>OZ242031.1:0-5996681 GCA_965205045.1 Candidatus Rariloculaceae bacterium
GATCGGAGCGCTTCAAGGGAATGGGCGTGCAGCCCGGAAACTCGAGCCCCGGCAACATCGGGGGCGTCCAGGAACCGGCCCGGGGGGAACCGGCCCGGGGCACATCGACCGTATCCGGTTTGGGCTGCGCACTGCTCATACCCCCGATTCTAGCAGTTTTCGCCCCGGCGAACGGAGCGCTGACGTAAAGGGAAAAGAATATTTCCATACAAGCCCGCGGCACGGGCCGCACGGCGCCATATGGAGCGATCGAGCCAATGAGCCATCGGCGCGTTGAGCGTATGGGGCATTGAACCGCGGGTCACGCGAGCAGCCCACAGGCCGCAAAGGCCCGTATGTTTCGGCTGAGTTATACTTGTCCGCGAGTCAGGCGACCTTGCAAGGGCGCGGCGGGGCGGGGCGAACGGACCCGCGCGCTGCCGGGAAAGCGTAAAATCGGTCGAATGCGAATCGAGTCTCGCAACAACCTTGGCGGCACTTGCCGCGAAACCGGCCGGCCGGCGGCGCCTGCCGCGAAACCGGCCGCGCAGCGATCGAGCCGGCGGAAAATGCCGCGCCCGGTGGCAGGCTTGGCGATTCTCGCGGCGGCAGCGGCGGCAGCGGGATTCGCTCAGGATCTTGACACCGAACGCTTTTCGTACGTTACCACCGCACCGCACCGTCCCGACTTCACGCTGTCGACCGTCGACGGCGGAACCCGGTCCGTTTCGGAGTGGGACGGCCAGGTGCTCCTGGTGGACTTCTGGGCGAGCTGGTGCATTCCCTGCCGCAAGGAAATGCCCGCCTTCAACCGGTTGCGCGCCGAATACGGCGACCAAGGGTTCGAGGTGGTGGGCCTGGGCGCGGATTCCCTCGACAAGGTCATCGAGTTTCTCGACGAGGTGCTGATCGACTTTCCCATCGTCTACGGGGACATCTTCGACGTCATGGACATCAGCGAAGCCTACGGCAACACCTACGGCGGCCTGCCGTTCAACGCGTTCGTGGACCGGGACGGCATCATCCGCTATGTGCAGAAACCCGGCGAGGTGACCTTCGAGGAAGCCGAAGAGATCCTCCTGCGGCTTCTCTGACCATGGCCGGCCGGACCGGCGAAGAGCCCCCGGGCCCGGGGCAGCCGGAATTGCTGGTCGGACTGAACGCCGTCATTCTTGCCGTCACCGCCCATCAGCCCCGTATCCTCACTGTCAGTGCCCAGGAACTGGGCGGGGACTTCTTTGCCATGGACACGTGGCATCTGCCGCCGGCGCTGCCCTTCGGCTCTTTCGACGCGAAGAACGACCGGACGCTGGAACTCTGCATGCGCCGGTCCGTTCTGGAAAAAACCGGGGGCGAACTCGGTTACGTGGAGCAGCTCTACACGTTTGCCGATCAGGGACGCGATCCCCGGGAGCGCGCCGGGGGCAGCCGGGTCCTGTCCGTGGGGTATCTGGCTCTGGCCCGTGAACAGGATTTTTCCCAGGCCGAGAACTCCCGTTGGCAGGACTGCTACGCGTACTTCCCGTGGGAAGACTGGCGGGCCAGCCGCCCCCCGATCATGGACGAAATCGAGGCCGCGTTGCTGGAATGGTCTCGGGAAAACAGCGAGCGGCGCGAGCGCGTGGAGATCTGCTTCGGGTTGGGAAATGCCGGATGGGATGCCTACCAGGTGCTTGAGCGCTATGAGTTGCTCTACGAGGCACGCCTGATTTCCGAATACTGGGCCGATCGCGGCCGCGACGGCGACTTGCCGGCCGAAGACATGCCGGCCGACAGCGCGCTGGGAGAAGCCATGGCCTTCGATCACCGGCGCATCCTGGCGACGGGGCTGGGACGGATTCGCGGCAAGCTCAGGTACCGTCCGGTGGTGTTCGAACTGCTCCCACCCACCTTCACCCTGCTGGAGTTGCAGCGCGTGGTCGAGGCCATCACGGGGCTGCGGGTGCACAAGCAGAACTTCAGGCGCCAGGTCGAAAGCGCCGGCCTGGTGGAAGGTACCGGCCAGCGATCCGGCAAGACCGGCGGCCGGCCGGCCGAACTGTTCCGGTTCCGCCGCGCGGTACTGCGGGAGCGCCGTGCTCCCGGCATGGCGACGTTACAGGGCGCCAGAAGAAGCGGCAGCTGACCCGCACGGCCCGCCGGTCCGACCTAAAGAAATATTAACGAAGGTTCCGTTGACCCTTCATTTTCCGCTCGGGTAGGCTCACCCGGCTCACCCGAGGAGAATTCCATGTACACACGACGCGAATGGCTCAGGCTGACTGCAGCCGCCGGCACGGCTCTGGCAATCCACCCACGCCTCCTGCAGGCGCAGGACGCGCCCATGATCACCCGGGCGGTCCCGTCCTCCGGCGAGGAATTGCCCATCATCGGCCTTGGCAGCTCGGCGACGTTTTCCCGGGTGGCTCGCGGCGACGACGTATCGGCGCTGCGCGGCGTGTTGACGGCGCTGCTGGACAACGGCGGCAGCGTGTTCGACACCGCGCCCAGCTACGGCGCCTCCGAAGAGGTGGCCGGGTCGATCATCAACGAGATCGACGCCCGCGACCGCGTCTTCTGGGCCACCAAGCTCAATGTGGCCGGCCGCGGGGGCGGGGCGGCGGACCCGGAGAGCGCGTGGCAGCAGGTGGAGACTTCCTTCGAGCGCATCCGGAAGACGCCCATAGACCTCATCCAGGTCCACAATCTGGGCGATCCGCCCACGCAGCTCGGCATCCTGGACGAACTCAAGGCGGAAGGCCGCGTGCGCTATACCGGCATCACCTGCACCAGCCAGGGCCGCTACGACGAGTTCGCCCAGGTCATGCGCGACTATTCGCTGGACTTCATCGGCGTGGACTACGCCGTGGACAACCGTCTGGCCGCCGAAACGATCCTGCCCCTGGCGCAGGACCGCGGGATCGGCGTGCTGGTCTACGCGCCGTTCGGACGCACGCGGCTGTGGAACCGGGTATCGGGGCGTGACGTGCCGGAATGGGCGGCGGAGTTCGGTGCCGATTCCTGGGCCCAGTTCTTCCTGAAGTACGTTGCGGCCCATCCGGGAGTCACCGCGATCACTCCGGCGACCAGCAGGCCGGCGAACATGCTGGATAACCTCATGGGCGGCAGGGGCGTGGTTCCGGATGCGGCAACCTTGCGGCGCATGGCGGAATACGTGGACGCGTTGCCTTCGGCTTGAATCCGACGAAAGCATCGTATCGGGTTCTTCCTGAGCGCCTTGGCGGGGGTATTGCACTTGGATGACGTGGCTGTGATATACTTTGCGCCCTGTTATGCTCACTATGAGCACAAGGAGGCGGGTCATGGCGCAGACTCTCACGTACTCCCCCGAGGTGGCGGCGGCGACGCATGCGACTTACGAACTTGTCCGGGATGTGATTCCGGAGATCGAGTGGCCGGTTCACGCGCCCTATATTGCGCTGATCAATGAACTGAAGGTTCGGCGTAACGCGATCATCCTTGCTCACAACTACCAGACGCCCGAGATTTACCACGGGGTGGCGGACTATACGGGCGACTCGCTGGGGCTAGCGCAGAAGGCCAGCGAGACGGATGCGGACATCATCGTGCTGTGCGGCGTGCACTTCATGGCCGAGACCGCGAAGATCATCAACCCGGAGAAGACGGTGCTGATCCCGGACCTTGGCGCCGGGTGTTCGCTGGCGGCTTCCATCACCGGTGAGGACGTGCGCCTGCTCAAGCAGCGCTATCCCGGCGTGCCGGTGGTCACCTACGTGAACACCAGCGCCGACGTGAAGGCGGAATCCGATGTGTGCTGCACATCGGCCAACGCGGTCCGGATCGTCGAGGCGCTGGGCGCCGACCGGGTGATCTTTCTGCCCGACAACTACCTGGGCAAGTACGTTGCCGAGCAGACCGACGTGGAGGTGATCCTCTGGGAGGGCACCTGCGAGGTCCACGAGCGGTTCACCGGCGCCGAATTGCGCGGCTACCGCAAGGCCACGCCGGACATCCAGATCATCGCCCATCCCGAGTGCCCGCCGGACGTCCTGGAAGAGGCGGACTTCGTCGGATCGACGTCGGGGATGATCGGCTACGTGGACAGGGAGCGTCCTTCGCGGGTGGTCATGATCACCGAGTGCTCCATGAGCGACAACGTGGCGGTGGAGTTTCCGGACGTGAACTTCGTCCGGCCCTGCAACCTCTGCCCGCACATGAAGACCATCACGCTGCCGAAGATACTGGCTTCGCTCGAGGACCTGAAATACGAAGTGGAGGTCGATCCGGCAGTGCGCGCCGGCGCCTTGCGCTCCGTGGCCCGAATGCTGCAGTACTCGGCCTAGCCGCGCCTCCGACCGCAGGCCTCACGCCCGCCCGCAGCCATGCACCGGACCAGTCGACACCCCATCCTCATCGTCGGCGGCGGGATCGCCGGGCTGAGCACGGCGCTGCGGCTGGCGGATGCGGGGCACCGGCCGGCGGTCGTCACCAAGACCGCGCTCAGCGAGACCGCCAGCTACAACGCCCAGGGCGGCATCGCCGCGGTCATGGGGCCGGAAGACTCGCTTTCCCACCACCAGGCCGATACCGTCCAGGCCGGCGCGGGCCTGTGCCATTCGGACATCGTGCGCCAGGTCGTCAGCGAAGGCCCGGAGTGCATCCGCTGGCTGGAGGGGCACGGCGTGCAGTTCACCCGCAGGAACGGCGGCGCCGAACTGCACCTGACGCGGGAGGGCGGTCACAGCCGGCGCAGGATCGTGCACGCGGACGACGCCACCGGGCGGGCGGTCATGGGCGTGTTGGCGCAGCGCGTCCGCCGCCACCCGGACATCGAATTGCTGGAAAACCGCTTCGCCGCCAATCTGTTGACATCGCAGCGACTGGGCCTGTCCGGACCGAATCGCTGCGTGGGTCTGACCCTGATCGACACGGCTTCCGGAGATGTGGAGACGCGCTGGACCGATGTCGCGGTGCTGGCCACCGGGGGCGCGTCGGGCGTCTACCGGCACGCCACCAATGGCTCCACGGGAGACGGCATCGCCATGGCCTGGCGGGCCGGGTGCCGGATATCCAACATGGAGTTCGTGCAGTTTCATCCTTCGTGCCTGCACATGCAGGGTTCGCGGGCCGTACTGATCACCGAGGCGTTGCGCGGCGAAGGCGCCCGCCTGCTGCTGCCCGACGGCACCCGGTTCATGGCCCGCCATGACGAGCGGCTGGAACTGGCGCCACGGGATATCGTCTCCCGTGCCATCGTCCACGAGATGTCCGCGGAGGGCTGCGACCATGTGCTGCTGGACATCAGCCACAAGCCGGCCGCCGAAATCCGCAGGCGTTTCCCCAACATGCTGGCCACCTGCCGGGCGTTCGGCTTCGATCTTGCCGCCGAACCGATACCTGTCGTCCCCGCGGCCCACTACACGTGCGGCGGCGTGGTCACGGACGCCGGTGGCGGAACCGACATGCGGAATCTCTACGCCGCGGGCGAGGTCAGTTGCACCGGGCTGCACGGCGCGAACCGCCTGGCCAGCAATTCGCTCCTGGAAGCGCTGGCCTTTGCGAAATCCGTGAGCGCGCGTATTGACGAACATGTGCGCCTGCCCGAACGCGGCGGGCAGCGTCCGCCGGCATGGGTCGGCAGCTTCGAAATCGACCGGCGCGATCACGGCTGGGCCAACTCGTGCACGGCGGAACTTCGCCGCATCATGTGGGAGCATGTGGGCATCGTGCGCACGAGGGAGAGCCTTGCGGAAGCGGCGGTCCTGCTGTGGGACCTGCAACGGCGCATCGATGACGCCCGCGACCATCGCCGCCTGCATCCCGACTTGCTCGAACTGGAGAATATGGTGACGGTCTCGAAGCTGATCGCCGAAAGCGCCGCCCGGCGCCACGAAAGCCGCGGGCTTCACTACAACGCGGACTATCCCCGCCTGGGACCGCTGCCCAGGGACTCGGCCCCGAGCCTGGCGCGCGTTCGGGCGCAGCAGGCCGCATCGCGTTAGCGCATGCCCGGCAGCGTGCGCTTCGCTGTCATGGAAAACTCGCGACATTGAGTTCGAGCTTTTGTGGCCGCATACTTCAGTTGGTCAACGAACACTGTCCGCGCGATGGCAGAGGCCGAACCGCAAATACTCCCGACGTTTTTCGGCTTCCTGCTGCTCGACGACTTCACCCTGATTTCCATGTCGTCGGCGATCGAGACGCTGCGCATGGCCAACCGCGTGGCCGGTTCCCGGATCTATCGCTGGCGGATGGTTTCCAGTAGCGGCGGCCCCGTCACCGCAAGCGACGGACTCTCGATCAACGCCGATTTCGGGATCGGCGACGAAATCCAGTCCCGCACCGTGGAAGCGATCGTCGTCTGCGGCGGCGAGGGGGTCGAGCGCTTCGCCGCCAAACCGGTGCTGCGCTGGCTGCACGCCTGCAGCGCCCGCGGGCTGGCGCTGGGTTCCACCTGCACGGGCAGTTACGTATTGGCCAAGGCCGGATTGCTTGACGGCTACCGGTGCAGCATCCACTGGGAGAATTTCGCCGCCCTGACCCTCGGGTTCCCGAAGATCGCCGTCAGCCGGAGCATCTACACCATCGACCGCGACCGCTTCACCAGTTCCGGCGGCACGGCGCCCATGGACATGATGCTGTATTTCGTGCGCCGGCAGCTCGGTGCGGAGATCAGCGCCGGGGTCGCGGACCAGTTCGTGCACGAGCGGATCCGCGATACCAGGGACCGCCAGCACGTGCCCCTGCGCCACGTGGTCGGCGGGCAGTCCGCCAAGCTGGTGGCCGCCGTGGAACTGATGGAGAGCAACATCCGCGAGCCGTTCAGCCAGGTTGAACTGGCTTCCTATGTGGAATTGTCGCGCCGGCAGCTTCAGCGCCTGTTCCAGAAGTACCTGCTGTGCTCGCCGTCGCACTACTACCTGCAGTTGCGCCTCGAACGGGCGCGGCAGTTGCTCTTCCAGACGGACCTGAGCATTGTCGAAATATCGGCCCAGACCGGCTTCGTCTCCAGCTCCCATTTCAGCACGACCTACAAGGACCTCTACGGCAACACCCCCAGCGCCGATCGCGCCGACAGGTAATGGACCCTGCCCCTGCTCCGCCGCACGCCGCGCCGGACCCTTGCAGCGCGACGAAGTTTCTTCCAGAAGTGACAAGACCGCTTGAACGAAGCGCCCTGCGCCGGATACTCTCCTGAACCGAAACCCTCCTGTCCGAAAGGCACGGACGATGGCGCTCATCAAAACGATTCTCGTCCCGCTGAAACGCGTCGTGGACGCCAACGTCCGCGTACGCGTAAAACCCGACGGCTCGGGAATGGCGCTGGACGGCGTCAAGATGAGCATCAATCCCTTCGACGAGATCGCCCTCGAGGAAGCGCTCCGAATCAGGGAACGGGGCGAGGCCGAAGAGATCGTCGTGGCCTCCATCGGCGGCCAGGTGTGCACTCAGCAACTGCGCGGCGGACTGGCCATGGGCGCCGACCGCGCCATTCTGGTCGAGACCGGCCGGGACCTCGAACCCCTGACCGTCGCCCGGACACTGTTGGCCCTGGTCCACCGGGAAGAGTCGCAGTTGGTGATCCTGGGCAAGCAGGCCATCGACGGCGACAACAACCAGACCGGACAGATGCTGGCCGCCCTCTGGGGCCGCCCGCAGGCGACCTTTGCCTCCCATCTCAGCTTCAACGGCGGCGCGGCGACGGCGATGCGGGAAGTGGACGCGGGGACCGAGGTCATCGAAGTCGACCTGCCGGCCGTGGTGACCACGGACCTGCGCCTGAACGAACCGCGCTATACCAAGTTGCCCGACATCCTGAAGGCCAAGAAAAAACCCCTGGAGACGGTCACGCTGGCCGAGTTGGACGTGGAGCCTGAAACGCAGTTTCAGGTGTTGGGGATCGAGCCGCCGGCCCAGCGCCCCAGGGGCGTCAGGGTGAGCAACGTGGACGAATTGGTGCAGGCGCTTCGCGAGAAGGAGCTGATCTGATGGCCCGGGTGCTCATCGTCGCCGAACATGACGGGCAGACGCTCAATGCCGGCACGGCGAAGTGCGTGTCCTGCGCCCGGACTTTCGAAACTTCGGCCATCGACATCGCGGTGCTTGCCGGCGACGGCGCCGCCGTGGCGGCCCAGGCAGCGGCGCTTGCGGGCGTGACGGGTGTCATCCGGGTGGATCATCCGGCGAACGAGTCTGCTCCGGCGGCGGTGGCTGCGCCCCAGATTTGCGAACTTGCGGCCGGCTACACCCACGTTTTCGGCCCGTCCACCACCTTCGGCAAGGACCTCATGCCGCGGGTGGCGGCGCTCCTGGGCGTGGGTCAGCTCAGCGACATCATGAGTGCCGAGAGCGCCTGGCGGTTCAAGCGTCCCTTCTACGCCGGCAACGCCATTCTCACGGTGGAGGCGCCGCAGGACCGTCCCGTGGTCGCCACGGTCAGAACCGCCTCCTACCAGGCGGCCGAATCCACGGGCGACGCTCCGATCAGCGAGCGCGCCATCGATGCCGAACTGCCGTCGCATACGCGGTTCGTCGAAATTCGCAGCGATTCCGGCGGCGGCAGGCCGGATCTGCAGACCGCCAGCCGCGTCGTTTCCGGCGGACGCGGCGTGGGCAGCAAGGAGAACTTCGAAATCATCTACCGCCTGGCGGATGCGCTCGGCGCCGCCGTGGGCGCTTCGCGCGCCGCGGTGGATTCGGGATTCGTGGGCAACGACATGCAGGTCGGCCAGACCGGCAAGATCATCGCGCCGCAACTCTACATCGCCGTGGGCATCTCGGGAGCCATCCAGCACCTCACCGGGATCAAGGACGCGGGCGTCATCGTGGCCATCAACACGGACGCGGAAGCGCCGCTGTTCGAAATCGCCGATATCGGCCTGGTGGCGGATCTCTTTGCCGCCGTGCCGGAACTGATCGAGGCGCTGGACGGTTAGCAGCCGGTGGCAAGAATCGCACGGGCAAACGGGCGGGCCCAACGGCAGCGATCCGACAGCGCCCCCGACACGGCCTGTCTGCAGGAGCGGTAACAGTCGATGTCGCAGAAGAACGATATCGAAATCGCCCGTGCGGCCAGCATGCTGCCGATACGCGAGGTCGCCGCGAAGCTCGGCATCGCCGACTTCACGATTCCCTACGGACACGCCAAGGCCAAGGTCGACTTCGCCGCCATCGAGGAATCCGGATCGGACACTACCGGCAAGCTGATCCTGATGACGGCGGTGTCGCCCACACCGGCCGGGGAAGGCAAGACCACGACGACGATCGGCCTGGGCGATGCGCTGAACCGCATCGGCAGGAAGACGGCGATCTGCCTGCGCGAACCGAGTCTCGGCCCGTGTTTCGGCATGAAGGGCGGGGCGGCCGGCGGCGGCTACGCGCAGGTT
Organism: Candidatus Rariloculaceae bacterium; assembly: GCA_965205045.1. Classification (GTDB taxonomy): domain Bacteria; phylum Pseudomonadota; class Gammaproteobacteria; order Steroidobacterales; family Rariloculaceae; genus UBA6522. The sequence goes on from OZ242031.1 coordinate 9,327, forward strand.
GTGCCGATGACCGACATCAACCTGCACTTCACCGGAGATTTTCACGCCATCGCCGCCGCCCATAACCTGCTGGCAGCCCTGGTGGACAACCACATTCACTGGGACGGCAATCCGGACCTGGACCCGCGGCGCATCACCTGGCGGCGGGTGGTGGACATGAACGATCGCGCGTTGCGCCAGATCACGATCGGCCTGGGCGGAACCGCCCATGGCGTGCCCCGGGAAGCCGGTTTCGATATCACCAGCACGTCCGAAGTCATGGCGATCTTCTGCCTGGCGAAGAATCTGGCCGAACTGGAACAGCGGCTGGGCAGCATCGTGGTGGGCTACACCCGCGGCCGCAAGCCCGTGACCGCGCGGGAACTCCACGCCCACGGGGCGATGACGGCGCTGCTCCGGGACGCCTTCGCTCCGAACCTCGTGCAGACGCTGGAGAACAACCCCGCGTTCATCCACGGCGGGCCGTTCGCGAACATCGCCCACGGCTGCAACTCGGTCATCGCCACCCGCACCGCACTGAAGCGGGCCGATTACGTGGTGACCGAAGCCGGCTTCGGCTCGGACCTGGGCGCCGAGAAGTTCTTCGACATCAAGTGCCGTACCGGGGGGCTGTCTCCCGATGCCGTGGTGCTGGTCGCGACCATCAAGGCACTGAAGATGCACGGCGGGGTGCCCAGGGACGACCTGCTGCGCGAGGACAGCGAGTCGGTGGCGGAGGGTTGCGTCAACCTGGGGCACCATCTCGCCATCCTGAGGCAGTTCGGCGTGCCGGCGGCGGTGGCGATCAACCGCCACCCGACCGACAGCGACGCCGAGGTCCGCGCCGTCGAGGTCTACTGCGAACGGTCGGGGGTTGCCGCCATCGAGTGCCGGCACTGGATGGAAGGCGGCGCCGGCGCCACGGAACTGGCGCAGCACGTGGCGGAACTGGCCGATTCGGCGGCCGCCGACTTCAGGTTGCTCTACGACGACGACCTGGACATCTGGGAAAAGACCCGCCGCATCGCACGGACGATCTACGGGGCGCGGGACATCGTCGCGCCCATGAGCGTGCGCAACGAATTCTCCCGCCTCCAGGACAGCGGCTACGGACACTTCCCGATTTGCATGGCCAAGACGCAGTACAGCTTCTCCACCGATCCCACCCTGCTGGGCGCACCCACGGGCCACGTCGTGGAAATCCGCGAGGTCCGCCTGTCCGCGGGTGCGGGCTTCATCGTGCCGGTGTGCGGGGCCATCATGACCATGCCGGGCCTGCCGAGGAGACCCTCCGCACAGGATGTCCACGTGAACTCGGAAGGGTTGATCGGGGGATTGTACTAGGGCTTGTTAACGCTGTTCGAGATGGCAATGTCGGACTTGTCGCAGTGCCGATCAGGGCGCGGGGAGTGCAGTATGGTCAGACCAGGTAAACGACGAGCAACGCCGAGTGGCGCTGCCGCGGGTCCAACCCGAAGGGCTGCGTTTATCGACACTGGGAGGAAACGGCAACAATGAACGACCGGACGGCAGACGCCACGGGCAACCGGAACGCGAAAATGGGAGCAGTGCCCGCGACCGAGGATGTCGCACGGCAGTACGAACAGTACGTCTTCCCCCAGGTAAAGAGCCTCCACACCGAGCCCATGGTCGTGACCGAGGGGCGCGGCGGGCGCGTCACGGATCTCGACGAACGCACCTACCTGGATTTCTTCGGCGGTATTCTCACGGTATCCCTCGGCCACGCCAACGAAGAGGTGAACCGGGCCGTCATCGCCCAGGTGCAACGGCTCTCCCATATATCCACGCTCTACCCGACCCTGCCCATGGGCGATCTGGCCGAGCGCCTGGCCCGAATCACGCCCGGCGCGCTGCAGAAGTGCTTCTTCACCGCTTCCGGCAGCGAAGCCGACGAGGCCGCGATCATGATGGCGCAGAGCTACACCGGCAACACCGAGATCATCGCTCTGCGCCACGGCTATTCGGGCCGCACCCAGCTCGCCCAGGGACTCACCGGCAATGCCGCCTGGCGCGGCGCCGGCGACCGGGCCAGCGTCGTACGCCATGCGCTGTCGCCCTACTGTTATCGCTGTCCGCTCAAGCTGACCTACCCGAAATGCGGCGTGGCCTGCGCCCATGACGTGGAGGAGTTGATCCGGACCGCCACGTCCGGGCAGGTGGCGGGCATGCTGGTGGAGCCGATCCAGGGCGTCGGCGGCTTCATCACGCCTCCAGAGGAATACTTCGCCATCGTCGCCGAAATCGTGCGCAAGTACGGCGGCGTGTTCATCGCAGATGAAGTGCAGACCGGCTTCGGCCGCACCGGACGCATGTGGGGCATCGAGCATCACGGCGTGGAACCGGAGATGATGACCATGGCCAAGGGCATCGCCAACGGCCTGCCGCTCGGGGCCCTGGTGGCCACCGCACCGGTGGCGGACTCGCTGCACAAGTCCACCATCTCCACCTTCGGGGGCAATCCCGTGAGCTGCGCGGCGGCCAACACCGTCATCGACATCGTCGAGCGGGACAACCTGGCGGAGCACGCCGGGCGCCAGGGCGAGCGCCTGCGCGACGGCCTGCTGCGCATCCAGCGCCGGTTCCCCTCCCCCATCGGCGACGTGCGCGGCAGGGGTCTCATGCAGGCGATCGAACTGGTGGCCGACGAGACCGCCGGCGACCGCACGCCCGCCCCCGAACTGACCCAGGCGCTGCTGGACGCCGCCCGCGAACGCGGCCTGCTGCTGGGCCGCGGCGGCACCTGGAACAACGTGATCCGCATCTCTCCGCCGCTCAACGTCAGCAGTTCGGAGATCGACGAGGCGCTGGGCATTCTGGAGCGGACCATGGCCGCAGTCACGTAGAGCCCGTCGGCGCCGGCCGCGACACGACCTTCGACGTTACCTCGGATGGCGTCTGTCGACGCCGGCACGGCCTCAGCAGCGGATGCGCCGGCTTGCCGGGTCGTACATCGGCCTTGACGACACCTCGGCCGGCACCCGCTCCCCGGCCACTTCGATGCTGAAGCCGCCCTCGGACGGATCCGGCGCCTTCGCCGTATCGACGTAGCCCAGGCCGATGGCGCCGCCGAGGGTGTGGCCGTAGGCGCCGGAGGTGATGTGCCCGACCAGGACGTCGTCGCGCCAGACGGGTTCGTCATGGTAGAGCAGCGGCTGCGGGTCCAGCAGCCGGAACTGCAACAGGCGCTTTGCCGACCCCGCCTCCTTTTCCTTAAACAGTGCGTCGCGCCCGATGAACCCGCCCGGCTTGTCGAACTTCACGGCAAAACCCAGGCCCGCTTCCAGCGGTGTGTCCTCGTCGGTGATGTCGTGCCCCCAGTGCCGATAGGCCTTTTCGATGCGCAGCGAATCCAGCGCATGATAGCCGGCGTGGGCCAGGCCGAATGGTGCGCCCGCCTCGACGAGCGTGTCGTAGACGCCGGCCGTGAACTCGGTGGGGATGTATAGTTCCCAACCGAGTTCGCCGACGTAAGTGATCCGGGCGGCGCGAACCAGCGCGTAGCCGAGTTCGATTTCCCGGCTGTGGGCGAAGGGAAAGGCTTCGTTCGAGAGGTCGTTGGGGCTCAGGGACTGCAGCAGCGACCGCGCATTCGGCCCCATGATCGAAATCACGCCCATGGCCGAGGTCACGTTGGTCAGCGCGCAGCGGGCATCCTCCGGTATGTGCAGTTGCAGCCAGTTGAAGTCCCGGACTTCGGTGGCCGCGGCGGTGACGACCAGGTAGCAGCCTTCGGTGAGCCGGGTCACCGTCAGGTCCGCTTCGATGCCGCCGCGCTCGTTCAGCCATTGGGTATAGACGATGCGGCCGGGAGGCACATCAATATCGTTCGCGCAGATGGTGTTCAGCACGCGGGCGGCATCCGGACCCTGGAGCCTGAACTTGGCGAACGAGGACAGGTCGAACAGCCCCACCCGCTCGCGCACCGCCCGGTGTTCCGCCGCGGAATACCCGAACCAGTTCTGCCGCCCGTAGCTGTACTCGTAGCGCGCCAGGCCCGGTTCCGGCGCATACCAGTTGGGCCGCTCCCAACCGGCCACCTCGCCGTGGCACGCCCCGGCGGACTTCAACCGATCATGGAGCGGTGACTTGCGAACGTCCCGCGCGGTGTCGTACTGGCGGTAGGGGTAATGTGTAGCGTAGAGCAGGCCGAGGCTCTCGGAGACCCGTTCGCGCAGGTACTTGCGGTTGCGCTGGAAGGGCTGGTTGCGGCGCACATCCACTTCCCAGAGGTCCGATGGCGGATGTCCGTGCCGGATCCAGTCCGAGATGACCCGGCCGATGCCGCCGGCGGATTGCAGGCCGATGGAATTCAGCCCAGCCGCCACGAAACAATTGTCCAGTTCCGGCGCCGGGCCGATGTGGTAGCGCACATCGGGCGTAAAGCTCTCCGGGCCGCAGAAGAACGTCTCCAGCCCCGCGGATTCCAGCGCCGGCATGCGCACCAGGGCCTGTTCCAGGATCGGTTCGAAGTGCTCCAGGCTGCCGTCGATTTCGTCGAAACAGAAATCATCGGGGATGCCGTCGGTGGCCCAGGGGCGGGCGTTGGGCTCGAACGCGCCGAGCAGCAGCTTGCCCGCGTCGTACTTGTAATAGGCGCAGGCATCGTAGTCGCGCACGACCGGGAAGTTCTCGTCCAGTCCTTTCACCGATGCGAACAGGGCGTAGTAATGCTCGCAGGCGTGGAGGGGCACGTTGACGCCCACCGTCGCGGCGAGTTCCCGGGTCCACATTCCGGCGCAGAGCACGACGCAGTCGGCACGGATCTCGCCTTTGTCCGTGGCTACGCCGGTTACGCTGCCGCCCGAGGTGCGTATGGATGTGACCGGCGTGTTCTGAAAGATGCGGGCACCGGCGGCGGTGGCGCCTTTCGCCAGCGCGTTGGTCACGTCCACCGCGTTGGCGTAGCCGTCCGAGGGTATGTGGATGCCCCCGAGCACGTCTCCGGTATGCAGCAGGGGCACCCGGGCCTTGATCGCCGCAGGCGTGACCACCTCCACTTCGAGCCCGAAGACCTTCGCCATCGAGGCACTGCGCCGCAACTCCTCAAAGCGTTCCTCGTTGGTGGCAAGCGAGAAGGAACCGCAACGCCGGTAGCCGGTCGCCTGGCCGGTTTCGGCCTCCAGGCGCAGGTAGAGTTCGCTGGTATAGCGCGCAAGCTCCGTCATGTTGATGGACGTGCGCAACTGACCCACCAGACCCGCCGCGTGCCAGGTGGTGCCCGAAGTGAGTTGCCTGCGCTCCAGCAGCGCCACGTCCGGTACGCCGGCCTTCGCCAGATGGTAGGCGACCGAGCACCCGATCACGCCGCCGCCGACCACGATCACGCTGGCGCGGCGCGGGAGGTCGGCAGGGCGCTCGGGCCGGCTCACCGTCTCAGTCCGGGCTGTCGTCTCAGTCCGGGCCGTCGTCTCGGGCTGGGCCGCCGTCTCGGGCTGGGCGGCATTCTCGGGTCGGGCTGCCGTCTCGGGCCGGATCGTCATCGGCGGTCAGGCACGCAGCCGGTGGTTGGCCGGGTCGTCATCGGCTGTCAGGCGCGCAATCGGGAGTTGGCCGGGTCATATACCGGATCGGTGTGCAACGTCACCTTGCGCCGTTGCCCGAGCACGTCAACCGTCAACTCCGTGCCCGGAACGACCAGCGACGGCGGGACATAGCCGAAGCCGAGGCTCTTGCGGACGAAGTGTCCGTAACCGCCTGTCGTGGTCACACCCACGCAACGCTCGCCGGCAAAAATGGGCTCCCCGCCCTGCACGTCCGCATCGCCGGTGTCGAGGCTGAAGTAGATCAGTTGCAGCGTGCGGTCCCGCTGCCGCAGGGTCGCTTCCCGACCGATGAAATCCCCCTTGTCGAACTTGATGAACCGCTCCATGGCTGCGTCGATCATGGTGACTTCGTTGGTCAGTTCCGCGCCCCAGCTTCGGTAGGCCTTCTCCAGCCTCAGGCTGTTGACCGCGTAGAGGCCGAAATTGCCGATGCCGAAGTCCGCGCCGGCCTCCATCAGCGCGCCGTACAGGGGCTCCATGTATTGCATCTCCGGGTGCAGTTCCCATCCCAGCTCGCCTACGTAGTTCACCCGCAGGGCCCGCACCGGCATCCCGGCGACACGGATTTCCCGGCCGCTGAGCCACGGAAAGGCGCTGTTGTCCAGGGGTGCATCCGTGACCCGGCCCAGCACGGCCCGGGCGTGCGGCCCGGCCAGCACCAGCACGCCGCGCCGGTCGGTGACATTGTCGATGCGCACCTGCTCTTCCGGGCGACGGCCCTGCTGCAGGTGGTCCAGATCGCGCAGTTCGGCGCCGGCGGCGGAAAGCACGTAGAAGGCGTCATCGTCCAGCCGGGTGACGGTCGCTTCCGCCCCGATGCGCCCGCCCTCCGACAGAAGATGGGTGAGCGCGACCCGGCCGCGCTTCGGCAACCGGTTCGCGCACAGCCGATCCAGCATCGTTTCCGCATCGGGACCGATTACGTCGTACTTCGCGAACCCGGACAGGTCCAGCAGACCGACCCGCTCGCGCACCGCCAGACACTCGTCGCGCACCACATCGAAGACGTTGTTGTGGCGGAAGCTGTATTGCTCCTCCCGTCCGTCGGGCGAGAACCACTTGGGCCGCTCCCAGCCGAAGGTTTCCGTGTATACGCAGCCCTGCGCACCGAGCTTGCCGCGCAGGGGGCTGGTCCGGCACTGGCGGGCGGCCGGCAGTTCTTCTCCGGGCATCACCGTGGCGTAGGTCATGCCGTAGTCCTGGCGGCCCCTGGCGCGCATGAAGGCGTCATCGGCAAACACGCCGAAGCGCCGCGGATCGAACCCGGTCATGTTGATTTCGGAGTCGCCGTGCAGGATCCACTGGGCCAGGTACTTGCCGGAACCGGCACCCTGGGCAATGCCGAAAGACGTGCCGCAGCAGAGCCAGAAATTGCGCAACCCCGCCACCGGCCCGAGCAGCGGCAACCCGTCGGGGCTATGGGAAATGGCCCCGTTGACAATGCGCTTGATGCCCGCCGGCTCGAAGATCGGCATGCGCTCCATGGCGCGCTCCAGCCAGGGCATCAGGCGCTCCAGGTCGTCGGTAAACAGTTCGCTGTCGGATTCCCACGGCGGCAGTCCGCCCGGTTGCCAGGCTTCGGCGATGCCGTCGCCCTCGTAGATGCCGATCAGCCCGGACTCCTGCTCCTGGCGAAGGTACGAGGAAGCCCAGGGGTCCCGGGTTACGGGGAGTTCGACGCTTCTTTCGGCAAATTCCGGCACCGGGCCGGAAACCAGGTAGTGGTGCTGGACATTGAATATGGGCAGGTCCGCTCCCACCATCTGCGCCACCTGCCGGGCGAAGCAGCCGGCGGCATTGACCACCGTTTCCGCAATGACCGTACCCTGTTCCGTCACCACTTCCCATTCCCCGCCCGGGCGGGCGTTGATGCCGGTCACCCGGTTGCGCCGCATGATCGTCGCGCCCATCTCGCGCGCCCCCCTGGCCATGGCCTGGGTCAGTCCGAAGGGGTCGGCGTGTCCGTCGTTGCGGGTCCACGCCCCGGCGAGCACGCCTTCCGTCGAGACAAAGGGATTCAGCCTGGCGATCTGCGGCACATCGATGATCTCCATGTGATAACCGACTTCGGTGGCGATCCCGCGCAGGTAGCGGAACCAGTCCAGGTCCCGCTCGTTCAGGGCGAAGCGGACGCTGCCGCAGCCGTGCCAGCCGACGGCCTGGCCGGTGAGCTGCTCCAGCTTCCCGTACAGCGCGATGCTGTATTCGTGGATCTTGGCGAGATTGTAGTTTCCGACCAGGTTGGGGCACTGACCGGCCGCGTGCCAGGTCGAGCCCGACGTCAATTCGCCCTTCTCGATCAGCAGGACATCGCTGCACCCCTCCTCGGCCAGGTGGTACAGCAGGCCGACACCCATGATGCCGCCGCCGACGATGACAATGCGGGCCTGGTCTTCCATCGCCTTCAGGTGGGCGCCGCTATCCGAATGCGCGGCGGCGAACGGAGAATGGGCACTGATCGTGGAGACCGCGATTCACGTTTGTCACTATGCGCCCGACCCGCGCAAGCGTCAATATTCACCCCTCGACGCGAGCGACGTCCGCCTTCCCGAATGCGCCACCGATCGCGGAAGAAGACTTCGCTAGCCGCTATGGCATCGGATAAGCTATGCTTTCAACGTCTTTTTGTTCGTGTGCTCTGCCACAATGACATCTCAACGCCGTTTCTCCAGTGAGGGTCGCCATGCCCCGCCGATCGGGCGGTAGGCGGGCGCGCAGGGCCGAGCGCGCGAGGCCCTTGGCAGAAGCCGTCAAACCGGTTCGGCCGGGGCATGCCGGCGGACAGTTCCGGCCCCTGTCCGCCGCCGACCTTGCCGCCGTTGTCGACAACGCCTTCAGGATTCTCGAGCGGGTGGGTTTCGCCGACGCCACGCCTCACTGCATGGAGACCTGCACCGCCGCCGGCGCCGTGCTCGGTGACGACGGGCGTTTGCGCATGCCGCGAAGCTTGGTGGAACGGACCTTGCAGCAGGCTCGGCGCAACCTGGTGCTGCACGCCCGGGACCCGCAGCGGGACCTGGACCTGAGCGGCGCCAAGGTGCACTTCTCCACCGCCGGCGCCGCGGTCATGGCAGCCGACCCGGAGAACAACCTCTACCGGGATTCCACGGCGCAGGACCTCTACGACATGGCGCGCATCGCCGACACCTGCGAGCACATTCACATGTTCCAGCGCACCTGCGTCCCGCGGGACATCGACGACAACTATGAGCTGGACATCAATACGCTCTATTGCTCGGTGACGGGCACCAGCAAGCACGTCGGCTCCAGTTGGACGGTGGCCCGGCACGTGGAGAAGAGCCTCGAACTGCTGCACATCGTCGCCGGCGGCGAGGCCGAGTGGCGGGCGCGCCCCTTCGTCAGCCAGTCCAACTGCTTCGTGGTGCCGCCGCTGAAGTTCGCCACCGATGCCCTCGAATGCCTGCGCGTCGCGGTCGAGGGCGGCATGCCGGTACTGCTGTTGTCGGCGGGACAGGCCGGCGCGACCGCGCCCGCCTGCCTGGCCGGAGCGGTCTCCCAAGCCTGGGCGGAGTGCCTCGGCGGTCTGGTCTACGTCAACGCGATCGAGCCCGGAGCGCCGGCGATTCTCGGCGCCTGGCCGTTCGTTTCGGACCTGCGTACCGGGGCGATGAGCGGCGGCTCGCCGGAGCAGGGCCTGCTGTCCGCCGCCTGCGCGCAGGTCGGCAACCACTTCGACCTGCCCTTCGGCACCGCCTGCGGCATGACGGACGCCAAGTTTCCCGACTTTCAGGCCGGCGCGGAACGCGCGGCGACGGTGCTGTCGGCCGCCTTGTCCGGCGCGAACATCGTTTACGAGTCCGCCGGCATGTACGCCAGCCTGCTGGGCGCATGCCCGGAGAGCCTGTTGCTGGACAACGACATCCTCGGCGCCGCCGGGCGTGTGACGCGCGGGATCGAAGTCAGCGCCGATACGCTGAGCTTCGCCGAGATCGAACAGGTCTGCACCAGCGGAGAAGGCCACTACCTGGGTTCCGGGACCACGCTCCGGGTGATGCAGAGCGAGTACTTTTATCCGGACTTCAGCGACCGCAGCAGCCCGACCGACTGGGAGGAACAGGGCAAGCCGATACCGCTGAACCGGGCCATCGAAAGGAAGCGCCAACTTCTCGCCCACCACGTGCCGCGCCACGTCAGCGACGAGATCGACGCTCAAGTGCGGACCGAGTTCCCGATCTTTCTCTCTCCGGAGGCAATGGGCCGTTAGCGAACCTTCGCGGACCCCTTGCCTCCCTTCCTCCCTTCCTCCCTTCCTCGACACGCCCTCAGTTCCGGATCGCCAGTTCCTCGCGCAGCCCCTTGACGAGGCCCACGCACATGCACAGCAGCACCACGGCGAAGGGCAGGCCCACCGTCAGGGTCAGCGCCTGCAGGGAGGCCATGCCGCCGCCCAGCATCAGCGCCATAGCTGCAAGGCCCGCCAGCAGGCACCAGAAGGCGCGCTGCTGCACCGGCGCATCCATCTTGCCGCCGGCGGTGATGGTGTCCATCACCAGCGATCCCGAATCGGCCGACGTGACGAAGAAGATCGTGATCAGGAACACGCTGACCGCAGAGACCAGTCCCGTCATCGGCAGCAGTTCCAGCATCCTGAACAGGGCCAGTTCGGGCACCGAGTCCGCCACCCCCGTATAGCCGCCGGAAAAGTACTGGTCCAGCGCGGTCCCGCCGAACGTGGCCATCCAGACGATGCCGATGACCGTCGGCACGATCAGCACCCAGGTGATGAACTCGCGCACGGTGCGGCCGTAACTGATGCGCGCGATGAACATGCCGACGAACGGCGCCCAGGCGATCCACCAGGCCCAGTAGAAGGTCGACCAGTCGCGCACGAAGGCCACGTCCTCCCGGCCGATCCAGTTGCTCAGTCCGGGCAGGTAGTAGACGTAATCGACGCCCGCTTTCGCGATCGTCGCCAGAATCACCAGCGTGGGGCCCGCGATCAGGACGAACAGCCACAGCAGGCCCGCCAGCACCATGTTGATCCAGCTCAGGCGCTTGACGCCCTTGTCCAGCCCGGCGATGACGGATGCCAGCGCGATGGCGATGATGACCATGATCAGGATGGCCCGGGTGCCGGCGGTCGCGGGGATACCGAAGAGGTATTGCAGTCCGCCGGCGATCTGCTCGGCGCCGAAACCCAGCGACACCGCCAGCCCGAACAGGGTCGCCAGCACCGCCACGATGTCCACCGTGTGACCGAAGGGGCCCCAGACGGACTTGCCGATCAGCGGGAAGAACCCGGAGCGCAGCGTCAGCGGCATGCCGCGGTTGAAACAGAAGAACGCCAGCGACAGCCCGGCGACCGCGTAAATGGCCCAGGCGTGCAGCCCCCAGTGCAGGATGGCGGCCGACATGCCCACGGCGCGCGCGGTCTCGGTGTCGGCGGGATCGACGCCCAGCGGAGGCTCCAGCGTGTGGGTCACCGGTTCCAGGACGCCGAAGAACATCAGGCCGATGCCCACCCCTGCCGCAAACAGCATGGCCAGCCACGCGGAATAGCCGTACTGCGGCGCGGCGTCCCGCCCGCCCAGGCGAATCCGGCCCAGCGGGGACAGCGCCACGCCGAAGCAGAACAGGACGAAGAAATCCGATGCCGCGAAGAAGAACCAGTCGAAGGTCGCGGTCGTCCAGACCCTCACATCGGCGAAAAACGTTGCCGCCTGCTGCGGGAACAGCAACGTGCCGATGACCAGAATGACCACCAGCGCCGCGGACACGATGAAGACCGGATTATGGATGTCGAGATTGAAGACCCGGATGTTGTGCTCGCCGATTTCGTGGCCGATATCGGGAATGTCCGGCTCGGTCAGGGCCGATTCGGCGCGTGTGCCGTCGGCGCTGACTATGCGGGCTTGATTCTCCATGACTTTCTCCGATTATGGAAACCCGCCGTCGCCATACGCACCTTCCGCGATGCGACACGGACCTTCCGGGTTGCGACACCGACCTTCCGCAGTGCGCCTGAGGGCTGGTCTCGACCTGTAATTCCGATTGGAACATGTGGCATCATGACCAGCAAAGAAATCATAGACCTTTGAAGGTGTTGCCGACGACACAGAGGGGCATCAACGACATGAAAATCGAAAATTCACATATCTGGCGCAAGAAAAATATCAGCCTGGCGGTTTCCGCCGCCCTGGCGGGATTCGCTGCCGGTAACGTCGGCGCCCAGGAAATCGAGGAGATCGTGGTCACCGCGACCAAGCGGGCGGAACCCGCGCAGGACGTACCCATCGCCTTGCAGGCGGTGTCCGGCGATTCCTTGCGGGAGTTGCGCGTGGACACCTTCGACAAGTACGTAAATTACCTGCCGAACGTCATCCACACGGGCAACGGCCCCGGCAAGAAGGAAATCTACATCCGCGGCAGCGCCACCGAGCAGGCCAGCGTGACGGTCGCCCCGGCTCAGGGGTCCGCCCCCGGCGTTGCCCTCTATGTGGATGAGCAGCCAGTCTCCTTCGGCTCCCGCAATCTGGATGTCTACGCCGTGGACCTCGAGCGTATCGAGGTGCTGTCCGGTCCTCAGGGCACGCTGTTCGGGGCGAGTTCCCAGTCGGGCAACATCCGCCTGATCACTAACAAGCCGAATACGGACCAGTTCGAATCAGGGTTCGACGCCAAGTTCGGGACGACCTACGAGGGCGCCGACAGCAGCGCGGTGAATGCCTACGTCAACCTCCCGCTATCGGAGCAGGTGGCCGTTCGCGTCGCCGTCTATAGCGATGTCCAGGGCGGCTGGATCGACAACATACCGACCACCTACACGCCCAGCGGCGCCGTGGTGGACCGCAACAGCAGAGGTTTCGGGCCGCAGATGACCGGTGCCGATTCGATAATGAGCGTCAGCAACGACAGACTGGTCGAGGAGGACTGGAACGACGCGACTTATCGGGGCGGACGCGTGGGCGCGGGCTTCCAGATCAACGATGACTGGGACCTGCTGGTTCAGCACACTGCCCAGACCCTGACGGCGGAAGGCACCTTCCTGACCAATCCGGAGCTGGGCGGCGGCGAAGACGATGCGGCCGCGTTCGTTCCGGACTACAACCGGGACGAGTTCGGCCTCACCACCTGGACCCTGAACGGCCGGCTGGCCAACCTCGACCTGATCTACACCGGCGGCAATCTCAGCCGGCAGATAAATAGCATCATCGACTACACCCACTACAATAATGGCGGCGGCTACATAACCTACTATCTGTGCAGCGGCAAGTACTACGACCTCACGGCTCCGAACAATTGCTTCGACCCGACCAAGCAGTACGCGGACGACACCAGGAACAGACGCACCACGCACGAGTTCCGGGTCACCACGGATCCGTCCAGAAGGTTCCGGGTGCTGGCCGGCGCCTATTTCAACAATGTTGAAACCAACCACATCGGCGATTTTCAGTACGCTGGCACCGAGCCCACATTTCGCGAGAATACCGGCAATCCCAATCTGACGCTGGGCAACGCCACGTTGCCCACGCCGGGCGTCAATACGGTCGGTCCGCGCACGCCGGCCACCGTCTTTTTCAACGATTTCACCCGCACGGAAGAGGAATCGGCGATATTCGGCGAGATCGCCTTCGATGTCTCGGACAGCGTGACCCTGGCCGTGAGCGCACGCGCCTACGACCTGACCACGCAACTGCAGGGCGCCTCCAATTTCTCCTTCGGCTGCCGCTACGGCATCGGCGGCAATGCCCAGGAGACTGCGGACGGGCGTTGCAACGGCACCAATTTCAGTAATGATGTCAGCGAACGCCTGCGCCTCATGGGCGAGTACGTCGCGACGAATGATCCCAATGTCATACTGGATGCGAGGAGCCCCCTCGGTAGTCGCGATCTATGGCGAGGGGGAAACAATCCGGAGAACTTGCCCGAGATGCAGCAATGGCTTCCCGCTTGCACAACCTTCTCGCCCGACCCCAGGGGAATGGGATGCCACAACGCGGAAACGCTGCTCGGAATCCAGAAAGGGCACATCGATCTGGCCGGGCTGCAGCCGGACGGTTCTCTTGTGGAGGACGATGTCATCCTCAAGGCGTCGCTGGAATGGGCGGTGGGGCAGGACGCGATGCTGTTCGCGAACTTCTCCCAAGGCTATCGCCCGGCGACTCAGAACCGCAACGCCGGCCAGCTTGCGGGTAATCAGTCGGGCGTGTATCAGAACTACGCGGTGCCCGCCGCCGCCAAGACGGATACGCTGACCAGCTACGAGGTCGGGGTGAAGAGCTACCTGCTCGACCGGTCCGTACGCCTGAACGCGACCCTGTTTTCCACCAGAATCGAGGACTTGCAGATCTCCCGCTTCGACCCGTCCAATGTCGCCTTCCTGTTCTTCATGGAAAATGTAGGCGATGCAGAAAATACCGGCCTCGATGTGGATTTCCAATGGGCCGCCAGCGACGCGCTGACTTTCTCCGGCGCCTTCAGCCTTCTCGACACGGAACTGACCCGCCTCAGTCCTCAGCTAGAGGGGATTGCCGTGCCTGTGGGCAGCGAACTGCCCTTTGCCAGTCCTTTCGCGGGCAATTTGCGGGTTCGCTACGAGGTTCCGACAATGGGCGGGCTCGGCTACGTCACCGCCAGCGTGCATCACCGGGGCGAGACCGTGTCCGGCATCATCGGCAGCGCGGAGTTCATGGAAGACACTCTGAGGCTCGTAACCGGCGGTTCTTCGGGTTTCGAGATCGAGGAAGCAGGCGGCACCTTCGGTACCGTGGAGATTCCGGATGGCGCCGGCGGCAGCCGGTTGCCGGTCAGTTCGCGCTACGTCAACCCCAGCGCCACGACGGTGAATCTCGGCTTCGGCCTGGAGAGGGACAACTGGGTGGCGGAAGTCTTCATCGACAACGCCAACAACGAATCGGCGCCCACCGCCCAGGTGGCCGGCTACTTCACGCCCCAGACCCTGGTGCAGCGGCCCCGCACCGTCGGCGTACGCGTGTCCTTCGATTTCGAATGAGCCAGTACGCCTTGACGGCGGGATGCAGGAACTGACGGAGGTCGAGCGCCGAGTTGAGGAAGCGCAGCGGCTGCTGAGCGGCGGGGATCCCAGCCGGGCCGAGCGCCTGCTGCGCGCCCTGCTGCGCGATGCGCCGGAGGAAATCGAGGCACAATACGCGCTGGCGGTTTCCCAGCGTCACCAGTACCAGTGGGACGCCGCCCTGGCAACCCTGTCGGCCATTTTGCGCAGCCGTCCCGAATTTGGCCGGGCGCACCAGGAGTGCGGCTACAACCATATCGCCAAGCGGGATTTCGCCCACGCGCAGGCCGCGTTCGAGCGGGCTACCGAGTTCGACCCGGCGCTGATCAATAGCTGGAAATGCATGGCCAAGCTGTATCGGGACGGGGGCGACAAGGAGCGTCTGGCGGCGGTTCTGGAACACATTGCCTTTCTCGACGGTTTGCCGGCCGAACTCGTGGCCGTGATCAGCTACATCTCCGAAGGCCGCTTGAGCGAGGCCGAGACGCTGTGCAAGCGGTTTCTGCGCACCAACCAGACCCACGTGGAAGGCATGCGGCTGCTGGCCGAGATCGCCACGCGCAACAAGATTTATGAGGATGCCGAGTTTCTGCTGGAGAGTTGCGTCGAATTCGAACCTGAAAACCGCGCTGCCGGGGCGCAATATGTCCACTTGCTGCTCAAGGTACAGAAGTTCGGCAAGGCGCTGGTGGTTGCGGAACAACTGCTCGACCGCTTTCCGCAGGATGCGGAATTGATCCGGCCCCTGTACGCCTCGGCCTGTGCCGGGGCGGGCAGGAACGACGACGCCATCGAGAGCTACCGAATCATGATGCGGCAACAACCCGGCAATTCGTTTTATCCGGTCTTGCTGGGCCATGTGTACAAGTCCGATGGCGAGTTCGACAAGGCCGTTGAGCTGTACCGGCAGGCCTGCGGGATCAAGGCGGACTACGGCGACGCTTACTGGAGCCTGGCGAACACCAAGTCCTATCGGTTCACCGATGACGAAATTGCCCGGATGGCCGACAAGGAAACCCATCCCGACACCGGCGAGCTGGACCGGATTCAGTTGTGCTTTGCGCTGGGCAAGGCTTACGAGGACGGTGACGAATTCGAGCGCGCCTTTGCCTGCTACGCCAGAGGCAACAGCCTGAAACAGGCCAGCGCTCATCACAGCCCCCGCCACTTGCAGATTCGGGTGGACAGCCAGATCGACGTGTGCACGCCGGAACTGTTTGCGGCCAGGGCCGGGGTGGGATCGCCGGCGCCGGATCCGATCTTCATCGTCGGCTTGCCGAGGGCGGGATCCACCCTGCTGGAGCAGATTCTCGCGTCGCACTCTCAGGTCGACGGCACCATGGAACTGCACAACGTATTGAACCTGGCCAAGCGCCTGAGGGGCCGAGGCGATGACGACGAAGCCGGGCCGCGCTATCCGAAGATTCTCGCGGAGGTCGATGAGAGCTACTTTCGCCGCTTCGGCCAGCAGTTCATCGACGACACCCGGGCCTATCGCGCAACGGCGCCCTTCTTCATCGACAAGATGCCGAACAACTTCTTCCACATCGGCCTGATCAGGCTGATCCTGCCGAAGGCCAAGGTCATCGACGCGCGCCGCCACCCGATGGCCTGCTGCTTCAGCGGGTTCAAGCAACTCTTCGGAGAAGGGCAGGAATTTTCCTACGGCTTGGCGGAAATCGGCAACTATTACCGGCAGTACGTCAAGCTCATGGATCATTGGGACAGCGTGCTGCCCGGTTTCGTCCTGCGAGTGCAGTATGAGGATGTGGTGGAGAATCTGGAGGACCAGGCGCGCCGTCTGCTCGACTTCTGCGAGTTGCCGTTCGAACCCGCCTGCCTCGAGTTTCATCGCACCAGGCGCAGCATCCGCACGCCCAGCGCCGCCCAGGTGCGGCAGCCCATCTACCGTTCCGGGCTGGCACAGTGGCGCAACTTCGAACCCTGGCTCGGGCCGCTGAAGGAGGCCCTGGGGCCGGAAGTGCTTGCGCGTTATCCGCTGGAGTCCTGATTTACGGGTTGCCCCCACGTCCCGCGGGGCGCGCGCCCGGTTCAGCGTATCCTGGACGTGTTCGGGCGGGTCAGCAGCGGCGCATCTCCGAGCGTAAGCAAAGCCTGACCGCGTGATAGCAGTACGCTACGTCATGCGGGCGTCCGGGGCCAGGGCCGCGTTCAGCACGCGCTGCGCGAATACTGCGTTCACGCCGATGCCATTGCTTGCCGTGGTCAGCGCCCGCCGGTCCGGATGCAGCTTTTCGCGGGTGCGCCGGATCAGGCGCCGATAACTGGCAAAGCCCTCGGGGCGATGGCCGTGCAGCAACCAGAGCGCTCGCCAATCCTGGGCGAAACCGCGCATAATTTCGGCGTACGCCGTCACCAGGTTGGCGTCGTTGCGCGGATTGGCTGAAAAATCGGCGATCAGATCCTCGATCAGCGCCGCGCATTCTCCCGGCGCCATGACCGGCAGGCGGCTGAACCGCTCGGTCTTGAGGTTCACGGTCCGGCCCGGCTCGTAAGGCACGTCCACAATGGGAAACGCGGAAGGGTTCTCTGCGAGGACCTCAACCCGGCGCCAGAACCGCGCGGAACCGCAAGTGTCGATCACCAGGTGCACGCGAAATTCGGGGTTGTCGTTTACCACCCGGTGGCGGCGCCAGGAGTCGAAAATCCAGCATTCCCCCGCAGCCATGTGCAGCCGCTCCGGACCGCACTGAAAGATCACCCCGGGATGAGTGATGACGGGAATGTGAATCCGAACCCGGCTGAACCAGTGGTAGTTGAAATCCACGTGCAGGCTGACTTCGGCGCCGGCCTCCAGCCGCATCAGCCTCGAACGCGAAAGCACCTCGCCGAAGCTGGCCATCACCTGCCGCATGTAGGGGCATCGGGCCAGATGCGGCGTCGCGCGCTTTTCGCCTTCGAAGGAGTTATTGTCGCCGCCGCCGCTGGAAATCAGGGCAATGGCCGAATTGCCCGGCAAACCGCTCGGATGCGGCATCCACTGCCTGCCGGAAAACTGACGCACTTCGGTTGCCAGCCGGTTCGCGTCGAACCGGTACGGCAGCCGGATGAACGGGTGGCTCAGGCGCACGGCGGGCTCGTAGCGGTGGCCTTGAAGGGACCGGTCAGAGACATGCCAAAGCCTCCGGCGTCTCGGCAATGGGGTAGTCGAAGCGGTCGAAATCGGCTCGGTAGAAGATGTTCACCTGCTCCAGCAAGGCACCATCATAGTATCGCCGATAGTCCCCATGATGCGAGGCGTTGAGGCGGTCCAGACGGGTTGGCGGAATACCGGTGCGCTCGCACACCCGGTCGAAAGATCTCTGCAGCCGTTCGTATCGGCCCACGAAATCCATCCCGACGTCACCCGCGTCGTTCACCAACATCGCCGATTGCGGGCGAACCAATGCCCGCCGGCGAAACCTTTGCCGCATGAGCGCCGACTTCATGAACACCGTTTCCGCGCCAACATAGCCAGGATTTCGCGTGTTCAGAAACGTGCATGCCGAAACATAGCGATCATAGGGATTCCGTACCATGGCGAACTTGAAATATTCGCGCCATATTTCACTCGGGAGATGCCTCTGTACCTGCCTCAAGGAGATGTGCCCGTGGGGGATGCGCGCCAATTCCCGTATCGGCAGGCGCAATGTCCGGGTCAATGACTGCTGCTGCCAGTCGTCCGCGCCAAGATGAGGTTCCAGCGCCGCGCGAATGGCGTGAGTAGCCGTTCTCGGCTGCGCGAAGAAGATGAATCGATACTTGTGCGAAATGATCATGCGGGCGATACAAGCGGGGTCCGGCGAACGCGCTCCCCGGCTTCAGCTTTGCCATTGGGCCGGTGCGCGGTCAGAGTGAGCCAGTCCGTGCTTCAAGCCAGTGTGCATGAGCCGCAACGCTTGCCGCAAGAACCGTGGGTCGACGAACTGGGGGGCGAGCCGGTCTTCGCCGGCGCGGTGCGGACTACGCCCTTTCGTCTCCCGCGTATTGCGCCCAATGCCTCGCCTCCACCAACCGCCCGTGCCAAGCGAGCGCCTCGGGGCAAAAGTCCGCTTCGGGTTCGGGCACATGACCGAAGTGTCCGTATCGATCCTCGCCCCGCACGGGCATGGCGAGGTCACGCGGCGCCACCACTTGCCGATTGCTTGCCGCAACGAAATTGATCACCAGACCCCATCGCGCACGGTCCGAGGGATTGGCCGGGGACGAATGCACCAAGAAACCATGATGCAACGAGAACTGCCCAGCCTGAAGTTCCGCGTGCACCACGTCGTCCCCGGCGACGTCCACCTGGGCTACCTGGCCCCGCGACAGGATGTTTCCGGCGGCGTATTCGTCACGATGCTCCACCAGACCTTGCCTGTGCGACCCGCGAACGAATTGCATGCAACCATTGGCGCGGCTGACCGGTCCCATAGCAAGCCAGGCGCTCACCACCGCATTTTCATCTTCAAGGCCCCAGTAGCGCAGATCCTGATGCCAGCTCACGAAACCGGGTGAACGCGCCTCCTTGATGATGAACGTGCAGTCCCACAAGAGAATATCGGGGCCGATCAGGACCTCGACGGCATCCAGAATCCTGTCGTTGCGCGCGATCTCGTTGACGAAGCGCAGGACCGCGTGTACGTGGTTGATCTGACCGCGCCGACCGATATCGGATACTGCAATCCGATCCTCAAGCGCCTTGAACGATTGTCGATATTCGGCCGCCTGAGCCGGTGTCATCGCATCCAGCGGAAACACAAAACCGTCACTAGTGAACCGCTCTTTGATCCAGTTTGCTTCGTCCATGCCGTAATCCCTCATTCATTCGGCGCCGAGCATCGATCAGTCAATCGGGGAGAACGTTTTTCCGTCACCGCTGCAGGATATTCTGTAGCCACGACAGGGAGCTGAGGTGCGCTTCGCAATGGTAGCGGCGCATCTGGCAAAGGTAGCGGCGCATCTGGTAAGGGCTGCGGCGCATCCGGCAAGGGCCGCTGCGCATCCCGACACGATTACGGCGCATCCCGCCGGATTGCACCCGCTGTCATGACTCATGACCCGTCGGGCAATGCGTGCATCGGCGGGACGCCCATACCAAGGGTGTCATCGTGATTCTCTGAACTGCCGGGAAATGAATTTCCATGGGGCGAGCGCCATTGGACGCGCGACACGCGGAATCGAAGTCAACTCCCGTACCCCGAGCTTTGACGAGACGGTAGCAGGCCAGAGCGGGACTTGCTGGAAACGCGTCCAGTTCAGGGCGGCCGGATCGGCGCGCAACCCCTTGATTTATCGAATCTCACCAACATTCACCCCTGATGGCCGCAATGTCGCCTGCGATTGGCTCCATGTCGCATCCGGCGATCCCGGGACCAGAATGATATCTTATAGGCCGCCGCGCGCCCCATGTGCACCAGCGCCCGCAACCGCTGCCGCTCATCCGAGGCTAAACGAATGACATACAATTTCTTCATGACCCTGACCCTCAATAAGTTATCTGCACTTATTGAAGGGCCGCTTTAACATCCGAAACTATCTGGTGGAAGGTGTACTAGGGGAGTACGCTAATTGGAGGACCACTTGTCATCCCCGGTGAACCACCCGGATTCGCAGTGATTGTTCGGGGGAGACTTGTGCCCCCCGCTCCGTTCGCCGTGACGGTTATCGTAAAGGTTCTGCCGGGGGAAAGACCGTTGTAGGTGACGGTGGTTCCGGTGGTGTTCACCGTGTCGCCAACGCCCGCGACATCGTAACTCGTAGCTCCACCGGATGGCGCGTCCCATGCGATCGTGAAGCCCCTTTGGAAAAGAGTCATCACGCGGAGATTTCCGACCGCATTTGGCGGCGTGGTCAAGTCGGTATTTTCCTCCGGACTCGTGCCAGCCGAAGTGTTCGCCGTGACCGAAAACGTGTACGCCGTGTTCGCCGTCAGCCCGGTGACGCTTGCTTCGGTACCTGACACTGTGATCGTTCCGGAACCCGTTACGCTGTAACCTGTTACCGTTCCACATCCGCTCGGCTCATCCCAGTCCAACGTTGCCGTCGTGGCACCGGTCGCCGAACCGCTGAGATTGAGCGACGGCCAAGGCGTCGTCACCGCGACCGACTCGGAGGGACTCGATCCGGAAGCGTACTCCGCCGACACGCTCCAGGTGTAGGACGTCCCGCACGTCAACCCCGTGACCTTCGCGCCGGTCCCGGACTGCGCAACAGTGCCCGAACCGCTCACCGTATAGCCCGCCGGCGTTCCGCATCCGCTCAGCTCATCCCAGTCCAACGTCACCGTCGTCGCGTCGGTGGCCGAACCGCTGAGATTGAGCGACGGCCAAGGCGTCGTCACCGCGACCGACTCGGAGGGACTCGGTCCGGAAGCGTACTCCGCCGACACGCTCCAGGTGTAGGACGTCCCGCACGCCAACCCCGTGACCTTCGCGCCGGTCCCGGACTGCGCAACGGTACCCGAACCGCTCACCGTATAGCCCGTCGGCGTGCAATCCTCCGGCGCATCCCAGTCCAGCGACACCGTTGTGGCGCCGGTGGCCGAACCTTCGAGGTTTTCAACCGGGTCGGGTTTAGGAGCCGGTGTCGTGAAGGCTGCGTCACGCAAGTCCCCACTACCGCCCCGGTTGCTCGCGTAGACATAGCAATTGTGCTTTTTCTGCGCCCTCAGCCCCGTGACCGTGGCTGCGGTACCGGAAATCGTCACCGTTGCGCTTCCAGAGGAGTATGGATCGGTTTCGTAGCAACCGACGCGGTAGACTGTCGGCGTTCCTCCGGTGGCCGGCGCATCCCAATCCAGCGACGCGGTGTAGGGGCCGGTGGCCGAGGCGGTCAGGTTTCGCACCGGGCCCGGATACGCCACGTTCGCATAGGTTGTCTCGCTCACCGATCGGCCGGCGCCGGAACCGGCGGCATTGTCTGCCGTCACCGTCCAGGTATAGTGGGTCTCCTCACGGAGACCGGAGATCGTTCTTGCCGTGCCGGTGACCGTGATGTCGCTCGCCCCGGCGCGGGACACTGTGTACCGCGTGGGCGTCCCGCCTGAGGTCGGCGTCTTCCAGGAGAGCCTGACGCCCGTGCTCCCCCTCTGGGCACTGGCCTCGAGATCGTTCACCGGGCCGGGCGCGCCTGTGGTCACGGCGACTTGCGCGACCGTGCCCGTGCCCGCAGCGTTGCCCGCCGTCACGCTGAACGTGTACGCGGTGGCGTCGGTCAGCCCCGTGATCGACGCCGTCGTGCCGGAGACGCTCGCCGTTCCACCCCCCGTGACGGTGTAACTCGTCGGCGTGCCGCCCGTGGCCGGAACAGCCCAGGACAGGCTCACGGAGGTGGTTCCCACGGAAGTCGGACTCGGATTGCTCACCGCGTCTGGGGTGCCCGTCGTGACGGCGATTTCCGACGCGCTTCCGGTGCCCGCAGCGTTGCCTGCCGTCACCCTGAACGTATACGAACTCCCGTCCGTAAGTCCGCCAATCGTGGCGGTCGTACCGGAGACGACCGCCGTGCCGCCGCCCGTGACGGTGTAACTCGTCGGCGTGCCGCCGCCGGCCGGCGCATTCCACGAAATGCTCACGGTAGTGGCATTCACGGAGGTCAAACTCAGATTCCCCACCGCACCCGGCGTGCCCGTCGTGACCGCGACCTGCGAGACATCGCCGCTGCCCGCGGCGTTGCTCGCCCTGACGCTGAACGTGTACGCGGTGGCGCCGCTCAGCCCGCTGATCGTCGCCGCCGTGCCCGAGACTGCCGTCGTGCCGCCGCCCGTGACGATGTAACTCGTCGGCGCGCCGCCGGTACTCGGCGCATCCCACGACAAGCTCACCGAATCGGTCCCGACAGAGGTGGCTTCGAGGTTCTCCACGGTGCCGGGGGGCGCACCCACGGTGAGCGTGAATTCAGCCGAAACGATGTCTCCGTCCCGATCGGTGACCGTGTAGGCAAGCATGTGATCCCCGACATCGCCGGTCCCCGGCGTGCCGCTCAAGGTGCGGGTGGACGCTTCAAACGAGAGCGAGCCCGGCAGCCCCGTCAGGGCATAGGTCAATGGCGCGTTGCCCCCGGTGGCCTCGGGCAACGTAACGTTGAGCGCCTCCTCCGGGGCCACGGCTCGGTCCTCCACCGTCACAGCGGGCTCGGTATCGTCCTGGATCTCCAGCTCGAATTGGGCCGAGGCCAAGTCCCCGTCGCGGTCCGTCGCCTTGTAGGTCAGCGTGTGCGTGTCCACGTCGCCGGCACCCGGCGTGCCGCTCACCGTCCTCGTGTCGGCGTCGAACGACAGCGTCTGCGGCAACCCGTCCAGCTCGTAGCCGAGCGGCGCGTTGCCCTTCGTCGCCTCGCCCAGCACGAAGCTCAACGCAAAGTCCTCCACGCCCGTCTTGTCCGACACGCTCGGCAACTCCACGTCCACGTCCGCCTCGATCGTCAGCGTGAAGTCCTCCGAGTCCGTGTCGCCGTCCTGGTCCGTCACCGTGTACGTCAACGCGTGCGCGCCCACGTCCCCGGTCCCCGGGGTGCCAGAGACCGTGCGCGTGGAGGCGCTGAACGTCAACGTGCCCGGCAGCCCCGCAAGCTCGTAACCCAGCGGCGCGTTGCCGCCCGTCGCCTCCGGCAGGATCAGGCTCAGCGCATGGCCCTCCACCCCCGTCTCGTCCGACGCGTCCGGCAACGACGGCGCCGCGTCCGCTTCGATCGTCAGCGTGAACGCCGCCTCGGCCTTGTCCCCGTCGCGGTCCGTGGCCGTGTAGGTCAGCGTGTAGGCCGTTTGTTCCGTCGCCGTGCCGCTCACGGTGCGCTTGTCGGCATCGAACGTCAGCGTGCCCGGCAGCCCGGACAGGCCATAACTCAGCGGCGCGTTGCCGCCGGCGGCCTCGGGCAAGGTCAGATTCATCGGCTTGTTCGCCGCAGCGGCCCGGTCCGGCACGCTCAGCGTCGGCTTCTCATCCGCTTCGATCGTCAGCGTGAACGTCGCCTCGGCCTTGTCCCCGTCATTGTCCGCGGCCGTGCAGGTGAGCGTGTAACCCTGCTCGGTTGTCGGCGTGCCGCTGACGGTGCGCATGGCGGTATCGAACGAAAGGGTCCCCGGCAACCCGCTCAGCGCGTAGGTCAGCGGCGGATTGCCCCCGTCGGCCTCGGGCAGGACCAGGTTGAGCTCGACATCCGCCGTCGCCGCGCGATCGGCCATCGCCGGCAACATGGGCATGAAGTCCACGGTCCTGACTTCGATGGGCGTTCCGGCGCCGGCGCCCGCCCCGTTGACGGCGCTGACCGTGAACGTATACGCGGTATCGAAGCTCAGACCGGCGATGCGCGCCCTCGTGCCGTCCACGGCCGCCGTACCGCCGCCGGTGACGCTGTACCTTGTGGGCGTGCCGCCGCCGCCGGGCGGCAACCACGACAGGTTGACCGCGTCGGCGGTCTTGCCGTCGAGCCGCAGACCGCGCACCGTGCCCGGCGTGCCCGTGGTCGCCTCGACCGTCGCCGCCTCGCTCATCCCCGCGGCGTTGCTTCCCGTGACCGAGAACGTGTACGTACCGTCCTCCGCCAGGCCGGAGATCGAGGCGCTCGTGCCGGTCACGGCCGCTGCGCCGCCGCCGCCGACAGCGTACACCGCGGGTGCGCCGCCCGTGTCCGGAATCGCCCAGGAAAGTTGCACCGCGTCCGCGCTCACCGAACCGATGCGCAACTCCCTTACCGGTCCCGGCGCCGCCTCCACGGACGCCGTGGTGACGTCGAGGCTCGCCGCCGTGCCCGAACCGGCGTCGTTGTACGCGTTCACGCTGAACGTGTAGGGCGTATCGGCCGCCAGTCCCGCGACTCGCGCGCGAAGACCGGGCAGTGCGTGCCGCGTGCCCCCGCCCGCGAGGGTGTAACCGGTGGGCGTGCCGCCGCCCGAAGGCGCCGTCCACGACAGATCCACCGTGGAGGCCGTCCTGGCGTCGACGTTCAGACCGCCGACCGCACCGGGCGTGCCGGCGGTCACCCCGACCGTCGCCGCCTCGCCCGTGCCCGCCGAGTTGCCGCCCGTCACGGAGAACGTGTACGAACCGCCGTCGGTCAGGCCGGCGATCGAGGCGCCGGCGCCCGACACCGCCGCCGGCGTGCCCGTCCTCACCCGGATCGGCACCGCCTCGCCCGAGTCCCCGGCGCCGCTCGCCGCGACGGAGAACGTGTACGCGGTGCCGTCCGACAATCCCGTAATGGAGGCCGCCGTCCCGGTCACCGTCGCCATGCCCCCGCCCGTGACCGTGTATCCCGTCGGCGTACCGCCCTGGGCCGGCGCGCTCCACGCCAGACTCGCCGTGTCGGTACCCACCGCGGTGACCCGCACGCCGCCCACCGCGCCGGGAACCGCCGCCAGCGTCGTCACCGTCACGTCCAGGCCTGCGCTGGAACCGGAACTGTTGATCGCCTTCACCGTCCAGGTGTACCCGGTCTCCGGGCTCAGGCCCGTGATCGCCGCCGCCGTGCCCGCCGCCCCGACGGTGCCCGGACCCGTCACCCCGTATTCGCTCGCCGTGCCGCCCGCGGCCGGCGCATCCCAACTCAGCAACGCGCCCGTGGACCCGGCCGGCGCCCCGGTCAGGTTCGCTACTTCGCCCGGCGCCGCCTCGGTGGTCACCTTCACGTCCGTGCCCGGCCCCGCACCGCCCGCGTTGTTCGCCGTCACCGTGAAGGTGTATTCGGTCTGCGCGCTCAGCCCGGTTACCGTCGCCGCCGTGCCGGATATGCTCACCGTGCCGCCGCCGGCGACGGTGTATTCCGTCGGCGTGCCGCCCGTGTCCGGCGCATCCCAGGTCAGCGTCACGTCCGATCCGATGGCCGAGCCGCTCAGGTTGCGCACCGGACCCGGCACCGGAATGACGAACGTCGCGCCCGCGCTCTTGTCCGCGTCCATCGTCAGCGCGCAACTGGATGTCGTCTCCGCCGCGCACGCCCCGCCCCAGCTCGAAAACGCGTAACCGCTCGCCGGCGCGGCCACCAGCGTCACCGTCGTGCCGTCGATCAGTGTCGCGGCGCAGCCGGTCCCGCAGGCAATGACTTCCACGCCCCCCGCATCGGTGCCCGTCACCGTGCCGTTGCCCGGCGCGGTCACCGTCAGCGTGCGCGCCAGACCGAACGCCGCGGTCACCCCGGCGTCCCCGTTCAACGTCACCGAACACGTGCTCTCCCGGCCCGTGCACGCGCCGCTCCAGCCGCCGAACACGTACCCGGCGTCCGGCGTGGCCGTCAGCATCAGCACGCTGCCGCTGTCCACCGCCGCGGTGCAGTCCGTGCGCGCCCCCGAACCGCATTCGATCGCCGTGGCGCCGGATCCGCCCGTGCCGGTCACGTGGCCTCCGATCGTCGGCGCCGTCACCGACAGCGTCGCCTGCCGGGACGCCGCCACCGTCTGCGCCGCCAGCCCGTTCCCGGCGGCGTCGCGCGGGCGTTGCGACACCGCCGCGTTCGGCGTGTATCGCACCGAAACCTTCGCCCCGTCCAGCGCCGCGGCCATCGTCAGCGCGATCGTAGCGCTCGCGGCGTCTGCGCTCGAAGCCACCGTCACAGCGCTCACCGACGACGCCGAGCCGTCCTCGGTCACCGCAAAATCCCCCGCCGCCGGCGCCGCCGGCGACCACACGGGCTCGCTCAGCGTCAGCGTCGCCGCCGTGCCGCCGTACGCCAGGCGCTCGATCGTCGGGGCGGTCGCGTCCACCGCCAGCGGCAACTGGCCCTTAACGGTGGTAGCGTGCCCGGCGCGGTCCGTCGCGCTCACGGCGTACGGCACCCGCGCCGCGTCCGGCTGGCCCGCCTGCACGGTGTAGGTCGCGTACAGTTGCGAGCCGACCTGCGTCACGCCCGTCGCCGCCACCCCGTTGACCGTGAACGCGCTCACCGAGATGTCCTCGCTGGCGTCCAGTTCCACCGTCACCGCGTCGCCGATGCGCGCCCGCGTCCTGCCGACGGCGATCACCTCCAGCGCATCGCCGTTCCACGACGCCACGTACGCCCGATTGCCCCGCACGTGCACGCCGAAGGCCCCGTCCAGCGCGCCGGACTCCGTCACCGAGGCCGCGTGCGCCGGGCCGGACGGGTCCGAAACATCCACCATCGTCAGCGCGTCCGACCCGAAGGCCGCCACGTAGGCGCAGTCGCCCTTGACCGCCAACCCCGCCGCCCCGTCCAGCAACACCCCGGCGGAGGCGTCGTGCGCCAGCGCGCCGGCGGCCCGCGGACTCGTCGCCGCGGACACGTCCAGCACCTGCAGGGCATCCGAGTCGAACGCCGCCACGTACGCCCGCCCGCCACGCACCGCCACCCCGCGCGGACTGTCCAGCAACGCCCCGCTGCCGGACGTGTCGCCCAAGTCCATGTCGTGATACACCGTGGACGCCGACGAGGGGTTCGCGGGATCGGAGACGTCCACGACCTCCAGCGCGCTGCGCGCCACCTGCGTGAACCCGTCCCGCACCAGGTCCAGCTGCGTCACGTACGCGTGGTGGCCCGACACGTGCGCCCGCCGCGCGCCGCCCACCGCCAGCGCGTGCGTCGACACCAGCCGCGGCTCGGCCGGATTGCGCACGTCCACCACCGCGAGCGCGTCGCCCGAATCCAGCGCCACGTAGGCGTAATCCCCCCGCACGAACACACCCATCGGATCGTTCAGCGACAGCTTGCCGGCGTGCGACGGAGAACCCGGGTTCGACACGTCCACGATCTGCAACGCGCCCGCGCTGCCGCCGGCGGCCACGTACGCATGATCCCCCCGCACGAACACGCGCGATGCGTTGCCCAGCTCCGCGCCGCCGTCCCCGTCGGCCAGCTTGCCGGCGTGCGACGGAGCGCCCGGATTCGAGACGTCGACCACCTCCAGCGCGCCCGACTCCGAGGATGCCACGTACGCATGCGGGCCCTTCACGAACACCGACAGGGCGCCGTCCAGCGCCGCGGCGCCGCCCACCGTATGCGCCAGCCGCCCGGCGTGACGCGCGTTGGCCGGGTCGGGCAGCGTGTAGGTCGCGTTGCCCAGCGCCGGCGCCGCGGTGTCCACCGTGAAGCCCGCCGGACCGGCGTACGCCGTGGCGGCGCCGTCGCCGGCCCGCAGACAGACGAAATACGGCCCGTCGGACGTGAAATCGCTGAACTTCAATCCCGCCGCGGCAGACGTGCCGTACGTGCCCGTGGCGGCCGCGCAGGCGCCCGGATCGCTCGCCGCCTTGACGTAACCGAACGAGATGCCGGAAAAGTTGTCCAGATCGTCGATCTCCAGCCGGACCCGCACCACCCCCGCCCCGCCGCCGGCGGCGCGCTCGGCCGCCGTGAGGTAACCGTCGGAGAACAACGTCCCGCCTCCGGCGGTGTCGTTCAACGACAGCGACACGCTCCAGCCCGGGGGACTCTGCCCGGAGACGCCGCCCGCCCCGCGCTCCACCACGTGCACCGGCACCGGGCCGTCCCAGCGCAGTTCGCCTTCCGGCGTCGCCGCCATGGGCCGCGCGTCCGGCGAACCCGCCGCGCCGCCCGCCGCCGATGCGCTCGGCCCCGCCGAACCGGCCCCGCCCGGCGCGGCGTCGCCGCCCGATGCGCCAGCGCCGCCGGATACGCCGCCGGCACCGCCGGATGCGTCCGCCGACAACACCTCCACCGACAGCGTGCGCAACGCCGTCAGGCCCCGCGCGTCGGTGGCGCCCACCAGCAGCGTATGCCGCCCCGGGCGCGCCTCCGCCGGCGGCGAGAGCGTCAACAACAACCGCGGCTCGACCGAGGGCCCCGCCGTCCAGTGCGGTTCGGCGGACCACATGGGCGCCTCGCCGCCGCCTGCGCCCGGCGCCCATTCGGCGCGCACTTGCGCCGCCTCGGGCCGTCCCGACGCATCCGTGTCCGGGTCGGCCGCCTCCACGATCAACGTCGCGCGCTCGCCGGCGCGGATCTCCAGCACCTCGCCGGGCACATTCCACAGCAACGCCGGCTGACGGTTCGCCGGCACGGGCAGAGGGTCCGCCGCCCACGAGAACACCGCCCAGGCCGCCCAGCCCAGCGCGCACCAAAGCGCCGACGCGCGGCCGAACCGAACTGCCTTGCGACGGCTCATCGTGCGCTCAGAATCTCAAAGGGGAAAACAAGGAAAAAACAACCGAAGCGGCGACTTGCGCGCCGCCGGTCGGCCGATCAGCCGCCGCCCCACCCAGGACGGCGCGACCCGATCAACTCCAGCTCCAACTCGTCCAGCGACAATTGCCCCTGAACCAGCATCTCCTCCACCACGCCCGCGCGGCGGACGTAGCCGGCGTGCGCCTCGCACACCCCGTCCGACACCGCGTGCTGCGCGCACGCCTGCCGCAGCGCGTCCGGATAGCTCAAGACCAGGGCCGAACCGGCCAGCCGCTCAAGGTATGTGCGCGTGCGCTCGGCCGATACCGCCGGCGCCCGGTCGATCAACCGGTCCTTGTAGCGCAACGTCGCCACGTCCAGCAAGGCCGCCTTTTCCGCCGCCGTCCAATCCGACACGCCCGGCAACGACAGCGCCGAGTAATACAATGGCGCTATCGAAGCCGAAGGACCGGCGGGCAACTCGTCGTAATCCGCCGTGTGCTGGGCGCCGCCGACACCCAGCGCCAGCACCCCGGCCGCCAACGCAACAAAGCCCCAACGGGCGCTCAATCCCTTGATCTCTCGACTCATAGCCCTTCCTCCGGAACAATCCTTGTCCGCGTGGCGACAGCAGATAACTACTCGCGACCGCGCGCAACCGTATACGAGGTTCGAGTGCGAACGCAATGTTGGCCTTGTACCGAGGCTTGCCAGACAAGACTCCAATCCGCGGATAAATTAGCTCGGTGAAAATAGACAAAAAGACCACAAAGGAGTATTGGCGGTCCCGGCGGCACGCCAGTATGCTAGGGTCATTCGTGGTTATTGACGGTGGGAAAAGCTCATGATTCTTCGCGTCGGGTTATTGCTCATTGTGCTTTTCGTACCTGGCCTGGCTGCATCGCAGCAGCCTGAGCAACCGTACGACCATTCGAAACCGAGACTGCAGCCGGGTTCCACGGTCGTCTCCGCCAGCATGCCCGCTCCGATACGGGAAGCGCCTCCGCACGGCTATCTGAAATGGCCGGGGCGGAAGCTCGATACGACGGTCGTGGAAAACGAGTACATCATATTGGAATTGACGACGCTTCCGTACATGTTCTCGGAACAGATCTGGGTCAAGATCGGGAATGCCGGCGACGAGCAGGTTGGGCACGCACTTGGATGGGTCTATTGGGGCAAGACAGATGACAACAGCGAGAATTTCACGAGTCTTGTCGCTGGGCAAAATTGATACCGCCTGAATCTCCCCGGACTTGCCCTGTGGAGTCGCTGCCGGAATTATTTGCTTCCTTGCGAACTCAACTGCTCCGTCGATAGGTATTCCGCGTTTGCAATATTGTTCGGCCTCATGATGGGTAACATGCGCCATCGGAGGAGGCGGGATAAGGGGCGTATTGCGCCCAAAACCATAAACGGACTGGCCTACTTCACTTGAACCACGGCAGCCTGCCGATGACAAAGACCGCTGCGAGCGCCACGATCGTCGTGGAGCCGAGGACCATAGCCACCTGTTCGTGGCCCCAATAAAGGGCCGCAAAGCAAACGAGGAGCGCGGCGCCGACGACGACCGCGCCGATCATTTGGCCCCTCCTCTGCAGGTTGGATTGCGTCGTCAGATATTTTTGCTCGAACTCGACCCGGCCCTGGTCGACAATGCGAAAGTGCTCCTCGGTGCGCTCCGCCATCGCAAGAATTCGTTCCGCCGCGCCTGGCACGACCTCCTCGTACTGGGCCAACTGCGAAGCCGGAGGCAACGGTCCCGAGTATGCGGCCTCAACGGTTTGAACGCGCCTCCGGACGCCCCGGCCCGAATCATCTCGGTCGGTCGGGACCCGGGACGTGCGGTCGGGATTAGCCGGCCTCTTGGCGGGGCGCTTTCGCTTGCGCCGGCTCATGGGCCGGTGTCTCCGCGCCTTCTTCCGCCATGGCGTGACGCAGGGCGTCGCCGACTCGCCGAAAACAGGAAGCCACGCGCTCTTGGGCGGTTTCGTGCGCCGGAAAGCGATCGAGCGAGACGGTCGGCGCGATATCCAGGAGCGAGCCCGCCCCCCGGGCGAGCGCGCGGGTCCGGTCCAGCCGATGCGTCATGGTCGATCCGATCCTCATGTCTCGGATATTGGCATATTCGGAACGTCCGCGCCATTGCCGCCGTTCTTTTCTTCACCTCCACGTACGGATCGGAAATCCGAAGCAGTTGCGATGGCCATCTGGTCGATGGTTCTCATGCGAGTCTGGAGCAATCAAGCAGAAAAACGTTGCGTGTCACCAACAATTGCCCAGGGCGCCGCAATGTCGCCTGCGATTGGCTCCATGTCGCATCCGGCGATGCAGAAATGGGGATTCTGGCTCAGACTGCGAATGCACAACTCTGGCTTTCGCTTTCAGGGTTCAGCCGTTATCCCGCAGCAGGAGGCCGCGCATGACCGACAATCTGCGACGCAAGCGCGCCCCCGGCCGACGGACCCGCGCGGGCCGCCCGCTGCGGGCTGGCCGCGCGCGCAAGCACGACCTGCGCCGGCGCGGGATCGTGGACGAATTCACGACCTGGATCGATCGCAGGATACCCCACATCGATATCCTCGATACCGAAGCGCTGGAGTTGATCGAACACAACGCGGACACCGTGCTCGAGGAGATCGGCATCGAGTTCCGCGAGTTTCCGCGGGCGCTTAAGCTCTGGAAGGAGGCCGGGGCGGACGTGGACGGCGAGCGCGTCCGGTTCCCGCGCGGCCTGTGCCGCTCGCTGGTGCAGGCCACGGCGCCGCGCGAGTATACCCAGCATGCGCGCAATCCGAAGCGCTCCACGATCATCGGCGGCGACCGCACCGTGCTGGTGCCCGCCTATGGATCGCCGTTCGTGCACGACCTGGACCGGGGCCGCCGCTACGCGACCATCGAGGACTTCCGCAACTTCGTGAAGCTCACCTACATGAGCCCCGGGCTGCACCACTCCGGCGGTACCGTCTGCGAGCCCGTCGATCTTCCCGTCAACAAACGCCACTTCGACATGGTCTACAGCCACATCAGGTACACGGACAAGCCGTTCATGGGTTCGGTCACCCATCCCGAGCGCGCCGAAGACACCGTCGCCATGGTGAAGCTGCTGTTCGGCGAAGACTTCGTGCCCCTCAAGACGGTTCTGACCAGCCTGATCAACGTGAACTCGCCGCTCACCTTCGACGCCACCATGCTGGGGGCGGCGACGGTCTACGCCGAGAACAACCAGGCGACGGTCATTTCGCCGTTCCTGCTCGCAGGCGCGATGTCGCCGGTGACCGTGGCCGGCACGCTGACCCAGATC
Organism: Candidatus Rariloculaceae bacterium; assembly: GCA_965205045.1. Taxonomy (GTDB): domain Bacteria; phylum Pseudomonadota; class Gammaproteobacteria; order Steroidobacterales; family Rariloculaceae; genus UBA6522. The sequence continues at coordinate 41,224 of OZ242031.1, forward strand.
CTCGCCGAGGCGCTCGCCGGCATGGCCTATATCCAGCTCGTGCTCCCCGGCGCTCCGGTGGTGTTCGGATCGTTTGCCGCAGCCGTGTCCATGCAATCGGGGGCGCCGACCTTCGGCACCCCGGAACCGAGCCTGGTCCTCTACGGCGTGGGCCAGTTGGCGCGGCGTCTGGGCGTGCCCTTCCGCAGCGGCGGCGGGCTGTGCGCGGCGAAGCTTCCCGACGCCCAGGCGGCCTACGAGTCCGCCAACACGCTGCAGACGGCGGCGATGGCCGGCGTGAACTTCATGCTGCACACCGCCGGCTGGCTCGAGGGCGGCCTGGCGATGGGCTACGAGAAGTTCATCCTGGACGTCGACCAGGCGAACATGATCGCGGTGCTGTTGCGGGGCGTCGACCTGTCGGAGAACGCGCAGGCGCTGGACGCGTTGCGCGAGGTGGGGCCCGGTTCGCACTTTCTCGGCGCCGCGCATACGCTGGAGAATTTCGAAACCGCCTTCTACCGTTCCACCGTCGCGGACAACAACAGCTTCGAACAGTGGCAGCAGGACGGCTCGCTGGACGCCGCCCAGCGTGCCAACGGCATCTGGAAGCAGATGCTTCGTGAGTACGAGCCGCCGAAGCTCGATCCCGCCATCGACGAGGAACTCCTCGCCTTCATCGATCGGCGCAAGTCGGAGTTCGAGGATCGGGACTACTGATGGCCATGGAACACGCAGCCGTTCTGGAAGAGGAAGACATCGTCCTGTCGGAACTGGACGACGGCGAACTCGTCGAGCAGATGCACGAGGACCTCTACGACGGGCTCAGGGAGGAGATCGTCGAGGGCACGTCCATCCTGCTGGCGCGCAACTGGGGCGCGGAGAAGGTGCTCAACGAGGCGCTCGTGGAAGGCATGCGGATCGTCGGCATCGACTTCCGCGACGGCATCCTGTTCGTGCCCGAGGTGCTGCTGGCGGCCAACGCCATGAAGGGCGGCATGGAGATCCTGCGCCCGTTGCTCTCCGAGACCGGCATCAAGCCCATCGGCAAGATGGTCATCGGCACCGTGAAGGGCGACATCCACGACATCGGCAAGAACCTGGTGGGGATGATGCTGGAAGGCGCCGGTTTCGAGGTCTTCGACATCGGCATCAACAACTCGGTGGAGGACTATTTCGAAGCCATGGAGAAGCACCGGCCGGACATCCTCGGCATGTCCGCCCTGCTCACCACCACCATGCCCTACATGAAGGTGGTCATCGACGAGATGGTCAGGCAGCGCATCCGCGACGACTACATCGTGCTGGTGGGCGGTGCGCCGCTGAACGAGGAGTTCGGCCGTGCCGTGGGCGCGGACGGCTATTGCCGGGACGCGGCGCAGGCCGCGGACGTGGCGCCGGGCATGGTGCGGACGCGTCGCCTGGGAGCGGCAGTCAATGGTTGAGCGCGTTCCGGCGGGCGAATCCGCGCTGTCAAGTGGCCGCGAGCCGATCCTGGTCATCGCCTGCGGCGCACTGGCACGGGAGATCGACGCGCTCAAACGCCGCTGGGGCTGGCGGCACCTGCACCTGAAGTGCATCGACGCGCGGCTGCACAACCGCCCGGCGGAGATTCCCGGGCGCCTGCGGCAGATGATTCGCAGGCATCGCGCCGCGTACGGCGATATTTTCGTCGCCTACGCGGACTGCGGCACCGCCGGCGGCATCGACCGGGTGCTTGCGGAGGAAGGCGCCGAGCGGCTGGAGGGCGCGCACTGCTACGAATTCTTCGCCGGGCTCGACCGCTTCGCCGCACTGTCCGCGGCGGAACCCGGCACGTTCTACCTGACCGACTTCCTGGCGCGTCACTTCGACCGTTTCGTGATGAAGCCGCTGGGACTGGACCGGCATCCGCAACTCCGCGATGCGTACTTCGGCAACTACCGCAAGCTGGTGTACCTCTCCCAGACCGAAGACGCCCGGTTGCTCGAATCCGCCATGCGGGCCGCCGCATGCCTCGAACTCGACTTCGAGCACGTGCACTGCGGTTACGGCGAACTTGCTTCGGGGCTGGCCGCTCGATCGGCCGTCCTCGGCCAGCCAGTCTTCCGGCCCATGCCGCGGGACCTGCGCCACAGGCTGCCGGGGGAATCGAATCATGGTCAAGAAAGTCCTCGTTTTCTGGCGTGACATTCCCTCCCAGGTCATCCTGCAGCGTGGCCGGCGGCGCGAAAAGGTCTTGCTGAGCGGCCGGTTCCAGGAAGCCATCGACCGGGCCGCCATGCGTGCCGGCAAGGGCGGCAGCGCGGCCTACCTCGCCGAATGGCGCCGCGAGACCACGGCGATGGATTCCGGCGGCGAACTGCGCGAGCTTGCGCTGGCGGAGGCGAGCCGCTTCGAAGAGGAGTTTACGCAGGAGCGGCTCAAACAGTTGATCCGCAGTCACGGCGTCAGCACGGACGGCGACAGCACGGACAGCGGCGGCACGGGAGGCGGCGGCCCGGACAGCGGCGCCCTGGACGGCGACAGCACGGACAGCGGCGGCCCGAACAGCGGCAGCCCGAACAGCGGCAGCCCGGACAACGGCAGCACGGGCGGCGGCAGCGGGACTTAGCACCCCATGGCCACCGGATCAGCCACGGAACGCGTTGAAACGTACCGAATGCGCCACTGGTCGGTGCGCAACGCGCGCTTCCTGAAGCGTCTCTACGCCGCGATCGAGCAAGTCCTGGTCTGGTGCCACCCGCTGTTGCGGCGCATCGGCTATTCGCGGCTCGACAAGCCGTTCATGAAGGTCGAGTCGTTCACCAAGGGCATCCTGCTGGATTCGCAGAACTGCGGCCAGTGCATCGTCGGCTTCACCGGTCTCTCCTGTCCGATGAACTGCCCCAAGGAGATGCGCAACGGCCCCTGCGGCGGCGTGCGCGCCGACGGAAACTGCGAGGTGAAGCCCGAGATGCCCTGCGTCTGGGTGCTCGCGTGGGAAGGCAACCAGCGATTGCGCGAGGAAGAGTTTCCGCTGCAGGTCGTGCAGCCGCCCGTCGACCACCAGTTGATCGGCCGGTCGGCGTGGCTGCGCGAGGTGCGAATCCGGGTCGAGAGCGGCGGACATGCAGTTTGAAGACGAACCGCTGGTACCCGGCGATCCGCTGCCCATCCGGCCCGGGCACTCCTCGTTCGGCCGGTTCGAGCGCGTGCTGCGGGCGGGCGGATTCGCGGTAACCGCCGAGATTGCGCCGCCGGATTCGGCCAATCCGGCCGAGGTCTATGAGCGCGCCGCGCTTTTCGACGGCTACGTGGATGCCATCAACGCCACCGACGGCTCGGGGGGCAACTGCCACATGTCCAGCGTGGGCATGTGTTCGCTGTTGACGCGGCGCGGCTATGCCATGGTCATGCAGGTGTCGGCCCGGGACCGCAACCGGATCGCCATCCAGGGCGACGTGCTCGGCGCGGCGGCCATGGGCGTGGCCAGCATTCTCTGCCTGACGGGCGATGGCGTCGATGTGGGCGATCACCCCCAGGCCAAGCCCGTATTCGACCTGGACAGCATGTCCATGCTGAGCATGATTCGAAGCATGCGCGATGAAGCCAGGTTCCTGAGCGGACGCAAGTTGACCGAGCCGCCGCGGGTGCTCCTGGGCGCCGCCGCCAACCCGTTCGCCCCGCCGCTGGACTACCGCCCACTCCGGCTGGCGAAAAAGGTCGAGGCCGGCGCGCAGTTCGTGCAGACCCAGTATTGCTTCGACATGGAGATGTTCGAGCGCTACATGGCGGCTGTGCGAGACGCCGGAACCCATGAGAAGGTCTTCGTCCTGGCGGGTGTCGGTCCGCTTGCCTCGGCCCGTTCGGCCGAATGGATTCGCACCAACGTGCCCGGCATTCACATTCCCGATGCCGTCATTCGCCGCCTGAAGAGCGCGAAGAATCAGCAGCGTGAGGGGGTGAACATCTGCATCGACATGATCCATCGGATCAGGGAGATCGGGGGCGTTCATGGCGTTCACATCATGGCGTACCGCCAGGAGCACCGAGTCGCGGAAATCGTCGAGCGTTCCGGCGTGCTGGGCGGCCGCAGCCCGTGGCGCCCTGCACTCGATTGGAAGAATATTGCGTCGGATCACGGCAACCCCGCGATAAGCGACGCGCACGCCAGGCCGGCAGCAGAGGCATTCTCATGACCGAAACAGTCGTTTCTTCGCCCACCCGGGAAGTGCGGATCGGCTTCGACCGGCCGTTCGTCATCATCGGTGAGCGCATCAATCCCACCGGGCGCAAGGTCCTCGCGGAGGAGATGGCGCGGGGCGATTACAACCGGGTAGAGGCCGACGCCGTCGCCCAGGTCGAAGCCGGCGCGCACATGCTGGATGTGAATGCCGGCGTGCCCCTGGCGGACGAGCCGAAAATGCTGGCCGACATCGTCAAGCTGGTGCAGTCGATCACCGACGTGCCGCTGTCCATCGATTCGTCCATCGTCGCGGCCCTGGAAGCCGGGCTGGCCGTGTACCGCGGCAAGGCGCTGGTCAACTCGGTGACCGGCGAGGAAGAGCGGCTCGAGTCGGTGCTGCCGCTGGTGAAGCGCCACGGCGCCGCGGTGGTCGCCATTTCCAATGACGAAACCGGCATCTCCGAGGACCCGGACGTGCGCTACGCCGTGGCGAAGAAGATCGTCGAACGCGCCGCCGACCACGGCATCCCCCGGGAGGATGTGGTGGTCGATCCGCTGGTGATGCCCATCGGCGCGATCAACGCGGCGGGCAGGCAGGTCATGCACATCGTGCGGCGGCTGCGCGGGGAACTCAGGGTCAATACCACCTGCGGCGCCTCCAACGTCAGCTTCGGGCTGCCCAACCGCAACGGCATCAATTCCGCGTTCCTCACCATGGCCATCGGCGCGGGCATGACGTCGGCGATCACGAATCCGCTGCACGCCGACGTCGTTCAGGCCGTGCTGGGCGCCGACGTCATGATGGGGCACGATCCGGACTGCGCCAACTGGATCCGCAAGTATCGCCAGCCGTCGGCCGAGCGGCCGGGGCGCGAGCGCGGCGGCCGTCGCCGCAGGCGCCGTTCGGCCATGGCCTGAGCAGGCCGGTTGCCCGAACACCCCGATGAGGAACTGACGTGGCCAGCAAGGACGCCAGGATCGTGTTCACGCCGTCGGGGCGCCGCGGCACGTTTCCCCACGGCACCCGGTTGCTGGACGCCGCCCGCAGCATCGGCGTGGACGTGGACTCGGTCTGCGGCGGCCGCGGGCTGTGCGGGCGCTGCCGCGTGGTGTGCATGGAAGGGGACTTTGCCAAGCACGCCATCAAGTCCCGCCCGGCCAACCTGTCGGCGCTCAACGAGATCGAGGCGCGGTACAGCGAGCGCCGCCGCCGGCTGGAGAACAACCACCGCCTGAGCTGCCAGGCGGTGATCGGCGGCGATCTCGTCATCGACGTGCCGCCCGAGAGCCAGATGCACCGCCAGGTCGTGCGCAAGGACGCCGAACACCGCGACATCAAGCTCGATCCGGCCATGCGGCTCTACCACGTCGAAGTTCAGCCTGCCGACCTGCTTGAAGCGACCGGGGACCTGCAGCGGCTCTGCGACGCGCTGGCGTGGGAGTGGCACCTGGCCGACCTGGCCTGCGATCCCGTTATTCTGCCGGGTCTGCAGAACGCGCTTCGCCAGGGCGATTGGCGCGTCACCGTGGCGGTACACCGGCAGGCGACCATCGTCGCCGTCTGGCCCGGCTTCAAGCCGAGCGCCCACGGCGTTGCGCTGGACATCGGCTCCACCACGATCGCCGCCCACCTGGTGAATCTGACGGCGGGCAACGTGGTCGCAACCGACGGCATCATGAACCCGCAGATTCGTTTCGGCGAGGACCTCATGAGCCGGGTTTCCTATGTCATGATGCACCCGGAAGGCGCTGCCGAACTGACGCAGGCCGTACGCCAGGGGGTAAACGACCTCATCGGAGAAGTCTGCCGCCAGGGCGGCATCGGCCCGGCGGACGTTGTCGAGTTGACGGTCGTCGGCAACCCGATCATGCACCACCTGTTCCTGGGCCTGGATCCGCGCGAACTCGGCGGCGCGCCCTTTGCGCTGGCCGTCGATACCGCGCTCGACCTCAAGGCGCGGGACATCGGCGTCGGGATCAATCCGGGCGCCTGTGTCTACGTGCTGCCGTGCATCGCCGGGCACGTGGGGGCCGACGCCGCCGGCATGATCCTCGCCGAAGAGCCGCAACTGCTGGACGAGATCTCGCTGGTCGTGGACGTGGGCACCAACGCGGAGATCGTGCTGGGCAACCGCGACCGGCTGCTGGCCTGCTCCAGTCCCACCGGACCCGCGTTCGAGGGCGCGCAGATTTCCGGCGGCCAGCGCGCCACGAGCGGCGCCATCGAGCGGGTGCGGATCGATCCGGAAAGCATCGAGCCGCGCTACCGTGTCATCGGTTCGGAGCAGTGGTCCGACGACCCGGAGTTCGACGCGGCGACGGAGGCGTTCGGAGTCACGGGAATCTGCGGGTCCGGCATCATCGAGGTCATCGCGGAGATGTACCTTGCCGGCATCATCAACGAGGATGGCGTCGTCGACGGTTCGCTGGCAAGCCGGAGCGACCGTATCGTCGCCGACGGGCGCACGTTCTCCTACCTCCTGCACGATGGCCCGCAGAAAATCCTCGTCACGCAGAACGACGTGCGCCAGGTGCAACTCGCCAAGGCGGCGCTGTACGCGGGCGTGCGGTTGCTCCAGGACCGGGGCGGCATCGACAGGATCGATCGCATCCGGCTTGCCGGGGCGTTCGGTTCCCATACCGATCCGAAATACGCGATGGTCCTGGGGCTGATTCCCGACTGCGACCTCAACCGGGTAAGGTCGGCCGGGAACGCGGCAGGCATGGGGGCGCTGATCGCGTTGCTGAACCTGCCTGCCCGCGCGGAAATCGAGGCCGCGGTATGCACCATCGAGAAGATCGAAACGGCGGTGGAACCGAAGTTTCAGGAATACTTCGTGGACGCCATGGCGATCCCGAACAAGCGGGACGGCTTTCCGAGGCTGTTCTCGGTGGTAGAAAAGCCAGCGCCGGGACCGGTGTCCGCCGGCGCCGGGCGGCGGCGGCGCAGAAGAAAAGCTTCCGCACGATGAAGACACGGGCAAGGGTCGTGGTCGTCGGCGGCGGCGTGGTCGGCGTCAGCACGCTGTATCACCTGGCCAGGAAGGGGTGGGGCGACGAGGTGGTGCTGGTCGAGAAGGGCGAGCTGACTTCGGGCTCCACCTGGCACGCCGCGGGCCTGTTGCCGCTGTTCAACATGAGTTATTCGGTGGGCCAGGTCCACAAGTACTCCGTCAACCTGTATCAGGAGCTGGAGAAGGAGACCGGCCGGCGGGTCGGGTTCAGCCGGGTCGGCAACCTGCGCCTGGCCATGAACCCGGACCGCATGGACGAGTACCATCAGTACGCGGCCACGGCGAAGACCATCGGGGTCGACGTGCGCTTCCTGACGCCGGCCGAAATCGGGGAAATCTGGCCGCTGTGCAATACTGACGGACTCGTCGGTGGCATCTTTCACCCGGAAGACGGCTACATCCAGCCCGCCGACCTGACCCAGGCGCTGGCTGCCGGCGCCCGCGCGCGCGGTGCAGAGATCTACCGCAAGTCTGCGGTGCTCGGCATCACGCAGGCAACTTCGGGTGGCTGGGTGGTGCACACGGACAAGGGCCGCATCACCTGCGATCACGTGGTCTCGGCCACCGGGAACTACGCCCGCCAGACCGGCGAGATGGTGGGGATCGACGTCCCCGTGATGCCGGTGGAGCACCAGTACATCGTCACCGAACCGCATACCGATCTTCAGGCGCGCAAACGCCGGGGCCTGCCCGAACTCGGCGTGCTGCGCGAGTCCGACGGCTCGTGGTACCTGCGCGAGGAAAACAGCGGCTTCATCCTCGGCCCGTACGAGAAGGACGCGCCCTGCTGCTACGTGGACGGCCCGGACCCGCAGGCCGAATACGAACTCTTCCAGGAGGACATCGACCGCCTCATGCCGCACATCGAGGCGGCAATGAACCGGGTGCCTGCGTTCGCCGAAGTCGGCATCAAGGAAGTCTACAACGGCGCCATCGCCTACACGCCCGACGGCAACCCGATCATCGGGCCGGCGTGGGGCATCGACAATTTCTGGCTGTCGGAGGGGCACAGCTTCGGCATCACGGCGGCGGGCGGCGCGGGCTGGCAACTGGCCGAGTGGATTGTCGAAGGCGAGCCGACCATCGACATGCTGGGTGTGGAACCGCGCCGTTTCGGCGAATACGCGACGAAGGACTACCTGGTCAAAAAGACCGAGGAAGCGTATGCGCACGTCTTCATCATCCACTACCCGGATGAGGAGCGCCCCGCCGCGCGGCCGCTGCGCACGGCGCCCTGCTACGAGCGCATGAAGGCGCGGGGCGCCGTATTCGGGCAGAAATTCGGCTGGGAGCGGCCCAATTTCTTCGCCACCGGCGGCATGCCGCAGGAAGACGACTGGTCGTTCCGCCGCTCGCGCTGGTTCGAGGCGGTTCGCAGGGAGGTCGACAACGTCACGAACAACGTCGGACTGCAGGACATGACCGCATTCGCCAAGTGCCGCGTGTCCGGCCCCGGCGCGGAAGCCTTCCTCAACCGGTTCGTGGCCAACAGCGTGCCGAAGCAGGTTGGGCGCCTGTGTCTGGCACACGCGCTGAACCGCAACGGCGGCGTGCATTCGGAGTTCACGATCCGGCGCGAGCCGGGCGATTCCTTCTACCTGGTGTCGGCGGGCGCCTTTCAAAGGCTGGACCATGACTACCTGCGCAAGTACATGCCGCGGGATGGGTCCGTGCAGTTCACGCCCCTCACGGGCGCGGTCGGCGTGCTGGTGGTGGCCGGCCCCAAAGCCAGGGAACTGTTGTCGCGCGTGACGACTGCGGACCTGTCGAATCAGGCCTTCCGCTGGCTCACCGCCCGCGACATCGTGGTCGGCTCGGCGCCGGTCAACGCCATGCGGGTGAATTTCGTGGGCGAACTCGGCTGGGAACTGCACCACCCCATGGAGTACCAGAACCACATCTTCGACGCGTTGTTCGAGGCCGGCGAAGACCTGGGGCTGGCGCCCTTCGGCATTCGCGCCATGGATGCCATGCGCATGGAGAAGTCCTACCGGCTGGTGGGCACCGAATTGTCCATCGAGTACTCGGCTTTCGAGTCGGCCCTGGATCGCTTCGTCAAGCCCGGCAAGGGCAATTTCCTGGGACGCGACGCCCTGCTGGCGTCCAGGGAGGCCGGACTGAAAAACCTGCTGGTCACGCTGGAGGTTCACGATGTCGAGGACGCCGACGCGCTCGGCAACAACGCCTTGCTCAGGGACGGCGAAACCGTCGGTCGCGCCACCAGCGGCAATTACGGTTTCCGCACGGGCAAGTCGCTGGCGCTGGGGATGCTGCCTCCCGACCTGGCGGTTCCGGGCACGGAGGTCGGCATCGAGATTCTCGACAGGACCTTTCGGGCGACTGTCATTCCAGACAGCCCGTTCGACCCGGCTAACGAACGGCTACGGGACGTCAATGGGGCCAATGGGTAAGGCGTATGTCTCACCGAAGATTGAGCTGCTGTGGTGGGTGGGTCGGGGAGTCGCACTGCCGGTCGCTTGAGACACGCTGTGAATACATCCCTGTACGCTCCGCGCCCGCATCCCTGCGGGCGAGGGTCTCAAGCGACCGGCAGTGCGCCTCCCCTGGCGTGTTCAGCAGGACGGGAGCATGTTGGGCATGAAAGAATGAAGCGATACTCGGCGCTCGGGCTGCTGCGCAATGCGCTCTCCTACAACAGGAAGTGGCGGGCCGCGTGGCGCAGCCCCGAACCGAAGAAAAGCTACGACGCGATCATTGTCGGCGGCGGCGGCCATGGGCTCGCGACCGCCTACTACCTGGCCAGGGACCACGGCATGCGCAACGTTGCCGTGCTCGAGAAGGGCTGGATCGGCGGGGGCAACACCGGGCGCAATACCACCATTGTGCGCTCCAACTACCTGTGGACCGAATCGTCGCTGCTCTACGAGAAGTCCATGAAGCTCTGGGAGGGGCTGAGCCAGGACCTGAACTACAACGTCATGTTCAGCCAGCGCGGCGTCTACAACCTGGGCCATTCGCTGCAGGACATGCGGGACATAGAGCGGCGCGTAAACGCCAACCGGCTCAACGGCATCGACGCCGAGGTCGTCGGCACGGCTGAACTCGGCAAGGCAATCCCGCACCTCAACACGTCGCCCGATGCACGCTACCCCATCCTCGGCGCGTCGCTGCAGCGCCGCGCGGGGGTGGCGCGCCACGATGCCGTCGCCTGGGGCTTCGCGCGGGCCGCCGACGCGCTCGGCGTCGACATCATCGAACAGTGCGAGGTCACGGGTATCGACGTTCGGGGCGGCAGGGCCGTGGGCGTGCAGACCACCCGCGGCCCCATCGCGTCGGACCGCATCGGGGTCGTGGTGGCCGGCCACGCCAGCGTGCTGGCGAAGATGGCGGACCTGCGCCTGCCCATCGAGAGCCATCCCCTGCAGGCGTTCGTCTCCGAGCCCATCAAGCCCGTGCTGGACACGGTGGTCATGTCCGGCGCGGTGCATGGCTACATCAGCCAGTCCGACAAGGGCGAACTGGTGATTGGCGCCGGCATCGACGCATATACCGGCTACGGTCAGCGCGGCAGCTTCCACATCATCGAGCACACGATGCAGGCGATCATCGAGCTGTTCCCGGTGTTCAGCCGGGTGCGCATGCTCAGGCTCTGGGGCGGCATCGTCGACGTCTGCCCGGACGCGTGCCCGATCGTGTCGAAGACGCCGGTGGAGGGCCTCTACTTCAACTGCGGCTGGGGCACCGGCGGCTTCAAGTCCACGCCCGGCTCCGGTTGGGTGTTCGCGCACACCATGGCGCACGACGAGCCCCACGAACTCAATGCGCCCTTCAGCCTGGAGCGATTTGCGACAGGGGCGCTGATCGATGAACACGGCGCCGCGGCGGTGGCGCATTAGGGGTCTGCGCCGCAAATGGAGCTTTTTGCGCTCGGTAAACGATGAATTTATGCGTTATTTGCATTTCAAGTGCAGGAAAATTATGACATTTGCCATTAGTACGCAGAATTTGTCGACTAGAGATGGCTATGGTGCGCAAGTTGTGCCGGATGGTCGCGAACTGAACTCTCGCGTCGCTCCTGCTGAGTCGCGGCCATGCTGCTGATCGTATGCCCATGGTGCGGCCCCCGGGCGGAGACCGAGTTCAGCTACGGTGGTGAGGCCGGCATCGTGCGGCCGCCGGACCCGGACGCGCTGAGCGACGCGGAATGGGCCGACTACCTGTTCAACCGCGCCAACCCGCGCGGCGCCCACCGGGAACTGTGGAATCACGCTAACGGCTGCCGGCGGTGGTTTGTCGTGGAGCGCGATACGGTCACCTACCGCATCGAGCGCAGTTACACGTTGGATGGCGCCGCGCCTGAACCGGGGGTCGGCCCCGGCACTGCCAGCAAGCTCACCGCCGAGTCGGATACGACCTCCCGCATCGGGAATGGTGGCTGACGATGGCCGTCGCGCAGCCGAATCGATTGCAGCAGGGCGGACGGATCGACCGTTCCCGGCCCCTGACCTTCTCCTTTAACGGCAAGAATTTTGGGGGATTCGAGGGGGACACTCTTGCCTCCGCGCTGATCGCCAACGGCGTGTCCCTGGTGGGACGCAGCTTCAAGTTGCGCCGCCCCCGCGGGATCGTGGGCAGCGGCGCGGAGGAACCCAACGCGATCATGCAGGTGGGCGAAGGCGCTGCCGCACAGCCGAACCTCCTGGCGACGCAGGTGGATCTCCACGATGGACTGGTGGCGCGCTCGACCAAGGGCTGGCCCACGGTGCGCTTCGATATCGGCGCGATGAATGACGTTTTCGGACGAATGCTGGGCGCCGGCTTCTACTACAAGACGTTCATGTACCCGCGCTCCTGGTGGAAACTCTACGAGCGCCTGATCCGCGCATCGGCCGGCTTCGGCCGGGCGCCCGGGGAGCCCGACCCCGATACCTACGAACACATGAACGCGCACTGCGACGTGCTGGTGGCCGGCGGCGGACCGGCCGGCCTGATGGCGGCGCTGGCGGCGGCGAGGTCCGGCGCACGCGTGATTCTCGCCGACGAACAGAACGAGTTCGGCGGCAGCCTGCTGGCTTGCACCGACAGCATCGATGGCCAACCGGCCACAGAGTGGGCCGCCGGCGTCGTGGCCGAACTGCGCGACCACGCGGATTGCGTCCTGCTGCCCCGCAGCACCGTGTTCGGCTACCACGACCACAACTTCCTGACGATTGCGGAGCGCTGTACTGGTCAAGAGCGCGACCTGGACGACAGAGCCCCGGGCGCACGCCAGGGCCGCGGCAGTGGCGGCGGAGCCGAACGCCCCCGCAACGGCGCCGTCAAATCCCGTAGCGCCGAGGCAAGGTCCCATAACGGTGCACAAGTGCTACGCGGCGACGGCGCGCGGGAGCGGCTCTGGCGCGTGCGGGCCAGGCAGGTGGTGCTGGCCCAGGGCGGCTTCGAGCGGCCGCTGGTGTTCTGCAACAACGACCGGCCGGGCGTGATGCAGGCGTCGGCCGTTTCAACCTACATCAAACGATATGCCGTGTTGCCGGGCCGCCGTGCGGTGGTTTTCACGAACAACGACTCCGCCTATCGAACAGCGATCGACCTGGTCGAAGCCGGCGCCGAGGTGGCCGCCATTGTCGACAGCCGCTCCGGCGGCGGTGGGGAACTCGGCGGCCGAGTGCGAGATCTGGGGATTCCGGTATTGGCGGGTCACGTGCTGGCCGATGTGGCTGGCCGTGGTCGTGTCAGGGGCGCCAGCATCGCCAGGTGGAGCGGCGACTGTTGGGCAAGCGTGACCCCTTCGGTCCGCATCGACTGCGATCTGGTGGCCGTGTCCGGCGGCTGGAGCCCGGCCGTTCACCTGCACTCCCAGGCGGGCGGGCGGTTGGCCTGGGACGATGCGCAGCTCGGATTCGTCCCCGTGCAGGCACGCCAGGCCCACGATTCCGCCGGCGCGTGCAACGGCAAGCAGTCCCTTGGCGCGTGCCTGGCCGACGGAGTGCGGGGCGGCACGGAAGCGGTGTCGAAGCTCGGGCTGACGCCCCCCGCCATCGAACCGCCAATCGCTGAGTGCGTCGCGGAGAACCCGATCGAAGCCCTTTGGCGCGTACCGGCAGCAAAGGACGCGGATCGCTGCCCGAAGCAGTTCATCGACTTCCAGAACGACACCAGCGTCGCCGACATCCGTCTTGCCGTGCGCGAAGGCTATCGCAACGTCGAGCACGTCAAGCGATACACGGCGCTTGGCTTCGGCACCGATCAGGGCAAACTCGCCAACATCAATGGCATGGCCGTGCTGGCCGACATACTCGGCAAGACCATTCCCGACGTGGGCACGACGACGTTCCGGCCGGCCTATACGCCGGTGAGTTTCGGGGTCGGCGCTGGGGAAAGCGTCGGCCCGCTCTACGACCCTGTGCGCAAGACCGCGCTCCACGAATGGCACGAGGCCGCCGGCGCGCCCATGGAAGTGGTGGGCCAGTGGCACCGACCGTGGTACTTCCCGCGGGACGGCGAAGATTTGCACGCAACAGTGGCACGGGAATGCCTGGCCGTGCGCAACTCAGTCGGCGCCATGGACGCCTCTACGCTCGGCAAGATCGACGCCCAGGGGCCAGATGTCGTCAAATTTCTGGAACGCATCTACACCCACAACGTCGGCCGGATGAAGGTCGGGCGCTGTGCCTACGGCATCATGCTGGGCGAGGACGGCATGCTCATGGACGACGGCGTAATGGCGCGCCTCGGCGAACAGCGCTTCTACCTGACCACCACCACCGGCAGCGCAGCGAACGTGCTGAGCTGGATGGAACAGTGGCTGCAGACCGAGTGGCCGGAACTGGACGTCTACCTGACATCGCTGACCGAGCATTACTCGACCATCGCGGTGGCCGGGCCCAACAGCCGCAGATTATTGGAATCGCTCGGCTGCGACATCCCGCTCGACAAGGAGAGCTTTCCCTTCATGACCGTCCGACCGGCCGTCCTGGCGGGCATGCACGTCACCCTGTTCCGAGTGAGCTTCTCCGGCGAACTGGCATTCGAGATCAACATCGACAGCAACCATGCGCTGACCATGTGGCAGCGGGTCATGGAGGCCGGCCGGGCATTCGATATCGCGCCCTACGGAACCGAAACCATGCACGTGCTGCGCGCCGAAAAGGGATTCATCATCGTCGGTCAGGACACGGACGGCTCCGTCACGCCCGTGGACCTGGGCATGAACTGGCTGCTGTCGAAGGAAAAGGACTTTCTCGGCAAGCGCTCCCTGCGGCGCCCGGATTGCCTGCGGGAGGATCGCAAGCAGTTGGTCGGATTGCTGTCTTCCGACGAACAAACGGTACTCCCCGAGGGAACCCAGCTCATCGAGGAAACGGGCCAACCGACACCCGTACCCATGTGCGGTCACGTCACCTCCAGCTACCGCAGCGCATGCCTCGGCCACCCGATCGCGCTGGCCCTGGTCGCCGGCGGCCGGAAGCGCAAGGGCGAAACCGTCTACGCGGCGCTGCCGGGGCGTGAACCGCTGCCGGTGCAGATCGTTGCACCGACCTTCTACGATCCCAAGGGGCGGCGCCAACATGTCTGATACGAACGACCGCGGAAGGCGGCGCAACAATGTCTGACTCGACCGCACGCCGCCACGGCCTGGAGCCCTTTCTCGCCTCGGCGGAATCCGCGGCCCGTGCGCGCGTAGAAATCCGCGTGTTGTCCAACCGCGGGTTTCTCAACCTAAGGCTCGACCAAGGCGACGGCGCGGCCGTCAAGGACACCAAGCAAATCCTGGGACAACCCCTGCCTCCGGCTTCCAATACACTCACCACCGAAGACCACCGCGTCTACTGGCTCGGCCCGGACGAGTGGCTGATCGAGTCCGGCGCAGATCGTACCGTACGTCTCGTCAGCGAACTCTCCGAAGCCCTTGCCGAATACCATGCTGCGGTCAACGACGTCAGCGGTGGGCACGTGGCGCTGTGCGTCAGCGGCATCGACGCGCGCACGGTGCTGGCAAAGGGTTGCACCCTGGACCTGCACCCGAGGAAATTCGGCCCCGGACAATGCGCCCGCACGGGCTTGGCGAAGACCGTGGTTGTGCTGGCCGCTATCGACGACGCACCGACCTACACCGTCATCGTCGGCAGAAGCTTCTCCGACTACCTGTGCCGCTGGCTCGCGCACGCCGCGCGGCCCCACGGCGTGAATTTCTCGGTGCTATAGGAGCCTGCGCCGGAACTTTGGTTTCCCAGTTGATCGACTGCCCTCAGGGTTTGACACC
This sequence comes from Candidatus Rariloculaceae bacterium, assembly GCA_965205045.1. Classification (GTDB taxonomy): domain Bacteria; phylum Pseudomonadota; class Gammaproteobacteria; order Steroidobacterales; family Rariloculaceae; genus UBA6522. Next base: position 56,588 of record OZ242031.1, read on the forward strand.
CTGACGGGTCAGATTCGAAACCGCGGCGTCTCCCTTGACGGTCAACCGGTACTTCTGCAGTCGGCTGTTGGGCTTGTTGGGGAGAGTGAATTCTATCAACCTGGCGGCTGCGAGTTTTCGGACGATTCCATGCAAGGGACCGGATACCTGTTTTTGGCCCAAGCCGCGCGACAGCTCGACCTTTGACATCGGCCCGGCAACCAGCAGCCGCAGAACTCTGCCCTCGAACGAGGTCAACGATGACTTTAGCTCCGACTCTAGCTCCGACTCTAGCTCCGACTCTGCCTGCGGACCTGCTTTGGAGGCGACTCCAGGCCCGTCCGCCTCGCCTAAAGAGTTTGCCCGCACCTTGCTTTGTCCCGCTCCTTGCACCTTCGCCAACTGAGTCGCGTAATCCGGGCGCCGAATGGTCGTAACGAAGCCTCCGCTGGCGACAAACTCCGGTTCGGTCAAGCCCGCATCCGCGCAGCGCCGGATCATGTCCAATGTTCCAGTTCCCATCTGTTCGATGTAGCCGCCCAGGTACATGCACTGCGCCAGCAACGGATTGCGAGGCGCCGATTCATGCGGAACACGCAGCTTTTCCACCGTAAGCGGCGGCAGAAGACCGCCTGAGTTCATCACCTCCAACCGATCCGCGAACAGCATCACCTGGACGCTGCTGTTGTCCGTGTAATCGCGGTGCGCCACCGCGTTGACAATAGCCTCTGTCACCACCTCCTTTGGTATCTCGTAGGCCAGCGGCACCTCGATGCTCTCCGCCCTGGTGCCGACCGACAACGCGATCTTGCTCAACACGAAGTCTACGGCCTGATCGACCAGTTCGAACACCGTGCCTTTGTAAATCTGGTAGGACGGGATCGGTTTCGCGACCTGCGTGCCGTGGAAATGAGCGCACTTGATCGCGGACGAGATCAGAAATCGCTGCGGCGCCTTGCCGAACAGCAACATGGACGCATTGGTCAACCGCCCGTTCTTCAACAGATCGAGATGCCGCAGCAGGTCCTCCGGCGGCGTGCCCTCACGGAGCGGGAATTGCCTGACGCTGCGCGCCGTCCGCACAAAGCGCCTCATTTCCCCGGAGTCGAGATCGTCGAGCGTGGCCCCGGCGCAATGCGCCGCGTCGAACGGCCCGAAACGCAGTAGCTCCTTGCCTTCAAGGTACTCCACCAATGCGGCGTAGAAACCGGTGACCAGACCTTCCGTGGTATTGAATCGCTTGCGAATCAGACCGGCTTCAGCCTTGCCTATCAACGCATGCATTTTCGGATGGCGGGTGTCGGATTCCGCGTCCTTCACGAAAATCAGGCGATGCTTGCCGAGGGCGGTGGCATGATCGAACTCCCGCTGTGTAGGCGACAACCCATTGCCGTCTTCGGTTCCGTACTCCGTTCCGAACAAACCCACATAGACATCGCAATGCTCGACTTCGTCCAGATACACCCTGTCGGGCCTCCGGTCCGACGCCGGGACATCTTCGAACAGGAAACCTTCGACGCATCTCCGCATCAGAGGGTCGTTGAGCAGATAGGCACCGAGCGCCTTCCGTTCGTCGGAAAATTCGCTCTGTACGCTGCTGATGAAGATGCGGAGAGGGGTCATTCGGCGGCGGCTTGTTCGATGAGGGTCCCCGGTTCGTCAATCGTAAACTGTACCTTGGCCACCGTCTATTTGCGGAGACGGCTACAGGCTCGACGCAAGGCAGGTCGTCGTGAGCGGCGTTGGTGTCCCAAGTGGCCACGGGCTGGACGGTAATGGATTTGGCGGGGAAAAGGTCGACCTCGATGGTTTCACCTCGGGGATCTACCGGGCAAGCGGCAGACGACGACGCCAGCAATGGCGCATCTTGCGGCCCTACCTATTTAAATTGCCTGACAATGCCAGCCAGGTGCCGCTTCTGAGCGGGCATCAAATCGTCAACGGATCGATGGTCATACGCCAGCACTTCTCAATGCTGCCGGAAGCATGACGCGAGGCGTCTCCGACAGTCGCTGGTAGTATTGATTTTGCCGGAAGATAAAACAGATAATAATCGTATTATTCTGTGACCAAGAGGGATGCGAAAATGTTTCGCAGTTCATCGATCCATACGGTAACCGAATTTTGCCGCAAGCCGGCGGAGCACATCAGGCGGCTCAGGGAGCACAAGCGTCCGGAGCTCCTTACGGTCAACGGCAAGGCTGCCGTGGTCGTCCAGGATGCTGAAATCTACGAAGACATGGCGGAACTGGCGCAATACGCCCAGAGTCTGCGCAGCATCAGGCAAGCCCTTTCGGAAGAAGGGCGAGCGCTGGATGAATTTACCGCCGAATTCGAGGCTGAACACGGCATTCACCGTTGAAGCGATACCGCATCGAAATCAAGCCAACCGCGGAAAACGACCTCACGCGCAGGTTTCGGCAAATCGCCGAGGAGTCGCCGCAGAACGCAGTGAGCTGGTACCTGAGAACTATCGAGGCAATTGAGAAGCTTGATGTGCTGGCCGAGCGATGCCCTCCGGCCCCGGAAGACGCGGACATACGAATAGGGATACGCCACTTGATCATCGGCGATTATCGCGCACTCTATCTGATTCGCGGCGATACGGTCGAAGTGCTGCATGTGCGACATGGGAGCATGGACAGGAAGCTTTAGCGCCGCTCCTTGAGCACCGTGGATTCAGCGAATTATGCGACCGAATTCAGAGCAGCGACAACATGCTCCGGGTCATTGTCGAATGTCACGCACGATATCCGACGTAACTTCAAAAGTACGTGACGGCGCGCGGTCGTCGCGTACGATTTCCGCCGCTTGGGAGGCGCTCTCAATCAGTTTTACAAACAGTTTCTCGTCCATAGTCTTCATCTTCAAGGAGACCGGTTATGAGCGCGGTAAAGACAGGTGTTTCGATGAAGGTAAGTTTCATGTTGGGATACTACGCCACTGACGTACATAAGTCACTGGCGCAGACAGAAAGGGCAGCAACGTACCCTTGAGCAGCGCCGTCGCCGTAGGCAATATGGAAATTGAAATGAGCACCGCATCCAATATCGTTGTCGATCTGACCCGACCGCTGCCCGGCGTGATCGAGCCGCGCTGGTGGACGGGTACGCCGGCGCTGCCGCCGGCGTCATTCACGATCGACTGCGGCGAGTACGCCATGGGCGAGTCGGACCTCGACCCGGACAGCAAGCTGGCCCGGCGCATGAACGGGACATTCGATGAGGTCGGCCTGGTTTACCTGGTCAACACGGGGCTGACCGACCTGCAGGCCATGCGGCGGTTCGCCAAGCTCGTCATCGACCGGGAGATGCTCTACGAGGGCGGGGCCAATCCGCGCGACCGGCTGGAGCCCAACGTGTATGACGTGGGGGCGCCGCTTGAGGCCTGGCTGCACTACCACCACGAGATGGCCTATGTCGGGCACAGCACGCGGATGCTGGGATTCCTGTGCCACCGGGCAGTCCCCGGGCGCGGTTACACGTTCGTTTCCGATAACCTTCAGGCGACCGATGCCGTCCTGAAAACCGGCCTCGGGCGCAAGCTCAAGGAGCATGGGCTCTGCTATCACCGCAATCTCACCGATCGCGACGCCTTCGCCGGAACGCCCCAGATCGGCGTCTACAACCACTGGCAGAAGTCCATGATGACCGACGATCCGGATGAGGCCGAAGCCGAAGCCCGTGCCAAGGGGCTGGAGGTGGAGTGGGGCCCCAACCGCCTCCTGAAGACGCGCTACTACATTTCGGCCTTCGAGTACTTCCCGCAACGGGACCGGAACGTGCTCTACAGCAGCATCGCCGACGACGGCATGTGGTTCGACGCCTGGCCGAAGGTCATGCACCTGCCCTATGAGCAACGGCCCCTGAAACTGACGTTCGGCGACGGCAGCGAGATGTCCCGGGAGGAGAAGCAGGCGTTCGTCGACGTCTACGACGACTTTGGAATCCCCATCGAATGGAGCGTCGGCGACATCGCCATCGTCTGCAACTACCGCTTTGCCCACGGGCGCCCGAGCATCCGCCTGGGCGCGGGCGAGGCGCGGGAACTGGGGGTGTTGATCGGTGAGGCTTACGAGCGGGTTGGGGACCTGCCGGGCAAGTGGAAATCGCCGGAACCGGAGAGTCCCGCGTAACAAGGGAGCGCTTCAATGCCCAAACGCTTGCGAAGAAGAGGCCGCCGACGAGCGGCGGCGGCATCGGCGCCGGCCATTCGGCAGATCGACCGCAGAGCGCTCGCCAACCGCTTTGCCCCTGTCGAACCCCTCGACGAGGACCAACTGGAGTTCATCCACGATGTCTCGCTCGACATCCTGGAAGACGACGGTATCGAGGTGCTTGGAGACCAGGCGCTGGCGACGCTGCGCAGGGGCGGCGCCAGCGTGGACGGCGACGGTATCGTTCGCATGGACCGGGACATGGTGCAGGAAGTCATCGCGAATGCCCCGCCAGAGTTTCGGGTCATCCCGCGCAACGCGGACCAGTCGATTCGCGTCGGCGGGAATTCCATCAACTTCGGCCTGGTTTCGGGTCCGCCCAATGTCCATGACAACATCAATGGCCGGCGGGTCGGCAATATCGACGACTATCGCAAGCTCATCAGCTTTGGCCAGTATTTCAACGTCCTGACCTTCTTCGGCAACCAGGCCACACCACCCACGGACCTGCCGGCCAATTCGCGGCACCTGGACACGGTATTGGCAAACCTCACCCTTTCGGACAAGGCGTTCTTCACCACCGGTATCGGCGCGGGTCGCTCGCTCGACGCCATCGAGATGTCGGCGATCGCACTCGGCCTCAGCCTCGACGAGGTGCACCGGCAGCCCTGCGTCATGACCAACATCAACGTCAACTCGCCGCGCAAGCTGGACGATTCCATGGCCTATGGAGCGATGCAGATGTCCGCGTTCGGGCAACCGGTCGCGGTGACGCCGTTCACGCTCATGGGCGCCATGACGCCCGCAACCATGGCCGGCGCCCTCGCCCAGCAGAACGCGGAGGCACTGCTGTGCGTCGCCCTGCTGCAACTCGTGCGGCCGGGGGCTCCCGTGATCTACGGCGCGTTCACTTCCAATGTCGACATGCGCTCGGGTTCACCCGCCTTCGGTACACCGGAAGACTGCCTGGCGAATATCGCCGGCGGCCAGCTTGCCCGACGTTACGGGCTGCCGTATCGAACCAGCGCCTGCAACGCTTCCAACGCCGTCGATGGGCAAGCCGTCTACGAGACGCAGATGGCGCTCTGGGGCGCCGTGCTCGGACACGGCAATCTCATCTACCATGCGGCGGGGTGGCTCGAAGGGGGCCTGGTGGCGTCCTTCGAGAAGATCGTCGTCGACTGCGAGATGCTGCAGCAGATGACCCTGCTGCTCGAACCGTTGAAGATTCAACTGGAGGAGGTCGGGGTGGAGGCGATGCGCGAAGTCGGTCCCGGAGGTCACTTCTTCGGTTGCCAGCATACCCAGGAACGCTACCGGACGGCGTTTTACGAGCCCTTCCTGAGTGACTGGCGCACGTACGAGAACTGGACGCTCGCCGGCGCCAGCGACACCACCGCGCGCGCGACGAAAATCTGGCCGAAAATCCTCGAGGAGTTCAAGCGGCCGCCCATGGATCCGGCCATCGAGGAAGCGCTCCGGGAGCATGTCGCCAGGCGCAAGGAGTCCCTTGGGCAGCAGGAGCCGGCGCTGGAGCCCATCGGAATCTAGCCGCCCGTGGCTGGTAATCCCGATTCCGAACATCCGGGCAGAGACTGACCGATCATGGAGTACGGCCCCTACGCGCTGCTGATGGACTTCGCCCTGATGTCCGTCCTGCTGTTCATCGCGCAACTGGTCCGGGCGAACGTGCGCTGGGTCCAGAACCTGTTCCTGCCGACGGCAATGATCGCCGGATTCATGGGCCTGTTCCTGGGAGAGTCGTTTCTGGGGTACGCCGCACCGGGGCTGGCCGATTTCGCCATACCCTTTTCCGACCAGATCGCTTCCTACGCCTACATGCTCGTCGTGGTGCTGTTCGCTTCCCTGTACATCGGCAATCGCGGCGGTCAGTCCCCCGGAGCGATGATGCGACAGGTGGGCGACACGTTCACCACCAACATGGCCGCCGAGTTCGGCGGCTTCGGGGTCGCGCTGCTCGTGGGCGGCGGCCTGCTGGTCATTTTCGCCCCCCAGGTGAGCACCACGTTTGCCATTCTGCAGCCCGCGGGCTTCGTGGGCGGCCACGGCTACGCGGCGGCGATCGGCACCACGCTCGAGGAAGCCCGGTTGTCGGTCTGGGATTCGGCCGAAGCGGTCACGATCGGCCAGACATTCGCCACGGTGGGGATTCTGTCCGGCATCTTCTGCGGCATTGCCGCCATCAATTTCGGCACGCGCAGAAACTATACCCGCTTCATCACCAGCATGGAGTCCCTGCCCGACGACGTGCGCACCGGCTTCATCGCGGAGGAACATCAGCGCCCGCTCGGCGCGGCGACAGTGAATCCGATGACCATCGATCCCCTCGCCTGGCACCTCCTGCTGATCCTGATCGCCACGGCCGGCGGCTACTATTCGTTTCAGGGCCTGCGCGAGGTGTTCCCGAATATCGCCCTGCCCATGATGTGCCTTTCCATGCTGAGCGGCGTCGCACTGCAGAAGCTCCTGGGCGCCATCGGGCTGCAACACACGGTGGACAAGCGCATCATCACCCGCATGGGCAGCACGGTCACGGACTACCTGGTGGCCTTCGGCATCGCGTCCATCAAGATCTCGGTGGTCATCGAGTTTGCCATTCCCCTGTTGCTGCTGGCCGTGGTCGGCGTATCTTTTGCATTGTTCTTCCTGTTCTTCGTCGCCAGGCGGGTCTTTCACAATTACTGGTTCGAGAGGGGCATCTTCGTCTTCGGCTGGAGCACGGGCGTCGTCGCCATGGGCGTCACGCTGCTGCGGATCGTCGATCCCGATTTCCGCAGCAACACACTGGGAGACTACGGCATTGCGTACGTGTTCATTTCCATGATCGAACTTGGGATCGTCTCGATACTGCCGTCGGTCGTCGCACTGAGTTTCATTTCGGGAAATTACTGGTACACGCTGATACCGGGCGCGGTCATGTTGACTGTCTGCCTCGGCCTGTTGTTGTTCACGGTCAATCGCTATGGCCTGCAGAGCCGCGACGGTTCGGTTCCGCGCCCGGGCGAGGAACCGGTCGCGCAATTGCCGTAGCCCGCCTGACCCGACAGGCACACCGATGTCCGCAGCAAGGGCGCGGAGACGGCCCGACGGCAGTGGAAGGGCGGTGAACGGAGCGGGGGTCAGATCAGCGGCAGCTCGCTGACCGTATAGGCCTGCTCGCCGAACCAGGGCGCAATTTTCTTCAACTGCGGCACCAGGTCGGTGGCGTAGATGTCCCGGCATATGTGCGCGACCTTCTCCGGCAGCGTGCCGAGTTCACCCTCGTGGCAGAGCAGCGACAGGTAGCGGGCATTGGCCCCAATGGCCAGCGGCAGGATTCGCATGCCCTGCAACAGTTCCTGGTGCGGAATGATGCACAAGCCCGTCACGATCGCCCACCCGTGTCCGGCCTGCACGAAGCGCAACAGCGTCTGCGTGCTGTCCAGTTCGTATCGGGTCATCAGCTTCACATCCAGCCGGCGTGCGATCAGGTCGATGAGTATCCCGATCCGGTTCTGCCTCGCGTAGTGGACGAACGGGACGTTTTCGGCGAGCCACCGGGGCGTCAGGTCCTCCTTCCGGCCGCAGTTTTGCGGAACGACTATCACGAAGGGATCGCGGAGAATCGGAAACCGCAGCAGTTCGTGATGACTCTCCATCGGCTCAGTCGTAATCAGCAGGTCCAGGTCATGGTTGAGCAGCGCCTCGGAGAGCGATCCGGAAACTCCGGTTCGAATCGACAGTTTCGACGAGAACGGCTTGATTCGCTCCATGATCTGCCCGCTGGCCGCCTCGCCGAAGGAATCGATCATGCCGATACGGAGTTTCGGCACGCTGTTGTGCGCAGCCATCTGGATATCGGCGAGAACGCGTTGCGCGTCGGCCATCGCGCGGTTCGCGTACTCGTTCAGGATCTTCCCGGTAGCGGTCAGCTTGATGGGCCTGGACCGCCGGACGATCAGCTCGGTGCCGGTTTGCGTTTCGAGACGCTTGATGGCCTGGGATACCGCCGACTGGGTAATCTCCAGCCGCCTTGCAGCCTGCGTCAGCGTCTCCGAAGAGGCCACGGCGGCGAACACGCGAAGAGTCCGGGAGTCGAAGTAACGACCGTCTTTCACAGTGTTTCTGCCGTTGCCTGCGAACCGTGGACATGTTGCGCGAACATGCTACGAACGGGTCAGCTCCACGGGAAAGGGCTGCGGGATACCGGGTGCAGCCTGCCTTGCGCGAATCGGGAAAACCGGTGCGGTTCAAGCAGTTGCGACGGCCGGCCGCAAATCTCCGCCGCGACCAGCTTGCCGACGCCGATCATCTTGTAGCCGTGATTCGAGTCGGCGATCACGTAGCAGTTGTGTCGGAACACGTCGAACACCGGGAAGCTGTCCGGGGTGAACGCGCCGATGCCGCCCGACGGCTCGCGGCTGAAGCTCGCCAGCGTGCCCGCAAAGCGCGCCTGACAATGCGACAGCGCGGACACCCACATGTGGGCGAATTCCGGTCCCACGATGAAGTCCGGCGACGCGGGACCGTAGGGGTCCACCGCGACACCGTCGGGATCCTTGTCTACCTTGTAAGGCGCGGCGCCACCTTGCACGCCATTGAAATGAAAGTCGGGCTTGTAGTAAATGCCCCAGGGCCGATCGGTAATCAACGAACCGTCCTCGTCGGACAGCAGCGGTGCGTCGGTATCCACATGGATCACCGGCGGCATCCTGCCGTCATTGGTCCTTTGCAGTTCGGGGTCCACGCCCAGGGTACCTTCCTCCAGGCACCAGTACGTCCACATCGGCACATCGCTGATCGTGTTGCCGTTTCGCGGATCCGTGATGTCTATGGCTTTCGGCAGTTCCAGCATATCCCAGAACCGCGTGATCCACGGTCCCGCACCGATCACGACATAATCGCAGTCGATCGTCCCGCTGCGCGTTTCGACGCACGCGATGGCACCCTGGTTGTCCCGGCCGAAGCCGGTCACCTCGACCCCGGCGAGGATACGAACGCCTTCCCGCTCGGCCTTGCCCGCCAGCCCGTACATGGCCCGGGTATTGTTGGCATATCCCCCCGGCAGCTCGTGCAACACGCTTGTGATGTTCTGCGCACGCCAGTCGTCAAACAGGCCACGCATGTATTTCATGCAGTCTTTGTCGCCCTCGATGAATGTCGATGCGTAACCGATGGCCTTCTGTTGCGCATGAATGGAACCGACGTCTTCGTGCATGGCTTCGTAGCTGATCTGCATGTAGCCGACGGGATGGTAGCTGTAGGCCTCCGCGTCGCTTTCCCATACCTCCACGCTGTGAGCCATCAACTCCCGCATCGCCGGCTGGAAATAGTTGTTGCGCACCACGCCGCAGGCGATTCCCGAGGCTCCGGCACCGATGCCGGACTTGTCCAGCACGACAACGTCCTCACCCGATCCCCTGCCGCAGGCCTTGAGCTGCAGGGCGAGGTGATACGCGGTGCTCAATCCGTGCACCCCGGCGCCGATGATGACGTATGGCGAACTTGTCGGAATGCTCATGTACCCTGCCTTGCCGATCATGTCCGGCGGCCTGCCGGGTGCCGCCCGTTACCCGGATTCCCGCCTGGCCGACCTCCGTGCCTGAGTGTTGCTGTAGTATGATCCCGAATAATGTCAGATTTGCCGGACGGAACCGTTCAGATGGGCTAATGCCGGACATTAGATTGCCTAATTCAATTTGCACCGGCCCGATCGCCCGTCTACTGTAGTTCAAAGGTTAACGTCAAAACCCCGGGGGGCCGAAGAAATGACTGGATTGTCGAGTTTGGGGCGTACTGTTTTCGCCGCGTGGGCGGCATTCACCATAACCGCCGGCGGACTCGCCAACGAGGCGCGGCCGGACACGGACGCGAAAGCCGGGGATATCCTTTTCGCACCGGTATTGGCCGCGGCTCCGCGGCTCGACCAGATCGCGACCAACGCACGCCCGTTGATGTCCTGGGCCAACGCCGACGGCGGCGTCGGCGCCAAGACCTATATCCTGCAGCTCGACAAGGCGCCTTCGTTCGATTCCGAAGCGCTGCGCGAGTACGCCGGCATCGAGAGCGGGATTCACATCACGTCGTTCAGGCTTCCCGAACCGCTCGATGACGATACGCAGTATTTCTGGCGGGTGATGGCCATGGACGAAGCCGGCAACCGCAGTGCATGGGGCCGGGAGATCGGCGATATCACGGCGCGATTTTTCGTCCGCACCGCCTGGGACGACCAGTACTACGGTCCCAGGGTTCCCGTGGAGTCCATTACGACCTCGCCGGGCACCGGCGTCGAGTACATCCAGGACTATGACGAAAGCGGACTCAGCGCGTGGACCGGCGAGGCCGACCGGGAGAGTCACTGGGTTCAGTTCGACTTCGGCCAGCCGGCCACGATCGGCCGCATATGGCTGCTGTTCAAGGAACCGGGCTGGAAACCGAGGGAACAGTCCGGATACACGTTCGTCACCAGGCAGACCGACCTCGCCGGGCGCGCGACGGATTACCAGTGGATGTACAGCGACGACGGCGTCGAATGGTCGTCAGTGCCCGGTACCCGCATGCAGGGGGCCGACGGCTTTCGGGCGGAGTTCATGCTGGACGACAATCCCATCGCCGCGCGGTACCTGAAGCTCGATATATCCGGATGGATGGGCGATGCGCCCAAGGTCGCCGAAGCGACATTCTACCGCCGGGGCGCGGCGCCGGTGCCCGACGTGCCCGACGGCCCCTACGTGATGGTGATCGGCAACTCACGGTCCGATTCCGGCAATTCCGGAACCTCCTTCAGAGACGTGGTGCTCGGACTGGACGGGCACGTGGCGCCGACATTCGAACTGGAAGTCGTTGAAGTCTCTCACTACGACATTTCCCAGGAGGTGGTGGATAACCTGCCCAACAAGCCGCTGGCGATTTTCCTTACCGGATTCGGCCGATGGGACGAGATGATTCCCCAGTTCGAATTCAACGGCGAGTACGAGATTATCCGGGAGTCGAACATCCCCATCCTGGGGGCGTGCGGCGGCCTGCAACTCATGGCCCAGCAGGACGGCTTTACCTTTGCGGTGGACACGGGCCGCTATTTCGGCACGCGCAGCCTTCAGGCCATCCTCGAAGAGGACATTCCGCCTGTCGACATTCACGCCCATGACGACCCGTTCTTTTCCGGCATGGTGACGCCGTTCTTCGGTCCGAAATTCCATAGCTGGGCCGTCTCCGTTGTGCCGGAGGGCTGGGAAATCCTCGCGACATCGACGGATTCCGACGGCGTGGTGGTCAACGAAGTGATGCGGGCCTCCGACCGGCTGGTTTACGGCACCCAGTTCCACCCGGAGATCGCGCAGTCCTTCAGCACGTCCAAGGTCGTACTGAACAACTTCCTGAGCATGGCCATCGAGAGGTACCGGGAGCAAACCCAGTAGCGGTTCATGCCCGCGGTACAGCCGCTGCCGGACATCGCCGGCTTCGTCCTCGATACCGATTACGGCGACCTTCCCGACCCCGTCATTCGAACGGCACTACGCTGTTGCCTCGATACTGCCGGGGTTGCGGCAGCCGGACGCAAGACCGATCTTTCGCGCATCGCCGTCGAACACGCGGCGGACTTTCTCGCACCGGGCCGGGACACTTCCGACATCCTCTTCACCGGGCGTACCGCCAGCCCGATGGGAGCGGCCCTGGCCGGGGGCATGACCATCGACTCGGTGGATGCCCACGACGGCCACAGCCTCACCAAGGGGCATGCAGGCGCGGCCGTGTTCCCCGCCCTGCACGCCTTCGCGTCCGCCGCGCAAAACGGCGGCCGCACGCTATCCGGGAGGGCGTTCCTTGCCGCGCTGGCTGTCGGCTACGAGATCGCCCTGCGCGCGGGAATCTGTCTTCACGCAACCGCCGGCGACTATCACACGTCCGGCGCCTGGAACGCCCTTGGCTGCGCGGCAGTCGGCGCCCGCTGCCTGGGGCTCACGGCCGTGCAGACCCGCCACGCGCTGGGAATAGCGGAATACCACGGCCCGCGCAGCCAGATGATGCGCTGCATCGACCACCCCACCATGCTGAAGGACGGCTCGGGTTGGGGCGCGATGTGCGGCGTCAGCGCCGCGTTGCTCGCCGGGTCGGGTTTCAGCGGGGCGCCCGCCGTGACCCTGGAGTACCCGGAGGCCCGGCCCTTCTGGGAGGATCTCGGCACGCGTTGGGAACTGTTGAACCAGTATTTCAAGCCCTACCCGGTATGCCGGTGGGCGCAACCGGCGATCGCGGCCGTGGCCGACCTGATGCGACGCCACACCATCGACCACGCGGCCATATCGGAGGTGGAGGTGACCACGTTCCACGAAGCGTTGCGCCTCTCGGGCCATGCCCCTCGCACCACCGAAGAGGCACAGTACGCCATCGCGTTCCCGATTGCCGCGTTCATCGTCACCGGCAGCCTCGGAGTGGAACAGCTTGTCGGGGATGCCCTGCAGGACGCCGACATCCTGGCCCTCAGCCACAAGATCGGAATCCGCGAGTCGGTCCGGTACAACGAACGATTTCCGGCCGAGCGCTGGGCGGACGTGCGAGTGCGGCTTGCGTCCGGTGACGTGATCGAGTCCGCGCCGACCCTGCCGCCGGGCGATTCCGAACGCCCCCTGACCGACCATGAAATTCTCCGGAAATTCGAACGGCTCTGTGCGCCGGCACTGGATGCGCGCACGACTCGCCGACTGCACGACGCGGTCATGAACTTGAGCGATGCCGACCGCTCCGCCAAGGGGCTTCTCGAAGTGCTTCGCACACCCGTCTGACCGCGGACATCCAAGCGGAAGTAACGGCACTAATGGCGGTTGTCAAATTTACTTATCATATTGATTTGCATTCATTTCAATGACTATGCTTGAGCCATGCTGAAGGGCTGACTCGATTTACGGGGGATGAGACCGATGTTGCGAAAAAAAAGGATCAGTGAAGCCGTTGCCCTGGCACTTGCCGGAGGCACGATGGCGCTGCCTCAGGCCGTTCAGGCACAGGCCGGCCAGGAGGTAAGGATCGAGGAAATCATCGTCACGGCGACCCGGCGCGAAACGGCGCTGCAGGATACCGCGGTTGCGGTCTCGGTCATCGGCCAGGGCGACATCGAGTCGCTGAATATCGATCACTTCCAGGATTACCTCAAGTATCTGCCCAACCTGCAGGCCGAGGGCGCGCAACCCGGCGGGCAGTTCATGGAGATGCGCGGCATCGCGGCCAACGGCGGCAACGTATTCCAGGCCGGCGGGGTCGACGCCGCGGCGTCCGTCGCGGTCTACCTGGACGAGGCCCCGATTACGGCGGGCGTTCGCAACGTCGACCTCTACGTGACCGACATCAATCGCGTCGAGGTGTTGAGCGGCCCGCAGGGCACGTTGTTCGGTTCGGCTTCCATGTCCGGCGCCGTGCGGCTGATCACCAACAAGCCCAGTACGGACGGCTTCGACGCCAGCTTCGAACTGGGCACGGGAACCACCGAGGGCAGTTCCGAAACGAATCGCAACATCGAGGGGTTCGTGAATATCCCCATCGCCGAAGACCGGTTCGCCGTCCGCATTGCCGCCTACAACGACTACCAGGGCGGTTACCTGGACAATACGCCGGGCTCCATGAGCCTGGCCGAGAATCGCCGCATCGTCGGCAATTCCGGCGGCGCATACGACAATCTCACGTCGTTCGTGGTGCTGGACAATTCGGAATACCTCGACAACGACCTGAACGACGTGGAATACACCGGGGCCCGGTTGAGCGCGTTGGCCACCCTCAGCGACGACTGGTCGATGCTGTTCCAGCATACGAACCAGAATCTGGAGACGGGCGGGCCCTTCACCTACCGCGACGACATAGGCGACCTGAAGGTTCTGCAGTACAACCCGGGTTCCCTCGACGATCAGGTGAACATATCCGCCCTGACGGTGGAGGGCCGCCTGGCGGCTCTGGACGTGATCTACAACGGATCCTTCATGGACCGCGACGTGGAACAGGTCATCGACTATTCCTGGTACACGCAGTCCGGCTGGTTCCTGCCGTACTACGCCTGCGACTATCCCGACTACACGCACTGCTCCATACCGCGGCAGGACTATACGTCGTTCGGCCACAGCGAGGACGTCACCCACGAAGTCCGGCTGGCATCCGACGCGACCAACCGGTTCAGCTACATCCTGGGCTACTACTACAACAAGTCCGGTTGCGACGCCCGGGGGTGCGGCGTGAGCCAGAATTTCAACTACTACGGGTCCATCGACCAGGGGTTCCCGCGAAACGCGCCCATTTCCACCGCAACGAGTTACGACCCCACGCCGCGCCCGCCCGGAACGATGTTCTTCAACGACATCAGCCCCACCGTCGAGGAGAATGCGTTCTACGGACAGTTGACGGCTCAGATCAGCGAGAACTGGAGCATTACCGGCGGAATTCGCGGCTACGAAAAGGATCTCGTTACCGTGGGGTCGGCAAACTTCGGCAATCGCGGCGTGGACAGGGATTCGGGACGCAACCTTGACGAAAGGCTGAACCCGGCCAGCGAGTCCGACACGATTCCGCTGCTGACCGTCAGCTATACGCCCACCGACAACCTGCTGTTGTACGGGACGTATTCCGAAGGTTTCACCACGGGTGGCTTCAACCGCAACGGCGGACCGGGTTTCGACGGTTCCATCGTCCCCGACCACTACAATACGGAGACCACGCAAAACGTCGAGTTTGGATGGAAGGCGTCCCTGGCGGACGGCCGACTCCGGTTCAATGGCGCGATCTTCAGCATCGACTGGAATGACATCGTGGTGAACGTGCTGGACGAGACCATTTCCCTGATCCTGTTCCAGACCAACGCGGGCAGCGCGCATGTCGATGGCCTGGAAGCGGACATCATCTATCTGCTGGATTCGAACTGGACTCTGGCCGGATCCGTCGCCTTCACGGAATCCAGGATCACGCATGTGCCGTCGACCGCTGCCGAGAGGTTCGCCGAGGAGGGTACGCCGCTGGCGAGGCAACCCAGGTTGGCCGGCAACCTGAGGGTCCAGCGCACGTTCCGCGTGGGCGGCATGGATGCGTATGCCATGCTGGGCATGATCCACAAGGGCTCGGCGTGGAACGGCGTCTCGCCGAGCCGGGTGCAGATGGAGCCCTACACGTTGTGGGATGCCAATTTCACCATCGATTTCGGAGAACGCATGACGGGCAGGCTGTTCGCTCACAATCTCACCAACGAGCGCAACGAACTGGCCATCTCCAGGAACGAGGCGACGGGAGAGATCACCAAGACCATCGGCCGGCCGCGTACCATCGGCGTCAAACTGTCGTATAGTTTCTGACTCGCGGGTCAGCTTCGCGACACCGGATCGCCGAAATCGCTTGACACAAATCGATCCCGAATTGCCCGCCGCGCGCGACGGGCGCCAACTCGACGCGGACGACCTGCTGCGGCTCGGACGCCGCCACCTGCGGGACAATCGGCCCGCGGCGGCACTGGACGTGTTGCTGGAACTGGAGCGGCTTTCCCCGAACGATTCGCTTGTCTTCCAGGAACTGGGGCGCGCGCATGCTGCGCTGGATGCGACCGTCAAGGCCATCGGCGCCTACGAGAGGGCCACCCGGCTGAACCCGGCGCTGCTTCGGAGCTGGCAGGCGCTCGCCGAACTGCAGCAGGCGCGCGGAGACGCAGGGCAGGCGGCAGAGGCGCGGGCGCGCGCCAGGTTCCTGCGCGGGATGCCGAAGGACCTGCGTGCCGTGGCGAGCCTGTTGCATCGGAAAAAACTGCGCCAGGCGGAGACCCTTTGCCGGGACTTCCTCAAACGGTTCCCCGGAAACACCGAGGGAATGCGCTTGCTGGCGAATATCGGCGCTGAACTCAACATTCTCGACGACGCGGAGTTCCTGCTGGAAAGCGCACTGGTCTTCCGGCCGGATTTCCGGGCCGCGAGGTTCGACTACGTCAATGTCCTGCGCAAGCGCCAGAAGTTCGAGCCGGCCATGGAGCAGGTCGGGATGCTGCTCGAATCGGATCCGGACAACGAGCGGTACCGCTCCATGTACGCCAGCATCTGTCTTGCGGTCGGGGAAACGGAGGCTTCTCTTGCGGCGTACGAGCAGCTCACCAGGGAGCATCCCAATCCGCTCAATTTCCTGCATCGGGGGCACGCGCTCAAGACCGTCGGCCGGCAGGCGGAGGCGATCGCTTCGTATCGCCGGGCGACGCGTCTGAAACCCGACTTCGGCGACGCCTACTGGAGTCTCGGCAATCTCAAGACCTACCAGTTCGAGGACTCCGAGATCGGGCGGATGAAGGCCTGCGAAGCGGACGCCGGCACATCGTTCGCGGATCGCTTTCATCTCTGCTTCGCACTGGGCAAGGCACTGGAGAATCGCGAGGAGTACGCCGAATCGTTCGAGTACTATGCTCGCGGCAACCGTCTGAAGCATTCGGAAACGAATTGCGACCCGCGTCGCATCGAGTCGGAAGCGAAGCGCCAGCTCAGCGTCTGCGGCCGGCGGCTCTTCAGGCGACGCGCCGGCCTCGGATGGCCCGCTGCCGATCCGATATTCATCGTCGGACTCCCGCGCGCCGGCTCGACGCTGCTGGAACAGATCCTGGCATCGCATCCCCAGGTCGACGGGACCTTCGAGTTACCCAATATTCTCGCCCTGGCGCACAAGCTCAACGGCCGCCCGACCCGGCACAGCGAGCCCGAATACCCCGGCGTCCTGCGTCGGTTGCGCACCGAAACCCTGCGAAAGCTGGGCAAGCAGTACATCGACTCGACCCGCATCTACCGGCAGGGCGCGCCGTTCTTCACGGACAAGATGCCGAACAACTTCCGCCACATCGGCCTGATCAAGCTGATATTGCCCAACGCCCGGATCATCGACGCGCGCCGGGATCCCATGGCCTGCTGCTTCAGCGTGTACAAGCAACTCTTCGCCGAAGGCCAGGAGTTTTCCTACAGCCTCGAAGACGTCGCCAGGTACTACCGGACCTACGTCCGGCTCATGGAGCATTGGAACGCGGTGTTTCCGGGACAGATTTGCCTTGTGCGGTACGAAAACGTGGTCAGGAATATCGAGACGGAAGTTCGCAGGTTACTGGACCATTGCGGACTGCCGTTTCACCGCGGCTGCCTGGATTTCCACAAGACCAGCCGCGCCGTGCGTACAGCCAGCTCCGAGCAGGTTCGGCAACCGCTTTATACCAGCGGTCTCGAGCAGTGGAAGCACTACGACGCCCACCTTCAACCCCTGAGAGACGCGCTGGGAACGGAGGGAGCCTGAACGATTCGCTTCAGGCTTCGGTGCCGGATGGCGTATCCCCCGATTCGTCGGCGCACGACCGCAGTGCGTGCAGCCCTACCGGCGATCCGTTGAACTCCGCCATCGCATCGAGGATGACTTCAAGAGCGTATTCCGCGGCCACCGAATTCACCAGCACCAACAGGCACGGGCACTCGGAAAGGTCGTGGCGAACGACGATCGCCGAGAGGTGCGCCACGGAAGTCTGCGCCACGCCGCCGTCGGCGAACACCCGGGGCCTCAGATCCACTGCGCAGATCTTCGACAGCAGTTCGACGGCCCATGTGCCCGTCAGTGCCAGACAGCAGTGGCTGTCCAGCCTCGGCAACGCGTACATCCGCCGTGCGGGCAGGTCGCTGAAGATCTCGAAACCGGCCAGCGAGCCGCCATGCCGCAACAGACGCGTGGCGAGCAACAGGTATTCGTTGTCGGACAGCCGCACCAGCGCATCGCCGTTCGCCTGCCTCGTCGCCAGGTTCGGCGACAGCGGTACGCGCAACCCCCGGTGAGCGAGCCAGTCCGTGGCCCCCGGGCCGGTCACACCTGTACGGGGCATGGTCGTCAGGTCGCACAGACCCAGCCTGCGGGCCGCCGAGACTTCGTCGGCTTTCGCGCCATACCGGACAACCGGCAGAGAGCCGCCGTCCCCGACGAATCGGGCGCCGTTTCGCCGATGCCAGCGATGGAGCATCGAGCGGCGGCGCAGGGGTCGGAAACGTTCGTTTGGCATCGCTACAACTCCTGCCGCGCGTTGCCGGGATCGTAGAACGGCGTTCTCACAACCTGCGCCGTGACCCGGCGTTGCCGGTCGCAGCGAATCGTCAACCGGCTTCCCGGCTCGGCCCTGTCGGGCGGCACATACGCCAGGCCCACGATCTTGTTCAGGGCAGGCGAACGCGCGACTGACGTGACGCGGCCGATCAGCCGCTGCGCGTCCACCAGCAGGTGGCACTCCCTGGGCACGGCGCCGGCAGGATCCTCGATGCGAAAGCCCGCCAACACCCGCTCCGGGGGCCGGCTGTCGTGCACCTTCAGACTGCGCTTGCCCACGAAGAAGGGTTTCCTGGCGGCGATCGCCCAGCGCATGTTCAACTCCATGGGCGTGGACAGCGCGTCGGTGTCCTGGCCCACAAGCACGTGGCCCTTTTCCAGCCTCAGAATCCGCTGCGCCTCGATACCGACCGGGCGAATGCCGCCGGTGGCGTTGCCTTCGCCGGACGCACCGCCTGCGCCGGCCGACATGATGGTGTCCCAGAGAGCCTCCCCACAGTGCTGCGGCGCATGGACTTCGTAGCCGAGTTCACCGACGAAGCCGGTCCTGAGCACGATCGCGGGGGCGCCCGCCACGTTGCCCCGGCGAACGCCCAGGTAGGGGAAGGCCTCGCGGCCGAAATCGATGTCGCTGTCGACGCCGGCCAATACCTCCCGCGACCGGGGCCCGACGACGCTGACGCCGCAATACGCGCTGGTAAGGTTGGCCAGGCTGACGTCGAGCCGCCACTGGGCATTCCAGTGCAGCATCGTTCGGAAGACCCGCTCGGCGCCGCCTGTGGTCGTGGTGACGTAGAAGTCGCGATCATCCAGCCGACAGACGACACCGTCGTCGATGACGAAGCCCGCTTCGTTGGTCATCAGCGCATAGCGCAGCGTGCCGACCCGCTGGCGGGCATAGGCGAACGTATGGATCCTGTTCAGAAACTCCGCGGCATCCGGCCCTCGTACCGCAATGCCGCCCAGGGTGGATACGTCGATGGCGCCCGCGCCGTTGCGCACGGCCAGAACTTCCCGCGTTACGGCATCGCCGAATTCATCCTTTCCGCCGTAGTACGCCGGCCGGCACCAGGCGCCTGCCTGCAGGAACTGGGCCCCGGCTTCCACGTGTCGATGGTGGATGCTGCTGCGTAGCGCCGGGTAATGGCGCCGGCCGGCGCAGTGGGCGAGCGTAACCGCTGCCAGGGGCGGCCGCGCGGTGGTGACGCCGGTGTCCGAGAGGCTGCGTCCGGTCTCGGCAGCGACCAGGCGCGCGGTGGCCAGCGCCGACAACCGGCCCTGGGACGGACCCATTCCGCTGGTGGAGTAGCGCTTGACGAGTTGGATGTGCTCGTAGCCTGATTGCACGGCATGGCGTATGTCGCGAATCTGCAGATCTTCGTCCAGGTCGACGAATTCGTTCCCGCCCGGATGCGGAAAGATCGGGCACGGAGCGCCGCCATCGTTGCAACCGGACGCCACGCTGCCACCCAGCGTGAACCCTTCGGGCAGGTCGGCAAGCGCGAACGTGGCCCGTCCGGGTTCGTAAACGAGTCGGGCGCCGGCCTGGCAGGCCAACTGCCAGGCCGGCATGCGGCCGACGGACATGCACACCAGGTCGCAGTCGATGCGCCTGCTCCGGCCATCCAGCCGGCCCGGCGCGACGATGCGGCGCACCTCTACCGACCGGACGTGCCGGCGCCCCCGCGCGGCCTGGATCGCATGCCCGGCCAGCACCTCGATGCCCGCCTCCCGCACTTGGTCGGTCCGGGCGTCGCTCGGGGGCCTGTCCCGCTGATCGACGACGGCGGCGAGGTCCACATCCGCGTCAATCAGGTCGAGCGCAACTCCATACGCAGAGTCATCGGCGGCCAGCACCACCGCCCGCCGCCCGGGGCGCACACCGTACGGCTTGATCAGCCGCTGGGCCGCCGTGCCCAGCATGATGCCCGGCAGGTCGTTGTTGCGAAACAGCGCGGGCTGTTCGATCGTTCCGGAGCAGAGCACCACGCGCCCCGCCCGCAGCTTGATCAGCCGGTTGCCCCGGATGATTTCCAGCCAGTGGTCCGCGTACCACCCGTTCACGGTGGCGCCCGTCATGAGTTCAATGCCGGGCACGGCCCTGACCGCATCCAGAAAAGTCCGAAGCTGCCTGGCTTCATGCGCGCCATCCGCGCAGGCGCGGGCATAGTGCAGCGATCCGCCGGCGGCGTCCTGCTCGTCGATGAGCAACACGTCGCCGCCGTCCCGCGCCGCATCGATCGCCGCCTGCATGCCCGCAGGACCCGCACCGATCACCGCTACGTCGCAGTGCCTGTACTGCTTGTCGCAGTCCCCGGGGACGGCGTGCTCGTCCAGGACACCCAGTCCGGACATGCGGCGAAAGTACCTCGACCACAGGTTCCAGACGCCCCGTGGCCGGAAAAACGCGTGATAGTAGAAGCCTGCCGGCAGGAAACGCGAAAACCACTGGATCCAGGCGTTGCGGTCGCGTTGCAGCGAGCCGCTGTAGTGCTGGCCCGCCGCGACGAGGCCCTCCCGAATCGGGATGAGTTCCGCAACGCAGTTCGGACGTCCCGGCAGCGCGATCAGCGTGTTGCCGTCCTGGCCTGCCATGGTCATGACGCCGCGGGGGCGGTGATACTTGAACGACCGGCTCAACAGCCAGACATCGTTGGCGGCCAGTGCGCTGGCGACGGTATCGCCTGCATAGCCCGTATATCGGCGCCCCTCGAAACTGAACGTGACCGGGCGGTCGCGGTCGATCAGGCGCCCGTTGGGGGCCGGCAGCCGGTTCTGCCCGGTCACTGGCCCGTCTCCCCGCCCCCGCCCGGGCCGTCGTGCTCGGCGACGCCATCGACGGCGACGGCGCCGTCGACCGTGTTGACGTCCTCGGCCAGCAATACGCGCAGGATCACGTCCGTTCGGGTATCGCGCTCGACCAGGAACCAGAAGGCACTGGCCGTATGGCACCACCATTCCAGCACCTTCCCATCGCGGTTTTCGTGGAAGAACACGTATTCGGCCCACTCCCGGTCGCTTGCGGAATCCGGGTCCAGTGGCGCGCGGTATTCGCCGCCGTAGGTAAACTCGGCGATATTGCGCGGGCCGTTCAGCGGGCAGTCGAGGATCTTCATCAGTGACCCGCGGCCGTCGCGCCGGCTTCGTTGACCTGCCGGAAACGATGGAAACGCTCCAGTTCGAAGGGCCGGATGAGATCGGGCACCTCACCGGTAGCGATGAGTTGCGCCATTGTCGTGCCGCAGACGGGCGTAGCCTTGAAACCCCAGGTGCCCCAGCCCGCATCCAGGTAGTAGTTGTTCACCGGGGTTCGGCCCATGATCGGGCTGTAGTCGGGCGTCATGTCCGTAATCCCCGCCCATTGGCGCAGCACGCGGGCGTTGCCGAGAAACGGGAACAGCTCCAGTGTCGCCGCTGCGAGCGATTCCCTGAGACTCAGGGTGGCGCGCGTATTGTAGAGCGGGTAGGGATCGGAGCCGCCGCCGATGACAAATTCGCCGCGGGAGGATTGCTGGATGTAGACATGCAGGTGGGGCGAACTGACCAGTGGCGACAGCAGCGGCTTGTACGGCTGCGTCACCATCGCCTGCAAGGGATAGGTGTGAATCGGCAGCCGAATGCCCGCCATGCGGGCCACCGCCGAACTCATACCGGCGACGGCCTGTACCAGACAGCCGCAGCCGACCCGGCCGCGGTTTGTCTGCACGCCCGCGATTGCACCGTCGCGGATGTCGATACCCTGCACTTCGGTCAACTGATGCAACTCCACGCCCAGCCGGCAGGCGGCCCGGGCGTAACCCCACACCACGGCATCGTGACGTGCCGTGGCACCGTCGGCGTGCCAGAGCCCACCAAGGATCGGGAAACGCGAGTCGTCGTCCATACGCAGGTTGGGCACCAGTTCACGGATGGTTCCCGTATCGACGAGTTCGGAGCGAACGCCCAGGTGCCTGTTGACTTCCGCGCGCCATCGAAAGCCCCGGATGGCGGCGTCGCTGTGGGCCAGCGTCAACTGCCCGCGGTTCTCCAACAGGATGTTGTAGTCCAGTTCGTTGCTGAGGCCCTGAAACAGCCTGACGGACTCGCGATAGAAGGCGACGCCCTCTTCGGTCAGGTAGTTGGAACGTATCACCGCAGTATTGCGGGCCGTATTCCCCCCGCCCAGGTAACCCTTCTCCAGGATGGCGACATCACGGATGCCATGTCGTCTGGCCAGGTAATAGGCGATGGCCGCACCATGTCCGCCGCCACCGATGATGACGACGTCATAGCTCCGTTTCATCGGCGACGCGGGCGGAAGATGCGCGCGGCCGGCCCGTCTGCCGCCCAGACCGAATTTCAACAGCCCCAGCGCCATCGTCGCGATTCCGTTTCTGCTCAGGTTGCCGCGGGCGTCCGGCCCGTTGCGCTGCGCACGCTCCTAGCCGGTCACCTGCTTCCCGCGATGATCGGCGACCTTATGGCAGTGGTCAATCCGGCTGCGGTGATCATGAGAAATTCTTATCGGCGGCGTTAGCGCACAGGAGCCAGTCGGAGATCTGCCGGACAAATCCAGCGCGCCCGAGAGGCGCACGAAGTGTCATAATATATATTCATTTATGAGACACTACGCCAGTCGCGACTGCGAACAGCTGATGTGGTGCCGATCGCGGTGCGTTTGAAAATGATCGCGATCCTGAAGGACTGGCTGCCGCTGCCAGTCGCGGTCGCGCTGGCTTCGTCCCCGCTGTCGGCCCAGGTCGAAAACGGGGAAGCGAAGTCCGTTCGCGTCGTCAGAATCGAAACGCCGCCGGTCCTTGACGGAAGGCTGGACGACCCCGCCTGGGCGCAGGCTGTTGCAGTCGACGATTTGCACGAAGTCTATCCGGACGAGTACGAGTCGCCGTCCAGGGACACTGTGGTCTACGTCGTTTACGACGACGACGCGCTATACGTCGGCGCAAGGATGTACGAGGAACCCGGGGAAACCAATGCCCTGATCCTGCGGCAGGGTGCGCCAGTGGCCGATGACCGTTTCGGGCTGATGCTCGACCCCTTCAACAACGCGCGAAGCGGTTACATCTTCGAACTCAACCCGCTGAGCGTCCGCGACGATGCGCTGTTCCAGAATACCACCGAGGAAAACTGGAATTGGACAGGCATCTGGCACGGCCGCTCGCACATGGACGAGGATGGCTGGACCGCGGAGTTCAGGATCCCTTTCAAGACGGTTTCTTTCGACCCCGAAAACGACACGTGGGGAATCAATTTCTCCCGCTATCGAACCCGCCACAACGAACAGATCGGATGGTCATCCAACAACCGCTCGCAGAACCCGAGCAATTTCGGTGAGGCCGTTGGCTTCGAGGGCCTGAGCCAGGGGCTCGGACTCGACATCGTGCCGGGAATCGTGCTCAGCAGCCGCAAAAACATTCTGGTCGACACGTCATCGGACGAATTCGATCCCTCGCTCGATGCGTTTTATCGAATATCCCCGGCGGTGACCGCTGCGATTACGGTCAATACGGATTTTTCCGGCACGGATGTCGATGAGATCCAGGTCAACCTGTCACGATTCGGACTTTTCTATCCGGAAAAGCGCGCCTTCTTTCTGCGCGATACCGACATCTTCGAGTTCGGCCGCCTGGGCGGAAGTGGCCTTTTCGATGACCCCAGCGCCATTGAAGTTGTCGAGCGCGAGAACGGCCGTCCATTCTTTTCGAGGCGCATCGGCCTGAACGATTCAGGTGAAGAAGTGGAAATCGATTACGGCGGGAAGATGACAGGGCGTATCGGCCGCTGGGACTTCGGATTGCTGAATATTCAACAGGACAGGTTTCAGGAAATCGACAAGACCAACCTGTTCGTTGGCCGCGCAGCCGTCGGCATCCTGGAAGAGTCCGCTCTGGGCGTGATTCTGACCAACGGACACCCAACGGAAAACCTGGAAAACACGCTGCTCGGATTTGACTTTCGGTACTTCAACACGCGCCTGACCAATGGACGCACGGTCGAGGCGGCCGCCTGGTACCAGCAATCGGAGACGGAGGGGTTGTCCGGCGACGATGCCGCGTTTGGATTCAGCGTGAACATGCCCAATACGGAGTTCTGGCGCGGCGCTCTCAGCGTGAAGGAGCTGCAGAAGAACTTCAACCCGGCACTCGGGTTCGTGCATCGACTCGGCATACGCGATGCGACGCTCGAACTGGGCTATACGCACCGGTTGAGCGATGGCTTCATCCGCTCAGTCTTTTCCGGGGTGGATGTTCAGCGTATCGAACGACTGGCCGGCGGCGTCGAGTCCGAACAGTTCACGTTTCGCTTCCTTGAGTTGGAAAGTGACGGCGGCGACCAGTTGCGGGCGAATGCTACAAGCAGAAGGGAAAGCGTGGTGGAGGCCTTCGAACTGCATGACGGCATCGCCGTTCCTGTCGGTGAGTATGAAACCAGAGAGTACGGGGTTGAATTCATGAGCGCTTATCAGAGGCGCCTGTCAACCTCCCTGGAATTTTCCGGTGGAGGATTTTTTGGCGGCGACATTCAATCATGGTCACTGAACGGCCTTTGGCGATCCACGTCGCGCTACGAGTTCGGACTGGGTACGGAGGTCAATCACGTCGATCTCACTCAGGGGAGTTTCTCGACGCGGGTCGTCAGCTTAACAGGCGATATCGCCTTTTCGTCCACATGGTCATGGGAGAACTTCATTCAATATGACAATGTTTCGGACACAGGCGGTTGGAACAGCATTCTGAGATGGTTTCCCGAGGAAGGCCGTGAAATGCTGATCGTCATCAATTACGGCGCGGAGGACTTTGACGAAAGCGGCAGATTCAACACCGCAGTGACTGACTATACGTTCAGGATCAATCATACGTTCAGGTTCTAGCGAGGCTCCGCCTCAGACCGACGAGGCCTGTGTTGTTGCTGGCCTGCGGTGGAGGCGGACTCCGGCCGCTGCTCCGCTCTGCGGCGTGAAGCCGCGTTCATAGTCGCTCCAGGCGTCGTTGGCCAATAGTGGCCGGCGGGGAGCCCATCGGCCGGAGTCCTGACGATGACCATAGCACGAAGCAGTAGGTAGCGTTGGTTAAGCTTGAGCTGCGCACATCCCGGCGGAAGCGCAGAAACGCGCCATGTGCCTCGACAGCAAGTATTGACATAATTGACGGAATGGACAAACATCGCCTGAAGGGACAAGCAAGAGCAGTCCATCATGGCCAAGACAGCCACGCAGACACTCGAAGACATATTGTGCGCCGCCGCCGCTGAACTGAACCCTCGTGCGGCGAACGCTCTGGTTCGGCACCCGGACGCGATACGCGCCGCCCTCGCAGCGACTGGAGAAGTCCTCGCGGTCGAAACTCTCGCTCCGATCAAAGAAGCGTCGACCCGGCATGGGGACGTCGGCCAGGTCGTCGCCGACCGAACGATTCCTTTCGAACCGGATGAAGAAGTTCTGAACTCGAACGAGGTTTCAGCGCGTCTCGGGCTCAAGTCCCGACAGTCCGTTCACGACTGGTTGCGCAAAGGCAAGATTCTCGGCTGGCAGACCGCGAAGCGCGGCTACCTGTTTCCGACAGCGCAGCTCGATGAACGCAATCGGCCGATCCAAGGACTCGGTGACATCGTGGCCCTGTTCGAAGATTCCTATGCCGCGTGGCGATGGATGACCATTCCGCAGAGCGCGCTGGATGGAGACACACCGCTCGCAATACTTGCCAGCGGCGAGCGCGATCGGGTAAGCGCCGCGGCGGAAGGGTACCTGCAAGGCGACTTTGCGTGAGCCGGCCCTATGCCGCGCAGCGCATCCGGGATTGCATCCGCACAATCGGACTTGACGAAGTCTATCGGCTGATTCATCGCAAGTATCGACAGTGGCCGCTCGGCGCAGTCCCAGCGCCAAGTCGATTCAGTGACCCCAAGGGGCGTTACAGCACGCTCTACGCAGCGCAGAGCATTCGTTGCGCAGTGTGGGAGGCAATTTTGCGCAACCGGTTCGCCCGGCAGCGGAGGCGCGTCCTGACTTTACAGGAAATCGCACCAGTCCTGACAGTCGCCCTACATTCGCTCGAACCGCTCTCGTTGGTCGATCTCAGGAACGATGGACCGGTGCGCATCGGAGCACCGACAGCGGTCACTCACGACACCAGTCACAGGGCAGGACAGTCACTTTCTGCCGCCACATACGCAGATGTGCCGGAAGCAGACGGATTCCTGTATCAGTCCAGATTTACCGGACATGCGTGCGTCGCCATATTCGACAGGGCAATCGGCAAGCTTGCGGTGCGCGAGGTGACGGCCCTGAGGGAACACTCGGAATTCGCCGACATATTGGTTGACTACGGAATCGCGCTTCACGACACACTATAAGGGGAGGCGCGCATCAAGTAACGAGTGATTCACGGATCGCGAGTTCGCCGGACGGGTTCGCCGTATTGATTCTACGGCTCGGAAAGGCAGAAAATGATCATGTTGTTCGCTGCTCAAGAGGGATATGAAGATGTATCAAGATTCATCGATCCTTACGGTGACTGAATTCACCCGCCAGCCGGCGGAGTACATCAAACGGCTCATCGAACACAAGCGTGCAGAGATACTGACGGTCAACGGCAAGGCCGCCGTGGTGGTCCAGGATGCCGAAACCTACAAGCGAATGGCGGAGCTCGCGCAATATGCCGAGAGTCTGCAAAGCGCAAGGCTGGCACTTTCGGAAGAGGGACGAAAGTTGCATGAATTCACCACCGAATTCGAGGCCGAGCGCGGTATTCGCCGTTAAATC
Source organism: Candidatus Rariloculaceae bacterium (assembly GCA_965205045.1). GTDB lineage: Bacteria > Pseudomonadota > Gammaproteobacteria > Steroidobacterales > Rariloculaceae > UBA6522. Next base: position 83,548 of record OZ242031.1, read on the forward strand.
CTTGCGCGACAGCGAGGGCGGACCGCACTCTCGATGGAATATCCGAAGGCGCGGGAGACGAAAATACTTGATCGACAGAGAAGCAACGCACGCAGCCACGCCCGGTAATCGATTCAGCGCACTACCCGACCGAATTCAGAGCAGCTACAACATGCTCCGGGTCATTCTTGATCGCGGTCAACAAGGCGGCTGCCGGTCCATCGGGCCGACGGCGCCCTTGTTCCCAATTTCGTAGTGTGCCAACGGATATGTGAAAGAGTCCCGCAAACTTCTCCTGGGACAATCCAGTGCTTTCCCGAATTTCGCGCACGATATCCGACGTAACTTCAAAAGTACGTGACGGAGCGCGATCACCACGTACGATTTCCGCCGCCTGTGAGGCGCTCTCAATCAGTTTTGCAAACAGTTTCTCGTCCATGGCCGCAACGCCTGCTTGCGCTGGGCGCGTCCCTTGTCGGTCAATGTTCGTTGTGGAAATAGGCGTCAATGTCCATCGACATGTGCGGCACGCCGACGATTTCGATGACCGCTCCACGTTCGCGATAAAAGACGATGTGCGAGCCCTCCCGGAAACTTCGAAGCCCGGAAAAAACTTCCGGTCGTGCCCGGCCCACCTTGGGATTTTCCGCCAGCCAGTCGAAACGATCGATCAGGGCCGTCACGTACGCGGTCATCTGCGGCCGGCCCCACTCCCGAAGTGTAAAGTCCGCAATGCTCTCAAGGTCGGATTCCGCGCGCCTCGTGAGCCGGTAGCGCCCGCTCACGCCGGATTAGCGGCACGTGTACCCGCGTTGGCGATGACCTTTTCGATGCTGAAGTCGTCCACGAATTCCCCGCGATCGGCTTGTTCGATTCCTTCCGCCAAATGAGCCCTCAACGCATCGAGTCTCTTGCCTTTGTCTTCGTAGTCTCTGAGCGCGGCGCGAACCACCTCGCTTGCGCTGGCGTAGCGTCCGGTTGCAATTTCCCTGCGAATGAATTCTTCCCAGTGCGGACCGAGGCTCAGGGCTGTCGTGGCCATGCTTTCAATTCACCGTGTTCCAGCAATTCATGATCAATATAGCGATTCGGGCCGATTTTATCAGGGACGGGCCACACGCGGCGGAGCGGATCATGATGTATCCTTGCCCACCTTGGTCATCGCGCCCGACATGAATACCGCAACGAACACCGCCGCCGACTGGAACAAGCCCCTGCCCGGCGTGATCGAGCCGCGCTGGTGGACGGGTACGCCGGCCTTGCCGCCGGCGTCATTCACGATTGACTGCGGCGAGTACGCCATGGGCGAGTCGGACCTCGACCCGGACAGCAAGCTGGCCCGGCGCATGAACCGCACATTCGATGAGGTCGGCCTGGTTTACCTGGTCAACACGGGACTGACCGACCTGCAGGCCATGCGGCGGTTCGCGAAGCTCGTCATCGACCGGGAGATGCTCTACGAGGGCGGCGCCAATCCGCGCGGCCGGCTGGAGCCCAACGTGTACGAGGTGGGCGCACCGCTCGAGGCCTGGCTGCACTACCACCACGAGATGGCCTATGTCGGGCACAGTACCCGGATGCTGGGATTCCTGTGCCACAGTGCAATCCCCGGGCGCGGGTACACGTTCGTTTCACATAACCTCCAGGCGACCGATGCCATCCTGAAAACCGGCCTCGGGCGCAAGCTCAGGGAGCACGGGCTCTGCTATCACCGCAATCTCACCGATCGCGAAGCCTTCGCCGGAACGCCCCAGATCGGCGTCTACAACCACTGGCAGAAGTCCATGATGACCGACGATCCGGATGAGGCCGAAGCCGAAGCCCGTGCCAAGGGGCTGGAGGTGGAGTGGGGCCCCAACCGCCTCCTGAAGACGCGCTACTACATTTCGGCCTTCGAGTACTTCCCGCAACGGGACCGGAACGTGCTCTACAGCAGCATCGCGGACGACGGCATGTGGTTCGACGCCTGGCCGAAGGTCATGCACCTGCCCTACGAGCAGCGGCCCCTGAAACTGACGTTCGGCGACGGCAGCGAGATGACCCGGGAGGAGAAACAGGCGTTCGTGAACGTCTACGACGACTTCGGAATCCCCATCGAATGGAACGTCGGCGACATCGCCATCGTCTGCAACTACCGTTTCGCGCACGGGCGCCCGGGCATCCGCCTGGGCAAGGGCGAGGCGCGGGAACTCGGCGTGCTGATCGGCGAGGCCTACGAGCGCGTCGGCGACCTGCCGGGCAAGTGGTAGGCGCCGCCGCCATTAGCACATTGCGGACCCTGAGGGAAACCACATCGTGATCGAACTGGACAGTTCCAAACCGGGCTAATCGCGCCGTGGGGTCCGTTTGCGTTTCGCCTGGCGCCCGCGCCGATGCGGAAGCCTGTCTGGCCCCTCGATACGGTCGCAGGCCAACCTCAGCGAAGCCGTGCGCTCCGACAGCAGTTCCGGAACCAGCGTGGCCAGTTCCGGGAAGCCTCGCCACGGGCTGTGCGACAAATCCTCCAGGCGCCGGCCCAGGCTTTCGGATTCGTCCGGGCCTATGCCTGTTCCGGTTTCATCGCGAAGCGCTGCGGCCGCCAGCCGGACATCCACCTTGCCATGCTTGAGGATGGCGGCCACATCTTCGCCATCGCGTTCTTCCTCACGGACAGCCATCGCCACCATCTTCTGCTTGAGAATGTCAGTCAGCGACGCGATCCGGAGGCCGTTGGGCGCACAGGCCGTGCCGCAGGCTCCACCCGTCGGCGAACCGCCAGGCATCGGCGTCCCCGGGTTCGGGCGGAAGATTCAGCAATCGCTTCCAATACGCCCACGACCCCATCGAACGGTGCCGTCGGCCAGCCAAGCGCAGGGCGCCGATCAGGCATGGCGCTCCCAGGACCTCCAACAGACGTTCGCTTTCGGCGCCAAGCCCGTGCTCCGGTTCGCCCAGATGGTCGAGGATAGTCCAGAACGCCGAATCCTCGGTGTGGACCGGACGGCCCTCGAGAGTCGCGATCTGCCACAGCGCATGTCGGCAGAGGGGCGCCCACAAGCCGCACTCCCGGAGCCGCGCCGCGATCATGCGGAACTCGGCGCGGCGGCCAGGCGCGATATTCATCACGGCGACATCGATTTCGGCAGCCTTCATGGGCATTTCCGCCTTGGGTTCGACCCCTCGCGAATTATACGCCACGCTCGTGCTCTGGATTTTCTCGCCCAGGGGCGCCGGGAAATAGCTGGCTATGGCGGGGCAGGTCGACGTCTACGAGCAGGCGGCGCGGCTTGCCCGGGTGGGCGCCGGCATCCAGAGGAAGTGCGCACGGCCTACGAGGGATTTCATCCTGATGTTCGCGCCGTGCTCGCGGCCTGCCCGGACTGCCACAAGTGGGCGATCCCGGAGCGTGAACCGCTGCCGAGGTGGAGCGACGGCCGCGTCTGTTACGAGGCGACACGAAAACCGCGTACTTCGAGAATCCAGGCCATCTCAAGCGCCAACACCTGGATGCAGTGCGGCGACCAGAACACAAGCTGGCTGTACGGCTACGACGCGTGGAACGTGCCGCTGGCGGAGGCAAAGGCGGGACCGGATTCCGCAATCGCGCCCTAAAAAAGGACACCGGGTCACTACGAATCGGGGAGCCCACCGCAACAGTCCCGATACTCGGTCGTCCCAATGCCTGGTCAGACCTTCACGGCAATCGCGCATCGGCGCGCCGCTTTCAATCAATGTCGGGCGCCCTCCAGCCTGGCGGTGGCGGCATGCGCTCCAGTCGATTGATGTTGACCGTGAATGCGGCGTCGCAGCCGTTCATGAGCATTCGCCGCTCGGCGATTCGCCAGAGCTGCTCCTGGCGAACGAAGCGGTCATGGTACTGGCCGAAAATCGTCGCCGTCGACCCGTCCGGGCGTTCATGCCAGGCGTGTACGTAGCTGCGGGAAAAGGCGGCGTCGCTGCCGTCAAAGCGGATCAGGACGTTGGACAGGTGATGGGACGTCCGCGACCACCGCCACATGCGCTCAAGGGATTTCGCGAGCGCGGCGGAACCATGGCATTGCAGGAATTCACCCGGGCCGTATTCCACGATGCAATCGTCGGTGAACAGCGCCGCCAGCGCCGGCAGATCCATGACGTCAAGCGCGCAGCAGTACTCCACCAGCACGTCGGCGATTGCCTGGCGATCCGCCAATCTCCGATCCGGTTGTTCGCTCATGGCTGGAGGTCCTTCACCGAATATAGGTTGCCCCGTTGACGTCGAGGGTTGCGCCCGTCAGGTGACGATGGGTCCCCTGGGCCAGAAACGCGATCAGCTTGCCCAGTTCCTCCGGCGGCACCCATTCGCGCATGGCGAGCGTATCGGTCACACCCTGAATGCCACCCTGCAGCTTCGCGAAATCCACCGACATCCGGGTGCTGACGATTCCGGGAGCGATGATGTAGGCGTAGATGCCTTCCTTCGCGTGGGCTCGCGCCACGGACTGCGCCACCGCCTTTATGGCGGCCTTCGACGCCGCGTAGGCCAGCATCTTCGGATTGCTCGCCCCGCGCTGCGCAACCCAACTGGACATGAGGATGATCACACCCGCGCCACGGGTGCGAAAATGCCGAACCGCTGCACGCATCAGCCGCGCGGGCGCCTGCACGTTGACCTGGTAGTGGCGGCGCCAGGCGGCGTTCCACGCCTCCTCCGGGTCATCGAAACCGCCGCGCGGCTCCATCATGGCGGCATTCAGCACGAGCACGTCGATGTGCCCGCGCCAGGCCACGGCATCCGTCCAGACCTGCTCCACAACCGCATCGTCTTCGAAGTCGCCGGACACGAAATGCCTGCGATCCGCCGGGACCTCACGCAGCAATTCGCGCGCCTTCTCGCGGTCGTCTTTCCTGCCCTGATGATGCGCGATCAGCCGCGCGCCGTGGCGGCACAGCACCCTCGCCGTCGCCGCGCCGATACCTTGCGACGATCCCGTCAGCAATATCGTCTTGTCGGCCAGGCTTGCCACTTGGTGCGCTTCCTCCGATCAGGTCCACGGTGCGGCAAGGAAGCCGGGTCGAACCCCGGCCAGGGCATGCGACGCGCTGCCGCTCACCGCTACTCCGCCGCCGGCACGAGGCGAAACACCGTGCCCATGCCGGTGCCGAAATAGATCAGGCCATCCGGTCCCTGGCTGACGAAGGGAATACGCCAACCCTTGTCAAGCAGCAGCCGCTCCTCGTGCAGAACGTTCCTTCTCTCGATCACGAGCCGGTTGATATGCGTCCCCGCCAGCGCACCGATAAACAGATCGCCCCGCCACCCGGGGAAAGCGGAACCCGTATAGAACACCATATCGGACGGCGCGATCGACGGAATGTACGTGTAGAGCGGCTGTTCCATGCCCTCGTACTCCGTCAGACCCTCGCCGACGGGCTCGCCGCTGTATTCCAGCCCGTAGGTGATGACCGGCCAACCATAGTTTCGGCCGGGTTCGATGATGTTGATTTCATCGCCGCCCAGGGGGCCATGCTCGTGCGACCAGAGTTCTCCGGTGTCCGGGTGAACCGTGAGTCCCTGCGCGTTGCGGCTGCCGAGCGCCCAGACTTCCGGCAAGGCGCCCGGGACATCGGCATACGGATTGTTGGCCGGCGCACTCCCATCGTGATGGACCCGAAGAATCTTCCCCAGATGCGTGCCGGGGCTTTGGGCCAGGTGCCTCAGGTCCCACCGTTCCCCCAGGGAAATGAACAGGTGCTCCCCGCTGAACGCGAGCCGGCACCCGTAAACGATGGAATTGTGATACCAGGGCTGTGCCGCGAGCAGCCTTTCACGATCCGCGAATCGGCCCTCCGTCAGCCGAACCCGTTCCACCACCGTGGTGCTCAATTGCAAGTCACCGGCCGTGTAGCAGTAGTAGACCCAGCCGTTGTCGTCGAACGCCGGGTGCAGCACGACATCCAGCATCCCGCCGTTGTCCTTGATGAACACATCGTCCGGCCCGCCGGCAGGGGCCGCCAGAGTGCCATCGGCCAGATCGACGAGACGAATGCGGCCGGCGGCACGCTCGCTTATCAGCGCCCGGTTCCCAGGCAGAAATGCGATGGCCCAGGGAACCTGCAGCCCGTCCGCAACCTGCTCCAGTCGAAACGAAACCGCGCCGCTATGGATGATCTCGTCCGGCGGGACCTGCTGGCCGGTGACGAGCATCGGGAACAGCACCACCGCTGCCACGGCGCCACGCACGAATTTTCCCGGCTCGCCGTTCACGGGCGCGGCATCGGACTCCGATCTTCGATCATGCGCTGCACGTTCTCTCCATTGCCGGTCATCTCCCATCGCGTGAGTTCGATGGGCACCCACGCCGCGGCAACGAGATCGTTGTGAAACCGGCCCAGGTCGAAATCGGCGCCGAGTTGTTGCCGCAGTTCGGCCAGGAGGCGCTCGATCTGCAACTTGCCTATCAGGTACACGATTCCACCCGTGGGCGCAGCGAAGAAATCGTCGGCTTCCTCCCGCGCGATACGCCGGTCCATGGGTATCGTCATCAGCGCAGCCACCGCTTCATCGACGGTCATTTCACCAAGCGCCATTCTTACGTCCACAACCACGCGCAATGCACGCAGGCGCATGAAATTATAGATAAGCTCGCGGCTCTTCGGCCGCTCGTCATAATAGCCAAGCTGCATGGCCGTCTCTTCCCAGTATGTGGACCAACCCTCGCTCTTGAAGCGGTCGCGGTGACCCCTCCGGATCGGAGACGCGTGACGTGCGGACACGATGCCCTGGAGATGGTGCCCCGGAATTCCATCGTGGAAGATGTTCGTGCTCGGGTCGACCCGCATGATCGATTCCCAGTAGGTCTGCGTGTAGGGGTGATCCTCGGGCACCGAATACTTCACTACCCCGTTGCCCGGAGTCGAATAACCGCTCAGGCCCGCCCACAGCGAAAACGCCTGGATGTAGTCGGGCATCTGCGCGCGGCGATACGGTCCCACGTAGTCCGGTATGTCGAGCGCCCCCTTGTCCTGGAGAAAGCGGCGAATTGCCCCGGCTTCCTCCTCCGTGCGCCGCGCATATTCGGCAGTCGTCAGCGCACCCGCCAGTGCGGGCAGGTCACGGTTTCGCGATTCTTCAAACGATGTGAAGGCGAGGAAACGCGCGTATTCCTGCTCGCCCAGACGGAGAATGTCTTCGGCATCGTACGGCAACAGCCAGATTCGCCGCAGAATCCAGTCGTACATCTCGCGCCCGATCGGGCGGGCACGCACCATTTCGGGCAACCGTTCCTCGATCCAGAGCCGATACGACGCAAGCGCCGCACCCATTTCGATGGCCGCCGAGTCGAGTTCTCCAGCCCACTCTGCCGGGAAATGGGGCCTGAGTCCTTCCGCGAACGCCCTGCTGCCGGACTGTCCGTCGGCCAGCGTGGCCAGGGCCCAACCCGACATCTCGCGCGTCGGTTCCGTCAGGTTGCGTTTCGCCTGTTCGAGAATTGCCGGGACGCTCTTCATGTGCGCGACGATTTCGGCCGCGCGAGCTTCCGTGAACGGCGGCGGTTGCTGCACGAGCCGGCCGAGCCCGCTGAGCGCCGCGCCGCTCAACATGCCGAAGGACGAAATTGACGACAGGTAGAACGCGGGGCTTCGGGACGTGGCGCGGTAGACGTGCAGACCGTAGTCCAGCATGTCCAGTTCCGACCGGACTATCAGGTAGTCGACCTGGTCGGACATCGCCCAGCCTGCCGGGTCCAGGCCGTCGAAGCGGGACCGGAGTTCGGCCAGTCCCGCCTTCTGCCGCTCGACCGCGGCCGCCGAGAAGTCCGGAATCCCTTCGACGATTTCGGGTTGGCGCAGATCCTGCGCCGCCTGAAAGATCTGTATGAGTGCGTCCTGAGGGGATGCTGCCGTCTGGGATACCGCGGGCACCGCATACGATCCCGCCAGGAGCACCGCGAAAAGCCCCACGGAGGCCACCTGGGTGCGGTAGGATCGATTGCGCGTCCTGGTCATGTCGTTTTCCGGCTGGCCACTGACCTTGAAGCCACAGCAGGGCCGATCGCTGTGGCCGGAGAGAAGTGATCGCGATGCGAACAGGCGTACGCAAAATTGTACACTACGGTCGTACCGTTACCTGCGCGCCATCGAACAGCGAATGAACCCGAACGAAGAACCCTGGCGCTGGCCCGAAAACACGTGGCGCCGGGCAATAGGCCGCGTCAGGGCCGGCCGGCCGTTGCAGCCGTCCGCCTGGCCCGATGGCGCCCGTTGCGCGGTCGCTCTCTCGTTCGACTGCGATCACGAAACGTACGAACTGGGCAGGGGCCACAGCACGGTAGGCCGCCTGGCGTGGGGTGAATTCGGACGCCGGGTGGGCGTTCCCCGAATACTGAGCCTGCTGCGCCGGCACGATGTCCCGGCCAGCTTCTTTGAGCCGGCGGTGTGCGCGCTGATCGACCCCACCGAAACGAGGCGCATCGCGGACGCCGGTCACGAGGTGGGCATTCACGGCTGGATCCACGAGAACAATTCCACGCTGGACGAAGCGACGGAACGCGAACTCATTTTACGTGCCCGGGACGTACTGGAGCGGCAACTCGGCGCAGCGCCGGTCGGCTTTCGGTCGGCGAACTGGGACCTGAGCCCCTACACGATCCGGATCGTTGCGGAACTCGGCCTGGAATACGACAGTTCCCTGATGGCGGACGAGGCCTGCTACGAACTGCTGGCAGACGGCCGGCCGACGGGTGTGGTCGAGGTTCCGGTGGAGTGGCTTCGGGACGATGCGGTCTACCTGATGTTCAACCGCGAGCCCGCCACCCGACCGTGGATGTCCCCGGATGACGTATTCGGCATCTTCAAGCGGGAATTCGATGCAGCCTGGGAATCGGGAGGCCTCTTCCAGCTCGTCATGCACCCGTTCGTCATCGGGTATCGGTCACGAATCTGGATTCTCGACAGGCTGGTGGAGCACGCCAGGTCGAAGGGCGGCGTCTGGTTCGCCACCCATGCCGAGGTCGCGCGATGGGTCAGGCAGGAGATGGAGACCGACGCGTAACGTCCCCGGTCATGGTTTCCATTGACCCTCCCGGATCAGCTCCGACTGCACCTCGTCGAGAGCCTCCCTGATGGTGTTGACAACAATGTCCAGCTCGCTTTCCTTGATGATGAGCGGCGGCGAAAACGCAAGCGTATCGGCATTGGGCAGTGCTCTTGTAAGGACGCCGGATTCGAGTGACTTTCCTGCAACCCTGGCAGCGACCGCAAGTTTCGGATCGAATGGTTCCGGCGGATCCCTGGATGCGACGAGTTCGACCGCACCAATCAGACCGAACCCCCGGATCTCGCCGACGAGCGGGTGGTCGCCGAAGGCACGTTGCAGCCGCTCATGCAGGTATCGGCCGCGAACGCCTGCGACTGTAACGAGATCCTCGGCTTCGATGATGTCGAGATTCGCCATTGCGGCGGCAGCCCCGATGGGATGCGATGAATACGTGTAGCCATGTCCGAACACACCGAACCGCTTCTCGCCCTCGACGACCGTGCGCCAGACCGGCTCCGAAACGTAAACCCCGCTCAACGGGAAATACGCTGACGTGACGCCCTTTGCGACCGTGATCAGGTCCGGCTCGATCCGCAGAGCCTCGCTGCCGAACATGTAGCCGAGGCGGCCGAAACCGCAGATGACCTCATCGGCGATCAACAGTATGTCGTTCCGGGCGAGCACGTCCTGAACCGCCTCATAGTAGCCGGGCGGTGGAACGATGACCCCGCCGGCGCCCATCACGGGTTCCAGGATCATCGCTGCGATCGTATCGGCGCGCTCCTCCGCGATCAGCCGTTCCAGGTCCCCGGTCAGCTTGTCGACAAACTGCGCATCGCTGAGGCCAAACCCCTCCCAGAGACGATGGGGCGCGATCGTATGCCTGACAAATGGCAACGGCTGGTCGAACCCCGCATGCACGCCCGGCAGGCCCGTCATTCCGGCAGACATGACGGTCACGCCATGGTAGCCGCGCTGCCGGGCAATGATCTTTTTCTTCTGCGGTTTACCCCGGACATTGTTGTAGTACCAGGCCAGCTTGACCTGGGTGTCGTTCGCATCCGAGCCCGAGTTGCCGAAGAAGACTTTCGACATCGGCACCGGCGCGTATTCGATCAACCGCCGCGACAGGAGTGCCGGCACGTCGCTGCTCATCGAGGAGAAACCATGGCAGTACGACAGCGACTCGGCTTGCGTGCGCAGCGCTGCGGAGATTTCCGTGCGGCCGTAACCGACGTTTACGCACCATAACCCGGCCATTCCGTCCACGTATCGACGTCCGGCGGCATCCTCGAGCCAGACGCCCTCGCCCCTCACCATGACGACCGGCGGGCCGTCCCGTTCATGCCGGGCCAGGGCTGTAAACGGATGGAAGTTGTACAGGCGATCGATATCGGCCAATGCCGATGCGAAACCCGGGGTCGACGCTGTTGCGCTCACGTTGTCATCGAGGCAGTCACCGGGAAGCAGCAAACGGCGTTATGCCGGAAGAATGAGGCTGCTCGCCGGCCGTTCGGCTCAGTTCAGTCGTTCGCGTTTCCAGAACTCGCGCACTTCGTCGTCGAGTCCGGTCATCTCCCAGCGGATCAGCGAAACCGGAAGGCGGCCCGCGTCCATGAACTCGTCGTGGAAATCCTTCAGCACGAAGTCGTCGCCCAGTTGCTGCCGCCGGTCCGACAGGAGACGCTGAACCTGCAACATTCCAACCGTGTATCCGAGACCGTATCCCGGCGGCCGCCGCAGGTAGATTTCGGCATCCACCCGCGCAACGTCCACGTCCAGCCACGGCGTGCGTTCCATCCACCAGGTAACGACCTCATCGACCGACATTTCATTCAACTGCAGCCAGACGTCGGCCGGTACCCGCGCCGCGCGAAAGATACCGAATATGTAGATGAGTTCCCGCACACGGGGCAGATCGTCAATCACCCCGGCATTCATGATGCCCTCTTCCAGGTAGACCGCCCAGCCCTCCGTCCTGGCGCCGCTGGTGATCCTGCCGCGGATGGGGTGCGTGTTGTGGGACTCGACGACCGCGTCGAACCGGTGGCCGGGAATCACGGCGTGCAGGTGATCCGGAGTCGGGTTCCTGTACTGCACCTGTTCCCAGTAGTTCGGCCCGTTGGGACGCACGATCCACGGCACGTTCGTGTCGAGTTCGCCGATGTAGTCCGGGATCGTGATGATCTCGTGCTCGACCAGGAAACTCCTGATCCGGCGGTCCGTTTCGGCAATCCGCTCCGCATACTCCTCCGCCGATGTCGGCAGATCAATCACCGGGAGGTTGCGGTTGCGGTGCTGCTCCAGCGCGTACACGCTCCACAGGCGGTCGAGTTCGCGAATGCCGAGTGTCACGATCTGGTCGGTGTCGTACGGCATCAGCTTGACGTGCTTCAGGTACCAGTTGAAATAATCCCGACCGACGCCGCCCTGACCGGTCATGGATTCGCGATTCTCCGTCAGCCAGGAGTGAAAGCCCGTCACCGAATCCATGGCCGCGGCGATGTCGTCCGCCAGGTCCGGCTGTTGCTCGCGGGCCCGGCCGAGAAAGTCCTCGTACCAGCCGATGACCCCGGGTGGCGGCGTCGCGCGGTAGGGAAATCCATGCCCCACGCCGTCGGCGTTGGTCAGATTGAAGATGGCGAGATCCGCATAGTCCGCCGCGACCTCCGTCAGGTTCGCTTCGGCCTGGTCGATGAGAAGGGAAATGGCCTGCAGCCTGGTCACCAGGTCGGCGGTCTCCGCCTCCGACAGCGGCAGGTCAGCAAATGTGATGCGCAGCATCTGGTCCACGTAGAATCCCGGATCGCGCGACCAGGGCCGGGATACGTTCAGCGTGAAGTCGTACTGGTCGAATCGCGACCTTACGGCCAGGTAGTCCACCTGCCGGTCCAGCGCCCAGTCCACGACCGCCATGTCCTCGAGCCGATCCTGCAGATCGTCCATCGTCGCGCGCCGCTGTTCGACGGCGGCGACGCCGTAGTCGGGATAAACTTCCGCCGGCCTCCCCGCGATATCGCGAAGCGGTACGTCGCCGCTGGCGCGCTCCGGATCGCTGAATTCCAGAAACTCCTGGTAGAGCGCGACCAGGTCATCGTAGCCACCCGACCCGCCCGGCATCCCCTCCAGTTGAACGCCGTCGGACTGGCCCATCGAGGGCAGGGCCACGAGGGCGGTCGACAGGGCAAGCGCCTTTCCGAATGTCAGCCATTTTTTCATTGTTTTTTCCTCAAATTGGATGAGTTCGAGCGTGGATACACCGGCCCCGCGGGTGGTCCTTCCACTCGGGAAAAGACGCGGGACGGCGCCACCGGGCTCCGGCCCGACACCGCCTGGCACTGCGTCCGGTGATCTGCCTCCCGAGCGATTATACATGGCGAAGCAGCGTCGCCGGCCGGATGACGTGTTTGCGGGGCGCGCCCGCCGCCGGTTCGCCGCAGGCTGTTCCCGGGAGCGCAGTGTCCTCGGACTGGCAGACACTTTCAGGCTATGATCCGGGCATGGGAGGTAAGGTCATGTTCGCGTACCGAAGCCTGCGGCGCGCCCCGGTGGCAGTGCTGCTGTGTTCATTGTTCGCTCACAGCATGGCGGCCGCGCAGGCGCCCCAGGCGACCGATGCGGCTGACGCGCCACGCCAGCGTGTACCGGGCCGGCCGGGCTCGGGTCCGGATACGCTCGCCGACGCCGCGCAGGTCATCGACGAGAAAGGCCAGCGCCTGCGGGTCACCCCGCTCAAGGGCCTGGAGCGCCCCTGGGCCCTGGCCTTCCTTCCCGGCGGGGCGATGCTGGTGACCGAGCGGCCGGGCCGCCTGCGGCGCGTGAACGCGGACTTTACGCTGGACCCGCAACCCATTGCCGGCGTCCCTGCCGTGCTGGCTTCGGCCTACAAGGGCCTGATGGATGTGGCGCTGCACCCAGGGTTCGCCGACAACCGGTGGGTGTACCTTACGTATTCCAGGCGCCTGCCCGGCGAAACCGATGCCGACTGGGATCAGTTGTACGGTCCCGCGGGAACCGCCGCGGTGGCGCGCGGCCGGTACGACGGCGCGCACGGACTCCGCGATGTCGAGGACGTGTTCGTCGCCGATGCCGCGACCAGCGGCGTGAGCGCGGTGCGTATCGCCTTCGGCGCCGACAGCAAGCTGTACATGAGTATCGGAGCGACCAACTACCTGCAGGCGGAGGGCGGCACCAACCGCGTCGGCAGCGCCCACCAGGCGCAGGACCCGGCCTCGCACGCGGGCAAGATCCTGCGCCTCAACGACGATGGCTCCGTGCCCGCCGACAATCCGTTCGTCAACGAGCCGGGTTACCGCCCGGAAATCCATGCCCTCGGCATACGCAACACGACGGGCATGGCGGTGCATCCCGGCACAGGGGCGCTGTGGGCCGTCGATCACGGCCCGCTGGGCGGGGATGAGATCAACATCGTGGAAGCCGGCCGCAATTACGGCTGGCCAACGGTCTCCTACGGGAGGTCCTACAGCGGAGAACGGACCGGCGACGGATTCGGGCCGATACTCGCAAGTCCGTCGGCGCCGGGCATGGAAGATCCGTGGCTGCACTTCACGCCCAGCATTGCGCCAGGCGGTCTGGCGTTCTACGCGGGCGAGCGCTTCGGCGACTGGCAGGGTCACGCCTTCGTCGGTGGCCTGAGCGGAACGCAGCTTCACAGGGTTACGCTCACCCCGGAGGGTTTGCCCCGCGGCAGCCAGGCGCTGCTGCTCTCGCTGGAGCAGCGTATCCGCGAGGTTCGCGAGGGCCCGGACGGGCTGCTCTACCTGCTCACGGATCACGATCGTGGCGCGCTGCTGCGGGTCGAGCCGGCCGGGGACTGAAGTTTGTGCGCATGCAGCACTGAACCCATCCACGAAACGCTGGTGATAGGAGGCGGGATCGTCGGCCTGAGCGTCAGCTGGTTCCTCGCCGAAGCGGGCATGAGCGTGCTGTGCCTCGATGCCGGCCGGGACTCGGGATCCGCCACCAATGCCGGCAGCCTGCACGGTCAGATGCAGAGCCGCATGGAACGCCTGTTTCCGGAGCGGATCGAGGATTACCGGCACACGCTGCCCATCTATCCCCGCGCCATCGACTATTGGGAGGGAATCGCCGGGCGGCTGGGCGAAGACATCGAATTCGCCAACACGGGCGGGCTCATGATCGCCGAAAGCGCCGGACAAATGGCGGCTCTGGAGCGCAAGAGCCGAATCGAAGGCGAACACGGGGTCCGCACCCGCCCGATGGGACGGGAGGAATTGCTGAGCATCGCTCCCTATCTCAACTCCGGCGTGCACGGCGCCCTGTTCTGCGGGAAGGAAGGCAAGATCAATCCCCTGCTCGCAGCCGACGCGGTGCGCAGGCGGGCCGAAGCCGCCGGCGCCGCCCTTCGCAACGGCACGGCGCAACGGCTGCAGCCCGGAGGGGCCGGTTACCTGGTAGCCACCGGCCACGCAACCTACCGGGCGGAGCGGGTGGTCATCGCCGCCGGCACCGGTTCCGGGCGGCTTGCCGCCAGCCTCGGCCTGCGCCTGCCCTGCACCGCCGAACCGTTGCAGATGTGCATCACCGAACCGGCCGAGCCGCTGATGCACCACCTCATCCAGCACGCTGCGCGGGCCATCACCATGAAACAGCTTGCCAACGGGCAGGTGCTGATCGGCGGCGGCTGGCCTGCGGCCCGGTCGGGAGATCGACTTCCGCCGGCCGTGCTCTCCGAAAGCCTCGCCGGCAATCTGCGCCTGGCGCGGCACCTGGTGCCCGCCGTCGGCGGGTTGCAGGTGCAGCGCACCTGGGCCGGCGTCAACACGCTGGTCGATCTGGTCTCGGTTCTCGGCCCCGTGGAATCGCTGCCGGGCCTCTACTTCGCGGTCCCCGGCGATGCCGGTTTTACCCTCGGTCCCTACTGCGCCCGCCTGGTCGCCGATGCCATTCTGGGCCACTCGACCGACTATCCGCTGGAGCGGTTCTCGATTGCCCGTTTCCGGAAATCCTGAACTTGCGCCCTCCGGGCATTTGGGTGAAGATGTCGGGAGGGCAATTCGCCATCCGTGCAGCGGGCTTTCGGCCGAATGAGCGGTAATTCGAGCAAGGGAGGAATCACGCGCCGCGCCGCCTTGCGCGGTGCGCTGGCACTGTGTGCCGGTGCTGCCGGCCTGAAATCCCCGCCGGCACGCGCGAACACGACCATCCGCTGGTGGTCCACCCAGTCCTCGCCCGAGCAGCTCGCCGCCTACCGATTCCAGATTGCCGCCTTCGAGGCGCAGCATCCCGGCGTCCAGGTGCTGTTCGAGAGGACTTCGGACGAAGGTTACCCGGCCCAGCTCGCCGCTGCGTTCGCCGGGGGCAACGTGCCCAACCTGGTGACGCACCTGCCCTCCTTCGCCGTCGCCGACTACTGGCATGCCGGACTGCTGAGCCCGTTCGATCCGGTCATCGAATCCGTCGGAAGCGACCGGTTCTTCGCAGGCACCAACCGGGTCTACGAGATCGAGCCCGGCGTGCACGCCGCCGCCGGCATCGGCAACACGGCGGCCAACATGCTGTGGCTGCGCACCGACCTGATGCAGCGGGCCGGAATCGAGAGCGCGCCGGAAACCTGGGACGAATTCCGCGCGGCCTGCAGGCAGATGCAGGGGCGGGGCATTTACGGCGCGCAACTCCCCTACGCGAGAAACAGCGCCACCAGCCTCGTGATCGTCTGCTTCATTCACGGCGCCGGCGGACAGATCCTCTCGCCCGACCTGGACGTCGCGATCGACAGCGACGAGGCGGTCGATGCGCTGGAGTTCTACCGCTCCATGCGGGAACTCTGCCCGCCCGGCGCCACGGGCTACAGTTGGGGCGAGACCCTGAGCGCATTCGTCAGCGGCGCCACCGCCACGGGCCTGTATGCCGGCCGCGTCCTGGTGAACGTGAACACCCGCAATCCGCGCCTGACGGATCACATCACCTGTGTCCCGTATCCGACCGTTTCCTCCGAGGTTCCCCCCTGGACGTTCAACGACTATCCGAGCGTGTTCATTCCCGCGGATGCGCAAGACCAGGAAATGACCCGGCGGTTCGCCGCCTGGCTGTACGAAGGCGAGGGGTACATCCGTCAGTTGCACGCCACGCCGGGCCACATCCTCCCCGTGCTGCAAACCGCCGCGGAAGACGAGCGATATCTCGATCATGAACTGGTGCGGCGCTACCGCGACGAGATCGCCCTGATGTCGACCTCGGCCGCCGCCGGCCACAACCTGGGCTGGGAATCCCCCGAACACCGCATCAACGTCAAGGCCGGGGCACTGGTCAACAGCGGCATACTGGCGGAAATGGTGCAGCGGGTCGTGCTGAACGACGAGCAGCCGCGCACGGTGCTCGCCGACACGGCCCGGCGCATCGAAACGATCATGAAAGCCTGAGGCGTCCGGCGCAGGACGACATGCCTACAACCCGGGCTGCCTCAGCATCGCTCCGCATGCGCTCCCTCGATGCCCGCTACGGGCTGCTCGGCGCGCTGCTGATCGCGCCCACCGTACTCGTTTTCTGCACGGTGATCGTCTATCCCCTGGTCTCGGCCATCTACCTCGGCCTTTTCTCCATCTATACGCCGACCATGGAAGGCGAATGGGTGGGGCTCGACAACTACCGGAGATTGCTGGCGTCCGGCGAGTTCTGGAGGTCGCTCGCCAACAACCTGATCTGGACCGCGGGCACTCTGACCCTGCAAATCGTCTTCGGCATACTCGTGGCGCTGATGCTGCACAGGAACCTGGCATTCCGGGCGTTGGCGAGGAGCCTGGTGCTGTTCCCCTACTTCCTGTCCACGGTGGTGGCGGTGCTGGTCTGGCGCTGGCTCTTCAACGACCTTTACGGCGTGCTCAATCACCTGCTCCTGTGGGCCAGCATCGTCGACCTTCCCGTCGACTGGCTCGGTTCCATGCCCAACGCCATGATCAGCCTGATTTTCGTCGGCGCCTGGAAGTATTTCCCGTTCGTGGTAATCGCGGTGCTGGCGCGACTGCAGGCGATCCCGGACGAACTCTACGAAGCCGCATCCATCGACGGCGCCGGCGCCTGGGCGCGATTCACCGACGTGACCCTGCCGCAGTTGCGCGACGTGCTCATCGTCGTGGTGCTGCTGCGCACCATCTGGGACTTCAAGGAATTCGACCTGATATTCCTCCTGACCGGCGGCGGCCCCATCATCGGCACCCAGACCCTGCCGCTGATGGTGTACAAGGAAGCCTTCGCCCTCAACCAGATGGGGGGCGCCTCGGCTGCCGCGGTGCTCATGATGCTGATCATGCTGCTGTTCATGAGCCTGTACCTGAGCCGGGCGCAGGACTGACGCCGTGTCCGCCCCGTCCTCGATCGTCCGCCGCGTCCTGTTCAACGTCTTTGCCTGGGCAGTGGTTCTCGTCATCGCCTTTCCGCTCCTGTGGATGCTTCTCACCTCGGTGAAGCCTTCCACGGAGCTGTTCGTCATTCCGCCCCGGCTGCTGCCCGGCGAGATCACCTTCGAGCACTACCGGCGGCTCCTGACGGAGACGCCCTTCCTCATCTACCTCAGGAACTCCGCCTGGCTCGCCGCCGGCACCACGCTGGTGGTGATCGCGATCGCCACGCTCGGCGCCCACAGCCTGGTGCGATTCTCCTACCCGGGCCGCGAGCGCCTGGCGCGCCTGGTCCTTTTTACGTACCTGCTGCCTTCCGTGGTGCTGATCATCCCCCTCTATCTGCTCATGACGGGCCTCGGGCTTGCCAATACCCTCACGAGCCTGATCATCGCCTACACCACCTTCGCCCTGCCCTACGCGCTCTGGCTCCTGCGCTCGTTCATGAAGGCGATCCCCGACGACCTGGAAAGCGCGGCGCTGGTGGACGGCGCCAACCGCATGCAGGCATTCGTGGACGTCATCCTGCCCCAGGCCCTGCCCGGCATCATCTCCACCGCCATGTTCACCGCCATACTCGCCTGGAACGAGTACTTCTACGCGCTGGTGCTGGTGAACAACGATGCGGCGCGGCCGCTGACCACCGGGGTCATCAGCATGCTGGTCACTTCGTTCAACATCGAGTGGTCGCTGCTCATGGCCGCCTCTGTCATGATGAGCCTGCCGCTCATCGTCGTTTTCGCCTTCCTGCAGCGCTACCTCACCCGCGGGTTCAGCGCCGGCGCGATCAAGGGTTGAGGCGCCAACGGTGTCACGTATCCGCTTCGAGAACGTCAGCAAGCGATTCGGCGGCGTCACCGCCGTCGATGACCTGAGCCTCGAGATCGAGTCGGGCGAATTCGTCAGCATCCTGGGCCCGAGCGGCTGTGGCAAGACCACGCTGCTGCGCATGCTGGCCGGCCTCGATCGCCCGACCGGGGGGACGATCTCCATCGGCGGGAGGGTGGTCAACGAACTCGCCCCGGCACAGCGCAATGTCGCCATGGTGTTCCAGACCTACGCCCTCTACCCGCACATGACGGTGGCCGGCAATATCGAATACCCGTTGCGCAAACGCCGCGTTGCGAAGGACGAGCGGGTCCGGCGGGTGCGGGAAGCCGCAGCCGTGCTGGAACTCGAAGCGCTGCTCGACCGCAAGCCCCGGGAACTGTCCGGCGGCCAGCAGCAGCGGGTGGCACTCGGCCGGGCACTGGTGCGCGACCCGGCGGTCTTCCTGCTCGACGAACCCCTGTCCAACCTCGACGCGAAGCTGCGCACGCACATGCGCGCGGAACTGATCCGCCTGCACCGCCGCATCGGCCGCACCATGGTCTACGTGACCCACGATCAGCTCGAGGCCATGACCATGTCACAGCGCATCGCCGTGCTGCGTGACGGCAGGCTGCAGCAATTCGCCCCCCCGCGGGACGTATATGCACGGCCCGGCAACGACTTCGTCGCCGGCTTCATCGGCACGCCGTCCATGAACTTCCTGGACGGCCGCCTGGAGGGCACCGGCTCGGGCCGGACATTCCGGTGCGGCGATGTCTCGCTCCCGGTCGGCATGCTGCCCCTGGCCGAAGAAATGCCGGAGCCGGACCGGCGGGTCCGGCTCGGCATACGTCCCGAGCACATACAAATCGATAAGGAGGGCGAGGCCGCGCGCGTAAGTCTGGTCGAACCCACTGGACACGAGACGATCCTGGTGTTCGACTATCGGGGAAACGAACTCGTCGCCCGCATGGACGGGGATGTCGCCCTCGAGTCCGGCGATACGGTGAAACTGGCGTTCCGCGCGGATAAACTGCGCCTGTTCGCGGCCGCGGACGGCAGGCGGCTGAACGACGATTCGACGGCATGACTGATGCAGCGTCACGAGAAAGCGGTGGCCGGGGGAGTACCCGGCTCACGTGAGCCGGTCGATCCGCGACCAGGAGGGAAGGGAAGGGAGCATGAACAGAGACAGTGTGGACTGGTGGGGGCCCATGTCGGCCGTCATCACGCCGTTCGACGCAGCGGGCGGCATCGATGCCCGCGCGCTGGAGGAGAATATCGACCGCACCCTTGCCGCTGGCGGCACCGGCGTGCTCGTCGGCGGGTGTACGGGCGAATTCTGGTCGCTCTCCCACAAGGAGCGCTGCCGGTTGTACCGTATCGGCGCCGGGAGTGCCGCGGGGCGCGGAACGGTGATCGCAGGCGCGGGCTCGGTGACCGTTGCCGAAACCGTGAGCCTCGCCCGGGCAGCGCAGGACGCCGGCTGCGATGCCGCGCTGATCCTGCCGCCCTACTTCATCCGCCTGAACGACGACGAGATCTTCGAGCATTTCCGGGAGGTCGACGCGGCGATTTCGTTTCCCATCGTGCTGTACAACATTCCCGGCAACGCCGGCAACGCCATCACGCCGGAACTTGCGGTGCGCCTGGCGGAGCTCGACAACGTGGTCGCCATCAAGGAAAGCGCGGGCGACTGGAACAACTTCTACGCCACGCTCATCGCCGTGCGCGAGGAACTGCGGGTGTTCTGCGGACCCTCGTCGATCTACGGCGTGCCGGCGGTGGCCGCCGGCGCCGACGGTTTCATCGACCTGTTTCCGAACGTGTGGCTGCCCGGATCGGTGGACCTGTTCCACGCCGCCAGCGGCGGGCGCCTGGAGGAAGCCCGGGCGCTGCAGGAGACCGGCCGGCGCCTGACCGACCTCTTCACCAGCGGCGGACGGTCCCTGTATCCGGCCACCAAGGCCGCCATGGCCCGGCTCGGTTTCGCCGCTGGCGATCCCCGGCCGCCGTTGCGCCCCGTCACCGGCAGATCGCTCGAGGAGTTGCACGCGGGCCTTGCCGAACTGAAAATTGCCTGACCCATAGCATAGGAGGACGAACCATGGCCAACGGCGTATATGTGCCCGAATTGCAGCCAAAGGAATACCGGGAGAATTACGGCGAGTTCATCGGAGTCGGCCCGAACGGCAACCTCTGGGTGGAGGACTGCGATGTCGCCGAACTGGCCGAGAAGTTCGGCACCCCCCTGTTCCTCGTCAGCGAAAGCCAGTTTCGCTACACCTACCGGCAGTTCCGCGACGCTTTCCGCCGGCATTATCCGGCGGAGTCGCAGATCCTGTTCGCCAACAAGTCGAACAACGGCCTCGCCTACCGCCACATCATGAACCAGGAAGGCGCCGGCGGCGACTGCTTTGGGGTGAACGAGATGTACCTGGCGCTGCTGGCCGGCACCGATGCCGGCACCCTGGTACTGAACGGCTCCAACAAGGAGGACGAGGAATTGGAAATGGCCGTGGCCAACGGCCTGTGCATCAATATCGATGCCACCGACGAACTCGACCGCATCGATGCCGTATGCCGGCGGCAGAACCGGGACGCCGACGTGGGAATCCGGCTCAAGCTCGACCTCGACCCGCTGGCCGAGCGCGAAGGCGTGGCCATGCACGGCCCCGGCACCCTCAAGGAACAGAGCGACAGCACCAAGTGGGGCATGACCCGCGAGCAGACCGTGGCGATCGTCAGGCAGGCTCAGCAGATGCCGCATATCCACCTGCGCGAGACCCATTTCCACCTGAGCCGCATGTCCAACGTGGCCATGGACTTCGCCGTCATGGCCCGGGAGATGGTCACCTGGTCCGGCCACCTCCGCGACCGTACCGGCTGGACGCCGCCCTGCATCGATATCGGCGGCGGATGGACCTTCGGCAAGTGGTACGGCACCGGCCCGCGCGGCCAGATCGACGACGATTCGGCCCCCACCGCGGACGACTACGCGCGCCTTTGCAGCCAGGAGATCCAGGCCGAGGCCAAACGCCTCGGTCTGCCGCTGCCGAAGCTGCGCCTGGAACCGGGCCGGTCGCTGTCCGGCCCCTCCGGCGTCACGGTGGGCCGGGTCGGCGCGGTCAAGCAGGGTGCGAAGAAGAAGTGGGTCAACCTGGACCTCTCCACCAATCACCTGTCCTGGTCCTCGGCGCTCGACTGGTACTACCACCCGGTGCCGGTGGTCGGCGCCACGGCCGAGCGCACCGAGACCGTGGACCTGGTGGGCCCGTTATGCAACTCGGACGAACTCGGGCCCCATGTGCGCATGCCGGCGCTGGAACGCGGCGACTACGTGGCCTTTCTCGATACCGGCGGATATACGGAGCCGTGCGCGGCGCGGTACAACGCCCAGTTGCTGCCGGCCACCGTTCTGGTCTCGGGCGGCCGGGCGGAAGTCACCACCGCGCGGGAACAACTGCAGGACATCGCCGGACGCTTCCGGGTCCCGCCGCGCTTGCTGGCGGCATCCTTCGTGCGGCAGTAGGCACGCGGCACGGAGCCACCGGAGGAGTCACCGCATGGAACTCGGATTGCACGGCCGCAAGGCCATCGTCAGCGGCGCCAGCAAGGGTCTCGGCAAGGCGTGCGCGCTCTCGCTGGCCAGGGAAGGCGTCGATCTGACGATCATGGCGCGTACCCGGGCCGACCTGCGCGCAGCGGCCGATGAAATCGCCTCGGCCACCGGCGTTTCGGTTCAGCCCGTCGCCGGCGATTTCAACGTGGCCGCCGAACGGGCCAGGCTGCTCGATGCCTGCCCGGAACCGGACATCCTGGTCAACAACCCGGGGGTGCGCCAGGTGCCGACCGCCTACGCCGACATCGGCGAATCGGAGTGGCGCCAATGGCTGAACGACCATTTCCTGTCATCCGTCACCCTGATACAGCAGGTGGCACCCGGCATGTGCGAGCGGGGTTTCGGGCGCATCGTCAACCTGTCGGTGAGCTTCATCAAGTTTCCCCAGTCCGGCTTTGCCCACACCCACGCGGCGCGGCTCGCCCTGTCCGGTGCGGTGGCCGCCATGGCGCGCGACCTCGTGCCGCACAACGTGACCGTCAACACCGTCTGTCCGGGCCTGTTCGACACCGATGCCCTGCAGACCAACCTGCACGGCCACGCCGAGCGGGGCAACACCACCTATGAAGCCATCGTCGAGGACCGCAAGCGGAACTGCCCCGCGGGCCGCTTCGCCGACCCCTCGGAATGCGGCGACCTGGTCGCCTTTCTCTGCAGCGCCCAGGCGGGATTCATGACGGGCCAGAACATCGTCAACGACGGCGGGGTGTACCAAGGAATCTTCTAGTGCCCCATCCAACCGACAACTGCGGACCGGCGACCGCATACCAACATGATCGGTTTGCATTTTGCCGGCCACGTCCGGCCGACGACCGCGGACCGGCGGGCGCAGGCGCATGAGTCAACCCGCCCTGCTCTCTCCCGAGCGCCGCGTCGTCATGATATCCGGCGCCTCGCGCGGCATCGGCGCGGCCATCGCCACACGCCTCCTGGCCGACGGCTACCGGCTGTCCCTAGGCGTGCGCGATGTCGGCCGGACCCGCGAGGCGTTCGCCGATGCGGGCAAGGACAACCTCGCCGTCGAGTACTTCGAGGCGAACGAACCCGAGTCGGCCGCCGCCTGGATGGACCGTACCCTGCATCGTTTCGGCGAACTGCACGTTCTGATCAACAACGCCGGCATCTGGCGCCAGGTGAATTTCGAGGAGGGCGACGAAGCGGCGCTCGACGAACTCTGGGCGGTGAACGTCAAGGCCCCGTTCCGCCTCACGCGTCTGGCCCTGCCGCACCTGAAGAAGTGCGGTATCGGCCGTATCGTCAACATTGCCTCCACGGACGGCATCCGTTTTCGCGACACGACCTGTTCGATCGGCTACACCATGTCGAAGCACGCGCTGGTCGCCATGAGCCATGCCGCCCGCCATTTCGGCTACGACGACGGCGTGCGCGCCACGGCCCTGTGCCCCGGCGCCGTTGCGACCGGCATGGTCGCCAGCGTGCCCGGCGTCACGCCGTTGAGCGAACGGCTGGCGCCGGAGACGGTGGCGCACACGGTCGCCTGCCTGCTCAGCCTGCCCAACAATGCCTCCGTCGCCTGGATGCCGCTGAACACGCGCCTCGAATCGACGGTGTAGGCTGCGCGGTCCGGCCCGTACCGCTGCCAGCGCGCCGATCGTCTGGCCGGAATCCAGAATCTGAACCATCGCCGCTCTTCCCGCGGCCCGAATATTGCACCAATAAGGAGGCAAGGCTCCTATTATTCGATATAATTCAGTTACTTAAGCTGATATCGAAGGAGACCTTGCCGTGACACAATGTTGCCAGAACTCGTTCGAGTTTCCACGGGTGCATCGGCGTGTCGTTGAGGCACGTTTTGCGGGTGGGGAGATCACCTCCGACGGCGGGTCGCTGCTGCTGCGTCAGACCGACCGGTATTTGGGTTTGACCGAGGCGGTGGCCGGAGCGGTGTCGGATCGGCGCTGGCGCAAGAGCTGTATCCACGAGGTGCTGGTGGAGCGGTTCATCGATTCCTTCAAGGCGCCGCCGAAGCGACTGATCCTGGACTTCGATGCCACCGACGATCCGGTGCACGGGGATCAGGCGGGTCGATTCTTCCACGGCTTTTATCGTCGTTACTGTTTTTTGCCGTTGTACGTGTTCTGCGGGGATCAGCTGTTGGTCAGCTACCTTCGGCCCTCCAGCATCGATGCGGCCAAGCACAGTTGGGCGATCCTGGCGTTGTTGGTCAAGCGGCTGCGCCAGGCGTGGCCACGGGTGCGGATCGTGTTCCGGGGCGACTCCGGCTTTTGCCGCTGGAAGTTGCTGCGCTGGTGCGATCGCCATGGGGTGGATTACATCGTGGGGTTGGCGAAGAACGAACGGTTGAACGCGCTGAGCGGCGAACACCGCGAAGCCGCCGCGGCCGAGGTGGCCGAGACCGGGGAGAAGGTGCGCCGGTTCGTGGAGCTGACCTACGGGGCGCGCACCTGGGACCGGCCCCGCCGGGTGATTGGAAAGATCGAACACACCCTGCGCGGCGCCAACCCGCGCTACATCGTCACCTCGCTCAAGGGCGACCCGAAGGCGTTGTACGAGCGGTTGTACTGCGCCCGAGGGGACATGGAAAACCGGATCAAGGAAAACCAGCTGGATCTGTTCGCCGACCGCACGTCCTGCCAGCAGTGGTGGCCGAACCAGTTCCGGCTGCTGTTGGCCTCACTGGCCTACACGCTGATCGAGACCATCCGGCGAATCGGGCTCAAAGGCACCGCGCTGGCGAAAGCCTATGTCGGTACCATCCGCCTGAAGCTGTTCAAGATCGGCGCGGTGATCCTGATCAATACCCGCCGCGTGCGGTTCCTGCTCAGCAGTACCTGCTCGAACCAGGACCTGTACTTCCTGGTGGCCAGACGACTGGCCGGCGGATAAACCTCACTCGTCCCGTTCCCGAGGGCGTGGACCGCACACGCCAAGCCCTGCTATCTCCGATTCCCTCCCAAACCGCCTCAATCCACCTCGCCACGCCTCGATCCGAACCGAAACAAGGCCATCGATCGCCTCCAGCGCACCCTGAACCCCGCTGAATCCGTCCAAACCCGAAAATCGCTCAGCCTTCAAGCTAAAATCGGCGACTCATGCAATATCCGGACTATTGCCATGACAACGCACCACGGAGACTGTCGGATGCCCGAGAATCAAGACCAGCTCAAGGAACTTGCTCACCACATCATCGATGCGGGACGCCTTGGGGACAATCCCTTCCATATCAATGCCAGCGCCAAGCGCGTCGAGTACGTCGACATCCGGGTATTCAACGATGACGCCTGCCCAACGACGATTGACGCCCTCTGCCGACCAATGCTGGACGCCGAATGATCGAGGCGGTCGTGCACCATTGCCACGTCGCGTATCCCCCGGGGACGGAACGCTTACCGGGATAGACGGATAGCTGCTTTTCGGAACCCGCCGCGCCACGGCGGGTTTTTCATTGGCGCGGTTACTCTAGACGAAGAGACAAAGTGCTCCGGCCCGCTGCGCCGCCCCACTCGCTTAGTTTGACGTAGTACTCCTCCATTACGCCCGGCTCCTGCGTTTCCTCCGCCGTGAAAACGATACGAGAATTTACATCATCCCCACCATCGTCGTCGAAGTCCAAGAAGTTGTCATCATAGGCCATGTCATCATTGGCCTCGAAAAGCTCAAGAACCGAATCGAAACCGCCTAATCCCTCGGCGTCAATTTGATATTGAGCACCTATCTCAAGATCTACAAGGTTGATATGTGCGATCTCGTCTACGGCAAGCACAATGTTCAGGGGCTGATCACCTGGAGAAAGGTCAAAAACCTGATTTGTTTGGTTCGGCAGGTCGGCAAAATTAGATCGCTCGATACTGTCCCGCAGCCTTTTAAGTTCGGGCTCAATGGCGATGGATGCCAATGCTGCAGCGGTTTGCGCCACCTTGCCTACCTCAGCAATTGCGATCTCTCTCGCTGATTGCCTTGCCGTATTGGTGATCTGTAGCGACATGAACAGGAAGATGCCGCTAATCAGTATTCCGAACAGCGCGATCATTGTCGCCGTAAGTGCTACGAAGAGCCCGCTGGCGTCGGTCGACTTGGCTGCCGTCTGCGTGACGGCTTTCAGCATGCCCGTGGTGTAACGAAGCACACCTACGCCCAACAGTACGACCATAGCTGCGATCACATAAATGAGGATATCGCCTGTGTTGTCCATAAGATTCTCCTTGTGTTTGAGGACAGAAGCCCGGTCACAAGCCGGGCGGCTTCTTTAGGCAATCAACTCCTGATAAGTGAGCCGATGCCTGAAGGCTCTGAGCACGAAGGCCTCGATGCGATCTAGGGTGTGGAATTTCTGATTCGCCTCGTTGAGCCTGAATGTGCATTCTTTGACGTAGCGGGCCAGGTGCTTCTTGCTGGCGTGGTGCTAGACATCATGGATTGACCTGCCCTGGCCTCAAGCATCGTGGGTTATGTTTGGGGTCGGACCTTTGACACAGAGCCACATTGAGGAGGGCAAGCCATGAAGGAGTATAGCGCGTAAGTGGGTTTGGACGTTCACAAGGAGATGATCGCGGTGGCGGTGGCGTTGCCGGGTCGGGGCGATCCGGTTTATCGGGGCGAGATCGCGCATCGGCGCGGATCGCTGCGCCGGCTGATGGGTCGGTTGAGTCCGCACGGGGAGGTGTTGAGCTTTTGCTACGAGGCCGGGCCATGCGGTTACGGGGTGTACCGGGAGATCGCCGAAGCCGGTCACGAGTGCGCGGTGGTGGCGCCGGGTCTGATTCCGCGCAAGCCGGGCGATCGGGTGAAGACGGATCGGCGCGACGCGCTGACGCTGGCGCGGTTGCATCGTTCGGGGGTTCTCACGGCGGTGTGGGTGCCGGGTCCGGAGCAGGAGGCGATGCGGGATCTGACGCGGGCGCGCGAGGACATGAAGGGGTTGGAGTTGAAGGCGCGCCAGCGCCTGAGGGCGTTTTTGCTGCGACACGGGCGGGTGTACACCGCGGGTCGGAGCCGCTGGACGCAGGCGCATTTTCGGTGGCTGGAGGCGCAGCGGTTCGAGCAGCCGGTACAACAGGTGGTGTTTCAGGAGTACATCGACGCGGTCACCCAGGCGCGGGTGGCGGGGTTGGAGGGACAGATGCGCCAGGCGCTGGCCACATGGTCGTTGCGTGCGGCGGTCGGGGCGCTGATGAGTCTGCGGGGGGTGAGCCTGATCACGGCGATGACGGTACTGGCAGAGCTGGGCGATCTGACGCGTTTCGATTCGCCGCGCCAGTTGATCGTGTCCCGGTGGTGTCCGGAGGGCGTAAATCGAGCCATTGCAGAGGCGGTTTTGGGGGCGGGGCCGACGGGCAGACGCAGTACGTCCTCGGCGATGCCTCTGGCCGGTTCGATGGAGTGTAGGTCGGAAGCTGAAGCTACCCCGGCGCCAGCCACGGCGGATGTTTTTGCAGGTTGGTCAGGATCTGCGCGAAGGTCTGCGCGTGCGGATAAGACTCGGAGAACGACAACCAGACCTTTCTCACGCTGATCCTCACCCGCGCACCGATCTTCAGCCACTTGAGCCGGATCGTGGTGCACTGGGCCCTGGCGCAGGCGGTGCCGGTGAGCCCCAGCCGACGCAGCCCGTGCATCAGCACGTAGGCGAACGAAGCGAAGTACAGCCGCAACTGATTGGCCCGTAGCGTGGCGCTGCTGGTGCGGTCGGCGAACAGCCCCAGTTGCTGCTCCTTTATTCGATTCTCCATGTCGCCGCGGGCGCAATACAGTTCCTCGTACAGGTGCCTGGCGTCGGCGCGCTCGGCGCTGAGGTCGGTGACCACGAAGCGGGGGTTCGGCCCCTTGGGCAAATGCTCCGCCTTGCCCACCACGCGCCGGGACCGGGACCAGCTCTTGCGCGTGCGGTAGCGAAAGTCCCGATACCGGCGCGCCGGCTCGCCCGTGTGCCGGTACTGCGCTTGCGCCTCGTGCAACTGCCGGCCCAGTGCGCGGACCAGCCGCGCATTGCGCGCCAGGCCGAACACGTAATTGAGCCCGTTGTCCTCGCACCAGCGCATCAACGATTTCCGACAAAACCCCGAGTCGCCCCGAACGACGATCCGCGTCTTCGGCCAACGTCGCCGAATCCGTCCCACGATCCGGGTCAGCTCCTCCACGCTGCCGGCCGAGCCGTCGATGTTCGACGGGCGCAGCCGCGCACACAGCAGGTGCTCGCCGCAGAAGATGTACAGCGGCAGATAACAGTAGTGACGGTAGTAACCGTGAAAGAACCGCCCTTCCTGACGGCCGTGCAGCGGATCGTCCGTGGCGTCCAGGTCCAGGATGATCTCCCGCGGCGGCCTGGCATACGACTCCAGGAACACGTCCACCAGCAACCGGTCCATCGCCTCAGGATCGGCCGAGATGCGCTTGTATCGGTCCGACACCGCCGCTTCGGCGGTGCCCAGCTCCAGACGGTTCAGCGTGCTGGCGCCAGCCAGCGGATAACCCCGGTCGCGGGCGCGTACCCGGTCCGTACCCTTCAGATCCGACTTGCCCACCAACAACGCCAGCAGGCTGTCGCCGCGCAATGCCTCGTGATCGTTCAGATCCTCGTATCCGAGCGCCAGCGCGTAGATGCGTTGCGCCACCAGCGAGCGATCGCTGTGCTCCACGCTGATGGGGTTGCGGTAATCGCTGAAGCACCGCGCCAGACGATCCAGCACACCCAGTCGCAGGTCCGTCTCCCGCAACAGCACCCCGCCGGCGTCAGAGGTGATCCGGCCGCCGTCGAATCGACCGATGACATCGCGGCGTCCAAGGGCGTGAAACTGAAGTTGTGTCGGTGTACACTGTGTGGGCACGGGACCTCTCCGTTGGTTCAATGTAAGTCTTTGATTCAACTCACATTATCCGACAAATCGAGGTCCCGTTCCAGTTATCGGTGAGGTATCCGGGATAGGCCGCCGATCCGGAGCCGGCCATCCGCTCAGGGCAGCAGGGCCTCCGCTTCGATCTCCACCAGAAAGCCGCCCACCAGGCCGGAAACGACGACCAGGGAATTTGCGGGCCGAATGTCGCCGAAGTATTGGCCGTGCACCCTGGCGACGGCCTCCCAATCCCGTTCGTCGGTGATGTAGACGCGGGTTCGCACCACGTCCTCGAGCGAACCGCCCACCGAAGCGATGCTCGCCAAAATCTTGTCGAGGATGTAGGTCGCCTGGCCTGCCGCATCCTGCGGACAGATGCTGCCGCCGTCGGTGTGCGTTGCCGTGGTGCCGCTCACCACGATGCGGTTGCCGATGCGTACCGCCCGGCTGTAGCCGCCGATTTCCTCCCAGACGCTGCCGCTGTCGATGCGCCGGCGGTCTTCCCGGCCCGGGGTGCGGCCGGGTGTGTAGAGCCGGGACGTCGATGCAAGATGATGCGAAAGGTCGCCCGATGCCGTCAGCAGCGGGGCCCGCCGGTATTCATCGCCGCAATCGCCGGGAATCGCCCTCATCCCGCCGGCAGCGGCGGCAATGCGTTCGCGGTCCTCCCCGTCCAGCGAGAATTCGAACACCGCCAGGTTGTCCTTGCGGTGCTCCCGCTCACCGAGGCGCGCGCCGACGATCACGGCGGCAACGGCGGGTTGATCGAGCACCCAGCGCACGGCCACGTTCGGAATCGAAACGCCGTGCTTGCGCGCAACCCGATCGAGCGCCGACAGCAGGCCCTGCAGGACCTCCCAGCCGCCCGCCGCCTTGACGAAGCGAAGGTACTTCATCTTGCTCCAGTCGGTGACCTCGCCCTGCGCGGGCGCGGCGCGGCCCAGCCAGCGCTCCGACAGCAGGCCGCCGCAAAGGGTGCCGTAGGCCAGCAGACGGACGTCGTTCTCCATGCAGAATTCGGACATCCCGGCCGCGGCCCGCCGGTCCAGCACCGAGAAGCTGACCTGGTTGGTAACGACCGGCAGGCCGTGGCGCACCAGCAGGCGCAGATGGCGGGTGTCGAAGTTGGTCACCCCCAGGTGCGCGATCGATCCTTCCCGCTGCAGCCGTTCGAGTTCGGCCATCGCATCGATGTAGCCGGGATGCTCGAATTGCCACCAGTGGAACTGCAGCAGGTCCAGGCAATCGACACCGAGGCGCTCGAGACGCTGCCCGACCCCGGCGCGGACCACATCCGGCGTCATGGCGCCCGGCCCGGGAACCCACTTCGTAAAGACTTTCGGCCTTGCCGATGCGCCTGCGTCGAATCGGCCGAGAAGGCGGCCGGCGATCAGCTCGGCGCTGCCATAGTGATCCGCCATGTCGAACGCATCGAACCCGGCTTGCGCGTAGTCGGCCAGCGCATCGGCGCCGGCATCGGGATCCAACGGACTGCCGCCGCGTTCCATGTCCGCGACCTGCCAGAGCCCGATCACCATGCGGGGAATTTCCAGACCGCCGGGCAATTTGCTTCGCTCCGGCTGCTGTGGTTCAACCATCGTGTGCTCCGTTGACCGCCGTTTACCCGCCAGCGGGATTCGAGTCGGCGCCGGCCCGGAATTCCGGCGCCGGCGGCACCGCATCGTGCACGTTGCTCACCCCGGCAACGCCCTCGACCAAGTCGGCGTCGGAAACGGCAGGCGCGCCCCGGGCGCCCGCAATGTCGCCGACGCTCACGGGTTTGATCGGTACGCGGGGCGCAAACAGGGAGAACTCGTCCACCCGGGTTCCGGCAAGACGTTCGAGCATTGCTGCCGCAACCGGCGCGCAGTATCGCCCCTGGCACGGACCCATGCCCAAACGGGTACGCCGCTTCAGCATGCCGATCGTGGCGTTGCCATCTTCCACGGCCGCATCGAGGTCGCGCAGCCGAACCCCCTCGCAACGGCAAATCAGCGTTTCGGGCGTTGCCAGTTCCGTCTGGTAGCGCGGCGCGTCGAACACGCGCCACAGCGCCGCCTGGAAGATTCTGTGCCGGCGCAGGGCTCCAACGGCCTGTTCGCGCGCCCGGGCATGCCCGTCCGCCAGGTCGAAGCCCAGCGACCGCACGGCCGCGCAGGCCGCGATGACGCCTTCCTCGAGCGCCGCCGGGGCTCCGCCGAGCCCGCAGCAGTCGCCGATGGCGTAGATGCCCGGGACAGTCGTCTCGCAATGCTCGTTGCGCACGGTAACCAGGTGACCGCGCCGCGCGTCATGGCCGTGCCTGCAACCCAGGCACCTGAGCACCTCGTTGTTCGGTTGAAAGCCGTAGCCGACGCAGACCGCATCGACCTCCAGCGTGCGGTCCGCCGGCCCTTCCTCGTCACCCACCCGGACGAGCGTCGCCGCAAGCCCGCCGTCGGCGGATTGCACCGCTTTCAGCACCCGCCGGTAGAGCACCGGCACGCCGGCGGCTCGGAGGCCGGCAAGGTAACGCAATCCGTCCAGGACCAGGCGCGGCGCAGACCGGAACAGACGGACCGAATCCAGGGGCGATGCCCGGCCCGGCGGGCGGGCGGACTCCGCCACCGCCGCCACCTTCGCTCCGGCCCGCTGCAGTTCAAACGCCACCTGCAGGTTCAGGGGCCCGTTGCCGGCCACCAGCAGGCGCTGTCCCGCAAGTACGCCGTAGCTTCGCAACAGTGTCTGGGCGGCGCCCGTGGTCATCACGCCAGGCAGGGTCCAGCCGGGAACCGGCAGGCCCCGCTCGTACGCGCCCGTTGCAACGACGGTGCGTTTCGGACGCATGATCCAACTGCTGCTCCCCTTCAGGAGGCCGAACTCGTTCGGCGCAAAAGCGCCCCAGACTTCGGCGCCGTTGAGAATCCTCGCACCTGAACGCCGGGCGCGTTCGATCAGTTGCCGGCCGCGCTCGAATTGCCGGTCGCCGGCCAGCGATGGGGGAAGAACCGCCGCGGACGCCGGCTGCTTGAAGAATTGACCGCCCAGCGCCGGGCGCTCGTCGATGACCACGACATCGGCGCCCGACTCGGCCGCGACCGCCGCCGCGGTCAACCCGCCGGGGCCGCCGCCGATCACCAGAAGGTCCGGCGCTTCCGGCAGGTCCTCCGCGGCGCTCTCCTGCGGACGGTCGCCGGGAACCGCCCGCCCGGGCATGCGCTCGATCCGCATCCCGTCCCGCACCGTCGCCATGCAAGCGCGAACGCCGGAGCGTCCGTCCACCCGAACCCTGCACTCCTGGCAGACCCCCATGCCGCAGAACAGGCCGCGGGCATCGCCGGGGCCGGCTTCGCGAATCGATCGCTCGCCGGCGGCGGTCAGGGCCGCGGCCACGGAAACGCCCGGACGGCACTCTATCGGGCGGTCTTCGAAATGTATGCCGGTCATGGGTCCGGAGCCCCGGCCGGGGGCTGCCACCCCTCCGGCGCCGGCATCCGCCCGATGCGATCAACGTTCGCCGCAAACCCGCCGTCGCTGCCGTTCATGAACATGCGCCCCCCGGCGATGCGCCAACCCGCGTCCAGCCTCATCAAGCAGTCGTGATACCGGTCGAAAACCGTCGCCGCGGCGCCGTCCGGACGCCCGCCCTACTCCAGAAAGTCGAAAGTGCCCGGACCGGAGGTCAACGCCTCAACGTCCTCGATTTCGATCGGAATCATCCGGCTCAACCATTCGTGCCCGTCCTCGGTGACCAGCACATCGTCTTCGAGAGCCACCCTGGGACCTTCCGGCGGCATGACGCCCTGCTCGATGGCCAGCGCCATGCCCGGCTTGAAAGGCACCAGGTAATCGCCTTCGTCGTGCACATCCATACCAATGAAGTGGCCGATGCCGTAGTAGTAGTACTCGTCGTAGCCGCCGGCATCGCGGAGCATCTCCATGGCCCTGTCGTGCAGTTGCCACCAGGTCGCTCCGGGCCTCACCATGCCGATCACCGTTTTCTGCACGTCCAGGGCTATCTCGTAGAGTTCGCGCTGGCGCTCGGTGAAGCGTCCGTCGATGGGAGCGGTCCGCTGGACGTCGGCGGAGTAGTGATTGAACGCCGCTCCCGTGTCGGTCCATACCAGGTCGCCGGCCTGGAATACCTCCTCGGCGGCACGGGGCACGAAAGCGATCCAGCCCTCGGGAAGCTCATCGCCATCGTACGGTGTCCGCACTCCGGTACGGCGCACGGAAGTCGGAAAGCCCAGCGGCGCCCCCCGGTAGCGGTACACGAAATCGATGACCTGCATGACCTGCAATTCCGTCATCCCCGGGCGCGTGGAGCGAAAGCCGTGGCGGACGCCTTCATTGACGATGGCGACACTGCGCCTCAGGTTCGCGATCGACCAGGAATCCTGCAACTGGCGCACCTGGTCGAGTATCTCCGCCGAGTCGCGCAGGCGTATTTCCGGCGAAAAGCGGCGGATTCGCTCGAACTCCTGCAGCCGCCCGGGTTCCGGCATCCCGAGCCGGAAGAAGCGCGGGTAGTTGAGGTAGAGCACCTTGTCGCGGGCGCCCCAGGCGCGCGACAGTGCCGCCGCCAGCGGCCAGCGCCGCACCTGGGTGATGCGCCAGTCGCGAAAGTCGGTCATGGCCACGGACAGGTCGTGCTCGAGAATGGCGAACGGCCGCACATCCTCGATACCGGTGCGCGCAGCGATGGCCGCCGGGTCCATGGAGGTGTACAGCACCACCCAGTCGCGCACCGGCTCGTCGAGGCGCCCCTCGGCATCCCCGGCCGCCGGCAGCAGCAGTAACGCCGAGTCGAGGCTGTACACGCTGTCCAGCCCGGTGAGATACGTGAAATCGTGGTTGTCCGATTCGGGCACCTGGAATTCCAGACGCCGCTCCTGGGCGCGTTCCACCGAGTAGACGATCATGGCGCCCCCGGGCATGGCTTCCATGACCCGCGCCCGGCGCTTCGCGAAAATCTCCCGCAATTGCACGGGATCCGGATTGTCGACATCGATCCGGGCGGCAAGCGCCGCCTCGGCGGCAAAGTCGTACGAGAACGGCCTGAACCCCCGCTCGGGGTCTTGCGCAACCAGCGGAAACGCCGCCAGCACGGCGGCGAGGCAACAGAAGGCTCTGATCATGGATTTTCTCCGGGGAAAGGCTTGCCCACGACATCCCTCCAGACGGCGCGGGCGTCGTCATCGAGTCCGGCCATCTCCCACCGGATCAGGGTCAGGGGGATGATGCCGCGCGAGAGGAGGTCGTCATGGAACTCGCCGAGGTCGAATTCCTCGCCGAGCTGGAAGGCGCGCTCGGATACCAGTTGCTCGATCTGTGTCTTTCCGAGCAGGTACATGCTGCCCAGGCCGGGGCGCCGCAGGTAGGCGACCAGGTCATACCGGCCGAGGTCTTCTTCCATGTACGGCACCCACTCCATCATGTAGGCGTTGGCCTCATCCAGGGTCATTGCGCCGGTGTGCATGCCGATCTCGGCGAAAAAGCGGCTGCCGCGCTTGATCAGGGCCGCGTAGAAGAGTTCGCGTACGCGGGGATTGTCCTCGGCAATCCCGGCCTGTATCAACGTCTCCTCAAGGTACGTGGCCCAACCTTCCGCGCGGGCGCTCTCCGAGTGGGTTCGGCGTATCGGGTTTTCAAGGCGCTGCCTCAACTCCGCATCGAAGCGATGTCCGGGTATCGAGGCATGAATGTGGTTGTTCAAGGCGTTGCGAAACTGGAGTTCCTCCCAGAAATGACGGTCCGTCGCCGCCCGGGGGCTCCAGAAAACATCGGTCTCGAATTCCTCCGGCATGTAGTCCGGAATGGTCAGCAGGTCGAGTTCTTCGACCAGCTCCCGGATTCTGGCCTCGGCATCGCGAGTCCTCCGCCGGTGCTGTTCCGCGCTCTGCGTCAGTTCCAGTTCGTCCAGCGACCGGTTTCTGTGGCGATCGAGCAGGTAGTTGAAGCGGTAGCGGTGAAACTCGCGCTCGCCGATGCCCACGAGGTCGTCGACCGTCTGCGGCAGCAGGCGGACGTGCTTCAGGTACCAGTTGTAGTTTTCCGTACCGATCGCGGCGGATGGTTCCATGCCGTCGAGGTTTTCGGCCAGCCAGTCACGATACCGCTGCGCCGAGGCCGTGGCTTCCCGGCAGTCTCCGAGCAGCTCGCCGTCCCCGGGCGCAAGACGGCCGCAAAGATCCCCGAACCAGCCGATGGTCCCCTCCGGCGGCTCGTCGCGATAAGGCTCGCCCTGGCCGACGCCGTCGAAACGATCCAGCAGGAAAATCGCAAGCCCGGCCAGCTCGCCGGCCGGCTGCGTCAGGTTCTCGATGGCGTTATCCACCATCGCCGGCACGGCCTTCAGTTCCAGGGACAGCGCTGCCCGCTCGTCTGGCGTCGATGGAGCCTCCGCATAGGGTATGGCGCTGAACTGGTACAGATAGGTCAGGGGGTCGCGCGACCAGGGCTGCATCACCCGGTGCTGGAAGACGATGTCATTCATCTTCGACCAGACCAGCAGGTAGTCCACCTGCTGCGGGACGGACCATGAGGAAGTATCGATGTCGAGAAGCCGCCCGCGGAAGTCTTCGAGCTGCGCGCGTTGCTCCGCGACGGCACGGCCGCTCAGATCCGGCACGCCGTCGCGCTGCCCGGGCCTGGCGAGTTCGAGAATCTCCTCGTTCAGCCCGATCAGCCCGGTGTAGCTGCCCTGGGCGAAAGCGCCGGAGCACCACGCCAGCATCAGCATCAGCGACGCCGGAAAAAGCGTCTTTCCGACAAAGCCGCGAGGGCTCGTGGAACCCTCGCGGCCGTCAACCTTCAAATCGCTACCCGGCCTAGAGGCCTACCTCGACGCCCACGAAGTAGCTGCGGCCCATCGGATCGTAGAGGTTGACCGCGATGTTGAGATCGGTGCCAGCAATGTAACCCCAGATCGGAGGTTCCTTGTCAGCGATGTTGTTGATGCCGAAGTTCAGCGTGGTATTTTCGGTGAAGTTCCAGCTGCCGTTCAGATTGAATATAACCCAAGGATCTTGCGTACTGGCATTAAGTAAAGTGCTCGGGGTGGTGTTCTCGTACTGCTCGAGCTGACCGACATAGTTCATCTCCGGACTCAGCGTCAGTGGGCCCGAATTCCAGTTGACGCGCAGCAGGCCGCGGAAATTCGGCGACGGACGAGTAGCCCCTCTTGAGCAGGGCCTATTGAATTTGCCCGCGCAATCGACCGCCGGAGTACTTTGCAACACTTGGATTTCGTTCGTGAATTGCCACGATCCAAACCACCGAATGTCCATGGTTGCCTCACGATTGGGCAACGACAGCCAATCGGGTACGCTGTCAACGATGTATGTGGCCGACCAATCAAGGCCGTCCACGTTGCGGTCGGCCAGGTTCAGCAATGGGGCGTAGACGTCCAGGATATTGCCGTTCCGGTCACGGACAATCGACTGACACGAGGCAGAGTTGATATCCAAGATCGAAAAGCAGTCATTGATTAGCTGCGGGCCACCAACTGTGGCAATGGCATCCGTCATCTCGATCGTGTAGTAGTCCACCGACATGGTCAGACCGGTCAGGAAATTCGGCGAGAGCACGAATCCTGCCGTGAGGGTGTCGGCTTGTTCTTCCGACAAATCGGCGTTGCCGCCACTGATCTCGGAGTACCCCTGCCGCGCCGATACGTCCAAAGTGTCAATCAGATTGGCAGGCACGCCTTGCTGAACGCACAGATCCTTTACAGCCTGCGACGGGTTGTTGAAAGAGAAGCAAGGGTCGCTGGTCGTGTCGGGCTCGAAGCCGGTGCCAACCGGCGCCAACAGCTCGTCCAGGTTGGGCGCGCGAATGGCCGTGCCATAGCCAGCCCGGATTTTCAACTGATCGTTGACATCCATGTCCAGAGACAGATTCCAGGTGGACACCGAACCGACAGTCGAGTAGTTGGCGGCGCGGGCCGCGCCCTCAATCGCCAGACTCTGCAAGCCCATCTGGTCGTTAAGGAGCGGAACCCTGACCTCGCCGAACACCTCGGCCAGGTCGTAACTGCCATCCGTGATGTAGGGTGCTATGGATGCGCCCGTGATATCGTTGCGCAATTGCGCCTCGTTCGGCACGATGCGGATGCTTTCCTTGCGGTATTCCGCACCGAACGCCGTCGCGACCGTGCCCGCGGGCAGCTCGAACAAATCGCCGGCGAGGGTGGCGCCCGCGACGGTCCGCTCGAATCGCTGGTCGTCAACGCGCTCGGTTCGCAGGAATTCGACCATCTCCGGTGTCAACACGTCCGTGCCGAATACGTTTACGGGCACACAGCCGCGGATCGGGTTGCGGCAACTCGCACTACCGTCTTCATCGATAACGACATCGAGGCCAAGCGACAGAGCCGACTTCGATAACAGGCCAACGAGCGAATGAACCGTATCGTTTCTGGAGAACTGATAGAACGTATCCCATGTCCAGTTGTTTTCGCCGAGGTCGAAGTCGCCGCGCAGCCCTCCGGTGGCCAGGAACGCATCGGTGGTGTAATCGAAGTCTCGCGTCCCGAATTCAATCATGCGCCGGCCGGTATTGAACACTTCGTAATTGCCATCGCCGTCCGGATCGAACAACTCCGCGTTCTGCGCCCAGAAGTTTTGCAGCGTCGGGCTGAACACCGGGTTGTTGACCGCATCCGGGATGTAGACCGTACCGCGTGGATAGCCGGCAGACGTCGTTGGAGTGGCGTTGGCAGCCATCCGATAGTCCTGCCGGTACTTGATGTTGAAGACCTGGGCATACGCCTCGACCCGGTCGTTGATCTCGTGATGGCCTATGGCGCTGATCTGGAAGCGGTCAATGGGCCGCAACAGGAAATTGGTCTCCGCGTAGTTGTACCCGTCGCGGATATTGCAAAATGGCAACGGCTCGCCGCCAGAGCCGAAACGTACCCCTGTGAGTCGTTCGTTAGGCGGGCAATCGCCGCTGAGATCGACGCCCTTGATCTGCGTCATTTGTTGAGAATTCAAAGAAACCCGGTTGCCAACAATATTGCCTGCGGCAAACTGCACCAGCTCGCCTTGCACGGGGTATAGGGGTATGGCGGAGAAACTCCGATCGGCCCCGAGGATTGTGCCGCGCTCGGACCAGGAAAACGCGAACGCCACGTTGCTGCTGCCATCGTCGGAGCCATAGCCCACCAATAAATCCGCCCGCTCCGTCTCGCCGTCGCCGTAACCGCTAGCGCCGCGTTGGAAGCGGGCGGTTACGCCCTGGATATCGTTGCGCAAGCGAAAGTTGACGACACCGCCGATGGCGTCCGAACCGTAAACCGCGGAGGCGCCGCCGGTGACCAGTTCAGCCGACTGCACCATGATGTCCGGGATGCTGGCCAGGTCCGCGACACCCGAAACCTCGGCCGGGATATAGCGGCGGCCGTCAACCAGCACTAGCGTGCGCACCCTGCCCAAGCCGCGCAAGTCGGCGCTCATCGCCGCGCCTCCGTACTGATTTGAGTTGGAGGTGGTTTCGGGCCTTAGCTGGGGCATCCGGTTCACGGTCTGCTCCAGGGTCAGGAATCCCGAGTTCTGAATCTCATCCATGCCCACGGTGGCCACCGGGCTGATCTCGACGAAATCGCGGTCGCGCCGCAGGCGGGATCCGGTGACGACGACCTCTTCCAGGACGTCAACTTCGTCCTGTGCGTTGGCGACAGTGACGGTAAGGCCCGCACCTGCGGCCGCGCTTGCGATCAGAGCACACTGCACGGCCCTGCTGATTGGCGTAAGACGGTGATTCATCGATTTATTCTCCCGTAACTGGTTTCATGCGCGACCGGCGGGCTGTCCAACACGCCACTTCAGGGTGACTGCAAAGCCCACTGGCCGCCGACGGCAAATCTCGGCCCATCGTTTTCGAATCGTTGTCGACATGCCGAGCCGACCCCCATTTGTACATACGCAACGCTTGGGCGATTGCGCACTTGGCGAATATTATGGTCACGCAAACGATTGTGTCAATGGTTTCCCGGCGATTCCAGCGATTCCCTCCAATCCCGCCAAAGAGCCCGCAACATCGAACCGCCACCCGGTCCAACATCCCGGCCAAAACGCCTGTACACAGCAGAAAACGCCGAAATGGGACGCGCCGATCCGAGGGTCGGGGACTGTCCCTACCGGTATCGCATGTAGTGAACCCGCAAAAGGACTTGTTTTGTTCGATCAATAGAAGTACGGTCCTTCAGCTCGGTCCTTCCGATTCCGTGCGCCGGTTGTCGCCCGGCGCATCGCCGGGCCTGTGGCGAGGAATGGCCGGCTAATACTAAATAGAGGGAAAGCACATGCGCATAAACAACAAACTATTCGTGCTGGTTTCAGTCACGACA
Source organism: Candidatus Rariloculaceae bacterium (assembly GCA_965205045.1). Classification (GTDB taxonomy): domain Bacteria; phylum Pseudomonadota; class Gammaproteobacteria; order Steroidobacterales; family Rariloculaceae; genus UBA6522. The sequence goes on from OZ242031.1 coordinate 122,477, forward strand.
CTATTCGCCGCCGGCGCGGCGCCCGGGATGGGGCAGGAAGCTCTCGACCCGGGATTCGAGGCGCTGGTCGACCGCTACCTGGAGGAAGTGCTCGGGGTCGGCTCGGACCCGCAACCGGACACGATGAGCGCGGAGAGTTTCGCGAACCGCGTGCAGGTTTCCCGCGAGCTGCTGGAGGAACTCGAGGCGATCAACCGCGACAGTCTCGCCTTCGTGCAGGACATCGACTGGCGCTTCCTCAAGAGCCGGCTCGAGGCGAGGATCATCGAGAGCGAGCGCGTGCAACGCTGGCGCCAGGATCCCAAGCTCTACCTCAACAACAGCGACGTCGCCTACAAGCTCCTCGCCGACCCGAGGCCCGTGAACACGCGCGCGGCCGAACTGGTCGACGACCTCGAATTGCTGCAGGTGCGGCTCGTCAATGCCGAGACCAACCTCGATCAGTACATCGCACGGTGGGTGGAATTGGGCAACGATTTCATCGACGGCTTCGCGCTCGTACTGGAGAACGAACTGCCCCCGTTCGCCGAGCGGCTGGCGGATGGCGCGCTGCGCGAGCGGCTGCTCGCCGCCGGAAAGGACGGCATCGCCGCGCTCGCGGAGTATCGCCGGTTCACCAACGAGGACTTCCCGCAGCGGGAACAGGGCGACTACGCCATCGGCGAGGATGTCTTCAACGAGCTGATGGAGAAGAAGTACCTGTTGCCCGAGAACGAGATGCACCTGCGCCGGATCGCGCGCGGCGCCCCGGGATTCACCCGAATTCCGAATTATCACGACTGGGGCTGGAAGCAGTTCGACATCGTCATGAGCCACCTGGAGGTCAAGGCGGAAAGGATCGATCCGGAGCGCACCTGGCTCGAAATCATCCATGACGAGAAGGAGGACCACTTCTTCGCCGAACAACTCGTCTACAAGCACCTGGAGGCGACCCGGGCGTCGCGGGACTGGGTCATCGACAACGACCTGGTCACCATTCCCTGGGACAACGACGACGCCATCATGGAAGCGGCCGATCCCAGCCTCTGGGCATCGCAATGGTGGGGTTGGGGCCCGGGCGTGCCCGTCGCCTCCGACTCCCGGAAATCGGCCTGGACCATCATTCCGGTCAACCCGGACTGGCCCGACGACATCGCCGAGGGCAACCTCCGCGAGAAGGACGCTTCGTTCATGTACGTGATCGCGACCCACGAGGTGTACCCCGGGCATCACCTGCAGCGTCTCTACCAGAACACCCTCGACCGTCCGTTGCGGGTCTACGAGAGCAGCTACTCGAACCAGGCCTGGTGTTACTACATCGAGTGGGAACTGACTCCGGACCCGAAATACGGCTGGTTCCCCGAGGACAAGCAGGACGTCTACGAGCTGGAATACCTGCGCGCCAAACTCTGGCGCATGGGCCGGGTGATCATCGACTCCGGCCTGCACACCGGCCGCATGACTTACGATGAGGCGCTGGATCTGGAGATCAACACCATCGGCTTCGTCCCCCGTGGCGCCCAGATCAATATCGACGGCATCGTTTCCCGGGTCGGCACCACCATGTCCGCACCGACGGTCGGTTACTTCCAGTGGATGCTGCTGCGCGAAGACTACTTCCAGAAGATGCGCGAACTCGACCAGATTGGAACGCTGAAGGATTTCCACGACCGGGTCTACAAGATCGGTTTCCTGCCGATCGTGCTGGTCCGCGAGGAAATGTTCCACGATCTCGAGCAGGAGTTCGGCACGAGCTAGCGCCGGATCAAACCGAAAGATACGGATCAGCGCGTTCACAAGCGCCCAGATGCGCAATTGTCAGGTTAAGGGAGCACCGGGAGGCTGCGCCTTGGAAACTCACGGCTGCAGGTTTGTTCCGTGGGCATCCCGGGAGGCGTTCGGTTGGTGACGCCGTCTCCCCGCCGCCTTTTGCCGTTGCTGGCGACCCTGTCGGCGGCCGTGCCGGCGCTGGCGCAGGAAGAGGACGGACGGCCGCTGCGCGACGGTCCCGCGCCACCGACGATCCTCGTGACCGCGCCGATGCTGGAGCGCGGCGAGGCGATTTACGAGTCTTTCTGCATTGAATGCCATGACCGCGACGGCGCCGCCATTGCGGTGCCCGGGCAGGGCCCCGAGATGACGCCGCCCGACCTGCGGGACCCGGCATTCATGGCGCTGCGTTCGGACATGGATTTCGCCAACATCATCCAGCACGGCGGCTTCTCGATGCCGGCGTACGCGCAGATTCGGGGCGACGACCTCGTCGCCCTGGTCGCCTGGACCCGCAGCCTGAGCTGGCCCGACATCGAGCGCGTCGATCTGCAGCTCCTGGCACAGGGCACGGTCGAGGATTTCACGCCGGTCACCATGGCCATGCTCGAAGACCCGCCCGACGGCGACTGGCTGATGTTCCGCCGCACCTACGACGGCTGGGCCCACAGTCCGCTGGACCAGGTGAACCGCGACAACGTGGGCGAACTGCGCCTGGCCTGGTCCCGCGCGGGGGAACCGGGCGGCCAGTACACGACGCCGCTGGTCGTTGCGGGCACCCTGTACGTGCAGTACCCGGGCGACGTCATCCAGGCGCTCGATGCGACCGACGGCCGCCTGATCTGGGAATACCGGCGCCAGCGCGAGGACGAGAGCCGTTCGCGCAACCGCCGCAACCTGGCGATTTACGGGCACCGCCTGTTTCACCTGACGGACGACCGCCATCTCATTGCACTCGATGCGCGCACCGGCGCACTCCTCTGGGAAATCGAGGAACCGGCCGTCGATGCCGGAATCGGGCACATGGGCGGCCCGATGGTGGCTGCCGGCATCGTCGTCAGCGGCCGTTCCTGTTCGGCGCGCGGCGGCCCCGAAAGCTGTTACCTGGCGGGGCACGACCCGGAAACCGGCCGCGAGCTGTGGCGTCGGCGGACCATCCCGAGACCCGGCGAACCGGGAGACGAAAGCTGGGACGACCTGCCCGACGAGTTGCGCTGGCATGTAGGAAGCTGGGGCAACGTACCGAGCTACGATCCGGAACTCGGGCTCCTGTACTGGGGCACCTCGGTGCCGCAACCGGCGCTGGAGCGGCTGCGCGGCACCGCCGGGCACGATGTATTGTATTCCAACAGCACCCTGGCGACGGATCCTGCCACCGGCGACGCGGTCTGGTACTACCAGCACCTGCCGCGCGACAACTGGGACCTGGACCATGTCTTCGAACGCTACCTGGTCGACGTGGCCGTGACGCCGGACCCCGCCGAAGTGCCGTGGATCAATCCCCGACTCACGCCCGGCGAGCTCCGGCGCGTGGTCACGGGTATTCCCGGCAAGACGGGTATCGTCTATACGCTCGACCGGGAAACCGGCGAATTTCTCTGGGCCCGGGAAACGCTGCACCAGAACGTCATCGCCTCCATCGAGGGCAGCGGCGAGGTGCACGTCGAGGAAGACCTGGTCGTCGGCCCGTTCGAGGAGATCCTGGTCTGTCCGTCGCTCGGCGGCGGGAAAAACTGGCCGGCGGGCTCGTACAGCCCGCGCACCGGCCTGATGTACCAGCCGCAACAGAACCTGTGCCACCTGCAGACCGGCTACACCGATGCGCCCACGGCCGAGGACGGCTATGCGATCAGCTGGCTGATCGTCGAGGACCCGGCGGTAACCGGCGACCCGTACCCGGTCGGGCGCATCGATGCCGTCGACATCTCCACCGGCCGCCAGGCCTGGCGGCACGAGCAGCGTGCCGCGGTGCTCGGCACGGCCGTATCGACGGCCGGTGGCCTGCTGTTCACCGGGGACATCGATCGGCGCTTCATGGCGCTCGACGACAGCACGGGCGAAGTGCTTTGGCAGACGATCGTCAGCGCGCCGGTCACGGGCAGCGCCGTGTCCTACGCGGTGGACGGGCGCCAGTACATCGCGGTCGCCGTCGGCGGCGGCACGGCATCGCCCGAACGCCGCGCCCTGTCCATCCACACCGAACTGAATCCGCCGCGCGACAGCCCGGCGCTGTTCGTCTTCGCGTTGCCGGCCCGTTAGGTGCTCTCGAGCGACGCTCTTGCCACAGTCCCCGGGAAGCGGAACCGGGATTGATTCGTTCCCGCGGTCATGGCCTTGATGGCCGCCAACCTGGTGACGTAGTCTCGAACCGGAGGGGCGTTTCCATGGCACGTTTCGGCAATGGCGCATTCGGCTAAGCCTGCGTCCAACTGGGGTTGGCGGCGTTACTGGCGTGAGAACCGCCTGGCAGCGTGCGTACCCGAAAACCCGGACTCCGCCGCCGCCATCGAAACGCACTGGAGCGGGTTCTTTGCGCAGTTACCCGCGGGTCACCGCGTGCTGGATGTCGCTACCGGCAACGGCGTGCTGCTGGTCTGGGGCGCGAGAGCCGCGCGGGCGGCCGGGCGCGAGCTGAAGCTCACCGGTATCGATCTTGCGGAAATCGACCCGGCCCGCTTCCTGCCGGAGCACCGCGCCGATCTGGCGGCAGCGCGCTTCATCGGCAAGACGGCGGCGGAGTCGTTGCCGTTTGCCGATGGCAGCTTCGACGCGGTGGTTTCGCAATACGGTCTCGAATACGCGGATCTCGAACTCGCGTTGGGCGAAGCCGCGCGCGTGCTGGCGCCGGGCGGCCGACTGCAATGGCTGGCGCACGGCGACGGCAGCGTCGTGGTTGCCCAGGCTCGCGCCAAACTGGTGGATATCGCCCTGTTGCTGGGCTCGAAAGGTCCCTTTGCCGCGATGCGGGCATTCGTCAGGGCCCATGTTCGCAGGCGCAAGGTGAGCCGTGCGACGCGCGAACTCACCGAGGCCCTGCGCAGGGCGGAATCGCACTGCGCTGCCAATCCTCCCGCCGCCCTGGTACACCAACTTTGTGGCGGAATCCTCGAGACGGCCAATCGATTCGAAAAGTACCGCCCCGCCGACGTCGAGGATTGGCTCAACGAAAACCTCAAACGCCTCCGCGGCGAACGGCAGCGGGTCCGGGATATGCTGTCGGCGCGCCTCTCCGGGCCTCGGCTCGCACGAGTGGAGCAGATTCTGGGCGCCGAACCCTGGTCCGATGTCGAGATTTCCCCGTTCGAAGTGGGCACGACGGGCGACTCCGCCGGACAACTCATTCACGCTGTCAGGCTCTGAGCCTCAGCCTGTCGAAGCGCTGCTCGGGGCGCTGCTAGCCCGAAAGTCGCGTTGGTGCCCCACATACCAACCAATGCCATGGCAGCCATCATCGACGGCCCGGCGTAGGCAGCTACCCACAACGTCCAAGGCAGCCAAAGCCCGCAACAAACGGTCGTATCGGGAGAGAAATGCCAGGTAAGAATATACAAGTACAAGACGGACACGAGGCTGGTCCAAAAACCGAACTTCCAGAGAATTCGACGATACCGCCGCCATTTTGAAATCTGTTCCTGAAGAATCTCGATGCCGACTTCTTCTTCAATGAGCGGATTCCTGGCGAGCCCTTCCGCTTCGGTAGCCAGTTCGCGCTGACGATTCTGAAGCAGCCTGTAGAAGCTGGCCCAGGCCGTCACCAGCAAGTTTGCCGCAAACGCCATCGCCATGCCGCTGGCGTACGCACCCAGCGTGCATTGTGCGCACTCCTCCATGAAAGGCTCTTTCTCGGGGTTAACCCGTTGCCGGCTTCGAATACAGCGGAACGCTATTCAGCTCGAAGAAGTCGAACGCGCCGGCCAACCGGGAGGCGAAGCCCGCATCGCCGAGGTTCACGAACGCCTGGGCGTTCTCTGTGTCCGAGTACGTCAGGGGTCAGGCCCGTACCAACGGTCTGGAATCCTTCTGGGCGGCTCTCAAGCGAGGCTACCAAGGCACGTATCTTCACATGAGCGTGAAGCATCTGCACCGCTACGTGACGGAGTTCGCCGGACGACACAACATCCGGTCCATGAACGCCATCGACCAAATGAGAGACGTGCTGGCTGGATTGATTGGGGAGCGGTTGATGTACCGGAAGCTGATTGGGCGCTAAGAGTGTCCGGGCACGGCGCTCGCTACATACGAAATCGTCAACTCTGTTGGCTTACCACCCGCGCACGGACGCTGATTATGGATTTCATTTGTCTGGCGCAGGGGCGGGAGTTAGCTGGTCCGTCGTGTAGTTGGACGGATTCAACAAAAAGCCCTCTACGCGAGAGATGTCCTGAGCGGTCTCGGATACCTCAACGTGATATTCCACCAGTTCGGCATTAAGGCTATCGAACCGGCTGTTGAACGTGGCTGACTGGCTGGATATGAGTGCGACGAGAACCGTAACCATAATAGCCGACGCCCCAAGGACAACAGAGATTATCCATCGCGTCTCTTTACGAACTTCCTCATGTACGATGCCTTTGACGTTGTTCGCAATGAAATCCGCCATGGTGAGCAATTCTCGAATCTCGGACGCGCCTTGATTCTCACTTGACTGGCTGGCCATCGTTTCTCTCATTCTAAACTCAGGAACTCCCTGAGCATGCAGAGCGATGGCCCTTTTGTAGCCATCGTGCTGTCAAGAGAATATATCACAGCGTGGCTACAGAAATGGCCACAGAGCAGCAGTTCTCATTTTGGCTGTTTCATGAGTTTGTTCCGCTGCGTGGTGATGGTGGGGTTCGGGTCGGGTTGGTGGCTTGGGGGCGCGGTTTGGTTTGGGATTTATATCCAAACGTTGACGCATCACGCGGCCACCCATCCGGATACACTTTGACGTTTCACAGGCCGGGCTCGGCTACCAGGATGCAGACGGAAAGTGGCGGCTCGGTATGATGTAGAATCGCTCACGCGGTGGACACTCCATCTGTCCTTTGGCATCGTGCTGGCGCCAACCAGCCCATGCACGCAGTGTAGCATGGGGTGAGCGCGTCAACGTTTGGATATAAGTCCCCAATTGTTCGCAATCCCATGGTGGGCTCGGACGATGCATCCGGCGATCGTTGTGTCGGTCACCTGCCGGTGCCGGGACCGCCGGCTACCCAGGCCCGTTGGCGCTGATCGAGGCGGTGCGTGTACGACCTTTCCAGAAAGACGATTCTTGTGACTGGAGCATCGAAAGGCATCGGCGCCGAGATCGTCCGGACGGTCGGCGACGCCGGGGCCCACGTCATAGCCCATTATCGAAGCGACCGAAAAGGCGTGATCGATGCCAGTCGCGGGATTGACGACTCCAGGAAGTTCCTGCTCCAGGCGGATTTCTCGAGACTCGACGATGTGGAAGCGCTCTGGGATGCAGCGACCGGCTGGCGCGGCCGAGTTGACGCCGTAATCAACAATGCGGCAATCATGCTGTGGGAAGGCGGTTTCGATCGGCCGCTCACATCGTGGGACGAAGCGTGGCAGCGGACCCTATCGGTCAACGTGCTCGCACCGGCGCGGCTGATTCGGCGCGCTGTCGCACACTTCACCGAACATGGAGGCGGGGTGATCGTGACGATTTCAAGCTGGTCAGCCCAGAAGGGCGTGACCAATCCCGACAACATCGCCTATGGCGCATCCAAGGCGGCGATTCACAATGCCACGCAGACCGTTGCCCGGGCGTACGCCCGCAAGGGCGTCCTTGCCTACGTCATCGCGCCCGGGGTCGTGCGCACCAGGCTGTCGGAGCAGTTCGCCGCAACGCAGGGCGGGGAATCGGCAGTCACCGAATCGCTGGCGATGAAGGAATGGGTTCCGCCGAAGGAAATCGCCGAACTCGCCGCCTACCTGGCTTCCGGGCAGGTGCGGCACCTGTCGGGGGCGACGCTGGACGTGAACGGGGCCAGCTACATTCGGTAAAATTCCTGGATGCTGCCATCGTCATGGCCGCTGAAACCGGAGGTCGACGCATGCGACGTGTAATCTTTCTGTTCACTGCCCTCATCGTTGCAGGATTTGCGGCGTCTGCGGGTGCCCGGACCCTGGACGAGATCATCAGTGACGGAACCATTCGAATCGGGGTCAACCCCAACTTCCCGCCGATGAGTTCGTTCGGGCTGACGAACCAGCTCGAGGGTTTCGATATCGACATCGGCAACAGGATTGCCGAAGCCATCGGTGTCGACGCCGAGTTTGTCACCACCGAGACGGCGCAACGCGTGCCCTTCCTGGTCTCCAACCGCATCGATATCGCACTCGGGGCCCTGACCCGGACACCCGAGCGCGCCAAGCTCATCGGCTATACCGTTCCCCTTCATTCCGAATCCATGGGCGTCATCACCACGGACGAGGTCGATATCTCGAACTGGCGGGAACTCGACACGGAGGACATCACGCTGGTCAACATGAGGGGCAACCTGTCGGTGGAGCTGCTCAGGGACCGGCTGCCCAATCCCTCGGTCCTGCTGGTCGACGGCAACGCCGACGTGATCCGCGCCATCGCCCAGGGCCGCGCCGACGCCCTGGTAGAGAACGTGGATTTCTTCATCAGGTTTACAGAGAACTACCGCAACGTGAACTGGCGAGTACTGACCGATCCCATCTACGTTGCGTATTGCAGCATCGGTGTCGGCAGGGGCAACAACAATCTCATCGACTTCCTGAACATTCTCCTTTACGACCTGCATTCGTCGGGTGTGATCGATGAACTCTGGACCCTGTGGTACGGCGCACCGATGGCCGTGCCCATCGAACCCGCCCCGTACTTCTGAAGTTCATTGCCGGTGAACCAGGGCCCGTTAACGCTGACAGGGAACAGACTCGGCAGAGCCTTCCCGGATAGCGTCAACAGGCCCCGAAGGGCAGGGTAAATCGCCGGCGCCCGCACAATGGATTACACCTTTCAGTTCTCGGTGGTATTCAGGGAGTTGCCGTACCTGCTCGGCGGGGCGCTGGTAACGCTTCAAATCGCGTTCGTCACCTTCTGGTGCGGCGCGTTCATCGGGGTATTCGGCGCGGTCGCCAAGGTCTATGGCGGCCGCTTCAGCCGCCGCTTGGCTTCCTCGTACGTGACCTTCTTCACCAACACGCCCGCGCTGGTACAGATATTCCTGCTGTACTACGCCCTGCCCGACGCCGGCATTCTGCTCAGTTCCATGACCGCGGTGCTGATCGGCCTGACGCTCAACGCCGGCGCCTACCTGACGGAGATCCTCAGAGCCGGCGTCATATCCGTACGCCGTTCCGAAATCGATGCGGCAACGGCGCTCGGCATGTCGCTGCTCCAGATCGTGGTCAACGTCATGCTTCCCCACATTGCGCGAACCATCTATGCGCCCCTGTCGAACTTCTTCATCTGGCTGGTTCTGGGCAGTTCGATGGCGGCGCTGTTCGGCGTGGAAGAGCTGACGGGGCGGGCGATCAACATCAGCACCGCCAACCTGCGCACCATCGAGACGTTCATGGTGGTTGCGGTCATCTATGTCGTGCTGACGGTGCTCGCCAGCGCCTCGCTGGCGCTGGTCGGGCGAGTGGCGTTCCGGGTCCGGGCAAAGGTGTTCTGATGCTGGACCAGATCGCAGAACAAGTCCCGCTTTTCTTCGGCTACCACAACATGGTCTTCATCCTGCAGGCTGCGGGCCGCACCCTGGGGATGACGTTCGTCGGCTGCTCCGTCGGCTTCGCATTCGGCTTTCTGATCGCGGTGCTTCGACAGACCACCCTGCCGGTGCTCTTCCTGCCCCGGCTGCTGGGAATCGCCTATGTCGAAATCTTCCGCCGCATTCCGTTCCTCGTCATCCTGTTCATTGTCCTGTTCGTCATCGAACCGCTGATGCCGGGGACCTCGCTGTTCGGGATCGCCACCGTGTCGGTGTGCCTGCTGTCGACGGCCTTCCTGTCGGAGATCATTCGTTCGGGACTGGAGTCGGTGCCGATGCAGCAGATCGAAGGAGCGACAGCGCTGAACCTGAGCGGGTTGCAAACCCTGTTCATGGTCATCCTGCCGCAGTCATGGAAGGTCATCCTGCCGCCGGCGGCCGCATTCGTGGTCATGTTCATCAAGGACACCTCGCTGGCCTCGCAGCTCGGCGTCATAGAAATGACTTTCGCCGGGGAAATGCTGGTGAACCGGGGGTTTTCGCCCGTGCTGGGCTTCGGTGTCGTCCTGGTGTGCTATTTTGCGATGTCCTATCCCCTCAGCCGACTTGCCATTCGCCTGGAAAAACGTCTTGAAGCATCTTGAGATCAGAGACCTGTCGAGTGCGTACGGCTCAACCAGGGTACTGAGAGACGTTTCCCTGGATGCCGACAAGGGCGAGGTCGTGAGCCTCATCGGTCCGTCCGGCTCGGGCAAGAGCACGTTGCTGAGAGTTCTGATCGGGCTGACCCCGCCTACCGCGGGCGAAGTCAGCATCGCCGGCGAAAAGGTAAACTACCGTAACCGCAGAAGCGTTAAGGCGGTTCGTGACCGCATGTCGATCGTGTTCCAGCAGTACAACCTGTTTCAGAACATGACGGTTCTTCGCAACGTGACGGTCGCGCCGATCAAGATCAAGAAACGCCCGAGGGCCGAGGCGGAGGAAAACGCCATGGCGTTGCTGGAACGGGTCGGCATGGCGGAAAGGAAGGACGCCTACCCGGACGAATTGTCCGGCGGCCAGCAGCAGCGGGTCGCCATCGCCCGCGCGCTGGCCACGCACCCGGAGATCCTGCTCCTGGACGAGGTGACCTCGGCCCTCGATCCCGAACGGGTCAACGAGGTACTCGATACGATTCGCGCCCTGACCAGCGAAGGCATCACGATGCTGATCGTGTCGCACGAAATGGCCTTCGTCCGGGAGGTTTCCACACGAATCGCGATGATGGACGAAGGCAGGATCGTCGAATGCGGATCCCCCGCACGAATCTTCGATTCACCGGCGAAAGCGCGCACCCGGGATTTCGTTTCAAAGATTCTCAAGCATTGAGAGAAATCGACGCACGACTGTCATCAACTAGCCCTCGTTCCGCCCGCCATAGGCCGGTCGATCGGAAATTGCTCATTGTCTTGCGATGAATCGCAGAAACTCTCGAACCCTGGCTTTCTCCTTGAACGATCCCTTGACCTTGTCACCGTTCGTAAACGAAACGAAGACTTCATACTTGCGAAAATCTCCGACGCCTTCATCAATGGAGTGACCATCGATGAACGCCAGCGCTTCGCCAATGGTTGCAAACTCGTTCGATCTCCCATATAGAGGGATTACAACGACTCTCTCAACCATTCGGCCAGTCAGCGGCGGCGCAACCAGAATGCGTACGAATCCGGCAACACCGAGCAGGGATCGGGGTGGCCGAGTTTCTTCGCAGCGTGGTAGGCGAAGTTCGACTCGTCCATCATCTGCCGGCCCATCGCAACCAGGTCCGCGCGCCCGCCCGCAATGATTTCGTTGGCCTGCTCCGCCTCGGTGATCAATCCCACCGCCATGGTGGGAATTTCGGCTGCGCGTCTGACTTCCTCGGCGTAGGGAACCAGGTAGCCCGGCGACGGCTGGATCAGAGCTCGGCCCGAGGGCCCGATAATGCCTCCGGAGGAACAGTCGATCAGGTCCACGCCGGCGGACTTGAGCGCCTTTGCGAGAATGATCGTATCTTCAATTTCGATCCCTCCGTCGATGCCGTCAACGGAAGAGGTCCGGTACAGCAGCGGCATCGAAGCGGGCATCGCGGAGCGCAGCGCTTCGGCGACCCGCACGGGGAAACGCAGCCGATTGTCCATTGCGGGCCCGCCCCATTCGTCGGCGCGCCTGTTGGAGATAGGGGAAAAGAAGCTGTTGACGAGATAGCCGTGGGCGCCGTGGATTTCGATGAAGTCGAAGCCCGCCGCGACGGCCCGCCTGGCTGCCTGCACGAACGCGTCGATCGTCCGGTGAATTTCCTCGACCGTCATGGCCCGCGGAGTCGGCCAGCCTTCCGTCATGGGAATGGCGCTCGGTGCGATGGTTTCCCATGCGCTTGACGGCTTGAATTCGGTGAGCGGAGCGGCGCCTTCGAACGGCAGCGCCGCGCTGGCCTTGCGTCCGGCGTGTGCAAGCTGAATTCCGATGGGAATGCCGTGGGCGCGGTAGAACCCCGTGATCTGCGACAGGCGCTCGACGTGACTGTCGCGGTATATCCCGAGGCAGCCATGCGTGATGCGTCCGTCCCGGGTAACCGCCGTGGCCTCGACCAGCGCGCCGCCGACGCCGCCCAGCGAAAAACGGCCATGGTGGGCGAGGTGCCATTCCGCCGCGTGGCCGTCGTCGGCGCAGTACTGGCACATGGGCGTGACGACGACACGATTCGGAAAGGTGACGTCCCGCAGCGGAAACGGTCGAAAGAGTGGCGGCAGCGAAGACCGCTGCGAACTTTCGCGGTGGCCGGACGACATTCGTGGCAGTGCTCTATCCAACCGATACTTGCGTATCAGTGGCCGCAGACCCGCCCCTGGCAAGGCGCCGATGCGCAAGTATCGGTTGGGTAGAGCACCACAGTCCGGACGGAGTTACCCGAATTGCGCTCGTTCCTGGGTACCGGCGGCAAACGAATCCACTTCGTCCATCAGCTTGACCATCTTCTCGCAGCGGTCGATCCCTTCCTGCCCCAGATCGCTGAATTTCGTCAGCGGTTCGCGCACGTCGCCCACCGGGTAGCCGGCCGCCGCCGCCAGGGCCTTGGAATAACACTGGTGGCCGTATAGCGGATGGCCCTCGGCGATGGTGTCGTTGATGCGGTCGGCAAGCACCTGAATGTGCGTTGCTTCCTCGATGCGCCCGGCGACCAGCAGGTCCCACATCCGCGACGTCGAATACGGAATGTAGTTGCCGAAGGGATTGACGTAGCCCACGGCGCCCAGCAGGTAGCTTTCCACCGGCCGCTCGCCGGCAAACACGTTCATTACGCCGCCGGTTTCCTCGACGATGTCGAACACGCGGCCCACGTCCATGCTGGCTTCCTTGATGTAGCGAACGTTTTCGAAGGCCCGGGTCAGGCGGCCGACGAGTTTCGCCGAGATGTCGACGTGGGAGGTGAAGGGGTTGTTGTACAGCATGATCGGGATGGCTACGGCTTCGCAGATGGACCGGTAGTAGTTGAAAATCTCGTCTTCGGTGGGCGTGTAGTAGTACGGCGGCAGGATCATCAGTCCATCGGCGCCGAGTTCTTCGGCCTCACGGCTGTAGCGAACCGCGTTGGGCGTGTGGGCATTCATCGATCCGACCAGGACATCCATGCGGCCGTTGATGTGCTCGACGGTCGCGGCCACGAGTTGCCGCCGCTCGTCGTCGGTGACCGTGAGGAACTCGCCGGTCGTTCCAAGGACGATGATTCCGGGAACGCCGCAGGCGAGTTGCCAGTCCAGGAACTTCTTCCATGACTGCGTGTCTATCGCGCTTCCGTCCTCCGTGAACGGGGTAACGGAAACGGTATAACTGCCGCGGAACTGTTTTGACATGGGTTGTCTCCGGTGATCGATTCAGGGGTATTCTGACGTTCCCCTTTCCCTGCGCGCTATGCGCCCGTAAGTTAACATAGCGCACAAATCGTTGTCGCGTTTTCCGCCATTCCGGGGTCGCAGTTTGTCGGACGTCATCGTCATTGGCGGCGGAATCGCCGGGTGCTCCACCGCGTACTTCCTCGCTTCGGACGGTGCAGACGTAACGCTTCTGGAGCAGTTCGAGCTGGGTACGCTCGCTTCCGGCGTGAATGCCGGCAGCCTCCATGCGCAGATTCAACCGGAACCCTTTGCGGAGTTAGGAATTCCGTGGGCCCGCCGGTTCCTGCCGGCACTGCCGTTCTTCGCCCATTCGATGGCGATGTGGCGGGAGTTCGGGTCTGAATTCGGGACGGGTCTTGAGGTCTCGCAGCCGGGTGGCCTGGTACTGGCCAAGTCGGACCGGGACATGCGTCTCATGGAGGCAAAGACCCGACTCGAACGAGACGCGGGCCTCGACACGGAGCTTTGGACCGTCGAAGACGTTCGGCGGCGCGCGCCGTACGTTTCCCGGCGCGTCATCGGCGGCGCCTACTGCCCGATCGAGGGCCAGGCCAATCCGCTGACCGCCACGGTGGCCATCGGCCGCGCGGCGCAAGCACTGGGCGCAACCGTCCTGACCGGACACAGGGTCGTTGCAATCAGCCCGCGCCGTACCGGTCTGGAGGTGGCCACCAACCGGGGCTCGTATCGCGCCGAACACGTCGTCAACGCGGCCGGAAACGATGCGGCGCGCATTGCCGGTCTGCTCGGCGGGCGCCTCGACATGCAGTCCCATCCGATCCAGCTTGGCGTCACCGAGCCCGTCGCTCCGGTGATCGATCACCTGCTGTATTCCGCCAGCGACCTGTTGACGCTCAAGCAGACCCGCAAGGGGACGGTCCTGATCGGGGGTGGATGGCCTGCGGAGATCGACGGCCGGCACCGCCCGCGCGTCGCCGGCAGCTCGCTGCTGAACAACCTGCGCGTGGCCGTGGACGCGGTACCGGCCATCGCCTCGGCACGAGTCGTCAGGACCTGGGCGGCGGTGGTCAACGGAAACGAGAGCTGGCTGCCGATCGTCGGCGAGATGCCCGGCGCCGGTGGGTTCCATGTCAATTGCGTGCCGTGGATGGGATTCAGCGGAGCGCCGGCGGCCGGAAGAATCGTCGCGAGCCTCGTTCAGGGCCGCGAACCGCCGGTGGACTACGACATTTCCGCGTTCAATCCATGACGACGGCGTGACGTACAGTCCGTGTTCGAGAACCCTGGAGACGAATTCCGCAGCGCTCAATCAATCGACTTAGGGAATCTTCAAGCACTCAGTAGTCGCGCCACCCCGCGTTCCCGCCCGGCATCGCCACTATGCCGCCGACCCCACCGACGAGCCGCGAATGGGCATCATGGCCGTCCTGTTACCGCTCACGACAACCGGCATATGTCCCGAGAGTTCCTCGTCGAGCGCTTCGTCGCCCGTATCGACCAGGAGGCATCCCCACGGCAGCGCCGTCAGCTTCTCCAGCGAGGAGACAATGTCGATGTTGTCCTTCCCGACCCTTCTGATGACCCGCGCACTCAACTGCTGGTTGCCGCGGCCAAACAGGAATCCCTGTCCGCCGACGACGCTGACGACAATGCGCCCGCGCCCATGCCTGCCAAGCAACTGCAGTATCTCCCGCTCACCGATATCGGTCGCCAGACAGGACCCGTTCCGCACAGCATCGACACCCAACAGCGTTCCGTCGAAGCCGATGTGCGCCTTTGCAAGCTGCATCGTCGACCCGGGACCCAGCAGGGAAACGCTCGAGTCGTCCATGCGGGCCAACACCCGCGCTATGGCCGCATTGAGCGCCGCCTGTTCCGACACGGGGCTCGATGCCTTCGCTCCGGGGACGAGAAAGCCCGACCGGGGCGTACGCATGATGCCGTAAAGCCGCGGCGATGCTCCGCCTGTGCCGTTGGCGTCACGATCGAGAATTTCGGCATCCCCGAGCAGGGAATGCCGGTCACGCGCACGGAGGAAGCGTGCGGCGATCTCTCCGGCTGCCCGCGCGCCGGCAGCGAACACCGCGGAGTGCATCTTTACACCGGAAGGTACTCCCAACACCGGCACTCTACGATCAATAACCTCAAGTACATCGCGCGCGGTGCCGTCTCCCCCAACGAACAACAGCAGGTCCGGGCCGACTTCAACGATGGCCATGGCCCCGGCTCGAGTATCGGCGGCGACGGTCTCGCGGTCCGCTGCCGACATGAGTACTCTTGCGTCGAGACCTGCAGAAGCCGCCGCATCCGCACCCATCTCGCCGGCGCATGTGAAGATCTCGAGGCTGTCGCCGAATCCGCCGAGCTGTGACAGCGCCTTTCGCGCGCGCTCGGAAGCGACCGGCGATGCCCCCAAATTGCGGGCCACTGACGCCAATTCGCCATCGGTGCCCTTGAGCCCGACGGACCCTCCCATCCCGGCAATGGGATTGACGATCAGGCCCAGCCGATACTCCACGACCGACTCCGACGCAAGGTTTGTTTCAATGTGCGATCGTCTGTGCGCAGTGATATGGACTTGTGCCAATATAACACTGTAGAGCCAATGAACTTCCCGCTTCCTGCGGGGGGGCAACAGGACAACCAGGATTTCAGGAGCGTTTCTTGGCAAGGCCGCGCGCACACCCATACATGCCGAATTCGGTTCCGGCCGTGCGCCGCCGGTTGCTCGCGGCCCTCGGAATCGATTCGGTGGAGACGCTGTTCTCCCAGATTCCCGACGACCACAGGCTGAAGAAACCGCTGCGGTTGCCGCCCGCCCTGACCTCGGAATCCGAGCTTCGCCGGCACATGTGCGACCTGTTGTCGAAGAACCGGTCCTGCGAGGACGCGCTCAGCTTCCTCGGCGGCGGTTGCTGGCACCATCACGTGCCGGCGATCTGCGACGAAATCGTGCAGCGCAGCGAATTCCTGACGCCGGTGTGGGGCACGCCATCGTCGGACCTGGGCAGAAACCAGGCCTGGTTCGAATTCACCAGCCAGATGGGCGAACTCCTCGGCATGGACCTGGTGGCCCTGCCCGTCTACAGCTGGGGTTGTGCAGCCGGCCATGCGATCCGCATGGCTGCGAGAATCACCGGCCGCAGCAAGGTCATCGTCCCGCAACTGATGGACCCCGAGCGGTACGCCGTCATCAGGAACTATTGCGAGCCCACGGAAATGTCGTCGCACATCGAAATCGTGGAGGTGGATTGCGATCCGGACACACTGCTGCTGGACCTCGAGGACCTTGGAGGCAAACTGAACGACGGGATCGCCGCGGTGTATTTCGAGAACCCGACCTGCCTGGGCCAGATCGAACACCAGGCGGAAGCGATCGCCGAAGCCGCCAGGGCCTGCGGCGCCGAAACCATCGCGGGCGTCGACCCGATTTCACTCGGCATCCTCAAGCCGCCGGGGCAGTACGGCGCCGACCTCGCGGTCGGTTCGATCCAGCCTCTCGGCATACACATGAACTGCGGCGGCGGCCTCGGCGGGTTCATCGCCTCCCGCGACGAACCGCTGTACGCGTACGAGTATCCCGCGCTGATGGTCAGCATTGCCGAAACCACCCATGGCGAGCACGGCTTCGGCCTGGCACTGGCCCACCAGAGTTCGTACGGCATGCGGGAAGAGGGCAAGGACTGGACCGGAAACTCCACCTACCTGTGGGCGATCGCGGCGGCGGCGTACATGGCGCTGCTGGGACCCGCCGGGTTCCGCGAACTGGGCGAACTCATCATCCAGCGCGCCCATTACTGTGCGTCGCTGCTGGACGAAGTCGACGGTGTACGGGTCCTTGCAAAACGCGGTTTCTTCAAGGAGTTCGTGGTCAATTTCGACGGCGCCGGCAAGCGCGTCGCCGACATCAACGCCGCACTGCTGAGCCGCGACGTATTCGGCGGCATCGACTTGAGCGAAGCACTGCCGGAGCTTGGCCAGAGCGCCCTGTACTGCGTGACGGAACAGCACACGCAAGCCGACATCCAGCGTCTCGCCGATACGCTGACGGAGGTCCTGAGAACATGAGCGTGCGGCTTCGCCGGTACCACGCGGCCGTGTGGGACGAACCGGTGGTGATGGAAATGGGTGTCCGCGGCCGCCGCGGCTGCCATTTTCCGGCAGCGGAAGCGGACGTTGCCGCCGCGGCCGGCCCCGCGGAGGCGCTTGTCCCGCAGTCCATGCGGCGCACATCCGGCCCGGACCTGCCCGAAATGTCGGAACCGGACGTGCTGCGGCACTACCTCCATCTCTCCCAGCAGACGCTGGGAATGATGGGCATCAGCCTCTTCGGCACCTGCACGATGAAGTACAACCCGCGCCTCACGGAGAGCCTGGCCGCGCGGCCCTGGATCGCCGACCTGCACCCCGGACAGGACCCGTCGACGCTGCAGGGCGTGCTCGAAATCGCCCACAACCTCAACGAGTTGCTGTGCGAACTCTCCGGCATGGACCAGTTCACGTTTCAGCCGGCCGGCGGCGCCGACGCGGCCTATGCGCACGCTTGCCTTACGCGCGCATACCACGCGGAGCGCGGTGAACTCGAACAGCGCAACCAGATCATCACCAGCATTCAGGCGCACCCATGCAATCCGGCGACCTCGGCCGCCGCCGGCTTCGAAGTGGTCACGTTGATGCTGGAGCCGGACGGGTACCCGTCGCTGGATGCGCTCAAGGCGGCGGTCTCCGAGCGCACGGCGGCGCTGATGATCAACAATCCCGACGACATGGGAATCTACAACCCGAACATCGGGGAGTGGATCCGGATCGTGCACGATGCCGGCGGCCTGTGCTTCTACGATCACGCCAATTTCAACGGCGTCATGAGCAAGGTCCGGGCCCGCGAACTGGGCTTCGACGCGTGCATGTTCATGCTGCACAAGACGTTCGGCGTCGCCAAGGGGGGCGGCGGACCCGCCGTCGGCGCCTACGGTTGTACGGCTGAACTCGCCCCGTATCTGCCGGGCCCCATCGTGAGGAAAGCGGGCGATGGATTCGACCTTGTCGACGATTCGCCATTGAGCATCGGGCGTGTCCGGGAGTACTGGGGCAACGTGCACCAACTGGCCAAGGCCTACGCCTGGACGCGCGCGATGGGGGCCGAGGGCATCGCGGAGGCCTCCGATATGTCGGTGCTGATCAACAACTACATGGAGCAGGAACTGCTGAAGATTCGTGGCATCACGCGCTCGCATCCGGACATCGGCTCCTGGCGCATGGAAATGACGCGGTTCAGTCTCGGCCAGCTCTACGAGGACACCGGCGTCAGCGTCATGGACGTGCAGAACCGCATGGTCGACTTCGGCGTGGACGCATTCTGGCTGAGCCACGAACCCTGGGTCGTACCGCAGCCGTTTACGCCGGAGGCAGGCGAAATGTGGTCGAAGGAAGATGTCGACTACTGGATCGCCGTGCTGAAACAGATATCCGACGAGGCCTATTCGGATCCCGAAATCGTCAAGTCCGCGCCGCACAACCAGGCCATTCACAAACTCGGTCCGGAATCGCTGGACGAGCCTGATCGCTGGGCGATGACGTGGCGCGCCTACAAGCAAAAGCAGTCCTGAGAAAGGAGAAGGGAGCAGCACATGCGCCATGTACGGAATCTGCAGCAGTTGGCCGCGCGAAATCCGCTACAGCGCCGGAGTTCTCTGCAGCTTTCGCTGAACCGGCGCCAGTTTGCCGCAGGCCTCGCCGTGTCCGCGGGCGCTACCATGTTCGGATGCGGGCCGGCGCGCGACCGGGGGCGCGAACTCGCGCTTCTGACCTGGGACGCCTACGCCGACCCCCGCCTCCTCGACCTCTGGCGCGACCGCACGGGCGGTTCGATCCGCTACGAGATTCACATATCCGACCCGACCTCCGTCAATCGCCTGCGAGCCGGGGAAACGGCGGTCTGGGACTTCGTCAATCTGAACAATCCCTGGGCGCGAAAGGAGCTATGGCCGGCGGGACTGATCCGGGACCTGCCGCGCGAGCGATTCGAGCCGTTGTACGATGCCATGTTCGAAAAGTTTGCCCCGCCCTACTACTGGGCGATGAGCGAAGACGGCGAACACCTGCTCGGGGTCGTGCAGCGCTTCGAGACATTCGATTTCGTCGTCAATTCCGATGTCATTTCGCCCGGCTTGGCCAAGGACGAAGGATGGGACCTGTTCAACAACCCCGACCTTGCGAACCGGTACGGCATTCTTGCCTACGAAGACTGGAACGTGATGGATATCTGCATGGGCGCCGGCATCGACCCGTTCGGCGAGAAGACCGGGGACGACTATTCGGCGTTCGAGGCCACCGCCAGGCGGTGGATCAACAACGCGAGAATGATCACCACGGACTTCGCGCAACTGAACCTCGCCGTCATCAACGGGGAAATCGACGCGTACTTTACCGGCGGTACCTACAGCATCACGTCGGCGCGGCTGGAGGGCGTTGACAATCTCTACGCCATCACACCGTACCGGGGGCCCGCCGGGGGCAAGGGCGGAATCAACTGGATCGAACTGAACTCGGCGGTCGCCAATCCCGGCTCCGGTGACGATGTGCTCGATTTCCTCGAGTGGATCACCGAACCGGAACCTGCCTGGATCATTGCAAACGGCAACGGCAACCTTCAGCCCGTCAGTCAGATGGTCCAGCCGGAGGTGCTGTCGAAGTTCACCACCGAACAGCTTGCCGCCCTGCAGTGGGACGAGTTCGACGAACGCATCGAAAATTCCGTCGAATTCGACATCGTCCCGGGCTACGACAGGCTGTACGACATCTACGCCGCCGCAATACGCGCCCGCGGCTGACGAGGTTCTCCGCGGACAGCATGGAATGATCCTGTCGACACGGGCGGTTTCGAAACGATTCGGCGACGTGATCGCCCTGGACGGCGTGTCGCTGCAGATCCGCGAAGGCGAGTTCTTCACGATCGTGGGTCCCTCGGGAAGCGGCAAATCCACGTTGCTGCGGATTCTCGCGGGCCTCGAAACCCCGACCGCGGGCCGCGTTCACCTGCGCAACGCCGACATCACCGACGTGCCGGCCAACCGGCGCCCGACCTGCATGGTGTTCCAGAACCTGGCGCTGTTCAGTCACCGCACCGTGGGAGAGAACATCGAATTCTCGCAAAAGATGAAGGGGGTGCCGCCGCACGAGCGCCGCGAACACGCCCTCGAAATGATGCGCATCGTGCGCCTGCCGGAATCCTGGTACTCCCGGCGCGTAACGCACTGCTCGGGTGGCGAGCAGCAACGCGTCGCGCTGGCCCGCGCGCTTGCGTCGGACCCGGAGATACTCTTTTTCGACGAACCCCTTTCCTCCATCGACTACCGGTTGCGGAAGATCCTCGAGGTCGAAATGAAGGACCTGCACCGCCGCACCGGAAAGACGTTCGTATACATCACGCACAGCCTGGAAGAGGCGATGGTGATGTCGGACCGCATTGCCATCATGAAGGCGGGACGGATCGTGCAGACGGGCACGCCGACCGACATCTACTATCGGCCCAAAAACCGTTTTGTCGCCGAGTTCATGGGAGAGGTCAACGTCTTCGAACTCGCCGAGGGACGGATCGTGGAACTGGGAGTCGACCTGCCCGCGGGCGCAGCGGGCTGCCATCTGCCCGCGGGCGCGACGGGCTGCCTGGCCGTTCGGCCGGAATTCCTGCGCAGGCTGGCTGGCGGAGACGGGGCCGACGTCCGCTTTCAGGCGACGGTCGCCAGCGACTACATGCTCGGGTCGCGCACCCAGTATCACCTGGCGGCCGGCAAGACCACGCTGGTAGCGGAGGTCGCAGCCGGCAAGGCGGCGGAAATCGCCACCGGCGCGAAGGCCGAGTGGGGCTTCGACCTGAGCGATGCGGCGCTGCTGGACGAATGATGCGCCGCCTGAACCCCGGCATCCTGACGATGCTCCCCGTCCTGGCCTTTCTGCTCGCCGGTTTCGTCATACCCATACTCGTCGTCGCGCTCTACAGCCTGATGCCGCCGCGCACGTTCGAGCTGACGGGAAGCCCGACGTTCGCCAACTACGCCACGGCTCTTGCCGAAGGCTACTGGCGGCCGCTGGTGTGGTCGGCGCTCGGTGCGGCGGCGACGACACTGATCTGCCTGGTGCTCGCCTGGCCGACGGCCCGGGCCCTGGACCGCGTTGCCAGCCGTTGGGCAACGCTGGTCACGCTGCTCATCGCCCTGCCGATTTTCATCTCCGAAAGCGTCCGCCTGTTCGGTCTGGCGTTGTTCATGATGCCGGGCGGCGGCATTCTCGCCGGAAGCATCGACGCGCTGTTCGGCGTCTCCATCGGCACCATCCTGTACACGAGGCTCGCCGCCCTGCTGGGCCTCGTCTACATCCACTTTCCGTTCGTTCTGTTCCCCCTGTTGCTGGGCGTCTCGCTGATACCGAAGGATCAGGTCGCAGCCGCACGTGACCTGGGCGCATCCGGCTGGCAGGTGTTTCGGGAGATCGAGGCGCCGCTGGCGGCGCCCGGCGCCGCAGTCGGCGCCCTGCTGTGCTTCGTCCTGTCCCTGGGCGCGAACGCGGAAATGAACATCCTCGGGGGACAGGCCGTAACGGTGATTGCCAACGCCATCGAGCAACGCTTCAACTACGCCCAGGACTGGCCGCTGGGCGCGGCGCTCACGGTGCTGACGATCCTGCTGACCGCCGCCGTCGTGTTTCCCGTTCTCAAGCGCATCGACGTGGACAACCTCGCCGGGCGATGAACGGACGCGCGAAATCGCTGTTCGACTCACTGCAGGCGGCCTGGCTCCTGCTGGTACTCGTGCTCCTCTACATACCGATGATCTCCGTCGCGCTCGCGTCGCTCTCCAATACCCGCTACATGCTCTTTCCGCACCGGACATGGACCGCCGATGCCTATGCCGACGCGCTCGCCAGCTACACCACCGGCACCCTGCACCTGACCAGTTTCAGGATCGCCGTGCTGGTGGTGATCGTCTCGGTGGTCCTCGCCTCGTTCGGCGCCCTCGCCTTCGCCCGGTTCGACTGGCGCGGACGCCGGGCCTTTCAGCGTTTCCTGGTTCTGCCGCTGTTCTTCCCGCAGCCGGTGCTGGGGCTTGCGCTGCTCGTCTACTTCACTGCGCTTGGCATCACCCCGAGCTGGCAGACGGCCGCGTTTGCGCACCTGGTGTGGATCGTGCCGGTGGTGACGCTGGTCATCTCGATCCGCCTGTACAACTACGACGTCCTGCAGGAGGATGCGGCGTTCGATCTGGGCGCGACCCGCCTGCAGGTCCTGCGTGAAGTCACCCTTCCGGCGCTGGCGCCGGGCATCGTCTCCGGAGCGCTGTTCGCGTTCCTTCTGTCCTGGAGCAATCTGCCGCTGTCGGTGTTCACGAGCGGCGCGGACACGACCCTGCCGGAATGGCTCTACTCGCGCACCGCCACGAACTACTCACCCATGGTCCCGGCCATTGCGGTGATCGCTACCGCGGTCTCCGCATTCGTGGTCGTTGCCGCCGCTCTGGGCCTGTCGCTTGCGCGGGGCCGCGGCGGCGGTGGGAAAAACGCCTGACGGACCGCCCCGCCGTCTCAGGACAAACGCCTGACAGTCTGGCCCGCCGTCTCAGGGCAAGCCGCCGTCCACGGGCAGGATCTGGCCCGTCATTCCTTCCGAGAGGTCGCTGGCCAGAAACAGCGCGGCCCTCGCGACGTCATCCTCGCTTGCGATGCGGCCCAGCGAAGTATCCCGCGCGAACTGCTCCAGAACCTCGACCGCGGGCGGTTCACCCTCCCGGGCCCGCGTTTCCAGGCGCCCGAGCAGCGCGTCCGTGGCGACGGGCCCCGGACCGAGCGCGTTCACGCGTATCCCATACCGGCCGAGGTCCATCGCCGTTGCCCGAACGATGCCGAGCACGGCATGCTTGGTGGCAGCGTACAAACACTGGCGGGGGTGAGTACGCCGGGAGTTCAAAGAGCCCATGACAATGACCGTACCGCCCGTTCGCTTCATCAACGGTACGGCATGCTTGATTGTCGCCGCCACGCCCTTCACGTTCACCGCGAAGACCGCGTCCCATTCCTCGAAGTCCAGGTGCTCGGTTTCCTGCCAGGGCGGCACCAGGCCCGCGTTGGCGACGACGATATCCAGGCGTTCGAAGCGGTCCCCGGCCTCCGCGACCGCGCCGGCGACATCGGCCTCCCTGACGACATCGCCGCGATGCTCGATCCAGCCGGCAGGCAGGCCCTTTTCGCAGGGTTCGGTATCGAAGGCGATGCCCAATGCGCCGGCTTCACCGAGGCGAGCCGAGATGGCGTGGCCGAGACCGTTAGCGGCGCCGGTGACCAGGGCGACCCTGCCGCGGAGATCGATCGCGGTCACTCGACAACCGTCAATTCGATTCGGGACGGATGATCCGGACCGTGGTGGACCGCGTTGCGGGCGATACGGTGTTCCGTCTCGCGGGCGTTGTGCGTTCCCATGTTGAGGTTTCGTGCGAAGCGAGGGTAATTGCTGCTTGAGATCTCCACGCGGATGCGGTGGCCTGCGCGAAACAGATTGCTCGTCGCCAGCGGTGCGAACTCGAGCGCAACGATCTCGCCCGGTTCCATGAAAACCTCCCGGTCGTAGCCTTCGCGATAGCGGACGCGCTTTATCGTCTCGTCGAGGTTCCAGGCGCTGCCGTCCGGATCCACGTCGAGCAGCTTGACGGTGAAGTCCGTGTCGGGCGCATCCGACGAAACGTACAGCACGACCCCGATCGAACCGCTCACCTCGACGTCCTGCGTCAGCGGCGCGCTGGTGTACACGAGCACGTCGTCCCGCGCCTCCACCGGGCGCTGATCGAAGGATCCGGGCACGACCTCGTCGCCGAGACAGCAGACGTTGCCGCCGAGGGACGGTACGGGATTCATCGGATCGTACGAATAACCGTCGCGATCAGCCTCCTCGGGCTGTTCCGGCATGAGCCGCCCGTCGCCATGCAGCGTATTGGCGCTGCCGTCGCTGGAGAGATACATCGTCATCGGCGCAGCCCCTGGCGGAGGCCATTGATCCGCCGTGCGCCATTCATTCGCGCCCATGACGAAGTAGCGCACATCCGGCTGCGATTCGGGAAACCCGTTGGGCACATCCTTCATGTAGTAGTCGAAGAACGAGTAGACGATGTCGTCGAGTCCGAAGTGAACGCGCCCCATGTCGCGGCCGCCGGTGACGTGGGGGTCGCGCAAGCGGTACATGTGGCAGTGCTCCGTGGGCGCGACGATCATGTACTGGTTGTCGCGGATGCGCGGATCGCTCGCATTGCTGCGCACGTGGTTGAACAGCGCGATATTGGGCGCAACCGAGAGGTCGTACCAGGAATGGACCCACAACGCCGGAACGAAGAAATCCTCGTGGTCGTGATACAGGCCGCCCTCGTACCAGGCCTCGTCGTCAGGCCCGCGATCTACCATCTCGTCGAAGACACCGTTCGGGCCTCCGGCCGCCACGATCGCGTCGCTGAGGGGGAGGTGCCGAAACGCTTCATTCCAGTCGACTTCGGGCATATCCGGCGCAAGGTCGTAGAAGCGTGACACGCGGATGAGTTCGTCACGCGAAAGATCCGCGGGAAACGCGGGCCGGACTGTGTTCTGTTCGCTGTACAGCCACGTCAGCATGGGCAACTGGGTCACCCCTCCCTTGTAGTAATTGCCCTGTTCGTAGTACGGCCCCATGCGGCCGATGCCGGCGCCGACCCCCATCGGCACTGCCGCCACGTGCGCCGGGTGCCTTTGGCTCGCCAGCCCCATGATCCATTCCGCCGTGGACGAACACCCGATCGTGCCGACCTTGCCGTCCGACCAGGGTTGTTCGGCGATCCAGGTCAGCGCATCGTGCCCGTCCGTTCGCGGGTGGCCGAGGATTTCCCACTCGCCTTCGGAAAAGAACTTGCCGCGCTCGTACTGCATGACGAATGCGTAGCCATGCCGAACGGCGTCCAGCGCAAACTTCAGGTTTGCGTCCGAGTAGTCCAGGTTGGGCACCATCTTTTCGCTGAAGTTGTACGGGGACCGCCACAGGATGGTCGGGAAGGGCCCGTCGGCATTCTTCGGCAGGTAGACCCGGGATGCCAGGTGCACGCCGTCGCGCATGGGAACCATGACCATGCGTTCGATGTTCGCCTCGCCGGCGAGCGCCGCACGCCTCACCTCGTCGGAAACCAGGTGGATCTGCGGCCGGGCCTCACCCGCCAGCAGGAAAACCGAAGCGATGAGGGCAAATCCGGATGTAAATTTCATGGTTCGATCCTCGTGGGATACAGGCCGATGCAAGGGCCGCCCGGCAGACAGGGATGAATTCGCTCAGCCGCCCTCCAGGATCTCGCGGACGTCCTCGTCATTGCCGGTAAGCTGCCAGTGCACCAGCGACATGGGCACGTTGCCGGCATCGTTGAGCTCACCGTAGAAATCGCTGAGCGTATACGGCGGGTCCGCGTCCTCCGTCTGGCTCGTGCGGTGCGCGAGCAGACGCTCCAGCAGGTACTTGCCCGTGACGTAGCTTGTCCCGTAGCCCGGTTGGCGCAGGTATAGGTGCTGCTCGTACTGCAGCAATTCGGGCTCGTTTTCCATCCAGCCCCGCGGCGTCCACTCAACGTGCACGTTCCCGGCCTCTGCCATCGTCATGTCGTTGGCGTGCGCGTAGAGCGAACCGAGCCCTCTGGCCGCCCGCTGCGCCAGCATGATCCAGACGAGTTCCCGCGATCGCGGATTGTCGTCGTAGAGGCCTGCGTGCATGAACATCTCCTCGACACCGGTGGCGGTCCCCTCGTTGCGGCTGTCGAAGATGTTGTAGAGCAGCGCACCGCGGCGGATCGGGCTCTCGTGGGGCTCTTCGCGCATCTGCGCAAGATCGAACCAGTGGTAGAAGTGCGTGTACAACGGCGTCGGATCGTAGTGGGCCGCGATCCAGAAGAAGTTGCGCTCGTCCTCGGGTATGAATTCGCCGAGGCGTTCCCTGAGAGCCGGCTCCATATAATCCTTGATGGGCATGACCTGCTGTTCTTCCAGGAATGCCATGAGCTTCGTGGCCGATTCATCCGCCAGGCGATCGTACTCTTCCGGGGTGGACGCTGCGACCTGCGGCGGCAGGTTGCGATTCCGGTGCTCCTCCAGCTTCAGCGACGACCAGGCCCGGTCCAGTTCGCGTTGCAGCAGGTACACCTCGTCCTCCCAGGACAACGGCACGTAGTGCACGTTTTTCATGTACCAGGTGTAGTTGTCCTTGCCGATGCCGGACGGACCGGTCTTCGACGGCGCCTGGGCCTCGAGCCAGGCGACCAGGTCGTCGGTGGCGGCCTGTGCGGCACGGATCGCTTCGGTCAGTTCATCGCTCGCGTCGCCGCCGACCGATTCCAAGATGCTGTCGAGGTGCCCCCGCTGTGCCCGGATGTTGCGGATACCGGCTATCCAGAGATCCCGCGCGTTGCCGGTGAGATTCTGTTGTGCCTGCCTCATGAGCGGCGGTATCACCGCCAGGTCCCGGAGCATTCGAGCCTCTTCGTCGTCCGAGAGCGGAAATTCGTAGGTCCAGAGCTCCAGCACCGCGTGGTGGGTCGGGCCCTCGTGCGCCGGCACATCGCTCTGGTAAGTCCAGATCGATTGGTAGTAGGCGGGATCCCGGACCCAGGGCTGAAGCACGCGGTGATTGAAGTCGAAACCGTTCATCTCCGCGCGCACGATGTGCCAGTCCACCTGATGTTCGACCGGCCAATCGCTGATGTCGATGGCATTCAGCCGATCGAAATAGCCGGGCAGTTCCTCGTATGCCGCGTCGAATCTCTCTGCCGTGTAGTCCGGGGCTCCATCCAGCATCGGCGGCCATTCGAACTCGCGCCAGTCCTCGAACAACTGGACAAGCGCATCGTAGGAATTCGGAGCAGGGTCCTGGGCGTCCGCGCACGAAGTTATTGACATGGCAACAAGAGCAAATCCAGAAACGATTAACGGGATTTTCCAGATGCGTGACAAGTCCGGCATTGAAGTCACTCCTCGGTATTGTTATTTCTGCCCGGCAAGCGTTGCGCCGCAAGGCGAATAATTCCGATCAGATTGTAGCATCGGACACGTGCAGCCCGGAGACGGGCATGCCGGAGTGGCCGCACAACCAGTCCACAACGTGCAAGTCGTGTGCTTACTCGTCGATCACCGCTTCAATATCGAAGTCCTTCACAAAGTCTTTTGCGGCGGCCTGTCCCGCCCCTTCCGACAGATGCCTGCGAAGCGCCTCAAGTCTCTTCCCCCGGTCCTCAAGTTCACGAAGCGCAGCCCTGACGACCTCGCTGGCCGTCGAGTATCGGCCGCTCCTGATCTCTTGCCTGATGAAGTCTTCCCAATGCCCGCCCAGGCTCAATGAAGTCGTTGCCATGGAATGGATTCTCTCAAGAATATTCAATATGAATAATAGGGTGACTCTTCCGGCAAGGCAACGGCATCCGCCGGGACGTTCGCGCAGTGCTGCGAGCCCGTCCCGTTGCAGGGCTACGACGCGAGAATCGGAAACCCTTCCCGCGACGCTGCCTGATTCAGCCGGGCATCGAAGCAGACGAAACCGACCGAGGCGGGGTCATCTTCGGCAACGGCAAGCGCCGCAGCGAGTTGAAGGCTGTCAGCAGCACGCAAGGGATGTACGCGCAGCAGCCGCTGCGCCATCGTGACAATGCGTCGGCTCGGCTGTACCTCATACCACACTCGGGACAGGGAGGAGAGACGACCCAGTTGCTGCGAAACTTCGTCCGTCGACAGGGTGCCGTTTCGTTCCCGGCCGGCGAGGGCGGCGGCGTATTCCACCTGGGTGCCCCACCAGACGGCCATCCGGTCGTCTTCTTCAAGAATGCGCAGTGCCCGTCGCCGGTGAGGCTCGTCGACACCGAGGGCGACAAGGGCGGAGGTATCCCAAAAGTTCACCGATAGCCTTCGCGCCGTTCTTCCGAACGCTCGTCGAGCAGAGCTTGAAGAAGCCCGGTGCCCGCGGGCAACGGGTCGCCCAGCACGTCCAGAGGGCTTCCGGAGCCGCTACGCGTCAGCACACCCGCCTGCTCAAGCCGCGCGAGCTTTGCATTCCGGTCCACGTCGTCCGCACCGGTTTCATCCGTCCCTCCCCGCCCCACCGGAACGATGCGCGCAATGGGCGTCTTTCGCTCCATGATCAACACCGATTCTCCCAATTTCACCCGCCGGAGAAAGGCACTCATGCCGTCCTTCACTTCGGAGATTGTCGCTCGAATCATCGTGTTTCGCCGTATGACTTTCTGGCCATGTTAGCCATATTTACCTGGCCAGACAAGCCAGAATCCGGATCGAAATGGTGGTGATGGGTGGACTTGAACCACCGACCTGCGGGTTATGAATCCGCCGCTCTAACCACCTGAGCTACATCACCACGGGGCGGGGATTATAAACCAGGGGTCCCGGCGCCTCACTCCGCGGCGTCCTTGCATATCGCAAGGCAGGCTTTTAACTTACACGGTAAGGGGCGTGGCGCGACGGGCACAAATCCGCACAACGATGCCGCGCCGGTACGTGTAATTCCTCGACCAGGCGATGATGCAATGATTCGAACGATTCCCGTGCTGCGCCGGCTTTCCGTGCCGTTGGCGACGCTCGTGCTGGGAGCGGCTCCGGCCGCTGCGCAGATGTACGCGCCAGGGTCCGGCGAGGCAGTCGACCCGGAGGCCCTGTACGAGGTCTGCGCGTTCTGCCACGGGCCCGAGGGCCAGGGCAGCGAGCGCCTGGATGCGCCTGCACTGGCCGGGATGGAAGCCTGGTACGTGGAGCGCCAGCTCCACAATTTCAGGAACGGGGTCCGCGGGATGCACCCGGAGGACCTCACCGGCCTGCAGATGTCCATCGTTTCCGGAATGGCCCGCAACGACGCCACCATCCGGGCGCTGTCCGAGTACATCGCCGACATGGAACCGGGCGCCGGGCTCGAAACGCTGAACGGCGAACCCGTGACCACCGGCCGTCCCTACGTCTGGCATTCGGCGTACGCCGATTTCAGCAGCCCCGAACCGGGCGATGCGGAGCGCGGCGCCCGGGCCTACATCACCTGCGGGGTTTGCCACGGCCCCGACGGCGAAGGCAACGAGGCGCTGGCGTCTCCCAGGCTGACGGATTTGCAGGACTGGTACCAGGCGCGCCAGTTGCATTATTTCAAGGACGGCATTCGCGGCCGCGGCGCCGGGGATATCTACGGCGCGCAGATGGCCGCCATGTCGACGACTCTGACCGACCAGACCATCGCCGACCTGATCGCCTACATCAATACGCTATGACGGGCACACCCCGAACAAGGTGAATCGAGCATGAAACGAGCATTTCTCAATGCGCTCTGGGGAGGGGTCGCCGCCGCGCTTCCGCTAGCCGGCATGGCGGTGACGCCAGTGTCGATACAGCTCATCGATCCCCTGGACGACGCCCGCGGGTGGTGCGTGGACCTGTTCGCTCACCTGACCGGCGCACTGCCGCTCGGCGGGCTGCAGGGGCACAACTGTTTCCTCTACATGGGCCGCGGACCCACGGAAGACCAGGGATTCGATGCCGAACCGATCGGGGAACGCGGCGAAATCCGCATCATCCATTTCGACCTGTGCATGACCCTGCACGATCCCAGTCCCGGTTCCTTCGTGCCCATCGAGGAATGCAACGACGGCGAGGCCCAGGACTTCGACATGACCGCCGAGGGGCGCATTGTGCCGCTGATTGCGCCGGAGCTGTGCCTCACGCTGGGCGCAAACACGGTGCCGGGCGGGGGCCGGCTGGCGCCGGTGGGGCGCGAGGCGCAGAACAACGACAACATTCCGCAGATCCGCAGGCTCACCTTCGAGACCTGCAGCGAGGACGACGAGGCCAGCGCCGTGCGCCAGCGCTGGCAGTTGGTCGACACCTACGAGGAGCGCACGCCGACGCAGGAGAAGCGATTCCAGTAGCTTCGGATGGCGGGCGACCCGCGCAAGTCTGTCGCGAACAAGACAGAGGGGAGAGAGCACGATGGCGCCCCTGGCGTGGCAGGCGGTGGGCACGTACCCGGCCAACACGGGCGTCAGCGACAGCCTGGCCGGCGAGGGAAGCGCGGCTACAGGCGAACGACGCTGCGGGAGTTCATCGGCGCCAGGACGAACGACTCCAGCGAATCGGAGGTCACCGGCACGAAATCCTGCTGGGCGGCGAAGTACAGGGCGTTCTCGCCGAACATCCCCAACTCGAAGGCCCGCTGCCGGTCGACGAGGCCCGCGATCGTCGGCCGCTGGCCGCGGGTGCAGACGTCTCTGAGGGTCCCGTACCACAACTCGTCCGTGCGTCCGCTGAATTCCAGGACCGTGGCGCCCCGGGCACTGAGGTCCGCGGCCAGGGTCAGGGATTCCTCGATTGCGGGGTCTGCCAGCACCACCCATCCCTGCAGGTCGCTCGAGCGCGCGGCCAGCGTTACCGGCACCGCACCCAGTGCTACGGACAGGCCCGCGGATTTCATCAGGTCACGGCGAGTAAGCATTCGGTCACCTCTTGTCGTGTCCGCAAATCATACACGATCAGGCGCAAATAGTTGTCCATTCACGATGCAAATGGCCTGCCGTACGGCTGATGTAGAATCAGGGCAATCCGATCACCGATCCGCCAGCACCCGAACGAGGAACAAGCCATGGCCATCCCTCCCGGAATTACCGAACAGGACTTTGCGAGCGCACTGCAGGAGTTCGCCAGTATCGTCGGCGAGGAGTGGGTCTTCACCCGCGACGAAGACACCGCGCTATACAAGGACGTCTATTCCATCTACCGGAACTCCGACCTGGAACCGGAGGTCTCCGCCGCCATCGCACCGGATTCGGCGGAGCAGGTGCAGGCCATCGTCAGGGTGGCCAACGAGTACCTGGTGCCGCTGTATCCGATCTCCACCGGCAAGAACCTGGGCTACGGCGGCTCTTCGCCGATCCTGTCCGGCAGCGTCGTGCTCGATCTGAAGCGGATGAACCGGATCCTCAACGTCGATGTCCGCAACCACACCATGCTGGTGGAACCCGGCGTCAGCTTCTACGACGTCATCAACTACTTCGAGGAAAACAACCTGCCCCTGTCCATGGACATCCCGGACCCGGCCTGGGGCAGCCCCATCGGTCACGCGCTGGAGCGCGGCTTCGCCCACACCTTCAGCGAAAACGGGCGCGACCGCTGGGATACGGTCTGCGGCATGGAAGTGGTGCTGGGCAACGGCGAGATCGTGCGCACCGGCCCCGGCGCCTGCGAGGGATCGCAGACCTGGCAGGACCAGAAATGGGGCATCGGACCGTACGTGGACGGCATCTTCTCGCAGTCGAACTTCGGCGTCATCACCAAGATGGGCTTCTGGATCCGGCCGGCCCACGAAGGGTATCGCAGCCTGGTCGTCTACGTGCCGGGATACGAAGACCTGACGAAGATGGTCGACCTGGATTCCTACCTGCAGAACGCCGGCATCGTCAACGGCATGACGGTCATGGGCGCGCCCATGTTCGGCGGCGGGTTCATGTTCTTCAACATGCCGCCGCCCAGTCCCGAGCACCGCAGTCTCCTGCAGGTGGTGGACAACCGGCGGCCCGACATCGCGCCGCTGCAGCAATACTGCACGGAAAACCGTATCGGGGCGTGGGCGCTGGAATTGAAGTGGCACCTGCCCAATCAAGTATCCGCGGCCGCCGTGGAATACACCAAGGACCTGTTTACCCGCGAAATCCCCGGTTGCTGGTTCGGCGACGAGCATGTGCTGGAATTTCCGCTGAGCGACGAAGTGATCGCGACGCTCAACGAGCGGCCCGGCAATCCCGAACGGGTCAACCTGGGCATTCCCAGCCTGTCGCGCTTCGGCATGGGCGTGCGCGCCACCGGCCAGGCTTCGGCCAGCCAGGGGCATTTCTGGTTCGCGCCCATGGTCCCGAAGAAGGGCGAGGAACTGCTCAAGTACCAGGAGGTCATGCAGCAGGCGCACGTGGAACTGGGCGTGCCGTTCATGGGCAGCTTCTACGGCAACCTGCCGATGTACTGGACCAAGCGGGTCGGCGTGGGGCTGGCCAACTGGGCGGTCAGCACGGACCCGGAAGTGAACGCGCGCACCCGCGAG
Source organism: Candidatus Rariloculaceae bacterium (assembly GCA_965205045.1). GTDB lineage: Bacteria > Pseudomonadota > Gammaproteobacteria > Steroidobacterales > Rariloculaceae > UBA6522. Next base: position 154,885 of record OZ242031.1, read on the forward strand.
CAATACATCGCCATGACGCAGATTTGCGTGGACAACGGCTGGACGGAGTACCGTGCCCCGGCGCCGGTCCACACGGAGATCATGAGCATCATCAACAACTGGAACGACGGCTCGTTGCTGACGCTCCACGAGGCGCTGAAGGATGCGGTGGACCCCAACGGGATCCTGTCGGCGGGCCGTTACGGGATCTGGCCGAAGCACATGCGCGAGGAGATGCGAAATGCTTAGGCGGCTTCCTGCAATGATTGCCGGCGCGCTGCTGGCTCTGGCGCCGCCGCTGGGGGTGGCGCAGGATGCATCGGAGGACCTGGGCAAGCAGGTGTTCGACTACTGGTGCGGGATCTGCCATGGGCTGCCGAACGGTGCTTCGGGGGGCGGGACGGAGACGCTGGCGGCGCTCTACCGGGGGACGGAGATTCCGGCGCAGCTCGAGGATCGGAGCGACCTGACCGAGGAACTGGTGGTTACGCTGACGCGGGACGGGCGGAACACGATGCCGAACTTTCGGAAGACGGAAATTTCGGATGCCGAGTTGGAAGCGTTGGTGGCTTACCTGGTGAGGGACAGCGGCGAGTAACTGGCTCGCTTGCCGGGTGTTGGTGTGCGGCGAGCTGAATTGCGTCAGAGTTCTTCGCGCGTGTGCCGCGGCGGTGTGCGCGGGGAGGCCGCGGCGTTCCATGTCGGCGGCCCAGGTGGCGGCGAGGTCGGGGACGGAGGCGGCCCATTCGCGGCGTTGGCCGTCGGTGAGGGGGAGGATGGTTCCGCCGAGGGACTGGAAGGATGCCATTGCCTGGTTGCTTCGGCGGACGGTTTCCAGGGCCAGGGCGTCCCGGTAGACCACAGCCGCAGCGAGGAGGGCCTGGCGCACGTCGGCGGGGAGGCGGTTCCAGGTGCGCTGGTTGGCGCTGAGGGCGACGGAGCTGACGGCGCCGAGCCGCGCATCGACGAGGTAGGGGCCGACTTCGTAGAGTTTGTACGAGACGATCGCCTCCGGCCAGACGATGGCGCCGTCGGTCAGGCCGGTGGAGAGGTTGCTGTAGAAGTCGACCAGCGGGCTGGGTACCCCGACCGCGTCCAGGCCTTCGAAATAGAGCAGGTTCATGCCGATTCCCGACATCCGCAGGCCGCGGAAATCGCCGAGCGCATGAATGGGCCGGTTCATCAGCGCCTGGTAGGTATCCACCAGGCCGGCCGCGACCAGGTAGACCTGCCGGTAGTCGCTCCACCATTCCCTGAGCGCAGGGTAGCGGTCGTGCAGTTCGCTGACGGTACGGACCACCAGGCCGATGTCGGTGGTTACGAAAGGCGTGACGTAGCTGATGTTGTAGAAGGGGATCTTGTCCGAGTGGAACGAGGTGGTGATGATGCCGATGTCGGCCACACCGTACTGCACGGCTTCGAAGGCCCCGCTGGGCCGTGTCAGGCTGCCGAAGGGGGTGTTCCAGTCGATCTCGTAACGGCCGTCGGCGCCGAGCAGCCGGTCCGCTTCCGGGATGAAGTGGGTGAGGAAGGTCTCAATCCACAGGGCGGTGGGCGGATAACCGCTGACTACCGTGAGGGGCACGGTCTGCTGGGCGCCGGCGGCGGCCGCGAACAGGCAGAGCAGCGGCAGCATCGCCGGCCGGAATCGTTTCCGCCGCCGCCGGCTTTGCGGATCAGGGCGGTTCATACCGTTCAGTCTAGCCTGAAAAATCGTTCATGCGGATTCTGTCGATGCAAAGTTGGAAGCCGGCGTGGCAGGTAGTAGAGTTAACGCACAGCGAACCGATTGCGCGAAACCGGTCAGATAACTGACAACAGGAAAAGAAGGAAAATGCCATGAGTCGCTCCTCCGCACGTTTGTTCCGCCTCGTCATGCCCGGGTCGGTCGGCCCGGCCCTCGTCGCAGCCGCCGTGGCGATGTCCCCGGTTGCCGCGCAGGCCCAGGCCGGACTGGTCCACGACACCGAAGAGATCGCAGGTTCAGCCATTCCTGTTACCTATCACCTGGTGGAGACCCACGACGGGCTGTACACGGCCATCGGCCTGCGCGTACCCGGGGGCGACGGGCCGTTCCCGATCGTGCTGTTCGCCTCCGGCAATGGCGGCGAAGGCCTGGGCTACGTCCGCGACTACAGCCACAACCGCAGCTGGACGCAGGAGCAGTTCCTGGACGCAGGCTACGCCGTCGCCTGGCTGCGCTACCGCTCCGAAGTCGAATCGCCGGCCTATGACGGATCGCTGCTCTCGGACCGCCCCTGGTCCGGACGCGCCGTGCTGAGTCGCCCGCCATTCGAGTACGAAGACGTCATCGCCACCATCGAATACGTCAAGTCGCTGCCCCGGATCGACGCCGGCCGGGTGGGCTACATGGGGATGAGCCACGGCGGCGAGATGCTCATGAAGATGGCCAGCGTCTACGGCGGCATCGCGGCGGGGATCGCCAGCGAACCGGCATCGGCGGCCTTCCTGGCGGTCGGCGCCATGGATTTGACCGCGCCCGCCGACCGGGACGAGCCGGAAACCGCCGCCGAGTACGATGCGGAGAAGCTGTCGGCCGACGTAGAGGCGACCCGCCGGCGCATCGACATGGACGTGGCCATGGCGCGCATCGGTCCCATCGATCTGCCCATCTTCTTCCAGGGCCGCGACCGGGATCACAACCAGGACGTCTTCAGGCTCAACTACGAGCTGCTGGAAGAAGCCGGCAAGGACGTGGGATGGAAGAGCTACGACCACGAGCTGCACGGGTTCGCCTACGTGGAACGCAACGCGGACGGCAACTACGAACCGGACCCGATCCAGCTCGAAGTCGTCGCCGATTCCATCGCGTTCTTCGATCGGCACCTGAAGTAGCCGGAGCGCCCGGTTCCGGCGGGCGCATGCCGGTGCTCCATCCGACTTGATGCGAGATTTTCGGCCGGACAGGGCACCGGACCACGCGAGCAAACAGGAGAACAGCGAAATGACCTCAACGACCAATCGAAGGGAATTCATCGCCGCGGCGTCGGCCGTCACGGCACTCTCGGCCCTCGGCGGCAACGGAGCGCTCGCTCAGGAGACAATGCCCCGCCGTCCCATCCCGTCCACCGGCGAGATGCTGCCCATCGTCGGCCTGGGTTCGAGCAAGGTGGTCGCGGAGGTCTCCGAAAACGGCACCGAACCCGTGGCCGCGGTGCTGCGGGCATTGCGCGCCCGCGGCGGCAGCGTCATCGACACCTGGCCCCGGGACGCCACAGACGACGCCGGCCTCGGCCGCGTCCTGGCCGAGCCCGACCTCACGGACAGCCTCTTCATCACCACCAAGATCGACCGTACGGGCAGGGAAGCCGGCATCGATCAGTTCCGGCACACCCAGCAGGTGTACGGTCGCCAGACCCTGGACCTGGCGCAAATCATGAGCCTCACGGACCTGGACACGCAGTGGCCGAACCTGATGGACTGGAAGGCGGCGGGCGACGCCCGCTACATCGGCGTCACCGTGTCCAACTACGAACTCTACGAGCCACTCGAGGCCTTTCTGCAACGCGAAACGCCGGACTTCATCCAGATCAACTATTCCATCTCCGAACGGGAAGCCGAGGAGCGCCTGCTGCCCCTGGCGGCGGACATGGGACTCGCCGTCCTGATCAACCGCCCGTTCATGAACGGCTTCTATTTCGACGCGCTGGAAGGCGTCCCGCTACCCGGCTGGACCGCCGATTTCGACTGCACGAGCTGGGCCCAGTTCTCCCTCAAGTACATCATCGCCCACCCCACCGTCACCTGCGTCCTGACCGAAACCAGCAACCCCGCCCACATGACCGAAAACGCCAACACCGCCTTCGGCCCCCTCCCCGACGAGTCCGCCAAGGCGATGATGCGGGAATACATAGACAACGTCTGACCCGTCAGACCACGCTTGAGTGAACCAAGTCTTCCGCACCCAACTCCTCGCAGCCGGCATGAACACCATGCGCACCAACGACCAACCCATCATGCCCCACTGGGACCGGGAATAGCGACAACGTAGCCAGCGGCAGGAACCCGGTGACCGCCAGATGCACCGGCCGCGTGATCCACCACAGCGCCATCCAGAACAGCAGCCCGAGGCTGCAGCGAACTTCGTAGGGCAGTCCGCCCAGCGGAGCCGCCACGAGCACGAGGAACACCGCCGGGCCGGCAACCGCGTGGATCGTCCTGCGCCGGTCACGCACCGGCGCGGCGCCGTCCCTGGTGTCCTGTCCCATCTGTCTCTGCCATCGAGTGCGCGGCTGACGCATCCGGTCCGCGAGCCGTGCTTCGAGCAGCCGTTACGGCATCAATATACCGGCACTATGGCCCTGTCGCCGAACGCGGCCTCAAGCCCCGCCACGGCACAGGCTTCGTCGTGGCCGTCCGTGCCCGAGACGCCGACCGACCCGATGAGCTGGTTGTCGACGACGATGGGCAAACCGCCCGCCACCGAATAGAACTCGAACAGCGTGACGGAACGGGGGTACCCGCCGGGATTGTTGTGCGCGCCGGCTTCCCTGCTGGAGGTCGGCCCGCGGCCCCGGAGTGCCGTCTCGGCTTTCAGCAGTGCGGTCTGCATGGCGTGGGGCTGCTGGCCGTCCATGCGCTCGGCGTGCACGGCCAGTCCGGTATTGTCGATCACGTAGATGGAGGCCGAACCGCCCGCCCTCGCGATCCATTCCCGGCATCCGCCGGTCACCGCCACCGCGGCGGCGGCGGAAATCTGGTGAGCGTCGAAAAGCCGTGCCGCCGCCGCCCCGGAGACGACAAATTCGGACGGCAGGGTGGACTCGGGCGGTTCCCCTGCCCGGAACCGCGCCGTCGGGATCTGGTCCTCCGGGCGCTGCCGCGGCAGATCCTCCAGCAGCGCCGGCTGCGGGCCGACCACTTCGGCCATGGCCTGGTGGGCGCAGATCTCGTCGCTCCAGCCCTCCGCGATGCGGGGTGCCGAACCGCCCACGCCAATGGCGCCGATCAGCCGATCTTCAACGATGATCGGCAAACCGCCTGAATTGGAAAAGAGGTCCAGTTCCATCTCGCGCCATTCCACGTCCCGGTTGCGGGTCGCCCGGTTCATCAGCGACTTGCTGGGCGCCCGCAGCCGGAAGGCCGTGCGCGCCTTCATCTCGGCCGTGGCCACGTTGGTCCAGACCTGCCCGTCCATGCGGTGCACGTAGACGTGGTTGCCCGCGTTGTCGAGCACGTACACGCTGACCGCCACGCCTTCTTCCTCCGCCAGCCGGGCGCAGGTCGCGGCGATGGCCCTGGCCGTGGCGAGGTTGATGGCGCCCGAGTCCAGCGTGGCAACTGCGGCCTCGCCGGAAACGACGAATGCCGGGGCGGCATCCTGGGCACGGGCCACGTACGTCACGGCCATCGCGGCCGTAACGGTAATCGCCGCCTTGAGCCAGACGCCGGATTGCAGGTATTTCATGATGGTTCTCCTTCTGATTGATTTGGCCCTGCGGATTGCCGGCCGCATCGGCGCTACAATTCGGTGCAAACAACGAACCTCGGGAATGGTACCCATGAACAGGGCGCACCCGGTGGCCAGGTTCCCCGATCAAGCAAGTTCCACGATCAAGGTTCCCCTGGCGTCACGCTCAACCAGTTCTCGACCTTCAGCGCCGGCACGCGACGAAACTCCGCTTCGTTGTTCGAGACAAGCGTAGCATCGGCGCTGCGGGCGTGCGCCGCAATCAGCAACTCGTTTGCCCCTATCGGTCGGCCGCGCCGCGTGAGTGAATGACGGATCGCTCCATAGTGTGTTCCGGCGGTCGCATCAAACGGCAGTATGTCGAGATCGAGGCAAAAGGCTTCGAGTTCCCTGGTATTCCGTTCGACGCGCGCCGAATGGGCTGCGCCGAAGCAAAGCTCCGCATAGGAGATGGAAGAAATGCAAATCTTGGCCGCGTTTGCCTCGAATACTTCACGCAACGCGTCATCGCGACTGTTGATGAGGTAGATGCACATATCCGTATCGAGCATGAACATCAGCCAATCTCGCCTCGTCTGTCGAGAGGCGGTTGACGCCGCTCCGGAAGGCTGCCCCGAGACTCGGAATCGAAGTAGGCAGCCCAGTTCTTGCCACGGGGGCGCAGGATAAGTTGCTCTCCCTTCTTGATTACTTCCACTTCCGCGGTCCTGAAACGACACGGTGCCGGTAACCGAACGGCCTGACTGCGGCCGCTCCAAAAAACTTTTGCAATGCCCCGGTAATCATGAGCCTCGGCCATGACGAGCTCCTCAAAATGCAATATCTCATGATATATACCACTTGACATATTTCAAGATGCATTTTCCGGATTCCTGTGCGCTACGGTGAAGTGGCGACGCGGAGTACGTCCAGGCTCCCGCCGACAGTGTCATTCGCCGACGAGCTGTAGTCCTTCGGCTCGAACTGCAGAGGCGAGCGAACGGTCCAGTGTAGCGACAGCGACACGTGCATGAGCCGCAAGATTGAGGTATGCCGCGTCGTAGGCAGTGAGCCCATGCTTGCGGGCAAGCCCCGGAAGGGCCCGCTCGTCGGCATCGCGGCGCACGCGGATCGGCAGTCGGCCGAGATCGCGCAGGAAAGCGTCGGCGTCGGCGGATTCGATGCGATTGCGCCGTTCATTGACCACGAGAATGTTTCGAATCTCGATGTTCCACAGAGCCGGTACGATCACTTCATCGTCAAGCAGCCGATCCATGGCGGCGTCCGCGACAGCAGACTGCTCGTCGGGAAAGCACCAGCACGCAGTGACCGATGCGTCAAGGACGAAGGGCATCAGGGCTTGCGCCCCCGGTCGCGGGCCTCAAGCAGTTCCTGAACAGAAACATGGGACCGTTGTGCGCGTGCCGCCTTCATGCGCTCGATGTGCGCACGGCGATCCTCGACGCTGTCCTCGACGCCGACAATCCTGGCGATCGGCACACCGCGGCGCGTAATGGTGAATTGCTCGCCCTGCGCCACTTGACGAAGCAGTTCGGACAAGCGGGTCTTCGCCTCGTACGATCCGATCGTTTGCATCGAACCAAATCCCTTGAAGGTGAATGAACCAGTCTATTCATCAGACCAGTTCAAGTCAACGAGCAAACAGCCCCCACGCTCCCACACCACCGTAGCGCGCCGAGAGAGCGGTCGCGACCAACCCTCAGTGCGAGGGCGCGTGGATGGCCCTTGCAAGCGTCGTGGGCGCGGCGCGGGGCCATGGACGGCCAGGAGCGCCGCAACCCGATCCGAGCCCGCCAGGGATGGCGGGCGAGGTTGAGCTTGCAAGGGCCATCCGCGCACACCCTCGCGGCACCGGATTAACACGACTTGAGCTTGCAAGAGCCCTCCGCGCACCCTCGCGGCGCCGGACCAAAACCTCCGCAGTTCAGATCACCGCCGGCTCCAGAAGCTCGATCGTCCCCGCCTCGGCATCGATCTCCGCCATGGTACCCACGGGCAATGTCCGCTTCTGCGCGATATGCCCGAACATGGCGCCGGAGAATGCCGGTTTACCGAGCGGTATCATGTGGTGTTGGAAGACATCGTTAAGAGAAAATCGCCCGTATCCGTCGGGTGAAACGTCGCAGTCGGTGAACCCGCCGAACACCACCCCCGCCGCCTTCTCGAACACCCCCGCCAGCGCCAGTTGCGTCAGCATGCGGTCGCACCGGTAGATGTACTCCTCGACCTCCTCCAGGAACACGATCGCCCCCGTCGTGTCGGGAAAGTACGGCGAGCCCGCAAGCGCCGCGAACAACGTCAGGTTACCCCCCACCAGCCGGCCCCGGGCGCGCCCCGGAACGATGGGGTACGTGCGGAACCGGCGCACCGCCAGCGTGCCGTCGCGCAGCCGCGGATTGCGCATCAGCGGTGTCTCGCCATCGAAGACGACCCGGCGCATCTCCCGGGTGGTGAACTCGCTCCACGGCGAAGTGGCATTGGGCCCGTGGAAACCCACCAGGTTCGATCGCGCCAGCAGCGCCAGCAGCAGCGAGGTGATGTCGCTGTAGCCCAGCACCACCTTCGGATTCGCGGCGATCAGGTCGAAGTCGATCCAGGGCAGCGCCCGGGATGCGCCCCAGCCGCCCCGCAGGGCAATCACCCCGCGTACCTCGCCGTCGGCGAAGGCCGCGTTGATGTCCGCCGCCCGATCCTCGTCCCGGCCCGCCAGGTACCCGTAGCGCTCCATGACATGCTCGCCCACCCGCACCCGCAGCCCGAGCGCTTCGAGCGATTCCACCGCCACCAGCAGCGTGTCCTCGTCGTAGGTGACCGACGCCGGGGCGACCAGCGCCACCAGATCGCCCTCCCTGAGCCGTGCGGGCCGGGTGGGCGCGGCCGCGCCCGTCCCGGCATCCCCGGCCGTCTGGCCGCGGGCGGCAGCCACCGCGGCCAGCGCCGCACCGCCGGCCACGGCGCCGGATAGAAGATGTCTGCGCGTAAACTCCGTCATGTCGGCTCCTGCTGTGTCACTGAGGCCATGCCGCCTTCCTCCCCCTCCATGCGCTGCGTAGCGCCCGCCTCGCGCCGGTAGTTCCTGTCGATGTACCACGACATGTAGTCGATGAGGCTCACCGGCTCGAAGGCCGCCGGGTTCTCCGCCGTCACGCAGGTCGGCAGCGGATCGGCCGGGGTTTCCGGGTTGGGATTGAAGAACATGGCCATGGAGTAGCGGTCCCGGCGCGGCGCCACCACCCGGTGCGGCGTGGCCATGAACCGACCGTTGGACCAGCGGTTCAGGAATTCGCCCGTGTTGACGATGATGCCCTCCGGCACGGGCGTTGCCGGAATCCATTCGCCGCCGGGGCTGAGAATTTCCAGTCCCGGCTCTTCGGACATGGGCAGCAGCGTGATGAAGCCGTGATCGGAGTGAGGCGAGATGCCGTACTGGTTCTCCTCCGGCTCCATGGCGGCGTAGTAACTGTTGCGGGTCCACCAGGTCGGTCGCGTGAAGTGCGGCGCGAAGTAGTCCGCCGGCAGGTCCAGCGCCCGGGCGTAGAGCGGCAGCATGGCGAATCCCAGCTTCGACAGCGCTTCCTGGTAGCCGATCATCGCCTCGCGGAACCCCGGCAGGGCCGCCGGCCACTGGTTGGGCCCGACGAATCGCAGCCCGGCCAGGATGTCCGGATCGTCGGGCGGCCGTTCCCGGGCGATGGTGATGGTTTCGTTGAGATCGGGCCGCGTATTGCGGTTGATGACGGAAGTGACGTAGACGGTGGACCGGGCCGGCACATAACCCACCGATTTCTCGTTGATCCGGATCCCGAGCTTCTCTTCCGGCGGCAGGGCAAAGAACTCGCGCAGCGCGCGTTCGGCACGCCGGATCGGCCCCTCGTCAACCCCGTGGTTCACCACCACGTAGAAGCCGATGTTCTCCTGGATCCACCGAAGCTCCCGCGCCAGCGCCTCCCGCGCCGTAACGCTGCCTGCCAGGTAGGGACCGAGATCGAGTTGCGGGATCATCGGTCACCTATTTTACCGCCGCTCGAATCCCGGCGCGGAACGGGAGTTTCCCGCCATGGAACGGAACAACCGTCCAGAAGCGGACCAAATGCCTGCTAGCACAGGTAAAATCGGCATCGAGATGACAAACAAGATGATCGCAAACCGCAGTCAAGGGAGCATCCTGTGGGGTGTGGTGGCCTGCTTCGTGCTTTCGGGCTTTGCCGCACTGCTCTACCAGACGGCCTGGCTCAGGCAGTTCTCGCTGGTTTTCGGTACTTCCGAACTGGCGGTGGCGGCGGTGCTTGCCGCCTACATGGGCGGGCTGGCGGCGGGTGCGGCGGTGGCCGGGCGGTACCTGGCCCGGATCCGGCGCCCGGTACTGGTCTACGGCGTCCTCGAAGGCGGAATCGCGATCTTTGCCCTGGCAGTCCCGCTGCTGCTGGGCGCGGCCAGCGCCGGCTACGTCGCCGTGCTCGGCGGGCAGCCCGAGCCGCCGGATGCGGCCACCCTCGGGCAACCGCTGTTCTACCTCGCCGTCGCCTTCGTGGTGCTGGCGCTGCCCACGGGTTTCATGGGCGCGACGCTGCCGCTGCTGACCCGCCACGCGGTACAGAACAACCGCGAACTGGGACCCCGCGTGGCGCTGCTCTACGCCACCAACACGGCGGGCGCCGTGGCCGGCACGATCGCCGCCGCCTTCCTGCTCCTGCCGGCACTGGGCCTGACCGCCACGGTCTGGGTAGGGGTTGCGGTCAACGCCGCGGTGTTCGGCATCGCCGTGTGGCTCTCGAAGAAGGCGCCCCCGGTGTCTGCCGGGGCCCCGCACCCGGCGGCGGCGGCCCCGGCGACGGCGGGAACGTCCGCAGCGGGAACATCGGAGCCGGCGCCGGTCCGCTTCCTCGAATCCTGCATCGCACCGGCGTTTCGGCGCGGCCTGACGCTCAAGGACCGCTATGGTGAAATCTTCGTCACCCAGCGGGGCTGGATCCTCGCGCTGATCCTAGTCTCCGGAGCCAACGCCTTCTTCTACGAAGTGCTCTGGACCCGCATGCTCTCCCACGTGATGGGCGGCAGCATCTACGCCTTCGCCACCATGCTGGCCGCCTTTCTCACCGGCATCGCGCTCGGCGGCGGCCTCGCCGGTCCCCTGGCCCGGGACCGCGAGCGCGCGGCCCTCGCCTTTGCCGCGACGCAGGCGCTCATCGCCATCCTCTCCGTCGGGGTTTACCTGTGGATGGGTCCGCTGATTCCCGAGTCCCGTTCCACCCTGACCATGGCGGGCATGGCGGTGGCGGTGATGCTCCCGGCGACGATCTTCATCGGCGCCACATTCCCGCTGGCCGTGCGCATCCTGGCGCAGTCCGGGCACGAAGCGGGCGAGGCCACCGCGAGGATTTACGCCTGGAACACCGTCGGCGCCATCGCCGGCGCGGTGCTGGCCGGATTCGTGCTGATACCGGCGCTGGGCTTCGAGGGCTCCATCAAGCTGGCCGTGTGCGTCAATCTCGGCCTCGCGCTGTGGGCGGCCCTGTTCGTCAGCCGGCCCAGCTACGCCTGGTCCGGGGCGGCAGCGGCGATGCTGCTGCTGGTCATTGCCGTCTGGCAGCCGAACCGCCCGCAGGCCGTGATCGGCAGCGGCGGCTTCGAGGGCATGGTCGCCGACGTGCTGGACGAGCTGTATTTCGCGGTGGGCCGCTCATCCACGGTGTTCATGGCCGAGACCGCGGGCACGTTCGAGCTGCGGACCAACGGGCTTCCCGAGGCATCGGTCGTGGTTCGCGGCGCCCCGCCCATCCTGCACTCCCAGGCCTGGCTGACCGCCATGCCCGTGGCCGCGCGCCCCGGGGCCGAAAGCGTCCTGGTGATCGGTTTCGGCGGCGGCGTAGCGGTCGAGGGGGTACCCTCCTCCGTCGAAGAGATCGACGTGATCGAACTGGAGCAGGAGGTGATCAACGCCAACCGCCTGCTCTCGGGACGGCGGGCCATCGACCCGCTGGAGGATCCCCGCCTCAACGTGATCGTCAACGACGCCAGGAACGCCCTGCGGCTGACCGACAAGACCTGGGACGTCATCGTCTCGCAGCCGTCGCATCCCTGGACCGCGGGCGCCTCGCACCTGTTCACGCGCGAATTCACCGGCCTGGTGAAGGACCACCTCAACCCGGGCGGCGTCTTCCTGCAGTGGATGAACTCCGAGTTCGTCGACGAAGGCCTGCTGCGCACGCTGGCCGCAACGGTTCTGGACACGTTCGAGAATGTCCGCGTCTACGCGGCCACCGGCACCGTGCTGCTGTTTCTCGCGTCCGACGGACCGCTCGACATCGAGCGGCAGGTGCTTCGCACCGGCCAGCCGCTCACGTCGGACCTGCTGCACTACAGCTACATGGGACTCAACGGCGCCGACGACTTCGTCGCCGCGCTGGCGCTGGACGAGCGCGGCGTGGAAGCGTTCGCCGGCGGGGCGCCCCCGAGCACCGACGACAGGAACTACATGGCCACCCACAGCCGCTACCTCGGCGACGGACTGGGCGCGCAGCAACTGACGGCGCTGCTGCGCCCCCACGACCCGCTGCTGGACCGATCCCACTGGATCCACCGCGAACTCGGCGACGACCTGAACTTCGCCTACATCGCGACCCGGCTTCTGGCCAACGGTCAGGTCGAACGGACGGCCCGGCTGGCGGAGACGATCGCGGACCTGTCCACCCGGGCGCTCATCGCGGCCATCGGCTTCGACTACGGGGGGGATACGGAGCGTGCCGACACCGCCGTGCTGCAGGCATTGCGGGTAAACCCCGCCAACGAGAATGCGCTGTTCCAGTTTGCCGCCAGGGAGTTGCCCGACTTTGCGCGCGGCGCGGCTTCGGAACAGGCCCGCGCCGTCGCCGTACGGCTGGGCGGCGCACCCGGCGCGATCTTTCGGGGCTGGCCCCTGGGGGCGGCACAGGACTGGCCGGCTCTGGCCGCCCTGGACAACGAACTGGCCCGCAGCAACCCCACCGACATCTGGTACCCGGAAGCCGTGCAGCTCAGGGCCGACTGGCGCACGAAGGTGCTGGACCGGCCACAGTATCCCTTCGACGCCCTGCGGATGATCGACCGCGCCCTGGTCATCAGCCCCACTCTGGACCTCTACGTGCTGCGCGCCGCGGCCGCGTCGGCGCTGGACGACGAGGCGGCGTTCGTCGAGTCGGGCCGCTACGTCTACGGCTACCTGGCCAGCAAGCTCAGTCGCGCCGAAGAGGGTACCTACGTCATGTCCGACGAGGAACTGCAAACCACGCAAAACCGCCTCCAGGCCTTCGACATCCGGTTGGGTGAAATGTCCGAGGCCGGCGGCCTGCGTGCGGCCGACGTGCACGCGGACATTCGCGAGCTGATCGAGGAGTTCGATGCCCTGGCGAGCGAACGGGGGTAAGGCGCGCGGCACAGCCCAGCGTCGTGCGCGTCATCCGAAAAGGAACCAGTCATGAATGACGACCCGCCTGTACAGACGAATCCGCCCCGCAACCTGATGCTGGGGATTGCCCTGGCCCAGGGCATCGCGTTGTTGCTGCTCTGGCGGGCGCTGACCAACGAAACCTGGCCCGCGACGCAGCCCGCGGTCAATTTTCCGCTATGGACCGTCGCCGTAACGTACCCCGCCCTGCTGCTGCTCAGCCTGGAGTCGGGGCGCGCCGTGCGGACAGTTATCCGGGTGAGCCTGTTTTGCGCCGTCCTGATCCTTCCGGCGGTCTACATCGGCTGGCAGGCGTCGCCGCAGGGCGAGTTCCCCATCGAATCGCTCGTCTTCGTCTATGCCGTCACCCTGGGGGTCGCCTGCTTCAAGGGCTTGATGTACCTGCAGCACTACGTTGCACAGACCCCGATCACGTACCGGACGCTGTTCCGGTACTCCTGGCGAAACGCCCTGGTGGTCGGACTGACCGCCCCGCTGGTGTGGGGCGTCGCGTTGATCCTGTTCCTGTGGGGGGCGCTGTTCGGGGCCATCGGGATCGACTTCTTCGCCGACCTTTTCGCCAGGGACTGGTTCCTGTTCCCCGTGCTGGCCGTGGTCTTCGGGCTCGGCGTCCTGATCTTCCGGCGCCTGGCCACGGTGATCGACGGCATCACGAGCCTGCTGGAGGGCCTCATCCGGCTGCTCTTCCCGCTGGTCGTCGCGGTGGTCGCGATCTTCCTCGCCGCGCTGCCGTTCACCGGCCTGCAGCCGCTGTGGGAAACCGGCAACGGCACCGCGCTGTTGATGGGGATCAACGTCATCGCGCTGTTCTTCGCCAACGCGGTATACCAGCCCGGCCGGCGCCCGCCCTACCCGCTGATCGTCCACCGGCTGCTGTACGGGGGCACCTGCCTGCTCCCGATCGTCTCCTTGCTGGCGTTCTACGGCCTTTACCTGCGGATCGCGCAATACGGCTGGACCGTGGAGCGGTGCTGGGCGCTCGTGCTGTGCTGCCTGATGGCGCTCTTCTCCGTCGGGTACGCGGCGGGAATCGTGCGGCGCCGGGACGACTGGCCGGAATTCCTCGGCGGCGTGAACCGGATCATGGGCTGGGCCATCGCGGCGCTGGCGCTGCTGGTCAACACGCCGCTGCTGGACTTCCGAACCGTCTCCCTGGCGAGCCAGTTCGCCCGGGTGGAACGGGGTGAAATCGAGATTCACGACTTCGACTTCTTCTACGCGCGCGAGCACCTGGCGCGTCCGGCCTGGCTGAGGACCCAGGCGCTGCTGGCGGAGGCAGAGGCAGAGGGTTCCGATGAACGGTTGGCGGCTCTGATCCGCGACCCGCGGCCGCAGCGGAGCCCGCTCGCGGACGCACTGGACGTCTGGGAGCGCGTGGCCTATCGCCCCGCACCGTTCGACGTGCCCGAAGATCTTCGGCCCTTCGTCGAATCGTCCTACGCGGCGACCTACGCCAACGTGACGCTGGTGGAGGTCGACCTGAACCAGGACGAGTCGCCGGAATACGTGGTGATCGGATCCGCGGAATACGGTGTGCTGCGCGCGGAAGGATTCTACCGGCAGGGCGGCGAATGGCTGAGCCTCAACATGTCTGTCGGCGCCGGACCCGACGCGTTTATCGGGGGCGGACCCGACGCGCCGGGCACCGGCCTGGAGCAAAGCCTGCAGAGCGGCTCGATCGAAGCGATATCTCCCGAGTTCCGGCACCTGCGGATCGGCGACATCGAATTCAACGTCTACCCGCGCCGCTGAAGTTCCCGGCGCGGTTCCCGATCGCCGGACCGCGGCGGCACGGCTCAGGGTCCGGATTACTACGTCGCGCGGAATCCCCTGGCCAGCCGGGAATCGAAGGTCAGAAAATCTCCTCCAGGAAATTCACCATCGCCTGCCAGGAACGCCGGTCCGCGGCGGCGTCGTACGCCACGCCGTGGTCCGGGTCGTTGGCCTCGGGATTGGTGAACGCGTGCAGCGCGTGGCCGTAGCCGTGAATCTGCCAGTCGGCGCCGCCGCCGGTCAGCTCGGCGGCCAGCGCCACGACGTTTTCGGGCGTGGCCATGGGATCGTCCCAGCCGTGCAGGGCCAGTACCTTGGCCGTGATGCGGTTGCCGTCGGTGTTGCCGGGCGGGTGGAACAGGCCGTGAAAGCTGACCACGCCACGGAGGTCGGCGCCGATTCGGGCGAGATCCAGCACACAGAGCCCGCCGAAGCAGTAGCCGATGGCAGCCACCCGCGAGGCATCCGCGCCGTCCTGCCCGGAGGCGACTTCGACCGCGAGCCGCATCCGTCTCTGCAGCAGTTCCCGGTCATCGAGGAAGGGCTGCATGAGCGCTGCGTTCTCATCCGGATTGCTGCCGCGCACGCCCTTGCCGTACAGATCGAGGCTGAATCCGGTGTACCCCAGTTCCGCCAGGTCCCTGGCCCGGGCGTGCTCGAAGTCGCCCGCCCCGCCCCAGGCGTGGGAGACGAGTACCACGGGACGCGGTCCCGCGGCGGCGTCATCCCGGGCCACATAGCCCTCGAATGTGACGCCGTCCTGACTGTATTCGACGATGCTGGTTTGTATGCTCACGGTTCGATAGTCCTGATTTGCCTGGGGAATCGGGCAGGCGAGCCCAATCCGGATCGCAATTATAGGGAAAACCGCCGGAAATCGTCAGTCAGTCGCTGCGCCGCGGCACGGCTTACCATTCCCTGGCCGGCGGTTCCTGCGGAATTGACCGCACAACAAGCTCCAGTTGCAGTGCCGACAGAAGCTTGAAAAGGCTTTCAACCTTCGCAGTTTCAGTTGTTCGTTCAAGCCTTGAGATTGTTTTTGGAAGGAGTCCGACCGTGTCGGCCACCTCCCTCTGGGTTAGATGCCGAGAAACTCGCTGACCCTTGAGAACCTGCCCCAGTTGTCTGGGCGTGAACACTATTGTATCCATTGCAATCCCTCCAGGGTATGTTTTCGGAATATACCTCATGGGGTATATATGGACAGTATGCCCTATGGGGTACAGATCAATCGGTCACGCGCCACTCATGGGACGATTGGAAAGGACCGCCAGGAACGGACGGAAGCGAGGCGCTCAACGGAAGCGTGGAGTGCCGCCTCCGCCTCCCCCTTGTGAAAACGGGGTTGATGAGCCGAAGCGGGCGGAGATGAACTCCTGGAGCACTTCCTGCTGCTCGAACAGGCTCGAGCTGGGCAGCAGCAGTACCTGGTCGGTGGGTTCCAGGCCATCCACGATTTCGCTGTACCGCAGATCGGTCACGCCGGTGCGCACCGCCATGGGCACGGGCTCGCCGTCCCGCATGGCCACGACCCAGTATTCGCCGCCGAACTGGTAATCCAGCGTCGAATTGTTGTTCCTGCCGCCACCGCCGCCCATTCCGCCGCCGAAATCACCCATCCCGCCGCCGAAATCGGTCATCCCGCCGACGCCGAAACCGCCGCCGAATCCACCCCCGAAGTCGCCCATCCCGCCGCCGAAGTCCGTGGGCCTTGCATCGCTGTTCTGCGCCCGCAACTGCATCATGGCTTCCACCTGCGCCTGCTCCGCCGCGGTCAGCGTTTCGCCGTCGCGGACCTTGAGCATCAGCTCCCGCACCTGGTCCATATCCAGTTCCGCGGCCGCCAGAAGTGCGGTTTCGGGCCCGGCCTCGAACCCGTTGCCCAGCGCCGCCCGCAGTTCCGACTCTTCAAGACCCAGCATCAATGCGGACATGGGGATGTCGCTGTCCGCGCGCAACGCCATGGTGGGCACCACCGAAGTGGCGCTGCGGTTGGCGATCTCGATGTCCACCTCGGCGTTCATGCCGGGCTTCAGCAGCCCGCCGGGATTCTCAAGCCGTATGAGCACCGCGAACATGGTGACGTTCTGCTCGACGATCGCCTGGGGCTCGATCTTCAGCACCGCGCCCTCGAAGGGCTGGTTGGGATAGGCGGCCACGGTCACCCGCGTGGTCATTCCCGGGCGGATCTTGCCGATGTCCGTCTCGTCCACCAGCGTGCGCACCTGGACGCTGGTCAGGTCGGCCATCAGCATCAGGATCGTGCCGCCGCTGACATCCTGGGTGGGCGACGAGATGACCGTTCCCGGCTCGACATTCTTCAGAATGATCGTGCCCGTGATGGGCGCGCGCACATCGGTATCGTCCATTGCGATACGCGCATTCTCGAGCGCCACCTCCGAGCCGATCACCTGGGCTTCGGAATTGGCGAACTCCAGTTGCGACTGTTCGTAGTCGAACTCGGTCAGGGTTCCGGTCTCGAACAGGGTCCTGGATCGCTCCATCTGGGTTTCCGCGATGGCGCGCCTCGCCCTGGCCGCCACCAGGCCGGCCTCCGTTTCGGCCAGCCGATTGCGCGGCGTGCGCTTGTCCACCTCCACCAGCAGAAAGCCTTCCTCGACCACGTCCCCGGTTTCGGCGTGCATCGCGAGGATCTCGCCGGATGCCTTGGACTTCACCTCGACGGTGATCTCCGGCTCGATCACGCCGGCCGCCTCCACATTGACCTCGATATCCCGGACCTCCACCGGGGCGCTGTCGTAGAGCGGCGCCAGCGATTCAGCCTGATCCTGCTCGCACGCCGTCAACGCCAGAGCGAGCAGCAGCCCGATTGAAACTCGCATGATCAATGCCTCCTGAACCTGTCCGGGCTCCTGAATCGCCCGGTGCTGGAGTCACCTTCGATCTCGCCGTCGGAAATGACGATAACCCGGTCCGCGTGGTTGGCGATGTCGAACTCGTGAGTCACCACCACGATGGTGTTTCCCGCCTGGTGCAGTTCATCGAACAGCGCCATGATCTCCTTGCCGGTGGTCGAATCCAGGTTCCCGGTCGGCTCGTCCGCCAACAGTATACTCGGCGCCGTGACCAGCGCCCGCGCCACCGCGACCCGTTGACGCTGCCCGCCGGACATCTCGCTGGGCCGATGGGTCATGCGGTCCGCCAGACCCACGCGGGCCAGCGCGTCGGCCGCGGCCTTGAGCCGCGGCTTGCGCTTCATGCCGCCGTAGATCAGGGGCATCTCGACGTTGTGCAGGGCGTTGGCCCGGGGCAGCAGGTTGAAGGTCTGGAACACGAATCCCACCTCCTTGTTGCGCACCCTGGCCAGTTCGCTGTCGCTCATTCTGGAAACCAGCTTGCCGTTCAGCCAGTACTCGCCTCCGTCGGGGGAATCCAGGCACCCGATCACGTTCATCAGCGTGGACTTGCCGGAGCCGGAAGGCCCCATGATGGCCACGTACTCGCCTTGCTCGATGGTGACGTCCACGCCCCGCAGCGCGTAGATCGTCTCGCCGCCCATGACGTAACGGCGCTGCAGGTTGCGCGTCACGATCATGGACTCGGGCCTGGCTTCAGCCTCCGCCCGGGATTTTCGGCTGCCGATTCGCATGCGGGGCATTATCCCACCGTCGTTGGCCTGTTGGGTGGAAGGTGAAGATTAATACATGATCGCTAAAGGAATCTTTGCACAATGCGCGCTGGTCCGGCGCCGCGAGGGTGTGCGCGGATGGGGCTTGCAGGCTGAAGTCGCTTTGGTCCGGCGCCGCGAGGGCACGCGCGGATGGCCCTTGCAAGCTCAACCTACGCCCGCCATCCCTGGCGGGCTTCGGATCGGGTTGCGGCGCTCCTGGCCGTCCATGGCCCCGCGCCGCGCCCACGACGCTTGCAAGGGCCATCCGCGCACACCCTCGCTCTTTGGGTTATTCGTGCATTCTCTCGCTCCGGGGGTTGTTTGAGCTCACTCTCGGTCGGTGGGTTGTCTGGGGCTTGGGCTATATACTTGCACCCGCCAAAAGGACCGGGAATCACGTTTGACCAGCAGGCAGGCAATTCGGGGGCTCGCAATTGTTTGGCCTCTCGTTGCGCTTTTCGTGCCGGGTCCGGCGGCGGCACAGGACGCGGATACTTCCGAAGCCGATGTACCGGTGTTGGAGGAGGTCGTGGTCGTGGGGTCCCTGATCAGGCGCCGGGTCGTCTACGAGGGGCGTGCGCCGGTGCAGACGCTGGATTCCGATCTGTTCGAGTCCGTTGGCGCTGCGCAGCCGGTGGATGTGCTTTCGAGCCTGACGGCGAATACGGGGTCCTATCTCGCCACGCAGCAGAATTATCTGCAGGGCGTTGCGCAGTTCAGTCTGCGCGGGGTGGGGCTGTCGTCCACGCTGACGTTGATCAACGGGCGCAGGGCGGGGTTCGCGCCGGTGTCCAATGACGTGGGACAGAGTTTTTTCGACATCAACACGCTGCCGGTGCTGCTGATCGAGCGGGTCGAGATTCTTCGGGACGGCGCCTCGGCCACCTACGGTTCCCAGGCCGTGGCGGGGGTCGCGAATATTGTCACCCGAAGGGGTTTTACGGGCCTTGAGATTACCGGCGGGTATCGGACGGCCAGCAATCGCGGCTACGACCTGAATCTTGCCGCGGGCGTGGAGGGCCCGAGAGGGTATGTGAGCGTCTACGGCGCGTGGCTCGGGCAGGACGAGAACTTTCGCACCGAGTTCGACTGGATGATTCCCAGGGTCATCGATCCGGACGGCGACGGCGACATCGTGGAAGGCTCGTTCGATTCCGGCAGGGGCTCGCCGGGCAGCTTCCGCCGCGCGGTGGCCAACGGCGACGGCAGTTACGCCCCGTTCCAGGCCGGCGGCGTGGACGCGCCACGCATTCCGGACCCCGACTGCCGGGCGGGCGGCGGCTACCCGAGCGGCTCGCTGTGCCGGATGGATTTCTCCGACCAGCGCACGATGATCGCCGCCGAACGGCGGGCGCAGTACTACGCCGACGCCGAGTACACGCTCACGGGCGGGCTGACGGTGTTCTCCGAAATCGGTTATTCGTTGAACCAGGTGACGGACCGCGTGGGAAACATGCTGCTCTTCAGCGGCAACGTGGAGCGCACCAACGAATTCTTCGTGCCCGCGGAGCACCCCTTCAATTTCTGGACAGATCCGGACAACGACGGCGTGCTCACCTACGTCGACCCGTCGGAGTGGACGCCCGGCGTGCACGAGGCGGTGCCGGTGGGCTATTTCGGCCGCCCGCTGGGTGCGGAGGCCGCCGGGGAGAATTCCGGCGACGAACTGCGGGATTTCGAGAACCTGCGGGTGATGGTCGGCCTGGAGACGGAGCTGCCCGGCGGCTGGACGGGCGAAGGCTATTTCTCCCACGCCAGCTCCGACCTGGCGGTCAGCTCCGAACGCCACTGGATCGCCGCGGAGTTCGCCCGCGCGGTGGCCGAGGGGCAGTGGAACCCCTTCGGCACGCGGCTGGTCGCGCCCGGCCTGGTCACGCCCAAGACCGTGCAGGAGGACGGGCTGGCGCCGGGACTGGCGGGCCGGCTCGCCGCCAACGATCCCGGGACTTTGCGCGCGTTCGAGAGCGTACGCACGGAGAGCGCCGCAAGCAGGCAGAACGTGGCGGAGTTCGTGGCCAGCGGCGACCTGTTCGAGTGGCGCGGCCAGCCGGTGACGCTGGCCACCGGCGCGCAGTACCGCGACCTGCAATACACGTATCGGCCCGATCCGCTGAACGCCGCCGGCGAAGGTCCGCGGGAGATTCGCGACTTTGCCAGAGAGGCGGACCAGCGCGTGTGGGCGGTCTTCGCCGAAAGCCTGATGTACCCGGGCGATCGCTCCGAGCTGCAGCTCGCCTTGCGCCACGAGCGCTACGACCGGGCCGGCGGCTCCACGGACCCGAAGATCGCCGCGCAGTTCTACGCCAACGACTGGCTCTCGCTGCGCGGCTCCTGGGGCACGTCCTTCCAGGCGCCCAGCGTCTTTCAGGCCGCCGGCAACACCAGTTCGCGCACGCTCACCGACCCGTTTCGCTTCGACGGGCAGGGTGTCGGACGCTGCACGATCGGTCCCTCGGGCGAGATCCTGAACCGCGGCGACAACTTCGCCGTCGCCACCGTATTGCGCGGCGGGGGATTGAAGCCGCAGACCGCGCGCCTGGCCAACATCGGCCTGCTCCTGCAGCCCCGGAACAACACCGCCGTCAGCCTGGACTACTGGACCCTGAACTACACCAGCGTCATCGCCCAGGGACGCAGTTTCCAGGCCATCGTGGACGACGATTGCCGCGACGACGGCCGGACCGGCGACCCGAGAATACAACGGGACTCCTCGGGCCAGCTCAGCGTCGTGACCACCGACTACGAGAACGTCGGCGCAGTGAGCAGCGCGGGCCTGGACATCAACGCCTACTACGACTTCCTGTCGAGCGCCGGCGACGTCCGCCTCAGCGCCGACGCCACGCTGCTGACGCGCTTCGACGTGGATTCCGCCGGCCGCGGTTTCACCGACCAACTGGGCAATCGCAACGACACCAACGGCTTCGCGCCCACCCCCGAACTGCGCCTGAACCTCGGCCTCACCTGGCGCCGGGGACCCCATGCAGCCGCCCTGACCGTCCGTCACATCGATTCCTACAGGAACGACGAGGTCGCCTCCCTGCCGAAAATCGCCGCCTGGACAACCCTGGACGCAAACTACGGCTATCAACTCGCCAACCTGCCCGGCGGCGGCGAAACCACCCTCTTCCTGGGCGCCCGCAACCTCACCGACAAGGACCCGCCCCCCCTACCCACCGGCCGCGACGACATCCACCGCCACAACCTGCGCCCGGGCTACGACGGCTTCGTCCACGACATCAAGGGCCGCACCCTCTACATCCGCTTCCGCAACCGCCAGTAATCCAGGAACAACCCAAAGAACGAGGGTGTGCGCGGCGCCGGACCATAGCGACTTCAGCCTGCAACGGCCATCCGCCAACTCCCTGGCGGCACCGGAGAAATCAACCGCCTTGAAGCTTGCGATATTCCTCGCACGCTTCCGCCAATGCCGGAGGAACGGGGCCGCGCAGACGTTGCGCAACGTGACACATCCCGTATAGCGCCCTTGCGTGGCGACTGCAGTCCGATTCTCGCGCCAGTTTGTCCTCGCACAGCAAGATAATGCGAACTCCCTTCACTCTTCCCAGCCCCTGGCGACTATTTCCGAGAGAGCAAGTCCATCTTTCAATTTGGGCGGCTCGGTGCCCACACGAACTGGGCCAGTACCGTCCCTGAAGAACCACCGGCCGCTGGCGCCGGCCAGATAGTCAATGGTTACCGGATGATGAGAAATCAGCACCAATTGCTCCAGCGTGTCCCCGCATTGTTCGCTCGCGAGCGCCAGCCAGGGCTGAATCTCACGCAGGGCAAGGTAGTTGTCGGGCTCGTCGAGGAACAAGTATGGGCGGTCGGCCGCCAGGAATATCAGGCTGTAGAGCGCCACCAGCATTTTCTGGCCGTCGGAAAGCTGGCTGAAGCTCAAGCGGTCCGCACCGCCATTGCCGTCAGGTCGGCGAAAGGACACCTTGAGAGCGCGCGAGTTCTCGCCCGACTCGACCATGTCCATCGATTTGAATCCGGGCAACACCTCGCGGAGCGCGCTGAACAAGTCTCCGATCGCGCCCATGTTTTCCTGCGCGGCGCCGCGATACCAGCCGACGAAATCTTCCAGAAACGGACCAAGGGTATCGGCGCGGCTGTCTTCGCTCCTTGATTCCGACTCGAAAAGCGGCGGGCAGGGGCTTGCGATGATGAAATTCGCCAACG
Source organism: Candidatus Rariloculaceae bacterium (assembly GCA_965205045.1). Lineage (GTDB taxonomy): Bacteria > Pseudomonadota > Gammaproteobacteria > Steroidobacterales > Rariloculaceae > UBA6522. The sequence goes on from OZ242031.1 coordinate 177,328, forward strand.
CATGCCTGAACCTGGTCATCTTCCTGTTGTCGGGCCTCTCGTGGTGAATGCCAATTCCGGAAAGGTCCCGGGCAAAAGGATAGGCCGGGCCTTGCTTGTAGTCATCGCGATAGAGCTGGACATTGCCCTGCCTGAACTCGAAGATGGGTTTTCCTCCATGGGAAAGCGTCTCTTCGCCGATCCGAATTCGCTTGTTTTGGCGGATGTGCTCGACCACCAGGACATAGCGGTAAGAATCCCCATCGATCCTGAGATCAAGCTCAAAATGCTGCTTGTCGCGATTTTGACTCAGGCAAAGATCCCGGGTTGGAAATACATCTTCTATCCGCTCACTTCGCCAGACCAGCGCACGAATCCGGCGCAACACATCAAAAGCCGAGGTCTTGCCGCTTCCGTTGGCGCCAAGGAGTACATTCCTTTCATCCAGCGCCAATTCGAAGTTCACGAGGCACAGGAAATTATCGGCATACAATCGGGTGAGCATGGGAACGATCCTCTCTTTCCGAATTTTTCCGTCGTCCAGGCGAAGCTACAGAATGCGCAAAGGCAGGTTGGCGACCGCTGGCGGAACGTCTCCACCGGCAAAGATACTGAAGTTACCATTCACACGCTAGCGTCCGTGAAAACCCAAAGAGCGAGGGTGTGTGCGGATGGCCCTTGCAAGCGTCGTGGGCGCGGCGCGGGGCCAGGGATGGCCAGGAGCGCCGCAACCCGATCCGAAGCCCGCCAGGGATGGCGGGCGTAGGTTGAGCTTGCAAGGGCCATCCGCGCACACCCTCGCGGCGCCGGAACAGCGCGACTTACGGCTCTTCGGACCTGCTCAATCGCCGGAAATACTCAGCCACGGCCTCCTCATATTCCGCCGCAACTCCGGCCGGCGCTTCCGTCCGGACCGCCGTCTCCCCTTCGGCAGAATCAGCCGAAGTAAGCTGCAACTCCAACTGCTCCATCAGGTTCAGCATCGCCAGGTATTCCTGCTCCACGATCGCCTCGTTGGCGCCCCTCGTCAGACCCTGCCGCAACGCATCCCCCAACCGCCGAATCGCATCCAGCTCCTCCGCCGTCAGCGCATCCTCCCCCCGCAACCGCGTACCCAGCGCCAGCAAGTCGCTCCCCGCAGCCCTGAGTTCGTCTTCCAGACGCTCCCGCATCTGCGGATCCAGCGCCAACGGCCCCGTCGGATCCCAGAAACCCAGCCCGCGCCGGTCCGTGTCGAACACGCCCCCGCCGCCGGGCCCGAACCGGTTCCCGCCCAGCGCCCCGCCGGCCTGCTGGCCCGGCTGCGCGCCGCCCGCCTGACCCGGCTGCCCGTTCTGGCCGGGCTGGCCCGCCTGCCCCGGCTGGACGCCGTTCTGAAACGCCGCCAGTTGCCGCCGCAGCGCCTGCAGTTCCGCCACCAGCTCCGAGGTAGCATCCTCCTCCATCTGCTGCCCTTCACGCGCCTCCCGGCTCGCCGTGGCCAGCGCGCGTTCCGTATCGCTGCGCAGGTCCTCAAGCGACGCCGTCGTCACGCCCTCGAACGGCGCCAGTTCGTCCGCCAACCCACGGCGGATGCGGTCGCCCGCGGCGCCCAGACGCAGCGACGTCTGGTTCTGCTGCAGGTCCGCCAGTGCCTGGTAGAGTTCCTCCGAGGCCTCGGGCGTCTGCCCCCGGAACTGGTTCGCCACCGACTGAATGTCCTGCTCCAGCGCCTCCAGTTCCTCCTGCATCACCCACTTGCGCTCCGACAGGTCCACCGCTTCGTCGTAGCTCAGGGGGCTGTCGCGGGTCCCGTCGGCATTGCGGTTGCGGAACGCCTCGTTGGCCACCTGCTGCAGCTCCGCCGCGATGCGCCGCTGGTCCTCCAGCAGCGTCTCGGCCCGCTCGTGCAGTTCCGAGAACGCGGCTTCGGCCACCGCCTGGCGCTGATCGGTCAGTCGCTCCAGCGCCCGGTCCAGTTGCCGGCGGGCCTGTTCGATGGCGCGCTGGGCCTGCTCGGGCGTCATCTCGCCTTGCGCCTGCGCCCGGTCCATCGCCTGCAGCGCATTGTCCAGTTGCCGGATGGCTTCGCCGGCGGCGTTGGCCAACTGGCCCGGCTGCCCGGACTGCTGACCCCCCTGGCCGCTCTGCGGCTGTCCGCCCTGCTGGCCGGACTGCTGTTGCTGCTGCTGGGCCGCCGCCTGCCGGAGCTCCTCGAGCTGGCGGCGCAGTTCCTCCGTCTCGCGGCGCAGTTGCTCCTGCTGCCAGCGTTCCTGCTCCGTCATCTGCTGCTGCCGGCCGGCCTGGCGGGCCAGGTTCTCCTGCCGCCGCGCCAGTTCCTGGAGCTTGGCGATGGCCTCGTCGAATTCCGCCTCCGGCGTATCGAAGGAGACCGCGGACTCGGTCTCGTACTGGTTCTTCTCCAGGTCCATTTCCAGCTCGAACAGCTCCGCCAGGTCGCGTCCGGCGAATCCGCCGGCGCCGCCGCCCCCGCCGCCGCCCTGGTTGAACGACACCTGGATATCGGTGAACACCGACTCGGCCTTCAGCAGGTGCTGCAGCGCCTCCTGCTCGGAGGGCACCGCCTCGTCGAATTGCAGGTCCGCCAGCCGCTCCGCCGCCGGCACCATGGCCTCGGCCGCGCTCTCCAGGCTGTTCACGAAGGTCTGGATCTGCTCGTCCACCCGGGTGAGCTGCCGCGCCCGGGTCCGGTTGGCCAGCGTGCGGGCCTGGTCGGCCAGGGTCCGCTGCAGCTCTGACAGCATGGCGGCGTTGTCGCCGAGCTGCTGTTCGTCCAGGAAACCGGCGACCTGTTCCTGTTCGCGGATCAGGTTCCACGTGGCCAGGAGAATTTCCTTCTGGCGCTGGGAGATCTCGTTCTGCTCCCCGCCGCCGCCACCGCCGCCGCCACCGCCGCCGCCCTGCATGGACTGCGTGTAGGAGCGTTCGTAGGGCTGGACTTCCACGAAGAACAGGTCGGTCCGCTCCGAAGCGTCGCGGTCGTGGGCTTCGGCGTAGTAGGAGATCAGATCGCCGGGTTCCAGGGCGCTGGTGGCGTCCGCATCCGCCTCCGCCACGCCCGCGACGACCACCTCCCGGACCTCGTCGAGACTGTCCACCGTCAGGCGGTTGCCTTCCAGCAGGTCCTGCAAGCCGCCGGCGGCGGCGCCGCTGCTCGCCGGCTTGTCCATCTCCTCCAGGTACAGCACCTCGTCGCTCTCGGCGAAGGCGCCGTCCACGTCCAGTTCGACCACGTTCCACTCGCCGCCGTTGATCGAGTAGTGCAGCTCCAGCCGGTCCAGGCCGAAGTCGTCTTCGGCCTCCACCCTCACGGAGACCTCCTCGATATTGTTCGCCCGATAGTCGCGCCCGGGCCTTGCCACGCTGACCTCCGGCTTGTTGTCGGGGATCACGTCGATGAAATAGTCGTCGGTGAGCCGCACCGGATCGTCGGCGAAGAACGTCGAGACGTAATACTCGCCCGACTCGCTCACCTCGAGAACGCCGGTGGCCGCGGTGCCGTCGGTGCTCATTTGAAGTGTCTCGCCGTTGACGATCAGCTCGGCTTCGCCCAGGGGCCGATCGGTGGTGACCGCCACCTCCACTTGCGTGCCCGCCACCGCGGCGATGTCGTCGCCGGGGTCCTCGGTCTCGCTTTCAAGCCCCGTCCAGCGGGGATAGTGGTAAGTGAGCCGGACATTCCTCACCCGGGGCAGGTCGACCACCCCCACCTGGAATTCCTCGCTGTGCACGCCCGCGGCGACCACGTAGTAGCTCACCGGCTCGCGCACCGCGAAGAACGTGAACTCGAATTCCCCGTCTTCCGCCAGCATGGGCGCGCTTTCCCAGTCCTCGCTGCTCTGGAAGCGCGCGAACACCTCGGCGGCCACCGGATCGAAGCCTTCCGCGCGGGCGTCGATGACCAGGTCCCCGCCCCGGCGCACGGCGCCGTCGCCCGGATTGACGACGATCCGCTGCGGCGGCAGCGCGTCTTCCATGGCCCAGCCCGCCCACACGTGGCGGACCCCGTAGCGCCAGTTGTCCGGGCCGAACGCCGCGAACCACACCAGCGCCGCCAGGGCGGCCCCGGCCAGCGCGCCCGGCGCCATGATTTCACGTCCCGGCACCCGCAGCGCCGCGGGAATGCCGCGCGCCAGGCGCCAGGCGTCCTCGGCCAGCAGACCGAGGAAGGGGGACGGCTGCGGTGCATCCCGGTGCTTGCCGCCGGCCAGTTCGTCGTAGGTCTCGATGCGCCCGTCGAAGTCCGGCGCGCGCCTTTCGATATCGGCCACGCCGCGGGTGCGCCGCAGAGCCTTCAGCGGGCGAATCAGCAACAGCGCCGCGATGGCGCCCAGGGACAGCGCCAGCAACAGCCGCGCGCCGTTCATCAGTTCGGCGGGGAAGGCCTGGCGGGCGCCGATGTAGACGGCCAGCAGGGTCACCCCCAGCGCCGCCGCGCAGAGTACCGCGGCGCCCCTTGCCAGGATCAGCGTGCGCAGCCGCTGGCGGAATCCGCCGAGGTATTCTTCGAGTCGTTCCTGTGCCTTCATGCGGCTATTCCCCGTCGCACCCTCAGGTGCCTGTTACCTATCCAGGACTCCGCCAACACGAGCGCTGCGAGCAGGGCCAGAATCCATGGCCACAACTCGGTGGGCGGTACTTCCATCATACCCGATATTTCCGCGTCGGCCTGTTCCGCGCCGGGACCCAGTTCGCGCCACCGGGCCAGCTCGTCCGCCGCCATCGCGGCCGGGTCCGATTCCGTTGGATCCACATTCACGGCGACGAGTTCCGTGCGCCCGGCGCCGACCACCTCGTAGAAGCCGATCCGGTCCACCAGCACGTCGTCCCCCGCCCCGGCGCCGGCGATGCCCAGCGCCATGTCGCCGCCGGGCGCGAACACCTGGGCGCCGGCGAATCCCATGGCCCGGGCCGACAGCGCCGCGCCCAGCCGCGCCTCGAAACTGACCTGGAGGTCCCCCGCCAGGTACGCGGCCAGCTGCGCGATCATGGGCACGAACACGGGCTGCACGGGCAGGTCGTTCCACTCCCGGTCCAGGGACGAGCCGTACAGCAGCACCCGGCCGGCGCCCAGGGTGTGCTCGATGAGCAGCGGCCCGCCTTCGTCCAGGCGCATGAGCACCCGGTCGCTGCCCTGCGGTTCCACCGCCACGTGGCGGTGGAAGCGGGCCCGGCGCACGTCGTCCATGCGTCCGAGCGCGGGGTGGGAGCGGTCCAGGGTGCCCACCACCAGGAACTCGCCGTCCTGGCGGCCGAAATCCGAGAAGGGCTCGAAGTCGTGCCCGGTCACCGGCGCCGCGGCGAGGCCCGCCGAGCGCCTGGACAGCGCCATGAACAGCGCGCCGCCGGTCTCCACGTAGTCCCGCAGCAGGGCGGCGTCTTCGTCTTGCAGCACGCCCGCGTCGGTCACCACGACGAACACGTAGTCTTCCAGCGTGCGCTCCGCGAGGCCCGCCGCGGTGACCGGATCGATGCGGTAGTCCTGCGCCGCCAGCGTGCCCAGCGCCGAGGCGAAGAACGGCGAGGCGCCGCCGCGGCCGTCGGCGCTGACCATCAGCACCGGGCGCGGCTCCGGGCGCTTGACCACCAGGTAGCGCGTGTCGTCCACCGCCAGGTCGTCGCCGGGCGTCAGTTCGGCGGTGACGCGGTTGCCCCCGGCCGCCAGTTCCAGTCCCCCGAAGGTCACCTGGGCCGTATCGCCGGGCCCCACGGTAACCTGCCGTTCGCCCGCCAGGACGCCGTTGAGCCGGAGCGTCACGGTCCGTTCCGCCGCCTCGTCCGCGTAGCTGCGGACGCCGGCGACGAAGTCGCCCGACACCGGCGACCAGGCCAGCCCGTCCACGCTCAGGTTGCCCTCGGCCGCGGCCGACACGTCGTGAACCATCAATTCCAGCGGCGTGCGCGGGGCCAGGTCCGCGAACCGGGGCGGCAGGGCGCTCTGCTGGGCGTCGGTGATCAGGTGGACGGTGACCGGCAGTTCGGCGCCCCTCGCGAGGCTGTCCACCGAGCGCATCAACTGGCCGTAGTCCAGCGCGAAGGGGCCGGGGTTCAGCGCGGCCACGCCCCGGCGCACGGCGTCTCGGTCCAGCGTCGGTTCCTCGATGACCTCCACGACGCGCCCGGCCGCCACCAACTGCGCCGCGTCGCCGGCGCCGAGGTCCCCGACCACGTCGCCGGCCGCCGCCTCGGCGCGCTGCCAGCGCCCGCCGTGGCCCATGGAAGCCGACAGGTCCATGACGACGACGTGCAGGCGGGCGGTCTCGGCCACCAGGTTCTGCACCGCGCCCTGCAGCGCGGGTCCGGCGAACGCCAGCGCCAGCAGCGCCAGCACGCCGATGCGCAGCGCCAGCAGCAGCAGGTACTGCAGCTTCTTCGCCAGCACCCGGCGCGGCTCCCCGGGTTCCAGGAACATCGAGGAACTGAAGAGCTGCCGGTTGGGATTGGTGGACGAGAGCCGGTGCAGCCAGACCGGCACGCCGATGGCCAGGAGCCCGAGCAGGAACGCCGGCGCCAGAAACGTCACCGCAGCCGCCTCTGCCGGAACAGCAGGTAGTTGCGCAGCGCGCCTTCCAGTGATTCGGAGATGTTCACCAGTTCATGGTCGATGCCGGCCCCCGCGGCGCATTCCTCCAGATCCCCGATATGCTCGCCGATGCGGTCCCGGTACCGGGACCGCATGAAGATGGGCGACACCTCCATGGCCTCGCCGGTTTCCATGTCCTCCAGCAGCGCCGATTCGCGCATCTGCGGTTCCAGCTCCTGGGGATCCAGCAACTGGAACAGCACCACGTCCTGGCCCTGGTAGGCCAGCGGCTGAACGCCCTTGATCATCGCCTCGGGCACGCAGTAGAAATCGGAAATCACCACCACCAGCCCCCGGCCCCGCTCGAACTGGCGGAAGGTCTCGAAGGGCGCCCGCAGGTCCGTGCCCACGCCGGGTTCGGCCCGGTCGATGGCGTGCAGCACGCCGCTCAGCTTGCCCACCCGGGAGGACGGCGGGCGGTGCTCGCGCACCTGCTCGTCGAAGACGATCAGGCCCACGGCGTCGTGCTGTTTGGAAGCGAGATAGGCCAGGGTCGCGGCCAGGAACTTTGCGTACTGCAGCTTGGTGATGGAGCCCGAGCCGTAGCCCATGGAGGCGCTGGCATCCAGCAGGATCGCCAGCCGGGTGTTGGTCTCGCCCAGGTAGCGCTTTATGTAGGTGCGCTCGGTGCGGGCGTAGACGTTCCAGTCCACGAACCGCGGGTCGTCGCCCTCCGCGTAGGCGCGGTACTCGGCAAACTCCTGGCTGAAGCCGAACAGCGGCGAGCGGTGCAGGCCGTTGAGGAACCCGTGCACGGCGGCCCGGGCCACCAGTTCCAGGTTGGACAGGCTCGCCAGCACCTCGGGCTTGAGCAGGTCGCAGGCCGCGCCCGGCGCGGTTGCGGTTACCGCGGCCACGGAACCGCCTGCGATTCGCTCACGTCTGCCACGGGCCGCCTCAGCCGGCCTTCGCGGCCGGCGCCTCGGCACGCATGCAGTCCACGAGCCGCCTGAGCACGTCGTCCACCTCGACCTTGTCGGACTCGGCGAAGTAGTTGGTCAGCACGCGGTGGCGCATGACCGGCAGCGCCAGCGCGCAGATGTCGTCCCGGGTGACGTGGTAGCGGCCCGCCATCAGGGCCCGGGCCTTGGCGGCCAGGGTCAGGAACATGGTGGCGCGCACGCTGGCGCCGTACTGGACGTACCGCTTGACCACGTCCGGCGCCGCGGGATCGGTGGGCCGGGTGGCCCGCACCAGTTCCACGGCGAACCGGCTCACCGATTCGGCCACCGGCACCTGCCGCACCAGACTCTGGAAGCGGATGATCTCCTCCGGACCGGTGCAGGCATCCACCGCGGGAATGTCCATGCGCGTGGTGTAGCGGTCCACCACCGCCAGTTCCTCGTCGTCGTCCAGATAGTCCAGGATCACGTTGAACAGGAACCGGTCGAGCTGCGCCTCGGGCAACGGATAGGTGCCCTCGAGCTCGATGGGGTTCTGGGTCGCCAGCACGAAGAACGGCGGGTCGATCTCGTGCAGGTCGCCGCGCACCGTCACCGTGAGTTCCTGCATGGCCTCCAGCAGCGCGGACTGGGTCTTGGGCGGCGTGCGGTTGATCTCGTCGGCCAGCAGCACGTTGGCGAAGATCGGCCCGGGCACGAACGTCCAGGTGCGGTGCCCGGTGGTGATGTCCTCCTCGATCACGTCGGTGCCGGTGACGTCCGTGGGCATCAGGTCCGGGGTGAACTGGATGCGCTTGAACTTCAGGCCCAGCGCGATGGCCAGCGTGCGCACCAGCAGCGTCTTGGCGGTGCCGGGCATGCCGGTGATGAGGCAGTGCCCGCCCACCAGCAGGGTCGCCAGCAGATGGTCCACGACCTCCTCCTGGCCGATGATGACCCTGCCGACCTGAACGCGAATGCCTGCAAGCGCCGTGTGGAAGGATTCGATCACGCTGCGGGCTTCTTCGGTATCCAGTGCATTGCTCAACGTACGATCTCCAATAGCAGTTGTTGCGCCTCACGGTAGTGGGGCGCGATTTCCAGAGCATACAACAGATGCTCCCGGGTCCCGGCTTGATCCTCAAGCGCAAGATAGGCCCTGGCGAGCCGGTAATGGGTGCCCGCCAGGTCGTGGGGTTGCATGGCCATCAGCGCCCGATACTCGCGCAGGGCGCCCTCCGCCATGCCTTCGGCCAGCATCCAGTCGCCGAGGGTGGCGTGCACCTCGGCGTCCAGCGGCGTGACCATGATCAGGTCGTCGTAGACGGCGATGGCGTCTTCGGGGCGGCCGGCTTCGTGCAGCCAGGTGCCCAGCCGCCGCAGGGCGCGCGGCGAGTAGCCGCCGAGCCGCCAGTAGGCCTCCAGGGTGTCCATCGCCTCCGGGCGCCGGCCGAGTTCGTCGTAGGCCATGGCCATGGGGATGTAGGCGTCGCCGTCGTCGACGTAGTCGGGGTAGGTCTCCACCGCGGTCTGCGCCCGGTTCAGCACCTCCTCCCAGTCGCCTCCGTCCAGTGCCCGGTAGGTTGCCTGGGTGAGACCCTTCCACTCATCCAGCACGTCCAGTACGGCGCGGAACTCGGCCTCCAGAAAGTCCCGGAAGCCGCGGTCCAGGTCCTCCGGCGCTATGCCCAGGCCCTGGCGAATCGCCGCGACGGTATCGAGGCCCTCGGCGAAGCCCGTCAGCATGTCCACAAGCCCCTGCTGGCCCCATTCCCGGGCGATGTACTGGCACAGCAGTCCGGCCTGGGTATAGGAGACGATCACCTGGCCTTCGTAGGTGGGGCGCATGAAGCCGCCGTCCAGTTCGGCGACGGGCAGGAAGCGGTCGTCCGCCATGGCTTCCAGCACCCGCACCGGGATGTGCCGGCCGCGCAGCGGGCCGGTGCTCCACTCCTCGAACACCGAAACGCCCTCGCTGAACCAGCGCGGCACCAGGTTGCCGGTGGCCTCCAGGGTGAAGATGTGGGCGATCTCGTGCCACAGCGTCGTGCCCCAGTGGAACTCGCCCTCGCGGCTGCCGGAGGGGCTGTCCATGGCCACCAGGTAGCCGAACGCCACGCCCAGCAGGCCGATGCCGGGCAGGCCCAGGGTGCGGACTGCGAAGTCGTCGTGCTCCGGGTAGAGCTCGACCACGACGTCTTCCTGCAGCTCGAACTGGTAGCGCTCCGTGAAAGCCCGAACGCTGTCGGTGACCAGATCGGTGACGTAGGCATCAATGACGGACGCCTCGTCCTTGTGGAGACGCAGGAGCATTCCGGGGGGGGTGGAGGTTTCCCCGAGTGCAGCGGTTGTTTCCGCGGAAACATCGGCGGTGATCCCGCCGGACACGGCGGTGGTTTCCGCAATCGCATCCTCGCCGACCTGCGGCACGCTGACCTCCGGCGGCGGCAGCTCGCGCCTGAGGACCACGAAGTTGTCGAAGCTGTCGATCAGCCGGAGCGTGTTGACGGTCTGGGCGCTGAACGGATCGCCCCGGTAGGCCAGCGCCAGGTGGGCCTGCGCCTCGTCGACGCGATTCTGGCGCAGCAGGTTGACGCCCAGTTCGGCGTGGGCGGTCCAGAGGTCGGGCTGGATGCGCACCGCCTCGAACAGCAGTTCGACGGCCTCCCGGTAGCGCCGGTTGATGAGGTGGTAGTAGGCGGGGGTCGCGTAGATCTCGCCGTAGGAGGGGTTGTAGGCCAGGGCCCGATCGGTCCACTCGCTGCCGGCGATGCCCTGGAGCACGTCCGCGGCGGCATGGAGCGCGTAGACCTCCAGCGGCGGCAGTTCCTGCGCCTCGGCGATCTCCAGCGCCTCGTCCAGGTCTTCCCGGGCGCGCGCCGCCGCGCCGACCTCCAGGCTCATCCGCGCCGCGATCAGGTGCGCTTCCAGGTGCCGCCCGTCGCCGTCCAGCACCTCCTCCACGAGGGTCCTGGCACGGCTCTCGAAGCGGCCCAGGGCGACCGCCGCGATGCCCAGTTTGGCGGGCGTATAGTCCTCGTTCAGGTCCAGCGCCTCGATGAACAGCCGGGCGGCCTCGTCCGCCTGGTGGGTCGCCAGGAACAGCCGCCCCCAGCGGTGCCGGACGGTAAAGGACTCCGGGTCCAGCTCCAGCGCGGTGCGGAAGAAGGCATTGGCGGCCTGAAGGTCGCCGAGCCGCCAGGCCGCTTCGGCGCGAACGACGGCGTCGAGGCTCTCCGCGGAGACCCGCGTGTAACAGGCCGCCGCCTCGGCCCGCTCGCCGCGGTGGTAAAGCCCGTCGCAGGGCTGCAGCACGGGGTCCCGGTCAGGGTAGTAATCGAACGGCTGTGCGCCGATGGACTGCGCCGAGGCGGTTGAGGCGAACGCCGCGACCCCGACTGCGACAACCGCCATCGCGGCCACCGCCATCGCGGCCACCGCCAGGCAGGTCGCTGGAGCCCGGCGGCTCATGGCCCGAGAGCCCGTGAATCGGGAGCCCGTGGCCTGACTGTCACCAACCCCGAAGCCCCTGGCCCGCCAGCCCCTGGCCCGGCATCCCGCGAAATGCACCGCGCGCCGCTATTCCTCGGCGCGGGCATCGTCGATTCGCTGCTGGACCAGCGCCAACTCGAGCAGCAGGGCCTGCAGTTCGTTCAGGTAGACATCGCTTTCCATCTCGTTTCGCCGGGCGCGCAGGGCCTGGATCCGGCCCTCCAGGTCATCGAGTTCCGCGAACATCCGCTCCAGTTCCTGGGTCAGCGCCACCCGGGCCGCCAGCCGCGCGGCGGTGAAGGACTCCGCCGGCTCGCCCGTGAGTTGCGGGTGCTCGGTGGCCAGCGTGCCCTCGTTCTCGTAGCTCTCGGCCACCATCCGCTCGGTGTAGTCGAAGGCCTCCTGCGCGGTGACGATGCCGTTGCGGTTGGTGTCGGCGCTCTCGCTGGACAGCGCCGCCGTCCAGTGCTCGGCGAAGCGCGTGGCGTTGCGCTCGCCGCCGCTGCGGGTGGCGGTGATCAGCGTGCGCCCTTCCCGCTCCCAGGACTCCAGCACCGCGCCGCTTGCGCTGGTGGCGTTGACCACCAGTTGGCGGCCGGCGGGCACGGCGCCGAGCAGTTCGCCCAGTTCCTCGCCGTCGACATCGCGGCCCGGCAGGTTGTACTTGTAGGCGTAACCGTCGTAGGTGCCGTGGCCGACCAGGAAGACCGCCAGGGTATCGGCGGGCGTGACGGTCTCGGCCAGTCCCTGCAGCGCTTCGGCGAGCGCCTCCCGGGTGGCGTCCTCGCCGTTCAGCAGCGTGACCCGGGCGTCGCCGCCCAGCGAGCGCGCCGCGGCATCGGCGAGTGTTTCGGTCTGCGCCAGGAACCGGTTGGCATAGGCGGGCTCGCCGCCCAGGCCGCCGACAATGAGGTAATACAGCTCCGCCTGCGCCGCCGGCGCCACCCACAGCGGCGTCAGCAGCAGAGCCAGGCGAATCGCAGTCTGCCGCAACGCAGTCAGCAGGAACAGGGTGGGCAGCAGCGCCAGCCGCAACGCGTTCAGCCGCAACCGAGTCGGCCACAGCGCCGGCCGCAGCGCCGGCCGCAGCGTCCTCACAGCCGCCCCCAGAACAGCCGCAGCACCCACTCGCCGGCCTTGAGCAACAGCAGCAGCAGGAACACGAAGGGCATGTTCCACAGGTCCAGCAATTCCCGTTCGACGATGCCCGCCTCGGAGAACTGAATCGTCTCCGTCAGCTCGTCCAACTGTCCCAGGGTGAAGTAGCGGCCCCCGGTCAGCGAGGCGAGGCGCTCCAGCAGCGGGCGGTTCTGCTGGATCTGGAAGTGTTCGGAGATCCCGGTGGCGCGCCGTACCGAATAGTCGGCCCGGCCCAGGGTCTCCTCGCCCAGGTCGGCGCGGGCTTCGAAGCGGTACAGCCCGGCGGCATCGGCGACCACCGTCGCCTCGTAGGCGCCCGGCTCGCCGGCCACCGGCTGCATGACCACCGGCTCCGCGGCGGCGGGACCGCCGGCGATGGCGTCGCCCGATACCGACAGCTCCACGCTGGCGTCGCCGATGGGCTCGAAACCGCCGTCGCGGACCCGCGCCCGGAGCACCACCTCGTCCTCGTCCACGTAGTACGGCCGCTCCGCGGTGAGCACCACCCGCTCCGGCGTGGCCGAGACCAGCGCGTGCAGGATCTGGCGCCAGAACGTCTCGTGCCGCTGGTCCTCCGACGGCAACTGCATCTGCCACCGCCAGGTGCCTCCGCTGGCCAGCACGTAGACCTGGCCGCGGCCGAAGCGCTGGTGAACCAGCAGCGGCTGCGCGGTGCCCCGGACCTCGGCCTCCAGCAGGGTCACCGCGCCGGGCTTGACCGCGCCCACGTACTGGAAGTCCGCGATGTCCGGCATCCCCAGCCAGAGTTCCCGGTTGGTCTCGCGGTCCGCGTCCAGGCGGGTCACCAGGGACTCCTGGCCCTCGGCGGTCAGCTCGACCGGCACCGGCACGCGCATGAAGCTGGCCGCGTCCAGGTCCGGAAGCTGCACCGGCAGCGCTTCGGCCACCACGCTGTTGCCCCAGCCGCCGTCGGCGAGGCCGCGCCGCCCGCCCAGCATCAGCAGGCTGCCGCCGCGCTCGCTGACGAAGTCCCGGATGTTGTCCTGCTGTTCCTCGGTCAGCCCGGCCGCCGAGAAGCTGCCGATGACGAGCCCGTCGTACCGGAACAGCGTTTCGCGGTCCCCGGGGAAGCCGCCCTCCAGTTCGTCCGGGGAATCGATGCCCTGGCGGTAGAACTTGTTCGGCGTGGTCCGCAGCAGGCTGGCCAGGCGCACGGCCGCGTCCTCGTCCACCGCCCGGCGGATGAACTTGTACTCCCAGCGCGGCTCGCCTTCCACGTACAGGATCGAGCGCCGCGCCTCGGGCACCGCCACCGTGCGGTACTGGGTGTTGTTGGTGACGTTGCCCTCCCCGGGCAGCGGATCGAGGCTGAAGCGCAGGTCCTTCACGCCGGCATCGCCCACGTCGAATTCCACCCAGCGGGTGGTGATCCCGGCGCCCGCGGGCAGGGTCACCTCCTCGGAGGCCATGACCGCATCGCCGTCGTAGACCCGCAGCCGGGCCTCGCCCGGCTCGGCATAGCGGATGCCGACCTGGGCGCTGATCCTGGAGCCCGGCATGACCTGATCCGAGACGGCCACGCTCTCGAGCTCGATATCCTCGGGTATGGACTCGCGGCCGACGCCGACCGCGTGCACCGGCACGCCGTAGCCGGCGATCTCCGCCAGGCGCGCGGCGTCGAGCTCGCCCGGGTTGTCGGCGCCGTCGCTGATCAGCACCACCGCGCCCAGGGCCGACGAACGCGCCTCCCCGAGCACGTCCACCAGCGCGCTGCCGATGCGGGTGGCGTCGCCGGGGGCCGGCACGTCGTAGAGCCCGCCGATGGCTTCGGATGCGCCGGCGAAGGCGTACGGGCGCACCTCGAACAGCTCGGCCAGGTCGTCCAGCGCGCCGTCCTCCAGCGCCGCCACGGCCTGCTGCAGGCGGGATTCCCCGCCCTCGCCGTAGCTCATGCTGGCGGAGGTGTCCAGCAGCAGCGCCACGGAATTTTCCTGGGCGCGCAGGGTCTGGGTGGACAGCGAGGGCCGCCACAGCAACGTCAGGATGACCGCCACCGTGGCAACCTGGAACAGGCCGACCACGGCGAGCCGGGGCGCCGAAAGCGTATCCCGCCGCCTGGACAGGCTGACCCCGATCGCCGCCGCCGCCGCTACCACGCCCGAGGCCAGCAGCCAGACGGGCCAGCCGCTCGCAAGGACCGGTTCGCCGTTCTCGAAGACGGTGGGGGAATACTTGAAGAGAAACTCAAACACGGTGATCCGATACCGCCCGGGAGCGCCGATTTGCAGCCGCCGATGATAGCACCACGGACCGCGCCCGCAGCGGCGGCCGCTCACCGTGCCGTGATAAAGTAGCCGCGAAATGCAGACCCTGGTTCACTACGCCAAACTGCTCCTTGCCGGCGCCGCCGCTGCCGCTGTGCCGCCGGCCGTTCTTGCCCAGCATCTCCCGTCCCCGCAGCAATCCCCGCTATTGACCGAGTCGCCCATCGCGGAGTTCCAGTTTTCGCGGCTCATCTACCCCAGCGGCTACGGCTGGGGCCGCGGCTCGGCGCTGGTGGACTGGCCCGACGCCGAGTACCACTTCATGCAGGGCCTCACCCGCCTCACCCGGGTCGACGGCGCCATCGTCAGCCGCCACGACGGCAACGGCGGCCGCATGGTGAGCCTGCGCGACGACGCGCTGTTCGACTACCCGTGGCTCTACGCCGTGGAGGTGGGCGACTGGTACCTGGACGAGTTCGAGGCCGCGCGGCTGCGGGAGTACCTGCTCCGCGGCGGATTCCTCATGGTGGACGACTTTCACGGCAGCCGCGGCTGGTACGGCTTCAACGAATCCCTCAAGCGGGTCTTCCCGGACCGGCCCTGGGTCGAGATCCCCGAAAGCGACGAAGTCATGCATGTTCTCTACGACCTGGACAAGAGCACCCAGATCCCCGGGGTGCGCGCCCTGTACAGCGGGCGAACCTGGGAAGAAGACGGCTTCAACCCCCACTGGCGGGGCATCTACGACGACAAGGGCCGCCTGCTCGTCGCCATCAACTTCAACATGGACCTGGGCGACGCCTGGGAGCACGCGGACACCCCAAGCTATCCCGAGCCCATGACGGCGATGGCCTACCGCTTTGCCGTCAACTACGTCATCTACGCGATGACGCACTGAGGCCGGCGCGAGCGCGTCGGCCGAATGCGCCTGCCGGGTAACGCGCCTGCCGGAAAACCCGTCCGGGCTAGCCGCCCATCCCCATGCCGCCCATGCCCTGGGGCCGGCTGTCGAACTCTTCCTCGGAGACGCTGCCGTTGCCGTCGGCGTCCCAGGCGGTCAACAGGTCGTCCGCAGTCACGAATCCACCCTGAACGGGCGGCGCCGCGGCCAGTTCCTCGGCGGAAATCGCGCCGTCCGAGTCCGAATCCAAGCCGGCAAAGGTCAAGGGGGCCATGCCCTGCGCCAGCGCGAATTGCGCTGCGAACGCCAGAAGCAATGCCGTGGGGGCAAGAATGATTTTCTTCACTGTGGTTGTCTCCCTGGTAAAAATCCAGTTGTCACTTGTTGGCCGATTCGCTCGACAGTCGCAAAGACTACGGCCGCGCAGGGGCGCTGCGCAATGCCTCTTGGGTATTCTTGACATAGGAAGCCGGCGCCCGCTGACGCAACCTCGACTGCGTGAACGGCTCGCAGGACATCGCCCGATCGGTCGCGGCCACCGAACGAAGCTACGGCTCCGGCGCCAGCCTCGCCACGCTCCACGCCAGCACCAGCGACAGCACCGTGCAGATGGCGCCGCCGATCGCCACGGTGATGCCCAGCCCGTGGACGTCGGCGATGGCGCCGATGATCACGCTGCCCAGCGCCGGCGCGGAGAAGGCCACCGCGGCCCAGAGGCTGAGCACCCGCCCGCGCATGGTTTCCGCGACGATGGTCTGGATGCGCGCCTGGGAGCCCACGCCCACCAGCGTCAGCGAGAAGCCGAGCACGGCCACCAGGCCGATGCCCGGCACGTAGCTGGACGTCGCGCCGAGCAGCGTCATGAGGACGCCGGTGGCCACGGTGCCGAACACCGTGGACCACAGCAGCCTGTTGCCGGAACCGATGACCGTCAGGTAGAACCCGGCCACCACGGCGCCCGCGCCCGATACCGAGGTCAGCGTGGCCAGGGTGCTGCTGCCGCCGCCGTAGATGCTGCCCGCGAACGCCGGCAGCATGACGATGACGGCGCGCCCGAACAGCGCCGACAGCGCCACGATGATGAGTTGCAGGCGGATATCCACGTGCGCGACCGTGTAGTCGATGCCGTCCTTCAACTCCGCGAAGAAGTGGCTCTGCTCGCCCCCGGAGCGGGCCCTGCGCAGCTTCACCAGCAGCAGCGCCAGCAGCATCGCGAGATAGGTCGCGGCGTTGATGGCGAACGCCGACGCCAGCCCCGCCGTGGCGATGGCCACGCCCGCGATCGCCGGACCGAGAAAGCGCGAAACGTTGAAGACGATGGACTGCGCGGCCACCGCGGGCGCCAGCAACTCGTCCGGCACGAGGCTCGGGATCAGCGACATCCGCACCGGCTGGAACGCGCTGCTGACGATGCCCAGGCACATGGTGATGGCGAACAGCAGGTAGATGTCGATGACCTGAATCAGCACCAGCGCGAACAGCAGCGCCGCCAGCAGGCCGTTGAGCACGTTGGCGGCGAAGGCCACGGTCTTGCGGTGCAGGCGGTCGGCGAGCACGCCGAACAGCGGCCCGAAGAACATGATGGGCAGGAATTCGGACAGCGCGATGATCCCGAGCCAGGTCTCGGACTCGGTCAGCTCCCAGGCCAGCCAGCCGATGGCGACCCGCTGGATCCACAGGCCGTGCAGCGAGAAGGTGCTGCCCACCAGGTAGATGGAGAAGTTGCGGTTGCGCAGGACGGGGGCGAACATCAGCCGGTCCCCATGAGCGCGCGCG
Organism: Candidatus Rariloculaceae bacterium; assembly: GCA_965205045.1. Lineage (GTDB taxonomy): Bacteria > Pseudomonadota > Gammaproteobacteria > Steroidobacterales > Rariloculaceae > UBA6522. The sequence continues at coordinate 194,305 of OZ242031.1, forward strand.
CTTCCGCAAGACGCTCCGGCGTGCCGACGTCGCGCCACAGGCCTTCGTACACTTCGCCCAGCAGCGCGCCCCGGCGCACCGCCGGGTGCAGCACGTCGCGCAGCGGCCGGATGCCGGGCGCGAGGCCGCGGAACAGCGCCGGGCGCAGCACGGCGATGCCGCTGAAGGTGTGGCGCGGCGGCGCGGCGGCGAGCCGCCCGTCCGGAGTCAGGCCGAAGTCGCCGTCCGGGTGATGGGGCGGGTTGGGGACGAGCACCAGGTGCCCGGTGTCGGCGGGAGCGCAGCCGAGGCCGGCGCCGGTTGCGTCCGGGACGCGGCCGGAGCTGGCGCCGGTTTCGTCCGGAGCGCGGCCGAGCCGGGCGCCAGTTTCGTCCGGAGCGCGGCCGAGCCGGGCGCCAGTTTCATCCGGTGCTCGTCCGAGCCCGGCGCCGGTTGCGCAGGAGGCGCGGCCGAGCCGGGCGCCGGCCTCCCTCAGCGCCGCGAAATCATAGTCCGTCACCACATCCGTGCTCACCATCAGGAACGCCCCGTCCCCGAGCAGCGGCAGCGCGTGGACGATGCCGCCGGCGGTCTCCAGCGGCGGTTCGCCCTCCTCGCTGTAGGCCACGGTCTGGCCCCAGGGGGTCGCCTCGCCGACAGCGGAACGGATCTGCCCGCCCCGGTAGGAAAGGTTGATGACGATGTCGCTGAAGTCCGCGGCCGCGAGCCTCCGCAGGTGGCGCTCAATGAGCGTTTCCGCACCCAGCGACAGCAGCGGCTTGGGCAAATCCGCGGTGAGCGGCCCCATCCGCTCGCCGCGTCCGGCGGCCAGCAGCATGGCTTTCACCGGCCCCTCCGGGGGCGCGGAAAGCTGCACGCACCTCTCCGGGCGCGTGCGTCGGGCACTCGCGGATTTCTGTCCAATTCATTGAAGTTATAAAATGAGTGTTACATTGTAGCTGTCTTTGTCCCGCTGACGCCTTTGCGAACATTCCAAGCCACATTCGTTGCGGCGGCGATCGCCGGGGCCATCCCGTCCCCCGCCGCGGCGCAGCAACTCTGCCTTGCCGGGGCGACGGACGTTCCCGCCGTCGATATCCCGATCCCGGAGCCGGCGCTCACGGAAGACGGCGAGGAGCGGCTGACGATCGCCGCCGGGCAGATCAACCTGGTGGACGAGAACCGGGTGGAGTTCGACGGCGGGCTGGCGTTCCGGTACGGCGAGCGCAGCATTTCCGCGGAGCGCGCCAGTTTCGACCTGCAGACCGAGACCGCGGAGGTCAACGGCACGGTCTCCTACCGGGATCCGCAGGTCACGATCTACAGCGAGGACGCCTCGGTGGATACCCGCGGCCGGACCGTCACGTTTCGGGGCGGCGGATTCGAGCTGCCGCTGCGGGGCGCGCGGGGCTCCGCCGAAGCGATCCAGGTACGGGGCGACAACACCATCGGCCTGCGCGGGGTCAACTTCACCAGTTGCGTGACCGAGCCGCTGGACTGGGAACTGCTGGCGCGGGAACTGGAGATGGACGTGGACGGCGGCTTCGGCACCGCTCGCGGCTTCCGGCTCATGTTCAAGGGGCTCCCGGTCATGGGCGCGCCCTGGGTGACCTTTCCCCTGGACGACCGCCGCAAGAGCGGCGTGCTCACGCCGAACTTCTCCAACCGCGACAGGACCGGCGTGGATATCTCCGTGCCCGTCTACCTGAACCTGGCGCCCAACTACGACCTGACCCTCACGACACGCTACATGCACAAACGCGGCACCCAGGCCAACACGGAGTTCCGCTACCTGCTTCCCGGAACGGAAGGCCAGTTTCTGTTCGAATACCTCCCGGAGGATGCCAGCCTGGGCATCTCGCGGAGCTATTTCAGCTACAGCAGCAATACCGCCCTGGGCGAGGCCTGGCGCATCGACGCCGACCTGGGCGAAGTCTCGGACTTTTTCTACTTCGAGGACATGCACAACAGCCTGAGCGTGGCCAGCCAGACCCACCTCAACCGCACGGTCGACTTGAGCTACCGGGCGCCGCGCTGGTCGTTCCTGGGCCGGCTGCAGGACATTCAGACCATCGATCCCTTGATCGGCCCCGGATTGGAGCCCTACCGGCGCGTTCCCCAGTTCCTGATCGCCGGGAACTGGCGGCGCAACGCCTTTCGCCTGGTGTCGCGCAACGAGCTGGTCCGGTTCGATCGCAAGCTCGGCGTCACCGGCTGGCGGCTCGACCTGGAGGAGGAGGCGAGCCTCGAACTGAGACGCCCGGGCATGTTCCTGACCCCTTCGCTGGCCCTGCGGCAGACGAACTACTGGCTGGACCGGGAGAGCGTGGAGCGCTTCGGCTTCGGACTCTTCGGGGAGACGAAGGACTCGCGCACCCTTCCCGTCGCCGGCCTCGACGCAGGCCTGACCTTCGAGCGCACCGCGCCCGCGCGTGGCTGGGTGCAGACCATCGAGCCGCGGGTCCTCTATGTTCACGTGCCCTTCGAGGAGCAGTCCCACCTGCCCGTATTCGATACCGCGGAACCGACGTTCAATTTCGTGCAGTTGTTCCGCAAGTACCGCTACCTGGGCACCGACCGGATCGCCGACACGGATCAGCTCAGCGTCGGCGTGACAACCCGGCTGATCGACCTCGCGACCGGCCGCGAAAGGCTCGCCGGCACACTGGGCCAGACCCGTTACCTGAGCCCCCAGCGCGTAACCTTGCGTCAGAAGTCCTTCGCCCTGGCCAGCGGCTCGGACTACATCGCCGAGGTCGCCGTGAGCCTGCAACCGTCCTGGCGCCTGGGCCTGGGCTACCAGTGGGACACCGAAGCCGCCGAAACTTCGCGCACCGAGGCGCAATTCGAGTACCGCCCGGGGCAGGACCGGATGCTGGGGTTCTCCTACCGCTACCAGGAAAACATCCTGGAACAGGGCGACTTCTCCATTGCCTGGCCTGCCGGAGGCGCGTGGAAGATCATCGCCCGCGCCAACTACTCCTTCCTGGACGAGAAGCCGCTGGAGCGCTTCATCGGCCTGGAGTACGTGTCGTGCTGCTGGAGCATGCAAATCTACAGCCGCGACTACATCAGCCGCCGCACCGGCGAATCGGACCGCTCCCTGAACGTGCAGTTCCTGCTGAGGGGCTTCACGGACCCCGGGCAGTCTGCCGAGTCGCTGCTGGAGCGTGGTATTCTTGGCTACCGTCGATCCGACTCTCTGCCCTGATGACCATGACCATCGCGACCACGAAACGAACCCTGACGCTCGCCCTGGCGGCGGCCCTCGCGGCGGCGGCGCCGGCGCCCCGGCACGCGGCGGCGCAGACCCGCGAACTCGGCGGATCCGGCGAACTGCTCGACGGCATCGCCGCGCTGGTGGAGGAAGGCGTCGTCCTCAGGAGCGAATTCGAGCAACGGGTCGCCATGGTGACGGACAACCTGCTGCGCTCGCAGTCGCAGTTGCCCCCCGAGCAGCGCGGCGCCCTGCCGCCGCTGTCGGTGGTCGAGGACCAGGTGCTGGAGCAGCTGATCCTCGAGCAAATCCAGCTTCAGCGCGCCGAACGCTTCGGCATCATCGTGGGCGACGAGATGCTCAACCAGGCCATCGGCTCCATCGCCCAGGGCGTGGGACTGACGCTGGACCAATTTCCCCAGGCGCTGGCGGCGGAGGGCATCGACTACGCGCGGTACCGGGAGGAGACCCGGCAGACGCTGGTCCTGGAGCAGCTCAGGCAGCGCGAGGTGGGCGCCTCCATCGTGGTGGCGCCGCGGGACATGGAGATGTGCCTCGCCCAGAGCAATACCGACCAGTACCTGAACCAGGAATACGACACCTCGCACCTGCTGATCGGCATCTCGTCCACTGCCACGCGGGACGAGATCGAGCAGGCGCGGGGGCAGGTCGGGGACATCCTGCAGCGGCTGGATGCCGGGGAGAATTTCTCCGACCTGGCCATCACCTATTCGGACGGGCAGAACGCGCTGGAGGGCGGGTCGCTGGGGTGGCGCCGGGGCATCGAACTGCCGAGCCTGTTTGCCGACCTCATCCCGAACATGCAGCCGGGCGATCATTCCCCGCCCATCCAGAGCGGCAGCGGCTTCCACATCATCCGGCTCAACGAGGTGCGCGGCGTGCAGCCGGTGCTGCAGGACCAGATGAGGATCCGCCATATCCTGCTGCGGCCCAACGAGGTCATGGACGCGCCGGCGGTGCGCCAGCGGCTCACGGGCCTGCGCGACGACATCCTGGGGGGCGACGACTTTGCCGCCGTCGCCCGGAGCGTGTCCGAAGATCCGGTTTCCGCGGCCGACGGCGGCGATCTGGGCTGGACGCCGCGGGGCGTCTTCGTTCCGGAATTCGAGCAGGTGATCGACACCCTGGAGATGGGCCAGCTCAGCCTGCCCTTCGAGACCCGCTACGGCTGGCATATCGCCGAGCTGCTGGAGACCCGCACCCACGACACCACCGAGGAACTGCGCGAGCGGCAGTGCGTGGAACAGATCCGCGCCGGCAAGATGGAAGAAGAACAACAACTCTGGTTGCGCCGCCTCAGAGATGAGGCATTTGTCGAAGTCCGCCTCTAGCCACGCGGGACGCCCGGCACGAGTTGCCGGGCCGCCGCCCACCCTCGCCGTCACCACCGGAGAGCCCGCGGGCATCGGTCCGGACATCTGCGCCATGCTCGCGATGCGGGAGGTGGCGGGGGGCGATCGCGGCGAGGCGGATTCGCTGAAGGGCGATCCGGCGGGGGCGGATGCGGCCGCAAGCGATTCGGCGGTGGCCGATACGGCGGGAGCGGTTTCGGCGGCAGTCAATCCATCAGATTCGGATTCTGCTGCCCGGCTTGTATTTGTCGGTGACCCTGGCGTGCTGGCGGAGCGCGTTCGGGATCTGAACTTGCCGGTTGCCGTGGAGACGCTGGACGAGCCGGCCGCCGCCCTTCCCCACAGGCCGGGGGTGATGCAGGTGTTGGGCGTGACGGCGGCAAGGCCGGTGCGGGCGGGTCGGCCGGATGCCGGCAATGCGCGCTACGTGCTGGACCTGCTGGACCGGGGCGTGCAGCTTTGCACCGATCTCGACCGCTGCGCCCTGGTCACCGCCCCCGTGCAGAAGAGCACCATCCACTCGGCCGGATTCCCCTTCATCGGCCACACCGAGTGGCTTGCCGCGCGCACCGGCGCGGATTGTCCCGTGATGATGCTGGCGTCCCCGGACCTGCGTGTCGCGCTGGTTACGACGCACCTGCCCCTGAGCGGGGTGTCCGGCAAGATTACGGCGGAGCGGCTGGAGGCGACCATCGCCGTGCTGCATGACGGCCTGCGTTTGCGATTCGGCATCGACTCGCCGCGCATCATGGTGCTGGGGCTCAATCCGCATGCGGGCGAGGACGGCATGCTGGGGCGGGAGGAAATCGAGATCGTGGAGCCCTTGCTGCGCTCGCTGGCCCGGCGGGGGCTGGCGGTGAGCGGTCCGGTGCCGGCGGATACGGCGTTTACGCCCCGGCGGCTGCGCTCCTGCGATGCGGTGCTGGCCATGTACCACGACCAGGGGCTGCCGGCGATCAAGGCGCTGTCGTTCGGCGAGACCGTGAACGTGACGCTGGGGCTTCCGATCGTGCGCACGTCGGTGGATCACGGCACGGCGCTGGATCTGGCAGGGTCCGGGGAGGCGGACCCGGAGAGTCTGTACCACGCCTCGGAGTTGGCGTTGAGTCTGGTGGCCGGGTGAGGTGCGTGTGGATGGATGCCGATGCAGGGCTGATGCAGGTGCGATGGTGACGCGGGCGCGGCGCTCATGCGAATGCGATGGTGACGCGGGCGCGGCGCTCATGCGAATGCGATGGAGACGCGGGTGCGGCGTTGACGCGGGTGCGGCGTTGACGCGGGTGCGGCGATGATGCCTCTGCGGCCGCGAAAGAGGCTGGGGCAGCACTTTCTCCACGATCCCGCCGTCATCGCCCGGCTGGTGAGGACCATCGCGCCGGCCGCCGATGACTGCATGGTGGAGGTCGGCGGCGGCCGGGGGGCGCTGACGCGGCCGTTGCTGGAAACGGTGAGGCGCCTGCACGTGGTGGAACTCGATACCCGGCTGGCGGATAAACTCGAGAGCAGCGTTGCGCGGCCCGAGCGCCTGATCCTGCACCGGGCCGACGCGCTGAAGTTCGATTTCGCGTTGCTGGCGCCGAAGCCGGGGGCCCTGCGGGTGGTGGGCAACCTGCCGTACAACATCTCCACGCCGCTGCTGTTCCACCTCCTGGAACAGCGCGCGGCGATCCGGGACATGCACCTGATGCTGCAGCGGGAAGTGGCCGAGCGGATCGCCGCCGGACCCGGAAACAAGGTCTACGGCCGGCTGACCGTCATGCTGGCCCCGTGGATGGAGGTCCGCACCTGTTTCCACGTGGGTCCCGGCGCCTTTGCGCCGCCGCCCAGGGTGCGCTCGACCGTGGTGCGGATGGCGCCGCGGGCGTCGCCGCTGTTCGCGATGCAGGACCCGGATCGGTTCGCGACGCTGGTGGCGCGGGTGTTCTCCATGCGCCGCAAGACCCTGGCAAGGTCGCTGCGCCCGTGGCTGACGCGGCAGGAAATCGCCGAGGCGGGCGTGGACCCGCTGGCGCGTCCGGAGCAATTGCCGCCGGAAGCGTTCGAACGCCTGGTTCGGGCGCGGCGGGTAGGAGCCGGACCGTGACCACCTGGGCCATCGGCGACATCCAGGGCTGCGCGAGGAGTTTCGACGCGCTGCTGGCGGCGATCGCCTTCGACCCGGCGGCGGATCGGCTGTGGCTGGCCGGCGACCTGGTGAACCGGGGCCCCGACTCGCTCGGCGTGCTCCGCCGGGTGATGGCGCTGGGGGACCGCGCGGTGGTCGTGCTGGGCAATCATGACCTGCACCTGCTCGCCATCGTGGCCGGGGTGCGGCCGCCGTGGGAGGGCGATACGTTCGAGGAGATTCTCGCGGCGCCGGACCTGGACCGGCTCGTGGACTGGCTGCGGCGCCAGGCGCTGCTGCATTACGAGAAGGCCATCGGCACTGCGATGGTTCACGCCGGCCTGCCGCCGGGTTGGTCGCTGGCGGAGTGCCTGGAGCGCGCCGGAGAGGTGACCGACGCGCTGGCGGGAGCGGGTTGGCGGGATGCGCTGCAGTCGCTCTACGGCAACGAGCCGAGCGTCTGGTCGTCCGGGCTTGACCCCGCCGACCGGCGCCGTTTCACCATCAACGCGCTGACCCGCATGCGTTACGTCGACGCGGCGGGCCGGCTCGACTTCCGGTACAACGGGCCGCCGGGGTCGCAGCCGCCGGAGTTGAGGCCATGGTACGAGATGTGCAATGTGGGCAATGTCCACGTGGTGTTCGGTCACTGGGCGTCGCTCGGGCTCACGCACCTGCCCCGTTTCACCTGCATGGATACCGGCTGCGTCTGGGGCCGGTCCCTGACCGCGCTGCCGGTGGATCCGTTGGGGAGACCGGTCGCGGTCGAGTGTATGGAAGAAACGCCGTCCTGAAGCGAAACAGCCGACCTTGGTCACGAAGCAGTCTGCTAGACTGTCGGCAATCCCCCCGCCGACGCCTAATGTGGACGAAATAGCCGGAAATGACGCTCGCACCGCCGTTTTTTGCGGAGGAGAATGGCATTCTCCCAGCAAAGAAGGCGAAGGACGATGCCATCCGCTGAATTCGACACCCTGGCCGCGACCAGGGATCTGCGGGCCGCCGGAATCGAGGCAGCCCACGCCGAGGCGATCGTGAACGCCGCGAGCCGAGCGACGGAAGGGCTGCTCACCGAAAGCCGGTTCGAAGCGGCGATGGCCGAGCAGACCGCCTACCTGGACAAGCGCCTGGCCGAGCAGACCGCCTACCTGGAAAAGAGCATGGCCGAGCAGCGCGTCTACCTGGAAAAGAGCATGGGCGAGCAGCGCGCGTACCTGGAAAGGAGCCTGGGCGAGCAAACCGCCACGATTGCCCGGCAGAACAGCGAAATCTATCGCTACCTGTGGCTTCACGGGAGCATGATCATCCTGGTCCTGTGCTCACTGTACGCGCTGGTGGAGACCTGGTTGCGCGCGTAACTCCGGAGCTCGAGCGCTCCCTCAGACCGACACCTTCGCAGGTATGTGCGCATGCGACTCGTAGCCGATGAGCTCGAAATCCTCGTAACGGTAGTCGAACAGCGAATCGGGGCGCCGTCCGATCCTGAGCTGCGGCTGCGGCTGCGGCAGCGGCGTTCGGGTGAGCTGCAGGTCGGCCTGCTCCAGGTGGTTCAGGTAGAGATGGCAGTCGCCGCCGGCCATGCGGCCTCGGACATCGATGCGCTGATGCCCGACTGCAATGAGCAGGGCGGCGGTAGCCCACCTGCGCCTTGAGACGCGCCAGACGCATCAGTCGATACACACGGTTCTTGCAGTAACGTTCGCCGATCTCGGCGCTGACTCGATACGGGCGCCGAGGGTGGTGCCGGGTCCCGCGGGCATGAGCCTGGCGATACCGTAGTCCTGGGCGCCGCCGCCGGCGGCGCGGCCGGGAATGTCCCCATGACCTGTTCGCGCGCTACTCGGTGACATCGACGGTGATGCAGGCGTCGGCCTGGAGACTACCGTCGTCTCGCCGCCTGCACGATCAAACAGCCAATGGGGCCGCAATGGCTGGGTGCGGGTCGTAATTGTCCAGCGCGAAGTCCTCGATGCGATAGCGAAACAGAGATTTTGGACGCCGCTTGATTCGCAGGGTCGGGAATGGACGCGGTTCGCGCGACAATTGCTCCCCGGCTTGCCGAACATGATTGAGGTACAGGTGCACGTCCATGCCGAACCACACGATTTCGCCGGGCTCAAGGTCCGTTTGTTCGGCCAGCATCGTGGTTACCAGCGCCAGATTCAGGACGTTCCACGGCAGACCCAGGAAAGAATCCGCGCTCCGCTGCACTACGGCCCCGCACAACTTCCTTTCGTCAGGCTTGACAAAGAACTGGTAGTGCTTGTGGCACGGTGGAAGAGCCATATCCTGCAACTCCGCCACGTTCCAGCCATCCCAAAGAATGCGACGCCCACACGGGTCGTTCCTTATCCGATCGATAACGGTCTGGACCTGGTCGATTTCCCTGCCATCGCCCGCGCGCCACCGGCGCCACTGCTTGCCGTAGACCGGGCCCAGGTCTCCCCACTCTCGAGCAAAGCGCGTGTCGTCGAGAATACGCGCCTCGAATTCCTTCTGCGAAATGGTTTCTCCGGTCTCCTTTCGATACCGTTCCAGCGGCCAGGCTGTCCAGATTCGAACGTCTTGCTTCAGCAGAGCGCGGATATTCGAATCCCCCGACAGCATCCACAGCATCTCCTTGAACGCAGTCTTCCAATAGACTCTCTTGGTCGTAAATGCGGGAAACCCGTGCTCCAGATCGAAGCGCATCTCATACCCGAACAAGGCACGGGTACCCACCCCCGTCCGATCCTGTCTTTCGTCACCCTCTTCGATCAGGCGATGTAACAGGTTCAGGTATTGATTTTCGGGATGATTCATTGTTCGCGCTTGCCCACGCTAGAGGCTGGATCCAGGCTCCGCAAACCGGTTGATGCGGTACGCCATGACGACCATGATCCCGCCAGCCACGATCATGGGCGCCGACAGCACCTGCCCCATGGTGAGCCAGTCGAACGCCAGGTAGCCGCCGGCGGCCGGGTTCAGGTGCACATCGGGGAGGCGCACGAACTCCACGGCGACGCGGAAGATGCCGTAGAAGAACAGGAATGCCCCGCAAACGGCCATCATGGGCCGCGGCTTGCGCGAGAACCACCACAGGATCCCGAACAGCACGAGGCCCTCGAGGAACGCCTCATAAAGCTGACTCGCATGCCGCGGTACGCCGTTGACCCAGACCGCGTAGAACGCGTCCGGGCTCACCGGCGCACCCCAGAGCTCGCCGTTGATGAAGTTGCCCAGCCGTCCCAGCCCCAGCCCGGGCGCCACCCAGGGCGCGAGGAAATCGGCCACCGCGACCACCGGCTGCCCGATCTTGCGGGCGTAGAGCGCCAGCGAAACGATGACGCCGATGAGCCCGCCGTGAAAGGACATCCCCCCTTCCCAGACGCGGAACGCCGACAGCGGGTTCTCGAGCAGGTTGGCGAACCCGTAGAACACCATGTAGCCGAGCCGTCCGCCCAGGATCAGGCCCACGGCGACAAAAAACACCAGGTCCGAGACCTGCGCCTGCGTGACCGGACTGTCCGCCCGGCGCGCCCGCGAGCGCATCCCGAGCCACGCCAGCACGAACCCGAACAGGTACATCAGCCCGTACCAGCGCACCTGAAGCGGTCCGACGGCGAACGCGACGGGATCGAATTGCGGGTATTCAAGCACGGGCCTTGAGTGTAATCCCCGCGGCGTGCCGTGGATAGAGCCAGATGGAATGGAGCCGGAAGCGGGGTTGCCGGGTACCGATCGACTGCCGTGCGTTGAATCGGCAATTGACTGACGGCTCATTGCGCGCAGAATCCCGGAGCGGCCGCCGGAGCGCCGACACCGGCCGCTACTGCTATAGTCCGGCGATGCCCAACGAACTCGTCAACGAAACCAGCCCTTACCTCCTGCAGCACGCCGACAACCCGGTGAACTGGCTGCCGTGGAACGAGGCGTCGCTGGCCCTGGCGCGGGACCGGAACCAGCCGATCCTGCTGTCCATCGGTTATTCGGCGTGCCACTGGTGCCACGTCATGGCGCACGAGTCCTTCGAGGACGAGGCCACCGCGCGGCTGATGAACGCGCTCTACGTCAACATCAAGGTGGACCGCGAGGAGCGGCCGGATATCGACAAGATCTACCAGACCGCGCATCAACTGGCCACGCGCTCGGCGGGCGGCTGGCCGCTGACGGTCTTCCTGACCCCGGAGCAACTGCCGATCCTCACCGGCACGTATTTCTCCCGCGGCGTCTTCCAGCAGGTGCTGACCCGGGTCGAGAGCTTCTATCGCAGCAACCGCGAGCAGGCGCTCGCCCGGGGCGATGTCTTGCGCTCGGCACTGAACCGCATCAACGTTGCGGGCGACGGCACGGCAGAACTCGATCTGACCCCGCTTCAGGCAGCCAGGGAGCGGCTCGAACAGACCTTCGACGCGCGATACGGCGGCTTCGGCGGCGCCCCCAAGTTCCCGCATCCGAACCATGTCGCCACGCTGCTGAGGGCCTGGCGGCGGTCCGCCACGGAGCAGGAACGCGACGACCACGCCCTGCACATGGCAACGGCCACGCTCGCCCGGATGGCCCGGGGCGGCCTCTACGATCATCTCGCCGGCGGGTTCTTCCGCTACTCGGTGGACGAGCGCTGGGAGATCCCCCATTTCGAGAAGATGCTCTACGACAACGCCGAACTGCTGGCCGCGCTGGCCGACGCCCATGCCGCGACGGACGACAGGTTCTTCGCAGGCATCGCCGGGGAGACCGCTGAGTGGGTGATGAAGGAGATGCAGGACCCCGATGGCGGCTACTACGCCACCCTGGACGCCGATTCCGAGGGCGAGGAAGGCAAGTTCTACCTGTGGACCCAACCGCAGGTGCGCGGCGAGCTGGAAGAGGCCGAATACGCCGTTTTCGGCGAGTTGTTCGGCCTGACCGGACCGCCCAACTTCGAGGGCCGGGAATGGCACCTCCAGGCACGCAGTCCCAATGGCGGGCTTTCGGAGAGTCTCTCCAGCGACGAATCGTCACCGGACCTGCTGGATTCGGCGCGGCGCAAGCTGCTGGCGGTTCGCGACCGGCGGGTCCGTCCCGGGCGGGACGAGAAAGTGCTCACCGGCTGGAACGGCCTGATGATCCGCGCCATGGCCCGTGCAGCGCGCGTCCTGGGGCGGGACGGCCTGGCCGATTCCGCCACACGCGCCGTGGACTTCCTCCGCGCGCACCTGTGGCGCGACGGCCGCCTGCTGGCCTGCCACAAGGACGGCCGCGCACGCTTCCCGGCGTACCTGGACGACTACGCCTTCCTGGCCGACGGCCTGATCGAGCTGCTGCAGGTCCGCTGGCGATCCCGGGACCTGACACTGGCCTGCGAGCTGGCCGACGTGATGCTGGCGCGCTTCGCCGATCCCCGCGGCGGCTTCTTCTTCACCGCCGACGACCACGAGGCGCTGATCCACCGTCCCAAACCGCTGGCGGACGAGGCCACGCCGTCGGGCAACGGGGTGGCGGTGCGGGTTCTGGTCTGTCTCGGCAGCCTGTTGGGCGAGACGCGATACCTGGAAGCGGCCCGCCGGGCGCTGGCGGCCGCATGGCCCATGCTGGAGCGCTTCCCGGAGGCCCACGGCACGCTGCTGCACAACCTGGAGCTGGCCCTGGACGAGCCCGAGGCGATCGTCATCCGCGGCCGGTCCGCCGAAGACATTCAGAAGTGGAAACAGCAGGTCGACGCAGGATTCCATCCACGACGCCTGAGCTTCGGGATTCCCAGCGAGGAAACCGATCTGCCCGGCGCGCTGGCGGAGCGGGCGCCGCGGGGTGACGCGGTGGCCTACATCTGCCAGGGAACGCACTGCCTGGCGCCGGTGACGAAGTTCGAGGACCTTCCCTGAATTGGCGCGGTCGTCAAACGACGGTCCGAGTCTTCGGTTCGTGTGCGAGCTTCACGTCCTCTTCCCTGTTCTTCCTTGACAATTGGGGAGAAAGCAAGCAAAAAGACCAGATATTGCTCTTTATGTTTCCGCATATACAATGTTGGAAATCAAAAGGTCTACAAGCTGAACGGTATGAGCACAGCGCAGTCAAGTCCGATCATGCATTTCATCGAACGATTACAGCAGGCAGGCGGCCTGAAGGGGACCGACATTGCAAACATGGCCGGTGTGTCCAGGTCCACCGTGTCCCGGTGGGTCAGCGGCCGAAAAGCGCCGCATCCCGATACGCAGTTGAAGGTGTCGGACCTGTCGTATGTCGTCATGCGGCTCAGCGAGTACTACGCCCGGGACGAGGTTCGCGCCTAGCTCTATGCGAGACATCCGCAGTTGCAGGGCGAACGGGCCATTGACCTTGTATTCGACGACCGGACAGAAGAGGTTCTCGCCATACTGGATCGTCTCGACGCCGACGCTTATATCTGAGAACGGCGCCGATGGCCCACCGAAGCGGAGTCCGCCGCATTCGTGATCGGACGTTGCTCGACAGCCTGGAATCCCTCGACCGGACATCCTCATCGTATTCTGTGAGCAGGATACCGATATTGCGATGGAGATCGTTCGTAATCATGGGGTTGTAGAGCCGGGGAGTCCGGTCGCTGCGGGCGGCGACGGATAACGGGATCGCAATGATCCTGCGACATTTGGCTGTTGGCATTGGACGGGTTGATCCGGCCGCAGATCGGATCGGCGGACTGCGGGCACGGTTGCGCCCGTGGTCGAGGGACGGATCATCCGGGAGGATCAGGCAAGTCCAAAAGCGACGAATCCGACAACCGGCGGGACGTAACCGGCAAATCCACCCGAAAACCGCGGAGCAATTCCTCGCGCCGGCCGTCCAATGGATTAGAGTAGCGCGACGTGGCCGGGGGCGGACGTCGAATGGCAATCAGCACATTTGACCTTTTCAAGATCGGTATCGGTCCTTCCAGTTCCCATACCGTCGGCCCCATGCGGGCGGCGTCGATGTTCGTCGGCAGTCTGCGCAGCGCGGGCGTCCTGCGGCAGGTCGTCCGCATCAAGGCCGAGATGTACGGCTCGCTGGGCGCCACCGGGCGCGGGCACGGCACGCCGAAAGCGATCATGCTGGGCCTTGAGGGCGAGCGGCCGCAGAGCGTCGATGTGGATGCCATCCCCGGGCGGATCGAGGCGATCCGCAAGGAAAAACTCCTGCGCCTGAACGGCGATCACCCCATCGCCTTCAACCGGCAGGAAGACCTGCTGCTGTATCGGCGCAAGAGTCTGCCGCTGCATCCCAACGGCATGCGCTTCACGGCCTACCGGAGCAGCGAAGGGAACCGCAACGGCGGCGGTGGCGATGGCGGCAGCGGCGGCTCCGACGGCGGCGGCGGCTCCGGCGGCGGCGGTGGCTCTGGCCGCGGCGGCGGCGGTGGCAGCAACGGCGGTGGCACCGCAACCCCGCGCGGGCACGAGACACTCCTCACCCGCACCTACTACTCCGTCGGCGGCGGCTTCGTGCTGGATGAGTCCGGCGCCGGCGTCGGCGCCATCGTCGAGGACGCCCGGCGCCTCACCTACCCGTTCACCACGGCGGCCGAACTGCTGGCGCACTGCGACACCTCGCGCCTGAGCATCTCCGGCATCATGCTCGCCAATGAAAAGGCATGGCGGCTGGAAGCCGAGACGCGCTACGGCCTGCTCCAGATCTGGGATGTCATGCAGGCGTGCGTCGACCGCGGCTGCCGCAACGAAGGCGTGCTGCCCGGCGGGCTCAAACTCCCGCGGCGCGCCCCCCGGCTCTACAAGCAATTGCTGGCGAAGCCCGAGGCGTCGCTGTCGGACCCGCTCACCGCGCTGGACTGGGTCACGCTCTACGCCCTGGCCGTCAACGAGGAGAACGCCGCGGGCGGCCGCGTGGTGACCGCCCCCACCAACGGGGCGGCCGGCATCGTCCCGGCGGTGCTCCACTACTACGCCCGGTTCGTCCACGGCGCCGACGCAGACGGCGTCGTCCGCTTCCTGCTCACTGCCGCCGCCATCGGCGTGCTGTTCAAGGAAAACGCCTCCATCAGCGGCGCGGAGGTGGGCTGCCAGGGCGAAGTCGGTTCGGCGTGTTCCATGGCCGCAGGCGGCCTGGCCGAAGTGCTCGGCGGAACGCCGCAACAGGTCGAGAACGCCGCCGAGATCGCCATGGAGCACAACCTGGGGCTGACCTGCGATCCCGTGGGCGGGCTGGTGCAGGTGCCGTGCATCGAGCGCAATGCCATGGCATCCATCAAGGCAATCCACGCCGCGCGCCTGGCCCTGCGCGGCGACGGCCAGCACTTCGTCTCGCTGGATCAGGTCATCCGGACCCTGCGCGACACCGGCCGCGACATGAAGGACAAGTACAAGGAAACCTCCCGCGGCGGCCTGGCGGTCAACGTGATCGAGATCCCGGTCAGCGTGGTGGAGTGTTGAGGGCCACGCCCGCAGTTATCCCGGCGGCGTGGCCGGTCCGTACCTGAATGGATGTTGCCGGGGTTCGCCCGGCGTCGCCGGTCTACTCTTCGTCCGACTCGTCGTCGCCTTCTTCGGCGGACTCTTCGGCGGACTCTTCGCCGCCGTCCTCGCCTTCGTCCGACGCCTCTTCTTCCGATTCCTCGCCTTCGCCTTCGCCCTCGGACTCTTCCGCGCCTTCGTCGCCGTCGGCCGGCATGTCTTCAGCCTCTTCACCGGCTTCTTCGGCTTCCTCAACCTGGGCGGCTTCCTCGGCTTCAGCCGCCTCCTCGTCCTGGGCCACTGCCGACAGGGGCCAGGCGAATGCCATGGCGATCAGGCAGAAAATATACGGCAATTTGATCAGTCGTCTCATCGCTCCTCCTCCTTGGCGCGTTTGGCGCACTCTGGGTGTTATGGCGGCATGGGTCAGCGTAAGGCTATCCACGATATGCCGCGTTGATCATTATAGCCGAATGCGCGCCGAGATTTTTTCGCTATTGGACTGCCGGAGCCGTGCATCATGATGATCTGGATGCCGACCGTCAGACCTTCACGATCACCTTGCCGAAATTCTGCCCGCTCATGAGGCGGTGGAAGGCGGCCGGCACGGTTGTACTCGGCCATCACGCCACAGAGCACGACGCGTCAATCCCGATCGGCCAGCGGCACCCAGGGCTGCAGTCCGGGTCCGGTGTACTCCGCTCCGGGGCGGGACCACGCAGGCCTACCGTTCCGCCAGCGCCTTTTTGCCGAGCCGGACCACCAGTTCCAGCGTCCGCCGCACGTCCTCCCAGTCCGTGCCGTGATTCAGGATGCACATGCGCAGCGCGAAAACGCCCTTGAGGGAGGTGGAGGAGAGAAACGCCAGGTCGTCCCAGAACACGCCCGCCAGCACCTGCCGGTTGATGCTGTCCAGGGTTGCCTCGTCGAAGGCCCGGTCGGCGGGGTTGACCCGGAAGCAGACGATGCTGAGCGACACCGGGGTCATCAACTCCAGCGTCGCATCCTCCTCGACCCAGGCGCCTGCGCGCCGGGCCAGGTCCAGCCCGTTCTGCACCGCCTCGCGCATCCGCGCCATGCCGAAGCTCTGCACCGACATCCAGATCTCGAGTGCGCGGGCCGCGCGGCTCAGTTGCTGGCCCCTGTTCGCGAAGTTGGGGTGCTTGGAGCCCCAGACGCTGTCCTGCAGCACGTCCTCGCCGATGGCGAACGCGTTCTCCAGGTGCCGCCGGTCCTTCACCATGAGCGCGCCCGCCCCGTAGGGCTGGAAGAACCACTTGTGGGCGTCCATGCCGACGGAGTCCGCCCGCTCGATGCCCTCGAAAATCACAGTGCCCATGCCGCCCGTCTGCGTGCCCGCCGCTCCCATTCGCCTGGGGCAGCATCCCGATGGACGTGGCCGACGGTTACGACGACTTGCTCGACAAGTACATTGCCGTCTACGGCGACCCCGGCGAGACGACCGGCGGCACGCTGAGAGACCTGGAGGCCGCGCAGAAACTGCTGGACGAGACGGACGCCAGCCTGAAGGCGCTGGTCGAGGCGCGGACGAGGTCGCGCAACGCCGCCTACAGCACGGAGTCGGGCAAGCGGTCGGGCAAGCGGATGACGGCGGAGACATCCCTGAGGGGGCTGGTCGCGGCCCGGGAGATGGCGACCGCGGGCGTTGTGGGGCAGTTCACCAACGCGCAGTCGTTCTACCAGCAGTTGGTCGACCGGCGCCAGGCGGTCAAGACCGGCGCCAGGCGGTCAAGACCGGCGCCAGGCGGTCAAGACCGCCGCCGACAAGGTAGTGGCGGACGCCACGAACCCGACCGACGCCGGCAACATCATGTGAGTCCGCCTTCGCGGCGGGCTTCCAGATCCAGGGCGAGCAGGCCTCGTTCAAGGTTGGCGTGACCAGCAGTGGCGGCGAGACCGGCGCCTCGGCTGGTGTGGGCTTCCAGTTCTAAGCTCGCCAATCGTAAACCCATAGAACAGCCGGCGGTCCGAGCAATCGGGCCGCCGGTTTCGTTTTGTGCCGACTTTCTGGCCAAATCGCCCGGATTCGCGGCATTGCCGGCGGTTTGGGGCGGGGTTAGGATGGCCTCATGTCCGAGGCAATCGCATTCGACACCCACCGGTTCGTCAAGAACCTCACGGCCAGCGGCTTCACCGAGGCCCAGGCCGAGGCGTTGGCCGACGAGCAGGCCCACCTGCTGGACTCCAGCCTGGCCACCAAGGGCGATATCCCGGCAGTCAAGGCCGATATCCTGGCCACCAATTCCGATGTCCGCGAAGTCAAGGCCGAAATCCGGGAAGTCAGGTCCGAAATCCGGGAAGTCAAGGCCGAAATCCGGGAAGTCAAGTCGGAGCTTGAATTGAATATCGAGCAGGTCAGGGCCGACCTGGAAGTCAAGATCGAGCAGGTCAGGGCCGACCTGGAAGTCAAGATCGAGCAGCTCAGGGCCGACCTGGAAGTCAGGATCGAGCAGGTCAGGGCCGACCTGGAAGTCAGGATCGAGAGGGTCGGTGGCGAGGTGCAGAAGGCCAGGGTCGGCTTGTCCAGATGGATGTTGACCGGGTGGGTCACCCAGACGGGACTGCTCGCGACGCTGTTCTGGTACTTCTCCTCAGGCCCGCCGACCCCCTGATTGTCAGCCGGCAGTGACGGCCTCGCTGCCCACCAGCTCCCAGCCGTGGAACACCAGCGCAAGTCCGATGAAGGCCACGCCCGGAAACTGCCGCCCGAGGCGCTCTTCGGAGAGGTAGCGCCGCAACTGCCCGGCGGCCTCGCCCCTCAGCGCCTCCAGCCGCTCCCGGCTCGCCGGCTCGCCCCGCTTCAGGTACTTGAGTTCGACCAGGTAACCGTGGCGCGTGTCCGGGTACCGTGCCAGGTCCGGCTCCAGGGACAGGTCCGCATAGCCCTTGCCGTATTCGGCCTCGGAACGGAACACGAATCGCTCGCCCAGGCTCAGGTACGCCGCCAGGAACCCCTGCAACACCTTCTCCCCCGCGATGTAGTCCCGGATGCCGGTGAAACGCTCGATGCGCCCGGCGATCATCTCGAACACCGGCGCCCACTCCCCGCGCAGGGCCATCGCCTTCAACAGCGGCCCCAACTCGAATGCATCCATCGAAAACAGGTCCATATCCTCGTACGCGTCGCGCAGGAAACCGTACAGCAGGTGGCGTACCGTCCGGTTCGGGATGCCCAGCGCGGTTTCCCCGCCCACCGCCCCGCGGATGCTCAACAGCCCGAAGTAGTGCAGCAGGGTGAGGAAGTTGTCGCGCTTGGCCAGGCGCTCCAGCGGGAAGCTGGGCTGCAGCCGGATCTCGGCCCGCTCCTCCCCGGCCAGGTGCCTCAACAGGTCGAAGTTGCCGTTCAACTGGTTGCCCACCACCAGCAGGTGGCGCAGTTTGGTGTAGTCGATGCGCACGTTGACGTCGATCAGGTCGTCCGGCATCGTTCCCTGCCGAACAGATTGCTTCAGGTAATAGAGCACCATGTCGGTGTTGTACAGGGTAGTTTGCGAGGCCCGCGCGAACCGGTAGCCGTCGTACCACTCCCGCATTATGTCCAGCGCCTCCTCCACGTCCTGTTCGAACGCCCCCAGGTCGCGGTAGCGCTCCAGCACGCCGCGCACCTCGGCCTCGGTGAAGCCCGTCATCTCGTTGAAGTGGGAATCGAGACTGATGTTGTCGCCGATGTTGAAGCCGCTGGTGACGTCGTCCAGCGTGATCGGCGAGACTCCGGTGACGAACAGCCGCCGCAGCGCGCCCTGCTCCGTACCCGCCTTCAGCGTGGCGAAAAAATTGCGGTAGAAGCCCCCGCCGCGGGTGAACGTCCGGTACGCCTCCTCGCCCTGTTCGGCCAGGATGGTATTGGCGAAGTTGTCGTACTCGTCGATCAGCCCGTACAGGCGAATCCCCCGGCGCCGGGCGAACGCGAACAGTTCCGCCAACTTGCCGTTCACCGACGGCGCCGCGAGGATCGCCGCGCCGTCGGCCTCCGGAAACAGTTCCGGGTGGCACGCCAGAACGTCCCGGAGCACCGTGTGGCAATAGCCTTCGAATTCCCGCTCCAGGGTGGCGGGCGCATTCTTGAAGGCCGAGAAATTGAACCGCAGGGTTACGTGGCTATTGCGTTCCGGCGTGGGATTCTCGCCGATGTGCAGACCGCCGAACAAGGCGTCGAATTCCCCGGCGAAGCGCCGGTCGTAGTAGTGCTCCAGCACCGAGATCCAGCACGACTTGCCGAACCGGCGCGGGCGGATGAACACGGTGAAGCGGGTCCGCTCCAGCTCCCGAAGGAACCGGGTCTTGTCCACGTACAGATAGCCCTCCCGGCGGATGCTCCGGAAGTCGGCCAGACCGTACGGAATGGGAGGGTGATCCACCATGCCGGCAAGCATAGCAAAGCGGCCGTTGCGGCGGGCGCGCAAGATCGTCAAGTACCATAGTGGCAGGCGGACCCGATTGGAACGGAGAGCGCCATGACCGACACGCTCATCGAGAGAAACGCGGAAATTCTTGGCGGCACCCCGGTGTTTGCCGGAACGCGGGTGCCCGTGCGCATTCCGATGGAGCACCTTGAAGCCGGTAACCGGCTCGACGACTTTCTCGACGACTTTCCCACCGTGACACGCGAGCAGGCAGTGTCATTGCTGGAACACGCGACCGCGATGGTCGTGTCGGGTTCGATCGAAGCTGCTGCTTGACGAATCTGCCCCGCGACGTCTCGGGTTCAGCTTTCCCGATTTGTTCACCGGCGGTCCGAGCAATCGGGCCGCCGGCTTCCTTATGCGCACCTCGCGCAGTTGAAGCATTATCTCGGCGAGCAAGCACTGACGACTATCTCGTCGACAATGCGCAATGAGTAGCGGCTATACTTGACCTGTGAGCGCGGTCCCGAAGGTTGATCTGACCGACCCGTCCGTGGAGCCCACGGACGAGGAGTTGCACGCGCTGATGCTCGCCGTGCAGGAAAGCGCGATCGCGAGAAAGAAGGCGGCGCTGGCCGCATTCCGCCGTCGGATGGACCGTGCGATTTATGGCCGCGACGGCGTTCCCCCGCCTGCGTCCGACGACGGGCATGACATCGGCCGCTGACGCGCAACCCGTTCTCATCGTCGTGGCCGGCCCGAACGGTGCCGGCAAAACCACCCTCGCACGGGAGATCCTGAATCACGAGTGGATCGAGGGCTGCGTCCACGTCAACCCGGACGAGATCGCTCAGGACCGCTTCGGGGACTGGAACTGCCCGGAGGCGGTGTTGAAGGCCGCCCGGCACGCGGAGCGCATTCGCGAGGACTGCCTTGATGCCGGGCGGTCTCTCGCTTTCGAGACTGTATTCTCGACCGACGAAAAGGTCGACTTCGTTCGGCGGTCCGTTGCCGCAGGCTATTTCACTCGCCTGTTCTACGTCGGCACGGACGCTCCGACCATCAACGCCGCCCGCATCGCCGTCCGGGTGCTTGAAGGCGGACACGACGTGCCGATCGCGAAGATCATCAGCCGGTTCGACAAGTCGCTGCGAAACCTGCGCAGGACCATCCCGCAAGTTGACCGCGCCTACGTCTACGACAATTCCGTGGAGAACGTCCTTCCGGCCCTACAGTTCCGAACGGTTCGCGGGAAAGTGCGCCGGGTCTACTCGACCGACCACCGCTGGGCTGACGTTTTGCGCGCCCGGATGCCGTTCACGCCGTAGCGCCGAGGCCCCTCGATTCAACCCTTTTCCCAACTGCAACAGCTACTTGCGCTTTTCTCCCGATCTCGCCGAGCCTGACAGCCCAACCCTTCATCGTCCGGCGGCTTCTGATGAACAGGAAAACGCAAATGGTTCTGAAACGATTACTGGTAACGGCACTCTGCGCGCTGGGGTTGGGCGCGCTGGCTACAGGACCTGCGTTGGCCCAGAATGATATTCCGGCTCCGGATTCGCTCACGCAGGAGCCTGCGAGCGCAAGTCCCCTCATTTATCCGTTTATCAACAGGAATGGTGGAACGGTACGTGGCGACTTTCTGGCCAAATCGCCCGGATTCGCGGCATTGCCGGCGGTCCGGGGCGGGGTTAGGATGGCCTCATGTCCGCGGCAATCGCATTCGACACCCACCGGTTCGTCAAGAACCTCACGGCCAGCGGCTTCACCGAGGCCCAGGCCGAGGCGTTGGCCGACGAGCAGGCCCACCTGCTGGACTCCCACCTGGCCACCAAGGGCGATATCCCGGCAGTCAAGGCCGATATCCTGGCCACCAATTCCGATGTCCGCGAAGTCAAGGCCGAAATCCGGGAAGTCAAGGCCGAAATCCGGGAAGTCAAGGCCGAAATCCGGGAAGTCAAGTCGGAGCTTGAATTAAAGATCGAAGTCGTCAGGTCCGACCTGGAAGTCAAGATCGAGAGGGTCAGTGGCGAGGTGCAGAAGGCCAGGGTCGGCTTGTCCAGATGGATGTTGACCGGGTGGGTCACCCAGTCGGGACTGCTCGCGACGCTGTTCTGGTACTTCTCCTCAGGCCAGCCGACCCCCTGATTGTCGGCCGGCAGCCGCCTGCCGCGCACGGTCCCGAAAACCCCGCTCGATACAATTCAGCGCAAGGACTGCTGCTGTTTTTTCGATGGGTTCCAATGAGTCCGGGCATCCTGCCCCGGCACGCATTCCGGAACCAAACGGATCCCCATCCCGGGCCGCTTCGCCCTTCGGACCGGCACGCAGTGGACCCCATCCCCGCCCGAAAACCCGATGATCGCTTGCTTTCGGCGCGTGCCCGCCCGGCCGAGAACGTGCCTTCTCCCATCGAAACCGGCGCGCAAAAAGTAACAATCCGCTTTCGGAATCACTGGAATTCCGGCGTTCGGATACCGTTCACGCCGTAGCGCCGAATCCCTCGACTCGACCCTTTTCCCCATTACAACAGCTACTTACGCATTTATCCCGATCTCGCCGAGCCTGACAACCCAACCCTTCAACGTCCGGCGGCTTCTGATGAAAAGGGGAACGCTCATGATTCTGAAAAGTTTGCTGGCGGCGGCCATGGGCGCGCTGGGATTGGGTGCCTTGGCCTCCGGGCCTGCGTTCGGCCAGGCTCCCGGATCGAGCAACATTCCGGCGCCCGACATCTTTGACGACCAGATCGCGTGCACGCAGCTCCTGCCGAACGTGATGGGGTTTAATTTGCCGAGCATGGTGCCGACGAACGGCATGACGGGCAGCGGTGGGGAGACCGGCGCCTCCGCGGGCGTGGGCTTCAACTTCTGGCTCGACACTCTCCAATCCCAAAACAAGCCGGCGGTCCGTTGATTCGGGCTCGCCGGTTTTTTGTGTGCCAATGTTGAGTTTCCAGGCGCAAACGCTAGAATTGGACCATGATCCGCATGGCGGATTCGGTCACGATGGACGCTTTCATTTCGGGAGAATACAAATGAAGGAGTGGAAGCAGGCCGTGGCGGTCCTCACCGTGATGACGACGCTGTTCATCGGGCAAGCCACCTTGATGCGCATGGAGATTTCCGGCCTCCGCGCGGACATGAACGCCGTGCACGATGACCTGCGCGATGAAATCCGGGCCGTCCGCGACAATCAGGTGGAGATGCAGCGGACCATCGGGGACATGCAGCGGACCGCCGGGGACATGCAGCGGACCGCCGGGGACATGCAGCGGACCATCGGGGAGATGCAGCGGACCATCGGGGAGATGCAGCGGACCGCCGGGGACATGCAGCGGACCATCGGGGAGATGCAGCGGACCATCGGGGAGATGCAGCGGACCATCGGGGAGATGCAGCGCAGTCTGGGCCGGATTGAAGGCTACCTGTTCGGCCTGGATGCGGAACCTGTCGAGATCCGCTAGTCCGGCCCACCCATGAGGGCCGGCAGCGCCGTGCGCAGCACCGCCACGCCCCGAGCGTCCAGGATCGCCACTTCGCGGGCCGGCCGTGGGGGTGTCGGCACCCGCGCCGCCCAACCGGCCTCGGGGCCGTCGCTCAGTGCATCCGCGGACAGCGGTTCCCGGTAGAGCTCGCGGCCGTCCGCGTCGAACAGGACCAGCGTATAGGCGCCGTCCGGGGAAGGCGCGCGCGGCCCCTTCCGCGTTTCCTGCGCATGAGTGAGGCTCCATTGGCCGGCGGCGTCGATCCGGCCGGACAGCGCCACGCCGCCGGGGCTCTCCGGTTCCGCCAGGGCCTGGCCCGGGGCCGGGGCGGGCCCATTTGCCGAACCGGCGGACCCGTCCGCAGCCGCGGCGCCGGCCCTGAATCCGCTGTCGGCATGAACCGGGGACAGCGCCGAGGCGGGGCGCTGTTGCGGACCGTCCGCTTGCCAGAACTCCAGCACCTCCCGATAGTGGTAGCCGGACACGAACTGCAGGGCGCCGCAGTACGACATGACGTCCGCGTACTCTTCGTCGTCGTCGGTGACCAGGCGCCGCCAGTTGGCGTCCCAGCCCGGAAACGGCCCAAGCCCCCCGTCCGGGTAGGGATAGCTCCGGTCCGGGTAAGCCACGCCGCATCCGGGCGGATGGCGCAAGCCCTGGTTGTGCCCGAACTCGTGCGGGATCGTGTTGAACTCGGTGAATTCGCTCACCGCCACCCGGCCAGGCCGGTAGGCGACGCCGCGCCCCCCGGTCCACGGTTCGGCGAAAACGCCGTAGTAGAACTCGTCCGGGTCGGCCTCGGCGTTCCACAGCGCCCGCACCTCGTTCAGCAGTTGGTACTGATTCGCCGCCTCCGATTCGAGCGGCGCGGCGAGCGTCGCCTCGAAGCCGCCGGCGATGGGCCAGAGCGCGTCGATGCCCCTCATCAGCAGGCCGGCATCCAGCGCCGGCGGTTCCTGGCCCGGGAAATACACGGGAATGAAGGTCATGCGCAGGTGCGGTACGGCCACGCCGTACAGGGGAACAGGCTCGCTGGCGTTGTCCGTCTCGTCGGTCTCGTGCAGGTCGTTGTCCGGATCGATGACATGCACGAGGCGATTGCCTGCCTGAAACAGGGAACCCGGCAGGTCGAACATGTACTCCGTTCGCCACTGCCCGGGCGCGGTGGCCACGGTGACGGGGGGCGCGGCCTCGGCCAGGCGCGCCGCCAGCACTTCGCCGCCACTGTCGAGCACGCGGGTCGCGACCGGCGGCGGGGCGGCCGCCTCGTGGTCGATCCGCACCGCCAGCGCCGCCCAGCGGCCCAGCACCGGCTGCTGAACCTCCACCCCATCGTCCTGCCAGTCCGACTCCCACACCAGCGGTCCCTGATACCAGGCGACCGAGTCATGGGCGGCATTGCCGTTGTCGAAGGGATCGTTCGACCAGGCCGGGGGCGGGCGCGGCGGAGGCGCCCCCAGTCCCGCGATCGCATTGCCGTCGTAGAGCATGGCGAGACCGTCCTGCACGGCGCGGTCCCGGAAGACCCAGGGCACGGTTCCCGTCAACAGGTTGTTGCTCACGTTCAGTTCCTCAAGACCGGCCAGGCTCCCGAGCTCCGCGGGAATCGCGCCGGAGAAACGGTTGAACGACAGGTCGAGGCTCGTCAGGCGGGTCAGTTGTGCCAGCTCGGCGGGGATGGAGCCGGTGAGGCGATTGTAGGAGAGGTCCAGCGACGTCAATCCGGTCAACAGGCCCAGTTCCCGCGGAACGGCGCCGCTCAAACTGCCGGGCTCGGCCCGGCTGCCGGCAAGGTCGATGCCGACGACGCGCCCGCCGGCGACTTCGATTCCTTCCCAGGCATCCAGCATGGCCTGATCTGCGCTACCCCACCGGCGCATCGCATGGTCCTCCGGCAACTCGCCGTCCCGCGCCCAGGCGTTGGCGATTCCGACCAGCACGCGGCAGTCGCCCACCATCCCCGGACGATTGCCGGGATCGTCGACGTAGCGGCCGTCCGTGCAGCCGCGGAGCGACAGCAGGTCGCTCGGCAAACCTTCCACGCAGCGGCCGCTGACGCTGACGCCGTCGGCCGCGTCGAAGCAGGTGTCGGGAAAGTGCGCGAGACTGCGGGACATGGAAACACCGCTCAGGTAGCCGTCGGCGCTCTCCACCAGGTTCATCGCGCGGATGTCCACGTTGGACCGAAGGGCGAACCGCCAGCTTCCGATTCCACGCCCGAGGCTTCCGTTCAACCCTTCGGCGCCTTCCTCCAGAGCCGCCGCGTCGAGGGAGCGCGACTCGCCGGCCGGCAGCGTGAGCCCGACCGCCCCGCCCGGGGCCGGGGCGCCCTCGTCGTCCCACCCCACGATGGCGACTCCCGCGGCCTCGTCCGAGGGATTGACGAGCCGCAGGCGGCCCCGGGACTGTGTCTCGCCCGCCGGGTTGAACCAGGGCGCGTAGTGCCGCTGGCCGATTCGGGCCGCCCCGTCGTGAAGCGAAGCGACAAGACCGTCCGGCGTGCGCACAAGGACCTGCACGTCCAGTTCCAGCGCGCTCTCGAGCACGAGCCGCCAGTCGCCGTCGCCGTCGCCGAGGCCTGTGTGCAGGCCGTTCGCCGGGTCGCCGTGCTCCAGGCCGTTGGAGTCGATGCTCACGGTTCGTCCGGCCTCGATATCCAGTGTCACGGGGCCGTGGCGCCGTCCGGCATCGTCGAAGGCGTGGACCCGAACCGATCCCTCTCCGGAACGGTTCGCGATGCGCAGCAACCCCAGCCGCCGCGGGTCGCCGGCCGGCGGGAGCAACGGGATGTCCCCGCCGGCCGCCCCCGCGGAGGAAAGGTTTGCCAGGGGACCGGAGGGCTTGTCCAGCAGCGTCATGACCTCGATCTCGCCATCGGCGAATACCAGCAGCCGCCAGTCGCCGGTGCCGCGACCGAGCCGGCCGCGCAGGAGGCCGGGCCTGCCCCGCTCCAGTTCCAGCGCGTCGAACGTGCGCGCCCCGCCGCCCGGCAGAATCGTCGAGACCTGCTCCGGCGCGAGCCGCCCGGCATCGTCGACGCCGAACAGGATCACCTCCGTGCTCGAGTCCGAACCGTTGACGAGCCGCAATTGCCCGCCGCGCACGAATGCGCCGCTCGGCGCGAGCAGCGGAACGCGGTGATAGAAGGAGCGGCGCGGCACGGTCGCGTCGAGTTCGCCGACGAAGCCCGAGGGTGTGCGCACGTAGACCAGCGGCTCGATCTCGAGCTCCGTCGCAAGGACGAGCCGCCAGTCCCCCTGGCCGCCGCCGATGCCCGTGGCGATCCCCTTGTCCGCGTTGCCCCGCTCCAGGTCCGTGGAATTGAACTCGATCGCCTGCCCCGCTTCGAAAGACAGGGTGACCGGCCCGAACGCCCTGCCCGAGTCGTCGATGGCGGTGACGGCCACGTCGCCCGCTTCGCCGGAATGATTGAGGATGCGCACCACGCCCTGGCGCGGCGCGTCGGATGCCGGCGGCAGCAGCGGCAGGCGGTGGGTGGCCGCCGGGGCCCCGGAGCACATCGCGATGAGCGCGGTCGCCAGGATCGGCGCACACGGGTTCAGGGGTCTGCGCGGTGCGGTCATTCTGTCAGGTGCTCCATCGCGTTTACCGTACCGAATCATACACGCTGGTGCGCGACACCTTGATTGTGGCAACATGCTCAATTAGTATGGGCATATTGCCTGGATGATGCCGGAGACGATGGATGGCAGCCAACGTTGGAACCGCCCACGCAGTCGCGCCGCACGCCGGAACCGCTGCGGAACCATGGACAGGAATGAGCCGAATGTTGAACATCCGGCTGGAAAATGCCCTTGATGTGGCTCGGCTCAATCGCGAGGGTGTGGCGCCTGAGCTTTTCGACGTTCTTCTCGACCGGGGGTTTGTCAGGCGCGAACTGGATTGGATCGTCCCCATGCGCACACTGAGCCACCGGCGCCGCAACGGCGAGCGTCTCAAGGCGAACGAAACCGGCAGCCTTCTGCGGGCGGTGAAAATCCAGGCGATGGCCGAAACGGTTCTGGGAAACCGCAGGAAAGCACTGTCCTGGCTGCGCAAGAACCGCCGCGCGTTGGGGGGCAACAGCCCCATGGAATTGATGCGAACCGAAGCGGGCGGCCAACTGGTGGAGGAACACCTGATCCGGTTGGACGAGGGCTATTTCGCGTAGCCCCGGTTAACGGTTGATCCTCTGGAGAATCAGCAACCACGCTGACTTGCGCGGCGTGGGCGGCGTGAGGAGCGGCGGGCGCTGGCACTATCGCGGCGTTCCGGTCGTGTACCTGGCCGAAAGTGCCGCGCTGGCCATGCTCGAATCGTTGATTCATTTCGAATTGGCGCCGGATGAGGTTCCGACCGACTATCAATTGCTGCAAGTCGATTGCCCCGACGATATCGGAGTTGCCTCATTGGACCACTCGCCGTTGCCGGCGAATTGGCCGAACGACCGGGAATTCACCCGACGTCTCGGTACCGACTGGCTTGCCACGCTGTCTACGGCGCTATTGAAGGTCCCGAGCGCGGTCGTTCCCAACAGCTTCAATTTTCTCCTGAACCCGCGCCATGAGGATGCCGGACGCGTGACGATCCAGTCCGCCAATCGACATCCCTTCGACGCGAGGCTGTTCAGGGATCGATAAGCGCGAACTGCCGGGCGGAACGGCGCCTTGGCACACAAAAAACCGGCGAGCCCGAATCAACGGACCGCCGGCTTGTTTTGGGATTGGAGAGTGTCGAGCCGGAAGTTGAAGCCCACGCCCGCGGAGGCGCCGGTCTCCCCGCCGCTGCCCGTCACGCCAACCTTGAACGACGCCTGCCCGCCTTACCTGCCGCAGTCCCGGTATTCCTGCTCGAGACACCGGCGCGCAATTTCCTGCGCGGCGGCAAGGTCCCCGGCGGTGAGCAGTTCGGCGAATTCGTCGCGAAGCCGGGCGGCGCCCTCGTGGCCCTGCGACGCCGCCAGATTGGCCCAGACATGCGCCAGCACGTTGTCCTGCGGCACGCCGTCTCCGTTGTAGTACATCACGCCAAGGTTGTATTGCGCCGGGGCGTGTCCCTGTTCGGCGGCTCGGCGGTACCAGGCCTCGGCCGCCGCAAGGTCGGGATCCACGCCCAGACCCCGGGTATAGATGAGACCCAGATTGAACTGGGCCTGCGAGTATCCCTGCTCGGCCGCCCGGCGAAGCCATCGCACGCCCTCCGCATCGTCGCGGTCCACGCCCTGGCCCCTGATGTACATCGTGCCAAGACTCGATTGGGAAAGCGTGTGCCCCTGCTCCGCGGCGCGCCGGTGCCAGGTGGCCGCGGCGCCGTAATCCTGGGCGACGCCCACGCCCCGCACGTGCATGGTTCCCAGCTTGTACTGCGATGCGGCGTGCCCCTCCCCTGCGGCAATCCGGTACCAGCCGGCCGCTTCGGTCATGTTCTGCGGGACGCCCTCACCGCGTTCATGCATCGTCCCGAGGTTGTACTGCGCCTGCGCGGACCCCTGTTCCGCCGCACGGCGATACCAGATGACCGCATCGCCGAAATGCTGCGCGACTCCCCTGCCGGTGGCGTACATCTCGCCAAGACTTGTTTGCGCCCCGGCGTGATCCTGCTCGGCAGCCAGGCGGTAGAAATTGACGGCCTGACTGAAATTCCGTTCTACGCCGACCCCCTGCTCATGCATCGTCCCGAGGCGGAACTGCGCCGGCGCGTATCCCAGGCGCGAGGCTCTGCCATACCATCGGACGGCTTCGGCCAGGTCCCGCGCGACGCCCCGGCCTTGCTCATGCATTTGGGCGAGATTGAATTGAGCCTGAGCATGTTCCTGCTCCGCGGCCAGCCGCATCCAGGTTGCTGCCGCCAAGTTGTCGCGCACGACGCCCCGGCCGTTGGCGTAGATCACGGCAACATGGGTCTGCGCGGTGAGATTGCCCTGTTCGGCGAACGGCATCAGATCGCGCAACGCGCCCGCGAAATCGCCATTCCGATATTTCGCGATACCCTGGTCGAGTTGCTGGGCATTCAATGCACTGGACGCAACGAGCACCAGTGCGAGCCCGACGATGCGAACGCCGGCCGGACCGTGGGGAATGCGGGGATAGTCCACCATGCCTTAAAGCATAGCAAAGCCGACTGCGCTGTGGACCCGGGACGCACGCAACCGCAACCGCAACCGCGCCCGCGCCGCGAGCCGGCGCATCGGCCCGGCTTGCCGGCGGGGGGGCGCTTGACGCGGAGTCCGGGTTCACGGGCGGAAAGCCAATCCCGACATCGTTCCGCCCCGGCGCGTCAAGCAACCGCCGCCGCGCCGGCCCTCCCGCTTCGGACCGGCGGCGCGGCCGCCAAAAAGAAACCGGCGGCCCGAATCGCTTCGGGCCGCCGGCCGTTCCTTCGAACTGTCGGTTCCGATTCGGAACCGGGCCGGGGTCAGAACTGGAAGCCCACGCCGGCCGAGGCGCCGGTCTCGCCGCCGCTGCTGGTGATGCCGACCTGGAACGAGGCCTGCTCGCCCGCGACCTGGAAGCCCACCGCAAAGGCAGACTCGCCGTCGTACGATCCGACGCCGATGGCGATGCCCCGGCCGTTGACCGCCGGCATGCCGGCCAGCGCCATGGACGCGGCCACACCGGCGCGCACGACTTCCAGGCTCTCGCTCAATTCGCCGATCATTCGGCTGTTGTCGCTGATCATGCCGCTGTTGCGGGTGATGGCCGCAGAATTCTCACCGATCTTCATCGTGTTCGACCCGATCATATCCTTGTTCATGTCGATCGCATCCATGTTGGCCATGCCCATCATCTTGTTGGCGTCAATGTCCGATTTCAGCATCACGTCCGCGGCCATCAGCATCTCGTCCGCGGCCATCCGGTCCATCTGCTCCTGCATGATGTTGTCCGCGTTGGTCTTGATGTTTTCGGCGTTGGTGGCGATCATGTCCGTGTTCGACCCGATCATATCCTTGTTCATGTCGATCGCATCCGCGTTATCCATGATGGCATTCGCGTTATCCATGCTGCGCATATGGTTATGGTCGATCCGGCTGTAACCGTCCATCGTGCCTTCGCCCGTCACCGGGTCCACGCCGATCTCCGCCGCCAGATTGTCGATGTACTCCTTCTTCTGCATCAGCTTCATGGCGTGGTCTTCGAGCGTCGCCTCGTTGTGCATGCTCCGGGCGTTGGCGCAGTTGGCCACGTTGGAGATGCCCATCGCGCCCTCGGCGCACCCCATTTCCTCGTCGTGCTGCGCTTCGACGCCTCTCTCGGTCCCGATAAGCTCCATCCAAACATGGTCCAGGTCTTCCTCGTTCGTGGCGACCCGTCCGTCCAGGGCCATGATGTCGTCGGCGTTGTCCATGATGTCGTCGGCGTTCTCGCCGATCTTCATCGTGTTCTCGCCCACGCCGCCGCCGTCGCCGAGCATGTCCGCGACCTCGTCGGCCTTCGCCTTGGCGTCCATGGCGGTCTGCTCGGCGTCCAGCGCCGCCTTGTGCGTTTCGGTGATCGCGTTGATCACCGCCAGGCCGTCGTCGTCAGCGGCGTCGTTATTGGGCTTCAGCAACGCATCGAGCAACTTGCCCGCCGGGGAGTCCGGGGACCCGGTCAGCTGCGTGTGCGCCGCCCGGAGGTCCCTGGCCGCCGTCACCGCTTTGGCGGCGTTGGTCGCCGCGGTCTTGAGGTGCGCCGGCGCATCGGCCCCGCCGTTGTCGGCGACGGCCTTGTCCGCCACCCCCTTCTCGTACTGGCGCAACCCGATCAACTGGCTGAGGTAGCTGTCCGCGCCCTTGAGCGCGGTGTTCAACGCCGTGTTGGCGCTGTCCAGCGCCCCCACGGCCGATCGCACGTTGGACGCCGCGGAGTCCAAGTCCAGGCCGGCGCGCTCGTAGCGGTTCAGCAACGTGCGCTCGTCCATGATGGTCTCGGCGTCGGTGCCCGTGCCGACGGTGAACTGGCGGCCGCCGATCAGGGGGTAGTTGTACGCCTTGCCGACGCGCAGCAGGCGGTTCAGCTCGCCCTTGACGTAGTCGCGCGCGTTGCCGGCCCGCCTCACGTTCTCGCGGAGCGGCACCAGGTTGAGGTTGCCCTCCTTGATCGCGTCGTCCAGCTCCTTCTGCTTCGCCGCCGCGAAATCCGTCCACTTCTTGAGCTCCGCCTCAAGCTCCCCGAACTTGTCCAGGATCAGGGACACCCCGGTCGACGCCACGTCCGAGTCGGTGGTGGGATGGAACCGGAGCCTGCCGGAGGCGTCGAACGCGTCCTCGAACTCGGTGCCGTCGATCTCGGTGTCGCCGGGGGTGTTGTTGCCGTTGAGCGGTATGAACCCGCGCGCGCCCTGGCCGTAGGCCCTGGTCCGCTCCGTCTCGAGCTGCTGGCCGACCAGGTCGTTGTCGTCGCGGTCGCGAAGGCCCCAGAGATCGAAGTTCAGATCGTCGTACCGCGCCTTGAACACGGCGAATTCGCCCGTCGCGCCGACCAGCTTGTTGTACTCGCCGATGGCGTCGTCGGCCTCCTTCCGCTTCATCAGCTGGTTGTAGACCTCGTTGTACACCGCCCCGCCGTAGGCGTCCTTGTTGGCGCTCGCGGTGTCGAACTCCCGCTGCGTGAACTCGTCGGCCGCCCTCCCGGACGGCAGCGCGGCCTTGGTCCGCACGTACTCGTCGTACAGGGTGACCGCCGTGGCGTAGCCGTTGCCCACCGGGTTGTTGCACCCCGCCCCGGTGACCGTCTGCAGCACGTTGCCCCTCTCCGTCGAATCGATCGTGGCCGCGGCCACGGTGCGGTCCACGTCGAGCAACGCGCCCAAGCCCGACGCGTTGCCCATCCCCCCGTGCGGGAGCGTCGGGTTGCATCGGGTGATCTCAGCGAACAAGTCCGGCGCGGGAAGCTGCTGCGAATACGCCGGCCCCGACGCCAGCGCGCCCAGCCCGAGCGCCCCCAGCGCCGTCAAGAATAGCCGTTTCAGAAACATTGGGGTTCCCCTGTTCATCGCAAATGTCCCTTTGTTCATTGCAGAAAAAGACGTGATCATTTCAAATCTCCAAGATTGGCCGCGTTCATAAACCACAATTCCCACGAACGCGAACCGTTACGAAACGGATTCTAGTCACTACAAACCCTCAGCACAAGTTTTGAGAGCAATTTTTTTGATTTGTTTCGCCGTGCCCCGCGCCGCGCTCAATGCGTTGATTCCTCTGGAAAATCCACCCGCGCATGCCGCGCAACGCCATCATGGAAGCCCATTCTACACCGAATTCGCGCACATTGCATGCGCCGATTTGCCCATGAAGCCCCCGCATCGGGGCCTTCGCACGGTTCCATGCGGCGCGGCGGCGCGCGCGGCTGGCGGGCAGCCAGGTGGCATCCTCGACGACGCCGCCGAGGCGGGCGCGGCGGGGGGCGGTTCAACCGGCGGGGGGCGGCGGGTCGCGAACCGGGCGCGGCGGCGCGCGCGGCTGGCGGGACGTCGACGTCGGCCAGGTCCTTCATAATGCCGGGCGCCCCGGCGCGCGCGCGGCTGGCAGGCCGCGGGCATCGGCCTGGACTGGAAGGACGTCTTCGAGGGCGTGCGCCTCATCGAGGGCGAGGTGTTGAGACTGCAGGCGGAGGACCCGCGGTGGCAGTGAGTGGAAGTCAGCCGTCGAGCCGGCGGAACATCTTGTACAGGCCCCAGCCGATCGGGACATGGATCAGCAGCGACCACGCTACCGAGCCGACGACGATCACGACGAAAGCGATGAACAGTACCAGGAAAGCCTCCATGACGGGGCCATCATACCATGCCTAGCGATCTGAATCTTCGGCTGCGGCTCAACGCCGACGTCCGGGGTTTCGTCGCCACGATCAAGGGCGGGGAGGACGGCGCCCCGGCGCGCGCGCGGCTGGCAGGTCATCATTCAGCCGGGCCCGCATGTCGGGGTCGGCGCCCCGGCGCGCGCGCGGCAGGCGGCCTATATATAAGGTGCCGCGCGCCCATCGGCGGCTCGCCGCGCTTCAGCGTCCGCCATCGGCGCCCACGCGGCGGCGATTTCCGGCGAATTTCGCCCCTTTCTGGGCAAACCGGCCGGATTTGCGCATGTCGCGCCCGTCCCGGAAGGCTTACGGTGCCCGCTGGAGACACGCCACGGGGCGCCGGCCGCCGATGGACAAGCCGCGGGACATCCAGGACCGACTCATGAAGCGCATGCTGGGCCTGCCGCGCATGGTGCGGGACCTGCTCGCGCTGCTGCCCGCGGAATGGACCGCGGCGGTGGACGCCTCCGTGCTGCGCGAGCTGCCCACCGAGCTCATCGGCGCGCGCGGCGACAAGCGGACCGCGGACTTGTGCTGGCTTGCCGGGGGCGGCCCGGACGGCGGCCCGGAAGGCACGGGCGGATTCGGGGGGCGCGGCGGCGGATTCGGGGGGCGCGGCGGCGGCCCGGAAGGCGCGGGCGCCGGCAAGGAGGCCCCCGGCGCCGGCCCGGCGATCGTGCTCATCGAGAACCAGTCCGCGCCCGACCCGCGCATGCCGGCGCGGACCACGGCGCGCACCGGGCTGCTCTACGAGTCGCTCGGGGCAGCCGCGCGGGGGCCGGACGGGAAGTTCCCGCCGCTGCTGATCGTGGTGGTGTACACGGGAAAGCGGCCGTGGCGGGCCCCCGACGACCTGGGCGGAATGGTGCGGATGCCGGCCGGCCACCCGCTGTCGGTCCCGGCCGGCCCCCGCCACGCGCGGCTTGATTTGCGCGACCCCGCGGCGCAGTATCCGGGGCGTGGCAACCGCATGGCGGCGCTGGCGCGGCTGACGTTCGCGGAGTCGTACGCCGACGCCATCGCCCTTCTCGGCGAAGTGCGCGGATGGATGGACTTCGGGGACGGGGACGAGGCGCGCCTGTACCAGTGCTACCTGGACTGGTTCCGCGCGGCCGCGCCGGAGTTCCGCCCGCGGGATTGGGACCCGGAGCGCGAGAGGAAACCGGAGGAGCTGATGGCCGAACAATCGATACTGCAGAGGAACAACGAGCGCTGGCTGAAGCGCCATCGGCAGGAGTGGCTGGCGGAAGGACACGCCGGCGGGCTCGCCGAGGGCAGGCGGGAAGGGCATGCCGAGGGCCGGCGGGAAGGGCATGCCGTCGGCCGGCGGGAAGGACACGCCGGCGGGCTCGCCGAGGGCCGGCGGGAGGCGCTCGTGCGGCTGGCGGCGCGGCGCTTCGGCGCCGACACCGGGCGGCGGCTCGAAGCCCGGCTGAGGGCGGTGGAGGACCCCGGCCGCCTCGACCGGGTGGGCGACCTGATCGTGGACAGCGAGACCGGCGAGCAGTTGCTCGGCGGAATCGACCGCGCCGGCCCGAACTCCAGCTGAAGCCGCGCGTGGGATGCGGGTGCGCGCGGCGCGGCCGGCGCCGCGGGCCGGGGGCCGGGCGCCCGCGCGGCGGCGGTTTCCGGCGAATTTCGCCCCTTACTGGGCAAACCGGCCGGATTTGCGCATGTCGCGCCCGTCCCGGAAGGCTTACGGTGCCCGCTGGAGACACGCCACGGGGCGCCGGCCGCCGATGGACAAGCTGCGGGACATCCAGGACCGACTCATGAAGCGCATGCTGGGCCTGCCGCGCATGGTGCGGGACCTGCTCGCGCTGCTGCCCGCGGAATGGACCGCGGCGGTGGACGCCTCCGTGCTGCGCGAGCTGCCCACCGAGCTCATCGGCGCGCGCGGCGACAAGCGGACCGCGGACTTGTGCTGGCTTGCCGGGGGCGGCCAGGACGGCGGCCCGGAAGGCGCGGGCGGATTCGGGGGGCGCGGCGCCGGTCCGGAAGGCGCGGGCGCCGGCAAGGAGGGCGCCGGCGCCGGCCCGGCGATCGTGCTCATCGAGAACCAGTCCGCGCCCGACCCGCGCATGCCGGCGCGGACCACGGCGCGCACCGGGCTGCTCTACGAGTCGCTCGGGGCAGCCGCGCGGGGGCCGGACGGGAAGTTCCCGCCGCTGCTGATCGTGGTGGTGTACACGGGAAAGCGGCCGTGGCGGGCCCCCGACGACCTGGGCGGAATGGTGCGGATGCCGGCCGGCCACCCGCTGTCGGTGCCCGCCGGCCCCCGCCACGCGCGGCTTGATTTGCGCGACCCCGCGGCGCAGTATCCCGAGCGTGGCAACCGCATGGCGGCGCTGGCGCGGCTGACGTTCGCGGAGTCGTACGCCGACGCCATCGCCCTTCTCGGCGAAGTGCGCGGATGGCTGGACTTCGGGGACGGGGACGAGGCGCGCCTGTACCAGTGCTACCTGGACTGGTTCCGCGCGGCCGCGCCGGAGTTCCGCCCGCGGGATTGGGACCCGGAGCGCGAGAGGAAACCGGAGGAGCTGATGGCCGAACAATCGATACTGCAGAGGAACAACGAGCGCTGGCTGGAAGGTCACCGCCGGGACGCATTCGCCGACGGCCGGCGGGAGGCGCTCGTGCGGCTGGCGGCGCGGCGCTTCGGCGCCGACACCGGGCGGCGGCTCGAAGCCCGGCTGAGGGCGGTGGAGGACCCCGGCCGCCTCGACCGGGTGGGCGACCTGATCGTGGACAGCGAGACCGGCGAGCAGTTGCTCGGCGGAATCGAACGCGCCGGCCTGAACTCCAGCTGAAGCCGCGCGTAGGATGCGGGTGCGCGCGGCGCGGCCGGCGCTGCGGGCCGGGGGCCGGGCGCCCACGCGGCGGCAGTTTCCGGCGAATTTCGCCCTTCCTCGCGCCCCTGCGCCGCCGCATCGCGTCTCCGCGGGCATCTACCAGCGAACGCGGCCCTCGAGTTTCAGCGCACGGTCGCGTTGGCCGCGCTGAGCCGCGCGCCGGCCGATTTCAAGCGCCGCCTCGGCGTGGGGGCCGGAGGTCATCCTGACGCCCATCCGAAGCGCGGCGCGTCCCCGGGCGTCCTCGCCACCGGGCGCCCAAACGACTGCCACGGCCCGATGGCCGAAGCGCGGCGCCATCGAACGGGGCCGTTTTGCCGAAGGGGCGTTGAAGCAGGCCGGCGGCGCAAAGGCGTTCGCCGCGACGCGCGCGCGAAGGCCGCCCGCCGTGCCGCGACAGTCAGGAGTGAACGTTCGGATACATCCCCGCAGCCCCCTCCAGATAATTATTTACCGGCATCTGCCCGCTCAGGGTGCGCTCGATGTCCATGACCCGGACCGAGGGGCGGCTCCAGGCGAGCTTGCGCCCCGGGGCGGCGTTTGTTTCAGACCCCCCCCCCCCCCCCCGCAGGGGAGGCTCCGCGCCGCCGGATGGCGCCGCGGCCGTGCCGCCTTGCGTGCGCTCGTTCATGTCCGGATACCTCCCGCCGATGCCAGTGAAGGATGCTCCGCAGCATACCACACGGGGTTTGCGAGACGGCTTTCCAGCCGGGCCAGACCGGGAAACACGGCGATTGCCCGGTTCACCCGCACCGGCTCCGGGACTGACAGGAAGCCGGCCCGTTCACCGGCACGCCGCCTGGAAGCGGTGGCCGCGTCCCGGATTGCGGCGATCGCGTCCCGGCAGGCCGGCGCCGCTTGCCGCGCGCCTACCACAGCATCCGGCCCTGCAACTGCACGGCCCGCTCCGGCGGCTCGATGCCGCCGGGGCTGTCGCGCCGGCCGGCTTCGAGCCCGAAACGCGCGTGCGCGCCGGCGTCGAGCTCCAGTCCGAACCGCACCGCGCTCGATCCGTCCCCGGCGTCCGCCGCCAGGTACGGGCGCCACAGGGCGCGCCCGGCGCGCCCGGCGATCCCGTAACCGAACTCGGCCGTGTGGCGCCGCGACCCCGGCATCGCCCCGCCGCCGCGGCCCAGCCCCGCGGCGCTCTCGGCCGTCCACAGCGACCGCACGCCGCTCTGCGTTGCGCCCCACGCGGAGCCGAGCCGCATCGACAGCCCCTGGCCATCGCGCCCGGGCCGGTAGTTCACCGAACCGCTGAAGCCCCATTCCCGGTATTCCGCGTCCTCGTGCGCGGCCAGGCCCCGGACGTCGGCCCGCGCCTCCAGCGGCCCCCGCGCGTAGCCGAGGCCCGCGCCGATCTCGAGCCCCGCGCCGGTCTCGGCGTCCCCTGTGTCGTAACGCAACCCCGCCTCCAGCGTCGGCCTGAGCTCCGCCCCGCCCGGCAGGCGCAACGAGCCCGAGCCCTCCAGCAGCACCCGCGCCCGGCCCGTGGAACCGTGCGCCGCGATCAGGCCCGGCGCGCCCTCCGATGCCGTGTCCGTCAACCGCGCGTCGGCGCGCACCGCCAGTTCGAACGTCCCGGCCCCGCCCGCGCGCGCGCTCAGCGCCGCGCGCCCGCCGAACGCCGCGAACCGGCTGCCCAGGTCCGCCCCGATGGGGCTGTCCGCGCCCGACGGCGTCAGGCTCAACTCGCCCGCGCCGTAGCCGAGCGCGCCCCACACCCCGGCGCGGGAGTTCAGATCGAACCGCGCGTACGGGTGCAGGCTCGCGAGACGGCTCGTCACCGCGCCGCCCTTCAGTTCCGGGTGGCGGTACGCGCCGGCGCCCTCGGAGAAGGACAGCGCCACGCCCGCCCGCCAGCGCGCCCCGCGGCTGTCCGCGCCCAGCAGCGCCGTGACCGCCTCGCCCTCCACCGACAGCGGCCCGGCCGCGCCGCCGAACCGGCTCGAGGCCGTCTCGCCCCAGGCCGCCCAGTCGCCGAACGGGCCGGCGGGCTTCGCGTCGGCGCCGGCGTTCGGGCTGTAATGAAAGGAACTGCCCATGAGCACGTCGCGCAGCCCGGCCCGCCCGCCGTGTCCGAGCAGCGCGCGGCCCCGGCGGTACCAGCGCGCCCAGCCGGCGTCGCCGGCCGCGCCCGCGGCGGTGTCCAGCATCGCGCCGAAACCGCCGCCCGAGAACTGTCCGCCGGGCGCCGGACCCGCCGCCGGAGCGCCGCCGAAGGCCGGAGCGCCGCCAGGCGCAGGCGAACCGACAGGCGCAGGCGCGCCGACAAGCGCCGCCGGACCGCCGAAGGCCGCCGGACCGCCAGGCGCACCGCCGAAGGCCGCCGGACCGCCGGGCGCACCGCCAAAGGCCGCCGCACCGCCAAAGGCCGGCTGCCGTTCGCCGGCGCGTTCGCCGCCCGGCCGCGCCGATGGCGCGGGCGCCGGGTTCCGCCGCGCACCGGGTCCGGAATCGCCGCCGTCCCGCCGCAGCCACCCCTCCACGCGCTGTCCGCCCAGGGTGAGATGCGTCTCCCGCGCACCGCCGCGCAACCGCCGCCCGATGGCCCCGATCGCGTGGTCCGCCGAGGCGCGCCCGAACCGCGCGAGCCACGCCCCGGGCATCGGGTCGGAATTGCGGATCCGGCCCGTGGCATAAGCGGTCTCAAGGCGCGGGGCGGCCTCTCCCCGCGGGTTGGAGAGCCGGAGCACGAACGTCTCCACGCCCTCGTCGATCGCGTCGTCGAGGATGGCCACGCGCACCGTCAACCGCGTCTCGCCCGGCGCGAACAGCAGCGTGCCCGAGGCGGCCTCGTAGTCCTGGCCCGCCGCCGCGGTGCCGTCCCCGGTGGCGTAGTCCACCGCCGCCAGCGCGTCCGCCGCCCGGTCCAGCGTCACCGCGAACTCCAGCGCCGCGTCGCCCTCCGCCGCCTCGCCGTCCGCGACCCGGATCCGCACCGGATCCTCCTCCGGCGGCGGGTCCACGACCACCAGCTCCGGCCCGTCGACATACGGCTCCTCGACATAGGCCGAAACCACGATGAGGGGCGCCGGCGCCGGCACGCACAGCGCCGCCGACGCCTCCTGCCCGCCGGGCGGGATCGCCACGTCGCGCCCCCCGGACGGGACCGGGGACTCGCAGTCCGGGCCCCACCGCGCCCACCCGGTGCCCGCGATCATGGTGAACCCCACCACCACCCCGTGCTCGGCCGGGCGGTCCAGGCGCGCGGTCACCGTCGTGACCCCGCCCTCCACGCCGAGGGCCGGGTCCGCGCTCAGCGTCAGCGCGGCCGGCGGGCTGCCGCCCCCCACCGGGACCGAAACGCCCGCCACCGCCTCCAGCGAGCCGGGGAACCCCGCGGTGACCGCGAACGTGCGCCCGGCCGCGCCCTCCAGCGCGCACAGTTGCGCCGCGGCCTCGCGCCCGCCGGCGGGGATGATGACCGAGGTGGCGGTCTCGTAGTCGCACGACGGGCCCCAGCGCGCGCCGCCGTCCCCGGCCCGGAACCACAGCTCCGTGGCGCCGGCCGCGGGCACGCCCAGGTGCGCGGTCACCGTCACCGCGCCGCCCGCGGTCAGCGCGGACGGGTCCACGCTCAGCGTCAGGCCGGAGGATCCGAAGGACCCGGGGGTTCCCGGGGTTCCCGGGGTTCCCGGGGGGCCCGGAAACCCCGACGGCGCCCGCGGAACGCCGCTGACGGCGTCCCAGGCGAAATACTCCCAGCCGCCGCCGTCGGCGACCCCCACCTTGCGCACCCGCACGTCGTAGGACGTGCCGTTGACCAGCCCCGAGATGGCGTGGGACCGGGCCCGGATCTCGTCGGCGCACACCCAGCCGGTGGCCGGGTCGCCCGAGGCGGCGTCGGAGTCGGGCGCCGCGGACGCCTTCCAGCACACCGTGTAGTACGACGGCACCGGGCCGTAGGGCGCCTTCCAGGTCAGCGCCAGCCCGCCGTCGCGCGCCGCCGCCGCCAGGTCCCGCGGGGCCGTGGCCGGCAACCTGTCCCGGTCGTATATCTCCACCTCGGACGAGCCCGACAGGCCCGCGTAGGGGCCCTCCGCGGCCAGCCGGCCCGCCACCGTCCCCGGAGGCAGCGGCGAGCCCAGCGACACCGTGAACGTCTCGTCGTCCCGGTCCTCGTCGCGCACCGTGGCGATCTCGGCCGTGCCGGAGATCTTGCCGGCCGGGATCGTGATGGACGGGGGCGAGAGCGGCCCGTAGTCCCCGGCCTCCGCCGTGCCCGCGGTCACCGTCACCGGTATCGCCGCGTCGGCCTCCAGCCGCCGGGACAGGAGCGCGCGCACCGTGACCGTCCCGCCCTCCACCGGGAAGGCCGGATCGGCCAGGAGGTAGACCCGCGGGGCGTCGCCGTCCGCGGGGGCGTCGCCGTCCGCGGGGGCGTCGCCGTCCGCGGGGGGTTCGCCGTCCAGGATCGTCACCGTCACCGAGTCCGGCGCGCCCGCCGACACCGACGGGGGCAGCGTGCCCAGCGACACCGTGAAGGTCTCGTCGTCGGTGTCGTCGTCCCGCGCGGTGGTGACCGTGCCCGTGCCGGAGGTGGAACCGGCGGCGATGACGATGCTCGTCAGCGCGCCGAAGTCGCCGGGCTCCGCCGTGCCCGCCGTCAGCGTCACCGGGACCGACACAGCGGCGCTCTTCGCCGCGGACAGCGTCGCCCTCACGGTCACCGGGGAGCCCTCCGCCACCGGGTTCGGCGCCGCCGACAGCGAGACCGCGGGGTTCCGGGCGTCGTTGTCCTGGATGCTCAGCGTGAGCGTGTTCGAGGTCAGCGCGGGGTTGGTGCTCGCGGCGCTGAGCACGAGCGTCTCGTCGGACTCCTCCGCGGCGTCGTCGACGATGGTCAGGGTCACCCTGCCCGAGGTCTGCCCCGCGGCGATGGTGAGGGTCGTCGCCGACAGCGTGTAGTCGGCGCCGGCGCCGCTGCCCGTGGCCGTGCTGGCGCTGCCGACGCTGAGCGTCACCGCCGTGCCGCCCGCGGGCGCCGCCGCGTTGAGCCGCGCCGTGATGAACACCCCCGCGCCGCCCTCGCCGGGCCGCGCGCTGGCCTCCAGCGTCAGCGCGGTGGGGGCGGCGGTGGCGGCCACGGGCGTGCCCGTGCCGGCCGCCCAGGGGCCGCCGCCGGCCGCGTTCACGGCCCGCACCCGCACCGTGTAGGCGACCCCGTTGGTCAGGCCCGCGATCGCCGCGGCCGTGCCCGTGCCGCTGTGGCCGGCATCCGCGTAGCCGGTGTCGGGGTCGCCCGTCACGCTCAGGCTCGAGGCGTCGGAACGGCGGTACTGCACCGTGTAGCCGCTCACCGTCCCCGACGGCGCCGTCCACGACAGGTCCAGCTTCCCGTCGCCCCCCGTCACGCCGAGGCCCGCCGGCGCCGCCGACGGCGCCGCGAGCTTGTTGAGCACCACCCGGTAGGTGGTGCTGGTCTCCGCGGTGTCGTCGGAGACGGTCACCGACACCCAGGTCGCCCCGCTCGCGGCCAGGGTCACCGTCTTCGACGTGCCCGAGGAGGCGAGCGCGGACCCCTGCTGGGTCAGGATGCTGTCGAAGTCCGGCGTCGCCGAGGCGACCGTCGTCTCGACGTTGTGCCCCTCGATCCAGGTGGGGGTGACCGAGGCGCTGGTGGCCGAGACCGCCACGGTCCCGGTGTAGCTCGTCGTGCTCGTCTTGAAGGCCGGGCTCAGCGTGACCGCGCTGCCGCCCACCGTCAGCGACAGCCCGACCAGGCTGTCCCGGGT
This sequence comes from Candidatus Rariloculaceae bacterium, assembly GCA_965205045.1. GTDB lineage: Bacteria > Pseudomonadota > Gammaproteobacteria > Steroidobacterales > Rariloculaceae > UBA6522. Next base: position 235,579 of record OZ242031.1, read on the forward strand.
CGCCTCGTCGTCCCGGACGGTCACCGTCACCGAGTTGGGCGTGCCCGCCGACACCGACGGGGGCAGCGGCGTGCCCAGCGACACCGTGAAGGTCTCGTGGTCGGCGTCGGTGTCCTGCGCCGTGGTGATGTCGGCGGCGCCCACGGTGAACCCCTGGGAGACGGTGATGCTGGTCAGCGTGCCGATGTCGCCGGCCTCCGCCGAGCCCCGCGTCACCGTCACCGGGATGACCACGTCGCTGCCGAGCGCCGCGGACAGCGTCGCCACGATCGTCGCCGCCGAGCCCTCCGCCACCACCGGGTTGTCGTTCTCGGCCGAGAGCGAGACCGTGGGGGTCGAGGCGGGCGGGGTCGTGCCCGAGGCCGCCCGCGTCACCGTCACGGTGTAGGTCCGCTTGGTCGTGCCGTCCTCGGCCGTCACCTCGACCTTGATCGCGTTCGCGCCCTCCGAGAGCGCGATCGCCGAGCTCTCCGTGCCGCTGGTCACGGCGGTCAGGCCCGTCCCCTTGCCGACCTTGATGGAAGCGCCGGTGTGCGCCTTCGTCGGCGTCAGCTTCACATGCGTGATGCTGTTCGCCACCGAGGCGGTGTACGAGGTCGTCGTCGCCGAGAAGGTCGACGGGGTCAGCGCGAGCGCCGAGAACGTGCCCGTCGCGCTCGTGTGGTTCTTCGCGGTCAGGGCGCTCAGGCTCGCGTCGGTGGACTGGGTGGCCCCCTTGACCGCGCCGTTGACGCGGATCTTCAACTCGATCGTATTGGTCCTCCAGGAAGTGCCGGAACGGCCGTGGCGCGTGTCCCCGATGCTCCAGCCCGATGCGCTGCCCGTATCCTCGTTGTTGGTCCTCGTGGTCCGCAGCGACCCGGTGGTGGCGCCGCTCTCGTAGACGACCGCGAAATACGAGGTGCTCGCGTCGAGCGACGTGTTCGGCGGCGCGGCAAAGGCGGCCGCGCCCGCCCCGACCGTCGACGGGACCGTGAGGCCCGCGAGCTTCGAGTCCGGAGCGCCGCCGCCGGTCGCCGACCACAGCTCCGCCCGCAGGTTCGCGGGCGTGCCCACCGCGGCGGCGAAGTCGATCTCGATGCTCGCCAGCGTGTAGCCGGCGGTGGCGCTTCCGGTCGTGAACTTCTGGGCGACCGGATTGGTGCCGATGGCGAGGGTGGTGGTGAACGTGGTCTGCCCGAGATTGCTCACCAGCGCGTTGGCGGAGGCGGGCGCGGCGGTGGAGGTGTCGGCGATGGTTATCGTCGCCTTCTCGCTCGCGCGGACCACCGTGTAGGGCTCGCCGGTGACTTTCTGCAGGAACCAGGTCGCGGTCTCGGCGCCCTCCGTCGTCCCGTCCGCCACCGCGGCCAGCGTGAAGGTCGCGGTCGAGGCGTTGGCCGGCAGCGCCAGCATCCGCGAGCCCGCGCGCCCGGTCAGTCCGCCGAAGGTGTAGTCCTCGGGAGGGTTGGCCGAGCTCGGGGTCGTCGCCAGGACGGCAACCCTGCTGGCCGCGGTCAGCGCGGGCGAGATGTTCACCGTCAGCGTGACGCTCGCGCCCTCGTTGACGCTGTAGGTCGTCGAGGCGAAGCTCACCTGCGGGGTCGTCGAGGCCGCGCAGGACGCGGCGATCTTCAGGGAGACCGGGGTGCCGGCGGTCCAGCCCGGGTTGGTGCTGGTGAGAATCTGGCTGGGAGCAATACCGATTGAATACCCGGTCGAGCCGACGCAGAACTTCAGCGCCCGGAGCGCGGCATTCGGGGCAGCGTTGAAACTCACCCCCAGACCAATGCCGGAGGAGGCCGCTATTTCGGTGAAATGATATGCGGTGCCGCCAACCGTGAAGCTGTTGTCCGTCAGCCGCGAATCGCAATCGGTCTTGCTCGTGCACCCGATCACATTGTTACCGCTCCCCGGCGTCAGCGTCGCCGACCAGGGGGCGGTGGCGGTCGAGGCCGCCCGCGTCACCGTCACGGTGTAGGTCCGCTTCGTCGTGCCGTCCTCGGCCGTCACCTCGACCTTGATCGCGTTCGCGCCCTCCGAGAGCGCGATGGCCGAGCTCTCCGCGCCGCTGTTCACCGCCGAGAGGCTCGTCCCCTTGCCGACCTTGATCGAGGCGCCGGTGTGCGCCTTCGTCGGCGTCAGCTTCACATGGGTGACGGTGTTCGCCACCGAGGCGGTGTAGGCGGTCGTGGACGCCGAGAAGGTCGACGGGCTCAGCGCGAGCGCCGAGAACGTGCCCGTCGCGCTCGTTGCGCTCTTCGCCGTCAGGGCGCTCAGGCTCGCGTCGGTGGACTGGGTCGCCGCCGTGCGCTTCAGCCGCAACGCCACCGAGGTGCCCGCGCTCCAGCCGAGCACGCTGCGGGCATTGCCCCAATAGCGGATGTTGCCGCTCGACTGGGCGTCCGCGAAGTCGTAGGAATGGGTGCCCACATGCAGCGTGTAGCCGCTGAGCGCCGCGGGCACCGCGCCCGCCAGGGCGAATTCGAGGTTGTTGTTGGGCTGGGTGTACACGAAGTAGACAGTGTGGGTGCTGCCGGAGAGGGTGAACTGGTCTTCCGTCAGCGTCGCGGTGGCCGTGCACTGGTTCGACGCGCCCTGGACGTTGTTGGCGCAGCCCAGGTATCCGGCGCCAAGGTCCTGCACCGTCAGCGTGGCGCACCAGATGCCGTCGCAGCTCGTCGACGACGCCCGCGTCACGGTGACCGTATAGGCCCGCTTCGTCGTGCCGTCCTCGGCCGTGACCTCGACCTTGATGGCGTTCGCGCCCACATCGAGCGCGATGGCCGAACTCTCCGAGCCGCTGTTCACCGCCGAGAGGCTCGTCCCCTTGCCGACCTTGATGGAAGCGCCGGTGTGCGCCTTCGTCGGCGTCAGCTTCACGTGCGTGATGCTGTTCGCCACCGAGGCGGTGTACGAGGTCGTCGCCGCCGAGAAGGTCGACGGGGTCAGCGTGAGCGCCGAGAACGTGCCCGTCGCGCTCGTGTGGTTCTTCGCCGTCAGACCGCTCAGGCTCGCGTCGGTGGACTGGACGGTGCCCTGGGTGGTGCCCTCCGCGCTGGAGGACCAATGATCGTGAAAATTCCTTATGCCTACCTGGACCTCATATGTGGTCCCGGCGCGCAAGCCTGTTATCGTGAATGAGCATGTAGCGGCGCAGCTAGTATTGAATACTCTTTCGCCCTCACCGCCTCCTTGCCAGCTGCCTTGCGGGGACTTCACACGCCATCGCACCCTTGAGCCGAGTTCGCTGGCGGGCTTGGTCCAGGTGACCGCCAACTGTTTCGACTGCGATGCCGACACGGAGACGCCGGTAGGTGCGGTCTCATGAGTGGCCCCGACCGGGGCAGCGTCGAGCAGGCACAGCGCGCCGAGCACGGGGAGCAGCGCGAGGCGGCGCCACGGGGACGCGGCCCGGCGCGAGACCGCCGGAGCGGCGGCGCGGCCGCCGGTCAGTCCGGATGAAGGGGAGAGGAGCTTGCGGACGCGCCCGCGGGGGGCGGCGGCGAAACCAAAGAGAGGACGGGCCGGAGAGGCTACGCGACGGGAGCGGCGCTCCCGGCTTGCGGAGCGAGCCACGGGGTCAGACCCCGCCGGCCCGGCAGTGCGCCGGCTCAAGGCGCAACGGTCGCTCGGCTCGGCTCGGCTCGGCTCGGCTCGGCTCGGCTCGGCTCGGCTCGGCTCGGCTCGGCTCGGCAATTATAACCGAATTCCAAGCCGGAATTGTCACGGACTCATTGACATTCATGCTCGATTCCACCACCTCGCGCTTCCGCCTGCGGCGGACTCGCGTACATTCGCCGAAAACCGCGGCGTTGTCAATCGGCCATTTTCATCTGCGATACTCATGATGCCCATCGGATGTGTTCGGTCTGCGGATCTTCGGCGTCCGCCAGGACGTTGACGGGAGCGGGGTATTCGACGAACCGCCGTTGACCGGGTCACGGGGGCAAATCGCAAGGCAAGGCCCAAGCGGCGCGTGAGCGTTTCGAGGTCGAAGGGGACCTTGGACATGTTGCATGCAACATGTCCTTGGGATTCTGCGATTCCGCGACCGCATGAACGGCAATTTCGGCAGGGCCAAGGCGACATCGCGGGAGCGGGCGTCCGACGTGCCGGCGAAGCAACGCACGGGCGCGGGAGACCCCGAATCGGCGAATGGCGGCAGTGGGCAACGCGCTCAAGGGCAATGCGGAGGGCGCGAACGGCACGGCGTCGGGCGGGACCGCCGACGCCGGGGGATTGCCCGGCGTCGACAATTGCCTTCCTCCGAAAGGGATCGTTGTCGTTGAACGGTCTTGCATTTGCTGGCGGGTTTTGTTCAAATTCCACGCCGCATTGATTGCCAGTGTCTCGGGGAGCGGGTCATGACATCAAACGTTCGTTTCGTTGCAGGGGTTGACAGGCGCGGTATAATCAGCGCCGAGCGCCGAGCGCCGAGCGCCGAGCGCCGAGCGCCGAGCGCCGAGCGCCGAGCGCCGAGCGCCGAGCGCCGAGCGCCGAGCGCCGAGCGCCGAGCGCCGAGCGCCGAGCGCCGAGCGCCGAGCGATGAGGTGCGCCCGGCGGGAGGCCGGCCCGCCTGAACCGGCCGCCGCCCCTCGCGGGCGGGCGCGCAAGCTTCCCTCCCCTTCATCCGGACTGGCCGGCGGCCATGGCGCCGCTCCGGCGGTCTCGCGCGGGGCCGGGTCTCCGTGGCGCCGCCTCGCCCTCCTCTCCGCCCTCGCGCCGCTGCTCGGGGCGCTCGGCCTGTTCGCGGCCGCGCCCGCCCAGGCGCAGTCCCACATCTGGTCGGCGACGCTGACAGTCGATGATATCGATGACGACGGGGCGTATCTCGGCTGCGATGTCGGTACCTGCTCCTCGCAGCTCACGGAAGATGAACTCGAGCACAACGGTGAGAGATATACCGTCGCTCACCTTTATTACAACAACGGTCGGGTATCGATGCAAATCAGGGGGGTTCAAGGACCACGACCTTGCCCGACTTGCCCCCCCCCGTCTCCCCCGAACCCAGATTCGAAGTTTGCCGGGATGGTGTTGCATCTCGGCACTGCGCGGCTGACCCTTGGTACATTCAACCTCAACGGTTGGCACAACTGGAATGTCAACCCGCAATGGACCGAGAACCAGCAGGTCGCGGTGAAGCTGGCGCATGCCTCGCTGGGCCGCGCCGGCAGCATGTCCGTCGACGGGTTCCACCCGATGGGACCCGGACGCATGAAGATCGCCGAGGGCGCATCGATCACCTACGGCATCGTGATCCACCAGCCGCCGACCGCGGATCTGACCATCACGCCGCGACACCACAACGTCCGACCGGACGGCAGCGACTACCCCAACGTCGACAACAGCCTGCTCACGATCCACAACGCGGTCACCTGGAAAGCCGCCCCGCACCCCAACTACCTGAGCGGGGACTGGCAGCGGTCCAAATCGGTCGGGCTCACCGCGGTGGACGACAACGAGTGCAAGTCGCCGCCCGGCACCCGGTACTGGATCAGGCACCACGGCAGCGGCGGCGGTCCCGACTGGGGAGGCTGGGACCGGCAGGACCGCCACCATGGCCTGGTGATCTCGATCGAAATCATCGACGACGACTGCAAATATCTGGCCGCTTCCCCGGGCCAGGTGTCGGTGGAGGAGGGCGGCAGCGCGACCTACACCGTCCGCCTGAAGGAGCCGCTCGGGGACGCCGCGTACATTTCCCCGCGCGTCAGCGTCCCCGGCGACAGCGACCCCGGCGCGATCGCGGTCTCTCCCGGGCGGGTCCGGGTCGAGGCGGGAGACACGGGCCCGATAACGTTCACGGTCAGCGCCGGAAGGGACGCGGACTCCCGCAACGAGGTCCTGGTTGTCGACCACGGCGTCGACTCGCCGGAGGTCCCGGCGGATTACCTGGGCGCCCGGGTGACCGTCATTGTCCAGGACCCCCAGAACGCGGCGAGGACGCAGGAGCGCGACCCGCAGACCGTGACCGGGCTCGCGCTCGCGGCCGGTTCGGGGGCGGTGGCGCTGAGCCCGGCCTTCTCGACGGATGTGCTGTCGTACCGGGCGTCGGTGCCGGCGGGGACGGCGCGCGTGACGCTGGCGCCGCGCTGGGACGGCGGGGCGAGCGTGTTCGCGGGCTCGCGCCGGGGCGGGACGACCTTCACGCGCCCGTCGCGGGTGCGGCCCTCGGGCACGGCGGTGGAGCTGGCGCTGGCGCCGGACGGCGGCGCGACCGAGCTGTGGGTGATGGCGGGCGGCACGACGACCTACCGCATCGAGGTGGCCGGGGCGCCGGCCGCGGCCGCGGCGGCGCCGGCGGCGGGGACGCCCGAAGAGGGGACCCCGCCGGGTTCCGGCGAGGAGGGGCGGCGCGGCCCGCCGACGGCATCGGACGGGGAGGCGCCCGGGGAGCATGGCGGCGGCGTCCCGCCGGGCCATGGCGGGGCGCCGGCGGCGGTCCCGGGCGTCCCGGGCCCGGCCGCGGAACCGGGCCGGAAAAACCGCCGCGCCCATCCGCCGGTGATCGGCCGGCGCGCGCGCGCCATCGGTTCGCCGTACTGTTTCGTGCCCGGGGCCGCCGAGCTGGGCGCGCTCGGGGAGGGCGCGCGCCTGGCCTACCGGCTCGACAGCGCGCGGGACTTCGACCTGTGCCTGTGGGCGCCGGACCCGAACTGGAGGGACGCCCCGGCCTACGCCTCCTGCCGCGGCGCGGGCGGCGCGCTGCCCGAACACGCGAGCCTGGTCCGGGGCGCCGGCCGGGAGGAGATTTCCGTGGAACGCGCGCCCGGGCGGATGGCCTGCGTCGTTCCCGCCGAAGCGGCCGCCGGAGGCGGCGCCTGGCGACTGCGCATCGCGCCCGACAACCCCGACAACACCGGGACGGAGGACACCGAATGATCACCATGAACCGCGCCGCCGCCGGCATCGCGGCCGCGCCCATCCTCATCCTCGGCGCCCCGGCCTTCGGCCAATCCGGCGTGGAGGCGGTGGAACCGGAGGCTCCGGTGGAGTCCTTCGCGGGCCGCGAACTCGCCGGCTACGGCTACGGCGAGCACTTCTGCTGGCCGCTCGCCGACACGCCGCAGGCGCGGGCCGAATCGCTCGCCGCCGCCACGGGCGGGACGCGGACGCCGGTCTACACCTTCGAGCTGCACACCGGGCAACGCTGGGACATGTGCCTGTGGGACGCGGACGGGGACTGGGAAGGGGGATGGAAATACCGCAACTGCGGTTTCGCCCGGGACGGCGGCGCCGCGGACGGCTTCATCCACCACGGCAGGGCCCACCCGGACGCCGGCCACGAGTACGCCGAGTACGAGCACCCGGGACCCTACGACGGCGGCCCGCAGGACGAGACGATCGTCTACGCCGGCCCCGTCGCCGGCCGGATGATCTGCGCCGATGCGAGGGAGCCCTACGTGCCCGCCCGCGCCGACCTGCTGCTCTTCGAGGGCGACACCCGCCCGGACGGGGCGGACGGCGGCCAAACCGGGTAGCGCGCGCGCCGATTGACGCCCACCACCCTCTGACGCAAGCCCGGAGAACGCGCCGGCACGAACGACGCCTCTCCGGCCTCCGGCATCGGCTTCAGCGATTCGGTCAGCGATGACCTGCCTTTGGCCTGATACCCGCACCGACGATGGTGAAGCCTTCACTCTATCCGGTGGGGCTTTCGAGGATCAGAACTGAGATCTGTTCAGATATGTGTTCCAGGCACTTTCTGAAACCCACAACGTCTCGGCCGGCTCCACGTCTTCCAATTGTATGCTCGCAACAATATGCTCCGAAAACTTACGATTCGACAAAAACTGCTCAGTCAATTCTTCGTCCTCAATGGGCCTTGCCCTCCAGACGTTCTGCAATCCGTCATCGTCGCTGGAAGTCCGAATGGCCACACCAAGAAAAAGCCCCGGCTTCCCTTTGTCAGTGCTATGACCTTATACCGGAGAGACTTGCGGATCGTGTACTTCATCCGGAGTGAGGGGCGGCGGCAAGGCGGCGCGGAGCGCGGCGCCCGGCCGGGGCTCATTCCCCATCCGCCGGCTCCGGCTGAATCTCGATGCCGAACAGGTGACCCTCGATGCGGGCGGTCCGGCGGTCCATGCTGTGCAATAGCTCGCGGATGGCGGCGTGCTCGGCATGCATCGCTGCGAACTGCGCGTTCATGTCGGCACGGATGGCCGCATTCTGCGCGTTCATGTCGGCGCGCACGGCGGCATTCTGTGCGCTCATTTCGGCGCGCACGGCGGCATTCTGCGCGCTCATTTCGGCGCGCATGGCGGCGTGCTCGAATTGCATGTATGCCGCCAGCGCGGCAACCGTCAGCACGACGGTGCAAATCACGGCGATGGTTTGACGCCACTCCTTCATTCGATCATTCTGCTTCATGCGCTTCGGCCCCGCGGCAAATGTAAAGATAACATTGTCGTGGCGGGCAACGTGGCACGCACGCTGTGTTTCCGATCGAAACAGGCAGAAACGCCGATCCTGCAGGGGCGGGTTTGCTCAGGGGGCCTCGTACACGAACGCCCGGTCGCGGACCGGGTCCACGACATGGAAAACGATGATTCCCATGCTATCGCGCAGCCTCCGGAATGCACTGCCCGAAACTGGCCGGTTTGGCCGGATTTGAGGGTGGCGCGGCGCCCCTCCCGCCACGACAATGTTATCCTTACATTTACCGCGGGGCCGAAGCGCATGAAGCAGAATGATCGAATGAAGGAGTGGCGTCAAACCATCGCCGTGATTTGCACCGTCGTGCTGACGGTTGCCGCGCTGGGGACATTCATGCAATTTGCGCTCGCCGGCATCCGCGCCGACATGAACGCGCAGCGCGCCGAATTGAACGCGCAGCGCGCCGAATTGAACGCGCAGATTACGGGCCTCCGCGCCGACATGAATGCGGAGCTCGCCGCCATCCGCGAGCAATTGAACAGCCTGGACCGCCGGACCTCCCGGATCGAGGGCCACCTGTTCGGCATCGAGATTCCGCCGGATCCGGCGGACGGGGAGTGAGGGCCCCGGCCGGCGAGACGATCGCCGCGGCATCGCCGCCCGAATTCGCGGACGAGGCCCTGCTGCGGACACTGGCGACGATTATCCGATCGAGTAACGCCGGGCCGCTCGAAGCGGCGTCGTCGATTGCGGCCTCAACGCCCCGGGAGAGCATGGACATCGGCGATGGCGTTGCCGCTGAGGACCAGCCCGCGGAGCCGGGTCGGGCCGGACAGCGCCGAGATTTCCGTGATGGCATTGTCCTCGATGCGCAGTTCCGAAAGTTGGGTCAGGCCGGACAGCGCGGAAACGTCCGCGATGGCGTTGCCGCCCAGGAGCAGCCACCTGAGTTCGTCCAGCATGCTCAGCGCCGTCACGTCCTCGATGCCGTTGCCGCCGAGGTACAGCCCCTCGAGCAGCTCGAGCGCGGTCGGGGCCGAGAGATCCCCGGTCCCGGTGTCGGCGAGGTCCAGCACACGCAGCCCTGGCCGAGGCCCTCACTCCCCGTCCGCCGTATCCGGCGGAATCTCGATGCCGAACAGGTGGCCCTCGATCCGGGCGGTGCGGCGATCGATGCTGTTCAATTGCTCCCGAATGGCTGCAAGTTCCGAATTCACGTCGGCAAACTGCGCATTCATGTCGGCGCGGATGGCCGCATTCTGCGCATTCATGTCGGCGCGGATGGCCGCATGTTCGGCATGCATCGCGGCAAACTGCGCATTCATGTCGGCGCGGATGGCCGCATGTTCGGCATGCATCGCGGCAAACTGCGCATTCATGTCGGCGCGGATGGCGGCATTCTGCGCGTTCATGTCGGCAATTCTGCGCGTTCACTGCGCATTCATGTCATCGCGGCAAACGGATGGCGCATTCATGTCGGCGCATTCTGCGCGTTCATGTCGGCGCGGATGGCGGCATTCTGCGCGTTCATGTCGTCGCGCATGGCGGCGTGCTCGATTTGTATGTATGCCGCCAGCGCGGCAACCGTCAGCACGACGGTGCAAATCACGGCGATGGTTTGACGCCACTCCTTCATACGATCAGTCTGCTTCATGCGCTTCGGCCTCGCGGCAAATGTAAAGATAACATTGTCGTGGCGGGAGGGGCGCCGCGCCACCCTCAAATCCGGTCAAACCGGCCAGATTCGGGCAGTGCATTCCCGGGGCTGCGTGATAGCATGGGAATCATCGTTTTTCGAGAACAACGCCCACGGGCGCAATGGATCGAACCACCCCCATGACCCCGGAAATCTACACCATCATCGGCGTCGCCATCGCCCTCGCAGGCCTGATCCTGAACGGCCAGCGGTACACGGCGAACTCGATCGCCGAACTGCGGCGTGACCTCAATGCGCTCCGCGACCGGGTCAATGGCGACATCTCGGCGCTCGGCGAACGGGTCCATGGCGATATCGCCGCGCTCGGCCAACGCGTGTCCCGGGTTGAGGGACTCCTCGAAGGAATCCGCGACTCCATCGAGAACAGGGCGGCCTGATTGATAAACAACGGTCGATTCGGCCGCGGTCAGGTACTGCCGGCCACCCGGTCGATCCGCCACACGCCGCCGCCCCGGTGCGAAGCCTCGAAGTCGTAGACGCGGCCGTCGATGGTCTCGTTGTCGATCCGGATGCGGATACCGGCCAGGCGGCCCAGGAACGATCCGCGGCCCCGGGCGTTGACGCTGAACTCGTCCGTCGTGCCGGGATAGGCGCAGCTCTCCCCGATGCCCACCAGCAGACCCGCGTAGCAGTCGCCGGGGGAAGCCTGGGGCGTGCCGTCCGGCGGCCTGTCGTCCGGCGACCCGTCGTCGGGAGCCACGATCGACCAGCTCCCTCCCAGCCGGAACCCGTCGGGGTCATCGCCGCCGGTGCAGTGCGAGGCGAACCAGCCGCCCGTGCGGGACGCGAAGTAGAAGTTGGCCCGGCATTCGACCCCGCTGTCGTACGTCAGCGTCAACCGCCCCGCGTCGGGCCCGATCGCCTCATAGCCGTAGCCGCCCATGCCGGTCGTCGCGACGCCGTCCATTTCGCCCGTCTCCGTGAACCGGTCGCCGTCCATGGCGTTGAGCGTGAACCGCCCGGTGTTGGTCTCGTAGACCACGCTCTCGCCGACGAAGCGCCCGTTGAGCGCCGCCTGGTCCGCCGGCGCCGCACCGGCCACCGCGGTCGTTGACAGGTTGTTCCAGTAGCCGGCGGCGGAGGCGACGATATTGACCACCTGCAGCGGCTGGTCCGACGACACCCGCAACCGCCACTTGCCGGTCCCGGCGCCCAGCCGTCCCGTGATGCCGCTGTCGCCGGCCTCGAGCTGCTGCGCCGTCAGGGTCGTTGCGCCGCCAGCCGCCAGCATCAGCGTCACGTCCCCGCCGGTGGCCGCCGCGCCGCCGTCGTCGCGCGCGCCGATGGTCACCGCGGCCGGTGCAGCGCCCGGATTGATCAACCGCAGCCGGCTCACCCGGACCATCTCGGTGGACGGGTTGAAGACCGGTATTTCCCAGGCGTACTGCCCGGAGCCGTCCGCGGATGCCGCGCGGACCGTGTCGTGCATCGCGCTCAGGGTGCCGTCCGCGGCGCGCACGAATGCCAGGGGCACGATCTCGAGGTCCGTGTCGATCAACAGGCGCGCATCCCCCACGTCCGCGCCGATACCGCCGGCGAGCTCCAGCGAGGCGCTGCCGGACTGCAGGTCCGTGGCCGTGAACTCGGCCGCAGCCGAGGCGTTTAACGTGAAGGTGGCCGGACCGGTACGGGTACCGGCATCGTCCACGGCATAGATCTCCACCGTGCCGGACTCGTCCGTGCCGTTGAGGATACGCAGCACCCCCTGCGGTCCGCCCGGCGTGACCGGCTGGACCAGCAACGGCACCGTATAGTCGGCCGTGTGCGGCTCGGGAGAAACGGTGGCCTCGTCCCCGTCCCCGTCCCCGTCCCCGTCGGTGGCCTGCTCGCTGGTAAAGCTGAGCCTGGCGATGGGGTTGTCGAGGAACCTGCCCGTGTTGCGGATGCTCGTGATGACGTCCTGCGGAACCGTGGCCTCGTTGAACAGCGACCAGCCGGAACCCTGCTCGGTGCCGGCGTCGTAGGGATAGAGGTCGACCACCCGGTTGCGCCAGCCGTTGTCGTACAGGTTCAGGCTGGAGACGCCCACGAACCAGTCCGGCGAGGGGGCGACCATGGACAGGACCGAGACCAGGGGATGGCTTGCCGTCGCGGTGAAGGTGCCGGACACCGTCCGGGTAGGCGCGTTGAAGGAAGTCCCCGCCCGGACAACGACATCGGCGTTGGCGTTTTGACCGATTTCGCGCACCAGGGCGCTCACGGCGCCCAGTTCGGCGACATCCTCGACCCCGTCGCCGGCCACGCCGCCGGCCGCCCAGATGACCGTGCCGGAATCGTGCGTGGCGCCGATCACCTGGGTGAAGTGCGCGCCGCCCGGCATGACGGCGTCGGTGATGTCGTCCACCGTCCACAGCCCCTCGAAGGTCATGGTGTAGGTGGCGGTATCGTCCTGTGCGTGCGCCACGGCGGAAGCGAGGACAAGGGAAAGGAGCGCCGCGATGGCCGCGGCTGCCGGTCTGGTCATTGTATGCAAATCCGTCATGCTGCGCAGTCCGCGTCCATCCAGAGCCATTTGCGCTGTACCGAACCTGTTGATTCATGGAGGTTTACGGGACGGGGGAAAATATTTTACCCCAGGAAAGGGCGATTTTGGGCGGGTTTTGGCCCCATTTCCCGCTTCGGGCGCGATTTTCACCCCAGGCGCCCGCGGAGGCCGGCCGGCGGGGCGGGTGTCGTCATTGAGGACCGGCAGTTCGGCGCGGGCGAGAACGTGGTGCTCGCCCGAATCGGCGCGGATCATCCGGTCGGCGACAAGGACCCGGCCGGGTCCTCCGGTGCCATGCCGGACCGGCCGGGGGCCGGGGCGGCGGGGCGGCGGGCGTTCGCGGCCGCGATGGCGGCGGGGATGCGGTTCGCGGCGTTCATTCGGGGTCCTCCGGGGCGGGGTTCCCGGGCGCGATGTTCCCGGGCGCGACGCGCAGCAGCCAATCGCCGCCTTCTTCTATTGACCTTCATGCTCGATCCCCCCGCCTCACGCCATCCCTTTCCGCTCATTGCGGATGCCTGTATATTCACCGCGCGGCGCGGCCTTGTCAACCGCACCGCCCCTTCCAGGGCATGGGCGACCGTCAAATTACGCCACAGCGCAAGTGGCTCAGGGGAACCGCAGACTTGTCAATGAGCAGGAATCCAGGTAGCCCGCCGATAGCCAGCACTGTGCTCGCCGGCGTCGGCGCGCTGGCGATTTCATTGCTGTTCGTGCCTCTCGTTGCCTCGGCGGATACTTACCGCCTTCCCTTGCTGCCGTCCGCATCCGATGCGCCGCGCGAAGGGATGGTCCGCATCGTCAATCACTCCGGGGAATCCGGCCGGGTGGCGGTCACGGCCATTGACGATTCGGGGCTCGCCTTCGGGCCGGTCACGCTCGAGCTGGACGCCGGGGAGACCATTCAGTTCAGTTCCACGGACCTGGAGCGGGGCAACGGGGCGCTGGGGATGGCCGCGGGCATCGGCGGCGGCCAGGGCGACTGGCGGCTGGTGCTGGACACGCCGCTGGACATCGAGCCGCTGGCCTACGCGCGCACGGCGGCCGGCTTCGTGGACAGCCTTCACGACGCGGCGCCGCGCCGGTCGTTCTACCACCGGGTCACGCTGCTGGCGCCCGGCGACGGCCTGCCGGACGGCAGCGCGCTGCGGCTGATCAATTCCACCGATGCCGAGGCGGAAATCGCCGTCTTCGGCGTCGACGATGCCAACTCGCTGGCGCCGGGGCAGGTCTCGATGGTGCTCGCGGCCGGGGCGGCGCGGACGGTCACGGCCCGGGCGCTGGAGAACGGCACGGCGGGGCTCACGGGAAGGCTCGGCGATGGCGACGGCGACTGGCAGTTGCTGATCTTCACCGACGCGGCGGTCGAAGCGATGACGGTGCTGGACGCGGCCTCGGGCCCGCTCGCCAACCTCTCCGCGGCCCGTGCGGAGGAAGAGTCCGTGCTCCTGTTCCTGCCTGCCGGGGAGGCGATGCACGAGGGCCGGCTGCGCATCACCAACCGTTCGGAGGCGGGCACGGTTCGGATATACGCGGTCGACGATGCCGGGCAAGCGTTCGGCCCGGTCTCCCTGCGCATGGCCGCAAACCGCACCGTCACGCTCAGTTCCGGCGACCTGGAAAACGGCAACGCGGCGAAGCGGCTGCCGACCGGTCTGGGCAGCGGCGAGGGCGATTGGAGGCTGGTCCTGGCGAGCGAGCTGAACCTGGACGTGTTCGCCTATGCCCGCTCGCCTGACGGGCTGGTCAGCATCGCCCACAACGTGGCCGCGGAGGGGCGCCGGCGCCATCACGTGCCGTTCTTCGATCCCGCCGGAGAGACCGGGCAGCCGGGCCGGTTGCGGTTGGTCAATCCGACCGCCCGGAATGCGCAGGTCGAGGTCCGGGCCTGGGACGATGCCGGTGTGGAGGCGCCCGGCGGGGCGGTGAACCTGACCGTGGGGGCGGGCGCCTCGACATCCCTCGATGCCGGATCCCTCGAAGACGGCGCGCGCGGTCTGAGCGGGCGCCTCGGCGACGGCGAAGGCGGCTGGCGGATGGCGGTGCAGTCCGATCGCGACATCCAGGTCATGAGCCTGGTGGAGAATACGTCCGGGCACCTGACCAACCTGTCCACCAGCTCCATACGGCCCGAGTTCCTGGACCCGTGCGTCGGCGGCCCGGCGGACGCGGACGGCGACGGCGTGAGCGACCACTGCGACCTCGAACCGGGCACCGCCCGCACGCTGGACCGCTGCGGCGACGGCAGCTACGTTTCGGATCCGGACGGCAATACCGGGCTGGTCGGGGACTGCCGTGCGCTGGTGGGGTTCGCCAACTACCAGGCCCAGGGCGACGCGCTGCCCGCCGGCCACGCGTTGCGCCAATGGGGCACGGGCGCGCAGAGGCGGATCGAGTCGTGGGCCGGGATCGAGGTGGCCAGGGGGCGGGTCCGTGCGATACGCCTCCCCGGGGGCGGGTCCGGGGCGCTGACGGGCTCCATTTCGCCGGATTTCGGCCGGATGGCCGGGTTGACGGTGCTCGATCTCTCGGGCAACCGGTTGACCGGGTCGATTCCCTGGGAACTGGGCAGCCTGTTCAATCTGCAGCGCCTGGACCTCTCGGACAATCGCCTCAGCGGGTTCATTCCCCCGGAACTGGCGAATCCGGGCTTCCTGAGCCGGCTGTCGCTGCAATCCAATGCGTTGACGGGAACGGTGCCGCTGGCGCTGTGGGAGCGCAGCATGCGCCGGGACCTCCGGATGCACTTCGACGGCAACGAGCTGCGCGGGTTCGAGCGCCCCCCGGAGGACGGGCCGCCGCCGGTCTGGTCGGGCGGCGCCGCGGACAACGGCAACGCGTCGCACCATTCGGTGGCCTGGTACCAGGGGCCGCTGGTGTGGGAGTGGGACTGGCGGGGCGACCCGGTGGAGCATCTGCGGCCGGTCCTGGGCCGCTGGGCGGCGCTGGCGGTGCGGATCGACCACGAGACGCCGGAGCCGCCCCCGGTCGCCACGCGCGTGCTGGACGGCGAGGGCAACGTGCTGGCCGATCGCCTCGATCGGGCCGCTCCTGCGACAACGGCGTCGGCCGGTTCGGGCCGCTGGCGCACCGAGTACGTGTTCGGGCTGCCGGGCCGCCTGTTCCGGGCCGGCAACCGGGTCGTTCATGTCATCGATCCAGAGGACATGCTGGCCGAAACCGACGAGGACGACAACGAAGGCGAACCCATCGCCCTGTATGGCGAGGCGTTGTCGCCCTTCAGGGCGACGTTCATCCCCTTTCACGCCCCGAACGGCGAACCGCCGAACGTGGATGCCGATTCGCTGATGTTCACGACCCGGGCGTTCCTGCCGATCGCCGACGACTACCGGGTGGACATTGCGCCGGCGCGGGAGTCCAACGCGTTCAGCGTGTCCCGGCTTCTGGACGAGGTGCGCGCGCTGTGGAATGCGCGGGCGGACCGGGACGAGTACTACCACGGCGTCTACATCTGGCCGTGGCGGGGCGACGAGTCGGACCGCAGGCGCACCGCCGGCGTCGCGGAACTGTCCGGCAACGTCGCCGTGAGCACGATCTCCGACCCCGATGTCATCGCGCACGAATTCGGGCACAACCTGAGCCTGCGGCACACGCCGGGATGCGGCGCGGCAAACCCCGACGCGGGCTATCCCTACGGCAACGGCGAACTGGGGCCGGACGCCGGATGGGACGTGAACTGGCGCCGCTTCGTTGACAACGACGACCCCGACCACACGGACCTGATGTCCTACTGCGGCCTGTTTGCGTTCGTGTCCGACTACCAGTACCGGCGGGCGTTGAGCTACCGGCGGGCGATACATCCGGCGGCGTCGGGGGTGTCGGGGGTGTCGGGGGTGTCGGGGGTGTCGGGCGTCGGGACGTTGGCGCCGTTGGGGGCGGCGGGAGCGTTGGGGGCGGCGGCGCAAGGTGGCGCGGGAGCGGCGGCGCAGGGTGGCGCGGGGGCGGCGGCGCAGGGTGGCGCGGGAGCGGCGGCGCAGGGTGGCGCGGGGGCGGCTGGTCAGGCTGCGGCCGGTTCGGATGGTTCGGCCGGTCAGGCTGAGGCCGGTTCGACCGGTTCGGCCGGTCAGGCTGCGTCGGGCGCCGCCGGGCAGGCTGGATCCGGGTCACTTCGAACCGGTCCGGCCTCGAACGGAGGCGGCGGACTGGCGCTCTCGGGAGGCGTCGATTCTTCGGGGCAGTGGCGCCTCACGCACGCCGCCGGTACGGACAGGGGACCCAGGGCGCCGGCGCCGGATGGGCAGTTCACGCTGATCCTGTATGACGAGGATGGCGCGGAGCTGTACCGGGAGCCGCTGTCCATCCGCCTGCTGAGCGTAGGCGGCGAGGCGGGCTGGGCGGCCCGCACGCCGGTGCCGGCCAGTCCGGCTCACGAAGTGGCGATCCTGGATGCCGACGACCGGGAGGTCTTGCGGCAGGAGTTGCCGGCCGGCTGACGTCGCCGTGCCCGCCGCATCAATTCGGGAGCGTGTAACGAACCTGCACGTTGCGCGTGATCGTGCCCGCCGCATCAATTCGGGAGCGTGTAACGAACCTGCACGTTGCACGTGATCCTGTTCGCGGCGATTTCGATTTCTCCCTCGATCTCGAACATTCTTTCACTCCCGGCATCCATGTCGCCCAGGAGATCCGCGCCCAGGTAAAGGCCCTCCACGTAGCCGATGGCCCGGACGGCCAGCAGCGAACGGTGTGCCCGGACGTTACCCATCATCTTGACGCGAATACTGGTGGCGTCGATGCGCCTGGCGGTGCATTCCAGGCCTTCCACCGACACCGCATCGCTTGACCCGCCGCCGGTATCGCCGCTGCCGTCGTCCTCCTCCTCGGCCGCCTCCACCGTAATGGTGAAGCTGAGCGTATCGGTGTCGCCGTCGGTATCGGACACAGTGTAGGTCATGTTGTAGGCGCCGGCCGCGGTCGGCGTGCCGGCAAGCTCGCGCGTGCCGGAGTCGAAGCTCAACCCGGGCACGTCGGGCGACAGGCTGTAACGCAGCGTGCCGTTGCCGCCGGTCGCCTCCGGCAGGGTCAGCGGATCGATGGCCGTTCCGGCCGTGTACGTCCGGTCGTCGGGGTTCGGCGTCGTGCCGAAGCTCGGCACCTGCGTCCGTCCGGCCACCCGCTCGATGAGCCATTCCCCGTCGCCCTCGTGCGAGGCCCGTAAATCGTAGACCCGGCCGTCGATGGTCTCGTCGCGGATGTCGATCCGGATGCCGGCCAGGCGGTCCAGGAACTGGCCCCGGCCGCGCACGTTGATGGAGAACTCGTCGTCCGTGCCGGGATACGCGCAGGTTGCCCCCATCCGCACGAGCAGGCCCGGGAAGCAGTCGCCCTGCTGCGCGACCCCGGCCGGATCTTCGGGCGCGATCTCGTCGCGATCCGCGGTGCTCCAGCTTCCGCCGGTCCAGTAGCCGTCGGGGCTGCCGGCGCCGGTGCACCTGGACGCGTACCGGCCATCCGCCGTCGACTCGAAGTACAGGTTTGTCCGGCACACGTCGCCGTCGTCGTACAGGAGCGTCACCAGGCCCGCGTCGGCCCGGATGGCTTCGTATCGGAAACTGCCCCCGCGGGTCGACGGGGCGCCTTCGGACTCGCCTGTCTCCCGGAACCGGTCCGCCGCGGGCAGCGTGTACGTGGAGAGATCGCCGCGGCTGCGGAACCGGATTCCGCCGGCGCCGAAGCGCTGGTTGAAGGCGCCGTGGTCGGTGGGCGCGGCGCCTGCCACGGCAGTCGTGGACAGATTGACGAGGTAACCCGCGGAGGCCGACACGATGTTGACCACCCGGATCAGCCGATCCGACGACACCGACAGGCGCCACCGGCCGACGCCGGCGCCGAGCCGGCCCGTGAGGGCGGCCTCGTCGGCCTCTCCGGTCGCGCCGGCCCGGCCCGTCCGGCCCACGGCGCCGGTGTCGCCGGCCTCCAGCTGCTGCGCCGTCAGCGTCCGCGCGCCGCCGGCCGGCAGCGTGAACCGGACGGTGCCCCCGGTGGCCTCCGCGCCGGTATCGTCACGGCCCCCGATGGTAATGGCCGCCGGCTGATCTCCCGGATTGATCAGCCGCAGCCGGCTTTCCTGCGTGACGTCGGCGGCAGCATTGAAGATCGGCACCTCGTAGCGGTAGCCGCCCCCTCCCCCGGCGGCGACGCCGGCGCGCACCGTGTCGTGCATCGCGCTGAGCGTCCCGTCCGCCGCGCGAACATATGCCAGCGGCACGATCTGCAACTCCGTCTCCATCTCCAGCCGCACATCGCCCGACACCGCCCCGAGCCCCGGGGACAATCCCTTCATGGCGTTGCCGGAGGCAAGGTCCGTAGCGTCGAACTCCACCGCCGTGCCGGCGTCCAGCGTGAAGTTCGCCGGTCCGTAGCTCGTACCGGCGTCGTCGACGGCGTGAATCCCGACCGATCCGGATTCCCCGCTGCCGTTGACGATCCGCAGCACGCCCTGCGCGGTACCGGGCGCCGTGGACGTCACGAACAGCGGCAGCGAGTACTGCTCCGCCAGTGAGGCCGAGCCGCACAGCGCAAGTACCGCGAGCGCTGTAAACCGATGGGGAAAACCATGCCTGCGAGTCACGGACGCCCTTAATTGCTCCAAGCCCCTTCCCACGACCTGAATTTCTCGGGAGTGACCCGGTAACGCGCGAATAAGTCTTGCGTATACTCGCACTGTATCCATTACGAAGGAGAATCAATAGTCAAACTGGCGTCCGGAAGCTCCCGGAGCGCGGCAGGTGTCACTATCGGCACGGAAAAGTCAGGAGCGAGAACGAGGAGATCGTTGTCGCCCGTCACGAGCCAGTCGGCCTTGCCGGCGACAGCCAACTTCAGAAACGGCCGGTCCGGCGGACCGCGGCATACCGGGACTTCGATTCCGTCAGGTACCGCGGCCGTTTCGCAAAACGGCAGGAAATCAGCGAGCAAGTCCTCCCGCTCACCGGCCGTCAAGCGGAACTTCGGATAGCCCAGCACCCGGATCAATTCCATGGTCGTTTCGCGACTCGCCAGGGGACGGATCATGTCCGCTTGCCACGCGCGCCGCAACCACGCGAGTGCGCTGGAGGAAAACAGAAGCGCCGAAAGCACGACGTTGGTGTCGAGCACCGGACGCGGCGGATTCATTGGGCGGATTGTCTATTGCCACGTGCCCATGACGTAGCATCCGCTGCATCTTGCTCCGTGATTCCCAGGTCGGCCAACTTTGCGCGCACGGCATCGGCACGATTGATGCGGACAGGAGTCAATACGATTCGACCGCTTTCGCTGGTGACGTCGAAATAGGTCGTTTCTTCGCACGTCGCCAGCACGGACTTGGGCAACGTCAACTGATTTTTTGCGGTCAACTTCGCCAGCATGACTTTTCCTGATTAAAGGATGTAAGAAAGTAAGGAAAAATTACCCTGTCGATCAGACGGATGCAAGCGGAAGGCATCATGGCGCGGCGTTGCCTGGTGCCGCATCAACGTTGCATGGCGATTCGGCTACCGAGCTGTCATGGCTCTTGCTATAGTGGCAACGGCCCACCCGTCACGCCGGGAATCGATATGCATGGTCGCACTGCTCCTTTCTCACGCGGACTGACTGGCTGCGCACTGACCGCGCTCGTCCTGTCGCTCCCGCCGGCGGCCGACGCCCACCACTCGCGGACACCAACCACCGCACGGCACTCCCGACACCAACGCCGCCGCCAACGCCCCTGGTCCACACCCGTCTGCCCACCAGAAACAATTTTCAATGCGCTTCAAGCTCCGGTCGCGCCAAGAGGAGCAGTTACCGCACGGTCGGCGTTTGGCTAAGTTCGCTGAACTTCGGTCTGCGCCGGCAACCCCACGGCATCGGGCGCGTACGACGAAAGCGTTGGAACGAAGGAATTAGGGGCTCTATTGATAAACCCCCAAAGGTTGGCGGGCAGAAACCCATCGACAGTCCTGCTGTCGAGTTCGGTAATCATGAACCACGTTTCTCCGAGTCGGGCACGAAGCACCGCAGCCAAGTCCCGCGCAGCAAGATTCGAGATGACGATTGCCGAGTTAGGGAATGGTTGAAGCCATGTCGTGACAGCATTGGACTCGTTCAGGATACCTTGGGCGTGCCATTCGGGGCACAGTTGACTATATGTAAAGAGGTAGGGCTTCATGAAGGTTGCTCCTCTCGCGGTTCCATCGGGGAATTATCTTCGCTGTCATCCTGCACTTCCAAGGCGCTTGGGTTAGGGGTTGGGGTCTCCAGCACGTCGGCTAGCAGAGGTTCTGGCAGGTCCTTTGCGACTATCAATTGTACTTGCAGTTGTTGCATCCGGGTTCGGTATTGCTCGGACTGCAGGCGATCAGGATCCCGGCTCGCGAACGATGAGTAGTTCCAAAGATAGTGGCCAATGATGACAGTTATACCGATGAAGCATAGTGCGCTGAAAATTGGAACACCGCCAATGACTGCTTCCCCGATAAACAGCCAGGAAAAGAACCCGAGTATCGGCACAAGCGCCAAGACGGGGATCAGCGGACCCATTGCGGTACCCCGCTTTATGAGCGTAGTTCCCGTGTTGTGCAGGCCACCGAGCATCTGACGAAGAGTGCCTTTGGCATCTTCTTGTCCCACGAGCCTGCCTCAATCCAGGTCGCGGCGCTGCCAGGTTTCGCCGTCGCGGAACAATTCGTAGCTGGGCCAGTAGTGGTTGTCCAGCTTCAGCGTGATCACCTCGGAGACGTTGTTCCAGGTGACCGTGTTGATCCGTACCGATTCGCGGTCTTCGCGCCCGGACACCGCATCCAGGAATTCGTCGAGGTCCGGCGTCGGCTGGCCGTCGACGCCGACGATGCGGCGGCCGGCGAACAATCCCGACCGGCTGGCCGGCGAACCGAAGCTGAAGTACGACACGTACACGCCTTCGGCCTCGATGCCGCGCTGCACCGCGATGGCCCGGTGCGGCGCCTGCAGCAGCGCGCCGGCCCAGAGCACGACGCGGTCGATTCCCGTGCCCTCCAGCGCCACCGTGGGGATGAGCGCGCTCGGTTCTTCGCCGTCGCGGTAAATGGTGATGTCGACTTCGGGGCTCTGGGAGGCGTGTTCCGCCTCGAGAAAGGTGTTGGCGACTTCGCCGTTGATGCTCAGCAGGATATCGCCCGACTGGAAGAACTCCGCGGCGGGCGACCCGGCCGCCACCGACGAGACCGCCAGCACCTGGCGGCGCAGCGGATGATGCTGTTCGTAGCGCCGCACCCAGTTCTCCGGCAGTCCGAAATTGCGCGCCGAGGCCAGCGGCACCAGGTCCCACTCCACTTCGAGCGAGCGAAGCGGTTCGCCGGCCTTCATGCTCTCCACCATGTCCACCACGAGGCTCGCGGGAACGCCCATGTTGAACTGCGTCAGGTCGCGGCCCTGCTGGAAGGCGAAACTCGCCCACAGCGCCTGCACCGTGCCGTCCGAATCGATGATCACGCCGTCGAATTCGTCGGGGCCGTTGACCAGCGTGATGGCCTCAAGGTTCGACTCGCGGAACCGCAGGGTCCGCGACAGCGGCAGTTCCGCCGGTACCAGCGCGCGCACCTCGCTGGGCTGGGACAACAGGGAATGGTCCGCCCGGAGCCCGACGACCTCGACTTCCTGCCCGGGACTCACCGGGTCAACGGAGAACTTCGCCGCCTGCACCGGCGTATCCCCGATCAGCGCCGGGTCGTAGGCCACCACCGCCAGGTTGTGCAGCGGATGGATGTACTCCACCTCCCCGGGCACTTCCAGCGAACCGGCGAAGGTGATCCGCACGTCCCCCAGCGCCACCGGCACCGTGTTGCGGTCCACCACCACCCAGCCGAGTTCGGCGTCCGCGATCACGCCGGTGCCGTAGTAGTGGCGGTCGTTGACGCCGGATACGGTGTAGGGCATGTCGAAGTTGATCAGCACCAGGGACGGTGTGATCGCCTGCACGTGGGGATCGCCGCGCAGCGGGAACGTGGTGTTGCCCGGCGTCGCCCGGGCGGGCGGCGGCGCCTCGGCCAGGTCTTCGCACGGCCAGAATCCCAGCACGTCGTCGCGCTTGCAGCGCCGCGCCGGGAACCAGTTGCGATGGTTGATCACGGCGCGTTGCCGCTCCGCCCTGGGATCGTCGAACTGGACGAACCGCACGACGGCGCGCCGGCCCATGGGAAGCTGTTCGACCGTGTCCTGGAAGTCGTCCAGGTCCTCCATGGGCACGCCGTCGAGGCTGGTGATGAGGCTGCCCCGGGGGATGGCCGCGGTGCCGAAGACGTAACCCGGATTGGCCACGTAGACCCCGGACACCGGCCGGTTGAAGTGGCGCGCCTGCTGATACGACAGGTTATGGAACACGCCCTCCGCGTACTCCACGTATTCGTCCGAGGTGATGGCATGCAGGTCGTCCACCATGAGTTCCCGGCGAATCGCCTCGCCGCCGCGCTCGACCTCGATCTCCACCGTCCGGCCGACATTCTCGTCCAGCGCCGCGGCCAGCGGCACGAATTCGGACACGAGTTCGCCATCGACGCGCAGCAGGATGTCGCCGGGCTCGAGGAAGTTGCCGTTGCCGGGGATCACGTGCTCCACCACCAGCAGCCCGGTCTGATCCGGAAACGCCGCCCGCGTCATGGC
This sequence comes from Candidatus Rariloculaceae bacterium, assembly GCA_965205045.1. Taxonomy (GTDB): domain Bacteria; phylum Pseudomonadota; class Gammaproteobacteria; order Steroidobacterales; family Rariloculaceae; genus UBA6522. Next base: position 258,762 of record OZ242031.1, read on the forward strand.
CTCGGTTTCCTCCGGCAACCCGAGGCGCCGAAGCTCCGCGTAGGGCTTGTGCACGAATTCGCTCTGCAGGGTGCCCCGCGGCACGGCCTTGCCGCCCTGTATCAGGCTGAAGGCGCGGCTCACGCGGTCCAGCGGCAGAAAGAAGCTCGACGCCGCCTGCGAATTGCCGCCCGCGTTCAGCGCCACCACGCGGCCCTCGATGTCGATCACCGGCGACCCCGACGAACCGCCCGAGGTACCCGACGCCGCCTGCAGGTAAAACGTATTGAAGTCGTTGTAGTTGCCGCGCCCGTAGTTCGGCGCCTGGCGGTCCAGCCGGGCGATGGTCCCGGCCAGAATCGAAAGCTGCTCCCCGGCATCGTTGCCGACCACGCGGATCTCGCGCCCGATCTGCGCCGCCTCCGGCACCAGCGGCAGTTCCGCAGGCTCGATGAACCGCAGCGCCGAGGGATCGTAGCGGAAGAACCCGAAATCATGCACCGGATCCCGATACACCGGCTGCAGGTCCACTTCCTCCTGGTTCAGGAAGATCGCCTGCGCCACCACCGGCCCCGGCGTCACCACGTGCCGATTCGTCAGGATCAGCCCGCTCTCGGCATCCACCACGAACCCCGTGGCCTGACTCGACTGATTCCGCTCCGTATCGAACGCCCGCGTACTGTCCACATGAATGGACACCACAGCCGTCGAAATCTCTTCCAGGGTCGCGTTCCAGCTGCGGTCCTGGGCCAATGTTCCGGTGGTGGCCAGGGCAGCCAGCATCGCCAGCAAGGCAAGTCCGTTGGTCATTTTCATGGCGCCGATTGTAACCTGTTTTTTCCCACACCAATCTCCAAAAGCGCGCGGCGCCACGGATGGCGCATACCCACGAGCCCTGACCAGCGCGGGCGTGCACGCATGGCGCCCTTACGCGTCGTGTGCTCGGCGCGGGGCCATGGACGGCCAGGAGCGCCGATTTGAGCCCGCCATGGATGGCGGGCGAAATTAAGCGTAAGGGCGCCATGCGTGCACGCCCGCGCCCACCGCAAACGTCAACCCTGTGGCCGATACCGCAGATCCGGCTTCCGCGCCGCCCGTACCTCGTCCAGCCGCCGCACCGGCAACGTCACCGGCGCCTGCCCGCTCTTCTCCGGATCCACCTGCGCCTCCGCCAGAATCTCCCCCATCGCACCCACAAACCGGTCCAGCGTCTCCTTGCTCTCCGTCTCCGTCGGCTCGATCAGCAGGCATTCCGGCACCAGCAGCGGAAAATACGTCGTCGGCGCATGAACCCCCCGGTCCAGCAACGCCTTCGCCAGGTTGATCGCCGTCAACCCGTGCTCCCGCGCCTGCCGCTTGAGCGTGACGATGAATTCATGCCCCGCCAGCCGCTCCGGAAACGCCAGATCGAAGCCCGCCGCCGCCAGTCGCGCCATGACGTAGTTGGCGTTCAGCACCGCGTAGTCCGCCACCCGCTCCATTCCCCGCCGCCCCAGCATCCGCATATAGATGTAGGCCCGCAGCAATACCCCCGCATTCCCCATGAAGGCCGACAGCCGCCCGATGCTCTTCGGGTGATCGGCCGCGTCCACCCAGCGGTAGCCGTCCGGCCCGACGCCCACGAAGGGCGTCGGCAGGAAGGGCGCAAGCCGCGCGCCCACGCCCACCGCCCCCGAACCCGGCCCGCCGCCGCCGTGGGGCGTGGAGAAGGTCTTGTGCAGGTTGATGTGGATCACGTCGAATCCCATGTCGCCGGGCAGCACCTTGCCCAGGATCGCGTTCAGGTTGGCGCCGTCGTAGTAGAGCAGCCCGCCGGCCCCGTGAATGATCTCGCGCACCTCCCGGATCCGCCGCTCGAACAGGCCGAGGGTCGACGGATTGGTGAGCATGATGCCCGCCGTGCGGGGACCGGCCAGTTTTCGCAGGGCATCGATGTCCAGGTCGCCATCGTCCGCCGTGGGCAGTTCCCGGACCGTGTAGCCGCACTTCACGGCGGTGGCCGGATTGGTGCCGTGGGCGGCGTCGGGGACCAGGATCTCCGCGCGTTCGGTGTCGCCGCGGTCCAGGTGGTAGGCGCGAATCATCGCCACCCCGGACAGTTCCCCCTGGGCGCCGGCCATGGGCGTGAGCGAGAACGCCTGCATGCCCGTGACCCGGCAGAGCATCTGCTGAAGCTCGTACATGCAGGCGAGAAACCCCTGCGAGACATCCTCCGGCGCCAGCGGATGCCGATCCAGGAAGCCCGGCAGCATGGCGTAGGTATTGCAGCCCCTGGGGTTGTACTTCATGGTGCACGAGCCCAGCGGGTAGAACTGCGTGTCGATGGAAAAGTTCTGCTGGGACAGCCGCGTGTAGTGGCGCACCGCATCCAGTTCGGAGACTTCCGGCAACCGCGGACGGGTTTCGCGAAGCAATTCGGGCGGCAGATCCACCGCGGCTTCGGCGTCCGGAACCTGCGCGCCCGCCAGGCGCCCCGGATGCCCCAGTTCGAATACCAGCGGCTCGCTCATGCTCCGTCTCCGGTCGCGCCGATGGCGCTGCGAAGCGCCTCGAGGTAGTCGTGGATGTCCTGCGCGGTCTTGGTCTCGGTGGCGCAGACCAGCAGCGCCTCGCCCAGTTCCGGGTACCACTCGCCGAGATCGACGCCGCCGAGGATGCCCTGCGCCCTGAGCCGCCGCAGCACCTCCTGCGCCGGCGCCGGCAGCCGCAGCGCCACTTCGTGGAAGCGGGGCGAGGCGAACGCCGCCGACACGCCGCCGATGGACTGCGCGCCCGCCGCCAGCGCCGCCGTGCGGGCGTGGCAGAGCGCGGCCACGCGCCGCAGGCCCACCGGCCCGATCAGGCTCATGTAGATGGTGGCGGCGGTGACCATCAGGCCCTGGTTGGTGCAGATGTTGGAGGTGGCGCGGGAACGGCGGATGTGCTGTTCGCGGGCCTGCAGCGTGAGCGTGAAGCCGGGCTTGCCGTCCACGTCCACGGTGCGGCCCACCAGCCGGCCCGGCAGTTGGCGCACCAGCGCCTGGCGGCAGGTGAGGAAGCCGAAGTACGGCCCGCCGGAACTCAGCGGCACGCCCAGCGACTGCCCCTCGCCGCAGGCGATGGCAGCCCCTTCCCGGCCCCATTCGCCGGGAGGCCTGAGCAGCCCCAGTGCCATGGGATTGACCGCGGCGACGGCCAGCGCGCCGTTGTCGGCGGCCCAGTCGGTCATCGCGTCCACCGGTTCCAGGACGCCGAAGACATTGGGCTGGGAAATCACCACCGCCGCGATGTCCTCGCCGGCGCGATCGGCCAGAGCGCCGGTATCGGTTTGTCCGCCGGCCGGATCGTAAGGCAGGTCGACGAGTTCGATCCCCTGGGTGGAGGTGATGGTCGCAAGCACCGCCCGGTAGTGGGGATGCAGGGCGCGGGGCACCAGCACGCGCCTGGACCCGGACCTGCGATTGCACCGCACCGCCATGAGCACCGCCTCGGCCAGCGCGGACGCGCCGTCGTAGTGCGACGCGTTGGAGACATCGAGCCCCGTCAGGCTCGCCATCATGGTCTGGTACTCGTAGATGACCTGCAGCGTGCCCTGGCTCGCCTCGGCCTGGTAGGGCGTGTAGGCGCTGTAGAACTCGCCGCGGGTGGTCAGCTCCCAGACCGCCGCCGGGATGTGGTGTTCGTAGGCGCCGGCGCCGAGGAAGTTGAGCGCCATTTCGTCGCGGGCGGCGCGGCGGCGCATGAGGCGTCCGGCTTCGGATTCGCCGATCGCCCCGGGGATGCTCTCCAGCGACTGAAGTTTCAGGTCGGCGGGGATTTCCGCGAACAGGTCGTCGATCTCGCCGACGCCGATGGCCTTGAGCATGGCATCGGTATCGGCCTGCGTGTGCGGTATGAACGGCATGTCCTAGTCGTCCATTTCCGCCAGGACCCGCCCGTAGGCGTCCGCGTCGAGCAATTCCTCCAGTTCCATCGGCGAGGACGGCGTCAGGCGGAACAGCCAGCCCTCGCCGTAGGGATCCTCGTTCACCCGTTCGGGGGCATCGTCCAGCGCGACGTTGACTTCGGCGACGTTGCCGGATATCGGGGAATAGACGTCCGAGGCGGCCTTCACCGACTCCACCACGGCGCAGACGTCGCCCGAAGCCACATCCCTGCGCATTTTGGGCAACTCCACGAAGACCAGGTCCCCGAGCGCCTCCTGGGCGTGATCGGTGATGCCCACGATGGCGGCGCCGTCGTCGGTTTCGGCGATCCACTCGTGGTCCTTCGTGTATTTCAGGTTTTCCGGAATGTCGCTCATGGCCAATGCTCCTCAGTCAGCCGGTTCCAGGTCCACCAGGATCGAGCCGTTGCGCGCGAACGGTGGTTTGACAATGCGGACGGGCAGCTTGCGCCCGCGAATGAAGACGTGGCAGGGATGCGCGGCGCCGGCCGGCACCCGCGCCAGCGCGATGGCCCGGCCCAGGGTGGGCGAGAACGTGCCGCTGGTGACCACGCCCTCGCCGGCCGGCGACGCCACCGCGTAGCCTGACCGGAGCACGCCGCGGCCTTCGAGAATCAGGCCCGTCTGCACCTGGGTTGCGCCTGCGCCCAGGCGCTCTTCCAGCGCCTGGCGGCCGGTAAACGCGCGATCGCCGCCCAGGTCCACGGTCCACCCGAGCCCGCATTCCAGCGGTGTGACCGACTCGTCCATGTCCTGCCCGTAGAGGTTCATGCCGGCCTCCAGCCGCAGGGTGTCCCGCGCGCCCAGGCCGCAGGGCTTGACGCCGCGTGCCGCCAGTTCGCCCCAGAGCCCCGCCGCCTGATTGGCCGGGAGCATGATCTCCAGGCCGTCCTCGCCGGTGTAGCCGGTCCTGGCCAGCAACCACCCGTTTGCGCGCGCGGCGGTGAACGGAGCCAGCACGGAAATGCCGGTGGAGATGCCGGTGGCGTTGGTGGCAGTGGCGGCGGCTTCGGTCGCTTCGGTAGCTCCGGTGGCGGCCGCTTCGGCGCCGGCCGCGCCGGAAACCAGGGGCGCCACCGCCCGGCGTGCCTCCGGGCCCTGCACCGCGATCATGGCCAGGTCGTCCCGCGCGGCGATATCCACCTCGTAACCGGCCGCCCGATCGTCGAGCCAGCGCAGGTCCTTGTCGCGGGTGCCGGCGTTGACGACCAGCCGGTAGCGGTCGTCGGCGAACCGGTAGACGATCAGGTCGTCCAGAATCCCGCCGCGCCCGTCGAGCATGCAGCTATAGAGCGCCGCGCAGCCGGCACCGTCACCGGCTCCGGCGTCAACACCGCCGCCGCGGTCCAGCTTGCCCACGTCGTTGGCCAGGAGCCGCCGCAGGTACGCCCTCGCGCCCGGACCCGCGGCATCCACGATGGTCATGTGCGAAACATCGAACATGCCGGCTGCGCGGCGCACGGCGTGATGCTCGCCGATCTGGCTGCCGTAGGCCACCGGCATGTGCCAGCCGGCGAACGGCGCCATGCGGGCGCCCGCGTCCAGGTGTGCGGCGTGCAGTGGTGTGCGTTTCAGTTCGCTCATCGCTCTCCGGCCATACGGCGGGGCGGTCACCCGCCTCCGATCAACACCGTCCGGCCGCTTTCCGGACACAAAAAAACGGCGGAATCGAGCGCCGCACAGGGTTCGCCTGTGCCGGCTCGATCCGCCGCTTCTCTGTCCTGGTACCTGAGAGATAAGGCGCCTGTTGCCAGCGCCGCTCACCTTCGGTGGGCCCCGCAGGGCCGCTCTCCAGAGCCAATCCGAACCCGCCGTCCCTTTGCCTGAGCGTTTCCAAGCGGAGGTTGCGCCTTCGGCGCTTCGCTCCCCGTGCCCTTCAGAGGCATTCCGAGGCGAAGTCTCTCCGACCGATTCGACCGATTGGTACCCTCATTTTACCCCATATCCTCCCCCCATACCCGCCTTTCGGACACCCGCCAGCACCGGAATGGCACCCCCAGAACCAGCCTGTCCGCAATCACCAACGACGTCGCCGCGGGTGTGTGCGGACAGCCCTTTCGAGCGTCGTGGGGTGACGAGCGGGCCAGGGATGGCCATTAGCGAGGAACCCGCATGTGCGAGCGCGGAATCGGTCGGTGGTTCGGCGAGGGCTCACGAAGTCCTCTTTGTTCGCTTCAATCGACCGTCGTTTGACTGGATATCCAATCAGTAGCCGCATCGTCAAGCCGCCTGAAGGCTCCGTATCCGCTTGACACTCAACGCCAGGCAGACCAGAGCTCACTCACCCTGGACCTTGTTCAGCCCACGCAAGCTGAACCGGCGGAACCTATGCTCGACTTGGTAACCGTCGGCATAAGCAATCGAGTAGAATTCGGTTTACAGTAACCGCGGTCGTGCCCAACGTCGTTGGGTGAGTTAGTGTGCTGACAAGGCATTAGGGTGCTGCCCATGCGGTATCCCGACTAACATGGAGACGGCCTCATCGCGATTCTGCTCGCAGCGGCGGACAGGGAACAAACAGAGTCAGCGCATGCCATCCAGGGACACCCAATCACAGACCGAAGACGACGTTCGCGAGGAATACTTCGAGAGCCACGCTACGGGCATTGAGCTCGAAGTCGAAGACGGATCACAGCCCGAGGACCCGGAGCCTTGGGACCCGGAGAAAATTCGGATCCAAACGAAGCACTACTCGCTCCGTAACGTGGTGGACATGATCGCTGACGGTGACATCGATCTCGCACCGGACTTCCAGCGCAATTATGTATGGAACGCACGGCAGCGCTCAGGCTTGATCGAATCGCTCCTTTTGGGAATTCCTCTGCCGTCGTTCTACTTCAGCGAGGACAAAAAGGGTCGACTTCAGGTTGTCGACGGAGTCCAGCGCCTGACGAGTATCTTCCGGTACGTGAAAGAGCAGTCCTTCAAGCTGGGCAAAGTGACCTACCTCCAGGATCTGGAAGGGCAGGGCTTCGACGATCTCGCGACATTGTTTCGCCGCCGCCTGTACGGCTCGCAGTTTGTCGCCCATGTAATCGACCCACAGACTCCGTACCGCGTGAAGTTCGACGTTTTCCATCGGATCAACACCGGCGGAAGTCCGCTGAGCCCCCAGGAAATTCGACACTGCATGAGCGAGACCCGGTCACGCGAGTTCCTGAAAGAGTTGGTAAGCGAGCAAAGCTTCAATATCGCTACGGGCGGTGCTCTGCGGAACCACCCGCGAATGGCAGACCGGGAGGTGGCGCTGCGGTTCGTCGCCTTCCGTCTGTATACGGCGGATGAATATGCGAAACATGGCAGCTTCAACGAGTTTCTGGGTTTCGTGACGAAAGGCCTCGACGACTCGGAAAGCGAGAGTTTTGATCCGCTTCGAGCAGATTTCGTGCGCGGCATGACCAATGGATACGCTGTGTTCGGAGATCGCGCTTTTCGCAAGTGGCCAAGGGGCACGGAATGGAAGAACCCGATCAACCGCGCGTTGTTCGAGAGTTGGGGGACGGTACTGGCGGACCACGACGAGACTGCCGTCCGAAGCGTTGCGGAAGATCTTGTCGGTCGCGCGCGAGACATGATGACCGACGACCGCGACTTCATATATTCGATTAGTAGCGCCACGGGTGATATTCGGAATGTGCGGGTCCGGTTCAGCAAGGTCCGAGAAGCGGTCGAGGAGGTGCTGCCGTGATTGCCGAAATCGGTCTGGAGAATTTCAAGTGTTTTCGCGACCTGACTTTGAAAACCGCAAATCTCACAGTTTTGACGGGCGCCAACGGCGCTGGAAAAACCTCAGTCCTTCACTCGCTCTTGCTGGCCCGCCAGATGGCGCGGCAACCCGACAGAAAACACGTCGAATTTAACGGCGTTGACACACTGGAGCTGGGCGGACCTGATGACGTCATCCATCGCGAGGCCGGCGACGATTCGGCGGCCATTGAAATCCTCGATGCCCAGGGTGATTGTCGGCGCTGGTCGTTTCGCGCGGCGGACGTCAGCGACGCTCGGACGCTGAACGCGATTGTGGTCGACAGGCCTGACGAATACTCGGGGGCACTAGCTGGACCTGCGCCGCAGTTTTGCTATCTGTGCGCGGAGCGTCTGGGCCCGCGGGACGTGCTCAAGGCAAGCGCCGCCGCCGTCGCCGAACTCGACATCGGTTCTCGTGGCGAGTTCGTGGCGCAGGTTCTGGCGTCATTCGACCGGTCACGCATCAGGAGCGGCCGTGCCGAGAGTTCCACGTCCGAGTCGCAGATCTTCAGTCTGCGGCATCAGACCGAGCGATGGATGAGCGAAATCGTCCGTCCAATCCAGATCGATGCCGAATGGTTTCCAAACACGTCGGTTACGCGCCTGCGTTTCTCGACTCCGGGGCTTCGGTCAGAGTGGACGCGGGCGCCCAACGCTGGTTTCGGCATCTCCTACGCGTTGCCTATTGTCGTCGCGGCGTTGCGCGCGGAGGTTGGCGGATTGCTCCTGGTGGAAAATCCGGAAGCACATTTGCACCCAGCGGGTCAGTCAAGGATCGGAGGATTTCTGGCGCAGGTTGCGGCGGATGGCGTTCAGATCATTCTTGAGACCCACAGCGATCACGTACTGAATGGCATCCGGGTGGCAGTCGCCGAAGGCAGCGCGGCGCTTCTTCCGGCGCAAGTTGCAGTACATTTCTTTCGGGCCGAAGACGATGGGAGTCCTGCCATTCAATCGATGGAAGTGGCGCAAACTGGCCAACTTTCCGCGTGGCCTTCCGGGTTTTTCGATCAGGCCCAAGTCGATCTCGCAGCGCTGGCATCCAGGCAACGACGCAACCGATGAACATCCGGTTCGTACTCGAAGAGTCGTCTTGGGCGGCTGCGGCCCAGGCGGACACAGAGGTTCTGTCAGAGGCAATTCACCAGATGCTCGATAGGCTTGACGTGGCCCGCGAAAGGGATGAAGGCGTCGTCAGGCATGCAGACTACTATCGGACAGATCTCGGTGATGGGGTGAAGCTCTTCTCGATCCTGTTCGAGCCAGACTGTGATGTGCAACTCGATCATGACCTCGCTCAACGTCTGATGCGTTCTCTAGATCAAGTAAATCATTTCGACGACGCTGACCTGCCGGAATACGACGCTGAATTCCAGGGAAGCGCCCGATTCGCCCCAGGGGCGGTATGGGCTCACGCGTGTTGCCTGGAAGGCCGCCAGATAGCCGTTCTGCCGTTGCCGCTCGCCGGCGTACCGAGTGGGCAGGTAGCTGTTACCGTGGCAGATGCTACCGCTGAGATATTCTTTGTAGTCGCAGAATCTCAACATGTCGCCTTCTTTCGGGCCGCCATTCTGCTGGAGAACGCGGGTGAGGCGATGTTCGAGCGTCTCGCGCCGTCAGCCTTTCCGGCGCCCGAATGGGCTGATGGCTTATGGAATGGTCTTGGGGACTTCGACCGCCCGTACGTCGCAGTCCGAAATGAGCTCATCCGCTATCTGGGCGGCCTGAGCGATTACGGCGCGGCGTGTTTCCACGAGTATCAAGCCGTCGGTCCTGATGAGTTGCCGCAAGTCTTGTCGGCCCGGATCGGCGCTGAAACCTCAGATGAGAATGGATTTACCAAACGGGATCGAGATTCCAGGCTGGATCGAACCCGGCGTCATCGTGGCGTCGACAAAGTGTTCTGGTGGCACGTCAAGCTTCAGCCGCACATGGACCGGATTTACTTCCTGTATGAGCCGCCGTCGATGAACCCGCCCATACCGGATCCCGGTCGTATCGTCGTTGGCCGATTCAAGGACCACTGCGTCTTGCCGAATTGAGCCTTCCCTTAATGTGCCTGACCGCACTCGTTGCTGACGCATAATTTCGGTGTCATTGTGGGGGTTCCTTCGCCTGTCAGACGGCGAAGATCGTCCTGAGCACGTAGGTGCCAGTTGAGTGCGATACTTTTGAATTCATCGTGCCTGAATCCCAATCTTTGACCGGGAAGAGTTAAAGGTAACCGCTACGTTAGCGGGGGATGACTCAAAAAAATTTAATGGTCTGGGACGGAATCGCGAGGCATTCCGCACAAAATCCCGCCTCCATCCATCCCTGAAAACAGAACGGTGACTCACGCGGGTCATTGTCACCGTTTAACCGAACGGTCTCGCCCCCCGGAGAGGCTTACCAGAAATCTGGACAAGAATACGCTTGACTTTGAAAAAATCTGTATTCGGTTTGCTTACGGTTTTCTGCAGGCCGACATTTATATTAATATTATCAGATAGTTAAGTGTAGGAAAGCCGCTAACAGCTGTAAGCGAGGAACCCCCGATTTGAGCCCCGCCATGGATGGCGGGGCGAAATTAAGCTCGAAAGGGCTGTCCGCACACACCCGCTAACCACCTATATGAACGACCGGGCAGCCTCCGGCAGGTCGCCCCGCAATCCCATCGCCTCGTCCATCAACAACCCCTTCAGCAACGGCACCGAGTCCACCGCGCTCAACCCCATGGCCCGCAGCCGCGGCAAGCCCGCGCCCGGCAGCCGGAACACCCTGTGCAGCCCATCCAGTGCCATCAGCATCTTCAGATTTTCCCCCTTGCGGCGCCGTTCGTACCGGCGCAGCACACGCAGGTCGCCCGGATCCTCGTCCCGGTCCAGCGCTTCGAGGATGACCTCCGCCAGCACCGCCGCGTCCAGCAACCCCAGGTTCATCCCCTGCCCCGCCAGCGGATGCACCGTGTGTGCCGCATCGCCCACCAGCGCCACGCGGGAATGGCAATACCTTCGGGCGTGAATGGCCCGCAAGGGAAAGCTCGCGCGCCGGGATGCCGACTGGATGCGGCCCAGCACGTCGCCTGCGGCAGTCTGCATTTCGTCCAGAAAGTCCTGCTCGTCCGCCCCGCACAGGGCCTCGGCATGCTCCGGCCCCGTCGACCAGACCACCGAACTGCGCCCATCCAGCAGTGGCAGGAAAGCCAGCGGCCCATCCGGCAGGAAGCGCTGCCAGGCCGTTTCCCGGTGGCTGCGTTCGGTCGCCACGTGGGTGACGACGGCGCGCTGGCCGTAGGAGAACTCGGTCACCGGGAACTCAAGCTGCTCGCGAATGGGCGAATTACTCCCGTCGGCGGCGATCAGCACCGTGGCGGAAACCGCCTCGCCATTGTCGGTGGTGACCCGCACGGCACGCTTGCCGGGCTCCACGGACTCGATCCTCGTACCGAACGCCACCTTGACGGATGTGTCCTGCAAAGCGTGCCAGATCCGGTCCCGGCACAGGACATCCTCGACGATGTGCCCCAGATCGGGTTCGGCTGCGTCGGCGCTGTCGAAGGTGAGCGTGCCGGCGCCGGCAGGGGACTCGCCGTGCCAGACCCGCATGAGGCGGTAGGGGCTGGCGCGCGACTCGGCAATGGCGTCCCAGGCGCCCAGGTGGGCAAGGATGTTCCGGGAAGCGCGGGAGAGCGCATAGACGCGCAGGTCCATGGACTCGGCATTCCACTGCGGTGCCGGCCGCGGCTCGTACAGCCGGACCTCGATGTCATCCGTGCCGCGCCCGAGCAGGGCCGCCAGGGCCAGCCCCACCGGCCCGCCGCCGGCGATGACCACGGTACGCCGCGGACGGCCGGAAACGTTCACGGCGACAGCCGCAGCCCGCGGGCCAGGCGCGACACCCGGCCCCCGAGGCCCATGGCCTGACGCGCCAGCCAGCGCTTGGCGCCCGGCGCCAGGTCGAACGCCATCAGGCCCAGGCCGCGGGAGACCGCCAGGGGCGCCGCATCGATGGTGAACAGCCTCATCAGCCCATGAGTGAACCCGGCGATTCGCCGCTGATCGGCCGCCCGCCATTCCGCGTATCGGTCGAGCAGGGCCGCCGCGCCCGGGTCGGCATCCGCGTCTTCGCCCCGGGCGTCGCAGATCAGCTCCGCCAGCGCCGCGATGTCCCGCAGCGCCAGGTTGAATCCCTGGCCCGCCACCGGGTGCAGGCTGAACGCCGCGTTGCCCACCAGCACCGCGCGAGTGGCGGTGAGCGCGTCGGCCCGGACCCTGTGCAGCGGCCAGGCGCTTCGCGCCCCCACCTGGCGGATACGGCCGAGCCGGTAGCCGAAGGCCTGCTGCAGCGCGTCTCGGAACCGTTCGTCGTCCAGCGCGCCGATGCGGTCCCCCTCTTCCCGGGGCAGGGTCCACACCACCGACACGCGACCGCGGCCCAGCGGCAGCATGGCCAGCGGTCCGGTGGGCGTGAAGCGCTCGAACGCCCGGCCGCGGTGTGGAACCTCCGTCTCGCAGTTGAGGATGACGCCCTTCTGGCCGTAGTCGTCCTCGCGTACGCCGATGCCCAGCGCGCTGCGCACCCGGGAGCGCGCGCCGTCCGCCGCCACCAGCAGCCGCGATAGGATCGTCCGGGCAGACCCTCCCGCGCTGACCCGGGCGGTGACACCCGACGCCTCCACCTCGAAATCCTCCAGGCTGCCCGGCGCCAGGCAGGTCACCGATTCGTCCGCGAGGATTTTCGGCCACACGGCCCCGGTCAGCACGCGGTTCTCCACCGTGTAGCCCAGCGCGGGGACGCCCTCCTGCGAGGCCAGGAGCCGGGAGGCGCCGAAACGGCCGCGCTCGGAGATGTGAATGGCGCGGATGGGCTCGGCCTCGCCGGCGACGTCGTCCCACAACCCGAGGCCGCCGAGAATCCGCCGGCTGCCGCCGGCCAGCGCCGTGGACCGGTCGTCGAATCCGGGTTCTTCCAGCCGCCCGGGACCGCGCTCCTCCACCAGCACGGCGGAAACCGGAATCTGCGCCAGGGCGTGCGCCAGCGTCGAGCCCACCAGGCCGCCGCCGACGATGAGGACATCGCACTCTGTCCGCATGGATCGCGTGTCTCCGGCCGGCCCGCGGATACTCAGTGGACCCGGTTCATGAACGCCTCGATCTCCCCGGCGCTCGACGGCAGGCCCCGGCTCAGGATGCGCGGTCCGTCGCGGCTCAGGTGCACGTCGTCCTCGAGACGGATGCCGATGCCCCGCCAGCGCGCGGCGGCCTTGCCGGCGCCGGGGGCAACGTAGATGCCGGGTTCCACCGTCATGACCATCCCCGGCTCCAGCAGCCGCCATTCCCGGGCGATCCTGTAGTCGCCCACGTCGTGCACGTCGATGCCCAGCCAGTGCCCCGTCTTGTGCATGAAGTAGGGCTTGCAGGCTTCCTCTTTCAACAGGTCGCCGAGCCGGCCCCTGAGCACCCCCAGTTCCTTCAGGCCGCGGGTGATCTCCCGGACGGCGGCGTCGTGGGGATCGTTCCAGTGATTGCCGCGGCGCACCTTGTCCACGGCGGCGGCGTGGGCCGCGTGGACGATTTCATACAGCTCCCGCTGGGGCTCGCTGTAGCGGCCGTTGACCGGGAACGTGCGGGTCACGTCGGAGGCGTACATGCGGTACTCGCAGCCGGCGTCGATGAGCACCAGGTCGCCGTCCTTCAGCGGCGCCCGGTTCTCGGTGTAATGCAGGATGCAGGCGTTGGCCCCCGCCGCGACGATGGGCGTGTAGGAGCACCGGGCGCCGTGGCGGGCGAACTCGTGGCGGAACTCGGCTTCCAGCTCGTACTCGCGCATCCCCGGCCTGCACACCGTCATCGCCCGCCGGTGGGCGGCCACGGCGAGCCTGGCCGAGCGCTGCATGATGCGGATCTCGGCGCGGCTCTTGAACAGGCGCATCTCGTGCAGGAGGTGGTCCAGCGACACCAGTTCGTCGGGCGCGCCGCCCCGCTGGCGGTTGCTCTGCAGCCGGTGCATCCACTCCATCAGGCGGCTGTCGAAGGCGTCGGAGGCGCCCATGGCGTAGTAGACCCGTTCGCTGCGTTCCAGCAGCCCGGGCAGGATCTCGTCGATGTCGTCGATGGGGAACGCGTCGTCGGCCGCGTGATCGGCCACCGCGCCTTCCGGGCCCGCGCGGACTCCGTCCCAGAGTTCCCGCTGCGGGTCGCGGTCCCGGCAGAACAGGATGAACTCGCCCCCGGGCCGGCCCGGCGCCAGGACCGCGACCGATTCCGGCTCGCCGAAGCCCGTCAGGTAGAAGAAATCGCTGTCCTGACGGTACTCGTAGTGGGTGTCGCGGCTGCGCCGTTGCGCGGGGGCCGCCGGCAGCACCGCGATGCCGCCGGAACCCATGAGTTCCATCAGGTGGCGGCGGCGCCTGGCGTATTCCCTGGAAGCCGCGGATTGCGCAGTCAAGTGGGGCCTCTCCGTGGTGTGGGGCGGACAATGCTACCACTGCGCAGCCCGTTGTTGACCCCTGTAGCTACCCGGTTCTATAGTGGCTCGATGAACTCCGAGGCCGGCAATCATCACTTCGAGCTGGAACTCCAGCGGCTGGAAAAACGGCTGGATGAGTTGCTTGTCATTTGCCGGCAACTCCAGGACGAGAACGGTTCGCTGAGGCAGCGCCAGGACAGCCTGATGGAGGAGCGGGCCAGGTTGATCCAGATGAATGACCAGGTGCGGTCCCGGGTGGAAGCGATGATCATCCGGCTCAAGGCCATGGAGAACCCCACGTGAGCGAAATGTTCGCGCACATCACGATCCGGATACTGGAAAAGGAGTACCAGGTCTCCTGCCCCGCCGAAGAAAAGGCCAACCTGCTGGCGTCGGTGGAGCTGCTCAACAAGAAGATGCGCGAGATTCGGGACAGCGGCAAGGTGATCGGGCTGGATCGCATCGCGATCATGGCGGCGCTCAACCTGGCCAACGAACTGTTGAAGCGAGCCGGGGACGACCGCCGGCTCAAGGACGTCTTCGGCCCGCGCGTCCGGGCCATGAGCGCGCGCCTGGACGAGGCGCTCAAGCCCGATCGGCGGCTAAACTCGTAAGGAATGGCGCTCCCTGTAGCGTGCGATGCGGATTGGACAGACTTTCGACCCTAAATCTTGACCCCGGGGTTCTGTTCTGTCGGTGGCGTTGCGCAGATCCGGCCTTGCCGGGTAGCCTGCAACCACCACGGCTTACCCCACCTGGTGCTCCGGTTCGAGAGCAACAGTCCGCGACGGCGCCGACGGGGAGCGTTTTTCCTTCTGCGGGCATTCGGCCCCGGGGCCCGGTCATCGCGCCGGGGCGCCGCCGTCCCTTGCCGGAACGCCCAGGCGTGAGCCGCTCACCGCTGGCGGAGCGCCGTCCTGCTCCGTGCGCGTGCGCCGTTCCGTGGCCGGTTCAATGAGCAATGACTCCCGCAACGCCCTGCGCCGCCGGATCAGGGAACGGCGCAGGGCCCTCGCGGGGGAGCAGCGGCAGATCGCCCAGCACCTGGCCGCGTGCCGGCTGCGCCGGCTGTCGCCGCTGTGGCGCGCCAGGTCCGTGGCGGTCTACCTGGCCGCGGACGGCGAGGCCGATCCGGCGCCGGTCGCGACGTGTGCGTACGCGCGGGGGCAGCGGGTCTACGCGCCGGTGCTGCTCGGGGAGACGCTGCGTTTTGCACGACTCGCGTACGATACGCCGCTGCGCGAGAACCGCTTCGGCATCCTCGAGCCGGCCACCGCGGATTGTATCGACCCGCGGCATCTGGACGTGGTGATCGCGCCCCTGGTGGCGTTCGACGATTCGGGCACGCGGATCGGAATGGGCGGCGGTTTCTACGACCGCTGTTTCCGATTCCTGAAGGAACGCACGCACTGGCTCAGGCCGAGGCTGATCGGGCTCGCCTTCGAGTTTCAGCGGCTGCAGACGGTTTCCCGCAGCGCCTGGGACATCCCGCTCCGGGCCGCGGTCACGGAGCGGGGCACCTACCATTTTCACACTGAGGGACACACGGCATGAAGTACTGGCTGATGAAATCCGAACCGGGGGAGTTCAGCATCGACGACCTCGAGGCCGCGCCGGGCGGCGAGACGTTCTGGGACGGGGTGCGCAACTACCAGGCCCGGAACTTCATGCGCGACGGCATGAAGGTGGGCGACGGGGTGCTCTACTACCACTCCAACTGCCCGGAAACGGGCGTCGTGGGCATCGCCACCGTGTGCCGCGAGGCGTACCCCGATCACACGGCGTTCGACCCCGAGGACAAGCATTTCGACCCGAAGAGCGATCCGGACAACCCGCGCTGGTGCATGGTGGACATCCGCTTCGAGCGCAAGTTCGAGCGGGTCGTCCTGCTGCGTGAGTTGCGCCGGTACGCGGACGGACCGCTCCGGGACATGCTGCTGCTGAGACGCGGCAACCGGCTCTCGATCACGCCGGTCACCGCCGAGGAATGGAACTTCATATTGAGCCTGGAATGACATTGGACGAAAAGAAGGAACGCGCCGCGCTCGCGGCGCTGGAACAGGTGCGCGGCGGCATGACGCTGGGCGTCGGAACCGGCAGTACGGTCAATTTCTTCATCGACGCGCTGGCGGCGCGGGCGCCCGGCCTGAAGGCCGTGGTCTCAAGCTCCGAGGCCTCCACGGCCCGGATGCAGGGCCATGGCATCCCGGTGACGGAACTGGCGCGCACCGCCGACATCGACCTCTACGTCGATGGCGCCGACGAGGCGACCCGGCACCGGCATCTCATCAAGGGCGGCGGCGGCGCACTGACGCGGGAGAAGATCGTGGCGGGCGCCAGCCGGCGCTTCGTCTGCATCGCCGACGACACCAAGCTGGTGGGCGTGCTGGGCAAGTTCCCGCTGCCGGTGGAGGTCATCCCCATGGCCCGGTCCTACGTCGCCCGGCAGATGGTCCGGCACGGCGGCCAACCCATCTGGCGCGAGGGCTTCATCACCGACAACGGCAACGAGATCCTCGACGTCCACAACCTGAAAATCCTGGACCCGCCGGAACTGGAAACCCGCCTGAACCAGATTCCCGGCGTGGTCACCGCGGGAATCTTCGCCCACCGCCCCGCCGACGAACTGCTGATCGCGGACAACCGCGGCGTGAAGTCGATCTGATCCGCTGCCCGAAGCGGGTGGCCGCGCGTAATTCGGCCTCACCGTCAGTCGTCCCGGGCGGCACGTCCCAGGCTGGCGCTGAGCACAAGGTAAGCCACGGCTGCCGCTGCCAGCGATCCGATCACGATACCCAGCCGGTCGCCGGCGTAATAGGCGCCGCTGCCATGTTCGAAGGCCAGCCCCGCTATAAACAGGCTCATGGTGAAGCCGATCCCGCACGCGAACGAAACGCCCACCAGCCGCAACCAGGTCACGCCTGCCGGCAACCTGGCCAGCCCCGACAGCACCGCAATGCCGACGAAGCCGACGATGCCGATGGGCTTGCCGAGGAACAGACCGGCAACAATGCCCACCGTCACCGGGTGCAGCAGGTCTGCCGCGCCGACACCCCCCAGTGACAGCCCGGCATTGGCAAACGCGAACAGCGGCAGGATTGCGAACGCGACGGGGATATGAAGGTCGTGTTCCAGCCCGCGCAGCGGCGAGTGTCCGTCGGCCGCGCGCATGGGAACGCAGAAAGCGATCAGGACGCCCGCGAGCGTCGCGTGGACGCCGGAATTGAGTACCGCGATCCAGAGCGCGATGCCGATCAGCACGTAGGCGGTCACGTTCGTCACGCCAAGGCGGTTGAGGGCAACGCCCCCCGAGAGCGCCGCCGCGCCAATCGCCAGAGCCGCCAAGGACAGGTCGCCGGAATAGAAGATCGCAATGATCAGGATGGCCGCCAGGTCGTCGAAGATCGCCAGCGTCAGCAGGAATACCTTCAGCGCCAGCGGCACCCGCTGCCCGAACAGGCTGAGCAGCGCCAGCGCGAATGCGATATCCGTGGCCACCGGAATCCCCCAGCCATCCAGCGCCACGGGGTCATTCCAGTTGATGACTGCATAGATCGCGGCCGGCACGACCATTCCACCCAACGCACCGATGCCCGGCAGGACGATCTGGGCAGGGGAGGACAGCTCACCCTCAATGAATTCGCGTTTGACCTCCAGGCCGATCAAAAAGAAAAACACGGCCATCAGGCCATCGTTGATCCACAGCAGCAGCGGCTTGCTGATCACCAGCGCCCCCACCTGAACCGCCACGGTCGTGTCGAGAAGCGCCTCGTAAGTCCAGTACAACGGCGAATTGGCAATCAGTACGGCCGCGACCGCCGCCGCGAGCAACAACAAGCCGCCTGCGGATTCGAGCCTGATGAACTCACGAATGGCGGAAGAAAGCGATGGAGACTTTTTAACCGCGGGCATCAATTCGCAAGATGGCTGCCATTTACAGCAGTTTTTGCCATGCTCCTGCCGACGCTCACTCGAATTCGGAACGAGGCACGCCTGACTGACGGATAATGGATTGAAGAGTACCGATTCGCAATTCGCGGTGATCGGGAACCGGGACGGTTACGGTGGAATCCTGGTACGCCTTCTGCATGACGATGTGACTTCCCCGCCTTCGAGTTTCAGCGAAACCATGGACTGAAAGAATTCGGCAAGCTTCTCGTCCCGACAAGACTCGCAGCTTAGCCAACCGCCACCTCTACCCGGGTCACATACACTTCCGAGTGCAGTCGGGTGTCAATCTCAGAACTCGAAGCGGCTTCGAAGAACAGCTCCAGCGCCTCCTTGAGGTTGTCACGTGCCTCCGAGACGGATTGGCCCTGGCTTGCAATATCCAACTCCGGACACAAGGCCACATATCCATCTTCTTCACGTTCGATGATGGCCGTCAATTGTGTACTCACGTTGCAACCTGTTTAGAGTGGCTGGGGGAGAGGGATTCGAACCCCCGCTGGCGGAGTCAGAGTCCGCAGTCCTACCACTAGACGATCCCCCAGTGGTGCCGGGCAAACCGGACTATAGCACTCGGCACGCCGGCATGGCAGAGCGCCGCCCGGCGCAATGCTAACGCTTGGAGTATTGCGTCGCCTTGCGGGCCTTGCGCAGCCCGACCTTCTTGCGCTCGACCTCGCGCGCGTCCCGGGTGACGAAGCCCGCCTTGCGCAGGGGCGGCCTCAGCGTGTCGTCGTACTGCAGCAGCGCGCGGGTGATGCCGTGGCGGATCGCGCCGGCCTGCCCGGTCGTGCCGCCGCCCTTCACCGTCACGTCGATGTCGAACCGCCCCTCCAGTTCCACCAGCTCCAGCGGCTGGCGGACGATCATGCGCGCGGTCTCGCGGCCGAAGAATTCGTCCAGGTCGCGGCCGTTCACCAGGATCCTGCCGGCGCCCGCCTTGAGGTAAACCCGCGCCGTGGACGTCTTGCGCCGACCGGTACCGTAACAAACCTGCTCGCTCATGCCCTATAGCTTAAGCGGCCGGGGTTGCTGCGCCGCATGGGGATGGTCCTCGCCGCGCACGATCTTGAGCTTCCTCAGCATCTGCCGCCCCAGCGGGTTGCGAGGCATCATGCCCTTCACCGCCAGCTCGAGCACCTGCTCCGGCTCGCGCTTGAGCTTGTCCTGCAGCGTCTCGGACTTGAGGTTGCCGATGTACCCGGTATGCCGGTGATAGATCTTGTTCTTGAGCTTGGTCCCCGTCACCCGAATCTTCTCCGCGTTGACCACGACAATGTAATCGCCCGTATCCACATGAGGCGTATATTCGGGCTTGTGCTTCCCCCGCAGCCGACGCGCGATCTCGGTCGCCAGCCGCCCAAGGGTCTTCCCCTGGGCATTGACCAGGTGCCAGTCACGCTTGACTTCGTGCGGCTTTGCGGAAAACGTCTTCACTGTGCCTCGGGAGCCCTTGCTCCCCCGTTCGGGGAGGCGCGATATTACGCGCCTGTGCCAGTCCCCGCAAGGTGCGCAAACCACAAACGCCAGGCGGGTGTGGGCGGACAGCCCTTGTTCGCTAAATATATCCTTATTTTCTGCCGACCGCACCGACTACGCTTGAACTACGCCCGAGTACTATAAAGTGCTGCTATTCTGATCGTTTCTCCACATCGTGGCGTTCGGGACGGGAACGGACGATGGAGGATCTGGCGCGGCGGTGCCTGAAGCGCTACGTGGACGTGGAATGCAAGCCCTCGACCGCGGCAAGGTACCGGCAACTGATTGGCGGCCATATCCTTCCGGCACTGGGGGAGATGGCCGTGACGGCGGTCCCGGATTGAGTCTTGTGTAGGGTTGCGGGTACTGGCGACCGCGCAATTTGAATGCACGCGCCCATCGGCGGTCGGTCAGTTTGACGGACCGGTTTGGATCGGGGCGGAGTAAGTCGTTGTTTTTGAGAATGCTTTCAATCGGTTGGACCGTTCAGCCAGTTTGACTGAACGATGCCGTCATTTTGACGGAACTTTTCCCGGCACGTCACGGGCATGATTCTGTAGTACTCGGGCGCACTCGAAGGTGGCTGAAAGGCAAGTCGAGCGTAGTGGAAGGTAGGTGTGGGCGGTCGGGGCAGCCCGCTGCGTGGGGTGTGAGAGTCGGGCCAGCGAAGGCTGTCCAATGGACCTGATCCGGGGTACCGAACGACAGGGGATGAGGTTCCGGGACCGGAACCGAAGGGGAGCCGCCGCGGCGACTGAGCGGGCTCAGGGGATGGGGTAATCCCAAGACCGGGAGTGGGCGTTTTCCCAAGAGCCCAGGGGGCTTTTCCCAAGACCGGGGAAAGCGATGCGGGGCGCTCCGGGAAAGCGGCAGCAGCGCAGCATGACGCCGGGCGGGAGATGGCGTTCGCGAATGCGAACGTCAGCGACGACAGCGGCGCGCCAAGGCGAAGCCAGCGCGAAGCCGCCTCGGCGCACAGCAGCGCGGGTCTTCAATGGGCTCAAGCCAAAAGAAAATTGCGGGCCGCAGCGCCGGGAATACGCTGCGACCCGCGAGGGTGACGCGACGGGTCAGGCCGCGTTCAGAGTGACTCGATGGACCGGAATACCCAGCTGGGTGGCCTTGTCCAGCAGGTTCTCGGAGATCCCGGAACCGGGGAAGCCGATGACGCCCTTGGGCAGCAGCCTCAGCAGCTCGTCGTTGCGGCGGAACGGCGCGGCCCGGCCGTGCGCGGACCAGTCCGGCTTGCACACCACCTGGTGCACGCCCCTAGACTCGGCCCAGCGGGAGGCGATCTTCTCGGCCCCCGGTCCGCCGCCGTGCACCAGGACCATGTCCGGGTACTTGGTCCGGACATTGTCCAATGCGGCGTAGATCGTATCGGCGTCGCTGACCGGCTTGGAACCGGCAACCGCCACCAGCGTGCCCTGCGGCAGGTGGGCCTGCGTCTTCTCGTTCTCGCGTGCCCGGAGGAAGTCCCGCGCGTCCCGCAGTTGCTCGAAGGCGCCGGTCGGCCAGGTGCTGCGCGCGCTCGATGATTCTCTCAAGCTCCCAGGCGCCGATCTCGGAGCCGTCCTGCGATGCCTGAAGGTCCCTGAGCTTCGGCGAGAGCTTGTCCACCTGTCGGTCCAGCCGCGTCATCTGCATGTGGAGCGTGTTGACGAAGCCCCAGAGCAGGGATTCCCGCTCGTCGGCAAGCTGGGTGCCGTCGGGGGCGATGTCATCCACGATGCTGTCCAGCATGGACCCGAGGCCCGTCAGGGCCTCGGTCTCGTCCCAGAGCCGGCGTTTCTCGCCACAATTCGAGCAAAGCGATCGACCGGGTACGCGCGAGTGCTTGCCACACCTCGGACACAGGCCCCGCGCTATTCGCGCCGCAGTGCGGCGTCGGGCACGGTCGCGGTCGCGCTGGCGCCGCAAGGTGGGATCCGCGTATGGCACGATTGTGTCTCCAGGGATGATGGATGGACGGCGACGGAAGGCCGGCCGGCTGAACGTTCAGGGGCGCGCTTAATGACGTCGACGGCGGTCGCCTAGAATGCCGCAGACCGACGGTCCCCAAAGCTGGATCCCGGAGCGTGTTCCCAAGGCCGTGCAGACGATGATCTCATTGTATGCCGGGCGCATGTCCCGGACCTCGTCGAACGTGGCGACTTCGGGCTTCGGTCGGCCGAGGGCTTTATTCGACCGCAGCGCCTAGGCGGGCCGGCGGCGAATATCGCCGTTACTGAGAGAAACGAACCTCTCGACCGCGTAGCAGCGCCCCTCGTCCACCAGGCCGCGTCCGAAAAAGTGGATGAGGAAAGTGGTTGCCGGGGTGCGTCTGTTCATGCGTTTGCTCATTCGTGCAGCCTCCTTCTTATCGCTGATGCGTCATCCGACCGTTGTGCCTCCCCGGACACAGGCCACCGTTCCGGTCACGGCAGGACGTGGCCTTTCCGGGGCGTGCGGGGATCTGTTGGCGCAGACAATGCGGTATGGGTTTCACGGCTATGCGGCAGCAACTGGTGAAGTTCCGAACCGCGCAGATCAACGGCCTGCGCGGTTTGTTGGCCGAGTACGGGGAGGTCATGCCCAAAGGCCGGGCCGGTCTGAAGCGCGATATTCCCGGCGCGCTCGAACGGATCGCTGAGCGGTTGCCGGCGATGGCGGTGGACAGTCTGCGCGATCAGTGGGCGCGAATACTGCGGTTGGACGAGGAAGTCGCGGTCATCGAGGCCGGCTCGGACTCTGGCACCGCGATAACGAAGCCAGTCGGCGCCTTGCCGAGATCCCGGGAGTCGGCATGATCGGTGCGACCGCGGCGGTGGCCACCATGGCCGATCCCTCGGCCTTCAAGTCCGGGCGGGAGTTTGCCGCGTTCCTGGGCCTGATTCCCCGGCATGAGGGCACCGGCGGACGGGTGAGGCTGTTAGGAATCTCCAAGCGCGGAGACAAGTACCTGCGCACCCTGCTGATCCACGGTGCGCGGGCCGCGATCAATCAGGTCAACAACCCCACGCCGTAGATGACGCGCGTGTCCGAGAGGTGTCACAAGAACGTCGCCGGGGTGGCCCTGGCGAACAAGAACGCGCGCACGATGTGGGCACTGCTGGCCCACGGTCGGCGCTATGATCGAAATTACGAGCGCCAGGCTGCCTGAGGCAGTTTGGTCGGGCATCAATCAGCTAATCGGAGGAATAAACGCCAGCAAGGTTGCACCAGGTACGACACGAGGTGATGGTCAACAGGTAAGACCGCGGTTCGCCAAACCTGATAAGCGTTCAGGGCATCGAGCACATCAGCCGAATGAGGAGCGGACCGGCGGATTCCATCGGGGCCAGCGGCGAAGGACCTGCACAGAAAGGCCGGATATAGAACTCGCAGCCTGAAGTCCAAAACCTCCATTCGGACCTGGTAACCGAGTGTTTCCGTGCCGGTCCCTCTCATCGTAGATATTCCACCGCCGCGTCGGAATCGCAACTCCAGGGTTGGCGTACTATATGCGGCGAATGCTGCCACTCGAACGTGAGCGACAAGGGCGACGACATGAAGTCCGGATCCTCCAACGTCCAGTCGAAGACGATTCTCGTGCGATCTTCGCTGAGCCGATACCGCTCGATCAAGTGCTTCCGAGACCCGGATGGATACATTCCATTGCCGTGGTCGGTTTGTCTGAAATGACGCGTATCGATTACCAGCGTTTCCCCGTCCCAGTGACCGACCGAATGTCCCATGCCGCTCATGTCCTGTTCGGCTACGACCTCGGGGTGCCCTCGCCCGTCAAGGTGTATCTGCCGCGGGAATTGCATGTCTTCTCCATGGATGAGAATGAGGTCATCGCTCGCAAACTCGATCTCGAACACATGCGCTCGACCAAGATGCGCCGGAAGGTAGGCAAAATTCAGGCATCGCGTGTTCTCCGGTAGCGCTTGTGCCGCCTCGATTCGCGATCGTTCCGCTCTCGCCCGTTCCGTCACCAATGGCTCGATAGCCGCGTACATCTCCCGATGAGTCTGGATGGGCAACCAAACACCCTCCAGACTCGCGGCCGGTACGATGTTCTGCCTGCCGGCCACATCCTGGTCAACGGGTGGATTCAGCACCGTGCGATCCGATTTCACCAAGGACAGCAAGCGCCCATAGGCGCTGCCGGAATCCCTCGCAGGGCTCACGGTGACGCTGACCCGATCGCCGGGCATCAGGGAGTCGTCGTTCCAGCCGTTGCGAACCAGGTCGTTGCGCGTCTCCGTTTCCACCCGGTAGTTGATGGTTTCGCCTTCCTCGTTGACAACGTCAACGAAGAAATAGGCGTGTGGATTGCGCAAACTGAACGAGGTAATCGTGCCATTGAAGGAAAATTCCGCGTCCGCGTCGAAAGCCACGTCGGAATGGTGTGCCGCAACGGGCAGGCACACGCCTAGCCCGGGCAAGCCCAGCATGACAAGTCTGGAGCGGCTGGTCATTCCGCGCACTCGAAGCTCTCGGGCCGGTCCGGGTCACCGCCGCGGAACCGGGCCGCGTTCGGAAAGGCGCACACGGGCCGCTCTCGCCCGGGATTGAAATTTTCGTTCCCCGAAAACACGATCCGCTCCGGCGCGTCCCCGCCTTCGACCCAATTGATCAATGGTGTCATGCCGTCGAACTCGAAGACATCGTGTCCGCCCCAGCAGTGGTACATGCCCGGCGCCATGAACAGGCGCGTCGTGTCGTCGGCCGCGGGGCGTCCCATAACCTCGTGCACGGCCTGGAAATACTCGTACGTCAGGTTCGGGTTGATGTTGTAATCAGCCCAACCGTGGTAGACGATCATCTTGCCGCCGGCCTCCCTGAACGGGCGCAGGTCAGGGTTGGTTTCGTTGAGATAGGCGGCTTGCGCCAACACCGACTGCCAGTCCCGGTCGATGTCGAAATCCAGCCATGACCGTTCGAGATCGTCGGGAGCGAAGAGAAAAACCGTCACCGCGCCGGCCAGGCGGCTCAGAAGAAACGGCTCTTCGCCCGCAGCGGCCGTCAGCGTGCCGGCCCACCCGTCCTTTATCGCAAATTGCCCGCCCGCCACCGTGACCGGCGCATAACCCTTGATCTCCGCGCTGACGGGGCGCCCCGGGGCCAAAGTCTCCCCGGTCGCCGCCACCACAGGCCTGTAGATGCTCGCAAACGCCTCGCGCCGCTCGCTCGCCATGCATTGCCCTGCGTCGTGGCCCGAGTCGCACGAGGGCACGTCCGCGACGGGGTCGAATTCGCACATGCGGGGGTTCTGCACGACGCCGTCGGTGAGGCCGTCGAGCGCATCGCACTTGGTCAGGATCGCCTCGGCCAGGGCATCGGTTTCATGCTGCCGGGGCCAGTCGGGATGAAACGCGCCGTACACCTGACGGTGATTGAAATGCACGCCGGTATAGTTGAAGACCGGCGCGCCCACAACGATACCGTCGAACAGGTCCGGAAACCGCTGCGCCATCGCGAATCCCTGGTGTCCGCCCCAGGAACAACCGTCAAAGTATTCATAGTCGCTTTGTCGCCGGTAAAACGCGGCGAGAATCTCTTTCGCTGCAGCAGCGGAAAGTTGCGTGGCGCGAAACGCCCAATCCAATTTCTTGACCGGATTTCGATAGGCAAAGGACAATCCGGGTTCCTCGACGGCGTCGTGACCGGCATTGCTATACACGACGGCAAAACCGTGCCTCAATGCGTTCACCGTAAACCCCCAGCGAAGCGGATCATCGGCCGGCCTGCCCCCGGCACCTCCATTGCCGTGCATGTACAGGCGTCCATTCCAGGCCAGCGGCATGTCCACCTGGAAGCGAATCTCGGGCGGAATGATCCCGTCGACCTTGCAGAACTCCACCGCAACGCCGTCGATTGTTTGTTCAACGGCTGTCAGGAGAGTGAAGTCCGGTCCCGATAACGCCAGCAACCCGGAACAGGCTGATTCTGCCGCAAAAGGCGTGCGCCAATATTCGATCGGGCCGGCTTCAGGGTTGCTGAACGCCTGCTGCTGGGCGAGCGCCGGAGCCGCTGCAGCGGCCAGGCTGAGCGCAATGATGCCAGCGAGCGTTAAGCCGGGAAAACCACGGCCTCCGGGACCGCCCATCGCACCCGCTCCCTGCCACGCCAACGCGGTACCGAAGGTAAGCGGAAGCCTGACTGCCGGAATCGCAATCCGTGTACGAGCCTTGTCTTTCATATCACGTCACTCACTATCGACGACCGTGATCTCATCTCCGATATAAATCGTCATCAGATCCCTGCCTACCGTCAATGGTCCCGAGTAGGTCTCGCGCGTTTGCTCGATGAGTCGCCTTTCGCCGCGGCTCTGCAAATCCGCTTCGAAGTGATAGAACGCGGCCATTCGCGGTTGGCTACGATCGAATATCTCGCCCGTTTGTGCGGGTGAAGTATGGAGGGACATGATGCGTCTTACCCGGTCGGGATTGTCCGGATTGCGCGAGAGGAGGGAATCGACCGAACCGGGCGACAAGACACCGTGGATCAGAAGATCGACACCCGTGGCGTGCTCAATCAGATTCTCTGACGCTCGCGTATCGCCCGAGATCACGACGGACCGCCCGTTGTAGTCCAGCCGATAACCAAACGCCCATTCTACCGGGGAATGATCCACCAGGAACGCGGTCACCCTGACGCCGTTCTCCTCGAGAATAACGCCGTCCTCGCTCAGTTCAGTGACCTGCGCCGCCAATTCTCCGGTGCCGCCTCGCAACGTGACGTCCCTGGCATACGCCAGACCGAGATAGGACATCAACTCGGCCGTGTATTCGGGACCCCATACCCTGAAAGGCGTGTCCCCGCGCCGTGGCCAGTTATTGACAAACAGTTCGGGCAGTCCCACGGTGTGATCGGAGTGATGATGCGTAAGAAACACCGTGTTGGCCCTGTGATAATCGGCCACTCCATAGACCTGCGAAAGGCGAATTCCGCAGCCACGCCCGCAGTCGAATACGTAGGGCTGCCCGGCCGCTTCTACCAGGACACTCGCACCGAATTTCCCGGTCGGACCGGTCGGAACCGGTGTGCCGGTGCCTAGCAGAACCACCTTGAGATCGAAGTCCCCTTCGGCGTAGTCGGCTGTTTGAGCACTTGCAATCGCAAGCCCCGACAACAGACTCGCACCCAATCGCATCATTATTCTCTTCATCGTTCACTCCTGGCAAGGTGTGGCGAGTCGACTCCAACGCGTAGCGTTGGTGCGCTGTGCGTTCCACATTACAACAGCACCCATCCCCGAACCGTATTCGTGGACGTTGCAGACCCGACCTATTCACGTCAAACCCGTATGCACCTGCTTCACCATTGTCACCGGCGTCCAGCCTCGCGAAGACGACAGTGCGGCAAGGGCATCAACTTCACGCGAACGGTGTTTTTTTCGATTAGTCCCGTTGTGTCGGCATTCATCTGACTTTCCGCGGGCGGCGGAGAAACCTATTATGCAGTCGAATAATAAATACCTCATCTGAACTATACACTTCAATTTCCGCAGGCAACCGCCCGCCGATTGTTCTATTGGTTAGAGAAATCCCAGCTGTTCGTCCTTGCGGTCGCAGCTGCGCTGTTTGTCCTGGAAGACGGGAAGTTCCCCGATCGCACTGCCGGACGGTAGCACTCGCTGGCGGACTGAGCAGGATCGAACTGCCTACTGCAGATACTCTGCCGCCGCCTCTGGGTCACAGCTCCAGGGTTGACGCACGATATGCGGTGAATGCTGCCACTGGTAAGTAAGCGAAAGTGGCGCCGACAGATAACCGGGATCGACCAGAGTCCAGTCGATGATGATTCTCGTCCGGTCTTCGCTTAGCCGATATCGCTCGATCAAGTGCCGTTGAGGCCCCGACGGATAAGAAGTGTTGCCATTTGCGCGCGGTCTGAATTGGCGGGTTTCTATCACCAGCGTATCGCCCTCCCAATGACCGATCGAGTGGCCCATGCCGGCCATTTCCTCTTCGGCAACGACTTCGGGATGCCCTCGCCCATCGACGTGGATTTGCCTGGGGAATTCGAGGTCTTCGCCGTGCATGAGAATCAGATCGTCGTCGGCAAACTCTATCTCGAACACGCTCGCCCGACCGAGATGCAGCGGAAGCGACGCAAAGTTCAGGCAATCAACGTTTGCCGGTAGCGCTCGCGCCGCCGCCATTCTCACCCGTTCGGCTCTTGCGTGCTCCGTCACCAATGGCTCGATCTCCGCGAACGTTTCCCGGAAAGTCTGGATCGGTAGCCACACGCCCTCGAGAGTGGCTGCGGGCACAGCATTCCGCCGTCCAGCCTCATCCTGCTCATTAGGGGGTTCCAGGTACGTCCCGTCAGACTTTACAAGAGACAGCAACCGCCCATAGTTGCGCCCGGAATCCCTCGCCGGATTGACGGTCGCGCTAATCGACTCCCCGAGCATAAGGGAGTCGTCGGTCCAGCCGTTGCGCAGCAGATCGCTTCGAGTCTCCGATTCCACCTTGTAGTTGATGGTCTCGCCGTCCTCGTTCACCACGTCCAGCAAAAAGTATGTATGAGGATTGCGCAATTTGAACGAGGTGATCCGGCCGGTTACGGTGGTCTCCGCCTCCTCGTCAAAAGCCACGAAAGAATGGTGTGCCACAACGGGTGCGGCTACTCCCAGGCCCAGCCCCAGCAAATAAAGCACCTTGAGTTTTTGGTTCATATGGAATCACCTAAGATTATGTCCGCGAATAAAGGGCGCCCTTCGTTCCAAATCGGTGAATACCCTGAACAACTGTCAGAGAAGCCATGTGAGACGACAACGGCGTACGGCATGGTCACGCGGTGAACAGTTCGGAGAGATGAGTCAACCGTCCGCGCTGCGTCGCCTATCAACGCCCCGTCATCGAACCGTAAACGGACGCACTCGATTTGCAGCGTTCTTCGACGCCGCTCATTTTGGATTGCGCAATTCGCTCGCGTCTCACTGAATTCTGCGGTCCGCACGGACCAGCATTCCGGTAGTTCTTCGGACGAAGGTGGATTAATCTGTATATAGGCCAGATTCATTGTCCAACTCTGGAATTGCCGCAGCCTGTTTTCTTGCATACGGACCCGCCGTCCGTTTCGCCCCGGCCGGATCGATCCCTCCGGGCGGGGTGGGAACGTAGTGTTCCGGCGTCGGCCCGCCCCGCGCCACGCGCGCCGCGGCCTCCGCCGGAGTCTCCAGCAACTCGCCGGACGCCACTGCCGCCTTTCGGTCTACCTTGGCGGATCCCGCGGGCGCATCGGGAGCCGGCATCATGTTGGCGTTGTAATAGGCTATTTTCTGTTTCTTCGGGTCGATGTATCGGCCAAGCCTCAGGTCCCGCCGATTGGTCCCCCGCTTCGGCGTCGTTGCCACACCGTTGACGATCTCGTGGTCGAACCACCACTTCTTGGCCGGATTGCGCTTGCCGTTGCCCAGCCAGTCGTCCAGCCGGGTGGCGATGGGGACCATCAAGGGCTTGAGCCACATGGCGTTGATGCCGAGCCAACTGGCCATGCGCGTCACCAGCGGGCCGTCCATGTCCACCACCTTGTTCAGCGGACAGGTCTTCATGCAGCGTCCGCACGCCGCGCCCTTGGAATTGGTCAGGCGGTAGCGGGCGCAGCGCTCGGCGTCGATCTTCCACATCTCGTAGGCGTTGAACATCACCTTGTTGCCCCACGGGATCGCATCGCACGGGCACTCCCGCGCGCACTTGAGGCAGTTGTTGCAGAAGTACTGCAGCCTGAAGTCGATGGGCTTGTCCACCTCCATGGGAAAGTCGGTGGTGAAGACGACGGACTTGAAGCGCGGGCCCACGAACGGGTTGAGCACCAGTTCGCCGATGCGGCTGAGTTCGCCCAGCCCGGCCCAGAGGATCAGGGGAATGTGAAGGACGTCGCTGTCGGCGTTGGTCTGGGCGCGGGAGGAGAATCCCTGGCGGCGCAACAGGTCGGCCATCGCGCCGGCGATCTCCGCGCCGCGCAGGTAGCCGCGCATGGATTGGGTGCCGGAGATCCAGTCGTCGCCGCTGGCGCCCTCCATGGTGTCGAATCCCTGGTCGATGAGCATGACCACGGCGTAGCGGTGGTACATCTCGATGGGGCGCCCGTCTTCCTTGTGGGAATGCCAGGCGTAGCGCGGCACCTCGCAGATGCCGGTCAGATCGGCGCCGAGGAAATAGGACAGTGCCTTGACCGCCCTGGCGTTGGCCGCGGGATCCGCGTAGCGGTCCATATCCGGATCGGCGGCCGCGTCGCCGTCCTGGTAGGGAACCAGCGAGCGAATCGTCTTGAGAAGGCTCTGGGACGTGGGGTGCTTGAACGAGAACCGGCTGCGCTCCTTCTGGGCCCGCGGGCCCAGGTCCCCCTGAAGCGCGCGCTCGAAGAAGGCCGCCCGCTTCGGCACCCGGGGCACTTCCTCGTCGATGATCAGCGTGGTCGGGCGCTCGACCTGTTTCACCGTCTCCATGGGATAGCGGCTGTAATGCGACGGCCGCGCCGCGCGCCGGCGCCGCTCGCGGCCCGACTGGGCCCCATTGAGCCCCCACCAGTAACGAAGGCCCCTGGCTTTCAGTGCCCTGGCGTGCAGGGGGCGGTCGGTGGCCAGTTCGTAATTTGTGGCGATGACGGCGATAGAGAAGTTGTCGATATATGGATTGCGGATCCGGTCCCCATCACGCACGCCAAGCCCGGCGAGCACTGCCAGCCGTTTGGCATCGAGGATTTCATGCCCCCGTATGTGGGGACGCGCAGCGAATCCCATGTGACGGATATGCCCGGCCACCACCACGGCGATTTCGGCGGCGCGCATGTCGGTGACGGCACGGACCGAGGAGGCCACCCAGCCGTGAGCCAGATTGTGCTTGTCCGGAACCTTGCCGTCTTCCACCAGCATCACAATGGCGCAGGAGTCGGGTGTTATCTCGGCGCCGGTCAGCCAGGCGTTGTCCGGAATCCGGCAGATGCCGACCTGGGAGGCATCCATGAAGTAGGCGTTGCCCTTGATGTCGGCCGCCCGGCGGTGGAGATCGTCGGGAACCGGCGCCCGTTTGGGGGCCACCTCGTCACTCACGAACTGGGCGAGAATCGATCGGTAGTTGTCGGCCACATGGGCAAGGTCGGCGCCGTTGGAAGTTCTCTCCGGAGCGGATTTGGGGGGCGCCCCGGCTTCCACGGCGATAACGTCGTCATCGCGTGGAAGCGTTTCCAGGGGAAACAGGCCGTAGTGAAATGGCCGGTTCCTGGATCGAGCATGAAATATCATTGCCTTACTCCACTCAGCGGTGACGCTATGGCGGGTACACCCGAATTCGAGCGTTCGGTTTCATGTGCTGTGGGGCAATAACCGGCAACGAGCAAAGAAAATTCCCAGAATTTCCGGCGCAACCGGCGCCCCGTCCAAGACGGATCCGCCTCCCGGAGTGCTTTATTCGATGCGGCCCGGACATCAAACTCCATCTACGGCTGCACTTCCGCGGCGGCCTCCATCAATTGCCTGCTTTCGGCCCCCTCGCAATTCAGCGGCAGCAACTGGTCGAACTGCGCGCGCTGCAACGTTTTCGTGGGCACGCGCCACGGTTCCGCCAGCACGTTGTCGTCCTCCACCACCGCGTCGACGACCAACGTATCGGCATCGATGCGGCGGTATCGTTCAACGATGCGCAACGCATCGGAGTGAAACGAGACGCGACCCTCCGCCCAGATCCAGGTCTTGTCGGTGAAGTTCCTTACCTCCACCACGAAGGTGTCGCCGTCCCAGTGACCCACCGCATCCCCGCGGTACGACGGCGGGACGTATTCACGATGCGCCCGACCGTCGGTCGGAACGAGCTGGTAGCCATGATACGTCTCCGACAGCAACACCACCATGTCCGGTGTCGAGATGATCTGCCCTATGGCACCCGCGTCCCAGAGCCGCACATTCATGGTCCCGAAAGCCGTCGGGATACACGCCAGGGTCGGATCGTGCTCGTCGCTCATCTGCGCCGCGCGCTCCGCCGCCCACGGCTGATACAGATCCGTAAACGTGGCCGGTGACTCCCCGCCGCCGCGATTCTGGCGAAGAAGCCGAATAAACGCAGGACTGCCCACATCGCCGCCGGCCCACCACACGCCCGACAGGTCAGGCCGCCCATCAGCCATCCGCGGGATCTCTCCGCCCGCCGACTGCTGCGTCCCGGCTGCCTCTTGCGCCCCTGCCGAGCCAGGCGTGAGATGAGCGACGATGCACGACGCCCACAGCGCCGAAGTGACAGCCCGGATACCCAATCCACTCATCGTTCCCCCTCCCCGCACACGTCGCCCGAGAGTCGGTTTCACCGGGCGCCCTCGCCTTCGCGGGGACCGAACATCCCGTACACCGCCCCATCCGCGGTAATCAATTCAGTCAGCATGGCCGCGTTCTTGCTCGCATCCCGGGCGCGAAACCCAATGATCGTCACCGCATCGCCTTCCCCGATCGCGTCCGGCGAGTACCCGTTGCGGATCATCGCGCTGGGCGTGCCCGCTTCGATCGACCAGCGAACCACCGTCCCGTCCTCGCCCGCAACGTCGACGAAAAACCACGAGTGCGGGTTGGTCAGCCGTACCTGCGCAATCTTGCCTTCGATCCGGATCGGGTCGGAACGGTCGTAAACGGCCGCAAACGAGTGATGCGCCCGAACCTGCGCGATGGCGCCCAGCGCCACCGCGCCCGCCGCAACCCAGTGCCTGCTCTTCATGTTCAATGTCCCTCTCCTTCAGCCGGACCTCCGGGGGCGCCCGCGGCTGCACCCGGCCTAGTTCCCGGTCGCCTCCGCCAGCGCCCGGTGTGCCTGCTCCGAGAGCCCGTCCAGCCATTCTTGAATTTCCTCGGGCGCGACGAACGGATGCGGATCGCCCGGCGCGCGGTTCGCGAGCCGCTCGGCTCGCCCGAACACGTCCCACAGAAACGGATGATTCACGATATTGACCTCGATTCCTGAAATGCCTCGCACGCGCTCGATGCTTTCAATGTATGCATTTATGAGTTCTACGCTGGGCCCACGGCCCAAACCCGCGCCGTTGAACGCGAACGCCTTGTATTGGCGTGCCCCATCGAAGACCGGGAATTCCATCGACAGCACGCCCGGCGTGTGTCCGGGCGTGACATGAAAGCGCAGGGTGGTGTCGCCCAGCGTCAGCGTGTCGCCGTCTGCGAACACCCGGTCGCGGCGCGGCGCGGCATTGCCTTGTTGTGCTTCGATCATGTCCCAATCCGCCGCCGTCGTGCCCACCTGCGCGCCGGTTGCCGCCTGAATCGCGGCGGCGGCGCCGAAGTGATCCGGGTGCCCGTGAGTGATCAGTACGTACTTTATATCGGCCGGATCGAATCCCACCTCGCGCACGTTCTCCAGCAGGTACTCCGCGTAGCCCTCGTCGGCGAACAGCGCATCCATGAGGATCAGTCCGTCGCTTGTCGTGAGCAGAAAGCTGGACACGAAATCCACGCCCACGTAGTACAGGTTGTCGAATATCCTGAACGGTTCGCGCCGCTGGTCCTCCAGCGCAAAGCTGGGGAAACCGCCGCCGGGGCCGCCCATGCCCGGACCGCCCATGCCCGGACCGCCCATGGCACCGCGCTGCTGTGTCGGTGCCTGAACAGGAGCAACCAGCAAAGCCGCCGCTATGATCGTGAAACCTGCCGATGGACTGATTTTCATGTCATTTCATTCCTCGACGACGGTGTCGGGCGCCATGCGCCGACCGTTCGGGTCCAACACCATGATCTCATCCGCGATATAGATCGCCATCAGGTCCCGCCCCACCGTCAGCGGCCCCGAATACGTCTCACGCGTCTGCTCGACAAGCCGCTGCCCCGGGTTCTGCAAGTCGGCCTCGAAGTGATAGAACGCCGCCATCCGCGGTCGCGCCCGACTAAAAACCTCCCCCGCCTGCGCAGGCGTCGGGTGACGCGACATGACATACCTGGCCCGATCGGGATTGTCCGGATTGCTCGCCAGAAGGTGGTCCGCCGAAGCCGGCGACATCACCCCGTGGACGAGCAGGTCCACCCCCTCGGCGTGCCCCACCAGATTGTCCGACGGCAGCGTGTCGCCGGATATCACCACCGAGCGCCCGTTGTAGTCCACGCGATAGCCCAGCGCCGTCTCCACCGGCGAATGATCCACCAGGAATGCGGTCACGGTGACGCCGTTCTCTTCCAGAACGACTCCGTCCCCACTCAATTCGGTGACCTGCGCCTGCAGGGCGGCGGCACTTCCCGCACGGTCCCCGCCGCGCAACGCCACGTCGCCCGCATAGGCCAGACCCAAGTGCGACATCAGCTGCGCCGTGTACGGCGGCCCGAAGACCCTGAACGGGCGACCCCGCCGCGCTTGCCAGTTGCTGACAAACACCTCCGGCAATCCCACAGTATGGTCGGCGTGATGATGGGTGATGAACACCGTGTCGATGCGCCGGTAATCGCTCGCACCGTACACCTGCGACAATCGAATCCCGCAGCCGCGTCCGCAGTCGAACACATACGGCTGCCCCGCCGCCTCCACCAGCACACTGGCGCCGAACTTGCCCGTCGGACCTGTCGGTATCGGCGTGCCCGTGCCCAGCAGAACGACCTTGATATCGTAGCCCTCCACCGGCTCGTTGGCGGAAGCGGAACCCGAACAGGCCATTGTGCAAAGCAAACCGAAAACCAGTCGATTGCCCGCCCTTTTCATTCTTGAACTCCCAAGATCTTGAAGGGCTCGCGCTGCTGGTCGGCAAGGTCGAAGCTCGGAAAGCCGCGGCCGCCTGGACCGCCGCCCCCTCCCATCGCCATCCCGCCACCTTCCCGCTGCGCCAGGGCATGACTCAGTGGAATGAGAAGAGTGAGCGCGAGGATTACAGATCGGGTAAGGAATTTGAGTTTCATGTTTCGTTGCTCGCTAAATGGTCCGGTGCCTTCGCAGTCCGCCGGATCCGGGTCACGTCACGGGACATTGCGGCGGTCGTCCGCCGCGGCTCGAACCGCTCCGGAAAAGGGGGGCTAGCGTTCCTCGGGCGTGCGATATCCAAGGCCCTCCCAGCCGTCCGAGAGCCGGACGATGGCGATCATCTGGGCTCTGTTCCCGCCGTCACGCGCGAGCCTGCCGCTCACTCTGACGGCGTCTCCCTCTTTCAAGGTATTATGATACCATCCCGCCCGCTCGAGCGCGATGGTGGGATAGGTCTCGAACTCCCACAACTTGGAGTCGCCGTTCTCATCGGCGACATGGATGTACACGCGACTGTGGGGATTCGCGTACCAAACCTCGGTCACTTCCCCCTGATGTTCGACGACTTCGTTCGTGTATTCATACGTGAAGGAGTGATGACCCAAACCCGCAGTCATAAAGGTCGCGAGGACGATGGCAAGTGCGAGCAGGCCACCTCTCGATTGAATGACAAGTCTCATAGATGCTCTCTTACGATGCAGTCATAGGGTTTTATCCGAACGTTTTCGGGCTGCCTCAGATACGATCTGCGTGCTATGAGCGGTTCCTCGAAGTGCTTCGGGTCCTCAAGCACCATCTCCATCACCATCCGGTCGCCGTTCTCGCCCACAGTGAAGCGCTCGATGACATGAAGAACGTCGCTCGAGGGAATGCCGCGAATGGTCAAGGGGCCGGGGCTGATCTTGGCTGTATCGACCACGAGCGTTTGGCCTTCCCACCACCCATACGAGTGCCCCATCAGGCTGGGCGCCTCATTCTCGGGGTGCTCCTGGGTATTCAGATACACTCTCCGAACTTGGTGCATGTACTCGTTAAAGTATATGGAGCACATCGTCCTGCTGGATTATCTCCGTGTTCATGGGGCTGAAGATGTTACGGCCGAAATGAACTACGCAGCGTAGGCCGGGGTCTTGAAGTGGGTCGGCGGTCCAGAGCGCCTGAGCCCGCGCGCCTTCAGCCGTGAATTTCGGCTCCCAAGTGTTGAACGATCCACCTGGAGCGCCGCGGCCTTCCCAACCCCAGATACCGGACAAATCCTGAGCTGCCAACAGCTGAGACATAAATAGCAACGGGATGGCCAGACAACGGTCTAGAAGGATCGTATTGCTGCCCATTTTCGAACCTCTCTGTTGACCGCCAGGATCTGTGAACTCAATTCCATCCCTAGAAGAAGAATTGGGCCTCTAGGCCGAGCTGACGCGGCCGTCCGGCGGAGGAAAGTACGACACCGACAAATGTCTGGGCGTGGGTGGACTGCAGGTAGAACTCGTCCGTGAGGTTGTCCCCGAACAGCGAAAGGCGGTAGTTGCCGCGCGGCGGGTTGTAGTTTATGCGCAGACTCGTCAGCGCCAATGAGGGTATGTCGAAGTTGACGCTCTCGGTCGTGCTCATGCGCATTTTGTCGTTCCAGCCGTAGTTGAGCCGCGTGGTCAGCGAACCCCCGTCGCCGAGAGGCGTATTGTGCTGGATGCCGAACGCTGCGGAGCGGTCGGGCGCGCCAGCAAAGCGCGTGTCGATACTCACCGTGCCGGGCAAAACATCCGGGTCCAGTTCCGTGTAGTGGGCGTCCAGCCAACCCAGCGACAGGTCGAACCGCCATGCCGGCGATGGCGCCCAAAGGAACTCGACTTCCGCACCCTCCACCTTGGCCGTACCTGCGTTGGCCAGGTAGTTCCCCTGGATAAGCGTGCCACTGAAGCGGCCGGTCGAGGCGTCGTAGGTGTCCCGGATCTGCGTATTGAAGTGGATGTCATCGTAATCCATGCTGAACAGGGTCCCGTTCAGGCGTAGCGTACCGGCGGCCCATTCCGAGCGCAGCCCGACCTCGAAGTTCGTCACCGTCTGCGGTGCGGCCTCGATGAAAAACGGCACCGCCACCACGTTTCCGTTGGGATCGAGGATCATGTCGTTTACCGGGTCGATAGTGTTGATTACGCCGGGCTCCCAACCATCGGCCGCGCTGAAGTAGACCATGACGTCCTCGGTGAAACGGTGCTGAGCCGTGAACCGGTAAGTGTTGGCGTCGAACTGCTCGCGCTCTTCCTGCCCGGTTTGCGTGCGGTTGAATACGGTCGATCCTTCGGGCAGCGCGCCCACCGGCAAGTTGGGGTCAAAGGTGTTCAGGTTAGCGTAGCTCACCGCCACGGTCTCCTCGGAGTTGTCGCGGTAGCCCGCTGACAGCGTGAGCTGATCGGTTACGTCCAAAGACACATCGAAATAGATGGCCTTGCCTTCGGTGCCGTTGCCCATGGCTGGGACGACGCGGCCAGGGGTAAACATGGGATTAAACCCACACTGGCACACCGCCCAGTCGCCCGTGGGCGCCATCCCCCTGCCGCCCAAGCGGCCCTGGAAATCGGCATAGTTCCAGTGCCAGCCGGCGCCGTAACCCTTTTCGTCCCAGTAATAGGCGCCCACTACGTAAGAGAACTTGTCGTGCTCACCCAGGAACTGGATTTCCTGCGTGAACTGCTCGTCCCGATTCAGGGAGCGTAAAACGAATATATCGTACTGCAGTCCTGTGATGTCGTTGGCGGTTGACCGGTCGTTCTCGCGCCAGCCCGACAGCGACCTCGCTGACAATGAATCGTTGATATCCCAGTTCATGTCCAGCGTCACCGAAGTCAGATCCTGTGTCCAGCCGTCACCGGTGAGCACTGAGCGGTTCTCCCACGCGCCCACTCGCCCACCTGGGGACCCGGCGGTGTTGTTGGCGTCTGAAATCATCTCGCTGATGTCCGGGTTCGTGCCTGCTGCCACCACGTTGTTGTAGTGAAGTGCCCTGCCCGAATTTGCAACCGGCAGGTCTCCGGTCATCGACGCAATGACTCTGGCGATCGGCGCCTGCTGGAAAGAGTTGTTCTCGATGATCGCTCGGGCCGAGAAATTGTCCGTGGGTGTCCAGAGGATGTCTCCCCGGAGTATCCTGTTATCGACGTTTCCATAAGATTGGTCGATCTCGATGCTTTTCACATATCCGTCCCTCGTCAGGATGGCGCCCGTCCACTTGCTCAGCACACTGTCGCCGAGGGGTAGGTCCACGGACACCGATCCGTCGGCTTGGTTGAGCGAGCCGAGGCTCACCGTGGCCCGGCCGCCAAACTCGGCTTCAGGCCGTTTCGATATCAACTGCACGGCTCCGCCCGTGGAGTTTCGCCCGAAGAGCGTGCCCTGGGGGCCCCGGAGGACTTCGATGCGCTCGAGCTCGACGATATTGCGGGTCAGCAAATTAGCGCTGCTCGACTGCCAGATCCCATCCACATAGGTGGCGACGCCGCCCAGACCCCGAATTCGGAACGTGGCCTGGGCCTCCCCCTGTACGTTCTGGCCAGCGAACTGGGCATTGGGGACCATCACGTTCAGGTCTTCGATCTCCTCGATGCCCTTCAGCTCGATGTCCTCGAAGGTGAACGCCGCGACGGAGATTGGCGTGTCCTGCAGATTCTGCTCACGCCGCGTGGCAGTCACGACGATCTCTTCCAGGCTGGCATCTTGAGCCGAGGCAACGGTCGAAACCGGGCCCGCCAGCAGCAATGCGAAAGCGCCGATGGCGACTCGGGCGCCCATGCCCGGTACGCTGATTAATCTTGAAGTCATGAGAATACCCCTCCATTGCCCCAAACTTCGTTGAAAGCACGGGCTCGGCCATTCCCGAATGTCTTGAGGCGTTGGGCTTACGCCACACGCGTCAGGCACGTCTCATCTTCTCGCCTACCGATACATCGGATCAAGTTGAAAACCGTTCCAAACGACTGGTTAACATTTGGTAACATCATTGCTTGGGCTCAAGTATTTATGAGCTACGCGACAGGCACCGCCGGTGTTCCGGATTCGCGTGTGGATGGTCGGTCCAGGCGGACGTCGGCACGACCAATGTGACTGCTGCGCGACAGCAGCTCCTGCAGAGGGCCGTCACTGGGTCACTGGTGTATAATGGGGAAGAAGGGAAGGCTTCGCGACTGTGGTATTCGTGCTCCGGTTTCGACCGGGAAAAACCCCGTTAACATTGTTTACCAGCGGCACTCAACAAGATTTCAGTACCGTCCAGCAGCAACTTCAACGAATTGAAGGCAGCGGAGCGCTAGGCACGTCCGACAAGTTCGTAAAGCTACTTCGGTATCTCGCCGAGGCGGCCAAACGCGGCCTAAGTCCTCACGAAATCGACATCGCGGTGGACGTTTTCGGAAAGAGCCCATCGTTCAATGCCGCTGAGGATTCGACCGTCCGTGTCTATGTGCACAAGCTGCGCCGCAAGCTCGAAAACTACTATTCGAGCACGGGTCGGAATGAAGCGTATAGGCTGGAACTGCCCAAAGGCAGCTATCGGCTGCTCGTCAGACCCAGATCAAGCAGTGCGATCCCGAGTCTCGCGCGAAATCGGTATCGAGCGGCCATAGCAGTCGTTACGGTTCTACTGTTGGCTTCGGCCGTCTGGAATGTCCGCCTCGTTCTCGAAAGACAACAGATGGCGCCGGACATTATTGACTCGCCGTCAGAGACGGCGCTTTGGTCGGATACTCGAGAGAGCGAAGACCCCATTCTAATCGTGTTGGGTGATTTCTTCTTCTATGCGGAATCGGACGGCCCGCCGGGGCGATACATTCGGGATGTCCGAATTGATTCTGCTGAAGAGCTTCTGGCATATGAGTCGGCTTTAGGCACTATCGACGTGCGTCCGGTAGACATTACCTATTTACCGAAGGGAGTGGCAGTCAGTCTCCGGTATCTATTTCGCGTGATCGAACCGTCAGACCGGCGTGTATCGATGAAACTCGCTAGCGATATGACGGGAGAAGACATCAGAAACAACACCATCGTTTTCTTGGGGCTTCCCAAAAGCTTGGGCGCGTTGGAGGACTACTTCTTTGCTGCGTCGCGGTTCTCGAAACCTCCCGAGAATCCCGTGTTCGTAGAGGACGACTCTGGCGAAAAGTTTATAGCCTCTGATGATCCAGACGGTCCAACACTCGACTATGCGCTGTTTGCCAAGCTTCCAGGCCCGGAAGGCAAAGGTATTTTCATCTTCTCCGCTTTACATGATATCGGGCTGATGCACATCGTTCGAGCGTTGACGGGTTCCTCTGAAGTGGACAGCATCCAGGGCGCACTGGCTCAAGACAGCACACTGCCTGCGGCGTTCGAAGTCCTCTACGAAGTCAGCGGCTATGATCGCGCTGACTTGGACGCCAGGATCGTCCGAGTTCACGCGATCAGTGCACACGGTGCGCAGCTGACGATGAGGAAGTGATCGCGCTGGCACGGGCGGCGTCGGGATTCTTCCGCGTAAGGTTGAAGGTGTGCTGCAGCACACCTTCAGGCACGAATTCACTCCCCTGTAGCCCCTGAACGCGCCCAATCACGTACCCGTTTCGCCCGCTCTGATCTTTCGCCATAGTGTCAATCGGCGTTGAAAACTGACCCACTATCGGCGTCCAAAATTGACCCACCCAAATGGGGTTCAAGTGACGGTGTCGGGGTCTCGCGAGCCGGACTTATCCACGCCTTGAGCACGGTCCCGCGTGCCTCTGACACTCGAGCGGGGCGGTGTGCAAGGGGTGGGTAAGTCCGGCCCGCAACTGCGCGTCTTGTCCGGATCCGGCGGTCCGGGCCTCGTGGATCAGGATCGGTTCTTGAACCGCCAGCTCTCGTTGCCCGTTTCCACGATATCGCAATGATGGGTGAGGCGGTCCAGCAGCGCCGTGGTCATCTTCGCGTCGCCGAACACGCTGGGGCATTCCCCGAAGGCCAGGTTCGTGGTCACGGCGATGGAGGTGCGTTCATAGAGCTTGCTGATGAGATGGAACAGCAGCTGCCCGCCGGTCTGGGCGAAGGGCAGGTAGCCCAGTTCGTCCAAGACGACCAGGTCCCGCCGGGCCAGTTGGTCGGCGGTGCGGCCCTGACGTTCCCCGCGCGCCTCGGCCTGCGGATGATTGACCAGGTCCACCGCATTGAAGCAGCGCGCCCGGGCGCCGTTGCGGATGCAGGCGCGCGCGATGGCCACACTGAGATGCGTCTTGCCGGTGCCGGTGCCGCCGACGAGCACGACATTGCGCTTGGCGCCCAGGAACTCGCCCGTGGCCAGGTCCCGCACCAACGCCTCGTTGACCGGGCTTGAGGCGAAGTCAAAATCGGCCAGTTCCTTGACCATCGGCAACTTCGCGATGGCCGGCTGGCACTTGATCGAGCGCGCCTTCTTGTCGGCGGTCTCCAGCTTGAGCAACTCGCCGATGACGCGCTGGATCGGGTGCTCGCGCTTGATCGCCTGGGCCACGATCTCGTCGTAGGCCGCGCGCATGCCCGACAGACGCAGCGTGCGCATCATGTCCAGCACCTCATGCCGTTCCACGGTGTGCCTCCATCAAGCGCTCGTAGCGGCTGCAGTCGGCGACCGGTTCCATGCGAAGGCGCAGATCCTCCGGCGTCGGGATCGGCGCCGGGGGTTCGGGCTACCCACGGTCGGACGGCTTCTCGGGCACCGCAACCAGCGTACGACCGCCATCTACGCGCACCTGGACGACGCGGCGCTCCGGGACGCCGCCGCGCAGACCGCGCTCGTCATCGCTAGAGCGATGGGATTCACGGCGCAGTTTCCCGAACACGATGCCTCCGACCAAGAGCCTATCGAAGTGCTTTAAGAACCAGCGTCTACTTACTTGGCACCTCCGGCTATGGTCGAGTAACATCGCCAACGGTTGAACAAGGTGAAAGTATGGCAACTTGGTATTGCAAGGAGCTTGGTGATGGCGCTCAGGCTCGACTAAACTTCCTTGGCCGCGCACGCCCCAGTCCCCTGGACAGCCAGAACCGCCCTCCGGCATCCTGTCATCCCCCGGGAACGGAACGGTTATTGCGCCAGGGCAAGCCTTGGAAAGGAGAATGAGATGATCTGAAACCTTTCATCGCGATCCTGCGGGTTCGACTCCCGCCCGGCAAAGGCGCAGCCCGCCAGCCGGAAACGAGTCTTGCATGGCGCACGGTAACGGGCGTCGTGAAGCCTAGACAGTGGGTGATGAAGCGGCGGAGGAAGCCTCGAAATCCGTTAATCGACGACGCCTTCATTGTTAAGCGTGTGGGGGCAGCACCGGAAGCGCCGTTATCGGTGAGGCGCGACGGGTCGTCCGGGGTCGTGGACCGGCGCAGAGTCGCGGGACGGATCGCCAGGGAACCTGGGAGATCCTGCTCTTGCCCGTGGGCGAGACCGCTGGAACGGGGACGGCCAGCACGAACAATCCACACCCCGGCCCGTGGGCGGGCCTGCACGCCGGCGGGAGCGTCATGGACGGACACCAACCCGGCAGGCACCCGCGGAGCCGGTGGGCGAATCAATAAGCCGAAGGCCAGGCGGAGCAGGAAGTCGTAGCGCCTCGATAGCACCTTTGAAGGCGGGGAACCGTGGCCATCGGGACCCGCTGGAGGGAAGCGGGGCGTCACTTGGACAGACCCACTGATGGGAAACGCTGGAGGAAACGCCGAGTTCCACAAACACGTGCACGAAACAGCGGTGGATAGCCGAACAGGCGAGGAAGCACCCCGAACGGGTGTTCACGTCGCCGCATCGCCCGATCGACATCGAATGGATGATCGAGGCGCATCGGCGCACCCGCAAGGACGGTGCGGCGGGCGCCGACTGCGGGAAGGATTTGGAGGCCAATCTTCACGACCTCCTGAGCCGGACCGTGTCGGGCCGCCATGTCGCCCCGCCGGTGCGCCGCCACTACATCCCCAAAGCGGACGGCACGAAACGCCCATTGGGCATTCCGACGTTTGAAGACAAGGTGGCGCAACGGGCCGTCCTGATGGTGCTGGAGCCGATCTACGAGACGGACTTTCTGCCGTGCTCGTACGGGTTCCGGCGCGGACGGTCGGCCCACGATGCGCTGGATGCGCTGCGCAAGGGCATCATCGAGCAGCGGCAGCGATGGGTGATCGACGCGGATGTGGCGAAATACTTCGACAACATCCCGTTCACTCACCTACGGTCCTTTCTCGACCTGCGGATCAGGGACGGCGTCATCGGACGCATGATCGACAAATGGCTCAACGCGGGGGTTCTCGAAGAGGGCACCGTGCGCAAGCCGGTCGCCGGGACTCCTCAGGGCGGCGTAATTTCCCCGATTTTGTCGAATATTTTCCTGCACCACGTGCTGGACAAATGGTTCGAGGAACAGGTGAAACCGCGTGTCCGGGGCGAGTGCCGGCCGGTGAGGTTTGCCGACGATTTTGTGCTTACCTTCGAAGACCGCCCCAGCGGCAAGCGGGTGCTTGACGTGCTGGGGAAACGTCTCGGTCGCCACGGGCTCACGCTCCATGAGACCAAGACGCGCCATGTGGACTTCCGCCGCAAACGCCCCTATGGGCGTCACTGGATGGCGTCGGCCACGACCTTCGACTTTCTCGGCTTCACCCATGTATGGGGCCGGTCGGGACGCGGCAAGGACGTGGTTCGCCAGATCACGGCGAAGGACCGTTTTGCTCGCGCGCTGAAATCCGTGCATGTGCGGTGCAAACGGCACCGGCACCTGCCGATCTTGCGGCAACGTGAGCATCTGGCCCGGATGATCCGGGGACACTGCGCCTGCTATGGTCTGTCGGGGAACGGCAAACGCCTGGCATGGTTCCGCTACCAGCTCATTCGCATCTGGCGGAAGTGGCTGGCACGCCGCGACCGCCTCCGGCGTTTGAACTGGGACCGGATGAATGCACTCCTTCAGCGTCATCCTCTGCCTTCAGTCAGGATCGCGCGCCCATGGCCCGGTCCCCGCAGCGAATCTGTCCAGTGAGGAACCGAGTGCGGGAATACCGCACGCTCGGGTCTGTGAGGGGCGGGGCGCAGTAATGCCCCCGCCTACTCGGCCGCTTACGGTGCCCATATAGAACGCTTACTGGCCTCCCGATTGCGGATGGGAGGGTGAATAGTGGCAATCTGCTTTCGTTTTGCTTACTTAAATTTCTTGTGGAGGTCTGAGCTACCCGAAAACTCTCGCATTATAGCCATATTCTGGGTGTTGGGCGCTGAGTAGTTGTGAAAGTTCGCTAAATATATCCTTATTTTCTGCCGACCGCACCGACTACGCTTGAACTACGCCCGAGTACTATAAAGTACTGCTATTCTGATCGTTTCTCCACATCGTGGCGTTCGGGACGGGAACGGACGATGGAGGATCTGGCGCGGCGGTGCCTGAAGCGCTACGTGGACGTGGAATGCAAGCCCTCGACCGCGGCAAGGTACCGGCAACTGATTGGCGGCCATATCCTTCCGGCGCTGGGGGAGATGGCCGTGACGGCGGTGAAACGGGAACACGTCGCGGCACTGCACCATGAGCTGAGGGACCGGCGCGGCGCGGCGAACACGGTCTTGTGGGCGCTGTCCAGGATGTTCTCCCTGGCCGAGGCCTGGGGAGAGGTGCCGGAGGGCACGAACCCGTGCCCCCGGGTCGTCCGGTACAAGCGCAAGAGCCGGGAGCGTTTTCTCACCGAAGCGGAGTTCGAGCGGCTGGGCCGGGTGCTGAGCTAGATGGAAACGGAGGGCAATATCCTGCCCCGCGCAGCGGCTGCGTTGCGGTTGTTGATGCTCACCGGGTGCCGGTGCAACGAGATATTGAGGTTGCGCTGGGACGAGGTGGATCTTGAGCGGAACGAATTGCGCTTGAGCGATTCCAAGACGGGGCCGAGGACGGTGCCCCTGTCGCCGGCTGCCGCCAGAGTGCTTGAGAACCGCCCGCGCGTGCCGGGCGATCCCTGGGTGATACCGGGGCGGTTTCCGGGACGGCCGTTGAGGAACATCAACGGGTCATGGTGCAAGGTGCGGGCGCGGGCGGGCCTCAACGATGTGAGGCTGCATGACTTGCGGCATTCGTTCGCGTCCCGGGCGCTGGCGCTGGGGGAAAGCCTGCCGATGATCGGCAAGCTGCTGGGCCACACGCGGGTGCAGACGACCGCGAAGTACGCTCACCTGGCGGAGGACTCGGTGAAGGAATCGGCGCAGAGGACCGCCGCCAGCATCGGCGAGGACATTCTGGGCGGGTCGGCCAAGCCGGATGAGGATGGGAGATTGGCCGGAGGCAAGTCGGCTCTCTTGTCCTGACAGTGCTGGCAAGTCGGCGTAATCTTCCGGAAACACCCTGCGTGGCGTGACACCGGATCGAGTACGGAAATAAGGAAGTCCTCGATACGCTCAAACCGCATGTAGGCAAGTTTCAGAGTCTGTTCGAGCTCATGCCTCAAAAGCCATTGGGCGGACGGGGGTCGAGCCGGGCGTAGGGTACCGACCACAGGACATCGCCGCACTTCACCCTGGCCCGCTTGGGATTCATGCGCACAATGGGGCCTGTGTGGCGTTCCCCGCGGGCGATGAACGAAACGGCGTCGCCCGCATTGAACTTCGCCCTGGCGGCCTCGCGGCACTCGCGTGCCTCGTCGCTTTCGGGCGCGCACGACCTGGGCGTTGCGCCGAGCCGGGTGCAACGCAGTTGCAGCCTGCGCGAGGCGCGCGCCCCGGCTTCGTCGCGGTCCTGGGCGACGATC
Source organism: Candidatus Rariloculaceae bacterium (assembly GCA_965205045.1). Taxonomy (GTDB): domain Bacteria; phylum Pseudomonadota; class Gammaproteobacteria; order Steroidobacterales; family Rariloculaceae; genus UBA6522. Next base: position 303,726 of record OZ242031.1, read on the forward strand.
AGGCGCGTCACGTGCTTCGGCGGCATGAACGCCCCGAGGCTGCCCGCCGAAAGCGCGGCAGCCGCCACTGCGTGGGGCAGGACTGCGTTCGGCAGGATCGTGTCCGGCCAGGCGGTGACCAGCGACAGCACCGTCTCGATGCCCTCGCCCACCAGCAACGTGGCGGCGCCGTGAGGTTCACCGAACCGAACGGCCAGCCCGTGGATGCGGCCCAGCGCCTTGCGCGGGCGCGAGACACAGGCCAACGCCGCCCGGCGAGGATCGAGCCAGGTCCGGTGCACGCCTTCGAGCGCGCGGTCGCCGCCGGTCACGGCGGCGACCAGCGCCGGATAGCGGCGCCAGCCACCGGCGCCGGTCCGGAAGGGTAACGAGTTGTGAAACCGCAATGCCGGGAACCGGCAGCGGTGAATGCCGCGGGCCCGGAGATAGGTTTCGGCATGGCTGCCGTCAATTGGCCCGCACCGGTCCCACAGGTTGCGGGCGGCCTCGGTGCGATCATAAGTGTCGGGCCGGCCTTGGGCGGGAACGGCGGGCTGCGCCAGGAACCGGCGCGCCTCGGCCAGCGCCTCGCGCAGCGAGCGCGAGCCGGACGAGATCCAGCAGGTCGCCGTGCTCGCCCGTGGCGCTGTCATGCCTGCGCCCCGGCGTGCCGGGCGGTTCAAGCCGCACGAACAGCGAGCGTCCTGGCGCGGCGCGGTGCCGGATGGCCGGGGACCTCTGGCGGACTGCAAAAGGAAAGCCGATGCCCCGTCCAGGACGAACGGGACACCGGCCTTCGGGGCGCGGAGTTTACAGTTCCGACATAGGGCCGTTTAGAAGGGTATATCCGCGTCCAGGTCGCTCTGCGTGGCCGCCGGAGCCTGCGCCGCGGCGGGCTCGCCGCTCGCTTGGGCTTCGGCCTGGGATGCCGCGGACTGGACGGCGGAGCAATTGAAGGAGCCGGCGCAACGGGTGGCGGACCGGATCGACGCGCTGGCATCCACGCTCGGGACTATCGCCGCAACATAATCTCATTTTATGACGCTCGACTTTGACACTAGCACGAGTGGCTGCTGTTGCATTGGCGGATTTCGTGTGCAGAGCTGAAATTCTTGATACTATCGGAGAGTTAATTTCTACTATGATTGGCTTGCGTGCGGCAGTTAGAGTACACCACGATGGCGACTGTAAACGAAGAAATTGCTGAATGGATAAAAGTGTTGAGAGAACAGTGGCTAAAGCCCGTCGATCAGGGGTGGGGCTTCGGTCGTCGTTTTCTCTGCGCGTTGGCTGGTTCCCTAAGTGCCTTCTGGCTCGTAGCATTTTCTCGTGCGGGCAATTGGCTAGACATTGCAGTGGAAGATCTTTCGAACTACGGGCCTATTCTCGGTTGGGTGCTTGCCATATCATTTCTCGTGGCGGTTTGGTTTGCGTGGTTGGTCAGTTGGAGAGACTTTGGATACGGTCCTGTCCGCCTCTATTTTTCCGGTATTGTGCTCCCTACACTGGCATGGTTAATTGTCAGTCGTGTATTCGGCCTTTAGTGATTGGAGGATGATGTGTATACCAACATTCATGAGAGTATCTTGAAACTAGGATCGTTTGTTATGGCGCTACTTGCTTTGAGCATATCGGCAATTAATGGTTTGCATGCACAAGACGGAGAGCAAGAAAGTAAACAGAACTCGAATAGTTCCGATGCAATCGAAGTGCAAGCAGGAGCGCATGCGAATATAGAATACTATATTGAAAGGGATTTGAATGAGGAGAGCTTATTGTATAATGGACTTATGGCAGTTCGCTGGCTACTATGGCCCAATGAATTCGACTCATCGTGGCCTTTGTATGCGTATTCGGTGGAACAAATACAACAAGAATGTGAGGCGACCGAGCAAGGATACAAGTTGTATGAGCATCCTCTCGGAAAAGGCGTAGTGGCTACTCAAGTCGATGACCAGTCCGGTCGCTTTGAAGCTCATCCGCTACTTGCTGTCAATTTCAGCGGGAACGATTCTGCTGATGAAGAACAGACAGACCATATTACGCTCGGAGATGTTTGCCGACGGGCTGAAAGAGAGCACGGCGCTAATGTTTTATTTGCAACTCAACGTCCTATTCTTGATTCAGACGTTACATTGCGATTGTCAAGAGACATCAATGCGGATATTAGATGAGCCGACAGAGTCGCCGACATATTCGCATGTAGTTGCCGAGCCAATGAAATGACCCGACTCCGGTACGGCATCTGTCTAATTAGTGTCTGCCCGAAAACTCCTATCCATTTGAATAATAACGCGAAGGGGTGGTTTGTCTCGGACGAAGATATGTCATCGGGGTCGGGAATCGGTGAAAATAGGGCGGTTCCGGCCCGATTTCGGTCGATCTTCGGGGAAAAGGCATGCGCGAGGTACAGAGGCGGCAGATGCAATTCGGGCAGGTGGCGGTCGGGGACATCCGGCTGGACCCGAAGTCCCGCGACGACATCCCGGCGGTGTCGGGGGGGGGGGGGGGGTGCAATACCTTCACACGGACAAGCGGGAGGAGCTGTTCGGTCTGCTGGAGGCGCACATCCGGCCGGGCACGGACCGCAAGGTGGGGCGTCCGGGCATGGACCTGTGGCGGATATTGGTGCTGGGGGTGCTGAAGCAGGGCTTGGGCTGCGATTTCGACCGTCTTCACGACCTGGCGAACAACCACCGCACGGTGCGGGCGATGCTGGCGCACGGGGATTTCGCCGACGAGAGCCGGTACGGGTTTCAGACGGTGGTCGACAACGTCTCGTTGCCGGCGCCGGAGTTGCTCCCGGCGGTGGGGAGGCTGGCGGTGGACGGCGGCCACGCGGTGGCCGGAAAAAAGCCTGGCGAGCCGTTGCGGGGGCGGTGCGACTCCTTCGCGGTGGAGACCGACGTTCATTACCCGACGGACGTGAGTTTGCTGTGGGACGCGACGCGGTGCGCGGTCCGGGACACGGCCCGGTTGGCCAAGCGGCACGGGGTGGGCGGCCGGCGCCGGTGGCGTCACGTGACGAGGGGTGCGGGGACGTTGTTCCACCGGGTGCGCTCGACGCGCCGGGCGAAGGGTTGTCCGGCGCGTGTGGAGGCGTATCTGGCGCGTTGCGGTGCGCTGCCTGACCATGGCACGCAAACGCATTGACTGGCCGACCGGGTGGAGGCGTATCTGGCGCGTTGCGGTGCGCTGCCCGGGCGTGTCGGGGCCACGCTCGAAGCGTTGGCGTCGAAAGGGGTTCCGGAGGCGGAATGGGCGCCGATACGGGGGTATCCGGAGCACGCGCGGCGCCAGATGGACCAGGTGGAGCGGCGTTTGCTGCCGGGCGAGGCGATTGCGCACGAGGAGAAGGTGTTTTCGATCTTCGAGCCGCACACGCGCCGGCCCGGCCGACGGTCACCGGCGTCGCTGGCGCCCCTTCCGGGAACCCTGCGCGGCAATGCAAGCCGATTCCACGCCATGATCCGCGCCCAAAATACTGTTTTTCGTCGCGGCGCTGTTGTTTCAATCCGCGCCCCCGTGATGGGGGCGACCCGTCGGTCGTCTAGGGAAACTCTGATCAAGTCCCCATTCCCGCGATAATGCGGTAGTGGGATGTCAGGTTCCGGAGGGGTCATGGATCAAGCGACATTTGCGGAGTTGGAGCACGACGGGAAGAAGCGCACGACGCGCCGGGAGCGGTTTCCGGAGAAGATGGACGGTTTGATTCCCTGGGAGGCGCTTGAGCGGCGCGTCGAGCCGCACTATCCGAAGCCGGGCCGCGGCCGGCGGCCGTATCCGTTGGGCACGATGCTGCGGGTGCATTGCGTGCAGTTGTTCTACGACCCGGGCGATCCGGGGATGGAGGACTTGCTGTACGAGGTGGAGTCGGTGCGCCGATTCGCGGGTTTGCGGCTGACCGGCCCCCTGCCGGACGAGACGACGATATTGAAGTTCCGCCATTTGCTGGAGAAGCACGATCTGGGCGGGGCGTTGTTCGAGGAGATCAACGCGCACCTGGCGTCGCTGGGGCATCGGTTGAAGACGGGGACGATCGTGGACGCGAGCATCATCGACGCGCCGGGTTCGACGAAGAACAAGACGGGCGAACGGGACCCGGAGATGCATCAGGCGAAGAAGGGCAAGCAGTGGCACTTCGGGATGAAGGCGCACATCGGGGTGGATTCGGAGTCGGGGCTGACGCATACGCCGGCGACCACGCCGGCGAACGGCTCGGACGTGGCGCGCGCGTGCCCGGCGCCGCACGGGGAGGAGACGCGGGTGTGGGGCGACGCCGGCCACCGGGGCGTGGGCAAGCGCCCGGAGAACCTGGACACGGAGGTGGACTGGCACGTGGCGATGAAGCCGGGCAAGCGGCGGTTGCTGGACAAGGACGGCCCCGGGGAGGCGGCGGAGAAGCGCAAGGCGTCGGTGCGGGCGAAGGTGGAGCATCCGTTCCTGTACGTGAAGCGCCACTTCGGCTACGGCGAGGCGGGGTGCCGGGGCCTGGCGAAGAACACGCGGCGCATCGCGATGCTGCCGGGCTTCGCGAACCTGTCGGTCGCCGGCCGCCTGACGGGGCGCCCGTGCGCCCTGTTGCGGTGAAAACCGGCGGAACGGCACGCTCGCACGCCCTGTTGGCGCCCGGCCAGGCCGGAAACGGCGGCCACGCGCCGATTCAGCCGGCGCAAGACGGATTTCGGCAGTTGATCAGACCTTCCTTAGCGCTGCAATGGTGACATTGAGTCGGATCAGTGATTTCGGCAAAAATGGAGCACTGGGATTGGGATCGCGTCAATGCCCACTTCGAGGCATTAGATTGGTCCGACCCCCACGCAATTGCGCGCACTTGGACAGTAGTGCTGGCGTACCTGATGATGGACTACCGGTATCTGTATTTGTAGGGAGTGCTGCGATGGGCTGATTCAACGATGGCGAATCGGGATGCCGGACAAAATACAGCCCGGAACAGAGGGCGCGTATGCTAGAGTTCGTCCGGCTGCTCGGGCGTGCTCAGCTTTCCCGCGTCGGGAAATTGCAATCGGGACTTCCTTCGGGGTAATGAAGAACAGTAAACAGTCAGGACCGACCTCCGCCGGACTGTCGGAAAGATGAGCATCGTCACGGTGTGTCGCGGACTGACGATTGCGCTATTGGCAATGCTTGCCGGCGCCTGTGCCACCAGCCCGACCGGGCGCAGTCAATTCCTGCTGGTGCCACCGGTAGTGGCCATAGAGGCGTCTGAAGCGGCCTACGTGGATACGGTGGCGCAGCTGCGGGACGAGCGGCAGTTGTTAAACGATCCCCACCTCGCCGCGCGCGTGAGGGTGACGGCCGGGCGCGTGGTCGCCGCGGCAGTGACGCAGTATCCGCATACGGCCGATTGGGACTGGAGCGTCGCGCTGATCGACGCCCCGGACACCGTCAACGCCTGGTGCATGGCCGGCGGCAGGATGGCCATCTACAGCGGAATCGTCTACAAGCTCGGATTGACCGACGACGAGTTGGCCAACGTGTTCGGGCACGAAGTCTCTCACGCGATCGCCAACCACACGGCCGAACGGATGTCCATGGCGCTCGTTACAGAGTTGGGGCTGCTGGCGTTCGCGGCCAACAACGACGATCCGGAGACCCGGCTGGCGGTGGAGGCGGCAGCGACACTCGCGGTGACCTTGCCCAACAGCCGCGCCGGAGAATCCGAAGCCGACCGGATGGGCATCGAACTGGCGGCACGCGCGGGTTACGATCCGGCCGCCGGCGCCTCGCTCTGGCTGAAGATGGAGGAGGAAGGTGGATCCAATCCACTGCAATTCCTGAGTACCCATCCGAGCCCGGACAACCGCCGGTCAGCGCTGCTGGACCTGGAGAAGCAGGTTCGTCCACTCATGCCTGCCGTGCCGCCGGCGCCTTATCCCATCGAAGTGTTGACCGCGTACTGACGTTGCCGGGGGCCGTTTCTTCAGAGGCCCGTTTCTTCATCGAAGATACGCCGGAGCAACTCGCGCCAATCCTCGTGCTGCGCTCTCGCGGTACCGGTCAAACGATGCTGAATGCCGTCGATCTCAACCGCCATCGGCTGGACCTCCGCATCGAAGCTCTCTGAATACTCTTCCAGCGCCTCGATGTGAGTCCGCATTTCCTCCCCGCGCAAGAGCCCGCTTTCCAGCACCGCGGTACTCGCATGCAACAGCGAGTCGCTCACAACGGCGTCCGAAAGGTCGCCGTCGCTCCCCAGCGCGTGCCCCACCGATGCGACCATGCCGACCACGCCCAATACGGTGCGCCACCGGCTGGATCTCCTCAGTTCGCGAATCGCGACCGCTTCCTGACGCGCCGTCTCCCTCCATCCGTGGTACGAGTCCCGCGACTCTTCGTAGACGTTCGCATAGTGTTCGTTGAGTGTCTCCACAAACAAGTGTTCGCGATCCCGGATCATTCGGGTTCGCTCGAATTGCGGATCGTTCTCAGCCGGCAGGCGGTTCAGCACGAATCGCCCGCTGCGCTGCTGTCTGACATGCTCGCCAAATGCTTCCGGACTCAGCTCACCGGCGAACCTGAGTTGCGCCACCGTGCGGACATTGCGCTTCTCGGAAGGCGGGAAAGTGTCCTTGACCGCTGCCAGGTCGTTGGCGATGCGGTGGAACACGTCATTCTCTTGCATCTGGATTTTAATGGCGAGGTGAGCATTGTCGCCCGCTTTGCCGGTTTATCTCAAGACTTGCCCAAATTCTAGACAAAACTCCGGCGTCTGAACATCACGCTTCAGTCCGGTTGAATGGCCGGAGAGGCCAGTTGTCGGAACGTGCCGCTCACGCCTTCGGCCAGGTCCAGCGGTTGAATGGGCAAACGCCACGGCTACCACGGGTCGTCTCCTTTCGTACGATAGTGGATCGCGTAGGTTGCGCTCCTTACGGATTTTCATTCGTCTACAATCTGGGCCTGGGCCGGTCCGAGGCAACCCATCTTCAAATCCTCATCGACGAATCGGGTCCCCGGGATGCCTGGATGCAGGAGACCCGCGCCGTTCCCGCCATCGACGGGAAGAGTTCGTACCGCATGGAGATTCCGATCGCCCTCGACTCACTGAATCCGGACCGAACCTACCATGTATTCGCGGAGCTGCGTGAGGGCGACGAGTTCCGGACCGTGGCAGAAACGGGTTTTTCCCTGGACAGTCTCAAACGCGTTCGGCGCTCCTGCCATCCATGGCTCCGCGCCGAACACACGACGCGAACAAGGGCTGTCCGCATGCACCCGCCCGCGGCGAGCTCAGCAGCTATAATCGGCCCATGTTTCTGGCCAGCGACAAACTTGACTCGCTCATTGCCGCGGCCGACCAGGCGTTGCGTACGCTGACCGGTCCGCCCGAGGCTGCCCGCCCGTCCCCTGCTGCAGACATTCCCGAGGCGGAACTCGCGCCGGACGCCCGCCGCGACAGCATCGCCCTGATGCGCGTCAATCACGCGGGCGAGATTTCCGCACAGGCCCTGTACCGGGGTCAGTCGATCATGGCGCGCTCCGAGGAGACCAGGCGCCATCTGCTTCAGGCCGCCGATGAGGAACAGGATCACCTGGCCTGGTGCGCACAACGGCTTGAGGAGCTCGATGGGCGACCGAGCCGGCTGGACCCCGTCTGGTATGCCGGCAGTTTCCTCCTCGGCATGGCTGCCGGCGTTCCCGGAGACCGCGTCAGCCTCGGATTCGTCGCCGAGACCGAGCGCCAGGTGGAGGCGCATCTCGACGACCACCTGTCAAAGCTGTCCGAGGAGGATGCCAGGAGCAAGGCCATCCTCGAACAGATGAGCGAGGACGAAGCCCATCACGGCACCACCGCCGAGCTTGCCGGGGGGGCGGAGTTGCCGTACCCGGTGCGCCGCATCATGGCCCTGGGCGGCCACCTGTTGCGAAACTGCTCGCTCTGGGTCTGAACCGCCCCGGAGCATCCACCCCGATCGCCAACACCGCCGCCAGAACGCCGGGGGTCGACGGAACGCCAGGCATCGTCAGGGCGCCGCGGATCGCCGGAACGCCAGGGCGTCAGGGCGCCACCGGTCGGGAGCGCCTCCGGAAGCGTTCACCTGAAATCGCGCCGGGCCTTGATTCTCTCGTAGGCGGACCGGATTTCCTGGGTCTTCTGCTCCGCCACGCCCATCATGGATTCGGGCAGGCCGCGCGACACCAGCTTGTCCGGGTGGTGCTGGTTCATGAGCCGGCGATAGGCCGTCTTGACCTCCCGATCGCTGGCGTTCGGCGCGACCCCCAGGACTTCATAAGCGTCCTCCAGGCTGACGAACTCCTTGCCCGCGCCCCGCGCCTGGTGCGCGCGCACCAGCGCCTCGATCTGGGCCAGTTCGACCCGTCCCAGTCCCAGACCGCGGGCCACCTGCCACAGCAAACCCCGCTTGGTCCGGTCGATGGAGCCCGCGGCCACCGCGGCCCGCACCTGGATTTCCACGAACGCCCGGATCAGGTCCGGCCGGTCCTGCAGCAGGCCGCGCAGCCGCCGCAGGGTCGCATCCAGCGGAAAGCCCGGGCTCTTGCCCTCTGTAAAGTGCTCCACGGCGCTCGTGACCTGGGCGGGCGAGAGCTTCATGCCGTGCATGACCAGCCGCGCGGCGCGGATTTCGGTCTCCGACACCCGGCCGTCGGCCTTGGCGATATGGCCCATGACCGCGAACGTCGCGCGGAAAAAGGACGACTGGATCCGCTCCGACGAGAAGCCGGCCGGCTGCCCGTCCCCGGTCCGGCTCGCCAGACCGCGGTCGAACTGGTGCCCCACCAGGACGCCCACCGCCAGGCCCACGTAGCTGCCGACCATCAGCCCCAGCGCGCCGCCCACGGCCTTGCCGATCCACATTATCCGGTCACCGTACGCGCTCTCGCTGCCGGCGCGCGTGCAATGGTTCGCGCCGGCAGCTTCATTCGTTCCGCCCTTCCCGTCGCTTCAGGCGCGCGCGGACGCGCGGAATTGTCTCCAGGTGTTGCTGAATGGCCATCCCTCGGTCCATTATCCCGCCTTTGCGCGCCGCCGGATAACCCCGGCAAAATTCGATGCCCGAGGATGGTCCCGGATTCATGATCGATTCACTCCCCGAACCGCTGTTCGAATCCCGGCTCAAGGGCCTGGAGCGGCTGCACCGCGGCAAGGTCAGGGACATCTACCGCGTGGACGGCGAACACCTCCTGATCGTCGCCTCCGACCGGCTGTCCGCCTTCGACGTGGTCCTGCCCGACCCGATCCCCGGCAAGGGGGCCGTGCTGACCGCCGTGGCCAACTTCTGGTTCGCCCGGCTCGGGGGCATCGTCGCCAACCACCTGACGGGAATCGACCCGGAAAGCGTGCTCGACGACGCGTCGGACCGCGCCACGGTGCGCGACCGGGCGGTGGTGGTCCGGCGCGCGCGCCCGCTGCCGGTGGAGGCGGTCGTGCGCGGCTACCTCATCGGTTCCGGCTGGAAGGACTACCGGGCCACGGGGCAGGTGTGCGGGATCCCGCTGCCGGCGGGCATACGGATGGCCGAACGGCTCGCCGAGCCCCTCTTCACGCCCAGCACCAAGGCGGTCCGGGGCGAGCACGACAAGAATATTTCCATGGACACGGTAAGGTCGCTGATCGGGCGCGAGCTTGCCGAACACGTCGAAGCGCTGTCCCTGGAACTCTACGCCCACGCCGGCGCCTATGCCCGCCGGCGCGGCATCATCCTCGCCGACACCAAGTTCGAATTCGGCCTGGACGAGGACGGCGGGTTGCTGCTGATCGACGAAGTCTTCACCCCCGACTCGTCGCGCTTCTGGCCCGCCGCCACCTACGCGCCCGGACGCTCGCCGGAAAGCTTCGACAAGCAGTTCGTCAGGGACTACCTGGAGACGCTGGACTGGGACAAGAAAGCGCCGGGCCCGCGGCTCCCCGAAAGTGTGATCCTGCGGACGCGCGAGAAATACTTGGAAGTGCTGCAGCGGCTGACGGGCGACTAGGTTGACATATTCCCGTATTGTTAATATGGTTTTCCATATGAAGACCACGCTGAACATCGACGACGGCGTCATGAGCCGACTTCGAGAAGAAGCGGCTCGGCGCGGGATGACCATGTCTGCGCTGGTGGAAGCCGGACTTCGGCGGGTATTGGACAACCGCGGTAAAGCGGCGGACGAGGCTACGTCTTTGCCAGGACTGCCGTCATGGTCCAGCGGGGGCACTCGAGTCGACCTGGCAAGTCGCGATGAACTCCATGCCGCAATGGAAGGACGCTGATTGCGCGTTGTCGACACCAATATCCTGCTCTACGCGGCGGACAATGACTCGGAATTTCACGTCCCGTGCCGGCGTCTTCTGGAAGACCTGCGTGAAGACCCGGTTCCAAGCTATCTGAGTTGGAGCATCTGCTACGAGTTTCTCCGCGTCAGTACGCATCCACGCGTGTTTCGCTCACCCTGGAATTCCGGTCTCGCGTGGTCTTTCATTGAATCGATCCTTGCGGGACCGGGCTTTGCCGTATTGACCGAAACGAGTCGGCATCAGGCGATTCTTCAGCAGACGCTGGCCGAACTGCCCGGCCTGCGGGGCAATATCCTGCATGACGTTCATACTGCCGTGATCATGCGGGAAAACGGGATCAACCAGATCTATACGCGCGACACCGACTTCTCGAGGTTTCCGTTCCTGACGATTATTGACCCGCTACAGTAAATCCCTCCACGAGCACCGATCCGCAGCGGATGCCGCTGCGGGTATCCACATCCGAGCCCACCTTGCGGATGCCCATGAAGACGTCCCGGAGGTTGCCGGCAAGGGTGACTTCGTGGACGGGGTGGACGATGGCGCCGCCTTCCACCCAGAAGCCGGCGGCGCCTCTCGAGTAGTCGCCGGTGACGGTGTTGACGCCCTGGCCCAGGAGTTCGCCCACCAGGAATGCCTGCGGGCATTCGGCCAGGAGCGCTTCCAGCGGGCCGCCGTTGGGCGTCACGATGAGGTTGCGGACGCCGCCGGCGTTGCCCGTGGTCTTGAGTCCCAGCCGGCGGGCGGAGTAGCTCGAGAGTACGTAGCCTCCGAGGACGCCGTTCTCAACCAGGGTTCGGCGCTGCGTCGCCACGCCTTCGCTGTCGTAGGCGGCGCTGGCCATGGCCCTGGGGATGAAGGGGTCTTCGCGGATATCCATGAACTCGGGGAATATCCGCTCGCCGGCCGCGTCGAGCAGGAACGAGGCGCGCCGGTACTGGCTCGTGCCGGTGATGGCGGAGACGAGATGGCCGAACAGGCCTCGCGCCAGGTCCGCGGGGAAGACCACCGGCACTGTCCGGGTCGATAGCTGGCGGGCGCCGAGGCGGCGAATGGTGCGGCTCGCTGCCGTTTCGCCCACCGACTCGGGGTGGTCCAGCTCGTAGGGAGCGCGGGCGGTGGTGTACCAGTAGTCGCGCTCCAGCGTTCCGTCCCGTGCGGCGACCACGCTGCAGCTCAGGGTATGGCTGCTGGCCGGGAAGCCGGCGCAGAAACCGTGGCTGTTGGCATAGGCGCGCACGCCGCCGCCGGTGGAGACCGTGGCGCCCTCGGAATTGGCGATCCGCTCGTCCGCGGCCCTGGCGGCGTCCTCGGCGCGCAGTGCCAGCTTCTCGGCCTCGGCGATGTCGATTTCCCACGGATGGTAGAGGTCCAGGTCGGGCAGGTCGCCGGCCATCCGTTCCGCTTCGGCCAGTCCGGCAAACTCGTCCTCGGCGGTGAACTCCGCGATGCTCATGGCCTTGCGCACGGTCTGTTCCACAGCGTCGGACGAATAGTCCACGGTGCTGGCGCTGCCCTTGCGGCCGCCGCGATAGACGGTGACGGAGAGTCCCCGGTCGCGCTGCCGCTCCACCGACTCCAGTTCCCCCATGCGCACGGTGACCGAGAAGCCTTCCTCGTGGCTGATGCCGGCCTCCGCCTGATCGGCCCCCAGGCGGCTCGCCAGGCCGACGGCGTCGGTGACCGTGGTCTCGAGTAACTGACCAATCCGGGCTGTATCCATTGACGTGACGCCTTTCCAGGGGCGAGCGGTGGAGACGGGGGCGGATTGTAGCCCGAAGACGCATGATCGTGACCACCTCCGGCGAGCCGGTGAGAATCGAATGCGTCCTGCACCTGGTGCTACTTCCAACTGACAGTTGCGGACCGGTTGTCGCGAAACACCAGGACCACCGTCGGGCTGCGGTACAATGGCGCGATGAAACCCTTGGCCGGAATCATCATGGGATCGCAGTCCGACTGGGACACCATGCGCCACGCGGCACAGACGCTGGAGACACTGGAGATTCCCCATGAGGTCCGTATCGTTTCCGCCCACCGCACGCCCGACCTTCTGTTCGAGTACGCCGCCGGCGCCGCCGACCGGGGGCTCGAAGTGATCATCGCCGGCGCCGGCGGCGCCGCTCACCTGCCGGGGATGACCGCGGCCAAGACGCAGTTGCCCGTGCTCGGCGTGCCGGTTCAGTCACGGATGCTCAGCGGTATCGACTCGCTGCTCTCCATCGCCCAGATGCCGGCAGGCATTCCCGTGGGAACGCTGGCGATCGGCAAGGCGGGCGCCATCAACGCGGCGCTGCTGGCGGGCGCGATCCTGGCCATCAAGCACCCCAGGGTGGGCGCGGCGCTCAAGGCGTACCGGGAGGCCCAGACCTCCGGCGTGCTCGGCAACCCGGTTCCCGCCGACAGTTCCTGAAATGAGGGTCGGCATCCTCGGCGCCGGCCAACTGGGCCGAATGCTCGCATTGGCCGGCTACCCGCTCGGCATCGACTGCATCTTCCTGGGCGGCGGACCGGACTCGCCGGCCGGGCAGGTAAGCCGGATCCTGCCGGGCGAACTGGACGACAACGCCCAACTGGACGCCCTCGCCGCCCGGTCGGACGTGGTCACGTTCGAGTTCGAGAACGTGCCCGTCGAAGCCCTGCAACGGGCCGGCGCCGGCGCCCCGGTCCATCCCTCCGTCGACGCCCTCGCCGCCGGACAGGACCGCCTGGAGGAGAAGCGCCTGCTGCGCGGCGCCGGCATCCCCACGGCGCCCTACGTCGCGGTGAGCGAAGCCGCGGACCTTGGCCGCGCCGAATCGGAACTGGGCTGGCCCCAGGTCCTCAAGGCCCGCCGCCTGGGCTACGACGGCAAGAGCCAGCGCATCGTCCATACAACGGCGGAACTTGAGGCAGCCTGGTCGGAACTTAACCGCGTCCCGTCCATCGCCGAGGGCTGGGTGCGCTTCGAGCGGGAGGTCTCGCTCATCGGCGTGCGCGGCGCCGGAGGACAGACAGCCTTCTACCCGCTTTCCGAAAACGTCCACACCCGGGGAATCCTGAGCACCACAGTAGCCCCCTGCCGGGACCCGGACCTGCAACTCACCGCCGAAGCATGGCTCTCCGCTCTCATGCACCGCTTCGACTACCGCGGCGTGCTCACCGTCGAGTTCTTCCACACCGACGCCGGACTCGTCGCCAACGAAATCGCCCCCCGCGTCCACAACTCCGGCCACTGGACCATCGAAGGCGCCGAAACCAGCCAGTTCGAGAACCACCTCCGCGGAGTGCTCGGCCTGCCCCTGGGCAGCACCGCCATCCGGGGCCACGCCGCCATGCTCAACCTCATCGGCCGGATGCCCGACCCAACCGCCATCCTCGCCGTCCCCGGCGCCCACCTCCACGACTACGGCAAGACCCCCCGCCCCGGCCGCAAACTGGGCCATTGCACGATCCTGCGCTCCCGGCGGGCTGAAGTCGAAGCCGCGCTCGAAGCGCTCAGGGCTGCGGCGGGTTAACGGGTCGATCTGTTCGTTCGAGCCAATAGTCTGAGGTATCTTGACAGGTCTTGACATGTCCTGACGCCAACCGGTAGTCTCATGCGATGGCTACGATCAAGATCAGTTCGAAAGTCGAGCGAGCGGAGTGGCGGGCGCTGCAGGAACTTGCCCGCGAATCGCATCAGACGATATCCGGTTTGCTGACCGAGGCGATCGGCGACTATGTGCGCAGACGCCGCCTGCGCCCGGTCGTATTGGACCACCTGGAAGCATCGATGGCCGGGAACGAGGAATTGGGCCGGCGCCTTGCCGAGTGAAGTCGTTCAGTTCCTCTCGGTGGAGGAGGCCATCGCCATTCACGAACGACTCATCGAGCGATTCGGTGGAACGCCGGGGATTCGTGACAAGGGACTCCTGGAAAGTGCCATGTACCGTCCCCGGACCGGGTACTACGCCGACCTGGTGGAACTGGCTGCCGCCCTGTTCCAGTCGCTGCTGATGAACCACGCGTTCGTGGACGGCAACAAGCGCGCCGCCTTCTTCGTGACCGACACGTTCCTGCGCCTGAACGGCTGGAAACTCCAGGTGGACGCCGCATCCGCCACGAACTTCATCGTAGGAATGCTGGAAGCAGGCGACTGCTCGTTCGAAAAATTGCGCGCATGGATCGGAGATTCACTGGTCAAAGCCTGACGGCACCCGCACCCGCGCCCCAACCGAATCAACAAACCGCTAGTGCGAAGTACCCCCCACCGTAAGCGAATCGATCCGCACCGTAGGCTGCCCCACTCCCACCGGCACCGTCTGACCGTTCTTCCCGCAAATGCCCACTCCGGGGTCGAGCTCCAGGTCCGAACCGACCATGGAGACGCGAGTGAGCACATCGGGCCCGCTGCCGATCAGCATCGCGCCCTTCACCGGCGCCGTCGGCTTGCCCTTCTCGATCAGATAGGCCTCGCTGGCCGAAAATACGAACTTGCCCGAAGTGATGTCCACCTGCCCGCCGCCGAAGTTCGGCGCGTAGATGCCCTTTTCCACCGACGCGATGATCTCCTCCGGATCGTGCCGTCCCGGCAGCATGCAGGTATTGGTCATCCTCGGCATCGGCGCGTGGGCGAAGGATTCCCGGCGGGCGTTGCCCGTCGAGCGCGTGCCCATCAGCCGCGCGTTCTGGGTGTCGTGCATGTAGGACTTGAGCACGCCGTTCTCGATCAGCGTGTTGCAGCGCGTCGGCGTGCCCTCGTCATCCATCGTCAGCGACCCGCGCCGGCCTTGAAGGGTGCCGTCGTCCACCACCGTGCAGGCAGGCGTCGCCACGCACTCGCCCATCCGGCCCGAAAACGCCGACGTGCCCTTGCGGTTGAAGTCGCCCTCCAGCCCGTGGCCGATCGCCTCGTGCAGCAGGATACCCGGCCACCCCGGACCCAGCACCACCGTCATGTTGCCCGCCGGAGCCGGCACCGACTCCATGTTCACCGCCGCCTGCCGAACCGCTTCGGCGGCGATCTCCCGCGGCCGCCCGCCCGCCGTGAACATCGAGAAATCCGCACGCCCGCCGCCGCCGGCAAAGCCCCGCTCCCGGCGCCCGTCGGCCTCCATGATCACCGACACGTTCAGCCGCACCAGCGGCCTCACGTCCACCCCGAGCACACCCTCCGAGTTCTGCACCAGGACCAGCTCGTACACCCCGGCGAGACTGCCGATGACCTGGGATACGCGCTCGTCCATGGCCCGGACGTCCCGGTCCAGTTCCGCCAGCAGCCCGACCTTCTGCCGGTCGTCCAGGCTCGCCATGGGGTCCAGCGCCGGGTACAGCGGCTTCACCGCAGCCGCCGCGGCCACCTTGCAACGCCCCCCGCCGCCCTGCCTGGCGATCCCGCGGGCCGCCCTCACCGCATCGTCCAGCGCCTCCCTGCCAAGCTCGTCGGAATACGCGAACCCGGTCCGCTCGCCGTCCAGCGCCCTGACGCCCATCCCATGGTCGACGCTGTGCACCCCGTCCTTGACGATCCCGTCCTCGACGGTCCACGACTCGAATCGCGTGTACTGAAAATAGATATCCGCATAGTCCACCCGTCTGGACATCAGCGCCCCCAGCGCCCGGTCGATATCCCCGAGTTCCAGCCCAACCGGCTCCAGCAACTGCGAACGAACCGCCTCGAACGCGCCGTCCGCCGCCGGCCCCTCAAACCTGTACGCCACTGAACTCATCAACGCTCCACCGCCGCCGTCAACTGCGGCAAGTCCGCACAAAGCCGATTTTCCTGCAACTGCTCCGCCGTCTGCCGCTCCACCATCGGCTCCACCCAGCTCCCCGTCACGCAGTACGACGCCCGCGTCGCCCCGTTCAGCGGCTCCTTGAAGATCTCGCTGAACAGCAGCAACGCCGCCGCCACCTGCGGGCTCGCCAGGAACCCCACCGCCGGCAGTATCCGCCCCGGTTCCGAAGTCACCACCGCATGCTGCTGATAGTCCCGGTCGCGCAAGCCCGTCCGCCCCACCAGCCCGATGTCCACCACCGGCCCCGCCAGACGCAGGTTGTCCGTATACGCGTTCCCGTCGATGATCACGAAGTCGCCGCTCAGCTCGTCGAACACCAGCCCGCGGTTGAAGACATCGCGGAAGTCCAGCGCCAGGCGCCGGGGCAATGCCGCGATGCTCATCAGGCCCACCATGCGCCCCGCGCCGGGGTCCAGGTTGAGGATGCTGCCCCGCTCCAGGCGCAGATTCAGTCCGCCCGCGATCGAGTCCTCCCAGCCCGGCGCCGGGCCCGACGGCCAGTAGACGTTCAGCGCAAGCTGCGCGCCCTGGGCCTCGGTGATGGGGTCGAACCCGAGCTGCTCCAGCGCCCCCGCGACGTCCTCGCTGGACGCGCTCAGCACCAGCCGGGTTTCCTGGCCCTCCGGCCGCTGGTACCAGCCGCCGCTGCCCTCCATGACGAAGCTGTCGCTGCGGCCGCTGAGGGAAACGATGTTCAGTCCCGCCGGGTCCGCGCGAATATCCGCGTCGAAGGCGCCGAATCGGCGGGTTCCCAGGGAGAAGTCGCCGGCCTGGACCAGCACGCCCGGCAAATCCCGGGGATCGGGGTTGGCTTCCGCCGACATGTTGTCCGTGGAGACATGAAGCCGCTCGAGTTCCGCCAGCATCTGCGGGCGGTCGCCGAGATCCAGCGGCCAGCTGATGACGCCCGCGATGGGATCGCTGTCCACCCGCAGTTGCCACCGGGCCGCCTGCTGGCGAAGCAATACGTCCGTGGGTCCCAGCGGTTGCCCGAAGGCCGAGAAATCGGCGATCGCCAGTTCCGCGCCCAGCAGCACCCCGGCCGCCGAACCGCCGGGGACCTGCCGCCGGAACAGGGTCCACCAGTCGTCGAAATCCACCGTTCCCAGTTCGCCGCTGACGCTCAGCCCATCGCGCGGCGGCAACAGCGGCTCCGCGCCGCCGAAACGGACAGCGCCCCGCCGAAACGACAATTCGCCGTCCCGGTTGCGGTAGCTCAGCGCGAACCGATGCGCCTCGCCGAGCCGGCCGGCGATGTCGAGGCGGTCGGCTTCGGAGAACACGACCTCCATCCCGAGCTGCGCGCCTTGCCCGGGCGGCTTGCGCAACGGCTCGGGGAATTGCAGGTCCACTCCGGCGAGATCCGTCGCCAGGTCGATCCGCAGCGGCTCGCGCCGCGCCTGGACGAACCGGTTCTCCGGCAGCAGGACGTGGCCATGCCATGCGGACGCGCCCAGGATCTGCTCGAAAAAGGGCAGGCCGAATTCCGCCTGCAGGGTCTCGGCAGGGAACACGCCTTCGAAAGCGACGTCGGCGAGATAGCCCGGTTCGGCGGCCGTCGCGACGCCGATCGACACCGGCGCGTCGAGGAATTGCGCCTCGAGATTGCCGCGGCTCGCAACCTCGCCGCCGGCCAGGCGCAGGCCCCCGAAAATTTCCGTCACCGCCGGTCCGAAGCCCTCTACGGACAGGTCGGCGCCTGCGATTTCAAGATCGGCGTCCAGCCGATAGCTCGACCGTTCGTGCAGCGGCAACTCAAGGGCAAGCGAGACGTCCGCCGTGCCGCCGCCCGACCGCAGACGCTGCAGGTCGGGACCCAGATGGCGGGCGATCGTCGGCGCTTCGCCGAGAAAGCGGATCACGTCGTCCAGGGAACCCCGGGTGGACGCGGCCACGTTCAGGACAGGGTCCCGCATGTCCCGGATGCCCACGCGCAGGTCTTCGCTGCGGTTGCCGAGGACTCTGCCGCTGCCGGTCGCCTCCCAACCCGCATTGGAAAAGGTCAGGACACCGTTGAGGTCCTCCGCGGCGGGCCAGTTCTCGACGTACGCCATCGTGCCGCCTTCGATGTTGCCTTCCGCGAGGAACGTGCCCTCGCCGTCTCCGAAGGGGAACGACGCCAGGGGACCCACCAGGGTGACGGCCGCCCGGGGGACGCGGCCTCCGACGATCGCGCGCCCGAGGTAGGCGGTGACCTGGGGATAGATGCCCACCGGGAAGTAACGCCCGGCGCCGGCGGCATCGAGATCCCGCACCTCGGACCGGAGCGCCACGTCGGGCATGCCGCCGGCGCCGCCGGGCCATGTCAACGCCAGCTCGGAGCGGGTCCGCCCGTCGGGCGTGACGATGACGAGATCGTCGCTAGCCAGCTCGAGACCGGAAGGCCCCTGCCTCCAGGTCACCCGGCCGCTGAGTTCATCCACGTCCAGCGGCCCGGCAAACAGGCCGGGCCAGTCCACGACCGCCCCGCGGGTGTCCAGGTCGAGCCGGCCGCTGGTCGAATCGGTCCGCAATGCGCCGGTGAATCCCCGCAGGCCCGGCCAGGCGCCGCGGGGCGCGATATCGAGGTCCTCGAACGACCCGACGGCCGAGTAGCGCCACGAGCCTGTGCCCCGGACCAGGCGCGCGTCCACATCGCGAACGTCCCCCCGGGGCCGAAGTTCCGACCACATCCCGGCGACATCGCCCGCGGATACGGCGGCCACCAACGGGGACAGGTCCTCCAGGCGCAGGAAACTGCTGCGCAACGACAGCGACGCCAGACCGGCATCGTCCTCCTCCATCCGCACATCGATGCTCGCGCCGGGCGGCCAGGCGCGGCCGCCCCGGTTCAGTTCCAGGTCGCTGGCCGAAAACGCCCATCCGGCGCGCAGGCGGCTGCCTTCAAGGGTCACGTCGACCCGGTCGTAGTCCGGAGCGCCTCCGCCGGACCCGCCCACGCGCAGCCCCGCCAGCGCCAGCGCCACGGTCGCCTGCCGCGCCTCGCCGCCGGCAAAATCGACCCAGAAGGAAACATCGCCCTCTCCGGACGCGGGCAGCGGCATCGATTCCGGAAGCAGTTCCGACAGCGCGGCCAGATCCAGGCCACGGGTTTCGCCGAACAGCCTCCACACCGACTGCGGATCCCGGAGCGCGCCCTCGGCATCCAGCTGAGCCGACAGTTCGATGCGCCGGGCCAGCTCCTCCGGCGGATTGGCCCGTGCTTCGACGACGATGCCGCCCAGCTCCCTGACCAGTTGCAGACGGACATCGTCAAAGGTCCATTCCCGCCGGCGAATGTCGTCGGCAAAGGTGATGCTGCCGTTATCGATGACAATCGTGACCGGCGGGATGTCCGCCAGCGAAATCCCGGTCTGCGGGCTCTCGTCCCCGGGCAGGTTGGCCAGCCTCAGGGTCCCGCTTCCGGTTCTTTCGATCCTGAGGTCGGAGCCCTCCAGCGTCAGCCTGGTCACCTCCAGCCGCCGTTCCGAGATCAGCGCCGGCGCGCTCAGGGAGATCGACGCCTCGGCGGCACTCAGAAAGGGGTTGGCTTCGTCCCCGACCCGGCTGAGCGTGGCGTCCCGGAAGCTGAACTCGGGTCCCAGAAGGCTCCAGCGCGCATCCATCTGGCTGAAATCCAGGTCGACGCCCAGTTCCGTCTGCACCCACTCCCAGACCTCGCCCTGGTAACTGGGCAACTGGATGATCACCAGGCGCAGCACGCCGGCGCTCATGGCGAGCAGGATCAGCGCCACCGCCCCGGCGACGGCGACGCCTCGAATCAGCGTTTCAAGCAAGCCCCGCACAATCTCTCAAATCGGTACCACGTCAAACTGCTCCGGGCCGTGAAGCCGCTCGCTCTGCAGGCGGATCGAAGCGCCGGTCAATTGCTCGAGCCTGGCCACGGACGCGGCGTCCTCGTCCAGCAGCCAGCCGATGACATCCGGCGCCGCCAGCACCAGCACTTCCGCAAATTCCTCCCGTGCCCGCTGGCCGAGAACTTCCCGGAAAATCTCGCCGCACACCGTCTGCGGCGTTTTCGTGAACCCCCGCCCCCCGCAAGTGGAACAAGGCCGGCACAGGGTTCGTTCCAGGCTGTCGCTGGTTCGTTTCCGCGACATTTCCACCAAGCCCAGGGGCGATACGTCCATGACCCGGGTCTTGCCCCGGTCCCCCTTCAGGTGGCCGGCCAGCGCTTCAAGCAGTTGCAGGCGGTGTTCCTCATCCCCCAAATCGATGAAATCGACAATGATAATGCCCCCGAGATTGCGCAACCGCAATTGCCTGGCGATGGCCGCGGCCGCCTCCAGGTTGGTGTGGAGGCTGGTTTCCTCCAGGTCCCGGCGCCCCACGTAACCCCCGGAATTCACGTCGACGGTCGTCAGCGCCTCGGTCTGGTCGATGATGAGGTAACCGCCGGATTTCAGCGGCACGCGCCGTTGCAGCGCCCGGGCGATCTCGTCTTCGATGCCGTAGAGATCGAACAGCGGGCGGTTGTCGCCGTGCAATTCGATAATGCCGGACATCTCCGGAATGAAGCGGTCCGCGAACCGTTTCATCCGTTCGTGGGTGGAAACCGAGTCGACGCGCACCCGCGCCAGGCTGTCGTCCCGGAGGTCCCTCAGCAGCCGGGTTGCCAGCGGCAGGTCCCGGTAGACCCGTTCCTCCGCCCGTGCGTTGCCGGCGGCATCGTGAACCGTCGCCCAGAGTTGGGTCAGAAGCCGCTTGTCGGCGCCGAGACTCGCGAGCGTTGCGCCGTGCGCGGCGGTCCTGACGATGTATCCGCCCCGCTCGTCCTCCTCCATGAGGCTTTCGACCAGGCTTCGCAGCCGTTCGCGTTCGCCGTCGTCGTCGATCCGGGCCGAAACGGAGACGCCGGAACCGCTCGGCGCGTACACGAGCAGCCGCGACGGCAGCGTGATGAAAGTACTCAGCCGGGCGCCCTTGCCGCCCAGGGGATCCTTCAGGACCTGAACCAGCAACTCGTCGCCCTCCTCGACCAGCTCGGCGATATCCGGGCGGCGCTCCCGGCCGCTCCATTCCTCCTCCGGAGCGCGCACGATGTCGGATGCGTGCAGGAACGCCGAGCGCGCAAGGCCCACGTTCACGAAACTGGCCTGCAGGCCGGGCAACACCCGCATCACGCGGCCCTTGTAGATGTTGCCGACCAGGCCCCGCCCGCCGGCGCGCTCGATGAACAACTCCCGCAACACGCCGTTGTCCACGAGCGCGGCCCGCACTTCGCGCAAACACTCGTTGATCAGGAGTTCCTCGCTCACGGCAGCTCCGGTCGGCTCAAGACGGCACGCATACCTGTCCGCAATTCCCTGCCATTCAACGGACTATACGACGTGCCGGGCATCAGTCAACCGATGCCAGGAGCCTGCGCCGCAGGAATTCACGGCTGCAAATCCGCTCTCATCCGCCCCTTCGGCCGGCCGATGCGCGTTCAGGAGCGATGATAGGGATGGCCCTGGTTGAGGCTCCACGCCCGGTAGAGAGCCTCGGCGACCAGCGGCCGGACCAGCCCGTGGGGCAGGGTCAGCGGCGACAGGGACCAGCGCTCGTCGGCCCGCTCCATGACCCGGGAAGACAGCCCGTCGGGCCCGCCCACCGGCAGGCAGACCGGCGCGCCGCCGGCCATCCAGGCGCGCAGGCGGGCGGCCAGTTGCGCCGTGGACCATGGGCTGCCCTTCTCGTGCAGAGCGACCACCCGGGCGCCCCGGGGGATGGCGCGCAGGGTGCGGCCGGCCTCCTGCTCCACCGCCTGCCGCGCCGAACCCGCGGAGGTGCGGCGGCCCAGCGGGATTTCCCTGAGTTCGAGCGTGCAGTTGCCCCGCAGCCGGCGGGCGTATTCCTCGAAGCCGGCCTGGACCCATTGGGGCTGGCGCGTCCCGGCCGCGATCAGCACGATGCGCATGTTGGCCGCTCGGTTGCCTTGTCGGTCGATCGGCCGTCTTCGGCCAGCCGGTCTTCCGGCCCATGCAGCAGGACGATTGCCACGGACTGCCAAGCGTCAGTTGAGGGCCTGGTCCTGCGCCGGGATGTCCCAGAGTTTCTCGAGATCGTAGAACTCGCGAACCTCCGGCTGCATGACGTGCACCACGACGTCGGCCAGGTCCAGCAGCACCCACTCGCCGGCGGATTCGCCCTCCCGGCCCAGCGGCGTCATGCCTGCGTGCTTGCAGCGTTCGACCACCGCCTCGGCCAGGGCGCGTACGTGCCTGGCGGATCGCCCGTTGGCGATGATCATCACGTCGGTGACCGTGGTCAGATGGCGCACATCCATGGTCTTGACGGCCTGTGCCTTCATGTCGTGCAGCGCATCGAGCACCCGTTCGGTCAACTCGCGGCTGGACATCCCGGGCTTGGGTTGGCTAGCGTGCATAACACTCCGTTTCGAGGATGATGTCCCTGACGCTGTCGGGGACGAGGAATCTTGGGTCTTCGCCGGCGGCGGCGGCTGCCCGGATCTGCGAAGCCGAAATGTCGATCTGGGTGACCGGTGTGACCAGTGCGTTTCCGGCGCGGTGTTCGTGAAGGCCGGCGGCGCTTTCGGTGCCGCAGCGTTTCAGCAGCTCGGCCAGTGCCCCCTGTTCCGGGGGCTGCCAGCCGGGGCGATGCGCCACGACGATGTTCGCCAGCCCGGACAGTTCCTCCCAGCGGCGCCAGCGGGGCAGGCTCAGGAAGGCGTCCATTCCCAGCAACAGGCACAGCGAACGCTGTTGGTGATCGCCGCGCAGGGATTGCAGGGTGTCCACGGTCCAGGAAGGCCCCGGGCGATCGAGTTCGCGCGTATCCACCGCAAACCGGGGCTCCTCCCGCACCGCCGCGCGCACCATCGCAAGGCGGGTGCTCACCGGGGCGGCGGACGGGTCGCGCAAGGGTTGCCGGGCGCTGGGGACGAACAGGACCTGCGCCAGCGACAGGCGCTGCAGCAGTTCCAGGGCGGTACGCAGGTGGCCGTAGTGGATGGGGTCGAATGTACCACCGAAGATGCCGATCGGCCCCATCCGCTTATGCATTTCCTCTGCGGGAGCGGCGCATCGATTCAGCGGACTGCCGCGGCGCGGCCGGGGCGGCGGAGTACCGCAAGGACCAGGGAGGTCAGTTGCTGCCAGGCGTTGCCCGGCTGCACGCCCTTGATCACCCGGTCCGTCTCTGAGGCCTGTACGATGAGTTCCGTGAGGCGGGCCGATTCGATCCTTTCAAGTGCGCCCTTCACCAGCGGCTGGCGCCGCGGCCAGACGCCATGGCGCTTCCAGACCGGCGCCGCGACGGCGCCGTTGCGGGCTGCAAATTTGAGCTTCGACAGCAATCCAAGGTCTCGGCTGATGGCCCATAATACCAGAGACGGTGCGGCGCCCTCGGCGCGCAGGCCGTCCAGGATGCGCAGCGCCCGTTTGGCCTGTCCCGCCAGCAGGGCGTCGGTGAGGCGAAAGACGTCGAAGCGCGGGTTGGAGGCCACCGCGTCCCGCACGGCCGCATGGTCCGCTGCACCCTCCCCCAACAGCAATACGAGCTTGCGCACTTCCTGGTCCGCCGCCAGCAGATTGCCTTCAACCCGGTCCGCCATCCATTCGGCCGTCGCGGAGGAGAGGGCAAGACCCCGGGATTGCGCGCGGCGCCGGATCCATGCGGGCAACTGCGGCCGCTCCACGGGCCATACCCGGATCACCGCGCCGCCGTCGTCGATGGCCCTGACCCAGGCGCTTCTCGACGCGGAGGAATCGAGCTTGCGCGTGACAATCAGCAACAGGCGGTCCGGGTCGGGCCGCTGCGCCAGATCTTGCAATACCCGCCCGCCCACGGCGCCGGGCCGGGGCGCGGGCAGGTTAAGTTCTATGATTTTCCGGGCCGCGAACAGCGACAGGTTGTCGGCGCCTTCCGTGAGCGCCTGCCAGTCGAACCCCCTCTCGGCGACGAAATAGTCGCGTTGCTCGAAGCCGTCGCGCCGGGCCCGGGCCCGAATCTGCGCGGCCGCTTCGCTCACCAGCAGGGGTTCGTCGCCGGCGACGAGGTAGGCCGGCAGCAATTCGCGGCCCAGCAAGCCGCCAAGCTGAGGCCCGTTAACCCGCATCCTCGAGCTGGGACAGCACGATGCCGCTGTCCTCCAGCAGCACCGGGATGCCGTCGCGCACGGGATAGGCCAGCTTGCCGTCGCGCGTGACCAGCGCTTCGGTCAGCGGCTCGGTCAGTTTCCCGCCGTCGCGGCCGACCAGGGTTCCCTCCCCGATGCGCCGGTTCAGCGCTTCGATCCGTTCCGCCGGCATGACCCTGAGCGGCAGCCTTGTGGCCGGGCAACAGATAATATCGAGAAGATCGGGGTCGATACTCATGCGGTTCTCCTATCCCGGTCGGGCGCCGGCGCGGCGGGTACCGGTTCTGGCGCGGCGCGTACCGGTTCACGTGCCGCAGGCACGGGATCGTAGCCGCTCGTGCCCCAGGGGTGGCAGCGGGCGAGACGCTTTGCCGTGAGCCAGCCGCCCCGCAGCACGCCGAAACGCCCCAGGGCTTCGATAGCGTAGGCGGAGCAACTGGGAGTATGCCGGCAGGGCCTGCCGAGCCAGGGCGAGATCAGTAGCTGGTAAGCCCTGACCAGGCCCACCGCCGCAGCGACGCCCAGGCGCGAAACCGCGCCCGAGATCCGTGAAACTGTCGTGGACAACTGCGAAACTGTCCCGGTCGGCTGCGAAACTGTCCTCGACCACCGCGAGACTGTCGCTGACAGTCGCAGGATTGTCTCGAACAGCCGCGACTCGGCCCTGGATTGCCGCAAACCTGCCCTGGACAGCCGATCAATCATGCGCCCCGCCCCCCGTTCGCATCACTTTCGCACCCGCCGCCAGCGCGGCCCTTCGGCGCTGTCCTCGATGAGGATACCCGTTTCCGCCAGCTCGTCCCGAATGCGGTCCGCCTCGGCGAAATTGCGGGCGCGGCGCATGTCTTCGCGCTCCCGGACCCTGGCGTCGATCCACTCGTCGCCGGGGTCGTCGGCGGTGCGGTCCCCGGTGAACCAGGCCTCCGGATCGTCCTGCAGCAGTCCAAGCAGCCAACCGCCGGCTCTCAGGTCCAGTGCAAGCCGGGTACGCACGGCCGGATCGGATGCGCTGTTGAGTTGGCGGACGAGCCCGAACAACTCCGCCAGCGCCCTGGGCGTATTGAGATCGTCTTCCAGGGCCTCGAGCACGCCTTGCGGCGGGCCTGATTCATGTTCGCCGGCTGCTTGACCCGATTCGGGTTTGTCCGCCGCCGAACCAGTGACACCGGCATTGCGCAGCGCGCCGTACATCTTGTCCAGCTTCTGCCGAGCGTCTTCCAGGACCGCGGAATTCCAGTCCAGCGGCTGGCGGTAGTGGGCCGTGAGCAGACCCAAGCGGACCGCCTCCCCCGGTGCCTCATCGAGCAGGTTGCGGACCAGCAGGACATTGCCCAGGGACTTGGACATTTTCTCCCCGCTCACATCCACCAGCCCATTGTGCACCCAGTAGCGGCAGTAGCGCTGCACGCCGTAGGCGCAGGTGCTCTGGGCAGTCTCGTTCTCGTGGTGCGGAAAGATCAGGTCCAGGCCGCCGCCGTGGATGTCGATGGTCTCGCCCAGGTGCGCCTGCACCATGGCCGAGCACTCCGCGTGCCAGCCCGGCCGGCCGTAGCCCCAGGGGCTGTCCCAGCCCACGCCGTTCGCCGCGGAGGGCTTCCAGAGCACGAAGTCCGCCGGGTTGCGCTTGTACGATTCCACCTTCACCCGGGCGCCGGCGATGAGATCCTCCTGGGACCGCCCCGACAGCGCGCCGTAGCCGTCGAAGCTGGGTACCGAGAACAGCACGTGGCCGTCTGCCACGTAGGCGTGCCCGGCTTCGAGCAACTGCTCGACAAGCGTGACGATATCCGCCAGGTGTTCGGTGGCCCTGGGCTCCACATCCGGCGGCAGCACGCCCAGCGAGCCCATGTCTTCATGAAAGGCCTTCAAGTATCGTGCCGTCAGCACGCCGATGGGCACGCCCTCCTCCCGGGCGGCTTCGTTGATCTTGTCGTCCACGTCGGTGACGTTGCGGACGTAGACAAGCCCGTAGGAGCGCCGCAGCAGCCGCGCCAGCACGTCGAAGACCACGCACGGCCGGGCGTTGCCGATGTGCGCGAAACTGTAGACCGTGGGCCCGCACACGTACATGGTCACCCGCTCCGGATTCCGGGGCTCGAAGCGTTCGCGAGTGCGTGTGAGGGTGTTGTGAAGGTGAAGTGCCATTCGGAACCGATTGAGCCCGCCTGCGGGCGGCGCCCATGATACCAAGGAAGCGCGCGCCCCCGGTGGCATATAATCTCGCCAATTCATCCGGAAACGGGATCATCATGAGCGGCGAATTCAGCCCCAGGCGCAGCGTCGAACAGGTCGAGGAAGGCACGGACCTGGCCCCGAAGTTCGATGCCGACGGACTCATTCCTGCGGTGACCACGGACCGCACCACCGGCGAAGTGCTGATGCACGCCTACATGAACGCCGAGGCCCTCCGCCTGACCATCGAAACCGGCGAAGCCCACTACTTCAGCCGCAGCCGCCGCGTGCTCTGGCACAAGGGCGCCACCAGCGGCCTGGTGCAGAAGGTCCGAGAGCTGCTGATCGACGACGATCAGGACTGCATCTGGCTCCGGGTCGACGTCAGCGGCGGCGCAAGCTGCCACGTCGGCTACCGCTCCTGCTTTTACCGCCGCGTCCCTGTCGGAAGCGGGGACAAACCCGTCGAACTCGAATTCACCGAAACCGAAAAAGTGTTCGATCCCCGGGCCGTGTACGGGGACGCCCCGAATCCCACGCGGCTGTAGCGTCCGGAAGTCCTTGCGATGCCACGTCTGAGGCTCATCTGTCTGAGTCTGCGATACTCATCGTGGTCCATGCGCCCGTGGCTGATCCTCACCCACGCCGGCGCTGATTTCGATACCGTAACGGTCGAACTTGATGATGTTCGCCGGCAAGGGGATCCAGGCGATACATCAGGCAACCTGGTAACCATCGAGGATTCGCAACTCGCGGAGCGGCGGGCGCTGGGGAGCGTTCACGGCCTTTTTCCCACGCTCTGGGTGGAAAACACTCCCATTCACGAATCCCTGGCCATTTGCGAGTACGCGGCCGAGGCGTTCCCCGACGCCCGCCTTTGGCCGGACGATTCAATGGCCCGCGCCCAGGCTCGCGCCGTGAGCTGCGAGATGGCCACCGGGTTCCTGGCCATGCGCGGAGAACTATCCTGCCACCTTTTCGGCCGTGTTCACGGCTACGCGCCGAACGACGCGACGCAGAAAGACATCTCGCGAATCTTCGAAGTCTGGAGCGAATGCCTGGACCGTTCCGGCGGGCCGTACCTGTTCGGCGATTTCGGCATCCCGGACGCCATGTACTTCCCGGTGCTGACCCGCTTTCGTACCTATGGCATTCCCGTCCCTGAGCCCGTCCGGGAATATGCACGATCACTCGATTCAGTCCCCGCGGTCGCCAAGCTCGTGGAGAAAGCCCGCACCGATCCCCTTGAAGCCGTTTATGACGACTACCTGCGTGAACTTGGCGGCGACCCTCATGCCGCGCCTCTGACCTGATTCCGCGGCAAACAAATCCGGGAACGCCCGGCGATGTAGAATCCACGCAGATCGATATCGGAGGTTGATCCCGCGATCTGAAAATGCATGTCCCACCCGCCCAAACAAAATTTATTCGATCGCATCACGACCGACCCGTCGATTTGTCACGGCAAACCCTGTATCCGGGGGTTGCGCTACCCTGTCGATGCAATCCTTGAGTTGCTCAGTTCAGGGATGACCACCGAGGAAATCCTTGCCGACTACAGCGACCTGGAACGCGAGGACATATTGGCGGTACTCGCCTATGCCGCACGCTTAAGCCAAGTCAAGAGAGTGCAGGCGCTGGCTCCATGAAGATCCTTATTGACGCGCAATTGCCGCAACGGCCCGCATGTTGAGTGGCGCGATGGTCGCCGGATTCCGACGTTCGACTGCTTCAATTGAGGGTGCTGGAAGGACGCGGAAGATGCCGTCGATCATGCCTGGCGCACCAAAGAGAAACGCCCCTTTCGGGGCGTCGGGCCAACGGTGCTATCGCTGGCGGGGTACACGTATGATCCCCCTCAGATGGAATGCTGTCAAGCATTGATCACGGGTCAGCATTCGCTTGCTGGTAAGTTCGCTAGTGCTGGAACGAACTGGGAACTACCGTTCAGTGGCGACGGTATCGGACGAGCGATTCGAGTGGCAACGTAAGTGACGGCATGAACGCGATAGAGCCTGAGACACAAGCATTGCCTGCCAACCGGCGGGTCATGGTCTACGTGGATGGCTTCAACTTGTACTACGGCTTGAAGTCGAAGGGGTGGAGGCGATTCTACTGGCTGGATGTCAGGGAGCTGTCGGAAAAGCTCCTGCGAGCGGGCCAGCAACTGGTTGGCGTTCGGTATTTCACGGCGCGGATTACCGGCAACCAGCAGGAAAAAAAGCGCCGCCAAGCAACTTATCTGGAAGCGCTTGAAACGCGCCGGGATCTTACGATCCACTATGGCCACTATCTAGCGAAGTCGCGCGAATGCTATCGATGCGGATCGCGTTGGACCGTGTACGAAGAAAAAATGACGGATGTGAATGTCGCAGTTGCGTTGCTCGGCGATGCTCAGGACGACTTGTTCGATACGGCGATCGTGTTGTCTGCCGACAGCGACCTCGCGGGTCCTGTTGAGGCAGTTCTGAAACGCTACGCGGACAAGCGAGTGATTGCGGTATTTCCGCCGGGAAGAAGATCCGACAAGATGCGCAGAGCGGCGAGCGCCGCCTTTACGGTGGGGCGAAAGGTGCTCAAGGACAGCCAGATGCCGGTTGAGGTGATCAAGCGGGACGGCTTCGTCCTGAAACGACCGTACCGCTGGCGCTGAGGCGGGCGAGCCGGGAATGATGATGACCAATACGGAATCCATGTTCCGTTATCTCACCGATAACCGCTTTGGCCCAGACGACATACCCTACCGCCCGGAGCCGGGCGTATACGCCATTTTCGCCTCGCAACGCAAATGCCTGCCTTTCATCGTGCTGCCGCCAAACACGCTCGTCTACATTGGTCGATCCGACAACCTCTCCGAGCGCAACCATTTCAGCCAAGCACACAGCGGTTTCAGTTCTCCAAGACGGAGCTTGGGCGCGCTTCTCGAGTCAGCGTTACGCCTGAAGGCTGAGCCCCGATCCCCGGGCCGCTCGAAGACAAACTATAAGAAATATCGTTTCGCGGGTGACGGCGAAGAGCGCTTGACTGCGTGGATGCGGCGCAACCTCACGTATGCGATCCGTCCCCTTAACTTCGACACGC
The DNA here is from genome assembly GCA_965205045.1 of Candidatus Rariloculaceae bacterium. Classification (GTDB taxonomy): domain Bacteria; phylum Pseudomonadota; class Gammaproteobacteria; order Steroidobacterales; family Rariloculaceae; genus UBA6522. Next base: position 333,058 of record OZ242031.1, read on the forward strand.
AAATCCTTGAGAGGCGGTTGATCAGAGAAAATGCGCCGCCCCTCAACCTGACCCATTGGCCCAATCCTCAGAGGGCGCAGATTCAGGCCTTGCGGAGAGTGTGCCAGGAGGAAGCGAAGCGCGTTCATTCGATGAGGCACCGAGTAGCGCGACCATAAAATCAATCGCCCCGATTGCAGTACCACTCCCCGAGCGAGGGTGTGTGCGGACAGCCCTCGCCCGCGTCGTGTGCTCGGCGCGGGGCCATGGACGGCCAGGAGCGCCGAGCGCCGATCTGAGCCCGCCAGGGATGGCGGGCGAAGTTTAGCGGGCGAGGGCTGTCCGCACGCACCCTCGCGGCCCGCACCAGAAAATCCCGGAATCAGTCCAGATCGACCCCCACCGGGCAGTGATCGGACCCCATCACGTCGGGCCAGATGAAAGCGTCGGCGACGCGCTTGTTAGCGTTGGGCGAGGCCAGCACGTAGTCGATACGCCACCCCACGTTGCGCTCCCTGCAGCCGCCCCATTGGCGCCACCAGGTGTAGTGGTCCGGCGCATCCGGATAGCGGGCGCGGAATGTGTCCACCCAGCCCGCATCGAGCCACCGGGAAATCTCGGCCCGTTCCTCCGGCAGGAATCCGCTGGCCTTCGTGTTGGTCTTCGGCCGGGCCAGGTCGATGGCCTCGTGGGCTGTGTTGTAGTCGCCGATCACGTAGACCGGCCCGCGGCGGCGCAGCACCTGTATGCGGTCGAACACTGCGGCGTAGAAGTCCAGCTTGTAGGGAACGCGGCTGTTGTCGCGGTTGCGTCCGCTGCCCTTGGGGAAGTAGACCGAGGCGACGGCCATTTGTCCGAAGTGCGCGATGATCAGCCGGCCTTCGGCGTCAAAGCGCGGCTCCCCGAGCGCGGTCTCGATACGGCTCGGCTGCTGCCGGGAATAGAGCGCGACGCCGCTGTAGCCGGGCCGTTCCGCCGGGGAAAAGGCAGCATGCCACCCTTCCGGCGCACGGGTGCGGGTCTCCAGTTGGTGTTCGAACGCACGGACCTCCTGCAGGCCGATGATGTCCGCTTCCGACGAGTCGAGAAAGTCGTGAAAGCCCTTGCGGACACAGGCACGCAGACCGTTGACGTTCCAGCTCAGGATTCGCATGGCGGTATTTTCACCGGGATCGGCGCCGGTCACAACAGCGGGGACGCCCGCCACTGTAGAATCCATGCTGATCGGTACTGGAGATTGATCCCACGATGAAGATGTCAATGAGCATTGCGCTCTGCGCGATCTTGAGCGCCGCTTGCCTGGCAACCCTCGCCGCCAACGCCCAGGGCACGCTTCACGACCAGCGCGAGACGCGCCTGAGCGACGTGCGGCAACCGACCTTCGGCGCGGAGAACGCCGAGGCCTACTGGTCGCCGGATGGGTCGGAACTGGTCTTTCAGTCCAACCGCGCGCCCTACGAATGCGACCAGATCTATCGCATGTCCGTCTCCGATCCCGCCGCGCTGACGTTGGTCTCAACGGGCCGGGGCCGCACCACCTGCGGCTACTTTTCGGCGGACGGAGAGCGGGTCATCTTCTCGTCCACCCATGCCGCCGACGCCCAGTGCCCGGCGCCTCCCGACCGTTCGCAGGGCTACGTCTGGCCGATCTATGATACCTACCAGATCTACAGCGCCGCGCCGGACGGCACGGACCTCGTCGCCCTGACCGACACGCAGGCCTACGACGCCGAAGCCACCGTCTGCCCGGTGGACGGTTCCATCGTCTTCACCTCCACCCGCGACGGGGATCTCGACCTCTACCGCCTGGATGCCGACGGTAAGAACGTCCGACGCCTGACCGATACGCCCGGCTATGACGGCGGCGCGTTCTTCTCCCGGGACTGCTCGATGATCGTGTGGCGGGCTTCCAGACCCTCGGGAGCGGAACTTGCGGGCTACCGGGCGCTGCTGGCCGAAGGACTGGTGCGGCCCGGCGAACTGGAGATTTTCGTGGCCAACGGCGACGGGTCCGAACCGCGCCAGGTCACACACGTCGGCGGCGCCAACTTCGCGCCGTTCTTCTTTCCCGACGGGCAACGGATCATCTTTTCGTCGAACCACCACGACGACGCCGGGCGGGAATTCGACCTGTTCGCGGTTGACGTGGACGGGACGAACCTGGAGCGCATCACCTACACGCTGGGATTCGACGGCTTCCCGATGTTCTCCCCGGACGGCCGACAACTCGCCTTCGGCTCCAACCGCAACCAGGGCCAACCCGGAGAAACCGACGTCTACCTGGCGCGGTGGAGGGCGGGTTCGGCCGGCGGCGAAGCCGGAGCCGAATAGAACGGCTGGGGCACGCAGCCAATCGTCGAGCGCCTGACCTCTCTACGGCGATGAAGTCACTTCACGCGCGGCCACCGCCTGTACGCCAGCGATGCGCCGGAGCACGCGCCGCGCCAAGTCCTCGGCCAGGGCCTCGCGCAGGACCTGCTCTTCGGCGGACATGCCCAGGACCTGGGTGGGGTCGTAGCTGTAGCTGCGGGTCGCCACCAGGAATTCGTTGTCGATCAGGGCGGCGCCACCGGCCTCCAGCGTGATTGCGACCGCGTAGAAGACCTCGTACTCCTGCGGGGTGTTGCGCGCGGATACGGAGAGCACGCGCTGGCCCGTCGTGTCCTCGAGGATCCTGAGCACGGCGCCCGCGTCATCCCGGGACTCGGTCAGTTCGACGCCCTGGGCCGCGAGCGCATCGGTCAGGCGGGTGTGGAACTCGGTGAAGCTTTGCGGCGCCTCCACGTAGGTGGTGGCCACCACGTCCGGCAGGACCCCCGCACCCTGCAACTGGAATCCGCAGCCCGCCGCCGTGACGGCCAGCGCAGCCGGCAGCAGCGCCGCCCGAAACCGGCGGCCCGGCAACCCGCGCCGGGCGCGCCGCCGCATGGGGCGGAAGACCGCCTGACACAGGACGGCGATCCAACCGGCGACGCATCCCGGGGATTCGGCGGGCGATTGGTGTGCCGGTTGCGCTGCGGGTAGAGTCATGGGCCTTGATTCTAGCGGAGTTTGCACAGATCATCCGTCGCAATTCCGCGGCTTCTCGCGACAGTTCCCGCAACGACCGAGGTTTCGATCCACATTCGCAGACAACCATGAGCGCCTATCCGTTCAAAGAGGTCGAAGCCAGGTGGCAGGCGTACTGGGACCATCACCAGACGTTTCGTGTACCCGAAGCCGTCGACCGGTCCAGACCGAAATACTACGTGCTGGACATGTTCCCGTACCCCAGCGGCGACGGGCTCCATGTCGGTCATCCCGAGGGCTATACCGCGTCGGACATCATTGCCCGCTACAAGCGCATGCGGGGCTTCAACGTGCTGCATCCCATCGGCTGGGATGCCTTCGGGCTGCCCGCCGAGCAGTATGCGCTGCGCACCGGCACCCATCCGCGCACCACCACCGAGCGCAACGTGGCGCGCTTTCGCAGCCAGCTCAGGTCGCTGGGCTTCTCCTACGACTGGAGCCGGGAGATCAACACCACCGATCCCGGTTACTACCGGTGGACCCAGTGGATCTTCAAGCAACTCTTCGAGCGCGGCCTGGCGTACCAGGAGGAAAAGCCGGTCTGGTGGTGCCCTGAGCTGGGGACGACGCTGGCCAACGAGGAAGTCATCGACGGCAAGTCCGAGGTGGGCGGCTTCGACTGCGTTCGCCGGCCCCTGCGCCAGTGGGTGCTGCGGATCACGGCCTACGCCGAGGCGCTGCTGGAGGGGCTGGACGACCTGGACTGGCCGGACAGCACCAAGGAGATGCAGCGCAACTGGATCGGCCGCAGCGAAGGGGTGGAGCTTGAGTTCCCGCTGGCCGGCGGCGATGGCGGCGCGGGCCACACCAACGGCTCGGACGCCGCGGGCGATACCGGCGGCGAAGGCGGCATCCGGGTGTTCACTACGCGTCCAGACACGCTGTTCGGGGCGACCTACATGGTGCTGGCGCCCGAGCATCCGCTGGTGGATTCCATCACCACGGATGACCAGCGTCAGCAGGTGGAGGACTACTGCACGGCGGCCGCCACCAAGAGCGAGCTGGAGCGCACCGAGCTGCAGAAGGAGAAGTCCGGGATCTTCACCGGCGGCTACGCCATCAATCCGGCATCCGGCGAAAAGATTCCTGTCTGGGTGGCCGACTACGTGCTCGCCGCATACGGCACCGGCGCCATCATGGCCGTGCCCGCCGAGGACGAGCGGGACTGGGAGTTCGCCGAAACCTACGGGCTGCCCATCGTGCGCACCGTGCAGCCGCCGCCGGACTTCGATGGTAGGGCGTACCTGGGCGAGGGTCCCTCCATCAACAGCGGCTTTCTCAACGGCCTCAACGTGGCCGACTCCAAGGCAAGGATGATCGACTGGCTGGAAGAGCAGGGCCACGGCGAGCGCAAGATCAACTACAAGCTCCGCGACTGGCTGTTCTCCCGGCAGCGGTACTGGGGGGAGCCCTTCCCGGTCATCTTTGTCGACGGCGAGCCGAAGACCGTGGACGACGCCGACCTGCCGGTGGAACTGCCGGACCTGGACCGCTACGAGCCCAGCGGTACGGCCGAAGGCCCCTTGGCCAACGCGGGGGATTGGCTGGAGACCGTCGACGGCGCCACCGGCCGGCTGGCGCGGCGGGAGACCAATACCATGCCCCAGTGGGCCGGCTCCTGCTGGTACTTCCTGCGCTACATCGATCCGGATAACGTCGAGGCCCCGGTCGACCGGGAACTGGAGAGCTACTGGATGCCGGTGGACCTCTACGTGGGCGGGGCGGAGCATGCCGTGCTGCACCTGCTCTACTCCCGTTTCTGGCACAAGGTGCTCCACGACGCCGGCGTGGTCTCGACACCGGAGCCGTTCGCCCGGCTGGTCCACCAGGGCATGATCCTCGGGGAACTGGAATACACGCGCTTCGACGACGAGGCCGGCCGCCCGGTGTCCGCGAAGTTCGTCCGCGGCGGCCGGGACACGCGCTCCGGGGCCGCCGTGCAGCGCGCTACCGTCGACGAGGGCGACGTGGTCAAGAAGGGCGAGCACTTCGTTCTGCGCACCGACCCGGACATCCGGGTGGACTCCCGGGCCCACAAGATGAGCAAGAGCCGGGGCAACGTCGTCAATCCCGACGAGATTCTGGAACGCTACGGCGCCGACGCCTTCAGGCTCTACGAGATGTTCATGGGCCCGCTGGAACAGGTCAAACCCTGGAACACCCGGGGCGTGGAAGGTACCTATCGCTTCCTCAACCGCGTCTGGCGGATGCTGGCCGACTCGGGCAACGGCAGCGGCCCGAAGGAGACGGTTCGGGACTGCGAACCCAGTGACGAGCAGTCCCGGGCACTGCACCGGACCATCGCCAAGGTCACCGAGGATATCGAGGGCCTGAGGTTCAATACCGCCATCGCCGCGCTGATGGAGTTCACCAACGCGGCAATCAAATGGGAGACGGTACCGCGGGATGTGGCTCGTCAGTTCGTCCTTATCCTGGCGCCGCTGGCGCCGCACCTGGCCGAGGAACTCTGGCAACGTCTGGGACACGACGCTTCCCTGGCCTACGCTGCCTGGCCGGAGGCGCGGGAAGAGTTCCTGCGCAGCGATACCATGGAAGTGTCCGTGCAGGTCAACGGCAAGATGCGGGGGCGCGTCACCGTGCCCGCGGAGGCCACCGAAGCGCAGGCGCTGGCCATCGCCCGGGACGACGAGAACGTGGCCCGGCACATTGCCGGCAAAGCGATTCGCCGCTCGATCTACGTTCCCGGCCGGATCGTCAACTTCGTGGTCTGACGCGCGAGCGGAAGCGCCCCCACGATAATCGTCCCTGCAGCAGGCAGCCCAGCAACACCAGGGCGCCGCCGATCACCGCGACCTGCCAGGGAGTCGGTTACTGCGCAAGCGAGACGTACACGGCAATCGTCGCCACCACGATGCACACGCTCATGGTGCGCGCAAACCTCCACGGCGTCAGGTCCACTGGTGCAGCCGGCATTTTCCAGTCTTTCACCGGGTCAGGCCAGAGCCTGCTGACGACGGCCATCACCGCCGCCGTGATCACAAAGACCAACGCGAGGAAATGGAGAAAATGGATCTCGCCGTCGCTGCCGAAGAACCTGGCCGCCATGGATTGCACTTCATCGTTGAAGGCGAAATTGATGATGTAGAACAACACGGGGCCCGCAATCAGACCGGTCTTTGCTGCCGTCGCGGAGGCTCTCGATGTCAGGAGTCCCGCCAGGATCACCGCGAGCATGGGACCGAAAAACGTCGCGTTGATTTGCTGCAGATAGATATACAGACTGCCGCTGGTGTCGATTGCCGGGGCAACAAGAATCGCCGCAACAGCGAGCACGGTCGAGCATATGCGCCCCACTCTTACCTGTTGTCGTCCGCCGGCATTGGCCTTGAACAGGGGCAGGTACACACCCTGATTGAACAGGGTCGCGGCACTGTTCAAGACGCTGTTGAAGGTACTCAGAACGGCACCGACCATCACGGCGGCAAAAAACCCGGTCAGCGGTGCGGGCAACACGGTTTGTACCAGTGTCGGGTACGCTTGCAGGTACTGATCCGGACCCAGCGAGTCCTTGAAAAGGTGATACGCGATGACGCCCGGAAGTACGATCGCGAGCGGCGCGACCAGCTTGAATACTGCGGCAATCAGGACGCCCTTCTGCGCTTCCATCAGATTCTTTGCACCGAGCGCGCGCTGCATGATGGATTGATTGGTGCACCAGAAGAAAATCTGGTTGACAATCATGCCGGTGAACAGCACGCCGAACGGCAGGAATGAGCCGGGTTCGTCTCCGGTGATGTCGAACTTTGGGCGTTCCTCCGTGTACACGGTGTTGAGGCCCTGCAGCACATTGCCATCGCCGACCAGGGAGAGCGCCAGAATCGGGATGAGCAGGCTGGCAATCAGGAATCCGACGCCATTGATCGTATCGGATACCGCAACCGCCTTGAGGCCGCCCAGAATGGCGTAGGCCGAACCCAGCCCGCCAATCCCGATGACCATGAGCCAGGTAGCCTCGGATTGCGAAACGCCCAGCGTGTTCGACACATCGAACAGGGCTTCCAGTCCGGTCGCCCCGAACAGGAGTACAACCGGCAGTATGGCAATGGCGTAGGAGAAAAGGAAAAGAACCGTTGCGATGACCCGCGTTGAACTGTCGAAACGCGTCGCAAGAAAGTCAGGGATGGTGGTCAGGCCTGCACGGAGATACTTGGGAATAAAGTAGAGTGCTCCCAGAACCATCGCCAACGCGGCGGTTGTCTCCCACGCCATGACGGCGATCGTGTGGTTGAATGCGTCCCCGTTCAGTCCGATCAGGTGCTCGGTGGACAGATTGGTCAGCATCAGGGAGCCGGCAATCACCCATGCGGTCAGGCCCCTTCCCGCCAGAAAGTAGGCCTCGGACGACTCCATGCGATCCTTGCGGGTGGCCCACCACGCAATGGTGGCAACCGCCCCGGTGAACGCAAGAAACGAGAGGCCGGCAATCAATCGCTTTGGTCGTATCGATGAGACCGGCGATCGAAGCTGTATTCGATCAGCGGCACGAAAGGTGAGTGGCCATCGTTGGGAACCGACACCAGGTATTGCTCTTCGCTGAAGCGGTCCTCGAAGTCGGTATCTTCCGGATATTCAGGACCATAGCCGGTGTCCCCGGAGATCGGGATGCCCACGTTCGGGTGTGAGCCGGTTGGCGATTGCGCGTCCGCGAATTCATTGGCACAAGCCAGGAACAGCGGAAAGACGATCGATAGAGCAGGGTATTTTCGTAACATTGAATTGCATCCGGTTTGGGTTGGACGCCAGCAACGCCTCAAAACCATTGTAGAACGAATATTTCAATTATAGATAAGACAATAAAAAAATACTCCATTTCTGAGATAATGCATGTCGTGCCTGAGAGGGTTAGCAGGTCAGTATTGAAAAACCAGGCAGTTTTGTATGAACAAGATAATTCTAGCGACTGTTCTTGCCATCGCGGTCGGCGCGTGTCAGGGGGATGAAGGGCCGGACTCACTTGCGACCGGCGACGAGCCCGCCGCGCAAGCGATTGCCGCGGCAGGCGAAACCATGGCTGCCGAGTCGAGCGCTGCCAACGATGCGGCGCTGTTGATCGATGGCGAGGACACCGAGTCCAGTTTGCTCCTGGCCAGCTCAGAAGCCGGTGGCCTGGAAATCTATACCCTGGATGGCGCGCGGCACGCCATCGGCAGCGATCGTCCCACAACATTCGTCGACGTACGGTACAACTATCCGCTCGGGGGCGAATCCGTCGATCTGATTGTCGGCTATGACTCTGAAGCTGCTGCATTGATAGCCTACGTTCCGGACGACATGAGTACCGGCCTTCGGGAAGTCTCGTCACCGTTGGCGACGCAGGCCGAAATCAACGGCTTGTGCCTCTATCGAAGCCCGATATCCGGCAAGTTCTACGCGTTCGCTGCCGGCGACGGCGAGTTTCAGCAGTGGGAACTCTACTCCCGGGGTGGCGCCGTGGAGGGACGGCTGATCCGTAGTGTCCCGGTCGGGCTCGGGGTCGCTCATTGTGTTGCGCACGATCGGGAAGCCGCTATCATTTTTTCGGTGGAAACGGTGGGTGTTGCCCGAATCAACGCGGAGCCGGAGTCGGAAGCGGAAGTGGAATACATCGACCTCACCCAGCCGCACGGCCGTTTCAGCGGCGACGTCAAGGGCGTGGCCCTGTACGAGCAGGCAGAGGGCGGCTACCTGGTTGTCTCCGACGCAGATGAAAGTCGTCTGCAGCTCTACGACCTTGAAAACCTGGAACATCGCGGCACCGTCAGCGTGGTCGGCGACGGTTCGGTGGACGGCGCCGACGAGACCGAGGGAGTGGTCGCGACCAGCCTCCCGCTATCGTCGTCCCTGGGGCAGGGGCTGCTGGTGCTCGCAGACGATGACAATGACGGTGAGCCCACGAACTACAAGATCGTGCCGTGGCAACGGATCTCGGAGTCTCTCGGTCTGCATGCCGGCGCGCCCCACGATCCGACGGGGCTGTTGGCGCTCGATACCACGACGGTGATGCCAACCGTGGAAACGGCGCCCGTGGTCAGCTTCGGCGATGCGGCTGACGATCCCGTGATTTGGGTGCATCCCACTGACGTCGCCCACAGTGTTGTGATCGGCACGCAAAAGCAGCGTGGTATCAACGTTTACGATCTGGAAGGCAATTTGTTGCAGTCTCGCGAAGACGGCCGAATCAACAATGCCGATATCCGCTATGGATTCCTGCTCGACGGCGAACCGGCAGATATCGTGACCGGGAGCAATCGCTCGACAGACAGTATCGCGATCTGGAAGGTCGATCTATCGACTCGAACCCTGGTTGACGTCGCCGACGGCGTCATTCCCACCGGCATGGCCGATCCTTACGGTCTTTGCATGTACCGCAGTCCGGGAACAGGGCAATACCATGTCATCGTCAACGATACCGACGGGCTGGTTCGGCAGTGGCGGCTGTTGGATACGGGCGCCGGCAAGGTCGGCACGGAACTGGTTCGTGAATTCAGCGTCGGTTCGCAAACCGAGGGATGCGTCGCTGACGACGAAACGGGTGACCTGTATATCGGAGAGGAAAATCGGGGCATATGGAAGTACTCGGCTGAGCCGGACAGCGGTTCGGAACGTACGCTTGTCGACGGCATCGAAGACGGAAACCTGACGGCCGATGTCGAGGGTCTTGCGCTTTACTTCAGCGGCAACGGCGAAGGGTACCTGATTGCATCCAATCAGGGCGCGGACAACTACGCTGTGTACGAACGGCAAGGCGACAACAGGTTCCTTGGCCATTTCTTCGTGGTGTCGAACGAGGCTTCAGGTATAGACGGCGCATCGGAAACCGATGGACTGGATGTAACGAGCGCCAACCTGGGCGCCACGTTTCCAAATGGCGTTCTCGTCGTGCAGGACGGGAGGAACATTACGCCGAAAGCGCGGCAGAACTACAAACTGGTTCCGTGGGAGCGAATTGCTGAAGCCATGGGTCTGTCAATCCACCACGGCTACGATCCGAGAGCTGAACCCGGAACCTGACCCGCTCTCTCCGGTACGCGACCGGCCGGTCGACTCGCGGAGTCAGGATTCGGGCCGTCCTTCGATCATGCCCCATAGTGACTCTGCAACCCCTTGATCACGGCGGAGACGGTCTGCAGAACGGGCGTGTCGATGCCGTGCTTCGCTCCGAGTTCGATGACGGCTCCGTAGATGTAGTCGACTTCGGACGGGCGCTTGTTGACGATATCCACGCAAAGGCTCGACTTGTTTCCCGGGGTGCCCGAAGTGATCTGGTGGAACACCTCCCGGGCAGCGTGCGGATCGAGATCGATGTTCTCGGCCTTCGCCACGGCCAGCGCTTCGTCGATCGCCCGATAGGCGATCGCTTCAAGCTCCGGTACCTGGACGAGGCCCCCAAGCGTCAGGTTGGGCGCGGCCGACGTGCCCGAAACGCCGATATTGGCCATGAGTTTCTTCCAGATGTTGTGACGAATGTTCTCGCTGGCCTCGGTCGGCAGGCCGTGTGTGGAGAATGCGGCCGCCAGCGCCCTGGTTCGCCCCGACACCCCGCCGTTCATTTCACCGATGAAACTGGGTAGCTCCGCATGGTTGCGCACGACACCGGGCGCCTCGATACTTGCACCCTGCGCAGTCAGGCCGCCGAGTACCCTGCCTTCCCCGAGAATACGCTCGATTTCTTCCTCGTTGCCGAGACCGTTCTGAAAGCTGATCGCGACCGTTCGATCATTGTCGAACAGGTGCTTCACGCTCGCCGCAGCATCGGCGTTGCAGATCGCCTTGCACTGGAAGAACGCGACGTCGGCCCCGTCGATGGTTGACGGATCCGATGTCGCCCTGGCAGGAATCGTCCGGTCGCCGCCGTGGCCCACCATTTTGAGGCCATTCGCGTTGATCGCGTCCACATGTTCCCGCCAGATGTCCACGAGTGTCACGTCGAGCCCGCCTTCGGTCAGCAGGCCGCCGAACAGCGAGCCCATCGCCCCCGCACCGACGACCACTACCCTGGGCCTTGCAATTTCATTCATCTGTCAAATCTCCGGATCGTTGATGCGAAAAACCCATTCCGCGGGGTGGAAGTAGCCCGTGCAGGCCACCTCTTCCGGGGTCACGTCGCCGTGGTAGTGGCCCGCCTCCCGTTTCCCGTCCATGGCATAGAAGTGGGTGTGCTCCCCGGAGGCGCGCAGGTGCAGGCTGGTACCTGTGGGGTCGCCGGTCCACAACACCGAGAAACAAAGTAGTTGCGGGCCCATTTCGTAGAACTGCAGGAAGTCCCTGAATGCTTCGTTCCTCTCTTCGTCGAAGTATTCGAATCCAATGCAGTCGTAGTCCGGCATGACGTGCGCGCGGATCCGGCCTGCAGGAATCTTGAACACGCCGCCGAGAGCCACCTGCTGCGTGCCACCTGCATCCAGGTTGTCGATCAGGCTCTTGCGCATCGCCTGCGTCAGCGAGGCTTCGTCGCCGATTCTCCTGGAGACATCGAGTCTGATGGCAGGCCCGGGACTGCCTTCACACAGATACAGGTTGGAGAGCCCGGAGTGAATCAACGCACCATAGTCCTCGACAATGCATTCCTTGTCCTGACCGACCCTGGCAACCTTTGAGAGGATGTTTCCCGGTAGTCCGATGCTTGCGATCATTTCGCCGCAGTGCCCGTTCAATGCCGCGGGACTTGCCATGCCCGCACCGAAAACGCCCCCATCCGGCAGGCCACAGGACTCAGCCATCGCGGCAATACTGAACTGATTGTCGCGAAACCGTCTGTTGTGCGCGTAGGCTTCGCCACCGACATCGAGAATGCGCGCGCTTCCGGACATGCCTTCCATTGCGCAGCCCCAGTCGCGAAGGTCCGGGCACGCTTCGACCGAGACGAAAACGTTTTCGTAGTTCTTCGACAGCCCCTTCTGTAACGCAATGGAAATCTGCTCCAGTGACGGTTGCCAAAGATGCGCGCTCCTGAATCGCACGGGTTCCTGCATTTTGATGTTTATCCTTCTTGTCTCATGCGCCAGCGGCGCTTGTTTGGCTGTCAGGGCAACGGCGGTTTCCTCTCAGGGCATAAGCACCGAGGGAATCCACAGCACCAACCGTGGGAACAGGGTGATGAGCAGCAGCACAGCGAAATTGGCCAGCAAAAATGGCAGCGCGCCGCGGAAGATCGTGCCGATGCGCAGCCCGGAAACCGAGGCGCATACATTCAGGCAGTTGCCAACGGGCGGCGTGCACGCACCCACTGCCAACGCGGAAATCAGAATCACGCCGAAGGTGATGGGCGATACGCCAGCCTCCACGGCAGCGGGCAGCAGCACCGGCGTCATAAGCAGTATCGCCGGACTGACGTCGATGAACGTGCCGATCGCGAGGATGATGACGTTGACCAGCAACATCACCGATACCGGTCCCAGGTTCATGCTTGTGACCCAGGCTGCAATGGCTTGCGGGACACGCTCCAGCGCCAGGATCCATATGTACATTGTCGACATCGCAATGATCATCATGATCTTGGCGCTGGTGATGATCGCGCTTCTGAAGCAGTTCAAAAGGCCCTTCAAGGTCAGCGCCCTGATCACGAGGAAGCCGATCAGCACAGCATAGAGCACGCCAAGTCCGGCGGACTCGGTGGCCGTCGCGATGCCGAATACCACGGCGCCTACGACGAGTACGGGCATCAGTACGACCAGGATCGAGCCCCTGATCTCGCGAACGACATTGCCGAAGCTGGTGTCGATATCCTCCTTCGGATAGCGGTTCCTGACGGAAATGTAGAGGCAGATGAACAATTGCAGGAAGCCGATCAGGAGGCCGGGGATGACCCCGCCGAGAAACAGCCTGCCGACCGATTCCTGGGCGACGATCGCATAGAGCACGATCGGCACGCTCGGCGGGATGATCATGCCCATCGTCGACGATGCCACGGTAATACCTGCCGCAAAGCGTCCCGGATAGCCCTTCGATTTCATTTGAGGGATCAGGACCGAGCCGATGGACGCCGTGTCGGAGGCAGAGGACCCGGAAATGCCGCCGAAGATCATGCTTGCGAAAACATTGACGAGACCTGTCCCGCCGCGCAGCTTGCCGACGAACAGGCTGCTGAAGCGGATCAGCCGCCCGGTAATCCCGCTTTCGTTCATGACCAGCCCCATAAGGATGAACAGCGGCAGCGAAATCAGCGCATAGTTGTTCATTCCCGAAAATAGCCGCTGCGGCAGGATTTGCATCAGGTCCGGCTGTTCGACGACGAAATAGGCAAGAGAGGACAGCCCCAGTGCATAGGCGATGGGAATTCCCATCGCCAGCAGCACGAACAAACTGAGTATCAGGACGAGCAAATCGGACCCTCGGGCGAAATCGTTGCAATCATTCTTCGGCCGTTCCAGGAGCGCCGGCTTTCTCTTTGCCGGCGATCAGCAGACCGATATGTGCAAGGCAGCTCAGCGCAACGAGCCCGCAACCGATGGGAACGGCGGCCTGCGCATACCCTTGCGGGAGTTGCAGGGCCGGCAGGATGAAACGACCTGTCAGGGGAATCCAGATCGTCAGGCTGTACCAGACCATGACCGCATTGATCAGCGCGATCAGCGCGAAACCGAGTATCTCGAAAATCCTTCGCGGCCCGTCCGCCAATCGGTCGACCAGGAAACTGATCGCAATGTGCTCCTTTCTCGATACCGCGACGGCCGCGCCGATTGACGTCGTATAGATAAAGAGCACGACGATGAATTCATTGCCGCCGACGATTGTCGAGCCAAAGGCGTAGCGCAATACGACGAGCAGGAGGACCAGGGCAAAAATGATGATCAGCGCGGCGACGATAGCGACTTCGGCCACCTTGATGATGACCCGGTCAAGCCTCGCAAACAGGTCCGCCAATTCCGCTTGTCCCGTTGAGTCAATCCGGAACCGGGTCCCGATCGTCGCCTCTGGCGATTCGTCTCGCTCGGTCGACGTCATCCCGGGAAAACACGCCCTCGTCGATGAAATGCTCATAGACGGGACTGGCCAATTCGGCAAACTCTTCAAGACCCTGCGCATCGACGATCGTCGTCTCCAGCACCTGAGAGAGCCTGGCAATGTAGTCCTGCTCGCTCTGCTGGTTCATGTCGTCGCTGAACCTGATCGTTTCTACTGATACCTGGTCGAATACTTCCTGCAAATCGGGCGGCAGCCTTTCGTACCAGGCCAGGTTGACGATCATCGGATCCGGTCCGGTGGCATAGTTGGTAATAGTCAGGTATTTCTGTACCTCGTGCACCTTGTAGTCCCAGATATTGGACGGCGCATTGTCCTGACCGTCGACCACTCCCGTCCTGATCGCCTGATAGGCCTCGCTGTACGGAATATCCTGGGGATTCGAACCGAAGGCCTGTGCCGTCAGCAGATAGACTTCCTGTGGCGGTACCCGCATCTTCAGACCCCTGAGGTCGTCCGGCGACGCGATCGGTCTGACGTTGTTGGTATGCGCCCTGAATCCCTGGGAAATGCCGGAGGCCGGGATGTGAAATCCGTTGGCTGCAGCGCCGGCGTTTATCTCGCTGGTGAAATTGCTGTACATGAGTCGCCGCGCCTGCTCCCAGTCCTGTACCAGGAACGGCATCATGAATATCGTGTAGCGTGGGTTCGCATCCGCGAAAAACGCTCCCCGGGTGCCCTGCAATGCACCCGTGGTCACCATGTCCATCAACTCGCGCTCCGTACCCAGTACGCCTGAGAAATAGACGTCCACCTCGATGCGCGCACCGCTCCTTTGCTCGAGTTCCCGCTCGAAGAATTGCATTGACACGCTGCGCGGATGTGGTTCGGGCTGCGAATGCGCGTAACGAAACAGGTACGGAGATTGCGCGCACACGTCAGCGCAGGAGAGGCAAATGAACCAGGTTCCGAACAGGAATCTCACATCGGGTTCCGCCAAAGAGCGGGAATCTGATGATAGAATATGCGTTTCAAAAATGAAAGATGCGGAATTTACATGAACGAATCAGCCCCTACGGACTACGAGACGCTACGCACCGCGATCACCGCGCGTTACGAATCGCTGAGCAATCGGCTGCGCCAGATCGCCGGCTATGCCCTGGACCATCCGACGGACATGGCCATCGAAACCATTGCGGTGATCTCCAAGCGCGCGGAAGTCCAGCCATCGGCGCTGATACGTTTCGCCAAGTCGTTTGGCTACACCGGCTATTCTCAGATGCAGCGGGCCTTTCAGACGCGAATCGCCGAACGATCGGCAAGCTACAAGGAACGCGTACGTGCGGCGCAAGATGCAGAAGTCACGGACGAACTGGGCTTTGAGCACTCACTGCTGAAACGGTTATGCACGTCCAACATCATCTCGCTGACAGAATTGAGCGAAAGCGACATTTACGAGAAACTCACCCTGGCTGTGGATCTGATTGAAGCAGCAGACACCACGTATGTTGTTGGACACCGGCGTTCTTTTCCGGTCGCGGCATACATTGCCTATTCGCTCAGTCACACGGAGTCCAAAACCCACTTGCTGGACGGGGTCGGCGGCATGCTGCACGAGCAGGCGCAGTGCATGACCGACAAGGACGTTCTGATTGCCATTTCGTATTCGGAGTACGCTCACGAAACCGCGGATGTTGTTTCCCTGGCGTCCCAACGCGGAGTAGCGGTAATCGTCATCACCGACAGCCGGATCAGTCCGATCGTGCCGGCCGCACAGGTCTTCCTGAAGGTGCTCGATGCAGAGGTGCTGTCTTTTCGCTCACTTACCGGGTCGATGAGCGTCGCACAGACAATTGCGATGTCGCTCGCCTTCCGGGCTAGCAAGCAGAACTAGTGCTCCATCAACCTCTACAATTTGATTTGGCCCGATACAAGCTGCGCAGTTTGATCCGCGTGTACGGGAAGAGGAGTAAGGTAAATGAAGAAAAACAGTGACACGTTTGCGGATATTCTTGCAAGCTGCACAAGCAGGCGGACGGTATTGGCCGGCGCCGGAAGTTTGGCTGTGACGTTCGCAGCGGGTTGCGGTTCTGGTGGAAGTCGATCGGAAGATCGTTCCAGTCTGGGCTTTGTCGCAATTTCGCATGGTCTGGATGACACTCATCACGTTGCCGATGGATACGCTGCGGACATTCTTGTTTCCTGGGGCGAACCAATTTTTCCCAGTGGATCGTTGTTCGATCCGTACGCGCAAAACGGACGCGCGCAGCAACAACAATTTGGGGCCAACAACGACTACATCGCCTATTTCCCTCTTGGGTCGGATACGGTCTCCGCCGATGTGAGCAATCCAAGCGATCATGGTCTGCTGTGCGTGAACCACGAGCACATCAACATCAATATGATGTTTCCTTCGGAATCGCGGGAATCAGCTTCACGGGGCAGCTCAAAAGCGGAAGTGGAAGCCGCGATGGCCGCTGTTGGCCACAGTATCATCGAGGTGCGCCGCGTAAACGGGCGATGGCGGG
Organism: Candidatus Rariloculaceae bacterium; assembly: GCA_965205045.1. GTDB lineage: Bacteria > Pseudomonadota > Gammaproteobacteria > Steroidobacterales > Rariloculaceae > UBA6522. The sequence goes on from OZ242031.1 coordinate 349,536, forward strand.
TGGAAAAGGGAAGTGCCTATACTCGCAGGATCACGGCCACGACGCCAATGGTCCTGACAGGACCCGCCGCCGGCGACGTACGCCTGAAAACACCGGCAGACCCTACTGGCGCACGCGTGCTTGGTACATTTGCCAATTGCTCGGGCGGAGTCACTCCGTGGGGAACAATCCTGATAGCGGAGGAGAATTTCCGGGAGATTTTCGCCGGCAACCCCGACGCACTGAGCGGCTCGGCGGCTGGGGAAGCTGAGAATCACCGGAGATTTGAAATAGGGTCATCACTGGAACAGTACTGGCACCTGTTTGATGACCGATTCAATATCGAGGTGAGTCCGACAGAGCCCAACCGATTTGGTTGGATAGTGGAAATCGATCCGTACGATCCCCGGTCAACGCCCAGGAAGAGAACAGCATTGGGTCGTTGTCAGCATGAGAATGCAGCGGTCGCCGCCGAACACGACAAATTCGTTGTTGTTTATTCAGGCGATGACAAGAAACATGAATGCGTGTACAAATTTGTATCGGAATCGCGATACGACGCCTCAAATATCGAGAAAAATCAAAACATTCTCGACGCTGGCACATTGTACGTAGCTCGGTTTAATGACGATGGCACAGGCACCTGGCTGCCACTTGTATACGGCGAAGAACCACTTGTTCCTGAAAACGGGTTCCGCTCACAAGCGGATGTGCTCATCGACTTGCGCCTCGCTGCACGGTTGCTTGGTGCAACGCGTATGGATCGGCCCGAGGATATCGAGATCAGCCCGGTAACCTGCCGAACCTACATCGCCCTCACCAAGAATGATGATCGGGAAGCCACGGACGCCGCCAATCCCCGGATTGGAAACCTCTGGGGACACATATTGGAGCTGATACCACCCGGTAGCGATGGCGACCGGGACCATGCAGCACGGGACTTTGAATGGCAGGTTTTTGCACTCGCGGGGGATCCAACGTCCGATCCGGAAGTGCGGGGTGTTTACCATGAGCACATCAGTGACTCCGGGTGGCTGTGTAATCCGGATAATCTGGCGTTTGATCCACAAGGGCGGCTTTGGGTCGCCACAGACGGATTCAACGACTTCGGTGTGCACGACGGATTGTGGGCGACCGAGACGGTTGGACCCGACCGTGCACGCTTCAGGCATTTCTTTGGCTGCCCAAACGGCGGGGAGCTTTGTGGGCCAGCGTTTACGCCGGATGGACGAACATTATTCGTCGCCGTTCAGCATCCCGGAAGATCGGATGGCTCGACTTTTGAACACCCTGCAACTCGCTGGCCGGATTTTGATCCTCGAATACCGCCAAGGTCGTCCGTGGTCGCAATTACGAAGAATGACGACGGTGAAATAGGTAGCTAGTGCTGCGTCAACCTCATAATGTCGTATCAGTGGCCGCAGGCCCGCCCCTGGCAAGGCGCGTCCCGCAGGCCATGGTGGGCCCATGGTCAAGGGGCGCAACACCGCCAGGGGCGGGCCTGCGGCCACCCGGAGGGCGCGTCCACAAGCGCCCATCTGCTTTGTTGCCGTCTCTTGACGTATGCCCAATACGTCGGCGAGCCGGCGCCGCGCATCTGCGCGCTTGTGAACGCGCTGATACGACATTATGAGGTTGACGCAGCACTAGCCTTTTATGACCCTATGATCCATTCATGGTCCGGGTCATTGTGGAACAGCCACTTTCGCCGCGGGCCGGCCATGACGTTCAGGTAATAGAGGTCGTAACCGTGGGGCGCACCCACCGGGTGGTAGCCTTCGGGCACCATGACCACGTCGTCGTCCGTCACGGTCATGGTTTCATCCAGGCTGCGGTTGTCGTTATAGACGCGCTGGAAGGCGAATCCCTGAGGTGGATCGATGCGGTGGTAATAGATCTCTTCGAGTTGTGTTTCCTCCGAACCTCGATCGTCATCGTGTTTGTGCGGCGGATAACTCGACCAGTTGCCTCCCGGCGTCAATACCTCGCAGACCAACAGGCGCTCGGCGTTCGCATTTCCGAACAATATGTTGCAAACGTGCCGGCGGTTGGTGTCGCGGCCCCGGGTTTCGAATTGGCAGTCCTCGGGCCTGATCAGGCGGGCGGGATATTCGCCTTTCGCCGGCGCCCTGCAAACCGCAAGTTCGGCGTCGGTGTGGGCAACGACGCCGAATCGCTCGTCGGGCGGCAGGTACACTGCATGGGGTGCCTGCTGGTCGAATACCGATGATCGCTCGCCCAGATTGCGCCAGACTTCGTTTGCCGTGGCAATGTCCGCCTTGCCCGAGAGGAGTACCAGGCAGACTTCCGTGCCTCCCGTTCCATCATCCAGGTTCGCGCCCGCCTTCAGCTTGAACACTTCGAATCCAACGTATTCCCAGCCGGCCGATACGGGATCGATACATTGAATCCGGCCTCTGTCATCCGGCGCTGTAGACTGCGACAGCAATTTCGACATCTCGTCCGACCCTTTTAGAAATGAAAGATTTTGATCAATGATTTTTCAGTATAGAACGTTTATTCTAAACTGTCGCACGCTGCAGCGGAACGATCCAATTCCCGGCAACGTGCCCCAATTGCAACTCCAACAGCCTCGACACAGGTGAAATCAGAGGGCAGGCCGAATATGACGTCCGGAACGACAGACATCGCCAATGGGCCGCTTGACGTCATTTGTCTGGGTCGGGCCGCGGTCGACTTCTACGGTAACCAAATCGGCAGCCGACTGGAAGACACGGGTAGCTTTGCCAGGTATCTCGGGGGATCCTCCGCCAATATCGCGTTCGGCTGCGCTCGCCTGGGATTGAAATCGGCCATGCTGACACGGGTCGGCGATGAACATATGGGCCGCTTCGTTCGCGAGGAACTCGCACGCGGCGGTGTCGATGTCAGCCATGTCGTGACGGATCCCGACAGGTTCACAGGACTGGTGGTTCTGGGCATCAAGGACAAGGACACCTTTCCGCTGATTTTTTTCCGTAACGACTGTGCGGACATGGCGATAGAAGCGTCCGACTTCTCTGCCGACTTCATTGCCTCCAGCAAGTCTCTGCTCATCACCGGGACACACTTCTCCACGCCCGGGACCTATTCCACCTCCCTGAAAGCCATCGAGCACGCCAGGGCCGCCGGAGTCAGGGTGATCGTTGATATCGACTACCGTCCGGTTCTGTGGGGCCTGACAGGCCTTGGCGACGGCGAAACGCGATTCATCGATTCGCAATCGGTGTCTGCTCACTTGCAAACGATCTGGCCCGAGTGCGACCTCATCGTAGGCACCGAAGATGAAATGCACATCGCCGGTGGCAACACCGACACCATCGCCGCGCTGCGCCATATCCGCTCGCTCTCGGACGCAACACTTGTGTTGAAACTCGGGGAGCGGGGGTGCGTCGTCCTTGACGGCGAGGTCCCGGCGAGCCTCGACGAAGTGACGATTTTTTCCGGCCCCGAAATTGAAGTACTCAACGTCCTGGGGGCGGGCGACGCGTTCATGTCGGGGTTCTTGCGCGGCTGGCTCCGAAACGAGAACCATGAAACGAGCGCAGCATACGCCAACGCCTGCGGCGCACTGGTTGTTTCGAGACACGGTTGCTCGCCCGCCATTCCTACGGACGAGGAACTGGACCATTACATGCGTCACGCGCCGCAGATTCCCAGGCCCGATCTCGACAATGAACTCAACTACCTGCACCGCGTCACCACGCGCCAGCCCGCCTCATGGCCCGAAATCCACGCGCTCGCATTTGATCATCGCCGACAGTTGGTGGAAATGGCGCAGCGGGCAGGAGCCGAGCTGCAACGCATCGCCACCCTGAAGCGCCTCATGGTCCGGGCCATTGAAAGGAGCGTAGACGCCGTCGGAGCCAATGGAACGGTCGGCGCCATCATCGACGACACGTTCGGCCAGGATGCCCTGAACGACGTAACCGGGCGCGGCTGGTGGATTGCCCGCCCCGTGGAACTGTCGGGATCGCGGCCACTGGAGCTCGAAGGCGGCCGCTCGATCGGTGACCGGTTGCGCTCCTGGCCCCTCGAACATATCGTCAAGTGCCTGATGGTTTATGGCCTGGACGACGACAGCATGTTGCGGCTGCAACAGGAACGGCAGGTCAAGGAGCTCTACCAGGCCTGCTGCTCGTCAGGCCACGAGTTGCTGCTGGAGATTCTGCCGCCCGCAGGTGCGGTCGTTGACGACGACACCTGCGCATCCGTGCTCGCGCGCCTCTACAATCTGGAAATTCGGCCGGACTGGTGGAAGTTGCCCATGATGAGCCGCGCTGCCTGGCGAAATGTAAGCGACCTGATTTCACGGCGCGCGCCGCATTGCCGCGGGGTCGTGATCCTGGGCATGGATGCGCCCGCGAACGCGTTGCGGGCTGGCTTCAACGCTTGCGCCGGATTCGACATCTGCAAGGGCTTCACGATTGGCCGAACGATATTTGCCAGACCCGGCAGGCAGTGGCTGGCCGGGGAAATAGACGACGAGGCGCTGATCGAATCGGTGGCGCGGAACTACGTGGAACTCATCGACTATTGGCGCGACCGAAAGGCCGGTTAGTGCTGCGGCATTATTGGGTTGAGGCAGCACCGGGACCAGTGAAATGAAAAAAACTCGACTGACCATGGCTCAGGCGCTTGTGAGATACCTCGTCGCCCAGCGGGTCGAAATTGACGGAGAAATCCAGCCGCTGTTTCACGGTATGTTCGCCATTTTCGGCCACGGTAACGTTGCCGGACTCGGTGAAGCGCTGTTTGACTGGCAGGCCGAATTGCCGACGTTCCGTGCCCACAACGAACAGGGCATGGCCCACGCGGCGATCGCTTTCGCAAAGGCGAGCCAGCGCAGGCGAATGATGGCCTGCACAACGTCCATCGGACCCGGCGCAACCAACATGGTGACGGCCGCCGCGCTGGCGCACGTCAATCGCCTGCCGGTGTTATTGCTGCCGGGCGACGTCTTTGCGAACCGAACGCCGGATCCGGTATTGCAGCAGCTCGAATACCCGGGCAACCCGACGATCTCGGTAAACGACTGTTTTCGCCCGGTCAGTCGTTACTTCGATCGCATCACGCGGCCGGAACAGATCATTACGAGTCTGCCGGCGGCGATAGCCACGCTTACGGACCCGGCCGACTGCGGACCTGCAACCTTGTCGTTGTGCCAGGATGTCCAGACCGAAGCGTATGACTACCCCGAATTCCTGTTCGCTGAACAAGTTCACCGCTTGTCACGCAAGGGAGCCGACCGATGTGAACTGGACGATGCAGTCAAGGTCTTGCAGCGTGCCGAACGGCCATTGCTGATCGCCGGCGGCGGCGTACATTATTCCGGCGCCACGGCAGCGTTGCGCACATTTGCCGAGGCGCACGGAGTTCCGGTCGCCGAAACCCAGGCGGGCAAGGGCGCACTGAACTGGGATCATCCAAACTACGTGGGAGCGATCGGGGTGACCGGTTCCGATGCCGCGAACCAGCTGGCGCAAGGGGCTGACGTGATCCTCGCAGTCGGAACGCGGCTGCAGGACTTCACGACAGCGTCACGGACCCTGGTCCAGTCCCACAGGTCGCGCCTGATCCAGCTCAATGTGGCGCGGCCCGATGCCGACAAGCATGGCGCTCAGCCCCTTGTCACGGACGCCGAGCGCGGCTTGCAGGCATTGCAGGCGCGGCTGGCAGGCTGGCAGGCCGGCTCGAAATGGCAGCAGGCCGGGCGAAAAGCCATTGCCGCGTGGAACGACTATTACGTGCAAACAACCTCCGCGGATAAGATTTCAACAGCGTCGGGACTGCCTTCGGACGCCCAGGTTCTCGGTGCCGTGAAACGCGCTTCGGACCCCGGCGACATTGTCGTATGTGCAGCCGGGGGTCTGCCCGGCGAGCTCCACAAGCTCTGGCGCACCGACCGGGTCGGCGGATACCACCTTGAATACGGCTATTCCTGCATGGGATACGAAATCGCCGGCGGCATGGGCGTCAAGATGGCTTGTCCCGACCGCGACGTCATCGTGCTCGTCGGCGACGGCTCCTACATGATGCTCAACTCGGAACTGGCGAGCAGCGTGATGCTGGGCCACAAGATCATTGTCGTGGTACTGGACAACGGAGGCTACGGCTGCATCAATCGTCTGCAAGTGTCGACGGGCGGCGCGCCATTCAACAACCTGTTCGGCGACTGTGTCGCTGCCGATGACGGCGCGCCGCTGCTCGACTTTGCCAGGCACGCTTCGGCCATGGGCGCGGCCTCCGAGCACGTTGAGAATCTGGCCGAACTCGAATTGGCCGTGGGGCGCGCCAAGGCGGCCGATCGATCGTACCTGATCAGTATGCGCACCGACCCGGACCAATCCTCCGGCGGCGGCTACTGGTGGGACGTTGCCGTTCCCGAGGTGTCCGGCCGTGCGGAAGTGACCGCGGCCCGCGCGGAATATATCTCCGCAAAATCCAGGCAACCGTACTGATTCCGGTTCCGGACCATGGCGGTACGAATTGGTGTCAATCCATTGCTCTGGACCAACGACGATCTCCCGACCCTGGGAGCGGATACCCCGCTGGAAGTCTGTCTGGGCGACAGCCGGGAGGCGGGCTTTGCCGGTATAGAGTTGGGCAACAAGTTTCCGCGGCAGGCTGACATCCTGGGCCGTGTTATCGAGGCGTTCGAACTCCAGTTGATATCCGGCTGGTACAGCAGTCTGCTTCTGCGCAGATCGGTCGCAGAAGAAATCGATGCGCTTGCGGACCACCTGTGTCTCCTGAAGTCGCTGGGGTCGAAAGTGATCGTCTTTTGCGATACGACCGACGCCATTCACGGTTCGCGGAACATGCCGCTGTCACTGAGGCCCACACTGCATGACGGCGAATGGGCGGAGTACGGCAGGAAGCTGACGGAACTGGGCGATTCCTGTCTCGATCAGGGCATCCGGATCGCCTATCACCATCACATGGGCACCATCGTCCAGAGCCGGAAAGAAATCGACAGGCTGATGGACAACACGGGCGAGAGCGTCGGCCTGTTGCTGGATACAGGTCACCTCGCCTACGCCGGCGGGGACACGATTGAACTACTGGACGCGCACGGGCATCGGATCAGGCACGTTCATTGCAAGAATGTTCGTGCGAACGTACTGCATGACGCCAGGAACCGGGATCTCAGCTTTCTCGACGCCGTACTGAATGGTGTGTTCACGGTGCCCGGCGATGCGGAGGGTTGCATCGATTTCGGTACGGCGCTTCAACACCTCAAGTCGGTCGGATATGACGGCTGGCTCGTCGCGGAGGCCGAACAGGATCCGCTCACTGCACCCTCGAAACGATTCGCGGCGCTGGCTGCCGCGCAAATGCACGGGCTCTGCACCGAATTGGCCATCGACATCTCAGTCCGGTGATCCAGACGCGAATTCACTGACGGCAGGAACCGGGCCCCTGGTGGTGCAAGTCAATCACGCGGAGAGCTGTAGCTGTTCGAGGGCATTGCTGCTTACGTCAATCCACTGCTGGCCATTGTGGGAAGTCTCGATGGCATCGCAGATTTCCTGAACCCGGCATGCGGTATTGAAGTCGGCATGGACTTCGTCACCCGACTCGATGGATCGCAACAGGTTGCGAATTTCAATGATTTTCAGGTCATTGAAACCGAGACTGTGCCCGGGGGCCGGGCAAAACGCCGAATAGTCCGGGTGCGCCGGTCCGGCGAGAATGCGCCGGTAGCCGCGGCGACCGGGCCGGCTGTCCGCCTGGTATAGCCGCAACTCGTTCATGCGTTCCTGGTCGAAGGCGATGCTGCCCTTCACTCCGCATACCTCAAGACCGAGTCCGCACTTCTTGCCGGTAGCCACACGGCTGATTTCCATCGTGCCGGGGCATCCTCGTTCGAACACGACGAGCGCCTGCGCAATATCATCGTTCTCAACCGTTCTCATCCCGCCCGACACCGGGTCCGGCCGCAGGTCGTGCACGGTGGTGAGAGAGCCGAGCACCGAATCGATCGGCCCGAGCAGAAACTCCGCCATGCATATCAAGTGGCTGCCGAGATCGGCAAGCGCACCGGCGCCAGCCCGCTTTCTGGCGCAGCGCCACCCGTAGGGCGTGGATGGGTCCGCCAGGTAATCCTCACGATAACTGCCCCGAAACTCATGGACCTCTCCGATCTCGCCGGACGCTATCATGTCACGCGCTGCGGCGATCAGGGGATTGCAGATGTAGTTGAACCCGGCTGCTGTCCTGATGCTGGCGGACTCCGCGGCACTGCGAATTCGCCTCGCCTGTGCAGCGGTGAGAGCCAACGGCTTTTCGCAATAGACATGCTTTCCGGCCTCGATCGCGGTGAGCGCCATTTCCATGTGCAAGTGGTTGGGTGTACAAATGTCCACGACGTCAATGGCGTCGCTGCGGCACATGCCGATCCAGTCGTCGCTTGCACTTTCAAACCCCCAGGCATCCGCAAACTGCTGAGCTACGGTCGCGTTCTTGTCAACGAGGCAGACCAGTTCCGGATGCGCAACTTCGGGAAACACCGTCCCCACGGCGCGTAGAGCGATGGCATGCGCCTTGCCCATGAAGCCGGTGCCGATCAGGCCGAAGTTCAAGTTACTCACCGTCGCGACTGGCTGACGTCAACGGGTCGACCGAGCCTGAATGACTGGTGCGCAGCCTCCGCAAGCTCCAGTGCGCGCAGGCCGTCGGAACCGAGTGCCAGGTCGGTCGATTCGCCTCCTACCGCCCGGATAAACCTGTCAAGCTGCAAACGATACGAATTCGCGTAGCGCTCCAGGAAGAAGGGCAATGCCGGTTCAGTGGCAAACCCGCTGCTCGTTGCCCTTTCGACCTGGGTGTTTTTCCGGTTATCGACTCGAACCATTCCCTGCGACCCGAACACCTCGATGCGCTGGTCGTAGCCGTAACTGCATCGGCGGGAATTCGTAACGTGGCAAAGACGGCCTGACGGGGTGCGCAGTACGGCGACTGCCGTGTCGATATCCCCCAGTTTCCCGATCTGCGGGTCTGACAGGGTACTTCCGGTCGCAAATACCTGTTGGGGTTCTTCACCCAGCAACCAGCGGCCCATGTCGAGGTCGTGGATCATCATGTCACGAAACAGACCGCCGGATCTCTCGATGTATTCCGGCGGGGGCGGCGAAGGATCCCGACTGATAATGGTGACAACTTCAATCGATCCGATCGCGCCGGACCTGACCTCGATTCCGAGTTTCCGAAAATCCGGATCGTGACGCCGATTGAATCCCAGGCACAGGAGCACATTTGCCCTTGCGGCTATGTCAACGCTTCGTCTGGCGCGTCGCAGATCGAGATCGAGGGGCTTTTCACAGAGTATGGCTTTTCCGGCTGCGGCTGCCTGCCGGATTATTTCGGCGTGCGTATCGGTGGAACTCGCGATGATTACCGCGTCAACGTGGTCGTCCTGAAGGGTCTGTTCGAGGGGTGCGACTCTGCCCCCGCAACGATCGGCAAGTTCAACGGCTGCGTTCTCGGCGACGTCACAGACGGCCACTATCCGTGCGTCATCGTTGTCGGCGACGTTCTGTGCGTGTATCCGTCCGATTCGCCCCGCGCCGATGATCGCGACACCGATCATCGGAAGCCCCCGCCTTGTCCAGCAACCGCCGCTTGCCGCATCGCTCGAAGCCTTCCGCCAACCGTTCGCCCAATTATCCGCCACGACCGCCTGCCAAGCCAGATTCGGTCCGCTGTCGCGACTTGTCCAGCGTGCTTTTAAAATATTTTTTTCAAAACCTTTGATCGTAGGAGAAAATTTTCTATATACTTGTTTTCAGTCGTTTCGTCCCGCACGTGCTCAGGGGGAAAAATATGGTGTCCAGTTTTCATAACGTCCGCATGTTCTGGCGTATAACGCTGGTAAATCATAAGCAGAAGTTCCAGCAATTCCTGTCCATATTGGCTCTTGGAGCCTCGCTGCTCGCGCTTTCGGATTCAGCACTCGCTCAAAGTGTCACCGGTGAAATCACGGATCCCGGAAGATCCGTCGCATTCCCCGGCGCGATCGTAAGACTCGAGGGTTTACCCGGTTCTACGACGTCGGATGAACGTGGCCGCTTCCGCCTGGGAAACGTTCCCGCAGGCACGTACACGCTGGTCGTTTCGTACGTCGGTACCGAAGACACGAGCATTTCGATCCAGGTGCCTGAGGAAGGCGTCGATCTCGGAGACGTCATCATCGGTGCGGCCTCGCAAGCGGCACTTGAAGAGGTCATCGTTGTCGGGCAAGCAGCCGCGTTCGCCAGTGCGCTCAACCAGGAACGATCCGCCAACAATCTGGTTTCCGTGCTCGATACGGATGCCATCGGCCAGTTCCCCGACCAGAACGTCGCTGAATCGCTGCGCCGTCTCACAGGCGTCAGTGTGGAAAACGATCAGGGCGAGGGACGTTATGTCGTCATTCGAGGCATGGACCCAGACTTGAATTCGACCTCCATCAACGGCGTCCGGGCGACAGCCGCCGAACCCAGGCGAGCGCTTCAGCTCGATGTGATCCCGACCGACCTGCTGGACGGTCTCGAAGTGCACAAGACCCTGACCCCGGACATGGACGCAGATGCCATTGGCGGTTCGATCAACGTAAAGACGTTGAGCGCGTTCAGCCGCAAGGGCCCGTATGCGAAAGCAAGGGCCGAAAGCAGCTACAACGAACTCCGGGAAGACTGGAGCCCGAAGATGTCTTTCGCCGGGAGCAACATTTTCGAAATGGACGGTGGCCGTCGACTGGGAGTGGCAGGCGCACTCAGCTGGCATGATCGGAACATCCAGGCGGACAACAACGAAGCTGACGATTGGGCCGAAGGGGACAACGGAAACTATTTCATGGAGGAGTTTCAGCCGAGACTCTATACCGTCGAACGTGAGCGTCTTGGCGGCGCCCTCAATTTCGATCTGGACGTTTCAGACGCCACGACCTTGCATCTGTACACGTTGTACAGCCGATTCACCGACACCGAGTTGCGGAACAGAACGACATTCGGGCTGGACGGACTGGATGAGGACACGCTGACTTCGACAATGGCCGACTACTCCGAAGTCGAGATCGAACGCGACACCAAGGGCCGCGACATGCAGGGCCAGATTGCCGAGAACAGGTCCATTTCACTCGGGTCCGAGACGCAATTGGACACCTGGCTGGTGGAAACGAATCTGGGCTACTCCTACGCGCGGGAGCGAACGCCCGACCAGGTCAGCGGCACATGGGTGGCCGAGTTCGAGAGCGGTGACGGGCCCATCGCGGACGGCCAGCCCGTGCTCACCATCGATCGCAGCAACCCCGAGATTCCGCTGGTCAGATCGAATTTCCTTTCGGCGCTCCAGGACCCCTCCCTGTACGAACTGGATGAAATCGAGCACTTTAACGAGAGAAACGAGGATACGCAGGTTTCCCTGCGCCTGGACGCAACCAGGGACACCGGGTTCGGCAGCCTCAAGTTCGGCGCCAAGGCCCGGTGGCGAGAGAAATCCAGCGATGAGGAAGCCACGTTCTGGTCCGGCGACGACGAGTGGTTCCTGTCGGATGCCCTGTTGCCCGGCGGCGGCGATACCTACAGTTTTCCCAATCAGGTCGGCCCGGTGCCCGACAACAGCGTCGAACGCCAGATCATGGCGAGCGGGACCGGCATCGAGTTTGAACCCCTCGATACCGAACTTGACTCGGCCGTGTCGGATTTCACGATCAACGAGGACGTATTTGCCGCCTACTTCATGGGAACATGGGAAACCGAAAGGGCGACGATCGTGGCGGGCCTTCGATATGAACAGACACAACTCGACAGCCGTGGCAACGAGGTGGAGGTGATCGAAGAAGATCAGAATGGACCGGGCAATCCGCCGGAAGACACGCTGATCGTGACTGCCGTTCAATCGAGCCAGTCTTACGGCGATCTGCTGCCAAGCGCCAATATTCGCTTCGACTTTTCCGAAAATGTCGTTGGCCGGGCATCGGTGTACCGGTCGGTGGTACGGCCTCGAGTCGAGGATGTCGCGTTCAGGGTAGCTATTGAAGGCGACGAGGCGGAACTCGGCAATCCCGGCCTGGATCCATTTCGCGCCTGGAATTTCGACGCCTCGATAGCGTTTTACCCGACCGAGTTAAGTGTGGTATCCGGAGGCGTTTTCCAGAAGCGAATCGAGGACTTCATTTTTATACAGACTCTCGATGATTACGGCTTCGAGGGAAGGACGTTCGACGAAGCCGTCATTGCGTTGAACGGCGAGGTCGCGACGGTCCTGGGGTTTGAATTTACCTATCAACAACACTTTGGATTTCTCAGTGCGCCCTTCGATGGAATCCTGGCGGCATTGAACTACACCATAGTGGATAGCGAGGCCGACACGGGCGACCGACTGGTCGGTCTTCCAAAGCAGGCCAACAACCTCACCGGCGTCACGCTGGGCTACGACAAGTACGGGCTGGACATAAGGCTCGCAGTAAAGTACCGCGACAGCTATATCGACGAACTCGTTGAACCGGGCCTGGACCGCTACACCGACGACCGCTTGCAGTGGGATCTGACGGCAAAATACGGGTTGTCGGAAAACTGGCAAATCTATGCGGAGTTCGCCAACCTGGGCGATGCGCCGGAGTTCTACTATGCCGGCGATCGGCGCCGGGTGCTGCAATACGATGAGTTTGGCACCACGTCTTCAATGGGATTTCAGTACAACTTCCAATAGGCCGCTCAAGCGGAAGCGCCCCCAAGATAATCGTCGCCGGAACAGGCAGCCCAGCAACACCAGCGAGGCCCCGATTACCGTAAGCCAGTCGCCCCAGCGAGCATAAGGCGTGCTGCCGGTGAAGCCCTGCACGGCGCCGCGCAGGACGTGGGGCTCGAACGCCGGCGAGCGCGCGACCACCCGGCCGCGGGGATCGATAAAGGCCGTAATGCCCGTATTGGTGGCCCGCAGCAGGTACCGCGATGCCTCGGCGGCCCTTACGCGGGCGATCTGCAGGTGCTGGTGCGGCGCCACGGTATCGCCGAACCAGGCGTCGTTGCTGATATTGATCAGCAGCGTGGCCTCCGGCAGGTAGTGGCGCTGCTCGGCGCCGAAGAGATCCTCGTAACAGATGCTCACACCGACGCGCTCCCCGGCGATGGCCAGCGGCGGCTGGCCCGGGTCGCCCGGCACCGCGTCGGTGTACGGCAGGCTCATCAGCCTGAGCCACCGGCGCACGAATCCCGGCACCGGAAAGTACTCCCCGTAGGGCACCAGGTGCCGCTTGACGTAGAAGGACGGTTCCTCATCCAGAACGACCAGGGTGTTCTGGAACGTGCCGCCGCCCGGATCGTCCCGTAGGATGCCCAGCGCCACCTCGCTGCCGCGGGCTTCGGCCCAGTCGCGGATTTCTCCCAGGTAGCCTTCCGCCTGCCCGTACAGCGTGGGAATGGCCGCCTCCGGCCAGACGACGAGCCGGCTGTCCCCCGCCTCTTCGGTGAGGCGCCGGTAGAGATCCAGCGTGGCGGGCAACTGCTCGGGAAGCCACTTCAGCTCCTGCGGCACGGCCCCCTGCACCAGTGCGGCCGGAATCACGTTGCCGGTCGCCTCGCTCCAGCGGAGATTGCCGAGAAAGTAGCCGCCTCCCCAGAGCAGGACGAGTCCCGCCGCCGCTGCGGTCCGCAGGCGCCAGCGACCGAAGGCCAGCGCCGGCACGGCGCCCGCGGACAGCAGCACCGCCCAGGTCATCAGGTAGACGCCGCCCACCGGCGCGTAACCCATGAGCCAGGAGTCCGTCTGGCTGTAGCCCGCGGCCAGCCAGCCGAAACCGCTCAGCACCCAGTTCCGGCACCACTCGGTCAGCACCGTGACCGCGGGCAACACGGCCAGCCAGGCGACCGGCCCGCGGTTCGTGAACCAGCGCGAGGCGATCCACCCGGTCAGGGCCACGTAGGCTCCCAGAAAGACGACCAGGAGTCCGGTGATGGCGGAGGCGATCAGCGGGTGCGCCAGCCCGTAGTCGTGAATGCTCACGTAGACCCAGTGCACGCCCGCCAGAAAGGCCGCGCAGCCGAACGCGAAACCGACCCACAGCGCCTGCACGGGCCGCAGGCCGCCCCACAGGCGGAACAGCACCGCGTAGCTGAGCGGCGCCACCCAGAAATGATCGAACGGGGCGTGGGCCTGGGGCAGCAGAGCGCCTGCGACCAACGCCATGAGGAGTCTTGCGCGCATCTCCACCCGCCTTTCCAGTACTCCATCCTACCGATAACTACGGATCAGCAATTATCGGCTGGATGGAGCATCAGGGCTGCAGAACGGTTCTTCGGCGAGTTATCGGACCTGGGCCGCCGGAATGGTCGTGACTTCCAGCGACTGGATCCGGCGGCGGTCAGCGACCTTCACGCAGAAGCGAAGGCCTGCGAACTCCAGCACTTCGCCACGCCGCGGCAGGCGGCCGAGCTCGTGCATGATGAGACCGCCCACGGTGTCGAACTCGCCGTTGGCGATATCCACGCCGAAGCGCTCGCAGAAGTCCTCGATCCGGGTCAGGGCCAGGACGGTGAAGCGCCCGCCGCCGTGATCGTGGATGTATTCGGCTTCCTCCGGGTCGTGTTCGTCGTCGATGTCGCCGACGATCTGCTCGATGACGTCCTCGATGGTGGCCAGGCCCGCCACGCCGCCGTACTCGTCCACGACGATGGCCATGTGATTGTGGCTTTCCCGGAACTCGGTGAGCAGCGTGTCCAGGCGCTTGCTCTCGGGTATGTACACGGCCTTGCGCAACAGGTCCCCGATCCGGAACGCGTCGCTGGGGTGGTCCTCGCCGAAATAGCGCAGCAGGTCCTTGGCCAGCACGATTCCGGCGACCTCGTCGCGGTCCTCGCCCACCACCGGAAAGCGGGAATGGCCCGAATCGACGATGGTCCTGAGCATGGCCTGGGGCGGATCGTCCAGTTCCAGCACCACCATGTGAGAGCGGGGCACCATGATGTCCCGAACCTGGGTCTCGGAGACTTTCAGGACCCCCTGGAGCATGGCATGCTCGTCGTTGTCGAGGAGGTTGACGCGCCGGCAGCGGCCGAGAAAATCGACAATGTCCGATCTCGCCATGCCGTTGCTGGCGTATTTTCCGAACAAACGCGACCACCACCGGGAACGGCGGTTCGGCTTTCTACTGGAGGGGAGATCGTCGGACATCGGAATTCCCTATCTTGCTACCGCGCGGACCGGCTTGCAAGATCGAACGGCCCAAATCCGTCCGGAAATTCATGATTCTTCAGCGTAGGGATCGCCAAATCCCATCGCTTCGAGCAGTTCCCGTTCCCTGCCCTCCATGACCCGGGCCTGTTCGGCCTCCTCGTGGCCGTAGCCCAGCAGGTGCAACGCGCCATGCACGGCAATGTGCGCCCAATGCGCCTGAAGCGGCTTGCCCCGGCGCGCCGCCTCGCGCTCCACCGCCGCCGCGCATATGACCAGGTCCCCGAAGGCTCGTTCCTCCGCGGCGATAGCCGGGTTCCCTCCGTAGCCGGTGGGAGGCGCATCGGCGCCTGCGGGAATCGCGCAGGCGAAGTCCGAGTCGGCGTATGCGAAGGCGAGCACATCGGTGGCCCCGCGGCCACCGCGGTAGCGCTCGTTGAGACGCGCCATCTCCGCCTCGTCCACCACGCGCACCGTAACCTCGCCCGGCGGCGCGTCATCCAGCGCCCGGCCGACCCAGTGCCGGATACGCGCGGCGGAAGGGACCGAATCGCCGCGCACCGCCTTCTGCACCACGATTTCGCCCTCGGCCCGCGACGTCACGGTCCACCTCGTTGCGGCGGGCGCGTGCGGACAGCCCCCGCGCGCGTCGTGGGCGCGGCGCGGGGCCATGGATGGCCAGGAGCGCCGCAACCCGATCCGAGCCCGCCAGGGATGGCGGGCGAGGTTGAGCGCGCGGGGGCTGTCCGCGCGCGCCCGCCGCAACCCACGACCAAACCCATTACCCGCCGGAGTTGCGCTCACGATCATCGTCATAGGCCTGGACGATGCGCTGCACGAGTTGGTGCCGGACCACGTCCTCGGGACCGAAGTGGACGAATTGCACGCCCTTGACCCCGCGCAGGATGCGATTCACGTGGGTCAGGCCGGATTGCCGGCCCGGCGGCAGGTCCGTCTGTGTGATGTCGCCGGTGACCACGGCCCGGGAACCGAATCCGATGCGCGTGAGAAACATCTTCATCTGCTTCACCGTCGTGTTCTGGGCCTCGTCCAGTATGACGAAGGCTTCGTTCAGCGTTCGCCCGCGCATGTACGCCAGCGGTGCGATCTCGATGATGTTGCGCTCGATCATGCGCCCGACATGCTCGAAGCCCATCATTTCGTAGAGCGCGTCGTAGATCGGGCGCAGGTACGGGTCGACCTTCCGGGACATGTCGCCGGGAAGGAATCCCAGCCGTTCGCCCGCCTCCACGGCAGGCCGCACCAGGACGATGCGCCGCACCGCATCCGCGTCCAGGGCTTCGACGGCGGCCGCCACGGCCAGGTAGGTCTTGCCGGTGCCGGCGGGGCCGATGCCGAAGATCAGGTCCTTGTTGCGCATGGCGCGCGAGTAGGCGGCCTGGTTCGGCCCCCTGGCGCGGATGTCCCGCCGCCGGGTGTGGAAGACCAGCGACTCGCGGCGCGACCCGCCGGCGCCGCGCAGGCTTTCCTGAAGGCACAGGTGGACCCGCTCCGGGTCCAGGTTCTCGGCCTCGGTCAGGGAGAACAGTTCCTTCAGCACGTCCCGCGCCACAACCGTGGAACCGGACTCGCCGGTGAGGCGGAAACGGTTGCCGCGGCTCCTGATGCGAATGTCGAGCCGCTGTTCGATCTGCCGCAGGTGCTCGTCGAACTGCCCGCAGAGGTTGGCCATGCGCCGGTGGTCATCCGGGCGCAGGATGACTTCCAGGGAATCGCTTTCGGCGTGCGGTTCAGACAACGGTCATGGACCGCCCGGGCTGTGCGGGATCGTGCCGCGGGGTCGATCCTCCCGCCAGGGACCGGGCAGCCTCCCGCGCAGGGAATTGGGCAGCGCCTCAGTGATTAGCACGTCCACGAACTCCCCGATCGCGCCGGCCGGGGCGGCGAAGTTCACCCAGCGGTTGTTCTCGGTGCGCCCGCAGACCTCCCTGGCGGACTTTCGCGACGTCTTTTCGACCAGCACGCGCTCCACCCCGCCGACCATCTTCCGGCTGATGGCCGCGGCCTGCTCGTTGACCAGGGCCTGCAGCCGCTGCAGCCGCTCCAGCTTGACTTCCTTCGGCACCTCGTCGGGCACCGCGGCAGCGGGTGTCCCCGGCCGCGGGCTGTAGATGAAGCTGAAGGACTGGTCGAAACCGGCCGCCTCGATCAGATCCAGGGTGGCCTGGAAATCCGCCTCGTCCTCGCCGGGGAAGCCGACGATGAAATCGGAGGAGAGGGAGATGCCGGGCCTCGCCTTCCTGATCGCGCGGATCTTCTCCAGGTACGACGCGGCCGTGTAACCGCGCTTCATGAGCCGCAGGATGCGGTCGGAACCGCTTTGCACGGGCAGGTGCAGGTAGCTGGCCAGCTTGTCCACCTGCGCATAGGCCTGCACCAGCGACGGGCTGAACTCCAGCGGATGCGACGTGGTGAAGCGGATGCGACGAATCTCGTCCAAGGACGCGACATAGTGGATCAGCGTCGCCAGGTCCGCGGCGCCGCCGCCGTGCACGGCGCCCCGGTAGGCGTTCACGTTCTGGCCCAGCAGGTTGATCTCCTTCACGCCCAGGCGGGTCAGGCCGACGACTTCGGCGATGACGTCGTCCAGCGGCCGGCTGATTTCCTCGCCGCGGGTGTAGGGCACGACGCAGAAACTGCAGTACTTGCTGCACCCCTCCATCACCGAGACGAAGGCGGTGACGTGGGAATCCGTGGCGGCGGGCAGGCGGTCGAACTTTTCGATCTCGGGGAAGCTGACATCCACCACGCCGGGCGCGCCCGAGCGCACCCGCGCGATCATCTCCGGCAGCCGGTGCAAGGTCTGCGGCCCGAACACCAGGTCCACGTAGGGCGCGCGGCGGCGGATGGCCTCGCCCTCCTGGCTGGCGACGCAGCCGCCCACGCCGATGATCTTGTGGGGATGCTCGCGCTTGAAGGCCCGCCAGCGGCCCAGCAGCGAGAAGACCTTCTCCTGGGCCTTCTCGCGAACCGAGCAACTGTTGAGCAGCAGGATGTCCGCTTCGTCCGGATGCTGCGTCTCGGTCACGCCCATGGATGCCCCGAGCACATCGGCCATCTTGGCCGAATCGTACTCGTTCATCTGACAGCCGAATGTCTGGATGAATACTTGCTCGGGCATCGACAGTTACAGCGACCGCATCGCGGAACCAAAAACGGAGCGTAACGCGGACCTGTTACAGTTTCCAGCGTGCGAGAGTCGTCCGGGGTTGCGGCAGAACGGTCCGGGAGTCCGCTCAGAACGGGATGTCGTCGTCCAGGTCGTCGGTGCCGGTGCTTGCGGGCTGCTCGGCAACCCCGCGGGCGGGCATGCGCGCGGGGCCGGATGAATCGGAGCGTCCGTCGAGCATGACCATCTCGCCCCGAAACCCATCGACCACCACTTCGGTCGTGTAGCGGTCGTTGCCATCGCGGTCCTGCCACTTGCGGGTGCGCAGTTCGCCTTCGAGGTAGACCCGCGAACCCTTGCGCAGGTACTGGGCCGCGGTTTCCGCCATTCCACGAAACAAGGCAACGCGGTGCCATTCGGTGCGTTCCTGCTGCTCGCCGGTATTCCTGTCCTTCCACGACCTGCTGGTCGCCAGACGAATGTTGGTGACGGCGTCGCCGCTGGGCATGTAGCGGGTCTCCGGATCCGCTCCCAGATTGCCGACCAGAATGACCTTGTTGATGCCTCTTGCCATTGAAATTACCCCGGAAATGTGGGCCGTGCGCGACGGCTGCCTGACGAGGCGTCATTGTACGCCGTGACGGGGCATTTTTCAGTCGGCATATTTCCACATATCGCACCGAAAGTCGCGTACCTCATGCCTCGAATCCGGTCCATCCACCCGGTATTTTGCGCCGCCGTTTTTCCGCGGCGTATAGTAGGGGATTGACTCGGCCAGACCCTGCGAACGTGTCTACCAGCCACATCAGAGTCCGCGGCGCACGGACCCACAACCTGAGGGACATCGATCTCGATCTGCCCCGGGAGAGGATGATCGTGCTCACGGGCCTGTCCGGATCCGGCAAGTCCTCGCTGGCGTTCGACACCATCTACGCGGAGGGGCAGCGCCGCTACGTGGAGTCGCTGTCCGCCTACGCGCGGCAATTCCTTTCTGTGATGGAGAAACCCGCGGTGGACCACATCGAGGGGCTGTCGCCGGCGATTTCCATCGAGCAGAAGTCCGCGTCCCACAATCCGCGCTCCACCGTGGGCACGGTGACCGAGATTTACGACTACCTCAGGCTGCTGTTCGCGCGGGCGGGCGTGCCGCGCTGCCCGACCCACGACACCGTGCTCGACGCGCAGAACGTCTCGCAGATGGTGGACCAGGTGCTGAGCCTCGAGGAGGGCACGCGGGTGATGGTGCTGGCGCCCGTGGTGACCGCCCGCAAGGGGACGCATGCCGACGTGCTCGCGGATCTCAGCTCCCGCGGATTCGTGCGCGTGCGCATCGACGGCGCCATCTGCGACCTGGACAAACCGCCGACGCTGGACCGCAACCACAACCACACCATCGAGACCGTGGTGGACCGGCTGCGGGTGCGCCCGGACGTGCGCCTGCGCCTGGCCGAGTCGTTCGAGACCACGCTGGCGCTGGCGGACGGCGTGGCCCAGGTGGGATTCATGGACGAACCCGGGAGGGATCCCCTGGTGTTCTCGGGCAAGTTCGCGTGTCCGGTGTGCGGTTACGGGATTCCGGAGCTCGAGCCGCGGCTTTTCTCGTTCAACAGCCCCGTCGGCGCCTGCGCCGACTGCGACGGACTCGGCGTGCGGCGCTTCTTCGATCCCCGGCGCGTGGTGCGCCATCCGCACCTGTCCCTGGCGGGCGGCGCGGTGCGCGGCTGGGACCGCAACAACACGTACTATTTCCAGATGATCCGGTCGCTTGCCGGGCACTACGGCTTCGATATCGAGATGCCGTTCGAAGAACTGCCGGAGCGGATCCGCGACATCGTGCTCTACGGCAGCCGCGGCCAGCGCATCGACTTCCGCTATGTCAACGAGCGCGGCGGCGAGCGGCAGTGGCGCCATTCGTTCGAGGGCATCATCCCGAACATGCAGCGCCGCTACCGGGAGACGGAATCCAATGCCGTGCGGGCCGCGCTCGGAAACTACCAGAGCACCCAGGCGTGCGAAGCCTGCGGGGGCTCGCGCCTGAACGAGGCGGCGCGGCATGTCTTCGTCGGGGGCCGGGCGCTGCCCGGGCTCGCGGCGGGGAGCGTGGCGGAGTCGCTCCGGTTCTTCAGCGGTCTCGAGCTTGCGGGATGGCGCGCCGAGGTGGCCGACCGGGTCGTGAAGGAGATCCGCAACCGGCTGGGTTTCCTGGTGGACGTGGGCCTGGACTACCTGACCCTGGACCGCAGCGCCGAAACCCTCTCCGGGGGCGAAGCCCAGCGGATCCGGCTGGCCAGCCAGATCGGTTCCGGCCTGGTGGGCGTCATGTACATCCTGGACGAACCCTCCATCGGCCTGCATCAGCGCGACCACCGGCGGCTGCTGGAAACGCTGCGCCAGCTCAGGGACCTGGGCAATTCCGTGCTCATCGTCGAGCACGACGCCGAGGCGATCCTGTCGGCCGACCACCTGGTGGACCTGGGACCCGGCGCCGGTGTCCACGGCGGCCGCGTGGTCGCCCAGGGCACGCCGGAGGAGGTCATGTCCAATCCGGCCTCGCTCACCGGACAGTACCTCACCGGCAGGCGGCGGATTCCGCTGCCCCGCACCCGGCGCGACTTCGACCCGCAGGCCGTGCTCGGAATCCGGGGCGCCCGGGGTAACAACCTGAGGCGGATCGACGTGGATATTCCGCTGGGGCTGATGACCTGCGTGACCGGCGTGTCGGGATCCGGCAAGAGCACCTTGATCAACGACACGCTCTACCGGCTGGCGGCCGGCAAGGTCAACCGCGCGACCTACGATCCGGCGCCCTGCGACGACATCGAGGGGCTGGAACGGATCGACCGGGTGATCGACATCAGCCAGAGCCCCATCGGGCGCACGCCGCGCTCCAATCCCGCCACCTACACCGGGTTGTTTTCGCCGGTCCGGGAACTCTTCGCCGCCACCCAGGAATCGCGGTCGAGGGGTTACCGTCCCGGCCGGTTCAGCTTCAACGTCAAGGGCGGGCGTTGCGAATCCTGCCGGGGCGACGGCGTCATCAAGGTGGAGATGCACTTCCTGGCGGACATCTACGTGTCCTGCGATGTCTGCGAGGGCCAGCGCTACAACCGGGAAACCCTCGACATCCGCTACAAGGGGAAGACGATCCACGACGTATTGCAGATGACGGTGGAGGATGCGGCGGCGTTCTTCCGCAACGTTCCCAGGGTGGCGGCCAAGCTCGACACGCTGATGGCGGTGGGGCTGAGCTACATACAACTGGGACAGAGCGCCACGACGCTCTCCGGGGGCGAGGCGCAGCGGATCAAGCTGGCCAGGGAACTCTCCAAGCGCAGCACGGGTTCGACGCTCTATATCCTGGACGAGCCCACCACGGGGCTGCATTTCCACGACATCGCCCAGCTTCTGGAAGTGCTCTACCGGCTCCGCGACCAGGGCAATACCGTCGTCGTCATCGAACACAACCTGGAGGTGATCAAGACCGCGGACTGGATCGTCGACCTGGGCCCGGAAGGCGGCGCGGGCGGCGGCCGGGTCATCGCCCGGGGCACACCGGAAGCCGTGGCGGGTCTGGACGACTCCCACACCGGACGGGCGTTGCGCAGCGTGCTGGGCGTCACGGAGCCCCTGGTCCTTACGCCATTGCGCCGGGAGGGCGCGACCTAGCAGCCCGTGGCAAAAGTCCCGCGGCATGGGTCGGAAGACCGACTGGCCGAAGACGGCCGATCAACCGGCGATGCATCCCGGCTGACTGCGTTGCTCGTCGGCCAAATATTCCCGATATTCTCCCTCCTCGCGCCTTGCCGGCCGCGCGCCCCGCCGGTCTCGGTGCTCGTGCGACTTTTGCCACGGGCTGCTAGGTTGTCGACGAACGCAATGCCTCGATTGATTTCGTGGATCGCATCGGCATTGTCCCGTGCTACGACTATGCGTGTAGCGCCGTCAGCCCGTGACCTCCCGGTAAGTCGCCGTAGCAACTCTGTACGGTGACGGCGTTGACGAATTTGGTGGCGAGTCGAAACGGTGTCTGTCAAATGCGCTCTCCGATTCATGCCGCGCAAGCCGTCAAATCTCCCCTACGCGGAGAACTGGAGCTTTACGCCGCAGGCATCCGCTACTTTTGCGAGCGTGTCGAGGCGCGGATGCCTCCGGCCGGACAACGCTCGCGACAGCGCGACCCGATCTACCTTCGCGCGCCGCGAGAGCTCGGACACGCCGCCCTGGGCTTCGGCAATATTGCGAAACGCCTTCATGAGCAGTCTCGGGTTGTCCATCTCCTCGATGGTGGCGTTCAGGTAGGCCGCGACATCTTCCGGAGTCTTCAGGAATTCGCTGGCCTTATGAACCTTGATTGGCATTTCGTTTCTCCCGCTTGTAGGCATTCCAGTTCTCAACCGCTTTGCTGATGTCGCGCTGTTGCCGTTTCTTCGCTCCGCCGGCCAACAAGATCACAAGCTCATCCCCATCCCTGCCGTAATACACACGGTATCCCGGGCCGTGGTGTATACGAAGCTCGAAGACTCCGGCACCAACCGCCCGATGGTCGCCGAAGTTGCCCAACTCCACGCGGTCAAGGCGAGTCTGTATCCTCGCGCGCACCTCCGAAGTCTGCCTCTTGAACCATGAACCAAATTCGTCCGAGCCATCGCTTCCAATGTATCTGGCAACCTTGATCATCGCCCGCACTGTAGCCATTTGGCTACAAGGAATCAACAGCTAATCTTGGGTGCAGAACTCAGGGCAGTTCCTTCTCTTAATTGAAATTCCCTGCCTAGGAGTTTTCGCAGCGGCCCCGCTGCGCTGACGCGCAGGGAACATTCGCGCACATGCGACTCGGGCCGTGACCGCATTATGTTAAATGCACTTCGCTTAACCCATTGAAATGCAAGCAGTCTGGATTTAGTTCCATGCAAGGCTGTGCGCGGCAGAACGTCCGCACCATTCGCGGTGATTGCGGCAGTCGCGGTAGGCGTGGTGATTGCGGAAGGCGTGGTAGTTGCGATTGTTGCGGCGAACCCGCTGCGAACAGCGTCAGCCGAGCTTGCGAAACCCCACGGCGCGGCGGATCTCGTCCATGTAGGGGACGCTCACCTCGCGGGCCCGTTCGGCGCCGCGGCAGAGCACGCCTTCCACGTAGTCGGGCGCAGCCATCAGCCGCTCGTATTCCTCGCGGGGACCCTTGAGCCGGTCGTTCAGGTACTCGAACAGCACCTTTTTCATCTCGCCCCAGGCGATGCCGGCGCGGTACCGCTCGCGAATGGCTGCGGCCTCCCCGTCCGTGCAGAAGGCCCGGTAGATGGCATAGAGCGCGCTGGTGTCGGGATCCTTCGGCTCGCCGGGCTCCTGGGAATTGGTCTTGATCCGCATGATCAGCTTGCGCAGCCGCTTCTCCGGCGCGAACAGCGGAATCGTGTTGGCGTAGCTCTTGGACATCTTGCGGCCATCCAGGCCGGGCAGCACGGCGGTGTTGTCGCCCACCACGGCTTCGGGCAGCACGAAGGTCTCGCCGAAGTGATGGTTGAATCGCCCGGCGATATCCCGCGCCATCTCCACATGCTGGATCTGGTCGCGGCCCACGGGCACCTTGTGGGCCTTGAACATGAGGATGTCCGCGGCCATCAGGATCGGATAGGAATAAAGGCCCATGGTGATGGCCTTGTCCGGGTCCCGGTTGCGCCGGGCCTGGTTCTCGGCAACGGCCGCCTTGTAGGCGTGGGCCCGGTTCATGAGGCCCTTGGCCGTCATGCAGGTCAGCACCCAGGTCAGTTCCATGATCTCCGGGATATCCGACTGCCGGTAGAACACGCAGTCCGGGTCCAGGCCCGCGGCCAGCCAGCTTGCCGCGACCTCCAGCGTCGAACGCGCCAATTGGTCCGGGTCGCTGCTCTTGATCAGGGAGTGGTAATCGGCCACGAAGTAGTAGGACTTGACGCTCCTGTCCCGGCTGGCGATCACGGTGGGCCGAATCGCGCCCACGTAGTTGCCGATGTGCGGCACGCCGGTGGTGGTGATTCCCGTCAGTACAGTTTCCATGGGTCTGCGGCCGGAGGGGCGGATGGCTCGAAGGTGGCGGGATTTTAACCGAAAGCGGCGGCGGGTGACCGCGCGGAGTCAATCTCAACCCGTCAACAACAGGCTTTGGCGAGGGCAAACGCGTGCCGGCCCTCCTGCCACCCCCCAATGATGCCGCCGGTCCGGCCACCGCACCGCCCGGTCTGATGACACAGCAGAACTCTTTCGGCAGAATGTGCTTCCAATGCAAAAATAGCGACAGGAAACCATCAATTCAATGACCGACGACAGGGAACGTCCGCGAGTCGCCCGCCCGCTTTCCCGCGAGCACATGCCGACCGGCTATTCGATTTCGCTGCAGGAATACACCCGCCGGGGCACGCCGCAGGAAACGCGCATACCGGATGATTACGGGCCGGCGCAGTCCATGCGCGGTTTCGAGGAGACCTACCGGAACATCATCGATTACATCGTCCGCATCACGTACAGGATCTGGGAAGACCGCGAAGTCGAGTACATCGCCGACACCTACTCCGACACGTCGCAGGTGTTCGACGACTACGGCCTGCAGCACGGCTGCCGGAAGATCATCGACGATACCCATCACACCACCGGCGCCTTCTCCGACATCAAGCTGATTGCCGATGAAGTCGTCTGGGCGGGTGACGACGAAATCGGCTACCACACGTCGCACCGCACCATCATTCGTGGCACCAACGACGGCGACAGCCGCTACGGCCCGGCTACCAACCGGTACATCGACGTATTCGTCATCGCCAATTGCGTGGCGCTTGAGAACGAAATCTTTCTCGAACACGTGCTCTACAACAACTCGAGCATGCTTCAGCAACTCGGTCACAATCTGGAGGACATCGTTTCCGCTCTGGCCGGTTCGCCACCCGCCGGCTGGCCGCGGGGCGCGGCGATCTGGGACAGCCTGCGGAGTTCGGCCCGCCCGGAGCGGCCCATCTCCGTCGCCCAGCCGACCGACGGTTTCGACGTCGACCGCCTGGCCCGACACACCATCGACGAGATCTGGAATCGCCGCAACCTCGAGGCGCTGACGGCAACCTATGCCACCGGGTTCGGGTTCGAAGGCCCCACCGACCGCAAGTTCTCCGGAGCGAACAACTACCGGGAGTTCCTCGGTTCGATTCTCGGCGCGTTTCCCGACCTGGAAGTCCAGGTGGACGAGGTCTACTGGATGGGCAACGATGTCGACGGCTACCTGACCTCCGAGCGATGGAGCGCCGAGGGTACCCATGCCGGCCCGGGCTTGTATGGCGAGCCGACCGGCAAACCGGTGCAGATCTGGGGCATCGCCCAGCACGAGATCGTTGGCGGCAGGATCGTGCGCGAATGGCTGCTCTTCAACGAACTGGATCTGATGATGCAGTTGGCAGCCTGAGCCGTGCGTATCGACGAGATTCAAACGGCCAAGGCCATCGTACTGGAGTATTTTCGGCAGACCGAGGCCGCTCCTCCGGACGGAATCGCCGCCACGATCAGGCAATACGCCGCCGCCGACTACCATTTTCGCGGCGTCCATCCCTTCAACGAGCTTGACGGCGCCGAGGCCGTTGCGGCAACTGTCTGGCAGCCGTTGCGCGAGTCGCTGAACGCCATGCAGCGACGCCAGGACATCTTCTTCGCCGGCCCGAACTTCATCGACGGCACGCTCTGGGTCACCAGCATGGGAAAATTCATGGGCCTCATGGACAATCCGTGGCTGGGAATCCCGCCTACCGGCAAGATCGTGTTCCTGCCTTACTGCGAGTTTCATCGCATCGAGAATGGCCGGATTGCCGAGTCGGCGCTCTGGGTGGATATCATCAGCGTGATGATGCAGGCCGGGCTTCAGCCCCTGCCCGTACAGACCGGAGCAGCCATCGTAAACCCGGGTCCGCGAACCGCCGACGGCGTGTTGCTTGACCCCCGGGATGCGGTCGAATCACGCAAGACACTGGACCTCATCCTTCGGATGTGCGACGACCTTGTGGGCGACAGCATGGAGTCGCCCTCGGACATGCTGCGCAAGACCTGGCACGAGGACATGGCCTGGTTCGGCCCCTGGGGCATCGGCGCCACCTACACAATCGACCGGTACCAACTCCAGCACCAGCAGCCGTTTCGCAGCGGTCTGGAGAACATCCGCTTCAACGGGCACGTACTGGAACACGCCGAAGGCAACTACGGCGGCTGGTTCGGCTGGCCCAACATGAGCATGAATCAGGGCGAAGGCTTCATGGGATTACCCGCCTCGGACCGCCCCACCGAAATGCGCGTCGTCGACGTCTACCGCCGCGATGGCGACAAGCTGGCCGAAAACTGGATCTTCATCGACCTCATCCACTACCTGCGCCTGCTCGGCGCAGACATCCTGGACCGCTCCACGTCGATCGGCTTATGACGGTCCCCACCAAAACCCGAAAACATGAGCCCGAGCGAGCTGTCCATTCGCGCCCTCGCGACGCCCCAACGAAATCCAGGAGCTAAATCAGAGACTCCGCGATCCAGAGCCCGATCACGCACAGCACAAAGAATGCCAGCAGCGGGTAGCTGGCACGGTCGATCTTGCCGGCGACCACATACCAACCGCCCTCCATCATCGGCAAGCCTTCTTGCTCGTACCGTCGAAGCTGGCCCTTGACCGTGTAGGGATCGTCCTCATCCCTGAACCCGCCCAGCAGGATGCTCGCCGTCCACCCCACCGCGATGCTGACGATACCGCCCAGCGCGCAGTACCAGGGCCAGGCCACGTCGAGCGCGTACTCCACGTAGGCCAGCGCCACGAAACCGGCGGCCACCCCGATCAACAGCCCCTTCTCGTTGGTGTGCCTGGAGAAGAACCCGAGCCCGAACATGGCCAGCTTGGCGCCCACGAAGAACGAGCCGACCTTGCTGAGAATTTCCAATACCGAACCTCCGTATCGGGTGAAGATGATCGCCGGCACCACCATGACCACCGCCCAGAAAAGCGTGAACCAGCGCGAGGCCACCAGGTAATGCTCGGGGGATCCGTCCTTCCTGAAGAACTTCTCGTAGAAATCCAGCGTGGTGACGGTCGCCATGGAATTCAGGCTGGAGTCCAGGCTGGACATGGCGGCCGCCACGATGGCCGCGGTCACGATGCCCATGAGTCCGGGGAACCCCATGGTCGCCACGAAATCCAGCACGATGAGATTTTCGTTTTCGAACGCCCTGCCGCCGTAGTAGCTGTAGAACAGCACGCCGAGCCCGAAGAACAGCACGAAAATGAAAAACGCCACGTAGCCCATGAGGATGTAGGCCTTCTTCGCATCGCCCACCGACCGGGCGGCCAGCGTGCGCTGCACGATCATCTGGTTCACGCCATAGACCACCACATGGTAGATCGACATGGCGATGACGCCGGTCCAGATGGTCCCGACGACGGAGGGATCGATGGACGTTTCGAAGGGATTCGTCTTGCCGATCGCCTTGAGCGACTGGAGCGTTTCGTGCAGCCCCCCCGGCAACTCGCCGATGAGCAGCACGGCGGTGACGATGGCGCCGAAGAACAGAATCCCCGTCTGGATGACGTCGGTCCAGATCACCGCCGAAATACCGCCCAGCATCGTGTAGGTGACGGCCACCACGGCGACGATGAGAATCGCCGTGACGACATCGATGCCCGTGATGAACTCCAGCACCAGCGCCGTGGTGTACAGCATGATTCCGGAGTAGGCGATATTGCCCAACAGAAAGACGGCCGACATGACCGTCCTCGACGTCAGGCCGAATCGGCGCTCCAGGTAGTCGAAGATGGACGCGCAGCCGCTGTTGTAGAAGAACGGCAGGAACAGCGTCGCCACGATGAAAATGGCAATGGGGTAGTTGATGTGGATGAAGATCACCGAGAAACCATCCACGTAGGACCAGGCCGGACCGCCGAGAAACGTCAGCGCGCCGATATACGTGGCGACCACCGAGACGCCGATCGCCCACCAGGGCGTCGTGCGCTGACCGACGAAGTAGTGCTGAGCCGTCCGCACCCGCTTGCTGAGGAAGTACCCCAGGACGAGATTGCCGACGATGTAGGCGATGAGGATCGCCCAGTTCAATGTGCCGAAACTGCTGATTTAAATGTCCAGTGTGATGGTGAGCCGCTCGATAATCTGGTCGAACCTGAACGAACCCGTGTAGGAGTGGCTGATCGGTGCGCCGCGATTCTCGCCGCAGCGTACCCCCGCATTCAGGCTCTTGACCTCCCACATCCCGGGAATATCCACGGATCCGGCCGAGTTGCCGTCGACAAGCAATTCGACATGCCCGGAGGTTGCGGAAGTCTTCCGGCCGCGCAATCCCAGTTCGTGCCGGCCGTCGGGCACGCGATCCCCGGACCTCACCGAGTAGCGCTGACCGCGCGTATACACATAGGTGAATTCGAGGTACCCGTCGATCATCAGCAGCTCGTATCCTGCCATGCTGTCGCCGGATGCCAGCAACACCCCGTTGGCCGGGCCGCTGACGATCTCGACCTCGGCCAGAATCGTGTAGCCGTGGCTGAAGATGTCCGGCGCGCTTCGGCGGTCGATGCGGGTGGTATCGGGGTAGAACACGTAGCGGGATTGCGGCTGCGGCGCGACGCCCGCCTCGAGCGACAGCACATCATCCACCAGCGGCAGCACATTGTTGCGCTCCGCTTCCCGCCTCCAGGCGGCAATCATTTCCTCGACGCGGGCGGGAAACTCCGCCGCCCTGTCGTGGATTTCGGAAAAGTCGTCCCGTGAACGATAGAGCGCCCAAGTGTCTTCCTCGAAGGGCGTATCGGACGCATGCCGAGTGACCGCTTTCCATCCGTCGATCCAGATCGCACGGTCTCCGGCGGTCTCGTAGTACTGTATCTCCTTCCGTGTCGGTTCGTTCGGCGAATCCAGCGTATAGGCGAGGCTGATGCCATCGAGGCGCTCTGCCGGTTGATCGGCCAGTTCCAGGAGCGTCGGAACGATGTCCGTCACGTGATGGTATTGCGTGCAGATCTCGTTCCTCTGCAGGCCGCCGCCGGGCCAATGGACGACCAGCGGCGCGCGAATGCCGCCTTCGTACGTGTCGCCCTTGTAGAACTTGAGCGGCGTATTGCTGGCCTGCGCCCAACCGGGACCGTAGCTCGGCTGACTCTGTTCGCTGCCGACCTTGTCGATATTGGCGATCAGTTCCCCGATCGTCTCCGGTTCGATGTATACGACGCGGTGAACGTCCAGCCGGCCGGCGGGAGGCCCCCAGGAACCGGCGCCGTTGTCGGACAGGACCATGAGGATGGTGTCGTCAAGCTGCCCGCTTCGCTCCAGGAAGTCCACGAGGCGTTGCAGTTGGTCGTCCGTATGGTGGAGAAATCCCGCGTACGCTTCCTGCGTTCGCGCGCCGAACCGCCTCTCGTCGTCGGAGATATCGCGCCAGGCGGGCACGAGTTCGTCTCGCGGGGCCAGTTCCGCATTGGCCGGCACGATCCCCATCGCCTGCTGGCGAGCGAATCTCTGTTCGCGAATCGCATCCCACCCGGCGTCGTAACGGCCGCGATGTCTCGCCATGTAGTCGGCAGGGACATGGTACGGAAAGTGACAGGCGCCGAATGACAGATACAGGAAGAACGGCACATCGGCCGACGCGACCAGGTGATCCCGGATGAAGGCCACCGATTGATCCACCAGGTCCGTGGTCAGATGGTAGCCTGCGGTCTTGTCCGGATACGTCGCCCTGCGGTTGCGGAACAGTTCCGGGTGCCAGTGATCGGCGGCCGCGCCGTGAAAGCCGTACCAATGATCGAATCCCCTTCCCGTGGGCCACTGATCGAATGGGCCGGTGGCATTGCGGCCCGACACGGTCGACAAATGCCACTTGCCCACCGCGTAGTTTCGATAACCTGCCGGGCCCAGCATCTCGGCCAGTGTGCGTACATCGTCGCGAATCCAGCCGCGGTATCCGGGATGGTCCCGCCCCCACTCGGCAATGTTTCCCACACCGGCGGCGTGGGCATTGACACCGGTCAGCAGGCTGGCCCGGGTCGGCGCACACAGTGACGTCACATGAAAGTTGTTGTAGCGGACACCGTTGGCGGCCAGCCGGTCGATGCACTGGGTGGGTACATCCGACCCATAGCACCCGAGGTCGCCGAAACCGACGTCATCGAGTACGGCGATCACCATGTTCGGCTTTCGGTCCGGATTGAGGCGGCGCCCGCCTGTCGAGCCGGCGGTTGCCCGCGTGGCGACCGTCTGGCATCCGTTGCTCAGGGCCGCGGCCGTGATGGCGGCGGACGACTCCAGGAATTTTCGGCGCGTGAAGCTCATATGAATTGACCATCAGCCCTGCATGGGCACCTGCAGATTCTCCATCAGCGGTCCGAGGCGTTTCTCGTAGTTCTTCCACAGGGCCATTGCATCCTTGTAGATCGGCTCCCGCACCTGACTGGCGCTCGGCGTCTTGACCAGGCGTTTCGTCTCATGAAAGCTCAATACCCGTTCTTCGAACCGCAACTCGAGGAAATCCAGCATGCGGCGGGCCTGTCCCTCGATATCGGTGACCGTGTCTTCGTAGCGGACATCGAGTATGCGTCCGGGGAAAAGCTCGTGCCACTGCCGCATCAGGTTCCAGTAGCGAGTGTAGTACTTGCCCAGTGCTTCGAGGCTGTGAGCATACGTCTGCCGCAGATCGAAGGGAATCCGGTGAATCGCGAAACAATTGGCTGCCGGATGTCGATGGCAGTGGACAAAGCGCGCACCCGGCAGCATGAGCGCAAGCGGCCCGACGTACTGGAAGTTCAGCGGCGACTTGTCGACGACGTATCGCGACGACAGGTATTCGTCGGAATGGCGGGACATGTAGTAGGCGCCCAGCTCCCGGAACTGATCCGCCGACAGTTTTTCCATGTCCCCGGGAAACTTCTTGCCGGTGATCGCGCGCACGCGTCGAACCGTGTCGAAAGCGAAACTCAGTTCCCCGGCGCCGGCCACCTCCGAGTGGCTCGCCAGAATCTGCTCCGTCAGGCTCGTGCCGGAGCGGGGCATGCCGACAACAAATACCGGTCGGTCGTCCGGATGACCTGTCGAACGCCCGAACCGTTCGACTGATTTTCCTGTGGCTTCGGCTATGGAGTCGATGTAGCGAGCCGAGTCGGCATCGTCGTAGGGCCTTACGGCTGCTTTCGCCCTGTTCGCCGCAGCCAGGAACTCGTACGCCTCGTCGAAGTTGCCCCGCTGCTCGTGAATTCTCGCAATTGCGAATGCCAGGTACATTCGGTTGTTCGGCGTGATGCCCTCTCTCTCCCACAGCGAGAGAAGCGCCTTGAATTCTTCTTCCGAGCTTCCGCGTCCCTTGATCTGAGCCAGGTAGTAGCGCGATATCGCCATTTCGGGGGCGATACGGATCGCCGACCTGAACTGTTCGGCCGCGCCCTCTCTGTCCCCCATCTGTTCGAGGAGGACACCCATCACATGATATGACTCCGGATTCTCCGGTTCGATCTCGAACGCCCTGCGCAGTGCTTTCAACGCCTCCTCCGGCTCATCCCTGTCGCGATAGGCCTTGGCCAGGTTGATCAGGGCGACCGTGCTCCCGGGACTGAGGCTGGCGGCGTGCCGGTAGCTGTCCACCGCCTCGTCGTACCGGGCCTGTTGAAGGCGAATGTCTCCGATGCGATTGTGCGCCTGGGCCAGGTCCGGACTCAATTCAAGCGCCTTGGCCGCCGCCCGCAAACCGGCCTCGTGTTGACCGGATTCATTGAGCGCGGCCGCGAGGTTGCTCCAGCACTCGGCGAAACGGCTGTCCAACCGCAGCGCGCGATCGTACGCGCGAATCGCCTTTCCGGGTTGGTCGAGCAAACGCAGCACGTTGCCGAAATTGTTGAATACCACCGGTTTGGACGGATCCAGCCTGACCGACTCCGCCAGGTGATCGGCGGCCTTGTACGCCATCCCCAGGTCCTTGTAGGCCAATCCGATGTTGGCGTGCGACTGGGGATCGGCATTGTCGATCGCCAAGGCCCGGGTAATGTAATCCACCGCTTCCTTCGGCCGTTCCGTGTTGGTGCAAAGCGCACCGAGCAGGTTCAGCGCATGCCTGTTTCCGGAATCGGATTCCAGCACCTGCCGATACAGGCGCTCGGCTCGCCGAACATGTCCCTTCTGCTGCGCGTCCACCCCGGCTCTCAGCATCGTCGTTGGGTCTCGTACCATGCGGTTCCGTAGCGCCCCCGGCAGACACAAGAAAGCCCCGCACTGACGAGGCTTTCAGAAGTTCGAGCGGCGGACGCGCCTCCGATCGACCGTGATTACCGAATGTGACTCAGAAATTATAGGCCACGCGTACGCCCCAGATGCGCGGATTGTTGAAGTCGGCGACCACGCGCCCCTGACTGAACTGATCCGAACCGATCTGCACGATCTCGTCGGTTGCATTCAGCACGAAGCCCTGCACCGAAAGCGTATCGTCGGTGTTGTACCAGGTCGCCCGCAGATCAAGCGTCGTGTAGGCGTCCTGATGGGTGAAGAAGTACGGGATATTGGTGGTCTTGTACTCGTCCGAATAGTACAGGAGGACGCCCGGAACGAGCGTTCCCGCGTTACCCAGGTTGAACTCGTAGCTCGCATCCACCGACAGCGTCATGTCGGGCGAAAACCGTGCCGGTTGTCCGTCAAGGATGTACACCTGCGAACACGTCTGGTCGCACATGGCGGGGTCGGTAATGCCGGCGCCCAGCACGACGTCGTCTCCACCGCTTCGAAACACCCGGTTCAGCACGGTACGGCCGAACTTGTCGAGCTTCGCGTTGGTCAGCGCCAGACCTGCCCGAATGCGCAGTTCATCGCTGGCCAACCAGTCCATTTCGGCCTCGAGTCCGCTGGTGGTCATGCTGCCGGAAACGGTGGCGATGGAGATGATGGTTCCGCCCCGTGCTTCGAACGACGATGTGGTCAATCCATCGTAGGCGTTCTGGTACGCCGCCAGATTCAGCCGCATGGCGCCGTCGAGCTGCGTGCTCTTCAGGCCGATCTCGAAGGTCTCGACTTCATTCGGCTGCGTCAGTTCCGTGCTTCCGCCGCCTACGAGCCCTCCCGCGATATACCCTGTCGAGGCGGACGCGAACAACATCGTGTCGCCGTTCAGGTCGTGTTGAATCGCGACCTTGTAGTCCGTATTCGACTTTTCGCCGGTCTGGCGATTGGCCTCCGTTGCGTCGGTGGCAACGTAGGCGGGCCAGGGATCGAAACGGCTGCCCGGGTTTTCCAGATGCGCATCGGTGTAGCCCGCCGCCATTCCGTGTACGGCGGAACCCCAGTCGACGTACCTGGTGAAGGAATTTCGCTGGTCGGTCGAGTTGCGCAGACCGAGTGTGGCGCGCGTGGTGTCCGTGAAGGAATACTCCGCCTGCCCGTAGATCGCGGTGGATTTCGTACCGCCATTTGCCTGAGTCATCCAGTGGGCCCAGGACAGGCTGGTATCGTTATTCAGGCTGTCCACGTAACCCCAGACGAACTCGCTGCTCGTATCGCCGTCGCCGGAATCGTCGTAAAGGAAATAGCCGAGCGTCCACTGCAGCGGACCATCCCCGGAAGAATTGAGGTTGAGGTCCACCTGTTGCGCATTCGAATTGACCCGCTGACCGGCAATGCGCCCGCAGGACGGTCCGTTCCAGCACTGAGCCCAATAGCCGGGGCCGTTCGACGCGGGCGGCGTCTCGCCCGGATTGTTTTCCGCCCACGCCGTCGGATTCGGTGAAAAATCGGAGTCGGCCGTTCGAAACTCCTCGTAGTCGAACACGCCGCCGTTCACACGCAATGCGACCGGCCCGAAGTCCCAATTCAGCAATACGCTGAACGAATTCTCCGAAATGTCCCGGAAAGGCGTCAGGTCGTTCGTGATCCTGTACACATCCGAGTTTACGTTGGCGGTCTCATCGACGCCGAATACCCCCGCCCATGTGCGGCCGCCCGTGGGAGGCCATGACGCCGTTTCGTCACCCGGCAGGCGGCCCGCCCGCGGCTGAAGCACACCGTTGATGCCGTCGGTCAAGCCCGTCTGAGGATTAACGGGAACGCCGATGAGCACGCCCGCGTAGTCCGCATTGCCGTTGGAGGTGTCTTCCCACCAGGTACTCGCCAGCGTCAGGTCGAAGGTATCGCTTGGCTCGAACCGCAATTGGGCGCGGATATAGGTGTTGTCCTCATCGCGCATGCCGGCATCGGGGTTGTAAACGTTCTCGATCGTCGGGTCCCGCTTGGTGTCGCTGGCCGAAATTCGCAGCGCCGCCGCATCTCCCAAGGGCAGATTGAAGAAACCCTCGAACTTCTGCATGGAATAGCCGCCAAACGTCCCGCTGATGCCGTAGTCGATGTCTTCCGTCGACGGTCTCCTGGTGATGTAGTTGACCAGGCCACCGAAGGTATTTCGACCGAACAAGGTCCCTTGAGGACCGCGCAGGACTTCGATCCGCTCGAGATCGAGATTGCTTGCCAAGGCCTGACCCGCTCTCGGCCGGTACAGGCTGTCGACGTAGATCGGCACGGCGATGTCATTGGTGCCGGCCGCCCCGGCGCCGCGCATGATGATGGTCGGGTCGGCGCCGATGTACCTGACCTTCAGTCCGGGCACGGTCTTGTCGATATCCAGCACGTTGACCAACTGCAACTCGTTGATCAGGTCGCCGTCGATGGGCGTCACCGACACGGCCAGATCCTGCACGCTGCTTTCGCGCTTCGTTGCAACGACTATGATCTCCTCCAGGACGAGTTCCTGCGCTGCAGCCGCGCCGCTCAATGCAGAGGCAACCGCGACCGCCAACGCTTTCTTCTTCAAGCCGGATTTGGCCAACTCATTCTGAACTTTCATCGTTTACATACCCCAGGAACGGAAGACGATTTCTACTGACAGATCCACCCTGTCAGCGCCCGCGACAACAACGCTCGTTTGTACTTCGAATGCAAATCAATGTCAAATCCAATGCGAAAGTCGTAGCACATTTGCAACAACAGGCCCTGTGCAGCGCCCGTCAGCGATCAGACTGCGAATTCAATGCAGGCTGCGCTTCCGGGTCAGCGGCTCGAATCAGCGAGCGAAAATACGCGACGTCTCGCTCAACCGCCTCCGTCAGCGTTTCGCCCTGGAAGAAATGGTCCGGGCCGGAGTAGCTGTGAAACCGGTACGGGTGGCCAAGCAGGTAGAGTTCCTTCGCCAGCCGCTCCGACCAATGGTAGGGCGCACCGGTGTCGGCGATGGCGTGGTGGATCACGATGGGCGTCTGCAGATAGTTCAGGTAGCGCAGCGGCTCGCGGGTGGTCCAGTCGTAGGGCTCATCGAGTGCCGTCATGTCCTGGCGGAGTTCTTCGATTCGCGGGTTGTCTGTGTCGCTGCCGTCGTAGGCGAGCCGGTCTTCGTAGCGCTGGTAGTAGTAGGCCTGGTCCCAGATGTCGCCGCCGACGCCTGACCAGAGCGCCGCGCCCCTGACCCGATCCGTTGCGAGCAGGGCCCGCAGCGAGACTTCCGCACCCAGGGAGTGCCCCCACAGGAAGACGCTGCGGGTATCGGCCTCTTCGATGTCCGCAAGGCCGGAGAGCAGCGCGAGCACGTCCTCGGAGTAGTAGCCCGTGGCAAGGAAACCGTCCGTGTACTCCACCCCCTCCGACGCGTTATGACCCCGGTAGTCGGGCATGATCACCAGGAATCCATGCTGCGCGTACAGCTCCGGTATGGGGCGGTAGTAGTCGCCTGGCCTTGCGTCCACGCCGTCCGCGGTAAAGCCGTACCTGGGAGGCTCCGGGTGGAAGCCGTGATTTGCCACAATCACCGGAAAGCCGGCATCGGGGCGTTCCGCAACCGGGACCGCGACCATCGCGAAGACCGTCAGGCCGGAGGACCGGTACGACACAAGGTAGGCGGTGAAACCGGGTCCGCCATCCAGCTCGCGTTCGAACCGCAGGCGGGCGGAGAAGTCGGCCTCGCGCAGCGCGTCGATGGACAGGGGCGCGGGCAGTGCCGTGGCGGCCGCCGGCAGGAGCCAGGCCAGGGCGAGTGCGGCCAACCCCTTCATGGGATCAATTGCTCGAACAGGAACAGGAACACGATCGTCAGCGCGAAGAATCCCGGCAACAGGTAGCTGATTCTATCCACCCGGCCGGGGACCAGGTACCAGCCGCCGTCCCGTTCGGGCAGTCCCCGCTTCCGGAACGCCTTCTGCTGACCCACGATCGAGTACTCGGACCACTCGTCCTGGCGTCCGTCGATCAGCCGGCTGGCCACCAGCGAGATGACGATATTCGACGCGCCGCCGATCAGGCAATACCAGGGCCAGGCGATGTCGGACTGCACCGCCACGTACCAGATCACCGCGAATCCCGCCGCCACGCCCACCAGCAGGCCCCGTTCCGTGGTCTGTTTGGAGAAGAACCCGAGCCCGTACATGCTGAGCTTGGCGCCGACGAAGTAGGAACCGATCCGCGACAGCGTCTGCAGTATCGAGCCTTCGCTCTGGGAATAGACGATCGCGGGAACGATGATGAGCAGCGCCCAGACCACGGTGAAGCCCCGGGTGATCCTCAGGTAGTGTTCGGGCGTTGCGCCGGGCCGGTAGTACTTCTCGTAGAAATCGACGGTGGAAATCGTCGCCAGCGAATTGAACGACGAGTCCAGCGATGACATGGACGCCGCGACGATGGCGGCGGCGATGATGCCCATGAGGCCCGGCATCCCGTAGTCGGCGACGAATTCCAGGATGATGGTGTTGCCGTTCTCGAATTCCCGTCCCTCGTAGTAGCCGTAGAACAGGATCCCCAGCAGGAAGAACAGGAAGTAGATGAAGAACGCGCCGAATCCCATCAGCAGGAAGGATTTCTTGGCGTCGCCGATGTTCTTCGCCGCCAGCGTGCGCTGCACCATCATCTGGTTGGCGCCGTAGACGGTGACGTGGAAGATCGTCATGGCGATGATCCCCGACCACACCGTCGCCTCGACGCTCCAGTCTAGGGAGAAGTCCAGGGGGTTGGTCTTGCCCCGGGCCTTGAGGTCGGCGAGGACTTCGCCCACCGGCGCGGGCATATCGCCCAGCAGGGCGAAGAACACGATGAAGGCCCCGACGAACAGGACCGCGGCCTGGATCACGTCGGTCCAGATCACCGCCGTGATGCCGCCCATCATCGTGTAGATCAGCGCGATGATGGTGACCGCGACGATGGCCGTCACGACATCTACCCCGGTGATGAACTGGATGACGAGGGAGGTGGCGTAGAGGATCGCAGCCGAGGTCAGCGCCTGGGAGACCAGGAACACCCCGGAAATCACGCTGCGGGAGGTCGCGCCAAAGCGGCGCTCCATGTACTCGTAGATCGACGCGACACCGCTGTTGAAGAAGAACGGCAGGAAGAACGTCACCACGATGAAGACGACGATGGGGTAATTCAGGTGGATCGCGATGACGGCCAGGCTGTCGGAGTAGGACCATGCGGGACCGCCCAGGAACGACAGCGCGCTGACGTAGGTGGCAATGACCGAGATGCCGATGGCCCACCACGGCGTCGTCCGCCGGCCCAGGTAGAAATCCTCGGCGGTGGCGATCCGCTTGCTCAGGACGAAGCCGAGCAGCAGGTTGAGCAGCACGTAGGCGATGAGAATCGCCCAGTTCAGTGTCCCGAATGTGCCCATGTGGCTCCCGGTTGTGAGCGCCGCCGCCTGCCCCGCGTTCCGGCGTTGCGGCCTTCGGCCAGCGCACGATTCTCCGGTGCATCGCATTCGAATGCAATTGCGCGCGGCTTCGATACTGCCTACCATCAGCCGCATCGGGCACGGGCCTTGGAGTACGGCGAACAGTCAACGTGGGCGAAAAGGCACAGAAAAGCGCCCGGGCAAGGTGGAAGCGCGCCACGTCCTACGACGTCGCCGAACTCGCGGGCGTCTCCCAGTCCGCCGTGTCGCGGGTGTTTCAGGACGGCGCCAGCGCCTCCAGGCAGATGCGCAAGCGGGTCATGGCCGCCGCCAGCAAGCTCGGCTACCGGCCCAACGCCATTGCCAGGGGGCTGATCACACAGCGTTCGAACATGGTCGCGGTGATCATGTCCCAGCAGACCAACCTCTACTACCCCGAAGTCCTGGTCCAGCTCACCCAGCATTTCTCCAACCACCGCATCCGGGTGCTGTTGTTCACGCTGAAGAGCGAGGGCGACATCGACTCCACGCTGGAACAGGTGCTGCAGTTTCGGGTCGACGGCATCGTCACCGCGGCGATGCTCTCCGGCGCGCAGCTTGCAACGGTGCAGGACGCCAACATTCCCATCGTGTTCTACAACCGGTCGCTGCCGGACATTCCCTCCAATTCCGTGCGCTGCGACCAGGAGGAGGGCGAACGCTGGCTGGTGGCGGAACTGTTCGACTCCGGCCACCGCACGTTCGCCATCGTCTCCGGGCCCGAGGACTCTTCGGTCAGCACCGAGCGCACCACGGGGGCATTGCGGAAACTCCGGGAAAAAGGCGTCGACGGCGTGACGATCGTCACCGGAGACTATGGATACGACAGCGGCCGGGCCGCGTTCGCCGGGATCGTGGACCGGCGCGGCGGCCCGCCGGACGCCGTGATCGCCGCCAATGACGTCATGGCCATCGGCTGCATCGACGAGGCACGGGAGTCCTACGGCCTCGACGTCCCCGGAGATGTGTCCATCGTCGGCTTCGACGGTACGGGACCGGCCCGATACGCGGCGTACGACCTGAGCACGGTGAGGCAACCCGTCAAGCGGATGACCGAAGCCGCCGTATCCATGCTGATCGACCGCATCGGGAATCCCGAACTCTCGGCGGAGAAGCGCGTGTTCTCCGGCGAGCGAATCCGGGGCAGTTCGGCCGAATTCGCGGCGGACTCGGACTGAACCGCCCCCCTGATCGCAGACTTTCTTCACGCCCGACGCAGGCGCCCCCGGGAACCCCATGAAGTACAGCCAGGATCGAATTCTGACCACCCATGTCGGCAGTCTGCCGCGCTCGAAACTCGTTGCGGATACGGTCTTTGCCCGGGAAAGGGGCGAATCGGTCGCCGACGCCGACGATATTTTCCGTGACGCGGTGGATGCGGTGGTCGGGCGCCAGCGGGACACGGGCATCGACATCGTCAGCGACGGCGAGATGAGCAAGATCAGCTACGCCACCTACATCGGCGACCGGGTCACCGGCTTCGCCGGAGACAGCGACCGCGAGCCCCCCGCGGACCTGGAAGACTATCCCGGCTACCTCAGGAAACTGGCCACTTCGGGCGGCACGCCCACCTACCGGCGTCCCTGTTGCGTCGGGGAGATTGCCGTCAAGGACATGGGCCCGGTCACCGCCGACATCGGCAACTTCAAGGCGGCGCTTGCGCGGCACAAGCCGGTAGAAGGATTCATGAACGCAGCCTCGCCCGGCGTTATCGCCCTGTTTCAGCCGAACAGGTATTATCCCACCCACGAGGCCTTTCTGTACGCGCTGGCCGACGCCATGTCCCACGAGTACCGCGCGATCGTCGAAGCGGGCCTCGTATTGCAGCTTGATTCGCCCGACCTGGGCCTCGGACGGCACATGATGTTCAAGGATCGGCCGGATGAAGAGTATCGACAGTTGGCTGCTCTTCATGTGGAGGCGCTCAATCACGCCATCCGCGGCCTGCCGAGGGACCGGGTGAGGCTGCACATCTGCTGGGGCAACTACGAGGGGCCCCATCACCGCGACGCGCCGCTTGAAATGGTGCTGCCGATCGCCCTTGAGGCCGCCGTGGGCGCGCTGCTGTTCGAAGCGTCCAATCCCCGGCACGCCCATGAATGGGAGGTACTGGCGGCCATGGACCTGCCGGA
Organism: Candidatus Rariloculaceae bacterium; assembly: GCA_965205045.1. Taxonomy (GTDB): domain Bacteria; phylum Pseudomonadota; class Gammaproteobacteria; order Steroidobacterales; family Rariloculaceae; genus UBA6522. The sequence goes on from OZ242031.1 coordinate 389,631, forward strand.
CGACCTGATCCTGATTCCCGGCACGATCGATTCCACCACGAATTTCGTGGAACATCCGCGGCTGGTCGCGCAACGCATCCTGCGCTACGCGGACATTGTCGGCCGCGAGCGGGTGATGGCCGGTACGGATTGCGGCTTCTCCACGTTCGCGGGATTCGGTGCGGTGGACGAAGACATCGTCTATGCGAAGCTCGGCAGCCTCGTGGAGGGCGCGGCGATGGCAAGCGCAGCGCTGTGGAGATAGCCCGGAGACAAACCGTCAGGGTCGCGAGACAATCTGACACATCACCCCCAGCCGGTCGAAAACAGTCCACTCAGCCGCGATGCGTCCGCCCACGATTCGCCAGTGCGTCGCGCCCGGCACGTAGACGGGCCGGCCCGTGGCGGGAATCCCGAGGTAGTCGCCCGTATGCGTGCCCGCGACGGACCACCTGGCGGCGATTCGCAACCCGTCGCCATCCACCGGCTGGCACGCGACATGATCGACCGACACATTGCAGCCGGAAATGGCGTGGCGCAAGCGGGCGTAGTGGGCCTTGATGGCGTCCCTACCCGAATGGAGTTCCATCGGCGAGCGGTACATCACGGCGTACCGGGCATAAGCGGCTTCGGGCATCGCCTCGCCCCTCCCGGCCCAGTGGCTTTCGACGACCCGCCGCGCGAATCCCCGTGTATCCGCATGGGGCGACGGTAGCGGCAACCCGTTCAGCGGCACGCTGCCCCGGGCAAGCCTGGCGATTTCCTCCTCGATCCACCGTTCGCAGTCCGCGCCGCGTTCGCTCGCCATCTGCCGGGCGGCCCGCCGCGGCTCGACGCCCAGTTGCCGCACCAGGGAATAGTGGTCGCGCAGCAGGTATTCACAGGTAATCCGGCCGCCCTCGACGATGCAGTCGGCGATGGTCAGCGTGCGGACCCGCTTGCCCGTAGGCGGTCCGTACGCCGACGGGCCGGTGTTCGTCATGGGACCGACCACCCGGTGCGAGGAGTAGTAGCCCGCCTCCGGTGAACCGGACCAGATGACGTCATCGGCCAGCAGCAGCCGGTCGGGAAATGCCTCGAGCATCCGCCGGGTCCCTTCGATCATTCCCCCGGCCCCGCGGATGAGGCCGCTCAGGGCGAATATCCGCGCATCGGCGTCATAGTAGTCGTTGATGCGTTCGATACGGCCGCATTCCCAGATCTCGAACGTGATACCGAGAATGTACTCGACCAATCCCCGGTCGGGGTGATACCGCGTCACGTTCCGAACCGAACCAGGTTGCTCCCGCAATCGACGAACCGCCACTCAATGGCGCGTTTGGAAAGCGGCGGGCACCCTCGGCGGGCGCCTTGAATTGGGTTTGCATTCGAAGTACATTCGGTCGCGGAAACGTCGCCAGCGGCGGTGAACTTCACCCTATGGTCCAGAGTATATCGTCGGAAAGCCGTCATGCGGCGCTCCTTGCGGAGCGGTTGGTACGATACCGGGATCTGCGGCCCTGCACTACCGCGTTCATCGACACCCGAACGCCCGGAAGCACCGAGAAGGAGAACTTCACGATCATCGGTCCCGGGGTCGCCGAGAATCCCGACCAGTACGTGCACATCGACATCCCGCACGGGTTCAATATCGGCGGCGCCCGCCAGCCTCCGGGTTGCGTCAACTCCCAGCACAGCCATGAAACCGCCGAGGTGTTCATCATCCATTCCGGGCGGTGGGCGTTTTACACCGGCGTCGACTGCGAGGACGGCGAAGCGACGGTGGGTCCCGGGGATACCGTTTCCATTCCCGTCCACGTGTTCCGGGGGTTCGAGAACGTCGGCGACGATGTCGGGTACATGTTTGCCGTGCTGGGCGGCGACGACCCCGGCATGGTGACATGGGCGCCCTACGTATTCGATCAGGCGGCGGAAAATGGACTGGTACTCCTTGATGACGGCAGTCTCGTGGATACCTCCCGCGGCGAGAAAATTCCCGACAGCAAAAGCGCGATGCGGCCGACCAGCGAGGAGGACGTTGCCCGGCTCGATCGGCTCACCACCGAAGGGCTCGGCGACTGCATCGTTCGGCGGCGCGAGCTTCTGCGGGAACCGAACGAGGACCCGGAACCGGTTCGGGAGTTGCCGATCATCGGGTCTGCAGGCGGCGCGGACGGTCTGGGCGCCGGCAAGATCGACTGGCCGCACGGATTCAACCTGCGCCTGTTTACAGCCTTGCCGGGCGCGGAAACCGCGCCGCACCGCCGGCGCGAGGAAGAAGTCATTCTCATGCACAATGGGGTGCTCAACGTGTCGCTCGGCGACGATTCGGTGGAACTCGGTCCGGGCGACGTGCTGACCGTTCCGGTCGGGATGCGGCGCAGTTTCGGCAACTTCGGTGCCGAACGGGTCGAAGCCTATGTCGTACGGGGCGGCGACGATCCGCAGCCGCCGGCACTCATGATTTCTTCCCTTGATCACCGCGCGGCCGGTGACGGCAACCGCACGAATGCCGCGGACTGAAACGCACAGCCGGAACAAGCGTCGTGTCCACCGCCGCCTGCACGCACTGTGCCGCGCCTCCGCGGACGATCTGGAAGATTCGGTCGGTACGGTCTATGCGGATGACGCCCGCCTGTTTGCCTTCCACCCGGTCAACGAATGTACCGGCGCCGCCGCGATCGCGAATTCACTCTGGCGTCCGCTGCGAACAGCGCTTCCCGACCTTCAGCGCCGCGACTCGATCCTGATTGCCGGCGAGTCCGGCGGCCGGGACCTGGTCGCGGCCATGGGTCACTTTCAGGGCACATTCACCGGGCCGCTGTTCGACATCCCGCCGACGCATGGCGTCGTGCATATCCGCCACGGGGAAGTTCATCGGGTGGCCAACGGCAGGATTTCCGAATCCTGGATGATTGCCGACATGCTCGACCTGATGCGCCAGGCCGGTTGCTACCCGATTGCTCCGTCGCTCGGCGCCGAGGGCCGCTGGCCCGGGCCGGCGACACAGGACGGCGTCCGGCCTGACGCGGTCGATCCGGCCCGAGGCGCGGTATCGCTCCGACTGGTCAGGCTGATGCACGCCGGATTGCTCCGGTTCGACGGCAAGCGCCTCGAAAGCATGGACCACGAGCAGTACTGGACGCCCGATTTCCTCTGGTACGGGCCATCGGGAATCGGAACGACCCGCGGACTCCGGGGATTTCGGGCCCACCACCAGGTCCCGTTCCTGCGCGCCTTTCCCGACCGCCGCGTCGAGCACCATTTCGGCCGGGTCGGCGACGGCAACTACGCAGTGACGGGCGGCTGGCCGAGCGTGGTGGCGACCCACCTGGGTCCCGGGTTCCTGGCAATGCCCGCCACCGGCAAGTCCGTGGGCATGCGGGTCATGGACTTCTACCGTGTCGATGACGGCCTGATCGCCGAAAACTGGGTCCCCATCGACATGATCGACCTGCTGGGTCAGATGGGCGTCGACGTCTTCGGGCGCGTCCGCCACTTGCAGGGGCGCCCGCGTATGTCACTGGATTGACTTCCGCCGCAGTCCGTTCCCGCTAATAACCCGCGGCGTGGCCGTCCTTCCTGGACTCCGACGCGCCCGAGTAGACGCCGCTGTCAGGGTCCCGAAGTATCGCCTGGTAACCGCCGAAACCGCCCAGGCCCTCGGCGCCCGCCTGTACGCGATGCCCCAGTGCCGCCAGGGCTTCTGCCGCGCCGGCGGGAAATCCGGACTCCAGGTAGACCGTGCCCCCATCGCTCATGCGGCCGCCCCTGGGGTCGCTGGAGCCGTCGTGGCGTAACCGGGGCGCGTCGCCCGCCATCTGGATGTCCATGCCGAAGTCGATGATGTTGACCAGTACCTGGACCTGGCCCTGCGGTTGCATGTCGGCGCCCATGACGCCGAAGCTCATGAGGGCGCCACCGTCCAGCGTGACGAAGGCCGGAATGATGGTATGGAACGGCCGCTTCCCGGGAGCGAAGACGTTGGCATGACCGGGATCGAGGCTGAAGGCCCCGCCCCGGTCCTGAAGCACGAATCCCAACCCCGCCGGCGTCATTCCCGACCCCATCCCGTGGAAGTTGCTCTGGATGAAGGAAACCATGTTGCCGCGCTCGTCGGCCACGCTCAGGTAGACCGTATCGCCGCGGTTGAGGACTGCGGGATCGCCGCCGGGCAGCGTTACGGAAGCCCGTTCAGGATCGATCAGCCGGCGGCGCTCGCTGGCGTAGCGCTTCGATATCAGTCCCTCCACCGGCGCCTCGGCAAAGGCCGGATCGGCGTAGAACCGGGCCCGGTCCTCGAACGCCAGTTTCTTTGCCTCGATCAGCCGGTGGAGATACGCCGGGCTTCCCCAGCCCATGCCGGCGAGGTCTTCGTCCTCCAGGAGATTGAGCATCTGCAGCACGGCAATTCCCTGGCCGTTTGGGGGCAGTTCCCAGACTTCGTGGCCGCGGTAGGTGGTGGACACGGGATGGACCCATTCGGAACGGTGCGCGGCCAGGTCGTCGTAGGTCAGAAATCCGCCCTGCCCGGCCATGTAGCGGTGGATGCCGCGCGCGATGTCGCCCCGGTAGAAGGCCTCGCGGCCGCCCTCGGCGATCTGTCTGTAGGTGTCCGCCAATCTGGGATTGCGGAAAACCTCGCCGGCACGAGGCGCCCGCCCGCCGGGCAGATAGACCTCCGCAAAGCCCGGATAGTGCCCCAGTACGGCCCCGTCCGAAGCCCACTGCCGGGCGATGACGGGCGTCACCGGGAATCCGTCCTCGGCGTAGGCGATCGACGGCGCCAGCAGCTCGGCCATCGGACGCCGTCCGAATCGTTCGTGAAGTTCGAACCAGCCGTCCACCGCGCCGGGAACGCTGACGCAGAGCGGCCCGTTCGAAGGGATGCCGTCACGGCCGCAGACGCTGCGCAGGTGATCGAAGCTCAGCGCACGGGGCGAGCGCCCACTGCCGTTCAGTCCCGTCAGTTCTTTTGACCGAGCCTCCCAGTGGATCGCGAACAGATCCCCGCCCACACCGCATCCGGTAGGCTCCATCAGGCCGAGCGCGGCATTGGCCGCAATGGCCCCGTCCACGGCCGAACCGCCCCCCTTGAGCACATCCACGGCAACCTGGGTCGCCAGGGGATGGCTCGTCGCCGCCATGCCGCGGGGCGCCATCACCACGGAGCGGGTTGCGAATCTTGAGAAGCGTTCAGTCACATCAGGTCAGGTCAGGTCGGACGATTGTTTGGTCACCGCCTGCAGGCACACTATTATCACTGGTATCGTCACCTTGAACACAGTCAATCACCATGTCACACCGCACCGATGATCTCGCGCCGGGCGGCGCGTTCACCCGACTCGTGCGCAAGTTGCGGTACCACGAAGCGTCCAGGCAGCTTCTCGCCGTTGTGCTGATGGTGTGGTTCAGCATGACTGCAGCACCGGCCGAACTGACTCTGACGCTGGGCACACCGTTGATCTTCCTCGGCACCGCGCTGCGGCTATTCGCCAGCGGATTCATCAACAAGAACCGCGAACTGGCCACCGACGGCCCCTACGCCCTCGTGCGCCACCCTCTCTACACCGGCAACATCGCCATCGTCAGCGGATTCGCCATCGCCTGCGGCCAATGGTGGGCGGTCGCCGTCGCACTGGCCTTCTTCTGGTTCTACTACCCCACCGCCATCGAGTACGAGGACCGGAAACTGCACAACCTCTTCGGCGACCGGTGGTCCGAGTGGGCGGGAGACGTTCCTGCGCTCATGCCCTCATTCAGAAACCTGGGCGCAGCGGTCTCCGGCGATTGGTCATTCCGCAAGAGCCTGCTGCGCAACGGCGAACCCCTGATCGCACTCATCGTCGCCGCCTGCCTCGCAAACATCATCAGACAATTGCCGTGAAATTCCGTATCAATCTGCTCATGGCCGCAGACACCCGGCCGGGTGAGACGATCAGTCCCATATGACGGATGATCCCCGGACATTGAACCCGTCCCAAAGCGAGGCGATTCTTGACTGGCTCGATTCGAGCGACGCGGGCATCGCCCCCACCTCTGGATACCAGGCCTCGATTCGCATTTATCAGGGCCCGGCCGGCGCCTTCGCCATCAAGGAACCCTCCGGAAGCTGGCTGCGTGGAACCATCAGCCGCGCCGCGGTCCGAAGAGAGGCGGAGGTCTACCGCCGTTTACAGGGCATTCCCGGTATTCCCACGTGTTTCGGCTGCCTCGACAACCGCTACCTCGTCCTTGAGCACATACCCGGCGATACGTTGCAAGCACTTCAGGACCAGCTGGCGAACCGCGAAAACTTCTTTGCAAAGCTGCTGGAAACCCTCCGGATGATGCACGACGCCGGCGTAGCGCACGGCGACCTGAAGCGCAAACAGAACATCCTCGTAGGCCCCGGCGAGCACCCCTACGTGATCGACTTCGGCATCGCAGTTGTAGCGGGCAATCGGCGCGGATTCCTCTTCAACCTGGTCCGCCAGGTCGACCAAAACGCCTGGATCAAGCACAAGTACCGCGGCCAGATAAAGGACATCGCGGCCGAGGACGCCGCCCTGTACAAACCCATGCGCTCAGAGAAGGTCATGCGCATCCTGCGCATCGCCTGGCACGCCGCGACATTGCGCACCTGGCGCAAGCACCACCGCCGTTCCCAAAAAAACTAGCCCACCCGATCACCCGAGCCCGCCAACACCGCGAAAAGCTTCCACACCCCGAGACACTGGCGCAAACGCCAAAAAATGCGTCAACCCCAACGGCCACCACCAAAGGCGGCCATGCACGGAACAGGCTTGTGAGCGTCGCCGGCGACGCGCGGGCCACGGATGGCCATTAGCGCGGAGTCCTGCTATTCATCTTGCACTGATTCCTCACGATTGCCCATGTGTTGGATAGGGTACGCGACAAGCGCGACATTATATTGGTGACAATGATGCGAGTCACAACAGGGCAGCCGCAAAGCTATCGGGCGTATCGGCAAGAACATTTTGGGCGGCCATGAGGCTGCGGGTATCGGCCAAAGGCCGATTATTCGACAGACTCGAAACAGGCGAGTTTGACCTTCAAACGGTTGCTATGCGCAAGGACAATGTCTACTCTCACTGCGCCTTCTGAGGGCCAGTAACGATCAGGCCCACGCTTTCGAATATTGGGTCCAGCGATGGAGCGACAGTCACACGATGCAATGGAATGCAATCAAAGAAGCCGGCCAGATTACCATCGATGGGCGAGACCATGACTTGCAGCACTTGCAAAATTCGGAATTCTCGTTCGAGATTCCTGCGGCAAGCGGCTATCCCGAAATCAACGCGGACATGCTGGTCCAGTACAGCAGTCACTGCGTAAGCAGGGGCCCGCGACACGGCGAGGAATTTGACTTCACCGAACTCGGTCATGATCGATTGATCGTGGACGAAAACGGTAATGAGCGGTGTTTCAGCATGGGCCGGTACGAATGGTCGATGAGGTTACCCGCGGTTATGGAATCACTCCCGTCGGAGAGGCTTTGTTTTTTGCGAACCGGGAGAATTGGTTATGTGTCGAGATTCTGGACTCGGAGGGTAGGGAACAAGTCTATGAAGTCTATTTTCGGCTGACGCGACTGAGCAGCGGGTTTCTCAGGCTCTATGTTCAAAGTGCTTTCGTACGAACGGATGAATACCAAACTCGACGGCGGAGTGACTACAAAAGGATGGACAAGGTTCGGGGCAAGGTGCTGTTGGCGAAAACGCTGCGCGGTGAACGAGTCACGCGACCCAGACGACGCTAAAGCAAAAGGCCCCGTTAAAAGGGGCCTTTTCCTCTCGAGTACTCTTCAATATTCCAGCACGGCTAGAACCGGTTTCCCGGCGGTGGATGGACACCGCTCACGCAGCCTCGTACACATCCATCTGGAGCAATTGTCTGTCATTGCGTTCGTCAAGTCAACGTGGTGATGCGTCCGAGCGAGTCGCACATGGCGACGTGTTCGGCTATCTCTCCCGTTGCTGGGCGATAGAGGCGCAGTGTCGCTACATACTTTCCCTCGTTCGAGCCGTGTTCCATCCGCGCCCCGTCCGGCGACCAGCTACTGAGTTCCAGCGCGGCCGTACGGAACGCCTTCTCGGCCCAACAGTTACCTCGAAAGTAAGCGTTCGGCGGCCGGGGGATGAACTCGAACTTGGCGCCCGAAAAGCGAGGCATTGCGCCAAATTACCGCAAGTACTGCGCTGCGATCCCCCTATCATCGAACGGTTACCCTCGAAACGCAGAAACGCCGAGCAGAAATCCGGACAAGAATACGCTTGACTTTGAAAAAATCTGTATGCGGTTTGCTTACGGTATTCTGCAGGTCGAAATTAATACTATAAATATCAAATAGTTAAGTGTCGAAAAGCCCCAAGCAGCCGTAAGCGCGGAGCCGTCGATTCCCGTCCCGCCAGGGATGGCGGGACGGGATTGAGCTCACAAGCCAGTTCCGTGCATGGCCGCCGCCCAATTCAGCGCGAAAATGCCATCGGCCCACGCCCTTCAGCACTTGAGTTCACCAGCCCGTTCCGTGCATGCCCGCCGCCCGACTCAGCGCGAAAATTCTGTCTGCAACAGCTCTTCGGCACGCCGCCCTTCAGAAGAAAGCCGCCCGCTCAGTCCGACTCCGGCTGATCCAGCAACTGCACCACCGCCATCGGCGCCGCATCCCCCGCGCGATAGCCGACTTTCAGAATCCGCAAGTACCCCCCCGGCCGATCCCTGAACCGCGGACCCAGCTCGTCGAAGAGCTTGCCCACCGCCGCATCGTCGCGAAGCCGCGCGAAGGCCAGCCGCCGCCGGGACGTGCCGTCCTGCTTGGCCAGCGTGATCAGCGGCTCGGCAACGCGGCGCAATTCCTTCGCCTTCGGCAAGGTCGTCCTGATGGTTTCGTGGCGGAACAGCGATGCCGCCATGTTGCGGAACATGGCCTTGCGGTGGGCGGAATTCCGCCCCAGCTTCCTGCCGGACTTGCGGTGACGCATGGTGGGACCCTCGACTTCAGAATGCCATCGGGCTGGGCTGCTCGTCCGTGCGCAGCGCCGGCGGCGGCCAGTTCTCCAGCCGCATACCCAGCGTCAGCCCGTGACCCTCGAGCACTTCCTCGATCTCCGTCAGGGATTTCTTGCCGAGATTGGGCGTGCGCAGCAATTCCACTTCGGTCCGCTGCACCAGGTCGCCGATGTAGTTGATGTTTTCCGCCTTCAGGCAGTTGGCCGAGCGCACCGTCAGCTCCAGCTCATCCACGGGCCTGAGCAGGATCGGGTCGACCAGCGTATCCGGACGGCCGTAACCCAGGTCCGCCTCGCCCTGCAGCTCCACGAACACGTCGAGCTGGTTCTTGAGGATGCTTCCCGCCCGGCGAATCGCCTCCTCGGGGTCGATGGCGCCGTTGGTCTCGATGTCGATGATGAGCTTGTCCAGGTCCGTGCGCTGCTCCACGCGCGCCGCTTCCACGTTGTAGGTCACGCGCCGTATCGGGCTGAAGGACGCGTCGAGCTGGAGCCGGCCGATGGGCCGCGTGGGACCGTCGAATTCGGTTTCCCGGACCGCCGGCCGATAACCCCGCCCCCGGGCCACCTTGAGGAACGCCCTGAGTTCGCCGGCCTTGGTCAGGTTTGCAATGACCAGGTCCTTGTTGACGATCTCCACGTCGTGATCGCAGTCGATGTCGCCCGCGGTCACCGGACCCGCACCCTTCTTGTGCAGCGTCAGTTCGGCTTCCTCGCGGGCGTGCATGCGGATGGCGACCGCCTTGAGGTTGAGCAGGATGTCGACGACGTCTTCCTGGACGCCCTCGATGCTCGTGTACTCGTGCAGCACACCGTCGATCTCCACCTCCGTCACCGCCGCCCCGGGCATGGAAGACAGCAATACCCGCCGCAGCGCATTGCCCAGGGTATGGCCGAAGCCGCGCTCGAACGGCTCGACGATGATTCTCGCGTTGTGTTCGTCCGAGGGCTGAACCTTGACGGTCCGGGGCCTCAGGAACTCGGTGGCTGATTCCTGCATCCGGGTTTCCTCTTACTTGGAATACAACTCGACGACCAGATTCTCGTTGATGTCGGGGAGGATCTCGTCCCGCTCCGGCAGCGCCTTGAGCACCCCCTCCATCTTCTTCTCGTCCACTTCCACCCACTCGGGAATCCCGACCTGGGTGGCGATGTCCAGTGCGGCCTTGATGCGCATCTGCGCCCGGGCCCGCTCGCGCACCGCGACCGTGTCCCCCGTCTTGACCTGGTAGGAGGGGATGTTGACGATCCGCTCGTTGACCACGATGCCCTTGTGGCTCACCAACTGGCGCGCCTCGGCGCGGGTGGAGGCGAATCCCATGCGATAGACCACGTTGTCCAGGCGGCCTTCCAGCATGCGCAGCAGGTTCTCGCCGGTGGAGCCCTTGCCGCGCGCCGCACGCTTGTAGTAGTTGCGGAACTGGCGCTCCAGAATGCCGTACATGCGCCGCAGCTTCTGCTTCTCGCGAAGCTGCAGGCCGTAGTCGGAGAAGCGCGGCCGGCGCTGCCCGGGGCCTCCCGGCGGAACTTCCAGCTTGCACTTGGCCTCCAGGGGCTTGACTCCGCTCTTCAGGAACAGGTCGGTGCCCTCCCGGCGGGCCAGCTTACAGGTCGGTCCTCTATATCTCGCCATAATTGCTTCCGGTCAGACGCGGCGCCGCTTGGGGGGGCGGCAGCCATTGTGAGGAATGGGTGTGACGTCCTCGATCTGGGTGACCCGGAACCCGAGGGCGTTCAACGCGCGGATGGAGGACTCGCGCCCGGGGCCGGGCCCCTTGACCCGGACTTCCAGGTTCTTGACGCCGTAATCCTTGGCGACGTTGCCCACCTTCTCCGCGGCGACCTGGGCCGCGAAGGGCGTGCTCTTGCGCGAACCCCGGAATCCGCAACCGCCGGACGTCGCCCACGCCAGCGTGTTGCCCTGGCGGTCGGTGATGGTGATGATCGTGTTGTTGAAGGACGCGTGCACATGCGCCACGGCATCCAGCACCGTGCGCTTGATCTTCTTCCTGCCTCGAGTCGGTCTGGCCATATCGGTTACTTCCTGATGGGCCGCCGCGGTCCCTTGCGGGTGCGGGCGTTGGTTCTCGTGCGCTGGCCGTTGGTGGGCAGCCCGCGGCGATGGCGGATGCCGCGGTAGCAGCCCAGGTCCATGAGCCGCTTGATGTTCATGGCGGTTTCCCGGCGCAGATCGCCTTCGACGGTGAACCGGCTGACGACTTCGCGCAGCTTGGCCACCTCCGGTTCGCTCAGGTTGCGCACCGGCGTGGCGGGGTCGACCCCGGCCACCCGGCAGGCGATCCTGGCGCTGCTGCGGCCGATGCCGTAGATGTGCGTCAACGCGATGCCGACGTGCTTGTGTACGGGAATGTTGATTCCGGCGATACGGGCCAAGACGCTACCCTCCTATCCCTGTCTCTGCTTGTGGCGGGGATCCTTGCAGATCACCCGGACCACGCCCCTGCGGCGAACGATCTTGCAGTTCCTGCACATTCGCTTGACCGATGCCCTGACTTTCATGTTCGCCTCCCGGTAGCCCTATCGGCGGCCGACGCCGCGAAGATTGGCCTTCCTCAAGAGCCCTTCGTATTGATGGCTCATCATGTGCGCCTGCAACTGGGACATGAAGTCCATGGTCACCACGACGATGATCAGCAGCGAGGTGCCGCCGAAATAGAACGGCACGTTGAACTGGTAGATCATGAACTCGGGCATGAGGCAGACGCCGGTGATGTACATGGCGCCCCAGAACGTCAGCCGGGTCAGCACCTTGTCGATGTAGTCCGCGGTCTGCCTTCCCGGACGGATCCCGGGGATGAACGCGCCGGAGCGCTTGAGATTGTCCGCCGTATCCCGGGAATTGAATACCAGCGAGGTGTAGAAAAAACAGAAGAAGATGATCAGCCCCGCGTAGAGCAGGATGTAGATGGGCTGACCGGGCGCCAGGCTGGCGGCCAGGCGCTGCAGCCAGGATACCGCCTGACCGGTGCCGAACCACGTCGCGATCGTCGCCGGGAACAGGATCAGGCTGGACGCGAAGATCGGCGGGATGACGCCGGACATGTTGATCTTGAAGGGCAGGTGCGAGGTCTGACCCGCGTACAGCCTGCGGCCCTGTTGCCGCTTGGCGTAGTTGACGGTGATGCGCCGCTGGGCGCGCTCCATGAAGACGACGAAGCCGGTGACGGCCAGCAGCAACAGGCCCAGCACAAAGGGCAGGGCCGGATTCATGCCGCCGGTATTGACCAGTTCCAGCGTGCCGCCGATGGCCGCCGGGAGCCCGGATACGATACTGGCGAGAATGATCATGGAGATGCCGTTGCCGATGCCGCGCTCGGTGATCTGCTCGCCCAGCCACATGAGGAACACGGTGCCGGTGACCAGCGTGGCCGACGCGCTGAACACGAATCCGATACCGGGACTGACCACGACGCCCTGGTTCTGCAGCGCGCTTGTGGCCGCGACGGACTGGAACGAACACAGCAGCACGGTGCCGTAACGCGTGTACTGGGTGATCTTTCGCCGGCCCGCTTCGCCCTCCTTGCGCAGTTGGCCCAGCGTGGGAACCACGTGCACGGCCAGTTGCATGATGATCGAGGCGGAAATGTACGGCATGATGCCCAGGGCGAAAATCGACATCCGTTCCAGCGCGCCGCCCGAGAACATGTTGAACATGCTCAGGATCGTGCCGGCCTGCTGCTCGAAGAACTGCCCCAGCGCCAACGGATCGATGCCGGGTACCGGGATGAACGTGCCGACACGGTAGACCACCAGGGCGCCCACCAGGAAGAACAGCCGCTGGCGTACTTCCGTGAAGCGCCCGGCCGCGCCGAGCACCGATGCAGGATTTGCCGCGCCCGCTCTGGCCATGGTCAGGACTCCACGCTGCCGCCGGCAGCCTCGATGGCCTCGCGCGCCCCGCGGGAGACGCCGAGCCCGACCACCCGGACCGCCCGGCCGATCGTTCCGGACAGGAACACCTTGGCGCGGCGCGTGGACTTCGGCGCCAGCCCCGCCGCCTTCAGCGCCGCCAGGTCCACGGTCTCATCCGCAACCCTGGCCAGTTCGTGCAGCCTGACCTCGGCGACGTAACGTGCCTTGCGGGAGCTGAAGCCCACTTTCGGCAGACGCCGCTGCAGGGGCATCTGCCCGCCCTCGAAGCCGACCTTGCTGTAGCCGCCCGAGCGGGACCGCTGGCCCTTGTCGCCAAGGCCGGCGGTCTTGCCCTGACCGGCCGCGATACCGCGGCCGACGCGCTTGCGGGTCCTGCGCGACCCGGCGCCGGGCTTGAGGGAATTCAGCCTCATCTCAGACCTCCTCCACCTTCAACAGGTACGACACCTTGTTGATCATGCCGCGGTTCTCGGGCGTGTCGGCGACCACCACGGTTTGCTCGCGGCGTCTCAGCCCCAGCCCGGCAACGCACTCGGCGTGACCGGGCTTGCGCCCGTACTTGCTCTTCATCAGCTTGACTTTCAACTTCGCCATGTCCGATCTCACCCGGCGATTTCGGCCACGGTCTTGCCGCGCTTCGCGGCGATTTCCTCGGGCGAGCGCATCCCCATCAGCGCGTTCACGGTGGCGCGCACCACGTTGATGGGATTGCGCGAACCGTAGCTCTTGGCCAGCACATTGCGCACCCCGGCGCACTCGAACACGGCGCGCATGGCACCGCCGGCGATGATGCCCGTGCCCTCGGAGGCCGGCTGCATGAACACCCGCGTGGCGCCGTGGCGGCCGCGCAGTTCGTACTGCAGCGTCTCGTTGCGCAGGTTGATCCGCGCAAGGTTGCCGCGGGCCGCCTGCATCGACTTCTGGATGGCCAGCGGCAGTTCCCGCGCCTTGCCGTAACCGAAGCCCACGCGGCCGTTGCCGTCGCCGACCACCGTCAGGGCGGTGAACCCGAACTGGCGCCCGCCCTTGACGACCTTGGCGACGCGATTGACGGAGACCAGTTTTTCCTGGAGTTCTTCCGCTCCAGCCATTCGTTGCTTACCGTTCAAAAGCTCAACCCCCCTTCACGGGCGGCATCCGCCAGGGCCTTGACGCGGCCGTGATAACTGAATCCGGAGCGGTCGAAGGCGACCCGGCCGACGCCCTGCGCGGTGGCGCGCTCGGCGATCAACCGGCCCACCGCCGCGGCCGCTTCCCTGTTGCCCGTACCCGCAAGCTCGCCCCGCAGTTCCGGGCTGAGCGTGGATACGCTGGCGATGACGCGGTTGCCCTGCGGCGAGATGACCTGGGCATACATGTGCCGCGGCGTCCGGTGCACGCACAGCCGCGTGACGCCAAGCCGCCTGATCCTGGCTCTCGCGCGCCGCGCCCGCCGCTGCCTGCGTTGCTTCTTGTCCATGGCGTGCTACTTCTTCTTCGCTTCCTTCAGAATGACCCGCTCATCCGCATAGCGCACGCCCTTGCCCTTGTAGGGCTCCGGGGGCCGGAAGCGCCGCAGTTCGGCCGCCACCTGGCCGACACGCTGCCGGTCGATGCCCTGCACCACGATCTCGGTCTGGCTCGGGGTCTGTACGGTCACGTCCTCCGGAACGCGGTAATTGATGGGGTGGGAGAATCCCAGGGTCATATCCAGTTGCCGTCCCTGGGCCTTCGCCCGGTATCCGACGCCCACCAGCCGGAGCTTGCGCTCGAATCCCGCGGTCACCCCGGTCACCATGTTGTTGATGAGCGAACGGGTGGTGCCCGCCATGGCCCTGGCAAACCGGCTGCCGGACCGGGGCGAAACGCGCAGTTCGCCGTCGACCTTGTCCACCTGGACCTCGGTGTGGCATTCCAGCGTCAGGCTCCCCTTTGGCCCCTTGACGGTCAGGGAGTTCCCCTTCAGATCGGCTTCCACACCGCTGCCGATGGGAACCGGATTCTTTGCGACTCTGGACATGGCCGTTTCCCCGCGCCGCCTAGGACACCAGGCAGATCACCTCGCCGCCGTGACCCTGATCGCGGGCCTGCCGATCGCTCATCACGCCCCTCGAGGTGGAAACCACCGCCACGCCGAGCCCTCCCTGGACCCGGGGAATCTCGTCGACGCCCGCATAGAGGCGCAACCCGGGGCGGCTCGCCCTTGCAACATGCCCGATGACCGGTTCGCCCTCGTGGTACCGGAGCGTGACCGTCATGCTTCGCTTGACGCCGTCCTCTGCAACGGTCACATGGTCCAGATAGCCCTCCTCGACCAGCACGTTGGCAACCGCGAGCTTCATCTTCGATGCGGGCATGGACACCGTGTGCATCCTGGCCTTTTGCCCGTTCCTGATCCGGGTCAACATGTCGGCAATTGGATCCGTCATACTCATCGGGTGTTCCCCACTACTACCAGCTCGCCTTGGAGAGGCCCGGAATCTCGCCCCGCATGGCGGCCTCGCGCAGCATGTTCCTGCCCAGCCCGAACTTGCGGTAGAAGCCCTTCGGACGGCCGGACACCGCGCAGCGATTGCGCATCCGCACGGGACTGGCGTTACGGGGCAGGGCCTGGAGCCTGAGCTGCGCCTGTTCGCGCTCGTCGTCGGTGGAATTGGGATCGCGGATGATGCGCCTGTATTCGGCGCGCCTGGCGGCATACCGCTTCACGGTCGCCACGCGCTTGCGCTCCCGCATGATCATTGATTTCTTCGCCATGGCCGGTCCTCTCATGCGCGCAGGGGGAAGTTGAGCGATTCCAGCAGCGCCCTCCCCTCCGTGTCGTTTCTTGCCGTGGTGGTGATGCAGATGTCCAGGCCGCGAATCGCGTCCACCTGGTCGTAGTCGATTTCGGGAAAGATGATCTGTTCCCTGACGCCCAAGCTGTAGTTGCCGCGGCCGTCGAACGACTTCGCGCTCAGGCCGCGGAAGTCGCGGACCCGCGGAATCGCGATATTGATCAGCCGGTCCAGGAACTCCCACATGCGTTCCCGGCGCAGCGTGACCTTGCAGCCCACCGGGAAACCGGTCCGGATCTTGAAGGTGGCGACCGAAACCCGCGCCTTGCAGATGACCGGCTGCTGGCCGGAAATCTTCCTCAGGTCCGCAACCGCGTAGTCCAGCACCTTCTTGTCCGCCACCGCTTCGCCCACGCCCATGTTCAGCGTGATCTTGGAGAAACCGGGAACGGCCATGGGATTGCCGATCCCGAGCTGCTTCATCAGCTTGGGCGCCGCCTCGTTCCGGTAGATTTCCTGCAGTCTGGTCATGTCAGGCGTCCAGGACTTCGTCGTTCGACTTCAGGTAACGCACCTTGCGGCCGTCCGCCAGCTTGCGGAACCCCACCCGGTCGCCACGCTGGGTGACGGGGTTGAATACCATCACGTTGGATATGCTCAGCGGCATCTCCTTTTCGATGATGCCGCCCGCCACGCCGGCGTTCGGATTCGGTTTCTGGTGCTTGCGCGCGATGTTGATGTTTTCCACCGCCACCCGGCCGTCGCCGAAGACGCGCGCCACGCGGCCCCGCCGGCCCTTGTCCTTGCCGGCGATCACGATGACCTCGTCGCCCTGTCTGATCCTTGCAGCCATGACCTTCGTCCGCCTCAGAGCACTTCCGGAGCCAGGGAAATGATCTTCATGAACTTGCTGGTCCTCAGTTCCCTTGTGACCGGGCCGAAAATCCGCGTGCCGATGGGTTCGTGCCGGGCGTTGAGCAACACCGCGGCATTGGAGTCGAAACGGATGGCCGAACCGTCCGCACGGCGCACCCCGTGGCTGGTGCGGACCACGACGGCGCTGTACATCTCGCCCTTCCTGACCCGGCCCCTGGGGATCGCGTCCTTGATGGTGACCTTGATGATGTCGCCGATCCGCGCGTAGCGGCGCCTGGATCCGCCCAGCACCTTGATGCACATCAGGCGGCGCGCGCCGCTGTTGTCCGCCGCCGACAGGATGGTCTGCGCCTGGATCATTGCGGTGCTCCGTTACTGCCGAACACTTCCACCACCCGCCAGGACTTGCGCTTCGACACCGGACGGCACTCCGCGATCGCGACGCGGTCGCCGAGCCGGCAGGCGTTGTCCTCGTCGTGGGCCATCACCTTTGTGGTCCGCCGGATGTACTTGCCGTAGACCGGGTGCCTGACGACCCGCTCGATGGACACCGAAACGGTCTTGTCCGCTCCGTTGCTCACCACGTGGCCGAAGATCCTGCGTACGGTCTTCCGCTCGGGCGTCGGCTCGGTCGCCTGCACAGCCGTTTGCTCAGCGGTTTCCTCCGCGGTCGCCTCGGCCGCGGACTCAACCGCCTGCCCTGCCGTCGCCTCGGCCGCCTGCCCTGCTTCGGTTTCCACCGCAGCCTCGTTCACTTCGTTCCCGGTCATGATGCGCGCTCCGCGTTCTCAAGCTCGCGAAGAACCGTCTTCACCCGAGCGATATCCCTGCGCACGAGGCCCTTCTGGTGCGAGCGTGCGCCCTGCCCGGTGGCAGCCTGCATGCGCAGGTCGAACTGCTCCCGCCGAAGCCGGACCAGCTCTTCCATCAGTTCGTCGGGCGGCATGGCCCTCAACGCGCTAGCCTTCATATCCGTCCTGCTGTGTCCGTCCTACAGCGACTGCCGGGTCACGAACCGCGTGGCCACGGGCAGTTTCGCCGCCGCCCGCCGGAACGCGCCCCTGGCGATTTCCTCGGAAACGCCGGACATCTCGTACAGCACGCGGCCCGGCTGAACCAGCGCCACCCAGTACTCCACGTTGCCCTTGCCCTTGCCCTGACGCACTTCGAGCGGCTTCTTGGTGATCGGCTTGTCCGGAAAGATCCGGATCCAGATCTTGCCGCCCCGCTTGACGTGCCGGGTCATCGCCCGGCGCGCCGCCTCGATCTGCCTGGAGGTGATGCGGCCCCGGCCCATGGCCTTCAGACCGAATTCTCCGAAGCTGACGGAATTGCCGCGCTGCGCCAGCCCGCGGTTGCGCCCCTTGTGCGTCTTGCGGAACTTTGTGCGTTTCGGTTGCAGCATGTCGCGTCTCTGCCAGTTACGTCAGTGCCTTCGACGACCGTTACGGCCTGGATCGGGAGTCCTTCCCGTCTCCGCCCTCGTCGCCGGACTCGAATACCTCGCCGCGGAACACCCAGACCTTCACGCCGATCACGCCATACGTCGTCCTCGCCTCGGCAAGTCCGTAGTCGATGTCGGCGCGGAAGGTGTGCAGCGGCACGCGGCCCTCGCGATACCATTCCGAGCGTGCGATTTCCGCGCCGTTGAGCCGCCCGGACACCTTCACCTTGATGCCCTCGGCGCCGATGCGCATGGTGTTGGTCACGGCACGCCGCATGGCGCGGCGAAACTGGACCCGCCGTTCGAGCTGCTGCGCCACACCTTCGGCGACCAGCTGGGCATCCATCTCCGGCTTGCGGATTTCGGCGATATTCAGGCGCACATCGTGCAACGCCATGCCCAGCAACTCCGCCACCTGCACGCGCAGCCGTTCGATATCCTCGCCCTTCTTGCCGATCACGATGCCCGGCCGCGCCGTGTGGATGGTGATGTTCGCCCGCTTTGCCGGCCGTTCGATGTGAATCCGGCTTACCGACGCATCCTTGAGTTTGCGCTTGAGAAAGTCGCGGACCTGGTGGTCCTGCTGCACATACTCCGGGAAAGTCTGCGAATCGGCGAACCATTTCGACGCCCACTCCGAGGTGATGCCCAGACGAATACCGATCGGATGTACTTTCTGTCCCATAGCTGATACTCGTCGGCGCTACCCGTCGGCGACCTCGATGGTGATGTGGCTGTTGAGCTTGCGAATCCGGTTGCCGCGGCCCTTGGCCCGGGCGCGGTAGCGCCGGTAGGCCGGCGCCATCCCCACATTCACCGCGGTGACCGTCAGTTCATCGATATCCGCGCCGTGATTGTGTTCGGCATTGGCGATGGCCGATTCCAGTACCTTGCCGAGCAGGTGCGCCGCCTTCTTGGGGCTGTAATGAAGAAGGTTGAGCGCGTCCGAAACCGGCAGCCCACGGATCCGGTCGGCCACCAGCCGGCACTTCTGCGGCGAGATTCGCGCGTAGCGCAGTTTTGCCGAAGTTTCCATGGGATTCTGCCCTTACCTGGCCTTGCGGTCGCCGGAGTGGCCCTTGAACGTGCGGGTCATGGCGAACTCGCCGAGCTTGTGCCCGACCATGTTCTCCGAAATCAGGACGGGCACGTGCACGCGGCCGTTGTGTACGGCGATGGTGAGCCCCACCATGTCCGGAATGACCATGGACCGCCGCGACCACGTCTTGATGGGCCGGCGGTCGTTGTTCCTCGCCGCGACCTCCACCTTGCGCAGGAGGTGCGTATCCACGAAGGGGCCTTTCCTGATTGAACGGGGCATGATCGACTATTTCCTTCGCTTGCGCCGCCGCACGATCATGTCGTCGGTCCGCTTGTTGTTGCGCGTCTTGTAACCCTTGGTGGGCACGCCCCACGGCGTGACCGGGTGCCGGCCGCCGGAGGTCCTTCCCTCGCCGCCGCCGTGCGGGTGGTCGACGGGGTTCATGACCACACCCCTGACCGTGGGCCGGATGCCGCGCCAGCGTTTCGCGCCGGCCTTGCCCAGCTTGCTCAGGTTGTGCTCGTAGTTGCCCACTTCGCCGATGGTGGCGCGGCAGTTCACGTGAACCCTGCGAATCTCGCCCGAACGCAGCCTCAGGGTAGCATAGCGGCCTTCGCGGGCG
This sequence comes from Candidatus Rariloculaceae bacterium, assembly GCA_965205045.1. Lineage (GTDB taxonomy): Bacteria > Pseudomonadota > Gammaproteobacteria > Steroidobacterales > Rariloculaceae > UBA6522. Next base: position 409,234 of record OZ242031.1, read on the forward strand.
ATGATCTGCACCGAAGCGCCGGCGCTGCGGGCGATCTGCCCGCCCTTGCCGGCCTTCATCTCCACGCAGTGCACCTGGGAACCCACGGGAATGTTCTTCAACGGCAGCGCGTTGCCGGGCCTGATCGGCGCGTCGGTGCCCGACTGGATCGGGTCGCCGGCCCGGCACCGCCTGGGCGCCAGTATGTAGCGCCGATCGCCGTCCCGGTAGAGAACCAGCGCCAGGTACGCGCTTCGGTTCGGGTCGTACTCGATCCGCTCCACGCGACCGGGAACGCCATCCTTGTTGCGCTTGAAATCCACGACCCGGTAGTGGCGCTTGTGGCCGCCCCCGCGGTGCCGCGTGGTGATGCGGCCCTTGTTGTTGCGGCCGCCCGTATTGGATTTCGGCCGCAGCAGCTGTGCGTGGGGTTTGCCCTTGTGCAGGTCGCTGCGCACGGAGCGCACGACGAAGCGGCGGCCCGGCGAGGTCGGATTGGCTCTGCGTACTGCCATGCCAGTACTACTCCACGCCCATGAAATCGATGTCGTGGCCGGATGCGAGGCGCACGTAGGCTTTCTTCCAGTCGGCCCGCCGTCCTCTGGACGGCCCGCGCCGCTTGGCTTTTCCGGGGACGTTGACCACGGTCACCCTGTCCACCTCGACTTCGAACAACAGCTCCACGGCCTGGCGAATCTCCTTGCGGGTGGCATCGGGACGCACCTTGAAAACCACCTGGCGGTTGGCATCCGCCATGTTGGTGGACTTTTCGGAAATGTGCGGGCCGACGATCACTGTCATCAACCGCTCCCGGAACATCGCGCTGGCCTGCATTTCCAAAGTCCTCCGGGAGCCTCCGTCAGGCGAGCCTCGATTCGAGCGTTTTGGCCGCCGCTACCGTCATGACGACATTGTCATGGGCGATGAGGCTGACCGGGTCCACCGTGCGGGCTTCCTGAACGTCCACGTAGGGCAGGTTGCGGGACGCCAGGCGCAGGTTCCTGTCGATGCTCTCCACGACAATGAGCGTGTCGTAGAGTTCCAGTTCGTCAAGCCTGGCCACAAGCTCCCGGGTTTTCGGCTCGCTGACGGCAAATTCCTCGAGAATCACCAGCCGTTCCTCCCGGATCAATTCCGAGAGTACGCAGCGCACGGCGCCCCGGTACATCTTGCGGTTGACCTTGTGGGCGAACGACCTGGGCCGGCCCGGGAACGCGCGCCCGCCGCCGACCCGAAGCGGGCTTCGGATCGTGCCTGCGCGGGCCCGTCCCGTGCCTTTCTGCCGCCACGGCTTGGCGCCGCCGCCACGGACCTGCGAACGGTTCTTCTGGGCCTTGGTACCGCTCCGCCCGCCGGCCTGGTAGGCGGTGACCACCTGGTGCACGAGCGGGCCGTTGAACTGCGCCGCAAACGCGGAGTCCGCCAGTTCCACGCTGCCGCCGCCTGCAAGCTCGAGTTTCATGGGGTTTCTCCCGCCGCAGACGCCTTGACGGCCGGACGGACGACCACGCGCCCGCCTGCGGCCCCGGGCACTCCGCCCCGGACCAGCAACAGATTGCGTTCGGTATCGACCCTGATCACTTCGGAGTTGGCCACGGTGCTGCGGACATTGCCCATGTGCCCGGCCATCTTCTTGCCCTTGAAGACCCGGCCGGGGGTCTGGTTCTGGCCGATGGAACCCGGCGCCCTGTGCGCCAGCGAGTTACCGTGGGTGGTGTCCTGGGTGCGGAAATTGTGCCGCTTGACGGTGCCCGCAAAGCCCTTTCCCTTGGACGTCCCGATCACGTCCACCCGCTGCCCGGAGCTGAACACGTCCACACACAGTTCGGAGCCGGCGGTCAGGTCCCCGCCTTCGTCGTCGTCGAGACGAAACTCCCACAGGCCGTCTCCCGGCTCGACGCCGGCGTTGCGGAAATGTCCGAGCTGGGGTTTGGGAACGCGTGCCGGCGACGGGCTGCCGGCGGTGACCTGAATGGCCCTGTAACCGTTGCGGCCGGGCTCCTTGAGCTGCGCCACACGGTTGGGCGCAGCCTCGATTACGGTGACCGGGATGGATTCCCCGTCCTCCGTAAAGACGCGCGTCATACCGCACTTGCGGCCCACCAGACCGATTGGCATCGTTTCTGTCCTCTATCCGCGCCATCCGAACCGTTGCCGGTGCAGCGCTTCAGCCAGCACCTGTCCAGCGGCGCTGGCAACCACGAGTTGCCGCGGTGCACGACCGCGGCACACTCTGAATTCCGTTGATCAATCCTGGCGGATGAGCCCGCCGGCGAACTCCATTTGCCCAAAACGGCCCGACGATGCACGCACTGGCTTGTCGCCCCACCGCGCTCGCCATAACCGGGAGCAACCCGTAATTATAGGATAGTTATTCCCCAAAACTCAATTCCGAAAACCGCTTTTCCGACCGTCCCGTACCCGTCCCGGGCAACGCCTCCCGAGCGCGGGTCGACGGCCGCCGATACAACCGCTGCTAGTGCAACCGGATCTGCACATCCACGCCCGCAGGCAATTCGAGTTTCATCAACGCATCCACCGTCTTGTCGGTGGGGTCGACGATGTCCATCAACCGCTTGTGGGTCGGCAACTCGTACTGGTCGCGGGCGTTCTTGTTCACGTGCGGCGAAATCAGCACCGTGAAGCGCTCGATCTTGGTCGGCAGGGGCACCGGGCCCTTCACCGTCGCCCCGGTGCGCTTCGCCGTTTCCACGATTTCCCGCGCGGAACGGTCGATCAGCTTGTGATCGAATGCTTTCAGCCGGATTCGAATGTTCTGATTGGTAGCCATCGTTCTTCCTGTGTCTGTTCCCGACTCGCGGGACGTTGACGATCGGTATGCTGTTTCGCCGGCGCCTACTCGTGGATCTTCGAGACCACGCCCGCACCCACCGTGCGACCCCCCTCGCGGATCGCGAACCGCAACCCCTCCTCCATCGCGATCGGATCGATCAACCGCACCCGCATCTGCACATTGTCCCCCGGCATCACCATCTCGGTCGTCTCCGGCAACTCCACCGCCCCGGTCACGTCCGTGGTGCGAAAATAAAACTGCGGCCGGTAACCCTTGAAAAACGGCGTGTGCCGCCCCCCCTCCTCCTTCGTCAGGATATACACCTCGGCCTCGAAATCCGTGTGCGGGGTGATCGAACGCGGCCGGGACAACACCTGTCCGCGCTCCACCTCGTCGCGCTTCACCCCGCGCAACAACACCCCCACGTTGTCACCCGCCCGGCCCTCGTCCAGCAACTTGCGAAACATCTCCACACCCGTGCACGTGCTCTTGCCCGTCTCGCGAATCCCCACGATCTCCACCTCGTCCCCCACCTTCACCACGCCGCGCTCGATCCGACCGGTCACCACCGTGCCACGCCCGGAGATCGAAAACACATCCTCCACCGGCATCAGAAAATCCCCCTCGATCGCACGCTCCGGAATCGGTATGTAATCGTCCAGCGCCTCCACCAGCGCCTCCACGCTGCCGATCGCCAACTCCCCCTCCCGCCCCTCCAGCGCCTGCAGCGCGCTGCCGGTCACGATCGGCGTGTCGTCGCCCGGAAACTCGTACGCGGACAACAAATCCCGCACCTCCAGATCCACCAGCTCCAGCAACTCCTCGTCGTCCACCATGTCCGCCTTGTTCAGGTACACCACGATGTACGGCACGCCCACCTGGCGGGCCAGCAGGATGTGCTCGCGCGTCTGCGGCATCGGTCCGTCCGCCGCCGACACCACCAGGATCGCACCGTCCATCTGCGCGGCTCCCGTGATCATGTTCTTCACGTAGTCCGCGTGACCCGGACAGTCCACGTGCGCGTAGTGGCGGGCCCCGCTCTCGTACTCCACGTGCGCCGTGGCGATCGTGATCCCCCGCTCGCGCTCCTCCGGCGCGTTGTCGATCTCGTCGAAACCGACCGTCTCACCGCCGTGGCGCGACGCCATCGCCTTCGTCAACGCCGCCGTCAGCGTCGTCTTGCCATGATCCACATGACCGATCGTACCCACGTTCACATGCGGCTTGGTCCGCTCAAACTTCTGCTTCGCCACGATCGATTACCTCTCGGGTTACGGAGCGGTTCAGCCGCCCCTTGCGTTGATGATGTTTTTCGCCACATCCGGGGGAACCCTGGCGTAGCGGTCGAATTCCATCGTGTAATTCGCCCGTCCCTGGCTCATGGAGCGCAGGTCGGTGGCATAACCGAACATTTCCGCCAGCGGCACCCGGGCACGGATGACCTTGCCCATGGGAGAGTCCTCCAGCCCCTGGAGGACGCCCCGGCGCCGGTTCAGGTCGCCGTTGACATCGCCCATGTAGTCCAGGGGGCTCACCACCTCGACCTTCATGATGGGTTCCAGCACCACCGGGCCGGCCTTCGCGGCGCCTTCCCTGAAGGCCAGTGAGCCCGCGATGCGAAACGCGACCTCGCTGGAGTCCACATCGTGACTGGAACCGTCGTACAGCGTCACCTTGCAGTCCACCACCGGATAGCCGGCGATGACGCCGCTGCTCATCTGTTCCCGAACGCCCCGGTCCACGGCCGAAATGTACTCCCTCGGCACCGCGCCGCCGACAATGGCATCGACGAACTCGTAACCGGCCCCCGGCTCCTGCGGCTCGATTCGCAGGTACACGTGGCCGTACTGTCCGCGGCCCCCGGTCTGGCGAACGAACCTGCCTTCCTGCTCGACGACGCTGCCGACCGTCTCGCGGTAGGCCACCTGCGGACGGCCGACGGCCGCTTCGACCCTGAATTCCCGCCGCAGCCGGTCGACGATGATCTCCAGGTGCAGTTCGCCCATTCCGGAAATGATCGTCTGCGCCGACTCCTCGTCCGTATGGGTCCGGAATGACGGGTCTTCCCGGGCGAGTTTGGACAGCGCCATGCCGAGCCGGTCCTGGTCCGCCCTGGTCCTGGGTTCCACCGCGACCGAAATGACCGGCTCGGGAAACTCCATTCGATCGAGAACGATGCGCCGCGCCGGATGGGTCAGGCTGTCGCCCGTGGTGACATCCTTCAGGCCCACTGCCGCGGCGATATCTCCGGCCCGCACCTCGGTCACCTCTTCCCGGTCATTGGCATGCATCTGCAGGATGCGCCCGATGCGCTCGCGCCTGGACCGGACCGTGTTGATGACCTTGTCGCCGGACTTCAGCACGCCGGAGTACACGCGGAAAAAGGTCAGGTTGCCCACGAAGGGATCGGTGGCGATCTTGAACGCCAGCGCCGCGAACGGCGCATCGTCGGAAGACTCGCATTCGGCTTCCGTGTTGTTTTCGAGGATCCCCTTGATGGGGGGCCGCTCGCCCGGGGAGGGAAGGTACTCGATCACGGCATCGAGCACCGCCTGCACGCCCTTGTTCTTGAACGCCGAACCGCACAGCACGGGCACGACCTCGCCGCTGAGGCAACGCGCCCTGAGCCCCTTCCTGATCTCCGCCGGGGTCAGGTCGCCGTCGTCGAGGTACTTGTCCAGCAACGCCTCATCGCCCTCCGCAGCGGCCTCGACGAGTTTGTCGCGCCACTCCTGCGCCTGCGGGAGCAGCGTTTCCGGAACGGCCTGCTCGAAGTAGCTCATGCCCTGCGTGGAGTCGTCCCAGGAAATCGCCCGCATTCGAACCAGGTCGACGACGCCGCTGAACGAGTCCTCGGCGCCGATGGGAATCTGCAGCGGCACGGGATTGCCGCCCAGCCGTTCCCCGATCTGGCGGACCACGCGGAAGAAATCCGCGCCCGTACGGTCCATCTTGTTGACGAAGGCGAGTCTCGGAACGCCGTAGTTGTTGGCCTGCCGCCAGACCGTCTCGGACTGCGGTTCCACACCGCCGACGGAACAGAACACCGCCACCGCGCCGTCCAGCACCCGCAGGCTGCGTTCCACCTCGATGGTGAAATCCACGTGCCCGGGCGTATCGATGATGTTGATGCGGTATTCGGGGAACTGCTGGTCCATACCCCGCCAGAACGCCGTGGTCGCGGCGGACGTTATGGTGATGCCACGCTCCTGCTCCTGCACCATCCAGTCCATGATGGCGGCGCCGTCATGGACCTCGCCCATCTTGTGGGACACGCCGGTGTAGAAGAGGATGCGCTCAGTCGTGGTGGTCTTGCCGGCATCGATGTGGGCCATGATGCCGATATTGCGATAACGCTCGATGGGGGTCTGCCGTGACATTGCCTGGATACCAATCCATCGATTACCACCGGTAGTGGGCGAACGCCTTGTTGGCTTCGGCCATGCGGTGAGTGTCTTCGCGCCGCTTGACCGCCGAGCCGCGATTGTCCGCCGCGTCCAGCAACTCGTGGGCGAGGCGCAGCGCCATGGTCTTTTCCGGGCGCTTGCGGGCCGCGTCGATGGCCCAGCGCATGGCCAGCGTTTCCCGCCGGGTGGCGCGGACTTCCACCGGGACCTGGTACGTGGCTCCACCCACTCGCCTGGACTTCACCTCGACCACCGGCTTGATGTTGTCCAGCGCCTGGGCGAGGAGTTCCAGCGACTTCTGCTCGTCCTGCCCCGACCGCACGGAGATGCGGTCCAGCGCACCGTATACGATGCGCTCGGCCACCGATTTCTTGCCGTTCAGCATGACCATGTTGATGAACTTGGCCAGCATCCGGTCGCCGTACTTGGGATCCGGAAGTACTTCTCGGCGGGGGGCTCTGCTACGTCGCGACATGGTAGGGATCCGCCGACGTCAGTTCTTCGGCCGCTTGGCGCCGTACTTGGAGCGGCCCTGGCGGCGGTCGCCGACACCGGCGCAATCCAGCGTGCCGCGCACGACATGGTAGCGCACGCCCGGCAGGTCCTTGACCCGACCGCCGCGAATGAGCACCACCGAGTGTTCCTGCAGGTTATGGCCTTCGCCGCCAATATAGCTGGTCACCTCGAAGCCGTTGGTCAACCGCACCCGGGCCACCTTGCGCATCGCCGAATTGGGTTTCTTCGGCGTCGTGGTGTAGACGCGCGTGCAGACGCCGCGCCGCTGGGGCGAGGCGCCCAGCGCCGGAACGTTGCTCTTGGCCCGCTTGATCGAGCGAGGCTTCCTGACCAGTTGATTCGTCGTCGCCATCCGTCACACACAAATAAATCGGGCCCGCTGCCGGTCCTGCGGCAGCCGGGCCACGCTGTCTTCGACCGGGACATGTCCCGGTACCTGCTGGTTGTTTCGACCGTCTCGGCCGACCCTGAACCGCGAGAGATTCTAGGGTTGACCCAGTTGGCCTGTCAACCGGAATTTCCGGGGCGTCAGCCCGCCGTCGATTCCTGCGCCTCCCCGGCGCCCGAGCCTGCGTCGGCCGTCGCCCCGACCGCTATTTTCAGCGAACCTTCGGCCGATTCGGCCGACTCCGCCAGGGAAGATTCCAGCTCCTTGAGTTCCTCGGCGAGGATGTCCTCCTCGGTGCGCCGCCGCTCTTCGTGGTGGGCATAGCCCGTGCCCGCCGGTATCAGGCGCCCGACAATCACATTTTCCTTCAGGCCCCGCAGGTTGTCCTGCATGCCGCGAACCGCCGCCTCGGTGAGCACCCGGGTGGTTTCCTGGAAGGATGCGGCCGAGATGAACGACTCCGTTGCCAGCGACGCCCGGGTGATTCCCAGCAGCACCGGAACGTAGGTGGCCTGCTCCTCCATCTGCGCCTCCAGTTCCTCGTTGGTGTCCAGCACCCGGGCCCGGTCCACCTGTTCCCCGCGCAGGAATCGGGTGTCGCCGGGTTCGGCGACCTCCACCTTGCGCAGCATCTGCCGGATGATGACCTCGATGTGCTTGTCGTTGATCTTCACGCCCTGCAGGCGGTAGACGTCCTGAATCTCCCGGACCAGGTAGTCCGCCAGTTTCGCCACGCCCTGCAGCCGCAGGATGTCGTGGGGATTGGGTTCGCCGTCGGCGATGATCTCGCCGCGAACGACGCTCTCGCCCTCGAACACATTCAGGTGGCGCCACTTGGGAATCAATTCCTCGTGAGCGTCTCCGTCTTCACCGGTAATGACCAGTCGCCGCTTGCCCTTGGTTTCCTTGCCGAAACCGACGATCCCGGTGTGCTCGGCGAGAATCGCGGGCTCCTTGGGCCGGCGGGCCTCGAACAGGTCCGCCACCCGCGGCAGGCCGCCGGTGATGTCGCGGGTCTTGGAAGTCTCCTGGGGCAGCCGCGCGATGACGTCGCCCACCACCACGGTGGCGCCGTCCTCCATGCTGAGCACCGCGCCCGCGGGCAGCGCGTAGGACGCGGGGATATCCGTATTGGGGAAGTACACCGGCTCGCCTTCGGCGTCCACCAGGCGGGCGGTGGGGCGGTAGTCCGCGCCTGCGCCGCGCTTGGCCGGGTCCAGCACCAGGATGCTGGTCAGGCCCGTGATCTCGTCGACCTGGGTGGTCACCGTGACGTCATCCACGAAGTCTTCGAAACGCAGGCTGCCGCTGACTTCCGCGACCACCGGATGGGTGTGGGGATCCCAGTTTGCAACCAGTTGTCCCGGCTCCACCCTGTCGCCTTCGCTGACCGCAATGGTGGCGCCGTAGGGCACCTTGTAGCGTTCCCGCTCGCGGCCGAATTCGTCCAGAACCGCCAGCTCTCCGGAACGGGAGGTGGCGACGAAATGACCCTTTTCCGCGTGCTGCACGGTCTTCATTTCGTACGTCTTGGTCGTGCCCGCGGTCTTCACCTCCACGCTGTTGACCGCCGCCGAACGGGATGCGGCGCCGCCGATGTGGAAGGTGCGCATGGTGAGCTGCGTGCCGGGCTCGCCGATGGACTGGGCGGCGATGACGCCCACCGCCTCGCCCTTGTCGACCCGGTTTCCGCGTGCCAGGTCTCGGCCGTAGCACAGTGCGCAGACCCCGTAACGGGTCTCGCAGGTGATGGGAGACCGCACCAGGAGCTGATCGATGGACGCCGATTCCAGCTTCTTCACCGCGAGCTCATCCAGCAGCGAGCCCGCTTCGAGCACCACCGTATCGGTTCCGGGCGCCACCACGTCCACCGCGGCCACGCGGCCCAGGACGCGTTCCCGCAACGGCTCGACCACGTCACCGCCCTCCACGAGCGGAGTCATCATCAGGCCGTTCCTGGTGCCGCAGTCCGCCTCCGTGACCACCAGGTCCTGCGCCACGTCCACCAGGCGGCGGGTCAGGTAACCGGAGTTCGCGGTCTTCAGCGCCGTGTCGGCGAGGCCCTTGCGCGCGCCGTGGGTGGAAATGAAGTATTGCAGTACGTCCAGGCCCTCGCGGAAATTGGCGGTGATCGGCGTCTCGATGATCGATCCGTCCGGCTTCGCCATCAGGCCGCGCATGCCCGCCAACTGGCGAATCTGCGCCGCCGAGCCTCGCGCGCCGGAATCGGCCATCATGTAGATGGAATTGAACGATTCCTGCCTGGCCTCCTCGCCCTTTGCATCGAGCACCGTCTCCGAGCCCAGCTTCTGCATCATCGCCTTGGCAACGCGGTCGTTGGTCCGCGACCAGATATCCACCACCTTGTTGTACCTTTCGCCGTCGGTGACCAGTCCGGACGCGTACTGATCCTGGATTTCCTTCACCTCCTGTTCGGCGTCATCGAGAATGCCGTGCTTCTCCTCGGGAACGACCATGTCGTTGACTCCGAAGGACACACCGGCGTTGGTGGCGTAGTTGAAGCCCATGTACATGAGCTGGTCCGCGAAGATGACGGTCGTCTTCAGGCCCAGTTGCCGGTAGGACGCGTTGATGACCCTCGAGACCGCCCGCTTGTTCATGGGCTGGTTGATCAGGTCGAAGCTCAACCCCTTCGGCACGATCTCCGACAGCAGCGCGCGGCCCACGGTAGTGTCCACCAGCCGGATCGCCGGAGCCTCGTCCTCGACGGCCTCGCCGTTGGCGGCCGGCACCCGGACCCGGACCCTGGCGTGCAGTTCCACGGCATCGTTCTCGTACGCCCGGTGGATCTCCTCCACCCCCGAGAACAGCATGCCCTCGCCGCGCGCGTTGATGCGCTCGCGGGTCATGTAGTAGAGACCGAGCACGACGTCCTGGGAGGGCACGATGATGGGGTCGCCGTTGGCCGGCGAGAGAATGTTGTTGCTGGCCATCATCAGCGCGCGCGCCTCCAGTTGCGCCTCGATCGAAAGCGGCACGTGGACGGCCATCTGGTCGCCGTCGAAGTCGGCGTTGAAGGCCGTGCAGACCAGCGGGTGCAGTTGAATCGCCTTGCCTTCGATCAGCACCGGCTCGAACGCCTGGATGCCCAGGCGGTGCAGCGTCGGGGCGCGGTTGAGCATGACCGGGTGCTCGCGGATCACCTCCTCGAGGATGTCCCAGACTTCCGGGCCCTCGCGCTCCACCAGCCGCTTGGCGGCCTTGATGGTGGTAGCCTGGCCGCGCAGCTGCAGCTTCGAGAAGATGAACGGCTTGAACAGCTCCAGGGCCAGCTTCTTGGGCAGGCCGCACTGGTGCAGCTTCAGCGTCGGGCCGACCACGATGACCGAGCGCCCGGAATAGTCCACGCGCTTGCCCAGGAGATTCTGGCGAAACCGCCCCTGCTTGCCCTTGATCATGTCGGCCAGGGACTTCAGCGGGCGCTTGTTGGTGCCGGTGATCGCGCGGCCGCGCCTGCCGTTGTCCAGCAGCGCATCCACGGACTCCTGCAGCATCCGCTTCTCGTTGCGCACGATGATGTCCGGCGCATTCAGTTCCAGCAGCCGGCGCAGCCGATTGTTGCGGTTGATGACCCGCCGGTAGAGGTCGTTCAGGTCGGATGTTGCGAAGCGCCCCCCGTCCAGCGGCACGAGCGGCCTCAGGTCCGGCGGCAGGACCGGCAGCACCGTCATCACCATCCAGGCCGGCTGATTGTTCGAATCGGTGAAGGACTCGAGCAACTTCAGCCGCTTCGACAGGCGCTTGATCTTGGTCGCGGAGTTGGTCTTGGAAATCCCTTCCCGAACCCCTGCCACCTCCTCGTCCAGATCCAGCGAAAGCAGCAGGTCGCGGACCGCCTCGGCGCCCATGCGGGCGTCGAACTCGTTGCCGTACTGCTCGATGGCCTCCAGATACGTTTCGTCGGTGAGAAGCTGGCCCCGCTCCAGGTCCGTCAGGCCCGGGTCCACCACCACGAAGGCTTCGAAGTAGAGGATCCGCTCGATCTCCCGCAGGGTCATGTCGAGCATCAGGCCGATCCGCGACGGCAGCGACTTCAGGAACCAGATGTGCGCCACGGGGCTGGCCAGCTCGATGTGCGCCATGCGCTCGCGGCGCACCTTGGTCTGGGTGACCTCCACACCGCATTTCTCGCACACGACTCCCCGGTGCTTGAGGCGCTTGTACTTTCCGCACAGGCACTCGTAGTCCTTGATGGGTCCGAAGATCTTCGCGCAGAACAGCCCGTCGCGCTCCGGCTTGAAGGTCCGGTAGTTGATCGTCTCCGGCTTCTTGACCTCGCCGTACGACCACGACCGGATCATGTCCGGCGACGCAAGGCCGATGCGGATGGCGTCGAAGTCCTCGATCGGCGCCTGCTGGCGGAAGAGTCTCAGTAGATCTTTCATATGACTGTACCTGTTGCCGATGGGGCGGACGTGCGCCGGTTCACTGGACCTCTTCGAGGTCGATGTTGATGCCGAGAGATCGAATCTCCTTGACCAACACGTTGAACGACTCCGGCATGCCCGCCTGCATCTGGTGGGTTCCGTCAACGATATTCTTGTACATCTTGGTGCGGCCCTGGACGTCGTCGGACTTCACGGTGAGCATTTCCTGGAGCGTGTAGGACGCGCCGTAGGCCTCCAGCGCCCACACTTCCATCTCTCCGAACCGCTGGCCGCCGAACTGGGCCTTGCCCCCCAGCGGCTGCTGGGTGACCAGGCTGTAGGGGCCGGTGGACCGTGCATGCATCTTGTCGTCAACCAGGTGGTTGAGCTTGAGCATGTACATGTAGCCCACGGTGACCGGACGGTTGAACGGCTCGCCGGTGCGCCCGTCGTAGAGGGTCGTCTGACCGGATTCGGGCAGTTCCGCCATGTCCAGAAGTCCCTTGATTTCCACTTCGTTGGCGCCGTCGAATACCGGCGTGGCGATGGGCACGCCCTGGCTCAGGTTGCGGGCAAGCTCCATGATCGACTTGGCATTCAGGCTGCGAAGGCTTTCCCGCTGCCCGCCGGTCTTGTTGTAGATGCCCTCCAGGTAGCGGCGCATGGCGGCCGCGGAGGTCCGCGCATTCACCATTTCGCCGATCTTGCGGCCCAGCTCCCTGGCTGCCCAGCCCAGGTGGGTTTCGAGCACCTGGCCGACATTCATCCGCGACGGCACGCCCAGGGGGTTGAGCACGATATCGACGGCGGTGCCGTCCTCCATGTAGGGCATGTCCTCCACCGGAATGATCGTGGAGATCACGCCCTTGTTGCCGTGCCGGCCCGCCATCTTGTCGCCCGGCTGGACATGGCGCTTCACGGCCAGGTAGACCTTGACCATCTTCAGCACGCCCGGCGCCAGATCGTCGCCCGCGGTGATCTTGTGGTGCTTCTCGTCGAAACGCCGCTCGAATTCCTCGCTCTGCGCCCGCAGCCGCTCGGCCGCACGCTCCAGCTGCGAATTGAGCGCATCGTCCTTGACGCGGATCTCGAACCAGCGATCCCTGGGCAGATCGGACAGGTAGGATGCCGTGATTTCGCTGCCGGCCTTGAGCTTCTTCGGGCCTCCCGCCGCGGCCTCTCCGACCAGCAGCCTCTCGACCCGCAGGAAAATGTCCTCTTCCAGGATGCGCCGCTGATCGTCCAGGTCCTTGCGTACCGCCTCCAGCTCCTGCCGCTCGATGGCCAGCGCCCGGGCGTCCTTCTCGACGCCGTCGCGGGTGAACACGCGCACGTCGATCACCGTGCCGTCCATGCCGGGGGGCACGCGCAACGACGTATCCTTCACGTCCGAGGCCTTCTCGCCGAAGATGGCCCGCAGGAGCTTTTCCTCCGGCGTGAGCTGGGTCTCGCCCTTGGGCGTGACCTTGCCCACCAGTATGTCGCCCGCCTGCACTTCCGCGCCGATGAAGGCGATCCCCGATTCATCCAGCTTGGTCAGGGCGGCGTCGCCGACGTTGGGAATATCCCCGGTCACTTCCTCCGGGCCGAGCTTCGTGTCCCGGGCGACGCAGGTCAGTTCCTCGATGTGGATGGTGGTGAAGCGGTCCTCCTCCACGACGCGCTCGGAGATCAGGATGGAGTCCTCGAAGTTGTAGCCGTTCCACGGCATGAACGCCACCAGCAGGTTCTGGCCCAGCGCCAGCTCGCCCAGACTGGTGGACGGCCCGTCGGCCAGCACGTCGTCGCGCTCGATGACGTCCCCGGCCTTCACCAGGGGCCGCTGGTTGATGCAGGTGTTCTGGTTGGAACGGGTGTACTTGGTGAGGTTGTAGATGTCGACCCCGGCCTCTCCGGCGCTGGTCTCGCTGTCGTCGACCCGCACCACGATGCGCGAGGCGTCCACGGAGTCCACCGTGCCGCCCCGGGTGGCGATCACCGTCACGCCCGAGTCAACCGCCACGGCGCGCTCCATGCCGGTACCGACCAGCGGCGTCTCGGTGCGCAACGTGGGCACCGCCTGGCGCTGCATGTTCGAGCCCATCAGCGCGCGGTTGGCGTCGTCGTGCTCGAGGAACGGGATCAGCGATGCCGCCACCGACACGATCTGCTTGGGCGACACATCCATGTATTGCACCTGCTTCGGCGGAAACAGGGTGAACTCGTTCTTGTAGCGGCAGGACACCAGGTCATCCACGAACTGGCCCCGGGTCGTCAGGTTCGAGTTGGCCTGCGCGATCACGTACTGGCCTTCCTCGATGGCGGACAGGTAATGGATGTCGCTGCTCACCCGGCCGTTGATCACACGCCGATAGGGCGTTTCAAGGAAACCGTATTCATTGGTACGGGCGTAGACGGCCAGGGAGTTGATGAGCCCGATGTTCGGGCCTTCCGGCGTCTCGATCGGGCAGACCCGGCCGTAGTGCGTGGGGTGCACGTCGCGAACCTCGAACCCGGCCCGTTCCCGGGTCAGGCCGCCGGGGCCCAGCGCCGACACCCGGCGCTTGTGGGTCACTTCCGAAAGCGGGTTCTGCTGATCCATGAACTGGGAGAGCTGGCTGGAACCGAAGAATTCCTTCACCGCCGCGGACACCGGCTTGGCGTTGATCATTTCCTTGGGCATGAGGCCCTCGGACTCGGCCAGCGTCAGGCGTTCCTTGACCGCCCGCTCGACGCGCACCAGCCCGATGCGGAAGGCGTTTTCGGCCATTTCGCCGACGCTGCGCACGCGCCGGTTGCCCAGGTGGTCGATGTCGTCCACGGTGCCGTTGCCGTTGCGGATGTCGATCAGCGTCCGCAGGACTTCGATGATGTCCTCGTTGGTCAGCACGCCTTCGCCTTCGGAGGACTTCCTCCCCACCCGGCGGTTGAACTTCATCCGGCCCACCGCCGAAAGGTCATAGCGCTCCGGATTGAAGAACAGGTTCTGGAACAGGTTCTCGGCGGCATCCTTGGTGGGCGGTTCGCCCGGCCGCATCATCCGGTAGATCTCCACCAGCGCCTCCAGGCGCGACTGGGTCTGGTCGATGCGCAGCGTATTGGAGATGAACGGCCCCCGGTCCAGGTCGTTGACGTACAGCGTTCCGATCGACTTGACCCCCGCTTCGATCAACGCATCGACCGATGCGGCGTCGAGCTCGTCGTTGGCCCGGGCCAGCAGTTCGCCGGTCTCCTCGTCGACGATGTCATGGGCCAGGATCCGGCCGTTCAGGTAATCCGACGGCACTGCCAGGTGCCTGACGCCCGCTTTCTGCAACTGGCGCACGTGGCGAACCGTAATCCGGCGATCCTTCTCCACCACCGTCCTGTCGCCGACCCTGATGTCGAAACTGGCGGTCTCGCCCCTGAGCCTTTCGGCAACGAGTTTCAGGCGGATCGCCTTGCGCGTGAGCGCGAACTCGTTGATGTCGAAGAACATCTCGAGCATCTGCTCGTTGTTGAAGTCCAGCGCCCGCAGCAGGATCGTCACCGGCAGCTTGCGGCGGCGGTCGATGCGCACGAACACGCAGTCCTTCGGGTCGAACTCGAAATCGAGCCAGGAACCGCGGTACGGAATCACCCGCGCGGAGAACAGCAGCTTGCCCGAGGAGTGCGTCTTGCCCTTGTCGTGGTCGAAGAACACGCCGGGCGAACGGTGAAGCTGCGAGACGATCACACGCTCCGTGCCGTTGACCACGAAGGTACCGTGTTCGGTCATCATGGGCATCTCGCCCAGGTACACTTCCTGCTCGCGAATGTCCTTGATCATCTTCTTGCTGGCGGGCGCGTCCCGGTCGTAGATCACCAGGCGCACCAGCACGCGCAGCGGCGCGGCATAGGTGAGCCCGCGAAGCTGGCACTCCTTGACGTCGAAAACCGGCTCCCCAAGGCGGTAGCTCATGTACTCCAGCGCGGCGTTGCCCGAGTAGCTGACAATGGGGAAAACGCTCTTGAACGCGGAATGCAGCCCCGTCTCGATGCGATCCTCCGCCGGCACGTCCCGCTGCAGAAACCCCCGGTAGGAGTCGAGCTGGATCGAAAGCAGGTAGGGAACGTCCAGAACCGACGGCAACTTGCCGAAATTCTTTCGAATGCGTTTTTTCTCAGTAAACGAATACGCCATCGCGAGTTACCTCGACTGCGTTGGAATGACGACGATGCAGGGCACGCCCGGCGCGATGCCGCTGCGCGTGTGTGCGCGTGCGCTCCACGGGCTCCCGCCTATCCGGGAGATCAGCCCGCGGTGACGGAGGCGGATGCGAGTCACTTGATATCGACGCTCGCGCCAGCCTCTTCGAGCTGCTTCTTCACATCCTCCGCTTCTTCCCTGGCGATGGCTTCCCGAACCGCGCTCGGCGCGGCTTCGACCAGGTCCTTGGCCTCTTTCAACCCGAGCCCGGTCAGCGATCTGACCACCTTGATGACGGGCACCTTGGCGGAGCCGAAACTGGTCATGATGACGTCGAATTCGGTCTGCTCCTCGACCTCGTCCTCCGCGGCGGCGCCACCGCCGTCGGCAGCGACGGCCACCGGAGCCGCGGCGGATACGCCCCACTTCTCCTCCAGCGACCGCACCAGATCAACGACTTCCATGATCGGCTTGTTGCTCAACTCCTCGATGAGCTGTTCATTCGTCAAAGCCATGGCTTACTTCTCCATCGGGTGAATTCAAGTTCCAACGTTTCAACTGCGTCTGGTTATTCGTCCTGCTCGCTGCGCGCCTTCAGGGCCCGCGCCAACATCGATCCGGGTTCGCTGAGCAGGCGAACCAGCTGCGTCATCGGCCCGTTCAGGGTTCTGAGCAGCATCGCCCGGGCCTCGTCCAGATTGGGCAGCGCCGCCACGCGGTCCAGGTTCGTCGCGTCGTACAGCTCCCCGCCGACGGCCACCGACCGGGTGACCAGATGGGCGTGTTCCCTCGAGAAACCCTTGACCACGCGCGCCGCGGAGCCCGGGTCTTCCCTCGAGAAGGCCAGCAGCAGAGGGCCATTGAGCGACGGCTGAATGCATTCGAAGGGTGTCCCTTCCACGGCGCGGCGGGCGAGGGTGTTCTTCACGACCTTCATGTAGACGCCGGCGTTGCGCGCCTCGGTCCTGAGTTCGGTCATCTCCGCCACCGTCAGACCGCGGTACTCGGCGACCACGGCCGCCAGGGACGAGGCCGCCACGGCGTTGACGTCGGCGACCAGGGCCTTCTTTTGCTCCAGATTCAGCGCCATTTCCCTCTCCTGCCAGACTCTGCCCGACCCGCCTCAACCGCCGACCGACGCCTGGTCGATGACGAATCCGGGGCCCATGGTCGACGACACGCTGACGCGCTTCATGTACTGCCCCTTCGAGGCAGCGGGCTTGGCCTTGTTCAGGTCCGAAAGCAATGCCTCCAGGTTTTCCGTGAGCGCATCGACCCCGAATTCCACGTTGCCGATCTGGCAGTGCACCACGCCCGCCTTGTCGGTCCGGTAGCGGACCTGCCCGGCCTTGGCGCTGCGCACCGCGGCGGCCACGTCCGGGGTGACCGTGCCGACCTTGGGATTGGGCATGAGCCCGCGGGGACCGAGGATCCGGCCCAGCCGGCCCACCACCCGCATGGCATCGGGGCTGGCGATGGCCACGTCGAAATTCAGCTCGCCGCCCTGGACGGTCTCGGCGAGATCCTCCATGCCCACGATATCCGCCCCGGCCTCCTCGGCCGCGGCGGCCTGGTCGCCCTGGGCGAACACGGCCACGCGAACGTTCTTGCCGGTGCCGTTGGGGAGCACCGTCGAGCCCCGCACCACCTGGTCCGACCGCCTGGGGTCGACGCCCAGATTGACGGCGACGTCCACCGATTCGGTGAACTTCGCCTTCGCCAGTTCCTTCACCAGGCCGAAAGCTTCGTCCGCGGGATAGGCCCGGCCCCGCTCCACGCGGGCCCTGGCAGCCTTGCGGTACTTAGTGAGTCTGGCCATCCAACCCCTCCACTTCCAGGCCGATGCTGCGCGCGCTGCCGGCGATGATCCTGATCGCGGCATCCATGTCCGCGGCGTTGAGATCCGCTTCCTTGATCTTCGCGATCTCTTCCAGTTGCTCCCGGGTGACCGTGCCGACCTTGTCCGTATTCGGCGTTCCGCTGCCTTTCTGAATGCCGGCGGCCTTCTTCAGCAGCACCGAGGCGGGCGGCGTCTTGGTGATGAAGGTGAAACTCTTGTCGCCGTACACGGAGATGACCACCGGGATGGGCATTCCCGCCTCGAGTTTCTGCGTCTGCGCGTTGAACACCTTGCAGAACTCCATGATGTTCACGCCATGCTGCCCGAGGGCCGGGCCCACGGGCGGGCTCGGATTCGCCTGTCCGGCAGGAATCTGCAGCTTGATGAACGTATCGACCTTTTTCCTGACCGCCATTGTCGGGCTCCGTGCGCGTTACGCCTTCTCTACCTGGCTGAAGTCCAGTTCCACCGGGGTCGAACGGCCCAGTATCTGGACCGCCACCCGAACCTTGTTCTTGTCGTAATTGACGTTCTCCACGACGCCGTTGAAATCGTTGAACGGACCGTCGTTCACCCGCACGACCTCGCCGGGCTCGAACAGCACCTTGGGCCGGGGCTTGTCCACGCCCTCCTGGACGCGGTCCAGGATGGCGGTGGCTTCCTCGTCCGTGATCGGGGCGGGCCGGTCGGTACTGCCGCCGATGAATCCGAGCACCTTGGGGACTTCCTTGACCAGGTGCCAGCTCGATTCGTCCATCTCCATCTGCACGAGTACGTAGCCCGGGAAGAACTTGCGCTCGCTGCGCCGTTTCTGCCCGTCCCTCATCTCCACGACCTCCTCGGTCGGCACGAGGATTTCGCCGAACTTCTCCTCCAGGCCATAGCGCTTGATCCGCTCTTCCAGAGAGGACTTGACCTTGTGTTCGAAATTCGAATACGCGTGGACCACGTACCACCTCAAGTCCGACACGGATCAACCCCCCTGCCCGGTCAGGCGTCGCGTCAACGCCAGCAGCGACAAGTCGAGCAACCAGAAAAACACGCCCATGATGAGGGCGAACACCAGTACGGTCAGCGTCGTCTGCAGGGTCTCCTCGCGGGTCGGCCAGAACACCTTCTGCATTTCCACGCGCGATCCCTGGATGAAGCGCCACAGCGTCTGGCCCTGGGTCGACTGCATCGCGACCGCGACCGCCAGCCCGAAAGCGATGAGCACGCCCAGCGCGCGCAACGGTGTCGGGAAGTCCGCGTAGTAGTAGTAGCCGAGAATGCTGCCCACGAGAATGGCTGCCGCGAGCAGCAGTTTCAGCGTATCCAGAAAACGGTTTTCAGTTTCCACCTTGGATTCCCTGGGCCATGTCCGCGAACCGGCCGGCTCCTTGCCTCACGTGCCGGAGCCGGCTGGAGAATTGCGCCATTCCACTCTTCAAGCTGGCAGGCCAGGAGGGACTCGAACCCCCAACCTGCGGTTTTGGAGACCGCTGCTCTGCCAAATTGAGCTACTGGCCTCTCTCCAGACTTGCGCCGTACCTGCCTTTCGGCCAGCGCCCCGACTTTCCTCCTCGTGCGATGTCGACGATCGGTTTGCTGTTTCGCCGGCGCCTACTCGTGGATCTTCGAGACCACGCCCGCACCCACCGTGCGGCCCCCTTCGCGGATCGCGAACCGCAACCCCTCCTCCATCGCGATCGGATCGATCAACCGCACCCGCATCCGCACATTGTCCCCCGGCATCACCATCTCGGTCGTCTCCGGCAACTGCACCGCGCCGGTCACGTCCGTGGTGCGAAAATAAAACTGCGGCCGGTAACCCTTGAAAAACGGCGTGTGACGCCCCCCCTCCTCCTTCGTCAGAATATACACCTCGGCCTCGAAATCCGTGTGCGGGGTGATCGAACGCGGCCGGGACAACACCTGTCCGCGCTCCACCTCGTCGCGCTTCACCCCGCGCAACAACACCCCCACGTTGTCACCCGCCCGGCCCTCGTCCAGCAACTTGCGAAACATCTCCACACCCGTGCACGTGCTCTTGCCCGTCTCGCGAATCCCCACGATCTCCACCTCGTCCCCCACCTTCACCACGCCGCGCTCGATCCGACCGGTCACCACCGTGCCGCGCCCGGAAATGGAAAACACATCCTCCACCGGCATCAGAAAATCCCCCTCGATCGCACGCTCCGGAATCGGTATGTAATCGTCCAGCGCCTCCACCAGCGCCTCCACGCTGCCGATCGCCAACTCCCCCTCCCGCCCGTCCAGCGCCTGCAGCGCGCTGCCGGTCACGATCGGCGTGTCGTCGCCCGGAAACTCGTACGCGGACAACAAATCCCGCACCTCCAGATCCACCAGCTCCAGCAACTCCTCGTCGTCCACCATGTCCGCCTTGTTCAGGTACACCACGATGTACGGCACCCCCACCTGGCGGGCCAGCAGGATATGCTCGCGCGTCTGCGGCATCGGTCCGTCCGCCGCCGACACCACCAGAATCGCACCGTCCATCTGCGCCGCACCCGTGATCATGTTCTTCACGTAGTCCGCGTGACCCGGACAGTCCACGTGCGCGTAGTGGCGGGCCCCGCTCTCGTACTCCACGTGCGCCGTGGCGATCGTGATCCCGCGCTCGCGCTCCTCCGGCGCGTTGTCGATCTCGTCGAAACCGACCGTCTCACCACCGTGGCGCGACGCCATCACCTTCGTCAACGCCGCCGTCAGCGTCGTCTTGCCATGATCCACATGACCGATCGTACCCACGTTCACATGCGGCTTGGTCCGCTCAAACTTCTGCTTCGCCATCAGGATTGCTCCGAACTCCGAATTGACCCGGTGAGTGAATTAATCAAACGGCCGCCCAGCCGGGGCGGCCGCCTTGTGTACGTCTGTGTCAACCTGAACGGGTGATTCCATACAATCTGGAGCCCACAACCGGAATTGAACCGGTGACCTCGCCCTTACCAAGGGAGTGCTCTACCTCTGAGCTATGTGGGCGGAAAACCGCACCTCTTTCCTGTGCCCTCATTCCAGAGTCCCTTACTACTCCTTGGAGCGGGTGAGCGGACTCGAACCGCCATCATCAGCTTGGAAGGCTGAGGTTCTACCCTTGAACTACACCCGCCTTCACCGCTGACTGCCCTCCACACTTCTGGTGGAGGGGGTAGGATTCGAACCTACGAAGGCTTAGCCAGCAGATTTACAGTCTGCCCCCGTTGACCGCTTGGGTACCCCTCCGCGGACACAAGCCGCCTATTTTCCGCCGTGCGTCGAAGCGTGTCAATAGAATATGAAGCCGGAAATTCAGAAACTCGGCCGGCAGCAACAGGGCCGATTCAGGCGTTGCACCTCCACCGCCCGGTTACACTATATTCACCGACCGTTGACGAGGATCGCACGAGCGCATGGGCAAGGCACTGCACAACCGGTTTCCCCCAGGTTCCATCGAGTCGCGGGACCTGCGACACACCCCATGATCCAGGCGGTATTGGACAAGTACGGGATCATCCTGGTCGACGACGAGGTGATCTGCGGATTCGGACGTACCGGGCGGGCCTTCGGTGCGCAGGCCGTCGACATGCGGCCAGCCACCATGAGCGTCGCGAAAGCCCTGTCTTCGGCCTATCTGCCCATCAGCGCGGTCCTCATTCCGGAGTACATGTACGAGCCGATGATCGATGCCAGCGGCGAAGTCGGCACCTTCGGGCATGGCTTCACGTACTCCGGGCACCCTGTCTGCGCCGCGGTGGCGCTTCGCACCCTGGAGCTGATGGAGGAACGCGAAATCTTCGCCCACGCCGCAGCGATGGGAGAAATCTTCCAGCATCGTCTGCGGGCGCTTGCGAATCACCCGCTGGTCGGCGATGTCCGCGGAGTGGGCCTGATGGGCGGCGTTGAGCTCGTGGCGGACAGGCGATCCGGGCATCCGTTCGAGTCGTCGCTCGGAGTGGGCCTGATCTGCACGGAACACGCTCACGAAGGCGGCCTGCTCATTCGCCCGCTGCTCGGCGACACCGTCGCGCTTTGCCCGCCGTTGATCATCAACGCCGATCAGATCGACGAACTGTTCGGCAAACTGGAATCGGCGCTCGACAGGACGCTGAAACAGGTGTCGGATCACATGTGCGGGTAGATTCGGTTGCCATGCCATGCACAGCCCGGACCGGTCACCAGTGAAGCTGACCAGTTCGACTGCATCGAGGGCTGTCGTGCAGCCGCCCGGACCCGTCACCCGGGGAGTTGACACTTGACCGAGGCAGGGATTCACGGGATCGCGGTGTGGGCCGTCATCGCCCTGGCCCTGGTGACGTTTCTCTACCTTCTCCGGTTCACCGCACCGTTCGGCCGCCACTACGCCGGCACCGGCTGGGGACCGCACATATCAAACAGGATCGGCTGGGTCGTCATGGAACTGCCGGCCACGGTCCTGTTCGCCCTGGTCTACTTCAGCGGAGAGGCGTCACAGCAGTGGGTGCCGCTGGTGTTTCTGGCCATGTGGCAGGCCCACTACCTGCACAGAACCATCATATTCCCGTTTCGAACCCGCACCGGCGGCAAGACGATCCCGATCGCCGTCGTCAGCGCAGGCTTTTTCTTTAATGCTGTCAACGCCTACATCAATGCCCGGTTCGTATCGAGCATCGGCGAGTACTCCACGGATTGGCTGACCGACCCGCGATTCCTCGCCGGCCTGACGGTCTTCGCCGCCGGCATGGCCCTGAACATCCGCTCCGACAACATCCTGTTGAGACTGCGGCGCTCGGGAGACTCCGGCTACGCGATCCCGCGCCGCGGCGCCTACCGCTACGTGTCGTGCCCCAACTACCTCGGCGAAATCATCGAATGGGCCGGCTGGGCACTGGCCACCTGGTCCCTCGCCGGCTTCGCCTTCTTCCTCTACACCGCCGCCAACCTGGCCCCCAGAGCCCTCAGCCACCACAGGTGGTACCAGGCACGCTTCCCCGACTACCCCCACAACCGCAAGGCCCTCATCCCCGGTATTCTCTGACCCACACCCGGAAGACGAAGAATCGCGCTTGCGATTCACTCAAGAGGCGATGGGCAATTGTATTCGGAATGAGGCTGCTCGCCATTGACGTTTCGAGGCTCACCTGTTATACACAAATCTATACACATTTAGAGGTGTAAGACATGCGGACCAACATCGAACTTGATCGGAAACTTGTCCGCGAGGCCCAGCAGTTGAGCCGGATAAAGACCATGAGGGCCTTGATTCATCAGGCCTTACTGGAGTTCGTGGGTAACCGCAAACGGCTCGACCTGAGGGAACTCGAGGGCTCCAACCTGCTGGATCCGGACTACGATCACAAGGTACTTCGGCCACCCGAAAACTGATCGCAATGTACCTGGTGGACACATCGGTGTGGGTTGACTATATCCGTGGCCGCGACCGATTCCATGTCCGCTTTCTGCGGGACCTGCTGTCGAACCCGCTTGCGGTAAGCATCACGCCCCTCATTTACATGGAAATTCTGCAGGGCGCACGCGACCCGGCGTCCTACGATCGATTGCAGAGCTACTTCGGCGGACAACGATTTGTCGATTTCGACAGGCCGCTCGATGGCCATGCGGCGGCGGCGCGATTGTACATGGATTGTCGGCGGCGCGGTGTGACCGTTCGATCCAGCCTGGACTGCCTGATTGCGCAATGCGCCATCGAGTCGGATCTGACCCTTCTACACCACGACCGCGACTTCCGAAACATCGCCTCGGTCGTATCTGCGCTCAAGGAAAAGAATTTTCTCGATTCGGTTGAGCCGCCTCTCGACCCCCACCGAGTAGAAGAGCGGCCAATGACCCCCTACGAAAGCTGGCTGCGTGCCGCTTGCAAGAATGCACTGATTCCGGGCTACCTGGAGAAGCCGGTCGAGGACCTGCTCGATGATCTTCGCAAGAAACGGCAATTCTGGCGCATGTGGGTCAACAAGACTGGAGGCAATCCGTATCCGCCTGGCGACTCCAGAAATGAAGAAAACAAATCGAGCAGGAAATCATCAACAGGGCCCAAGACTCCGGTGGCCTCGATGGCGAGTAAACACCGCAAACGTAGGATACGTAGGGCGATTGACATTCCGGGCGCGGGGAGGTTTACCGACCCGATCACGTATTCTCTCAGGTGGGATGTAAACGGGAATCTGGTTTATCCCAAGACGAAGAAGGCGCAGAAGGCGGCTCTCCGGCAGACAATTGCCAGAGAGACTAACGCTGATGGTTCTCTGACTGGCTTGGGTAGGCTGTGTCAGGCTCAATTGGATTACCTGATGTCGCAGGAGGAATGATCCGCGACTGCGTGGATCGAGACGGTAGAGAAGGGACCTGTCAGGAGTCAGGAGCATGACGGCATTCCGTGCCGGCCGATGGCGCTGTGCAACACAGCTTCAGTTCCGGAAATCCGGGATATTCGGATGCATGATCCCCGGATTGGTTTGCCATGCCAGGTCTTGTTAGAAGCCCCTTCGGTTTGACGAAGGCCTTGATAACGCGTACCGGTTTTTTGCACCGTTTCTCGCACCAGTGAAGATTAAAGGCTGCAAACTTGCCGAAGAACACCATTTCACAGTACGGCAAGTGGTCGTGTATCCACCAAGCCATGGCTTGCCAAGAAGTTCCCTCTTCATAGCGCGGAACAAACCAGGGAACGATGATGCACGCGGTCGCACCCATGCAGCCGTCGCGCTTATGGTCCCAGATGTGCCGATGATAGTTCTGCTTGTTGCTTGCGCAACCCAACTTGTGTTTATTGCAGTAACCATTGACGGCCCTACTACGAAAAGCCGAACGCACTGCGATATGTCCGAAGGTGGCGCGAAGCGGTTCCAAAAGATTCACGCAGAGACCTTTGCCCGCCTCAATCGCCAATTCCGGATCGTCGGGAATATTGGGAATGCCATGAACAGCCGAAACCTCTGAGTACAGGAAATCGCGCATGAAGAAATTTTCCGATAACCGCACGCGACCGAAATTCTCCAGTGCCTTCAACTGTTTCCTCTTGAGTGCAGGCATCTCGCGGCCGCGTACATCTTCAGCAAAAGACTTGAGAGTTACTATATCGGCCTTCATCATCCCTTTCTTCATTCGCTCCATTTTTCCGACATCACAGGTTCAAGGAGCGGATTATAACCGATCCTTCAACGTTCGCGTACGAGCGAAGACTTCCACGAGATCGACTTCCCCTGTGCTCGAACCGCCCAGACCGACCATGCTGCGAATCTCATCGCTCGTGGGCCGCAAAAAGGGATTGGTGGCCTTCTCTTCTCCCATTGTCGTCGGCACGGTAGGCACATTGGCGGCTCGTAGCGCGTCAATCTTGCGTGACCGCCGGGACAGAGCTTCGTTGCCCGGTTCCACCGTCAGAGCGAACCGGGCGTTGTCCTGGGTGTATTCATGGGCGCAGTAGACCCGGGTGTCGTCCGGCCAGCTCATCAGCTTCTGCAGTGACGACCACATCTGCGCCGGGGTCCCTTCGAAGAGCCGCCCGCAACCCATGACGAACAGGGTATCTCCCACGAAGGCGATGCCGTCCTCCGGCAGGTAGTAGACGATGTGGCCCCGGGTATGGCCGGGGGTATCGTAGACCCGGACCGGGTGTACGCCCAGCAGAAACTCGTCGCCTTCACCGACCTCGGTGTCGATGCCGGGGATTCGCGCGGCGTCGGCGCGCGGGCCGATGATCCGGCAACCGGTGGCTTCCTTGATGGCCAGATTTCCGCCGGCGTGGTCGTGGTGATGATGCGTGTTGATGATATGCGTCAGTTTCCAGCCCTTGTCTCTGAGCGCCGCGAGGATCGGGCCCACCTCCGGGGCATCCACCGCCGCCGTGACCGAGGCCTCCGCGTCGTGGATCAGAAAACCGTAGTTGTCCCGCAAACACGGGAACATGTGTATCTCGATTGGCTTCATGTGCTGATTCCTGATTTTCGGCCCGTCACCCGAGCGGCTCCGTTAAAGTCGCGGCGGCTTTACCGGCACTGTTTATCGTACAATGCGTGGCCGCGCGCGCAAGGCGAATCGAGCATGCCGGACATCACCCTGCCAGACGGATCCAAGAAGGCCTTCCCGGAAGCCGTGACCGGGCTCGGCGTGGCCGAATCCATCGGCGCCGGCCTGGCGAAGGCTGCTGTCGCCGTGCGCGTGGACGGCCAATTGCGGGACCTGAGCGCCGAAATCGGCGCCGACGCCGCCGTGGAGATCATCACCCGGACTTCGGAGGACGGGCTGGAAGTCCTGCGCCATGACGCCGCCCATGTCATGGCCGAAGCGGTCAAGGAACTCTATCCCGAAACCCAGGTGACCATCGGCCCGGCCATTACGGACGGGTTCTACTACGATTTCGCCCGCGACGAAGCCTTCACACCGGAAGACCTGGAACGCATCGAAGCACGGATGCACGACATCGTGCAGCGCGACGAGCCGGTGGTTCGGGAAGTCTGGGACCGGGCGGGCGCGGTGGATTTCTTCAGGGACCAGGGCGAGGTCTACAAGGCGGAAATCATCGCCGGGATCCCCGAGGGCGAGGAGGTTACCGTTTACAGGCAGGGCCAGTTCGTCGACTTGTGCCGCGGCCCGCACATGCCCTCCACCGGGCGCTTGGGCCGTGCCTTCAAGCTCACCAAGCTGGCCGGCGCGTACTGGCGGGGCGATTCGAGAAACGAGATGCTGCAGCGCATCTACGGCACCGCCTGGGCCAGCGACAAGGACCTCAGAAAGTACCTGCACCGCCTTGAAGAGGCCGAGCGGCGCGACCACCGCCGGCTGGGGCGGCAGATGGACCTGTTCCACTTCCAGGACGAGGCCGTGGGCGCGGTGTTCTGGCATGAGAAGGGCTGGACGCTGTTCCGGACGCTCGTGGAGTACATGCGCCGCCGTCAGGACGCGGCGGGCTACCAGGAGGTCAATACTCCCGAACTGATGGACCGCAGCCTCTGGGAAGCGTCCGGGCACTGGGATACGTTCCGCGAAAACATGTTCACCAGCCGCACCGAGGACGGACGCCTGTGGGCGGTCAAGCCCATGAACTGCCCGGGACACGTGCAGGTGTTCAAGAGCGCGCTGCGGAGTTACCGGGAACTGCCCCTGCGGCTGTCCGAATTCGGCAAGGTGCACCGCTACGAACCGTCCGGCGCCCTGCACGGATTGATGCGGGTGCGGGCCTTTACCCAGGACGACGCCCATATCTTCTGTACCGCGGACCAGATCACCGAGGAAACCGACGGGGTCTGCAAACTGGTGCTCGGCATCTACCGCGACATGGGCTTTGAAGACGTGGCGATCAAGTTTGCCGACCGGCCGCCGCGCCGTGTCGGCGACGACCTGATCTGGGACCGGGCCGAGGCCGCCCTGCGGCAGGCCATGGACTCGATGGGCCTGGACTACACCCACAACCCGGGCGAGGGGGCTTTCTACGGGCCGAAGATCGAGTTTGCGCTCAAGGACGCCATCGGCCGGGAGTGGCAGTGCGGCACTCTGCAGGTGGACCTGAACCTGCCCGGCCGGCTGGGCGCGACCTACATCGGCGAGGACGGCGGCCGGCATACGCCGGTGCTGCTGCACCGTGCGCTGTTCGGCTCCCTGGAACGGTTCATCGGCATCCTGATCGAGCACTACGCGGGCAACCTGCCGCTGTGGCTGGCGCCCCGGCAGGTGATGGTGGCCACCATCACCTCCGATGCCGATGCCTACGCCGCGGAAGTCCTCGGCGCGTTCGAGGGCGCCGGGCTGCGCGCGAAGGCGGACATCAGGAACGAGAAGATCAACTACAAGGTTCGCGAGCACAGCGTCGCCAAGACACCGGTCATCATCGCCCTGGGCAAACGCGAAGTGGAACAGCGCACGGTCTCCGTCCGGCGCCTCGGCCGCAAGGCCCAGCAGGTCATGAGCCTGGATGAGGCGGTGAATCGGCTGGCGGAAGAATCTCAACCGCCGGGTTAGGTCTGTCGTCGGACCCAAACCGGCCCGACAGGGAGAGTCCATGCGGGTAACCAGTTTCGAACACGGCGGCCGGGCCGGTTTCGGCGTGATGGTCGATGGCGGCGTCGTCGATGCGGACGCCCGCCTGGCCGGGGAGTTTTCCGACCTGCGCGACGTGCTGCGGTGCGGCGCGCTGCCGCGGCTGCACGAACTGTCGGAGCGGGCGCCGGACCTTGCCGAGGACGACATCCGCTTCCTGCCGGTAATTCCCAACGCGTCCAAGATCCTCTGCGTCGGAATCAACTACATGGGACACATCCGGGAAACCGGCCGCGACGTGCCCACTCGTCCGGTGCTCTTCACTCGATTCGCCGACAGCTTCGTGGGCCACGGCCAGCCCATGATCCGCCCCCGGGTCTCCACCGACTACGACTACGAGGGGGAAATGGCGGTGATCATCGGCAAACAGGCCCGCCACGTGCCCCGCGCCCGCGCCATGGACCACGTGGCCGGCTTCACCTGTTGCAACGAGGGCAGCGTTCGCGACTACCAGTACCACACCATCCAGTTCACGGCCGGCAAGAACTTTCACCGCAGCGGCGCACTGGGACCCTGGATGATGACCCTGGACGAGCAGCCCGACCCGGCGGCCTTTCATCTGCAGACGCGGCTCAACGGCCGGGTACTGCAGGACGCCCCGGTGAGCGACCTGTGTTTCGACGTGCCGCAGCTCGTCGAGTACTGCTCCACCTGGACGCCGCTGGCGCCGGGCGACGTGATCGTCACCGGCACGCCCGGAGGCGTCGGCCGGGTGCGCAAGCCGCCGGTCTGGATGAAGCCCGGAGACGTTGTCGAGATCGATATCCGCGGGATCGGCGTGCTCCGCAACACCATCGCCGACGAAGCCGGCGATTAGCAATCCGTGACTGTTGCGGCGGGCTGCCGGGTATGTCTATCGGCGACCGCCGGGGCTCCTCTTCTTTCGGGGCCTTGCTTCGCTGATTCTCAGGAAATCATGTTGCAGTGGAAGTACCCGAACCCTTACGGGTTCTCCGCTTCGGGGAGATCCTCGGATTTTTTGGCCTTTTGCGCTTTCCTCAGCGCGCGCTTCGCTTCTTTCGCTCGACGCTTCGCCAATTTGGCCTGCTCTCGTTGCCTCTTGGCATACGTCTGGGGACTGCGTCTTGCCACGGCTCAAATCTCCTGGCTGGGTGTAACGGACACGCTAGCACAGAACCGGTTCGTAAATCTTCAACCGTTCGGCAGAATGCGATCCCTCTCGAAAATACTCCGGCAAATCGGGCGGATAGGGGAGTACGGATCCTGTAATTCTATATAATTCAGTTGCTTATGCTGGTGATGGATCGAAAATCGAAGCGCTCCGGATCCGCCAGATGAGACGGGGTGACGTTTTGCAGGCTGCGGAACAATCGTTCGGTGCGGCCCGGATCCCCGATTTCCCACGCGGCCAGCATCCCCTTGATCTGCTTGCGCCGCAGGTTCTCCTGCGAGCCGCACAGGTTGCACGGAATGATGGGAAATTCCCTTGCTTCGGCATGGCGCGCAATGTCTGCTTCCCTGCAATAGACCAGCGGGCGAATCACCACGTGCCGCCGGTCGTCGCTCAGGAGTTTCGGCGGCATGGCCTTCAGGGCCGCGCCGTAGAACATGTTGAGAAACAGAGTCTCCACGACATCCTCGCGGTGATGCCCCAGGGCAATCCGGGTTGCGCCCAGTTCGTCCGCTACCCGGTAGAGGATGCCGCGCCGCAATCGTGAACACAGTCCGCACAGGGTCTTGCCTTCAGGGACTACCCGGGTCACCACCGAATAGGTGTCCTCCTCCACGATGCGGTAATCCACGCCCAGTGCCTCCAGGTATTGTGGGAGGACCTGTTCGGGAAAGCCCGGCTGCTTCTGGTCCAGGTTGACGGCGATCAGTTCGAAGTTCACCGGCGCGCGCCGCTGCAGTGCCAGCAACATGTCGAGGAGCGTGTAGGAATCCTTGCCGCCCGACACGCAGACCATGATGCGGTCGCCGTCGCCGATCATCCCGTAGTCGGCGATGGCCCTGCCCACCTGGCGGCGCAACCGCGACTCGAGCTTGCGCCCGGACTCGGCGACCGTGGCGTGCGGCGGTGGCGCGGCATGCAGATCGGGGGCGGCTGTCGTGGACATGGTCCTGTTGAAGGGTCGGTGCGGGAACAGCGGATCATACCTGACGGTGCGACCGGCACGGTATGATGGCGGGCGCAAATTCACCGCTTGGCGCGGTGCAATCGGTGTCGACCATGGCCAGGAAACCCCGCAATCCCGTCGCGCGCTCGCCGCTCCTGCGCAAGGGGGGCGCTCACCGCAAGTCCCGGTCCGCGGAGCGCATGCGGTCGAAGCGCGAGTTAATGGAGGAAGCTGAGGCGAGCAGGGACGAGGATCCGGACCGCAATGCCGGGACGGAGACGGGGCCCGGAGCCGGCCCGGACGACAGCTAGCGCTACCGGTGACGGGCTTGACCCGAAAGATTTGGCAGCCCGTGGCAAGAGTCCCGTGGCATGGGCCGGAAAACCGTCTGGCCGAAGCCGGCCGATCGACGGACGAGGCGGCCGGCTGCTAGCCGGAGGCGAGGCGGTGCGCGTGGCGCGTCGTTTCCGGGAGCCGGTAGCGGGGCGTGAGTGCCAGCACGAGTTGCACTGCCCTTGCCAGCGTGAACCCGTATCCGATGGATACGAACACGGGCTTGACCCTCTCGCGGGTCCGGAGCACGGCGCCGATGGTTTCGCCTTCATCGCGCAGCGGGACCCATGCGGCCTTCCTGTCCGGCACCGGGTCGTGAACCCCGATCAGTCGCGACTTGGCCACGCCGATGCTCGGCAGACCCGTCAACAGGCCAAGATGGCATGCCAGCCCGAACCGGCGCGGATGCGCGTATCCCTGTCCATCGCAGACGAGCGCGTCCGCCGATGCCGTCAACCCGTCCAGGGCGGCCAGCGCCGCCGGGCATTCCCGGAACGACAGCAGACCGGGCACATAGGGGAAACGGGTCGGCAGGCGGGCGATCGCCGTGTCCAGGACTTCCAGCCCCGGGCAGCCCAGCACGACGGCGGCGGCCCGCGTTACCGACCCGTTCCGCTCGAAGCCGATATCGATCCCCGCGACACGGGCGGGCGGACCGGTGGTCAGGTCATCGTGCACCACCTGCCCCCGCAACTCCTCCTGGAGTTTCCGCGCCTGCGCAGGGCTGAGGTCCCATGTGTGCGAGAGGGTCATGGTGCGATCCGGTGCGGTAGCAGCAGGCGGGAGATAAAGGCTAGGATTAGGGCGAATCTCAATATGTAGTCATCGTGCCCGTCAAGCTTGCCAGATTTTCAGCCGCGCAACCGTCCTGGACATCCGGGTCCCGCATCCGGGGTGGCGGGAAGACCGCCAATGCGTGACCGCCCAACAGCCTGGGCCACCCTGCTGGGTGTCCTGGCGCTGGGGATCGGGCTCCTGGGCTCGACGGCTGACGCGCGGCCCCTTCAGGATATCCTGAACTACGGCACCCTGCGCGTCGGCGTGGCGCTGTTTCCCCCGTGGGCCATGCGCGATCCGTCGGGCGAGCTGACCGGGTTCGAGATCGACGTGGCCGGACGACTGGCCGAAGACATGAACCTGGACGTGGAGTTCAACGTCTATCCGTGGGACAGAATCATTCGCGGGCTTGAGTCCGGAGAGATCGACATCATCGCCGCCGGCCTGTCGATCACGCCGGAGCGCGCGCTTCACGTCGCCTTCAGCCGGCCCTACGCAACCGGCGGCACGGCGCTGGCCACCAACCTGGAAACCACGTCCAACGTCACGAGTCTGGACGATCTCAACGACACCTTCTACACGGTCGCCGCCATTGCCGAATCGGCTGCCGAGGAACTGGCCAGGCGGCTGTTCCCACGCTCGGAACTTCAGCTCTACGAGGACGCCGACACCGCCAGTTCCGCCCTGGTGGCCGGCGAAGTGGACGCCTATCTCGACAACGAGCCCATACCCACGTTCCTGGCCCTGGAGAATCCGGCCATCGTGGACGTGCCCTTGCCGGAACCGCTGCTGCCCACACCCGCCGGTTTCGCGGTTGCCAAGGGCGACCCGGATTTCGTCAACTTCCTGGACGCCTGGATCACGGCCCGGGAAGCCGATACCTGGCTGCCTTCCACGCACGGCTACTGGTTCCAGACGCTCAGGTGGAGGGAATAGGATGCCGCCGGTCCGGTCTCGAGCGGTTTTCCTGCTGACGACGCTATGTTCCGGGTTCGCGCTGGCCCAGGAGGAGGCGCCGCTGCCGCCGCGCATCCTCGACGATCCGCCCGGCGAGGCGAGCCTGGCGCAGCTACCGTCCGATCGGGAGGAGGTGCTGGAGGAGATCGTCGTCGTCGGCAGGGAGCAGTGGCGGATTCCCGATCTGGGCGCCAATTGGCGGACACGATTCGAGCGGCCGCCCGAGACCCGCCTGGCGATGCGCTACCTGCCTCTCTACGATCCGGAAATGGCCGAACTCTGGCCGGACCTCTTCCAGCTCAGCAAGCAGGAGGAGCGCACAGGCTACATCGAGCTGTTTCGAATCCGCTTCGGGGCCGAAGCCCGGCAGGCCACCGTTCCAACCGTCCTGAACCCGGATCCCTGAACCGCCGCCCTGTTCCGGTTTCGCTCCCATCAACGCGCGGAGGCTGCCCTGTGACCATCACCACCGACTTCGAAGGCTTTCCCGCCGAAACGATCCGGTTCCTGGGCGAACTGGCAGGCAACAACAACCGGCCCTGGTTCAACGAGAACAAGCCGCGTTACGAGGAGTGGGTTCTGGAGCCGGCGCTGGACTTCATCAGCGCCATGGGACCGCGGCTGGAACGCGTGACACCGCACTTCACGGCCATTCCCAAACGGGTGGGCGGCTCCCTGATGCGCGTTTACCGCGATACCCGCTTCTCCAGAGACAAGACCCCCTACAAGACCAATATCGGTATCCAGTTTCGCCACGAACTCGGCAAGGACGTTCACGCGCCGGGCTTCTATGTCCACATCGATCCCGACTCGTGTTTCCTGGGAGTGGGCATGTGGCACCCGGCTTCGGGACCCCTGGGGATGATCCGCGATCGAATCGTCGAGGATCCGGGCGCCTGGCTCGCGGCACGCGACGCCCGGGGCTTTCGCCGGCGATTCGAGCTTTCCGGCGACAGCCTGAAGCGGGCGCCTCGAGGCTATCCGCCCGAACATCCGTACGTGGAGGACCTCAAGCGCAAGGATTTCATCGCCGTGGCGGAGTTCGGATTCGATGCGGCCGCCGACACCGGATTTGCGGACCGGGTGGCGGCGGACTTCGCGGCCGCCAGACCCTTTATGGCGTTCCTGTGCGGAGCACTGCAGTTGCGTTTCTGAATACCCGCGCCAGGCTGCCGGGGCCTGTTCAGCGCCCGATATTCCACTGCATGGTCGCCGGGTTGAATTCGTAGATCAGATAGATCACCGACAGCGCGAAGAACGCCCACGCGAAAATGTCGCCGCCGCGATGCCTCGGCAGTTCCCGCATGAACGTCCTGCTCTTGTGGGCGCCATAGCCGCGGATATCCAGCGCCATGGCCTGAGTCTGCCCGTTGCGCAGTCCCAGCACCAGCATGGCGAAGGCCAGGTGGCGGATTCGGATCCACTTGCGCCGGAACCAGTTGGTGTCCTGGCCGAGGTCCCGAATCCGCTGGGTGATGGAAATCTCCCGGCCCAGTTGGAGAAACGACGGGAACAGGATCAGCCCGAGCACGGGCGCGTGGACCAGGCGATAGTCCCACCCGCGCCTCGACAGGCCCTGCATCAGATCGGTGGAATGGGTGGTGAAGGCAAAGGCCAGGCCAGCGGTTCCCAGGGCCAGGAACCGCAGCGCCAGCAGCGCGCCGAACCCGAGCGCCGCCCACGTCAGGTCCCGGACGGGCGTGCGCAGGGCCACCGTATCCGGGCCGACGGTCGCCTGCCCGCCGTAGAAGAATGGAAACACCACCGCCGGTGGTCGACGCACCGCGGGTACGCCGGCGCGCTCCAGACCCCGCCCCAGGTACCACGCGGCCACACCCCGGATCGCGCCGCCGAAAGCCGCGATGGTCATGGACACCAGCGCCCAGCGGGCACCGTCGACCAACTGGAATCCTCCCTGGCCCACGAACAGCGCCACCTGGTTGGCGACGGACGTGACGGCCACCGCCGCGGCGAACAGCAGCCGCCCGCCGCGCCAGCGCATGGTGGCGAAGACCGCCGCGCCGCAGGCCGCCGGGAACAGGCCGTAGAACATCAGGATCGGGCCGTCGGGATCGCCCGCGAACCAGCGCACCAGCGCCGTGACGGCTGCCGCCAATATCACCAGGGCGGCGCGTTTGCGCAGGAACGCGACGGAGTAGCTACCGAAGCCTTGGCGAACAAGCGGAAATTCCTTTCCCGTCTGTGGGCATTGGTGCTGTTCCGCTACTTTTACCACGCCGATAGGGCAGTCCCTGGGCGGGGAAGAGGAAGAATACGAGGATTGCGACAGCCCGAACGTATCTCGCGAAATGAAGGAACAGTGGGGATGCCCAGAACACGCTTGGTGGTAAGTGTTTGACGGTTACCGCAATGAACAAACCCCGGCGCTTGGCCGGGGTTCGGTGCGGCTAAGGCTGCGCCTAAAGCGGGTCAACATAAGCGGTTACCGAGCAATAGTATTGATCAATCAAAATCGGCTTGCCTTCGGAATCTTCGTATACTGCCGCAGTGCCCAGGCCATGACAATTACCGGGTCCATTGAAAGATGCGTTAAACGACCACTCCGAAGAACCTGACGGCCCCATATCCAATTCCCTGTGCGCCGTGTCAACAAGCGCGTAGCCATTATCTACCGAGTAGATCCAAAAATTATGGTATCCCCATTGGTAACAATCGTCTTCGTCCGTCCACGTAAACAGGGTGTTTATGGTGTTGTAAGGAAAATCTGGATAGCGAGTCGGTATTCCAAAAAAACACGTCAACGATTGCGCAACGCTAGCGTTGGTCAGCCCGAGAAGGACAGTGGAAACGATTACCTTGCAGATTGAGTGATTCATTCGTCACCTCCTACGAATCCACCTACGAATGTTGGTGTGGATATGGGGTCAATTGGTTGAGAACACAGGTTCTGGAAGTGTGTTGCGTAGTGGCCCGGATGTTCTGCAACGATGGCCGGGTAGTTTCGGTCATGGAAAGTAGAATTGTCGAAAAACGCAAGCGCATTAGATACTTGCGCCCTGCCGTCCGCAGACAATTGTTGCAACAGGTTCGTGAATCGCTGCTCCTGCTCCATGTGGTTTCGCGCGTAGCCATCCCTGAGTGCGGTTGAAACTGCCACCGCGTCAATAGAACCCGCTGGCCGATCAAGCACGTATGTATTGCAGACTTCGGTTCTGACATGCGCGGACGCCTGATGCGATTGGATTTTCTCTCTTATTGTGTAGACTGCTAGCGCGTCGAAGTCATCATCCGACAATTCCAAATTGCGCACCAGCCCGCCCTGAAAATCGAATTGCTGAACAAACGCGGATATGCGATGGTGCATTGGCGCACCAGTTACAACGGTTGTGTGCCGTCGGAAAGTCTCCGTCAGGTTGTTCTCTTCCAAGTTTGGGGCGCTAATCGAGTCCTCCGGGAAAGTGAACCTTCCATGCTCTTGGGCAACTGCTGGTACCCAAGAAAAGGGGATTCCAATAGACAATGCCGCCAGAAGATATTTGGCCATAGATGTTTCTCCTGTTGCCAATCGTCGAATCCGGCGCACGCGGGTGCCGGGCCATTGAAAGGGAATTATATCGTTGACTGCGCAATAGGAGGAATAGTGCGTAACTTTGAGCGGTGTCGTCGGGCGAAACGGTGTCGGGCTAGCCGGGCGCAGCACCGTCTGGCACCGAGTCCCGGGCGGGTACGTTGGGTCAAGGCCAATTGGCTCCACCGCCGCTACCAGTTTCATCTCCATAAAGGGGTATGCCGCCGTCTAAATTCACACCCCGCGCCCGCAATTCGAGTCCGGCTTCCGACGCCTGCGGTATCCACAGACCCAGTTCGTCGCGCACATCGAGACCACGTTCCCCCATGAATTGCCGCGGCGTCCAGGGGCCCTGCACGCCCCGGAACATCAACCCCTCCAATTCGCCATCGTGCTGCGAACGCAGTGCGCCTGGCGTCGCATCCAACCGATACGCTATTGCCTGTTGGATGCGACGCCAGCGGTTAGAATACGTGCGTATCAGTGACTTCCGACTCCGCGACGGGGTGAAAATGAATCCATGCAGGCCATTCGGCGGAGCCGTTCTCGGAATGCTTCTGACGGCATTGCCCGCCCATTCTCAGGACAGTGCGCGGACCCGGCCGGTTGACGACGCTGCCGCCGTGGAGCGCTACCCGGCCGATGTGGACGACGCTGCCGCCGTGGAGCGCTACCTGGCCGATGTCGCCTGGCTTGCCGACGATGCCCGCGGCGGCCGCGGACTGGGCACGCCCGGACTGGCGGCGGCTGCCGACTGGCTCGAACGGCAGTTCGCGCTGATCGGACTGGAACCGGCGGCGGGGAACGGCAGCTATCGTCAGGGCTTCCACGCCGTGGTCGACGTGGAACGGGGCCCCGCGACGCGCCTGTCCGTGGGGGGCGAGGCGATTCCCGACGGGGAATTCATCGTGCCGGGCTTTTCCTCCAGCGGCGCGGTCACGGCTCCGGTCGTCTTTGCCGGCTGGGGAGTGGTATCCGAAGAACATGCCATCCATGACTACGAGGGGATCGATGCAGAAGGGCGCATCGTGCTGGTGCGCCGCTATACGCCCGAAGACGGCGCTTTCGCCGACGAATCCCTCCGGCGGCGCCTGAGCGATCTGCGCTACAAGGCGTTCACAGCGCGCGAGCGGGGGGCCCTGGGCCTGCTGGTCGCGGACCTGCCGCCCGAAGGCCAGGAGCAGGAGGAAGCGCCGCTGCCGTCCATGCGGGTGGATCCCCAGGGTGGCGCCGGCATCCCGATCGCGGTGATCCGCCGCTCCCTGGCGCAAGGCATCCTGGATGGCGCGGCGCAGGTCAGCCTGGCCACTGAAGTGATCGAGCAGACCCGCGAAGTGGACAACATCGTCGGACGGATTTCGGCCAGCGAGCGGTCGCCCGGCGCGGTCGTGCTCGGCGCCCACTACGACCACCTGGGCTTCGGCGGCGCGTCGTCGCTCGCCCCGGATGCCCACGAACCGCACAACGGCGCCGACGACAACGCTTCCGGCACCGCGGCGCTGCTGGAGGCCGCCCGCGTGCTGACCGCGCGGCGGGAAGAACTCGGCCGCGACGTGATCTTCGTCGCCTTCACGGGCGAGGAAAACGGCCTGCTGGGATCCAGCCACTTCACCCGGGAACCGCCTCCCGGCGCCGCGCCGGAAGGTCTCGTGGCCATGCTCAACATGGACATGGTGGGGCGCCTCAGGAACGGCCGGCTGTCCGTTCTGGGCGGCGAATCGGCCGAGGAGTGGGACAGCGTGATCCAGCCGTACTGCGCGGCTTTGCAACTCGGCTGCGATCTCGGCGGAGACGGTTACGGCCCTTCGGACCAGATGTCGTTCTATGCGGCCGGCGTCCCCGTCCTGCACTTCTTCACCGGCGCCCACGACGACTATCACAAGCCCTCCGACGACATCGAGTTGATCAATGGACCCGGCGGCGTGCGGATCGCCAAC
Source organism: Candidatus Rariloculaceae bacterium (assembly GCA_965205045.1). Taxonomy (GTDB): domain Bacteria; phylum Pseudomonadota; class Gammaproteobacteria; order Steroidobacterales; family Rariloculaceae; genus UBA6522. Next base: position 446,318 of record OZ242031.1, read on the forward strand.
CTGGCGGCGGAAGTCACCGCGAAACTGACCACGCTGGAAGGCCTCACCTACGTGGCCGCCGAAGCCCCTGCGCCATTGGGCGACATGCGCAGCTACGGCGCATCGCTGGGCACGATACCGGACTACACCGGCTCGCCCGACAACCGGCCCGGCATGCGGCTGGCGGGCGTTCGCCCCGAAGGCCCGGCGGACCGGGCCGGACTGCGGCGCGGCGACTGGATCGTCGAACTCGGCGGCCGCGAGATACGCGACATCTACGACCTGATGTACGTGCTCAGGGAATCAAGACCCGGCGAAGCCAGCACGGTGGTCGTTGAACGCGATGGAGAACGGATCGAACGGCCGGTGACCTTCGGCGAGAGCGCCGGCACTCGTTAGGCCGTGTTCCTCGGCGCTTGCGTTGCCGCGGCTTGTTCCCGCCGGCGTGCCGCCGCTAGCGCACCGTGCATTCGAACGGCCTGATCTGCACGCCCGGCTCCCAGGCCCACACGGCCACCCAGACCGCAGGCTCGGCGAGGTTCGGCGGATCGGTGACCGTCAACTCGAGATCGAGACGCGTGTCGTTCCCGCTCAGCGTGTATCGCTCCACGATGCTGACCGCCGGACTCATGGGCGTACCGCTGTCATCGAGCAGCGGATAATCGACGTCCGCGGTCTCCACGACGAGCGTGTTTCCGTCCCATCGGCCCACCGAATAGCCGAGCGGCGACGCTTCGCGCGGATCGGCGGGGTCCGCATTCATGTGGATCGTCCGAACGGCGTCCCACTCCTCGATCCGCTGCACGATCCGGTCGCCCTGGTCCTCGAACGCCATGGGATACGGATTCAGGACCGCATTCGGCATGCCCGGCGCCTGGCAGCGATGGCTCGGATCGTCGTTGAACGGATCCCAGTCGGAGCTGGCCGCTTGCGCAGCGGGCGTGAGCGACAACGGTTCGCGCAGTCGATGAAGCCTGCCGCCGTTAACCCAGACCCTGAAGATGCCGGTTGCGGCACTTTGCTCTTCGGAGCCCTGCAGCCGGCCGGCATTCGTCCTCGCCACGCCGGCATGGAAGAGTTCCTCGCCGGCAGGCGTCAGCACCCGGGAAAGATAAATCTCGTTCAACCCCCGCCGCGACGATGCTCCTACGACGCGCACGCGGTCGCCGACCGCGACGGTTTCGGTATCGAATCCCGCACGCAGGAGATCGTTGTACGTGCCGCCCTCGATCTCCCATTCCTCCGGCTCGCCGACCTCGTTCTCGACCAGCAGGGTCAGGCCGATATGCGGATTGCGCCAGAACACGGCAGCGACCGTCCCCTCCACCTCGGCCGGCCGGCTGCGGTCGAAGATCGCCCCGGTCGAGTGGTGAGCCATCGAGGCTGCCGGCAGCACCAACAGGACAAGCAGCGTGCTCCACCGGCTCAGGTCCCGAGCATGCCGATTGCCATACAGACCCGCGGCACGGACGCGTGCGATGTTGTTTCCGCCTGTTTCCTGCATTTTCGATCCTCCCAGGCACGAATGTTTGAGAATACCACTGCCCCAACGTGAGCCGCGAGCACGCATGAAACGCTCAGGCGCCGTTCCCCACAACCCTGTGCAGACAGGGTGGAAGCCGGACAAGCGATGGCCGCAGATTGACAAGAATTAACTGGATAAGCAATCTGCAACGAGGCATATTGTTCAACCGGAACAAGTGACGGGAGACAACGCCATGAGACTCCATTCTCTCGCAAAGGGCGCGGTCGCAGCCGGGCTGCTGAGCTTCTGCGCAGGAACCCTTGCTCACCATGGCGACGCAGGGCGCTTCGAGGAAACCATCACCACCCTGTCGGGCACGGTCGTCGCCCTGCAACTGGTCAATCCGCACTCCACCATCATCCTCGACATTCCGGACGAAAGCGGGAATCCCGTGCGCTGGCAGGCGGAATTGACCGGCGTGAACAACCTCTCGCGGAGCGGCTGGACCAGGGATACGCTCAAGGCGGGAGACCGAATCATCGTGTCCGGCCGCCTGATCAAGAGCGGCGCGCCGTACATCAACCTCAGTGAGAACGCCAGGGTCGTGCGCCAGGATACCTGCGAGGAAATCTACCGGACCCGATCCGAGCCGGAAGGCCCGATCCCGTGCGAGTAGGTTCGGGCGCGGCGCCCGGGGCCTTCGCCGGTCTGTGGCTGATCGGGCTGGCTGCGGCCGGCGGTTGGAACGGCGCGCGGGCGCAGGCGGAGGCTGAAGGCGGAGCGGCAAGCAGCGAAGCCGGCAGCGTCCTTCGCCAGACGGCCTACATCAAGTCGCCCAGTCCGGGATTCGGCGACGAGTTCGGCGGCGGCGGTACCCTGCTGGGCAACGCCGTTGCGCTGAGCGCCGACGGCACCACGCTGGCGATCGGCGCGCCCTACGAAAGCAGCGGGTCCGGCGGCATCGGCGGCGACCAGGAAGACGAGTCCGTCTATGGGGCCGGCGCCGTCTACGTCTACGTCCGCGACGGCGGGGGTTGGCGGCAGCAGGCCTATGTGAAGGCGTCCAACCCGGGGCTGACCGACAATTTCGGGTACATGATCGCCCTCAGCGAAGATGGCAATACCATGGCCGTCGCCGCACCCTACGAGGCCAGCGCGGCAACCGGCATCGACGGCGACCAGAACGACGATTCCATTCCGCAGGCGGGCGCCGTCTACATTTTCGACCGCAATGGCGAGGCCTGGATGCAGCAGGCGTACGTCAAGGCCTCCAATACCGGGGAGGCCGGTGTCGGCAACGAGCTGGGCGATGGCGACCAGTTCGGTTTCGGGCTCGCGCTCAGCGCCGACGGCAATACCCTGGCCGTGGGCGCGATCTCCGAAGACAGCGGCGCGACAGGTGCCGATGCGGACCCGTCCGACAACTCGGCCTTGTCCGCCGGCGCGGTCTACCTGTACTCGCGCAGCGGGAATTCCTGGACACAGCAGGCGTACCTCAAGTCCTCGAATCCGGGTGCGGGCGATCTCTTCGGCTACAGCGTCGCGCTCAGCGCCGACGGCGGCGTGCTGGCCGCCACCGCCTATGACGAGGACGGCTCCCTGGCCGGAACCAACGAGGTCCAGGACGACGAGGCCATCGGCAGCGGCGCGCTCTACATCTTCTTCCGCGGCGGCGGCGACTGGACGCAGCAAGCGTATCTCAAGCCGTCGAACTCCGAACGCAACGACGCGTTCGGTGTCGCCGTCGCCATCAGCGCCGACGGCCGAACGGTTGCCGGAACGGCATTGGACGAAGACGGCATGACCACCGGAGTCAACTCCACTCCGCAACCGGACATGGAAATCAACCTCTCCACGGGCGCCGTATACCTCTACACCAGTGACGACGGCGGATGGTCGGAACAGGCCTATATCAAGGCATCGAACACCGGGCCCAACGACACCTTCGGCGCCCGCCTCGCGCTAAGCGCCGATGGCGCCACGCTGGCGGTAGGCGCGCAACTGGAAGACAGCGCGGGTCGGGGCGTCGATGCGCTACAGGACGACGATTCCGCCCAGGAAGCCGGGGCCGTGTACCTGTTCACGCGCCAAGGCTCGTCCTGGACCCAGAGCGCCTACGTAAAGGGCTCCAACACCGAGGCATTTGACGAGTTCGGCAGTTCCATTGCGCTCAACGGGGACGGCACGCTGATGGCGATCGGCGCCCGCGGCGAGGACAGCGGCGCCACGGGCCTGAACGCCGGGCAGGACGACAATTCGGCCTTCGAGTCGGGCGCCGTCTACGTGTTCAGCCGCGCGCCGTAAACCGTTCCGACCACAGTCCTTGCCCCGGATTCGGCGTACAGGTTTCCGGCAGCGCGGTGCCGGCGCCCACCGGCGCCCGGGCCCGGCCGAGCCGACAAGATTTGTTATGCTCTCGCGGCCCCGGCGGAACGGGGCCGGTAACCGGGTTCCCCCGCGGTTATGATCCTCAACACCTCTTGACAGTCATTCCGGAACGGCGACCAACATGATCATCGATGCCCACGCCCATACCGCATCCCCGCCCACCCTGGCAGCCTACAAGGCCGGCCTGCTCTCCCACCGCGGCGCCCACGGGCGGGGCAAGGTCCACTACACCGAGGAGCAGCTACGGGAAGCCTGGCACCGCGTCGAAATGGCGCCTGCCGGGCACATGGAGCACATGGATTACTGCGGCATCGACGCGCAGCTCATCTCGCCGCGCCCGTTCCAGACCATGCATTCTGAGAAGCCGGGCTACCTGGTGGAGTGGTACATCCACGAGGTCAACCGGATCATCTACGACAGCACGAAGATGTTCCCGGACAGGATCATCGGCGTGGGCGGCCTGCCCCAGCAGGCGGGCGAGCCCGTCGAGGTGGTCTTCGGGGAGATGGAGCATTGCGTGAAGGAGTACGGCTTCAAGGGGTTCCTGATGAATCCCGATCCGTACGAGAACGACGGCAACGAGGCGCCGCGGCTGGGCGACCGCTACTGGTATCCGCTGTACGAGAAGGCCTGCGAACTGGACGTGCCGCTGCACCTGCACACCGCCGGCTCGCGGCGCCCGCAGAAGACGCCGTACAGCATGCACTTCGTCAACGAGGAAACGACGGCCGTCTACGGATTGATCAATTCGACGGTATTCGACGACTTCCCCGGTCTCAAGATCATGTGCTCCCACGGGGGCGGCGCAATTCCCTACCAGGTCGGGCGCTTCAACGCCTCGTCGGCGCGCCGGCCGGGCGCCACTGCCGCGACGCTTTTCCAGAGCCGCATGCGGAAGATGTACTTCGACACCGTACTCTACTCGAAGGAAGCCCTGGAACTGTTGATCAAGGTCGTCGGCCCGGATAACCTGCTGTTCGGCTCCGAGTGCCCGGGCGTGGGGTCGTCCATCAATCCCGAGACCGGCGAGACCTATGACAAGATCGCGCCGATCATCCAGGGGTTCGACTGGCTGTCGGAGGAAGACAAGACCAAGATCTTCGAGGGCAACGCGAGACGGCTTTACAAGCTGGACGTTTGAGGGGGAACCAGCCGGGACGCACGGCGTTCCGGCGCGGGCTCAACCGTTTTGGCATTGCGGCGGGACAGCCATTATTCTGTCCGATCCCACAAGAATCCGGAGATGTCATGAGGATCCCGCTCTCGATATTGGCGCTGCTCTTGTCCGGTGGCGCCTGGGCGCAGACGATCATTCACGCCGGCCAACTTTTCGACGCGACCACGGGCGAAGTGATGGAGAACGCAACCATCGTGGTGGACGGCGATCGCATCGCGGCCGTGCAAACGGGCTACTCGGGCGAGCCGGACATCGACCTGACCGGCGCCTTTGTAATGCCCGGCTGGATCGACATGCACGTGCATATCGGAGGCGAACTGAGTCCCGACAGTTTCGTCGAGGAATTCACGCTGGAACCCGCGGACCTGGCATTGCGGGCGGTTCCCTACGCGGAACGGACCCTGATGGCGGGATTCACCACCGTACGGGATCTGGGCACCGACCACCTCGTGGCCCAGTCGGTCCGCCGCGCGGTCGCCGAAGGCCACATCGTCGGGCCGCGCATCTTCACCGCCGGCAAGAGTCTCGCCACCACCGGCGGACACGCGGATCCCACCAACGGCGTCAACACAGCGTTGCGCGGCGATCCGGGTCCCACGGAAGGGGTCGTCAACGGCATCGACGACGCCTACGAAGCGGTGCGCGCCCGCTACAAGGAAGGTTCGGACCTGATCAAGATCACCGCCACCGGGGGGGTGCTCAGTCAGGCCGCCAGCGGAGAGAACCCGCAGTTCACCGAGGCCGAGATCGCCGCCATCGTCGCCGCGGCCCGGGACTACGGTTATCGCGTGGCCGCCCACGCTCACGGGACCGAAGGCATGCGGCGTGCCGTCGTCGCCGGCGTCGATTCCATCGAGCACGGCACGTTCATGTCCGCCGAGGTGATGGAGCTGATGAAGGAGCGCGGCACCTGGTACGTGCCGACCATCAGCGCCGGCGTATTCGTAGGCGAGCAGGCCAAGGTCGAAGGCTATTTTTCCGAGCTGGTACGCCCCAAGGCGGCGGCGATCGGCCCGCAGATTTTCGGCACCTTCGCTCAGGCATACCGGGCCGGCGTCCCGATCGCGTTCGGCACCGACACCGGCATCTCACCCCACGGCGACAACTGGCGCGAGTTTGTCTACATGGTGGAAGCAGGCATGCCGGCCACGGAGGCGATCATGAGCGCCACCAGGAGCGCAGCGGTGCTCCTGAACCAATGGGAAAACCTGGGCTCCATCGAGCCAGGCAAGTTCGCGGACATTATCGCGGTGCCCGGCGACCCCCGCGAGGATGTGGAGGAGTTCGGGCGCGTGCACTTTGTGATGAAAGGCGGGGAGGTGTTCAGGCAGCGACCAAACTAGACATCACACGTGACACGACGCAAGAAAATTTACGGGTAAGCTCGCGGGATTGGGGAGCCGGACATCGCAGCCAATGGAAGAACATTGAGGAGCCAACATGCGTAACGCATTCGAGAGCGAAAACCGGGGCGTACTGCCGGAGATGTTTCATTCGGAGTTTCTGGGCGCGGCGCTTCGTACCAGCCTGAATGGCGACCGGTCGCTGTTCGAGGCCGTCTGGGACAGGTGCGCGCCGTGCGGTTGGGGTTGTCCCGGCGACGCCAAGGTGGAAACGGAGCACGGCTGGGAGGGGGGTCGGAGAATCGACATCCTGATTCGTGATCCAAAAGACGGATTCGTGATCGGGATTGAAGTCAAGACCCAAGATAAATCGGTCGAGAAAAAACAACTGGAGGCGTATAGGCGGAAGCTATGTGAGGAGTATGGAGAAGACAAGGTCGCCATTGTGTTCTTGACCCCATTCAATCAGAAGCATGCAGACTCGGTAAGTCAAGGAGCGGTGGAGATGCTGCACGCGGTGGAGGAGTTCAACGAATTCTCGCAGGGGTTGAAGCAAACGCGTCACTTGAGCTGGCTGGATGTGGCGGAGATTGATTGGCCGGGCGGTGGCGATCTCTGGCGGGAACACCGCAAGCATGTGACCAAGACCATGGCGTCGAAGAAAAAGCTGAAAAACTTGGTCTTGCGTAGCCGGTCGTTCGCTAACTTCTTCGGACAGCAGGCAGCCAAGGAGTTCTGGAGCGCGTTAGAGGATGCACTACGGACTTCGGACAGTCGGGACGTCAAAGGCGGCAAGGTGATTGAACTGAGTGAATTCAATGGAGATCCGGATGAACTGGCAATGGCAGTACGGATGTAAGCGGGCAATAACTTATTGTCGCTCGCCGAGCCGGGGCTGCCCGATGGTGAAATCCACTTCGACAATGATCGATATTGCTGGGTATTTCGCTCGCACACCTGCTTGACGGGTGATGAGAAATCTTGCGTTGAGAAGGCTGCAGTCAAGGTAGGTTTTACTGGTCCAGTCGACTTTGTCGTGATCGAGCCTCCCACGGCGACGCCAGCACGTGCCGTATCTAATTCCGACAGGCAGGGTAACCTCGATCTCATAGTTGGCCGCCACCTCAAACACGCTCCGGACATGGTTCGAGATCTGGTGCATCAAGACGAAGACGAGTGGCGAGAATTTTTGTCGCGCCGAGCAAACCAGGAGATTGTGGAGCCCGATTCCGTAAACCACGCAAAATCGGCTTGCTTATATGACGTTGAACATTGCGGAGACAGCCGACTTTCTGAGCTTCTAACCATTTACGAACGTGTCGATATCATGCCCGAAAGACATAGCCTTGCATGGTCCTCGAAACACCAGGTCCCGTTGGCAGATTTGCAGGAGCTGGTGCGACTCAAACGGGTACGGATTATCCTCCCATACTCGGCGGTGGAGTACCCCTCTACACTTATCGAAGCAGTAGCCGAGGTTGACCGATCCGCAATCGTGCTTTCGCGCGCGTTAGCGGCAAGGACCATCGAGCATGGTCAGAAGAAAGAGCCGTTCCTCTACGCGCCACTGACTTCCGGGCAGCGCGCGGCGCTCCTCTCTGGGATGTCGCAGACTGTGACCGATGATCGATATAGGGGACTCCTCAGTGCTTACGGAGAGCTGTTTTCCTCACAGCACGACATGTTCATGATGCGTGGTGCTCTCGCTTCGTACGGGGTTGGTGTTGGCACCTACCTCGGGAATGTTTTTCTCCAGTTAAGCGACAAGGATGCGCGTATCGAGTTTATGATCTGCGGTGCCGGGATTGAATGGGCACTCGGGCTGGGCGCCAGCTATGTCCCACGGAACTACGGAGGCTTCGACGAAACCACCAACAGCCAAATTATCGCCAGTTATTTGGGACGAACAAAGGTACTACCGTCCGATCCAATTGCGAATCGGATGCACATCGTCTCCGATGGACTGCTCGCGGTGTCGGGCGTCCCGGCTCTTGAAGTTGCCCAGAACTTTCACTCGCTTCCCGCTTCGCGTTTTCGCAACTTGGTCCGAAGGATGATGGTCGCGACCCCCAGTGCGTCAGAGCTCCAAGAGGCGGTCGACCAGGTTAACTCCGATGTAAAAGCCTTTGAGCGTCGGTCTGATCGGCTGGCCTCCTGGAAATTGCAGGTTCCAATCGCGGGTGCTGCCGGAAGTGTTCTTGACAATTATGCGGTGTCGGCTGCATCGATCGGGGCTGTGTGGCTATACAATATGCTGAAGCACAAGATTCCAGCAAATGTCCACAACGAAGTAGCGGACGCAATAGCAATGCTTACCGGGCTTGCAACAGGTTCTTCGCTGGATGCGGTGGTGGTTAGCCGTTCCCGAAGAGCAATAGAAAAAAGATGAACTGTCGCGAGCAACTTTCGTGTACAGATACAGACATCTTGGGAGCAAGTTACCTCCAAATGGCTCGCAGGGGATCGACGTGCGCCGTATTGATGTGATTAGTCCGAGTCAGTTCGGTCGGATGTCTGGAGAAGTCAGCGGGTTGAACGCCCGATTCCATGTCTCTTGCGCCTTCGGTTGCCGTGCTTCGGATCTCTCAATTCCAGATTCGCAAACGGAAACGCATAGTCATTGGATCCGACCTGAGCTTTCGCGGCGGCAGAAACGCGGGAAGCGAAAGCCTCTATCAGTTGGAATTCGACCGCTACGTGATCCGGCGACTCGGCGTAATGAACAAACAATTCATCAAGGACGGACAGCGTCTTGATCCACTGGCCACCCTTGTGCGGACCGCGAGCACCCAATCTGTGTCCGTAGTACTGCCCGACCCTCTTGCGGAGCGGCTGAGAAGTTTGACCGATGTAAAGGATAGTCTCGTCCGCCAACCAGTATTTTCGCAGGCGTTGCGCGAGGACCTTGGGCCTCGAATTCGGCTCGTTATCGATGGTCAGTCCGGTCGCGCGCGAGAGCCATGAGGCGACTTTGGCGCAATCAATGGGCGCGGAACTCAGCGGACAGTTATTACGTTCGGGATCCGGCGAAAGGGAGACAACATAGATGCCGGGGTTGTTGCTCGGAACCGGGTCTCCCCAACGCACAACTCCCTCATTGCGGACAGCGGCCACTGAGAACAATTCGCAGATGGTGGACATGGGAAACAGGTTATCTTGAATTTGATATAAACTCTCGCGCAGTTGTCAATCCTGACGCCGAACATACGACACACGCATCCCGCCTCGGTGCAGTTTGAAACGATTCCGGAACCCATCCTCGAATGGATTGGGTAGCCAATCGAACTCAGGGTGCCGCGACAAGGCGTTGCGGACCCTCAGTATGCGCCACAGGAGGCTCTTACTTCTCCGTCTGGCAATTTCCGTCGCAGCTTGGATTTCGGTGATCCCCAAGTCGAAGGATGGTTCGTCTCCCCTTGTCGCTTTCACCTCTACACGGAATCTGATGCCGCGATGGCTGAATTGGAAATCGAATCCGTATCCGTCGCTCGCTTTACGTCGTTCCCCCTGAACAAGTGGCAAAACCTTCAGACTGGTCTCCGAAACCCATGCTCTCGCCTGAACAGCCCGGCCACCGAACTCCTTGCGCAGGTAACGGTAGGCGTGCATCTCACCCACGACACCGACCACCAGCGCCTCCTCGGGCGATGGTCGTCGATGCGAACTTTTCCGCCCCTTTCCGCCACCTCCGCCGGTCCCCCTGTGGCCCCCTGACCTGCCAATTGGCGTAAATTCGTCGTCCCTCGCCCGAGGCCCAATCGGTTCCTGCAAGCCGTCGATGTGTTCTCTCAGCAATTGCGCATAGTCAATCGTTTCAATTTCGAAGGACTCACCAGCAATCTCGATCCTCTTCGACTCCCGTGCAGCTTCCATTTCCTGCTCTAGACGCTCGCGGCGTTTCGCCTCCAAGACCGCGGCGGCGATGCCCAACCGTTCTCTGGCCCCGCCGAGGTTGGCGGCGTCCCCACACGCCTCAGTGAATGTTTTGTCTCCCAGAACCATCAATGCGCGACGCCAGATTTCGTCCTCCGACCAGCGGTGGAGGTACGCCTTTGCGCCGAGGTCAGTTGATTTGGGCCGGTCCTGAACCTCGGACTCCGGTGTCACCATTTCCGTCCACGTGCGGTACAGATCGTGCGCTTCTGAGAGCGCCTTGCCGAACCGTTCCCTATTGTCGCGTGCCGTCTCGTATGGATCGAAATCGATCTCGACGCCTTCCTTCTCCAATATCGCCCGCAAGTTTTCGACAGAGGTTGCCTCCGGCAACGCGTCCTCATGGATTCCCGCAACCTCCTCACGCCAACTACGAAAGAGGGCTTTCAACACAGCGTAGAATGGGATGTCCCACCACCGCTTCGACCAGTTTTCAGGAGTGGTGAAGTCGCCGGTTGCGGACTCAATTTCTTGGAACAATTCCGGATTAGCCACACTTATGGCGATGTGACGTGCAACGGCCTGCAAGATCGGCCGCATCGCCTCTTGATGTGCGGATGTTTGATCGTCCACATCCTTGTTCGCGACCAGCTCGTATTCTTCCCCGAGTCTCTCCAAAGCAGAATTCCACGCCGGTAGCTGCGCCAATTCGCCCAGCGCACTGTAAGCCTCCAACCCCATTGCATGATTGTCGCGGCTACGACGGGCAGCCGCGATCAGCTTCTTAGCTTCCCACTGCGGAACGTTGTTCGCCAACCAATCGGTGAGACCATCAACGTCCAACGTTTCTGCATCGAATTCCTCCATAGCCACACCAAGTAGCTCGGCCACGGGTCTAATCCGGCTGACCAATAAGCTAGCATTCCCCGTCCAATGGCTCCGGACATCTGCAAAGGCCTGTGCGTCGATCTCAGCCAAGTCAAGTGCGCGCTCGATGTCTTCGACGGAAGGCTCCTCTATTCCTCCAACGGCTCCCAGCACCAGCCGCAAATCCTTGAGCAGATCCTGACGGTGGAGCATGGCTTGCAAGGCCGGCGCGAGTTTGTCATAAGCAGTTCCAGTTCGTCGCGTCACCGCAAGAACATTTCCCGGCAGCCACCACGCGGGTGGTTCACTCTCTGCTATGAGCTCCGCGTCGGACAACAACTCCACGACGATGGACTCGCATTCAACTACACTCGCGCCGCGGAGCCGGCTGACCGAATCTGTCCAACCCTGGGTCGCGGCACCGGTGGGGTTCGGCCCACCGTGCGCCGCGATGGTCAAGAGGGACGCAGGCAGCCAGCGATATCCTGTGTCCTCTAGGCTAGTTACCTCCTCGGGCGCTCCTGCCCACTCTGCGCCGTCGATCAAGACCCGTTCCTCTAGAACCGACGCACGACGAATCGACGTCGCGTTCACCAGCAGTTCAGCCAGCCGGTTTGCGTCCGATACGCGCATCTCCAAGACGCCTTTCCCGCTTTCCCGAACCGATCGGCCTTTTTCCGAATTGTCGGGCAGGTACGAATCGCGCAGACGATCCGCGTCAAGAACGTCGAATCGTCGGAGCCCGCTCCAGACGAGAAATTGGTCCGGCAACTCGCTGCTCTCGCCAAAATGCTGCCACGCGTGCCGCACCTGACCCAGGAAAATGTTGAACCGGGCTACCAACTCCGGCTGCGCGCGCCAAGCGGTCGCAAGCGCATTGAGAAGTTCCGGTCCGATGCGTTCCCCATCTGTCGGATAAACATTGAGCCCCAGTCCTTTTAACATGTCGGTCAATTCCGGATCGGCCTCGAATCTCCGTGACAGATCCTGAGTAAGTGGCCGAAGGTGACGAAACCGGTCCTGTTGCCCGCGAAGTAGCGAAATCGGAACCAGCCATCGCTCCGAAAGCGGCCGCTTACTGCTGGCCCCGTCTACAAGCCATGGAACTGTCGACAGGCAGTGCTTGAGCGGCGACGTGATTTTCCAAGTGTTCCTCTCACCGTGAACCTTCCGTACCGTGGCCTGCTCCCATTCAGACGGCCAATTGCGCATCGAATTAAGCACGAGCCGCGATAGCGCTTGCCGCCCACGCCGGCTCATTGTCTCAACACGGTGGAGTTCGGGGAGCCAATAGACATCCTCGAGCGCGTACTCGAACCAGCCTTGGTGCCGGGGCCTGGCCTCATCACGGACTGCCTTCCGCCATCCCTCCCAAGCATTCTGATCAATCCCGGACGGGACATTGCGCGGCAATTCGTAGTGGGAAATCGCCATATTGAAGCTGACATCGCTCACTGGGCTCAGGCGTAGGCCCTCCGTCACTCCTATCCGAGCTAACAACGCGCCGTGCGGCTCTACCTCCAGTCCCCATGCAGGATCATCGGGCCGTAGAAGCGCCGTCGCGCGCAGACGGCGCGCCGTCGTCCCTCCCAGTTCCTCAGCAAGTTCCCACAGGTCGTCACCATTTCCCTGAGGCCAACCGGGTCCGAAGGTGGCTTCATCAGCGCGATACCAACCACCATTGCAAGCGACGGGCAATCCGCCCAGCAACGACAGAACCGTTTCCGATGGCTCGTCTCCGATCAGTCGGATCGTCCACCCCAGAAGTTCCGCACAAAGGTCAGCGTCGTTGCTATCGAGCGCAGCCGGCAGCTTTGGCAGTGCCCCCAACACGACATCACGAACGATCTTCTCCCTCCCGAATCCCCCGGCGAACCGGTCGTCGAGAAACCTGTGCACGGCGGTCCTTCGGCGCTGGGCACCTTCTTCGTGCGTCCGAACGTCGCGATGAATGAATGCGATACGTTGCGTTAGGAAGTTCGGAACTGTGTCCACCAAGTCCGCCGCGTCGTCGATACCCAGAACCGGCTGAAAGAACACCCGGACCTCGTTGTCGTTGGATGCGCTGATCAGTCGTCCATTGTTATCGGGCAGGAACCTCGCGGACTTGAGCACGTCATCGCTATCTGTCTTCGGTTTCCACAGAAGATCTGACGGCAATACTTCGAGCACGCTCGTCAGAAAGCCGTCCCAAGTAGAATCGATTTCGCCCGACTGCACCAGCCCTGCAACGCGCACGAGCGTGTGCGCCCACTCAGTATGCGTGGGCTTCAGCGAACCACCGAGTCCCTCCACTAGTGCGTGGACCCCAGACTCACGCCCGTCGAGAGCTGTGGAAACCACCGAAAACGCCGCAGCCCGCCGCCAACCCGAAGCGCCGATGGCCAGTCCGTCTGCAACCTCGGGTACTGCCCTCGCCTTACCCACGCACGTCCAACCGTCATCGCACAAGAGCAAGGCACGGTCGTCAAGCTCCCGATTCCGAGAGGTGGCCCGCTCACGTACCAACTTGAGCATGCTCTGGCCGGTATCTCCAACTTTGCCCCGGGCCCCAAGGATATCGACCAGTGCCTGCCCGCAAACATCGTTGGGTTCCCCGTCCAGCAGATCGTCGACAGCGTCTAGACAAAGGTCTGCAATACAATCGAGCAACAGGGTATTGTACGAGTCGCTGAAATTGATCTGACGTCGGTCCAGCGATCCGTAGAACGGGGCGTTTATATTGGCCCCGGTGCCGGTAGCCATCTCCGTCGGCAGGAATATTACGAACTTGCCTTCGTCGGAGTTCGGACCTTCCCGCACCGCCAATCCCAATTCCGCCCGGTCGACGTCAGGCCACTTGTTCGGGAGATGTTGCACAGCGTCACGGATGCGCTCCGCCCACTCTGTATCGGCCGCGCCCCCTAAGGAGCGGACCCAGACCCGAAATCGGCCGGTTGTGTTGTCGTCCCGAGTCAACCCTGTGCGCGAGATCGAAAGCGTCTGGCGACGGCTACCTTCCAATCCATTGAGCGTTTCGTCCGTTTCGAGGATCCGTTTGACAACGGTCTCTTCTCCATCGATTTTGATGACCAGCGATTTGAGACGAGGCAAGAATAACGTCTTTGGAAGTTCAAGCAGGCCTTCAAGCTGCTCTTTCACCGAAGCAATCGCTTCTTGAGCCGACCCCCCACGTCCACCGTCCAGCGGCAGGCGAATGACGGTAACGTGCCCGGCGCGTAGCAGGTCGTCGACCGCCTCAGACGATTTTTTGATCGGCAACGGAATGTCGTACGGCGACAGAAACCGCTTTGCCTCGGCGGGACCGTCCATGCTCTCTCCCGACAAGCGGTCGCGATATAGATTGAGCTGATCCTCCGTCCAGTCGACCAGAGGCATCGATGGATCGAACGGTGATTGAGCTGCGAGCCCAGTGGCGTTCAGTGCGGATATAGCTGCGGCCACCACGCCGCAAATTGCTGGATCGAACCTGAAGACAAACGCAGACCCTTCTTCGGTAGCTGAGGTGGACCAGATTTCGGGGCTCGACGAGACTTCCAGCACGCTTTGGAATCCCAGACCCTTGTTGCCTACGCTCTTGTTGGGGTCTTTCGGACTCTGGCCCAGTTGGCATAGCCCCTTGAAATCCTTCCGCTCGAACGCATTCCCGCTGTTCGCGATCAGGAGCATCGGGTCCGGCGCGGTCTCCAGCGAAAACGTGATCAGTCCTGGATCCCCTACAAGCGTCTCCGGCAACGCATCATGTGCGTTTTGGAGCAGTTCGAGAACGCAGCGACCACGATACGCTTCTGCGATCTGACCACCGAGGCTCGCGATAGTCTTGTATTTCTTCGTCCCGTTCTTGAGTTCGTCGATGAATGTGCGCACTTCGCCCAGCGCATGCTCGACAATCTGTTTGTTGCCGCGCAACCTCGCCGGCGACTGTTCATTGGTCACTCTCCACTTCCCATGTGTGCCAACCCGTTGTCGACTATCCCCTGTGTCGACCCGGTCAATGTCCGAACGATCAGCTACGGTTCTATCCATCTGTGCGGAAGACTTTGGACCGGTGCCATTGCAGGTAGCGCTCGTGTGCTCGGCGCAGTCTATGGACTCCTAACGGTCCATCGAGCCTGAGAGCTGTACGGGCGCCGGTAGGGAGAGCGTCCGAGAGGACCAACATGCCATCCTCTGCAATCGTGATGAATCCGGAATCGAAAGCCGCATCGAGATGTGGCGCCAGTAGTAAGCCGTTGAAGACATCGAGGCGCTGCGTGTCAGTTTCGCAGTCGGCCCAGGGCTTGATGTGGCTGGCGCGCAAGAGTTCGGGCACTCCGAGGCCGGTGATCGCGCAACGACCGTCCCAGTACTCGAACAAGCCGCTGCGGAAGATGTCCTGACCGACCCGCTGAATCACCAAGCGCTCGGCTTCTGTCGTCCGTGGCAGATTCGAGGTTTCGGCCTTGAAGGCATGAAGCAGAGCGTCCGGCAGAGTGCGCGAGAGCTGGAATGCGCGGCGCAGTAGGCGATGGAGCGTGGCGATGTCATTAACGCTTCGTGCGCTGGCGGCACCGCTCGGGAGCGAGTTGGTGAATTCCAAGCCGAATTCCGCCAGCCCGTCGAGGACATCCACCCGCGACAAGGCAGCGAGAAACTGGGATTCTCCGATAGCCGTGAGCCAAATGCGCATCGACGTCTGACTGCTGCCGAAGGACAGCCAGTCGGTCGTATGCTCCAAATCGATATCGAATCCGTTGTCGGTCGCGGCCTTCTCTAGGCGGGTGATCGTGACCGGCGCCAGCATTACCGGCCTCGGCCCAGCGACTTCCGCAGCCACGCAACGCGGATGCTCACGAACTCAGGAAGCTTCCCCTTGCCGAGGAGGTGGGAGGCCCGTTGTTCACGCTCGTTCGTGGTTGCGGTCCCGTTATTGAAATCCCTCTCCATACGCCTGCGTTCCCCACGAACCGCAGCCACCCGCGCCTTGACAAGCGCCGGATCGTTCAATTTGACGATGCCGCGCCGCTCTCTATCACCGTCGGTGCGATCCGCGATGGCGCACTCCAACGCGTGGCGAAGGGTTTCCGACATAACCACATCCGTGCGGACATAGATTTCGCCGCGAGTAGTGAAACCGACGAAGTTCTCATACCGGAAATCCACTGGCCAAGGCATTTTGGAATCTGCATCGTCCCACCGAAAGGGATGGCCGGCCTTGGCAGAGTCGCAGGTCTCGGGCCTTTGACACGACAGATACAGGTTTTTCCATTGAAGCGCGAGCTCGGGGTCACGGCTAAGCGGGTACCAGTGGTCGATCGGAGGTGCCGGATGGCCTTCGGTAATCCTTCGTTCACAGAAAATGCAGAGTGATCGCTGTTCCCCATACATCACGGCCCGGAGCTTCCGTTTTTCAAACCGGTCGAATTCCGAGCGCGCAAAGGAAGATTGATTGGGAGCACAAGGAAGTTCCGTCAGGTAGTCGTCTTCAGCCTCGCGGAGGCTCGCCCGTTCGTGGCCTTCCGGATACACATCTGTCGGAGGCCAGGGTTTCGAGATACCACGCACCCTACTCCTCCAGATCCAGGAGCACCTTTGCTTCAATCAAGTCGGGGTCGAGATCGCCCCAACGGGCTCGCAGCTCGTTGTACAGCTTCTCGGCTTCCTCAAGGCAGCCTTTGTCTATGAAATCGTGCAGTGTCTGCAGTTCGCGTGCTCCCTCGCCACTGCGATCATCGGTGTGCATGTACTCGCGCAGAATCGCGTTCGTATCCCTGCCCTCAACATACACGTCGGCTGCTTGGAGCCTTCCGTTGACGAGCCGCCGCACTTGGCGGTTCTCGGCGCTGCTCAGTACCTGCGGCGAATGCGTGGTGACGATAAGCTGCAGTCTCGGAAATGCCTTGCGAAGACCAGGAAGCGCCACACGCTGCCATCGTGGATGGAGGTGGAGGTCGAGTTCGTCGATGAGCACCACGCCCTCCACACGCGCGGGCGCGTCGGCACCATCGAGCTCGTTGAGCATAACCGCGCGACGGGCGATATCGGCGACCAACGCTATGAACACGTGGTAACCGTCGGAAAGCTCTGACCACGAAGCCACCTGTCCATCCTCGAAACACACTTTCGGGCCTCGCTCCACCGGGTCGTACCAAGCATTCGTGACGCCGGGCGTCGCCCGGACCGTTGCCTCCATCACAGCTTGATGGAAAAACCTCTCCGGTTCTTCCTGCTGCCTTCGGACGACATCACCAAGAACTTCGTCCTGGAACCACTGGAGAAGCGGAGCCTCATCGAGATTTGGGTCGAGCGAAGAGTCGTATGCTTCCCATCGGTCGCCCACGCGCTCGATCTTCCCACGCCGGCCGCGTGGGCGTTCCAAGCGATCAACGCCATACCAAGCAAACAACGGCCACGGGTCTCCGGGCACTCGAATTTGCTCTAGCGCCTCAAGGATCGGTCGGTGGCGATATGTCCTGCGACCAGACGCCGGTATAACTGATTTAGACCACATGACAGATTCTGTCGCGCCCACCGAGGCGGTCCAAGTGACCTTGCACTCGCCTGTCGGTTCGCGCCGCCCCTTTTCGTCGAGCGTACGCATCCTTGCATCACGCCGCGCAATGAGATTTAGGATCCGCGGTGAACCCGTCTGGAACACGGCAATGCCCATCGCAAGGGCTGTGAGTAACGCGGTCTTGCCACCGCCGTTCTCAGCAAAGAGGATAGTGGTATCTTCTTCGAGCGGAAGCGTCAGCTCATCGAAGCAACGGTAGTTGTCGACGCGGATCTCGCGGAGCTGGAATCGGCTCATGTCGCCCTCCTCGACGGTCCAAGGGGGGAATCATACGGCACTCCTCGCGCAACGGCTGCCGCCAGCGAATCGTATGTCTCCAGCACCACGCGCTTTGTCCGGTACTCGCCGTGCTCGCGTATCTCAGACTGCGCCAGAACTGGAAAGGTGTCGAGGATATAGGCGGCGTCATCGTACGAGAGCCCATACAAGTGGAAGAACGCGGCATCGATCTCGCACCGAAGTTGGAAGCGGCGTTCGGGATTCCAGACGTATGGCGGGCCGTCGTCACCACAGTCCACGGCGAATGCGCTCAGATTCCATGCGGTATAGGTGAGCTCAAGGACACGAGGTAAGAGCCAGTCACGAATCGGTATCGAAGGCGCCCACGGCGCAGGCGTCGCATACACACTTGGGCGGAGCACAGGTAGCTGGCGCAGGATGAAGTATGTCAAGTGGAGTCCGCCGACCTTCTGTCGTGCACAATAGTCGAACGATATGCTGGACAGATTCGCGTATAAACTGGCAACGAGCTGCGGATCTGGAGACGGCATCATCAGTGGGAACGCGTGATTTGCTGCTGCCCTCGGAATAATGCACGCGATGACCGTTCTGATCTTTTCCGTACCGGTGATGTCCCGCCATCCGAGCAACCAGGACCGGTCCCAGATATTCTCTAGTCTCACCGCGACCTCGTCCCTAGCTACCCAATACCTTGGTAGCGTTGTCCGCCACGGATCAGCATGGGCAACATGGTCGAGTTCGGGAAGCTTACCCTGTTTCGCTTGCGCCACGCTCTGTCCCTCATAGGAGCCGAAGCGGTGGTCGAATTGATGGATCATCTTGGCCTCATACAAAGGCAACATGACCTCGCTGTCCTTCTCGAACCGATCCGCTTCCGGTCTCCATCCCGCAGCTACCAAGTCGCTCCCCGTTCGAAACAGACCGGAGTCACTTGCCATGTGAAACAAACTCAGAAACCTAAGGCCCCATGGGTTGCCATCCGCGTAGCCCTCTCGCCAAAGCACTCCCGCTCGGCGGTACATCGCCAAGTTGATGGCCGAGTCGCGACGTGACCTGAACGTCGGACAGGTCCGCGTGTTCGGGTTGAGCGTGGCAAAGTCGTCGGGTGTCAGCGAGAAGTGCCGCCGCTGGACGTCTAGATCGACTACTCTCCGAGCGTAGAAGACCAAGTCGGCTTTATGGGACTCACCAATCGTCAGCAGGACGAACCGATAGGCATGGTGGAGACCCTTAAAGACGAGACTTTCGTTCTCAAAGTGATAGACGTTGACTAATGCACTCCGATCAAGAAGAGCCTGGAAATAGTCCTTTGTCGTGTTGTCCGTGACGATCCCGCCGGGCACGATGAAGCCCGCACGCCCGCGCGGTGCCAGCACGCTCCAATTGTGCTCGGCGAACAACGCGTAAGTGTTTACGTCGCCTTTTCCGCAGAGAGGGTATCGATCGGATTGCCGCACGAAATGACTCTGTGCCTGCGCGATGCGCGATGCGCTGGTCCACTCCTGCCAGAGAACCGCGTTCGTGGCCGGAAGAGCAGCGATGAGCTTCTTTCGCTCGGCGGCATTCCGTGCCGTCGCAATCAAGGGCTCGCGCCGGGCGAAGAACTCCTGCTCCTGGAGCTTGATGCGTTCCCATGGCGGGTTCCCGAGCACGACATCAAAGCCGCCTTGTTCAAAGACTTGCGGAAACGCCAACTCCCAGTGGAAGAGGCCAAACTTCTCTGCGATATACCCAACGGTCTCGACGAGCGCTGTTGTCGGCGGCGCCTCTCCGTCGAGGAGTGCGAGCCACGTGCCAGTCGTCGGCGCGGCCTCGACGACCGGGCCGGCTCGGTCCTTGGGCCAGAGGAAAGCCGCGCACCACGCGTCGGCGACCAGTTTCTCGTGTTCGTAGGCATCCGACGCCAACAACGCCTTCCACTTCCGTTGCTTCTGCGCCAGCGCGTCGGCATCCGTGTCCGGCGCTTGCTCGACCGCGCGCATGGCATCGTCGAACGTGCCGGTCTCGCTCCGCCGTTCGAACGCCAGATGTCTCTGACCGGCGATCTCCTCCCGGTTGCGCCGCCTCAGCGAATTGGTGAGCTTCCTGTCATCTCCTTCAAGAACCGCCCACGCGGCGTTCGGCACCCGATCGCTCATCAGGGCACGGTTCGTGCCGATAAGCGAGTTGCCGCAGCGGATGTGGCTTTCCAGGAATGTGAGTGGCAGGCCCGGATCGATCGATTCCATCCACAGGCTGACCTTGCAAATCTCGACTGCGAGGGGGTTCATGTCGACGCCGTGGATGCACCGCCGGACGACGTCGCGGAGTGCACGCTGGTATTGGTCTGGCGAGGGTGTGCCTTCCGCCCGAATTCGCGCGACGCGGTCAGCTAACCGGCGCGCCGCCGCTAGCAGGAAGTGCCCGGACCCGCAGGCGGGGTCGACGACGGCCAGTTCCAGAAGGGCATCGGCGGGACGCGCGGGATTGGCGTCTACCGTGCGCTGGATCACGGGATCGAGTGCGCTTTCCAGGAGGCGTTGCACAAGTTCATCCGGTGTGTAGTAGCTGCCGGTCGTCTTGCGTGCATGGCCACGGCTCTCGCCGGCGCCCGCGAAGGAAAAGGTGCGGCCGTCCCCCGAAATTTGCGGGACCAACTCGAGCAGGCCCTCGTAGACGTAACCGAGCTCGTCCGGGCCCATGTCGCGCCAGTTCACTCGAACGAGACCCGAGGGTTCGCGAAGCCACGCCAGATGGAAGAGCGCACTCAGGAGCGCGCGGTTCTCAAGCTTCGCTGCGTCGAGGTGGGCACACTCCTCGCGAGCGAAGAGGCCCGCGAGAGCAGGGAGTCCGAGCTGCGGCTCGCCACCCGCCAAGCTCCGAAATGCGATCCTGACCGATTCCCATAGGTCGGACTTGCGGTCGTGGGCGCCGCCGCGGACGGCTCGGTCGCGGAGGCGGCGGAGTCCGTAACCTTTGGCATAGAGTTCACGGACCGAGTCGGATACGTCCTTCGGGTGCAGCAGATGCCGTTCCTCGACCGTGAGCAGAAAGACCAGCCGATAGACGAGTCTCAGGAGCTGTCCGAAGTAGCCGTCCTTCGTAAGGTCGCCCGCGTGCAGTGCGGAACGGAGCTTTCTGTTAGAGGGATGTGAGAGAAAGCCTTGCCCAAGGACTCGGAGCGCCTGCCGGAATCCTTCGCTCAGCTTGTCTCGCGCCCGGGTTCCCTGCTCCCGGCCGGCTTCCCGCCATACCTCCAGCGGGCAGTTCTCCGGCGGATCTTCGGCGCGGCCGAAGCGGGACTCGTGGGCGAGGAGCCAGAGCGCGGCGAAGTCATGATAAAGGTCCTCCGTGAAGATCCGGCGGAGATCCGCTTCGATCCAGGCCGGTCGTGTCAGGCTCGCGTTGTCGCGCGCGATCCGAAGGGAGAAACCGTCGGTCGCGAGGCCCCAGAGCGCGGCGTCGGCGGCGTTCAGGTATTCCTGCAGGAGTCCAAAGGCGCTCCGCCGGCGCCGGTCATCTCCGAACTCGGGCAGAAGAGCGTCAAGACCCGATCCAGCCGGAGCCGATACGAACGGAACCCGGTCGCCGAGGGCGAAGACACGGACGGGATACACCCGCTCGTCGATTGGCTGCGGCTCCACCCGTTGAATCGACGTGAAGCAAAGTGCGTCGCGGAGAAACGCGGCGAGAAAGCGGTCGGCTAGTCCGCGGGCATCGCCTCCCGAGGCACGACCGGCCTCCAACTCCTGAAAGCAGGCTTGCGCAATGCGCCAACTTCGGGCGATCTCGTCGCGTATCTGGAGCCCCTTCGGAATGCGGTAGTCGGCCGGCTCCTGAGCGTCGGCCCGGAGCTGGGCTACCTTTCCAAGCCAGTCCGCCCCAAGAAGACCACCCTCGATCGAGAGCGCTTCGAAGGCAATGGAAACGTCGCCGGCAGTGCGTCGCCGAGGGGCCATGATCAGTCCACCTTCGGCAGGAGCACGTACACGCCGATCACGTCGGGATGAGGGAGGGCCTGGACGGAAGTTCTTCCAGCCGCCCGGCTCGCTTCTCGCACGCGCAGATGATCTTCGAGTAAGGCGCTCGCTCGATCTGCCGCGAACGCCTCCAGGTCGGCCGCACGCTCCTGGAGCAAAGCGAGTGCTCGCGCGGCCTCACGCTCTCGCACATGACGCGGGGGATCGTCTGAGGGAGGAAGCGCGAGCAGTGCGAGTGCTTCGGGTCCAGCGATCCGGTCGTCGATTCGGGGAGCCGCCCAGGCCAACGCGGTCGCCTCTTCGACCATCAGTGTCGTCTCCCTGCGCCGCTTGCGGGACAAGAGCTGGTGGCGTAACCGGAGTAGCGCGACCGTCGTGCGGAAATGAACGCCTTCAGATATCCAGCAGCCAACGCGCCCGAGAAGCGAGGGATCCCCAGGCGTTGCATCGGTGTCCTCGACAGACAGGGATCGTCCGAGCAGCGTGTCGGCAAGCACTGCGATGAGCGGGTGGCTGCGCTGCACGGGGCGGCATCCGGGTGCCGAGGGATAGGTGAAGTCGATGGCAACCGTGCCCGAAATTTCCTCCGTCTCCAGACGTTCGCGAACCTCAGCCGGCAGCGGCGCGGTCGGGACCTTGTACCCCCGGTCAAGCGGTTCCAGCCCCGAACCAAGCCGGGCAAGAGCACGGCTTGCGAAGCGTTGTACATCATCACGGCCACCGACCGCGGCGAGGCTCTTGTGCCACTCCGGCAGCACCTCATCGGGTTTGATCCGCCGCTGAGCGAACACGGTCCGGCTCCTCTTCGCCTTTGCCTTCGCATCCTCCCAGTGGCTCTCGAATAGCTCGAGCTGTCGGCCTTCAATGGCGCCCTTGCTCCCCCGGCGTCGCAGAAGGACGGCCTTGAGCAGCGCCTGCGCAAGCGAGTGGCCCTCGTCCGGCACAGGTACCGGTACGCCAAGTTCTTCACGGATTCGGGCCGCCTTGCGCAAGATGACTTGCAGCACCGCGCCATCCACGGGGTTGTCCACACCGTAGAGGAGCGTGGCGCGCACCGTGCGGCTCGGCTGGCCAAAACGATCGACACGACCCTCACGCTGCTCATGGCGTGTCGGGTTCCAGGAAAGGTCATAGTGAACGACGGCGTCGAAGTAATCCTGCAGGTTGATCCCCTCCGACAGACAATCGGTCGCGACCAGTACCGTGCTTTCCTCGGCAGCACCAAGCCGCGCCACGCGCTCCTCGCGCTGTTCAGGAGGCATCTCGCCTGTCACGACGTCAACAGTGGCGGCCGACAAGTTGTTGTTGAGATCACGGGCTACGTAATGAGCGGTCGCGATGAATCGACAGAAAACCACCACGTTGAATCCGGCCTCGACAAGCTCTGCGACATGCTCCGAGGCGGCGGTGAGCTTCGGATCGCCGCGCTGGCCCGATAGTTTCTCCGCCTGCCCGATCAGCCTTGCCAGTTCCGGGCTGTCGCCGCCGGCCGGGGGCTCCAGGTCGTCCGCGACGAGTGAGTCAGCGTTACCGTCGAATATGCGATCGAGAAGATCTTCGCGTGCTTCGTCGCCCAGGTCCTCGCCGGCACGAGTCCGCAGGGCGAGCACTGCCGCCATGGGGCTTGACCCTGCACAGCGCAAGAGGGCCAGCGTCCCCCAGAAATTGAGGCGCTGACGTAACTCGTCCCCTGCGTCTGCCTCCACGACCTCGGCACAGTAATCGAGGACATTGTTCAGGAATGCTTCCCAGGCTCCACTGAGCTTGTAGGTGAGTTCCTTCGTCTCGCGACGCGGGAAGATGTTGCCCTCGTGCCATTCCGCGATATCGGGACGCCGTCTCTGGACGAAGTGATTCGCGAGGCGCTCGCGGAGACGTCTGCGCTCCGTGCCTGTGGCCTGCGCAAGGCGCTCGAAGTCCGGGGCGAGCAGACCGAGTAGACGGTAGAAAGCGGCGTCATCGCCACTGTGCGGAGTGGCGGTGAGCAGAACGAGGTGACGAGATTCGCTGCTGGCGAGGCCCCGGAGTAGCTCGTGCCGCTGATGCCGGCCCCGTCCGGACGGGGCGCACGTGTGTGCCTCGTCGACGATTACGAAGTCGGGACACGCCTGCAGAAAGTTGTCACGCCTTTCACGGGTCTTCACGTAGTCGAGACTGACAACCGTGTGCGGGTGTACCGAGAAGATGCTTACGCCCGGCGGAATGCCCCGCTCCAGCCGCCGCGCGCTCCGGGCGGTGACGGCGGCAGCGCGGATATGGAAGCGAACCTCCAACTCGGCAATCCACTGGTCCACGAGATGCGGCGGACAGAGGACTACGGTGCGATTGATGTCGCCGCGGTCGAGCAATTCGCGGGCGATGAGCAGTGCTTCGATCGTCTTTCCCACCCCGACATCGTCCGCGATGAGCAGGCGCACCGGGTCGAGCTTGAGTGCCATGAGCAGCGGCACGAGTTGGTATGCCCGCGGCTCCACTGAGATCTGTCCAAAGCTACGAAAGGGACCCGCCCCCCGCCGCAGCGAGAGCAGCAACGCATCGCGCAACAGGAGGGCGGAGTCGTGTCCGCCAAGCTGGTGCGCACCGGGCAACGGGAACCGGGCCTCGCGAACGGGCTCGATTTCGAGCGGGAGATGGATCAGCGTTCGATCCTCGTCCGATCCCGTGACCGGACGTACCCGTAGAGTCTCCGCCGAACTTCCACCGAGAACTACCCACTCCCGGCCGCGGGCGCTGACGAGGCTCCCCGGCGCGTAGACAAGATTGCTCACGACACGTGCCCCAGGGCGGAAGCCAATCGCGCGAATGCAGCACGCCAGTCTGTGGAGTCCTCGAACTGAATGACTTCGAAACCGAGGTCCTCCATCGGTTGCACGGCCGGACGGTCGGCCTCGTCGATAAGTGCCGCAACGTAGTGCTTGCGCCAGACGCAACGCAGGCACCGGTCACCTGCCACGATGGGATTCGGATCCGGTGCGGGAATTCCACGCCGCAACGCCTCGGTGCGCCAGCGTGCCTCGCGCGAGTCTTCCCCGAAGACGGGGTCGGCTCCCTGTGACGACTGGTTTTCGCGCAGCACCGTCCGCCCACGGGCCAGCCGCAGCAGTATCGTGCGAGCATTCTCGTCGCGGCGATCGAGATTATCGTGGTCGGGCTGGTTGTAGTACGACATCAGGCAGCGATAGCATGCCGCGACGCAGTCCGCATCCGGTTGATCCGAGAAGTCCGATATAGTAGCGGGCAAAGGACCGTCGCCGACGTCAAGATGCATGATCCGGAGTGCTCGTCTTGCGACTTCGGCGAGGCTCTTTTCCTGGCTCACGAGCCGAGTGAGGACACCGGCGCCTCCTTCGGTGGCCTCGTACAGCAGGAAGCCATTGCGAACGTCTCGCGTGGGCATCGGTTCGGCGAGCATCTCGCCTTCCTCAAGCTGGAACACAGCTTCGATGCCGCGAAGAATCGCATGTTGCACGGTGGTCAGCGTGACATCCGAAAGCGAGTTTCCCATGGGCTGAAAAAGCAGGGCATTTTTCCGGTCCTGAACGCTGGGGACGATCCACTGCCGGGGTGCGGCCGTGGGGTCGAGAGCGTGCTCGTCCGTGTCCTCATCCTCGTTCTTTGCCCAGTAACCCGACACCGGGTCGATACGGAAGCCGAGAATCTTCTTGTCGGCTCTGCGGCGCAGTCCCTTGTTGAGGCGCGTGATGGTCGTTCCGGGACCGTATGCCATCTGCACGATCTCGCCCTCCGAGTCTGAGGCCGACGCGAGCCGCACGTCGATCTCCTGGTCGCGGATCGCCCACTCGAAAGTCGTCTGCAGGTCGAAACCCTGGCGCTGGCGTTCCTCGTCGTTCGCCGTGATGCGCTCGGCCGGATACGTGGCGACGTTCTCGATCCGGTACGTGTTGCCGACGACCTCGGCGTTGCCGAGCGACTTTCCACAAGCGTGGCACATCGACAGATCATCGCCGAAGTGTCCTGCTCCACAGTTCACGCAGATTCGCACCGCCCTCGTGGGCAGTCGCACATCGGGCGTGGCCGACTCCCGGTGACCGAGCGAGAGCAACGCTCGCACGACCCTGTAAGCACGCCCCTCGTGATAGACGAGGCTGCGAGGGCCGAACTCGGCAAGCGCGAGGAAACGCGGACGCTGAAGGTACGTCTGCCGACCACGACCATCCCGACTCGCCGGGACATACGCGAGGAGAGGCAGTCTCGGGAAGTTGTAGCCGGGCAAGAAGCCCTCTGTGGCGAGGTACCGGTAGGTGTAGAAATCGCTTGAGAACGCGCTCGACCCACGCTGGAGCAGGTTGAGTTGATCCACCGCCTGCGCGTGGCGGGTCTGCGCAGCCCGCTTGTCCTGGTACGAGGCGGAATAATCGTCCATGGTCCTCCGCGCAGCGTCGCGTTGCTCCTCCGCGGCAGCAAAAAGGTCTCGCCAGCGATTGAATGCCGCATTGAAGCGTTTCCCCGCCGCGGCCACGATGGCATCGGCATAGACCTCCCGGCCTGTGTACCACGGTGCCAGCTCGGGCGTAAGGTCGCCCGCGACCAGGTCGAGCACGCGCCCGATTCGTTCACTTGCGCCGGCCGCGACGCGTTTGTTGTTCAGCGCAGCCTTGATATCCGGCTCGATCGGGCGATCAGCGTCGTTGAGGACAAGCAGTTCTGCAATACACGGGTCGAGCGGTTGGTCAACGCAAGATAGCCAAACAGCCTGGAGATGGCTGTCGATCAGGTCCCGGTTCGCGAGTTCGAGTATCGGCGCACGTACCTCGCCGTAGACCATGGCCTTTGGGTCACGGAAGAAATACTGGTCGTGAGGACTCTGTGAAGACGCGTAGGTGATGACCAGCGCGGCCTGTCCGCTACGTCCTGCACGACCGCCGCGCTGTGCGTAGTTTGCCGGCGTAGGCGGGACATTGCGCATGTGAACCGCGTTCAGTGCCGCAATATCAACACCGAGCTCCATCGTCGGGGAACAGAAGAGAACCGGCAGGAACCGATTGGCTTCGCCGGCATCCTGGAGTTGGTTTTCGTCGGCCGCAAGCTCCTCGCGCTCGCGCTCACCGAACCGGAAGCGCTTCTCCCGTATCTCTCGGTTGTCGGGGTCCACCTGGGCGGTGTGCTCACGTGCCTCAAACCCGAAGAGAGGGTGCTGGGGGGATCGGAGCATCCGCGAGAGATTCTCGTAAAGGTCGCGAAAGAACGCGTTTTGCCCGGAGCCGCGACCGTCCGTCGGTGGGTCGCCCAATCGAAAGAGGACGCATGCGTCGTTGAGGCGCCAGCCGGACTGGTCAAACGGAGTATTCTCCTCCGATACAAGACCGTGCATCGCGCCCGCACGCAGGAGATCCTCGACAAACTGGTCGAATTCATTCGATTTCAGGTCGCGAACGGACGAGTCTCCGCCCCATAGACTCGTCGAGCGAAGCGTTCGCCCGAGACTGCTTCGCGAGCCACCACGAACGATCAGATCCAGGTCGCGGAGCCTTGCTGTCCGGCGAGTAGGTGCGACGATCATCAACCAGCGCGCGCCGGTCGGCTTCTCGCCAATGCCGAGTCCCCAGGGTGGGCGAAGTCGGCTGTGCGACTTCGCGACCAACTGCTCCAGTACAGCGGTGTCGAGAACCTGGCAGCGGACCGCCATCCACTTGCGCATGTGGTCGAGCAACTCACGGTAGAGCGCCGTCCGGACAGCGTGGCTGGCCTCCTTCAGCAGGGGGTGAGATTCGACGAACAGCTCATCGTCCGCGGCCAGATCCTCAAGGCCGAGATAGTCCACCCGGACCATGCCTAGCTGCTCCAGATTCGGGTTCGTATACCGCCATCCGCGTCGTTGATCGAACCAGATGCGATAGGCCAGCACCTGCCGAAGCGTACCCTCGGCCTCCTGCAAGTTGAAACCGCGTAGCGCGGGTTCCAGTAGCCATTCGGCGCGAATCTGCGGGTCGGGTCGGTCGAAGCCGAGCGTGCGCTGCTGGGCAATTCCCAGCTCGTCGCTACGAAGTCCTTTCGTGCCGCTATCCCGTAGCGCGCCGAAAAACGCCGCGCGGATTAGGCTCACGAAGAGAAAATCGTTGAAATGGCCGGCCTGGAGAGCGGCGTCCTGACGATTGTCGGTGAAGCCGAGGAGCTTTCGCGCGTAGCGTTCCATCGTCGAATCGGCACTGTGCATCCACCGCAGCACGCTGCCGACAAGTACGGTGGTCGCCGAACTACGTCCCTCTGCCGAAAGGGAGGCGAGGCGCGTGCGATCCCGCGCCGCCCCACCCTGGGTGTTGCCACAACGGAGGCAGAGTCGGAACTTGCCGGGCTGGAACCAGACTTTCGTGCCCGAGCCGACTCGCCCGTCGGGGGTCGCCTTGAAGCTACGGGCCCGCGCATCGCGATAGTATCTCTTGAGCCTCGGGCGACCGTTGGGGGCAAGCTCGAGCCAGGTCTCAGGGTAGTCCTCGTCGCGGTCGGCGAACGTGAACGCTGGATCGTTTGGCGGGTGGAGGGTCAGAAAGCCGAACGCCCCCTCGGGTCGAGTCTCTAGCCCATTTCGTTCGGCCTCATCGGACCCAGGAGGTGCCGCGTCGTCGATGTCGCGCGCAAAGAAGATCGAACGCCCCTCCTTTTGCACCAACCGCACCGGGTGATACTCGTGACCACACTCGCGACAGAAGTGCACGGAGTAAAGGCGCTTGTCCGGCTGTCCGGGGAGGAACTGCTGACCATCGACCGTCACTTTGCGCGCGCCCGGCCGCTCGATCGTCGCATAGGCGTGGCCGGCGCCGGAGATGAACTGGTGGAGCTTGAACGCGAAGAAGCTACTTTCGCTGACGCCATCGTCCGAGGTTCGCACCCGCTCTGGGTCGCTCGACAGTAGAAGGAAATCTCGCAACACTTTGCGGCAGGCAGCGTCGGGTCGCCCGGACTCCGCCGAAAGCTCGGCCACTGCCTCGGTGACCGTCCGAGGCCTCGCCCGGACCCAGCGCTGGTCGACCTCGGAGAACGAGATGCCAAGACGCGTCTCCACCCACACCGCGAGCGGATGCTCCCCGAGCGCCGCATCGGAGATTTGCGACGGTGGTCCGACATCGATCACGTCACCCAGTTTGGGCCTCACGGAATCCGCGGTCGCGGTCGAATCGGTGATGCGCTCAAGCGTCTCTGTGATGATGTTGCTCTCGGCGATCCGGCACCCGAAGAGCTTTGAAGCCACTCCCGCGACCACGCGATTCTTGTCCTTGATCGATCCCGCGCTCGCCATTGTCGCCGAGGTGCCGATGCACAGGAGTTGGTCGGGCTGAAGCCGCTCACGGACACGGCGCACCAGCAGTGCCACGTCTGCACCTTGACGGCCGCGGTACGTGTGAAGCTCGTCAAGGACGAGGAACGTCAGGCCCTTGCAGTTGCCGATGACCCTACGGTCGACCTCCTCCTGCCTCGTCATGAGGAGTTCGAGCATCATGAAGTTAGTTAGAAGAATATCTGGAGGTTCGTCTGCAATCCGTCTCCGTTCATTCCAATCCTCCTGCCCTGTATAACGGGCAAAGGTGATCGGCCGTTCTCCACGCACCTGATTGATGAACTTGCCGAGCTCCTCCATCTGGGAGTTTGCGAGCGCATTCATCGGGTACACGATGATGGCATGCGTGCGCCGCGGACCGCTCGTGCGCCGTGCAGCCAGCACGCGGTTGACGATGGGGATGAAGAAGCAGAGCGACTTCCCGGATCCCGTGCCGGTCGTCACCACGAAACTCTCGTCCTCCGCGGCGAGCGCTATGGCCTGCTCCTGGTGCTTGTAGAGGGACAGCGACCGACCCTTCGCGCTGAAGATTTCGGCGCAGCCTTGGTCAAGAACTCCGTTCGCAATCAGCGTATCGATGTCCGTTGAGCGCTTGTAGCTCGGGTTGATCTGGATTAGCGGCTCCGGCCAGTAACGATTCTCTGCGTAGATTTTCTCTACTTGCTCGCGGATGTCCGGCGAGTGGATTGTCGTGAACGACGTCGCGAAGCGCTTGTATTCTTCGACGACGCTGTCTCGGAGGGCAAATACGTCGAGCGCAGGCGCGTTGCCCGCTATTGCACCGTCCGAACTCGGTGAACCACCCTGTGTCATCGCTCGCTTCGCCTTCCCTGACGGGCGATCCTGCCGCTGCTCCCACGTTGCTGCTCGACGATCAATAGCATCAACTGCTGGTTCAATGCGCTTTCATCCTTCGCCTTGCCTTACCCGCCTCGTCGGCTGATGCCCATTCAGCCCTGTCCGAAATTCGGGGATCACTTCATGCAGAAATGATTTTCCCACATATCGGCCAACGATTTGATGAATCGCAAGGGTGAGAGGAAGCGCATTTTCCTTGGGATGGTGCCGGCAGAGAGACTCGAACTCCCGACCTGAGGTTTACAAAACCCCTGCTCTACCAACTGAGCTATACCGGCACGGTATGGAACGGTGTGCGCACCGACGCGTACTTTGCTCGCTTCGATTGTTACGGGAAAACGGGAGTCCGGGCTCGCCGGCATTCCCGCTGGCTTCCGCCCCCGGGGTTATTCCGGTTTCCTCGCCCGGAACAGCATCCTGTCGGTGACGCCCCGGATCGCCGGATCGAAGACGCGCAAGTTTACACCAAGCCGCCCCCGCGAAGCTCCAGCGCAAGCTCGAGCAGGCGGTCGATCAACCGACTGTAGGCGATGCCGCTCGCCTCCCAGAGCCGGGGATACATGCTGGTCTCCGTGAACCCCGGCATGGTGTTGACTTCGCTGATATAGGCATTGTTGGTGCCCCGCTCCAGGAGGAAGTCCACTCGGGCGATCCCGCTGCAGGCCAGGGCTTCGAACGACTTCACCGCCAACGCCTGAAGTTCCCGTGTCAACGAGTCGTCCAGCGCCGCCGGAACCATCAGCTCGGTGGAATCGTCGAAGTATTTCGCCTTGTAGTCGTAGAAGTCCCGGTGCGGGCGGATTTCCCCGGCAACGGACGTTTGCGGATCGCTGTTGCCCAGGATCGCGATCTCGATCTCGCGGGCGTCGATGCCGGGCTCCACCAGCAGCCGCTCGTCATGTCGCGCCGCCAGGTCGAGGCCTGCGGCCAGTTCCTCGCGGCTGCCGACTTTGGAGATGCCCACGCTGGAGCCGAGGTTGGCGGGTTTCACGAAAAGGGGATAGGAGAACGAGGACTCGATATCCGACAGGATACGTCGGCGCTGACCTTGCGATTTGCTGCGCTGACGTTGCGGTCTGCCGCGCTGACGTTGCGGTCTGCCGCGCTGACGTTGCGGTCTGCCGCGCTTACCCTGCCATCTGCTCCGCTGCACCATGATCCATGGCAACGTCGGTATCGAATTGGAGCGGAACACGTCCTTGGCCAGTCCCTTGTCCATGGCCACCGCGCTGGCCGCCACGCCGCATCCCACGTAGGGCACGCCGCAGAACTCCAGCAGGCCCTGCAGCGTGCCGTCCTCGCCCATGGGGCCGTGCAGGAGCGGCAGGACCGCGTCGACACCGGCGTTCGACAACAGGGACAGGGCATTCGCCATCGCGCCAACGGTGTCTGCAGAAGATGGCTTTTTGCCTCCGGGAGCGGTTGTTGCGGCGTCCCGGGCAGTCCTGGATTCCCGGGTAAGCCGATCCAGCACGTCATCGCCGATCATCCACGCGCCGCGCTTCGAAATTCCGATTGGCACGACATCGTACCGTGCAGTGTCGATCGCGCCGAGCACGCCCCGGGCGGTCAGCAGGCTGATGTCATGTTCGCCGGAGGTTCCGCCGAAGATGACGCCGATGCGCAGTCGCCGGGACACGGCTCACGCGCCCCCGGGCGCGGCCCGGGCAACGGTCGTCGCAGGGAAACCGGGCCGCACTCCAATCATGGCGCGAATGATAACGGTAAAGTCGTCATCAACCTACCCGGATCCCTCACCGGTCGGGCGGGCGGAGATCCAGCGCGCCGGCGATGGAGCCCAGCCCCTCGATCACCAGGTGGGGGCGGTGCTCGCAGCGTGTTTCCAGCCACGGGGACAGCCTGGTGGCGTCACCGCCGGTCAGGTAGACTGGCGGCTGTTCGTCCAATTCGCCGGCGACGGCGGACACCGCCCGGTCCAGCGCCCCGGCAAGACCCAGCATCGCTCCCCTGGCCACCGCCTCGTCCGTACTGGTCCCGAGCACGGCCGCCCCGCAGGCCGGGAGGGAACCGCCGCCGGTTTCGCCGATACCGCTGGTCTGCCGATCCAGCGCCGCGGCGATGACCTTCGGACCGGCGAGAATCAGGCCGCCCAGGTGGCGTCCGCGCGGGTCGACCGCATCCAGGGTGACGGCCGTCCCGGCATCGATCACGCAGGCCGCGCCAGCAGCGAGCCTGAAGCCCGCGATCAACGCCACCCACCGGTCCGAACCCATCCGCGACGGGTCCGCGTAGGCGCAGCGCACGCCGTGCCCCCGGTGTTCGGCGGTCACGAATTCGGGGGCCCGGTCCCAGCGCCGCTTCACCATTTGCGTGAAGGCCGACACGAAATCCTCGCCCGCCACGTCTACGGCCACCACGCGGTCCGGACGCCCCGGCGCCGCTTCGGCCAGCGATTCCAGGGCCGCCCCCGGAATCCGTTTGTGGACGGCTTCACCGGGATCGACCAGGCCGCGCCCGGACACACACGCCCACTTGATGCGGGTATTGCCGATGTCCACGGCAAGAATCATGGGCCGGATGCCCCTGCGACCGGCGCGACATGGGCCATCGCGGTGTTGCCGATGTCCACGACGAGAATCATCGGCGGGGCCTTACCGTGACATCACCGGCAAGGATCCGGCGCGTACCGTTCCCGGTCGTCAGAATCAGCGCGCCATTGGAATCCACGCCCTGGGCCGTCCCCGACAGGCGGTTCGGACCGTCGGTGACGGTCACGGGCCGACGCCGCAGGTAGTCCGCCTCGCGAAATGCGGCCCGATACGCCGCGAATCCCGATCTTTCGAAAGTCCCGAACATTTCGAAGCAACCCTCGATCAGGCGGGCAGCCAGTTCGTTCCGCGGCGGCGGGCGGCCCGCTGTCATCATCGCCATGTCGATCGCGCTGCCGGGCCGTTCGCCCAGGTTCCAGAGCGTCTCGTCGTCCATGGATACGTTCAGCCCCAACCCCACGACAACGTGGCAGAAACCGCGCGGCCTGGACGCGGTCTCCACCAGGATGCCGCCGAGCTTTCGGTCCGCCCACACCAGGTCGTTGGGCCACTTGAGCGCCGGCGCGCGGCCGCTCGCCGCCTTGATGGCCTGCCGCGCGACCACACCCGTTGCCAGCGAGAGCGCGGGCAGGTCGCCCGGCGCCTCCGCGAAGGACCAGCCCACGGACAGCGCGATGCCGCTGCGCGGCGGCATGTTCCACGTTCTGCCCCACCGGCCGCGGCCGGTGCGTTGGAATTCGGCCAGTGCCGCTGTGAGGCTGCCCGGCGCCGGGGCGGGCGCTGCGAGCAGATGGGCGTTGGTGGAGCCCAGTTCTGCAAAGACCTCAAGACGGGCAATATGCTGCAAAACGTCGGCGCTGATCCCGGAGCGGATCAGGTCGGCGTCAAGGGGTTTGAGCGGTTGCGGCATGCCCGGAGCGCTATCGGCGCATGCGCAGCAGGTTGGCGCGGTGCTCGGTGCCGGCGAGGATTCGCTGGAGATTCTCGCGGTGCGTGTAGGTGATGATCGCGGCCACCCAGGCGGCGAAGATGAACAGGCCCAATTCCTCCGGCAGGGCCGTCAACCCGAAATACACCGGCGCGGCCACCGCGACGCTCACCGTCGCCAGGCCGACATAGTGCGTGACCGCGATGACGGCCAGCCACAGGGCCACCGCGGGCAGGGCGATCGGCGGCGCCACCACGAACAGCACGCCGATGGCGGTGGCCCCGCCCTTGCCGCCTCGAAAACCGTGCCAGAGCGGATAGACATGACCGAGAATCGCCGCGGCGGCGACGCTGTAGCGGATCAGATCCCGGCTGACCTGCGGATCGATGCCCACGCCGGGTATGTCGAGCGCGGGCAGCAATGCCACCGGCAGGATGCCCTTGCCGACGTCGATGAACATGACCCAGAAGGCGAAGGCAAATCCCTGGGTCCGAAGCGCGTTGGTGCCGCCCGGATTGCGGCTGCCGAACTTGCGGATGTCGACGCCGCCGCGAAGCCGCCCCATCACCAGGGCGCCGAGCACGGAGCCCAGCAGGTACGCAACGGTAAACTTCAAACCCAACTCGATCATGCCCGAAGACCCACCGGGATGCCCGGCGCGATTCTATCACCGCATCTGCGCTCAGGTGCCCAGCCAGCCTATCCGCCGAGTCAGGGCATCGGCGTCCGGCCTGTCGGCGAGACCGAACACGCAGGTTTCCCGGGCGGCTTCGGCAAGGGTCAGCGGAAACTCCAGCAGTTCTTCGTCCCGGAAACCGCTGATGCGTACGGTTTGTCCGGCTTCGAATCTGGCCAGTCGCGCCAGCAGATTCTTCTCGCTCAACATCAGCCCTTCGATCGCGATCAGGATATCGCCGGGGCTCACGCCGGCCCGCTCCGCGGGACCGTCCGCCATCACCACCGCCACCTCCAGGCCGGCGCCGTGCGGCCGGAATCGAATACCCGGTTCCAGCGGCGGCGCCAGCCGCGGCCCGCGGCGTAGCCGAGAAACAGGTAGCGCCGAAACGGGGCCGGCAGGCCGAAAAACCCGATTCACCTCGAAGTGGTGACGGTCCAGGCTGGCGAGCCGGACCCGGTGACGGATCATGCCGCCGGTTCCATGCTGGCGAGCCTGACCCGGCGTCGAATCATGTCGTGAGTCCCGTCGCGCTCAGTCGTTCAGCGACGCCACGGCGGGTCTGGCGTCGATGGATTCCTTCCAGCGGCGCAGGTGCTCGCGAGTCGCCGCGGGATCCTCCCTGGTGACCCAATGAGCGAACCATCGATAGACATGGGCCGCAATGTCAGCGTAGGTGTAGCGGTCGCCGGCCAGGTATTCGCTCTCAGCCAGACGCCGGTCGAGCTTGTCGAAGAACCCCTGGATGCGCTTCTCGCCCCGCTCGACCAACGCGGGAATTTTTTCGTGACTCACCGGCCCCGGCAACGACCGGCCCGCCGGGAATGCCTCGGAATTGCGGAACCGTTCCTGTATGCCCTGGTAGCCCTCCAGGGTCGCGATGTCGTGCCACATCAGCACCAGCGCCTGCTCCCTGGCGTCGCGGCCCATGAGGTTGGGCTCCGGTTGAAGCTGCTCCAGGTAGTGCACGATCGCCAGGCTCTCGGCGATGCAGGTGCCGTCGTCCAGCTCCAGCGCGGGAACGGTCACGTTGGGATTGACGGCCGCGTAGTCCCCGGTGCGGTGCTCCCCGGCCCGGATGTTCAGGATTTCGGTGGGGATGTCCAGGCCCTTTTCTGCAATGACGATGCCGACTTTGCGGGGGCTGGGGGCTCCGGGGAAGTAGTAGAGTTTCATTGGCCTTTTCCTTTATCAATCGGCTGTGATTACATAGCCAACGTCAAGCTTTCAAATTCCGATGTCCGCAAAGTTCACCAACAACGACGTTGCCACTCCCACACCCGGGGCGCGCGTCATCATACGCGATGCCGAGTGGACCGTCCGCCGCGTCGATCACGCTCCCGGTGGGTACCAAATTGTCTGTGACGGCGTGTCGGAACTGGTGCGGGGTCGGGAAGCCGTCTTTCTCACGGCGCTGGAGCCTTCAATCGAGTCGCTCGATCCAGCCAGGACGCGACTCGTTCCCGACGACTCTCCCCAATTCGCCGACAGCCTTCTCTACATGGAAAGCCAGCTTCGGCAGGCCGTCCCCAATGACGACCGAATTCACGTCGCGCACACCGCGGCCATGGACCATGTTCCCTACCAACTCGATCCGGCGCGGCTGGCGCTTGCGCGGCCCCGCCAACGCATCCTCATCGCGGACGCGGTCGGCCTCGGCAAGACATTGGCGGCTGGAATCCTCGTAAGCGAACTCATCGCCCGCGGGCGTGGCCGGCGTATCCTGGTGTTGGCCGTGAAGAGCATGCTGACGCAGTTCCAGAAGGAATTCTGGAACCGTTTCACCATTCCCCTGACGCGACTGGATTCCATCGGCATTCAGCGGGTGCGCAGCCGCATCCCCACAAACCACAATCCGTTTTACTACTACGACAAGGCGATCATCTCGATCGACACGCTGAAACAGGATGCCGAGTACCGCGTTTATCTGGAACAGGCGGAATGGGACATCATCGTCATCGACGAGGCGCACAATGTGGCGGACAGGGGCACGGGCTCGCTCCGCAATCGTCTCGCCAAGCTGCTCAGCAGGCGGTCGGACACGCTCATCATGCTCTCCGCCACGCCCCATGACGGCAAGGCGCGGAGTTTTGCGAGCCTCGTGAACATGCTGGACGCGACCGCCATCGCCGACCCGGACAACTATTCGACCGAGGATTTCCGACCGGGGCTGGTGATCCGCCGCTTCAAGAAGGATGTGAAGGACCAGGTGCGGGATGCATTCCGCGACCGGCGAGTGTTTACGCGGCGATTTCCGGCATCGGTCGCGGAGGAGGCGGCGTATGAAGCGCTGCTCGCGGTGAAAGTTGCACAACGCCAACGCGAGGGAAACAAGACGAATCGCAACCTTTTCCTTGTCACCCTGGAGAAGGCGCTCTTCTCCAGCCCGGCCGCCTGCCTCCAAACCGTTGGCGAGCGGGTCCGGCGGAAGGAGAGGGAGGCCGCCCGCGGCAAGAACATCGCTGCCCGGCAAGCCGAGATTACCGGCTTGGAACAACTCCGCGCCGCGTTGGAGCGCATCGCGCCGACGGACTACGCAAAATATCAGGCATTGCTCGCCGCCGTCCGCAGCGGCAAGCCATTCGACTGGCGGGCCACCGACCCCGCGGACCGGCTCGTCATATTCACCGAGCGCATCGCCACCTTGAATTGGTTGAGGGACCGCCTCACCGAAGATCTGAAGTTGAAACCCAGCCAGGTGGAAATTCTCCACGGCGGCATGAGCGATGTCGAACAGCAGCGCATCGTCGAGGATTTCGGCAACACGCGGCGTCCCGTACGGCTGCTGCTATGTTCGGATGTCGCCTCGGAAGGCATCAACCTGCACTATCAGTGCCATCGCCTCATCCACTTCGACATGCCCTGGTCGCTGATGGTCTTTCAGCAACGCAACGGACGGGTGGACCGGTACGGCCAGACCGCCACGCCGCAAATCGTCTACCTGGTCACCGAGAGCGCCAACGACACCATCCGCGGGGATACCCGCATTCTGGAGGTGTTGATGGAAAAGGACAATCAGGCCTATGAGAACATCGGCGATCCGTCCGTGTTCATGGACGTATACGAGGCGGATGCCGAGGAAAGGATCACCGGGAAAGCCATCTCGGACGGCGAGTCCGCTGAGGAATTCGACCGCCGCCTGACGCCGGCCACATCGGAGGGCGACGACCTGCTGGCAATGTTTTTGCAGGCGAACGCAGACGGCGACGCAAGCGACTTGCAACCCGAAACCGCTCCGCCACCGCCGTTGTCGCTGTTCGAGAGCGAACTCCACTACTGTGAAGCGGCGCTGCACCGACTCCAGCGGGATCGATCACGACGAATTCGTTTCGCCGTTGACGCCAATGCGCGGACGCTCACGTTGGACGCCCCGGACGACCTGGTGACCCGCTACGGTTACCTGCCGCCCGAGGTTCTCCCGGCAAGCCGACGATTCGTGCTGACGACCGACCGCCGCCGCATGGCCGAAGCCATTGCGGAGAGCCGCCGGGCGGAGTCCTCCTGGCCAACGCTCCACTACCTCTGGCGCCTGAGTCCCGTAGTGGCCTGGCTGAATGATCGTATGCTGGCGGCGTTCGGGCGTTCCGAGGCGCCAGTTCTCGCCGGAGTGCCCGGCCTGGCGCCGAACGAAACAATATTCCTCTTGTCTGGCCTGGTGCCTAACTTGAAGAGTCACCCTCTCGTTTACGAATGGACTGCCGTCGCTTTCCGCGATGGAGCCCGTCCGGAGCTGATCCCATTCAAGGCGCTGGTCGCCCGCACCGGCCTGGGCTGCGATGCTGTCGCCAATCTCCAGCAAGGGGTGGACATGTCCAGGCTGTCATCGCTGCTCCCGAGCGCTGTCGACCGCGCTCGGGAGCACTTCATCGGTCGTCGCGACGCTTTCGAGAAATCCATCGACGCCAAGCTGGAGGAGGAAATCAAAGCGCTCGATGAATTCAGGGATCGCAGGCGGCGGCAACTGGAGATCGAGTTCGAGGACCCCGAGCTAGGGAAGTCCCTCAAGCGTTTCCGCAACGAGCGCGCCCTTCAGAACGTAGAGGACATTCACGATGAATACTTGAGGTGGATGCAGGACACCATGACGACCGAACGCCGTCCCTGGATAAAGGTGATCTGCGCGATGACGCCATTGGCGCAGTAGCCTCGCGCAGCGGCCACGCCGGAGGGCGGCGATGGTCCGGTGACGATTGAATCCGACGGTGGTATCGTGCGTGACGCGGGCAACCACCGCATTGTCGTATTCGGAACAGGGGAGCAGGACAACGAACATCAACGCCAGCATCGTTGATCAGCGTATCGCCGGTATCCTGGAGGCCAATCCGGAATGGTTTTCGGCGCATGACGAGAGCGGGAGCAAGTCCGCCGCGTTCGTGTTGCTGTGCATGTCCACGGCGCTGGACATGCTGCTTGAGGAATGCGTGGAAATGCTGACTGACGGAGGTAACGACGCGGGCGTGGACGGCCTGCATCGGGCCGACGTCGAGGGCAACGAATTCATCGTGACCATCTTTCAGGGAAAGTACAAGGTCAAGGATCTCGGCGGCACGGCGAATTTCCCCGAAAACGAGGTCCAGAAAGTATTGGGCACCGCGCGGATCCTGTTCGATCCGGATCGGCGGGTTACGTTGAACGAGAAGATCGCGCCAAAAATCGAGGATGTTCGATCCCTCATCCGGGATGGCTACATACCCACGGTACGCGTCGTCCTCTGCAACAACGGCGACAAATGGGTAGACGGTGTAGACGCCCGCATCCGCGAAGCGGAACAGCAATTCAACGGCCAATTGGAAGTCCGGCACTTCAACCACGACGCCATCGTCCGATCACTCAAGAAGGGGGAGCGGATAAACGCCACCCTGGAATTGAAGGGCAAGGCCATCGTGGAAGACATGAATTTCATGCGGGTCCTCGTTGGTCGAATCTCGGTGCACGAGATAAAGCGACTGTTCGATGCGCATGGCGATCAATTGCTGCAACGCAACATTCGGCGATTCCTGGGGCGTGCCAACCGGGTAAACGCTGAAATCGGGAACACACTTCGGCAACAGGACAAGTCGGACAGATTCTACTTTCTCAACAACGGCATAACGGCGGTCTGCGAGAGGTTCGACTACAACGCGTTTCAGAGTGTGGACTACCAAGTCAGCCTAAAGAACGTGCAGATAATCAACGGCGGGCAGACCTGCCGAACGATTCAGCAAACCTTGGAGGAAGGCGGTCCGCGCACTGGCACCGCTGCCTACGCCATGTTGCGCATTTACCAGTTGCCAGAAGAATCCGAAGACATCATTCGGGAAATCACCAAGGCGACCAATAGTCAGAATCCCGTAAATCTTCGGGATCTGCGATCCAACGACGAAGTTCAAAGCACCTTGGCTCTCGGCATGAAACAGCTAGGTTTCGTTTACAAGCGCCATAGGGAAGCAGGCGTTGGGGGCTCGGATGTTGTCACAAGCTCCACCGTCGCAGAGACCGTGCTCGCGGTCTGGCGGGAGAAACCGCACCAGGCGAGGTTTCGACGCCGAGCGCATTTCGACAAACTCTATGACACGATCTTCAATGACCTGAACGCCGCTCAGGCATTGGTCGCCACGCTTATTTTCAAAGCCGTGGAACTCAAACGCAGAGAACCGCCGGAGGGTGCGCCGCAATGGCTGCACTATGCATCGCACCATCTGGCCATGTTGATGGGACGGGAAATCTTGCGCGAATTGCAGCCTGAGTTCAGCGAAATCTCCCACCGAAGCTACGGGGCCGCGAACGAGTTGCTGAACCAGAAAGGCGACGTCTACTACGAGAGAGCCATGGACACCATTGCCCAAGCGATCAAATCCTGCTACGGCGACCGGGAGATTTCTCTGCAGCAACTGGCGGGCACCTTCAGGCGCGGCGACCTGATGGAGATGCTGAATGACCACGCGGGAACCGATTGACCGATCATGCCTGCGACCTTTACGGGCATCCAGAACGAAAACGAGTTCTACAGCCACCACTACCTTTCGGAAGTCTTCGCGAACGACATTAAAGCGACGACCGCTCGGTGGCGCGAAAGCGCCGCGGAGAGCAACGACGGTCAACGCCCGCCCGATCAGGCGTTGCGCGCACTGGCGCGCCTGTACCTGCAATTTCGCCAGCGCTTAAATCGCGAACGCCGCCATCATGCACGGGTGCAACTGCAACGCGGTTGGTTTCGTCAACTGCTGACCGCGCTCGGCTACGATTTCAATCCCGTCAACCACCCTCTCGACGGTTCCACCGGCGACGAAATCCCAGTGCTGTGCGCTGTCGGCGGCCAACGTGGCGCGACGCAGTTGCTCGTCCTGGGCGCCTTCGACCCTACTGGCGAAGACGAGGACCCGCTCTCGCTCAAGCCCCACGCTGCGCAGTACCACGGCGAAGCGCCGGCACCCGAAGCGCTCCTGAAGGAAACTTGGGAGGAGATCATCACACGCCGCGTCTTCGGGCAGAACCACCCGCCACGCTGGGTTGTCCTTCTCGCCCCTGGTCAAATTCTGCTGCTGGAACGGGGCAAGTGGGCACAAAACCGTCTGCTGCGCTTCGTGCTAGACGACATCCTTGGCCGCCGCGAAACGCCAACCC
Organism: Candidatus Rariloculaceae bacterium; assembly: GCA_965205045.1. Lineage (GTDB taxonomy): Bacteria > Pseudomonadota > Gammaproteobacteria > Steroidobacterales > Rariloculaceae > UBA6522. The sequence goes on from OZ242031.1 coordinate 487,031, forward strand.
TCCAGGCCACGGCCGCGCTGCTGCACCGCGACTGCCTGGCGCCGCAGGACGGCATGAGCCTGCTCGACAACCTGGATGAGAGTAGCCACAAGCACGCTTTCGCCGTCTCCAACGACCTCAAGTATGCCTTGAGGGAGTCCATCGAACTCATCGGCAACGAGGCCATCCGGTATCTGCGCGAAGTGAGCAAGGAGCGAGTGTACCGGCTCGACGACAGACTTGCCGGGAAGCTGGGTCTGGAAGCCCTGCGGTACATGTACCGCCTGCTATTCCTGTTCTATATCGAAGCCCGTCCGGAACTCGGCTACGCGCCCCTCAATTCCGAGGCGTACCGCAAGGGATACAGCCTGGAGCACCTTCGCGACCTGGAACTGGTGCGCCTGACCGGGGACGAATCCCTGAACGGCCACTACATCCACGACAGCATTGAAACTCTGTTCCGCCTGATCAGGCGCGGCTTCGATGGCGGCGGCGATGACCTGTTGCCCGGCTCGCTCCACAATACCTTTCAGGTCCGGGCTCTCGACAGCGCCCTGTTCCGCAAGGGTTCGACGCCGTTGCTCGACAGAGTGAAGCTGCGCAATAGAGCGCTGCAAAAGGTCATCCGGCTGATGTCCCTCACCCGGCCCGCCAAGGGGAGAAACCGCCGCAGGGGCCGCATCTCCTACGCCCAACTCGGCATTAACCAACTGGGCGCGGTGTACGAGGCGCTGCTCTCCTACCGCGGCTTCTTTGCGGAAGAAGATCTTTACGAAGTCAAACAGGCCGGCAAAGACCCGGACGAGCTCGCGGCTGCCTGGTTCGTGCCCCTGGGCGAACTGCGCGAGTACAGCCAGGAGGAGCGAGTATTCGAGCGTAGCGCCGGTGGATTACGGAAACTCAAAGTTCACCCAAAGGGCCGCTTCATCTATCGTTTGGCGGGACGGGACCGGGAGAAAACCGCCAGCTACTACACCCCGGAGAGCCTGACCAAGTGCGTGGTGAAGTACGCCCTGAAGGAACTCATTCCCGACGACATGGCCGCGGAGCGGATACTGGACCTGACCATCTGCGAGCCCGCCATGGGTTCGGCGGCCTTTCTGAACGAAGCGGTCAATCAGCTTGCGGAGAAGTATCTGGACCGCCGCCAGCGGGAACGCGGCGAACGCATTCCCCACGCGGACTACGCCAACGAGTTGCAGAAGGCGAGACACTACGTAGCCGACCGCAACGTATTCGGAGTGGACCTCAATCCCGTCGCGGGAGAACTTGCGGAGGTTTCGCTGTGGCTCAACTGCATCCACAAGGACGGGCACGTGCCTTGGTTCGGCTATCAGATCGTCCGTGGCAATTCCCTGGTCGGCGCGCGCCGGCAAGTTTATCGCAAGAGTAAAATATTCAAGCAAAGGAGGGCCGATCTCTGGTTCAACTTCGCGCCGGACCGGGTGAAGCCACCACGTGCCAACTCCGGCAATGAATCCTATGCGCCTTCGGATCCGCCAACAACGCGGGATTCGCGGACTGACGATACCGTCCGTGTCAGTCGCCCGCCGGGCACCGTCTACCACTTCCTACTCCCGGACCCCGGCATGGCCGACTACCGCAATAAGGCGGCCCGGCAACTGGAACCCGGCAACTTCGAGCGGATCAAGGCATGGCGAAAATCCTTCTGCCAGCCATTCTCGAAAGAAGAGGCGCGGGAACTCGAAGCCCTCTCTGACCGCATCGACGAACTCTGGTCTCTGCACACGGAGCAACTCGCCGCCGACCGCCGGGAGACCGAAGACACGCTCCCGGTGTGGGGCCGTGAGGGTACCTCTCGGAGGCAAACGCGTAACGAGTGGAAGGACCGCATCCGCGCGCAGGGCGTGTTCAGCGAAAGCTCACGGTCGGCAAGCCCCTACCGCCGACTGAAACTCGCCATGGACTATTGGTGCGCGCTGTGGTTCTGGCCCATCGGCGAGGCCACCCTGCTGCCAACGAGGGACGAATTCCTGACGGAAGTTTGCCTGGTGTTGACCGGCTCCGTGTTCCAGCCCGGCGTGGGCCCCAACCAGACCGCAGACCTCTTCGGCAAGGAGTACGCGGAACTCGCGGACAACATCGCAAAGCGGATCAGCAATGAAATCGGCATGCTGGACTTGAAGAGCGTGTTCGAACGATTCCCCCGGCTGAAATTCATTGACGATCTGGCCAAGCGGCGGGGCTTTCATCACTGGGAACTGGTTTTCGCGGATATGTTCTACGGGCACCGAACGGACGGCAGAGTCCGCGGCGGTTTCGATCTGGTGCTGGGAAACCCGCCGTGGATCAAGGTTGAGTGGAAGGAAGCCGGGGTATTGGGCGAATTCGATCCGTCGCTTGTGCTGCGCAAGCGCTCCGCCGTCAAGTTGACACAGGGCAGGAACGAGGCATTCGAGCAGCGAGAGAGGTTACGCGACGCTTGGATAGCGGATGTGGAGGACTCGGAGGCGACGCAGGCGTTCTTAAACGCCAATCAAAACTATCCAGCTTTGATCGGCCAGCAGACCAACCTGTACAAGTGTTTCCTGCCGCAGGCATGGATGGTTGCAAACGCGTCTGGCGTCGCGGGTTTTCTGCACCCGGAAGGTATCTACGATGATCCGAAGGGCGGGAGTTTCCGGCACGAGGTCTATTCTCGGCTGCGGGCTCACTTCCAATTCGCAAACGAAAAGAAGCTATTCGCCGAGGTCGATCACCACACGGCCTTCAGCGTGAACGTCTACGGCAAACGTGTTTCCGAACCAAAGTTCAACCACATCGCGAATCTTTACGCGCCAGCCACCGTCGATGCCTCTCTTGCCCACGACGGCGGCGGCGATGTTCCAGGCCTCAAGGACGACAAAGGCAATTGGAACACGAACGGGCACAGCTCACGCGCCATTGAAGTGGATGAGACCGCCCTCGTAACATTAGCGTCACTGTATGACGACGATGACACACCACCGACTGAAGCGCGGCTACCGGCACTGCATTCGCGGGAACTGCTAACCGTAGTACAGAAGCTGGCAGCCTATCCCCGCCGCTTTGCTGATCTTGAAGGCGTTTCCTACACAACGGGCCATTGGCATGAAACCACCTCACAACGAAATGGCACCATCCGCCGAGAAACCCGTTTCCCTTCAAACACGGGCGAGTTGGTGATGTCCGGCCCTCACTTCTCGGTCGGCAATCCCTTTAACAAGACCCCCCGCGCGCGTTGCGCCAAGAGCAGCGACTACGACTGCCTTGATCTTACCGCGCTGCCTGACGACTATCTGCCACGCACAAACTATGTGCGAGCCTGTACTAAGGAAGAATACGTGCGCCGCACCCCAAAGGTCCCTTGGGCGGAAAACGGCGATACTGACCCAAGTCCCGTGTCGGATTTTTTTCGTATCGCAAATCGGGCGATGGTCAACGCGTTTTTAGCAAGGACATTTAGCACCGCGTTGATCCCGAAAGATGCGGCAAGCATCCATAGTATTGTCACTACTGCATTCCGCAACGCGGCCCATTGCATCGACTTCTTTTCCCTCTCGATCTCAGTCGTCCTCGATTTTTTCATCAAGAGCACCGGTTCGAGCAATGTCAACGTTTCGCTGCTCAATCGCCTCCCGATGCTCGCGGATGACTGTCCGCCATCCGTCCGCAACGCACTCAGGGTTCGAGCGTTATGCCTTTGCTGCCTGACCAAGCCGTATGCAGAACTGTGGGAAGAAATCTGCGGGATTCCGCTGCCCGAAAACCCTTCGCGCCGCCACATCGACGCATTCAACGCCGACCGCTGGACAAATTCCGATCCTCGTCTGCCAGCCATGTTCTTCGCGGAACTCTCCCCCTCCTGGAATCGTGACGTTGCCCTACGCACCGACCTTGCCCGGCGCCAAGCGATGGTGGAAATTGATGTCCTCGCCGCCAAGGCCCTTAGCTTGACCCTAGACGAACTGCTGACGATCTATCGCGTGCAGTTCCCCGTCATGCGCCAATACGAGGCAGACACTTGGTACGACGCCAACGGCCGAATCGTTTTCACGGCTTCTAGGGGCCTCCCTGGTGTGGGCCTGCCCCGCAAGGCAAAAAGGGGCGACGCGTCCTACGTCATCGACAGTCCGACCCACCAAGCGACCAATGTCGCGCTGGGTTGGGAAGACATCCAAGCCCTTGAAACCGGCACCATCCGCCGCCATATAGTCGACAACACGCAACCCAGCGGCCCAGCCCGACGTGAAATTAAGTGGGTCGCGCCATTCACGCGCTGCGACCGAGTGCAGGACTATCGGGCAGCTTGGGATGCCTTTTGAACAGGACACAGGGGCGAGGTAGGAGGAATTTATGGCTTGTAGAGTAGGAATCACAATGGATTTGGCCCGCAGAAGGCGTGAGCAAGAACGCACTTATCCATCGCTGAGGTCTTGGCGCAGAGAATCGACTCATCGATCAAAATCCGCAGCTCAAGCTGCTGAAAAACGTCTCGCGCGTCGGCTTGGTTGTGACGCCCATTCGGGTGGCGCAGGCCCAGAGTACGCTACTTGGTATGTTTATTCGTTCAGGTACTGATTGCAGGCTTTCATAAGCCAAGCGCATCGGCCGCCAGAACTCACGCAGGTTTGAAATCCCGCAGATAGAGATTCCGCTTTTCTTTCCCTGTACCCTCAACTGTTTCAAATTCCTCCTCGCATACGAATTCGTAGCGCCTTCCCACAGTCAGCCCATTCAGACTAAGGCTGTCTTCCCGCAATTTGCCGGACAAGGGGCCGCTATTGGTAAGCAAACCCCAAGCTCCAGTGTTTCGGTTGACCTTAAAGAACTCTCCCACCAGCGTTACCTCCTCGGATCCGAGATTTGAGACGTCGGAGAGCACACTCTCGAGGTGCCGAGCTTCCGCTTCGGATATTGCCCGACTCACTGGCTGCGTAAAGGTCGGATCGGCCCAGGAATAACGCATCCCTGTCTGGCGACGCGTGAGCAACCTCAGTAACTTCAAATAGGCTCCCGCAAGATGTCCACGATTCTGCTTTGCTGTCTCCAGCGCGGTGTCTGGATCAGCGGTATGCTCAAAGAGCATATCCACTCGTTGCAATGCTCGGGCAAGTTCGCTCCCGCCCAGCAAGTCGGACTTCCCAGCAGCCTCTAGAACCACGCGAAAGGAACCCGCAGCTGCAGGGACAACAACATCCAGCAGAGCCGCTTCCGCTGGTGGAACAGTCGGCCGATGGCTCGGAGGAATATCCCGCAAGGCCGCTCTATAAGCATGCTTGACCATTTTCTGAACTTGATCGAGCAATCCAACGAAAGTCTCTAAGCGAATGCGGTGACTAGTTGCTGACTCCGGTGGTTCCACGGCAAGTTCAAAAATTAGATTATTGCGAGCCTGCGCCTCACTGAGAGCGAATGCGTCCGACGGCGAATCGTGTAGCATGAACCCATGGTCTGGAAGGAACCCACTTTGGGCCAGAGGACTGCCCTGAAGATTGAGCTTCAATGGTTCAGAAAGATCAGTCGCCTCGGTGAGATACCATTCATCCTCGCCAGCTTCTTCTACTAGCAATCTCAGATCTACCAATCCGGCGCGGAACTGGCGTAGACGTTCTGGAGCGACGCCTACGACGACGTAACCGTCCTCTCCCTCCATCGTTTCCACGGCCATTGCAATGTAATGACCTCCGATGGAATCTCGAGCCTCAAATAGCAACGGTCCGTCGCAGTAATCCAGCAAGGTCGTGTAGGTAACGGCTTTCACGTCGATTCCACCGTACATTGCGCCAAAATCAGGCGGACAATCCTCCGGCAATGGCTCTCGATAGTTCATGATCTGTTTGACCGCGACCGCTACTGAATCTGCTCATCCTCATTCGAATCAGCGGAAACCAGACCATTCAGCAGGTGCTTGCCAGCATAGCGCAACCCGTTGACAGCGACCGTATAATCGCCCCCCGGAAAACCGGAGGTAGCCTCTAGTACCAGCGAATGCGCGGATATTACCGTGTTTTCGCCTGATGTGGTTGTTTGTCATGCCGGGACAGGCGTCTGAACCAGGCGCTACGACGCCAGGCAATGGGTAGTGAAGTTCTCCAGATGCGCCGGAATCGTTCCACAGACGCGCTAAACTTCCTTCCCCGATGATTCCCTCCACTCTCGCAGCCGAAGTCACCGACGCCCTCAAGGACTTCCTCACCACCGGCTTTGGTCCGTCAAACCGGGCCTTGGCGACCGTGATCGATGACTTCATCGCCAATGCGGACAATCTGGTCAAGGGGCCCTACCTCTCGATCGAACTGCCGTTCCAGCATGCGCCCGAGGGTGGCGAGCCATTTCCCGAAACGCCGCTGGGTTTCACTCCGTATAGCCATCAACGGCAAGCCTTCGAGCGATTGATGGCAGGACATTCCACGCTCGTAGCCACCGGAACGGGCTCAGGCAAGACCGAGTGTTTCCTGTACCCGGTGCTGGACCACTGCCGGGCACACGCGGGAACTCCGGGCATCAAGGCGATTCTGATCTACCCGATGAATGCGCTGGCGTCGGATCAGGCGGGGCGAATTGCGCGGATCGTGCATCGCACGCTTTCGCTGCGCGGCAGCGTGACGGCCGGCTTGTACGTGGGGGAAACGGGCGCCTCACCCAGACGGCGCATGACGGCAGAGCATTTGATCGAGAACCGCGATGTGCTGAGGGAGCGCCCTCCGGACATCCTTCTCACGAACTACAAGATGCTCGACCTGTTGCTGACGCGGCCCATCGACAGCCGGCTGTGGCGGCACAACGCCGCAGGCACCTTGCGCCACCTCGTCGTGGATGAACTGCACACGTTCGACGGCGCCCAGGGAACGGACCTCGCCTGCCTTATCCGCCGTCTTCGGGCTCGGCTTCAATCGACCGAGGCTTTGGTTTGCGTGGGCACCTCCGCGACCATCGGCGCGGAGGGGGGGGCGGAGCCCATTCTGCGATACGCCTCCGGCATCTTCCATCAGCCTTTCGACGCGGACGCGATCATAGGCGAAGTCCGGCAGGGGATCGACGAGTTTCTCGCCGATGCCATCATTCGCTTTCATCTCCTACCGCAGCGGGACCTTGCCGCGCGGTTGGACCCGAACCGCTACGCGTCGCTCCAGGACTACATTCGCAACCAACACGAATTGTTCTTCGGCGAATTTCCCCGGGAGGACATCGACACGCCGGAATGGCGCCTTGCCCTGGGCGGGAGGCTTCGCGAACACGCAACTTTCGTGAATTTCCTTCGGGTGCTGGAGCGCTCAAGGCCAACGTCCTTGACAACGGTGGTGAAACGTCTGCGGAGAAGCTTGCCGGCGGCTGATGCGAGGGAAGCGGAGAACATCTTGAACGCGCTTTGCGCGCTGATTTCGGTAGCGCGATACCGCGACCCTGGCGACGAAGGGATTCGGCCATTCCTGAACGTCCGATTGCACCTTTGGGTCCGGGAGCTACGGCGCATGGTTTGCAGCGTCAGTAACAACTTGGAGGAGGCTTCGGGCGCGGGCCTGATCGAAACGCACGCACCGCAACGGGAAGAAGCCGACCGCCGAAACTCCGGAAATCCGCGGCACCGCCTTCGCTATTCGGATGACCTCAAGGCGGAGGAAGACTCCATTCATCTCCCCCTCATTCAGTGTCGCGAGTGCCACGCCACTGGCTGGGGGTGCGTCAAGCATGCGGCCGAGCAGCGCATCGATCGCGACCTGCGAGTGTTCTACAACCGGTTCTTTCTCCGCGATGTAGACGTCAACTATCTCTTTCCAAGTGGCGCCGACGAGCCAACGCCCCAAGGGGTCAAGGGACAGGAGGCATGGATCTGCGGAAGATGCGGGTATCTAGCGGCCCGTGTCTCCGGCGAATGCCCCGGCTGCGGAGAGGAACGCCTGACCCGAGTGTTCCGCCCCAATGCCGTCGTCATGGGCCGGTCCGGCGACCGCCAACGGCGGAAACTGAGCCGCGATTGCCCCTACTGCGGAGCGCGGGAGGCGCTCATCATCCTGGGCGCGCGAGCATCCAGCCTGCTCAGCACGGCGCTGGCGCAGATGTTCGCCTCGCGGCACAACGATGACCGCAAGGCCATCGCGTTTTCCGACAACGTGCAGGACGCCGCGCACCGGGGGTCGTTCTTCGCGGCCCGGACCTGGCGCAACAGCATCCGGGCGGCCATCGCCCAGACGATAGCCGAACACGAGGACATTTCACTCGCGAACCTCCCGGACACCGTCGCCGCATGGTGGGGGGACACCACCGCAAATCCGGCTGCGTTCGACGACGAACACTACATCAGCGAATTCATCGCACCCGACAGGTTATGGCTGCGGGACTTCGAAACGCTGCGAGAGAGTGGATCGCTTCCTCCGGGATCGGACCTCCTGTCGCTCGTGCGGCGGCGCGTACGCTGGGACACTCTGGCCGAACTAACCTTTGGCTCTGCCATCGGACGCACGCTGGAGCGCACGCGAATCGCCGCCGTAGGGGTCGAACCGGACGCGCTTGAGCGGGCCTGCGCCATGATATTGGATCGCGTTCGCGAGCACTTCGGCGAGTTGAGCGAAATCGACGCCGAACATGCACGAAGCCTGGTATTGGGAATCTTGCGGCGCATGAAGGATCGCGGCGCGGTGGAAAGCCCACTGTTCCAACGGTATCTCCATAGCGGCGGCAACATATTCGTCCTGACGAACCAACTGGCATTGCAGGACTTCGGCAAGCGATCAACCCTACCGGTCTTCCCCGGCCAACAGGCGCTGCGAGACGGCGTGGAGAGTTTGGCGGCACAGCGGCGCAAGTCCTGGTACCAGCGCTGGGCGGAAAAGGTGCTGACGCCCATTAACGTCCTGGCGGCAACGCGGAACGCTCCCGATGTCTTGCAACTCGCGATGAGCGCACTGGTCGACGCGGAACTAGTTCGCGTACTGCTTGCCGGACACACAAAAGTCTGGGCACTCAATCCAACGCGATTCTACGTCACCACGGAAACCGCCGTGATGCGTTGCCGCCGCTCGCGTCGGGAGTTGGTCGTTCCCGCGCGGGAAGTAGGCGTGTGGCGGGACGTTCCCTGCCTGGACCTTGCGACAGAGGACAGTTATGTCAAGCATACCGCCGGATTTGCGACTTGGGCCGGACGTTTGTATCGCGAGGCCGGGATTCGCCGCATCGTATCCGCCGAGCACACCGCGCTGGTTTCACGGGACGAGCGCGATCGCCTGCAGGAACGCTTCGCCGCGCCCGATCGCAAACCTTGGGAGCCGAACCTGTTGTCCGCCACGCCGACGCTGGAACTCGGGGTCGACATAGGCGACCTCTCCGCAATTGTGATGTGTTCCGTGCCGCCGGCTGCGACGAACTACCTGCAGCGTGCCGGGCGCGCCGGACGCCGCGATGGCAATGCCCTGGCGCTGACGGTCGCCACCGGCCAACCGCATGATCTTTACTACTACGCCGAACCCATGGAAATGCTTGGCAGCGGGGTCGATCCACCGGGGATCTACCTCAATGCGCCGGCCGTCCTGGAGCGGCAGCTCACCGCCTTCTGCCTGGATTGCTGGGTGGCCGCCGGCGTTGACGAGAATGCCGTTCCGCGAACCATCCGGCAGGTTCTGGACAATGTCGAGAAATCCGCGACCCACGGCTTTCCGTACCCGTTCTTCGAATTCGTGGCGAAAAACGAGGACGAGCTGCTGGATCGGTTTTTCCATGCCTTCGAGTCGCGCACCGAAACGGCAGATGGCCTGGACGATGCGTCGCGCGAGTACCTCACGGCCTACTTGCGCGGCGACGACCCGGAAGACTCCCTGCGCCTGCGGATACTCAAGCGCCTCACTGAAGTGGTTAAGGAGCGCCGGTCATTGCGCAACGAAATGGAGGCGCTTGGCAGGCGCGTCCGGACGTTGCGACGCGGCCCGGAAGACGAGGCGAGCGCGGCGAGCATGAAGGAGCTCTCCGCCGAGCGCGCCGCCCTGCAGCGGTTATTGCGGAACATGAATGGCCGGAACACGTTCGGATTTCTGACCGATGAGGGGTTGCTGCCCAACTATGCCTTTCCGGAACCGGGCGTAACATTGAATTCGGTGATTTACAGGCACCGGCGCGGCGAAGGCAACGAGCCGGAGAAGGACATCGTAGTCTACGATTACCTTCGCCCGGCGGCCGCCGCGCTGGGCGAATTCGCGCCGGAGAACAAATTTTACGCCGGCGGTCGCCGCGTGGTCATCAAACGCATCGACACCAGGCTCTCGGAAATCGAAAAATGGCGCCTCTGCCCCTCGTGCGCGTATTGCGAAAACGTCGATGCGGGCGACCGCTACGCAACCTGTCCGCGGTGCGGCGATCCATTATGGGCCGACGCCGGGCAGTGCCGGGAAATGCTTCGGCTGCGCCTGGTTCACGCTGCGACGCCGGACCGTCGAAGCCGGATAATGGACGAGCGCGACGACCGCGAGCCATTGTTTTACACACGCCAATTGGTGGCGGATTTCGACCCAGCCTCCGTGACCCGCGCGTACGCGTCGGCGAGTCCCGAGCGGACGTTCGGCTTCGAGTACGTGCCCTCCGCGACGTTCCGCGAAATGAACTTCGGACGGCTGGACGAGTTGGCCTCGCCGACCGCGTTCGCCGGCGAGACCATGCCCAGCAAGGGCTTCAGGCTGTGCCGCCGTTGCGGCGGCGTGCAAGGAGACGATGGAGACATCCAACATACTCGTATCTGCAATGCCGGCGGAAACGAGGCCATTGCGGATTGCCTCTATCTCTATCGGGAGTTCAAGTCCGAGGCCGTTCGGATGCTCATCCCCGCCGCAGGCACCCTGGACGCGGAGAAACGCACCAATTCGTTCATCGCCGCGCTGGAATTGGGCCTGCGGCGCCAATTCTCGGGAGCCGTGGAGCACTTGCGTGTGATGACCTGCAGGTTTCCGGCGTCGGAATCGGGAGCGGACCTCAACTTTCTGATGCTCTACGACACGGTACCGGGCGGTACCGGCTACTTGAAGCAGACGATGAACGACCCGGGCAATGTGCTGGACATATTCCGCATGGCAAGGGACGCGATCATGCAGTGCGAGTGCAACGCGGACCCTTTGAAGGACGGCTGCTACCGTTGCGTGTACGCCTACCGGCGCAGCTACGACATGGCGAGCACGTCCCGCACCACGGCGCTGGATGTGCTGAACGCGATTCTCAAGCAGTCGGACACGCTTCGGGAGGTGCCCGGGCTGCGCTCGGTCAAGGTGAACCCGCTACTGGAAAGCGAATTGGAAGCGCGGTTCGTTGAGGCGCTTGGGCGTGTGAAGGTGGATGGCAAACCGGTGCGGGTGCGTCAGGACATAGTGGGCGGCAAGCCCGGCTTTGTCCTGAATACGACGGGCTTGACCTACTTCATGGAAGCGCAGGCGGAGGTCGGCGAACGCGAGGGTGTCGCAATCTCCAGTCGGCCCGACTTCGTGATTCGCCCGGCGCGACAGTCCCGCGACCAGCCGCCCATCGCAATCTTTGCCGACGGCTTCGAGTTTCACCGGGAACGGACGGACGAAGACTCCGCCAAACGAATGGCGCTGGTTCGCGCCGGCTACCTCGTCTGGTCCTTGACTTGGCACGATCTCGAAATCGTTCTCGGCAAGGGTGACAACGCGTCGGACATGCTCGGGAACGACGTCGGGCACATGGTGCAATTGCAACAGGCGCTGGACAGTCGCTGGCGAACGGGCCTGGTCCGGTCTCGCCTCGGTGAACCGTCGCTGGTGCTGCTCGTCCGTTATCTGCAGAACCCCGATCCATTGGATTGGCGGCGCGCTGTATTCACGGACCTGCTGCGTCTCTTTCTTCCCCCCGACATGCGGAGCCCGGAACTGCGGCGTCAATTCAAGGAGTCTGCAAGGCAATTGCCTCCGGAACTTGGCGATGCCGTGGCCGATCTACCGGAGAGAACAGCCATCGCGGGTCGGGGGAATTGGCTCAAGACACCACCGGAATTCGCACAAATTTTCCTTGCCTTGCCGCTGTCCGCGCTCCCCCAGTCGCATGCCGAGTCGCCAAAACCGGATGAGATCATGGCAGCGGTTCACTTGAATGACGCCGCACAATCGGAGCGGCAAGACTATCGCCGGGAGTGGAACGGCGTCCTGCGACTCTTCAACCTGTTGCAGTTCCTCCCCAACGCCTGGTGGACGACGACTTTGGGCGTCAGTCGCAATGCGTACCCGGATTTGCCGATCCGGGTACCGTCTCCAGAACCACCTTTTTCAGGGGAGTGGAAGGAAGCCATATCGCTGGCAGCCCCTGAATTGCACAGCCTCATGCGCAATCTGGCCGAAAAAGGAGTCCCGCCGCCGGAGGTCGGCCATGAATTGACAAATGAGACTGGAGAAGTGGTCGCGGAGGCGGAACTGGCCTGGGAAGCAAAGCGGGTAGCGATTCTGTTGCCCGGCCAGGAACCGCTCCCGTTCGAAACCGCCGAATGGCACGTCTTTCCCCCGGACGCCACAGACCTGACCCCGACCCTTGTCGACTGATTCCGTAGCGAAATGACGTACATTAGGCAGCATTGGTGGACCGTATTGGCCACGCCTGCAAACCGTACAACCCGGGGACTTTCATGACGAGGACGAAGATGGCGATGTCGGCAGACTTCCTGACGGCGTTCGCCAAACTGCCCTCCAGGCAACAGCGCGGCGTCCGCTCGATGATCGCGAGGTTCGAGCGCGACTCGACCGCCTCCGGCCTCAACTACGAGAAGATCGCCAACGCCAAGGATCCGAACATGCGTTCCCTGCGCATCGACGGTGGATTTCGCGCGATTGTTCTAAAGCCCGACGCGGGCAACGTGCATATGCTGCTCTGGGCCGCCAAGCACGACGAAGCCTACCGCTGGGCCACACGTCACCGGTGCAGCATCAATGCTGCGACGGGGGCGCTGCAGGTGTACCAGCCTCGCGAGGAAGCGCCGGACACTACGGCTCCTGAAACCGCTGCAACTGCTGCAACCGCTGCAACTGCTGCAACCGAAAGCAAACCTGCACTATTCGCCAAACTCAAGCGCAGGCAGTTGCTGCGCTTGGGCGTGCCCGCCGACATGACAGCGGAAGTGCTTGATGTCCGCTCCGAAGCTGGCCTGGACGGCATGGCACCGCGTTTGCCGGTGGAGGCCCATGATGCTCTCTTTCTCTACATGGCGGGCGATTCCTACGAGCAGATCATCCTGGACCGTGAAACCCCGCCGGTTTCGGTGGACACCACGGACTTCTCCACCGCGCTTACGCGCCACGATTCGCGCTCCCACTTTGTCATCATCGACAACGATCTTGAACTCGAAGAGATGTTCAACGCCCCGTTGGAACGCTGGCGCGTGTTCCTTCACCCCTCCCAGCGACGACTTGTTGAACGCCATTGGAACGGGCCGGTGCGTGTTCTCGGGGGAGCGGGAACCGGCAAGACGGTCGTGGCCATGCATCGCGCCCGCTGGCTGGCCCGGGAACTGCCCGATGGCGAGCGCGTCCTGTTCACCACCTTCACGCGCAACCTCGCCTCGGACATCGAGAATAATCTGCGCTCCATCTGCACGCCGGAAGAGATGAATCGCATTGAAGTCACGAATCTCGACCGCTGGGTGCATCGTTTTCTGCGCGGCAGGCGCTTCCGCTTCAGCCTCGTCTTTGACCGTGAACCCAAAGCTTGGCAAAAGGCATTGGAGAAGCGGCCACGGGACTTGCGGTATTCGGACTCGTTCTACAACGATGAGTGGGAATTTGTGATTCAGTCGAACGGGGTTGCAAGTCGAGAGGAATACCTGCGCATTCCCCGAATAGGCCGCGGGGTGCGGATCAATCGGGGCGTTCGGGCCAGGATATGGCCGGTGTTCGAAGAGTACCGCGCCCAGTTGGCCGAACGCGGCGTCATGGAAATAGCGGACTGCTACAATGCTGCCGCAGCAATAATCAAGCAGGACCGTGCCGGCGTCAACTTTGGTTCGGTCGTCGTTGACGAAGCCCAGGACATGAGTGCGCAGGCATGGCACCTGATCCGCCGACTGGTTCCCCGGGGCCGGGACGACCTCTTCATCGTCGGAGATGCTCACCAACGAATCCATTCCCGTCACCGCGTGGTGCTTGGGCGTTGCGGAATCGACATCCGCGGACGCGGTCGCAAGCTTCGATTGAACTACCGTACCACAGAGCAGACGCGCCGCTGGGCGTCCAGGGTTCTTGATCGATGTTCAATCGATGATCTCGATGGCGGCGCGGACGACAACAGTGGAATGCATTCCGTTGCCCATGGCCCTGAGCCGCGCCTGAAACACTTCGGAAACAGAGATGACCAGATCACCTGGCTCGTTCAATACCTGACGAACCTTGAGGATCAGGACGTACCTATGCGGAGCGTGTGCATCGTCGCGCGCACGAAACGCGAACGAAATGCCATCGGAGACGGACTGCAAGATGCTGGATTGCCGGTAGAGGTTCTCGAAGCCGAATCCCCGGACCACCCGACGGCTGGCGTTCGCCTTGCCACGATGCACCGCGTAAAGGGTCTGGAATTCGATCGCGTAGTGGTTGCCAGTGCGAACAGCGACACTGTGCCGCTGGCGACCGCAATCAAAGCCACCGATGCCTCGAGCCCGGAGCGAATATCCGCCGAGACGGCCGAACGAGCGTTGTTGTATGTTGCCGCCACACGCGCCAAGAAGGAATTGACTGTTTCGAGTTTCGGTAAGGCAAGTCCGTTCCTCGCCTGAACACGACAATTGGAAACCGCAGGACACGGACCTTGCACAACGCTGAATCCCACATTCGTCTCATCGGCGTCAGAAAAAGGTACGGGGACCACGTGGTCCTGGAAGAGTGCGACCTGAACGTCCGGTCCGGTGAATTCGTGGTGGTGGTAGGACGCAGCGGCTCCGGCAAGTCCACCCTGCTTAACCTGATCGGCGGGCTGGACCGGCCCACGGACGGCGTCGTGGAACTGCTCGGACAGTCGCTGGCGGGGCTGAGCGAGGACGAGCTTTCCCGGGTGCGGTGCCGCCGCCTGGGGTTCGTGTTCCAGTTCTTCAACCTGATCCCCACGCTGACCGTGGCGGAAAACGTGCGGCTTCCCATGGCGCTCAACGGGGCCACCCGCGCGGAAGGCGTCGGGCGTGCGGATTCGCTGTTGGAAGAACTGGGGCTTGGCGGTTGCGGCAGCCGCTTCCCCGAGGAACTGTCGGGGGGCGAACAACAGCGGGTGGCGATCGCGCGGGCCCTGTCCCATCGGCCGAACATCGTGCTGGCGGACGAGCCCACGGGCAATCTGGATCTGGAGACCGCGGAAGAAGTACTCGCGCTGCTGGAGCAGACCTGCCGCAGGCACAAGGCCACGCTGATAATGGCCACCCACAGCCGGGAGGTGCTCGGCGCCGCGGACCGGGTCTTCACCATTCGGGCAGCTCACATACACGAGGAACCGCCGTGATCGGGCTGCTGGCGCGGTCCGGGCTGCGGTTCTACTGGCGCCGCCCCTGGCAACTGTGCCTGGCCGTCAGCGGTATCGCGCTCGGCGTTGCGGTCTACGTGGGCGTGGACCTGGCCAACGACAGCGCGCGCAGGGCGTTCCAGTTGACCTCCAATCTGGTCACCGGCAGCACGACGCACCACCTGATGGGCACCCGCGGCGAAATCGCCGACTCCATGTACCGGACGCTGCGGTTGGAGCACGGACCGGTACGTGCCGCGCCGGTCGTCGAGGCCGAGGTGCGCGTGCGCCGGCTGCCGGATCGATCATTCACCCTGATGGGCGTCGACCCGCTGGAGGAATCCGGCTTTCGGGGCTTCTCGGGCTTTGTGCCCGGCCGCGGAACCGACCTGACCCGCCTGATCGTGGAACCGGGTGCCGTGCTGGCGCCCGCTCGCTTGCTGGAAGAACTGGACCTTGAGTCGGGCGCGGAATTCGGTCTGCTGATCGGCGGCGAGGTACGGACGGTCCGTGCGGTCGGGACGGTGCTTGAAACATCCTCCGCCGACGAGGGACCCACGGCGCCGATCGTCGCCGACATCGCCACGGCCCAGGAATTGCTGGGCAGAGCCTCGCTGTCCCGCGTGGACCTGATTCTGAACGAGGCGGAGGCGGAACGGATCCGCGCGCTCGGCCTGCCCGATAGCACCCTGGTGCCCGCCGAGGGCCGCAATGCGGCGTTCGACGAACTGGCGCGGGCGTTTCGCATCAACCTCACCGCATTGAGCCTGCTGGCGCTGCTGGTGGGCGTATTCCTGATCTATGCGACCATGTCGTTCGCGGTGGTGCAGCGGCGCGGGACGTTCGGGGTGCTTCGCGCGATCGGTGTCACCAGGCGGCAACTGCTGACCGGCGTGCTGGGAGAGGCACTGGCGCTCGGCGCACTGGCGACGACCGCGGGCATTGTGCTGGGGCAGCAACTCGCGGAAGGTCTCGTCGACCTGGTCCTGCGAACCGTCGGCGACCTCTACTTCGAGTCCAGCGTGAGCGCCGTGACCCCGTCCCCGACAATCTACTGGCGCGGCTTTGCCCTGGGCCTGGGGATGACGCTGCTGGCCGCTGCCGCGCCGGCGCTGGACGCGGCGCGCAGCACGCCGAACACCGCCATGAGCCGCGCCGCCCTGGAGCACAGCACGCGCCGGCTCGCCCGGCGCGCGACCTGGCTCGCCCTGCCCGCCGCCGCGGTCGCCGCCGCACTCCTGCTGCTGTCGTCCCGCAGCCTGGTGCTGGCGTTTGCGGGACTGTTCTTCGTGATCGCAACCGGCGCCCTGCTGGTTCCCGCCGCCACGCGCCTCCTGGCCAGGCTGGCCGAGCCGCTGGTCGAAACCGGGTTCGGCATCGCGGGATCCCTGGCGGCACGGGGCATGGCCGCTTCGCTGAGCCGGACCGGGGTGGCCACGGCCGCCCTCTCGGTGGCAGTGGCGACCGTTGTCGGAATCGGCCTGATGATCGGCAGTTTCCGTATCAGCGTGGAAGAGTGGCTGACCGGCACGCTGACGGCGGACGTCTACGTCAACATCGACGGCGAGGAGTTCTTCGAGGACAGCCATCGAGGTGCGCTCTCGGCCATTCCCGGTGTACGGGGGTCGAGCCTGACTCGCTTCATACGGCTGCCCACGGCGGCGGGCGAGGTGAGTCTGCGCGCCCTGGACCCGGGACCGGACGGCTGGGGGCTGCACATGACGGCCGGGGGTACGAACGCAGTGGAACTCATGGAATCCGGCTCAGGCATTCTCGTTTCCGAGCCCCTGGCGTTTCATCGCCAACTGCAGCCGGGCGACGGCCTGGTCCTGCCCACGGCGTCCGGCGAGCGGGTATTCACCGTGCTCGGCGCCTTTCGCGACTACAGCACCAACGGGGGCACGGTGCTGATGCCCCTGGACCTGTATCGATCCCATTGGGCAGACGATGACATCAACGGAATCGGCGTCTACCTGGACGACGACGCCGACCGGGAGACCGCGCTGGGAGCGATACGCAGCGTGTTCGGCACCGGCAATCCGGTGCGGTTCCGATCCAACGAATTCATCCGGGAGCGCTCGCTGGAAGTTTTCGACCGCACGTTCAGGATTACCGAAGTACTGAGAATTCTGGCCGGGGTGGTCGCGTTCCTGGGGCTTGCCAGCGCCGTCATGTCCATCGAACTGGAGCGGGGCCGGGAGTTGGCCGTACTCCGGGCCCTCGGACTGAGGCCCCGCCAGGTGCGGGCCCTGACCCTTGCGCAGACAGGCCTGCTCGGCCTGGCTGCCGGGTTGTTCGCCATCCCGCTCGGAATCGTCATGGCGGCCCTGCTCATACAGGTCATCAATGTGCGTTCGTTCGGCTGGAGCATGGATCTGGCGGTCGCGGCCCAGCCGCTGGCACTCGGCGTTGCACTGGCGCTGAGCGCGGCGGTGCTGGCGGGCATCTATCCCGCCTTCCGCGCCGTTCGCGTCGGCGTCGCGGGACAGTTGAGGGAGGAGTAGCAAGTGACCCGCGGCATCTGGCTGGTCCTGATCGCGCTGGGCGGTTGCGCTGCCCCGGAAGACGGGCCCGAACCCGCCCAGCAGGGCAACGCAACCCGGTTTCTCACCGAACCCGGCGGTCAGGAGTACGCCCGCGCGCTGGAAAGCCGGCCCTTCCAATTTCCGGAGGACCACGCCGCCCACGACGCGTACCGCAACGAGTGGTGGTATTTCACCGGCAACCTGCGCGATGCCGAAGCACGGCACTTCGGATTCGAGTTGACGTTCTTTCGTCTTGCGATGTCGCCGGAACCGGTCGACCGCAAATCCGCCTGGGGCGCCAGTCAGGCGTGGATGGCCCACCTGGCGGTCACCGATACCGATGGCGGTGAGTTCATTGCCGCCGAACGATTTTCCCGGCAGGCCCTGGGACTGGCCGGCAGCCAGGCCGAACCCTTCAGGGTCTGGCTTGAAGACTGGTCCGCTACCGGTGACGGCCCCGGAATCCCTCCTCTGCACTTGAGTGCCGGTACGGACCGGGCCGGCATCGAACTCACATTGAACGGCGCCAAGCCCGTGGTGCTCCAGGGCGACAACGGCCTCGATCCAAAGGGCCCCGAGCCCGGAAACGCCTCCTACTACTATTCGCTCACCCGGCTCGACGCCGCCGGCACGGTACGGGTGGCTGACGGGACATTCGAGGTCAGCGGCACGGCCTGGATGGATCGCGAGTGGGGCACCAGTGCGCTGAGCTCCGACCTGGCGGGCTGGGACTGGTTCGCGCTGCAACTGACCGACAACCGCGAGGTCATGTACTACCGGCTGCGAACCGAAGACGGCGAAACCAGCCCATTCAGCGGTGGATCGGTGGTGCAGGCCGACGGCGCCCGGACCCTGCTGCGCCCCCGGGACGTCATCCTGACACCGCTCGGGTACTGGACCAGCGACGCAAGCGGCGCGCGTTACCCGGTGGCCTGGCAACTCGATCTGCCCGGACAGGACATGACTCTCCAGGTCCGGCCGTACCTTCAGGAACAGGAACTGAACCTGACCGTCCGCTACTGGGAAGGCGCGGTCAACGTCACCGGAACCCAGCGCGAAACGCCCATTACCGGCGACGGCTACGTAGAACTCACCGGCTACTAACCCACCCGCAGTCGCCCCCCATTCGCACCACTCCCCCAGCGAGGGGGGGTGCAGACACCCCTTGCGAACGTCGTCGCTCGGCGCGGGGCCATGGACGGCCAGAAGCGCCGAGCGCCGATCCGAGCCCGCCAGGGATGGCGGGCGAACTTTAGTTCGCAAGGGGTGTCTGCACCCACCCTCGCGGCCCCCGCGCGACGTCTTATCCCGACTGAATCCCTGAAGAGCCCCCCAAAAAGAAAATCCCCCCGACCCAAAAGCCGGGGGGATTTTCATACATGAGCCTGGCGGTGACCTACTCTCACATGGGGAGACCCCACACTACCATCGGCGCTGGACGTTTTCACTTCCGAGTTCGGGATGGGATCGGGTGGTTCCCGTCCGCTATGGCCGCCAGGCAAACCGGTCAACGCTCTCTCGAGCGCCAAATCTGGATTGATCCGCGTTTCGCACCAAGCTCCTTGGGTGTTATATGGTCAAGCCTCACGGGCAATTAGTACTGGTTAGCTTCATCCATTACTGAACTTCCACACCCAGCCTATCAACCTCGTAGTCTTCGAGGGCCCTTCAGGGGGATCGTGTCCCCGGGGAAACCTAATCTTGGGGGGGGCTTCCCGCTTAGATGCTTTCAGCGGTTATCCCGTCCGTACGTAGCTACCCGGCAATGCCACTGGCGTGACAACCGGAACACCAGAGGTACGTCCACTCCGGTCCTCTCGTACTAGGAGCAGCTCCCCTCAAGTTTCCAACGCCCACGGCAGATAGGGACCGAACTGTCTCACGACGTTCTAAACCCAGCTCGCGTACCACTTTAAATGGCGAACAGCCATACCCTTGGGACCTGCTGCAGCCCCAGGATGTGATGAGCCGACATCGAGGTGCCAAACTCCTCCGTCGATGTGGACTCTTGGGAGGAATCAGCCTGTTATCCCCGGCGTACCTTTTATCCGTTGAGCGATGGCCCTTCCATACAGAACCACCGGATCACTAAGACCGACTTTCGTCCCTGCTCGACTTGTCTGTCTCGCAGTCAAGCACTCTTATGCCTTTGCACGCACTGCGCGATGACCGACCGCGCTGAGAGTACCTTTGCACTCCTCCGTTACTCTTTGGGAGGAGACCGCCCCAGTCAAACTACCCACCATACACGGTCCCCGATCCGGATAACGGACCTGGGTTAGAACTCCAAACAGGCCAGGGTGGTATTTCAAGGTTGGCTCCACGCAGACTAGCGTCCACGCTTCAAAGCCTCCCACCTATCCTACACAAGCATGGTCAAAGTTCAGTGTAAAGCTGTAGTAAAGGTGCACGGGGTCTTTCCGTCTAGCCGCGGGTACACTGCATCTTCACAGCGATTTCAATTTCACTGAGTCCCGGGTGGAGACAGTGTGGCCATCGTTACGCCATTCGTGCAGGTCGGAACTTACCCGACAAGGAATTTCGCTACCTTAGGACCGTTATAGTTACGGCCGCCGTTTACCAGGGCTTCGGTCAAGAGCTTCGCCCCGAAGGGCTAACCCCATCACTTAACCTTCCGGCACCGGGCAGGCGTCACACCCTATACGTCCTCTTGCGAGTTTGCAGAGTGCTGTGTTTTTAGTAAACAGTCGCAGCCACCTGGTCACTGCGGCCTCCGCCAGCTCCGAGAGCAAGTCTCATCACCGGCCGAGGCGTACCTTCTCCCGAAGTTACGGTACCAATTTGCCTAGTTCCTTCACCCGAGTTCTCTCAAGCGCCTTAGGATTCTCTCCTCGCCTACCTGTGTCGGTTTGCGGTACGGTCGTCTGTTACCTGAAGCTTAGAGGCTTTTCCTGGAAGCATGGCATAAGTCACTTCGCCCTTGACAAAGGGCTCGTCGTCACGCCTCGGAATTATGCTCCCGGATTTGCCTAAGAGCACTCCCTACACGCTTGAACCGGGATAACCGACACCCGGCTGACCTAGCCTTCTCCGTCCCCTCATCGCAGTAACAAACGGTGCAGGAATATTGACCTGCTTCCCATCGACTACACCTTTCGGTCTCGCCTTAGGGGCCGACTAACCCTGCGCCGATTAGCGTTGCGCAGGAAACCTTGGGCTTTCGGCGTGCGGGTTTTTCACCCGCATTATCGTTACTCATGTCAGCATTCTCACTTCCGATACCTCCAGCATGCCTCACAGCATGCCTTCGCAGGCATACGGAACGCTCCTCTACCATGCCCGCACAATGTACGAGCATCCGCAGCTTCGGTATATGGCTTGAGCCCCGGTAAATCTTCCGCGCGGGCCGACTAGACCAGTGAGCTGTTACGCTTTCTTTAAAGGATGGCTGCTTCTAAGCCAACCTCCTGGCTGTCTAGGCCTTCCCACATCGTTTCCCACTTAGCCATAATTTGGGGACCTTAGCTGGCGGTCTGGGCTGTTTCCCTTTCCACGACGAACCTTAGCACCCGCCGTGTGTCTCCCGTGATTGCACTTCTCGGTATTCGGAGTTTGCATCGGGTTGGTAAGTCGGGATGACCCCCTAGCCGAAACAGTGCTCTACCCCCGAGAGTGATACACGAGGCGCTACCTAAATAGCTTTCGAGGAGAACCAGCTATCTCCGAGCTTGATTAGCCTTTCACTCCTATCCACACCTCATCCGATAATTTTTCAACATTACCCGGTTCGGGCCTCCAGCAGGTATTACCCTGCCTTCACCCTGGACATGGATAGATCGCTCGGTTTCGGGTCTACTCCCAGCGACTGAATCGCCCATTTAAGACTCGGTTTCCCTACGCTTCCCCTAGACGGTTAAGCTTGCCACTGAAAGTAAGTCGCTGACCCATTATACAAAAGGTACGCGGTCACCCGCCGAAGCGGGCTCCCACTGCTTGTACGCATACGGTTTCAGGTTCTGTTTCACTCCCCTCTCCGGGGTTCTTTTCGCCTTTCCCTCACGGTACTGGTTCACTATCGGTCGGTAGGGAGTATTTAGCCTTGGAGGATGGTCCCCCCATGTTCAGACAGGGTTTCACGTGTCCCGCCCTACTCTTTGTCACTCCTCATTTCCACCTTTCGGGTACGGGGCTATCACCCCCTGTGGCCAGGCTTTCCAGACTGTTCCCCTAGATTTCAATGATTGATGGTGACTGGGCTGTTCCCCGTTCGCTCGCCGCTACTGAGGGAATCTCGGTTGATTTCTGTTCCTCTGGTTACTTAGATGTTTCAGTTCACCAGGTTTACCTCCCTGCCCTATGTATTCAGGCAGGGATGACCACCGAAGTGGCCGGGTTTCCCCATTCGGAAATCCCCGGGTCAAAGCTCGTTTGTCAGCTCGCCGAGGCTTATCGCAGACTGCCACGTCCTTCATCGCCTCCTACCGCCTAGGCATCCACACATATGCGCTTAGTCGCTTGACCATATAACCCCAAAAAGCCTGGGTCATATGCGATTCTCTCAAAGAATACAGTGCGACTACCGAGATCCATTGGATCTCAATAGACGGATCAATCCAGATTGTTAAAGAGCATCCCGACAAGGGGACCGGATGCAACTCGCAAATTGCCTCCGAACCCGTTGCTACGCATTGGAATCGACGGGTTGGTGGAGCTGACCGGGCTCGAACCGGTGACCTCCTGGTTGCAAACCAGGTGCTCTCCCAACTGAGCTACAGCCCCTTTGCTTGCGTGTCTGGTGGGTCTGGGAAGATTTGAACTTCCGACCTCACCCTTATCAGGGGTGCGCTCTAACCAACTGAGCTACAGACCCATTCCAAATGAGCCCAAATTCCAGTCTGGCAGAGGGCTCTGCCGGATGCACTGTGCTCAAGCAGCTTGTGCTGGGCGCCCGCGGGAGCGCGGGTGCAAGGTTTCTCTTTAAAGGAGGTGATCCAGCCGCACGTTCCCGTACGGCTACCTTGTTACGACTTCACCCCAGTCATTAGCCACACCGTGGGCGGCGCCCTCCCGAGGGTTAAGCTACCGACTTCTGGTGCAACCAACTTCCATGGTGTGACGGGCGGTGTGTACAAGACCCGGGAACGTATTCACCGCGACGTTGCTGATTCGCGATTACTAGCGATTCCGACTTCACGGAGTCGAGTTGCAGACTCCGATCCGGACTACGATAGGCTTTGTGGGATTGGCTCCGCCTTGCGACTTGGCAACCCTCTGTACCGACCATTGTAGCACGTGTGTAGCCCTGCCCATAAGGGCCATGATGACTTGACGTCGTCCCCACCTTCCTCCGGTTTGTCACCGGCGGTCTCCCTAGAGTTCCCGGCCGAACCGCTGGCAACTAGGGACAAGGGTTGCGCTCGTTGCGGGACTTAACCCAACATCTCACGACACGAGCTGACGACAGCCATGCAGCACCTGTCACTCGGTTCCCGAAGGCACCAGGGCATCTCTGCCAAGTTCCGAGGATGTCAAGGGCAGGTAAGGTTCTTCGCGTTGCATCGAATTAAACCACATGCTCCACCGCTTGTGCGGGTCCCCGTCAATTCCTTTGAGTTTTACCGTTGCCGGCGTACTCCCCAGGCGGAGAACTTAATGCGTTAGCTGCGACACCGAGGGGCCAATCCCCCCCGACATCTAGTTCTCATCGTTTACGGCGTGGACTACCAGGGTATCTAATCCTGTTTGCTCCCCACGCTTTCGCACCTGAGTGTCAGTATTGGGCCAGGAAGCCGCCTTCGCCACTGGTGTTCCTCCCGATATCTATGCATTTCACCGCTACACCGGGAATTCCACTTCCCTCTCCCATACTCCAGCCGGGCAGTTTCGATCGCAATTCCCAGGTTGAGCCCGGGGATTTCACAACCGACTGACCCAGCCACCTGCGTGCGCTTTACGCCCAGTAATTCCGATTAACGCTCGCACCCTCCGTATTACCGCGGCTGCTGGCACGGAGTTGGCCGGTGCTTCTTCTGTGGTGCACGTCGAGGCCCGAGGGTATTCGCCTCGAGCTTGTCCTTCCCACTGAAAGTGCTTTACAACCCGCAGGCCTTCTTCACACACGCGGCATTGCTGGATCAGGCTTGCGCCCATTGTCCAATATTCCCTACTGCTGCCTCCCGTAGGAGTCTGGGCCGTGTCTCAGTCCCAGTGTGGCTGGTCGTCCTCTCAGACCAGCTACGGATCGTCGCCTTGGTAGGCCATTACCCCACCAACAAGCTAATCCGACTTGGGCTCATCCTGTAGCGCGAGGTCCGAAGATCCCCCGCTTTCCTCCGTGGAGCTTACGCGGTATTAGCCCGAGTTTCCTCGGGTTGTCCCCCACAACAGGGCAGATTCCCAAGCATTACTCACCCGTTCGCCACTCGTCAGCGCCAGGATCACCCCGAAGGGATCACCGATGCCTGTTACCGTTCGACTTGCATGTATTAAGCATGCCGCCAGCGTTCAATCTGAGCCAGGATCAAACTCTTCAATTTATATCAAGGAGTTGAGTTCCTGAACGCTTTCTTCGGGGTACCGAAGTACCCCCATGTCGGCGCTCATGCACCGTTGCTCCGGTGCGAGCGCCCACACAAGCTGCTTGAGTCCATTTGTTAAAGAGCAGACGGAATCAACCGTCAAGCCGATCAATTATACCCCCCTGCCAACGGGTGTCCAAGCTGAAAACCGCCCTGGCTCGGAATTATTCCGGGCCATGTCCGGTCGAATGCTTTGCTGGTTACCGCGGCAGGGAAGGCGCGGAATTATACCGATTGAATCGGCGCTGGCAAGCAATTTCTCGCGAGGCCAGCGTTATTCGGTGGCGTTCAGCGTCACCCTGGCGAACCTGCGCTTGCCCACCTGGACGGTTTTCGGCGCTCCATCGGCTTCAAGGGCCATCCGCGGATCGGATATCCGATCGCCGTCCACGCGGACCGCTCCCTGCCTCACCATGCGTATCGCTTCGGACGTGCTGGCCACCAGACCGCAGTCCCTCAGAACATAGCCGATGCCCAGCGAGGCTTCCGGGCAGTTCAGATCGATCTCCGGCATCCGGTCCGGCGCCCGTCCGTGGCGGTGCCTTGAAATGAACTCCTCCTGCGCCTGTCCGGCCGCCGCCTCGTCGTGGAAGCGCGCTACGATCTCCCGGGCCAGCAGGAACTTGATGTCCCGCGGGTTTGCGCCCTCGGCGACACTCGACTCCAGGTCCTTGATTTCCGCCAGCGAGCGGAAGCTCAGCAACTCGAAGTAACGCCACATGAGTTCGTCTGAAATCGACATGAGCTTGCCGAACATTTCGCCCGGGGCTTCGTCGATGCCGATCGCGTTGCCCAGGGACTTGGACATCTTGTTGACGCCGTCAAGCCCCTCCAGCAGGGGCACGGTCAGCACCACCTGCGGCGGCTGCCCGTACGACTCCTGCAACTGCCTGCCCACGAGGAGATTGAACTTCTGGTCGGTGCCGCCCAGTTCCGCGTCCGCCTCGAGCGCCACCGAGTCGTATGCCTGGGCCAGGGGATAGAGAAACTCGTGGATCGCGATCGGCTGGCCCTGCTGGTAACGCTTGCGAAAGTCGTCGCGCTCCAGCATTCGCGCCACCGTGTGCCGTGACGCAAGCTGCACCAGGCCTGCCGCGCCCAACTCCGTCATCCAGCGGGAATTGAAGTCCAGCCGCGTCTGTTCCGGATCCAGCACCTTGAAGACCTGCTTCTCGTAGGTCCTCGCGTTGGCCCGGATCTGTTCCCGCGTCAGCGCCGGCCGGGTCGCCGTCTTGCCCGACGGATCGCCGATCATGCCGGTGAAGTCGCCGATCAGAAAGATCACGATGTGGCCAAAGTCCTGGAACTGGCGCATCTTGTTGAGCAGCACCGTGTGACCCAGGTGCAGGTCCGGCGCGGTGGGGTCGAAACCCACCTTGACCGTGAGCGGCCTGCCCATGAGCAACCGTTCCCGCAACTCGCTTTCCACAAGAACGTCCACAGCCCCGCGGCGCAATTCCGCGATCTGTTCTTCTACATCGACTTGCCGGGTACTGGGCATGGGACTGTGTTCGGACCTGCGGTTCCGAAGGCGAATCCTGCAGCGCGCCGCAATCTTCGAGCGGCTGCAACAACTCGCCGGGCTGTGAATCGCGGCGAGTATAGCCCGATCACTGAACAACTAATATCGAAAAAAATGGCTTCGCCCGTATTTTGACGACAGGGTAGCATCCGGTTAGAGTAATCGGTCGTTTCTTGGAGGGTGTCCCGTGGGATCGTTTCCAAGTGGAATTTGCCACGACTATAAGGACGCCCCTCCGGCAGCGGCGGTCAGGCCCGTGCCCCGCTGGCCGTGGTTTGCCGCCGGAATTTCAACATCGCTGATCGCGGCGATGGTTCTGATTCTTGTCAGCACCGGCAGCGAAACGGCGGCGGTTCCTGAAATCGGCGATCTGTCGCGCGCTGCCGACCCTGTGGTGATTGCCAACACCTCTCAAGCCGGCATCGAGCCACGCATTCCGGACCTCGAACTGTCCGGCGACAGCATTCGAATGATCGTCGGCCGGGGGGACTCCCTGGGTGAGATGTTTCGCCGGCACGACCTGAGTCTCCGCGATCTCAGCGAGATGGTCGAGCTGCCCGATGCCGGCTATTACCTGCGGATGCTGAACCCCGGCAACGAGATTGTCGTCACCCACGAAACAGGGCGAGTGCAGTCGCTGCAGCGCGAGATCGACGACTTCAGGGCGCTGCGCATCGTACGAAATTCAGACAACTTCAGCGCGGCCCTGGTCGAGCGGCCGCTGGAGGTCCGGGCCGCAGGCGCCCACGGGGTCATCGAGCGATCGTTGTTCACGGCAGCTCAGGACGCCGGTATCGGCGACCCGCTCATCATGGAGATGGCCGAAATTTTCCAGTGGGACATCGACTTTCTCAAGGATGTGCGCGCCGGCGATGAATTCACGGTGATCTACGAGGAAATCTGGAGCGAGGGGGAGAAACTGAAGGACGGCGATATTCTTGCGGCCGAGTTCATCAACAGGGGAACGTCCTTCCGTGCGGCTCGGTACACGGATGAAGACAGCGCCGTCGATTACTTCACCCCGGAAGGGCGAAGCGTGCGAAAGGCATTCATCCGCGCGCCTGTGGACTTCACGCGCATCAGTTCGACGTTCGACCTTGCCCGGCGCCATCCCGTACTCAACACGATCCGTGCGCATCGGGGCGTCGACTACGCCGCCCCCACGGGAACGCCCGTCCGCGCAGCGGGAGACGGCACCGTCAGCTTCCGGGGCGCGCGCAACGGGTTCGGCAATACCGTGGTCATCGAGCACGGCGGCAAGATCACCACGCTCTACGCGCACCTGTCCCGGTTTGGCGACATACGTGTCGGCAGCCGCGTCCGGCAGGGCCAGACCATCGGCTACGTGGGCATGACCGGGCTGGCGACCGGACCTCACCTGCATTACGAGTATCAGGTCGACGGCGTACATCGCGACCCGCAAACCGCCACCCTCGCATCGTCCGAGCCCGTATACCTGGCGGACGCCGACCTGGCCGCGTTTCAATCCATCGCCGCACCCCTGTGGATCGAGCTCGACCTGCATCGTCCGGCCCAATTCAGAGCGACCGCTACGTACTAGCCGTCGGTAGCCGTTACCGTGGGTGAGTTGTATCTCGGTCTGATGTCGGGAACCAGCCAGGACGGCGTGGATGCGGCATTGGTCGAACTCGACCCCGACGTCCACCGGATTCGACGCACGTCCACCACCCCCTACCCGGAATCCCTTCGGCGGCGCATCGAAGCCTTGCTGGCAACCCCTTCGGTTTCCCTGGAGGAGTTGGGCGGACTCGATGTGGCCATTGCCGGTTTCTTCGCCGACTGCGTTGTACGCCTGCTGGACGAGAGCGGTCTGGAACCGGACCGGGTGACGGCCATCGGTCACTCGGGCCATACGGTCTTTCACCGGCCGCAAGGGCCGGAGCCCTTCACCATGCAACTGGGCGATCCCAGCACGGTGGCCGCCCGCACGGGCATCGCCACCGTGGGACACCTGCGCCAGATGGACATCGCCCTGGGCGGCCAGGGGGCTCCGCTGGCGCCGGCGTTTCACCAGTGGGCCTTCGCCGACCCCGACGAGCGCCGGGTCGCCGTCAATATCGGCGGCATCGCCAATATCAGCGTTCTCGAGCCGGGCCGGGACCTGCTGGGTTTCGACACGGGCCCCGGAAATACGTTGCTGGACCGATGGACGCAGCGATGCACAGGCGAGCCCTACGACCACGACGGCGATTGGTCCCGGACCGGCCGCGTGCACCGCAGGCTGCTGGACGAACTGCTGGCGGACCCCTACTTCCGGCAGTCGCCGCCCAAGTCCACCGGACTGGAACACTTCAATTTCGAATGGCTTGAGGCAGCCCTGGCCCGCTCCGGACCACATTCCGGCGACGCGGACGTCCAGGCCACGCTGACCGAACTCACCGCCGCCACCATCGCAAAAGGGATCGCCGATGCGGGCCGCCAGCCGCAGCGCGTCATACTCTGCGGCGGTGGCGCCCGAAACGGAGCATTGAGGCATCGTCTTGCCGCTCGTCTGGAGGGTATTCCGGTGGAATCCAGCGCCCTTCACGGAATCGAACCGGAGTGGGTGGAGGCGGTGCTGTTCGCCTGGCTGGCGCGCGCGAGGTTGCGCGGCGAGCCGGGCAACGCGCCCTCCGTAACGGGGGCGCGGCAGCCCGCGCCGCTGGGAGGCGTATACTATGGGGTCCGCCGCTAGCAGCACCTGCCGTGGACACACTCAATCTCAAGCTGCCCGATTACTACGTCAATCGCGAACTGTCGCAGCTCGAGTTCAACATGCGGGTCCTGCAGCAGGCCAGGGACGAGACGGTCCCGCTGCTGGAACGGCTCAAGTTCCTCTGCATCTCCTCCACCAACCTGGACGAGTTTTTCGAGATTCGCGTCTCGGGCCTCAAGTAACGCCTGGCGATCAGCTCGGCGCCCATCGGCCCGGAGTCCATGACGCCGGCGGAAGTCCTGCGGATTCTGGCGGACAGGACGAATCAACTGGTCTCCGAGCAATACCGGGTACTGAACGGCGAACTCATTCCGCAACTTGCCAGGGCCGGCATCCGGTTCATTCGGCGGGACGAATGGAACGACGAACAACGCCGTTGGCTCGAGAGCTACTTTCACACCGAAGTGGTCTCGGTGCTCAGCCCCACGACCCTGGATCCCACGCGCCCGATCCCGCGCATTCTCAACAAGAGCCTCAACTTTATCGTCAGCCTGCACGGACAGGACGCCTTCGGCCGCCAACGGCATCGCGCCATCGTTCATGCGCCCCGGTCGCTGCCCCGACTCATTCAGCTGCCCGCGGAACTGCCCGGCACCGGCGGGGCGGACTTCGTGTTTCTGTCGTCCATCATCCATGACTTTGCCGACAAGCTCTTCGCCGGTCTGACCATCGACGGCTGTTTCCAGTTTCGGGCCACCCGCAACAGCGACTTCTATCTCGACCACGAAGAGGTCGACGACCTGATCAGGGCGCTTGAAGGCGAGTTGTTCGAGAGCCGGTATGGCGCTGCGGTGCGGCTTGAGACGGCGCACAATTGTCCCGACGAACTCGCGGAGTACCTGCTGGAACACTTCAAGCTGGGCCGCGAAGATCTGTACCAGGTGGACGGCCCGGTCAACCTCGAGCGCCTGCTGGCGGTGTACGACCTCATCGACGCGCCTCGATTGAAGTATCCCCCCTTCACCCCGGGCATCCCCAAGGTCCTGATCAAGACCTCCCACATATTCGACACCATCGCCCAGGGCGATATCCTGCTGCACCATCCCTACCAGTCCTTCACGCCGGTCATGGACTTCCTCTACCGTGCCGCCATCGACCCCGACGTGCTCGCCATCAAGCAGACGCTGTATCGGACCAGCCCGGACTCGCCGCTGGTGGACAGCCTGGTGCAGGCGGCCAGGGCCGGCAAGGAAGTGATGGTGGTGATCGAACTCAGGGCGCGGTTCGACGAGGCGGCCAATATCGAACTGGCCAATCGCCTGCAGGAGGCGGGCGCGCATGTCGTCTACGGCGTTGCCGGCTACAAGACGCACTGCAAGATGGTTCTGGTGGTGCGCAGGGAGGGGGGGCGGCTGCGGCGCTACATCCACCTCGGCACCGGCAACTACCATCCGAAGACGACGCGGGTGTATTCCGACTACGGGCTGCTGACCGCCAACGAGCAGTTGGGCGAGGACGTCCACGAGGTCTTCATGCAGATCACCAGTCTGACCAAGACCTCGAACCTGAACCTGCTCTACCAGTCCCCGTTCACCCTGCGCGACAAGCTGATCGAGTTGATCCGGCGGGAAGCCGGCCACGCGGCCGCGGGCCGCAAGGCGAGGATTGTCGCCAAGGTGAACGCACTGGTGGAACCGAGCGTGATCCGCGCCCTGTACAAGGCGTCCATGGAGGGCGTGTCCATCGACCTGGTGGTCCGGGGGATCTGCTGCCTGCGGCCGGGCATCCCGGAGATTTCCGAGAATATCCGCGTACGCTCGATCGTCGGGCGCTTCCTGGAGCACCCGCGGTGCTATTGCTTCCACAACGGCGGCGCCGAGGACGTCTTCTGCTCCAGCGCGGACTGGATGGACCGCAATCTCTACCGGCGCATCGAGATCATGTTCCCGATCCTGGACGGCAAGTTGAAACAGCGGCTGATTCGCGATCTCAGGATCAACCTCGAGGACAATACCCAGGCCTGGGAAATGCGCGCCGACGGCACCTACCGCCGTTGTCAGCCGCAGGCGGGCGACGCCGCGGTCTCCGCACAGACCGTACTGCTGCGCGAACTCTCCGAGTCCTCCTGATAACTCACGCGGAGTTTTACTCCGACCTCATCGAGCCAGGCGCGCTCCCGCTCGAGATCCGCCCGGGTGAGGTGGTTTTCCTCCAGCGAGCATGTCGTGCAGGAGGCCCTCGCGCAGCGCGCCGTCACTGACCTGCAACTCGTCGATCCCCAGGCCGGCCATGGCTTCCCGCAGTATCGCCAGCCCGCCCGGGAAAACCGGCGCTCGCCTCGGGTTGAAGTCCGGGAGACCCAGTTCCGCGACCCCACCCGCGCGGACCACCTCGCCGATGAGGGTTTCCACCGCGTCCACGGTCAGGCCGCCCTCGATCAGCCCCATGCTTCGCGCCGCGTGCTCCGCGGCCCGGATCGTTCCCGAAGAGCCCACCGCACTCTTCCAGCCCAGGGACTGGAACGTGGCGATCACCGGCTGCAGTTCGAGGCGCGCCGCAAGCCGCGCCCTGCCGAAGCGCGCCCGGCTGACCTCGCCACCGGCGAAGTAACGGCGGCTCAGCCCGACGCACCCCATGAAAAGACTCTCCAGATACCTCGGCTCGTAGCCCTCGCCGACGATCAGTTCCGTGCTGCCGCCGCCGATGTCGATCACCAGCATCTGCTCCCCGGCGCTGGGTACGTGGTGGGAGACGCCCAGGTAGATCAGCCGCGCCTCCTCGATACCGGAAATGACTTCCACCGGGTGGCCCAGCGCGGCTTGCGCGGCTTTCAGGAAGCCCCGTGCGCGTGTCGCCCGCCGCAGCGTATTGGTGCCGACGACGCGTACGCGGCTCGCGTGCACCTCCTGCAGCCGCTCGCCGAACCGTCCCAGGCAGTCCAGCGCGCGGCCGGCGACCGCTTCGCTGAGCTTGCCCCCGGAATCGAGCCCCGATGCCAGCCGCACCATCTCCCTGATCCGGTCGACGATCGTGAACTGCCCGTGCCTCAGCCGGGCGACAACCATGTGGAAGCTGTTGGATCCCAAATCCACCGCGGCCATGACGGCCGGCGGTTCGCCCGGGGTCGGCAGGTCGATGACTTGTGAAAACTCCCCGTTCCCCGCTCTTGCCACCGGCGGCTAGACGGAGAAGGACGACCCGCAGCCGCAGGTCGTGGAGGCATTGGGATTGCGGATGATGAACTGCGCGCCGGACAGGTCTTCCCTGTAGTCGATTTCCGCGCCCATGAGGTATTGCACGCTCATGGGATCGATCAGCAGCTTGACGCCGCGATTCTCGACCTCGGTGTCGCCATCCTCGATGTCTTCGTCGAAAGTGAAGCCGTACTGGAATCCGGAGCAGCCGCCTCCCGATATGTAGACGCGCAGCTTGAGCTCGGAGTTACCCTCCTGCTCGATCAACTGCCCCACCTTCACCGCTGCTGCGTCGGTAAAGTTAAGCGGCGGCGGAAGTGGATGCTCGCTTGCCATGGGCTAATGATGACGCGAATGCGCGTTCGCGTCCATATCTATCTGCGCCCGGACACAGCCGCGAACCCGCCGGCTGATCCATGGCGGGACTTTGGCCGCGGGCCGCTAGAACGGCCGCCAGTGGCGGGGCCACCATCGCGGCGGGGGCGGAGGCGGCGGGCTGGCCAGCCTGCCGAGCTCGGTCAGCGCGCGCGCGTAGACCTGGCGCTTGAAGTAGATCACCTTGGCGACGGGCGCCCAGTACTGAACCCAGCGGAACCGGTCGAATTCCGGCTCGACCGTGGTATCGCAACGTATGCCGGCCGGGTCGCAGAGCAGCTTGAGCAGATACCACCGCTGTTTCTGGCCGATGCACAGGGGCTGCTGCCTGCGCCGGTAGCCCTTCGGCAGCCGATAGCGAAGCCAGTCGCGCGTGCGCCCCAGGGTCTCCACATCGGCGCACTCGAGGCCCACCTCCTCCCCGAGTTCCCGGTACAAGGCCTCTTCGGCGCTCTCGTCGTGCCGGATGCCGCCCTGGGGAAACTGCCAGCCGGAACGGCCTGCGCGGCCGCCGATCAGCACATGTCCGTCGCCGTCCATGAGAATCATGCCGACGTTGGCGCGATAGCCTTGTGAGTCGATGCGGTCCATTGGAAATGTCGGGAATTCGATTCGACATCATTCTTTCACATTTCGCGCACCGCGGCAGAGCCGCGGCCAACGATGCCGAACGCACCTCAACTCTCGCGTACGTCCAGATACTCCCTTCCGGCCTCCATCAGCGAGACAAAACCGGCTTCATTGTTGGTTTGCACCAGGTCCCTGATACGCACCGCCGCGTCCACGAGCGCTTCCAGCGCCGCGCCGCCGAACCGGTTGAGGGCCTGGATCTCGAAATAGAGCTTCGGATTGTCCCGGGCCACGCCGCTGGCCACATGCAACTGGGCGTCGAACGTCGTGCTGGAGAGCGCCTGCAGGGCGGGGACCAGTTCGCCGCTCTCCGCCAGGGCAGTGAAGAAGGCCAGGTTCAGGGCGTGGGAAAGGCCCAGCACGTAGGCGATGGCGCGATCGTGATCGTCCAGGCTCATGTCGACGCGCACGGCCATCGTCGCCTCGAAGAGCCGCTTCGCCTCGTCCAGGGCCCGCGCCGAACCCACATCCACGAAAATGACATGTCGGCCCGACAGCAGCCTGGTGTCCGGTCCGTACATGGGATGAATCGAGGCGACCCGGCAGCCCGCGGCGATCAGCGCCTCGAACCCGGACCTCAGCGGCGTCTTCAGCGATCCCACGTCGATCACCAGGCCGCGCGGGCGGCGTCCCGCCAGTTCGTGGAGAATGTCCGCGGTTACCTGGATCGGCGCGGCCACGACGATGATGTCGTGCCCCAGGTCGCTCCCCTCCCAATCCGGGATCCACGGGTAGGGCAGCATCGACCGCCTGGGGTCCGCCAGTTGCACGCGATAACCCTGGGAAGCCAGGAACTCGGCCATCCAGCCGCCCATCTTGCCCGAGCCGCCGACGATCAGCGCGGACTTGCCGGCGCCGGCGCTTTCCGCCGCCACGCGCCGCTGTTCCTGGTGCGTCAGCGAAGATCGAATGAGCGCCTGCATGACCTGCTCCGCCACGTCGGTGTCGAGCCCCAGCGCGCCGGCCTGGCGCCGGGCGGCCTCGATGACGCGCCGCTCCCGCGCGTAATCGCGCGTCGCGGCACCGGTCCGCAGCTTGTGGGCGCTTATCTCCGCAACAATTGCCTGGCGCCTTGCCACGAGCGAAATCAGCTCGCGGTCCACGGCGGACAGGCGTTCACGCAAATCATCCAGGCTCATCGCATCGCTCCACAGGAGGCTGCGGTAGTGTAACCTTGCGTCCCGCGGCTTTCAGTCCGTGCGTACGGCGCCGCTCCAGCCGGACGGAGCGCGGGCCGGCGCAGGCGCTGGAGGTTGCGCGCCCTGGTTAACATCACAGAGAGAACGCGACATGAACGAAATCCGGTTGGTCTCCGAATCGCGCTGCTTCGGCGGGCTGCAACGCACCTACGAGCACGATTCGGCAAGCTGTGCCTGCCCCATGCGGTTCGCCGTGTTCCTGCCCGGGGGCGCCGATGGCGTTCCCGCCCTGTACTGGCTGTCCGGACTGACCTGCACGGAGGAGAACTTCGTCGTCAAGGCCGGCGCACAGCGCCCTGCCGCGGAACTCGGTATTGCCCTGATCGTTCCCGATACCAGCCCCCGGGGCGTCGACATTCCCGGCCAGGATGACGAGATCGACGTCGGCAGCGGCGCGGGATTCTACGTCAACGCGACTCAGGCGCCCTGGGCGGCGCACTACCGGATGTACGACTACGTGGCAACGGAGCTTGTGGATGTCGTCAATGCAAACCTGCCCGTCGATCCGGGGCGCAAGTCCATCAGCGGTCACTCCATGGGCGGTCACGGCGCGCTGCTCGTGGGCACCCGGCAGGCGGAACAATACCGGTCGGTGTCGGCCTTTTCGCCGATCTGCTCGGCCAGCCGGTCGGTCTGGGGCAGAAACGCACTGGCGCAGTACCTGGGCGGTGACGAGAGCGCCTGGCGGGAATACGACGTCAGCGAAGTGATCCGGCGCCAGCCCAGCGCCCATACGTTGCTGGTGGACCAGGGCGGCAGCGACCCCTTTCTCGACCACCTGCGGCCGGGCGACCTGCAGGCAGCCTGCGACGCCTCGGGCCAGCCGCTGCGTTATACGGAACGGCCGGGTTACGACCACGGCTATTTTTTCGTGAGTTCCTTCATGGAACGTCACATCCGGTATCACGCCGAAGCCCTCGGATGACATGAACGTTGCGGTTGCGTCGTCTTCACAGCTCGCCGCGGACGTGGGCGCGGCCGTCGCCGGGCGCGGCGGCAACGCCGTGGATACGGCCATCGCCGCCGCTCTGGCTTCCATGAACACCGAGCCCGGCGTTTGCGGGCTTGGCGGCGGCGGATTCGTCACCGTCTGGCCGGCGGACGGACCGGCCGCGGTGATCGACGGCTACGCGGCCGCACCCGGTCTCGGTCTGCCGGGAGATCGGCTGGGTACGGGGGGCGTGGAGGTCTTCGTTCAGTATGGCGGCGGCGTGCGAACCGTCGTCGGCCCGGGTTCCGTTGCCACGCCGGGCGCCGTTGCGGCGCTGGGTGCGGCGTCGGACCGGTTCGGAGCCTTGCCCTGGGCCGAATTGTTCGGGCCGGTCATCGAGGCGGTTGAAGACGGTTTTCCCTTGCCCGATGCCTGTCATCAGTATCTCCAGGCATCGGCCGACTGCGTATTCGGGCATGACCGCGACGGATGGGATTGCCTGCACGATGAGCACGGGCATCTCAAACCGCCGGGCGCAACCATACGCGTTCCGCACCTGGCCGACAGCCTGCGCAGAGTGGCGCGGCACGGCGCGCGGGAATTCTATTCCGGAGAGCTTGGACACCGGATCGCCGACCATGTGCAGGCGCGCGGCGGAACGCTGACCCGCCGGGACATGGCCGAATACCGGGCGAAGTTCAGAGAGCCGCTGGTTACACCGGTGAACCGCTGGCAGGTGGCCACGAATCCGTCACCCGCACTGGGCGGGGTCGTCCTGACCGCCATGCTGACGCTCATGGCGGGCGAGTATCCGTCCCTGCCGTCCGACCCGGTCGCCCGGCAGATTACTGTGCAGAGGCTGGTGCTTGGCTATCGCAATCGGCAGCGTGGCGATTCGCGGACGATGGAAGGCGAGTTGGACCGGCTGATGGCCAGCGTCGATCGTCAGGAGCTTCACTTCCTCGGATCGCCTTCCACCGTGCAGACGTCCGCCGTGGACGGGACCGGACTGGGCTGCTCGATCACCCTGTCCACCGGCTACGGCTCGGGACTCATGCCGGCGGGCACCGGAATCTGGCTGAACAACTGCCTCGGCGAACTGGAGCTGATTCCCGAGGCGCTCGCCGGGCCTTCCCCGGGTGCACGCTTGCCCTCCAACATGGCGCCGACCATCGCCCGCAACGACGAGGGCAGCACGCTCGCGATCGGTTCGCCGGGCGCAGACCGCATTACCACCGCGCTTCTGCAGGTCCTTGACCAGCACTTGCTGCGTGGGAAGACGCTTGCCGAATCCATCGGCGCACCGAGGGTTCATCTGGAATACGACGACAGTTCTCCTCGGCTGGCTCACGAACCGATCGGCGCATTGCCGGCCGGAGCCCCCGCGCCGCGCCCCTTCGGCGCACACTCCATGTACTTCGGCGGCGTCGCCGCGGCCAGGGCCGACCGCGACGGACAGGTTCAGGCGGCGGCCGATCCCCGGCGCGCCGGCGGCACACGGGTTGTCGCCGCGTGATCCGCCCGCCATTCCGGTCCCGAGAGCCATGAACCGGCATCGCATCGAACTGCCCCCCCTGCCTTCAGCGCCCCCGGAAGACCCGGTTCGCCTGGTGCACGACTGGCTGGCCGATGCCACGGAGCACTCCGGACAGCGGCATCCGAATGCCTTTTCGCTGGCGACGGCAGGCAGGGACGGGCGGCCTTCGGCACGAATGGTGCTCCTGAAGGATCTATCGCTGGCGCATGGCTACGCGGTGTTCCATACGAACTACCGCTCCAGGAAGGGAGCCGAGCTTGACAGCCGGGCCGATGCCGCCGCGGTGCTTCACTGGGACCGGCTCGGGCGGCAGATCCGCCTGGAGGGCCCGGCGGTACGCTGCCCAGCCGGGGAGAGCGATGCCTACTTTGCCACGCGCCCCTGGCAAAGCCGGCTCAACGCCTGGGTCAGCGACCAGAGCCGACCCCTGAGGGACCCGGCCGAGCTTGCGGAGCGGGCACGGCGGAAAGCGCAGGAATTCGACCTGCCCGATCCCGCGGGCCCCGCATCGCCTGGGAAATCCGCCGAATCGGCCCTTCGGCGGCCGCACTTCTGGGGCGGCTACAGACTCTGGTTCAGGGCGGTGGAATTCTGGAGCGAAGGGACCGACCGGTTTCACGACCGCGTGCGCTACGAGCGAACGCTGACACCCGCCGACGACTTCTCCTTCACGGCCGGTTCGTGGCGCTGGCAGCGGTTGCAACCCTGACCGATGAATACGAGTATTGCCTTGATCGGCGGGATCCAATGAGGGGCAACTCATGATGTCCAGCAGCCTGTGGCAAGCGCCGCGCGCCGCATCCGCCGGCCCGTGGCGAGAGTTCCGCATCTCACCGGGGCTGGCGGCAGCAGTCTGCCTGATCGGTGGCGCGGCATTCTCCGAGGCACTCGCCGACAGCCGGGAGGACCCGACGGTCCCCAGCTTCTCGGTTTCTCCGGATGGCGGGCAAATTGCACTCAGCAACGATTCCGGCCTCTGGATCATGCCAGTCGGCGGGGGTGCGGCCAGACCGCTTCTGCATGTGGGCACCGTCGCTCACAATCCGGGCTTTTCTCCGGACGGAAGCCGCGTGGTCTACCAGAGCAGGCATGCGGAACAGTGGGATTTGTGGATCGCCGATATTGCCGGGGGCGACCCGCAGCAGGTCACCCGCACCGATTACAACGAAGTAGAGCCGGTCTTCTGGCCCGACGGCCATTCGATCGTCTTTGCGTCCGACCGGGCGGGCACATTCGACATCTGGGAGCTTCACCTGAGTTCCGGGGCCCTGCGCCGGCTGACGGGCCGCTCCGGAACTGCCTTCTTCCCCAGCGTCTCCGAACACGGGGATGTGGTATACGCCAACGAACTCGACGGACGCTGGTCGCTGTACCTGTTGCGTACCGGCGTCACCACACTGCTGGCGCGCCGCCCCTATCCGCTGCAGGCGCCGTCCTGGCGCCCGGGAGGGGGGCTGGTCGTACTGACCGAACAACCGGCCCCGACCGAGAGCAAGCTCGTGATGCTGCTGCTGGACGCCGATCCGTTGTTCAAGGACCTCAGCCGGGGCGAGCGGGTAGGGGCGACGCCGGCATCCTGGTTTTCGGACGAGGAACTGGTCTATTCGGCCAGCGGCCTGCTGTGGAGCCGCCCGCTGGGGAGCGGTCCGCCCCGGTCTGTGCCATTCCTGCCGGTAGTCCCCTGACCTGCCGACAGGACGGGAGCGCCCGTTACACGCAGTCGGGATGAAATTACAAAAATATCAATATATACAGTTTCTTATAGGTATTTTATGATCCATAAAAATATAAGAATTCCGTAAGCTGATATTCCGGCTACATTATCCAATCCTGCCAGGCGTGCGCACTCGAAGCCCCCACGGAGACTGTTATAACTATCTGTTTTTTCTTAGGAAAAAGAGTTCTATCGATATAGCCTCGCTACCGCTGACGCGGCTGAAAGCAGAGAAATGGCCGCAAATCAATGGAAATTTGTGCGAAATCCCATTCGATTCTGTTAAATTAATCGTCCGAACAAGAATCAGAACGAGTACAAGAAAAAGATTTGCAGGCTGTGACAACAATCGAATAACGGTTGGACCGCTTGAAAAGACCCTTAGACTAACGAAGCAACACAACCAGCAGCCAGGCCGCATATTTGAAACCGTAAACTCCGATAACAACAATAATCTAACCCGGCGCTCCCACCGCCGGGTTTCTTTTGGGGAACCCTTCTTGGCCTGCCGCGCGCAGGATGCAGTTGCGCCTCGCGCCCGCTCTGAACAGGCAGGGAGCGATCGGGCAGAACGTCAGACGGCCCAACCGAACAACGTCATCACGGCAATCACCGTCACGCTGATGAAGAGCGTTCGGGAAACCAGTTTCATCGCCTGGCGCGCCGCGACGCTCGGATCGGAGATGTCCGCCGCGGTACCGCCCATGGCCGCCTTGCCCACGCACGCAACCACCTGATCGTTGCTGTGATGGAACGGCAGGTCGGACTTCAACTCGTATTGACGCCAGCGGTTGAATGCCTCATCGAAATTTCCGCTCAAGGCGTATCCGAGAACCGCCAATCGCGCAGGTAGCCACACCAGTACACCGTTTACCGCTTCGATCGCAGGCAATGCCGGCGTGACCCGCTCCGGATCTCCGACCCCTATGGTCGTCGCACGCCTGCGAAGCAGGTCGCTGACGCGGAACAGCCAGGCGCCCACCGGGCCGAGTACGATGAACCAGAATACGACACCGAAGAAACGGTGGGTGGCCTGCACGAAAATGGCCTCTTCCACGGCGACCACGTCCTTCGCCCCGGAATGCTCCACCTCGCAGAGATCGCTCAGGACGCGTTCGGCCACTTCCGCGTCGGCGTCGGCGAGGGCCCGGCAATACTCTTCCACCTCCGCGGCGAGATCCCGGGGCCCGAGACAGAAAAACAGCACCAGCACGGCAAAGAGCAGGTAGGGAAGATCCCATGCCACGCCGGTCTGCAGCAGCGCGCGACTGGCCCAGGCCACGGGAAGCAGCGGCAGCACGACAAGCACAATGCTGCCCGGATACACCAGCCAGATGCTGGTGCCCCGCAACCGGTCGAGGCCGAAGTCGAAGTAGGGATCGAACCAGCGCAGCTCCCGCAGGTGCAGTGCCTGGGTCGCAATCCGTTCCAGGCCAAGCCCGAAAATCAAGGCGATCAGTTTCATGAGCCGATGGTCACTTTGCCCTGCGGAAGCATAGGACGCACGCCGCATCCGGACAAGGTATGGTAGGTTTCGCGTCCAGCCCGGCAGTCGAGAACAGTCATGAGCCGAATTCGCCGCCTTGGCGTCGTGATGGATCCCATCGAGGGCATCCAGCCGAAGAAGGACTCCACGCTCGCCATGCTGCTGGCCGCCCAGCGAAGGGGTTGGGAGCTGATGTACTTCCGCCAGCAGGATCTGGCGGTGCGCGACGGCGCCGCCCTCGGCCGCGGGCGGCGGATCGAGGTGCAGGACGACAACGAGGCCTGGTTCGAACTCGGCACGGCATGGCAGGGCCGCCTCGAGGAACTGGATGCGGTCCTCATGCGCAAGGACCCGCCGTTCGACATGGAGTACATCTACACGACGTATATCCTGGAACTTGCCGAAAACCGGGGCCTGCTGGTGGTCAACAGGCCGGCCGGCCTGCGCGACATCAACGAGAAGGCCTACACGGCGTGGTTTCCCCAGTGCACGCCGGCCTGCCTGATCTCCCGGTCCCGGCACGACCTCAGGGCGTTCCTGGAGGAACAGGGCAAGGTGGTGCTCAAACCGCTGGACGGCATGGGCGGCAAATCGATTTTTGTGGTCGACCGGACCGATCCCAATACCAATGTCATCCTGGAAACACTGACCGAAGACGGCACGCGTTTCGCCCTCGCCCAGCGCTACATTCCGGAGATATCCGACGGTGACAAGCGGATACTGCTGATCGACGGCAAACCGGAGCCCTATGCGCTGGCCCGGATCCCGGAACCCGGGGAATCGCGCGGCAACCTGGTGGTGGGCGCCCGTGGCGTGGGCCGGGACCTGACCCCGCGGGATCGGTGGATCTGCGGGGAGGTCGGTCCGGTGCTGAAGCGCATGGGGGTGCTGTTTGCCGGGCTCGACGTCATCGGCGATTACCTGACCGAAATCAACGTCACCAGTCCCACGGGCATACGCGAACTGGATCGGGCATTCGATGTGGACATCGCCGGTTCGCTGATGGAAGCCATCGAGGCCAGGCTCTCGGGATGAACCCGTGCCGGCCCTTGCGGCCCGGCAGCCCGTGGCAAGAGTCCCGCGGCATTCGGTGCCGCACAGTCCCGCCGCAGCGGTGGCGGCCCGGGATGCCGGGATGCGATAATGGCCGCACGCCGGACCCATCGCGTTTCCCATGAGCACACTGCAAGACCAGTTCCTGATCGCCATGCCAAGCATGCGGGACCCGAACTTCAGCGGCACCGTGACATACCTTTGCAAACACGACGAGAAGGGCGCCCTGGGCATCATCATCAATCGCCCCCTGCGCATGCGCGTTTCGGAAATCTTCAAGCAGCTCTCGATGGACGTGGTCGACGAGCTGCAGGCCGATCGTCCGGTGATGGGCGGCGGGCCCGTTCAGGTCGACCGGGGCTTCGTCATCCATCAGTCCGGCGAGCCGTTCGACAATACGCTTGACGCCACCGGCACTGGCATCAAGGTCACCGTCTCCCAGGATATTCTCGACTCCATGGCGCGCGGCTCCGGACCCGATCCGACGCTTGTGGCGCTGGGCTACGCCGGCTGGGACCCCGGCCAGCTCGAGGCGGAACTCACCGCCAATGCCTGGCTGAACGTCCCTGCCGACCCCGCGATCATCTTCGATACGCCCATCGATCAGCGCTGGGCGGCGGCCACGGCCTTGCTGGGCGTCGAACCCAGCCAGCTATCAAGCTATGCAGGACACGCCTGAGTGCGGCACGGGCGGCCGGAATTGACCCCCGCCGCCGATCGCAACATCCTGCTCGCCTTCGACTTCGGGCACAGGCGGATCGGCGTGGCCACCGGAAACCTGCTCACCGGCACGGCCACACCGCTGGGGACGATCGACGCCGCAGGCGGTCCGCCATGGCATCTTCTCGACCGCTCCCTGGAGGAGTGGCGCCCAAGCCGGCTGGTGGTGGGAATTCCGGACGGAGCAGGCGCCGCCGATGTGGCCGCCGGCGCACGCGAATTCGCCAGCGCGTTGAAAAACCGCTACGGGCTTCCGGTGGTCACCACCGACGAACGGCTGACCTCCCGCGCTGCGGAGTCCGAGCTGCGGGAGGCCCGGGCGTCCGGGCGCATGAAGCGGCGCGTCAGCAAGGGCGACATCGACAGCCATGCGGCCTGCATCATCGCCCAACAGTGGATGAGCGGCCCGGCGTGACCCCCCCCGGCACACGCGGGACGATCCACCTGGAGGACGCCGAAGTCCTCTCCCAGCAGCGGTTTGCCGGCAACCAGTTCATCCTGCGCGTGCAGGCGCCGGTGTGCGCAGCCCACGCCGTCCCCGGCAGTTTCGCCCACCTGACGTGCGACGCGGCGGTCCCCATGCGCCGGCCCCTGTCGATCATGCGGGCGAACGCGAAACAGGGCTGGCTCGACTTCCTCTACAAACCCGTCGGCCACGGGCTGGATGTTCTCGGTCAGCGGGTCCGCGGCGATTCCGTCAGCGTGCTCGGGCCGATCGGCAACGGATTCGCGCTCGATCCCGCACGGCCCGGGATCATTGCCATCGGCGGCGGGGTGGGCATCCCGCCCATGGTTTTCCTCGCTGAATGCCTGAAGGACGATCCGAGATTCCGGATATTGGTGCTGATGGGGTCGGAAGTGCCCTTCCCGTTTCGTCTGGCCGATGGAGAAATCGAGGTCCCCGGCATGCCGGCACCGGCCTCGAGCAGCGTTGCCATGCTGGAGTCCTGGGGCGTCCCTTCGCGGCTGGCCAGCAACGAGGGTTATGACGGCTGCTTTTCCGGATTCGTCACGGACCTGGCCCGGCTTCGGCTGCAAGCCCTGCCCGACGGCCAACTGGACGAGGTTCAAGTCTTCGGTTGCGGTCCGACGGGCATGCTGGAAGCGACGGCCGATCTGGCAAGGGAATTCGACCTGCCTTGCCAGTTGGCGCTGGAGGAATACATGGCCTGCGCAGTGGGCGGATGCGCCGGCTGTACCGTACTGCTCAGCACGCCCGACGGTCCCGCCATGAAGCGCGTCTGTGTCGACGGTCCGGTCTTCGACGCCCGGCAGGTCTACCCGGCCTAGAGCCTGCTTACGCTATCCGGCCAGTTGAGCCGTCTCGGCCGCGATGAGGCTCTCGTCGAGCAATTTGCGAACGGACTGCTCCAGCGTCCACATGCCGTGGGACCGGCCGGTCTGGATGGCCGAGTACATCTGCGCAACCTTGCCTTCGCGGATGAGATTGCGGATGGCAGGCGTAGCGATCATGACTTCATGGGCGGCAACGCGACCCCCGCCGCAGCGCCTGAGCAGCGTTTGCGCGATCACGGCCCGCAGCGATTCGGCGAGCATGCCCCGGACCATGGCTTTTTCGGGTCCCGGGAAGACCTCCACGATTCGATCCACCGTCTTGGCCGCGGAACTGGTATGCAGCGTGGCCAGCACCAGGTGGCCCGTTTCGGCGGCGGTCAGCGCCAGCCGTATGGTTTCCAGGTCCCGCAGTTCGCCGATGAGCAGGACGTCCGGGTCCTCGCGCAGTGCCGACCGCAGCGCCGCGGCAAACCCCCGCGTGTGCTGATGGACTTCGCGCTGGTTGACCAGCGAGCGCTTGCTCTCGTGAACGAACTCGATGGGGTCCTCTATCGTGATGATGTGGTCCGGCGAATGGGTGTTGATGTGGTCCACCATGGCCGCCAGCGTGGTCGACTTGCCGGATCCCGTGGGACCCGTGACCAGGACCAGCCCGCGGCGGGTCGCGGCGATGTCCCGGAAGACAGCCGGTGCCGCCAGATCGTCCAGCGACGGGACCGCCGACGGGATCGTGCGAAATACCGCCGCGCAGCCGCGGCGCTGAACGAATGCGTTGACCCGAAACCGCGCCAGTCCGGGTGACTCGAATGAGAAATCGGCTTCGAGATGCTCCGCGAACTGCTGCCGCTGATTGTCGTTCATGACCGCGTGCACCATACTCTGTACCCGCTCATGGGACAGGGGTTCCATATCGGCTGCCCTGACGTCGCCGTGAACCCGGATTCTCGGCGCCAGGTCCGCCGACAGGTGCAGGTCCGAAGCATTGCTTTCGACCGCGAAGGCGAGCAGCCGCGCGATGGCCTCGCCCGGCGACGAATCGGCAGGCGGCGACTCGCCCGGGAGCGAATCGCCCGGCAGCGCCGCCGGGGCAGGCCCGGCAGTTTGAGATGAGTGTTGAATCGAAAAATCTCCCGTCAAGTGCGTCCCAGGTCGGACATCGCCTCGAAAACGTTCGCGCCCGTGTGCAGGCGGCGCTTCGCGACGCCGGCCGGGCCGCGGATGAAATCCGGATACTGGCTGTAAGTAAACGACAGCCCGCAGCCGCCATTGAAGCCGCATTTCAGGCCGGACAGTCCAGTTTCGGGGAAAATTTCGTGCAGGAGGCCCGCGCCAAGATCGCCGCGCTTGCGTCTCTGCCCATTGACTGGCACTTCATCGGCCGGCTTCAGGCCAACAAGAGCCGCGAAGTGGCCGAGCGCTTTCAGTGGGTCCATACCCTGGACCGCATCCGCATCGCCAGGCGGCTCAACGATCAACGCCCGTACGGTGCGTCGCCGCTGAACGTGTGCATTCAGGTCAACCAGGCCGGGGAGCCGGGCAAGGGTGGGGTCGGTCCGGACGAGGTGGAGGACCTCGCCCGACGAATCGGCCGATTCCCCCGGTTGAGACTTCGGGGTCTGATGACCATACCGCCGGCCGCCGCCGATCCCGCCCGGTTCTTCGCCGAACTCCGCACCCTGCAAGATCGGCTCAAGGTTCTGGGAATCCCCACGGACACGCTTTCCATGGGCATGTCCGCGGACCTGGAGCAGGCGGTGACCGAGGGCAGCACCATCGTGCGTATCGGAACCGCCATTTTCGGACCCCGACCGCCCGCAGGGGACC
Organism: Candidatus Rariloculaceae bacterium; assembly: GCA_965205045.1. Classification (GTDB taxonomy): domain Bacteria; phylum Pseudomonadota; class Gammaproteobacteria; order Steroidobacterales; family Rariloculaceae; genus UBA6522. The sequence goes on from OZ242031.1 coordinate 531,649, forward strand.
GGAAATGAAGAACAGCGGCGCAGGCCCGTGCTATCTTTGCGTCGGAAAACCGCGCGCCTGACACCTTCTGCAACGATCCAACGAACCTCACCTATCCCGCTGGCAATGCGTAGCTCACTCTTTTACCTGGTCAAGGCGCTTGGCGACCTCTACCTGCTGGCCTTCCTGTTGCGATTTCTCCTGCATTGGGTAAGGGCCGACTTCTATAACCCCTTCACCCAGGCCATCGTGCAGATCACCAACCCGCTGGTACGCCCGGCGTCGCGTTTCATCCCGACCTCGCGCAACATGGACGTTCCCACCGTGGCGATACTGGTCCTGCTGGAAGGCATCCTCACCTGGCTGCTGCTGCGCATCGGCGGCGTTCCGTCCGGAACACTGGCGCCGCTTCCGTTGCTGATTCTATTCCGCCTCATCAGCCTGGCGCTCTGGTTCTACTCGGTCAGCATCCTCGTCTACGTCATCCTGAGCTGGGTCGGGCCGCGCACCCGTCACCCCATCGCGGTCGTGCTGGCCGACCTCAACGAACCGATCCTCCGGCCGGCGCGGCGGCTGATCCCCACCATCGCGGGCCTCGACCTGTCCCCCCTGCTGGTGCTGATCCTCGTCCAGGCCGCATTCCGGCTCCTGCCGCTGCCGGGCTACCTGAGCTGAGATACGGCCCCTTTCCTGCGAACCCGGGCGGGCGTTTGGCCGGCGTGTACCTCAGAGCCTGAAAGTCTGCGTGTACTTGACCGCCAGTTGCGACTGCGTCGAGCGCAGTTCCGAAAACGCCCGCGGCGCATCGAACCCATGATTCAACACGATGTACAGGTCCTTCCCCGCGCGCGGGTTCCAGCGCAGGCGGCTGTTGATGCCGGCGGAGTTTGAGTCGTTGTCGTACTGGAGCAGGTTCAACCAGGACCACCGGGCGTTGAAGGCGTAGTCTGCATTGATCCGAATCAGTCGCGCCGTGAAATCTCCGTACGGTAGCTGCACGTCGTTGTATTCGTAGTTGAGCTGCAGGAACACGTGCCGGTTCGGCCTCCACCCCACACCCGTGGAGACGGTGACGATGTCTCCACCGAAGAATTCGCCGGCTTCCACCTCCAGCCGAGGCGCGACCGCCCTGATCGAAGCCCCCGTCACCTCGAAACCGTAGCCGTCGAATTCATAGTCGCCCGGAGGAATGACCACGCCGTCGGAGATCTCGAAATCCTTCAGCAGGACCTCCCGATCGCGGGTCATGTCAATGATGAACTCGTCGCCTGCGTGCGTGGTCACCCTCAACGGCCGCAGGTAAAGCGAACGGCTCTCGAGACCGCCGGAGAGCTTGCGGTAATCGGTGCCCAGGAAAAAGTGCGAAAGCTCCCGAAGCACGGGGTGATCCAGACGCTTGTAGTACGCGATTGCGTACAGGCCCCGCCGCACGTTTGCGCGGTTGACGAATCCCAGTGCCGGATTGAAGTTCCTTGCAAAAACGTCATACCCCAGCCATCCGGAGAATCCCTCGCTGTTCGGCGAGGAGATGCCCCATCCCCAGGCGTCCTGATCGCTGTGCACGCCCTCGGTGTCGGAGCGCTGGTACCACACGTCGCCTTCGAGCGTCTTGCCGGAAGGCAGTGCCGTGTTTCTGTAGCGGAAATCCACTCCCACGAGGGAATTGTCGAGATTGCCCTGCGGGTTTCCATCGGTCACGATCATGCCGATGCTGGACTCCTCCAGAATGTTGGCGGCGGCGCGGCCCACGAAGAGATTGGTGGCCTCGACCTCCCGGTACGCATCCTGCCGTATGTTCAGGGCGCCGACGTTCCAGCGGCCCACCCGGCCGGTGAGCTTTGCGCCGACCTCGAGGTCCACGGGCCGTCCGTCATCGCTCAACCCGATGCGCCGCGAGAAAAACGGAATGCCGTTGCCGTCGAGCCCGCCGAAGGAGAAGATGTCCACGTCGCGCAGAAAGAAGTCGCGTTTTTCCGGGAAGAACAGGCTGAAGCGCGTGAGATTGATTCGGCGGTCATCGACCTCCGTCGCCGAAAAGTCCGTGTTGACGGTCAGCGCACCGGTCAATGACGGCGTGAAATTGTAGAACAGATCCAAGGACGGTTCGGTATCCACACCGCCTGCGTCCGTTTCAAACTCCCGGGAATGCGTCGATACGATTGCCGGCGCAATGTCCAGGCCCCTGCCCTGCTGCAGCCCGGAGAGTCCCGAAATCACGCCCGTCGTACCCGGATTGACCTGCCGGTTGTACGATACCCAGGCGATGTTCTCCTGCTTGCGCGCGATGCTGCGCTCGATGCTGAATCCCCAGTCAGGGTTGTCGGGATCGAAGTTCAACGTCTTGAACGGAATCGCAAATTCCGCCGCCCAACCCGCTTCATCGATGCGCGCCTCGGCGTGCCAGATGCCGTCCCAATCGGCGTTCACATCCGTCGGCGTCTCGAATACGGCATCGTCCCGGCTGCCGTTCGGATTCACCTGGAAGCGGTAGCCGGTTCTCTTGCTGTTGAAGGGATCGAGATAGATGGCCAGTGAATCGTCCCACCTGAGATTGCGGTTCTGCACCATCTGCAGTGCGATGATCCGGTCCGGCTCGCTGTCCCACATGCGCGCGGCGATGTACAGGTTCTCATCGTCGTAGGCGAGGTACACGGTCGTCGGCTCGCTGGGTTCGCCGTGATCGACCGGCTCGTACTGATGCAGGTCCTCCATGGTCGCGGCATCGGACCACGCGGCGTCATCCAGCCGGCCATCCAGCGTCGGCGGCGTGCCGGTCCGGAAAAGTCGCAATACCTTGCCTTCGGCCGCTGCCGCGCCGTCGCCTGGCGAGGCCTCCTGAGCCAGGCCCGGGAGCGCAGGCAGACAACCGGTCGCGCCAAGCACAATGAGGCGCCGCGCCATGCACCGAGGCGCCGCTGGTCTTCCCCGCTGTCGTCGAGATCGAATACGTGCCTCTCTCACGGACCCGCAGCAAGCTGTTGCCGGACGTTTTCCGCCAACGCTATTGAAACAGCATCGCCTCTGTCACCTCCAATGGTATGCCTTGCACGCTCAAAGCTCACCCGCCACGCACCCATCCCACACCGAACAGAAGTATTCCGAACGCACCCAGCATCAGCCAAAGCAGGGGAAAGGCGGCGGCAGGCTCAAACGGCTCAAGCTCAACCTCCTCCATCACCTGTCCGGTCACGGTGGGTGGTTCGCCCGCGCCCGGCGCAGCACCAACGGAGGCTTCAACCGCCTGCGCAATGGCGGCCGTGTAGCCCGCCAACAAGGGTGCGGCATCCAGCGCCGTTCCGAGCGCTTGTCCCACAAACTCCGTCATCGCCTGATTGCGGCACTGGTTGGGCTCGCAGGCAGGTCCGTGATCGATGACGCTGTGGGTGAGGCGGCGCGCAATCTGGGCGAGCTCCTCAGCCGTCGCCTCCCAATCCCCACGCTGGGCGGCCCCAAGCAGGTTCGTCAGCAGCATTTGGTGCGCAAACGGATTATGGCGGTCGAAGAAGGCGTCCATGTCCAGATCGAACACGTCGTCCACGAAGACCGCCTTGACCTCCGACCAGTCGGCGCTCGCGACCATTTCCGTGGCGGTCGAATCCCACAAGTCCAGATGATCGGTGAGGAACATGAAGTTGCGCGCCCCGTCGTAGCCGTGCGCCTGGTTCTCCATCAGCCATCGCGGGTTGAAGTAACGCGCGCGCAGCTCCGTCTGGAGCGCGGCCGCGGCTCGCTCGATGCGGGGATCGTCGAGATCGCGCAGGTTGGAGATGTAGAGATCCGAATCCTCTCCCGTCAGCGCCTTGCTGGCGAGATTGAGCCCGCCCAGAAAGGCCGCCGTCATCGGATGATCGAGCAGGCCGTTCACGTCGGAGTTGCGCGGCAGCGTGGCGGCGTCCATTCGCTCCAGGTTGCTTTCGTAGGCCGGGCGGGAATACTCGCCGTACAGCCCGCCGCCATAGGCGTGGCCCATGCGCCGCGTATAGAGATCGGCCATGCGCGCCGTATCGCCGCGCTGGTCGCCGGACTTCGCGAGAAACTGAATGCTGGGCGAATACGCGCCCGGCGCGGAGGAGAATACGCGCGCGGTCGCCAACTGGCGGGCGAGACCGTCCGTCTCCCCGGCGTCGATCAGGTCCTCGGCGATTTCTTCCGAGGCCAACCGCACCGGATTGTCGGCTTCGGGACTGACCGCAGCCAGACGCGTTGCCGCGGTCATGAGATCGGCCTTTTCCGGAAAATGATCGCGATAGACGCCGCTCATCTGTACCAGCACATCGACACGCGGGCGGCCCAGCTCTTCGCGGGGAATCAGCTCGACCCCGGTCACTTCGCCGCGCCAGTTTCGCGTCACCCGCGTTCCCAGCAAGTGCAGGATCTGGGCTTCCGTGACGCCATAGTCCTTGGTGATGCCGGTGGACCACACCACAAAGGCCAGCGTGTCGGGATAGACGCCGCCATTCTCCTCGCGATGCGCCGCGATGAGCGCTTCGGCCTGACGCACACCGATGTCTTCGGCCTCGACCGTGGGCAGCATGCGCGGATCGACCATGTAGATCGCCCGTCCCGCCGGCAGAACGTCCGGCCGGCGATAGGGTTCGCCCATCGGCCCGGGCTCGATCCAGTGCCCTTCGAGCGCCTCCATGACGCTTTCCACCTCGCGCGGGGCGGTGTGGAGAAGCGCCGCGAATTCGTTCGCGCGGGCGAGCGCGGCCAGGCTGTCCGGCGAGACGCGGCCAAAACGCGCCTCCAGCGTCGCAAGCGGTGAGGCCCCCTCCAGCACGGCCCCGACCAGTTCTCGGGCTTCGTCCCTCGCCTCCACGCCGCCAAGGACCTCCAGCGGCTCCTTGAGATCGGCGCCAAGCATGCCAGCCACCATCGCAGCCAAAATATCCCCCTGGGGCGCCTGGCCAAGGATCTTGCCTCCCCACGGTGCGTTCGCGCGCTCCAGATCGCCGAAATGACCATCGAGCGCAGCCAGCAGTTCTTCCATGGGAGCGGACGACACGTCGATGTCGATCAGCGCCCGGTTCACCCCGGCTGCGACGACGCTCTCGCGAATGGTCGGCGCCATCGCTTCACGGGCGGCACTGTCGGCTGCGGAGCGGTACCGGGCCACCATGCCCCTCAGCTCCGCCAGGTTGAGGTGGGCGTCGCTCGGCGTGACGACGTTGTACCAGCCGGGCGTCGCGGCCATGGCCTTGCGCCGGTTGCCAATGCCTCCGGCGGCGCCGAGACGTTCGGGGTGAATGTGCGGCATACCGCCCACCATCAACCCGATGGCGTCATCGGCGAGCGGTCCCTCGCTCTTGCCGAGCTGCAGCGTGATGTTGGTGAACAGGCTGATCCAGGCGTGCGCGCCCCACTCCCTCTGCAGCCAGAGGAAAAAGGCGAGGTATTGATGATGGGGAGGCAGCGCGTTGGTCGAAAGGAGCACCTGTTCATTCTCCAGGTAGCCCCACATCGGATTCGGCGCGACCAGGATGTTCCCGAACTCGACTTTCGGAATGACGATCATTCGCTCGCCGTCTCCGGCCACATGCACCATGACCTCCCCTGGCGGCGGGCCCCACATCTCCTCGATCAGGGCGCGCAGGCTGGCGGGAATCTCCCCGTACCATTCCCGGTACTGCTCCTCGGGTATGAGAGCCACCCGATCGGACTCGACGCGTCTGGCCAGCTCCCCGGGAGCCCAGCCGCCGACGTTGGAGGCCTCGCGCGCCATGAGGTTGGCGAACCCCTCGTAATCCGGGATTTCGCTGTCGCCGACGTCATATCCGCGCGCGCGCAGGGTCGGCAGAAAGGACGCGAGCGTGCCGGGCACATCCAGGAAATCGTCCGGGTCGCCGCCCACATCGGACTTGCCGCCGGCCTCGCTCCAGAAGGTGAGCACGAGACGCTTGTCGGCGTTCTCCATGCGCTTGAGCGTCGCCCAGCCGAGGGCACGCTCCACCCGCCATTCGACCTGTTCCGGCATCGTTTCGCGACGGCGCGGAACCGAAGCGGGGATGTTCGCCGCAACCACCATGGGCTCGAATACGCCTTCGATCTCATGGGCGACGATGCGCGGTTTCATTCCGGGCGACAGGCCGCCCGGCGATTCGCGGTAGTCCTCCGCGGTCCCGGAGTAGAAGTCGAGCGCCGAAAGCATCGGCACGCCCAGCCTGCGCGCCTGGTCGACGCCGGCTTCCAGGTCGGTGATGTCGAGGTGTTCTCCCGTGAACAGAACCACATCGACGAGGGGCTCTCCATCGCGAGTGAGCGGCGTCAGGTCCGTGGCGCGCACAAACAGCAGGGCAAAGGCATTGTGTCCCCGGCGCTCGGTTGCCCCGATCAGCGCGTCGACATAGTTGGTTGTCTGTCTCTGGTAGTCGGAGCGGTGAGAAACAACGCCTACGGTCAGGGCGTCGGGGTCGTACCGGTAACCCTCTTCGCGCCCGGCGTACCAGTCAAGCAGCGCTTCGGTATCGTCGAACAATGCGTCGGCGTCGGGATGATAAAGGCCGATGCGGGGATACTCGACCGGTGGCGCCACGGCGCCCGGGCCCGGCATGGGGCGGCCCAACACGTTCACTGCCAGATAGGCGGCGAGGGCCCGGTCGTTCTCCACGGAGCGGTTACCCCAGTAGAGCGCGACGTCGGCGTGCTCATCCAGCGACACGTTGCCGAACGCCGCGCCTTGTGGATTGAGGACCAACAGCCGGGTGCTTTCGCGGGCGTCGGCGATCTCCGCCTCGGTCAGTGGCGTGGAGTCGGCCCCTTCGACGAAAACAAGGTCATACTCGCCCAGATCGACGTCGTCGCCATAGACCGGATTGTTCGCTCCCGGCGCATACTCATCGATGACCAGCAAACCATCCCAGCTTTCCGCCGCGAGTCGCATTTGTCCCGACTCGTGGGAGCCGGCGCCTTCGTGAAACATCGCAACAAGCGCGGGCGCCCCGGCTTCGTCCTGCGCTGCAGCAGGGTTGACTGCGGCGGTGCCCGCAAGGACCGTGAACAACGCCGGGAGTACAGATAAACGATCATGAATCATGGTGCTTCCTCGGGATCGGGATCGATCCGCTCGGGGACGTAGACCACCTGTCCGTTCGCGAGCTCGTACGCCACGCCGAGACGCACGCCCTGACCGGACAGGGTCTGGTCGGTCACCCTCTGAACTTTGATTTCTTCGAACTCCTTGGAGATGATTTCCATGGTCCCATCGGCGCGGTACTGGACGATGGTCATGTTGCTCTCCGGGTTGAGAAGCTCGCTTGCCGAAAACAGCGTGAACAGGGCGATCAGCAGCGCGACGATGAAGGCCACGCTCACGTCGAACAGATTCGCCGCACCGGCGAGCGGGTCCTCGACCTCGCCGGGTTGTGTCCCGCGCGCACTGAGGCGGTGGCGCTGCACGAACCGCACGGGGATCAACCCTTCCCGTGCGCGGAGGAGCCGCGCAGCAGCTCCTCCGCCCGGAATGCCAGGGCCTGGATGTCGGCGCGCACCCAGGACTCGCGAACGCCGGCCACGAGATACGCGACGACGCTCACGGCCAGGCCGATGACGGTGGCCGCAAAGGCGGTGACCAGATTGCTCGCCAGGGATGGCAGATTCCCCTCCGCCAACCCCTGCAGCGCATAGGCCATGGGAATCAGCGTGCCCATCAGCCCCAGCGCAGGGCCGACGCGCACCACCGGGCGCAACTGAGCAACCGGACGCCACAGGCGCCTCTCTTCATCCTGAAGCGCGCGTTCCAGGCGCAGGTCCATGGCTTCCCCGGACCCGTGCGCATCGGTCGCGACCTTCTCCAGACGCGCCAGACCGCGCGCCCGCCGCACCCGCTTGCCGAATACGGTGTCGACAAACTCGCGGGCGAACTCCCCGAGCACGACAATCATCAGTGCCGCAACCAACAGCAGGCCAAGCAGGACCGGCCACATGAGAACCCCGGAAACCAGGTGCAGAACTTCCCGTATCTGGTCAATCGCCGTCACGACATGCTCCCATCAGAACCCGTACTGATAGGCCACATAGTAGGAACGCCCGGCGAACGGATAATCGCCCTTCTCGAAGTAATACTCGTCTTCCAGGTTATCGACCTGAAGCGAGAGCCCATGCTCGGGCGCGAGATTCCAGCGCGCATAGAGATCGAACACGACAAAGTCCGGATATTCCCACATCCCGCCGGCGCCGCCGGTGAAGACGCGGCCGCGGCTCCAGTCGTTGTCGAACATCTCGCTCACATGCCGGCCATTCAGCCGCACCGCGAAGCGCTCGTCACCGTAGCCGACCGAGAAGTTCAGCTTGAACTTGGCGACGTTGTGAATCGGAATCGCGCCGGAGGCCAATTCGTTCTCGCGGGTGAAATAGTTCGTGGCTGTGACATCGCCCGTCCACGCGCCCGGTTGGCCGCCCCCCAGGGCGCCGAGGTCGAATTGCGCGGTTGCTTCCAGCCCCTCGGCGAGCGAGCCGAGCGCGTTGACGTAGGTGGCCTCCCATAATGTGGGAGTGTTGGTGGTGATGACCCTTTGCTCGCGGTTTTTGACATCGAGACGGAAATAGGTCACGTCCAGGCCGACCGGGTAGGATTCATAGCCGAACCCGATGTCGAAGCTGAGGCTTTCTTCGGGGCGCAGATCGGGATTCCCACGCGTGATGCGCAGTTGTTCGCCGACGAGATCCTCGTAATAGCCGGCAACCCGGTTCGCATCGGGGGCGATGAAGCCGGTGCCGAGGCTGGCGTGCACGCGATAGGGGCTGTCGGCGTTGGGACGATAGACGGCGCTCAGACGCGGATTGAAGACGTTGAAGGAAGAAGTGCCGGGCTTGACGTCGTCGCGGAACGGCGTTTCCTGCAGTTCCGACTCGATTACGTCGTAGCGGCCGCCGACGCTCACGATGAGGCGGTCATCGAGCAGCCATGCCGTCATATCGGCGAAAACGCCTGTATTGCGCCGGTTGAAATAGGGTGTGAAGGAGCCCCTCTGCGCGCCCGACGAGCTGTACGACTGGGTTTCGTTGTCGGCCCTGCCCCAGTCCAGACCGACAATGACGTCGAACGCATCGTTGATTTGCCAGTGGTCCTGAAGCTGCACGCCGCGAAAGTACGTGTCCCGCGCGCTGCCTCTGTAGGGCGTGCCGCCGGCCGGCTTCCTGATGTACGTATAGTCTTCGTGAGTGGTGTAGGCAAGCGCCATCAGGCTGTGATCGCCGACCTGTCCGGTCAGGGAGAAGTCTCCGCCGAAATTGCTCTCGACCTTGTCGGACTGGCTGAGCACCCCGGCTGATTCGGCGCCCGGCGTCTGCAGATCGATCCCGTCGTAGCCGAGGAAACGCAGTTGCGCCTCCCAGTCGGGCGACAGCTCGACGGCGCCCCGCGCGAAGTAGGAGCGGATGTTGTAGCGGGTGTTGTCGCGTTCGGCGCCATGGCCCTGCACGAAATTGCCGAACGTTGCGCCGCCCTTGCCAAGCCTGTAGTTGTCGCCTTGCTCCCGCTGGAGCACACCCAGATCGAAGTTGAAGCGGTCATTGAGCGCGCCGCCGACGTTGCCTGCAAGCTCCAGCGTGTCGAAGCTGCCGAAGCGCGCCGACACGCTGCCTTCCATGTCGCCCTCGCGCTTGCGGGTGATGACATTCACCACACCGCCCATCACGGAGGGACCGTAGACAGCGGAGGCCGAGCCCTTGAGAATCTCCACGCGCTCCACGCCGGCCCGCGAGATGTTGGCTAGGCTCGTGGCGCCGGAGGGGCGGCCATCCACCAGCACGAGCACGCGCTGGTTGACGCCGGAGAATTGTGGGCGGAAACCGCGCAGGCCGACGCCTGACAACCCGCCCGGATACTCGATCACATCGACCGACGCGTTCTTCTTGATGATGTCGGTGAGAAACGCGCCGCTCGTCGTCTCGAAGGCGGCCGCGTCGATCACCTCCATGGAGGCTGCGATATCGCTCAGCGACTGTTCGCGGCGGGACGCGGTCACGACAATGGTCTCGATGCGGTCGCTATCGCCGGAAGCGTCCGGGGTTGTGTCAGTCGACTGGGTGAAGGCCGCGTGCGGCCAGACGAAAGAGCCGAGCACGGCCATGATCAGCGGTGTACGCAGGCGTTTGTCATCCACCAGCCTGTTGAACAGGCACGACAAGGCCCGATAGAGAGCATAGAGGTTCATTGGAGCACTCCTGAAGTTCAAGCGCACTCGCGCAATACACGGAAAGGCGCGAGCGCAGGATCCGAATTCGTATTTGTATCGATTCGTCAGGGGACGCCTGACGCGGATGAACTAGCAGGCAGGAGGTGCTCGGGCGTTGGCGGTCTGGCAAGGGTCGAAGCCAGGCCAGGTCGGTTCAGTGGGGACAAGTGAATGGGCCAGACAGGGGGATATCGAACACCGCGACGAGTAGGCGCCGACGCCGTCCATGCCGGAGACGGTGTGGCAAACCAGGCACTCCGCCGCTTCCGCGTGGGAGTCGGCGTGCGAGTGGTCGTGCGCCGCCGCGTGGAGTTGCCCGGCCAGCGCAAGGAGCAGGACCAGCCATATGGCGGGTCGACCGATGCGGTTTCTGAACCGAGTAAGCATCACTGGCAATTCCGGGGCAGCCATCCCTTGTCCGCAAGCGAGCCACTATAGCAGGGTTTTGGAAGCCATTGCCAAATCCGGTGCACGGTTTGCTACCGACTTGGGTATTATCCATTCGCCAATGTTCAGTGCGCGCCCAGCTTCCCTGCCGGCCGTTTCGCTCGGCCTGCGCGCCGGGCCGCTGGCGGCGCAGCAGTTGCGTCGATTCGGCTGCGTGAAGCTGGCGATTTCGTGTATTCTGCCGCATGATGACAGGCTTCTCCTGAGCAACATCGCCGAGGCGGCACATCCGATGCGCATCGATAGGCTCAAGGTCTTGAACTTCAAGAAATTCGACGAGGCAACGTTCGAATTTCATCGGCGGTTCACGCTGCTGGTGGGCGACAATGCCGCCGGAAAAACTGCGATTCTGGACGCGCTCCGAATTGGCGTAGGTTCATATCTGCTCGGTATTCCCGCGTCCCCGGCACCTTCGATCAAGCGGGAATATGTGCGCAGGGAGGTTCGCCGAAACGGTGAATTTTCCACGTTTGAACCGGTCACCCCCTGCGAAGTCCACTGCAATGGACGCGTACATGGCTCGGATGTTTCCTGGAATCGAAAATTGTCGTCGCTCTCGGGACGAACGAACCGCGTCGGGGCTCGGCAACTTGTACGCTGCGTTGACAACCACTTCCGGGAAGACAATTCGCGAACGAATTTGCCGCTCATTGTTTCATACGGCACTGGGCGTCTGTGGATCGAGCCGAGAACAACCAAGCAAGTGCGCTCCGCAGTGCGCAAGCCGTTGGGAAAACTGTCCCGCCATGAGGCCTATCGCGGCTGCCTTGAGCCAGCCGTGTCGTCTGAATTGCTGCGCCGCTGGATCAAGAAGATGGCGCTCATTGCGGTCCACGAAAGAAAGTCCCTCGGGAGCCTCAATGCGGTCTACTCGGCTATTGTCGGCTGCGTGGAAGGTGTCGAACGGGCGCTATACGACTTCGACCTTGACGATATCGCCCTCGATTTCAGCGGTAGAGAACGCTATCCGTTCGGTTACCTGAGCGACGGGCAAAGGACCATGGCCGCGCTCGCCGCCGACATCGCTATGCGATGCGTTCAGTTGAACCCGCATCTGACCGGGGACGCGCCCAACGAGACGGAAGGTGTCGCATTGATCGATGAGCTGGATCTGCACCTGCATCCAAATTGGCAGCGCATTGTCATACGCAACCTGACCTCGCTCTTTCCGAAACTGCAGTTCGTCGCAACGACGCACTCGCCGTTCATCGTCCAGTCCCTCGACGGACAGGGGTTGGTCAACCTCAGCGATGGAGGCGTTCTCGAGGAGCGGGCGGAACTGTACAGCATCGAGGACGTAGCGGAAGAAACCATGGGCGTGGATACCCCCCAACGGAGCAAGTTCTTCCTGGAGATGGAAGCTGCCGCGAAGCGCTATTACGAGCTACTCGACCAGTTGTGCGACGACCACCCCGACGTCGTAAGGGCAAAGGCCGAACTGGACCGGACCGAGGTGCGCTTTTCGGACAATCCAGCCTACGCCGCCTTCCTGAAGCTACATCGTTCGACCGCTGAATAGTTCAAGGCCAAGCACGCAATGCGATCCGTGGACCGTGGCCCATGGCCGGAAAAAGACGATGGCAGCCGAATATCGTTTCCCAGGTATGGCTATGCGAAGGGACCGCTTATCGACAGAGTTGGCGAGTATTGCAGCTATTGCGAGCGTCCCGGCGACCTTCACGTGGAGCATGTCGTTCCTCGATCAGAGGCATGCGAACTCGAGTTGGAGTGGACAAATTTTCTGCTTGGATGCGTCAATTGCAACAGCCGCAAATCAGACAACAACGATTCAAGGGAGGGATATTTGTGGCCGGACAGTGACGATACGTTTAGTGCCTTTGTTTATCGGTCCGGCGGACGCGTCGACGTGAACCAGGGCCTGGGTGGCGATGATCGACAGAAGGCCTCCGCACTGTTCGACCTTGTAGGGCTCGGTGCGATGGGGACGCGTACCGACAGACGGCGGCACAAGCGACGCCGGGCGTGGGATAAAGCCATCACCGTTCGAAGTCTCATCAAAGACGAAAATTCGCGAGTTCTTGCGATCAAGGTTGCATTGGGCACCGGATTCTTCAGCGTCTGGATGGCCGTGTTTCGTGATGACGAAGATATGCGCCAAAGATTGCTGGCGGCATTTCCGGGAACACGGTTCTGATCGGGACGCGAGGAGTTTTTCTGGCTCAATTTCTCGGACTCGATGCTCTGGACTAACTGTCACTCACAACACCCACCGGTGGCCAGGAGTAACCGGATGTGAGATCGGGATGATACGGCTCATCCTTTGGCCTGCCGTCTTCAAGACGCCACACTTCAATTTTGCCTAGAAGCATGAAGGCGGACTTGCAACGTTTATTGTCGTCATGCGCCATCCCCAGAAGCGCCGCGCGCAATTCGTTTGAAGCTCGAGGTTGCAATATGTAGGTGTTGGCGTCTTCCCCGTAGGACTTCTGCTCCAGAAAAGCACCTTCGAGTTGAACCCGGACACCTTGGGGAACGGACGGGTGCCGTGTGTCGTCAATCAATTTCAGATTGGCGAAAAGGGTCTCCCTGTTTCCTATCCCACACAAGACTCTCGAAAGGATCTTCCGATTGGGTTCTGGCAGTTCACGGTCGCACAATTCCCTCAGACGCACGGCCACCTCTGGCCTGCGTTTGCCAAGTTTTGCGAGCTGTGCCACCAGCAAATCCTCGCGCTGAGGACGTTGCGTCAGCGAAATTAAGTCTATGTCCGGATCGACAAAACCCAGCAGCAGTTCGCGTGCGCGCGGCGTGTCGAGCAGGGCTACAGCGTTGAAGAACTCTTCCTCACACTGCTTGAGCTTGTGAGCATCTGAGCCCAATTCGTACAGTAGGTCAACCGCGGCATCCGATTGGCTCTGCCCCATTGCGACCAGCAATTCTCGAAGCTTGTATCCTGGGAGCCTACGCTCGGTGATGACGGCTCGCATCTTTGCGATCCCGACCGTGGGGTCGTCCACGAAAGGACAGAGCGCCAAGACGTTGCACAGGAGGTCTCTATCAGAATCCGCCATCCAAGTTTGTGTTCGCTCCAAAATCGAATCGACCAGAACGAACACCGTGGTCGCGGGCAACTCCGCACCTGCCAATAGCAAACGGCGTGCTGCTTCCAGGCATGTGTATTCATCCCATCGGCCCGGCGTTGCGATTGCGTCCAGCACACTCGCCGCTGAATCGCGCCCGTCGACTGCGGCAAGCGCGCTCGCTAGCTTTTTCAGAATGCCGGTCGGATTCCCGTCGTTTTCAAGCTCCCGCAGACCCTTCAACTCCGCATTGATCGCCGAGGCGAATCGCCTACGCCGCTGTTCGTCTCCACGTGGAGAAACACTCGTTTTTCTTGCCGCCCAGATAAACTCGTACCTGAACTGCCGATCAAGAGAATGAGCCTGTCTTGGCGCGAATTCTCGCGCCATCGCGGCCGCAGCAGATGGGGAGTATTCCGGTACTCGAAGCAAGTCAATAAGCACCTGCTCGGCACCCTCGGAATCGAGGCCCATAACGGCGGCGATATGCGAACGGGTACAGTCCGAACGGCCACCATTCCCGAGCGGTCCACGATCACCTGCCCTCAATGCCGCCCGCCCTCGACGCATTCGCTCTATGTCGGCTTGAATGAGCGCCAGCATGTCCGACATGTCTTCGGGGTCCCCAACCCGCGAGATTGACCAGGCAAGGTTTGCCTGCTCCGTGCCGTCGAAGTCATTTTGGCGTAGCATCACGCTGACACCTCCCTTGAGGTACACGCGGAGGCATTCCCTCAGTTCGTCAGAGACCCGTAGCGGTTTCACGTCGGCCCCATCCCTTCTGCTGAGAAGCTTCGCAGCGACACTAATGTCCAGAGCGTCGCCGCTCAGGGCTGCGGAGAGGATTCCGGCGGCAGCGGTATCATCGCGAAGACGGCCAAACAGAGTCTCCAGTTGCCTTATGAGCCTCCACTCAAATTCAAAGCGCTGCTCCGGTTTCGCATTCACCTCCCCGTGCAGGTCGCGAATCATTGTGAAGACCCTTTCAGCAAGCTTCGCATCTGCCCGCTTGGCGATCACCGATATCATGCCCCTAAGATGGCGAGGCCCTACATCTTCGGTCGTTAGGCGGTCCAGATAAGACTCGACTAGCTTCTTGGGAATCACGGTCGCGAACGGCAACCATTCGTTTTCCCCGTAAGGTACGCCTTGCGCAATTTGAATTGCCACCCACTCGCTGGTCCATTCTGGATCTCGACTACTCATATATTGAAGAGCCGGTCGGATGCAGTAAGAGAACTGATCGCGCATGTCGCTGCCGGCCATCGCCGCCAATGTGTCCTTGACGACGCGGTCAAGGTTCGTGTCGCCGAGTTCGATCAGATCAAGCGCGGTTCGCAACTGGACTGAATGAACCGCAGTACTCTTGACAAGTTTCCGCATCGCCGCGATAGCCCTGAGCCTGAGGGCTGGGGGCAAGAATTCGACATTCTTGCGAGCCACTTCTTCAAACGTGTGTCCATCCATTGATTCAAGAACAAGGGTCAACCCGTGCTCTGACTCGTGTTTGACAGTTCCTCATACATATTGTGGCAGATGGGTGTCCGGGGGGACGTAGAAACAAAGGCTTGCGGCGGTTTCGGCTGGATACAGGCTCCGGATGGATAGATACATGGAGTGATCCGTCAGGCATTGTGGGCCGGTATGGAGTTCGGTATCATTGGATACATGTACCTGCGCCAGTCCACGCAAAAGCGCGCCGACGGCTCCAAGCTCCGGCACCTGCAAATCGCCGAGAACGAATGGGACCCGGCGAAGAAGCGCTCGCGGGTGCGGATTCTGTACAACTGCGGCCGCGCCGACGATCCCGAGGCCACGGAGCGGCTGCGGCGGTTGGCCCGCAGCATCCTGAAGCGCTGCTCGCCGGAGGAACTGGCCGCGGCGGACACGGGATTGACCGTGGTGGACGCGTGGCCCCACGGGGACATCCACGTCCTGGGGGCGTTGTGGCGGCGGGCGGGCTTGCCGGAACTGATCGGGGAGCTGGTGGACGCGCGCAAGTTCGGGTTTCCCGTGGAGCGGGCGTTGTTCGCGCTGGTGGCCAACCGGACGTGCGCGCCGTCGTCGAAGTGGCGCTGTTGGGAACGGTGGCTGGCCGGGGAGGTGCGCATCGAGGGCTGCGGGGGCTTGGAGCCGCAACACCTGTACCGGGCGATGGACGTGCTGCAGGCGCACAAGGACGCGCTGGAGGAAGGGTTGTACCATCGCCTGGCGGACTTGTTGAACCTGGACGTGGAGGTCATGTTCTACGACACGACCTCGCTTCACTTCGAGATCGCCGACGAGGACCCCGACGACCCGGAGACGGGGGCGCCGGGCCTGCGCAAGCGGGGCCATTCGAAGAACGGGCGCGGCGACGCGCCGCAGTTGCTGGTGGGGCTGGCGGTGACGCGGGAAGGCTTTCCGGTGCGCCACTGGGTGTTTCCGGGCAACACGGTGGACGTGACCACGGTGGAGCGGGTGAAGGCGGATCTGGGGGGCTGGCGGCTGAACCGCTGCGTGTTCGTGGGCGACGCCGGGATGGTGTCGGCGCAGAACCTGCGCGCGCTGGCGCGCGGCGGCGGCCGGTACATCGTGTGCATGCCGGCGCGCCGGGGTTCGGAGGTGGACAAGGAGGTCGTCGGCCGCCGCGGGCGCTACCGGGAGGTGGCGCCGAACCTCAAGGTCAAGGAGGTCGTCGTCGGCGACGGGGAGCGGCGTCGCCGTTACGCGGTGTGCTTCAACCCCCGGGAGGCCGAACGCCGGCGGGCGCATCGCCGGGAGGTGTTGGCGGAGCTGGAGGCCGAACTGGCCACGGTGTCGGACCTCCCCGACGGCGAACAGCACCGCAAGCGGGTGTGCGGGTTGCGCGCCAGCGCCCGCTACGGGCGGTACGTGCGCCTGACCAAGGGCGGGCGTCCGCGCGTCGACCGCGCCAAGGTCAAGGCCGCGGAGCGCCTCGACGGCAAGTTCGTGGTCCACGGCAACGACGACACGCTCACCGCCGAGGACCTGGCGCTGGGCTACAAGCAGCTGTACCGCGTCGAGCAATCCTTCCGGCAACTGAAAAGCGAGTTGCGGCTGCGCCCCGTATACCATCGGGTGGCGCGCCGCATCCACGCGCACATCGCGCTAAGCGTCATCGCCCTGTTGCTGGAACGGCTCGCCGAGCACGCCTGCGGTGACACCTGGCGGAACATCCGCGACGATCTGCGGCAGATCAAACTTGTCCAATTGTCGGGGCCGAACGGGGACCTGTGGCAGGTCACCGAACCCCGTCCAAACGCCCGCAAGCGACTGAAATCCTTACAAATAACCCCGCCGCCGCCGATCCTGAAGCTGGGCTGAACGCCTAGTGACATGGGTGCTTTCGGGAACGCCCGCAAGCCTTTGTTTTGCCTAAGAATATCGCATTTCTGTATCTATGAACTGTCAAACACGAGTCTGATCCCGTCCACATAAGGCCGGATGCCGCCGCCTCTTTGACTGCGGTGCTACAGTCCTCGGCCGCGAACGACGCGATTTCGTCATGGACACGATGATGAAGCAATTCAGAGACGAAATCCGCTCGCGCTTCCTCGCTCCAGCCGCGCACCTCCTCGCGCCAGTTCGATCCAAGTGACGAGAGCCGGATGTCCGGCCACAGTCGGTATGCGCCAATCCGCGCCTGATGATCTGCTCCAGACAACAGCGGCAAAACAATGTCGCGGAAGTCCTTCGTGCCAGTCGCGAGCATCGCGGCCAACGCATACTGCTTATAGTTGCCATCGGGAATCGCATATGTTGCGCGGAGGCGCTCGCCGACCTCCGCGCGAACTTCGTTCCAGACTCCACTGCCGCAAAGCCGCGCAAGCTCGCCGGCGAATACCAAGTCAACGGTGATCGCCATTGCAATCAACCTGGAACCAGCGCGCCTATTTTGCTTATCGGCCCTTTCATCGCCAGTCTTTTCGGCAAGTGTCTCGCCGATCATGCGCAACGCTTCGGCCCACGCCGGAATGTTCACGCAATCCGCTGTAAATCGGTCGGTTGCGACGATGTCATCCTCGGACAACTCAAGCAACGACGTGTGGACATCGAGCGCGGCGCAGTACTCCTGAAGTTGCTGATGCTCGAACCGAAACATCGTTTCAGGGTATTCGACACGCTCAAGAATGTGATGTGCCGTAAGCGTCGCAAGAACTGCGGGCGCATTTGCTTGTTCGATCTGCCCGCGGTCCGTTAGTTCTCGTCCGACCCTAGCAACGACAGCGCGCGCAACCGTCTCGGTCAATGACACGGCAGCGCATCGGGTCATTTCGGCTGCAAGAGCTTTCAGGTACTCAAGTTGCAGGCCGAAGATTGGTGCCGCTTGCAACGCGTGTCTGTGCTCGTCTCGTTGTTCGTGCAGGCGAAGAACCTCGGCAAGGATGCCCATCTTCGTTGTGGGAATTTCGAAGTCGCCTTCAAACAGCGTAGCTACTTCCGAAAGGATGAACGGTGTACGAGTCAGTTCATCGAGCGGCGGGGCCGCGTCCATTCGGGCACGGAGTTCGGCGCATCCGGCACCTAGACGCTCTGCCAAGTAAGTTGCCCGCTGTACGCGCTTAAGCCGCAACAACCGCAGGCGCCATGCACCGGGCAGTGGAGGGGCTATGTGATGCGCGCGCGTTGCCACGATAATGCCCGCACTCGGAAAGTCGCGCTCAAGTTCCCGGAGTGAGTAAACGGCCTCCGCTGAACTCGACTCCGAAATTTCATTACAGCCGTTCAATAGCAACAGGAACGGTTCCGTCTGCTGCACGCGTGCAAGATAGCTTGGCGTGAGGCCCTCGGCCTGAAACGCTGGCATGCCCGCGATGTACTCAAGAATTCCCTTGCCCGACGATGTCCACGCAGGAATTTCGACCAAGAAAGCGATCCCTGCGTGGCGAACGCGTTGCGCGAGTTGAATGAGCGTCGTTGTCTTACCTCGACCTGCAGGCGCTTCCAGAACGACGCGCCAGCTCTGAGACAGTACTTGGTCGATTTGCTCAAGCGACAGCACCTTTACTGACTCCGCCTCTCGCGCGTCAAGCCGCATCGCTGAGAGTTCGATCAGCGGATGTCCTCTCGTTCGTTCAGCCCAGCGCCGAGTGACAATCGCCGCCGCCCGCCTTGTCTTGTTAATGAGTTCTGCAACCGTCGGTTCGGGATCGATGGTGAGGTTGAGGAAGCTGGCACCGAGGTGTGCGTTCCCCGGCATCATCATTTGCGCTATTACTTCCTCACGCCCGATTATGTGAAGTTCGACATCGTGATCGTTCAGTATCGCCTCTTGCCATTGTTTTTGCTTTAAGTTTGTCACTTTGCCGAGCGTCACGAAGAGTAGTTTCTTTAGGTCAGGAAAGTTCTCCTTGGCACGCGATACGTCGCTGGAAATCTTGTTCAGCGTCGGTGTGATCGCGGCGGCCAGTCCCTTTCCGTAGTTCTTCCCCGTCAGGCTTGATGACGCATAGGCATCAAGCCCTAAATCCTTCTTCCGCTGGCACGCGATGAGTTTCGGCCAGTGCATCTTGCCCAGCACTACCGCCAGCGACTGAAAGCGCATCCCCTCCTCATAGGAGACGATCTCGTCAAGGGCATTTTCGATCTTGCTTCTCAAGCTGGCCATTGCGGCCCTGCGTAGCGCATCGGAGCCTTATGGCGAAATATGCCACGCTTGGCCCGACACGTCTCATCGCGTCGTTCACGGCGGCGATCCCGAACTAACTTGCGCCCATGCCGCGACGGTCCATGTACGCGCTGACAGAGCGGCAGAGTTCCTTCGCTAGCGTGGCCCTGAACGGTCGCCTGAGGGCCGGATCGACCGTGCGCACTGGTACCTCCATGGCGGCGAAAATAAGTGTGGAGGCGCTGCGAGCAGGTGGCAGCGCTCCACGAATAGCTCAATTCTTGGCGAGCAGCCCTTTATGCCGCGCTCGCGGCGTCAGGCAGGTGTCGCAACGAGGGGTTCCACGCCGGTCTCAATACACGACAAGCGGAAAATGGGCTCGACCGCCCTTCGCGCCGTCATGCGGCGACGGAATTGGACCCCCTGAGAACATCGAATAAAGTCGACCGTGGCACTCGGAGTCCCCCCGTGATCGCCGCCAGCATTAGTTTGGCCCGGATCGCTCACCTCACAACAAGTTTTGTCCGCCTCTGCTTTGCTTCACCCTTTTGCGAACGCCTCGTGCAGTGTGGCTGACACTAGAGCGTCGAAATCGATCAATGTTGCAGCACGAATTTTGCGTGTTTGACGGACTTTTTTCTGCAGGCCATTGAACCATTCTTGCGCTTCAGGCGACGGCACAGGAACCCAAATTGTTTCGAGTTTCTTCAACCCCAGCGTGCGGTTTCTACCGGCGCCACCCGGCGATGCCTCACCCAGCTTCTGTAGTCCTTGGCGTGTCAGAAAGTAGAAGTGCAAGTAGTCTGACGTCGCGATGTCGGGTTTCGGCACGCACGAAATGAATCGATGAGAGCCTACACGACCATCGTCTTCCGGCTGCGCAATTGCGACAGCACCTTCCCAAGCAAAAACGTTATTGAAGACCAAGTCGCCAGATTCGATTCGAAACAGCCGTTTCGAGCCCACGTCAATTCCAGCCAAAGCAGGCTTGTGAAACGTGCCACGTCCGAACGAACGAACACCCAATTCAGGGTAGGTTGCGTCGAGATCGACTTCAGTCACACGCCGTCGCACAAGCGGCGCGACCTTTGACATCGGTTTGACCGGAGCGCCTGCGATGACGCGCTCAAACGCTTTGGAAAGCAGGGCCTGCATGTCGGCTTCAGCAACAGCAAACGCCTTGCGCTGCTTCTCGATCAGTCCTTCTACCCGGTCAAGACGCCCCAATATCCGCCGTTGCTCATCGATTGGCGGACGGGGCACCCTAATGTTGAGGAATCTGTCTTCCTTCAATCGAACACGATTGGTCGAGCCTTCGCTCACGCGGCGACATAGATCGACAAAATTCGGCGTTCGAGAAAACCACTCGAAGTATCTGGGGATAACGAGTCGAGAATCGATATTGAAACAAGGGAAATCGTTGCTGACGAGTGCTCCATCCAACGAGGTCGGGACGATCCCAAACGCGCCATGTCGAGCATCGATTCGCGAAACCAGAAACTGCCCCGTGCGTGCGCGAAGCTGCTTGGCCGCAGCAATCTTCGAGCCCGGCACGACCGCGCGGAGCGTGAGTCCCTTGCCCCATAGCCGTGCGGTGATCTGCTTGTAAGTTTCCGACGGGTCGACAACCACCCATTCATCCGAACGTGCCAGTAAATCGCCGAGCGGGACCGTACACGAATCCATTACGCTGAATCTGCCAGTTCGGACTTAAGCTCATCCATGATCGCCAGAATAGCGCGCTCGCGACCGATGATCGCATCCACGATTTCCAAGGGCTCGCGATGTTCCTCTACCTCGTCCGCATGGGGATTTTTAATGTCGAGGTTGCAGGTCGTAACATTCCCGTCGTCGTTACGTCCGATAAGCCCCCCGACCGAGACTTTCCAAGCGCGTTCGTTCTCTTCCCGTTCGCGCCACCATGAACGACAGGCCCCAAGGTCGTCGTGGGTGAGTGGTGCGGTTTTGGTATATTTCCGCCGCCCTTCCGGCTTGGGCTGCTCGTAGTACCAAATTTGTCGGGTGGGACCCGACGTGTCAAAGAAAAGCACATTCGTAGGGATGTCAGTGTAAGGCGCAAACACGCCTTCGGGAAGGCGAACCACGGTGTGCAGGTTGAATCGCTCCAGCAGGTCGGCCTTGATTCGGGCGCAGACTCCGTCGCCGAACAGCGTACCGTTCGGGACGACGACCGCAGCGCGACCCTGGCCGGCTCTCTTGAGCCGCCGCATTATGAGTTGCAGAAACAGGTGCGCTGTCTCCGTTGTGCGCCGATCCTTCGGAAAGTTGTTGAGGATGCCCGCTTCTTCCTCGCCGCCGAACGGCGGATTGGTAAGTATTACGTTTACCCGCTGCCCTTCGCCGATTTCAGAAAGGCGAAACCGTAACGCATTTCCGGGGTCGATCCGTGGCATGTCAAGACCGTGCAGCAGCAGATTGAGCTGTACCAGCAGGAAGGGCAGCGACTTCGCCTCGCACCCTTGAAGCGTTTCGTGCTGAAGGACGCGCCGTTTCTCCACGGTATCGGCTTGCCCTTCGAGATGTCGGAGCGTCTCGCACAGGAACCCCCCCGTTCCGCAGGCCGGATCGAGAACAGTCTCGCCCAACTGCGGATCGAGCGCCTCGACCATGAATCGCACAACGGGCCGCGGCGTGTAGAACTCCCCTGAATCTCCGGCCGCATCTCGCATCTCGCGAAGCAGAGTCTCGTAGAGGCGGCCCAGGATATGGATCTCCTCGGAGGAATCGAAGTGGATGCCATCAATCAGGTTAACGACATCGCGCAAAAGATAGCCGCTCTCCATGCGGTTCGTGAATCCCTGGAAAACGGTGGCGATCACGTCGCGCCGCTCGCCCTCCCGGTTCTCGCCGCGAAGGCTACGAAGGTAGGGGAAAAGACCGGGACCATGCGTCCCATCGGCCCGTTCCACATGTTCGCCCGAAAGAAACGCCATGAGGTCCGATCCCGTGATACCGCCGGACGCCGCCGCCCAGTCACACCACCGATAGGGCGGATCGACGATCGGGCGGTAGGCTTTGCCGGCAAGCGTCGTCCGCTCCTCGTCGACGCGTTCCATATCGTCGAGAAACTTGAGGAACATGATCCAAGCGAGCATCGGCAGCCGGTCCAGATCGCCGTTCAGGCCCTTGTCCTTCCGCATCACCCTGCGCGCCGATTTGATGAGCCTGTCGAGCCGTTGCGCGGTGGTGACCTGCCTCCTCACGGCCTTCCTTCGGGCGGTTCTTGCCATCCTCTCTCCTACTGTTCAGGCGTAAAGCAACCGCTGCATGTCGGTCACCGCGCCGCGTAGCGCCTCACTGCCTCCAAACCGGGCCGAGAGTTCTATCACGTTACCCCATTCGCTCAGCGGCGGCACTTCGAGCACGTCCGGCAGCATTAGTTGCCCGCTGCCGTGTTCGGCGTACTTCTCGATGACCGCGTCGAGGACCTTGCGGGCATCGGGACCAAAACTGCCCAGGAATTCCTCCTGTTCCCGAACCAGTTTTTCCGCGCGCTCCCGCCGGGTTCGAACCGGAGTGTTATAGGCCAGATGGCACAGCAGGTCGAACTCGTCTGCCTCGGCCTGTCCCAGGGCTTCCGCGAGCGTGGCGGGATCGATACCCACTTCTTCGAGTCGCTCGACGATCTCGCTGCGCCGCTCGGCATCTAGCCATCCCGTTCGCAGCTCGGAAGCGTTGGGGTAGAGCGTGCGAACCTTTTCTCCTGCGTAGTCGGTGAGATGCTTGCAGGTCAGCCTCCGCCCGTCGGCATCGAGTTCATAAACCAGATGCCGGATGATCTCCACCTCCCCGTCGTCCACGTAAAACTTCCGACGACCCCTACCACTGTCTTGATCCCTGACCTCGTTCTCGTCAGGCGTGTCCCAGTCGTCACCGGCGATGTCGTCCGGGTCCGGCGCGGCATCATCACCTTCGCTAGGGCCTGTTAACACTACAGCAACGCATCGACGATGAGCACGAAGACGACGAAGCCGAGGAATATGACATCGAGTTTCTCGAAGCGCGAGAAGATGCGCCGGAACCCCTTCAGGCGCCGGAACAGCCGCTCGACCTCATTGCGCCGCTTGTACATCTCCCGATCGTACTCCCAAGGGTCGACGCGGTTGCTCTTCGGCGGCACGACCGGCACGAATCCCAGGTCCAGAACCAGTTGGCGGGTGGCGTCGTCCTCATACGCGCGGTCCATCACCAGCGCCGGGCTGTTCGACGGTTTCTCCATGCCTCTCAGCAACTTGCGCCCTTCGGGCGCGTCGTGCGCCTGGCCTGGAGAGAGCGAGAACGCGAGGGCGGTCCGGTCATCCGCGGCAACCATATGAATCTTGGTGGTCCAGCCCCCACGGGACTTGCCGATGGATTGGGGGCCGTTTTTTTTTCCGCCCCCGTGCCGTCCGGATGCACCTTGACGCTGGTGCTGTCCAGCCCCGCCGCCTCCACCTTGACGCGCACGAGCCGCTCCCGTTGCAGGTGCTCGAACACGCGATCCAGAACGCCGTTCTTCGACCAGCGGTTCATCCGCGTGTAGACGGTGTGCCAATTGCCGAACCTTTCGGGCAGCCCGCGCCACTTGCAGCCGTGCTCGGCCACGTACAGGATCGCGTTGAGCACCTGGATGTTCGGCAGGCTCACGTTTCCGCGCTGCACCGGCAGCAGCGGCTCGATCCGTTCGAATTGGGCCTCGGTGAGTTCCATATCCCTGATTTTCCTCCGATTTCCGCGTCAAAGACAACGCGGCGAAGGATACCATGTTTTCGCCTTGTAGTGTTAACACGCCCTAGTGTGAACGGTGTCGCCTTCGGAATCGATCACCGTTTCACCTTCGCGGACAGGGTCCCCGTCAAAGGCCGGGTCCGCGAACATGCGGGTCGCCGTCCCTGTGTAGTCGAGGATGTTGAAGGCGAGCTTTCCGTAATCCGGCCGCAGCCGAGTGCCGCGACCGATGATCTGCTTGAACTCAGCCATGGAACCCACCATACGCGCAAGTACCACGTTCTTGCACGTCGGCGCGTCGAGGCCGGTTGTCAGCAGCTGCGATGTTGTTAGAATCGTCGGAGTTCGGGTCTCAATGTCCTGAAACGTCTCCCGATGAGCACTGCCTACGTCGCCCTCGTCGGCTGTTACGCGGCACACGTAGTCGGGGCTGTCCTTCATCACGTCGGTGTTGTGTGCGGCAAGAGCCGAGCGCATTTCAAGCGCGTGTTCCTGATCGACGCAAAACACGATGGTTTTTGCGAATCGATCTGTTTCGGCCATGAACCTGGCGAGGTGCTTGGCGATCGCGTGCGTCCGGGCTCGCAGCGCCACCTTTCTCTCGAAATCCGGTGTGCCGTATTCGGCATCCGGTATTTCCCGCCCGTAACGGTCCCGTTCGCCTCTGGACGGACGCCACCCGGCGGCATCGTAGTCCGTGATCACGCGATGTACCCGGTACGGGGCCAGAAAACCGTCCCCGATCCCTTGGGCGAGACTGTACTGGTAAAGCGGATCGCCGAAATACGCGTAGGTGTCTGCGCTTTCCTGTCGCCGCGGTGTCGCGGTCATCCCGATCTGGGTCGCGGGCTGGAACCACTCCAGGATTTCCCGCCACGCGCTGTCCTCTCGCGCACTGCCCCGATGGCATTCATCCACCACGATTAGGTCAAAGAACCCCGGATCGTACTCGCGATAGAGTCCTGCTCGACTCTCATCTTCGGCCATGGTCTGGTACGTCGAGAAATACATGTCACGGCTCTTGATCGAAACGCCGCCCGCTATCCGGTGCCGCGCCTCGCCGAAGGGGAGAAAATCCTTGGCCATCGGATCCTCGATCAGAAAGTTCCTGTCCGCGAGGAACAGAATCTTGGGCCGACGGCTGTCGCCCCGCGTATTCCATCGGGCCTGAGAGAGTTTCCAGCAAATCTGAAACGCGACCAGGGTCTTGCCAGAGCCGGTGCAAAGCGTAAGCAGTGCACGCCTGCGTCCTTCGAGAACCGCCTGCACCGTACGGTTGACCGCAATCTCCTGGTAGTACCGTAGCGGCTTGCTCCGGTCCGGAAATGTCGGCGTCAGAAGACGCTCCGCGATTCGGTCGTCGGTCGGCCCGTCAGTGCGCCGAAGGCGATCCCAAAGACTCGCCGGCGTGGGGAAATCCGATACATTGCGTTCAATACCCGTGGTGTAGTCGAACTCCACGATCTCATCGCCGTTGGTCGCGTAGGCGAACCGCAGGCCGAGAATTTCCGCGTACTCCATGGCTTGCTGAAGCCCTTCCGCCGCATGCTTGTAGCGGGCCTTAGCCTCCACCACAGCAATTGGAAAGTCCGGACTGTAGCGAAGCAGATAGTCGGCCCGTTTCTGTTTGCCCCGGCGTGCCTTTCCGCCTATGAACATGACCCGGCCGTCGGTGAACGTTCTCTGCTCATTGATTGTGTGCGGACGTTCGTCCCAACCTGCTACCTGAAGTTTTGGAACAACGAATTTTCGGCAAGTATCGGCCTCGTTCATCCGGAACCCACCCGAACTACACATTGATCGCCGTACTTCCAACCGGTGCACTGCTCAAAACGGAACCGGGATGCCCTGTGTTCCTCAGTTATCGTTTGGCAGCACCTTGGGCCTTGGGCGACTGCCCAAGGATAAACAACCTTGACTCTTACACTGACCACCCTTTAGTGCCTTGTAACGTCATTACCCGAAGGTGACTTCAACAATCTCTCAATTTTCGCCCACCCGCCTATGTTATTGAAATTTATCTGGAATATTTCATGAATCGGAGGAAACAGAGCAAATTCCTGAAATACTCTCAGACAAAGCAAGATGGGATTAAAGGAAACTACGGGAATCGCACCGAATGCCATGCGATATCGTGACATCAGATCATGCAAATACTTGGTGTCGTTTCCTGCCGATACTCTGAGGGTATCCCCACCAACCGAGGAAAACATGTACAAGACGGAACTGGCCGACGGGTGCGAGAGTTGGCAAAGCTCGCCGTACAGCTCTTTCACCCCGGAAATTTCGGCCCGTTGCAGCAGTCCGAGATATTCTGCGGTGGTCTTCGCGTCGTGCCAACGCGGCAGCGACCTTTTTTCTTCGCCCCGCAATCGTCGCGCGTGTGTGAAATGAATCATCGCCTCCTCAAGGTCTTCACATCCGTATAGCTGGTCGTTGCAGCTCCCGGAAAGACATTGGTTCACAAGGTCTCGTCTCTGAGCGAGTGTCAGCGGAACGTGAATGAGCGCCTCCATGCTATCCGCTACTCCCTCAAGCATGGCGCGCGCGCATGACGCCATGCCCGGCACATTCGCCGCTTGGTATTCGCGTACGGTTGCATCCATTAGCCTACACGTTCTAATCAGTGACCCCGATACGCAAATGTGGGTGCGAAAAAGCAGTTCACGCCAATACACTTCGTTCGTCTTTGCGATCGAATATTTCCCGGATCGCACACTACTTTCAAACGACGTCACGTCCTCAAACTTGTAGGTTGCGTTCAAAACATTCGGCCAAATCTCATCTAGGAATGGCACGTAAAATCCCACAGACGCTCCGAAGACATCAGTTATCTCATCAATAGTTGACATGAACAGGGAATCGCTTTTTTGCATGTTGGCCATCGTCTTCGTCTACCTATTGCAGAAACCTCCGGCCCGTATGCAGTAAAGGTTCGCTGTCGTCGTACTGGCTGGGCCATACAAAGCCTCTCCTGCCATTACCCTCAAATCTCCTTGCTATTGCTCCCCGGAGAATTCGGGGCTGGTA
Organism: Candidatus Rariloculaceae bacterium; assembly: GCA_965205045.1. GTDB lineage: Bacteria > Pseudomonadota > Gammaproteobacteria > Steroidobacterales > Rariloculaceae > UBA6522. Next base: position 558,660 of record OZ242031.1, read on the forward strand.
AACCAGCTCTCCATTGACCTGCCCGTCACCGTGGTTTCTCATTCTTCGTCGCCACGAATCCCGGCTTCCCCTTTTCGCGCGTGCGCCGGATCGTGTATCCGTAATTCCCGAGCCGAAATGTCCGATTGTCCACGAAGCCCGCCAAGGCTTCCTCGATCTTCGCTGAGACCGGATCCGGCTTTGGCTCCGCCGCCGCCTGTTGCGCGAGCCACTTTCCGAACACTTCTTCACCTAGCTTGTCGCCGACGGACTTTCGCAGTGCATTGAGCTTGCGCACCTGCCCCTTGGTCAGCGTGTTTTCGTCGATTGCCACTGTGTCTTCCTCCCTGTACAGGCCCAAAGGCCAAATTCGGGTGCCAATAATACCCGGTTCGTTCGCGGACGCTAAACGGCCCTGGTACTCCATCAATCAGATAGTTTTGGATACAGGCTGTGCAATTTGATGCGTGCATCCTCGGTGGTGAATCGCCATTGGGCCGGGGGTTCGCTTGCGTTGCGGCGTTTCGTCCAGGCGGCGACCTCTGCGCGCACGGTACCGGTGTCGGGCACGCGGCGGTCCAGACACTGCCGGCCCAGCGCGCCGGACATCGCTGACGATGCCGAGAACCTCAAGCTGCGCGAGCCGTCTCCCTGTGTCGTAGTCACCCTCTTGCCAGTGCTACCGCAGGTCGACGAAAGCCGCCACAACCCTCACAATCTCGTCCTGCAACTGCAAGTCAGCCTGGGCACTTTCCTAGGCGATACGCTACGTTCGACGAATTGGCGCGCCACATGCTTCATTGCCCTGCGGTCGAAGGCGTGACCGAGACAGTTGCGCTCCTATTCCTCCAGCTTTACTACCGACTTCGACTATTTCTGTGCTGAAGGTTCCTGGAACAATAATTTTTCAAGCATCGAACGCACCTTCTGTTGATTATGTTGCGACACGACCTCAAATTGCTCGTTTAAGGTATCTGGAAAATCGTCGCATTCAATGCCCTCATGCGCCAGAATCTTAGCAGCCGCAATACCGGCTCCATGAATGTGCATGCCCAGCCCAAACATATGTGTGTGCAACAACGGGTTATCAATACCGCTACAGTCAATTGCCAATGCATCACGCGTGGGGGAGATACCGAACGCAAACTGTTGCGCGACGCGATTTCCATGTTTAGCCATCGAGTACTGACGGTAGACTCCTCTCTCGGCATCGCGTTCTTTCTCATCGGTAAAAATCTCATTTCTCTGAGTTGCAACTCGCCACGGTTTACGATCTTCGCGTGCATGATCAAGCCAAGTGTCCGCCCGAACCGGATCCATGGCAATGTACTGGAGATCCAGTCTAAGCTCATGGAGGCTCAGTAGGAGAATTGCCGCATCTCGCGTACGGCCCTTCTGGCAGAGCAGCTCAACCGAGAGAGCTCCTTCTCCCAACCTTTCCATGATACCCAGAACGACTCTGATCGCCGAAGTAACAGGAGTCTTAACAAGCTGTTCCACTACATGTTTGAAGAAAGCGACTAAAGTACGTCGCATCTGCTGCACAGCCACGCATAATCTGATCAATTCCGAGTCAGTTATATTGGGCATTTCTTGAACTGCGTATTTCATCGTTTTCTAATGTTGGCAAGTTCCAGTACGAAAATTGGTCTTTGAAAGACATTCCGATTCAAAAAATTTTTAACCGCGCAGCATCCAGACAATTTATAGTGCAAATTCTCGACTAAACGTGCCTTCGTGACAATCACTCTGAACCTCCTCATGATTTGCAGATCGATTCTCTTGGTACGATGCTATCATCGGCGTTTGCGTACACTACTAATGAACTCAGTGATCTGTTCGATATCATCCTTTACCTCTCCCGGCTCGGGGATTTCGGATCGTGCGGTCGGCGCATCGTCATGCCCACGTTGCCACCGTGAACACTTGGTCATGGCAGCGCTGACAGACCTACAGTCGTCATCCGTAATGTCCGCGAGCGACGCGACACGAAGAGTCTGCACCGATGATCTAAACCGCTCGACAACTCCTCCCAGAAGCTCTTCCTCCACCGCACGCTCCCAAGCTTCCCGAAGATAACCGTAAATTTCAATGGCTGCCCGTTCGTACGCATCCTGATGTCCACGCCGGTACGGGCTTTCCGCACCCTGAAATGGTTTCCTCAAGTGACCAATTCGACTCCTTACCTTCAGTGCTACCCATGGAAGCTCTTGCGCGCATACGCCCGCCCCTCCCGGAAGATTGCGGACATGTTGATCAAGTTGCTCAACCTGCTCTTGCTCGGCGACTTCCTTTAGCCGAAGTAGGAACACGATGTCGCGCGTGAACACAATGACCTGTCGCGCCTTGGCTTCCTCAACCAAACGAATTGCCACTCCGTCGCGTCACCTATGATCCAGAGATGAGACCGGATCGTCGAACACGATTTCGGAATGGTCGCCGGCTGTGCTCAATTCAGTAAAAACGCGGTGATCGCAAGGCATCGTTGTCCCCCTTAGTGACGACGCTTGGAAGTTCAACGTGTGGCGCGCGCCGCCGGTCGGGTGGTGACCTACGAGGACCTGCTGCTGGAGAACCGGCCGATGCGCGAATCGAACAACGTCGCCCTGGTGCGCAACTTCGTCAAGCAGCTTCGCGTCAAGCTCGGAGAGGACGCGTCCGATCCCGAGTGGATACTTAACGAGCGCGGGGTCGGGTACCGGATGCCCCGGCCGGACGGCTGAATCGCAGAGAACCCGCCGTTCGGGGTACAGCGCGCTACTGGCGCTCATGCGTGACGTCAGTGCTCGCTCTTGACCCGATTGCGGATGCGGATGAGATCGCTGTGGGGTATGTACAGCAGCCCCGCGACCTTTCGGACCAGGTGATCCTCGTACTTGTCCAGGCGGCTGTCCGCCATGGCCACCCGCCACAGCATCTCGACCACGGAGCGCTTTTCTTCAAGCGTCAACCGCTCGTGCAGGACGCGCGTGAACGACTGCAGCGAGACCGAGTGGTCCGCCTCCAGTTCGGCTTCGCGGATCAGCAGCCGGGTTTCGTCGTCGGAGAGGTCGAAGAAACCCCGCAACAGGTCGAATACCGCCTTGCCCTCGGCCATGTCCTCGTCGTAGTCGGCGCGAACGACTTCCACCAGCAGGGTCGCCGTGGACAGGCGCAGGGCGTGATCGCGGCCGCCTTCTTCTTCCCCGGCCCCGGCCAGGGTCTTGTTGAGGATTTCGCGTAGTTCTCTGAGCATGTGAACGGTCGTGGTTTCGCCTGTTGCGGCGCGCGGCTCCGACAGTGCCTGACCGAATGGGGGCGGCGGGGAGTGCGTGCGCGGTGCGGATCAGTCCCCTTCGCCGGACTCGAAGTCCAGGGATGCGGAGTTGATGCAGTACCTGAGCCCCGTGGGTTGCGGACCGTCGTTGAAGACATGACCGAGATGCGCACCGCAACGGGCGCACACGACCTCCTCCCGGATCATGCCGTAGCTGGTGTCCCGGGCCGTGTCCACCGCTTCGGCTGTGGCCGGCTCCCAGAAGCTCGGCCAGCCGGTCCCCGAATCGAACTTGGCCCCGGAGGCGAACAATTCGTCGCCGCAGCAGACGCAGAGGTACATGCCGGCTTCCTTGTGAGCGTTGTACTTGCCCGTGAACGGCCGTTCGGTGCCCGCCTCCTGGGTCACCTGAAACTGTTCCCGGCTCAGGCGGGCCTTCAATTCCCCCGTCGAGAGATTCGTTTGCTTGCTCATTGGCGCTCCCGGTTTCTTCACGCCCCAGGCCGCGCTCCCGGCAGCCCGCGGCGACAGCCCTCCGCATGGGCCGGAAAACCGGCTGGCCGAAGACCGCCGATCGGCCGGCGTGGCGCACGGCAACTGCCGCGGACTGCCAACCCCGGCGGTAAACCCCTTGGGCACCGTAATGGTATCGTACCTGCCCGATGGGCGGCATCATCGAATTCAGGCGTCTGACCAAGAGCTATGGGCAGACGGTAGTATTCCGGAACCTCGATCTCGACATTAGGAGCCGGCAGGCTGCCGGCCGGGCACGGGGCGGCTATTCCGAAGCCGGCCCGGCGCCGAGCAGCAGCGAATTGACGCGGCGAACGAACGCCGCCGGTTGATCCAGGGGCCGCCCTTCCACCAGTGTCGCCTGTTCCAGCAGCAGCCAGGACAGGTCCTCGAAGCGATCCTCCCCGCCCGTATCGGTCATCATGCCGACGATCGGGTGATCCAGGTTGACCTCCAGCGACGGCACCGTCTCCGGGGGCTCCTGGCCGGTGGCCCTGAGCAACTCGCGCATCTGGAATCCCATGTCCTGTTCGCCGATCACGAGACAGGCGGCGGACTCCTTCAGCCGGTCGCTGACGCGGACCTCGTCCACCTTGTCCCGGAGCACCCGCTTGATCCGCTTGAGCAACGCCTTCTGCTCCTTCGTGAGTTCGGCCTCCACCTTCTTTTCCGACTCGTCCCTGCCGAGATCGAGTTCACCCCGGGCGACGTCCCGGAAGGACTTGCCCTTGTACTCCGTGAGGTACTGCATGACCCACTCGTCGATGCGGTCCGACAACAGCAGCACTTCCAGGCCCCGCTCGCGCAGCGCTTCCAGGTGCGGGCTGTTGCGGGCGGCCTCGGGCGTATCCGCGATGAGGAAATAGATGGCGTCCTGTTCTTCGCCGGCGGCTTCGAGATAGTCATCCAGGGAACGGTCCTGCTCGAGATCGTCGGAGGCGGTGCTGTTGAACCTGAGCAGCGCGGCGATCTTCTCCTGGTTGCCGGCGTCTTCGGCGAGCCCTTCCTTGAACGCCACACCGAATTCCTTCCAGTACGTGGCGTACTTCTCGGGCTCTTCCCTCGCCAGGCGCTCCAGCATTGTCAGGACGCGCTTGGTCAGGGCGCTCTTCATCACCCCCACCACCGGGTCCTGCTGCAGCAGTTCGCGGGATACGTTGAGCGACAGGTCTCCGGAGTCCACCACTCCGCGGATGAACCGCAGGTACAGGGGCAGGAATTGCGTCGCCTCGTCGGTGATGAACACCCGCTGGACGTAGAGCTTGACGCCGCGGGGCGACTCCCGGTTCCACAGGTCCCAGGGCGCGGCCGAGGGCACGTACAGCAGGCTGGTGTACTCGCGCTTGCCCTCCACCCGGTTGTGGCTCCAGATCAGCGGATCCTTGAAGTCGTGGGCAATGTGCTTGTAGAACTCGACGTATTCCTCGTCCTCGACTTCGGTGCGCGGCCGCGCCCACAGCGCCTTGGCCTTGTTCACCGGTTCCCCGGACTCGTCGTCTTCCTCGCCCGCAACGCCCAGCGTCACCGGAAAGGCGATGTGGTCGGAGTACTTCCGGATCAGGGCGTTCACCCGGTAGGACTCCAGGAACTCCTTCTCGTCCGGCTTCAGGGTCAGCGTGATGGTGGTGCCGCGTGCTTCCTTCTCCGCCGGTTCCAGCGTGTAGCTGCCGTCGCCGGTGGACGCCCAGCGCACCGACTCACCGGCGTCGGCGCCGGCGCGGCGGCTGAGCACTTCCACCTGTTCGGCGACGATGAAAGAGGAATAGAAGCCGACCCCGAACTGGCCGATGAGAGCCGAGTCCTTCTGGGCCTTGCCGTCGAGGGATTCGAGGAAACGGGCGGTCCCGGAATGGGCGATGGTGCCCAGTTGCTCGACGATTTCGTCGCGGCTCATGCCGATGCCATTGTCGCTCACGGTCAGCGTGCCTGCATCCGGGTCGAGGGCAACTCGGATGCCCAGTTCCGGATCGTCTGCCAGCAGGTCCGGCTGGCTGAGGGACTCGAAGCGCAGCCGGTCATTGGCATCGGAGGCGTTGGAGATCAGCTCGCGGAGAAAGATCTCCTTGTTGCTGTACAGCGAGTGCACCATGAGGTGCAGCAACTGCTTCACCTCGGCCTTGAAATCGAAGGTAGTCGGTTCCCTTGCTTCGCTCATCGATGACCTCCCGCATTACCCCATTCGATGGGGGCTAGATGGGGGCCGGATGCGTCAATATCAAGGCCGGATTTCGATGGGCATTCCTTCGCTGGTCATCAGCCAGATGTCCACCATGTCGGAGTTGGAAACCGCGATGCAGCCGTCGGTCCAGTCCATCCCCTGGCTGCGCATGGCCGAATAGCGGCCGTTGTTGGGGTCGCCGTGGATCATGATCATCCCGCCGGGGTCCACGCCTTCCGCCGCGGCCAGGGCCCGGTCCCGCTCGTTGGGGTAGGACACCTTCAGCGACATGAAGTATTCGCTCTCGGTGTTCTTCCATTCGATGAAGTACTGCCCTTCCGGGGTTCGAAAATCGCCGGCCTCCCGTTTCGGGCCTTCGGGCGCGAGGCCCAGCGCGATGTCGAAAGTCCGCAGGACCTCGCCATCCCTGTACAGCCGGAGTGTGCGTTCCGACTTGAGTACCACAATGCGGTCAGCCTGGGGATGCTGCGGCGAAAGATCGTTGGCGAGACTGCTGCCGGGACCCGCACAAGGCAGTATGAGCAGCAATAGAGGACCGATCAGCCGGGGCATGGGCTCGCTACTCTAAGCCAAACGCTCCAACCGGATCAACGGGCACGCCGTAGCAGCCCATCCGTGGGCGAGGGCCTGCCATGATCCTCGTGCCTAGAAACGCTTCAGGGCCGCGATTCGCTCTTCCAGCGGCGGGTGCGACATGAACAGACGCTTCAGGCCGACGGCGCGGGAGGAGGAAATTCCCATGGCCCGCATGGACTCCGGCAGCGCCGATGGCTCGTGCGCCCGGCGCAGGCGCTCCAGCGCGTTGATCATGTTCTGCCGGCCGGCAAGCTGCGCACCGCCCTGGTCGGCGCGGAACTCCCGCCGGCGCGAGAACCACATCACGATGGTGCTGGCCAGGATGCCCAGCACGATCTGCGCGACGATGCTGGCGATGAAGAACCCCGGCCCGTAGCCGCGCTCGGTCCTGAAGATGAGCCGGTCCACGAGGAACCCGATAATCCGCGAAAAGAAGATCACGAACGTGTTGACCACACCCTGGATCAGGGTCAGCGTGACCATGTCGCCGTTGGCGACGTGGCTGACTTCGTGGCCGAGTACGGCTTCGAGTTCGCCGCGGGACAGGCGTCCGAGCAACCCCGTGCTCACGGCCACCAGCGACTTGTTGCGGTTCGCACCGGTGGCAAAGGCGTTGATGTCGGGGGAATCGTAGATCGCCACTTCGGGCGTGCCGATGCCGGCCGTCTGCGCCTGCCTCGTTACGGTGTTCACGAGCCAGCGCTCGGTCTCGTTGCGGGGATTCGTGATGACTCGTGCGCCGGTGAGCCGCTTCGCCGACCACTTGGAGATCGCCAGCGAGATGAAGGACCCGGCAAAACCGATCACCGCGGAGAAGATCAACAGCGCCTGAAGATCCAGTTGCGTGCCCTGTTCGTTGAGGAGCGATTCGATGCCCAGAAGCTGCATGGCGATCGACAGGACCACGAGAATCGCCAGGTTGGTGGCGAGGAACAGAGCGATGCGTTTCATGTTGACTCCGAAACCGGGCCAGGAGCGCGCCCGGCAAAGACCGTGTGATTGGTTAAGAAAATAAGGATAATCGGCGTAAATTCAAGTATCGACCCACTCCGTACTATCGTTTCGTGCGGTCCCGGCGCAAATACCCGGACATGCCTGCAAAAGCCTTGACGTCGCCGCTCAGATTCTGGATGCCGTGGTACTGGCACGTCTGGCTATTCTACGCCGGGCTCCGGGCGGTTGCACCGCTTCCATTGCGGTACCGGATTGCCCTGGGCAAGCGCCTGGGCCGCGTGCTCTGTCCGCTGTTTCGGGGCAAGTGCCGCACGGTCCGGGCCAATTTCGACGTCTGTTTTCCCGAGCTCTCCGCGCGCGAACGGGAAAGCCTGTGCCGGCGCCACTACGAGTCCGTGGGAATCGGCCTGACGGAACTGGCGACGTCGTGGTTCGGCGTCCCCGAGCTCCTGCGCGAGACGGTGCGCATCGAAGGCCGCGAGCACCTGGAAGACGCCCTGGAAAAGGGCAAGGGGGTGCTGCTCTTCTGCGGGCATTTCACGCCGATGGAACTCATTCACGCGGTCATGCGCCCGCTGTGTCCGAAGGTCACGGCCATGTATCGCCCGATGCGCAACGAGTTGCTGGACCGGATCATCCTGAGGGGCCGCAGCCGGCACATCGACGAGCCGATCTCCAAGTACAGCGTCAAGACGCTGCTGCGCAGGCTGGCGGAGAATTCGGCGGTCTTCTACCTCGCGGATCAGAGTTCCCGGGACAAGTACAGCGCACCGGTGCCGTTCTTCGGTCTGCCCGCCATGACCAGCACGGCCGTCAGCCGTATCCTCAGGATCAGCGGCGCTACGCTGCTGCCCGTGTACTTCAGGCGCCTTGAAGACGAAAGCGGCTACGTGGCGACCATCGACCCGCCGCTGCCGGACTTCCCGAGCGACGACCCGGTGGCGGACACGACCCGCCTGATGCAGGCGCTGGAAGACTGCATTCGAACCTGCCCGGAGCAGTACGCCTGGATGCACCGGCGGTTCAAGGACCTGCCGGACGGGTATCCGGACATCTACGCCTGATGCCGGTACCGGGGCCGGCACCGCCGGGCGTGCTGGCTTGCCGGGGAAGCTGATCTACAATCGCAACCGTCATGCAACCCGCTTCCCAATCCGGTTCGATTCCCTGGCGCCGCTTCCTGGCGCCGCGGTTCTGGCCGGCCTGGCTGCTGCTGGGGTGGATGAAGCTCGCGGCCGTGCTGCCCTATCCCTGGCAGATCGTGGCCGGCAAGCGCATCGGGCTGACCGGCCGCTGGCTCACCCGCAGCTCCCGCCGCGTGGTGATGCGCAACCTGGAAGCCTGTTTCCCCGATCTCGCGCCCGCGCAACGGCGGCGCCTCGGCCGCGATCACTTTGCCGCCGTGGGTGCGGCCTTCTCGGAGATGGGGCTCGGCTGGTACGCCTCAAGCGAGCGCCTCAACCGGCTGATCCGTGTGGAGGGCCGGGAACATCTGGAGAAAGCGCTGGCGCAGGACAGGGGCATCATCGTCCTGACGGCCCACTTCACCAGCCTCGAGACCGGCTCGTCCATTCTCAAGGAGCTGTTTCCGGGGATCAAGGCCGTCTACCGCCCCCAGCCCAACGCCATGATCGACGCCATGATCTCCCGCGGCCGCCAACGCATCGTCGCCGAACAGATACCCAAGGACAACATTCGGGCCATGGTCAGAACGCTGCGCGACGGCGGTACGGTCGCCTATCTTGCGGACCTGGCGGGCAGGGGGAACAACCGCGCGCTCGTCCCGTTCTTCGGCGAGCCCGCCATGACCACCACCGCCGTCAGCAAGCTGGCGCGCATGACCGGCGCCACCGTGCTGACGTACTTCTTCCGGCGCCTGCCCGGGCGGGCGGGATACGTCGTCAACATCGGCCCGCCGCTGGACGGCTTCCCGGGCGACGATCCCGTGGCCGATACCCGCCGCCTGGTGGAACGGCTGGAGGACTACATCCGCCAGTCGCCGGAGCAGTACATGTGGACGTACCGGCGTTTCAAGGGACGTCCGGAGCCCTGGCCCGACCTCTACGCCCCCGACCGGTAACCTTGCAGCAGCCGGCGCCAGTCCGGCTCCCCGAAAGCCCCGCCGGAGGTGCGCGCGATCTTGCGGAGGGAACGGCGCAGCCGGTTGAGATTGCGCCTCTGCCAGCCCGAGCCGGCGCGCACCGCGCCGCGGTCGAAGTCCACCAGAAAGACCCCCATGGCCCGGTCCAGCAACACGTTGTGGGCATTCAGGTCCGCGTGATCCACGCCCCCGTCGTGGAAACGTCGCACGGTTGCGCCGACGGCCTCCCAGGTCCCGGCATCGACCTCTCCGGCGGTCATAGCCGATGCCAGCGACCGGGTAGCGGGGATGCGCTCGGTGAGGATGTCGCCGCGCCAGGTCAATCCGCTGCGGCGGACATGCGCCGCGACTGGCCTGGGCACCGGCAGCCCGTCGTTGTGCAGTTCGCGCAGCAGGCGCCATTCCCTGAAGGCGCGGGTGCGTTCCAGGCCCGTCCACAGGTACCGGTCGGCGGTCAGCCGGGCCATCGCGCCGCCGCGGCGATAGTGCCGCAGCGCCCAGGTCCGATCTGCGCGGCAGACGAACAGCACGGCGCCGCGGCCCGGTTCCTCGCCGACGACGAGATTCCGCTCCTGCCAGTAACGGTCCCGGAACCACTCCGCAACGATTGGCTCGGGCTCCCCGCGCCGACAGAGAACGAAGCTCGGGCCGTCGCGGTCGACCTGCCAATGCGGGCCTTCCATCGACCGGCCCTGCCTGCGGCGCCGCTTCATTGATCCCCGCTCCCGGGCGAGTCGTTATCCAGCGCGGCCATGGTCACCTTCGCTACATCGTCCACCGAAAACTCCATCATGCAGTTGAGGTGCCCCAGCGGACACTGGCGCCGGAAGCAGGGGCTGCACGCAAGGTTCCTGTAGAGGATATCCGCCCGGTGGGTCAAGGGCGGGGTAAACCGCGGGCTGGTGGAGCCGTAAAGGCCGACTACGTGTGTGTCCACCGCCGCGGCGACGTGCATCAGGCCCGAGTCGTTGGTCACCGCGACGCTGGCGGCGCCCAGCAGATCCACCGCGTCGGCGAGGGTCGTCCTGCCGCACAGGTTGATCACGCCGTCACAGTCCGCCGCCCGCCTGACTGCCTCGCCCAGTTTCCGCTCCCGTTCCGAACCCAGTATCCAGACCTGCGCTCCGGCGCCGGCCAATCGCCCGGCCAACGCGCCGAAGCGCCCGGCGGGCCATCGTTTCGCGGGTCCGTACTCCGCACCGGGCATGAACGCGACGGTTGCGCTCGTCGGCGTCAGACCCAGGCGCTCAATGGCAGCGCTCAGATTCTCCCCGTCCGTGCGTAGCGACGGCTGAGGCGGCGGCGGCAGTTCGTCCTCGTCCCTGCCCATACCCAGCGCGATGAACCGCTTGACGGTCTGATCCAGCCGGCCGGGATCGAAGCGCCGCCGGTCGTTGATCAGCGCGAATCTCCATTCGCCCCGGTACCCGGTGCGCACGGGTACCGAGGCGAAGAACGGCACCAGCGCGGCCTTCAGGGACCGGGGCAGCACGATCGCCTGCCGGTAGCCCCGGTCCCGCAAGCGGCGGCCCAGCTTCCGCCGAGCGCGCAAGGCGATCCTGCCATGGACAACATCCAGTTCGACGGCCCGGTTCACTTCCGGCATCCGGTCCAGGATCGGCTTCGACCAGGGCGGGGCGATTACGTCGATCCGCGCCCGGGGGTTGCGGCTCTGCAGCAGCTTGTACAGCGACTGGGCCATGACCATGTCGCCGATCCAGGCCGGGCCCACGATGAGCAGCTTATCGTCCGTGCCCACTGCGCTTCGAATCGGATCCTTGAAGACGATCCAGATAGGCCCTGACCCCGGCCGTAACGTCGGCGAACGGGCGATCGTAGCCGGCGCGGCGCAGCTTGGCGATGTCGGCCCGGGTAAAGCTCTGGTAGGTCCGCCGCAACTCCTCGGGGAACGGGATGTAGCGCTTGCGGCCGGAACCGTGCCAGCCGATGACCGCATCGGCCAACTGGTTGAACGTCGCGGCCCGGCCGGTACCCACGTTGAAAATACCCGACACTTCAGCGTGCCGGCCGAACCACAGGTTGACGTCGACCACGTCATCCACGTACACGAAGTCCCGTGACTGTTCGCCCGCCGCGTAGCCACCGCTGCCCTCGAACAGCCGGGCCTCGCCGTCCTGCCGGACCTGGTTGTGAAGGTGCCAGGCGACGCTGGCCATGGGGCCCTTGCGGGATTCCCCGGGACCGTACACGTTGAAGTAGCGCAGGCCCACGACCTGCGACTCCCCGGCGCCCAGCCGGCGGCGCACATAGCGGTCGAACAACAGCTTGGAATAGCCGTAGACGTTCAACGGGCGTTCCGTGCCCGCGTCCTCTTCGAAGCAGTCGCCCGCACCGTACACGGCTGCCGACGACGCATAGATCAAGGGCACCCCGGCCGCGCGGCAATAGTCGAACAGTTCGGTGGAGTAGCGGTAGTTGTGCTCCATCATGTAACGGCCGTCCCGTTCGGTGGTATCCGTGCAGGCGCCCTGATGGTAGATGCTCCGGGGCACGAATCCCGGGCTGCCGTTCAACCGCTCGAGTAACGCGTCCTTGTCCCAGTAGTCGGCGATCTCGCAGTCCACGAGATTTTCGAACTTGCGGCCGTCGCTCAGATCGTCACGGCGAGGATGTCGCGTTCACCGGCCCGGTTGAGCCCGCGCACCAGGTTGCTGCCAATGAACCCGGCGGCTCCGGTGACGATGATCATGCAGTCAGGATTCGTCGACGAGTATGTAAAGGGTACCGCAGTATGGACAGACGGCCGTGCCCGTGGCTTCAATGGGCAGGTAGACCTTGGGGTGGGAATTCCACAGATAGGCATCGGGCAGCGGGCAGTGCAGCGGAAGCTGCGCGCGGGTTACGTGAACGCGCCGTTCGGCGTTGGGCGGCTTCAGGTTTTCCTGCACCTGTCCCGGGCGTATTCGCACTGCCTTACCTCGAATTGCGGGGATGCCGATTATACCGGGATGGACCGCAATTCGAACGCGTTGCAACTGCTCGGCGGAGGACGGCGTCGCGCACGCTCACGACAGCCGCGAATATTGTCCGAAATGGTAACATTTGCACAATCGAATACATTGGGAGCGTGCCGTGACCGAGACCGTGACTGTCCGTCTGGAATCTGAACTCAAGCAACGCTTGGAGAGCCTTTCCGAAGCGACGCAATGATCGAAGTCGTTTCTTGCCGCCGAGGCCATTCGGGATTTTGTCGACCTCAACGAGTGGCAGGTTCAGGAGATCGGAAAAGCGGTCGGCGAGGCCGACAGGGGCGAATTCGCCAGCGATGAACGCGTTCGCGAGGTATTCGGCAAGTGGGAAGCCGGTGCGGGTTAAATGGCTTTCCAAGGCATTGCAGAATCTCGATGACGAAGCCGAGTTCGTCGCTCGGGACGATCCCGCCGCCGCCCGCGCCCTGGTTCGGCGCATTCACGAGGCCATCGGTCGCCTGAAGGCCAATCCAGCCCCAGGCCGACCCGGCCGGATTCATGGTACACGTGAACTGGTCGTGTCCGGAACGCGCTACATCGTCCCATATCGTGTCAATCCCCGCTCGAACCGTGTTGAAATATTGCGCATCTTTCATACCTCCCGACGGACCCCCGACCGCTGGTGACACATGCCGGTAACCGCGCCGTCGGGATACACCCCGCGAAGCGCGCACTGCGGTTGAATATCCTCAAGACGCATGCTCTGTCCCGAACTCACCTAAGTGCATGACTGCTCTGGATACGGTCACCACGTGTCACTCGCATCCGCAGGCTACGGCGCCTCGTCGCCGAGCGTCTCGGCCCAGAGCTTCGATATCCACTCGCGCTCCTCCACAAAGGCATCGCCGGAAACGACGCGACCGCTGCCGATCAGCGCCAGTTCGTGGGCGCTGCCGCGCAGGTTGAGGTAGATCGACTTGATGCGGTCGGCCGAGGTACCCGGAACCAGGCCGTTGCGCGCCAGCGCCTCGAGCTGGCGGACATTGTCGGAATATTCCACCAGGTCCGGATGGTCCGCCGCGTGCGCCAGCACCCAGTACTGGACCAGGAACTCGATGTCGGCCATTCCGCCGGCGTCCTGCTTGATGTCGAACTCGCCGCCGCGGCCGCGCGACAGTTCGGAGCGCATCCGCCGGCGCATCTTCACGACCTCGGCCTTCAGGTCCCGGCGATTCACGTGGTGGATCAGGATATCGCACCGCTCGCGCTCGAACGCCTCGCGCACGGCGGCATCCCCCGCCACGGAACGGCTGCGCAACAGCGCCTGGTGTTCCCACACCCACGCCTGGGTCCGCTGGTACGACCGGAAGGCGTCCATGCTCGACACGAGCGCGCCCGACTGGCCGTTGGGCCGCAGGCGCATGTCCACCTCGTAGAGGCGGCCGTAGCGCGTCTGGATGCTCAGCAGGTTGATCAGCCGCTGCGCCAGCCGGACCAGGAAGACGCGGTTTTCCACCGGCACGGCCCCCCCGGTCCGCTGCGCATCCCCTTCGGAGTCGTGCAGAAAGATCAGGTCGAGATCGGAACCGTAACCCAACTCGATGCCGCCGAGCTTGCCGTAACCGACCACCGCGAAACCGACCCGCCGCCGCGACGCTCCCGTTCCGCACATCGGCGCGCCATGGCGTTCGGCCAGCTCCGAGTACGCCAGGTCCAGGGCGTAGGCCAGAATCAGCTCGGCGGTGTCGGTGAGCCGGTCGCTGACCTTCATCAGCGGCAGGTTGGCCATCCGGTCGGCCACCGCGATGCGGAACACGGCGCCGCGCTGGAAGGTGCGCATGACCTCGAGCTGGGACTCCAGGTCGTCGGCCACGCGCAGGCGGATGGCCCGCTCCAGTGTTTCCTCCAGTTCGCCGCGGCTGGGCGCGGCGTCGAAAATTCGCTCGTCGAGCAGCTCGTCCAGCAGCAGGGGATGCTGTTCCACCAGCGTCACCAGGAACTCGCTGCGTTCGGCGAGCGCCAGCAAGCGCGTCAGCGCGCCGGGATTCTCGCCGATCAGCGCGAGGTAGGCGCTGCGCCGGCAAATGGCCCGCAGCAGCGGCACGAGGCGGCTGACGATCCACGACGGGTTGCGGTATTCGCGCAGCCGCAGCGCAAGGCGCATCACGACTTCGGCCAGGCGCTGCCTCGATACTTCGTCCATCCGGCGATACAGGCCGCTGTTGCGCAGGTCGTGGAGGTCGTCCGCCACCGCTGAGGCCTCGCGGACGCCCGCGCCTTCCAGCAGGCCGGCCATGTCGGCTCGCTCCCAGGCAACGGCCCAGCGCTCGTCCGGTTCCGCGCGGTCCGGGTCCGGGGCCTCTGCGGCGCTCGTGTCCCGGCCCTCGCCGCGCTCGTCGAACGCGAGCCGGGCGAACTCCGCATCGACGCGCCGCCGATGCGCCTCCAGCACGGGAGAGAACACCTCCCATGAGGGGCTGCCCATCGACCACGCCAGGATTTCGCGCGATTCGGCGTTCGCGGGCAGCCGTTGCGTTTGCTGGTCCTCCATCGCCTGCAGGCGGTTTTCCAGCGTGCGCAGGAACCGATAGGAGCCGGCGAGCCCGGCAATGGCGTCGGGCTCGAGGACACCGGTCATTTCGAGCCGCCGCAGCGCCGGCAGCAGCGAACGGCTCCGCAGCGCCGGGTTCTGCCCGCCCCGCACCAACTGAAACACCTGAACGATGAACTCGATTTCGCGGATGCCGCCCGGACCGAGCTTGATGTTGTCCGCCAGGTTGCGCCGGGCCACTTCGTCGGCGATCAGCGCCTTCATCCGGCGCAGCGAGCGGAACACCCCGAAATCGATGTAGCGGCGGTAGACGAAGGGCGTCAGGACCTCGTCGAAGAGTTCGGCGCTGTGACGCTGGCCGGTAACGAGCCGGGCTTTCTGGTAGGCATAGCGCTCCCAGTCCCGGCCGTGCCGGATCAGGTAGTTCTCCAGCGCCGGCAGGCTCATCGCCAGCGGGCCGCTGGTTCCGAACGGCCGCAGCCGCGTGTCGACGCGGAACGCCACGCCGTCCGCCGTCGGTTCGTTGAGCAGCTTGATCAGAAACTGCACCAGGCGGCGGAAGTACTCGTCCGGGCGTGTCCTGGAATGGCCCTCGAACACCACGCCCTCCGGATACAGGATCACCAGGTCCACGTCCGACGAAAAGTTGAGTTCGCCGCCGCCCAGCTTGCCCATGGCCAGGATCATCGTCTCCACCGGCGTTCCGTTGGCGTCCGCGGGCGCGCCGAAACGCCGCAGCAACTGCGACCGCGCGTAGCCGTCGGCGGCGGCGATGGCGCCGTCGGCCAGCAGCGACAGGTCGGCGAGATTGGTGTCCAGGTCCGACCACCCCGCCAGGTCCCGCCAGGCGAGGCGCGCCATCTCCACGTGGCGCACCTGCCGGAGCACGGTCATCGCCTCGGCCTGGGAGCGGCCGTCGAGGTTGAACCGCTCCGCCAGGCGCTCCGGGGAGAGCGGTTCGGCGTCCGCCAGGCGTTCCAGCAGCTCCCGGGGATGGCGAAGCAGCGTGGCCAGGGCGAAATCGCTGCAGACCGCCACGCGGGGCAGCGTTTCCGCCGCCCGCGGATGCCCGGCCAACAGATCGCCGGGCAGCGCCGCGAGGCGATCCTCGACGCGCCGCCAACGGTCGGAGAGTTGCGGCGGCAAATCGGCTGGAGCGGTGAAGTTCATCGGCATATTCTGCTGCGCAGGCTCCTCGGCCGGCGAATCCCGCGACGCGTCCGGAGGCAACAGTGGCGGAGCCGCCTCCGGCGCCTGCGGACCGGAACTGTACCATCAAGACATCGCGCCTGTGGCGCGCGCGGTCACCGCAGCATCGCGAACCGGCTGCAGCAACCATCCGGCTGATCCGGGCACCGCGCCCGACAGCTCGCGCGGCGGCTCGCCGCGCATGGAAAAAACCCCGCACGGGGCGGGGCTTTTCCGTTTGGCCGACATGCGGCCGGCGATGCGGCTCGCGGCTACATCATGCCGCCCATGCCGCCCATGTCGGGCGCCGCCGGAGGAGGATCGTCCTTCGGCAGCTCCGCGACCATGGCCTCGGTGGTGAGCAGCAGGCCCGCCACGGAACTGGCGTTCTGCAGCGCCAGCCGCGTGACCTTGGTGGGATCGATGATGCCCATCGCGACCAGGTCGCCGTACTCGTCGGTGGCGGCGTTGAAACCGTAGTTCCCTTCGCCCGCGGCAACCGCGTTCAGCACGACGGAGGCATCCTGGCCGGCGTTGGCCACGATCTGGCGGAGCGGCTCCTCGATCGCCTTGCGCAGGATGTTGATGCCCACTTTCTGATCCTCGTTGTCGCCCTCGAGATCGTCGAGCGCGGGCTGCGCGCGAATCAGCGCCACGCCGCCGCCGGGAACAACGCCCTCTTCCACCGCCGCGCGCGTGGCGTGCAGCGCGTCTTCGACCCGGGCCTTCTTCTCCTTCATCTCGATCTCGGTGGCCGCGCCGACCTTGATGACCGCCACGCCGCCGGCGAGCTTGGCCACCCGCTCCTGCAGTTTTTCGCGATCGTAGTCGGAAGTGGACTCTTCGATCTCCTTGTTGATCTGGTCCACGCGTCCCTTGATCTCGGCCCCGCCGCCGGCGCCGTCGATGATGGTGGTGTTTTCCTTGCTGACCTGGATCTTCTTGGCTTCGCCGAGGTCCCCGAGGCTCGCCTTCTCCAGCGACAGGCCCACCTCTTCGGAGATGACCTGGCCGCCGGTGAGGATGGCGATATCCTGCAGCATGGCCTTGCGCCGGTCGCCGAAGCCCGGCGCCTTCACCGCCGCCACCTTGACGATGCCGCGGATGTTGTTGACCACCAGCGTCGCCAGGGCCTCGCCTTCCACGTCCTCGGCGATGATCAGCAGCGGACGGCTGGACTTGGCCACGCTCTCGAGCAGAGGCAGCAGGTCCCGAATGTTGGAGACCTTCTTGTCGTGAATGAGGATGAACGGGTTCTCGAGTTCCGCCGCCTGGGTCTGCTGATCGTTGATGAAGTAGGGCGACAGGTAACCGCGGTCGAACTGCATGCCCTCCACCACGTCGAGAGCGTTCTCGAGCGCGGAGCCTTCCTCCACGGTGATCACGCCTTCCTTGCCCACCTTGTCCATGGCTTCGGCGATGTTGTTGCCGATTTCATGGTCGGCGTTGGCGGAAATCGTGCCGACCTGGGCGATGGACCGGTCGTCTTCGCAGGGCTGGGAAAGCGCCTGGAGTTCTCCGACCACCGCGATGGACGCCTTGTCCACGCCCCGCTTCAGATCCATCGGATTGAAGCCCGCAGCCACCGCCTTGAGCCCTTCGCGAAGCACGGCCTGGGCCAGCACCGTCGCGGTGGTGGTGCCGTCGCCGGCCGCATCGGAGGTCTGCGAGGCCACTTCCTTGACCATCTGCACGCCCATGTTCTCGAACTTCTCTTCCAGCTCGATTTCCTTGGCCACCGATACACCGTCCTTGGTCACGGTGGGGGCGCCGAAGCTCTTCTCCACCACCACGTTGCGGCCCTTGGGGCCGAGGGTGACCTTGACGGCGTTGGCCAGCACGTTGACGCCCTTGAGCATTCGCTGGCGCGCCTCATCGGCAAATCTCACTTCTTTTGCCATTTCATGTCTCCTGATTGATTTTTCGGAAAATCCTTGCGGCCGGGCCTCAGCCCTCGATCACTGCCATGATGTCGTCCTCGCGCATCACCAGCAGTTCGTCGCCGTCCACCTTGACCTCGGTACCGGAGTACTTGCCGAACAGGACCTGGTCGCCCACCTTGAGATCGAGTGGCCGAACATTGCCGTCTTCCAGCAGCTTCCCGTTACCCACGGCGAGGACTTCACCCTTGATGGGTTTCTCCGCCGCGGCGTCGGGAATCACGATCCCTCCGGGGGAGGTCCGCTCTTCCTCTGTGCGCCGGATGACGACGCGATCATGTAAGGGACGTATCTTCATTGATGGGTCTCCCTTTGTTAACTTGTTGACTACGTTGGTAAAAAACCTTCACGCCGTTGCACTTGTCAGCACTCGGCCGAAACGAGTGCTAATGATAGGGGCGAATTTCCAGATTTCAAGACCCAGGATGCGAGTGCGGTGAGAAAATTCCACGGGACCCGTGGCCGGAGGCTTGGCCGACAGTGGTCGGGCGGGCAGAAAACACACACCAAGCGATCATGGCGGACCGCCGCCCCACAGTCCCATAAGCGTGCCACACCGGCGCATCGCGCCGCCCCGCAGTCGCGGAAGGAACAATGCGCGGACACAAAATCAATGAGTTACGCATGTTCCATACAAGGGCGCGGTCACCGCGTTCTCCGATCAATGACACGGGACGGCGGTGCGGCTATGCTTCCGAACGGAACGGCGTACCGTGGAGGCGATTGGTGATCCATCCAACCGATGATTTCGTATCCGGGGCCGCAGCCTCGCCCTGACCGGCAATGAGCACTTCCGGGCTTCTGGTACTGACGACCTGCGCAGACGCGGCCGAGGCGGACAAACTCGCCGGCGCCCTGGTGGAGGAGCGGCTCGCGGCCTGCGTCAACCGGGTGGATGGCATCGTGTCCACCTATACGTGGGAGTCCCGGCTGCATCGCGACAAGGAAACCCTGCTGTTGATCAAGACGACGGAAGCTCGATTCGATGAATTGCAGCGGGCGATCGCCCGGCTGTCGAGTTACGACGTGCCGGAAGTCATCGCGGTTCCGGTCCGCAAGGGTTCGGAGGCCTACCTGGACTGGCTCGTGGAATCGGTGTCATGAGGAGACCCCGCGCATGACGGGCGCGACCCTATCAGTTTCAAGTGCAGGGCCTCATTCCCGGGAGACCCCGCGCATGACGGGCGCGACTCGCCCAGGGCGGCGCGCAAGCTGCGGGCGTTGGGAGATCCCGCGCATGACAGGCACGACCGGAAGGAACATCGCGCGCCGGCTGCTTCTCCCCCTGCTTGCCGTCGCCGCGTCCGCGGCAGCCCAGTTCGACGAGCCCCTGCCGCCCGAGGAAGCCTTTCCGTTGATTGCCTTCGCGGAGGCCGGGTCGGTCGTCGTGAGCTTCCAGGTCCCCGACGGTTACTACCTGTACCGGCACCGCTTCGGCTTCGAGAGCCTGACCGACGGCATCGCGCTCGGCATGCCGGAGCTGCCCGGGGGCCGCCCGCACGTGGACGAATTCTTCGGCGCCGTGGAGATCTATCGCGGCGACTTCCAGATCCGGGTCCCGTACCGGCGCTCCGGCATGGTGGACGAAGTGCGGGTCCGGATCGAGCTTCAGGGTTGCGCCGATATCGGTTATTGCTATCTTCCCGTAAGCTGGGAAAAACGCGTGAGGCTTGCAAGCGGTGAGTGACATGGCCCGTTCCACGATGCTGACGCTGGCGCTCAGCGCCGCCGCGCTCCTCGCCTACGCGGGCTATCGGGCCGTGATTCCCGCGAACCCGCCGGACAGCGCCGCGCCTGCCGGGGCATCCGTCATGGTGGAGACGCTGCCGGAGTTTGCGCTCGAAGACCTCAACGGACAGGTTCGCTCGATCCATGGCTGGGAGGGCGACGCCCTGCTGATCAATTTCTGGGCCACCTGGTGTGCGCCGTGCCTGCGCGAGATTCCCCTGCTGAAGGAGTTTCAGGATGGCGGGGCCGGCGGGGTGCAGGTCGTGGGCATCGCCGTGGATCACCTGGAGGCGGTGCGGGCATTCGACGAGGAGATGGACTTCAACTACCCGGTGCTGGTGGGAGAACTGGAGGCCATCCAGGCCGCCGCCGAATTCGGGCTCCAGTTCTTCGTGCTGCCCTTTACCGTGTTCACGGACCGCCACAGGCGCATCCTGGGCGTCCATAACGGCGAACTGCACGCAGAACACCTGGATGAATTCCTCCTGGTTCTGAATGAACTTGAATCCGGATCAATGGACATCGATACTGCCCGGGCGCGACTGCCGCACTAGCGCCGGAATCACCCGATCATTGCCGACCGGGCAGTTAGAGTACTCGCATCTCCTGCGAAAATTCACAAACGTGCGTCGATTTGTGCTAAAATAGAGCCTAAAATCGTCGAACGTGAAAAAATGGCACGTCTGCTTCTGATCAATGGCCCCAACCTGGGCCTGCTGGGACAACGCGAACCGGAAATCTACGGCGCCGACACGCTGGCCGATATCGAGGCGCGCCTGGACGATCAGGCCAGACAGCGGGGCCACGACCTGGAATGCTACCAGAGCGACGCCGAACACGAACTGGTCAGGCGCGTGCACGCGGCCCGGGACGAAGGCGTCGAACTCATCCTGCTGAATCCGGCGGCCTTCACCCATACCAGTATAGCGCTTCGGGATGCGCTGCTGGCAGTGAGCATCCCGTTCATCGAAATCCATCTGTCCAACGTTGCCGCGCGCGAGGATTTCAGGCACCGCTCGTTCTTCTCCGACGTGGCGCTTGGCACGGTTGCCGGGTTCGGTGTCGCCAGCTACGAGCTGGCCCTGATCGCCGCCTCGCGTCATCTGGCCCGGCGGTCCGGGTCCGGCGGGGACCGCTGAGGAGGCTCTCGTGGACGTCAGGAAAATCAAGAAGATCATGGAGCTCGTGGAATCCCACGGGATCACCGAGATCGAAATCTCCGATGGCGACCAGTCCATCCGCATGTCGCGCCTGACGGCGTCGCCGGGCGTTCCGGCGGCCCAGCCTGCGGCGCCGGCACAGGTACCTGTTCAGGCGGCGGAGCCGCCGGGCGCCGAGCGGCCGGACACCGCCCCGGCGGACACCGTGTCCGGCGGCCATGAAGTCACCTCCCCCATGGTCGGCACGTTCTACTCCGGACCGGCGCCGGGAGCCAAACCCTTCGTCGACCTGGGCTCCCGGGTCGAGGTGGGCGACACGCTGTGCATCGTGGAAGCGATGAAGATGATGAACCCCATCGAAGCCGACGTGGACGGGACCGTCGTGAGTATCCTCGCGGAGAACGGCGCCCCGGTGGAGTTCGGCCAGGTGCTGTTCCTCATCGAAGAATAACCCAGCCTCATCGAAGAGTAGCCCAGTGCTGGACAAGGTCCTTATCGCGAACCGGGGCGAAATCGCCCTTCGAGTCCTCCGGGCGTGCCGGGAACTGGGGATCAAGACCGTCGCCGTGCACTCCTCGGCCGATGCCACGCTGAAACACGTGCTGCTGGCGGACGAGACGGTCTGCATCGGTCCGCCGCCATCCGCCGACAGCTACCTGAACATGCCGGCGGTGATCGCCGCCGCCGAAGTGAGCGACGCGGTGGCCATACATCCCGGTTACGGGTTCCTGTCCGAGAACGCCGGCTTCGCCGAGCGGGTTCAGGAGAGCGGATTCACCTTTATCGGCCCCGAGCCCGAGACCATCAGGCTGATGGGCGACAAGGTTTCGGCCATACGCGCCATGCGGGAGGCGGGCGTGCCCTGCGTTCCCGGTTCCGACGGACCCCTGTCGGACGACGCCGAAGAAAACGCCCGCTGCGCCCGGGAAATCGGCTACCCGGTCATCGTCAAGGCCGCCGCAGGCGGCGGTGGGCGCGGCATGCGGGTGGTAAACAGCGAAGCCGCCCTGTTTCACGCCATCACCATCACGAAGGCCGAGGCGTTGGCCGCGTTCGGCAGCGACCAGGTCTACATGGAGCGATACCTGGAGCAACCGAGGCACGTGGAATTCCAGGTGCTCGCCGACAACCACGGCAACGCGATTCATCTGGGCGAACGGGATTGCTCGATGCAGCGGCGCCACCAGAAGGTGGTGGAGGAGGCGCCTGCGCCGGGGATTTCCGAAGAGGCCCGCGAACGCATGGGCGAGCGCTGCGCCCGGGCCTGCCGGGAGATCGGTTATCGGGGCGCGGGCACGTTCGAATTCCTGTACCAGGACGGCGAATTCTTCTTCATCGAAATGAACACCCGGGTCCAGGTGGAACATCCGGTGACCGAAATGATCACCGGCTTCGACATCGTCAAGGCCCAGCTCGGGATCGCCGCCGGCGAACCCCTCGGAGCAAGCCAGGACGACATTCGCTGGACCGGCCACGCCATCGAATGCCGCATCAACGCAGAGGATCCGAAGTCGTTCATGCCTTCGCCGGGCACGGTGGACCTCTGGCACCCCCCCGGAGGTCCCGGCATCCGTGTGGACAGCCACCTCTACAGCGGCTATGCCGTGCCGCCCTACTACGACTCCCTGGTCGCCAAGGTGATCGCCCACGGGGACAGCCGGGCGGCGGCCATCTCGAGGATGAGCACGGCCCTGAGCGAGATCGTCGTGGAGGGTATCAGCACCAATGTTCCGCTCCACCAGGAAATCTGCCAGCACGCGGCCTTCAAGGCCGGTGGCACCGACATCAACTACCTGGAAAAAAGGCTCGGGCTGAAGTAGCCGGGGCACCCTCGGAGACGCCGTTTCAATCGTCCCGGAAATCGGTTTCGGGACGCATTCGAGGCGTTGTGGTCCCTTCCCTTGACCGTTCGCCGTGCTATGATTCGCTCTCGTTTTCGTATCCGAACATTTACCATATTCAGAACATTTCGAAGCGTCCGGGGGAGTGCCGGATGCCCCGCAGCCATACCCAGCGAGAAGACCGATCGGCAAACAGAAAAAACCGGCCATCAGGGGGAAACTCAAGAAGAAGCCGCTAAGCGAAATCACGGACAAGGCTCTCAAGCGATACCTCAAGAGCCTGAACGGCCATGACCCGGCCAACCTGTACCAACTGGTGATCGGCGAGGTCGAGCGGCCGCTGTTGAAGAACGCCGTGGACTACGCCGGAGGCAACAAGAGCCAGGCGGCGAAAATCCTCGGCATCAACCGCGGCACCTTGCGAAAGAAACTGAAGTTCTACGAACTGCTGGAGGAATGAGCGGCCGCCCGACGCGGCCCCGCCGCGCCCTTATCAGCGTTTCCGACAAGACCGGCATAGCCGGGCTTGGCGGGGGGCTGGCGGACCTCGGATTCGAGTTGGTTTCCACGGGGGGCACGGCCCGCACACTGCGCGCGGCGGGCCTTGAGGTGCTGGAGGTTTCCGAACTCACCGGTTTCCCGGAAATTCTGGGCGGCCGCGTCAAGACGCTTCATCCGGCCGTACACGGCGGGTTGCTGGCACGCCGCGGTGTGGACGAGGCCGCCATCGAAGAACACGGCATCGACTGGATCGATCTCCTGGTCGTCAATCTATATCCCTTCGAGGCCGCCATCCTGGACCCGGACACCACCGAGGAAGTCGCCGTCGAGCAGATCGACGTGGGCGGGCCGGCCATGCTGCGCGCAGCGGCCAAGAACCATGCCCGGCTCACGGTGGTTTGCGACCCCGGCGACTACGCACGGGTACTGGAGGCTTTTCGGAACGGCGCCGCTGCGGAGGGCCTCAGGCGGGAACTGGCCGCGAAGGCATTCGCCCACACGGCCCGCTACGACATCCTGATCAGCAACTACCTGCGCCGCCATGCCGCGGACCCGTTCCCCGAGACCCTGCTGCTGGCGGGGAGCAAGACCCGTGAACTGCGATATGGCGAGAACCCCCATCAGCGGGCCGCGTACTATCGGCTGCCGGCGGCCGAAGATTCGGGTATCGCCGCCGCGAACCAGCTACAGGGCAAGGCGCCGAGCTTCAACAACCTGGCCGATGCCGACACGGCGATCCAGTGCGTCGGCGCCTTCCAGGAGTGCGCCTGCGTGATCGTCAAGCATGCCAACCCCTGCGGCGCCGCCATCGCCGCCACGCCGCAGGCGGCGTACGATCGGGCCTACGGGACCGATCCCACATCCGCCTTCGGCGGCATCATCGCCTTCAACCGGCCGCTGGACGGCGAGGCGGCGCGGGATATCGTCGACCGGCAACTGGTTGACGTGGTGGTCGCACCGCAAATCCTGCCCGCTGCCCGGGAAGCCCTGTCGGCGAAGAAGAATGTCCGTGTGCTGGAGGCCGCATCCGCGCCCGCCGGCCGTTCCAACGGCTGGGATCTGCAGAGCACCGCGGGCGGACTGCTGGTGCAGGAGCGGGACCTGGGCATACCCGAAGACATGGAAGTGAAGATCGTAACCCGGCGGGCGCCGTCCAGCAGCGAAATGGACGACCTGATGTTCGCCTGGATCGTCTGCAAGTACGTCAAGTCCAACGCCATCGTCTATGCCCGGGACGGCCGGACGCTGGGGGTGGGCGCGGGCCAGATGAGCCGGGTGGTGAGCGCGCGCCTGGCCGCCATGAAGGCGGCGGACCGGGACCTTGCGCTGGCCGGCGCCGCCATGGCATCGGACGCCTTCTTCCCCTTCAGGGACGGCATCGACATCGCCGCCGAACACGGCATCGGCTGTGTCATCCAGCCGGGCGGCTCCGTTCGCGACGAGGAGGCGGTCGCCGCTGCGGACGAGCACGGCATCGCCATGGTATTCACCGGCATGCGCCACTTTCGCCACTGATGAAGATTCTGGTCATCGGCAGCGGCGGGAGGGAGCACGCCCTGGTGTGGAAGTTCGCGCAGTCGCCGGACGTCTCCGAGATCCTCGCGGCGCCCGGCAATGCCGGCACCGCCATGGAACCGCGGACCCGCAACGTGCCCGTGGACGCGGGCGACCTGGACGGGCTGCTGAACCTGGCGCAGGCCGAGGGCGTCGACCTGACCGTCGTCGGTCCCGAGCAACCCCTCGTGGACGGCGTGGCCGACCGTTTCGAGGCGTCCGGACTGAAGTGCTTCGGGCCGCGGGCGGCGCCCGCCCGCCTGGAGGGTTCGAAGGCATTCACCAAGGCATTCCTGGCGCGCCACGGCATCCCCACGGCCGCGCACGAGACATTCGACGCAGCCGGCGACGCGCTCCGGTACATTCGTTCCCGCACGCTGCCCATCGTCATCAAGGCGGACGGGCTGGCGGCCGGAAAGGGCGTGATCATCGCCGAGACCCTCGGGGAGGCGGAAAGCACCGTCCGGGGCATGCTCGAGCGGCGCACCTTCGGCGACGCCGGCGCCACCGTGGTGGTGGAGGAGTTCCTGCGCGGCGAGGAGGCCAGCTTCATCGCGGTGGTGGACGATACCCGCATCGTGCCGCTGGCAAGCTCCCAGGACCACAAGGCCCGCGACGAGGGCGACCGCGGTCCCAACACCGGCGGCATGGGCGCCTATTCCCCTGCGCCGGTCCTGACGCCGGAACTGCACCGCCGGGTCATGGACGAAGTCATGATCCCCACCGTCACCGGCCTGAGCGACGAGGGCATGGCCTACCGGGGCTTCCTTTACGCCGGATTGATGATCGACCCGGACGGCGCCCCGAAGGTGCTTGAATTCAACTGCCGGTTCGGCGACCCGGAAACCCAGCCGGTCCTGGCCCGCATGCGCAGCGACCTCGCCGAACTGTGCCTGGCCGCCTTCGACGGCTCGCTGGACTCCATGGAGGTCGACTGGGACCCGCGCGCGGCCCTGGGGGTGGTCATGGCCAGCGGCGGCTATCCCGGCTCCTACGCCACAGGCGCCGCCATCTCCGGCCTGGACACCGGTTTCGGCGACGGCACCCTCGTTTTCCACGCCGGCACGCGCGAGGACAACGGCGCCGTCCTCACCAGCGGCGGCCGCGTGCTGTGCGTCGTCGGCCTCGGTGACACCGTCGCCGGCGCAGCCGAACTCGCCTATTCCTCGGCCGCACGCATCGAGTGGAAGGACGTCTACTATCGCCGCGACATCGGCTACCGGGCGATCCGGCGGGAGCGCGGCTCAACCGCCTGACCGGCAGTCTCCAGCCGCGAGGGCGCGCGCGGTCAGCCCCTCGCGATGCCCGGCCTGTTTCCCGGCCCCACCATGCTCGTCCAGGTCACGGTGTCCGCCTGCCACAACGGCAGGCCGGCGGCGGCAAACCGGAAGAGGGAACGCAGGCGCCGGTTGCTCGTCAGGGCGAAATCGGTCGCCAGCATGGTCGCGCGCAGCATTCGCCGCGACACCTTGACCTGGTCCCCTGAGGTGAAGTGCGGGTTTCGATGCAGGTTCTGAAGCGTCATCACGGCGAGTACCAGCGCCCACAGGCAGAACCGCCGCATGCCCGCTTCACGCGCCGGAATGAGGCAACTGAACTCGAGCGCATTCTGCAGGTGCCGGTGGGTGACGCCGATGAGGGAATTCATTCCGGCGCGGAACGCCCGGGTCCGGTGCAATTCCTCAAGCCGCTCCGCGCTTCGGTTTGTTTCTCGGCCAGCGCTCATTAGAATGGCCCATGCCGCCTGTTGCGGTGGATCGTCGGCTCCAGTCAAGAGATCAGGGGAATGACATGAATCGCGGAAAAAACTCCAGTCTGGGCATCCTTGCACTTTGCATCGGCGCCGGTTCGCTCGTCCTGATGGCGGAACAGGCTCTTGCTCAGGGCGCGAGTCCCGAGGAAACGGGGCTGGCCATCGCCGTGGAGTCGCGTGAGCGCGGGCGCGGTTTCGGCAATTTCACGGCGAGCCAGACCATGGTGCTGCGCAACCGGCAGGGCCAGGAAAGCCGGCGGGAACTTCGCGTGAAGGTGCTCGAGGTGGAGGGCGACGGCAACCGCAGCCTGTACGTATTCGATGTGCCGCGCGATGTGGCCGGGACCGCGTTCCTGATCCACGCTCACCGGGACACGCCGGACGATCAGTGGCTCTACCTGCCGGCCGTTACCCGGGTCAAGCGCATCAGTTCGGCGAACCGCTCCGGGTCCTTCATGGGCAGCGAGTTCGCCTACGAGGATCTGGGCGTGCCGGAGGTGGAGAGGTTCACGTACCGGTACCTGCGGGAGGAGCCGTGCGGGGAACTGACCTGCACGGTATCGGAGCGTTTTCCCACGGAGGAGCGCTCGGGCTACCTTCGCCAGGTGGTGTGGCAGGACACCGGGGAGCTTCGCGTATGGAAGGTGGAGTACTACGACCGCAAGGATGCGCATCTGAAGACGCTGACGATGTCCGGTTACGAGTTGTACCTGGACCGGTACTGGCAGGCGCACGATCTGTCGATGGTGAATCACGTGACCGGCAAGAGCACGGACCTGACCTGGTCGGACTTCGAGTTCGGGGCCGACATCGATGACGCGGAGTTCACCCAGACGGGATTGAGACGGGTGCGTTGATCCGCCGCGGGACCATGCGTGTGAATCTGCTTCGCGGGGAGGGAACTTGAAGCCGGCCCCAACGGCCTATGCCCGCACTTACGCCAGGGCCCGGCGCCGCGCGCGGACGCTGTCGGACAACTACATCCGGCACACGGGCATCGGCGATCCCCAACTGGATCCGGTCATGGAGGAACTCGCCTCCATGCCGCCGCGGCACCTGCACCGGTTCATCGAGGCCGGTATAGAGCGACAGGGCGACGTTCTCCGCAAGGCGCCGCGCTCGTTGCGGAACTTCTTTGCGAACCTGGAGGAGCCCGAGTGGCTCGACTACGAGGCGTTCCGGCCCGGGATTCGCGCCTTTCACACCAATGCGGACCTGATGCTTGTGGCCTTCGTCGCCGGCGTGCTCGTGGAAGGGTTTTCCACCCTGATCGCCAAGTCGTTCAACATGACCGGGCGGGTCGCGCACACGAAGCGGCGGCTGCAGCAGAACAACCGCCAGTTGATGGAGATCTTCTATCCCGGGGGGCTTGAGCGGGACGGCGACGGCTGGAAACTGTCCACCCGCGTCCGGTTCGTGCATTGCCGCATCCGGACCTTGCTGGCGCGGTCCGAAGACTGGGACCGGGACGCCTGGGGCACGCCGATCAGCGCGGCGCACCTGGGGCTTGCCATCGCCGTGTTTTCCAAGCGGCTGCTGGACTACTCGAAGAAGGTGGGCGCCACGTACGGGCGGGACCAGGAAGACAGCGTCATGGCCGTATGGCGATACGCCGGGTACCTGATGGGAATTCCCGAGTCGATCCTCTACCGCAACGCGGAGGAGGCCGAATCCATCTACACGATCGGTTTCCTGTGCGAGCCGGCGCCGGCCCGGGATTCGGTGGACATGGCCAATGCGCTGATCCGGTCCATTCCCTCGGTGGCGGACATTACCGACCCGGTGGAACAGAAAAAGACCACGGCGCTGGCGTACAAGCTGTCGCGGGCGCTCATCGGCAAGACGCGGGCGGACCAGTTCCAGTACCCCTGGACCCCGACCTTCGGGGCGCTGTTCCTGTTCCGGATCAAGCAGAGATTCCAGCGGGCGTTGCGCAACACGCAACTGGTCCGATCCGGCAACTTCACCCAGATGCTGCAGATCTCGGTGTACGACGAGGGCGGCCTGAGCTACCGGATGCCGGACAGCGTCCGGGCCTCGCAGTCGTCGGATTGGTGATCGGCGGATGCGTGTCCCTGAATCGACCGTGCGCGTCGTGCAAACCGAATTCTTCCGGGAGTAACCATGGCAACGAATCCCACGCGGCCGGACCGGGTGTTCGAACTGATTCTTGACCGCCCGTGGGTGACCGTCGCGGTGTCCGTGGCGGTCATGGGGCTGATGACGGCGGGCGTTCGCAACATCGCCGTCACCAACGACTACCGGATGATGTTCAGCGCGGACAACCCGGAACTGGCCGCGTTCAACGAACTGGAGAACACCTATTCCGAATCGAACCGCGCGCTGATCGCCATCGCGCCCCGGGACGGAAACGTGTTTACACGCGAAACGCTCGCGGCCATCGAGGAACTGACCGATGCATCGTGGCAGGCGCCTTTTTCCACCCGCGTGGATTCGCTGACGAACTTTTCCCACAGCGAGGCGTTCGAAGACGACCTGACGGTCGAACCGCTGGTCCTCGGCGCCGAATCGCTGAGCGACGCGGAGTTGGCGGAGGTGGAGGCGATCGCCCTGAACTCCGTGGAAACCGCCGGCCGCCTGGTGTCCCTCGACGGCCGCGTCAGCGGGGTGGTGATCAACTTCTTCCTGCCGGAGGAATTCGACGCCGCGGTGATCGAGATCACCGAGTACCTCAACTCGCTCGTGGACGAAGCCCGCGCCGAACATCCCGGGATCGACTACTACCTCACCGGCGACGTGGTCATGCACCGGGCTTTCTCCGATGCCACGCTGGACGACCTGCGCAGGCTCATGCCCATCGTGTTCGTCGTGATCGTCACCGTGGCGGCCGTTCTGCTGCGATCCGTCTACGGCACGGTGGCGATCGTGCTGGTGCTCATGTTCGTCGTCAATACGACCATGGGCATCGGAGGCTGGCTGCGTACGCCGCTCAGTCCCACCAATGCCGGGATCCCGATCATCGTCATGGCCATCACGGTCGCCTACGCCGTGCACATCGTGTCGATCGCGCTGCTGCGGATGGGCGACGGCCTGGACAAGCGGAGCGCGATCGCCGCTTCGCTGCACCACAACGTCAATCCCGTGTTCCTGACCTCCCTGACCACGGCCATCGGCTTCCTGAGCCTGAACGCATCCGATTCCCCGCCGTTCAACATTCTCGGCAACCTGGTGGCCTTCGGCGTGTTTTGCGCGTTCGGCTTCTGCATGACGCTGCTCCCCGCCCTGCTCTCGCTCTTCCCACTCAAGGCCCGTGTCGCGGGCACCGGAAGCCCCCGCTTCTTCGACCGCCTGGCCGATTTCGTCATCGCCCGGCGCACGGTGCTCTTCTGGTCCGTCGGGCTGGTCGCGGTCGTCCTGATCGCCGGGATTCCCCGCAATGAAATCAGCGAGACCTGGACACGGTACTTCGATGACCGCTACCAGTTCCGGCGCGACACGGACTTCGTCATCCAGAACCTCACGGGACTGGACACGCTGGAATTTTCGCTGAGTGCGGGCCGCGAGGGCGGCATCACCGATCCCGAATACCTGCTCGCGGTCGACGCCTTCTCAGAATGGTTGCGCGAACAGCCCGAAGTGGTGCACGTACAGGCCTTCCCCGACATCATGAAGCGCCTCAATCGGAACATGAACGGGGACGATCCGGACTTCCACCGGCTCCCCGACGACGCGGAACTGGGCGCCCAGTACCTGCTCTTGTACGAGTTCTCGCTACCGTTCGGAGTCGACCTCAACGACCGCATCGACGTCTCCAAGTCCGCCACCCGGCTGACCGCCGCGGCAGCCAACCTGTCCGGCGGGGAACTGCGGGCGCTGGACGTGCGCGCCCAGGAGTGGCTGCAGGCCAATGCTCCCGGGATGGCCACCGCGGCATCGGGCGTCAGCATGATCTTTGCCCACCTCTCCCAGCGAAACATCGAGAGCATGCTGCGCGGCACCATTTTCGCCATGGCGCTCATTTCGGTGATCCTGATGATCGTGCTCAGGAGCGTGCGCATGGGCATCGTGAGCCTGGTGCCGAACTTCCTCCCGGCAGCCATGAGCTTCGGCCTGTGGGGCTACGTCGCCGGACGCGTGGGCATGGCCGCCTCCGTGGTAACGGTGGTCGCTTTCGGCATCATCGTCGACGACACCATCCACTTCCTCTCCAAGTACCTGAAAGCGCGCCGGGAAGGCCTGCCCGCGCCCGAGGCAGTCCGATCCACATTCCGCACCGTAGGCCACGCACTGGCAACGACCACGGCAGTCCTCGGAGCCGGCTTCCTGGTATTCGCCGCATCCGGCTTCGAAGTAAGCTGGGCCCTGGGAATCCTGGTATCGATGACGATCGTCATCGCACTGTTAGCCGACTTCCTCCTGCTCCCACCCCTCCTGATGGCCATCGACCGGGAGAAGTAGCTGACCGGCCACCGGCTGCGCCACGGGTCAGTCGAAATTGTCGCGTATGGTGCGCAGCGTGCGGGAGATGGCGTCGATGCGGCGGTCGGCGACGCCTGCGTCCTCGGCGACGAAGCGCCATTCGACGACTGCGGCGCGGACTTCGTCGAGCATGGCCACGGCGCGCGCCTTGGCGAGGCCAGCGCTGGCCGCGCAAGCCAGGAGGTCGCTGCGCTTGAAGCCGTCGGCCTTGCCGTTGATCGTCATCCGATGCCTGTACAGCTCGCCCATTTCGCCTTCCAGGACATAGGTGAGGTCGTAGGCGGGGGCCAGCGACCAGTTCCCTGCCCGGTCCATCATGAAGCTCAGGTTCTTGACGTGATCGTCGCGATTGGAGGCGAAGACGTTGAAGGCCATGCGGCGGGACAGGGCTTCCTTGTCCGCCATCGGCAGTCCGAGCCGGCGGACGATGCCGAATGCGCCTTCGTAGCTGACCGCACTGCCGAACAGGAAATCCCAGTGCGCGATCGCGCCGAGCGGTTGCGCTGCTGCAGCCAGACGTCGATGAGCAATCGCCCGAAGCGGTCGGGAAGCGAGTCGGCGAGCAGTCCCGGCAAGCTGCGGAACGTCGCGCCAACGAGTTCCGGGAACTCGAAGACGCGCCGTTCCAGAGGCATGGCCAGCGGTGCGACATCCAATCCGGAGCGCAGAAACTCCGGTGCGTATTCGAAGGTCGCGGGGGCGTTCGGCGCGGCCACGCTGACGGCGCCGACGGTTTGCCCCCAGAGCCTGACCTCTGCGGTCGTCATGATGCGCCTCCCCGCGGTCCCCGCTTGCGGCGATTGGTCTCGCGCCGCAGCAGTTCCATCGGGCTGGGGCGGCTGGGCGGAACCAGCTGCTCCAAGCCGCCGAGCAAGCCGAGAGCGCGCAGGACACGCAGGAACATCGCCAACTGCACCGAGGCGCCGGCCTCGATGCGCTGTACGGTCCGATTCGAGACACCCGCTTCGTAGGCGAGGTCCGCCTGCCGCCAATGGCGGCTGAGGCGCCGGGCGGCGATCCGCGCACCGAGTTCGTCCAGCGTGGCCGCATCCGTCCAGTGGTTGTCCATATCGACTCCGGTAACCCGCCTGATCTGGCGTCTTAAGTCCTTATTGTTCGATAACTCGCCTGATCAGGCAAGTATCGATTGCTTCGATTGAACTCTCATTACACCTGTGCGAGCCAGCAGGATGTGCATTTCCAAGGGGTTGGCGGAGGTTCTTCAGCCGCCCCGGTCGCAATCCCGCCTACCCCTCGCTGGCAGCACAACTCTTGGGGGTGTTGACCTCCGTGGCCGAGGTGTCCATTCCGATCTGGCACTGGCAGGACGCCGATGGCGACGTCATGGCAATTGAACAGCGGAACACGCGAGCGTAAGCTATCCTCATGTCTGTAGACACCGCCAGCATTCAAGCCAAACTCAAGGGATTGCGCAATCTTCCCACGCCGGTGCGCGCATGGCGTATCGAGGAAGGGCTCGACGCCACGGACGATCCCGCAGTGTGGATCTGGGCCCTGGTCGAGCAGAGCGACGCCGACGCCGACACGTTACTGCACCTGAAGTGGATGGCTCGGGACGTGGTGCGCGACGCGACCGGCCTCTGGACATACGTGCTCGTACGGGGCGCGGATGAGGTTGAAGAAGCCGCGTGAGGTTGCCTCGCGACCTGCTCGCTCAGGCAACCCTGCTGGCGACGAAGGAGCCAAGACGGCCGAGACAGGCCAGCCTGCGATGCAGTGTGTCGGCATGCTACTACGCGTTGTTCCATCTCCTGGTGGACGCCGCCGCGAGGCGTCTCGTCTCGGGCAATGATCGCCAGGGGCAAGGTCAATCACGACAGTACAGGCATTTTCATGAGAGCAGCCATAAGGTCAATCTCGCCAGATTGCCCAATTTCTAACGGTGTAAGTCCGGTGTACGCTTGTTACATTAGTCGCCCGTTCGACGCTTCATGCAATGCGAACGGAGAGGAGCGGGCGATGCGGACCGCGTAGGCACATAGCCCAGGATAATGGAGAAACCGGATGAGAATCCTCACCGAAACGGAGATGCCCGTCGTCACGGGCGGCCTGGAGCCCGTGACCGGACCGGCGTCCCGGCCTTGTTGGGAGCCGCACGAAGTCCCCTGTATCGACGATGTCCCCGAGTTGCATCCCGCTGGCTCCAGACATACGCTTCTCACTGTACGCTGATCCTGCACAGACACATGGCCACAGTCCTCGACGAAGTAACCACCATGTCGATCGACGCCCCGTACGTCCAGCGGCGCGTCGACGACTGGATTTGCCGCTTGAGTTCGCTCTACGGCGAGTTGAACGCCTCACTCCCCGAAGGGTGGTCGACCGAATCCGCCACCGTGACGATGCACGAGATAATCATGCGCAAGTTCAACGTCCCCCCGGCAACCTTGCCGGCCCTTCTATTTGCGCACGAGGCGGGCGCTACCGCCAGTCTGGAACCACGGGAGTTGTGGGTAATCGGCGCCAACGGAAGGCTGCACCTCACCGCGGGCGGCCAACGCTACATCGTTATGGATACTGCCGACAGCTTCGCACCCCCCGCATGGCAGGTTTGTCCCGCGCACGACAGGTGGAACAGGGAACCGTTCACGCCGGATTGGCTACGCCGTATCCTTCGGTGAAGCATCTCCCCGCCATAGCGGCCTTGTACGCCGAGGCCGACAACTACCTCGACAACCTCCGAGACTCCGCTTCGGGTACAGGTGCGGGCATAGTCGAACAAAAACTCCACATTAACGATCAGGCGTACTTCGTTCTCGCATGGGGACAGATCGAGATCGCCATCAACGACGCTTGCCGTCGCGCCATCGAAAAAGGGCGAAGCCAGCGCGACTGGCGCCAGCGCCGATCCTGGTCTCTCTACAATCCCGAAGACCGCCGCCTCTCCGGACTCCGCTTTGAGGCTCGCGCCGCCCTGGTACTCGACCCGGATGCCGAAGGGGGCGAGTACCGTCTGGCCATGAAGCACTACAACATCCGCAACCAGATCGCCCACGGCACGCTGCTCACCCAACGCGTCGACGTCACGGCGATTGCCCAACAGTTCTTTGTCATTCAGTCAGCGCTGACTTCCTAGCGGGCGATGACGACCCGGTTGGAGCGCCTAAACGAAGGCTGTGCATCGAAAGGTGCGGAGTCTTCTTTCCTTCAGGCTGTCTTCAGGCCGGTTGCCAGTATGCCCCTAAACTCCGTGGGTCCCTCGCCGCACGGTAGGCCGGAGAACTTCGATACCGACGGGGCACGTGGCTGGGGTGCGCGCTGGAAGCCGACATAAGCGAAGCTCTTCCGGCCTATTGTTGGCTTATTCGCGGCTTATTCCGGCCAATTCGCGCATTCTTCGGGAAACCATCTGCGCCCAATCCCCACCCATCTCACAATCCAAGACCCATACCGCATGCCTCGGGCAAACGACTGAATCGCAGGTGGCCGGGGACCTGAAGGAACCTCACGACGCCTCGCGAACCGCTGAATTCATTTGCGGGCTGTCCGTTTCGTTGGCCATGGTCGCCGGACATCTTACCTGCCGCCGCATTGAATGTGTTCACTAGGGTAGGGGGGGTTGGATGAAGGGCGGCGCGTCGAACTCGAACTGGTTGCGCGAGTATCTGAAGGTAAGTCGAACGGTGTCACCAAGTCCTGGGGGCAAGTACCGCCGCAGTCGCCGGCGGGTGTGACGGCAAGGGATGCGATTTCGAGTGGTAAATTGCCTGAGCGAATGTCATCCAGTTGCAGGTATCCAAGGCAGGGAGACAATCATCGCAACCAAGTCTCGACCACCTTCCAGCCCGGCAACAAGGCTCACGATCAAAAAACTCAGGGCCAGAAGAATTGCACCAACAGTATTGTTCTTGATCTTGGCGACCAAGCGATCATAGCGCGTGGCAGGCGAGAAGGTAGGCAATGGCTGATGGGCAATGCCAACGGGATATGGGGCGCGCGGCACCGGTACGTTTCTCTGGCTCGACCACCGAGCGAGTTGCATCAGCAGGGCGTCAATATTCGGATAGTCAAGCGATTTTTCCGTGGGCGTCAGTCGCCAGTCGGGAGAGTTGGGAAATCCTGTTGTGCGCGGACCAACGACAGGCGTATCAACGAGATACCGAAGCAGTTCGATCACGGCTTCCTGCGGAATTCGAAGATCCTGGGCGATCTGAGCGACAGTGAGCCTTTGATCGCAACCAGCTTCATATTGGCGCTCAAGATAGCGCAGCAGGCGATCCGCGTCCTTCAGCAAAGAGCGAGCAGCATTCGAGTCGATCAATGGGAGGGCCGCCAAGCTTGGCCGATACTGCTCGATCGGATCCTGGGTTGACGTAATGAAGCCCGTACGCAGCAGTTCCTGAATCGTGTCGCGCTGATCCTTGAAATCGATCCTGAATTTCCTCGCATTGACCCAGGGTTGGGATTGCGTTGGGAATTATATACCTGACTTGACGCACGATCTGCTAAAATGAACCCATGATCGAAGAAGAACGGCAAGAAGAATTCTGGCACCTCCGCAAGGAGGCGAAGGCACTGAAGCAGTCTATTACCTGTTATCGCAGCAAGGCTGACCGTCACTTTGGCAAACTGGCCTACATCCTGGGCTGCTCCAAGTATCTTGACGAAAACAGGACATCAGACAACTTTCCTGATTTTCGGGACTATCCCTCGCGAGAGGACATGGAAGCCGTATTCAGCAGTCTGTACGAGGCCGAGGAACGCTTGAACACTGTTGAGCATCGATTGGCTCAGTTCGACTAGAGCCAACCAACCGACTCATACCTACAGAGAGTTGACTGGATAAACATGGGAAAGCCCGCCGTTAACTGGGTAGCCAAACGTTCACAATGCAATGTGGACACGGCGCTCAGTGCGCTTGCCGAAATCGTAAAGCGAGATGTATCGGAAGCCAATCGTCTCGATGATGGTGAGAATCCGAATGCACGCAGGTTTGAGATCGAGCACGCCAAGGACCACTTTAAGGTCCAGCGTCTGGCACCGCCAAACTCGTTTGGGTCTCCCACACCGTTCGTTTTGTTCCAGAAGAGTGACGAATTGATCGAAGTGTACAGCAACAACGGCAACCCGTTCGATAGGCCTGTTTTGGAGTTCAAGATCAAGTCGATTTGGGACGTTGGCGCTGGAGCTTGCCGCCTGATAGCCGACAACGAAACCCAAGAATCATGGCAGATCAGCCAGCGTGCTCTTGAGTCTCTGTTCTTCGACTAGAAGGCATGGAACTACTCTGGCGCTGGATTCAGACAGCCTCGAAACAGCACTTTCCAGGATTGTCCCCAATTAATTGGATCGCCCCACTCTCCATTGTTCACCTTGCAGATTTCGCCGCCCTTGGATTGTGTTCCAGCTTGGGTATACACGACGTTGGAATAGATCACGCATACTTGATCGCATTTCGGTTGACGCTGCACGATCGATAATGTGACCATCCCCGAATGCCCGTTTCGTGGGTTTACCCATCGGGCCGTTTTCCTCGGATAAAGGGGTTCGGCCAAAACCCTTCTAAGAGCGTCCTCGACCAACTCCTCCTCATTTAAAGAACTTGAAATGGTCCTGCTAAAATCCATTGATCGAGACACACCAAGCCATCGGGCTATACGAAAATCGTTCGCCGGATGGGTCGATGCCATAAGTCGAGCGCGCTGTCCCCAAGAGCCTGCATTGGCGCTTCCCTGACCCGTTCTGGCGAGACGAACCAAGATGTCTTTCCCGTGCTCCAGGTCAATCTCTGCTCTATCCAAGATCAGAGCTGCGAAGTAATCGGCCTCAAGCTCGAATTGTGGGCTATACGCGAGACTGCCAGCGTTGTAGCCGGATTCCAATAACGTCGCTGTCAAATCGCCATTCGGGTCGTATCCCTGAGAAGCTACTGCCAGTCCGATTGCAGTGCCTATAAGCATTCCGATGGCGGTATTTTGTCCGCTCTTTCCGATGTGTCCCGCAAAAATATGACCGTACTCGTGGGCTAACACCGCAGCGATTTCTTCATCGTTCGCTGCACGCTCGATGAGTCCGGTGTGCACATTGATGCGATTCTGTTCATCTACATAGGCATTGATTTCATCGTCATCG
The DNA here is from genome assembly GCA_965205045.1 of Candidatus Rariloculaceae bacterium. Classification (GTDB taxonomy): domain Bacteria; phylum Pseudomonadota; class Gammaproteobacteria; order Steroidobacterales; family Rariloculaceae; genus UBA6522. The sequence continues at coordinate 595,897 of OZ242031.1, forward strand.
ACAAGCCGAATGCTTCTGAATGCCAAATTACAATCCTGACCCTGTACGGAGTTGCAGACACGGAAAGCGGGCCGTTGAATTCGTTCCTTCACCCGGTTCAGGGTATTCTGCCAATCTGCTCGTTGAAGGTTTCTGGGTGGCGGTACAGCTTCTCTGGAAATGGCGCGTTGCGCCTCTTGAATCTCGGCATCGAACGGCACAACCCCCTGTAAGTTGGGCGTGGCGCAGCCGCTTAGCGTTATGGCGACGGCCATCGTCGCAAAAAACAGCGTGATTCTCATGGGAAATCCTCCTGCACAGGTTCGCCTTTCTGACCCGGCCAAAGGCGCCGGGCCATTGTCAGCATCCTTCGGAAAGAGATGTTCCCGAGTATTCGCCTGAGCCTGGATAGCTAGTCCGAGCTGCACAAGAGGCTATTGTATTCCGTCGGGCAACCCGGCATAGCGGGATTCCCGAAGTCTGCTGACGGGAGCATTGTGAATCAGGACGGTGAGAAGGGCAACTGGACAAAATGCCGCAGCCTGTAATCCATAGCAATGTTCAATGGTAACTACTCGCCCCCTCGCGCCCTTGGTTGCGGGTTGAAGGGGTGCTTGTCGTAGCTTGACATCATAGCTTGCCGGACCTATGCCACGCCCATTCGGGCGACGGGCGGCGGCATGGGCAACAGGTGTTTCGGTTCCAAGGCGACGGCGGGCCTGTGCCAGGCGCTGATCGCGATGATGCCGCCTCACAGCGTCCACATCGAGACGCATCTGGGCGGCGGGGCGGTCATGAAGCGCAAGCCGGGCGCGCTGCGCAACATCGGCATCGATCTGGACGAACGGGCGCTGTCGGGATTCCGGTGCGGCCATCCGGTGGAGTTGGTGCGCGGCTGCCGCCACGAGTATCTGGCGGCGTATCCGTTTGACGGGACCGGGCTGGTCTACAGCGACCCGCCGTACCTTCTCGGCACGCGCAAGTCGTCGCGGCGCTACCGGTTCGACTACGGGGACGGGGACCACGAGACGTTGCTGGACCTGCTCAAGGGGCTGCCGTGCGCGGCGATGGTGTCGGGGTACCCGTCGCGGTTCTACGACGAGCGCCTTTCGGACTGGCGCAGCGTGTCATTGCGGGTGATGAACCACGCCGGGGTCGTCACCGAGAAGGTGTGGTTCAACTTCGAGCCGGACCGGGTTCACTGGGCGAGCTTGGCGGGCCGCGACTTCACGCATCGGCAGACGGTCAAGCGCAAGGCGGCGGGCTGGGGCCGGCGCTACCGGGCCATGCCGGCGGCGGAGCGGCTGGCGGTGCTGGCGGCGATCATGGCGGTGGAGGCCGAATAGCCGGTGGCCACGGTGAACAAGGCGTCGCTGCGCCCGGAGTTCGACGCCCTGAGGGGGCGGTTCGAGGCGCTGTGCGCGGCGGGCAAGATGAGTGCCGAGGGCCGCGCCCCGGTCGACGCCCTGCTGATGCTCTTGCAGGTGCTGATGGCGGTGTTCATGGAAAAGGACACGCCGAAGAACTCGCGCAACTCCGGCCTGCCGGGTTCGCAGGCCGGGTCGGACGGAAGCGCCCGCGGCCGCCCCGGCGCCAAGGGCAAGGGGCCGAAGCTGCGCGCGGGCCGGGACGGCCCGAACCGCCGGGTGGTCGAGGTCGAGACCGCCCCGGTCGCCGAATGCCGCTCCTGCCGGGGCGGTCTCGCCGGCGTCGACCCGACCGGCCGCGGGCGGCGCGTGCGGGTGGACCTCGTCTTCGAGACGCGCGAGTTGACGGTCGAGGCCGAGATCAAGACCTGCCCGCGCTGCCGGGCCGGGAACCGCGGCCGGTTCCCGGCGGACATGCCGGGGCCCTTGCAATACGGCCACGGCGCCGTGGCCTTCGCCACGCACCCGCCGGCCGCCCGGATGGTCCCGCCGGAGCGCGCCGCGCAGACCCTCAAGGCCTTGACCGGGCGAACCGTCGCCGAGGCGACCCTGCTGGCCTGGCTGCTGCGCCCGCACGGGGCGCTGGCCGGCCTGGGAGGCCGCCGCCGTGCGGCGCCTGCTCGAAAGCCCCGCGCTGCACGCCGACGAGACCGGCCTGCGCATCGGCCGCAAGAACCACTGGCTGCACAGCCACGGCGCCGGGGACCCGGCGCTGAAGTTCGTCCACCGCAAGCGCGGCCGCGCCGCCATCGACGAACTCAACGTCATCCCCCGCCACGGCGGCGTCCTCGTCCACGACCGCTGGGCCAGCCACTTCGGCTACGAAAACCGCGGACACGCCCTGTGCGGCGCCCATCTGCCGCACGACCCCGCCTTCGTCGAGGACGCCCACGGCCACGCCTGGGCCAAACGCATGCGCAAACTCCTGCGCGACATCCGCATGGCCAAGGCCGAACAGAAAGTCTCCGGCTGCTTCCGCAACCCCGAATACGCCGCCGCCCACTGCCGCATCTCCGGCTACCCGCAGTCCATGGCGCACCAAGGCCACAATCCCCTCTCCGCCATCCAGATCGCGCTCAACGGAAACGCCGCCACAATGGTTGGCAACCCAACCCGGAACAACCCGGACAATCAAACTCCGGGGGGCGAGTAGTTACTGTTCAATGTTAGTATCTCGGCGTCGACTGCCACGTTGGCCCAAGGTCGCGGGCGGCCTACCCGGCGATAATCGCAAGGGCAACCGGAGGAAGCATGATGAGCTGCACAGAGAACCCAAGTGGTGTGCGCGACCCGCAGATGCGGATACGTCCGAGTGAAGCGGAGGTGGCTCAACTTTTCCGGGAAGCGACCGAGCAGTACGAGGAGTGCATGCGAATTGCGGATCTCGCGGACATTTCCGATCAGCGCGAATCCAGTCAGCCCAGATACGCTTGGGACAATCCGATCGGGCTTGTCGTAACGGAACGTTCGCTTGCCAAGCTGGTCTGATCTCCAGGATGCCCTGAATCGCGTCGAACCCGACCGGCGAGGGGACCATATCGCGGAGAAACTGCAGGAATCGGTCGACGCCGTCGCCGAGCGATACGACCGCAACGTCCTCTATTTTCCAAGGCGCGGCCCGTAATCCCCACAGAAACTCCGAACACCTCTGAGGAAGGCTGGGTAGCCGACGCCTTCATGGGCGAAAACCACGAGCACATGGCCGGGACCGTGAAACGCACCAACACGGTCGGCGGGTTCGTCGGCAGCCACTTCCGGATTTCTACTGCCGTCCCCACGCCTTTCGGGACCGGCGGCTGAACGGGCGATGCTCCGGCTGCTCACCATCGACGAAGCGGTCGAAGTGTAAAGCAGGGTTCGCACGCCCCTGCATGGACGTACTGAGGCTTGAAAACGTCACATGGCCGAAATATGATCGTCATATGACGAATTTGCCCGAGGGAAGCCCAAATGAATCTTCAAGCCTATGCCAACCCGGCGAGTCTGCCGTCAAGTGTGTCCTTTCGCGTGGCCAGGCTTCTTGAACTTGAAATAGACGACCCCGAAGCCATGGGCGACCTGCAGTTGGCGAAACGCATTGCGGGCGGCCTGCTGCCCAGGTCGGTTTTCGCCTTGTGCGATGCGATCGGCAGGAGCCGCGTGATCGGCGCCATCGTTCCCGAAGCCACCCTCCGGAGGGCTCGCAAAGCCGGAAAGCCCCTGTCCAGGGAGCTGAGCGAGCGCCTCTACGAAGTCGGGCGCGTGGTCGACGCGGTCAGCGTCGTGTACCACGGCGACCGGGAGGGGATCGAGGCTTTTCTCAACCGTCCGCACTCCTTGCTGGACGGAGAGTCTCCTCTCGACGTGGCCAGGTCCAGTTCGGCGGGCGCGGACGCGGTTCTGAACCTTGTGCGCCGCATTCAGGCCAGCGTCGTTGTTTGATGAAGCCAGGAGTCCTGACGGAGCCGATTCGGGTTTACCGGATAGGCGACCCCGACGGACAATTTCCCGTCTGGAGCGCGGAAGGAGCGAAGCAGGTCCAGGGAAGATGGCACGTGGCGGGCCAAGAGGTCGTTTACGCGTCTGAACACTACTCCACCGCCCTGCTCGAAAAGCTCGCGCAGTGCAATGGCGTTCTCCCTCCGAATCAGCATTTCGTCGAAGCGACCATTCCCCAAGGAGCGAGTTACGAGGTCGTTTCGCAGGATTCCCTCCCCGGTTGGTCCGACTCAAGCGGCGCGTCCGCCCGCGATTTCGGGAGCCAATGGTACCGTGGCCGTCGAAGCGCAATCCTGATCGTGCCTTCCGTGGTCGCGCGTCTGGAGCAAAATATCGTCATCAACGCGACACATCCGGACTTTGAGCGCCGCCGCATTACGGTGGGGCCGGAAACGCCTGTCTGGTGGGATCAGAGGCTGTTCGTGAATCCAGCGTCCGCACCCGAAGCCCACTGATCGATCCACCAAGCTGTCCACTCTGCCCGATCTAACTTACCGCCAGTAAAGGACATCCTCGTGTGCACACCATCTTGCGCCGCGAGGGCGTGTGCGACGGACAACACGAAACAAACGACTGGTCACGCCTCGCGCAACCAGAAAAGAAAGGACTCCTCAGCGCTTCATCGCCTCGAAGAACTGGGCGTTGGTCTTCGTGTCCTGCAGCTTGTCCAGCAGGAACTCCACCGCAGCCAGTTCGTCCATGGAGTGCAGGACCTTGCGCAGCACCCACATCTTCTGCAACTCGTCCGGCTGAGTCAGCAGCTCTTCCTTGCGGGTGCCCGAGCGATTGATGTGGATCGAGGGGAACACGCGTTTTTCGGAAATCCGCCGGTCCAGGTGGATTTCCATGTTGCCCGTGCCCTTGAACTCCTCGTAGATGACTTCGTCCATCTTCGACCCGGTGTCCACCAGCGCCGTGGCGATGATCGTCAGGCTGCCGCCCTCCTCGATGTTCCGGGCCGCCCCGAAGAAACGCTTCGGCCGCTGCAGCGCGTTGGCGTCCACGCCGCCTGTCAGCACCTTGCCGGATGAGGGCACCACCGTGTTGTAGGCCCGCGCCAGCCGGGTAATCGAATCCAGCAGGATCACCACGTCGCGCTTGTGCTCCGTGAGGCGCTTGGCCTTCTCGATCACCATCTCCGCCACCTGCACGTGCCGCGTGGCCGGCTCGTCGAAGGTGCTCGAGACCACCTCGCCCCGCACCGTGCGCTCCATCTCCGTGACTTCCTCCGGCCGCTCGTCGATGAGCAGCACGATGAGATCGCACTCCGGCTGGTTGGCGACGATGGAGGCGGCGATGTTCTGCAGCAGCATGGTTTTGCCGGCCTTGGGCGGCGACACGATCAGGCCGCGCTGGCCCGCCCCGATGGGCGCCACCATGTCGATCACCCGCGCCGTCAGGTCTTCCGTGCTGCCGTTGCCCTGCTCCAGCTTGAGACGGTCGGTGGGGAACAGCGGCGTCAGATTCTCGAACAGGACCTTGTTCCTGGCGTTCTCCGGCGCGTCGTGATTGATCTCCCCCACCCGGAGCATGGCGAAGTAGCGCTCGTTGTCCTTCGGCGGCCGGATGAGCCCGGACACCGTATCGCCGGTACGCAGGTTCAGGCGGCGGATCTGGCTCGGCGAGACATAGATGTCGTCCGGCCCCGCCAGGTAGGAACTGTCGGAAGAACGCAGAAAGCCGAAACCGTCCTGCAGGATCTCCAGCACCCCCTCGCCGTAGATGTTCTCCCCGCTCCTGGCATGCGCCTTGAGGATCGAAAAGATGATGTCCTGCTTGCGGGAACGGGCCAGGCTTTCCAGGCCCATGGAGTGCGCCAGCTCCACGAGCTGCGACGCCGGCCGATTCTTCAGATCGGCCAGTTTCATGGCGGCCTTCGTCTGCTCGAGTTCGGCAGCCGGGATCACGTCGAAATCGTCGTCGTCCGGGAACTCGTCGCGGCGGCGCCGGCGCGGGCGTTTCTTCCCGTCGCTGTTGCGCTGGTGCCGCGGATTGTTCTTCGACCGGGCTCGTCCTGGATTACCCAAGTATCCCCTCACAGATTGCTTTCCAACCCCCCTGGCTACGACTGCGCGCCCACATGCTGGTCGATGAACGCGGCCAGCCTGCCCCTGCCGACAGCACCGGTCTGCTGCCCTTCCACCGAACTCCCCTTCATGAGAATCAACGTGGGAATGCTGCGGACGTTGTACTTCATGGGCGTCTGCGGATTCTCGTCCACATTGACCTTAACCACCTTGAGGCGGTCCTTGTACTCGTCAGCGATCGCATCGAGCGTCGGTGCGATCATCTTGCACGGCCCGCACCATTCGGCCCAGAAGTCGATCAGGACGGGACGCTCGGACTTGAGCACGTCTTCCTCGAAGCCGCTGTCCGTCGTATGGAAGATATTCTCACTCACCTGCATGATCCTCCGATCATCCTGTTTCCAATGATTCCGCTTCCCGCGCGGGCTTGCCTAAACGCGAATACGCCTGGATGAAGTGACGCAGTCCGCCCCATCAGGCAAAATGCCGCTACCTAAAGCTTCCTTGCGACAGTCGTTGGGAACGTAGTGGGTATCCGGGAAGGCGAGCTCGCTCGCCCTGTAAGCGCTATTCTGAACCTTTGAGAATGTAATTTGCAAGTCCTTCCGTCGGAGTCCGACGCCCCGACCGCCCCGGACCATCATCTGACCGAGGTTCCGTTTTCTTCACTGTCGCTGCCCGGGATGCTTCAGGCAGGGATCGACGACGCGGGATTCCGGCGCTGTACGCCGATTCAGGAACAAACCCTGCCGCTCGCCCTCGCCGGGAACGACGTCGCCGGACAGGCGCAGACCGGGACCGGCAAGACGGCCGCCTACCTGGTGGCGCTCTACACCCGGCTGCATGACAGCAAGCCCATCGCCCCGCAACACCACGGCCCCAGGGCACTGATTCTCGCCCCGACCCGGGAACTGGCGGTGCAGATCCATGCCGACGCCGAAATGCTGGGCAAGCACCTGCCGTTCAGGCTGGGCCTGGCCTTCGGCGGAACCGACTACGACAAGCAGCGCCGCCGGCTCGCCGAGGGCGTCGATATCCTGGTGGGGACGCCGGGGCGGATCATCGACTACTTCAAGCAGCGGGTATTTTCCCTCAGGCGCATCCAGGTGATGGTGCTGGACGAGGCCGACCGGATGTTCGACCTGGGCTTCATCCGGGATATCCGCTACGTGCTCCGGCGCCTTCCCGCGCCGGAAAAGCGCCTGAACATGCTCTTCTCCGCCACCCTGTCGCACCGCGTTCTGGAGCTTGCCTACGAGCACATGAACGATCCGGAGCTGATCCGCATCGAGCCGGAGAAGGTCACCGTCGACAGCGTCCGGCAGTGCATCTACTTTCCCGCCAACGAGGAGAAGATCCCGCTGCTGCTCACGCTGCTGAAGCAGATGGACGCGAGGCGGACCATGGTCTTCGTCAACACCCGGCGGGAGGCGGACCGGCTGGGCCGCTATCTCGCTCACAACGGCGTCAACGCCCGGGCCATCTCCGGCGACGTCCCGCAGAAGAAGCGCCTCAGGATGTTCGGCGATTTCCTGTCCGGGAAACTCGCGGTGCTGATCGGCACGGACGTGGCGTCCCGGGGACTTCACGTTCCCGACGTGAGCCATGTGTTCAACTTCGACCTGCCTCAGGATCCCGAAGACTACGTGCACCGGATCGGGCGCACGGCCCGGGCCGGCGCGTCCGGCGACGCCATCAGTTTCGGCTGCGAGAGTTACGCCGCGTCGCTTCCCGATATCGAAGCGCTGATCGGCCAGAAGATTCCGGTTGAACGGATCGACCCGGACGCCCTGGACACCGTCAGCAGGCCGCCCCGCCGACCCCGGCGCCCGCCGCGCGGCCGCGACGGCAAACCGCGCCGCCGCAAGCCGCGTAGCGGCAAGCGGCGCAGGAAGCGCTGATCCCGAAGAGTCAGGAGCCTGCGCCGCAGGAAATCACGGCTGCAAATTCGCTTTCGCGAGTTCCTGCGGCGCAGCCTCCCGGCCGTCCATCAACTCGTGAACCCCGTCGACCGACGGGAAGCCGTCGATCTGCCGCGGCGGGTGCCGGGTGTCGGGGCACCGAATGGCGACGGTGCCCGCCAGGCCGAAGCGGGTTGCCGCCTGCAATACGGGCACGCTGTCTTCGATGAGTACCGTACGACGCCGATCGAACGGCTCCTCGACATGGAACCGGTGCCAGAACAGGCCTGTTTCCTTGGGCGCAAGAAAGTTGTGCGAACTGACCATGTCGTGGACATGCGCGTCCAGGCCGGTCTCGGCGACCTTCAGCGCCAGCGTGAACGGATGCGCGTTGGTGACCAGCAGTACGCGCTTGCCCGTATCACCCAGCCACGCGAGGAAATCCGTCGCGCCGGGCAGGTAGCAGACAAGGTGGCGCTGGGTGCGCTTCAGGGCGCGGATGTCCAGGTCCAGGGCTTCGCTCCAGTGATCGATGCAGTACCAGGCGAGCCGGCCCTCGATGGAACGGTAACGATCCAGCAATGTTGTCCGTGCATCCTGCTCGCGCAACCCGCGCACTTGTGCATAATGCGCGGGAATGAATTCCGTCCAGAAGAAATTGTCGAACGCCAGGTCGAGCAGCGTACCGTCCATGTCCAGCAGGACCGTGTCGACGCCGTCCCAGGCGACCGCCGGATCGTTGTTGTGCTGGGTTGTAGTGGAGGGCGCCGACATGGACGGCAAGATGATACTCAAACCCGGGGCGCAGCGGGCATGAATTTCGCCGCAATCCTGGAAGAAATACGCATGATCGCCCGGACGGCGGGCGATGCGATCATGTCGGTGTACGCGCGTGACTTCAGCGTGGAACTGAAGGACGACCGGTCACCGGTCACCGGGGCGGACCGTGCGGCCGACGACGTCATTTGCTCGGGCCTCGGGAAACTGCGTCCGGCGCTTCCGGTCCTGTCGGAGGAATCCGCGCTCACCGCCTGGGAGGAGCGGCGGCAGTGGAAGCGCTACTGGCTGGTGGATCCCCTGGACGGCACGAAGGAATTCGTCAAGAGGAACGGCGAATTCACGGTCAACATTGCGCTGGTGGAAGACCACAGGGCCGTGCTCGGGGTCGTTCTGGCGCCGGCGCTGAACCTGGAGTTCTCCGGCCTGTGCGGAACCGGCGCCTGGCGCCGGGACGCCGACGGATCGCAGGTGCCGGTGCGCGCGTCCCGGGGCCGTTCGAACCCGCTCCGGGTCATGGGCAGCCGAAGCCACCCCGGCCCCGGCCTGTCGGCTTACCTTGCGCGGCTCGGCCCGTACGAACTCAATCCCATGGGGAGTTCGCTCAAGGTCTGCATGGTCGCCGGCGGGCAGGCCGACATCTACCCCCGTCTCGGGCCCACCTCGGAGTGGGACACGGGGGCTGCGCAGGCTATCCTGGAGAGTGCCGGTGGGGGTATGATTGACCTTGCTGGCCAGCCGCTCAGGTACAACACGAAGGATCGCCTGTTGAATCCTCATTTCCTGGCGGTCGGAGACCTCGGGCGGGACTGGCTCAGCGCGGTGCAGAATAGTTGAGTAGTGGCAGACAAAATAGAAACTGACGCATTCAAGAACGTGGCGCGACTGAAGCAGTTGCGAATAGAGCACCAGGACCTGGACCAGGTAATCTCCCGGCTAGCGACCGATCCCTATGTCGACCAGATCATGTTGCGGCGCCTGAAGAAGCGCAAGCTCATGATCAAGGACATGATCACGCACCTTGAGAGTTCCCGGATCCCGGACCTGAACGCCTGATCCGGGCGGAATCGTGCCACGAGCCTTCGCCGCCCGGGCGGCGGGGCGATACATGATCGTATTCCACCTGAGCGCGGCAAGGCCCCGGCATCCGCCCTTGCGCATGTGACGCTGAACCGTTGTAATGCGGAGAGCGTCTTGCGGGACGTGTATCGAGTGTCACGATAACAGCGACCGAGGGCATTGAAGATGACCGACTGGGCAGCGCGCGCATTGAATTTCAGGAGGGGCGAACTGCCGCTGGGCGCGCTCGCGGCGATGTTCTATTTCTGCGTGCTGTGCGGCTACTTCTTCCTGCGGCCGGTGCGCGAAGCCATGGGTGTGGCCGGCGGCATGGACCAGCTCCGCTGGCTGTTCGTGATGACATCCATCGCCTCGCTGATCCTGGTGCTGTTGTTCGGCGGGGTGGTGAGCCGCCTGGACCGGCGCAAGTTCATCCCAATCGGCTACCTGTTCGTCATCGTCTGCCTGGTGGGATTCGCAAGCCTGCTGGCGGTCGACGCGGGCGCCGGCGGCGGCATCATCGGCACCGACGCCGAGACCGGCCTGGCACGGGGCGTGGGCTATACCTTCTACGCCTGGCTCAGCGCCATCAACCTGTTCGTCAACAGCCTGTTCTGGGCGTTCATGGTGGATATCTTCAATGTGGACCAGGGCAAGCGCATGTTCGCCTTCATCGGCATCGGCGGCACCATCGGTGCGCTGATCGGCGGCTGGGCCACCAACGCGATCAGCGGTTCGACCGATTCGATCTACCTGCCGGTGGGGCTCATGCTGATCGGCGCCGGGTTCTTTGCGGGCGCGATCCTCATCATGCTGACGCTGGACCGGATGGCGGTGGGCTCGGAATACTCGCGCCTGGGCGAGCGCGGCGCCGCGACCGCGGCGGCGCCCGGAGAGCGCATCGGCGGCAGTTTCTTCGACGGCGCCACGGCGGTGGCGCAGTCGCCCTACCTGCTGGGCATTGCGGTCTTCATCGTGTTTCTGGCCATCTCCAATACGCTGATCTACTTCACCCAGGCCAACGTCATCATCGAGAGCACCGACACCTTCAGCCAGCGGGTGGGCGCCTTCGCGCAGTTCGACGCGCTGGCGCAGGGGGCGACCCTGATCACCCAGATCTTCATCACCACGCGGCTGATCAAGAAGCTGGGGGTGGGCTGGACCCTGGCGATTCTGCCGCTGGTCACCGTGGCCGGGTTCGCGGTGCTGGCGATCTGGCCGCTGTACGGCGTCATGGCGCTGTTCCAGGCGCTGCACAGGGCGACCCGCTACGCCATTTCAAGGCCCGCCCGCGAGACGCTGTTCAGCGTCGTTCCGCCGTCGGAGAAGTACAAGGCCAAACCGCTCATCGACGTCTTCCTGTATCGCGGCGGCGACATGGCCGGAGCAGGCATTCAGGGTGCGCTGAGCGCGCTGGGAACCATCACCCTGATGGCTGCTGCCACGGTGCCGTTCGCGGTCGTCTGGTGCGCACTTTCCATCGCGCTGGGCCGCGCCCAACAGCGTCTGGATCCTGCCGAGCAGGATGCCGCCGGGACGGTCGAAGCCGGACAGCCCGTTCGGGCCACCTGAGGGTCGCGCTCAGCCGTATCCCAGCAGCCGCCGCAGACCTACAAAGGCGGGGTAGGGTTCCGTGATCACGTACGTGGGAATGGCTTCCAGGTAGAAGCGATAGCGGCCCTTGTCTTCGAAGGACTCCCGGAAGCGCGACCGTTGCAGCGCTTTCAGCATTCGGGGCACGATGCCGCCGGCGATGAAGACGCCGCCCCTGGCGCCGACCGTCAGCGCCAGGTTGCCTGCCACCGTACCCAGCATTTCGAAGAACATGCCGCGCGCCTCGCCGGCCAGCGCGTCGCCGTCCGCCGCGGACCGGCTGACCCGGGCCGGGCTCGGGCGGGAGACGTCCCGGCCCTGCAATTCGGCCAGCGCCATGTAGATGTTGACTAGGCCGGGCCCCGACAACAGGCTTTCCGCCGAGCAGTGCCCGTACTGCGCCCGGACCCGGTCGGTGATCGCCTGCTGCTCGGGTGTGACGCCGGAAAAGGAGATATTGCCGCCCTCACCCTCGACGACGGCCCACGCCTTGCCGCAGGGCGCCACGCTGGCCACCCCCAGGCCGGAACCCGGACCCAGCGTCGCCATCGCGGCGCCACTCACCGGAGCGCCGCCGCCCACCTTGTGCAAATCTGCACCGGAGAGCGCCGGCAACGCCCAGGCTACGGCCGCGAAGTCGTTCACCACTGCAAGGTGGCGGAGGTCGAGTTCGCGCGCAAGCATTCCCTGAGAAAATTCCCAGTCGAGATTGGGCATTCGCAACCCGTCTCCGAGTACGGGTGCGGCAACGGCGAGGGCCGCCGCATCCGGGCGAACGGGACATCGGCCCAGATAGCCCCGCAAAAGCGCCTGCAGGCTTTCGAAACGGCGGTTCTGGAAGACTTCGGCTGCCTGTATCCCGCCGTCGTCGTCGAGCACCGCGCAACGGGTCTGCGTGGCGCCAATGTCGGCTATCAGATTCACGCGGCGATTCTAACCCGTCGTCATTTCGCCGCGAAGTTGCGCGTTGCTCCGAGAGGAACCCCTGGAAGCGAATATACGTGACTACAGGATCGAGCCACTTGCGCTGTTCCGAACCTGTTGATTCATAGACGATGTCGATGCCTTGCCGGACCTGCGGCGGTTGGGCCTGGTGTTGGACTGCCTGCCGGACGGCCCGCCGTCCTCCGCGTCATGGTAGTGCCGGGATTCGAGCCGCAGGCGTTCGCGCCCGAACGCCGTCCTGGCGCTCCGGCGGGCGCGCGCTATTCGGTTTCGGCGCCGCCCGTGCCGTCCGGGCGGGTGTCGCCCCTGAAGATCAACAGTTCGGCGCGGGCGGGAACGTAGGGCTCTCTCGCATCGGCGCAGATCATCCGGTCGGCGATGGGGCCGGCGTAGACGATCGTCTCGTCCTGCCGCGGGCCGCCGCCGTAGCGGTCCGGGTAGTCGTACTCGGCGTACTCGTGGTCGGCGTCCGGGTGGGCCCTGCCGTGGTGGATCCAGCCGTTCACGGTGCCCACGTCCCGGGCGAAATCGCAGTTGCGGTATTTCCATTCCGCTTCCCAGTCCCGGGGGGACGCCCCGTTTTCCCGGCGCCACAGGCACATGTCCCAGCGTTGCCCGGTGTGCAGTTCGAAGGTGTAGACCGGCGTCCGCGTCTCGCCCATGGCGGCGGCGAGGGCTTCGGCCTGCGCGTAGGCGGTGTCGGCGAGCGGCCAGCAGAAGTGCTCGCCGTAGCCGTAGCCGGCCAGTTCGCGGCCGGCGAAGGACTCCACCGGGTCCTGCGGTTCGGTGCCGGACTGGCCGGGGGCCGGGGCGGCGAAGATGAGGGCGGGCGCGGCCGCGAGGGCGGCGGGGATGCGGTTCGCGGCGTTCATTCGGGGTCCTCCGGGGCGGGGTTCCCGGGCGCGATGTTCTCGGGCGCGACGCGCAGCAGCCAATCGCCGCCTTCTTCTCCGGTGGGCACGACGCAGGCCATCAGCCCCGCCGCGCGTTCGGCGGTCAGCGCTTTTTCGCCGGCGGGTTCGCCGGCGGGTTCGCCGCCGGCTTCGGGGGTTGAGTGCCTGGGGAACGCCCCGCCCCCGCCGCGGCAGGAGGCGTAGGCGGGGGCGTCCCTCCAGTTTTCGTCCGCGTCCCACAGGCACAGGTCGAAATCCTTCCCGCCGTCGAGCCGGTAGGCCAGGTGCGTGCTTTCGCCGAGGGCGTCCAGTTCGGCCCGGTCGGGAACGAAGCAGTACGGCGCGGCGATGGCGCGCGCGCGCCGGCCGACGACCGGCGTGGCGCTCGCCCCGGTGTCGGGCGGGTCGATGCCGCCTCCGCCGCCGCCGGGCTCCCCGCCTCCGCCGCCGGGTTCGCGGGCCGCGGAGTCCGCGATGGTCACCACCACCCAATGCCGGGCGTGCGCCCTCACCTCCCGCGGAAGCGATTCCAGCGCCATCTCCACCGTGAAGGTCTCGTCCTCGGCGTCCCCGTCGCGCGCCGTGGCGACCTCGGCCGCGCCGACAGTGGACCCGGCCGGGATGCGGATGGAGGCGAGCGCGCCGAAGTCGCCGGGCTCCGCCGTGACCGCGAACAGCCCCACCGGGATCGTCACGTCCTCCGCCAGCGCCGCGGTCAGCGTCACCCTCACGGTCACCGCGGAGCCCTCGGCCACCGGGTTGGGCGAGGCCGAGATCGAGACCGTGGGCGCGGCCGGGGCGTCGCCGTCGCCGGTGGCGTCGCCGTCGGCGATGGTCACCGTCACCGAGGCGGGCGTGCCCGCCGACACCGACGGGGGCAGCGTGCCCAGAGACACCGTGAAGGTCTCGTCGTCGGCGTCCCCGTCGCGCGCCGTCGTGACCGTGCCCGTGCCGGAGGTGGACCCGGCGGCGATGGCGATGGAGGCGAGCGCGCCGAAGTCGCCGGGCTCCGCCGTGCCCCCCGTCAGCGTCACCGGGATCGAAACGTCCTCCGCCAGCGCCTCGGACAGCGTCGCGGTCACCGTCACCGGGGAGCCCTCCGCCACCGTGGCCGGGGAGGCCGACAGCCGCACCGCGGGGACGGCCGGGGGGCGGGGGTCGGCGATGGTCACCGTCGCCCTGCCGGCGGCGCCCGCCGCCACGTCGTAGGGCGCGTCGGCGGTCTCTCTGGCGAGCCGGAACGTCACGGCCTCGTTCCCCTCCGCGGTCCCGTCCGCCACGGCGGACAGCGTGAAGGCGGCGCTGGAGGCGTCGGCCGGCAGCGTCAAATTCCACAGGCCCGAGGTCCCGGTCGCCCCGGAAAGGGTGTAGTCCTCGGGCGTTCGGGCGGTAAAGCCACTATCCGTATTAACGAAGACACTGCTGGCCCCGGCCAGCCGCGGGGCGATGTTGACCGTCAGGGTGACGCTCTCGCCCTCGTGGACGCTGTAGGAGGCGGAGGCGAAGCTCAACTGCGGGCGCGGCGGCGGGTCGGAGATGGTCACCGTCGTCTGGTGGGAGCCGAGCACCACGTCGTAGGGGGCGCCGTCGACGCGGATCAGTTGCAGGAGCGCGGTCTCCTCGCCCTCCGTGAGCCCGTCCGCCGCCGCGGCGACGGTGAAGGTGGCGCTGTCGGCGTTGGCCGGCAGCGTCAGCCTCTGCTGGCCCATGGACCCGGTGGTCCCGCCCAGGGTGAAGTCCTCGCCGAGTGTGGCCCTGGAGGTCCCGCTCCAGGCGGTGCGGACGCTGCTGGCGGAGGCCAGTTGCGGCGCGATGTTCACCGTCAGCGTGACGCTCTCGCCCTCGTGGACGCTGTAGGTCGTGGAGGCGAAACCGATCCGCGGGCGCGCCGGGGGCGGGTCGGCGGGGGCGGCCCGGGGCGTGACGGTCGCCCGCGCGCTCAAGGCGCTGCAGTTCGCGCCGGAGGTCGAGCCGCCCGCGCACGCCCTGATCCGGGCCCAGTAGGTCGTCCCGTTGGAGATCGTGATGGCGGAGCCGCTGACGATCGTCTTGCTCGTGGCCGTGCCGGGCCTCGCGAAGACCGCGGCCCATGCCCCGCCCTGGGGGGCGTACCGGATGACGTAGGTGCCGGCGCCCGGCGAGGCGTTCCACCTCGCGGTGAACTGCCCGTCGCCCGCGGCGAGCGTCAAGCCCGTCGGCGTGGGCGGCGCCTGGGCCCGCGCGTCGGCGGCGGCGAGGAGCAGGGCCATGGCGCCCAGGAGCGCCAGGGCGGCCGGAAGGAGCGCGAAGCGGCGGTTACGGCGCGGCGGGGCGGTTGCGGCGCGGGCGCGGCGCCCCAGGCTGGCGGACCGGGCCACGGGGTCAGGCCCCGGCTCGGCTCGGCTCGGCTCGGCTCGGCTCGGCTCGGCTCGGCTCGGCTCGGCAATTATAACCGAATTCCAAGCCGGGATTGTCACGGACTCATTGACCTTCATGCTCGATCCCCCCGCCTCACGCCATCCCTTTCCGCTTATTGCGGATGCCTGTATGTTCACCGTGCGGCGCGGCCTTGTCAACCGCACCGCACCGCACCGCACCTTCCGGGGCATGGGCGACCGTCAAATTACGCCACAGCGCAAGTGGCTCTTGCTGGTACGACCGTGGACAGTTCGTTTAGAAAGCGGTAGCTTTCCCTGATGCAGAGGAGGAAGTTGGCTCTTCACGGTATCCTTGTCAATTCGTGTCCTGACAAATTCCGGATACGAATTGGTCTTGGAAAGCTACGGGGGGATACGACGGTTCAACGCAAACAATATTGCGCGTCTTCCGCGACAGCACTCCTCATGCCATGCGTGGCCACGATCCTGGTCGGGTTCCTGCAAGCCGGTTGCACCGCTACGCGGTCCATGCCGCCGGTTTCGACCTGGCCGTCACTTCCAACAGTGCCGACCGCGCCGTGGACGCCGGAGCGGAACGATGACACCGGTACCGTGACGATGGTTTGTCGGGAACGTTCTACAGGTCCGCGTTGCATACCATATGGCCCGCGTGCCGCCGCCGATGCGCTGTCGGTCTGTAGGGTCATGGGGTACGAGGACGCTCTGATGCGGCCTTACTCGCAAGGCCGAACCTCGCTTTTCGAGCAAAGCGACCGCTACAGCGTCACGTTCGACTGTGTGGGTTCGGGCGATGAATAAACTCGCAACCGGCATGCAAACAAGTTGCGGTTATCGACAATCGGCTGAACGCACGGGACTACACGAAATCGGACGAGGGTACGAAGTATGACGAGATGCGTCCGGCAACCTATTCCTTTCGGTTGATCGTGTCAGTTCAGCAAGAGGGCGCCGGGTCGACGATCTCGCGGAGTTCGGGCTTTGAGTGGCGCGAGGGTCGACAGTGAAACTCGAAAAACGCCGTTTGGATCTGCAGGCAGAGCTGGACGCAGAGAAAACTCCGGCCCAACGGAACCACATGGGACAGTTCGCGACCCCGACGGAGCTGGCTACCGATATTCTGGGCCATGCGAAGACACTCTTGGGGAAAAACGGCAACGTCCACTTTATCGACCCTGCCATAGGTACGGGGTCATTTTTTTCGGCCCTTTGCCGGGTGTTTCCCAAGTCGGATGTCACGGCGGCGGTGGGCTACGAGATCGACCCGCACTACGGCGAACCCGCGGCACGGCTCTGGGCAGCGAATGGCCTTGACGTTCGTATTGAGGATTTCACGCGAGCGAAGGCGCCGCCGGATGACGGGAAATTCAATCTGCTGATATGCAATCCGCCCTATGTGCGGCATCACCATATCGCCAATGTCGAAAAACAGCGCCTGAAACTGCGCACGCATGGGGCGTGCAGTGTGGAACTGAACGGTTTGGCAGGGCTGTACTGTTATTTCCTCGGCCTGAGTCATGCGTGGATGGCGCCGGGAGGTCTGGCGGGCTGGCTCATACCCAGCGAATTCATGGATGTGAACTACGGCGTTTCCGTAAAGCGCTATCTGCTTGACAAGGTGACGCTGCTGCATGTTCACCGCTTCGAACCCACTGACGTGCAGTTCGGGGATGCGCTGGTGTCATCGGCAGTGGTCTGGTTTCGCAAATGCAAGTCAGACGCCGGGCATAGCGTCAGATTCACTTACGGTGGATCACTACAGCGACCGAGGCAGGAGCGCTCGGTGCCCGTGGAAACGCTTCGCCGCGACCCCAAGTGGACACGGTATCCAATTAAGGAGGCATTTGAGGAGTCGAACGCGCCGGTATTGGGAGATTTCTTCAGAATCAAGCGCGGCCTGGCCACGGGCGACAACAGCTATTTCATTCTGCCGCAGGACGAAATCGAACGCCGCGAACTGCCGCTATGGGAGTTCCACCCCATACTGCCCAGTCCGCGCCACTTGCAGGAAGACGAGGTTGCCGGAGACGCTCGCGGCAATCCCGTTCTCGACCGCCGCCTGTTTCTGCTGAACTGTCAATTGAATGAAGAAGCTATCGGACGACAATATCCGAGGCTTCGAGCCTATCTGGACGAAGGAAGGGTCCGAGGCGTACCCCAGCGGTATCTCTGCCGGCACAGAAGACCGTGGTATTCGCAGGAAGATCGTCCGCCAGCCCCGTTTGTGTGCACTTACCTTGGCCGAAGCGGTACAAAGCGAGGCCGTCCCTTCCGCTTTATTCTGAATGACTCCATTGCGACCGCGGCAAACGTATATCTGATGTTGTACCCCAAGGATCATGTCCAGGTGGCACTTCGAGACGACCCGAAACTAAAACGGCGAATTTGGGCAGTGCTAAACAAAATCAGCCCGCAAACCATGCTTGGCGAAGGCAGAGTGTACGGAGGCGGCATCTACAAGCTTGAACCCAAAGAACTCTGCAACGTTCCAGCGGCGGATATGGCAGGCCTGCTTCCTGGCTCAACATCCTATTGTCAGCATCGCCAAAATGACCTGTTCTCGGCGGTCCGTTGATCGGAAAATGCAATTCCGCCGATAAATCGTATTGAAAACAATCGATTATTGAAAGTTGGCGCGTCAGGGCGCGAGCATGTTGGCTGGTCGGCATCGGCGTGTCTGCAAAGCTGCCCGATCACACCGTCACACCTGGCGCTGGCGTCGACTCGCAAACCATTGTGTTATAGATTGCGCTTTCCGCATGAACCGAAGAGACGCCTGTGGCTGCATCGCACAGTACTGAACAAATACGAAACATCGCCGTGGTCGGACACGCCGGGTCCGGCAAGACGACCCTGATCGAAGCGCTGCTGAAGCAGGCGGGCGCCATCCGCTCCGCGGGCTCCATCGACAGGGGCACCACGGTCTGCGATTTCACCGATCACGAGAAACGGCTGGGACATTCGCTGGACACGGCGGTCACGCACCTGGAACACGACGGCCGCCTCATTCATCTGCTGGACAGCCCGGGCTATCCCGACTTCATGGGCCGCGCCCTCGGCGCGCTGCCCGCCGCGGAGACGGCCGCGGTCGTGGTCAGCGCCCAGGCGGGGGTCGAACTGCTCACCCAGCGGATGATGGAGTCCGCTGCCGAAAACAATCTCTGCCGGCTGATCATCGTCAACAAGATCGACGCGCCGGATGCGGACCTTGCGGGCGTGTTGGCGGCGATCGTGGAGACCTTCGGCCGGGGCTGCCTGCCCGTGAACCTCCCGGCCGACGGCGGCACGACCGTCGCCGACTGTTTCTTCGAGCCCGCCGACTCGACGCCCGATTTCTCCTCCGTCGAGGAAGCCCATACGCAGATTGTCGACCAGGTCGTGGAACTGGACGACGACCTCATGATGATGTATCTCGAAGGCGAGGAAATCTCGCTGGAACAGCTCCACGATCCCTTCGAACGGGCGCTCAGGCGCGGTCACCTGATCCCGGTGTGCTTCGTATCGGCGCACACCGGCGCCGGCCTGAACCAGTTGCTGCGGGTGTTCTCCGAGCTCATGCCCAGCCCGCTGGAGGGCAACCTGCCGGAGTTCCTCGACGGCGACGGGGAGTCGGCGGAACCGTACAGGATCGATCCGGCGGGCGCGAACGGCAACTTCCTGGGGCACGTGTTCAAGATCAACGTGGACCCCTACGTGGGCCGGCTGGCCACGTTCCGCGTCCACCAGGGCGAAGTCAGAACCGGCGGGATGGTGTATATCGGCGACCAGCGCAAGGGGGTGAAGCTGGCCCACATCTACCGCGTGCAGGGCAAGCAGCTCGAGGAAGTGCCGGTGGCCCTGGCCGGCGACATCTGCGCCGTTTCCAAGATCGAGGACATCGGCTTCGACGACATCCTGCATTCCAGCCATGACGACGACGACGTGCGGATGCGGCCGGTGGCCATTCCGGCGCCCATGTACGGTGTCGCGCTGGAACTGACCCAGCGGGGGCAGGAAAAGAAACTCTCCGACGCGCTGCACAAGATGACCGCCGAGGACCCGAGCCTGCAGATCGAGTTCAATGCCCAGGCAAACGAGACGGTCCTGAGGGGCATGGGCGAGTTGCACCTGCGGGTCGTCATGCAGCGCATGAAGGACGAATTCGGTATCGACATCAGCACGCGGCCGCCGAAAATCGCCTACCGGGAGACGGTGATGCGCCCGGCCGAGGGGCACCACCGCCACAAAAAACAGACCGGCGGCGCGGGGCAGTTCGGTGAGGTCTTCCTGAAGATCGAACCGCTTCCCAGGGGCGGCGGTTACGAGTTCTCCAACAAGGTGGTGGGCGGCGCGATCCCCGGCCAGTTCATTCCCGCAGTGGAGAAAGGCGTCAAGCAGGTGCTGGAGGAGGGCGCCATCGCGGGGTACCCGCTGCAGGACGTGAAGGTGATCGTCTACGACGGCAAGCATCATCCGGTGGATTCCAAGGAGGTGGCCTTCGTCGCCGCCGGCAAGCGCGCCTTCGTCAATGCCATCACCAAGGCGCGGCCCATCGTGCTGGAGCCCATCGTCAAGATCGAGGTGACTACCCCGAGCACATCGGTCGGAGACATCACGGGCCATCTGTCGGGTATCCGGGGGCGCATCGCAGGCAGCGACTCGGTGCCGGGCAACCGGGTGAAGATCTCCGCCCGGGTGCCGCTCGCCGAACTGGGCGACTACCAGACGACCCTCAAGTCGCTGACCGGCGGCGAGGGCATGTTCACGATGGATTTCGACCACTACGAGATCGTGCCGCAGCCCGTGCAGAAGGAGCTGGAGAGAAGCTACAAGCAGCCCGACGCGGAGGATTAATAGACTCTTGAAATACAACCTTGGCCTTTTGTTCAGCAGATCGTCCGCAAACTACCGACCCGCAAACACCAATTCATGCGGTACCGCCAAGACGCTCACGCTTGAGGCTTCGTGGGAACGTCCGATAGCACTCTGGGCGAACACGACGCTTGGCCTGATGCTGTTCTGGTGGGCCGGGTCGCGGCAGCAGCAGGGCCGCTCGGTTTCGACGATCTCCGCATTGCCCGGGCTGCGAGTCATTGACGCGCGCAAACTTACGGACTATCAACTTGATCTGGCCTCTGCGCTATTGAAAGAATTTCGCCACCGTCCTTTCCTTCCGGCAAACGAGGCTTATCGAGACAGCACCCGGCGAGACCTCGACTCCGCCGTCCTCGTCACGCTGCTTGGATTGCCTCCGGATATCCTCGACCCGCTGGACAATCTACGGCTTCAATGGTGTGCGGAACCATCCGTCCACGGCGGAAAGGGAACCAAGCCGCCGGAAGCCGGGGCGACAACATGAGAAACCATGCCAAAAATGCGGTTCGGACAACACCATGATCACCCAAATCTACTCGGACGATGACCTCGGACGGTTGCGAAATTCGCATAAGCGCGTCGATAACCCAAACGCCCGGTGGACAGAGAAGCCAGCCTCCAGTCCTGTACACCGCCAACGGTCATTCACTGCGGTCAGCGGCGGCGACAACGAGGACTGCTTTGAGATTTACGAGCGCCAGAATCTGGTGGATCCAAGCGATTTCTCCTGTGGAATCGCATATGTGCCCATAAGCGGAAAACGCGTAACGCTGGCAAGATACAATGGTCCTTCGCACGAGCACGGCGAAATTTCCTATCGGCCTCATATTCACCGCGCTTCGGAGCAAGCCATGCGAGCGGGGAAAAAACCGGAGCATGAGGCAGCGGAGACGGATCAATACAACTCCCTTTCGGGTGCTTTGGCATGCTTGGTGCGCGACTTCAATATTGTGGGTTTGCCTGACAAGGAACTACAAGAGGAGATGTTCTGATGTCTATCCAAGTTAACGCCCTGCAGGATAGATTGTGTGCCAGTTTGTGCGAAGAGGTGCGCGTTACAGAGAGGTCGGATGGCGCGCTAATGCTCCGCACTCGCTTTGAGTTTCCGGACGGAGATCGCTATCCTATCCGAGTGCTGGAATGCGGTGATGGCGGCGTTCGGCTCTCGGACTGCGGTCATACTCTAATGCACATCAGTTACGAGCACGACATCGATGCTTTCGTCACAGGACCGCGCGGACAACTGATAGAGCAGATTTCGGTCGAATGCGGCGTTGAATGGAGTGGGGGCGCATTCCATATCGATACGCCCGTAGACGATCTACCGAGTGCAATATTTCGTTTCGGCCAAGCTCTGACAAGAGTCTACGACCTCACCTTCCTGTCGCGATCAAGCTCGAAGTCCACCTTCTACGACGACTTGGCCGACATGCTGCGCGGGATGATCGATTCGGAGAAAATTGCGCCCGAGTACGTACCGGAAGATGTACCGAACGCCGACGCATACCGGGTCGACTATTGCATCGAGGGCCGTAATGATCGGCCTCTGTTCCTCTATGGACTGCCAAACCGTGACAAGGTGCGGCTGACAACAATAATGTTGTCTCACTTCCACCGGCATGCCCTGGAATTCGCCTCGCTGCTAGTCTTCCAGGATCAATCGGCGATTCCCCGGCTGGATCTCGCCCGGCTGTCGGATGTAGGAGGGGAGATGATTTCCTCTTTGGATGCGGAAGCGGACTTTCGGCGAAAATTACTCGACCGGATTGCAGCTTGAGGGACGAATCCCGACAGTTATAAGGCCTGTCCCGACGCGACATTGCAGGGCCAGCAGAACCGTCATTTCCACAAGCACAGGGCTTGACCTCGGATGTCCACCAACAACACAGGCGGTTGGGAGTTCTGGATCGACCGCGGCGGCACTTTCACCGACGTGGTCGCTAGAAGTCCGGAGGGCAATATCTCCGCCCTGAAGCTTTTGTCGGAAAACCCGGGCCGCTACGCCGATGCCGCCGTACACGGCATAAACGCGTTTCTTGACGGCCGGGACGAAGCACCATCACCGGTCCATCGCGACGCGGGGGGCATCGCGGCGGTGCGCATGGGCACGACCGTGGCCACCAACGCCCTGCTCCAGCGACGGGGAGCGCGGACTGCCCTGGTCGTCACCCGGGGCTTCGGCGACGCGCTGCGCATCGGCTACCAGAACCGTCCGGATATCTTCGCGCTCAACATCGAGTTGCCGGACATGCTCTACAGCCATGTGGTCGAGGCCGGGGAGCGCGTTTCGGCGCAGGGCGAGGTAATCGTCCCGTTGGACGAAGCCGGCCTGCGCACCGAGCTTGAGAAAGTGCTGGAACGGGGCGTGCAAAGCGTCGCCATCGTCTTTCTTCACGGCTACAGGTTCCCGGAGCACGAGCGGCGGGCCGCGCGCATCGCCCGGGACGTGGGATTCCGGCAGATTTCCGTTTCCCATGCCACCAGCGCCCTGATGAAGCTGATTTCCCGCGGCGATACCACACTGGCGGACGCCTACCTTTCCCCGGTGCTGAATCGCTATGTGCGCCAGGTGCGCGAGGGATTTGCCGACCGGCTGGGCGATGCGCCGCTGCTGTTCATGCAGAGTCACGGCGGGCTGGTGAGCGCGGATTCGTTTCGGGGCAGGGACAGCATCCTCTCCGGCCCCGCGGGCGGCGTGGTCGGGATGGCGGAAAGTGCTTCGGCGGCGGGGCTTCGGCACCTGATCGGATTCGACATGGGGGGCACGTCCACCGACGTATCGCTGTACAACGGCGAGTTCGAACGGTCCGGCAGCATGACCATCGCCGGCGTGCGGTTCAGCGCGCCGGCGATGCGGGTCGAAACCGTGGCGGCGGGCGGCGGCTCGATCCTCAGGTTCGCTTCCCAGCGCCTCCAGGTGGGCCCCGAATCCGCCGGCGCGTACCCCGGGCCCGCCTGCTACCGCAACGACGGCCCGCTGACGGTCACCGATGCCAACGTGCTTCTGGGCCGCATACAGCCGGACTGCTTTCCCGAGGTATTCGGCCCGGAAGGGAACGAGGGCATCGATATCGAGGTGGTTTCAAGACGATTCGAGCAGCTCGCAGGGGAGGTTGCGCAGCAGACCGGGCAGCCGGCGGACTGCGACAAGCTGGCGGCCGGCTTCCTGCGCATCGCGGTGGAACGCATGGCCAATGCCATCAAGCGGATTTCCACCCAGCGCGGGCACGACGTCAGCCGCTTCACGCTGTGCTGCTTCGGCGGTGCGGCGGGACAGCATGCCTGCCAGGTGGCCGATGCGCTGGGCGTGGAGCAGGTCTTCCTGCACCCGCTGGCGGGCGTGCTCTCCGCCTACGGCATGGGCATGGCGGAGATGCGTTCGCTACAGCAGCGCAGCGTCGAGCAGCCCCTGGGCGACGAATTGCAGCCGGAACTCGCGTCCGTGTACACGGAACTGGAGTCCGCCAATGCGGAGCTGCTGGCGCGCCAGGGCGTGGACCCCGCGCGCCTGCGATTCGTCCGGCGGGCGATGCTCAAGGTGGCCGGATCGGACACGCCGCTGATCGTGTCCTGGCACGGCGACGCCTCCCGCATGGCGGAGGAGTTCCGCCAAACGCACCTGTCGCGATTCGGATTCGAGACCGGCGGTGCGGCGCTGATCGTCGAGTCGGTGGAATCGGAAGCTGCCGTGCCCGGCGCCGAAGTGACCGAACCGCGCTGGACCGGCGGCGAACGCGACCCTTCGGCGGAAGCCGTCCGGGACGTGTGGTTCGGAGACCGGCGCGTGCCGACCCGAATCTTCCGGCGCGAGCGGCTCGCCGCCGGGTGCCGCATCGACGGGCCGGCGATCGTCGTCGAGGACCATTCCACCCTGGTCATCGAGCCGGACTGGCGCGCCGAGGTCAACGAATTCGGCCACGTGATTCTGGCCCGGCACACGCCGCGGCCCGCGTCGGAGCGCATCGGCACGGATGCCGACCCGGTGATGCTGGAGGTCTTCAACAACCTCTTCATGCACATCGCCGAGCAGATGGGCGTCGTGCTGGAGAACACCGCGCACTCGGTGAACATCAAGGAACGCCTGGACTTCTCCTGCGGCGTGTTCGACCCGCAGGGGGACCTCATCGCCAACGCGCCGCACATGCCGGTGCACCTGGGCTCCATGGGCGACAGCGTCAGGACCATCCTCGACCACCGGCGCGAGACAATGAAACCCGGCGACACCTTCATGCTGAACGCGCCCTATAACGGCGGCACCCATCTGCCCGATGTGACGGTGGTGACGCCGGTATTCGATGCGGAAGGCGGGGACCTGATCTTTTCGGTGGCCTGCCGGGCCCATCACGCCGACATCGGCGGATGCTCGCCCGGGTCGATGCCCGCGAAGAGCGCGTCGATTCACGATGAGGGTGTCCTCATCGACAACGTCCGGCTGGTGGAGGGCGGCCGGTTCCGGGAGGATGCGGTGCGCCGGCTGCTGGCCTCGGGCGGGTTTCCCGCCCGCAACCCGGATCAGAACGTGGCCGACTTCAAGGCCCAGATCGCCGCCAATACCCGCGGCGTGGCGGAACTCGGCGCGATGGTGGAGCACTTCGGGCTGGACGTGGTTCACGCCTACATGGGCCACATCAAGCGCAACGCCGAGGCATGCGTCCGCGACGCCATCGCCGCGTTGCGCGATGGCGAGTGGTCCGTGGAACTCGACGGCGGCGAGACGATCCGCGTGCGAATCGCCATCGATCACGGCCGGCGCAGTGCCAGCATCGATTTGGCCGGCACTTCGCCGGAGAGCCCGGACAACTTCAACGCGCCCGCATCGGTTGCCCGCGCCGCCGCGCTGTACGTGTTCCGGACCCTGGTCGAGGATGACATTCCCCTGAACCAGGGCTGCATGAAACCGCTGACGATTCGCTTTCCCGACGCGTGCCTGGTCAACCCCCGCTACCCCGCCGCCGTGGCGGCCGGCAACGTGGAAACGTCCCAGTGCATCACCGACGCCCTGCTGGCGGCCTTGAATGTCTGTGCGGCGGCCCAGGGCACCATGAACAATCTCACCTTCGGCAACGAGCGGCACCAGTACTACGAGACGATCTGCGGCGGCTCCGGAGCCGGCCCCGGATTCGACGGAGCGAGCGCCGTGCATACGCACATGACGAACTCCAGGCTCACCGATCCGGAGGTCCTGGAATGGCGCTTTCCGGTGCGCCTGGAGCGCTTTTGCATCCGCACCGGCAGCGGCGGCCGGGGACGCCATCGCGGCGGCGACGGCGTGATCCGGGAAATTCGTTTTCTGGAACCCATGAACGTATCCATCCTCTCCAACCGCCGGCGCCTGGCGCCGTTCGGACTCGAGGGCGGCGCCGACGGACTGCCGGGGCGGAACTACGTGATCCGCGAGAACGGAGAAGTCGAGCACCTGACCGCGACGGCGGAGGTTCAGCTTCAGACCGGCGACCGCTTCGTGGTGGAGACACCGGGCGGCGGGGGATACGGCCCGGCCGGGCACCGGGATGAAGCCTGATCCTCAGGCTGGCGAACACCGGATCGCGGCCGCGGCGCACCAGCACCCGCACGTGGTGTTTCGGCAATCGCCGTCTTCGGCAGTCCGCGGCGACCACCACGCTGAATTCGACCCCGCGTTCCAGCTTTGGCAAAATTGCACTTCTGACCGACAAAGGGAATTCACATGAAGGGCAACGATGAAATCATCGCCATCCTGAACCGGGTGCTGCGCAACGAGTTGACCGCGATCAACCAGTACTTCCTGCACTCCAGGATGTACCGGGACTGGGGCATCAAGGAGCTTGCGGAGTACGAGTACAAGGAATCCATCGACGAAATGCAGCACGCCGACAGCCTCGTCGAGCGAATTCTCTTTCTGGAGGGTCTGCCCAACCTGCAGGACATCGGCAAGCTGATGATCGGCGAGAATGTGCGCGAAATGCTCGAGTGCGATCTCAATCTGGAGCATGCGGCCATACCCGATCTGAGGGAAGGCATCGAACTCTGCGAGCGCGAGAGCGACTTCGTCAGCCGCCGGATTCTGGACGATATCCTCAAGAACGAGGAAGAACACGTCGACTGGCTGGAAGCGCAGTTCGACCTGATCGAACGGATGGGGATCGAGAACTACGTGCACCTGCGCAGCGGCGGCGCCTGAACGCTCCCGGACCGGGTTCCGGCAGGCTGACTGAAATCAGGCAGCCAGGCCGGGATCAAGCGGGTCGGTCGAGAAAAGTCGGACCGGTCGAGATAAATCGGACCGACTGAGATAAGTCGGGCCGGTTTGGACTATGCGGCCTGGACAGCCCGGCCCGCGTTGGTGACGGGCGGCGAGCTGCCCACGTGAACGTTGCGGATCACCTCTTCGGCGAACTCCAGGCAACGGCCGCAATCGGGTCCTGCGCCCAGTTCCCTGTATACGTCATGAGCGGACCGCAGCCCCGCGTGGGCGGCGCGGCGAATGTCCTGCTCCCGGTATTGGCGACAGATACAGACAAACATGGCGAGAAAGTATGACAAACAGGAATGATTGTCAATAACAAACGCGAACGGCGTCCATTTACCGCGTCACCGGGGGAACGAACGCGCCAAAGGGCCGATCAGCGCCTCAACAAACTCTCCGCACCCGAGAGTATGCGCTCGGTCAGGGGCAGCCGGCGCTTGAATGAGACCCGGTAGAGGTCCGCGTCTGCCACGGCCTCCGCAAGGAAATCGTCGCTGGTTCGAATTTCGTCGATCAGGCCCAGTTCCAGGGCGCGGCTGCCGTACCAGTATTCCCCGGTGGCCACCTGCTCCACATCGAGCTGCGGGCGATGGGTGGTGATCTGGGTCTTGAACAGGTCGTGAACGTCCTCGATCTCTTCCCGGAGTTTTTCCCGCCCTTCTTCCGTATTCTTGCCGAACAACGTCAGCGTGCGCTTGAAACGCCCGGCGGTCACCTGCTCGAAATCGACGCCCTTTTCCTCCAGCCAGCGATTGAAGTTGGGCAACTGGGCGATCACGCCGATGGAGCCGATGATCGCGAACGGCGCGGCGATGATATGGCTCGCGACGCAGGCCATCAAGTAGCCTCCGCTCGCGGCCACCTTGTCCACGGCGATGATCAGCGGCAGGTCCTTCTGCCGGATGCGCAGCAACTGCGATGCGGCCAGCCCGTGCTCGTGCACGGCGCCGCCGGCATTCTCCAGGCGCACCAGTACCCGGTCGTCCTTCGAGGCCACCGCCAGAATCGCCGAGACTTCCTCGCGAAGCGACGCCGTCGCCGTGGCGCGGATGTCGCCCTTGAAGTCGATGACGAAAATACGCTGACGCTGCGAACCCTTCTTGTCGAGTTCCTTGCGCTCGGACTTGCGCTGCTTGGCGGTCTGCTTGAACTGGGCCTTGCCCAGCACCGCGCGGCTGACGGTATCGCCCAGTTCCTCGAAGCGTCTGTTCAGGTGCTCGACGGTCAGCCCGCGCTGTTCGGCGCCGCGGCGCATCTCCGCGACGATGAATCCGCCGACGACGATGATCGCGACGACTACCGTGCCGAGCTTGGCGAGGAACAACCCGTAGTCGAAAGCGTATTCGAGCATGATGGTTACAGACCGACGTTGTCCTTCTGGAAGACCCGCTCCGCCCGATAACTCGAGCGCACCAGCGGCCCCGCAACGACCTCCAGGAACCCCCGCTCAAGGCCCCAGCGGCGATACATGGCGAAGTCCTCGGGCGGTACGTATCGCTCCACCGGGAGGTGGTTCATGGTGGGTCGGAGGTACTGCCCGAAGGTCACGATATCGACGCCGCGATCGCGCAGGTCATCCAGGGTTTCCCGGATTTCCGCATCGGTCTCGCCGAGCCCCAGCATCACGCTGGACTTGGTCAGAATCTGTGGTCGATACCGCTTGGCGTGGGCCAATACGCACAGGGTCTGGTCGTAGCCCGCCCTGGGATCGCGCACCGGATGGGTCAGGCGGCGCACCGTTTCGATGTTTTGCGCGAATACGTCCACGCCGGAACCGACCACCGTCTCGACACTTTCGCGGTTCCCCGCGAAGTCCGGCGTCAGTGCTTCCACCGCGGTCTCCGGGCAGCGCCGCTTGATGGCCGCGACGCAGGCGGCATAGTGCCCGGCGCCGCCGTCGTCCAGGTCGTCCCGGTCCACCGAGGTGATGACCACGTATTTCAGGCCCATCAACTCCACCGAAGCCGCGGCGTGATCCGGTTCGTCAGGGTCCAGCCAGCCCTGCGGGTTGCCGGTGTCCACGGCACAGAATCGGCAGGCGCGCGTGCACACCGATCCCATCAGCATCAGCGTCGCGGTGCCGGCGGACCAGCACTCGCCGATGTTCGGGCACATGGACTCCTCGCACACCGTCGCCAGCCGATGCTCGCGCACGGTGCGTTTGACCCTTGCGTACTTCGCCCCCGAAGGGATCCTGGCCTTCAGCCAGGGCGGCTTGGGCAGAACCATGCCGTCGGCGCTCCGGCCGACCGGCTTGACGCCGTTTTTCACCGCCATGAAGCCAACCGGCGTCCGGTACTTCCGGCCGCTCTCGACCACGGGTATGCCGCGAAATTCGCTCACTCGGTTCTCTGGATTCCGGCCTGCAGGCCGGCGGTACGTTGACGTATGATAATCGCATGGTTTCCGAGATGCACGACAGGGGCGGGTCCCTGACCGCACCAGGGTCGGCGGGCGCGGACGGCGGCATTGCGAAGTCCCGGCGCCTGCTACCCGGTCCCGCGAGACCGTTGCGGGCAGGGTGGCAGCCGGTCGTTGCGATCCTGTGGTGCGCCCTGGCCCTGGCACAACCGGCAGCCGCACAGGACCTTCGCAGCCCGCTGTTCCAGGCGGCCGACGCGGCGCTGGCCGCGGCCGACGCAGCCAATGCATCCGTGCTGGCGCCGGTCGCCTACGAGTCGGGAATGAGGGACTACACCGCGGCGGAAAACGACCTGGCCCGGGGGCGCAGCATCAACCGTATCCAGAACAGGCTGGCGGACGCCGAAGCGGCCTTCACCCAGGCGGCGGCGACCGCGACGGCCGCCGCGGCCACTTTCGCAAACCTGCTCGAGTTCCGCGAGAACGCCATGGATGCACGCGCGGACCTGTTCGCGGAAGAACTCTGGAACGACGCCGAGGCCGACTTCAGGGCAGTCAGCCGGCGCCTGGAAAACTCCCCGTCGGCATCCCTGGGCGACCGGCCTTCGGCTGTGGAAACCCTGTACGGCGACGCGGAACTCACCGCCATCAAGGCCCAGCACCTGAGCCAGACGCGGGCGCTGCTGGCGCAGGCGGCGCTGGACCGGGTGCCGCAATATGCGCCGCGCACCCACGCGCAGGCCGAGGCGCTGCTCGCACAGGCCGAGGCGGCGTTGGACGAAGACCGTTACGACGTCGAACCTGCCCGCGAACTGGCCGCACGGGCCGACTACGAGATTCGGCGCGCCATTTCCATGACGGACCGCGTTCTCGAACTGGTGGACCGGGACCGGACCGTCGAAGACCTCATTCTCGAATACGAGGAAGGTCTCGCGGAGATCGCCGCAGCCGCGGGCCGGGAAGCGCGGCTGGACGCCGGACCGGGCCCGATGATCACGGATCTCGTCGCCGGGATCGAAGCGCTTCGCCAGCGGGAGCAGCAACTGCAGATCGACATCGATGAGAACCGCATCCGCATCGCCGGGCTGGAGGATGAGATCCGGGAGCTGGACGAGCAGCTCGGCGGAGTGTTTCGGGAACGCGTCGCACTGGTGCAGCAGCTTGAAGCCGAGGAGCGGGTTCGCGAGCGGTTCGAAAGGATCGAGAACCTGTTCAGCATCGACCAGGCACAGGTATCGCGGGAAGGCGACAGCGTTATCATCACCCTCACCGGCCTGACCTTTGCGAGCGGCTCATCCCAGATCGACACAGCGCACGCGCCGCTGCTGGAGGCGGTCGGCGAGGCGGTGGGCGTGTTCCCCCAATCCAGCGTCGTGGTCGAGGGTCACACCGATTCCTATGGCGGCGCCATTTCCAACATGTCCCTGTCGCGCGCCCGCGCCGAGGCGGTGGGCGCCTGGCTGAGCGACCGGCTGGAAGTCTCCGCAGACCGGATCAGCTCGCTGGGCTTCGGGGAAACGCGCCCCGTCGCCAACAACGAGACGGCCCAGGGACGCGCGAGAAACCGCCGCATCGAGGTGCGGATCACGCCGTAGCGCAGGCGTTCGCCGTGCCCGGCCGAGCGTCGCTGTTCACCCTGCCCGGCCGAGCGTCGCCGTTGACCCTGCCCCGTTGGCCTTGCACAGCCCTGTTGAATGCCGCCGCTCAGCCGGCGCCGTTGGCCTTGCGCAGCCACCCGGCGATGGACTCTGCCACCGGGCGGGTGATGAGGTAGCCGTAGGACGTATGCACATCCAGCCGACCGCGATCGCGGTAGTGATTGTAGAAACCGGTGCAGTCCTGCAGCGCCTCCAGCGAGCCCAGCTCCACCATCTCGCCGTAGTGTGGCCCCAGCCTCGGGTGCAGCGCGGTGATTTCGCCGCGAGCCGAAAAGTTCTGCCACCGGTCCACGATTTCCGGGTAGCGCGTACGGCCGGACAGCCGGGCGCCCTGCACGCCCCTCAAGATCATGGGGCTTGCCAGGGGGCTGCCCAGGGTCATGAACAGGCTGACGCGGCCGTTGCCGCGACGCTCCCCGTGGGAGAGTTCCCAGAGTGTGTCGTAGGCGATGACCGAGCCCAGGCTATGGCCGATCAGCAACACCTGCTCGCCCGCCGACCAGGCATCCACCAGCGCCTTGCGCACAATGTCGCGCACCACCGTGGCGATCCCGCCCCAGTTCATGAGATAGCGGTGCGTCTCGGTCACGGTCAGGCGCATCGAGCGCCGTGCGAACAGGCTCGTGAACAGGGGCGCCGCGTGCCCCAGCCGGAGCAGGGCGCGTCTCTTGCGCCTGGCGAAGGCCTCGATGTCCTCGATGTCGCGTTGACTGGGATCCGGTTCCTCGAGGATGCGCTCGATGCTGCGCTTGTCCAGTTCGATATTGCGGTGCTTTCGATAAAAGGCGTGCGTCCACGCCGCCGTGCTCAGGCACCTGGCGCCGTCCCGCAACGGCTCCGCCGCATCCGGATCGACGCGCTCGAGCCCCGCCCGCATGCACCGGCCCAGCACCTGGCGGTGAATCCGCTGCGGCGGCTTGGGCTTCATCCCGGGGACGAAGATGATTCGCGCGGCGTTGCTCATGGGAGGGTGGTATAGACTATGTCGCCCGGCATTCCCGGCAGGCATCCCGGTACATCGAATCGAGGTAGAACCCTTGCTCCTTTGATGCATCCCGCGCGTTCAACCGCCTTACCACAGGCAACTGACCGGGTATTGGCGGACGGCCTCGTCCGGTGTGAGGATCGTGGCGTTGGAACCGAGGGCCACTGCCACCAGAAGGCGATCAAACGGGTCCCGATGATGGGCGGGCAGCTCGGATGCGCGATAGATGTCCGCCCGCCTCAGGCTCAGGCAGTCCAGGTTCCAGGAGCTGATCTGGCTTTCGAGCCAGTGCCGCGGAGGGTCGGGAAGAACGAGCTTTCCGGCGCTCCACTTCAGCGCGATTTCCAGGGCCGAAACGTCGCTCCACAGGAGCGCCGAGCCGGAAGCGTCGATTGCATTCACCGACGCAAGGGAAAGCTTCCCGGGTTCCGTGGACAGCCAGATCAGCGTGCACGTGTCCAACAGATAGCGGGTCAGAGGCCCCACTCCTTCAGTTGGCCGTCGGTGAGCGGCTCAAATGCATCGGCCTCGTAGCGCACGGGAGGAGAGGTAAGCGTGCCGACTTTCGGCCGCCGGTTCGATGGCGGTTCGATGGCCGTCAATTTGGCCACCGGAGTGGAACCGTTGAGTATGACGATAGTCTCGCCCCCCTGAACCTCCTTCAACATCCGGGAGAGGTGCGTCTTGGTGTGATGGATCGTTGCGGTTTTCATGGTTTCATAATATGACTTAGTCATGACCAAGTCCATTACTTTCCCAAATCGTCCGAACAGGGCCCGCCAATGCAATCCGGGACTGTTCAACGATAGAGCGGCAGCAGTTCGCGCTCGCCGGCTTTCGCGGCGGTGGAGCGGGTCACTGCGTCGGCCTGGGCAAGGGCCGCCTTGAGTGCAGCGCCGTTCCAGGAGGGCGATCCCGGTCCGTAGAGGCTTCGTTCCAGGTCGCCGATGGCTGCGGCAAGATCGGCCGGGAGAATCGCGGCCAGTGCGCCGAGGCTTTTCGGTTCCTCTCCGAACCGCGCCGCCCCCCATGCAAGCAGCAGCCGCCGGGCCAACCCGGCATCGTTGGTGTTGCAGGCGGCGCGCAACTGCCGCAACAGGCGGCGCTCGGATACCCTGGGGGCTTCGGTAACGGGTTGGCGCAGCGCGGCGGTGCGCTTGACCCGGTTGCTTTGCCACCAGCCCAGGAGCGTCAGCATCCACGCGGCCAGCAGCCCGGCGCTGACGCCTTGCCAAACAAGCAGTCCCGATGCCCCGGACTCCGCCGGCGGGGCGTCCGCAGTCACCGGCGGCGGTGCCGGATCCGCGCCCGGTTCGCGGCTCGGCAGGACGGTGACCTGCCGGGGTTCGATGCGCGCCACTTCCCATTCCCCGCTGTCCACGTTGAACCACGGCAGCTCGACCGCGGGGATGATCAGCTCCCCGGGCGCCTGGGCGATCACGGCGAATCGCTCGGTACGCACGGCGCGCGTGCCGTCGGCGCTGCTGTCGCGGGCCAGTTCCGGCTGATCCGCGTACTGCTGCAGGGTGTCGGTCTCGAACAGCGACAGGTCGGGAATCTGCGTCTCCAGCACACCCTCCACCTCGACTCTCAGGGTTCGGGTCTGGGGTATCCCGGCCGTGAACTCTTCGGGATCGCCGCTCCAGCGCTGTTCGATGGTCACCCCGCCGGCCGGCAACCAGGCCGCCCCGGCCAGTTCCGGCGGGGGCGCCACCGCCGGCAGCACCGACAGGCTGACCGGCTCGGACCGGAACCGCTGCAGGCTGGAAAACCCCGATGCGGTAATGACCACCGCCTCGAAAACCATGGGCTGGATGGTCAATTCGCCGGCGACCTGGGGGAAGACGGCGTAGCGGCGCTCCAGCACGATGAACGTGCGGTCGTCGCGCACGGTCCGGTACTCCCGATCCTCGCCCAGCGGCACGACAATGGATTCGCCGCCGGTGACGTCGGGCGGCGTGAGGCTGGAGCGCCCCGTACTGACGGCACGGTACAGCCGCTGCGTGTAGATCACCTGGGACTGAACATAGGCGATGGCGGGCGAAATCTCCACCTCGAGGAAAATATCGCCCGGGGCGTCGCTCGCCAGCGCCGGCAGCACCTGCAATTCCACCGGGTTGGACAGCGCGCCGGCCATTTCCACGGGCGGCAGCGTGAACGTGCCGGGACCGGTCGGCATCAATTGATAGCGCCACTCGGTGATCTGGGAGGTGCGCCCTCCCAGCATCTGAATGCTGGTGTTGCGGCTCCGCTGCAGGATCTCGAAGTCGGTTGCGAGCAACGAGACATCCGGTTCGTCGCGAACCTGGCCCTCCACGGACAGCACATAGGTAAAGGACTCGTTCTCGCGGATCGTGGTCCGGTCCACGGCGGCGCGCAGGGTCACATCCTGGGCGCCCGCGACGCCCGCGGCCGCCAGCAGCCACAACGCAAGGCAGCGTCCGGCAGCCCGCGGCAAGAGTCCTCCGGCAATGGGCGGATGACCGCTTCGTCGAACACCGCCTTGCCGAATACCACCCCGCCAGATAACGCCTCGGCAAATACCGCCCCACCGAATACCGCCCCGCCGAATGCGGTTGATCGACCGGCGATGCAATCCGTCCGATCTCTCCGTCACCAGGGCTGTTCCTCGTCGCCGGGCCAGACGTAGTTACCGTCCTGGTCGATGCCCAGGCGCTGGTACTGGTACAGGAACTTGCGCCGCAGCAGCCCGCCGGGATCTTCCGGTATCCGCCGCAGCCATTGCTCGGCCGCCTGCTCGGACGCCCACTCTTCCAGATCGCCCGGCGTCGGTACCGGGTCGCCTTCCGGGGGCTCCTCTCCCGCCTCGGCGGGCGCGGGCTGTTGCTGCGCCTGCTCCTCGCCTTCATCGGCGCCCTGCTCGCTCCGGGACTCGGACTCTTCACCGGGCGAGGATTCCGGCTGTTCCGCTCCCTGGTTCTGCGCCGATTGCTGCTGCTCGCTCTCGTCGCCCGACTCGCCCTCTCCGCCGCTGTCGCCCTCGGACTGCTGCGGCGGCTGCTGCATGAGCAGGTCGCGATTGAATTGTGCGTCCACGTGTTCCGGGTCGATTTCCAGCGCCTGATCGTAGGCCTGGATCGCCTCGGCGAAGGCGCCGGTCCGTGCCAGCGCGTTGCCGCGGTTGTAATGACCGTCCGCGGTTTGCGCGGGCGCCAGCGTCTCGGCGCTGGACTCGAACTGACCGTCGCGGTACTGCGCCGCGGCACGCCACGCGGGATCCTCGAACAGTTCACTGGCCCGCGCGTGATCCTCCGACTCGAAGGCCGCCTGCCCCTGCTGATCCCGGCGTTGCCAGAGGTCGGCCCAGGTCTGCGCCTCCACGCGCTGACCCGGCAGCGTCAACATCGCGACACACACCACGACCCAGCCGCGCCGGAATGACAACGCCAGCAACGGCAGCAGAAGGAGCACCAGCCAGACGCCCTGATCCCGCCAGATCTCCGTGCGCAGTTCCTCGCCGTCGTCGGCCAGCACGCCGGCGGACGCGGACGTACCGGTCAGCAGCCGATCCAAGTCCCGGTCGTCGGGCGTCAGCACGGCGAACCGCCCGCCGCCCGCCTCGGCCAGGCGCTGCAACGCACCATGATTGACGCGGTTGACCACCACCTGGCCGCGGCCGTCGCTGAGAAAGCCGCCGCCGGCCTGGGGAATCGGCCCGCCCTGCACGGTTCCCACGGCCATCACGTGCAGGGTCATGCCTTCGCCGCGCAACTCGCGGGCCAGTTCGACGGCAGCCGGTGACACGCCCGAGTCGCTGACCAGCAGTATTTCCCCGCGACTCGCCGCAGCCTGGCGAAGCAGTTGGGCCGCGCGGCCGATACCCGCCTCGGGATAGCTCCCGCGGCTGGGCATGATGTCGCTGGAAAGGCTCGACACCAGCGCGGCGATGGTCCGCGTATCGGTCGTCAACGGCGTCACCGTGAAGGCGTGCGCGGAAAAGACCACCAGGCCGGTCTGGCCGCTGTCGCGCCGCTGCAGCAGCGACAGCAGTTTCAGCTTGGCCCGCTCCAGCCGGCTCGGTTCCACGTCGCCGGCATCCATGGAACGGGACAGGTCCAGGACGACCACCAGGGCCTCCGATGACCGCAGCGCCGGCACCGGCATCCGCTCCCAGGTGGGTCCGGCCAGCGCGAGGATGGCCAGCGTGCACGCCGCTGCCGCACCCGAGAGCAGCCAGCGCCTGCCGCGCATGGCGCTGTCGGCGGCCGTCAGGACGAGCGGCTGCAAGGCTTCGTCCACCCAGGTCCGCCAGCGGCCCGCGTTCGTGCTGCCGCGCGCCAGCCGCCAGACCAGCCAGAAGCACACCGGCAAGAGCAGCAGCCAGAACGGGCGGACGAAGTGAAACTCAGCCATCGGCCGCCTCCAGGACGACCTCGCGGGCGCTCCTGCGCAGTGCCGCCGCCGCCCATATCAGGCTCAGCGCAAGCGCTGCGCCCAACGGCCAGTAGAAGTGTTCGTTCACGGGCCGGAACCCCGTCTCGTCGCTGGCCGCCGGCTCCAGTTCGTCCAGCAGCGCATAGATCTGCTCGAATTCCTCGGTGTTCCGGGCACGGAAATAGCGCCCTCCCGTACCCGCCGCGATGGTGGTGAGCGTCTCCTCGTCCAGGTCCGCGGAGGGATTGATCTGCCGCACGCCGAACAGCGAGCGGACCATCAACGCGTCGGCGCCGATGCCGATCGCGTAGATCACCATGCTCCGCTCCCGGGCCAGGTCCGCTGCCTTCAGCGGATCCACGGCTCCGGCGGTATTGGCGCCGTCGGTCAGCATGATGAACACCCGGCGGTTCTCGTCGATGCCGGCATCGGTCAGGGTCTTTATGCCAAGCCCGATGGCGTCGCCGATGGCCGTCTCCTTGCCCGCAAGCCCGATCACCGCCTCGTCCAGCAGCGTCTGCACGGTCTGGCGGTCGAAGGTGAGGGGCGCCTGTAGATAGGTCTCCCGCCCGAACAGGATCAGGCCGATGCGATCGCCCACCCGGCGGTCGATGAAGTCACGCGCCACGGCCTTGGTGGCGGTGAGCCGGTCCACCCACTCGCCGTTGAGCTGGAAATCCTGTTCCTCCATGCTGCCGGAGAGGTCCACGGCCAGGAGGAGGTCCCGACCGGTTGCGGGTAATGCGGTCGCCTCGCCCACGTACTGGGGCCGCGCCGCCGCCACAACCACCAGCGCCCAGATGCCCCACAGCAGGAGCAACCGGCCCGTGGATCCGCTTTCCGCGCCGCCGGCACCGCTGAGACCGGCGAACTCCTCAAGGTCCGGAACCCTGAGCGCGGCGTCGCGGTCGACAGGATCGGGGGTCGACCAGCGGCGCACCAGCCACGGCAGCGGCAGTGCCAGCAACATCCACCACCAGGCCAGTTGCCACATGTTCTAAACCCCCTTCTTCTGCGCCTTGATCCAGGCCTGGCAAAGGCGGCCCAACTCAAGACAATGCTCGCGGTTCACGCGCCCGGCGCCGACCCAGGGGGCCGACAACAGGCCCCGCCCGGCGCCCTGCGAGAACGCCTCGCGCTCCCAGCGGCTGTCCAGCCAGGCGAGCCACGGTTCCCCGGTCAGGCCGGCCACCCGGTCGGGCTGTTCGCTCGTCGTCATGGCAAAACGCCTCAGCGTCGTGGAGAAGCGTTGTGCGCAGAGCACGGGATCTCCGCCACGCTGCAACGTCGCCAGCGCCGCCTGCAATTCTACCGAGGCTGCCCGGTGGCGCCAGCCGGCGCGATAACGGAGCGCCCAGACCGCCGCGCCCAGGAGCAGCGCCCCCACGAGTATCCACCAACCGAAGGCGGGAGGCCACCAGCCGACGGCCTCGGGAAGGTGGATATCCCGCAACGGGAGCTGTGACGGGTCCAATGCCGGATTCATCTGCCTGCGAAACGTGCGCTGAGGACCTTCTGCGGGTCCGTGTCCGTGCCGCATTCCAGGAGTTGGACACCGGGAAAGCGCGCCAGTTTCGCAAGCCTCGCGCGCCTTTCCAGGAACCGGTCCCGGTAGGCGCGGCGTTCCGCGGCGGCGCCGGTGTCGATGGCGACCGAACGGTTGCCGGCGAGCACCCGGTAGCGCCCCGGGGGCGGCAGACTGCGCTCCACCGGATCGTAGAAGTGCACCAGCGAAACGTCGCTGTGACGCGCCACCTGGCGAAGGTGGCGTTCGAATGAATGGTCCAGCGCGCGGAAATCGCTGAGCAGGAAGATCTGGCTCCCCGGGCGGGCGACCCGGGTCAGGCGCTCCAGGGTATGCGGCTGGTCTGCAGCGGCGGCGGCATGCGGAGCATCCCAGAACACCGTGTCGCTGATCACCCGCAACAGGCGCAAGGCGGCGCGGCGCCCCAGGCGCGGCCGAAGTTCCACGTGCTCACGGTCGGAAAAGATCAGCCCGCCCAGGCGATCGCCGTTGGCCACGGCGCTCCATGCCACCAGCGCCGCGGTCTGGGCGGCGCGCACGGCCTTGAAGACCCCCCGGGTGGCAAACAGCATGGGCCTGCGCAGGTCGAGCCAGAGAATGACCGGGCGGTCCCGCTCCTCCCGGAACACCTTGGTATGGGGTTTGCCGGTGCGTGCCGTCACCTTCCAGTCCATGGTCCGCAGATCGTCGCCGGGCTGGTACGGGCGCGACTCGTCGAACTCCACGCCCCGGCCCTTGAGCCTCGACAGGTGGCCTCCGGCATCGATGGCCCGCACGCGCAACGCCCCGATCTTCAGGGACTCGCCTGCCGGCCTAAGGCGAATGAGTTCGGCCAGTTCGATGCGGGCGGGCGAGGACGTCGATCGTGCTGCACCGTCCGCGTTCATCAGGGCACCCCGATGCGCGCCAGCAACTCGTCCACGACTTCGTCCGCGGCGCGTCCCGCCGCCTCGGCCTCGAAGCTCAACAGGATTCGGTGCCGCAGGACGTCGTGGGCCATGGACTGCACGTCCTCCGGCGTGACGTAATCGCGACCCGCGAGCCACGCATGGGCCCTTGAACAGCGGTCCAGGGCGATGGTCGCCCGCGGGCTGGCGCCGTACTGCAGAAGGTCGCGCAGGTCTTCCCCGTAGCGCTCGGAGCGCCGGGTCCCGAGCACGACCTGGACGATGTATTCCTCCAGGGGCTGGGCGAGATGCACCTGCAGTACCTCGTGGCGTGCGGCGATGACCTCCGCCTGGGTCAGCACGCTAGTGGGCTCGAACAGTTCCGCGTCGTCCGCCGCCTTGCTCGCCTCGCGGCGGTTGATCTGAAGGATCGCATGCTCGCCCGCCGCGTTGGGGTAGTCCACCAGCACCTGCATGAGGAAGCGGTCCAGTTGCGCCTCCGGCAGGGGGTAGGTGCCTTCCTGCTCGATGGGGTTCTGCGTGGCCATGACCATGTACAGCTCGGGCAGCCGGTAGGTCACCGACCCGACCGTGATCTGCCGCTCCCCCATCGCCTCCAGCAGCGCGGCCTGGACCTTGGCCGGGGCACGGTTGACCTCGTCGGCCAGGATGAGGTTGTGGAACAGCGGGCCTTCCCGAAACACGAACGAGCCGTCCTGAGGCCGGTAGATCTCCGTGCCGGTCAGGTCCGCGGGCAACAGGTCGGGCGTGAACTGCAGACGATGGAAGTCGCCTTCCACGCTGTGGCTCAACACCTTGATGGCGCGGGTCTTCGCCAGACCCGGCGCACCCTCCACCAACAGGTGCCCGTCGCACAGCAGCGCGACCAGCATGCGGTTGAGGAGTTGCTTCTGCCCGACCACGAGGCCGGACAGATGCCCTTCCAGACTGGCGAATTTATCCTGCAGTGACATCAGCGCAACCGTTGCTCAAGGCGGGAAATCTTACAATTCAGCGACTTGGAGTCCAACTCCTGGGACAGCCTGCCCGACGCATCCCGGCAACTCTACTCTGATCACGTCAGGACCGAAATCGCCTTAGCGAAATACCAGGCAGAAAACGATAATGGCGGTCATTGGCTGTAATCAGCGTCAGCCCCAGCTCGATGGAGGTGGCGGCAATCAGCGCATCTGCCAATCGTAGTCCGTGTGACAAGGCGTGACCTTCGATCAAGGCGATGGCCCGAAAGCTCATGGATTCGGTTACGGGTTCGATTCGCCAACCGCTTTCCCCGATCGTCTGCCGCAATAGCCTGAGCTCGCTCTGGCTTCGCGCGCCTTGAGCGAGTTCCATGTAGGTGACCGCCGACAGTTGAACGGGCGCACACTCCTCGAGCGTCACTCGTGCCGAGTCGCTTCCCCGAAGAAACCAGATCAGGATGTCGGTGTCAGCCAGCATGACGTGGTTTTCGCGAGTTACGGACGTATTCGCCCACATCGATCATGTCTTCCCGATCCTTCCACATTCCGAAGGCACTGTGATCTTCGGGTTTCGATTCGCCCTGACCGGGGTCGTCGATTCCCACCAACCGTGCCCTCGGTTTGCCGCGGTAAGTTATGGTGACCGAATCGCCTCGTTCGACGCACGCGAGCACCTCCCCTATGCGGTTTCTCAAGCTCTTTGCAGTGATTTCCATCGCGAGTTCCATAGTGGAGTGTACACTTTAAAGTGTACACTTTCGGCTCAAAATACCCAATCCCGCACTTTTCGATGTCGGCGCGCATGGAATGGGCTACGATTCCGGACCCGATTGATTGCGCTTGGCGCTCACTACCGCTACCCAGTGTCCTATAGATAAAGGTGCCGAATCATCAATTGTTTTGAGGGAGTATCTGCAAAAATGCCAAGTGGAAAGGGACCTATCCAATTTCGCCGGGGAGCCTTGCGTGCCACCGTTGTCGCGATTGCGCTGTTCTTCGGGCATGCGGCCATTGCGCAGGCGCCTCTCGACACGAGCCTGGTGGAATCGGTCGAGACCGTGCGGATCACGGCCTCGGGTCAGCGCTTTGTGCCGCGGCAAAGCCTCACCCCCGGCGGGGCGCCCAAGCACACAGCCGACTACGACGTCACGGTGACCTGGAATCCCGGCGGGTGGCTGGCGCGGGAGGAATGGCAACTCGATACCGTCTTCCCGGTCGTGACCGGTTTCGCCTATTCCATGACGTACGGCGAATTGGCCGGCATCAAGGATGGGCAGGACAACTTCCGCGCCGCACTTGACGGCCCGACACCCTTGTCGGCGGCGCGCATCGGCGCCAACTTCAAGGACCTGTGGCTCACCAATCCGCTCATCCTGGCGGCGAACTCGCAAGCATCGCTCCCACCCGTGGAGTTCGCAAGCGGCGGCAACGTCCGGCACCGGATCGCTCTATCCGCTCATGACACGGAGTGGACCCTGGTCATCGACCCCGCCACCGGCCTGCCGAGCGAAGTCACCACCATGGAACAGGACCCTATCTACGGCCAAGGGCCCAACCGCGTGGTCTTCTCCGACTGGCGGGAGGTATCCGACGTGCCGTTCCCGTTCCAGGTCGAACAGTTCCTCAACGGCGGACTGCTGCGCCGGGAGATCCGGTCGGCCATCGAGGTGAACCCCGCCGATGCGATGGTGGGCGCCTACGTGCCCGACACCCGGCTGTTCTTCAACTCGGATCTCTATTCGCCCGGGCGGGAACTGCATTTCCCCCTGTCGATGAACGCCCTGTTCTCGTGTTTGACAGTTCATAGATACAGAAATGCGATATTCTTAGGCAAAACAAAGGCTTGCGGGCGTTCCCGAAAGCACCCATGTCACTAGGCGTTCAGCCCAGCTTCAGGATCGGCGGCGGCGGGGTTATTTGTAAGGATTTCAGTCGCTTGCGGGCGTTTGGACGGGGTTCGGTGACCTGCCACAGGTCCCCGTTCGGCCCCGACAATTGGACAAGTTTGATCTGCCGCAGATCGTCGCGGATGTTCCGCCAGGTGTCACCGCAGGCGTGCTCGGCGAGCCGTTCCAGCAACAGGGCGATGACGCTTAGCGCGATGTGCGCGTGGATGCGGCGCGCCACCCGATGGTATACGGGGCGCAGCCGCAACTCGCTTTTCAGTTGCCGGAAGGATTGCTCGACGCGGTACAGCTGCTTGTAGCCCAGCGCCAGGTCCTCGGCGGTGAGCGTGTCGTCGTTGCCGTGGACCACGAACTTGCCGTCGAGGCGCTCCGCGGCCTTGACCTTGGCGCGGTCGACGCGCGGACGCCCGCCCTTGGTCAGGCGCACGTACCGCCCGTAGCGGGCGCTGGCGCGCAACCCGCACACCCGCTTGCGGTGCTGTTCGCCGTCGGGGAGGTCCGACACCGTGGCCAGTTCGGCCTCCAGCTCCGCCAACACCTCCCGGCGATGCGCCCGCCGGCGTTCGGCCTCCCGGGGGTTGAAGCACACCGCGTAACGGCGACGCCGCTCCCCGTCGCCGACGACGACCTCCTTGACCTTGAGGTTCGGCGCCACCTCCCGGTAGCGCCCGCGGCGGCCGACGACCTCCTTGTCCACCTCCGAACCCCGGCGCGCCGGCATGCACACGATGTACCGGCCGCCGCCGCGCGCCAGCGCGCGCAGGTTCTGCGCCGACACCATCCCGGCGTCGCCCACGAACACGCAGCGGTTCAGCCGCCAGCCCCCCAGATCCGCCTTCACCCGCTCCACCGTGGTCACGTCCACCGTGTTGCCCGGAAACACCCAGTGGCGCACCGGAAAGCCTTCCCGCGTCACCGCCAGCCCCACCAGCAACTGCGGCGCGTCGCCGCGCCCGTTCTTCGAATGGCCCCGCTTGCGCAGGCCCGGCGCCCCCGTCTCCGGGTCGTCGGGGTCCTCGTCGGCGATCTCGAAGTGAAGCGAGGTCGTGTCGTAGAACATGACCTCCACGTCCAGGTTCAACAAGTCCGCCAGGCGATGGTACAACCCTTCCTCCAGCGCGTCCTTGTGCGCCTGCAGCACGTCCATCGCCCGGTACAGGTGTTGCGGCTCCAAGCCCCCGCAGCCCTCGATGCGCACCTCCCCGGCCAGCCACCGTTCCCAACAGCGCCACTTCGACGACGGCGCGCACGTCCGGTTGGCCACCAGCGCGAACAACGCCCGCTCCACGGGAAACCCGAACTTGCGCGCGTCCACCAGCTCCCCGATCAGTTCCGGCAAGCCCGCCCGCCGCCACAACGCCCCCAGGACGTGGATGTCCCCGTGGGGCCACGCGTCCACCACGGTCAATCCCGTGTCCGCCGCGGCCAGTTCCTCCGGCGAGCAGCGCTTCAGGATGCTGCGGGCCAACCGCCGCAGCCGCTCCGTGGCCTCGGGATCGTCGGCGCGGCCGCAGTTGTACAGAATCCGCACCCGCGAGCGCTTCTTCGCCGGGTCCCATTCGTTCTCGGCGATTTGCAGGTGCCGGAGCTTGGAGCCGTCGGCGCGCTTTTGCGTGGACTGGCGCAGGTACATGTATCCAATGATACCGAACTCCATACCGGCCCACAATGCCTGACGGATCACTCCATGTATCTATCCATCCGGAGCCTGTATCCAGCCGAAACCGCCGCAAGCCTTTGTTTCTACGTCCCCCCGGACACCCATCTGCCACAATATGTATGAGGAACTGTCAAACACGAGTGTTCGCCGCCGTCCGCTACCACGGCCTTAACGTCGAACGCCATGTCGGCTCGCACGGAATGGGCTACGATTCGGAACCCGAGTGATTGCACCTTGTCGGCCGATCCGTGGAGGGCCTGTGTCATGACGATCAATATTCGGCGGCTGTTGGCGATTGGCGGCGTCTGGCTTCTGGCGGCGTCGATTCAGGCGCAGACGCTCGACGCCGTCTCCGCCCAGGGCCGGCCGCTGGTGCAGGACTTTCCCCAGTCCTCGCTCATCATCGACACTTCCGCCGACACCTGCGAGCACTTCGGAATCTTCATCGCCTCCGAGCGAAACGCCCAGGCCCGGGGACTGATGTTCGTGCGCGAGATGCCCGATGACGTGGGCATGCTGTTCATCCACCCCAGCGAGCGGATGATCTCCATGTGGATGAAAAATACGCTGATCCCGCTGGACATGGTGTTCATGGACAGCGCCGGCATCGTCATACATATCGCGGAGAACACCGTCCCGGGCTCGCTCGACTCCATCAGTTCGATGCAGCCGGCGCTGGGCGTGCTGGAGATCAATGGCGGGCTGGCGGCGCGGCTGGGGATCCGGGTGGGTGATCAGTTGCGGCATCCGTATTTCGGATCGCTCTAGTGACGAAACGAGATTCGCGTGAATGGCGCGAAAACGGTCGAAGCAGCGATGCTGTACAGGCTGGTGTAGAAGCTCCAGAGTCGTGTTTTCTATTCTGCTGAGACCAGATCCGACATCGCGATCAATTCCAAATCGGCAAAGCACTCAAAGTCCTTGAAGTTTTCGGTCACCAGGGAATGGATTCCGTGTACTGACATGGTTGCGACGATATTGGCGTCGTGAAAGTGCTTGCCGCGCAGTTGGTGAGTTAAACCGAGACGGTGCAACCTGTTCGCGGTTTCCACGGTTTCTTCGTACACCCCCACGTAGCGCAGAAACGCCTTCACGTTGGCGACTGCATCACGCGTCGCAAGGCCCAATCCATTTGCGCCAATCGGCCGCGTCGCCACTACCAGGTATTCCCGCAATATCTGGCCACTGACGGCAAGGTGCAGACCTCGTAAGCCGGACTCCGCAATCAGTCGACGTGCCGCCT
This sequence comes from Candidatus Rariloculaceae bacterium, assembly GCA_965205045.1. Lineage (GTDB taxonomy): Bacteria > Pseudomonadota > Gammaproteobacteria > Steroidobacterales > Rariloculaceae > UBA6522. Next base: position 640,032 of record OZ242031.1, read on the forward strand.
CGTGATTCGGACGCGACTCGTCCGTAGCGGTCAGAAGGACATTGGTGTCAAGAAAGACAAGGTCACCGACCTTCGGGACCATAGATCTCATCCCTGTCCCACGAAGTGACGTGCCCAGTCCTGACTGTCACCAGCTCGAGCGTTCGCGTGTCCTCGTCCGGTGGAGCCAATTGGGCGGCTCGATCAAGAATCACGCGCAATTCACCCTGCAGTGACCGATGATGGCTGCGCGCCAATCGCTTGAGGGCGTCGAGCGTGTTCGGTTGGACGTCTCTGATGTGTATTGAACTCATGGCGATAGAATAATGCTACCAGTATCAATCTGCAATATATCGAGACGGAAGCGCGGAAACACCCAATCCGCTGCGCGGCCCGGAGTTTTTCGGGATAGATGTGTTCCAGGTGGCGCGGTGCGAGACTGCAATCCGACTATGGTCAAACCGCCGTCGAGTCAACAGGCCGTTCAAGTCCGTTTCGAGCTTCCGCATGGGACCTGAAGAACGCTGCCAGGAAGTCGTCGGTAATCCTCGCCACTCGCAGCTTGAGTTGTTCGTCGCTGAGCAGCGGCCGAAGTCGGCACTCTCGTTCCAGCATCAACCTGGAACTGATCATTGACTTGAAGTAGTGGCCGAGGAACTCCGGATTGAAGTCGCTCTCCGACCTGTGCTCCGTGAAGATCTTTTTGAGTACAGTATCCGCCTGATGTGAGCCGAACGCGAAATAGCGCTGACCGATTCTCGGATTGATGGTGGCCTGTTGAAAAACGAGCCGGCGCAACGCAAGCGTACGGTCCGAATTCAAGGCGGTGCCAAGCGCCCCCCCTACGTCGAGCAGAGTGGCACGAATATCGTGAAATTCGGGTACTTCGGTGGGCAGACGCGAATTGAAAGCGTAGATTTCCTTGTCAACGACAGCCAGGAACAGATCCTCCTTGCTATCGTAGTAACGGTACAGGGACTCCTTGGAAACCCCGGTCTCCCGCGCCATCGCGCTCAGACTTGTACCGTGGTAACCGCGTGCCAGGAAATACTCGCACGCGATATCGAGAATTTCTTTTTCCTTGGCGTCGCGATCGACCAAAAGTTCCTTCAATGTGGCTCCTCCCGGTGATGGGGACGCCACGTTCGCGAGTCTGCGCCGCCGTGAGCACCGGAATCGATTGTAGCACGGGCGCGACAACGGCTCGGGTCAACAGGTTCGGTCAGACAATACCCTTGTCGGCGAGTGCCTGGAACTCCCCGGCGCTCAGCCCGACGAGCCCGGTAAGGACGCGCCTGGTGTGTTGGCTCAAGGTCGGCGGCGCCTTGACATAGCGAATCGGCGTTTCCGATAACTTGATCGGATTGGCGACCAGCGGAATTGTTCCCGACATAGGGTGGGGAAGGCCGATGCACATCTCCCGATGCCGCACCTGCGGATTCTCGAAAGCCTGGGCGATGTTGTTGACTGGGCCACAAGGAATACCTTGTTCCTCCAGGAGTTCAATCCATGTGCCGGCGGGCTTCGTACGGAAGATGGTTTGCAACGCTGGGATCAAGCTATCCCGATTCTTGACTCGCTCGGCATTTCGCGCGTACCGGCAATTGTCCGCCAACTCCCCGACTCCCAGTACGCGGCACAATTTCGCGAACTGGTCGTCGTTGCCAACCGCCAGCACAAACTGTGCGTCTGCGGCGTCGAATACCTGGTAGGGCACGATATTCTGATGTGCATTTCCCTGCCGTCCCGGAATCTCGCCGGACGTAAGAAAGTTCATGTTCAAACCCGCTATGGACGCCACCATGCAATCCAGTAACGAAATGTCGATGTATTGACCTTCGCCACTCTCGTGGCGGCGCACCAACGCGCCAAGAATGGCCACCGCCGCGAACATTCCGGCCAACAGGTCCGAGACAGCGATGCCGGCTTTTTGCGGCCCTCCTCCAGTCATATCGTCCCGCTCGCCGGTAACACTCATCAGTCCGGCGATGCCCTGAATGGTGAAATCGTAGCTGGGCAGGTGCGCGTTGGGACCGTCCTGGCCAAATCCCGTAATGGAACAATAGATCAGGCGCGGATTGACTCTCTTGAGTTCGTCATATGACAGCCCGTAGCGCGCCAACCCGCCGACCTTGAAGTTTTCGATGAGCACATCGCATTCCTTCGCCAGTCGGCGGACGATGGTCTGACCCTCTCCGGTCGACAAATCCACCGTAACCGACTGTTTGCCGCGGTTGGCCGACAGGTAGTAGGCAGCCTCGCCCGTTTCCTTACCCTCCCTGTCCCTCAGGAATGGAGGGCCCCAACCGCGTGTATCGTCACCCGAACCCGGTCGTTCTATCTTGATGACCTCCGCGCCCAGGTCGGCCATCACCTGCCCGGCCCAGGGTCCGGCGAGCACCCGCGACATGTCCATGACGCGGATTCCCGAAAGAGCTTCGGGGGTCATGTTCATGAGAGAAGCGAAGTCATGAGCATGATTCTGCGGTTAGGCCACCATCCGGTGGATGCTTTCGCGATGCTTGTCGATGAAATGGTGCTTCAATGCGCCGATGACATGTGCGCCGATCACCACGTAGGCAATGTAGGGCAGCGCTACCTTGTGCAACAACCCGAAGGGATAGGCGACCGCCAGGTTCGTCCCCCAGAGGTTCGGCGTGTCCCAGACGAAAAAGTGGGAGTGCCTGCCACCGAAGGTCGACAGTGCGTATCCGGAGAGCGGAAAGGCAACCATCACAAAATACAGCAGATAGTGGGCGGGTTTGGCGAGCCATTTTTCCCATGGCTTGAGCGAACCGTCCAGAGCGGGCGGTTGCGAAATCCGGTGCCATACAATCCGCACCAGAACCAGGAAAAGGACAAGAAACCCGATTGTCTTGTGGACGACATAGTATCCCTGCCTCCACGGGACATCCTCGGGGATCATCGCGGTGAACACGCCCATCGGCAGCATGGTGAGAAACAGGATCGCAATGGTCCAGTGCAGATAGCGGGAAATGCCGCCGAACTTCGATTCGGTGTTCCTTGCCACCAGAACCAGATGGTTGTCCTGACGGCTCTGCCATAGGGCCACGCGCAGCAAAAACAGTCCCGCAACAAAACAGAAGACGGCGTTAATCCACATGACCGCAGGCTTCAGCGGATCATTGACGACCGGACTGATTTTAGGATTCTCCAGGAAACCCGTCTGCACGACATAGAAAAACCAGGCCGAGACGGCAAGACAACCCACGGCGGCCAGTACGGTTCCTCCCGTTCGGACTCTCGGAGCAATGTAGTTGAGCGCCGCGGCGGTCACAAAGGAATAGGCGACTATGACAAGGGCGATCCAACTGTCGACGTGACCCGGCAGACGATAGTATGCGTACGGGTCCGGTACGGGCTGGTCGTATACCGCAGGCTCGCTCCAGAAGACACTGACGGCCGTCAAGGCCATCACATAGGTCAACAACAGCAATACCGATGCCGCCGTGCCTGCGGCCGACACCTGCAAGAATTCCCTTCGATCCATCATCCGGAAGCTCCGTTAGCCAGTTGCCGTTGTGGAATGAACGTACCGTGCCTCGCGAGACTCAGTTGATTTCGCTGCGGTTCTGCCCGGACAGCTTGATGGTCACGTTGATCGAGCCCTCGTTGATCCGCCACCCCCTGATCGTGTAGGTGCGCGTGCCCGAAGTGTGCATGGGGTCCGCTTCGGCAATTGCGGTTGCCTCCTCCAGGGAGTCTGCCCGGACCGCGATGAGGCCGGGCCGTTCCCCCGGGTTGGCAACTTCACCCTCAATCAGCGGTCCCGCCGCGAACATGATGCCCTCGCGCTCGAGCATGAACTGGTACTCGAGATGTTCCGCGATGAATTCCGGAAATTGCTCCGGCCTGACCGGAGTCGACTCGATCAGCCAGATCTCGAAATTGGCAAGGGAAGCCGCAAGCTCCGCGAGGTCGGTTTCCTGTGCAAGGGCGCCGGGGAATGGCGATGCAAAACCCAACAGCCAGGATGCAACCAATATACTGCGCAAACTCGTGAGTTTCATGCTTTTCTCCTTGCCAGCCAGACTGTCGGAAGCGTACCTGCGGGACGCACAAACCTACAGACTGGCTGGTTCGGATCGGGCTGGCGGGGCCGGTAGCAAGTGCGTCGTCCCGGCGGCGTCAAATGGGTCCTGATCTCGTCGAGCCAGGCACCGCCTGCCCGTGTCATGGGTGCGGGTGGCGGGCCGGCGCAACCGTATTGCTCAGTTCACCGAAACCGACTCGTGCGGCGCCTTCCGTCTCGCACCAGCCGCGCAACACGACCGCATCGCCATCCTCCAGGAAGCGGCGAACTTCGCCGTTGCGCAACGAGATTGGATCTGCTCCGCCGCGGCTCAGTTCCAGCATGCATCCGCCCTCATCCGCCCCGGGCCCCGACTGGGTGCCGCTGCCGAGCAGGTCGCCGGGCCGCAAGCTGCAACCGTTGACGGTGTGATGCGCAACCATCTGCGCGACGGTCCAGTAGCAGTCGACGAAGTTCGACGATGAAATTCGTTCCGCCGGCTGCCCTGCGGAGCGCATGGCTTCGGTCTGCAGCAACACCTCCAGGTGAATGTCGATGGCGCCCGCAGCACCGTTGGTGTCGCTGGTCAGGTAGGCGAGCGGTTGCGGATCGCTCGCGGGCCTGGCGAATGGCGTACGGTACGGAGCCAGGGCCTCCATCGTCACGATCCACGGCGAAACGGTGGTGACAAAGTTCTTGCCGAGAAACGGTCCCAGCGGCCGTGTCTCCCAGGCCTGGATGTCTCGCGCCGACCAGTCGTTCAGCAGGCACATGCCAAACAAGTGCTCCTCGGCGCTGCCGATGACGATCGGCGTGCCGGCCGCGTTGCCGGGACCCACGTAAAATCCAAGCTCCAGCTCATGGTCGAGACGTTCGGTTGGCCCGAAACCGGGTTGCGCCGCGCCCCTGATCATCGACTGACCCTGCGGTCTGCGCACGGGTTCGCCCGAGATGGCGATGGTCGACGTCCGCCCATGGTAGGAAAGGGGAATCCACTTGTAATTGGGCGACAACGGTTTTTCCGGGCGAAACAGGCGGCCCGTCTTGGTAGCGTGGTGGATCGAGGCGAAGAAGTCCGTATAGTCGCCGATGGCGCAGGGCAGTGCCAACTCGGCTTGTGCCTGCGGCAGCAGGCAAGTACGCAATATGTCTCGCTCGCCCGCGCCCCGCCGAAGGGCGCGAGACAGTGCGAGCCGCAATGCCGACCATGCTCCGGCGCCCATTCCCATGAAGTCATTGAGCGTCGGCCGCGCGCAGGCCCGCGCCGCTGCTTGAGCCGCTGAATCGAAAACGCCGACGCGACTGGCCTCAGCCAGGTCCAGCACCTGGTTGCCGATGGCTACGCCGCCGCGAAACGCTTCGCCGCTTCCCCGGCGGCGAAATTCGGCAAGCGGGAGGTTTTGAATGCTGAAGTCGCAGTCGGCATCGTTGGCCGATTCGACCCAGCTTGTCCGAGATGGGTCGTGGGTCTCGTTGAGCCGGTACACCGGCAACCTATTTGCGGGATCTGGCGAGGAGAAGTTCGGCCATCATTGCAGCGTGGCGATCGATCACGGCTTCATCGGTGACATCGACGCCGAACAGTTTCTGCGCTTCCGGCGCCATGGAAAATATCAACGCGCCGCCACCCGCGAATATATAGTGCCAGTGCACGAATTCGTCCTCATCGAGCCCGAGATCGATCTTGAGCTGCTCGCGCATCCACTCCGTGGCCGCCAGCAGAAAATTGTCCAGCAGCCAGTGCAAGCGCCAACTGTCGTGTTTGCCTTCCTGAATCATCAGCCTGTTGAATTCGGGGTTCGCAGCGGCAAAGCGGACATAACTGCGAATCGCGTAGGCGACTCGTTCGTGGGCCGACAAGTCCTTGATCAGTTCACCGCGGGGTCTGGAAAACCGTTCGAGATTGGCTATCAGGTCGGCTGCCACCGCCTTCCACATGCCTTCCTTGCTTCCGAAGTGATAGTTGAGGAGGTTTCTCTGGACTCCGGCCCGTTTCTCTATATCGCGCACGGTAACCGCATCGAAGCCACGTTCGGAAAACTCGAGGATTGCGACATCCAGTAGCTTCCTCTTGGTGATTTCTGCCCTTTCCTGCTGCCGACGCTGTCTCGGTCTTCTTGTCGTACTCTCCACGGGCACCTTTCTGGTATTCACGATGGAACTATTTTAACCGCGCTTGAGCTTCATGGCGCGCTTGCCGGTCAGGCCGACGCGCCATCTCCGTTGTGTGCCGTCAGACGCCGCGTTTCCGCAGTTCAGGCAACTTCGAAGAGGCCTGCCGCGCCCATCCCGCCGCCGACGCACATGGTCACGACCACATACCTGACACCGCGTCGCCTGCCCTCGATCAGCGCATGGCCGGTCAGGCGGGCTCCCGTCATGCCGTACGGGTGGCCGATCGAGATACTGCCGCCATTGACATTGTAAATGTCCGGGTCGATGCCCAGGCGCTCGCGACAGTACAGCACCTGCACCGCAAAGGCTTCGTTCAGTTCCCACAGGCCAATGTCGTCAATGCCAAGACCGTGCTGCCTGAGTAATTTGGGGATTGCATGGATCGGCCCGATGCCCATTTCTTCCGGTGCCGTACCGGCCACGGCCATTCCCCTGTAGGTGCCCAGAGGCGCAAGGCCCCGTTTCTCCGCCAGCTTGCCGTTCATGAGCACGCAGGCCGAAGCGCCATCGGAAAGCTGGCTGGCATTGCCTGCGGTAATGCACCCGCCGTCGATAACGGGATTCAATCCCCGCAACGCCTCAATGGTTGTTCCGGGACGGTTGCCCTCGTCTCTGTCCAGGATTGTTTCCCGGTAGGAAATTTCCCCTGTCTGCTTGTCCTTGATCGCCATCTGAGCCGTAATCGGGACTATTTCGTCGTCGAATCGGCCGGCCTGCTGGGCGGCGGCCGTGCGCTGCTGGGACTGCAGGGCGTATTCGTCCTGGGCCTCGCGACTGACGTTGTACACCCTGGCCACATGTTCCGCCGTCTCGAGCATGGGCATGTAGGCGTGCGGCTCGTTCCGAGTCGAGGCTTCGTCCCTGACCGACCGCGACCACTCGAAGTAGCGGTTCTGTACCGCCGTGATGTTCTCCTGGCCACCGGCCAGAACCACGTCCTGCCCGTCGACCATGATTTGCTTGGCGGCCGTGGCGATGGCCATCAACCCGGAGGCGCACTGCCGATTGATCGTCTGGGCGGAAACCGACGCGGGCAATCCCGCCGCCAGCACGGCGTGCCGGGAGACGTTGCTTCCGGACGTGCCGCCCGTGAGGGCGGTCCCCATCGTGGCATCCTCTATCTCCGCTGCGTCAATGCCGGCGCGCTCCACCGCGTGCCTGATGGCGTGTCCCAGCAAGGACGGCGATTTCACGTTGTTCAACGACCCGCGGAAGGCCTTGCCGATGCCCGTTCTGGCGGTCGATACGATGACTGCGTCTCTCATCGATAATTCTCTGGATTGCGCTCCTGGAAACCGCAATAATTATACATCACTTCAAAATTAAACAGTAAAAGAACCAACTTCAAAAAGTTTCGTCCAATAATATTTTGATGTAATGTAAAGTTTGCTGATATTGAGGATCCCTCCTCGTGCTCGTCAAACCGGTTGGGACGAATCCCGATGTCGTCTCGCTTGCCTTGTCCAATTATCACAAACGATCAGGGGAGTCGGTTATATGAACGATACGGGCATTTCCAACGCCATGCGACGATACTCGATGGTCATCCTGGCCATCGTGTACATGTTCAATTTTGTGGATCGGCAGATCCTCGCCATCCTGCTCCCCGCGATCCGCGATGAATTCCAGGTGGGCGACACGATTCTCGGTTTGCTGGCCGGCACGGCATTCGCGCTCTTCTATGTGACGCTCGGCATCCCGATCGGACAACTGGCGGACCGATTCAACCGGCGCAACCTCGTTGCCATCGCGCTGGCTACCTGGAGCGGAATGACAGTACTGTGCGGCACGGCGGCGAATATCTGGTACCTCACCATGGCGCGCATCGGCGTCGGCGTCGGCGAGGCCGGGTGCAGCCCGCCGGCTCATTCGATGATCTCGGATCTGTATCCCCCGGAGCAGCGTTCCACGGCAATGGGATTCTACACGCTCGGCATTTCCGCCGGGATCATGTTCGCCTACCTTGCCGGTGGCTGGATATCGCAGAACATCGGATGGCGCGAAGCCTTTTACATCGTCGGCGCACCCGGTGTGTTGCTCGCGCTGGTGGTGTGGCTGACCGTTCCCGAGCCCCTTCGGGGAGCGTCGGAAGACCGGGTCGACAGCGGCGACCAGCCCCGGCTGAAGGAGGTCCTGTTGTTCCTGCTCGAGCGGCATTCGTTTCGGTACCTGGCCCTCGGGGGAGCGTTCGCTGCGTTCGTCTCCTACTCGCACATCAACTTCATGCCGAGCTTCGTGGTGCGCAGCTTCGACATGAGCATCGCAACACTCGGTGTCTGGTTGGGACCCATCAACGGCATCGGGGGCGGAGCGGGCCTGTTTCTGGGCGGATACATGGCCGACCGTATCGGCCGCCGCACCAGCTACCGGAATTCGCTGCGCACGATCGGCGTGGCACTGACGATGGCGGCAGTGCTTTATGCGGGTGTGTTCCTCTCGAGCAACGTCTATTGGAGTCTGGCGCTGTTTGCGCTGCCGACGATGATGCTGCATTTCAACCTGACGCCGGTGCTCAGCCAGACACAGAGCCTGGTGTCGCTGCGCATGCGCTCCGTCGCCTCCGCCCTGATCCTGCTGATCCTCAATGTCATCGGACTGGGCCTGGGCCCGCTGATCACCGGTACGATAAGCGACCTGCTCGAACCCGCTTACGGCCAGGAATCCATGCGCTACAGCCTGCTGATCGTCACCTCGTTGCTGTTGCCCATCGCAGGCTGGAGCTTCTGGCGCGCGGGCGCCCACATCCAGCAGGACCTGGCACGTGCGAGGGAGCAGGACTGACCGGGATATTTCATGAGTGAGGCGGGCAAGGCGTTACTTTATCGATATAATTCAGTGTGTTATAACACTTGTTCAATTCTTGTCCAAAGACGGCAGCCTGAACACATAAAGCGTGTTGCCGCCCTGACGGGTCGACCGGTCATTGCTCATGAACGTCCAGGCGTTGATGGCGCCCGCGCCTCCACCGACGGAAACAGCGACATATTGATCGCCGTTCGCAGCGTAGCTGATCGGCGTCCCCGTCACCGGTCCACCGAGAATCTTTTCCCACAGAACGGCACCCGTATTTTGATCGTAAGCCCGGAAACGCCGTTGCGAGTCTCCGGCAAAGAGCAGGTCTCCGCCGGTCGCGAGAACCGACAGTACGCCATGCCGGGTCTCGTTCACCCAGAGCGTTTCGCCCGTTTCCACATCAATGGCTTCCAGGCGCCCTACGTTGTCGGTGTTGGGTGCGAGCGCGAGGTCTGGATTGAGCCGATAGCGCGGATCTCTCGATCCTGCAGCGACATTCATGCACAAAGTCGTCATCGGCATGAACATCGCCCGGGTCATTGGATTGAAAGCGCCTGCGGGCCAGTCTCGCCCTCCCGCCAAGGATGGACAGACAAAGTCGGGCTCGCCCTCGAGTTCGGTCGCAACAAGCGCTTCATTGATCGAGACCTTGTTCGTCGCGGGATCGATATCTGTCACGACATTCTGGAAAATCGTTTGCTTGGCCCAATAGAACTCGCCGGTGCGGCGATCCATGGTCCAGACGATCCCCGTTTTACCGGGAATACCCGTCAGCAGTTTCTGTTCGCCAGTTGGCAAATCCGCGCTCCGTTTCCAGGTCGCGTCAGCTACCGGTCGAACGTCGGCATCCACCAGGATTCGCTCATAGGTGTGATCGATGTCCCAGTTGTCGCGTGGCAGATGTTGCACATACCACTTGATGGCGCCCGTCGCCGGGTCGAGTGCGAGCGTGGAATTGGTGAACAACATATCGGCCTTGCGGCCGCCCCGCAGCACTTCCGGCGAGGGTGCCGGGCCCGATGTTCCCCAGTAAAGTGTGTCCAATTCGGTATCGTAGGAGCCAACCATCCAGACGCTGCCATGAATGCGTTCTTCATATGGCAGGCCTGCCCAGCTTTCATCACCGGGTTCTCCGGGTTTCGGGATCACGTCCGTGCGCCAAAGCTCCTCGCCGGTCTGCGCATCGTGCCCTGCGATGAAACATCGGGCCGGCGCTGTATAGCCGCAGGTCCGCCCGGTGAAGACGCGCCCTCCGGCAACGATGGGTCCTGAGGAATGCGTAATCCACGATGGATCGCCCACAGACGTATCCCAGACGATTTCACCGGTTGTTGCGCTGAGCGCGATAATGCGTGCATCGGAGGCGGCATGGTAGATCTTGTCGTCATACATTGCGATGGCGCGGGTGATTTCGCCCGGACCCCATCGCTCCGCGATGGCCTCGTGCCGATACTCCCAGATCAAATCGCCGGTGGTCGCGTCGTGCGCCGTGATGACGTCTTTTGGATGAGCCAAGTAAAGGCGACCATCATGAGCCAGCGGCGTCGTCTGATTGGAACCCGGATCCATCCCGACCGACCAGGCCATGGTGAGATCCTTGACTGTTTCCGTATTGATCTCGTCAAGCGCGCTATAGCCCCAGCTCGCATGGTTGCCGCGATACATGAGCCAGGAACCCGGCGGCGGACTGATCAACATGGCCTCCGTCACAGGTCCGAGCGATTCAGCTTGTTCGATCTCAACCGGCGGCGTCTCAATGGTGTCAGAAGTCGGCTCAGTTCGAGTACCCGGTTCGTCCGCCAAAACGTGTGTGGCACATCCGCTCAGGAGAATGGCGGCAAGGCCTGCGACCGTGGCTTGACATAGTGCACGCATTTCTCAATCCTCTTCCATCTCCAAATGTATCGGTATTCATTGCGGGCTCCCATTGGGACGCATGCAATATCCAGGCTAAACGCCCGATTCGACTTCACGCGGAATCGCGCAGGAACCTTCTGATTGCCATGTTGACGGCCTGCGGATTCTCGATGTGCGAGAAGTGGTTGGCATCGACGAATTCGACTCTGGCATCGGCGGCGAACTCGGCCGAATTGGCGTATTCCTCGGGATGCTGCCCCGGGTCGTAACGGGCCTGCAATATCAACATCGGCATCGTCATGTGGCTGAACAGGAACTCGTGGCGGTCCCTGTGCTCGATGTCGAAGTTGTTGAACTGAAAGTAACGCCGAACGGCCTCGGCGACGCCCCTGAACTTGAATTCGTAGTCGAGCCGCTTCAGCGTGGTCGGGCTCAATCCCGCCGCCATGACTTTCCGGTAGATGTTCGCGATGACGTGCCTGTACTTGAAATTGCCTTCGCCCAGCCTGGTGGCGAACATTGCGTGGGGCGGGCGGGGTTCGCCGTGGGGCTCGTTGAACGACTGCTGCATGCGCACGTAACGCAGGATCCTGCCCTTCAGCGACTTTACGCTGGTCATGTGGTCGGCGATGACCGCACCGCGATCGTGCGCAACGACAAAGAACTCGCCGACGCCCAGCTTGTCCAGCAGTTCGGCTGTTTCCCGCGCCATCGCGGCGGCGCTGTAATCGAGATCCAGCCGCTTGTCGCTCTGCCCGTAACCCTTGCAGTCCAGCGCGATGACGTAATGGTCCCGGGAGAGATCGGCGATCTGGTGATGGAAGGCCCACCAGGACTCCGGCAGCCCGTGCAGCATCAGAATGGGCCGGTTGCCGGGATCGCCGGCCGTGACGAAGTGCCAGGTGACGCCGGCGGCTTCTGCATACCAGTGCGTCGCCGCCGCACCGTTCCGGAGAATCTCGATTTCGCCGTGCCTGCTGGCCGTGTCGGGCGGCGGCGGCGTCTCCGGATAACGCATGTCGTCCGTCATCTGTGGACAGACCGTGGGTCTGCCCGTATGGAAGTCCGGTCTGAGCAATCCGTGAATGGAGTTGATCAGATGGTAGATGCGCGGTGGCGGAGATTTCGACCCCAGGTACACGTACGCCAGGACCAGGGCGATCGCGACAGTCAGAATCAGATTGATCGCCAGTACGATGTGGATGGTCGGCACGGTACCTTCCTTACAAGCCGGCAACACCGGCCAGCGTCGCATGGTCTGCCTGCTGCTGCCGGTGCATTGCCGCCCGCTTTTCCGCGAGCGCGGGCGGTTCCGCCACTTCGGTGTGGAACTCGGGCCGGGCATCCAGGCCATCGAACCATCGGCCCACGCGGGGATGCAGCCGGTGAATCGGATAGCCGGCGCCCAGCAAGCGCCTGCCGTAGATATACCAGGCGATATCGACAAGCGAAATTTCACCGCCAAGGAGGCAGGGCGAATCCTCGAGTCGCCGCTCCAGGCCTTCCAGCGCCAATCCGAACCGTTTGGCTGCCTCCCTGATTCGTTCGTCCGGAACGCCGTCGTTGTCGCGCACTTCCCGGTGAAACTGGACTTCGACATCCTTGTGGGGATCGGCCACACCGCCCACGGTGCCGGAACCCATTTGCCGGTACTGCTCCAGCAGATCTTCGGAACGGCTCGGTACCCCCGGGAAGAAATAGCGCATCGAGATGGCACGCAAGTCAAGGTGCAGCGCATCTTCGTCTTCCAGCAAACGCGCGATTTCCCCGGCGCGTGCCGCGGGAATCAGGCACGGTTCCGGAAACCTCTCTTCAAGGTAGGCAAGGATGTCGTTGCTCTCGATCACCACCGAACCGTCGTCGACGAGCACGGGCACCAGGCCGCGAGGGTTTATCCCCATGAACCACTCGGTGTAGTTCTCCCTTTTCGGCAGATTCACGTGGCGAGAGACCCAGTCGATGCCCTTGAGCCGCAGGAAGATGCGCGCCTTCTGCGAGCAGGACGACCCCGAGAAGTGCAGCAGATGAAGCCCTTTCCAGTCGAGTACTTCTCTGGTCTGAATGTCTTCGTCGTTCAGTATGGGCATGGTTGCGGCCTGCTTGATCGATCGGGAGACTAGTCGAGCCAGCCTATGACGGCAAAGCGCGCCTCGCACCACCAGTTGCACTCGCCGGAATGGAGTTCCCGCAGTCCGGCCCCGAGCGGCGACTCCGACGGCAGGATCACTTCGTGGGTATCGAGGTATTGCTCGAATCCCGACAGCAACTCGTTCAGTAAGTCGGGCCGTTCCCCGGCCAGATCGTTCACCTCGCCCGGGTCCCGCGAGAGATCGAACAGCTCCCACTCGCCGTTGCTCAACGGCGGTTGCGTATTGCTGATTTTCCACCGGTCCCGCCGGAAGCCGCGATTGCCGAAGAGGTGCACGCCGGTGCTTGCGCGCCCCGACGCCGCCTGCGCTGTCAACACCGGCATCAGGGACATGCCTTGCGGGTGGACCTTGTCCTCGAAGAGCGGGTCGCTGCCCGGTTCGATGCCGGCCAGTTCGTAAACGGTCGGCACAATGTCGGTAACGTGCGCCAGTGCGTTGCTGAACTCCCCGGCGGCTACTCCCGGACCACTGATGATCAGGGGCGAACGGATACCGCCCTCGCTCACGGTGTTCTTGTAGAGTTTCCAGGGCGTCACGGCAGCGCTTGCCCACTCCCGGCCCAGCGTGGTGAAACTGCGCGGTCCGCCCGGGTCCGTGTGAGTCCTGTCCCAGTTTTCGGCCAGCCATGTCCTGGTGACGCCGGGATACACCATGGGACCGGGCGAACTCGCGCAATTGTCCGAAAAGAAGACGACTTGCACCGGCTCCGCGGGCGTGATCAACAATCGATCCGCGAAATGGCTGGCGGCGCCGTTCAACAACGCGAACGAGCGCTGAAAACCCCGGTTGCCCGGGGCTTGCTCCGCGGTGCCCGAAAGGTGCCACTTGCCTGCCATGAAGGTCTGGTAGCCGCTGGCCGACAGTGCTTCGGCAACCGTGACGACGCCATGGTGCAATTGGCCCTGGTAGTTGATCCCGACCTGGTTCGGCGCTCGCATACCGGACTGCACGCCGAGCCCTGCCTGGTGGTTGTCGACACCGGTCATCAGCATGGAGCGGGTCGGCGCACAGGTGGGCGCGACGTAGTAGTCCGTCAACACGGTACCGCGGCGGGCCAGCGCATCAATGGTCGGCGTGCGGATTTCGCCGCCGAGCACGCCGATGTCGGACCAGCCCATGTCGTCCGCCACGATGACCAGAAAATTGGGCCGTCCGTCCGTGGATGGCGCCTCCTGAGCGTGGATCATGCCGAACCAGGCAAGCACCGGCAGCGACAGTGCCGGGGAGAGCATACGAAGCAGGACGGGGCGGTTACGGGTCGTCACGATGCCGAATACATTTACATTCATTTTGACAAGAGGCACAATATAAGCCAATAAAATATGACTATCAACATAAAATTGTCGGCAAATGACAGCAAATGAGTTTGAAAACCTGACTCGCGCGGCCAATGCGCAGCTTGGAACCAACCGGCGGCATCGCGATATCGGCCCATGCCCCGAAGGCGGGTCCCGATTCGAGCTGTACCACTCCGCACCGTCGCTGTGCTCGCACAAGGTGCGCACGGTGCTGGCGGAGAAAGCCGTTCCCTACCGTTCCCACGACATGAATATCATGCTGGCAGGCAAGTCGATCCCCGAAAATTATCGGCCGAGCTATATTCGGATGCGGCTGCTCGGCGGCGGCGGCAAGGACCTTGTGAACGGCTATTCGGGCGAGTCGTCGGTGACGACCCAGGGACTCGATCCGTGCGTCGTGCCCACGCTGGTCGACCGCGAAAAGTCCCGTGTGATCGTCGATTCGTCACGTATCTGCAATTATCTCGACCGCGAAACGGAAAGCGGACCCCGGCTCGTCCCCGACGAGCTGGGGGATGAGATCGCCGCGCAGATCGAGATCATCGATCAGGCTCCCCACGTGGCGATCCTTTACGGCGCCAATCCCGACGGCGACCGCCGTCCGCAAGGCTTGCAGATGGGCATCACCGGCGTGCAGGCCAGGAAGATCCGTGCACTCAACGCCATGATGGCCCAACTGGATGCCGACGATCCGGTCATGGCGGCGTACCAGTGCAAGATCGCCAAGGAGTCGGGGAGCGCAACTTTCGTGGACGACCCGAAGGCCATGCGCGGAGCGTACGGGAAGATGGCCGCTCACGCGGATGCGCTCGAGTCCCGGCTTCGGACTTGCGGCGGACCCTGGGCACTGGGCGAAAGCTACACCATGGCGGACATCATGTGGACAGCGAGCCTGTATCGCCTGAAGTGGCTAGGCCTGGGCCACACCTGGGAAGCCGGCGATTCTCGACCCCGGGTTGCCGAGTACGCCGGGCGCGCGTTTCAACGGCCGTCGTTCCGGTTCGCCGTGGCCGACTGGCCCGGTGCGTACGGGCCGTCGCCGCACATGAGCGAACGGGATACCTTCGGCGCGAAGCTGCGCTTTCTCGCCACGCTCCTGGCGCGGCGCAACTGGCTCGAATACCACTTCGGCCCGGGCTGATCTGGAAGCGTTCAGCGTGGAACTGGCAGGCGGCCTGCGGGCAATCGCATGATCGAGCTCTTTACCGCACCGACGCCGAACGGGCACAAGGCGTCCGTCACCCTCGAGGAACTGGGTCTCGAGTACCGGGTACGCGCGATCAACTTCAGCAAGCGGGAGCAGAAGGAGGCCTGGTTCCTGGATATCAATCCCAACGGACGCATTCCGGCCATCATCGATACGGAGCCGGCCGACGGCGAGGCCGGCCCGGTCACGGTATTCGAATCGGGCGCCATCATGATCTACCTTGCGGACAAGTCCGGCCGGTTGCTGCCTGCCGGGGGCAGGACCCGCAGCGAGGTCATTCAATGGTTGATGTTCCAGATGGGCGGTGTCGGTCCCATGATGGGCCAGGCCAACGTGTTCTTCCGCTACATGGACAAGACCATTCCGACCGCGATCCAGCGGTATCAGCGGGAAAGCCGGCGACTGTTCGAGGTGCTCGACCGGCGCCTCGGCGAGAGCGAATGGCTGGGTCGCGGTTTCTCCATCGCCGACATCGCCAACTGGTGCTGGGTGAGGACGTACCGATGGTCGGGGGTGTCGATCGACAACCTGCCGAATCTGCGGCGATGGCTGGATGCGATGAAGGAGCGGCCAGCCTGCCGCAAGGGTATCGAGGTGCCCTACCGGCCCGTGAACCTTCTCAAGGACAAACAGGCCAGGGTCGAACGAGCGGCAAGCGCCCGACAGTCGCTGGCGTGACCGGCGTCAGACGCCGCGAATGCGGTCGATGATTCGCCTGGCCGCGTTCGGGTCCGCGGGCGCCTCGTCGCCGCGCCAGGCCACGTGCTGGTCGGGACGAACCAACACCAGCTTGCGCTGGTAAAGTTCCGCGGCCCTGCGGTCGTCGACTTCCACCAGGTCCAGCGGCAACCCCACCGCGTCCGCCGCCGCCACCAGGCTGCCGCATTCGGCGCCATCGAATTTCAGCAGCGTGAAGCCGCGTCCCAACCGGTCGAAAAGGGGCCGCCCATCGTCCAGGAAGACGTTGGGCGGCCTGACACCAGGCCACGTCGATGGCTCGTAGTACTCCCATTCGTAGGCCGGCGGATCGCCGTCTTCGTGACAGACGATCGGCGAATCGTCGTAGCGATAACCCCATTCGATGCCCCAGGCTTCGTTCTCCAGGTTGCCGGCTTCGCGTATGTAGGCGGCAATTGCCGTGCGGGCGGCGTCGCCCTGCGGCCCTTCGGCCCGGTAATCCTCCGGGCAGTTCATGCAGATCTCCTCCCGGATCACCGCGTGCCTCGCTGACGCCAGCCGGTTGCGCGCACCGACGTGCCGGCGCTCGACCTCATAGGCAGAGAACAGCCTTTCGCCGCCCCAGCCCTTGAGATTGGCCGCGAGCACCCAGCCCAGCGCCAGGGCATCGCCGACGCCCGTGTTCATTCCGTAGCCGCCGGTGGGAATCACCTGGTGCACGGAGTCGCCGGCAAGCCAGACCCTTCCCGAACCGTAGTTGTCCGCGAGGCCGAGCCTGGGATACCAGCGATGCGCCAGCAGAATATTGCATTCGAATTCGCAACCCAGGAGACCGTACAGAAACTCCTTCGGGTCCGTTTTCTCGACTTCGGGATACAGCCTGACGGGCATATGAATCGTCCACGTATCCCTGTCGTTCTGCGAAATGATGCTCCAGCGCATGGGCGACTGGATGTGCCACGCGATTCCGAAACGCTCAAAGGTTGCAAGGTCGCCCGATTCCAGGTGAATCATGTACATGGGATCGGGCGCCGGCGCATCGGCGGGCGGCTCGCCGCGAGCAGCGTCGCGGAAATCGGTGCGGTCCCTGTTGGCCAGATAGTCGCGGGGTGTGATGGTGTTGACGTGGATGCCCAGTTCGCGCCGCGCAACGCTGCCCGCACCGTCGCAGCCTGCCAGGAACTGGGCGCGAATCTGCCGCACCTCGTCGGTCTGTGTGGAGCGAATCGTCGCGGTGACGCCATCCGCATCCTGGGCAAGCGACTGAAGCGCCCAGCCGAACATCACCCGCACATGCCGGCTGTCCCGTTCCAGCCGTTGCTTGAGCACGGGCTCCAGCAGCACCTGCGAGACCCGCATGGCGGGCTCCAGCGCCATGGTCCCGTCGTTCTCCCTGGCAAGGCTTTCCCGCATCGCGTCGACGCTCGGGTAATCGAACCGGGTCAGATCGGTGCCCTTGAGGTCATCGCACCAGATTACCGACACCGGGTGGTCCTCCGGAACGGCGACGGCGCGCAACGCGTCAACCAGACCAAGGTGCCGGAATATCTCCATGCTGCGGCCATTGGTGATGTCCATCTTCGGATGCCGCGTGGTGTCCGGATTGCGCTCCACGAGGATCGCGTCGACACCGTGATAGTCCAGCACGTGCGCCAGCGCCAACCCGACGGGCCCTCCGCCGGCGATCAGGACAGGTGTCTCAACCATGGCTGAATTGCGCGCCCCACTGGACCGAACGCAGGATCTCCACCGGATGCAGACCCGGCGGACGTTGCGCGTCGAACAGATCGCCGTCGGTGAAGTGCTCCAGGACATTGCCGTAGGGGTCGCGCCAATAGTCGAACACCTGGCTGCCGAGTATGTGCTTGCCTATGCCCCACTGGGGCCGATAGTCGCGCTTCGCCAGGTAATCGTGGCCGACCATGACGTCGTCCCAGTCATTGACCTCGAACGCCGCGTGCTGCAGCCCCTTGCGGCTTGGATCCGGGCTGGTCATCAGGAATATCGAATGATGATCCGTCGGTACTTCGCCGCGGTTGCAACGCATGAAAGCACCCACTACGTTCGATTCATCGCCCGCCCAGATATCGTCGGAAGTGACGAAGCCGAAGCGCTCCTTGTACCAGGCTTCGCTGGTGCGAAAATCGTCGACGAACACCACCACGTGGCCGAGTCGCTTGACGTGGGAGGGGCCCGCTGCCAGTCGCACGGGCTTGCCCTGCCGGCGCCGGCGTTCGCCGGTATTGATCGGCGCGCGCTGCTCCGGGACGATGGGTTCGACTTCCTCCCAGCCGAAGAAGCCGTCGACCGCAAACCCCTGCGGGTCCGTGAATCGCACGCGCCGCCCGCCTCCCGGCGTTTCCATGTCTTCGACGGGCGAGGCGCCATCCATGCCGGCCAACACCTCGAGATCCGCGGCGGACGGCATGATGAATCCGACGCCGACAAATGCGGAATCGCCCTGCTCGACGGCGTAAATGAACGGATCGGCACCTGTGCCGCGAGCGTATAACACGGGCGCGCCGCCAACCGTTTCTCCCCGGGTGATCTGAAGTCCGAAATCGTCGAGAAACGTGTGCATCACGTCGAGATCGGGGGCCCTGAAGCGTATGTAGGCGATATCGACGGCCCTTGGGCCTGAGACCGGGGAATTCATACAGACTCCATCATTTCGATTGTTCTTGATTGAAATACGAACTATTTATGTTGACCAACACGAACTGCTTACCTATAGTGTGCACGAATTCAAAAACAATGTAAATTTATGGGCCGTTGGCCAAAACCGGGGGCAGCATGAGCGTGTCCGAGAGCACCATTGACCTGTTCAGCGACCACACGTTGGCGAATACCGAATCGCAATACCGGGCGCTTCGCGACACCGGCGCCATCGTGTACCTGAGCACCAACGACCTCTACGCCGTGACCCGTTACGAAGCGGTCAGGCAAGCCTTGCGTGCCGACAGGATACTGGTCAACAGCAAGGGCGTTGCGGCCAACCCGATCATCAACGAAAGGGGCGGCGACGGCACGCTGACAAGCGACGGCAAGACGCACATGCGGCGCCGTTCCATCCTGATGCGTCCCCTGATCCCGAGAGCCATCAACGACGTCAGGGAACGTGTCGAGGAGACCGCGGACCGATTGATTCGGGACCTGTTGGCACGCGACGAGTTCTGCGGTGTGGCGGATTTCGCTTCGCACCTGCCCGTATCCATCGTCGCCGATCTCGTGGGACTTGAAGAATCGGGCCGCGAGAACATGCTGGAGTGGGCCGCCGCCACGTTCAATGCGCTGGGTCCCATGAACGAGCGGACCCAATCCGCCTTGCCTATGGCGCAGGACCTGATCCTCTATGTGCATCAACTTGGCCCGGACCGCGTGAGGGAAGGCGGCTGGGCGGCCAGGATTCTCGACGAGGCCGAACGCGGCGTGCTCACGCCCGGCGAGGGCGCGATGATGGTCGTCGACTATGTTGCGCCGAGCCTCGACACGACGATACTGGCCGCCGCGCACATGCTCTGGCGCCTGGCCGTGACGGAGGGCGCTTTCGAGGCGTTGCGAGCCGATCCGGACCTGGTGCCCAGCGTCGTCAACGAGAGCGTCCGGCTGTCATCCCCGATACGGGAGTTCACGCGTTTCGCCGCCGATGACTACACTGCCAACGGTGTGACGATTCCCGCAGGCGCCCGCGCCGCGGTGCTTTATGCGAGCGCCAACTGGGACGAACGTCACTACGAAGCGGCCCCGGAATTCCGGGTAGACCGCAATCCCCGCGATCACGTCGGGTGGGGCCATGGCGTGCATACCTGTGCCGGCCTGCATCTGGCGCGCCTGGAAATGGAAGCGCTCGCCCGGGCCCTGATTCGACACGTCAGGCGCATCGAAACCGGCAAGCCCGTGCCGCTGGTCAACAACGTATTGCAGGGTTTTTCGGCGTTTCCTGCCCGCTTGAACTAGGGAGAACCCATCGATGGATTACGAGAAGAGCATCCGAAGCGTCAAGGACTACATACGCCTGCCGCTGCTCTACAACCACTGGTACGTGGCGGGGCTGGCCGAGGAATTCGACGGCAAGCCCAGGGCGAAGACGCTGCTCGAGCGTTCCATCGTGTTCTATCGCACCGGGTCCGGCGAACTCACGGCGTTTCAGAATCGCTGCCTGCACCGGTCGTTTCCGCTTTCGGAGGGATTCATTGAAGGCGACCTGCTGGTATGCCGCTACCACGGAATCCGCTATGCGACCGACGGGACGATCGCGCGAATTCCCTGTCAGGACCGCGTTCCCGGCAGGCGCCTCCGCAAGTACCCGTTGCGGGAAATGGGGCCGTTCGTGTTCATATGGATGGGCGACCCCGACCATCCCGATGCCGACAACCCGCCGGACCTGCCGTTCCTGTCGGATCCCGCGTACCGCACGATCCAGGACGCCCTGGAGTACAAGGGCAGCTACCTGCTGATGCAGGAAAACCTCAACGACCTCACGCACTTCGCCTACCTGCACAAGGATACGTTCGCATTCGGCGATTTCTTTTTCGATCTGCCCACCGAGGTCAAGCTGGTGGACGGCAAGGTCTGGTGCAACCGCATCGACACCGATGCTGAACGCACCATGGGGATTCTGCCGCCGGACATCCAGCAGAAGTCAATGGGGAAGCGGGTCGAGCGCTGGGACGGCGGCATGGCCATCTCCCCCGGCGTGTTCAAGGGCTATGCACCGATTCATGTCGGCGAGCCGGGTGCGGAAGACCGCGAAACCTACCGGCAGCACATCATGCACTACCTCACGCCCGAGACGAAGTCGACCACGCACTACTGGTGGTCGATCTCGAGCGATTTTGCCCTTGACGACGACCGCTACTTCGAAGGATTGAAGATGCACTTGTCGAGGGGTTTCGATGAAGACCGCTGGGCCTGCAACAACATGCAGAAACTGCTCGACAACGATGACTTCGATTATCGGGAAATGATCATTGCCGGCGATCAGGCAGGACTGCTGTTTCGGCGCGTCATGCTCGGATGGGTAAGGGAAGAGTACACCGATTAGGAACGAAGCAAGGGGAGACAATCCAATGCAACTGTTACCAGTACGATCTGTCGGCGCGGCACTGTTCGCCGTGCCGGTCATGGCCCTGTGGTCATTGCTGCCGATGGATGCCGAAGCGCAGGCACCCGAGGCGGTGCTTGAGGAAGTCATCGTGACGGCGGCGCGGCGCGCCGAGTCCATCCAGGATTCGTCGCTCATCATTGAGGCATTCGGCAGCGACGCCATTGTCGAACAGGGCATTGTCAACATGGTTGACGTCTCCTCCATCGTGCCCAGCCTGCAAATCGGACTGGCCGGTCCGCAGGTGCAGATGTACATGCGCGGCGTCGGCAGCCCCAACGCCACGGTCGTAGGCAGCCCGGCCATCGCGCTCAGCAAGGACGGCTCCTACCTGGCACGCTCCCAGTCGGTGCACGCAGCGTTCTTCGATCTGGAGCGCATCGAGGTACTCAAGGGACCGCAGGGCACCCTCTACGGGCGCAACGCAACGGGCGGCGCGGTCAACCTGATTACCAACGGTCCGGTGATCGGAGAATCCGGCGGATACCTTTCGGCCGACGTGGGCAATTTCAACAAGGTGCTGGTGGAAGGCGCGGCCAATATCCCCATGGGCGACACCTTTGCGGCGCGGGTTGCGGCCATCAGCATGGACCGCGAGGGCTACATGTCCGATGGCACGATGGACGATCAGCATTGGGCCGTTCGGCTGCAAACGCTCTGGGAGCCCAACGACCGGGTGTCGTGGCGGCTCCAGGGGCAGTACGCCGACTACGGCGGCAGGGGACTCGGCGGATTCACCTACGCCGGTTCCTCCGATCCGTGGGAATCCATCTACCCGGGCGGCAACGACGTCATCCTGGCCAACGTGGCCCGTAACGGCCTGGCGCTTCCGAACTTCCCGTTTCCGTGGGTCACCGATCCGCTCGTGCTGGGGCCGGCGCCCACGCCGCCGTTTCCGCCGGGCACGAACTTCATTTCGGGGGTCCGCCTGATCGGCGACACGGCCACGCAGGACATGCAGACCTGGGACGTGGGCTTCACGCTGAATGTGGACATGGATTTCGCAACCCTGACCGTCGTGCCCTCCTACCAGGAGATTTCGTCGGCCTTCAGGAACACGCCCGGGCCGCAATTCCAGATCGGCGACCCCTTCGACGGCTCGCCGGAAATATCGGAAGCGGCGACGCTCGAGGTTCGCCTCAGCAATGAGACGGACCGGTTCGACTGGGTGGCCGGCGTGTACCTGTTCGACGAATATCAGTACGGGCCCACGCGGGTCAACCAGGGTCCGGCGCAGAACATATTTGTCGAAAATGCATTCGACACCAGGGCACTCGGCATTTTTGCCGAATCCACCTACAGTATCAGCGATACGGCACGGTTGATCACCGGGCTGCGTTACAGCGACGACAAAATCACCAAGCCCGATTTCAGGCGCTGGTCCATGCACCCGGCGTTCAATTGCCCGCCGGTTGCGCCGAACCACCAGGTCATCAACGGCATCGCCACGTGCCTCGTATCCGGTCCCGACACCCAGACCGTGAATTTCGACAGCGTCGACTGGAGACTGGTGTACGAATACGACCTGAGCCCGGACAGCATGATTTTCCTGTCGGCCAGCACCGGCTACAAGGCGGGCGGATTTCCCGCCGTGGTCGGCGCGCCCTACAAGCCGGAACTGCTGGATGCGTTCGAGCTGGGCTTCCGCAACCTCTTCATGGACGGGCGCCTCCAGCTCAACGGCGACATCTTCATCTGGGACTACACGGACCGGCAGGAGAACATCGTCGGTCCGGACGATCTCGGAATCGTCGGGCAGGCGGTGATCAACGCCGGCGAGACCGCAATCCAGGGCGTGGGCGTCGACATGGTGTGGGCGGCCACGGACCGCGATCGGATTCGCCTGGCCGCGGAATATCTCGACGCTTCCTACGATGCATTCGTGTTCCACCAGGCGGCCAATTTCACGCCGCCGACCGTAAGCTGTCCGAAAACGCCCACGGGCGTCACTCTGATGCTGCCGCCGCCGCTGGGCCCCCAGCCGGAACTGGAAATCGACTGCACGGGATTTGAAGCCACCAGGTCACCCGAGTGGACGGCCAATGCGGCGTATACGCATACGTTCGAATTCGCGGGCGGCGCGACGCTGGATGCGAATGTCAACGCTTCGTACAAGGATCAGGTGTGGACCACCGGGCTGTTTCTGGCGGAGCAACGGGTGCCTGACCTGCTGCTCTGGAATGCCCGCCTCACTTACGTAGCTGCGGACGGGACGTACAGGATCATCGCTTACGTCAACAACATCGACGAGGACGCGACATACAGCGCCGGGCTGAACCACACGCAGATTTACCAGCTTGTCGGTTACAGTCCGACGAATCCGCGCACGTTCGGCTTGCGGCTACGGTACGACTTCTAGCGGTCTTCGCATTGCATTCGATGCGAAAATTGCTAGCCGACACCTATGTCCGTCGACCAGTTTTCCACACGCGGCTCCGGCAAGATCCGGAACGTGTTCAGGGTCAGCGAGAGCATTGAGTAATAGCCCAGGATCCCGACGAGATCAATCAGGCCGTCTTCGCCCAGCACGTCCACCCCCTGCCGGTAAAGCTCGTCGGAAAGATGCCTGTTGGTATAGATGTCCCTTGCAATCCCGTAAACCAGTGTCTCGTCTTCGCGCTCGAATTCCGGGACCTTCCCCAGCTTGATGGCCTCCACGGCAGCCTTGGAGTGCCCTGCCTCAAGCGCGATGGGAGCGTGCATCCACTCGAACTCCGCGCCCCAGTGCCGGGCCGTCACCAGGATCGCCAGTTCCGACAGGCGGGGCGGCAGCTTCGTGCCGTATCGCAGGTAGAGCCCCAGTTCCTGCGCCCGGTCCAGCAGTTCGGGCCGGTGCAGCCAGAAGGTCAGGGCGCCGGCAATCCGCCCGCGGGGGCCGTTGACGACCTTGTCGTGGACGGCCTGTTGCTCCGGTGTCAGCCGGTCGGTGTCGGGGAGTGCCAGTCGATTCATGTCATTCCTGTATGGGCTGGTTGGTTTCTACGATCAATTTGCCGAAGTTCGAGCCGTAAAGGAGCCCGACAAAGGCTTCCGGTGCGCGCTCTATCCCCTGCACGCGGTTCTCCCGGTAATGGATCCTCCCTTGTGCAATCCACTGGGCCATCTGCTGCCTGAACCCCTCCATGTGCGACGGATAGTCCTGCATGGTGACGAATCCCTGGATCCTCAGGCGCTTGACCAGAGCCGTTCGCATCAGGAGCGGCGTGCGATCCGGACCCTCCGGGAGTTCCGGCGAACCGTAGAACGAAATGAGTCCGCACACGGGGATCCGGGCATGTGTATTCAACAGCGGCAACACCGCATCGAAGACCTTGCCGCCGACATTCTCGAAGTAGATGTCGATCCCGTCGCTGCACGCGGCCTGCAGTTGTGCCGCGAAGTCATCGGCGCGATGATCGATGCATTCGTCAAAACCCAGCGCGCCCTTCGCGTGCCGGCACTTGTCCGCACCGCCGGCGATGCCTACAACGCGGCAACCCTTGATCTTGCCGACCTGGCCGACCGTCGATCCCACGGCCCCGGTCCCCGCGGCGACGACCAGCGTCTCGCCTTCTTCCGGCCGACCGATATCCAGCAGGCCCATGTACCCGGTGAATCCGGGCATCCCCAGGATGCCGAGTGCGTAGGACGGGTCCTTTGGCCGCATGCCGAGTTTCCTCAATCCGGCGCCGCCGGAAACGAAGTATTGCTGCCAGCCTGTCGGCGCCACGACCCATTCCCCGACGCTGAAGTCGTCGTTGTTCGAGGCCTCTACCTGGCAGACGGCCGATCCGATCATCACGGCATCGATGTCCACGGACGCAGCGTAATTCCTTGACGCGCTCATGCGGCCGAACATGTAGGGATCCAGGGACAGATAAATGCTGCGCAGCAACACCTCGCCGTCGCCGGGCGCCGGTTTGGCGACCGTCTCGACGCGAAAGTTCTCCGCCCTGGCAGCCCCTTCGGGGCGCGAGGCCAGTACAACGCGCGTGTTCCGTTGATCATTGCCGGTCATGTTTGTTCTCCCAAATCCGAGATTTCGTAGCTGATGGTGAATCGATCCAGTGCCTTCCTGACGCCCGGCAGTCTCTCCCTGGCATCGTCAGCGGCTCGGGGCAGAGTGACCCGGGCCAACATGCCCCGTCGCTCGTCCCTTACCACCGCGATTTCTCCCTCGGGTTCGACTGATCTGATGGCAGCGCCCAGAACGCGCTCGCTCGCGAGCCGCTGCAGGTCTGGCTTGAAAATCTTGCCGACGGCCGTCAGGGGCATGCTGTCGAGAATCTCCACATGCACAGGCGCCGCCGCGCGCTCGCTGATGTGCCGCCTGACAAAGTCCGGTAACCCGTCCGCCAGCGCCTGGCGGTCACCGTCGAATTCTTCCCTGACGGTCACGTAGGCGCAGGGCAGTTCGCCCGCGTAAGCGTCGGGCTGGCCGACTGCGGCGGCAAGCGCCACTGCCGGATGCTCCGACAGGATATCTTCGATGCCCTTGGGGTCGATGTTGTGCCCGCTGCGAATGATCAGGTCCCTGGCGCGCCCGACGAGGTAGAAGTAGCCGTCCGCATCCTGACGCGCGAGATCGCCCGTGTTCAGCCAGCCATCGAACATCAGGCCACGATTGGCCTCCGCCCGCTTGTAACCCGTGAATACGTTGGGCCCCTTGATGACGATGACGCCGACCTCATCGGTCTCGCAGTCTCGGACGTGCCGGCCGTTCTCGTCCAGAACGACGCATTTCATCTGCTGGTAAGGGGAGCGGATACCGATCGAGCCCAGGCGCTTCTCGCCGTCTTTCGGGTTGGCGCTGCTCGACAGCGTGCCCTCGGTCAGGCCATAGCCTTCCTGTATGTTGGCGCCCGTCATTTCCTGGAACCGACGAAATACCTCCGGCGAAATCGGCGCCGCACCGCAAATCACGTAGGACAGCGAGCTGATATCCGCCCCGTCCAGGGGCCGCTCGAGCAGCGCGGAAACGACGGTAGGCACCGTGGTGAACATGGTGCCGCGGTATTTTTCGATCAGCCGCCAGAAGTTGTCGAGCACCCCTCGCGTGCGAAAACCCAGGGCCGTGAGATAGACCGCGTGGCCGCCGCAGGAGAAGAAATTGAGCCCCGTGTTGAACACGGCATTGACGTGAAACAGGGGAAGACCGCAGATGCCCACGCTGTCTTCGGTGAGTCCGCTGACATCGGCCTTGATGGTGGCCACGTGAACCTGGTTGCGGTGACTGAGCTGCGCAATTTTCGGGGTTCCCGTCGTGCCGCCGGTGTGGAAGTAGATGCCGACCTCCTCGATATCGATCTCCCGCCGGAAATCGAGCCCGCCGGCCGCCTGTTTCTCGAGCGCGGATGAGAAGTCCACGATGGGGATGCCGCCGGGCGAGTGCGACTGCGTTTCGACGGGCGGCCGCGCGGGATTCAGGGTATTGACCTGCAGGATGACCTTGAGGGTCGGTACTTCGTCGACGATGGAAATCGCCTTCTCCCAGATGTCGAAGCCGGGAGCCGGGCCGAGCACGGCCAGGGCCTGGGTTTCCGACTCCTTCATGATGTCGCGGAGAGCCACGGGTTCGAGCAGGTAGTTGATGGGACCGGCGACCCCGAGCGCTTGTCCGCCCCAGAGCGTGTAGTGGTTCTCGGCCACGTTCGGGAGTATCAGCGACGTGGTCCCGCCGATGCTCACGCCGGCCGCGTGGAGCGCGTTGGCGGTGCGATGGATCCGGGCCAGCAGTTCGGCATAGGTCACCGCCAACGGATCTTCATCCAGTGCCGCGGTGAACTGGAATTTCATCGCCGGACGGTCGGCAAACCTCGCGGCGCTGCGGCGAATCAGGTCGAGGACGTTGTCGCCCCGCCAGCGATCCCGGCAAGGGACCTTCTCGAATTCTTCCACATCGGCAAGGCAGGTGATTTTCATGGCCGACTGTCCGCTCAGCCTTGTCCGGCCACCCGAAGCGCCGGCTGCGATTCCGGCCACGCAGTACGCCTCGGGAAGGGTTCGCCTTGCAGGTATTCGCGCCAGGCCGCGGCGAGCTCCCGTATGGACCCTCGGCCGAAGACAATCCGGTCCGGCTTCGCGAGCAGCGCATCGGAGTCGCCAAGCAGCGACGCCATGTGGCCGTCGGCATCGACGACTTCGATGGCGCCCGTTGCCGTGCGCTTGACGCTGCACACCCTGAGGTCCCCGGGCAGCGCCTTCAACTGCCCGACGGCAACCTGGTCTTCCGCGGACAGCGCGTCGCAATCCCTGAGGATCAGCAACGGCGCGTACCCCGCAATGTCGTCCAAACGCACGTCACCGGCGCCGGCGTCCCAGCGGTTGGCTACCAACGGCTCGGGCAACACGGTGCCGGCCGCATCGTCGTCGAGAATGCCGTACTTGATTTCCGGCATCCGGGGGAACGTCGGCGAACGCCCCGCTTCGCGGTCTGCCCTGAATTTCCGGTCGCGTTCGGCCGCCGCCTGCCGGTCGGTGATGCAGACGATCTTGCCCAATGCGATGGCGATCTCGGTAATGGCCGTCACGTGCGGTGCGCGTTCCGTCTGCACCGTGTCCAACAGCGATGCATCGGCCTCGCCGCGCGCGACTGCAACGAGCTTCCAGGCCAGGTTGAAGGCATCGCGAACGCCCGAACACAGGCCCTGTCCGAGAAACGGCGGCATCTGGTGCGCGGCGTCGCCGATAATCATCACGCGCCTGTCGCGCCAGGACTCCGCGACGAGTCCGTGAAACCGATACACGGCGCTGCGCTCGATGGTCACCGTGTCGGGATCGATCCAACTGGAAATCCACTTGCGAATGGAATCGGGTCTGGTCACCTCGTCGGCCGTTTCGTCCGGTTTCAGCATGAACTCCCAGCGATGCCGGCCCGGTCCCGATTGCGTGCTCGTGGTGGGCCGGTCCGGATCGCACAACTGAATGCCCTTGCTGGAGATGGCTTCCACGCCGTCGGCAAGCCGCACGTCGACAACCAGCCAGGGTTCATCGAATCCCAGATCCCGCATTCCCGTGCCAAGAGAGCGTCGCACCAGGCTACGCCCGCCGTCGCAACCCACGGCAAACTCCGCCGCGACCGACTTCACGCCATCGGGCGTTTCGACCGATGCCGTCACGCCGTCCGGGTCCTGTTCGATACCGGTCACTTCGCAACCCGCGTTGACCGTCACGCCTGGCAGAGCGACGAGCCTGGCGCGTACCGCTTGCTCGAACGATGGCTGGTGAAACATGTTCGAGTATCGATACCGGGTCGGAGCCGGCTCGGTCTGGTAACGCGCCACGAGAATGTCGCGGTCCTTGCTGACGAACTCGTAGCCCTCAGACGGTCTGCTCGAATGAAGGACATCCCCGGCGACGCCGATCAGTCCGACCAGGCGAAGGACTTCGTGGTCCATCGCCACGGCGCGCGGCAACCGGTAGACCGCCGTGTCGCGTTCCACGATGCGGACCGAGAGGCCCGACCGGGCGCAAAGAGAGGCGAACACGGCCCCTACCGGGCCCATGCCGACAACCAATACGTCGTGGCGAGCGTTCACCGGGCGAAAACTGACCAACCCACGCCCACGGGACCGCCAGGGGCTCCGCGCGCCGGCCCACCAACATCGATGGCCGGCGCCGGGCGGATGAATACGAACGCCGGGCCGCTGCACTTCGCAGCGCTGCAATTCATCTTATGAAGCTCTCGCCCTCTACCCTGACGATCCTGTTCTCGATGTACCCGATCTCGTCAATCTCGACCCTCACAACCTGGCCCTCGGTCATCCACGGTTGTCCTTTCCTGAACAGGGCGACACCCGCCGACGTGCCTGTCGCGATGACGTCGCCGGGAAGCAGGGTGAATGCCGTGGACAGGTACTCGATCGTCGAGGCAATGTCGAACAACATTTCGCCGGTGTTGAAGTTCTGCCGCTCTTCCCCATCGACGGTGACGCGAACGCCCAGTTGTTCCGGATCGGGGATTTCGTCCTTCGTGACCATCACCGGCCCCATCGGGCAATGCGTATCCCAGGACTTGCCCATCGTCATGGTCATCGCCGCCCGCTGCCAGTCACGAAGCGTGACGTCATTGACGATGGTGTAGCCGGCGACGATTTCGAAGGCGTTCTCCTTGCTCACGCGTCGCCCGGTCTTGCCGATGACCACACCCAACTCGCCCTCGTAGTCTAGTTCGACAGATTCGGGCGGCAGATGAACATCGTCGTAAGGGCCGGTCACGGAGGTGTTCTGCTTGTTGAAGATCATCGGCGTTTCCGGCAGACGCAGGTTCCGCCTTTTCTTCAGTTCATCGGGGATCTCCTTCCAGTGGCCCAGGAAGTTGAGAGCGACCGCCAGAACCCTCGGAGGGGTCGGTACTGGGCTTTCCAGCCTTGCCTCGGCCAGGGCAACCGCGGCATCGCCGGATTCGGCCGCCGCTTGCGCCCGTGCCATCAAGGCGTCTCCACCTTTCAGGAGCGTGACCATGTCGGTCGGGATTTCCGGGTCGGCCGCATGCAGGTCAACGATGCTGTCGCCCCTCAAGGCGCCTGTGCGGGTCGTACCGTTGTGGGTGTACGTGAGTAGTCTCATTCCCGTGATCCTCGCAAGTGACAGTGGAATGACTGGAAGTTGTGTCAATATCCAGATCATTATATATGCTTGCATACAAAATTAAAGCGATTTTGTATGCAAGCATTCGCATCGATTGGCGTAGTCGCCCTCAGGATTGCGGACCGGGGGCGACCGCCTGAATGCAACTCTCGTCAGGAACCGGCTGTTGAACCGGAACGGGGTTCCTTCATGCCGAACGCCACGATCACCAGGCCGAATGCGGCGGCGGCCAGCGAGACGTACGGGACCACCGAGATGCCCCGGGCCTCGGCGATGGCGCCGGCGATCATCGGCGCGAATGCGCCGCCGACCATTTCGCCCAGACCGGCGACGATGCCCGTCGCGGTGGCGGCGATGGCGGGCGGCACCGACGCGTTGACGAAGGGGCCTATGGTGATCGCAACCACGCCGGAAATCGTCGCGCTGATGACGAACAGGCCTGCCGCAAGCAGCAAGGGACCTTCCGTGATCCGAGTCATCGCCACCAGCGCAACCAGAGCAATCAGCATCGAGACAACCATGACGGGCTTTCGCCCCAGCCGATCGGAAATCGCGGGAACGACAATCATGCCGATCACGCCACCTGCGCCCATCGCGGAGAGTACCAATCCCATCATGTCGAGTGACAAGCCAATATGATCCGTCAGGTAGTTGGGCATGAAAGCCGACAACGTGTGGAGGGCAGAAAGGAAACCGAGCATTCCGAGTGCCGCGAAGACGACGTTCCGGTACTTGAGCGCATCGGTGAACGATGGTCCGGGTTTCTTCGCGGCGACCCCGGCCTCTTCCCGGACGATGTCTGGCGGGTCCTTGATGACGCGCACCATCAAGTAGGCCACAACGAATCCGGGTATCGCGACGGTGGCGAAAACCCACTCCCAACTCGGCAACACCCTGAGCAGTCCCACCGCAATGATCGGGCCGAGGCCAAGTCCCACCAGCGGGGCAGCCATCTGCTGAATGCCCACCGCCAGCCCGACGCGGCTAGGCTTCGACGCTCTGACTGTCGCGACGATACTGGCGGGCACGTAACCGCCTTCGGCAAACCCCATCAAACCGCGAATGAGCAGAAAGGTCATCAATCCTGTCGCCAGACCGCTTCCAGCGACCAGCGTAGAGAACGCAATGACGGATATGACGAGCACGCGCCTGCAACCGAAGCGGTCGGACAAACTTCCGGTGACGACGGCCGCCAACCCCCATGTCAGCGCCAGGATTCCGGCGATCAGTCCCAGGTCCTGGTAACTCAGGCCCAGATCTTCGGCGGTCACGGGAAACAGCGGGGCGATGATGAATCTGTCAAGGCCAACCAGCCCGAAGCCGACCGCCAGCAAGCTGACGGCCTTGAGTTCGTACGTCCTGTTCCAGGATTGGTCTTTCGATGCGCTCATCCCGCCACTTGCCGCTTCTCGGCCCCGCCCGCGAAATCGGCTTAGCGTACGCTCGTGACTCGCCAAACTACAGACCGACTGGTTCGGGCGGGACGCGACAACAAACGTCGCTCTTGCCGATCGGTTTGACGTTGATGATGTGCACCAGACTCATGGCGATAGGATAATGTCACCATCAACGACCCCGAATAAGGCGGACCAGGACAATGAACCGAAAAATTCTCGTGCCGATATGCCTGCTATGGAGCGGCGTCGCCCTCGCCGACTGCGACATGGACAACTGGGCCCGGGATGCTGCCGATGCCTGGGAGAACAGCGGGATGGTGGAGGAAACGCTTTGCTATATCGAACTGCTGGATGCGATGGATCTTGAAACCGCGCAGGAGTACGGCCGGCAGTACGATGAGGAGCTTGAGCGCCGCGGTCACCCGCTCGCCGCCTACAAGATCGGCATCCATCTGCCGAGCGTGCAGCCGAGGTTTGGCCTGAGCGGTCCGTTGTTCGGCGTCCTGCACGGCGAGGGCGCGCTGTTCGAGGACAACGGCGAGGTGCCGGTGCAGGGACAGGCGCTGAACCTGGAACCCGACTTTCTTTTGCGGGTCGGCAGCGAGCGCATCCACGAGGCGACGACCATCGAGGAAGCGGCGCAACACATCGAGGCCGTGTGCGCGTTCATCGAACTGCCCGTTTTCCTGAACAACCGGGAGCAGGTCGAGCCGGGCGTCGGCCTCAGTGCGCATTTCATGCAGGCGACCAGCGCGGGCGGCCGCTACGGCGTCGTCGGAGACTGCCTGAATACGGCGGACGACCCGAACATCGTGGAGAATCTCCGCACCATGCGCGTCGTGGGTACCGACCACACCGGCACGGAACAGACGTTCAAGGACCAGCAGACGGACGAACTCCACCTGTTGGTCACGGCACTGATGACTGCGGACTTTCTCGAGCGCCGCGGCCAGTCGCTGCAGCCGGGCGACCTGATCAGCGTCGGCGCGCTCGCGGGCAATCCACGCCGCGCCCCCGACGCGGCGGGCACTGGCGGCCGGGACCCGGAGTGGTCCAATCTACATGCCGACAGCCCGGCCAAACACGCGACCTACTACATCGGCGACCGGATTCTGACGGTTACGGCGAATTTCAGGTAGGGGACCTGCCTCGCGGGGTCAGTTGATCTCCCTGCGATTCTGCCTCGGCAGCTTGAGTGCGGGTCCGCGCCGCCACGCGGTTGCCCCGCTCTGGACGTTGCGCGGGCTCTCAGGCAGCGGTGGGAGGTCCGTCAATTTGAACGGGCTTCCCCCGGTAATCGGGCTGGCGGGAAGCCGTGCGTATATTTCGGTGATGCTCGCACGGATCTCCTTGATATCGCTGCGAATTTCCTGCATGAACTCCTTGAATGCGCTCCGATCGGAATTGACGCTATCCATCCACTGACCGAGTTTGACGAGACCAGTGCCAACGGCCATGGTCGCGATAATGATCAGGGGAGTGTTGAACCACTCAGGCATGCAATTTCTCCAAACCGATGCGATGAAATATAGCAACTTCGAAACATGCTTGCGTTCTCCGTCGAAAAGCCTGGTTCAGCCCAACTCCATTGCGTTGAACGGCTCCATAGTGTGTCCCCGGCAATCACCATATGCTTTCGTAGGCGGTAGCGACATTGGCAAATCCGGTGACTTTGCCGGGAAAGTCGCGAAAATCTGAATGTGGGGAGCTTGAGCCGAATCTCATGTGCTGTCACAGTCGGGCAATGAGCGCACGCAGCCTCCATACCCGCGCCATCAAACAGGGCACGATGCAACAGCCTTTACCGGTCGGGCGCGTCTGATATGAATCCAACACCTCAGCCGGTCTGCTGGATCGTCGCCGGCCCCAATGGCGCGGGCAAGACCACCTTCGCGCTGGATTACCTGCCACGCGTCGCGGGCTGCCGTACCTTCGTGAACGCTGACCTCATCGCCGCCGGACTTGCGCCTCTGGCACCGGAAGGCAGGGCAATAGCGGCGGGCCGGGTTCTGCTGCGGGAAATTTCGCAAAACATTTTGGCCAGGCGCGACTTCGGCTTCGAGACCACGCTGTCGGGGCTCGGATACCGGCGGCTGATAAGGCGCTTGAGATCGGAAGGCTGGCGAGTGGAATTGATCTACCTAGCGCTGCCAAGTGTTGAAATGGCGAAGTGCCGCGTGGCCGAGCGAGTACGTCATGGAGGGCACAACATCCCCCGTGCCGATATTGAACGGCGCTACATTCGCAGTCTGGACAACTTTCTACGGGAGTACGCTCTTCTTGTGGATCGAGCGGTGTGCTACTGCAATGCCGATAGGGACCCTGTAATAGTATTCAAGCAGCACGGCACGCGCCAGCAGGTAACGAATCCGGCGAGGCTGCAAGCGCTGGAGGATGCGAAACGCCATGACTGACGACGACGATTTCGCAATGGAAGGACTCAAGTCGCTGCGGCGGGCGGTGGCCGAGGCGCTGGAGCGCAAACGCCTGTTGGGGCAATACGCCGTGTTCTGGAGAAACGGCCGCGTGGTATTCGAGGGTCCGGATGCTCCCGATGCATCGGGGAGGTCCGAGCCCCGGAGTGAGCCAGGCCCCGAGGATTGAGAAGCGTCGACACTTGAATCGATTGTTCCGCCGTTAGTTCCTCCATTGTCCAGTCGCGGTCCGGGCGCGAATGGATCGGTCGGCGATGCGCTTGCCGCCGCGCTCGCCGATGAACTCGGTGGGCAGCTCGCGCAGGCTTGCGGCGTCCACCGCTGCCGTCCATTCTATCTGCGCGACAAGCCGTAGGGCGCAGATCAGGCTGGAGAACTGCGCACCCTGGTCCGTGTTGTCTTATCGCGCGGTAACGGAAAGAACAAACTCCAGCACGGCTCGACTCACCTCGTCATCCGCGGAGTTGATGCTCATGATGTGGGAGACATGATTGTGTCCCTGGAACTGGGTGAAGCGCGGACAGTCCTCATATTTTCCGCATAGCTTTGCGTACATGGCCGCCACCGGCGCCTCGATGCTCGCCGGGTCGAATTCCGCGCTCCACAGAAAGACCGGAATCTCGGGGCCGTCATAGGAGTCCACGAGTCCAAGAGGCACAAGGCTGGCACGCAGTGCCGCGTCGTCACCGTAGTAGACGCGCTGAGCTTCCGAGTCGGACACGCCAAACGAGCTGGAGCTCAGCATTGCGCCAATTACACCCGGCCCGTCGTCGAAGTGCGAGGCCTCATGATAGAGGTAGCTCGCAACGTGGCGTCCGCCCGCCGAATTGCCCATGAGGAAAACC
The DNA here is from genome assembly GCA_965205045.1 of Candidatus Rariloculaceae bacterium. Classification (GTDB taxonomy): domain Bacteria; phylum Pseudomonadota; class Gammaproteobacteria; order Steroidobacterales; family Rariloculaceae; genus UBA6522. The sequence continues at coordinate 674,551 of OZ242031.1, forward strand.
GCATCGGGATCGCCGCCGTACTCGTCGATATTGTCGCGGACCCACGCAAGTATCCCGCGGAGGTCGTCCGGGCCGGACGGCCACTGTACTTCCGGCACGAGCCGGTAATTGGCGTTGATGCCGATCATGCCGTGGCGTGCGAAAAAGGTCGGGATGTTGCTGGAGATCAAGCCCTCCGAGTTTGCATTGATCTTGTTGCCCCGGACCATCGCGCCGCCGTGGATGTACACGACAACAGGTACCGGCTCCGCCGGCCGTACCTCCGGCGCGAAAACATCCATGCCCTGCAGCTCGTGAGGCCCGTAACTGACGTCCATGGTTGCGTTGACGCCGGATCGGTCCGCGGAACGCTGCAACTCCATGTAGAGGGCCTGGGTGGCAACGTTGACTTCACCATTCCAGTTCTTGCCGAGGTCGCGAACGCCATCTCTCGCGGTTGCGACAGCGTCCGGATCGTTCGAGTGAGCCGGCAGCGCCGTCAACAGCACCGCACTGCCCATGAGGATCGGAAAACCGATCAGACATCTCAAGCTACCGGATTTGAACATCGCTTCGCCTCGAACCCTTGTTGTTTGAGTCATCAGACTACCAGCCTGCACCGTTTCAGTTCCACCGGAACGAACGAATTCGGGCGCACCATCACGAGCATGAAGTAAGGTCGCTCCAGGGTGGCGCGTCAAGCGTTCCCGTCGATACCGCGGAGCAACTGCTCGCCGGTCTCGCAATCTACGATCAGAACGCCCACCCGCTCAAGATGCTCGGGATCCTCAACGACCCGCAATTGGGCTTCGAGACGCCGCCCGGTGTCGGCATCGAAGCGCCGCGCCGCCATTCGCACGAGCAGGGCGCGCTCGTGCGCGAGCCCTTCCCGCCGGCCTTTCGCCATCCATTCCCGGCGGTGACGCTTCAGCCAGCGGTCGGTGTTCCTCTCCAGAGCCGATACTTCCCTCATTGCCTGCGCCGCCATACAGATGACACGCTTGGGATACTGCGTCGCCAAGTCCCGCAATTCAAGCCGCGTGTAGCGACGTCCGGTCAAGGGGAGATTTGCACGGACTAGGAAATCGGGATTCTGGAGCGATGCGGAGGCGAGTTTGCCTGACGCCAGATCGAATATAATGGAGTCATGAAACGAAAGACGTTGGCCGAGACTAATCCCCACTTGCGCGATACCGAAGCCGCAAGGCGGCAGCGTATCCGCAGCATTGCCAGTTCGACGGCGATCGAGACCGGAGAATCGGTGCAGGAAATTGAGAAGAAGATCAGGCGCCTGGAGTCCTCGCCTCCACGCGTAACGCTTGCCTGATCAAGCGTTTCATCGACCGTGAACGGCCAAGTCAGCACGCGCGGCAAGAGCACTTCAAGCGAGTACCCACGCGAATCGATGCGAGGAGAGGATGAAGCGCGATGGCTGAACTCGATGAATTTACGGGACAAGGGCTCGAATCCCTGCGGCGATCCGTAGCTGAAGCTTTGGAGCGCAAGCGCCTATTGGGGCAATACGCGGTGTTCTGGAGAAACGGCCGCGTGGTATTCGAGGGTCCCGATGCTCCCGATGAACCGGGGAGTTCCGAGACCCAGAGTGAGCCAGACCTGCAAGCCTGAATATCGTCGACCCTTGTATCGAATGTTCCGCCGTTAGTTCCTCCGTTGTCCAGTCGCGATCTTGGCGCGAATGGATCGGTCGGCGCCGGAAAAGCTCAGCAGCGTCAGCTTGAGTTAGTAGCGGAACTGTCGAGACCGCCGAGCAACTGATCGCCGGTCTCGCTGTCCACGATCAGGTCGCCCACCCGGTCAAGCCGGCTGGGGGCCTTGACGGCCCTCAACCGGGCTTCGAGCCGGCGCCCAATGTCGGCCCCGAAACGCCGCGCCGCCAGCCGCACGAGCGCCTCCCGCTGACCGTCGGCATGCCCTTTGGCGAATGCGTCCCGGCGGTGACCTTCCAGCACGCGGTTTGTGTTCCGCTGGAACACAGATATTTCCTCCATCATCTCCTCCATATTCCTGTCGCGGTCCGGGTCCCAGCCACTGGGACGGAACCTCGGCTCGATCACGTAGATCCAGTCCAGGTAACACTGGTACAAACGCACCTCGTCCTCGTCCTCGAATTCCAGCCATTCGCGCAGAGCGTCGAGCAGGAGATTGACGCCGAAAGCCGATTCCGCGAACGTCAAACGAGCCAGCGCCGCTATACGGTTGCCACGCTTGGGATACTGCGCCGCAGGGTCCCGCAAATCAAGCCGAGCGTATCGACGTCCGGTGAGCCACGGCAGCGGATGGCCGGCCGGCATCCGCACCAAGCCGCCCAGGTCGTCCGGTGGCCGCCACGGCCGATGTCCCGTGTACACCACGACGATCAACGCCAGCGGGAACCGCCCATCCGCCCCCCGTGCAGCGCTGCCGAGCGATTCGTAGAGCAGGCCGAGCCGCGTCGTCGCCCGAGCCGGCATGAGCCGATCAGGCGTGGACTGGTTCTCGATCAGGATGATCGCTGAGTCACCGGCCCCACCTTCGGCGAGCCAGCACAGGTCGGCGATGCGCTTGTCGCCGCGCGCGCCGATGAACTCGGTGGGCAGCTCGCGCAGGCTCGCGGCGTCCACCGCCGCAGTCCACTCAGTGGGCAAGAGCGCAAGCAGATCCCGGACCACGCGTGGGCAGCTCAGCATGCTCTTCATGATGCGGTCCCTGATGTCCCGCAGTGTGTCCATTTGCGACTGGCGCTCCGTGGTGTTTGTCCAGTGAGCACCATAGGCTTTCGCGAGCAGCCGCAATATGGGCAAATCCGGTGACTATGGCCGGAAATCGCCGAAATCCGAACGTTCGGCCTTCATTGGTCATGTGGACCCGTCGAAGCACCGGATCCTGGCCGCCGGTGACGTGCACTTGATTTTCTGGGTGAGCGCGCTGAACGGGGTTGATGAATGGGGGTCCAACGACCACTGCCGCCTGCTTATTGAGGTAGGCGCAGGATGAATCGGTCAGCGCCGCGAAAGCGCAGCCGCGTCAGCTTGAGTTCGTACCGGAACGGTCGATACCGCCGAGCAACTGCTCGCCGGTCTCGCATTCCACGATCAGAACGCCCACCCGCTCAAGATACCCGGGGTCCTCGACGGCCCGCAATCGAGCTTCGAGACGGCGCCCGGTGTCGGTGCCGAAGCGCCGCACCGCCTGCTGCACTAGAAGGGCGCGCTCGTGCGCAATCACTTCCCGCCGGCCTTCCGCCAACCAGTCCCGGCGGTGACGCTGCAGCCAACGCTCGGTGTTTCTCTCCAGTACAGATTGTTCCGCCATCAGTTCCTCCAATTTCCTCAAGCGCTCCGGGTTCCAATCCGGTGGACGGAACTCCGGTGAGGTCGCGTAAAACCAGTCCCGGTACCACTGGAACAGGCGCGTCTCGTCCTCGTCCCCGAAATCCAGCCACCCGCCTACCTCCTTAAGCAGGAGGACGGCGTCGAAGACTGAATCCGCGAATATCAACCGCGCCAGCGCCGCCATGCGGTTGCCTTGCTCCAGATACTGCGCCGCAGGGTCCCGCAAATCAAGCCGAGCGTAACGGGGGCCGACAGGAACCGACAGTGGGTGACTGGCCGGCACATGCACCATGCCGCTCAGGTCGTCCGGTGACCGCCACGGTCGATCCCCCGTGTACACCACCACGATCAGTACCGGCGGAAACTTGCCGTCCGACCGCCGAGCCGCAGCGCCGAGTGATTCGTAGAGCAGGCCGACCCGCGTCGTCGCCCGCGCCGGCATGAGCCGATCGGGCGTGGATTGATTCTCGATCAGAATGATCGCTGAGTCACCGCCCCTGCCTACGGCAAGCCAGCACAGGTCAGCGATGCGCTTTTCACCGCCCGCGCCGATGAACTCGGTGGGCAGCTCGCGCAGGCTGGCGGCGTCCACCTCCGCTGTCCATTCCGCGGGCAGCAGCGCGAGCAGGTCCCGCACCACGCGCGGGCGGCTCAGGATGAGCTTCATGAGGCGGTCCTGATTGTCCCGCGGCGTGTCCATTTGCGACTGGCGCTCCGTGGTGTTTGTCCAGTGAGCACCATAGGCCTTCGCAAGCAGCCGCAATATGGGCAAATCCGGTTACTATGGCGGGAAATCGCCGAAATCCGAACGTGGGGAGCCGGGGCCGGGCGACATCGGCGTGAGCGGCATCGGGACCATCGCCCCGCCCAGCGATAATCGGTCTGTTATCGCGAAGCGCCCTTAACGACTTCCCAGGCACCGATCAGTGCATACATATTGAGTGCCAAGGTACCAAACAGGCCTATCGCACCCATCCGCAGAAACGCTTGATTCCAGATTATCGTTCTCATGTTTCAGCCTTGCGAGCGGATACGGCGGCAACTTCGATCTAAGCCTGATGGGCTATAATGTAGCCATGAAAGGCAAGACGCTTTCCCAAGTAAACCCTCACCTGCGAGACCCCGAGAAGGCCGCGCGGCAGCTGATTCGTAGCGTGGCCAGCTCGACTGCGATCGAGACCGGGGAATCCGTGCGCGACATAGAAAAAAAGATCAGGCGTCTGGAGTCCCAGAAGCCCCGCGTAACGCTTGCCTGACCATTTCCTTCATCGGTTCATAGTCGCTTAGCCCCGCCTGAATCGCGTTGAAGTAATCGGCCCTGTTTTCGTCCCAGGCCGTGAAATCAAGGTGAGGCCAGCCGGCCTGCAAGGCCATCACGGCGGCCAGCAGGCGAGACAGGCGACCGTTCCCGGCCGGCCCACGCATAGACTTTACCCAGCCAGCGGTGATGCCACTCCCGAAGGTCTGCAACAGTAATGGGCTGGTCCGCCTTGACCGAACTAGTGACATCCTTCTGCAGCCGAACCAATAGGTCCAGCTCGATGTCATCCATTTCCTTCGGGTCGGCAATACCGAGCTTGTTGGCCAGCACGTAACCGCCGGAACCCGGCTCGAACTGTGCCTCCACGTTGCCGGGCGTATCGTAACGACCGGTCACGCGCTCACGACCTTGCGCATGCGAGTCTTCGTCTACTGCCGATCGCCTGGCCCGTCTGGAGATCAGCAATGCAAATGGACCTGCCGACGCCGGGAAGGCTCAGCCACCTCAGCTTGAGTTTGTGTCGGCGCCATCGAGACCGCCGAGCAACTGCTCGCCGGTCTCGCTGTCCACGATCAGGTCGCCCACTCGGTCAAGGCGGTCGGGATCACGCACGGCCCTCAACCGGGATTCGAGACGCCGCCCGGTGTCGGCGCCGAAGCGCCGCGCCGCCTGCCGCACGAGCAGGGAGCGCTCGTGCGCGAGCGCCTCGCGCTGACCGTCCGCATGCCCTGCCCGCCGACCGTCGGCGAATGCGTCCCGGCGGTGACCTTCCAGCCAGCGCTCGGTGTTCTTCTCAAGTGCCGATACTTCCCTCATGATTTCCTCCACTTCGCGTTCACGCTCCGGGTCCCAGTCGCGCGGGCGCAGTCTCGGCGTGATCGCGTAGAACCAGTTTACGTAGCAACGGTACAGGCGCTCCTCGTCCTCGTCACCGAAGTCCAGCCACCCGCCCACTTCCTTGAGCAGGCGGATGGCGTCGAAAGGCGACTCGGCGAACATCAGCCGCGCCAGCGCCGCCATGCGGTTGCCACGCTTGGGATACTGCGTCGCCGGGTCACGCAAATCAAGCCGCGCGTAGCGGCGCCCGGTCAGCCACGGCAGGGGATGGCCGGCGGGGACCCGCACCAGGGCGCTCAGGTCATCCGGGGGGCACCACGGCCGATGTCCCGTGTACATCACGACGACCAGCGTCGGCGGGAAATCGACTCATTGAGCAGCAGCGTAATCTACGTAACCGCCTCGCATGAGTCAGAAGCGCCCACCAGCTTGCCGAATCATTGGCGGTGCCAACGGCGCGGGCAAACCACTGTTGGCCTGATTTTCTGCCTCGCGATGCCCGCTGCCATATTTTCTTGAATACGTATATTCTCGCGCTCACGCCAGAGGGAAGAAGGAACAATGGGTATCCTCGATAAGTTTGCAATCGAAAGGATCGAGTCCCTGCGGCGTGCGGTGTCCACAGCATCGGGATGGTGATGTAGATGGTGCCGGAATCGCAGACTGTCGAATGGAAACGTTCCTGGCGCGACGAATACCTGAAGTGGGTATGTGGTTTCGCCAACGCGCAGGGCGGTGTGCTGGAAATCGGCAAGGATGACCGGGGCAACGTGGTCGGCGTCAAAGGCGCGCGGGGATTGCTCGAGGACATCCCCAACAAGACGCTATCGTTGCTCGGCATATTGGTTGACGTGAACCTGAGATCCATAGGCGGCGGGGAATATCTGGAAATCGTTGTTGACCGATATCCGAATCCGATCAGTTACAAGGGCGTCATCTACTATCGGAGCGGCAGTACCAATCAAGCTCTCAGAGGCGCGGCACTCAGCCGCTTCCTGTTGCGGAAATACGGTCGAACCTGGGACGACGCGCCCTTGCCGGGTGTTGGCCTCAAGGATCTGGACGGCCGCGCCTTCAATGAGTTTCGTCGGCGCGGCGCAAACAGCGAGCGCCTGCCGCAGGATGTCGTCAACGAATCCAATGAGGAGATCGTCGAAAGATTGCAGTTTCGGGAAGCGGAATACCTCAAGCGCGCCGCCGTGCTCTTGTTTCACCCGGCGCCGCACCGGTTCGTGATGGAAGCCTATGTGAAGGTCGGCTATTTCCGCAGCGCGGAGTTGCTGTTTCAAGACGTAATCGAAGGCGATTTGTTCACCCAGGTCGATCGCACGATGGATCTGCTGTACACCAAGTACACGCGGGCGCTGGTTTCCTACGATGGCGTTTACCGGGTGGAGACCTTTCCCGTTCCCCGCGAAGCCATGCGCGAAGCGGTGATCAACGCCATTATCCATCGGGACTATTCACGTCCCACCACCATTCAGATTCGCGTCCATGACGACCGCATTGAGATGTGGAATGCGGCACACCTGCCGCCCGAATGGGCCGCCGAACAGCTAGCCGGAAGACTCTCGTCAAACCCGCACAACCCACGAATTGCGTATGCCTTCTTCCGAGCTGGAATGATCGAAGCGTGGGGGCGGGGCATTCAGCGTATCGTGGAAATCTGCCAGAAGGCCGGCAACCCTGTGCCAAGATGGGAACTGCAGGCGACTGGTGACGGTTTATGGACAACGTTTCCATTCTCCGCCGCGTATCAGGCTTCCGACATCACCTCAGGAAGTTCTGCGGATAAGAAAACCACCCAAGAAACTGCCCAAGAAACTACCCGAGAACGCATCTTGGCCTTGCTCAAGGCTGAGCCGGAACTGACTCAGCGAATGCTCGCTGAACGGGTTGGCCTTACGCCGAGTGGAGTCAAGTACCACTTGACCAGGCTGAGAGCGGCTGGCGTCATCCGACATGTCGGACCGACCAAGGCCGGACGCTGGGAAGTGCTGACCGACCGAGAAACCACCCAAGAAACTACCCGAGAAACTGCCCAAGAAACTACCCGAGAACGCATCTTGGCCTTGCTCAAGGCTGAGCCGGAACTGACTCAGCGAATGCTCGCTGAACGGGTTGGCCTTACGCCGAATGGAGTCAAGTACCACTTGACCAGGCTGAGAGCGGCTGGCGTCATCCGACATGTCGGACCGACCAAGGCCGGACGCTGGGAAGTGCTGAAATAAACGCCTTCAGAACCAGTATACAGACACGAGGTTCGTCAGCCAGCGGGGAATCATGGCCCAGCCTTGCTATCGGATCGGTCAGCACCGGGAAAGCGCAGCCGCGCTCGCCGATGAACTCGGTGGGCAGCTCGCGCAGGCTGGCGGCGTCCACCTCCGCTGTCCATTCGGCGGGCAGCAGCGCGAGCAGGTCCCGAACCATGCGCGGGCGGCTCAGCATGAGCTTCATGAAGCGGTCCTGGTTGTCCCGCGGCGTGTCCATCGGCGAGCGGTGCCCTGTCTTGCGTACCCACCGGGCACCATAGGCCTTCGCGAGCAGCCGCAATAGCGGCAAATCCGGTGACTATGGCGGGAAATCGCCGAAATCCGAACGTGGGGAGCCGGGGCCGGGCGACATCGGCGTGAGCGGCATCGGGACCATCGCCGCGGCCAACGTCGTGCCCGGGAACCGGCCGCCGGACGAGTCCTACTTCGTGGTGTCCATGTACGCGCGGCGGATGATGCCCCATCCGATCACAAGAAGCCCGTGGTCCGTTGGGGCGTCGGACGTGTCGGCGCACCGGATCGCTTCCGACCTGTCGGCCTTCATCGGTCATGTGGACGCGTTGAAGCACCGCATCATGGCCGGCGGTGACCTGAACGTGATTTAAGGGGCGAACGCAAGTTTGCTGTCGCTCGTGCATCGACGCGAACTATCCCACACAAGCTCTATGTGTTCGCAATTCCAAGCGTATTCAAGACAATTGAGTATGCTTCGGTTCGGGCGGCAGACCGTTGAATTGCGGACAGGTCCAGCCGATTGCCCAAAGTGCACCATACGGCTAAGTGAGTGTATCGCGTGGACGAGTTGAAAGACGTTTCTCTTGGGGCGGGACTGCCGGGTATTCCCGAACGGTTGCTTCTGGCTCACGCAACGGGTGAGGTGCTGTTCATTTGCGGCGCGGGAATTTCTCGACCGGCGGGACTGCCGAATTTTCGGGAACTGGTTCGTGAAGTCTACAGAGAGCTTGATCCAGCGGTCTATCGGATTCTCTCAAAGATTGATTCCGGCGAACGTCGGAACATGTCATCGGACGGTGCGCGGTTGACTGATCGGCAAGCGGCAGAGGCGCAAAGGTACGAAGCTGATGAGTTCGATGTCGTACTTGGCATGCTGGAACGCCGCCTGGACAGTCGAGCGCGTGGGGACAGCAGGGTCAGAGACAGGGTTGCGGAGATTCTGCGGCCGCCGGGAAAGCGCGGACAGGGCGAGGCACCAGCGAGAACAGAACGAGATGAACAGAAGGACGTTTTCGGTACTGCTGGGAAGCCAGCGCCTTCGTCAGTGCATCGTTCATTGATACGTCTGGCCGACCGTGGTGGTGCAACGACGATCATGACCACAAACTTTGACCTGTTGCTGGAGGAGGCAGCGTATCGCTTGGGCGCAAACGTTGAGACATATGCACTGGGATCGATTCCAAGGCCGACCAGGCGCACCGAGTTTGCGGGTGTGTTTCACATCCACGGAGCGTTGAGCCGTGACCCTGTCCGCCATAAGGACTTGGTACTCACGGATCAGGACTTCGGCGAGTTTTACTTGCGCCGGCGTATTGTTCCGGATCTCATCTACGACGCGGCTCGGCTGTACCATCTCGTTCTCGTAGGCTACAGCGCGAACGATCCCCCGATGCGTTACTTGCTCGATGCCGTGGCGGCTGACGAAACGCGATTTGATGACCTGAAGAAACGGTACATTTTCGTTGCATCGGACGAGGCCGATCCGGTTGAGTTGGCAGATTGGCAAGCACGAGGGATTGTGCCAATCCCATACGCTGTCCCGAACGATGATCACTCAGCGCTGGGTGACGTGCTCGCGCGATGGGCCGATTTGTCGGCGATTAACGGGAAGGAAGGGGTGATCGACGACGAGGTTCGAAGAATCGTGAAGACAGATAGAGCGGCTTCGCCACAGATCGACCAAGGACTCTTCGATCACCTGTACAGACGAGGCAACAGGCGTGAGCGTGTACGCATGGCGAAGCTGGCGTCGGAAGCCGGAGCCGGACCGGGATGGCTCGACGCGATGATGTCGGTTGGTCGCGAACCACCACGAGTACGGCGACCATGATGCGGTCGTGGTCAAGCCTTAGCGAAGTGGAGCGCGGTCTGGCCAAGACGGCAAGCACCTTCTTGAATGGTCGTCTAGCGGAGCGGGAAACCGTGGAATGGGCGCTCAGGCTTGAGCCCCATCAGCTCGCCGAAAAGATGGCGGTGCTCGATCACTTGAACGGCAACGACGTTGAATCTCTCACGGAACCATATCTGACCGCGTGGCGATTGATTGAAGAGAGCTGGTCTGCTCCAACAACGGAGATCCATCCATCCATAGTCGTACACAACATCGGTACTCGGGTCGAGGCAGGAGAGCAATCTGGTTCGCTGATCTCAGCCATCACGGATCTGGTCAGACCGCGTCTGGAGGTAATGGCACTCGAGCAGCGGCCATGGCAAGCCGTCCAGAAGCCGGGTTCGCCCAAGCGCTTCGGTGACCTGCTTTCAGCAAGGTTAACCAGCATTAGCCTTTTCAAGGATATTCGCGGTGGGACAATCGATATCGGTCTTGCCTGTATGTCCGACGGCCACTTCCTCGGTGCCTTGGCGAGCGAACTCACGTCTGTTGTCGATCAGGGGCATTACGTCGCCCGTCGCATTTATGGAGATAACGAGAATAGTTGGGGAGATGCCGGACGAGTGGTGAATGTCCATATGGAGCAAGCCCATGAAATTAACCAAAGGCGCGCCGGTTTGGGCGCAATACGCCTTTGGGCCGGCGCTCACAACAGGGGTCTTGCGCCATCGGTGAAGTTGCTTCATGCAACGATCTCTCGGCTGGCCGAAGTTGATCCGCCAGAGGGAGCGGCTTTTGTTCGACGCTGGCGGGACTCACGTGCATCGATCTATCGGCGACTATGGGCCTCACTGGTGGCGAACAACTCTAGACTTGCTTGCGCTGGAGAAGTGGCCAACTTCTTAATGTCCGGTGCAGACGTCGAGTTCTGGGATGTGCGCCGCTTTCCGGAAGTGGCGGAATTGAGGGCTAGGCGTTTCAGTGACCTCGGTCCGCGTGCGCAAGAATCCGTGTTGCAACGTCTGCACGATGAGCCACCTCGGGCGCTTTGGCCCCAGACAGACGAATCGGCGGAGGTAGACGCGGCGCGGCAATTCTGGGTTGTAATGGAACTCAGGCGAATAGAGATTGCGGGGGCTGTCCTGCCGAAGCAAAGCAGTCAGTTGTTGCTAGAGGCGATGAGCAGATTCCCCGAACTGGAAAATATGGCGGTTGACTCCGGGCGCATCGTGTCGCGAAGGCGACCGATGACGACAGCGTCCCAGCGTACCGAAACCAAGTACGATGAACTCGAGGGCCAGGCGCGACTGCAGTTACTCAACGACGCCATGTCAGCCGAAGGACGCAGTGCAGCTACCGGAGAACTCGTAAACCCTGCGAAATGGTTGCGGGAGCCTGAGCATCTGCTTCTCGTGCTATCCGATTTCGAATCCGCTGGTGCGGATGCGGATCGCTTCCCGTACGTTTGGGATACATTTTGTTCGTTGCACACCCCGGAATCGCAATCGGAAACTGGAGATCAATCGCGCGACGCGATATCCGAATCGAAGCGCGTGTTGTGGCTATTGCGGACACTGTCCGCTTCGACGCTCGAAATTGCCGTCGGGGGTATCAGCGATTGGCTCCAAACTTGGAGGCATTACGCTGTCCGCTGTGAGTACGTCTATCCTATCTGGTTCCAAACTTGGCCGATGGTTGTTGCAAGGACAAACGCGGCAGGAAGGCCAGACGTCGAGGCAAGTATCGATTCCTGGGACGGCGCTCGAGTTGCTGAAGACATCAGAATGCCAAACACACCGACGGGAAAGTTTGTGGGTGTGTTTCTGGAAGCGCTGAGGTCAGTCGACAAGATAGAGCAGATGTTCGGGGCGAGAAGTCTGGTGGAGAAAATGCGGGATTGCGTGATCTCCGAGCGTGGATACAGTGGGGTGATCGGTCGGGCGATGCTGACGAGGGAATTAGCGACTTGCAGGGAAGTGTACCCGAAGTGGGCGAAGCGGCACCTGCTGGAACCACTGTTGCTTGATAATGATGAGGCGGTTGTGCTTTGGCGCGCGGTTGCGACCAACTGGATCGGTCCTGCCACGTTGAAAATCATCGGCGAGGAGGCACTGAAAAGGATCCTAGACGATCAACTTGACGGCAGGTCACGAGAAGATCTTGTGTATTGTTTGGTCTGCGAGGCATTGTATTCGTTCGACCAAGACCGCGAATCGGCTGTAGACCACGCCAGCTTGACCCAGGTGCTGCGCGTAGCGGACGAGAAAGTTCGCGTGGAGGCAGCGAGTACGCTGTGGACTTTCCTGCAATGTTCATTTGAGCCGGAGGAAGGCGCCGAGGCCGCGGGCGTTCTCTTTCGCACAACGGTATGGCAGTTTCTCAAACGGGTTTGGCCACAGGAACGGTCCTTCGAATCAGAAGGTGTGAGTCGACATCTCGCGACGCTACCCGCCATATCCGGAGACGCATTTGTGGAAGCGGTCGGCGTGATCGAACGATTCCTGAGTCCTTTTCGCTGTCACTCGATGTTGGCTTTTGGTTTCTACGATGGCGAACGCGCAGAAGAAATGAAGACGCCTCGACTCGCAGCGACCATCGACGATGAGAAGAAGGCGCGCGCGCTACTCTGCTTGCTCGACTTGTCGATCGATGATTCGCAGCACGCGGTGTTTCCGGAAGATCTGGGCATTGCGCTTGAGCGAATCGAGGCTGAGGCGCCCGAGCTGGTGGGTGATGGCGCATTTCGGCGACTCTCTGCATTGGCGCGGAAGTGACTGGCGCTCTTTTGGACGTTAGCCGATTCACTGCAATAACGGCAGGGAGTTTGCTGCCCGCCTTGCTGACGCGTGGACAGACGTCAATGACGTGACGACATAGATCTCTCGGTCAATCAACCCCATCGATAGTGCATGTATCGCATCGTCCAATAGAAATTCAGGCTTCAACCAAGACGAAACCGGTTCCTGAGGGTCAACAGAAGCAGAAAAAGAAATATCGGCCCGAGAATCGCTTGGACGACTCCTACTCCGGCAACTAATCCCCATCCATCGTTTTCCTGCAATAGGCGTAGGCTGTCTTCGAGATACCCGTCAGTAGCGGTGAGGAAAAGAAATGCATGTGCATTGGCAAAACTGGTTGCAAAGGAGGCCCGCGCAATCTCGCCGAACGCGATAGAACATGAGTTGGCCCAAGCGTTAACGCAAAGGACCATGGCAAAAACGAACCAGTGTCCGAGCCACGAGGCAACAGCCCTACGCAAACCCCAACCATAGTCGGCAGTTTTCTCGAAGAGCCAATTCACCGCGTTCAATAGGGCTCCGTCCTTTCGACGCCTGGCACGCATCTTCAGGCGAAAGAACTGATGCCGGTCAAATGGTTTCTCAAGCAAGCTCATGATGAGCTCCAAGCGCTCCCACGCCCGGATCGCGTAGTCGACCGAAAAGTCGCGACCGTCTGCGGTGCTCCAATCTATTTGACTGAAATCTGTATCCTCGTGAAGGGTGGCGTTGAAGAACGCCGGCGCACCGCCAAACGAGGCTTTACGAAAATCGGTGGTACTCTCGAAAATGGCGCCGGAAAAGTCAGCCCGACGCGCAGGCGATAGGCGTCTGGAGCCTTCGTTGTGCGTGTTGCCGAAGACCACGTTGCGGAAGGACGCTCTGCCCAAAAACTTGGTGTTTTGAAAGCCAGTCAAGCTGGATGGGGCGAAACTGTCGCCAAAATATCGGTCCTCGAACTTTGAATCATTGAACATGACATGTGGTTGGAACGTTACATTGGCAAAGGAGGCGCCGCCCTTAAACTGTGTGCCAATAAACGTGGCGCCCTGCAAGAACTGTGCGCCCGCAAACGAAACTGGAGCGTCGAACTGAGCTCTGTCACTAAAGAAACCGCCCTCAAATGTAGCCTTATCGAACGACGCCTGCGCATAAAATCGTGTTTGGTCGGACATTTTGACGTCATCTCCGAAAATGGCTCGGTCAAAATTCGCGTCGACGAGGATCAGGCCGGATAGATCGAATTCCAAGACGAAAGCGTGGTCAGCGAAATCCATGTACTGGCGACCGAACTCGGGATGCCCCCCATACTCCTCAGCCAAAGTCTCAAGAGTCGCTCGTTCTTCTTCGGTGAGTGTTGGCCAACCTCCCTCTGGAGGATCGACGATCAGCTGCGGCCACCCTCTACTGGGATCTCGGTCCCCCTTATACTGCGCGGGAAGGCGCCAACCAACGTAGCCGTTCCATAAGCGCGCCCTTTGCTGCGGATCTTGCGAGAGGTCCATGAGGGCGAGCCAAAAGTCGGTATGTTCATTTGCCATACGGGAGAACCGTGCTGTGGATGCCTTCGCGCCAATGTGGCCAACTCCAGGGGCTCACTCCATCTGGCGATGCAATTGTCCCTAGCTGTTGATCCTGGTGAGTTCGCTGCCGGGCAGTGGGGGTGGCAAGCGACCGTAAAGTGATAAAGGAATAGCGTTACACGGCGGCGGAGTCAAGAGGTCGGGGAACAAGCTTGGAAGGTTCTCGCGAGGGGCAAGAGAAGAATGAGCGAAGCGAGCGGAGAGAATATCGACTGCTTCGAAGGTATTGGGGGTCCTGGAAGTACCGGCCATCTACGCCGTTCGGAGGAGGTTGGGAATCCCCGCTCTTTGTATCCTGGTGCCGTAGCGCGTGTAGGAACGTAGTGCAAACAAAGTCGCCGGATACTGTGCGGTTGATCTACGTCGAGAAAATCGGGGCCGGGACACGATGATATACTCCGCGCGGTCATCATTTCGCCGCACTCAAAGGCTAAGTCACCTGTCCGCAGCGCCGCTCAACTTGAGAGCAAATCATCATGTTCAATCTGCTCAACCGAACTGCCGACTTTATCGTTCAAATTGGCAGCGCCACGAGTATGATCACACGCTGATGGCGAATTGAGAACTGCAGCGTCCGAATGATCTTCGACACCTGTATTCCAAGAGCCGATGTGCTTGCTGGCGCCGTGGAGGCCGACTTCGCGGCCGATTTGGCGCGCGTGGTGCGGAGCGGCGCGAGCGCCGATTACTCTGAGTACGCCGATCCCGTACGGTTCTTCGCGAACACTTACCCCACGGCAGGACTCCGCGATCTGCTCGCGAACGTCTGCCGTCGTCTGAGTGGCGCCGGAGGCGAGGCGGCCGCAATCTTTCGGCTGGACACGTCCTACGGGGGCGGAAAGACCCACGGGCTTATCGCGCTCGCACACGCCGCGGCGGGCCTCGCGGACGTTCCGAACGCCGATGAATTTATCGATCCGTCCCTGCTGCCCGCCGGCAACGTCCGGGTGGCGGCGTTTGACGGCGAAAATGCTGATCCCGCGAACGGCCGCTCGATGGGGTCGGGCAGCGACGCCATCCTTGCCTACACACCTTGGGGTGAGGTGGCTTTCGCGCTCGCCGGCCCCAAAGGTTACGAGAGGGTGCGCCGCAGCGACGAAAAACGCGTCGCCCCGGGCTCAGAGACACTGCGGGAGTTGTTCGGCGGCGAGCCGACGCTGATACTGCTCGACGAACTCTCAGTTTACCTGCGCAAGGTCAAAGACTTCGCCGGCGCCGCCGATCAGCTCACGGCGTTTCTGACATCGCTATTCAAGGCCGTGGAGAGCGCGCCGAATGCCGCCCTTGTGTACACACTTGCCATTGGCCGCGACGGCCGCGCGATAGACGCCTATTCGGAAGAAAACCAGTTCATCGCCGACAAGGTAGCCGAAGCCGAAAGCGTGTCCGCTCGCAAGGCGACGCTGCTGAACCCGACCACCGCCGACGAGTACCCGCTCGTGCTGCGACGGCGGCTGTTCGAGCAAATCGACGACGACGGACTCGAATCGGCGGTCGCAGACTACCAGAAACTCTGGCGCTCCCACGCCGAAGGCCTAGACCCCAGGGCCGCGCGCCCGGAGACGGTCGATCGGTTCCGCGCCAGCTACCCGTTCCACCCCGAAGTACTTGACACTCTGACTGTGCGCCGACTGGGCGGACGCGCAGGCCGACGCCGAATACGTGACGGACGTGACGGCGGATTTCCTGTGGGACGAACTGGACCTGACGAGGCGCGACGTGCTCGCGGAGATCGCCTTCATGGCCGGGCGCCGCGGGCTGATGGAGTTCACGGAACTGTTCGGCGCGCTGTACCAGCACGACTATGCGCGGGCGGCGGCGGCGATCCGCGATTCGACGCTGGGCTGTCCGGCCGGGCAGCCGTACCCGGTGTGCGCGGGCAACGCGAACGGGCGCCGGGAATATTTGGCGCGGCTGATGGCGGATGGGCCGCTGGCGCTCCAGCGGACAGGAGATTGACCGGTGCCCGATCCCGCGGCATTCCAGGCGTTCGGCGGCGTGCTCGCCGTGCTGATCCTGCTGGGCGGGGGCATGGCGGCTTTGCGTCGGCTGGGCGTTCTCAAGCCGGCGGACGCACCGGAGGACGGACAGCGGTCGGACAGCATCGAGGCCCGCATCGTCCGGATGGAGCGGAGCTTCGGGGAACTGCGCCTGCACGTGGCGGAGAACTACGTCGCCCGCGTCGACTATGTGCCGAACGAATCCCGCATTATCGGGATGCTGGAAAATCACGGCGTCATGCTGGCGCGGCTCGACGAGCGGGTCGGCGCCATCCGGGAGGTAAGGAAAAAAGGCTGATGGACAGTTTGACGCAGACCCATGTCGCTGCGCTGCGCTGGACGATCCTGCGCACGCTCAAGGTCGGAGGCCACTTGGGCGCCACGGAAAAGATGTGCCTGGACGTCGCCCGCGGCGAGTATCTGGGCGTCACCGCCGATCGGGTGCGCACGGAGTTCGATTACCTGGAGTCGCGCGGGTTGATCCGGATCGAGCGCTCGGAGGTCCGCGCGTGGCGCGCCAAGCTGACCCGCCACGGCCGCGACGTGGTGGACTACGAGGTGGACGTGGAGCCGGGCATCACCCGCCCGCCATTCGTCGATCGGCACTGCGGCGGGTGACATGCCCGCGCGGTCGAAGGTCGCGTCGCTGCCCGGGGACGTCCGCGACGAGCTTGGGCGGCGCCTCGTGGCGGGCGGCTTCGGCGGCTACCGCGAGCTGGTGGAATGGATCGAGTCGCGGGGCTTCCGCATATCGCTGTCCTCGCTGCACCGCCACGGCCAGAAGCTGGAGGAGCGGATCGAGGCGCTCCGGCTCTCGACGGACATGGCGCAGGCCATGCGCGCCGCGGTGGACGATGACGACGGCGCGTTCTCCGAGATCACGCTGCGCATGATCCAGGAGCGGATCTTCAACATCATGCTGGAGGCCGAGGACGAATCGGACATCAAGGCGCTGTCGGGCGCGGCCCGGTCGGTGGCCGACGCCGCACTGGCCGGCAAGCGGCTGCGCGAGGAGCGTCGCAAGGCGGCGGAGGAGCTGGACAGGATGCTGGCGGCGGAGGAGGAAACGGCCCAGGGCAAGGACCCGCGGGAGGTCCTGCGCAGGATCCGGCGCGAGGTCTACGGGATCGTCGATGGCTGATGCATATCCCTCGCCCGCGGTCCCGCTGTACGACTACCAGCAGGCGTGGATGGCGGACCGGTCGCGGTTCAAGATCGGCAAATGGTCGCGCCAGTGCGGCAAGACGTTCGTGTGCACGCTGGAGATCGTCGACGACATGATGCAGGCCCTGGCCGAGGGACGCGCATCGCCCTGGGTGGTGCTGTCGCGCGGAGACCGCCAGGCGCGCGAGGCGATGCGCGCCGGCATCCAGACGCACGCGAAGGCGTACGGGATGTACCTGGAGGAGTCCGAGTACGAAATCGACATCGGCGGCCAGCGCCACCTGGCCAACGAATGGGACGCGGGCGGCGGCAACATCGTCACGGCGCTGCCGGCCAATCCGGACACGGCGCGGGGCTACTCGCGCAATGTCTACCTGGACGAATTCGCCCTGCACCGCGACAGCCGGGAGATCTGGGGGGCGCTGTTCCCGACCATCACCCGGGGCTGGAAGATCCGGATCACGTCGACGCCGCGCGGGAAGGAGGGGAAATTCTACGAGCTCATGACGTCGAGCGGCCCGTGGTCGAAGCACGCGATCGACATCCATCGCGCGGTCCGCGGCGGGTTGCCGGTCGACGCCGGGGAGCTGCGGGCGGGGCTGGCGGACGAGGACCTGTGGCGGCAGGAGTATCTGTGCGAGTGGCTGGACGAGGCCAGCGCCTGGCTGCCCTACACGCTCATCGACGCCTGCGAGAGCGCGGAGGCCGGGAAGCCGGAGCTGTACGGCGGCGGCCTGTCCTACATCGGCAACGACATCGGCCGGCGCCGCCACCTGTGGTGCGCGGTGGCCGCGGAGATGGTCGGTGACGTGGCCTGGACGCGGGAGGTCGCCACGCTCAGGGGCGCGACGTTCAAGCGGCAGGACGAGCGGCTGGACGAGATGGTCGGCCGGTACCGCCTGCTGCGCCTGGCCATGGACCAGACGGGCATGGGCGAGAAGCCGGTCGAGGACGCGCAGGGCCGCTACGGCGCCAGCCGCGTGGAGGGCGTGCTGTTTTCCCCGGCGTCGAAGCTGGACATGGCGACCAGCCTGAAGGAGCGGTTCGAGGAGCGCAGGATACGGATACCGGCCGGCGATTCGGTGTTGCGCGCGGATCTGCATTCGGTGCGGAAGATCGCGGGTCCGACCGGCCAGGTCCGCTTGCTGGCGGACGAAACCGACGACGGCCACGCGGACCGGTTCTGGGCTTTCGCGCTGATGGCGGGCGCGGCGTCCTCCGGGTCCGGGCCGGTCGAGGGGCTGGCCGGGGACGCGCGCGAGGCGGACGGGGCTTTCGCCGGCGGGCGGCGCGAGGCGGTCGACTACGGGCTGGGCGTGGCGCATGGCGACTCCGCGGGCATGGGAGGGTTCCACTGATGCGGTTTTCCTTGGCGAAGCTGCTGCGGCGCGAGACGCCGAAGACGCCGCCCGGCGGAGTGGTCGCGGGCTCCAGCGTCGGCACGATGCTGGCGCCGTATATCGGGGAGCTGCCCCTCGATCCGAGGGCGTCCGCGCGGTACGCCCATACCGTGCTGGAGGATCAGACGCGCGCGCTGGAGACGTACCGCAACGTCCTGCGCGACGACAGGTGCCGGGCGGCGCTGGACCAGCGCCTGGACGCGGCGATCGCCAAGCCCTGGGAGGTCGAGCCCGGCGGCGATGGCGCCATCGACCAGGCCGCGGCCGAATCCTTGGAGGCGCAGCTCAAGGGGGTGTCCTTCGACGCGGTCTGCAGGCAACTCCTGCATGGGGTGTGGTACGGCTGGAGCGTGGCGGAGGCGATTTGGGAGCGCGGCGATGCCGAGGTGATGCTCGAGGATCTGCGGGTGCGGTCCGCGGACCGCTTCACCTGGGACGCCGGCGGGGGTCTGTTGCTGCGTACGTACGCGCGGCCGCAGGGCGAGCCGGTACCGGAGGCGAAGTTCGTGGTGCTGGCGAGGCCGGGGGAACACGGCGACCTGCCGTTCTCGCCGGGGTTGGCCAGGTGGTGCTATTGGCTGGTGTGGCTGAAACGGCACGGCCTGAAATTCTGGGCCATCGCTCTGGAGAAGTTCGGGGCGCCCACGGCGAAGGGCGTCTATCGGAGGGGCGCGCTGCCGGAGGAAAAGGCAGATCTGCTCGACCTGGTCCAGTCGCTCGCCACCGGATCCGGCGTGGTGCATCCGGAGGATCAGGTGATCGAGCTGTTGGCGACGGCGCAGCGCACCGGCGGCAGCGGCGGGCTGGACTTCCAGGGGTTCATCGAATATCTGGACCGCGCGATCACGACGGTGATCCTGGGCCAGTCGTCGACGACCGACCAGGGGCCGTGGCGGGGCACGGCGGAGGTCCAGAAGGACGTGCGCGACGAGACCGTGGCGAGCGACTGCCGGCTGCTCGACGCGGCGCTGAACTCGACGGTGGCGCGGTGGTTGACGGAATGGAATTTCCCCGGGGCGGAGACACCGGTCATCCGCCACGACGCCGATCCGCAGGAGGATCTGGACGCGCGGGCCAAGCGGGAGGAAGTGGTGTCGCGCACCGCCGGGCTGCGGCCCACGGAACGGCACGTCCTGGACGTCTACGGCGGGGAATGGGAGGAGGCGCCCCGGCCAACTCCTGCGCCGGCGCCGGCGGAGGAAGAGGAGGGCGGGGAGGACGAGGAAACCCCGCCCGACGAGATGGCCGCGGCCCGCGGCGCCGCGCTTGTGCGCGCCCTGGCGGAGGCCGGCGCCGGCGGCGACGCGATCGACGGGGCCGTCGACGAGCTGCTCCGGGGCGAGGGTTGGGAGACCCTGATCGGCCCCGCCGTCGAGCCGGTGCTCGCCGAGGCGGCGGCGGCGCTGGAGCGCGGCGAGAGCATCGACGACTGGCGCGATCGCCTGCCGGACCTGTTCAGCCGCATGGACGATGCCGCCGTGGTGGAGACCCTGCGCCGCATGACATTTTCCGCGCACCTGTCCGGCGACGCGGGGTTGGGGGGCGATAACCCCAATGCATCATGAACACTAAACCCACAATCGGGCCATTCACGCGGATCGCCGCGCTTATGCCGGAAAGCCATCTGGATTCTCCAATAACCGACCCGGAGGCTGAGGTTTATATCGTCGAGTGCGTGCGCGATGAAATGCGGGACAAGCTGTCGCTGTTGCGCCGCTGCGGCGTGGATCGAGTGATGGTGGATGTGGATCAGACGGCGTTTGCCGTGGTCAGCGAGGTGCTGAGCCGGGTCGGCCCGTGGGTGCTGGCCCGGCCCCCGCGCGAGCGGCACGGGCAAGGGCCCTACTGGCTTTCCTCATTGAAAAAGGGCCCGGCCCCCGCGCGAGCGGCACGGGCTGATACGGATCGCGGCTGCGCAGAATCGGCGGAGGTGACGAATTGTCCCTAAAGGGAGTCCGATGAGCGGGGACCGCCGCTGTGCGTGGTGCGGCCGCTGGTGTCTGGACGCCGGTTACTCTCACGCCCCGCCCGGGCAGGACTGCAACACGGTCACGCCGGCAATGCTGGCCGGCGCCAGGATGACCCTGGACGCCGAGACCAACGTCAACGGCGCGACGTTCGGTGTCGGCGTCCAGGGTCATCCGGCAAGAATCAAGGACTTCCAGCGCGAGTGGCGCCAGCGGCCCGGACTGCGGGCGCTGATTCACGTTGCGGATTCGGCGGATTTCAGCGGCCAGTCGAGCCCCTCGCGGCTGCTCGAGGCGCTGCAATGGATGGCCGCTTCGCCCGAGTGGCGGCGCGAGGAGGGCGGCCGCCTGGACGTCGGGTTCGTCTCGGCGCTGAACGAGCTGGAGGCGCTGCATGCCTAAAGCCGCGGCCAAGATCGGGGTTCCCTACCATTCGTTCCTCCAGCGCGGCGAGACGCCGGATCAATTTCTCGACGGGATTCGCGCTGTCCAGGCCGAGACGCGGCGGCGCGCGCAGATTGACCGCGCGCCGGGCGGTCGCCCAGTCCGGACGCGCTACGGGGCGGCCGTGGAGACGCTCTACGCAGAGATGCTCGAGCGGGTCGGCGATGACCCGCGGGAGTGCCTCGGCTGTGGCGCGCCGTACGAGGGGCATCCCACCAAGCGGTGGTGCCGCCCCGCCTGCCGGAAGCGCTTCGCGCGCGTCTGGCGGCGCGCGCACGGGCTCTGCACCGAGTGCGGCCATCCGGCGCACGCGGACGCACGGCTGTGCCCGGCCTGCCGGGAGCGGCATATTTTGGCCGGGTGGCGGCAGTCGAGTCGCGCGGCGGCGATCGACCGCCCCGCCGCGCGACGCGAGGCGGTCCAGCTGGTGCGCGCCGGCCGCCGCGTGAGTGAGGTGGCGCGGTCGACGGGCCTGTCCAGGCGCACGGTGGCGCGCCTGGCGGCGGCAGACGAGGAGCGTAGGAGGCGGGCATGATCGGTGCGGCGAACCGAGCGCCACCTAATCGAGGCTGCGCAGAATCGGCGGCCGTCCGCAAGGCCGCAGGTCTACCTGACGTGAGAATTCACGATTTGCGCCATACCTGGGCGAGCCACGCAGCAATGCACGGTATTCCCCTGCCGGTGCTGGCGCGTGTGTTGGGGCATAGCAGCGCCCGCATCACTGAGATTTATGCTCACGTCGCCGATGAGGCAGCGGCATCGGCAGCGACGCGCGTCAGCGCCATGATCGCGGCGGCTGTCTAGTTATGTATAGAAGCCCCGGGCGGAAGCGCTGATCCATGGCCGAACCTGAACTTCTGAACCTGCCGCCCGCGGAGGCCGTCCGGCACTTTCGTGCGAAGGGGTTTCACGTCGGCTATGACTGGCGAGAGACCGACGCGGCCAAGCACCTGGTGTCCTTTACGGTGGCCAAGGCGATGCGCCTGGACATCCTGAAGGACATCCGCGCGTCCGTGGACCAGTCCATCGCCGGGGGCATGACCTTCGAGGAGTTCCAGAAGGAACTCGAGCCGCTGCTGCGCAAGAAGGGATGGTGGGGCGGAAGGCTCGGATCGACCCGGCGGCTGCGCATCATCTTCGACACCAACATCCGGATGGCCTACGCCAAGGGACGTTGGGAGATGATCGGGCGCCAGGCCGCGCGCGCGCCGTGGCTGCTGTACGACGCCGTGAACGACCGCCGGACCCGCCCGCACCATCTGGCCTGGGACGGCACGATCCTCCCGTGGGACCATCCCTGGTGGAAATCGCACTACCCGCCCAACGGCTGGCGCTGCCGGTGCCGGGTCGTCCAGCTCTCCGACGCCGACCTGAAGGAATTCGGGCTCGCGCCATCGTCCGGACCGCCGAAGGGATCGGGCCGGACCCGGCCCTGGCTGAACAAGATCACCGGCGAGACGCTCGATGTCCCGGTCGGGATCGATCCGGGGTTCGGCCACAACGTCGGGTTGCTGAAACCCGCCCTGGAGGCCGGGAAGATGCTCGGCGGCAAGATCGCCTCGGCGCCGCCCGCCCTGGCGGCGGCGGCGAAGAAGCCCGAACTCGGCGACTGGATCGCCGGCGGCCGGAAAGCGCGCGAGGAGATGGTCGATGCCGCCGGGGGCGTGGAGGCAGCGGATTTCCCCGGGCGGTTCCGCCGCGACCTCCGCAGGCGGCTGCGCGGGGAGCGCGGCGCCGGCTCGGTGGCCGCCGAGATCGGCGCCGGGCCCGGCGGCGGCGCGACGGCCAAGCGGGTGCGCGGGGCGGCGCAGGAATTGCCGGCGTCCTGGGTGCGCGCGGGCAACGCGCTTCCGGTCAACGGCGTCAAGGGATCGAAGAGGGGCTTCTACGGTCCCGGCGGCGAACACGGGCCGGCCCGGGTCAGCGTGTCGAAGGACGCCGGCAACCCGCTGCACGAGTACTGCCACCACATGCAGAGCGCGATGCCCGGGCTGCAGGCGGTCTTTCGAGACCTGCACCGCCGCCGCACCGCCGGCGAGAAGCGCGTCCAGGTCGGGGCCGGGACAACCGAAAAAGGCCGCAAGGACGATTACATCCGGCCCTACAAGGGACGCGAATACAACGGAGTGTCAGGCTGGGGCAACGAGGAGCCCCTGGAAGTGCTGACGATGACGATGCAGACGATCTTCCACCCAATCTGGGGGCAGGAGTATCTGCGCGACCTCGTGCGCGACGATCCGGAGCTCCTGGATTTGGCGCTGGGCGTGCTTTTCCATTACGATCCCTGAATGGCCGCGCACACCATCAGGATCCCCGACCGCATGCGCGGGCGCGAGTTGCGCACGATCGTCTGGGACGATGAGGCGGGGACCGTCGCGGGCGACCACTCCAAGGTCGGTTCCTTCCGCCGCGTGTTCGCCGCCGACAAGCCTGTCACCATCGGCGACGAGGGCGGCACCTGGGATCTCGTCGACCCCGCGCACGACCCGGTCGAGTTCCTCGCAATACTCCACATTGTTTACTGGCCGGCGCTAGACGAGCCGCTGCGCTCGACGCTGCCAGCGGTGTTCGACGGCGTGCAGTTGCCCCCGGCGGACCGCGGCGAGGTTTTGTACCGCGCGGACGGCTCCATTGCGTAGCGTTGCCGCCGACTTCCTGGAGTTCGCAGTCGGCCAAGGCTCGCTTTCATCGCCGACCGTCCATCCCTTAACGCGGACGGCTCCATGATGGCCTGAGCGCCGGAACCGCTCCCGGCGGTCCAGCTGATCTGCTCTACATTGTGGAACGCCACGACGCCGCGGGTTTTCCCGCCGGTTCGAACCCCCCGTTCACGCCGGATTTTCCCGCCGGTCCACACCCCCCAACCCGCCCGCATCCCGCCGGTTTTCATGTCCGTTCAGGGTGTGCGGCCCCGCCGGATTCCGCAAGACTTATGCGCGCCCGCCGCACCGCCGTTGCAAGACCGTTGCAACCGTAACTGCTTATCCACGCTTGGTTTTTCCCACCTTGTTCCGCCTAGTCCCGGATAGTCCCGCTTCCGCAAGACTTATGCGCGTTTACACTGACCGAAAAGGCGTTCACGCTGTCGAGCTTCCAGCGGGTCCGGGGAATGCTGCGTCTTTTGGGCCGCACAGTCTCGACCCTGTGGAACACGAAACCGGGCGACGCCCATGCGATCCACCTGCACCATGTCCATCTTGGTGTGGACGGTATCCGCCAGGAAATCGTGACAAGGTTGGGCCAGTCGGCGTTCACACCAGCGATTGCGAACGATATCGCGGGACCGTCGGGCAACCCGGCTCTGGCGCAGCGCATCGATTCGGCCAATCACAAGGGACTGCCTCCGTACGCAAGCTACGTCGCCCACACGACCTTCCTCCATACGCTCGCGTTCAACGAGCCGCTCAAGGGCGTAACGCCGGAACGGCTGCGCTATGCGGTACTGGGGCCATCGACCGACTTCAGTTTTGTCGAGGAAGCGCGCAAGGCATTCGTGACCGACTCCGCGTTTCTCGACGATCGCCCTGGCGCACCGATGCGCTTCGTTGCCGAACCGAACCTAACCAAGTTGATCCAGACCGAGGAGCGGAACATTGACGCGGGCGATGTCCGCGCACACCTCAACGACCGCATCCGGGAGATTTTCGAGGGCTCGGTGTTTGAGGCGGTGCGATTCCCTGGCGGCCCGTTCGACGTACCGGATGACGCGGCTGACGGCAAGCCGAGGCTGGTTGTCCTTGCCTATGATGGCGTCTCCATCGGCGGGCTTGTCGAGGAAGCGCCGGAACTTGTCGAGCGCATATTCAAACACAGGGGTGCGGAGGGCTCCGCGCTACGACTTCTTCGCAACAGCCTGGTGTTCGTGGCCGCGGACGAGGCACGCAAGGAGGACATGCGGCGGCGGTCGAGGCGGCGACTTGCGCTGCAGCGGTTGAAGCAGCCGGATCGGATCGGGGAGCTTGCAAAGCACCAGCAAGACAAGGTCCGGGAGCTGGAAGCGCGCTCGGAAGCCGAGCTCGCGCTGGCCGTGCAGCAATGCTACCGGCATGTCTTCTATCCGTCACGCAACCGGCTGTCGGAGACGGGCGGCGACTTAGCCTACACGGTGATTGACACGCCATCCTCGTCCGATCGCCCCGGCGCTGGTCAGCAGCAGGTGGTGCGGGCGCTTCGGGATCTCGGCAAGTTGCGGACAAGCGAGGACGAGCCGGACTCGCCAGCGTACGTGCGAGACCGCACGCCCCTGCGGAAAGGCCAGATGACGACTGCGGCGCTGCGCAACGAATTCCGCCGCGACCCAGGGCTACCAATGCTGGTGGGAAATGACGTGTTCGTGAGAGGGATTCGACGCGGCGTCGAGTCAGGCGACTACGTGTACGTGCAAGGCGAACTGGTGTACGGATCCGGTGATCCGGCGGCGGTCATCGCCATCAATGAGCAGGCGGCGGTCCTGACCATGGCGTTCGCTCGGAACAATCGCGTCTGGCCGCGACCAAAGAAGCCGGATCCGCCACCACCTGATCCACCGCCACCTGATCCGCCACCACCTGATCCACCCAAACCTCCTCCGGGGGCTGCGCTACACGCAGAAGGTTTGCTCAAAGATGCATTGGCTCGCCTTTGGGAGCAGGCTCGCGATGCAGGGTTCGTTGCCATTGCCCGGGTCAGAATCCGGGCATTCGATCCGGGGGACGGATTTCGCCTCCTGCGCGTGGTCGGCGCGATCCCGGATACCAAGAAAACGGTGCGCTACGACGGGGGATACGAAACGCGGGAGAACAGCACGTTCGAAGTTTCTTTTACCGGGTCTGTGAGCGATGCGGATCCACTTCGCGAATTTCTAGAGCCGCAGGTGCGGGATTCAGCTGCGCATTCGCTGGATACGCATTTTGAACTGGTGTTCGAAGGTGGGCTTGTGCTCGACGGAGACGCACCCGAGAAACTCGCGGAGCGCCTGTCGCGATTCGCTACCTCCGCCGCCTATGTGGAAGCGACCGCAGACGCCGGACAAGGTGACGACTCGTGAGGCGGTCGATGTCCGTCGAGGCAACGGTGCCTGCGCCCCTCTACGAGCTTCGCGTCAGCAAGCTGGGACTCGGGGATGAGCGTTTCGAAGTTTGGCAGCTTCCGAGCCCGGCTACGCCGCAGTTGAACTCGCCGAGACGCGTGGGAGGGCTCCGGGGCAGGAACCTGGAACTTGTGGAGCACCGTGTTCGTAGACACCTCGCGGCTGCGGGAATCCGGCCCGTTTCTTTGAACGGGCAGCCCACGACAGCCGCACTGCCGGAGGATGTCGCACTTGCGCTTGGATTGCTGTTCCGTGCGCTCGCGCCGATGCGAAGCCGGAAAAGGATGCGTGCGGTCGCTGAAGGCATCGACGCCATGGACCGCGAAGAGGCCGCCTACTGGCTGGGCATGGCGATGCACCGGCGCAATCCGCGGCGAATTCTGACGGCCCTGCGCGTGATGCTCACCGATCCAACGCCTTCGCGATGAGAATCGGCAATGAGTGCCGCCGCCAACCTCTGGCGAGTGCGCAATGGCGCAGATGAGTGAGTCATTAGGCGACGTGCGGCTGATCGAGCGCTGGCTGCCGATTAGAGCGCTAGGGATTGAGGCCGTACGGGAGCGGACGCCGATGACACCGTTCCCCGCGCCGAATCGGCTTCATGTCTGGTGGGCACGACGTCCGCTGGTGGCGTCGCGAGCGGCGGTGCTCGCGTCGTTGTTGCCGGCTGACGCGGACCTCGACCGATTCATGCACGCAATCGGGATTCATGGAGATCCGGTTGCGACGCGATCAGCGATCGAAAAGGCTAGGTTGAGCGGTGAGAACCTAGGTACGAACCCCTATGGATACAAGCGAGCATTCACGTACCTGCCTGGTGAGGCCGACCAGCGCTGGATGGAGCGTGAACTTGGCGGACGCTCACTCGCCGATTTCATCTTGGTCGATCCGACGGCAGGTGGCGGCAGCATTCCACTGGAGACCGAGCGGCTGGGTGTGCAGTCTCTGGCGAACGACTTGAATCCCGTCGCTGCACTGATCCTTAATGCAACCACCAATTGGCCCTTGTTAAATGGTGTACTGGCTGTATTTGATCGATTAACAGAAGAGTTCGTTCGTCGCGCCGAACCACTCTACGAGGGAGTGTTTCCCAAAGAGCGCGCCGATACGCAAGTCTTGGGCTACCTTTGGGCACGTACAATCCATTGCCCCTACTGCACCGGCCTTGTCCCTTTGTCGCCAAATTGGCGTCTCGTGTCCGGCGGCACAGGTGTCCGGCTCGTGCCAGAATTGCGTGACGGACCTGGTTCGGATAATCGAATTTGTTCGTTCGAGATTGTCAGTGGAACAGCCGAGCAGTCAGATGGCACAGTCGCTCGCGGGGATGGAACATGCCCGTTCGGAGACTGCGGCCGGGTGATAGATGGCGCTGAAATCAAACGTCAGGCACAGGCGGGCGACATGGGCGAGCAGCTCTATGCCGTCGTCTTCAAGCGCCGCGTGGAATACCGCACGAAGGCGGGAAAGCGTCGTTGGAAGTGGGAGCGCGGCTATAGGGCACCCCGGCCGGAAGATGACAATTCGGCAGAGATCGCGGCGCAGTTGGCAGATAAGTTGCCCGAGTGGGAGGCGCTCAACTACGTGCCCAGCGAGTCGATACCGGAAGGCGCGAAGACCGACGAGCCGAGAAGGTATGGAATGACGCGATGGCGCGACCTATTCTCGCCTCGCCAGCTGCTGTGCCACGGCACAAGCGTCGAAATCTTCCGTGAGATGTTGGAGGAACACAGGAAGACGGGACAATTGGACGATGTCCGTAAGGCAGCTTATGGGTATTTGGCGTTGACGCTCGACAAGCTGCTTAACTACAACTCGCGCATGTCAGTTTGGATGCCGACGCGACAGGTCATGGCTAACACATTCAATCGCCACGACTTTGCAATGTGCTGGTCGCATGCAGAGATGGCCCCACTGGTCGTAGGAGTCGGCTACGACTGGGCCGTCGAGTCGACCACCAAGTGCATCAAGGAACTCATCGAACTGATCCGTCCCGAAGGAGCCAGCACAGACGCGCAGTTGTTCGAGAGTACGCCGCCGCCATCGGTGACCGTCACCTGCAAGCCGGGCGACCAACTGGACCACGTCGACACGGCATCTGTCGACGTGGTGGTCATGCACCCACCCTATTACGACAACGTCATGTACGCAGAGCTTTCCGACTTCTTCTATGTCTGGCTCAAGCGCACGGCGGGCCATGTCTTTCCCGAACTCTTCCGGCGCGTACTCACCGACAAGGAAAATGAAGCTGTGGCGAATCCAGCGCGCCACAGGGGCCAGAAAGGCGCCCGGGCGCTCGCCGCTCGAGACTATCGTGAACGCATGGGCGTGATCTTCGCTGAGTGCCACCGAGTGTTGAAGCCGGACGGGTTAATGACGCTCATGTTCACCCACAAGGCGACGGGCGCATGGGATGCGCTCACGACGGGATTGATGGAGTCAGGGTTCGCGATCACGGCGTCCTGGCCGGTAAACACGGAGGCGCGGGGAAGCCTGCACATCAAGGACAAGGCAGCCGCCAAGAGCACGGTATTTCTGGTGTGTCGGCCGAAACCGACTAGCGACAACCGTCTCGTCCGCGACGAAGCAATCAAGTACTGGGAAGACGTAGAGCCTCGTGTCGCAACCGCTGTGCGCCGGCGCATGGACGAGTTCAGCGAAGCGGGAATCGGTGGCGTGGACCTGTTCCTGGCTTCCTTCGGTCCGGCGCTAGAAGAGTTCTCTCGGCACTGGCCGCTCAAGAGGGGTACACCACGTGCCTTGCCACCGGAGCGGCGGCGGAGGCGACAGGCAGTGTTATTCGAAGAGGAATGGGATCCATACGCCGCAACACCGGAGGACGCGCTTGACGCGGCACGGCGCGAGGTGCAACGCTGGCGCCTCCGTCAGATTGCACACCCGAAGCCCAACGCGGAACTGGATGCTGCCACGGCGTTCGTGGTGTTCGCTTGGGACACATTCAAGGCGCCCATCTTCCCCTACGACGAGGCACTGCATTTGGCGCGTAGTGTAGGAGTGGATCTGGAGGCGGACGTGGTAGGCAAACTGGCGGAGAAGAAGGCGGGGAACCTTCGACTGTGGGACAGCGCGCGTCGGGCGGCGAAAGGCGCGCTCGGGCCAGCGGACGGAACGCGAGCCATGATCGACTCGATCCATCATGCGGCGCACGTGGCGCGCTCGCGCTCGCTTTCGACGGCGCAGGAACTGATTGAGAGCGCAGGAGCAGACCGCGAAGCGGGCTTTTTTGTGGCGCTTGAGGCGCTACTCGAAGTTTTGCCACCCTCGCGCGCGTTCACGGGCGTGGAACTGAAAGGCGACCTTGCTGCAGCCGGCGATGATTTCGAGGCGCTCTACGGCCTCTACCGGCTGGCATACTCGGACGAGATTGACGAGCCGGCGCAGCTCGAACTCTGGAAGGACCGGTCGGGCGGCTGAGCGGTGCTTCGGGATCGCGACTGGAAACTCAAGTACACGCCGGACGACGGCGACCTTGTCAATCAGTTCTATGTGCCCGCGCTCGAGGATGCCGAGCGCTACGACCGACTGACCGGGTACTTCAATGCATACGCGCTGGCGCTCGCTTCCCGCGGTATCGAGGGCTTGGTACGAAATGGTGGAGTCATGCGCCTCGTCGTCGGCTGCACGCTGAACGCGCCCGAAATCGAAGCAATTGAGCGCGGAGAGGCGTTGCGTGCCTGTGTCGAAGATAAGCTGGCATCGCTGCCGCTCGCCCCACCGGACACGGAGACAAAGGACGCGTTGGAACTCCTTTCGTGGATGGTTGCGCGCAGGCACCTGGACGTGAAGGTCGCCGTACCGTGTGACGGTACCGGGCGTCCGGTGGCGGACGAGGCAATCTTCCACGAGAAATCCGGAATCATCCAGGACCGCACAGGCGAGCGCATAGCCTGGACGGGAAGCCTGAATGAGACCGCCGCCGGCTGGCGCTCCAACTGGGAGACGATCAACGTTTACAGGGGCTGGGCGGAGGCCGACCGCGTCGACGCGGAGGAACGCAACTTCGCGCGCATCTGGAGTGCACCCGACACGGCCACCGGGCGACGGCTGCTGGTGCTCGACGTGCCGTCGGCTGTGCGCCGGGATCTGATGCGGTTCCTGCCGGATGAAGACCAGCGGCCGAAGCGACTGATTGACGCGGATATCGACGACAGCAATAAACCGACGAAACCGCGTGAGCGCCGGAAAGAAAAAGAAAATGGGGATAAGCTTGATCCGCGTGGGAAAGCTTGGGAGTTCATTCGGAACGCCCCGACAATGCCGGATGGGGGCGAGCGCGTGGGCGAGGCGACTTCAGCCGTGACGCCTTGGCCGCACCAGGCGCGCGCGTTCCAGCGGCTCTACGGAAACTGGCCGCCAAGGCTCCTGATCGCGGACGAGGTGGGGCTCGGCAAGACCATCCAGGCCGGTATGCTGATCCGTCAGGCATGGCTGGCAGGCAAGGCGAAGCGCATATTGATTCTTGCGCCCAAGGCGGTTCTCCGACAGTGGCAGATCGAACTGCGTGAGAAGTTCAACCTCAATTGGCCCATCTACGACGGCGCTCGGCTGACTTGGCACCCAGCGCCTGCGCTTGCTGGCAAATCCGAACGTCGAGTCGCGCGGGAAGAGTGGCACGGGCAGGCGGCAGTAATCGCTTCGAGCCAACTCGTTCGGCGCAGCGAGCGAGCGCAGGCGCTGCTGGAAGCGGACCCGTGGGATCTGGTCGTGCTGGACGAAGCGCATCATGCGCGGCGACGGGCTTCAACAAGAGGCGAGGACCGGCCGAATGCGCTGCTGGCGCTGATGCGGGATCTGAAATACCGCACCAACGCCTTGCTTTTGCTGACCGCGACGCCCATGCAGGTCGATCCGATCGAGGTGTGGGATCTGCTGAGCCTGCTTGGGATCCCGGAAGCATGGACAGCCGAGCGGTTTCTACAGTTCTTCGAGGATATCGGTCATCCCAATCCCGCTCACGAAGCGATGGCGCGGTCCGCGCGGTTGTTCCGCGCCGCGGAGACTGCGTATGGGACGGCGGCGACGGCGGAAGCACAGCGCATCGGAGATCTCTCGCGCTGGCGGACGAACAAGGTTCTGCGGGCGCTTCGCGACAAGCAGGCGAAGATGCCTTTACGACGGCTGGAGAATGAGGAGCGCGCTGCGGCATTGGCCCTAATGAGGTCTTGGACGCCCATCCGCCACCTGATCTCGCGGCATACGAGAGAACTTTTGCGCCGCTATTTCCGCGAGGGCATGATCAAGACAGTGATCGCGGAGCGCGATGTCGAGGACCGGTTCATTGACATGACACCCTTAGAGTCGGCGCTCTACGACGCAGTGGACGAGTACATCTCATCGACATACGACAAGTCGGAGGCGAACGTTCGCAACGCCGTAGGGTTCGTGATGACAGTGTACCGGCGCCGTCTCGCCAGCAGCTTTCACGCATTGGCGGAGACGCTGCGCAAGCGCGTGGACGCGCTCACTGACGGCGCCGGGGATCTGTTCGGCAACGAGGAGGATACGTCGGACGACGAAACGTTAGATCACGTCCAGGACGCCGACGAAGTAAAGAATTTGGAACTCCGGGCGTTAGCGGCGGAGGAGCGCGCGGAAATCGGAATGTTGCTGGCCGCCGTGGAAGCGTTGCCGCCGGACAGCAAGCTGGCGGCACTCTTGGAGTCGCTGGACTCGCTCCGGGCGGCTGGCTATGAGCAGGTCATGGTTTTCACGCAATACACGGACACCATGGACTTCCTGCGCGACCAACTGCTTGCCGCGGGCGGCGCGCGTCTCATGTGCTACTCGGGAAGGGGCGGCGAGGTACCGAGCACGGGGGACGCTTGGCGACGAATCTCTCGCGACGATGCGAAAAGGCGGTTCCGCGAGGGTCAGGCTGAAGTGTTGCTGTGCACGGATGCGGCCGCGGAGGGCCTGAACTTCCAGTTCTGCGGCGCGCTCGTGAACTATGACATGCCGTGGAACCCGATGCGGGTGGAGCAACGGATCGGCCGCATCGACCGTCTGGGCCAAAAGCACGCGCGTGTACGCATTGTCAATCTGCACTACGAGGACACGGTGGAAACCGATGTCTACCGGGCACTCAGGAGCCGCATACTTCTTTTCGAATCAGTTGTCGGTCGACTGCAGCCGATCCTGTCGAGGCTGCCCCGGGCGATCGGCGATGCGGTTCTCAAGGGGGAGCGGCAAGGCTTGGGTGAGGCCGTTGCGGCGGGGATCGAGGAGGATGAGCACGTAGCATTTGACATGGACGGGAGTCTTGACGACAAGATCGAGATGCCTGAAAGACCTGCCTCGCCGCTCACGATGGACTACCTGGACCACGTGCTCGCAACGCCCGAACTGATGGCGCCGGGCGTCAAGGTGCGGCGATTGGGGAAAAACGAATATGGGGTACTCGCGCCCGGGATGTCAGCCGAGGTGCGGGTGGCCACTGATCCCGCGTTCTACGATGCGCACGCGGACAGCGTGGAGTTCTGGTCACCTGGGGGCGTGTTGTTCGAGCGGGTTCGGCCTTGATTGGCGGGCCACGGACAGGCTGAATGAACGTCTGGAACAGGAGCGCCTTTTTGGAGGCGTAGTTGTCAGTGGAAAACGATGAAGCCGCTTTGGGAACCTACGGTCACGATGATGC
Source organism: Candidatus Rariloculaceae bacterium (assembly GCA_965205045.1). Taxonomy (GTDB): domain Bacteria; phylum Pseudomonadota; class Gammaproteobacteria; order Steroidobacterales; family Rariloculaceae; genus UBA6522. Next base: position 707,353 of record OZ242031.1, read on the forward strand.
CGGCGGAGACGATCAGGTCGTGTTCGCGACGGTGTTTGGCGGCATACACGCGTTGCGAAATTCGGTCGATACTTAGAGCGGCTGGCGGTTTAGTGGACGCGTGACATAGCGGCGATGACCAGTTGGACGCATATCTGCTAGGGTGCTGGATGTCCACGTTCGACCGGCTCGCACTGCGCAAGACCGAAGGATGGAAAGAACGATATGGCACTCTTTGAGCAGAGTACGCTCGAAGCCATAGCAGGGGCTTTGGGAGACACAAGAGAAGGACTGACCGGCTCAGAAATCGGGCACCTCCTCGCAACTTGCCAAATGCCGGATCCGTCGCCAGGGATCACTAAACGGCATCGAGTCTATAACGCGTTCGTGGCGAGCCAGCGTAGCCGGGGCGAGCGGAAGGCTGTCTTGGCCTTTATTCGTCATGCAATGAAGCCAGAGCGTTACATTCGCAGCAGTGAGCGATTCGAGCCGATGCGAACCAACTTGAATGTGGCGCTTTCGTTTGTCGGCCTGGTCGTCGATGAATCGGGCAAATTGAACCCGTCGGCTCGTGCGCACACCCTTTCGGAGGCAGAACGCCGTGCAAGGGAACTCAGAACGGATCTCACTGACAGGGGCGTTCACCAGGACGTCCTTACGTTTTGCCGTGCGGAACTCCTTGCGGACAACTACTTCCATGCTGTCTTGGAGGCGAACAAGAGCATCGCGGCCAAGCTGCGACAGAGGACGGGGTTAACTGACGATGGAAGTGTGCTGGTGGATCGTGTGCTAGGCGGTGATCTTCCGATGCTTGCAATAAATGGGCTGCGAACGCGGAGCGAACAAAGCGAGCAGCGGGGTTTCGCCAATCTTGTCAAAGGCGTGTTTGGGATGTTCCGTAACCCAACGGCTCACGAGGCCCGCATCCACTGGAACATGAACAGAGCGGATGCGGTGGACCTGTTGTCTGTGGCGTCTCTCATTCACCGTCGGCTTGATGGTGCTCACATGCCGCCGAGGAGTTAGACGCGTCGCAGAAGAGTGGCAGCGCCCAGTCCTGCTGCCTTGGGGGGCTGACGGAAGCGCGTCGGGAGATGGGTCCTGCTACGATTCAGGCCGAACGAGACAAATGACGGATCGGTAGATGGCGCGCACGTACAAATCATGGTCTCTCATGGCAAATGGACTCGAAACGGCGCTGGAGATGGAGCGCAAGAAATACGCGGCGCAGCCGGTGCTGCCGGACTTGGCGCCCGATCATGTCAATGCTCAAGGCTGGTGTTACGTAGTCGCCGGCTACTTCCTCGTAGAAATGGCCTTCAAGGCGATTCTAGAGGTAAGTGGGACCGCGCCGCCAAACACTCATTCACTTTCCAAGCTGTTCGAACTTCTGGACGAGGAAGAACAAGATGTTCTCAGAGAGTACTATGCGGACTATCAGGCAACCATTGGGGGACATGTTGGCGCCTTTCCGATCAGGAACCTGGACGACTTCTTGGTGAACCTCGATGGTCTGCGTAACGAGCGTGGAGGACATGTAGGGTCTTTCGAATGGCGGTATTGTCTGATTGAAGTGGGCCGTAGCGAGGAGATGCCATTCGTGTGTGTGGACTACCTGCATGAGGTAGTTTACGGATGCATAAGAATCGTCGTGTTCGCTGGAAATGGTCGTTTCCCGCCTGGCGGCTACACCCATAGCAACCGCCTAAGGTGGGATAGGCAGCGCCGATACGACGGGTGGCTAGAGACCCAAATGCTGTCTGAAGAGTGGCGCAAGTCTGGCGAGAGATGGATCGTCTTGTGGGGACCGGACCACTGCGGCCACTTCGATCTGTTGCACTACTCGGGCGACGGATACCGCGCGCGCTTCGACGTGTGGCCCGACAGTTCTGAGATACCCGTAAGCGACTTGCGTCGAGACGTGCTGCGAGAGTTGTCGTCGGGCCGCGATGGCGATCTGGATTTCAAACACGCAGTTTGACGGTACCTAGGTATGCAAAATTTGTCCGCACCGAAAATTCTCGAAAGCAAGCGGCTTCAGGCGCCTACCCCAATGGGAAAAACACAGACCGTGCAGGACCACTTGCTGCGAGTGTGTATCGAAGGTGTAGCGCGCTTTGAATGATCGACGGCTTTCTATGGGTTCGGTTTGGCGGCGATGGGACCCACATATTCATGCCCCAGGGACGGCTCTGAACGATCAATACGACGGTGACGATCCGTGGGGGAAATTCCTAACCGCGATTGAAAATTCAAAGCCTCGAATCGAAGCCATTGGTGTCACCGATTATTGCGGCATTGATACGTACAAGAATCTGGTCGCCTACAAGCAAGAGGGTCGGCTCCCGAATGTTGGCCTGATCTTTCCAAACATCGAAATGCGGTACGCAATCGGAACCGATGCGGGATCGCCAGTCAATTTCCATTTGTTGATTTCGCCGGAAGACCCTGATCACATTGAGCAAATTGAACGCTTCCTCGCGCGACTGACGTTTAAGTTGCCTGGAGAATCGTTTCGGTGTGATCGCGACGATCTGATTCGTCTTGGAAAGAAACATGATCCCAGCATTATCGATGACGCAGTTGCGTATGCGGCAGGCGTCAATCAGTTTAAGGTCAACGTGGATCAGCTTCTGGAGGAGTGGGATGCCAGTGATTGGATCCAACAAAATTGCTTGATCGCCATTGCCGGAGGGAGTAACGACGGCTCATCGGGTTTGCAGAGCGACGCGTCGCTAGCCGCGCTGCGCCGAAAAATCGAATACATGGCGCACATCGTGTTTGCCTCTCAGCCCAAGCAGCGAGAATTTTGGCTGGGCGGCGGCGCGCTCAGCGTCGACGAGATTAAACGAACTTACCGGGCATTGAAGCCGTGCTTGCACGGCAGCGATGCACACACGCAATCACAAGTAGGCAAACCGGCCATGGATCGATTCTCCTGGATCAAGGGCGACACCAGCTTCGATGCGCTCCGTCATGCGTGCATGGAGCCAGCGTTGCGAGCGTTCGTTGGGCCTGCACCTCCGTCGGGACCCGTCTCGTCGCAGGTGATGGAGTCGGTATCTGTGAAAAACGCGCCGTGGTTTACTGCCGACTCGGTGCCTATCAACCCCGGCTTGGTCGGAATTATCGGTGCGCGTGGTTCGGGCAAGACCGCATTGGCCGACATGATCGCCGCGGGTACGTTCGCGTTGTCGAAGCAGGTGAGTGAACGCTCGTTCGTGAAACGCGCTGAGGAGTACTTGAGCGAAGCACGCGCGATGGTCAAGTGGCAGGAGGGCGATCCCACCGAAAACAAGCTTAAGTATGTGGACATTGAAGAAATATTGGATACACCGCGTGTCCAATATCTCTCACAGCAGTTCATCGATGATTTGTGTTCTTCCGATGGCGCGAGCGATGAACTGCTTGCAGAAATCCACCGGGTGATCTTTCAAGCTCATAGCAGCGACGAGCGGTTGGGCACAAGCAATTTTCAGGAATTGCTGACAGCACGCGCTTCACTTGGTCGACAAGTCCGACGCAGTCACGAGAAAGCGATTGCAGATACGGGTGAAGAACTGAGCAGAGAACGAGACAAACTCGATGTATTGCCTCGCCTAAGAGCCACTCAAATCGCCAGTGTCAAGGCTCTCGGCAATGACAAACGGGAACTAAAGAAGCTCGTCACGCGAGGCGGACAGGCTCGAGCCAAGGAGTTTGATCGCGTGTCGGCCGCTGCCGAAAAAACTAGGAGCAGCATCGGACAGGCGCGATCAAGACAGGCGGCACTACGCCTCTTGAGAGCCGATGTGAAAGATCGTCGCGAAAATCGAGCTCCGGCCGAACTCCGTCGTTTGCGGCAGATGTATCAAGATGCAGCGCTGGACGACAAGACTTGGGCATTGTTTCTCACCGACTACCGTGGCGATGTCACAAAAGCTCTCAATGCAGAACTAGTGAAGGCTGAGAAATTTATCAGGGGTCGATCGGGACCTGCAAAAGACGAGCCGAATTACGACGATGGCGAGCGAATGTCGACGAGCTTGCTTCCTGATGGGATCGCGCTCGATCAACTTACGTTAAGTTTGCTGGACAAGGAGGTAAAACGACTCGGTCAATTGATCGGCACGGACAAAGCGAAGCAAAAAGCATTCGCGAATCTGACCAAAAAGATTGCTCAGCAGGAAGCGGCCATCGCGAAGCTGGGTCGCGACATCGAGTCAGCAAAACAGGCCCAGGATCGAATCCAATCATTGATTCAGATTCGAAAAAAACATTATGCCGGAGTCTTCAAGGGCGTGGAGGACGAAGAGGATGCACTAAGCGACCTCTATGCGCCCGTGGCGCGGCGCCTCGAAGGGGAAGAGGGCGCATTGTCGAAGTTGTCGTTTTCGATTCGTCGAATCGTAGACATTGCGGGTTGGGCGGCGGCTGGTGAAGCGTTGCTCGATTTGCGAAAGGCCGGCGACTTTAAGGGGCGAGGAGCGTTGTTGGAAGTGGCAACCGCCCAGTTGCTGGATCCGTGGCAGACTGGCTCAGCAGACGATGTGGCGTCGGCCATGGCCGGATTCAGGGCTGAGTACGACTCGACACTAAGGGATGCTGCTCCTGTCGAACGAAGCGATCTAAAGAGTTTTCGGCGGTGGGCCGCAAAAGTGTCAGAGTGGTTGCACAGTACGAAGCATATTCAAATTGCGTATGGTATCCAATACGAAGGTCTTGAAATCGAACGCCTGTCGCCGGGAACGCGCGGTATCGTATTGCTGCTCTTGTATTTGGCCATGGACAGTGAAGACGATCGACCGCTGATTATTGATCAGCCGGAAGAAAACCTGGACCCGAAGTCTGTTTTTGACGAGTTGGTGCCTCGTTTCCGCGCTGCGAAACTCCACCGACAAATTATCATCGTGACACACAACGCTAATCTGGTGGTCAACACCGACGCGGAGCAAGTGATCGTTGCGACTTGCGGTCCCCATCGACCGAACGAGTTACCGGACATTACGTATCAGTCCGGAGGCCTTGAAAATGCGGAGATTCGCCGTTACGTGTGCGACATTCTCGAGGGAGGAGAAGCAGCCTTTCGTGAACGAGCGCGGCGATTACGCGTTGACATGCCTTCTCTGTAACGGATTGCATTTAACTGAAGATACTGGAGCGTTGCAGGGTCCTGTAAATAATTTCTGTGTGTTGAGCCGTTCTTTAATCAAGAAGCGCCCGTAGTCTAGACTCATGCCGCACAAAAAACTTACGCAGCCGCTCAGCGTTCAGCAGGCTCTCCCTTATCTCTTCGACCTGATCTGTCGGCGAACCCTTGAAGTCGATTGACCGAGACCTGATTCGGACGCTTGCCGATTTCTCGGCCTTTTCCACACTCATGTCACCCTCAAGCAGGTCGGACACGATGAGACTCAAATCTGATGGTGTAGTTGCACGAAACTGAAGGTCGACAAAGCCCCTGTCGCCTTTCATTACAACTGCAACTTTCTTGCTTGAATCTGGGATCCCCTCCGCTTCTCTGAAGTAAATGAAGGTAGACCTACCGGGCTTTTCCTTGGGTGTCCTCATGTGCAGCCGCAGCGCCACGGTTCGAGATATGTTTGCGATGTCACGCCACATCCTGGTCACCGCATAATGGGGCACCAAGGTGTAACCCTGCCTATGGGCATCGATACCCTCCTTCAGAGCTTCTGCGAGAAACACAGTCCTAGGATCCGATGCGTCCTTTAGGGTATTGACCACATCTTCGTAGCACATATGATAGTCAAAAAACTCACTGTCCAAATTCTTCTGCTCAACATACTCCTGTGGCGCAAGAAGAGCTGTACAAACTTGCGTGTGCGGATTCTCTGCCTGCCATCTCTTGGCGCGGCGCGAGTATCGCTTTCCTTGGTCGGGTTGAAATTGGGCATCGATCTTGTTTTCCACCAGCAATATTAGCCGTTCCTTTACTTGTCTAAATGCCACTACAACATCCGATTCTCCGTCATCCTCGCTGTGAGAAACCCATGCGCCTACGAATTCAACGCCTTGGCGACCCCAGATACGAGCGAAGTATTCGCGTAACGCCCCAGCAAAGTACAGTTCGCAACAAAGCAAGAGATCGATGTCTCGCTCGCGCAAGCGATACAGGGGTGATCGATTGGTTAATTTGTCCAGTGAGCTTGATTCCAAATTGGCGATCCAATCAGTCTACGTACCAAAGTCGTCCAACCGGGTACCATTAAAATATCCACGCTACTTTGGCGCAGCGTACTCCTGCTCGATGGCGGACGTTCCGAAAACGCGATTAAGTTTCTCTTTTCCACTCTCACCCAATCACAAGGGAAAACAGAATCGAGCTTTTGTCGACGCTGTCACCATACATGGAAAACAACTCGCGGAATCTTGGTTTATTCCCGCGATGTACTATTGCGTTAAACTTGCCGAGCGGGTGAATCGCACGTCGAGCACATAGCTAACCACCTCCACGCACGGCTCCTGCATTGCTGCCGTCTCCACTTCGGGCGAAAGTTTAGGCGCACCAGCGTGAACGAGTATTCCTCGGGGCGTCTCATCTGTTTCCGCTGTCAGTCGGTCCATATAGCCGCGAAGCTGCTGAATGTCGTGAATTGATGGCGAGTGTTGCTTGCACTCGACGACTACCGGTCTCTGATTCTTGTCCATCAGCAAAACGTCGGCACGCCTGCGATCAGTAAATACCAGTTCGCGAACCCGCATGTTTGGATGTGGAAATAAACCGTCTTCCAAACGATTAGGATAGTTCGCAATATAGTCTGACAAGGCCTTTTCGTATTGGAATTGTCCCCGAAGGCTGATCCAATTGGAGGGGTTGTTCATCTCATTCACCACGTCCTCGAATGAAACCGACCTCGAAGATACTGCCGAGATGCTGTAAACATTCAATTCACGCGGCAACCTGACAACCAAGTCAAAGTTTTCTGGACCCGTAGTAAGGTCCCAACGGACTAAGATTCGGCGGCCCATTTCTCCATACTCGATATCCGTTCCGACTGGTACCAAGGGATTCCACTCGTCGTCGCGCACCGCCTTTCCTGTAATTTCGCCAATCCGACCCACCCTCAGTTTGCGAAGAGCCACTGCCACACGATCTCCAATTTTCATCCTCAAAAGGGCTTTACGCGCAGTATTCCAATCTCTATTTGCATGTTGAACGTCAAGTTGGTAGCCCCACCCGGGCGGCCAACCGACCGCCACACATTGGTTAATGAACCATCGTTGCCACATACCCGGATAGTCGTTTTCCTGACAGTTAACTACCCATAAATTAGCCATAGTGTCCCCCTTGATAACTACCAAAAGATGTCCCGAAGCTTTGTTCTTGAACTACCCCAAAAATATCCGCAAAATTTTTTGCGTGAGTCAAGCGTCTTCGCGCCGGCACAGAATTCCACCGCCTGTAACGCAATAGCGTTGATTACTCTCCAAGATCCCCGGCGACATCCCTTACGTAGTCGCAAAGCCAGGGCTCGGGCTCGGAATGAGCCAGAAGAATGCTTCGAATTCCCCGGTCTCCCCACAATTCCGCCGCTTGCACAGCCGCGTCCCGGATTTCCACATCTCCTGCAGCCAGCCCGTCTCGTACGAGTCCGGCGCGCCAATGCTCCGTTCCTGGATGCTCTTGACGCCCCAGGCAACGAAGGACCGAGGCCGCGAGGCTTGTACGTGTGGAGTCAAGAGAGAATGCCTTTAGCCAAGTGAGAACAACGGGATTTTCCGTTCCCGTCAACGCATCGGCAATGATCCCCTCGGCGGGATGATGTATTCCGTCCTCAAGAGGCACATCATCGAATGCGGCGCGCAACTTGTCCTCGAGCCGCTTCTGTTCTCGACATTCCAGAGGAGATTCGTCGTCCATAGGGTAGCTTCTGGAACTCATGGGGTAACTATACCGAACGGCGTCCCAGCCGGTCCGAGCAATCCATTTTCGACGTGGCTAATGATTCCGTACTCGATGCTGAGAGGCAGCCCGCCGCTGACGGCACCTGTCGACAATTTCTGAGACTTGGTTGCACATTCTCGGGTATCGGTCAGAGAGAATCTGCATAAAAGAGGGTAAAAATGCGAACTTTTGCAGTATATCGAGTATTCTTGGTATATAAATGACCTTGAAAAGGAGAAACTTGTATGCTGCTACGCTTCGGCGTGTCCAATCATCTTTCGATCTGCGAACCGCAGGAGCTGTCGTTTTCCGCTTCCTCGTTGAAGGATCGGGACGATGGGCTGATCGACTGCGCTGCTACGCCGAGCGGATTGGTCTTGCCTGCGATAGTGCTCTATGGCGCAAATGCGTCAGGCAAGAGCAATATTGTCAGCGCCATAGAGACAATGCGAGGCATGGTACTGGGATCTCAGACCTTTTGGGATCCCGACGGCGGCGTGCCACGCCACCCCTTCCGACTGGACGCCGCCAGCTTACAAGCTCCGTCGCACTTCGATATCGACTTTGCCATTCGCGGCGTGCGGTTTCATTACGGCTTCGAAGCGTCCGGCTCGGCGTTCGTATCCGAATGGCTGTACGACTATCCCAAGACTCACCGCCGAACGCTGTTTGAGCGTGAAGGCGATGAATTTCACTTTGGGCGTGGACTAAAGGGACGGAACAAGATAATTGCGGGCTTGACCAGACCCAACAGTCTGTACTTGTCAGCGGCCGCCCAGAACGATCACGAACAGCTCTCGAGCATATTCGCGTATTTCCGGTCGGTCCGAACTTCTCACGAAGTTGCCGGTACAGGGGCACTGGTCTCTCGGCGCTTGGCCGAGGAAGAGCCGGCCAACCGAGTAATTGAATTTCTCAAGAACATCGGTACGGGGGTCGTTGACTATCGGCGAAAGGAATCCGGATTTCCGAAATTGGTTCAATTCGTTCCGCAGGATTTCGTGGCCGAGCCACGAATGCGCATGGATCTGCCAGCGCGAGTTCCGAATGCAGGAACCAGGCAAATTAACATCGAACTCGGCCACCGCGGTAGAGACGGCAAGCCAGTATTTTTTGACCTGGACCGCGAGAGTGCAGGTACGCGACGGCTGTTGGTCACGCTTGGACTTGCGTTTCGTGCACTCGACGAAGGAACGGCACTCGTCATTGACGATCTCGACGCCAGCCTGCATACACACGCCAGTGAGGCGGTTCTGAAATTGTTCTGTTCTCCTGAGACAAATGCCAAGGGCGCCCAACTGGTCGCAACCACACACGACACGAACCTGATGGCTTCAGCGCTGCTGCGGAGAGATCAACTCTGGTTCAGCCAAAAGGATGCTGACGGCGCGACGCAACTCTATCCGCTGAGCGACATTCGAACCCGGAAGGGAGACAATATCGAAAGGGGATACTTGCAAGGCCGCTTCGGCGCGGTACCCTTCAACGACCCAATCTCGTCCCTTGGCACGCAGCAGTAAATTTAAACGCCGTAGAGTCCCTGTTTGTACTAGCAGAGGCGGCCCGCCGCGTAAACTAAGTCAACTGCCAAGAATCACACAATTATGGGCTGTTATCATGTGCTGTAGACTTAAATCGCGTCCTGATGGAGACTGAACGAGCATGAATATTTCTCTGAAAAAATCGCAGCGCTCGAATTCGAAAAAATCGCCGGATAGCGTAATCGTTCGTGTGAATCGGCGGGGAGGGTTGTATGTCGAAAATACCGAAGCCCTGCTGAACAGTCCGAAAATCAAAGAGTTAATCGAGAAAACTGCCAAAATAAAGACAGCAAACAGTTGATCCTTCAACTACCGCTCGTTCCAGCCTTGGGTGGCTATTGGCTGCTTACCAGAAAACGCCCGTTAGAAATTGAGCTGTTTCGTACCGCCCCTCAATGCGGTTTTTAATGGAAGAGGGCGAGTTGCTTTTGAAACGATTTACTTAGTACCTTCCGATCCAGAATGCCACTCAAGTCAGATTCCCAAGAGTATGGAATTGCTTCAAGCCCCCCCCGAACCTTCGATTCCAGTACCTTGAGAAATGCAGACACGTCCTTCCGTTCCATTGCCCCTTTTAGCGACTCACTATCGATGAGAAAATTCATGGACCTCTCGGACAGCGTCTTTTCCAGGGCACTTGGATCAGATTGCCATTGCGCCACATAAAACATGAGATGATATAGCGATTCACACTTTGCGGATTGGGACCAAACTGGACCATAGCGAATTAGTTCCGTGATTGGCTCTAATTCCACTTGAGCTTTGCCCCTTAACGCGCTTAGTTCTTCGAACATCTCGCGTTTGGCCGTTCGCTTGAATCTGCCGTTGTCCTTTTCTTCTTGATGCCCACCGATCAGATTCAGGTCATTCCAATCCTTGTCACGTCGCAATATGAAGTAATCCTTGTCGTCGATCTTTAGTTTGATCACGACGAATGCACAGCGCGTTTCCCGACAATTGCTCACATCAACCTCTCGCGTCCATAGTTGAGTATTGCTTTGGACCAGGGTTCGAGATCGACTTCATCCATGTTGGACGCAAGTTTGTCTATGTCTCGAAAGTCACCAGCCAGATTATGCCCTCTACTACGACGGAACTCCTTCTTTTTTAAACTTTCCGCCAGCTCGGGGCTCTCAATATCCAATCGAAATATCAGGCCCAAGTGTTTCCCGTCGCCCTTGTCAGTAGGGTCCCAAGTATATCCCACGTACGAAAATTCCAACTTACGACTAATATATAGCGACTGGGCGATCCTTGCTTCCAGCGCTTGCTGAACTGTGGACATTGACCGTTGCTGATCGGCCAGTCGCTCGACATGGCAGCCCTGCCAGATTGTTGACTTGCCGTAGAGACGCGACTTGGGACTTTTGTCGTGCCTTTGAAACAAGAAAACACGGCCCTTGTGCAGCAACGTTCCGCACGGAACAATTTGTATAAGGTTCTTATCCTTTTCTACGTCCCTTCGCCGACGATATTGTCCCTGTGTTTCGATGACCTTTATTATGCGGTCCGTTGCGTCGGCGGGGGTGAAGGCCCAGGGAGCATCAGATAGTAGGCCCTCTATGTCATCCTTTGGTACGACGAGGATTTCAGGATTTACAAAGGATTCGAAATGATCAAGAATCTTACCAAGCAGATCGGCATTGGCGGAGCGCACATCACCGTCGTCTGTGTCTACAAGGATAACTTTCTTGAATGAATTTCCATAACGATCAACCGCACCGTCAACTGCATTGGATAACGTCTCGAGCATCGACTCATTCATGATGCTCCCGGCGCGATTAGTTACCCTTTGAGACACTTCGCGCTCAAGCGCTGTGTTGGCGCGAGCGCGGAGAACTGTTACCAGATCAAATAGGTTCTTCCAACGATCCATCAGAAGAAATTTCTCGATGCGGGTCAATTCCTCTTTTGATAACTCTCCGCGCTCCGCCTGAGTCTGGAACCAAATCAGTGCATCGAAGAGACCTCTGTCGGCAATTATGATGTCCGTTGTTGTGTCTACATTCTCAAGCAGTTCTGCCAGCATCGTGGTAGCGCACCAGGTATTGAAGAAAAGGTGCCCCTTCATCGGAATCGGACATTGCGCTGCCCGTTCCGTCAGAACGTGAACGCTAAAACCGAATCGCTTGAAGAAATGCCTGATCGCTTCCACGGACGTGCTCTTGCCCGATTTTGGTGTCCCCGCAAATTCGACCACAAAGGCTCGCGAAGCCAGACCGATGATTGAGTGCAGGTCTTCCGCCCGCTGCTCAAGCTCGGAAATTTGTTTTTCAATCGCCTTTTGCTGAGACATTGTTGACGTTCCAGGCAAGCAAAGGGGTGGGAACCACGGTAGGAGTGTATCGCGAACGCATGACCCTGCAAGCACCAATTTCTCGTCAATTTCAACGCTTTCGCGGCTGACGGACCCCTAACTTGTTGTTTTGTCAAACAACACTTGCATAACTGTCCGGTTGTTGCCTCGACGGTCGGAAAAATGGGTGCTGACGATCAACGACTGCCGCTGGTGCACTCGATTGGCCAATCCTCTTGCTGTTCTGCAGCAAGACGAACTGCCTGGTGAAAGGAACGGCACCCCTAGCTGCCGGATATCAAGGTTGGTCGCCATGTTGCAGAGGTAGGGTTCCACGCGTACGCGCTGCCTCCACCGGCCTAGTGGCAAACGTTATTCGACAACCCAATCGTAAACGCCCCAATCCGATTATTCGCAGCCGCGATATAACTCAACCGCTGCCGCTCCAAATCCACAACTGCCACTTCCGGACTATCCGCCGAAGCCAGATACGCCCTCCGCCCATCCGCAGACCCCGCCGCATCCAACGGCGTGAAATTCAACTCCCCCGAGTCCACCACCGACCGCACATTGTTATCGAAAATGTAGTAATTCCGATTCTCGGAACTGGCTAGCAGGTTCATCCGGTCAAACCGCCCGACCGTCACCAGGTCGATCCCCTCCCCAACAACAACGTCGCTGAACTCCGTAAACAGATGCTGCTCGATGGAAACAAACCGCCCTGTGTCCTTGTCCATCATGTACAGAAACACCCCTTCGGGCGTCGTATACGGCCGTGCCGGCGAGGCCCCGACCTCGAAGGTCTTGTAAATGACCTTCGAGAACGCATTCACGCCGTAGACCTCCCCTGTGGTCTCGTTGGCGACGTAGACATAGCGGCCATCCAGGCTGCGGCTTGGCGATGACAGCGCCTGCCCCGGTTCGTCGGCGACCGGGATCTCGTAAGTCCGCTGCACGTTGCTGTCGATCAGCCCGACGGTGCCGTCGCGGCTGTTGCTGTACCAGATATCCACCTCGTTGGGGTCGAAGAGCACGTCGGACGTGGGCGGCAGGTCTTCCAGTGCGAACAGGATCTGTCCGCCGTAGGCCGAGAACAGCACGAACCCGCCGTCCTCGCTGTCGCTGAAGCCGATCTTGGAGCCGGTGGTGTCGAGGACCATGTGGCGTGGGGCGATGGGCAGTTCGACCTGCTTTGCGACGGTCTTGTTTCGCAGGTCGTACATGCTGACCAGGCGCTTTTCGAGGTTGGTGTAGATGAGCACGGGGGCGAAGGGGGTCGCGACCATGTGGTCGACGCGGTCTTCGGTCTCGATGCGGTACACGACTTCGTTCCGGGTCAGGTCGATCACGTCGATGATGGGGTCTTCGGCGTCGGCGGCGAACATCAGGCGCTGGTTGTTGGAGATGTCCACGTCCTGGGCGGTCAGCGGGAGCGGGCCCAGCGCGAGCGCCGCCACCGCACCCAACAGCCCGGCCCTTTTCGCGAAGGCACCCATGCGCCAGCCCGGCCTCATCGCTAGCTCAGTCCCAGGTACGGGTAGATGATGTCGCTGACGGTGTGGAAGTTGTCGGTGACGAGGATCAGGCCGAAGATGATGATGATGGCCATGCTGGCCAGGCTCAGCGGCCGGGCGTTGCCGGCGAGAAAGGTGAGGATGCTGTCCACCTTGGAGATGTACCAGGCCGAGAGCAGGAACGGGATGGCCACGCCGATGCCGAAGATCATCATGATGGCGGCGCCGATGTAGGGGCTGCCGATGGCGCCCACGTAGACCACGAGCGTGGCGACGATGGCGCCGCCGAAGCAGGCGGTGCAGCCCAGGGCGTAGCCGGCGGAGGTGAGCAGGGCGCCGGCCCGGTCGCGCAGGGACAGGGAGTTCATGGCCTGGCGGTCCGGGATGCGGCAGGCGAAGTCGCGGGTGCCGCGGAAGCCTACCCAGAGCCCCAGGAGGATGACGAGCAACCCCGAAATGACGGCCACCGTGCGGCTGTATTCGGAGAACGCGAGCTGGGCCTGGTGGCCCACGGCCCCGATGAACGCGCCCGCCAGTGCGTAGAGGCTGAGGAAGCCGAGCACGAAGGCGAAGGCGAGTTGCATGATCTTGCGCCGGATCACGGGCGTCAGTTGCGCGGCGCCGCCCGCCGTGGTGCCGGGCACGGTGGAGAATCCGGCGATCACGCCGCCGAAGACGACCACCAGTTGCAGCAGGCACGGCGTCAATACCGACGACAGCAGACCCGCCCCCAGGGCGAGGACGGCCACCGGGGTGATATCCGCCCGGGACTTGAGTTCCTCCGGCAGGCTGTAGGGTGCTTCCCAGATGCCGACGAAGGTCAGCTCCCGCTCGCTGCCGAGGTAGGGATTGGAGACGTAGAGGCGCAGCCGGTCGGCGTCTGCCTGGGTGAGGATCTCGTTGCCCGCGGCGTCCCGCTTGGGGAAGCTGTAGACGCTCAGCCGGTGGTGCTCGGCGATGCTCGGCCCGTCGGAGATCTCGGGCAGGTACTCCTGCTCGCCGACCCGCAGCGTGGCGGTGGGCACCTGGTCGATGAGGTCGCCGCGGTGGATGGTTTCGGCGACGAAGAAGATCAGGTTACGGTCCGGGCGCAGGTTGGCAATGATGGCGGCGCGGTCCACGTACTGGAAGTACTCGTCCGTCGCGAAGGTGGCCGTGATCTCGAGATCGGGTGTGCGGATAAGTTCCCGGGTGAGGTATTGGGATACGGTGCCGGCCTTCATCAGGCGGGCCTGGTCACCGACGCCTCGCAGTAGTTGCTGTCCCTGCACGAAGTAGGGGAACACCAGCCACGTCAGGGCGATGGCGAACGCCACGAACAGGAGCGCGCCGAGCTGGACGGGGTTGACGCGGCGGGTTGCGGTGGTCGTGGTCATGGGGGGACTGGCCTAGCCTCCCTGGCTGATGGCCGCGACCAGTTCTTCGCCCGGCGTGGAGAAATTGAAGACGTCGACCAGTCGGCCGTCGGGGTCGATCAGGAACACGTTGGCGGAGTGCTGCACGGTGTAGTTGTTCTGCGACTTGGTGACCACATAGCTTACCCTGAAATTATTGGCGGCGGCATTGACCTGCGAGACGTTGCCGCTCAGCCCGACCATGCGCTCGCCGAAGCGCGAGGCGTAGCGGTCGGTGATCTCGGGGGAGTCGCGTTCGGTGTCGACGCTGATGAAGATGCCCACGGCGTCGGTGTCCCTGACCGCCTCGCCCATGTTCAGTACCATCAGCGGGCACACGTCGGGGCAGTGGGTGAAGCCGAAACCGAGGAGCACGTGGCTGCCGCGGAAGTCCGCTGCCGTGACGGTCCGGCCGTCGCGGTCCACCAGCTCGAAGTCCACGATGATGTCCTCGAGGGGGTTGCCGAACATGGGATCGGAACTCATGGCGTGTTCGTGGACATGTTCGGAGGCGTCATCGCTGCTCTGGACGGTGACCCTCGGGGCGATGCCGGTCTCTGGAGGGGCGCCGGCGTCGCGATCCTGCGCGTCGGCCACGCCAGCTACGAAAACAAACGCCCAGACGCAGACACCCACCAGGGCCAACACAAATACCTGGAGCGGTATCGCCCGCATTGTCGCGTTTATCCGTTCCATGTGGCTTCCTCGCAGGCTCAACCCGTGTCCAGACCCAAGTTCGGACAAATCAAGGGATTGGACACGGCCGTGCGCGACCCGTTCCGCACCTGACCGCTTCCTCGCCCGGCCGGTTTCACACCTGGCCTGTTCTTGGCCCGGTCGGTTCCACACCTGGCCTGCTCTTCGCCCGGCCGCCTAGTAATCGAGTATAACCCCCTCGAAGGGATTGATCCCGGCGTGGAAATTGCCCTGGTCGCGCACCGTGCGGGACTCGCCGTTCTCGTCGTAGTGCACCCAGATGAGTCCGTGGGCGTCGCCGTTGCCGGGCATCTCGATCTTGCGGATCAGTTCCTTGGTGTCGACGTCGTAGACGTAGATTCTGCCTTCGCCATTGCTGGTCGCCCACATCTCCTTACCGTTGGGGGAGAGCAGGACATGGTCCAGCTTGTAGGCGCTGTAGAGCGTCTCGGTGGCGTGGCCGGTCTGGGTGTCGATGATGGTGATGGTGCGCCCCAGGTGATGCGCCGCCTCGCCCTTGTCGGCAACCCAGAGTTCCGTCTCTTCCGCATTGAGTGCGGCGCCGTACGGCCCGATGCCCGTTCCGTTGGTCCAGATGATCTCGCCGGTCCTGATGTCCACCTTGGCGGCCACGGAACTGCTCATGATCGGATAGATGTACTCCTTGGCGTTGTCGATGACGGCCCAGTTCGGGCGATAGCCGGGGATGGGATACTCGGCGACCACTTCCCAGGTGTCGGGGTCGATGGTGGCGACCCAGAACGGGCGCATGGCCAGCAGCGTGCCCTGGTACATCATCATCACCCCCCGCATGCCCGTACTGCGTCCCGGCGCGTAGCCGGCGGGCTCCATCAGCGCGTAGATGTACTCGTAGTCCTTGTCGGTCCACACCGTGTAGATAAACCCGCCCATGTCGACGTCCCTGACGCCGCCCAGGATCTCGTCGGTTTCGGGGTCGTAGAGGAACAGCCCGAGCCCGTCGGGATCGCGCACGAAGACGTCGAAGAGCACCTTGTCCCTGAAGACCTGGCCGTGGTGGAGCCTTGCGCCGATGGTGACCTGCGCCACCGGCTGCAGGGTGATGGCGTCCAGCTTGAGCATGGTCCAGGCGCCGGCCGGGTCCGGCGTGCCGTCGGCGGTGGGTTCGCGGGGGCCGACCATGTAGGCGTACTTGCCGTCGGGCGACATGGCCGAGGTATGCACCACGGCGCGGAGACGCTCGGGGATCATGTGGCTGGCGATGATCTCCATGGTCTGGGCATCGCCCACCACGAGCTGGTTGCTGGGCGGGGGCGCGTAGCCGTCGAACAGGACGGACGGCGAACTGGTGGTGCCCACGTTCTCGTAGAAATAGGTCTTGCCGGGCTCCGGCGTGAACTTGGGCTCGCCGGGGTCCCAGGTCGCCACGATCCGCGACGGGTACTCGCTCCAGACGCTGCCTTCGATGGAGCGCCGCGTCCACGTCTCCTGCACCGAGGCAAAGGTCTCCACCGCCTCCACCTGCAGGTCCCGCGGCGTCTTCGCGAACACCTGCTCCTCGCCTTGGTTCGCGCGCACGGCCGCCAGCGCGTCGCGCCAGCCCTGTATCAGGCCGAGATCCAGCGGCAGATCCGCCAGCGTGCGAATGTACATGGCGATGGCTTCGAGATCGGTGTCGCTGGGATCCATCTCCGCGACGATCACCCCCATCATCGGGTTGTTCTCAAGCTGATCGAAAATGTCCACCGGCTGCGGCCCGAAGTGCAGCGTGGGCCCTACCAACCCCTCGGCGGTCTCGCCGTGACACACCCAGCAGCCGATGTCGGCGTGGAAAAGCTCGCTGCCCCGCGCCACCAGTTCCTCAACGGTCTCCTGCGCCAGCGTGGGCGCACTGATCAGCAAAAATCCGACGATCAGTCCCGACTGATGGATGCGTTTCATACCGGTTGTCTCCGCGTCAATGTCCGGTGGCCGCGAGGGTGCGGCCGGACGGAAAAGTATAGCGCAGGCGACGTATTACAGGCTGGCCCGCAGCACGCTGCCGCGCTGCTCAACTCCGCGAACGATTGAAGTTCTGACCGGTTGAGGAAAATCGTCGGGCAGGTTCGCCGTCACTTCGTCAATTGCTCCCGGCAGGCGTTCGGCGATGTTTTCCATGACTTCAGTCACCGTGCCGCCTGGCATTCCGGCAGCCCTTGCGGTCTGGTGAAAATGCCGTGGCTGAATGGTATTCAGCACGTAGTGCCGATTATTGCCGACCGACATGGCCATTTTCGCCTGATTGAATCGCAACTGCCGCGCATCCAGGACCGGTTGTATCGAGATCACGTCGTATAGCGGTGTCGGCGAAAAACCGCCATGCGCATGGAGGAAGATACTGAAATTCTTGGCGTGACCGTCCGTAGCGCCCAGAAGCCAGAAAACGATCTGGGCTTCCAGAAACCGGGTCCGGTCGTATGCCGGACGATCGCTCGCCTTGAACAATTCCAGCAACTCTCCGATTCCGGGGCCTCCATCCGACTGATACCTGCGCGTCGAAGGGATGGAGAGCGCCTGGCAACAATCCTCTTGCGGAACCCGGAGAAGACGGCCGTCCGTCGTCCGGACCCGATCGAACCGCTCGACCAGGAGAACTCTCTGCCCCTGAAAATCCCGTATCTCGACATTCGCAACACCGAGTCCGAGCGCCGCCAGCAGTTTCATGCAGAAATACTCGTTCTCCACACTGCGCGAGAGATCGAATCCATTGTTCAGTACGCCGATCTGCGGCTTGAGAATATGGGTTGTCGGCGTGCTTCCGGATGGGATGAGCCATTCGCCGTCATGCCGCAACAGTGCAGTCTTGTGCTGCGCGCCGGCTATTGAAATACGAAACTTCCTGTCCGCCCGAATACCCAGCGGTGCCTGGCGCAGGCCGCGCACCAGTTCGGCAATGGCCCTTTCGCCGACCGCATCGCCGGCGATGGCGCCGGCGACTCCGGGGTCCATCCCCTCCGGCAGGAACTGCAGGGCGCCCACACAATCGCGACCGATGGCGGCAAGCAGACTGAAGGGATCGGTGCCGCCCGCATCGGCACGTTCAGCAACCTGCCTGCGAATGTCCGTGCTGTCGGGCAAGAGATTGTCGAGCACGGCGAGCACCGGTTCGCCGACGTAACGATCCTCGCGCAACGGCAACGACAGCGACAATGGAAAGGCTTGCTGCCAATCCAGCCAGGAGGTGTCGTATCGGAAGTCGATGGAACCCGCGGGAGTCTTGGTCAGGCGACCAACCAGACGGCCGTTCAGGAATATGTGGAGGGGCGTATGGGCCCGTTTGCGCGCCATCAGAACAGTGCGCCGATATCCGAACTGGAGGCGGTTTCGCGGTCCTCGACCACGAGTTGCAAGCCCAGGGCCGTCAGGGCGTCGAGCATCGTTCGCAGCCGCGTTGCCGGTTCACCCCTTTCCAGTTTGGAAATGGTCGCCTGCCGCAAACCGATGCTGGCACCGAGTTCCTGCTGGGTGAGTCCTTGCCTGCGGCGTTCGCGTCGAATGATTGCGCCGAGTTGTTGCTCCGTCCGGGCGATCGGTTTCATGGTGTGGCAACCTTAAAACAGTTTATGCGGTTTTGCGTATAATATGAATATATATGCTAATGCGTATACCTTGTAAATATACGCGATTGCGTATTGAAGATCTGAAGATCGTGCCCGAAGTCGGCACGCCACTCAACCCGCACTCCGACCGGCCGCTGGTGACGGCCGGCGCTCCGCCTGAGTGCTGTTGACAGCCGGCGCTCCTCCGACCGAGCGCTGGTGGCGACCCGCCCGACCAGCTAGAAATTCAGCGCGTTGCCCAGGACGGGGTTGACGCCGCCGTGGAAGTTGCCCTGGTCGCGGACCACGCGGGGTTCGCCGTTCTCGTCGTAGTGCACCCATACGAGGCCGTGGGCGTCGCCGTTGCCGGGCATGTCGATGATGTTGGTCCGTTCCCTGGACTCGGCGTCGTAGACGTAGATGCGGCCCTCGCCGTTGCTGGTGGCCCACATTTCCGTGCCGGAGGGGTCAAGCAGCACGTGGTCCACCTTGTAGGCGCCGTAGAGGGTTTCCGTGGCGTGCCCGGTCTGGGTGTCGATGATGGTGATGGTACGGCCCAGGTGGTGCGCGCCCTCGCCCTTGTCCGCGACCCAGAGTTCGGTCTCGTCGATGTTCAGCGATGCGCCGTACGGCCCGATGCCCGTGCCGTTGGTCCAGACGATTTCGCCGGTCTCGATGTTGATCTTGTTCGCGTTGGACAACGAGTTGATGACGTACATGTTCTCCTTGGCCGAATCCACGACCAGCCAGTTGGGCCGGTAGCCGGGGATGGGGTATTCGCGCAGCACCTCCCAGGTTTCCGGATCGATCTTGGCGACCCAGAACGGGCGCAGCGCCGTGTAGCGGCCCTGGTACATGCTCACCGCCGCGAACATGCCGGTGGCGCGGCCGGGCGCATAACCGGCGGGCTCGACCAGCGCGTAGATGTACTCGTAGTCCTTGTCCGACCAGGCGGTGTAGGCGAAACCGCCGAGATCCACGTCCTTGATGCCGCTGACGATCTCGTCGGTTTCGGGGTCGAGCAGCATGATCGCCAGCCCGTCGGGGTCGCGGGCGAACATGTCGATCATCACGTAGTCGCGAAACGCCTGGGCATGGTGGATCCGGCCGCCGATGGTGAACTGCTTGATGGGCTGCAGTGTGACGGCGTCCGCCTTGATGAGCGTGGCGGATGTATTCACCGTGGGCACGTCGTCGGCCTGCCCGGGCCGCGCGCCGATGATGTAGACGTAGCGGCCGTCGGGCGACATCACCGTGCCGTGCACCGTGGCGCGCAGGCTCTCCGGCAGCATGTAGCCGGCGATGATCTCCTTGGTCTCGGCATCGCCGACCACGATCTGGTTGCTCGGCGGCGGCACGTAGCCGTCGTGCAGCACCGAAGGCGAACTGGTGGTGCCCACGTTCTCGTAGAAGTACGTCTTGCCGGGCTCGGGCGTGAACTTGGGCTCGCCGGGATCGAACGTGGCGATCACCTCGGTCTGATAGTGGCTCGTGAGGTTGCCCTCCTTGGCGCGGCGCGTCCAGGTCGCCTGCAGCATGTCGAATTGCTCGATGGCTTCGACCTGAAGGTCGCGCGGTGTCTTTGCAAACTCGGCCTGCTGCATCTGGTTGGCCTTAACAATCTCCAGCGCCGTACGCCAGTCCTCGATGAGGCCCAGGTCCAGCGGCAGGTCCGCCAGGGTGCGGATGTACATGGCGATCGCCTCGAGATCCGCATCGCTGGGATCCATTTCGGCGACGATCACGCCCATCATCGGGTTGCTTTCGAGCTGATCGAAGATGTCCACCGGCGTCGGCCCGAAGTGCAGCGTGGGACCGACCAGCCCCTGGGCATTTGGACCGTGGCAAACGTGACAGCCGATGTCCGCGTTAAACAAATCTCCCCCGCGGGCCACCAGCTCCTCCACCGACTGGGCCGATGCGGCCCCGCCCAGCAGCAAGCCGATGACGATTCCCGGAAGGTGGTTGCGTGTCATGCCCGTTGACTCCTTGTCTGCGCTCCGCACGGTGACCCTGCGCCCGGCGGCGAAGGGGCGAAGATTATAGCTCAAGCCACTGCTCGCCCTTGACAATTCATTATGCTTGGGCGATTGAGTCGGAAGACGCCCGGAAATAGTATCGATACGACCTTTTTTCGCGTGACCGGGACAGGGGAGGCATGAATTTGATTCACCGAAAGATTACAGGCAGTGCGAGGCGCCTCCGCGGAAATCGCTGGCTCGAAGCCGCGGGTTGGCTGCTGCTGGCAACGAGTTCCGAAGCCGTTCACGCCCAGTCCGCGGACTTGTTTTTCGAAGGCGTTCTACTGGTCGAGCCCGCTCCGCCCGCTGAAGTGGTTGTGCCGGTAGGCGCAGACAACGCCATGGGTGGCAGTCAGCGCGGCATGGGCATGGGTGCGGCCGGAAATGACACAGGCGCTGGTGGTCAGGGCGCTGCAGGCGGCAGCGGAGAAAGTGCGATGGGAGCTGGCGGTCAGGGAGGCATGGGCGGCGGCGCGGCGAGTGAGGGTCCGGCGCCGGTGCAGTTCTTCATGCCGGCGGAACGGCGCTCCGACGTCGCCGTCGTCATGATTCCCGGCGGCGGACTGCCGTCGTGGAGCTATACGACCACTCCGGATGGCCGCGAGGGCTGGGCGCAGCAGTTCGCCCGCGCCGGGGTACCGGTCTACCTGATGAATCCGCCGGCGGGATTCCGCGAGGAACTCGGGCGCTGGAACAGGGAGACAGTCTGGCCGCTGTGGGGCATGGGTCCGGAGTTCGGCACTCCCTACCCCGACGGCAAGCACCCGGTCGAGGCCATCGACAATCTCCACGCCTCCTTCTACATCGCCCGGGCGCCCGGCGGCGCGGATCATCTTCGCTCGCTGCTGGACGAGATCGGCCCGGCGGTGGTGCTGGCCCATTCCGCCGGCGGGTCGGCGATGTTCTCGGCAGCCCGGGCGCTGCATCCCAACCTGCGCGGCACCATTGCCGTGGAAACCACCAATTGCCCCACCGACGAAGCCGCGCTCGCCACCATCTACGTCGAGGGTGACCGCGCTTTCCTCAGCATCTGGGGCGACAACCTCGACCGGGGCGCGCCGAGCATGCTGACCCGCTACGCATCGTGCCGGCAGGCAAGCGAAACCGTGGCGGCGGCGGGCGGCCGCGCGCAGACCATCCACCTGCCGGAGGATCGTGGAATCGCGGGCAATTCGCATCTCATGATGCAGGACAGGAACAACACCGAAATAGGCGATATGATCCTCGAATGGCTCGGCTCGGAGTAGCGTGGAGCTTGAGGGAGAGGATGGTGAAACGACGCGAATTCATCCGCTGGACCGGGCTGGCGGCCGGCACCTACGCCTTCGGCGCGCCGAACCGTGTCGTCGATCTCCACGACCACCCGGATGGAAATCCCGGTCCCCCCCGATCCGCAGCCTCGGAGAAGATTTCGCGTCGCTCTCTTACTACACCGTCCCGGAGGACGACGGGACGGAGCGACGTGTGCCGAATCTGAACGTCACCCTGCGTCACGGGGTCCAGTCGGGCCTGGCGGTGGCCGAGTCGCGCGGTCCGGCCGCGGCGGCCGAGGCGGCGCACCTGACGCCCAACCCGCACATCCGCTATCTCGAAACGTACGCGCACGGCTATGGCATTGCCCGCTTCAATGCGGAGGCGGCCACCGTGGAATTCGTGGCCATCGACCCGCCCACCCGGTTCGAACACCACGGACGGCAGGGCCCACCGGCGAAACACCGCTCCCTGCTCAGGGTCAACACGTGGAGTGCCGGCGAAGAACCGCAACTGGAGCGGGTCCGGTCGGAAGGCGAGCCGATTTTTGGAGATTTGGCGTAGGCCCGCTGCAAGGTGACAAACCAATCACGTTAACTCGTTCGCTCTTCGGCGCACACCGTCGATGAGCCGGCGAGACAGACGATAGCCAACGCCCTGCAAGTCGTCGAGAACCGGACTCACTGCAACCAGAAGACCTCGTGACTTCGCGGCGAGCAAGGCCCCGGCGACACCAACCAGGGGTATTCCGGCATGCCGGGCCACTGTTCTGCCCTTGGCATCGTCGATCAGCAGGATTCTCCCCTGCCGTTGCAGGCACAGGGTTATCGCTTCGGCTTCTCCCGCGTCCACGACGCGGAGAAAATCCGCAAGTCTCGCATCGTCCGCAAGCGGAGCGACCCGCAACCAGCCTGCCGAGATCGCCTGCGCAATTCCTTTGGCCCCGGGCCGACCCGATTCAGTTCGAGCTTCCCCATGAACGGCTGGCGGAATGAGACCGTTGCCGAACAGTCGGCGAAGCAAATGCAGCCTCTCGACTCTGGCCAGTGCGATCAACGGGCCGGTGTCGGCGACGAACGGGGAATCCTTGCGGGGGACGGACTTTGGGTCATCCGCGGCTGAAGACTCGCTGCCGTGAGTCACAAGGCTGTGCGGCACTCGTCATCCAGTTCCGACGGCGGGTAGTCCACAGCCGCCACGCCCACCTGGCCGAGCAGGTCCATGAAGTCCTCGGCACTCAGGTCGGCCACCTTGGCTGCCTGCGACAATGTCAACTGGCGTTGTTCAAATAGCTGCAACGCGAGTGCCCGATGCACGCCGACATCGAGAAGCCGGTCATCGAAAGGGACTGCGAGGATAGTGGGCCGCCCGTGCTTCGTGACTATCGCGAGGCGTCCGTCCTCGGCGTTCCGGAGCAGTTCGGCTGAACGCTGCCTCAGGTCGCGAACGCTATACGAGGTAGGCAAACCCATGTGAATATCCCATATTTGTGTACGCAAATCGTAGCACAAATTCGATTTGCGAACCTCCTTTACCGGAAGTCGTTGCCGCGGTTACGATAAAGCGAAGTTGCGGAAGGATTGTCACCCCACCGTGTTAATGGGCCGACCATCGAGCCAAGTGCGGATGTTTTCGACGGCGGCCCTGAAGAAGACCCGATAGTTCTCCACAGTCACAAACCCCAGGTGCGGTGTTATGACCGTATTTGGCGTCTTGCGCAGCGGGTGATCCAAGGGCAGGGGCTCGACGTCGAAAACATCCAGCCCGGCGCCGCCGATGGCTCCCGTTTCCAGCGCCTCCACCAGGGCTCTCTCGTCGACAATCGGCCCGCGGGAGGTGTTGATCAAGTAGGCGGTGGGCTTCATCAACTCGAACTCGCGGCGGGAAAGCAACTCGCGAGTGCCGTCGCCAAGGCGCAGATGGATCGTGACCACGTCGGACCTGCCCAGCAGGTCGTCCCTTGTCGCATATTGGGCGGACGTGCCCTCGCACCGTTCGGGCGTCAAGTTGGGGCTCCAGGCCATGACGGTCATTCCGAACGCATGGCCCACCCTGGCAACCAGCTTGCCGATGCGGCCCAGACCGATGATGCCGAGGGTCTTGCCGTGCAACCCCTCGCCGATGGTCTTTTGCCAACTCCCGGCATGGGTCGCCCGTTCTTCCGCCGTAATTTTCCGCGTCAGCGCCACAATCAGTCCCCAGGCCAGTTCCGCGGTGGGGTGTGCCAGGGTCGGCGAGCCGGAAACCACCACCCCCTGGCGCCCGGCTGCCGCGACATCGATGGATGCATTGCCCATGCCCGGCGTGAACAGATGCTCCAGGTTGGGTAGTTTCTTCAGGAGCGATTCCGGAAAGGGTGTGCGCTCGCGCATCACGCAGATGATTTCGAAGTCCCGGAGCCGATCCACCAGCGCGCTTTCGTCATCCAGATGATCGTTGAACACGGAAATCGAAACATCGCCCGCCAGCGGTGACCAGTCAGTCATCGCAAGCGCCACGTTCTGGTAATCGTCAATGATGGCGAGTCGTTTCATGGTCGTTCCAAGGTTGAGAACAGGGGGTTCAGTGGGCCGGTTAGCGGGGTTTTCCCGGCGATGGCGCAAACCGGCCCGATGGTATCATCGCGGCGTTGTTTCCATGGATTTCGAGGTCACCGTAGTGGACGAAACCACCTTTACCGAGTCTGCGGTCCTTCGCGGATATTGGCTGGCACTGGGCGAAGCGATAGCAGTTTACGATTGCGTGCCGGTTGAGCAGCAAGGTTGCCGGGAGCGGGGGAAAATTGTGCCAGCGCTCACTCTCGAGGCTCGGAGCACGTAGCCATGGCGTACCTGCTCGGATTGCTGGGGGTAGTGGTCACGGTCCTGGTGTTGCTCAGCCGTCTGGCCGACGCCGGGATCGACCTGGGTGGCCTGAACCCGTTTCTTGCCCGGCGCCGGCGTGCATGGCGCCAGAAGTTCGAGGCCAATCCGCTGTTCGGCCTGGACAAGCCAATGGACGTGGCGGCCGTGCTCGCCGTCGGCGTCGCCAAGGCGGATGGCGACATGAGCATGGAGCAAAAGCAGGCGCTGCTCGATGCCTTCCAGCAGACGTTTAATATCGATATTCGTGCAGCGGAGGAGTTGCTCGCGTCCAGCGCGCACCTTGTTGGCGACGGCCGGATACTCAGGGACCAGGTTCCGGACGTGGTTGCGAGAAGCAAGGAGCATTTCACGGACGGTCAAATCGAATCAACCATGTCGTTGCTGGAGGCAATCGCGGCGGTCGAGGGCGCTTCCGGCCAGCAAAGAGAATTGATTTTGAATGTCGAGGGCGCCCTCCGCGGCCAACCGGCAGCGGGGACATGGGACTAGTCTCGACAATCGTTGTCATGGTTACCTGAAGAAAAAAATCGGACTTGCGATGAAATTGACTCAGCCCACCGCCACGTGGCGGCGCGTGCTGGCCGACGCGGAATAGATCCGTCGATGTCCGGACTTGCTCCCGCCGCACCGCGCGGACGAATCGAGGTCATCGATACGATTCGCGGTTTCGCCCTTCTCGGCATCATGCTGGTGAATATCCTGGTGTTCGGGCTGCCGATCGCCGCTCTGTTCGATCCCACAGTGGACGGCGCCACCGCCGGCATTGATTTCGGCATCTTCTTCACCATGGAGCTATTGTTCGAGGGCGCCATGAGGACCCAGTTCTGCATGCTGTTCGGGGCGGGAATCGTCATGCTGACAGCACGCGGCAAGGGCGCCGCAATCTACTACAAGCGTCAGCTGATTCTGCTTGGCCTGGGCCTGATCAATGCTTTCGTGCTGCTGTGGATCGGCGACATCCTGACAGTCTATGCGTTCGCGGGGATGATCCTGTTTCTCGCCCGCGACTGGCGGCCGAGACGCCTTTTCACCGCGGCGGGCTGGGTATTCGCCTACCTGGTCATCTGCTACACCAGTCTCTTTGCCCTCACGAGTTTCATTCCGGGATATGCCGAAACGGTACAGGCCAAACTGGACGCCGGCGAAGAAATAACCGTTGTCGAACGGGACATGCTCGAAGGGTGGCGCGAGGCGGAAGAGTATTTCCATCCCACGGAGGATTTGCTCGCGGAACAAGCACTGAAATACGAAGGCGCGTACCCGGAGGCATTTTCAGCCAACGCTGTCGAGTTAGGCGAAATCTACGTATTCGGATTGCCGTTTTTTCTCATCTGGGATTCCATCGCTTGCATGCTACTCGGAATGGCGCTCTTCAAGAACGGATTTCTGACCGGACAGCGCAGTCAGCGCCGCTACCTTGTAACGGCGACCCTGGCCTTCAGCGTCGGTCTGGCAGTCAATGGTTTCGAACTCGCGATGAAGATCGGCAGCGGCTATTCGCTGCAATGGAGCTACGGGCCCGTGTTCAGCTACGACCTCGGCCGCGTGGCCATGGGGCTGGGCTTCGTCTCCCTGATCATGCTCGCAAATGCGCGCGGCTACTTCGCCACGCTGCGTCGGGCACTCGCCGCCGTGGGACGCATGGCGCTCACCAACTACATCCTGCAAAGCGTGTTCGGCTTGATACTCTTCCGTGACTTCGGGTTCGGCCTGTGGAACGAACTGAACCGTCACGAGCTTTATTGCATCGTGCTGGGCGAATGGGCGGTGATGGTCGCGTTCAGCGTGTTGTGGCTGCGCAGGTACCGGTTCGGCCCTCTGGAATGGCTGTGGAGATCGCTTACCTACTCGCGTCCGCAACGGATGCTGGCCTGACGGATAACGCTTTACGCGGTCGAATTGCTTGCGGTTCTCCTCAACTGGAGTATGCTCTTAAGTGATCATTATCACGGTTTAATATCTTTTTAGAGCATATGACAGCGAGAAACATGCTTACGACCGCGCCGCCCTACGCCGTTGAGGACGCCTTGAGGCGGCTGGGCTCCAACCTCCGAATCGCCAGAATACGCAGAAAGCTGACGATCAGGGAGGTGGCCGAGAAGATTGGTACGGGGCCGCGTCCCGTGTCGGACGCCGAGAAGGGCAAGCCGTCGACCGGAGTCGCCGTCTATATTGCCCTGCTCTGGACCTATAACCTTTTGAATCGGCTCAATGACGTTGCCGATCCGACACTCGACAAGGCGGGGTTGGCTCTCGCCATGGACAGGGAACCCGTCCGGGCTCGCCGATCAAACCTGATGGACGACGACTTCTAGGTTCCTTCAATGAACGACGAGTGCTACGTGTACATCGTTCTGTCTGGCCAGACCGAATTCGTGACCGCCGGCCGATTTGTGCTTACAACCGATCGACACGATATTCCAATTGGCAGGTTCGTTTACGGGCGAAGCTACCTTGCCCGGCCTGACGCCGTTGCCATTGATCCGGTGGACCTCAGACTTACAACCGAAAATTTCGAAACGAGGCAACTTCACGGCGTATTCGGTGCGTTGCGCGATGCGGGACCGGACTACTGGGGCCGGCTGGTCATCGAGCGACATACGGGACAGGCCATGCTCGGCGAACTCGACTACCTGTTGTATGCACCGGATAACCGCACAGGTGCACTGAGTTTCGGACTGAATCGAGAACCGCCGGCACCCCGCAGGAGGATTGCCACCACCTTGGATTTGGCTGACTTGCAACGAATGGCCGACGCCATCATTGCCGACGATGAACTGCCAATGGATCCTGATTCCCGGCACGCAAGGATGTTGCTTCTCGCCGGAACATCCATGGGCGGTGCCCGTCCAAAGGCCGTCGTTCAGGATAACGATGACTTGTGGGTCGCAAAATTCAACCGGCCGGATGACCGTTGGAATCATGCACGAGTAGAGCACGCGATGCTCGTTCTCGCCCGCGAATGCGGTCTGAATGCGGCGGAAAGCCGTGTCGAGACCGTCGGTGACCGAGATGTCCTGTTGGTAAAACGATTCGACCGCGAAAGAACAGGCGCCGGATATCGCCGCGCCCGTTTCCTTAGCGCGCTGACGTTGCTGCGAGCGGGAGACACGCATCACGACCGGGACAAATGGTCTTACGCCCTGCTTGCGGAAGAGCTGAGAAGAATTTCGTCACGACCGGAGCAAGATTCTCAGGAACTTTTTCGGCGCATGTGCTTTAACGCGCTGATATCCAATACCGACGATCACCCACGCAATCACGCCGTCATCGCATTGGACACGGACTGGGGTCTCTCGCCTGCCTACGATCTGACCCCATCCATGCCGGTGAGCATCGAACGCCGCGACCTTGCACTCATCTGCGGGGACATGGGCCGCTACGCCCACAGGGACAACCTGCTCTCGCAGCATACCCGGTTTCTGATCCACCGTGCCGATGCGGAAGCGGTGATTGGAACCATGGAACAGACGGTGCGCAACCGATGGTATGCGATCGCCAGATCCCAGGGGGTGACGGAGAAAGACTGCGACCGCATATCGAGGGCGTTCGTCTATCCTGGGTTCAGTCTTGCAATCGCCCAGTAGGTCAAATCCTCGCCTGTCGCAATCTCCCCTTGTATGGAACATGCGTAACTCATTGATTTTGTGTCCGCGCATTGTTCCTTCCGCGACTGCGGGGCGGCGCGATGCGCCGGTGTGGCACGCTTAGTTCAACCCCCGCCTCTCCAGCAGCGGTTCCACGTTCGGTTCCCTGCCGGCGAAGTCCCTGAACAGGCTCAGCGCTTCCGCGCTGCCGCCACGGGACAACAGCGTGTCCCTGAAGTGCTGGCCGTTTTCGCGGGTCATGCCGCCGTTCTCCTTCAACCACTCCACGGTGTCGGCATCCAGTACTTCGCTCCAGATGTAGGAGTAGTAGCCGGCCGAGTAGCCGCCCATGACGTGGGAGAAGTAGGTCAGGCGGTATCGGGGCGGCACGGTGGCCAGATCGGCGCCCGCCGCGGCCAGCGCATCGGCTTCGAATTGCATCAGTTCGTCCGCCGAAGGCACTTCGTCGGCGGTTAGCTGGTGCAGCGCCTGGTCGGTGATGGACGCGGCCAGGTATTCCGTCGTCGCATAGCCCTGGTTGAACTGTTCCGCCGCCAGGACCCGGTCCAGCAGATCCTGCGGCATGGGCTCGCCGGTCTCGTAGTGCCGGGCGTAGTTCGCCAGCACTTCGGGCCACGTGGCCCACATCTCGTTGACCTGGGACGGATACTCCACGAAGTCGCGCGGCACGCTCGTGCCGGCGAACGACGGGTAGGTCACGTCCGAGAACATGCCGTGCAGCGCGTGCCCGAACTCGTGGAAGGCGGTGATGACCTCGGTGAAGGTCATCAAGGTCGGTTCGCCCTCGGGCGGTTCGGGGATGTTGAGGTGGTTCCCCACCACCGGCAGCTTGTCTTCCAGGTGCGACTGGCTGACGTAGGCGTTCATCCATGCGCCGCCGCGCTTGGACTCCCGCGCATAGGGGTCGAAGATGAACAGGCTCAGCGTGGATCCATCGTGATCGAAGACCTCGAAGACGCGCACGTCTTCCTGGTAGACGGGCAGATCGAAGCGTTCCTCGAACGTGATCCCGAAAACCTCGGTTGCCGCGAAAAAAACGCCGTTCTCGAGCACGCTGTTCAGCTCCAGGTAGGGCTCGAGTTGCGAGGCGTCGAACTGGAATCGCTCCTGCCGGACCTTGTCGGCGTAGAAGTCCCAGTCCCAGGCCGCCAGTTCGAAGTCGCCGCCCTCGGCGTCGATCATGGCCTGCAGGTCGGCCGCCTCGCGCTCGGCGTTGGCGACGGCCGGCGGGGTCAGCGAAGCCAGGCGTTCGTTCACCGCCGCGACGGTCTTCGCGGTCTGGTTGTCGAGAATGTAGTCCGCGTGGGTCTCGTAGCCCAGCAGCGCCGCCCGTTCGGCGCGCAGCATGGCCGTGCGGCTCACGATTTCACGGTTGTCGTATTCCCCGCCGTGGTTGCCCCGGCTCATGGAGGCGGCGAGCATTCGCTCCCGCAGATCGCGGTTCTCCAGTGCCGCCATGAGCGGCTGCTGGGTGGTGTTGACCATGGGGATGACGAACTTGCCGGCCAGCTCCCGCGCTTCCGCCTCGTCCGCAGCGCCCTCGATCTGTGCCTCGGTCAGGCCGGCGAGTTCTTCGCGCGTATCGACGACCGTGAACATGTCATTGACCTCGGCCAGCACATTCTGGCTGAACTCCGTCTCAAGCTCCGCCAATTCCGTGTTGATGGCCCGCAGCCTTTCCTTCTGCTCGTCGGACAGTTCGGCGCCGGCACGGACGAACTGGCGATGGGTCTCTTCCACGAGGCGCAGCGATTCGGGGTCGAGGTCCAGCGACTCGCGATTGTCGTAGAGCGCCTTGACGCGCTCGAACAATGCGCCGTTGAGCAGGATGCTGTCGCTGTGCGCGGACAGTTGCGGCGCAATCTCCACCTCGATCGCCTGCATCTCGTCGTTGGTATGCGCCGACATCAGGCCGAAGAAAACGCGCGAGACACGACTTAAAACCTGGCCCGACAATTCCAACGGTACCAGCGTGTTCCCGAGCGTCGGCGCTTCGTCCCGATCGACGATCGCGTCGATCTCCGCCAGGTGCTCGGCCATGCCGGCTTCGAACGCCGGCAGGTAGTGGCTGTCGTCGATCCGGTCGAACGGCGGATACCGCAGATACAGGGGGCTCTCAACGAGAAACGGGTTATCGCCGGACATGGTTTCTGAAGAATCTCCCACTTCGGTCATGGCATCGGTGCCGGTTACGTCTGGAGAGCCCGCCCCGGAGTCCGCCGCGGGACTCCCCGGCTCTTCCTCGGCGCAGGCCGCCATCAACAACACGGCGAAAACCGGGATGGCGGCACGGTGACATTTGCTGTTCATGATTTCCTTACCTCCGGTTCCGCCGCTTATCATGCGCTGATCGCGCCGGGCGAACCACTATAAAGGATTTGGCCGGTGTTGTGGCGCGAAGCGATGGAACCCCGGCTCAGACGTAGGGCGCCAGCACGTCGGAAAGACTCATCTCCCAGGAATTGGCGAGGTGCCGGAGGGCGACGCTTTCGGTGCCGGCGAGTTCGGCGTCGGCGCCTGCGACGCGCAGCGACATGACGAGCGTCAGTTCCTGCAGGTCCGGATCGGTGATCAGTTCCGCGCGGTAATCGATGTACGCCAACTTGAGTTCCCGGTCATCGAGAGCCAGCGCAACATCCGCCGTCGACTCCGCGATGTACGCATACTCGTCGGAGACATCCGGAGCGTTGTAGGCATAGGTCATTTCGCGGCAGATATCCGCGTAGACCTTCCGAACCCGATCCCGTTCGTCAGAGGCAAATTCTCCGTCGATACAAGCCACAGCGACCGCACACTGCAGGACAGCTTCGGGCGTATCCGCTTCGAATCGGTGCGGTTCAAACAATCTTTCGTTCATGTGGCCCTTGCCTGTCCAATCTCGGAGAACCGTTGGGGGACCATAGTCTATATGCTCACGAGCGTTCTCGCGCCCTCGTGCCGCGATCCGGGGTTGGATTACGCGAGTCGAGACAGCGACCTGGTGAGTTCCGTAACCAGCGGCTTCATGAACCAGGCCTTTTGCGGCATGACATCGACCCGCACGCCGGACCCGCGGAGTTGCTCGGCGACGACCGGGCCAATGGCGGCAACCGTCATCCCGGCAAGCGCCGTGTCGAGGGCATCCGCCAGCCCGGAGCGGCGAGCGAGTCTGCGCAGACGATCCACCTGGGACTTGCTGGTGAATGCGATGGCATCGATCTCGCCCGCGCGCATGCTGTCGATGAGGTCGGTGACCTGTGCGTCGTCGACTTCCGACGCATAGACATAGGGCGCAACGCAGTCGACTGTCGGGCCCCGGGACGCAAGATAATCCATCAGCGCTTCGTTCGGGTCGGTGCCGTAGAGCTGCACGCCGACGCGGGCGCCGTCGAGCGCCAGGCCATTCAGCGTCTCGATCACGCCGTCCGTCGTCGGTGCCGACGCGACGATCTCGGGCTTCAGGTCCAGTTTCCGGAGGGCCCGGACCGGCTTCGGGCCGCGGGTAAGCTTGCGTGTTCGTGCCAGCGCGGAGATAAACTCATCAGTAAGCCCCGCGCGTTCAGCAAACATCTGCAAGCGCTCCAAACCTTCCCCCGTATACATGATGAACAGATCCATCGGAACGTCGATGAATCGGCGAATCCAGCCGATGACGGAGTCCGCATCGGGCGAATCGAGGATCGCCACCATGGGGCATCGAACCACGCTGGCGCCGCGCCGCTCGAGCAACTCCGCCAAGACGTTGAGCTGGCGCGTTTCTGGCAGCGCGACGACCGGGCGCCGGTTGTCCGCACTTGCCATGGCAACAATCCGGATTACGGCGAGGCCGTGGGCGTCTCCACGCCCAGTTGATTCAGCAGGAAGGCGTATTGCTCGGCCGTTTCGCGGTAGCGCCGGAATCGGCCCGACTGGCCGCCGTGCCCGGCTTCCATCTGCACGCGGTAGACCACCAGGTTGTCATCGGTCTTGCGGGCTCGCAGGCGCGCGACGTACTTGCTCGGCTCCCAGTACTGAACCTGCGAGTCCCACAGGCCCGTGCTGACGAACATGGCTGGATAGTCTTTCGCCTCGAGCTGATCGTAGGGAGAGTACGAGAGCATGTATTCGTAGTAGGTCTCGTCCTCCGGGTTGCCCCACTCGTCGTACTCGTTGGTCGTCAGCGGAATGCTCGCGTCGAGCATCGTCGTCACGACGTCCACGAAGGGTACGAGCGACACGATGACGCGGTATTTTTCCGGCGCCATGTTGGCCACCGCCCCGACCAGCAAACCGCCGGCGCTGCCGCCCATCGCCGCCACCCGATCGGGCGCCGCGTAGCCCTGCTCGACCAGGAAGTCCGTCACGTCGATGAAGTCCGTGAACGTGTTGACCTTGTTGAGCAGCTTGCCGTCTTCGTACCAGGACCGGCCCATTTCCTGGCCGCCGCGAATGTGCGCCAGCGCGTAGACCATGCCGCAGTCGACGAGGCTCAGGACGTTGCTGCTGAACCGCGGGTCGTTGCTGAAACCGTAGGAGCCGTAACCGTACTGCAGAAGCGCGGCCGTGCCGTCGCGCTCGAAACCATTGCGGTAGAGCACGCTGACCGGAATTCGGGCGCCGTCGCGCGCCGTGGCCCAGAGTCTCTCGGTCACGTAGTCGGTCTTGTCGAATCCCCCGAGCACGGGCTGCTCCTTCAGGAGCGTGCGTTCGCCGGTGCGGACATTCAGTTCCCAGGTGCTGGCCGGCGTGGTCAGCGATGTATAGGTATAGCGAAGCTGATCGGTGCCGGGCTCGGCATTGACCGACAAGCGCATGGTATAGGCCGTCTCGTCGGCGTCGACGTAGCTGGTCCGGCCGTCTCCGTCGACGATACGCACTCGCGTGAGCCCGCCCGATCGTTCGCCCACGGCCATGAAGTCGTCGAACAGCTCGAAGCCTCCAATGAATACGTCTTCATCGTGCCCGATCAGGTCGCGCCACCCGGAGCGGTCTCCCCAGGCGCCGTCGCCGACCTCCATCAGCTTGAAGTTCTCGGCATTCCAGTTGGTGCGGATCACCCAACGGGAGTCGAGGTGGTCCGCCGAGTACTCGAAGTCCCGTTCGCGCGGCGCGAGCACGCGGAACTCACCCGGTGCGGCGGCCTCCGTACAGCGCAACTCGCTGGATACGGTGCTTTCGAGGCTGATGCATATGTATTGCTCCGAACGCGTGGTGCTCAGTCCCATGTAGAAGCTGTCGTCGAGTTCCTCGTAGACGACCGGATCGCTGCCGGCCTCGCCGCCCAGCGTGTGCGTCCTGACCCATCGCGTGAGGAGCGTTTCCTCGTCGTTCACAACGTAGAACAGCGTCCTGTTGTCGGCGGCCCACGCAAGGCTCGTCGATACCCCGGGGATTTGAACCGACAACGTTTCCCCGCTCCCCAGGTCCTTGACTCTCAATGTGTATTGCCGGCGTCCGACCGTGTCTTCAACGTACGCCAGCAGGGTCTGGTCCGGGCTGACCTGCCAGTTGCCGACCTGGTAGAAGTCGTGTCCTTCGGCTAGTTGATTGACGTCGAGCAGGATCTCTTCCGGCGCGTCCATGCTGCCTTCGCGGCGCGCGTGGACCGGGTACTCCTGGCCTTCCTCGAAACGCGTGTAGTACCAGTAATCCTTGTACTTGTAGGGTACCGAGCTGTCGTCCTGCTTGATGCGCCCGACCAGTTCCTCGTACAGGGCGTCTCGAGAGTCGACCAACGGCGCCATGACCGCATCGGCATAGTCGTTCTCCGCGTCAAGGTACGCGAGCATGTCGGGGTTGGCGCGTTCATCGTCGCGCAGCCAGTAGTACTCGTCCTGGCGCGTCGCCCCGTGCGGTGAGGCAACATCATGCGGACGCGCCTCGGCGGCGGGCGGAGCTACCAGTACCGAGTCGGCGTCGAGCGGTGAGGTGACCGTGGGAGTAGCGTTGGAGGCGTCCAGTGCCGGCGTGACTGTGGAAGAAGGGTTGGTGGCGTCGATCGGAGCATCTCCTGTTGGCCCGGGACGCTCCCCGCAAGCGGTGAGCACGAGGAAAATCAAGATTGATGCAACCCCGCGGCGGGCATTGTTGCTTGCGATTTGTATTGCGGTTGTCTGCTTCATGGCGGCGTAGTCTATCCCAGGCGCAGGCTCCAGGCGGACCGAGCGGTGCCCACCGGCCCTTGCCCGCAAGTTCCTCACGACGATTTCCGTTCCCACCAGCACGGACTCATCGGTGAAGCCGCGCCTGAACATCGCATTCGGCGCGCCTGCTCCGTTCCCAACCTCACCGACGCCAAAGAAATTCCTGTCCTTCAGATTACCCGCAGAACGCCGCGCATCAGTAGGTAGTGGCCCGGATAGGTGCATACGTATTCGTAGAGTCCGGGCTCGGTGGGCGCGGTGAAATAGATCGTATCGGCTTGTCCCGGCTCGATCAGCCTGGTGTAGTACAGCACTTCCGGCATGTCCGGGACATAGTCCCTGCCCGGCCCGCGAATACCCATCTTCAATGCCGTCTCGCCCACGCTGTCGGCCGCGCCGGGCTCCACCAGCAGGAAATTGTGCGGCATGTCGTCCTGGTTGTCGAAGATCAGCTTTACGCGTTCGCCGGCCCTCACGGTCATTTCGGTGATGTCGTAGAGCAGGCCCGGCAGGGCGCCGAGGGTGAGCACGGTGTCCGGCAGGCCCCAGTCCGCCGGTTGAACGGCGATGCGCCCGGATGTCTCCGTAGCACCGGACGGCAAGTCTGTTTGCCCGATTCCCGGAGAAACCGCGGCGGCCACTGCGATCACCGGTTCCTCTGCGGGCCCGGGTTCCGCCGCCGCTTCGGTGATGGTCATGGGCTCGCCGCCGGGAATCTCGTTGAGCGTGTAGTAGGCCGAATTGTGCAGCGGCGGCTCACCGTCCCCGGCGGCGTGGAGACCGGTGAGCAGGATCTCGTGAATGTAGTGGCGGCGCGGGTTCTCTACCGCGAGGCGTACCCGGGTGCCGTCTTCGGACAAGGCGGCGCCGAGTATGCGGTGCCTTTGATCGTCGACCACCGGGCTGCCGTAAACCACGTGGTACTTGTAGATGAAGCTGGTGATCTGGTAGTTGGCCAGCCTCAAGGCCGTCTCGCGCGCCGCGGGTTTCGTGAACTCGATCTCGAAGCCGTCCGGCATGGCGCGCACGGCCTTCATCTCGAAGGGGACATCTCCTCTCCAGACGACCCGCTCCAGGCCGAAATTTTCCCCTCCCGTCGAACCCCAGCCGCGGCTGGTCTGGCCCACGTAGAGGCTGCCGTCGTTGCCCCAGGCCAGCCGCAGCACGCCGGAGGAGAAGCCGCTGAGGAACGGGAAACCAGCGCCCTGGTACACGCCGTTCACCTTCTCCATGAAGACCCGGTTGACCGTGCTTTGTCCCTGGTCGCCGACCAGCAGTTGTCCGGCGTAGGGGCCGAAACCGCCGCCTGTGTCATCTACGAGAATCTCCGATGAGGACGTGCCGAGTATGCCGTGGGGCAACCACACGGCAGGCAGCTTGAAATTCGGCAGTACGGCGGAGGCGGTCGCCAGGGTAACCAGGGGTTCGTCCTCGATGTTTCGAGGCTGGACCGGCACCTGGTTGGGCCGCGGGAAACGCGGCGCCACCAACTCGTACAGCGCCTCGTGGGTCAATTCGACGGGTGACAGCGGATGGCCGGACCAGTTCAGCCCGGCCGGATGACCGGCGAAATCGCCTCGTTCCAGGTGGGTGATGAACCCGGAGCCGACGTAGTCGCCCTGGTTCTCGGAATAGAAGAACTCGCCGTCTACCATGCCGTACCCCGCCGGTGAACGGAGCCCGGTGGCCCACGGCTCCACGGTACCATCCTCGCCGATGCGCAGGGCCCAGCCGCGCCACGGCACCGGGCTCTCACCGCGCCACCAGCCTGTGTTGCCGATGCCGAAGGCGACGTTGAGCGTGACGAACAGGCTGCCGTCCGGTGCGATTACCGGTCCGAAGGAGTATTCGTGGTAATGGCCGGAAAGGGGCCAGGAGTGGACGGTTTCGAATACATCGGCCCGGCCGTCTCCGGTCGTGTCCGCGATTTTCGTCAGTTCGCCTCGCTGCGCGGCATAGAAGGCGCCGTTCCGCCAGGCGAGTCCGAGGGCATTGTGCAGGCCGCTGGCGAACAGCCGGAAGTGCGGCCCCGAGTCCTCGCCGGCGGGGTTTTCCACGATGAACAGTTCGCCGCGCCGGGTGGCCACCCCCAGGTTCCCGTTCGGCAGGGTCGCAAGGCCACCCACCTCCAGCTCGATGCCGGCCGGTACCGGCAGGGGAGTGATCTGGTAATAGTAATCGGCGGTACGGGGAAGGGGGGCCTGGCCGACGCCGACGGACGGCGTCCATGCCGGCAGCGCGCATGCGACGCACGCGATCAGCCGGATGTGGGGAATCGGTGCGGTGATGGCGACGCCCCGGGGTGGAAACCTGCATGCAATCCATCCAACCATGTTCAGAACAGGATCTCGTAGGTGAGGGTGTTGTCGGCGCCTGGGGTCGCCAGAAGTTGGGTGCGTCCATCCGATTCGCGTACGTACGTCCGGCCGGAGTCGCGCACGCGAATGTAGTAGCGCCGGTCATCGGCCGCGTACAGGCCGGGACCTGCAGGTTCGAAGTCGTCGGCTTCGGCGAGCAGGACGTGCAGGTCCGCCATGGGCTCGCTGAACGTCAGCCGGCGTTCGAAGCGTTGACCGTCAAGCGCGCGGGGCTCATCGTCGATGCGGGCGCCCGCGAACTCATACTGAAACACGGGCAGACCCGTGGCGCCGACCAGATAACGCAGCGGTCGAAACCCGGATGTCCGGTAGGGATCGGGCCAGGGTTGGCTGTCGTCGGCCAATCTGGCGAGCAGCGGGCGCATCGTCAGGAATTCTTCGCTGCCGCGGGGTAGCGAACTGCCGTCTCCGCGCTGGCGCCACATGGGGGTGGTGTCCAGGAATTCGCCGCGCCACGCGCGCACGATGGTGCCCTGGTCGTAGTCCAGGGTGTAATGAAGCTGCTGTGGCGAACCGACATTGATGGCGTGCATCACCCGTTCCCTGGTTCCGCCCTCGGGGCCGACATCGGCGAAACTGCGAACGATCGTGTCGGTATCGGCATCCACCAGTATGGGATCGACCGGGGGGCGCCTGAGCCCGCCGGGCCGGTGCAGGTCGATCCTGCGGAACCCGGGGCCCGCAACGCGCAGCGCCAATGCGGGCGGGCGGGCCTGCTGCCAGTCCATTGCGCCCTTCTTGAGGTAGCCGGCCTGGAGACGATGTTGTCCCGGGCCGAGGCCGACCGACGTGCTCCGGATGCCGCGTTCGTCGTAATGCTCTTCGGTGTCGAATACGGGCTGGCCGCCAATGTGCAGCCAACCGAAACCCATCTGGAAAAATTCGATCTCGAAGGTGCCCCCGGATGAGACCTCCAGCGTGCCGTCGAACAGGATCGCAAACCCTTCGCGAACCCGGCTGACTTCGTGGGAGAGGAGAGTGGCCTCGCCCGCTGCGTCGGCCGTGCGGTCCGCAAGGCCATCGAACCCGTCCAGCGGCGATTCGGCCGAATCGTAGTAGACGCGATAGTCGACATCGAGAGTCGGCGGGGCCGCATCGTAGGGGATCAGGCGGAAATTGCGAAACGCCACGGGGCCATGGTCGCCCTGGATCATCAACGGGGCGGCGGCGACCTCGTCATCGCCGGTCGCGCCGCCGGTGGGCCCGCTCACTTCCAGGTTCTCGTGGACGGGTACGCCGTTGATTTCCACGGACAGGAACCTGGCGTTCTGGCGTTTGCGGCCGTCGGCGTCGAACCGGGGCGCCTGGAACGCGATGCGAAGATCCTGCCAGAGCCCCGGCGCCTTGCAGGCGTTGATCCGCGGCGCCGCGCCTTCGTATTGGGTGCCGTCCTCGCGCCGGCGCTGGTAGATGCCGCCGCAGTCGGAGAATCCGGGCCGCGTTTCTCCCCAACTGTCGAGCAGTTGCACCTCGTAACGGCCCTGCAGATAGATGCCGGAGTTCGATCCCCTGGCCATCATGAACTGGAGTTGGAGATCGGCGTCGCCGTGCTCGAACCGGCTCAGCAGGTTGTCCCGGGCCGCGGCGGTCGGGCGATTGACGAGTATTCCGTCGCCCTCGACCGGTTCCAGGCTGTGCTCTTCCTCGGGGTCAGCCCGTGCGGCGCCGGCGGTCGACCAGTTGGCCGCGGCCGGCTCATATGCCGACAGGTCGGCAAGGTCGTGAGATTCGCCGGGTTGCGCGACCGCGCCATGGACAGGCAGGAGCAGTGCCGCCAGGGAGCACATTATTCCCCGATTGGTGAACAAGCCTTGGTTCTCCGATAGGCCGGTGACCTTGACGATCATCAATTATAGGCTCAGGCGCCTTTGCCACCTGTGGACTACATACGTATTCATTGCGGCCTCCAACCAACGCCCCAATGAAGTATGACCGGCCGGCCATGCGCTGGCGGCGGCACACAATATTCATGGAGGTGCGGGGACTCCTCCAGGAAAGCTCCGATCAACTCGGATGTTCGATTCAGCGTGCTATTGAAATCAACAAGTTATGATGAGTCTCACCGCGATGGATCGAGTTATTCGGGGGTTTCCCAATCCCATTCCTTCTCGATGCCGTGTCCCAGACTTCACCGACGCGATAGAATCCCCAGTCCTTCGATGGAATTATCCGTCCTTTTCGCGTTTCAGGGAGGCAGTCGGGCATGAGCTTTTGGACCAGGTCGGCGTTGATATTGGCAGTGGTCGTTGCGGCGCTCGGCGTCGGTCGCACACAGAGCCCGGGCACCGGCGGAGCCGAGGCCCGGGAGTCCGGGAACGCGGTTCCGCTCCGGGCGGTCCAGGACGAGGAGACCGGCTCGATCGCGATCTACCGCGAGGGCGAAGACGAGCCGATCGTCACCCAGAACGCGGGCCCCGGGCATCGGCCGTACCTGCATCCGATCGTCGCCCCGGACGGCAGGGGCCTGGCGACGCAGTTCAGTCCCGGGCATCACCCTCATCAGACCGGCCTGTACTGGGGCTTTACCCGGGTGAACGGCGAGCCCATGGAGGAGGACACGCTCAGGCAATGGTTTTACCGGAAAGACAAGCCGGAAGACATCGCCAGGGCCGTCGGCCGGGACTACTTCCACAACCCAGGCGGCGAGCACTGGCGCCGCGATTCGGCCATGGTGGTCACCGGATCCGGGTCCGAGGTGAAGTGGCAGACCGTCTACGGCATGCTCGACGCCGAAGGCAACGCCTTCATGACCGAGACGCAGAACTGGACGATGCGGGCCGAGGAAGACCGTTTCATCCTCGATCTGGAATGGGCCGGCGAAGCCCACACCGACGTCTCGATCAACGAAATGGACTACGGCGGCCTGTTCCTGCGCATGCCCTGGCACGAGGACATCGCGGGCGAGGCGGTCAACGCGGCGCGGCAGCGCAACGCCCGGGCCGAAGGCCAGCGCGCAACGTGGCTCGATGTCGGGATGCGGGTCGAAGGCCGCGAAGACCTGCTCCACGTGGCCATCTTCGACCACCCGATGAACGTCGGCTTCCCGCAGATCTGGCGCGTCGACGGCCAGCTCGGCGTCGGACCCGCGCGGGCCCGGATGGGCGACTGGCACATCCCCGGGGGGGCGACCGAGCTCATCCGCCACCGGCTCATCGTCTACACCGGCGAACTCGACGATGTCGAACTGGCGGAGGACTGGCAGGAGTACGCGGGCGCGGCCGAGGCGATGACCGTGCGCGAGACGGTTTCAGGGTCAACACCTGGGCGTCCGAGCCCATGACCACCCAGCCCATGGCCTTCGCCTGGGACGATCGCGGACGCATGCGGATCGCTGCGACCCGCACCTACGCCGCGTTCGAAGGCGGCCACGGCGGCTCCCGCCCCCACCTCGTGAACGAGTTCCCGAGCGCTCTGCGCGAAGACCTGGACCCGTGGCATAATGCGGTGGTGAGCGCCAACTGGATATGCGTCGGCATCTGCGCCCACGAATCCGCCACGAAGAGCGGCGAGATCGTACGCCTGCCAGGCTCCACGCTCGCCACCTGACCCGTCACCCCCCACTCCCACTCCGACGACCAGAGGACCCCATGAACAACACCAAACTACTGATCGCGAGCTTCCTGACCATCTTTGTTGCCGGATTCGGTTTCGCCGTCCGCGGCGGGCTCCTCCTGGAGTGGGGAAGCGAGTTCGGTTTCACGCAAACGGAGCTCGGACAGATTACGGGGGGTGGCTTTGTCGGATTCGGCCTCGTGATCCTCATCGCGAGCCTCTTCCTCGACCGCTTCGGCTATAAGCCGTTCCTGTTGCTTGCCGGTGGCCTCCACGTGCTGTCGGTAATCGTGACGGTGGCGGCGACGTTCGTCTACAGCGGCGCCATCGACACCAACCCCGACGTCGCCCGCGCCGGCGCCTACCTCTGCCTGTTCTGGGGCGTCTTCATCTTCGCGATCGCGAACGGCATCTGCGAGGCCGTCGTCAATCCTCTGGTCGCCACGCTCTACCGCGACGAGAAGACCCACTACCTGAACATCCTGCACGCGGGATGGCCGGGCGGCATAATCATCGGCGCCCTCCTGGGTGTGGCGATGATCGGCCGCGTGCACTGGGAGATCGTCCTTGCACTCTACCTCGTCCCGACGCTGATCTACGTCCTGATGATGGCCGGGGAGAAGTTTCCGATGTCCGAGGCGACTGCCGCGGGTGTCAGGTTCGGCGAGATGATCAGGGAGTTCGCGGCGCCGATGATGATCTTCCTCCTCGTCCTCCACGTCTGCGTCGGCTACGTGGAGCTTGGCACCGACAGCTGGATCGCCAACATCATGGACACGGTGCTGGGAGGCATGGGGCTGTTCATCCTCCTCTACACCGCCCTCCTGATGTTCGTCCTGCGCTTCTTCGCCGGGCCTATCGTCCACCGGATCAATCCCCTGGGTCTGCTCTTCGCAAGCTCCGTGCTCGCCGTCATCGGCCTCTATGCGCTGGGCTCCTTCGCCACCGCCGTCACTGTCATGGTGGCCGCAACCATCTACGGCGTCGGCAAGACCTTCTTCTGGCCGACGATGCTGGGTGTCGTATCCGAGCGCTTCCCAAGGGGCGGAGCGCTCACCCTGGGCGCGGTCGGCGGCGTCGGCATGCTCTCGGCCGGCCTGCTCGGCGGCCCCGGCATCGGCTACCTCCAGGACCGCTACGCCTCCGAGCATCTCCAGGCGAACGCTCCCGCCGTTTACGAGGAATACAGGGCCGAAGGCACGAACCGGTTCCTGTTCTTCCCCGCCGTCCAGGGGCTGGACGGTTCCAGGGCCGGACCCGTCATGGAGAAGGCCAAGGACTTCAGTATCGTCCTGACCCCGGACGAACAGGCCGTGCGGGACGCGTCGTTCTACGGCGGCCAGACCGCGCTGAAGGCCACCGCGCTGGTCCCGGCGTTCATGGCGCTCGGCTTCCTGTTCCTGATCGTCCACTTCCGGCGCGCCGGCGGCTACAGGCAGATTGATCTCTCGCCTGCGCCCGACCACTGAGCGCGGGCGGGGGAAGTCACGTCCGGCACGCAGCTTCGCCTTCATCGCCGGGACCGGGCTCGGTCCCGTGCTGACGGAAGTCCTGCGATTCGCACATTGTCCCCGGCCTTCCGAAGGCCACCGTGAAATTCCTGTTGCTTGAAGATGGTGGCCAGGGGGTGAATCGAACACCCGACACGCGGATTTTCAGTCCGCTGCTCTACCAACTGAGCTACCTGGCCCCATTGCAGAGGCGGTATTAGACCGGTCTGCTTGCGAAAGAGTCAAGAGAACCATCGCTGTTCCATTCGCCCTCGACGGATGCATCGGTCCACCTGGGGCTGCCCCTGCCACTGAACACGACTTCCTCACCCGAGGGCAGCAGCATGTTCGACACCTGCATCCTGCCGGCCCGCGTGGCCGACGCGGAGCCCGCCACCCTTACCCGTTCATTGACGGGAAACATCTCCTCTTCGAGACCGCGTCTCTCGAGCAGGTAGAACGCCCCCGTTTCCAACAGCCAGTCCATCGCCTCGCCATTCGGTTCCACGACCCGAACGGTGAAAACAACGTGCGGATTGCGCCAGCGAACGTCCACCAGTTCGCCCTCGAGTTCCCTGACCTCGCCTCGTTCGTAGTCGGCGAACGAATGGTGAGCCCAGCCCTGGGTGCAAAGAACAAGTGTTCCAAGTACGGCTACTGCAATCCTCATCATTTTTCGGGCCCTCTCGGCTGCATAAGCCAGCGTGTCGCAGCATTCACCGTTTAGCATACCAAGACGCCGGCGGGATGCCGCCATCGCGGCGGCGGGTTTCGACCGGGAAACCTCTGAACAACTCGATCCGTTGTTGCGACACTCTTCGTAACTTGTTGATTTTGATGGCACGGCAAATCGGCCACGCGAGTTGATCAGACTTTCCCTAGACTTTGAGACATGGTGGCGTAGTATCCGAATTGCAGCGGATGCGGAGGACGCGGGGGCGGGACGCCTGTTCGGTAATTTCCGCGTTGGCGGCGGATTCGGACTATCGAGGGAAACAGGCCGGTCATGAGCGAAGACAAGACATATCCCGTAGCCGAGGAGCTTGCGAAACGAGCGTGGGTGGACGAAACCGCCTACCGGGAACTCTACCGCCGGTCGGTGGAAGACCCGGAAGGCTTCTGGCGCGAGCACGGCCGGCGCGTTGACTGGATCAGGCCGTACAGCCAGATCAGGGACGTCTCCTTCGACGCGGAGGACCTGCACATTCACTGGTTCGCCGACGGCGCGCTGAACGTGGCCGCGAACTGCCTCGACCGGCATCTGAGGACCCGGGGAGAGCAGACCGCCATCATCTGGGAGGGCGACGAACCGGGCGACGACGCGCGCATCACCTACCGGGAACTGCACGAAAGCGTCTGCCGGCTCGGCAGCGCGCTGCGGGCGCTGGGCGTGTCAAAGGGCGGCCGGATCACCATCTACATGCCCATGATCCCGGAAGCGGCCGTCGCCATGCTGGCGTGCGCGCGCATCGGCGCCATTCATTCCGTGGTCTTCGGGGGGTTCTCGCCCGAGGCATTGCGTGGGCGGATAGAGGACTGCGAGTCGAACGTCGTCATCACGGCGGACGAAGGCGTGCGCGGCGGCAAGCGCATCCCGCTCAAGGCCAACGTGGACGCGGCGCTGGCCGCTGAGG
This sequence comes from Candidatus Rariloculaceae bacterium, assembly GCA_965205045.1. GTDB lineage: Bacteria > Pseudomonadota > Gammaproteobacteria > Steroidobacterales > Rariloculaceae > UBA6522. The sequence continues at coordinate 751,114 of OZ242031.1, forward strand.
GCGAAACCGAGGTGAAAACCGTGGTGGTCGTCCGCCGCACGGGCGCCGACATCGAGTGGCAACACGACCGCGACCACTGGTACGAATACATCACCAGCGCAGCGGATCCCTACTGCCCGGCGGAACCCATGAACGCGGAGGACCCGCTCTTCATCCTCTACACCTCCGGGTCCACCGGCAAGCCCAAGGGCGTGCTCCACACCTCCGGCGGCTACCTGGTGTTCGCCTCGCTCACGCATCAGTACGTCTTCGACTATCACGACGGCGACATCTACTGGTGTACGGCGGATGTGGGCTGGGTGACCGGCCACAGTTACATCGTCTACGGCCCGCTGGCCAACGGCGCCACCACGCTCATGTTCGAGGGCGTACCCACCTATCCCGATTCGAGCCGCTTCTGGCAGGTGGTCGACAAGCACAAGGTCAACATCTTCTATACCGCCCCAACGGCGATTCGCGCCCTGATGGCCGAAGGCGAGGCGCCGGTCAAGCGCACGTCGCGCAAGAGCCTGCGCCTGCTCGGTACCGTGGGCGAGCCGATCAACCCGGAGGCCTGGGAGTGGTACTACCGCGTGGTGGGCGACGGCAGGTGCCCCATCATGGATACATGGTGGCAGACGGAAACCGGCGGCATCCTGATCACGCCCCTGCCCGGCGCCACCGCGCTGAAACCCGGATCGGCCACGCGCCCGTTGTTCGGCGTGCAGCCGGCCATCGTCGACAGCGACGGGCAGGTGCTGGAAGGCGAGGCGATGGGCAACCTGGTGCTGCTGGATAGCTGGCCGGGGCAGATGCGCACCGTCTACGGGGATCATCAACGCTTCTTCGAGACGTACTTCAGCCAGTATCCGGGGACCTATTTCACGGGGGACGGCGCCCGGCGCGACGCCGACGGCTACTACTGGATCACCGGCCGGGTGGATGATGTCATCAACGTCTCCGGCCACCGCATGGGAACGGCCGAGGTCGAGAGCGCGCTCGTGGCGCATGCCAAGGTGGCCGAAGCCGCCGTGGTCGGCTTCCCGCACCCGATCAAGGGTCAGGGCATTTACGCTTACGTGACGCTGAACATCGGCGAGGAGCCAGGCGAAGACTTGCGCAAGGAACTGGTGACCTGGGTACGGAAGGAAATCGGCCCCATCGCCAGCCCGGATTGCCTGCAATGGGCGCCCGGACTGCCGAAGACGCGCTCGGGAAAGATCATGCGCCGCATCCTGCGCAAGATCGCCGAGGATGCGCCCGATGAGCTGGGCGACGTGTCCACGCTGGCCGATCCCGCAGTGGTCGACGAACTGGTCGCCAACCGTATCGCTCTGTAGCTCCGGAACTGCGGCGCTCCGGAACTCCGCAGCCCCGGCGAATGCCAAGACTTCCCGGACTTTCAATCAAAATCGACTTCGGGTTGGAACGACCGGTGGATACACCCTATTCCGGGCCGTATCGGGACCGGGACGAACTGGCGCCCGAAGACATCCGCGTGGTGATGGAGCGCGAGCACATGTCTCAAACCGAGATGATGCGGACCCTGGAAACGCTCGTGTCCACGGTCGACAGCCTGAAGCAGAGCCTGAATTGGCGCCTTCCATTGACGATGGGACTCATCGTGGCGGCCATAATGACCGTCGTCACGGCCGTGGTAACGTTGGTAGTGACGCTGGCGCCTTGAAACGCTGCGGCGCACCCGGATCATGACAGGGAATAAGGGATGCTTTCCTGCTTGGTAGGGCTATATCTTACGCCGCTTCCAGTGTCGTTAACACGTAGGGCCCGGATGACCGGCCGCCGCCAAGGGCGCTTCGATCCACTCTCATTTTCGGGGGGGGGGGGGCGGCCCGGCGGCTTGGGGTTCATTTCGTTTGGTCATTACTGATCCTCTCTGCGTTTTACGTCGGATTAATATGTTACTTCATCAAAGGCCCGCGATGCGGCGCTTGAAGCGTCGGTGTATCCAATAGTGTTGCTCGGGCGCCTTGCGCGCGTGCCGTTCGACCAGCGCATTGACTCGCTCCGCTTCTTCCTGCGGGGAATCTCCGGCCAATCCGTGACCGTGCGGCACTTCGACGCCGCGGTCGCTTTCGTCTTGCCTGAAGCCACTCGCGTTTGAGGGAATCGTTGTCAGGAAGATCGTGCCGTTGACACGCTGGGACAGTGAATGAGCCTGGTCGCCCCGTTCGAGTGGTAAACTGGCCTCAAGGCCACTCTCCGCGCAGGCGCGCGAACTTGGCTGATCGACGGACAATGCCCATGAGAAATTCAATTCGGTTGTTTGTGGCCCTGGTACTCTCAAGCGTTGCTGGCGCACACGCTCAGCAACTTCTGACGACCGACGACGGCATCGGCCTGCGCGGCACGGTTCGGCTGCTGCAAAAAGCAACGCCGCGACCTGCAACGTGCTGGAAGCGAACGAACCGAGCTACGGGGAAAAGCGCGTCAACCAGGGCCAGCCATTGCATCTTTGGGAACTGGAGTTTTCCGTTTTCAACGGCTCGGGCCGCGCGCTGGACCACCTGATCGCCTACTACGACATCGCCTCGCCGTGGCCGCCGTGCACGAACTGGACGGAGCGCTACGAGCTGGAGGGCGACTATTCGGGTGTGCAAGTGCAGTGGGTGGACCCCAGCGGGCGCATCCAGCACACCGGGGCGGCGACGCCGACGCTGCCGAACCAAACGCATACGGAGACCATCCTGCTGCTGGCGCTCAACGGCGTACGGCCGCAGTTTGCCGACTGGTCGGTGAACTACACGTTCATGGAAGGCGAAGCGGATACGGTGGCGGCGGCGACCGAAGCGCCGGCGGCCAGCGCGCCCAGGCTGCCGTCCGGTCCGCTATGCGCGGACACTGCGGACGAAGCCTGCTGGATGGAACTTGACACTTTGCCGGGTTGCTACATCCGGATTCGGGAACCACTATTTTATGAACTCAATACCTGGTCCGGACAGTGCTCTGGCGGTCTTGGCACCGGAACAGCAGTTTTCAGAGAAATCTACTTCTCCAATGGGGATATCCTCGAAACCCCTTACGTGAACGGCGAGGTACACGGCACGGAGATTAGGCGGAAGGCCAACGGTACCGTGTCCGAATACCCTTGGGTGAACGGTGTGCTACACGGTGCGTACATTATTCGTGACCCCGACGGCTGGGCGCTGGAAACTCACTATGTGAACGACGAGAGAGTCTGCATGGTTTCGCGAGACTCGAACGGTCGAGTGAACACCGACACCTGCAACTAGGGAAGGAAAAATGCAAACGATGAACATGCCGAGCGCCGAGGGATTCCGCTGCGTGGCCACCGACCTTCTGTAGGGGCACCCATGCCTGTTTCACCAGGGACCATCTGATGATTCAGCTCGCGAGAGCGGGTGATTTCACATGGAACGAGCACGGGGTAGCGGAAACAAAAAGGCCCGTTTAGGAGGATCCATCCGCCAATATGGGCGGGGACTCCAAGTCCGTAAAACGCACAATGCTCGATGGCCCGGACTACTGGTAGCCACTCTGGCCGTCACCCCTAGGCAGTCTATGCTGGCAGCACATCGGGAAGCAATTGTCATAGCACGATTTCGTTACGTAGTGTCTGCCAGAAAACCCCAGTTTCTGGCGATGGGCCTGTATCCATAAACAGTATATTGGGAGCGGTTCACGTCATGGGACCGGCGTTTTTTGCCATGCCGGGCTCCCCGGAGGGGCGGCTTCGGCATAGGGGACCGGCGGCCGGGGAGGATTTTCCGAGGGAGCGCATACCCGCCCGTCCGGCGGCCCGGACGCGGCGGCGGCGCTTGAACTCGCGCTGGCGCAGCAGCCGCCCCAACCGGTGCAGGTTGGCCGCCAGCACCGACAGCGCCACGGTTCGTTCGAACCCGTCCGCGCCATGTGCGCGCACCCGGTCCAGGCCCCGGTGCTCCAGCGCGTCGGTCGCCGACTCCACCGCCGGATGTTGCCGGCGCGCGGTCGCGAACGCCTCGCCCGACTCGCGTTCGCGGTCGGCCCGGCTCGGCCGCCCCTTGCGCGGCAGCGCGTTCACGTCCAGCAGCCCGTCCAGGCGCGCCCGGTTCGACGGGCTGTGGAAACCCCGGTCGAAACTGCGCGCGCGCAGGTCCGGATGAAGCGCTTGCGCCTCCCGCACCATCGGCACGGCCGCCTTCACGTCGCTCCCCGCCCACAGGACCTTGCGGTGAAGGATGAACTGAAATTGGTCCTCCATCACGCACACCGGCACCCCCGGCTCCACCGGCGTGCCCGCCTTGCCCTTGGCGGTCCAGCGCGTGTGCGGCTCGAAGATCGAAAACACCTTCTCCTCGTGCGCAATCGCCTCGCCCAGCAGCAAACGCCGCCCGACTTGGTCCATCTGGCGCCGCGCGTGCTCCAGATACCCCCGCACCGGCGCCCAGTCCGACTCCGGGACCCCTTTCGACGCCAACGCATCGAGCGTGGCCTCGACACGCCCGGGCAGCGTTGCGCAACGCGACAGATACGCCTCCACACGCGCCGGACAACCCTTCGCCCGGCGCGTCGAACGCACCCGGTGGAACAATGTCCTCACGCCGTTGGACAGATGGCGCCACTGGCGCCAGCCGCCGACCCCATGCCGCCTGGCCAACCGCGCCGTGTCCCGGACCGCGCACCGCACCGCGTCCCACAGCAAACTCACGACGGTCGGGTAATGAACGCCGGTCTCCACCGCGAAGGAATCGCACCGCCCCCGCAACGGCGCGCCAGGCTTTTTTCCGGCCACCGCGTGGCCGCCCTCCACCACCAGCCTCCCCACCGCCGGGAGCAACTCCGGCGTCAACAACGACACGTTGTCGATCAACGTCTGCAACTCGTACCGCGTCCCGTCGGCGACATCCCCGTGCGCCAGCATCGCCCGCACCGTGCGGTGGTTGTTCGCCAGATCGTGAAGACGGTCGAAATCGCAGCCCGGGCCCTGCTTCAACACCCCCAGCACCAGAATCCGCCACAGGTCCATCCCCGGACGGCCCACCGCCCGGTCCGTGCCCGGCCGGATGTGCGCCTCCAGCAGCCCGAACAACTCCTCGCGCTTTCGCGCATGAAGATATTGAAGGCCCCGAAGCACCGCCGGTATGTCGTTCCGCGACTTCGGGTCCAGCCAGATGTCCTCGATCGCGACTTGGCCGAATTGCATCTGCCGATACTGAACCTTGCGCATGCCATGTCCTCGAAGATCGCCCGAAATCGGGCCGGAAAGGCGCTATTTTCCCCGATTCCCGGCGCCAAGGACAGATCTTCGCCATCGAAAAATCACGCTTTCGCGTTATCATTCAAAGAGATAGGAATTTTCGGGCAGGCACTACGTAAAATTATAAGGAGATTCCATGACCCAGGAACCTCAAGGACCGGGTGGTAGTCCGGGTATTGCATTGTTGGCCGTCGTGGTAGCGGCAGGACTTGGAGGCCTGTTCCTAGTCCGCGAACCACTTCAATCTTCGCGTCCGAAGGACGTGGTGTCGTTTCAAGTTTCGCCCACACAGGTAGAAACTGTCGACGCTCGTCTTTGGCAGGATCCTCTACAAGCCATACAAAGCGACTGGAATCGCCTTGTAACTCTCACAATTGAAGAAGAGGGACTGCCGCCATTCATGGCTCCACCTCCAACAATTGCAAACATCCGCGAAGCGGTGGCTAACCAAGCCGGTCGTTTGCTGGTAATCGGTGCGCTCATGAGCGGAGGACCATATGCCAATGACGCAGAAGATCGGCGCCGCAGCCGTTACGCACTCATGTCTGCGCTAACCAAGGCCGACTTCGTCCCTTCCGATGGCGATAGAATTGGTTACTTTCTATCTCCCGAGTTTGCTCAGTCAATCAACCATAGTGAATCAACAGTCCCATGGGAAAGGATGTGTGGCGCCACCAGCAACGCGGCAACACGGTGTCCGTTAAAGGACTCCGTAACGCTGGTTGGATTCGAATGGTTCAGACCACGGCCCGAGCCCAATTCTTCCCTAGATGTACGTTGGAAATCGGTGCTAGTGTTGTGGTTGAATGATAGGAATTATTCTACCGAAGGCAATCCATTGAGCCTTATTCGCTCGTTGCTTCAGGAAATTACACGCGAGCGAAAGAGTAGCAACGAGAACAATACTACTATAACGCTTATAGGCCCTTCCAATTCCGAATTTCTTTCGGACATTCCCTTTGGGAATTCGCAAAACAGCTCGGTCAGAAAAATCACGCAAGCGCTTCAGAAATTTCCCGAGGACTCGCGGAAACTATTGTTGGAACTCGTGACACCAGTTGAAGATATCGAAGAGACAGAAACACCTTCTCATGATTCTAGAAGCCATCTCACAAATACTTTTTGGCCAAGATCATGAACGTGGCGAGCTTGAGAAAGGCCACGAAATTTTCGAAGTGACGTTCGTACCGGGTGACTATCCGACGGTAGTTTTGCAGCCATGCGAACAGCCGTTCGACCTTCCAGCGGCGCTTGTAGCGCCGCAGCACCCGCCCATCCTGGGTCTTGGGCTTGGTGCGGTTGGCCCGGTGGGGCGCGATGAGCTGTACCCCCAGCTTCGCGCATTCCCCGTCCAACGGGTCGCTGTCGTAGGCCTTGTCGCCGATCAGGCGCTCCGGCACGGCTTCTGTCGAACGCGCGTCGATCGACTCGATCACGAACTTGGTCTCGTGCGGCGAGGCGCTGCCCGCGCAAACCGACACCGGCAGTCCGGAGCGCTCGGCCATCATCATGATTTTGCAGCCCTTTCCGCGCTTGGTCTTGCCGACTCCGGCGCCCCCTTTTTGGCCGCGCTGAAGCTGCCGTCGATGAAGCATTCGCTCATGTCGACCTCACCGCGCCGCTCCAAGTCCCGGGTCAAAACATCCACCAACCGGTCCATGACGCCCGCCTTGCGCCATTGCTGGAAGCGGCGGTGGCAGGTCTGGTACGGCGGATAGCGGTCGGGCATCTCCGACCAGGGCGCGCCCGTGCGCAAGATCCACAAAATGCCGTTCAAAACGTCCCGGGAATCCCGCCAAGGGCGGCCCCGACCGTCCGGCCGACGGGGCAAGGGAGGCAGCAAGGGCTCGATGAACGCCCACTGGGCGTCGTTGAGGTCGCGCAACATGGGAAACTCCGATCATCTTCATAATCGGGATTGGAATGCTATCATAACTTCCTGAATTATGAGATAGCTTCTAGTGAAAACTCAATATTTACGGTCGAAAGCTACAATCCTCATCTGAGTGAAGTTGATGTCTTGGTCCAATATTCTATCGAAAATACACTATACGTTATCGACAGCTATTTGGACTATGGGCTGCCCCAACAAGCGGAAGAGTATCTTCGGGATTGCCTTGGGGAACCAATGCCACTAGAGGAATGCCTCGAGCGTGATCCAATTGGCAGTATCGTGGATTCAGACCCGAATTGGCGAGACACTGTTTTTCACATGATCAATGTGTATGCTGACTCAGCATATCCCGAAGACACTGCAGCAGCAATTCGCGATGTTTCAGGCGGCATTAGTTGGATCGAATCGCTACTGCTTCGTGCTCATTACTACTTGGACTACGGGTTACCGTCGCCCGACGATAGTGAAACGTTGCGTGTCTGTCTCACAGATCAACGCCCGGCTGAGGGAGACGGGCTACGGACGGCATTGAGCGCTTGTCTGAGAACTCATCTGCTAACCGAGGATTCGGACCCAGACTGGCACTTGACTGTTGTGAATAGCTGGATTGACTTAAACGCGCAGCAAGTGAACACTGGGTCATCTATCGACATCCTTCCGCTACACGTTATCTCACCGCGATCAACGGTTCCGCTGAGCTTGTTGTTGGAAGGACACCTCGATAGGACCAAATTCCCGGAAGACTCGCTGGCATGGGATCAGAGAGTAGCCGATAGACTCGGCGTCCACAGCTTTCGTTCGGTGCTCGCTAGGGACGATGTTGTGTTGCAAGCAATTGTCAAAGAACTCGAAGCGCGGGGCCTTAATTGCAATAAGGATATCGCGATCATCTCAGAATTGGACTCCAATTATGGTCGTGCGATGCAACGTATTGTCGACAAGGCAATATTGAAAGAACTTGATTGTGCAGAAGCGCAAGTACCTACTATCCGCTACTTCGGTTACCTGCGCGGCGTTGACGGCGAAATGCCATTGGCCGCAGAAAACAGCTCAGTCTCGAACGAACAATTCCGAGGCGACCAGCAGAATGCTTCTGAAGCAACCGGCTTCTCTTTTTCTCCATCCGAATCCGCCGTGGGAGCAGCGCAGATGGACTACATTCGGCGCCTTGCCGATGACATCGGTCAGCAATCCGCGTTAGAAGGAAAAGAACTTCGGGCGATCGGCGTCTTCGGTACCGACATCTACGATAAACAGCTGATACTTCAAGCGCTACACGAACGTCTACCGAACGTCAGGTACTTCACGACTGATTTAGACGCGCGGCTTGCCGACCCCGAAGAGTATCGTTGGAACGGAAATCTGATTGTCGGTTCCGCTTATGGATTGTCATGGCTGGCGAACGACTGCCAAGCACCATCGGCGAATTACAGTTTCGACGTTCCTTCGTTCCGTGATAGCTACCAAACAGCTTTTTTCCGCGCTGTGCAGATGGCACTAAATGTTGATAACGGCTTATCAAAGATGCCTTTCAGTCCACCTCAAGCTCGAGTATTCGAAATTGGCCGATCAGGTGCAATAGACATTACTCCCTACAATCGTCCCACGAAACTGCCGTGCAGCGACGAGACCGGGAATGTTTCGCCTATGGAGCTGGGTTGGCTACAACATTCTGGCGGCAATATCGAAAAGCTATTCCGTATCATTGTGTTGCTAATGCCGCTAGTAATTCTTGTACTATCCTCTCTGTGGATTAGTCGGCACTTACCGGAAAAGAGATCAGATCGAGCAGCGCATGAATCCGTTTTGCGCTACGCGCTGGGTTCGACGCTACTCATTGGCTTCACTTTGCTTGGTTGGAATAAGCAGTGGCAAGAACCCCTTCTCCTGCTGGAGGGGATCAGCGCTGTGCCCACGTTGGTGCTGCATCTGACCGCCATTTTGTATGCGGTCGCAATCGTAATCATAGCGCATGGAAGAATTATACAGAGCAACACCGACATCGCCAGCAAGTTCAACCTCGACCTAAGCGGTCAAGCGTGGGAGCGTCGGAAAGACCTGTTTCATCTTTATCGAAATTCATCGAAGATTTCACTGATGACATGGACACGGGAGATCGCCCAGAATAGAAGCCTGAGTACGACCACATCTGTCGGTGAAATATGGCAGCGCTACCAAATATTGGGCAGCTGGAACGCACGCCTAGCTCGCGCATTGCCATGGGCGATGTTTTGGACCGCCGTAGTGTGGTTCGTGATCAGCCTAGATCCTAGTCCGCTATTGGCGCGTCATATCGGTGCATTGATAGAATCCATCCGCGTTGTGACCCTCTTCGTTACCCTGATTGCGGTATGCCTGTGCACAGACGCGCTACGTCTGGGACAAGTTTTCATGCAAGCACTAACCGCAACCGATATTGGCGGATGGAGCAAGTTTGCGAAATTCGACGATGTGCTCAAGCGCCGTTGGCTAACAATGCAACTAATGGTTGCCCACACCAAGTGCGTTACCCCGCTCATCGTCCTGCCGTTCATTCTCGTTTTCTTGCTGTTGTTGGCGCGCAGTACGATTTTCGACGGTTGGGCATGGACACCGAGGTTAATCGGGGTTTACGCTGGATTTTCTGCGTATCTGCTTGCCCGCGCGTTTCTCTTCCAACGCAGCGCAAATCAGGGTAGAGAGAGCATTTTGTATGACTTGGACATGCACCGGCGTACTTTGACCGGAGACGAACCAGAGTTGAAACGAACGGAAATTATTATGGAGGAAATCAATTCAATTCACAGTGGCGCTTTTGTCCCATGGACTCGCCACCCAATTCTTCAGTCAGTCGCGCTACCGTCAGGCGGTGTCGGATTGATTGCCCTATTGGAAATAATATTTCTCTAACGGAGGGGACTTATCCCGATAGGTTGACAAAAGGAGTTTTCCATGACCTGGGGGCATGGCATTCCGACAAAACCGACTGTTTACGGCGGATACTTCGGGGAACGCATAACCGGATGTCATGTTGTCAACCTATCTGGATAAGTCCCCACTTTAGAGCACTTTCGGCCATAGTAAGCGTTCAAACTTTCGGTCGAAACTTAACCGCGTATTCCATGTAAAGTTACCCATATGGACTCCGTCCGGTTGCCAAGTTCGCATTGTGGCGTTGGATTCAAGCTGCAGTCATTACTACAATTTTGATTCTATTCCGGGTCGATATCTCTCCTTGATTTACAAATCCCATCTCATTTGCCTCCCTCTGCAAGCGTACCCCCGATCACATTCTCGAAAGTTCGAGGGCCATGCTCCCGGTGTTATTGCGCAGGATGACATCATTGACCATCAAGACGAGTTGGCCGTCGCGTTGTGGGACCAAGGCATAAGGCTCGCGGGGGGTGTCGCCCAGCGCCCGGAACGCGGGTTTCCTTCGGTCCACACGGCCCACCACTTGAAACCAGCGGCCATCCGGCACCGGGCGAAGGCGCTCGGCCCACCAAAACGCCCGGATTCCAACAGCGTTCGGTTCGAATTGAAACCCCCGAGCGGGGCTCGCAACCCCATCGTCCATCCACCGGGAATGCTCCATAAGGCGCAGGGTATAGATCGCCCCGGCTTCGAGCCATACGCCGGTGTCGTTAACCCGATCGGAGCGAATGGTGATGCGGATGGACTCCCCTTTCGCCAGATGGCAGTTTCCGTGGACGTCAGTGCACCCGACTGCCACCGTTTCCTGTGCGTGCCTCTCAGAATGTCCGCCCTCTGATTTGACATCGGCCAGCACATCGAGCAATACGGCGACTATAGCCGCCAGCAGCACGAATACCGCCGCCCAGCGCAGCTTCGCGATCGACGCGGCGAACTTCGCGCGCCTCGGTATCCGATAGGCATGATTCCCGATCGATCGCTGAAGAACAAGCTCCTCCTGCGCCCGACCGAGGTTGGCCATGCCCCTACGCGAGACCCACACGAGACCAAGCACCACCGCGCTTGAAGTCGGGTAGATTCCGGCCAGTCGCGCCAATCTTGGGGGCAGCCCTGGCGCAATGGCCGCGATGAAATCGCCCACCCACGGCCAATACGGCACGTTCGGGGACGAGTCCAGATGAACTATCAGCGGAACGGCAGCTATCGCCCACAGGCCAAGAAGGCAATAGAGTATGCACTGCAAACCATGTCGGGCGTCCCCGAGCTGGCGTACTTCGGTATTCGTCGCGGTCATTACCTGTCAAACTTCTCCTCTTCCCGAAACTCAAAGGGGCCTTTGGGGGATTCCGCGACCGCACATTTCACAGGTTGTGCTTGTCGGTCCGAGACCGGTTCCAGGACCTTCGACGCGTAGTAATTTGTTCGGCGCAAGCTGCGCCGAATAACGCTAACGTGCACGCGCGGCAGTCGCGCGCCGACATGATCGCTTTTCCTATCGCAGTAGGGCTGGCGCAGCGCATACCGGTAGAACGCGCCCAGTCCCGTTCGGGAGTTGTGGATTCTCCCGTGCGCATCGGCGTCGTCCTGCGCATCCTGTAGTTTGCCAAGAGTGAATCGCAGGCCGCACGCCTCTGCCTTTTGCATCATCCAGTCGAGCGTCACCAATGCCAGGGCGTCCTTTGGATTGCCGCCTCCCACGTTCGAGTGCGTGCCGGCGAACCACACTTGTTCGATTCTGTCATCGCAATGGCGGTCCCCGCCAAACTTCGTTTCCCAGATATCCGGCAGAAACGTCTTGCGTTCCTCGTCGAGCGCCAGTGCCTGATACCCGTAATCGACATTTTTATCCAGCTTGTGGTCTGCAAATTGCCATGCCCGCAGACGAAAAAAACGCCCGGAGACCCTTTTGATCACTCCCTTCAATTCGTCGAACGGAACGCCCACAGCATCCACCGTGTCCCACACGCCGATGCAACGGATCTTGACATCGGTTCGCAATGCTTCAGCTTTGAAGCCCCCGATTTCATAAGCCGTTAGCAACCGTGTTTGCCTCGCTTTATCCCAACGCACTTTCCCCGTGCGCCGGGACTTGTCCGGCACGCTCCGATGCGCGCGGAGAAGCTTCTTGAGCACCTTTTCCCTATTGTGCCCCGCCTTGAGCAGCACATCGCGCTCAAGCAGGCCAATGTCCAGCACCATGCCCGCCAGCGAGCGCACCGTGAACGCGCCCCGGCTGAATCCGAACATATAGATATGGTCGCCCGGCTCGTAGTTGAGGCACAGGAAGGCATACGCCTGTCGTATGTTCCGGCTCAGCCCCCACCCGAAGGCACCGCCGATGATCCTAAGCCACCGAAGTTTCTCTGTGCCAACGCCATCATCGTAGTAGGTTAGTTGCTTCGGATTGTCATCGGTGCTACTCGAGTGCCTGTCCACCGCCTGGAAAATTCGCCAGACGTTACTGTTCGGTGTCTTTCCCCCACGCTGCCAAGTCCCATCGGAACATACGACAATGTTTTTGGCCATCAACTGCTCCCGGTCGGATAACGTCGAAAATCGCTCGCGGTATTGACAAGCAAGTAGGCTGTCGGCTGGACTTCCGAAAAGCGTCTAATCGCCCGCTTCATGTTAGGCTACACCAAATGATCACTCGAATTCTCCGGTTACGATTCGGTCGGCAGAAAGGATATCTTCGAGTTCAAGGACTTCAGCTCAATCGACAGCCAAGTCGTATTTCAAGCGCACCCCAACCGCGCGACCAGCAAACCAGCGTTGATTCATGTCAGGTAGCCGCACGGCTGCCTCATTGGCACATTTGCTTCAGGAACGCACCGATCAATAAACGGATGCGCAGGAGCGTGCGCCGTAGGACGTTTCGCGGTCAGGCGAAGGGCGCGATTTGGCGATGAACCCGCATGGGCGGCCGCGGAATCGACCGATGGCTCGGCGTGGGCGCACAAAGGCCCCTGGGCGCGCTCCAATCGACCGTCGTGTGACTGGATATTCAATCAGTATCCACATCGTCAAGCCGCCTGAAGGCCGCGCATCCGCAGGTTTTTTTGTTTCAGTTTCGTATCCTTTCGCGGGAAGCCAGGACGGATTTCTGAAGGTCGTAAACCCGCCAAACGATTGAGTGGGCCCTGAAAGAATTTCTTTGGAATAGTTCGCCCCGGTCTTGTGGTAATCGCGATAATGGGAAGCACCTGTGCAACGCGGCTGTACGGAAATCATCATGATAATTGCGATGCCGAGTATCGATATCCGCAACTCTTGGTATTATGTCGGGGAATTGGACAGGAACGGCAACTGCTGCTTCAGAAGAAGTTATTGGATTGGAGCGCGCATTACCTGCGGCGGCACGGCCCCGGATTTCGTACGGCATTCCGTTCACGTCCGCTCTCATGTCGCACATAAGTGAAACCAACGCTGCTATATTGAAACTTCCAATTGCCGGACCATGCCATGAGCGAAGTAATATTCGAAGTCACCGAAGACGAAACGGACGGCGGTTACTCGGCCACCGCCGTGGGCTATGGCATTCACACTCAGGGTGACTCGATCGAGGACATTCGCCTCAACGTCCGGGAGGCCGTCGATTGTTACTTTGACGAGCCCATGCCCCGACCCCGGTTGATCCGGCTTCATTTCGTGCGCGACGAACTCCTGGTTGCGTGAAACTGCCCCGCGACGTAAGCGGGAACGATTGCAGGCGTCGCTGCGGCGGCTGGGCTACGAACCGGTACGGCAGCGCGGCGCTCATGTCCGACTCACCACTCGGCCCGGCGGCGAACATCACGAGGTCATCCCGCTTCACGGCCCGGTCCGGATGAAGGCTTTGTCCGGTATCCTGAAGAACATCGCCCGTCATCACGGAATTGGCGTTGCGGACGCGGAAAAAGAAGTCCGGTTGGCCCTGCGCGAGGCCGTTGGCCGGATGGCTATTCCAGAGAAGGAATTGGGGTCGGCCATTCATGAACTGTTCAAACCGCAAGGTTGAGTCGAACTTGAGTTGCCGTCGCGCAATGTTCGCGATTTTGATCGCGTACGGACGCCCGCCGGGAAACCTGCCGTTCGTAGCATGGGAGGCGAAAATCGATTTGCCGCGGACGACGTAATTATGTACTCTGCTTACATCTGTACTACCCAATTATGCCTGCATCTCAAGATGAATAGCATTCTGGAAGTCAGCCCATTTCTGAGGACGCTGGCTTCCCCACGAGAACGACGAATCGATCTCCTACGCTGGCTTGATCAGCATGGAGGGGCCATGACTCTGCACGACGTTATCGACGCAGGAATTGAACCAGCCCCCCTTGTTCGGTTCAAGGTGGCGGATTTCCTGCGCGATGGGCTCATTGTGGCAGATTCCGTGCCCGAGACCGTCGATTTGGATCAATTTGACGCAGAACAATTGAACGAGAGCGTTCGCCTTGAATTGACCGATTCTGCTCGAGTGTTGCTCAAGTACGCTTAGTTGGCAAACTATTGTCGTTTACGTGGGCACCATATCTCGCGTCCGCACTGCTAGCCGCGGTCGTAGGATTCGCCGAAATTCTTAGTCGATTTCCCGACGCTCCCTGGCGTGTCGTGCGAGATCCGCCTGCTCTGATCTATATAGGAACCAACGCATGCGCTGGGGCTTGCGCGTATTGGTTGATCGACACTTTTGGCTGGACCTTTGGATCGAGCATTCCAAGCGAAGCGATTCCAGTTTTACAGGTACTTGTTGCAGGGATGGGAGCATTAGCGTTCTTGCGCTCTGCATTTTTTCAAGTTCGTGTAGCCGATACGGATGTCATTCTGATCCAAATCGTTGGCGAAAGAGTACTGCGGCAAGCTGTTGACTCCTTGGGTGACGCAATCAGGATCAGGAATCAATAGTTTCGGAAAGGCATATTCAAGGCACACTTGGAGCCGGGCCTGCGACCGGTCCCGATGGGTCGGCGCAATTGGCTGTTCGCCTGGACGGAACTGGGTGCGCGGCGTTTGGGATCATCGGAGCATGATCGTGACGCTACAGACGCAGTGGGTTCAGACCCTTGAAAAGGTTCGGGCCATTCTGAGGGCAGCAAGGCGGTGGACTTTGTCGAGGGCGACCGTGAGGGCGTCTACGACCTGGTCCGGCGCACGCTGGTGAAGTTGGGAGTGATCTACGACAACTGCCACGATTGAGAGAAAAATACAAACGATGAACATGCCGAGCGCGGGCGGATTCCGTTGCATGGCCACCGACCTTCTCGGGGATTATTTAAGGTGTTGACGGTCAGACACTTCGACCCGCGCTCGCGGGACGTTGAATGGACTGTTCCCGCGTCGTCAATTCAGCGTGCAAGGGCGCCAAGGCGACGCCTCGGGCGGCGGCCATGTCCGTGGACAAGATCAATCTGTCCAACGGCCGGGCGGCCCATCGCGCAAGCGGACCGCGGCAATTGCGCAGCCGACAGCGCATACGGTACGACCGATGTCATTCCGAGCCGCACTCGGGGGCGATTCCGTTCAATGATTCGCGAAAGCGGCGCCGCGCCGCCTCCGCCGCGCGGAGCAAGAAGCGCGGCGCCGTTCCGCTCATCATGACCCGCCCTGGACGCTCATCGCGCTCCCGGGGGCGCCTTGGCGCCGCCGGTTCCGGCCCTTGAGCGTGCGGGCCACACGGAACCCGTTGTTGTTGTTCCGGTTCCCGGTGGTGTTCCTGTTGCGGTTCGCCGAGCGCAGGTTCCTCGGGTTGTTGTTCCAGGAACCGCCACGCAACACGCGCCAGGGGGCGGGTCAGGCCCCCGCGACGGATCGAACCATCCGCCGCGAAAGATGGACTGGCGCAAGCGCCAGGTATCGGCGTGTTCGGCATGGGCGATCCAAGAGCGCACACGCCGTTCGATTTCGTCCCTGGCGGCCGTCCCGTGCCGCCAGCGCTCGCGCAACCCGCGCAGCCGGTTTCGGAAACGCCGAACGTTGTCATCGGGCAACCGGCGGCGCCCGCCCGGCAGCAGGACAAAGCCCAGAAATTTTGCTGGCTCCTGCGTCGCCACAATTTCTGTCTTGCGCGGATGCAATCGCAACCGGCGTCCTTGCAGAAACGTTTCGATCCGATCCCGCCATTCCTCGAGCTGCCCGCGATCGTCGTGAAACACCGCAAAGTCATCGACGTAGCGCAGGTAGCCTTTCGCCCGCAGCACTTCCTTGCAGTAGTGATCCAACGGATTGAGATACACGTTGGCGAACAGTTGACTCGTCAGGTTGCCGATGGGCAGGCCGCGCCGCCGTTGAAGCGGCGTGAGCAGGTCGTCGCCCGGAAAAAGCAATCGCACCGGTTCCTGCCGGTTCGAACCGTCCACGATCCGGTCGGCGAGCGCCAGGGTCCGTTCGCATCCGATCCTTCGGCGCAGGTCCCGCTTGAGTATCTCGTGGTCGATCGCGGGGAAATACCGGAAAATATCGCCCCTCAGCACGTGCCGGAAGCGGTCGCGGAACCGCTCGTAGCGCGCCACGGCCCGGTGAGTGCCCTTGCCGACGCGGTTGGCGTAGCTGTCATGGATGAACCCCCGCTCCAGGACCGGCTCGCAGACCGCGCACCACGCATGATGCACCACCCGGTCGCGAAACGGGGCCGCGGAGACGACACGATGCTTGGGATCGAAGATCTCGATCTTCCGATAGCCGCCCGGTTTGTACCGGCCCTGTTGCAACTCCCGTTCCAGTTGCAGCACCTCGGTTTCCAGGTTGGCCAGAAACGCCGCCACTCCGGGCTTGCTCCGCTTGCCCTTGGCGGCCCGCAAGGCCGCGGCATGCAACGCCTCGAACGAAGCGATGCCGTCAAACAGATTCCGAGCCTTTCCTGACATGATCCATCTTTCGCCAGGCCCCGACCCGGCGCCCGGTCTCGTCGAGGCTTCGTGCCGGGTGCTCGTACCGGCGCCGGTCGATGGCGCGAAGGTCGTACGCCAGCCGCAGCAAGAAGCGAAGCTTCTCCAAACCCAGGTTGGCGCCGGCGAGGTGAGCCGTGCGGCGCCGGGTATAGGTTGCTTCAATCAACCGTTCCAGCACCTCCAGCGCCGCGACCTGAATGCGGTCGCCCAGCAAAAATTTCCGGTTCCTCGGGAACCGCTCCACCGTCGGGACCAACCACAGAATAAAACGGTAGTGCGCCTCGAGCGCCGCGCCCGTCGTGCGGGCCTGGTTCCGCGCAGGCCGGCCGGTGTTCCCCTCCAACTGCGCCAGCCCCCGATGACTCAGCCCGCGCCTACCGCCACCAAGGGGGCTCCGCCCCCTTGGAACCCCCGAAAGAGGTAAAGATGTAAGGATTCAAGGCGTGAGCGTCCGGGCCACACGGAACCCGACGAAGTCGTTCCCGTACCCGGTGGTGCCCCTGATGCGGTACGCCGAGCGCAGGCCCCTCGGGAAGCTGCCCCAGGAACCGCCACGCAACACGGGTACTGCGCAGTCCCCGCTCCGCCAAGCACTGCCATCGGGGGATGCGCCCGCGTAACTGCCGTTCCAGCAATCCTCCACCCATTCCCATACATTGCCGTGCATGTCGTGTACGCCAAAGGCGTTAGGCGGAAAAGAGCCCGCCGGCGCGGTTTGGCTGCGATCCCACTGGCTGCCGCATCCGTCGCAGTTCGCCCGGTTCGAACCGATGTCGTTGCCCCAACTGTAGACGGTGGACGAGCCCGCGCGGGCCATGTACTCCCACTCCGCCTCGCTCAACAGCCGATAGGCATGACCCGTCTGCGCCGACAACCATTCCACGTAGTCCCGCGCGTCGTTCCACGACACGTTGATCACCGGGCGCCGGCCACGGCCCCAACCCCAATCGGCCACCCGGTTCGGGTACGTGTACCGGTCGTAGTCCTCGAACGTCACCTCGTACTTCGAAACCGCGAACGCCCGAGGAATCGTCACGTCGTGAACCGGAAACTCATCATCCAGGCATGCCTGACCGGATACGCAGCCCATCCGGAACCGCCCGGCCGGGATCACCACCATCTCCGGACCCCGGCCGCCCGAACTCAAGGTGTCGGAAAACGTCTCGCCCGGTTGTCGTGGCGGTGCGGGCGTCGTACCCGGTTGCGCAACCGTTGGCGCTCGACCGTCCGCGGGCGATGCCGCGGCCGCACCCGCTTGAGGCGGCGCGGCCTGCGAGCCTCCCGACGCCGACGCCCGGATCATCGCTTCGACCACCGCCGAGTCCACGCCGGCCCTGGAGAGCGCGGCCAGCTGCGCCACCGAGGTATCGAACTCCGTGCCTCTGGACTCGATCAACGCGACGATCGCCGACGGCGCCAAGCCCGCCTCCGTCAGCGTGAGGATATCCGCATTGCCCAGAACATCCGCCTCCTGGCCCGACGCGACCGATGTCATGCAGCATCCAATTGCGGTGATCGCCACCAACCCGCCCGCTCCTCTCATCGCTCCCACTCCCGGAGAAATCGTTCGTGTCGATTGTATCAGCGATCCGAATTCGGCTTGCCCGAAAATTCCTTTTCCGGCACGACGTCCAGGCCGCGCGGCGATTGGCGCCAACCCGCTGCCGCACGTACCGGTAGACAGGACGCCGCGACCGGCCCTTCTCCGTCACGCAGGGTTCGTCCGCCGCAGTCCTCTCCGACTCCGCCCAACAGCGTCAATGAGAACCGTCAGTACTTCTCCAATTGGCAAGGGGCCTCGATTCGCTACCGCGACACCGCAAACGCGATTCGTTGCTTGACCGCCGTTGCCCTTCGAGCGTTGCACACGTGATCCTGTCCGCCAAACCGCGTCGCGGCTCCGCTCGATGCAGCCGCCCGTGATGTCTTTAATCCCGTGCTTGGATTCCCGTTCGTACGGTTACGGAATTGCAATTTCCCAAGACGCCTTTCGACTTCGAAACGCTCATGCGCCGCGTTGGCTTTGCCTTGCAGGAAGCCCCTGCCCCCCCTGTCAACAGCAGTTCGTCGAGAACGCCACTCCCGTCAACGTCCTGCGGACGTTAAGAGCGGATACACCCACCGCACCACGGTGCCCCGACCGCCCCCGGATACCGTCGGCTACGCCCGGGATACGCTCGGCTACTATCCAGCCATACAATACGCGGAAAAACACCCCGCCAAAGTCTTGGGAAAAACAGGTACCATTTTGAGTCTGCAACGCAATACGAGCGTATTACGCTGAATTTATTGCAGTAATTTCAAAGGGGTGGCGCAGTGTGCACCTGCCAAGGCGTATTGCGAACCGATATCATCGACCAGTTTCCGCCGCTTCCTGGCCGCCGGACAATCTCTAGCAACATTCCGCTTGAATACGCGCCTGAGGCATCAGACTCCTCTTGGGAAATGTCCGTTCCGGACCCACCCCTCAGTCTTCATAAGCCTCTTGGGAAAACTCGCCCGGGCCGTTTGCACCCGGAGATCGATCCACCTTCCCGTAGCGCCCCTGAACACCTACGTCCAAACCTCCATCGTCAGCTACCTTACCGTGCGGGCATCTTGCAATGTCGTGGTCGCCTCCTACCAACAGTTCACACGTACACGCTCGCTCCGGAGTGGGCTGAAGTTCCGCCTCAGCCCCCGGGAAAAGGGCAGTGTATACTTAACCCCACCAGCCTATTCGAACACAAGGAAAACTGGGGTGAAGAGGCGATCAAAGCGTGGCGAAAAACGTACCGGCCCTGCAGGCCGAGGGGACCGCCTGTTAACAAAGGAGCAATTCGATGGATGAATCTGAACTTGAGAGTCGCGTACGTAAGCTGGAAAACACCAAGGCCCTGGTCCTGGGCGGAGGAGTCGTGGGAGGCCTTCTTATCCTCGCGTTTTTGGGAATCACCTCATACGTCCGGATACCTGCACTGGTCACGGAAGAAGTCACACGGCAGATCGGACCAGTTGTTTTGGAGGAAATCCAGCGCGCGAGGGACACTGCCGAGGAAAGCGCGCGGCGGGCCACAGAGTTCGCTGCCCTAGCAGAGATAGCCTTAGCCAATATCGAGGGTGGACTCCTGCGTATCGAATCGGGGACGGTTCGAGCCGATGAAAGCCGTTTACCGGATCTCCGTAGAACCGATTACTGTGAGAACACTCCGGAGAATTCCAGAGGGTTAGTCATGCAGCGGGTCCAGTTCGATAGACCTTTCGCAGAGACGCCGACGGTCGTCGTGGCGTTAGCCTACCTTGATCACATTATCGACGCTGGTCACCTGAACAACCTGCGGATTAGGGCTGCGGTGCGTGAAGTCGATCCCAATGGCTTCGATTTCGACCTCAACACCTGGTGCAACACCGATATCTATGCCGTCGAGATGACCTGGGTAGCATACGGCCGCAGCGCCCCATAGCCGAAGTACCCAGGGCGGGCGTTTCATGCCTACGCGGCCCGCTTCGTGATCGCCGCGGCCGCAGCTTCGGCGTCGTCCGGGTGTTCCAGGAGCATCCCCTGCAGTTCCGCCGGCGAGAGCCCTGGTCGTTGCCGATGTGCAATTGCGCATCGGGGTAGAAATTCCGGAACATCGTGGCCGACATCCGGTCCTGCAGGTTGGTGAACTTCACGTGGCGGTCCACGCGGCCGCGCCAGCGCCTCGTCAAGCCGCTCCGGGTAGTTCGAAGGCATGATGAGCACCCGGCCTCCCGGGGCGAACGCGCCAACAATGGCGTTCAAGACCCCCGAGAGCGTCACCGATTCATCGTCATCGTCGCGTCTCTTGCGCGCGGTCGGGTCATCCTTCGGCATCTTCTTGCCCTTCTTTGGAGGGCGGTTGTATGCCAGCCAAGCAAGCACGAAACCGGCGACTCCGACAATCATCAAGAAAAAATTCAATATCAGCGTGCACATGATCTGCCCTCCCTCGTGGCCATTTCTTGAACCGCCCCATGGTCTACACAACAATTGTACGCGCTAAGCTGGCCCTGCTTTCCTTTCGGTGAGTCGATGAGAATGGATGCTTTCATTCATAGGTGAGTTCGATGCGAAACCGAGGTCTGATGTCCAGAGTAAGCCAGTTCGCGGGCTGGCGCGGCACCGAAAGCTATCTCTGCGCGGGCAGCGAGCCCACCTGCATCGTGGACATCCCGGCGTCGGTCACCTCCTACGACGCGACCGGACACATCACTGCGGAGTTCTACCACCAACCGCAACTCGTGTACCCGGGTACGGTGGCAATGGAATTCGGCACTTGGTCCGGCGAAGTGGAAGTGGATGCCGTCAGCTATTTCTTTGCCGGCGATTTCGATGCGGACGGAGACGACGATGTGCTGATCGGGGCCGCAACGTATCCTCCCGGCCCGTACACCGGCATCGCCCAAACCGGCGTGATTCTCGTCAATGAAGGAGGGTACAGATTTACCGTCGCCGATGGCGACCGCCCGAGCAACGTGCACCCCAGGGAAGTGCTGATGGCGGATTTCAACGGGGACGGGAGAAACGATTTCTTCATCGCCGATCACGGCTATGACGAGGACCCGTTTCCCGGCTGGCCGAATCAACTGCTGCTTGCCACCGAGACCGGCTACGACGACGCCAGCGACAGGCTCCCGGACGACAGCACGGGCTTTACCCACAATGCCGCAGTCGGCGATGTGGACGGCGACGGGCACATCAGACATCCTGGTGGCCAACAAGCAATGCAAGCGATGGCTACGCTACTGGCTGCCACCGAGTTTGATGAGTTGGATGGCCCACTTCAAGGAATCTTATGAATTTCCGTGACGCTCGGCGCACATGATACGGTTCACTGCGTGTGTTCGCTTTCCCACGATGCGCCGGGTACGGAAGCCTGAGGCGGTCTTGTGCTCAGGATACCATGGCCCGAGACAGCTCCAGGATGTGTCAGTCGTCGATGGGCAGATGCTTCATGCGGCTACCGCCTACCTGCCTCCAAATGAGCCTCAGCGTGCCGTCCTGTTTTCCGAGGCGCTCGCCCATGCCCTGTTCCAGTTTCTCGAAGCGTTCCCCGGCTATGGACGACGCGACGTTGAAACACTCTTGAAGCGCAGAAGCCAGATTCCGGGTCGCCTGCTGCTGTCTATCGCTTCCGTTTGCGTTGGTGGCCATCAGGCGGTATCCCTTCTCGGATATTTCCAGTCCCCGTCTCGCCTGCGCGGAGCGCGCAGAATCGCCCGCGCGATATACTCAGGCGAGTCCGGGATTGGGGCAGCGGGAGGCTTCGCGATCGGGCGGCCGCGCGGGCGTTTCATTCCAATGGCAGCGTCCACGTTTGTCGCTTGAGCAGATTGGTTGGGCATACTTGGAGTATATCCATATCCGTCGCAGGACAGTCCAATGGACATGAGCCTGTAGCGCGGCGGCGGGATGTCCACAGTCTTCGCGCCAAAGCGCACCGACACCGGTTCCGGCCCACCGATCGACGTGTCGAATATCCGACCGGCCCTGTCTGCGAACTCCGCATCCTGATCGGTCGGAAAGGGGTACGTGGGCATTTACGCCAACCTCTAGCCGATAGCCAGGCGGCGTAGCCACACCGCTTTCCCATTACTGCCGATTCACGCCAGAAATCGGACTTCCGTTCCGCACTCCGGGCGCTATCCTGACGCCATATTCGATCGACGGGCTATCGCCCGCGTCCAGAGCCGCACGGGGACCCGCCATGTCCAATACAGCATCTGATACACTTTCCATTGCCCGCAGGCTGAAGGCCGCAGGCGTCGAGCCTGGGGAGGCCTACGCCATCGTGGATGCCATGGACAAATTCACCGGACAATTCGTGACCGTGCAGCACTTCGACGCTGCGGTCGCGAGGCTGGACGCGCGCATTGACGGTGTGGAGGTCCGAATTGACGGTTTGAAGGACCACATCGACGCCGTACGGACCGAACTGCAAGCCAGCATCGATACCACTCGATCCAATTTGCAGGCCGGCATCAGCGCCGGTCAAGCCACGATGACGCGTTTCCTCGTCATCGTGGCGGGCGTCATCATTGCCGCCAACGCGCTGATGATCGGGATCCTGCGTTTCTTCCCGAGGGATGGCGCCGTCATGTGAACATGACCGCAGCCAATATTCCCGACACCGGCATGGACCATCGCCGCTACACGCCCATCGGCTATGGTTTCGCGTGGGAGGAGCGTCACGCAGCCATGACCTGACGGACGGAAACCGCCCGGTCTTTCTCCCCGTCCGGCGCCAGCAGGAACACGCGAGCCCTCGCGTATCCCGCACAAACGGTGTATACCTATAACTTCGATGTATAGAGCATGCCTATAACAACAAGGTGTAAAGCCCTCATGCCGCTCCTAAGATCGTCTCGCCGTGGTCAACAACAGGCGATAGTCTGCATTCATTGTCCTCGAGGATATTCCGTACACCCGGAAACGGGGCGTTCGCTATTCTTCGACGAAGTCCGGCGGCCTTTCGGAGCCCGCGCCGAAGAAGAACTTCTCCATTTCCTTTTCCAGAAAGCGCCGCGCCTTGGGTTCGATAGGCGTCAGGCGGTATTCGTTGATGAGCATGGTCTGGTGGCCGAGCCAGCGCTGCCAGGCGATTTTCGAGACGTTGTCGTAGATCCTCTGGCCCAATTCTCCGGGATAGACGGGACGGTCGAGCCCGTCGGCTTCCGTCCCCAGAATGATGCAATGGACGGTTCGGCTCACTACTGGGCCTCCCTCGATTGTTTCCGGTCCTTCAACTGGTTCCGACCCCTCAGCAGGACCGCGATGGGTGCGGCAATACCCACGCGGAACTCCTGCGACGGGTTATACCAGAGCCACCCTTCGCAATCCATGAGCGCGTTCGCCGTCGTATCCAGCCGAATTCCCAGCGGGTGGATGACGAGGTCGAAATGGCTGAAGCCATGTTTCAGGGGGCTGCCGACTGTGTGATCGGGAATATCGACGCCCAGATGGCGGCGGCACCACTCCTGAGGACCCTCGTCGGCCGGCAGTTCCGGGAGACTGTAGAGCCCGCCCCAGATGCCGTTGGGCGGGCGCCTTGTCAAAAGCACTTCCCGATTCGCGTTGGCGATCAGCAGCATCCTGACGTCGCGCTGCGGCCGGACCTTCCCCGGGCGAGGCGTGGGCAGCACCGCCTGCAGGCCGCGGATGCGCGCCTTGCAATCCGCGGCCAGCGGACACTCTCCGCAGCGGGGCCGGGCGCGCGTACACACCGTGGCGCCCAGATCCATGATCGCCTGGGTGTACTCGGCCACTCTCTCGTGCGGCGTGTACCGCTCCGCGTGCGCCCAAAGGGTTTTCTGAACGCCGGAGCGGCCGGGCCAGCCCTCCACGGCCTCGTGGCGCGTGAGGACCCGTTTGACGTTGCCGTCCAGGATCGGTGCGCGCTTGCCGTGGGCGAGCGCCATAATGGCGCCTGCAGTCGATCGCCCCACCCCCGGCAGACGCATCAGGCCGTCGATGGTCGTCGGGAGTTCGCCCTCACACTCGCCCACGACGAGCCGGGCGGCACGGTGCAGGTTGCGGGCCCGAGCGTAGTAGCCAAGCCCCGCCCAGAGCCCCAGCACCCGGTCGAGATCCGCTGCGGCGAGGTCCCTGACGGACGGAAAGGCCGCCATAAATCGGGTGTAGTAGGGAATGACGGTGGTCGCCCGGGTCTGCTGCAGCATGATTTCCGACACCCAGACGCCATAGGGCGTGCGCCCAGTCTGCCACGGCAGCCCGCGCCGGCCGAACTCTTGGGACCAGTCGAGAAGACGCGCCGCGAACGAATTCACCAATCTCCCTTGTTCAACCACGACTCATGGCCGCATTATATTGCCGGGCTGCGTTCCAGCCGAGTATGCCGGAAACCCGCACCGCTCCTGGCATTTTCGGCGCAATAGTCATATATCCGGCCAGATGGAAAATCGGAGGCACATGATGATCAAATCCTGGCGAGTTCAGGACGCAAAGGCACGCTTCAGCGAGTTCCTCTCGGCCAGTTTGACAGAGGGTCCCCAGATCGTGACTCGACGGGGCGTTCAGACAGCGGTTTTGGTCCCTATCGACAGGTGGCGGCAACTGGAGAAGGCCTCCAGACCGCTGCTCAAGGAAATTTTGCTCGATCCGCGGGCGAGAACCGAACAACTCACGCCGCCGCGCAGGAGGGAGCGTCCTCGCCGGCACCGACATTAGAGGAGCCGTAAAACTCGTGGACGCCAGATCGCGGCCACGGCCAAGGTACGCGGACTGACGCCTTCTCCATCGTAGTCCGCTACAATGGGTCTCGGCGCGGGCGTCGTATAATGGTTATTACCCTAGCTTCCCAAGCTAGAGACGTGGGTTCGATTCCCATCGCCCGCTCCATGCAACTCAAAAAACCGTATGGGAGCGAATCCATTGAGCACTGTCCCTGACTCTCCGATGCGCCGGCTTCAGCGCACCTGCGTAGCGTTGATTCTGCTCGGCACAACCACCGTTGCCACGGCCCAGGCGCCCATCGTTCAACCCGGCGCACCGGGTGAGACGGCGCGGGAACTCACCGCCGAAGAGGCGACCGATATCGCCGTGACCAGCCACTCGCCGGACGACGTACGGTTCATGCAGGACATGATTCCGCACCATGACCAGGCGGTCCAGATGGCCGATCTCGTGGCCGATCGAACGAACCGGCCCGAGGTCGTCGATGCGGCGGGGCGAATCACGCTCTCCCAGCAGGACGAGATCGACTTCATGGAGCAGTGGCTGACGGACCGCGGCGAGCCGGTGCCCGATCCGGCGGATCACGCGGCGATGCACACGAGCCATCGAATGGCCGGCATGGCCACGCCGGAGCAGATGGCCGAATTGGCCGCGTCGGAAAGCACCGATTTCGACCGCATGTTCCTGCAGTTGATGATCACGCACCACGAAGGCGCCATCACGATGGTCGAGGAGTTGCTGGAACAGCCGGGTTCCGCGTACGACCCGGTGCTGTTCGAGTTCGCCAACGATGTCGAGAACGACCAGACCGCCGAGATCGAGCGGATGCATGCACTGCTCATCACGCTCTCCGACGACCCGCGCGCCGGTCTCGCGGCGGGATTCGAGGACGCCGGCCAGGCCCTGATGAACCTGGAACTCGTGGCCTCGATGCCCAAGCCGCCCGGCTTCTTCGACCCCGGGAACCCGGCCGAGTTGCCGCCGGAACGCCCGCAGGATGACGACGAAGATGAGGCAGGCGAAGAAGAGGATGCGGAGGACGGGGACGACACCGGCGACCGCGAGGGTGCCGGTGGCCGCGATGACGGTGAGGACCGCGACGATCGCGAGGCCGACAGCGGCCGCGACGACGGTGAGGATGGTGAGGAAGAGGAGGACAGCGACGAGTGGGAGCGCTCGCCGCTGCTCAATTTCGGCAACACGGACATGGCCTTCAGGGACGATGTCATGTTTGCCGGAAGCTACCACGGGTTCAACATCTATCGGCTGGACGAAGGCGGCCTGCCGCGGCAGATCAGCTCCGTCGTGTGCCCGGGCGGGCAGGGCGACGTCTCGGTCGTCGGCGACCTGCTGATCATGTCGGTGGAGCAGACCCGCGGGCGGCTCGACTGCGGGCTCCAGGGCATCGCCGGGGACGTCAGCGACGAGCGGTTCCGCGGCATCCGCATCTTCGACGTCAGCGACCTGACCCGGCCGGTACAGGTGGGCGCGGTCCAGACCTGCCGCGGCTCGCACACCCATTCTGTCGTCACAGCCGACGACGAAAGGATCATCGTCTACAACTCCGGCACTTCGCGAATCCGCGAGGAGGAGGAACTTGCAGGCTGCGTCGACGAATCGCCCGGCGACTACCGGACGGCGCTGTTCCGCATCGATGTCATCGAGATTCCCGTGGCGGACCCCGCCGCAGCGCGCATCGTCCACAGCCCCGCGGTGTTCGCCGACCCCGAGGACGGCACGCTGGCGGGCCTGTGGCGCGGGGGCGATCATGGCGAGGAAACGCAGGAATCCAGCCGCACCGACGAATGCCACGACATCACCGTGTTTCCGGAACTCGGGATTGCCGGAGGCGCGTGTTCGGGCAACGGCATCCTGTTCGATATCTCCGATCCGCTGAACCCGCAGCGCATGGATGCGGTCGTCGACAGCGGCTTTGCCTACTGGCACTCGGCGACATTCAACAACGACGCCACCAAGGTCCTGTTCACCGACGAATGGGGCGGCGGCGGCATGCCCCGTTGCCGTGCGTTCGATCCGCTCGACTGGGGCGCGGACGCCATCTACGACATCGTCGACGGCCATCTCGAATTCCGCAGCTACTTCAAGATGCCGGCGCCGCAGACCGAACAGGAGAACTGCGTGGCGCACAACGGTTCCGTGATACCGGTACCGGGCCGCGATATCTTCGTGCAGGCCTGGTACCAGGGCGGCATCTCCGTGGTCGACTTTACCGATTCGTCCAACCCCATCGAAATTGCCTATTTCGACCGCGGACCCATCGACGCTGAACACATGATCGGCGGTGGATACTGGTCGGCCTACTGGTACAGGGGGAAGATCTACGGGACAGAGATCGTGCGCGGGTTGGACGTGCTGTCACTGGTGCCGAGCGAATTCCTGTCGGGGAATGAAATCGCCGCCGCTGTACTGGCGGACCAGGGCAGCGTGTTCAATCCTCAACAGCAACTGAGGTATGACTGGCCGGTCGAGCCGGTGGTGGCGCGGGCCTATCTCGATCAGCTTGAACGCGCCAATGCCCTGGCGGCATCCCTGGCGGCCGATCTCGATGTGGCGCTGGACCAATCGGCATCCGCGATTGCGGACAGCGGGCGCGACGAAGCGCTGGCCACGCGACTGGAGGCGCTGGCGGCGTCGGTGGAAGCGGACGTTGACGACAGCATCACCGCAAGTCGGCAGACTGCTCTCGTGGAGACATTGGCCGGGATTGCAGCCAGGTTGCGCTAGCCCTCCCCGCGCGGAGTCGCGCCATCGGGTTCGCCGTCGCTTGAGCGGCGTCCAATTGGCAACACGACCGAAATCGCGGTCGGTAGTCAGCATGAGCAGGTCGTGGCGAATTCAGATGGCGTCAAGCGCTACTTCGCCGTTGTCGTAAGATGCCGGCAAATGACCCGACTCCACCACAGAAAGGTCCGCAGCTTCGTTCAGCGCGCCGGGCGCACGACGACAGCGCAAAAGCGGGCGCTGAGGGATCTGCTGCCGCGTTTCGGCGTCCCGTTTCAGGAGCGCGCCCTCGATCTCGGCCTCGTCTTCGGGCGGCGGGCACCCATCGTGCTCGATATCGGTTTCGGCGACGGGTCGGCCCTGTTGACGCTGGCCGCCAATCACCCCGGTCGGGATTACCTCGGCGTCGAGGTCCACGAACCGGGCATCGGCCGTCTCCTGCTGCAACTGGAGCGCGCCGGACTCGACAACATTCGAATCATCGATCACGACGCGGTCGAGGTGGTCAGGCGCATGCTGCCCGCCGGAGCGGTGGATGCCGTGAACCTGTTCTTTCCGGATCCCTGGCCCAAGAAACGCCATCACAAGCGCCGGATCGTGCAGCCGGGCTTCGTTCGGGACGTTGCCCGGGCTCTCAAGCCCGGCGGCACATTGCACATCGCCACCGACTGGGCCGACTACGCCGAACATGTGACGGAGGTGATGGGCGGTTGCGGGCAGTTCGAGGCGCTGACGCCCGGGCAGGCGTCATCCGAGCCCCTCTTCGACCGTCCGACATCGAAGTTCGAACGTCGCGGCATCGCCCTGGGGCACACGGTCACCGATCTCCACTATCGCAGGACCGACTAATGCTCCATCCGACGGACCGTTGCGTAGCAGTTGGATGGAGCGCTATTGAGCGGAGCCGCTGAGCCAGCGATCCAGAACCTCCGCCAGCTCAGCCTCATCCGCGACGACCCGGCCATTCTCGACACGCAGCGTCACCGGTTCCAGCGCCTCGCCCGGGCAGGGACCGCCCACGCACACGCCGTCGCCGATCCGAAACAAAGCCCCGTGGGAATTGCACAGGATCAGGTCGCCGTCGCCGTTCAGAAAACGATCCGGCTGCCAGTTCAGCGGATTGCCCGCGTGGGGGCAGCGGTTGACGAAGCCCCTGACCTGGCCACCCTTGCGCACGGCGAAGAACTCCAGGGGCCAGATGCCCGTCCCCCATTTGAACTCGCGGCTGCCGGGACCGGCGAGCTCGTCGAGGCGGCACAACGCCACGGTACCGGGGCTGGCGACGGCTGTTGGGCCGGTGCCCGCGCTCACGCGGCGTCCTGGCGGACGAGCGCCGCCTTTCGCACGATGACGACAGCCAGAATGACGGCCGGAATGCCCGCCGCAGACGCATAAAGGAAGAATGTGACGTAGTCCGTCGCATCTACCACCATGCCCGAGAAACCGCTCAGCAACTTGCCCGGCAACAACATAAGCGAAGTGAACAGCGCATACTGGGTCGCCGTGTAGGCCGCGTGGGTGAGGCTGGAGAAATAGGCGATGAACACCGTACCCGCGAATCCCACGGCGAAGTTGTCAGCGCTGATCACGCCAACCAGGTACCAGATGTGGGCAACGCCGTAGGCCGCCAGGGCCGCGAAAAAGAGGTTGGTGACCGCCACCAACGCCGTGGCGACGAGCAGCAGCCGAACCGGACCGTAGCGGTTGACGACAATGCCTCCCACGAACGCACTGCTCATGGTTACCGCGAAACCGAACAGGCCGGAGACGGTGCCTATTTCTGACCGCGTATAGCCCATGTCCAGGTAGAACACGTTGGCGATGTTGCCGAATAGCAGGTCGCTGACCCTGGACAGTCCGATGAAGGACAGCACCAACAGAGCGAATGCACCGTTACGCCTGAAGAATTCGGCGAAGGGGCCCATCACCGCGTCGCCGAACCACTCCACGACTCGGTTGACCCCGAAGCTGCCGCCGCGCTCACTTGCCATTGAGGCAACGTTGACTTCGGGCTCCTTGATTATCAACACGGTGACCAAGCCCACCAGCATGCACGCCGCCATTACGGAATAGGCGGCGTCCCACGAAAAGAATTCCGACAGATAAAGCGCACCTGCGCCGCTCACCAGCATTCCGCTGCGGTAACCGAGCTGGTATGTGGCCGCCATGGCGCCCTGATCCTCTATGGCTACAGCCTCGATCCGGTAGGCGTCGATCGCGATATCTTGGGTAGCCGAGCAAAAGGCGACGAATACCGAAAACAGAGCGATGGGCATCAAGGCCACGTGGGGGTCCAGGCTGGCCAATCCCAGCAGGCCCGCGACAATTCCCAGTTGAGCGATGAGCATCCAGCTCCTGCGCCTGCCGAGTATCCGGGTAAGCAGGGGCAACGGCAGGCGGTCCACCAGCGGCGCCCAGCAGAACTTGATCGAATACAGCAACCCCACCCAGGCGAACATGCCGATAGCTGTGCGGCTGATCTCGTAGGTACGCAGCCACGCGCTGAGGGTGGAAAACACCAGCAGGAAGGGCAGTCCCGCCGAAAAACCAAGGAACAGCATCCCGATGACCCGGGGCTTGAGGTAGACGAGGAAACTCTCGATCCAATTCTGGGAAGCGGGAAGGGCGGCCGGGGCGGAACTATTCGTCATACGGTGATCTGCGAGCGATCGGGGCCGCCCTGTTGCGGCGAATGCGCTGTATGATACAGGAGGGGGTTAGCCCTCATCATGCAAAGCCACAACACGCAATTTCTGGAACTGGCCCTCGAACTCGGCGCGCTTCGTTTCGGCGAGTTCGAACTCAAATCCGGGCGGATCAGCCCGTATTTTTTCAACTCCGGCCAATTAAGCACCGGCCGCGCCGCCGCCATTCTCGGCCGCTGCTACGCCGCCGCACTGGTCAATGCCGGCATCCGCTTCGACATGCTCTTCGGCCCGGCCTACAAGGGCATCAGCCTAGCGGCGCTGACCGCCGCCGCGCTGGCCGAACACCACGGCCTGGACTGCCCGTTCGCGTACAACCGCAAGGAAGCCAAGGACCACGGCGAAGGCGGCTCGACCGTCGGCGCGGCGATTTCCGGCCGCGTCGTCATCGTCGACGACGTGATCTCCGCCGGCACGGCGGTCGGCGAGGCCGTGCGGAACGTCGCAGCGGGAGGCGGCGCCACCGCAGGCGTGGTCATGGCGCTGGACAGGCAGGAGGTCGCCACGGGAAGCAGGCGCTCGGCGGTGCGCGAACTGGAGCATCGGCTCGGCGTCCCGGTCCTGAGCATCGTCACGCTGGACGACCTGGTGGCCCACATGCGCGAGCACTCCGGGTTCGCCCAACACCTGCCTGCAATGCGCGCCTACCGGGAGCGCTACGGGGCCAATTAGCTGGCTTTCCCGGCAGTTGCCCGGTCATGGCCTCGGGCGACCGCGACCCGCCATTTCCCTCTCGGCTCTGCCCGGATACCGGCAGCGCCGGCACGGACGTCCTGATCGTTCCGCTCAGCGCGTACCCGTATGCCCGAACCCCCCGGCGCCCCGCGCACTTTCGGCAAAGGACTCCACCACCTCGAAATCTGCCTGCACCACGGGCACGATGACCAGCTGCGCGATGCGTTCCCCGGGATCGACCCGGAAGGGCCGCGAGCCGCGGTTCCAGCAGGAGATCAGCAGTTCGCCCTGGTAGTCGGAGTCGATAAGCCCCACCAGGTTGCCCAGCACGATTCCGTGCTTGTGCCCGAGACCCGAGCGGGGCAGAACCGCCGCGGCCAGCCCGGGATCTTCGATGTGGATGGCGATGCCGGTGTGTATCAGCTCGGTCTCGCCGGGCGACAGCATCAGCGGCTTGTCCAGGCACGCCCGCAGGTCGACGCCCGCCGACCCGTCGGTGCTGCGCTTCGGCAGCGGGATTTCCGTGCCGATTTTCGGATTCAGCACCTTCAGGCGCACCCGGCGCGTGGACGACACTTCCATCAGTGGTTCCCGGAGACTCTACCCGCGGAAGCCGCGCCCGCTCAACCCGCCTGCGTGGAACTCAGTTCCGCGTGCATCTCGCGATAGCGCTCGGCGATGAGTTGAATCAGCCGCGCGGCTACAACGGTTTTCGGCGCCTGCTCCAGGACCGCTTCCCCGTCTTCCCAGAGCACGGTGAGCGAATTGGTCTCCCGGTCGAACCCGCAGTCGCGGCCGACGCGGTTGGCCGCGATCATGTCCAACCCCTTGTTGATCAGTTTGTGTCGGGCATTCTCCCTGAGATTCTGCGTCTCCGCGGCGAATCCCACGGTGAAGGGCCGGTTCTCCAGTGCCGCCACGCTGGCGAGCGTGTCCGGCGATCGCACCATCTGCAGGTTCATGGTCGAGCCGGTTCGCTTGATCTTCTGCTCGGCGATGCAGTCCGGCTTGTAGTCCGAGATCGCCGCACAGCCGATGAAGATGTCCGCATCGCCGATACACCGGTGCACGCCGGCGTACATTTCCTCGGCCGTTTCCACGTCCACCCGGCGGACGCCCCCCGGTGTGGGCACGGCAACGGGTCCGCTCACGAGAACCACGTCGGCCCCCGCACGCCGGGCCGCCGCCGCCAGGGCATATCCCATCTTGCCGGAGCTTCGGTTGGTGATGTAGCGCACCGGGTCGATGGGTTCCCGGGTGGGTCCGGCGGTGATCACCGTTCGCAGGCCCCTCAGGGATTGCGAGCCGATGTCGACCGGTTCGGCGAACACCGTATCCACGATTTCATCGGGCTCCACCATCCGGCCCGGGCCATCCTCGCCGCAGGCCTGGTCGCCATGGGCCGGACCGAGAATCCGGACCCCTCGCTCTTCCAGCACGCGGCGGTTCGCCTGTGCCGACGGATGCTGCCACATGGCTTGGTTCATGGCCGGCGCCAGCAGCACCGGCGCCTGGGAGGCCAGGCACAGCGTGCTCAGCAGCCCGTCCGCAAGACCCGCGGTCAGGGACGCCATGAAATGCGCGGTGGCGGGCGCCACCAGCACCAGGTCGGCCCAGCGGGCCAGTTCGATATGGCCCATCGCGGCTTCGGCGCCCTCATCCCAGAGATCGTCGCGGACCCGGCGGCCCGACACCGCCTGGAAGGTCAGCGGCGACACGAACCTGGCTGCGCCCGGAGTCAGAACGACCTGCACCTGCGCGCCCTTTTCCCGCAGGCGGCGCACCAGTTCGGGACTCTTGTAGGCGGCGACACCTCCGGTCACGCCGAGAAGAATCCGGATCCCGCTTTCCTGGCTCTCAGACATGGTGGCCGTTCAGCATATCCGCTGAATAAGCGCTTTGCCACTGCACGATGTCGGCCTTGCGGCGGCATTTGTGGCGGAAATCGCCGGTTTCATGTGCTGCCGAACGACTCGATCCCGTGGAAGATTCTCAAGGACCCTTGCAGTGGAGCGAACATGGGATTGAGTGACTGGCCGCCGTCCGAGCGGCCCCGGGAAAAATTGCTGAGGAACGGCGCGCGAAGCCTGACGGACGGCGAGCTGCTCGCCGTGCTGTTGGGGCAGGGTACCGCCCGCGAGGATGCGCTGGAGTTGAGCCACCGGCTGCTGCGCACCTGCGGCGACCTGAGCCGCGTGCTGACGGCGAGCCCCTCCACTTTGGGACAGTCCCGTGGACTGGGGCCAGCCAGGATCGCCCGCATCAAGGCGGCGCTGGAGACTGGCCGCCGCCATCTGGAGGCGCCGGTACCTCACCGGGGTGCGCTGAGCGCGCCCGAGGATGCGGTGCGGTATTTCCGCGCGCGTCTGGCGGACCTGCCCCACGAAGTGTTCAGTTGCCTGTTCCTCGATACGCGTCACCGCCTGATCCGCTACGAAGAACTCTTTCGCGGAACCGTGGACGGCGCCGCTGTTTACCCCCGTGAAGTATTGAAGCGCGCGCTGCATCACAACGCCGCGGCCGTCATATTCGGGCACAACCACCCGTCGGGAGTCTCGGAACCCAGCGAGGCGGACCGCGGCATCACCCTGAAGCTCGGGAGAGCGCTGGCGCTGGTGGATATCCGCCTGCTGGACCACCTGGTCGTGACCCGCGACGGGCACGTCTCATTGGCCGAGCGGGGCTGGATATAGCCGTGTTCAGCGGGTATAGTGCGTCGCCTCCATTGCCAAGCCTCTGTTGGGGAGCCTTCCAATGTCGAGAGTGTGCCAGGTAACCGGCAAACGCCCGATGGCGGGCAACAACGTTTCGCACGCCCACAACAAGACCCGGCGTCGCTTTCTGCCGAACCTCCATACCCAGCGATTCTGGCTGGAGAGCGAGCGGCGTTTCGTCAAGCTGAAGGTCTCGCACAAGGGCTTGCGAATCATCGACAAGCGGGGCATCGAGCAGGTCGTGCGGGAACTGCGCGAGCAGGGTCAGAAGATATAGCGGGAGGAGGGCGCCGTGCGAGAGAAAATCAGGCTGCGGTCCACGGCGGGGACCGGGCACTACTACACCACCACCAAGAACAAGCGCCTTCACCCCGAGAAGATGGAAGTGAAGAAGTACGACCCGCGCGTACGCAAGCACGTCATCTACAAGGAAACGAAGATCAAGTAGCCCCCGGGCGCCCGCGGCGCCGGACGTCACGCCGCGCCAAGCATCAGGGCGCCGTGCATCGAGGCATCGAACGTCAGGGCGCCACGGCGGCATTTGCGAACCGCCGGGTTGCCCTTACCCCGCCAGCCGCGGGCTCGGACGGAACGACTTCAGGTACGCCGCGAATTCCTCAAGCGCCTTGATGCCGCTCGCCTCGGCCCGGCTGCACCACCGCACGAGTTCCGCCAGCAGCCGTTCGTTGCTCAGGTCGGTCGTCTCCCAGAGCGCCTTCAGCTCGTTGCGGTACTCCACCACCGTCTTCAGGCTGGGATACTTCTCCATCAATTCCGCCAGCCGCTCCTGCGACTGAACGTCCAGCAGGCTGGGATGGCGGGTCAGCCAGCGCTTCGCGCGGCGGACCGGCGCCCTCGCCTTTCCCTTGTACTTGCGGAGCTCGCCGCGAAGCACGGGAAACGTCACGCTCTTCCGGTAGTGCCGCAGCACATGCATGCGATTGATGAGTATGGAACGCAGGGCTTCGATATCCGGACTCGATGCCTCCTCCACCAGTTCCGGTTTCGGGGCCACGCGCCGGATCCGGGCCAGACCGAGGGCCGCGAACAGCCGCAGGTGCCACCAGCCCAGATCAATCTCCCACGGGTGCTGGGAGAATCGGGCGGAACTGGGGAAGGCATGATGGTTGTTGTGCAGCTCCTCGCCGGCGACGAACACCGCCAGCGGCCACAGGTTGGTGGAGGCGTCATCCGTCTCGAAGTTCCTGTAACCCCTGGCATGGGACAGCCCGTTGATGATCCCCGCGGCCAGCAGGGGCATGGTGATCAACTGGAACCCGTACAGCGCGATGCCCGGCAGGCCGAACAGGAACACGACCACGAAGAACAACAGGGTGGTCCCCACGTTCGGCCAGCGGCTGTAGACATGCCGCTCCACCCAATCGTCGGGCGTGCCGCGGCCGTATTTCTCCACGGTCTCGGGATTGCGCGCCTCCTTCCGGTACAGCTCCGCGCCCTGCAGCAACACCGTCTTCAGGCCGACGAGCTGCGGACTATGAGGGTCGCCGTCCCGCTCGCACATGGCATGATGCTTGCGGTGCACCGCCACCCACTGTTTGGTGATGACGCCCGTGTTCATCCACAGCCAGAAGCGGAAAAAGTGCCGCAGCGCAGGGTGCAGATCGACGGACCGGTGTGCCTGCTCGCGATGGTGGTACAGGGTGATGGCGATCAGCGTGATGTGGACGCCGAGGGCGCCGGCGATCACGTAGCCCCAAAAGCCCAGCCCGAGAATCCCGTAATAGTATTCAGCGACAAACTGCAGCACCCGATGACTCCTTCCCCGGCGGACATGCCACTATAGCCCATGCGGAATCTCTCTCCAATGAACCATTCGCTCCATGCCTGAACTCCCTGAAGTCGAGACCACACGGCGCGGGTTGCACGCCCTGGTCGTCGGGCAAACGATCCGTTCCCTCGCCGTGCGGGAGCCGCGGCTGCGATGGCCGGTCGAGCCTTCGCTCGACCGGCGGTTGCGCGGCCGGACGGTGCTGAACCTTGCCCGCCGGGGCAAGTACCTGCTGATTTCCACCGGCGCCGGCACGCTGCTCGTTCATCTGGGCATGTCGGGCAGCCTGCGATTCCTTCCCGAGCGACGCAAACCGGAACGCCACGATCATTTCGATCTCGAGTTCATTTCCGGTGCGATGCTGCGCTTCAACGACCCCAGGCGCTTCGGCAGCCTGCACTGGTCCGCCTCGCCCGAAGCGCATTGGCTGCTCAAGAACCTGGGTCCCGAACCGCTGGGGGCCGACTTCGGCGGCGACTACCTCTGGCGCATATCCCGCGGCCGCCGGGTTGCGATCAAGACCCTGCTGATGAACGGCCGCATCGTCGCGGGGCTGGGCAACATCTACGCCAACGAAGCCCTGTTCAGGGCCGGCATTCACCCGCTGCGGCCGGCGGGGCGCGTGTCCCGCAAACGCCTGCGACGCCTCGCCGATGCGGTCGAAGAAGTGCTGCGAGAGGCCATACGGGCCGGCGGCACGACGCTGCGGGACTTCGTCGGCGGCGACGGCAAACCCGGTTACTTCCAGCTCGCGCTGGACGCCTACGGCAGGGCGGGAGAACCTTGCGTGCGGTGCGGGCGGCCCATCAGGGTTCGCACCGTCGGGCAACGGGCCACCTACTACTGCACCAACTGTCAGCGCTGAGTTTCCTGCCGCCCGGGCCAATTTCAACCGAAATCAATCGGTTGGCGATCAACTGGGCTCGATTTCCCTCAAATGGCGGGCGACTGCGATGCCGGCGCCGGCCCAGCCCAGGAAGCCGCCCACACCCAGCAGCCACCCCGCATCCGCCGGGCTGAGGCCCGCCAGGCGGTAGTCCGATCCGTAGAGTTCCATCAGCGCGCGGGCGGGAGAAGCCACCAGGCCGAGCCCGAGGACGATGATCAGCGCCGCGAGGACGCCTGCGCCAACGCCGTAGCACAGTCCCAGGTACAGGAAGGGACGGCGGATATAGCCGTCGCTGCCTCCGACGAGCTTGATGATCTCGATCTCCTCCCGGCGATTGCCGATCTCCAGGCGGATCGTGTTGCCGATGACCACGATCACGGCCAGGCCCAGCAGCACAGTGGTCACGTCCACCACGCGGCGCGCCAGTTCCAGAATCGCCCGCAGCCGTTCCAGCCACTCCGTATCCAGTTGCACCAGGGCGGTTTCCTCCAGCGCATCCAGATCCTGTACGAGGAGATCAAGGTCGGCGCCCGTGCCGGCCGGCCGCACGATGATCGCGTGGGGCAGGGGATTCTCGTCCAGCAGATCCAGCGCCTCCCCGAACCCCGAGTAGGCGCGAAATTCCGCCAGCGCGTCGGAACGGGCGAGCAGTTCGGCCCGCTCCACATCGTCTCGTTCCCCGACCTGCTCGGCGAGCGCTTCGGCCGCCGGCTCGTCGACGGCCATTTCCAGGTACACGGTAAAGTCCGCAGCGCCCTGCCAGGTACCGCTCAGCGCGCGAGCGTTGTCCACCATCACCCGAAGCCCGGCGGGCACGACCAGCGCGATGGCGATGACCAGGATGGTCATGAGGCTGCCCAGCGGCCGGTCCACCACCCGGGCGACGGCGCCTTTCAGGTTGTCCACATGCAGCGTCAGGTAGCGGGCGATCGCGTCCATGGGCAAGCCTTCAGCCGAATTCCGCGGCCGGCCCCGCCATTCTGCCGGCCTCAAGGTATAGCCGCCGGTAGCCCATCCGGCTGATCAGTTCCAGGTCGTGGGTGGCGATGAGCAGGGTGGTCCCCACGTCGTTGAAGCGCCCGAACAGGCGCATGATCTCCAGCGAAAGCTGCGGGTCGAGGTTGCCCGTGGGCTCGTCGGCGATCACCAGTTGCGGCCGGCTGGCGACCGCCCTGGCAATGCCGACGCGCTGCTGTTCGCCGGAGGAGAGGGACAGCGGGAACTGGTTCTCGTAGCGCAGCAGACCCACCTGGTCCAGCGCCGCGCGCACCCTTCCGCGCAGCTCCCGGCGTCTCAACGACGAGATCATCAGGGGCAGCGCGACGTTGTCGAATACGGTGCGGTCGTGCAGCAGCTTGTGATCCTGGAAAACGATGCCGATCTGCCGGCGAAACTGCGGAATCCGGCGGCGCGGCACGCGGGCGGTGTTCTGATCGGCCACCAGCACGGTGCCGCGCGTGGGTCTTTCGATGAGCGCGACGAGCTTGAGCAGCGTGCTCTTGCCGGCGCCCGAGGGACCGGTGAGAAAGGCCATCTCGCCCTTTTCGAGGCGGAAGGTGACCCCGCAAAGAGCCTCTCTGCCCGCAGGATAACGCTTTCTCACATTCTCGAATCGGATCATGATCGCGGCATTATACTGGCCGTCGGGTCCGCCCCGGAGGCGGCAGCAAGGGATGATCGATGCAGAGCGGGAAGCGGGCGAGATTCACCGGCGTGCGCATTGTCGGGGGGCGTTGGCGGGGCCGGCGGCTGGCTGTTCCGGCGGGGACCGGGGTGCGCCCCACGCCGGACCGCGTTCGCGAGACGCTGTTCAACTGGCTTGCCCCTTCCTTGCAGGGCTCGCAATGTCTGGATCTGTTCGCCGGTACGGGCGTGCTTGGTCTGGAAGCACTGTCCCGCGGTGCTGCGGGAACGACGTTCGTGGAGCGCGATGCCGTTCTGGTGCGGGCGATCGAGGAGCGGGTAGACGCCCTGGCGGCCGAGGCGCAGGTCTTCCACGAGGATGCGCTGCGTTTTCTTTCGTCGCGACCGCAGCGCACATTCGATGTCGTCTTCGTCGATCCGCCCTACGCGACGGGACTGGCGCAGGTACTGGAAAAGCTGGTTGCCTGGGTCGGTCCCGGGCACCGGGTGTACGTGGAACGCCCGGTGGAGCGCGGCGGACGCTCGCTGAACGAAACGATCGCTTCGCTCCCGGGCGCGCGCTTGATGAAACAGGGCAGCGCCGCCCGAGTGGCTTTCGGGCTGCTCCGACTGGCGGGTGCGGAGTAGAATAGCGACTTTCCTGCTCGATCCCTCCATGCGATGAACGTAGCGGCCATGTATCCCGGGACCTTCGACCCAGTGACCCTGGGCCACGAGGACCTCTTGCACCGCGCCGCTGTCCTGTTCGACAGGGTAGTCGTGGCCATTGCCGCCAATCCCGGCAAATCGCCCGTGTTCAGTCTGGAGGAACGCTTGGAACTGGCTGGCGAAGCCTTTCGGGACATGCCGAGTGTCACGGTGACAGGCTACGAGGGACTGACGGTCGACTTTGCCCGCAGCCATGGGCTGCGTGTGATCATCCGCGGACTTAGAGCGGTGTCGGACTTCGAGCGCGAGTTTCAGCTCGCGGCCACGAACCGGCAGTTGACCGAAGATGTGGAAACGGTGTTCCTGACGCCCACGGAGAAATATACGTTCGTTTCCTCAAGCCTGGTGCGGGAAGTCGCACAGCTTGGAGGAGATGTGTCCGCCTTTGCAAGGCCCCATGTGGTCGAGGCTTTGAGGAAAAAGTTCGGAGATTGATTGGAATGAACAGGTTGAACGCGCTACAGGCAGTCCGGGGCTTTTGCCGCGCGCTGATGGTTCCGGTATTGCTGATGTGGGCGGTGGCCGGCCCTGCCCAGACGCCGGACCGGGCCGCAGTGGCGAGCGCGAACCCGTTGGCCAGCGAGGCGGGGATCGAAGTTCTGGAGCAGGGTGGCAATGCATTCGACGCCGCGATTGCCGTGAGCGCGGCTCTTGGGGTAGTGGAACCCTACGGGTCGGGACTCGGTGGGGGCGGATTCTTCCTGCTGCGTCGGGCTTCGGACGGACTCGAGGTGTTTGTCGACGGCCGCGAAACGGCTCCGGGCGCGGCCTTTGAGGAGATGTACCTGGACGAGGCCGGCGATCCAATCCCCGGCGCATCCCGCAACGGTCCGCTGGCCGCCGGGATACCGGGCCTGCCCGCGGCGCTGGTGCACCTGGCCGAGAACTACGGCCGCCTGCCGCTCGCCGATTCGCTGGCGCCGGCGATCCGATATGCCGAGGAGGGCTTCCCGGCCTACGAAGAGTTGGTTCGCCGGCTGTCCCGCCAGGCGAGCGGTCTGAGCGAGGGTGCGAGAGCGGTGTTCGCGCCCGGCGGGGAAGTGCCGGCCGCGGGCGAGCTGTTGAGGCAGCCCGATCTTGCCGCCACGATGCGAACGCTGGCCCGGGAGGGACGCGACGGATTCTACCGGGGGGCCGTGGCCGACACGCTCGTCGACGGCGTGCAAGGCGGGGGCGGCATCTGGAGCGCCGAGGATCTGCTGAATTACCGGGTGGTGGAGCGGGAACCACTGACCGGCAGGTATCACGACGTCGACATCACGACCGCGCCACCGCCATCGGCCGGCGGCGTGGCGCTGATCAACATGTTCAACATGCTCTCGGGCTACGACCTTGCGAGCGCGGATCGCGTCACGCGGGTTCATCTGCTGACCGAGATCATGCGCCGCGCCTTTCGGGACCGCGGGCCGTACCTGGGCGACCCTGATTTTGTCGACGTTCCGCTGGATCGCCTGACCCATCCGTACTACGCGGCGGGTCAGCGGGCGAGCCTGCGCATCGACCGGGCCACGCCCAGCGACAGCCTGCCGGGAATCCAGCCCGCTGGTTCGTTTGGCGGGCCTCAAACCAGCCATTTCTCGGTGCTAGACCGGGACGGCAACATGGTCGCGGCCACGCAGACCATCAACTTCGGTTTCGGCAGCGGCTTCATGGCTCCCGGGACGGGTGTCCTGCTCAACAATGAAATGGACGATTTCTCCATGAAGCCCGGCCAGCCCAACGGCTATCAGCTACTCAGCGCCGAAGCCAACAGCATCCAGCCGGGCAAGCGGATGCTTTCCAGCATGACGCCCACGATCCTGCGCACCGAGGACGGCGTGGCGCTGCTCGGATCGCCGGGCGGCAGCCAGATCATCACCATCGTCTTCCTGGCAAGCCTGGCATGGGTCGAAGGCGCCGATGCGGCCACCATGGCATCCAACCCCCGCTTCCATCATCAGTACTTCCCGGACAGGCTCATGTTCGAGCCCGACGCAATCAGCGCCGAAGAAGAGGAGGCGTTGCGAGGTCTCGGCCATAACCTGGCCCGCAGCCGCCAACTCCGGGGCAACGGCAATCTGCAGATCGTCACCTGGGACCGCGGCAGCGGCGAGGTCGATGCGGCTTCGGACCCGCGCGTCGTCGGCGAGCCGAGGTTCTCGGCTCCCTGACCGCCCGATCTGCCCTGCCGGGGCGCTGTTCTCTCGCGAGCCAACCTCAAGCGGCGCGCAATTCACCGGAGTTTCCTCCAGCGGCGTTGCCAAGGATGAAGCCGAATGCGTGGTCCACGAGCCAACGAACCGCGGGAACGCAGACAGCGTCGCCAAAACCCAGTTGCGCCTGGCGGCGGCCGACATCGATCGGAAATCGCCAAGCCCCTTGCAAGCGAGCGTATTCGCGGCCCGTCAGCGGGCGAATCCTGATTTCATCGTGCCGACAATCAACAAGGAATTGGACGCTGCTACCGCCTTGGGGCGTGCGCAGACAGCCGGCAATGCGATCGCCCCGAACTTCTCCCACCGTCCGGCCCTTGCGCACGCGGCGAAACATCGTCGCGACTCCGTCTTGCCGTCCTTTAACCAGCCCATCGACACGTCTTCGATGCGTTGGCGCCATCGCGTCGAGGGTTGTTTCAACCCGTTCCCTGGGCCACCACGCCGAATCATCCGCGGGCATGTCTTCAAGTATGGATACAAGCGACAACGTTGCCTTGGGCGGAGGCTCGGGCAGAGGCAATTCGATAAACGGCAACTCGCGGTTTCGCGCTTGAAAACGACGCACGGCGGCAGTCCGCAGTCTTGTGACGTGCCCGGTAGGCGGCATCGGGCCGGCAATGGTGTCGCTGCGCACCGCCAGCACGAACAGGCGTGGGCGGCTCTGGGGCGTGAACCAACAGGCATCCACTACAACCAGGTCCATGCAATAGCCGAGTTGCGCCATGCGGGCGCATACCTCGCTCAGGTCGCGTCCCGCGTGCGACGTGATGAAGCCGGTAACGTTCTCGATTAGCAAGGCGCGGGGAGCCGACCGCTCCCGCTGCAGTTTTTCGGCCAATTCAAGGAACGACCAGATAGTCCCCGAATGCGCGCCTGCCAGCCCGGCTCGATTCCCCGCCAAGGACAGGTCGATGCAAGGGAACGAAGCCGTCAGCAAGTCGAGGTCGAAGGGCAGGTCGGCGAGCGTGACTCCCTTGATGTCCTCGACCAGAAGGTGCTCGCGCCCAAAGCGGGCAGCGTACATGTCCGCCTTCGCCGGGGAGATGTCGTTGGCAAAGACGCACTGCCAACCCAGCGGCTCGATGGCCTCGCGCACCAGCCCGATTCCAGAAAAGAATTCCGCAAACCTTGACACCGTACCTCCGTGCCGCAACGTACCAAGGAATTATTGAGGAAACCGTACCCTCTTTGGTCTTTTGTATCATAGCACCGACTGGCGGGCCTCAGCCCGGCGGATGCGGGGTGGCTGCTGGGGGTGGGCGGATTCCTGGGCTGGGCCGGGGCCGGCATCGCGGTCGCCCGGCACTTGAGGGAAATCGAGCCCAGTTGATCGCCAACCGATTGATTTCGGTTGAAATTGGCCCGGGCGGGAACCATATAGGGGGTTAGCACTCTAACCGGGGGAGTGCTAAAATCGCGCGTCCGCGCAGTCGCCACGGCGATTTTGCGCGGTTTCGGCGAGTCCAATTGACGGGAGACCAGACATCGTGGCCACAGCGATCGCCCAGAATCAGCTCATGCTCGGCGGGCCCATCGGCAGCCTGGATCACTACATCCAGGCCGTGCGCGCGGTGCCCGTGCTCAGCAAGGAGGAGGAGTTCGATCTGGCCACGCGGCTTCACGAAAACGACGATCTGGAAGCGGCCCAGCGCCTGATCCTCTCCCACCTGCGATTCGTCGTGCACATCGCCCGCGGCTACACCGGTTACGGGCTGCCGCTGGGCGATCTGGTCCAGGAAGGCAACGTCGGTCTCATGAAGGCGGTCAAGCGCTTCGACCCCAATGTGGGCGTGCGGCTAGTCTCCTTCGCCGTGCACTGGATCCGCGCCGAAATTCACGAATACGTGCTGAAGAACTGGCGCCTGGTCAAGGTGGCCACCACCAAGGCCCAGCGAAAGCTGTTCTTCAACCTGCGCAAGGCCAAGACCAGCCTGGGCTGGCTGTCCAACGAAGAAACCAAAGCGGTTGCCGAAGACCTCGGCGTCAGTCCGAGCGAAGTCACCCGGATGGAGCGGCGCCTCTCCGGCCGCGACGTCTCCTACGACGGTTCCCCTGCCGACGAGGACGCATACGCGCCGGTCGCCTACCTGCCGAGCCCGGACAGCGACCCTGCCGACGTGGTCGAAAAGGCCGACTGGCAGAACGATTCGCGCCGGCGGCTGGGCCGGGCGCTGGCCGCGCTGGACGACCGCAGCCGCGATATCGTCCAGCGGCGCTGGCTGGTGGAGAAGAAGGCGACCCTTCACCAACTGGCCGCCGAGTACAAGGTCTCCGCCGAGCGCATTCGCCAGATCGAGGCGAACGCCATGCGCAAGCTCCGGGGATCCATCGCGGCCTGACGCGCAGCCATTCCCGCCGGCAAACCGCAGGCCGGCACTGCGAATTTTTCGAGTGGCGGGGCCCCATGCGGTACAGTCTCCGTCAATGGACACGAGCAAACTCATCGCCGTCGTGGAAGACGAGATCGCGATCCGCGACAACTACATGGCGGCGCTCCGGCGGCAGGGATATCGGGTCGCGGGTTTCAGCTCGCGCCGCGAAGCGCTCGACGCCTTCGAAGCCCGCCTTCCGGACCTGGTGGTCATCGACATCAACCTGTCCGGCGAGGTGGAGGGGGGCTTCGAACTGTGCCGCGAACTGAGGGCCCGCTCGGCGCAGTTGCCGATCATCTTTCTGACGGCCCGGGAAAGCGAACTGGACGCCATTTCCGGATTGCGGCTGGGCGCCGACGACTACCTGACCAAGCGCATCGGCCTGGAACACCTGCTGGCCAGGGTCGCGGCGCTGCTCAGGCGCGTCGAGGCGCTGACCACCGCCGCCGCCGAGCCGCGGCTCGTGAGCCGCGGGCCGCTCGAAATGGATCTGGACCGGGTCAGCGTTTCCTGGAACGGCGCGGCGATCCCCCTGACCCTCACCGAATTCTGGGTCGTGCACGCGCTGGCCAGGCACCCCGGTCACGTGCGTACGCGCGAACAACTCATGGCGGCCGCCAATGTGGTGCTCGACGACGGCAGCGTGACCTCGCAGATCAAGCGCATCCGCGCCAAGTTCGCCGCCGCCGATCCGGATTTCAGGGCCATCGACACCGTCTACGGCATGGGTTATCGCTGGATCAGCCCCCGGCCGGAACCGGGACACTGATCGTGTCCTTGCGCCTTCAGCTCCTGGGCCTGGGCCTGCTGACGCTGGTCCTGCCCTGGGCCGGGTACCGCTACGTGCAGGAGCTTGAAGGCGCGCTGCGCTCCGGACTGGAGCAAGCGCTGCTGGCGGCCGCCGAATCCGCCGCGGCGGCGCTTCCCGTTCAGGACCTCGGAACCATCGCTGCCCGCCCCGCCGCACAGCCCGGCGAGGTCATGTACGCCCACCCCCTGACCTCCGAACCCCTGATCGATGGTTATCGCGACGACTG
The DNA here is from genome assembly GCA_965205045.1 of Candidatus Rariloculaceae bacterium. Classification (GTDB taxonomy): domain Bacteria; phylum Pseudomonadota; class Gammaproteobacteria; order Steroidobacterales; family Rariloculaceae; genus UBA6522. Next base: position 795,648 of record OZ242031.1, read on the forward strand.
GAGCAGCGCGGAAAACACCGGCCTTCCGCTGGGTGCGTCCGGCAGGTTCTGGATCGGCTTGCACCAGCGCAGCCTGTTCCTGTTCCTGCACTACCCGGATGCGGACGTGGTGTATCAGCGCGCACCGGGCGAAACGCCCTATGGCGATCGCGTCCTGCTCCTGACCGAATCGCCTCGGCCGGACTGGCTCCTGTTCCACACGGCCGCGCCCGGCAGCCTCCGCGCCCAGGCCACCGCCGCACCCCTGTTCACGCCGACGGGACGCCGCGACGCCCGGGCGCCGGCCTTCTGGCGGGAAACCGGCGACGGGTTCACGGCGGAGATCAGGCTGCCGCTGGCGATGGCAGGAGAGCGGCTCGGTATTGCCGTGGTCGACGTGGACCCCGCAGACTCCGATTCGGCCGCCGCAACCTACAAGGTGGCCGTGGAGAGTTCCTGGCCCGGCGACGGTCCGGGCACGCTGCTGTACCGGCCGTCGGGCCTTGCCGCTTCCGCGGCGCGGTTCATCCAGCCGGGAAGGCGCCTGGTCGTCGTCGGCCCCGCCGGTTGGGTGCTCTTCGACGAGGGCGAGATCGACCCCTTGTCGGCGGCCTTCGACGACCTCGACCCGAGCCTCATGGAGCAGATCTATCGGTTCATTCTCAGGCGGGACGACCCGGCCTTCACGGGATTCGAACAGCCGCCGGGCCGACTGGGCCGCGGACCGCTCCAGGCGATCCTGGAAGGCACGCCGGTGACGGCGTGGTTCGCCCGAGGCGGAGACGCCAGTGCGGTGGTGACCGCCGGTGCGCCCATCCTGCGCGGCAGCGAACAACTTGGCGCGGTGATCCTGGAGCAGGGCAGCGACTCCATCCTCACGCTGACCAACGCCGCCCTGGTTCGCCTGCTGAGCGCGACCTTCCTGGCGATGCTCGTGGTTGCGGGGGGGCTGCTGAGCTACGCGACCGCGCTGTCGTTCCGCGTGCGGCGGCTTTCCCGTGCCGCGGAGACTGCGCTGGGTCCCAAGGGGGAGATCCATGCGTCGCTGCCCGGGCGCCGCGCGAGGGACGAAATCGGCGACCTGGCCCGCAGCTTCAGCGATCTGCTGAACCGGCTGCGGGAATATACCGCCTACCTGACCACCCTCAAGGCCAAGCTCGCCCACGAGCTTCGCACGCCGCTGGCCGTGGCATCCACTTCGCTGGAAAACCTGGAGCGCGAACCCCACGGCGCCCATCTGTCGCCCTATCTTTCCAGGCTGAAGGAAGGCATTTCGCGGCTGGACGGCATCCTCGGCGCCATGACGGAAGCCACGCTGATCGAGCAGGCCATTGCCGACACCGAACCGGAAATCTTCGACCTGGACGCCGTTCTGGCGAGTTGCACCGCCGCGTACCGGGATGTCCATCCCGGCCATACCATCGAGTACCACTGCACCGCGCCCCATACCCGCGTACGGGGATCTGGGGAACTCATTGTCCAGATGATGGACAAGCTGATCGACAACGCGGTGAGCTTCGGCCGTGAGGGCGCGCCCATCCAGGTGGAGCTGAGCGGCGGCCGCCGGGAAGTCACCATCACCGTGGTCAATCGCGGGCCGCGCCTTCCGTCCTCGATGCGCTCGCAGCTCTTCGACTCACTGGTTTCGATCCGCCGGGAACGCGACGGCCGGCACCACCTGGGACTCGGCCTGCACATCGTTTCGCTGGTGGCGGAGTTTCATCGCGGCACGGTTCGGGGCGACGACCTGCCCGACGGCAGCGGCGTGAAATTCTCCATCGCCATGCCGGTAGAGTAAGATTCACGGGCGTGCCGGATGTGCCGAAAACGGCGCAACGGTTTACAATGGGCGCGATCGGGCCGATTGCGGTGGCGATACCGCGAGAGCATACGGGGATTGACATGTTTGAAGGATCCAAGAAAAAGGCGTCAGCCCAGACCAGGGCTACACAGCAGAAATCCGCCCTGGGCATCATGGGACGGGCCGGTGGAGCCGCGGCGAAAAAACCTGCCGCCGACTCCGGTGGCGGCCAGGCAAAGCCTGCCGCAGAAGCCGCTCGGCGCAGCCGCGCCGAAGAGGTCGTAACCATTGGCGCGGCCGCCACCATCCGTGGCGACATCACCGGGAAGGGCGATCTGGTCATCAGCGGCCGGGTCGAAGGCACCGTCGATTTGCCCGAAAACGACGCCAATCTCGAGGCAACGGGCTTCATGGACGGCGGCATCCTCGCCAAGAACGTGAACATTCGCGGCAAGGTACAGGGCGATATCGAGGCCAGGAGGAAAGTGACGATCTACGCCACCGGCGCGGTGACCGGCACGATCCTGGCACCGCGAATCCAGATCGAGGACGGCGCCAGGTTCAAGGGCCGGATCGACATGACTACAGCCAAGCCCGCAGCCGCGCCCAAGCCCAAGCCCAAGCCCAAGCCCAAGAAGGCGGCCGCTCCGGCGCCGGCAAGGGCGACAACCGCGTCGCCCGGGTAACCGCGGCCTGCCGGCCGGCAGGGTGGCGCGACGCGGTCGCGCGGTCGGGCGACCCGCCGGGTCCCGCTTCTAGGAGATCGATGCCAGCGCGGCTTCCGACGACTTGTGGATGTCGATGATCTGGTCGAAGCCGATGACTTCGAACGCGCGGTCGATCCCTTCAGCCAACGTGCAGATGGCGAACCGTCCGTCGTGCCGGGCGATTTTCTTTGCGATCAACAGGACCTCGCGCAGTCCGGCGGTACTGATGTATGTCATTTTCCGGCAGTCGAGCAGGACCCGGCCTCCCCAACGATCGCCGATCGCCAGTTTTGCCTCCCGCATGAATCGCCTTGCCTTTTCGCGATGCACGCGCCCTTCGACCGCTACGATTACCACGCCGTCCTTCGTCCTGCCAGTCACATTCATTCTGCACGCCCCACCCGGCATTAATCTCGGCTACCTCTGGTTCAAGCCAACTGTACTACCCCGCGCCCCTCTTGCAAACCACCCCGACGCGCGCAGTGGCACGACGCATGGTGGCAGGCGCGGACGGCCGCACGGTACAAGACGCCAGGACTAAAGGCTGCAGGACACTCCGGTCCCGCCGATCCCGCAGTAGCCCCCGGGGTTCCTGGCCAGGTATTGCTGGTGATAGTCCTCGGCGTACCAGAACGGCCCCGCCGGCGCGGTCTCGGTGGTGATTGCGCCGTAGCCGGCGCCTTCGAGGTCCGCCTGGTAGGCCTTGAGGCTCCGGTTGGCCGCCCGGTGCTGGCTGTCGCCGCGGGTGTAGATCGCCGAGCGGTACTGGGCGCCGATGTCGGCGCCCTGGCGCATGCCCTGGGTGGGATCGTGGGACTCCCAGAAAAGCCTCAGCAGGCGCTCGTAACTCACGATCGCGGGGTGGAACACCACCAGCACCACCTCAGCATGACCGGTACGTCCGCTGCAGACCTCCTCGTAGGTGGGATCGGACGCCGTTCCCCCGGAATACCCGACCGCGGTGGAATAGACGCCTTCCAGTTCCCAGAAACCGCGCTCGGCTCCCCAGAAACAGCCCATGCCGAACACCGCCTGCTCCGTATCCTCCGGAAAGGGCGGGCGGATACGCCGCCCGGTGACGAAGTGCAACTCCCGGGCCGGAAGCGGACGCTGTCGTCCCGATCGGCCGGCCCATTCAAACATGAGCCGCTCTCCGGGCGGCAGCGTCGGAGCGCGCCTCCGTCATGCCCGCGGACAACCACTCGTCGATCGCGGCGGCGGCGCCGCGCCCCTCGTTGATGGCCCATACCACCAGCGACTGGCCCCGCCGGCAGTCTCCGGCGGCGAATATGCCCGGCACATTCGTACGATAGTCGCCGTGCGTGGCCTTGTAGTTGGAGCGTGAATCCAGTTCCAGGCCAAGGGGTCGGGCCATGTAGTCCTCGGGGCCGAGGAAACCCATGGCCAGCAGCACCAGGTCGGCCTTCAACGTAGTCTCCGTGCCTTCCAGTTCGATCATCCTGCGGGCTCCGCCGTCCAGTTGCCAGCGAATGTTGACCGTGTGCAGCGCGGAGACACCGCCGCCGTTACCGGAGAACGACTTCGAAAGGACGCTGAAGCTGCGCGGGTCCGATCCGAACCGGGCCGCGCTCTCTTCATGGGCATATTCGGTACGGAAAATCAGCGGCCATTCGGGCCACGGGTTGTCCGGCGCGCGCTCCGCGGGCGGGCGGTCCAGCAACTCCAGGTTCACCAGGCTGCGGCAACCGTGGCGCAGCGCGGTGCCGATGCAGTCCGCGCCGGTGTCGCCGCCGCCGATCACGATGACATCCTTGCCCCGGGCGTTGATGAAGCGGCCGTCCCTCAGTCCGCTGTCCAGCAGGCTGCGGGTGTTTTCGGTGAGAAATTCCATGGCGAAGTGGACCCCCGAAAGTTCCCGTCCGGGAATGGGCAGGTCCCGGGGCCGGGTCGCTCCGGTAGCCAGCAGCACGGCATCGTATTCCGCCTTCAGTTCATCCGGATCCACGTTGACGCCCACGTCCGCGCCGGCGCGGAAACGGATGCCGCTCTCCGCCATCAGTTGCACGCGGCGGTCCACCAGCGACTTGTCGAGCTTCATGTTGGGAATGCCGTACATGAGCAGTCCGCCGATCCGGTCTTCGCGTTCGAACACGGTGACCTCATGGCCCGCCTTGTTGAGCTGATCCGCCGCCGCAAGGCCCGCGGGGCCGGAGCCGACCACCGCCACCGTCCTGCCGGAGCGCTGCGCGGGCAGATCGTGCCGCACCCATCCCTCAGCGAAGCCCCGGTCGATGATGGCGTTCTCGATGTTCTTGATGGTCACCGGGGGATCGGTGATGCCCAGCACGCAGGCACCCTCGCAGGGGGCCGGGCAGGTCCGGCCGGTAAACTCGGGGAAGTTGTTGGTCTGGTGGAGCCGGTCCAGCGCCGCCTTCCACTGGCCGCGGTAGACCAGGTCGTTCCATTCCGGGATCAGGTTGTCGATGGGACAGCCGGTGGCGGTCTGGCAGAACGGAACACCGCAGTCCATGCACCGCGCGCCCTGGCGCCGCAGCAGCGACTCGTCCGGATCGGTGAAGATCTCGTCGAAGTCGCCGATCCGTTTCGCGGCATCCCGATAGGGAACCGCGCTTCTGGGAAATTCCAGAAAACCCGAGTGCTTGCCCATGGGGGCTACCTCTCGGCGACCAGGGGCAATGGGGGAGGCGCGCTGACCGCCGAGACCTTGGCCGGATCCCGCCGCTTGCGTTCGGCGAGGACCCGCTTGTAGTCCGTGGGCATGACCTTGACGAACCGGGAGATCGCTTTCGGCCAGTCCCCAAGCACGCGCGGGGCGACGGCCGAACCCGTGTACCGCCGGTGCAGTTCGATCAGACGGCGCAATTCGTCGATGTCCGACGCGTCCTCCACGCTCTCGAGTTCGACGGTTTCGGTGTTGCATCGGTCGTTGAATCGATTCTGCGGATCCCAGACATAGGCGACGCCACCCGACATGCCGGCGGCGAAGTTGCGCCCCGTGGGACCGAGGATGACCGCGCGGCCCCCGGTCATGTATTCGCAGCCGTGGTCGCCCACGCCTTCGATCACCGCTTCGGCGCCGCTGTTGCGAACGCAGAACCGCTCGGCCGACCGGCCGCGAAAGAACGCCTGCCCGCCGGTGGCGCCGTAGAGGGCCACGTTGCCGATGATGACGTTCTCCTCCGGGACGAACGTGCTTTGCCGGGGCGGATAGACGATCAGCCGGCCGCCGGAAAGCCCCTTGCCGACGTAGTCGTTGCTGTCGCCCTCCAGTTCCAGGGTGATGCCCCGGGCCAGGAACGCGCCGAAGCTCTGTCCCGCCGAGCCGTCCAGCTTGATGTGGATGGTGCCATCCGGCAGCGCCGCCTCACCCTGGGCCTTGGCGACCTCGTGGCTGAGGATCGTTCCCACGGTGCGGTTGGTGTTGACGATGGGAAGCTCCAGCCGGATTCGGCGGCGGTGGTGAATCGCGTCCTGCGACAGTTTGACCAGCCGCTGGTCCAGAGCCCGGTCGAGCCCATGATCCTGTTCGATGGTGCAGCGCACCTCGACGTCCTCGTGGGGCTTGACCGCCGGCGTGAGAATGGGCGTCAGGTTCAGGCCGTCCGCCTTCCAATGGTCGACCGCGTCGCGGGTTTCCAGCACGTCGACCCGCCCGATCATGTCGTCCATGCGGCGGAAGCCCAGTTTCGCCATCAACTCGCGGGCCTCCCCGGCCACCAGGAACAGGTAGTTGACGACGTGTTCGGGCGTGCCCGTGAACTTCTCCCGCAGCACCGGATCCTGGGTGGCGATCCCCACCGGACAGGTGTTGAGGTGGCACTTGCGCATCATGATGCAGCCGAGCGCGATCAGCGGGCCGGTGGAAAAGCCCATCTCCTCCGCCCCGAGCAGCGCGGCCATGACCACATCCCGGCCGGTCTTCAGCCCGCCGTCGGTCTGCAGCACGACCCGGCTCCGCAGGTCGTTCATCACCAGGGTCTGGTGCGTTTCCGCGATGCCCAGCTCCCACGGCAGTCCCGCGTGCTTGATGCTGGTCAGCGGCGAGGCCCCGGTGCCGCCGGAATCGCCCGAGATCAGGATGTGATCGGAATGCGCCTTGGCCACCCCCGCGGCGATGGTGCCCACACCCACCTCCGACACCAGTTTCACGCTGATCCGCGCGCCCGGATTGGAGTTCTTCAGATCGTGGATGAGTTGCGCGATATCCTCGATGGAATAGATGTCGTGGTGCGGCGGCGGGCTGATCAGCCCCACCCCCGGCGTGGAGTAACGGATACGCGCGATGACTTCGTCCACCTTGCGCCCCGGAAGCTCGCCGCCCTCGCCGGGCTTGGCGCCCTGGGCCATCTTGATCTGCAGTTCGTCCGAGTTGGTCAGGTACCAGATGGTGACGCCGAAGCGGCCGGAAGCCACCTGCTTGATGGCGGAGCGCTTCGAATCGCCCGATGGCAGCGGGATGTAGCGTGCCGGATCTTCGCCGCCTTCACCGGTGTTGCTGCGCCCGCCAATGCGGTTCATCGCCACCGCCAGGGATTCGTGGGCCTCCGCCGAGATCGAGCCGAAACTCATGGCCCCGGTGCAGAAACGCTTGACGATCTCCTTCGCGGGCTCGACTTCATTCAACGGGACCGCGGGACCCTCCACGCCGGTCCTGAGCCTCAGCAGTCCCCTCAGGGTACAGTTGGCGCGCGCCTCGTCGTTGGCCTGTTCGGCGAACTGCGCATACGCGCTGCCGGAACGGGTGCGCGCGGCCTGCTGCAGCGTGGAGATGACGACGGGGTCCCAGCCGTGACGCTCGCCGCGGCTGCGCCAGTGGAATTCGCCCGGATTGGGCAGCGCCGCCAGCCGGTCGCGCCCCTTGCCAGGGTAGCCCAGGGCATGCCGCCGCAGGGATTCCTGCTCGAGCACGTCCAGCCCGACCCCCTGCAGCCGGCTCGCGGTGCCGGCGAAACATCTGTCGATCACCTCGTCGGCCAGGCCCACGGCTTCGAAAATCTGCGCTCCCTTGTAGGACTGCAGTGTGGAGATGCCCATCTTCGCCATCACCTTGAGCATGCCCTTGGCCACGCCCTTGCGATACGCCGCGACCACCGAAGCGTCATCCGGGTGCCTGGCGGAATCCAGCAGCCCCTTCGCCCGCGCATCCCAGAGCGCCTCGAATGCCATGTACGGATTGATGGCGTCGGCGCCGTAGCCGATCAGCAGGCAGTGATGGTGAACCTCGCGCGCCTCCCCGGTTTCCAGCACGATGCCGATCCGGGTGCGTTTCGCCCGGCGGACCAGGTGATGGTGAACCGCGCCGCAGGCGGCCAGGCTGCTGAGGGGCACGCGGTCTTCGCCGATGCGCCTGTCGGACAGTATCACGATGCTGTCGCCCTCGTCGATGGCCGCCTCGGCCTCGGCGCAGATCCGCTCCAGCGCTCCGGCCATGCCCCGCTCCGAAAGGTCGCGGGGGAAGGTGATGTCGATGGTCCTGGACCGCCAGCCGCGATGGTCCATGCGCTTCAGCGCGGCCAGCTCTTCGTTGTCGAGGATGGGGTGCGGCACCCGCAGGCGATGGGCATGCCCGCGGGTGGTTTCCAGCAGGTTGGGCTCCGGGCCCACGTAACACTCCAGCGACATGATCACTTCTTCCCGGATCGAATCGATCGGGGGATTGGTCACCTGGGCAAAGAGCTGCTTGAAGTAGTCGTAGAGCATGCGCGGCTGGTCGCTGAGGCATGCGAGCGCCGAGTCGTTGCCCATGGAGCCCACCGGATCGCGCAGTTGCTCCACCAGCGGCTGCAGCATGAACTGCATGGTCTCGACGGTGAAGCCGAACGCCTGCATCCTGGGCAGCAGCGTCGATGCCTCCAGCCCCGGGGCGGGCTCGTCCGAATCGGACGATAGGTCCTCGAGCGTCAGACGCTCCTCCGCAAGCCACTCGCCATAGGGGTTCCGGTCGGCGAACTCCTGCTTCAATTCGTCGTCGGGCACCAGCCGGCCGGATACGAAGTCGATGAGGAACATGCGCCCGGGCTCCAGGCGGCCCTTGTACTTGACCATGGCCGGATCCACCGGAAGCACGCCCACTTCGCTGGCCATGATGACCCTGTCGTCGTGGGTGAGGTAGTAACGGCTCGGCCTGAGGCCGTTGCGGTCCAGTACCGCGCCGATGTAGTGGCCGTCGGTGAAGGCGATGGATGCCGGTCCGTCCCAGGGTTCCATCACGCAGGAGTGGAACTCGTAGAACGCCCGCTTGTTCCCGGGCATCAGGCCGTTCTTCTGCCACGCCTCCGGAATCATCATCATGACCGACTCCTGCAGCGTGCGGCCGGTCATGAGCAGGAATTCCAGGACGTTGTCGAACGTGCCCGAGTCGGAACAGTCCGGTTCCGCCACCGGGAACAGCTTCCGGATGGAATCGCCGAACAATGCCGTATGGGCCACGCCCTGACGCGCGGCCATCCAGTTCTCGTTGCCCCGCAGCGTGTTGATCTCGCCGTTGTGGCACATGAAGCGGTTGGGCTGCGCCCGGTCCCAACTGGGGAACGTATTCGTCGAGAACCGCGAGTGGACCATGGCCAGGTGCGACTTGTAGTCCGGCTCCCGCAGGTCCGGGTAGAACGCCATCAACTGGCCGGGCGTGAGCATCCCCTTGTAGATGAGCACCTTGGTGGAGAGGCTGGAGACATAGAACGCCTTGCGCTCGCTCATCCCGCGGTCCGATCGAAGCAGGTGGCTGGCGCGCTTGCGGATCAGGTAGAGCTTTCGCTCGAAGGCGTCGCCGCTCAATCCCCCGCCGGCGGCGATGAACACCTGCTCGATGGCGGGCGCCGCCGCCAGCGCGGTGGGGCCGATCCGCGCTTCCCCGGGGTTGGTGGGCACCGGCCGCCAGCCCACCGGAAGCTGGCCTTCCTCGGCGCAGATTCGCGCCACGGCCCGTTTGCATTGCTCCCGCTGCGCGGCGTCGTTGGGAAGAAAGACGATCCCTGCGGAGAACTCGCCGGGCCCCGGCAGGTCCCTGCCGAGTTCTTCACGGGCGACCCGGGCGAGAAACTCGTGGGGGAGCGCCGTCAGGATTCCGGCGCCGTCCCCTGTTGCTTCCTCGGCGCCGCGGGCGCCGCGGTGGTCCATCCGGCACAGCAGGTGTTCGGCGTCGGCAATGATCTCATGGCTGCGCTGTCCCTTGACATGGGCCACAAAGCCGACGCCACAGCTCTCGTGCTCCCTGTCGGGAGAGTACAAGCCATGTGCGGGCGGAGGGCCGCCCGCCGACCGGATGTCCTTTATCCGATCCATTCGTCCCCTGTGAGAGTCAACGCTCCATCCAATTGTTGCGCGGCATTTCGCCCGCGGCGATCACCTGGTGGCCGCATCGCTAATTCTACGCATTCGGCTTGGCGCGCGTTCAGCGCGGGTGAATCGAAGCGCTCCGGAACTGTTCCGGTGGCCTCGGAGCCGGTTTCAAGCCCGGACACGGGTGTCCTCGGGCCGTTGCCGGCGGCGATTATAGCATTGCCGCGCCCATTGCTCCGTTGCTGCCTGCGTTTGCCACCGAAACAGGGCGTTTCGCCCAGATTCGACAATCGACAACGATACCGACAGCGGCCATTGTGAGTCCTGCTGGCGAGCGATCGGTTTGATCGCGGTCCCGCCACAGGCACACAGTCAAGCGACCAGACACGGCACCAATGCGTCATCACTTCGAACCAGACGGCGACACGGGCACGATTCTGGCTCGCGCAACGCCATTTAATGCTCCCCGCACCTCCCGCTTCCTCCTCCAATTTGCGTAAAGGAACCTCCATGGTCTGGCGAATCCTCCATTGCCCTCCCGGTGACGCGCCTTCCCGCGAGTACCGGGTGCGCGCTCACAGTCTTGAGGCGGCGAAACGCAAGTTCGCAACCGCCCCTGGCATTCCCCAGTGGACACTTCGATAGGGAGGGCGAGACCGATGCCTGCACCTACGGAAGAATCGGCCACGCGGCCGGCCAGTCTTGACGCTCCACACGGGCGGGCGCATAGTGCCCGCATGGTTGTCCCCTTCGACACGCTGGCGGCCACCGAAGCCATGGAATCCGTGGGGCTGGAACCGCTCCACGCGCGGGCTATCGCCGCTCAACTTTACGCCGTGTCCCGCGCCAGCGATGCAGTCACCCGCCCCGAACTCGAGGCGGCGCTCGCCACGCTCAAGACAGAACTGCTCGACCGCATCGGCGAACTCTCTGACCGAATCACGGAATCCGAACGCGGACTCATGGACCGCATCGGCGAACTCGCGAACCGCATCACGGAATCCGAACGCGGGCTGGTGGACCGTATCACGGAATCCGAGCGCGGGCTGGTGAACCGGAACTCTGAAACCGAACGTGGGATCATGGGCCACATCACCGAGAGTCAACTTAAACTCGTGGACCGCATTGACCATATCGCCGAAAATCAACGTGAACTCGCGGACCGCATCGCCGAGCGTGATCGGCGCTACAGTGCGCAAATCTGGCGGCTGTTCGGCGGCATTGCGGCAATTGCGGGATTGGTGGTGTCGGCGATCAAGTACCTGCCCTGAGCGGCCCCGACAGAAGGCAAGTCGCGGTGCCGAAACAACAATCGACGACGTAACAGCCGAAAGGCACGGAGCCCAGTCATCAAGCACAAACGTAGCAGCGGAATCATTCCCCATGCGTAACCAACCCGCCCGCCCGGTGGCGGTCGTCGGCAGCCTGCGCATCCCCTTCGCGCGCTCCTGCACCGCCTACCGGGACCGTTCCAATCACGACATGATGTCCCGCGCGCTGGGCGCGTTGGTGGACAAGTACGGTCTGCGGGGCGAACGCCTTGGCGATGTGTCCCTGGGCGCGGTGGTCAAGCACTCCCGGGACTTCAATCTCGCCCGGGAATCCGCGCTCTCATCGGGGCTCGACCCGCAGACGCCCGCGTTCGATGTCCAGCGCGCCTGCGGCACCAGCCTCTCCGCCGCGGTGCTGATCGGCGCGAAGATATCCACCGGGCTGATCGACGCCGGCATCGCCGGCGGCGCCGACAGCATAAGCGACCTGCCCATCGTCTACCCGGACGCATACCGGCGGCTCCTGCTGGAGAGCGCCCGTGGACGCACCCTGGGGCAGAAGCTCCGTCCCTGGCTGGGACTGCGTCCGAGGCATTTCCGGCCGGGACTGGTGAACGTAAACGAGCCGCGCACCGGGCTTTCCATGGGCCAGCACATGGAAGCCACTGCCAAGGAATGGCAGATCAGCCGCGAAGCACAGGACGCCTTCGCGCTCGCCAGCCACCTGAACGCGGCGCGCGCCTGGGAGGAAGGCTTTTTCGACGATCTGACGGTGGAGTACAGTGGGCTGACCAGCGACAACAATATCCGGCCGGATTCAAGCCTTGAGAAGCTAGGGTCGCTGCGGCCGGTCTTCGACCGCAGCGGCAACGGTTCGCTGACCGCCGGCAACAGCACTCCCTTCACCGACGGCGCCTCGGCCGCGCTGCTGGCCTCGGAGAACTGGGCGCGGCAACGCGGCCTGCCGGTGCTGGCCCGACTGACCTACGCCCATGTTTCCGGCGTGGACTTCGTAGGCGGCGAGGGCCTGCTCATGGGGCCGGCCTACGCCATATCGGAACTTCTCAAAAAGACGCCGTTCTCGCTGCAGGACTTCGACTACTACGAGCTTCACGAAGCCTTCGCGGCACAGCCGCTGGCGACCATGAAGGCGTGGGCGTCCGAATCGTTCTGCCGGGAGCGCCTCGGCCGGTCCGAGCCCCTCGGAACCATCGACCGGAGCAGGCTCAACGTCAACGGCAGCAGCGTGGCCGTCGGCCACCCGTTCGCCGCCACTGGCACACGCATCCTGGGAACGCTGGCGAAGCTGCTTCACCGGCGCGGTTCCGGGCGTGGTCTAATGGGCGTGTGCACGGCGGGCGGCATGGGCGTCGCCGCCGTTCTCGAAGCGGGCTGACAGGGAGAAAAAAATGGAAGGATTCACCGGGTTTCTGACCCTGCTCAACCTCATCATCTGGCACGACAGCGTGCTGTTCATCCTGCTCGGCACCGGCGTCGTGTTCACGATCTGGAGCCGGTTCAGCCAGTACCGGGCCCTGACCCACGGCTTCCACGTGGTGCGGGGCAAGTACGACGACCCGGACGATCCGGGCGCGATCAACCACTTCCAGGCGTTGTCCGCGGCGCTCTCCGCCACGGTGGGCCTGGGCAACATCGGCGGCGTGGCACTGGCCATCGCCCTGGGCGGCCCGGGGGCCATCTTCTGGATGTGGACGGTGGGCTTCTTCGGCATGTCGATCAAGCTAACCGAAGTCACCCTTTCCATGCTCTACCGCAACACCGACGACCCCGACAACCCCCACGGCGGGCCCATGTGGGTCGTCGGCAAGGGGTTGCGGCGGATGAATCCGAAGCTGGGCCCGGCGGGCAGCTTCGTCGGCGGCCTGTTCTGCCTCACCCTGCTGGTCTCGACCGTTACCGGCGGGAACATGTTCCAGGCGTGGAACGTGGGCGAGATCACCGAAGTCTACTTCGGCATTCCGAGCATCGCCGCGGGCGTCGTGCTGGCGATCCTGGTCGGCATGGTCATCATCGGCGGCATCAAGCGCATCGGCGCGGTGGCCGGCCGCCTGGTGCCCTTCATGTGCGTGCTCTACCTGCTGGGCGGCACGGTGGTCCTGATCGCCAACGCCGGCGAGATTCCCGCCATGTTCCTGCTGATCTTCAAGTCCGCCTTCCTGCACCAGGAAATGACCGGGGCCTTCATCGGCGGCACGGCCGGCTACGCCTTCCTGTACGGCATGAAGCGCGCCCTGTTCTCCAACGAGGCGGGGCAGGGATCCTCCCCCATCGCCCACTCCGCCGCCAAGACCAACGAGCCGGTCCGCGAGGCGGTGGTGGCCGGCATGGAACCGTTCATCGACACCATCGTCGTGTGCACCTTCACGGCCCTGGTGATCCTTTCGACCGGCGTGTGGAACCGCGCGGCGGAAGCCGAGTACGCCGTGGCGCCCGCCGTGGTGGCCGAGAGCCCGGGCGTGTGGACGATAGAGACAGGGCCGGCGCCGGAGCGAATCGGCGACATTTGGCGCGACGGCGACAACGTTTTCATGATCGTCCACGCCGATGCCAACCCCCAGACCGGCAACGACGCCCACCGCGTGGAGGGACGCGTCGTGGCCGGTGAGGACGGAGCGCTGTCGATGGAGTGGGACACGGTGGCCAGCGACGCCACGCCGCGGTTGGAAGACGCCGGCATCTATGCCAGCTACGTGGGCGCCACGCTGACCGCGAAGGCATTCGACACGGTCGTGCCGGGCCTGGGCCGGTGGCTCGTGACCGTCGCGGCCTGGCTGTTCGCCATCTCCACCATGATCTCCTGGAGCTACTACGGCGAGCAGGGGGTCGTCTACCTGTTCGGCGATCGCATGGTGCTGACCTACAAGGTCATCTACTGCCTGCTCATCCTGGTGGCCACCATGGGCCTGATCGAAACCGACGCCGACCTCGACAACCTCACCGGAGTCGGCACCGGGGTGATGCTGTGGGCCAACGTGCCCATCATCTGGATTTTCGGCAGCCAGGCCATGCGCGCCTACCACGACTACGTCCACCGGCTGAAGACGGGCGCCTTCAAAACTGGCTGAAATGCCGAGATATGCCCGTTGTCGTTGCTTTCGGCGCGGTGTTATGGTTCGGAGCGCCTCCTTCAGCGGGAGGCGTGGAGCAACTGGGGAAAATGATCCCAAGCAAGCGATCATGGCGGCACGCCGCCCCGCAGTCCCATAAGGAACATGAATCAACGACTTACACATGTTCTATACAAGGAATCGATTGCTGTGAAGACGATAACGCGAGGCCGGGTAGCATGAGTATGCAAAGATCCCAATCCGAATCCGGGACCGATCTCCCTTCGCGCGGCGACCGGGGCGGCGAAAGCCGCACGGCGAGGCACGCAAGGGATTTGTGCGAGTTTCCGCCCCTGGCCGATCTGTCATTCCCGGGGTGCGTTACCCGCCGCCTGACGGCACGGGAGATCGATGCGTACGAGGGGCGGTTGGAATTCTGGGACGCCGACGCCGCGACCGCCTGGATTTGCGAACCCGCGACGCCATACCACGAGGAACCGATCCACGGGTTGGCGGGCCTGCTCCAGACCATCGCCCACGTGCGCGGCTCCCCCATCAAGTGCCTCGGAGCGATGGACCTGCTGGTGCGGGACCCGGGCGGGGCGCCGCGCCGGATCATGGAGGCCGACCAATCCGTCTACCTGCATCCGGGCCGGGGGCACTTGCCGCACGCGCCGGCGATGGTGGTGGGCGAGCACGACTTTCCGGATGTGGTCCTGGAGGTGGATCACAGTACGGACGCGCGGCGGGGCAAGCTCAAATTGTACGAAGCATGGGGATTCCCGGAGTTGTGGATTCAGGTCCCGGACCGCCCTTCCCCCAGCCGCCCGCGCAGCCGGACGCCGGGACTGACGGTCCACCGCCTGGAAGGCGGCGCCTACCGCGTCGTCGGCGAGAGCCTGGCTCTTCCCGGCTGGAGGGCGGCGGAGATCGGCGCGGCGCTGGACGAAACGGTACCCTCGGCGGCCACGGTCCGGGTGCTGGAGCGCGTCGGGCGGACGCTGGGCGAGCGTGAGGGAACCGGGCCGGAAGACGACGCGTTGCTGGGCTCGTTCCAGCGGAGGAGCATGGCCCGCGGGCTGGAACAAGGCATGACCCGCGGACTGGAACAAGGCATGGCCCGCGGGCTGGAACAGGGCATGGAAGCGGGCATCGTCCACCAACGCAAGCTATTGTGCCGCATGGCCGAGCGCAAGTTTGGCCCTGCGGTGGCGGAGGAACTCGCCGACCGCATCGAAACCGTGACCGATCCCGCGCGGCTGGCCGAGGCGGGCGCGCTCATCATGGACTGCGATACCGGCGTCGAGTTGCTCGCCTGCGCAAAGTCGCTGGCCGTGTAATCTTGCAAACCGCCATTCGCGGCCGGCACGGTCAATCCTCGATCAATTCGCCGTCAAGGTTGCATATCGCGCTCAATCGTGAGGACCGGGGGTTCTATGGTTCGCCATCCATGAACGCCGTCAGCCGGGACAGGCAGGTTGACACCTGACCCAGGTAGCCGGCGCCAAAAAGATTGAAATGGTTGAGCAAGTGGTAGAGGTTGTAGAGATCCACCCGCTGTTCCCAGCCCGTTGCCAATGGCCACCGCTCCTCGTACGCCATGTAGAAAGCTGCGCCGAAGCCACCAAATAGCCGCGTCATCGCGAGGTCCGCTTCCCGGTCGCCGTAATGGACTGCGGGGTCAAAGAGGTAAGGCGTGCCTGTCTCGTCTGCGCCCCAGTTGCCGGACCACAGATCGCCGTGAAGCAGCGAGGATTCCGGCCGATAGCCGGAAAAGAAGCTCTCCAGCCGCTCGAAGAGCCTGCGACACTGCGATTGTTGTCGGCTCGGCAGTCCGTTCCGGCATGCCAGTTCCAGTTGGTATTCCAGGCGTTCGCGCCGGAAGAACTCGAACCAATCCACGCTGGGCGTATTTCGTTGCGGGGTCGAACCGATGGTGTTGTGACGATGCCAGCCGAAGTGTTCCGCCGTCGCGCGGTGCTGTTCGGCAAGTCCGGCGCCGAGACGCTGTTGAGCGGCCACGGTTCGGCTGCCCATGTCGACCCACTCAAGGGCGAGATAGGCGGTTTCTGCAACGCACCCGCTGGCGATGACTTCGGGCACCGCAAGACCGCCCGCGCCGCCGATCGCCTCCAGGCCTTCCGCCTCTGCCTCGAAGTCCGGCAGCGCCGACGCCCGGTTGATCTTGACGAACAGCGGCCGGGGGTCCCCCGGAACCTTGAATGCCTGGTTGATGCTCCCGCCGCCGATGGCGCGAGCCCGGGACGAGTCGCCCCGAAACCCGGTGCGGTGTTCCAGTTCCTGGACGACCGGGCTCAGCAAGTCAGGCCGTCGTCCTGCCAAGCCGGCCCACACCCGCCTCCCGGGCGAGATGCGTCCGCAGCCGCGCGTGGAGCGGAGAAGTGCGCGGAAAGTGCGTGAGCAGGTATTCCATCTGGTCCGCCAGTACCCGCCGCGCCTTCAGGTAGATGTACTCCGCGTAGGTGGGCGTGAACGGCACCGCGATGAGCTTGATCCCCGCCTGCTCCGGCGTGCGGCCGCCCTTGAAATTGTTGCAGCGCCGGCACGCCGTCACCACGTTGGTCCACACGTCGCGCCCGCCCTGGCTGAAAGGCGTGATGTGATCCCGTGTCAGGTCCCGGGTCGGAAACTGCTGCGCACAGTACATGCAGAGATTGGCATCGCGCTTGAACAGCGTCCGGTTATTCAGCGGCGGAGTGAACGCATCCCCGCGCTCGCGCAATTTCGGATCGCCCTCGGTGGCAATGATGGAGTTGACCTCCACAACGCTGCGCAGCCCCGTCCGGGCGTTCCAGCCGCCGCGGACCCGGTAAATCGGCGAACCGCAAACGTAGGCCACCCTCGACATGTAGTACAGCCTCACGGCGTCACGATAGTCGATCCACTCCAGGGGCATGCCCGCGACATCGGTGCGCAGAACATCCTGGGTAACAGCGTAGGGTTGCATCGTATCGACCGGACTCGTCTCGGGCGCAACAAGTTTCACCGAGACCGCGCCAATATTCAACCGCTATTGATGCAAAAAACCGACTTTCCGGCCCGGGCGTGTGCGGACTGTCCTTGCCCGCGTCATGCGCCCGGCGCGGAACCAGGGATGGCCAGAAGCGCCGAGCGCTCTACCGACGTCCCCTTCCAGGGCTTGAAAGATATCGCATCGCGACGTCAATGAGGTTCCTCTTGACCTCCGCAACTTCTCTGGCACTTCGGTTCGGAAACAGCAAGGCGTCTTCCGGAAAGACGAGTTGAACCAGCGTAGTGCCGTAAATGACGCGATAGAACTGCAGCGGGTCGGATCGGCAGAACTCGCCGGTACGGGCACCTTCATCGAGCGTCCGCCGAAGTCTCCTGTGCATGGGCGCAAGCGGTCCGGACCTGAAGTTGTCCTTGAATGTGCCCCCTGCGGCAATCCTCACATACTCCATGCCTCCTTCCGGCGTGGCGAAGTCAATCAAGGCCAGACGCACGTACGCCGGATGCTGAATATTGAAATCCACGAATGAAGCCAGGGCTTTTTCGATCCGTGCGCGTGGCGGCAATGTCGCATCGAGTTCGAACTGTTGAGACAGCAAATCGACAAATCGACGGCTGACGCTGATCAGCACATCGTCCCGATTGCCAAAATGCTTGTAGATCGCCGGCACGCGGATGCCCAGCGGACTGGCAATGTCCTTCAGACGAAAGCCAAAGACTCCTTTGGCGGCGATGAGTTCTTCCGCCTTGTCGAGAATCAGCTCTCTCGTATGCCGAGCGCTGTCTCGAACGCGTGGTGCAGAGGCCAGTGTCACGTTCGAACCCGATTTTGCTACGTCCCCAAACGCTACTACACACGGCGATGCTTTGGAAATGCCGGCGCGTCGGGGCGCACTCGGTGGAGCCGGCCTCGTGAAGCCGTCCGGCCTTGACACCGCATATCGGATAGGTTAAATCAATTAACCAATGTGGTTAAACCGATTAACCGCCCCATCTGTCACCTCAAGGGGGAGACCGGCGTGAAATTCGAACCGAGAACATTCCTGATAGTGGTTGCCTGCGGCATTTCCGGCAGCGTCCTGGCGCAGACCGGCGGGATCGAGGAGATCGTCGTCACGGCCCAGAAGCGCGAACAGAGCCTGCAGGACGTGTCCGTTGCGGTGACCGCGTTCACCGGCGAGGACATCGCGGAGCAGGGCATTACCCAGGCGAAGGACATCGCCGCGCAGACGCCCAACCTGCTGACGAAAAACGCGGTGGGCAACACGGCGCCGATTTTCTCGATCCGCGGCCTGAGCCTGAACGATTTTGCGACGAACGGGACGCAGCCCGTCGGCGTCTATGTCGACGAGGTGTACCTTGTGAACAACTCGCAACTCAGCTTCCAGGTGTTCGATATCGAACGGGTGGAGGCGTTGAAGGGACCGCAGGGCACGCTCTACGGGCGCAACACGACCGCAGGGGCGGTCAACTTCATTTCAAGACAGCCGACCGACGCCTTCCGCGCGGACGTGACACTGACGGCGGGCGACTACCAGGCATTCGGGATCGAGGGGGCGGTGGGCGGCCCCATCGCCGAAAACCTGTCCGGCCGGTTTTCGTTTGCCTCCGAGAGCCAGGGCGAGGGTTTCTTCACGAACACCGCGTCCGGCGAAAACCACGGCACCGTCGACCGCTTGGGCTGGCGCGGCCAGCTCCGATGGGATACCGAGACCACGTCGGTGCTGTTGAAGGTGCACGGCGGGCGGGACGGGTCCGACAACTGGTTCTACTCGTTGCTGGCGAACGAGTCCGGCCTCCCGGAGGGCGACCTGATCGTGGCCGCGGACCCCGTCGACGGTGACATCTACCGGGGGGCGTTCAATTCCTCGCCGAAGATCGACAACTCCGCCTCGGGCGCCGCGCTGACCGTGGACCGGGACCTGGAGAATTTCTCGATTCGTTCGATATCGTCCTTCGAGGCCATGGACTACGCCCGCCAGGAGGACTTCGATTCGACGGTGCTTTCGGCCGGCAACAACGACTACACGGGCGATCTCACGACCTATTCTCAGGAACTGCGGTTCACCTCTCCGGCCGGGGGCGGCTGGGACTGGATCGTGGGCGCGTTCTACGGGGTGGACGAACTCGACGAGGCCGACGTATTCGATGAGACCGACCACCCGTTTTTCCTCGACCTGGTACTGGACGAGGTCTACAACCAGGAAACCGCGTCACTGGCGCTGTACACCCACAACGACATCGTGCTGGCGGACGAATGGACACTGACGGCGGGGGCGCGCATCACGGATGAAGAGCGTTCGTTCAGGGGAGGCACGCTGGGGTTCGCCGAGGTGGACAGCACGGTGAACTATTCTGAAGTCACGGGGCGGCTGGGCATCGAACGTTCGTTGGGCGGTGCCGCCATGGCCTATGCAAGTTACTCCCGCGGTTACAAGACCGGCGGGTTCACTGGTTTCTTCGTCTTCGTTCCCGAAGAGAAGGACCCGTACAATCCCGAATTCATCGACGCCTACGAGGTCGGGTTCAAGTCCGATCTTGCGGACGGACTGCTGCGGCTCAACGGTGCAGCGTTTCACTACGACTACGAGGATCTGCAGGCGTTTGCGGGCGTGGGCGGTTTCTTCCGGATCTTCAATGTCGAATCGGTCCGGGTCACCGGCGCGGAGCTGGACGCCTGGTGGGTCCCCACCGAATCGCTCGATATCAGGGCCGGGGTCGGGCTGCTCGACACCGAAGTGACCGAATCGTCCCTGCCGGACGTGGCGGCGGGCAACCGGCTGGGCAATGCGCCGGAGGTGCAGTTCAACACGTCGCTGGCCTACGAGTGGCCGATCGGCAACGGC
This sequence comes from Candidatus Rariloculaceae bacterium, assembly GCA_965205045.1. Lineage (GTDB taxonomy): Bacteria > Pseudomonadota > Gammaproteobacteria > Steroidobacterales > Rariloculaceae > UBA6522. The sequence goes on from OZ242031.1 coordinate 815,571, forward strand.
AACCGGGTGCGGGCAATGTTCGCCGCCAGTTACCAGGGCGATGTCAACTACTCCATCACGGGCAACCCGAACCAGGTTCAGCACGCCTACTGGCTCGCGAACGCGCGCGTCGGCTTCGGGCCGGATGACGGTCGCTGGACCGTCTCGGTCTGGGGCAAGAACCTGGGCGACGAAGCGTACTTCGGGGAGATTTTCAGCGACGGCGCCCTGGCGGTCGGGTTTCCCGCAGCGCCGCGCACCGTGGGCCTGACCGCGAACTTCCGTTGGGAATAGGCCCGGCCGCCAGCCATGGCGAGCGCCGCCGGCACGATGCGACCACGCGAGATCGACAGGGGCCGGTCGATCCTGGCCATGTTGCTGGTCGCCACAGTCACCGAAGCCATGTTGTTGCTCCTTCCGGTCTACGTGGGGGCGATATCGGACAGGGCCTCGTTTTCGCAGTCCCAGGTCGGCCTGCTGGGTTCGGCCGACCTGGCCGGAATCGCCGCCAGCACGCTGTCGGCCGCCTGGTGGCTGCGCCGCGTCCGGTGGCGGGAAACCGTTCTGGCGCTCATCGCCGCATTCTTCATGGCCAACCTCGCCTCCGTCTGGATCGAGTCCTTTCAACCGCTGTTCGGCCTGCGCGTGCTCGCCGGCGCGGCGGCCGGGGCCGCTTACGCGATCGCGCTGGCCGGACTCTGCGATACGGTGAGGAACGGCCGCAACGCCGCGCTCATGGTCTGCGGGCAGGTGCTGTTCGGCGCGGCCGGATCGTTCATCCTGCCCCTGGTCGGTTCGAATTGGCAGATTGACGCCGTGTTTGCCTACATGAACGTGTGGGTCGCCGCAGCGCTTGTTGTGGCCTTCTTCGCCTTTCCCGCCGAACCGGGGCTTCATCGAGACGCCGCCGGATTCAGGTGGCGGTCCCTGGCCGCGCGCGGGCCGGCCGTCGTGCTGGGCACGGCCGCGTACTTTCTGACCATCGGCATGGTCTGGGCGTACCTCGAGCGGGTCGCCCGGGCGGCGGGGATGAGCAGCCAGGAAGTGGCGGTGTCGCTGGGCGTCGGGTACTTGATCAGCCTTTCCGGCTCGCTGGCCGCCGCGTGGCTCGGTTGCCGGCTCGGGCGCGCGCTGCCGATGCTCGTGGCCGGTTCGGCGCAGATCGCGATGCTGGTCCTGTTTGCCAACCTCGAGCGCTTCGATGACGTCGCGCGAGCGTTCTTCGTCATCAACATCGTGTTTCAGTTCTTCTGGAGTTACATCATCGCCTATCAGATCGTCATCTACAGCGACGCCGACCGAAGCGGGCGGTTCGTGGCCACGTACGGCACGAGCATGCACCTTGCGCTTGCCGTCGGGCCATACGCCGGGTCGAAACTCGTCGCCGGGACGGACTACACGCCCGTGCTGGATGCCGGCGTAGTCACGCTGGCGTTCTGTTACGGGTGCTTTCTGCTGGCCGTATACCAGAACCGGAAGGGACGCCTTGCGGCGGCGTCGGCGGGGCCATCGATCCAATGAACGGGAACTGGCCGGGCGCCGACGGCATCTCGACGGATGCCTCGACGGGACGAGGGCAATGGGATGTCCCCGGGCATCGCCGGGCCGGGCTTCGGTCGCTGCACCGGATCAATCGCTACGGCCTCGTACTGCGCGCCCCGTCCGCGCGGCCCCTTGGAGAACGGATCGATCCGCGCATCGGGAACCGGGCCGAGGTCGCCCGATGCCTGAACGACCCGGCGTTCGTCGGCCTGATCGCGCTCAGGGGCGACGAGATCCGATTCGAAGCCTGCGCGGACGATTTCGATGGGCGGCAGGTGCACTCGATCCAGTCGATCAGCAAGATGGCGGTCAACCTGCTGGCCGCCCGCTGCGTGAGCCGCCGTCTCATCGACCTGCAGCGGCGCACCGCCGATTACCTGCCTCGCATCGGCGACGGTTACGCCGACGCCACCGTGCGCCAGTTGCTCGACATGAACGTCGTGAACGGGTACGTCGAGGACTACACGGACCCGGATTCGGACGTGGGGAAGCTCGAATGCGCGCACGGCTGGCGCATCGGCCCCGCCGACCGGGAGCGTTCGTTGCGCGACTACCTGGTATCCGTCGGGGGGCGCGCGCGGCCCGGCGAGCACGGGGACATCCAGTACAAGACCGCCAACACCGACATCGTGGCCTGGATATGCGAGCAGGTGACAGGGCAATCGCTGCGAAGCGCCCTGGTCGAACTGATCGAACAGGCGGGCACGGCGGAGGCGGTGTTCGTCTCCACGGACAGGGAAGGGGTGCCCTTTCTCGGCGGGGGGCTGCACATGACCCTGAGGGACCTGGTGCGCTTGGGCCGGTTATTCTGTTTCGACAGGCCCAACGGCGATTCTCAACAAGGCCTGATCCGCGAAGCGCTCTTGAATCCGGAGGCGGGCACGCACTACGGCGACGGGACCCGTTACCGGAGCTTTCTGGAGACCGACGGGCGCTTCGTCGGGCATCTGGGCTACGGAGGGCAATACCTCTACGTCGAGCCGGCCACGAGCATTGTCGTGGCCTCATTCAACGCCACCGAAGGCGACAACGGCCTGGACTACGGGTTCATCGTTCGCTTGCGGGACGCATGCAGGGCCATCGCCCTGGCGATCGACGACACGAGGCGAACCGGGGGGCGGTAGGGCCATGACCCGCTTCAATCAGCCTCTGGGCGGCAACGAAATGCCCCGCTACGCGGGCCACGCCACGATGTTCCGGTTGCCCACGGCGTCGATCGGGGACCCCCTGGACATCGCGATCGTCGGTGTTGGGCTCGACATCGGCACGAGCAATCGATCGGGGTCTCGCTTCGGCCCGCGACAGATTCGAAGCGAGTCCTGCCTAGTGCGCCCCTACGGCATGGCGACCGGCGCCGCCCCGTTCGATTCGTTTCAGGTCGCCGACATCGGCGACGTTGCGCTGAACAGCTTCAGCCTGTCGGAGTCGATCGGGATCATTACCGCGTTCTACCGCCGCCTTGCGGAGACAGGCGCCTGGCCCGTGACGCTGGGAGGCGATCATACGATCACGCTGCCGATCCTGCGCGCGTTGCATGAGACGCACGGCGCCGTCGCCCTGGTTCACGTGGACGCGCACGCCGACACGAACGACGCCATGTTCGGCGAACCAGTCACCCACGGCACCATCATGCGCCGCGCCATTGAAGAGGGGCTCGTCGAGCCGCAGAGAATGGTTCAGATCGGGCTGCGCGCCACGGGCTACGCACCCGACGACTTCGACTGGGCGAGGAGACAGGGCGTGCGCGTGGTGACGGCAGAAGAATGCTGGCACCGTTCGCTGGCCCCGTTGATGAAGGATGTGCGGGCCCGCATCGGCGAATCCGTTCCTGCGTATCTTTCGTTCGATATCGATGGCCTCGATCCGTCGGTGGCGCCAGGCACGGGCACACCGGAGCCGGGCGGGCTGACCGGGCCGCAGGCACTGGAAATCATTCGGGGCTGTTCCGGCCTGAATCTCGTCGGATGCGACCTGGTGGAGGTTTCCCCGCCGTACGATACGACCGGCAACACCGCGCTGCTGGCCGCGAATCTTGTGTTCGAGATGCTCTGCGCCTTCCCGGGATGCCGGCGCATCCGGTGAGCCGACGATGCCCGAAACCCTGCACAAGCGCCCTCCGGCCCATTCCATTGAAGCGAGCGACCTCCGGCACCTGCTTCACCCGGCGACGGATCCAAAGCGCCACCATCGGCTCGGCCCGACGGTGTCCGAGCGGGCCGAGGGCGTGTACGTATGGGACAACCGCAGACTGTAGAAGCTCATTCTGCTCAGCCGGGTGCACGCCATGAACGAAGATTCACCAGCAAGGCAAGGTACGCAGCCCGACGCTCACGCTGTCATGTGGTTGACTCTCGAACATCCGCCGTTTCGGCGATGGCAATGTGCGCCGCGTCGCCCGCGGCTTGGCGCGGAACGGCATTCTCGCCGATCGGGCGCTGGGCTGGGTTCTCAGCCTCCGGGGTCGCCTCGACCAAGGACACGTCCGAGCGCATTTGGCGCGCAAGGGCATTCCTTACGCACCCTCGCGACAAACCCGAACATAAAGCGCCGTGTTCGCGCCGCGGGGTCATGCATGGCCTGTTTTTCTTCCGCCGCGATCAGAACCGGACCGAACCGCGCAGGGTCAGGCCGCGGTCGCTCGCGCCGTTGCCCGCGCGCCTGACGGCCTCGATGCCGACATCCACCGAGGCGCCGCCCGGCTCCGCCGTGACGATGCCCCATCCGACGCTCCAGACGGACGACCCGGCGCCCGACCGCTGGTATCGGACGCGCGGCGTTCCGATGTAGCGGTCGCCGAACATCGGAATCCCGTAGGCGGCATCCGCCTCAAGCCGGCCGCGCGAATCCGAGCGGCCTCCTGCCGGGCCGCCAATGCCGATGTGGCCTTTCAGCGTGTCTTGAGCCAGGAATCCGTCCATCGGCCCAAACCCCGGGACTCCCCACGACTGCATGACCGACAACTCCAGACCCAGGCCCGCCGCCGTGCGGCGGTCCCAGGCGATGCCCGCGCTTGCCGCCCACTCCCGGAACCCCGGCGCCTCGTGCGTCAGCAGTCCGCGCGCCTTAAGATCGAACGAAAGCCCGCTGTTGGAATCGGCGAGGGCCAAACCGCCCCTTATGTCGGCGCCGTATCCGGTCTCGGCGCCGCCGCCGTCGAGACGGGCGGCCAGTTCGACCGAGGGCAACAGGGTCGCCCGCCGCCCGAATTCGATCCGCCGCGAACCCTCGATGCCCACACGGACCAGCCAGACTTCGCGATCGGCGGCCACGAGACGATTGCCGCCGGCCCGCGCCGCCTCCGACGCGATGTTCGTGAAGCGCGTATCGGCCTTGACCGCCAGGCCGAGCCCCATTCCATTCCCCGAACCGACCACGTCGCCCCGCACGCCCGCCGCGCCCGTGGCGAAGCGCAGGCCGGTCCCGATCGCCTCCGTGCCCTCCGGCTTCACGACCAGGTCGCCCTTGCCGAAACCGACCGAACCCCAGGCCATCAGGCGATCGGTGAGGTTCAGTCCGGCGTAGGGCGTCAGGCTCGCCAGCGTGGCCGACACCGCGCCCAGACAGCCCTCGCCGGAACAATGGCTGTCCAGGCCGCCCTCCCCGCGCGAGTACCCGATGGCTGCGCCGGCGGTCCAGCGGTCTGCCCGCAGGTCGGCGCCCAGCAGGCCCGTCGCCACCTGCCCTTCGAGCGGCTGTTGGACGTCGCGCCCGCGGAAGCCCGAAACGGACCCCTGGCCCCATACGCCGGCCGCAATCCCCGCGTCGTTCGCCTTCGTCGCCACTGCGAACGAGGCGCCGGCGATCGCGTCCTGCACGGTCGGCGCCGGCGAACGGTGGCGCCGGCCGGCCAGCCCGCCGCGCGGGACGGGCGGGAGCCCGCCGCCGTACCGATAGTCCTGCCCCTGCGGCTCGACACCCCATCCCGGCGCCCCAACCGCCTCACGGGAATCGGGCACGGCAAGCCCGCTGTATCCCGCCACGGTCCCTGCGCCGTCGCCCGTCCATCCCGCGATGCCTTGTCCAAACACCGCCGCGCGCCTGCCCTCGATCGGGTTTCCGGCCAGGCGCGCCTCCACTGCGTCCGCAAGCTGATCGGTCACGGTGCGCCCGAACCTCGCAACCCAGGCTCCGGGGTCGACGGACATCCCCAACGCATCGTCGTCCATGACCATCGCGAGCACGGATTCGGTCATTCCATCGTAGTCGCCGCCGCTGACGGAGTGGGAGATCATCGTGCTGCGGCCCGCCGGGCTGACCACCTCGTCGTCCATGCCTGTGACCGTGACGGTCTGCGCCGTTTTCCAGTTGGCTTCGTTGAACGTCAGCCGCGTCGGCGAAATCGTCGCGATGCCCTCGTCGGCCGAGGTCATTTCGACGACCACCGCGGCCTGCGGCCGCGAGGCGAGCGCCACCGTGTAGGCGGCTCTGTTGCGGTTGTCGTGCGCCGTCTCCATCACTGTCACAGTCTTCTCCGAAACGACCAGGCCCACCGCGTCGTCGTCGTCGATCGTCCCCGTGGCGGTGGCGCCGGCGATGGACGCCCCCCCGGCGGCGCCGCTCAGCGTCAGGGTGAATGTCTCGTCGTCCTCGTCCACCTCGTCCCCGGACACCTTCACCGACACCGTCTTGGAGGTGTCGCCCGCGGCGAAGCTCAGCGTGCCGCTGGCCGCCGTGTAGTCCGTCCCCGGCGTGGCCGTGTCCCCCGACGCCTTGCTCGTCGCCCAGGCCACCGTCGCCGCCGCGTCCGAGGCCGGCGACAGCGTCACCGTGAACTCAAGGTCCGCCGTGCCCGTGTCGCCCTCCGCCACGCGGGCGCCGGCGACGGAGAACGACGCGGCCCCCTCGTCGTCGGCCACCGTCACCGGCACCGAGCCGGTCACCGACCCGTAGCCGCCCCCGCTGGCCGCGTGGCCGATCTCGGTGGCGCGGTCCGGCGTGTTGTCCAGGGCGTCGTCCACCCCCGTGACCGTCACCGTCTGCCCCGTCCTCCAGTCCGACGCCGTGAACGTCAGCGAGGCCGGCAGGACGGTGGCCGCGCCCGTGTCGCCGGAGACCGGCTTCACCGTCACCGCCCCGGTGGGCCTGGAGGCCAGCGCCACCGTGTAGCTCGCCGTGCGCCCCGCCCCGGCCGCCTCGGTCACCGTCACCGAGTCCGGCGCGAACGCCAGCCCCCGCTCGTCGTCGTCGGCGATCGTCCCGGTGGCCGCGGCCGTGCCGATGGACGCCCCCCCGGCGGCGCCGCTCAGCGTCAGGGTGAGCGTCTCGTCGTCCTCGTCCACCTCGTCCCCGGACACCTTCACCGACACCGTCTTGGAGGTCTCCCCCTTCGCGAACGACAGCGTCCCCATGCCCGCCGCGTAGTCCGTGCCCGGCGTGGCCGTGTCCCCCGACGCCTTGCTCGTCGCCCAGGCCACCGTCGCCGCCGCGTCCGAGGCCGGCGACAGCGTCACCGTGAACTCAAGGTCCGCCGTGCCCGTGTCGCCCTCCGCCACGCGGGCGCCGGCGACGGAGAACGACGCGGCCCCCTCGTCGTCGGCCACCGTCACCGCCACCGAGCCGGTCACCGACCCGTAGCCGCCCCCGCTGGCCGCGTGGCCGATCTCGGTGGCGCGGTCCGGCGCGTTGTCCAGGGCGTCGTCCACCCCCGTCACCGTCACCGTCTGGCCGTCCTTCCAGTCCGCCGCCGTGAAGCGTCAGCGTGGCCGGCAGGCTCGCCGTCGCCGCGCCCGCGTCGCCGGAGAGTCCGTCCCCGGCGTGGCCGTGTCCCCGCTCTCCTTGCTCGTCGCGTCCGAGCTTCGACCGTCACCGCCGCCGGTGGGCCGGCTGGCCAGCGCCACCGTGTAGGCTCGCCGTGCGCCCCGCCCCGGCCGCCTCGGTGACGGTGACCGAGTCCGGGCGCGAACGCCAGCCCCCGCTCGTCGTCGTCGGCGATCGTCCCGGTGGCCGCGGCCGTGCCGATGGACGCCCCCCCGGCGGCGCCGCTCAGCGTCAGGGTGAGCGTCTCGTCGTCCTCGTCCACCTCGTCCCCGGACACCTTCACCGACACCGTCTTGGAGGTCTCGCCCGCGGCGAAGCTCAGCGTGCCGCTGGCCGCCGTGTAGTCCGTCCCCGGCGTGGCCGTGTCCCCGCTCTCCTTGCTCGTCGCCCAGGCCACCGTGGCGGCCGCGTCCGAGGCCGGCGACAGCGTCACCGTGAACTCAAGGTCCGCGGTGCCGGAGTCGCCCTCCGCCACGCGGGCGCCGGCGACGGAGAACGACGCGGGCCCGCGTCACCGTCACCGACACCGGGGCCGCCGTGGATCAGACCCGTGACTCGCCGCTCCAGGCGACGTCCAATACGGTATGCCGGACCGTGCGTGTTGAGCCTTCCTTGACGCCCGTGACCGTCACAAACTGGCCGTCATCCCAGTTGCCGGCGTTCAAAGTCACTCGTCGCGGCGTCACGGTCGCTACAGTTCGCGTCGACGGGTAGCGGCGCGACACCGTCACCGTCGGAATTCGGTTTCGCCGCAAGCCTCACGCCGTAGGCGGCCGTGCGGCTCCCTCGGCCACTTCGTCACCGTCGGTCCGGGCGAACACAAGCCCCTTGTCATCGTCGTCGATGATCGTGCCGGCGGCGGCGGCGGCGCCGATGGCGAGGCCCCGCACTGGCGCCGCTCAGCGTGACGGTGAGGGTCTCGTCGTCCTCGTCGATCTTGTCGCCGGTGACCTTCACCGTCACCGCCTTGGAAGTCTCGCCCGCGGCGAAACCGAGCGTGCCGGCGGCGGCGGCGTAGTCCTTCGCCCGGGGTGGCGGTGTCGGCGCTCTCCTTGCTGGTGGCCCAGGCCACCGTGGCGTCCTTGTCGGCGGCCGGCGACAGGGTGACCGTGAACGTCAGGTCCGCCGTGCCCGAGTCCCCCTCCGCCACGCGGGCGCCGGCGATGGCGAACGTCGCTGCGCCCTCGTCGTCGGTGACGGTCACCGCCACCTTGCCGGCGACCGAGCCGTAGCCGCCGCCGCTCGCCGTGTGGCCGATTTCGGCGGCGCGCCCGGAGCCGTTGTCCAGGTCGTCGTCCACGCCGGTGACGGTGACGGTCTGGCCGTCCTTCCAGTTGGAGGCGGCGAACGTCAGCGAGGCGGGACTCGCCGTCGCCGCGGTCGCGTCGCCGGAGGCGAGCGCGACGGAGACATCCGCGGTGGGCCTCGTGGCGAGGGTGACCTTGTATGTGGCTGTGCGGCCCGGCCCCGCCGCCTCGGTGACGGTGACCGAATCGGGCGTGAAGACGAAGCCGCGCTCGTCGTCGTCGATGATGACGACCTCGACCGAATCCGCGGCGGTGACGCCGCCATAGCCCGTGACCGTGTGTGAAATCGTCACCGAGCCGTCCTCGCCGTCGTCGTCGTGGCGCGCGCGCGCCGCCACCGTCTTGGGCTTGTCCCAGTCGTTCTCGTCGAACGGCGCGGTGATGGGGTCGGCGGGGTCGCGGACCTGGTCAAGGACATAGAAATCGATCACACCGGTGGGCTCGGCGCTCAATGTGACCGTCACCGGGCCGTCCGGCTGCGTGGCCAGCCTCAGCGTATAGGTGCCCGGCGAGCCGTTCTCGTCCATGCTCATCGTCCGCTTCGACACCACCACGCCGGGCGTGTCGTCGTCGGTCACCGTCACCCGCACCGTGGCGGTGACGCCGTTGTAGTCGCCGCCGCTGGCGGTGAGGGCGATCTCGGCGGTGCGGTCGGGGGTGTTGTCGCGATCGTCGTCCACGCCGGTTACCGTGACCGCCTGGCCGATCTTCCAGTCGGAGGCGGTGAACCTCAGCGTGGCCGGGTCCACCGTCGCCACGGACTCGTCGCCGGAGGCGAGCGCGACAGTCACGTCGGCGGTGGGCCGGCTGGCGAGCGCCACGGTGTAGCCGGCGGTGCGGCCCGCCCCGGCGGCCTCGGTGACGGTCAGGGCGGTGGACGACAGCGCGAGGCCGGGGCCGTCGTCGGTGACGGTGAGGGCGACCGTGCTGACGACGGGGGCCCGGTCGCCGTCGATGAAGAAGGCGCCGGGATGGGTCTCGACGTAGCCCGAGTATCCGGCAACCGAGTGGGTGATGGTGGTGTTCTTGTATCCTTTTTCGCCGTCGCGCCTGGCGGTGACGGTCACATTCTGGGCAACGGACCAGTTGCCCGAGTCGAAGGTCAGGGCGCCGGAGACAGTCGCGGCCTTCCCGTCCGCCACGGCCGGCGTGACCGTAACCCTGCCGTTCGGGTCCGTCCGCAGCTTGACCGAGTAGGTTCCCGCCTCGCCCTCGTCAAGCCTCAGCGCCCTCGGCCGCACAACCAGGGACTTCCCATGGTAGTCCTTCACCCATGTCCGCACCGTGGCCGGCGGGGCGTCGTACCCCGTTACGGAGTGATCGATCGTCACCTGATGATCGTCGCCGTCTTCGTCCCACACGCCCTTCAGGACGACGTCCTGGCCCACCGCCCAGTTATCCGCATCGAAGGTGAGCGGGCCGGATACGGCAACCCTGGCTTCGTCCCGGCTTCTCGGCGTCACGGTCACCGTTCCGGCCGGCCTTGCCGCCAGACTCACCCGATAGGTCTGGTTTCTCAGGACAGCGGGCGCATGCAGACCCTCATACACGACCACGCCCTCGTTATTCGTGAGGACGAGCGCCGCATCGTTGTCGGTGACGGTGACCGGCACCGGGCCCGCGCTCGTCACGTCGTGGTATCCCGCGACCGAGTGGCTCACCGAAGTCGTGTCTCTCGCGGCGTCGTCGTCCTCCACGCCGGTGACGGTGACGCTCAGCCCCCGGTCCCAGTTCGCCGCATCCAGCGAGACCGCCCCGGACACCGTCGCGACCGCATCGTCGGCGCTCTTCGGCGTCACGGTCACGGTGCCGTCCGGTATCGTTGCCAACTTCACGGTGTAGGTGGCGGTGCCGCCCTCGGCGACGGTCACGGACTCGGGATCGAACAGCACCCCCGGCACGCTGGTGTCCGTCACGGTGACCTGGACCGAATCCGCGCTGACAACGTCACCGTAGCCCGTGACAACGTGGGAAATGGTCGCCGTGTCGTCGTCGGTGTCGTCGTCGTCATTGCTGCTCACGATCACGGTCTTCGGCTTCGACCAGTCCTGTCGGTCGAATGTCGCCGTGATGGGATCCAAAGGGCCGCGTCGCTCGCCAAGGACCACCAGGCCGATCACCCGGGAGGGCGTTTTGCTCAATGTGACCGTTACCTTTCCGGCGGGCCGCGAGCCCAGCCTCAAGGTGTAGCTTCCGGACTCGCCTTCGAGAACGGTCAGCGCCTGCTTCGACACCACCACGCCGCGGCGCTCGTCGTCGGCCACCGTCACCGACACCCTGCCGGTGACCGAGCCGTACCCGCCGCCGGCGACGTTGTGGCGGATATCGACGGTGCGCCCGGAGCCGTTGTCCAGGTCGTCGTCCACCCCGGTGACCGTGACGGTCTGGCCGTCATTCCAATCCGTCGTGCTGAAATTCAGCCAGCCCGGGCTCACCGTCGCCGCCCCGGTGTCGTCTGAGATCAGCCGCACTATCACGTCCGATGTGGGCTTCGTCGCCAGCGCCACTTTGTAAGTGGCGGTGCGGCCCGGCCCGGGCGCCTCGGTGACGGTGACCGCGTCGGGCGTGAACACCAGGCCGGGCTCGCTGGCGCCGGCGGCCGCCAGGCCGGCGACGGCGGGGCTGGCGCCGCCCTCATTCGGCGTGGCGGGCGTTTGCGGCGCAACGGGCAGAGCGGCGAGGCAAAGGGAACAGGCGAGGAGCGATGGCGGCAAGAGCCGCGCCGCGCGGCCGTTCCGTCCCGCCGCATCGGATCTGGAATGAGAGCGTGGGACTAGCGTAGGCCGTGAACCTCCTCCGGCCTTTGTCCCCCTGCCGCGTCATCGCAACCGTGATGACCGTGGCGGCGCTGGCGCGTCGCGGACCTCCGCGCGCACCGTTGCAGGAGAAACGAGCGAGTCAAGCGGCGGCCGTGCCCTCGACGCGTGAATCCGTTGTCCGTGAGCGAGTCGGAGCAGTTGCCCCGATCGGGAGGGTTGTCATCGCAACCGTGATGTGTGTCGGCCCGGCCCGCCGGCGGCGGCGCAGTCCGGAGGGCGGTCCCCGCCCGCGCGGCTGAGGCGGCATGGGCGAGGTCGGGGTCAGGTCCGCCGTGGCCGAGTCGCCTTCCGCCGCGTCCGCGCCGGCGATGGCGAACGAGGCGGCGCCCTCGTCGCCGGTGACGGTGACGGGCAACCGGACGGACCGCGCCCGCGCGGCAGAGGGGGCGGTGAACAGGCCCGCAGCCGCCGGCGGCGGCGCGAGGGCGCGGAGATGAGGGGCAACGGGCGCGGGCGCGCCCGAGGCGCGCCTCGGGTCTGCGCGGGAAGCCCGCCGAAGGCGGCGATGCCGGCGCCGGTTCGCGCGTACCGGCTAATCGCCGGACGCACATTCGGGCCGATGGGCCGATGGGCCGATGGGCCGATGGGCCGATGGGCCGATGGGCCGATGGGCCGATGGGCCGATGGGCCGATGGGCCGATGGGCCGATGGGCCGATGGGCCGATGGGCCGATGGGCCGATGGGCCGATGGGCCGATGGGCCGATGGGCCGATGGGCCGATGGGCCGATGGGCCGATGGGCCGATGGGCCGATGGGCCGATGGGCCGATGGGCCGATGGGCCGATGGGCCGATGGGCCGATGGGCCGATGGGCCGATGGGCCGATGGGCCGATGGGCCGATGGGCCGATGGGCCGATGGGCCGATGGGCCGATGGGCCGATGGGCCGATGGGCCGATGGGCCGATGGGCCGATGGGCCAGATTATACACCTCGCGCCCTGGGCCGGTGTCAAGCACGGAAACCGCCTTTCCGCCCCACTGGCGCTCGGCGACACTCCCGTTACGGCACTCTGGCGCGCACAACCCGATGATCGGGCGCGTATGCCTCTCTTTCGTTTTCGTTGGCAGCATACGGAACAGTACCCAGAACTTTGGAAGAACAATACCACACGGAACGAAGAACCCAATACGATATGAGGAGTGTTCTCTGAATTCTTCGGAGGGTTTGAGAAAAGGTTGTTCACGGACCTCGTTCCCGAAAACAGCATCATGCCGGTGTTCGAATGCCGCGCCCTCCGGCGGGAACCCGCGCGGCAGGTCCGCGGCCATGCGCCGGCGCGAACAGAACAGTTTGTGAGCCGCGTAGTGCATGGGGTCCGTCCGGGCGTCGGTCATTGTGCCTTCGGCACGTGGGTGAATGTGCCTGCGGCACGCGATCAAGTGCCCCGATTGTACGGGCCGGGGCTTCCAAATCCGCATCGCATTTCTGGGCGGAATCGCAAGATTCGCGGCGCCGGGGAGGGAAAAATCGCCACGCCCGCGTCCGGTTCGCGATGCGGTGTAGCGGCAATGCCACACCCGGCCGGAACGGTGGCGGGCGCCGCCGGCGCCCGCTGGAGCGCTTGTTGCCCGATCAAGCGGTCCGCCCTGCCGCCGGGCGGCCCTTGACACCCCGAAATCGCCAGCAGTTTTCGCTCCGGCGAGCGGGGCGAAAACTTCTAGATTTCCTTCAGCACCGCGTCCAGGCTCTCGCGCGCGTCGCCGAACAGCATCCGGGTGTTGTCCTTGAAGAACAGCGGGTTCTGCACGCCCGCGTAGCCGGTGGCCATGCTCCGCTTCAGGACGATGGTGGTCCCGCCCTTCCAGACTTCCAGCACCGGCATTCCCGCGATGGGGCTTTCGGGCTCCTCCTGGGCCGACGGATTGACGATGTCGTTGGCGCCGATGACGATCGACACGTCGATGCCGGGAAATTCCCCGTTGATCTCGTCCATCTCGAACACGATGTCGTACGGCACCCGGGCCTCGGCCAGCAACACGTTCATGTGGCCCGGCATGCGGCCCGCCACCGGGTGGATGCCGAAGCGCACGTTGATGCCCCTGTCCCGCAGGATCTTGGTGATCTCACAGACGATGTGCTGAGCCTGGGCGACGGCCATGCCGTAGCCCGGCACGATCATGATTTCCTTCGAGCCCACCAGCAGGTTCGCCGCTTCCATCGCGTTCACGGGTACGACCTCGCCCTGGTCGCCCCCGGTACCCACCGCCGCGCTGCCCGCGGTTCCGAACCCGCCGGCGATGACCGCCAGGAACCGCCGATTCATCGCCCGGCACATGATGTAGCTCAGGATCGCACCGCTGCTGCCCACCAGGGCGCCGGTGACGATGAGGAGGTCGTTGCTGAGCATGAATCCGGTCGCCGCAGCCGCCCAGCCCGAGTAGCTGTTGAGCATGGAGACCACCACCGGCATGTCCGCGCCGCCGATGGCCATCACCATGTGGATTCCGAACAGCAGGGCGACGGCAGTCATGATGAGCAGCGGAACCAGACCCGGCGGCAGACCGGCCACCGGATTGCCGCCGCCCGCGGACTGGACGACGAACTCGTAGCCGTACCAGATGGCGGTGAGCAGCAGCGCCAGGTTCAGCCAGTGGCGCGCGGGCAGCGTCAGCGGCGCACCGCCGATCTTGCCGCTGAGCTTGCCGAAGGCGATGACCGATCCGGAGAAGGTCACCGCGCCGATGAGGATGCCCAGATACGTCTCCACATCGTGGATGGTGAGTTCCACGCCCGTGTAATGCACTTCCGGGTCCAGGAAGTTCACGAAGCCCACCAGCACCGCCGCCAGGCCCACCAGGCTGTGGAGGATCGCCACCAGTTCCGGCATCTGCGTCATCTGCACGCGCCGCGCCAGGATGAGGCCGATGATGCCGCCCGCGATCAGTCCAACGATCAGCATCGGGTAGTTCGCCGTCACCACGCCGAAGATCGTGGCGAGCATCGCGATGCTCATGCCGATGATGCCGTACAGGTTGCCGCGCCGGGCGGTCTCCGGATGGCTCAGCCCGCCGAGGGCGAGGATGAAGAGTATCGTCGCTGCGATGTAGGCGACCGTCACGATTCCTTCGGGCATGGCGCTCCCCTACTTCCTGAACATGTCGAGCATGCGCCGGGTGACCGCGAAGCCGCCGGCGATGTTGATGCTCGTGATGAAGACGGTGATGCCGGCCACCCAGGCGATCCAGTTCAGCGGCGAACTGATCTGTATCAGCGCGCCGATGATGATGATGCTGGAGATCGCGTTGGTGACGCTCATCAGCGGCGTGTGCAGCGCCGGGGTGACGTTCCAGATCACCATGTAGCCCACGAAGCAGGCCAGCACGAACACGGTGAAGTGCGCCGTGAAGGACGGCGGGGCCACCGCGCCGAGGCCCAGCAGGGCGAGCCCGCCGAGACCGAAGGTGAGCAGCGGCCCGAGGAACGAGCGCCTGGGTTTCTCCGGCGCTGGCGGAGCTTCCGCCGCCTCGGCCGGGACGGGAGGTGGCGACGGATCGGCGATCTTCGGCGGCGGCCAGGTGATCTCCCCGTCCTTGACCACGGTGGCGCCGCGGATCACGTCGTCCTCCATGTCCACGGTCAGTTGACCGTCGCCCTCCGGACACATGTCGTCCAGCAGGTGCCGCAGATTGGTCCCGTAGAGTTGGCTCGACTGCGCCGCCAGCCGGCTGGGCAGATCCGTATAGCCGATGACGGTGACGCCGTGCTTGTGGATGATCCGGTCGGCCTCCGTGACCTCGCAGTTGCCGCCCTGCTCCGCCGCCAGGTCGACGACGACGCTGCCGGGCTTCATCGACGCGACCATCTCCTCCGTGATCAGTTCAGGCGCCGGCCTGCCGGGAATCAACGCCGTGGTAATGATGATGTCCACGTCTTTGGCCTGCTCGGCGAACAGCGCCATCTCGGCCTTGATGAACTCCTCGCTCATCACCTTGGCGTAGCCGCCTTCGCCGGAGCCTTCCTCCTCGAATTCCAGCATGAGGAATTCGCCGTCCATGCTCTCCACCTGCTCCTTGACCTCGGGGCGGGTGTCGAAGGCCCGGACGATCGCGCCCATGCTCCTGGCCACGCCGATTGCGGCCAGCCCGGCTACACCGGCGCCGATCACCAGCACCTTGGCCGGCGGCACCCGGCCGGCAGCGGTGATCTGCCCGGTGAAGAAGCGGCCGAAGTGCTGCGCCGCTTCCACCACCGCGCGGTAGCCGGCGATATTGGCCATGGAACTCAGCGCGTCGAGCTTCTGGGCGCGGGTGATGCGCGGAATGCTGTCCATGGCCAGCGTGGTCACGCCCGCCTGCGCCAACCGCTCCAGGAGTTCGGGATTCTGGGCCGGCCAAAGGAAGGAGATCAGCACCTGGCCGGAACGGAACAGGCCGAGTTCATCGTCGTTCGGGGCCCTGACCTTGAGGATGATGTCGCTGCCCGAGAAGAGTTCGGCGCGGCCCTCGACTACTTCGACGCCGGCTTCGTCGTAGGCGTCGTCTCCGAAGCTGGCGGATGCGCCGGCGCCCGACTCGATCGCGACCGAAAATCCGAGTTTCCGAAGCTGTCCCGCGACATCCGGGGTGATGGCGACCCGCTGCTCGCCCGGATGAGTTTCACTGGGAACGCCGATCTTCATAGAACCCCTCCCGCCGGCACCGTCTCGATGCCGGCATGCCTTGAATAACCTGTTGCTGAGTCAGGCACCCTGCTTGACGCCCCGCCCGTCCGCGTCTGCCGCCCCCCCCGCCCCCGGATCGACCGTGCCTTGTCCGATAGCGTCAACAGGCCCCGATTCAGGCGCGGATTCTATACAAAACTCGGTCGTAGTGAATCAAAAGTCTCGAAAATCCGCCATTTGGCGGCATTCTCTCTGCTCCGCCCGTTGCTAAACTGCATTCGCACAACGACAGTCCATATGACAACCCATATATTGTGTCCAGCTTCCCTTTCTCCCCACTCGTCGCCTTGAGTTCACGATTTGCACTCAGCGGCGCGCCACCAGCCCCATGAAGGCACTGGCGAATCTACTGCGTGTCGCGGTCCCCGTCCCACTGTCCGACGCGCTCGAATATCGCTGGGCGGGACCCGGTGACCCGCCCCGCCGTGGATGCCGCGTGCGCGTGCCGCTGGGCCGCGGCGAGCGCATCGGCGTGGTAATCGATCACCCCGGAAAGACGTCGCTGCCGACGGAGAAACTCCGCGACGTCATCGAACTCATGGACGGGGAACCGGTGCTTGCGGAGGAACTGCTGCGAACCTTGCAATGGTGCGCCGACTACTACCACCACCCCATCGGAGAAGTGCTGAGCCAGGCGCTGCCGGTGCTGCTGCGCCAGGGGCGCAGTCCCGTCCGCGCGGCCGCGGGACCGTGGGAGCTGACCGCCGAAGGGCGCGTCCAGGACGCAGACGCCATTCGCCGCCGCGCGCCCCGCCAGGCCGACGCGCTGGAGATACTCATCCGGGAGGGCTCAGCCGACGCCGCCGAATTGCGTGCCCGGGGCATGGCCGGAAGTGTCCTGCGCCGGATGATGGCCAGGGGCTGGGTTCGGCGCCGGCCAAAGCGGCGCGCGGGTACTGCCCTGAAAACCGACCGGGACACCCCGCCCACGCTGACCGCGGAACAGCAGGACTGCGTGAACGCCATCGCCGGCACCCCGCCCGGCTACCGCACCTGGCTGCTCCAGGGGGTGACCGGCAGCGGCAAGACCGAAGTCTACTTGCGCTTGATCGCGCGCGAGCTGGAAGCCGACCGACAGAGTCTCCTGCTCGTGCCCGAGATCGGCCTCACGCCGCAGTTGATCGGCCGATTGCAGAAGCGATTCGCCCAGAGCCTGGCGGTGATGCACTCCGGACTTGCGCCGGGGCATCGCCTGGATGCATGGCAGGATGTACGCACCGGTGCGGCAAAGCTCATCGTCGGCACCCGCTCCGCCGTCTTCGCGCCCCTGGCCAACCCCGGGCTCATCATTGTCGACGAGGAACACGATCCTTCATTCAAACAGCAGGACGGTTTCCGGTATTCGGCCAGGGACCTCGCCGTCCTCCGGGCCCAGCGTCTCGACATCCCGGTTCTCCTGGCCTCGGCAACGCCGTCCCTGGAGAGCGTTCACAACGCGGACCGGGGTCAGTACCGCGCGCTCTCCATCCGCCGCCGAATCGGTACCGCCGGCCACCCGGACATGCGCGTCATCGACATGAACCGCCATGCCGTCCGTCAGGGCCTGTCCACACCCCTGGTGACGGCGATCCGCCGGCACCTGGACGCCGACTGTCAGATCCTGCTGTTTCTGAACCGACGCGGATTCGCCCCGGTGCTGCTGTGCCCGAACTGCGGCACGGTGGAGGACTGCAGCCGCTGCGACGCCAGGATGACCATTCACGCCGCCAGCGGCCGGCTGCGCTGCCACCACTGCGGGCGCACGCAGGCGCTGAGCTGGGTTTGCGCCGCCTGCGGCTCCGAGCGGGTCGCCGTGGGCGCCGGCACCCAACGGATCACGGGCGAACTGGCCGCCCTGTTCCCCGATGCGCGCATCGCGCGGCTCGACAGGGACTCCGCCGCCCGCCAGGGGGGCGTCGGTTCCGTACTTGCCGGGGTGAAGCGCGGCGATACCCAGATCCTGGTGGGAACGCAGATGCTCACCAAGGGCCACGACTTCCCCCGGGTCACCCTGGTGGGCGTGCTCAACGCCGACCAGGGACTCTTCGGCACCGACTACCGCAGCACCGAGCGATTCGCGCAGATTCTGCTCCAGGTGGCTGGACGGGCCGGGCGCCGCGACCGCGCCAGCGAGGTGTTCATCCAGAGCCACTACCCTCAGCACCCGCTGCTCCGCCGCCTGGCCGACCAGGACTACTCCGAATTCGCCCGGCTGGCGCTCGCGGAACGCGAGGCCGCCGGGTGGCCGCCCTTTTCCCATCTCATCCTGTGGCGCGCCGAGGCCACTCGCCGGCCACCGGCCCACGCCTTTCTCGAACAGGTGGCCGCCGCAGCGAGAAAACGCGTAGCGGGCGTTGACGTATTTGGACCCGCACCGGCCTCCATGGAGCGCCGCGGCGGTCGCTACCGCGCCCAGTTGCTCCTGCAGAGCAACCGCCGCTCGGCCCTGCACCGGCTGATGGCGGAACTCGCGCCCCTGGTACGAACCTGGCCCGCGGCGCGCCGCGTGCGCTGGAGCGTCGACGTGGATCCCATTGAGGCGTGAGCGTCAGACGTCAAGCGCCAAGGTACTGTTCAACAGCCTGGAATGCCGAGATTCTCCAACGCTTGATCGCTATTGGACGGCAAGAGCAGAACAAGGGGAACTCTCAGTCAATCAATCCGAGTATGCTTCAAGCCGCCGATTAAAGGACATGATTCTGACACTCTGGCCGCGTCTACGGATTTCAGCCGCAAGGTCGATGATTGAAATGTTTGCGAAGGAGTAATTGTAACCCGACGCATCGAGAAACCGATCAGCCAGTCGAATGACGTCTTCCGCTCGCAGCAGGATATCTTTCCCCGTAGTGAAGATCGTCCAAGGGCTTCCTCGGTCAAGAGAATTTTTGATGTCATCACGGAACTTGGCGCTGAGCGCGCGACGGGAGGTCCCTTTGCGCACATGCGTGATGTGATTTGCGACTTCAAACAATACTGGCACGGTAACAAGGAGTTCACCGCCGTCGTTGACGCTATCGAAGGTAGCTTGGATTACGTCGGCGGTTCGAGTGTCCTGGTAGTAACCCGGAACTCGATAAAGCTCAAGCAGCCAAGATGTATCGACGATGAACAGATTGCTCAAAACAGCGATTCAAGCCATTCGCGCGTCATCTCGGCGCGCTTTTCGGTGAATTCCGGCGACAGGTGTTTTTCCAGCCGGCCAGTGGTCACGAAGTCGCCAAGACCGCCGCGCAAGGCGAGCGTGCGAGCGATGTCGAGATCGCCGAGCGAGGTTACTCGCGACGCGTGAAGGGATTCGTCTCGGTGGCACAGAAGGACACTGTCCATTTGAGCTTCGTCGATGGCGTCCATGAACGCAGGATTGTGTGTAGTGACGAGTATCTTCAACTTTCGCCGTTCTGCGGCATCCGCAAATTGCCGCACCAGCAGCGACGCGCGGCTTGGATGCAGTCCATTGTCAAATTCCTCAATAATGATGCGCGAGTGCTCTGGCACGGTCTCCATGGCGGTGACGACAGCAAGCATTCGCAGTGTTCCATCAGATAACAGGCGCGCGTCGATCAATGGTCCTCCATTCGCGCCCACTCCGCTCGCGGAGATAAACCCCAACATCACATCTCCGAGCGTTGTCTCAGCAAAGTCGATTTCGATAAACGGCTCCTCTGGAATCTGCCGGATAGTTTCCGTAATGTGCCGCAACGCCGCTATTTTCTCGTCGTCGCCATCCTTCAGTGCGTACAGAACCGCAGAAAGATTGTCGCCGCCTCGCTGTAACTGTGGATTGGACTCGGCACGTTCGTATTCACGCATCGCTTTCGGTTGCGGATCGAATATGTACGACCTACGGAGATACCTCCTCACACCATCTACCGTCGACTCTGACTTTCGAAGTTTGGACCTCTTGGCCCGGCTGCCTCTGACTATTTCTTCATATCGCGATAGAACGGAGCGCGCTGCGGGGACTTGGCAAGACGGGTTCTTGCCTTGCGAGAAATTGTCGTACCTGACATCAAACAGTTCACGGGCAGATTGATTGGCTTCGAAGAATACTCTGTCGCCGACCTCCAACCTTTCTCTGGACAACTGGATTCCATGTTTTCCATACAATGAGAGGTCGATGGAATAGTCGACTGGCTGTCTCCTACCGTCGAATCGGATAGCGGCGCGATGGAATCGCAGTTGAACACGATCCGCGCCGAAGCGTACGCAGGAGCGCAACCCCCCCCGAACCTGAAATAGCCCTTCACGACCGACGTCCGTAATTTCATTCAGTGGCGCGCCTCGCGCCAAGGCGGAGAGAAGTTCGATTCCCTCGATCAGATTAGTTTTGCCGGACCCATTCCTGCCTAGCAGGACAGTGAGCGGATCAAACAAATTGAGACTGGCATGCGCAAAATTCTTGAAGTCGGTAAGAGTATGCATTGCTATTGTTTCGCGGCCACAACTCGGCCCGATAATTCAACTCAAGAAAAATTCCCACGGGCGAACCCGCTTGCTGGATGTTGTGTGACGTATCTTGGCACCGATTCTTCAGAATTGCGCCCGAAGCCGCAAGTCAGAGGCCGCGCCATCTACGATAGCACGGCCAACCGCAACGGCCGCCGCATCGGGTAGAATTCCGCATCCCCTGCTTCCCGGCTCAGGGCCCGTCAACGCTATCCGACCCATCCCGTGCGCGCGCAAATCGACCAGCTTCTCAGGAAAACCCTCGCGCGCTTCGCGGCCGAGCGCGGCGTAGTGGATTCGATCGACCTGAATCCGCAACTGGAGCGAACGCGAGACCGCAAACACGGCGACTTCACCACCAACATCGCCCTGAGGCTCGCCAAGCCGCTGGGACGACCGCCCCGGGAGCTTGCCGCCGAGCTGGCCGAGCGGATCCCCGAATCGAAAGTGATCGCAGCCGTGGATGTCGCCGGCCCGGGATTCATCAACCTCACCGTGGCCGCGGACGCCTACCTCCGGCAGCTTTCCGACCTCATCGAGGCCGGCGAGTCGTACGGCCGCTCCGGGTGGGGCGCCGACCGCCGCGTGATCGTGGAGTACGTCTCCGCCAATCCGACCGGCCCGCTGCATGTCGGCCACGGCCGGCACGCCGCCTACGGCGCCTCCCTTTCCAACCTGCTGCGCGCCACCGGGCACGACGTCCACGAGGAATACTACGTCAACGACGCCGGCCGGCAGATGGACATCCTGACGGTGAGCGTCTGGCTTCGGTACCTGCAGGCGCTGGGCGAGGAGATCGAATTTCCGCAGGCCGCCTACCAGGGCGACTATGTGGGCAATATCGCCCGGCAACTGCACGCACAGTGGGAAGACCGGCTGGCCCGCTTCGATCGGGCCTCGCTTCTGAAGATCCTCACCGGCCCCCCCGCCAGCGATGACGTGCTGCTGGACCGGATCATCGCCGCGGTCCGATACGGGCTTGGCGACACCGGTTTCTCCGTGATATCCAACGCCGCCCGGTATGCGGTGCTGGACGACATCCGCGAGGACCTGGACGAATTCGGCGTCCGCCCCGACAACTGGCACTCCGAGCGCAGCCTCACCGACGGCGGGGCGCTGGAACGCGCGCTGAACCGCCTCAACGAGCGGGACCGGCTCTACGTTCGCGACGGAGCCGTGTGGTTCAAGGCGACCGAATACGGCGACGAGAAGGACCGGGTCGTGGTTCGCGAGAACGGCGCCACAACCTACTTCGCCTCCGACATCGCCTATCACTACGAGAAGCGCACGCGCGGCTTCGACCTGCTGCTCGACATTCTCGGCGCCGACCATCACGGCTACGTTCCCCGCGTCAGGGCGGGCCTTCAGGCCATGGGCGAACCCGGCGACTCGCTGGAAGTGCGCCTCGTCCAGTTCGCGACGCTCTACCGCGGCAAGGAGAAGGTGCAGATGTCCACCCGCGCCGGCGAGTACGTCACCCTGCGCCAGTTGCGCGAGGAAGTCGGCAACGACGCGGCGCGGTTCTTCTATGTGTCCCGCTCCTACGACCAGCACCTGGACTTCGACATGGAGCTGGCCAAGGCCCAGTCCAACGACAATCCGGTGTACTATGTGCAGTACGCCCATGCACGTGTCGCCAGCCTGTTGAAGAAGATGGTCAGCGAAGGGTTCAGCCTGACACCGGCCTCCCGCTCCGACCTGCGCCGCCTGACGGAGCCGGCGGAGAAGGAATTGCTGGTCTCCCTGAGCCGTTATCCCGAAGTGATCCACCTCGCCGCCGCGAATCGGGCGCCCACGCACGTGGCGCAATTCCTGCGCACCCTGGCCGCGAGCTTCCACTCCTATTACAACGCCCACCGGGTCCTGGTCAGCGACGACTCGCTGCGTAATGCCCGCGTGGCCCTGGCCCGGGGCGTGCAGCAGGTCCTGCGCAACGGCCTGACGCTCCTGGGCGTATCCGCGCCCGAGAGCATGTAGGCACTCCGATGGCAGCCAGACGACGTTCAGGAAGAACCAGGTCGAGGGGATCCCCCGGATGGGTCTGGATGCTCTTCGGCCTCGGCCTGGGCCTGACGGTGGCCGTCCTGGTGTACCTCGACGGCCAACCCTCCGGCGGATCGCCCGTCGCCGTGACCGTAACCGCGCCGCCCGGCGCCGCAACGGTTCCGGCGCCGGGCGCGCCCGCACCCGCCACATCCGACACCGGCGACAGCGAGGGCATGCGATTCGAGTTCTACGACATCCTCCCCCGGTTCGAGGTCGTACTACCCGAAACGGAGCTGGAAGCCAGGCCTGACGTCCCCGACACAACCGAACCCGCGCTCGAAGACCCCGGCCGCTACGTCCTCCAGGCAGGCTCCTTCACAGCCGAAGCGGACGCCGAACGAATGCGGGCCAATCTGGCCTTCCTGGGAATCGAATCCCGCATCCAGCGAGTCACCATCGACACCGACGACTACCACCGCGTCCGCATCGGCCCCACCGACGACCTCGACTCCCTCAACGGAATCCGCACCCGGCTTTGGGACGCCGAAATCGAAGTGCTCCTGATCAAGCTGCCCGACTGAGAGCGTCAACCAGCGCCGTTACTCGCAACCGTTTCGGTTGCAAGTCCGCACACCTCTCGCTTCGCGCACCACAAAGCCCAACCACCCACCAATGAGGGTGTGCGCGTGTACAGCCCTCGCGCACGCCGTGTGCTCGGCGCGGAGCCAGGGATGGCGAGAGCGCCGAGCGCCGATCCAGGCCCGCCATGGATGGCGGGCCTGGTTGAGCGCGCGAGGGCTGTACACGCGCGCACCCGGCGCCGCAGAAAACCGCGCCCCAAAAAAAATTAGAGAAAGCGGAGCCTACTCCGCCGCAATACGCCGAAAATCCACCCCAAGCGACCGCAGCTTGCGATACAGATGCGTACGCTCCATCCCCACCCGCGCCGCCAGCTTGCCAACCTTCCCATCGCACAACACAAGCTGCTGCTGCAGATAAGCCCGCTCGAAGTGCTCCCGCGCTTCCCGCAACGGCATCGAAAGCAGATCCAGCTTCACCAGAGGCTCGCCCTTCGTACCCGCATCCGCAAGCTGCGCCTCCACCTCCGGAAGGCTGATTTCCTCGTCCGCCCCCATGATCAACAGCCGGCGCACGATGTTTTCCAGTTCGCGCACATTCCCAGGCCAGGGATAGTTGCGCAGCCTGTTCTGAGATGCCACTCCGAAGCGCCGGAAGGGTAACCCTTCCGTGTCTACCAGCATATCCACGTTGCAGCGCAACAGCTCCGGCACGTCTTCAAGATAGTCCCGCAGCGGCGGCACCCGCACCACCACAACGCTGAGGTGGAACATCAGTTCCCGGCGGAAATCGTCCGCACCCTGCTCGAAATCCGGAGGCGCACTGGAAAGGATGCGTACATTCAGATCCTGGGGCTCGGTCCCGCCGCTGGGACGGTACCGGCCCTGTTCCAGCACCGCCAACAGCTCCCGCTGCGTATCCGCAGGCATGTCGGTGATCTCGCTGATGAACAGCACGCCGCCGTCGGCGCGCTCCAGCGCCCCCGGACCGCGATCGTCGCCCAGCAACGAAACCGCCTCTTCGTCTTCGCGGCCGCCCGCCTTGAGCGCCACGAACGGCGCGTCCGCTCGCTCGCTCAGACTGGCCAGGTACCTGGCGCACGCCTCGCGCCCGCTACCCGGCTCGCCGGTCAGCAAGGTATGCGTGTCGTGCCCCGCGATTCGCGTAAGCTGCTCGCGCAGCACCTGCATGGGCTCGCTCTTGCCCACCGGCGCCAGCACCGGCGGCACCAGTTGGCGGCGCGCACCGGCGTGTTGAGCCAGCGCCTTCTCCACCGTGCGAAGCAGCTTCACCAGCGACACCGGCTTCTCGATGAAGTCCAGCGCGCCGATGCGGATCGCTTCGATGGCGGTGTCGACCGTGCCGTGCCCGGACATCACCACCACGGACCCGATGGAGCCTTCCCTCGCCCACTCCTTGAGCAGCGAGATGCCGTCCGTGTCGGGCATCCAGATGTCGAGCAGTACCAGTTCGAAGTCCTGGTCCGATCTGGCGGCTCTGGCGGCCGCCGCATTCTCGGCCGTAGTGACGTCGTAACCCTCTTCGCTCAGAATCTCCTCCAGGAGCATCCTGATGTTGGCTTCGTCGTCTACGACCAGGATCCGCGCATCCTTCACGCGAACTCCCTCCTCTTGTCTTGCGGGCCTGTCCCCCAGGTCAATTCAGCACCGGCTTCTGCGGTAACGGGCAACAGTATAACGATCTCTGCCCCCCGGCGTCGCCGGTTCTGCGCCCGGATGCGCCCGCCGTGCTCGTCCACCAGTTTCTTGACGATGGCCAAACCAAGCCCGCTGCCCGCCGGCTTGGTGGTGACGTAGGGATCGAAAGCCTCGGCTGCGATGTCGGCCTGGAATCCCGGACCGTTGTCCACGATCCGGATCTCCACCATGTCCCTGTGCTCGCGCCGGACCCGCCGGGTGTAGATCCGCAACTGCGGACGGCTGTTCCGCTCCATGGCTTCCTGGGCGTTCCGGATCAGGTTGTGCAACACCTGCCTGAGCCTGCCCGCATCGGCGGTGACCTCGGGCAGGTCGCCCAACTCGAGCTGCAGGTCCAGCGGCGACTGCTGGTGGTGGTAGAGCTCGGCGACCTCGGATATCAGCGCGTTGAGGTCGAATCGCGTCATGTCCATGGCCGGATTGCGCGCGTACTCGCTGAACGCGTTGACCATGTCCTTCAGCGCTTCGACCTGCTGGATGATGACGTAGGTCGAGCGGTCCAGCAGCTCCGGGTCGACCGAACGGGAAGGCAGATAACGGTGGCGCAACCGTTCCGCCGACAACTGGATCGGCGTCAGCGGATTCTTGATCTCGTGGGCCAGGCGCCGGGCAATTTCGCCCCAGGCCGCGTCCCGCTGGGCCCTGAGCAGCGCCGTGATGTCATCGAACACGATCACGAAACCGCCCGGGTCGCCCCGCTCGGGGGGCAGCGCGGCACAGGCGCACACCAGCACGCGGCGGCTGTCATCCCGCAGGAACTCGATCTGCTCCCGCCAGTCGGCGGCGCCACGGTGCAGGTGGCGTTGCAGAACGGAAAGGAACGGCGCCAGCCGTGGCCGCTTCGTCTCGATATCGGCAAGCTGCTCTCCCTGGCTCTTCTCCAGGTCGACACCGAGAATCGCGCTGGCGGCCCGGTTGGCCGTGCGGATGCGCAGATCCGACTCCAGCGCAATGACGCCGGTGGACAGGCGGCCGAGTATGGCTTCCAGTTTGCCGCGCTCGCTCTCCAACTGCTGCTGACTCTCCCGGGTCCTGGAATCGGCCCGCGCCAGGCGCCGGGTCATGTCGTTGAAGGCGTTGACCAGAAAGCCGATCTCGTCGCCCGCGCCGGTGGGCAACTGCGTATCGAACTTGCCCCGCGCCACGTCCCCCGTCGCCGTCATCAGTTGCTGGATCGGGCCCACCAGCCGCCGGGCCGAAAAGAAGGCGCCGTACAGCGCCACCATCAATCCGGTGAGCAGGACGACGCTCAGCGTCAGCGTGAGGCTTGTCTTCAGCGGTGTCCTCAGGAACGACAGTTCCGCGTACTGCTCGTAGCTGGCCTCCGCACGCTCCACCAGTTCGCCCAGTTGGGGCTCCACCGCAAACCGGGCAAGCAGGACGTCGCCTTCGCTGCGCGGATCGGCGGCAAAGACGTTTACGGCGGCAAGAATCTCGACACCGCCGGCCGTCCGCGGTTCCAGGTTCACGTAGGAGCCGCCCTGGCGAAGCTGAAAGACCAACTCCGCCCCCGGAAACTGCGGAACGGCAGGCGACGGGTCCGCCGAGCTGGTGGCCAGTATGCGGTCGCCGGCCGCGCTGAAGACCGTCAGTTCCACTGCGGTGCTGCCGCGCCGAAGATCGCCCAGATCTCCCACCAGCTCGACGCTCCCGCTGCCCGCCAGCTCCTGCGCGATCCGCCGCGCCTCGACCAGGTTTTCCCGCATCTGCACGTCCAGCGCGCTGCGGCTCAGTTCCAGCGACGCCTCCAGTCCTTGCTCCAGTTCGAGGCTGAACCAGCTATCGATTCCCCGGTTGATGAATTGCAGCGAGAAGGTATAGACGACCAGCAGGGGGACGACCGTCAGGACGACCAGCAGCGTCACCATTCGCACCGTCAACCGCGTACCGGGCACTTTGGCGCGATAGTCGCGTGCAAGCTGCAGGACGTTGCCGACGATCACCAGAGACAGCACGCAGATCGCCGCGACGCTGACCAGCAGGATACCGTTCTGCACCCGGGCCAGCGCGGCCGAGTTCTGAGCGACCTGAGCGAACCAGATGAGTCCCGCCAGCCAGAGCATGGCGCCGGCGGTGATCGCCAGGATGATGGCGATCGGCCTCAGTCTTGCATGCGCCATCGGTACCATTCGCTCCTGAGTGACCACTCCCGCCGCCAGAAGGCGAGGAATCCCCACGGTTCGGGGACTACAGCCTCGACGCGCAACTGGGTACGAATCCGAATGTCGTAGACGCCGCCCGGATTCAGCAACGTGGCGTCGATTACCGGCAACTCGCCTATTCGCCCGAGGAAGTTCAGGGCAGAGAAGAGGGTGGCAAAGGTATTTTGTTCTTCGGTGTTTAGATTGAGCACGATATAGCGCTCGCTCAGGGCGTGATATTGAAGCTGGTAGCTCTGGGTCAGCCTGCCGACGGTTTCATCCGTCCAGTACCACCTGGGGTTGATGAACTCCACGTCCAGGTCGAACGTCAGCGGCACGCCCGCGTCCAGGGCCTCCCTGGCATCCGTGGACAGCCGGTACTCCACCCAGGCGTCGAGATAGTAGACCCCGGACGCCAGCGAAACGCCGGCGGTGCGGACGTCGAATCGCCCGGGATCCTCCTGCGCGTCGGCCGGCCGGTACGGAGCGAGACACAACGCCGCCAGTACGGCGGCGCACCCGCACCAGCCGCGAATTTCAGACCGCCAGGTCCGCACCGGTTTTCCCGTCTGGCCAGATCACACCGCGATCGCCCTGTCCCGCCTTTCGGATGCAAGCATAATAGAAGCCATCCATATTAGTCTCCCCGGGCAGGATCTGCCGACTTCGGGGAGATTCGGCGGCGTTGGCACGCGCCGACGGGGTGGCCGCAAGGAAATCTCGAATCTGGTCGCCGTTCTCCTCCCGAACCGTCGTGCAGGTGACGTAGAGCAACCGTCCGCCCGGCGCCAGCAGCGGCCACAGCGCTTCCAGCAACTTGCGCTGCTTTGCCGCGGACTGTGCGATGTCCACGGGGCGGCGCAGCACCTTGATGTCCGGGTGGCGGCGGATCACGCCCAGCGAGCTGCAGGGCGCGTCCAGCAGGATCCGGTCGAACGGGCGGCCGTCCCACCACTCGCTGGGCGATGCGGCGTCGGCGCAGATGAGTTCCGCCGTAAGCCCCAGGCGATCCAGTTCGCCGGCTGCGACGCCCAGGCGGTCCCGATCCCGATCCAGCGCCACCATCTCGCCCAGGCCGGGGCAGATCTCGAGCAGGTGCGCGCACTTTCCTCCGGGCGCCGCACAGGCATCGAGCACGCGCTGGCGGGGTTCGGGGGCAAGCCACTGTGCCGCCAGTTGCGCGCCGGCGTCGTGCACCGATACCAGGCCTTCGGCATACCCGGACAGCGTGTCCCTGGGCCTGGGCCGGTCCAGCAGGACGGCGCCGGGCAGGTTGCGCGCGGGCCGGGCGGAAATGCCCTGCGCATCCAGGGTTTCCAGATAAGCGGCGCGGGTAATGCGCCGCGCGTTGACGCGCAGCCACATGGGCGGCGGGCGGTTGTTCGCCTCCACCACGCGCTCCCAGTCGTCCGGCCAATCGGCCCTGAACCGCCCCACCATCCAGGCCGGATGGCTGGTCTCGGCCTCGCGGACCCCGCTCAGGCGCGCCGCCAGGCTCTCCCGCTCGCGCTGGAAGCGTCGCAGCACGGCATTGACGAACCCCTTCGCGCGCATGTTGCCGAAGGCTTCCGCGGCGCCCACGGTCGCCGCGACGGCCGCATGATCGGGAACCCGCATCCACTGGAGCTGGTACAGGCCGATGCGCATCAGCGCCGCCAGCGGCGGATCCACCGGGTCCCACGGCCGCCGGAGCAGCCGCTTGACCTGGTGCGCCAGCCGATGGTGCCAGCGCAGCGATCCGTAGCAGAGTTCCCGCAACAGGCCCAGGTCCCGGTCCGGCGGGGGCGGAAAGGCCGCAAACGCGGCTTCCAGCGATGATCCGTTCGCCACCACCCTGGCGTTGATCCTTGCCGCAAGGACCCGCACGCCGGTGCCGGGCGCTTTGCGCGGCGGCGTTCTCCTTTCAGGTGCCAAACGTCTCTCCCTCAAGGGTGTTCGCATTGACGTAGTCGGCGGCGCTCATCGCGCGCCTCCCCGGCCTTTGCAGGCTCCGGACGCGCAGAATTCCGGCACCGGTGGCCACGTCGATGCCCTCGGCGCCGGCGCGGATCACCGATCCCGGCCGTGCCTGCGAGCCGCCCTCCGCGGCGACAGCCTCCCAGACCCGCAGCCGCTCGCCGCTTGCGGTCCTGGTTTCGGCCACCGGCCAGGGGTTGAAGGCGCGTACCCGGCGCTCCAGTTCGACCGCCTGCGCGGTCCAGTCCAGGACACCGTCGGACTTGGCGATCCTCGGTGCGTGCGTTGCCAGGGCGTCGTCCTGCGGCTCGGCCGCAAGGTCGCCGCTCAGCATGCCGGGCAGCGATTCCATCAGCAGTTCCGCGCCCAACCTGGCCAGGCGATCGTGCAGCGTCCCCGCCGTCTCGCCGGCCCCGATGGCGAGCTTTCGCCGACTGTATACCGGGCCCGTGTCGAGGCCGGCGTCCATTTTCATGATGCTGGCGCCGGTCTCTCTGTCGCCCCCGAGGATGGCGTACTGGATGGGCGCGGCACCGCGCCAGCGCGGCAACAGGGAAGCATGTACGTTCACGGCGCCGAACCGGGGCCAGTCGAGCATCCACGGCGGGATCAGCAGGCCGTAGGCGGCCACCACCAACAGGTCCGGAGCGTCGCCCCACTCTTGCGGAATCCTGCCGCTGTCCAGGCGGCGCGGCTGGCGTATGTTGAGCCCATGTTCCAGCGCCTTGCGCTTGACCGGGCTTTTGGTCAGACGCCGGCCCCGCCCCGCGGGACGGTCGGGCTGGGTCAGCACCAGCGGGACTTCGCAGCCACCCGCGAGCAGCAGGCGCAGGCTGTGCACGGCAAAATCCGGCGTTCCCGCAAAGGCGATTCGCGGCATGGCCTCAGCCGGCGAATTCGGGTGGGTCAGATAACAGGCGCCGAAATCCTTGACCGTCCGGCGTCTCGGGAAACCGGCGCGCGCTTGGCCTTCTTGCGGAACTTCGTCTTGAGCCGACTGCGCTTCAGTGTCGACAGATAGTCCACGAACAGCTTCCCTTCCAGGTGATCCATCTCGTGCTGGATGCAGATGGCGAGCAGCCCTTCCGCATCCATCTCAAAGCGTTCGCCCTTCTCGTTGAGCGCCGCAACGCGAATGAACTCCGCACGGCTGACGGGTTCGAAAACATCCGGCACGGAGAGACACCCTTCCTCGTAGCTGACCTCGCCCCCGGAGTGCAGGATCCGCGGATTGATCAGGCAGAGCGGCTGGTCCCGTTCCTCGGAGATATCAAGGACCAGGACCCGCTCGTGCACGTTGACCTGGGTTGCCGCCAGCCCGATACCGGATGCTTCGTACATGGTCCGAAGCATGTCCGCCACCAGCGTGCGGATACGCTCGTCGACCTCGGCGACCGGCTTGGCCTCGATGCGCAGCCGGGGGTCCGGATAGTGAAGGATGGTTAACTGTGCCATCGTGGTTGCCCTGCCGCTCTATCCATGCCCTGCTGCCCTATCCAACCGAATCGGCGTTACAAGGTCGATGCAGCACCGGAGTTTCCGTAGAAATCCACCAAGTTCGGTCCACGCCAAGGCGTGTCGAGCAGTGTAGTCTATGTGACCGCACGATCCCGGTCATCGTTCCGCAGCCCGGGACGGGCGATTATAGCAGCAGGTCCAATGATGAAACTCGACGCCTGGCTCACGGTGCTCCAGTCCGCCACGACCCCCCGTTCCCAGCGGCTTTCGGCCCTGATCGACCGCCATGGCGCACTGTCGGATGTCGTCGGGTTGCCGCGCTCCGAACTGGTCGCGGCGGGGCTATCCAAACGGCAGGCGGAGCGTCTGAAAGACCCGGACCGGCGGCGCATGGACCAGTGGCGGCACTGGCTCGGGCAACCCGGCCGCCAGTTGATCGCACGGGATTCGACCGACTATCCCGCGATGTTGAAGGAAATCCCGGACCCTCCGCTGGCGCTGTGGGCCGAAGGGGCGCGCGTCGACCTTCTGAACAGCCCGCAACTGGCCATGGTCGGCAGCCGCAAGCCCACCGCCAACGGCCGCGAAACGGCGCGGCAATTCGCCCGGTACCTGAGCGAACGGGGCCTGACCATCGTCAGCGGGCTGGCCGCGGGGATCGACGGGGCCAGCCACCGCGGCGGTCTGCGGGGGTGCGGCGGCACGGTGGCCGTGCTCGGATCGGGTCCGGACGTGCTGTTTCCCAGGTCCCACGGGCGTCTGGCGGCCGAAATCATCGAAAAGGGTCTCGTCGTCTCGGAGTATCCGCCCGGAACGCCGCCGCTGGCCGCCCACTTTCCCCAGAGAAACCGGATCATCGCCGGGATGAGCGCGGGCGCCCTGGTGGTGGAGGCGGCGCGGCGCAGCGGATCGCTGATCACCGCGCGCCTGGCGGGAAATTATGGGCGGGAGGTTTTCGCCATCCCGGGATCGATCCACAACCCCATGGCGAAGGGGTGCCACCGCCTGATCCGGGAAGGCGCCAAGCTCGTGGAAGAGGCCGCGGACGTGCTGGTGGAACTGCCGCCGTTGCTCGGGCTGGTCATGGAATCCGCCGCTCCGCGGGGCGAGGCGGCAAGCGAGGCGCCGACCGGGGCGGCAAGCGGGGCGCGGGGCGAGGCGGCAAGCGGGGCGCGGCGGGGAACCGCGCCCCTGACAAGCCAGCCAGGCTACGCGAAGCTGCTGGCAGCGCTCGGTTTCGACCCTTGCGGAATCTCCGACCTGGCCCGGCGAACCGGATTGACGGCGGCGGAGCTTTCATCCATGCTCCTGCTCCTGGAAATGGAGGGGCTGGTCGAAGCCCTGCCCGGCGGCCGTTATTGCCGCCTTTCAAAGAGGACCCCATGAAAGAAACCGTTCTCGACGTGCTCATGTACCTGATCGACGTCATTGTCGACTACGAAGAGGAATACGAACCCGATCGGTACAGCCTGAGGGAAGAACTCCAGTGCGCCGGTTTCGGAGAGTGGGAGATCGAGCGGGCGCTGGAATGGCTCGACGGCCTGAACCAGATCGGCGTCGATGACGTGACACCGGAACCGCGGCCGGAATCCATAAGGATTTACGACGGCTTCGAGCAGGACCGCCTGGACGCTTCGTGCCGCGGCTACCTGCTGCACCTGGAACAGGTCGGCATCCTCTCCCTGGCCCAGCGGGAACTGGTCATCGACCGCCTGCTCGCCCTGCACACCGACGAGATCGACAGCGATCACGTCAAGTGGGTCGTGATGATGGTCCTGTTCAGCCAGCCCGGACAGGAACAGGCCTACATGCAGATGGAAGACCTTGTCTTCACCGACAACACCGGCTGGCAGCACTGATCCGGGCATCCCGGCCCGTAGGGGACAGGCAGTAGCGTCCGCAGCCGAAACCAAGCGATGAGCAAGAACCTGGTCATCGTCGAGTCGCCCGCCAAGGCGAGGACGATCGAGCGTTACCTGGGCAAGGACTTCGAGGTCCTCGCCTCCTACGGCCACGTGCGCGACCTGGTGCCCAAGGGCGGGGCGGTGGACCCCGAGCATGGGTTCGCCATGAAGTACCAGCTCATCGAAAAGAACAAGCGCCACGTCCAGAAAATTGCCAGGGCCCTGCGGCGCGCCGACGCGCTTTATCTGGCAACGGACCCGGACCGCGAAGGGGAGGCCATTTCCTGGCACGTATGCGAGATACTGAAGGAGCAGGGCGCCCTGCGCGACAAGCCGGTCCACCGGGTGGTGTTTCACGAGATCACTCGCGCCGCCATCCGCCAGGCCATCGCAGCGCCACGGCAGCTGTCGGACTCGCTGATAAACGCCCAACAGGCACGTCGGGCGCTGGACTACCTGGTGGGCTTCAATCTGTCGCCGCTGCTGTGGAAGAAGATCAGGCGCGGGCTGTCTGCCGGAAGGGTGCAAAGCCCGGCCCTGCGCCTGATCGCCGAGCGGGAGGAGGAAATCGCCGCCTTCAAGCCGCGCGAGCACTGGACGATAACGGCCCACGCGCTGCGCAGCGGCGAAGAATTCGAAACGCGGCTGATCCGGTACAACGGGAAGAAGGTGGAGCAGTTCACGTTCGGCGACAAGGCGGCAGCGGAAGAGGCGGAGCAGACCATCCGGCAGGCCGCTGCGTACGGGCCAGATGACCGGAAGGCTGCGCCTGCGCGCGCCGGCGGGCCGGAAGTCGAGGGCGCCGATGCGACCCGGCGCGGCGAAGCA
This sequence comes from Candidatus Rariloculaceae bacterium, assembly GCA_965205045.1. GTDB lineage: Bacteria > Pseudomonadota > Gammaproteobacteria > Steroidobacterales > Rariloculaceae > UBA6522. The sequence continues at coordinate 848,630 of OZ242031.1, forward strand.
TCCGGCATAGGGGTGCTCACGGTCGTGGCGGTCGAGAAGAAGCAGCGCCGCCGCCGACCTGCGGCGCCGTACACAACCTCGACGCTGCAACAGGACGCGACGCGCAAACTGCGCCTCAGCGCCTCGCAAACGATGTCCACGGCGCAGCGCCTGTATGAGGCCGGCTTGATCACCTACATGCGCACGGATTCGGTGACGCTGGCATCCGCGGCGATCGGCGAGTTGCGCAAACTCATCGCCGCCCGCTACGGCGAGGACAACCTTCCTGCGCAGCCGAGACGCTACGTCACCAAGGCGAGGAACGCCCAGGAGGCGCACGAAGCCATTCGACCGACCTCGGCAAAGTCGCTGCCCGAGGCCTTGCGGGCAAAGCTTCCGTCGGACCAGCATCGACTCTACGAGCTGATCTGGAGGCGCACAGTCGCCTCGCAAATGAATCCCGCGCTGTACGATACCGTGAGCCTCGATCTGACGCCCGGAGTGCCGGACCGAGCCGCGGCGCGAGCGATCCTGACCAGCGAGACGGCGGCAGGGCAGAGCCGTTCGGCGGCGAAGTCCGGCAGCGGCGGGCACGTATTTCGCGCCACCGGATCCATATTGGTCAAGCCCGGCTGGCTGACGGTCTACGGCGCGGGCGGGCGCGAAGGTTCCGAACCCGGCCAACAGCGCGATCCGGCGGAAAAAGATGAAACCAACAACAAGCGTGGCGGCGGCGAGCAGAACGCCGACCGCCTGTTGCCACCGATGGCGACCGGCGATCGGGCCACCCTGGCGAAGCTGGTCCCGAAGCAGCACTTCACCGACCCCCCGCCGCGTTACTCCGAGGCGACGCTGGTCAAGTCGCTTGAGGAATACGGCATAGGCAGACCATCGACCTACGCGGCCATACTGTCGACATTGCGCGACCGGGAATACGTCACCATGGAGTCGCGCCGCTTCGTCCCCACCGACATGGGCAAGGTAGTCAACCGGTTTCTCACTCAGCACTTCACAAGCTACGTGGACTATGAGTTTACGGCCCGCATGGAAGACCGGCTCGACGCGGTGTCCCGGGGCGAAAGGGAATGGACCCCGCTGCTGGGCGAATTCTGGCAGCCGTTCCGGAAGCGCATCGACCGGATCGATTCCTCGGTCACCCGCGCCCAGGCCGTCCCGCCGAGACCGCTCGGAACCGATCCCAAGAGCGGCCGACCGGTTTTCGCGCGGTTCGGGCGGTACGGACCGATGGTTCAGATCGGCGATGTCGGCGACGATGCCAAGCCCGACTTCGCCAGCCTGCTGCCGGGTCAGAAAATTGACCGGATCACCCTCGATGAAGCGCTAGAGCTGTTCACGCAGCCGCGGCAATTGGGTACCGATCCAGCCAGCGGTCGACCCGTATTCGCGAACCGCGGCCGATACGGCCCGTTCGTTCAACTTGGCGCTCGCGGAGACAAGCCCAAGCCTGCCTTCGCCAGTCTGCTACCAGGCCAGGAGGTGGACCGCATTACCCTTGAGGAGGCGCTGCAATTGCTGCAGTTGCCGCGAGACCTCGGCGAAACCGAGTCCGGCGAGCCAGTGTCCGCCGGTGTCGGACGGCTCGGGCCATATGTGCGTTACGGCAAGACTTACGTGAACCTGCGCGAAGACAATCCCTGCGCCATCGAGCTGCCGCGAGCGCTGGAACTGATCGCGCAGCACGCCGCCAGCGGACGTTCCCGCGGCAAACGACGGGCCGCCCGGCAACCGATAGTGGAATTTGCCGAAGCCAGCATCACCGTGCTCAATGGCCGCTACGGCCCCTACGTCACCGACGGCAAGAGAAACGCCAGCGTTCCCAGGGGCCGCAAGCCGGAAGAACTGACGCTGGAAGAATGCAAGGAACTCATCGCCGCGGCGCCGCAACGCCGCGGGCGCGGACGGAGACGGACCGGCGGCGGCGCACGGCGCGGGCGGGGCCGGTAGTCCGTGAAGGCCGCTCGATCCATGAGCATGGCACAAGCGGGACGGTTTGTCGGCGCGGGAGAAGCAACAGGGCGTCTTCGCGGGCCACCCGGGCCGACTGCGACGCGCAAGCTGCGTGCAGGGCGGGTAGCTTGCCGAGGGTGCCTTGCGGGACGCAGCACCTGATTTGAAGCGGGTGAAGTGAAGTGTCGCGCATTCACTTGGAAACAGCCGTCCGCATTCTGCACCGGGGCGGGTTGATTGCCTATCCCACGGAAGCTGTCTACGGCCTGGGCTGTCTGCCCTGGGAACGGCGTGCCGTGGAGCGCCTGCTCGACATGAAGCGCCGCTCCTGGCGAAAGGGGTTGTCCCTCATCGCCGCGAGCCTTGAGCAACTCGAGCCCCTGGTCGAATTCCCGACGGGTCCGTTGGCCGAGGAACTGCGCTTGAGCTGGCCCGGCCCCGTCACCTGGGTGCTGAACGCGCGATCGGGTATTCCGTTCTGGCTTACCGGGGGCCGGGATACGCTGGCGGTTCGGGTGACCGGCCACGCCCTGTCGCGCAGGCTGTGCGAAACCGCCGCAAGCCCGTTGATCTCCACCAGCGCCAATCGTTCCGGCCGGCCGCCCCTGCGCCGCGCCCTCCATGTGCGGCGGGAATTCGGCACTTCGGTGGACTACGTGCTGAAGGGCAAACCGGGTGGCGAGGCGAAACCCACCATGATCAGGGACGGCCGGACCGGCGCCATTCTCAGGGCGTCCTGACCGGAGCCATTCTCGGAATGTCCTGAGCGGTGCCGCTCCAATCAAACGGCGTTCCGATCACGTTAGCCGGAATTCCTGTATATCACTATCGTATGGCGGTTTCGTATAGCTGACTCTGATATACTCTTTACATGCGACGAGCCGGGAAGGCCCTGGACATAGTAGGCAAGTAGATGAACAGCGGATTCTTGGACAGAGCACTCCTGATTGCGATTTTTGCAGCAACTGGCGGGCTCTACTGGCAAATGTTCGACGTTGGACAGAGACTGAGCGCCATGGAGGTCCATGTCTCCAACATAAGCCAGCAACTTGATCAGGCAGACACCACTCTATCAGGCATCGACAACAGATTGACAGGAGTCGAAGCCGGATTGACAGGAGTCGAAGTCAGACTGGAGCATGTCGAGGGCAGTTTGGCCAGTATGGACCGCAGGCTGGGAATGATCGAAGATCAACACCAAAACCTGTAGATCAATTCTCGACGAGCGTGCGGTACATCAATCGCTTCCCGATCATACCGGCCGCCACGTTCTCCATCTGGCCGATGGTGTCCAGGGACCACCCTTCCCAGCGGATTCGGAATTATCCAATTGGCCACACGCGGCGCCGCCCCCGACGACTCCCGAACCCGGCCACCGGACCGCTATGCGGTAATCGGCTTTCCGGTCGGGCACAGCCGGTCGCCTCTCATCCACCGGCTGTTCGCCCGGCAAACCGGTGAGAACATCGCCTATACGCGCCTTGCGGCCACATCCGAAGAGTTCAGTCGCGCGGTGCAGGAGTTCGCGGACGAAGGCGGCAGGGGCCTGAACGTCACCGTGCCCCACAAGGCGGCGGCTTTCGATCTCGCCGACGAACTCGGACCCGAAGCCCGCCGCGCCGGCGCCGTCAACACCCTGTCGTTCGCCGCCGACGGGCGGGTCCGGGGCGACAACACCGACGGTATCGGGTTCCGCCGCGACATCGGGCGCAACCACGGACTCGATCTGCACGGCAAGCGCATGCTGATACTGGGAGCCGGCGGCGCCGCCAGGGGCGTGCTTGCGGCGTTGTCCGACGCCGGTCTCGGCCAGCTTGTCGTGGCCAATCGGACCGTCCGCAAGGCCACCGACCTGCTGACTGCCTTGAGCGCACCGGCAACCTTCTCCGCGTGCCCCCTGGCGGCGCTGACCGATCAAGAACCCTTCGACGTGGTCGTAAACGCCACGTCGCTGGGGTTGCACGCCGTGGATTTGCCATTCCCGCCGAGTTGCCTGAGCGCCAATACCTTTGCCTACGACCTTGTTTACAGCGCGCAGCCGACTCCGTTTGTCCAATGGGCCACTGGGCACGGTGCCGGTACGGCAGTCCAGGGCTGGGGCATGCTCGTCGAACAGGCCGCCGAATCCTTCGCCATCTGGCGCGGCGTCCGCCCCGACACCGCTGCGGTCCTGGAGCGTGTATTGGCGCAACTCCACGCCTGAACTCCGGCTTGGCGGCTATTGCTGCAACCAACTGATGGATTCGGAACAGTTGGTCGCAGGACTACCGGCGCGGCACGGTCCCGCCGCCGGTTGCGGTCAGCGCGTTCGCCCGGAACAGGGGATCGGCCGCCTGCAGGATCTTGGCCCTGAGTTGCGGATTGTAGTCGGGGCGCGCGGCGAGAAAATCGTTGACGTCGGCGCGGCATATTTCAGCGGGTGATTCGGCGAAAATCCAAAGGGTGATTCGGCGAACTTCCAAGCAGGATGGCCGGGACGGGAGATGCTGCATGATTCAACGGCATATTCTACCCACGAACCGGGTGTCAGCGCATGGTCACCAGTTCTTCGGCGCTGGTGGGATGAATCGCCACGGTATTGTCGAGATCGGCCTTCGTCGCGCCCATGGTGACCGCCACCGCGAATCCCTGCAGCATCTCGTCTGCCCCGGCTCCGATCATGTGGCAACCCACCACTCGCTCATCCCCACCCACAGTTACCAGCTTCATCGCCGTCCTGGGTTTGTGTTCCGTCAGGGCGTTGTACATGGGGACGAATTCCGACCGGTAAACGCGCACCGAATCATCGCCGAACCGCTCCCGCGCCTGCGCCTCCGACAATCCCACCGTACCCACGGGAGGATGGGAAAAGATCACCGACGGAATGTTCTCGTAGCTCAGGCGCCGGTCCGGCTGCCCGCCGAACAAGCGGTCCGCCAGGCGTCGGCCGGCAGCGATGGCGACGGGAGTCAGTTGTGCCTTCCCGGTGACGTCGCCCACCGCGTAGACCCCGGTAACGCTGGCGTTCTGGTAGGCGTCCACGACCACGTGCCCACGCGGTCCCGTCGCAATCCCCGCCCCGGGGAGATCGAGTTCCGCCGTGTTGGGGCTCCGGCCGATCGCCCACAACAGGCAATCGAACCCTTCGAATTCGCGCCCGTCCGCAGTCCGCACAGTCAGGCCGCCTTCCCCGGACCGCACCGACTCGGGCACCGCCCCGGTGACCACGTCGACCCCGGCCGCGCCCATGCGTTCCACGAGTTGCTGCCCGAGCATCTCGTCAAACGAGCGCAGCACGCCGCCGTACCTCGCCAACTGCACCACCTCGCTGCCCAGCGCGCGGAGCACGCCCGCAAGCTCCACCGCGATGTAGCCGCTGCCGATCACGATGGAGCGGCGCGGCAAGGCATCGAGCTCGAAGAAACCGTCCGAGGTAATGCCCTGCTCCGCCCCGGGAAGATTCGGAACGATCGGATAGCCGCCAGTGGCGATGAGCACATGGTCGCCGCAGATGTCGTCACCCTGGTCCGTAGCGATACGGCCGGGGCCGGCAAATCGCCCGGAGGCCTGAATCCACTCGATGGACTTGCGCTCCAGATTGCGCTGGTAGATGCCGTTCAGCCTCTTCACATAGGCATCGCGGCGGCCCTTCAATGCCCCCCAGTCATGTCCGTGGCGGGTCACGCTGAAGCCGTAGCCGGCGGCATCCTCCAGGGCGTGCGCCAGTTGCGCCGCATTCCACATCACCTTCTTGGGCACGCAACCGACGTTGACGCAGGTGCCGCCCAAACGCGCGGGCTCGATAACAATGACGCGGGCACCGTACTCGACCGCCCGCTGCGCCGCGGCCAGTCCGCCGCTGCCTCCTCCCAGGACGACGAAATCGTAGCTTGCCGCCATTTGTCCCTTTCCCGCCGAAATCGGGGCGCAGCTTAACAGGAAACCGGTCGGGCACAGCCAGCCGCATCTCATTCACCGGCTGTTCGCCCGGCAAACCGGTGGGAACATCGCCTATGCGCGCCTTGCGGCCTGGCGGCCATTGCCATGGCCGACGGATGGATTGCGTTCGGGTCCGGGCGCGCGCGGACACGGCGCCGGAGGCGCGGGACATGCCGGCCGGCGGGGGAGTCGCGGCCCCCCGCCGGCCGGGTTCATGACGTGCCGCCCGGTTCCGTGGCCCCGCCGCCGGTATCGTCGGCATCGTCCGCCCCCCCGGCGCGGGTGTCGCCCTCGAAGAGCAGCAGGTCGGCGCGGGCGGGAACGTAGGGCTCCCTCGCATCGGCGCAGATCATCCGGCCGGCGATGGGGCCGGCGTAGACGATCGTCTCGTCCTGCGGGCCGCTGTCGTAGGGGCCCGGGTGGTCGTACTCGGCGTACTCGTGGCCGGCGTCCGGGTGCGCCCTGCCGTCGTGGATGAAGCCGTCCGCGGCGCCGCCGTCCCGGGCGAAACCGCAGTTGCGGTATTTCCATCCCCCTTCCCAGTCCCCGTCCGCGTCCCACAGGCACATGTCCCAGCGTTGCCCGGTGTGCAGCTCGAAGGTGTAGACCGGCGTTTGCATGTCGCCCGTGGCGGCGGCGAGGGCTTCGGCCCGCGCGTGGGCGGTGTCGGCGAGCGGCCAGCAGAAGTGCTCGCCGTAGCCGTAGCCGGCGAGTTCGCGGCCCGCGAAGGACTCCACCGGAGCCTCCGGTTCCGCCGCCTCCATGCCGGACTGGCCGAAGGCGAGCGGGCCGAGGATGAGGACGGGCGCGGCAAAGGCGCCGGCGGCGGTGCGGTTCATGGCGGTCATTCGGTGTCCTCCGTCCCGGTGTTGTCGGGGTTGTCGGGCGCGATGCGCAGTCGCCAGGCGCCGCCTCCGGCGGCCGCTTCGGCGGGAACGACGCAGGCCATCAGCCCGGGCGCGCGTTCCACGGAAATCTCCTCCCGGCCGGCGCCCCGGACGAGGCTCGCGTATTCGGGCAGCGCGCCGCCCGCGCCGCGGCAGGAGGCGTAGGCGGGGGCGTCCCTCCAGTTCGGGTCCGGCGCCCACAGGCACAGGTCGAAGTCCCGCGCGCTGTCCAGCCGGTAGGCCAGATGCGCGCTCTCCCCGAGCGCGCCCAGCTCGGCGGCCCCGGGCACGAAACAGTACGGCGAACCGATGGCGCGCGCGCGCCGGCCGATCACCGGCGGATGGGCGCGGCGGTTTTCCTGGTCCGCGCGTTCCCGGCCCGGATGCGCGGCCGTGCCCGGGACGCCCGGGACCGTCGCCGACGCCCCGCCATGGTCCGGCGGGACGCCGCCGCCATGCTCCCCGGGCGCATCATCCTCCCCGTCCGATGCCGGCAGCGGGCCGCGCTCCTCCTCGCCGGAACCCGCCGCCGGCGCCCCGTCATGGCCCGGCGGGACGCCGCCGCCACGCTCCCGCGCCGCCGGCCGCGCCGCCTCCGCCTCCGCGCCCTCGTGGTTCTGGATGGTCAGGGTGAGCGCGCCGGAGGCGCCCGTCAGATGCTTCATCCAGGACGCCGGCGTCGTGCACGTCTGGCCCTGGACACAGAAGTCATGACCGTCACCTGTGAACGTGGCGGTGTAGGGGATGTTCTCGTACGCCTGGACCTCGATCCCGATCGTCTCGCCCGAATCCTCGTGCGCGTCGTCGAGGACGGCGACCGTGAAGCTGGCGCTCCTCTGGCCCCGCGGGATCTTCAGCAGCGCGCCGGCCTGGATGGAACCGGACGAACCGGACGAGCCCCCGCCGAACCAGAAGCCCCGTTCCACGCCGTCCGGCGCCGGCGTCCAGTAGTCCGCCCCGGCCGCCAACGCCCGGCTGCCGTCCCCCCTCGCCGTGCCGGGGGGGAGCTGGACATGCGGCCGGGCGCCCGGCCAGTTGCCCTCCCCCCAGGTCGCCGTGCCGCGGAGCAGGACGTTCAGCTGCACCTCGTTGCTGTATATCCTGCCCACCGTCGCCGTCACCGTGACCGGGCCGCCGCCCTCGCGCGGCGCGGTGTCGCTCGCGCTCAGGGTCAGGGAGTCCGGCGGCGGCTCCACCGTCGGATCCACCAGACTCACCGCGACTTGCTGGTTGTCGGTCCATTGCAGGTTGACGCCGTTCCATGTGTAACTTTCTTCAATGCCGAATGAAACAACGGGTAGCCGCGTAGCGCCGAGATGCAACACCATCCCGGCAAGATTCGACCGTGGTGTCGGGGTGATGTCAATCTTTGCCGACATACTGGTAGGAAAGTAAAACACACCCCAGACTCTATAGGTCACACCGTTGTACTCGAACTCATCCTCCGAGAGCGCCACGGAGCAGTTGTCTGCGGAGGCGGCGGTGGAGCAGCCGAGAAACCCTGAGCCCTCATCGACTGTCAGCGTCGCCGACCAGATGGGGGTCTGCGCCGCGGCGGGCGCGGCCGCGAACAGGCCGAGCGCGCCGAGCAGCGCCGCGAGGACGGGGAGCAGGGCGGGGCGGCGCCACGGGGACGCGGCCCGGCGCGAGACCGCCGGAGCGGCGCCGTGGCCGCCGGTCAGGCCGGTCTGCAGGGTGGGATGTGAGAGGGGGTTGCGCGCCCGCCCGCGAGGGGCGGCGGCCGGTTCAGGCGGGCCGGCCTCCCGCCGGGCGCACCTCATATCGCTCGGCGCTCGGCGCTCGGCGCTCGGCGCTCGGCGCTGATTATACCGCGCCTGTCAACCCCCGCAACGAAACGAACGTTTGATGTCATGACCTGCTCCTCGATACACTGGCAATCAACGCGGCACGGAAATTTGAACAGAATCCGCCTGCGAATTCAAGACTGACTGCCCTGGCCAGACTGACTGCCCTGGCCGCGCGGTCGACCGAACAGGCCGCCGGCGGGCTGCCGAAAGACTGATTGGAGCAAGCGTTTGGGCAATCCGCCGATGGAAACGCGGAATCTGGCGGCCCTTGCGTCGATTGCCCGGAGGCGCTTCGAACCCGCCGTCCGCCGTCGGGAGGGCATCGACAAGGGAGAGCGCAGGGAACCGTGAAGATCGCAACCTGGAACGTCAACAGCCTGCGGGTGCGGCTGGAGCAAGTCACCGACTGGCTGAAGGAGGCCGAACCCGATGTGCTCGGGCTGCAGGAAACCAAGGTAACAGACGACCTGTTTCCCGCTGCCGCCTTCGAGGATCTGGGCTATCACGTCGCCTGCAGCGGACAGCCCGCCTACAACGGCGTCGCGGCGATTTCCCGGTTGCCGCCGGAGGATGTCGCGGTCGATCTGGAAGGCTTCGACGATCCCGCGCGGCGGGTACTGTGCGCCACCTACGGCGACGTGCGCGTGTTCAACCTGTACGTCCCCAACGGGCAGAGCGTGGGCTCGGAAAAATACGACTACAAGCTCGCCTGGCTGGCCGCGCTGGACGCGCATCTGCGGCGGGATCTGAAGCAGCACGAGCATGTCGTCGCCGTCGGCGATTTCAACATTGCCCCGGACGACCGCGACGTGCACGATCCGGTCGAGTGGGAAGGCAAGATACTGTGCAGCCCGCCGGAACGAGCCGCGCTGGGCGGCATTCTCGATGCGGGTCTCGCGGACACCTTCAGGCTGTTCGAGCAGGAGGAAAAGAGTTTCAGTTGGTGGGACTACCGTCAGGGTGCCTTTCGCAGGAACCGCGGCCTGCGAATCGACCTGATCCTGGCATCGGCCGGATTGAGCGACGCCTGCACCGGTTGCTTGATCGACGTGGCGCCGCGCAGGCTGCGGAGGCCATCCGATCACACGCCCGTGGTGGCGGAGTTCTCGCTGCCGTGAACACTGCGGCAGGCCCGCGAACGAATAGGCCGCGCCGGCAGCCGTCGGCAATCTTCCCGGCTACTCCACCGTGACCGTCTTGGCGAGGTTGCGGGGCTGATCCAGATCGGTGCCCCTCAGCACCGCCACGTGATACGCCAGCAACTGCAGGGGCACCGTGTACAGCAGGGGCTCCTGGATGGGCTGCACGTGGGCGGGCATGCGCAGGATGCGAACGCCGTCGTCGTCGCCGAATTCAACCGCCGGGTCGGCGAATACGAACAGCCGTCCGCCCCGGGCCCTGACCTCCTGCAGGTTCGACCGGAGCTTGGCCAGCAACTCGTTGTTGGGCGCCACGGCCACCACGGGCATGTCATCGTCCACCAGCGCCAGCGGACCGTGCTTGAGTTCGCCCGCCGCGTAGGCTTCGGCGTGGATGTAGGATATCTCCTTGAGTTTCAGCGCCCCCTCCATGGCCACCGGGTTGAGTGCGCCCCGGCCCAGGAACAGTGCATGGCGCCTGTCCGCGAACTCGTGGGCCAGTTCGGCGATGGCGCCGTCCAGCAACAGGCTCTGCTCAACCAGGCCCGGCATCTCGGCCAGGTGATTGACGATCAGGCGCTCGGTGTCGGCGTCGATGCCGCGCCGGCGCGCGAGCACGATGGTGAGCATCAGCAGCGCCGCCAACTGGGTGGTGAATGCCTTGGTGGAGGCGACGCCGATTTCGATGCCCGCGCGGGTCAGGAACACCAGGTCGGCCTCGCGGGTCAGGGAGCTCTCGGCGACGTTGCAGATCGCCAGGGTGGCCAGGTAACCCAGCTTCTTCGCGGCCCGCAACGCCGCCAGCGTGTCGACAGTCTCGCCCGACTGGGATATGGCCACGAACAGCGTGTTCGCCGGGACCACCGGCGAGCGGTAGCGGTACTCGCTGGCCAGGTCCACGACGCACGGCAGCCGGGCTACCTCTTCAAGCTGATACCGCGCGATCAGGCCCGCGTGGTAACTGGTGCCGCAGGCGACGATGTGCACGCCCGCGGTTTGCGCCAGCAAGGGCCGGGCCTCAGGGCCAAATGCGGCATCGGCGATCGCGCCGTCAGCGATCCGGTTTTCCAGCGCTCGCGTCAGCGCCGCCGGCTGCTCGTGGATTTCCTTCTCCATGTAGTGACTGTGGCGCCCCAGATCCACCGAATCGGCGGTCTGCCCGCTCTCGCGGACCGGGCGCCGCACTTCCCGCCCGCCTGCCTCGAAGATCCGCACCGCATCGCGACCGACCACGGCGACATCCCCTTCTTCCAGGAATTGAAGCCGTGAGGTCTCCGGCAGCAACGCAGCCAGGTCCGATGCCACCAGGTTGCCGTCGCCGCCCAACCCCACCACCACCGGGGTGCCGATGCGCGCCGCGATCAGTGTGTCCGGTTGCGCGTCGCTGAGCACCACCATCGAGGCGTAGCCGCCCTCCAGCTCCGCGATCGTGCGGCTTACGGCCTGACGCAGGTCGCCGGTCCGTTCCAGATGGTGGTGAATGCGATGGACGATGACCTCGGTATCGGTTTCGGAATCGAACCGGTACCCGTCCGCCCCCAGTTGCTCGCGCAACGCTTCATGATTCTCGATGATGCCGTTGTGCACAACGGCGATCCCGCCCGAGGTATGGGGATGGGCGTTGATCTCGCTGGGTTTACCGTGGGTGGCCCAGCGGGTATGGGCGATGCCTGACGTGCCGCTCAGGGGAGCCTCGTCCAGCGCATCCTGCAATGCCTGAACCTTTCCCAGCCGCCTCAGGCGCTGCAGCCTGCCGTCATTGACCACGGCCAGGCCCGCGGAGTCGTATCCCCGGTACTCCAGGCGCCGCAGCCCTTCCATCAGGACCGGAGTGACGTCCCGGCCCGCGACCATGCCGACGATACCGCACATGCCGGGCTACGATTCTCGCCTGGTCGGCCGCTTCCAGCCCTTGACCGTACTCTGGCGTTTCCGCGCCACGGCCAGGGTTCCGGGAGGCACGTCCCCGGTAATCGTCGAACCCGCCGCGATGGTCGCTCCATCGCCCACCTTCAGCGGCGCCACCAGCATCGAGCCGGAACCCACGAACACCCGCTCGCCGATCTCGGTGCGGTGCTTTCTGGCGCCGTCGTAATTGCAGGTCACGGTGCCCGCGCCCACGTTGGAGTCGCGGCCGATGCGCGTGTCGCCGACATAGCTCAGGTGGTTCACCTTGACTCCGGTGTCGAGCCGCCCGGCCTTGACCTCGACGAAATTGCCCACCTTCACCTGCTCGTCGAACTCGGTGCCCGGCCGCAGCCGCGAGAACGGGCCGATCTCGCAGTTTTTTCCGGCGATGACCCCGTCGATGAGGCTGTGAGCGTGGACAGTGCAATCGTCGCCGAGCCAACTGTCGGATACGACCGCATGGGGACCGATGCGAACGCCGTCTCCAAGCGTGACATTCCCGCCGATGATCACGCCCACGTCGATAAACACGTCCCGGCCCGCGGCCAACCGGCCGCGGAGGTCGAAGCGGGATGGGTCGGCGAGCGTGACGCCCCGGTCCTGCAACTCCCGGGAATAGCGCTGCTGGATGGCGCGCTCCGCCAAGGCCAGTTGCCGCCGGTCGTTGATGCCAATGGCCTCCGCCGGGTCGGCCACCGGAACGCCGCATACCGGAACGCCATCGCCCGCCGCCATGGCGATCACGTCGGTGAGGTAGAGCTCGCCCTGGCTGTTGGCGCTGTCCAGGCGGTCCAGCCAGCGCCGGGCGGCCTCGGCGGGCAGCGCCATGACGCCCGTGTTGATTTCCTTGACTGCTAGCTGTTTCGGCGTGGCGTCCGCGTCCTCGATCACCGCCACGACGGACCCCGTCTCGTCGCGCAAAACGCGACCGTAGCCGGTTGGATCATCTACCATAGCGGTCAACAGGCCCACGCCCCGGACATCGGTCTGTTCGATCAGCTCTTCCAGGCTGGCGGCCGAAACCAGCGGCATGTCGCCGTAGAGAACGAGCGCCCGGCGCCCATCCGCTATGCACGGAAGCGTTTGGGCCAGCGCGTGTCCGGTGCCGAGCTGCTCGGCCTGGTGGGTCCAGACCAGGTCGCGGTCCGCGAAGGCGGCCCGCACCGCTTCGCAGCCGTGCCCATGCACGACGTTGAGCGCATCCGGCTTCAGCGCCTCCGCCGTGTCCAGGACGTGAGCCAGCATCGGCCGTCCGGCGAGGGGTTGCAGGACTTTCGGACGCGAGGAGTTCATGCGCCGCCCCTGGCCGGCCGCAAGGACGACGGCCGTGACGGGCGTGGGCAAATCACAATCGGTAACCCTCACGCCATCCCTGCTGGATTGTTCCCCGACACCGATCTGGCGCGGAGGGACCGCATGCCTCCAAAATCTTCTCAGTTCAATTAGTTCGTCTGCTTCGCGGATGACCTTTTCGGCATTAATCAGATCCGGGTGCAAATTCCTTTGCGAGTATCCGGAGGGCCTGCCAGTGTCCGCGCCTACAACCCAGGATGCTTCCATCCGCGGCTCCCCGAGAAACTGTCCCACCCCAATGGGTGCAATACCCAATAGTTCCGCTAACGCCCCGTAAGTGCAGCGGACCTTGACAATGTTCAGACAGTCAAGAACCTCGTTCGCAATCCGCTGTCTATCATTCACGAGAATTCGCCTTTCGGTCAACCCCAATGAGCCGGGGTCTCAACATCGCATAGCCACGCCCGCTCAACTCCAACGCGCTCGAAAGCTTCTTGGCAAGAGTGTCGCGACGGCTCCGAAGATACCCGTCTTCGGCTTCGTTTCCGAATGCAGCTTGCGCCGCCACAATAACGTCCGCAAAGCATTTACCTTCGCCCCTGACGCTGGTCTGCCGAATTGGCGGACAAGGAAGCCGGCAATGCCCTGCGAGATACCGCCCACGATTGGCGGGACAATGATCAAGGCCCACGCTATTACTGAGTTGATCGTGCCTATTGCATTTGCAAGAAACCTGTTCATTACACCTTCTCCCTTTTTCTGATGGTGGGGCCTGCTCGCTACGACACAAGGCAGAATAGCGGAAACTCTTCTCATTTGCCGAACTTAGGTGGTCGGCGCAAGGCAGATCAAACTGTTGCGTTCTGCGGGACCCCCTTCTGAGCGAAATCCGCTTTTGCGTCTATCCGTCGCGCTGACCCAGTGACGCGCCCGCGAGACGGGAAACCAGCGAAGAAGTCGAGAAACCCTCGCATTTCCAGGAATGGGCCAATGGTCGCCGGCTCCATTTCCCGGCGTTCCGACCAGAAACGAAGCGTGCCCCGCCGCCGCTTTTCGTTGACCATGGCGGCCTCTGCTATTATTTTTCCGAAGGACAACCCGATGAGCGATGCGATGGCGGCGGCGCAGTGTATTGACGATCTGAAGGAAGGGGGCATCGATTACGATCAGGCCCGCATTCTGGTGGAGTTCATCGTCCGTTCGCAGGAACACCTTGCGACCAAGCAGGATATCAAGGCTCTGGAAGTCAGAATAGACGGCCTGGAAGCCCGGATTGATCGCCTGGAGGCCAGAATAGACGGCCTGGAAGCCAAAATAGACCGCCTGGACGCCCGGATTGACGGCGTGGAGGCCAAAATCGACCGCCTGGACGCCCGGATTGACGGCGTGGAGGCCAGAATAGATGGCGTGGACGTCAAGATCGGCTCGTTGGCGGTTGACATGAAGGCGTTCGAAGCAAGGTTTGCCCGGCAATTGTATGTGTTCGGATTCGGTATCATCGGATCGATGATGGCCATGATGGGCTTGTTCGTCGCCCTGCAGATGCCCGGTTGAGTCTGGCCGACGGTTCGCGCCGGAAGAATGGCACGGTCGGCGCTGCCCGCGCGGAGCGATCAGTTCCGCAGTAATTTCAACTGGAGCGAGACGTCCGTCCGTGCCGCTCGGGCGGAGCGGTTGGTCCCGCGCCGCCGGTACCCCGCAGCCGGGGGCGCCACACCCACAATCGGACAGGCTACCGCCTGCCCCTGAGCTTCTCCGCCGCCCGGTAACGAGCCTCGGCCTCGACCAGTTCCCGCTGCGCCTGCTCCAGGTCGATTTCGCCACTGCCGCCTTCCAGCGCCTCGCGGGCCCGCTCGCGCGCCGCCAGCGCCGCGGCTTCGTCCAGGTCCTCGGCCCGCGCGGCGCTGTCCGCAAGCACGGTCACCAGCCGCGGCTGCACTTCGAGCACGCCGCCGGTCACGAAGAAGAACCGCTCCTCGCCTTCGGGCGGCCGCACACGGACCTCGCCGGGCCGGAGGTGCGTCAGCAGCGGTGCGTGACGCGGCGCGATACCGATCTCGCCGAGCACGCCGGGCGCAAACACCATTTCGGCCTCCCCGGAATAGATCGCGCCCTCGGCGCTGACGATGTCGACTTGGATGGTGGCCACCGCGAATGCCCCCCTCAGCGCGTAAACGCAACCAAGTGGGCGGGCATCCGAATCGCTTCGACATCAGGGAACCCAACGACCATGGTGGCAACCACGATCGAGGTGGAGAACATGATTGCGGCGTGGAACATGACGAAAACTGCCGCGCCCTATTGCAGGCGCCTGGCGCGCTCTTCCGCCTCGTCGATGGTGCCGATCATGTAGAACGCCTGCTCCGGCAGGCGATCGTACTCGCCCGAGACGATGGCCTTGAAGCCGCTCACGGTGTCCTTCAACGGCACATATATGCCGGGCGAGCCGGTAAACGTTTCCGCCACGGTGAAGGGTTGCGAGAGGAAGCGCTGGATCTTGCGCGCGCGCTGCACGGTGAGCTTGTCGTCCTCGGAGAGTTCGTCCATGCCCAGGATGGCGATGATGTCCTGCAGTTCCTTGTAGCGCTGCAGCACGGCCTGGACCGAACGCGCCGTCTGGTAGTGCTCCTCGCCGATGATGTTGGGGTCCAGCAGGCGGCTGGTGGAATCCAGCGGGTCCACCGCCGGATAGATGCCCAGTTCGGCGATCTGCCGGGACAGCACCAGGGTGGCGTCCAGGTGCGCGAAGGTGGTGGCCGGGGACGGATCGGTGAGGTCGTCGGCCGGCACGTACACCGCCTGGAACGAGGTGATCGAACCGGTGCTCGTGGAGGTGATGCGCTCCTGGAGCACGCCCATCTCCTGGGCCAGGGTGGGCTGGTAGCCCACCGCGGAGGGCATGCGGCCCAGCAGCGCCGAGACCTCGGTGCCCGCCAGGGTGTAGCGGTAGATGTTGTCGATGAACATGAGCACGTCGCGGCCTTCGTCGCGGAAGTATTCGGCGATGGTCAGGCCCGTGAGCCCCACCCGCAGGCGGTTGCCGGGCGGCTCGTTCATCTGCCCGTACACCAGAGAGACCTTGTCGAGCACCTCGGAGTCCTTCATCTCGTAGTAGAAGTCGTTGCCCTCGCGGGTCCGCTCGCCCACTCCGGCGAAGACGGAATAGCCGCCATGCTCCTTGGCGATGTTGTTGATCAGTTCCATCAGGGTGACCGTCTTGCCCACGCCGGCGCCGCCGAACAGCCCGATCTTGCCGCCCTTGGCGATGGGCATGATCAGGTCGATGACCTTTACGCCGGTTTCGAGCAGTTCCGTGGTCGTGGACTGTTCCTCGAAACTCGGCGGATCCCGGTGAATGGGAAGCCGCTCGTCCTCGCCGATCTCCCCCGCCTTGTCGATGGGGTTCCCCAGCACGTCCATGATGCGTCCCAGGGTCTTTTCGCCCACCGGGACGGTGATGGGTTGAGCGGTGTTGTCCACCGCCAGCCCGCGCTTGAGCCCCTCGCTGGAACCCATGGCGATGGCCCGCACCACGCCGTCGCCCAACTGCTGCTGGACCTCCAGCGTGAGATCGCGGTCCTGCAACTTCAGCGCGTCGTAGACGCTGGGGATGGTGTCCCTGGGAAACTCGACGTCAACGACCGCGCCGATGACCTGAACAATCGTACCCGTGCTCATGGAATGCTCAACCTTCCTCTGTTTCCGGAATTCCTAGCGAGGCTCCGCCTCAGACCGACGAGGCATGTGTTTCAACCTACTGATTTCACAGAAAATTTGCAAAACTTGACTCAACTGTAAAGATGACGCCCGCTCAAGGAGTCTAGACGGCCGCCGCGCCGCCCACGATTTCCGATATCTCCTGTGTGATCGCTGCCTGGCGCGCCTTGTTGTAGGCCAGTTGCAGCTGATCGATGAACTTGCCGGCATTGTCGGTCGCGGCCTTCATGGCCACCATTTTCGATGCCATCTCGCAGGCGACGTTCTCCACGGCGCCGCGATAGACCTGTGCCTCCAGGTACCGCTCCAGGACGTTGTTCAGGAGCTCCGCGGCATCCGGCTCGTAGATGTAGTCCCAGTGGTCCTGAAGCTCTTCCGCGTCCACGGGCTCCACCGGCACCAGCGTGTCGATGGTCGGCCTCTGGGTCATGGTATTGATGAAATCGTTGTAGGCCAGGAACAACCGGTCGATCGTCCCCTCCCTGTAGGCGCCCGTCATGGTGGCGATCGGGCCGACCAGGTCCGCCACCTTGGGCACGTCGCCCAAGTGCGTCGCCGCCGACACGATGTTGGTCTTCAGCCGGCGGAAATACGCCAGCCCCTTGGCGCCCAGGATGCACAGATCGACTTCGACGCCCTGATCGTTCCAGCGGCTGATGTCGTTGAGCAGCGCTCGGAACAGGTTGACGTTGAGCGAACCGCACAGGCCCCGGTCGGTGGTGACCACCAGGTAGCCGACCCGCTTGATCTCCCGCGTCTCGAGATAGGGATTGTGGAAATCGGGGCCGGCCTGGGACAGATGGCCGATCACCCTGCGGATGCTCTCGGCATAGGGCTTGGCGGCGTTCATCCGGTCCTGGGTCTTGCGCAGCTTGGAGGCCGCGACCATCTCCATGGCCCGCGTGATCTTCTGCGTGTTCTTCACGCTGTTGATCTTGGTCCGAATTTCCTTGCCGACCGCCATCAGGCACCCCTTCGAGTCTCGCCGCCCGGGGCCATCGCCCGGCCAGCGGCCGTTCCATCGGAATGGAGACGCGCCCGACCCCGACCGCCGGAACCCGCACCAACAGCCATCCCGGCCAGACGCCGGGGGCGATTCGAAAAGCCTTCCAAAATTCAATCCCCCTTAGTACGCGCCCGACGCCTTGAACTCTTCGAGCAGCGCCTTCAGGCCGGCCTGGATGTCCTCGTCGTACGCCCCGGTGGCATCGATCTGCTCCATCAGTTCCGCCGCGTTGGCGTGCGCATGGGCGTGCAGCGCCGTTTCGAAGGGCACCGCGTCTTCCACCTCGATGTCGTCCAGGTAGCCCTCGTTCACCGCGTACAGCGAGATGGCCATCTCGGCCACCGACATGGGCGAATACTGCGGCTGCTTCATCAGTTCGGTAACCCGCTGGCCGCGTTCGAGCTGCCGCCGGGTGGCTTCGTCCAGGTCCGAGGCGAACTGCGCGAAGGCAGCCAGCTCCCGGTACTGCGCCAGCGACAGGCGGATGCCGCCGCCCAGCTTCTTGATGATGTCGGTCTGGGCCGCGCCGCCCACCCGGGATACCGAAAGGCCCGCGTTGATGGCCGGCCGGATACCCGCGTTGAACAGGTCCGTCTCCAGGAAGATCTGCCCGTCGGTGATGGAGATCACGTTGGTGGGCACGAAGGCGGAGACGTCGCCCGCCTGGGTCTCGATGATCGGCAGGGCGGTCAGCGAGCCCGTCTTCCCCGTGACCTCGCCGCCGGTGAATTCCTCCACGTAGCCCGCGTTGACCCGCGCGGCGCGCTCCAGGAGCCGCGAATGCAGGTAGAACACGTCGCCCGGATAGGCCTCCCGGCCCGGCGGGCGGCGCAGCAGCAGCGACACCTGCCGGTACGCCCACGCCTGCTTGGTCAGGTCGTCGTAGATGATCAGCGCATCCTGGCCCCGGTCGCGGAAGTACTCGCCCATGGCGCAGCCGGAGTAGGGCGCGATGTACTGCATGGCCGCCGACTCGGAAGCGGACGCCGCCACCACGATGGTGTGTTCCATGGCGCCTTCCTGCTCCAGCCGGCCCACGACATTGGCGACCGTGGAATTCTTCTGGCCGATGGCCACGTAGATGCAGGCGATGTCGCCGCCGCGCTGGTTGATGATGGTGTCGATGGCCACCGCGCTCTTGCCCGTCTGGCGGTCGCCGATGATCAGTTCGCGCTGGCCGCGGCCGATGGGCACCATGGAGTCGATGGATTTCAGCCCGGTCTGAACGGGGCTGGATACCGACTGGCGGTCGATCACGCCCGGGGCGACCTTCTCGATGGGGGACGATTCCGAAGTGTCGATGGGGCCCTTGCCGTCGATGGGGCTGCCCAGCGAATCCACCACCCGCCCGAGCAGCGCCTCGCCCACCGGCACCTCCAGGATCCGGCCCGTGGTGCGAACCGTGTCGCCCTCGCGAATGTGCTTGTACTCGCCCAGGATCACCGCGCCGACGGAGTCCTGCTCCAGGTTGAGCGCGAGCCCGAAACTGCCGCCCGGGAACTCGATCATCTCGCCGTACTGAACGTCGGCAAGGCCGTGGATACGGACAATGCCGTCGGTCAGCACGACCACGGTGCCGACATCGCGCGCCTCGGCCTTCGCATCGAAGTTCTCGATGCGCTGCCTGATGAGTTCGCTGATTTCCGACGCTTTCAGTGCCATGTGATTTCCTTTTGCCTGCGCCACGTCAGGCGGTCAACGCGCCGGCGAGTTGGCTCAGCCGGCTCTTCACGGACCCGTCGATCACCTGGCCCTCGGCCTGGATGACCGCGCCGCCAAGCAATTCGGGGTCCTGCCGCAATTCCACTTCCACGGCCCGGCCCAGCTTGCGTTCCAGCGCCGCGCCGATTCGGTCGACGACGCTCTCCTCCACGCCGGCGGCCGTAACCAGCCGTACCTTGACCGTGTTCTCCGCCCGGGCCTTGAGCGCCTCGAACTGGGCGGCGATTTCCGGCAGGACCTCCAGCCGGCGATTCTCGGCGAGCAACCGCAGCAGGTTGCGGCCCTGTTCGGTGTCGAGCATCTGCCCGTCCCCGGCGGCGCCGCAAACCGACAACAGGAATGAAACCCGCGCCTCGTCATCGTGCTCGCGCCTGGCCAGAAATGCCCTCGCGTCCGGGTTGGTTACCACTTCGCCGGCAGCCCCAAGGGCATCCGACCAGGCCGGCAGGCTGCCGTCTTCCCGGGCCAGTTCAAAGATTGCGCGGGCGTAAGGCCGCGCCAGTGCGCCGGTCTCAGCCATGGAAATTCATCCGTCCTGCTCCGTCCGCTACAGTTCCGCCGCCAGGCGGTCCAGCAGTTCGCGGTGGGCTTCGGCGTCGATCTCCCGGGCGAGCACCTTTTCCGCGCCGGCCACCGCAATGGTCGCCACCTGGTGCCGGAGTTCGTCCCGGGCCCGATTGACTTCCACGTCGATCTCCTGCTGCGCGCTTTCCAGCCGCTTGCGCTTTTCTTCCTCGCCCTGGGAGCGGGCCTCGTCGACGATGCCCGCCGCGCGGCTCGAGGCCTTGTTGAGGATGTCGCGGGCCTGGTCGCGGGCCGCCGCGATGATGGTCTGCGCTTCTGCCTCTGCCGACTCCAGGTCGCTGCGGCCCTTGTCCGCGGCGGCAAGACCGTCGGCGATCTGCTGCTCCCGTTCGTCCATGGCCTGGCGGATGACCGGCCATACGTAGGTCATGGTGAACCACACCAGAAGGGCGAAGACCAGCATCTGTACGAATAGCGTGACGTTGATGCTCACGGGTTGCCTCCAGGAACGAAGCCGTTCAGTTCAGGTCAGCCGCCCAGCCCGGCCTGGACTGTATCCAGTGCGGTGGCCAGGAACGGGTTCGCGAACGTGAAGAACAGCGCCACGCCCACGCCGATCATGGTGACCGCGTCCAGCAGGCCGGCGACGATGAACATCTTGATCTGCAGCATCGGCACCAGTTCCGGCTGCCGGGCCGCGCCCTCCAGGAATCGGCCGCCGAGCAGGCCGAATCCGATGGCGGTGCCTGCCGCGCCCATACCGATCAGCAGCGCCACCGCCAGGGCCGTCATTCCCTGTACATTGGCGACCAAGTTTGCTAGTTCCATAACTCCTCCTAAATTCAGCAAGGCCGCGAAGCCTTCGGACTAATGCTCTTCGTGGGCCATACTCAAGTAAACGATAGTCAACATCATGAAAATGAATGCCTGCAACGTGATGATCAGGATATGGAACAGCGCCCATATCAGCCCCAGTATGACCTGGATGATCAGGTAGGCAATCGTGTCGGGCGATGCCACGTTCGACAGCGTTTCGGTCAGCGTATGCCCGCCGGCGGAAAGCGTGAACAGGGCGATCAGAATGAAAATCAGCTCGCCGGCGTAGAGGTTGCCGAACAGCCGCAGCGCCAGCGATACCGGCTTGGCGATTTCCTCCACCAGCTTCAGCAGGAAGTTGAACGGCAACATCCACTTCCCGAACGGGTGGAAGAACAGCTCCTTGGCGAATCCGCCGACGCCCTTGATCTTGATGCTGTAGAAGATCATCAGCAGGAAGACCGAGATCGACATGCCGAAGGTGATGTTCAGGTCGGTGGTCGGCACGACCTTCATGTACTCGATGCCCATCGCCACGCCGATTTCGGGCAGCAGGTCCACCGGCACCAGGTCCATGAAATTCATCAGGAAGATCCAGCAGAAGATCGTCAGCGCCAGCGGCCCGATCAGCTTGCTGGAGCCGTGGAAGCTGTCCCTGACCTGGGTGTCGACGAACTCGACCATCAGTTCCACGAAGTTCTGCCAGCGTCCCGGCACGCCCGGGGTGGCCCTGCGCGCCGCGAACCAGAAGCTTCCGGCGAAGAGGATACCCAGCGTCACCGCGTAGAAGATGCTGTCCAGGTGCAGGTTCCAGAAGCCCTCGCCCAGGTGGAGATTGGTGAGGTGGTGGACGATGTACTCGGTGGCGTTTGCCGGGCCTTCGTGGGTGTCTTCCATGCTTACTTCCCGGCCGGGCGCTGCGGCCCGCCGGCCAGCGCGTCACCCGGACCTGCGACCAACGCGGCCCAGAACACCAGAAGGGTTGCCCCGAAACCGCCGATCATCGCTCCGAATACCACTTCCACGTTCGTCAACACCAATGCGAACAGTCCCGCCGTGATGAGCAGCTTGAACGCCTCGCCCCGATACAGCCGGCCCAGGATCTTAGCCGGTTCCCTGCTCGCCCCTGTCCGGAACGTGCCGGCTACCTGGGCCAGGCTGGCCAGCGTGCCGATGCCGCCGCCCAGCAACGCGGAGACGCCCCCCGCGGTACCCGCCAGCAACAGCCCGGCTCCTGCGCTCAACAGCGTGACGCAGGCCTGTGCCCCGACAATCCCGAATGCGGTCCTGCGTGCCTGGCGGAACCGCTCATCCAAATCGCTCACAAGCGGACCGTTTGCCCGTAATTCACAGCTCGTCTGGTCAAGGAAAAAGCCACACCGGCGGCGTCGCTTGGATGAGGAAATTCAACTGCTCGAACGCCGCGGTATCCTATAGATTTGTGGGCTGCCGATCAAGGCGAAACCGGCGCTGTTGCCCGGCTTCGTTCGGCGGATTCGAACCGATGGATTCCGCCGCCTTACTGCAAGCCGGGATCTCCTCCCGACCGGGGCCGAAGCTGCTCGATGATGCCCTCGAGTTCATCCATGCCATGGTACCGGATGATGACCCGCCCTCCCTTTGCCCGGTGATCGATCCGGACGGAGGCACCCAGACGGTCGCTCAACTGCGTTTCGAGCCGCTGCACATCGGGGTCCGGGGCCGGAGTCGGCGGTGTCACGGCGGGCCGTGCCAGCCGGTTCACGGCGCGTTCGGTCTCCCGCACGCTCCAGCCGTGCCTGACGGCGCGCCGGGCCAGGTCCACCAGCGCCCCGGGGTCCGCAAGCGCCAACAGCGCCCTCGCGTGCCCCATGTTCAGCGACCTGGCCTCGACCAGTTCCTTGACCTCGCCGGGCAACTCCAGCAACCGCATCAGATTGGTCACGGTGGCCCTCGAGCGGCCCACGGCGCCTGCCGCCTCGGCGTGGGTCATCTCGAATTCGTTCACCAGGCGCCTCAGCGCGCCGGCCTCCTCCAGCGGGTTCAGGTCCTCCCGCTGCATGTTCTCGATGAGCCCGACCGCTACCGCTTCCCGATCGGACATGTCTCTGACCAGGGCGGGGATCGCGTCCAGCCCGGCCAGTTGGGCAGCGCGCCAGCGGCGCTCCCCGGCGACGATCTCGTAGCGGGTCTCGGCGCCGTCCTCCGATGGGCTCAGGGGGCGTACGATGATCGGCTGCACCAGGCCCTGGGCGCGGATGGAGTCGGCCAGTTCCCGCAGCGACTCCTGGCGCATGTCCACCCGCGGCTGGTAGCGGCCCCGTTCGAGGAGGTCGACGGGCAGCTCGCGGAGGCCTTCGTGCGGGGCCGGCTGCGGCGCGATGGAATCCGTGCCCAGCAGCGCCTCCAGCCCGCGGCCGAGACTTCGTCGCTTAGGCCGCATCGCTCACCGGCCTCTGACGCGGGAACATTGATGCCCTGAGGCCGCGGTTGCGGAGCATGGCGGGCAAGGCGGGCAAGGCGTCCATTGATTCCTTTCGTCGGTGGTCAAGCGCAATTTATTGTATCCCAAGCACTCTTTGTAAGCGTGCCGCACCGGCGCATCGCGCCGCCCCGCAGTCGCGGAAGGAACAATGCGCGGGCACAAAATCAATGAGTTACGCATGTTCCATACAATACGATCCATTCACTCGCCTTTACGCGTCGGACCGTTGTGCCGGAAAAACCAGGCGCTGCGCGGCGGCCGAGTGTCCGTTTGCTCCCTTGGAAGCACCTTCAGGCTGCGGTCGGGGTTTGCTCGCTCTACCACATTTCTCCCGTCCGAAGTGCGACGCCAGACGCAAATATTGGCAAAATGAAGTCAAATGACTATATCGCGAGCGTCTTGGAATGGGATTAAATGGGGCTTCGTAGTCTGCCTCGGATTCAGCATGGACGCCGCAAGGCTTCAGGCACAAGACTTGAGCCGGCAGGCAGACTCTCAGAATATGTGCCTACGCAATTGTGTAAAATGAAGCTGGTTCGGCCTCGCAACTACTTGGAGAGAGGCATCTTGTGCGGCCTCCCGGCCTACCCAACTCAGGTTTGATGGAGTTCCGCTAACCGTGCCCAATGAAATACCCTACCGACTCCATTCGGTGAGTGTCGTCGTCACCGCTGAATTTCATAACCCATCGATTCTGAACCGGGATTTCTTGATCTCGAGAGAAATCGTCCCCGATGATTGGGAGGTCGCAGAAGCGATAACAACTCCCCCAATTGCAGTTGTGAAATACAGCAACGGTATTCAGTGGAGCGTGGAACAGTCGAATCTTGCCGTCATCGAAGATTGCGGGCCGTCTTTTCAAGACAACTACCGAGTGTACGCGTTGGTGTCAGCATACTTGCAGAAACTTCCCCATGTTCCATATCGAAGTCTCGGTCTCAACTGCGTCGTTTCGGCCAAACGAGACAATCCTGATAAATGGGTAACCCAGCGATTCCTCAAGCAGCGAACTCGGCAAAGAAGGAATCCCAAAGTAATTCGAATGATGCCAAATTTTACTTTTGACGTTGGGGATGCGTTGTGCAATCTTTCATTCAGTGTCGGGCAAATCACTACGCAGCAAGGAGAACCGGGGCCCGCCGTTATTGTCAATAGCAATGTACATCATGCAGGCCCGCTTGACGCGGATAGACTATGTGAGGCCATTGAACAATGGCCGCAGAAGCAGGAGTTTGTCATTTCGGCGTTGAATAGGCTTTTGGAAGGACAGTAGAGATGAGCACACAGATGGCAACTGCCAACACGTTCTTTCGCGGCTCGTCGTTTGTCTCAGACTTCGTTACGGAACGGCCTGATACAACTGACACCCCCCTTCCGGAGGAAATTCTCAAACCAATAAACATTTTCGCGGATTTGATTCCCCTTTGGCTGGATCCCGTGCAGAAGCCATTTTCTCTGGATGATGCTTCTACCGTTGTTAGAAGGGCGTCGAGACACAAATTCGCCGGGCAGCATGACCAGGAGAATAGAAATTTCGTTGCCTATGCTACTCATCGTCGGCGAGCCGATGATCGCCCTTGGAAGACGGATGGCTTCGGAGTCACGGCGAGAGGCCGGCATCCTGATGCGGCTGGTGAGTCATTTGCAACGCTACATCATTCTCGACCAGCCACGTGGAATTCCGTTACTGCAGGCAGTTTGGGTGATTGCGATAGAGATACCCACAAGACCTGGATCGCCACTGCCTTTCGACGTCGATCACCTCTTCGCCCCCCGTGGCAACCCCAGATCAAGGCTGCTGGCACGCAGGTCGAGATCGCCGCGCTTCTCAGATTATTCGGAATGGAAGGGACTGCTGACCGGCTGCGCTATCTGCGCGATTTGGCCCGCAATGATCCTGACGAGCCGCGGCTCAACATTGATTCGTTACGATTTATGGCGCTTTTCACTATGGCTGAAAGGCAATTGCCAGAGCCAAGAATCGGTGTTAGTCCTGACGGACTGGCACATATTGAATGGCGACTGTCGGCGAATGGTATTTTGGCCATGGAGTTTCTCACTTCGGGCCTTATTCGATTCGCTGCGATCTCCGCACCCGCCCAAGCAAGCGTGGAACGCATGCACGTTGGCGGCACGCTTCCGAAAGACGAAGCACTTGAGGCCGTTAAGCCGTTCACCAAGCAGATTTGCGCAATATGACAAATTCGCCGCTTCCCGACGCGGATCATTTTTCGCGATACTGTAAGCCATCTACTATTGAAAACGGCGCACCGTTGTCTACCGCATTCCAGCCAAGAGAGAATGAGCCATACCTGTCGGTCAACTGGCTTGAGTTTTTCGGAGAGAACAACCAGCAGGGGGCGGTCGCGCAAGTCAGGAACGCGTTCCAGCGCAAGTCATATAACCTCAAGGCTAACGGTCGTTTCGCTGTGCTTAACGTGAGTGCAGCAAAGCAGGCGGTAAAGGAACACGCTAGACTTACCTTGCGAATTGAACATATGCCCGAAAGTGACGATGAATCGCATTCGGGTATTCACGGGTATACGTCAGTAGACCTGACTGTTTCGATAGAATTGGCAGCTCTTGTTGCACCGGAGTGCATCTATCCAGCTGTGGCCTAACGGCACTCGTTCCAAGAGCACGAACCCGCCAGACTCCTTGAGCAGGAGTTATCTTTACAGTCGAGTCAAGTTTTGAATATCACTCACCAAGTCAGAAGATTGCGACACATGCCTTCTCGGTCTGAGGCGCAGCCTCGCTTGTCTATAGCGTCGCCGGCACCGCCTCGCGGCGGTTGATTTCGCCGGCCAGGGCCAGGTAGGCCAGCGCCCCGGCGGAGGACTTGTCGTGGTGGAGCGCTGGCTTGCCGAAACTGGGCGCTTCGGCCAGTCGGACGTTGCGCGGGATGACAGTATGGAATACCCCGTCTCCGAAGTGATCGAGAAGCTGGCTGGAAACTTCCCTGGTGAGATTGGTCCTGCCGTCGAACATCGTGCGCAGGATGCCGTGAATCCGCAGCGCCGGGTTGACGCCGCGGCGGATTTCCTCCACCGTCTCCAGCAGCGCCCGCAGGCCTTCCAAGGCCAGGTACTCGCACTGGATGGGTATGAGCACGCCGGTGGCCGCCGCCAGGGCGTTGAGGGTGAGCATGTTGATCGCCGGCGGGCAATCCACCAGCACGTAATCGTAGTCTTTTGCCAGCGGCGCCAGGATCCGCTTGAGCCGGCGCTCGCGCCCGGCATGGCTCAGCAGCCGGACTTCCGCCACGGTGAGATCCCGATTCGCGGGCAGCACGCCGAAGCCGCCCACGCCCGCGGGCCGGATCGCCGCGGCCGGATCGCCCTCCCCGAGGAGCAGGTCGCAGACGGTGACCTCCATCTCCTCCCGGTCCACGCCGCAGCCCACCGTGGCATTGCCCTGGGGGTCCATGTCCACCACCAGCACGCGCCGGCGCGTGGCGGCCAGGGACGCGCCGAGATTGACGCAGGTGGTGGTCTTGCCCACTCCGCCCTTCTGGTTGGCTATGGCGATGATCTGTGCCACGGAACCTTCGTCTCTATCCTGCGCTCCGGGACGAGCCGCAGACGCAATAGTTGCGCAGCCAGCCTACGAGATTGATCGGGCCAATACAAAAAATGAAACTCCGACTCCGGCCTGGCCGCGTCCGGATTCGATGCAAACCTGGATTCGAAACATGAAACTGTAAAGATTGCGCACAAATTCGAGTTTGATTCCGCGGCCTATCCGGCATAATTTCATTCCTCATGCTGTTCCGCCTTCAGTAGTCGCATGTTCGGCTCCGCCAATCGGCGCAAGCCGCCCGTCGCGCTACAGCGGTATGATGAACCAAGGGACCTGCGCCGTGTGCCGACATGGCGGAGCGGGTGGGCGCCAACTCCCAATGGAGACCCAAGATGCCGGAAAAACAAGCCGCTGTTCAAGTCAGCGAGATCGACTTCGACACGGACAACCCGCGGATCAAGAAAGCGATCGAGAAATACGGCGGCCGGTTGACGCCGCAGCAGATTCACTTCGCCCTGAGGTCCGCTGCAAACGGACCCGCTTCCTCCTTCAGCAGCCTCAAGGACTCAATCCGCGCCAGCAAGGGCATCCTGTCCCCAATAACTCTCATACGGAGAGGCGGGCGATACATATGCATCGACGGGAATACAAGGCTTGCGATATACCGGGAATTCGACAAGGAGAACGTCGCGGGCGACTGGTCCCGGATCAAGTCGCTGATAATTGAGGGCGCCACGCAACCCGACATCGAGATGCGCCGCGTTTCCGCCCATCTGGTTGGGGCGCGGGAGTGGCCCGCATACGAGAAGGCCCGCTATCTTCACTACCTTCGCAACGAAAAGCTTTGGGACTACGGCAGGTTGATCGAATTGTGCGGCGGCAACAAGGCCGAAATAGAACGGCAAATCGACGCCTACCACGACATGAACGAATTCTACCGGGACGTCGTGGATGACACCGCCTTCCAGATTGATCGCTTCAGCGGCTTTGTCGAACTGCAAAAGCCGCGAGTCAAGCAAGCCATTTTCAGGGCTGGACTGGGTCTTGAGGACTTTGGCGAGTGGATTCGCGACGGAAAGATATATCGCTTGGAGGATACGCGGAAACTGCCACAGGTACTGGCGGACGACCAGGCGAGGAACCATTTTCTTTCGGGAGGCTCCCGATCCATAGAGGAAGCCGTCCGATCGCTGGAACGGAAGCGCGCGGCGAACCGCAATACAGACAAACTGCTCCTGAAGGACGCATCGATCACAGACTTGGCTGACACTCTTGCGAAACGGATCGACGAAATGCCCTATTCCCAAGTCTGGGCGCTCAGAACCAGTGACCGGGAGGAATCAAGGGAGCAGGTAGCCGCCTTGCACGAGGTGGGGGAGCGGCTTGGAAGCTTGCTCGAAGATGTCGCAAAGTGACAAGCATCGGCTGCTGGAGTCCGGCGCAGCCGATGCCGCGATACACCGTTGTCAGGGAGATGCCGCTACAGCGGACATTCTACAGTTGCAGCTTGACTCTCAGATACTCCATGCCCCGGTCGCCCTTGATCCGGTTGCAGGAGCCGCAGAGCAATTGAAGATTCTCTATATGGTCCGTCCCGCCCTTGCCCCGGGCGATGATATGGTCAATCTCAAGGTGTCGCGCCTCGAAGTGCGTATCGCAGCCCGCGCAATGGCCTTCCTGTTCGCCATAGAGTTGCCGCTTGTTCTGCGGACTGTTGTACGGCGGTAGCTTGCCCAGGTCGGTGCGGTGGGGTATGTCGGTGCGGTGCGCACCGTTGTAGAACAAACCGAGTTCCTTTTCCATGCGCAGCTTGACCAGATCGGCGGCTTTGTCGCTGATGTCGATACCGATCCATTGGCGCTGTAGCTGTTCCGCTGCGATACAGGCCGTCGCGCAGCCGCAAAATGGATCAAGCACGATCTCGCCATCATTGCTGCTCGCTTCGATAATTCTGCGCAGCAACGATAACGGCTTCTGCGTCGGATACCCTGTGCGTTCTTTGGCGGCGTGGGAAAGCGGGCGAATATCCGTGACGATATCCTGTATGAGAGTGCCGGGATTTTCGTCGAGGTATCGCTTCTGCCGTGGGATTCTGCCGCGTGGCGGCCAATGGATCAGTCCGGCTTCATCAAGCAAATCCAACCGTGCCTGTGGCGACAGGGAATCGAGGCCAGCCCGGTCGGGATAGGCCAACTGAAGAGACTGCCGGGGAACCGCCCAATGGCGGCCGCTGTCAGTTGGATCGATACCGCGCCACGGCTTGCCGGAGTCTCCTGTCCTTGTTCCTGCACCGGTCAGACTCACTACTTGGTATCGGCCGCGCTCATCTTCCAGTCGATAGTATTTTTCCACGTACTGTTCATCGTACGCTTGGAAACTACGATTCCATGTCCTGCCAGGTCCCGCATAAAAGAGAATCGTGTCATGAATCGGCCCCCACCTTTTTGCCCCTCCGTGCGAACCGGTTCTCTGCCAAACGATTTCATTGGTGAATGCCGGTTTTCCGAAGATTGAATCCATAAGCAGCTTCAAGCCGTGGCTCATGGTCGGATCGCAGTGCAGGTAGATACTGCCCGGCGGTTTTAGCACGCGCCTCATTTCGAGCAACCGGGCTGCCATGTAGGCAAGGTAGGACTTGTCGCTCGGTGTCATGGCCGCCAGCAGGACACGATAAAGCGCCGGATGCTTCGCCTCGATGAGATTGACCCATTCGGCGTCCACGTCGGACAGGGACCATGTATCCTTGAACGCGGCCCCTGCCGCCTTCGACCCAATGGGCGCGGCATAGTCGGCGTTGGAGTTGAACGGCGGGTCCAGATAGATCAGATCGACGCTGGCGGAGTTCATGCCGCGCAGGATCGGGAGGTTGTCGCCAGTCCAGATGGTCTGGTTTGCCCAGTTAGCCGTCATTACCCGCCTTCATGCGTCTGGCGAACTTGCTGAAGCTGCACGTGGAGGTCATGTTCTACGACACGACCTCGCTTCCGCCAAATACCCGCTCGATGTAGTCGCCCATTGAAGGGATGGACAGTTCCAGCGAACCTTGCCCCGTCCTCTGGAACACGCCGTTGCCGATCGCCCGGTCCACCAAACTGCCAACTTCGCCTTGTGGAAGTGGCGGGCGTTTTCTTCGCGTGCGGGCCTTGTCCGACGCCTCCCGGAATACCGTCTCGATGCGGTCGCGATGCGTCTGGCCTCCCGCGCGGCGGAGTGCGGCCACCCCAGCCCATAGCGCCTCTCCGTGTTCGGGCAACACAGAGCCGAGCCGCTCCTGGTAGTACTTGTCGCGACCGGCTCCCGCATTCTTCGCGGCCTGTTTGAGCGATGGGTGGCGGGCTTGTTCATTGGCCGCCAACAACTCTGCCGCGGCGGCTTTCAAACCGATGTTGATGTGCTGGGGAAACCCCGCGCTGTCCTTCGCGACGCGCTCCGCCCATCGGTTTTCTTCGTTGATGCCCATCCCGATGCCAAATCTTTCGCACATCGCGGGAAACGCATCGCGGGCTTCGGTCATGGACATGGGCGCAAGACACGGAGTATGTCCTTCCGAAAACCGATATACGCCCGCGAGCTTCATTGCCTCCCTCGCCCCCGCCGTCCCTGCGCACACAGGAAACACCGGCCACCCGAGCGTCGCTTCGTGCAATTGCAGCATCACGGTCCTGTGTTGCCGATCCAGGTGCGCCGCTTCATCGATCGTGACCGCCAACGGCGGCGTGTCGTGTTTCCGAAACGCGTCGCCGAGTTTTCTTATTGCGGCGGTAGCCGTTGCGACGACGGAAAGGGTTGCGCCCACACGGTCTCCGCCCAACGACGACGCAACTGGAAGCAACGCTTTGGCTACGCCCGCCGCTTCGACATTTTCCGCGTGGCGTTGGATCGTGCTCTTCAAGCCGTATCGCAGGCGGGCCGCAAATACGTCATGGGATGTTAAATCGTGATGGGCCACATTGATGGCGGGCAGCCCCACACTTTCGGCATGCTTACGGAATTGCGCCAACAAGGCCGTTTTGCCCATACCTGGGCACGCCTCGAACAGCACAGTATGCCCCCCGCCCGCCCGCTCCAACGACGACGAGGACCGCATGTGCGCGGCGTAATCCGCCAATCCATTCAATTCCTCCGCCCGCCCGACAAACACGGCGCTCTGACCGCGATCCGGCGTGCGGACAAATTCGAACAATTCTTCCGGTAGTTCAATATGGGTTGGTGACATCGTCTTGATCCTCTCCCGCGGCCGCGACAAGCGAACACCGGCGATTCGTCTCGGCCGATGGATGTCGCGAATTAGCGCAAGCAGTCGGACTTCTGGATGGTTGGTACATGCATCGCGCGACATTCAGCGGCTGTCGGCAAGGCAAGTATAGCCGCCAACTGGATCGACGCCCTCCCCCGGCGCATCGCCACGGTTGACGCCGGCTCGCCGCTCACTCCCCCTTTCTGCGCACCACCAGCAAGCTACCTCCGAGCCAGGACGGCATCGCTTCCTCGCGGCGCACATCGAACCGATCTTCCCCTGGCACCGGCTCGCTCGCGACCCGTTGTCCCACCGGCATCAGCAGCACGGTTTCGCGCCCGAACAGGCCCGACGCGAGTCGCAGCACTTCCCCTGGGGGCGCCACCGCGCGGGCAAGCAGGGTATCGAATGGCCCGGCGTCGGTCATGGACTCCACCCGGCAATGCTTCACGGCAATGTTTTCCAATCCCAGCCGGCCCTGCACATGCCGCAGGAACGCCGCGCGTTTGCCGCGGCTTTCGATGAGCGTGAAATGCCTGCGCGGCTCCATGATCGCCAGCGGCAGCCCCGGAACTCCCGCGCCGCTGCCGATGTCGGCGATGCGGGATCCTTCGAGCATGGGGCGCAGCGAGAGGCTTTCAATCACGTGTCGGCGGACCATGGCATCGGGGTCGGTGACGGCTGTCAGGTTGTGAACACGATTCCAGCGGCTGATGTCGTCAATGTACTCCGCCAACGCGGCAGCTTCGCCGGGGGCCGCCCGCAGCCCGGCGGCGGCAAGCAATCGATCAAGCCGCTGCCGCGTTCGATCCAGTTGATTCTGCGTTGGAAACACGTCCCGACTGGCTCCCCCGGCGGCCTTGGGCGCGATGAAACGATTTCGCACGGGTCGAGTATATGCGCTGCGCATGAGCAACGTTTTCCGACGCGGTTCCGACGCTCATCCCAGCGCGGCTTCCCCGGCCCGATGGCAAGCCACCAGGCTGCCTGCCAATGGCCGGAGCCGGGGGGCTTCCGTCCGGCAGCGCTCCTCGGCGAACCGGCACCGGGTGCGGAAGCGGCAACCGGAGGGCGGGTCGATGGGCGAAGGCAGGTCGCCCGGCAGCAGCTCCCGGTCCCGCGCCCGCTCCTTGTCCGGGTCGGGAATCGGCACGGCGCTGATGAGCGCCCGCGTGTAGGGATGTTGTGGCGTATCGTATAGCGCCTGCCGCGACGCCACTTCCATGATCTGCCCAAGGTACATGACCATGATCCGGTGGCTGATGTGTCGCACCACCGCCAGGTCATGGGCGATGAAGATCAGCGCCAGACCGAAATCCGCCTGCAGATCCATGAGCAGATTGATGATCTGCGCCTGGATGGAGACGTCCAGGGCGCTCACCGGTTCGTCGCAGATGATGACCTTCGGTTTGAGCACCAGCGCCCTGGCAATGCCGATGCGCTGGCATTGCCCGCCGGAAAACTCGTGGGGATAGCGATTCAGCTCGCGACCGCTGAGCCCCACTCGCCTGAGGACGTCGGCGACCTGCGCCCTCACCTCTTCCGCGCCCAGTTCCGGAAAGTGCGTCCACAGCGGTTCGCTGACGATGTTGCCCACCGTCATGCGCGGATTCAGCGAAGCCAGGGGATCCTGGAATATCACCTGGGCATCCCGGCGCATTTCCCTCAGCGCGCGCTTGTCCAGGTCGCCCACGTTCTGCCCCAACAGCCACACGCCGCCAGCGGTGGGCGGCACCAGCCGGAGGATGGCCCGGGCGAGCGTCGACTTGCCGCAGCTCGATTCGCCCACGATCCCCAGCGTCTCCCCGGGGCGCAACTCCAGGTCCACCCCGTCCACCGCCCGCAGCGGCTGCTTTCGCCCCAGCCAACCGCCGGTGCGCACCGGAAAGTGGACCTTGAGGTCGTCCACGCTCAACAGCGAGGAATCCGGCGGCGGTGCCGTGGCGGCCGGTGGCGCAGGGTCGCCAAGTGCGGTGGTGGCCGACGGCGCGGCGGTAGCCGGAGACGCGGGGCCGCCCGGCCCGGAGTCGCTTGGCGCCGCCGCGGCCGAAGACGCAAAGCCGCCGTTTGCCGCCGGGGCCAGCCGCTCCGCCCGTTCCGCGTCCAGCCTCGGCACGGCTTGCAGCAGGGCTTTCGTGTAGGGATGTCGCGGGCGGTAGAAGACATCCCGAACGTTCCCCTGCTCCTTCGACTCCCCGTCGCGCATCACCAGGACCCGCTCGCACAATCCCGCGATCACGCCCAGATCGTGGGTGATGAGCACGATGGCCGTGCCGAGCCGGCGGTTGAGGTCCCTCATGAGTTCGAGAATCTGCGCCTGTACGGTGACATCCAGCGCCGTCGTGGGCTCGTCGGCCACCAGGATCTGCGGGTCCAGCAGCAGGCTCGCGGCAATCATGACCCGCTGGCGCATGCCGCCCGACAACTCGTGGGGATAACAGTCCAGCCGGGATTCCGCGTCCGGTATCTTGACCGCTTCCAGCATCTCCAGGCACCGCTCCCGCGCCGCCCTGCGAGTCGCTCCATCGTGCTCCCGCACCACTTCGGTCATCTGCTGCGCGACGGTCAGATAGGGGTTCAGCGACGTCATCGGGTCCTGGAAAATCATCGAGATCCGGCGGCCGCGAACGCGCCGCAGCTCGCCGGCGGAAAGCCCCAGCAGGTCCTCCCCGTCGAAAAACGCCGTACCGGTGGCGCGGCCGTTGTCCGCCAGCAGCCCCATCAGGCTCAGCACCGTCTGGCTCTTGCCGGACCCCGACTCGCCCACCACGCCCAGGGTTTCCCCCTGGCCCAGCTCGAAGCTCAGGTTCCTGACAGCGCGCACCTCGCCGTCCGGCGTGTGGAACCGGACATCCAGGTTGCGGACTTCAAGCAGGCTCATGGGCGCGCAACGCGCTCAGCCGCGAGGCGATGTGGGCCGGTGGCGGCGAAACGCGCCTTGCCGCAGCCCTCCTGGGGCGGGCTGAAACGACAGGAACTCCCGGGACGGGGCATCAGCGGTCCTTCGGGTCCAGCGCGTCGCGCATGCCGTCGCCGAGGAAGTTGAAGCAGAACAGGGTGGCGGCGAGAAACACCGCCGGGAAGAGCAGCAGCCAGGGTGAACTCTGCATCTCGTCCGAACCGTCCTTGACCAGCGCGCCCCACGACGTCATGGGTTCCTGGACGCCCAGGCCGAGGAAGCTGAGGAAGGATTCCATGAGGATGACCTGCGGGATGGTCAGCGTCACGTACACCGCCACCACGCCCAGCAGGTTCGGCACGATGTGCCGGCGGATCACCGCGAACGTCCCCACGCCCTGCGCCCTGGCCGCCTCGACGAACTCGCGGTGCTTGAGGCTCAGGGTCTGACCGCGAACGATTCGCGCCATGTCGAGCCAGATGATGGCGCCCAGGGCGACGAAGATGAGGAACAGGTTCCGCCCGAAGAACACCATGAGCAGAATGACGAAGAACATGAAGGGCATCGCGTATAGGATATCCACGATGCGCATCATCAGGTTGTCCAGCCGGCCGCCGAAATAGCCGGCGATGGCACCGTAACCGATGCCGATCAGGAGGCTCACCAGCGTCGCCGCCAGCCCCACCATCAGCGAGATGCGCCCGCCGTAGAGCGTGCGCACGAACAGGTCCCGCCCCAGCGTGTCGGTGCCGAACACGTGGCCCGTCTCCAGGCTGGGGCCGATGGACAGGTTGCTCCAGTCGGTGAAGTCGTAACTGTAGGGACTGAACCAGGGACCGACGGTGACCAGCACGGCCATGACCCCGATGATCACGCCGGAGACCACGGCGGCGCGATTCTTCCGCAGCGTCCGCCAGGCGTCGACCCACAGGCTGCGGCCGGCAACTTCCTCCTGCACCTGGAGGGCCTCCGCTGCCGCGTTCACGAGTACTTCACCTTGGGATCCAGCCAGGCGTAGGCGAGGTCCACCAGCAGGTTGAAGGCGATGATCAGCACCCCGTAGAACACGACCACGCCCATCACCAGCGTGTAGTCGCGGTTCAGCGCGCCCTGGACGAAGAACCGCCCCAGCCCCGGGACACCGAAAATCTGCTCGATGACCACGGACCCGGTAATCACCGCCGCCGTGGCCGGGCCCAGATAGGAAACCACCGGCAGCAGCGCCGGCTTGAGCGCGTGCCTGAGCACGATCTTGCGCATGGGCAACCCCTGCGCCCGGGCGGTGCGGATGAAGTTGCTGCGCAGCACCTCGATCATGCTCCCGCGGGTCAGCCGGGAGATGTAGGCGATCTGGGGCAGCGCCAGCGCGATCACCGGCAGGACCATGTTGCGCGGCGAGCCGTTCCCCAGCCCGCCCGCCGGCAGCCATCCAAGATAAACCGCGAACACCAGGATCAACAGCGGCGCCATGACGAAGTTCGGGATCGAAATGCCGGTCATCGACGCCGACATCACCGCGTAGTCGGCGCGCGTATTCTGGCGCAGCGCGGCGATGCTTCCGGCGGTGATGCCAAACAGCAGCGCCAGGGCCATGGCGCTGCCGCCCAGTCTCAGCGAGACCGGGAACCCCGTCATGATCAGTTCCGTGACCGAAAAATCGCGGTATTGGAAGGACGGACCGAAATCGGCCTGCAGAAGGCCCCACAGATACCGGCCGAACTGCTGATACAACGGCTCGTCCAGGTGATAGGCCGCCCTGAGGTTCGCCTCGATCTCCGGCAGCAGCGCCCGTTCCGCGTCGAACGGCCCGCCCGGCGCCACGCGAATGAGGAAAAAGGCCACCGCCAAGAGGATCAGGAGCGTCGGCAGCGCTCCGAGAAGGCGGCGGGTCGCGTAGCGAAACACCGGCTTACCCCTGACCCTTGGCGCCCAACTGCTCTACAGGAACCCCCGCTGCGGTGGCTGAACCAAGAAACCTCTGAACAACTCGATCCATCGCAGTGAGACTCTTCGTAACTTGTCGATCTTGATGGCTCTGCAAATCGGCCACTTGAGTTGATCGGACCTTTCCTAATGCTTGAGGATATGGAAGTTCTGCGATCGGTGGTGATCCATGATGTTGGGCATGTAGCCGCCCACCCAGGGTCTGACCATGCGCGCAGTGACGTAGAAATACAGCGGCATGATCGGCAGGTCCTCCACCAGTACGCGCTCGGCCTGCTGGAGGAGTTCCGCGCGGCGCTTCATGTCCCCTTCCGCCGAGGCTTCCCGAAGCAGCCGATCGTAGTCGGGACTCGAGTATCCCGTATGGTTGAGCCCGCTTCCCGAGGCGAACAATTCCGCGAACGTATAGGCATCGTTGTAGTCGCCGATCCACCCGCTCCGATAGATCTCCGTCTCGATCTTCTGCTGGCGCGTATCCAGGAAAACCTTCCACTCCTGGTTGAGAATCTCCACCTCCACGCCCAGGGTCTGTTTCCACATGGACGCAATGGCCACGGCGATGCGCCTGTGATCTTCCTGGGTGTTGTAGAGGATCCGCGTGCGCAGCGGATTTTCCTCCGAGTAGCCGGCAAGAGCGTAGAGCCGGCGCGCCTCCGCTACCCTCTCTTCCTGGGTCCAGGCCGCTTCGGGCATTTGCTGACCCGTGTAGTTCTGCACCGGCGGGACCCATCCGTAGGCAGGCACCTCACCGGCATTGGTCACCTGTCCCGTGATGATGTCCCGGTCCACGGCCAGGGCCAGCGCGCGGCGAAGTTCCGGGTTGTCCTGGAATGGCGGACGGGTCAGGTTGAAACCGAAGTAGTAGGTGCCCAGGTAGGGCGAGATCACCAGTTCTTCGGGAAGGTTCTCGCGGATCCAGTCCACCTGCCTCTTGGGAATCGCGTTGGAGAGGTCCAGTTCGCCGGCCCGGAAACGGCTGAGTTCGGCCGTCTGATCCTCGGTAGGGTAGTACCAGACCTCGTCGATCGTCGTACGGCCGTTGTCCCAGTAATGCTCGTTGCGGACCAGCTTCACGTGGGATTGCACGACCCATTCCTCGAGCCGGTAGGCGCCATTGGACACCAGGTTGCCCGGGCGCGCGTACTGATTGCCGTGCGCTTCGGCGCTGGGCGGATGAACGGGATAACTGGCGGAATGGGTCAGCAGCCCGAGAAAGTAGGGCGTGATGTTCTCGAGCCGGATTTCCAGCGTATGCGCATCGAGCGCCCGGACGCCCACCTCGCTCGTGGGTAACTCCCCTGCCGCCACCGCCTCGGCGTTCAGGATCGGATTGAGGATGAAGGTGTAGTTCGACAACGTCGCCGGGTCCAGGCTGCGCCGCAGGCTGTAGACGAAATCGTCCGCGGTGACGGGATCGCCATTGGACCAGCGCGCCTCGGGACGCAGGAAAAAGCGGTACGTCCTGCCGTCGTCGCTGATTTCCCAGGACTCCGCCGCGCCTGCGATGACCGTCCCGTCCGGCGCCTCGCTCGTGAGCCCCTCGAAGAGATCGCGGCCGATGTTGGAGCCGGGTACGCCCTGGGTGCGGTGGGGGTCGAGAGAACCCGGTTCCGCGCCGTTGCCCCAGCGGAGCACCTGCTCTTCCGCAAGCTCCTGCCCGCTCGCCCCGCCGATGGGATCCGCCTGATCGCCTTGCCCGCCACAGCCGCCCAGGCCGATAGCCGCAAGGGCCGCCACTGTCCAGTGGTTCGCTTTCATGGGGTTTTCCTTTGCCCACGCATTTCCAACGCATACTGTCAAACATTGGACATCTCTGGTTGAAGAATTGTAAGCTGTTGTTTTCACTATAAATTACATGTTGGATTCGCAAGATCGCGCACTCAGGCGCTCTCTCGATATTCGCGCTTCTTGAGGTGAATCAGCAGCAACGATACCGCTGCCGGGGTGACGCCGGATATTCGCGCCGCCTGTCCGATGCTCGCGGGCCGCACCCGGGCGAGCTTCTCCCGCACCTCGTTGGAAAGGCCCTGCACGCGGGAATAGTCCAGACCGGCGGGCAAAGGCATGCTCTGGTGCTTGCGCTGCCTTTCGATGTCCCGGGACTGGCGCTCGATATAACCCTGGTAGCGAGCCTGGATCTCCAGTTGCCCGGCCACCTGTGCGTACATCCCGTCGCTCAGACCCTCCGTCCCGGGACCGGCGCCCACTCGCGGCAACGCCACCAAGTCATCGTAGCGGCACTCCGGCCGCTTCAGAAGCTGTTGCGCGGGCGTCTCCCGCCGCAGCGATCCCAGAGGGCTGGCGGCCGGCACATCCCCGGGCCGCACCACGATGGCGGCGAGGCGTTCGGTTTCGGATTCGATGACGCGCTGTTTGGTCCGAAAACTTTGCCAGCGTTCGTCGTCGACGATGCCCAGTTCGCGGCCCTTCGGTGTGAGCCTCAGGTCGGCATTGTCCTCGCGCAGCGACAGCCTGTACTCGGCGCGTGAGGTGAACATGCGATACGGCTCCAGCGTGCCGTTGGTGACCAGATCGTCGATGAGCACGCCGATGTAGGCCTCGTCGCGGCGCGGAGTCCAGGGCGCAAGCCCGCGACTCTCCCGCGCTGCGTTGATCCCGGCGACGAGCCCCTGGGCGGCGGCCTCCTCGTAGCCGGTGGTGCCGTTGATCTGGCCCGCGAAGTACAGCCCCTCGACCGCCCTGGTGCGCAGGCTGGGCGCAAGTTCCCGCGGATCGAAAAAATCGTACTCGATCGCATAGCCCGGCCGGGTGATCTGCGCCTTCTCGAAGCCGACGATGGAGCGCACGAACTCATGTTGCACGTCGAAGGGCAGGCTGGTGGAGATGCCGTTTGGATAGATCTCGTGGGTGTCCAGGCCCTCGGGCTCGACGAAGATCTGGTGCGATCCCTTGTCGGCGAAACGCACCACCTTGTCCTCGATCGACGGGCAGTACCGGGGGCCGGTTCCCTCGATGGCCCCGCTGAACATGGGCGAGCGGTGCAGGTTGCCGCGGATGATGTCGTGGGTCTTCTCCGTGGTCCGGGTGACGTGACAGGGCACCTGCGCGGGATGCTCGGCGCGCCGGCCCAGGAAGGAGAAGACCGGGGCGGGATCGTCCCCGGGCTGCGGCGAAAGCCGACTGAAGTCGATGCTGCGCCCGTCGATGCGCGGCGGCGTGCCGGTCTTGAGCCGCCCCACCCCGAGCTTCATTTCCCGCAATCGTTCGGCCAGCGTGACCGACGCCGGATCGCCCGCCCGACCGCCGGAATGGCTGGCGCCGCCCACGTGAATCCGGCCGGAGAGGAAGGTCCCCACGGTCAACACCACCGTCTGCGCCGGGATTCGAAGCCCCATGCGGGTGAGTACGCCCCGAACCCGGCCGCCGCGCAGCAGCAGATCGTCCACGCCCTGCTGCAGCAGGCTGAGCCCCGGCTGGGATTCGAGCATTCCGCGTATGGCCTTGCGGTACAGCACACGGTCCGCCTGCGCGCGGGTGGCGCGGACCGCCGGTCCCTTGCTGGCATTGAGCGTGCGGAAGTGGATGCCGGCCCGGTCCGCGGCCCGGGCCATGGCGCCGCCCAGCGCATCGATCTCCCGCGCGAGATGGCCCTTCCCGATCCCGCCGATGGCCGGATTGCAGCTCATCTGGCCGAGCGTATCGAGGTTATGCGTCAGCAGCAGCGTCCGTGCGCCGGTCCTCGCGGCGGCGAGCGCCGCCTCGGTGCCGGCATGGCCGCCGCCTACCACGATACAGTCGAATTGCTCCGGATAATCCATGGTCATTCGCCCTTGCAAGGCCGAATTCTATCAGTCCGCCGACTTCCCGGACTCCACCCGGGCGCCGGCAGGGTTACAAGTCGGGGTTCGACCGGCGACCCGCAGGCGGGCGTATCCCTATAGGCGCCTCTGCAGCCGGTAGACAAAGGCCGGCGGCATGTTCAGCGGCGTAAACCGCAGCAGGGTGGCCTCGAGGCCGAGCCGCCGCAGCACCGCCCGTTCCACCGGGCAACGTCCGCCATAGGTGAACTGGTGGAACGCCCCTGCCTCGGTCAGCGCCGAAAACACCTGGTGCAGCAGGCGGAGCTTGCGCCCGGGCGTGAAGAGCAGCAAGGGCAGCCCGCTCACCACGAAGTCCGCGGGACCGGACAGCTCGCCTGCATACCGCTTCAGTCCCAGCGCGTTGCCGGTCTTGACCGCGACCCCGGGAAATCGTTTCCGCAGCATTTCCGAAAAGGCTTCGTTCTGCTCGATCACGAGCAGGTCGGCCGCGGCGACGCCGGAGTCCAGGATGGCCTGGGTCAGGGCCCCGGTACCGGCGCCCAACTCGATGACCCGCGAGCCCGGGGCGATGTCCGCCGCCATGTGACCGGCCAGCCGCCGGCTGCTCGGCGCCACCGCGCCCACCGACAAAGGTTCCTTCACCAGGGTGCCCAGGAAACGCCGCTGGCGATCCAGCGATGTCGTCACGCCCGAAAGCATGCGGTTGCGGTAGCCCGCCATCTACTTGCCGATACAGAAACTTGCAAAGATCTCGCCCAGCAAATCGTCGCTCGTCACCTCGCCGGTCAGCTCGCCCAGCGCGCCCTGGGCCGCCCGCAGTTCTTCGGCGGCCAGTTCCAGAGCCCTTTGCGCCTTCAGTTGCTGGAATCCGGCGCGAATATGAATCCTGGCCCGCAAGAGCGCGTCCAGGTGCCGTGACCGGGCGCTGAAGGTACCGGGAGTTTCCCCTCCGAAGCCCGAGATGGCCTTGAGATGCTCCCGCAACAGCTCGGTTCCCTCGCCGGTGAGGGCCGAAAGCCGAATCACCGGAAGCCCGTCATGATCCTCAAGACCGGGCTCCCGGGCAACCAGGTCCACCTTGTTCCGAATGATCGTGAGCGCGATATCCCCGGCGATTTCCGATCGTGCGCGGGTAACTTCGGCAGCCAGGTCTTCGCGAATATCCACCATCCACAGCACCCGGTCGGCGTGCTCCACCGCCCGTTGCGCCCGGCGCACACCCTCGGCTTCCACAGGATCGGAAGCCGCCCGGAGGCCCGCGGTATCGGTAATGCAGACCGGCAGTCCATCCACGGACAGGTATTCCCGCAGCGGGTCGCGCGTGGTCCCGGGAATCTTCGTGACGATGGCGGCATCGTAACCGGCCAACCGGTTCATGAGGCTCGACTTGCCCGCGTTGGGCGGCCCGGCGAGCACCACATTGAGTCCGTCGCGAAGTACGGCACCCTGCCTGGCTTCGCGCAGCAGCCGTGCGAGGGATGCCGAAACGGCGCTGAATCCGGCTTCCAGTTCGCCGTCGGGATCCGGCTCCAGTTCCTCGTCCGGGAAGTCCAGCCACGCCTCCAGGTGGACCCGCAACGCGGTCAGCGCTGTCTGCAGTTCCTGCACTCGCCTGGAGAACGCGCCGCACAGGGAACGGGCGGCCGCCCGGGCCGCCGCCCGCGAGCCGCTGTCCACCAGGTCCGCCACGGCTTCGGCCTGGGCTAGGTCCAGCTTGTCGTTCAGGAACGCCCGCAGCGTGAATTCGCCGGCTTCGGCCGGCCGCGCCCCGAGGCGGAAGGCCTGGCTCAGCAACCAGTCGCTCACCACCATGCCGCCGTGACCGTGCAACTCGATCACGTCCTCGCCGGTGGCCGATCCCGGGCCGGGAAAGAACAGCACCATGCCCCGGTCCACGGGCAGCCCCGCCCTGTCCCTGAACGTGCACACGTGGGCATGACGGGGCTGCGGCCGCAGGCCGGTCAGTTCCGCGCCGATGTCCAGCGCCTTCGCGCCCGACACCCGCACGATGGAGACCGCGCCCCTGCCCGGTGGGGTGGCCAGTGCCGCAATGGTGTCGTCGTAAACCAGGGATTCCGTCCTCCGCCCGCACGGCGGGTTGCAGTCACATTGTCCGGACGGCACGAACTCCTTCAGTCAGCGGCGATGACCTTGTTGATCCGCCACTGCTGCAGGATGGAGAGCGCCGTGTTGGTGAGCCAGTAAAGAACCAGGCCGGCCGGAAAGAAGGCGAAAAAGGCAGTAAACACGATGGGCATGATCTGCATGATCCTGGCCTGCATCGGATCCGGCGGGGCCGGGTTGAGCCGCGTCTGCACCAGCATCGCAGCCCCCATGAGCAGCGGCATGACGAAGTAGGGATCCCGGGACGACAGGTCGTCGATCCAGAGCATGAACGGCGCCTGGCGCAGTTCCACGCTTTCGATGAGCACCCAGTAGAAGGCGAAGAAGAAGGGCATCTGGATCAGGATGGGCAGACAGCCGGCTGCCGGGTTGACCTTCTCCCGCTTGTACAGCTCCATCATGTGGCGGCTGAGTTGTTCGCGGTTGTCCTTGTAGGTCTCCTGCAGGGCCTTCATGCGCGGCTGCAGCTTGCGCATCTTCGCCATCGAACGGCCGCTGGTCTCGGTGAGCTTGTAGAACGCCAGCTTGATCAACAGGGTCGTGATCACGATCGACCAGCCCCAATTCCCCACGAACCCGAATATCTTGTCCAGAACCCAGAACAGCGGCAGCGCCAGGAACGTGAAGATCCCGTAGTCGACGGTGAGTTCCAGGCGCGGACCGGCTTCGGCAAGCTGATCCTGCAGTTTCGGACCGACGAACAGGGTGAAGTCGAAGTTCCGGCTTGCGCCGGGCGGCACCTCTACCACATTCGTGACCGCGCTCAGCACATAGTCCGCACCCCGGGCGGACACCTGGTAATGGATCTCGTCCGGGGGCGGCGGAACCGCCGCGGCCAGAAAATGATGCTGGATACTCGCGTGCCAGCCGCCGACCAGGCTCTGGTTGATGGGCTCGGTGCGCAGATCGTCCACATCGAGCTTGTCGAACTGGTCACCGTCGTAGAGCACCGGACCGGTAAAGGAGTAGGAATCCACCGAGGTGAACGAGCGGCCTATGGGGTTGTGGCGTCTCAGGATCTGCGCGTAGGCCGCGCCGTTCCAGGCCGCTTCGCTGCCGTTCTCGATCTCGAGATCCAGGTCCACGGCATATTGCCCCCGCCGGAACGTATAGACCTTTCTGGCCCGGAGCGGCCCGGGCGACTGCCAGTCCAGGCTGACGGTCAGTTCATCCGCGGAATCCGGGAGCACATAGTCGCTCCGCGTCGAAGAGAACGCGGCCAGGTGGTTCGGCTCCCGCTCGCCGGCCGTGCTGCGCAACCCGGTCTGGTAGACCCACCGATCGTCGCCCGCAAAGTCCAGCAGCCGTATGGGCACCAGCGGTTCGGCGTTCTTGTCCACCGGGTAGTCGAGCAGGTCGACCCGCACCAGGTCCCCGCCCTGGCCGTCGATAATCGCTTCGAAGACGTCCGTTCGGACGCGGACCGGGCGACCGGGCTCGTCCGACTGGGCAACGGGCAGGGTCAGTTGGGGCGCCGCTTGATCGAGCTGGTCCAACTGCGGCAGGTCGACTTCGCCGCCGGGGGCAGGATCGTCCGAGGTTTGCCCTGCCGGGGCCTGTTCCACCGGTGCTTCAGGCGGATACTGGAGTACCCAAGCCCGGTAGGTAAACCAGAGCACGAGACCGAAGGTCGCCCACAGTATCAACCGGACGTTATCCATGTCGGCCCGCCTTCGCCTTTCGGGCGATGCGTCTGAAGTGCCCCTTCAGGCTTCGTTGTAACACCCTGTTCTCCACTCGGGGAGCGCCGGCTCTCGCCATGACCACAAAATCCCAGGCCGGCAATTCAAGGCAGCGAAAGGTTTCGCGGCTCAGCCGCCGCAATCGATTCCTCGCGCAGGCCGTCCTGGCCACCTTCCTGGAGATCGCCAGCCCCAAGCGTGGATTATCGCAGGTACTGCGCCGTGCGAGTACCGTGAAATACGCGTCTGTGGATCGTACGGGGTGGGCGAATACACGCCCGAACTCGCGGGACAGCGTGAGGCGCTTCCGGCGGCTGAACGTTGCCGGCGGCCGCATGGCCACTGGCGATTCTAGGGAGTGAGCCGTGTGCGCCCCTTCGCCCGCCGGCGCTTGAGCACGAGACGGCCGCCCTTTGTCGCCATGCGCGCCCTGAACCCATGGGTGCGTTTGCGTCTGAGGTTACTCGGTTGAAAGGTTCTCTTCATGGATTTTCCGCGTCCCGGTCATGGTCGAATAAAAAAGTTTCAAGCAAAACAAGGACATGTGCTTTGCGAAAGAGGGCGAAACTCTACGCGCACGGTGTCGGCCTGTCAATAGCGGCGGGCGGCATAGCGGCGGGCGGCATGGCTGCCGAGTCCAGTTTTTCAGGCTACCAAACGGAGATTGCGAAATGGCTGCGCAGGCGCTCGGGTCGTAAGCTCCACCTCAAAATTTGGGCTGGATAGTCAGCGCCCTTGGACTGTACACTGTAGGCGCTTCAGGGCACCAAGCACTTTTCCCAAATTACTGCTGACCAACAACAACCAACCATCGTGGCATCGGCACCGCAACCGTCGCTCTGGAACCAGTGCCTGAAAGCATTGGAACTGAAGCTGACGGAACGTGAATTCAACACGTGGATCCGGCCGCTGCAGGCGGAACAGACGGACCGCGGCCTGCGCCTGCTGGCGCCGAATCGGTTTGTGGTGGACTGGGTGCGACAGAACTGCCTTCCCCACATCGTTTCGGTCGCAGGAGGGTTGCCCGTTGTGCTTGAGGTGGGTAGCCGTCGGCCGCCGCTGAAGGCCCGGGCCGTCGCCGACGCGCCCGTCAACCGGGACGCGCCCGTCAACCGCCGCACCACCGCGATGCCCGGCAGCCGGCTCGATCCCATTTTCACC
This sequence comes from Candidatus Rariloculaceae bacterium, assembly GCA_965205045.1. Classification (GTDB taxonomy): domain Bacteria; phylum Pseudomonadota; class Gammaproteobacteria; order Steroidobacterales; family Rariloculaceae; genus UBA6522. The sequence continues at coordinate 893,131 of OZ242031.1, forward strand.
TTTGACAACTTCGTCGAGGGCAAGAGCAACCAATTGGCGCGGGCCGGCGCCATTCAGGTGGCCACGGCTCCGGGAAGGGCCTACAACCCACTGTGCATCTACGGCGGCGTGGGACTCGGCAAGACGCACCTCATGCATGCCATCGGCAACCTGATTCGCGAACGCGAAATCAGCACGAAGGTGGTGTACGTACAGTCGGAAGACTTCGTACGGCAAATGGTGAACAGCCTGCGGACCAATACCATCGACGCGTTCAAGCGGCACTACCGGTCCCTGGACGCGCTCCTGATAGACGACATTCAGCTCTTTGCCAAGAAGGAACGCAGCCAGGAGGAGTTTTTCCACACCTTCAATGCCCTTCTCGAGGGCCAGCGGCGTATCGTTCTTGCCTGCGACCGCTACCCGAAGGAGGTGGAAGGCCTGGAGGACCGTCTGAAGTCCCGCTTCGGCTGGGGCCTGACGGTGGCCATCGAGCCGCCCGAACTGGAAACCAGCGTGGCGATCCTGATGAGCAAGGCGGCTGCGGAAGGCGAGCTGTTGCCGGAGGAAGTCGCTTTCTTCATCGCCCAGCGCATCCGTTCCAACATCCGCGAGCTGGAAGGCGCACTGCGCCGGGTCATCGCCAATTCCCGTTTCACCGGAAAACCCATCACCCTGGAATTCACCAGGACGACCCTGCGCGACCTGCTGGCCTTGCAGGCGAAACTGGTGACCATCGAAAACATTCAGCGGACCGTAGCCGCCTACTTCAAGGTCCGCGTCGCCGACATGCATTCGAAGCGCCGCAGCCGCTCGATCGCCCGTCCACGTCAGATAGCCATGGCCCTGGCGCGGGAGTTGACGGACCACAGCCTGCCCGAAATAGGGGATGCCTTCGGCGGCCGGGACCATACGACCGTGATCCACGCCTGCCGCCGGGTCAAGGAGTTCAGGGAGAACGAAACCAGGGTCGAGGAAGATTACGGCAACCTGTTGAGAACCCTGACAGGCTGATCTGGAATAACTGTGCATAACTGGAGCCCCGAGATTCATCCACAGTCAGGCCACAGGAAAGAAGCCCGGAAAAGAGGTCATTAATTGAATCATAAGTTACTGATTAATAAGGTAAATTAGACTTTATTCGAGTTATCTCGGTGACTAACAGTAACAACATCATTAACATTAACCAATTATTGAATGGGTACCGAAAACGATGAAGCTCAGCGCACCGCGGGACGCAATCCTTAACCCCCTTCAGTCCGTGATCGGCGTGGTAGAACGCCGTCAGACCATGCCAATACTCTCCAACGTTCTGCTGACAAGCCAGGACAACCGCTTGCATATTGCGGCCACGGACCTGGAAGTGGAGCTTGTGGCAGAGACGGAAGTGGAGGCGGAGGCTTCCGGGGAGATCACGGTACCCGGGCGGAAACTGCACGATATCTGCAGAGCGCTTCCCGATGGAGTCAATATCGAGCTGAGCGTCTCCGGCGACAGGGTTACGCTCAAGGCGGCCCGCAGCCGGTTCACCCTGTCCAGTCTTCCGGCCGAGGACTTTCCGGTGGTGGAGGAGATCGCTACACAGCAGGATGTACGGGTGGACCAGCATGGCTTGCGCAAGCTGCTGGAGAAGACGCACTTTTCAATGGCCCAGCAGGATGTGCGCTACTACCTGAACGGGCTGCTGCTCGAGGCCGACGGGTACACGCTGCGCGCGGTCGCCACGGACGGACACCGGCTGGCCATGTCCGAACTGCAACTGGACACGCCGGCTCAGAAGAGCGAGCAGGTCATTCTGCCCAGAAAGGCGGTGCTGGAGCTGATGCGCCTGCTCGACGGGGACGGTGAAGTGGCGCTTGCGCTGGGAACCAACCATCTTCGCGTACAGCTTGGTCCGATTCGATTTACCTCCAAGCTGATCGACGGCCGCTTTCCGGAATACGGCCGGGTGATCCCGTCCGATGTCGGCAGGGTTATCACGGCAGACTGCGCCGTCATGCGGCATTCGCTACAGCGCGCCGCGATTCTCTCAAACGAAAAATTCCGGGGTGTGCGGCTGGACGTCAAGAACGGAACGGTGACCATCCGGGCAAACAATCCCGACCAGGAGGAAGCCGTGGAGAAGCTCGAAGTCGAATACGAGGGGGAGGAGATGGAAATCGGCTTCAACGTCAACTACTTGCTGGACGCGCTCGGTGCCGTGGACGAGGACCGCGTGCAGTTGGGGCTGAGCGACGCGAATTCCAGTTGTCTGATCAACAGTCCGGCCACGACCGATACCAAGTTTGTCGTCATGCCCATGCGGCTGTAGTCCGCCGGACGTGGGCCGGTCCCCGGTCGAGTCCGCACAGGGGCTGGATTCACCTGCCGCGATACGCTCAAGATGAACGGTACCGGCAGCCGAGGGACCCTGTGAGTGCCGCTCAGTCGCCTGAGGATCGAGTCCTTTCGCTGCTTGACGCAAGTCGAGCTGGAGCTGGACGCGCAGCAGAACTACTTCTTCGGGCCTAACGGAGCGGGTAAGACCAGCCTTCTGGAGGCGATTCACGTCTTGGGGCGAGGACGATCTTTCCGCCTCCGGCAGAACAAGCGGCTGATTCAATACGAAGCACGAGGCTTTACCGTATTCGGTGAAGTCCACTCCCGCGACCGCAGCCACAAATTGGGTATCCGTGTCGATGCCAGCGGCCGGCAACTCCGGCTTGACGGCCAAAGCGGGCCGGCGATGATCGAACTGGCCCGGATTCTGCCTGTATTCGTGATTGAGCCCAGCGTTCACTTTCTTATCGAAGGCGGTCCCGGCGAACGGCGGCGGTTCCTGGATTGGGGAGTGTTCCACGTGGAACAGGGCTATATTCCCGCCTGGCGCCGCTACAGGAGAGTGCTGGGCCAGCGCAATGCCGCATTGCGTACGGGGCAGGATCCCGGGATATGGGACCAGGTCACAGTGTCTGCGGGGATGCAAGTCACAAGTGCTCGCGAGCGATACGTGGAAGAACTTCGCAAGTCGTTGGAAGGTCTGGGGGAAGCGATGCTCGGGCTGCCGATGGAGGTGAATTATCGTCCTGGGTGGCGGGCGGACAATACTCTCCAGGGCGCGCTGCAAAAGTCCCGGCAGCGGGACCAGCAAGCCGGCGCCACTCAGGTGGGGCCCCACCGCGCGGAGCTGGAGATCAGGTTGGGCGATCGGGGCGTTCGCGAGGAAATCTCCAGAGGTCAGCAAAAACTGGCAGCGGCGGCGCTGGTGTTGGCGCAGGTCCGCGTGCTGGCGGGAGCAATGGGGCATGGAGGCACGTTGCTGGTGGACGACCCTGCAGCCGAACTGGACGAATCGGCCCTTGGGGCGCTGTTGGCCGTACTGGAAGAACTGCCCGCACAGCGAATAATCACCGGCCTTACCGAAGGCTCGCTCGCGGGACCGCACGCGCCTTCGAGGTTCCACGTGAAACAAGGACAGGTCCATCCGATGTTATAATGGGCCAGTTTGGCTAAACGTGGGTCGCAGGATGGTCTCCGACGACTATACTTCCAGTAATATCAAAGTGTTACGCGGTCTGGAAGCAGTCCGCAAACGCCCCGGCATGTATATCGGCGATACCGATGACGGCACGGGCCTGCACCACATGGTCTTTGAGGTGGTCGACAATTCGGTCGACGAGGCGCTGGCGGGCTTCTGCGACAGCATCGCGGTGACCATTCACTCGGACGAATCCATCACCGTGACCGACGACGGACGGGGAATCCCGGTGGACGTCCACCCGGAAGAAGGCCGGTCCGCAGCCGAAGTCATCATGACGGTCCTGCATGCCGGCGGGAAGTTCGACGATGACTCCTACAAGGTTTCCGGCGGCTTGCACGGAGTCGGCGTTTCGGTGGTGAATGCCCTGTCGGACGAGTTGGTCCTGCGGGTCCATCGGGCCGGTAACGTCCATCAGCAGACCTATCGCCTGGGCGAACCGACCGGCCCGCTCCGGGTGGTCGGCAGGAACTCCGGCAGGACCGGGACCACCATACGCTTCAAGCCCAGCCGGACCATCTTCTCCAACATCGAGTTCGACTACGACATCCTGGCCAAGCGCCTGAGGGAGCTTTCCTTCCTGAACTCGGGCGTTCATGTCCACTTGCGGGACGAACGCGACGGACGCAACGAGGTGTTCCATTTCCAGGGCGGCATCCGGGCGTTCGTGAACCACCTGAATCGCAACAAGACGCCCATCCACCCGACGGTGCTTTATTTTTCCGAGACCCGCGGCGAGGTGCAGGTGGAGTTGGCCTTGCAGTGGAGCGACGGCTACCAGGAAAGAACGCTCTGCTACACCAACAACATTCCCCAGCGCGACGGCGGCACCCACCTGGCGGGATTCCGCGCGGCCCTGACCCGTACCCTGAATACCTACATGGAGCGGGAAGGCATCCGCCGCAAGGAAAAGGTGGCGGCAACCGGCGATGATGCCCGGGAAGGGGCCACCGCCGTGCTGTCGATCAAGCTGCCGGATCCGAAATTCTCCTCCCAGACCAAGGACAAGCTGGTCTCTTCCGAGGTCAAGGGCGCCGTGGACTCCGTGGTCAGCGCCCGGCTGGAGGAGTTTCTCCTGGAGCATCCGGTCGAGGCGAAGGCAGTGGTCGGCAAGATCATCGAAGCGGCGAGGGCGAGGGAAGCGGCGCGCAAGGCCCGGGAAATGACGCGCCGCAAGAGCGCGCTGGACGTGGCGGGACTGCCGGGCAAACTGGCCGACTGCCAGGAAAAGGACCCCTCGCTTTCGGAACTGTTCCTGGTGGAGGGCGATTCCGCCGGCGGCTCGGCCAAGCAGGGGCGCGACCGGCGCACGCAGGCGATCCTGCCCCTGAAGGGCAAGATCCTGAACGTGGAGAAGGCCCGTTTCGACAAGATGTTGCAGTCCCAGGAAGTCGGCACGCTGATCACCGCTCTGGGTTGCGGCATTGGCCGCGGCGATTTCGACCCGGACAGCCTGCGCTATCACCGCATCATCATCATGACCGACGCGGACGTGGACGGTTCCCACATCCGCACTCTGTTGCTGACCTTCTTCTACCGGCAGATGCCCGAACTGATCGAGCGTGGCTACGTGTTCATTGCCCAGCCGCCGCTGTACAAGGTCAAGCGGGGCAAGCAGGAACACTATGTGAAGGACGACGCGGAACTCAACGCGTTGCTGCTGGCAACGGCCCTGAACGGCGCGAACCTGCATGTGAACGCCGACGCTCCGCCCATTCAGGGCGAGGCGCTCGAAGCCCTCGCCCGCAAGCACACCGATGTCAAGTCCATCATTGCCCGTTGGGGGCGGCGCTACGACGAAAACGTGTTGCGCGCAATGATGTGGTTGCCCGGGGTGACCGAGTCGGATCTCGAAAACGAGGCGGCGATCATGGATTGGTCGAAGGGCCTGGAACGGCAACTGCGGATCCTGAACGGGAGCGGCCCCCGCTACCAGGTGCGAACGGTGGGAGCGGAAAACAACGAAGATGACGGCGATGCCAACGGCGAGGACGCCCGGCTGTCCCTGGTGGTTGAACGCGAACACCATGGCACGAAACTGGAGCGAGTGATTCATGGCGGGTTCTTTCTCTCACCCGAGTATGAACTCATCGCGGCCACGGGCGCCGAGTTCGAGGAACTGATCGGGCCGGGCGCGTACGTCACGCGCGGCAAGCGGCGATTCGAGGTCAGCCGTTTCCCCGATGCCATCGAATGGCTGATGGATCAGGCCAAGCAAAGCCAGAGTATCCAGCGCTACAAGGGCCTTGGCGAAATGAATCCCCAGCAGCTCTGGGATACCACCGTCAATCCCGAGACCCGGCGCCTCACTCAGGTCCGAATCGAGGACGCCGTCTCGGCGGACGAGATCTTCAGCACGCTGATGGGCGACCACGTCGAGCCCCGGCGCGACTTTATCGAGCGCAACGCCCTGGCGGTCGCCAATCTGGACATCTAGTCAAACCAGTCTCACGCTGATTTCGACAAAAAAATAATAAAATCAGTTAGGTACGTTACTTGATCTGGTTTCCTGCCCGTCCTCTTGGCGGATTTCTTCCAGTGTGGTCTCGATCCAGGCCTCGACATCCCGATTGACATCACGGGGGGAACGTCCGGCAGCTTCGATCGGCGGCCCGATGACCATGCGGATCGTACCGGGTCGCTTCATCAGACCCCGGCGCGGCCAGAAGTCGCCGGCGTTGTGCGTCACCGGGAGCACCGGCCGTTCCGACACGGCGGCCAGCAGGGCGCCGCTCAAGCCGTAGCGGCGGCGTTCGCCCGGCGCCACGCGGGTGCCCTCGGGGAAGATCATGACCCACCGGCCTTCCGCCAGGCGCTCCTGGCCTTGCCGCAGCACCTGCTCCACTGCCCGGCGTCCGCCCTTTCGGTCGATGGCGATAGGGCTGAAAAGCGCCAGCGCCCAGCCGAAAAACGGAACCCGGAGAAGCTGCCGCTTCATGACCCAGGTATGCTTGGGAAACAGGATCAACTGGGCGATCGTCTCCCAAGCCGAAGAGTGCTTCATCAGTACCACGGCCGGTTGTTGCGGCAGGTGTTCCGTTCCCTCGATGCGATAGCTCAACCCGCAAAGAATGCGCAGCAGGGCGATCACCGTGCCGGCCCACGAGCACGCCACTCGCCAGGCATGGTCCCGCGGAGCGAAGGGGGCCGTGAGCAGCGCCCAGCAACTGTACGGCAGGACCGAGACAAACAGGTACGCCGTGAACGCCACCGAGCCCGCAGCCTGACGCAGCCTGCTCATGGCGAATCTTCCCGAAGCAATGCCTCGGCAGCTTGCGCAAGGTCTGCGAACACTTCTACCTCGCAATCGTGCAGTTCGGCCAGTGTGCTTTCGCCGTACCCTGTACGAACCAGTATGGGCCGTGACCCGGCGTTCCGGGCCAGCTCGAGATCGGAGCGCTTGTCGCCGATCAGCGGCGCGCCGCGCGCTGAATAACCCAGTTCGCGCTCCATTCGACGAACCATTCCGTCAGCCGGCTTGCGGCACCCGCAACCCGCTTGCGGCGTATGTGGACAGTGGTAGATTCCGGCAAGCTGGCCGCCGGCCGCGGCCACCGCCTCGGACATCCTGGCCTGAATCCGCTCAAGCGCACCTGCCGAGAAAAAACCCCGTCCCACGCCGGACTGATTGCTGACGACGACCGGGGCGAAGCCGGCGGCGCACAGGTCGGCGATGGCCTCGAGGCTGCCGTCGATGGGTTGCCACTGTTCCGGAGTCCGTATGTATTCGGGCGAGTCGTGATTGATCACGCCATCGCGGTCGAGAATGACGCACCCCCTCGAGCCGGGTTTTGCCGCTTGAGTCACCGAACCTGCCTGCACGTCGATTTACGCTTCGATACGCTCGACGATGTAGTTGGCGACCTCCGGCCCGGGAATTCGGACCTGGACGCAGCTGTCGCGCTCGCGCACGGTAACGGTATCGTCGTCCAGTGTCGTGCCGTCGACGGTGACACAGAATGGTGTTCCGGCTTCATCCTGGCGCCGGTAACGCCGGCCGATGGCGCCCTTCTCGTCGTAGACGGCATTCAGTCTCGAGCGCAACCCCCGGAACAGCGCGAGCGCCCGCTCCGGCATCCCGGCCTTTCTGATCAGCGGAAACACCGCCGCCTTTACGGGCGCGAGACGCGGATGGAGCTTCAGAACGGTACGGGTTTCGCCACTGACCTGATCCTCGTGGTAGGCGTCGCACAAAAACGCCAGCGTGGCCCGGTCGGCGCCGGCGGAAGGCTCGATGACGTGGGGCAGATAACGCCGTTTTTCGGGGTCCGCCTGCTGGACGTCGAAATACCGCAAGTCCTTGCCGCTGGCGTCGGTGTGCCGCCCCAGGTCGAAGTCGGTGCGATTGGCAATGCCTTCCAGCTCGCTGGTGCCGAAGGGAAACCCGTATTCGACATCGGCACAGGACGCGGCGTAGTGGGCCAGTTCGTCGGTTTCGTGCTCGCGCAACGTGAGTTTGGCCCTGTCCAGCCCGAGGTCCACGTACCACTGGAACCGCCGGTCCCTCCAATACCGGTACCAGTCGCCCGCCTGCTCCGCCGCACAGAAGAATTCGATCTCCATCTGCTCGAATTCGCGGCTTCGGAACGTGAAATTGCGTGGATTGATTTCGTTGCGGAAGGCCTTGCCGATCTGCCCGATGCCGAAGGGAACGCGTACTCGCGACGTGTCGCAGACGGCCTTGAAGTTGACGAATATCCCCTGGGCCGTCTCCGGCCGCAGGTACGCGACGCTGGAAGCATCCCGCATGGCGCCCACATGGGTCTCGAACATGAGGTTGAATGTTCGGGGAGGAGTCAGCGTACCCGGCTCGGAAGCGCCCGGCGCGTAGGTGCGTCCGCGCAGGCCCACGTCGTCCAGCGCGCCCGGAACGGCGGCCGCACGGTACCCGCGGCGATTTCGGACCACGCGCCTGAAGCGCTTGCCGTGCGCGGCGGCAAGTTCCGCTTCCGTGGCCGCTCCGGATTCGCCGGGCACTGCGAACAACGGCTCGGCGTCCATGACGCTGCTGTCGTCGTCGCCGTCGTCCACGACTCCGAAGACGCCGAGCTGATCGGCCCGAAAGCGGTTCTTCGTTTCCCGGCAGTCCACCATCGGATCGGTGAATCCGCCCACGTGCCCGCTGGCTTCCCATACCCGGGGGTTCATCAGGATCGAGCAGTCCAGACCCACCATGTCGAAGGCGGCGGGGGCCCCTTCGGCCGGCATCGTGTTGTCGTGCCTGCTCACCATGTCTTCCCACCAGGCGTCCTTGACGTTGCGCTTCAGTTCCACGCCCAGCGGGCCGTAGTCCCAGCAGCCGTTGAGCCCGCCATAGATCTCGCTGGACGGAAAAATGAAGCCGCGCCGCTTGGCGAGCGAAACCAGCTTGTCCATCGAGACCATACGTCCTTCTCCCATTGCCGCATTCGGGGGCAAGGCGCGCAAGTATAGCGATTCGACCACGGAGCGGGGATGCGCAAATCTGTGCGAATGTTCCCCAAATGCACCTTTTTGGTGCATTATAGAGAGCGTGCGCACCGTTCTGGCCCGCACGCCCTGTGGACTTGCTTTTCGAATGCCACCGTATTCGGATCGGCAGGTTTACGGGATTTGCAGGCAACAGCGCGGTTCGCCGGGATACTGCCGTGGGGCGGTGCAGGGATGGAAGTCCCGGATCGCTTGCGGCTGGCACGAAACCTGCATCGGATCAAGCGCTGGAGACGGGAATAATCACGCGGCGTCTTGCGCCGGGGTTGTTCTTGTGTGAATAACCGGCTGTTGGACACGAAACAACGGAGGAAAATCATGTCTGCGGACATTCTCAATCTCATCAAGGAAAAGAACGTCAAGTTCGTCGATTTGCGGTTTACCGATACGCGCGGCAAGGAACAGCATGTGACGGTTCCCGGTCATGCGGTCGACGAGCAGTTTCTGGAGGACGGCAAGATGTTCGACGGCTCGTCGGTCGCGGGCTGGAAGGGCATCAACGAGTCGGACATGATCCTGATGCCGGACACGCCCACGGCGGTGCTGGACGTGTTTGCCGAGGAAACGACCCTCAACCTGCGGTGCGACGTCGTCGAACCCATGACCATGCAGGGATATGCGCGCTGCCCGCGCTCGCTGGCCAAGCGCGCCGAAGCCTACCTGCATTCCACCGGGATCGCCGACCAGGCTTTCTTCGGACCCGAGAACGAGTTCTTCATCTTCGATGACGTTCGCTGGAAGGTCGACATGAGCGGTTCGTTCTACGCGATCGAGTCCAGCGAGGCCCACTGGCACTCCGCCAAGGAGTACGAAGACGGCAACATCGGCCACCGCCCGGGCATCAAGGGCGGCTACTTCCCGGTCCCGCCGGTGGATTCGTTGCACGACATTCGTTCCGCGGTCTGCCTGGCGCTGGAAGAGATGGGGCTGGTGACCGAGGTCCATCATCACGAGGTGGCCACCGGCGGGCAGGGCGAGATCGGCGTCCGGTTCGACTCGCTGGTCAACAAGGCCGACGCGGTGCAGATCCTCAAGTACACGCTCATGAACGTGGCACACAGCTACGGCAAGACCGCCACCTTCATGCCCAAGCCGCTCGTGGACGACAACGGCAACGGCGCCCACGTTCACCAGTCGCTGGTGAAGAACGGCGAGAACCTGTTTACCGGCGACGGTTACGGCGGACTTTCCCGGATGGCGTTCCACTACATCGGCGGCATCATCAAGCACGCGCGCGCGCTCAACGCCTTTACCAACGCCTCGACCAACAGTTACAAGCGGCTGGTCAAGGGATTCGAGGCGCCGACGCTGCTGGCCTATTCGGCACGCAACCGTTCCGCGGCCGTTCGCGTTCCCTACGTGGCCAATCCGAAGGCGGCCAGGGTCGAGGTGCGCTTCCCCGACAGTTGCGGCAACCCGTACTTCCAGTTCGCCGCGATGCTGATGGCGGGCCTCGACGGGATCGCCAACAGGATCGATCCGGGCCCCCCGATTGACAAGGATCTGTACGACCTGGCGCCGGAGGAGGAGAGCCAGATTCCCACCGTCTGCTTCTCGCTGGACCAGGCGCTGGAGGAACTGGACAACGACCGGGCGTTCCTCAAGGTGGGCGATGTCTTCAGTGACGATCTGATCGACGGCTACCTGGAGTTGAAGGAACACGAACTGACCTTGCTGCGCAAGTCCACTCATCCGGTGGAATTCCAGCTCTACTACAGCCTCTGATCCGATCGGGTCGGGCGCTGTCTGACAGGGGCGTGCAGCGGGGCTCGACGGGCCCCGCTGCGGAGCGCTCCGGTACTCCCTGGCTGTCAGGTCGCCTGGGCCATTGTCCGGGCAAATCTGCCGACAGCGCCAGGAGCAAGGATTGGCGCAGCATGAACAAGTGGCTGATTGCAGTCTGGCTGTTGGGATCCGCTGCACAGGCGGTTCCGGTGTATCGGTGGGTGGATGAAACCGGTCAGGCGAACTACTCAGACCGTCCCGGCCCCGGTGCGGTGCTGATCGAGGTGTCCGCGGGCGCGCCTTCTCCCGATGCCGGGCCTGCTTCTCCGCCACCGCAAACTCAGGCGATGGATGCACAGCCCTCCGCCGCCTCGGGTTACGAGACGTTCGCCGTGCTTGAGCCGGCTCCTCTGGACACCCTTTGGGGAACGGGCGGAAAGGTCGGGATCGCCATTGGCATCTCTCCCGACCTGCAACCCGGCCATCGTGTCGGGCTATATCTGGATGGAGCGCGCGCGGGTCTTGCGAGCCGCGCGACGCGCTTCGAAATCGAGGCCGTTGCCCGGGGCGAACACACGGTTCGGGCGGTAATACTGGACGCGGCCGACAGGGAACTCCTGCGAAGTGCGCCGGTTACCTTTTTCGTCCAGCAGACCAGCATCCACTACCCTCTGAATCCCGGCCGAGCCCGATAAGGCGGTTGGACAGTGAAGGGGGCGCCCAGAAGTCCCGACGCCGATCGCGTTCTTCAGGGGTTGACCACGGCGGTGGTGGTCGTCGATGCGGACCTGATCGTCACCGGGCTCAACTCGGCGGCAGAGCACTTGCTGGGCGTCAGTCGCCGATTGGCGGCAGGGCGAAAGCTTGAGAAGTTCTTTGCTCCGTCCGAGGACCTGGTCGGACTTTGCCGCAGGGCGATCGCCACGGGCGCCACCTGCGGTGCCAGGGAACTCGCGGTCCGGGTGGGCGGCCGGTCCGTACGCATGGACAGCCGCGCCGCGCCCCTGCATGGTCCGGGAAGCGGCCTGGTGCTGGAACTGGTGGACTCCGGGCGGGACCGGCAGGTTCGCCGCGATGCCGAACTGATCGCGCAGCGCAATGCCAGCCGGCGCATCATTCAGCAGTTGGCGCACGAAGTGAGGAATCCCCTGGGCGGATTGCGGGGTGCGGCCCAACTGCTGTCCCGGCAGCTTCCCGACGCGCGTCTGCAGGCCTACACCGATGTCATAATCGACGAAGCGGATCGCCTTGCCTCCCTGGTGGACACGATTCTCAAGGCCGGCAGGCGGCCCAGGACGTCCAAACTCAGCCTTCACGAGATCACCGAACATGTCGCAAAGCTCATTGAAGCGGAGAAGTCATCCGGGGTGAAACTGCAGCGGGACTACGATCCGAGTCTGCCGCCCACGGTCGCGGACAGGGACCAGTTGATTCAGGCGTTCCTGAATCTGGCAAAAAACGGGCTGCAGGCTGTCGGCGGGGAAGGAAAACTCATTTTCAGAACCCGTGCGCTGAGCAATTTTTCCCTCGGCGGAAAGCGCTACCGGTCGGTCCTGTCTGCCGAGGTGGAAGATTCCGGGCCGGGTATCCCGGAGGAGTTGCGGGGTACCATATTCTTTCCGCTGGTTACAGGACGGTCCTCGGGCAGCGGCCTCGGCCTTACCATCGCCCAGGACCTGGTGAGCCGCAACGGGGGGCTCGTGGAGTTCGAAAGCGTGCCGGGTTCGACGGTGTTTCAAATGCGGCTGCCGGTCGTTTCGGATGAGCGGGGCGCGGCCTGATGGCAAACGATGGCATCGTTGTCTGGGTCGTCGACGACGACGAGTCCGTGCGGTGGGTCCTGGCGCAGGCATTGACGCTGGCTGAGATGGCGCCCCGGTGTTTCGAATCGGGAAAGACGTTCTTCCGGGCGCTCCGGGACGAACAGCCGGATGTCATCATCACCGATATTCGCATGCCGGACATGAGCGGACTGGAACTCATGGAGCGACTCGCCCGCAGCCACGCGGACATCCCGGTCATCGTCATCACCGCGTTTTCCGATCTCGACAGCGCGGTCGCCGCGTACCAGGGCGGCGCCTTCGAGTATCTGCCCAAGCCGTTCGATATCGACGAAACCGTGGCGCTGGTCGCCAAGGCCGCGCGCCAGAAAGGCGTCGAACCGGGCCCGGCGGGACCGCTCCAGGGACCCCGGATGGTCGGGCAGGCACCCGCCATGCAGGAGTTGTTCCGCGCCATCGGCCGATTGTCGCGTTCCAGCATGACGGTGCTCATCACCGGCGAAACCGGCACAGGCAAGGAGCTGGTGGCACGGGCTCTGCACCGGAACTCTCCGCGCGCGAAGAAGCCGTTCGTGGCGCTGAATACGTCAGCCATCACCCCCGAACTGCTCGAGTCGGAGCTGTTCGGCCACGAGCGGGGCGCCTTTACCGGGGCGGACAAGCGCCGCCTGGGCCGGTTCGAGCAGGCGGACGGCGGCACGCTGTTTCTCGATGAGATCGGCGACATGTCGGTGGCGCTGCAGACGCGGCTGCTCCGGGTTCTGGCCGAGAACGAGTTTTTCCGCGTCGGCGGGCAGACGCCCGTGCGGGTGGACGTGCGCGTCATCGCCGCCACCCATCGGGACCTCGATGCGGCGGTTCAGGAGGAGCGGTTTCGCGAAGATCTCTATCACCGGCTGAACGTGATGCAGGTGGCGATTCCGCCGCTTCGCGACCGCAAGGAAGATATCCCGGAACTTGCGAGTGTCTGGCTGGAACAGGCGGCGGGAGAGCTCGGCATCGCCCCCAAGCGGCTGAGCGCGGATGCGCTTGCGGCGATGATGGCCTGGGACTGGCCGGGCAACGTGCGCGAACTGGTGAATCTCTGCCGGCGGTTGACGGTCAACTGCGCCGGGCAGGAGATCGGCCTGGCGGATTTCCCCGCCGAGCCCGGATTCGCGGCATCCCCACCGGGGCAGGGCGATTGGGCGGAGGCCCTGGCGGCGTGGGTGGAGAGCCGAATCGCGGCGGCCCCCGACGAGCCGTTGCTGCCTCAGGCACTTCCGGAGTTTGAGCGCACCCTCATACGGACTGCCTTGCGGCAGGTCGGCGGGCGGCGCATGGAGGCCGCCAGGTTGCTGGGTTGGGGACGCAACACCCTGACCCGCAAGATCAGGGAACTGGGCCTGGACACGGATACGGGCTGAACCGCCGCCGCCGGGGCCGGGGGCCGTGCGGCGCCCATGCCGAGTGCGCAAACTCCGCGGCATGGGCGCCCTGCGGTCTGGCGGCGACAGTGGAAATCGCCTGTCGGTGTGGGTCAACGCCGAACGGCGCGGGCCTCGATATCGGCGATGATGCGTTCGGCGACCTCCAGTGCCAGCACGCCGTCGTCGCCGGATACTTCGCATGGGGACCGCGTGCGAACGGCGTTGCAGAACGACTCCACTTCCGCCATCAGCGCGTCGCCCTTCGCGAGGCTCCAGCGCTCTTCCCGCAGCGCCAGCCCGTCGTCCGACTCGGTTCGGCTGACCAGTTGAACCTCGCCCTCGCCGAAGTCGATGGAAAGGTAATGGCCCTCGTGGAAGACGCGAAACTTGCGCTGGGACGCGGTGGAAACCCTCGACGCGGTGACGTTCGCGATGGCGCCGGTGTCGAACTCGATACGGGCGTTGGCGATGTCCGCGGTATCGGTCAGCACGGATATGCCCACCGCCGAAACCCGCACCGGCTTGCTTTCCAGGAGCGAGAGAATCAGGTCCAGGTCGTGAATCATCAGGTCCAGGACCACGTTGACGTCCGCGCCCCGGTCCTTGAAGGGAGCCAGCCTGTGGCACTCGATGAACTGAACCGACGACAGCCGTTCCCGGGCCGAGAGCAGCGCGGGATTGAAGCGTTCCACGTGGCCGACCTGGAGGCGCAGGTCGTTGCGGTCGGCGATTCGCGTCAGCTCCCTTCCCTCCTCGCTTGTGGCGGTCATGGGCTTTTCCACCAGCACGTGGACGCCGTGATCGAGGAAGAAGCGGGCCAGTTCGAAGTGCGCGGAGGTGTCGGCGGCGATGGTGACCATATCGACATGGCCCGGCAGCTCGCGATGGTCGAACACCGGCCGGGCGCCATGCGCGGCCGCCACTTCCCGGGCGCGGTCGCGGTCGAGATCGCACACCGCGACCAGCGCCACATCATCCAGGGCCGCGTACTTGCCGGCGTGGAACCGGCCCAGGTGGCCGACGCCGATGACCGCCGCGCGCAGCGTGCCCTGTTTCGCTTCGTCCATTGCGATCATTGCCAGGCTCTTTGCCAATACCCGCTCGGGGTCATGCCCCGGCGGGCCCGTGCCCCCGCGCGAGACCCCGAGGCGAGTTGGCGGCAAACTCTGCCAGACGCCGTATCCAGTCGTCCGCGTCGCATTCCTCGTCGATCGCCTTCAGGGCGTCGTCAACGGTGAGCGAGGTGTTCAGGAGGTGTTTGATGGCACGGCGGATATTTCGCAGCGCTTGAGCGGGAACGCCGGCTCGCTGCAGCCCCACCTTGTTGACGGCTCTCGATGTCGCCCAGCGGCCCTCCGCCACCGTGTAGGGCAGGATGTCCTTGTTGACCCCCGACCGCGCCGCCACGAAGGCGAATTCACCGATTCGCACGTGCTGGGTCACGGCGGCCATGCCCGCGATAACGGCCTTTCGCCCCACTTCCACGTGACCCCCCAGATGGGCCAGGTTGGTGACCACGACGTCATCGGAAATCCGGCAGTCGTGACCGATGTGGGTACTGGCCATGAGGAAGACGCGATCGCCCACCCACGTCACGCCGCCGCCGGACTCGCTGCCGAGATTGAGCGTTGCGCCCTCGCCGATCCGGTTGCGGTGGCCGATGACGAGGCGGGTAAAGCCATCCGCATAGTCCCGGTGCTGCGGGGGGCCGCCAACCACGGCGCCGCTCTGGATGTGGTTGTGCTCGCCGATGATGACCTCGCCGCAGGGGCTGCCCAGGCGCACGTGGGACTCCACCACCGTATGGGCCCCGATCTCGACCTTGCCGGCTACGACACAGAAGGGTCCGATCTCCGCCTCGGTGGAGATCGATGCCTCCTCCGAGACGACGGCCGTCGGGTGAATATTCAATGCTTGACTCGCGTGGCGGTGCCGGCAGCCCGTGACAGAGGTCTGATACACCAGAAACGAGTCAAGGGGCAAGTCTGTGTCTGCCCCGCTGATGCATAATAGGCAGCGCCAGGGAACGTCATGCCCGCGAACCTCAGTCCAGAGTACAAGAAAGCCGAGCAAGCCTTTCGGGAAGCCTCCGAAGACCGGGAAAGGCTGCTCAGGCTGCGGGACATGCTGCGCACGATCCCGAAACACAAGGGCACCGAGCACCTGCAGGCAGACATCAAGAGCCGCATCAAGCAGCTCACCGAAGAGCTGGCCGGCCCGAAGAAGGGGGCCGCCCGGACCGGGCCCGTACACACGCTGCGGCCGGAGGGCGCGGCGCAGGTTGCGCTGCTCGGGCCGCCCAACGCCGGCAAGTCCAGCCTGCACGTCAAGCTGACGGGGTCCAGGGCCGATGTGGGACCCTATCCGTTCACGACGCGCGAACCCATGCCCGGCATGCTCCCGTACCGGGACGTGTCCTTTCAACTGGTGGACCTGCCGCCTATTTCCGAGGACTACATGGAGGGCTGGTTCGTCAACGCGCTGCAACCCGCGGATGCGGCGTTGCTGGTGGCGGACATCTCCGCCCCGGAGTGCATCGACCATCTGGAGGCCGTCGGGGCTCGCCTGGACGACAAACGGATCTCCCTGATCGAAGAGTGGCCAGGCCTGAACGGCGACGCCCGCCCGGCGCCGGATGACGAGTTCGATCCGTTCAGGATTCGGCTGCCGACCTTGCTGGTCGTCAACAAGATCGATCTGGCGCCCGGCCCGGAAGAGGTGGCCGTGTTGCAGGAACTCCTGGATGCCGACTATCGGGCGGTGGCGACATCGACGGTGAGCGGGCAGGGGCTGGATGAGATCGGGGAGTTCCTGTTCCGGGGTCTGGAGATCGTCCGCGTGTACACCAAGACACCCGGCAGGCCGCCGGAAATGGATCGGCCGTTCACGGTTCGGCGGGGGGCGACGGTGATGGATGTGGCGCGGCTGGTTCACAAGGATATTGCGGGATCGTTGAAGTATGCGCGGGCGTGGGGGTCGGGGGTCTACGATGGTCAGCAGATCGGGCCGGAGCATCGGCTTTGCGATGCGGACGTGGTTGAGTTGCATATGCGGTAGGGCTTGGGTCAGCCGCTGGTGGGGGTGTCTTTTACGCCGGCGGTGTTCATTCCGCCTACCAGGTCCGTCACTGTATCCAGGTTGTGGCGGGTGAGGTAGTCATTGAGGCCGGTGTTGATGCGTTTGGCGGCCATGGGGTCGTAGAAGAGAGCGGTCCCGAGTCCGACGGTGGTGGCGCCGGCGAGGAGGAATTCGATGGCGTCCTGGGGGGTTTCGATGCCGCCCTGGCCGATGATCGGGATGCCCCTGGGTCCGGCGACTTCGTAGACCTGGTGCACCTTCAGCAGGGCGATGGGCCGAATGGCGGGGCCCGAGAGGCCGCCCTGGACGTTGCCGATGATGGGGCGCCGGGATTCGGTGTCGATGGCCATGCCCATGATGGTGTTGATGACGGCAAGTCCGTCGGTGCCCGCGTCGATGCAGGCGCGGGCGTTGGCGGCGATGTCGGTCTGGTTCGGGGAGAGCTTGGTGATCAGGGGTTTTGCGGTGACGGCCCGGCAGGCCTCCACGACTCGCGCCGACATGTCGGGATAGTTGCCGAAGGCGACGCCGCCCTCCTTGACGTTCGGGCAGGAGATGTTGATTTCCATCCCGTCGATGGGGGAGTCGTCGAAGCGCCTTGTCACTTCGGCGTACTCTTCGATGGTGGAACCGCACACGTTGGCGAGGAAGCGGGTCTCGGAAAAGTCCAGCGTGGGCAGAATCTTGTCGACGACCACGTCCACGCCGGGATTCTGCAGTCCGATGGCGTTGAGCATGCCGGCCGGCGTTTCCCAGATACGGTGCGGCGCGTTGCCGAGCCGGGGTTCGTAGGTTGTGCCCTTGAGGACGATGGCGCCTGCGTCGCGATTCGAGAAGCCCGCGACGCGGGTGTATTCCTCGCCGAATCCGACGCAGCCGGACAGCAGGACCACCGGGGAAGACAGCTTCAGTCCGCAGAAATCGAGCGAGAGGCGGTCGGTCATGTTGCGGACGGCACGGGCATGGTCGCGGCCATTATGGCGAACGCCCGCGGCCAAGGCCACAACCGGAAGCCGCGCGGGGCCGCGCCGGGCCACGGCGGCGCTACGGCGGTCGAAGTCGGTGAGGCCTTTGCGGCGAGTCGCCGGGTGGGCGTTGCCTACTCCGGTACCAGCGGGCGGTTCATCAGCGCGTCGACGGCCTGGCGGGGCGCCATTCCCTCGTAGACGATCCGGTGGAGCTGCTCCACGATGGGCATTTCCACATCGAGCCTGGCCGCGACGAGGCGCACGGCCCTGGCGGCGTAGTAGCCTTCGACCACCTGGCCGATGGCCTTGCGGGCCTCGTCCACGGAGTCGCCCTGCGCGAGCCTCAGGCCGAAGCGCCGGTTGCGCGACTGGTCGTCCGTGCAGGTCAACACCAGGTCGCCGATCCCGGACAGGCCCATGAACGTCTCCCGTTGCGCGCCCAGCGCGAGCCCCAGCCGGGTCATCTCCATCAGTCCGCGGGTGACCACGGCGATCCGGGTGTTGGCGCCGAAGCCGAGACCATCGGAAATCCCGGCGCCGATCGCCAGCGCATTCTTGGTCGCGCCGCCGACTTCGACCCCGACGATATCCGGCGAGGTGTAGGCGCGAAACGTGGTGGTGCTGACGGCCCTGGCCAGGCGTTTTGCGTTTGCTTCGTCGGCGGAGGCGATCGTCAC
Source organism: Candidatus Rariloculaceae bacterium (assembly GCA_965205045.1). Classification (GTDB taxonomy): domain Bacteria; phylum Pseudomonadota; class Gammaproteobacteria; order Steroidobacterales; family Rariloculaceae; genus UBA6522. The sequence continues at coordinate 911,734 of OZ242031.1, forward strand.
CGCGCTGGGAAGCCCCGCGGCGACCTCGGCCGCGAACGTCGGGCCGGAGATGACCGCCGTCGGCACGCCCGGATCCAGCATGCGCCCGGCGACCTGGTGGGGCAGCAGTCCGCTGGCGGTCTCGAATCCCTTTGTCGCCCAGGAGACGTGCCTGGGCGTGACGCCGGAATCCGCGATGCGTTGCAGCGTTTCCCGGAACGCGTGGCTGGGCACGACGATGAGGACGTCCTCCGCATCGCCGAGGGCGTCTTCCAGCCGCGTGGTGACTTCCAGCAGTTCGGGGAAGGGCACGCCCGGAAGGTAGGCGTCGTTGCGGCGCTCCCGGGCCATGGCGTGAATCTCCTCGCGCTCGATTCCCCACATGATCGTGGGACGGCCCGTGCGCGCGAATTGAATGGCCAGCGCCGTGCCCCACGATCCGGAACCGAGCACGGCGATGCGGTTCATGCGAGGCCTCCCGGATTACCGCAGGAAATCAGTCATGAATCGCGGGCAACTCGAGCATTCAGCCCCGATCGTCCCGACTAGTGCCCCTGCTGGGGGATCTCCACCGGCTCTCCGCCGTTGCTCTGTTGCCGTTCCCGCAACGCCTGGGCGTAGAGCGCGTCGAAGTTGATCGGCTGCAGCAGCAACTGCGGGAAGCCGCCCCGCGACACCATGTCGGAGATGGCTTCGCGCGCGAAGGGATACAAGGTGCCGGGGCAGTAGCTGCCCACGAGCATCTGGTGCTCGTCCGGCGTATAGCCCTGAATCTGGAAGACCCCCGCCTGCTCGAGTTCGATCAGGAACAGCGTCCTTTCCTCGTCCTTGGCCTCCACCGTCAGCGTGAGCGTGACTTCGTGAGCGCCACCGGAAACCGCCCTGGCGCTGGAGCGGATGTTCAATTGGGTTTGAGGGGTGACCCGCGTCGCAAAGACATCCGGCGCCTGCGGCGATTCGAACGAGAAATCCTTGATGTAGATTTTCTGCAGCACCAGTTGCTTGGATAGGCCCTGGGCCTGATCTTGTTCTGCCATGGTTTCCTCAATTCATCCGTTACAGCGCCGGGAGCGGATTCGCCAGCGAAGCCTAAATGACTTGGCGCCCTTCCGCCAGCAAGGCATCCAGTTCGCCGGAGGCCTCGAGGGCGCGCAGTTCCGTGTACCCGCCGACGTGCTGCCCGCCGATGAAAACCTGCGGCACGCTGCGCCGGCCGCTCAGGTCGATCATTTCCTGCCGGCGTTCGGGGTTGCCCAGGGTGTCGATCTCGATGAAATCCGCGTCCTTTTTCATCAGCAGGCGCTTAGCGGCCGCGCAGTAGCCACAGAACGGAGAGGAGAACACGATCACGTGACTGGCGCTGGGATCGGGAAGGCTCATTTGACCAGCGGAAGGTTCTCGGAGCGCCACTGATTCAGGCCGCCCTTCAGGCTGAAGACGCTCTCGAAGCCCGCCTTGCGCAGGCTGCCGGCCGCCTTGCCGGAATTGATGCCGTTCTCGCAGACGGTGAGCAGGACCTTGTTCTTTCTCTTCAGGGGCGGACGATCCGACTGGAGGGCTTCCAGCGCGATGTTGCGGGCGTTCACGATGTGTCCGTTGCCGAACGCCTCGGCGGGCCGAACGTCGACGATCATGGCGCCCTTGTTGATGATGCGCAGCGCGTCTGCCGAGGACACCTGGAACAGCCCGCTCGACTTGAGCTTGATTTCGTAGAACATGACGGCCGACCAGGTCGCCAGCAGGGCCAGAACCAGGAACAGGTTGTTTTGGGCGAATTCGACCAGACGTGCCATGGAAATCCCGCGCTTGCAACCCCGTCATCGGGGCGCGGCATTATAGCAATGACCCGTTTGCGCGTTATCCTGTACATCGCCATGATCGCTGTTCCTCGGGTCGCTCGTCCGCCTGGTCCGCCAGGGGATTGGCGGCCGCTGCCAAGCCGGATGCCGCCGGGCCTGCTCAGGGCGCTGGCGGTTTGCCTTGCGCTTGTTGCGCCGGTCGCCGCGCAGGAAACCGGAGCGCCGGCCGTCGAGGCCGTGCAGGCGGAGATTCGCGCCCTGCAGCAGCGGCTCGAGCGCCAGAATCGGGAGCTGGACGCCGGACAGCAGGCGCTGCGGGAACAGGAAAGGGCGATCGCCGCCGGGACCCGCGAACTCGCCGGCATTCGCGACGACCTCGACAACCAGAATCAACAGGCCGGGCAGCTTCGGGCGCAAGCCGCCGAGGTGGGTGAACGTCTGACCGCTGAACGCCACGTATTGGCGGAACAGGTCCGTACGGCCTATCTCTCCGGGCGGCGGGAGATGACGAAGCTGCTGCTCAACCAGGAGAACCCGGCCCGGCTGGGCCGCCTGCTGGTCTACTACGACTACCTGAACCGTGCGCGGGGCGAGCGGATCGGCGCCGTCAGCCGCAATCTCGAGGAGCAGGAGCGCCTGGCGGTTGAGAGCGAACAGGCGGTCGCGCAACTGGCTTCCCTGGAACAGGCGCAGCAGGATGAGCTGGCGGGCCTGGTGAGCGCCCGGGAGGAGCGGCGGCGGGTCCTGGCCCGGATCGAGGAGGACATGCGGGGCGCGGACAGCGAGATGCAGCGACTCCTTGAAGAGGAACGGCGCCTCACCGAGGTCGTGGCCGAGGTGGACGCCATGGTGACGGAATTTCCAACCGACCTGGCGCAGGACTTCGGGGACGCCAGGGGAAGCCTGACGTGGCCGGTCCCGGGCGCATTGATCAACGACTATGGCGATTCCCGCGTTGACGGCCAGTTGCGCTGGAACGGAGTCATGGTCGGTGCGCCGCAGGGCTCGCTGGTGCGCTCGGTGCACGCCGGACGGGTGGTGTACGCGGACTGGCTTCCCGGGTTGGGGTTGCTGGTCATCGTCGACCATGGCATGGGCTACATGAGCCTCTACGGCCACAACGAAGCCATCCTCACCGAGTCGGGCGCCGGCGTGGCGGCGGGGCAGCCCATCGCCCGGGTGGGCGACTCCGGGGGGCAGCGGCAGAGCGCGCTGTATTTCGAGATCCGCGAAGACGGCGATCCCATCGATCCCCGTCCATGGATGAACGCCCGGCTGTCCCGCTGATCCGCATCTTAATCAGCGCCGCTGACCGCCGCCTATTCACCAACCGGGCCGCCTGTGTTATTGTGCCGGGTCTGGACCAAATGGCGCTGCTGATCGTATACCATTGAATTTCAAAAGGATTTCCCCCGTCTTGCTGGGTTCCGTGTTGGGACTCGCGGCGTTTGTCGGTTTCTACGTGGTGGATACCGGCCCGGTTCGGCCCGAGTCGGACGGCCGACCGGCCGAACCCGTCGAATTGTTCGCCGAAGTCATGGAGCGCATCCGCGAGGAATACGTGGATTCCGTGGACGAGGCGGACCTGGTGGAAGACGCCATCCGGTCGATCATCGCCGACCTGGACGAGCATTCCCGGTTCCTGGACGAAGACGCTTACGCGGATATCCTCATCAGCGCTGCCAGCCACTACTCAGGGGTGGGGCTGGACGTTTCGGTGGACGACGGCAAGGTCACCGTGGTGGCGCCGCTGGAGGGCGCGCCCGCGGAGCGCGCCGGCATTCTGCCCAACGACGTGGTCGTCTCGGTGGACGACGTGCCGGTCGACCCGGACAACACCCAGGATGCCATCAGCCGCATGCGCGGGGAGCCGGGCACCAGCGTCACGCTGGACGTGATGCGCAGCGGCGTAGAGGATCCGCTGCGGTTTGCGCTGACCCGCGCCGAAGTCCGCCTCACCACCGTGCACACGGATTACCTGGGCGACGGCTTCGGCTACATGAGGCTCTCCAGCTTTACCGACGGAACCGGCGACGAGTTACACGAGGCGGCCGAAGAGCTGCTGGCCGAACACGATCTGCGGGCGATGGTTCTGGACGTGCGGGACAATCCGGGCGGCACGCTGGGGGCGGCCGTGGACGTCGCCGACGCATTTCTGGAAGAGGGCCTGATCGTGCGCGGCAACGGTCGGATCGACGAGGCGCGATTCGAGGAAAACGCGACGCCCGGCGATGTCATCGACGGCCGGACATTGATCGTGCTCGTCGACGACCGGTCGGCGTCGGCGTCGGAGATAGTAGCTGCGGCCCTGCAGGAAAACGACCGCGCGCGCGTGGTGGGCGAACGCACGTTCGGCAAGGGCTCGGTACAGACCGTCATCCCCCTGGCGGACGGCGGCGCGCTGAAACTCACCACCTCCGAATACTTCACGCCGAGCGGCCGCTCCATCGACGGCACCGGGGTCGAACCGGACCTGGTCGTGCAGGGCGGGCCGCGGTACCGCGGTTCGGGCAGCCGCGTCGCTCCGCACGAAGACATCCAATTGATCGAGGCGCTCAAGGCTGCGGGGTTCAGTTCGCCCTAGTGCCGTCTCCAACCGACACGCAATGGTCAGTTGGACGCGGCGCCAGGACTCGGTGGCGCACCGCAGGTTCAGATCGCAGGTGAGAGTCATTTCCAGAGTAGTCATCAAGTACTGCGGCCGCTGAAATTACCTGCCGCGCGCCTCCGGTCTGGAGGCGGAACTGAACGCCGACCCGGACCTGGAGGTCGAGCTCGTGCGGGGCGGAGGCGGCGTGTTCGACGTCTCGCTCGATGGCAAGCTGCTGTTTTCGAAGCACAAGCGGGGCCGATTTCCGGAGCCGGGCGAGATTCTGTCGATCTTGCGGGACGAAAGGGGCCGGCGGTCCAGGGCGAATGCCCCGCAGCGCACAGGGGCCGGCGGGGCTTGCGCAACGGGCTGCTGCAGCGCCGATTCCGGGACGAGCTGAGTCGATGGCGCGCCGGATCTTTCCGGTCTGGGGAGTCGCCGGAATCCCGGCCGGCGTCTTTGTCGGCGTCGTTGCAGGCGCCGCGGTGGGCGCGTATTTCGGCAGTCCGGGGATCGGCGCGATCATCGGCGCCGCCGCGGGCATATCGGCGGGAATGGCCTTGCTGGCCGCGGCGATCGTGATCGCTTCGACCCGCTGGGGCCGTTAGGCCGGTGGCGAATCAGACCGGTTGGTGGGGTTGCTCCGCGGCGGACCGGAACAAGGGGCCCATACTCGAAGTCCTCGAGGAGGTTCTTCCCAAGCGGGGGCTGGTGCTGGAAATCGCCAGCGGCGCCGGCCGGCATGTGGCGCACTTCGCCGCCGCGCTTGCCGGCCCCGTCTGGCAGCCCAGCGAACCGGACCCTCAACTGCGCCGGATGATTGCCGCGGCCGTCACCGGGATTTCCAAGATCCGCGCACCGCTGGACCTGGATGTGTTGCAGGAGCCGTGGCCGATAGCCGCCGCGGACGCCATCGTCAATATCAACATGATCCACGTGACCCCCTGGGCGGCGACCGGGGCGCTGATGCGCGGCGCCGGGAAGGTGCTCGCGGAAGGGGGGATCCTCTACATGTACGGTCCCTACCGCCGCTTCGGCGGCCATACCGCGCCCAGCAACGCCGCCTTCGACGAGCGGCTTCGAATGCAGGACGGCCAGTGGGGGCTGCGGGACATGGAAGACGTGGAGCGACTGGCCGGCGAAGCGGGTTTTTCCCTGGAGAGGCGGGTGGAGATGCCCGCAAACAATTTCAGCCTGGTATTCCAGCGGGGGCGGCGTCGAGAGGGCAGGCAGGCTGACTCAGTTCAAGGCGATTAACCGATGACCGTTGAGATTCGCGAGGCAGACCTGAGCATGGCCGACGATGCCGAGGCCGTGGTCGCACTGCTTGACGAGTACGCGCGGCACCCGATGGGGCAGTCCCAGGCGCTCCCCGAGGACGTGCGGGCGCGGATCATTCCCGGACTGCAGCGCCATCCGGGCGCCTTCGTCCTGCTCGCGTGCGACGGCGCGGACAGGATCGGCGTCGCGGTCTGCTTTCGGGGCTTTTCGACCTTTGCCGGTTTGCCGTCGATCAACGTTCACGACCTCGCCGTGACCGCCGGTCATCGCTGCAAGGGCGTCGGCCGGGCGCTGCTCGAGGAAGTCCTGCGCCGCGCCCGGGAGGCCGGTTGCGCCAAGGTCACCCTGGAAGTGCGCGAGGACAACGCGAATGCCAAACGGTTGTACGAGCGCATGGATTTCGGGCCATGGAGCAATCCCATGCTCTTTGTCAGCCGGTGGCTGTGACCGCAGGGCGGCATTGCACATGGACGAGGCCGACCGCTTCGACCGGGACGGTGCCGGTGGCGGCGACCGAGGGGCGGCACCGTACGTGAGGCGGAAGGACCTGCTGGTCGCCCTGGCCGTCTGCACGGGATGGCTGGTGTCGTTGGCCCTTCCGGCGCTGCAGGCGGGGGAAGGCGCCCCGGTGAGCGGCGGAACGTTGCTGATCGATGGATGGCGTGCCGCCGGCGCCGGAGTCTGGGCCTGGTTCGCGAACCCCCTGTTCTTCTGTTCGATCGGCCTCTTGCTGACAGGCCGCGACAGGGCGGCGCGTGTGCTCGCCACGCTGACCCTGCTGCTCGGACTTTCAAGCCTGGCCACCGGCCCGCTGGCGGCACGCGCCGGCTATTCCTTTCCGGAACTGTCGTTCGGTTCCGGCTTCTGGCTCTGGCTGTCGTCTCTTCTCGCCCTCTGCGCCTGGACCTGGGCGGCCCCCAACCTTAAGAAAAAGCAATGGTAACCCTGTTGACCCCCCGCTGGATCACCCGTACAGTTGCACATTCGCGACGGCCCGTATTCATGTCTTGCGAGCAGGACAGGATATCGGGGCGGCGTGTTTGTTGAGCGCACGGGCAGCGTATCGTTGAAGACATGGGACAATGTCGTCCAGCAAAGGTTGGCGTGGGTGGATTCTTGAAGCGTTCGGTCTCGTGCCGTTGGTCGATTCGCTGTGCAGACGATGAACGGCGCGAGAGCTGGTGATAATGAATATCTATGTCGGAAACTTGTCTTACGCCCTGAGCGAATCGGAACTGCGTGACGCCTTTGCAAACTTCGGAGCGGTCTCTACGGTCAAGATCCTGACCGACCGCGAAACAGGCCGGTCCAGGGGCTTCGGCTTCGTGGAAATGCCCAACCGCTCGGAGGCCGAAGCGGCCGTCGCAAACCTCAACGGCAAGGACGTCGGCGGACGTCCGCTGCGCGTAAACGAGGCGCGACCGCGCGAACGTCGTTAAGAAACTCTTTCCCCGCATGGAACGCGTTGCCTGCGCCATGGTCGCGCAGGCCTACCTGTATCCTGCCACCGCGTTCGTCGGCATCAGCCTGACGGAGCGCGTTCGCTCCTCCCTCGGTCGCGGCGCATCCATCTGGGGCGGTCCCCTGTAGTTTCATTCACGAAGTACGAATGACGCCATCAAGATTTCCTGGTCTTTGCAGGCTCACGAGTCTTGTATTGGCGCAATTGGAAGAAACTTGGCCCTTGTGCTTCACTGAATAGCGAAATGGACCAGATGATTTCCAATGACGTTGCGCCACCTCGAATTGAGCGCATCAAGATCCAAAATTTTCGCGCATTGCGAGATGTCGAGTTAAGGAAGCTTACTCCGCTTACCGTGCTGCTGGGTCCGAACGGCAGCGGAAAGTCCACTGTGTTCGATGTGTTTGCCTTTCTCGCGGAAAGCTTCGAGAACGGCCTCCGCCGCGCATGGGACAAACGCGGCAGGGCGCGCGAACTGAAATCCCGTGGCGGCAGCGGGCCAATCCTGATTGAAATAGCCTATCGCGAACAGCCAGCCAGGCCGATGACCACCTATCACCTTGAAGTGGATGAAATCAACGGCAAACCGGTGGTAGTGAAGGAATGGCTCCGATGGAAGCGGCATCGCTTCGGAGCGCCATTCAGGTTTCTCGACTACGCGCACGGCTCTGGGCGGGTCGTTTCGGGCGAATTGCCGGATGCACAAGATGAACGGGTCCACGTTCGCTTGAGCTCTCCCGATACCCTCGCCGTCAATGCGCTCGGCCAGTTGGCCGAGAACCCTCGTGTCGTCGCGCTAAGAAATTTCATCATGGGATGGCATGTGTCCTATCTTTCGGCCGACGACGCGAGGGGACAACCGGAAGCTGGACCGCAGGAGCGCCTGAGCAAGACCGGGGACAATCTGGCCAACGTTATCCAGTACCTGGTCGAAGAACACACCGACCGCCTGGAATTTATTTTCAAGAGGCTCAGGGAAAGGGTCCCCAAGATTCAAGGTGTAGCGGCGAACCCGATGCCGGACGGAAGACTTCTGCTGCAAATCAAGGATGGCCCATTTGTTGAACCGGTAATGGCGCGCTTTGCATCGGACGGTACGCTCAAGATGCTGTCTTATCTGATATTGCTGAACGATCCCGATCCGCCGCCGTTTATCGGTATCGAGGAACCGGAGAATTTTCTGCACCCTCGCCTACTCTACGACCTGGCAGAAGAATGTCGGACAGCCACGGAGTCCACACAGATTCTGGTGACAACCCATTCACCGTTTTTCCTGGACGCGCTGCGCCCGAATGAAGTACGTGTCCTGTGGCGCGATGAATACGGCTACACGCAATGTCACTCCCTGAGCAGCAACCGCAAGGTGAAGGCATTCTTGGATGCCGGTGCCCAGTTGGGGGACTTGTGGATGGAGGGGCAATTCGGCGTCGGAGATCCGCTGAACCACGGCGGGATGCCGGTACGCGAAGGAGTCGTTAGCTGAAATGCCCGCTTCCCATTTGGAGTTCCATGTAGAAGAAGTCTCCATGGAAGCGTTTCTCATCGCCACGTTGCCAGGGATGCTACCGGAGGACGTCACCTTCCAGGTTTTTCCTATCAGGGAAAACACGCGCTTCTCAAGAAGATTGGGGCTCGGCTAAGAGGCTATTCGACATGGATGCCGACGGAGTATCGAATCGTGCTGATCGTGGACCGCGACAACGACGATTGTGAGCAACTCAAGTCGACGCTTGAGGACATCTGTGAAAATGCCGGGCTTCGGTCGAGACGAGTCGCCGACAACCCCGGTTGGCAAGTTGTGACAAGGATCGCGATCGAAGAACTGGAAGCCTGGTATTTTGGCGATTGGCCAGCGGTATGCGCAGCCTATCCGAATGTCTCGCCTGGTGTTCCAAACAAATCTCGCTACCGGGACCCAGACGCGATCAAGGGGGGCACATGGGAAGCATTCGAGCGCGTTCTGCAGACGCACGGTTATTTCAAGTTCGGATTGGCCAAAAGGCAGGCTGCCACCGCAGTTGGAGAACACTTTAGTCCGACGAGAAGCCGGTCCTACAGTTATTCCGTGTTTCGGGATGCCGTCGCCGAGGCCATCGCTTGAGCAAGAGTTAATAACGCGACTGCGAAGGCACCGTTCCAACCTGTGGCGATTTTCCCGGGTCGGTTAGATGGCCGGGCCAGCATCTCGCTTCATGCGCAGCGTTCCATGCGGCAGGCCCGCCCGCCACTTGTTCTGGCAAAATTCACCGGTTGACGTGCGAGGGACTCCGCGATGAGTCACCGCCGGCGGCACCGAGGTAACCGCCATGCCAAGTCGAATCCGTTCTGTCCACATCCGAGGCTTCCGTTCGCTGGTCGATGTCGAGATCAGCGATCTGCCCCGCGTCGCCGTATTGCTCGGGGCCAACGGTGCCGGAAAGTCAAACGTCCTCAGGTTCTTCGAGATGGTGCAGCAGATGTTGACGGAGCACAGACTCGCCCTGTGGGTCGGGGAACACGGCGGCGCGGACGATCAACTGTTCAACGGCAGCGACGTCACCCGCAGCATCCAAGCGGAAGTCACCGTCCAGCCCGACGTCGAACCCGCTTGTCATGACACCTACGCGTTCGAACTGACATACGCTCAGCCGGATCGCCTAATCTTCAGGACCGAGGAGTCCAAACGCTTCTATCCAGACTCGAATTCAACTTCCGAATGGGCAAGCGCTCAGGGAGGGTATGAGGAGGCCAGGCTGCATGACAACGCTCGGTCCGAGCGAACGGAGGACTTCCATCAGTGCGCAAGAAGCGTGGTCGGCGCTTTCGAGAAGTGCATGGTGTTTCAGTACCACGACTCCGCAAAGTACGAGAAAGGGTGGCCGGTCGAGGACAGCTTCGCGTTTCTGGGCCACGGCGAGAATCTGGCGTCCGTCCTGCTTGCGCTACAGCGCCGGCACCCTCGGCGCCTGGAGCGGCTGCACGCACACATCCGTCGCGTGTTGCCGGGATTCGGGCGCTTCACGATCGAAGATGACAACGGTCGGGCCCTGCTGCGATGGAAGGCTGAACGGACCAAGAAAACCTTCGCCCCCCACCAGACGTCCAATGGCTCGCTTAGGATTTTCGCGCTTGTGACGTTATTGAACCTGCCGTCCCGGATGCTGCCGGACCTGATCCTGCTGGATGAGCCGGAACTGGGTCTTCACCCAGCGGCGATTGCCATAATCGCCGGCATGATCAAGGCGCTTCCGAAAGACAGGCAGGTGATCGTCGCAACCCAGTCGCCGCTGATTGTCGATGCGTTCGGCCTTGAAAACATCATCGTTCTCGAACTGAAAGGCAGGCGAACCGAGATCCAAAGGTTCGACGAGGCCGAGTACCGGCACTGGCTGGATGAGTATTCTACCGGCGAGCTCTGGCAGAAGAATCTCATTGGGGGCCGCCCGTGAGGCAATTATCCATGACCGCTCTGGATTCCCGGCTCGAAACCTACCGCACCCAAACCGCGATCCAACGGGACAAAGGCGCCGCATTCGAAAATCTGATCGCTGCGTGGCTTGTGACCGGTCCGGTGCAGTCGAGACGAATTGCGAAGGCCGAATTGTGGGGCGATTGGGCGCGTCGGCGCGGCGTTCCCCGAACGGACGTTGGTATTGGCCGTGTGTGGGAGTGCAACGACGGCGGGTTGGCGCCAGCTGTACACTGCTGGCGCACGCGGCGTCAACATTATTTTCTGGGCACTAAGCGCCATATTCGCCAATTGTCGCACCCGGTCGCGTGTGCTACGTTGTTCCCGTTCGAGATTACCGGTGCGCCATTGCGGTCACCCGTCCGGAATCGCTGGCCAACCCCGGTGAACCGAGATGGCGTCGATTGTCGAACGGAGGATTTTCTGAGTACAGGCGGCACAGCCCAGCACATGCGGGCGAAGGACCTAGATCGTGGTAACGGCAATGAACAAAATCGATGACTGGTCAAGCGTGTACGATGCTCTTGCGGACTCACGCTGGGATTTCAGGACCGTTGGGGGCATATCCAGACAAACCGGACTCGCTGAGGACCGTGTGAAAGAACTGATTGAACAGCATCGCGCCGAGGTGCGGCAAACGCTGTCTCCGGAGCGAGAAGCCATCTTCACGCTGGCGGCACGACCGATGAAGTTCCGGGAAATCATCGCGGATATCAGGACATTCGCCGCAAATTCGCTGTAATCGAGACCGTGACGGCATGGATGTCGCAACGGCCGTGTTTTTTGGCCTGCTCGGCGGCTTCTCGGTCGAGGTTCTCAAGTGGTTTCGTATCCGCGAAGACCTTCACAAGGGCATGCCAGACTACGCAAAGCGGTGGCCTTATTGGCTTGTGACCACACTGATGATTTTTGTGGGCGGCGGATTGGTCCTTGCTTATCATGTTTCGAGTGGCGTTCAATTGAATCCGATTCTGGCAGTCAATGTCGGTGCGTCCGCACCACTTGTACTTTCCACGCTCGCCTCCCAAACGCCGTCTTTTGTCCGTGGCTCGTTTGACTGACGCAGCACCGCGCGAGGCGATGTCCGTCGGCGATGCAAACTTGTTCAAGCCCAAGGCGGTGGTGGACAGGAACGCAGTGGTCCACCGCATCGCCGCTAGGTTTGCGGCGACCCGGGCCTCGTCCGACGATCTCGGGTGTTCCGAGGACGAGATCATGATAGACGCTATCGCCGAAATCGCCTGATCGCGCCGTGAACGCGAGGCATGAGAGTCGTCTTGGACCGCAATGCTATTTCCGCTTGCTTCATTGATAGTAAACGACACAAGGAAAGCTGATCGGCCCCTGCTTGGAGGACCGATACTGCCAATACTCACGCTCAACGCAGATTCTCTATTCCAACGTGGCGAAACCGTGACGCCGGTGCCTCGACCGACTCAAAGGTCGGATTGAATCAGTACTGTTTCCGTTGTACCGTCCCCGCCCGCAATACCACGACTCAGGCCTTCTTGTCCGGCAAGCATAGGGACTTCACCATGAACATCGGCAAGCCCGTGCCTCTTGTACGTAGCTTTTCTGCAGTCCCTCAATGTCAACGTCGTCGAGCGCATAGTTCAGCATCGGAACTTGGGTGCCGCGCAACACAATAGCGCCATTGCCCGTATTGCTCAGCCCGACCTGACCGACACGGCGCTCGATCTCATCATTCGGCATTCCGAACATGACGATGCCATCTTCTTTCTGGGGAGGCTGGTTTGGCAAGGAAAGATGTCAGACTGCGTGCCGCCTTTGCTTGCGATAGCCGCCGATCCGACACGCGACGTTTATGCGCGCATCGCTGCCGCCCGTGCGGTCACGAGCTGCGGAACGTCCGCACAGATCTCGATCCTCTGGAAAACTTTACTTGCGACTCAAGCTGATATTCCCCCCAAACTGCTTGCCGAGGTCCTGCATGGCACTCCCCCGATGAGAGGTACGTCGCCATGCTTCTGAAATTGATCGACAAGCTACCACCCTATGACCGTTTCAAAGCCACCGGGCTAATTCGGGCTTTGCGCCGCTTCATTGATCGCCTTCCGATCACAACCACAGACTCCACCCACCCGCTCGCCCAGCTTGTTGACGGCCTGCAAGAGATTCTCGACCGCGAGCCTCATATTGAACGCCACGAGTGCCGTGTCTCCCAAGACTTCGCCTGGTTGCTGGTCCCGTCGATTCACGCGGTTGAGCGACTGGTTTCCGCGCGCGACGGCGTAGCGATGCAAAGCAAAGCACTCGCAATCATGCTCAATGGTCCGGCGGCCCGCGAGTGGCGAGGTGAACACTTCGACGGTTACAAGGACAACATGCGAGAACTGGTTCCACAATGGCCGGAACTAAACGATACTTTGTTCTGGCGAACCGTAAGGGCAGAGAGGAACCGCCTCGAAAGTGAAGGAAAGCGACTGGACCGCGTATTGCAGGTCGAATGGCATGATCGCTACTGGTCGTTTGTCACGGACAGTTTTGCCCGCGTTCTTGATTGGGTGAACACACGCGGGCTAGAAGACGACCGCCTTGTTGCACTCTCACTAGCTCTACGCCTTTACGCAGAAGCGGAAACGCCCGCCGAATGGCTCGATCAGTTACATTCCGCTGTAGCCGGTGATGCTGTCCTCGTGGCGCGCTTAGATGAATGGCTCAATCCGACACTGTCCGAAGAAGGTATCAAGTGGCAACAAAGACGTTTAGAACGAGACCAGAAGCGCCAGCAAGAACTCCAGCGACGAGAGAAATCAACATCGGAATGGATCGCCCGCCTCAAAGCGAACCCCGACGTCATCCGCAATCCTCCGGAGCTAGAACCAGGCCAGTTTAGCAATGGTCAATATTGGCTTTACAGGAAAATTGTGGACAGTGGCTTGCGAACGACCCGCACCGAAGGAGCGAACTGGCAATCGTTGATCGATCAGTTCGGCAAGGACGTCGCCCATGCTTACCGCGATGCCGCCGTCGCCCATTGGCGCCACTACAATCCCGCATTGCCGTCAGAGGGTGCCAACACCAATTCGGTTGAAGTTTCCTTGCACTTCGCAATGGCGGGCCTCGATATCGAGGCCCGAGAAGTAGCCACATTTCCAGCACATCTGAAGGAATCCGAACTGCGGCACGCCTTGCGTTACATTACTTGGGAATTGAACGGCTTTCCCGCTTGGCTTGAGACGATGTACCGTACCCATCCGAAAGCGGTGATGAAGGCTATTCAGACAGAACTGTTCTGGGAACTGGATAACGCCACACCCGATCAGACCACCCATAAGGTTCTACATGATCTTGCCTATTTTGCTCCCTGGCTGCACAGCTCGCTCGTCCCATCGCTGCTCGCATGGCTCCGAGCGCAGGATCTGCGGAACCTGAATCTGCTGCGTTACAGCCTCAACATTTTAAAGAGCGGCGGCGTGGACCCCGTAGAACTGGGGCTGCTCGCGCAAGCCAAAGTCGCGAACCAACACACAGGAGACCATCGCCCCCTCTGGTACTCAATCTGGGTCGATGCCGGTCCGGATACCGGCGTCCCTGCCGTATCGGACTGGCTTGCTGGGCTCAACCCTGACAAAAGCAAGCACGCCGCCCAGACTTTCGTCACTGCGCTTATGGGTAACCGCCATAGTGACGAGAGCGGTCCGCATCTCGGACATTTCCGGTCGCCCAAGCACCTCAAATCCCTTTACCTGCTCGTGCATAAATATGTGCGTGTGAACGAGGATATTGATCGCGCCGAAGGCGGTGCCTTCACCCCAGAATTGCGTGACCATGCCCAGCACGCGAGATACTGGCTGTTTCAGCTACTCGCCGATATGCCCGGCAAAGCAACCTATACCGCCATTAAACATCTCATGGATGAACATCCGGAGAAGGGCTACCGACCCAGAATGGCAGACTGCGCCTACAAGCGCGCGGAACAGGACAGAGTTCTCGAACCGTGGACTGCCAAGCAGGTGTACGAGTTTGGCTCGAAGCTCACCAGAACACCGTCGACCAACCGTCAACTATTCGATCTGACAGTCGACCGACTGACAGACCTGAAGGACTGGCTTGAGCGTGGCGACGATAGTCCATATGTCACCTGGAAAAGGGCACAAAGCGAAAACGAAATGCGGATACTCATCTCCGGCTGGCTCAACCGACACTGGGGCAATCCCTACACTGTTGCGCAAGAACCAGAACTTGCAAACAGTCAGCGCATGGACATCTCGTTGCAAAGCCAGAAAGTCAAATTCCCGGTCCCAATCGAACTGAAGTTGCTCGACAAGCGCTGGACCGGTCCGAAGCTATGCGAACGGATGCGCAACCAACTTGCGGGGGATTACATGCGCGACGGAACGGAACGCTGTGGCTTGATGCTCCTGGTCTGGAAGGGAAGCCAATCAGGCCGACGCTGGCAAATAAGCGGGAAACGCGTTGGTGTTTCCGGCGTTGGAGACGCGCTCAAGAACCATTGGGACAATATATCCTGCGACTTTCCCAACATTTCAGCCCTTGAGGTAATCGTCATCGATTTGACCGTCAGAGCGATTAAGTCGGACAAATAGCCCCAAGACTGGATTAGAGCACTTGGAACAATGAGTTTACATTCGAGGAAGACGGCATCGGAAGAGGACGAAGCATGACGAAACCATCGATAATCGGCAAGATTGTTCCGCTGACACTGGTAAGCCGCGCCGCACCGTGAGGCAATTATCCATGACCGCGCTGGATTCCCTGCTCAATACCTACCGCACCCAAACCGCGACCCAGCGGGACAAGGGCACGGCGTTCGAGAAGCTGATCGCCGCCTGGCTTGTGACCGATCCGGTGCAGTCCAAACGCATTGCGAAGGCGGAATTGTGGGGCGATTGGGCGCATCGGCGCGGCGTTCCCCGAACGGACGTTGGCATCGACCTCGTGTGCGAGCGTCACGACGGTGGATTGGCCGCCGTTCAGTGCAAGTTGTTCGATCCGGACCGCCGCATCATGAAGTCGGACATCGACAGTTTCATTTCCGCCTCGTCCAAGGACGAATTTGCGGAGCGGCTGATCGTCGAAACCACCGAAGTGCCGTGGAGCGATAATGCCATTGTCATGGTGGACGATCAGTCGATTCCCACCACGTCCATCGGCCTTCAGAACTTGCGCGAAAGCCGGGTCGATTGGTCCCGCTTCGCGGCGACCGGCGATATCGTCCGGGCGGAACCCAAGACGTTGCGGGACGATCAGATCGAGGCCCTTGAGGATACCGTGAGCGGACTGAAGGCCGCCGACCGCGGCAAGCTCGTGATGGCGTGCGGCACCGGCAAGACCCTGACCAGCCTGCGTATCGCCGAGGAGCTGGCCGGCGAGGGCGGCTACGTTCTGTACCTGGTGCCCTCCCTGGCCCTGATGGCGCAGACGGTGCCCGAATGGTGCGCCGACACCCTCGTGCCGATCACCGCCTTTGCGGTGTGCTCAGACACGCAGGTCGGGAAGCGGCGCCGCAGCGCCTTCGACGTGGCCGAAATCGAAGTCACCGACCTGGCATTTCCGGCCACCACGAAAGCGGAGAAGCTCGCGCCGGCCGTCGCGGCCTCGGACGGCGCCACCATGCGCGTGATTTTCGCCACGTATCAGTCCATATCCGTGATCGAAACCGCGCAAGCCAAACACGGCCTGCCCGCATTCGACCTGATCGTCTGCGACGAGGCGCACCGCACGACGGGCGTTACCTTCGCCGGCGAGGATCACTCGAATTTCGTCAAGGTCCACGACAACGACAAAATTCGTGGCCGCAAGCGCATCTACATGACGGCCACGCCCCGCATCTACGGCGAGAACGCCCGCTCCAAGGCGCGCGAGGCCGAAGCCGTTCTGGCGTCGATGGACGACCCGGAACTTTTTGGCGACGTGCTGTTCCATCACGGGTTCGCCCGGGCGGTCGAGAGCCACATCCTCACCGACTATCGCGTGATCGTGCTGGCCATGGACGAGAGCGTGGTCAGCGGCGCCGTGCAGAAACGGCTGGCCGACGAGAACAGCGAACTGACGCTCGACGACGCGACGAAGATCGCCGGTTGCTGGAAGGCTCTGTCGAAGGACGGGCTGAAGGGCCTCGCGGCGGACGACACCGACACCATGCGCCGCGCGTTGGCATTCTGCCGGAACATCGATAGTTCCAAGCTGGTCAAGGCCGAATTCGGTAAGGTCATCGTCGACTACCGTGAGAACGAGCCGGACACCGCGCCTCCGGAGGAATTCGAGTGCGAGATCCGGCATGTCGACGGCACCTACAAGGCCCGGGCGCGCAAGCAGCGGCTGGACTGGCTGAAGGAGGACGCCGGCCCGGACGTGTGCCGCATCCTGAGCAACGCGCGCTGCCTCACCGAGGGCGTCGATGTTCCGGCCCTCGACGCCATCATGTTCCTGCACCCGCGCAACAGTCAGATCGACGTGGTGCAGGCGGTCGGGCGCGTGATGCGCAAGGCGCCGGGCAAGCGGATGGGCTACGTGATCCTGCCGGTCGGGGTTCCGGCCGGCATACGGGCCGATGTGGCCCTCAGCGACAACAAGAAGTATCGCGTGGTCTGGCAGATCCTGAACGCCCTGCGCGCCCATGACGAGCGCCTGGACGCCGTAATCAACCACGGTGGCCTCGGGCAGGACGTGAGCGACCGGATCACGATTGTCGACGGGCGCGCGTCACAGGCCGAAATGAAGGCAGTTACGGCGAAAGTGGACACGTTGCCGACCCGACGAAAACGATCGGGCCTGGGCGTCGGCACGGGCGGATCGGGCGGTCGCGAAGGAGTCGGCGACCCACCGCCGCCGGAGCCGCGCCAATTGGTCATCGACGAATTCTCACGGGCCGTCATGGCAAAGATCGTCGAGAAGTGCGGCACGCGCGACTATTGGGAGGATTGGGCGAAGGACGTGGCCGAGATCGCCGAGCGCCACATCACCCGAATCCGAAGCCTTGTCGAGCAGGACGGCAGCGACGCTCAAACTTTTTTTCAGGACTTCCTGAAGGAGGTCCGCGACGACCTCAACGAGGCCGTCAGCGCCGACGACGCCATCGAAATGCTCGCGCAGCACTTGATTACCCGGCCGGTGTTCGATGCGGTGTTCGAAGGGCACGAGTTCGTCGAACGCAACCCGGTTTCCCAAGCAATGAGCGAAGTGCTTTCCGTGATCGACGACGCGCAGGTCGGTCGCGAAGCCAAGGCGCTGGAAGGGTTCTATGCGTCCGTGCGGCGCCGCGCTGGCGGGATTATCGATCCGCAGGCCAGGCAGAACCTGATCGTCGAGCTGTACGACAAGTTCTTCCGCAAGGCGTTTCCGCTCACCACGCAAAAGCTCGGGATCGTTTACACGCCCGTCGAGATTGTCGATTTCATCATCCATTCGGTGAATGACGTGCTATGGGATGAATTCGGCCAGACGCTCGGCTCCGAGGGGGTCCATGTTCTGGACCCGTTCGTCGGAACCGGAACCTTCATCACGCGCCTGCTGCAATCCGGTCTGATTTCCCCAAACGAACTTGAACGGAAATACCGCGAGGAAATTCACTGCAACGAAATCGTGCTGCTCGCGTACTACATCGCCGCCATCAACATCGAGACCGTGTTCCACGCGATCGCCGACCGCGAGGACTACCTGCCCTTCGAGGGTATCTGCCTCACCGATTCGTTCGCGCTGCACGAGGGCGACGACGAGTTATCATTTTACATGGCGGACAACACGAATAGGCGCGAGCGGCAGAAGGCGACGGACATTCGGGTGATTCTTGGGAATCCGCCGTACTCAGTCGGTCAGAAGATCGAGGACGACAACGCCAAAAATGTCGCCTACGCGGGGCTGGACCAAAAAATCCGCTCGACCTACGCAGAGCGTTCTCACGCCGGGCTGTCGCAAAACCTGTACGACAGCTATATCCGGGCCATCCGGTGGGGGAGCGACCGTATCGGTCGGGCCGGCGTGATGGCGTACGTCTCCGGGGGCGCGTGGTTGGAACGGGCGTTTGCCGACGGGATGCGCAAGTGCTTGGCCGACGACTTCGCCAGCATCCACGTCTTTCATCTGCGGGGCGACATTCGAAAAAACATGTTGTCGGGGGGGCGAGCCGGCGAAGGCGAGAATGTGTTCGGTCACGGAAGCATGACGGGCATAGCGATCTCCGTGTTCGTCAAGAATCCGGATAAGGGTGAGCAAGGACGCATCCTGTTTCATGACATCGGAGACAATCTGGACCGCTTGGAAAAGCTCAAGATCATCGGGCTCTTCGGCAGCGTTCGCGGCATTGAAGATTCGGGACTATGGGCCGGAATCACGCCCGACGAACACGGCGACTGGCTGGACCAGCGCGAAGCAGGATTCGATGCGTACCCAGTGATCGGTGACAAGAAGGACCCGGCGGGGGCCGTTCTTTTCCGCAATTACTCGTTGGGTGTCGTTACCAATCGGGACGCATGGTGCATCAACCCGTCCAGCAGAACGCTGGAGCAAAACATTCGGACCACGATTGAGTTCTACAACGACGAACTGGCGCGGTGGAAAGCCGCGAAAAGCACGGCAGATTCAGGCGGCGCCGCTCTCCCGAGAGTGGACGAGTTCATTAGGATCGATCGCGCTCAAATCAGTTGGACCCGTTCACTTAAGGCAGATTTGCGGAAAACCAAGCCGCTTGACGTTGGTGATGGCTTGGCTGTTCCCTGCATGTACCGACCGTTCTCGAAACAGTGGCAATACTTCAGCCGTAGGCTCAACGAGATGGTGTATCAAATGCCCCGAATCTTCCCGGACGGCGAGTTGCCCAATCGGGTGATCGCGGTCACGGGAAAAGGAGGGCGATCAGGTTTTTCTGCGCTGATGATAGATGCCCTTCCAAATCTGCATACAGTTGACACTGGACAATGCTTTCCTTTCTGGCTTTACGAGCCAGCCAACGCCGAACCCGACCTACTTGCCGACCAAACCGACACCGGGTTCCATCGCCGCGACGCCATCACAGATTACGCGGTCGAACGGTTCCGAACGGCGTACCCCGACGAAACGATCACCCGCGAGGACATTTTCCACTACATCTACGGCCTGCTGCATTCTGAGGACTACCGGGAGCGGTTCCGCGCCAATCTCGCCAAAGAACTGCCTCGCATACCCTGTGTGGCGACGGTCGATGACTACCGCGCGTTCCGCGACGCTGGCCAGCTCCTGGGCGAACTTCACGTCGGCTACGAGTCTGTCGACCGCTACCCCGCCGAGATCGACACGGGCGAAGTTTCTCTGGAACGCATGGACCCTGAAACCGCGTACCGCGTGACCAAGATGCGGCACCCGGGCGTGGGCCGTAACAAGGACCACAGCACGGTCATCTACAACCCCCACATCACCGTTCGCGGCATTCCCGAGGAAGCGTGGGACTACGTGGTCAGCGGTAAGCCCGCGCTACAATGGGTAATGCTGCGCCAGTGCGTCAAGACTCACAAAGCCAGCGGCATCGAGAGCGACGCCAACCGCTACGCTATCGAGACCGTGGGCGACCCGCGCTACCCGCTCGATTTGCTCTTGCGCGTGATTACGGTGAGCTTGGAAACCATGAAGATAGTCCGGGCGTTGCCGGAGGTATCAGCGGCCCTCGACGTCTAAAATCGCCAGATGGTAGTGTCAAAAATCTTTCGCGCATTCTTCTTCTCGGCCACCAGTGAGTGGGCCATCAACCTGTCTACGCCTGATGTCACCAATTTCTGCGAATTGAGACCAAACAACCGATGATCTACTCTTCTCAATCTCAGTTTTTCTTGTTTAGCGTAGGCAGTTTGAAATTCGACTGCCGTAATGCTAATCGTGCTGGTGCTTGCTGCTCAGCCTGACCATCAACGGACCCGACCAATATTGTAGGAAATGATGAACGGCGTACATGTTTCGCAGGAAGATGCCGTATCGGCTAATTCCAATGTCAAACTCCGCATCGGGCCTTCCGGGCTGCATATTTTTTACCGCCGAACAGGCATGAATTTCCTTCTGGACGAGATAACGGCAGATTCGAACCTGTGGGCAGCCGCGCCGCGGCAAATGTCTATTGCACTGACGAACATCTGTGACCTGAATTGTCCACACTGCTATGCCCCAAAAAACAAATCGATGCTGTCTATTGGTCAGGTAGTCGGCTGGCTTCACGAACTGGATCACAACGGTTGCATGGGTGTCGGCTTCGGTGGAGGTGAGCCTACCCTGTTTCCACGTTTCGCCGAGCTGTGCTCCCGCGCAGCGAACGAAACAAAACTCGCGGTCACAATGACAACGCACGGGCATCATTTGAAGGACCAAACAATCGACGCGCTCGCCGGAAACGTGCATTTTGCAAGAATAAGCATGGATGGTGTCCATAACACCTATGAAGCCATCAGGCGTCGTTCATTTGATGCGCTACTCCAGCGTATCAGGGCCATTGGAAAAATTGTGCCATTCGGAATCAACTACGTCGTAAATTCGGCTACAATTCGGGATCTCAATGCCGCTTTGGAAATCGCGGTCGATCTTGGCGCAGCCGAATTCTTGCTACTCCCGGAGGTGCCTGTAGGCCGGGGTTCCGGTATTGACAATAAGACCAAGTCACGACTGCGAGAATGGGTTGCAGGCCAGCGCTACAGCGTACGTCTTTCAATAAGCGAATGTGGTTCCGAAGGGTTTCCAGTTTGCAGGCCGCTGAAGGCGGAGCGAGGTCTATCTGCATACGTCCATATAGACGCAAGCGGAGTGTTGAAGCGGACATCATATGATCTTGATGGCATTGTGATTCGACAAGAAGGCATAATGAGCGCATTGCGGCACCTGAGGCTCACCACGGGAGACTAGCTCCATGAAACTTTGGTACGGATACGGTTCCGAACACTCGGCGAATATTGAGATGATCGGTCAGTTCAAGAGTGTTGAGGATGCAAGAGACGTCTACAGGCTGTTCGAGCGGCTGGCCGAAAATGCAGATAATATTGTGGACGCCGATTCCTCATCTGATCGGTTCAGTGACGAAGCACTAGATCTCCTACGAGAGTTAAACGTACACAGCCTGCACCCCTTGGAACTTGAGCAATTCATGTATGGAGACAATCCGGAGCTAGAGAATGATAAGATAGTCTTGAGGACTGATGAAATCGATGTCTCCGCATTCTTCAAGCTTATGGTATTGAACGGCGCAAAGGTGAAGATACTTTCCCGACATGACTATCCGCTGGTCGAAGGCGGAGAAGCCGAATAGCTGCCGGGCATTTTATAATGCCATCATTGGACTGGTCCGCGTTTCGGTCTCTGACGGGAAGCTTTGACCGGAATTTCGAGCAGCTCTGCCGCGCCTTGGTCCGGTTACATTACGGTCAATTCGGACACTTCAGAGCGCTTGCAAACCAGCCGGGCGTTGAATTTCACATCAAACTTGCCGAGCCCTGTGCACTCGGAGGTCCACCGCGAGAATTCGGGTGGCAGTGCAAGACACATAAACAGAACAAGAATGGCGACCTCTCATCTGTCAGTCGCAACAAAATCGAGTCATCACTCCGTACAACGGAGAAACACCTGCCAACGCTTACGGACTGGATCCTGTGGACACCCTATACGTTGAGCAAAAGTGACCAAGATTGGTTCTTCGGTCTGCAAACCAGTATGACACTGCATCTATGGGACGAGTCGGAGTTGGAAGCCCATCTCGACAATCAAGGTGTGCTTTTCAGAAGTTCCTACTTCGGCGACCTTGTCCTGACACCAAAGAATCTGGCCGAAGAGCATAAGCTGGCTGTTCAGCCGGTCAAAAGGCGTTGGTTAAAACAGGTTCATCAGCCGGTTGTTGCGGAGCGTGCCATACGACAGATGCTCGGAGAGCCCGGTGCGTGGGACGAAATGGTTGCTGCAGGAGAAAGGCTAAGAAAAGCTGCGGATAAAATAGAGGAATGCCTGAGCTTTGTTGACGATGACTCATCCGCACTGATCAAGAAATTCATCTCTGCGTGTACTGGAGTCTCAGTAACCCTTTTGGGTTTTCACAAAACACTTGCAGACGGAGACCTCGACATAGTTCTTCAGCAACACGGTGATGTCAAATCGAGTATCGACAAGGATGTCTTTCTTGCGCTTTCCAAGATGCGTGCCGCCAATCTTGCCGTTGCGCTGGACGCAACGAACGCACTAAGTGATATGCGTCTTTCCCTGGCGCTTCTAAAGGCTGCGGAAAGTAAGCTGAGCATCGGGTTGGTGGCTGTTTTGGCCGATTCCGGTAGTGGCAAGACACAGATGGCGGCACAGCTTACTGTATCTTCAGACGCTCGGCCGGCTGGCATTTTGTTGCATGGACATCATTTGAGCAAGGGACAGTCATTGAATGAGCTTGTGCAACGATTCTCGGTTAACGGCAATCCTGTGGATAGTATGGAAAGGCTGCTTGCCGCTCTGGATGCAGTCGCAAAACGCGCTGGTTGCCGACTTCCTTTGCTGATTGATGGACTCAGTGAAGCCGAAAACCCGAAAGACTGGAAATCATCACTTGCAAGCCTGTCCACGCTACTGAAGAAGTATCCTAACGTAGTGGTCGTCTGTACATTGCGGACTGGACAGCGCAGTAGCGCCGTAGGCACTTCCAGATTCCACCCCGCCAATAGTTCGCGGGAATCCTTTGCTTTTATGGCTCTCCCGGAAGACATAGAGAAACTGGAAAGCGACAATTTCGGTAACGATACGGAAGACGCGATTGAGAAGTACCTTACCTACTACAGGATAGACTCAGGTGATGCCGACATACCAATGGACTTTCTCGCGCATCCACTGACTTTGAGAATGTACTGTGAGGTTACGAATCCGGAACGGCAAGATGACATAATGGTTGATTCTTTTCCCGCATCTTTGTTGTCGCTCTTTGACAGATTTACAGACAATGTATGCAAGAGAATTTCGGAATTCACGAAGCTCGATTATTCCTACACCATGGAAGAAGTCGAAAAAATTCTCTACGAGCTCGGAATGGCCTTGTGGCACTCCGGTAAACGGGAACTGGATGAAGAGGCGTTTCGAAAATTGACGGGTGACACGCAGCGACCATGGAATTGCAGTATAGTCAATCTGTTTGCACAAGAAGGCCTATTGTTCAGAAATCCAGGCAAGGAACCGGGACAGTACACTATTTTGCCGGTCTATGACGCAATGGGCGGCCATTTGATTGCTTCCGCACTACTCCGAAAACACGCCAGCGATTACTCTTTCGATTGGCTCAAGTCTCCGGATACGATAACAACTTTGTTCGACGATAACTGCCATCAACTGGCATCGGACATATTTGCTTCTCTCGTTACTCTTGCTCCTGTTCGGGCGCACGGCCGACAACTATGGAAAGAAGTGCCGAAACAGCATCGTAACCGTGCACTGCTGTGCGCGACGTGGCTTGAGGCCCGCAATATTGACGATGAAACTCGTGACGGATTGTCGCAGCTATTGGTTGACAAACCGATGGCGGGGCCGTTTCTTTTTAACCGGTTAAAGGTGTCGAGAGCGATTCCCGATCATCCGTTGAATGCTCAATTTCTCGACGAGGCGCTCCGCCGGTTACCTGTATCGGAGCGAGATTTGCTTTGGACCGAGTGGGTGAGAGAAACCCGAGCAGAGAGATTGACCGATTTACTGACAACCGAAAAAAGATGGAGGGAAACCCTTGTTGCCCAGGAACCATCCGACAGCCTCCGTGCAAAATGGATCAAATGGCACCTGTCCTCAACAGACCATGAACTTCGCGATGTCGCGACCCGCGCCTTGTACTGGTACGGCTGTGGAGATGCTTCCGGACTGTTTGACGAGACTTTGATATCGTTGAGCATTGACGATCCATATATACCGGAGCGGATGCTTGCAGCCAGCTACGGTGTTTCCATGGCGCGTTGTTTTGACTTCGCTGATCCGCATTTCGCTAGGAAATTACAGTCTAGTTATGTACGGGGCCTTTACCGGAAAATGTTCGTGGACGAAGCGCCCTATCGCACAACACATCTCCTCATGAAAGAGTATGCATACCGGGCCATTGAACTGGCCTGTTCTCGTGATCCGGATATCTTGACAGAGGAAGAACTTGATCTAGCCACGCCTCCATTTGATCGTGGAAGCTTGCAGACATGGGGCAAAAGCCATGCAATGGAGGAACACACTGGGCATGAATCCCCTTTCCGTATGGACTTTGAGAACTACACCATAGGGAGCCTTGTACCGGGTCGGGGAAACTACAATTACGACCATACAGAATACAAAAGGGTCCGCGCGAGGATTCTGTGGCGCGTCGAACAACTTGGTTGGACGAGCACGAAATTTCGGAAGGTGGATGAGCAAATTGCTCGTCGTCATTCACGAGGACGGTCACAACACGACGCAGGCGGAGTCGACAGGTACGGAAAAAAATATTCTTGGGTGGCATATTTTGAAATGTCGGGGTTTTTACATGATTCGGAAATTCTCGAAAACCAGGTCGAACGAACTTCTGCTGTAGACATCGATCCTAGTTTCCCTGAAGCGGTTGCCAAGGAGGCTTTGATCGATACAGATTTTCTTGGTGACCGGACAATTTCCACACGCGGTTGGATTAAGAGGGGGCCTTTGCCCGGTGTGGATCCTTATCTTTGTCAGGATACGGTAGACAATGAGAGGGGAAAATGGATATCGTTGGACGGATTTGTCGATCAAGAGGACAAAGACGCGGGCCGGAGCATCTTTTGTAATGTCAGAGCCTTTCTTGTGTCGGCAGCGGACGTCGATTCAATTGTGGACTACTTCTCCAACCATAACGAAGGGATTCAGCGCTTGCCGGACAAGCCGACTGCACACTATACATTTGCAGGCGAAATCCCTTGGTGTGATTCATACCCCTGTTACGGTACTAGCGAGATTTCGTTCTTGGTGCGGCAAAGGACTGTAAAGGTTCAGAGAAAGATTCCCAAGATTTTTCGCGACGGCAAAGAACTAGGTACCTCGCAGCCCGATTCGGCAGAGACGGTTGAGTCGAAGGAAAGCGGTGGCCAGATGGATCACACTCAAGGGGCTGAATCAAACGATCCCTTGGCCCTAGAAATTCGGCGGGTGTCCGAGGAAGTCGAGGAGTTGAAAAACGAATATGTGAAATTTGACGCTATGATTCCGGTTTGCAATTTTGGCTGGGTGGGCCACCAAACACTGGTGAGCGATCCGGGCCATGCTTGTTTACTGGCGAAAGAGATCGCTCAGGAATTGCAACTGGTCGGGCGGCCCCAGACTTTTGACATGTTTGATAATGACGGCACAAGGGTAACGGTGAATGTTTCTGACCGGAGTAATGACTATTACAATCAACAGTCAATGTTTTTTATTCGGGAAGATATTTTGAGGCAATACCTTGAAGAGCATGGCCGTGCTCTTATCTGGATAATTTGGGGGGAACGTCAATACTCCTATGACCTCATGGCGAGAATGGGCAAGAGTACTGACAAGTCCGATCCTCGATATTCTCTTTACAGGAAAATAATTCAGTTCGAATAGGAACTTTTCTTCGCAAATTTGCCGATACCCATAACGCTACGACGGCGCACACGGCCTGGCATCATGCGAGCATAGGGTACGCTGTGTTTGCGTTTCGCCGTTCCCGAATGCAGGAATCCTGCTGTGATCGCCCGTTAACCGCAGGCGAACCTGCAAAAGAACTTGAAGGCTATCAGGCGGTTCGAATACTTATTGGACGAGACGAATCCTCGCAGTGCTACTATTGATCGTAAACAACTCAGCCACGTACCGTTCCGTCGTTTCTTCGCGCCGATGGTCGAGGTATGCTTATAAGTGCTACGTCTTCGCCTGACAAGAAGGGTTCGCTCGGATAGGTGTCGCGCAACTCGTGCACTCGAACTTCCTGCAAGGATCCTTGCTTGGCTAACTTCATTCATTGTGACCAGGGCCTGATCGAATTCAGAAAATAGCCCAATCGTTGCCGCCGACCCCAAGCGGATGGATGGTTGCCAACAAATATCTCCGCAATCGCTGACATTTGACGCAGCAACTTTGATCGACGTCTGAAACCGGCACTTTGGAAAACGATGATTTCCGGCTCAAGAATTGTCGCTTCCGTGACAAGGAACCGCTGTTCCTGTTCGTGGTCGATGCGCACCTTTTGTCCGTTGTGGACAAGCAGAAACTTGTAGTCGTTCGTGAATGCTATGTACCGAAGCGGATTCCGGTGAGGCAGGTTTTTCGTATCACTCAACAACCATTGGGGCACGCGGCTCTTGTCGGCCCAATCCAGCCAGTGCTGCCATTCTCTGCATTCGCTTCGGAGGAAATGCATTGCCGTAACGTACGTTCCCGACATGTGTGGATTGTGTTCGCCTGGGGGCTTGTCCTCGATTTCCGTGCGCCGTTGTTCATACGAATGAATACGGTCCTTCGTAGTATCGCCGCCTATGTCCATACCCACGATCAGCACTCGCCGCATTCTTCCATAGCATGTCCCAATGTGCGGATACGATGCAAATTTCACATATGCTTCACTGATCCTTCCAGTGTCGGAGTCGACGTGCAATTGACGGAACAAATGGGTGTGCGATTTCGTCAGCTCACGCATTCGTCCATCCCTGTAAGCATCCTGATTCACCATATGATTTCCAGAACTCATTTTTGTGGTTGTGTCGGTCTGTGAAACAGGTCACAGTTGTTTGCCTCAGTTTACGTTCTCCACGAATAAGGGTAGTTGCTTATGAAAATTCTTACGTAGCACATTTTTGCTCAGTACATTCCCCAAATCACTGTCGAAAGAATAGGGAAGTGCCTCAAGCCCTCCTGGGTGCTTCGATTCCAGAAGCTCGAGAAATGCAGAAACGTCTTTTCGCTGAATGGCTCCCTTTAATGACGTGCTATCGACGAGATAATTCATGGATCTCGCCCCAAGCGTCTTTTCCAACACACTCGGCTCGGTATCAAGCTCAGCCAAATAAAACATGAGTTGATACAATGATTCACACTGTGAAGATTGCGACCAGACTGGACCGTATCGGAAAGGCTCCACAATTGGCTGCAGCGCCACCTGCGCTTTACCTCTCAACGCGCTCAACTCCTCGAACATCTCACGCTTCGCAGTTCGCTCGAAATTTCCATTGTCCTTCGCCTCTTGATGCCCTCCGATCAGGTTCAGATCGTTCCAATCCTTGTCACGGCGCAAGATAAAGTAATCTTCGTCATCAATCTTGAGTTTGATAACAACGAAAGCACAGCGCGTTTCTCGGCAATTCGTCATTCCGAAAACTCCCCACATTTGTTGAGAATTGCTTCCGGTCGCGGCTCCAGATCAAGTTCCTTCATTTTTGATCGAAGCTCTTCGAGTTTCCCGAAACGACCATCTAGGATTGCTCGGCCTCGTCGGAAACCGAGTGTTCATGGTCACGCCAAGCATCCTCTACGTGACGCACGAACTCGACCAGATGGCTCTTGCCCTCGTGCCAGGAATCCTCGTCGAGGCGGCAATACCATTGCTTTGGGGCGCGACGCGTGGCGGGTGCATTCGGCGGCTTCTCCTCGTTGAACGAAATTACTTTCTTCAGCTCTTTTAGGCGTTCTCGACCAAGGTCTACGGCCGCTGGATAGAAAGTGATTCGAATCTTTCCCGACTTGTCGATCGACACGGAATGCGACCCGCGGACACGCACGTCGTCCGGGAGTGTGATTGTCCGCTGCAGGAAGGTAATGCCGGACTTCGTATAGTACTTTCCGATACCGTAGTCCAGTGACGCTTTCGCATCCCGCCAGATATCGGCCACGCCAAATTCGGTAGCCTTCCGATTCAATGTGCTGGCGCTTGGGCGACCTTCGGCGGATGGACGGGAATCTGTCGCGGTTCGTACCTGCCTCGCCATCAGCAAGCTGGCTCCAAGCGAATAGCCATGGAAGGTCAAGAGCCTGATGTCGATGTCCCGTGCTGCCAGGTACTCAACCATTCGCTCGGCGCTGGCATCGATTCCCAGGCCGACCAGTACCATCCTGATGGGCCTGATGCTGTCTCCCGGCTGGTTTGCATACCATTCCTCAAAGTCTGCAATCTTTCTTGTCCCGTGCTTGCCGGATTCCTCGGCGACAAGTGCTGCGATTTCCGAATCCGCCAGTGTCTCCAGCCAGGTGCAGTAATCCAGAATCTGTGCCACGGCATCCCGCGTGAGCTTCTCGCGTTTGAGTTCAAAGACCACCAATCGACCGTCGTCGTCAATTCCGAGAAGGTCTATGTATCCGGTACCTACCGGCACCTGTCTGCCAATCAGCGTGAGACCGCGCATCAGCATGCCGGGATTCTTCACGAGAACCTCTTCCAGCATCTCTTCTGTCTCAAATCGATCGTTGACATCGAGCTTGCGCCCAGCCCGGTTTTCCTGGTCGATATTCCAGATTCCGATGTCAGTCTTCATTCGCTCGCCTCGGAGATTTTCACGTCCCACCGCTGCTGTAGCACGAGATTCCCGTATTCTTGCCGGGAGACCATCAATGACCCGTGGAGTGCTGTGGGCGCTCTCTGTCCGGTGTGAATCCTACCAGCGGTCGCTCACCATGGCGTGTTTGCATCGTAAAATACCGGAAAGAAAGGACACTCTTTGCAGTCACCGCCGTTCTATTCGCTGTAGTCTCTGATCGGCACCGCTGTCGCTGGCCCACGGCTCGTGCCGACCGGTTTCTCCACAAGGCCCCCGGTTGCGCGGCCCCAGCCGCCCCTCAATCCACCTCCGGTTCCACCAGCGGCACGCACAAGTCGGTGATCAGGCGTTTGGCGACGACCTCCGCGGGCGTGTTGCGATACAACTCCATGCACGGTCGTTCCGCAACGGTCTCGCCGCTGGCGGGCAACCATTCCTCGAACAGCCGCCGGTACGCTTCGCCGAGTTCCTCGTGGGGGCCCACGAGCCGGTGCACGGCATGTCGCCCGGCGCCGAGCGAGTCGATCTCGATACCCGGCGGGGGGCGTTCGTGGGTGAACATTTCCACCCCCGCCTTCCAGTACCAGCGTTGCGATGGCGGAGCATCGGGCAGCTGAAACGACAGCGTCAGCACCCGACCGGTGGGTGCGCCCAGGGTCGCCGCCCATCGGAACAGCCGTTGGAGACAGGGACTCACGTCCGGCCATGCACCGACGTCGCGAATGCACGCCACCCGTATCGGTTCGAATGTCGCGATCCGGACGTCGATGGCGGTGCTGCTCCCGTGCATCGGCAGAGTCGCGGATTTTCCGTAGCGCTTTTGCCGCCGCTACCGGGCCATCCCGCGAGGCTTCGCCCGGGAATCGTAACCCCGGCCCAGTTCGGCGATGTGCGCGACAAGCGATGGGATTGGTGCGATGTAGCAACCGGGATCGCGCTTTTCGAGCAAGCCGGCGTGCACCGCCTTGCGGGCCAGCGCCTCGGCTTCGGGGGCATTGATGCTCAGGAATTTCCCGATCGTGCCTTCGGTCACGAACTCCCGCCCGTCGAACATGGCTGCCCATGCGGAGAATTGCTCGGGTTGCAACGCGCCGCCGACCCTGTTCAGCCGATCGTTGTAATACTTGGCGCGCGCCCGTCCGGCCCACTCCATGGTTGCCGCGAACCCATCCCGGTCCAGCGTCCAATCTCGTGGTTTGGCGATATCGGCGACGCATCCCAGTGTGTTGCTCAGGTGCTTCGGCCAGCCATCCGCGTCCCGGGCGATGGCGTCGGCCCATTCATCGATCGTGTCGGGCGGCCGGTTCGTCATGGCCCGCAGCGCGAGTCGGGCCATGTCCCGGACGGCTTCTTTCGGCAATGGCTCCATCAGGTGCTCGCGCCGGGGTTCCGGGCGGGACACGCCGCACTTCCACAGTTCGTCCAGCGTGTTGCCGAGTCCCGCGTACACCGGCAGCGCCTTCAGGTCGATTTCTCCATCGTGCAGGGGTCGTGCGAACGTCGGGCCGAGTTCCCCGGCTTCGGAGAGTTTCGCCTGCGCCTCGTCAATCAGCAGGACGATGGCCGGACGTTTGCCCCGATCGTTGATCGCGTCTGTCAGGGTAGTCAACCGGGCAAGTTCGGGCAGGTCCGGATCGTCCTTTTGCGAGATGGTCAGTTGGGCGAATCCCGCATTGAGTCTCCCCGATACTTGCGCCTCTCCCCAGATGAGATCTCGCCACCGGGCAGGAAGTTCGCGTCGCAACCGGATCTCGAAGGCCCGTGCGTTGCGCAGCATGTCGCCCGTGCCGTCCACCGCCCAGACGGGGTGTTTGTCCGTGCTCATGCACTCCAGGCGTTTGCGCAAATGGAGCAATGTCTCGCTCTTTCCGGCGCCGGGCGCCCCGTACAATACCGTGGACAGATTCTTTAACGGGCCGGGGGAAAGTCGCAAGCGTTCGGCGTCGCGCAACACCGCATCGACGATCTTGTCCCGCCCGCCGAACAGCGGGTTGGGATCGAGTTCAGCGCGCTCGGAGCGTTGGCGGAAATACTCGCGAATCCGGTGGTGGAGCGAATGTTCGTCTGCGCTGGGTGTCATGGCGGTTCCCGCATAGGCCATGGAGAGTAGAGTATATAAGTCCCGGTTGGAATGTCGCGACCCGGACGACGATGGCGGTGCTGCTCCCGTGCTTCGGCAGGGCCCGGGGATTTTGCCGCTGCGCTTCCGCTGGCAACCAGGCCCGGACCGCCGGACCGTCATCTGGCGGGGGAGTCGCGTCTGCGGAGGGTGAGCGCCGCGGGGGATGCACTTCGACCGTGCGCTCAAGTACGATTCGGTAGCATGGGACAATGCTTTGCACGTTCTTTTGCTGCACGGTCGGCGACCGGTTTGGTCCTGGCTATCGGGATGAGCGTCACGTGAACTCCACGGCCGTACTCTATCCCGCCTTCGCGCTTGCCTGGTGGAGCATCGCCGTGCTGGCGCTCGTGTCCATCCGGCGGCTCGGTTTCATGCTCGGCCGCGACCGCGACGACGCCGGGGAGATGGAACCGTTCGGCCTGGGCGAGCCCGGGGACACGCCCGCCGCCGTTTCGCTGGCGAACCGCAACTACGTCAACCTCTTCGAATCGCCGGTTCTGTTCTACTTCTGCTGTACGGTCCACTACCTCATCGACAGCGTCACCGGTGTGACGGTCTGGCTCGCCTGGGCGTATGTCGCGACACGGCTTGCGCACAGCCTCGTGCACGTGACCTGCAACCGGGTACCGTACCGCTCGGCGATCTTCGCCATCGGCGCCGTCATTCTGTGCGTTTTGCTCGGGCAGGCCACGCTGTCGATACTCGCAGCATAGCGGCCCGCGGTATCCATCGATCTCACTCGCCGCTCTATCGCGTCCCGCGACCCTGATAGAATCGAATGCATGACGTGCCTTTTTTGTACCTTGTCACAGTCATGGCACAGGAAAACGACTGTGCTGGCCTTGCAAGTGACTGATTTTCATGCATTGCGCCCGTAGCTCAGTGGATAGAGCACTGCCCTCCGGAGGCAGGGGCCGGGGGTTCGAATCCCTCCGGGCGCGCAATCTTCGCAGGACGCGGTAAAGAAAGCGGCCGCTTCCGGGCAGATGACCGTTCGCGATGAAGCAGATCTGACGCGCGCGGTGCTTCGGGTGATGGAGCGCACCGGGGACCCGCGGTTGCGCGAGATCATGGTCTCCCTGATCCGGCATCTGCATGGCTTCGTTCGCGATGTCGGGCTCACCGAAGAGGAATTCGAGGCGGCCGCGGCGCTGCTCAATGAGCTCGGCCAACAGCAGACGGATACCAACAACGAGGTCGTGCTGATGGCCGGGTCCCTGGGCGTGTCCTCGCTGGTCTGCCTGCTGAACACCGGCGATCAAACGGAGACCAGCCGGTCGATGCTGGGGCCGTTCTGGCGCCTGAATTCGCCCCCCACCGAGAATGGCGGCTCCATCGTGCGCTCGCCGACGCCCGGGCCCAGGGTGCTTGTGGAACTGCGCTACGAGGACACGAAGGGCGCGCCGATCGCCGGTATCGAGGTCGATGTCTGGCACGCGTCCACGGTGGGCTTGTACGAGAGCCAAGACGCCGAGCAGGCGGACATGAATCTCCGCGGCAAGTTCACCACGGATGCCGACGGGTGCATCCGGTTCGTATCCGTCAAGCCGGCGGGGTATCCGATTCCCACTGACGGGCTGGTCGGCAAGCTGCTGTCGGCCCAGGGCCGCCACCCGTTCCGGCCGGCGCATCTCCACGCCCTGGCCCGCAAGCAGGGTTACAAGACGCTGATATCGCAGATTTATTCGGCCGACGACCCCAGGCTGGACGACGATGTCCAATTCGGTGTCACGGCCTCGCTGATCGGCCATTACCGGCGCCACGACGAACCGCATCCCGACGACAGCTCGATAGAGCCGCCCTGGTATACCCTCGAACACAGGTTGACCATGGAACGCGGGAAGTCGCGGCTGCCCCGGCCGCCGATCAGGTAACGCGCCCCCGTCGGCCACCAGGCGCCGGCGCCGCCGGTGCCGGGGGACTCGGAATTCGGGCGGCCGGCGCTCCGGCGCGATGTGGCCGGCGCCGCTCGTGCCGGGGGACTCGTGGCCGCCCAGGCAGCCTGCGTCGTCGCCGGTCGTCAGTCGCCCCCCGAAGGAAGCACGAGGTCGTCGCCGAGCAGTCCTTCCGTGGCGTAGCGGCTCAGCAGGCGGTCGTCGTGGGAAGGTACGAGCACCAGCCCCTGCTCCGCCACGCCCCGCAGCCAGACGAGTTGCGACATCAGCGTTTCCGGATCCTCGCCGATGCGCTCAATGGTTTCCGCGGGACGGAGCTTCAGCTCGGTGACGTTTTCCAGCAGCCAGCCGACGTCGCCGATAAACAGAAACTCGGTCCCCCCGGCCGCACGGACATAGATCATCTGGTGCCCCGGCGTATGGCCGGGAGCGCTGATCAGCACCACGCCGGGCGCCACCGGAAGGTACAGCCGGTAGTCCACGACCAGGTAGTCCCGCGCCTGCTGTTCCGTGATCCCGATTTCCGGCAGTTGCGGGGCCGTGGTCAGCGTGCGGACCTGCGTTTCGGTCAGGATGGACTTGGCGGCAAGGGAGTCGCGGTTGGGGCTGCGCAGGATGCCGGCGATATGGTCGCCATGTTCGTGGGTGACGACGATCAGGTTGGCGGCCAGCAATGCGGCCTGAACCCGGTCGTTACGCTCCGGCCAATAGGGCTCGTCGCGGCCGAACCCGTAGAACCGGTGGACGACCTCGTCCATGCCGGCGTCGATCATCAGGCTGCCGTTCGGGTAGATGACCTGAAAGGCGGTGCGTGCCGAAACGAACGGTTCATCCGTCCCGCCCTGGATGACCGCGGAAAACGTGCGATGGCTCTCGGCAAACTTGATGAAGTTGATGGACTCCGGCAGTGCCCCCGGAATATCGTCCGCCGCCTGGCGAACGCGTTCCAGCAGGTCCTCCGGATAGCCGGAAACCTGGCCGTGAAGGGGTACGGCGAAGACGGCCGCCGGCACGGCCGCGCAGAGTGTCTTCATCGCTTGGGCGATGGAGCGCAGCGGAACTCCTACCACGGGTTGAAATGACAGGAACCGATGGAACGGGACTCCGGTGCCTTATCCAACCGATACATTCGGATCCGGCGTTAGGGTTGCGCTTCGGCAAGCATGAAGTCCAGCGCGTCGAGAATCTCCCCGTCGCTGAGGTCCGTTCGTCCGCCCTTGGGCGGCATGATGCCCATCTCGCCCTGGTAGCCGTTGATCACCCGTTCGATGAGCAATTCCTGTCCTTGGGCGATCCGGGGCGCCCAGGCCTGCACATCGCCGAACACGGGCGCGCCGCCGACGCCGGGGGCGGCGTGGCAGAGGTAGCAGTTCTCGTTGTAGACCTGTGGCCCCGACATGGGCGCGCTCACGCTGTCCACGACCGTATGCACGACGGGCCGAACG
The DNA here is from genome assembly GCA_965205045.1 of Candidatus Rariloculaceae bacterium. Taxonomy (GTDB): domain Bacteria; phylum Pseudomonadota; class Gammaproteobacteria; order Steroidobacterales; family Rariloculaceae; genus UBA6522. Next base: position 946,177 of record OZ242031.1, read on the forward strand.
CCAACGTCCGGGTCGCCGATCAGCGCGACGCGGCCGATGGGGCGGATTCGGTCATCGGTGGCGCCGATGAAGTCGGGGTCGTCGAACCGGCCGGCGGCGCCGGCGCCCGCCGAAAACGCCTTCATGAAGACGACGCCGAACAGCACGCCCACGAAGAGGCCGAGGATCAGCATGAAGCCGTCGTAAAAGCGTTGACTCCTGGAAGACAAGAACGGCTCCTCGGGCGCGGGCCGCAGAGTATAGCCATTCTCGTTGGCTCATCAAAGCAGCCGGTCGAGGCACCGCAGATGGATTGCTTCGGCCACGTGTTCCGGCGCCAGCGCCTCGACGTCCGCAAGGTCCGCGATGGTGCGCGCGACCTTCAGGACCCGGACAACGGTCCGATTGCTGAGCTGCCAGCGCCTGGCTGCCTTCATCAGCACCCGGCGCGCCTCCGGGGCGAGTGCCGCGTTCCGCCACAGTTGCCGATTCGTCAACCTTGCATTGAGCGCGCCGCTGCGCTCCAGTTGCCGCCGGCGCGCGGCGGACGCGCTGCGGGCGAGTGCCGCGCTCTCTCCCTCGCCAAGGGGCTGGACGAGTTCGTCAAAGGCGATGCAGGGGATTTCCGCTTGAATGTCGAAGCGGTCCAAGAGCGGTCCGGAAAGTCTCGACCGGTAGTGCTCGATGCGCGATTCCGAGCACCGGCAGCGGCCCGTGCCGTCCCCCCGATAGCCGCAAGGGCAGGGATTCATGGCCGCCACAAGCTGAAACTCACAGGGAAAGCGGACGCGGCGGCCGCTTCGCGAGATGGTCACCGAGCTGTTCTCCAGCGGCTCGCGCATCGCCTCCAGCGCGCGGCGCGGGAATTCCGGCAATTCATCCAGGAACAGCACGCCGAGGTGGGCGAGAGAAACCTCGCCGGGCTTCGGGCGGGCTCCCCCGCCCACCAGCGCCGCCGCGGACGCCGTGTGGTGTGGATTGCGGAAGGGCCGCTCGGCGCGGAGCGCCGGTTCCACCGGGACGCCGGCGACGGATGCGATGCTCGCCACGCAAAGGATGTCGTCGGCCGACAGGCGGGGCAACAGCGTGATGAGCCGCTGGGCCAGCATGCTCTTGCCGCTGCCCGGCGGGCCCAGCATCAGCAGATGATGCGCTCCCGCCGCGGCGACGAGCAGGGCGCGTTTGGCTTCGCTGTGTCCACGCACTTCCGACAGATCCACGGCGAATGGCTGCGCGGGTTGAAGCGCCGACGGCTCCAACCGCTGCAGCGGAACCTCGCCATTGAGATGCTTCACCACCTGCATGAGATGCGGGGCGGGGTAAACGCGGGCATCCTCCACAAGAGCCGCCTCGGTCGCGTTGCCCGCCGGCACGATCATCGCCCGGCCCGCGTCGCGGGCCGCCAGGACCGCCGGCAGGGCGCCCAGTACGGGCCGCAGCGCTCCGCTCAACGCCAGTTCGCCGATGAATTCGTACTCCTCCACGGGCCACTTCCAACGGTTTTCCACCTGCAGCACCCCCAGCGCGATGGGCAGGTCGAATCGGCCGCCCTCCTTGGGGATGTCCGCGGGTCCGAGGTGAACGGTGACCCGGCTCGGCGGCACCGGGTGCCCGCAGGTCTGCAGAGCCGCGCGCACCCTGTCCCGGCTCTCCCTGACGGCAGCCGCCGGGAGGCCCGCGATCGTGAAGGTGGGCAAGCCGCCCGCGACATGGACCTCGACAAGGACCTGATAGGCTTGCATGCCCATCTGGCCGCGGCTGAACAAGTGGGCGAGACCCACGATCAGCGCGCCGGCACGGGCCTTGGCGGCCCGGAACGGAAGTCCCGCCCCGCACCGGTACCCGCGAGGCGTCCGCCCGGCTCAGTCGGTTGCGTCTTCCTCCATCGTTGCCAGCCGGGCCTCCAGGGCCTCGAGTTTCTCGCGGGTCCTGGCAAGCACGGCCACTTGAATGTCGAATTCTTCACGAGTAACCAGGTCCATTCGAGCCAATGCCGACTGCAGCATCGACTTGAAGTTGCGCTCCATGTCCTCGCGCATGGACTTGATGTTGCCCGGAACGGAATCCGCCAGTTTGCGGGCCAGTTCGTCCAGCTTCGGACCATTGAATCTTTCCGTCATTGCCTTCCCGTATGGTTATCGAACAGGCGCGCCCGTGGGAGGGGCATTTCTCGCCAATCCTCGTGGAAATGCCCCCTATGATACTCTCGCTTTCAGGGTTACGTTGCCCGGTCGAGAGCCTGGGGCAAGAGGTTGTCCGGATTCACCAATGACGCTTCGCCACGCATGAACGACAAGGATTCAACAGAGCAAGCCGGCGAAGTCGAGGCGCCGGCACCGAAACCGTCCCCAAAGCCGGCCGCGGAAACTCCGCTACCGGAACCGCCACCGCCGGAGACCCCGCCGCCGCAAAGCCCGCCGCCGGAAGCCCCGCCGCCGGAAGCCCCGCCGCCAAAGCCCGCCGCAGAATCATCGCAGCCGCTGCCTGTGCCCAGGCCGCGCGGCCGGAAGGGACTGTGGTTCACGCTTTTGCTGGCCATCGGCGTTTCGCTGGCCGCCGCCGCCGCCAGCGGCCTGTTGTGGTGGCAGCAGAGGCAGCTCGAGGCGGCGCTGGCGCAGGGGGACAGCGCGGCCGCCCTGTCGGTGGATGAGATTCGCGCCGCCATCGAGTCCCTCGGCGAGGGCGTCGGCACGCTGCAGCGGTCGGATGCCGCCCAGCTTGAAACGTCGGCCCGAGTCAGCGCCAATGTGGACGAATTGTCGGTCCGCTACGAGGCGCTGGAGTCTCGTGTCAACGACTTTCAGGGCGTCACGGGCGATGCCCGGCGCCGCTGGCTGCTGGCCGAGGCGGAGCATTATCTGAACCTCGGCGCTGCGGAACTCGCGCTCGGCGGGCATTGGGAAACTGCGATCATCGCGCTCGAACTTGCCGATGACGCGCTACGGCAGCTCGCCGACCCGGCGCTTGCGCGGGTGCGTCAACAGATATCCGAGGACCTGCAGACCCTGCAAAGCGCCGAACTGGCCGATGTGGAAGGCATGAGCTACACGCTCGGCCGCCTGGCCGCCCGCGTGGACGAATTGCCCATGGGCGCCGCGGTGCCGGCCAACCTGATCGCCGAACCGGATGGGTTGGAGAACGTGGAATCCGGCTGGAACCGGGTCTGGCTCAGTATCCGGGGGGCGATTTCCGGCATGATCAGCGTGGAGCGCAGCGACGCGGCGGAGTCGCCCGCGCTGACCGCGCGCGAGCAGTCGCTGCTGCGCCGGCAACTGGAGCTGGAACTGGAAATGGCGCGCCTCGGCCTGCTGCGCAACCAGACCCAGGTCTTCCGCGCCGGCGTGGAAACGGCCCGGGATCTGTTGACCCGGCACTTCGCTGGTTCGGAACAGGCCGTGCAGAGCGCCGTCACGCTCCTTGAGGACATGGCGCAACTGGACATCGAGCCCGAACGTCCCGATATCAGCGGCTCGCTGAGCCTGTTGCGCGAACTGGCAGCCAGAGACGGCTGATGCGCGCCGGGTTCTGGGGCATTGCCGCCGTCTTCGTCGGCGCCTTTGCCGCACATTTCCTGCTCCGCGACCGCGGCTACGTATTGGTCAACTTCCTCGGTTACGTCATCGAAATGTCGGTACCGGTGCTGGTGCTGGTGCTGATGGGCGCGTACTTTGCCGTGCGCCTGTTGTTGGCGGTGTGGCGCGCGCCGCGCCGGTTGGGCGAAGTCGTGGCCGAGCGGCGCCTGATGCGCGCCGGGGAAAAACTGACGAAGGGCCTGATCCACATGGCCGAGGGCGACTGGTCGAAGGGCGAGCGCCTGCTGGCGCGCAGCGTGCGGGGCACGGACTCGCCGCTCATCCACTATCTCATGGCCGCGCGGGCGGCCCAGTTGCAGGGTTCCGACGAGCGCCGCGACGACTGGTTGAAGCTCGCCTACGAGGAAATGCCGGAAGCGGAGACGGCGGTGCTGCTCACCCAGGCGGAACTGCAACTGGAGCACTCCGATTACGAGCGGGCGCTGGCGACGCTGCAACGCATCCAGGAAGCCCACCCGGATCATCCGGTGGCGCTGGCGCTGTTGGCCCGGATCCATCACGCACTGGAGGATTGGGATCGGCTCCTGGCGCTGGGCCCGCAATTGGCGGACGCGCAGATGGATTCCGACGAACTGGAAGGCATTGTCGCCTCGGCGCTGGAAGCGTGTACCACGGGAGAAGGCGTCACCCGCGTGGACGTGGACCGTCTGTGGGGGCGCTTGCCGGCGGCGTTGCGCAAGGCGCCGCGGCTGATCGCGCAGCAGGGGATTGCGCTCAACGCGTTGGGGCAGGGTGAGGAGGCGGAGAAGAAAATACGCCAGGCGCTGAAGCGTGGCTGGGAGGAGAGCCTGGCGCTCGCGTACGGGCGGGTACGCGGCGCCAAGGCGGACAAGCAGCTTCGGCAGGCGGAGGACTGGCTCAAGGACCGGCCGGAGGACCCGGCGCTGCTATTGACGGCGGCGCGGCTGTGCATGGTGCTGGAGTTGTGGGGCAAGGCCCGCAGCTATCTCGAAACCAGCCTCGCGATCGACCCGCGGACCGATGCTTACGCGCTTTACGGGCGCCTGCTGGATCAATTCGGGGAAGCGGATAACGCGGCGTTGGCGTTTCGTTCGGGGTTGCGCCTGGTGGTGGGGGCGGCCGACGATCTGCCGGCCTTGGATGGCCCTGACGCGATGGGACGAGCCAGGCGGGAGAATCGTTAGTTGGATTTTTTGTTTTGATCCGGCGGCGCGTGGGCTGGCGCGGACAGACCTTGCGCGCTTAACCAAGCCCGCCATCCATGGCGGGCCTGGATCGGCGTTCGGCGCTCCTGCCATCCCTGGCTCCGCGCCGAACACACGACGCGCGCGAGGTCTGTCCGCGCCAGCCCACGCTCGTTGGTTAATCGAGGGCCAGGTCGCTCCATAGTTGGTCTACGCGTTCGATGACTTCGGGGGTCATGTGGATGGGCTTCCCCCAGTCGCGTTGGGTTTCGCCGGGCCACTTGTTGGTGGCGTCGAAGCCCATTTTCGAGCCCAGACCGGCGACGGGTGAGGCGAAGTCGAGGTAGTCCATGGGGGTTGACTCGGCGATGTGGGTGTCCCGGGCGGGGTCCATGCGGGTGCTGACGGCCCAGATGACGTCGGGCCAGTTGCGTGCGTCGATGTCGTCGTCCACGACGATGACCAGTTTGGTGTAGGTGAACTGGCGCAGGTAGGACCAGATGCCGAACATGATGCGGCGGGCGTGCCCGGGATACTGCTTGCGGATGCTGACCACGGCGACCCGGTAGGAGCAGGCTTCGCTGGGGAGGTAGAAATCCTCGATTTCGGGGAACTGGGTCTTGAGGATGGGTACGAAGACGTCGTTGAGCGCGAGGCCCAGGACGGCGGGCTCATCGGGTGGACGGCCCGTGTAGGTGGTGTGGTAGATCGGGTCGTTGCGGTGGGTGATGCGCTCCACGGTCATCACCGGGAAGCGTTCCGCTTCGTTGTAGTAGCCGGTGTGGTCGCCGAAGGGGCCTTCCAGGGCTGTGTCGCCGGGGGCGATGTGGCCCTCCAGGGTGATCTCGGCGGTGGCCGGGACCCGGAGGTCCGAGCCGATGCACTTGACCAGTTGCGTACGTGCGCCCCGCATGAGGCCGGCGAAGGCGTATTCCGACAGGGTGTCGGGAATCGGTGTGACCGCCGCCAGGATCGTGGCGGGGTCGGCGCCGATATTGATCGCGACCTCGAAGCGTTCCTCCGGGTGGCGAGCGCACCAGGCCTTGTAGTCGGTGGCGCCGCCCCGATGCGGCAGCCACCGCATGATGATGCGGTTGCGGCCGATCACCTGCTGGCGGTAGATGCCGACGTTCTGGCGCTTGCCCACCGCCTCGCCCGCGGGGCTGCGGGTGGTGGTCAGCCCCCAGGTGATCAGCGGACCGGCGTCACCGGGCCAGCAGGTCTGGATGGGCCAGGCGCCCAGGTCGACATCGTCTCCCTCGATCACGTTCTCCTGGCAGGGGCCCCGGCGAGCGGTGTGCGGCGCCATCTTCAGCACCTCCTTGACTAGGGGCAGCTTCTGCCAGACTTCGCCGGCGCTGCGAGGCGGTTCCGGCGCCCGGAGCGAGGCCAGCAGTTGCCCCAGCTCGCCGAACACGTCGGTGGAATCGGAGCCCAGCGCGGCGGCAATGCGGCCGGCAGTGCCGAACACGTTGCCCAACACGTGAACATCGCTGCCGGTAGGACGCGTGAACAGCAGTGCGGGACCCTCGCGCTGAAGAGTGCGTCGGCAGACCTCCGTCAATTCCAATTGCGGATCCACCGGCACGTCGACACGCCGCAGTTCGTCGCGGGTTTCGAGATGGTTCAGGAACGCCCTGAGATCCTCAAACTTGGTCTGGCTTCCGGACCACATTGCTTAGCTGCGCAGAGACACCTACCGGCACGCGCGTGGAATCACGACTCGCGGCTATGCCGGGCCAAATATTCGCCTATCGACGGAATGGACAATTCGTACACATCGTCGTCGCGTTCAAGCACGCCCTTGCGCAACGCCGTCGCCAGCAACGTCCGGGATTCCTCGAATGTCATGGGCGGTTGATTGAATTGCGCCCGCCGTTCGTTAGCGGCCTCGCGCAATGTCTGTTCCACCGGGCCGAATTCGGCGGGATCCTTCGATAGCAGCGCGGCCACGGCTGCCAGTTCCCTCCTGTGATCCGCGAGCGGGCCGCCGAGGCGTTGCCTGTAATACGCGGCGCGCCTTACCGCCGCTTCCGCCGTGACCTGCCTCAGAGAATTTGGCGTAGGCCGTGCGTGGGTCCGATGCAGTTCCGCAGCCGCCGCGCGCAAGCCAATGTTCAAGTGTTGCGGAAATCCGAGGCTGTCCCGCGCGATGCGCTTGCCCCACCGCTTCCTCGTCCGCGAGTCGAGGTCGACCCGGTACCGCTCGCACATCGCGGGGAAGGCCAGCCGGGCCTCGTCCGCGGACAAGGGGCGAAGGCGAAGGTCGCGGCCTTCCGCCAACCTGGACACGCCGGCCTGCTCCAACGAGTCCTGGGTATTGGCCAGCCCGGCCATCACGGGCAGTATCGGCCAGTCAAGCTGCGCCTCGTGCAGGCATTGCACGGTGGTCTTGTGCGTTGCGTCCAGGTTCTGCGCCTCGTCCACGGTCATGACGACCGGAGTAGCCGTTGTCGGGCGCGCCAGACCGGCCGCCGCCTCGCCCGCCGCCCCTGCCGTGGCCCGGAAGCCGAACATCCCGGCCACATCCCCGGCCAGCGTCCGGGCGATATTCGCGGCCCTGGTCCTGCGCCCCGCCGCCGCACGCAGTTCCTTGTCGATTCGGTCGCAAAGCGCCTCAAACGACAGCAGATCGGCGTGGCGCAGCCGGAACGAGGGATAGCCGGCGGCTTCCGCCCGCCTGCGGAACTCGTCCATCAATGCCGTCTTTCCCATACCGGGGCAAGCGTGAATCATTACGGTATCGCCGGTCGCATCTTCCGGCTCGGGACCGGCAGTTCGAGTTTTCTCGGCGAGCGTCAGCAACCAATCCAATTCGGTCTGGCGGCCGACGAACAGGACGTGCCGCCGGTCATGGGTCCCGGCGAAATCCAATAAACCATCGGGGTTTCCGATTCGTCCCATGACGCTCTTCGGCTGGTCGAGTGGAAGGGAAGTTTACCGCACGGGCTCCAAACGCGTTCGCGAAGCAGAAAATCGACAAGAAGGGCATCGTGCTGCTGTTCGACGAGGCAGTCCCCGGTGCCCGCCACGCGGTCGGGATCGGCGCCCGGCGTCCTGAGATTCGCGTTCGCGTTATCGGACGTATCGTGCGGTGCCGAAATCAGGAGGAACTCCTTCATGGTCAAGGTGACGACATTTGACGCGAGTGCCTATCTCGATGACGAAGAAGTTATCGTGGAGTATCTTGCCGCGTCTCTCGAAGACGACAATCCGGATGTTTTCCTCGCCGCAATTGCGAATGTGGCCAGGGCTCGAGGTATGGCTGACGTGGCAAAGCGAACAGGGCTGGGCCGCGAAAGTCTCTACAAAGCGCTCAAGCCAGGGGCCAAACCTCGCTACGACACAATCATGAAAGTGATTCGCAGCCTGAATGTCAAACTTTCCGTTGAGAGTGAAGTTCGACGAGCAAAAGCACCATAGCTCGCTGCAGGGTGCTCGTAAACGACCGCTTGCTAACTCATGCGAGACTGCCGCCTTATCTCATCTACGCACAGAGTTTGAAGTCATAGGGCCGTAGGCACTTCGAGATACCTTTGTCAGCTGCGTTTGCGCTGTGGGACCGCAGCGGTACGCCGTTGTAGACTGGCGCCCCGACGGGCATCAAGGAAAGGTACGTGACATATGGGCAGTAGCTCCTACAAGGCGACCGGCACGATACGAATCCGGTACGACCCACCAAAGACAGCAAGTCGAATATTTTTCACTCCACACGCCGACTCGACGTTACGGCAGGATGGCAAGCAATACGCGATGTTCAGCGCCATGACGGATGCGGGCGGGACGGCACGCGGTGTAATTCTGCCGGATTCTGGAGTGGAAATTGAGATCGGCGTGAAGGCGGATCACGCTGGATTGTTGTCGGCGGTGGCGCGGGAGATGCTCGTCGAAGTGGAGGTTGTGAAACGCAAATCGAAATGGGAGTTGAAGGCCATCACCGTCCCCGCGCCCAACTACAAAAAGTGACAAGCAGCCCGCGCACGGTGCTGTTTTGGGGAGCTGGTGCGACAGCATCTCTAGGCATTCGCACGACACAGCAGGAGGCGGAGTTTCTCCGCCAACTCGCCTCGGCTCCGGGGAGAGGAAGAACGCCATCCCTGCGCCGCCGCGTTCGCAGCGCTCTTGGAGCCGGCTTCCCAAGGCGATGGGTTGATGCGCTGTATGACTTGTTATGTATTCTCGGAGACACAGTTACCACGCGCGGACGGATGCCTGCCCACGGAAACATCGGTGTGGAACAGCTTGAGGCCATGGGCCGAAACTGGGAGTCGAGAAATAAGGAGGAGTTGCGCAACCGCATTGTTGAACTGCGCGGCCTCTACGACTGGCCGGCACTGGTCGCCGCCATCAATGCCTGCCCGGGCCAGACCTCCGGAACCTATTCGGGGTCACATGCGTCATCGGCAGGTGACGGCTTCCAGCTCATCGACTTGTTCAACCTCTTGGATATGCACCTGCAGAGCGGTCACGGTTTCCGAGGCGAGGACGGCACGTTTTTACCGCATCAACGCGTCCTCGGAGCCCGTGGGGCGTTGGGACTACTTATCCAGTCGATGTTCTATGTCGACTGGCATGTACGAGCCCGATCGAGTGCAGACCTCAAGCACCATTACGACTTCGGGCTTGAGCTGGGCCGGCGGATGCAGATTCGGGGTCAGAAATTGGCCGATGGAGCTCGGCCCGAGACATTCGAGGAGCCCGAATTCATTTTGGGCGATGTAACCGTTTTGAGTATGAATTGGGACCCAATTGGTCTTTGGGCTCAGATTTTGGCGAACCGCCGCCTCAACAGAGCTCCCACCGTGCCGCACGTCGGCGCTCCGGCTCGAAGGATGCAGTTGAATCACGATCTGGGCTACTTTATCGCCGGTCCGAGGGTCGAGAAAGACCATCTAGGTAGCAAGGTCTGGCAACCCATGAACATCTCGGGCGCCAGACAGCTTAACGATCCGGACCACGGTGCGCATGTGCGCATCCGCGTTAGTCAATTCTTGTTTCCCCACGGCTGTCTTTGGTGGCGCGAGTGTCCGAGCTGCGGCAAGCTGTCGTCCTATCTGGGTGACACGTGGGAAACCAATTCGAAGACCTTGCTCCCGCCGCCGCCGCTCAAGGCTTTCGCCACCGGTGTTGCATTCGAAAGCTGGTGTAGGGACTCCAAAGATGAAGAGCGTCCCGCGTGGACGCGCGGTGAAGTAGACGCCCGCGCATGCGTGCATTGCGAGACCCTTACATACGCGCACCACGCACCGTTGGTTATGCAAACAAGCTTCAAGACTTCCAGACCACCGTTCCTCGAGGAAATCCAGCGTGAGATGCGTGTTGTGGTGGAGGAAGCGGATCACATCGTCTTCATGGGGTATGGCCTGCCGCCTGATGACGTGACGTATCGGGCATTCCTTGCAGCGAGAACTCGAAGAGATTCACCCCGACAAGTAAAGTGCAGCGTGATCGGCAAAGACAAACATTTCCTTAGCGGCTGGCATTATCCAGATGATCTGAGTCGCAGGTCCCGCCTGCCGGATGCCGTTTGCCATGCACAGGAATTGTTTGGAGCGGAGAACGTCCGCTACTACGGTGCGGGGATCCCGGAAGTCTTTCGCGACGGTGCCGGTGAAGTCACGGCGGCGACCGTCGACCGGTTGCTTTGCTGGAACAGGCGTTAGACTCGTCATGGAAATGAACCGCCCCGGGTACGCCGGAGACTCTATTGTGTGAGTCTGGCCACCTTGGCCGACTCTTGATATTGAAAATAAACTTCTTCCTTCTCAACCGGAGTCAACTCGCCGATCAGTTCAAACAGCCGGCGATGGTTGAACCACTCGACCCATTCCAGCGTCGCCAACTCCACCGCCTCAAGGAGCGCTACTCGAAAGGTGGCTCGCTCCCGACCAGCAGCCGGACCGGCGAGCATGGATCGATGCACGGAGCACGCATGCTCGCTGGCTATTGTTTCTCTTACGGATGGCAAATATCGTTAGAAATAGTGTATTGTAGTGAACAAGCTATCGTCAGGCGACACCCACGCAAGGTCCCGCGATGCACAATGACCCCGTGCGTCAAACAATCCGCGAACTGCTCTGGCGGCGCGGGCTCAACATGCGAGAGGCGTCGCTCGCAATCGGTCGTAACGTCAGCTACATGCACGGATTCCTCGAGCGCGGCACCCCCAAGGTTCTCAGTCGCAGCAACGCGGAAAAACTCGCCAAGGTGCTCGGCTGCGAGGCCCAGGCGCTGCATCACGCCGGGCGCCCGCCGCGGCGCAATCGCACCGGGACGAGGCAGCGCCCGTCCACGCCGCAAGGCGAGGGACCGGCTCCGCTGACCGCCATCCCGGAGGTTGAGGTGGAAGCCTCGGCCGGGCCGGGGGCACTTGCCGAGGAGTTCGTCGCGGAAAAGGCCCGTTGGTTTTTGCCCGAGGGGATGATCCTCTACGAGGGCAGCGCGAGCCCAGCCGCGATGCGCGTGCTGCGGGTGCGCGGCGTGTCCATGGAACCGGAGCTCGCCGAGGGCGACCGGCTGCTCGTCGACACCTCCCGGCGCCGTCCCGAGACCGGCGAAATGTTCGTGCTCTGGGACGGCAACGGGCTGGTGGTAAAGCGCATCGAGCTGGCGAACGGCAGCGGCGCGCCTGCGTTTCGGCTGAAGTCAGCCCACCCCGACTACGCCGACTACAGCTGCTTGGCGCAGGACGTGCACATCGTCGGCAAGGTGATCTGGACCGTTAGGAGGGTGTGAGGTGGAGAAGTGGCGGGGCATCGGGCATTCGAATACGGTGGCGAGTACAATCTTCAATGTCTGCAACGAGACGTTGTGGCACATATTGGCCGACAGGACTCTTGTCGTCGATTTGGCCCGACAAGCCTGTTCCATGCTACCGAAGACCGATCCCATGCCCGGAGATAGCGCAGTAATAGTGTGCCCGATGGAACCGATTATCGTGATGCTGCGCGATCATCATGCCCGCTCTTTGCCGGTCACCGTCGAAACAGCCAGAGGACATGGCGGCGGGATATTGGAACCGGCGGCAGCCTGAGGGCAACATCGATGAACTCCGTACCTGCGCTTCCTTTGTCTGCCGAGTGGAAAGACCGCCTGGACTTGTCCAATCGAGAAATCCCGGAACTCTATGAAGATGCTGCGGTCGTTGGACGGAACCCGCATGCGAACGCGATAAGGATGGCCCTGGCAGACTTGGGCGCATCGGCGGTGCTTTGCGTCCAGGGCGTGCCGACGGTCGTGATTGTTGTGCTCGAAGAATACAAACGCGAGCGGGTGCTCGCCTTGCACGGCGCACTATGGAACCAGGGCCTGGCTGCACTCTTGCTCGTCCTTTCTGGCGATACAATACGGGCATTCTCCCTCGCGAGGATTCCGTACAGCGACGCTCGCGAATTCGATAGCCGCTGTCTCGTCCGGGAGCTCGACGCCGTCTCGGACGGGCTTGCCATCAAGGACTTCATCTACGGCGCGGAGTCCGGTCGGCTGTGGGAGCACCATGCCGGTTACTTCAGGGCGAGCGAGCGAATCGATCAAGTATTGCTCGACAACATCTCGGCGTCTCACGCCGCGCTTTGCGAGGATGGCTTGTCCGGGGATGCCGCCCAAGCGCTCCTAATTCAGGCAATGTTCGTTGCCTACTTGGAAGATCGACAAATCATCGGGCGGGAGTATTTCAGGGCCGCTTCCAATGGTGCTACCGAAACGTTTCTCGGACTCCTTGAGTCGACAAGCGCGGCGGGGCTGTATCGGCTGTTCGATAGTTTGCGCACGGATTTCAACGGAGACCTGTTCGTGGCTCCATGCTCGTTCGACGCAAGGGGGTTCAGACCGAGAGTGGTCCGAGACCACTTGCAGATCTTGGCGAGATTTCGCGCCGGGCGGGAAGTGATGGGCGAGACCGGTGGCCAGTTGCGCTTTTGGGGTTACGACTTCAAATTCATTCCGATCGAACTCATCAGCGCGGTTTACGATCGTTTCCTGGGCGCACTGAAGCCGCAGCGCCGAGCGCGTGGCGCGTACTACACCCCAATGTTCCTTGCGGATACCGTGATTTCGGCATTGTGGGATACCCTGCCCGCAAGCGCGAAGGCGAATGGCCGGTTTCTCGACCCGGCATGTGGCTCGGGTGTGTTTCTCGTACGGTCTTTCCAACTTTTGTGCGAACACTGGCGCGAGACTCGTGGATCACGGACGATTCGATGGGCCAGTCTGCTCACGATTCTGTCCCGGCTACGCGGATGTGATGTAAACGCTGGCGCCGTTCGGGTTGCGGTGTTCTCGCTATACGTCGCGCTGTTGCAGGAGGTCAACCCGCCGGACATACGGTTGCTCATCAAGCGGCGCAAGCTGCTTCCTGAATTGTGGAACCGTACTCTCTGCTCGGAAGACTTCTTTCAAGCTTCAGAGGAGGAATTGAAAGCGGAGGTGATTCTCGGCAACCCACCATGGTCGAGCCGTCGCGGCGCAGACCACGATTCGGTGGTCTGGTGTGAAGAGCATCAGGTTCCGATGCCGGGCAGGGAGGACGCTTGGGCGTTCGTATGGAAGTCGCTTCGGCATTTGCCGGAGAATGGCATAGTCGGCTTTCTGCTCCCGGCTATGGGTTTCTTGCACAACCATGCCAAGAGTGCGGTCGAAGCTCGAAACCGGCTAATTGGTGACGCACGGATTTTCCGCATCATCAATTTCGCAGATTTGCGGTTCCATCTCTTCGAGGGTGCGGTGCGTCCCGCCGCGTTGGTGATATTTGGTCGTAGGGAGACAGATGCACCAGGCTACCGCTTCGACTACTGGGCGCCGAAAGCGGATCTGAATCTCAAGATGCGACGTGTGATATCGCTGAGCAGTGTGGATCGAGGTTCGGTCGCGTCAATGGACGTCAGCGAGGATCCATTCGTGTTCAAGCGACGTTTATGGATGAGCGACCCCGAAGCCAAGTTATTCAATTACTTGCAAGCGCTTCCAAAACTCGGTGCCTTGGTGAGCGAGTATCGAATCGCATACTGGAGGATGAAATCGTTTGAGCATCGCTGGGTAGTAGGAAACGGGTTTAAGCCCGTTTCGGAAGATCGGCTCAAGGATGATGAGTACCAGTACCAAAGGAGCGAGACGGTTTTGAAGGCCCCCTATCTACCGGTTAAGGCGCTTCGCGTATTGGCGCAAGATACCGGGCGGCTTCGCGTCTTCAATGAGAGGGACGACGGCTTAGTGCACAGAAAAGGTTTTGAACGCGGTTTCACCGGTCCTCGTATACTGGTTCCGTGTGGGATCAGCACCTCGCGCCAAAGGCTTCGTGCCAGCTACCTTGAGGACCCGCTCACATTCGAGCACATCATATTCGCCATTTCTGTGCCTAGTCGCGACGCGAGACGGGCGAAATTCCTAACGGCACTTCTGAATAGCAAGCTTCTGTATTGGTTTGCATTCCACAGCACGGCGTCGTTTGGTTCGGATAGACCCAAAATTCATCAATCTGAACTACTTCGCCTTCCGTTCCCGGCTCCCCAGGATTTTCCGCAAGACAACAGATCCTCCGACGCTGCTAATGCGCTTGTGGCGCTCATTGATGATGCGATGGCATCGGCGCGAGAAAATTTCGCATTGGAGGCCAGCGACGACGGGTTACTCGACGAGCTCGACTCGCATTGTTACACGTATTTCGGTCTGGGCGAAGAGGAGATCGCCTTGGTCGAGGACGCCGTCGCCAGCGTGATTCCGGGCGTGCAGCCACACGCGGGAAGCTCTATCGATCTGTGGCGACCGGCGGGGCCGGAAGAGCGAGCGACATATGCGAGCACACTGACTCGAAGTATGGCGCAGTGGTTCAGCGAAGACACCTCTGTTCGCGTTGAGCTTGAGGCACGAAACAACGACCTCGCGCTCGTGCAGCTACGCTTGGTAGAGCGCCATGACTGGGAGGCATACAGCGAGCGAAATGACGAGACCGTAGGGGCAGCGCTTGCGCGGCTGAGAGCGAGTATAGATGTACCCCTCCCGGGTAATTTTCAGTTGTTTCCGAATTTCCGGGTGTTCATCGGAAAGAGTCTCTATCTCGTGAAACCCCTACAGCGGCGATTTTGGTTGAGGTCTGCTGCCATCGCCGATGCGGACGCGTTGGCCATGGAATTGCAGGACGCTCTTCCACTCGGCAACCTCACCGGTTTTGCCTGATGTTTGTCGGAGATCCTACACACTGGACCGCGCGGTTCAGATCTCTGGATGCCCGGTTTCTCGAGTGCGTTCTCGCGGTTTGGCCGAGGTGCGTGGCGGTGCTGCCCGATAAACCGTATGAGGACACGATCACCATCAACCTCGTCGATATCCTTTCAAGAGACGCGAGGGCTAGACGACTGTTTCACCATCTGGCGTATCAGCATGAGCCCTTTGGTTACACCGCCGACGGATTGGCCTACAGCAAGGGTAAGATCGACATGGCGCTGCTGTTGGATCAGGAACGGGAGCGATACCTGGCCTACGAGTGCAAACGCGTGAACGTCGTTCGAAACGGAAAGACGAGTTCGTTGGCGACGCCATATGTTCTGCAAGGCATGCTCCGTTTCATCACAGAACAGTACGCGGCCGATCTCCCCGTGGGGTGCATGCTGGGCTACGTACTCGATGGAAACGTGAACACTGCGCGAGCAAAAGTCCGAGCAGCGATCGACTCAAATAGCGCCAATATTGGGTTAGTGGGAAATCCGACGGACGGTCAGCCAATTGGCGTAATCAGGAGGTTATCCAGCCTTCATTGCCGCCCGTCGAACGGATCGGATATCGAAATTCGGCACGCTCTGTTGCCATTTCCTTTGCAACCGCAAGGCGACTTCAACTTCAACGATGCGCATTGACGCGTATCGTTGTTCAAGAGGTCATTCCTCCGGTGTTTCTGGCCCAGCGGGCGGCGCGGCGAACTGATTCAACCAGTGCACTTTCGCCGGAGTCATCACGCCCGACAGGAGCATGGCGCGGGCGATTTCGTGGATCGTCAGGCTGGCGCGGGACAGCAGGTACGCCAGTTCGACCATGCGCAGGCGGGTGAGGAATTGCTCGATCATGTGGGCTTCGGGTCCGGTCAATCGCTCGGCGCGGAGCAGCCGGCGCAGCGTTCTGCCGTCCGGACGGGGATTGAAACCGGCCAGGTGGTCGGCGGAGAGCGTTTCCAGGTAGCGGTCGGGGTCGGCGCACGGCGTCCTGAGATGCGCGTTCTCGTGATCGAACCATTCGAGGGGCATTGGGGGCATCCTGGCCATGTACTCGGCGGGCCGACTGCCCTCGAACCGGGTCGGCGGCTTGCTTGGTCCGCCGATCAGGGAACCGTACTCCCCCATGTGGGAATCGCGCATGTCCTGCCCGCGCCGACGGGCCTCGGCGACACGATGCCGCTCGTATGCTGCGATCCGCTCTTCGATGGTCGGCACATGATCGCCCGGTGGCGGCGGGGAAAAGTAGGCACAGCGTACGGCATCGAAATCGATCATGGCTGGTGCCCTTCAGTGGATGCAAAGTCAACCGGATCGGCCTCGAACAATAGCCGTGCTCTGCGGGCAAGATCGCGCGCGAGATCGGGCCAGGCAGGCTCGCGAACCGGTTCCCCGCTGGACCAGCCGGGCGGCAGCGTGCGCAATTCGCTCGCGATGGCGGCCCGCTCGCCTGCCGTTACGGAGCCGAGCGCGCGTCGCAGGGATTCGGGGTCGTGCCGCTCGGCCGCCAGGAAGTCGTAGAGATCGCGATCGGTGATTTCGCCGAGGTCGAGGATTCGGCTTTGCAGTTTCCGCGCGAGAATTTCTGCGGAGCTCTCCGCAGGAATATCCGTGCCAGCTGCCGACTCCGTGTAGTCGTCGGTCAACGTCGGGCGCGGAATGGTCATCAACGCGGCCGGGCCTTCCCGGAATCCGACGCGGAGCCAGCCCCGTTCCACTTCCACGGTGCCCTCTCCGGTTTCTCCGACCAGATGCTCAAGCGCGGCGGTCACTTCGTCGCGCCGCGCGAGAATGTTCTTCCTGTAGTTCTGGGTATCCGTGAAGAGGTCGATGTCCGTGCTCACGCGGTGGCGCCAGCGAGCCGCGAGCACGGTCCCGCCCCCAAGGGCGTAGCCGTCATTGCCGAGCCAGGTGGATAGCAACGGGGCAACGCGGGCCAGGATAATGCCGGGACAATCTTCAATGACGATTTGCGCTCGCGTCACTTCGGGCCTCTTTCCATTCTGTCACGCTTTTCCTCGGCGGCGCGTTCGGCGTTCAGGACCAACAAGGGCGCGAGCACTCTGTCGCCCACCTCAACCGGCTATTGGAATCTGGTTTGGACTTGAATCGAATGGGTTGGCTCATTGCCTCTCTCGCATGATTTCATATTGGTCCGCGATGTTGGCGGCAATGTCCTGAATGAACTGAGGACATTCATTCAAGGGCCATTCTTTACCGTTCACGACAGCGAATCCTCGATGGAAAGCATCATGCTCCAGCTTGAGTTCGGCTAGCCGTGTTTTCTCCCTTGCGTCGCGTGCTTTTGCTGCACACGCTTTTTGGTGGGCGAATTCAATTGCGGTTGCAAACGCGGCGCCTCGTCCATAGAACCCACGTTGGCCGAGCTTTCCATTCCTTTCCTGTGCTACACAAAATCTCACCTCTCCCAGACCGTACGCATAGGCATCTTCGCGTTCGCGGTCCGTTATGGACAACCAGTGGGCGATAGATTCTGGATCGTCAACCATTCGGCGCACATGGGCCGGTACTTTGGTTATGTCTGTCAAGCTGCTTTTCTGGAGTTCAGTCTTGGGACCCTCTTGGGCCGAATAGCCGAGATGGAACTCCGAATGCCAAGCGCACGACCCAATGGTTCGGCGACGATTGCAATGCGGTTGTCACGGCCAGCCACGAGATAACGAGTATCATGCGAGCCTAAATGGGTGCTCGTGAGGCGTCAACGCGCTGATTTGTCGCGCGACCCCGAGAAAGCCTGGACGATTCGAGAAGGGATATCCTCGTCTCATGGAGTTACAGTTCGCAAAAATGCACGGTGCGGGCAACGACTTCATGGTCGCCCGTTGGCCGGAGGGGAGGAATCTGCCCGATGCCGACACGGTGCGGCGGTGGGCGGACCGTCGCGCCGGTGTGGGGTTCGACCAGTTATTGCTGGTGCGCATGTCGGAGCATCCGGACCTGGCTGCCTTCTACCATGTATTCAATGCCGACGGCGTCGAGGTGCAGCAATGCGGGAACGGAGTGCGCTGCATTGCGCGCTACCTGGTGCCTGACGGGGCAGGGGATACGCTGATGCTGGGCAGCCGGGCCGGCACGGTGGAAGCCCGGCTTGAGGCGGGCGGCCAGGTCAGCGTCAACCTGGGCGAGCCCGACTTTGACCCGGGGGCGCTGCCGTTTCGCGCCCGTCAGGCGACTTGCGCCGGCCAGGCCGCCGGCGCCAGGCAGGAGTCGCGATACCGGCTGGAAGTGGACGCGGGGACAGTGGAATTCGGCGCCGTGTCGGTGGGCAATCCCCATGCCGTCATCCCGGTTGATTCGTTGGATGCGGCGCCGGTCGGTATAATCGGGCCGCAACTGCAAGCTCACCCGTCGTTCCCGGAGGGCGTCAATGTCGGCTTCGTGGAGTTTCGCGATGCAGCCAGTATCCGCCTTCGCGTCCATGAACGGGGGGCGGGCGAAACCGCCGCCTGCGGTACGGGCGCGGCCGCCGCGGCGGCTGTCGGCCGGCTGTGGGGTGAACTGGGAGAAGCCGTGAGAGTGGAAGTCACGGGCGGGGTTCTGCAAACCGCCTGGCCCGGGCCGGGACACCCGGTTTGGTTGTCCGGTCCTGCCGTTAGGGTCTTTAGGGGGCGAATCGCCATATGACGGACCGGGAGCGGGGCATGACTCGTCGGTGCAGGACATGAAGGGCCGGGAGCGGGGCATGACTCGTCGGTGGAGGACATGATGAGCCGGGAGCGCGACACGGCAGCCGTCGGCCGCGAGGGGACCGACAGCGGGGAGATGGCCGCCGAGCAGGACGGTTCGGCGGAGCCCGCCTTGACCGGCCGCGAAGTAGCCGAGTACCTGTGCGCCCATCCGGACTTCTTCGCGCGCTACCCGCGGGTCCTGCTCGAGATGGAACTCCAGCACCAGCCCGGGGGCGCGGCGGTATCGCTGGTGCAGCGCCAGGTGGAGGTGCTGCGAAAGCAGAACGAGGAACTGCACGCCCAACTCAAGGATCTCGTCTCCGTCGCCAGGGACAACCAGGAGTTGGTGGAGAAGATCCATCGGCTGGCCGTATCGCTGGTGGGCGAGGTTGACGTCAAACGGCGGGTACGCTTGCTCAAGACACGGCTGAAAAAGGATTTCGGGATCGAGAACGCGGTACTGATACTGTTCGCGGAGCCGTACCCGATCACGTCGCGCGATCCCTTCCTCAAGGTGGTCGAGCGCCGGGACGCGAGGCTCAAGTCATTCGCGAGTTTCCTCAAGTCCGGTGAGCCCCTTTGCGTGCGGTTGCGGCCCGCTCAGCGGCGTTTTGCATTCGGAGGCGCGCAGGCGGAGCTGAATTCGGCGGCGTTGATCCCGTTGGGGCGGCATGCGGAAGCCGGATTCATCGTCATCGCCAGCCGCG
This sequence comes from Candidatus Rariloculaceae bacterium, assembly GCA_965205045.1. Lineage (GTDB taxonomy): Bacteria > Pseudomonadota > Gammaproteobacteria > Steroidobacterales > Rariloculaceae > UBA6522. Next base: position 965,489 of record OZ242031.1, read on the forward strand.
ACCCCGACCACTTCCATCCGGGCAAGCGCGCAGACTACCTGGGGCGGCTGGGAGAAGTCGTGACGATGGCGTTGAGCGCCAACCGCGCCGCCTCCGACGCGAAGAGCGGCCCGAAGGCCAGTGGAACCTGAGCAGCGAATCGATGCCTACCTCGGGCATCTGGAAACCGAGCGACGGCTTTCGCCCCATACACTGAGCGCGTACCGGCGGGACCTGAATTCCCTGCTGGGTTTCGCGCGCCGCCATTCCATCCCGATCGAGGAAATGGATTCCCACGCGGTGCGGCGGTTTGCAGCGGAGTGTCATCGGCGCGGCGGCGCCCCCCGCCAAGGGCGGACGCCTCGCGGCCTGAGCCCCCGAAGCGTGGCCCGCCGGCTGTCCGCGGTGCGCTGTTTCTACGCCTGGCTGCTGAGATCGCGGATCATCGGATCGAATCCGGCGGCCGATGTTCAGGCGCCCAGGCCAAAGCGGCGACTGCCGTCGACGCTGGACGCCGACCAGATGGCGAGCCTGCTCGCGCCGGGCGACGACCCGGCGGCGCGGCCGGGCGATGCGGGATCAGCGCACCAGGGCGGTCCCGGCATCGACGAGAGCGATCCGCTGATGGTCAGGGATCGCGCCATTCTCGAGTTGTTCTACTCCTCCGGGCTCCGGCTTGCCGAGCTCGCGGGACTGGACCTGGTGGATCTGGATGCCGCCGACCGGACGGTACGGGTGACCGGCAAGGGCGACAAGGTCCGCGTCGTGCCGGTGGGCGTGCCGGCGCTGGAAGCGCTCGAGGCCTGGCTTGCGGTGCGCGCGGATATCGCCGCACCGGGGGAAACGGCGATCTTCGTCAGTCTGAGGCGTACGCGGTATGCCGGGCGGGGTACGCGGCTCTCGCGCAGGTCCATACAGCAGCGGGTGAAGCTGTGGGCGCGGCGCCGGGGCACACCGGTGGGCGTTCACCCGCACATGCTCAGGCACTCCTTCGCCAGCCACATGCTCGAATCCAGCGGCGACCTGCGCGCGGTCCAGGAACTCCTCGGCCATGCGAGCATTTCCACCACCCAGGTGTATACGCACCTTGATTTTCAGCATCTGGCACAGATATACGATAAGGCGCACCCCAGAGCGAAGCGCCGGCGCGAGCCGGGCGTCGGCGGCGACCGCACGGACTGAACCGCCGGGTTCGGTCCGAACCGGGCTCTCCGGGCGGCGTGAGTCAGGGAAGGAAATGCAGGATCAACACGCTACAACCATCGTCTGTGTCCGTCGCGGCGGCCGTGTGGCCATGGGCGGCGACGGCCAGGTCACGCTGGGCGACAAGATCATGAAGGGCAACGCCTGCAAGGTGCGGCGGTTGCACGACGACAAGGTCCTGGCGGGATTTGCGGGCGGTACGGCCGACGCCTTTACGTTGTTTGAACTCTTCGAGAAGAAGCTCGACCAGTACGGCAATCTGACGCGCGCGGCGGTCGAACTCGCCAAGGACTGGCGCACGGACCGCATGCTGCGGCGGCTGGAGGCGCTGATGGTGGTGGCCGATCGCTCCAAGTCGCTGTTGATTTCGGGCACCGGCGACCTGATCGAGCCCGAACAGAATGTGCTGGCCATCGGTTCCGGCGGTGCCTATTGCCAGGCTGCGGCGCGGGCCCTGCTGGAGAATACGGAACTGGACGCCCGCAGCATTGTGGAGAAGTCGCTGGCCATCGCTGGCGAAATCTGCATTTACACCAACGCCTCGATCACCATCGAGGAACTGTAGACGCGCCGGCTTCTACAGCTTTCTACCACAGGTATCAGCCATGTACTCAGACTCTCATGGGGTCAAGGCGCGGGGACGGCTCCGATGTCGATGACACCCCGGGAAATCGCCCAGGAACTGGACAAGCACATCATCGGCCAGGACGAGGCCAAGCGGGCCGTGGCCATCGCGCTGCGCAATCGCTGGCGCCGCGTGCAGGTGGGCGAGCCGCTGGGCAGCGAGATAACGCCCAAGAACATCCTCATGATTGGGCCCACCGGCGTGGGCAAGACGGAAATCGCCCGGCGGCTGGCGCGGCTGGCCCGCGCGCCGTTCATCAAGGTGGAGGCGACCAAGTTCACGGAGGTGGGTTACGTCGGCCGCGAGGTGGATTCCATCATCCGCGACTTGGCCGACATGGCGGTCAAGATGACCCGGGAGCATGAAATCGACAAGGTCAGCCACCGCGCGGAGGATGCGGCGGAGGATCGCCTGCTGGACGCCCTGCTGCCGGGGTCGGAAGCGGACGGGCAGGGCGATACCCGGCAGCGGTTCCGCAAACTGCTGCGCGAAGGAGGGCTGGACCGGCGGGAGGTGGAAATCGACGTTCAGGCTCCCCGGGTCGGCGTGGAGATCATGGCGCCTCCGGGCATGGAGGACATGACGAGCCAGTTGCAGAGCATGTTCCAGGGCATTTCCTCCGGCCGCCGAAGCACGCGCAAGCTCAGGGTGAGCGAGGCGCTGCGGCTGCTGACCGACGAAGAAGCGGGCAAGATGATCAACGAGGAGGAAATCAAGCTCAAGGCGCTCAACGCGGTGGAACAGAACGGCATCGTCTTCCTGGACGAAATCGACAAGGTGGCCCGCCGTTCGGACACGCTGGGCGCGGACGTCTCACGGGAAGGCGTGCAGAGGGACCTGCTGCCGCTGGTGGAAGGCTGTACCGTCAGCACGCGCTACGGGATGGTCCGCACCGATCACGTGCTGTTCATCGCGTCCGGCGCCTTCAACGTCGCCAAGCCCTCCGATCTCATCCCCGAACTGCAGGGACGCTTCCCGATTCGCGTCGAGCTGGACGCGCTGGATGCCGACGATTTCGTGCGCATCCTGACCGAGCCGGACGCCTCCCTGACGGAGCAGTACACGGCGCTGATGGCCACCGAGAGGGTCAGGCTGATCTTCGAACCGTCCGGCGTCAAAAGGGTCGCGGAGGTCGCCTTCCACGTCAACGAGCGTACCGAGAACATCGGCGCCCGGCGGCTGCACACCGTCTTGGAGCGGTTGCTGGAGACCGTTTCGTTCGAAGCGGCGGACCGCGGCGGACAGACCATGGTGGTGGATGACGCCTACGTAAACGAACACTTGGGTGAACTCGTTCAGGACGAGGACCTGACGCGTTACATCCTTTAGAAATGAATCGACTTGCCCTGGCCTCATGCATTGTGGGTTGTTCTTGAAGTTGGGACCTTCACGAGGTAGCCCGTGTCCAATTCCGGCCCCTTTCCCGTCAGCCTGAAACTGCTGCGGCGTTCGCGCCGGCTGGAAGTCGGTTTCTCCAACGGCGAAACCTTCGATCTTACCGCCGAATACCTGCGTGTTCATTCTCCCTCCGCGGAAGTCCAGGGGCATGGCGCGGGGGAGGGTGTGCTGGTGGTCGGCAAGGAACGCGTGAATATCGAGCGAATCGAGCCCATCGGGCGTTACGCGGTCCGGCTGGTGTTCGACGACGGTCACGATACCGGCCTCTACACGTGGCCTATACTTTACAGCCTCGGCAGCAAGTACCGGGCCAACTGGCAGCGGTACCTGGAACGGTTGCGTGAGGCGGGGCATCAGCGGGCGGCGGCAGAGGATGGCGGCTAGCGGAAACAATACCGGCGAATTCGTCGACTTCGGTTTCGACAAGGTCTCTCCGGGCGAGAAGCAGCGCCGGGTGCGGGGCGTATTCGACTCCGTCGCCCATCGATACGATCTCATGAACGATCTCATGTCGGCGGGCCTGCACCGTGTCTGGAAGCGGTTCGCGCTCGTCAGGACCGGGCTTCGGGCGGGCCGGTCGGCGCTGGATGTGGCCGCCGGCAGCGGCGACCTGAGCGAAGGGATGGCCCGGCAGGTGGGTTCCGCCGGGCGGGTGGTGGTGACCGACATCAACGGCACGATGCTCGGGCTGGGGCGCTCCCGGCTGATCGGTGCCGGCCTGGTGGCGAACATCCACTACCTGCAGGCCGACGCCGAGCGGCTGCCCGTCTCCGGGTCGGCGTTCGACTGCGTCAGCATCGGCTTCGGGTTGCGAAACGTCACCGACAAGGACGCGGCGCTGGCCGAGATGTTCCGGGTGCTCCGGCCGGGTGGCCGGCTGCTGGTCCTGGAATTCTCCAGGCCGAAACTCGAACTGCTGGATTCGGCGTACGAGTACTACTGCCAGAATGTGCTCCCGCGGCTGGGCCAACTGGTCGTCGACGATGCCGACAGTTACCGCTACCTGGCGGAGTCGATACGCGTTCACCCGGACCAGGAAACGCTCAGGTCGATGATGGCCGAACAGGGTTTCGAGCGCTGCGAGTACCACAACCTCAGCGGCGGCATCGTCTCCCTGCACGTGGGCTTTCGGTTGTAGCAGCCATGTCTACGCCGCTCGCCACGCTCGCCCGCCTGCTGCTGCGCACATCCGCCGCGGCCTCCGAGTCCCTCGATGCGGCGGCGGCCGGTGCGTTCGGGCTGGAGTCCGTGGTCAATCGCTGTATCCGGGAGTCGACGCGCGCCGGGGAACTCCTGGAGGACCTGGACGGTAGAAGCCTGGCGATCGTGGTTCAGGGACTCGGGATCCGCCTGCGGCTGGGGGCTTCCAGGACACACCTTACGGTGAGTACCTCATCGGCGCGCTCCGAAGACTCCGGCGCCGAAGACTCCGCTACGGCGAGCGTGGAGGGCACGCCCCTGGCCCTGCTGGGCCTGCTCCGCCGCGCGGGGCCGGAAGCGTTCCGGGAATCCGGAGTCAGCCTGTCGGGCGACGCGCAGACGGCGGAAGGCTTTGCCGATCTGCTGGGCCATGCGCGGCCGGACCTGGAGGATGAACTGTCCAGGTGGATCGGCGACATCGCGGCGCACGAAGTGGCCGGCGCGGCGCGGCGCACGGATGACTGGGCACGGCAGGCCGGTTCGGCACTGAGCATGAATACCTCCGAGTTTCTCCAGGAGGAGGCGCGGCAGTTGCCGCCGCGGGTCGAAGTGAATGCCTTCGGACGAGACGTGGAGCACCTGCGGGACGACGTCGAACGGGCGGCGCAACGCCTCGCGAGGCTTGAGCAGCATCGGCGCCGCGCGACTTCCAGGGGAGCCGCCGCCGATGCCGCGGCGGAGCAGGGATAGCGGAATGGGCGCCGACCGCGCAGGCGCCGGCACAGGCCGGACCAAGGCCGCCGGCATGGGCCGGACCAAGGCCGCCGGCATGGGCCGGACCAAGGGCGCCGGCATGGGCCGGACCAAGGGCGCCGGCACGGGGCGGACCAAGGGCGCCGGCATGGGGCGGAACACGGGCACCGGCATGGGCCGGGCCACCGGCATGCGTCGAAACACAGGTCGCGGCATGGGCCGCCTGAGGCAACTGGCCAGGCTCCTCGCCATTCAGCGCACGCTGATGCGGCACGGGCTCGACGACATTGTCTGGGCAACCCACCTGTTCAGGCCCGTCGGCTGGTTGCGCAGGCTGCTGCCGAAGCGATCCCGTCACACGCCCCTGGGGGCAAGAATCCGCGTGGCCCTGGAAGAACTGGGTCCCATCTTCGTGAAGTTCGGCCAGGCCGTGTCCACCCGGCGGGATCTGCTGCCGGCAGACATCGCCGACGAACTTGCGAAACTGCAGGATCAGGTGCCGCCGTTCGACACCGGCGAGGTACTGGATATTCTCGCCACGGCATTCGGCCGCCCGGTGGACGAGGTATTCCAGGAGTTCCAGCGGACGCCGCTGGCGGCGGCTTCGGTGGCGCAGGTCCACGTCGCGCGGCTGCACGACGGCCGGGAAGTCGTGGTCAAGGTCCTGCGCCCGGGAGTCCACAAGTCGGTGCGCAAGGACCTGGCGGTGCTCCACGCCATCGCCGAACTCGCCGAACGGTACTGGTCCGGCGCGCGGCGGCTGCGCCCCCGGGAGGTGGTGCAGGAGTTCGAGGCAACGCTCTTCAAGGAGCTGGACCTGATGCGCGAAGCGGCCAACGCGGCCCAGCTACGGCGAAATTTCGAAGGATCCGGCACCCTCTACGTTCCGGATGTGTACTGGAACTACTGCCGTTCCAACGTCCTGACCATGGAGCGCATTGCCGGCGTGCCGATCGGCGACGTGGAGGAACTGAAGTCCCGCGGCACCAACATCCGGCGACTGGCCGAAAACGGCGTCGCAATCTTCTTCACCCAGGTATTCACCCACAATTTCTTTCACGCGGACATGCATCCGGGGAACATCTTCGTCGACGTGACGGACCCTGACCGGCCTCGTTACGTCGCCGTCGACTTCGGCATCGTGGGCACCCTGAGCCCGCGGGATCAGCATTACCTGGCCGCCAACTTTCTGGCCTTCTTCAAGCGCGACTACTACCGGGTGGCCCGGCTGCACGTGGATTCCGGCTGGGTGCCGCCGAATACGCGGGTGACGGAACTGGAAGCGGCCATCCGCGCGGTCTGCGAGCCCATCTTCAACAAGCCCCTGAAGGACATCTCGTTCGGGCTGGTGCTGCTGCGCCTGTTTCAGACGGCGCGCCAGTTCGACATGCGGGTGCAACCTCAACTGGTACTGCTGCAGAAGACGCTCCTGAACATCGAGGGCCTTGGCCGCCAGCTCTACCCGGAGCTGGATCTGTGGGCCACCGCCAAGCCGGTGCTGGAGAAGTGGATGGCCCGGCGCACCGATCCGCGCACGCACCTTAGGCAGTTGCTGGAGAACTGGCCGCGCGTGGCGGAGGATCTGTTGCTGGTGCCCGAGGCGATCCAGCAGGTCCTGCGCCGTGCCGCCGAAAGCGGCGATCCGTCGGCCGACGCTGCACCCGAGGCCGGCCCTCCGGGACGTGCCGGCAACACGGCCGGTCTTCATGCCGTCATCGCCGGCGGCGCCCTCGCCATCTGCGGCGTACTCTGGCTGGGACTCGAAGCCGCGCCGACCTGGCCCGGCTGGTCGGCCGCCGGGCTCGGCGTGGCCCTGTTGTTCCGTTCCGCCGGCTGAATCCAATGAACAGAGAGCTTCCGGCGCGAGAGTTCGCCCTGCTGATCGCCATGCTCACGGCCATGGCCGCGATGGCCATCGACGCCATGCTGCCCGCGCTCGGCGAGATCGGCAGCGAGCTTGGAGTCGTGCGGGAAAACAACCGGCAACTGGTGATCTCCGCGCTATTCCTGGGGCTTGCGCTCGGGCAGATCGTCTACGGTCCGTTGTCCGACCGGTTCGGCAGGAAACCCGGCATGTACATCGGGCTCGGGCTGTTCGTTCTGGGTTGCCTGCTGTCCATGGCCGCCTGGAGCTACCCGGCGATGCTGGCCGGCCGATTCCTGCAGGGCATAGGCGCGGCCGGTCCGCGAATCGTCTGCCTGGCGCTGGTCCGCGACCGCTACGCGGGCCGCGAAATGGCCCGGGTCATGTCGTTCATTTTCGCCGTATTCGTCATTGTCCCCACAGTCGCCCCGGCCTTGGGGCAGGTGATCCTGCTGGTTTCCGGTTGGCGGGCGATTTTCGGCGCGCTGCTGGCGTTCGCCGCAGCCGCGTTGCTGTGGTTCGCGATCAGGCAGCCGGAAACGCTGACGCCGGATCGGCGCGTTCCCTTGTCTGTCGGTCCGCTTGCCGCTGCTGTCGGGGAGGTCGGCGGGAGTCGCCGCGCCGTAGGTTATACCGTGGCCACCGGGTTGGTATTCGGCGGCTTCCTGGGCTATCTGAATTCGGCTCAGCAGATATTTCAGGAGCAGTACCAGTTGGGCTCGCTGTTCCCGTTGTTTTTTGCGGTGCTGTCGCTGGCGTTCGCCGCGGCATCCTACCTGAACGGGCGCCTGGTCATTCGCCATGGCATGCGCAAGCTGGCGGTTCGCAGCCTGTTGGCTCTTTGTCTGTTGTCGGCCGGCTTCCTGGCTGCTCTTGTTCAGATGCCGGGCGAGGCGCCTCTGTGGAGTTTCATGGCCTGGGGCGGGGCTGCGTTCTTCTGCCTCGGCGTGGTCTTCGGCAACGTCAACGCCCTGGCCATGGAGCCGTTCGGGCACATAGCGGGCATCGCCGCCGCGCTGATCGGGTCGTTTACCACGATGCTGTCGATGTTGCTGGGCGGAATGATCGGACAGTTCTACGACGGCACGCTGATACCGCTGGTGGGCGGTTTTGCCTTTCTTGGGTTGGCCTCGCTGGGCGCCATGGCCTGGGCCGGCGGCGGCAGCAAGCCGGAGTTAGGGGTCACTGAACCGTAGCCCGGATTCAGCACGACCTTCGTTCGTCAACCGGAACTTCACGCGCCGATTTGGCGGATAGTGTAATGGTTTCAGTCGGTTAGCGTTATTCAACCTGGACGCGTACCGGGAACATTTTGCCGGATCGACGTCGAGCAGTTCGAAGGCGCGTCGCCGTAGCGGGATCGGCATGAGACCCGGCGCTCACCATGTTACCCAGAGTTCCTTGGGTCCTCGGAATTGGATGGTTTCGATGACAGGAGGGGGGGACGGATCGTGCAAACGCAGATTCGGCAAACGGCGGGTCAGTTCCTCGATAATGATCGTCAGCTCGAGCCGCGCCAGCGGAGCGCCGAGGCAGAAGTGAGCACCGAACCCGAAGGACAGGTGGGCCCTTGCATTGCCGCGCCCGATGTCCAGCGCTTCGGGCCGGTCGAAAACCGATTCATCCTTGTTGCCCGAGGCGAGATACAGCAACAGGTTCGCACCCGCCGGAATTCGGGTGCCAGCGATTTCGACCGCAACCCTGGTCTTGCGGCGCCAGGCGATCACCGAAGGCCGGTACCGGATCAGCTCCTCCACCGCCGGGCGAACACGCGGCGGGTCCGCCGCCAGCGCCGCCCATGAATCGCGGTTCTCCAGCAGGCTCTGCACGGCATTTGCGGCCATGTTCGTTGTCGTCTCGTGCCCCGCGAGCAGCAGACCGAACACGACGTTTGCGATTTCCTCCTCGCTCAGCGCGCGATCGGCGCCGGAGCGCGCCGCGAGCATCATGCTGGGCAGGTCGTCGCCCGGGTTGCGCGCCTTCTGCTTCACCAGCTCGACGCTGAACTTCCAGTAGTCCAGGAGTTCGCGGGCGGCGGCGAACTGCTGTTTCGGCGAAAGACGTCCGAACGTCAGCAGCAAGCGATTGTCGGCCCAGCGCTTGACATTCTGCACAGCGGAATCGTCGATGCCCATCACTTTGAACAACACGACCGCGGGGAACTCGTAAAGCATGGCCGCCACCAGGTCAACGGGCCTGGCGTCCGTCAGGCCGTCGATCGCGCGGACCGCGAGTTCGCGAATCACCGGCTCCAGAACCTTGAGGCGCTTCGGCCCGAAGGCGATCTGGGTATGCCTGCGGACGCGCGCATGATTCTCAACGTCGTCGTTGGGCACGAGCAGGGGGTCGGAGGCGAAGTCGTTTTCGGCGAGATACGCCGAGACCTCCGGTGCGATCTCATCCACCGGGTCCAGGGCGATACTGGCGGAGAATCTCTCCCGGTCCGCCAAAACGGACTTGACGTCGGCGTGGCGCGTGACGGCCCAGAAATCGATGTCGGGCAAGTACGCCACGGGCGCATCCGATCTCGCAGCCGCGAGCACGCCATCGAGCTGCGCATTCGTCAACCTGTACGAGCGCGACAACGAAGTCACCGGGCAAACGCCGTGTTGCATGTCGAGGCTCACCGGAGCGCGGCCCTCCCGATTATCGCAACGAGCGGATGGGCCGACGCAGGCTCAGCGCTCAGAAGAACACGTCGACGGTCACGCCGTACTCCCTGGGACGGCCCGCGTAGTTCAGCAAGGTGCCGATCGGGCCACCGACGCCGCCCCCCAGAAGATAATACTCGTTGGTCAGATTGTCACCGAACGCGGTAACGCGAATATTCTCCGATGGCGTCTCGAACACGAGCCGGACGTTCAGCAACCCGTAGGCTTCCTGCTTCAGTTGACGGTTCGTGAGCGTCTCGGTGTAGTAATCGTCGACCCAGCCGTAGTTGACACGGGCGTCCAGTCCGACTCCGTTGGAAAATTCCCAACTGCGCTGGGCGGACCCGCTCCAGCTCAACTCGGGCGTGTTGCGGAACTTGCTGTTCCTGTCGATCGCAGTCGCGCGCCCGACGTCGGTGTAACGCGCGTCGGTATAGCCGAGGTTGAAATTCAACAACCAGTCCTCGTTCGGCGCGTACGACAGTTCCGCCTCCACGCCGTCAACCGACGCGACGCCGGCGTTCGTTGGAATCTGCACCGGGAGTTCGCCGCCCGTCGCCGGGTCGATATACGTTTCGGTGAGCTGAATCTTTTCCCACTTGCCGGAAAAGATCGCCGCATTCAACCGCAGCGTATCGCCGAGCAGGTCCGATTTGACGCCCCATTCGATCATGCCGATTTCCATCGGGTCCTGTATCCAGGGCTGCGGCGAGGGCAGCTGCGGATCCGTCGCGATGCCGGCGGCGCCCGCGCCGAAACCTTCCGAATAGCTCAGGTAAGTGCTCGCCCGACCCGAGAAGTAATACTGCAGCGACACGCGCCCGGTCGTCGAATTGAACCTGGACGGGATCTCGCTGTCCGGGACGGTGGACCCGGCGACGGCCTCGCTGACGGGATGCAGCGTGACCGTCGTCGCCGAGAAGTCCGTGCCGGTCTGCAGCGCGGCGCTGACGGTCTTGTTCAGGTTGTCGTCCGTATTGCGGCGCAGCCCCAGCGTCAAGTTCAGCCTGTCGGATGCCGACCAGGTCAACTCGCCGAAAAACGCATCCGTCTGTTCTTCCGGCGCACTGAAGAGGTTCTCCAGCGGCGGCACCAGAAGGAAACCGAGTCCGGCGCCCAGAATCCCGTTCAGAATCGCCGGGTTTTCCTTCAGCTCCCGTTGGGAAAAGAGCACGCGGCGAAGTCGGGTATCGGATTCGCGATGATAGTACCCGGCGACCCAGTTCAACCGGTCCGTCGACCCCAACAGTTGAAACTCCTGCGAAAACGTTTCCTCGTCCAGGTAGTTGAGTTCGTCGAACACCTGGTACCGGGTGCCGTCGGTTTCGCCGTAATTTCGAGACTCCGTCGTGCGGTATCCGGTCAGGGAGCGAATCTGAACGGCGCCGGTGATGTCCCAGCTCAGCGTCAGGCTGTGCTGATCCAGTTCCTGGGTATCGGCGCCGCTGACCATTTTCGAGGACGCGACGTTCCACTCGCCGATGCCCGCGGCGGTACTGTAGTCGGTTGCCTCGGCCACCGGCGGGAAGCCGAACATGTCGTACATGCTGATCAGGGTAAACGGAAAGCCCGGGGGCGGAGGAAGCAGACTGTGCAGAACGCGCGCCGTGCCGTTGCGCTCGAACGTGACGCGGTCCCACGAATAGCGCGCATCGAACGATTCGCCGGGCTCGAAATAGAAGTCGGCCCGGAAGTTGCGGTCATCCAGGTCGCCCGAATCGACCCCGCCCGGCAGGATGTTCCTGACGTAGCCGTCCCGTTTGGCGAGCGCGCCCGTCAATCGCACCTTGAGTGTGTTTCCGAGCGGAAAACTGGCGGAGGCCTTGAGGTCCGTGCGATTGAAGCTTCCCCCGGTCGCCTGAAGTTTCGCTTCGAATTCGTCCGCCGGAACCCGGGTGACGAGTTGAACGGCGCCGCCCATCGTTCCGCGGCCGAAGAGCGTTCCCTGCGGCCCCTTCATCACCTCGACGCGCTCCAGTTCGACGAACTCGCGCGTCAGCAGGTTGTTGCCGGTCGTTTCGATGCCGTCGACGTAGACCGCCACCTCCGGTATGCCCCGCATGACCGTGATGGTACGGAGCTCGCCGGCAATGAAACCGGAATTGACCGAGAGGTTCGGAACCATCACGTTCACGTCTTCGAGTTCCCTGAGCCCCGCCAGCGCAATGTCTTCGCCGCTGAAGACCAGCACCGAAACCGGCACGTCCTGGATGGACTCCTCGCGTCGGCGAGCCGTCACGATGACTTCCTCGAGCAATGCCGCCGTGGCGGCCCCGCTGCCGGCATCGCCGCCGGATTGGGCCGAAGCGGAAAGTGAAATCGCGAGCCCGGCCGCGATCGGGAGAATCGATCGGCTTATTGAGTTTGTTGACATGACAACCACCCGCTGTCCATGGGCCGAAAGGTCGTTATCGACAAACCTTACGACATAGACTGCGGGCGATCTGTCAACCCAGGAGTTGACAACGACAAGCGGTTTCCAACTAGCGGGACCTTGCGACCTCCGCCGCGTAAGTTCCCTTGCAACTCAGCAGCAACAACAGGGCGATCGGACCGAATACGGCTCCGGATACCGCAAGCGACGAACCCAGTTCCTGTTCCGACATGAACACGAAATCGGTAAGGAACGCGACGACCATCGGTCCGAAGCCGGCGCCGATCAGGTTCGTGAACAGAAGGTAGAACGCGGTCACCTGACCGCGCATCCGATTCGGCGTAATCAACTGTATCGATGCTGCGGCAACGCCGATGGGCGCCCCGGCGATGAACTGTACCAGGCCGAAGACGAAGTAAACCAGCGCTTCGCCGGGCATCAGCGGAAACAGCGGAATCGTAACCGACAGACCCAGCGCCACCGCCATCAGCGTGACAATGTAGGCATCGTCCCTGCCCATCGAATAGAGCCGGTCGGCCATCCATCCGCCCAGGTAGACCCCTGCGCCCCCGCAGACCAGGAGAATGGCTCCAAGCCTTACACCCAGGTCGCCGATTTGCACACCGAATTCCCGGATGAAGAAGGCAGGCGCCCAGGCGTGTACTCCGAAAGTCACCATCGCGACCAGCGCCAGGCCGGAGAACAACTGCGCGAACAGGCCCATGCGGGAGCGAATGAATGTCAGGACTGCCCCGATGCTTGCGTCCTCTTGTTCCCTGCCGCCGCGTTGCAGATTGCGTTCGGGTTCCCCGATCGTGCCCAGCAGCAGCAGCAACGCCAACCCCAGCGGGCCGCCCACCAGCAGAAAGCAAAGGGCCCACGGCTGCACCTGGCCAATGACCGGCAGTGAAATGTCACCGAGCCCGTACGCCCATTCGATGAGATGGCCGCCGAGCATGTACGCCAGTCCGGCGCCGGCGAAAATACCGCCGGCAAAGACGCCCATGGGTTTGGCCATCCGGTTCTTGGGAAACAGGTCCGACACCATGGAATAGGCGGCGGGCGACAGCGAACTCTCCCCGACGCCGACCATCATGCGGGCGACGAACAGCGCGGAGAACGTCCTTGCGAGCCCGCACGCCACCGTCGCGATGCTCCAGCACGCGGCGCCCAGCGAAATGATGAGTTTGCGCGATGTCAGATCGGCCACGCGGGCAATCGGCAACCCCATGGTGGCGTAGAAGATGGCGAACGCGATTCCCTGCACCGCGGCGATCTGCGTGTCGCTGAGCCCGAGGTCGGCCTTGATCGGCTCCACCAGGAGATTGAGGATTTGCCGGTCCACGTACGAGACCGTGTTGGCCAGCATCAGCACGACCACCACGTACCATGCGTAATACAGCCTGGACTCCGACAGGTAGCTACCCGTCGAACGTGCGGAATCCGCTGCCGCCGCCAGCTCCGCCTTCGGCTCGATCAACGAGGCGCCTGCGATGTCTGTGCCCTTCGGGCCCACGCGTCGAACGTGGCATTGACCACGGCCGGTTTCAGCAGGAAATCGTGGGCCTCCCGAGCGAGTTCGGGTCTGACGGCCCTGACCGCTCCGGCGGACTGCGCCAGCAGCTGCATTCGGGCCGCGCGTTCGAGGTAAACCGCCAGGTACGTGGCCTCCTCGATCGTTTCCCCGGTCGTGACGTATCCGTGATGCGCCAGCAGGATCGAGCGCTTGTCCCCGATCGCCTCTGAAATGATGCGGCCCTCCTCATCGGAGAACGGCACCCCCGGCCACTCCGCCAGATACGCGCAATCCTCGTGAAACATCGCCGTATCCATGTGCGACACGACGAGAGGCTCGCCGATCATGGACAGCGCGGAGGTGAATGGCGGGTGCGTATGGATCACGCACCGGATGCGCGGTTTGGCCCGGTACAGCCACATGTGGAATCGCAGCGCGGGATTGACCTCGCGCGCGCCCCGGACCACGTTCAGTTCCTCGTCGACCACGCAGACATCGTCCGCGGCGACCTCCCCGAACATGGGACCGATACACAGCGTCAACCAGGATTTCCTGTCCCGCCGGATCGTGACCTGGCCGGCCAGGTTGTCCGAATGGCCTTCGCCGGCGAGAATCCGGCACAGCAGAACCAGCTTTTCGACGTCGCTCGCCGGGCGCTGCGCGGGGCCAACGATGTCGTGCTCGAACTTCTCGTATATGCCTGGTTTGTCCTTGTGTGCGACTTTGCTCATGACTGCCCCGGTCAGACTGCGGCGTGCCGAGATGGCCCATCGTAATGGATGAATCCGTGCCCGAATGTCGTCCCAAGGGTGGACAGTCCGGCGGCCGATTGGCATATTAGCGTTCGCGAGGCTTCCATTTGTCAAGGGCGGAAACCGGTTGCCATGGCGAAACGGGCATCGACCCGGCGCGGGTTGAAAAACGTCGAGAACGCGTTCGGCTTCGATCAGAATCATTGGTCGATACTGGTTCGCCTGACGGGCAACCTGGCCAACGACCGGTTCGGCGCGGACCTGTACCGTTTGCTCGACGACTTCGCCGGTATTGCCCTCTGCGCGGTGCTGACGTGTCCTCTGGAGCGGCTGCAGGAACAGCGCCTGTCGCTGGTCGGCGGCTCGATTACCGAATACTGGGCGCGCGAGATGATCCGCCAGGGCACCTCCTGGATGGTCACGCACAATCATCTGTTCGATCAGCACATGGCGGAATTCGAACAGGGCAAGATCGCGCCGGGCCCCTTGTTCCGATTCCGGCCCGACCCCGCGGAACACCCGGAGATCGCCGCGCTCTACGAAAAAAGCGGAGTACTGGAAAAAGTGTACGGCCTCGGCGTGTGCAGCGACCGCGTGCACCAGTTGAACCTGTTCCGCCCCGTTCGGAAGGGTCCGTTTTCGAAGAGGGAAATCGACGGGCTGCAACGCCTGCTGCCGCTCGTGATGAACCTGATCCTGGCGCATTTCCAGATCTGCGGCGACGGCAAGCAACGCACGCACAACCGGGAGCGGCTGATCACCCGGATGCGGCGGCGGCGCATTCTGCAATTCGACCGGCTCTCGGCACGGGAAACCCGCGTCTGCGACCTGATCGTGTCCGGACTGACCACCGAGGGCATCGCGACGGCATTGGGACTGAAGGTCTCCTCGATCAAGACCTATCGGAACAGGGCGTACCGCAAACTCGGAATTTCGTCCAACTCGCAACTGTACGCCATGATCATCAACCGCATGTTCGACGATTCGGCAGACACCCGGGCCGAAGCCTGATACGCGCTACCGCACTTGTTGACGCCGGCGGATTGCCAGGGTCGATTCCCTACGGGCTCAGGTGTTTCGCGATGGCCCGGGCATACAGAAACAGCCCCGGGAAATCCGTGGTCGAAAACCAGGCGACCACCAGGTCGCGGCCGGGAGACACGTAGAGCCCCTGACCGCCCACGCCGCCCTTGTACATGTCGCCGTCGGTCCAGACCATGTCCCATTGGCGCGAATTGCAGCGGATCTCCGGGTCCGGTTCCCCGCCCGAGAACAGCCCCTGATCGTCCTCTACCTCGAAGGACGCCTGCATGAGCGCCGGGCGGCACCGCCCGAATATCGCCTCGTCGAACGATACGTCGGTTCCCCACACGTCGCTGGCCATGGTCCCGTATTCCGCTCTCCAGCTTGGCGTGAACAGCAGCCCGTAACGGGCAAGGTCGCGCAGGCGGCTGTTCATCATGCCGCCCGCGATCGCGCCCCCGGCGGGCGTCACGCCGAGGAACGCGTCCCCTTCGGCGCCGATGAGCGTCCACACGTAGTCGCTCAGCAGGTGATTGAATCGCTGCCCGGAAATGGCTTCGGCCAACATCACGAGCATCCGCGTATTCAATGAGGAATACTGGAAGAGCGTCCCGGGGGCGACGTCATCGTTGCCGTCCATTGCGTACACCAACTCGTCGGTCGTCCAGAATACGCCTTCCGGTGCGCCGTCGCGTTGAATGTCGTCCCCGCCGATCATGATGCGGAAGTACTTGTTGACCTTGTGATCCTCGTTCATCATCGTGGGCAGGGACTCGTAGATGTCCAGTCCGCTCGCCATGTCCATGACGTCGATGACGCGGATGCCTTCCCAGGCGGTTCCCACCGCCCCGGGGAGATACGTTTCGACGGGATCGCCCACGTCCAGTCTGCCCTGCGCTTCCATGATGGTCAGCAACGTCGCGGGCAGTGTTTTTCCCGTCGAATACCAGATGTGATTGTGGTTTTCGTCCATGCCCGGATACGCTTCGTAAACGATCCTCCCCTCGTGGACTGCCAGCACACCCTGCGTGCGCGCGATCTCGTGCGACACGAAGGCGTCCAGCGACATGGGTCCGGGAGGCAGTTGAACCTGGATGTTCCCTATGGAGTCGTCGAGGTCGGTTGGCAACTCCCATATGGGGCCGCCCCTGCGAACGATCGAAACCGCGTGGACGTCTTCCCAGTTCGAGTTGTAGTAGACGTTCTCGTCGAAGTTGCGGAAACCCTCGGTCGCGTTGAACACCCGGTCGGACTCGAACAGGGAACGATACCGATAGCTTTCCTCGGCCGTATAGCCGTCTCTTGCAACCGAAACAGGGGCTTGGGCCGGGGAATCGAAGACGATCAACGTGAGCGCGGTTGCAGCAATCGCCCACAGGGACGATCGCGGAATTACGCCGGACACTCGCGATTTGGAATTCTGCACGGAAACTCTCCTCTTGCGTTGCCTGATGAAAGGCTCAACGGATCGAAATCCTTGCCCGCATGCCCAAGGAGAATAACGTATCGTCGACTCCGGGTACGTCAACCTGTCGGTTGACACGATCGCATCAGGGCGCCGCGAAGCGCGCGATGAACTCCCGAACCACGTACTCGACATGCGATCGCCGTTGACGGGTCGACATCGGTTCGATGACGCCGCACATGCGCTCGGTCATTGGAATGAAGAGCATCATTCCCCAGAAAAGCCTGGCTGTCTTCCGGGGGTCTTCGATCGAGAGCCGGCCCCGCTCGATCTCGGTCTCAAGCGTCCGGGCGAGTTCATTGATTGCCCTCTCGGGCCCATTCCGGAAATAGCTCTCGCCAAGCTCGGGATGCCTGGAAGCCTGCGCGTGCACCAGGCGAACGAAGCTGATTCCCGTCGGGGACGTCAGCACCTCGAGCGTGCGGTCGGCAACGGCGCGAAGGCGGTTTTCGAGACCGTCGGAATCGTCTCCGGGCGATTCGAGCGGAGACAGCAGATCCTCCATCATGTCTTCCATGACCGCCCGAAACAGGCCCTCCTTGTTCCGGAAATACGCGTAAATGCTGCTCTTCGAACCGCCCGCGCGTGCCACCAGTTGATCCAGACTGGTCCGTTCGTAGCCCTTCTCGGCAAACAGTTCCCGGGCGGTCTGGAGCAATCTGCCGTATCTGCGTATTGAATCCGCCCGCATCGCGATGGTTGCCGGTCTTGCGGTCATTCCGATACTCCTGTTCCAGGCGCCGTGATCGGACCTCGTCCGTCGAAGTTGGCGTCGTTCACCTTCCGCTTCATCGAACGGGTTTGATGAAAAACGAGTTGCTGTGCTAGTTTACAGCACAACATGTACTGATCGGTACATCACCGGTTCAACTCAAGCAGTGAATTCATGACAGCGCGAACGCTCCAGGACAAGATCGATACATTCGGCTCCGCAGCGGAGATGCTGCGAAACAACCCCGGCGGGCGGTTCGTGTTTCCGATCGAGCCGGAGTTCTCGAACTGGAGAGACGAACAGGACGCTTGGAGAAAGACAGTCGTATTGCAGGACATGTCGTTTCACATGACCGAGGTGCATGTCGAAGGACCCGACGTATTGGAGTTCATCTCCCGACTCGGCGCGAACGGATTCTCAAATTTCGGTCGGATGCAGGCCAAGCAGCTGGTCCTTTGCAATGGCGAAGGGTACCTAATCGGCGACACGGTCCTCATACGGGAAGACACGGACTCGGCGGTGTACGTCATTGGCCGGCCCGAGTCCGCGAGCTGGGTCAGGTTCCAGGCCGAAACCAGCCGCCTCGACGTCAGGGTCGGGAGGGTTGAGCTTCCCACGCCGAATCTCGGCGAGCGCAGCCATTACCGTTACCAGGTGCAGGGCCCGAATGCCCGGCAATTGCTGGAAACACTGAACGGCGGGCCGCTGCCGCAAATCGGGTTTTTCAAGATGGGCAGGTTCAACATCGGCCCCTGCGAGGTCGTGGCATTGAATCACAGGATGTCCGGGTTTCCCGGCTTCGAGTTCTGGGGACCGAGCGCAGAGGGCGACGCGGTCAAAGACATGATCCTGGAGGAAGGCGAGCGGCACGGGCTGCGCCGGATTGGCGGGCGCGTGTATGCCACGACCGCGACGGAGTCGGGCTGGCTCGGCGGCGTGTTCCCCGCGATCTACAGCGGCGAAAGCACAAGGGCCTATCGGGAGTGGCTCGATGCACGCAGCCTTGCGGCGAACGCCTCGGTCGGCGGCAGCTTTGTGTTCGAAGAACCCGAAGAAATGTACGTGACGCCCTACGATGTCGGCTACGGCTTCGTCGTCAGGTTCGATCACGACTTTATCGGAAGGAAGCGCCTGGAGAGGATCGCCGGCGAACCGCACCTGAAGAAGGTTCGTCTAGTGTGGGACCGCGACGACGTCCTGGACATCGGCGCGAGCCTGTTGAGGCCGGGCTTGCCGTACAAGTACATGGAGATGCCCATGGCCGGTTATGCGACGTACTGCTTCGATGAAGTCCTGGACGGGGACAAGCGGGTCGGCATGTCCAGCTATCCGGTCTACAGTTCGACCGTGCGCGCCTGGATCAGTCTGGCGATGATCGATGAGAAACTTGCCCTTGACGGCACGGAACTTGCCCTCATCTGGGGAGAACCCGACGGGGGTTCAACCAAACCTGCAGTCGAAGCGCATTGTCAGAAGGCCGTCAAGGTGTCGGTGGACAGCCAGCCGATCAAGCGCGACTAGACCGGTTCCAGCGTGCGGCTTGGCGCTGCCATTCTGGACGTTTGCACTGTCGAGCTCTCCGCTCTACAGGTCGATTTCCAGTACGCCCTCCGGTTCCCTGGCGCGCGACTGGCAGAGAATCATCTCATGTCGGCGGTCAGCGTTGGACAGGACGAAATCCCGGTGCTCGACTTCGCCCGACAAGACCCGGCACTTGCACACGCCGCAGATGCCGTCGGAGCACTTGGTGTCCACGTGAATCGACGCTTCGGCGAGCGCCTCGGTGGCCGACTGAGCGGCGCGAACGAGCACGTCGCGTCCCGTGCGCGCAAGCCGCAGCGTGAAGTCGCGATTGACGTACTCGGGCAATTCGGGCGCCGAAAAGTACTCGCGATGCAGCGCATCCCCGGACCACCCCGACGATGCCGCCGTTTCAAGCACGCACTGCATGTAGCGGTCGGGCCCGCAAACATAAAGGTGCCATCCCTGCCGATACTCGCGGAGCAGGGACTCGGGGTCCGCCCGGGTGCCTTCGTCGGAAAAATGAAGATGCACGTTCCCCGCCCAGTCGAATCGTTCCAGGTCCTCAAGGAAGCCGGCGACATCGCGCGATGCGGCCGAGTAATGAAAATCGAAGTTCGACCCGATCCGATGAAGCCGATGCGCCATGGCGATCAGCGGCGTCACGCCGATCCCGCCGGCAAGCAGCAGTGTTCTCGCCGCGCTTTCCTCAAGCGGGAAATGATTGACCGGCCTGGACACAAAGACTTCCCGGCCTTCGTTGAAGATGCGGTGCAACAGGGCCGATCCGCCCCGCCCCCCGTCCTCACGCAGAACGCCGATCTGATACCTGGTTCGATCGTGCGGATCCCCGCACAACGAAAATTGCCGCAGGTATTCCGGTGCGACCACCACGTCGAGGTGTGCGCCGGCGCGCCACTGCGGCAACGGGCTGCCCGCCGGATCCCTGAATTCGTACTTGGTAACCTCCGCGGACATTTTTTCCACCCTGGCGACAACGAGCCGCAAGACAGGCGGGTCCCCGGTGCCCGCTGCGTACTCGTGCGCCAGCCCGCCGGTTTCCCCCTTCGCAATGCGGTCCCTGTACTCTCGGGGACTGAGCATCGACCGATAGGCCTCGATTCCGGCTTCCCGGTCCGCCGGAAACGGAAAAGGCCACGGATGCGGGGCCAGGGGCGCCGGGTATACCGCGAGCGTCTGGTCTTCGAACTTCAGGTCGAGGTCCGTCTGCAGTTCCCTGCGGTTGCTCTTCCCCGCCGCGACGAATCGGCCCCTGGCGTTTCGTTCCAGATCCCACCACCATTTCTTGACCGCATTGATGGCGCCGTGTCCCAACCTGTCGTCCAGCCTGGCAAGCGGTCTGGCCAGCATCGGTACGTTTGACGCCGCCCACCGAAACGGCTTCTCTGCGAACAGGCCCTCGAGATTCCAGGGACAGGTCTTCATGCAACGCCCGCACATCGATCCCCCCGCATTGGTCAGCCGGTAGTTGAGACATTTCTCGCTGTCCGACTTCCAGATTTCGTAGCCGTTGAACATCCTTTTCGGGCCCGCGGTGATGGCGCCTGCCGGACACTCCCGGGCGCACTTGTTGCACTGCCCGCAGAAGGCCTGCAGCCCGAAATCGATCGGGTCGTCGTGATCGAACGGCATGTCGGTCGTGACCACACCCGTTTTCAACCGCGGGCCCAGCAGCGGGTGCAGGATGACTTCTCCGATCCGGCTCACCTCGCCCATACCCGAGATCAGCGACAGCGGCGCCTGCAGGACCTCCCCGTCCACGACAGTATGGACCCGGGCACTGTAGCCCAGCGACCGGATCCGGGCCGCGACCACGCCGCCCAGAATCGAGTTTCGAAGGTACGCCCGCATGGACTGGGCGCTGGACAACCAGTCGTCCCCGGAGCTGCCCTCCATCGAGTCGCGCCCCTGATCGATCATCGTCGTGATGGCATTCTTGTGATACGGAACGATCGGCTCGCCGCGCGAATCGTGACTGTAGTAGACCCAGTCGGGGCACCGGCTCAGGCCGACGGCGTCCACGCCCAGAAAATGCAGCGCCGCTTTCAGATTGTGGGCGTTTCCTGTCGGGTCCCTGGCGCTGTCGTCGATCTCGGGCGCCACATCGCCGTCCTGCAGCAGGATGCAGGCGCCGAGCGCCTGGCGCGGCGCCCATCCGAGCGCGCTCTTGGCCATCATCTTCCCGCCGATGGATTCCTTCTGGATCCTGGGGCCGAAGTCGCCGAACTGCGCGCGGGGAAACATGTCGGTACGTTTCGGGACGCGCGGAATGCGCGCCTCGTCGATAAGGGTCGTCGGGTGTTTGACCCGCTTGATCTTTTCGAACGGCAATTCCCCGTCAACGAAACGCCGTTTCGCATAGGGCCGAGCCGTACCCCGTCGCTTTACCGTCCCGAATCCCATTCTCCACCGAAGGCCGGCGGCAGCGGCGCCGGGCGCCAGCGGGCGATCGGGCGCCAGCGCCATCGTTGTCGTGATCGCGGCCATTCCGAAATGACGGCCGACGAACGGATTCTCGATACGCGTGCCGGCGTCGTCCTCCACCACGGTCGTCAGCCCCGACGCAACCGCGAGCACATTCAGGTTCACATCCGTTGTGGTTGCCGTGTGCGCGAGCGCCGGGTAGCCCAACAACCGGAAATAGTTGGCCAGCACCGCGGCAGTTTCGGCCGCGCGTAGCGCCGCGCGCTGCGCGTTCGTCCCGGCGATCCATTCGCCGCCCGGCTCCGCTTTCGATGGGTCCCTCGGGTATTCATAAAGGAATACCACGGCGTGGGTATGGCGCTCTATCCCCGCGGACGGCCGGGCGACGGCTTCCCTGAGTTCCGCCATGATGGCGTCGATGCCGGATGCGAGCGTCTTGACCTGACGCACCGCGAGTTCCGCGGCCAGCGCATCGATGTCCGCGTTCCTGACGGGTCGTTCCAGCCGCGACTCAACCGGCACCTCGCACGTCGCGACCATGCCGGCGTCGTAGAAATAGCCCGCCCCCCTGACATGCCGCGACCGCTCGGCGGGGTCCCCGGGAATCTCCGCGCGATGCTCATTGGGAACGCCGTCGCGAATCGTGTCGAGCATCGCGATGTAGGGCGCCATGGAGCCGGACAAATTGCCGCCGCCGGAAGCGCCGCCGAATTCGACAGGGGTAAAAGGGGGGACTCCTGACAGATCGACACGATCGGTGCGCGGTAACCGCTCATCCGGGAACGGCCCCAGATGGGCCGGCCGCTTCCCGGTCGAGAAAAAACGCATTCGTCAGTCGTCCAGTACGGGCGCGCCGTCACGAAGGTAAGGCGGCCAGGACGACGTGCCGCGGCTGGACTCGGGCACATCCTCAATCAACAATTCGCTCATTTCCTCCAGCTCGCCGTTGTCCCTGGCCAGGCGGTACCGGCGGCGTAAGGCCGGCGACGCGGATCGATCCGGATCTTCCGAACGACAGGGCTTCGCGCCACGCCTCGTCCCAGGTCAGCCGATCCGTCACCTCGCGCTCGACCGTGTCCACGGCGTGGCGAAGCTGCAGGAGTTTCTCCACCGAGTGCAGACCGGTGGCCTGAATGCCCGAATAGCCGCTGTAGAAGAGCTTTTGAATCTGCAGCGCCATTCGCCGCATCACGCGGGCGCTGGCCTCCTCGGCGCTGAGCGAGGCGCTCTCGTACTCCAGCAACTCGGCCAGATCGTCCGAAATGTACACCCCCGCCAACTTGTGCCTGCGGATGTACCGGGCCCGGGCCGCGTTCAATGCGATCAGATTCGCCACCACCGGCACGCGACAGCGATTGGCGTGCATCCAGAACAGCGCTTCCTCGTGTTTGGTGGGGTCGAAACCGATCTGGGTGATGACGAAATCGGCGCCGACCGAAACGGGGTCCGGATCGTCGTCGCCCGTGACACGGTCCGTGATGGAAAATCCCGCGATTTCCGGCCGGGCGCGAAGTGGTCAGGCCGATTTCAACATCGGTGCGGATGCGCCCTTGGGCTGCTCGGTAGGGACATCCCAGTCGCCCGGCATGCGGCTGAAGTCGAAGAACGGCTCGGTGTCGCCGGCATCGATGGCTTCCTGAACCTGGCGGTAGAACTCCCCGCCGGCACGGTTGGAGAATGTGATCTCAACCCGCCGCGCCTCGCTCGCGTCTCGCGGCCGCTGGCAGTACTCGGGGAACGTGGATTCCCCTGCGTGCCCCGAGGCGTAGCCCTTGGCGAACATCTGCTTGAGGATGCCGAAACCGTCGTCCTGCACCAAAACGCCGCCGCGGGGGTGCCCGCCCATGGACTTCATGTGATCGATGAATGCGTCCAGATCGTGGCAGTCATAGGCGACATGCTGGCATGCGTGATCGCCGTGTCTTTCGACAAAGGACGTCACCTGCGATTTCTGCGCCCGATCGATCCCTTCGATCAGCGCGATGCCGAAGTCGCCGTAGTCGATGCACCAGATCTTCATGCTGCTGTTGGGGTCGCCGGGCCGGGCATCGTCGATGCGCTTGATCAGGGTGCCGCCCTCCACTTCGATGTGGAACCAGGCCCAGCGCTCGATCGCGCCGGATTCCACCGCATAGGTGACGTGGTCTATCTTCTTGAGGTGCGACATGGCGGTGTCTCCTGCTCAGTATGTTTCGATGGTTACAGGATAGGGTATCTGGCGCGCAGAGTGGGCTCGATTATGAGCACGAACTGACTATAGTTCGCAGTAATATAACCATTTACGTAATTGATTCGCAGGAAATCAGCGCAATAGCCAATCCTGACGCTTAAACCCCTTCAGACTTCCAGCTCGATGATTGTCTTGATTTGTCGGAATATTTGTAGCCAGATTTTGGGTGTTGGACGCTGAGTAATTGCAATTGCGCGTCAAAGTTCGCCCGCCATCCATGGCGGACTCACATCGGCGCTACTTCGCAGAGGTCAGGTGTGGCGGCGGTCGGGGTGGGTGGTCTTGTCGATGAGGTGATCGTCCTTGGCGATCACGTCGCCGCTTGAGCCGACCATCAGGGGATCGGGCTTGCCTACGCGCGCCTTGTCCTTGGCCGGGTAGGGAAGCTGCGAGAGGAAGTGCCGCATGGCGTTCAGGCGGGCGCGCTTCTTGTCGTCCGACTTGACGATCGTCCAGGGTGCGTCGGCGGTGTCCGTGTAGAAGAACATCGCCTCCTTGGCGTCCGTGTATTCATCCCATTTCCTAAGGGACTGCCTGTCGATCGGGGAAATTTTCCACTTCTTCAAGGCCTCGGTCTCGCGCGACTCGAAGCGCCTGATCTGCTCTTTGCTGGTTACGGAGAACCAGTACTTGAAGAGGATAATGCCGCTGCGCACCAGCATCCTTTCGAATTCGGGAGCCTGGCGCATGAATTCAAGATATTCGTTGGGCGTGCAGAACCCCATCACCCGTTCGACGCCGGCGCGGTTGTACCAGGAGCGATCGAAGAATACGATTTCGCCGGCTGACGGCAGATGCTGAACGTAGCGCTGGAAGTACCACTGGGAGCGTTCCCGTTCCGTGGGCTTGTCCAGCGCCACGACCCTCGCGCCGCGGGGGTTCAGGTGCTCGGTAAAGCGCTTGATGGTCCCTCCCTTGCCCGCCGCGTCCCGGCCCTCGAAGAGAATGACGATCCTGCGACCGTTGGCCTTCACCCATTCCTGAACCTTGAGCAGTTCGATCTGCAGTTCCTTTTTCTGCCGCTGATAGAACTTGCGGCTGATCTTCTGCTTGTAGGGATATTCTCCGGTTTCGAAAAACCGGCGGATCGAGGCACGGTCCCGGCGGATATCCGCAAGACGTCTCGCGGCGCCCGCCACCGACTCGTCGGCGGCTTCGACCTCAGCGGCTTCCTGCGGCGCACCCTTGCCGGCTTCCGCGGCGTCCTTCGCGTCCGCGATTTCGAGCGGTTCCCCGGTCCCGACGGCATCGGATTTGAGGGCCATGTCAGTTTGTCTCGCAGAATTCGGACAGAAGATGATATCCCATCGCGTGCCCCTCCGACACTGGGCCCCAGGAACCCCCGGCGCGGCCGATCCCCTCCTTTCAGGCCTGACCCATCAATGGGATCGCCCGCCCCCCCGGCTCTACATGGTGTAGGATTCGCCCGTCCGGCCGGTCGGCCGGGGAACGCATTGGCAACCTTCAAACGCAGAAATGAACAATCAGGCCGCAACCGCGTGCGTACTCATCATCGGCAACGAAATTCTGTCCGGCAAGACCCGGGACGCAAACCTTCAGTTCCTGGGCACTGAGTTGGCGGACAAGGGCATCACGCTGGTGGAAGCCCGCGTGCTGCGGGATGACAAGGCCGCCATCGTGGCCGCGGTGAACGAGTGCCGGGCCGCGTACACATATGTATTTACAACAGGAGGCATCGGACCGACCCACGACGACATCACCGCCGAGTGCATCGCCGCCGCGTTCGGCCGCGACCTGGTAATTCACGAGGAGGCCGTGGAACGCCTCCGCAGGCGCGGACTCGAACTCAACGCCGCACGCCTCAAGATGGCGCACGTCCCCGCAGGAGCCGGCCTCATCGACAACCCCCTGAGCGGAGCACCCGGTTTCCGTATCGACAACGTTTTCGTCATGGCCGGCATTCCCGCCGTCGCCCGCGGCATGTTCTCCACCCTGGACGAGCAGCTATCCGGCGGAGCACCCATCCATTCCCGCAACGTCGACGTCTATCTCCCGGAAGGCGAACTCGCCGCGCCCCTGGAGACCATCGTGCACAAGTATCCCCAGGTAGAAATCGGCAGCTATCCCTTCTTCCGCGAACGCCGCTTCGGCGCCAACCTGGTCGTCCGCGGCACCGACGCGGACCTGGTCGACAGCGTCCTCCAGGAGATCATCACCACCATGACCCACCTCGGCGCCGAAACCCACTGACCTGCCGGAGCAGCATCAAGGCTTGCGCCTGGAATCGCCCCCTGAGCACCGCCTGTGGGCGTACATTTCCTGACGTCATAGCGCCGGGCGTGTGCGTTCATCCCTCGCGCGCGTCGTGCGCTCGGCCGCACCTGCGCTCAGACAAACCCCCGCTCAGGCAGTAAGGAACGACACCGCCGTCCAGCAGACAGCCGCCATCACCGCCGCCATCGATGCCTGCGGGATCTGCGTCTTGACATGATCCATCAGGTCGCAGCCCGTGCATACGGAACTGAGCACCGTGGTATCGGAGATCGGTGAGCACTGGTCGCCGTAGACGCTGCCGTCCATCACCGCCGCAAAGCACAGCGTCATGTACAGTTCCGGATGGGACAGGCCCTGCGAGTTCGCAACCGCCCATGCCAGCGGCATCGCCAGCGGGAACGCCACCGCGTAGGTGCCCCAGCTTGTGCCCGTCGAAAAGGCGATCACCACCGTGATGATCTGCAGGATTACCGGCAGCAGGAAGAACGGGATGCTGTTGCCGAGTTGGTCCACCAGGTAGATGCCGCCGCCCGTTTGCTGGCTGAGGCCGCCGATCGTGATCGCGAGCAGAAGAATGACGGAGCCGAGTACGACACCCTTGATGCCGTCATGGAAGCCCGCGAGCAGGTCCTTGAGGGACATCCCCTTGGCCAGCGCCATGCCCGCTGCCAGGGCCAATGCCGCGCCGAATGCCCAGTGTACGTTGGGCGAGCCGTAGACCACGAAGGTCAGCACCGCCAGCCCGATCAGCGTGCCCAGCGGCAGGAAGAACTCGATTACGTGGGGCTTGTAGCCCTCGGGGACGTTGCTGCCCTGCAATTCCCTCGAGCTGAGCGGATCGGCCCCGGGGGCGTCGAGCCGGCCGGTGGTGCGGGACCGGTCGATGGCTTCGCGCAACTGACTGCCCAGGAAGAGCGGCTTCTCGATACTGAGCAGAAACGTGCCCAGCACCGCGAAGATTGCGTAGAAGCAGAACGGCACGCTCTGGAAGAAAAACGCGATGCGGTCCGCCTCAGTGGCCAGAAAGCCGACACCGGAGACGAAGATGAACGCCTGCACGTAACCCGGCCAGGCGTTGAACGCCAGTTGCGAGGCGATGGGCGAGGCGGTGGAATCCACGATATAGGCCAGTTCCTCATGGCTGACCTTTTCCCTGTCGGCGATGGGCTTGACGGTCGTGCCCACCAGCACGGTGCTGACCGTTCCGCCCTGGAAGAAGACGATGCCCAGCATCCAGGCGACCAGCTTGGCGGTTCTGGGGCCCCTGACGAAGCGTGCCGTGACGAATTCCGCGAAGGCCTGGGCCGCGCCGGTACGCGACCAGATGCCCATGAGCCCCCCCAACAGCCACAGATACAACAGCAGTATGCCGGCGGCGCTCGTGGTTGCGAGAGACGGAATCAGCACTTCGCCGGAGAGGTCGTAGCGGCCGAGAATCAGTGCGCCGGAGAGGATCCCGCTCAGCAGGGCTGTGACCGGCTCCCTGGTAATCCAGCAGAGCACGACCGCGACCAGGGCGGGCAGCAGCGACCAGAATCCCCAGTGGAACCGGGCCGTGCGCTGGTAGTAGACGTCCTGCACCTGCCCATCGCGAACCTCCGTGGCAAGAACGAATTCCTCCTGAACCGGCGGCGCGGTGGTGGTGCCGGTGACCGCGTTCGGATCAAGCTGGGACGAATCGGCCGGAACCGCCTCGAAAAAGGTCGGATCGCCTCCGGAAACGAAATAGAATGCACCGTCAGCGTCGGCCTGGACGTCCAGCGTGATCTGTTCGACGGTCCAGGTGGGCGCGATATTGGTACCGACCATCCAGGACACGATCATGGCGACAGCAAAGATGCCGAATTTGACGATACCGGGACGCTTCATTTTTGGCCTCTTGGGTTTTTCTTTGGTTCGGCGACGCCCAAAACGGACGGAAGGAAGAGTGCGCACATGTAACCATGAAACGGTCGCTCGTGCCAAATGCCGGGCGAGCCATGCGGGGGGCGGTTGCGGGGCGGCCGAGCTGTCCCGCCCGGCCGGTGTTCGGGCAGGCAGGATTTGGGCTCTCGCAGCGATCCTCTTGCCGGCCGGGTCCATGGCGCAGACCGGTACCCAGGTCATCGAGGAGATCGTCACCGTGGGCACCCGCACGGCCGGCCGGACCGTGACCGACAGTCCGGTGCCCGTGGACGTATTCGCCCAGGATGAACTGGAGAGCGTCGGCGCCGCCGCTGACCTGACGGACGTCATTACCAAACTCGTGCCGTCCTTCAACGTGGGCCGCGAACCCATCTCCGACGGCGCCACCTTTGTCCGGCCCCCCAGCCTGCGCGGGCTCGACTCCGACAAGACGCTGGTGCTGGTCAACGGCAAGCGGCGCCACCGGGCCGCATTGGTACGTCTCGGCGGGTTCGGATCCCATGGCCCGGACCTGGCTGCGATTCCGGTCATCGCGCTGCGATCGGTTGAAGTGCTTCGCGACGGGGCGGGCGCCCAGTACGGTTCCGACGCGATTGCCGGCGTTCTGAATTTCAACCTCAAGGAGTCCGACGACGCGGCCGAGATACAAATCAACGCGGGCGAATACGCGGACGGCGGCGACGACCACCGCGTTGCAGGCCATGTGGGGTTTCGCATCGGCGGCGACGGGTTCCTGAATGTCAGCGGGGAATACGCGCAGGGCAGCGGGACCAGCCGCGGCGGCCGCTACGACCTGGCCTTGCCCGGGGGCTCCGGCCTGACGCCCTACGAGGCCTCGCTGGTGGAAGCCGACACCGACGGGGACGGCAGGGTGGACCGGTACGGTCCGGACGTGTACACCGAGGTCCGGGACGCCGACGGCCGGCTGCTCAGTCTCGTGCGGGGCGCCGACGGCATCCCCGACGACACCTCGCCGCGCTATCGGGACAATCTCCGCAACCCCGAGCAGATCTGGGGGGAACCGCCCCGCATCGACCGCAAGGTTTTCGTCAACGCTGCGCTGCCCGTCGGCGGCGAGCGGGAAGTCTACGGCTTCGCGAACTGGCGCGACTACGACTCCAACGGCAGCTTCTTCTATCGCCGCCCCGGCGTTCAGCAACTGTTGCCGGTCCGCCTGGCCGACGGTTCGATCTACAATCCCCGGGACCGGTTCCCCGGGGGCTTCACGCCGCGTTTCTTCGGGCGTGCCGGGGACCTTGGCCTGACCGGAGGCCTGCGCGGCGCCACGGACCGCGGCCTGCTGTGGGACCTGAGCGCCCGCAGCGGCGAGAACCGGATCCAGTACACCCTGGAAAACACCTGGAACCCGTCCCTCGGGCCGGAATCGCCGACGGAGTTTCATCCCGGCGACCTGATAACGGACGAGTGGTCGGTGAACGCCGACTTCAGCTACGCGATGGATACACGGGTTCTGGGAGCTCTCAACATTGCCTTCGGGTTCGAGTACAGGACGGAGGGCTACGAACTGCGGGAAGGCGATCCTGCCTCGCACCAGGCCGGCCCGTTCGCAACCGTGGATCCCTTCAATTTCGAGGTTACCCAGGCCGAAGTGGACGCGGACCCGAGCGACGCGTTCACCCGAGTGGAGTGCCGGATTCCCGGGCAGGAGCGGCCGGGGTTGTGCGTGCCGGGTGATCCTCTCAATCACGTACTCCCTGTGGGCTCGAACGGGTTCCCGGGCTATGCGCCGGAATTCACGGGGGCATTCGACCGCGAGAGCAAGGCGGTCTACCTGGATCTCGAGGCCGACATCTCGGACCGGCTGCTGGTCGGCGCCGCCGGCCGGCTCGAGGACTTTGCGGGATTCGGCCGCAATTTCTCCTGGAAGGTGGCCGGCAACTACGCCTTCAGCGATGCGGCCTCGCTGCGGGCATCGGCGGGTACTGGCTTCCGGGCGCCGACGCCGGGCCAGATCTCCACCACCAACGTGTCCACGCGCATCAACGATGCCGGCGTACCCGTGGCCGAAGGCATCTTTCCGGCGACACACCCCGTTTCGGAATTCTTCGGCGCCGTACCGCTGGACGCCGAGGAATCCACCCAGCTCACCCTGGGCGTGGCGGCGAACCCCTCGGACAGGCTGACGGTTTCGCTCGACTATTACTTCATCGAGTTGCGCGACCGCATCGTCCTCTCGTCGGACTTCAACATTGGCCCGGAGGAGGTCGTGGCACTGGAGGCGCTGGGCGTGCAGGGCGCGAACTCCATCGCCCAGGTGAGTTTCTTCAACAACGACCTGGACACCGAAACGTCGGGAATCGACGTCGTGGCGACCTACACGATCGACTCCGGCGCCGGACTGACCGAATTCTCCGCGTCCCTGAACCGCAACATGACGCATGTGAGCCGCATACCGGAAAGAACCGGCCGGGACGGCAGCCCGTTCTCGTTCGTGAACGAGGAGGCGGTATACGACACGGAGAACGCGCTGCCCCGGTTCCAGGGCGTATTCACGTTGTGCCATTGGTGGGAACGGCTGGACGTCATGGGCCGGGTCAACTGGTACGGCGACTACCGTCACGCCAACAGCGCAAACTTCGCCGACCCCGGAAATGTTCAACAATTCGGCGCAAAGGTACTTCTCGATGTGCAGGCCGCGTGGCGAATGCGCGACAATTTGACCCTGACGCTGGGCGGACTGAACGTCCTTGGCGAGACCCCCGACCCGGCGCAGTTTGAAGCCTGCTGCGGCCGAATCTACCGCTCCGATTCCATGATCCCCTGGCAGGGCGCCTATTACTACCTCAGGCTGCAGGCCGAAATGTAGCGCAACCGGTCACACGGCATGTTCTTTCGCGACTCGCAAGACTGGCCTTTCCATTTGCACTTTCCGCATAACCCTATTGATTTTAAGAAATAACAGGGAGCATTATTGGTCCATTAACCACAAATTGGGGCGAGGGAGTCACCATGAAACTTCACTCAATAGCCAGATTCGCCGCTTTCCTCGGATTTTTCAGCCTGCTACCGTCTGTCGTCGTGGCACAACAGGAAGACGAGCAGGAGGAACAGGAGGCGCCGGTTGCCCAGCAACCCGTCGTCGAGGAAGTAGTGGTCACCGGTTCACGCATCCGGCGCGATACATTTACCAGCGCGTCGCCGATTACCGTAATCACCAGCGAAACTTCCGCACTGGCGGGGTTGCTGGATACCGCCGACATTCTCCAGAATTCCACGGTTGCCACGGGCCAGCAGATCGACGATACGTTTTCCGGCTTTGTCACGGACGGGGGGCCCGGCTCCCGGTCCGTGGCGCTACGCGGTCTGGGGGAACAACGCACGCTTGTGCTGGTGAACGGCAAGCGCTGGGGGCCATCGGGCGTACGGGGCGCCGTCAACTCCGTCGATCTGAGCGCAATTCCGTCATCATCCATCGCACGCTACGAGATTCTCAAGGACGGAGCGTCGTCCATCTATGGAGCCGATGCCGTGGCGGGCGTCGTCAACGCCATCACCGTGCAGCGGTTCGAAGGCCTGCAGGTAAATTTCGAGGGGTTTGCCCCGCAGAAGTCGGGCAGTGAAATCTTCAGTGGTGACTTTACCTGGGGAAGGGTGGAGTCCAACTGGTCATTCAACGTGTCCGCCAGTTACGAGCAGCGGCAAGAGATGAAGGTCAATCAACGAACCTGGGCCGAATGCCCCCGGAGGCCGAGGTTTACCGATCAGGACGGCGACGGCGTCATTGACAATACCAATCCCGAGACCGGCGAACCTCTGTGTTTCGGAATGATCTACGGATTCGTCGTTTCGCCGTTCGGCTGGGTTCGATACGAGCCCAGCCTGGCCCAGCCGGATCCCTCCAACCCTTACTTCTCCCGCCCACAACAGTTCGGAATTCCCTTGTATACCACTGTCCCGGTTCACGGCTGGGATCCCACCAGCGACCCGGACGATCCGGAACCTCTCTGGGATAACGAAGGAGAGTTCTATCGGGACACAAGGCAGCCATCGGTTCAGTCGCTCATCCCGGACCGCGAGCTGTTTTCGGTCACCTCCTTTGCGGACCGCGACTTTGACATTGGCGGTCGCAGCGCCAATGCGTATTACGAGTTCTACTACAATCGTCGAACGACGAGTTGGAATGGCGGTTACAGGCAATATTTCCCGCGCGTATCGTCCACCAATCCAACCAACCCGTTCGGGGTCCATGGCCCGTTGGGGGCGCGCATTGGGAGGGGTTTTGCGGTTCAGCCCGTAGTTCCCAGCTACGAGTTGGAAGACCCCAACGATGGTAACGAAGTGGCTCGTTACAATGCATTCGTCGGCCTGCAGGGCGATTTTTCAGCGACTTGGAGCTACGATGCCTATTTCGGTTACAGCCATTCCTACGGTACCTATTATTCGTCGAATTGGCTGGATGACCGGGTCAGCGCGTCGCTCAATTCAACGCTGGATGCAGACGGCAACCTGGTGTGTGCAGACAATTCCATTGCGGGGTGCGTACCCGTAAATCTGTTCACCGAGGACGCGCTGCTGCACGGTCGTCTGCCTACCCAAGTTACCAACTTCCTTACCAAGAACCTCCTCGGCGAAACCACCTACAAGGGTCACCAGTTCTCCGGATATGCCACCGGGCGGCTGTTCGATATGCCCAATGGTGAAGAAGTCGGCGCGGTGATCGGTGTCGAAACGCGAACGGAGGACATTCACGATGTGCCCGACCCCGAATCCCAGGCCGACAATGTCTGGGGCCGTACGTCATCCGGAATCACCAGCGGCAATGACACTGTCCGGGAGGTTTTCACGGAGATAGAGATCCCGCTGCTGGCCCGCATGCCCTGGGCGGAGGAGTTGGTGGTGAACGGTTCCGGCCGGTGGACGGACTATGATTCCTATGGGGACGATACGACCTATCGCGTGGCACTGGACTATCAGATTCGGCCCCAGCTACGCTTCCGGGCCACATCGGGAACGTCCTTCAGGGCACCGGACCTGTTTGAGCAGTATCTGGCCAACCAGACGGGCTTTACCAGCGGATTCGCCGACCCGTGTATCAACTACGGAGACGAGTTCGATCCGGACGACATCGTCTACCGGAACTGCGAAGCACAGGGATTGCCGCCCGACCACGGAGACTCCGGTGTTCCGAGCATCCGCAGCGTCATCGGCGGAAACCCCGATCTGCTGGCGGAAACCTCCAATGCCTGGACCGCGGGAATCGTGCTGCAGCCGGAGCCCCAGGATTTGCTGGGTCTGTCGCTGGCCTTCACCTGGTTCGAAATCGAACTGGAGAATACGGTGCAGGATCCCTCGGTGGGTTACGTACTCGGCACGTGCTATGACTCCGAGGGGTTGTCGAATCCATTCTGCAGTCGCATCGGTCCTCGGGGGCCGGAAGGATTCCTGACCGACGTGGACGCGTCGCTCCTCAACGTCGGCCGGCGGTTCACGCGCGGCTTCGACACCGACTTTGTGTGGGAGCGGTCGTTTCCCACTTTCGAGTTGAGGGTCGAAGGTACCATCGCGATTCTCAAGGAGCAGACCACTCATCTCTTCGACGAAGACTGGAACAGCGTCGAGAATTGGGGCTTTCCGAAGTGGACCGGCGTAATGGATACGATCATCGACTATCGGGACTGGCGGTTCTTCTGGCGCATGAATTTCATCGGACACTCGGCGGCCGACGCCGTTTACGACCCCGGCACGACCAACGTGGACCGGATGCACTGGACGGAAAACCACTGGGAGCACACGGCTTCGGTGCGCTGGTCCAATGCCGACTGGATCGTTCTCGGTACCATTCGAAACCTTTTCGACAAACAGCCACCACTCGTGGCTGACGGCGTTCCGCGCGATGAGACCTCGCGCATTTTCAACACCTTGCCCGGTTCCGGCTACGATATCCTTGGCCGCACGTTCGTGCTGCAGGTTGCCAGGGAATTCTAGGCGGCCGGACGCAAGGAGGATCAAGTCATGAAAAACAAGTCACGCAGCTTGCTGCTCTTCGGCGCCGTCTGGGCCTTCGCGTCAAACGGCTCCGCGCGGGCGGAGATCATTCCCATGAACGCCTGGATTCACGATCCGGTGATATCCAGCGTCGGCGTCAGCCCGGACGGAAATCAGTTGGTGGCGCTGACACTGTCGGATATCAACGCGCCCCCGCAGGTCACCGTCTGGCAGACGGAGGATCTTTCGGTTGCGCCCGTGCGCTTCAGTCCGCCCGACGTCAAGGCGCTGGCGGTGGGTTGGCTCAACGACAAATACCTGTATGTCATCGGGCGGCAGACGTTCGACATTCGTACCGGGGGCAGACCTACCCAGTGGTACAGGGACAAGCTCTACATAATCGATGACCGCGGCGACGAGCGGTGGCGGGAGCTTCTGGAGACCGAAGACGGCGGCAAGGGCATCTTCGACATCCTGCCGCACGATCGGGACAGATTTCTCGCCTTGCGAATCAACTATGAGTTCGGCAGGGAAGTTTACGAGGTCAATCTTCGAAACTTCAATGCCAGGCGCATCTTTCGGGGCGCTGCGGGAGAGGACATTGTCGCCGATGCGTTCGGCGAGATCCGCGGCAGGAGCGAAATGGAGGGGACGGGCGACAATACACGATTGGTATTCTCCTATATCCATCCCGAAACCGGCCAGTGGGAGGAGCACCATGAGTTTGTAGCCGTCGAAAGGGAGGGCATGTGGCCGCGCGGCTTCGATCTCGATGGACGGCGTGTCTATATGGTGGACAATACGGGGCGCGACAAAGCCGCCCTGCGCACTTACGACTTGATCACCCGCGAACTCGGCGAGCCGCTGTACGGCGGACTCGACATCGAGGCGACCGGCATTCGGATCGCGACCAATCCCGACAACCTGGGTGAGGTCATCGGTTATACGGGGATAGGCTCGGAGCCCTGGTTTCACTACATCTCGCCCACGTACCAGGACATTTCCGACCGGCTCGACGAAGCGCTGGGAGAGGAAAACGCGCATGGCATCGTGTCCATGTCGGACGACCTGACGGTCATGGTGGTGCGCACGACAGGGGAAAGGGAGGCGGGCGCCTACCATCTGCTGGTCAACGGCCGGCAACTCGTGCCCCTGGGGCGGAGCTTTCCCTTCCTGGAACCGGACAAGCTGGCCGACATGGAATATGTCACCTACGAAGCGCGGGACGGGCTCGAAATCCCCGCGTACCTCACGCTTCCGGCGGAAGGCAACCCACCCTATCCGGCCGTGGTCATGCCCCACGGCGGTCCCTGGGCGCGCGATACGCTTGGCTGGGACCTCTGGGCACAATTTCTTGCAAACCGCGGATATGCGGTTCTCCAGCCGCAGTATCGGGGATCCGACGGCTGGGGCCAGCGACTCTGGCGTGCGGGTGACCGGGAGTGGGGCCAGAAGATGCAGGACGACAAGGATGACGGCGCCGTATGGTTGGTTGAGCAGGGCATTGCGGAAGCTGATCGTATCGCGATGTACGGATATTCCTACGGCGGATTCGCCGCCATGGCAGCCAGCGTGCGTCAGAATTCGCCGTATCAGTGCGCTATTTCAGGTGCCGGTCTCTCCGAATTACGGAGTTTCGACAGGATAACCTTCGAAGGCCGCTTTACTCGCCAGTTCCAGAATCCGACCATCGCCGGCATGTCGCCGCTGGACCGTGTGGAGGATGCAGAGATACCCATTTTCGTTTTCCACGGTGATCGAGACCAGCGGGTACCCATCGACCAGTCCGAGAAATTTGTCAATGCACTGCGGCGTGCGGGCAAGGACGTGAAGTACATGGAGATCGTCGACCTCTGGCACAGTCTGCCTTGGTTTCCACAGCATCATCTTGCCGTGTTGTCGTCAATAGAGAGCTACCTGGCCAATGAATGCGGCCCGGGAGGGTTGTAGGCGGCAATCTACAACGATGCGAAGAGAGGGCACCTGAGGGGTGCCCTCTCTACTATTAACGGTTTGAAGTTCGGCGCTGGCCGTCCCTCAGAACGGCCACCACCAGCGGCGCTGCAGGCGCCGCTGGCACCCTTGCAGTTGGCTGTCGTAGGTGTCGGCCCGGGTCGCGACATTTCGCGCGGCATCCAGTAACCAGGCCTTGTCGCTGTAGGTCTGCCGGGAGTATCCGCCGTGGCCCTCGTGGTAGGCGAGGTAGAGGCGGTAGGCATCGGTCTTGTCGATCTGGTTGCGGCGGTAACTCAGGTCGTTGTACCAGCCCACGAAGTCGATGGCGTCGCCGAAGTTGTTGCGTCTGGCGCCTCGGCGGCCGGTGGCATTCGTGTAGTCGGCCCATGCGGCGTCGGTGGCCTGGGCGAAGCCGTAGGCATCGGCCGTGCGTGTCCACGGGATGAAGCCGAGCAGGCGGCGCCGCGGCGGGCGGGCCCGGGCGCGGAAGCTGGACTCCTGGTAAGTGAACGCCATCAGCACGCCCACCGGCACCTGCCAGCGGTCCGAAGCCCGCTGGGCGTCCCGGTACCATGAGCGTTTTTCGACGAAGATGTCGCAGACGTTTGCGGTATTGGCGGGTGGTGTGGAAGCGCAGCCGCTGAGGATGATTCCAGCAAGAACAAGCAAGATACGCCTGGCCCACATTTCGGACTTCGCCACTTTGCTTTCCTGGACACTATGATAGGTCATATCCGTCATATATCAACCAGGCCGATTCAAAATTCTTCAACCATAGTCCGGGGATTCGAGTAGTACTAAATTAAGACAGCATATAGTACTATCCGGTGGGAGCAAACGGAGGCGTTCGGATGAGGCCCAGCGAGTCGATCAAACCCATCAGTTACCTTAAGACTCATACGGCTGACATGATTCGGGAAGTCAACGAGAATCGTGAAACGATCGTCATCACGCAAAATGGCGCGGCCAAAGCGATCATGCAGGATATCGCTACCTATGAGCAGACCCAGGAAACGTTGGCGCTGCTGAAACTCCTGGCGCAAGCAAAGCGCAGCATTGAGGATTCCGGGTCGCGGCCGTTCAGGCGGGCTATCGAGGAATTGCGGTCGGGGTTGGCCAAGCCGCGGGGGTGATCGAATATCGTGTAAGGGTCTCGCCGGAGGCCGAGCAGGATCTGGCCGAAATCGTTGAATATGTCGCCAACCGGGAATCGGTTGAACGCGCCCATTATGTGCTGGAAAAACTGCTCGATGTCTGCGACCGGCTCGAACTGCACCCCAACCGAGGCCACTTTCCACCCGAACTATTGTCACTGGGGGTCAAGTCATACCGTGAAGTGCACTTCAAGCCTTTCAGGATCGTTTACGAAGTTATTGCGCGCGAAGTGTTCATTCTGTTGATCGTTGACGGGCGGCGCAGCCTGCAAACGATTCTGGCGCAGCGGCTCTTGCGTTGATGCAGCGCAGCCGACGGGACTTTTCGGTGAGGGCAATCCACCGTCAGGCGCAAGGAAGAAACTGGAGACCTGCAAATGTCAGCGAACAATACCGAACTCCGCGCTTCAAGGCGGGCATTCCTGCGTTTCCTGGCCAGCAGCCCTGTCATCTGCGCGGGGGGATCCGTTCTGGCTCAGAACGTCAGCGACCCCTACGCGCCGGAGTTGATATCCAGCGCCGCCGACGCCATCAACGTATTCGACTTCCACGAGGTCGCGAGGCAGGTATTGATACCGGGGCATTACACTTATATGGCGCTGGGTACAGACGACGGCGGAACCTTGCAGGCCAACCGCGCAGGATTCGAGCAGTTCCGCCTGAGGATGCGCCGGCTCGTCGATGTCCGTGAAATCGACATGTCCATGGAACTGTTCGGCGAGTCTTACCCGCTGCCGATACTCATCGCGCCCTGCGGCAGCCAGAAGGCATTTCACCCGGAGGGCGAGGTCGCCGTGGCTCGGGCGGCGCGGACGCGCGGCGTGGGCCAGGTTCTCTCCACGGTGACTTCCACGGCCGTGGAAGAAGTTAACGCGGCACGTGGCCAGCCAGTCTGGTTCCAGCTATACACGAATCCGGATTGGGAAGGCACTCAGGCCATCGTCAGGCGCGCGGAGGCGAGCGGTTGTCCCGTGCTCGCGCTGACGGTCGATCTGCCCGCCAGCAACCGCGAGGTGCTGGCGCGGTTTCGCCGCGACAGCAATGAGGAATGTCAGGCGTGCCACGCCCCGGACGCGGGAGTCATTCCCCGAAAGCCGATGTACGCGGATACGACGATAAACAGGTCTCTGGGGCCTGGCTTCCTTCGGGCAGGAGGGCGTCGAAACCGTTCTCGACCTGCTGGCGCGAGAGCTTGAAATCGTCATGAAGCAGGCCGGAACCGTTCGCCTTGCCGACATCGGCCGAGGCCATGTCGCGTAGGGGAGATACAGGACGCCGGATTTCCATTTTCGCAATTGCGTTGGCTTCGGCCGACGTGTAGCCTGCCCGGTGTGAATCCCGTAAAGAGCACATCACCGTGAGAATCGCCTTCGCGTTGTTCCTTCTTCTGGTCAGTATCGATGCCGCGGCGCAACAGCGCGGCCTCGGGCTGTATGCGGGTGTCGGCGTCGGCAACTTCCAGTTGACGGAGGATCATGGCCCCCTGTCGGTCGTGGTGGACGATCGGCTGGCAGACGAAATCGTCGGCAGCGTGGCGCCAACCGTTTCCGGCCGGCTGGACGATTCGGATCTGTCCTTGAAGGTCTACGGCGGATGGAATATCAGCCGCAATCTGGGGGTCGAGGTCAGTTACGGGCGGGCAAACGAACTGACGAGCACGTACACCGAGCAGGTTGGAGACCTTACCGTTTCCGCAAACCTTTCCACGAACATCGACATCGGATCGGCGCGAGTGATGGGGTATCTGCCGTTTCGCGTGGGTGCGTTGTTCGGGGGGCTCGGCTACTTCAACGCCAAAACCAGTTCAACCCAGAACGTGGGGCTGGTCGTTTCGGGCGTGGGAAGCGTCCAAAGCCCGGTCAGTCTCGGCGGCAGCGCGACGGATGACGGGCCGACGGCCATCGTCGGATTCCAGTGGTCCTTGCCGATGTTGACCCTTCGCGCCGATTACGAGCTCCTGGACATGAACGCCGGCAGGGCCGCCACACTCAGCGCTGGCGTTGTTCTGGGCTTCTGAGCGCTCCACCCTCTCCGGGAGCGAGGCCATGCGAAGGTGTTCCCACCGCCACTTGGAACCACAAACGCAACAGGCTGGTCATGGTGGTTGAACGGATTGCGAACGTAAGTTATATTTAACATATAGTATATGCTGTAACTTGTTGATAGCTAGAGATCGAAAATTGATGCGCGCACTCGGAATCGTTGCGGTATGCGGGGTGCTTGCCACGTGCGGCGCGCCGCCCAGCCTACTCGATCAGGTGCTGCTCTCGGGTGAGTTGCGTGTGGCGACGCGCAACGGTCCGGGAACGTTCTACTATGGCCCCGAAGAACCCCGGGGAGTGGATTACGATCTGGCCAGCGGCTTTGCGGATTGGCTGGGTGTCGAGCTCGATATCTACGCGGCCGACCAATTTCCCCAGATTCTGGCGGACGTGCGCTCCGGCTGGGCCCATGTGGGCGCAGCGAGCCTGTCGGCAACCGAATCGCGCCGGGAGGTGGTGGATTTCGGCCCTGCCTATCTGAACGTACAACCTCTGGTCGTATATCGGCGCGACGCTCGCAGGCCGGATGGCCTGGCCGATCTGGTGGGCGGGCGCCTGGAGGTCATTGCCGGCTCCTCCGACGTGGGTGCGCTGGAAGCCGCCCGCCCGGAGCAGCCCATGCTGACATGGGTGGAGATCCCCGATATCAGCGTCGGCGGGCTGGTGCAGCGGGTCGCGGCGGGCGAGATCGACTACACGATCGTCGACTCGCACCAGTTCGATCTGCTGAGGCATTCGATTCCTGGCGTTGAGGCCGCGTTTGCGGTGGGCGGGGAAACGCCCGTGGCATGGGCGCTCGGCAAGGGACCGGATTCGTCGCTGCGGGACAAGGTCGGCGAATACTTCGCGGAACTGGAGGCCACCGACGAGTTGGCCGGGATCATCGACCGCTACTATTTTCATGTCGATGACGAATTCGACTATGTCGGCTCGCAGGCATTCGTCAGGCATTTCGAGTCCCGATTGCCAGAGTACAGGGGGTTCTTCATCCGGGCGGCCGGGGAGACGGGCGTCGACTGGCGCCTGCTGGCCGCGATGGCCTACCAGGAATCCCACTGGAACCCCGACGCGGTATCGTCCACGGGTGTGCGCGGCATGATGATGCTGACCCGGGGGACGGCGCGGATGATGGGGGTGAAGGACCGGACGGACGCGATCGAGAGCATCCTCGGCGGCGCGTCCTACCTCATTCGGGTGACCGGCAAGATACCGCCGCGAATCGCCCAGCCCGATCGGACCTGGCTTGCGCTGGCAGCTTACAACGTCGGCTTCGGGCACCTGGAAGACGCCAGGATCATCACCGAGATTCAGGGCGGCAACCCCGATTCGTGGGAGCAGGTGCGGGAGCGTCTGCCGTTGCTCGCCGATCCCGATTGGTACCAGCGCGTGTCCTACGGTTACGCACGCGGATGGGAACCCGTGCGCTACGTGGACAACATC
This sequence comes from Candidatus Rariloculaceae bacterium, assembly GCA_965205045.1. GTDB lineage: Bacteria > Pseudomonadota > Gammaproteobacteria > Steroidobacterales > Rariloculaceae > UBA6522. The sequence continues at coordinate 1,005,818 of OZ242031.1, forward strand.
CGGCGCTACTACGAGATTCTGCAGTGGATGACGGCCGGCGGCCCGGCCGGAGAAACCGCCTACCCCGCCGGGGGTTAGTCTCCATTGGAGACTTCGCCGCCTGAACCTGCGGCCACCACGCTGGATGGCAGGTGGATCGCGGACCGTTCGGCCACGATGAGCTTCGGACCGTGTACATGGACGGTCGCGAGCATCCGGACCCCGGCGAGCGCTTTGTCACCGGCCACTCCATCGGCTGGTGGGACGGGGATACCCTGGTGGTGGACACGCGCAACTTCGCGGACCATCGTTCCCCCTACCGGATCGGTGTGCCGTCGGGCGGACAGAAGCACGTCGTGGAGCGGTAGCCTTCGTACGCTCCGGGCTATCGGCGGGACGCGAAGAATCCTCGCAGGAGCGACGCGCACTCCTCCGACAGCACACCCCCGACAACGTCGACCCGGTGGTTCCAGCGGCTGTCCCGGAGCAGATCGATGACGCTGCCGCAGGCGCCCGTGCGAGGGTCGGGCGCGCCGTATACCAGCCGCGCGACCCGGGCCTGGAGCAGCGCGCCCGCGCACATCGGGCAGGGTTCCAGCGTCACGTACATCGTCGTGCCCGGAAGCCGGTAGTTGCCCACGGCGCGACCGGCTTGCCGCAGCGCCCGGATTTCCGCGTGAGCGGTGGCGTCGCGGGAGGCGATGGGGGCGTTGCCGCTCGCCGCCAGTTCTTCGCCGCCCGGGCCCACCAGCACGGCGCCAACCGGAACCTCCCCTTGCTCCCGCGCCTCGCGGGCCATCTCCAGGGCGCGGGCCATGTAGTCGGCGTCGATGGTCAATTTGCCGCAACCTGCGAGAAAATCATCGTCGCCCCGACCAGCAATGCCAGGCCGATGAGCAACACCAGGCTCATTGACAGGCATCCCCCGAGAAAACGGCGGATCGGCCGGGCACCGAACAGCAGAATCAGGACGATCAGGGCAAGAAGCAGGATCTCCATCACCGGCTACGCTCCAGTGCCGGCCCGCCGCCGCGCCGAAGCGATCCCTACTCCCATTCTATGGTGGCGGGAGGTTTCCCGGAGATGTCATAGGTCACCCGCGAAATGCCCGGTATTTCGTTGATGATGCGCCGCGAGACGCGGTCCAGGAAATCGTAGGGCAAGTGCGCCCAGCGGGCGGTCATGAAGTCCACCGTTTCCACCGCGCGCAAGGCGACCACGTAGTCGTAGCGCCGGCCGTCGCCCATCACGCCCACCGACTTGACGGGCATGAACACGGCGAACGCCTGGCTGACCCGATCGTAGAGCCCCTGTTCGAGAAGCTCGTTCACGAAGATGTGATCGGCCCGCCGCAGGATGTCGGCGTACTCCTTCCTGACCGGTCCGAGTATTCGCACTCCCAGGCCCGGCCCCGGGAACGGGTGCCTGCCGACGAGTCCCGGCGGCAGGCCGAGTTCCAGGCCGATCTTGCGCACCTCGTCCTTGAACAGGCTGCGCAGCGGCTCGATCAGCCGCAGATGCATCCGCTCGGGCAGTCCGCCCACGTTGTGGTGGGACTTGATGACGTGCGCCTTGCCGCCGGTGGATGCGCCGGCGGACTCGATGACGTCGGGGTAGATCGTCCCCTGTGCCAGCCAGCGGACCCCCGCCAGCTTTTTCGCCTGGTCTTCGAAGACCTCGATGAACTTGCGGCCGATGATCTTGCGCTTCTCCTCGGGGTCCGCCACGCCGCGCAGGGCCTCGAGAAACGCCTCCCCGGCGTTGACCCGCACCACGTTCGCGCCCAGGCTCTCGCGGAATGTGGCCATCACCTGGTCCCCCTCGTCGAGCCGCAGCAGCCCGTGGTCGACGAATACGCACACCAGTTGATCGCCGATGGCCGCGTGCAGCAGGGCGGCCACCACGGAAGAATCCACGCCCCCGGAAAGCCCCAGCAGGACGCGCTCGCTGCCGACTTCCCGGCGCACTCGCTCGATGTGTTCGGCGACGATATTGCCCGGCGTCCAGCGGTCCGGACATCCGCAGATACCGCGCACGAAGCGTTCGATGATGGTCTGGCCGTGCTCGGTGTGGGTGACCTCCGGGTGGAATTGCAGTCCGTAGATATCACGCGCCGGGTCCGCCATACCGGCCAGCGGCGCATTCTCCGTGGAGGCGATGCGCTCGAATCCCGCAGGCAGCGTTTCGACCCGGTCGCCGTGGCTCATCCAGACTTTCAGCCGCCCGCCGTCGCCCGCCAGCCCGCCCAGGAGCCCGTCCCGAATCCCGTTTCCGAGTCCGCCACCGGATGCGAGGCTGACCTCGGCGTAACCGAATTCCCGGTGCGGGGACGCCAGCACCGCACCGCCGAACCTGGCCGCCAGCGCCTGCATCCCGTAACAGATCCCCAGCAGCGGAACGCCCGATTCCGCCACCGCATCGCTCACCGTGGGGGCATTCTCGGTACCCACCGATTCCGGCCCGCCCGACAGGATGATTCCCGACGCGCCAAACGCGGCCAGACGGTCGGGCGCAATCTCCGGTGCGTGAATCTCGCTGTAGACGCCCGCTTCGCGCACCCGGCGGGCGATCAACTGCGTGTATTGGGACCCGTAGTCGAGAATGAGGATGCGCGCGCTGTCCGGGGCGCTGGCCCGCTTCGCCCGCCCATCGGCCTGAACAGGATCCGCTGCCTGCACCTCATGTTCAGTCGCGGTGCCCGCCCGGCGGGCCGTTTTGTTTGCTTGCACGGGCCGCTACTCCGAGCGGTAGTTCGGAGGTTCCTTGGTGATGGTGACGTCGTGCACGTGGCTTTCCTTGCGCCCGGCGCCCGTGATCCGGACGAAGCAGGCGCTGGAGCGCATTTCCTCGATGCTGCCGTTGCCCGTATAACCCATGGCCGCGCGCATGCCGCCCATCAACTGGCCGACGATGGGCACCAGGCTGCCCTTGTAGGGCACGCGGCCTTCGATGCCTTCGGGTACCAGCTTCTCCAGTTCTTCGCTGGTGTCCTGGAAGTAGCGGTCCGACGAGCCGTGACTCTGGGCCATGGCGCCCAGCGATCCCATGCCGCGGTAGGACTTGTAGGAGCGGCCCTGGTACAGCTCCACCTCTCCGGGCGATTCCTCGGTGCCGGCAAACAGGCTGCCGATCATCACGCAGTGAGCGCCCGCGGCGATGGCCTTGGCGATGTCGCCGGAATAACGGATGCCGCCGTCGGAAATCACCGGCACGTCGGTATGCTTCAGGGCGGCGGCCACTTCCGCGACGGCGGTGATCTGGGGCACGCCCACGCCGGCGATGACCCGCGTGGTGCAGATCGAGCCCGGCCCGATGCCCACCTTGACGGCGTCGGCTCCGGCTTCGGCCAGTGCGCGGGCGCCCTCGCCCGTGGCCACGTTGCCGGCGATCAGCGGCAGGTCCGGGTGGTCGGCGCCGATCTGCCGGACCCGGTCGAGGACGCTCCGCGTATGACCATGGGCGGTGTCGATGACCAGCACGTCCACGCCCGCCTCGACCAGCGCGGCGACGCGTTCGTCGGTATCCCAGGCCGTACCCACGGCGGCGCCCACCCGCAGCGCGCCGAGCGCGTCCTTGGACGCAAGGGGATAGTCGGTGGCCTTCTGGAAGTCCTTGGCGGTGATCATGCCGCGCAGGCGGAAGTCGCTGTCCACCACCAGGACCTTCTCGATGCGGTGGCGGTGCAGCAGCGTCAACACCTCGTCTTCGTCCGGATTCTCCTTGACGGTGACCAACCGGTTCTTGGGTGTCATGACTGCGGATACCGGGGCGTCGAGCTGGGTTTCGAAGCGCAGGTCGCGGTGCGTGACAATGCCTACGAGTTCCTCGCCTTCCACCACCGGGACGCCGGAGATGCTGTTGGCCTCGGTTACCTCGATCACGGCCTGAATGGAGGTGTCGGGGGCCACGGTGATGGGGTCGCTGATGATGCCGCTCTCGTACTTCTTGACCCGGAACACGTGCCGGGCCTGTTCTTCGGGCGGCATGTTCTTGTGGATGATGCCGATGCCGCCCACCTGCGCCAGACTGATGGCCAGGCGCGCCTCGGTGACGGTGTCCATGGCGGCGGAGATGATGGGAATGTTGAGGGAAAGCGCGCGCGTGAGGCGCGTTTCGAGGGCGACTTCCCGGGGGAGGACTTCGGAGTAGGCGGGCTGGAGCATCACGTCGTCGAACGTGAGAGCCTCGTGAAGTATCCGCATGGACAAACTCACCCGCCGCCTAAACGGGAAATTATACGGGTGCGTCCTGGTGGGGTAAACGTCGTTCTTGATCCTGTGCGGTTGTTGATTCCGGAACTGCTCTCTTCCGTTTGGGGGGGCTGCCAAGGGCGTGTGCGCGCAGTGCCTGTTCGCATCGTGTGCGCGGCGCGCGGCCATGGATGGCCAGGAGCGCCGCGCGCCGATGTGAGCCCGCCAGGGATGGCGGGCGAACTTTAGCGAACAGGCACTGCGCGCACACGCCCTTGGCAGCTCAAGCCTACCGGTGGGAGGACGCGAATGCCGACCGCTCTACGCGGACTTCTGTTGGGCGCGTTCCGCTACGTCGCACTATGGGGCGGACAAACGGCGACTAGCACGTCACACCCCTGCCTCACCCAAGGTCTTCCAGTCTGTCCAGCCAGTCAGCGAAGTGCCGGCACTCTGACTTTAGCGTTGGCAGCCCGATACTGTTGGCCACTATCGGGCCTGCGGTCACCTTCATTCCTGGATACTCCGGCAATATATTCGCAATCCTTTTGGAAGGGGCGGTGCTGATGCCGTCGTCGATGAGTTCGGGTGAGTTGAAGCCGGAGGCCAGTGTGACGAGCTTTTGTATGGCGGTCTCCCGCTCGTGAAACTGCACGTCAAACTTCCGGGGATCCGATAACAGCAGCGCCTCGAATTCGTGAAGTTGAAGGTAGGGGATGAGTCTGGGGTCCCCGATATCGTTCGCCAGAGCTTCTTCAAGAACCTTGACTCGTTCGTATGGATCACCCGCTTGAATGGCCCGGCTGAAGCTTGGGAAGTCGTTGGGTAAGCCGTATACGTCGAACATGGTTGTGAATCGGGCATCCTGATTCTGGTCCTGCATCATCCAGGCCCGGATGTCATTCTTGACCTTCACGTAATTCCTGAGACCTCCGCGGTACGTGACGCCACGTTTACGACCCGTAGCGACGCAACGGGCGCTGACCCAGATATGCCTATTGGCCAGGTGCTCGCGCAGAACAAGGTTTACGAATGTTTCCTCCGTCTGCCCTTCAACGATGAAATTCAGCCTCATGGCCACTATGGTCGCCCGCCGAGGACATTTTTCTCCCACAATTCAGATAGAGCGTAGTCTTTCAGCCAAACATCCAGCGTCCCGGCATCGAGTCGCCGGAATAGTGATTTGCGGCCCTCGCGCTCAACGACAACGATGTCCTCAGGTTCGAAGCAATCGACAAACGCGGTGGACTGAGTGGCAACAATGACCTGAACTTTCGTGGATACGGCGCGTATCAGCCCCCCGATCACCGTAATGGCGTACGGATGGAGTCCAAGCTCCGGTTCATCCAGAATCAAGACATCCGGCAGATCCTTTTCCGGTTGAAGTAGAAGCATGACGAGCGCCACCACCCGCAACATGCCGTCCGACGCTTGCGAGACATCGAAAACCCGGTCGTTCCCACGTTCCCGCCAGGTAAGCAGCAGATGCCCGTTTACAGGTTCCAACTCAAAATCGGAGAAGAATGGCAGGATCAGGCGGATGGTATCGACAATCCTCCGGTAACATCTGCCATCCTGCTCTCTCAAGCGGAGCAGGACCGGGGCGATATTGGCTGCGTCTTCCTTCAGGAACCGGTTGTCGTTCGCGTTCCACTTGCTTCGAATGCGTGCCGTCGCTGAAGTGTTGTGAAACTGATAGACAACGATTTTTCTCAGGAGGGCCAGAATTACACGGGCGGTCTGATCCTTATTGGCTTCGTCAAATAGCTTTGGCGTGCTATGGCCAGCGTTAGTGTCCTTCCAATCAGCGGTGCCCAAGTAACCGTCGCGAGAGAAGCGAAACCGTTCATCGGCGAATATCAAGGTGTCCCCCGCAGCCCAAAAAAGCCGGAACGCATACTGGTTTTGGCCGGCATCCGTGCGAATGGTCAATTCGGATTCGATCTGTTGCGTCTTCTCGGGACCGTCATGCAGGAGTTTGCTGGCCCCGCCGTTCCGGGCTACATGAAGCCCAAGACCTGTGGGTTCCCCCAACATCCAGTTCATCAGTTGGAAGAACGAGACGAAGTTGGACTTGCCGGCGCCATTGGGTCCGATGAGCACCGTGAGAGGCCCTGGCTCAAAGCCCTCCAACTCCTGAATGGTCTTGAATCCCCTGAGCGTAATTGTGTCGAGTCTGTTTCTCATAACGGCACCTGATCTTCCTCGCAACAGCTTTCAGGCGGCGATGTTCGGGCGCATACTTTAGCAGTCACGTCCGCCCCTCCCAACCTGGATTTGGCGAAACTCCACCGAACGAATGCCATCCTCCCTTCGCTTGGGGCATCACGCGCCAGCGTATACTTCGCGCATGCGAATGGCCGACCACAGTTTGGGACTGCCCCTCCAGCCCGCACGCGATGTCTACTCCGTATCGTCGCTCAACAGTCAGGCCCGACGAATAATCGAGGATCAGCTGGGTGTGGTTTGGGTGGAGGGGGAGATATCCGGGCTTGCGAGGCCGGGTTCGGGGCATCTGTATTGGCGGATGAAGGATGAGCGGGCACAGATTCGCTGTGCGATGTTTCGGTCGCAGAATCGGTTGCTGCGCTTCCGGCCGGACGATGGGCAGCATGTGCTGGCACGGGGGCGGGTGAGCATCTACGAGCCCCGGGGCGAGTATCAACTGGTCGTCGAGTATCTGGAGGAGGTTGGCGAGGGGCTGCTGAGGCGGCGATTCGAGGAGCTGAAACTAAAGCTCGCGGCCGAAGGGCTGTTCGACGAGGGGCGCAAGCGGGAGAAACCGGAACTGCCGCGCCGGATCGGGGTCGTGACTTCTCCGAGCGGTGCTGCGGTGCGCGATATCATCACGGTGCTGGCGCGGCGTTTTCCCGCGATACCGGTGCTGATCTATCCCACTTCGGTGCAAGGCGCGGGTGCCGCCGCGGAGATCGCCTCGGCATTGGAGTTGGCGGACAGGCGCGGCGAATGCGATCTGCTGATCCTGGCGAGAGGCGGCGGTTCGCTGGAGGATCTGTGGTCCTTCAACGAGGAGGCGGTCGCCCGGGCGATGGCCGCGGTGAGCATTCCCGTCATCTCCGGTGTGGGACACGAGATCGACTTCACCATTGCCGATTTTGTCGCCGATATTCGTGCCCCCACGCCGTCGGGGGCTGCCGAGATTGCCGTGCCGGATCAAGCGCAGTGGATGGCCGGGATCGATTCTCTGGGCGAGCGCCTTTTCAGGGCCGTCGGGCAACGGTTGGCCGAACCATCAAATCGACTGACGACGCTCGGGCACCGTCTCCAGCAAAGTCATCCGGGCGTCCAGTTGCGCCACTCCGCCCAGCGGCTGGACGAACTGGAGACGCGTTTCGGACTGGCGTTGCGGCAGACGCTGGGCGAGCGCCGGTCGAGGCTCGCCGAATCGGACGCACGGTTGCGTGGCGCAAGTCCTGCCGAACGGATCGGGAGCATCGAGGAGCGGCTCGGATTCCTGTTCCATAGTCTCGCGCGCGCGGCCCGCGACGCGCTTCGCAAACGGGGGGAACGCTTGTCGCTAGCCCTGCGCACGCTGGAGTCAGTGAGTCCGATTGCGACGCTTGAGCGCGGCTATGCAATCATTACATCCGGCGAAAGCGGCGCAATCATCTCAGATGCCCGGAGCGCGCCGCGCGGCACCAGAATCGACATTCGCCTGGCTCGCGGCGGTTTGTCCGCCTCGGTGGACGAGTCGCGCCCAGCGGACACCGAACAGGGTGATGGATAGGGCACGATTGCGTCAGCCGAACACCAGTTCAGGCACCACAACCTCCCACTCGTCGCAACGCGCCGCCTGACGATACTCAGGGTCGCTATCCTCGCGCCGCCAGGCAACGATGGCATGAACCTGCCCGCCGAGGCATTTTCCGGGCGGTCGATAATTTCGGGCGAGGCAGCCCACGGTCCGGCCACCGGGAGCTATCAGTCGCCAAGGTTCCCCATTGGTGTTTACTTTGACTTCGTCGCCCGGATTCAGACGGGCGATCGCGGTGTGAACCGGGTCGCCGCCACCGTACCGGCCGGCGAAGCCGATCTGAACGTCTTTCAGTCTGAGGGTGTCTCTGCGTTGGTCTAGCTCCGCCGGCGGCGTGGGCAGCGCTGCCGATCGCCTGTGTAGTACGGCTGGATGACCACGAAGTTCGGGGATCGGTCGACCACGCAAGCCGGCTTGCGCCCGGTTTTCGCCGACCATCGCCGCGCGGGCCGGAAGCGGCAGGTTGGCGGGACGCCGCGCCAACGCCAGCGTCTGGCGGGCGCGCGTCATCGCGACGTAATAAAGTCGCCGCCATGCGTCGGGCTCTTCGCCCTGTTCGCGCCACTGGCCATCAAGGATGATCACATGGTCGAACTCCAATCCCTTGGCGCGATGCGCGGTGAGCAGCAACAGGCCCGACTGGCGGCGGCGAAAATCCCGGCCCCATTCGGCCAGCCACTCAGTGAAGCTTTCCACGGTCGTTTCGGCACTGCCTGCTTCAAGTCGATATTCGCCAATGGACTGACGGACCACATCAATCCACTCGTTGTCCTGGGGCTGCGCGCCCGCCCACGTTTCCAATTCCGCCGTGTCCACCAGTCCCCCCGGACGTTTCGCCAGCCATTTTCGCAGTCGGCGGACTTCACGCAACCGCCAGAAGTAGCTGGTATCGTCGCGGGCCATCTGCGCCGGGATGCCCTTGAGCTTGCAGAGGCTTCTCACCGGCTCCAGCGTTCGCCAGTGCCGTGCGATTATGGCGCAGCGGCTCCAGTCCCAGCCGTCGGATCCCGCTAGCGCCTCAAGCCGCTGAAGTTCCCCGATCGCGGCGAGCGCTTGGGTCCGATCGTCTGCGCCGGCGGTTAACACCTGGACCCGGCCCCGGCCAACCGGGTCGTGAACTTCCCACTCGCCGCCCGGAAGGCCCTTGCGCCGAGCCCGGTCAATCTTGATGGGATGGTCGCTTTTCATCCTCCGTTGCGCCGGTTCGATGAACGCGTTGGCGGCGTGGATAATGTGCGCGCTTGAGCGATAGTTTTCCGTTAGCCACGCGGGACGGGCATCGTAGTCGTCTGTGAAGCGCTGAATGTATTTCACGGAGGCGCCAGCGAAGCTGTAAATGTTCTGGTCGTCATCGCCGACAGCGAAAATCGTCAGCTTGCGATCCGCATCGCTGAGCGTGCGCCCGGCGAGCGCAGCGATCAATTCGTACTGATCGCCGTCGATATCCTGATACTCATCCACCAGAATCCAACGGAACCCGGCGAGCAACCGCTCCCGCAGAACGTCGGCGTCCTCCGGCGGCAGGCCGTCGCCGCGCAGCAGCGACGCCGCCTCACGAAGCACTTTCGCAAATGACTTGTCGCGTTCCTTTTCCGAATCTGCTTTCATGGCGGCAAATGTGGTGCCGACTAGCCGCATGGCCAACCCGTGGCAGGTCAACACGGTGACATGGCGGGCGTCGTCTCCGGCCAGCTTTGCCAAACGGCGGCGAATCTCCACAGCGGCGTGACGATTGTAGGCCAGCCCCAGAATACTGCGCGGATTTTCGCGTCGCACGCGCAGCAGGTAGGCGATGCGATGTGTCAGTACCCGGGTCTTCCCCGATCCTGGACCGGCGAGAACCAGCACGTTTCCCTGTTCGCGCTTGTCGTCGACGATCCGGCGCTGTATCGGGCTTAGCGACTCGACGACAGATCGCCATGTCTCGGGCGACGTCTGTCTGGAGAGTTCGGTTTTCCTGCCGGGCAGCCATCGCGTCAGGAACGCCTCCCGGTCCAGACTGAAGTAATCCACCGCCAGACGCACCGCGTCCGCCATGGCCTCGAGTCCCCGGGCCGCAAACTCCGTCATGATGTGGATCTGCAGCACCTGTTCCCGATAATGGAGCTTTAGCGGTTCAAAATCGGCGGTGGCGAATCCGCGTCGACGGTTGCCCGTGGATTGCTCCAGGCGGATGGTCATCGCCGGACGGAAGACGGCAAGGCCCTTGTTAAGCTGAATTACTTCCTGTTCATGCAGCCAGAGCAGGGCACGGTCACAGAGTTTGGCAAAATTCCAGCCTTGGCTCTTCAACACGATATCCTGCGACAACGCTAGGCGCAGCTTTCCCATTGTCGTCTCTACGAGCAGATCGGTGCCTCGCAGGTCCTTTGGCAACACGGCTAGCAGATGATCCAGCAATATTCCTGCACCCTGGCGACGGAGTTCTGCGGTAGTTTCCAGTGCCTTCCATCGGCGCCGCAGTGTTAGTTTGACGTTTTCCCGGTCGGTGCGACGCATATCGATACTGCCGCCAGAGCCTCCTTCCGCCCGGTCGTCGCCGCGCCCATCTTGGGAGATGCTGCGCAGGATGCGCACCAGCCTTTCCGGTAGCGCGGACTCCAGCCCCGAGTCCTTGAGCGTTTGCGAAGTGATGCGGAGGTTCAGGTGGGAGCGTTCTCCACACTCCAGATCCGGCGCGGCCTCGCGCATCGCAGCGATCAAGGCCATTTCCAACTGCTTGGCTTCCTCCAACCGTCGGCGCGAACTGCGGACGACGCCTGCATGGACAAAAGCCGTCAACGCCGTATCGTCGGTGGCAAGGCCCAGGAATTCCAAATCGTGCAGCGCGTGGCGCACACCGGTTGTGTCCAGACGCGTTACGCCCATCAGTTCATCGGTGGTGACGCCTTCGTCAGGGTCCGCCTCGATCAACGCCCTAACAATGCGCAAAAGTGTTCGACGGCGGTCTTCGGTCAGGTTGCGCCGTCGCGCCAGCCGCGCGCTGGCCTCTTCCACGGAGTTCACGCGAAGCGATGACGGAAACACTTGTACTTGGTTCTCTTCCCGGGACAGTAGCTCTGCGTCTTCCAACCAAGCGACGGCGGTCTTGACTCGGGTGTCGTCCGTAGCGCTATCGCGATCAAACAGTTGATCTTCGTCCTGAAGCAAAATTTCGCCCGTCGTCGCTACGACCTCGCCCCCCAATCGGCCCTTGCCGTCAAGGCGGCGTAATGCCCGCAGGATCCCACCAATCTCCTGCCGGGTGAGGCGCGAGCGAGCAGACATGCCAAACTGGCGCTCGATATCTTCCGGCGTAAACAACAGCACACAGTGGGCGGGTTGGCGGTCTCGGCCGGCCCGGCCCGCTTCCTGAAGGTAGTTTTCCAGCGATCCGGGAATGTCGGCGTGGAGCACAAGACGAACATCCTTCTTGTCGATACCCATTCCAAAGGCATTGGTGGCGACAATCACCCGGAGTTCACCTTCCTTGAATCGCTGTTGCGTGCGCTTCTTCGTATCCGGAGGCAGGCCGGCATGATAGTGGGCAGCCGACAGCCCCTTGCGGTCCAGGAATTCGGCGGCTTCTTCGCAACCCCTGCGCGTCGCGCAATAGACGATAGCGCCGCCTGTCTGTTCCGCCGGTAATTTGGACATCAATACTTGGTGGATGTCGTCATGTTTACGCGCCGGGTCCGTGGGCATCACGGAGAACTCAAGGTTGTCACGTTCGCTGCCGCCGTTGAACACTTCAAATTCCGCGCCCAATTCTCTGCGGAAATAGTTCTGGATGTCGGCGATAACTTCCGGTTTGGCTGTGGCTGTAAGGCACATGATGGGCGGGTGAGTGTTTTCCCGCTCAAATTTTGTGCGACTGAATTGGAGCCTGCCGCGCGCTTCGCTCGACGGGCTTACACGTTTACGGATGAAGCGTCCGATATATCGGTAATCGGGCCGAAAGTCGTGTCCCCAGCGAGACAGGCAGTGGGCTTCATCGAGCACCCAGGCGCCAATCTCGCGCTGCTCCAGAGTACGGCGCAGCGAGCGGCTGCGCAGTTGTTCGGGTGAGATCAGAAGGATCGCGGCGTCGCCGAGGCGCACCCGGTCAAGCGCGTCTGCGCGTTCCGGCATGGAAAGCAGGCCGTTAACGGTCACGCAGGACGAAATTCCATTCTCTTCCATGCCCGCGACCTGATCGGCCATCAGCGCGACCAGTGGCGAAATGACTACGGTGAGCGCTCCGGTCTTGTCGTACCGGGACAAGGCGGGGAGCTGATAGCAAAGTGACTTCCCGGCGCCGGTGGGCAGCAGACCAAGCACATTGCGGCCAGCCATTCCGACTTCGACAATGGCGCGCTGCATGGATGTGCCGTCGTCCGTGGCCGGGTGGGGGCGGAAGCTATCCCAGCTAAACCAGCGCTCAAGCTCCTTAGTCGCGTCATGACGTTCACGACACCATGTGCAGTCAGGATCGGGGCAGGTACTGTCCCGCAGACGGCGCACGAGTGCGCCGGCTTCCGGGAACTGGTGGCGAACCCACGGCGGCATGACCGAATTGCCTCCAGCCACTGAAAGCCACGCCAGCGCGTAGGCCAAAGGCCAACCACTGTCTGTGCTTGCTCGCGCATTGGCTGCGCCTTTTCCGTCGCGGCGCGGTCCATCGACTGCCGTTCGGGCGTGCTTGGCACAGACTCGGCCCGCGAGTAGGCGGTCAATGGCGGCCCGGGCTTCGGATTTCCTGGGACGGGGTGCCCCTCGAATTGCTCGAAAGATGGCGTCAAAGCCGGAATGGCGAGTCTTGCGTACCGTGCGGCTGGATAATGTGGTCAACCAGTGCCATGCGGCAAGCCTGTCCGGGTCCGCGCGATTCAGCGCTTCCCGCTCGTCGTCAAGCAGCTTGAGCGCGAGGCGCGCGTCGAGTTCTGGATCGTTGCGCTGCCCGCGCACCAGACCGCCGTCTTGGTAGTGCTTGACCAAGTGATGGTAGGGATGGGCTGGAAAGGCCAGCGGGCTCAGGCGCAATGTGTCGATAACCGGCAGTCTCAGGAGGCGCAGGCCAGGATCGGCTGCATGCAGATGAGGAAGATCGTGGGCGATCAGGTTGTGTCCTACCAGAGCGTCGCAGCTCGACCCGAAGTCGTCGATTTCCTTGAGCTTGCGCTCCAATCCGTTGGCTCGCTGCCTCGCGCCGCGCCAGGTCCGTGTCTCGCCGGTCCGTTCGTCGACCGCCGCCAGCGCAAATATTTGCCCGCTATCCTTGTGGATTTCGAGATCGAGACTCAGACAACGCATTCGCCGCCGGCTTGTTCCGTCACATCAATCCGTTCCGACCGGGACCCATTTCTGGACGCGCTTGCCGGTATTGACTTCGGCGGTGAAGAGGTTGCCGAAGCTGTCGGCGGCGACGTTGTGGACCCACTCGAACTGGCCGGCCTGGCGGCCGCCGTGACCGAAGGAACTGACGACTTCGAGCGACTCCCGTTCGAGGATCCAGACTTTCTTGTTGGCGCCGTCGGCGGCGAACAGCCACTGCTGCTGGGGGTCGCCGGAGAATTCGATGTCCCAGGCCGCGCCCTGGCCGCCAATGGTCCAGTCGGCGAAGCGGCCTTCCTGGACGAACGAACCGTCCTTGTTGAAGACGTGGATGCGGTTGCCCATACGATCGGCAATGTAGACCAGGCCGTCGTTGGCGATCCGTACGGCGTGCACGGGGTTGTGCCACACCTGGAGCGGCTCCGCATCGGGCAGGTATTCCGAGGTGTCGACGGTATCGTCCGGGACGTTGCCGAAGGCGCCCCAATGGCGCTTGTATTCGCCGGTGTCGGCGTCGAAGACGATCACGCGGCGATTGAGATAGCCGTCGGCGATGTACACCTCGTGGGTCTCCGGGTCGACGGTGATGTCCGCGGGCCGGCCCAGGGTCTGCGGGTCGTTGCTGCCCATGGTCGTCTGCCATTCGCCGATGCGCAGCAGCCGCTCGCCCTCGTGCGTGAACTTGAGCACCACATGGTCGGACATGCCGTTGCCGGCGATCCAGACGTTGTCCTGGTAGTCAACGAAGATGCCGTGCTCGTTCGCGGGCCAGTCTTCCGGCTCGACCCATTCGCCTGATTCCCGATCCCAGGTCGGACCGCCCCATGCGTGGATGACTTCTCCTGCCGGTCCGAATGCGATGACCGAGGGCGCCGGCATGCAGCAGTCATGCCACGGCGGGTTGTGCGCCGCGCCCATCTCATGCTCGGTCAGGCTGCGGGGGCGCTGGATGAGCCAGACATTGTCCTGACTGTCGGTGGCGATACCGGAAACCTGGCCGAGCGTCCAGCGATTGGGCAGTTGCCGGGGCCATGATGGATCGACCTCGAATTGAGGCGCCTCGTTCGCCGCAGCAACGTCATCTGCGGAACCGCCCGCCGTGGAACCGTCATCTGCGGCGGCGACCGCTTCCGCTGCCGGCATTTCGGCTGCGTCGTCGCTCGCCTGGCCGGCCATCCCGGCCGCAGGTTCTTCGCTGGTGCAGCCTGCGAGGCACAGGAGGAAGCCGATACCGGCCGGGATCGTTGGACGTGTCTTGTACATGGTGAGGTTCCCCGTTCTGATTGGTCTTCGCTTCGGGTTGGCCCGATGCTTCACACCATAGCGGAAAACGCGGTCGCAGATAAGCCCGGCATGGGGTTCAATGCGGGCGTCGACGCGCGGAATCATCGCGCCGTCCCCACGGCGCGTCTGTCCGGCCCAGCGAGTACCTATCCACTCGACGCAACCGGCACGGTCGCAGCGCGGGTTTCAACGGTTGAAGAACGCGGCGATTGCCGGACGGAAGTTGTCCATGTCCACAAGGAACGAGTCATGGCCCTGGATCGACGGCAATTCCACGAACTCCACCTCCCGCCCGGGTTGCTGCAGTTGCTCCGCCAGTTCCTGCTGCTGATGCAGCGGGTACAGGATGTCGGTGGCCACGCCGATCACGCATACGCGCTTCGATTGAATCTTCGCAAGGCCAGCCTCGACCGACGCGCCGTGGTCGGCGACGTCGAACAGGTCGCTGGCCCGGGACAGGTAGAGGTAGCAATTGGGATCGAACTGCCCGGTGAACTTGTTGGCGTGGTGCTCCAGGTACGCTTCTATCTCGAAACTGTGGGCGAATGGATCGCCGGTCTCGCACTCCTCGCAACTGCGCTCACGGCCGAAGCGTCCGCGCCATTCCTCGGCGGAGCGGTAGGTGATCATGCCCAGCTTTCGGGCCAGGCGCATGCCGGTGAGCGGCAGAGCGCCCGGCGTGTAGTCGCCCTGCTTCCAGTTGCGGTCGCGGCGGATCATTTCCCGCTGCAACGACCGCAGCGCCGTCGCAAACGGCAGCGAGCGCGTGGCCGAGGATATGATCATCAGATCCTCCGACCGGCCCGGAAACAGAATCTCGAAGGCCAGCGCGGTCATGCCGCCCATGGAGGGCCCGACGGTGGCGTAGAGCGACTCCACGCCCAGGCGCCGCAACACTTCCCGGCCACCCCGCGCGACGTCTTCCAGCGAAAGGACCGGAAACGATCGACGGTAGACCTCGCCGGTATCGGGATTCCTGGAGGCGGGCCCGGTGGAGCCGAAGCAGCTCCCCAGGGAATTCACGCAGATGACGAAGAAGCGCCGCGTATCGATGGGCCGGCCCGGGCCGACCATCTCCTCCCACCAGCCCGGGGCCTGATCGTCCGGCGAGGAGGCCGCGTGGGCCGACGGCGAAAGGCCGGTGAAGATCAGCACGGCATTGTCGCGCGCCCGGTTCGGCGTTCCCCAGGTCTCGTAGGCGATGGTGGGGCTCGACAACACGCCGCCCCGGTGCATCGGAAAGGCACCGTCCACGGTTACAAATTGTCTCGCGCCGCCTGCCATGGGTCCTCGATTACTTTCGGCTGCCGTGTGCGGGCCGAGAGTTTAACCCGAATGAGAGCGCGTATCTCTAGCGATCAGTGGCAAGAGCCCCCGTTGCACCAAGGCCGGCGAGGCGATCGGCGAGATTCTCGTGTCGCCGGTTGAATTGGAGTTACCCGGGCAAGGGCTGCCAACCGCCGTCGCGCCGCAGGATTCGGGGTGGATGTGCGCGGCATGCTGCTGATCAAGCTCCGCGGCCGCGGTTTGCCTTGCGGCGGCGCAGTCTCCGGGGCCGATTGCGCCGCGCGGCGAAGGGATTTCCGCCGCTCTTGAATTCAATTCTCAATGGCGCGCCTTCCAGGCGGAAAGCCTTGCGGAAAGCGTTGGCCAGGTACCGGCGGTAGTGACCGGGAAGCAGGTCGAGCCGGCTGCCGTGAATGACGACGAGCGGAGGATGCCGGCCGCCCTGATGCGCGTAACGCAGGCGAATGCGCCGGCCACCCACAAGCGGCGGCGAGTGCGCGACCAGCGCCCTTTCCAGGATGCGGTTCAGGTCCGGCGTCGGCATCTCCCGGCCGGCTGCCTCGTAGGCCGTCAGCGCGGCATCGACCGTGCCGTCGATGCCGCTGCCGTGAAGCGCGGAGATATAGGAGACTCGCGCAAAGTCCGCGAAGGCCAGCCGCCGTGCGGCTTCGGATTCGATCCTGCGCCGTCGGGACGTTTCGATGCCGTCCCATTTGTTCACGGCGATGGTGAGCGCGCGGCCCCTTTGCACGCTGAGACCGATGAGGTGCAGGTCCTGCTCGGTCACGCCCTCGTGCGCATCCAGCATGCACATGACCACGCCGGAATTCTCGATGGCCTGAAGACTCTGCACCACGCTGAACTTCTCGATGGCATCGCGGACCCGGGCGCGCCGGCGAATGCCCGCCGTATCGACCAGCACGAATCGCCTTCCGCGCCGCTCGCAGGGAACCAGCACGCTGTCCCGGGTGGTCCCGGGCACGGGGGAGGTGACCAGGCGTTCGGCGCCCAGCAAGCGGTTGATCAGGGTCGACTTGCCCACATTCGGCCGCCCGACCACGGCCAGCTTCGGCCCCTCGTATTGTTCCACGGCATCCGCTCCCTGGTCTTCGGCCTGCTCACCCAGGATTGCGAGGACTTCGCGCATCAGCGCCGGGACCCTGCGCCCGTGGAGCGCGGCGATGCCGATCGTGGCGCCGTAGCCCAGGGCGTGGAATTCCGCCTCGGCGAGTTCGGGCGCCAGGCCTTCGGACTTGTTGACGGCGACGATGACCGGCTTTCCGCCAACCCGAATCCGGCCGGCGATGGTTTCGTCGGCGGCGGTCAGGCCCTCGCGGCAATCGACAACGAAGACCACCGCGTCGGCCTCGTCCATGGCCGCCTGGGCCTGGCGGGCGGCCCGTGAGGCCAGTTCGCCCTCATCGTTGCCGAGTCCGCCGGTGTCGATGACCACGACCGTTCGGCCGTGGGAGTCGGCGAAACCATAGCGGCGGTCCCGGGTCAGGCCCGGATAGTCCGCAACCAGCGCGTCCCGGGAACGGGTGAGCTGGTTGAACAGCGTGGACTTGCCAACATTTGGCCGGCCCACCAGGGCGACTACGGGAAGCATGACTGTCTCGCGGCGACGGCCGGAGCGCGTTACCGGCCGGAGCGCACCATGGCGCTTGACTCTATTCGTCGATGGACGCGACCTTACTCCAGTTCGACCGTGTAGGCGGCCACTGTACCGTCTTCGGACTGCACGATCATGTTCCGGCCCACCACCAGCGGGGCGGACGTGATCCGGTTGGACGCCGCGCGCTCGCGGGCGAGGAAACTGCCGTCGCCGGGGTCGATCCAGTGCAGGAAGCCTTCGAAATCGCCGACGACGATGGTGTTGCCGAACGCGGCGGGCGCGGTGACGTCCCTGAGCCGCAACGCATCCTGGCGCCATCTCGGCGTGCCGCTGCCCCGCTCCAGCGCCACCACTTCGCCGAATTCGTCGGTCACGTAGACGCTGCTCACGTCAACGCCCAGTCCCGCGTAGCTGGAGAGTTCCTGTTGCCAGAGCACCACGCCGTTCTCGAGGGCCACGCCGATGGCACGGCCGTGATAACCGACGGCGAATACATCGTTGCCGGCCACCTGGAGACCGGCGCTGATGTCCACCAGCCGATCCAGTTCGGTGCGTCCGGACGGCGCTGCGACGGCGAACTCCCAGAGCACATCGCCCGACGACAGTTGGTATGCGCCCAGCCGCCCGTTGTCGAAGCCGGCAACCACGCTGCCGCCGGCGACGTAGGGGGCCGTATTGCCGCGCATGGTCAGCGCCGGCACGGTTTGCGCCACGGTCCAGAGCTCCCGGCCGTCCAGGCTCGAGTAGCCGCGCAGCCTGCCGTCCACGGTGCGCAGTGCCACCACCTCGCCGCCGATGGCCGGCGGCGCGAGCACTTCCGCTCCGACGGCCTGGCGCCAGAGTTCCGAGCCGGTGTCGGCTTCCAGCGCGATGAGTTCGCCGTCGGTGGTGCCGAGCGCCACGACGCCAGCGCCGTAGGCCGGCCCGGCGGAAAGCGGCAGATTGGTCTGCGAAGACCAGCTTCGGCGACCGTTTTCCAGGTCGAAGGCGGCAACATCGCCGCCATGGCTTGCGGCAAAGATCCGGGCGCCGTCCGTGGCCGGGGACAGGCCCAGGCGGAGGCGTTCGCCGCTTCCGCCGACCCGCGTGCTCCACAGCCGGCGAACCTCCAGCCGTTCATCGAATGACACCAGTTCCGCCGGTGCTTCTCCGGAGTCGTTGTCGCGCCCGCAGCCGGCCGTGACGGCGATCAGCGCGGCGGCCGCGAGTACTGGCCAGCCTCTCATTCGGCTGTCTCCGCGGGGGTGGCATCGACCTCCGCCGGCGGCGGAATGGACCCGCCATCGGGGGTCTCCCGAGCCGGCCCGGCATCCGCGGACTCCAAGGCCGGCCCGCCATCCGTGGACGCCTGGACCGGTTCGCCATCCGGGGATTCCGGGCCCGGCTCGGTCTGCGGCGCAAACCGGACCGGCGGCGTGGCCACGGCCGGAAGGTCGTCCAGCTTCAGCTGCACAAGATTTTTATCCACGAAGTCGGCTTCCTGGGCGTTGAGGGCGGCATTGTAGGCCGCGCGGGCGCTGTCCGCATCGCCAAGGGCGGCGTGGATGTCGCCGCGCACCTCGTTGTAGCGCGCGGAAAAGCTGCCGGGCGCGACATCGAGCACCGTCAAAGCCTCTTCAAAGGCCTCGTCCTGTACAAGCACTCTGGCCAGGCGAAGCCGTGCGATCAGCGCCAGCTCCGGATCGCCGGTGGATTCCATGACGAATCGGAGTTCGTCGATGGCGCCGTCCACCTGGCCCGCGTCCAGGCGGATCAATGCCACCAGCAGTCCGCCCTGGTCCGTATACGGACTCGACGGAAAATCGTCGCGCAACTCGTTCAACAGGTTGCGGGCGCCTCCCATGTCGTCGTCGCCCACCGCCTCGCGCAGTTCGACGTAGATGGCAGCGGCTTCCTCCGCCCGCGTATCCACATGGGCGTTGTAGCGGTTCCAGCCCAGCAAGCCGAACACGCCGATGCCGATGCCGCCGACCAGGTACCAGCCGTTCTCCCGCCACCACTGGCGAAATATCTCGATCTGTTCTTTTTCGGAATGAAACTCGTCCACCAGAATTCTCCCGGATTCGCGCTACCCGGCTTCTTCGCCGGGCGAAGGAGCGTATTTTACGGCGAATTGTCCCGAACTCGGAGCAATTCGGCCACCGCCTCCTCCAGGCTGCACAGCGTTTGCGGCGAATCTTCGCGCAAGGGCTTGATTGTCAAGGAATCGGCTGCAAGTTCGTCGTCGCCGAGAATCAAGGCCAGCAGGGCGCCGCCGCGGTCGGCCCGCCGCAACTGCGAACGGAAGCTGCCGCCCGCGCAGTCCATCGTGAGCCGGATGCCGGGGACCCGTGCCCGAAGTGTTTCGGCTATTCCCAGGCCGCGCCGGCGTGCCCCGTCTCCCGCAATCACCAGGTAACCGTGAGGGGGGCGGCCGGCTTGCCGGCGGCCTTCCTCCTCCATCAGTTCCACCACCCGTTCAAGGCCCATGGCCCAGCCGATCGCTGGCGTGTCCCTGCCGCCCAGTTGAGCAACCAGTCCGTCGTAGCGGCCGCCCGAGCAGATCGCCCCCTGGGCGCCCAGGCGATCCGTCACCCATTCGAAGACCGTGCGCGTGTAGTAGTCCAGGCCGCGCACGAGACGCGGGTTGATCCTGTACGTCACGCCGGCATCGTCCAGAAGCTCGGTCAGGCGCTGAAAGTGTGCTGCGGAGTCGTCGTCGAGATAACCGCTCAGCACCGGTGCGCCGGCGATCAGCTCCCTGAGCCGGGGATTCTTGCTGTCGAGGAGTCGAAGCGGATTCCGGCGCAGGCGCTCCCGGCTGTCGGCGTCCAGCACGTCGCCGGCAGCGGAAAAATA
Organism: Candidatus Rariloculaceae bacterium; assembly: GCA_965205045.1. Classification (GTDB taxonomy): domain Bacteria; phylum Pseudomonadota; class Gammaproteobacteria; order Steroidobacterales; family Rariloculaceae; genus UBA6522. Next base: position 1,026,078 of record OZ242031.1, read on the forward strand.
CGCCCGCAGCGCTTCCCGGTATCCGGCGCGGCACTCGGGCGTTCCCAGGGAATTGAGTTCCAGGCAGGGACTCTCGAGGCCCAGCCGCTCCCAGATCCGCGCCGACATGACGATGACTTCGGCGTCCACTTCGGGGCCGGCGAAGCCGATGGCCTCCAGGTTGATCTGGTGGAACTGGCGGTAGCGTGCCTTTTGCGGGCGCTCGTGGCGAAACATCGGGCCGGAACACCACAACTTCTGCTGCCGGTTGTGAAACAGGCCGTGACTGAGGCCGGCCCGAACCACGCTGGCGGTCGCCTCCGGACGAAGGGTTACGCTTGCGCCGCTGCGGTCCGTGAAGGTGTACATTTCCTTCTGGACGATGTCGGTGGTTTCGCCGATGGACCGGCTGAACAGTTCGGTGTGTTCCATCACGGGAAGCCGGATCTGCCGGTATCCGTAGGCATCGAAGACCGCCTGCGCCGCCGACTCCACGGCCGACCAGAGCGCACCGTCGTCCGGCAGCACGTCGTTCATGCCGCGAATCGGCCTAATCTTCATCCTGCCTCCGAACCCTGATCCGCGATGTCGGCGTCACGGCGCCTCGTCGACAACAAACCGGACTGTCGTGCCGTTGCCCTGAGGCTCAGGGATGGGCCAGGGTTGATCGTTGATCGATAACTGCACGACAGTGAAATTGCCCAGCACGAAGGACAGCGGCAGGACACCCTCGACCGTGGCCGTCGTCCCGGCCAGGCCCAGCGCGTAGTAGAGGGAATTGCCGTTGCCGTCGCTCACTTCCGTCCAGGAGTCCTCTTCGTAGTTGAGGGCGACCTGAACCAGCGGCCCCGCGGCCTGCCCGGCCGCGACCGTTTCCGTCACGCTGGCGGCGCCCGGTCCGGCGGCGGCGGGTTCCGGGGGCTGCGGCTCGACCGCGGGGAACGCCCCGTCAGGCCGCTGGACGCCGGGTAGCGTCGGGTCCACCGTGTCGGTCTCGACCGCCGGTTCATCAACGGTGGTCGGATCGCCCGCTGATTCGTCAATGGCGACCGGAGCGCCCGCAGGATCGGGTCCTGTGGCCGGTGCATCGTCGGGCGCCGCCTCAACCCCGGGCGCAATTTCCGTGGACGGCGGCGGCAAGGTATCGAGTCCAACGGCGGGAGGCGCCGCAGCAGGTTCCATGGCGACGCCCGGATCGGGAATCGGCGCAGCAGGTTCCATGGCGACATCCGGACCGGGAAACGGCTCAGCCACTTCCGGAACGGATTCCACCTGCTCCGGTGGGGACTCCGGCGCTTCTTCGGCCGGGGACACGATTTCCGAGAGCGTATCCCTGCTGACCCACGTGAACCAGAATGCCGGGATTCCCAGCGCGAGAACCAGCGCTCCGACGATCAGCGGTACGATCAACCTGTTGTCTTCGGAAATGGGTTCGCTGTAGGTCACCGGCGCGTCTTTCGCGTCCGTCTGAACGGCGTAGCGGTGGAGCAGATCGTCATATTCCAGGCCAAACCGGCTGGCGAGGTGCCGGAGGTAGCCCTTGACGAATACCGGCGCGGGGAGCAGCTCGAAACGGTCTTCTTCCAACGCCTCCAGCAAGCGGGCCTCGACTCGCAGTTCCGCGGCCATCTGCTCGACCGTCAGACCCTGCTCCAGGCGGGCCGCGGCCAGGATACCGCCCAGCGTATCGGCGCCCTCGTCCGGACGGTGCACGTCGGGCGGATGGGAATTAAGGTCTTCCGCCATCTTCCAATTGCTCAAGTTGTGCCGACTCTGCGGACCCGGGGAACTGTTCGCGCAGCATGGATTCGCAACGCCGGGCATTGTCGGGGTTTCCCAGGCCGGTCTCTACCCGGAAGCAAAGCAAGGCTGCTTGCGGGCTGTCCGGCGCCGCCGCGAAATGCCTTTCCAGGAAGTGCCGCGCCTCGCCCAGTTCGTTGCTGTCGAAAGCCAGCGACGCCATGTTGAACAGGCCGTCCGGGTAGATCGGGTTGCGCGCCAGCGCCTCGCGCAGGTATTGCTGCGCCTTGGCGCCGTCGCCGGCGCTGCGGGCGCAAATCCCCGCGTTGGTCAGGGCCACCTCCGGCGTGCGATAACGGCGACTGCCCGCCGCGCGCAGGAACATCGGTTCGGCGTCGCTCCAATGCCCGTGACGGCAGAGAAACACGCCATAGCTGTTGGCTGTCGCGGGGTCGTCCGGGGCCAGCCGGATGGCGCGCCTGTGGTGGCTCCGGGCCACATCGACGTCGCCCAGCCGGTCGTAGACCGTGGCGATGGTGCTGTGGGCTTCCGCCAGGCGCGGGTCATGCTCCAGCGCCCGGTCCAGCCGCTCCAGCGCCAGCGTCAACCGTCCCTGGCGAAGATACGCCGCGCCCAGATTGAGGTTGGCAACGGCTGCGCCGCCGGAGGAACCCGCCGTTGGCGAATCGCTCGTTGCCGACATGCCCGCGCAGCCCTGGCACAGCAGCAGCGCGATCAGCGGCGTCACCGGGTGGCGGCTCAGGAAGCGCATCCGCTCGCCGCCCTGAACGGCTTGTCTCCAAGACGCGCCCGCACGCGATTCGTCACCTGACCGGCCAGTTGTCCGCAAGCGGCGTCGATGTCGTCGCCCCGCGTGCGGCGTACGGTCGCCACGACGCCCCTGGAGCGCAGATGCGTACAGAACCGGTCGATGACTTCGGGCGCGGAGCATCGGTAGGCCGCGCCCGGGAAGGAGTTGAACGGGATCAGGTTGACCTTGGCCGGCCGATCGCGCAGCAAGGCCGCCAGGCGCGCGGCGTCATCGAGGCTGTCGTTCACGTCGGCCAGCATCACGTATTCGAACGTGATCTGCCGGGATGCGAGCCCCTCGGCGTAGTGCCAGCAGGCATCCAGCAGCTCCGCGATGGGGTGGCGCCGGTTGATGGGCACCAGTTCATCGCGGAGCGCGTCGGTTGGGGCGTGCAGGGAAACCGCGAGCGCCACGTTGCATTCCGCCGCGAGCCGCCGGATCCGGGGCACGAGCCCAACGGTGCTGATGGTGACCCTGCGGCGCGACAACCCCAGCCCATGGTCGTCGGTGAGCAATTTGGCCACCGGAACCACCTCCCGGTAGTTGGCGAGCGGTTCGCCCATGCCCATGAACACGACGTTGGTGATCGCCGACGGCGACCCCAGCGCCCGGTTGGCGAGCAGCACCTGGCCGAGGATTTCCGCGGCCTTCAGGTTCCGATTGAAACCGCTGTGCCCCGTTGCGCAGAACGGGCAGTCCATGGCGCAACCGGCCTGGGAGGAAATGCACAGCGTCGAGCGATTCGGCTCGGGGATGTGGACGGTCTCCACGGCCTGTCCGCCGCCCACGTCTATCAGCCACTTGCGAGTGCCGTCGGCGGATTCCTCGACGCGCCCTGCGGGCGGAATATCCAGCGACGCGATTTGCCCGAGTTTTCTGCGTAGAGGCAGGCTGATGTCCGTCATTTCCCGGAAATCGAGGACTCCGCGCCCGTAAATCCAGCGCATGGCCTGGCGCGCCCGGAAGGGCTTCTCGCCGATGCCCGTGAAGAATTCGGCCAGCGCATCGGGGGCAAGACCGATCAGGTTCAGCCTCTGCGGCCGGGAATCGACGGAATCTATCCCGCTTGTCGCGTGCGCGTGCAAATTTCCGTACTGTCGAAAAAGAAGTCGATTTCCCGGGCCGCGGTGTCCGGTCCGTCGGACCCGTGGACCACGTTCTCCTGGATGGACGAGGCGAAGTCCGCCCGGATCGTTCCCGCGGCGGCGTCCGCCGGGTTCGTCGCGCCCATGATTTCACGGTTCCGGTCGATGGCGCCCTCGGCCTCGAGCACCTGGACCATGACGGGTCCGGAAGTCATGTATTCCACCAACTCTTCGTAGAAGGGCCGGTGCCGGTGCACGTCATAGAAGCCTTCCGCCTGCTGTCGGGTCAGGTGCAGCATCTTCGCCGCAACGATTTGCAGCCCGCCTTGTTCGAAGCGCCGATACACTTCGCCGATCAGGTTTCGCTGCACGCCATCGGGTTTGACGATGGATAGAGTCCTTTCGATTGCCATTCTCGCCCTGCCGTCACTTGGCGCCGTAACCAGCCGATGCGTGATTGTCAGTTGGTTTCGGCACTTGATCTACACGCTGAAACTTTCGCCGCACCCGCACTCGCCCTTGACGTTCGGGTTGCGGAACTTGAAGGCTTCGTTGAGTCCTTCCCTGACGAAGTCCACCTGGGTTCCGTCGATGAGTTTCAGGCTGTCGCTGTCCACCACGACCGTGACGCCGGACTCATCGAAAACGGCGTCTGCCGGTTCGATGGAGTCCGCGTAGCCGATGATGTAGGCGAAGCCCGAGCAACCGGTCTTCCTGATGCCGATGCGCAGTCCGACGCCGCGGCCGCGGCGGTCGAGGTATCGGCGCACCCGCTCGGCGGCGCTCTCGGTCAACGATATCGACATCGCTCAATCCTTGCGTTCATCGAGTCTGCGCCGGCACGCAGCGAGCGCATCCTCCAGAAGTAACAATTTTCCCAGCTTTTCCACGGGCACGCCCAATACTTCGAGGCATTGGCGCATGGAAAGTTCGTCCAGCGCCCCGGCGGGCCGGCCTTCCAGCCACTCGGCGGTCCACTCCGCCGCCGCCACCGTGTCGGGGCAGCCATAGACATTGTAGCGGACGGCATGGATGGCGCCGTCCAGTAAGTGTAGCTGGAACCGGACCCAGACGTTCAGGGTTCGATCTTCAGCCTCGCCGGAAACCGGCCCCGAGGCGCCGTCGTTCAATGGCCCGGCTCGTTGCGCCGACAGAAACCGCTGCCGCACCTGAGAGTCGTAGTCCATGCAAAGCGCTATAGTCTATCCCGGAAATCTCTCTGGCTGCTACCGATAATCGCGCGACCTGTACGGCCGGACCGGGAGACTCGCGGTGCGGACTCGCGCCGTTGGCCGGGGCCTATGCGGCGGTCCACTCCGGGGCGCCCCGGGCCAGGTCCCGCAGGCGCGCAACCTCCGCCTGCATGCGCTCGACCACGTGGTCGATCTCGGCCTCCGTGGTGAAGCGGCCCACGCTGAAGCGCAGCGTGGCCGCCGCCAGCGCGTCGCTGAGCCCCATCGCGCTCAACACGTGGGACGGCTCCGGGACGTCCGAATTGCAGGCCGATCCCGTGGACACGGCCACTTCGCTGACCGCTAGCTGGAGACTTTCGGCCTGAACACCGGGGAACGTGACGTTGAGGACGTGGGGAGACCGTTGCGTGGGATGACCGTTCAACCGTACGCCCCCGATGGCACACAGCCCGCTCCAGAGCCGGTCGCGGCGCTCGGCCAGCCGCGGGCCTTCCCGGTTCGGGTCCGCCAGTTCCATCGCCTCGCCGAAGCCGACGATCTGATGCGTGGCAAGCGTCCCCGGCCGCAGTCCGCCCTCCTGCTCGCCGCCGTGAATCAACGGCTGCACGTTGACGCCCTTGCGAATGTAGATGGCCCCGATACCCATGGGCCCGTAGGTCTTGTGAGCCGTCAGGGAAGCCAGGTCAACCGGCCAGTCATCGAGTTGCAGGGGCACCTTGCCCGTACTTTGGGCCGCGTCCGCATGGAGCAGAACACCGCGTTGCCGGCAACGCTCGCCGATGGCGGCGATGTCCTGAAGCATGCCGGTTTCGTTGTTGACGTGCATGATGGAGACCAGCACGGTGTCGTCGCGGATACAAGCCTCCACCGCGTCCGGGCTGATGACGCCGTCGGCGTCGTGCTCCGCGAAGCTGACCTCGAATCCCCGTGATTGCAGCGCGCCGGCCGCATCCAGCACCGCCTTGTGTTCCAGGCGGGAGGTGATCAGGTGGCGGCCGCGGTGCCGATGGGCCGCCATGGTGCCCAGCAGTGCGAGATTGTCCGACTCGGTAGCTCCGGAGGTAAAGCGAATCGTTTCGGGTGCGGCGCCGACGCGCCGGGCAATCTGCGCGCGCGCCTCTTCCACACGGGTCCTGGCGCGGCGGCCGGGCGCGTGGGACGAGGAGGGATTGGCTGAGTCGCCCTCAAGTCCCAGGCACTCGACCATCGCCTCGACGACGCGCGGGTCCACGGGCGTGGTGGCCGCGTAGTCCAGGTATATCTCCGGGTGCGTCACTCGACGCTCCCCGCCTGCCGCGGAGTCGGCTCACGGCGCTCGTCGCGCTTGCCGTCGGCCAGCGCCGTCAGTACGCCGCGCAGGATGTTGACCTCGTTTCGGTCCAGGCCGCTGCGTTGGAAGATTCGGCGCAGGCGCAGTCTGAGCTGCCTGGAATGGTCCGTTTTGATGAATCCCGCAGCGCTCAGGGCCGCTTCCAGGTGCCGGTAAAACCCCTCCAGTTCGGCGGCCGTGGCGGGCGGCGAGTCCCGGAGCGCTGCCAATTCCGCATCCGCCGGTCGTTCAAGTGCCGCCATTCGCAACTCGTAGCAAAGCACCTGCACGGCCATGGCCACGTTCAGGGAACTATAGGCGGGGTTGGAGGGGATGTGCACCACTTGATTGCAGCGGCCCAGGTCCTCGTTGGTCAGTCCCGAGTGTTCGGGTCCGAATATCATGGCGACCTTTGTTTCCCCGGCGTGCCTCAGCAGCGCCGCAGCACCCGCACGAGGGTCGACCACGGGCCCCGACAGCCTGCGCAGCCGGGCGCTCGCGCCGGCCACGAATCCGCAGTCGGCGATGGCATCGTCCAGCGAATCCACGACGCGAGCGCGAGCCAGCACGTCGTCCGCCCCTGACGCCCTCGCGGTGGCGTCGGCGCTGGGAAAGTCCCGCGGCGCGACCAGCACCAGTTCATCCGGCCCCATGGTCTTCATCGCACGGGCGGCGGCCCCGATGTTGCCGGGGTGGGATGTCTCGACGAGGACGATGCGCACCGGAATCTGCATTGGCGTTGACGGTCCCGGATTTTCGCCGGTTCGGATTTGCCGCGGGTGAGCGACTATTCTACCCTTGTGCCGCCGGAGTTCCGCCGCCAATGTTCCATCCCCGACCGAGCGCCAGATCCCTATGCACGCAATGGTAAACATCGCCGTTCGCGCCGCCCGCGAGGCGGGCGCCATCATGATGCGTCACGTCAATCGGCTCGAGTCCCTTGAGGTGGTGGACAAGGGGCGCAACCAGTTCGTGAGCGAGGTGGACCGCCTGGCGGAAGAGGCCATCATCAACGTGATTCACGAGTACCATCCGGATCATTCGATCCTGGCCGAGGAGAGCGGGGCGCGGGGCGAGCACGAGTACCAATGGATCATCGACCCGCTGGACGGCACCACCAACTACCTGCATGGCTTTCCGGTCTTCGCCGTTTCCATCGCGGTGAGCCGGGCGGGGCAACTGGAGCACGGCGTGGTCTACGATCCCCATCGGCAAGAGGTGTTCAGCGCGAGCCGGGGTCAGGGTGCACAACTGGACAACCGCAGGATCCGGGTCAGCAAGCAGGCACGCCTGCAACAGGCCCTGATTGCGACCGGGCTACCTTACCGGGCCAACAAGGAGTACCTCGACAACTACGTCGAGATGCTGAAGGCGGTCATCAACAACAATGCCGGCGTGCGCCGCGCCGGCGCCGCGGCCCTGGACCTCTGCTATGTTGCCGCCGGGCGCGTCGACGGTTTCTGGGAACTGGGGCTCAAGCCCTGGGACCTGGCGGCGGGCACGCTGATCATCCGCGAGGCCGGCGGACGCATCAGCGACTACCGCGGCACGGACCGGTTCCTCGAAACCGGCGATGTGGTCGCCGGAACGCCCAAGGTCTACGCTGCACTTTCCAAGCTGTTCGCGCCCTACGCGCCAGCGTGACACGAGGTAGTATCGAATTTGGATGAGGCTACGGAAAGTGTAAATCGATCAAGGGTTTTGCCGATAATTCCACGGTAGGGCCATCGACGCCGATTGGATTCAGCTAACGCGGCTTCATCAATTCCAAACAAATGGAGAGCTATATGGCTGGTTCCTTTAACATGTTTATTGGAGGGCTTGCATTCATTGCTGGATCGGCGCTAACTGCCATTTCGTGGATAATCGCTCCGGGCGGTTACTACGTTGTTGCTTACGGAGCTATCGCTTTCGGAGCGCTTCAATTCTTATTCGGCCTGTTTCAATTTATCTCACACAAAGCCTCCTCGACCTCACAATCAACAGAAAGTGAGCGCGCAGAAGTATCAGGTAAGGCAATTCTACAGGCGATGCTCGCTACTTCTGTCGCCAACGGCAATGTACAGGACGACGAGATTGAAGTAATAGTTACAATTTCTAAACAACTCCTCGGTATGGAAGTGAACTCAGAGACGATTAAAAATATGGCCAAGTCGATGCTGAGTAATGAGTTCGATATCGGTGTGGCGCTCGCCGGATCGAGATCAATGATTGTACCGAGCCAAAAGCCATTGATTTTGAAGGCTGCCTACTTGGTGGCCGCCTCCGATGGGGAAATTGACCAAGGCGAAAGGGATATGCTGACAAAAGTAGGTATCTCCTTGGGAATGACGATAGACGAAATGACATGCGCGATTGATGAGATGCATGAAACAAGTGCTTAGTTCCGAATTCTTCAGGACCGTTCACTATAGTTTCCTGCGATACAGTCCACGTCGTAATACCTTAAGCAAATCATGGACATCGCCTTGACAGGCGGAGTTTGTAAAATCCAATGGGCCAATACCAATAGCATTTCCTGCCTCCTCAAAATACTTGCTGAGGTTGTCAAAAAAATTTCGCATTTCTTTCTCTGAATGGCCTCCGATAACCCGCTGAAAAACATAAGTTTCTCGATCAATATGACTGACTATTTTGTTACGAGCGGGCTTTAGTAACGTCCTGTAATCTAGTATACATTTTTCAAGCCTTTGAATTTCCAACTTGATATCCTGACCTAGGCAATGATCTTCACAGATCGCTTTGGTCATCCAAGGAATTGTCAGGTTTGTTTTGCCAGCCGTCTCTGGCGGGTCCGTGAGTCTGCAAATCAGCAAGATCAGATATTCGACCATCATCCTATTGAGGTCGTGAAAGAACCACGCCGCTGATTTCGTTAGGATGCTGTCGGCTTCTGGTCCAGACGAAAAAAGAAAATTGAAGGTGTCGAAGGTCTGACGCAATATGATTGCTTGCTCGCGTAGCATCGTGAATGCGTTTTCCAATTCGCTTTGTGTCATCGATCCCATCTCAGTCTCGTACTATTATCCCTGCCCAATTTTCGTGCGCTAAATCATTGGCCATTCAGTCTTTGTGTCAAAACATCCCAATTCGGCTTGAAATACGTCTTGCCGATCATGAGGAATACGATATCCTGTTTGTTTCTGACTCGATACCTTTTGCCCCAATCCAATCCAATGCGATGCGACGAGAACATTTTGGGAATCTCTCCCGCACTTCGGTTTGCTCGGGCCGTTCGGCGTGTGTTGACGAGATGCAGCGCAGGGTGGCCTGTTGGCTTGGACCGGTGAATAGTAGCGCTTGACACTATTAGTGGGCCGTACTACGGTATTTCAGTGATTCTGAGTTTTGGGAACTCTGACACCAGGCGAGTTGCAAACCGCGAACGATGTGGAAAATTTCCTGCGGACATCCAGCGCCGGGCCCAAGCCAAACTAATGATCTTGAATAACGCCAGGAATTTGAACGACTTGCGAGTGCCTCCAGGGAACCGGCTGGAGGCGCTCTCAGGTGATCGTAAGGGCCAGTACAGTATTCGCATCAACAAACAATGGCGAATATGCTTTGTCTGGAGCCAAGGGAACGCCTATCAGGTCGAGATCGTGGATTACCACTGAGCCGGGAGTGTCTGAAAGCGAGAAGGATTCGAACAGATGAATGAATCGGCGCCGCACCGCAACGGGAATTTGGCTCCCATACACCCTGGTGAGATTCTCGATGAGGAATTTCTCCGCCCGCTGAAGGTCACCCAGTATCGGCTGGCCCAGGCAATTGGCGTGGATGCCCGCCGTATTCACGCGATCGTCCATGGTCAACGGTCCATCACGGCGGAGACCGCCCTCCTGTTTTCGCGTTTCTTCGGCAATTCCGCCCAGTTCTGGATGGGTCTTCAAAGCCAATACGACCTGGAAAGGGAACAGGATCGTTTGGCCGACAGGCTTGATCGGGTGCCGGAGTACCATACGGAAGCCATCGCCTGAACGCGGCCGCTACCTCCGACTCAGCTGCCGAAGTCGAGTATGTGAGGCGGCATCCAGTCCGCCACACCGTTAAGGCAGCGAATCGATCTCCTCGCGCTTGGGCGGGATCAGGTCGGCGGGCGAGACGTTGAGGGCCAGAGCCGAGGCGCTGGCGACGTAGATGGACGAATACGTCCCGACGACGACGCCGACGATGAGCGCCAGCGCGAATCCGGACACGGTCTCACCGCCCAGCAGGAACAGGCAGATCAACACCAGCAGCGTGGTGAAGCTGGTGATCATGGTGCGGCCCAGCATCTGGTTGATGGAGCGGTTGATCACCTCCACCGCGCTGCCGCGGCGCATCAGCCGGAAGTTCTCGCGGATCCGGTCGAAGACCACGATGGTGTCGTTGAGCGAATAGCCGATGGTGGCGAGGATGGCCGCGAGGATCGTCAGGTCGAACCCGAACCCGAAGATGGAGAAGAAACCCACCACGACGATGACGTCGTGGACCAGCGCCGAGATGGTGCCGGCGGCGAACTTCCACCGGAACCGCAGCATGACGTAGACGAAGATGAGCACCAGCGCGATCAACATCGCCAGACCGCCCCGTTCCGTCAGCTCCTCGCCCACCTGCGGCCCGACGAAATCGGCCCGGCGCAGTTCCACGGTCGGATCCCGGGCCTGCAGCGCCGCCAGAACGCGGGCGCGGGTATCGCCCTCCTCCGACTCGGCCTGCAACGGCAGGCGCACGAGCACGTCGCTGGTGGTGCCGAAATTCTGCACCAGCGGGTTTACGAAACCTTCCTCGTTCAGCGCCGCGCGAATGTCGGCCAGGTCCGCCTCGCCTTCGTAGGTGAGTTCCAGCAGATCGCCGCCGGTGAAGTCGAGGCCGAAGTTCAGCCCGCGGGCGACCAGCGATACCAGAGACGCAGCGATCACCACCGCGGAAAACGCCACGGCCACGCGGCGGGCGCCCATGAAGTCGATGTTGAACTTCCCGGTGTTCACGCTCAGGCCCTGACGGTGCCGATGGCCAGCTTGTCCACGCGCCGGTACCCGTAGATCAGGTTGACCACCACGCGGGTGCCGATGATCGCGGTGAACATCGACGTCACGATTCCGAGGCCCAGCGTGGTGGCGAAGCCGCGGATCGGTCCCGTGCCGAACACCCACAGCACGCTGGCGGCGATGAGCGTGGTGATATTGGCGTCGGCAATGGTGGAAAACGCCTTCTCGTAGCCGGCGCGGATGCTGGCCTGGGGCGAATTGCCGTTACGCAATTCCTCGCGTATGCGTTCGAATATCAACACGTTGGCATCCACCGCCATGCCCACGGTGAGCACGATGCCGGCGATGCCCGGCAGCGTCAGCGAGGCCTGCAGCATGGACAGGAGCGCCACGATGAGGACCAGGTTGGCGAACAGCGCCAGGTCCGCCGTCAGCCCGAAAATCCGGTAGTACGCGGCCATGAACAGCACCACCAGCATGAAGCCGGTGAGCACCGCGGCGCGCCCCCTGTCGATATTGTCCTGCCCCAGGCTCGGGCCGATGGTGCGTTCCTCCACCTTGAAGATGGGCGTGGCCAAGGCGCCGGCGCGCAACAGCAGCGCCAGGTCCTGCCCCTCGAACGGCGTCACGCCGGTGATCTGGAAGTTGGTGGAGAAGATGCCGCGGATGGTCGCCACGTTGATCACGGTTTCATCGCGGGTGTTGCGAATGATCTGCGTGCCGTCGTCGCGCTCGATCAGTTCCGGCTTCTCCTCCACGTACAGCACCGCCATGGGCCGGTTGAGGTTGGCCTGGGTGGTTTCGAGCATCCGATTGCCGCCCTGGCTGTTGAGCCGCACGTTGACCGCGGGCTGGCCCTGGGAATAGATGAAGGTGGCGTCGGTGAGCTGATCCCCGGAGACGATCAGGTCCCGGCGCAGGAGCGTCGGCGTGCCGTCGCGCTGGTAGCGGAGGAGCGACCCCAGCGGCGGCCGCCCGGTCCGGTCCGCGCCGAAGGCGTCGTTCTCCCAGTCCACCAGGCGAAACTCCACCGTGGCGGTGGCGCCCAGGATGCGCTCGGCCTGGGCCGGGTCCTGCACGCCGGGAAGCTGCACGACGATGCGATTCAGGCCCTGGCGCTGCACCACCGGCTCGGCCACGCCGAGTTCGTTGACGCGGTTCCTCAGCGTGATGGTGTTCTGCTGGATGGCAAAGGTCTGCCGCTGGTTGATCAGGGTGGGCGTGGGCTGAACGCGGAATCCCGGCAGCCCGTCAACCGTTGTGCGGTTGACGTTCATGCCCGGCTGGGCGCCGAGGACCGTCGCGCTCGCCGTCGGGTCCAGCACGCGAATGATTTCCTCGGCGTCGTCCATCCTGTCCGAATCCTGGATTCCGACGCTGATGACCTCGCCGTCCAGGTTGATGCCGCTGTTGCGGATGCCCTCTTCCCGCAGGCGCGTGCGCAGGTCGGCCTGGTAGGACTGCAGAAACTGATTGATCGCGGTGTCCAGATCCACCTGGTACAGGAAGTGGACGCCGCCGCGCAGGTCCAATCCCAGGCTCATGGGCTCGAGCCCGAGGAAACTCAGCCAGCCGGGCGTGCGGGGCGCAAGCGCCAGGGCAACGATATGAAACGGCATGGCTTCGCCGAGCGCTTCGCTGCCGCTCAACTGGGAGGCGACATCGGGAAACCGCACGACCACCGCTTCGTCCTCCAGGAGCACGGACAGGAAATCGATTTCCTGCTCGTCCAGGGCGACTACGACCTGCCCGCGGACGATGTCCGTCATGGGGATGCCGTCTTCGCGGGTGATCTGCAGCGCCGGGTCGTCGCCGTACATGTTCGGCAGGGCGAACAGGGCGCCGCCCACGATCACCGCGAGTACCAGGAAATTGACCCAGAGTGGATATCGGTTCATGAGGCTTTCGATCAGGCGTTCTTGACGGTGCCCGGAGGCATGACGCCGGAGATGGTGTTGCGCTGCACTTTCAGGGAAACGCCGTCGGCGACCTCCACCGTCACCCAGTCTTCGCCCACCTTGGCGACCTTGCCCAGCAGGCCGCCGCCGGTCACCACTTCCTGGCCGCTGGCCAGTTCCGACACCATCCGCCGGTGCTCCTTGGCGCGCTTGCTCTGGGGGCGGATCAGCAGGAAATAGAACAGCACGAAAATGACGATCAGCGGCAGGAACTGAATGAAGGCATTGCCGGTCCCGCCCGTCTGGGCCCACGCTGTGCTGATGAAGAAATCCATGGTCTGTTGGCTGCGGCCGGTCCGAAGAGCGCGGTATTATGACATACGCGGCGGGGGAACTCGGTGGCGTGCCGCTACGGAAGCGCCGGTTCGCCGCGACGGCGAGGGGAGATTCACGGTTCCATCACCCTGATGGGCCCGTCCCCGGCCAATTTGATGAACCGGCGGTCGAAGGTCAGCATGGCGTCGCATCGCGCCGCGGCGCCGAGATGCAGCGCGTCGGCGAAATCCATGCCGTTTTGCGTGCGATCGAGGGACTCGGCGAGCAGGCGGGGGTTCTCCACCGTAACGTTCGACAGCCCCGCAAACGCCCGCAACGCCGCAGCAACCTCCCGTCTCGAAAAGCCGTAGACACTGCGCAGCACCCATTCGCTTTCAAGCAAAACGGTCGTGCCCGCAAAGACTTCTCCCGAATCGACTGCGGCTCTCGCCCTCGCAGCCTGCCCCGGATCATCGCCAGTCAGGTATCGGACGACGATATTCGTATCAACGGCCCGCATGTCGCCGCTTGGCTTCCGCCAATATCCCCTCTTCCATTTCCGACAGGCTCTTGGGTGCGCCTGCGCGCGCGAGGCGCCCGAAGACATCCTCGGGCCGGGTCTCGGCGAAAACCGGGGCGGGTTTCAGGAGCACGCCCTCCGCGGTACTCTCAACGACCAGCCGCGTGCCCGCCTCCCAGCGCAACGCCCGGCGAACCGCCATGGGCAGGATGACCTGGCCCTTTGTCGAAACGGTGGTGGTTGGCGGTTCAAGCATCGGCATCTCGATCTCCTTGGCGCGTTGAGGTAAGGCGAAAGTAAGATATCTGGTTTGAAGTCTTGAATCAATGGTCGCCGATCATGCTTGGCGACATCTAGTGCTGCGTCAACCTCATATACAGGGCTATCCAAAATTCGGGTGTACAGCCTGAGGCCATAAAAGGGGAAGCGATGAAGTCAGGCTGTCCCAAACCCCGTGTGATATGCTGCGGGGGGGGCTGAAACAAACGCCGCCCCGGGGCGCAAGCTCGCCTGGAGCCGTCCCTCGATCCGGATCATGGAAATCGAGCGCACCCTGAGCGGACAGATTCAGCCAATCGGTTATTTCGAGCAAACGAAGTATCCAAACATTGTCTCCTGACTTTCGCGTTGCGGCAGGCGGCCTTCGCGCGCGCATCGCGGGGAACGCCTCCGCGTCGCCGGGATAGCCGAATCGATCCATCGACCCGGCGCGTGCGGCCGGCAGCGCATGCGCCCATTCCCGCGAGAGCATGTCGCGCCGAGCGCATGTCCCGCCTGCGGAGTCGCGGCTCCTGCAGCGGATCAGGAATTTTTTGGGGAGTCCGGGCGTTGAAGTCGGTTGAACTGTTCGTGGGCGCCGGCGGCCTAGGCATGGGTCTTGGCCGATCGGGATTCAGTCACGAACTGGTGGCTGATTGGGACAGCCATGCTTGCGCGACGATCCGGGCGAATCAGGCGACCGCTCATCCCGCCGTGCGGGGATGGCTGCTCCAGGAGTGCGATGTGCGGGAGCTGGATTATGGGTCCCTGGAGAGCGAAATCGATCTCGTTTCGGGCGGGCCGCCGTGCCAGCCGTTCTCTCTCGGCGGGAAGCACCATGGCCCGCTGGACAAACGTGACATGTTTCCCGAAGCGATTCGAGCGGTGCGCGAACTGGCCCCGAAGGCGTTTATCTTCGAGAACGTCAGGGGGCTTCGCCGCCCCGCATTCTCACGATACCTGGAATACGTCAGTGACCATCTCGCATATCCCGAGTTAACCCCCAAGGATGGGGAGAGTTGGATCGATCACGCGGATCGGCTACGCCAGGCGGGCATGGTACCGAACAGGTTCGCGGGGCTTTCGTACCAGGTTTCCGTGGATGTCCTCAACGCTGCGGACTTCGGCGTGCCCCAAAAGCGGGACCGGTTGATCATGGTGGGTATCAGGTCGGATCTCGGCGTCGACTGGTGTTTTCCCAAGCCAACCCATTCGTTGGACACCTTGCTTTGGGATCAGTGGGTAACAGGCCTCTATTGGGACCGTCATGGAATTGACCGGCCAAAGCGAAACGAGATTCCGGATCGCCTCCGCCGCCGCATTGCGCGCTATCGGGGTTTCGATTTCCCTCCGCCGCTGCGACCATGGCGCACGGTTCGCGATGGGCTCGCAGGGTTGCCCGACCCTGAATTCCATTCTTCCGACTGCGAAAAAGTGCCAAACCATAGATATCAACCCGGCGCAAGACCCTATCCCGGGCATACGGGAAGTCCCTACGATGAACCGGCCAAGGTACTCAAGGCGGGAGACCATGGCGTCCCCGGCGGGGAAAACATGCTCGCCCGTCCTGACGGAACATGCCGATATTTCAGCGTCCGCGAGGCTGCCCGACTCCAGACGTTTCCCGACGATTACCGATTTCCCGGTTCGTGGACGGAGTCCATGCGGCAAATAGGCAACGCAGTACCGGTCAAGCTCGGCCAAGTGCTCGGCGAAGCGATACGGAGTCGCCTGGAGCGCGTGGCCACTAATCTGAAAGCAGAAACGACTCGGCGCCGTGTCGCCGCAGCAGCCCTATAATCCGCTGGACAAGCCAACAACCTGGACCTGAAGGACTTCTGGTGTAGGCATTTGGTGGTCGATGACATATGGATACCCCTCGGCGAGTCACTTCTGATCCAGCGCTTTGCCCCCGTATGGAACAAACTGATCGATGGATTCGGAAATCACGATCCTGGAGGCGGACGACGCAACTCAATTGAAGGTTCTACGTTCGACTTGCGCATGGGCCCAGTCCGCGAATCCCCCCTGCTTGATGGCGTCGCGCATCTCTGCCATCAGGTCGTGGTAGAAATGAAGGTTGTGCACGGTGGCCAGGGTCGATCCGAGGATTTCGTTGCACTTCTGGAGGTGTCGGATATAGGCGCGGCTGTAGTTGCGGCAGGTCGGACAGGAGCAGGCAGGATCCACCGGCCGCGTGTCGTTGCGGAAGCGACCGTTGCGAATGTTGATCTTGCCGTCTCGGGTGAAGAGTTGTCCGTTGCGCGCATGACGGGTGGGAATGACGCAGTCGAAGATGTCCATGCCGCGGGCGACGGCGCGGATCAGGTCCTGCGGCGTGCCTACGCCCATGAGGTAGCGCGGCCGTTCCCGGGGCATCGCGGGCTCCAGCGCTTCGAGTACGGCGAGGCGTTCGCTTTCCGGCTCGCCCACGGCCAGTCCGCCCACCGCGTACCCGTCGAAGCCGATCTCCGCGAGCCCGGCCATGGAAGCGTGCCGCAACGAGGGGTAGATGCCGCCCTGGACGATTCCGAAGAGCGCCGCGGACGCGTTGGCCGATTTCAGGGCGTCGAACTGCTTGCGGCTGCGCGCGGCCCAGCGCAGGGACAGTTCCATGGAAGCGTGCGCATCGGACTCGCCGACGGGATAGGCGGTGCACTCGTCCAGCACCATGACCACGTCGGCATCGAGATGGTGCTGGATGGCGATGGAACTCTCCGGAGTCAGCTTCACCAGGTCGCCGTCGACGGGTGAGCGGAATTCCACTCCCTCCTCGTCGAGTCGGCGCAGCGTTTTGAGGCTCCAGACCTGAAAGCCGCCAGAGTCGGTCAGCAGGGGGCCGTGCCAGCCCATGAACTCGTGCAGTCCGCCGTGGGCGCGGATGACCTCCACGCCGGGCCTCAGCATCAGGTGAAAGGTGTTGCCGAGCAGGATGCGGCTGCCCGCCGCATGCAGTTGTTCGGGATCGACCGCCTTCACGGTTCCGTAGGTGCCCACGGGCATGAACGCGGGGGTCTCCACCACGCCGCGGGGGAAGGTCATTCGCCCGCAACGGGCCGCGCCGTCGGTGTGCAGCAGCTCGAACTTCACGGCTCGATGAGCATGGCGTCGCCGTAGCTGAAGAAGCGATAGCGTTGAGCCACGGCGTGGCGGTACGCTGCAAGCATGCGCTGCCGGCCCGCGAAGGCGCAGACCAGCATCAGCAGGGACGATTCCGGCAGGTGGAAGTTGGTGATGAGGGCATCCACGACGCGAAACCGGTATCCGGGCCGGATGAAGAGCGACGTTTCTCCTTCGAACGGCTCCAGTTCGCCACCGTGGGCTGCGCTTTCAAGCGCGCGGACGGCGGTCGTGCCCACAGCGAAGATGCGTCCGCCCCGCTGCCGCGTTTGCCGGATTCGCTCGCACGTCGCGGCGGTGATCCGGCACCACTCGGAGTGAAGGCGATGATCTTCGATGCGCCGTGTTCGCACCGGGGCAAAGGTGCCTATGCCCACGTGCAGGGTCAGGAACTCGGTCTCGATTCCGCGCTCGTGCAGCGCCTGAAGCAACTCCGCGTCGAAATGCAATCCGGCTGTCGGGGCCGCCACGGAACCGTCGTCACGGGCGTAGACGGTCTGGTATCGGTCCCGGTCCTCGGGCGCGGGTGGGCGGCGGATGTATGGCGGCAACGGCACTTCGCCGTGGGCTTCGAGCAACGGCTCGATGTCGGTATCGAATTGAAGCCGAAACAGGGAACCCTGCCTGCCCAGCACGCGGACGCTGGAGCCGTTGGGGAGGGTCAGTTCGGTTCCGTCGCCGGGACTGCGGCTGGCCCTGATCTGTGCCGTCGCCGTCCGCGCTCCGGTGATGCGTTCCAGCAGCATCTCCACTTGCCCACCCGTCGGCTTGCGGCCGCGAAGGCGGGCGCGGATGACACGGGAGTCATTCAGAACCAGCAGGTCCCCGGCCCTCAGCAAGCCGGACAAGTCCGAGAAACGCCGATCCTCCGTTGAATCGCCGTCAATCACCAGCAGGCGGCTCGCCGTGCGCTCGGGCAACGGCTGTTGCGCGATGAGTTCCGTCGGCAGTTCGTAGTGAAACTCGGTACGGTCCATGGCGCTGCGATTCTAACCCGGCAGGCCGGACTGAGATTTCGCTGCATTTGACCGTTGGCCAGCATGCTCCGAACTCCGTCGCCGAAAATGGTTCATGCTCGTACATCCCGACTCGAGATGTGCGCCTGTTTGGAGGTATTGAATTGCGCGATGCGCGTGCAGGGCGTAACTTGCGAATTCCGCGCGTTTGCACAGAGAGCTTCACCATGACAGTCATCGCCCAGCGTCTCTCACGCATCAAGCCTTCGCCCACCAACGCGCTCACCGGACTGGTGGCCGAACTGAAGGCTGCCGGCCGCGATATCATTGGACTCGGTGCGGGGGAACCCGACTTCGACACGCCCGAAAACATCGGCCTGGCGGGCAAGCAGGCCATCGATGAAGGTCAGACCCGGTATACGCCCGTGACGGGCACTATGGAACTGCGCCAGGCCATCTGCGGCAAGCTCGCGCGCGAAAACGGTCTCGACTACGCGCCCAGCCAGATCATCGTCAGTTGCGGCGGCAAGCAGGTGCTTTACAACGCGCTCATGGCGACGCTGAACCCGGGGGACGAGGTCATCGTCCCGGCGCCGTACTGGGTTTCCTATCCCGACATGGTCCTGCTTGCCGAAGGAACGCCGGTGATCGTGGAAGGCCGGGAGGCGCATGGATTCAAGCTGACGGCCGGGGACCTGGAAGCGGCGATCACCCCGCGGACCAAGTGGGTGATGCTCAACTCGCCCAGCAACCCGACGGGCGCCGCCTACACTCGGGACGAACTCAAGGCGCTGACCGAGGTCATTTTGCGGCATGAACATGTCTGGCTCATGACCGATGACATCTACGAGCACATCGTTTATGACGGGTTCGAGTTCACAACAGTGGTCCAGGTCGAGCCCGGGCTCATGGATCGCACGCTGACCATCAACGGTGTCTCCAAGGCGTATGCGATGACCGGCTGGCGACTGGGCTACGGCGCCGGCCCGGTTGAACTCATCCGGGCGATGTCGGTGGTGCAGTCGCAATCCTCGACGCATACGTCGTCGGTCAGCCAGGCGGCGGCCGTGGAGGCGCTGAACGGCAGGCAGGATTTTCTTGAACCGCGCAACGAGGCGTTCAGGGAGCGAAGAGATCTGGTGGTTTCCATGCTCAACGAAATGGAGGGCGTTACCTGCCGGACGCCTGAGGGTGCGTTCTACGTTTATCCTTCCTGCGGGGAGTTGATTGGCAGGACGACACCTGAGGGCACGGCAATTGCGGACGACTCCGAATTCTGTACCTGGCTGCTGGAGAGCGAGGGTGTCGCTGTGGTCCCGGGCGCGGCGTTCGGGATGTCGCCCTATTTCAGGATTTCCTACGCCGCCTCGACCGAGGCGCTGACCGAAGCGTGCATTCGGATCCGGCGGGCCTGTGCGGCGCTCGGTTGACTGGCGGTTGTTCGTGTACCCTGCGGGTGTTCGTGTGATCCACGACGATCGGCCACCCGAAGAGATGGACCTGGCAGCGTTGCCTCCGGGAGCGTTAAAGGGCTCATGAATCGAACTTGTCAGCCGATGCCACCAGACCAAGCGGAAAGCCTATGCCACTGAAGTCCGCCAACGCTGGCGATACGCCTCAATTCAAACAGTCAGCCGATGCCACCGGTCCGAAGGGATAGCCGATGCCAGTGATAACCGCCAAAGCAGACAGCATGCCTCTGGCGGCACAGTTAAGCCGCGAACTCGAGGGCGACGTCCTCTTCGACGCGTTCAGCCGCGGCCGCTACAGCACGGATGCATCGGTGTACCAGATCCAGCCCATCGGCGTGGTCGTGCCGCGCAGCCGTCAGGATGTGCTCGCGACCATCCAGATCGCCGCCGAGCACGGCGTGCCGCTGCTGCCCCGCGGCGCCGGGACTTCCCAGTGCGGTCAGACCGTGGGCGAAGCGCTGGTCGTCGATGCGAGCAAGTTCCTGCGCGAGGTCCGGACGTTCAGGCCGACGGATCGAACCATTTCAGTCGATCCGGGCATTGTCCTCGATGAGCTGAACCGGTTCCTGAAGCCTCATGGGCTGTTTTTCCCGATCGACGTTTCCACTTCCAGCCGCGCCACCATCGGCGGCATGGCCGGCAACAACAGCGTCGGCGCGCGCTCCCTGCATTACGGTCACATGGTGGACAATGTCATCGGAATACAGGCCGTGCTGGCCGATGGGGAATTGCTGGACTGCCGTCCGCAGGGGACCGTGCGGCTGGACCGCAGCAACGGCAACGGCTTCGCGCGACCGGGCCGCCACAGCGGCAATGGCGCCGTAAAGCTTGATCGACGCAACGGCAATGGCTCCGGCAACGGTCGGCTCGGCCTTCTTACAGACCGGATGCGTCAGCTCTACGAGCGTAACGCCGATGAAATTGACCGGCGATTTCCGAAGGTCGCGCGGAACGTGGCGGGCTACAACATTGATCGGCTGGGCGGCGCAAATCTGAACCTGGCGGAGCTGCTGGTGGGATCCGAAGGCACGCTCGCCTGGTTCCAGGAACTGGAGCTGGCACTGCAGCCCATCCCGGAGCACAAGGTCCTTGGAATCTGCCACTTTCCCACGTTCCGCGCGGCGATGGAGTCGGTGAAGCACATCATCCGGCTCGACCCCGCCGCCACCGAGTTGATCGACCGGACCGTACTCGATCTGGCTGCGGATATTCCAGCGTTCAGTTCGACCCTGCGTACGTTTATTCGCGGCTCGCCCGTGGCCGTGCTGCTGGTGGAATTCGCCGGCGACGATCTTGAGGAGCAGCTTCGAAACCTGAATCGGCTCGAGGAGCTCATGGGCGATCTGGGATTGCCCGGCGGCGTGCTGCGCGCCGAATCTGCGGCACTGCAGGCCAGGGTCTGGTCGCTGCGCAAGGCGGCGCTGAACATCGTCATGTCGATGAAGGGCGACGGCAAGCCCATTTCCTTCGTCGAGGACTGCGCCGTCCCGCTGGAGAACCTCGCGGATTACACGCGGCGTCTCACGGACGTGTTCTCCCGGCGCGGCACCACCGGGACCTGGTACGCGCATGCCGGCGCAGGCTGCCTGCACGTGCGGCCGATCCTGAACCTGAAGGCGGACAGCGATGTGGCGAACTGGCGTTCCATCGCATCGGCGGCGCACGAACTGGTTCGGGAATACAAGGGCACTCACTCGGGCGAGCACGGCGACGGGCTGGTCCGGTCCGAGTTCCTGGAGCCGATACTGGGTACGCAGATCGTGTCTGCGTTCCGCGAGGTCAAGGACAGTTTCGACCCGGACGGGCGCTTCAATCCGGGCAAGATCATCGATCCGCCGCTCATGGATGATCGCAGCCTGCTGAGGTTCTCGGACCGGTACCAGCCGCTCATGCACAAGGAAGCGCTGGACTGGTCGGCCTGGGGCGGCTTCTACCGTGCCACCGAGATGTGCAACAACAACGGCGCCTGCCGCAAGGCAAAGGGCGGCGTGATGTGTCCTTCATTTCGTGTGACGCAGAACGAGAAACACGTCACCCGCGGGCGCGCGAACAGTCTGCGGCTGGCGCTCACGGGGCAGTTGCCCGCCGACGCGCTGACGTCCAGGGAACTCTACGAGACCATGGATCTGTGCGTCGGCTGCAAGGCGTGCAAGCGCGAGTGTCCCGCGGGCGTGGACGTGTACCGCATGAAGCTCGAGTTTCTCAGCGCGTACCGGGAGCGCCGGGGGCTCACATGGCGGGACCGGATCATCGCCTATCTGCCGCGGTACGCGCCGTGGGTGGCCCGCTTCGCGCCGCTCGCCAATGCCGCGACGGGGAGCCCGTTACTGTCCCGCCTGCGCGAGTCCGCGGTTGGCCTTACCGCTCGGCGCCCGTTGCCCGCGTGGCGGCAGGATACTTTTTGCGGCGTGGCGGGCAACTCCGCAAAATATGGGCCTGCGGCTGAAGGAGCCTCAGGTGAGGGCATCGCGCCTGGCAGCCGAGTGGATGATGGCTCCGCAGCAGGCGGCGCTACGGTCGAGGGTGCTGCGGCTAAACGCGGTTCGGTTGCGGACACAGCGGCCAATGGCGTCACGGGCGACGGTGCTGCGGTAGACGCGGAGGTGGTCCTGTTGGCGGACACCTTCACCACGTACTTCGAACGCGAGACGGCCGTCGCCGCAGTGAATGTGCTCACCGCCGCCGGTTACCGGGTCGCCACGCCGCTGCCCGCCGACGGTGGCAGACCCCTGTGCTGCGGTCGGACGTTTCTGAACGCCGGGTTGGTGGAGGAAGCGCGCACGGAAGCAAGGCGGGTGATCGAAACTCTCCGGCCCTACGTGGAGCGGGGTGTGCCCATTGTGGGCCTCGAACCGTCATGCCTGCTGTCGTTGCGCGACGAATTTGCGGCGATGCTGCCGGGCGGGGAGACCGCGGAACTGGCAGAACGGGCGATGCTCTTCGAGGAGTTTCTGGCGGCGGAGAGCGATGTCGGTCGGCTGAACCTGCCCCTGAAGGCGCTGGCGCAGAAAGGATTGCTGCTACACGGGCACTGTCATCAGAAGGCCTTTGACCAAGTGTCGAGCGTGGAGAACGTATTGCGCCTGATTCCCGGCGCGGAGGTGGAGCTGATCGAATCGGGATGTTGCGGCATGGCCGGCTCATTCGGGTACGAAGCCGAACACTATGAAATTTCCATGAAAATGGCGGAACTGGACCTGTTGCCACGGGTCCGCAAGGCGGACGGCAATACCCTCATTGTCGCCGACGGCACCAGTTGCCGTACCCAGATCAATCACGGTACCGGGCGTGATGCCATGCACGTCGCCCGCGTGTTGGAGCTCGCGCTGGGAAAAGGATAGGCGGTTGGCCCGCACGCAGGTGCGTGAGCCGTGATCGACGGCCCGATGCTCGTATGGTCGATCCCCACGCACCTGCGCGGGCGATGCAAGTGCTGTGCGGGGAGCCGGGCGAGCTAATTCAGGACCGGTACGCCCGTTTCCCGGTTCACGTCACGGACACGGGTCCTCGCCCTCCACCGGAGCCTGTCCCGAGGGAATGCCGTAACAGGGGTCCGCCGCTTCCAGCACGGCGCGTGCGCCGGTGCGGACGAGGCTGGTCGTGGTCGGTGCCTGGAAGAATGCGTAGCCTTCGCGCGTCGACTTCCAGGCCAGGGGCCCGCCGAGGGTGCGGCCTGCCCGCAGCGTGGTGTCCTTCACCGTCGTCACCAGGGCTTCGTAGTCGGCGTGGCCCTGGGGCAGCCCGGTGAAGCTGCCGAGGTCGGAGCTGGCAACGAATACCACGTCGACGCCCTCGAGGTTCGCCACTTCCTCCACGATGGCGACTCCGGCCGGCTGCTCGATCATAGCGACCACCATGATGTTCTCGTTGGCTGCGGCCCGGTATTCGCTTCCCCAGAGCGCGCCGTACTGTCCGCCGCCCTGGCTGCGTTTTCCGAAGGGCGGAAAGTGCGCGTAGGTCACGGCGGTCTGGATCTCCTCCATGCTGTCCACCATCGGAACGATGATGCCCAGCGCTCCGATGTCCGTTGCCTTCTGGATGTCTCCCTCGGTTGCCGCCGGAATACGGATGAATAAAATGGCGGGCGCGTCCCGGCATGCCCAGATCATCCGCGCCGCGTCCGCGTACGTCAGCGGGCTGTGCTGCATCTCGATCCAGATGAAGTCGAAGCCGGAATTGGCCACCGCGCAATAGATGTCGACATCGGCCGTCGCCACGGTCGCGCCAACCACCTGGCTGCCTTCGGCAAGCTTCTGTTTGACGGTATTGAAGATCGGTGTCTGCTGCGCTCCCGCTGTCAGTGGGAAGCCGACAACCGTCGCAGCAAGGAGTGTCCAGCGTAGCCAGCGAAGGGTCAGGAGCTTCATCGGTGTAGCCTCGTCGCGGTCCGGAAGGTCACCGGCTCAACGTACACCTCGCCCCGGCATGCTGCAACCTGGTTAGGGTCGGCCTGTTAGGAGCAAATAGAACTGTCCGGTTTTATAGCACAAGGGTTGTCCGGTCTTCCTCTTCATCATCATCATCAATAATTTATTGTGGGTCCTGTGGGGTTCGTGGGCGAGAGGCGCGCGAGTGGGGGCAGGCGGTGGGCAACACTTTGGTGTTGTCCACGGGCTGTCCCCACGGCCCGCAGGGCGCGCGCCGGTCCGAAGGACTCGTCCACAACTGCACAGGACGGCCCGGTTCATCGTGCGCCCGCGCGGTCCGGAGGTCTGTGACCGTTCATTCATCCGGTCCCCCTTGCGCGTGCCGATCCGCTGGGCCGCCACTCAGACGGCCTCCGCGGTGCGCCTGCCGGGATCCGCGTCGATCGTCTCGGTGGCCAAGGCGCCGTCGGGCGTGTAATCGGCCAGCTTGCGCGGGCCGTGAAACACCGCCAGGCGTCCGTCGGGGTAACGGTGCACCCGCACCCGTGCCTTGATGAAATGGCGCCGATGCGGCTGGGCGGGGATCTGCAGCCGCCGACTCTGGAAACTCACGCAGTGGTCCCGATTGACCGTGCGCCCGTGGTGCTCGCACAGGATGTCGGCGAGCCCGGGGCCGATGAAGGGCACGAACGCGCTGCCTTGCTCGGCCGCCGTCACGGCGAACTCCGCGTTGAACGCCGCCCGGTAATGCTCGGCCAGGTACCGGTTCGCGCCGTGCATCGTGTCGATGCCGCGGGCGGCCAGCTCCTTGGGCAACCTCCCCTGGTGAGTGCCGAACATGCGCTCGCAGCGCCCCCGCGCTTCCGGGGAATAGGCCGGAATCATCTGCACGCCGAGCCGGCGCATCGCGCGCCCGAACTGCGTCGGACGCTCCCGGTCCACCTTGCCGCCGGCCTCCGGCGTGCTCCAGTAGTGCGAACCGCGGTCGGTGTACAGGCTCGACGGCAGCCCCCACCCCCGGATGACCTCGGCCAGGCCCCGAAAGCTCGACGCGGTGCCTTCCTGCTCGACGAAAAACATCGAATAATGCTCCGAGGTCGCGTCGTCCAGCGTCACGATCAGGTCCCATTGCCGATCGGGCGCCCACTCGTGGGTGGAACCGTCCTGGTGCAGCATCATGCCCACCAGGGGGGCGCGTGCGCGACGCTTGCGGTGCTTGCCCCGACCCGGCGCCTTGGCCACCAGACCGGCCCGCTGCAACGTGTTCTTCACCCACGTGTAGCTGCGCCCGCCGCCGTGCTCGCGACGGTAGAAGCTGTAAAAATGCTTCACGCTCCAACCGTCGTAACGCTCCCGGTACAGCGTCTCGGTGCGCACCACCTCGTCCACCGGCGCCCTCCGCGCCGAGACTTCGCCGAGCCGCTTGTCCACCAGACCGTCCAGCCCCTCCTCCTCGTAACGGTCCACGTAACGGCGAAACGTCCGATCGCACACCCCCAGCAACCGCGCCGCCTCGCCCTGCGTCAATCGCCGCGCCTGCCAACCCACATACGCCTCTACAAATCGCATCCGCCGAATCTCCTGCAGCAACTTCGTTTGGTTCATGGGACACCTCCTCTCGGTGTCCCATCAAACCGGACAAATCACGTGCTACAAAACCGGACAGACCATTTGCTACTAACACCTGGTTAGGGTCGGCCGTGGTGGAGCCCCGTTGCTGTCGAAGGCAGCGGGGCTCCCACCGTGGGCTTGTTTGGAAATACCCTTTTCCCTGTGCGTCAGCGCTCCGCTCGCCGGGGCGAAAACTGCTACGGAAACTCGACCTCCAGAGTCTGGCGGCTCTGGTTCCGCATGATTTCGAGCTCCAGGGTCTCTCCGCTCTCGAAGCTGGCCAGAATGCGCAGCGCGTGTTCGGCATCGTTCGGCGTTCGGCCGCCGATTTCCAGGATCACGTCGCCGTCCGTCAGCGCCTCCAGCGCCCTGTCGGCGGGCGCGCGGACCACCAGGATGCCCGTTTCGGTGCCGAAATAGGCGCCGAGTTCGGGCGTCAGTTCCACCAGTTCCATATCACCCCAGCGGCGCCCGAAAGACACCAGCCGGTCGCGGATATCGCCCCTGTCCTGGAACCAGTCGCCGAAGCGCCGGGCAACGGATTCGCCATCATCGTCACGGCCGAAGAAAGCGCTGGACGATCCGGCCTCGATTTCGATCTCCTCTTCGTCGCCGTCACGCACGATCGTGAGCACGACGGTGTCGCCGGGCGAGACATTCTCCATCTGGGCGATGAGCAGTTCGGCCGGCGAGTCGCCGCCGAGTTCGGCGCCGTCCATCGCGATAATGATGTCACCGGTCTCGACGCCGCTATCATCGGCAGGTCCGCCGGGAGTCACGCCGTCCACCTGGACGCCCTCCTCGTCGTCGCTGATGTTGATTCCGAGCACCGCAGGCCTCGAAATCAGGGTAAAGCTCCTGACAACCGGGCCGGCAGCCTGAGCGGACAGGCGGGCGACTTCGCGCGCGGCCTCCTCCAGCGCCTCGCGGGCTTCCTGAAGCTCCGAGCGTGCATCCTGTAGTTCTTCCCGCTCCTGAGATGTTTGCGCACCGAGGGGCGCCGAGGCTGCGGCCAATCCCATCGCGGCGATCACGGTCAAGATTGATGTTCTGGTCATGATTTCGATTCCTTCAATTCAGTGTCCTGCCTAACAGATGCAGCTAGAAGCCGAAACGTTGCGCCTGGGCGTATCGAACCTCCACAAGCGCGTTCATCAGGTCCACCCGTTCCTGCCAAAGCGCCACCGTCTGCTCCGGCTGCAGCCCGTACACGCTCCCGTACATGAGGACCTCGTCCACCTGGCCGATGCGGTCTTCCAGTCCCGAAATCGTCGTGGCCGTGCCGGCGTTCACCATCCGCGGGCGGTACGGGATGTCGTTCAGGAGCCGCTCGAGACGCGCCGATTCGCTGGTGAGCGAGGTATAGGTGGCGGCGGCTCCGCCGAAAGCGAGGCTGTCGACGGCGGACACGGAGTTCTCGGCCACGATCGCGCCCGGAGCGGGTCCCCCCGGCTCGTCGAGCGAGCGCACGCCCAGCACGGCAACGACTGCAACCGCTGCGGCGATGGCGCCCCGCAGCGGCCACTGTGCATGCTGCCAGAGGCGATTCCGGGGGCTGTTGCCGACCGTGTCGGCAGAAGCCGCTTTGGCTGTCGAGGTTTGGCCTGATCCTGCCTCAGGCGATTGCTGGGGCTCGGGCGGTGGCTCGCGCAGCATTCCCGGACCCGTTTCCAGTTCGGCAAGGACCTTTTCCAGGACGCCGGGCGGGGGCTCGATTTCCGGCAGTTCCCGCAATTCCTCCCGGGTCGCCTGCAGGCGTGCGACTTCAGCCTGCAACGCCGGATCGGCATCCACCGCGGCACGCGCTTCCGCGTCCACGGGTTCGCCGTCGCGAATGCTCAGCAAGTCTTCAGTGCCGGGGTGCATGACTCTCCTCCATCTTCGGCGCTCTCCCCTTCGAGCAGGGTGCGCAACCGCTTGTGTGCGCGTGCCAGTTGCGACTTGGAAAAACTGGTGGTTCGGCCCATCATCGCGCCGATCTCCTTGTGGGTGTAGCCCTCCACATCGTGCAGCCAGACCACGACGCGCGCGGTATCGGTGAGATGTCCCAATGCGCGCTCCAGGGCGATCTGGTGTTCCGCCCGGGGCGCCTGCGCCGGCGGGCACAGGGATTCGATCGCCTCGGTGTCCACGCGGCGCGAATGCCACGCCGAGCGCAGGTAAATCAAGCACTTGTTGACCGCGATGCGCCGCACCCAGAACCCCACCTCGGCTTCGCCGCGATAGGTATGCAACTTCCGCAGCACCTCCACGAACGTATCCTGAAGCACGTCCTCAGCCAGCGCCGGCGACACCAGCATCCGCCGCGCCAGCGTATAGACCATGGGCGAAAATGCCTCGTACAGGCGCGCCTGGGCTGACGACTCACCCCTCCGGGCATCGGCGACGACCGCCGGTTCTACCTGTGGCATTCGAGATCCCATGACCTTCAAGCGTTAGATGCGGGTACCCGGCAAAAGGTTGCAACAATCGCGCCCGCCGTGTCCATGCGGGCAGCGTTTGCCTGTTGCGAAGTAGTGGTAAGCTACGCAGTCGCTCCGGGCCGGGATGGCGGAATTGGTAGACGCGCCGGATTCAAAATCCGGTTCTGGCAACAGAGTGAGAGTTCAAGTCTCTCTCCCGGCATGCCTCCCGCGCGCGCGGCTCGTCAGGCGCCGCCATGGACCGACAGATAAAATCATTTTCGCTCGCATGGGAAGAGCTTGTGTGATCGGGTAACCGAACATGTCGCAATCTGCGGCCGGCTCGGACGAATCACGTGACTTGACGGACGCGATGACAGACAATTGCGGCAGATGGATGTATACGAGGCTGCGTGAGCGGTGTTTATCCCCCGCCGGGAAACCGGTTCTGGCTGCGCTGGAATATTGAAGAGGACTCGAGAGAAAAAGGCCCCTTTGATGGGGCCTTTTGCTTTTTCCAGCGTTGTCGCGATCGCCTGATCGGCTCGCCGACAGGACCATTCGCTCCGCGAAGGGCTATCTCCGGTTGTTCGGCTTAGGATGAGAACGCAGGAGGTCTATCAGCGCGGCAGTGAACGCTGCAATTTCTCCTGTTGTGCCCTTGCTTGCCACCCGTCTCAGCGTGCGGCCTATGGTCGCATCGTCGTGGATGTGTTGCTCCGCAAATGAGACAACTTTTTGGACACTGTCCACGCCTGATCTGCGCCTCGCTCCATCCTGGTCACGTGGCGTCATTGTGCGCGCCTTGTCGCGATGGTCGGCGTTCCTTGACTGAACCTGCCTTGACGACAGTTGGGGCACCGCCGATCCATTCCCTTCGCCCACGGCAGACATTGAAACTGGCGTCTGCTCGTGCGCCGCGTCAGGCACCTCGTTGCGGCCTTTGATGAAGAGCGTTTGACCGAAGTCGAGTTCGACCCACTGCCAGTTGAAGTTGCTGCCGCGCCGCAGGACAGGCTTGTCAAGTGTCTTGGCGACGCGGCCCAGGCCACTTACGGCCAACTCACCGTCCTTCGTACGTAGCAAAGCGTCGGCACGGGTCTTTGGTGCCGACCAATGCAAGAGGTCGGGATAAACATGGTTGGGCGGGGCGCCGCCATCGGCGATCTTGGCCAACCGATGGGCTTCGGCTCGAAACACGCTGATGTCTAGCACTTCGGTCGGTGGATCAACATCGGCGGTCGCGCCCAAAATCGCGCCCGCCATCGTCGCGATCGTGTCGGTATCGGTGCCGATCGCGTTCGCGGCGATACGCATTGCATTCGCTGGCCGCGCTTCGCACCAAGTCAGTCCTGCAGCCGCCAGGGCGGTCAATATCCCGCTGCCCCGTCTTGAGGGGTCGCGGAGTTTCAGTACGTCTATCATGGATCGATAACGCTTCCCTCCAGATGCGCCGGACTTCCAAAAGCTCATGAGACTGACGGCATCCCGGACCTCGTCGATTGCGTCCGCCCAGGCTCTATCGAAGTTGCCCACCTCCTGGTCGAACGCGGTGCGCCAATATCCCAACTCTTTACCGTCTTCGATCATTCCTGGCAGGCGTTCCGCGACTCGGATGGCCTTCAGGAGATCATCGGACATAGGCAAACGACCGGTATTCATCGCATGAGCAACGCAAAGCGCGTGTAGAACTGCCCCCATCAATCCTGTAGGGTGCGAGTGAGTGCAGACTGCGTTACGCACGACATCGGGTAGGTAGCTATCTGGATCTTGAGGGGATCGAGCCGCCCACACATGCGGCTGGACGCGCATCGCCGCCCCGTTCCCACCGGAGACCGACCAACCCTTGAACTTATTGCTCCACCAAGCCGAGTTCCGCTTACTTAGATGCACTGCGGCGGCACTTGTGGACCTTCCGCCGCCAAGCCCGTAGCTTAGCCAAACCGGGAGTTCCACCTTGGCGAATGCCTCCACATCGAAGCCATCGGAACGGATGGCGCGGCTGGTGGCGAGGCGTAGTTGCGAGTCATCCGAGTAGCACCCTCGAGGGAGCGAGGCCATAACACCCCATCGTCCGCCGATGCGGCGCTCCCACGCCATTGGTTCTTTCAGCGGATCTCCCCCGGTTCTTCTCATGAGCCCCGCCGCGTCCGTCAATTCGCTAATCCACCCCAAGGCATCCCCGTATGCCGCCCAAAGCGCCGACCGCTCGATGCGAGCAACTCGCTCCCCCAGATACACAGGGCCGGTATCGTCGCTTACCACGTTTTCCGGCGCTGGCTTCGCGCTTTCCGAAAAAAGGTCCGGTACTTCGTTCATCTGAACACCTCCGGGGCATGACGAACCGGTATAGTTGCGTGGAGGCTGGCCAGCGCACCTTGAATCGTATCCATGGTATCTTCCAATTGAACGTCTATTCGCCGCAAATGGTCGCAGGACAACTCGCCAGGATATAGCACCTCCGCTTGACGATCAGTGGGCCAAGACGTTTGTTTTCCGTCCCGATCATGCTCAGCGCCGTATCGCCCGATCACAGATTCCGCAAACAAGCTGTTGAACCCGTCAAGCCCCTCGGCTCGCCGACAAGCCGGATAGATGTTGTTCGTTGTCGCGAAAACAACCCCGGGGTCACCGAGTAGCTCTGGGTCGAAGGCAAGCACCACCCAAGGATTGTCGGATCTAATGTGCCATCGCACGGAACTCTCGAACATCCAGTCGTTGATGCGTGTGACAGACAGGTTAACGTAATCCAGCCATGCTTGGTCCTTGCGAAACTCCGCATTTGGGCGATAAACGAACTCCAAATAAGCATCCCGTGGCAGTCGATGGCGGCTCTTCACGGAACGCGACGCCAACACGCCAATCGCGCCTCGCACCGTGGTGAAGTGGACTACGTCCTGTATTCCCCGCTGCCTGGCGGCGGATACAATCTCCGGGCAGGCTGACATATTCGCCAACTCCTCCGGTGTACGGGGCCGAGCAGCGACCGAGAATGTATCCGGCATCAACCGACCTCCAACAATCTGTAGGTCGCCGGATCGATCAGGTCGATCAATGTGGACTTGTCCTCCGGCTTGTACCCTACCATCACGGTCTTTCGAGCGCGCCCGATACCCATTGCCACGAGCCGACGCAGCGAATCGAGCGTGCCGTCGCCCTCCTCGGTGCCGTGCGGCGTGACTTCTTGGTTCAAGCCGGGCAGAAGGACATGATCGAATTCCAGACCCTTCGCCGAGTGAATTGTTGACAGGGCGACTTGCTCCGGCCCAGTGGGCCAATCGCGGCTTCGCGTCAGTTCGCAGAATGCCAAGTTGCGTTCACTCAGTGCGCCCCTAACGTAGTCGAACCAGCCGCCGCCTCGCGGTTGCAGAATGCCGACCGTCTCGCCAGCGGAAAGGTACGGCTGAACGCGGTTAAGCATATGTTCGATCTGCGCGCTGTACGGTCCCGCCAATATCTCGGGGAGTTGTCCCTCGGTGGGACTTTCGCTCGGATCGGGCACGACGCCGTCTTCTTCCGCTGGCAGGTCTCGCACGATGGAAGCGGCGAATCTCGCGATTGCCGCCGTGTTGCGGTGGTTGCGCGTGAGCCTGTATACCATATTCGGGCGAATCGTGATCCCGACCTCGCGCCATTGGAAAGATTGCGGGTAAATTCTCTGCACGGCATCGATTATGAATGTGGTTGTATGATCCTCAGTCAGATGCGCGCGCACGGCGCGAATCTGGTTTGCGGACAGATCCTGGGCCTCGTCCACCACAACGACATCGTACCCTTGGCAGGTCGCAGCGGAGGCTTCCAGCGCAACGTCATTCCAATCGACTTCTCCTCGGCGCGCCTTCTCCTTCTCGTATGGCTCGATGACGTCGGCAAGTAGCCTGGCTCGCGTTCGCCGGGTAACCGCGGGTGCTCGACCGCGCCCTGATCTTTCCGCTTGGAGGTATGCTTCCCGTTGGTCCCGTGGAAATCTTCCGAGGATGTATTCGGCTTCGCCGACGAAGTACTCGATGTTATCGCTGATGCCCGCAGCTTGTAGAAACTGGCGCATCAATTGTTGCTGGTCGACGATAATTCTTGGCCCGGCGCATAGACCCTTCGCCCAACGCGAAAATGTCTCCACCGTCAATTGGACATTTTCCCCTCCCGCGCTCTGCTCGGTTGCCAAGTGGTGAACATAGCCTCTGAGTGTTTGATTGAATGTCAACACCAATACGCGAACCGGGCCAGCCAACCCCATGCGCGCATTGCGCGCCGCGCGGGCGGCGGAAAGCTGGCGCAGCCGCATGAGCGCCGCCGTGGTCTTGCCGCTGCCCGCTGCTCCCCGAATCAGCCGATAGCCCGGCGCTGTATCCCGAAGAATGACGAGTTGCTCGGGGGTGGGCCTGACATTCCGCAAGACGCGCATGCGGCGATAATAAACCATCAACCGCGACTTGGCTGTGGGCGGCGCGTCCGGGGCGGTCCGACGGAAAACGGCAGTGAAGAGAGACGAAGAATGTGCCGGTTGCGTATCGTCCACTATGCGGCGATGGATACTACCTGTTTCAAGGGTTCGGACATCCTCCCTTGGCGCGCCCAGTCCCGCTACTTGGATTGATCGCGCTGGATGGTCACCTGACCGGCAAGGTTAAGGTCACTCAGAATTTGCTGGACATCCGCCTGCAGCGATTCGGCAGCGGGCTGTGCAACCTCGACGGTCAGGTCCACGCCTACGGTCAGCCTATCGCCGGACCGCAGCTTTGGAATGAGCTTTGTTCCTAGGCGATTCCACAATTCAGGCGGGATGGTCCCCGATATTCGCAGCGAAACCGACGCCGTATCCGAAACCGGCGTCGGTTCCTGCTCCTCTTTAGTATCGGTATCGTTCTGCGGATCCTTCCGATCAATATCAACGGATGGTATTGCAGGTTCGCGCACACCAAGTGATCGAAGCTTCTCGCTCCGCGCACGGGTAAGCAGGAACACGTCGGACTCGAATGCCACTTCCTCAATGCCGACCGGCTCCGCGTGCCAAATGCGCTCGTAACCGTCGTCCGATTTGGCGCCGGAAGCCAGACCAAAGGAACCGCTCTCCACGAACTCGACGATCTTGCGGCGCAGAACGGCGTCGGGATCGACGAGCCGGGTCAGCGACCCGTTGAGAAAACTCTGGCGCAGACTGGTCAACGGCCAGGCGCCAGCCTCCTTGAAAGCTGGTGGCCAGTGCCGATCAATGTAGCCGGAACCGACGGTGTCGCTCAAGAGGGCTTTCGACTTGAGCGCGGTGACGACCCGCCCGGTAAGCGTCTCGTTTGCGCTGCTGTGTCCAGCGCCGAGATCGATGGTCGTGAGCCCTGATTCCACCTTTCCATCGGCGAGCGCGACGAAGCGGTAGCCGGCCCATACTTCATCTCTCGCCCCGTTTTCCGCGTCCTTGACCTTGGCCCGCAACTCGCTCCGATCAGCCTTGTCGAAGTCCGTGCCGAGCACACCTTGGTTCACCTCCCTGGCAACCTGTTGCCACGCCAGCCACAACTCCACGCGATCCTTGAGTTCGCGCCCTGGCTTTCTGATACACCAGACCAGAGATGCCGGATACAGCCTCGGGGAAGCGCCTCGCTCCCGGGTCCATTTCGCAATCTGCCGGGCAATCTCCCCATCGGGCTTCCATTCCGCTTCCGGATCGAGGAGTACCAACATCAAACGCGGCGTGTCCTGAACGGACGAACCGTCTTCCGGGAAAGGGATCAGCGGCAGATTGCCGCCGCGTGCGAATTCTTCTTCCACCAACTTGCGGATCGCCGGACGAATCTCCGTTTCTTCGTCGAGCGCCGCGCGGCGATCGCTGACCACCTTCTTCAACGTAGCATGATGGTGGATGCGGAAGCCGTCGGTACCGATCTTGCGGATGAAGAAACCCGATGCTTCCAGCGCGGAAGCGGCATTGTCGACTGTCGTTGTTTCGACATCGGGCTCGCCGAGCGCGAAACGCAACTCGGGCAAATGAGCGACCTTTTCCACCTGACCGCCGGAGGATTCGAACAGGATAGCCGAGCCAACCCGGCGATGAATATCGCGTAACGGTCCCCTGGTGTCGGCGTCCAGCGCCCGCGCATGCGCGGTGTCGCTTGCGATGTCCGCGGCTATCGCCACATCCAGCCGTTGCTCCCCCAATTGCCCAAGCACCACGGCGCGAAACTCGGGTACATGCAGCGGCGCGGAACCGAGCGTGATCAACGGCTCCGTGCGAGCCTGCTGGAAGTGCAGGCGTGCTGCCCACGAGACCCACTGCGCAAGCATCGCGAGTGTGCCGCGGGTTTGCTGGAACTGAGCGAGAGCGCTCCATTTGCGTCGAAACACCGAAAGCGTCGAAGGATGGAACGGATAGCACGCTTCGAAGCGGCTTCGCAGGTACTCGCGCGCCTTGGCTTCCGTCGTCGCGCTGTCCACGGCCATCCATTCGGAGGGAAGACGGGCGGTGCGTTCGAAGCACCAGTCGGCGTACATCTTCGAGATCCGCTTGCGGATGCGTTTGCTGCCCAGGTCCTCGAAAAGGCGGCGCCGGACGACATCGCCGATCTCGGCTTCGTCATTGGCTATCAGGTCTCGGGCCACACGGCGCACGACCTTGGTGATCCGGTCCTGCCATTGGCGGTCCCAGTCGGTCATTTCCACCTGACTGCGCGGCAGGCTGATGACGGCGGCTGCGCCGGCTGCGCCAGTCACGGCCACCGTCAGATTCTGAATGAAGGCATGGAACCCATCGGCCCTGTCCCGGTGCCGGTTGACGAAATTCAGAACCTCGTCGAACAACAGCAGCACGGGGGCATTAGCTGCGGCAAACACCTTCGCGATTGCCTCGGTCCCGGGCGGCGTGGTCATTGCCGCCGTGCCAAGGGCGGCCACGCCCTGATCGCCCGCAAGCTGGCGCGCAAGATCGATCCACGGCGTCTCGCGACCTGCGGAAGGATCCCATGCATTGCCCACGAACACGCCGACACGGGCACTCGGCGGATTGGAAACGCCGGCTGAGGCCAGCAGGTCGGACACGCCCGGGAGGCTCGCGGACCGATCACCAGCGTTGGCAAGGTGGTAGAGCGCCGTCAGAGTGTGGGTCTTGCCCCCGCCGAACTGCGTGACGAGCGTGAGCACCGGGGCCGAGCGCTGCGTCTCGCCTGCAAGGCGCCGAAGAACCATGCCGGCATGGTCGATCAAAGCGCGAGTGAAGCAGGTGCGCGAAAAGAACTGCGCCGGGTCGCGATAGTCTGCGGGCGCCGTGCCGGCGACCACCTGCTCCAGCGCGATCGCGAATTCGTCAGGACTAAAGGAGCGTCCCTCCCGCACTTCCCGCCGGAGTGTGGCGACCTTGTACCAAGGATCCCTAGTCATGGCCTTGCTGGATGCTACTCGCCAGAAATTTCACGAGGCGGCTCGAACGGGAATGCGCTCAAGCAGCTCGGTTTCCTGGGTCATGGTTCCATTCTCCTTTGATTCGTTTCTTTTTGGTGATTCCGCGGGATGATACCGACCGGCATGCTGAACACATTAGGGCGTGTTAACACTAGCAGGCAAAAACGTGGTATCCTTCGTCGCGTTGTCCAGGACGCGGAAACCGGAGGAAAATCAGGGATATGGAACTCACCGAAGCCCAATTCGAACGGATCGGGCCGCTGCTGCCGGTGCAGCGCGGAAACGTGAGCCTGCCGAACATCCAGGTGCTCAACGCGATCCTGTACGTGGCCGAGCACGGCTGCAAGTGGCGCGGGCTGCCCGAAAGGTTCGGCAATTGGCACACCGTCTACACGCGGATGAACCGCTGGTCGAAGAACGGCGTTCTGGACCGCGTGTTCGAGCACCTGCAACGGGAGCGGCTCGTGCGCGTCAAGGTGGAGGCGGCGGGGCTGGACAGCACCAGCGTCAAGGTGCATCCGGACGGCACGGGGGCGGAAAAAAAAACGGCCCCCAATCCATCGGCAAGTCCCGTGGGGGCTGGACCACCAAGATTCATATGGTTGCCGCGGATGACCGGACCGCCCTCGCGTTCTCGCTCTCTCCAGGCCAGGCGCACGACGCGCCCGAAGGGCGCAAGTTGCTGAGAGGCATGGAGAAACCGTCGAACAGCCCGGCGCTGGTGATGGACCGCGCGTATGAGGACGACGCCACCCGCCAACTGGTTCTGGACCTGGGATTCGTGCCGGTCGTGCCGCCGAAGAGCAACCGCGTCGACCCTTGGGAGTACGATCGGGAGATGTACAAGCGGCGCAATGAGGTCGAGCGGCTGTTCCGGCGCCTGAAGGGGTTCCGGCGCATCTTCTCGCGCTTCGAGAAACTCGATGTCGTATTCCTCGGCTTCGTCGTCTTCGTGCTCATCGTCGACGCGTTGCTGTAGTGTTAACAGGCCCTAGATTGACAAGACTGGCCTACCATCCTCTTCAATTTCATTGCACTCACCTTGGCACGGCGAGGAGCATCGCGTCGAGCAGCCGCTTCTCGCGGCTGCCGCGTGGATAAAGCGCGGACAATGCGTTCGATAGGCGCAGGAAATCCGGCCCGCGATCCTGCTCCGAAACAATCAGTGTTCGTAGAGCATTCGCATGGCCGCCCGCCTGCAGCAGCATCGCGGCATGCACGCGGTCGAGCGATGTCGTTTCCGGCGCTTCCAGGATCGTGTCGACAGAGGGAGCATTGCCGGCGGAGCGGCCGCTCGCTCCAGCCTGCGGCAAGGCGTCCAGTTCTGGAAATAGCGTCGTCTGGCTGTCTGCATTCGCGCCGCTCTCGATCCAATCGGCGGCGCCTCCGGCCCCGTCCGTACCGAACAGTGTCTTTGCCCGTTCCCCGATAGGCAGCAGGCGGACGACGCCTTTCTTCTGGGCGATTATCCGACCGGTCCACCGGTCGAGGTCGATGCCCATGGGCTGCGAGAAGCGGCGCACTACGTCGAATGGCAGACGGAGGCCCTTGGCTGTCGCTTTGGCGACCTCTTCCTCGCGTTTTTCGTCGCGATCCGGTTCGGAAGGGGCGTCCCGCACAGCCAACCCGCCTGTATCAACCTGCCGCGCGGAGTAGGCCCGGCCATCTGTTTGTGTTTCGTCGGTGCTCTGCAGCGCCCAGAGGAACAGCGCCGACAAGCGGGCATCCTCCTCCAGAGCACCGGCCAGACCGTTTCGCGCGGTGGCTTCCGCCGTGCCGAGCACCTGTTCGAGCGCTGCCCGGCCCACAACTTCCCAGACCTTCTCTAAGTATTCCGGCAGGCCGACTTCCCGGCCCTCTGCAGTTTCGACCGCACGATAACGGCTGAACACCTCAAGAGCGGGGCCGATGCAGGCGAACACGAGATCAGCCCCGCGGACACCTTCGCCCTGCAGGCGTTCCATCCAATCGGCGACGCGCAGGGGCCGTTCTCGCAGTACGTCGGCCCATTCGCCGATGGACGCATCCTCACCACGCGGACGGCAGATGAGATGGACGCTAGTGGCGAGCGCGGCCGAATTGCGTGCACGCAGACGAGTGGCCATTTCGGTGGCGATTGGCCAAGAGCCGGTGATAGTCCAGCCGCCACGGATCATGCCAGTGAGAAGCGCCTCCCAGCCTTCCGTGGTCTTGTGTGCAAATACGATCGAGCCAATTCCGTCGTCTTGAAGTACCCGGCGACCCTCTGTAAAGGCTTGCGCCATCGTCCGCTCGAACCAAGAACGGTCCTTTGGGTGACCGTTATCCAGCTTGGTTTCGTCCTGTACGGCCTCACGAACCTTGGGAGAAAGGGTGTTGTCCGCATCAAAGGGATCCCTTAGCAGTGCATGGGTAGGCAAGGCCCGCTTGAGCCAAACAAAAAAGAAATCGGAGAGGTCGGCGTAGGGGACGGCACGTAATATGGGGGGTCGGTAAACCAGACACCGCCCGTTAAATCAGGAAGTGGATGGGCGACTGCGTCGGCTGCCTGGACCTGCGCGCTTGGTTCTGATTTGTTTGTCCCAAAAGAATCGACCGCTACTATCCGTGCTACTGCAGCTACGCGGTCGTGCCAGCTTCCTGTTGATTGAGAGATAGGAACTGATTCGCCAAAGTCCCAGGACACGGGTAGAGCTTGGCGTGCAAATACATGTTCGACCTTTTCCTGATCCGCTTGTGGCCGCCACGTTGCGAGAGAGGCATTCCTGTCTGCTACGCCGCTTACTACAGGTCCAAGAAGGGTGGCAATGGCACCGTCGCTTTGTTCCACAATGGCGCGACAGAATGCCACGAGCGCCACCCTCTGCCGCGCCGTGAACAGGTCGCCCCACTGAAGCATGCCGTAACGCTGAACGCGGAAGCCAAGCGTACCGATAGGAGGCAGAGGTTCATCCGGAATCGGACACAGCCCCTGCTTCCCGCCTCGTTCCCATTCTTCCAGTATACCGGCAACCCGCGCCTGCGCCTCGCGAACCGCCGCGTAGTCCGCGTCTGTCGGTAGACGATAATGGCGACCCTTAACGTCCGGTCTTAGCGTGACCACCGCCGTCATCCGCGCCCCGCCGATGCGGTTGCCGTCGTCGTCGAACTTCACGTCGGCGCCACCGCGCTCAGCGGCCAGTTGCAACCGCACGCGATCCGGCGGCAATACGGCACCGCAGCATAGGCAGGTGGCCTTCGCGCGTGTCACGGTACCGTCCCGCACGTCACTATCGGCCTTGGGTTCGAAGATCTCGAACGCCACCCGTGGCGGCAGACCTTTGGGCCGTTCGACGGAATGTCGGAGCGCCCGTTTCCGCTTCTCCTTCTTGCATAGCCAAAACGACCGCATGAGCGGGATTTCGGCGCCGCAATCGGGCGATTCGCAGCGCACCGTGCGCGCCCACAGGTAGGCGATTGGCGTCGCGCCATCGGGGTCGGGCGGATAGAGGTCCGCCAGCGCCCGCTCGGCCCGCCGTTTGATTTCGGCGCCAGCCTCGCGCAACTGGTCGGCGTACTCCGGACCGTGACGCGGGATGTCCTCCAGCATGACCTTGAGGATCAGGCAGGCCACCGGGTTGAGGTCGCTCGCGAATGCCTCGCACCCGAGTCGCAGCGCTTCCAGTGGGATCGAACCGCCGCCCGCGAACGGATCCACGACGAGCGGTGGTTCTTCATCGTGGGCGGCCTTGACGAGCGCCCGGCCCGCATCCAGCCAGGTCTTGTTCTTGCTGTTGTCCCAATTGGCGAAGTCGGCGATGAGCTTCAGCAAGCCGCGCCGAATGTCCGCATCGCTTTCGCCCCGCCCGCACCCAACCGTGGGCAGTATCTTGCGCGCCGAATGCTTGAACTCGCCAGGGCAGTGGGCATCGCAGGGGTCGGGCAACAGCAGCGCCAACAGAATCGCGCGCGACGAAGCGAGCGGCCGCCGCGCCCACCACAGGTGCAACGTCGACGGGTGCCCGTGCCGGATCGACTTCTCGCGAACCGCGTGCCGCGAGACCGCAGCAATCGGAAAATCCACCTCCGCGAGGCGTTTGCATTTCTGCGGGATCACCCGGAACGGCTGCCATGCAGGGTCGGTTCGAAGGGATGTTGCGCTGGCGTCATTGCGACATGCTTTCCTCAAGGAAATGTTCTATCCGTTCACGGTTTGCGATCAAGCTGGAAAACTGCTTCTCGCAAACGTCGCTGAATCGAGCAAGCACCTTTCGATTGATCGATTCCTGATCTTCGAAGATGGCGAGGGACCGAAACCGCAGGTTCCATCTCTCGAATTGAAGCAGCGCGATCGTGGCATCGCGTGTTCTGCCGTCACTCGCCAGAGCATGCACGAATAGCGGTCGGGACATTCCGTTGATTCGGCAATCGACAACGTGCATGCCCCTGGGGTCGTGCTCCGAGTCGCTCCAATCGAAGGTTCG
This sequence comes from Candidatus Rariloculaceae bacterium, assembly GCA_965205045.1. Classification (GTDB taxonomy): domain Bacteria; phylum Pseudomonadota; class Gammaproteobacteria; order Steroidobacterales; family Rariloculaceae; genus UBA6522. The sequence continues at coordinate 1,065,918 of OZ242031.1, forward strand.
GCGTTCTTCCGGCGTCGCGTGACTTAATAAAGTTTGAAAATCCTCCATAAACGTAGACCGGACGCGCTCCCTCGACAGAAACGAAACGTCGGTAATCCTTAGCAGCCCCTGAACAAAGGAATAAAGCGCATCTCCGTAGTTTTGCTCCGGCATCTTCAGGACCAGTTCTCCGTCCCTGTCCTCGATCCCAAACGTGGCCAGGGTGTTGGAGATGATTTTCTGGCGTGTTCCGCGGTGCAGGTCCTTCTCTTCGATATCGTAGGTGAGGTGCATGTACGTGTGCGCCTCGTCGGTGAGCACCCACCGACCACGTTCACCTTTGAGGACGATGACCAGATGATCGCCGTCATCGAACTGAAACGGAGTGACAACCCGAAATCGATCGATGCCTTCTTCCTCCAGCCGAATCCTGTCCGACACCTTTCGCTGAAACTCCTGCCGCACGGTGTCTACCGACATTTCAATTCTCCTCGAAAAAATCAAGTTGCGGTTCGGTTGGCGCGTCAAAGTTTGCGTCGCTGAACAATCGTTGCAGGGCCTCCTCGAAGGTGGCGAAACGATCCGTTGGCTCGGCGTAAGCGTCCTCTCGCATTCCAATATCCTGGTACCGCTCCGTCGCCATGTGGATGTGGAAGTCGTAGAAGGACCGTTTTTCGAGACGGTTGGTGTGCTCGTGACTCTTGCCGTTATAGCGGCGGAGCCGGAATACTTGATTCGACTGCGGGACGAGCACCGCAAGAATGATGGAGAAGTCGAGTGCGTTGATCGTGCTCTTCCTGAGAATGACGCGAAACTTGCTTCCATCGGCGCCGTCAACGTCGATATGGCGCTCGCTGTGCCCGCGTTTGGCGGACATCCGTGTCCGGGCTCGCCAATCTTCGGGGAGCGCTTTTCGTTCCCGGACAAGTGATGCGATTTCCTGATCGATAAACCGTACCGCCATGGACTAACCACCGATTGCCTCAACGTTCAGCCAGTAATTCTGCACCTTCGTGATCATATTCCACGAGAACCGAGCCGGGTCGCGTATTGGTTCCCTGAGCGTGGGTTCACTGGCGCAGCCGGTGACGACGTAAAGCCAAAAGCAGTCCCGCCGGTCCTCTGCGACGCGGTGTTCGTTGGGCGAGAGCAGGATCGTACCCGTGGTGGCGGCCAAGCCCTTCACCTCGATCAGGCGCAATTCGCCCGAGCGAGGATCCAGGCTGGTGATGTCGTAGCCCAGGTCCTGCTCGTGAACATCGTTCACCGTGCAACCCCGCGCCGCTTCGTGCTCCGTGACCACGCGCATTGCGGTCATCTCGGTTTCGGGGTCTGGGCGTAGATGCCGCCGAACCTCCGGCGCTTCGCGATCGGGGTGGGGCAGGATCAGGGCGCTCGCGAGTCGCTCGACCCCTTGCAGGGTGATCGCGCGCTCGCGGTGCAGTTCTTCGCGGCGTCGGGCGCGCCGAGCCAGCGCCTCGGCGTGGCGCGTTTCCGCCTGGGCGAGGCGCCCCTCGGCGCCCGCGCTGCCTTTCTCGACATCCTCCGCGGCGCGACCGATCTCCTCGTCGATGCGCTGCAGGACTTCGGTGAGAGACAGTTCGACGTGTTTGGCGATGCGTTCGACCTCGGTCGACCGATCCTCGCGGACTTCCGCGATGAATGGCGACAGCGCAGTGTCCATCAGCCAATCGCTGGCCTCCGGCAAGGACGCTACGGCAGGAAGTTCGACCGGTGGCTCGGCAGGCGTGAGATCGCGCAGGAAGCGGGGCTCCCGCAACCGCGGTTCCCTTTCGTGAGAGACCTCTACGGCGAAGAGCCGTTCGTGCACTGTCCGCCCAAGCCCGTCCACGGCTCTAGCCCTATAGACATCAAAGCGTGTCGGCGCATTGTGGGCGAGGGAGTGAAAGCATGCGCCATTGGAAAACGCCTCCCTCGCGACTTCGAGCCCGTGCCGGCGCAGTGCCTCGAACAGCGGATGGCCGGGCGTGACCCACTCCAGGTTATTGGCGTCCGCCGTTTCCCGGTCGGTCGACACGCGGGGATAGCGGGCAGCGAGTTGCGGGAGCTTCCAGTCCGTCGCGCGCTCGTACCTTTTCAGGACGATCGGCGTCCGTCCCGGCTCGAACGTGTGGGCCAGACGCGCAACGGGTTTGAGGCTCAGCGAGGCCACCGCGGCGCATTCCCCCATAAACCGGGCGATGTTCTCCGGAACGACCCGCTGCTCCCGCGCCTTCGCCCGGCGCTCGACGAGCATGTCGAGGTTCAGCTTCTTTGAAGCCAAGCCTTCCAGCGCAGTCTGGCAGATGGACCGGAACCGCCCTTCATCCACGTCCCGGAGCATGCGGTCTTCGAAATCGACTTCGCTGAGTTTCCCGGCGTAATAGTCCCGCAGCACGCGCTCGACCTGCGCGGCCGGCAGCACTTCGCCGACGACGTTGAACACCGCGTCGTCTTCCAGCGCGTCGCGAATCTCCTGGAGCTTGTCCATCAGGCGGTTGAGCACACGCCCTTCGATGGTATTCGTCGCTACGAAATTGAAGATCAGGCAGTCGTGGACCTGCCCATAGCGATGGATGCGGCCCATTCGCTGTTCCAGCCGGTTGGGATTCCACGGAATGTCGTAGTTGAACAGGATGTGGCAGCACTGCAGGTTTATGCCCTCCCCTGCCGCTTCGGTGGCGACGAGCACTTGAATGTGGCCTTCCCGGAACTGCTGTTCGGCATGCAGGCGGCTGCCGGGTTCGTCGCGCGACCCCGCCTTCATGCCGCCGTGGATGCAGCCGACCCGGAAACCCCAGCCCTTGAGCCGCTCCATGAGGTAGTTGAGCGTGTCCTTGAATTCCGTGAAGATGAGCAGGCGCTGATCGGGATCGTCGAAAAAACCCTGCTTCTGCAGGATGTCCCGAAGCCGGGCGAGCTTCGCCTCGGTTCCGGAGACTTCCACGGCCTTGGCGCTTTCCGCGAAGCGCCTCAACTCGTGAATCTCCTCGCGCATCTGTTCCGCGTTGCCCGTCAGGGTGATCGCGTCGAGCAGGGCTTCGATCCGCTCCCGCTCGGCGTCCTCCATCTCCTCCATCTCCTCCGGGTCGGGGAGCGTCGGCGGCGCCGTCCGAACCAGGGTCTGGGCGTGCTTCAATCCTTCTTCCAGGCGTCTGGCCCGGTTTTCGAGCGAGCGGCGCATTGCGTAGGTGCTCGAGGCGAGACGCCTCTGGTACAGCGCCATGAGAAAACGAATGGCGCGCGCCCGCGGATCGTCTCCCTGGGCCGCCGCGCGGGCGCTCTGGCGCTTCACGAACCGGGAGATTTCCCGGTAAAGCTCCCATTCGTCGTCGTCGATCTTGAAGTCCACCGTTTGCGGAATGCGTTTGGTGAACACCGGGCGGGCGTTCCATTCGCCGTCCGGTTGTCGCTCGGGGAAATAGACCATCGCCTCCTTGGTGCGGCGCAGGTAGAACGGCGCGTGCCGCCGGTCCATCGCCTCGCGTATGGATTTGACGTCGGCGTAGGCGTCCTGGTCCAGCAGTTGCAGGAACAGCGTGAAGTTCCTGGGGTCGCCCTTGTGGGGCGTAGCAGTCAGAAGAAGAATGTGATCCGCGCTGTCGCGGAGCAATTCCCCGAGCGCGTAGCGCGCGGTCTTCTTCGCTGGCGGGGACCACGACATGCGGTGCGCCTCGTCCACGATCACCAAGTCCCAGCGCACCTGCCTCAGCCCGGGCAGAATCTCGTCCCGCTTGGCGAGATCGAGCGAGGTGATCACCCGCTGTTGCTCCATCCACTGGTTGACGCCGAACTGGTCGCGGATGTCGCTGCCCTTCAATACCAGAAACTTCTCGTCGAATTTCTCCCTGAGCTCGCGTTGCCACTGAAAGGCCAGATTGGCCGGGCAGACCACGAGGATGCGTTCCGCCAGACCGCGCAGCATGAGCTCGCGCACCAACAGCCCGGCCATGATCGTCTTGCCGGCGCCCGCATCGTCCGCGAGCAGGAAGCGCACCGTCGAGAGCTTCAGCAGGTGTTCGTAGACGGCTTCGAGCTGGTGCGGAAGCGGGTCTACACGAGAGATCGACAATCCGAAATAGGGATCGAATTCGTGGGCGATGCCGAGCGCATGGGCGTCAAGGCCGAGGCGCAGGAGCTGGCCGTCCGCATCGTAGGAGAGGCTGGATCCGGTAACGGTGAGGTCGGCGAGGTCGTCCGCGGAGAGGGCCACCTTGCGGAACCGTTCCGTTTGCGTTCCAACCAGACCCGCAACCCAGGAACCGGTCCCGTTGGGGCGGACGGTCTCGACTCGCATGGGCTCACTGAACAAAGCGCCGGTCAAAATTTGTCCGTCGCGGATGGGGGCCTGTTCGGTCATGGTCCGGTCCACATGTTGACAACGTCGAGAACGACACGCTCGAATTGTCGAACGTTTCGCATCTCGTCGATGGCCATTAACGCGATCCTCCCTGTCGCGGCGCCGATGCTCCCGTGTGCCGGATGATACCCGCATTGTTGGTCGCGGTGCTCCGGTTTGGGCTCTTTATTGCACTGTCGAGCGTCGGCCCCATAGGCCCGCGTCCTGGTCACCGCCACGATGCAGCAGTTACGAAGCCCGTAACCGAGGATCTAGCTCAATCTCAGGTCCACCGACGCATTTGCATCAATTAACAAAAAGTGAATTCTCCACAGAGACATCTTCATATTTCATACGAAATTGCGCCTATTAGATTGTAAAATGAATTTATGGCGAGATATTTCTTGATTTTCTAGTATCTGTTCGGCATAATGATTTTGAATTCGAACAACGATACTCCTAAAATGAGACAACTCGAACAGGCTTTGGATCTAGATTCACTTCTCGAACTCGACACGCTCTCCGTCGGACAATTCTGCGACGACGCATTGAATGCGGACGCGCTTTACGAGGAGCTTGAGGAATACGGTCCTTTCGCACCCATGCGGAAGCTCTTCTGTCAATTCCTCGATATTGGTGAGTCTACGCTGACGGGGTGGCTCAAGTCTGGTCGTGTTCCGCGCCCAGCCAGAGTGGCGTATGTATTGCTGGTTGGTCTGCAGACCCTCCAGGCTGAGATCAAAAAACTTCGCCAGGACGCCCAAGAACTCAAAATTGTTGACAGCGGCGAGAATTTCCAGTTGGTGCGCTTCGATACGGACGATACGGGTGTCAGCATCGGCAGGATTGTTGCTCGCGATATAGCCGACGCGAAGACCGCAAGGGTACTGGCAGGGTCGCTAAAGGCGTACCGAACGCTTCAGGAAACCCGGTACGTCATCCAAGTAATGCTGGAGCGGACGGATAACACGCGATTCATCGACGAACTCAAAGATCTGGATAACCGAATTGTTGGAGACACGCTGTCGGCTTTCGACCCGGACAAGTGGCGAGAGTTGTTCGGTCCAATCAAGGTACCCGAACTGGACATCTCCAGCGATGTGATTGACACGTTACTGGCGGAGCGCTCCACTCCGACAATTCCGGAATGCGATGAGCAAAGCGGTAGCAGCGAATAGGACGAACGCCGATGGAAGCGCCCAGGAATTCCATTCACGCAGCTCAGCGTCTGCAACAACGAGGCATACGTGAGAAGGACATCGATCTTGTGCTGGCCTGCGGCACGCAGGTCGACGACGACTCTTTCCTGCTGACCGACAAAGACGTAGCCCGTGAGATACGAAGCCGCAAACGCGAGATACAGGCGCTGGAGCGATCATGCGGGGTGAAAGTCGTGGTCAGACAAGGCGTCATCGTGACTTGCTTCCGCGCAACCAAGCACCAGATAAAGAAACTGCTCAGGCGAGTGCACTAGAAACACACCAGATGGATGCAGCCCATGTCGCCTGTCATTGGCGGTACCTGAATTTCGCGATTCTGAGTGCCCGCAAATCGGGCCTCACGGCGGGCTGATGGGTACGACTGGGGCGCGCTTTGTCGCCTTCCCGGCCCTGTCATGCCGGTAACTCTTGATGGGCATGCAACATTTGCCTGCTGGCAGGGTCAGCATTCAATGCCGATTGTCACCCCGGTCTGCATCGAGCCACTCGATCAATTCGGCGCCCGCTCCGCAATCGACGATGCGCTCCCCGATCCCTGCGAGACGTTCCGGGTCGGGGATGTCGGCAAGATGGCGGACCAGCGCGTTGCCGATCGCAGTGCCGAACTTGCGGGTCGCCTGTCGGCACAGCAGTTCACGCTCCGCCTCAACGCCCTGCTTGAGTCCTTCCTCAAAGCCTTGCCGGTGCCACTCCGCCTCCCACTCCTGGACGCGCTTCGCCAATGCCATCATTTCCCCTTCCTCCGTCTCGATTTCCGCGAACTCCCGCTCCAGCAACGCGATCTACCATCGCGCGCCGAGAGAGCTCGGATACAATCGCCCTGGGCTTCGGCAATATTGCGAAACGCCTTCATGAGCAGTCTCGGGTCGTCCATCTCCTCAATGGTGGCGTTCAGATAGGCTGCGACATCTTCCGGCGTTTTCAGGAATTCGCTGGCCTTATGAACCTTGATCATTGTCCGCACCGTAGCCATTTGGCTACAAGGAATCAACATCTGATCTTGGGTACAGTACTCGGTGCGGTATACGCGCAGCCGGTGCCGGAGGTGCGAATACTGGATGCCGGCGCGTGCTTTCGCGCCTAATCTGCCAGCGTCTCTGAACTGATCGTAACCCCACGCTCCGATCGGGTCTGGAAGGACTCGGTTGCTTGTCATACCATGTCTGTCACGAGCCTGCCCACCAGAGGAGGATCTCCGGCGTGGCCACTGAACGACTCAGCTTGCGCATTGACGCGGGTCTGAAAAAGAGCCTTGAAAAAGAGGCCAGGCGGGAAGACCGATCCGCTTCCTATCTTGCGGTCAAGGCGATTGAAGCGATGCTTCGAAACCGGGTCGAAAAGCGCGCCGCGGTCCGCGCTGCGATCGCTGAGGCCAGCAAGGGCGAGTTCATTTCGCAGGAGGCGATGGACACCTGGATAGACTCCTGGGATTCCGACGCGGAGCTGCCGCCACCAGAGCCGGAAATTCAGATCCGCTCGCGTTAAACGATGCAACTCGTTTTCCTGCCGTCCACGCGTTCGGACCTGTCGTGGATGCGGACCTACTACACGAGCGTGTTTCCGCCCGGGGCGAATCGCGCAGCGGAGCACTATCGAATGGCCTGCAGTGTGATCCGCAACAATCCCCTCATCGGTCACCCGGTGGAGGACATGCCGGGCGTGCGTGAGTTTCCCATTCACCGCATGCCGTTTTCGGTCATCTATCGAGTTGTCGATGACCGGATTGAGGTGTTGCGTATCTGGGACCAGCGCGGAGACCGTGCCGGGCTCGTCTGAGCGGCAGGTACAGTCGCGCAATTGGCCGATACAGTGCGACGTTCCACGGCTTGCGAGCATCATGACTGTTGATGGCCCGAGCGCGAAGCCCCTGAGCGTGGAGTGCTATCGGTAAAATCCCCGCAAGCGGTGATAACCATGCGACTCTCGGCCAAACAGATCCTTCTCTTCTACGCCGGCTGCGCGATCGCTGCGGTGCTGCTCGCGCTCGGCGAGTTCCAGGGTGCGCGCCGGTCCTTGCTCATGAGCGGCGCCGGCTACACGGACAGTCCCGCGATGGGCACCGGCGGCTACATCGACAATCTCAAGTTCGGCGCTGTCGCGGTCGTTCTGCTGTTCATTTTCCTGGAATACGCGGTGCTGCGATTGAAGGGCGGGCCGCGGGTGGCCTATGACTGGAAGGACTCGGCGGCCTCGTTCGGCATCTATCTGTTCAATGGCCTGCTGGCGCCGTTGACCCTGATCTACCAGTTCGGGCTCCTGAAGCTTGTCGAGCCCTACGCGCTGCTCGAGATCAACGACGGGCTGATTCCCTTCCTGGCGACGTTCGTACTCGCTGAGGGCGCGTACTACTGGTATCACCGTCTGAGCCACGAGACCCCGCTCCTTTGGGCGATCCATCACACGCACCACTCGGCCCGCACGCTGAACCTGTCGATCGCCTTCCGGCTGCACACGCTGGGCCGGATCGTTTCACCGCTCGCCTACGTGCCCATGGTGCTGGTCGGGTTCAAGCCCGAATACCTGCTCGTGGCGCTGGCGCTTTCGCTGGTGTTTCAGTTCTTCATCCATACGCAGACGGTCGGCAGGATGGGGCCGCTGGAGAAGATCGGGTTCAACACGCCGAGCATCCACCGCGTCCACCACGGCAGCAACCCGTGGTGCATCGACAGGAACTACGGTGGCACGCTGATCATCTGGGACGTGATTTTCGGGACGTTTCAGCGAGAGATCGGCCCGATCACCTTCGGGGTGACCACCGGGCACTACAGCTACAACCCCGTGAAAATCATGCTCGGCCCGCTGCGCGACTGGTGGCGGGGGGACTTCGCGAGGGAGAGGGACTACACACGGCACAGAGAAGCGAGAAGCCAATAGCGTTTCAGTTGGCTTTCGGCGACGGTCTCGTGTTGTTGTTCGTGGGCCTGCTCTGCGCTGCCAACGCTTTTCCGAAGGAGACAAAGACATGAGACCGACAATTGCACTCGCCCTGCTGGCGCTGTCGTGCGTTCAGGCACAGGAGGCCACGGAGTTGCGCGACACCATCCTGACTCGCGCGGCGCAACAGATCGGCCAGCAGATCGGTCTGGAGGACGACCGGCTGGAGGCGTTCACGCCGATTCATGTGGAAAGCCTTGAGGCGCGGGTCGCGGTCGTCGAGGAGCATGGGATTACGGCCGGCGCCGAGGACCGTCCCGGGATCCGCACGCTCCTGGCGCTACGCCGCGATCTGCGGGCCGTCGACCAAGACACGCGCGAGCGGCTTTTCCCCCTGTTGACCGAAGACGAACTCGAGGCCTACCAGGCCGCTGTGGAAGAGCAGCGGGAGCGAAACCGGGAAAAGGCGCGCCAACAACCGCGTTAAAGGGGCAGATCGCCTTCCGTCGGCCTGTTGCAGTTCCCGTGGTTTCGATCCGGGTATTTCTCCCGCAGCCACGTCAGAAAGGACGGTATCGGGGTCCGGTAACTTGCCTCGTCCGTTCTGGACAGCACGCCCGCGCGGATCATCGACTCGACCACTCTCTGTCCCTCGTAGTACGCCGTGTTTCCATCGAGGCCGGCACTCTCGCGCAAGTTGTCGCGGGCCATCCTGTGCAGGTCTCCAAGCCCGAGCGGGCTGCGTTCCGCCGCGTCCGCCAGCTCTGCGGCCAGCGCGTCGTGCCCGCCCTTGACGCGCTCGATGCGGCCCCTGTAGTACGCCACCCGATGCGCTTGCGCCTTGGCCAGCACGCCTCGCCCGTCAAGATCGGCGGCGCGGCCCCGGCTCCGCAGCCATTCTTCGCCCAGCGCGCGCAGCGCCGAATTCAGGTGCTGCGGGAAGCCATCGCTGTCGGCGAGCAGGCGCGCCTTCAGTTCCGGTGGTGTCCGCACGGCGAACATCCGCTCGAAATTGTTCAATAATTCGGCGCATTCGACGCCGTTCAGCTTTCCCAGGCGCAACCGATTCTCCGGCGGGATCCGCGACGCGCCGGCCCGCTCGAGAGAGTCGCGCGTGTCGTCCAGGCCGAAGAACACGGGGAACACCGGCTGCCCCTGCGACCCCGTGTGCAGGAAGTGGACCACGGCCTTGTGCTCCCCGTCCAGCGACTGCGCTTCGTCCAGCAGCAGCAGCACGCCCCGAGCGTTCACCCGATGACTGTCGGCGAGCGTTTCCAGGCACTCCCCGAGCGCGTCCAGCCGCAACAATTCGAGCGCCGCCCGGGCGCCCTTCTTCAATGTCGGCGCCACTTGCGCGCGGGCTCGGCGATCGAGCGACCGGATCGACCCGAAATCGTCGAGCGTGGCCTCGACGATCAGATGGTCCCGTCCGGCGCGGCGGGCGAACTCCCGCATCAACGCGGTCTTGCCAATGCCGGGGCAGCCCGTAACCATACGGATCGAGCCCTCGACGCGGCCCTTGTCGCGCCAGTCCGCGCTCATCGACCCGACCTCCTCGCCGAGCCACCGCAACTCGTCAACGCGGCCGGAAAATACCGGGCTGCTGTCGCGGTCCTTGCCCGCGACAAACCTCTCAAGCGAAATCGGTTGTTCCGGGTTGCTTTTCGGTGGCGCCCCCATGCGCCGATTATATGCCCTTGCCGAAGATTGCGGCATGGAATCGCCGCTACATTCCCCCGCCAGTCCGGAAGTTGAAACCGCGGATGATGATAATTGGAAGTCGGCGGCTCGGCAATTGGGAGTCAACGGCCTGATAATTGGAATCTGTAGCGAACCTGCACCGAACGTTGACCAGGCAAATGCATCGACAATCTCAAGTTCGGTGCTGTCGCTGGTGTTTCAGTTCTTCATCCACACGCAGACGATCGGCACGATGGGGCCGCTGGAGAAGATAGGGTTCAACACGCCGAGCATCCACCATAAAGCGAGAAGCCAATAACGGTTCAGTTCGCCTTCTCCCGATGCGGCGTCCACCCGGGCGGGCGCACTAGATAGCCAAGCTTCGCGCCGATTCCCCGCGCTGTCCACATCTGGCGTCCGAGGCGCGCAAAGCCGTGGAAAAAGACCACAAAGGGGTTGACCGTGTTGAGCGGTGTCGTGATGCCGTACACGACCGGCTCGCGCTCCTCCGCGAAGGTGCCCAACAGCCGGTCCCACACGATGAAGATGCCGCCGTAGTTCTTGTCGATATAGCAGGGGTTGCTGCCGTGATGCACCCGGTGGTGCGAGGGCGTGTTCATCACGGCCTCGACCGGGCGCGGCAGCTTGCCGATCGTCTCGGTGTGCAGCGGGGTCTGGTAGACCTGTACCACCACTTCGGAAAAGAGGACGAGAATCGGATTGAAGCCCGCCATCACCAGCGGGACGTGGAAGAAGAGCGGGAAGAATCCGTCCAGGGGACCGAAGCGGTAGGCGACGGAAATGTTGAAGTAGGGCGAACTGTGGTGAACCGTATGGGTTGCCCACCCGATCCCTACCCGGTGCGTGAAGCGATGCTCGAAGTAGTAGGCAAGATCGGCCAGCACCACGCACAGCGCGATGGACCACGGCGTGATGGGGATCGTCATCACTCGAAAGTACTCGTAGAAGAAATAGTAGGTACCGACGTAGAACGCCCCCAGCATCACGTAGGCGATTCCGATGAAGGCGAATAGCGTCACGAAGTTGGTGACCGTGTCGCCGAGGAGGTTCCGGCTCAACGCCTTTTTCAGTGCCAGGCGCGCGAGTTCGAATAGCAGGAACCCGCTCATCGCCAGGAATACCCAGTTGTCGAGCAGGACCTCCCACTCGTAGATCCGGTTTTCCGGGATCGCGCCGGTCAGGAACTCCATTATCGCGTCACTTGTCCCATCGGCAGACGCGATGACCATGCAGAACCGCCCGGAGGGCCAGATCGCCGAATGCCATGGTGGGCACAAAGGCGCAGAGCATTGCAATGAACAGATGGTCGGTCATTATTGGTTTTCCAGCGTGCCCCGCAGCGGCACAACTGAATGCATGAAGCCGGTATGCAAAACAGCATACACGATTCAGGATTCAGCCTGCTTTATGTTTATAAAACATGCGGTTATGAACGTTTTTCGGTTCTCTCTCCCGGCATGCTCCTGCTACGCGCGCATGTTCGACTGACTTCTCCGGGAAACCGGGGTATGCTGGCGCCATTCTTCACGCAAGCGAGGCGGTGAGGGCCGTGGCCAGCGCACAACACCTGATTCAAGATCGTGAGGTTTCGGCAACCGCAGGGTTGCTGGTGCGCCTCCAGCCCGCGCTCTGCCCGACCGAGGATCAGTTCTATGAGTTCTGCCGAATCAACAGGGAGTTGCGTATCGAGCGGAACGCCGAAGGAGGGGTTGCCGTCATGGGGCCGGCGGGATGGGATACCGCCGAGAAAAACGCCGAGATCACGTTTCAGCTAAAGGGTTGGGCGACAAGGGACGGCACGGGCCGGGCGGCAGGTGTTCGTCTACCGCCCTGGATTGGACGTCGAAACGCTGGACGCGCCGGACCATGTTTCGGGCCATCCCGTGTTGGCAGGGTTCCAGTTGGAGTTGGGGAAATTCTGGTAGGGCGCGGTCTCTGTCCAGCATCGCGCGTTGACAATGTATCTACACCGTATACACTAAAGGAAGTGCGGCATCCTGGGCGAAATCGGTGAGACGATGCGAGTAGAAACGGAAATCAAGAAGTGGGGCAACAGTCTTGCCTTGCGCGTCACCGGCATCATGGCGGAATTGCCCCGATTCGACGCCGGCACCAGGGTCACCGTGGACGTAAGCAGAGAGGGCCTCGTGGTCAAACCTGTTGCGGGACAGACGGGCGTATTCCGTTTTCCGTACAGCGAAAGCGCGCTTCTGGCGGAAATCACGCCGGATACGGCGCATGCCGATGCGTTGGCGGATCCCACCGACTTCGAAGTCGGAATCTGAGTGGCGCGCGGCACTTACATCCCGCAGCGGCGCGACGTGATCTGGCTCGATTTCGAACCTGCCAGGGGCAGGGAAATCGGCAAGTACCGCCCGGCCCTCGTGTTGAGCAGCCAGGACTACAACCGAAGGACGGGATTGCTTATCTGCTGCCCGATCAGCACCAGCATTCGGGGCGGGGCGACGGAAGTGCCGATCGCCAATCTCGACGCGCCGTCGGTCGTAGCCGCCAACCTGGTGCAAACCCTTGCCTGGAGGGAACGGAAGGCGAAGAAGATAGTGGTGGCGAAACCGGATGAGTTCCGGGAAACCCTGTTGAAGCTCCTGCCGCTGCTTGGCGCTCTCGAAGTACTGGACGACTGAAGTATCGATACCACTCGCCGCACTCTGCTTGCCAGTCTCGCGGGCACCGCGCTTGCGGCGCCGTTCGTTGCCGGACGCCGGGATTCCATGGCGGAACCCATTACGTTGCGGTACACGGCGCACATTCCCAGCTCTCACGGCCTCTATACACGCGCATTCCTGCCGTTCGCTGAAATCGTCGAGCGCGAGACGGCCGGACGGTTGCGGCTGGAGGCATTCACCGACAGGCTGCTTCATGGGCCTATCGACGGTTTCAAGGCGGCGGTTACCGGCATCACCGACTACACTCACGCCTACGCGACCTATCAGCCCGGCAGCTTCAAGCTCGTGCACGCGACGCAACTGCCGTTCCTGTTTCCTACACCTCAGGTCGCAAGCCTGGTTTTTGAGGAACTCTACCCGCGATTCTTCAAGGCGGAGTACGAGCACATGGGCGTTTATCTGGCCCACTGCGACTGCACGAGCCCGTACAACATCATTTCGAAGACGCCGGTGCGACGGCTGGAGGACCTGCGCGGTCTGAAGATTCGAGTCACCGGCGGGCTGACGGCGGACATCTACCGCGAACTGGGCGCCGTGCCGGTTTCCATTGCCGCGGCGGAGATCTACCCGGCGTTTCAGCGCGGTATCCTTGACGCGGTCACCCTGTCCCTGGCGGATATGGTCGCGTATCGATTGCAGGAGATCGGCCGCTTCTACACCGTTGGCGATATCAATGTCGTGCTGCTGCACTACTGCCTGAATCCGCGCACGTTCGACGCCCTGCCCGGGGACTTGCGCGAGCAGTTTTACCGGCTGCTCCGCGTCCGCAGCCAGATTGCGGCACAGAACTACTACAGTGGGCCGGCCTACGAGCGGGCGTTCAAAGCGATGGTCGATTCAGGTGTCGAGGTGCTGGAGCTTGACGAGGCGGAACTCGCCCGGTGGCGCGACCGGGTCACGCCGCTGAAGGAACGTTACATCGCCCGACATGAAGCCGAGGGATTGCCCGCGGGCGAGCTGGTGGAGCGCATGGAAGCGTTGTCCGCAGCCTATGCGCCGCTCTCCAACGAGCAGATCAACGCCCGGATCAGGGAAACGCCCGTGGAAGGGATCATCGACTTGTGATGGGAGAAACACCCGTCGAAAGGGTCGTCGACTTGTGATCAGGGAAACAAACGCGAAAAGGATCATCAACTTGTGATCGGAGAATCGCTCGTGGAAGGGGCCATTGACTGGTGATCGACGAGTCGCTCGTGAAACGGACTACACAATGGTGATCCTTCAGGCGCTCGACCGCGGGTCCGCGCGAGCGGCGGGGATCCTCTATGCGATCGGTGTGCGCGCCGCGCTGCCGGCATTGCTCACCTTCGTCACGCTGGAGGTGGTGTTGCGCTACGGGTTCAACTCACCCCTGCAGTGGAGCCGCGACGTCAACGGCCTGCTGCTGCTGATCACGCTGTTTTCGACGTTGCCGCAAGCCTGGGACCGCGGATACCACATCAGGATGGAGATCCTCCACAGGCGCTTGCGGGGCCGCTGGCGGAGCCTGGCGGACGCGCTCTCAGCCCTGGCCGGACTGGCCTTCTTCGGCCTGATGAGCATTCAGGCGGTGAGCTTCTCCCGGTACATGTTCGTCACCGGCGAAACCGGCGAGGACCTGAGTGTGGCGCTGTGGCCGTTCATGGTGTACGTCGCCGTCTGCGGGCTGGTGCTGTGCGCGCGGCTCGTTGCCAATCCCGAGGCGGCGCACGAGGCCGACGAGGACGACGGGGAGTCGGATCAATGGATCTGATACTGATCGGCCTTGCCGGCGTCGTCCTGCTCCTGGTACTGCTCGTCGTCGGCGTGCCCATCGGCTTCGCCATGGCCTTCACCGGCATTCTCGGGCTCTGGATCGTGGAAGGCGCGGCGCCCGCCATGGCCCATGCCGCGCTGGTTCCCTGGGAACACGGGCGGGACTTCATCTTCGTGGCCATCCCGCTGTTCGTGCTCATGGGCCAGTTGTTCTACCACGCCGGGCTCGCCGGCGACCTCTACCAGGGGCTGCGCTCGTGGGTGGGGCGGGTGCCCGGGGGGCTGGCAATCTCATCCGTTTTCGCCTGTGGGGGCTTCGGCGCGGTGACCGGATCGAGCATCGCCACGGTGGCGACCATGGGCACCATCGTCATGCCCGAGATGCGCCGCTTCGATTACGATTCGCGCATGGCCACCGGCGCGCTGGCGGCTTCGGGCACGTTGGGGATACTGATCCCGCCGAGCCTGATTTTCATCTTCTACGGCGTCATGACCGAGACATCCATCGGCGCGCTGTTCATCGCCGGAATCGTCCCGGGCGCGGTCACGGCGCTGATGTTCGCCTCCATCATCTTCGCCCGTTGCGTACTCAACCCCTCGCTCGGCCCCAGGGGCCCGCGAGCCACGGGGCGGGAGCGCCTCACCGCCCTCGTCAGGCTCGGACCGGTGGCGGCCCTGTTCGCGCTCATCATCGGCGGCATCTACGCCGGCATCTTCACGCCCACCGAGGCGGCCGGCATCGGTTGTGCGGGCGTTCTGGCCATGGCGCTGGTACGGCGCAAGCTCAGCCTGGCCACCATCGGCGCTGCGTTGCGCGGCTCGGCGCTGATCAGCGCAATGATCTTCACCATCATCGTCGGCGGCTACGTCGTTGCCCGCTTTCTGGCCGTTACCGGACTGACGGACATGCTGGTGGACCTCATCATCGCCGCCGAACTGGGGCGCATCGGATTCCTGCTCATGCTGATCGCTCTGTATTTCGTGCTCGGCGCGATGCTGGACGTTTTCGGGATGCTGGTGCTCACCATCCCCTTCATTTTCCCCGTGGTTGGCGAACTGGGCATCGATCCCATCTGGTTCGGGGTGTTCGTGGTGGTGATGGCGGAACTGGCGCTGATCACGCCGCCCATCGGCGCCAACGTGTTCGTGATGCGCCGGGTGGCGCCGGATGTCCCGATGGAGGAGATCTTTCGCGGCGTATTGCCTTTTGTGCTGGGCGAACTGGCCGTTCTGGCATTGTTGATTTCCGTTCCGGAGACCGCGTTGTGGCTGGTGGGGCGGATGGGATGACAGGGCGCATGCGCGGTGCCGGCACCCCCCCTCGTGCGCTGGCAGTTTCAGGGCGGGCTCGCGCGGCGCCGGCGCGCGGGGCGCGCCCGCCGACATCGGGTCAGTTCAGCGGGCCGGCCCGCTTTACGTTGGGGAAACGGCCCCATGGGATTCGCGGATGACAGCGGCGCAAATGCGAACAGCCGTTGTCCACCTTGAATGGAGCATGTGCAAGTCGTTGATTCATGTCCCTTATGGGGCTGCGGGGCGGCGTGCCGCCATGATCGCTTGTTTCCGCAAAACTTATGGCATCGGAAAGAAACTCTTATTGGAATTCCTGCGCGGAGATTCGTATAGTTCTCATATTGATTGGACTTGGATTGGGTGGAGGCCGGTCTGGCTGCATGAATGCTGTTTCGTGCGGATTTTCCGGCATCGTCGGTCCAAGCGCATCCGTCCTGTGCGGTCATTCCACCAAGGGGAGAATTTCGTGTCAGTATCAGTATTTGAACGGGTAACCTTGTTGACGTCCGCGGCTCTGGTGGCCGCCCTTGCGATGGTGTCGGGCACATCCGTCGCCCAGGATGCGGGAGAAACGGTCGCCGGCCCCCTCGAGGAAGTCGTCGTGGTCGGAACCCGTCGGCGCGACCGTTCCGCCGCCGATTCGCCCGTGCCCGTGGACGTGGTCACCGGCGACGACTTTCTCGCCCACGGCGACACCGACATGGACAACCTGCTGTCGGCCACGGTGCCGTCCTACAACGTCTCCATGGAGCCGATCTCCGACGCGGCCACCTTCATTCGGCCGGCCACGCTGCGCTCGCTGGCCCCCGACGCCACGCTGGTGCTGGTGAACGGCAAGCGCCGCCACCGCGCCGCGGTCATCGCGCTGCTCGGCGCCGGCATTTCCGGCGGCTCGCAGGGGCCGGACCTGTCCGCCATTCCGGCCATCGCGCTGGACCGGCTGGAAGTTCTGCGCGACGGCGCCTCGGCGCAGTACGGCTCCGACGCCATCGCCGGGGTCATGAACTTCGTGCTCAAGTCCGATTCCGACGGATCGATGTTCGACGTCAAGTACGGCAGCCACTTCGAGGGCGACGGCAACGCCATCACCTTCGCGGCCAACAAGGGCTTCGCGCTCACCGACGCCGGCTTCGCCAACATCAGCTTCGAGTGGAAGGAGCAGGACCCCACAAGCCGCAGCACGCAGCGTCCGGACGCCCAGGGCCTGATCGACGCCGGCAACAACAACGTGCGCACCCCGGCCGCGCAGATCTGGGGCCAGCCCGAGATTTCCGGCGACCACAAGCTGTTCGGCAACTTCGGCATCGACCTCGGCAACGGCAGCGAGGCCTACGCCTTCGGCAACTGGGCCGAGCGGCAGGTGGAGGGCGGCTTCTACTATCGTAATCCGCATACCCGCGGCGGCGTCTTCCGCGGGCCGATGGTCGATCCGGCCACCGGATTCACGGCCGACCAGGGCGGCAACGCCAGCGTTCCCAGCGTCAAGGTGGCCGATCTGACCGGCACCTGGACCCTATCCTCCACCACGTGCCCGGCCGGCGTGCCGATCGTCGGCAACGTGCCCGATGCGGGTATCATGGCCGCGGTGCAGGGCAGCTCCGACTGCTACACGCTGTACGAGCGGTTTCCCGGCGGCTTCACGCCGCAGTTCGGCGGCTTCATCTCCGACTACGCCCTGGCGGGCGGCGTGCGCGGCGATCTCGGCGACAGCGGCTGGTACTACGACCTGAGCGCGACCGCGGGCCGGAGCTGGGCCAACTTCTACATCTACAACACCATCAACCCGCAGCTCTTCTGGCAGCGAAACGAGATCGACACGCACTACGACGCCGGCGCGTACACCGAGACCGACCGGGTCATCAACTTCGACATGTCCCGGCCCTTCGACACCGGCGGCTATGCGCCGGTCAACATCGCCTGGGGGCTCGAGTACCGGGACGAGACCTTCCGCATCACCAACGGCGAGCCGAATTCGTTCTTCATTGACCCGAACCTGGAGTCCGGACTCGCGGCACAGGGCTTCGGCGTCGGCTCCAACGGCTTCCCCGGGTTCCAGCCCGGCGACGCCGGCGACAACACGGTGAGCGCCTTCGCCGCCTACTTCGATGTGGAGACCGATCTGTCCGACGCCCTGCTCGTCAACGGCGCGGTGCGCTACGAGAACTACGACGAGTTCGGCGACACTTTCGACGGCAAGGGCGCCATCCGCCTGCAGGTGAGCGATAATTTCGCGCTGCGGGCCTCGGCAAGCACCGGCTTCCGCGTGCCCACGGCCGGACAGGCCAACCTCAGGAACGTGACCACGGAATTCAACATGGGACGCCTGGCGGATATCGCCACGCTGCCGCCCACCAACCCCGTGGCCGTCCAGAAGGGCGCCCAGCCGCTGACTCCGGAAACCTCGACGAATCTAACGCTTGGCGCGGTATTCGGTCTGGGCGCCGCGGACATCACGCTGGACTACTACAACATCCAGATCAAGGATCGTGTCGCCTTCACCAGCCGCTTCAATCTCACGCAGTCGGACATCGATGCGTTACTGGCCGCCGGAGTCTCCGACGCAACCAGCTTCACCTCGGTGCGTTTCTTCACGAACCAGCAGGACGTGAAGGCTTCCGGCGTGGATGTCGTCGCTTCGGTTCCCTTCGACATCGGCGACGGGGTCACGAACCTGCAGCTTGCGGCGAACTTCTCCAGTATCGAACTGACGCGCTTCAACCCCGACTTCACGGGTGAATCCCGGCGCCTGCAAATCGAAGAGGGCCGCCCCGGCTCTCGCATCACCGGCACACTCACTCACAGCCAGGGATCCTGGCGGGTGATGGGACGGGTTCGCTACTACGGCGAATACTACGATGACCCGACCAACAGCGGTGGCCTGCCTCCCGCCGGCAACGCCTTCTACCCGGGTGCGTCGACGCTGTTCGACTTCGAGGCCGCCTTCGACGTCAGCGACAGCGTATCGGTGCTCGTTGGCCTGCAAAACGCCTTCGACACGTACCCGGACATCAACCCGAGCGGCCAGAATGGCGAGGTTGCCGGCCTGATTTACCCGGAGAGTTCCCCGTTCGGCTTCAACGGCGGCTACTACTACATGCGCGCGACCTGGCGGCAGTAGGCGCAGGCGATTTCGGTAGACGGTTCCTTCGAGCCCGGTGTGCCGCGCCGGGCCGAAGGGACGTTTCCGGGAGGGAGCTTCCGCTTCCCTGCGTCAGGCACGCATCGTGCTTTGGTGCCTGAAGCAGGTAGCGAGTTATTGCGACAGGCGCCTGAAGCGGACCGGCGCTTTCAGCAGATTCCTGTAGCGGCAAAGGCGTCCTATTCGCCGCCTCCGTCCGGAAGCGCGCACTGGAAAGGCTTGATCTCCTCGCCCGGATTCCAGTGCCAGGCGCCCACGAGCGTGGCCGGTTCGACAAACGTAGGCGGGTCGGTCACCGTGACGTGGTAGTCGAGCCGGTCTCGAGTCTCGTTGAGCTGAAATCGTTCGACCACCTCCACGTCCTCGCTCTGGGGCGTGCCCACATCGTCGAAGAATGCCTCGTTGATTTTCGTGGTGGTCACCACCAGAGTGTTGTCTTCCCAGCGACCTGTCGAAAAGCCCACGTGCGAGGGTGGCTGGTCGGCGGCGGAAGCATCTGTGGCGAGGTGAATGACACGTTCGCCGTCCCACTCCTCAAGCCGCAGGAGAATGCGGTCGCCCTGGTCGACGAATTCGATGGGATAGGGATTGTTCATCATTCCGGGCATTCCGGGCGGAATGCAGAGCAGGGCAGGATCGTCCGCCAAAGGATCGAATCCTTCCCGCGCGGCCACCGCAGCCTCAGTGAACGGTAGCGACGACTGCAGTCCGACCACGGAGGTTCGGCTCCAGATTCTGAAGATGCCCTCGGCTTCCTGTGAACTCTGTTCCCGGGCGGCTTCGGAAATGGGCGCCGGCGTGACGTCCCTGCCGATCCGCTCCGCGCGCTGGGGCCAGAGCGGCACTTCCGTGCCGTCGGCCAGGGTCATGGTGTAGGCTGCCATGGTGGTAAGTCCCCGGCGCGACAGGGCTCCCATCAGCGCGACGCGGTCGCCAACCTGGACGATGTCGCGCCCTATTCCCAGTCGTTCCAGCGAGTTGGTGGAGCCGGATTCGGCTTCCCAGATTTCCGTCTCGCCGCTTTCGAGCGTGCGCTCGATGGAAACCACAATGTGTGGATTGCGCCAGAATACATCGACGACCGTGCCTTCCACGGTGCTCAGGTTCTGGGTGTCATAGGCGACGCCGACGGCATGGTGCGCCAGCAACGGGCCCGCGGCTGCGAGAGCGAGGAAGAGCAGTACGGTTCGCATCACAAGCTACCTCCTTATTGGTCGAATACATCCAGGCGCAACGGAGACCAGGCCATCCCGTCCGGCGTCTCATGCCCGGTTGCGAGCATGCGGGGCGGTGTGTCGGGAGCCGAGAAATCATAGGCCAGGATACGCCCATCCCGCCGTGTCGCCACGAATCCGGCGTCACCTACGGTGAGGAAACCGAAACCGCCTGCACCCGGTTCTTCCCCGGGGATTGCCAGTCGATACAGGATCTCCCGGGTCTGAACGTCGTAGATGTGGATGCCGGCGGTTTCGCGGTTGCCGTATATCACCGCCATTCGTCCGCCGGGCAGGTTGGCGAGGCGGCGCGGCTGCGTGCCGGCGTCGAACTTCTCCGTGATCGTGAGCGTTTCCGGGTCGATGATCGAGATGGTGTTTTCGTCCTGGTTGATGGCCCATACCGCCTGGCCATCCGGGGTGACGGTGATCGCTTCGGCGCCCAGCCCCGACGGAATCACCGTCGGCGGGCGGTCTTCCTCCAGGTGGACCACCGATACGGTTCCCTGGCCGAGACGTGCGCCAACGTAAACCCGGTCGCCGCCGGGGCTCAACCGCAGCATATGCCCTTCGCGCGCACCGTCGCCGATCGGGTACGTCCTCACCACTTCGAGGTTGGCCACGTCGACCAGGGCCAGCCGGTCGGTGGTCTCCAGCGTGACGACGGCGTGGCGATTGTCGGGCAGAAATGCCGCGTCGTGCGGTTTGGTCCCGGGTCCCGTGCCGATGCGGCCCAGCACATGCGCTGCCGCGATGTCGATGACCACCAGGTATTCCCCGGGCCCTTGCAGGCCGTACTCGGGAACCAGCGCCAGCCGCCCGTCGGGCGACACGGCAACCTCATGGGGCCAGCCCGGCCCGATCGCCACACGGGCAATCTCGGACTCGGTCTCGAGATCGAAGAACGACACGCTCCCCGCATCCGCGTGACGGTTGACCACCAGCAGCGTTCCGTCTTGGGCAAATGCACCGGCGGCCGCCAGGCAGGCGGAAACGCAGGCGACGATGCAGTAGGTGAGCCTGGCGGCTGTTCCGGGTCTTGTAGCTGGCGTGTCGGCGTTCATGTGGCCAATTTCTCCGTGGCAGTCGGAAGATATTACAGTCGACGGCGAAATACTGCTCGCCACCTGCCGGACAATGCCACCGGTGGGGTGATGGTCTCAGTTTACCCGCCGGGATGCATCGCCGGTCAAATGCCTCGGGACTCTTGCCACGGGCTGCCGGACGGGTGACTCCGATCATCCGGCGACCGCTCCGCACAACCCCATGAAATGCAAGGCGCAACAGGGTTAGAATGAACCATCTTGCGCGACGCGCACGTTTGACCGGAACGGGAGGGGAAAGCGTGAAGCGAACAATAATTTCGGCAGCAACCGCACTTGCGGCGCTGTCATGCACGCTGTCCGCGCCGGTGGCGGCCCACCACTCCCACGGCAACTATTCGCTGCTGGAGTACACGCACCTGCAGGGCGAGGTCAAGGAAGTGCTCTGGCTGAATCCCCACGTGTGGATTCACCTGGAGGTTCTCGGCGAAAACGGGGAGCCGTCCATGTGGGCGCTCGAGGGCGGCGGCATCGCCGCGCTGACTCGTCGCGGGTGGTCCCGGGACGATGTCCAGCCCGGAGATATCGTTACCGTGCGGTGCCACCAGCTCAGGGACGGCGCCCAGGGATGCCTGCTGGGCTACCTTACGCTCCCGGGCGGTGTCGAGAAGGAATTCGACTAGAGCTTGTTCACACTAACCAGGAAGGCACTGTCGGCCCTGTTTGGCGGCTCTCACGCAGGTCGGGAAACGGGAAGTGCATAGTCGGCTGGAGACAATCATGCGAGCCTTGACCCTGCTGCTCATATTTTCATCGTTGCCCGTCGGCGCCCAGGCGCAGTGGCGCCAATTCACGGACCTTGCGGAGTTCTTCAGCGTCAATCTCCCGGGGGAACCGGAGATTCGCGAAATCGCCTACGACTCCGAGTACGGGGCGACCTTGCCGGCGAAGGTCTACTCGGTGACCGGCGACGGCAGCCTCCACTCCGTCACCGTGGTGAATTTCACCGACGCGCAGTCAGCCTATCTGGAACTCGCCGACCGGTCCGACGAGGCAAACAACGCTTCGCTCTGGCTGTACGACCAGCGTGCGTCGGTTGCCTACGCGGCCCGGAATTTCAGGCTCCGGGGCGGCGACGTCACCTTCGACGCGTGGCACCATATCGACCTCGTCGAGGGCCACCAGTTGCAGATCACGAATCCGGACAACTCTCGAACGTATGCGAGCATCTACCTCCACAACTCGCGCCTCTACATTCTCGAGGCGACCGTGGCGGAAGGCTCTCTTCCTCAAGGTCTGTTCCAGGCCTCATTGAATTTCCTGGATGAGACCGGTACGAAAATTCGCTACAGGCTGTTTCCGGACGGTTCCAGGTTGCAACTGGGGCAAACGGGACCCCAGGAGACTGCGCCGTAGGAAATCGCGATGGCGAATTTGCAGCCGCGATTTCCTGCGGCGCAGGCCCCTGACGTGAATCAGGGGCCAAATCCGACGGTGCCGGCGCCCCGACGCCACGCATGGGAGAAAAAGAATGAATTTCGAGAATGCATTCCCAACGCGCGCGTTGATCATTGCAGTTTCTGCCAGCCTCGTGCCTTTCGCGGCACAGGCGCACCATTCGCGCCAGGAGTTCGCGCTTGACGTCGAGGTGATGGAAGGGGTGCTGGAGAGCGTCAACTGGACAAACCCCCACCCGACATTCGACATGACCGTGACCGGCGAAGGCGGCGCCGACGAGACGTGGGAAATCCAGGCCTTCGGTTCCCTGTACACGCTCACGCGGGGAGGCGTATCGGGCGACAGTTTCGAGCCCGGTCAGCAGGTCACGATCGCCGGACAGGTATCGACACGCCGGGAAAACATCCTTCTCGCCAACAATGTGCTTCTTCCCGACGGCCGTGAGGTCGTCCTCAACGGCGGCGCCGAACCCTACTTCAATGAATCCGCGGAAGCCGGCGGACAGGCCCACTGGGCTGCCTCGGAAGAGGATGTCGTGGATGCCGCGGCCGAGAACCTGGGGCTGTTCCGCGTCTGGAGTCAGCCGCACCGAAGCGCGGGAACGACCGCGCTGGAAGGCGCCATCAGCATTCACCTGCCGTGGAACGAGGCGGCACTGGCCCGGCGCGCCGAGTGGGATCCGCTGAATGATCCGGACATGCAGTGCATGGCAAAGGGGATGCCCGCGGTGATGATCTCGCCGCATCCGATCACCTTCATCCAAGACGGTTCGAACATCAGGTTTCATGCGCACGAGTACGACGTCGAGAGAACCATCTACATCAAAAACGATCTCCCCGGCGACCGCCCCCCCAGCACCGTGGGTTACTCCGTCGGCCGTTGGGAGGGCGATACGCTCGTCGTGGAAACCGCCGACATCGCCTGGAACTACTTCTTCTTCGGCTTCGGCCTCGGCGATTCGGTTGAGGTCACTGAACGCATCACCCTGAGCGAAGACCAGTCCCGACTGGACTACTCAGCCGTATTCACAGATCCGGACACCTTCACCGAGCCCGCCACCATCGACCGCTTCTGGCTGGCCCTGGGCGAGACACCGGAACCCTACTACTGCACCCCCGACGGCTAACCCAACACTACGCGCATCCGGCTTGAAATCCCCCACAGAGCCTCGCGGCCGGGCGCCTGCAGCCCCCGCGCGCGTCGTGGGCGCGGAGCGGGGCCATGGATGGCCAGGAGCACCGCGCCCCGATCCAAGCCCGCCAGGGATGGCGGGCTTGGTTGAGCGCGCGGGGGCTGCAGGCGCCCGGCCGCGAGGCGGCCTCACCAACAGCCACGAATTACTCCGCGACGGCGTCCCAGATCATCCCGGCCTGACCGAGAATCTCCGGCAGGTCCTGGTCCAGCAGATAACCCTGATCGATGAGCTTCAACGCCTCGGCAGCCACCAGCCCGAGGTAGTGGTCCCTGTTTGCATAGCGCTCTTCAATCGAAAGCCGCGGATCGCCGGCAGCTTCCCTCTCAGCCTGCGTCCCGTGGAATGGCAAAAACGACCCCGACATGTGCGAGACGGTATCCGTCGGCCCGTACTCCGCGTTGTACAGATTCCAGCCCGTGTAGGTTGCCAGCGGCACCAGGAGCCCCGGTGTTCGCAGCCCCCCCAACTCGTTGCCGTCGGCATCCACCTGCGGCACGAGGATCGGAAACGCAGGTCCCACGTCGGGCGGCTCCTTGCCGATGATGCCGTCGGAGGCAAATTGCGGACCGTAGTCCACCCGGTACGCCTTGTGTGTTTTGGTAGGGAAGTTGATGCCCGGCATGTCCGGGAAATCGACGTCCAGGGGCTCGACCAAGGTACCGTCCGCAATTAGCGGAAAACTGTTGGGCGGCGGCGGCGTCCCGTCGACGATCCATTCCTGCATCCTCACCAGCAGCGCGCGCATGAACCAGGAGAAGTCATTCGGATTGTTGACGTTCTGGCCGTTGGATTGCGCCGGCGGAAATTCCGACGGCAGGTGCTGGGACCCCGCGAAGTGATAGACACGGGCATGCTCCTCCATCATCGGTGCGTCTTCCTTGCCGTCGAGCGTGGTGGTCAGCAGCGATGCCACCCGGCCCCAATACTCATAGGATGTATTGACGTTGTAGACCTTGGGCATGAACTCTTCCGGAACGTGGGAGAGCATCCCGCCGCTCTCGCCCGTCAGCGGATCCGTCAATTCCACATCGGCATACGGAAAGATGTCCGTGGGATAGAAGAAGTTCAGGAACGGATGCGCGTCCCGGGATGCCTGGCCGAAACGCAGGTTGAAACTCCCCCGCGCGGCGCCGCCGATCTGCGCGATGATGCCGTCGAAGGCCTTGCGGCTCTGCTCGTCCTCGTTGAACCCCATGTAGACCAGAGTGCGCAGCGTGCGTCCCGGCTGGGACATTCCGTAGCCGATGGCATGGTCGATGACGCCTTCGGGAATGTTCAGTTCCTCCGATGAGCCGTACTTGACCAGCGATGCCGCGTCGCGGAGCGCCGCCAGCCCCAGCCCGATGACTTCGGGGTTCTGCGCCTTGTACACCACCTCGTAGATTCGGTGCGGCTCGAACCCGGTGGACAGATAGACGCGGGTCATGTCCGGGACGGCCTCGCCGTTCTCCAGGCGGGCAAAGTCCCACCGGTCACGGGGAATGGTCTGCCGTTCGCCCTCCACCGTGTCCCGCACCGTCATCACGCTCTCGGGCGCGCCGGGGTCGGAAACCGGGTAGGGCACGTGGTTGCGGTCCGCCAGTGTGCGGTCGAAGACCGGTTCGCGGACCACGAAGTCACTGCGCACCAGGCCTTCGATGGGTTCATCCGGTTCCACGCGCGGCACGAAAACCCGCGATCCGTACGGCCGGCTCAGCGGCACATCGAACTGCCATCCCACCCAGAGCAGCGTGTAGCCCTGTTGCATGAGAAATCCGTCGCCGAAGTTCTCGGCCGTGGTCGGGTTGACGGCATCCCATTGCTCATGCTCGTCGCTGCCGTGATTGAAGAAGGTCAGCATGCGCCGCGTGCCGCGATTCGCCACGCCGACGATCACCGTGCCGTTGCCCCTTTCGGCCTGCTTCGGCTTGAGGAGAACGAAGTTGGAGGAAAACTCCACGTTGCCGTCCGCGTTGACGGGCGCGTGCTCGATGTCGACGATGCGCTGATTGGCTGAATTAGCCGGATCGACTTCGAAATACAGCGTGCCGATCAGTTTTTCGTAGGGTCCGGCGAGCCCCCAGGATTTCCCGCCGAGCACATCCTCGTGAATGTCAACGTCCGCGCCGACAACGCCGGCGTTCGCCGCTGCGGGCAACAGGCATGCCAGAAATACGATTCGCATGTTGAGTATCACGTCAATCTCCTTTGTTATGTTGCTTGTCGATCATTGGCTTTGAATTGCTGGGGGCGATTCTTGAGAACGCGGTCGCCCCAAGAGTTCGTGTCCGCGCCTGATCAGCGAGTCGCGCAAGCGGTGCCGTCAGACCCGGCACTGGAAGGGTTCCACGGTCATTTCCGGGTACCAGACCCAGAACTTGGTCACCGTGACCGGTTCGGTAAAGTTGGCGGCATCCGTGACGGTCAGCGAATAGTCCAGCCGGCTGCCGTCCCCGCTGAGGGTGAAGCGCTCGATCATCTCCGATTCCCGGCTTTGGGGGATGCCGACCACGTCGAACCAGGGCCAATCGGACCGGGTGGTACGCACGACCAGCGTGTTGTCTTCCCACCTGCCTGTGGAGAACCCGAGCTTGGAAGTGGGCTCGCCTTCGTCCGTTACGTTCGGGTCCATGTGGATCATGCGCAGCGTGTCGTACTCCTCCATGTGCAGGATGATGTCCTCGCCCTGGCTCAGGAACTGCATCGGGTAGGGTTGCTCCATGATGGTCGGCATGCCCTTGGAGACGCAGTTGAGGATGGGGTTGTCCTCCACCGGATCGAAAGCGTCGACCGATGCGCGGGCCGCCGTTGTCAATGGATACAGGTCGAAATCGAAATTCGGGTTCACGTCTTCGGGCAGCAGCAGGCTCTGGTCGCGCGGTGTGCTCCATACCCGGAAGATGCCGAGTTCCGGCGCCGACGGATCGCCGGGGCCGGTGGGGCCGGCGCGCCCCAGGTATTCATTGGCCCATCGCGGCTCGCCCCGCGGCTCCAGGATCACTTCGTCGCCGCTGGCCAGCAGCACGTTTTCCAGGTAGATCATGCTCGAATCCCTGCGGCCCGGATTGCCGGCCACGCGAACCTGGTCGCCGACATTGAAGATCTGACCGGAAATGCCATCGCGCCTGAGATTCGTTAGCGACGTCATCTCCACGTTCCAGACCCGGGCGGATCCGTTCGCGTCGGTGCCCTCGAGCTGAAACTGCACGTGGGGATTGCGCCACGACAGGTCGGTGATCCGGCCCTCGGCTTCCACCACGGTGGCGGTGTCGTAAACGGCGGCGACGCTGTGGTGTGCCGGCGCCGCGGCCGGCGCGATGGCCAGAAACATTGATGGCAACGCGGCTATGGTTCGCATTTTCTTCTCCGTAGTTGGGTTGGCATTCATACGACCGGGCGTTCGACGGCGGCGCCCGCCGGGCCATGGCGCATCGGCGAATGGCGCGGAAGCGCAAACGGCCTTGCCGGCGCAAGTGCCAGGGGGGAAACTCCTTCGGGGGGCGGAGACCGGGTCATTGCTGGTCCACGAAACGCAGATCCGGCGCATCTTCGGCGGGTAGCCATGTCGCCAGCTCCGCCTTGACCTCCGCGTAGTCCGGGTCGGCGGCGAGGTTGTGCCATTCGTTGGGGTCGGCGTCGTGATCGTACAGTTCCTCGGTGCCGTCGTTGTAGCGAATGTAGCGTAAGCGTTCGCTGCGGACCGCGTGGTTGCCGAAGTGGTGCGTGGAAATAGCCGGGCGATTCCACTCCGCGTCGGGTTCCTCGAGTAAAGGCACGAGGCTGGTTCCCTCGAGGTGCCCGGGGGTGTCGATGCCCGCGAGTTCCGCCAGCGTGGGGAAGAGGTCGAGCAATGAAACTGTGCGTTCGCTACGCCTGCCGGGCGCGGTCACGCCGGGCACGACGAAGATCAGCGGCACCCGCGTCGATTCCTCCCACAGCGTCTGCTTGCGCCAACGCTGCTTCTCGCCCAGGTGCCAGCCGTGATCGGACCACAGCACGATGATGGTGTTGCCGGCGCGTCCGCTCCGGTCCAGGGCGTCGAGAATATGTCCGACCATGGCGTCGGCGAAGGTGACGCTGGCCAGGTAGGCCTGCACACCCTCGGCCCACATGTTGGCTGCGACTACCCACTCGTGAACTTCGAGGGGAGGCATGAACGTTCCCTGTACGAACGTGCGGGTGATTTCCGAGACGTCGTCCAGATCGTTTTCCAGAACGGTGGGCAGGACAATGTCCGCGAGGGGGTGCGCGTCGAAATAAGCCTGCGGCACGTACCAGGGCGGGTGCGGGCGATAGATGCCCGCCGCCACGAACCGCGGCCGGTCGGTGGACTCCAGCAGGCGTTCCGATATCCAGGCCGCCACCTGCCCGTCGCCCATGGCCCGGTCGTCCGTCACCACATGGGACCAGTCGAAACCGATGCTGATGGGGTTTCCGTTGGCGGGCCGGTCGGGGGGGCCGACCTCGTCCGGCAGTTGCCGTTCGAACGACGGATAGTAGTCGTCCCAGGCGCGGGCGTCCTGGTAGCCTGTGAATGCACCCGCGTAATACGTATGAGCATGAAAAATCTTGCCCGCACCGAGGGTTCGATAGCCGTTGTCTCGAAAGTACCGGGGGATCGTGGGCAGGTCCGCCAGATGTTCGTGGTCGAGCCAATTGGGATCGTTTTCGTAAACGCCCGTGGTGGACGGACGCAGGCCCAGCATCAACGCGGTTCGCGACGGATTGCAGATCGCGGCTGGCGCGTGCGCGTTTGCGAACACCATGCCCCGGGCGGCGAGCGCGTCGATATTCGGCGTCCTGGCCTGGGGATGCCCCCCGAGCACGCCGACCCAGTCATTCAGGTCGTCGATGGCGATGAACAGGACGTCGGGGCGGTCCGCGTCCTGCGCGTGGCCGGGAAGCGCCGCCAACAGCAGCAACAGTACGACCGCGTTTTTTCTTTTCATCTGCGCCCGATTACAACTCTGCCGGGGGAAGTGGATATTATGAGTTTAGTGAAAATTAAGCGAATCGGGGCTGTCGTGCCCGCGTATCGCGGCGACACAGCGTAACGGGAGAGCGAATGGCACTGCGGATCGAATGCGTCCTGGCGTGCGCCAATCATCTTGGCGAAGGGCCGGTATGGGATGCGGCGACCGGTATCCTCTGGTGGCTGGATGGCACTGGCAGGCGCGTCGGCAATCCCTCCATCTGGCGCATGGAGCCGGGAACCGGCCGGGTGGACAACTGGTCCCTGGACCACGATGTCGGTGCCCTGGCCGTGCGGGATAACGGCAAGCTGGTCCTGGCGCTCGACCGGGGCTTCTACTTCTTCGACCCGGCAACCAGCGGGCTGGAGCTCATGGAACCCATTGAGGCCGACCAGCCACGCTATCGACACCGGGACGCTGTCCAGCAAGCGCGTCTTCGCCGACACAAAGGGCAGGGCCGGCGTCCCGGACGGCTCGACGGTGGACGCGGAGGGCTGCCTTTGGAACGCGGAGCTGATCTCCGGCGATCTGGTTCGTTACGACCCCGAGGGCAATGTGGAACGCAAAATCGGAATGCCGGTGAGGAACATCACCTCGGTCATGTTCGGCGGCGACAGGCTGGACGAGATCTACGTGACCTCCATGGCAAGGGTGAAGCACCCGGCCGTACACGACCGGTTTCGCAACGATGTCAAACCGCAGTTCGGCGCAGGCTCGCTGTTCAGGATCACCGGACTCGGGATCCGCGGGTTGCCCGAGCCTCGATTCGGGGGGTGAGGCTGTCTGCCCGGCGCGGTCGATTTCCACGCCGTCGGCTGTCGCTCCCGTTGCGTTCGATCTCATTCAGAAGTGGACGACCGAACGGATGCTCTTGCCCTCGTGCATGAGATCGAACGCCGTGTTGATGTCCTCCAGCCCCATCGTGTGCGTAATCATTTCATCGACCTTTATCTCGCCGTCCATGTACTGCTCGACCATTCCGGGTAGTTCGGTCCGGCCCCTGACGCCGCCGAACGCGCTTCCGCGCCATACACGGCCGGTCACCAACTGGAACGGCCGCGTGGAGATTTCCTGGCCCGCGCCGGCGACGCCGATGATGATCGACTCGCCCCAGCCCTTGTGGCAGCACTCCAGGGCGGCGCGCATCAGGTTGACGTTGCCGACGGCTTCGAAGGAGTAATCCACCCCGCCGCCGGTGAGCTCGATGACCACGTCCTGAATGGGGTCGTCGTAGTCATTGGGGTTCACGAAGTCCGTGGCTCCCAGCGCCAGCGCCATGTCCGCCTTGTCCGGGTTGATGTCGATGGCCAGGATCCGGCTGGCGTTGGCCATCACGGCGCCCTGGATCACGCTCAGGCCCACGCCGCCGAGGCCGAACACCGCCACCGTCGCGCCCGCTTCCACCTTGGCGGTATGGAGCACGGCGCCGATGCCCGTGGTGATGCCGCAGCCAAGCAGGCAGACACTCTCCAGCGGCGCCTCCATGCTGATTTTGGCCACTGCGATCTCGGGCAGGACCGTGTACTCCGAGAATGTCGAGGTGCCCATGAAGTGCAGGATCTGCTTGCCGTTCGTGGAGAAACGGCTGGTCCCGTCGGGCATCAGCCCCTGGCCCTGGGTGACGCGAATGGCCTGGCAGAGATTGGTCTTGCCGGACGTGCAGAATGGGCAATCACGGCATTCCGGCGTGTACAGCGGAATTACGTGGTCGCCGGCACTGACGCTGGTGACGCCCTCGCCCACTTCCTCGACCACGCCGCCGCCCTCGTGACCGAGGATGGACGGGAAGGCGCCTTCCGGATCTTCGCCGGACAGGGTATAGGCGTCCGTATGGCAAACGCCGGTGGCGACGATACGTATCAGTACCTCGCCGGCTTTCGGCCCGTCCAGGTCGATCTCTTCAACGGATAGGTGTTGCCCGGCTTCCCAGGCTACTGCCGCTCTTGTCTTCATTGTGTGTGCCTCCCTTGGGTCTTCGCCTAGCCCACTTGTTTCGGGCGAGAATAATCGAGTTTACTTATTTCAATAGTTTGTGCACGCGTACGGCTTGACCGTTTCGCCGGCCCGCCAGACAGAAAAACCAGCAAGGCGGTGACCGGTCCGCAACATCTGTATGCAAGCAATTTCATCGTCGTTTACTCCCACGGGCAGCCAGTTCCATCACGAAGCGTTTGCCGGCGTTGTCGACCCACGGCGAGACTTCGTTTCTCGCGGTCGGTGCTCACGCTTCCCCGCGATAGTGCGGATGCGGCACGCACCGCGCCCGAAGACAATGATCCTTACCGGGTTGCGAACCCCTGGCTATGGGTCAACCTCCGCCAGCGCTTCCAGCTCGCCGATGAGTTCGTCCGGCGCCAGGTAGCCGCCAAGTTGAACGCCGCCATCGGTGAGTATGGTCGGGGTGCCGCGCACGCTGACCTGGCGGCCCAGCAGGAAATGCGACTCGACGGGAGTCGCGTCGCAGGATTGTTCCGGCAACGCGTCCTCGAGAATCGCGTCGGTGAACGCGGTCTGGCGGTCTCCCGCGCACCAGACCTTGTCGGCCTTGTCCCACGACTCCGTTGCCGGACCCGTTCTCGGATAGGACAGGTAGCGGACCTCGACGCCCAGCGCGTTGATCCGGTCCATCTCGCGATGCAATTGCCGGCAGAAGCCGCAGTCGATATCGGTGAACACGGTCACCGTGTGCCTGACGTTTCCGGGGTCCGGGCTGAACACGATCATCGACTCGGGGTCCGCGCCGGCCAGGATGTCCGCCCGCGCCTGGGCCCGGCGGCGCTCGGTCAGGTTCTGCCTGTCCTCAAGATCGAATACATCCCCCTGGATCAGGTAGCTGCCGTCCCTGGAGATGTAGACCACGTCGGAGTCCAGCACGATTTCATACATCCCGGGAAGGGGCGAGTCGTGGATGTCCTCGGCTTGCACGCCGGATAGCGTCGCGGCGAGTTCCTCCCTGGTCAATTCGCCGTCCTGGGCGCTCGCGGACGCTGCAAACGCAAACGGCGCCAGACAGAGTGTCCACCTTGAAATCATTGTTCGTCCCGGGCCGGACCCCAAAGGAAGGATACTAGCACCTCGGGCTTCGCGGTTGACAGTCTGACGGGCCCTGGATCAACCCCGCGGATGGTGTCTGGCGTGGAGATCCTTCATGCGCTCGCGGGCCACGTGGGTGTAGATCTGGGTGGTGGAGACATCGCTGTGTCCGAGGAGCAACTGCACGACGCGCAGGTCCGCGCCGTGATTGAGCAGGTGGGTGGCGAAGGCGTGACGAACCGTGTGCGGTGATAGTTTTCTGGCGATGCCCGCCTTGCGGGCGTGACGCCTGATCAGGTACCAGAACGACTGGCGCGTCATGGGGCCGCCCCGGCGGGTGGGGAACAGGTAGTCCGTCTGGCGCCCGGCAAGGATCTCCGCCCGGGGACCGGCGACGAACTTGTGCAGCCAGTCCTGCGCCTCGTCGCCCAGGGGGATCAGGCGCTCCCGATCGCCCTTGCCGATGATCCTGAGCACGCCCTGTTTCGGGTTCACCTGGGAGAGTTTCAGGTTGACCAGTTCGGATACCCTTACGCCGGTGGCGTACAACAGTTCCAGCATGGTTCGGTCGCGGTGACCCAGGGGCTGGCTCACGTCGGGTGCGGCAAGCAAGGCTTCCACGTCGGCCTCGGTCAGCGAGTGCGGCAGGCGCTGGCCGATCCGGGGCATTTCGATCCGCGCCGTGGGATCCTCCTGGATCCTGCCCTCTCTCAGCAGGTACCGGTAGAAGCGCCGGAACGCGGATAGCTGACGTGCGGTCGAACGCGGTTTCGCGCCCCTGCCTACCCGCCAGGCAAGATATTCGAGCAGATCGGCTTCAGTGGCGTTGGCCAGCTCGACCCGGCGCTCGGTGAATCGCCTGTTCAGGGCCACAAGGTCGGCCCGGTAGGCGCTGAGCGTATTCTCCGACAGGCCGCGCTCGGCCCAGATTCCGTCCAGGAACCAGTCGATGGCCGCAGCCGGGTCGGCGAATCGGCCTGCCTGCCGGTGCCCGGGATGCGAACTATCATGCGTCATCGGGGCCTCAGCTTGCCATACCGCTGGCTCCGCGGGAACGGATTAATGATATGTTCCGCGACAATGACCGTCCCGAAGATGAAATCGATGCTCTTGCGGGCCGTTTACGGTCCCTACATGTGGCTGATGCTGGCGGCCGCGGCCGTTCCGACGCTGGTGTTGCTGCTGTTCACGCCCACACTGGGCGGGCGGCGGCGCGTGGCGCACCGCGGCGGCCGGGCCTTTCTTCTGCTGGCCGGCAGCACGCCCCGCGTGGAGGGGATCGGCAATCTCCCGGACGAGCCCTGCGTGGTCGTGGCCAATCACGCCAGCTACCTGGACGGCATCATCCTCAAGGCAATCCTGCCCCCGAAATTCACCTTCCTGATCAAGTCCGGGCTGACGACCGTTCCGTTGGCCGGCTTTCTTCTGAGACGCATCGGGTCGGCGTTCGTCGACCGCGAGGACGATACGCACCGCCTGAGAACCGGCCGGCGTCTGCTCAAGGCCGCCATGAGGGGCGAATCGCTGGCGTTTTTCCCCGAGGGCACCTTTGACGGCAAACCGGGGCTCAAGCCGTTCCTGCCCGGTGCGTTTGCCGCTGCGTGGCGGGCGAAGTTGCCGGTCGTTCCGGTGGTGATCGGCGGGTCCCGCCACATGCTGCCCGCGAATGTCTGGCTGTGCGCGCCCGGCAGGCTGTCCGTTACGATATGCGCGCCGGTCGATTCCGAAGCACAGGAGTCGGCCGCGGAACTGGCGGCGGCGGCTCGGCGACGCATGCTCGATCACCTCGGTGAGCCCGATCTGGAAAAAGCAGAGCAGCAATGACGAATCCCATCTGGCGTCCGACGGACCGGCGTGTTGCCGAAAGCAACATGCAGCGATTCCTTGAGGCACAGGCACATCGGCTCGAACGGCCGGACTACCAGGCCCTGTACCGGTGGAGCGTGGATCGCAGCGCCGAATTCTGGGCTGCATTCTGGGAATTCAGCGGCATTCGCT
This sequence comes from Candidatus Rariloculaceae bacterium, assembly GCA_965205045.1. Classification (GTDB taxonomy): domain Bacteria; phylum Pseudomonadota; class Gammaproteobacteria; order Steroidobacterales; family Rariloculaceae; genus UBA6522. Next base: position 1,099,777 of record OZ242031.1, read on the forward strand.
CCATGGCGAACTACAGGAGCGTGTTGACCGACCCGGACCGCATGCCCGGCGCACGCTGGTTCGAGGGCGCCCGGCTGAATTACGCGGACAATCTGCTGCGGCCCGAACATCGCGGGACCGCTTTGGTGTTCTACAGCGAGCGCGGTGACCGCATCGAGATGAGTCGGGACGAGTTGCGCCACGATGTGGCCGCTCTGGCTCGTGCGCTCCGATCCTTGGGCGTCGGCGAAGGGGATCGGGTGGCCGGGCTGCTGCCCAATCGGCCGGAGGCCGTGGTCGCCATGCTGGCCTGCGCGAGCCTGGGCGCCGTCTGGTCATCCTGTTCCCCGGACTTCGGCCCCGGTGCCGTACTCGACCGCTTCGGCCAGACCCGGCCGAGGGTCCTGTTCGCGACCGACGGCTACTTCTACAACGGCAAGACCATCGACTGCCGGCCCACGCTGGCTCGTGTCGCCGAACGGATCGACACTCTCCAGGCGGTAGTTGTTGTCGGCTACGTGGAGCGGAAACCGGACCTCTCCGCGGTGCCGGGCGCGCGGCAATACGTTGACATGCTGGCCGTGGCGGACGGCGCGGGGGCGGACGACGCCGTGACAGACGCTGCCGGGACAGACCGCGCCGGGACAGACCGCGCCGAGGCGGCCGGCGCAGGGACAGACCGCGCCGAGGCGGCCGGCGCCGGGACACTTGCATACGCCGCGCTGCCGTTTTCCCACCCGCTCTACATCATGTATTCCTCCGGAACGACAGGGGTTCCCAAGTGCATCGTCCACGGCGCTGGGGGCACGCTGATACAGCACCTCAAGGAACTGCAGCTTCACTGCGATATCAAGCCGGGCGATGCGGTGTTCTACTTCACCACCACCGGGTGGATGATGTGGAACTGGGTGGTGTCCTCGCTGGCGCTCGGGGCGACGCTGGTGCTGTTCGACGGTTCGCCCTTTCATCCGGACCCCGGCGTTCTCTGGCGGATCGCGGAGCGCGAGGGCCTGGCGGTTTTCGGCACCAGCGCGAAGTACCTCAGCGCGCTGGAGAAAGCCGGGTACCGGCCCGCGGAAAATGTTCGGCTGCCCCGCCTCGCCAGCGTGCTTTCCACCGGCTCGCCGCTGGCGCCGTCGAGCTTCGATTTCGTCTACGAACACATCAAGGAGGACGTCCAGTTGTCTTCCATTGCGGGCGGCACCGACATCATCGGCTGTTTCATCTCGGGTAACCCCATGCTGCCAGTACACCGGGGCGAGCTTCAGTGCGCCGCGCTGGGACTGGCGGTGGACGTCTTCGACGACTGGGGCAGGCCGGTACGGGGGCAGAAGGGCGAACTGGTCTGCAGGGCGCCCTTTCCGTCGATGCCGGTGTCGTTCTGGAACGATCCCGGCGACGCCATGTACCGTGCCGCCTATTTCGAGCGCTTTCCCGGGGTCTGGTGTCACGGCGACTATGTGGAGATGACCCCGAGCGGCGGTTTCATCATCCATGGCCGCTCGGACGCCATACTGAATCCGGGTGGCGTGCGCATCGGCACTTCGGAGATCTACCGGATCGTGGAAGACTTCGAAGAGATTGCGGAAGCCATCGCCGTGGGGCAGGAATGGGAAGGGGACGTGCGGGTGGTGCTCTTCGTTCGGATGCAGCCTGGCCATGGGCTGGACGATGACCTGGTGGAGCGGATTCGGCTTGCGGTCAGGCGCGATGCGAGTCCGCGGCATGTTCCGGCGAAGGTTCTTGATACTCCGGATATTCCGAGGACGCGGAGTGGGAAGATCGTGGAATTGGCGGTTCGGGACGCGATTCACGGACGGGAGGCGGTGAATGCCGATTCGCTCGCCAATCCAGAGGCGCTGGACTACTTCAGGAATCGCATTGAACTGACTGTCCGATAGTTGCGGCATTCGACAAACGCATGCGCGCAGTCCGGGCGACTTCCCGGTCAGGACGGAGAATCATTGTCCAGCGTTGCTGCCAGTTCTCCAAGTCCGATCGCCTCAACAGCCGCGGACAACGGATAACGGTCGTCGCCCGCATGGGCCACGAATGCCCGCGTTGGCGCGAGGTCGGTCAGCGCCAGATGAAATCCGCGGCTCACCCTGGCCGCCAGGGAGCGCTTGACCTCCACGATCCAGCGTTCGCCCCCGGCGAAGTCGACAACCAGGTCCACTTCCGTCCCGGCCGACGTTCGGTAGAAGCTCACCGTGTCGGGCCATGCGATCCGGTTCGCGAGAGTTTCCACCGCGAATCCCTCCCAGCTTGCGCCAACCACCGGATGTCCCGAGAGCGCGGTCAGGGACGGAATGCCGAGCAGCGCATGGACAAGACCGCTGTCGCGAACATAGATTTTCGGAGACTTGACCAGCCGCTTGCCGACATTGGCATGCAACGGCGGCAGGCGGCGCACGAGCATCAGATCGACGAACAGGTCGATGTAACGGTTGACGCTTCTGGCGCTGATTTCCAGTGCTTGCGCAAGCGCTGAAGAATTCAGGAGCGACCCTTGCCGGTGCGCGAGCATGGTCCACAGCCGTTCGATCAGGGTTGCCGGGACCCTCGGGCCGAATTGCGGTATGTCGCGCTCGATGTACGTGCGAATGAAGTTCTTGCGCCACACGAGACTGTCCGCGTCGGTCGATGCCTGCCAGGACTGGGGGAATCCGCCGCGAAGCCAGAGCGATTCCCGTGAAGACAGTCCACCGCCGACCTCCGGTACGGAAAAGGGCATGAGTTCCAGGCGCTCGATTCGCCCGGCGAGCGATTCGCTTGTCTGCCGCAACAGATCGATGGACGCGGACCCGAGAATCAGAAACCGGCCCATGCCCTTGCCGCGGCGTCGTCCCCGGTCGATGATGCCGCGAAGCGCCGTGAACAGTTCCGGCGCGCGATGGATCTCGTCTAGCACAACGAGCCTGTCTTGCAGGGCGTCCAGAAACAAACGCGGCTCGGCCAGCCTGGCAAGATCGTCGCGATCCTCGAGATCGAGATAGACTCCGCCGAGTTTCCGGGCGACGTCGAGGGAGAGCGTGGTCTTGCCGGACTGCCGCGGACCGGTGAGCATCACGGCTGCCTGTCGGGCCAGGGCCGCATCCACCTTGCTTCTCACGAGCCTCGGGATCATCAAGCTTGCATATTAGGCACATTGTGCCGGATTTTCAATGTTCTAGTGTTTGTGATCCAGTCATGACTCAAGGAGCGTCAACTCGATCGGCAGTTCGCGACACTCGCTTTCGGTGATTCGCGAAACGCGACTCCGACAGCTTTCGATTCGCGCCTGCGGCAATTCACGATACGCGGCTCCGACAGCTTTCGATTCGCGGCTGCGGCGATACGCGATACGCGACTCCGATAGTTCGCGACACGCGCCTCGCCTGTCTGAGGCGTTCCCTCACCGGCCGTTCCCTCACCGGTGTGGTTCCCTTGATCTCAGGTTGCCAAGGGCGAACAATACCCGCGACATGAAAGTTGCGGCTTCCAAGAATCCGGGCGCGCTGATCCTGGTCCGTCACGGGCAGAGCGAGTGGAATCTCGAGAACCTGTTCACCGGCTGGACGGATGTGGATCTCACGGAGCGGGGTGCCGGAGAAGCGCGGGCAGCGGGCATTGCTCTCAGGGAGGAGGGGATCGCCTTCGACGTTGCCTTTACTTCCGTCCTGACGCGCGCCATTCGGACCTTGTGGCTGGTCCTCGATGAGATGGATCTCATGTGGATACCGGTGCATCGGGACTGGCGTCTTAACGAGCGGCATTACGGTGCCCTGCAGGGCCTCGACAAGGCGGAGACGGCGGCGCGTCACGGTGCCGACCAGGTGAAGATCTGGCGCCGGTCGTACGATATTCCTCCGCCCGCCGTTGATGTGGACGATGATCGGCATCCACGGTTCGATCCGCGCTATGGGGGACTGGACGCAGCGCTGCTGCCGGCAACGGAATCGCTGGCGACGACGCTGGTTCGTGTGCGGCCGTGCTGGGAGGAGCGAATCGCGCCGGCATTGACGGCGGGACGCAATGTTCTGGTCGCGGCCCATGGGAACAGCCTGCGGGCGTTGGTGAAGATGCTAGAGGGCATCTCGGATAGGGCGATCACGGAGTTCAACATTCCCACCGGCGTGCCGCGGGTCTACGAACTCGACCCGCATCTGCGTCCGATGCGGGCAGAGTACCTCGGCGACCCCGATGCCATCGCGGCGGCGGCGCAGGCGGTGGCGGATCAGGCCGGGGGAACGGGCTGATTGTAGCTGCGGCGCACGATTTTTCGTAGAGAACGCCGGTCATGCTTCGCGAGAAGGACGAATGGCGAATGCGGAACGCAAGACGACGGAGGACCACCCATAGTGCTTTACGATCTGGATGAGTATCGGGTGCAGACGGTTGGCGACCGGTTCTTCGTCGCGCCCAATGCCGCTGTCATCGGCCAGGTGACTCTTGGCGAGGACGCGAGCGTCTGGTTCAGCGCGGTGCTGCGGGCGGATAACGACAGGATTGTCATCGGGGATCGGTGCAACATACAGGACGGCTCGATGTTCCACGTCGACGAAGGCGCGCCCGTGGTGCTTGAAGAGGAAGTGAGCGTCGGCCATTCGGCGACCCATTCCGTCACGTCGCCTTCGGCGTCCGTCATGGTGTAGACGAACCGGCCGTGGGGGTTGGATGGGGTGAACGACACGGCCGTGACGTCGCGGTGGATGACGACCGCCTCCAGATCGAAGTAGACCCCCGGATTATGGTGGGCGGTGACGGCAGCCGCGCCCAGCGAGCCAATCATCAGCAATCCCTGCATGACGGGGTTCTTGACGAACTTCATTCTCTGCCTTCCTGCCCGTTACCGTCTCCGGGAATCCTGTTTTAGCCTTGTTGCGCCCGACAACAGCCGAACAGCCTATTTGGTCGCGTTCATTCCTCGGGATGCGGCCGGTTCCGGTTCAGCCGCGCGATGAGGCTGCTGGTGTCCCAGCGTGCGCCGCCCATGCCCTCGACATCGGCGTAGAACTGGTCGACCAGCGCGGCGACGGGCAGTTCCGCGCCGTTGCGGCGGGCCTCCTGCAGACAGATCCGCAGATCCTTTCTCATCCACTCCACGGCAAAGCCGAACTCGAACTTGCCGGCCATCATGGTTTCCCAGCGGTTGTCCATCTGCCAGGACTGAGCCGCGCCCTGGCTGATGACCTCCACCGCCCGCTGCGGATCCAGGTCGGCCCGGCGGGCAAAATTCAATGCTTCGGAGATGCCCTGAACGAGTCCGGCGATGGCGATCTGGTTGACCATCTTGGTCAATTGGCCGCAGCCTGCGCCGCCCATGAGCCGGACGGTGCCTGCGAAGCAGCGGATCAGCGGCTCGGCTTTGCGGAATGCTTCCTCATCCCCGCCTACCATGACGGTCAGCTTGCCCTGCTCGGCGCCCGCCTGTCCGCCGGAGACCGGCGCGTCCAGGCATCGCACGCCGAGTTCGGCGCCGGTCGAGGCGATCTCCCGCGCCATGTCCGCCGATGCCGTGGTGTGATCGATCAGCGTGGAACCGGGCTGCATGGCATCGATGACGCCCCGATCGAGGATGACGTCCCGCAGGTCGGGATCGTCGCCGAGGCAGGAAAACACGAATTCCTTGCCGGCAACGGCGTCCGCCGCGGCGTCTGCCCGCGCGCCTCCGTGCCGGTCGCACCAGCGCCGCGCCTTGTCGGCGGTGCGGTTGTATACGGTCACGTCGTGACCCGCGCTGCTCAGCCAACCGGCCATGGGATAGCCCATGACGCCAAGACCCAGAAAGGCGACTTTGTTCGGCAACCTGGATTCTCCGTGACCTGCCAGAAACCGGCGCTACCTTAGCACTGCCGCCATGGCAGCGGCAAAGCCCTTCAGCTCGTCTGCCGGACCGCCTCCGCCCTGTGCCAGCGCCCAGAAAAAAGCCATCAACCGCACCAGCCGGATGACCTGATTCAGCTGCGCGAGGGTAATGGGAACGCATTCCGGCCCATAGTACGCATCCAGCAGGCGATGACAGTGGGCCGGGCGGAATCCGTTCAGCCCTGCAAGCCCTGCCAGATCGAGAACCGGGTCCGCACGTACCGCGTATTCGAAGTCCACCAGCCATAGCTGCCCGTAGTCGAGGATGTTGGCCGCGACCAGGTCGTTGTGGCAGAGGGCAGTCGGTTCAAACACTGCTTCGTACGCTTGCGCAAGATGCGTGAACTCCGGTCCCCAGCGGCGCCGTTCTTCCGCAAAGTTGCGTCGTGCGCCTGGCGGTCCGCGGCTGGCATCGATGTAGGGTCGCGCCAGTTCCGTCGGTCGAAAGGCGGGGACCCCGGTGGGCGCCGGCAGACTGTGCAGCCGGCGCAATGTGATCGCGATCCGATCGATGTTGACGTGTTCCCGGACCTTTTCGGCAGTCAGCGATGTCGCTCGCTCGACATACCGGGTCACGAGAGCGCCGGTCTCGTCGTCGCAAACAACCACCTCAGGTGCCAGTTTCGCGTCGGCGGCCACCGCCAGTACGCGTCTCTCGCTTTCCAGACTGAGGGTTTCGCCGGCACAGGAGGTTTCGCCGGCGTCGGAACCCAGGGGGAGACGGACGGCCCATCGTTCGCTGCCATACCGCAGCAGGCAGCCGCGATTGCTGAGTCCGCCGGGCAGCGGCTGCGTTTGCAGTCTCGCTGCATCGACCCGAAGAAGTGTCGCGAGCCTCGCGAGTGTCGCCCGTTCGATCACGGGATCACGAGTTCCCGGCCAGCCAGTCGCGCCGCCAGCGCCGGAAGCCGATGACAATCAGGACCAGGTAGAACACGAACAGCAGGGCGGTCAGGTAGAGCTCTCTGGCCACGTAGAGATACACGGAAATGCTGTCTACGACAAGCCAGTACAACCAGTTTTCCAACACTTTGTGCGCCACCATGAAGGTCGTCACGATGGCTGCCACCGTGGTAAAGGCCTCGGCGTATGGGAAGGCGGTGCCGGTCCTGCTCATGATCCATCCCAGGAGCAGGGCGGCGGCGATGATTCCGCCGATGACCTGGACATGGCGGACGATCGTCCAGGTGTGAATCCGTGCTCCGGTGCCTTCGTCTCCCGCGTAACGCCACTGGTACCAACCGTAGACTGCCATGCCCGCGTAGAAGACCTGCAGCGCGGCCAGCATGTAGAGGAGGGCGGAATAGAACACCGCCATGAAGATCAGGGAGCTGGCCAGCGCTGCCGCCCAGCACAGGATGTTCTGGCGGATGGCCAGCACCAGGTAGGCGGCGGCCAGAACGACGCCCGCCGTCTCGGGGATTGAAAGCGCCGAGAAGGCGGTAACGAAATATTCGAGCATGGCCGGACAACAGTACCGGGCGCTACCGATCTACCCTGTCTCCTTGAGGCGAGGCAACAGCTCCGCCAGGTTGCAGGGCCGGGTCCGATAGTCCAGTTGCCGGGCGATGATCCTGTCCCAGCCGGTGGCGCAGGCGTTGGTGGAGCCGGGCAGACTGAAGACGTAGGTCCCGTTGGCGACCCCGGCAAGGCAGCGGGACTGGATGCTCGACGTGCCGATTTCTTCGTACGAGATCGCCCTGAACAACTCGCCGAAGCCGTCGATGGTTTTCTCCAGCAGGGGTGCGACCGCCTCGGGCGTGCCGTCGCGGCCGGTCACGCCGGTGCCTCCGGTGGTGATCACCACCTCGACTTCGGGATCCTCGATCCAGCCGGAAACGCGAGCGCCGATGGCGTCGAGATCGTCCCGCACGATCGCCTTCTCGTGCAATCGGTGGCCGCTCCCGGTCAACCGCTCCACCAGCAATGCACCCGAGCGGTCCGAGCGCTCGTCACGGGTATCCGATACGGTGAGAACCGCGATATTGAGCGGGATCAGTTCCCTTGCGTTCGCCTCCGGCATGGGGCGATAACATGGCAGGAACTCCGGCGTCCCGCAAGGAGTCCCGCCAAGCGTCCCGCCAGGAGTGCCGCTGGTGGGGGAAGCACGAGCCCGGCAAGCCCCCGAGCCGGGGCCGCCGGGCTGCGACAACAAAGTTGTGGGCGTCTAGTCCAGGGTCATGTACCGCTCGAACCGGGCGACCTCGGCCTCGTCCACGTACTTGCCGATCTCCCGCCGGAAATGATCCATGCCGGAATAGGGCTGATACTCGAGGAACTCGCGCACCATGCGATTGCTGGCCCCCGGCACCGTTGCGAAGTCGTCGCGGGTGGCCGAATTGAGGTTCAGCGGTATGAACACGTACTGCTCGAGCCGCGCAACCTCGTCCTCGTCCACGTACTTGCCGATTTCCCGGCGGAACTGGTCCAGCGACGTATAGGGCCGATACTCCTCGAACTCGTGGGTCATGCGGTTGTTCATGCCGGGAATCAGCATGATCTCGTCGCCGGACGCGGTGTTGAGGTTGAGCGGAATGAACAGCTCCCCATACACCTCCGCGCGCTGCTCTTCGCCGAGCGAGCCGCTCAGCACGGCATCGAGCTCCAGTGTGCTGGCGAACGGCCTGCCATCGGCGATGCTGTCCACCAGTACGGCGTCAAGATGCGCTACCCCGGCCAGTTCGCCCTCGTCGGCCAGGTTCGGGTTGAGAACGCTGTCGTTGTTGCCGACCTGGGCTTGCGCCAGGCTCCAGAAAAGGCCGGTTGCCAGGAAAAGGACCGTCTTGATTCCATCCATCGGTTTACTCCAGGGAAGCTGCTGTCGGGATTTCCCGAAAAACTGACACCGGGCCGCGTGCGGCGGTCGCCGGTCACATGGTTGTCGCAATTGTCGGGACTCCGGCCATCGTAGGCAGGCCCGTCGAAAGCGGTCAAGCCGCTGCCTGCCAACTTGAGCAATCTTGACAATACGGCGGCATCCGGCAGCGTCAGGGGTGCCGGCCGGGGGGAAGTTGCGGGCTATACTTCGCAGATGCTTCGCCGCCTGATCGACTCGCACTGGCTCCTCTGGCTTCTGCTCGCGTTGCCGGGCGCCGTCACCATCGTCCGGTACGCGACGGGCGCGACCTTCTACGGCGAGGTGGTGCATTACACGGGACAGCTTTCCGCGCAACTGCTCATCCTCACCATGGCGGTGACTCCCATACAGTTGATGTTTCCCGGTCGCGGATGGATCCGGTGGCTCATGAAACGGCGGCGCTATTTCGGCGTGGCCTCGTTCGGCTACGCGGTCCTGCATACGGTGGTCTACCTGATTCGAACGGGCGCGCTGGGCGACATTCTGGCCGATGCGGCGGAGCTCGGACTGCTGACCGGGTGGATTGCGCTGGCCATTTTCGTTCCCCTGGCCGTCACCAGCAACGACGCCTCCGTGCGGCGCATGCGGCGCCTGTGGAAGCGGCTCCATCGCTGGGTCTACGCGGCTGCCGTGCTGACCTTTGCGCACTGGGTTCTCACCGCATTCGATCCGGTTCCGGGCCTGATTCACCTCGGGGTGCTGGCCGCGCTGGAGGCGTTTCGGATCTGGAAGACGACTGTCTCGCGGCGGCGCCGGTTTGCCCGCTGACCTCTGGAGCCTGGTGCTGGCGGCCGGCGGGTCGCGTCGGCTCGGTACCCCCAAGCAATTGCTGAGAATTCGGGGCCAGAGGTTGCTCAGCCGGGTGATCGACGCCGCCGAAGCCGTCACGCCCGGTCGCGTCGTCGTCGTCATCGGCGCCGACGCACTCAGAATACGGTCGCTGATCCGGCGCCATCATCGCGGTACCCACAGCGTCGGCAATTCCCGGTGGTCCGAAGGCATGTCCGGTTCGCTGCAGGCAGGTCTCGCGGTCCTGCCCCGGCGGGCGTCGGCCGCGATGCTGCTGCTGAGCGATCAACCGGCGGTGGGGGAAGCGTCGCTACGGCGGCTGGTTGGCGCCTGGAAGAGGCGTCCCGGCAAGGCGGCGGCCGCTGCCTACGGGGACGTCGTGGGTGTACCTGCGATTCTGCCGAGGACGCTTTGGCGAGAGGCGCGACGATTGAGGGGCGACACTGGCGCCCGCGAGCTCCTGCGCGTGGGCCAGACCGTCGCCACTGTGGTGGAGATGCCCGAGGCGGCATGGGATATCGACACGCAGGAGGATCTGCAACAGCTTCAGTAGCCATAGTGGCGCCGGCCTGTGCCGCGCCAGGGAACTACCGGGCGCAGACCGACTGAATTTTGGCTGCTCATGCCGCCGGGATATACTCAATAAGGGATTCGGGCAGGACAGCGGCCGAGTCCCGAAATACACGAACCATTGGGGAGTGCGATGAGATCAACCATGCATTGGGCCGGAGCGCTGCTCGCCCTTGGTCTTGCGATGCCGGGGTTCGCGCAGGAAGAGGAAATCTCCGATCTGTGCGCTGCGGCTGTCGTCGAAGGCACTCAGGCGGTCGAATCCGGGGAACACGCGGTCCACGTCATGACCTGTGCCGACACCCAGCAAGGCACTGCCACGACCACCCGGGTCGGCGACCTGACACACACCGTCGGCGACGTTGGCGGCGAGCCGATGGCGGTCATCTCGAGCGAAGTCGGGAACATGACACACACGACCGGCCAGGTCGGCGATCGCGCGGTAAACGCCAGCTTGGTGGAACTCGGAAATTCGACCATGACGGTGGGCACGGTCGGTGGCCAGTCCATCAACAAGGTCACGACGCAGGTCGGCGACACCAGTTACACCTCGGGCCAGGTCGGTTCCGACCCTGTCAACACGATCACGACCCAGGTCGGTGACACCAGCTTCACCACGGGCCAGGTCGGCTCCGAGTCCATCAGTGCGACGACTACGCAAATCGGCAACACGAGCGTCACTACCGGCGTTGTGGACGGGCAGCCGGCCACGGTGACCACGATCGAAATCGGCAACGTCACCTATACGACTGGCCAGGTGGGCGGTCAGGCGGTCAGTTCAAGCACGGTAACGATCGGCGACATCACGTATACGACCGGCCAGTCCGACGAGTGACAGGCGCCGCCAGGACGGGACGGGCGCAAGAGTCAAACTCAGCGGGGCTATCCGGTCACATTGTAGATCCAGCCCGAGTCGCCGCCGCCGCAGAAATCAATTTCAGCGAGGCTGTCCGGTCACGCAGTTGATCCAGCCGGAGTCGCCGCCGGCGTAGTGCTCTTTCTTCCAGATGGGCAGGCGGCTCTTCAGTTCGTCGATGACGTAGCGGCATCCGTCGAACGCGTCTCCCCTGTGTGCCGCGCTGGCGCCAACCCAAACGGCGCATTCGCCGATTTCCAGGTGACCGGCGCGGTGGACGGCGGCGACCTTCAGCAGATTGAACCGCTGTAACGCTTCTGCAAGGACGCGCTCGCCTTCCGAGACTGCGATGGGGCCGTACGCCTCGTATTCCAGTGAAACCACGTCCCGGCCCTCGTTATGGTTGCGAACCCAGCCCTGGAACGCGGCGTACGCACCGGCCCGGTCGCTCTCCAGTTTGCGCTGCAGGGCATCGGCGTCGATAACCTGCTCGGTGATCTCGAAGTCGAGCTTGTCGGCGCGCACATCCATCGCTTGCTCAAGCCTGAGTCGACGCGTTTCGCCGGCCGAATGCCGCCGCTATCCGCCGGCAACCGGGGGAAAGAACAGCACCACGTCGCCCTCGGACAGGGCCTGGTCCCAACCGGCGAGTTCGTCGTTGATTGCCACCTTGCAATGCGCGATGGAATCCTCCAGTCCGTGACGGCCGGAAACCTCCGCAAACAGTTCCGCCGCGGTGGTCGCCCCTGTCGTCAGCGATTCGGTAGCGGTCCCCGCCTGTTCGCGAAAAACCGCGAAGTAGCGTGCCGTAACCCGGATTCCGGAGTGTTCGTTCACTGGCATTGAGAACGGGCCGGCCGCCGGCGGGTCGGGCGCAGGCGTCCGGCGGTCCGTACCGCGGTCATTCGTCGGCACGGAAGTCGGACTTGCCGCCCGTCTTCGCCACCAGCCTCACGTCCCGGATGCGGATGCCGTGGGACAGCGACTTGCACATGTCGTAGACAGTCAATGCGGCGGCGGCAGCGCCGGTCAGGGCTTCCATCTCCACGCCGGTCTTGTGGGTGGCGCGCACCGAGCAGTCGATCACCAGTTCACCCGCATCGTTCCAGTCCACCTCGATGGAGCAGTCCTCGAGCGGAATCGGGTGGCAGAATGGGATCAGGCGGTGAGTCTGCTTCGCCGCCAGTACGCCGGCCACGATCGCGGTATCGATGACGGGACCCTTTTTCGTCTGCAGCGGATCGCCTTCGCCCCCCGAAATGCCCTCCGGAAAGGTCACCACCGCACGTGCACGCGCGATTCGGGTGGTGACTGCCTTGTCCCCCACGTCCACCATGGAGGGGCGGTTGGCTGCGGTTACGTGGGTCAGCATTCAGCCGCCCATCCGGTACATTTCGACCCGGGATTCCCTGGGCTGTCCCTCGCGGCCGCGCCGTTCGCTGTAGCGGTCGGTGCGCCTCCGCCAGACGCTTTGCAGAAGCCCGATGAGATCGGCATCGCTGGCGCCGGCGCGCAGCGGTTCCCGCAGGGAGGTGCCGAGCTTGGCGAACAGGCAGGTATAGACCGTTCCGTCCGCGGAAAGCCGTGCGCGATGGCAATCGCCGCAGAACGGTTCACTGACGGAGGAGATGAAGCCAACCTCCCCCTGACCGTCCTCGAATGCATACCGCCGCGCCACTTCGCCGCGGTAATTCGGCTTCACCGGCGCCAACGGCCACCGCGCCGAAATGCGCTCCAGGAGCGTCTTCGAAGTGACGACTTCGTCCATGCGCCATCCGTTCAGGGTGCCCACGTCCATGTACTCGATGAAGCGCACGATGATGCCGGTTCCGCGGAAATGCTCCAGCAGGTCCAGCGCCGTGTGCTCGTTCCTGCCCTTCTGGATGACGACATTCAGCTTGATCGGGCTGAGGCCCGCCCGCTGCGCCGCATCGATTCCTTCGAGCACTTGAGCGACGCCGCCCCGATCGCCGTTCATCGTCCTGAAGACGCCTTCGTCCAGGCTGTCCAGGCTCACGGTGATGCGCTTGAGGCCAGCTTTCCGAAGGCCTTGCGCTTGCGCCGCCAGACGAGAGCCGTTGGTGGTCAGCGCCAGATCCTGCAGTCCGGGAAGGCTGCTCAGGCTGCCGACGATCTCGATCGCGTCCCGGCGCAGCAGCGGTTCGCCGCCGGTGATCCGAATCTTGGTGACGCCGAGCTGCATGAACAACTTGGCAACCCGCTTGATTTCACCGGGCGTAAGCCAGTGTCGGCGGGGCAGGAATTCATACCCTTCCCCGTAGATATCCTCGGGCATGCAGTATGGACAGCGATAGTTGCAGCGATCGATCACCGAGATGCGCAGGTCGCGCAAGGGTCTGCCCCAGGTGTCCGCCACCCGGCTGGAAGTTTGCCATTGCTTAACCGTGCCGCTCATCCCAGCCATTTTAGCGCAATCCCCTCGGCTTCTAGTTCATATCGAGAACCAAGTCTGCATGCTCTCGCATTTCCTCAACGATCCTGTGTCCAAGAGACACGAGAAATAGCTGGGCGCCTTCGCGTCGAGCGAACTTCATTGCTGGCACGAAATCGCTGTCGCCGGTAACCAGGACAATCACATCGACGTGTTTCTTCAGCGCCAGCGATGCAATGTCCAGACCGACGCGCATGTCGACACCCTTTTGGTGGACGTTTGGGACAAGGTCCTCTGATGTAATGGTCAGTTCCTGCTGGTCCTCGGGCAGCCTGTGCGAATTCAGGGTCCAACCTCGAAATCGGAGATCTCCCATTCGAAGCGCCACGAAGGGCATGCGTCGTAGTTCCTTGTGCAGGCGTTGATTGTTTCGGGCCAATGGCGTTTGGGAGAACGCTACGGTTCCTCCGGCGAGCGGTATTTGCTCTGTTGCCCGCAACGGCGGAGCGTCGTAGAAATATATTCGATGAAGAAATGAACCCTGTAGTGGCTCTTGTTCGTTAAGACGTGCAACGAAACTCTCCACCGATTCGGCGGTGAGTGGGTTTTCTCTTGAGCCAAGCTTCCGTTTCAGGAAGCCGCCGTCAATAAGAATGGCGAACCTGCGCAAAGGGAAATATCCGAAGTTGAGGCTGCCGCAACCGTACGCGGAGCCGAGGCTCGCTTGGATTGTAGCGTACGGCGCGGCGTGTTTTTATGACCGCTTCAGAATAACGCGAGCCTTGTGTTTGAGCAAGGTCGAATGGCCAGGCCTTTTCTAAAGTCGCGTGTCCGGATGGTTGGCGGTTGTCCCGGCGAGGCTGAGCGATGGGTCCGGTGCTGGACATGTGGTTTTTGCGGGGTGTCGCGCGTGTCGGCGCTCCAGCGCGCCCGGCTCCAGTCGATGTCCGCCAGGTCCGCGTGGATGCCCGGCCGTTCGCCCGGCAAACCGGTGGGAACATCGCCTATGCGCGCCTCGCGGCCTGGCGGCCATTGCCATGGCCGACGGATGGATTGCGTTCGGGTCCGGGCGCGCGCGGACACGGCGCCGGAGGCGCGGGACATGCCGGCCGGCGGGGGCGTCGCGGCCCCCCGCCGGCCGGGTTCATGACGTGCCGCCCGGTTCCGTGGCCCCGCCGCCGGTATCGTCGGCATCGTCCGCCCCCCCGGCGCGCGTGTCGCCCTCGAAGAGCAGCAGGTCGGCGCGGGCGGGCACGTAGGGCTCCCTCGCATCGGCGCAGATCATCCGGCCGGCGATGGGCCCGGCGTAGACGATCGTCTCGTCCTGCGGGCCGCCGTCGTAGGGGCCCGGGTGGTCGTACTCGGCGTACTCGTGGCCGGCGTCCGGGTGGGCCCTGCCGTGGTGGATGAAGCCGTCCGCGGCGCCGCCGTCCCGGGCGAAACCGCAGTTGCGGTATTTCCATCCCCCTTCCCAGTCCCCGTCCGCGTCCCACAGGCACATGTCCCAGCGTTGCCCGGTGTGCAGCTCGAAGGTGTAGACCGGCATCCGCGTCCCGCCCGTGGCGGCGGCGAGCGATTCGGCCCGCGCCTGCGGCGTGTCGGCGAGCGGCCAGCAGAAGTGCTCGCCGTAGCCGTAGCCGGCGAGTTCGCGGCCCGCGAAGGACTCCACCGGAGCCTCCGGTTCCGCCGCCTCCATGCCGGACTGGCCGAAGGCGAGCGGGCCGAGGATGAGGACGGGCGCGGCAAAGGCGCCGGCGGCGGCGCGGTTCATGGCGATGGTGCGGTTCATGGTAATCATTCGGAGTCCTCCGTCCCGGTGTTGTCGGGGTTGTCGGGCGCGATGCGCAGTCGCCAGGCGCCGCCTCCGGCGGCCGCTTCGGCGGGAACGACGCAGGCCATCAGCCCGGGCGCGCGTTCCACGGAAATCTCCTCCCGGCCGGCGCCCTGGACGAGGCTCGCGTATTCGGGCAGCGCGCCGCCCGCGCCGCGGCAGGAGGCGTAGGCGGGGGCGTCCCTCCAGTTCGGGTCCGGCGCCCACAGGCACAGGTCGAAGTCCCGCGCGCTGTCCAGCCGGTAGGCCAGATGCGCGCTCTCCCCGAGCGCGCCCAGCTCGGCGGCCCCGGGCACGAAACAGTACGGCGAACCGATGGCGCGCGCGCGCCGGCCGATCACCGGCGGATGGGCGCGGCGGTTTTCCTGGTCCGCGCGTTCCCGGCCCGGATGCGCGGCCGTGCCCGGGACGCCCGGGACCGTCGCCGACGCCCCGCCATGGTCCGGCGGGACGCCGCCGCCATGCTCCCCGGGCGCATCATCCTCCCCGTCCGATGCCGGCAGCGGGCCGCGCTCCTCCTCGCCGGAACCCGCCGCCGGCGCCCCGTCATGGCCCGGCGGGACGCCGCCGCCACGCTCCCGCGCCGCCGGCCCCGCCGCCTCCGCCTCCGCGCCCTCGTGGTTCTGGATGGTCAGGGTGAGCGCGCCGGAAGCGCCCGTCAGATGCTTCATCCAGGACGCCGGCGTCGTGCACGTCTGGCCCTGGATACAGAAGTCATGACCGTCACCTGTGAACGTGGCGGTGTAGGGGATGTTCTCGTACGCCTGGACCTCGATCCCGATCGTCTCGCCCGAATCCTCGTGCGCGTCGTCGAGGACGGCGACCGTGAAGCTGGCGCTCCTCTGGCCCCGCGGGATCTTCAGCAGCGCGCCGGCCTGGATGGAACCGGACGAACCGGACGAGCCCCCGCCGAACCAGAAGCCCCGTTCCACGCCGTCCGGCGCCGGCGTCCAGTAGTCCGCCCCGGACGCCAACGCCCGGCTGCCGTCCCCCCTCGGCGTGCCGGGGGGGAGCTGGACATGCGGCCGGGCGCCCGGCCAGTTACCCTCCCCCCAGGTCGCCGTGCCGCGGAGCAGGACGTTCAGCTGCACCTCGTTGCTGTATATCCTGCCCACCGTCGCCGTCACCGTGACCGGGCCGCCGCCCTCGCGCGGCATGGTGTCGCTCGCGCTCAGGGTCAGGGAGTCCGGCGGCGGCTCCACCGTCGGATCCACCAGACTCACCGCGACTTGCTGGTTGTCGGTCCACTGCGGGTTGACACCCTCCCATCGGAAGGATCCCGCAGGGGATGAACCAACGGTTAGCCGCGTAGTGCCGAGATGCAACTCCAGCCCAGCAAATCTCGACACTGCACCCGGGTTGGTGGTCAGCAGTACCACGTGAACACCACTAGAAACGAAGTAATACAGCCTCGTGACTTGATGGGTTACACCTCCGCGCACGATGTCATCGTCCGTGAGCGCCACGGAGCAGTTGTCTTGGCTAGCGTCGTTGTTGTCGCAGCCGAAAAACCCCCCGCTCTCATCCACCGTCAGCGTCGCGGACCAGATGGGGGTCTGCGCCGCGGCGGGCGCAGCCGCAAACAGGCCGAGCGCGCCGAACAGCAGCGCGAGGACGGGGAGGAGGGCGGGGCGGGGCCACGCGGACGCGGCCCGGCGCGAGACCGCCGGAGCGGCGCCATGGCCGCCGGTCAGGCCGGTCTGCAGGGTGGGATGTGAGAGGGGGTTGCGCGCCCGCCCGCGAGGGGCGGCGGCCGGTTCAGGCGGGCCGGCCTCCCGCCGCGCGCACCTCATCGCTCGGCGCTCGGCGCTCGGCGCTCGGCGCTCGGCGCTCGGCGCTCGGCGCTCGGCGCTCGGCGCTCGGCGCTCGGCGCTCGGCGCTCGGCGCTCGGCGCTCGGCGCTGATTATACCGCGCCTGTCAACCCCTGCAACGAAACGAACGTTTGATGTCATGACCTGCCCCTCGAGACACCGGCAATCAATGCGGCGTGGAAGGAATTTGAACAGAATCCGCCTGCGAATTCAAGATCGTGATCTCGGACGAAGCTCATCGCACGCAGAACAGAAGCGGGCTCGGCGCTAACGCCGGGGAATGCGCGGACAAGTTGCGGACACTCACGCTTCCGGCAGTTCGTCGCCGGGAACCGGCGGCAAATCCGGCGACCGGTCGAGATAGCGCACCAGTTATAAGATATCAATATGAGACGTGCTACAGTCCACTCTCCAGATCGAGTGTCCACAGCAATTGCCCATTTGGCAAGCATCCCCTTTAGAATCTTGATCATGAAACGACTCGGCATCATCATCGCCGTAGCCATCATCGCGGTCGCTGCGGGCCGGTACCTCTCGCGCCCGGAGGCAATCGATGTCACCTTGGTGACGGTGGAGCGCGGCCCTGTATCCGCCACGGTCAGCAATACCCGTGCCGGCACGGTGGACGCGTGCCGGCGTGCGGGACTGTCTCCGGCCTCAGGCGGTCAGATCGTCTCGCTTCCGGTGGCGGAGGGAGATTTTGTCGAGCAGGACCAACTGCTGCTGGAGCTGTGGAACGACGACCTGCGCGCGCAGCTCGAGTTGACCAGGCGGGAATCGACCGCCGCCGAGTCGCGGGCCGCGGAGGCCTGCGTCACGGCTGACTTTGCACGGCGGGAGGCCAGCCGGCTCACCCGGCTGCTGGAGGACGGGCTCGCATCGGAGGACGATACGGACCGCGCCGTGGGCATGGCCGAGTCAACAGCGGCCGCCTGCCAGGCCGCCCGGGACAGCGCGCGCGTCGCCTCCGCCAGCATCGACGTGACAGAAGCGGCCCTGGAGCGCACGCAGCTCTTCGCGCCCTTCGCCGGCACCATCGGCGAGATCAACGGCGAACTGGGCGAATTCGTGACGCCTTCCCCCGTCGGAATTCCCACGCCGCCGACGGTGGACCTGATCGACTCCCGATGCCTCTATATCAGCGCGCCCATCGACGAGGTGGATGCGCCCGAGGTGCGGCAGGGGCTTCCCGCGCGAATCAGTCTGGACGCATTTGGGGATCGAACGTTTTCCGGGCATGTGCGCCGCGTCGCACCCTACGTGCTGGACGTGGAGAGGCAGGCGCGCACGGTGGAGATCGAGGCCGAGATCGACGATCCGGACAAGGGCGCCCTGCTCCCGGGTTACAGCGCGGACGTGGAAGTGATCCTCGCCAGCGAGGAGGATGTCCTGCGCATCCCCACATCGCTCATCGTCGATGACAGCCAGGTTTACGTCTACGACGAGGGACTTGGCCAGATAGAGCTGCGCGAGATCGGAATCGGCATCTCCAATTGGGAGTTCACGGCGGTAACCGGTGGGCTGCGGGCGGGCGACCTCGTGGTCAGATCGATCGACCGGGACGGAGTCGGGGACGGAGCCCGCGTCAGCCCCGAGTAATGCCTTCAAGCCGGGAGGTTCGCCATGAACATATGGGCTCCGCTTGCTCCTGTCGCGTGTGTCGCGCTTCGCCGCGATCACAGGGGCTGGCAACGATCTGCGGCCACCTCGCACGCGGTGACCGGTGCGGCCGGACCCCCCTGACCGATGATCGAACTGCGACAAGTCTGCCGCCGGTTCCAGGTTGGCGATCAGACGGTCCACGCGCTCGACCATGTGGATCTGACCATCGAATCGGGGGAATTCATCTCCATCATGGGGCCGTCGGGATCGGGCAAGTCGACCCTGCTGAACATTCTTGGCCTGCTTGACCGTCCGACCCGGGGTTCGTACCGGCTCAACGGCGCCGACGTCGCGAAACTCGACGACAGCAGGCTGGCGGACCGGCGGCAGAAGAACATCGGCTTCGTCTTTCAGTCCTTCCACCTGATCCCGCGCCTGAACGCGGTGGAAAACGTCGAGCTGCCCATGGTGCTGGCCGGCGTGTCCATGGCGTCGCGGCGCCAGCGCGCCCGGCAGGTACTGGAGTCCATGGGGCTCGGCGAGCGCCTCGATCACCGCCCCGATCAGCTCTCCGGCGGCGAGCGCCAGCGGGTCGCCATCGGCCGCGCCATCGTGATGAATCCGAGGATCGTGCTGGCCGATGAACCCACCGGGAACCTGGATTCGCACTCCAGCAAGGAGGTCATCGATATCCTTCACAGGCTGAATCGGGACGGCCTGAGCCTGCTGGTGGTCACCCACGATCCGGAGATCGGCGGGCAGGCCCGCCGGCGGCTCGCCATGCGCGACGGCCGCATCATCCGGGACGCGGACAGCCGCTCGCCATGAAAACCGCGGACACGGCTCGACTGGCGTTTCAGTCCATACAGCGTTACCCGCTGCGGACATCCATGCTGCTGCTGGCCGTCGCCATCGGCGTGACCGCCGTGGTGCTGCTGACCTCGATCGGCGAAGGCGCGCGCCGTTACGTGACCGGCGAATTCGCGTCGCTGGGCACCAACCTGCTGGTCGTGTTCCCCGGCAAGTCGGACACCACCGGCGGCGCCGCGGGAATGATGATCGGCGAAACCCCGCGGGACCTGACGGTTGAGGATGCGATGGCCATCGAGCGCAGTCCCCTCGTCTCCCAGGTCGCCCCCGCCATCATCGGCAGCGGCACCGCGTCCTGGCGCCAGCGGGAACGGGAGATCACGGTCCTCGGCACGACCAGCAGGATGCGCAGCGTGCAACACTGGAACATGCGGGCCGGGCAATTCCTCCCGGAGCTTGACATGGACATAGCCTCGCCGGTGTGCGTGCTGGGCAGCGTGGTGCGCGACGAGTTCTTCGGGCGCGCCGACCCGCTCGGACAGTGGATCCGCATCGGTGACGCCCGCTGCCGGGTGATCGGGGTGCTGGCCCAGGCCGGGCTCACCGGGCCGTTCAATACCGATGAATTGGTCATCGTGCCGGTCGCAAGCGCTCAGCAGATGTTCAATGCCACCAGCCTGTTGCGGATCATCGTTGAAGTCATCGGCAATGACGCGATCGAGGGCGCGCGCCGGGATGTGATCGAAATCGTCAAGGCCCGTCACCAGGGCGAGGAGGACATCACCGTCGTAACCCGCGATGCGGTTCTCGATACCTTCAATACCATATTCGACGCGATCACCTATGCGCTGGCGGGAATCGCCGCAATCAGCCTGGTGGTCGCGGGCGTACTGATCATGAACGTGATGCTGGTGGCGGTCAGTCAGCGCACCGAGGAGATCGGGTTGCTGAAGGCGCTCGGCGCAAAGCAACGCCAGATCATCGGATTGTTCCTCACGGAGGCGGTTTTCCTGTCCAGTTTGGGCGCCCTTGTGGGTCTGGGACTAGGAACGCTCGGGACGAGACTGCTGAACGCGGCCTTTCCGATTGTCGATCTTTCCGCGCCGGCCTGGGCGCTGGCCGCCGCCGTCGCCATTGCAGTCTCAAGCGGCCTCGTATTCGGGATTCTGCCTGCGCGCCGGGCCGCGCGGCTGGACCCCGTGGAAGCGCTGGCGGGGCGTTGACGGATGCTTGCCCGCGACGCAATCGCGTTCACGCTGCGATCGGTGCTGGCGCACCGCTTGCGCAGCGCGCTGACGTCGCTGGGGATCGGCATCGGCGTGACGGCCGTGGTCCTCTTGACATCCATCGGTCAGGGCGTCAGCCAATACATCGTCCAGGAATTCACCCAGTTCGGTACCAACATCCTGGCCATACAGCCGGGCAAGGCCAACACCCTGGGCGTATCCGCCGGCGTGTTCAATTCCGTCAGGCCATTGAGTCTCGCCGACGCCGAAGCCTTGCGCCGGGTGCCCCATGCGACGCACTCGGTTCCCCTGGTTTCCGGCTCGGCTTCGATCGAGGCCCGCGGACGCGAGCGCACGGTGAGCGTATTTGCCGTAGGTCCGGCATTCGACGTGGCCTTCGCCTTCGACGTCGCGCTCGGCGAATTTCTGCCCGAAGACGAACTGGACCGGCCGCGCCCGGTTGCCGTGCTCGGCGCAACCGCCTACGGGGAGTTGTTCGGCTCCGAAAACCCGTTGAACGAGCGCGTGCGCATCGGCGGCGACCGCTATCGCGTCATCGGCGTGATGGAAACCAAGGGCGACACGCTGGGGTTCGATCTCGACGACTCGGTCTACATCCCGGCAGCCAGCGGCCTGGCCATGTTCAACCGCGACGGCCTGCACGAGATCGACCTGCTCTACGAGGAGAACGCGCCGGTGGAGGAAGTGATCGCCGGTGTCGAACGCGTGCTGATCGCGCGCCACGGCGGCGAGGACTTTACCATCATCAGCCAGCAGCAAATGCTGGACGTGCTCGGTTCCATACTGGACGTCCTGACCCTGGGCGTCGGAGCGCTCGGCGGCATCTCCCTGCTGGTGGGCGGCGTCGGCATCTTCACGATCATGACCATCGCGGTCCGGGAACGCACCGCCGAGATCGGCCTCCTGCGGGCCGTGGGCACCCGCCGGCGCCGCATCTCGCAGCTTTTTCTGGGCGAAGCGGTCCTGCTGGCGGGTCTGGGCGGTCTCGGGGGGCTGCTGGCGGGCTTCATCGTGGTCGGAATCATTCAGGTCACCGTCCCGGCTCTGCCCACACAAATCGCTCCGCTCTACGTGATCCTTGCTGAAGCGGTTGCCGTATTGATCGGCCTTGTCGCCGGCGTGCTGCCGGCCCGGGCCGCCGCCGCGCTGGAACCGGTGGAGGCGCTGACGACGGAGTGAGGGATTCGGAAATCCCAAGTGCGTCGCGCCCGCGCGGTGCATGATCAGACAGTCGTGAGCGCCGCGGTTTCCCGACGGTTGGTTCCGCTCATCCGGATCAACCACTTTGCGATCGGCACGGTGCCCTTGACGGCTATTGCCAGAAACACCAGGGGCAACACGATATTCTTGATCGCGATAAGGACCAACAGCTCGGTCAATCCCTGAACATACTCCACGGCCCTTGCGCGCAGATCCGCAATCTGCGAAAAGCCAGGCATGCTGATATCGGGCAATGCGCGGTCAACTGCGCTTGTGACGGTAGTCAGCAGGCGGTTGAGCCCGCCCAGCGTATTGGAAACGAGCCCCGTTTCGTCGGGTTCCGGCTCTTCGGCGCTCCGGTCATCGAGGGCCTGTTCCGCGTTCGCCGCAAGTTCCACTATCTCTTGCTCGTCCATTGATATTTCTTCCTGGAGTTCCGCAAGACCCGCGCTCTGCTCTTCTATCCGCGGCTGCAGGAATTGCTGGCTCACGAGAAGGCTGATTGCCACGAATACCGGAACAATGAATCGCAGCATGGCAGCGAGGACGAATACTTGTACAAGAACGCTTCGACAGCGCTCCACGCCGGCGATGGGCTTGTTTCCCGACCGTCGGTATTCGGCAATCAGCAGCGTCCCCAGAGTTGCAATTGCAATCACGGCAAACGCCCATTTGAAGAGATTGGCCGACGTCAGCTCCAGGGCAAAACGCTGGAGCAACAGCGACCCGATGGCCCAGACCATGACGGACGAGAGCCTTTCGGCGGCATCGTTTATCGGGTCGAGCAATTGACCGATTTGCATGGACGCAATGCCGATACCGACTTCAGAACTCTGAAGCGTGGAAATGCCGGCATTGACTCCCCTGGACAGGACGAATATGCCGATGGACTCATTGGTCGTGTCGGCGATGCGGTCTTCGGCGAAACTGTCCAACCATCCAGCGGAGGAAAGAATCGCCAGCGCCATGGCGGCAACGATCACCGTTCCAAGTAGGTAGCGATTGCCTCTCGTTGAGGTGTGCGTGTTTTCCTGCATTCGACTACTCCAAAGTCCTCATTGATTTCAGCATTGAAAGCGGTGCGCGGCCACCGATTGGCTGGTGACGTCGCGTGCCGTTGTCCGCTCACCGCCAAGCTTACAACTTCGCCGAGACGCCGGGACCCTCGCAAACAGGATAGAATTTCCCATCCCCACCGTAAGCCAAGCGGGCGAATCGAAAATGAACTATCGACATCTGAGCGTGGACATCGACGACGGGATCGCGACGGTCACCATGTGCCGCGCGCATCGCCGGAATTCGTTGTCGGAAGACCATCTCCGAGAGCTGATGGCAGCGTTCCAGTCCATCGCCGGGAGCGGCGCTCGCGGCGTCATCCTGGCGGCCGAAGGTCCGGTTTTTTCCTCCGGCCACGACTTCAACGACATGGTGGACCGCGATCTCGATGCGATGAAAAGCCTGCTGGATATCTGCGGTGAGTTCATGCAATTGATCCAGCGGATGCCGCAACCCGTGATCGCCCAGGTGGAAGGCCTGGCCACGGCGGCGGGCTGCCAGCTGGTCGCATCGTGCGACCTGGCCGTGGCCGGGGAGTCCACGACGTTTCAGGCGCCGGGCGGTTTCGGCGGCTGGTTCTGCCACACGCCCGGGGTTGCCATCGTGCGGGCCGTGGGACGAAAGCGCGCCCTTGAAATGCTGCTGACGGGCGACCCGATCGACGCGCGGACGGCGGCAGAGTGGGGCCTGGTCAACCGTGTGGTGCCGGACGCGGACGTGGCTTCCGAGACACGAGCGTTGCTGAACCGGGCAACCCGCGGCAGCACGTATTCGAAGGCGGAGGGCAAGCGCGCCTTCTACGCGCAAGCCGATCTCGACACCGCGGGCGCGTACGAATACGCCACGGAGGCGATGGCTGCAACCTCGCAGTCGGCCGACGGCCAGGAGACCATGCGTTCATTCCTGGAGAAACGGCGCCCGAATTTTGTGGGGCGCGGCACGAAGAAGAGCCGGAAGATTGCCTGATCAACCGGCCTGACGGAGGTTGATCGCCATGCAGAAAAAGAATGGGAATGTCGCCCGGAACGCCGCTTCGAGCCCGTGCAGGTCATGCTGCGGCTGATGAGCGCTGTGGCGGAGATTCAGCGGCTTGCAATGAGGTCAGATAGGGGAAGTTACGGCGCCCCTGATCCCTCTCCGTATTCCATCACCTCGCGCTCGTAGGCGGAAAACTCCTCGAAAAGCGCATTCTCCATGCAGACGTTTTCTTCGAGCCGCCAGTTCACCGAATCGAAGACTCGTCGCGACGACCACGGCTCGGTGAACGCCACCGGGTCTTCCACCGTGATCTCCAGGATCAGCTGTCCATCGCCATTCCGGCTGAATCGCTCGGTCACGTGAAGCTGATCGCTGTGGGGAACGCCCCGGCGATCGATCCAGGTCCTGTCATTGAAGTTGACCGACTCCACCACCAGCGTGTCCCCTTCCCACCGGCCGACAGACTCGCCCATCCACGATTCGGGACGACCCGTTCGATGACTTCGTCCGTCCGTGTAGATGATCCGGAACCACTGATGAAACTCGTAGACGATCATCACGCGATCCGTGGACTGTACGATCTCGAACGCGGCAGGGTGGGCGTAGATTCTTGGGACACCGGGCGGCAGACACTGGTAGGTGGGGTCATTGGTTTCCACCACCGCAACGGCGTCGGGGCCGAAGACCGGCCGGGATTCGGCAAAACGCGCCTGCGCCCAGGGCGTCATCGGCGGCAATTCCTCGCTGAACGCGTAGTTTTCCCACGCATGGTCGTACCGCCGGATCCAGACGCCCCGCAGGTCCGCGCCCTGGCCACCGGGCAGCGGCTCCCGAGAGGCCGAACCACGTTCTACCCCTACCGATTCTCCGCCGATCAGTGCGTGACCGCTCGCATCCACCAACTTGCGAATGCGGATGGACGGGGCGCCGTTACGGGCCGGATCGCCCGTCAACTCGATCACGTCACCCGGCAAGAGGGAATTCGCAGTCCACCTGATTGAAGTTGGAGAGCCTGCGGTTATGCCTCTCGCCAACCGATTCGGTGTCGTCAGCTCACCCGACCATTCCACCGTGTTCCCTTCCCCATCAGTGACGGCAATGTAGATGAGCACGTGAGGAAAGACGAACTTGAATTCGGTGACGCTCCCGCGAACGGTCACCGTCTCCGTGGCATCGTAGAGCGCTCCGCCATGGTGGGCCTGCAGTTCTCCCGGCCAATGACCGCAGATGGCCGCAAGTGTCGCCACTGCGAACGAGAACACTGCGGAACGAATTTCTCCGGCTCGCTTCACCTGCTCCTCACTCATCTCCCATGCGCTTCGGAAGTCGGATACGGGCCGCTTGGCCGACCGCTCCATGCCCCTTGATGCTCAAATTCAGGTCCTTGACGCTATTGAATAACCCTTATGGAATCTGCGGCCAGCCAGTCAGCTCCAGCAGACGGGCGAGTTCCGCTTGCATGTCCTCGATCAACGGGGCTGCCTCCGGAGCATCGACGATATTGTTCAGCTCGTAGGGGTCGGTCTCAAGATCGTAAAGCTCGTCCATGCCCTCCAGGACCATGTACCGAATGTACTTGTAGCGTTCGGTGCGCACCGCCTGGTAACCCATGCGCAGTACGCGCACGAACTCCGAGACCGCCCCGGAATTCGGTGCGCCCCGAAGATAGTCTTCCGGATCGGAGTGGTGCTGTATCAGCAACGATGTACGCCAATCTAGCGGGTTTGCACCCGTCAGAACAGGAACCAGCGAAGCTCCCTGCATTGGCTCCTCGGGCTCCTGGCCGGCCAGTTCCAGAATCGTCGAGGCCAGATCGATACTCAGCACCATCTGCTCCGGCCGCATGCCCGGCCCGATCAGGCCTGGGTAGCGGATCACCAGGGGAATGCGCACCGACGCCTCGTACGCCAGGCGCCGCTGAGCATTGATGCCGTGCTCTCCATAGAAATATCCGTGGTCGCTGGTTACCACGAAAAAAGTGTCGTCGAGCTTACCGGTGCGCTCCAGGGCCTCCAGCAACCGGCCCACGCTCTCGTCCACCCCCGTGACCATCTCCAGGCGATCGCGAATGGTTGCATCGGTCGTGGAAGTGTCCGGCCCCAGCGGCGGCAGACCCGGGATTTCCCGCATCAGGGCGGGCTTGTCCAGGGGCGGCACACCGGCGCTCGGAAGTCTCGCGATCGGCTCGTCGTCGTAGATGCCCAGGTGCCGGTCCGCCGCAATGAAGCCGCCTTCCACCAGGCTAAGGGCCGGGTCCGGGTGCACCGCCTTCTGCGAGAAGAAAAGCACGAAAGGCTCATCCCGAGCGGCCTCCAGGAACGAAACTGCGTGATCGGTAAGGACATCCGTCACGTGCCCTTCGAACGTGACGCGCTCGTTGCCCACATGGACCTCGGGATTCGTGTTCGTACCCTGTCCGATCAGGCTGACCCACGTGTCGAAGCCCGGCCGGGGCGTGCCGTCCGTGCCCATGTGCCACTTGCCCACGAAGGCGGTGTCATAACCGGTCCGGTCGAGCTGGCGCGGGAACGTGTTCAGATCGTGGCCGCGGCGGTTGGTGTTGTCGATGATCCCGTTGGCGTGGGCGTAGAGCCCCGTCAGGAAGCTCGCCCGGGCCGGCGAACAGAGCGGCGTGATGGTGAATGCATTGAGAAACATCGCCCCCTCGGCCGCGACCCGGTCGATATTGGGCGTGCGCACGAATGGATGCCCGCCCGCGCCGAAGTCATCCCAACGCATGTCGTCCACGAGCACCACGACGAAGTTCGGCCTGTCATCGGCTTGCGCCATGGCGGGCGGCGCTGCGGTCAGCGCCCACAGGGCGGCCAGGAACAGCGGTGGGCCGAAACGCATGAACCTGCGGGCCATGGTGATTTCCTTCCCGAATTTCTTTTGCCGTGGTTGCCGAACTATTCTGCGATGACGCCAATACACTCGATCTCGACCCTGCCGCCGAGGGCGAGACCGCTCGCGCCCAGTGCGCTTCGTGCGGGCAGATTGTCGCCGAAGAATGTCACATACACCTCGTTCATCTGTTCCCATTCCGCCATGTCGGCAAGAAAGACCGTGCACTTGACGACCCGGTCCATGGAAGAGCCATGACGCTCAAGACTCGCCCTGATGTTCTCCATCGCCTGGCGAGTCTCCGCGGCAATGCCGCCGGAGGCAAGCCCGTCCGCTGTCGTGCCGAGTTTTCCGGACAGGAAGAGCAGGTTCCCAACGCGCACTGCGTCGGAGAACGGCAGCACCCGTTCGCCGGAACCGGGCGCAGAAAAGTACTCGACTTCGCTTGTTTGTGACTGCGCAGATCCGGAAAGAACCAGCAGTGCGATCATTGCCAGGATTGATTTGTACATGTTTCTTCCTAATTGAATGACGCCCGTCACCAGGGCGACTTCGTTGTTGAGATCGATCCGTCAGGCCACGTGGGACTCTGGCTGCCGGCAAGGCGTAAGAGTGTAACCCAACCCTTTCCCTGGCCCCTGACAGCTCAAGCCCCCGGCGCTTGACACGGCGGGTGTACTATTCGACATTCAGGACCATCGCTCAATCCGATACCGGGAGAGACCATGCGCTTGCCGAAACGCTGTCGATCCAGAATTCCCGCCGCATTCGCGGCCCTGTTGCTCGCCATATGCGGCGGCGCGCACGCGCAGGACCCCACCGAGGGCGAAGAGGCACTCAACATGCAGCTTGTCGGCTACGACGACCTGCAGGGGCGCAGCGCCTATCAACCCATCGTTCATCGGCAGGGCGACCGGTGGATCGCCTACGTCGGGCACCATGCCGGGCGCCACGAGAATCGGCTGACCGGCGAGGACGAGGGCAATGGCACGTCCATCCTCGACGTCACCGATCCCGCGAATCCCGAATACCTGTTCCATATACCGGGCGGCGAGGGCGAAAGCGAAGCGCAAATGGTGCGCCTGTGTGCCGGCAGCAATCTGCCGGGCGGCGTGGACGGCGACTACTATCTGCTGCGTGCGGTCGGCCGAAACGGTCACCAGGTCTGGAACGTCACGACGCCCGAGATCCCCGAACTGGTTTCCTGGATGGAGGCAGAAGGGCTGGTGGACACCCACAAGAACTGGTGGGAATGCGATACCGGCATCGCCTACCTCGTCTCCGGTGTCGAGGGGTGGGCACCGCGGCGCATGACCCAGGTCTACGATCTCTCCGATCCCGCCGAACCGCGCTTCATTCGAAACTTTGGCCTGCCGGGACAGCAGCCCGGCGCACCCGATCACGAGGAGATGAGCAAGTACGAACTGCACGGACCCATCGCGGTCGGAAACCGCATTTACTTCGGCTACGGCACGTTTCTCAACGGCGTTGTTCAGATCGTCGATCGCGAACGGCTGATTCGGGGCAATCCCGCGTTGGAAGACCCCTTCGAGCCCACCGACGAGAATCTCGAGTACCCCGTGATCACCACCCTGTACACGGGACCGCGGCTCGGCGCGCATACCGTGTTTCCCGTGCTTGGGATGGACGTGCCGGAGTTTGCCGACAATTCCGAGGGCCGCACCCGCGACATGCTGCTGGTGGTCGGCGAGTCCCTCCGCAACGAATGCCTCGAGAACCGGCAGATGATGTACATGGTGGATATCACCGACGAGACCAGGCCCTGGCCGGTGGCGAATTTCCAGGTGCCCGAGGAGAGCGGCAATTTCTGCGAGCGCGGCGGGCGATTCGGCACCCACTCCTCCAACGAGAACATGACGTCGATCTACTACGGCAAGATCGTCTTCCTGGCGTATTTCAACGGCGGGATCCGGGCGGTGGACATTCGCGATCCGTGGTCGCCGACGGAGATCGGCTACTACATTCCCGCCATCAACGAACGAACCACGCAGCGCTGCATCACCGTGGAAGGGGCCGAACGGTGCAAGCGCGCGATCCAGACAAACAACCTGGAAGTAGACGATCGCGGCTACGTCTACGCCGCCGACCGCGCCAATACGGGGCTGCACATCGTCGAGTTGATCGGTCAGGCGCGGGATATCGCAGATTTCCAGTGAGACCGTACCCAGCCACAAGAGGGAGGCTGCCGTCGCCGCAATGACACCGCACCCAGCCATTGGACGGAGTGCCGCCGTCGCCGCCCTGCTCTGCGGAGGGACGATTGTTCCAATCCAGGGATGGGCACATTGGGAGGGGTTCGAGGCTGCCGATCCTTCGACACCGGCCGCCTTGCTGAGATTCGAGAGTGCTGCTTCCGCCTATGTCGAAGCGCAAGTCACGCCCGCATCCTGGCTCGCGCGATTCCAGGTGAATGGTGGATCCGCGGCGACGAACCGGCCTTCCGTAGGCGAATCCGGCACCGGCGAACGCGATATCAGCGGCACCGGAGAAACTTCCGGTCATGCCAGCGTTGAGCAGCCGGCGTCGGCACCGATACCTGAATGATTCCGCCGGCGCGACGTGCGGCAATCGTCCGGCTTCTTGCGGCGGGCGCCATTGGCATTGCCGGCCTGCTGAACGGATGCGCCACCGGTGCGGGCGGTATCGGCAATCCCGGAAACCTTGCGTCAGAGCCGCAGGCACATGCTGCTGAGCCTCCACCCCTGACGCCCGAACAGCGGGCGCTGCTCGATCGCAGGACGCAGCGCATCGACACGTTACTATCCGAAGCACTGACGGCAGAAAATGCCGCAGAGATCGCGCTATTGCAGAATCCCGTGGTGGAGCGCGCGCTGGAAACTCTCGGCATGCCCGGCTTCGATCGCCTGCAGTTGGCGTATACGGTCAATCCGGCCTTTAACAATGGCCAGCCGCCGAGCACCATGGAGACTCGAATCGAGCGGCCGCTCTCGGTCAATGCAATGACCTGGGTCAGCGTTCCCGCGCTTGCCGTGGAGGTCACCGACGACGAACGCGATGCGCGTCTGCAGGCGGCCGATGAAATCGTTGCGCTCCTGTTTGCCGCACAGAGGGCCTGGGTCCAGGCGGTTGCGGCCCGGGAGTCGCGGCGCTATCTGGAAGACGCATCCGCGGCGGCTGAGGCCGCACGCGACATCATGGAAGGCATGCGCCAAGTAGGCAACGCCACCGAACTGGAATTGCTGCAGGCGCAGACGGTCTACGCCGGTGCGGTCGCCAACCTGACAGCCGCTCAACTCGCGGCCGCGGTCGAACGGGAACGGCTGGTCCAGGCGCTCGGTCTCTGGGGCGCGGACGCCGATCGGGTACGATTGCCCGAGCGCCTGCCGGACCTGCCGCCGGCTGCAATCGGCGCTGATGGCCTGGAAGACCGGGCCGTCGCGCAGCGTTTCGATGTTCGTGCGGGACGAATCGAAGGCCTCGCCGGCGAGGCCGGCGCGAACGCCCGTGCCGATGTGCGTACAGCATGGCTCGCGTACCGTGCCTCCTACGACCTGGCACAGCACGCGCGCGATGCCCTGGTACCCCTGGCGAATCGCACGTCAGCCGAGCAGCTCAAGCTCTACAACGGCATGATCATCGACGTATTCGA
This sequence comes from Candidatus Rariloculaceae bacterium, assembly GCA_965205045.1. Classification (GTDB taxonomy): domain Bacteria; phylum Pseudomonadota; class Gammaproteobacteria; order Steroidobacterales; family Rariloculaceae; genus UBA6522. The sequence continues at coordinate 1,130,078 of OZ242031.1, forward strand.
TCTTGTGGCGGATGCCACCGCGAGAATCAACGCGGTGAACGCCGCGCTGGAAGCGCAGCGAAACTTCTGGCTTGCCGAGGTGGAACTGCAGCGGGCCATGTCGGGAGTCGGCACTCCCGCCGGCACATTACAGCCAGAAGTCTCAGGTGGGTTCCGGCCAGGAACCGCTTACCACGTCCATTAACCGATGAGCCCCTGAAGCGAATCGCGGCAAATTGAATGCAGTACAAAAGGGGGAAACTTCATCTGATCGCGTGACTGTTCAACCCAGAAATGGTTGGTCGACCAACCGCAGTAAACCGTCGCGAAGTGCTGTCGGGTCGCCTGCCAGGTTGACTGTTGCGAACCGGATTGTGTGGCCCTGAATGCGAACCGCTTCATCGATATCCTCACCGACCGATGGATGCAACAGCATGCCTTCTGAACGTCTACCCCCGGCGTCCCGATGAGTTTGGGAACGAAGATATGCGTAAATCTGGAACATATTGTCACGGTCGAGTGTTTCGGGACGATACCAACCTTCGGAGAGAAGAGAGGCGAATTTCGTGTCGATGACGATCTTTCGATCCGACGGGGCATGCTCCAGGACAATGTCAGTCTTCATTGTGGGCAATATCTCACCGATTCGTGCTGTTTTCGCCTCAATGGGCCATCGCAAACGCGTGCCGGTAGATACTTTCCATTGCTTCGGTGTCAGCGTCACTGCGTAGAATCCGCCCACGGCACGCTCGAACAGCTTGCGCGCCCATTCTTCACGCCTACCAGGTAGCGGCAACGATGCGTTGCCGGCATCTTCGGTCAGCAGTGTCAGATCGAACGCCAGTCTCGCAGCCGCTACCATGAATCTGTCATTTGCGTCGTGCCGTCCGAATCGATCAGCGCTCATCTGCGTCGGCGTCGGCACGATGCCCGTCACTCCCAGGCAACGAAGATCATGGGCCAGTTTGCGGCATCGGTGGGCAAGATCATGGCCTTGCACGATTCTCGCAATCGAGTCGAGCGCTCCCCGCACGTAACGGTTGCGGGGCGTATCGATGGTCAATTCCTCGAAACGGCACGCGACCTTTCCGCGCTTGAGAAGTTGCTTGCGTCCGGTCGCCAGGAGGTCAATCCTGCCGCGTATTCGATCCAAAACGGCGCAGCGTGATCGATAAGCGCGATTCAGATTGCGGCGCTGCCGTTCCTTGACGGCGTGTGCGAGGATTTCCGCGATCAGGTCCGGCAAGTCGTCAGGCATCTCCTCAAGGCCCACGCGATCCGTTCCACGCATCCGGAAGAAATCCGAGGCATAAAGCATGAGCAACCACAGATTGCGGACGGGAATTCGTCCAACGTATCCGGGCGATGGGCTGGTTGCGGCTGCCATGTTCACCAATACGCCAAGAGGTCGTCGCGCTCTTTCCTCACGCGCTCGCTGTCGTCGAACCAGTATTCCTCAAGCAAGGGTACGATTTCTGTTTCGACCACTTGCCTGAACCATGCCTTGGTTTCCCCGGGTGCGAGACGCCGCGTTGGCGTCACGTAGCTGTGGCCAACGCGGAATTGCTTTCCAAGCCCACGTTCTCCAGCAATTGAATCGTTCAAACTCACCATTCGGCGTTGAATGTCTGCGACCAGATCACCGTCGACGCCCAGTTTCTCGACGACCCAATTGCGCCAGGGATCATCCAACCGTGGTTCGAGCGTTGCGAAGGCGAAGCGGCGGCGCAGTGCCAGATCGACCAGAGCCAAGGATCGGTCGGCAATGTTCATGGTGCCGAGCACGTAGAGGTTCTCCGGTACATACACTTCCCGGGGTTTGCCCGGGCGCGCGTAGGCGAGTTCGATGGCTGCGTCCTCGGTCCGCTTGTCTGCTTCCAGCAGCGTGATCAGCTCACCGAAGATTTGCGCCGGGTTGCCTCGGTTGATCTCCTCGATCACGACCACAAAGGGGACCGACGAGTCTTTGGCCACTTCAATCGCACGCAGAAAAGTACCGTCAACAAGGTCAAGGCCATCGTCGGTCGGGCGCCAACCGTAGACAAAGTCCTCGTACGACAAGGTTGGATGGAACTGGACCGCACAAACGCGGCGAGGGTCGCGTTGTCCGATCAACGCATAGGCAAGGCGCTTGGCAAGCCATGTCTTCCCGGTACCCGGCGGCCCCTGGAGGATCAGGTTCTTCTTGTCCTCCAAGCGCGACTCGAGCTGCTCCAGTTCTGAACGATCAAGGAAAGCCCCCTCGTCCAGAATCGTATCGATCGAGTACGACGAACGGGCGGGCGCGCCATTGTCAATCCCCAGTGCGACCTTGAATTGCTGGACCTGCTCACGATACTGGGTTATGTCGGTCAGCGTTTTCACCACGATGTCCTTGTCTCTGACCGTGACACCCTCGGGAAAGTTGGAGAGCCATTTGACTTCCCTGACGTTTTTGTATTCTTCTCGGTCCTCGTCAAAGGCGTACCGTGACGTGACAATACCGTGACCGATCACTTGCCCTGGTCCCCGCTTGGTGCGCTTCGAAAATATTATGTCGCCCGGTTTCATCACGCTGCAGAACTCCCAACACGCCAGCGAATCGTTTTTCCCAAGCCCTTGTTTCGAAATTTCTTCGCGCGATTGGTACTGGGCGAGATCGCCAAGATCATCCCAGCCGAGGCACGCGATACCGTGTCGGTGGCATTCGTCCCAGAACCGTGCATTTTCCCCCAATGACATGAGCCAGTAGCGCGGTTCCCGGGAAGGTGTATCGGGAACGTAGATCGTCAATTGCGACAGCAATTCTCGCCCCTCTTGCGTAATGGCTCGATACGAGCCGCGCCGTTCGACCAATCCGGCGAATTCAAGCCACTGAAGACGCCTTGCCACCTGGGTTTTGGTATCCCAGTCAAGTTCGTATTTCGACACCGCCAGCGAACGCAATTGTTCAATCGTTTTCGGTTCGGCATCCAACTCCGCCAACAACTCGCCAATCAACTTTATCCTGCTGTGGATGACGCCAATCAACATGGCAGCGCCCCCACCATCGGACCTCAGCCAATGGCGCATTTGACTGCCGAGATCGACTGCGCCGTTGTCTTCAATGGTGAGCCCAGCCCTTCCCAGAAACCAGATATCGCTGTGCGTGGATTTCGGCCCACCGAATTCGTTCATGCTCGCTTCGATCAGATCTTCACGAGACGGTTTTTGGGTATCTATATAGGCAGCGATCTGGCGTAGCCAAGCCGGATTCAAGTGTTGTTGCACACTATTGGTTCGCTCGTTCCAGGCTAGCGGCTCAGGTATATCAACTACGCCTGAATCGTTGTTGGTAGCAGACATTCCAATCCCCTTTGTCGTTCACTCATTGGTGGAATTCTGACGGTGGCCTTCGACATGGCGACCGCCATGACATACTTTATGTCATTCCAAGGTCGGCCAATAGTGTTAATCCGCTGCAACGGCAAGATATCTTGAGCGCTAGTTCGGGATTCACTCGCCTGGGAAGACAAGATTTCGGCATGCCTATCGCCGCGCGACTACAGATCGAGTTCACGCAGCAACTGCCCGACGCTCATTTCGTGGTGACGGGCGATGCTCTTCAGGATACCCGACAGTGTCTTCACCCGGATCGGATCATGAAGTGGGATCACCTCATGATGTTCGCCGTTAACCTGAGTGGTGAGCCGTACGTGAGAGCCGCGCTGGCGCACCGGTTCGCAGCCCAATCGCCGGAGCGATGTCTGCAGGCGTTTCCCGCTTACGTCGCGGGGCAGCTTCATGCCACAAGGAGTTCGTCGCGCACGAAATGAAGCCGGATCAGCCGGGGACGCGGCATGGAATCATCGAAGTAGCAATCGACGGCCTCCCGGACATTGAGACGAATGTCCTCGATCGAGTCTCCTTGGGTGTGAATGCCGTAGCCCAGCGCGCTGGCCGAATAACCGCCGTCCGTTTCATCTTCGGTCACTTCGAATATGATCTCGCTCATGACATGGTCTCCGCCCATTGTTCGGTGACAATATAACAGCCCGGATTCCGACGTGCGTTGTCTCAACGCAAGGGGATGGGCCATAGAGGACCCAGTAGAAATGGAAACAGAATTTTCGCGCCGCCGGTTTCCGACAACAGCCGCGGGGGCGCTGGTGAGCGCAGGCGTGGTGGCTCGCAACGCCGCGGCGCAGATTCCCGAGGCACCGCTGAGCGAGACCCCGGCAACGGAACCGCCGCCTGTACCCGCGTCGGGGCCGCCGTTTCAACCCGTGGTGACGCTCAACGGCTGGTCACTGCCCTGGAGAACTAATGGCGACGTGACGGAATTTCATCTGATCGCCCAGCCCGTCGTCCGTGAAATCGCCCCCGGAATGACCAATCACCCCATCCACCTGCACGGACACTCGTTCGAGGTCACGGGAACGGACGGCGGCTGGGTACCGCCGACCGCGCGCTGGCCGGAGGCGACCATCGACGTCGGCGTCGGCCAGATGCGCGCCATCGAGCTCGTCGCCGACGCGCCCGGCGACCGGGCCTTCCACTGCCACAAGACGCACCACACCATGAACGCCATGGGGCACGAGGTCATGACCTCCATCGGCGTCGATTTCGAGGAGGCCGCCGGGAAGTTGCGCCGCCTGATTCCCGGGTACATGGTCATGGGCGATCGCGGCATGGCCGAAATGGCCTCCATGCAGGTGGAACTGCCGGAGAACACGCTGCCCATGATGACGGGCGAAGGTCCGTACGGGCCCATCGGGATGGGTGGGATGTTCACTGTGGTCAAGGTACGCGCCGATCAACCGCCCGGTGACTGCAGCGGTCCGGGCTGGTACGAACCGCCGCCCGGGTCCATGGCTTACCGCTCGGAAACGTAGGATTCCATGTCATCTGCGGAAATAGCCCGCTTCTCGCCGGATGAAATCCCCGGCGCCGGCGGCCGGCCCCTCGTGCTGCTCCAGATCACCGACACGCACCTCTTCGCTTCCGCGGACACGAAGCATCGCGGCATCAACACCCAGGCATCGCTCGACTCCGTGATCGCCAATGCGAAAGCGGACGACCGCTGGCCGCCGGACGCCATCGTCGTCACAGGAGACATCGTGCACGACGAGAGCCGGGCCGGGTACGAGCGGTTCCGGAAGACACTGGAATCCCTTGGTCCGCCGGCCTTCTGCGTTCCCGGCAACCACGACGATCCCGCGGTCCTCGAGCGGTACCTTGCGGCGCCGCGGGTCCAGGTATGCGGCGATACGCGACTCGGTGCGTGGCGGTTGATCCTGTTGAACTCATTCGGCAACGGGGAAGTTGCCGGCGCCCTGGGAACCGCCGAACTGGCCCGAATGGAAATGGTGCTTGAGAAGCATCCCGGCGAGCACATTCTGATCTGCATGCATCACCCGCCTGTTGCCATGGGGAGCGCCTGGCTGGACAACCCCGGGCTACGCGACGCCGAACACTTCATGGACCTGGTTCGACGGCATTCACAGATTCGCGCCGTGCTCTGGGGCCATGTGCATCAGGAATTCGACCGGCATGCCGATGGCGTACGATTCATGAGTACCCCTTCGACCTGCGCGCAATTCCGGCCCGAAAACGACGAGTTCGCCGAGGACAACCGCCCGCCCGGCATGCGATGGCTGGAATTGAATCCGGACGGCGGGTTGACCACCGGAGTGCTTCGCGTACCGGGAGCCAATCCAGCATGACTTGCCTGATCGGCCCGGAGGCACACTGTCCTCCGGTCCGGGCCTCCACCGTTGCACGGACGCCGAACCGGGATCGGATTCGAGCAAGCAGGAAACGCAGGATCAGGTAACTTCGCCGGAATCGCTGTCAAGCTCGGCGGCGAGATTGCGCATCGCGTGCAGGATGCGGGCAACCCGGATTCCCGATTCCGTTGGCTCGTAGACGATGACGAACAGCTTCATCACCACAAAATAACGGAAGCTGTGGCGCGGTGGATCCAACTCGGGGCGCCGACGTCCGATACCTGGCGCATCGGCCAGCGTATTGAAGACGCGCTCGAAGTTGTTGCGTAATCGGCGAGCCTGAAGGGTGCCGAATTGCCGAACGGTGTACGCAACGATCGCCCGGCGGTCATCGCGCGCCGCCTCGGAGAATTCAATTCGGCTCATGCAGTGCGCATTCTGCCCGCCGCTTCCAGTTCATCCAGTTCAGCATCCCACTCCTGGAAGAAATCGTGACCGTTCACGGTATCGCCCCGGTCCAGATCGTCGGCCCCTGCCCTGATTTCCCGGCGCGCACGTTCCATCTCGGCCTCCAGAACGGTGTGCCGGCGCTGGAACGGCCGCAGAGCGGAACGTACAACCTCGCTCACCGACTGGTATTCGCCACGAACGACCAGGGAGGTCAGAAATTGAGCTTGCTCGGGCGTAAAGGAGATACTGATGCTATGTCGCTTCGACATGTTGCCGCCGGTTGCTGCTGGAATGAACGACAATGTAGCACAGTCACTCGGTAAACAGCACCATGTCGAAGTCTTCCTTGCCCGCGCCGCAGTCCGGACAGTGCCAGGAGAGGGGAATATCGTCCCAGCGCGTGCCGGGAGCAATGCCTTCCTCGGGCAATCCCTCGGCTTCGTCGTAGATGAAGCCGCAGATCAGGCACATGTACCTTTTCATGGGCGCGGACTCGGTTGGCATCGCGGTCAGTTGCTGCGGAGCCTGGGTTCGTAGAACTTACCGTTGAACCCCTCGAAATAGCTCTTCAGGAAGGGCGACCGGATTGGCTTGGGGTCGGCGGCGGATCGCAGATTACGCTCGGCCACGTAGGTTGTCTGGTCGGCATTGTCCACCAGCACGCGATACCAGGGACGGTTCTTCGGCGGCCGGCTCAGAGCCACTTTTTCATACCACTGGTCGCTGAGCATGAAACTGGGGTCCACGTCATAGATGACGCCGCGGTATCCGAATCGGCGGTGCATCACGACCTGGCCGATGTGGAAGTTTCCCGTCACTTCGGGAATCTGATTCACGCCGGGTGTTTCCTTCGAATTGCGGCGGGGACCGCAGGAGTCGATTTTCTCACAGTCCCCACATGTCTACGAGTCGCGGAACGCAGCTTGGTTCCCTGCTTGCGACCGGTTTCACGCGTGAGCCCGCTGCCGCAGGGATTCCTCCAGCCGTCCGGGCAGCCCTTGAAATCCCCCGTTTGACATGACCGCTACCCGGTCGCCACGCCGCAGCTCATCCAACAACCCCGCGTGCAACCGGTCCACGCTTCGGGCGACCGCGAGCTTCGCGCCCAAGTCGGCCAGTTCCGTCTCGACGTCCCAGGCAAGATCGTCTCGCGCCAGTACGAAGACCCTGTCGGCGCCGCTCAGCGCTCCGCTCAGGCTGCCCCGGTGCACGCCCATTCGCATGGAGTTGGACGCCGGTTCGAGCACCGCGATGATGCGGCTGCCGGTCCGGGCGTCATGCAACGCTGCCAGGGTCGCCCGGATGGCCGTGGGATGGTGCGCAAAATCTTCATAGAGCGAAATCCCGCCGAAATTTCCGCGCATCTCCAGGCGCCGTTTCACGCCCTTGAACGTGGAGAGGGCTTCCAGGGCAGTCGACACCGGGACCCCCGCGTGGGCCGCGCAACAAACCGCAGCAAGCGCATTCTCGACATTGTGCTTGCCCAGCAGGGACCAATTCACGTCTCCGATACGTTCGCCCCGGCGATGAACGGTGATCGCGGTACCGGGTCCGGCCGGACCATGCGAGCCGTACCAGGTCGAGCCGCGGTCCTCGACGCTGAATGCTTCCACCGGCGTCCATACCCCCTGTTCCAGCAATCGCCCGATGTTGGCGTCGGCGCCGTTGACGGCAACCAGACCGCGGCCGGGGACGGTTCGAATCAGGTGATGGAACTGGCGCAGGATTTCGTCCAGGTTGCCGTAGATGTCGGCGTGATCGAATTCGATATTGTTGATCGCCAGGGTGCGCGGACTGTAGTGGACGAACTTGGCGCGCTTGTCGAAAAAGGCCGTGTCGTATTCGTCCGCCTCGACGACGAAGTATTCCGACCCCCCGAAGCGGGCGGATACACCGAAATTGGCCGGTACGCCGCCGATCAGGAAACCCGGCTCCAGGCCGGCATGCTCGAGTATCCAGGCCAGCAGGCTGCTGGTGGTGGTCTTCCCGTGGGTGCCCGCGACCGCCAGCACCCAGCGGTCCCTGAGCACATGCTCCGCCAGCCACTGGGGGCCGGAACAATATGGAAGGCTGGAGTTCAACAGGGCCTCCACCACCTCCCTGCCCCGGCTCATGACGTTGCCCACCACCACGCAATCGATTTCGTTGTCGAGATGCTCCGGGTGGTAACCTTGCCGCACGGGAATGTCCAGATTGTCGAGCAGATCGCTCATCGGTGGATAAACGTTCTCATCGGACCCCGTGACCCGGTGGCCCGCCGCCCTTGCCAGCGCGGCGACGCCGCCCATGAAAGTGCCGCAGATTCCAAGGATGTGAACGCGCATGGACCGACTGCCTGAAGTGGGGAACGATTGGCTCTCAGGTGAGGCCATAGTGTACTGTCTCACAATTCCGTGACCGATTCAGAACGACTCGTCGACGACCCGCAAGCCTTGGCGGACCTGGTCGATGCCATCGCCGAGGCGCCCCTGGTGGCGCTGGACACGGAGTTCGTTCGGGAGCAGACGTATTACCCCCGGCTGTGCCTGATCCAGGTCGCGACGCCGGACCGCCTGGCCTGCGTCGACTGCGTGGCCGGCCTGGATCTGCAACCCCTGTTCTCCGCCCTGCTCGCATCCGGCCGAGCCTGGCTGCTGCACAGCGCACGGCAGGACCTGGAGGCCATGCAGCGACTCATGTTCCGATTGCCCTCCCGGCTGATCGACACGCAAATCGCCGCGGCCCTGCTGGGCAGGACACCCCAGATCGGTTTGCAGGACCTCGTCGCGGAGGAATTGAACGTCCGCCTGGACAAGGGATTCACGCGCACCAATTGGGCCCGTCGGCCCTTGCCGGCCGGGGCGCTGCGGTACGCACTCGACGATGTCCGCCACCTGTTCGCGCTGTGGGGCGTACTGCGGAAAAGGCTGAAGGACCTGAACCGGCTGGAATGGCTGGATGAAGACTGCCGGACCGCACTGGAAACGCCGGTACTGACGCCGCCCGCCGCACTGTGGTCTCGGCTCAGGGGGATCCGCGCCCTGAACGCCGGTACCCGGTGCGCCGCCCTGGCGCTGGTGGAGTGGCGCGAGCGGTGCGCTCAGCGGTTGAACCGGCCCCGGCGCTGGCTCTGCAGCGACGAACTGCTGGTGCGCATCGCCAGGACCATGCCGAGCCGCCCCGAAGACCTGTCGGGCATCCCGGAGTTGCCGAAACGGTTCGCGCGGCGTTTCGGCGACGAAATCGTTGCGGCGATCGCCGGATCGGAAACCGCGAAGAACCTGCGCCTGGTCGACGTGCGTCGGGCGCCGATCCGGGAACGCCAATTCAAGCGATTGCGCGACGGGGCAAGAAGCCGCGCCTCCAGGCTGAATATCGATCCTCAGATACTGGCGACCCGCCAGGAACTCCTCGGCCTGCTCAGGGGAACGCCGTCCGGCCGGATTGCCGGCGGCTGGCGGCGGGACCAGTTGAAGGGCCTTGTGTAGCGACTGTATCTGCCGACTATCATGCGTGCGTGAGCGCTGCCAGTGAAGAATCCGGCCGTTTCGACTGCGGGCGTAACGCCCTGCGGCCATCGGGAAAGCGCGCTATGAGTGAACCTCCGCTTCCGCTCGCTCCTTCAGCGCCACAGCCACCGCGTTGAAGCCGCGGCGAATCAGGCCACCGAACGACAGCACCGCCAGCGGTGCGAGGACGCCCGCAAACGCATCGGTTGTGGTGTAGCGGCAGCGCGAATCGCTCAGCGGCTCCAGCCGCTGCTCGCGGCGGGTTTCCAGCAACCAGCGAGCGCCCATGACCATGCCCCAGGCCAGAAGGCGTGGAGGAACGACATCCTGAATCGATTCCGGCTGCCTGAGCTTGAAGGGCCCCAGGGTCACGTACAGTTCAACGGGTGAGCCCACCTCGATGCTCGTGTCCACCCGGGTCGTGAACGGGTTCCATTCACCGTATCGCTCCATGTCCACCAGGATTTCCCACACGCGGTGGGCCGGAGCCTCGATTTCTACCGAATCGGAACCGATGGCGTGCCTGAATATGGCCACTCGCGTTACCTCAACCCGGTCAGTAGGATCGGGTCATGGGCCGGATCCGGCGGACGATGCGCCATCGAGAGCGTCGACGAGACCGGCGTGGACTTCGTCGATGGAGCCACCGGCCCGTACGACGCTCAACAGGTTGCGGCCGCGGTAGTACTCGATCAGCGGCTCGGTCTGGCGTTGGTAGACCTCCAGGCGATTGTGGATGGTCTCCTCGCGGTCGTCGTCCCGCTGCAGAAGTTTGCCACCCGCGTCGATGCATGCCTTGAGTTCCTCGGGGGGCGAGAAATGGATGTTCAGCAGTTTGCCCGTCTTCGAACAGGTGCGCCGGCCCGTGAGCCGCTTCATCAGCAACTCGTGGGGCACATCCATGAGCACGGCCGCATCCAGCGTCTGGCCAAGTTCCGCCAGCGCGCCGTCCAGGGCCTCGGCCTGGGCCAGATTTCTGGGAAAGCCGTCGAGAATGTAGCCGCGGCCCGCGTCGCCGGAGCCCAGCCGGTCCTTGATGATGCCCAGCACCACCTCGTCAGCGACCAGCTCACCGGCATCCATGGCAACGCTGGCGCGCAGGCCCATGGCCGTGCCGGCGCGGACCGCATCCCGCAGCAAGTCACCGGTGGATACCTGCGGCCAGCCCCGGTCCGCCTGCAGCCGCTTCGCCTGGGTGCCCTTTCCCGAGCCCGGTGCGCCGAGCAATACAATCCGCATGCGGTCCTCCCATGTCACCGCCTGACGGCGTGGGATGCAGGCTAGCGGGAGTCACGGGCAGGGTCAAACCGCCCCTCCGCTCTGGTATTCTCTGCGCACCCGCCCCCTCGTTCTCCGGGAGTGCCAAAGTGAAGCAGAACGGATTCTACGCCCAGTCCGGCGGCGTCACGGCCGTGATCAACGCCTCGGCCTGCGCGGTGCTCGAGACCGCGCGCAAGCACGGCGACCGCATCGGCAAGATCTACGCCGGGCGCAACGGCATCATCGGGGCGCTGACGGAAGACATGATCGACACCAGCCTGGAATCCGACGAAGCCATCGCGGCGCTGCGCCACACCCCGGGCGGCGCGTTCGGCTCGGCGCGTTACAAGCTCAAGGGACTGGACGAGAACCGCGCCCAATACGAACGGCTCATCGAGGTCTTCAAGGCCCACGACATCGGCCATTTCTTCTACAACGGCGGCGGCGATTCCATGGACACCGCGCACAAGGTGTCCCAACTGGGCAGCGAACTCGGTTTTCCGGTGACCTGCGTGGGCATCCCCAAGACCGTGGACAACGACCTGCCGGTCACCGACAACTGCCCCGGATTCGGTTCCGTGGCCAAGTACGTGGCGGTATCGACCCTGGAGGCGGCGCTGGACGTGGCCTCCATGGCAAAGACCTCGACCAGGGTCTTCATACTCGAGGTCATGGGCCGGCACGCCGGGTGGATCGCCGCAGCGGGGGGGCTCGCGGGCAAGGACCCGGGCAGCGCGCCGCACATCATCCTGTTTCCGGAGGTCCCGTTCGACCGGCCGCGTTTCCTGGAACGCGTACAGGAGTGTGTGGACCGATACGGGTATTGCGTCGTGGTGGTTTCCGAGGGGCTGCGTCGGCCGGACGGCCGGTTCGTGGCCGAAGCGGGTGGCCGGGATGCGTTCGGCCACGTCCAGTTGGGCGGCGTGGCCTCAAACGTCGCCGCTCTCGTCAAGGCCGAACTCGGACTCAAGTATCACTATGCGCTCGCGGACTATCTGCAGCGCTCGGCGCGGCACATCGCATCGGCGGTCGACGTCCGGCACGCGTACGCCGTCGGCCAAAAGGCCGTGGAACTGGCGCTGGAAGGGCAAACGGCCATCATGACGACCATCGTGCGCGAGTCCGACGATCCCTACCGGTGGAGCATCGGACATGTGCCATTGGAACAGGTCGCCAACCAGGAAAAAATGATGCCCCGGAATTTCATCACGGAAGACGGGTTCGGCATCACCGACGCGTGCCGGCGTTACCTCGAACCGTTGATCGAAGGTGAGGACTACCCGCCCTACCGTGACGGGCTGCCGCAGTACGGAGGCCTGCGCAACGTCGCGGTCGCGCCGCGGCTCGCCGCTGCCGGATAAAGCCGACCCGGCTCACCGCTGTTCGCGGTGGCCGGGTCGTTCCGGAATCCTTCAGGCCCGTTCCGGGCGAGCCATGCGGCGCCGGGCCGCGTTCGGCCGTTTGCCGATCAACGGCCTCCTACCCAGTACTGGTAACGCAGGTACGCCTCGCGGGCCGCGAGATGTTCACGGCCGCGACGCCGATGCCGGTGTTGGAGACCGAACCCGCGGTGGAGTAGATCGAATTGGTGGCGTTCCTGATGCCGAAGGTCAGCGCCCACTGCTCGTTGCCGCTGTTGTAAGTGGTGCTCGCGTTCACCACGTCGTAGGCGTCCTCCTGCATGAAAGGGTTCACCTCGATCCGGAACCGCTGCGCGTCGTTGTGGATCCAGTCCAGCCTCGTGAGCAGGTTGCCCGTGCCGATCGGCAGCCTATGCGAGACGCCGATGGTGTAGTTCGTCTTCGGCGTATACGGCAATACCATTTCCGCATGGGGAACGCAGATGTTGGCCGCCGGACAGTTTGCCTGCGTAAGCACCTGGCCGTCGGGCCCCACAAAACCCTCCTCGTAGAAGAGATACTCGCCGGTCGTGAATGAACCGCCCGATTGCCCCAGCGAATCGACCGTGGCATCGAGCAGACCCAGCGTCGCGTCGACTCTCAGGTTGTCGTTGACCACCCACATCGCTTCCATTTCGAGCCCATTCAGAATGCCGAGGCCGACATTTTCGACGCCCGTCGCGCCGCTGGACAGGTCGGCCGGCCTTCCGGAAACCTGCATGTCGTCATAGGTGGTGTGGAACAGGGCCGCGTTGAGCCGCAGCGAACCGTCCGCCAGTTCGGTCTTGGCGCCGAACTCGGCGCTGGTCACGTACTCCGGATCGAACGCGGGAATGGGATTGGGGGTGCCCTCGGGGAACCGGCTGGCGTAACCGCCATCGCGAAAGCCGGTGGCGTAGGTGCCGTACACCATCGTCGTGTCGTTGACATCGTAGGCGAGGCTCAGCATCGGATCGACTTCGCTCCAGCTTGAGATTCCATCGGCTCGCTGGTAGACGTCGTTCTGCTTGTCGCGCGAGATCCTTCCGTCACCGTTGCAGGTCGTCCCCCCAAGATACTCCGGGTAGGACGGACCCGCCGGGTTGTCGGTGCAGAAATCGCGGTGAAGCGTCACATCGAACCCCTTCGCATCTTCGGTTGCGCGCAAGCCGAGCGTCAGGTGGAACGGCTGTTCGAAGTGATACGTGATCTGGCCGTACAGGGCGTTGGACGTGTTGTCGATATCCCGGACGATCCTCTGGAAGCTGCGGCCTTCGGTGCCGGCCGATGCGCGGGTAACGGTCTGCCCGTTGACGCCGATCAGCGACACCACCTCGGTGCCGGTTTCGGCGAAGGCGTACAGGCCGGCGGTGTAGTCCAGCCGGCCGTCGAGCGCGTTACCTACCAACTGGAACTCCTGGGACCGGCCGTCCTGGTGGAAGTCGTCGTTGATATTCGAGAACAACTGGACTTCCGTGTAGTCGTGGTCGTTACGGAAATCGGACTGGAACCCGCGATAGGCGGTGATGGACTTGAACGTGCCGATGGCGGTGTCGACCTCGATCGTGGCCGCCCCGCCCGTGACGTCGACCTCATTGGTGGGGTCGGGATCGAAATCGCCGTAAATGTCGTAGAAAACCGCCGTGGTTTCGTACGATTCCTTGCCGCGGTAATGGACCGGACCGTAGCAGGTCGGGTTCGTGTTCTTGCCTGCCGCGGTCGCACATTCCGGCTCATTGGAAGCGCCCGTCGGCGATGGCCCCGGGATGTTCATGCCCATCCAGTTAGGTCCATTCCAGAACGTCGGCCACATGGCCATGGGCCCCGTGTAAAATTCCAGCGGGATCATGGGCGACGGCGACGCGCGGCTCCGGGTGTAGTCCGCGGTCAGGTTGACGCGCACGGCGTCGGAGGGAAGAAACTCCAACTGGCCTCGGAACCCGGTGGTGTTGTCGTCGCCCAGCCAGAGGTCGTCGTAGAAATCGGGGTTCGCCCGCACATATCCGCCCTTCTGCCGCTGCATAAGGGAGATTCTGGCCGCCACGTTGTCGGTGATGGGAATGTTGAACGCGCCGTTGAACTGCGCGTAGTCGTTCTCGCCCGCGGCGAGCGTCAGCTTCGCGTTGAATTCGTCCATGGTCGGGCGCCTGCTGATCAGGTTGAGCGCGCCGGCCAGCGTGTTGCGTCCGAACAGGGTGCCCTGCGGTCCGCGCAGCACCTCCGCGCGCTCAAGATCCATCAGGTCCATCATGCTGCCGATGGACCGGGCGATGTAGACGCCGTCGACATACACGCCGACCGCCGGGTCGGTGTTGATGACGAAGTCAAGCTGCCCGACGCCGCGAATGAATACCGTCGGCGCCGCCGAGAGCCCGCTGACCGAAGCGGCCTGCTCGATGTTCACATTGGGCGTGGACTGCGAAATATCGGTGATATTGAGGTGCCCGCGAAGATCCATCTCGTCTTCGGAGTACGCGGTCACCGCGATGGGGGTGTCCTGGAGCGATTCCTCGCGCCTTCTCGCCGTCACCACGATTTCCTCGATGGCGAAGGCGTCGGCCCCCGATCCCTGCGCGCTCGCCTGTCCAAAAGGCAGGAAGGACAACAGCAAGGGTGAAAACAAAAAACCGATTTTCTTTAGACTCACCAGGATTTCCTCTCTAATAGTCGCTGCGGAGAGCGCCGGACAAACCAGTCGCGCGTCGTGTCGATCGCCTTGTACCGAACCGCCAAACAAACACGCGAGGCTGTACCAAAAAAGATACAACCCCGCGAGAAGCGCCAGATAGAGTAGTGTATGCGTGCTTCCGTCGCAACTGCATACGTATGCATTGCGGCGGCTTCCGATGCGCCCGTGCTCGTCAGCGCATGAGGATCAGAACGCCGCGGTTGCCCCGGGCCACCTGCAGGATCACGGAGGAGCGCGCGTTTCCGAGGATTCCGCGCGCTTCCTCCAGACTGCGCACCCGTTGCCGGTTGATGTGCGTGATTACGTCCCCCGTTCGCAGGCCATTCTCGTAGGCGGCGCTTCCCGATTCGACGACGGTCGCCAATACCCCTTCCGTACCGTTGTAGCCGTCCCGCGCTTCATTGTTGGTAGCGAACTCGGCGCCCGCGAATTCCGGGTCGATCTCGGACAGACGTTGTGCCAGACCGGCTGTCGGCCGTTCGCCCAGCGTCGCCGTCGCGGTATTCAGCTCGCCCTCGCGAACATAGCCCACGGTCACTGTATCGCCGGGACGAAGCAGCCCGATGGTATTTCGAAGCGTTCCCGGGCCGTCCATGGTCTCGCCGTCGACGCTGACGATGACGTCGCCGATCACAATGCCCGCCGCCTCTGCCGCGGACCCCGACGACACCTCCGTCACGAACGCACCGGACGTATCCTCGAGGTCGTAGGTCTCGGCGACGTCCGGCGTGACCGGTCCGATGTTCACCCCCAGCAGGCCCCTGCGGACGCCGCCGAACGAGATGATCTGGCTCATCACGCTGCGGGCCATGTTGACGGGGATCGCGAACCCGATCCCGATGTTTCCGCCGGTACCGGAAAAAATGGCCGTGTTGATGCCGATCAGCTCTCCCCGGAGATTGATCAGGGCGCCGCCGGAATTCCCGGGATTGATGGAGGCGTCGGTCTGGATGAAATCTTCGTAGCCCTCCGGGTTGATACCCGTGCGCCCCAGTCCGCTGACGATGCCCGAGGTCACGGTATGGCGCAACCGAAACGGGTTGCCGATGGCCAGGACGAAGTCGCCAACGCGCAATTGCTCGGAATCGCCCAGCGGCATTTCCTCCAGCGCATCCGCCTCCACCTGCAACACCGCAATGTCGGAGTCCGCGTCGGAGCCCACGACCGTGGCGTCCAGCGCACGGTTGTCCTCCAGCGCGACCGTGATCTCTTCAGCGTCCTCGATGACGTGGAAGTTGGTCAGGATATACCCGTTTTCGGCATCGACGATCACGCCCGAGCCGGCGCTCTGCACCTGGCGGCGGCCGGGCGGCGGCAGGAATTGACCGAAGAACGGATCGCGGGACAGCGGATTGGCTGCCATCACGCTGCCGCTGACGGAAATGTTCACCACCGCCGGCGCGACATCCTCGATGATGGGCGCAAGGCTGGGCAATGGCTGGTCCCCAACCTGCGGAGGCAGGGACTGGCCCTGCGCCATCGCGCCGCTCAGCAGCAGGCCCGCGGCGACGCATACCCGGATGCCGCGATCGTTTCCTGTCATGTTCGTCATGTTCATCCGCTCGTCCTTCCCGGTTCATCCTTGTATGGATGCATGCCGGGCCCGATGGGTTGCATGACCCAAAAGATGAGGCACGACGCTCTCTTTTTCAAGGCGGGCGGCAAGCGGAGGGGGTCATGCCCGCGATCCAGCCGCTCCAGACTGTGGATAAACTGTGATTCGACCGGGGAATGAATCAGGATATCCCGACACAAGATGTTGTGGTCAGGAGAAATCCCGAGAATTTCCGGGGGATGCAATATATTTCGATGATGTTTAGAGATAACAGTCGTAATAAACTGTTTTTGATAGCATTAGCTCCCCAAGGCACTGGTGAATAAGGGTTGACATGCCCTTCGTACCCGTTCTAATCTTACCGGCGCGAAACACAACATGTTGTGCTCAGGGGAATCGTAAGCCTTCTGCTCCCGCGTGGCCTTTGTTGCTGCTCCCCGGGGTGGAACTGGCAAGGACTTCGCCGCTGCGAGAGGGCGGGAAAAGGAGGCTCGAACAACAAATGAAAGCGCCGCTGGAACTCAGTTCTGCCGTGGACCTTCCGTTGCAGGAAGCTTCACTCAACATTTGGGACACCAAGTACCGACTGAAGTCCCGCTCGGGCGAACCCATCGACCAGGATATCCAGGGCACCCGCCAGCGTGTCGCACGGGCGCTGGCCGATGTGGAACAGGGACCTCGCCGGGACTATTGGTACGAGCGTTTTGTCTGGGCGTTGCAGCGCGGCGCCATACCGGCGGGGCGCATCATCTCCAATGCCGGCGCCGGGGAGCACAAGCCCGCCACATCGACGATCAACTGCACCGTCTCCGACACGGTCGGAGACTCCATGAACCAGATCCTGGAAAAGGTCCACGAAGCCGGCATGACGCTCAAGGCCGGCTGCGGCATCGGCTACGAGTTCTCCACCCTTCGGCCCCGGGGCGCCTACGTCTCCGGCGCCGGGGCGCATACCTCGGGCCCCCTGTCGTTCATGGACATCTACGACAAGATGTGCTTCACCGTCTCGTCGGCGGGCGGTCGCCGCGGCGCGCAGATGGGCACGTTCGACGTCGGCCATCCGGACACCATGGAATTCATCCGCGCCAAGCGCGAGGACGGCCGGCTGCGGCAGTTCAACCTCTCGCTGTTGATCTCCGACGAGTTCATGGACGCCGTTGCGAACGGCCAACCGTGGCCGCTGGCGTTTCCTCTTGCGCAGCGCGAGGCCGAGGAGGACGGGATCGACCTCGAAGACCCGGACCAGGCGGTTTGGCGCAATTGGCCGACCCGGAAGGGTTACATCTGTAACGACGAGGGTCTCGTCGCCTGCCGCGTCTACAAGACGATGCCGGCCCGGCGCATGTGGGACATCATCATGTCCTCCACCTACGACTTCGCCGAACCGGGCTTCGTCCTGATCGACCGCGTCAACGAACTCAACAACAACTGGTGGTGCGAGGATATCCGCGCCACGAATCCCTGTGTCACCCGCGATACCTGGGTTCACACCTCCGAAGGACCGCGCCGGGTTGCCGACCTCATCGGGCGGCCGTTCGAGGCCATGGTGAACGGGCAGGCGTATCCGTCCGATTCGAGAGGCTTCTTTCCCACCGGGAAGAAACCGGTTGTCGAACTCGAAAGCAATGAGGGCTATCGCCTGACGCTGACGCCGAATCATCGGGTTCGCCGGGTCGCTTCTTCGTCACGATGGACCATGGAAACCGAATGGGCAGAGGCGGCGGATCTCGTTCCCGGCGACAGGATCGTATTGCATGACCATCGGCGCGCACCTGAATGGAACGGCCCCCATACGGAAGGCGAAGGCTATCTGATCGGGCTGCTCGTCGGCGACGGAACGCTCAAGGAAGACGAGGCGGTGTTGTCCGCATGGCCGGGCGCCATGACGGTGAATGGCGATTTCGAGCGCCCCGGAGCCCTGTCCCTGATGCAGGCTGCCGAACTGGCGGCGCGTGAGTTACCGCATCGGGCGGATTTTCGCGGATGGCATGCCATCGCCGGCCGCGGCGAATACCGCATGAAGCTGCGCGCCGTCAAACGACTGGCCGATGACCTGGGGCTTCGACCGGGCCACAAGACCGTGACGGAGACCATGCGCCGCGCATCGTCCGATTTTCAGGTCGGTTTCCTGCGCGGACTGTTCGATTGCGATGCCAGCGTCCAGGGGCATCAGGGCAAGGGGGTAAGCATTCGCCTGGCGCAAAGCAACGAAGACCTTCTCGTCGAGGTACAGCGCATGCTCCTTCGCCTGGGCGTCGTCTCGCGGTTATACGCGAATCGGCGGGATGCAGGCTACCGGCGCCTGCCTGACGGCCGGGGCGGTTCCCGGGAGTATTTCACCAGGGCACAGCATGAGCTTGTCATCAGCCGAAACAATATCGGGATATTCCAGAGCCGAATCGGCTTTGCCGACCGTGACAAGTGCCTGAAACTGACAACGGCGCTCGCCAATTACAGTCGGCGCGTCAATCGCGAGCGATTTACCGCAACGGTCAAGTCGATCAACCCGGTAACGGAACTCGATGTGTTCGATGTCTCGGTGCCCGGCCCGAATGCCTTCGATGCCAATGGCCTGATGGTTCACAACTGCGGTGAGCAACCCCTGCCCTCCTACGGCGCGTGCCTGCTCGGCTCGGTCAACCTGACGAAGTTCGTGGTCGACCCGTTCAGCGAGCAGGCCCGATTCGACTGGGACGAATACCGGGAAGTGGTGCGCGTGTTCACGCGCATGCTCGATAACGTCGTCGAAATCAACGGCCTGCCCCTGGACGCCCAGCGCGAGGAAATCAATCGCAAGCGCCGCCACGGCATGGGTTTCCTGGGGCTTGGATCCACGCTGGCCCTGCTGGGCATGCGTTACGGTTCCGCCGAATCCGTGAAGTTCACGGAGAAAGTCGCCCGGGAGCTGGCCATTGCCGGTTGGCAGGTTGCCCTGGAACTGGCGCGAGAGAAGGGTCCGGCGCCCATCCTCGCGGAAGAATTCGATGTAACCGAAGAGATGCTGTCCATGCGCCCGATGATGCGCGAGGACGGCTGGAAGGCCGGCGACAGGATACCCGGGCGGATCCTGCACGCCCGATACAGTCACTACATGCGGAACCTGGCGGAAGTTGCGCCCGACCTGGTGGAAGATATCGCCTCGGAGGGCGCCCGTTTTACCCATCACAGCTCCATCGCTCCCACCGGAACGATTTCGCTGTCCCTGGGCAACAACGCCAGCAACGGCATCGAACCCTCCTTCGCCCACCGGTACTTCCGCAACGTGATCATGGAGGGGAAGAAGACCAAGGAAAAGGTCGAAGTATTCTCCTTCGAGTTGCTGGCCTACCGGGAACTGGTCAACCGCAACGCGTCGCCCAATGCCGACAATTCCGCCGATGCGGTGCCGGACTACTTCGTCAGTTCCGAGGACATATCTCCCACGGAACACGTGGACATCCAGGCCGCCGCGCAGAAATGGATCGATTCGTCCATTTCGAAGACCGCCAACGTGCCCACCGACTATCCCTACAAGGAATTCAAGGACATCTACCGGTACGCCTACGAGAAGGGTCTGAAGGGATGCACCACATTCCGCTTCAATCCCGAGGCATTCCAGGGCGTATTGGTGAAGGAGAAGGACCTCAAGAACACCACCTACCGTTTCGAACTCGCCGGCGGCAACGCGATCGAAGCAAGGGGCGATGACGAGATCGAATACGACGGAGAGGTTCACACCGCGGCGAATCTCTTCGACGCGTTGAAGGAAGGCTACTACGGGAAACTTTGAAGGCCAGGCAGACAAACCGGCATCGGCCCTACGGAGAACTCCAGCAAGGCAAACCCGTCTTCTGGCTCACGCGTCCTCCGCCCTCGAAGTGGCTGAACCTGGTTCGGGCAACGACCCGCCATCAACTGGAACGACAGCAAGGATACAAGCAGAAGGCTAGCTGACCCATGCCAACAATCAAGGTAGACGAAAAAATCGTCGGCTACGGCGTCGTCAAGAACGCCCCCGAAGCGGTGCAGGTGGGCAACCCCGGGGCACAGGCCCGGCAGCCCGAGACACAGGCCGGAAATCCGGGGCGGACCGGAGTTCCGGCACAGGACGGAGACCAGAAGGTCATCCGGATGCACGAGAAGCTCGAGCGGCCGGAGATGCTCGTCGGCTCGACCTACAAGGTGAAGACGCCTGTCTCCGATCACGCGATGTACGTCACGATCAACGACATCATTCTCAACGAAGGCACCGAATTCGAGAAGCGCCGGCCGTTCGAGATCTTCATCAATTCAAAGAACCTGGACCACTACCAGTGGATCGTGGCGCTGACCCGTATCATGTCCGCGGTCTTCCGCAAGGGCGGCGACGTGGCCTTCCTGGTGGAGGAATTGAAGGCCGTTTTCGACCCCCGCGGCGGCTACTGGCAACCCGGCGGCAAGTTCATGCCCTCGATCATCGCCGAACTCGGGTACATCGTGGAGCGCCACCTGACGGACATCGGACTGATCGGCCCGTCGGAGCCCAGCGGGGAACAGCGCAAGGAACTGGAACGCAAGCGCGCCGAGTTTCAGGCCCAGTCCAGCCAGCAGGATGCCTTCGCGGAGAATACCTTTCCCGACGGCGCCCAGTTGTGCGCAAAGTGCAACACGGCCGCCAGCGTGATGCTCGACGGCTGCCTGACCTGCCTGAACTGCGGCTATTCGAAGTGCGGGTGAGGCGGGGCTCCCATCTGTCCCGGTGATCCGCGCCGCATCGCCACGCTGACGGTGGCCCGAGCCGGACGATCTCCCCACGGCGCCGCCGTCGGCGAACGCCTACGGTATGATTGAGCCATGGAACTCGTCGACGGGCCCGAACGGTTGACGCTGCGGGAGTTCGCGAACCGGCGCGACCGCGACCGCTCGCCCATTTTCGCCGGTCGCGAAAACGAGCTCGCATGGCTGACGCGACGCGTCGAGTCGATGCGCGCCGACTGGAAGCGTCACGGCGACGTGTCCGCGCCGATTCACACGGTCGTCGGGTGTCCGGGGATCGGCAAGACGGCGCTGGCGCGCGAGTTCGAACGGCGACTGGAGGGCGAATACCTCGTCGTACCCGCAGACCTGTCGGCCATGCGCTCGATCGAGCATCTGGAGGCCAGGGCGCGCGCGTCGGCGGGCACGAAGTGGTTCGCGGACGCGGTGTCGTTGATACCGGATGGCGTATTCGCGAACGCGGCGAGCCTCGCGAACGAATGGGAGACCGAATCCAGGATCGCGCGCAAGGGCGTCATCGTGCTGGCCGACGAGGCCCAGATGCTCGGAAAGCGGCACGCCGACGTGCTCAACGCGATGCACACCGGTTTCGGCAAGCAACCGATATTTCCGGTGTTTTTCGGCTTGAGCAACACGCACGCGGCCCTTGAAGGCGCGGGCCTCTCCCGCATCGACCCTGCCAACCGGATGGCGCTCGATCTCCTGCCCGAGCGCGAGAGCGCCGCGGTCGTCGCCCGATTCGAGGACATGCTCGACGTTCGCGTGCCCAAATCGATTCGCGAACGTCTCATTGGGGAAAGCTCGGGCTTCCCCCAACACCTGTTTTCTGGCCTGCGCGCGGTCGCCCGCGAGATTCACCGCGCGAAATCCCGAGGCCACGGCATCGAGCCGCGGCGAATCTTCGAGAAAGCGCGCGGCTTCCGCGAAGCCTACTACGAAGATCGCGTCGGCAGCGAGATCGGCGATCATGTCGAGATCGCGGCGGAAATCGCCGACCGAACCGCGCGGCGCCCGATGAAGCGCGCCCGCGTAGTCGAGGCGGTAATGAAGGCGCTGGCCCGGCGCGCTCCCAAGTGGGCGCTCGGCCCGCACATCGCCGATGAGGCGCGCGATCTGTTCGACGAGATGGTCAAGCGCGGCGTGCTGTCGCCCCGCGACGACGAAACCTACGCCACCCCGATTCCGTCGTTCCTCACGTGGCTGCGCGACAATCATTTGCCGGGACACTCCGCTGCGGACGGGGATGGACCGCCGGCCGGTCGCGATGTGCTTCCGCCGGCCGACCTCCCCCGGCGGAAGTCGCCGCTGTCGTGATTGAACCCTGCCGGATCCTCATGGAAAAGCGGATTGTCGAGAACGAACGATATCCGGCGAGGTAGGCGGACCGCTCATGCAGCTCAGCATCCCCGACTTCTCCCGCCTGCGCATCCTCGTGGCCGGCGACGCGATGCTGGACGAGTACCGGTTCGGCCATGCCGGACGCATCTCGCCGGAAGCGCCCGTGCCGGTGGTGGAGACGCGGCGCAGCGAATGCCGGCCGGGGGGCGCCGGCAACGTCGCCTGCAATGTCGCCGCATTGGGTGCCGAAGTTCACCTTGCCGCCGCAAT
This sequence comes from Candidatus Rariloculaceae bacterium, assembly GCA_965205045.1. Lineage (GTDB taxonomy): Bacteria > Pseudomonadota > Gammaproteobacteria > Steroidobacterales > Rariloculaceae > UBA6522. Next base: position 1,152,907 of record OZ242031.1, read on the forward strand.
TGGAGATGACGACCGCGGCAGAGACCTGGAAGACAAACTCGCCGCGGCCAGTGTCCGCTGCCGACTGCACCGGGTCGGGGGAACCCGCACGATCCAGAAGCTGCGGGTACTCGCCCGCAACCAGCAGCTCATTCGCCTGGATGCGGAGGAAACGTATGCCGGTTGCGCGGAAGCCATGGAGAAAACGGTCGCGCAACTGGCGGGGGAAATGGATGCGATCGTGCTTTCGGACTACGCCAAGGGATCCCTTGCCGAGGTGGAACGACTCATCTCATGCGCTGCTGACCACGGAACCCCTGTGCTGGTGGATCCCAAGGGCGAGGACTTTGGCCGCTACGCCGGCGCCACCGTCCTGAAACCGAATGAGGCGGAATTCACTGCCGTGGCAGGTCACTGGTCCGGCGAGAACGACTTCCTGTCCCGCGGCAAGTCCATGGTGGAGAATCTCCAACTGGGCGCCTTGCTGGTCACCCGCGGCCAACGGGGCATGACCCTCTTTCCGAGCCAAGAACAACCGCTGACGCTCCCGGCCGAGGCTCGGGAAGTATTCGACGTCACGGGCGCCGGGGACACGGTCATCGCGCTCATGGCGGCAGGAATCGGTTACGGAATGAACCTCGTCTCCGCCGCGTCCCTGGCCAACCTCGGCGCCGGACTCGTGGTTCGCAAGATCGGCGTGGCCAGCGTGTCGCCATCGGAGTTGCGGCTCGCCCTGCATCGCCGGGGCGCCGGCGGGCGCGGCCTGGTGAGCGGAGAGGAACTGTTGCCGCTGGTGGAGGAATGCCGTCTCCGCAGCGAGCGCGTGGTGATGACCAACGGCTGCTTCGACATCCTCCATGCCGGGCACGTCGGCTACCTGCAGGAGGCCAAGGGTCTGGGCGACCGGCTCGTTGTCGCGGTCAACGATGACGATTCCGTCGCCCGCCTGAAGGGCCGGGAGCGCCCCATCAACCCGCTGCTCGACCGCATGGCGGTGCTGGCCGGGCTGGCGGCGGTGGATTGGGTGGTGCCCTTCGCCGAGGACACGCCGGCGGACCTGATCGCCCGCGTGCTGCCGGACGTGTTGGTAAAGGGCGGCGATTATCGGCGCGAGGAAATCGCCGGAGGCCAGGCCGTCCTCGACAACGGCGGCGAGGTGCGCATCCTGGGGCTCAGGGAAGGCCGCTCCACCAGCGCCATCATCGACGCGATTTGGGGCCGCGGGGGCGGCGGGGTCGCAGGTGAGGCGCCGGGTTAACCCTCCAGCCAGCTGCTGACTTCCTCCAGATCCTCGATGTTGAGGCTGCCCGCTGCCTGCTTGAGTCGCAGGACATTCAGAATGTAGTCGTACCGACTGCGTGCATACGTCGTGAGGGCCCGGCGCAGGGTATTCTGCGATACCAGCACGTCGACGGTGGTTCGGGTGCCCACCTCGAAGCCCGCCTCGGTGGCCTGCAACGCGGTGGTGGAGGATGCCACGGCCTGGCGCAGCGCCTGCACGCGGGCAATCTCGGAGATCACGCTCAGATAGGCGTCACGGGTTTCCCGTTCGGTGGCGCGTGCGACGCGCTCCAGAGCTTCCAGGGTGGCGCGGTGCTGATATACCGCCTGCTGAATTCTTGCGCCATTGACGCCGCCGGAATAGATGGGAACGCTGAAGTTGAGCGAGAAGCTGTAACTTTGCGCATCCGACTCCGAACTCGTTTCTTCCGGCGGGCAGCGAAACACCGGGTTGGCCAAACACGGTGGATTTGCAACCAGGTTGTTGATGCGGGTCGTACGCGACCCCGACTCGCCCAGGTTTCCGCTCAGGCTCACGGTAGGCATCCGGACGCTGCGCTGGATTGCGACACTGTCCAGCGCGATATCCGAGGCGATTCGGCTGGAGATCAGCGCCAGGTTCTGGTCCAGAGCCGTTTGCACCCATTCCTCGGCATTGTCCGGATCGGGCCTCATCAACGGAATTTCCTCCATGGGCCCTGCGAGTTCCATGACGGACTCGCCGATGATCTCCCGCAGGAATTCCCGCGCCGTCGCCACCGCCTGCTGCGCGCCGATCTCCGCGGCAATGGCCTGATCGTAGCCCGCCTGGGCTTCCTGCACGTCGGTAATGGCGATCAGCCCGACTTCGAAGCGCCGCTGGGCCTGTTCAAGTTGCCGGCCGATGGCCTCCCTGGCCGTGGTTTCGGAAGCCAGCGTGTCCTCGGCCGCGAGCACCTGGAAATAACTGGTCGCGACCCGCACCAGCAACTCCTGCCGCGTGAACGCCAGATCGGTTTCCGCCTGGGCAACCTGCTTTTCGGCCTGCTGGAGACCGACAAACGCGCCCCAGTTGAACACTGGCTGGCTCAATCGGATTGTCCAGCTTGACGAATCCCGCTCGAATTCGGTGCTCAGGATGTCCGGGTCGGGTTGTCCTGACGCGAAATTGGTGGGCCGGTTCGGATCCTCCTGATGGCCCATGGAGGCGCCGAGCGAAAAGTTCACCGACGGCAACACGAAACTGCGCGCCAGCGGCATCGTCTGGCGGCGCGCCAGGTAGTTGGCCTCGGCTTCCCGGAGAATCGGGTCGTACATCAGCGCCAACTCGTAAACCTCCAGCAAGTTTTCCGCCGACACGGGCGTGGCGGCGCAGAGCAGCGATCCGAACAGGGCGATCAATCGTTTTCCAAGTTGCCTCATGATGGTCCTACCGTTGAATTCGAGGATTGTTTCTAGTACCTGGGGATGGAAGGATCGACTTCCACCGACCACGCGTCGATGCCGCCGGCGAGATTGAACACGTCCGAGTACCCGGACGCCGCCAGGTACTCGGCGACGCGCCGGCTGCGGGTACCGCCGTGGCACATGACCACGATGGTGCATTCCGGGTCCAGTTCGTCAAGACGTCCCGGCACGGTCTGCATCGGGATGTGAACGGCATCCGCCACGCGGGCAGTCTGCCACTCCACCGGCTCGCGTACATCGAGGAGCGTGATTTCGTTTCGCTGTCCTTCCGGCCAGCGTTCGCAGAATTCCGTGGGCGTGAGTTCCGGGACGTGCGCCATGGTCCGTGCCTGCTAGAGAACGAAGGGTTCCGGCCGCTCGGCGTTGACCAGCGGTGCGACAACTGTCTCGAACAGACTCTCCCGCGTCGACTCTCCGTGCGGGGTCACTGTGATCAGAAACGCATCCATCACCGGTTCCCGTCCCGCCACGACGAAGAGCCGGCCGCCGGGTCGCAGCAGCCCCGTGAAGCGGTCAACGAGTTCGGGCACGGAGCCGGTCACGGCTATCGCATCGAATCGCTCGTCCCTGTCGAGAGCGAGACCGTCCCCGGTACGCAACTCGACATTTGGGATGCTGTCGCGCTCAAGTTTTGCCGCGACATCCGCCGTGAACTCAGCAAAGATGTCCACACTCACCACCCGGCCTGCAAGACGCGCAAGACACGCGGTGATGAAGCCGCTGCCCGTACCCACCTCAAGAACGTCATCCGACGGAGCTAGCTCCAATGACTGCAGGAGCCGCCCTTCGACGCTGGGCATCATCATCCTCTGACCATGTGCCAGTGGAATTTCCGTATCGGCGAACGCCAGATCCCGGTAGCCGTGGGGCACATAACGTTCCCGGCCGACCTCACGTACCGTGTCCAGCACGCGCTGATCCAGAACCTCCCATGCGCGAAGCTGCTGCCCCAGCATCTGGGCGCATGCAGTCTCGACATTCACGGAGGAGGTTGGTCGTGTGGCAGCCACTTTCCGGTGTCCCGCTACGATACCGGGGCTAGGGTACGGAGTTTACCCATCGCCTACAAGCAATAACGGGCGTCTCATTTCCAAAGAATTATGGTGCCCCTCGATACTTCCCTTCCGGACTCGCCAACTGTTCGGCCAGAGTGGTCCGGTTACATGATACGGCGCACGGTGACCGGTTCGAACCGCGTTGTGGTCACGTAGTGGTCTTGAACGTGGACACGCGCTGGGCTATCGTGTGTAAGGCATTTTTGTCGGGAGCAGTATGTCATGGAACTGGCCGTTCGCGAGGCGAAAGCGCGACTTTCCGAACTGATTGCGGCCGCCCGCAACGGCGAGCGCGTGATAATCACGCGACACGGTCAGCCGGCCGCGGAACTCGTGCGATGCGACCGGCGGGGCGGGATCGACTTCGACAAGCTCGAAGCGGCCCGCCGGCGACTCGGAATCGAAGGCGACGGCGAAGGCTGGCTGGATGAATTCAACGACCCGGTCTTGAGCCGCCGCGTGCTCGGCCTGAACGACGAATAGTCAACGCGCAGCCATGCGCATCCTGCTCGACACGTCCTATCTCTACGACTTCATGGACCGGCCGAGCAAGCTCGCGGCATCCGAGCGCCGGTTGCTGTCGGCCCGCCGCACGCAAATCTACGTGAGCGCGGTATCGATATGGGAGATGCGGTTGAAGCACCGTGCCCGGCACGCTTCGGGCGAGCGCAAGAGCCGGTTCTCGCCGGAGGATGTCCTGGCCATGCTTGAAGAGCAGGGGGTGACGTTTCTTCCGATGACGATGCGCCACGCGGCGCGGGACCTGAGGACGCCTATCAATCATAAGGACCCGTTCGACGAACTCCTGCTCGTTCAGGCGCAGGAGGAAGGCCTGAAGCTGCTGACCGCAGACCGGCAACTGATCGGTCACCCGCTGGCGGTCGCTCGGAGTGCGTTCGAGTAATTCCTGTTGTTCAGGCTTTTCGATAGAGGCTTTGTGTTGAGCCCGTTCAGATCATCCGGGCGCGTTGTTGACTGTGGCGGGCGTTTAAGTTATGAATTAAAAGCTTTCCAAGCTGTCTATTGGCTAGACGTGGCTTGGTCGGTGGCACTGAATGTCTCAGTTTGTGCAGTGGCGAAGGATCGCGGGAGTGCGACGGATGGATATGAGGATCGTTCCGGATGGCAGCAATCCCGTGAATTCGTGGACAACAGGTTGACGTTGCATGCTGGTGTGGCGTAGCGTGCGCGTGCTCGCGCGCGCGATAGGAATGGGTCGGCTGTTGGCATCGGTCGGAATCGACAGTGCGAGGGTCGGGTAGCCGTTCCGTGCCGGATGCTCCTAACACGCTTGAGTCGAGTCTCCGATCCAGATCGGGGTCTCGTGGTGGACGGGTGTCTGTCAGGTCTGCAAGAAGGCGGTTAGGGGCGGTGCGATCAGTGCGTTCGCGTCGAGGGTGATGGCAGTTCCCGGAGTGATCGGGCGGTAAAGAGGGCATGGAGGCCAGGCACTTAGTCAATGTCGAAGGAGATCCGCTCGCATGGTCTGGACCCGTCGCTTCTCGAAGAACTGGTAGAGGTGGAGTTCCCCGATTCGCCGGATGCTTCGTTCAAATTCACGATCTACATGACAAGAGAAGTCTGGGAAACCTACGACAAGCTTGACGCGAGCTGGCGGGCGCGATGCGAGAAGAACATGGAGTTCTACAGACGGGACGGCCCCGTGAACCTCTCCCCCGACAAGTTTCGTAACGAAGGCCGGTATCACACCGGCGGCAAGAGCGGAAAGGAAATCATGATCTACGCTTTCAAGGCCTATCAGGTGCGGGTCTATGGCGGAAAGATTCCGAATGTCGACTGTTTCATATGTACCGAGATCGATCCGGCAAAAAAACAGGACAAGGCGGATGTGGCCAAGCTCAAGCGTGCTGCGCAAAAGCTTGGACGATACCTATAGGACGGAAGAGGACCGATGAAGAAACTGTTTGGCCCGAAAAATCGGAAAGAGTCCGAGGTTTATGCTATCGAGGGACTGCTCGCGGAGACCCAGTATTGCATCGAGTCGGTGATGAACCGAAAGAACGTCAGCCGATCGGAACTGGCGCGGCGGCTTGACTGCTCGCCCGCCAACGTTACGCAGATGCTTTCGGAGTACAGCAATCTGAGGTTGGAGTCAGTAGCGAGAATTTTTCATGTTCTGGGCGATACTTGCACAGTGAGGAGCCGGTACCTGAAGAGCAGAAATGAAAGCACTGTTGCCGCGGCGAAAGAAGATAAATATGCCTTGGGTAGCGTCAGGGTAGCGGGAGGCCCGTACAGACTTACGCGGCGGCTCGGTGCACGAGATGGTGAACAGACGCTATCGGGCGCGCTCGTATGGGACAAGGTGCCGGCGAATTTTGGAGTCCGCGGTGGGCTGGATATCGCGAATCTGGACGAGCCGGGTCCCGGCGCCCTGTTGGCAACCGCGAATGAAGACAACTATGCAAGTGCCGCCTAGGCGGGAGAATCGTTTCCTGGAAGCGGGACACTGCGGATGAACGCTGAACGAAAAAAGGCAAAGGTGAGCGAAGATGTTCGACGGGAATACGGCAAGGTTGTCAATTCTGCCGAATTGAACGAGATCGTATTGCTTTCTTCGTCTTTAAGTGCAGATCGGGATTATCTTCGGAGCCAAGCGAGCGAAGAGGATGGGGAAATTGACCTCAATTTTCACTATGGCGCAGACATTCCGGAGGTCGACTACGACCCGAAAGAGGGACAATTCACTGGGCGGTTCGACTGGTTTGCGCGGGCGGAGCATGAGGATCACACGGCCATCGATATCCGTGGATCGTACGCGATTGTTTATGCATCGGAGGCGGAACTGGACACGGAGGCGGTGCGTCTATTTGTGCTGCGCGTCGGCAGATTCGCCACGTTCCCGTATTTCAGGCAGCTAGTCTCGTTCTACCGCGATGCGGGATCATTGGAACTGCCGATTCTCCCGGTATTGACGGAGTGAGCGCCGGCATCGCGAATCGTGGACAACCGATGGGCGGGCCGCAACTACAGGGAGTTGCTGGCAAATCTCTGTAGGTCCGCCATGATTTCCTGAATCTTCTTCGGTCGAGACGCCAACGTATACAAGACTTCCCGTTTGCGGGAAAAGTTTTGCCGCACCTCTGAGCGATGCTGTTCTATCAGTTCCATTACGCATTCTCGATCCAGACCCGTTTGCCTGGATATTCCGCCGATGGTTCTGAAGTCCCACCGCGAGTCGCCAAGAGCCTCATGTACCTTGCGCCAGTCACTCGTGCTCTTATCGGCAGCAGACATTGCATCAGGTGACCGCAGCCGACACGTCGCGCTCGATCACACGGCCTTTCTCACTCTCCACTACCGAAATGTCATGCCCGCTCTGCAGGCTCATCCAGAATGCGGGACCGGTTCCCAGGTAGCGACCGAGGCGAACGGCCGTCTCGGTCGTGACTGCCCGTTCTCCCCTCAGGATGGACGTAATCCGGTTTGCGGGTACGCTTATGTTGAGCGCGAGCCGGTTGGCGCTCATGCCCCGTGCTTCCAGTTCAGCCTTGAGAATCTGTCCGGGATGTATTCTCACTCGTGTCACGGCATTTCTCCCAAAGTCATCCATTGTGACCGACCTTAACCACCTTCATCACTTCGTCGCCGAGATGGTTGATGGCCGTGACAGCGATCCGGCCCGAAGCCGGCTTGCTGAACGGGCGCGATGTATCCGAGCGCAGACTCTCCCAGGCTTCAGCGTCGATCTCGGCCTTGAGCGTGGTCTTGAGAGCCTTGTAGGGATCCCTTGCACCCAGAAAGTACGCGTGGCGAACGAAGAAGCTGGCCATATCGTAGTCCGTGTCGATGAACCAGCAGGCGAGGTCGCCGGGTTCCGACGAACGCACCTCGCCCGAGCGGGGATCGAAAAGGTCGATTCCCTTGATTCTCACCTGGATGCGGTCGTCGGGCGCATCAATCACTTCGATATCGGGTTCACCAAATATCACGAACAAGTTACCTGCCTTGGTCTTCCTCAGGTCCGTGGACATGTGCAGGTCGGCGTTCATCCGCGCCTTGAGTATGGGAAGTTTCCCGAGCTTCGCGACATCCGTAGATTGGGCATCGTAGTTGAATGCGCAGGCGATCAACGCGTCAAACCCGGCTTCGGCAGCTTCGCGAGCCGCAGCGAATAGGTCCGCCCGACCTACCGTGCCATGCTCCGGTCCGACAAGAATGGCGGCCCGGCGCTCGCGATTGCCTTCCCGATAACGACCGTCACCGCAGATCAGCTCTCCCGGCCAACCGGAGAGCGAGGTGAAATCGATCTTGTGACGCCTGTCAGCCTGCTGGACACCGGCAGTTCTCAGTTGATCCAGAATGACAGCAGTGAAGTCGTAGGCCGGCATATCGAGCGCGCCGCCGATCCGATACGTCTCCGGTGCATCTTCAACGCCGTCTGGAGAAGGCTTGGTGACTTGAGGAGGCGAAGCCGCCTCGACGATCCGGTGGGGCGTGAGCGACTCTACCGTGAACGGCCCCGCGACCCGAACTCGGCCCTTGTCTTGATAGAGTTTAAGGTAGGCCGCCACGGGGTGCTGAATGCGGAGGAGGCCAGGCAACGTGCCGCGCTGATCATCGCGAGAATCAAGGCGGGAGAGGAGCCGGTGCCCGAGCCGGTGGCGGCCGTGGGCCCCACGGTGGCGGAGGTGGCCGAGCGGTTCCGCAGGGATCACATCGCGGTGCGGCTGAAGCGTCCTCGGCCAAGAGGCTCGAGAGCGTGATCAAGTGGCACATCCTGCCGGCGTTCGGCAACAGGCGCATGGCGGGCATCGAGCGAAAGGAGGTGCTGGCCCGGCACCAGCGGATGTCGGGCACGCCGAACCAGGCCAACCGGATGCTGCGCACGCCGTCCCTGATGTACACCCTAGCCCGGGACTGGGGCCTGCTGCCCGCGGGTCTACCGTCCGCAGGACACAACCCGTGTACCGGGATCATGAAGTACCCGGACAAGAAGAGGGAGCGGTTCCTGACGGACGGGGAATTCGAGCGTCTCGGCGACGTGCTGAGGGCAGCGGAGAAACGCGGCGGGGCATCCGCGTCCAGCATTGCCGCGATCAGGCTGCTGTTACTGACCGGTTGCCGCAAGAGTGAGATCCTCACCTTGCAGTGGGAGCACGTGGACCTTGAGAACGGAGAACTGAAGCTGCCTGACACGAAAACCGGAGCCAGGACGATTGTCCTGCCGCAGGCAGCGGTGAGGGTGCTGGAAAATATCCCGAGAATCCCGGGCAACCCGTGGGTGATTGCCGGGCGCAAGCCCAATACGCACCTCAAGGGTCTGGACGTGGGGTGGCAGACGTTGCGGGCACGGGCGGGGCTGGCGGACGTGCGGATTCACGATCTTCGGCACAGCTACGCGTCCCGGGCGCTGGCGCTGGGGGAGAGCCTGCCGATGATCGGAAAGCTACTGGGACACAAGCAGATCGAAACCACGGCGCGGTATGCGCACTTGGCGAACGATTCAGTGCAGGCGTCGGCGGAGCGCATCGCCCAGAGCCTTGCCGAGGAAATGAACATCATTGTCTAGAGCCTATTGGTTGCTCTTGGTGCGAAATGCGTCCAATTGACTTGACGGGTAATCTGAATTTCGACGCACCGACCGTACTCATGGACGAGGCGTTCGAATAAGTCGTGTTGTGAGCAATTCATCGCGACCATCCATTGCATTCCGTATTTTCACCCATAGAACTACCTAGGAAATACGCCCAAACAAGACCCATGTCTTCAACCATCAAGAGAAAACTGGCTCGCGAATACCCGAACGGCAATCGGGAGATTATCGACCAAGGTGAAATTGCAACCATATCGGAACCCGTCATCATTCTTGGCGACCCCGGTCTTGGTAAGAGCATCCTCACCGAAACTATCGGCGACCTGCCAACCATGCGTTACGTAGCCGCCGGCACGTTCGTGCGCACCGCCGACCCGGCCCCGCTCATCAAGAATGGCCAACGAATCGTGATTGACGGGCTTGACGAAATCGCCTCCTCAACCCCCGGAGGCGGCATTGACGCTGTTCTCTCGAAGCTGTCGAAAATGAACCATCCCCCATTTGTTCTTTCCTGCCGCGAAGTGGACTGGCGTGGAGCTGCCGATCGGATCAAGATCCAGGATGACTACGGTGCGGACCCGGTTCTGCTGCACCTCCAGCCATTTGACGATCGCGATGCGCACGAATTCCTTTCCCACCACTTCCCCGAACTGGACGCGCCAGACTTGTTGGACCGCCTCGCCACGCGTGGACTCAATGGCATCTACAAGAATCCTTTGACCTTAAAATTGCTCGGCGAAGTCGCCCGAAGCGAGCCTGACCTGCCCGAAACGCGTGCCGAACTGCTCGATCGTGCCTGCCGCGTCATGCTCCGCGAGGAAAATCCTCACCACGCGGCTGCGCCGCATGTGCAAGTGACGACTGCACAGTTGCTCAATGGGGCCGGCGCAATCTGCGCCATGCAAATACTTTGTGATCGCATCGGCGTGTACGACGGCCCGCACTCCCAAACACCGGACGGATTCGTCAACGTCTCCGATACAACCGAGTTACCGTTGGGCAAAATGGTCCCACACGCCCTCAGGACACGGCTCTTCCAAGCCCAAGGCGAACACCGCTTCACCTACGTTCACCGAGTCGTGGCCGAATACCTCGGCGCCAAATGGCTTGCCGCCTGTTTTGATCGGGGATGTTCCCAGACAAGGATTCTTGAGCTGTTGCGCCACGGCAAGGGCGTACCCACTTCCCTGCGGGGGTTGCATGCGTGGATCGCGCACTTCAGTGCCGCGCTGGCGAGTCCCTGCATCGCTGCCGATCCCTACGCCGTACTGCGGTACGGCGATGCCGAAAAACTCGGGCTGACTCAAGCCCGTGACTTGCTCTTGGCCTTGAAGAACTTGTCCAGGCAGGACCCCTATTTCAGATCCGAGGATTGGGGCCGGCACCCCGCGTCGGGCCTCATGCGTTCGGAACTAAAAAACGAAATTCTTTCGATCACCTGCGCGCCCGACAGACATCCGCAGCTCTCCATGCTCCTGATCGAGGCGATGATCGGAGCCCCTGTCGTCGAGGAACTCTCGCAATCACTGCTGGGCATCGCATTGGATCCCCGACGCGCGTACGCCGAACGGTCGAATGCTGCCAAAGCCCTTCACGAGGCGAAGCTTCACATAGCCTGGGACGACGCCATTGCCCGCCTGCTGCAACTCGCCGATGCCGATTCGGCGCGACTCGCCTACAACATCGTTGCCAGACTGGATGCGAGCGACTTGCCGGTAGGAATCTGTGTTGACGCCGTTCTCTCCCACCTGGGCCTGACCGAGGCGACGGTCTCACAAGACACGGAACTTATCGGGTACATAAGAAGAGACCTCTTCGGCGATCTTGACGCCGACCGGCTCGGAGAATTACTGGATCAGCTGGTTGCTTCGGGTAAACCCTTCCTCAAGAAAGCGGACCCGTCGGCGCGATCCGCGCTCGCGAACCTTGTCCGCCGACGCGTGCCGGAGGTTCTTCAAGCTAAACCGTCCTTGCCGGCGCCACGAGTCTGGACCTGGATCAGCGCGTTCGATTCGCACGACGGTCACGACCAGGTCGCCAGAGAGAATCTCGGCCGCTGCATACGAGACAACCGCAGCCTGCACCGATCGCTATTGGAGTACGTGTTGTTGACGCCCGTCGCGAGCAACACCTGGATGGCGGGTTACAAATTGCACGACGTCGGACTGGGCCTCCATCCCTCCCCCGAGGACGTATGCACAGTGCTGAAAATACTGGGCGGGCGGTCCGCCGACGCCCCAATCGACCGCAAAACGTGGCGCCAAGTCCTGCTGCTGGCTAGGAGCGCCGACGGCCTGCCCGAAACGGTGCGGACAACCGCCACCGAGGCCGCCGGCGGGGATTCCGAACTCCTGGCCATTCTCGATGAAGTGTCCACCGTCACGATTCCTGAATGGCAAATAGATCAAGAGCGCCGCGACGCTGAGGATTGTGCGAGACGAGATGCCTATTGTCAGGTGCATCGCAATTTGCGCTTGGAACACGCCACCGAAGTCGCCGCCGGAAGGATCGACCTGCTTACAGTTCCAGCCGCCGTCTATCTCGGGCGAACGGTCTATTTCCGTGACATCAGCGCACCACATTCAAGAGTACAGGAGTTTTTGGGCGATCAACTCGGCGCCCAGGCACTCGACGGGTTCATCGCTATTCTTGAACGAACAGACCTCCCCAGTGCGCGCGATATCGCGGAAGCCGACTCTCAGGGCAAGAGGTTCCATGTTCAACTCCTGTTGATCTGCGGAGTCGCGGAACTGCTTCGTCGAGGCCAGCCGCTCTCTGGAATCAACGAACAGACGCTTTCCGCCGCGTACATGGCTTGGCAGCGCTCCGCCGAATCCAGTGAGGTCGACGGCATCGACATCGGCGAGGCCATCGAGGCTGTCCTTTTTGAATCCGTCGAGAGCATCGAGGCACATTTTCGAGCGAGCATCGAGCCGCAGCTCGCCTCCGAATCCGGACATGTGATCGAGTTGTATCAATTCACCCGCGAGACACGCTGGCGGGTTCTGGCCGCGCGTCTTGCGGTCGAATGGATCGGCGCATACCCCGCGATGCCCACGCATGCCCGAAGAGAATTGATGATGTGCGTAATGGCTGGCCCATCTCAACGCACAGCTGACTCGTTGCTTCTTCCGGGCCAAGACTTGCCCAAGACCGACATAGAGGCATTATTGCTTCACGTGTTGCCATTCTTTGTTCTGGACTTCGACAATCGCAGCGCCTGGCTGGAAGAAATCGTCCAGTCCAATCCCGACTTCATTTGGCTGATTCGGGATTTCGCCAAGTGGCCGGGAGCACAATCGCTATCCCGTTTTTCGATTTCACAGCTCGCATTCATCGTAACCGTGCTTGGTATCCACTGGCCGGACACGCCGCATCCCACCGGGGTTACCTGGGGCGATACCAACACCTGGGATGCCAGCGAGTTCATTCGAAGCGCGATATTCTCCATCGCAGGCAATCCCGCATCCGAGGCAACCGACGCACTACAGAATCTTGTCTACGGTCCAGCGGCGAGCTACAGGCACATCGCCCGCAGGGCACTCGCGCAGCAGCGCCGAGTCCGCCTGGATTTCGAATACGCGCCACCCACTGTCGCCCATCTGCGCAGCGTCATGGTCCAGGGACTCCCGGAGTCCGTAGACGACATGCGCGCGTATCTGTTCGATCGGCTGGACACGCTCCAGGAGCGTATGCACGCCAGCAATACCGACATGTGGGAAACGTACTGGGCAAACGGCACGCCAAGACAAGAGAACTACTGCCGCAACCGGATGATCGACCAAATATCGGGCGCCTTGCCGGGCCCGATTCAGTTCGTGCCGGAACCGCTCATGCCCGGACAAACACGCGCCGACATCGCCGCCGTCCGCGATTCGATCGGTCTGCCCGTCGAGATCAAGGGGCAATGGCACAAGGATGTGTGGAACGCAGCCACCGAACAGCTTGACGCGAAGTATGCGCGCGATTGGCATGCGCAAGGGCGGGGCGTGTATATCGTGCTCTGGTTCGGCGACGCGCCGGGCAAACAGCTGCGCGCACATCCGGACGGATTGCCTCCGCCGGACACACCGGAATCGCTGCGCCGCATGCTCAAAGACCGTTTGCCCGAGGAGAAGCGATCCTTGATCCGCATCTATGTGCTGGATGTCTCCAAACCACGCTAACGGCTGAGTAAGCCTTACCGAGTCCCAGACTCATCCCGGGCAAACTTCGAGCCTGCCGGGCAATGCTAGTCTCCCGGCGGCCGATAACTGATAGGCGCCACCGCCTCCGTAACCCGAAATCAGGACCAGCCGCATCGAAATTCCCGCACCACCGCTCGCACGTGGTCCACGAGTTCGACGGTGGACCGACCCGTCGACCCTGCCGCATACGGAAACGACTAGCCCGGATATTGCATGAGTCGCCGATTTTAGCTTGAAGGCTGAGCGATTTTCGGGTTTGGACGGATTCAGTGGGGTTCAGGGCGCGCTGGAGGCGATCGATGGGCTTGTTTCGGTTCGGATCGAGGCGTGGTTACACGGGTTGAGCCGGTTTGGGTGGGAATCGGGCATAGCGGGGCCTGGCGTGTTCGGTCCACGCCCTCGGGAAGGAAGTGAGTGATGCCTATCCGCCGGCCAGGCGTCGGGCCACCAGGAAGTACAGGTCCCGGTTCGGACAGGTGCTGCTGAGCAGGAACCGCACGCGGCGGGTATTGCTCAGGATCACCGCGCCGATCTTGAACAGCTTCAGCCGGATGGTACCGACATAGGCTTTCGCCAGCGCGGTGCCTTTGAGCCCGATGCGCCGGATGGTCTCGATCAGCGTGTAGGCCAGTGAGGCCAGCAACAGCCGGAACTGGTTGGGCCACCAGTGCCGGCAGGACGTGCGGTCGGCGAACAGATCCAACTGGTTTTCCTTGATCCGGTTTTCCATGTCCCCGCGGGCGCAGTACACCCGCTCGTACAACGCCTTCGGATCGCCCTTGAGCGAGGTGACGATGTAGCGCGGGTTGGCGCCGCGCAGGGTGTGTTCGATCTTTCCAATCACCCGGCGGGGCCGGTCCCAGCTGCGCGCCCCGTAGGTCAGCTCGACGAACCGGCGCACCTTCTTCCCGGTCGCCGCCACCTCGGCCGCGGCGGCTTCGCGGTGTTCGCCGGTGAGTGCGTTCAACCGGTCGTTCTTCGCCAGCCCCACGATGTAATCCACCCCATGGCGATCGCACCAGCGCAGCAACTTCCAGCGGCAAAAGCCGGAGTCGCCCCGGAACACGATCCGCACCCGTGGCCACGCCTTGCGCAGCCGCTTGACCAACAACGACAGGATCGCCCAACTGTGCTTGGCCGCATCGATGTTGGAGGGCCGAAGGTAGCTCACCAACAACTGATCGGCGCAGAACACGTACAGCGGCAAAAAACAGTAACGACGATAAAAGCCGTGGAAAAACCGACCCGCCTGCGCCCCGTGCACCGGGTCGTCGGTGGCGTCAAAATCCAGGATCAGTCGCTTCGGCGGCCTCTTGAAGGAACCGATGAACCGCTCCACCAGCACCTCGTGGATCCGCCACGCCGTGGCCGCATCGGCCCGGTTCTCGAACCGGCACAACGTCGAGGCACTGGCCAAGGGCCGATCCCGCTCCACCGCCGTCTGCAGCCCCACCTCCCGGCGAAGCTCGTCGTGATCGTTCAGATCCTCATACCCCAGCGCCACGGCGTACACGCGTTGACGCACCAACGCGTGCACATCGTGGATACAACTCTTGCGACGGTGCCGGTCCGACAGCGCTCGGGCCACCGCCTCGGTCAAACCCAAGTACCGGTCGGCCTGACGCAGCAGCAGCGATCCGCCGTCGGAGGTGATCTCCCCACCGTCAAAACGCGCCTCCACCACACGGCGACACACACGTGGAAACTCAAACGCGTTCTGGTAACATTGTGCCACGGCAAGGTCTCCTTCGATATCAGCCTAAGCAACTGAATTATATCGAATAATAGGAGCCTTGCCTCCTTATTGGTGCAATATTCGGGCTAGGCCGACAGCGTCCCATGGCCCTTTTTGCCGTCTTGACTTGGCCACATTTCTAGTCTTATTGTTAGCTAAGTAAGCCCCGCCCGAGGCCGAACGCCATGCATGTCGTCAATGTCCATCAAGCCAAAACCGAGCTTTCCCGATTGCTGGCGCGGGTCGAGGCCGGCGAGGATGTCGTGATCGCGCGGCGCGGCCAGCCCGTTGCGCGTCTCGTCGCGTGCAAGGCCCCGGTCAAGCGCCAACCCGATGTGCTGAAGGGCAAGATCATTGTTCCCGACACGTTCTTCGACCCGCTGCCGGAGGAAGAACTGGCCGCGTGGGAAGGCCGATAGCGGTGCGGGTGTTGCTGGATACCCATGCGTTTCTCTGGTGGATTGCCGATAGCGAAAAACTCTCCACGGCCGCACTGGAAGTGATCGAAGACGAATCCAACGATGTCGCCGTCAGCGCAGCGTCCGCCTGGGAAATCGCCACCAGGTTCCGGATCGGCAAATTGCCGGGGTGCGAGGCCATTGCTCTCGATGTTGCAGGCCACATCCGCAGGCAGGGATTCGAGGAATTGGCCATCGGCGTCGCCGATGCCGAACGTGCCGGGCGCCTGCCCGGTCCTCATCGCGACCCGTTCGACCGGATGCTCGCCGCACAGTCTCTGGCACGACAACTTCCCGTTATCTCGGCAGACCGGGTGTTCGACGGTTTCGACGTGATTCGGTTGTGGTAAACCCAGCGTCGTTTTCTGCCTTTACGGGGCTCGACGCAATCGAGACCCACTGCACGTTCGAAGAGTGTGATTCGTAGACAGCCTTTCAGTAGGATCGGGATCCATGGACCAACAGATGAAAGTGGGAAATTCGCTAAAGACCTATACCGTAAGGGGGCTCAATATGAACCAAGACTCTCACTTCTTTGGTGGAGTCGGCCTGTGGAGCAGCTCACAATGGAACCAAACATGAGAGGTAACACGACATGTACCGAATAGCACTGGCGTTGATGCTGGCCCTGTCGCCGCTTACTGTGATTGGACAGCTCACAGAAGCAGAATGGAGAGACAGAACGGTAGAGCATTTAAGAGACCCTGTTCGACACGGGGATCAATTGACATTGCTCGCGTTATGTTTGAAAGGTTACGTTAGTGCTCGCAACTACGTTCAAGAGATTGGAAACGAGAGCCATGCAGCTTGGATGGATACTATGAGTAACGACCTAATCGCAGTAGCTCTTGAAACGTACAGTCTGACTGAGTTAACGCAAGAAATGGACACGTTGGAGCATTCGGGCAAGGTTTTGAACTTGATCGGCGAACTAATGTATCCAGTATCAAGCAAGTCAGTCACGAGTGTATTGCACGATCATTGTGACGTCTTGGTGTATGGATCGGTCGACGGCGCACCTGAAATGCCATCGATATCCGAATCGGTGGATTAAAAGGCGGCGGGATACGCTTTCAATGACTAGAAGGAAGACTGCCGTCGTACGGGGTACACGCCAAAAGCGGCGAAGCATTGTTTTCGGTCTTGAAACGGCGACATCTCTAGCACTCGTATCATACTGCATCCCGCTCATTGATGAGGATGTATCTCGACGCACGTAAGTAGCAGTTCAACGGAAAGTTCGACAAACATTGGACCTACGTGCATATAAGTGCTATGCACGCATTTGTGTCGGATTTTTCTGAAAAGCTGCTGGAGGCGTTAGAAAACAATCAGCAACCCAATATTGTGGGAGTGCGCGGTGAACCGCCTGCGTGGCTTCACAAGTCGAAGTGGGTAATGGTTGCGTCGCTATTGGTGTCCGTGCTGTGTCTCACGGCTTACGGGATAACCACCACACTTAAGGTCTGACTCGCTCACCAACGCCATTCGAATCTTGCGCGCGGCGTGGGACCCCGCGAGTTAGCAAAGTCCATTTATCGCCGGAGGCTTCAAGCGCTTTGAGCATTTTCTCGGCGTGGAACCTGGACGAGGACACCTACCGTTTGCGCAGCCTCTCGAATACCGTTTGCAAACTTTGCCGTGGTTGACTCCATCCCACCGGTGGCGGAATGGAATGGGCGCCACCCACACTGCGCCTGACGTCGGTGGGGGTGAAGTGGACCCTCGCGGGCCGACGGCATCATAGTGCCCGGTGGGGAAGCATCCGCTTCCCAGGCAAACCGGAGGGTCCGACATGGAGAGTAGCAAAATGATCGTGGGTGTGGATACGGCCAAGCGTGTGTTCCATCTTTACTGGGTGGATGTGGAGACCGGTGAGGAGATGAACGTGAAGCTCAGTCGGGCAAAGTTCCTGAGGCACTTCTCCAATTTCGTGCCTTGTCTGGTGGCGATGGAAGCCTGTAGTGGCAGCCAGCACTGGGCGCGTGAGCTGCTGGGGCTGGGCCACGAGGTCCGGATCCTGCCAGCGAAAATGGTCCGTCCTTTTCTGCGTGGCAACAAGAACGATACTCACGACGCCAGGGCGATCTGGACGGCGGTTCAGCAGCCCGGCGTTCGCACCGTGGCGGTGAAAAGCGAGGAGCAACAAGCGGTGCTGGCGTTGCACCGCATGCGCCAGCAGCTGGTGAAGTTCCGAACCGCGCAGATCAACGGCCTGCGCGGCTTGCTGGCCGAGTACGGGGAGGTCATGCCCAAAGGCCGGGCCGGTCTGAAGCGCGATATTCCCGGCGCGCTCGAACGGATCGCTGAGCGGTTGCCGGCGATGGCGGTGGACAGTCTGCGCGATCAGTGGGCGCGAATATTGCAGTTGGACGAGGAAGTCGCGGTCATCGAGGCCGGCTCGGACTCTGGCACCGCGATAACGAAGCCAGTCGGCGCCTTGCCGAGATCCCGGGAGTCGGCATGATCGGTGCGACCGCGGCGGTGGCCACCATGGCCGATCCCCCGGCCTTCAAGTCCGGGCGGGAGTTTGCCGCGTTCCTGGGCCTGGTGCCCCGGCATGAGGGCACCGGCGGACGGGTGAGGCTGTTCGGAATCTCCAAGCGCGGAGACAAGTACCTGCGCACCCTGCTGATCCACGGTGCGCGGGCCGCGATCAATCAGGTCAACAACCCCACGCCGTGGATGACGCGCGTGTCCGAGAGGTGTCACAAGAACGTCGCCGGGGTGGCCCTGGCGAACAAGAACGCGCGCACGATGTGGGCACTGCTGGCCCACGGTCGGCGCTATGATCGAAATTACGAGCGCCAGGCTCCCTGAGGCAGTTTGGTCGGGCATCAATCGGCTAATCGGAGGAGTAGACGCCAGCAAGGTTGCACCAGGTACGACACGAGGTGATGGTCAACAGGTAAGACCGCGGTTCGCCAAACCTGATAAGCGTTCAGGGCATCGAGCACATCAGCCGAATGAGGAGCGAACCGGCGGATTCCATCGGGGCCAGCAGGCGAAGGACCTGCACAGAAAGGCCGGATATAGAACTCGCAGCCTGAAGTCCAAAACCTCCATTCGGACTTGGTAACCGGGTGGCGCCCATATAGAACGGTTACACCACTGCTGACCCCTCAAGACGCTGGACTTTAAAGAAATCCGTATTCGGTATGGTTACGGCATTGTTATGAAGCGTATGAATTTTCATTAAAATCAATGAAATAAAAAATCCTATGCCATTAGCAAGGAGCCCCCCGATCTTCACCCCCCAGAACGGCGGGGCGAAACCAAGCCTGAAAGGGGCGCGTGCGGACAGCCCTTTCGAGCGTCGTGGGCGCGGCGCGGGGCCATGGACGGCCAGGAGCGCCGCGCCCCGATCCGAGCCCGCCAGGGATGGCGGGCTCGGTTTAGCTCGAAAGGGCTGTCCGCACGCGCCCCTCCACCACCATCACCGACACGGCAAATTACAGCAACGGCACCGCCAGCAACGCCACAATATTGATGATCTTGATCAACGGATTGATCGCCGGCCCCGCCGTATCCTTGTACGGATCGCCCACCGTATCCCCTGTAACGGCCGCCTTGTGAGCCTCGGAGCCCTTGCCCCCCAGGTTGCCGTCCTCGATGTACTTCTTGGCGTTGTCCCACGCCCCGCCGCCCGTCGTCATCGAGATGGCCACGAACAACCCGGTGACGATGGTTCCCAGCAGCAGCCCGCCCAACGCCTCCGGGCCCAGGAGAACGCCCACGACGATGGGCACCAGCACCGGCAGCAGCGAAGGCACCACCATCTCCTTGATGGCTGCGCGGGTCAGAAGATCCACCGCGGTCGAGTAATCCGGTCTCGTGGTCCCTTCCATGATTCCGGCGATCTCGCTGAACTGGCGGCGCACCTCCTCCACCACCGACCCGGCGGCGCGTCCCACCGCCTCCATGGCCAGCGCGCCGAACAGGAACGGCACCAGGCCGCCGATGAAGAGACCGACAATCACCCGGTAATCCGAGAGATCGAACCGCAGACCGGCCATGCCCGCCACTTCGAGGCTGTGGGTGTAGTCGGCGAACAGCACCAGCGCGGCCAGTCCGGCGGAGCCGATGGCATAGCCCTTGGTGACGGCCTTGGTGGTGTTGCCCACGGAGTCCAGCGCATCGGTGACCTTGCGCACGTCGGAGGGCAGTTCCGCCATCTCGGCGATGCCGCCCGCGTTGTCGGTGATCGGGCCGAAGGCATCCAGCGCCACGATCATGCCGGTCATCGACAGCATGCTGGTGGCCGCGATGGCGATACCGTAAAGGCCCGCGAGTTCGAACGAGACCCAGATGGAAGCGCAGACCGCCAGCACCGGCAACGCGGTCGCCTTCATGGAAATGCCCAGTCCGGCGATGATATTGGTCGCGTGCCCGGTCGTGGACGCACCCGCCACCGTCTTGACCGGCTTGTAGTCGGCGCCGGTGTAATACTCGGTGATGGCCACCATCGCCGCCGTCAGGGCCAGACCGATCAGGGCCGCAAAGTACAGGTTCGTGGAACCGGCGCCCATGAGCGAGTTGGTGATCGGGTAGAAGGCGATGGCGGCGAGGATGCCGGATACGATCACGCCCTTGTAGAGCGCGTTCATGATCTTGCCGCTGCGCGTGCTGACGAAGAAGGCGCCCAGGATGGACGCCACGATCGACGCCCCGCCCAGCGCGATCGGATAGATGACCGCGTTACCGCCAAGCTCCGCGGCGGTCAGCCCGCCCAGCAGCATGGTGGCGATCACGGTGACCGCGTAGGTTTCGAACAGGTCCGCCGCCATGCCGGCGCAGTCGCCCACGTTGTCGCCCACGTTGTCGGCGATGACCGCCGGGTTGCGCGGGTCGTCCTCGGGAATGCCGGCCTCGACCTTGCCCACCAGGTCCGCGCCGACGTCAGCGCCCTTGGTGAATATGCCGCCGCCCAGCCGGGCGAAGATGGAAATCAGCGAACCGCCGAATGCGAGGCCGACCAGGGCCTTCAGTATGTCGTCCTCCGCCATTCCCAGCGCTTCGAGCAGAGCAAAGTAGCCCGCGACGCCGAGTAATCCGAGCCCGACCACCAGCAGACCGGTGATGGCGCCGCCGCGGAAGGCGATCCGCAGCGCCGGGTTGAGACCCTCGGTGGCGGCCTGGGCCGTGCGCACATTGGCCCGCACGGAGACAAACATGCCGATGTATCCCGCCAGCGCCGAGAAGACCGCGCCGATGGCGAAGCCCACCGCGGTACCCCAGTCCAGTGCGACGATCAGGATGACGAACAACACCACACCCACGATGCCGATGGTGGCGTACTGACGGTTCATGTAGGCCTTGGCGCCTTCCTGAACGGCCGCGGCGATCGACTGCATGCGCTCGCTGCCGGACGATTGTGCGAGTATCCAGTTGACCGAAACAACGCCATACAAGAGGGCCAGGACGGCCGCGCCCAGGGACAACCACAGGGCCGTTTCCGGATTCATTCGCTACTCTCCAGACGGGGGGTTCAAAAAACGCGGCATTCTAACATGGCGGGTTCGGTGCGGCGGCGGCCCGGTGAGTGGGTCCTTAATTCCCTGTTAAGCAGCCTACTATAGCGGTATTCGGTCGTTTGAGGGTCGTGGATGGCAAGCGCGTCCACGGAATGGGGTCTCGCGGGATCGGGTGATGCCCGATTCGTCCGGAAACAGGCGTTTCAGCACCCTGCCGGGGGGTTGTTGCCACCACTGGGGGAAGGGTTTCCCCGCCGCGGTCCGGCGTTTCTGGATGGGGATCGGTCAGGCGGCCAGCGGGGCTGGCGGGGCACGCGCCTCCAGGTGCCGCATCGCCCTGTACAGCCACCGAACCCGGAAGTTCGTCTTCGCGAACTTCAGCCGCAGCCGCCGCGCCGAGCGGACCAGGTACGCGGCGGTGCGCATCACGTAGCGGATCACCGGGGCGATGCCGTGGCGGCGCGCCCGCCTCGGCAGCGCCGTGAACTGCACCGCCCTGAGCAGCACCTGCGCGATCTGGCCCAGCGCGTAGAACGCCTGGTTGGCCCGGTACCCCCGGCACGGCGGGTGATGCAGGTCCATGTCCCGAAGCGGACCCTTGAACGCGTTCTCCTGCCCCTGCTTGCCCCGGTGGCGGCGCACCAGTTCCTTCAACCCGATATCGTTGCGCGAGACCAGCATCACCGTGTATCTGGGCACCAGCAGCCCCTGGCCGTTCTCCGTGCGCCGGCGCACCACCACGTAGTGCTGCCCGGCATCCCGGCCGGCGGGCCGGTGGGTGGCGAAGATCGCCTCCTCCTCCATCCCGATGTCCGTCCAGGCCGAGTCTTCAAGCCCCTCCAGCTGCTCCAGCACCGGCTTGCGCCACCCCCGGTGGGTCAGGCTGATGGAGTAATCCCATCCCCGCGCGGCGCACCGCCGCACCAGGGCCCCCTTGTAGTAGGCGTTGTCGGCGCGCAGCCACACCGGCGTGCCTTCGGGCAGCATCGGCGCGACCCATTCCAACTGCTTGCGCCAGTTCAGCGTCACCCGGCCCCCGCCGGGGCACAACTGCCCCGCCGCCCACAGCCCGCCCAGGAACGTGGCGTGCAGCCAGTAGCCGCGCCGGCCCTCGTAATCCGGCCGCGCCCGCTGGAACAGCCGCCCGTCCACCTCGATCCCGGTGGCGTCGATGAACACCGGCACGTAGCCCCGGGCCCTCGCCTCGTGGGCCACGATCTCCGGCGCCACCCGCTCGGCAAACTCCCGCGCGGCCTCCCGGAGCCCCTTCACGTCGGCCACCCGCAGCCGCGACAGCCACTCCCCGGCCCGGCGCGACTCCGGCGCCTGCTCCAGACCCGGCAGCGTGCACGCCACCGTATCGGCCCGCAGCGCGTCCAGGTCCGACAGCGCCCCGTGACCGCGCGCCAGCGAAGCGATCATCGACCACAGCATCCCGGCATCGCTCGCGCCGCGGTCGCGCACCTTCACGCCGGCCGCCTCCCCGAGCAACTCGAACAGCTCGAACCGCCGCGCCGTGTGCGCCAAAATGGACGAGCCGCCAAAGCCGGCCGGGCCCAGATCCGTGAACTCCATCTCCACCCTCGGCGGGCGGATTTTGCGCTTCTTCAAGATTCACCCCGCAGGTGAAAGTTGCCAAGCTGCGATTTTCTCACACAAGTCCCTGTAGGAGGGCAAGTTTTTGGCTCTCGGCTATACTGCTTAACAGGGAATTAAGGTGAGTGGGTCCAGGCCCATCCAAAAGTGGCAATCCGGTTGTTTCGCGTTTGTATGGACTCTGGGGTATGTCGACGATGTTTTCTGCTAAACTGGTCAGTCAATGGTCATTTTCATGGAGTCGATAATGGCAGCCAGCGTCACCGCACTCGAAGCGAAGACCCGCTTCGGCCAGCTTCTCGACCGCGTGTCTCGGGGCGAGGAGGTAATCGTCACCCGGCACGACAAACCCGTCGCCCGGATCGTGCCCGCGGGCAGGCCGGCGCGTGAGGAGGTGCGCGCAGCCGCGGAGGGCCTTCGCGAGCTGCGCCGGGCCATTGCGATGCGCCGCGGAGACCAGGCGGCGCTCACCGCCGACGACATCAAGTCCCTGATAGAAGCAGGACGCCGGTGAGCGCCGCCTTCGTCCTGGATGCCTCCATGGCAGTCGCCTGGGTGCTGCCAAGCCAGGCGTCCTCTGCCGCCGAAGCATTGCTGAAGCGCGTCGAGGAGGGCGATGAGGTCGTGGTGCCGCCGCTCTGGTTTCTGGAAGTCGCCAATGGCCTGCTTGCCGCCGAACGGCGGAAGACGATAGCGGCGCCGGAACGAAGACTTGCGCTGGAACGTCTCTCCACCCTCGCGCTGACCATCGACGAGGCCAACGCGCGGGATGCGTTCGGCCGAACCTCCGCGGTGGCCGAGCAGTACGGCCTGTCGGTCTACGATGCGGCGTACCTGGAGGTCGCGATCCGCCGCAACCTGCCTCTCGGCACGCGAGACCGCGCCCTGAGCTCGGCAGCGGAGCGTAGCGGCATTCCCCGGTTGGACAATTGACCGTGCGCGCGGAGCCGGAGGACGAATAGCCGCGCTGATCCATGGCCTTCGGCACGGCGCCGTGCCTCGGCCCAGGCAGGCGCCATTATTGCCAACTTACGACAGGTACGTCCGGCGACTCTCATTCGACGCTGCCAGAGCTGGCCATTTCCGAGGCTCGTTCCCGCCACTCTTGAAGACGCAGGAGCCGCTCGCCGGCATCCAGGCCGCCCAGGGCTTCCACTTCGCCGTAAAAGGCATCGAGCCCGTTCGTCTCGAGCAACCAGCGCAGGCCCGGCACCCAGTATCGGTAGGTTGCCAGCGAGGCGATATGGGCGTTGTTCAGGGGACGGGAGAACCAGGCGTCGTAGTTCGCACGGCCGTCCCAGGAGGCTTTCAGGGCAGCGTATTCAGAGCACAATATCTCGAACGCGGCCTCCTTGGCGCGGCGTTGTTCCTCGGGCGGTTCGGGTCCGGCGTAGATCGCGCGCAATCGCTCCCTCTGGCGGCTGATCAGCTCGGCGAACTGGGTTTGGACGAGGGCCTGTTCCCGATACGTCTCAAGACTGCCGGAATCGCCCGACTGCATCAGCCAGCGCTGCGTTCCGTACTCCGCTACGGCCGTTGCGAACGCCTCGTTCAGGTCGCTGTCGCCTTTCAAGTAGAACTTCTGATGGGCCAGCTCGTGCAGGAGCACTTCCACGATTCGATAAGCCGGTCCCCCGATCATGGTGCTGACCACCGGGTCGGCGAAGTAGCCGAGCGTGGAGTAGGCGGTGGCCCCGCCGACCAGCACGTCCAGACCTTCCGCTTCAAGACGCGCCGCATACCGCCGCGCCGCCTCTTCGCTGAAATAGCCCCGGTAACTCACGCAACCGGCGAACGGGAAACACCAGGTCCTGGGATCGACGGAAAACTCCTCCGCCGCGACCACGTTCCAGACCGCGATATTGCGTGCCCGGCGGGCGTTGCCGGCGGCCCGGCCGTCGTTGCCGCGTTCCGGCGCGGCAATGCCGGACGCTGCTCCGCCGGTGTTGCGGTCGAGGTCGACGTAGGTCGCATAGCTGCGGTTGTCGGGCAGGCCCAGTTCGTCGACCGCGAACCGCCGCGCTTCCAGCACCGTGCTCAACGCCTCCCGGGTCTGCTCGCTGGTTTGCGGATCCTCGAGCACCGTCTCGATGGGGACCCGCTTGCTCATCAGCGACAATTGGCCGGCGGCCGCCTGCCAGTAATACGGCAGGGAACAACCGCCGAGCAGCGCGGTCGAAGCGATGCCGGCAAGGACCGCGGCAGCCGCTTTGGCAGCTCGGGCCTCCATCCTCAACGCTGAATCTGTGGTCATGTGAATGGCATCGATCACGACGCTCTACGTTATCATCAAACCATGAAAATCTACGAAGTGGGAGGCGCCGTCCGGGATGCGCTGCTGGACCTTCAGGTCCGCGAGCGAGACTGGGTCGTGGTCGGCGCCAGCCCCGCGGATATGCTTCGCCAGGGCTACAAACAGGTGGGCAAGGATTTTCCGGTCTTCATCCATCCGGACAGCGGCGAGGAGTACGCTCTGGCACGAACCGAACGCAAGGTGGGACCGGGCTACCACGGGTTCGCGTTCGACACCTCCAGCACGGTGACCCTGGAAGAAGACCTGGCGCGGCGCGACCTCACGATCAATGCCATGGCCCTGGACGGCAGCGGCGCGGTGATCGACCCTTTCGGCGGACAGAAGGATCTGGAGCAGCGCCGCCTGCGGCACGTCTCCGAAGCATTTGCGGAAGATCCCCTGCGAATACTGCGCGTGGCCCGCTTCGCTGCCCGTTTCACGCACCTCGGTTTCAGCGTCGCGCAGCCGACCATGGCCCTGATGAAGCGGCTGGTCGAATCCGGCGAAGCGGCCGCGCTCAGGCCCGAACGCGTGTGGCAGGAGACCGAAAAGGCCCTCGCGGAACCCGACCCGCAGATCTATTTCGAGATGCTGCGCGAGTGCGGCGCCCTCAAAGTGGTATTTCCCGAGATCGACGCCCTGTTTGGCGTGCCCCAGCCCGCCAAGTGGCACCCGGAGATCGACACCGGCGTCCATGTAATGATGGCTCTGAAGGCCGGCGCCAAACTTTCCGGCAGCGTCGCCGTGCGCTTCGCGGTCCTGACCCACGACTTGGGAAAGGCCACCACGCCCAAGTGGATTCTTCCGGGACACCGGGGCCACGAGGAGAGGTCCGTCGGGCTGCTTGAGGACCTGTGCGGGCGCTTGCCGGTTCCACGCCGGTTCCGGGAGTTGGCCGTGGCGGTTGCGCGCTATCACGGTAACGTGCATCGAGCCGCCGAACTCAGGCCCGCGACCATCTACAGGTTGATCGAAGCCGTGGACGCCCTGCGCAGGCCGCAGCGCTTCGAAGACTTTCTGTTGGCCTGCGAAGCGGATGCCCGCGGCAGGCTGGGACTCGAGGAGCGTCCCTATCCCCAGGCGGGAATCCTGCGCGAAGCGCTCGCGGCTGCCCGCTCCGTCAGCACCGAAGATGCCGGCGGCCGGGTGAGCGGCCCCGCGCTGGGCATGCGGTTACGTCAGCTCAGAATCAAGGCGATTCGCGGCGCCGTCGGCCGGCAGAGCGCCGAATCCTAGAGCCATGCCGGTCATGGCAGCGGAGTACGGCGAAGGAGACTTGTGGCGCCCGTTTGCCGAAACAGGAGCGGCGAAGATCGCCTACGTCGACCTTGGCCCCGGCCCCGACCGGGAGAACGCTGCCGTGACCTGGCTCGACACTACGGACAAGGCGCGTTGGCGGCGATTCACCAATACCGACTCGCGTAGAGAATTCGTGCTTTGCCGGGCCGCTCTGCGAGACATTCTTTGCGCCCGACTCAATTGCGCCAACCGCCAGCTTTCATTCGACGAAAACGAGAACGGCAAGCCCCTCGCCCTCGTAAGCGGCAAACCCGCGCCCGTCGGCTTCAACATCAGCCACAGCGGTCGGCATGGGCTGATCGCCGTCGTCCCCGAAGGGCGGGTCGGGACCGACGTGGAGGATCGTTCAATCCCCAGGGATATCGACGGCGCCGCCTCCCTCGCGTTCACGCCGGCCGAACAGGCCGAACTCGCTGCGATGGGCGGCGCCCGCAAGACCGAGTTCTTCTACAGGATCTGGACCATGAAGGAGGCGCTGATCAAGGCGCTGGGCGTCGGCTTCGGCCTGAACCCTTCCCGATTCGAGGTTCCACCGGCGATGCGTTCCGGCGCCAGGCGGTGCGTATTCCGGTTTCCCCATCTGCCCGACCAACGGTGGCGGCTCGAAGACGTGGGCAATGCGGATTTCGCGGCTGCCATTGCCACGGAACCCGTCCAGCCTTAGCGCCGGCTCACAAGTCAGGGTCCGCGGCAGCAAGCTCGTCTGCCGCCCGGTCCGATTCACGGGCCGGGCGAAGAATGCGTCCTGGGCCGAGTACACGCCATTACTGCCGATTTACCCCGGAAACAGAACTTCCAATCCGCGCTCCCGGCGCTATCCTGACGCCATGCTGGATCAGCGGGCTATCGCCCGTGTCCAGCGCCACACGGAGATCCACAATGTCCAGTACAGCATCTGATACACTTTCC
Organism: Candidatus Rariloculaceae bacterium; assembly: GCA_965205045.1. Taxonomy (GTDB): domain Bacteria; phylum Pseudomonadota; class Gammaproteobacteria; order Steroidobacterales; family Rariloculaceae; genus UBA6522. The sequence continues at coordinate 1,180,176 of OZ242031.1, forward strand.
GTTGCCCGCAGGCTGAAGGCCGCAGGCGTCGAGGCCGGGCAAGCCGACGCCATCGTGGATGCCATGGATCAATTCACCGGAAAATCCGTGACCGTGGAGCACTTCGACACCGCAGTCGCGAGGCTGGATACGCGCATAGACGGTCTGGAGATCCGCATAGAGGGTCTACAGGCCCGCATTGACAGTCTACAGGTCCGCATTGACGGGCTGAAGGCCCACATCGATGCCGTACGGATCGAATTGCAGGCCGGCATCGACGCCCTGAGGTCCGAATTTCAGGCCAGCATCAATGCTACTCGATCCGAACTGCAAGCCAGCATCAGCGCCAATCAGGCCGCGATGGCGCGTTTCCTCGTCATCGCGGTGGGCGTCATCATTGCCGCCAACGCGTTGATGATCGGGATTCTGCGTTTCCTTCCGAGGGATGGCGCCGTCATGTGAACACGGCCGCACTTCCATAGCGCGCCTTGCCGGATTCGGTCCCTTTGCCCATAATCACGCCCTGCCGACGTTCACCAAAGGAGATAATTCAAATGGCGTCAACAAAAGACCGTCTCTCGCAGATTGCCGACGAGCACCTGGGCCTTGGTCCCAATCCTGATTTCGATGCCGGGTTGGCTGACGCCGGGGTGTCCTCGGTAGATGCGGTTGCGTTCTTCAAGGAGGTCAACGAAGCATTCGCCCTCTCGCTGCAAGCCGAAGAATGCCTGCAGTTCCGCACCCTGGGAACGCTTGAGGCATACATCGACGCCAACGCCGATTGAATGCTCCTCATCGGCCAGGGACAACTTGACCAGTATTCCCTGACAGCCGGTGAACGGGACCCACTGCCTCCGTATCCGGAGGCAGCCGGGCGTTTGGCGCTGCGGCGGGACCCACAGCGCCATCCCGGATAGTGTTGACAGGCCCGGGGTACCGTCGAAATCCGTCCCCTGTTCGAAGAACGGTTCCAGTGGTATACGGGCCTGATCTGCCATGACGACAGAAGCCGTTTGGGATATTCCCGATCCGCTTTCCGTACGCGAAGTCCGCCTTGACGACCGCACCGTTACCACGGTGCGGCAGCATGGCAATGCGTCAGGACCGCGGCTGGTTCTGAGCCACGGCAATGGTTTTGCGATCGATCTCTATTTTCCATTCTGGTCATTGCTTGCAGACGACCACGAGTTGATCGTCTATGACATCAGAAACCATGGATGGAACAGCGTCGGTGAATTGAGTGACCACAATGTTCCCACCCTGATACGCGACCATGACCTCCTGCTCGACAGGGTCGATCGTGTCTACGGGAACAAACCCACCGTCGGCATCTTTCATTCCCTTTCTTCGATCGTCCCCCTTCTGTCGTCCGCCGATCTCTACTCGGCTCTGATTCTGTTCGATCCCCCCCTGTGCAGGCCGGGCGCCAGCCAGGTCGAGCTTCATGCCGCCGCCGAGAAAGGCGCGGCGCAGATCCGGCGGCGAGGGTACCGGTTCGGGACGAGAGAAGAATTTGCCGATTTTCTGCGATATATACCGGCCTTCGCTCGTGTCGTTCCCGGCGTTCGCGAACTCGTGGCGCAGACTACCCTCCGGCAGTCGGCGGACGGTGAGGCGTATGAGCTGCGCTGCCCGCGAGAATACGAAGCGCAGCTCATGGATTACACGAGAAGTTTCTTCCCCCTCGTCGACCTGGAATCGCTCGCCTGTCCGACCAAGATTGTCGGGGCCGATCCGACCCTTCCCTATTCCTACTTGCCGACCTTCGACCTGAGTAACGTCATGAAGGTCGATTATGATTTCATTCCCGAGGCGACGCACCTGCTCCAACTGGAAAGGCCGGAGGAATGCGCCGCGGCAGTCCGCGAGTTTCTCGGCCATCTCGAACTGTACTGATGCTCTGTCCAACCGATAGTGGCGCATCTGCCGCATAGAGCATTAGCAATCATCCGACGAACTGGTGCATTACTTCCGCATTCTGATCCAGTGCCTCCGGCGTTCGAACGGATAGTCCGGCAGCGCGATCCGGCGACGGTACTCACCCGCGAAGAGCCCCGGGAAGGACAATGCGAGCCCTGCCTCGTAGGCGCCGGCGACGGCCTCAATGAATCCTCCATCCGAGCCTGCGGCCGGAGCCTCGTCGCCATCGGACGGCCGCCCGAGACTCGACAGGACCACCGGCACGGCAGCGCTGCCGGCCGCATCCGGCCACACCGCCGCCAGCGATGACCCCGACTCTGCGTGCGGGCCGACCTCGACGACCACATCGACGCCCGCCGCCGCGAGCGTCGCGACGCAGTTCTCGAGAACTTCCGGCCCCGTAGCAGCCCGCTGCAGCCATTGCGCCGCGTCCGGGACCTCATCGGGCGCGACCACGCGACCCGACACGGCATCCACCAAAGTCAGTGACGGCGTGCCCATCGCGACGACGCCCGGTAACGCGCCGGGAGCGCCCGGGGCCGCCGCCAGCCGCAAGCCATCCTCGAGGCCCAACACGCCTGCGGCCTGCGCGGCCGCAAGCGCTCCGACCCCATGACCGAGCGCCACTCCGGGTGAAACGCCGACACTGGTCCACAGCGCCGTGAGCGCGCACTCGAGCGCGTAGACCGCCGGTCGCTGCCACTGCGGATCGCCCGGTCCGCCCGCGGCGCCGGAACGGCCGAACATCACGTCGAGCAACGAAGCGTCGCGCACTTCGCCGATCACATCATCGCAGCAGTCGAGAACGGCCCGCACCACAGGCTCGCTTGCGTACAGCGCGGCAGCCATGCCGTCCCATCCGCTCCCGTGACCCGCGTAGACGAATGCAACCTTTCCCGGCGTCCCCGCTTGCGATCGCCCGTTCGCGTCCACGAGCGCCCGCAGTCGCTCGCGCAGCGACTCACTGTCCGTGAACACGACAGCGGCGCGATGGTCGAAGTGGCTTCGCCCGACCCCGGCGGTCCACGCCATGTCGGAAAGCACGGGCCCCGACGCCGCACCGTCGGACTCAAGCGCCGATTCGCGCTCGTCAAGCCATTCGAGATACCGCTGCGCGAGTTTCCGAAGCGATGCGCCGGACTTGCCGGAGAGCGGCAGCAGTCGCATTGCGCGCCCGGCAAGGCCATCGTCTGCTTCCGGCAGCGCCTTGACGGCGTCCGGGGGCAAGAATCCGACCGGGTGCGGGGCGCCTTCCGGACCCGGTGACGCGTTGTTCGGGCTGCCGTAGCCTTCCACGACGACATGCGCGTTCGTACCCGAAATTCCGAAGGCGCTGACTCCTGCCCGCAGCGGACGGTCCGGCGCGCTCGGCCAGACCGTCGCCTCGGACACCACGCGCACCGGAAGCCGGTCCCAATCCATGTGCGGGCTCGGATCCTCGAAATGCAGGTGTTTCGGGATCAGGCCGTGGCGCATGGCCAGGACGACCTTGATCAGCGCGGCGACCCCCGCGGCGGACTCGAGGTGGCCGACATTGGTCTTGACCGAGCCGATCAGCAGAGGACGATCCCCGGCGCGCCCCCTGCCGTAGACCGCCGCCGCGGCCTGCACCTCGATCGGGTCGCCCAACTCCGATCCCGCCCCGTGCGCCTCGAGGTAATCCACGTCCGACGGCGCAACGCCCGCCTGCGACAACGCCTCTTCGATCACCCGCTCCTGCGCCGGGCCGTTCGGTACCGTCGGCCCCGCAGTCGCGCCATTCTGGTTCACTGCCGCGCCCCGGATCACGGCCCAGATACGGTCACCGTCGGCCTCGGCATCCGCCAGACGCTTCAGGACCACCATCCCGCAGCCCTCGCTCCGTACAAAACCGTCCGCTGCGGCGTCGAAGGTCTTGCAGCGCCCCTGCTTCGACAACATCCCGAGCGCCACCATCTCCCTTGTCAGCCCCGGCGAGAGGATCGCGTTTACGCCGCCGACCAGGGCCAGGTCGACCTCTCCGTCCCGCAAGCCCGCCATCGCCTGTTGCACCGTGACCAGAGACGCGGCGCAGTTGAGCAGCACCGGCATCGCAGGCCCCGTGAGTCCCAGCTTGTACGCGATCCCGCCGACCGCCATGCTGCCGGCGGTGCCGAGATAGTTGAGGCTCTCCCCGCCCGCCATCATCATCAGATCGCGGTATTCGCTGGTCGCCAGGCCTGCGTAGACCCCGGTGCGGCTGCCATGCAGACTCTCCGGATCGACGCCTGCGTCTTCCAGCGCCCGCCAGGTCGTCTCCAGGAGCATCCGCTGCTGCGGATCCATCATGCGCGCGCCGATCGGCGTCATGCCGAAGAATCGCGCATCGAAGCGATCGATCCCGTCGACGAACCCGCCGCGCTCCCGGGCGCCGTCCGCGGCCGCGGGATCGCCCGCAACGCCGCTCCAGGATCCGTTGTCCTGCCGTCCGTTCGTCACCGCATCGTGGCCGGCCTCAAGCCGGCGCCAGAAGGCAGCGATGTCCGGCGCGCCCGGAAAACGGCATGCCATACCGATGATCGCGACTCCATCGTTCCCGCTTTCGAGCCCCGGCTGTGCCCTCGGTTCGGCGGCAGGCTCGGGCACCGCCTCGGGGACCGCATCTGCCTCGGGGGCCGCTTCCGTGGCTGGCGCCGGCGCGGGCTCGCCGAGCACGTCCACGAGATGACTGGCGAGGTCGGCGATGGTCGGGAAGTCGAACACGAGTGTATTCGGCGCCACGTAGGCATCGGAAAAGGCCCGGTTCAGGCGGTTGCGCAGTTCGACCGCCATGAGGGAATCCATTCCGAGGTCGAAAAAACCGACTGCGGACGCCGGCGCCGAGGGCAGCCTCAGAACGGCCTGCACTTCTCCCTGCAGGAAGGAGACGAGCAGGTCTTCGCGCCCGGCCGCGGGTGTCGAGGCGAACTGTTCAAGCAGGTCTTCGGACAGGGACGAATCATCGTCGTCCGTGTCGACCGCGAGCAGGTCCTCCAGCAGGGACGGTCGGCCGTCGAGAGTCTCTCCGAATACCGGCCAGTCCACGACCGCCATCGCGGTGCCCGTTGCATCCTGGTGCAGCAGGCGCTCCAATGCCTTGAAACCCTGCTCCGGCGTGAACCAGCCCGTTCCGGATGCCTCGCGCCTCTCGGCGATCCGTTCCCGCTGCTCCTCCGCCTCGCCGAGCCCCGACCACGCTCCCCAGGCGATGGCCTGTCCGGGAAGGCCCAGCGCGCGACGGTGGGCGGCAAGCTGATCGAGGAAGGCGTTGGCCGCCGCGTGGTTGGCCTGGCCCGGATTGCCCAGAACACCGGCGACGCTCGAGAACAGAACGAACATGTCGAGATCGTGTTCCGCCGTCGCCCGGTGCAGGTGCCAGGCTCCGAGCATCTTCGGCCACAGGACGGTCTCGAAGCTCTCCCAGCTCTGGTTGCCGAGGGCAGCGTCCGCCAGCACGCCGACGCTGTGGATCACGCCGGCAAGCGGCGGCAGTGTCTCGTCCATCCGCGCGAGCATTGCATCGAGCGAAGCCGTGCCGGTCACGTCGGCGATCTCGACCTCGATGCTGAATCCGCAGGCGCGCAACGCCCCGATCGCTCTTTCCGCCGCCGCGTCGGGCGCCCTGCGGCCGTTCAGTACAATCGTCCCCGCGCCGCGCTCGGCAAGCCATTCGGCAAGCGCGCAGCCGATGCCGCCCATGCCGCCCGTCACGAGGTAGGTTCCGTCCTGCCGCAGCCGGCCCGCCCGGAGGGCAGGCGTGGTCAGCACGATCTTGCCGATGTGCCGCGCCGCGCGCATGTAGCCCATCGCGGCGCTCGTCTCGGCGAACGGCCAGCGGGTGTGCATGAGCGGTGCAAGCTCTCCGGTTGCGATTCTCGCCAGCACCTGTTTCAGCGCCGCACCCGGCCGCGCCGGGTCCTGCACCTTGAGGTTGTAGAGATCGAGGATCGAATAGCCGACATCCGGGCGCGCCGACGCCATCTCGTCCTCTGTCAGGATGTCGCGCCTTGCGAGTTCCACGAAGCGGCCGTCCCGCGCAAGGCAGGCGAGGCTCGCGTCGATGAAGCCCTCGCCCGTCAGGCTGTTCAGCACTACGTCGACGCCGGCGCCGTCCGTCACGTCGAGGATCTGCTGACCGAATTCCGTCGTGCGGCTGTCGAACACATGCTCGACGCCCAGGGAGCGCAGATACGCCTGCTTGCTCGCGCTCGCCGTGGCGAACACTTCCGCGCCGGTCGCCCGGGCCAACTGGATGGCCGCGAGCCCGACGCCGCCGGCGCCTGCGTGAATCAGCACGCGGTCCCCGGCCTCGAGCCCCGCAAGCTCGAAGGACAGCACGCATGTCACGAATACCGACGGGATCGTGGCGAGCGCCGTTGCCGACACGCCCGCGGGTGCGATCGCGACCAGTTCCTCGTGCGTCACCACCTCGGGCCCGAACGTGCCGAACGCAAAGCCCGCGACGCGGTCGCCCACGCTGACAGCGCTTACGTCCGAACCGATCTCGACGATCCGGCCACAGAACTCCTCACCGAGCGATCCCTCCTCCTCGACCAGGCCCATGGCCCGGAACACGTCCAGGAAGTTGAGCCCGCAGGCTTCGACCTCAGCGCGCACCTCGTTGGGCTCGAGCGCCCGTGCCTCCACCGGCTGCACCCGCAGTGTCTCGATCGCTCCTCCGTCGTCCGGCGCCAGAACCCAGTTCGCGTCCTCCGGCAGGGCAAGACGCGGCGCGCCCGAATCCGTCCGAACCAGCCGGGCCGCCTGGCGACGATCCCGGCGATGCGCAATGTGGCTCTCCGAATCCGGGAACAGCAGTTCATTCGCAAGGACAGCCTGCGGCTCGGCTGCCTCGGGGTCGAGATCGAGCATCCGCGCCTGCAGTTGGGGCGCCTCCCGCGTCACCACCTTGCCCAGGCCCCAAAGTGGGGCGCCCGCCAGTTGCCCGGTCCGCTCGCGTTCGAGCACCTGCGCCCCCCGGGAGACGAACCAAAGGCCCTTCTCGGGCACGGCATCGGCGTCCGCGATGCCCTGCACGAGCGCGAGCGCGCTCGCCGCCGCCCGTTTCGCATCCGCCGCCATCTCCGCGGTCGTCGCGTCCGCGCCGTGACCGTCCTGCGCGACGAGATGCACGACGCCCGCGAAGGGCACATCGGCCGGCAGGTCTTCCACGAGCGATCGCCAGGACTGACGCTGCTCCATGTCGACCGATGCAGCGACGACGCCGGCGCCGCTCTCCGCCGCCGCCTCCGCGCCTACCGGGCCATCGCCCGCCAGGTCCGAACAGCCCCCTGCCCCCTCCGGCCCGTTGCCGACGAGCAAGACCCGCTGATTCTTCGCCGCAAGTTCCGCTGCAAGTTCCGACGCCATGCCGCCCCGGTCGGCGGCCAGAATCCACGCGCCCGCCGGCAGGTCGATCTTCGCCGGACCCTGCGCCACGATGACGCCCCGGTCCGGCAGCCCAGCCGCTTCCGACCGGTCCACTCCGAGAACTTCGGATTCCGCGAAGCCGCTGTCGGCCAGCGCCCGATTCCAGACGTCGGGCCCGGCGAGGGCATGATCCGGCCGGTAGCGGTCGGCGAAACGCCACCACCCGTCGAGCTGACCGAAGATCAGGTCCATCCAGCCCCTGCCGCGCTGGTTCTCGAGCGCCACGAGCAGCCCCGATGGCGCGAGCAACTCCCGGCAGTGGGCGAGCGTCTCGTCCAGATGGCGCGTGGCGTGCAACACGTTGGCCGCGATGATCAAGTCGTAACCGTGTGGCTCGAAGCCCTGGTCCATCGGGTCCTTCTCGATGTCCAGCACCCGGTAGTCGATCGAAGCGCCGCCTGTGCTGAAGCGCGCTTCCGCCTCCGCGAAGAAGCCCGCGGAGATGTCGGTGTACATGAGGTCGAACCGGCCAGCCGGCAGAACGGGCAGGATGTATTCGGTCGCCGAGCCGATTCCGGCACCCACCTCGAGCACGCGCAGCGTCCGCGCGGCCGGCAGTTCGTCCACGAGCGTTCGAACCACCTCGCCAATCATCCGGTTTGCCGCCCGCCAGACCGGCGCGAGCCGATACAGATCGCCGGCTGACGGCTGCGCATCGCCGAACAGCAACGACAGCGGGTCCTCGTTACCGCGAAGCACGCTCGGCAGGGCTCCGGCACAGCGCCGGAACAGCCCGATCTCGTTCACGGCATGCGTGAAGCGCTCCGTCACCTCGGCCAGAAAGGCCTCGGAATCGTGCGGCATTCGGTCCGGCAGCGGCTCGTCGGCGCCGACCGATACGACGAAGCCCTCGTCCTTCGCGTGCAAGACGCCTGAACGAGCCAGGATCTCGAGCATCCGGCGCACCAGGTTCGCATGCTCGGGCAAGACCTCGAGGCGCTCGCACAGCTCTTCCGGGTCCACGGCCGCGCCGGCGCTGCGTTCCCATCCCAGGGTTTCGAGCGCCGCGAGCGCGTAACACCACGACACCCGCTCCATCTCGCCTTGCAGTTCGATCTCGTCGGCGACCTCGACGCCCTCACCGGCCAGATAACTCGAAAACAGCTTCGAGCGTGAAGCCGCGGCCGACGGGCTCGGCAGGAAGTCCGCCGGCGGCATGCCGGGCGGCAAGGCGCAGTCGCGCCAGATGACCTCGTAGAGCAGCTCGCCGATGCCTTCCACGGCGGCGAGCAGCGCGCTGCGCGTCGCCCGCTTCACCGTGTAGCCGGTCAGCGTACCGATCGGGGCGCCGCCGACGTCGTACAGAGCGAGGTCGGCGCTGATCACCTCCCGTGAATCGGCGCCGGCGCCGTCCGCTGCCCCTCTCGTGCGCACACGGCAGAGCAGCCGGTCCGGCAAGCGCTCCGGCAACGCGAGACGCTCCCAGCCGAAGGGCAGATACGTTACCGGCTCGTCGGCCGCGTCCTGCGCGCGGGCCGCCGCCATGACCTGGAAGCAGCCGTCGAGCATCAGCGGATGGATGTCCAGCCCGCCGCGGCCGACAGCATCCGGCAGGGATATCTCGCCCAACGCTTCGCCCGGCCGCGACCAGAGCTTCCTGAGCGTGCGGAACGACGGGCCGAGATCGATCCCGACATCGGCCTTGCTGCGGTAGTAGGCCTGAAGCTCCACCGTGGCCATATCGGCCTTGAGCCGTGCCGGATCGAAAGCCGCGCCGGCGGCCGGCGAACCCGAATCGGCGTCCGTCGAGACCCGGCCCTCCGCGTGCAGCGTCCAGTCTGCGTCGTCCGCGCCCCGGCTAAGGATCCGGACGCGGCGCGACGCGTCCTCATCCGGGTCATCGAGCAGCACCTGCAGGCGACGGCCTTCTTCTTCACTTCCATCTGCGCCACTCATTTGCGCAAACACAAGCGCGGTCCGCATCTGGAAGTCCTCGACGACTGCCGCGCCGGGGGTGTCGGCGGTGCAGGCCGACGCCGCCATGGCGCCGTAGAGCGCGCCCGGCACAACCAGCCGGTTGAATACGCGGTGGTCGCCGAGCCATGCCGGATCGGAAGGAAACAGCTCGGTGTCGAAATTGATCTCGCCGCTTGCCGAATCGTGCCGCACACCCAGCAATGGGTGCCCCGTGCCCGGCCGTCGCCGCCTGGGCGCCTCGACCCAGTAGCGCTCGCGCTGGAAGGGATAGCCGGGCAGAGCGATACGGCGCCGTTCCTCGCCGGCGAACAGCCCGTCGAAGCGTAGCGGCAATCCGGCTTCGTAGGCTCCCGCGACAGCCTCCACGAAACCGCCTCCGGACCCCGGCGCCGGCGGGTCTTCACCGGTCGCGGGCCGTATGAGGCTCGAAACCACGGCAGGCTCCGCAACGCCTCCCGCGGCGGGCCACGCAAGCGTGGTCATCGGCCCGAGCACCGCGTGCGGTCCGATCTCCAAGACCGCGTCCACGCCGAGCCCCGCCAGGGTTTCGACACAGGCCCGGTAAGCCACCGGCGCGCGCATCTGCCGGCGCCAGTACGCCGCATCCAGCGCCTCGCCCGAACTCACTGTCCGGCCGCTGAGATTGCTGACGAAGGCGAGCGACGGCGGCGCAAAGGAAAGCTGCGAGAGGGCGGCCTCCAGGTCGTCCATCGCGGGCTCGATCATCGAACTGTGGTAGGCGGGACTCTTGCGCAGCCGCGCGACCCGCACACCGGCTGCCTCCAGGCGTTCGAGAATCGCGCCTATCTCATCCGCCGGACCGCTGATGGCCTGATGCGCCCCGTTGTCGGCGGCGATGCAGACGCCGACGCCTTGCGAGGCCGCATTGTGCTCTTCCAGCGCCTCCGCGACGCGCGATGCCGGTGCAAACACTGCCGCCATCGCCCCGTATCCCGGCAAGGCGCCGACCAGCGACCCGCGCAACGCCGCAACGCGCAAGCCATCCTCCAGACTGAACACGCCCGCGGAATGCGCCGCCGCGATCTCGCCCAGGCTGTGCCCGAGCACCGCGTCCGGCCGGATGCCGAGGCTCGACCACAGCGCTGCAAGGGCGCATTCGAGCGCGTAGATCGCAGGCTGCTTCCATTGCGGATCGTCCAGGTCACCCGCGGCGCCGGGGCGGCCGAACATCACGTCGAGCAGCGAGGCGCCGCGCTCTTGCGCGAGCACTTCGTCGCAATGGTCGAGTACCGCCCGCATCACCGGCTCGCTTTCGTACAGCGCCGCGCCCATGCCCGGCCACTGACTGGCCTGTCCGGTGTAGACGAACGCCACCGTCGAAGCCTTGCGCGATGCCGTTCTTTCGTTCGTCCCGGCAATCGCCCGCAAACCCGCGCGCAGCGACTCCGCGTCTTCGAACACCACTCCCGACCGGCAGCCAAAGTGGCTCCGGCCGATGCCGGCCGACCAGGCCATGTCGGAAAGCAGTGGATCGGACGTAGCGCCATCAGCCGCAAGCGCCTCCCCTTGTTCGTCGAGCCATTCGATGTATCGTGCCGCCACGCCGCGAATTGCCGCGTCCGTCTTTCCTGAGAGCGGCAGAAGGCGCTTTGCGCGCCGGGCAAGCCTGCCCTTCGACTGCGGCGCAACGGACACCGGCAACGAAACGGGGATCAGCCGCGGAGCGCCGGCGATCCAGTTTCCCCCATTTGCGCGGGGCGAGGCGCCGCCCGGCGAGGCGTATCCCTCAAGCACCACATGGGCGTTCGTACCCGACCATCCGAACCCGCTCACACCCGCCAGCGGCCGGCGGCCCGCATTGTCAGGCCATGGCGTCGGGGCGGACGTCACCTGCAACGGCAGCCGCTTCCAGTCCATCGCCGGATTCGGGTTTCGGAAGTGCAGGTGCCTGGGGATGAGCCCCCGATTCATGGCCAGCACGGTCTTGATCAATCCCGCGGAACCTGCGGCCGATTCCAGGTGACCGATGTTGGTCTTGACCGAGCCGATCAGCAGCGGCCGGCCCGCGTCCCGTCCGCGGCCGTAGACCGCCGCCGCCGCGTTGATCTCGATCGGGTCGCCCACCTCCGTCCCGGTCCCGTGCGCCTCCAGATAGTCGATATCCGACGGCCTGACCCCGGCTCTCTCCAGCGCCGCCGCGATCACGCGTTCCTGCGCCGGCCCGCTCGGAACCGTCAGTCCCTGGCTCGCCCCATCCTGGTTCAGTGCCGTGCCGCGGATCACACCCCAGATGCGATCGCCGTCGGCCTCCGCATCGGCGAGGCGCTTCAGAACCAGGATGCCGCAGCCCTCGCCCCTGACGTATCCGTTGGCGGAGGCGTCAAACGCCTTGCACTGACCGTCCGGCGCCAGCATCCCTGCGTTGGCGCGAAATTCCAGAAGCCGGCCGGAGAGAATGACATTCACCCCTCCCGCAAGCGCGAGATCGGCATCACCGCGCTGCAGGCCCGTGACCGCCTGATGAGTCGCGACCAGCGATGACGAGCAGGCCGTGTCCACAGCCATCGCCGGCCCTCCGAGTCCCAGTGCGTACGCGACCCGGCCGATCGCGGTGTTCAGGGACGTGCCGGTGACCGCATACAGGCTGGCAGCGGGCTCCGCAGCCCCCGCACTTTCGCCGGCCTCCAGGATCAGCCCGCGGTAGTCGTTGTTGCTGATACCCGCATAGACGCCGGTCAGGCTGTCCTTCAACCGCTCCGGATCGATGCCGGCGTCTTCGAGTGCCCGCCAGCTCGTCTCCAGGATCAGACGTTGCTGCGGGTCCAGCAATTGCGCTTCCACCGGCGAAATGCGGAAAAAGGCAGCGTCGAACCGGTCAAGGACGCCGAGGTCGAGATAGGCGCCGAAGCGGCAGGCTTCGATCTGTCCCGCGTCTTCGGGAAACAGGGCGCCCACGCGGCCGATGCCGGACCCCGGAACGCCCTCCTGCACGGCGTTTCCGCCGGATTCCAGCAACCGCCAGAAGGCGGCAAGATCGTCCGCCCCGGGATACCGGCACGCCATGCCGATGATCGCTATGTGCGGCGAGCCGATCATGTTTTCCCGCCACCGGATGGAGCTGCCACGCGTACTGTCACGATATCCGTCCCACGATACTGCTGATGATGAACGGAGGACGCGAGTCGGCGCAACAGCCGAAGCGACACTTCATGCTCGGCGGGCAACGCGCCCGGCTCGTCCGGCAGCAGGGCAAGACGGTCCTGGATATTGTCCTCCCGGGACGCCACGACAAACTCGAGAACCGCCCCGCTGCCTTCCCTGTATGCCACCAGGCGCAGGCGGCGTTGCTCTTCGCTTTCCTGTGCGGCGAGCGTCAGGAGCGTCTCCTCGCAGGCGGCGTCCAGACGATCCGCCATCGCCGTATGCCAGCCGGATCGAGCCGCAAAGGCGCCGAGAAACTCCCTTGTTGCCGGCAGGACCGACAGGTCGAACGGCACCTCCAACCGGCTCCGGCGCGGTTTCGTCATCTCCACGAAGAGCGTCATCAGGATGACCGCGATCCCGCCGGCCGTAATCCCGTTGCGCAACAGGCCGCCCGCAAATTGCGAGACCTGTTCGAAAAACACCATGTCGGTCTGAAACCCCACGCCGATCCAGAACGCGATCCCGACGATCAGGCCGTTCCGGTAGTCGATCCCGTCCTGCGTGACCATCTTTATCCCGATGACAAACAGCATCGCCAGCAACACGGCGAGATAGGCCGCAAACACGGGGCCCGGTATCGCCAGCACCACGGCAAGGACCTTTGGCAGGAACGCGATCGCAATGAAAACCGCCCCGGTTGCGATGCCGACGTTGCGGGCGCCGACCCCGGTGAGCTCGGTCACCGACGTGCCCACCGTCGAAGCCGTGTTCGGCGTCGTGCCCGCGAGACCGGCGACCATGTTGCCGACCCCGTCCACGGCGATCGCTCCCTGCACCGCCCGCAAGTCCACCGCCCGCGGCCGGCGCCACGAAACGCGCTGGATGGCGACGGCGCCGCTGATCGTGCGTATGGAGGCGATCGCGGCGACCAGCAGAAAAGCCGGAAGAAGCGCCCAGAAGGACGGCCCGAAACCGAGATCGAGACCCGGCCACTGACCTGTCGGTATGCCGACCCAGGGTGCTTCGCCGATCTGGCGAATGTCGTAGAGGCCGAACCAGGCGGCAACAGCGGAGCCGACGACGACACCGATGACCGGCGCCCAGAGGCGCAATGCGCCCGACGACGTCAGCGCGATACCGACGATGACCAGTATCACCGCCAGCGCGCTCAACGGCGCTGCCGGCGTGGGACTACTGTCCGGTACGGCCGTCAGCAGGTCGAAGGCAGCCGGCATGACCGTGACCGGTATCAGCATGACGACCGTTCCGGAGACGGTCGGCGTGAGCACGCGCTGGAACAGCGAAAGCCGCGCGGACAGCAGGAGCGGCACGAAGGCCGAGACGAAGACCAGGGTGGCCAGCAGCGCGGGGCCGCCGGCCTCGACGGCGGTTATGCATACCGCGATGAATGCGCCCGAGGCTCCCATCACGACCAGATGTCCGGTGCCGATCCAGCGGGCCCGGACCGCTTGCAGCATCGTCGTGGCGCCGCAAATCGCCACGGTGGCGAACACCGCCCACGACAGGTAGGCATCGCTTGCGCCGGACGCCCGCATCACGATCGTCGGCACCAATATTATGGCGGCGAGGCTTAGCACGGCGATCTGAACGCCAAGGCCGAGCGCGAGCGCCAGCGGCACGCTCTCGTCCGGCTCGTAGCGGAGGCCACTGCGGTCGCCGGATTTACCTGGACTGGTGGGCATTTCTGTGTGACGTTGCCTTGGAATTCGAAGACTGCCGCTCTCCGAGCACTGGTATTGTGTTCGAAAATTGCGATTTACGCACATCCTTGTTGTCCGGGTTTCTTGTCGGCGTGCCGCCCTCGATGGGCGCGGTGCCGATACTGGCGCGGGAGTATCCAGCGAACGAATTCTTCAGTCACTTATCTGTTCGGCGCACCCTCAAGAACACCATTGAGAAGGTCTCGCCAAGCCGCTCTACCGGACGGGAGAGCGAACTCGTCAAGTTGATTGCCCACACCGCAAATGAACTCAAGCCGAGCCTCCTCACCCGCAAGCCCCATCGTAACCGAGACCAGTTCCTCGATCGTCAGGCAATAGAGGTTGATTCCTCTACCCCACATTAGGGCGTGTTAACACTACAAGGCGAAAACATGGTATCCTTCGCCGCGTTGTCTTTGACGCGGAAATCGGAGGAAAATCAGGGATATGGAACTCACCGAGGCCCAATTCGAACGGATCGAGCCGCTGCTGCCGGTGCAGCGCGGAAACGTGAGCCTGCCGAACATCCAGGTGCTCAACGCGATCCTGTACGTGGCCGAGCACGGCTGCAAGTGGCGCGGGCTGCCCGAAAGGTTCGGCAATTGGCACACCGTCTACACGCGGATGAACCGCTGGTCGAAGAACGGCGTTCTGGATCGCGTGTTCGAGCACCTGCAACGGGAGCGGCTCGTGCGCGTCAAGGTGGAGGCGGCGGGGCTGGACAGCACCAGCGTCAAGGTGCATCCGGACGGCACGGGGGCGGAAAAAAAAACGGCCCCCAATCCATCGGCAAGTCCCGTGGGGGCTGGACCACCAAGATTCATATGGTTGCCGCGGATGACCGGACCGCCCTCGCGTTCTCGCTCTCTCCAGGCCAGGCGCACGACGCGCCCGAAGGGCGCAAGTTGCTGAGAGGCATGGAGAAACCGTCGAACAGCCCGGCGCTGGTGATGGACCGCGCGTATGAGGACGACGCCACCCGCCAACTGGTTCTGGACCTGGGATTCGTGCCGGTCGTGCCGCCGAAGAGCAACCGCGTCGACCCTTGGGAGTACGATCGGGAGATGTACAAGCGGCGCAATGAGGTCGAGCGGCTGTTCCGGCGCCTGAAGGGGTTCCGGCGCATCTTCTCGCGCTTCGAGAAACTCGATGTCATATTCCTCGGCTTCGTCGTCTTCGTGCTCATCGTCGATGCGTTGCTGTAGTGTTAACAGGCCCTAGTCTGACTCGGTCGTTAACGCCTTCGGCATGGTTGGTTCGAATCCCTGGCGTGCTGATTAACGCTTCGGTTAGCCGGTTACGGGTGAGTTTATTCTCGAACGAGGCTACGTCAGCAAGTGTGGCTAACCGCTCCTTGACCTCAACGGCATAAACGAGCCGGCTGTCCTTTCGGCACTCCACGTCGCCCGCCATTCCACTGGCCTGGTCCGCGACCGTTGACGCCAGCCGCCTCACGTCGTCCCAAAGCCCGAAGCGGCGTCCAACGACCTCGAACAGCGCCGTCGTCAGGGACATCGCATGCTCGCCCTCCCGAGAACTCTCTAGCAACGCTCGCACCAGATATAGCGTTTGCTCAAGGCTGACACGGGTCAGCACGGGATAGTCGAATTGCCGACTCTTGAGCATTTCGTGGATCCGATGGAGCACTTCTCGAAACACGCTGCGTGTATACGAAGGATCGTTCCTTTCTTGAACGTCGTGAAGTACATCGTGAAGCGCTCGCCAGAGCGGGAGCGTATTCGGGCGAACGTTCGGAGGGTTTGGAGCTACGCGCGGCTGCCGAAGCGGGTTACTGACGTAGGGGTCTTGGCTGGTTCCGAGGACGTTTTCGTTGTCGCCCACCCACGGCACGACCACACTGGCGGCGAAGCTCCTTGGGTCCCACTGCGAATCCAGGTTTTCGCCGCGTTGAAGGCAAAGAGCGTCCAACGCTGGATCGGTGACCTTGCCCAGCAGTTGTGTAGGCAGGCTGTACGTGAATGACACGGTCTCGGAAGTAACAAGGTTGGCAATCTGCTGCCGAATACTGTCACTGACCGAATCTGAGTCGCCGCATTCGGTTCCTTCGGAAACCTCGTTCCAGATCTCGTTCAGAATCTGTTTGGCTTCCTCACGATCAGGAGCAGCCATCACGCTCCTCGGACGGGTCAAAATTCATCCATAAGGACTCGGTTCTCTTGCCCTTTGAGGAGTTGCATAGTTTGGCAGGGGCGTCAACCCGCACCCAGTCCACAAACAGATCTTCGTAAAGCGGGCAACGATAGCCGGACAGTACCGCTCGCCCTTGGATTCCGCGCAATTCCAACGCCAGTTCCCGGTGATCGTCATCGGACATTTCGTGTCCGTACGCGGCCTTGTCTCCCCTGCTGTTGTGGACGTAGGGAGGGTCCAGATAAAACAGCGTTCGGGGCGTGTCATAACGCCGAATGACTTCGAGTGCCGGCGCGTTCTCGATCTGTACGCGCTGCAGTCTCTGCGCGATCTCCGGCAATCCCTCCACCGACCCCAGCCAGCGCGAAACGGCCCCTGCCATTCCTGCCCGGGAGGTCAGTACACAGTGCGCCCAGCGACCTTCGCTGCTTGTTTGCGCCAGTCCCGTTCGAGTCTGGCGTGCTCGCACGTAGAATCTTCGGGCCCGCTCGAGAGGAGCAAGCCCGTTGGAGGGTCCGCAAGCCAGCGCCAACTCCTCTCGCGAGAAGGGCGTCAAGCCGATGCTGCGGATGAGATCCTCTGGCCGGTCGCGCAGGACAGCAAAGAAATTCACCAACTCCCGGTCGAGGTCATTGTAGGTCTCGATTCTTGCAGGCGCGCGGTTGATGAGTACTGCGGCCGATCCACCATAGACATCGCAGAAATGTTCTGCGTCTGCAGGCAAGTACGGAAGGATGAAGTCCAAATGAACGAATTTGCCTCCGTACCATCCGAAGGCAATCATTTTGCGTCGACGTTTTGCGGCGTTACCCACAAGGCGCCGTGTTTGGCGGCGCCGCCCGGGATCGTTGGGAATTGAGGAATCCCACAGGGAGCGTGTGTATGGCTGGTCGGCTATAGCATTATCCTCCGACGTTGCACTTCCGGGAGTCGATCGCGAATAGAGGCAATGTACTTTGCTAAAGGGATGCCGGTCAATGTCGAAAATATGGGCGAATCAGCCAGTTTTGCGACCGAGCGCGCTCGGTCAAATTGCACGAGAGGCACAACCGACCGTCAAGTTCAGATCGATGGCCGCAAGCCGGCACATAAGATCTTGTCGCGCATTCCGCCTCTTCTGGAGGCTGCCGGCCTCGGCTGAGTCCGCTGCACCTACGGCGACGTCGTCGCACCGGCGCGCGGCCGATTCTGCGCCACGACGCGGCCCCTGAGTTCCATCTCCGCACGGCGCCGATCGGCGCCGTCGAGTTGTTCGAGCCATTGCGGTCCTGCGGCCGTGCGCGTCGCTACCGCTACGCCGCCCTTGTAGAGCAGTCTATGGCTGTGAACGCTCGCCACACGTCCGCCGGGTGTGAGTATGCCCTCCAGGTTGAGCGGGTCGGCCGCCGAGACCACGATCCATTCGTCCGTTCGAGCCTCCCGCCTGCAGCGGCGCAGCGGTTCCACGGCGCTTGAGAGTGCAAACTGTTCCCCGCCCAGGGCGCCGACGAACCGCCCGCCGCGAATCTCCCCGCGCGCCTCAAGCCGCCTGAATACACCCAGCAGGTCGCGCCAGCCCGGCAGGTTGCCCTCCCGCTGCAGGACGCTGCGGCAGACGACGCCGTAGCGGCGCAGCACGGCGCGTGCGGCATGCTCGACCGCTTCCGGGCGCGCCCCGGCGGAACCATCTGCGGGCGCCGGCTCCAACAACGCCCAGCGGCCCGCGGAGTCCAAACTCGGTCCTCGCCGGCTCCGCCGGCCGTGAAAGCCCCTGCGGCGGCTCGGCGGCGTGATGAGTACCCGCAAGCCGTGAAAGGCATCGGCGGTGACCAGCCCGCCGGCCACGAGTTCAGCCAGTGCTTCCTCGGTCTGAACGCGCAGCAGCCCGCTGGCCTGAACGAGATCCCGGAAGAACAGCGCGCCCCGGTCCGCCAGCAGATCGCGAATCCGCGTCGCCCCGGCGGAGAGCGGAATGTCCCCGCCCGATCCGTTTGCCAGCGCCGCCAGCCGTTGCCACGGGGCGGTCGCCTCGCGCGGCAATATGACGATCGGCGAGTTCGCCACGGTGCCCCGGCCCCGCCGCACAGCGCCTGCACCCGTCTGGTCGCGTTGCGGGCGAATGGCCGGTCGATACCAGACGATGCGCCCCGATACCGCCAGTTCGTCCATGAGAAGGGGCCTGTAGTCCTGCAGCCGCGCCGGGAGGACCTCCCGCTCCCAGGCCGCGGCGGGAAGGGCCAGACCCTGCAATTCGTCGATCACAGCCGCCAACGCCTCGCTGCCCTGACGCCGCTCCCTGCCCAGGCCCTGCCAACGGAACAGGAATCGCTGATAATCGGCGATTGTGACGGGCTCGATTTCGCTGCGAAGGCGCTTGAGCGTATAGCGGTGGATACGGGACAGGAGCCGCCGGTCGCACCATTCTTCCCGGCCATCGTCCGCGCCGGGTACCTGCATTGGCGTGGCACGCTCGGTGAAGCGGCCGCGCATGGCGAACCCTTCCGCCTCCAGCGCCATCAGCGCGGCCGCCATGTCCCGCCCGGACAGCCCCAGCGGTCGGCCCAGTTCCGCGGCGGTGACCGGGCCCAGGCCTTCCATGCGGCTGCGGACGAGTTCGCGCAACGCCGCCTCGGGGGTTTCGATGTCGCCGTCGAGCGCGTCGATTGCCGGTTCGGTTCGTCCGCCGGGAACCGCCAGGACCAATTCCCCCACGCGCTCGGCACTGACCCAGACCGAGGCGCCGCCGGGCGTCGTGTATGTGCTCGCCCGCCCATCGGCAACCAGCCCGTCGAACATGGAGCGTTCGCGCTCGCCGACCTTCTCCGGGAACATGGACCGCTCCGGCTCGCCGGCCTCCTCCGGCGCCATGAAGCCGAGTACCACCAGGGCGTCATGCAATTCGTCCCCGTCCCGCGAATCCGGCCAGGCTTCCGAACGCACCCGCTCGATTGCCTCCGGATCGAGTTGGCCCAGATCCGCGGCCTGCTCCACCGTCAGGTGGCGGCGCGCCTGAATCGCCAGCGTGCGGCGCTCCTCGGCCGGCGCATCGTCCAGAAAAGCGTACGGCTTTGCGCTCAGTACCTCCTGGGCCAGGGGAGACGGACTGGTCAGTTCCCGGCATGCAATCTCCACCTCGCCGGCCTCGATACGGCCCAGCAGTTCGGCCAGCCCATCGACGTCCATGACGCCGCGCAGGCAGTCCTCCAGGGTCTGTGAAACCAGCGGATGGTCCGGGATCTCCCGCTCGCCGGCGAGATTTTCCGCGCAGGCAAGCTGATCGGGGAACACCGTGGCCAGCAGGTCTTCGGCATCCGCCCGCTGGAAGTAGGCCGGCGCCCGCTTGCCGTTGCGGAAGCGCCGCACCGCCAGCGCGACGCTGGCGTTCCAGCGCCAGCGGCCCGGAAAGATGGGTGCGTCGAGCACGGCCTGAGTGAGCACGTCCGCAACCGTGGCCCTCGCCAGGTAGCGGCTCACTTCGTCCAGGGGAAAGCTGTGCACGACGCCCAGCGAGATGACGATGGTGTCTTCCAGCGCCGCCGCCTGAAGTTCGAAGTTGAATCGCCGGCAGAAGCGTTTCCTGAGTGCAAGGCCCCAGGCGCGGTTCAGCCTGGAGCCGTAGGGCGAGTGCACGACGATGTGGGTGTCGCCGGCCTCGTCGAAGAAGCGTTCGATGACGATGCGTTTCGCCGTGGGCAAACCGTCAAGGGCGGCGCGCGCCGCGCCCAGGTATTCGGTCAGTTGCTCTGCTGCTGCGAGCGGCAGCGCCGGGTTGGCGGCAAGGCGATTGGCGACATCGGCAACCGAACCGTCCGCCAGTGCCTCGTCCACCTCCGTACGAAGCCGCGAAACCGCCGCAGACAGTTCGTCGCTTCGCCCCGGAGCCTCGCCGAACCAGAACGGAATGGTCGGCGGCAGGCCGCGCGCATCTTCCACGAAGACCTTGCCGGAATGCACCTTGAGGATTCGCCAGGAGGTGTTGCCGAGCTGAAAGATATCGCCCGGCATGCTCTCGAAGGCGAAGTCTTCGTTCAGCGTGCCGACGAACAGTTCGCCGGGCACCATCACCACGTCATGGTCGAACTGGTCGGGAATCGTGCCGCCGTTGGTCACCGCCGTCAGGCGTGCACCCCGCCGCGGCCGCAACCGGTCGTTGACCCGGTCGTGGTGCAGGTAGGCGCCGCGGCGGCCGCGCTGGGTGGAAAAGCCGTTGGCGAGCATCCCGAGCACGTCCCGGTAGGCGCGGCGGGAAAGATCATGGAATGGTGCGCTGCGGACGATGAGGTCGAACAGTTCATCCACCCCCCACTCCCGCATGCTCACTTCGGCGACGATCTGCTGACTCAGCACGTCCAGGGGCTTGCGGCACAGCGTGACGGCGTCCAGTTCCCCGCGGGCAACCGAGTCGAGCAGCGCTACGCACTCCACCAGTTCGTCCCGCGACAACGGCACAAGCCGTCCCCTGGGAACGCGGTCGACCCCATGACCGGAGCGGCCCACCCGCTGCAGCAGCCTCGCGATACCGCGGGGAGATCCGAGCTGGCAGACCAGGTCCACTTCGCCGATGTCGATACCCAGCTCCAGCGATGCCGTGGCCACCAGCACCTTGAGTTTTCCGGCCTTGAGCCGCTCCTCGGCCATCAGGCGGTGCTCCCTGGACAGGCTACCGTGGTGGGAGGTGACCTGATTCTCCCCGCACCGGTCCGCCAGGTGACGGGCCACACGCTCGGCCAGCCGGCGGGTATTGACGAACACGATCGTAGTGCGGTGATCGGCCGCGAGCGCGGCCAGGCGATCGTAGATCTCGGCCCACACCTCGTTGGCCATGATCGCCTCAAGCGGGGACGATGGCAGCGCCAGCTTGAGGTCCCAGTTCCGGACGTGACCCTGGTCGATGACCTGGCAGGGCGCGCGGTCCGTGCCGACGAGAAACTCCACCATGGCGTCCATGGGTCTGGTGGTCGCCGAGACCCCCACCCGCACGGGCGGCCGCCCGCACAGCGCCGCCAGCCGTTCCAGGGAGACGGCCAGGTGGGCGCCCCGCTTGTTGCCCGCCAGCGCGTGAATCTCGTCCACGATGACCGTTTCCACCGTCCCCAGCATGCGGCGTCCGGACTCGGAGGTCAGCAGGATGTACAGCGACTCCGGCGTGGTGACCAGGATGTGGGGCGCCCGGCGGCGCATTTTCGCCCGCTCGCTCTGGGTGGTATCGCCGGTGCGCACCAGGGCGCGGATGCAGATATCGGGCTCGCCAGACTCCAGCAGCCTGTCGCGAATCCCCGCCAGCGGCGCCTGCAGGTTCTTGTTGATGTCGTTGGAGAGCGCCTTGAGCGGCGAGACGTAGAGAATGCTCGTTTCGTCCGGCAGGCCGGCGTCAAGCCCCCGCTTGACCAGCGTGTCGATGACGGCGAGGAAGGCAGCGAGTGTCTTGCCCGATCCCGTCGGGGCGCTGATCAGCGTGTGCGAGCCGCCGCCGATCGCCCGCCATGCGCGGCGTTGCACTTCAGTTGCGGCGGGAAACCGACCGCGGAACCAACTCGCGACTGCTGGATGGAAGCCGTCCGGACCCATGGCGCAAGCATACGGGAAACCTCGTCCGCGTTCCTCGCCAATTGGCCTACCGTCATTCACGTCGAGGGCACCGCACGGAGTGGTGCCCGTGCTGTAGGGGCGGGACGCACGCAGGTCACGGCAGACCGTCCCCGGTCAGGAAACAGCGTGCGCCGCGGCCGCGAGGCTCACGCCGTATAATCGCCCCACCCCGGCGGTTTGGACATCGGCATGAGAATGACGGGCGAGGCGTTCCTGGCGTGGCCGCGCAAGGCGATCACGCTCCTCGGCATGTCGGGCGTCGGCAAGACCACGCTCGCCAACAAGCTGCCCAAGTCCAGGTGGTTCCACTACTCCGGCGACTACCGGATCGGCACCAAGTACCTCTCCGAACCGATCCTCGACAACATCAAGCAACAGGCCATGCAGGTCGGCTTCCTGCGGGATCTCCTGCGCAGCGACTCCATCTACATCGCCAGCAACGTCACGGTGCACAACCTGGCGCCCGTGGCCAGTTTCCTCGGCAAGATCGGCCGCGAAGACCTGGGAGGGCTCGCCGTGGACGAGTTCAAGGCGCGCCAGCGGCTGCACGAGGCGGCCGAGATCGGCGCCATGTGCGACGTGGAGCCGTTCATCCGCAAGGCCCGCGAGATCTACGGATACGAGCAATTCATCAACGACGCGGGGGGCAGCATCTGCGAACTGGACGATCCGCGCATGCTGGACGTGCTCGCCGGCAACACGGTCATCGTCTACCTGAGCGCCGACAAGGCGATGGAAGAGACCATGATCCGGCGCTCCATCGAGAACCCGAAGCCCATGTACTACCAGGAGGCGTTCCTGGACGGGCAGTTGCAGGAGTACCTGGCGGAAACGGGACTCGGCTCACCGGCGGAAATCGTCCCGGACGAATTCGTCCGCTGGATCTTCCCGCGCCACGTGGCGCATCGCCGTCCCCAGTACGAGGCGATGGCGGACCGCTACGGCTACACGGTGGATGCGCGCGCCACCGAGCGCGTCACCGGCGAGTCGGACTTTCTGGAACTGGTTGCCAAGGCGATGGGGTAGCCCGCGGCACTCGCGGAGGCCTTGCCGAGGCCGTCAACGGCAAGGAGTTGTGAGGCAGGACGGCCGATCACACCATGCCGAGTGCCGTCATCCACGCCAGCGCCAGCGCTGCCGCCGCGATCGCGCCCCACAGCCGTTGCGTATCCGGTTCGCGGGGTATCTCCACCGCCGCCAGCCCCGCCCCGATGCCGAATCCCGCGATGAATCCGGTGAGGTGCGCCAGGATATCGACATTGTCTCCCTCGACACCCGAACCGGTGCCGGTGAAGGCCAGCAGCCCGACCCCGGCGACGATCGGCGCTATCCGCATCCTCCACGGCGTATCTTTCAGGAATCCCCGCCGCCACGTATAGGCCGCCAGCAGTCCCAGCGCGGCAAACACCGACGTCGATGCGCCGATGGCGAGATGCCGTCCGGGCTGGATCAGCACATTCAGGGCGTTGCCCAGGGCGCCGCCGCCGAGGATGGCGGCCCAGCCGATACCGGACCCCAGGTAGCGGCCTGCGTAGAGACCGAAGAACGCGCCGAAGACGATGTTTCCCGCCAGGTGGCTGAAGTCCACGTGCAGGGTGAGCGCGGTGACCGTACGCCACCATTCGCCGGCCGCGATCCTGACCGAATCGATTCGTCCCAGCCCCAGCCAGTCGTGTCCCCAGGCGTCCTGGCGGGCGAACAGGGCCACCGCCAGGAGAACGCCGACGTAGACGATGACGCCCCGCCAGCCCGTACCGAGTTCCGGCATCGGCAGAATGCCCACGGGTGGATGGCGCTTCTCCTGGTCGTATTCGCTGAGTTCGGCGCGTGCCCTGGAAACCGATTGCCTCGGTACGGTGATGATCCAGCGTCCTTCGATCCGTTCGACCTCGTGGTCGATCTGAAGCGCCGTCAACACCAGGCCCGCCTCGCGGCAACGCTTCCAGCGCCTGGTTCGCAGCACGGAGACCCGATTCTCGGTGTTTTCCATCATCGTGGACGCCGATATTAGCCGGATTTTCCCCAAAATCGCGGTTCGGAGTTGACATTGCCGAAATCGGCTTCAAACTGTGCATCCGGACTTCATTAACGGTGGGAGTTGTTATGAAGGTTCATCGTTGGGTGATCTTTTCCTGTATCGCCCTCGCGTCAGCCGCCTGCACTAACCGGGAAACCCTGCCAATGGGCCGGGAACCTCCCCAGCCCATGCAGGAAGAAAGCGTGGTCAGGGAAGCCGAGTCGTTCTTCGGTCAGGGCGCGCAGGGTGTGGCCGACCTGCTCAACCGCGTGTTCATGGAGAATAATGGTCCGCCAACCGCCTATATTGTCGGCGAGGAGGGCGGCGCGGCACTCGGTTTGGGATTGCGGTACGGGCATGGCACCTTGTATCTCTCGGACGGTACGACGAGCCGAATCTATTGGCGCGGCCCGTCCCTGGGTATCGACGTGGGCGGCAGCGCCACCAAGACGTTCGTACTCGTTTACGATCTCGAGCGAGTCGAGGACCTCTACCGGCGGTTCGGGGGTGTCGAAGGCAGCCTGTACGTCGTCGGGGGCGTCGGCGTCAACTACAACCGTCTGGACGACATCGTGCTTGCGCCGGTCCGGGTCGGCGTGGGATGGCGGCAGGGCGTCAGCGTCGGCTACCTGCAGATGTCGCCTGACAGTTCGTGGAATCCGTTCTGACTGGAATCCGCGTCGGCAGTCTTCACCGCGGGCGCCGGGGGCCGATCGGGAACCTCGACCCGGGCCGGGCACGGCATGCTATCTTGCAAAAGGCATGCGGGCGATGAGCTTCTTCAACCCGGCGGACAGTCCGGATTCGACAGGTGTTCCTGCTTCGGCGGAAGCGGTCCGGCCCGCGTCCCGCGTGCGGACATTCCGGCGCCGGCTGGATTTTCTTGGCGGTTTCGTGGCTTGCATTGCCGCCACGATTCGACCCTCCGCGTCCCGCTTGTTCCGTGCGGCCAACAGGTTTTCGTAACGATATTTCGCAACCTCGAGTTCCAGTTCCCCGGCCATGCCGTCCGGCGCCGCGGCGGCCCGCTCCTCGGCGCCGGACAGAAGTTGCGCGGTTTCCTCAACGCTCTCGCGGGCCTTGCTCCATTCGTCGAAAAGGCCCGCCACTTCGCCGCGGACTTCGTATACCGCGTCCCGCAAGGCATCGATGCCGCGGACGTGCGCGGACTTCCAGGCATCCCTGATCCCGGGCAATCGGCCGAGCATCCCCGGGTCGCCTTCCGCCCGTTCCTCGAAATACGCGAAGAGAGCCGCGAGATCCTCCGACGCGACCTTCAGCCTGCCGATTTCCAGGGTCGGCTCCCGCAGGGACTCCAGCTCTCCGGACAGAACCTTCACCCTGTCGAAGAGCGTTTCGTCGAATGGATCGTCGCTCAACTTGGCGGCAGCCTCGATGAGCTGCCCGCAGGCAACGGTCAGGACGAATCTCACATCGAATTCGGGATCGCGTTCCGGCAGATCCGTTCCCGGGTGTTCGGTGACGAACGCGAACTCCGCCGCCAGTTCTTCGTTCCGGCCGGCCGCCCACCGCAACAACCGCGCATCGTTGAGCAGAGAAGCAACCGCGAATGCCGCCAGCATCGCGTTTCGCCGGCGGTCCTTGCCGAGAGAGTCCCAGCCTTCCAGATCGGCATGCACGGCCGGGAGGGCCGTCAGGGCGGGAGCCTCCCAATCGAAAAGCGGCCCCTGCGCCTGAAAGTACCCGGCGAAGCCCGAAAGTTCCGCATCGGTCGGCCTGTCGGCGCGCAAGTCCGTTCCGTAATTCCGCAGCGCCGCGTATTCCAGGCAAGGGAAAAAATCGCGTAACGGCCGGGCGAACCCATCCGAGGCGTCGTACAAATCGATCCAGATGTCCAGACGCGCATCCGCCAGACCGAAAAAACAGGTGAGATCGCGGCGCGTTCGCACTGCGGTTTTCGTTCGAGGAGCGTGCTGGCGCGCATGGGCCTTCAGAATCTTCCTGACTCGGGAATGATTGACCAGTTGCCGCTTGTCCCGGCGGCCCACGATACCGAGCAGTGCGCAAAGGGCATTGAAACCCTCGACGCCCCCGTTCAGGCTGGCCGGAAGCCCATCGGGCATCGGGAAAGAACGAGTATCGGGCTCGGGACGGGTTTCAGGCCGGGTTTCGCGATCGGACGGCCGCATGGCGGCTACATTATACGTTCATGTCGGGGAAGTCTTTCCGCGGACGCGCTACAATTCCGGCAACTGCCGATAGCGCGGGCGTGCCGATGCCGCCGCAACCATGCCGATGACGGAGCGCTTCTTCAACACGTCCGGTCCGGTGGTCCCGGCCGATCACTACTGCGTCCCGCCGCTGGAGCGGCTCGATCTCGACGAGGTGCTGCGCCTGATCCGCACGGCGCGTTATTTCGTGCTGCACGCGCCGCGCCAGACCGGCAAGACCTCCGCGCTGCTGGCGTTGCGGGACCTGCTCAACGGGAGCGGCGGGTACCGCTGCGTCTACGCCAACGTCGAGGTCGCGCAGACGGCGCGGGGCAATGTCGAACAAGGCATGCACGCCATTCTCAACCAGTTGCGCATCCGGGCGGAAACGACGTTCGCGGACGGTTCCATGGGACGCCTGCGCGCCTTGGCGGCGGACGCGAAGGTGACGTCGCAACCCGCTGCCGCCATGCGCCCGCCGAAGTAGCCGCCCACCGCGCCGCTGCCCATCATGGCGATGCGCGTCATCGGTTTGTCATGCCGGGAACCCGGCGTTCACAGCATCGGATCGCCTCGACAGATCCTATCGAAACCGCTCCTGGAGTCTTGCCATGGCCTGGCTGCCGGGGCAAAGATCCTCGAAGGGCACCTGCGCGAGGGGCTCATCCGGCGTGCGGCTGATGCCGTGCATGTCCGGTTCGGCCTCATCGATATAGAGCAGCCCCGTGATGATCTCGCCGCGGCGGTGGTGGGAGCGGATGAAGTCCAGGGCGGCGCCCCGATTGTGGACGTTGTACCGGTCGCTGACCTTGCGGAGCACGATCCGGCTGCCGTCGTGCATCTCCACCGGCATCGCTTCGCCGTCGTCGTAGGCGGTCCTGATCTCCTCGGCCGGGGGGACGAAATCCGCGTGCACGGCGGGATGGAAGAAGCGGCGCGTGTAGGCGTAGCTCTTGGTGGAGTCCTCGTGGTCGTTGAAGGTGACGCAGGGCGAGAGCACGTCGATCAACCCGAATCCCTTGTGCCGGATGCCCGCCTTGATCATCGGCACCAGTTGGTCCTTGTCTCCGGAGAAGCTCCGCGCGACGAAGGTACCCCCCTGCGCCATGGCCATCTGCACCGGGTCGATGGGCTGCTGCTCGTTGACCTCGCCCTTCTTGGCCTTGGTGCCCACGTCCGCGGAGGCGGAAAACTGCCCCTTGGTCAGGCCGTAGACACCGTTGTTCTCGATGATGTAGAGCATGTCGAGATTGCGGCGCAGGGCATGCGAGAACTGTCCCAGCCCGATGGACAGGGAGTCGCCATCGCCGGAGACGCCGATCAGGTAGAGCCTGCGGTTGGCGGCGCTGGCGCCGGTGGCGATGGACGGCATGCGGCCGTGGACCGCGTTGAAGCCGTGGGAGGCGTCGAGAAAATATGCCGGTGTCTTCGACGAGCAGCCGATGCCGCTCAGCTTGGCCACCTGGTTCGGCGGAATGTCCAGTTCGAAGAAGGCCTGGACGATGGCCGAGGTCACCGAGTCGTGGCCGCAGCCGGCGCACAGCGTGGACATGCCGCCCTCGTAGTCCCTGATGGTCAGTCCCAGTGCATTGCGGGACAGCCCCTTGTGGACGATCTTCGGTTTGGCGATGAATGTCATGCCGCTTCTCCCCTGGCCACGGAGGCTTCGATCGCCTCCACCACGCAGCGCCTGTCGATGGGCAGCCCGCTGTAGTGCAGGATCGACTCCATGCGCTCCTTCGGATAATCGGTCTCGAGCGTGAGCAGGCTCTTGAACTGCGCGTCGCGATTCTGTTCCACCACGAAGATCCGCTTGTGCTGGTGCAGAAACTCGGTCACCGCCTCGCTGAACGGAAACGCCTTGACGCGCATGTAGCTCAGGTGAATGCCCTTGCGCGCCAGCACCTCGACGGCTTCGGCCACCGCGCAGTCGCAGCTTCCGACGGATACGATGCCCCATTCGGCGGACTTGCGCCCCTGGATGGCGGGCGCGGGAACCAGCGTGGCGGCCGTCTCCCACTTGCGGACGAGGCGGTCGACGACTTCCCGGTACTCGTCGGCGTCCTCGGTGTAGCCGCCGTACTTGTTGTGCCCGGAGCCGCGCACGAAGTACGCGCCCTTGCGCCCGACCCCGGGATAGGTCCGGTATGGAATGCCGTCCCCGTCCACATCCATGTACCGGTAGAACGACTCGATGGATTCCAGTTCCCCGGCGCCGAGCACCTTGCCGCGGTCGGGCCGGTAGCTGTCGTCCCATTCCAGGTCGTCGCACATCCAGTCGTTCATGCCGATGTCCAGGTCCAGCAACACGATCACCGGGGTCTGCAACCGGTCCGCCAGGTCGAATGCCTCCACGGACAGTTCGAAGCACTCGTTCGGATTGGCCGGGAACAGCAACACGTGACGGGTGTCGCCGTGGGACGCGTAGGCTGCCGAGAGGATATCGGCCTGCTGGGTGCGTGTCGGCATTCCGGTGGACGGGCCCACGCGCTGCACGTCGAACAGCACGGCCGGGAGCTCGGCGAAATAGGCATAGCCGATGAACTCGCTCATGAGCGACAGCCCGGGCCCGCTGGTCGGCGTGAAGGCGCGCGCTCCGTTCCAGGTGGCGCCGAGCACGATGCCGATGGCCGACAGTTCGTCCTCCGCCTGCACGATGCAGTAGTTGCGCGTATCGGTGTCGCGATCGACCCGGTAGCGCTCGCAGAACGACTTGAACGCATCCATCAGCGAGGTGGACGGCGTGATCGGATACCACGCGCCCACCGTCGCCCCGGCAAAGAGGCAACCCAGCGCCGACGCCGTGTTGCCGTCGATCATGATCTTGCCGGCGGTCTCGTTCATCGGCTCCACCCGCGTGGGCAGCGGGCAGTCGAAGTGTTCGCTGGCGTAGTTGGCGCCCAGCTCGATGGCGTCCATGTTCGCCTGCAGCAACGGCTTCTTGGTGGCGAACGTCCGGTGCACGGCGTCCCCGATCACCTCGCGGTCCAGTTCCAGCAGTGACGCAAGCGCCCCCACGTAGGCCATGTTCTTCATGAGGATACGGGCGCGGGCGTTGCTGAAGTGCTCGTTGCACATCTTCGCCAGGGGTACGCCGAGAATGGTCACGTCCTGGCGGTTGACGACGCTGTGCCGGGGCCAGGTGGAGTCGTAGAGAAACACGCCGCCGGGGCTCAGCGACTTCAGGTCCTGCTGGTACGTCTCGGCATTCATGGCCACCATGATGTCGATCTCGCCGGAGCGCGCCAGGTGCTTGTCCCGGGTGACGCGGATCTCGTACCAGGTGGGAAGCCCCTGGATGTTGCTCGGGAAGAAGTTCTTGCCCATCACCGGAACGCCCATCCGGAAGATGGTCTTCATCAACAGCCCGTTGGCGCTGGCCGATCCGGTGCCGTTCACGTTCGCCAGCCTGATGACGAAATCGTTGATCCGGCCGGCGTTTACCCGGCTTTTCGCTGACATCGCGCCATGTCCTCCGCCGCTTCATCGAGTGCGTATGGAATGTTCAGGGTCGATTTCTGCATGTCCCACGCCGCCGTCGGGCATCGCTCCGCGCACAATCCGCAATGCACGCACAGGTTCTCGTCCTTGACCATGACGCGCGCGGTGTGTTTCAGCGGCCCCGATACGAAGAACGGCTGGGCCGATTCCAGCACCGGCGCCTTGAGATTCTGCTTGAGCGTGGCCTCGTCGGCGTTGGGCGCGATGGTCAGGCAGTCGACGGGGCAAATGTCGATGCAGGCATCGCATTCGATGCACAGGTTGTCGGTGAACACGGTCTGAATGTCGCAATTCAGGCAGCGTTCGACCTCGGTGATGACCTGCTCGGCGGTGAAACCCAGTTCGACTTCGATATCGAGTTTCCTGAACCGCCGCTTGAGGTCCACGTGGGGCATGATCCGCCGCGCGGAAGGATCGAAGTCGTTGCTGTAGCTCCACTCGTGGATGCCCATCTTGGCGCTTTGCAGGTTGACGCCGCGCGGCAGGCGCTCCGTCAGGGAACTTGCGCGGCAATGCTTGTCGATGGAAATTGCCGCCTGGTGCCCGTGCTCCACCGCCCAGATGATGTTCTTCGGCCCGAAGGCGGCATCGCCGCCGAAGAAGACGCCGGAAAGCGTGGACTCGAAGGTGACGGGATCGACCACCGGCACCTCCCACCGGTCGAATTCGATGCCCAGATCGCGTTCGATCCAGGGGAAGGCGTTGTCCTGGCCGATGGCCAGCACGACGTCGTCGCAGGGGAAGAATTTCTCGCCGACCGCGCGGCTTTCGACGATTCGGCCGTTGTCGTCGATGTCGTAGTCCATCAGGTCGAACATCATCCCCGCCAGCTTGCCGTCCCGGAGAACGAACTCCCTGGGCGAATGGTTGACGACGATCTCCACCCTCTCTTCCTCGGCATCCTCCAGTTCCCAGTCCGATGCCTTGAAAAAACCGCGGGGCTTGCGGGCCATGACCTTGACGTCGTCGGCGCCGAGCCGCAGCGACGTGCGGCAGCAATCCATGGCCGTGTTGCCGACCCCGATGATCAGCACCTTCCTGCCGATGGATTCGGTATGGCCGAAGGCAACCGATTCCAGCCACTGGATGCCCACATGGATGCGGTCGCTGCCGTTGCGGCCGGGAATGTTGAGGTTCTTGCCCTTGGGCGCGCCGCTGCCGACGAAAACCGCGTCGTAGCCCTCGTCCAGCAACTCGCGCATGCTGTTGACGGGGGTGTTGAGCCTCAGGTCCGCGCCCATGTCGACGATGTAGTCGATTTCCTCGTCCAGCACCGACGCCGGCAGCCGGAACGCGGGAATGTTGGTGCGCATGAGGCCGCCGGTCTTGTCCAGCGCCTCGTGGATGACGCACTCGTAGCCCAGCGGCATCAGGTCGTTGACCACCGTCAGCGACGCGCACCCGGCGCCCACCAGGGCGATGCGCTTGCCGTTCTTCCGATTCGGCGCCGCCGGCAGCCGCGGCCGGATGTCGCCGCGGTTGTCCGCGGCCACGCGCTTGAGGCGGCAGATCGCCACGGGTTTGTCCTCGACCCGTCCGCGCCGGCACACGGGCTCGCAGGGGCGGTCGCAGACCCGGCCCAGGATGCCCGGGAAGACGTTGGACCTGCGGTTCAGCATGTAGGCATCGGCGAACCGGCCCAGCGCGATCAGGCGAATGTACTCCGGTACGTCGGTGTGCGCCGGACAGCCCCACTGGCAGTCCACGACCTGGTGAAAATACTCGGTATCTTCCGTCTTGGTGGGTTTCATGGGCTACCTTCCGTCAGCCCGAAGCCGGGCGGGAGAAAGCGAAGTATTCGGCGCCCCGCATCAGCCGCTCGAAGCTGGTTTCGCTGACCTGAACCAGCGACCGATGGTCGCCGGCCTCGAAATAGACATCGGGCTGGGCCCTGAGTGTGGCATCCACCACGGTAGGGACACGATACCACGGACCGATGGGCGGTACGGAACCCACGGCGCAGTCGCAAAAGAGATCGTCGAGGTCGTGTTCGGTGGCGACCGCCAACCGGCGGTGCAGGCTGGCGCGCAGATGCTCCAGGTCCAGTTCGTGGATTGCGGGAATCACCGCCAGGATATAGCCGTAGGGGTCCTTCAGCAGAACGGCCCTGGCGAGCTGCCCGGGGGGAATTCCCGCCCTTTCCGCCGCCTGCACGGGGGAATGCGTGGACCTGTGCCGAAGGATCCGGAAGTCGATCTCCTCGAACGCAAGGGCGTCACCGACGGTGGTCGCGATACTCATCCGCTTCAGTCTTCCCGGTTCGCGCGCCACATTATAGACGCGGAAACGGTCTCGACAAACAGTTTCCAGCCGGAATCGGGAACCCGCCCGCGCAGATTCGGTCTACCGTTTCAGTGATCGAAACCCGGACGAGCCGCTTCCAAATAGGATAGTATGATCTTCGGATGGCTAGCCGACAGCCAATTTTCTCCCGAATTGGCGATTCCACCCCGCCGAGTTTGCTGTGCCTGCTGCTTTCGGCTGCGAGCGTTGCAGCAGCCGCCCAGCAAGCCGGGCCTTCCGATCTGCTGGCCACTCCGCCAGCCGTACCGCCTGCCGCTCCGGAGACCGAGCCGGCAACCGAGCCGGCCGGTGGGGAAGCCATTGCCACCTTGGCAGCGGCTGCAGAACCGGTCGGCGAGAATGAGGTCCCCGACGAACCCGGACCGGAGATCGAGGCCTATGTCACTCGTCTGGAAGCTCAACTGACGCTGCGCGACCGGCTCGGTCACGGCGAGTATTCCGAAGCCGTTCCCGTCGCGGCGCGCCTGGTCGAACTGACGGCGGAGGAGTTCGGAGAGCAGTCGAGCGAGACCGCCGTGGCCATTTCGAACCTTGCCGAGAGCCAGCGCAGGGCGCGCCTGTACGAAGATGCGGAACAGAACTTCCTGGCATCCGTCGATCTCTTCCGGCAGATCGGCGGCGAGTTCTCCGAGTCGGCGATCACGCCCCTGGTCGGACTCGGCGTGACCTACCAGAGCATGAATCTGCACCCCGAGGCGGTGACCGCGCTGGAGGAGGCGCGCACCGTGAGCCGCCGGGTCCACGGGCTGCTCGGCGAGCAACAGGTCGACATCCTCAACCACATCGCCAATTCCATGGTCGGCATGGAAATGTACCAGGAGGCCGACTCCCGGAGACTCGCGGGCCTGCGGATCATGGAGCGCATTCACGGCGAAAGCTCCCTGGAGATCCTGCCCGAACTCTACGACCATGCCATGTGGCTGCGGGACGGCTACCGCTTCGGCCGGGAACGCGACTATTACGGACGCGCGATGACCATCATCCGCAACCTGGAAGGCAACGGCAGTCCGCTGATGGCGCAACCGCTTCGGCAGATCGGCAACAGCTTCCGTGTGCAGAAGCTGCCCGAAGGCCGCGGCATCGGCTCGCTCAAGCGGGCCCTGGAAATTCTCGAGTCCCAGCCCGAGCCGGACACCTTGCAGATCGCACGGGTGTTGCGTGATATCGGCGACTGGAACGTGGCGTTCAGCAAGATCGGACCCACCGGAGACGAGTACCGGCGCGCCTGGAGCCTGCTGAACGAAATCGAGAACGGCGAAGAAATGCAGCGGCGCTGGTTCCTCGAACCCGACTACGTGCTGCGTGAATACCCGAGCACGCGCGGCCTTGCCGATGCGGGCGAACCCGGCGCACTGCCGGGGCACGTGCTGGTGACGTTCGACGTGCTTCCCTCGGGGCGAACGCAGAACATCCGGATCCTGGAGTCCGTGCCGCCCGGCCTGAAGGACGACTCAAGCGCCCGTTCCATCGCCCGCTCCCGCTTTCGGCCGAGAGTGATCGACGGAGAACCCGTGCTGGCCGAGGATGTCGCCCGCGACTTCACGTACTACTACACCCCCAGGGAATCGGACAACTAGCCGCCGGGCCGTACCGTCATGCCACGCCGGGGCCTCCTGATTCTCCTCGCCGCCGCCGCCGCAGTGCGTCCGGCATACGCGGCCGATGAGCATGAAGCCCGGGCATCGATCGAAAAAGGCCGGCTGGAACTGGAGCGTGCCCAATTGGAGGACGCCCAGGCAAGCTACCTGGAAGGCATAGGTCAGCTCGCGGCGGAACTCGGGCCGGACTCGCCGGCGCTCATCGAACCCTACTCCGAGCTCGCCCGGATCTACATCCTGAACGATCGACCGCTGGAAGCGATCACCGTGCTGGAGACCGCCCGGGATGTCAGTCACCGCAACTACGGCCTGTTCAACCTGGAACAGGTGCCGCTGCTGGACGAAACGGCCCGTGCGCACCTGCGGCTCGGGAATACGCTGGAAGCGCAGAATCTCCAGCGCGAACGCCTGAACGTGGCCCTGCGCCGGTTCGGGGAAGACGACCCTCGGACGATTCCGTACCGCAACTACCTGGCCTCCTACTACGATCGATCGAGAATGCGGCTGCTGGCGCGAGAGGAGTATGAAGCCGTTCTGGACATCCAGCGTGAAGCGCTCGGGGAGAGTGACGGCGCCCTGCTGATTCCGCTCAGCCAGTTGACGGCAATCGATATTCGTCTCGGCAATTCCCGCTCCGCACGGGGTCAGTTGATGCGCGTGCTGGAATCGAGCGCCAACGCCACATCGTTTCAACGGGCGAACGCGCTGGCGGTCCTCGGGGACTGGGAATTCGTTCGTTCCCGTGAGGAATCCGCACTGGACCACTATCGCGAGGCCTACGATGCACTCCGCAATGAACAACCATCGCTTGCCGGTGAGTTCTTCGCGTCACCGAAGTTCATCGACTTCGTGCCGCCGGCCAATCCGGTGGACTGGCGATCGAATCCCGGCAGTTACGGCTGGGGATTCATCGAGTTGCAGTTTGACGTCTCCGCCGAAGGCAAGGCCGTGAACATCGTCGTCAACCGCGCAAGTCCGCCCATGGCGATGGACGCACTGTACGCCCGGAGGCTGGCCGAATCCCGTTTTCGCCCGCGTCTGGCAGAGGGCGAGCCGGCGCCCACCGCGCGTGTTTCCTACCGCCACGATTTCCGCTACCCGGTCCGCGATTGAGACTTCACGGCGAGCAGGGATTCAGCGCAGATCCGCAACAGGCAACAGGGCAACGGGATCGGAAACATGCGCGCCATGGACCCGAAGGTCCGGGGCAGCCACTCTCGGCGCAGGTACTGGCCGATTCCAGCATCGTGGCGCCCAGTCTCAACTTTTATCAAGTCCTCGGGCGACGTTTGCGAATAACCCGTATATTTCCCTGAACCATGCGCGCGTACCGATTACTCCTGGTGGACGACGACACCCAGCTCACGGAGATGCTGGCGGAGTACCTGCAGCCCGAAGGCATGATCGTCACGGCGGAAGGATCGGGCACCGGAGGCCTCAGGCGGGCTCAACAGGACGAGTACGATCTCATCATCCTT
Organism: Candidatus Rariloculaceae bacterium; assembly: GCA_965205045.1. Taxonomy (GTDB): domain Bacteria; phylum Pseudomonadota; class Gammaproteobacteria; order Steroidobacterales; family Rariloculaceae; genus UBA6522. The sequence goes on from OZ242031.1 coordinate 1,215,033, forward strand.
GACGTCATGCTGCCCGGTCTGTCCGGATTCGATGTCCTTCGGCGGCTGCGGGAAGGCGGAGTGCAAAGCCCGATCCTGATGCTGACCGCCCGGGGCGATGATGTGGACCGGATCGTCGGACTGGAAATGGGGGCCGACGACTACCTGCCCAAACCGTTCAACCCAAGGGAACTCCTGGCCCGTATCAAGGCGGTCCTGCGGCGGGCCCGGGATGCGGGTCCCGACGACGCGACCGAGTTTTCGGTCGGACCCTACTCCGCCCATATCAAGCGCCGCGAAATTTCCGTGAACGGAGACGTCCTCAAACTGACCAACGCCGAGTTCACCATCCTGGCAACGCTCATGCAGTCCGCCGGAGAGGTGGTGTCCCGCGACGCCCTGACGCGCACGGCGCTGGGCAGGCAATTGCTGCCCGACGACCGCAGCCTGGACACTCACATCAGCAACCTGCGCAAGAAACTGCATTCGGGAAGCGCCGCGGAATCGCCCATTCGCAGCGTGCGGGGCAGCGGCTACGTGCTGATCCCGGAACGCGGCTGAGCGAGAGGCACGCGAATGAGCCTGTTTCTGAAGATCTTCCTTTCTTTCGGCGCCGCCATGGCCGCAACCCTGGTGTCCACGGTCTACATCAGCTTCCAGTTCGCCCAGGGCGCATTCGATCCGGTGAGGATCGAGCAGCATGACCCGATGGTCAACGAGGCGGCGATCGCCCTGTCGGAGCGTGGCGAGCGGGGCCTGCGCGACTGGCTGGCGGAAAACACCCGGCAGGATTCCGGGTTGATACTGCTGATCGTCGATGACCGCGGCGAAGAACTGCTCGACAGGGCGCTGCCCGGCGAAATGCGGCGATTGCTGCGATTCAGCGCGCCCCGGCCGTCGGACGGCATGGCCTTCGGGGGAGGCGATCGCAGCATGGGCCCGCCTCCGCCCGACCGGGACCGCGACCCCGGCGGGGGGCGTCCCAGCAACCTGCGCCCCGCCCAGTTGACGCCGCACCTGGTGGCCGACGACGGAGACGAATACCGGCTGCTGTTCGTGCGGCCTCCCGTGGCGGTCTTCGGCATGCTGGCGTGGCCGGGTTCGCGGGCCGCCATCGGCGCGGTCGCGCTGCTGATTGCAGCCCTGGCCTCGCTGCTGCTGGCACGCTACATCTCCGCGCCGATCGCCCGGCTTCGCCGCGCCAGCCGGGGCTTGGCAGGCGGCGACCTGGACACGCGGGTCGGCGCCCCCGAACGGGGATGGGCGACGGACGAGGTGGGTATTCTCTCCAGGGACTTCGACAACATGGCCGAGCGCATTCAGGCGCTGGTCACCGACAAGGAGACCCTGCTCCGGGATATCTCCCACGAACTGCGCTCGCCCCTGGCCCGGATTCGCATGGCGCTGGGGCTGGCGCAACGCAAGGCCAATGACGAGGCGCAGGCCGACCTGGAGCGTATCGAACAGGAGGCGGAGCGGCTCGACGGGCTGATCGGCCAGATCATGACGCTGGCGCGACTGCGCACGCAAAAGGAACCGGTGCGCGAACCGGTCAGAGTGGACGCCGCGGTTCGGGGCATCGTTGACGACGCCCGCTACGAACACCCGGACGCGACGGTCAACCTGCATTGCCCCGATCGGCAGGAAGTATCCGGGGATCCGCGGGGCATCGCCAGCGCGGTGGAGAACGTGGTCCGTAACGCGCTTGCGTATGCGGGCGATGCCGGCCCGATCGGTGTGGAAGTGGCGGCCGATGCCGGGGATGTGCTGGTGACCGTCAGGGACCGCGGGCCGGGGGTGCGCCCGGAAGAGTTGCCGCGAATATTCGAGCCCCTCTACCGGGCGGACGAGAGCCGCGACCATGGCGCCACGCCGGCGGGCGGCGCGGGCCAGGGGATCGGGCTTGCCATTACCGCCCGGGTGATGGAACTGCACGGCGGCGATGCGAGCGCCGAGAACCGCACCGGCGGGGGCCTCAGGGTCACCCTGAGACTCCCCGCCGGCGACCAGGCCGGTTAACGCCGAAATCGCCCGCAGGCGGATTGCGGCTACAGGTTGTAACCGCGCTCCTCGTGCAGCACGATATCCAGACCCTCGGTCTCCTCGTCATCGCTGACGCGCAACGGCACGATGGCGTTGATCGCCTTCAGCAGGCCGTAACTCACCGCGGCGCACCAGACGAACGTGGCGGCGATGCCCACCACCTGCACGCCGAACTGCGCGCCCATGCCCATGTCGAGACCCAGGCCGCCGAGGCCGGCGGCGGAGAAGACCGCCGTCAGCAGCAGGCCGATCATGCCGCCGACCGCGTGCACCGGGAACACATCCAGAGAGTCGTCGATCCTGAGCTTGCGCTTGATGAACTGCGTGGCCAGGAAACAGCCCAGGCCGCCGGCGATACCGATGACCAGCGCCCCCAGGGGGCCCACGAATCCGGACGCCGGCGTAATGGTGGCCAGTCCGGCAACCATGCCGGTGACGATGCCCAGGACGCTGGGCTTGCCGTAGCGGACCCACTCGCAGGTCATCCAGGTCAGCGAACCGAGGGACGCTCCAATGTGGGTGACGAGCATGGCCATGCCCGCCGCACCGTCCGCCGCCACTGCGCTGCCGGCATTGAAGCCGAACCAGCCAACCCAAAGCATGCACGCGCCGGTGACGGTCATGGGCAGATTGTGCGGAGGCATTGCCACGTTCGGAAATCCGCTCCGGTTGCCGAGCACGATGGCGGCCACCAGGGCCGCCACTCCAGCGGTTACGTGAACCACGGCCCCGCCCGCAAAGTCACGGAAGCCCATTTCTGCGAGCCAGCCTCCGCCCCAGACCCAGTGGGCCACGGGGAAATAGACCAATACGACCCACGCGGCGACAAATATCAGCAGGGCGGAGAATCGCATGCGTTCGGCGATACCGCCCACAAACAGCGCCGGGGTGATGATGGCGAAGGTGAGCTGGAACATGATGAAGACGGTTTCCGGCAGGGTGCCGCTCAGGGAGTCGATGGCGACACCGCTGAGCCAGGCGGCGGACAGCCCGCCGACGTAGCCTCCCACCGACTCGCTGAACGCCAGGCTGTAGCCGCATACGATCCAGATCACCGATACCATGCAGGCGATGGTGAAGCACTGCATGACCACCGACAGCACATTGCGGTTCCTGACCAGGCCGGCGTAGAACAGCGCCAGGCCCGGCAGCGTCATGAACAGGACCAGCGCTGTGGACGTCAGCATCCATGCCGTGTCGCCCGAATCCAGCGCCTGACTCCAGCCGGCGGCCGGCAACAGGGCCAGTGTCAGGACGGTTGTAGCTGTTAGTCTCTTCACTGCCAATCTCCCTCTAAATGGCCTGGTCGCCAGTCTCGCCCGTGCGAATCCGAAGTGCCTGTGTCAGGTCCGTGACGAATATCTTTCCGTCCCCGACTTTCCCTGTGCGCGCGGATTCCACGATCGCTTCGATGGCGCGTTCCGCCAGGTCTTCGGACAAGGCGACCTCCACCTTGACCTTGGGAAGAAAATCGACCACGTACTCGGCTCCCCTGTAGAGTTCCGTGTGGCCTCGTTGGCGCCCGAATCCCTTGACTTCGGTGACCGTCATGCCCTGCACGCCCACCTCGGCCAGGGCGTTGCGCACATCGTCGAGCCGGAAGGGCTTGATTACAGCGGTTATCAGCTTCATTTGGCGTCCCCTGGAAGATGCATGTTGAAAGAACCCGTTCTTGCCGGGCTTCCGAGCCGCTGATTGTAGCGGAGATGGCCTGCGAATGCGCCGCCGGCCGCGGGGCCTGAGCGGCAACGGGCCGGCTGTCCGGCCCGAATCGCCCGCCGCGCGGGGAACATCCGGGATTTTTTGCAAAATCGTGCGAACCGGGACTGGCGATTTCGGTCAAAGGGTAGCAAGATTGTAGCCACTCCCGATCAAGGACCGTGAGGAAAAGGCCATGTTGATCAAGCGCCCTTCGGACATCAGACCTTCCGAGATCACCCCCGAATCCGTCTTTCATCGCCGCAGGGACATCCTCAAGGCGGCACTGGCCGCCGGGCTGCTGCCGGCCGCCAATGCCTGGGGTCAGGCCATCGGCGGCGGGCTGCCCGGGCTGATGCCGCTGGCCGACGGGGCGCCGCGCCAGAGGGCGTTTCCGGAAGGCGGCAACCTGGGCGAACTGCAGCCCTGGGAGCACGACGTGGAGCGTGAAACCACGTCCTTCGAGGACATCGCCGGGTACAACAACTACTACGAGTTCGGAACGGGCAAGACGGACCCGGCGAAGAACGCGCACACGCTCAGGCCCCACCCGTGGTCGGTCACCGTCGAGGGCGAGGCGGGTGTAACCGGCACGTTCGCGCTGGAAGACCTCATGAAGGGACACACGCTGGAAGACCGGCTGTACCGGTTCCGCTGCGTGGAGGCGTGGTCGATGGTGGTGCCCTGGGTCGGATTCCCGCTGGGCGACCTGCTGAAGCGGTTCGAGCCCACATCGCGCGCCAACCATGTCCAGTTCTTCACGCTGAACGATTCGGAACAGATGCCCGGCGTGCGCTACCCGGTGCTGCGCTGGCCCTACCGCGAAGGCCTGACCATCGCCGAAGCCATGCATCCGCTGACGCTGCTGACGGTCGGGCTGTACGGGCAGGTCCTGCCGAACCAGAACGGCGCTCCGCTGCGCCTGATCGTGCCGTGGAAGTACGGCTTCAAGAGCATCAAGTCCATCGTGCGGATCCGCTTCATGGAGCGGCAGCCGGAGACGAGCTGGAACATGGCCAATGCCCGGGAGTACGGGTTCTACTCCAACGTGAATCCCGACAAGGATCATCCCCGCTGGAGCCAGGCCACCGAAAGGGTGCTGGGTGCGGGGCTGTTCTCGTCGCGTATCCCGACGCGGCTCTTCAACGGCTACGCCGACCAGGTCGCCGGCCTCTACACGGGGCTTGACCTGATGAGGAACTACTAGGGCACGCAAGTGCGATCCCTGCCCTCGCCCGCAGCGTCCGCGCCCTGCGCGAACGCGTTGACCGGACCCGGCGTTTCGCAATGACGCGACGTTCCCTGGCGCTGATCAAGGCGCTGGTCATCGTTGCCTGCATGGTACCGTTCGCCTGGGTCGCCGCGCGGGCGTTCGGGATTGCGGGCGACCTGGGCGCCAACCCCGTGCAGATGGTCCTGCACACGTTCGGCAAGACCGGCCTGAACCTGCTGATCCTGACACTGGCGATCACCCCGATCCGAAAGCAGACGGGACTCAACTGGCTGGTGGCGCTGCGGCGAACCCTGGGTCTGGCGGCATTCGCCTACATTCTCCTGCACGCGATCACCTACGCCGTGCTGGACCAGGGACTCGCCTGGCGTTCGCTGGTGGTGGATGTCGCCATGCGGCCCTACATCACCGTCGGCTTTCTCGCACTGGTGCTGATGGTGCCCCTGGCCGTGACCTCCACCAACGCCATGCAGCGGCGGCTGCGGCGGCGCTGGGTACAGCTTCATCGGCTGGTCTACCTCATCGGCATCCTCGGTTCGGTGCACTTCCTGTGGCTCGTGAAGATCGACGTGACCGAGCCCCTGCTCTACATGGCCGTGCTGGCCCTGCTGCTGGGCTACCGGGTGGTCGACTGGCAGCGCCGGCGCGTGCGGTTGCGTCTGCGCCGTCAACGGGAGTCTGCGGCCTCGTAACCCGAATCGAGGGCGCGCCCCTGGGGCGGAACCGTCCGTCCACCCGGGCAGGGCCGTTCGGCATCCCCGGCCGAGAGGCTGACGCTAAGCTTCATGAGCCTGTGCCAGGAGGGACGGCAACCGTTCGACCAGATAGAGCGGCAGCGAGATGAGGCGATAAGCCGCCTCCACAGGGATTCCCGCCCGCTGCACGGTAGTTCGAACCGTCTGGACGGAGGGCGGCGCGGCGTCGAAACGGACCGCCAGTGACACCCGCTTTTCCGCAACAAATTGATGTAGGGACTTCAGGCCACCGCCAGCGCCGGCCTTCACTTCGATGGGGACGATTCGCCCTTCGAATGCCGCCACGTAGTCCACCTCGGCGTTAGCGGCACGTCCTTCCCTTAGCCAATAGGTCAACTCGCGATTGGGCGAACCGGCAAGCAGTTCCTGAAGGTGCTGGCCGATGAATTGTTCCGCCATGGCGCCTTCGTTTACCAGCCTGCCATCATTCATGCTCTCGATCGCGGTCCAGCCGAGGCCGCATACCGCGTTCATCAACCCGACATCCATGAAAATCAGCTTGTACACCCGGGCGTCGGCGTCGGCCTGCAGCGGCAACCCGTTGCAGTGGCTGTGAACGACCTTCGAAAGCACTCGCGCCATGCACAGCAGTTCGATATCCGCCCTTGTCGTCGCCGCCTTGTCCTCCCTGGAAAAGTGGACGTACTTGACCTTCCTTCCGACGTTGCGGGCCGCGAAGTTGAACACGTTGACGATGCGCGAGAGGCTTCGCGAGCCGACGTACTTGGGAAAATCCTCCCGGTAGGTGTCGATGATGGAGTTGTGGACCTCGCCGACATCGCGGAAGCGGCGGGAGCGCGCGAACGCATCGACGGCTTCGGGCATGCCGCCGGTGAAGAGATAGGTTCGCAACAGCCCCATGAGTCGGTTGTGGACCGCCGCGTCCAGCTCTTGCCCGATTTCGAAGGCGTCGATCAGGGAGGCGAGCCGCTCCGCACCGGCGGCGTTGAGGAATTCCGTGAAGCTCATGGGCCCCATGTGCAGGTACATTACACGACCTACGGGCATGGGGAGCCGGTGGTCGGCGAGGGCGAAGTCCAACAGCGACCCGGCTGCCAGCACGGGCAGATCGCTCATGTCCTCTCGAAAGTACCTCAGCACGGAGATGGCTTCAGGCACGGACTGAATCTCGTCGAGAAACAGCAGTCCGTCGGATCCGATGGAGCCGATACCCGGCAATGCCTCCAGGACGTTCAGCAGATAGGCGGGATCGTTGCGGGCGAATGCGGGGGCCAGGTCAGGGTGACGTTCCAGATTGACCTCGGCCAGCGGGCGTCGGCAGCGTTCGGCGAACAGCCGCACCAGCGTGGACTTGCCCACCTGCCGGGCACCGCGCAGTATCAGCGGTTTTCTGTCCGGCTTCGCCAGCCAGTATTCGAGGAGCGCCAGTTGCTTGCGATCCATTTTCGATCCGATCCCTGGAGGTGAGACGGTAGCAAGATAACAGAACAAGGGGGTGTTTCATACATAAACTGGACAAAACAGAGGGGTGTTTTGAGATTTAAATGGACAAAATAAGGGGGTGATCTGTCTTGCCCGGGTCCAATGCGCTTAGCTCAAGAGCCTCTACGGCAACCCGTGGGCCCAGTTCACCAGTTCGTCCAGGAATTCCCTGCCCGTGCCCCGGTGCGCATCGGTGGAATTGATCATCGCCGCCACGACATAGGTCTCCCCGCTGGCGGCGTGGACATAGCCGGCGATCGCCGTAACGTGATCGAGGCTGCCCGTCTTCAGGTGGGACTGGCCGAGGGCCTCAGCATCGCCAAGTCGTCTGCGCGTGGTTCCGTCCAGGCCGCCGATGGACATGGACGCCACGTACTCCGCTCCGTAGGGCGGCTGCTGCGCGAGCTCGAGGATATCCGCCAGCAATTGCGCCGAGATTCGCGTCCTGCGCGACAGGCCAGCGCCGTTGTCGATGACCAGTGAGTCGGCGTCCAATCCCCGTGAAGCCAGATGATCGTGAATGACGTCCACGCCGCCCGCCCGCGTGCCCGGCCGGTCGGACGCCTCCACGCCCAGCGTGTAGAGCAGTTGGCGGGTCATCACATTGTTGCTGAATTTGTTGATCCTGCGGATGACTTCCAGGAGCGGGGGCGACTCCCACACCAGCACCGGCTCGAGATCCTCGCTCACGGTCCCCCGCCGCCAGCCGCCCGTGTGGACTCCGCCGAGCTCGCGCCACAGCGTCGCGAACAGGCCGTAGGCGTACGAGTCGTGCTGCAGGGCAGTGCGCGTGAGTGCGTAGGGTGCGCAGGCAGCGGGAAAATCGCCCGAGAGAAAGACCCTGTCCGCCGCCTCGCCGCGAACATCCACGGTAATGCCCGCCTGGTAGCCGCGGCAGCGGCCCGACGCGAGGTTCAGCCGATTGGTGATCTGAAGGTTGGCGAGAACGGGATCGGTGGTGACGAGAACACCGTCGCCGTCCGGGTAGATCCCGAACTGGTAGCGAATGGCCTTGTAGTTGATCAGCAGCGCACTCGGCAGCACATTGTAGGTGCGGAAGGAATCGCCATCGAATTCGCCGGGGTCGCCTGCGGCGTCCGTAAAGAGCGTGTCGTCGATGACCAGATCGCCATCGATTTCGGTGAGACCCAGGTTGCGCACGGCCCGGAGCAGTTTCCGGAATTCCTCGGTGACCAGGAACGGGTCGCCGTAGCCCTTGATCGCGAGATTGCCGTCGAGGCGCCAGCCGTTGCGTTCGCCCAGGATGTACACCTCCGTCGGCCAGGTGTACGTCGGACCGAGCACGTCGAGGCCCACCCAGGTCGTCACCAGCTTGATCACCGACGCGGGATTTCGCGGCTGCCGAGCATGATGTGCCAGGACGGGCTGCTCTGCACCCAGGCCCTGCACCACGACGCTGACGCTTGCGGGAGGGATATCGTGAGCGGCAAGAATGCGCTGAAGCGGGTCCGGCAACTGCGCGGCACTGCCTGACCATCCAATGCAGGACAACAACAGGATTGCCGACCGCATGCGCATGGAATGCCATTGTGCCGGAGTCCGTTGCCCTTTGCCATGATCGGAAACGAACCGGGCGGCGCAGCGTCCTTGCCGGCGTTCCGTCAGGCCGGTTCCGAAAAACCGGAAGGGGACCAGGAATGACAAGGAATGAAACGCCGCTTCTCGCCCTGGCGGCATCGGTGTGCCTCCTCGGTGCACATACGGGCTCCACGCAAACGCGTTAAGAGGGGCCCTGGTGGCCCTCCGTGCACGGTCCGGAAGACCAGGCCGGGGCGTCCAACTACGTCACTGCGGAAAAGATTCTCGCCGCGCTGCAGATTCCGCGCACCGGCCAGACCTACGAACTCGGCCACATGTACGAAACGTTCATGCCCCAATTCGGTTACCGGCCCTACTTTCTCCAGGTCTTGCCCGCCCAACCGCCAGCAACCGCCGGAGGCGGCGTAACGCAGCGCGATTACTTCACGGGATTCATCGGACAGATGGGGACGCAGTTCGATGCACTCGGCCATCAGGGCGAAACGGTGCTGATGGCCGACGGCACGTTGCAGAATGTCTACTACAACGGGTTCATGCAGCACGAATTGACCGGTACCAACCGGGGACTGCACGGGCTGGAAGCGCTCGGGAGGGATGGCATTCCCTTGCTGGAGAACATGGAATTGCGCGAGATTGCAGGCGACCAAGTCTACGAGTTCCTGTTTCTCGCGCTGACGGAACGGATCAAGGGCGCGACCGGGTCGCCGGTTCGCCCCATCGCCGTTCGCTGATCCATATCAAGGGCGCATTGAAGCCCGATCTCATCTGAAGGAGTTTGTCATGAGATTGCTTACGATAATGGTACTGACGCTGGCAGCGGCGCTTGCCCGGGCCGACTGGGTCGACTACGAAGTGCCGCTGATTCCGTACGAGTCCGTACCCAACTTTCTGAAGTATTCGCCGGAGATGAACCTCGGCGAGGTGCTGAGCGTGGCGGTCAATTCCAGGGGCTACATCATGGTCCTGAATCACCCCGGTTCGGCGAACAACGGCGGTCCCCTGTACCGCAACGCCACCTCCCAGTTGCTGGAGTTCGACCCCGAGGGTTACTTCGTGCGCGAGATCGGCCAGAACGTCTATGGGTTCGGTTACTCGCACACGATACCTCTGGGCTGGCGACGAACATCCTGGCCGCATCTACAAGCTCACCCTGAACGGCACGATCCTGGGTGTGCTGGGCGAGACCGGCCGGCAACTGGGCCAGTTCAACTGGCTTCACGGCATCGACTGCTCGCAGGAAGACGTCCTGTACATAGCGGATATGAACAACTGGCGGGTGCAGAAGCTGATATTGAATCCCTGACAGTAGCGCAGGGCGAAGACTCGCCGAATGCCACCCGACGTCTCGCTAATCCATCGGCGCGACCGGCATTGCTGGACAGCCGGCGACCCGCCAGGAATGGCGCGCTGGCAGCCAGACGCTATGGCAAATCGCCCCCACGGGGCCGGATTTTTTCGCTTGACAAACAAGGACGCCGATATAGTATTGAGCTAATATTTGTGATGGTCGCCCTTCGGGGCGACCGAAGTGTGTCGAGGGGCCGAACTGGCCCCTCTTTTTTCCCCGACGGTAATGACCACGATTCAAAGACTCCCCACCCCTCGCTGGAAGCGTGTCTGCATCTTTGTGGACGGCGAGAATTTCCGGTTTAGCCTTGGAAATCTATTCCGCGACGGAACGTATAGGTTCAAGGCACATGATTATTTGCCAGAATCGGATTGGCACAGTTTCTTCCAAACCCTCTGTGCCAGACCGGGATGGGAGCTGGTGAGGGTCTATTGGTACGTCACTAGAGAAATCGACTACTGGCCGCACAAAGTTCCGTTCGATTGGGAAGCGAAAAGGCGCTTCCTTGGGGGCAAAGGCATTCTTAGGCGCCTGACGGATCAAGGGTGTAGCTTTTCGGATGGCAATGACGGACTGAAGGAGGCCGAGAAGGAACTGTATCAACGGCGTCAGTCAATACAAAAGCGAGCGGATGGATGGCACGCTATCCATACTTCGATTGAGCATCGATTCGATCAGATTCAGTTTCAGCGATTCGGAACCATTCGATACGATCTGATCGAGCGATCCTTTGGGACTGAAAAAGGAGTGGATACGCAGCTTGCAACCGATTTGATCACGCTAAGTGGCATCTACGATGTCGCGTTGCTCGTTTCTGGAGATGCCGACTATATACCGCCTGTCTCGGCTATCAAAAATATGGGAAAACTTGTCTACAGCGTGAGCTTCCTAACCGCTAGCGGAACGAAGCTACCGGGAGGAGCATGGCGGCTGGAGCGTTCCGTCGACGGCCAGATAGAGCTACAATTCGACCACGTGAGAAAAAGCTTGGGAGTGGAGCAAGAGTAAAGGAATCCAATTAATGGCCAACATAAGCTACTTTCAGAGATACTCCCAGCGGGAAAATCATATCACTAACAACACATTGCTCGTAATGCGGCATTTCTACCAAGTGTCGCCTCAGAAGATTAGTGGGGTATTGACGGAACTCTGTGGAGAAGAGTTGTCCGTAGGGCTTCAATTTAAACAACAAGTCAAGTTGGAAACAAGTGTTCCAGACGCGTTGATATCACAAGCTCCTTTGGCTAACTATTTTGAGACAAAGCGCGGAGAAAAACTCCACCTGTCTCAAATAGATCGGCATCTTGAATCGATAAATCGAAACACTAGGAATCACGATCAGAAGTTCTTGTTCGGTTTGACAAAGACAGAGATTAATGATGTAGATAGGAAGAGAGTCCTAAAAAGAGTTAAAGAAAAGAGCAAGAATGTTACTTTCGTATCAATTACTTTTTCAAAGATGGTTCAAGCACTACGCGACGTTTGTGCAGATCATGAAACAACATTATGTGAGATCCTATCTGACTACGAAAGTTATCTAGAGAATGAGAACTTAATTCCAGGCCAGATATTAAGTGCTTTCCCTGTTGGCGGAACTTTCGACGAGAACGTAAAGTATAGACTTTATTTCGAACCTTCCAAACGATCATCAAAGGTGCAATCTAGTTTTATCGGCTTGTATCGGAACAAGCGTATTGAACAGTTAGCGTCATTCGACACTGTCGTCGTCGGTAGAAATGTAGAAGGACCCTTTAAACATGAAAAGGGAGAGCTATCTGACGAAAAAAGACAACGCATCCAAGGGGCGATTGAAGACCATCCGACTCTCGTAGATAAAGATCATCGTTATTATCTTTTTGTTGAGCTATACGATACTAATTTTGTTAAACGTTCCAGAGGCGGCATGATGGGGTATCGGAAATTCCACTTAGCAGCATTGCTAGACTATGACAATACGGACAAATACTCCGCGCAGGAAGTAGCACAGCATCTAATGGATAAGGAATGGGAATAGCTACGTATTGGCTCGACGGAGTTTCGACTCGTTTCGCCGATTCTTGCTGCAGCTAGCACAGCGGTGCGAAGAGACTACGTCTTTGCCCAAATCAGCTATTCCGCCTTCGGCCGCGCGATGCCGAATTTCTTCATGCGGTCGGTAAATGTCGATGGCTTGAGGCCCACCAGCGTGGCGGCCCCGCGGGGACCGGAAACCCGCCACCCGGTTTCGCGCAACGCCAGCAGCAGGTTGTTTTTCTGAAGTTCCAATAGTTGCTGCTCGCTCATGAGCGCCGGCTTGCCGTCCCCGTTCGAGGAGCCGGAGACGGGCACCGCAGCCGTTGCCGTTTTCGGGATGTCCGCCATGGCCAGGTCGAGGCGCAGGACCTTGCCCCGGGACAGGATCACGGCGCGCTCGATGACATTCTTCAGTTCGCGCACATTGCCGGGCCAGTCGTAGTTTCTCATCAGGTCCAGGTGCTGGCGGCTGAGCGAGAGCGGGCGGTGGCCGAAATCCTGGCAGATCTTCTCCAGGAAGTGGCTGGCAAGCTGCACGATGTCTTCGCCCCGCTCCCGCAGCGGCGGCACGTCGATGGGAAAGACGCTGAGACGATAGAAGAGGTCTTCGCGAAAGGCTCCGTCCTCCACCGCCTTGTCGAGATCCCGATTCGTTGCCGCGACCACGCGCACGTTCACCGAGCGGGTGCGGTCGCTCCCCACCTGCTCGAATTCGCCCTCCTGGAGCACCCTCAGCAGCTTGCCCTGCAGATCGAGGGGGATTTCGCCGATCTCGTCCATGAACAGCGTGCCGCCGTCGGCCAGCTGGAAGCGGCCGATGCGGTCGCGGTGCGCGCCGGTAAAGGCGCCCTTGACGTGTCCGAAAAATTCGCTCTCGAAAAGTTCGCCGGGGATGGAGGCGCAGTTGACCTTGACCAGCGGCCCCGCGCTTCGCGGACTGCGCGTGTGGATGACGTGGGCCACCAGTTCCTTGCCCGTGCCGGATTCGCCCTGGATCAGCACGCTGGCCGATGTCTGCGCCACGGCCTCGACCCGTGCCAGCATCTTCTTCAGCGCCGCGCTCTCGCCGATGATGCGCCCGAAGTTCATGGACACCTGCACTTCCTCGCGCAGGTAGTCGCGCTCGCGCTCCAGTTCCCTGCGCAGCCGGGCGTTTTCCTCGAAGGCGGCCCGCAGGCGCCGCTCGGCGCGGTTGCGCTCGGTGACGTCCTTCATGGCGACGTGCAGGCGCCGGACCCGGCCATCCGCGCCGCGCTCCGCCCGCGACGACACCAGCGTCTCGATGGTCTCGCCCGACCTGGTCGTGTAACTTCGCGGTTCGTTGTCCAGTTCGCCCTCGGCGATGATGTCGATCACCGACTGGCGGTCCAGCCCGCTGTCGCCGGCCAGGAACTCGAGGATGTTCCTGCCCAGCACTTCGCGGCGCCGGTAGCCCATCTTGGCCAGCCAGCGATCGCTGGCGTGGACGATGCAACCCTCGCTGTCCACCGTATGCATCATGGCCGGCGTGCCACGATAGAGATGCCGATATCGCTCCCCGATCCGGTTCGTCTCGCCGATTTCGGCGTAGGCCGCGACGGTGCGGCCTTCGCCGTCGATCGCGACGTTGGCCATGCAGTCGACCTGCTCGCCCGAGCGCGTGTACAGGTCCACCGGGACGTTGTTCAACCGTCCGGTGCGGCGCAACAACGGCAGGTAGTCGTTTTCGATGCGCTGCATCACTGCGGGACTGGACAGTTCCCGGGCCCGCAGCCGGTGAAGCTCGTCCCGGGCATAGCCAAAACGCTGCAGCCATGCATCCGTGGCATCCAGCACGAAACCTTCCTCGTTCAGGGCCACCGCGAGGACCGGGCTCATGCGAAAGAACGGCCGGTAGTCAATCTCCATGCGGGGAACTTTACGGTATTCCGTTACTCAAATCAACGGTTATCCGTTAGTTAACGGATTTCCGTGTATTGAGTCGCCGCCAAATCCTTGATTTTCCGTGAATCGGGAGTTGGCACGTCTTGTGCATTTCATTGTCCAGGTAAACAACTCAACCTGAGGAGATGATCATGAACACACGAAGACTGCACTTGCCCACGCTGTTGCTGGCCGTGTTCGGGATCGGTCTCAATACGGCCCTGGCGCGTGAGCCGTCCGTGATCGTTGAGGATATCCGCGAGGCGCTGCCCGTCATCGCGGAAGTCACTGTCAACGGCGCCGACGAGGCGGCTGAGTACCGCGCGAACAAGGCCCGATTTGAAGCCGAGATGGCGGCATTCGCCCGAACCGTGCACGCGCGGTACCGGGATGTCGTCAGGAACCGCCTGGAACGTTCGGTTCACGGCGCGGCCCTCGATGCCACCGGCATCCGCGGCTAGCACCGCCGTTTGCCAACGGAGACTGTGACCGGATCGGCGGGCGCCTCCCTGCCCGCCCGATCCACGTCCCGCACCTTCAAGCGTGGTGCGGGCATGGCCGGGAGGCCACTCGGGGACCCGCGGTTTCCCCGGCAGTGCCGTCAAGAATATCGGGACGGCCGATCGGGTCCCCATTTTTTCTGCACAGCGCGTTGACGAAGCTCACGCGAACCGGCAATTGAAGTTCAGCGTGCTTCTGAAGTTCAGCGTTCTTCGAATTCCAGCTTTCGACCGCGAGGCTGCTCCGCAAGGCGCCCGTCCCGAAACACCACCTCGCCGTTCAGCATCGTCATGTGGATGCTTGAACCGAAGCGCTGCCCTTCCAGGGGCGACCAGCCGCACTTGTATTCAAGGCTCTCCGGAGTCACCAGTTCCCCCCCATTCGCGTCCAGGGCCACCAAGTCGGCAAAATATCCCTCCCGCACGAATCCCCTGTCGACGACACCGAACAGGCGGGTGGGGTTGTGCGCCGCTTTCTCGGGGATTGCCGCAAGCGCAATCTCGCCCGACAGGTGGCATTCCATCAGCATCTGCAGCGAGTGCTGCACCAGGGGCATCCCGGCAGGCGCCTCGAAATACGGCCGGGATTTCTCCTCGAGGGTATGGGGTGCGTGGTCGGTGGCGATCACGTCGATGCGGCCGTCGCGCACACCCTCGAGCAGCCCCTCCCTGTCGCCGCGCGTCTTGATGGCGGGATTGCACTTGATGCGGCTGCCGAGGTCGGCGTAGCGGGACTCGTCGAACCACAGGTGGTGCACGCACACCTCGGCGGTGATGCGCTTTCCGGCCAGCGCTCCGGGCTTGAAGAGTTCCAGTTCCCGGGCGGTGGTGAGGTGCAGTACATGCAGCCGGGTTCCATGCCGCCTGGCCAGATCGACCGCCAGCGACGACGACCGGTAGCAGGCCTCGGCGGACCGGATCAGCGGATGCGCGTTCATGGGCACGTCCTCGCCGTAGCGCGCCCGGAAGCGGTCCTCGTTGGCGAGGATGGCCGGGGTATCCTCGCAGTGCGTCGCCACGGGCAGCGGCGCGTGGGCGAAGATGCCCTCCAGCGCGGCGGGGTCGTCCACCAGCATGTTGCCGGTGGAGGCGCCCATGAATACCTTGATCCCGCACGCGTGGGCGCGGGTGATCCGCCGGATTTCCTCCAGGTTGCCGTTGGTCGCTCCGAGGTAGAACGCGTAGTTGCTGTAGGCGCGGCCTCGCGCGCGGCTCAACTTGTCCTCCAGCGCCCGCCGGTCGGTGGTGGGCGGCGAGGTGTTGGGCATTTCCATCACACTGGTCACCCCGCCGCGTATGGCCGCCCGCGATTCGGTCGCCAGCGAGCCCTTGTGCGTGAGGCCGGGCTCGCGGAAGTGCACCTGGTCGTCGATCAGGCCGGGGAACAGGTAGCGTCCGTCCAGATCGATGACCTCCCAGCCCGCCCGGGCGCTCACCTGCGGCTGAATCCTGCCGATGCGATCACCCTCGACGAGAACGTCCACATCCGTTACTTCGCCCTCGTTGACCAGCCTGGCGTTGGTGAGAAGAGTCCTGGAATCGGCCGGCATTTGTCACACCTCCCGTAACGGTCGCGCGCGAAGGCGCTGCGGCGGCCTGGCGGTGCGCGCGCACCGCCAGGCGCAGGATGGACGGCGGCCGCCCGGAACAAGCCGTCTGCTGGCCGAGCCGCTGCCGCCTGAACTATGATTCCATCGCAGGGTCAACATAATACCGCGTTCCCGGGAATTCCATCATGAGACCGTTCAAAATGCTTCTGTGCTGCACTGCCGGACTGAGCCTTTCCGGCGGTGCGCTCGCGCAAACCGCCGCCGAGATCGATATTCCATACGAGGAGTTCCACCTCGACAACGGCCTGCGGGTCATCGTCCACGAAGACCGCAAGGCGCCCATCGTCGCCGTGACGCTCTGGTACCATGTCGGCTCCAGAAACGAGAGCCCCGGCAAGACCGGCTTCGCGCACCTGTTCGAGCACCTGATGTTCAACGGCAGCGAGAACCACGACGCCGAGTATTTCGAACCGCTGGAACAGGTGGGCGTCACGGGCATCAACGGCACCACCAACAACGACCGCACCAACTACTTCCAGACCGTGCCCACGAGCGCCCTGGACCTGGCCCTGTGGCTGGAGTCCGACCGGATGGGGCACCTGCTCGGCGCCATCGACCAGGAAAAGCTGGACGAGCAGCGCGGCGTGGTGCAGAACGAAAAGCGCCAGGGCGAAAACCAACCCTACGGCAAGGCCTTCAACTACATCGCGGAAAACGTCTACCCCGAAGGGCATCCCTATTCCTGGCCGGTGATCGGCTCCATGGAGGACCTGAACGCCGCCAGCCTGGAGGACGTTCACGAGTGGTTCAGGACCTACTACGGCCCCAACAACGCGACCCTGGTGCTGGCCGGCGACATCGACGCGGACACCGCCCGCGACAGCGCGCAGCGGCACTTCGGCGCCATCCCGCCCGGCCCGCCGCTGGCGCGGATGGAAGCCTGGGTGCCGACGCTCGAGCACGACAGGCGGATGGTCACCGAGGATCGCGTCAGGCAAGCCCGCATCTACAGGACCTGGCCCATACCCGAGTGGGGCAGCCGCGACCTGGGCTTGTTGACGCTCGCCAACGAGGTGCTGAGCCGGGGCCGGACGTCGCGCCTGCATCGGCGGCTCGTATACGAGGATCAGCTTGCCACCGATGCGGGCGGGTTCATATTGCAGGGGGAGATTTCCGGAACCTGCATCATCTGGGCGACGGCCCAGCCCGGCCGGGACCTGGCGGAGGTGGAGGCGGCGCTCGACGAGGAACTGCAACGCTTCCTCGACGACGGCCCCACGGACAAGGAGCTGTCGCGTGTGATCGCCCAGGGCCGGTCCGGCTTTGTGCGCGGCATCGAGCGGGTCGGCGGCTTTGTCGGCAAGTCCGGGATTCTGGCGGAGAGCGCCGTCTTCGGCGGCCGCCCGGACGCCTACAAGGCGTCGTTGGCGTTGCTGGATACGGCCGGGCCCGAGGACTTGCGGGATGCGGCGCGAAACTGGCTCGGCAAGGGGTCGTTCATTCTGGAGGTTCACCCCTACGACGACCGGATGGCGGCTTCCGGAGACGACGCGGACCGCTCCGCCCTGCCGATGCCGGAGTCGTTTCCCGGCGCCGAGTTCCCGGCGCTGGCGCGCGCGGAACTGGCCAACGGCATGCGGCTCATCGTGGCGCGGCGCGGCGCGGTTCCGGTGGTCAACTTCAACCTTCAGCTCGATGCCGGCTACGCGGCCGACCAGTTCGGCGCACCGGGCACGGCGGCGCTGGCCATGACACTGCTGGACCAGGGCACCGCGACACGCGGGGCGCTCGAGATCAGCGAGGAACTGGCGCAGCTCGGCGCCCAGCTTCGCGCGGGGGCCAACCTGGATTTCTCCTCCGTGTCGCTGTCCGCGCTGAAGGAGAACCTGGCGGCTTCGCTGGACATCTACAGCGACGTGATCCTCAACCCGGCGTTTTCGGAGGAGGAACTCGAGCGGCAACGGCGGCTGCGGCTTTCGCAGATCCAGCGGGAGAAATCCGAACCCGTTTCCATGGCGCTGAGGATCTTTCCGGCGCTCATCTACGGCGACGGTCACGCCTATGCCCTGCCCATGACCGGCTCGGGGACGGAGGAATCCGTGAGCGCCATCGTCCGGGACGACCTGATCGCCTATCACGGCGCCTGGTTCAAACCCAACAACGCCACCATGATCGTGGTGGGCGACACGACGCTCGAAGAGATCGCGCCGATGCTCGAGTCGCTGTTCGCCGACTGGTCGCCCGGCGAGGTGCCCGCGAAGAACATACCCGCCGTGGAGTTGCCGGAGGCGTCCCGGGTCATCCTGGTGGACCGCCCGGGTTCGGAGCAGAGCGTCATTTTCGGCGGGCAACTGGTCTTCGACCGGTCCGACGAACGGGAGATGGCGCTGCGCGCCGCCAACGAAGCCTTCGGCGGCGCATTCACGTCGCGGATCAACATGAATCTGCGCGAGGACAAGGCCTGGTCCTACGGCGTGCGCTCCATGCTGGTGGACACCCAGAGCCAGCGCCCCTTCATCGTATACGCGCCGGTGCAGACGGACCGCACCGCGGACTCGCTGGCGGAACTGGACCGCGAAATTCGCGAGCTGCTGGACCTGCGGCCGGTGGACGGCGACGAGATCGCCACGTTCGCCAGGCGCAACACGCTGACCCTGCCCGGACGATGGGAAACGGCGGGCTCCGTGGCCGGCGACATTGCCGAGCTGGTGCGTTTCGGGTTGCCCGACGACTATTGGGACCGCTACGCGGAGCTGGTGGGCGGCGTCACGGTGGAGGACGCCAACGCGGCGGCACGGGCGGAGCTGCGGCCGGACCGGCTGGTTTGGGTCGTGGTCGGAGACCTGGAGGCGATCGAGGAGAGCGTGCGCGCTTTGGATCTGGGGCGGGTGGATTTCATGGATGTGGACGGCAACCTGCTGTAGCTCAGGAAAAGGCGTTCGTTCCGGGGGCGGGGGCGCGTCAACCGCTATCTGTATACTTTGCTGATCGTCGCGATCGACGAAACGGCCTATGTGCGGCTGTCGGTCACGATTACTCTTGGAGGGCTTCCCTGCGGCGAGTTGGCGGGCGCCGGAGGCAGGATCATCGCTCAAGCGGCTGCAGGGACGAGCTTGTTCGAACACTTGCCAACACTCGCTCTTTCGGACGAAATCGCACCTCTGAATTCAGTCATGGGACCGATCGCGAGTTTTGGTGGATTTTCAGGGACGGGCCAGTCTGCCGGCACGGAAATCGAATTGGAAACGGCACTGTCCGCACAGGACCTGATCGAGCATTTCGGGCAACAACTGGAGGAACAGGGCGTGGACGGCGGCCATGCGATCAAACGGAATCCGACCTGTCAGTCTAGCCGTGCTTTCGACAATGGCGATGACGGCGCGTTCGGGAAAATCGACATCGAAATTCGCGGCCAGCCGTCGCGAGACGAAACAAACGCGACCGCCAGCAACTTCAACGGGCACCCAGTCCGGCGCCCCGGACTCGCTCGCTGCCCGGTTGAGCAAGTCGGCGACATCCAGGCGCACAACGACCGATCCGGACAGTGCCGGTGCAGCCCGACATGCGACGTCGCGGCCGAGTACAACGAGCTGGCGGTCGGGCACCTGAGCGTGACCGACGGAAATCAGGGTCGCCCACACGCAACACACGATAGCCAAAGCCTTCAATCGGGTTTCCACGGACCGGGGCCATTGCTGGCAGCTATCACCCACTGTTGCCTGAACTGCCGTTCTCAAGGCTGAAAGTCCTCCGTAGGTGATGACCGCTCGGCAAAGGTAGATCATTATAGGCCGATGATGCGTCCACCGGCCGGAAACCTTCCTCCACTCAATCGAAACAACAAGTTGTAACATCCGCGCACAATCCGGATACCGAGCGGCTCGAATCGCACCATGTCGTCGCCAGCGATCAACCGGAGCCGGTGTTTCGACTCGGGGGGCAGCGGATTCTCGGTATCCTCCCAAAAGCGGTCTTCCGGAACCGCCTCGTAGGCCTCCAGGGACTCGTGACCAAGAATCTGCGCAATGAGCGACTCGGGGCCACCCACGTAGGTCGAAACCAGGTCGATGTCAGTGACCAGGCACCACCGCCGGTCGTCCGGCCAGGCCAGATTGGGCGATTGACGGAACATTGGCCCGACTCCGAAAAAATCCAATGCCAGCGCCTCCAGCGGCGCCCTGAACAGGTCCCAATCCCGGGCACGGGTTGAAATCCGCCCGGTTTCGGGTATGCCTTGCCGGTACTCGCGATTGAATACGGGCCACACCCCGACGAAGCACGACCCCGGCGCAGCGGTATGTTCGCCGATCAGGCCCGGAGGCAGGCCCAGGCGTTCCGGCAAACCGCTGACCGGTTGGCTGTTCCCGTCCACCAAGAGCCGTTCAGGTCATGTGGAGGGCGTCCAGCAGTACTACGCGGAGATCACCGAAAAGGGCGGAGCGAAGTTCTGGTTCCACGGGTTGAGGAACAGTTTCATCACGGTGGCCGAACGGGAACTCATGTTGCCGATATCGCTGACCAAGCGGCTGGTGAATCACGCCCGTCCCGCCGATGTCACCGAGGGCTATGCCGCGGACTGGACGGTGGAGCAGTTGCGGGAACCGGCGCAGCGGGTCGCGGACCGGATCGACAAACTTGGCGAAGTGAGCTTGTTGTAGCGGTTCCGCGCTGGCTTCCGCCCAGCCGTGTATCGGGGTGGCGCATGACCCACGGCGTGTACGCGCGACCCGGATTCCAATTGGACCCTATTGGACCCATGGGACCCATAAGACCCATGGGACCCCCTTCAAGTACCGGTACTACTGCTTTCGGAGCGCGCCCATAGTCGCCGATGTCGTGGTAGAGAATGCGACAGCCGTCGTGTTCGGCATCAGGATTGCGAATCAGTATCGTGATCGCCACGGGGGCGCGAGAGCCTTGACCGAAGACTTTGCCGCCTTCCTGGCGGGAGCGTTCGCCCTGGGTTCGTTGGTTGCCCCGCAGATTCATCACATAGATGGTGGTGAATTCCTCGGCCAGACACGCGCGCACGCCTGAATCGACATTGCCATCGATCCATGAGCCATTGGTGACAAGTGCGACTACGCCCCGATCGCCGATGCGGTCCGACGCCCACCGTATTGCCATCTTGTAGGTGTCGTACAGGCTGTTCTTGAGCGTAGCCGTCGAACGGGCCGCGTAAGTGTCCGCGACCCGCTTCTCCAATTCCGGATACTCGACGTTCGGGTTGTCGTCCGCCGAACTTCTCTGGCCTGCAGACCAAGGCGGGTTGCCGACGATCACCTGGATCGGCGTATTCTGCTGGCGCTCCACCCGTTCGCTGTTGTCCGGCAGCCAATCTCTCGGAAACCCGGTCCGGTCCGTATGAAGGTTGAATGTGTCGGTGAGCACGATGCCATTAAACGGCTCATAGCCGGTGCCGGACCCGCGACGGCCGTGAAAGGCTTCCTCGATATGGATCGCCGCGATGTAGTAGGCGAGAAGCACGATCTCGTTGGCGTGCAATTCCGACCGGTACTTTCTTGCGAGGTCTGCATCGCCCAATAGAGTGGACTGGATGAGACGGACAAGGAAAATGCCGGTGCCGGTGAATGGGTCGAGGATGTGCACGCCTTCGTCGCCCAAACTGCGGCCGAACTCGGATCGCAACGCATGATCCGCGCTGTGCAGGATGAAATCCACGATCTCCACCGGCGTGTACACAATACCGAGCCGGTCGGCTTCCTTCTTCAGGGCCGTGGCAAAGAATTTCTCGTACAGTTCCATCAGCACGCGCTGGCGCGCCCGGCTGTTGTCCAGGCTGCGGGCGCGCATGCGCACGCTCTCGTAGAAGCGCTCCATGTCCCGGGTCTCGTTTTCCAGGCCGAACTCCCCGAAATCGCGTCTTAGCGAATCCAGTGCCTGCGCGACGGGGTTGCCTGACGCGAAGTCGTAGTGCTCGAACAGGGCTTCGAATACCGGGCGCGTGAGAATGTGCTGCGCCATCATCTCGATGGCGTGATCGCGCGTGATCGACTCGTTGATCGAAATCCGCAGCTCTTCGTGGAAAGCGCCGAACCATTCGCGCAATGCGTCGTTGTCGGGGTTGACCAGCAGTTTCTCGATGCGGTTTACGAGGCGGGAGAAGATATCGGCCACATCCTTCGCCCACGTTTCCCAGTACTTGCGGTCGCCGCACCTTTCAACGATCTTGGCGAAGATCGCACCGGGAGGCAGATCCAGCGGCGGAAACGGCAACTCCGAGGTGGTGGGTTGCGATCCGCCGTTGGGTCCGTCACCGCTGAAGATGATCCGGCTCGTCGGCGTCTCGTTCAGGTCGATCTTGTTGATTTCCGCGTTGAAGCGGTCGTCGTGGGACCGCAGCGCGCGCAGCACGCCCCAAACTCCGGCGAACCGTTTGTTGTCGTTCAGCGCCAATGCCGGGTCGGTTCCCGCCGGCACGGTTACCGGCAGGACGATATATCCGTACTCCTTGCCCTCCGACTTGCGCATGGCGCGGCCGACGGCCTGCACGATGTCCACCTGGGAGCTGCGCGAACTCATGAACAGGACCGCGTCGAGCGCCGGCACGTCAATGCCTTCGGAAAGGCATCGGGCATTGGAGAGAATCCGGCACGCGCCGTCGGAATCGCCCTTGAGCCAGTCGATCCGGCCCTTGCGGTCAAGGGCGTGGTGCTGCCCGTCCACGTGCTTGATCTCGCAACGCAAAGCATCCGCCCGCCGGGACGCGGGCATCGTAGTCGGACAGGAGGTTTTTTCCGACTGCCGCGGAAAACGGCAGCCGATGAAACTCCGGTCCGTAGGTGTCCCGGTCGTCCATGGAGTACACCTCGATGTCGTGATTGGCGGCCCTGGCCCTCGCGCCCTGTGTGTACAGGCGCGGTGTGGCGGTCATGTAGAGGCGCTTGGAGGCGCGGATTCGATTGCCGTCATGCACGAGCACGAACGGGGACGTCTTGTCTCCGGGCCGTTCGATTCCGGTGGTCTTGTGGGCCTCGTCGCATAGGACGATATCGAAAGGTGGCGCGCCGTTGTCCTGCGCTTGCTCGACGATCGCGAGGGAGTGATAGGTAGAGAACACCACGGTCATTCCGTCCGACCGGGTGACTTGGAGGGCCTTCGAAATGGCGGTCGGGTCTGTAGTCACGGGAATCTCAAGTTCCTGGACCGACGCATCCTCGTCGGTGCGTCCCGCGCGGATATCCGAGCAGATGCCGATGTAGCGATGCGGGATCGCCTGTTGTTCGGCCCACTCGCGCATCGACTGCTGGAACAACGATATCGACGGCACGAGATAGAGCACCCGACCGCCGATGCCGGCGACGGCTTCGGCAATGCGTAGCGCCGTGAACGTCTTCCCGGTCCCGCACGCCATGATCAGCTTGCCGCGGTCGTGCTCGTCGAATTTGCCGGTCACGTTGTCGAATGCCGTCTGCTGATGGGGCCTCAGGGTGTACGGCTCACGACGGTATGCGAGGTCTTCCGGTTCGCCACTGACCAGATCGGGCCAGTCGAACGGTCGGCTGGCGAGATCGCCGAATCGAAGCACCTGGCATTCGGGTTTCACCTTGGTGACGATCTTGACCGCCGCCCGCCCCCAGTCATCGCCGGTATCGACGATGATGCGTCGCGTGAACGGGTCCCGCGCCGATGCCGAGACAAACGAATCGATATGCGCCTTCGCAATACGCGTTCCAGGCGCGTAGCACTTGCACTGGATGGCGCAGTAGCCCCCGTCCCGTTCTTCGGCGACCAGGTCGATCCCGATGTCGGCGCCATCGAAATCGGGCCTGCGCGCGGCCCATTCCGACAACAGCCATACGTCGAAGAACCGGTCCCTGTAAACCGGGTCCTTCCGAAAGTAGCTTTTCATCAGCCGTTCGAAGAGACGGCCCTTGTGCGCTTCGGACTCGGCGATCGAGCGGATGTGGTCCAGAATGGACTGGAAGCCGTCGTTCATCGTCGACTGAGGCTCCATGAACCCATACGCGGTGCTCCGGTGTCCGCGGGGATGGGGCGGCAAGGGAGCCAAAGCAACCGGTGCGCTGCTCCGGGACCGCTGCCCGGTGTACTCTCAGCCGTCACGCGCAACGCCGCATCCATCGGCAGTGAAGCTTGTCCGCGCCACCGTTTGGCGAAAACGCATCCGGCAGGCACGTGAGTCGGCTGCGATCATCGCGTCAGTGACGGTGTTGGAGTAATGGCTCACGGTGCTGCGCGCGGCGACCGCCCCTGCTCGATCAACTCGGGTACGCACTCGGGCTCGGGGAAATAGCGCGGGGGCAGCCCGCGCGCGGTGCGGACTGCATCGACGGCAACACGGTACAGGAAGAGCATGATTTCCACGGGTATGAGGCAAATGAACACGGCCACAAGGAACCAAAACCAGATGGCGCGAAACCCCTCGACGAAAAAGTAGACAATCAAGACACCGGCCAGAAGTGCGAGCACAGCAACTAACGACCCAAATACGAACGTCATAGACCAGAAGATGGCTGCGTCCACGAGGTTGATCAGCGTTTCCATTTTGATGACAGCGCGTTAAGCGTGGCCGAGCGAAACGTCTCGATGATCGTACAGACGGGCGGGGCGAACCGCAATCATGATGCAATTGGCTTATGGCGGTTCAATAGCGAAGCGCGCGGCGAAACCGGGCTCGCCGCGATCGACTACTGCGAGCGCACCGTCGCCTGGATGAACGCGCAGCCCGAAGACTTCGACTCCGAAAGCCGCGAACCGTGTGTCGAGGACATCGCGCGCCAGCGGGCTTTGCTCAATGGCGCCTGCCGGGCAAGCCGCGCGATGGGCTGAACTACCGGTTGGCGGAGGCATGGGGAAGGCTGTGCCGGATGTCCGGGATACCGGTCAGGAAGATCGCCTCGGCTCGATGACCCGAATAGGTGCGGTGAATGTACTCGTTCCAGTGGTTGGGATCCGGACCGTACTTCATCAGATGAGCGTGCGCGTCGTCCGTCCCGCGCGGTTCGCAATCAACTGCAAGAGCTCGCGTTTCCTCAGCCGGTCAATCCGATTTGGGTCGCATCAGCTTGATCTTGGAAGTGATTTCGAGTGCTCTTTCGGAATTGTATCGGTCTATTCGTGCTCCGATCAGGAACAGTTCGATGAAGGCGACCAGCGCCGGTATGAGGGTCCAAAAGAACAATGTATACACGACGCCGAGACCGGTCTCGCCCAGATAGTATCTGTGAGCACCTACACCGCCCAGAAAGAAGGTCAGCAGGAAACCTACCGTCTTGTCCTTTCTAACCGTGGTGAACTCGGTAGTGAACATCGCCTGTTCCTGCGGCTCCAAGTCGGCCATCAGCAAGAGATCGGTGGACATGGTTCACTCTCCCCTGAGCTCTTTCTCAGCGGCAATGTCCTCATCGGCGCAGAACTTCACCATGCTCCATCCGCCGATGGACAGCATCTGATTGCGGCATCGTTCAATCGCGGTTCGCCATTCGGCATCGTAGGTGGTCAGTGCCGCGTAGGCAGCTACGTCCTCGTCCACGCAGAACTTGACCATTGACGCGCCGCCGATAGCCTGCATCTGGGACCGGCAACGGGCGATGATGCTTTCCCGTATCTCGGACGGTACGTTCTGCGAGTAAGCCATAATTGGCAGGCACAGCAAGCTGGCGAGGGCCAGCACTCGGACTGTTTTCATGTGTTTCTCCGGTTGCTCCCGGCCCCAATATGGTGCCGGGCCATTGCAACCCCCACGCAGAGCATGCGGAAAGTCTGCCTATTCGCCGAGCCGGGTGGCCAAACCCTAGCCGTGCAGGCTGTTGTATTTAGTGCCTGCCCGAGAATTCCTATCTCGTTGAATGATAACGCGAAAGCGCGGTTTTTCGGTGGCGAAGATCTGTCCTTCGCGCCGGGAATCGGGGAAAATAGGGCGGTTCCGGCCCGATTCCGGGCGATCTTCGGGGAAAAGGCATGCGCAGAGTTCAGTACCGGCAGATGCAATTCGGCCAGGTGGCGATCGGGGACATCCGGCTGGACCCGAAGTCCCGGGACGACATCCCGGCGGTGCTGAAGGGGTTGCAATACCTTCACACGGACAAGCGGGAGGAGTTGTTCGGTCTGCTGGAGGCGCACATCCGGCCGGGCACGGACCGCAAGGTGGGGCGTCCGGGCATGGACCTGTGGCGGATATTGGTGCTGGGGGTGCTGAAGCAGGGCCTGGGCTGCGATTTCGACCGTTTGCAGGACTTGGCGAACCACCACCGCACGGTGCGGGCGATGCTGGCGCACGGGGATTTCGCCGATGAAAGCCGCTACGAGTTGCAGACGGTGATCGACAACGTCTCGTTGATGACGCCGGAGTTGCTCTCGGCGGTGGGGAGGCTGGTGGTGGAGGGCGGCCACGCGGTGGCCGGAAAAAAGCCTGGCGCGCCGTTGCGGGGGCGGTGCGATTCCTTCGCGGTGGAGACCGACGTGCATTATCCGACGGACGTGAGCCTGTTGTGGGACGCGACGCGGTGCTCGGTCCGGGACACGGCCCGGTTGGCCAAGCGGCACGGGGTGGGCGGCTGGCGCCAGTGGCGTCACGTGACGAGGGGTGCGGGGACGTTGTTCCACCGGGTGCGCTCGACACGCCGGGCGAAGGGTTGTCCGGAGCGTGTGGAGGCGTATCCGGCGCGTTGCGCAACGCTGCCCGGGCGTGTCGGGGCCACGCTCGATGCGTTGGTGTCGAAAGGGGTCCCGGAGGCGGAATGGGCCGTAATCCGGGGCTATGCGGAGCACGCGCGGCGCCAGATGGACCAGGTGGAGCGGCGTTTGCTGCTGGGCGAGACGATACCGCACGAAGAGAAGGTGTTTTCGATCTTCGAGCCGCACACGCGCCGGGTCGCCAAGGGCAAGGCGGGCAGGCCGGTGGAGCCGGGCGTGCCGGTGTGCGTGCTGGAGGACCAATACCGGTTCATCCTCCACCGCAAGGTGCTGTGGACGGGCGGCGACGTGGACGCGGCCGTGCCGATGGTGGAGGAGGCGCGGGCGCTTCACCCGGATCTGCGCGCGTGCGGTTTCGACCGCGGTTTTCACAGCCCGTCGAACCGGGCGCGCCTGGACGGGTTGCTGGAGTTGAACGCGCTGCCGCGCAAGGGGCGGCCGGGCCGCGCCGACCGCGAACGCGAGTCGGAGGAATCGTTCGCCGCCGCGCGCCGGCAACATCCGGCGGTGGAGTCGGCGACCGACGCGCTGGAGCACCGGGGCCTGGACCGGGTGCGCGCACATGGCGCGGACGGGTTTGAACGAACCGTGGCGCTGTCCGTGCTGGCGGCCAACCCGCACCGGCTGGGCAGGCTGCTGCGCCGGCGCGAGTTCAAGCGCGGCCGCCGCGCCGCCCGGGCGGGCGAACTCCGGGAAGCCGCCTCTGACGGGCCATCGAACGGCCCGGACGGGCGCAAATGCGTTGCGGCCGAAAATCCTTCCCGGCCGACGGTCCCCGGCGTCGCTGGCGCCCCTTCCGGGAACCCTGCGCGGCAATGCAAGCCGATTCCACGACATGATCCGCGCCCAAAATACTGTTTATAATTACAGCTACAACGCCAAGAACAGGGGTTTTCTGGCAGACACTAGTGCTCTTTCCAACTGATAATTGCGTATCAGTGGCCGCAGGCCCGCCCCTGGCAAGGCGTGGGCCGCAGGCAATGGTGGGCCCATTGTCAAGGGCCGCAACACCGCCAGGGGCGGGCCTGCGGCCACCCGGAGGGCGCGCCCACAAGCGCCCATCTGCTTTGTTGTCGTCTCTTGACGTATGCCCAATACGTCGGCGAGCCGACGCCGCGCATCTGGACGCTTGTGGGTGTAGCGCGTCAACCAGGATGAGACGGGCTCTCATCTTGATTGTCGCTGTAGACCGCCGAAACCAATCCCATCCCCCGGCCGCCGAACGGTTACGTCGGTCGTAACCGTTGTAAGCGGCCACGAGGTCCGGATCCTGCCCGCGAAAATGGTCCGTCCTTTTCTCCGTGGCAACAAGAACGATACCCACGACGCCAGAGCGATCTGGACGGCGGTTCAGCAGCCCGGCGTTCGCACCGTGGCGGTGAAGAGCGAGCAGCAACAAGCAGTACTGGCGCTACACCGCATGCGACAGCAACTGGTGAAGTTCCGAACCGCGCAGATCAACGGCCTGCGCGGCTTGCTGGCCGAGTACGGGGAGGTCATGCCCAAAGGCCGGGCCGGTCTGAAGCGCGATATTCCCGGCGCGCTCGAACGGATCGCTGAGCGGTTGCTGGCGATGGCGGTGGACAGTCTGCGCGATCAATGGGCGCGAATACTGCGGTTGGACGAGGAAGTCGCGGTCATCGAGGCCGGCTCGGACTCTGGCACCGCGATAACGAAGCCAGTCGGCGCCTTGCCGAGATCCCGGGAGTCGGCATGATCGGTGCGACCGCGGCGGTGGCCACCATGGCCGATCCCCCGGCCTTCAAGTCCGGGCGGGAGTTTGCCGCGTTCCTGGGCCTGATTCCCCGGCATGAGGGCACCGGCGGACGGGTGAGGCTGTTAGGAATCTCCAAGCGCGGAGACAAGTACCTGCGCACCCTGCTGATCCACGGTGCGCGGGCCGCGATCAATCAGGTCAACAACCCCACGCCGTGGATGACGCGCGTGTCCGAGAGGTGTCACAAGAACGTCGCCGGGGTGGCCCTGGCGAACAAGAACGCGCGCACGATGTGGGCACTGCTGGCCCACGGTCGGCGCTATGATCGAAATTACGAGCGCCAGGCTCCCTGAGGCAGTTTGGTCGGGCATCAATCGGCTAATCGGAGGAGTAGACGCCAGCAAGGTTGCACCAGGTACGACACGAGGTGATGGTCAACAGGTAAGACCGCGGTTCGCCAAACCTGATAAGCGTTCAGGGCATCGAGCACATCAGCCGAATGAGGAGCGGACCGGCGGATTCCATCGGGGCCAGCAGGCGAAGGACCTGCACAGAAAGGCCGGATATAGAACTCGCAGCCTGAAGTCCAAAACCTCCATTCGGACTTGGTAACCGGGTGGCGCCCATATAGAACGCTTACTAACCGTTCGAGGTAACCGTTCGATGACAACTCGATGCTTGAACTTCAGGTGTCCA
This sequence comes from Candidatus Rariloculaceae bacterium, assembly GCA_965205045.1. Taxonomy (GTDB): domain Bacteria; phylum Pseudomonadota; class Gammaproteobacteria; order Steroidobacterales; family Rariloculaceae; genus UBA6522. The sequence continues at coordinate 1,244,145 of OZ242031.1, forward strand.
CGAAAACTGATCAATACTACATCGCAACAAATCAGTTATGCTGCAATAATCCATGCTTATCTCTTACGTTCATCACACTCCAATGGAGCCTAAATTATCATTAATAAGAACTACACCCAGAGCACAACTTAGCACCAGAGCTCCGACAGAAACGCCTGTGTAGCCTATCCATGGTCGTTCTAGCTTGATTGCCAGATATTCTCCAACCCAGACGCAACAGGCCGTAAGAACGGTCCAACTAAACGCACTACCAACGCTGGCCACAAGCCGCGCCTCAATTCCAAACAGGTGAGTCGTACACCACCACGCAAAGGCTGTACTAGCACAGAAGAGAAGCAACAAAGCGACAGCTAGCAAACTTGGTCTCCGTTCGATCAGCAAATGGCGCAGATAGAAGCAGGTACCCCAACACATAGAGTATACGCCCAAGTAAATCAAATACACTTCAATCTGTCCCGAAATCAAGCCCAGTCCAATCACAAGCAGGCAGAACAGAATATTCTCAACAGTCAACATCAGTCCCACCTCATACGCTGTGTGGTCTACTTGTTATAGGGCACGTCTCATTGACGCCAGGACTATTCATATCACAAAGGGCTATTCGAAGTCTTCCGGCGCATCCAAACATCCGAAAAGGCCCTTCCAATACAACGTTAGAGATACCAAGTACAACTTTGACCGATACAGGGCAGTGAGTCTCTCCAGTCGAGAAGAGTCGTCTCCCTCCATTGAGTTTTTCCACTGGACCCAAGGGGTAATGTCCTGCTCTATGTGCTTGAAGAACTGGTAACGTGGTGGCCCAAAATCGTACGTTCCAAGATTCCTCTTGTCATCGACCCGGTTTCCGCTGGAGTCGTAGACCAGCTGCCATCCGTGATAGTCCGTATTCCTTTTGCCACGCCAGTCGTCATTTCCACTTGCGCGTATGTTGTGTGTTGGCGTTTCTCCTTCATTTCTGAATACGTTCGTCGGCAAATCAGCCAGGGACATCCACGTATTCTTTTGATTGTCATTTCTGCTGTAGTGCTTTTCCTTGGTGATTGGGGTTGGACCCCACGCCCTATTGTAGCAGGCCTGACGTAGCCTCTCTTTCGCGCGGTCACGTTCGGCTTGTCTTGCATCCACCAGCGCGTTCAACAAATCACCATGCAATATGAGGCCGTCTACCATTCTGTTCCGGGATTCGGATCTCTGATCGGACGGAATATTGGTTTCGCCCTGCACAGTGCCGCCCCGCGACAGGATGTCCCCCATGAACGTCTCAATTCCCCATATGATCTTGATCAGTTGCTCCAGGGACTGAGCTTCCTTCGATTGCGCAATCAATCCGCCGTTCTCGATCACATCGGTCATGATATCCGCGAACGCCAATGCGCCTCGGTGAAAGACAGTATAGTCCTTCGACTCGGCGTTAACGGTGTAGCGAACGCTGGCGAACTCGTAGCTGATGAAATCATATTGGTGCACGCCGCAATTGGCTATGAATGCATCGAACTCAGCGAGTATGTTCGGGAGTGTCTGACCGACGGACCCGGAGATCGTATTGCTGCGCAATGGAGTCAATTGATCAACCAGGGGCCGGCACAATTTGGGCATCCAGACGTATGAACTAACTACTCGGGAGGTTTTTCGGATGGGAGCGTTGTCATCGAAATAGTCGTGATCTCTGGACCACTTGTACGCATCCGAGAAAAATGTCTTTCGATCTTGCGTCATCGCGGCCACATGGACCGGGCGTGCGCCGGTTTCGGGCGATGCGAAGACAACCTGGTCAACCACATTCTTGTCCAGCGAACCGGTGAGCGCGCCGGACAGGCCCGACACGAAGATGTCGTGCACGTTGTCCAGGTTGAAGTCGCCCAGGTCCAGCCGAATCCCGGAAGCAGCGGGCCAACCGGAAACCATGGTTTTCTGCGCCGGGGTCAGAGCTTGAACGTCGAATGTGCCGTCGGTGTTCTGTACAAGCACGAAGTCGCCGACGTCCGCCTGATCGGGAGCAACGGGGACAAGCTTGTCGTTGACCGGAAGGAAGACCAGATTCGGTGTGTGTTTCAGGTAAACGTCCGTCCGAAGGTCACTGTTCAGGTAGCCTGTATGCGCCGTGTAATGCTCATCAAAACCCATCGTCAATCGATCTGACGCAACCACAGTCCACGCGAAGGACAGCGTATCGGTGTTTCCAGGCGTGAATCTCATTCTGAAGGACTTTAACCTGGATGGGTTTGTGGACGTGCTGCTGCGCGGCCTGGGAAGCGCCATCACGGGCGAACTTGACCGCATCGTGTACGCGCCCGGCGGAAAAGTCGGCGGTCATCCAGCCAAGTTGAAGACCGTGGACGCTGCATTCAAGAAGTTCCTCACCGAAGTCAACGCGTGGATCGACGACCCCGGGTATTTCGACAACAACGCCGTTAGCACGACGAACGTGGTGTCGGGATTCACGATTGTGTACCAATGCCTGGACGACGAATCAAGCAACGTCTACTACACCGACTACCCGTGTCCTTTCAACCATACGGAACTTGATAAAGTCTACGAGCCGTTCACCAACGTAGTTACCGTGATCTCCTACGGGAACTTCAACGGCGATGCGCTGGAATTCTCCCGGCAGTTCTCCCTTGTCGATGGGCGGGCCCGTCCAAATGTCGCATTGGGGAGTACGCGCGCAAAGAAGATCAGTGAAATTCTGTTGCGCGTATTCGGCGTCAATTTCTTTAACGGCCAGTTGGAGCGTAGTTGCACGGGAGTCTTTGCATACGATTCACAAATTTCCTTGCCGTGCAATGACTCCGAACGGGTCGGTCGAATAGTGCTCGCACAAGCATTATCGATTGAGGGGCTTTGCTTAAACCGAAATGCTCCAGATTGCAACGGGAGTGGGCACACCGACATCGGCGAATTTCGCCTTCTGACTCCGGCAGAGCAACAACTGGCGATTGATAATGGCCTGAGTTTCGAGAACCTGAAAAACGTTCGCGTGTACCGTATAAGTGCCAACGATTCTAGATTGAAGGGAAATCCGAATGCCTGGTTCGATGAGGGTGGACATATTCATGTGCCAAGCGCACGTGGAGACAATAGGTCATTCGAGGAAGAATTTACGAGCGTAAACAAAAAGTCTGTGTTGGTGCATGAATTCACTCACATTTGGCACGACTACAATCCGCATGTTGTTCACAGATTTGTGGTCGATCCAATGCCGAAGGACTACGTATACAGGAATGATGACGGCACCCTTATGGCGCACCCGAATGGAGAGGTTAAGCGATTTGAGCACTATACCAATGAGCAACAAGCAGAAATCATGCAGGACAGGTATATTTTTTCGCAGAGTACCACTGCTGGCGTGATGACCGGCAATCTCGATAGTGACTTCACAACGAAACAGATGTTTGACCAGTTGAATGATATTCCCGGTATTCCAGGTGGCTCGGTTCCATAATAGTTGATCCTGTTTCACATCAGACACGGCCCTCTGACATTTGCTAGACTTGAGAATAGGACAGAACGAAGCTGGAGATGCGCAGTTGAGATCATTCGCTTTGCAGCAGGTAGTGTTTCTGGTTTTGCTCGCAAGGGGGGCTATGGCAATAGACGTTGTCCCACCGGAGGAAAATCCTTCTGAGTTGCATGAAGCGATTCGAAACGGGGCGGTTGTATCAACGATCAGTACTCTATTGGCACAGCGGGCTGACGTGCGAGCTCGGACAAGTCACGGCAAGACCCCTCTGCACTGGGCAGCCAGCTACAGCAGCGATCCTAGAATAGTGCAAATGCTGCTGGACGCTGGCGCGGACCTGGAGGCGCGCGCAAACAACGGAGGCACTCCATTGCATTGGGCGGCGCGGGACAACAAGAGCACGGAAGTACTTGCTGCATTGGTTGAGGCGGGAGCGAATCTGGAAGCCAGGGATACAAACTCGCAATTTGGTGGGACCCCTCTGCTCTGGGCGGCTGTGTATACCGAAGACCCCGCGATCATAGAGCAACTGATAGAATTGGGAGCGCAGATGGAGGCGCGCACAAACGATGGCAAATCCGCGCTGCATTGGGCTGCATTCGCAAATGATAATCTGTCAATCACTGAACGGCTTCTGCGCTTGAACGCCGACGTCGACGCGATGGACGATGAGGCCAAGTCTGCGCTGCACTGGGCAGCCGGCTTCAATGCGCCAACTGTAGTGCAAGCCCTGCTGGCAGCCGGTGCCGATGTGGGCGCACGTACCGAAACTGGCGAAACCCCTTTGCACGTTGCGGCGAATTATGGTTCGGCTTCCGCAGTAAGAGCGCTTCTTGACGCAGGCTCCGATGCGGATGCTCGCACAGTCAGAGGCGTAACGCCGCTGCACGTTGCCGCAGCACGCAGTGAATACACATCCACGCGCCCATCGTCCCCGGACCCAGCGGTTCCCAACATCGTGTCTCTGCTGCTTGCGGCAAACGCCAATCCGAATGCCAAGTCTACTGGCGGTATTTCGCCGCTTCACGTGGCCGCGTATTCGAACTCAAGCCCGGGTGTATTCGAACTCTTGATTCAGCATGGTGCTTCAGTGGAAGAACGGACTGAACAGCAGTTTTCTGTCCTTCATATTGCATCCCGGTACAGCACGCAACCAACGACCATTGAAATATTGCTCGACGCCGGTGCCGATCCACGAGCACTCTCCAGTGAAGGCTTTGCAGCATGGGACTACGCAACGGAAAACGCCGCACTGGCAGGATCTGACATCCTATCGCGACTACATTGATCGACGGATCGATTGAGTGGGCGGTGCTCGCCGTTTTCGAACCCGCTGGACCGCGATGAAAGGTTACAGATTAATTCGTCCTACACTTCCAGCATTAAATCCTCCATCGAAGTTCTGTCCTCGTCGATAGCGATGGGCTGGGACTACGAAACGATAACGTCTGCGCAATTTGGTTTAATCGGAACTTCAGTGCGCCGTGCTAAGGCGCTTCTCTCTGGTGGGTGCGAAGCCCACCCAACAACTGTCGCTCCGGTTGGTAGCAGCCTGGGCGGTTCATGGAGGTAACGACATGGACTGAAGCACTCTGGCAGAAGGGCCGCCTTGGGCGGTTCAGCGACCATGCAGGCCGGAACATGGGAGAATGCCGAGCACTTCGATCAACGCGCGCGCCACGTCCGGCGGCAGAGTGCCTTCGTCCGGTTGCACGATGGGTTCAATGCCCGCCTCCGTGCACGTCTCGATGACCTGGCCCTCGAACATCGGCAGTGCCCAGACCTGAGGCCATTGCATCTGCCGGTGCGCCACCGTGCCGCGAATCCCGGCCACCTCCTCCCAGCGCACCGGGCTGCGCGCGAGCCGCCCTCCCTCCCGGCGCACCCGCCAGGCCGGATGCAGGACTCTCGCGCAGGCCTCGAATCCGCTCGGCAGCAGCCCGCTCAGGGTCTCGAACGACGGGTCCAGTGCTTCGTAAAACCACTGCGCTTCGGCGGTGTCGTTGACCGGCCTTATATCCGTGATCTTCGAACCCACGACCGCGGCGGTAAGCCCCCTCACCCGCTACCGGGTTCATCCCCGGCCCCATGTCCGAGTCCGGCCGGCAGGTGCCTGGACCAGGCGTACTCGTTGATCCACAGGCAGGGATATCCCGAGTGAACGCCGGCCTCACGCATCGTGCGGGCAATGTCGCGAATGGAAACGCCGAGTGTTCGGCTCAGTTTCCAGAGCCACGGCATGCCGCCGTGACGGTGAAGCTCCCCCATCACAGTGTCGATAATGCTGCCCTCGACGGGTGTGAGGGAGTGCCCTGGCTGAAACCAGCCGACAAATTCTTCCGGGCTGGGGCCGCGCACATCGCACCCGGCGAGTGACTTTCCGATGAAGAACCTGAGCCATGCCGGGTCATACCGGGGCGGGATGGGCTCCCTGTAAGCGGGAACATCGAACGCCTCGCCCGACTCCACGGCAAGATCCGGCCAGAATTCCCGGGGCGACGGAAACATGGACGGCGGGGTTTTCCGGAACTCGGCCAGCAGGCGAGCCCGGGCGATCAATGCGCGGTGGGGCCGATTCCTCATCTGCGTTGACCTCAAAGTAGCAACCCGCGGCGAATCATTTTACCGTGTCGGCGATTGAACTCAGCCGCTCCATAGCGAAACAGTTGCGTCGAAAAGTCCGCCAGGTTTTTCGCGAGTTCCGGACAATGCGGTTCCAGGATGGGCTTTGCAGACCCGATGCCTTCCGACCGGCTCAGGGTGGCATCCAGCCACTCGCCCATGGACTCATCCATACCCCACAAGATGCGGTCCATCGTATCCGGCTCCACACACGCGCCTACGGCGAAGTCGTAAAGATCGCGCGCCGCCACGATATTCCGCGAGAGCAAGCGAAAGTTCATCTTTCTGCGCAAGATCTCATCGGTCGGGTGGGTGGCGACTCCTGCGGCATGCTCGGAAGGATGTCGGCGTTGGCGCGACCGGTCGCCGACCAGAGACAGCTCGCCATGCCGGGTTTCGAGAAACAGGCTCAGTCGAAACTGCCTGGCGTCAAGCAGATCCCCCGACTGGATTCGGGCGTCGATGTCCGCTCTCAACGCATCGGTATCGACCTCATGGAAGGTCCGATCGTCGGCAAACATGTCACAGTCCGTGCTGTGTCGATGCGACCACCGGGCGGCCAGAATGGTGCCGCCGCCAATTGCCACATTCTCCCTGGAGAAGTGCTCCCACAGCCACCCATCTACGCTTTCGAATATGCGTCTGGGCCCTTCCGGCAAAACCAGATTGCGCATGATCGCCATGGGCGAATTTTACCGCCGGACGGTGTGGTGTGAAGCTGGAGAACGGTTCAAAAGCGTGCATACAGAACAGAAATGAACGCAGCCGCCCGACCCGCTTCCCGTATAATTTGGATGCGCGTGACAGACGCGAGATTGTTCCGGTTCCCGACATGCCTCTATTGTCCAGCCAACCCGGAAAGGACGCCAAGGAGAGTGGCGCATACTACACGCCCGGCGACGTGGCGGCGGCCCTGGTGCGATGGGCCGTCCGCGAAGACACGGACACGCTTCTCGATCCTTCGTGCGGTGACGGCCGGTTCATAGCTCGCCATGCCAACTGCGTGGGGGTGGAGCGCGACGGCGACGCGGCGTCGGTCGGCATCGGATATGTGAGCGGCGCCAACGAGTTCTTCCATCTGCGGCCATCGGAGGCGGCTCGTTGGAGAATTCCCGAGCAGTTCCTGCATCCAACGGTGCGAAACGGGCGCGTCCTGCCGGCTCGCGTTCTGTCGCCCCGCACGATCGACGAGTGGCGGCGGTCCGACCAGCCGATGCTGCTGCTGCGGATACCCAGGGAGGTGAAGCCCCCCGCTTCAGTAATGGCTTACCTTGACTCCGAGAAGGGACAGCAGGCACGGCAAACGTACAAGTGCCGCAATCGCAACCCTTGGTACTCGGTTCCCGATGTTCGCGTGCCCGCATACTTTCTGACCTACATGTCTGGTGTGGCCCCGAACCTGGTCAGAAACTCCGCGGCGGCGACCTGCACAAACGCGCTGCACGCCGTGCATCCGCGCAACGGCAGCGATCCCGACCGGCTTATTGACGACTGGAATTCGACCTTTGTTCAACTCGGTTGCGAACTCGAAGGACATGCGCTCGGCGGCGGCATGCTGAAGCTGGAACCGCGCGAAGCCGCGCGTGTGGTGATGCCGTCCGCGCGCACCCTGTCGGAATTGCCCGACGCCAATCTGCGATGCGCCGTTCGAACACTTCGTAGCTGGAGACATAATGACCGCGTCCACTAGTGCCGAGGACAACACGTCCCGGTTCAACCGGCTGCGTGCACTTCGACACTTCGCCGAATTCCAAGGCCGAACGCAGAGCCAACTGCACATCAGGCCCTTGCACGAGTATGTCACCTGCCGTCTGGTGCTGGAAGGCGGTTTCCAACCCACCGAACTGAGTCCACGGCCACCATTACGGGTTGAACAAGCAGACAACCAGAACCACCTCTACTACGACCCGGAAGCAACAACCGTCACCGAAGCCACGATTCTCGGCGGACTGAAGACGAAGAATAACGACACCGCGCCGAAGGCGACCGGCTATACGTTGAAATCATTCATACCGACCCGGTTTACTACGTCGAGCCGTTCAGCATGAGCTTCGAATTCTTTCGGGTCGACCTGGAAGTGCTCGAATTCGATTGTCAGATGGACGCCGCAAACTACGACGGGCGGCTGTAGCCGGCTGCATGCCCGTGCTGCATGGACAGCGCGACCGCCGAACCATCGCAAATCGCGGGATCTGCCGCGCCGCGAGACGCACGGATTCACCGCAAGGCTTGAAAATTCTCGTATCTTGTGCAAAATCCGGTGCGCTCAAGTGAATCGGTCGTATATCGACAGACAAACTTCGGAATGAGTGCTGAAGATGATTGAGTGCCAGGAACTGACCAAACAATTCGGCGCCCTTCTCGCCGTCGACAATCTGAGCTTTCAGGTGGACCCGGGCGAGGTCTTGTGCTTTCTCGGGCCGAACGGCGCGGGCAAGACGACGACCATGCGGATCATCGCCGGGTTCCTGCCGCCCACGTCCGGACGTGCCAGCGTGTGTGGCCTCGACGTTGAAACCCGCGCCACCGCAGCCAAACGCAAGATCGGTTACCTGCCGGAAGGCGCGCCCAGCTACCCGGAAATGACCTCCCGGTCGTTTCTGGAGTTCATCGCCGATACGAGGGAACTGAGCGGCGCCAAGCGCCGCGCGAGGCTGGACGAAGTCTACGGTCTGCTGCACCTGGAACCCGTGCTGGAACAGACCATCGATACCCTGTCGAAGGGATACCGGCGCCGGGTGGGGCTGGCGCAGGCGATTCTCCACGACCCGGAAGTGCTGATCCTGGACGAGCCCACCGACGGGCTGGACCCAAACCAGAAGCACGAAGTGCGCCAGCTCATCAACCAGATGTCCGAGAGCAAGACCATCATCATCTCCACGCACTTGCTGGAAGAAGTCGACGCGGTCTGCAATCGCGCCATCATCATCGCCGGCGGCCGGATTCTGGCCGATGACACGCCGGGCAACCTGGAGGCGCGGTCCCGCTTCCACAACGCCGTGTCGCTCAAGCCGGCGGACCCGTCCCAGCTACAATCCCTGCGCGGCGAGATCGACGCGTTGCCCGAGGTCGTGGAGACGGAGTTGGATTCGAAGTCGGAACGGCTGACGGCGTTTTTCAGTGATCGAAGCCTGTCCCTCAAGGCCATCAACGCACTGGCCGACAACAAGGGCTGGGAGCTTTCGGAGTTGCACCTGGAGTCGGGGCGGCTGGACGAAGTGTTCCGGACGATTACGGGAGGGGCCCGCGCATGAATTCCATGTCGTTCGGACGCCTTGAGTCCGCCGGGCTCCAGATTCGCGGAGCCTGCGCATGAACGGCGTGACGGCGATCATGCGCAGGGAGCTGCAGGGCTACTTCGCCACGCCGCTGGCGTACGTCTTCATCGTGATCTTCCTGGTCCTGGCCGGGTGGTTCACCTTCAACTTCGGCAACTTCTACGACGGCGGGCAGGCCAGCCTGGCGCCGTTCTTCAACTACCATCCCTGGCTGTACCTGTTCCTGGTGCCGGCGCTGTCCATGCGCCTGTGGGCGGAGGAGCACAAGACCGGCACGATCGAACTCCTGATGACGCTGCCGCTGGATGTCTGGCAGTCGGTGGCCGGGAAGTTCATCGCCGCGTGGGCGTTCACCGCGCTGGCGCTGGCGCTGACGTTTCCCATCTGGATCACGGTGAACTACCTGGGCGAACCGGACAACGGCGTCATCGTCGCGGCCTACCTGGGCAGCCTGATGATGGCGGGCGGGTTTCTGGCCATCGGTTCCTTCGTCTCGGCGACCACCAACAACCAGGTCATCGCCTTCATCGTCACCGTCGTGATCTGCTTCGTCATGCTCATGGCGGGCTTCCAGCCGTTGCTGAGCCCCCTGGTGGGCTGGGTGCCGCTGCCGATCATCGATGCCGTGGCAAGCCTCAGCTTCCTGACGCACTTCGCAAGCATCAGCAAGGGCGTCATCGACGCCCGCGACATGATCTACTTCGCCCTCCTCATCGGCGCCTTCCTCTACGCCAACGTGCTGGTGCTCCACATGAAGAAAGCCGGCTAGACCTGGAGCTGCCCGGCACCGGCGGCATCGAGCTCCGACGGCAGACGCAACGAAGCCGTAGCCGCAGGCAGCACGAGCACATTGCGGTCCCCGGCGAGGCCCATCGCAAAAGCGTCCGACGGTGGCTCCTGAGCGGTCGCCAGCACGGTAGAGAGGAGCAAGGACCACACGGTCCAAGTCCACGCGCTTGCGCCAGTCCCCGGCACCCGCGTGCCTGGCCCGGCCGGCACGGCGGGTCGAAGCCCGCCAACAGGCGCCGGTGTGGAATTGGACGAATCTCCAGGGATGGTCGGCAAGCGAACGTTGAGAATGGCAGGCGCACTTGCCGTGTGTTGCCTCAATGCCTGTGTCGCGCATTACACGCGGGTGCAACAGACGCCGGACGACTACCGGCACTTGCCCGCGGCGGCGAACGCGAACTGGCGCTATTCGGCCGGCGGTCCGGTGGAACTTCAGCCGGTCGAGAAAACGCTGCGCCGGCATGACGCGATACCGCTGTCCTACCCGTCCAGCGGCGTCAACGAGCACGCCGGCAATCTTGTTCAGGGCGAATACCTGCGCAGCCGGCTGCCGGGACCGAAGAAACTGCTCGTGGTGCTGCCGATCTGGGGATCGAGCATGTATCCGTCGCAGAAAGACGTCGAATCGGGACGGCTCGACCAAGGGGCGATCTTTCTCCCGTGGTGTACCCAGGTGGATTCTGTCCACATGCCACTGTGGCGCAGCCGCCCGGCGCAACGCTTCCAAGCTGTTGCAGTACATAGTTCGCCCGGGAACGGGAAAACGCCTTTAACCTGCTGTTTTATAAGCAAAAGGGGCGTGTGACGTTTTTTTGACCGATTTATTCCAAACCCGCATGGACCTGAGCCATTTGACGAAAGTCAAAAGGATATCCACAGAATTGTCCCCAGAATCTGTGGATGGCTCAGCCGGTGTGGAGAGATTCGGCCCCTTTCCGGCGGCTTTATCGCCGCCGCCACTGTGCAACAATGCCTGCTCGGGAGTTAACGCTCCGGGGCGACCTCGTCAACGCTTGCGGGCGAGCGCGTAACCCCAGCCCATGGCGGCCACCGCGCCGGGCTCGTCCTTCCAGAGGTCCAGCGACTGCCGCCAGCGTTCGAAGCGCTCGGGTTCGGCCAGCCCCCGCCGGACGGCCGCGTCCACGGTTTCGGCGGAACAGAACCACCCGCCGGCGAACGCGTGAAAGAAACCGGTGTCCTCGGGCGAATCGAAAAACTCGAACTCCGCTCCCGCCTGGATGCCGCCGAACCCCGATGCCTGCAGCACGTGCTTCAACTGTTTGCCCATCTGCGGGTGCCCGCCGTTGGATGCGAGCAATTGCCCGTACAGGTCCCACGCCCCGTTCAGCCCGTCACGCGAGGGATCGAGGAACGACGAGGCGCAGATCAGCTCCCGGCAGGCGATCAGCCCCCCGGGCCGGAGGACGCGCCCGGTCTCCGCCAGCGCCGCGGAGGTGTCCGGCACGTGCATGAGCACGGCGTGCCCGTGCGCGACATCGAAAGTATCGTCTTCGAAGGGCAGTTCGGTCACATCGCCGGTGTGCAACTCCATGTTGTCGTGTCCGCCGGCGGTGGCGGCGTCGGCGGCCATCCCGATCTGCGAGGGCTCCATGTCGATGCCGTGCAGTTCGCCGGGCTGCACCGCCTCGGCAAGCCCCACGGAGATCGTTCCCGGGCCGCAGCCGAAGTCGAGCAGTTTCAGCCCCGGGCGCAGGTGAGGCAGCAGGTGCACGGCGCAGGTCTGCGCGCTTCGCCGCTTGAGCAATTGCAGGAAGGCCTCACTGTAACCCATCGTGTAGGTCTGCTCGGAGGCGTCGCCGGTTTCGGTTTCCGTATGGTCCCTGCCGGTGGTTGTTGGTGTACTCATGGTCAGTCCTGGTAGCGTTTGCGTTTCGCTTCGCGGCGTCCGATGCCGCGGGCATCCTACCAGAGTAGCCGGTGTTGAGCTGGGCGGGCGCGTTCGTGAATCGGCGAGATACCTCAAGGGTCGAGACCCTCTTGCCGGATCATTCGGAATCGCGCAAAATTCGTGCCCCGGGTATGATGCGCGCCGACAGAATGAAGGCGTGAAGGCAACGCGGGTTGATCGAGCCATGTCCGCCAATCGACAACGCAATCTCGGAACCCTGTCGCTGGTGCTGCTGGCGCTGGTATTCGTCGCGGCGGTGACTGCGAACAATTCGCTGTTGACGGGCCTGCGCATCGACCTGACGGAAGACAATCTCTATACCGTCTCGCCCGGAACGCGAAACGTGCTTGCCTCCATCGTGGAACCGATCAACGTCTACCTGTTTTTCTCCGACAGCGAGACGGCGGACATCGCGCCGCTGAGGAACTACGCCAACCGCGTTCGCGAGATGCTGGAGGAACTGGAGAGCGCGGGCGGCGGCAATCTCGTGCTGCATGTCATCGATCCGGTGCCGTTCTCGGAGGACGAGGACCGGGCGGCACAGTTCGGCCTGCAGCCGATCACGCTGGGGATCGGGCAAACCCTGTATTTCGGGCTGGCCGCGACCAACAGCGTCGGCGACCAGGAGGTCATCGAGATTTTCAATCCCGACCGGGAGCGGTTTCTCGAATACGAACTGGCGAGGCTGATCTACAGCCTCGCCCGGCCCGACAAGGTGGTGGTGGGCGTGCACGCCGGCGTGTCCATGACCGCCGGGTTCGATCCCCAGACCCAGCGCGTGACCGAACCCTGGATCGTCTACAGCCAGGCCGGGCAACTGTTCGAGATGCGCTCGCTGCCGCCGGGATTCACGGAAATCGAAGAGGACGTGGACGTGCTCTGGCTGGTGCATCCGCGGGCCCTTGAAGACGATACGCTGTACGCCATCGATCAGTTCGTGACGGGCGGCGGCCGGGCGCTGATCTTCCTGGACCCGTTTGCCGAGGTCGACATGGCCGCGGCCATGGACCCGGCCGCCATGGCGGCGGGCAGCGCCTCCAACCTCGAGCCGCTGCTGAGCGGCTGGGGCGTCGAGTTCTCCGCCGGCGAGGTGGTGGCCGACAACCAGTACGCCCTCAGCGTCACTACCGGCCTGAGCATGCGGCCGGTGCGTCACCTGGGATTGCTCGGGCTGGACGCCACGGCCATTGACGCGGAGGACGTGATTACCGACGGGCTGTACAACATCAATGTCGGGACTGCCGGGCATTTCAGCGTGGCCGAGGACAGCACGGTGACCTTGCAGCCGCTGCTCACCTCAAGCGCTAATGCGGAAACGCTGCCGGCGATCCAGATGCAGATGCTCACCGACCCCGAGGCGTTGCTGGACGATTTCACGCCCACCGGCGAGTCCTACGTCATCGCGGGGCGGCTGACCGGGCCACTGCAAAGTGCGTATCCCGACGGCCCGCCTGTGGAGGAGTTGCCGGATGCCGAGGGTGACTTGGCGGAGGGCTCGGACGGCGGCGGCGGCAACGGCGATACCGGTACGGGCGCGGAATCGGGGCAGACCGCAGACTCCGAATCAGCGGAAGCCCAGCCCGGCGGCGAGCACCTGGCGTCCACCGATGCGGCCAATGTCATCCTCGTGGGGGACGTGGATATCCTGAGCGACCGGCTGTGGGTGCAGCAGCAGAATTTCCTGGGCCAGACACTGGCGACGGCTTTCGCCAACAACGGCGACTTCCTCGTCAACGCCCTGGACAACCTGTCCGGCAGCGCGGACCTGATCGGCATTCGCGCCCGTGGCACCTATTCCCGGCCCTTTACCCGGGTCCAGGCATTGCGCCGGCAGGCCGATGCGCAGTTCCGCCAGACCGAGCAGCAACTGCAGGCGGAACTGACCGAGACCGAGAACCGGCTCAGCGAGCTGCAGGATGCCCGCACGGACCAGGGCTCGCTGCTGATGAGCGACGAACAGCAGGCGGAAATCCAGCGATTCCTTGATGAGCAGGTCCGAATCCGCCAGGAACTGCGCGCCGTGCAGCGCAATCTCGACCGCAGCATCGAACAGCTTGGCACCGTGCTGCAATTCATCAACATCGGACTGGTGCCGCTGCTGCTGACCGCGGTCGCGCTGTCGGCGGTGTTTGTCAGACGGCGGCGTGCGGAGAAGAAATCGTGACCCCCCGCACCGTGACCGTTCTCGCCGCCGCCCTGGTGGTACTCGGCGCCGTGGCGCTGATAGCCCAGTACGATCCCCAGCCGCCGGCCCCGGGCGGCGGCTTGTTGCTGCCGGACCTCGGCGAGGATCTGGATCAGGTCACGCGGGTGTCCGTCGTCGGCGCCGGTTCGGCGCCCGTCGCCACGCTGGAGCGCGGCGAGGACGGGAGTTGGTCTGTTGCCGAGAAGGACGGTTACCCGGCCGACACGGAAAAAATTCGCCGGACGTTGATCAGCCTGGCCGAGGCGCGCATCGTCGAGCCCAAGACGGCCAATCCGGACTTCTACGACCGCCTGGGTGTGGAGGGCGTGGAAGCCGAGTCGGCTGGTGGGGTGGCCGTGACGCTGACGGGGGCCGACATGCCGGTCAACGTCATCGTCGGCGACACCGAAGGCACGTCGCAGGTCTACGTTCGCCAGGCGGATCAGGCGCAGAGCTTCCTGGTCGACCGGAACCCGGACGTGGGGAACGAAACGACGGATTGGCTGGCCACGGATATCCTGGCGATTCCGGGATCCCGGATGGCCCGGGTGACCGTGACCCATCCCGACGGCGAAGTGGTCAGCGTGTCCAAGGCCGATCCCGAGCAATCCAACTTCAATTTGGAAGAAATGCCCCCCGGCCGCGAGTTGCAGTACGCCAGCGTCGCCAACGTCATGGGTAACGTACTGTCCAGCCTGAATTTGCAGGACGTGGAGCCGAGAACCGAAACGGACGAGCCGGTAACGGTCACCGAATTCGTCACGTTTGACGGACTAATGATCACCGCGGAATCGGTAGAGCGCGAAGACGAGCCGTGGGTTGCACTCCGGGCCGAATTCCGCGCGCCTGCGGAGGAATCCGAACCGGAGGCCGGCGCGGCTCAGGAGGACGCGGCGGCGAACACTGCCGACGAAGCCGGAGACGACATGGATGCCGTAGCTGACGATACCGAAGTCGCGACAGCCGAAGCGGAAGCTGACGGCACGGATGTCGCGACAGCCGAAGCGGAAGCTGACGGCACGGATGTCGCGACAGTCGAAGCGGAAGCTGACGGTACGGATGCCACCGCCGTTGAAGGTGAAACCGGCAGCACCGATGTCGCCGCGGAAGCCCTTGACCTCAACCGGCGCCTTTCCCCCTGGCGCTTCCGCATCGCCAGCTTCCAGTTCGATCAGATGACGCGGCGGCTGGACGACCTGCTCCGCGACCTGCCGGAGGAATCGGCAGACGAGTAGCGCTTGAATTTCCTGGAAACCCTGGAGTCGACCGCCTTCTCCCAGTGGGTGTTGACCTCCATGCTCGGGTTTCCCACCCTGATCGCCCTGCATTCGATCGGGATGGCCGTTGCGGCGGGACTGACGATCATGGTCACCCTGTACCTCTACCGATTCGTCGCAGGCATTGCGGACGCGAGACTGCCCGGGATTCTGCGCATCGCGATGTGGGGATTCCTGCTGAACCTGGTCACGGGGCTGGCGATATTCGTTCCCCGGGGGACTGAATACCTCGCCAATGTCACCTTCCTGGTGAAGATGCTGCTGGTATTGATCAGCGCAGCGATTCTCGTCTGGCTCAGGTCGCACATCGCGCAACTCGCGACGGCGTCCGTGGATGTATGCAGCAGCGTCCCGGCCCGCCGCCTGTCGCTGGTGTCCAGCGCCACCTGGATCGGCGCCATCGTCACCGGCCGTCTGATCGCCTACCTGGGGTCGGTCTACTGATGGGCCTGGAAAGACTGGACTGGCTCGCGGACACGGCCCTGGGGCACTGGGTCGTTTCGTCGGCAGCCATCTGGCCGACGCTTGAATGCATCCACTTCGTCAGCCTGTGCTTCTTCATGGGCGGCATGCTGATGATCGACCTGCGGCTCACCGGCTTCTTCCGGGATCCCTGCGCCGGCCTGGTCAACCGGCTGCTGGGACTGGTCATCGGCGCATTTCTCGTGAACTTCGCCACCGGGGCATTGTTCTTTGCCGGAAACGCGACCAAGTACATCGACAACCCGGCCTTCGAACTCAAGCTGAGCCTGATCGTCCTCGCCGGATTGAACGCCCTGTACTTCAGGTTCCGGCTGGCGCATCTGCTGGCCACGGAGGAGGTCACCGGGGACTCGAAGTTCGTCGGCTATTTCTCCCTGCTGCTGTGGGCAGGCGTCATCGTCTGCGGGCGGATGATTACGTTCTTCGCCCGCTGACAGTCAGTCCCCGCCCGCCATCACCGGCATGAACTTCTGGATGCGCTTGCCGTTGTCCACTTCGCCGGTGAAGATATTGCCCATCGAGTCGATCCCGATCGCGTTGGGGAAGTGCATCTGCCCGGCCAGCCGGCCGTGCTCGCTGAAGTGACCCAGGGTTTCGCCGCTCTCGCGATCGATGACCCAGACCACGTGGTTGTTCCCGTCGGCTTCGAAGAGATACTTCTGCTCCGGGTCCTTGGAAATGATCATCTTGTACATGGTGCCGCAGGGACCCCATGTGCCACCCATCAGTTCCAGGCCACCGCATCCCCGCGCCGGCGTGTTGGGCGCAACGAAGATATCCTGCAGCCACTCGCCCGCAGTCGAAAACACCTGGATCCGGTTCGACCCGCGTTCGCCTACGTAGACCTTGCGGTCGTTGGAGATCTCGATGAAGTGCAGGGCAGGCGCGAGATCCCTGACTTCCGGCGGCGGCCCGCCGTCCCACGTGTAGCCCGGAATCGGTTCGTTGGAGATTTCGCTCAGGGGCATCCCGTAGCCGCCCCAACCCCGCTTGAACTCGCCGGTTGAGGCGTCGAAGACCACAACGCGCTTCTGATCGATGATGTACAGCTCGTTGTCGACCTCGTCGAGCTGGAAACGCCCCTTGTTGCGGAACGCGTCGGTCTCCTGGTTGTTCTCGACGTTGGGCGCGTCGGGCGCAGGCCGATGGCCGAAATCCCACACGAACTCGCCTTCGCGCGTGAATTTGAGGATGCTGTCCTGCGGCGCGGTGCCGGCGACCCAGACGAAACCCTGCGTATCGGCAATCACCGTCTGCAGCGCGGTCGGCCACAGCGGGTGATGGTCGGCATCGCCCCAGGCGTTCACCACGTTGCCCTCCCGATCCAGCTCGATGATCTCCGGACCCAGCACGCAGCACAGTCCGTTGCCGTTGATATCGCCGCTGATCTCGTTTGCCTGGGCAGCCCGGTTACGGTTGATGAACCAGACGTGGTCCATGTGGTCCACATAGAGTCCGGTGACCTGCTGCATGCTCCAGCGGTTGGGGAGCGGCTTCGGCCAGAACGGGTCCACCTGGTACAGCGGGGACCCGTTTTCGTCCAGGGCCTGCCCCTCGACCACCTGCGCGTGCGCCACCGATCCCGTGGCGAGCGCCAGGCCGGCGCCGATGACGAGGGCCACGCCGTTAAGCGACCATCCGTGCATTGTTGTTCTCATGTGAGCTTCCTCCTGCTCATGAATCTGCCTGTCGGTGTCGCCCATTTCGCGATGCCGCTGGCGGGTCACGCCGACCCACCGGCCATACGCTACCACATCGGGAAAGCTCAGAGGGCGGGCGTCGGTACGCCCGGCATGCCCGCCGACGACGCGACCGGCTCGGCCCGCACTGGCCGATCGCCCGCGAGCCGTTGCCTGAGCCAGCCGAGGTCATCGCCGCTTTCCACGAGCGCCTTCACTGTGGGACTCGTGTCGAGCGCATCGGCGTCGATGGGGTCGGCCCTGAGCTTCAGATGGGCGAAGATCGTTCTTCCGTCACCGCCTACCCAGCGTACCGTGGACTCCCCGTCCCCATTCACATCGAAGTCGGCCGCAAACAGTTTCATGCGCACGGATCCGCTGACGTTGCCGCCTATGAGCAGGACCCTGCCGTTCTGCTCTTCGACCCTGATGGTGATGTCGCAGTGGGAGCGGACCCCCTCGCCGAGGTCGCCGCGCCGCTGCCCGATGGAGAGATACGCCGAGCGCCGCGCGGAGCACAGCAGATCGCCCGGCTCGATCGGCATCTCGCCGACGTCGTACGCGACGAATGCGGTCTCCGGGTCATCGCGGTAGCGCGCTTCGATCGCCTGATCGATGTACACGTAGTGCGCGATGTGCCGCCGGAACAGGTCTTCCTCGCCGAGACCGCCCTCGCACATGACCCACGATATGAACGCCGCCGACCAGGGATCCCGCCAGCGCGCGCCGTCGCCGTACGGCCCCTGCCAGACGTCGTTCTGCCGGTCGAGAATCCAGCCGCCATCGTCGGTCACTGCCCAGTAGCCCGCGATGGAGTCCGCCACGCGCGCCGCCTCCCTTTGTTCGGCCAGCGTCCGCGGGGGCCGGGGGCCGAATCGCCGCGGTTGCGAGTCATCGTCATCGTCGTCGTCCATCTGGTCGAGGACGGAGAATCCGAAGAACCCCCACTCCTGCACCGCGATGTCGATGATCCTGCGCCTGAGTTCGTCCGCCGGCATCGTCCGGCACGCCCGCTCGACGACCCGCATGCGGCCGGGCTCCCCGGTCACGCGCCCGGCGGGAGGCGCCACGTCCAGCCGCTCGGCCGAGAGCCGATCCAGGTGGGTCTGCTGCGCGCCCGCGCCCGACGCCGCGGCCAATGCGGCGGTCAAAGCGAGAAGTAATTGCCTTGCGGTATGAGTGCCGGGGATCATCGGGGCATTAATCTAACAAATTCGGCCGGGGAATGAGAAACTTGCGGGAGAAACTCACCCATCGCGGGCGCTCGCCGGACTACCGGGCGTCTCGCCTCTGAGCAAGCATCCAGGCGATGACCTCGGCATCTTCGTACACGCGATTGGCCATGCCGTGCCCGACGCCCGCGTACTCCGTATAAAGCGGATTGCCGCCGTTGGCCCGGATCGCGGCGACCATGCGTCTGGCAAGCGGCGCCGTGCTGAGGCGGTCCGTTTCCCCTTGAAACATCCATACGCCCATCCTGGCCAGCACAGGGGCGTCTTCAGGCACGATCACCGCGGAGCCGGCCGCCGACGCGACAGCGGCGATCCGCTCGGGATGCAGCGCGGCGTACCGGATGGACCCCTCTCCACCCATGGAATAGCCCGTGATGACCACTCTGTCCCTGTCGACCGCGTAAGCCGCGATGAGCCCGTCGATCACGGCGGTGACATGCGCTTCGGCGTCCGGAACCGGCTCCCGCCCATGGCGCTCCAGGCGCCAGTCCGACTGCACCGGATCCGCCGGAACAGGAGACCAGATCCTGCCCTCCGGGCAGCGCGGAAAGGCAACCAGCGCCGGAAAGCGCTCCGGGTAGTTTCGGATCGTCTGCACCAGACCCTGCCTGTAGAAGCGCTCCGTCAAGGCGTTGCCGTCGTTGTTTCCGTTCCCTCCCCCGCCATGCAGGAAGACAATCAGCGGCCATTCATTCGAACTGTCGTAGTCCGGCGGCACGTACAATCCCGCGGTGCGCTCCATGCCGTCAAGCGGGAACGGGAAGTTCACGAATCCGGTGGCAGGGGATTCCTGCCCGGCGGCTTGAAAACTCCCCACCATCAAGGCCGAAACCAACGCGGACCAGGCTGCGATGCATTTTCTTGTCATGACTAGCTCCTGAATTCGTGACCTGCCACAGGGCCATTGAAAGTACAATCCTAAAACAGCAAGGACGACGAAAAAAGCAAAGAGATTTTCTCCGATGACGCTAGCGCCGAGAAAAGCACTACTCCGCACGCCGCCGGTGACGCATGAGCGCCGGACCGCGTGACGTATCGGTCATTTTCAGCACCTATCGCCAGCCGGAGTGGCTGCACAAGACACTGTGCGGATTCGCTTTCCAGAATCACCGGGATTTCGAAGTCGTCATAGCCGATGACGGCTCCGGCGACAGGACGGCCGAGGTCATCCGATCCGCCCGCACGGCCACGGGGCTGCGCATCGAGCACGTCTGGCAGCAGGACCGGGGGTTTCGCAAGTGCCGGATACTGAACAAGGCCATCCGCAAGGCACGGGGCGGCTACCTGATATTCACGGACGGGGATTGCATACCCCACCCGGAATTCATTTCGCGCCACCTTGAACTGGCTGAACCGAAGCGTTTCCTTTCGGGAGGGTTGTTGCGCATGCCGTCGGGCCTGTCGGAACGCATCCAACCGGACGACATCGCTTCCGGACGCTGTTTTTCCGCTTCGTGGCTGCGTAGCCAAGGCATGCCGTTCACTTACAAGCTGCTCAAGCTCAGCGCAGGCCTGAACCTCGGCGCGGCGTTGGACCGCGTGTCCCCCACGACCGCAGGCTGGAACGGGCACAACGCCTCGGGCTGGAAGGACGACATCCTTCGCGCCAACGGTTTCGACGAACGGATGGGATACGGGGGAGAAGACCGGGAACTGGGGGAACGGCTGGAAAACGCCGGGATTCGCGGCAAGCGCATCCGCCACAGGATTACCTGCCTGCACCTGGACCACCCGCGCGGCTACGTGAATGCGGAGGCCCGCGCGGCCAACCGCGCCATCCGGCGCAGTACCAGGCGCAAGCGCCGCACGCGCACGCGGTACGGTATCGCTGAACTATAGCGGCTAGCGGGATGGTTGATGGATTTCATCACCTTCGGAAGTGCTGCCCCGGTGGTGTCACGGGATAGAGTCGGTGAGGATGTCCGAAGACTTCCGGGACATTTTCCGGGTCGGGCTCTACACCGGGATGCGTCTCGGGGAGATCAAATCGCTGAGATGGGAAAGGATTGATCTGGATAGGCGGATTCTCCAGGTGGACGAGACCAAGACCGGAGAGGTGCTGGAGTTGCCCGTTACACGGCAGTTGGGGGAGATATTCGAACGAAGGTACAAGGAAGCCGGGTGCGTGGAATCCGGCGGTTCCCTCACCGGCTGGGTGTTCCCTTCCCAGAAGAGCGGCTCCGGTCACATTGAGGACGTGTACAAGTTCTATGCGCCGATCGGCAAGGCCGGCGGGACGAAGTTCTGGTTCCACGGGTTGCGGAATAATTTCATCACGGTGGCGGAGAGGGAGCTGCTACTCCCGCGCTCGCTGACCAAGCGGCTGGTGAATCACTCGCGCGGGACCGATGTCACGGAAGGCTATGCGGCGGACTGGACGGCGGAGCAGTTGCGGGAACCGGCACAGCGGGTGGCTGATCGGATCGATGAGCTTAGTAGTTCCTAAATCCCCTTCAGGACGGCGCTTATAGGCAGAACGGGATTAAGGGAAAACTAGGCAGGGTAAATGCGTCCGTGATCGAGCTATCGAGTCCACGGACGAAATGTGTTGCGTGAGGACGCATGTTAGTATAGCCGTATGAGCATCACTGGATTCGATACGCTGGCTGCGGCCCGCGAACTACAGAAGGCTGGTGCCGATCAGCGCTTGGCAGAAGCCATCGCCGCAACCGTGAATAGAGCCCAAGGCAACCATGTCAGCGGTGAACAGTTCCATGCGGGACTGGATGCGCTGCAGTCCGAACTACGTGCGGACTTGTACCGTGCCTTGTGGATTCAAAGCGGCGTCATCGTCGCGGCCATCGGTGTATTGCTCGCCCTGTTTCAATTCGTCGCTGCCTGACCACCGGTAAGAATCTTGGCGCGGGGAGACAGACCTTACTTTTGGGAATTACGTATCTTACTTCACAAAATGAGTTACCCCCCACTACGACTTGGTTTGGCCTATTATGTCTGGATGAACCAGAACTGTTTCTTGGCACGAGCCTCGTAGGTGGTATAGATGGATCGGGAAACCAGACGCCCCCTCGAGAAACGCGGACGTGAGGGTGATTCAATGAAGAAACGGGACCATGCAGAGTTGGAGAGGAGGCAAACCATCCAACGGGAATTCGAGAAGAAGCCTCCAGAGGTTCGGGAGTATTGGACGGCAGACCGAATGCGGTCTGCCACGCCAGTCGAATTAGAACGTCAAGAGAAGAGAGACGGGGAAGCAGACAAGAGGTCTAACCTGTAGAGGATACACACAATGCCGTTGCCTGAACGAGAAATCGAACTCGTGGCCGCTGAGTTCACAGCATCTTTGGTGGACGAAGTTGAACCTCATTGGACCGAAACGGCAATGTCCGAAGCTCGGCCTGTTGAGCCAGAAGTGGGAGAAAAAGAGATTGTGACCCTCATGGCCGCCAAGCCTTGGGCTCAGGACGGTGACCCGACAGTCATGGAGTCGGTACCCCCAGACGGCGGGATAGTAGCGGATCATAAGGACATAACTGATACGCGAGACAGTTACAAAACGACCAGAGTGCCGAAGTCGGATCAAGACGACTTACCCTACAGTGCCACAGGAAAGCTGTTTATGACTTTCGACGGGGTGGATTATGTTGGCAGCGCTTGGGTAATTGGAGAAAAGGCCGTATTTACGGCAGCGCACTGTATATTTGATCACGACAACGGCGGGTGGGCGGACAATATCCTTTTTATTCCGCAGTTCGATGCGGACGCCGCGCCAGTCGGTAGGTGGACCTCGAGATCCGTGGTGGCGTTGAAAGGGTGGACTCAGGACCGAAATTTCAAATATGACATGGCAGGATTCGTAACGGATCGACCAATACGGTCGACAACTGGGTCTCTCGGATGGTTGGCCAATCACGCGCCAAACCAGGGGCCATATCAGTCAATTGGTTACCCAGCGAGGCCATGCCCCGGCTACCGCTTTGACGGTAAACGAATGTGGCAGTCTATTGGCGGATATATCCAAGGCACTAACCCAATTCAAATGCACAACAATATGACGCAAGGTTGCAGTGGTGGGCCTTGGGTCGTAGCCCGTAATAGAAACGTCTATGCCAATGGTCTGAACAGCTTTCGGTATGAAGCACAGCCTGGGACGCTGTACTCACCGTACTTCGGCGATGCGTTTCTAAAGATCTACGAGTCCATCACGTAGCGCATAAGCAAGACGGGGAAATTGGGCCGTTCTGGACTTTCTCGGCCTACTGAAGTGGGGGATCGCGGGCGCGGTCCAGATCGGACCGTAGCGGATTGGCGGCGAACAGCGTCTTCCACACCCGCGGCGTCAGTTCGACAGCGCGCTTGGCCGGATGCCGGTCGATGCGCTGCAACACGTCGACCAGGCAAATGTAGGGGTTCACGCCCTGCAGTTGGCATGTCGCGAGCAAGCTTTGGATCGCGCCGACGCGGCGCGCGCCCCGTTCCGTGCAACGGTTCGTGCGGCGCGCCCGATCTTTCCCGGAGCCATTCCTCAAGCACCGTTACGTAGTCGACTTGACTTCGCCGCACTGTCAAAGTTGGCAGCGGCGATTTATGGCGACAAACGGTAAGAAGAAATCTTAAAACGACAGATGCATTGCCACTAGTGTCCCAACAATTAATCGAGTAAATTCAATTGGTTACGTGGCCGCAGGTTGTCGAGTGTGCGTTCGCATTTCGTAAGTAGCTGAATTAGCGGGATTTTCTCGAACAGGGTCAAGCTCAAAATCTGTAGAATTGTGTAGAGGTCGGCGGGGGTGTCGAGCCGTTTTTTGACGATGGCGACGAGCGCATAGACCGCCACCGCGTTCCAAATTCGGGTCTTCACCGCATTCTCCGAGGTGCCGAAAAAGGACTTGATGCGCAGGTGCTGTTTGATCCATTTGAAGAACAGTTCCACCTGCCACCGTTGGCGGTACAGTTCGGCCACGGTGTCCGCCGGCACGGCGAAGTGGTTTGTCAGGAAATCGAGCCGCCGGCCCGATTGCGCGTCGCGGTGGGAGACGCGCCGCAACGGCTGGGGATGGCGTTTTCGGGCCTTGGGACCGGTGAGCACGATGGTTTGGTCGCAGCGCACCCCCTTGGACTTGTCCGCCGCGGCGGAGTGGCGGCGCCGGAACTTGATGTTGGACTTGGCGCGCACGACGAAGAATGCGCCGAGGCGGTTCGGCAGGCACAGGCGTTCAAAGTCGACGTGGCCCCGGTCCATGACGTGGAAGGCGCCGGGTTCCGGCACCGGCAGGTCGAGCACGTTGACATCGTGCGGCTTGGCCTCGGAAATGTGCGCGAATGCGGGGATGTTGCCCCGCAGGTCCAGCAGCGTGTGCAGCTTCACGCCGGACTTGGTGGAGCGGAACAGCGCCCAAGGAAACACGGACAGGCACAGGTCGATGGTGGAGGAGTCGAGCGCGTGGACGGTGTTGTCCAGTTCCAGCCCGGGGTCCTCCCCGGCGTACAGCGGGCGCGCGATGCGAATCAACGCTTGAGCGATATCGGCCTGGATCCGCCAGTCCCGTTTGGCGTTCGCGTTGGCCGGCGTGTTGCGGGCCATGCCGCCGCGGATGCCCATGTGGTGGAGCTTCCCGCGATGCGCGCGCAAGCGGACCTCGATGTCGCGCAGGCTTTCGCGGTGCGTCAACTGCGCGAACGCCAGGCACAGGAACCGGTCCAGGCAAGTGAACGACTGGATGTGGCGGTCGCCCCGGTATCGGCGCACGCAGCGGCGAAAGGCCTTTGACGGCAGGTGCTCCATGAGCTGCGAAAACACGAATCGCCCGGAATGCATGGCCTTTCTCCCCCGACGGAAAAACCGCCAGCATAGGGAAGAACGGCCCGGACAAACACGACCCGGCGTTCAAATCGATACCCCTCGAAAATCCCATATTTCCCAAGTTAAAACAATATCTTATATACTATCGATTCGACATTGTTGGGACAGTAGTGGCCCGGCATCTTGAACTGGCTGAACCGAAGCGTTTCCTTTCGGGTGGGTTATTGCGCCTGCCAATGAGCCTTTCCCACAACATTCGTCCGGAAGACATCGCCTCCAGACGCTGTTTCTCCGTATCGTGGCTGCGGAACCAGGGCATGCCGTTCACGTACAAGTTGCTCAAGCTCAGCGCGGGCATGGACTTCGGTGCGGTGTTGGACCGCGTTTCCCCCACCACCGCAGGCTGGAACGGGCACAACGCCTCGGGCTGGAAGGAAGACATCCTGCGCGCAAACGGTTTCGATGAGCGGATGGGATACGGGGGAGAAGACAGGGAGCTGGGAGAACGGCTGGAAAACGCCGGTATCCGCGGCAAGCGCATCCGCCACAGGGTGACCTGCCTGCGCCTGGACCATCCGCGCGGCTATGTGAGTGCGCAAGCTCGTGCGGCCAATCTCGCCATCCGCCGCAAGACCAGGCGCAAGCGCCGCACCCGCACGCGGTACGGTATTGCTGAACTATAGCGGTTGGCTGGATGGTTGATGGTTATCTATGCACATTGAGTCCGTTTCTACGCCCAGCTACGCTAGACTACGCTTTTTTGCGCTGAAGCCTGCATTCTGCCTCGATATTTGGCGAGACTCTGTAGGATGCGTGCAGCTCCTACCGCGCCGAGCTACCGTTGAGTACGCTCCAGTACGATTTCTCGTGTTGATTATTTCGTTGACAATATTTTTTGTTCCAGTATCCTTTTCAACATGAAAACGCGCAAGAAAACCGCCAAGGTCCGGCTCACCCTCACCAAACGCTCGGTTGAGTCCCTCTCGCCGTCTGCAGGACCCTGGATCGCCTGGGACGAAAAGCTTACGGGGTTCGGCGTGAGGGTACAGCCCTCGGGCACGAAGTCCTTCCTGATCAACTACCGGGCGAATGGAGGTGGACGGTACTCGCCCAACCGGCGTCTCGTGATCGGGCGGTTCGGTCGAATGACTGCCGGGGAGGCCAGAAGAAGAGCGCAGGCGCTGCTGGGCCGCGTGGCCGCCGGAGAAGATCCTGCCAGGGAGCGCGCCGACGCCCGGGGGCTGCCAACGCTGGGCGAAGCGTTCGAGGAGTTCATCTCGGTCAATCCCAACCGCTCCAAGTACACGGACAAGGTGTATAGAAGGAACCTGAGGCTGAATCTCTCGGACTGGGTCAATCGTCCGTTGAACGCGATTTCCAGGCGGGACGTGGAGAAACGGTTTATCCGTATTACCGAACAACGGGGCTGGGCGGGGGCGAACCAGACGATGAAGATGTTGAGATCAGTCTACCGCCGCCCCTGCGTGGACCACGACGGATTGAGAAACCCGGTGGACCTGTGGCTTGCAGCCGGCGGGAAGTATCACCCCCACAGACGGCGAAGGATATCATCGCCGTCGAAAGTGCTGCCCCGGTGGTGTCACGGGATCGAGTCGGTGAGGATGTCCGAGGACTTCCGGGACATATTCCGGGTCGGGCTCTACACGGGGATGCGCCTGGGGGAGATCAAGTCGCTGAGATGGGAGCGGATCGATCTGGATAGGCGGATTCTGCGGGTGGACGAGACCAAGACCGGGGAAGTGCTGGAGTTGCCCGTCACGCGGCAGTTGGGGGAGATATTCGAACGAAGATACGAGGAAGCCGGGAGCGTGGAATCAGGCGGCACCCTCACCGGGTGGGTGTTCCCTTCGCAAAAGAGTTCTTCCGGTCACATCGAGGACGTGTACAAGTTCTATGCGCCGATCGGCAAGGCGGGCGGGACGAAGTTCTGGTTCCACGGGTTGCGGAACAGTTTCATCACGGTGGCGGAGAGGGAACTGCTGCTGCCGCGCTCGCTGACCAAGCGGCTGGTGAATCACTCGCGCGGGACCGATGTCACCGAAGGCTATGCGGCGGACTGGACGGCGGAGCAATTGAGGGAACCGGCGCAGCGGGTGGCGGACCGGATCGACGAGCTAGCATCCACGCTCGGGACTATCGCCGCAACATAATCTCGTTTTATGACGCTCGACTTTGACACTAGCACGAGTGGCTGTTGTTGCATAGGCGGATTTCGTGTGCAGAGCTGAAATTTTTGATACGATCAGAGAGTTAATTTCTACTATGATTGGCTTGCGTGCGGCAGTTAGAGTACACCACAATGGCGACTGTAAACGAAGAAATTGCTGAATGGATAAAAGTGCTGAGAGAACAGTGGCTAAAGCCCGTCGATCAGGGGTGGGGCTTCGGTCGTCGTTTTCTCTGCGCGTTGGCCGGTTCCCTAAGTGTTTTTATGCTCTTAGTATTTTTTCGTTCCGCCATTAGGCTAGACTTGGCACTGGCAGATTCTGGGTACTATGGGCTTATTCTCAGTTTGGCGCTTATCATATCATTTCTCGTGGCGGTTTGGTTTGCGTGGTTGGTCAGTTGGAGAGACTTTGGATACGGTCCTGTCCGCCTGTATTTTTCCGGTATTGTGCTCCCTACACTGGCGTGGTTAATTATCAGTCGTGTATTCGGTCTATTGTGATTTGAGGTTGATATGTATTCCAACATTCATGAGAGTATCTTGAAACTAGGATCGTTTGTTTTTGCGCTACTTGCTTTGAGCATATCGGCAATTAATGGTTTGCATGCACAAGATGGAGAGCAAGAAAGTAAACAGAATTCGAATAGTTCCGATGCAATCAAAGGGCAAGCAGAAACGCGTGCGAATATAGAATACTATGTTGAAATAGATTTGAATGAGGAGAGCTTATTGCATAATGGACTTATGGCAGTTCGCTGGCTACTATGGCCCAATGAATTCGACTCATCGTGGCCTTTGTATGCGTATTCGGTGGAACAAATCCAACAAGAATGTGAGGCGACCGAGCAAGGATACAAGTTGTATGAGCATCCTCTCGGAAAAGGCGTAGTGGCTACTCAAGTCGATAACCAGTCCGGTCGCTTTGAAGCCCATCCGCTACTTGCTGGCAATTTAAGCGGGAACGATTCCGCTGTTGAAGAACAGACAGACCATATTACGCTCGGAGATGTTTGCCAATGGGCCGACAGCGAGGGCGACGACTCTAATGATTTGTTTGCAACTCAACGTCCTATTCTTGATTCAGACGTTACATTGCGATTGTCAGAAGACATCAATGCGGATACTAGATGAGCCGACAGAGTCGCCGACAATTTCGCATATGGTTACCGAGCCAATGAAATGACCCAACTCCGGTACGGCATCTGTCCAATTGGAGCTAATCACGTAGGTAGAAAACGCGAAAATGAGTAAGTCGGTAAGACACTCTGTACGACGACGCGTGAATTGGCTGGCGACCTTAGCGGTACTTTTGACCTCAATCGTCATTTGCTTTGCGATGTCCGGTAACGATACGCTCAAATGGCTGATCGTTCTCTGGGCGTTATGCCCTCCACTTTGGTTCATGCTTGAGTATCACCTTCTTTATCGGGAAGATGATCAAGTCACACTAGAGCAGTTTAGGCACGGGTAGCAATTGGCAGGAGCTGTTTGGCTTGGGGTACTGTGGGCTTGACCCGCTTTCGTGGACACCTACACTTGGACCTTACGATGAAAGGAGTCCACGATGCCAAAGACGACAAAACCCTACCCGCCTGAGTTTCGCGAGCAAATGGTCGCGCTGGTTCGGTCGTACGCCCGAGGAGCTGTCGCGGGAGTTCGAGCCCACAGCCCAGTCGATCAGTAACTGGGTGGCGCAAGCCGATCGCGACGAGGGCAAGCGCCAGGATGGGCTGACGAGTGCTCAGCGTCAAGAGTTTCGCCGCTTGCGCATGACCAACCGGCAGCTGAGGCTGGAGCGGGGAGATCCTGGCAAAAACCGCGGCTTGGTTCGCACAGGAGACCGCGGTGAACTCGAAGCGATCTTCCAGTTCATGAAAGAGCACCAGGCCACCTATCCGGTTCGGGTGATGAGCCGACTGCTGGGGATCTCCGCCAGCGGATTTTATGCGTGGTTGAAGCGTCCGCCGTCGAGGCGAGCGCTTCAGGACATCGCATCGACGGCGAAGATCCACGCGATCCATCGGCGTTCAGGCGGCGCGTACGGCACGCCGAGCATCCATGCGGAGCTAGCCGAAGACCTCGGAATCCGGATCGGACGCAAGCGCGTGGCGAGGCTCATGCGAGAGGTCGGGCACGCACGAGACCGTGCGCCGGACTTTAAAAAACCGTCAATCCCTAGCAACGCACCATGTGGTGCATTCCGCCGATGCAGGACGCGGCCTTCGTGTGCGCGATGGAGCAGGTGCTGGACGTGTACATGCGCCCGCATGACCCGGCCCAACCGGTGGTTTGCATGGACGAGACGACCAAGCACGCGCCCCGGTCGGCTCCGCTAGTTGGCGCTGTTGTAGTAGCGTTCGATCTGCTCCATTGCTTTGGGCAGGTCGTTGCAGGAGCGGTTGCAATCGACATCGTCGGGGTCCGGGCCGACATCGCAGTGCACGAACTGCGATAAGGGGCTCTGCCTGCGGGAAACGTCCACGGACACGATGCGGTATCCGCACCTGCCCGGACACGACGAGTCAGTGAACATGGGCGTGTCCGGGGGGATCAGACCGCTGATGGGCACGAATGTGTCGGTGTCGGTCGGGTCAAATACACTGTGAGGTGCCGCTCGGAGGACTTGGTACCCTTGGAGTTGCGCGTCGTCCGACAGGTCCTGCCAATAGACCATGGGGTGCCTGATTTCACGCTCTGCGCCATCTATGTTGTCGATCTCGACCCTGCCGCTGGAACAAACCCACTCGGGCGGTTCGGGTATGGGCCCGAAGTAGGCGAGTGCCGTAAGTACGGCGACGACGACGGCAGCCACGGCGTTGACCCAGGCGGGGTATTCAAACCGTCTCGTCTGCTTTGTTTCGGACCGCTCCTCTTCCTTGCCGGCGGCTTCCCGCGATTCGAGCTCGGTGATGAACTCGTAGCCGCTGGCGGTGATCCGCACCCTCGACCTCGACACCCATTCCGCATGGCCTTGGTCCACGAGCAAGCGTGCGCGATGGCGCTTTCTTTCCAGCTCGAGGTCGTGACGACGCGGTATTTCGATCTGACCGTCCAGCTCGGACGCCGCCATCTCCTTGAGCAGTTCGATCAGCGCTTCGTCCATCACTGATGATTTTCGTACCTGTGTCGCTTGAATTCAACCTCCCAGCCTAGCGTGACCCCCCCCAAACGGTGGAGAGCGTGCGTCGGCGCTGCGTGCTGGACGGGCTGATTGCTCCCGCTTCCGCTACTCCCGTTCTCCGGCAAGGCAAAGATGGCATCGTCAACAGCAATTTTGCGCCTGAAAGTGTGCTGCAGCACACTTTCAATCTAAAGTAGGATGTATGACAGTAAGGATGGAAAACACGCGTAGCCGTATCCACACCCACGATCAATTTGCTACTCTCCGTGTCGGACCTTCCGGTTTGCCTGGGAAGCGGATGCTTCCCCACTGGGCACAATGATGCTGCCGGCCCGCGAAGGTCCTCTTCACCCCCGCCAACGTCAGGCGTCAGTGTGGGTGGCGCCCATTCCATTCCGTCACGGCAAATCGATAGTTGAGCTAACGGCAATGTTTCCCGACGAGGAATCAGCGGTCGAGTGGCTGGAGTATGTATTCTGGCCGACGGGTCGCTGTTGCGGGCATTGCGGAAGCATGAATATATCCGAGGTCAAGAACCGGAAGCCGATGCCTTATTGGTGTCTGGATTGCCAGAGTTATTTCAGTATCCGGACCGGGACGGTCATGCAGAATTCCCGGTTGACGGCAATCATGACGGTAAGGCGCTTGTATCGTTTGAGTTTTTTGCGACTGACATGCCCCCGACTGGAAAGACATATAAGTTGGTTGATCTTATAACTACGGTCAAATGGGATAAGGACAGGGGCGGAAAGGACTACGATGCTATCGTCAAGGCGGCAGGCTCGAAGCTGAAAGAGGACTTTCAAAAGGTCGTCTCGATACTTGAGGAATTCTAGCGGATTGACTGAGAGCGGCAGTGTCTATACCCTCAGATTCAAGTCTGCGGGAAGGACCCGGGGACTGAATGACAGAACGCAAAGCAGATACCAAACCGGATAGCCCGGAGCGCATGCCAGATGCGATGATGCACAGCATGGCCAAGAAAGCAGCTCTTGGTCTGCGGAAGCCACGCACCAGTGTCGAGAGGCTCCATGGCAATCCGAAGTCCGGAGAACCGCCGAGGAGGAAGCGAAGGCGGAAGAAATAGGTTAAGGTAGCGCCCCCGGCAGGACTCGAACCTGCATCGACTCGTTCGGCAAACAGGAGCTTTATCCTTTTCAGCTACGGGGCACTGGCAGAGGGCCGGGGAGTTGCTGCTTCCCGGCCTACAATCAATTATAAGATCAATAGGAGGCTTCTAACTATGGGTGATATTTACTCGCTTCTGGGTGTTATCTTGGTGGTCGTCGGTATGGTTTTTGCTGCTGGCCGGTGGGTTGGCAACGTAGACAAGCTGTTGCGTCAGGTGCTGGAGAATCCAGATAAGACACCAATCGAAACACAGGAATACATGAATTTGAGCCTGCGAGCGATCAAGAGATCAAACAGGAACCAGAACGCTATCACGCTGGTTTCAGCGATAGCTGTTGTGGTATTGATCTTGTATTCTGCGTATCTCAGTGAAGATGCAAGATGGGATAGTTATTTCATGAACAACCGACTGGATGAACGTCTGTCCGAGATTGAAGGTTCTCTGAGTCAGATCGAAGAATCCCTGTCTCTGTCTCCGCCCCAAGTGGAAGCTACGGATTAGATGCATCGGATGTGCGCCGGAGTTGAACCGGCGTACAAAGAGGGCCGGGGTGTTTGTTGCGCCCCAGCCTTCGCTTTAAGTATAATTCGATCATGTATGTCACTTACGACGGTCGCAGAATCAGCTACAATCTTGTCAGCGCGTTACCGTCCCTGACTCTTGTTCTAAAGCATTTCAATGCTGAGCATCCATGTCCGAATTGTGGCGAGCATGGGGGGCGGATAGCCAGATGCGGCGGTGACTCTTGCCGGACATCTTTGAAGTGTTCCAAATGTTGCGCCCAATCCCTCGGCGCTCGGCATGTTCATCGGTTGCATTTTTGTTTGTCTAGTTGCACGTGTCGAAGTCCACGCGGCCGTTCGAGTCTCGGGAAACCATGCAGACTCTCTCGCCGTTCACATAGTGGGTTTCCAGCGCCCAGCCGTCGGGGTCACGAATAATTTGCGCGCCGTGTAGTCGGCCGTCCACCCACGGGAATTCGGAAACGGTACCGTCGGGCTCCCGCATAATCTCCGTGCCGCGTATCTCGCCGTTGACATAGGGAGTCTCGAGGATGTTCCCATTGGAAAAGTAGATTTCTCTGAAGACTGCAGTTCCGGTGCCAAGACCGCCAGAGCATTGGCCGGACCAGGCATTGAGTTCATAAAATAGTGGTTCCCGAACCAAGATGTAGCAACCCGGCAAAGTGTCGAGTTCTATCCAACAGGCTTCGTCCGCAGTATCCGCGCAGAGCGGACCGGACGGCAGGGTAGGTGCGCTGGCCACTGGCGCTTCGGCAGCCACCGCCACCGTAGCCGCTTGGTCTTCCATGAAGGTGTAATTCACCGACCAATCGGTGAACTGCGGCCGTATGCCGTTGAACGCCAGCAGCAGGATTGTCTCGGTATGCGTTTGATTCGGCAGCGTCGGCGTCGCCGCGCCAGTTTGCTGAATGCGTCCGCTGGGGTCCACCCACTGCACTTGTTCGTACACGTACTCGCCCTCCAGCTCGAAGTTTTCCGTCCAGTTCGTGCACGGCGGCCACGGCGAGGCGATGTCGTAGTAGGCAATCAGGTGATCCAGCGCGCGGCCCGATCCATTGAAAACGGAAAACTCCAGTTCCCATAGATGCAACGGCTGGTCTTGGTTGACACGCTTTTCCTCGTAGCTCGGTTCGTTTGCTTCCAGCACGTTGCAGGTCGCGGCGTTGCTTTGCAGCAGGCGAACGGTGCCGCGCAGGCTGATGCCGTCGTCGGTCGTCAGAAGTTGCTGAGCGTGCGCGTCCGCAGTGCTCGAGAGTACCAAGGCCACAAACGATCCAATAGAATTCTTCATGGGTATTGTCCTTTCCATCTGCCAAGTACGCGCGCCTGCACGATGTGACGGCTCTGAGCGCAGTATATCAATCGAGTTGGGCGAACGGACTTACGCTACGGTAGGGCTGGCTGATCGTTCGGCTGGAGCCGATGTCACCGGTCGACGGTGAGCCTGTTAGAGGCAGTTGAAAATCAACACTGCAGTCAAATGGGACGTCGGCGCATGAAGGACCACCGACAATTGCAGCTTTTTGCTTCTCATTTGCACGCGTTCATGTCGCCTCGTCGCTACTCTACCTTCGGCTTGCGCTCTGCTAAAATCTTATGTGTTTGCGACGTCATAGCTGGGAGACCAAGCAATGAGTAAATCACTATTTGCCATGGTGGCGCTGCTTGGAGCATGGGCGGCAACAGCTCAGGACACCAGCAAGCCGGAGCCAATGTGCGCAGACAGCCCGGAGGGTTCAGCGTGCTGGCAAGAACTGCGAAGCCATGCAGGTTGTCACGTCTGGAATGACGATTTGCAAGCCGACCAATCTGTGACGTGGACAGGCCGTTGCGTTGGTGAAATCGCCGAAGGCGATGGCGTGCTGACACGGGCCACGTCCGAGGATGTCGTGGTGATCGAGGGCTCGCTTGCGGGCGGCAGGTTGCACGGGCACACGGTCATTCGCCAAGGCGACGGCACCGTGGAGGAGGGAAGCTACGCGGCCGGCACGAAAACCGGCCAGTGGGTGACTCGGTTTACCGACGGGGGAGTCTTCAGCGGTCTCTTTGCCAACGGCATGCGCATGGGCCGTTGGGTATATGAAGGGAAAAGCCAAGGGATAAGCCAAGTAATCGAAACGCCCTTCGTGAACGGGGAGGCACACGGCATGCAGATAATAGTGTCCGGCGGCGGCTACATGACCGAAACGCCCTTCGTGAACGGCGACATTCATGGCATGCGGGTTGAGCGCAATCCCGACGGCAGTGTGTTTAGGGAAACCCCCTATGTGAACGGCAAAAGACATGGTACCCAGGTTAGGACGGACGACGAGGGCTTCGTGACCGAAACTCCCTATGTCAACGGGGTAGTGCATGGTACGGAAGTTACGACGCGCGCCGACGGCACGGTGTCGGGTGTAACCCCTTTTCTCGACGGGAAACCCCATGGTACGCAGGTATGGACGTATTCCGACGGGACTGTGACGGAAATCCCCTATGTGAACGGGGAACGTCATGGTACGGAGGTTAAGACGAGCCCCGATGGCACCGTGCTGGATAGAATCCCCTACGTTAACGGGGACAAACATGGTATTCAGATCATAACGTACCCCAACGGGTTGGTGTACGAAACGCCCCACGTGAACGGGGAAATACATGGCACGGAGGTTACGACTTGGCCCGACGGGACGGTGACGCGGAGGCGGTACGTGAACGGTGAGGAGGTGGAGTGAACAGAGCCTGAGACTCTGCGTCGGCAGTCTCTGCTGCGCTGTCCGCCTTGTTTCTGGCGTCAATGCCCGGCGTCGGATGGCGTGGCGTGCGCCGATAGCTGATGTCTGCGGCGAGTAATGCGCGGTTACGCCTGGGACATGTTGTACTTTTCTCACGAGAGATTCGTATCTTCGCCCGGGGCCTGCACTCCACCGGCAAATTCGTAGGTTTTCGCGTGGCGCAGAGTCAAGCTTATGGACTGCGGCAGTGTCGATCGTTTGACCCGCCGATGATGCTCAGACATTGGCCATGGGCCGCTTGTCCCAAGGCGTTGGTAGACCGTGCAGGGTCGCAGATCGTTCCTCAGCGGCGGCATGCTGAAGTAAATTTCCCAAGAGGTTCCTGACGCTACAAGCGCAATTTCCAAGCGAATGTTGCCGGAATATATCCTTCGGCCGGGAAGCGGTGGAAACTGGCCGATGAGATCGGTCCGCATGCACTTTGACGGCTGCACAACCTCGCCAACCCTTTGAAAATCCGCCAATTAATTTAGCGTATTACGCTCGCATTGCGCCGCAGACTCAAAATGGCACCAGCTTTTCCCAAGACCCTGTCGGAGTGTTTTTCTGCGTTTTGTATGGCTGGGTAGTAGCCGGGCGTACCCGGGCGTAGCCGGCGGTATCCGGGGGCGGTCGGGGCACCGTGGTGCGGCGGGTGTATCGGCTCTTGACGTCCGCAGGACGTTGACGGGAGCGGCGTTCTCGACGAACTGCTGTTGACAGGTGCGCAAGGGCTTCCTGCAAAGCAAAGCCAACGCGGCGCATGAGCGATTCGAAGTTGACGGGGGGTCTTGGGAAATTGCAATTCCGCGACCGCGCGAATGACAATCCAGGCACGGGCCAGGCGACATCACGGGAGGCTACAATTGATGTTGCCCGCGAAGACAGACAAGGACACGGAAGACGTATTTTCGCTGGACGGAGTCGGCAGGCAATTCTTGGAAGGGCGAGGCGAAGGGCCAGAACACCAACGAAGCAAGCGAGGGAATGGAAGCGGCGCGGTCGTAGAATTGAATACAGGAGTTCACCGAGGCCATGAGCGCCACCCACGACGCCACGGGCATTGTGGAAGTGTGGCCGAGCCTCTACGACATCCGGCTGGCCCTCGGGTTCACCAAACTGTTCTACATCGCTCTCTTCTCGGGGCCGGGACTGGATGCGATCTGCAACAAACTCGGCGGTTCCGTCTTGACTCACGAGCAGATGGACAACCTGCATGTGGCGCTTGGACGGGAGAGCGGGCTGATCGAGGAAACGAGGGGATAGCCTCATACTGGTGCTGATCAAGGCTGGCTTCCCGTTCGAGCATTGCCTAATGGGCCAAGCTACCGTGAGTACCTAGAACTCCTTCGATCCGGATGTCATGCACTGGCCCACCTCGGCCATCACGCTGTGGGTCCGTCTTCACGTGCCCATCATTGCGCACGAGCCCGAGCATTGCTTCGGGCTGGAACACAGAACTCTTGTCGAGGACCCCAACTTCGATTCCTCCGACATCTTGAATTGGACCGCGGATCTGATGTCCGGAGACTGGGATCCCGGACACCCCAACCGCTTCAAGTAGACCAACTTGGCCCGGCTGCGAAAGCACTGTCGGAAACTCGAAGACGAACCGGCGATGGCGAACGCCGTGCCAGTGTCGCGGATGTTTAACCAAGCTGGTAGGGAGCGAGGAAACCGCGTAAAATCAAGGCTCTTGAAACGCGGAAAGTCGAG
Organism: Candidatus Rariloculaceae bacterium; assembly: GCA_965205045.1. Classification (GTDB taxonomy): domain Bacteria; phylum Pseudomonadota; class Gammaproteobacteria; order Steroidobacterales; family Rariloculaceae; genus UBA6522. The sequence goes on from OZ242031.1 coordinate 1,280,251, forward strand.
GTACGAACGCGACTCTCTATTTGATTGCCGTTGACCGCGGTGGCCTCGGATGCCCCGTTTTTTGGCGGGACAAATAAATTTGTCTCAGAAAGTCCGGCGTCAAGGTCTCCGCAAAAGGAGAACCGCCATGAAGCCGGGGACTTTTGAAATCCGAAGGCAGGATTTGCCCATCAGTCACGCGCGAGTAAACGGCATCCAACAACGCGAGTTCGCACACGAAGCGCTGCATCGGCAACGCCGCAGACAGGTTGTCCCGCGTATAGTTAGAAAAGCACTGCGCGATACTCAACGATGAGAAACTTGCTTGTTGCGTTGTTTTCCGTGTCCGCGCTGTTGTCAAATTCCGCGTACCCGCAGATGCCAGTTTTCGATGGAACTACACTTACGAGAAGGGTTTCACGGTCCGGAATTTGCCACCCTGAGGGCACTATCTATTACGACCGTATCAAGGCGGGAAACTTTACGCCGATGCCTCTTGCTCAGTGTTTGGGAATGCCAGGTTCGCGGCTTCCAAAACAATACAGAGCATACTGGGATGCGAAAGAGATGGAGAGAACCGCCTGCGGAAATGGAAGCTCCGACCAAGCGTGTACTCAAGCACAGGCTGCTACAGAAGTTCTCAGCCATGAATCTGCAGACGACACCAGTGACTATGTAGAGTTTGCTGGCTACAGGTTCGGCATTGGCCTAGCTGCTATCCAGTTTGATAGCCCACAGATTCAGGATGTTGAGATTGTCGATGGCACCGTGCTTGTACGAAAAAAACAGAAAGTGTCGCCATCGGTAGTTTTCGAGGCTCACAATTTCTTTACTGGAAGAGGGGGCGGGTTGGCAGATTTTGGGCACGGCCCATTCATTGCAGCAGCTTTCGCGGATGACGACAGCAAGTCGCTTTCGAAATTTGGTTTTGGTTGGATGGTTGGCTGGAAACAGCCACGCTCTGAACGCAGCTGGAACATGGGCTTGGGATTGCTGGTAGACATGGATGCCATGGTGCTGCGCGAAGGCATTGAGGACGGTGCACCAACCACGATCAAAGTCGCTAAGGATTTAACCGTACGAACCGACCAAACCGGATTAATGCTTCTGTTTTCCTCGAATTGGTAGTAGCCTTCACGCTCGTCTCCTGAAACCAGCAAATGCGCATTGGCAATTGCCGATCAACACGGTTAGAAGGGCCATCGCCTTCTAGAAATGCCTCGTCGCCGCTAGTTGAACGACCAGCCGCCCTATGCGTAGCGTAGAAGTCGGATCCCCCGTTTTGGTGGTAAACTGGGCTCAAGGCCACGCTCCGCGCAGGCACGCATACTTGGTCGATGGACGGATAACCCCCATGAAGAATTCTATTCGCTCCGTTGTGGCCCTGGTACTCTCAAGCGCTGCCGGCGCGCACGCTCAGCAACTTCTGACGACCGACGACGGCATCAGCCTTCGCGGCACCGTCCGCCTGCTGCAAAGCAACGCGGCGACCTGCAACGTCATCGCGGAAAACGCACAAGGAAGCTACGAAGAAATGCGGGCCAATCAGGGCCAGCCGCTGCATCTATGGGAGCTGGAGTTTTCCGTGTTCAACGGATCGGGCCGCGCGCTGGATCACCTGATCGCCTACTACGATATCGCCTCGCCGTGGCCGCCGTGCACGAACTGGACAGAAAATTTCCAGCTCGAAGGCGAGTACGTGTATGAACAAGTGCAGTGGGTGGACCCCAGCGGGCGCATCCAGCACACTGGGGCGGCCACGCCGACGCTGCCGAACCAGACGCATACCGAGACGATCCTGCTGCTGGCGTTCAACGGCGTGCGGCCGCAGTTTGCCGATTGGTCGGTGAATTACACGTTCATGGAAGGCGAAGCGGTGGCGCTGGCTGCCGAAGCGCCGGTGCTTTCCAGCGCCACTGCCGGGCACGCTCGGCAACCCGCCGCGCTGGAGACCGCGCAACAGGCCGCCGTCGTCGATTTTGCGGAAACGTGCGCGGCGGTCGCCCATGGGGCTGAATGCTGGAGAGAACTGCTAAGCCACCCCGGTTGCTACGTTTGGGATAGGTATATCGACTTTCGAGCTGACATGGCCGTCACCTGGACAGGGCAATGTTCACGCGGCTTTGTGGAAGGTCACGGCACGCTCACCGCTTCTTGGTCGGAGGGTGGCTCCACCGACAATGCTACTAGAAGCTATCTCATAATTCAGGAAGTTATGATAGCATTCCAATCCCGATTATGAAGATGATCGGAGTTTCCCATGTTGCGCGACCCCGGCGACGCCCAGTGGGCGTTCATCGAGCCCTTGCTGCCTCCCTTGCCCCGTCGGCCGGACGGTCGGGGCCGCCCTTGGCGGGATTCCCGGGACGTTTTGAACGGCATTTTGTGGATCTTGCGCACGGGCGCACCCTGGTCGGAGATGCCCGACCGCTATCCGCCGTACCAGACCTGCCACCGCCGCTTCCAGCAATGGCGCAAGGCGGGCGTCATGGACCGGTTGGTGGATGTTTTGACCCGGGACTTGGAGCGGCGCGGCGGGGTCGACATGAGCGAATGCTTCATCGACGGCAGCTTCAGCGCGGCCAAAAAGGGGGCGCCGGGGTCGGCAAGACCAAGCGCGGAAAGGGTTGTAAAATCATGATGGTGGCCGAGCGTTCCGGGCTGCCGGTGTCGGTGTGCGCGGGCAGCGCCTCGCCGCACGAGACGAAGTTCGTGATCGGGTCGATCGACGCGCGCTCGACGGAGGCGGCGCCGGAGCGCCTGATCGGCGACAAGGCCTACGACAGCGACCCGTTGGACGGGGAATGCGCGAAGCTGGGGGTGCGGCTCATCGCGCCCCACCGGGCCAACCGCACCAAGCCCAAGACCCAGGATGGGCGGGTGCTGCGGCGCTACAAGCGCCGCTGGAAGGTCGAACGGCTGTTCGCATGGCTGCAAAACTACCGTCGGATAGTCACCCGGTACGAACGTCACTTCGAAAATTTCGTGGCCTTTCTCAAGCTCGCCACGTTCATGATCTTGGCCAAAAAGTATTTGTGAGATGGCTTCTAGTGAAGGTGAGTGGGTGGCCGGAAAGCCCCACGGCTTCCATGTCACTAGAAGGTCAGATGGAAGTTGGGGCGAGTATGACTACGTGAACGGCGTATTACATGGCATGTGGGTGAACTACTATAGCAACGGTGTAGTGGAGATTGAACAGCCCTTCGTGAACGGCCTGCAGCACGGTACGCGGATTGAGCGGCGTAGAGACGGCACCTTCTTTAGAAGAATGCGTTATGTGAACGGTGAAATGATTGGCAATATTGAAACGGTCGAGTGACCCAGGGCTCCTGCAACTAGAGAACAATGCAACCCATGAACACACCGAGCGCGTCCGGATTCCGCGGCGTGGCGAAGCTTCTCCGGGACGGGCATTCCAAAGCCGCGCATCGTGAACACCGACACCTGCAACTAGATAAAGAGAAATGCAACCGATGCCGAACGATGCTCAAGCCCGCTGTCGGGCGGTATTTCGAGGCCGCACGGCTGCGAAAGGCGCGATTTTCGGCCGATATTGGCAATGCTGGGGAATGGCGTGGTTTCTTGGCGTTGACCTTCGGATTCCCATTTCCGGCCCCGGATGTTCACATGTCCATTTCGAAGTCCATGTTCATCTCGACCGCCTCGTTCGCCCGGTCTTGATCGGGAACTGGTGCGGGCGCCTTTGAGCCGGGGTCGGGGCTGGTCTTGTCTGGACCGGCCTCGCGGACCGTACCGCGCTCGGCCTGCTTGACGGTCTCAAGCTCCGCGCCGCGGTCCGGCGAGGGTCCGATCTCCTCTCGGGCGTACCGCCCGGCGGCCTGAGCCACCTTCGCCAGATCCGCGCCATCGCCCGCGTCCCGAAGAATGGCCTTCACGGCAGCGGTGTCCGCCGCCGCGTCCAGCGCCGAAATCCGCTCGCCGCTGGCGCGCTCCAGATGATCGGCGAGTTGTCTGCCGTCGTCGGTGATCAGCTCCGCCCGGTATCTCGCCCGGCTGATGGCCACGTACAGCGCCTTCCGGTTGACCAGCGAGCGGTTCCCCGACTCCATCGCCGCAACGATCGTGTCCACGGTGCGGCCCTGAAAGGAATGAATGGTCGTGGCCCACGCATGATCCAGGAACCGGAGGCCGGGGTGGCTCTCGCCCAGCGCGATGGTGCCGCCGTCCTCGAGTTCGAACCGGACTTGATCTTCCTCCACCCCCGCGACACGGGCCATCTGCCCGTTGACCAGGCCCGCGTCCCGGTCGTTCCGGGTGAACCGCACCCGGTCCCCCGCCCGAAGCTCGAGTGTGCCTGAGCGGTACGCCTCCACGCCGCCCTTCTTGCCGGCGATCTCCCAGGGCCGCCACCGCACCGTGCGGCCTTTCGAATCCTCCATAATCACCGCATGACGCTCCCGGTCGATTCCTGACACCTTTCGCTCGTCGCCCTTCTCGACACCGAGCCGCTTGTACCTGCGGTTGAAGATCACCGTGTCGCCTTCGGCGTAGCTGGTATGCAGCCCCGCCTCCGCGCAGGTGAGGCCGCGGGAAATCAGTTTCGTGCCCCTTCTCTCCGGACCGTGAATCCCGCCCTCCGCCTGGAGTTCGTTCCGGATGATACGATTGATCGAGTCGCGCAGCGCGCGGGTGGGTGCAATGACACCGCAATTCTCTCGATTCCCCTGGGAGAGCGCCGCCCAGCGCTGCGCGGCTTCGTCCGCGAGTTTGTCACGCTCGATCTCAGTGACATTGTCCCCGAGTTTCTTGAACGCGGCCTTGATCTCGCCCTCAAGCGTGGACTGAACGGCGGACTTGAGCGTCGCATCCTTCTGCCGGAGTATTTCGTCGAGCACGGCGGTCTGCATGCCTGCCTTCATCAACTGCCCGAAGGGCTTGCCGGCGTCCACCCCGTCCAGTTGCTTTTCGTCCCCGACCAGCACGACACGGGGCAACCGCATGGCGGTGGCGGCCTTCAGCAAACCCCTCATCTGTTCGGTGGAGGCCAAAGAGGCCTCGTCCACCACCAGCACGGTCTGGCGCATTTTGGCTCGCACGCCGTTCAGACCCTTCCGCGTGGCCCGGCCCTCGATCAACCCAGTGTTTCGGGCCAGGAATCGCTGCAGCGTCTCGGTCGGGATGCCGGCTTCCTCTCTCAGCGTTTTGGCAGCAGATGCAGACGGGGCCAGACCCTTGATCTTGTACCCATTGCGCTCCGACAGATCCCGGAACCGCTTCAGCATCGTGGTCTTGCCGGTGCCCGCGTAGCCCTGAATGCCGATCACCCGGTCCGTGGATGAAAGTGCGATTCTCACCGCTTCCTTCTGCCCCTCGTTCAGCCGCCCCCGGTGCAGTCGCGTGGTGGCCACCCAGCGGCGCATCATCCTCGGGCCGCGGTTCCGGCCCGCGCGCATCAGGGCAATCGTTTCGGACTCCCTCGCCAGGGCCGCGTCCGTCGTCCACTGCTTCGCGTGTCCCAGGTTCCGGGCGGCGTGCAAACCGCCGCTGCCGGCCAGTCCCGAGATCGCCTTTTCCGCCGCTTCGGCCGTGACCGCGCCGGGCGCTTTGCCCAGCACCGCCGTGAGCAAGGCCGTATGCGAAAAAACCGACTGGCGTTCGCTCAGGTGCCTGACGGCCCATTCAGCCGCCCGGGTGGCGCTGTAGTCCGGGTTGGCGAACAGGTCCTGCTGCGTGTGTGCGTCCCCCGTCTTCGCCACGGCCCGGCGCGCTCTTGAAACCAGCGCTTTCGCCGAAAACTCCAGTTCGCCGGCCTGCCGCGACCACTGCTTGCAAAGGGCCGCCTTGTCCACGTCACGTTTCTGCGCGCGGGTGTACAGCGCCACGCGCTGCGCCATGCGGGTGTTCTCGGCAGGCGCACCCGCGCCGCGCGCCTTCATCGCCGCCTCGATCTCGGCGCGGCGCGTCGAGAACGCCTCGATCGCCTCCCGGGACACCCCGGCGATCTCGAATCTGCCGTCAGCATGAGTTTTTTCGACGCTGTAGCCAAGGCCTTCAAGCCCCAGGGCCAGTTCGGACCGGTAGATTGCACCGATGGCCATCTTGCCCCGGAAAATGCCCCCGTCGGCCATCGTCCTCCATTTGGCATCCTCCCCCTGCACCATGTTGGCGATCACGGCATGAGTGTGAAGCTGCGGGTCCAGGTTCCGGGACGTGTCGTGCCTGAACGTGGCGGCCACCATCTTCTGGTTGCCCATGCGCCTCAGCACACGGGTCCCGGCGTCGCGCAGCCGCGTCTGAACGGCGCGTTTCTCGATCCAGTCCAGCGTGCGCCTGACCGCCCTGTCGTGGGCCTTGACGATTCTGCGATCCCCGCCCACCAGGGCGGCGAGAGAGACGGATTTGGGCGCGGACAGCGTCACGTCCACGCCGGGGCGGTGGCGGATCGTGCCGTCGCGTTCCCGCCGGCCCAGCCGCCGCCCGTCCGGCACATGGCCCTGAAGCACCTTCTCGAACGCTTCGGGCTCCACCGGGCCGGAGAGCCCCATCGATTCGGCGCCCCGGCCCCGCCAGGCGCTGGCCTCCCGGTGCACGGCGTCATCCTTCGCGTAGTATCCGTCCTTCTCGAAATAGCTCACGCCCTGGGCCGGGGAGCCGACCTTGCCGATCGACGCTACCATGTGTTGCGCACTGCAAGCGGGTTGCACCCTGCAAGGGGGCTGCAACCGCCATTCGGCTTGTACGGATGGTGTAGGGAATGTACCCGGCATTCACTGGAATCGGAACGCTCGGCGATGGCCGGATTTGCCGCATTGAATTTCATTCTCGGGGCCGGGCTGTGCTTCCTGGGTCTCGGGCTGCTCTCGGTCGGAGGGTGGAAGGACAAGCTGATGGGCCTGGCGATAATCGCCGTGGGTATGGCACTGGTGACCGGCGGGGCGATAATGATCGCAGGACTGGACCGGTGAATGCGCGGGCCGATACGGTCGAGGCTCCGAACCGGGCTCGCAGGGACAGGTTGCGCTGTGGGCCTGACACGGGATAGGCTGCCTCGCGTTGTGTGCTGGCGGGTTATCTCTGGGGGCTTATCCCGATAGGTTGACAACATGACGTCCGGTTATGCGTTCCCCGAAGTATCCGTCGCAAACAGTCGGTTTTAGCGGAATGCCATGCTCTCATGTTATGGGGAACTCCCTTTGTCAACCTATCGGGATAAGCCCCTATCTCTGCACATTGGATCCGTTACTACGCCCAGCTACGCCAGACTGCGCTTTTGTACGGTGTAACCCGCATTCATCCTTGATAGTTGGCCGGATAATGTAGGACGCGTGCAGCTCCCAACCGCGCCGAGCTACCGTCGAGTACGCTCCAGTACGATTTCAAGTGTTGACTATTTCGCTGACAATATTTTTCTTCCAGTATCCTTTTCGTAACTACTCGCCCCCAGTCCCGTCGCTCTGACGGTGCGCCCGCTCTCGTAGGGCGGAACCTCGGTGCATGTTGGGCCATCGCGCTGCTCTTCTTGACATCATATGCGTGGACGCCTATGGCAGTCCCATTCCGCGAGGGTGCGAACCGGCATGGGCAACGCGTATTTTGGTTCCAAGGCGACCGCGGGGCTGTGTCAGCCGCTGATCGCGCCGATGCCGCCGCACAGCGTGTACATCGAGACCCATCTGGGCGGTGGGGCGATCATGAAGCGCAAGCCGGGCGCGTTGCGCAACATCGGCATCGATCTGGACGAACGGGCGCTGGACGGATTCCGCTGCGACTATCCGGTGGAGTTGGTGCACGGCTGCTGCCACCGGTTTCTGGCGGAGTATCCGTTCGACGGCACGGAACTGGTCTATAGCGATCCCCCCTACCTGCGCCGCACGCGCAAGTCCGCGCGGCGTTACCGCCACGACTACGGCGACGGGGACCACGAGGCGCTGCTGGACCTGCTCAAGGGGCTGCCGTGCGCGGCGATGGTGTCGGGGTACCCGTCGCGGTTCTACGACGATCGCCTCCCGGGCTGGCGCAGCGTGTCGTTGCAGGTGATGAACCGGGCGGGGGCGGTGACGGAGAAAATCTGGTTCAACTTCGAGCCGGACCGGGTGCACTGGGCGAGCTTGGCGGGCCGCAACTTCACGCATCGGCAGTCGGTCAAGCGCAAGGCGGAGGGCTGGGGCCGGCGTTACCGGGCCATGCCGCCGGCGGAGCGTCTGGCGGTGCTGGCCGCGATCATGGCGGTGGAGGCCGGGTAGGCCGTGGCCACGGCGGACAAGGCGTCGCCGCGCCCGGAGTTCGACGCGCCGGAGGGGCGCTTCGAGGCGCTGTGCGCGGCGGGCAAGACGGGTCCCGGGAGCCGCGCCCTGTTCGATGCCCTCTTGATGCTGTTCGATCTGCCGGTGGCGGTGTTCATGGAGAAGAACACGCCGAGGAACTCGCGCAACTCCGGCCTGCCGGGTTCGCAGGCCGGGGCGGACGGGAGCGCCCGCGGGCGCCCCGGCGCCAAGGGCAAGGGGCCGAAACTGCGCGCGGGCCGGGACGGCCCGAACCGCCGGGTGGTCGAGACCCGCACCGCCCCGGCCGCCGAATGCCGCGCCTGCGGGGGCGACCTCGCGGGCGTCGCCCCGACGGGCCACGAGCGGCGCGTGCGGGTCGACCTCGTCTTCGAGACGCGCGAGTCGGTCGTCGAGGCGGAGATCAAGACCTGTCCGCGCTGCCGGGCCGGGAACCGCGGCCGGTTCCCGGACGACATGCCGGGGCCGCCGCAATACGGTCACGGCATCGTGGCCTTCGCCGCACACCCGATGACCGCCCGGATGGTCTCGCCGGAGCGCACCGCGCAGACCCTCAAGGCGCCGGCCGGACGCGCCGTCGCCGAGGCGACCCTGCCGGCCTGGCTGCTGCGCCTGCGCCGGGCGCTGGCCGACTGGGAGGCCGCCGCCATCCAACGCCTGCTCGAAAGCCCCGTGCTTCACGCGGACGGGACGGGGCTGCGCATCGGGGGCAAGAACCACTGGCTGCACACCCTCGGCGCCGGCGGCCCGGCGCTCAAGTTCGCGCACCGCAAGCGCGGCCGCGCCGCCATCGACGAGGTCGGCGTCATCCCCCGCCACGGCGGCGTCCTCGTCCACGACCGCTGGGCCAGCCACTTCCTCTACGAGAACTGCCAACACGCCCTGTGCGGCAGTCATCCATTGCGCGGCCTCGCCTTCGTCGAGGACGCCCACGGCCACGCCTGGGCCAAGCGCCTGCAAAAACTCCTGCTCGCCACCCACCGCAAAGTCGCCAAACTCGAAAGCAAGGCGCTCGACGAGCCCGCCTACAAGGCCGTGCGCAAGCGCTGCCGCACCGTCCCCGCCCAAGCCAAACGGGAACTCCCCGCGCCCCCCGAACGCATCGGCGGACAGCGGGGACGCATCGCCAAATCCGACGCCGAAAACCTGCACGAAGCCCTCCCCGAATACGAAACCGAAGTGCTCCGCTTCGCCCGCGACCCCGACGTCCCGTTCACCAACAACCGCGCGGAGCGGGACATCCGAATGGCCAAGGCCGAACAGAAAGTCTCCGGGTGCTTCCGCACCCCGAAATACGCCGCCGCCCACTGCCGCATCTCCAGCTACCTGCAGTCCATGGCATACCAAGGCTGCAATCCCCTCTCCGCAATCCAAATCGCGCTCAACGGAAACGCCGCTACAATGGCTGGCATCCCAACGTGGAACGAACCGGCCAATCAGGCTCCGGGGGGCGAGTAGTTACTCCTTTTCAACATGAAAACGCGCAAGAAAACCGCCCGGGTCCGGCTCACATCGACGAAACGCTCGGTCGAGTCCCTTTCGCCGTCCGCAGGACCCTGGATCGCCTGGGACGACAAATTGACGGGGTTCGGCGTGCGGGTTCAGCCCTCGGGCACGAAGTCCTTCCTGATCAACTACCGGGCGAACGGAGGTGGACGGCACTCGCCCAACAGGAGATTGGTCATCGGGCGCTTCGGTCGCATGACCGCCGGGGAGGCGAGGAGAAGAGCGCAGGCCCTGCTGGGTCGCGTGGCCGCCGGAGAAGATCCTGCCAGGGAGCGTGCCGAGGCGAGAGGGCTGCCCACGCTGGCCGAAGCGTTCGAGGAGTTCATCTCGGTCAATCCCAACCGCTCCAAGTACACGGACAAGGTGTATAGAAGGAACCTGAGGCTGAATCTCTCGGACTGGGTCAATCGTCCGTTGAACGCGATTTCCAGGCGGGACGTGGAGAAACGGTTTATCCGTATTACCGAACAACGGGGCTGGGCGGGGGCGAACCAGACGATGAAGATGTTGAGATCAGTCTACCGCCGCCCCTGCGTGGACCACGACGGATTGAGAAACCCGGTGGACCTGTGGCTTGCAGCCGGCGGGAAGTATCACCCCCACAGACGGCGAAGGATATCATCGCCGTCGAAAGTGCTGCCCCGGTGGTGTCACGGGATCGAGTCGGTGAGGATGTCCGAGGACTTCCGGGACATATTCCGGGTCGGGCTCTACACGGGGATGCGCCTGGGGGAGATCAAGTCGCTGAGATGGGAGCGGATCGATCTGGATAGGCGGATTCTGCGGGTGGACGAGACCAAGACCGGGGAAGTGCTGGAGTTGCCCGTCACGCGGCAGTTGGGGGAGATATTCGAACGAAGATACGAGGAAGCCGGGAGCGTGGAATCAGGCGGCACCCTCACCGGGTGGGTGTTCCCTTCGCAAAAGAGTTCTTCCGGTCACATCGAGGACGTGTACAAGTTCTATGCGCCGATCGGCAAGGCGGGCGGGACGAAGTTCTGGTTCCACGGGTTGCGGAACAGTTTCATCACGGTGGCGGAGAGGGAACTGCTGCTGCCGCGCTCGCTGACCAAGCGGCTGGTGAATCACTCGCGCGGGACCGATGTCACCGAAGGCTATGCGGCGGACTGGACGGCGGAGCAATTGAGGGAACCGGCGCAGCGGGTGGCGGATCGGATCGACGCACTCAGACAGACGGTCGAAGCCGGCGAAGGCGAGTGTGCGAACTTGACATAATTGGGCTTGAGAGAGACATTTGGCTGATCGTGATAACTCAACGCAAGACCATCAACCAACTAAATTTAGGTATCCAAGGAAAATGAAGAAGAAAATACACTGGCCTTGGCTTGTACATGTCTTGATCGCGATAGACAAAGTTGGTAATGCCATCACCGGGGGCAATCACGAAAACACAATCAGTGCCCGCACAGGACGCTTCGCCAATCAAAAATCTAAGACTACGGCAATTTGGTGGTGGAAAACCTTGGAACGAATTATCGATGTGACATTCTATCCGCTTGACGGCCCGCGTCATTGTCTGCAAGCCTGGAAGAAAGATGAGTCCAAGGACGATTACATCGGAAGCAACACAGTTCTGGTATTGCTTACTATCTTGGTGACAATACCGGTCTGCATCCTAGTGATCGTGCCAGTGACACAGTTTGTACTCGCCATACGAGGGCCAGTAAAGAATGGTCAGTGGGGCAGACGACTGTGGCAACGAATAGCGTCAGGGGTCGTAGCTCTCGTAATCTTTCCAGTCCTCGACCTGCCCGTGGTACTTGCAACAATACGCCTTACCTATGGATTCCTCTGGTTTTTGCTTGACAATCCTTTTGTGGTGATTGCGGGCCTTTTCCACGACTATGCCGAATGGTGGTGCTCCGTTTGGGAGTTCTTGCCGTGTACGTGATCAGTGGCGGGGATTTCTCGCGGTGTCTGGTGGAACTAAGAGAATCGGCGCCGCGCGACGTTTGAACTGGTGCCGATTCCGGAACAACCAGAAAGCAGAATGACGACCCTCAGTAGCAACGCTACGCTATGTCATAGTCAGTTGTCGAATGCAGCCAGTCCCGACCACTAATTTACATCGGCTGCAGACACGATTTCGGGCACACCCAAAAACACGCTCGCTTCGCCGTAGGTAGCATACGCCAATCTTTTCTAACGGGTCGCTCGCACAACACCGTGGTGGAAACGACTGCGGACATACACCGTACGATAGTCACCTTATCCCATGGCTTTCGAGAATCAGAATTGAGATCGGTTCAGATAACTGTTCCAATCACTTTCTGAAACCCACAATGTCTCCGCTGGCTCAATGTCTTCCAATTGTATACTCGCAACAATATGCTCCGTAGTCGTACGATTCGACAAAAACTGTTCCGTCAATTCTTTGTACTCAATAGGCCTTGCCCTCCAGACGATCTGCAGGTCTTCACCGTCGCCGGACGTCTGAATTGCCACACCAAGATACATATCTGACGCCTCTTCGTCACTGCTATGACCCTCTGATATATCGCTTGTCTGATATACGAATAGAGGAATAACTTCCTCTAGACGTTCTGGAGCAACATATGCTTGAGCTGTCCACTTGACTATATTCAAGAACGTAACTTCGTTAAGCTGTACTGGGTACGCATCGTCGCTTGTTTGACTAACCAAGCCTTCGTCACTTTGGGGCCAAGAGGGTTGATTTGCCGTAATCCAGAATATCAACAGAAGTGCGAGTAGAATATTGCGCAGACAGTCAATTGGTTTCTGCCGACGTTCTGTAGCATCGCACGTTGATGTTATTGTCTGCATCGTCAGCCGGTGCCCCCAACTTCATTCACGATTTCCACACTCCATGTTGCTCGAACTACCGCAACTACAAAAGCAGGCAGCAATACACCGAAGAGATACAACCTCACCGGGCCGTGCCTCGTTCTTGCTAAAGATATTAACAGCCCAAACAAGAAGGAAACTACTAGAGGAGCGAAAACACGTGCTAAAGGAACAATCAAAAATACTGGATGTTGGTACTGCACATCTAGAATCAATTCTGCAGACAGAAACAACGACAACGCCCCCAATGTTGCGTAGAGAAAACGCATGTATAAGGGAAGCGGCTCATCGAGCAGTTGAAAATACGTATCAATCACCGACTTCAGTAGTCTGTCCGCAATTTTAGAAACAGCCATGTTGATCTTTCAGTTCGAGACAGGTCAACTCGGATTGCGAGGAGAGCCCCGGAATGATCGAAGATGGATAACGGTTCCCATGCTTCTGTCCTGCTTTCTGCTCATACCAAAAAAAGGTTGTCGGAACATCAAGCCGTTTAGCAGATTACAGTATCCTACAAATTCGCATCCTATTCCATTTCTTGGTGAGATGCGCCCATTTCGGTACCCTCTCGGCCGCCGATTCTAGCTGATAAGACGAACGTGCCTCCGACGCACCCCGGTATCCTCCCAGCGTTCTGCGCAGGTGGCTGAGCGCCGGGAGGTGTTCCCGCCGGCGCCCGAGCCGATCGTCAAGGCCGACGGGAAGAAGAAGAACGACCGCGGGCGCAACGCCTCGAAGCGGTTGCCGCGCGACACGCGCCGGGAGCATCCGCACCTGAAGCCGGTCGTGGCGGAGGACCCCTTGGCGTCCAACGGCCCGCACATCGGGTTGCCGGAGGAACTGGACATGCGCTTCGTGCCCGGCGTCAAGCCCGGGGACCACGCGCGCCTGTTCCAGCGGGTCGATGCGACACCCGGCGCGCGGACCTTCGGGACGGCCGGCTCCGACGGCACGGTCCGCCGGTTCCGGTATTTGAACGGGGCGCCGTTGAACGACGCCCATTTCGAGCTGGAGGTGAACTTCCCGGAGTATTGGGAAACCCGTCCGGACGGGCGCGTGCCGCATTTCTCCCGGGTCACGGACCTGCGCGTGGACGATTCCAACGCCTTCGCCCCGGCGCGCGCCGGGCGGGCCCGGTGGCGCATCGGGAACGAGACCTTCAACACCCCGGAGAACCGCGGCCACGGCTTCGGGCACAACCACGGCCACGGCGGGAAGCATCCGGCGACGGTGTTCGCCTTTTTGATGATGCCGGCCTTCCTCATCGACCGGGCGCAACAGCGCTGCCGCGCCCTGTTCCGGGCGGCCAAGGCCAGGGCCGGGCGCGCCGCGTGCTTCCGGCGCAAGCCGCGGAGCATGTGCCCGGACCTCCCCGTGCCCGACCGGGAAACGCTCCACAAGGCCATCGCGTTCGGTTTCCGCGGCATGATCGAAGTGTATGACACCTCGTGACCCGGCCGCCGCGGCCGGGTGCGCCCGGAGCCGGTTCTTCAGGGAAACAGGTGGCCGAACAGCCCATGCGGCGCCGGGCCGGGGGCATCGTTCCCCCCGCCGACGGCCCCGGCCCCCCGGTCGGCCCCGACCCCGCCTCAACCGGCGTTCCGACCGCGTTGGCGGGAATTCCTGATCGGAATGATATACGCAGTGGACCGGGGCGTCATACAGAGTTAAACTCCGCCAGCAGCCAAGCCAGACGTTCCCGCAGCCTCGCCAGCCAGTTGTCCCAGTCGCCGGTCGGGATGTCCTGCCCGACGGACATGACGCCTACCCAGCCGTTGACCCCTGCACAGTCCATGCCCTTTTCGTCGTGAGCGAGTGTTTACGGGCCTGAGTGCCTGTAGGACAAATTGTATTCCGACGCGATTGATGTTACGCCGTTACCGGGGTGGCGGCCACTGCCTGGCCGCGTGAAGCACACGCAGAATGCGCACGCCGTCCCCCGCGATGTCGTACACCAGGATGTAATTCTCGTGCACAACCAACTCGCGCGTCCGGTCTACTCGCCCCGCCCGCCCGATCATCGGATGATTATGAAGACGTTCGGCAGCCTTCGAAAACAGTTCGTCCAGGACCAGCGCGGCTGCCGGATTGTCTGGCTCAATGTAGTCGTAGATATCAATGCGATCGGCGATGGCTTCGGCAGTCCAATGGAGCTTCACGGCAGTTCGTCGAGCCTGCGGCGCGTTTCGGCTCTGCGGACGGAAAGTCTCGCTTCAACGTCCTCGTTGGACATCAGGTTGCCGGCGTTGGCTGAATCCAGTCCGACCTGCACCTGCTCCCGGAACCAGGCATCATGTTCCTCGGCTTCGCCCTGCCGGCGCACGATGTCTCTCATGTAGTCGCGCAGCAACTGTGCGCCCGAGCGGTCCAGGGACCTCGCTACCGAAGCAAAGCTTCTTTTCAGTTCGTAGTCGACGCGAAAGGTGAAAGTGGCTTGGCTCATGACTCTGCCCGGTGTGTTACATGATTAGTACAACGTAGCACAATCGCCGGCATCTTCAAGGGGACGTTTCGGCGCGTTCCGAGCCGGTCGATGACCCTTCAGCTTCTCTATCGTAGCCTTGATGGAACGCCAGGCCGACCATCGGACCGACTGTGAGAGATCGGTCGTCCGGTACTTCAAATTCGGGAAAATATTCGGTCATGGCGCTGATAGCCGCAGCATTCATCGCAGTCAACGGACAGCCGGGGATATCGATCGTATTTCTGGGCACGGGTATGGCTGGATACCTGAGGGGTCTGCCCAGGCTGTTGATTTCCGTTCTGAGGAAAGGCGACGACCGAGGCTCACGGTGCGCTGCGGGCTGATCGAGCTTGCCTGTAGCAGGCATAGAAAAGTCGCGAGCACCCTGCGGTGTCCGGGCCCGCGAATCGTCCGCGGCGGTGTTCGGGCTGAACGCCGCGGGGACCCTGGACGAGATGCGCGCCCGGGTGCGGCCGCTGCTCGACGGGCTGGGCGGCGGGCCGCGGCGGGCAGTGTTCGAGTGGCTGCGGCTGGTGGCCCCGGGGATGTTCCCGCAGTCGGACGCGGCGGGGGCGGTCGCGTCGCTGGAGCGGGAGTTTCCGGACACGGCGAAGGAGGAAGGGACGATGATGGCGTTGAGGAAGCGGGTCCTGGAGTGGGAGGCGGAGTGGCGCCGGCAGGGCTTTGAGGAAGGGATCAAGCGGGGCTTGGAGCGGGGCCTGGAGCGCGGCGAGAGGCGCGGTATTGAGCGGGGCCGGGCGCA
The DNA here is from genome assembly GCA_965205045.1 of Candidatus Rariloculaceae bacterium. Taxonomy (GTDB): domain Bacteria; phylum Pseudomonadota; class Gammaproteobacteria; order Steroidobacterales; family Rariloculaceae; genus UBA6522. The sequence continues at coordinate 1,296,032 of OZ242031.1, forward strand.
GGTCCTCGCGGCGGAGCGCGAACTGCTCGGGTGGCTCGGCGCGGACCGGAGCGGCGCCGGCGCGCATTGACCGGCGCGCAAGGGGTTGAACCGCTCCGGCGCACCCGCCCGGCAACGCTCACGGGCGCAAAGTTGCTTGAATGTCACAACAAGATTGCGGGGAACATTGGCTTGATCGACTTAAGTGAATGAAATAATTGGCTTTATCAAGCCAAATCAGGGAGCGGTTACGGCATCGGAAAAAAAGTGGCGTTCACGTCGCCGAATCGGGCGGAATTGTGCAATAATGCGGCTCTGAACGGAACTTCACGCGCAAGGAGATCAAGCAACTCAAACGGTATTGGAGAAGCGTTAAGTTCCGTCCAAACTACTTGCCTGCGGCAGGTAACCAAGTTCCGGCTCACTCATTAGGAGGCAATAGAAATGAAACTCAACAATCATTGCGCCGCGATGCTTTGCGGGGCGCTGGCGATGGTGCCAGGCGCCATGCAGACCGCCTTGGCCCAGGGGGGGGGGGGGCAAGCCCAGGAAATCGAGGAAGTGGTGGTGACGGGCACCCGGCTGCGGGACCCCAACGTGATCAGTTCTTCCCAAATCACCACCGTCCAGGTTGAAGATATCTCGGACCGCGGCATCACCCGCGTCGAGGACTATCTGAACGACCTGCCGCAGATCTCGCCCGGCCAGGCCATCACGGCGTCCAACGGCGCGTCGGGCACCGCGACGGTCAACGTTCGCAACCTCGGCTGCGCGCGCACCCTGGTGCTGATCAACGGCCAGCGGCTGGCCCCCGGCACCACGGGCGGCGGCAACTGCGCCGACCTCAACTCCATTCCCACCCTGTTGCTGGAGCGGGTGGAGGTGCTGACCGGCGGCGCTTCTTCCGTCTACGGTTCCGATGCGGTGGCCGGCGTCGTCAACTTCATCCTCGACGACGATTTCGAAGGCTTCAAGGCCAACTACATGCACAGTTTTTATTCGCACAACAACGACAACCGCCAGTTCCGCGAACTGGTGAGTTCCTACAATTACCAGTTGGCCGATGAAAACGTGACCACCGGCGAAACCGACAAACTCGCGGCCGCCTTCGGTGGCTCGATTTTCGATGGCCGCGGGCATATCACCGCTTTCATCGAAAAAACCGACACCTCGCCGATCCTGCAGGGCGACTACGATATCTCCGCCTGCGCGCTGACCGGGGGCAAGAGCGGCTGCGGCGGTTCCTCCACCATCCCGCCGGGGCGGTGGGCGGACTTCGGCCTGTACGAGGCCGGAGGACATGTGAACACTGCGGACCCGACGGTCAAACGGCTCGATGTAAAGGCATCGGGCGATGAGTTCGTGCCCAGGGACGGACAGACCTTCAACTACAACCCGACCAATTTCTTTCAGCGGCCGGACGAGCGGCTGAACTCCGGGTTCTTCGGCAGATTCGAAATCAACGACAACATCGAAGGGTACCTCAACATCCAGTCGATGCAGTCCGAGTCCAACGCGCAGATCGCGTATTCGGGAACGTTCGGCAACATCACGGGTATCCCTTGCTACAATCCGCTGCTGTCGAAGCAGCAGTACGATACCGTCTGCGGCAACTGGACCAACATGGGCGGCGATCATGCGCCCGACTTCGCCAGCGCGGCCGAAGCGCTGGCCTACATCTCCTCGCTGGATATCGCCTTGGGGGCCGGAGACTTCAATAGCTACACGGCTCCCGTGTACTCCCTGAAGCGCAACGTCGAAGGCGGTCCCCGCCAGGACATCACATCCTTCGAAAACACGGCGTCGATATACGGCCTGCGCGGCGATATCGCCAGTGGCTGGACCTACGACGTGTCCTACCAGTTGTCCAATGTCGCGTACACCAGCGAATACCGCAACGACCTTTCGGTGATCGCGATGAACCGCGCCATCAACGTGATCAGCGTGAACGGAACGCCGACTTGCGTAGCCGCGCTCAACGGCACGGATTCCGCCTGCATTCCATATAACCTGTTCAAGGGCGGCCTGCCGGGCGATGGCGGCATCCAGGGGGCGATCGACGGCGGAGCGGAGCTGCAGCAGTACATCGCGAATTCGACCTTCGTCCGCGGCACCGGCGAGCAACGCATCGTTCAGGCGGTGGCTTCCGGCGAGTTTCCGTTTGCCCTGCCCGGCGCCCCGAGCCCGGTTTCGGCCGCGTTCGGTATCGAGAACAAGGACCTGAGCACGGACTTTCGCCCCGACCGGCCCAGCCGCACCGGCGACCGCTCCGGTTCCGGCGGCGCCACCCTGCCGCTGGCGGGCGGATACGACGTGAGCGAGTATTTCGTCGAACTCGGCATACCCGTGCTGGACAACCTCAGCTTCGACGCGGGTTATCGCTTCGCGGACTACTCCACAGGTCACGACACGGACACTTACAAGCTGGGCGCTTTCTGGCGGGTCTCCGACGACGTGGCGCTGCGCGCTTCGTTCCAGTCCGCGATCCGTCACGCCAACCTGTGGGAGTTGTTCCGCGCGACGGGCTTCAACCTGACCGACCTTCCCGACGATCCCTGCGGCCTGTCGATGACCGCGAGCCAGGCGGCCTGCGCCAATACCGGACTGGAGGCCCACCTGTACGGGACGGATCTGAAATCGCCGGCGGATCAATACAACATCCTGCAGGGCGGCAACGAGATGGTCGCGCCCGAGGAAGCCGAGTCGTTCACCGCCGGCCTGGTCGCCACACCCGCGTTCATCGAAGGCCTGACGCTGACGCTGGACTATTTCGACATCCACGTGGAGAAGGGCATCGACAGCATCCCGGCCGCCACCGCGCTGCAAAAGTGCCTGGATACCGGCATCGAGGTGTTCTGCAACCTGATCAACCGTCACCCGGTCAACGGCTCCCTGTGGATCACCGGCGGCTACATCTCGGCCCAGACCACCAATCTCAGCGAGGAAAACGTCGAGGGCGTCGACATCATTTTCGACTACAACTTCGACACGCCGATCGGCCCCATGGAGCTGCAGGGCGTCTCCACGTACCTGTTGACATCGGACCTGGTCGAACTGCCCGGCGAGGCGGCTCTCGAGTGCGCGGGTTTCTGGGGCAACTATTGCGGCAAGAATCCTCAGCCGAAATTGAGCGGCAACTACAAGGCGACCCTGTTCACGCCGTACGATGTGCGGGTTTCCCTTGGCCTGCGGTATCTCGGAGGCACCGACGACCTGGGTTCCAATGAGATCGATTTCGATGCGGAGACCTATTGGGACCTGACGGCGGAATGGAGCGCCGCCGGCAACTACATCTTCACCGGCGGCATCAGCAACCTGCTCGACACGGACCCTCAAGTCAGTTCCGACGCGGGCACCGCGCCGGGCAACGGCAACACGTTCCCCGCGTTCTTCGACGCGCTGGGCCGCTATGTGTTCGTGAACCTGGGGGTCAGCTTCTGAGGAGGGCTTTCCCCGTCCGGGCCCGACCCGGACAAGAACCAAAGGCCGGGACCCAGTCCCGGCCTTTTTGTTTGGGGTCTGGCGGCCCGTGGCAATAGTCGCGCTGGCGCCGAGACCGGCGAGGCGCCCGACTGCCGCGCACGCTCAATGGGTCCGATGCGAAGACTGCTAGAATTCTGCCAACCCTCGGCAACAAAAGATGTTTCCGGCGCAAGCGCGAAAAATTCACTGATGCGGGTTCACAAACATTCCAGCTGCAGGTCGGCGTGGGCGCTGTCGGCCCTGGTCCTGGCGCAATCCCTGCCCGCCGCCGACTGGAGCATCACCGAGGCGCACCTGGCCTACGGCAACCTGGATATCCCCACATTCGCGGGCGGCGGCGATTCGGACCATTTCATCTACACGCTCCAGCACGCCAGCGGCTGGAAGTACGGAGACAACTTCTTCTTCGTCGACTTCCTGGACGCGCAGGATCCGGGCTTCCAGGACTTCGACATCTACGGGGAATGGTACTCCAACTTCAGTCTGGGCAAGATCTCGGGGCGAACCGTCGGCGGCGGGCTCATCTCGGATGTGGGGCTGATCTGGGGCTACAACTGGGCGTCGGATGCCGACGTGAAGAAGTACCTGCCGGGCTTCCGGCTGGCGCTTGACCTGGGCGGGTTCGCGTTCGCCAACCTCGATTTCACCGCCTACATCGACGACAGCGAGGGCGCGGCAGCGGGCGGCGCACCCAGGGAAGGCGACTCGTACATGATCGACTTCAACTTTGCGCGTCCCTTTACCATCGGCAGCTCCAGTTTCAGTATCGAAGGGCACATCGAATACATCGGAGGACGGGACAACGAGTTTGGCGGCGCGGTGGAGCACTGGATTCTCGCCCAGCCGCAATTCCGCTGGAGTCCGAACGAGCACCTTTCCCTGGGACTCGAATACCAGTACTGGCTCAACAAGCTCGGCGACGGCGACACCGACGAGAATACGGTGCAGGCCTTGTTGGTCTGGAAGTTCTGATCGGCCGGCAATCCCGAACAGCGTCAGCAGGCCCCGACCTTGACCGTTGATATCGGCCTGGTCCTTATCATCCTCGGCGTCTCGCTGGTGCTGTTCGTCAGCGAGAAGGTTCGCATGGACGTCACTGCGCTCATCGTGCTGGGCGCGCTGGTCGTGACCGGCCTGGTCTCGCCCGAGGATGCGGTAGCCGGGTTTGCCAATGGCGCCGTCATTGCGGTCTGGGCGATGTTCATCCTGAGCGACGGCCTGACCCGAACGGGCATCGCCAACGCCATCGGCCGCACGGTGCTCCGGTTTGCGGGCACCGGCCAGGGCGCCATGACGGTGGTCATCATGCTTACCGGCGGCGTGCTGTCCGCGTTCATGAACAACATCGGCGTGGCGGTGGCGATGGCGGCTTCGGCCAGCTTCGCCAGCCCGATCTCGCATCCGGCGAACCTTCTGGTGATGGGGCCCGGGGGGTATCGGTTCGGCGACTATCTCAAGCTTGGGCTGCCGTTGACGATCGTGGTGTTCGTTGCGGTGATGGTGTTGCTGCCGTTGATCTGGCCGTTGACGCTAGTGTAGGGGGGATCTCAGCGCTTTATGTCGCGCGGATCGGGGCGCGAGGGTACGTGGCGACAGTCAGGATCGCGGGCCGGCATCTGCTGCGCGATTGGTGGACTGAACTATTTCAATAGGCCTGTTTTTAGACTATATTCAGTCTGATATTCCAAGGGAGACCCTTTTCCGGGTCGGGCCGAAGCTGGCCGTGATCGACCGGACCAAGGAGCAAGTACCCGTGACACTTTCAAATCAGATCAAGTCCATCAGTTACCTCAAGGCGCATGCGGCGGAGATTGTCCGTACGCTCGGAGAAGGGCAGGAACCGTTGATCATTACGCAAAACGGTGAAGCCAAGGCGGTCATACAGGACATCGACAGCTACGAGCGCATGCGGGAGACGGTCGCGTTGCTGAAGATTCTTGCCCTGGGTAACCGGCAGATAGAAGAAGGCCGGGTTCAACCGTCGGGCGACGTGATCGAGCGGCTTCGGCAGCGCTGACAAGCATCCCGATGTCGTTCGTTGTCCAGTTGACCGACGACGCGGCGCACGATCTGGAACAGATATGCGACTACATCGAACGGCACGACTCGCCTGGACGCGCCGCGCATGTGCTGGATCGGATCGAGAAGGCTTTCAACAGCCTGGCCGAGTTTCCACAGCGTGGAAGGCATCCCGCAGAACTGCTGGATCTCGGGATCGGGAATTACCGGGAAGTTTTCTTCAAACCATATCGGATCATTTACCGCGTGAGTGGCAACAACGTATATGTGCTGCTCGTTGCGGATGGGCGGCGTGACATGCGGGACTTGTTGGAGCGACGCTTGCTCCGCGCGCAATAGCAGGCATTGCCTCGAGCGGACTCACATGCTTCATCCTCAATGATAGGGAAATCGACACTGGCGCAGTTGAGCGCGCCGAACACACGACGCGCACAGGGGCTGTCGCCACGTACCCTCGCTCGTTGGGTTCACCCCAGCGCAAGCGCGAAACGAACGGCTTTTGCCACCTGTTCCATCTTTGCCGTGGAAAGGCTGCCGACCGGACCGCCGAGCCGGCTGCGTGGCACCGTCTGCAAATGGTCGCAGTTCACCGCACAATCCCGAGGCGGTCCGTCATCCTTTGCGAGCAACACTTCGCTGGGAATGTTGCGTATTGTGGTGGTCAACGGCGCAACGGTTACCTCACCGAGGCTGGAGATGATGGAGTCCCGCGTAAGAATCAGGACGGGTCTGCGTTTATCCGGTCGTGAGAATCTGTACCATCGGATTTCACCACGCCGCATTACTCGTCACTCCATGATTCATCGCCCCAGGCCCAATCGTCTTCCGGAACCTCGAACTCGTGCGGCTGCGACGGCAACCTGCGGTATCCGGCCCTGTGCCGCTCCTCCAGGTCTCTCTCGTTGTGGCGCCTCAAGGCGGCGCGTAACGCTTCCCGTGTAAACCCCGAGCGCGTGGCGCCGAGGCGCCGGGCGCACTCGTCCACTTGCGCCGCCAATTCTGAGTCCATGGTAATTTGTATGATCTTCATATGCGTATTATTCAACATCTAAAGTATGATGTAAATCATACATGAATCATGGAAGGAGGACAGTGGAGCCGATGCAGGTTGATTTGCAGGAAATCTCCGACCGAAAGCGGTTGCGCACGGGCGAAGTTGGGCTATTCCGATGCGCATGCACAGGCCGGCCACCACTTTGGATCAGACGCTTGACGCCCGTTTTCTGCGGGTGGTCAAGGAGTTGCTGGGCGGGGGGACCCGTTGAGCGGCGCATCGCGGACGCAGCGATTCACGCATTCAATTTTCCCAGGCGTTACGTCAGCGTAGATTGACGCCCTCATGGGCATTGTGCCCGGAACAGTCCAGCCGCCGCGCACGGTTGGCTGACGGGAATCGGCGATATCAGTCCAGCAATTCTCATTTTGGCGTTTCATGAGTTTGTTCCGTTGTCTGGCGATGGTCGGGTTCGGTTCGGGGTTGTGGGTTGGAAGGGCACCTTGTTTTTGGCCTTACGGCGGCCGGGGCGGCGCATGGCCGGTGGCGGGCAGGGTCATCAGGGCGGTCCAGGTGGGGAACACCCGGTAGGCGGTGATGCTGCGCAGGTGCTCGAACAGCCGCTGGCGGGCGCCGAGGCGTTGCCGGGCCTGTTGCCAGAGGGTTTCGGCGAGTTCGCAGGCGGTGTGCAGGGCGAAGGCGGGCAGGTTCAGCGCGACGAGCACGCCGGCGAGGGTTTTCTTGCCGTGTCCGAAGTTGTGTTCGAGGCGGTGGCCGTGCCGTTTGAGGACGTTGAAGGTTTCGTTCTCGATTTTCCATCGGGCGCGGGCGCATTGGGCGAGTTCGGCGACGTTGCCGCGGTTCACGGCCAGGCTGGTGACGAAGCTGCCGCGGCAGGTGACGGCACCGCCGGGTTTGGCGCTTTCGATCTCCAGCCGGTTGACGCGCAGGGCGTCCTCGCCGTCGCGGATGGGCAGGCCGCTCATCCACCGGTGGCGGTGGATGCGCCGCCGGGCGCCTTTGCCGGAGGCGGCGCGGCGGGTGTGCGGGTCGATGCCGCGGAGGTATTCGTATAGGGTCTTGTGGCTGGCGGGCTTGGCGGCGGGGAGGAAGTCGCCGCCGCTGTCGAGCATGGCCCGGCAGATGGGCTGGCAGGCGTACAGGTCGTCGCCGGGGTGGACCGGGCGCAGCGCCGCGCAGCGGGGGCCGTGGCGTTGCAGCCGGCGCTTGGCGGCCTCGCGTTCGCAGTCTTGCTTGGCGGCGCCGCGGCGGGGAGCGAGGAACTCCGGGGGCAGCGGCAGCGTGCGGGCGTGGCCCGGCGCCACGAGGGTGGCGGCGGGCATTTGGTGGAAGTGCCCGGTGTCGCCGTCGCGGCGCTTGCGGGTGGAGCAGTTTTTGCAGTCGATGTTGCGCGAGCGGAAGAACTCGGTGCCGTCCAGGGCGACGGGCGCGCGTCCGCCTCGGCCAGCGCGCGCTGGTGCGCCAGGAACGACGGGGACTGCATGAAGAACACCGGCAGCGCCGCCATGGCCACATCGGCCATGGCGTAGCGGCGGTTGCGCCCGCGGCGCGGGTCCGGCAGATCGGCGAAGCACGCCCGCAGCCGCTCCGGATGACCCTCCAGGCGCCTCACGGCTCCGCCTCCACCGCCATGATCGCGGCCAGCACCGCCAGGCGCTCCGCCGCCGGCATGGCCCGGTGGCGCCGCCCCCAACCGGCCGCCTTGCGCTTGACCGTCTGGCGGTGCGTGAAGTCCCGCCCCGCCAGGGATGCCCAATGCACCCGGTCCGGCTCGAAGTTGAACCAGACCTTCTCCGTGACGACCCCCGCCCGGTTCATCGCCTGCAGCGACACGCTGCGCCAGCCGGCCAGCAACCCGTCGTACAGCGCCGAGGGGTACCCCGACACCATCGCCGCGCACGGCAGCCCCTTGAGCAACCTCAGCAACGCCACGTGGTCTGCCTCCCCGTAGTCGTGCCGGTGGCGGCGCGGGGACTTGCGCGCGCCGTGCAGGTACGGCGGATCGCTGTACACCAACTCCGAACCGTCGAACGGGAACCCCTCCAGGTACGCGTGGCAGTCTCCGTGCACCAGTTCCACCGGATAGCCGCATTCGAACGAGGACAACGCCCGCGCGTCCAGATCGATGCCGATGTTGCGCAGCGCCCCCGGCTTGCGCTTCATCACCGCGCCCCCGCCCAGGTGCGTCTCGATGTACACCGCATGCGGCGGCATCGGCGCCACCAGCGCCTGCCACAACCCCGACGCCGCCTTCGACCCGAACCACGGATTCCCCATGGCCCGAAACATAGGCCAACCGGCCTATATTGTCAAGACCCGTTCGCCCCAACCGAACGCCCAGTGCAACGCCTGCAACGACGCGTCAGGCCAAAATGAGAATTGCTGCTGCGTGGGCGCTGTTGGCCGCGGTACTGATGCGCGCTGCCGACGCCGCCGACTGGAGCATCACCGAGGCGCACCTGGCCTACGGCACCCTGGATATCCCCACATTCGCGGGCGGCGGCGATTCGGACCATTTCATCTACACGCTCCAGCACGCCAGCGGCTGGAGGTACGGAGACAACTTCTTCTTCGTCGACTTCCTGGACGCGCAGGATCCGGGCTTCCAGGACTTCGACATCTACGGGGAGTGGTACTCCAACTTCAGTCTGGGCAAGATCTCGGGGCGCACCGTCGGCAGCGGTCTCATTTCGGATGTGGGGCTGATCTGGGGCTTCAACTGGGCGTCGGATGCCGACGTCAAGAAGTATCTGCCGGGCTTCCGGCTGGTGCTTGACCTGGGCGGGTTCGCGTTCGCCAATCTCGATTTCGCCGCCTACATCGACGACAGCGAGGGCGCAGCCGCCGGCGGCGCACCCAGGGAAGGTGACTCGTACATGATCGACTTCAACTTCGCGCGGCCCTTTACCATCGGCAGCTCCAGTTTCAGTATCGAAGGGCACATTGAATACATCGGGGGACGGGACAACGAGTTTGGCGCCGCGGTGGAGCACTGGATTCTCGCCCAGCCGCAATTCCGCTGGAGTCCGAACGAGCACCTTTCCCTGGGACTGGAATACCAGTACTGGCTCAACAAGCTCGGCGACGGCGCCACGGACGAGAACACCGTGCAGGCGCTGTTGGTGTGGAAGTTCTGATCGGCCGGCTACCGTCCCGGAATCGCCTTCGGGCGTCCCGGACCGGGCGGCGTTGCCGGTATGGCGGTTCCGACCGGCCGGCTGCAGGACCGGCGGGGTGCTTTCCGCGTTCATGAACAACATCGGAAGCGTGCTGGCGGGCTGGCTGCCGATCTATGTCGCCGCCGTCATCGGCGCGACGCTGATGGTGCTCACCCAGTGCCTGACCATGGAAGATGCCTACCGAGCCATCGACTGGCGCGCGATCTTCCTGATCGCCGGCATGCTGCCCCTGGGGACCGCCATGCTGGAGAGCGGCGCGGCGGCGTATCTCGCCCAGTTGACGATGCAGTACGTGGGCCCGCTGGGTCCCTGGTGGGTGATCGGCGGGCTCTACATCATCACCGCCGCAGGCACCCTGATCATCCCCACCGCGGCGCTCGTGGTGATGGTTGTGCTGCCGCTGATCTGGCCGTTGACGCCGGTGTAGGGGGATTGGCAGCGTTGTCGCCAGCAGGCGGCGGACCGTCCGCGCTTGACCGTCGCTTCGACCGATCACGCCACCGGTTTTCAAATTGTCCACAACGGAATGACGGGCTTCTGTGGTACAGTCGCCACTCCGACAATCGACAGGAATTGCCCCGATGAAGTGCTTCATTGCCGTGTTCGGCGACAAAAGCGTAGACGCCGCGCAATCAGTGAAAAGACAGTTCCCGGACCATTGCCACAGAGTGGGTCCCGGGCAGGCGTGGGTCGTCGCGGCGGAGGATTCCACCTGTTCCGACGTGGCCGAGAAGCTCGGCATGCATTCGAAGGGCAAAAGGAACGGGATTGTTGTCCAACTGGAAGAATACAACGGTTTCTACGCGCGGTCGCTGTGGGAAAAAATCGATCAATGGCAGGCAGCCTGATGTCCAACGGCGATGAACGCAATGTGTTGCCATTCGGCAGGCCCACGAAAAGCAACGGCAATGGCGGCGACGGCACCAACGCCCGCCTCCGGGCCGTGGAGCATGGGCTGATCCAGCTTGCCGAACGCGTGTCCAACCTCAAAGAGAACATGGCCACGAAGGAGGATATCGCGTCGCTCAAGACCCTCATCGCCGAAAGGGAAACGACCATGCTGCGTTGGCTCATCGGTATCGTCGCGATCGGCGCCATCAGCCTTTCGGTGGCGATGATCCGGCTGTTCCTGCCCTGATATCCGACCGCGCCCATGGACACCGCCTCCCGGTCCGGTGCACCGTCCGCGACTCGCGGGAACTGCCCTCGGACATGTTCACGAGAGGAGTAACAAAGGCCGTGCTTTCATCCGCGAGCAAGGTACTCGATCCAGCCTGAGGAATCGACCGGATTGAACGGGTTGGCGGCCACGGTCAGAACTCACGGTCGGGCCCGCGTACTTGCAATTGTCGGCTCCAATGCCAGGCGACGACGCCAATCCGCCAGCATTTCCGGATCGAAACCCAGCGCCGATGCCACCGCCTCATCAATGTGTATCCGCGTTTCGTCTGCATTCGCGAATTGCAGGGTCTTTAGGTCGCGTCTTGCAACGGTCTCGAATGCCTCTGCCAAGTGCGCGTACGCGGACGGTTCGTATTTCGGTACGGGGATTTCCTTCCAATGAGCCGTTGACCACTGAGGGTAAGTGAGCGTCTTCGCCCGCCGGTTGAGCAGCAGAAGTCGCCCCGGTGTCGAGTTCAACCACAGGCAGATTGCCTTGCTGACCTCTCGGTTCGCCGTCGCGACCGGCCTCCATCCGAATCCGAATGTCGGCTCGTCGCCGCAGATGGCGGTCAACCGGCCGCTGACAGTGTTGTAGCGCTCGGCCACCAGCAGCGTCGAGCCTTGTTCGAGAATCTTTTGCCAGAGGTGGATTCGTTTGCCCCCGCCAGGTCTCCCGCACGGACGCGGTCGGCAGGCCAATGCTGGGCACGGCCCCAGTCGCCGGGATATCCGGAAGCGATGGCATCGGCAGCGTCGAGCGCTTCGTCGACATCTGTCGGCATCCGCCGGAGCGACACGAACTCCGTCGGTGGCCGCGATGCTTCCGGGAGTCGCCGGCAAACCAGCAGACACTCATGGATGCTCGTGTTTTCCGAGAAGTTGATCCGCCGAGGATCGTGGGTGGTCACCACGCGTTCGACATGAAACCGCTGTGCGAGAAAGCGACGCTCGTCAAGCCCGGATGCGGTGATGCAAGCCGTGACCGGAATCACTTTCGCTAGTGTACTGTCTCGCAAATTTCTTACCGATTCTTTTTCCATTCCTGTCAGATAAAATTAATGTAATCAATAAGTTATCACGATTGCCCCGTGCACTTGAACGTAAAGCTATTTGCGAGACGCTACACTAGCACGCCCTTCTCGCGCTTGAGAAGCTGCTCAGCAAGCGGCGTGAAGAATGTGGAGATGCTATCGGTCGTGATGACTTGCCCTGCCGCCGGATCCCGCGCCTTCAGCGTGTCTCGCATCTCGAGTTCACGAAAGGGCGGTGAAGGTCTTGCCGGTGCCGCAAGCCATGATGAGGCGGCCCCGGTCGTGATTGGCCAGCCCGTCGACGGCATCCTCGATCGCTTCCTCCTGAAGCGGCCAAGGCTCCTGCACGGGCCGCTTGGCGTCCCTTTCTTCGACCTGAACATCGAGATGCTGGCGGAAGTCGATCTGCGTGACCTGCGGATGCGCGTTCTGGATCGCGCGCTCCGCAATCGGTCCCCAGCGGCATGTCGCCACGATCCAGCGCAGTCGAAAAACGGGCTGTTGGGAGCCCCCGAGAAACTTGTCGATCCCGCCCTTGCCCAGGACATGCCGGTCGTCGTAGCACTTGCACTGGATGGCGACCCATTCGCCGGTGTTCCGCCGGGCCACGAGATCGATTCCCATGTCCCGGCCATCGAGTCCGGTCAACGCCTCGCGCTCGGGCCAGTCTGGCCAACGCCAGATTTCGTCAACCTCGAACTCGGGTTGCTGACGCGCGATACGCATGAACAACTGCTCGAACCAGCGCCCCTTCTCGGACTCGTCGCGGCTCTCGGAACGGATGCGGCCCAGGATGACGCGGGCGGTTGGCCGTCCCGCCAGATCGAGGTCAATCTGCGCCGCGGTCACCATCGGGCCACCCGGTCTGGACTCCAACCCGGAAACTTCGCGATCGCGACACATTCCATTCCCGCGGCAACCGCACCGGATGCACGGTAGCGATAAAATCCCCTTTACGTCAAACATGGCTCATCGGGCACGCTCGCCCCATTCTCAGGTGTGTCCATGCATCGCGGGCCGTGGTGCTACCGTGCATTTCCGCCACCGATACGCTGACCATACGGTCCAGCGCCGGACACCGCTTCGACAGCGTTATCGGGTACGATCACTGAACCGGGAGGCCAAGTCGTGTTTCAGCCTCGCAAACTGACAGTGTCAGAATGAAGCCCACCGTCTACATCGAAACGTCCGTGGTGAGTTACCTCACTGCGCGACCGTCGCGCGACGTCGTTGTAGCCGCCTACCAACAGATCACCCGCGAGTGGTGGCGTACCGCTGCGGACCGATTCGATCTCGTGATTTCGGCGCTGGTGCTCTCCGAGGCCCAAGGCGGCGACCCACAGGCGGCCCGGGCCCGCATGAACGCGCTCAAGGCCATGCCCCTGGTCGAGGCGACCCCAGAGGCTGAGATCCTCGCCCAGCGCCTGATCGACGAGAAGGCCGTTCCGCGCCAAGCCGCGGACGACGCGGCTCACATTGCCATCGCCGTCACCAACGGCATGAGTTTTCTGGTAACGTGGAACTTTCGGCACATAGCCAACGCCGAAATGCGGTCGAGGATCGAGCGGACCTGCACGCAGGCTGGCTACGCGCCGCCGGTGATCTGCACACCGAATGAACTTCTGGAGGGCAACGATGCAAACGACATACCCTGACCCCGTCATTGCGGAGGTCCGCGCCATTCGCGACAGGCATGCCGCGCGTTTCGGCTACGACGTAAAAGCCATCTTCCAAGACATACGGTCGTTACAGAAGATATCTGGCCGCGAGCTCGTTCGCTATCCGGCACGGGCGTTCGTCGCCGAAACGACAGGTGCTCAAGAGTCAACCAAATGACTGCGTGAGCGTCGGTCTGCCGGTTTTTTGCACCAGACTTCGCCCGTCTGCTTGTTCCTGATCCATGGCGTCGTATTCGCACCGGCGAAGCTCAGGTGTATGAAGTCGGGGACTTAGTGGCGCTTTGGAATCAGGGGAGGAGGACGGTGGAGCCGGTGGTTTGTCTGGATTCGAGGGCCCGGTGGGCGTCGGCGGCGCCGCGCAGGGGGAATCGCTGGCCGATTTCAATCCTGATGTTCCCAGCGGCGTATTGGGTCAGCAGTTCGCCGGCGGCTTCGTTGACTTCTTCGCGGGTGGTGACGTAGTGCCAGAGGGTCGGCCGGGTGACGTACAGGGAACCATGCCTGGACAGGTCCAGCAGGTTGAACGAATCGACCGGGCCTGAGGCATTGCCGAAACTCACCAGCAGGCCCCGGGGCTTCAGACACTGCATGGATGTGGTCACCGTGGCCTTGCCGATGGGGTCGTAGACGACGGGCAATCCCTCCCCGCCGGTGAGGTCGCGCACCTGGCCGGCGATATCGCTGTCGGCCAGCAGTACGTGCTCGCAACCGTGGGCCAGTGCGAGCTGGCGTTTTTCCTCGGTGCTGACGACGCCGATCACGTGCGCGCCGAGGCTTTGCGCCCACTGGGTGGCGATGGTTCCGACGCCGCCGGCGGCCGCGTAAATGAGGATCCAGTCTCCCGGCTGGACGCAATAGGTTTTCCGCAGGAGATACCAGCTCGTCATGCCCTTGAGCATCATGGCGGCCGCGGTTTCGTCGTCGATGGCATCGGGCAGCTTCGTGAGCCATTTCGCCGGCATGATGCGCTCTTCGGAGTACGATCCGGCCGGGGTCGGGGCGGCGTAGGCGACGCGGTCGCCCGGAGCGACGTAATCCACGTCCGGTCCGACGCTGACGACGACGCCCGCACCCTCGCCGCCCAGACCGCTGGGGAGCTTGACCGGGTAGAGTCCCGAACGATGATAGGTGTCGATAAAGTTGATGCCGACGGCACGATGCGCGACGCGCGCCTCGCCCGGACCCGGCTCGCCCAACTCCACGTCAACCCACCGGAGTACTTCCGGACCGCCGAATTCCTCGATGCGAATCGCCTTTGTCATCGTGCCTCTTCCCTTGCGTCCGGATCTGCGAACATCGCTCCCGGCGACGGCTGCCTCCGGTCCGGCGTTCGCGCTAAGATGCGGATTCTCGTGCAATCCGGAGCGATAGACAAACCTTGACCAGCCGGCACATTGTCATTGTGGGCGGAGGCCAGGCAGCGGCCCAGGCGGCCCTGACGCTCAGGCAGAAGAAGTTCGATGGCCGGATTACGCTGGTGGGCGAGGAGGACTTGCCGCCGTACCAGCGCCCGCCCCTGTCCAAGAAATACCTCGCCGGGGAACTGGACCGGGAACGGCTGTTCCTGCGCCCGCTGGCGTTCTACGAGAAGAACGGCGTGGAGTTGCGGCTTGGCGTCCGGGCCGAAGAGATCGAGCCCGACAGCCAGCGCGTCCGGCTGGACGATGGCCGAGTGCTGGACTATGACGGGCTGCTGCTGGCAACCGGGAGCCGGGTTCGGCGCCTGGACATCCCGGGCAGCAATCTGGCGGGAATCCACTATGTACGCAATGTCGCCGATGTCGACAGGATTGCCGACGTCGTCGAGCCCGGCAAACAGTTGGTGGTGGTGGGCGCCGGCTACATCGGCCTGGAGGTTGCTGCGGTTGCGGCAACCAAGGGCCTCAAGGTCACCGTCCTCGAGGCCGTGGACCGGGTCATGGCCCGGGTCGTCTGCCCGGAAGTCTCTCAGTTCTACTTCGAACATCACACCCGCGCCGGTGTGGACATCCGCTGCGGCACCATGATCGACGGCTTCGTCGGCAACGGGCACGTGGAGGCGGTTTCCGCCGCCGACGGCGAACAGTTCCCCTGCGACCTGGCCATTGTCGGCATCGGCATTGAACCAGTGGTGGAACCGGCTTCAGGCGCGGGGCTCACCTGCGAGAACGGAATCCGTGTCGACAAGTATGCGCGAACCGATGACGAAGCCATCGTCGCCGCCGGCGACTGCACCAATCATCCCAGCCTTCGGTACGGCCACCGGGTTCGCCTCGAATCGGTTCAGAACGCCATCGATCAGGCAAAGGTCGCTGCCGCAAGCCTGCTCGGCGACGCCCGACCCTACGACACGGTGCCGTGGTTCTGGTCCGATCAATACGACGTGAAGCTTCAGATCGCCGGACTCTCCCAAGGTCATGACCAGGTCGTTCTGCGCGGCGAGCCCTCGACCGGTTCCTTCGCCGCGTTCTACCTGCGGGACGGCAACCTGCTGGCGGTGGACGCCGTCAACTCCCCCAAGGAATTCATGCTGGGCAAGCGCCTCATCATGCAGCGTGCCGCACCCTCACCCGCACAACTCGCCGACACGGAAACCGACCTGACCGACCTGCTCAAGTGCTGAACAAGCACCCCGGCCCCCAACGAGCGAGGGTGCGTGGCGACAGCCCCTGTGCGCGTCGTGTGTTCGGCGCGGAGCCAGGGATGGCAGGAGCGCCGCGCGCCGATCCGAGCCCGCCAGGGATGGCGGGCGAGGTTGAGCGCACAGGGGCTGTCGCCACGCACCCTCGCGCCCCAACCCGCGCGACTTTCAAAACGATCGCGAAGATTCAAATTCCTCAATGCAGTCCGGGCTGGAAATCAACCACGACATGGTTGATTTCCAGCCATCCGATGGATGATATCCAATCCCCCGATCAGACCTGTGCGAAGTGGTCCCGCAGGTAGTCCGCGAACGGGGGACCGGACTCGGCCTCCAGGTCCACTTGCCGCGCGATGGACTCGCGGGCGAGTTCGTCGAGCCACGCTTCTTTTTCCGCGGGTAGCCGAAGCTCCGTGAAATAGCGGTGCTGTTGGCGGGAAGTCTCCAGCGCCAGTTCGAAGAAGCTCGCGCCCTCGGTGCGCATGTGGTGGAGGATCCGGGCCGACGGCGTGAGGTCGGGATTCGCAATGGTCTCGCGCTGCGCGTCCACCGCCGCCGCGTAGCTATTGTCGTCTTCATCCAGCAGGGCGGCGACCTCGCGAATGCCCGCCAGGGCCTCCTCCGCCCAGCGGGTGAGCGCCACGGTGCGCCCGGCTCGGGGCAACTCGATACCCGGGCAACGCCCCTCCCGCGCCACGAGCAGGTCGCGCTCGTCGATCTCCGCCTGTTCCGCCGAGTCGATCGGGGCGCTGTCGTTCAGCAGGCAGTACAGCAGCAACACTTCGACAAATCGAAGCTGCTGTGCGTTCACGCCCAGCGGATCCATCATGTTGAGATCCAGCGTCCTGACTTCCAGGTAGTTGACGCCGTTCTCCCGCAGCGCCACCGTTGGACGGTGGGGATTGTCCGCCGGTGGTTTGGGGCGGATCGGGCTGTAGTACTCCGCTTCCATCTGCAGGGTATTCGCGTTGAGCTGCCGATACTCGCCGTCGACCCGCACACCGATGGCTTCGTAGCGGGGATTGGCGGTGGTGACGGCCGTCACCATGCCCGCCAGGTAATCGTCCAGCGAGTTCATGGAAATCCGCAGTTCGGACTGCGAGCGGTTGCGGTAGCCGATGTCGCTCATGCGCAGGGAAGTGCCGAAGGGCGCGAACCAGGTATCGGCGTCCTGTTCCCGCAGGTACGGGCTGGGAGCGGCCGGAAACGACTTGCAGAAGGCGGGCGACGCGCCGAACAGATAGATGAGCAGCCAGGCCAGGCGGCGATAGTTTCGGATCGCGCCCATGTACTGGCCGGAAATGAAGTCCTTGAGGCTCAGGGACGATGGCTCGCGGGAACTCTGCGCCATTCGCTCTTGGAGAGCTTGCGACGGTCGCTCGCGGGAACCCTGCGCCGACCGCTCGCCGAGACCGTGAGCCGATCGCTTGCGGAGACCTTGCGCCGATCGCTCCCGTTCATAGAAGAGCCTCCAGAACTCCAGCGGCGCCGAATAGTTGAAATGCACGCCGGCAATCGTCTGCATGGCCCGTCCGTACCTGAATCCGAGCCCGCGCCGGTAGACCGACCTCAATTGCCCGAGGTTGGACGACCCGTAGACGGCGATGGGCACCTTGTCGCCCGAAGGAATCCTGCAGGGCATGCTCTGCGCCCACAGCATTTCATCCTTCAGGTGCCTCGCCACGAAGATGTGGAGATCGCAGAGGAATTGCAGCGTCTCCCAGTTGCTGGCGTACGGCGGCGTGACCAGTTCCGGCAACGCCTCGGCATAGTCAGTGGTGAGGTAGGGATGGGTCAGCGCCGAGCCAAGACCGGGCGGATGACGCGTGTGCGCCAGGCGTCCCCGGCGGTCCACGCGCAGGCTTTCCTTTTCGAGGCCGCGCAACCCGCCCCGCAGCAGCGAAGCGTTGTCCCCCTCGCTCAACCAGGCGAGCCGGGAGTCCAGCGTACGATGTTTCATGGGCGACCGATCCACCAACCAACCCGGCCGGCAGCCCCGGGCAATAGGCCGGCGGGACCCGGGGGCGGCCCATTATAAGTCCTGCGCTGGCTTACTCGATGCCTCGGATAACGGCAACACGCGCCAAAACGGCCCGCTGCGGCGGTCGGGCCAGCCTGCTTTGGCATCGCTTGCAGCTTGAAGTATAGTGCGGCTCGACTCCCGTACTTTGGGCAAGACCATCAGAATCGTCCGACTCACCGTTGCCCTGTTGGCGCTTTCCGGCGGAGGCGCGGCGATGGCGTGCGAGTACCCTGCGCTTGTCACCATCCCCGAAGGACGCGAGGCTACCCTCGAAGAAATGCTCGAGGCGCAGACAGCCGTCAGGGAGTACGTCGGTGCCATGGAAGCCTATCTGGCCTGCGTGAACGAGGAGCTGACGGCCGCCGGCGACGAGGCCCCCGAAGTTTTCAAGTCCATCATGTTCAGCCGGCACAATGTCGCCATGGCGGAGATGGAAGCCATCGCGAACCATTTCAACGAGCAGATTCAACTGTACAGGTGCACCGCCGGAACGGGTACGGGCACACCGGGCCAGGATTCGCAAGCAACCGACGAATGCGCCGAGATGCTGGCCGAGTAACCGCGGAGCCCGATGCCATTCCGAACGGTTGCCCTGTTTATCAACACGCTATCCACGTCAAGCTGTTCTGAGGAAAGACCATGAAAATCATTCGTCCCCTGACTCTTCTGGCCGCACTGGGCAGTGCGATGTCGGCGCTGGCCTGCGATCTTCCCGCCGAGGTCGACATTCCCCCCGGAGATGAAGCCACGCTGGACGAGATGCTGGCCGCGCAGACCGGCGTCAGGGAATACATGGCGGCGATGGAAGAGTACCTGGCCTGCATGGATGGCGAAATGGAAGTCCTGGGAGAGGAAGCCACCGAAGAAGACCGTAACCTGATGGTCGAGCAATACAACACCGGCGTCGACCTGATGGAAGAAGTCGCGGCCGAATTCAACGAGCAGCGCCAGTTGTTCCAGGATGCGGCGGCGGCGGAAAACTAGGAGTTCCGGGCACGGCCGGTCGGCCGGAGGGCGGCCGGCCTCACCGCATGGGCTCGCGTGGAACTCGCGGTTCGTAAGTGTTTCACATGCCCCACACCACTATCTCGAAACCGCCCGCCGATTCCCGGCGCCGGAATAGCCTGTCTTGCCAGCTCTTGCCCTCTCCTCGGTCGAAGACGACCAGGTGCCCGGATTCGGCGCCGCAGCGATCCATGTAGTCCGCAGTCTGCTCCAGGCCGCCGCGAATGGTCGACTCCAGTCCCTTGCGCAGCACCTTGCATTCGATCACGTGCTTATGCGGCGGTTTGCCCCGCCCGTTGCCGGGCCAAACGATCAGGAGATCGGTGCGCCGCCGGCCCAGACCGTACTCCCGCTCGATCCGGCCGCCGCCGTTGACGATGCGCTGCAGAAACGCCTGCATAAGCAGTTGCGGGCCCGCCTCCCGGTAGTCGAACCGCTCCAGCCAGCTCTCCGAGTGCTCCCGGAAAAACGCCTGGAAGGCGGCCAGCAGTTTGGTCACGTCCAAGCCGCCCGCGCCGTCCACGTACCAGGCCGTGTCCTGCACCAGCCCCTCCTGAGCCGCGTAGGTGAGCTCGCGCGGAACGACTTCCATGTAGATCGGATTGGCGATGCGTAACGGAGTATCCATGGCCACCAGGCCCAGGTCGCGTACATACTCCAGGTCGCGGGTGGAAAACTCGCGCTCGTCACCCCCGCTCAAGAGCGGCTCGACGACCCGCCGTACCCGATCTTCGCCGAGTTTGTCGGCCAGCTGGTCCAGATGCGTCTCGCGGCGTTCGATGATTCGCTCCTGGGCTTGCAGAACATCCTCGGCGACGACGGTCCGGCGGCGGTCCCGGCCTTCCACAGCACGGAAACAAATCTCATCGGCGAGGGCGTTAACCAGCCAGGGCTGGCCCTGGGTTTGCGTCCAGATCGCCTCCAACGCTTCCGGTGCGAATACCTGTCCCGTGTCATCGGTATGCTGCGCCAGCAGCGCTGGAACCTCTTGGCGTGAGAAGTCGCCCAGACGTAGCGATCTGGCCTTGATATTGAAGGCACTCCCCCCGGCGATGACCGCGTTTTCCGATCCGGAGTGGATCCGGTAGTCGCGCACATCGCGCACGCCGCACAGCACGACGCTTTGGGGAAAACTCTTCGAGCGCAAATCGTAGCCCGCCCGAAGCTGGCGCAACACGGATAGCAGAGTGTCGCCCACCAGGGAGTCGACTTCGTCGATCAGAAGCACCAGGGGCCTCGGGTCCGCCTCGGCCCAATGGCTCAACGCTTGGCGAAGCGCCCCATGCGGACCGGACCGTGCAAGGATATCGGGCCAGATATCTTCCAGTATTCCATCGCCAAGCGAGGAACGCGCCCTGAACGCCAGCTCGTCCAGTATCGCCTGCATGGCCTGCGCGGTATCTTCGCGTGCCGCCTGCCCGGCTTCGACATTAGCGTATACGCAACGGTAGTCGCCTTCGGTGCCGCTGTTCAGCAAGTCGCGCAGGGCCAGCAGGGTGGAGGTCTTGCCGGTCTGGCGCGGCGCGTGAAGGACAAAATAACGTTTGCCGCCGATGAGTTGCAGAAATTCCTCCAGATCGATGCGCGACAGCGGCGGAATACAGTAATGATCTGCCGGGATGATCGGTCCGGTGGTGTTGAAGAAACGCATGTCGCAAGTATGGCACGTTTGGCCGATGAGTCACCGAGCGAGCGCGTGCTAGAATCTGCGCGCCTTCGCCTGCCAAGCGTTCTCCCCACAAGAGCAGAACCACCAGATTGTAATGAATGACTCCAGAAAAACGCCGGTCCGCGTCGCCATCACGGGCGCCGCGGGCCAGATCGGCTACCAACTGTCCTTCCGTATCGCCTCCGGGCAGCTTTTCGGGCCGGACCAGCCCGTGATTCTGCAGCTGATCGAAATTCCGCCCGCCATGGACGCGCTGAAGGGCGTGGCGATGGAACTGGACGACTGCGCCTTCGATGCCCTGGAGGGTGTGGTACTCACCGATCGGCCGGAAACGGGATTCAGGGATACGCAGTTCGCGCTGCTGGTGGGCGCGCGGCCGCGCACCGCGGACATGGAGCGCAAGGATCTGCTGATGGCCAACGCGCAGATCTTTTCCACCCAGGGGCGGGCACTGAATGCGGCCGCCGACCGGGATGTGAGGGTCCTGGTGGTGGGCAACCCGGCCAACACCAACGCACTCATCGCGCGAACCCACGCGCCGGACCTGGATCCGCGAAATTTCACCGCCATGACCCGGCTGGACCACAACCGCGCCAAGGCGCAACTGGCGCTCAGGAGCGGGACTCATGTGAGCGACGTGCGCGGCGTGATCATCTGGGGGAACCATTCGGCAACCCAGTACCCCGACATCGCCCACGCGACCATCGCCGGCAAGCCGGCTGCCGATGCGGTTCCCGCGGACTGGTACCGGGAGGACTTCATACCCGCGGTTCAGCATCGGGGCACGGCGATCATCCGGGCGCGGGGCGCGTCTTCCGCCGCGTCTGCGGCATCGGCCGCCATCGATCACATGCGGGATTGGGCGCTGGGCACGGCCGGCGACGACTGGGTGAGCATGGGGGTCGCGTCGGACGGCAGCTACGGCATCGCCGAAGGCGTGGTCTATTCGTACCCGGTGCGCTGCCCGGGCGGCGGGCGCTACGAGATCGTCCAGGGGCTTGCAATCGACGAATTCAGCCGGAAACGAATGGACGCCTCGGATGCCGAACTGCGCGAAGAACGCGGGAACATCGATGGACTTGAGCAGGTCTAACCTCCAGTCTGACCAAGGCGCGGATCTGGAGGCGAATTCGGCGTGACAACCCTGTTCTGGCTCCTCGTGTTTCTGGCGGCCGGCTTCGCGCTGATCTACAACCGCGTGGAGCTGCGGCTTTCCACCGCCATCCTGGGCGCCGTACTGATCGCGTTCACGTCGTTCTCCGGCGCGGGAATTTTCTGGCTGTTCATCTTCTGGCTGCTGTTCGCCGCCTTCGCGATGCTGAACGTGGAGGCGCTGCGCCGCGAACGCATCAGCGCGCCGATTCTCCATGCCCTGAAGAAGCTGCTGCCGAGACTTTCGAATACGGAGCGGGCGGCGCTGGAAGCCGGCTCGGTCTGGTGGGAGGGCGAACTGTTCTCCGGCATGCCCGACTGGCAGCAGTTGACCGGTTTGCCTGCACCGGTACTGACCGAGGCCGAGCAAGCCTTTCTGGACGGCCCCACGGAGGAATTGTGCGCCCTCGCGGATGACTGGCCGATTACCCATCACCTGCAGGACATGCCGCAGGAGCTGTGGGACTTCATCCGGGA
This sequence comes from Candidatus Rariloculaceae bacterium, assembly GCA_965205045.1. Lineage (GTDB taxonomy): Bacteria > Pseudomonadota > Gammaproteobacteria > Steroidobacterales > Rariloculaceae > UBA6522. The sequence goes on from OZ242031.1 coordinate 1,318,527, forward strand.
AAAGGGGTTCTTCTCGCTGATCATCCCGGTAGAATACGGCGGCAAGGGATTCTCGCCGCTGGCGATATCCATGATCCTCGCCAAGCTCGCCTCGCGCAGCGGGACGGCCTCCACCACGATCGGTGTCCCCAACTCGCTCGGCCCCGCTGAGCTGTTGCTGCATTACGGCACCGAGGACCAGAAGCAGCGCTGGCTCCCGGGGCTGGCCTCCGCGGAGGAAATCCCCTGTTTCGCCCTCACATCGACTCACGCGGGCTCCGACGCCACCGGGCTGATCGACAGCGGCGTGGTTTGCAAGGGCGAGTTCGACGGCGAGGAGATCGTCGGCGTCCGCCTGAACTGGGACAAGCGCTATATCACCCTGGCCCCGGTCGCCACGGTGCTCGGCCTGGCCTTCAAGCTCTACGACCCGGACCATCTCATCGGCGACCGGGACGCATACGGGATCACCGCGGCGCTGATCCCCACGGACCTGCCGGGCGTGGAGGTCGGCAACCGCCATCTGCCCATCGGCATCCCGTTTCAGAACGGGCCGACCCGCGGCAAGGATGTGTTCCTGCCGCTGGACTGCATCATCGGCGGCAAGGAGATGGCGGGCGAAGGCTGGCGCATGCTGGTGGAACTGCTGAGCGCCGGACGCGGCATCGTCCTGCCCAGCAACGCCGTCGGCGGCGCCACGGCGGCCGTATACGCCACCGGGGCGTATGCCCGGATCCGCAGGCAGTTCAGGGTGCCCATCGGCGAATTCCACGGCATCGGCGAAGCGCTGGCGCGCATGACCGGCTATGCGTACATCATGAAGGCCGCCTCCCGCGTCACGTGCGCGGCGCTGAACGAAGGCGAGAAACCCGCGGTGCCCACCGCCATCCTCAAGTACCACAACACCGAAATGAGCCGCCGGGTGGCCAACGACGCCATGGACATCCATGGCGGCAAGGGCGTGATGCGCGGGCCGGCCAACTACCTCGCAACCGCTTACGCGTCCGTGCCCGTCTCCATCACCGTGGAAGGGGCCAACATCCTCACCCGCAACCTGATCGTCTTCGGCCAGGGCGCGATCCGCTGCCATCCCTACGTGCTCAGGGAAATGCAGGCGGCGGCCGACGAGGACCCCGGCAGGGCGCTGGAAACGTTCGACCGGTTGATCTTCGGCCATGCCGGCTACACCCTCTCCAACGCGCTGCGATCGTTCCTGCTGGGGCTGACCCACGGCCGGCTTTCCCGCGCGCCCGCAAGCGGCCCCGCGGGACGCTACTACCAGCACATCAACCGCTTCAGCGCGGCGTTCGCGCTGGCGTGCGACGCATCCATGTTCCTGGTCGGCGGGGAACTGAAGCGCAAGGAGCAGCTTTCGGCCCGGCTGGGCGACATCCTCAGCTACCTCTACCTCGCCTCCATGGTCCTGAAGCACCACCGGGACCAGGGCAGCCCGGCCGACGACGCGCCGCTGGTGGAATGGAGTTGCCGCACCCTGATGTTCAAGGCGCAGCGGCAACTGGACGGGCTGATGCGCAACCTGCCCAACCGATGGGCCGCCGCGCTGTTGCGCATACTCATCTTCCCGCTCGGCAAGACCTGCGCCCCGCCGGCCGACAGGCTCGACCAGCAAGTCGCGGCTCTCGTCACCCATCCCACCGATGTCCGCGAGCGCCTTTGCGAAGGCATCTACAAGGCCCGCGGCGCCGGCTGCCCGCTTGGCCAACTGCAGGCAGCGCTGGAGATGGCGGAAAAGGCCGAGCCGCTCATGGCCAGGCTTTCCGAAGCGCGCCAATCGGGGCGGACAGGCGGCGGCGCCTTGACCGCCCGGATCGCCGCCGCCAGGGAGGCTGGCATCCTCTCCGCCACCGAAGCCGCCGAAATGCAGGCGTTCGACGAGGCCGTGATGGCCCTGCTCGCCGTGGACGAGTTCGCCCCCGGCGAACTGGGCCCGAACGTCGCCGGATAACCCGCCCGTCACGCCGACTCGCCATCCAGGGGGCAACTTCCCGATCCCCTGCCGGGAGCCTCGATCGGGCTCATCGCGCGCAATCCGCGCGGGACTTCAGCGGCGCGCGCCAGGGGCGGGCGCGTCGAACACGGCGCCGTTCACACGCAATGCGACCACTTCAGCGGCGCGCGCGGGGATTGGGTCGGCCCTGGCGGGCGGTTCGCGATGATCTCGCCGATTTCAGCGGCGCGCGCGGGGGTGGGTGGCGTTTGCGATCGAGCCGGCGCATTGGGCATGCCTGCGGAAACACGGGTCCCGCAGCAACCGATCGACGATTTGCGCTATAGTCTCCCGCCCTTGCCCATGCCACACAGGAATTCAGACATGCGCCCGACTGCCTGGCTGCGTTTCGCGTTCGCCGCGGCGCTTACCGGACTGGCGCCGCCCGCTTCGGCCCAGGACCTTTTTCTGCGAACCACCCTCGTCGACGACCGCACGGTGGTCATGATGCCCGCGGAGGATGCGGGGCCTGCCGGCGGTTTGGAGTTTTCCGGCGCCTCATCCCTGGCGGGCGTCGCTGTCCGCGTTTCGGTGGAGGGCGATTTGCGGACCTACCGGGCCGAGTATCTCGGCAGGACGCATACCGCGTACGCCGACATGTCGGGGCCGCCCGCCCGTTTCGCCTTCGACACCGGCGAACGGCGGTTCCGGGCGGTCTCGTCCACGATCCTGGTGGAACTCGACGATTACGGCGTGCTCGATCAGCTTGTGCTCGAGCGCGGCGCTTTGAGCGGGAAGGCGTACCCCCAACTTGGCTTTGCGCTGATCGAACTGCCGGCGCAAGCGGACCCCGCCGAGGCGGTGGAATTCCTGGACGTCGACCCGCGGGTGAGCGACGCCACCGTGCTGTTCGCGCCGGCCGCGCGGCGCCCGATGAACGTGCGGGCGCGGGACGTCCGGCCGCTCTCCGTGCCCGGAGGCGGGGCCGCGCCGCGAGGCGGAACCTTGCCGGAGCCCGGAGTCGCGCCGGGCGGCGGGGTTTCGCGGGCCAACGCCAAGGAGTCGCCCACTCCGGACGTGTTCATGTACACGCTTTATGGCACGCCGGGCGATCCCGCCGTCATCAAGGTGCCCTACGTCGTCCGGAACTCCGGGGGCGCGAATTCCCAAGCCGCCACGCTGCGGGGAATGCTGTTCACACAGGTACCGGACGCCAGCACGCCGGACCCCGACGATCTGCGCCTTGACGAGGTCGGCCTGGAGTTGACCGACTCCGTACCGGCGCTGGATGCCAAGGGCGCCGCCTACCGCAACGAGTTCGACATATTGACTTATCGCCTGGACGCCGACGAGACCTACTACCTGCTGTTGACCCTCCACGATGGGACGGAGGACACCGAAATCGCATTCGCGGAGACCGGCTTCACCCTGGACGGCCTCAGGCGCGTGCAGCACGTCTGCATCGAACGCGGGCGGGGCGGCGCCGCGGGCGCCGCCGACCCGCTGCTGGCCCACCAGTGGCACCTGGACAATACGGCCCAGGACGCCTATGCCGGCGCCGGGGGCGTCGCCGGCGAGGACCTGGGGATGGCGGGCGCGCTCGCCTCGGGCGCGGCGGGCGGAGGCGTGAAGGTGGCCGTGGTCGATACGGGCATGGAGATATGCCACCCCGACCTGCGCGACAGCGTGGAGCACGGCGCGTCGTTCAATTTCAACGCGCGGGCCGGACTGGAGGATCCGGACAGATCGTGGCTGGTGCGGATGGACGTCTCGGACCCGTTCAATTTCGAATCCACCGGAGGGCACGGCAACTCCATCGCCGGGCTGATCGCGGCAACGGCGGACAACGGCATCGGCGGCCGCGGCATCGCTCCGGACGTGCTGCTGCGCGGCTACAACGGTCTGATTGCGGAACAACAGTTCCAGGGTCTGCTCGATTCGCTCGGCGCGAGCACGTCCTTCCCCGACTCCTCGGACGCGCACGTCTTCAACATGAGTTTCGGCAGCGCCGCGCCGCAACCGACCAACGTCGACGTATACTTCGAACGGGCGCTGACCCACGGCGCGAGGAGCCTGCGCTCGGGCCTGGGGGCGATCTACGTCAAGGCGGCCGGCAATTCCTTCAGGAACTGCGCCTCGCTGGCGCGCGATATCAATGAGTCCCTGGGCTGCGGTTCGTCCAACAGCGACGACTTGGGCAACCTTCCGTACCTGATCGTGGTCGGCGCCTTCAATGCCGACGGCGTGAAGTCCAGCTACTCCAGCGCCGGGCCGAACCTCTGGGTCAGCGCCCCGGGCGGAGAATACGGCGAGGACAAGCCGGCCCTGCTGACGGTGGACCAGATGGGCCGGCGCCGGGGCTACGGCGTGTTCGGGACAGAGAATCGGCTGATGGGCGAAACCGCCGTGAATCCGGACGGCGACTACACCGGCCTGATCAACGGCACATCGGCGGCCGCGGGCACGGTGTCCGGCGCCGTCGCGGTGCTGCTGGCCGAGCAACCCGGCCTGACCTGGCGCGACGTGAAGCGCATCCTGGCGAAGACCGCCCGGCGGATCGATCCGGACATCGGGCCGGTGTCGCAGATCGTGGGCGCCGTCAGCCGCACGCTGCGGCAGGCGTGGACCGAGAACGCCGCCGGTTACGGCTTCCACAACTGGTACGGCTTCGGCGCGGTGGACCTGGACGCGGCGGTGGAGATGGCCAGGGACTACACGCCGGATTCGCTCGGCGAGTTTCGCGAAACGTCCTGGTTCGAGCAGCCGGCTGCGATCGCGATCCCGGACAACGACGGTACCGGGACGATGCAAACCGTCAACGTCGGCGGCCTGCCCCGCGGCGCGGCCATCGAGGCGGTGCTCCTGGAAGTCGACATCGCCCACGAATTCCCCAACGACCTGGGAATCCACCTTGTCTCCCCCGCCGGCACCCGCGGCGTGGTCAACCAGGTGTACAACGAGACGCTGGCGGTCAGGGATGTCCCCGGAATCCGCTGGCGGCTGTTGGCCAACGCATTCTACGGCGAGAACCCCAACGGCGACTGGCGGATCGAGGTCTTCGATGCCGCCGAGGACGACACGGGGGAGCTGAAGGGGTGGCGGCTCAAGATCTACCACGGTACGCACCCGGAGGAGGAGGAGGACGCGGACGGGACGGACAGCGGGAGGAGCGGCGACGGCGGCGGCGACGGCGATTCGACGGGATAACGGCCGTCGTGGACTTGCATGGAACATTCCCAACCCATTGATTTCACGTCCGCGTAACGCTCTTTCCGCGACAGCGGGGCGGTGCCGCGCGCCGCCGCGGCACGCTTGATGTGGGGGCCATGCCAGGGGGGTCATGTCCCTGCGACGCAGGAAACGCACCTGCAGGTCGCTTGTCGCGCGAGTCCACTTCGTCCTTGGCGCCCGCCTCCGACGCAAATTCCAGCCCCCCGGGGAACGGCGCGATCATCATGGAATGGCGATCGTCATGGAATGGTATGCTACATTCGCGTCTTGGCGAATCGGTTGGAGGACGGGCAGATGCGCATTGGAATCACATTGGCTCTCGCATGCGGCGTTGGGTTGGCGGGTTGCGGAGACCGGGCGCCGGAACCCGGAACCGAAGCGCCCGAAACCACCGAGCCGGCCGCCGTCGAACCGGCCGCCGAGCCGGCCGCGGCCCTGCGCACGCCGGCGCCCGAAAACGCCGCGCTCTACTTCATCGCGCCCGCCGACGGCGATGAGGTCACAAGCCCGGTCAATGTCCTGTTCGGCCTGAGCGGCGCCGGCGTCGCCCCGGCCGGCATCGTATTCCCGGACTCCGGGCACCACCACATGCTGGTCGATACGGGCATGCCCCCGGAAGACATCCCGATACCGGAGGACGCGAACCACCTCCACTTCGGCCTGGGTCAAAGCGAAGCCATGGTGGAACTTCCGCCGGGCGAGCACCGGTTGCAGCTTCTGCTCGGGGATCACCTGCACATTCCGCACGATCCGCCCATCGCCTCCGAGGCCATCACCGTCACCGTCGTGGAGTAGCGGCCGACGATCGCAAGGCCGGCATCCCGCACGCGGCGTTTCCCGCAGGCCGCGCGCAGTATCGAAATTCAGGACTTGCCCGCATGTACACCCAGTTTTTCGGACTGACGGAAAAACCCTTCTCCATCACGCCGGACCCGCGCTACCTGTACATGAGCCAGCGCCACGCCGACGCGCTGGCGCATCTGCTCTACGGGATATCCGAGAGCGGAGGCTTCATCCAGCTCACCGGCGAGGTGGGCACGGGCAAGACCACCCTGGTGCGCAGCCTGTTCGAACAGCTTCCGGACGAGGCCGACGTCGCGCTGATCCTCAATCCCGAACTGACCACCGGGGAATTCCTGGCCGCGATCGCCGGGGAACTGGGCATCGAGGTCCCGGGCGACCGTTCCGTCAAGGCCCTGATCGACGGATTGAACGCCTGCCTGCTGGACGCCCACAGCCGGGGCCGGCGCACCGTGCTGATCGTGGACGAGGCCCAGAACCTGGGCACCGAACTCCTCGAGCAGGTTCGCCTGCTCACGAACCTGGAAACTCCCAAGCAGAAGCTGCTGCAGATCATCCTCATCGGGCAACCGGAGTTGCGGGAGGTGTTGTCGCGGGCCGACATGCGCCAGGTTGCGCAGCGCGTGACCGGACGCTATCACCTGGAACCGCTGAACCAGGCGGATACCACCAAGTACGTCAAGCACCGGATGCGCGTCGCGGGCGCCTCGGGCAGCGTGTTCCGGCCCGCCGCGATACGCGAGATCTTCCGCCGCTCCCAGGGTGTGCCCCGGCTGATCAACGTGGTGGCGGACAGGGCCCTGCTGGCGGGATACGCCCAGGAGTCGCGAAGCATCGATCGCAGGCTGGTACGCCGCGCGGCCGCTGAAGTCTTCGGCGACCGCCGGGGCGGCGCCTGGCGGCGCCGTCTCGCGGCCGGGGCGGCTGCCGCGGCGCTGGCCGGGGCGGCTGCCCTGGGCACGATGCACTGGCTCGACCGGTTCGCCGACATGCCCGGGGAACCGGTGGCCGAGGCCCGGCTTCCCGCTGCGCCGGCGCCACTGCTGGCGGAGGCCAGGGAAGTCCTTGCGGTCCGCGAGCCGGCCGAAGGCGTGCGGGACATCACGCCCCTGGCCGAACTGCTGGCGGACCCGGCCGTGCCGAAGGATACCGCCACCGCCTTCGCGACGCTCTTCGCCCTGTGGGGACGATCCTACGAGCGCGGCAGTCAACCGGCCTGCCAGCAGGCAGAAGTCCTGAACCTGCGCTGCTGGTTCCAGCGCGGTTCGGTCACTTACCTGAGGAGCCTGGACCGGCCGGCCATACTGAACCTGATCGGCGAAGGCGGCGAGCAGTACCAGGCGGTGCTGCGGCACATGGACGCCGACACCGCCAGCCTCGCATTCGGCAGCCGGACCGTCCGGACGAGCCTGGCCGACCTGTCCCGGTACTGGTTCGGGGACAGCCTCGTGTTGTGGCGGCCCGGCGCGCTCCAGGGCGACGATCTCGCGCTTGGGATGGAAGGCGAAGGGGTGCGATGGCTCCGGGCCAGCCTGGAACGCATCGGCGGCGATTCGGATTCGGGCGGCGTTCCCGGCGCCGGCCCGTCCTTCTTCGACAGCGATCTCGACGCGCGCGTGCGCGACTACCAGCGGCAACGGCGCCTGAGCGTGGACGGCATCGCGGGCGCGCAGACGCAGATCGCGATCAATACGGATCTCGAGATTCCCGGCACGCCCTTGTTGTCCCGGACCGACTGACATGTCGTTCATACTGGATGCGTTGAGAAAGTCCGAGATGGAGCGCCAGAAGGCGCAGGTTCCGGGTATCGGCGACGCGCCCCTGGTGGTGCGCCAGAAGCACGTGCCCCGGTGGACGGTCGGGTTGATTGCCTGCCTGAGCGCCGGTCTCTTGGTCCTGGGCTGGTTCTGGCTGCGCGATGCCGGCACGGGCGCGGACCGGGACATGGCCGCCGCGCCCGCGCAGGCCAATTCCGCCGCGCCCGCGCAGGCCAATTCCGCCGCGGCCGTTGCGCCGCAAGCCGTGACCGGCACGTCCGCTTCCTCCGCATCGCAAGCCTCCCCCGGGGGCGCCGCGGACACGGTGTCATTCCGGCCAGGAGAGGTCGGGGACCTGTCCGAAGAGGCCCTGCGGGGTACGGTCGCGACCCGCGTGGCGGGTGGCGAAAACGTGCCCGCACAGCCGCCGCCGGCGGTCCTGGCGCCGGAAGTCCTTGCCGCGCCGATGCTCACGCTGGCCCAGTACCGGGCCACCGGCGGCGCCCTGCCCGAACTGAACCTCGAGTTGCACGTCTACAGTCCGGCCGCGGCCGAACGGTTCGTGTTCATCAACTCGACGAAGTACGTTGAAGGCCAGACGCTGACCGAAGGCCCCCGTCTCGGCGCCATTACCCAGGACGGCGCGGTGCTGGTCCACGAGGGTCGGTCGCTGCTGCTGCCGCGGGAGTGAGTCCTCCGGCAGGCCGGCCCGTATTGTCGGGATTAACCGATTTGACTACCATACCGGCTGCGATCGTTTGCAGAGGGAACGCGCACCATGCCCACCTACACTTACCAGGTCATCTCGAGCGGCGGTCGCGATGGAGAACGATTCGAGGTCGTACAGGGGATGCGGGACGAGCCTCTCACCGTTCATCCGCGGACCGGCGAACCGGTTCGGCGGGTGATTACCGGGGGTTCGGGGGTCCTGGGCCAGCCCGTCCGCCGAAGTACCGTGGTCAACAAGTCCCTGGCTGCCGCGACGCCGTGCGCGTGCAGCGCCGGGGCGCTCAGGGAACTGGCCCGCCCGGCGAGCCGCGGGCCCAGGACGACCGCGGACACAAGCCACGGCCACGGTCATAGCCACGGCCACAGTCATAGCCACGGCCACAGCCACGGTCACGTGTCCCATTCCCATTGACATTCATCGTGTCGCGTCAGCCTTCCGTGTCGCGTCAGCCTTCGAGGAGGCCGGCCGCCACCCGCCGCGCGTCTTCCATCGTGCCCACGACCCGGTCCCCCGGCACTCGCCCCAGGACATCGAGCGCGCGCAGGTTGTTGGCGACGGGGTCCGTGAGGCCGCTCACCACGACCTCGGTTTGCGTCGCCGCGGCCGTGTCGAGGAGTCGTTCGATGACCACGGCCGCGGAATGGCTCAAGTAGGTTGTGTCGGAAAAATCGAAGATGACCACTTCGTGATCCCGGATGTCGGCGCCGATGACCGAGACCAGTTCCGGGGAAGAGGCTGCCGTGAAACGTCCCCGCAAAACCACCAGGCCGACTCGCGCCGAATGGGGGCCCGCTTCCGCCATGTCCGCATGGCCCGCGAAGAATGTCCGGTCCAGCACCGGTACGGAAATCACGTTGTCCAGTTCCAGGGACTCCAACTGCCGCGCGCGCACCAGGCCGGCGACGATCAGTCCGATCGCCACGGCGGTGATCAGGTCGATGAAGACGGTCAGGCCCAAGGTCGCCAGCATGACGACCAGGTGTCCGCGGGGAATGCGGTGCGCGCGCACCAGCAGTTTCCAATCGATGATTCTCCAGCCGATTCTCATCAGGATGGCGGCGAGCGCGGCAAGGGGAATCGGCTCCACGAGCGGGGCCATACCCAGCATCAACGCCAGAATGAGCACGGACGGCACGACGCTGGAGACCCGGGTGCGGCCGCCCGAGAGAATGTTGGCCACGGTGAGCTGGGTGGCGCCGGCCGCGGGCATGCCGCCAATCAGGCCCGCGGCCACGTTGCCGATGCCCTGGCCCACCAATTCGCGGTTCGGGTCGTGGCGCGCCCCGGTGAACGAATCCGCCACCAGCGAAGTGATCAGGGTTCTCATCGAGGCGAACAGGGCGAGAATGATCGCCGGCTCCACGGAACCGGCCAGCATGGCCGCGGAAGGCATCGGCAGGTGCAGTTCGGGCAGACCCGCCGGGATCGGCCCGATGACCGGCGCCTCGCGCAGCCACAGGACGCCCAGCAGGGTACCGAGACCCAGCCCCGCGACGGTGGGTGGCACGAGCTTTGCCAGCCGGCGGGGCCAGAGCAGGCATATGGCGAGCGTGGCGGCGAAGATGACCGTGGCGCTGACGTTGGCCTGGGCCAACGCTTCCGGCAGGTTGCGCAGCGCGCCCATCGGCCCCCCCGGCGCTATGGGGGATCCGAGAAACGGCAGAAGCTGAATCAGAATGATGATGACGCCGATGCCGGAATTGAATCCGGAGAGGACCATATACGGAGTGTGGGCCGCGTAGCGGCCGACTCCCGACAATCCCAGCAGCACCTGCAGGCAACCGCCCATGACGACGATCGTCAGGGCCTCGGTAAGGCTGGCTGCATGATTGGCGACGATCACGGCCGTGACGACCGCCATGGCGGCCGAGGGGCAGGATACCTGCGCCCGCGTGCCGCCGAACATTCCGGCGAAAAATCCGACCGCGATGGCGCCGTACAGGCCGGCGGCAGGCCCGAGGCCCGACACCAGGCCGTAGGCGAGCGCGGCGGGGAGCGCCACGGCCGTGGCGGTGATGCCGCCGTAGATGTCGCCGCTGAGGTTGTCGAAGCGGTGGTTCAATCGCTGCTGTCCTTGGCCGGGGCCGCTTTGGCAGGGGTTGCCGCCACCTGGAAACGCATGGCGCGCCAACCCGCAAATTGGCACGGCTCCGGGTCAATCGTGTAATCTCCGGTCGATGGGCTGCCTGGCGCCCGTTCCCGCAACACGCTATCGAAAGAAGCGATAGTACTCGATATCCTCGTCGCTGAAACGGGAACGAATGCGCTTGCGCCACGATTGCCGGGCACGACCGTCTGTCGGCCGGTACGAATACATGCCTGTTTTCAACAGGTTGGGTTGCAGGAGGCGTGAAGGTTCGAAATGACGGCCAATGACACGACCGCGGCCGCGGCCGGCCGCGACATGGACACCAACTGGAACTGGACCCGGCCCATCGCCGCGCCCGGGCCGATGGCGGTCGACTTCGAGGAGCGCGTCGATTTCGATCGATTGCGGCGCTACCGGGTCGCCCGAACCCGCTGGGCGCTGCGCAATTCCGGCCTGGGCTCGGTGCTCTGCTTCGACAACAACAACATTCGCTACATCACCGGCAGCGTGATCGGCGAATGGTCGCGGGACAAGATCTGCCGTTATGCGCTGTTTACGGCCGACTGCGAGCCCTACCTGTGGGACTTCGGCTCGGCCGCGACCCACCACCGGCTGTTCGCGCCGTGGCTGGAACAGGAGCGCTGCAAGGCGGGCATGCTCGGGTTGCGCGGCTCGGTTCCCGAGGAAGGCGGGCTGTTCAGGCAGGCCGCCGAGGAGATCAAGCGACTCCTGCAGCGCGAGGGCGTCGCCGACATGCCCGTCGGCGTCGATATCTGCGAGCCGCCCATGCTGTTCGCCCTGCAGGCCGCGGGCCTCGAGGTCCGAGACGGCCAGCAGGTCATGCTCGACGCCCGGCAGATCAAGAGCATGGACGAGGTCGTGCTGCTCAACATGTCCGCCGCCATTGTCGACGGCGCCTACCAGGGCATTTCCGAAGCGCTCAAGCCCGGCGCCAGGGAAAACGAAATGGTGGCGCTGGCCAACAAGATTCTCTACGAGTCCGGTTCCGACGACGTGGAGGCGATCAACGCCGTCTCCGGCGAGCGCTGCAGCCCCCATCCGCACAATTTCACCGACCGCATGTATCGCCCGGGCGACCAGGCCTTCTTCGACATCATCCAGTCGTACATGGGATACCGCACCTGCTACTACCGCACGATCAACGTGGGCTCGGCGACCCCGGCGCAGCGGGACGCCTACCGCCGCGCGCGCGAATGGATCGACGCCGCCATCGACATGGTCCGGCCGGGCGTGACCACGGACAGGATCGCCGCGTTGTGGCCGAAGGCGCCCGAGTTCGGCTTCGCCAACGAGATGGAAGCCTTCGGCCTGCAGTTCGGCCACGGGCTGGGGCTGGCCCTGCACGAACGGCCCATCATCAGCCGGCTGGTATCCTTCGACAGCCCGTTCGAGTTGCAGGAGGGGATGGTCTTCGCGCTGGAGACGTACTGCCCGGCGGCCGACGGCAACGGCGCGGCGCGGATCGAGGAGGAAGTGGTGGTCACACCCGACGGCTGCCGGGTCATCACGCTGTTCCCGGCCCAGGACCTGTATATCGCCAACGAGTACTAGCGAGGCTCCGCCTCAGACCGACGAGGCATGTGTTTCAATCTACTGATTTCACAGAAAATTTTCAAAACTTGACTCAACTGTAAAGATGACGCCCGCTCAAGGAGTCTAGCTGCTCGATACTTCAGTCCCGTAATCCCGAATCAAATGCCAGTGTCCTGCCCCAGGAGTTCGTGCCAATGAGTACCAACCCGATCAGCCACATTCCCAGTTCCGACATGCGCACCCGGTTGTTCATCGGCGGCGAATGGTGCGACGCCTCCGACGGCGGGACCTTCCCGGTGGAGGACCCGTCGACCGAAACGACCATCGCCGAAGTTGCCAGCGCGACCGTGGACGACGCGATTCGTGCCGTGGAAGTCGCTCATGAGGCAGGCCGCGAGTGGGCCAGTCGCGTACCCCGTGAAAGGGCCGAGGTCCTGCGCCGGGCGTGGGAACTGCTGCGGCAGAATCGCCGGACCATCGCCGAGTACATCGTCCGGGAGAACGGCAAGGCCCTGCCCGACGCGTACGGAGAAACCGACTACGCCAACGAGTTCTTCCGCTGGTACTCCGAGGAAGCGGTCCGCAACTACGGAGAGATTCTCACCTCCCCCTCCGGCGGCAACCGGATCGTCGTGCTGCAACAGCCCATCGGCGTCAGCGTGCTGGTCACGCCGTGGAACTACCCTTCGGCCATGGCCACGCGCAAGATTGCGCCGGCCATCGCCGCCGGCTGCCCGGTCATCCTCAAGCCGGCGTCGGATACGCCGCTGACCGCGTTGCTCGTGGCGGACATCCTCACCGAGGCGGGCGTGCCGCCGGGCGTGATGAACGTGGTGCCGTCGCGCCGCTCCGGCGAAGCGGTCGACGCGATGCTGCATCACCCGCTGGTGCGCAAGCTGTCGTTCACAGGCTCCACCGAAGTCGGCAGGGCCCTGTTGCGCTCGGCGTCCGACTGCATCGTCGACTGCTCCATGGAACTGGGCGGCAATGCGCCCTTCCTGGTCTTCGACGATGCCGACATTGACGCGGCCGTCGAGGGCGCGATGATCGCGAAGATGCGCAACGGCGGCGAGGCCTGCACCGCCGCCAACCGCTTCTACGCCCACCGGGCGATCTACGACGAGTTCACCGGCAAGTTCGCCGCCGCCATGGAGGCCATCAAGGTCGGGCCGGGGCTGGAGCCCGGCGTCGAGCTGGGCCCCATGGTGAACGCGTGGGCCATCAAGGACATCCACCGGCTGGTGGACGACGCGACGTCCCGGGGCTCGGAAGTCGTCACGGGCGGCGCCCCGCTGGATCGTGTCGGCTACTACTATCCGCCCACGGTATTGTCCCAGGTTCCCCAGGCGGCCGATATCCTCCGCGAAGAGGTCTTCGGTCCCGTGGCCCCGGTGGTGCCGTTCAGCGACGACGACGAGGTCATTCATGCTGCCAACGATACCGAATACGGCCTGGTGTCCTATCTGTACACCGGCAGCCTGAAGCGCGGCATGGCGGTTTCCGAACGCCTCGAAGCCGGGATGATCGGCCTCAACCGCGGGCTCGTCTCCGACCCCGCCGCACCCTTCGGCGGCTCCAAGCAGAGCGGCCTCGGCCGCGAAGGCTCCCACGAAGGCATGATGGAGTACATGGAGACCAAGTACATCGCCGTGGAGTGGTAGCGGTCCGATGATCGGCTTACGTTGCCGTCCGGAACGGGATGGCTGAAGTGCACTTGTCTGTAGTGCACAGTCATGATACAACTTGACATACATAATGTAAGACGATTTTGTAGGACAACATGACCGTACTGAGCATCCGTCTGCCCGAGCGCCTCGAAGCCGAGTTGAGCGAGGAATCCAGCCTGGCCGGACAGTCAAGATCGCTCATCGCACGCACGGCGTTGGAACAGTTCCTCGCCGACCGGCGCCGCGACCGCTTTCTTGCCCAACTGACCCGTGCGGCGTCCGCAATCAACGCCGGGGAGGCCGTTGCACTGGCGGAAGAAGCCCTGCCGTTCGACGACGAAGCTCTGGCGTTGACTGAGAAGCGCCGCCAGGTGAACGACCCCCCGATTGACAGCTCCAGGGCATGAAGGACGCCATTCGCCGGGGCCAGGTCTGGGTTGCCAACCTGAATCCCAACCGCGGCCGCGAGGTCGGCAAGGTTAGGCCGGTGCTCGTCATACAGGGAAATTGGCTGAGCGCGGCACAAACGGGCACCGTGGTGGTCTTGCCGCTGACGAGCGATGTCCGCCCGGACGCCGAACCGCTACGCCCGACCATTCGCGCCCGGGACGCCTTGCGCCTGGACTCGCAGGTAATCGTCGACCAACCTCGCACTCTGGACCGCCAGCGCCTTGGCGAAGGTCCCCTGACCGAATTGACGGATAGCGAAATGCAGAATGTTGAACGTACCCTGCTTGCCGTCCTGGGCGTGCATTCAGAGTTAATCTGATCCGGCTCGATCCCCCGTTGACCAATTCCGGGAACCGCCCTCTCCCGCAAAATGGTCCGGCTGTGCAACAATTCGTCTGCGTCCAGCGAGGAGCCAACCGCAGTGAAGCTTTGCCGATTCAATGAGACCAGGCTGGGTTACGTTCAGGACGACACCGTGCTCGATGTCACCGCGGCGCTGGATGTCATCCCGGGGGCTCGCTGGCCGCTGCCCGCACGGGGGGACCTGTTGATCCGCCATCTGGATGCCGTTCGCGAACGCGTGGCGGATGTGCGGGCCGGGGCGGCGAGTCATGACGTTTCCGGAGTCACGCTCTACAGCCCGGTAGCCAATCCCACCAAGTTGATCGGCGCGCCGGTCAACTACCAGACCCACATTGATGAAGCCGAGGCGGACGAAGGCATCGTCTTTGATCAGAACGTCATCAAGCCCATCAGCGAATCGCTGTGTTTCCTCAAGGCGTGCTCGTCGCTGGTGGGTCCGGGCCAGGGCGTCACGCGCAGTTTTCCCGACCGGCGCACGGACCACGAACTCGAGCTTGCGGTGGTGATCGGGAGGGAAACGCGCGGCATCGCCCGCGAGCGCGCCCTGGACTGCGTTGCCGGCTATACCATGGGTCTGGACATGAGCGTGCGGGGCGGCGAGGACCGGAGCATCCGTAAGTCCGTCGACTCCTACTCGGTGCTGGGTCCCTGGCTGACCACCGCCGACGAGATCGACGATCCGAACAACCTCAACCTGCGGTTGAGGCTCAACGGGGAAATCCGCCAGGATTCCAACACCCGTCACCTGATATACGATGTGCAGATGTTGATCTCGAAGTGCTCGGAGTTCTACACGCTTCTGCCGGGCGATGTGATCTACACCGGCACGCCGGCCGGCGTCGGGCCCGTCAAGCCGGGAGACGTCCTGGAGTGCGAAATCGAGGGAATCGGCTCGATGCACGTACCGGTTCGCTGACTGGAGGAGATCGGACTTGTAACCCGATTCCGAAAAAGGCCATGGCAACGAATCGCAACCCGCGGCATGTTCACGTCGACACGGCGGAACTGAAGGAGGCTCATCCGGACTTCTACCGCGACGTGCAGGACACGAAGCTCTGGCCGCTGTGGGAAGAAATGAACCAGTTCGCCAACCGGACCGAGCCCGGCCCGGGCATGGTGCCGGCGCTCTGGCGCTACAGCGACGTACGCCCGCTAGTGATGCGTAGCGGGGACCTGATCTCGGCGGAGGAAGCGGAGCGCCGCGTGCTCGCGCTGATGAATCCGGGGCTCAAGCCGAACATGGCCGTGACGCCGACGATCTACGCCGGCTACCAGCTCGTCATGCCCGGCGAGGTGGCGCCCTCGCATCGCCACAGCTCCGCCGCGTTCCGGTTCGTCCTCGAGGGCGGCGGCGCCTACACGGCCGTGAACGGCGAGCGCACCTACATGTATCCGGGCGACTTCGTGGTCACGCCGTCGCGCACCTGGCACGACCACGGCAACGAAACCGACGAGCCGATGATCTGGCTGGACGGGCTCGACTGGCCTCTCACCAACAAGCTCGGCCTGACGTATTTCGAGGCCTGGCCCGGATTCCAGCATCCGGAAACGAGGCCGCCCGGCGATTCCGCTGTGCGTTACGGCATGGGTGTCGTCCCGCTTGGGCACGAACACCGCGCCGCGTACACGCCCGTGGTCAATTACACCTACGAACGAACCCGGGAGGCACTGGCGGCCACGATCCGATCCAGCGAGCCGGACCCGTGCCACGGTGTGAAAACCCGCTACACCAATCCGCTCACCGGCGACGACGCCATACCGACGCTGTCCGCCTTCATCCAGCTATTGCCAGCCGGGTTCCGCGGGGCGCCCTGCCGGCAGACGGACGCCTGCGTCTATTCGGTGGTCGAGGGCACCGGGCGCACCGAAATCGGCGACGTCGTGCTGGAATGGGGACCGAAGGACACCTTCGCAGTCCCCATCTGGGCCCAACACCGCCACATCGCCGCCGACGAAGACGCCGTACTGTTCAGTTTCTCCGACCGCGGCCTCCAGGAAAAACTCGGTCTCTGGCGCGAACAGCGAGCCCGCCCCTGATCCCCCAAGGCGTCTGTGCGTATCACCCTTGCGCGCGTCGCGGATAAGGAACGGGCCACGGACGACCCAAAAGGGGTGTGTGCGTACAACCCTTGCGCGCTCAATCGATCTCCGCCATCCCTGGCGGAGATCGAATCGAGGGTTCGTCGCTTTGGGCCATCCGTGGCACGCTCCTCACCCACGACGCGCGCAAGGGTTGTACGCACACACCCCGCTCCCCACGCAGAGGCAAGACAATCGGACTACGAAGCGATGGCCAGTTCGCGCGACGCCCCGATACGCTGACGCTGCAACTCCAAGCCCTTCCAGAATACCAACACCCCGTCAAGCATTTCGTTGGCGTTGCGGATGAAGGCATCCTCGTCCACCGTGCGTTCGCGGCAGAACGATTCCAGCTCGTCCCAAGTGTGCTGGGCGTGGGTCGCTTCCAGCCTGGCATGCCAACTGAAGAAAGCCAGGTTGAGGCCCGACAGATTCTGACGCTTCTTGAAGATCTTCCAGCCCTGCACCAGCTCGTCCCAGAACCCGGCCGCGGCCCAGTTCTCCACCGCCCATGACGCGGCCTCGGCAACGGCATAGTCCTCGCTGCCGTACAGGCGCATGAGCTCATCGCAGAAGTGCAGGGTTTCGGGCGTTCCGAAGCGGCGCTTGCCGAGCTGGGCCAGGGTCAGGTTCAGCGGCCTGGCCATGCGCAGCAGCAACTCGAAGTGCGCGGCGCCGAAGTGGAAGGTACCGCCCTCGATCGTCCCCACAAGGCTGCCCAGTTCCGCGTCGTCCCGTGTCCGACCGCGGTATCCCACGCCGATCTCGTTGGCGAGGATCTCCTTGGAGGCCCGCATCTCCTCAAGGGTGTCGGCGTTGACCATCTTGCGAAGCTGGGCAAACAGGAACTCGTTGGAAAAGACGGAGAACTGAATCAGGAAGGCCTGCGCCTGCTCGCGGGTTGCGAGGCCTTGTCGGAACCATCGGGTATAGGGGTTGGCGCTGATGACGGGGTGGTTCAGGACCTTCCGGTCCAGACGGCGCCTGAATTGCATGAACGATGACCTGTCCATCGATACTTCTCCAATTTGTTGACTGTGAATGAAATTTTAATCCAGGATGAGTAGATTATTTGTTCAACTTCTAATGTAATATCCACTAATATTAGAGTTATAATTCACCACTTGGAGAATTTTAGAATGGATCACCCAAAGTACCCTCTCGACGCCATAGACATCAAAATTCTCGCCGAACTTCAGCCCGATGCGCGGCTCAGCATCACGGAACTGGCCAACCGCGTGGCCCTGACGCCCACCCCGTGCGCCCGGCGCGTGCGCCTGCTGGAGCGGGCGGGTTATATCGGCGGCTACGTCACGCTGCTGGATCAGGCCGCAATCGGGTTGCCGGTCAACGCCTTCGTGGAAGTGCGCCTCACCCGCGAACGGCAGGAGGAAGTCCGGTCATTCGAGTCCAGCGTGCGCAGTTATCCCGAAGTCATGGAATGCTGGGCCATGTCGGGCGGCTACGACTACCTGCTGCGCGTCGTCACCGCGGACCTGCAGGCCTATAACCGCTTCATGCGCGACAAGCTGTTGAGCCTGCCGTCCGTGAGCCAGGTGGAAACCGGATTCGGCCTGGAGCAGGTCCTCGGCCGGACGGCTTTGCCACTGGGTCAACTTGCGCGTTCGTCATGAACTCACTATGGACATTTAAAGTGACTAGTCGTATAAAGTGACTATATTCCGGCGGGTGCAGAACAATGACAATGATCGGTGCGGCGAAGTTCAAGGAGCAGTGCCTGGCGCTGCTCTCCAACCTTGACCCCGAGGGGCTTGTCATCACCAAACGGGGAAAACCCGTCGCGCGGGTGATCCCCTATGACAGGGAGCACGCCGAGTTGATCGGCTGTCTGCGACACAGGATCGAAGTGAGGGGCGACATCCTCGCTACCGGCGTCGAATGGCACGCCAATGCTGAATCTTGACACGCATATACTCGTATTTGCCTTCGGCGATGAACTTCGCCCGGGAGAACGTGCCCTGTTGGAGCGTCAACGATGGTCGATTTCGGCAATCGTACTGTGGGAGATTGCCAAACTCACTCAACTTGGGCGGCTGAGTCTGGATCTCGACGACCGGAAGTTTGCCGGCTTTCTGAGCCGACTTCACGTCTGGCCCATCGACCTTGACGTCGCCCGAACCTCCACGCGCCTTGACTTCAGGGGCGATCCGGCGGACGAGATTATTGCGGCCACCAGCGTCGTGCACGATGTCCCGCTGGTCACGCGGGACCTCGTCATCCGCCAATCAACCATCGTGCCACTGGCTCCAACAGATTGAGATGGCCTGGGCAGGCCTTTTCAAAAGTCGCGTGTCCGGATGGTTGGCGGTTGTCCCGGCGAGGCTGAGCGATGGGTCCGGTGCTGGACATGCGGTTTTTGCGGGGTGTCGCGCGTGTCGGCGCTCCAGCGCGCCCGGCTCCAGTCGATGTCCGCCAGGTCCTCGTGGATGTCCGGCCGTTCGCCCGGCAAACCGGTGGGAACATCGCCTATGCGCGCCTCGCGGCCTGGCGGCCATTGCCATGGCCGGCGGATGGATTGCGTTCGGGTCCGGGCGCGCGCGGACACGGCGCCGGAGGCGCGGGACATGCCGGCCGGCGGGGGAGTCGCGGCCCCCCGCCGGCCGGGTTCATGACGTGCCGCCCGGTTCCGTGGCCCCGCCGCCGGTATCGTCGGCATCGTCCGCTCCCCCGGCGCGGGTGTCGCCCTCGAAGAGCAGCAGGTCGGCGCGGGCGGGCACGTAGGGCTCCCTCGCATCGGCGCAGATCATCCGGCCGGCGACGGGGCCGGCGTAGACGATCGTCTCGTCCTGCGGGCCGCTGTCGTAGGGGCCCGGGTGGTCGTACTCGGCGTACTCGTGGCCGGCGTCCGGGTGCGCCCTGCCGTGGTGGATGAAGCCGTCCGCGGAGCCGCCGTCCCGGGCGAAACCGCAGTTGCGGTATTTCCATCCCCCTTCCCAGTCCCCGTCCGCGTCCCACAGGCACATGTCCCAGCGTTGCCCGGTGTGCAGCTCGAAGGTGTAGACCGGCGTTTGCATGTCGCCCGTGGCGGCGGCGAGGGCCTCGGCCCGCGCCTGCGGGGTGTCGGCGAGCGGCCAGCAGAAGTGCTCGCCGTAGCCGTACCCGGCCAGTTCGCGGCCCGCGAAGGACTCCACCGGAGCCTCCGGTTCCGCCGCCTCCATGGCGGACTGGCCGAAGGCCAGCGGGCCGAGGATGAGGATGGGCGCGGCAAAGGCGCCGGCGGCGGCGCGGTTCATGGCGATGGCGCGGTTCATGGCGGTCATTCGGTGTCCTCCGTCTCGATGTTGTCGGGGTTGTCGGGGTTGTCGGGCGCGATGCGCAGTCGCCAGGCGCCGCCTCCGGCGGCCGCTTCGGCGGGAACGACGCAGGCCATCAGCCCGGGCGCGCGTTCCACGGAAATCTCCTCCCGGCCGGCGCCCCGGACCAGGCTCGCGTGTTCGGGCAGCGCGCCGCCCGCGCCGCGGCAGGAGGCGTAGGCGGGGGCGTCCCTCCAGTTCGGGTCCGGCGCCCACAGGCACAGGTCGAAGTCCCGCGCGCTGTCGAGCCGGTAGGCCAGGCGCGCGCTCTCGCCGAGCGCGCCCAGCTCGGCGGCCCCGGGCACGAAACAGTACGGCGAACCGATGGCGCGCGCGCGCCGGCCGATCACCGGCGGATGGGCGCGGCGGTTTTCCCGGCCCGGTTCCGCGGCCGGGCCCGGGACGCCCGGGACCGCCGCCGACGCCCCGCCATGGCCCGGCGGGACGCCGCCGCCATGCTCCCCGGGCGCCTCCCCGTCCGATGCCGTCGGCGGGCCGCGCTGCTCCTCATCGCCGGAACCCGGCGGGGTCCGCTCTTCGGGCGTCCCCGCGGCCGCGACCCTCGCACTCGACGTGTTCGACAGCGCCCGCCCGTCCGGCGTGCACACCGCGCCCGACGGCTCGTCGTCGCAGTCCCGCCCGCCCGCGAGCGTCACCGTCACGTCGCTCGGCGACGCCGGCCGCACCGTGACCCGCCACAGCCCGGCGCCGACCTGCTCAACGCCCGTCACCCGGCCCCGCGTCACCGCGAACGACCACGCGCGCGGCGACCGGCTGAAACTCCCCACCGTCTCGCTCAGACGCACCAGGAACGCGAACTCCGTGCCGTCATGCTCCTCCGGCACCTCCTCGAAGACCGCCGTCAGCAGGTCACCCTGCTGCTCCCCGCCGGAGCCCGGCCCCTCGCCGCCCATGAACTCCGCGGCCCCGGACCCGCCGCCGTAGGCGCTGCCGACGTTGATGTCGTACGTCACCGACGACCTCCCCCGCGGCAGGTACACGGTGACCTGGTTTGTCATTATCTGGTTCGCCACGTCCTTCGGGACTTCCAGGATGCAAAGGTTGAACGTGGTGCTCCGCTGCCCCGCCTGGATGTAGGCCATCGGATACTTGCGATCGGCATTCAGGAAGACCGGGTCCCACGGATCCATCGGATCGCAATGGCTTACCAGGTCGGGATCCCTCAGGTCCGTCTGCACACGGCTGCCGACCCTGCCGTACGTGGACAAGGATATGATGGTCTCCCCGGCGACCGCCGTGGGCACCGACACGGTCACCGTGTGGGTGCGCGGCGCCGGGCTCGTCACGGTCACGGTCACAGGCTCCGGCACCTCGACCACGGCCAGAGTCACCGCGAAGTTGGCCGCCCACACGGCGGGGTTTCTTTGTGGGTCGGTGGGGTGTGGATGACCGTAGGAGCCCCAGAGCATGTCGTCGACGGGCCAGGAGGCGGTGGCCGAAGCACCGCTGGCGGTCAGATTCCTCAGGGGGAACCGCCTTTCGGCGCCAGCGGGATACTTGACGATCAGCATCAGCGACCTTGCGGCGGTGATCGCGGCGGCGCTGCCCGAGCTCAAGCCCGCGAACAGAGTGCCGTTGCGGTGATAGAAATCGCTGATGGTGTAGGTATTGCCCGCGTAAGTGAAACTGTTGGCGCCCATCGCGAGGGGGCAAGTGCCCCCCGACACACCGGTCCTGCAGCCGGACGAGTCCGTGCCCCATCGCGTCGGCTCGAGGGCCTTCGCCGCCATCGTGGTGGACCAGATCTGGTTCTTGTCGTGATGCCGGGTCCCGTCCGGCCACGACCACGGCGACTTCACCGGAATCTCCAGCTTCACCGCGACCTGCTGGCCGTCGGTCCATTGCGGGTCGACATACCAGTTGTGCCAACCGGTATCGCTAAATCTAACAACTCCACCAACGGGTAGCCGCACAGTGCCGAGATGCAACACCATCCCGTCAAACTTCGACCCTGGGTTCGGGGCCGGTGACGTCGCGCTCGGTTGTATCCCGCGCAACTTCAACGATACCCTACCATTGTTGTAAAAAAGGTCTGTAACGGTATATTTCTCACCGTTGTGCTCGAGTTCATCTTCCGTGAGCAGCGAGGGGCAGGTCGAGGTAGCGCAACCGAGATACGCCCCGTCGTCATCGATATCATCGACTGTCAGCGTCGCCGACCAGACGGTGGTCTGCGCCGCGGCGGGCGCGGCGGCGAACAGGCCGAGCGCGCCGAGCAGCAGCGCGAGGACGGGGAGCGGCGCGGGGCGGCGCCATGGGGACGCGGCCCGGCGCGGGCCCGCCGGAGCGGCCAAGCGGCCGCCGGTCAGTCCGGATGAAGGGGAGGGGAGCTTGCGTGCGCGCCCTCGGGGGGCGGCGGCCGGTTCAGGCGGGCTGGCCTCCCGCCGCGCGCACCTCATGCGTCCGGCGTCCGGCGTCCGGCGTCCGGCGTCCGGCGTCCGGCGTCCGGCGTCCGGCGTCCGGCGTCAATTATACCGCGCCTGTCAACCCCTGCAACGAAACGAACGTTTGATGTCATGACCTGCCCCTCAAGACACCGGCAATCAATGCGGCGTGGAAGGAATTTGAACAGAATCCGCCTGCGAATTCAAGACTGACTGCCCCGGCCGTGCGGGCGGGCCTGTTCGAAAGTCGCGGCGCGGTTCTCCCGGTGACGCGGGCCGATGGGTCCGTCCGGGACGCGTTGCCGGAGCGGAGGCGTCGCCGGCCGGTCCGGGGCGGCGGCGTGGTTCGGATGGCGCGCCAGGCTGTTGGGCGGCATGACTTCATCCCTCCCCGTCCATGGCCTCAGGCTATACGCCCCGACGTTTGAATAGCCCTGAGGGCCTGGGCGACGGAGTGGACATCTGGTGTTGTTTCTGCATAATTCGATAGTTCTCGAATTATGGAAATAAACACGGCAACGCGGGGGTTCGGGGCGCTGGCGCACGAGTCGCGGCTGCAGGTCTTTCGCCTGCTCATGCGCGAAGGGCCGGGCGGCCTGCCGGCGGGTGTCGTCAGCGAGCGCACCGGGATTGCGCCTTCCACGCTTTCGTTTCACCTGACGCACCTGGAACGCGCGCGGCTGTTGCGTTCCTGGCGGGTGCAGCGGCAGATCTTCTACGCGGTGGATATCGACGGCACACGGCAATTGATCGCATACCTGACCGAGGAGTGTTGCGGCGGACGGCCTGAAACCTGTGCCGGACTGATCGATGAACTCATGCCTGTCGATGGCGCCGAAGCCGGCAACAGCCGAGCCGAAGGTTTCACGGCCGCCCCGGAGGACGCAGCCATCGCCGCTGTGGCCAGGGGTGCATCAACGGCCGCAGCGCGAGGCAACCCATGACCGGCAGGACTTACAACGTCCTGTTCCTGTGCACCGGCAACTCGGCCCGCAGCATCCTGGCCGAGGCGATTCTGAACCGGATCGGGCATCCGCGTTTCAAGGCCTACAGCGCGGGCAGCCAGCCCGCCGGGAAAGTTCACCCCTTCGCGGTCGAACTGCTGCGAAGCCAGAACTTCCCGACGGATAACTTGAGTTCCACGAGTTGGGACGTGTTCGCAGGCGAGGATGCGCCGGAACTCGACTTTGTCTTCACGGTCTGTGACAACGCGGCCAGGGAAGCGTGCCCGACCTGGCCAGGGCAACCCATGTCGGCCCATTGGGGCCAGCCAGATCCAGCGGCTGTGGACGGCAACGACGCGGATCGCCGGTTCGCTTTCTCGCGGGCGCTGCGGATGCTCAACCAGCGCATCAGCATCTTCACCAATCTGCCGATCGAATCGCTGGATCGCCTCACGTTGCGCAAGCGGCTTCAGGATATCGGCAGGAGGGGCGGAGCCGGCGCCGAAAAGCGGTAATGGCGCGGCCGACAACGGGAAACGCGATGCCCGAATACGATCTCAACCGCCGCCTGGCTGCCGAATTCGTCGGCACCGCGCTGCTGCTGGCCACGGTGGTGGGTTCCGGCATCATGGCCGAGAACCTGGCCGGCGGAAACGTGGCCATTGCGCTGCTGGGCAATACCGTCGCCACAGGCGCGATCCTGATCGTGCTGATCCTGATGTTCGGACCCATCTCGGGCGCCCACTTCAATCCGGCCGTGACGTTTGCGTTCCTGCTGCGCCGCGACATCGGGTCGAGCGAAGCAGCAGTCTACGTCGCGGTGCAGGTCGCCGGGGGCCTGGTCGGCACGCTCGTGGCGCACCTCATGTTCGAAGAGCCCTTGCTGATGCTGGGGGCCACGGCCCGCACGGGCATCGGCCAGTGGACGGGTGAAGCCGTCGCCACCTTCGGACTGGTCGGCACCATTCTCGGCTGCCTGCGCGCCAGGCCCAAGGCCGTGCCCTACGCCGTCGGCCTGTTCATCACCGCCGGCTACTGGTTCACCTCGTCCACCAGCTTCGCCAATCCTGCGGTGACCATCGCCCGCAGCCTGAGCGACACGTTCGCCGGCATTCGACCGGCCGACGCACCGGCCTTTATCGCCATGCAGTTCGCAGGGGCCGCGCTGGCGACAGCGCTGTTCGGGTGGTTTGCGCTGGCAAGGGGCGAGCCGAAGTCCTGAGCGTGCGGCGCCCGGCGATGACCTCGGATTGTCGTGACTCAGCGAGACATCGCGCATCCCCGGAAGTTCATTCGGATCAATACCAATCCGGTCGGGAACGGTTTTGCAGCGATGGCGCCTAGCGGCCGAGCGCCGTTGCGCCGATGTGGCCGAGCCAGACGGCGAGAAGGCACAGCACGACCGAAAGCATCACGTTCGCGCCTGCCCAGAACCACTCGCCGTTACGCGCCAGGTCGAGCGTTTCGATGCTGAACGCCGAGAACGTCGTGAAGCCGCCGCACACGCCGATCATCAGGAAGGCGCGGGCATCCGGGGACAGGAGCAGGCGCCCGTCTGCCGCCGCCAGCGACGCCAGGAACCCAATGGCCAGGCATCCGGAAACGTTGACGACCAGGGTGCCCCAGGGAACCGAGGCGCCGGCGTATCGCGCCACCAGTCCGGCGCAGCCGTAGCGCGCCATTCCGCCCAGCGCGCTGCCCAATCCGATCCACAGATAGTTCACGGCCTGCGGTTCCCGTCGCGGGAATTGCGCCTGACGATCGCGCTTACCGCGACGCTGCCCGGATCGCGCGAGCCCTCAAAACCCGCGACCCGCGAACGCCTGGTAGTCCGGCGGGTACTTGTAGATTCGGTACATGCGCCCGGGGCCGGGTACCCGGTAGTCGAGTACGCGCTCGCCGTCCGGGGTGACCTCGATGATGTGCTTGTTGTGGGCGTTGACGAAGATCGTGTTGCCGTTGGACATGCGCATGGCGCCGCTCATGAAGGGGGAGAAGTAGTCCTCGGAGGCGTCGGTATTCCAGGACCAGACGATTTCCGTCTCCCGGGAGGTGTCGAAGAAACCCTCCGCGTCGGTGGGCAGCGCGATTTCGAGTATCTCCGACCAGGACTGCTCGAAATCCGAGCCCATGTCCGGATGATGCATGCCGTCGCGCCCCCGCTTGGTACCGTTGTTGTAGACCAGCATGTTGCCGGCGCCCGGGAGTCCCCCGGCAATCCAGTTGGGATCATGCTGCCACCACAGGATGGCGTCATGAAGTGTGCCCTGTTTGGTGGGCGCCGGACTGCCCCACCGATAAACCAGGTCGCCGCCCACGCCGTAGCGCCCGCCGGTGTCGCTTGCCGCCTCTTCCATGGTGGTGCTGTGATCGATGAACCACAGTTCCCCGTGAATGGCCGAACTCAGGACGATCAGGTCCCATTCTGCGTGGTACTCGACGGTGTTCACATGATGAAGCTGCCCGGCGTTGAAGAGCGCATAGTCTTCCCGCAGGAAATTGACATCGAGCTTGCCGGTTTCGGCGCTGACATCGCCGTAGTTGGGCCGGCCGGGAAACTTGTCCTGGACCAGGTGGTCCCAGCTGTTCCACTGCCAGACGATTTCCGTCGTCCCGTCCTCCAGGTTGGGTTGCAGTTCGACGATCTTGTTCAACCAGACGATGCCCCGGGGGTGACGGGGATACACGCCATCCCAGCCCATGGACCGGGCTTCCTCGAGGCTGAATCCGTGATAGGCCACCGCGAGGATGTTTCCGTTGGGCAGGTATTCCACGTCGTGGTGCAGAACGTGCTTGCCGGGCACATCCATCTCGTATTCCCACACCACGTTGCTGTCCCAGTCCAACAGTTGCACGGTTCCGTTCGCACCGACGACATAGGCTCTCATGTGCAGCCAGTCGTGCCTGGACACGGTGCGGAGCAACAACCCGTTCGGCAAGAGGTAGGCGACCGCGGCATCGTACTGCCAGGGCCCCGGCTCCCACTCGTGCACGACTTCGCCATTGTTGTCGATCAGGTAGATGCGGTTGGCATTGTGATAGCCGAACGCCGAATCGTGGATCAGCGTGTAGCCATCGGAGGCGCGCTCGTCCTCGCCGGGCAGGATGGCGCCCTCCATCTCCTCGACCCAGGCGTTCATGCGGTAGAAATTCGGATTGGCCGCCACGGTGGCATCGTCATCGGCCACGTCACCGCCCGCGTTCGTACCCAGTTCCCCGGTGTCCAGACGCCAGTCGCCACTGTCGTCCAGCCGCGCCAGGTTCCGGCTTGCTTCGGCCAGCTCCTGCCCGGAAATCACCAGATCGCCGTCGCGGTCCAGAATGCGCACCACGATCTGCTCACGAATCGTGCCGCGGACGGGGGCCGGCCCACCCATCTCTTCGAGGCTGATCTCCCCGTCGCCGTCGGCGTCCAGTTCCATGAGACGCTCGGTTGCTGCCTGGATCTCGTCGGTAGAAAGCTCGCTGTCGCCATCGATGTCCAGCGTGCGCAGAACCCGTTGCAAGTCAGGCGCCGCCGGACCCTGGGCCAGGGCGGTACCGCCGGCAAGCGCAATCGTCAGCGCCGTTGCCAGCCGCAGGGAGAGACTCCGGGTGGTTGATTCGTTCATTGTCGTTCCGTCCGTTGGAAAAAAAGATGAGTGAACCCGGCTTCGGTGAGCGCCGGGTGCAGCCAGGTCAATACCTGTCCCGGCAAAAGACGCTCAGTTCCCGGTCATGTAGTCCATCACCAGGTGGCTAAGGACGCGCACGCCCGTGATCAGCGCCGCCTCGTCCACGTAGAACAGCGGCGAATGGTTGGCCGGCGCCGTGGCCGGGTCGACACCCGGCGGCGTCACCCCGAGTGTCAGGTAGAGCCCCGGCACCTCCATGGCGAAGAACGAAAAGTCCTCGGCCACGGTTCGCGGAACCGCTTCGATCATGTTCTCGCGCCCGACCACGCGTTCGATGGTCGGCAGCATTCGCCTTGTCAGTTCCGGATCGTTCGCCGTCACGGGGTACTGCTCGAAGATCTCGAAATCGGCCTGCGCACCGGCTGCCTCCGCGATGTTGGATACGGTCGTACGCAGCCGTTCGTGGACGCTGTCCCGGGTCGCCATGTCGAGGTTGCGGATCGTGCCGATGAGTTCCACCGAATCGGGAATGATGTTGTTGCGGATGCCGCCGTTGATGGCTCCGAAGGAGATGATCGCCGGGGCCCGCGTCAGGTCGACCTGGCGGCTGACGATGGTCTGCACCCCGGTGACGATCTGCGCCGCCACGACGATGGGGTCCACCCCGTCCCAGGGCCGCCCCCCGTGGGTCTGGCGGCCATGGACCGTCAACTCGAACCGGTCCGCGCTTGCCATGATCGCGCCCGCCCGATAGCCGATCTGCCCCGTATTGAGGTTCGAAAACGCGTGCATGCCGAACACCACGTCCGGCTGGTACCGTTCGAACAATCCCTCCTTCAGCATCAGTTCCGCGCCGCCCTCTTCGCCCTCCGGCGCGCCTTCCTCGGCGGGCTGGAAAATGAACAGCACCGATCCGGGCAACTCGTCCTTCAGGGCCACCAGGTTGCTGGCCACCCCAAGCTGCATGGCGACGTGCGTGTCGTGCCCGCAAGCGTGCATCACGCCCACTTCCTGGCCCCGGTACTCCGTGGTGACGGTAGAGGCAAACGGCAGTCCCGTCGCCTCCGTGACCGGCAGCGCATCCATATCGGCGCGGACCGCTACCAGCGGGCGCTCCCGGGCGCCCCTCAGGTAACCGGCCACGCCGGTGTGGGCAATGCCGGTTTCAACCTCCAGCCCCATCTCCCGCAGCGCCTCGGCCACCACGGCCGCGGTACGAAACTCCCGGTTGCTGAGTTCCGGGTGCTGGTGGAAGTCCCGCCGCCAAGCGATGACCCGATCCTCGACCTCCGCCGAGAGCCGGTCGATGGCCGAGTCCTGAGCGCCGGCGGGCGGCGCGTACGATCCGGCGGACACGATGGCGGCGGCCAGTCCTGCCAACATGGCGCGGCAGCGCAGGACGCGTGGAAGTTCGGCCGGATTGCCTCGCATGGAAATGACTGAATTCATGAAACGTATCCTGTGGAAGAGCTAAAGCGATCCTGTCACAATCGTGCCCCACCTTCCCCCGGTTGGCAAACAGCCTTTGCGGCTCGCAAATCGCTCGCAAAGCTGGCATGGGAGCAAGAATTGTGACGGACATGAAGCAACACACCATCGGCTGGATCGGCGCCGGACGCATGGGTTATGCCATGGCGAAACGCCTGCTGGATGCGGGCTCCGACGTGACCATCTATAACCGCACGCGCAGCAAGGCCGAGCCTCTCGTCGAGTACGGCGGCAAGGTTGTCGACACGCCGCGCGAACTGGGCGACCGCGACATCGTCTTCAGCATGGTCTCCACATCCGACGATCTCAAGCCGGTGCTCTTCGGCGAGAACGGTCTCTTGACGGCCGGGCGCAAGCCAAGGCTGCTGGTTGAATGCTCAAGCGTCTCCGAGGCAGCCTCGGCACAGGTTCGTGCCAGGGCGGCGGAGCTTGGCGTGGAGATGCTCGCCTCACCGGTCAGCGGCAACGCGAAGGTGGTCAAGGTCGGGAAACTCACCATTGTCACCTCGGGACCCCGGCAGGCATTCGACATGGCCGAGCCGTACCTTCAGGCGATCGGCCGGGGCGTGACCTACGTGGGCGACGGAGAACTCGCGAGAATGGTCAAGATCTGCCACAACCTGCTGCTCGGCGTATACACTCAATGCCTTGCCGAGATCACCGTGCTCGCGGAGAAAGGCGGCGTCAGCCGGCACGATTTTCTCGATTTCATCAACGACAGCGTCATGGGCGCGATGTTCTCCCGGTACAAGACGCCCGCGTTCGTCACCCTGGACATGACGCCCACGTTCACCCCGGAACTGATGCGCAAGGACATGGACCTGGGCCTTTCGGCCGGCGAGCAACTGGGCGTGCCGCTGCCTGTGACGCAGCTCACCCGCGACCTCGTGCAGCGTACCCTGGACGCAGGCCACGGCGGGCGCGATTTCGCCGTGCTGCTGGAGGAGCAGGCCAAGGCATCCGGCTTGTCGCTGGCGCCTGAAGACGTGCAGGTCAGCGACGGGCTCTGAGGGGAGACGCGAGTTTTTCATTTAATCGCCATCGCGCAATGGCGGCTTCCTCAATCGGCGTTACCGTTGAATGTTTCGCCCGGTCCCGTTTCGGCGTTCATCGAGCGCACATTCGTGAGCAATGCAGCGTAGAAGATTGACTCTGGCCGCGATCGGGCCGGGCCTGCTGCTGGCCGCCACCGGCGTGGGCGGCGGCGACATGGCCACCGGCACCTTCGTGGGCAGCCTGCTCGGAACGGCAGTGCTCTGGGCGGTGATTGTCGGCGCCTTCCTCAAATTCGTCGTCACCGAAGGCATCGCGCGCTGGCAGTTGGCCACGGGAAACTCATTCCTGGAAGGACTCGTCCGCAGGCTCGGACCGGCCGTCATCTGGGTGTTTCTGCCCTACCTGCTCCTGTGGACGCTTTTCGTCGGGTCGGCCCAGATGAGCGCCTGCGGCATAGCGCTCTACGCACTGTTTCCCTACTTCGACGACCCGGATCAGGGCAAGATCGTCTTCGGAGTCGCCTGCAGCCTGGCCGGTATCGGTCTTGTGCTCAAGGGCGGCTACCGTCTCTTCGAAGCCATAATGCGCGTGTGTATCGCGATCATGTTCGTCGCGGTGGTGATTACCGCGGCCATGCTCTGGCCCGGTACCGGCACCGTGCTGCAGGGGCTCCTGGTACCGACGATTCCCGACTTCAGCGGCCTCGGCCTGACCTGGACCGTGGCGCTGATCGGCGGCGTGGGCGGCACCCTGACGGTAATCTGCTACGGCTACTGGATGCGGGAAGAAGGCCGCACCGGAACCGAAGACCTGTGGATCTGCCGCCTGGACCTGGGCGCCGGCTACCTCATGACGGCGGTCTTCGGCGTCGCCATGGTCATCGTCGGCAGCACGGTGCAGATCGAAGGCCAGGGCACGACGCTGCTGGTGACGCTGGCCGACCGGCTGGAGGGACCGCTGGGCGTGTGGGGCAAGTGGCTGTTCCTCATCGGCGCCTTCGGCACCGTGTTCAGCAGCCTGCTTGGCGTGTGGCAGTCGGTACCGTATCTCTTCGCGGACTGCTGGCGCCTGACGCGCGCCCGCATCGAACCCGGCGTGGCGCCGGCAGTGAATACGTCGGGAATACCGTACCGAGCGTACCTGGTCGTCATCGGCACCATTCCCATGATCGGCCTGTTCTGGGGATTCCAGACCGTCCAGATGCTTTATACCGTGACTGGCGCGCTGTTTTTTCCGTTCCTGGCGTTGGCGCTCCTGATCTGGAACGGGCGAGCTGACTGGGTCGGCGCGGAGTTCAGGAATCGCCCCGCCACCATGGTGGCCTTGGCGGGGGTGCTGGTGTTCTTTTCGTGGCTGGGGGCGCGGTCGGTATTCTAGCGACCCGGGGCAACGGTTCCGTATGGGATCGGGATCGGGATCGGGATCGGGATCGGGATCGGGATCGGGATCGGAGAGATTATGACCATAGTCATGACTATGGTATAGTCTCCGACCTAAGCGACAGCAACGGGCTGGGGACCAGCATATGACCGCCCGCGACGGCCATTCAGCGATCTCCATGACGATCAAGGCGTCCGAATTCAAAGCGAAGTGCCTGAAATTCATGGATGAGATATCCGCAAATGGCGGGGAAATCGTAATCACCAAGAACGGGCTTCCCGTATCTCGGCTCGTACCCTATCGGGAAAGGCCAAGCAGCCTGTTCGGCATCGATCAGGGCAATATCGAAATCCACGGAGACATTGTCGAACCTGTCGGAACGGATTGGGAGATTGAAGCCGGCAAAATGTTGGATTCCGACCGTTGATCCTGCTCGATACTCACGTCCTCATTTGGTTGCGCGCCGGCGATTCGAAATTGGGAAGCCGGGCACGGGATGAAATAGACCAAGCCTGGAAATCAGGCGAGCTCGCGGTTTCCGCGATTTCGTTTTGGGAAATCGCCATGCTGAATTCCAAGGGTCGCATCAGTCTGGCGGAAGACGTGTTTATTTGGCGTCGCCGCCAGTTGGAACAAGGCATGATCGAAATTGCCGTTGACGGCGAGATCGGCGTTCGCGCCGCGTCACTGGATAGATTCCACCCCGACCCGGCGGACCGCATCATCGTGGCCTCCGCCCTGTCCGGCCACCGCCTGGTGACCGCCGATTCCGGAATTCTGGGCTGGACCGGTCCTCTGAACAGACTGTCGGCTGTCGATTGAAACCAGCCAACCGACTGCTTGTAAATCGTTTCAAATCGCTGAAACGATTTGTTTGCACCACGTTAATTCCCGGCCAATTCGGAAACTAAATCGTTTCATTCCAACGTCATGTGACGCTCGGAGAATCGTCGCTTCCGCTTGTTCCACGCATAGGTCCGCCGAACGACTTCTTTGGAGAAATTCAGTCTCAACGGCTCGCCGGCGACTTGCATGAAGTACATCAGCTTGTGTGCTTCGAGCAGGGTGACGAAAGGGTCCAGGAGGCCGGCCAGGTATCCGTCCAGGGCAGGTTGGCGGCCGTTCAGTGCAAGCTGTTCGATCCGGACCGCCGGATCATGAAGTCGGACATCGACAGCTTCATTTCCGCCTCGAACACGGGCGAGTATGCGGAGCGGCTGATCG
Source organism: Candidatus Rariloculaceae bacterium (assembly GCA_965205045.1). GTDB lineage: Bacteria > Pseudomonadota > Gammaproteobacteria > Steroidobacterales > Rariloculaceae > UBA6522. The sequence continues at coordinate 1,350,540 of OZ242031.1, forward strand.
TCGAAACGACCGAAGCGCCGTGGAGCGACAACGCGCGCGAGATGGTGGCCGGCCAGTCGATTCCCGCCACGCCGATCGGCCTTCAGAATCTGCGTGATAGCCGGGTCGATTGGTCCCGTTTCGCGGCGACCGGCGATATCGTCCGGGCGTAACCCAAGACGCTGCGGGACGATCAGGCCGAGGCCCTTGAAGAAACCGTGAGCAGGCTGAAGGATGCCGACCGCGGCAAGCTCGTCATGGCGTGCGGCACCGGCAAGACCCTGACGAGCCTGCGCATCGCCGAGGAACTGGCCGGCGAGGGCGGCCACGTCCTGTACCTGGTGCCCTCCCTGGCCCTGATGGCGCAGACCGTGCCCGAATGGTGCGCCGACACCCTCGTACCGATCACCGCCTTTGCGGTGTGCTCCGACACGCAGGTCGGAAAGCGGCGGCGCAGCTCCGTCGACGTGGCCGAGATCGAGGTCACCGACCTGGCCTTTCCGGCCACCACGAAGCGGGACAAGCTGGCGCTGGCCGTCGAAGCCGCGGCACATTGCCCGAATCCGAAGCCTTGTCGAGCGGGACGGCAGCGACGCCCAAGGGTTCTTCGAGGACTTCCTGAAGGAGGTCCGCGACGACCTCAACGAGGCCGTCAGCGCCGACGACGCCATCGAAATGCTCGCGCAGCACTTGATTACGCGGCCAGTGTTCGATGCCGTGTTCGAAGGGCACGAGTTCGTCAAACGCAACCCGGTTTCCCAAGCGATGAGCGAGGTGCTTTCGGTGATCGACGACGCGCAGGTCGGGCGCGAGGCCAAGGCGCTCGAAGGGTTCTATGCGTCCGTGCGCCGGCGCGCGGCCGGGATTACAGACCCGCAGGCCCGGCAGAACCTGATCGTCGAGCTGTACGACAAGTTCTTCCGCAAGGCTTTTCCGCTCACCACGCAAAAGCTCGGGACGGGATGCGCAAGTGCCTGGCGGATGAATTCGCGAGCGTGCATGTTTTTCACTAGCGCGGGAACCAGCGAACTCAAGGCGAAACATCCCGGCGCGAAGGTGGAAAAATATTCGGGTCCGGCTCCCGGGCGCCGATCGCAATTACAGTTTTCGTCAAGAACTCGCACCGAGTACGCGCTGGAACTGTTCGCACGAGCGTACCCGACCGAAACGATCGGGCGCGAGGACATCTTCCACTACATCTACGGCCTGCTGCATTCCGAGGACTACCGGGAGCGGTTCCGAGCAAATCTGGCCAAGGAACTGCCCCGCATCCCGTGCGTGGCGTCGGTCGAGGACTATCGCGCGTTCCGCGACGCCGGTCGGCGCTTGGGCGAACTCCACGTTGGATACGAGTCGGTGGAACGCTACCCCGCCGAGATAGGCACAGGCGGTGGATCCCTCGAGGGCATGGACCCTGAAACTGCGTACCGCGTGACCAAGATGAGGCACCCCGGCACGGCCCGTAACAAGGACCGAACCACGGTCATCTACAACCCGCACATTACCGTTCGTGGTATTCCCGAAGGCACCTGGAACTACGTGGTCAGCGGCAAGCCTGCGCTGCAATGGGTGATGGAGCGATCCAAGGCCATCCGCCACCGAATAAGGCAGCCAAACCGTAATACCGTACAACGGACAGTCGGCTGGCCCGCGGCAACCGCAAAGCGCGGCGGACCACAGCAGTTTCAAGAAAGCGGCCTACGCCTGTGCGCGCGCCCAACTTTCCACCATGGCGTACAGCGAGCACAGGACCAGGATGATCATGCTCCCGTGAACCCACAGGTAACGGTAGATGTCGGCGTTGTACTTGGCCATCGTAGCCAACTGCTGAGCGAGACCGCTTTCAAGGGCGGCGGCCTGTTTGGCGAGTCCTGCTTCCATGTCGCCGCGCAATACCTGCAGGGCGGCGGTCTGCTGGGCCATACTCTGCTCCATGTCGCCGCGCAATGCCTGCAGGGCCGCAGTGTGCCCGGCCAGGCCCTGCTCCATGTCGCCGCGCAATACCTGCAGGGCGGCGGTCTGCTGGGCCATACTCTGCTCCATGTCGCCGCGCAATGCCTGCAGGGCCGCAGTGTGCCCGGCCAGGCCCTGCTCCATGTCGCCGCGCAATACCTGCAGGGCGGCGGTCTGCCCGGCCAGGCCCTGTTCCAGGTAGGAACGCTGTTCGCGCAATTCCGCGCGCATCTCGTCCATCGCGGCCTCGAACCGGCTCTCGGTCAACAACCCGTCCACGGCCTGGCTGGCCGTGCTCACGAGCGCCTCGGCATGGGCCTCTGCGATTCCAGCGGCCTGCAGTTCATTGGCTGCGGCCAGGGTATCGAATTTCGCTGTTGCCATCTCCCGTTTCTCCTGTGTGCGAATGATGGCCGCCATTGTTCCCCGCGGGAAGCGATGGCGCGAGTGGAGTATCTCGCCAATTCATGCAGATTCGACATCCGAACCAGCCGTTTCGACATCCGAACCAGCCGTAATATCGGCTGATGACTCAATAACCGGCCGGGACCGCCGGCTCCATTCGGACGATGTCGGTGAGTCCCCCGGCGCGATTGTCCGTGGCCAGGTAGATGAAGCCGTCGGGTCCCTGGCGGACATCCCGGATACGGAACACGCCGTGCAGCAACGACTCCTGGGTCATCACCCGCCCGTCATCGTTGACGGCGATGCGCGAGAGCCGGCGGTGCGTGGCCGCCAGTCCGCCGGCGAAAATATCGCCGCGCCATTCGGGGAAGGCGTCGCCGTCGTAGACGATCAACCCGGAAGCCCCGATGGATGGGATCCAGAATGTCTTTGGCTGTTCCATTCCCTCGCGCTCGCCGCTGGCGTGGATGGGCGTGCCGGAACGGTAGTTCACGCCGTAGCCGATGACGGGCCAGCCGTAGTTGACGCCCGGCAGGATGAGGTTCAGCTCGTCGCCGCCCTGGGGTCCGTGTTCGGTGGACCAGAGGTCGCCGGTTTCCGGATGGAAGGCCAGCCCCTGGGGATTGCGGTGCCCGTAGCTCCAGATTTCCGGCAGCGCCGTGGCGTGGCCCACGAAGGGATTGTCGTCGGGCACGGCGCCGTCGTCCATGAGGCGGACGATGGTGCCGAAGTGGGTGCCGAGATCCTGTGCCGGGTGCCTCTCCAGGTTGCCCCTGGGCGGCGACTGCCGGTCGCCCACGGACATGAACAGGTAGCCGTCCTCGTCGAAGGCGATCTTGGCGCCGAAGTGGCCGCCGGTCTCGTTCCAGGCATTGGCCTCGAAGATTTCCTCCACGTCGTTGAGCCGGCCGTTCTCGAAGCGGGCGCGGACCAGGGCGGTGGTGCCGCGGGAGCCGCTGGGCTTCGAATAACTCAGGTAGACGATGCGGTTGTTCCCGAAGTCCGGGTGCACCGCGACTTCCTGCAGCCCGCCCTGGTTGATCACGCGCGTCTCCGGAACGCCTTCCACCGGGTCCGGCAGCAACACGCCATCGCGTACGATGCGCAATTCTCCCGTCCGCTGGGTGAACAGCATGTCGCCGTCCGGCAGGAAGGCCATGCTCCACGGGTGCTGGATATCCTCCGCCACCGTCACCACGCGGAAGCTGTGTTCCGCAGATTCGTAGATCCGCCCCTGTGCGGAAACCGTGGCAGTAGCGGAGATGCCAAGCAGGCCTCCCAGCGCGACCAGAAAACATTTGCGGCCAGACATGCGAACGCCCTCGCTGTAGTCGTTGGTTTTGCCCGCGATTATTGCACGAACGAATCAGGCCCGCATTTCCGCGCGGCCCTGCCGTTCCAGGCGCCGGAACAGGAGCGACAGGCAGAAGCACAGCACGAAGTAGAGCAGCGCCGCGGTGATCCAGGCTTCGAAGATCGCGCGCGTGGACGAAACCAGTTCCACCGTCTTGTAGGTGAGTTCCTGCACGGAGATGAGGGAGATGATCGAGCTGTCCTTGACCAGGCTGATGAACTGGTTGGCCAGCGGCGGCAGAACACGCCTCGTGGCCTGCGGCAGAACGACGAAGCGCAGCTCGTCGACCCGGCTGAGGCCCAATGAACCGGCGGCCTCCCGCTGGCCCCGGCCGACGGATTCGATGCCGGCGCGCACGATCTCGCCCACGAAGGCGCTTTCGAAGAGCGCCAGGACCACCACGCCCGAGATCATCGACGGGAACAGCCGCATGTCGCCGAACAGGAACGTCCAGGCACCCGCCGAGTCGCCCTGCGCGATCCCCCGCGCCCAGCCCTCGATGTTGAACGCCACGATGAGCTGCTCGGAGAGGAAGAAGAAGAAGATGAAGATGACCACCACCGGCGGGATGTTGCGCAGCAACTCCACGTAGGTGCGCGCCAGCATCCGCACCGTCAGGTTGTTCACCGTGCGCCCGACGCCGATGATCACGCCCAGCGGCAGCGCCAGGACGCTGGCGTAGAGGGCGATCCGCACCGTGGTGACCAGGCCCTGGAGCAGCAGGTTGGCGACCCAGCGGCCGTTCTCCTCGTCGAAGCGCAACAGGTAGTTGGGGATGATCTCCCAGCGCCACTCGTAGTTCAGCGTGCCCTGGATCCGCAACCCGACCCAGGCGACGGCCGCCGCCACGACGGCGAGCAGGACGACATCGAGCCAGGTGAGGCGCCGGATCAGTTCGCGCACGGCCGCATCCGCCTATTGCACCACCCGGTCGGCCCAGTCTTCGGTGGTGAACCAATGGTCATGGCGTTCCTGCAACCATCCCGACCGCAAGTGGATCGCGATCCAGTGATCGAAGAAGTTGAGCGCGTCGGGATCGCCCTTGCGCACGGCAAACCCCTCGCTCTGTTCGTCGAACAGTTGATCGAAGGGCACGTGAAGAATGTCCGGATACGTTCTGGCGAAGCGGGACGGCGCAGGCTCCGAGGCGATGGTGGCGTGGGCGTTGCCGTTCAATACCTCCTGCACTGTCGCGATCTCGTCGTCGAACTGGAGCATTTCCGCGTCCGGGAAGGTGTTGGCGACGACGACGGCGGCCAGGGTGGCGCGGCGAACCGCGAACGACACGTCCGGGCTGTTGTAATCCTCGAGGGAGAAGCCTTCGGTCAGCCGGCGATTGGCCACGATCGTCGCCCCGGTGGAGGCATAGGGCCGGGTGAAATTCACCGTCAGGTTGCGCTGCGGCGTGATCGACATGCCGCTGATGATGACATCGAACTTCCCCGAGATGAGCGCCGGGATGATGCCGTCCCAGGCAGTGGGAACGAACTCCGCCTCCACGCCCATGTCTTCGGCCAGCTTGCGGCCCACGTCGATCTCGAAGCCGATCAGCTCGCCGTTGCGGTCGCGCATCGCCCAGGGCATGAACAGCGACAGGCCGATCTTGATGGCGCCGCGCCGCTTGACGGTCTCGATGACGCTCTCGGCGGACAGCTCCTGGCGGGCGTTCTGCGCCTGGACCGCAGACACCATGCCCGCCAACGCGGCGGTCGCGAGAACCGCTCCCAAGAGGCGCCCAAACCTCGACCGCAGGCTCGCATGGAACAACCGCGTGGACTGCGCGCCGGTTGGCCGAGCGTCGGCGCGGCGAACCCCGCTGCAAATGCTGCTAGGTCTTGACCGCATAGCGTTTCTCCAGAAACGTGACGAATATGGACAGCGTCAGCGTGATCGCCAGGTACACCGCCGCAACCGTAAACCAGACCTCGAAGCTCAGGTAGGTGTCGGCGATGATATTCCTTCCCGTGGTGGTGAGTTCAACCACCGCGATCACGCTGACGATAGCGGAACTCTTCACGATGTGCACCGCTTCGCCCGCCATGGGCGGTAGCATGAACCTGATCGATTGCGGCAGGACCACGAAGCGGTACGTCTGGCCCGTGGAAAGGCCTATCGACCGGGCCGCCTCCCACTGTCCGGCACTCACCGCCTGAATCCCCGCCCTGAAGATCTCCGAGACCAGCGCGGCATGGTAAATCCCAAGGCAGAGTACCGACGCGGCGTAGCGGTCCAGCGCGAAGATCGGCCCGAGCACGTAGTAGAACAGGTACAGCAGCACCAGCAGCGGCATGTTGCGAACGAATTCGAGAAACGCCACCGCCAGCGCGGACCCGACCACCAGGTCGGAAAGCCTCAGCAGCGCGACGACCAGGCCCGCCGCCAGCGCGATCGGGAACGCCTGCAGCGACAGGGCCAGCGTGGTCACCAGGCCGAGGGAAATCTCGCCCCACTGGAAGCCGTCGTCGGTCAGCCGAAAAAGGTAGTCGGGGATGCGGTACCACTGCCAGTTGTAGCCCATGGCCTCCGCCCCGGTGAGCGATACCCGCACCAGCAGGTACATGACGATGAGGTAGAGAACCACCGGAATGGCCCTGGATTTCACCAGCCCCAGGACGTTCAGGGTCCTCTTCCCGAGTGCGTTTCGCGTCTTGCTCGCGCGACCGCCCGTGCCAGGTTTGCCGTTGCCCCGCGCCACAGCGCCGCCCGTCACGCCGGCCATGCCTAATGCTCCAGAATCCGGTCGAGGAACTGCCGGCAGCGCCTGCTGGACGGGTTGGAAAAGAAGGCATCGGGCGGCGAGGTTTCAACGATTTCGCCTTCGTCCATGAACACCATCATGTCGGCGACCTTGCGGGCGAAACCCATTTCGTGGGTGACGCAGACCATGGTCATGCCGCTGCCCGCCAGTTCCACCATGACGTCCAGCACTTCGTTGATCATTTCCGGGTCCAGCGCCGACGTCGGTTCGTCGAACAGCATGATGCGCGGCTCCATGCACAGCGACCGCGCGATGGCCACCCGCTGCTGCTGGCCGCCGGACAGCTCGGCCGGGTACTTGTCCGCCTGCTCCGGGATATGCACGCGGTCGAGGTACTTGCGGGCGCGTTCCGTGGCCTCGGACTTCGATATCCTGCGCACGCGCATGGGGCCCAGCGTGAGGTTCTCGAGCACCGTCAGGTGAGGAAACAGGTTGAACTGCTGGAACACCATGCCCACTTCCGTGCGCACGCGGCGCAAGTTGTCTTTCGCGCCGGTCAGCTCGATGCCGTCCACGGTCAGCCTGCCCGCGGACGGCTCCTCGAGGCGGTTGATGCACCGCAGAAGCGTCGACTTCCCGGAACCGGACGGGCCGCAGATCACCACGCGCTCCCCGGCATGAATCGTCAGGCTGACATCGTTCAGCGCCCGGAACTCGCCGAAGAACTTGTCGACGTTGCGGATTTCGATGATGGGTCGCCTGCCGGCCATCGAGCCACCGTTTCTCCAGTCGCCGTGCGCTCACGGCCATCCATTTGCGTTGGGCGGACAAGCGATCCGCCACGAATTCGTATATTCTACTTTGCTCGATAACGCAGCATAGACAACGACACGCGAATCAACAGGATCGATCCATGCGGAACCACCTGATCGACACCGCCCTGCGAGCCCGGCGAAGCGCTCGCCTGGGGCTGGCGCTGCTGGGCGTGACCCTGGCGGCAGGCGCACCGGCCAGTACCGCCCTGGCCCAGGGCTACTACGACGGAGAAACCATCACCCTGATCATGGGGCTCGACGCGTCCGCCGGCGGCACCACCGTCGGACGGTTGCTGGCCAAGCACCTGGAGTTGAACCTGGAGAGCAACCCCAACGTCGTCGTGCGCAACATGCCCGGCGCTTCCATGATGTCGGCGCACATCTTCGTGCTGCTGAAGGCCCCGCGGGACGGCACCACGCTCTATTACGGCCCGCGCTCCTCCCTGGGCGAGTTGCTCGAGTTCCCGGGGCACTCCTTCAGGTACAACCAGTTCACCGTGCTCGGCGGCGTGCAACTGGCGCCGCTGGTCACCTACGTGCGCAAGGACATGCTGGACGGGGGCATCCAGACGCCCGCCGACGTGCTCCGGGCCGAAGGCCTGATCTTCGGCGGCATCTCCGCGGAGCACGGCCGCATGATCGCCAGCACCCTGGGACTCGACCTGATCGGCACGAACTATCACTTTGTCGGCGGCTATCCCGGCAGCGGCAAGATCCGCGCCGCGGTCCTCAGCGGCGAGGTGAACATGGCCACTGACGCTGCCCACGCCTATCTCAACGAGGTGGTGCCGATGTTCGAGCAGCAGGGCCTGAACGCGCCGCTGTTCAGCCTGCCGCTGCTGAACGCGGACGGGGAACTGGTCAAGAGCCCGCTGGTGCCCGACATTCCCACCATCGACGAACTCTACGAGTCCATACACGGCTCGGCGCCCTCGGGGACCAACTGGGATGCCATCCGGACCATGATCGAGATCGACCAGACCATGCAGCATGTCTTCCTGGGCCCGCCGCGGATGGACCCGCGAGCCATCGAGGAATTCCGGGCGGTGCTGGGACCCACCCTGGCCACGGAGGCGTTCCGGGAAGATGCCGTGCGCATTCTCAGTTACGTGCCCGACCACGTGGACGCGGAACGCGCGACCGGGATTCTCGACGCCACCGCGGATGTCACGCCCGAGGTCCATGCCTATATCGAGGCGCAAATCGCGCGAAACAACGGCTACTGACGGAAATCGCGACACGATCTCCGCTGCATGGCGCCCCAATCTGCAATCACGCGATTTGGGCTTCCGAGCCTCGCGTTGCTGAGTTTCCTTTCGGCTCCCGCGCAGGAACAGGGGGCGGCGCAGTCCCGGTTGCTGTCGGTCGCAAGCGACGGAGGGCGCGTCATCGTCATGCCGGGGGGTCCGGCGACCCTGCAGGGCACGATGGTGGACGGCGTCAACGTCAGCGTCGGTGTCGAGGGCGAGTTCCGCGTCTACCGGGCCGTATTTCGCGGCGAAACGCACGTCGCCCATGTGGCGCTTGAGGGTCCGCTGCGCCACATGGCATTCGACCCCGCACAGGCGCGGTTCCGCGAAGTGACGTCCAGCCTGTTGGTCGAACTCGATGACTATACCCGTCTGGATGAGGTGGTCGAATCCGTTGGCGCCGTTTCGGGAAAGAGCTACGAGCAGCTCGGATTCGCCATCGTGCAGTTGCCCGAGGCGGCCAACCCGGGCGAGGCCGCGCACGTCCTGCAGGGCCACGCCGGCGTCACCGCCGTACAGGTGCAACTGAGCAGACCGCTCGATGTACCGCTCTAGCGGGATTATGCGGCACAACCGATCGTATATGCCGGCACGATATGCCGTGCTCCCGCTCGCGGTGCTGCTTGCCGGCGGCTGCGACACTCCACCGCACCGACTTCCGCAGAACCTGCTGCCGAGCTTTGCCGGCATCACGGTGCTCCCGCAGATCTACTTCCAGGGCGCGACGCTTCCGGGTCCGGTCCTGCCCGCCGCGCTCGGTGGGGACGCTCCCCTTCGCTATACGCTGGATCCGGCGCTGCCGCCCGGCCTGACCTTTGACGCGGCAACCCGCGTGATCTCGGGAACGCCGACGGAAACACTGGCGCCGACGGAGTTCACCTACACCGCCATGGATTCCGACTCGGATACGGCATCGCTGAAGTTCACCATGAGCGTCAGCACAATCTCGCTCGACGCCGATGCGGCGGAACTGGCGGAGTGGAACGATCCCGGCGTTACCGTCACCCTCACCGTGTCGGAGCCGCCACCCCTTGCTGTCGAGGTGACGCTGGACGCGGGCGGAACGGCCACGCCGGGCGGAGACTTCGAGATCGACGGCTCGCCTGACAGTGACCCGGACGACGGCAGCGGCACCGTCCATGTGACGATCGAGGCCGGGGCGGACCACGCATCGACGACGCTCAGGTCGATCCCGGACTTCGAGGAAGAGGGCAACAAGTCCATCGAACTTTCGGTGGCCTCCGCCAACGGCAGCCTCTTCAACGGATCGGGGCCTTCGGTGAGCCTGGAACTGCTCGACGAAGGGGCGATGTTCCCCGATGCCAAGGACCGCCTCACCTCGGCGATTCTCGTGCTGTTCAACAATTTCAGGCAGACGGGCACGGATTACGAGTTTCATTTCGCGGTCATCAATTTCGGCGCCGTGACGACGCCCCCCACGACGCTGCGCACCCGAATCGACCACGAGGATTTCGCCCCGGGACAACTCCTGGCCAGGCCGCTCGTGTCGCGGCGCTTCAGGGTTCCGGAGCTTCCGCCCGGAGCGGGCGTCAGGGGATTTATCAATCTGCCAAACTGGATCCAGGTCCGATGGGGGCCTGGAATCTACACGGCCACCGCGGTGGTCTACGCGCCTCGGGGCGACTACTTTTCCCGCGTTGGAGGGTTTCTCGACCGGCACTCGTTCCTGGTACCCGAGGGGGGCGGGAACCCTTTCACCTGCGAGAAGGTGGAACGGCCCGTTTCGCCCGGCGCGGACGATCCGCTGCAACCCCATCAATGGAATCTCGAGAACACCGGTCAACCGGCGTTTGCCCTCGCGGGCGGCGTGCCGGGCGAGGACCTGGCCATGACCGGGGCGTTGGCGGTCGGTCCAACGGGCCGCGGTGTCGAGATTGCCGTGGTCGATACGGGGCTCGAGATCTGCCATCCGGACCTTCGCGACAACGTGGCTCCCGGGGCCTCCCATAACTTCAACACGGCGGCCTGGCCCCGCTCCGATGCCGCGGACCCCTTCAATCCGTCCGCCAGCGGCGATCACGGCACCGGGGTTGCCGGATTGCTCGGCGCCGCCGCGAAGAACGGTATCGGCATACGCGGCGTGGCGCCCGATGCCCGCATTCGCGGTTACAACTTCCTGTCCGCATTCGACCGGGGCTCGGATTCATCGATCCTGCTGGATTCGCTGGGCGCCGGTGCGGGCAAGCCCGATTCGTCCGGGGTGCACATCTTCAACATGAGCTACGGCTTCCTGCACGGACTGCAGGGCAACGCGTCCCGGCCGTTGACCGACGTGGTCAGGCACGGCGTAACCGACCTGCGCGGCGGCCGCGGCGCGCTCTACGTCAAGGCCGCCGGCAATGGATTTCGGATCTGCTTCGCGCTGAGGCGGCAACACGCGTTTGCAGACCGGGAGGCCCCGTACAGACCGAGCGACGCACTCGGTTGCGCATCGGCGAATGGCGACTACAACAACAATCTGCCCCAATTGATTACGGTCGGCGGATTCAACGCCCGCGGAAAACGGTCAAGCTACTCGGCCGCGGGCGCCAATCTCTGGGTGAGCGCCCCGGCAGGCGAGTCCGGCCGCGTGGAACCGGCCCTGGTGACCACCGATCAGGCCGGGCCCCATCGAGGCGCGGACATCGAACCCGGCGCGATCGATTTCGACGAAGAACCGCTCGACCCGCACGGGGACTACAGGAGCACGTTCAACGGCACGTCCGCCGCCGCACCCAATACCACAGGAGCCGTCGCCTTGCTGCTGGAGACCCAGCCGAACCTCACCTGGCGAGACGTCAGGCACATCCTTGCCGGCACAGCACGAAAGATCGATCCGGACATCGAACCGGTCCGCATCGCCTTCGGCGGCACCCCCGCCGTGCTGCGGCACGGATGGATCACCAACGGCGCCGGCTACCACTTCCACAACTGGTACGGGTTCGGCGCCGTCAGCGTCGACTTGGCGGTGGAGATGGCGCGCAGCATCACCCCCGACAATCTGGGCGAGCTGACGAACGCGGAATTTACGCACGAAGGTTCAGTGGCCATCCCGGACAATGACGGAGGCGGCGTGTCCCAGACGCTGACAGTCACCGGCGTCAGCGAATCGGCCAATATCGAAGCGGTCGAACTCATCCTCCGGGCGACCCACGGCTTCCCCAGCGACCTTGGCGCAACCCTCGTCTCACCCGCAGGCACGGAGAGCATCGTCAACCCCATCTTCAACGACGCCCTCACCGCCGACCCGGGCGGTTTCAGGGACTGGTCCCTGCTCACCAACGCCTTCTATGGAGAGTCACCCGACGGCGACTGGACACTCCGCGTGATCGATGCGGCGCCGGGGGACGCGGGCAGCCTGGATGGCTGGACCCTGAAGTTCTCCCTCGGAGAGCACCCGGAATAATTCAAATCGCTATATGATCAGCCACTCCGGCGCACCGCCGGGCAGTACCGACTGCAACCAGAGGGCGAGCCAGGAGGTGTGGAAGAGCATGCCCATGACCTGGTCGTAGAAGAACACCAGGACGGCCCATCCCGCCAATGCGTAGGCCGCCGCGAAGCGCTTGCGGTAGTGCCCCCAGCGCAGCAGGTAGACGCCGATGAACACGGGCATGGCGATCTTCTGACCTGCCAGCAGCGTCAGCGCCAGTATGGCGGCCAGATAGCCGAAGAAGGGCAAGGCTTCGGTCAGCGAGGCGTCCTCGGCGGCTTTCTTCCAGGTCACGCGCCAGGCTCCCGCCGCCTTGTTGGCCGACAACAGATCCTGCCAATCACGGATCGTCACAATGAAAGCCAGCACGGCGCCCGGGATGGCGATCAGCAGCGGGAATTGCCTCACGGGCGGCGGCCAATCCAGGGACGAGAAGCCGGCCCAGACGAACACGGCAAGAAGGATCAGCGAGAAAGGCAGGGACAGCGCCGGATTGCGCTCCGACGCCTCTCCGGCCTTCGGCCGGGCCTTCAGCCGCTGCCGGGCGATGCCCCTGGCGGCGAAGAACAGGGTGATGACGATGACGAGGATCAGCAACAGCACGATGGGCCGCTCCAGCCAGCCGATGCCCTGGTGCACGCGCATGCTGATCTGGAAGGAGCCCTCGAGGATCCCGCCCAATACCAGCGCGAGGATCACCGGCGGGCGGGGCCAGCCGCCGCGCTTCATGAAGAACCCGAGCACGCCGAAGAACGTGCAGCTCACCCAGTCGCCCACCGAGGCGCCGCCGAGCCACGCGCCCATGTAGACGAAGAGCAGCACGCCGGGCACCACCATGTGACCGGGGAGCAGCGCCACCTTGGCCACATGCTCCACGGTCCACAGCAACACAACGGTGGCGATGACGCTGGCGATGGCGATCATCCACACGAAGCTGAAGGTCATGGGCAGTTCGGCTTCCAGCATGCCGGGCCCGGGCCGCAGGCCGAGCATGATGAGCGCGCCCATCAGCACCGCGGTGCCGACACTGCCCGGGATGCCCATGGTGACGGTGGGGATCAGCGCCCCGCCCCGCAGCGCGTTGTTGGCCGCCTCCGGGGCCAGCACGCCGCGCAGGTCGCCCTGGCCGAACTGCGACTGGTCCTTCGCGCCCTGCATGGCGTGGCCGTAGGTGACCCAGCCGACGATGGAGGCGCCGAGACCCGGCAACATGCCGATGTAGGCGCCGATCACGCTGCAGCGGATGACCAGCCACCAGCGCCGGAGCGCATCGCGCACCCCGGTCAGGAGCCCGCGGCGCGTATCCGCCGTCTGGCCGCTGCGGGCGATGGAGACGTTCTTGATCGCCAGTTCCATGATCTCCGGGATGGCGAAGAGCCCCAGCAGCACGGGAATCAGCGGCAAGTCGTCCAGCAGGTAGAGGGTGCCGAAGGTGTAGCGCGGGATCGCCTGGGATTCGGGGAAGCCCACCATGGCCAGCATCAGGCCCAGCATCGCTGCTGTCACGCCCTTGAGGATGGAGCGCCCCGACAGGGATCCCACCATGGCCAGGCCGAGGACGCCGAGCATGAAGGTTTCGGGCGACTCGAACGCCAGGATGACGGGCAGGATCAGCGGCAGCGAGATTCCCAGCGCCGCGGCTCCGCACACGCCGCCGATGGCCGAAGAGGTGAAGGCCGCGCCCAGCGCCCGGGCCGCCTCGCCGCGCTTCGCCATCGGGTAGCCGTCGAGCACGGTGGCCTGGGAAGCCGCGGTGCTGGGGATGCCCAGCATCACCGAAGTGATGGCGCCGCTGGTGGAGGTCGACGCCCACGACGACAGCAGCAGCGCGAACGCCGCCACCGGTTCCATGCTGAAGGTGAACGGCAGGAGCAATACCAGGCCGATGGCGCCGCCGAGACCCGGGATCGCGCCCATGAGGATGCCGATGGCGCAGCCCAGCGCGAAGTAGGCCAGCACATGCCACTGGAAGATCAGGCCCAGCCCGGCGAAAAGGGCTTCCAGCATGGTTTCGAGCATCGGGGTCCCGCGAGTTCTTCTATGTTGAGGGGCGGGGCGATAATATCACCGTCGACCACACGCAACCGGAACGCAAACCCATGGCCAAACCCACACCCCTGAAGGTCTCGCTCACTCTGGCTCAGGCGGACGCCATCGCCGACGAGGCGCTGCGGCTTGCCCGCGAGCATGACCTGCAGCCCCTGACGGTTGCGGTGCTGGACGCCGGCGGCCACCAGATCGTGCTCAAGCGCGAAGACGGCTGCGGCATCATGCGGGTCCAGGTCGCCACGGCCAAGGCTTACGGCGCACTGGGCATGGGCATCTCCAGCCGCGAACTGGGCGAGCACGTCACGGGCCGGGAGCTCTTCGGCAGCTCGCTGAGCGTTATCTCCGGCGGGCGGTTCGCCACGGTGCCCGGCGGCGTGCTGATTCTCGACGCGAACGGGAGCGTGATCGGCGCCGTCGGCATCACCGGCGACAAGTCGCCGGCGGACGAGTTTGCGGCCATCGGGGGCATCCGCTCCGCGGGCCTGGTGTCCGATCCTCCGGAACCCGCTGCGGAATGGCGCCGGTGACCCGGGGGCCTGCGGTCCGACGGCCGCAATCGGCACAGGCCGATCCGCTGCGATCACCGCAGGCGGATCCTTCGCAATCGCAACAGGCCGATGCGCCGCCTCCAGTAGACTCCCGGCGAGCGCGCCGCTAGACGGCGCCGGCCAGACCATGGCACGCAAACGCATTGACTGGCCGACCGGGAAGGTCGTCACGTTGGAGCACCGTTCCGACGTCCTCGAGAAGAATCCGCTGGGCGACCCTCATGTCCGCCCACTGGACGTCTGGCTTCCACCCGGATACGACGAGGCGGCCCGTCGCGGCACGCGGTTCCCGGTGTTCTTCGACCTGGTGGGCTACACCGGCTCCGGCAAATCACATACCAACTGGCGCAACTTCTCCGAGAACGTGCCCGAGCGTGCCGCCCGGTTGATCCACGAAGGCAGGATGGGGCCGTGCATCCTGGTGTTCCCGGACTGCTTCACGGCGCTGGGCGGCAATCAGTACATCAACTCCTCGGCCATGGGCCGCTACGCCGACTACCTGACCCGGGAGCTGATTCCTTTCGTGGACAAGGAATTCAGCACGCTGGCGTCCCGCGATCATCGCGGCTGCTTCGGCAAGTCCTCGGGCGGCTACGGCGCCATGATCCACGGCATGGAGTACGCAAGGTACTGGGGCGCCATCGCCAACCACTCGGGCGACGCGCACTTCGATTTCCTTTACCGCTGCGACTGGCCCAACGTCCTGAACGAACTTGCCAAGCACCGGACCGGAAAGCGCAAGGAAGGTCCGATCGACGTTATCGCGGAGGAGGAACCCGCGAAGCACGGACACGACGACGGCCGGGTCGAGCGCTTCCTGGAAGCGGTCTGGGACAGGGAGAAACTGACCAGCGCCGAAGTCCACGCCCTGATGATGGTGGCCATGGCCGCCAGCTACGATCCCCACCCGGAGGCGCCGCTGGGCTTTCGGCTGCCGGTCAACCTGGAAACCGGCGAGATGCTTCCCGCCCGCTGGCGCGCGTGGCTCGGGCACGACCCGGTCAACCTGGTGGAACGCTGCACCGACAGCCTCAAGACGCTCAAGGGCATCTACATCGACTGCGGCTGGCAGGACCAGTACCACATCCACTACGGCACGCGGATCCTCTCCAAGCGCCTGACCCGGGCCGGCATCGGGCACGTCTACGAGGAGTTTCCCGACACGCATTCCAATATCGACTACAGGATGGACCGGAGCCTGCCGTTCCTGTATCGGGCGTTGAAGCCTGTTTAGCGGGCTGCTGGTGGCCGGCACCCAGCCGTGCAGACGTTCAATTCAGTTGGTGGCCGGCTCGCTCGACAGTGCCGGCGTTCATTTCAACTGGTGGCTGGCGCGCCCGGCGGTGGCGGCGTTCAATTCAGTCCGGGCGGAATTGCAGGCATACTGGTGGCCATAATCCATGAGTGTCCGCAGTCAGAAGTTGGCAGAGGAAAAACAAGATGAAAAATCGGTACGCTGTACTTGCATTGGGACTCCTGGGCGGGCTGTACGCCTGTTCTCCGGGCGATCCTGCCGGCAACCAGGATACGTCTGGAACTACCGCACAGGAGCAGGAAGCCTTGCAGGCCGGCGCCGCGGCATCCGACAGCCGACCCAATATTCTGTTCATTGTTGCCGACGACATGGGCTTTACGGATATAGGCGCGTTCGGCAGCGAAATTTCGACACCGAACCTCGACCGCCTCGCCTACGGCGGGGTCCGGCTTAACAATCTTCACGCCGCTTCCGCCTGCCGGAGCGCTCGGCTGATGCTGATGGCCAGCGCCGGCGCTGTTGCGGCGAGCGATCCATATCCGGAAGCCTACCGCGGCGCCGTACTCAGTCTTGACTACGCGACCATTGCCGAACTGCTTCAGGACGCAGGCTACGCCACCTACGCGGCCGGCAAGTGGGATCTGGGGGAGGTCCCTGGCTATCTGCCGGTGTCGCGTGGATTCGATCGCTCATTCATACAGGGCCGGGGGTCCGCTTCCTTTTTCGCCGAAATTTTCAGGGGCGCATTCGGTTACTGGGAAGACGATCGGGAGGTGACGCCGGAAGACGTTCCCGAGGACTTCTACGCAACCCGAGCCTACACCGACAGGATGCTCGAGTACCTGCAGTCCACCGAAGAGGGCACGCCATGGTTCGCCTATCTGCCTTACACCGCCCCGCACTGGCCGTTGCAGCTACCCGAAGACTGGCTCGACCGCTACGCGGGCCGCTATGACGACGGTTACGATGCGCTGAGGGAACAGCGCTTCCAGCGGGCGGCGGAAGCCGGCGTTCTGCCCACCGGCGCCAGCCTCGAGCGCTTCGAGCCGGTCGCCGAGCCCTGGTCGAACCTCAGCCCGGAGGAGCGGCGCCGCTATTCACGCGCCCAGGAGATCTTCGCCGGGATGATCGAGTATCTCGACATGAGCGTCGGCCGGGTGATCGCCTATCTGGAAGAAAGCGGACAACTCGACAATACCGTCATCGTGTTCAGTGCGGATCACGGCGCTTCGTCCGGCGAACACGGGGTCGATACGGGGCGCGATCCCGGGGGAGGCGGCGGGCCGACCGACATGCCGGATGACATCGACAACCGCCTGGAGAACTTCGGCCGCCGGGGATCGTGGATCGACCACGGCCGGGGCTTCGGGGAAGCGGCCACGGCGCCCTTCCGGTATCACAAGGGAACACTCGCCGAAGGCGGGCTTCGCGCCGCGGCGTTCGTCCATTACCCGGCTGCAGTCCCTGCCGGCGGCGTCAGCAGCGAGTTCATGACCTTCATGGACATCATGCCCACGTTCCTGGAGATTGCCGGCACCGAGCATCCTGGCGCCGGCCCCTATCGGGACGGACGGACGATCAACGACATCCTCGGCCGCTCCGCCTGGCCGCACCTGACCGGCAGGGCCGAGTCAGTTCATCTGCCGACCGAAGCGGTCGGCTGGGCCAGCGGCATGGGCGGCGGTGCGCTGATCCGCGGAAACTACAAGATCATCAACCAGGCGCCACCCGGTGGCGAGGGACCTACTCCCTGGCGGCTTTACGACCTCTCCGTGGACCCGGGCGAGCACCACGACCTGGCCGCCGAACATCCCGACCTCGTCGTCGAGATGGTCGCGGAACTGGAGACCAACTGGCACTGAGAAGTTTCAGCGAACGGCTGTCAAATCAGCGGATTCCGCGTGACGAGCTGCGGAAAACGGCTGAAGTCCCGGTCCACAGTCAAGAACTCGGTAACACCGTGCGCCTCGCATATGGCGGCAATTCGGGCATCATGCACGACAGGTCCCCGGATTTGTCCCAACAAGAGGCTGGTCTTCAAATTGTCCCAGTGGTTCGCGGCCTCGCCGATGACCACAACCGAAGAGGAGTCCAGCCATGCGTCCATCTGCTCGATTGCCTGGAGTGTCGTTGAAGGCGGATCGAAGATTTTCGCGTGCGAAACTATGGCGAGAAACTCGTGGACGCATGGCCAGGGGACCGTCCACGTAGCCAAACCTTCGGTGAGCGTTTGCATGCAGGCACTCGCGGCAGGATGCCAATCGGAATCCGCTCGATGAGCGTAAACGAGTACGTTGGAGTCAACGGCTACCATCGACTGCGGTCACCGTAGGCGGCCTCGCGAATTTCCGCCCAGTTCCGGTCCCTGAACTGCGCCTGGAGACCATTCCCCTGGACACTCTTGTCATCGAGTCTGTAGGGCTTGCTCCTGGAAGCCTCCTCCAGAACCAGACGAATTCCATGTTCGACGATGGACCGAAGTGTCGTCCCGTTCGTGGCCGCCATCGCCTTGGCCTGCCGCGCAAGTTCGTCGTTAATGTCAATGGTCGTCTTCATCATATGGGCACCCATAATGAATAGTATGGCTAACCATACCAGTTTGCCGCACTGTGGGCGCACGACCACCTGTAAATCTGGTCAATTCGATCGGAATTGATCGTTCGCGGCAGATACGCCGCTGCTGTTCTGCGGGTTGATCGCCACCGCGGGCACCATCCCGATCGCGTTCCTCGTCAGTCGCAGAACACGCCGATCGCGCTCATTACCTCGCGCTCCGTGGTGATGCCGGACGGACGGTTCAACAGTTCGCCGTTCACGAACAGGCTCGACGAGCCGCCGCCATCGAGGTTCAGCGCTTCCTCTGCGCCGATATCCACCATGAGCGAGGCAAGTTGCTCAAGGTCCACGCCCCGGCTGACCGGCTGCCGTCCATCGACCACCAGCAGCAACAGCGTACCGTCGCTGCGGATACCGGCCGCGGTTCTCGGGTGCGTGTTGGGAATCGCCGAACCGAAAAAGACTTCTTCGTTTGTAGTGACGCGAATCTCGCCGTTGAAGACCAGGGCCGGGCCTGCCCCGAGCGCGTCTTCGACGGGCCATGGGGACGGCTCGCCCACAAGTTCCGCGGGGGTGCCCGGGACATGCGACGGTGGTTCCGGCCAGGCCTGGAGCTGTCCGTCGCGACTCGTGGCCCAGGCGATATCGAAACCGTCGGGCAACAGGCCGAGGGCCGCACGGGCCGTTTCGTAGCGTACGTCGCCGCGCAGGACCGACCGCGTCGCAGGCGCCTCGATCACGCCGTCCACGACCAGCAGGCCGGCATGAAACGCCGGGGTGCGTTCCATGGAGAAGAATCCCCCGTTCACCACCACGCAAGCGCCGGTGTCGGCGGCGAAATCGGACACCCTCTCGCGCCGATCGCTCTCGTCCTTGGAGAGCAGAACTTCGGCCCGCACCGAATCGTCATCGGGACGGACCGTCACATACCAGGCCCGCAGGGGAATAGCCGGATCCGCGCCGGAGAAGACCCTTACGCTGGCGGGCAGTTCAGCGTTGAGGGACTCCAGCGGCTGCCACTGGACATCCGGCGACTGGGCGGCCGCGGGAATCCCGCCGGCCAGCGCGAGGAGCGCCCACAGCGGGGCGGGGGCCAATACCCGTTGCAACATCGTTACCGGATTCCGCTCGCGAGCCACCATGGTTTCTCCGGCTCGAATCGTACCCCATAATTGACGCGTCCGGCATCCGGCGGAGGCAAAGGCACACCATGGAAACCCCACTGACTCCCATCGAGTACGCGCGCCGCGCCCGGCGGCTCTACTCGGATCGCGAAGCCGTCGTCGACGGCGACCTGCGGTTTACGTACGGCGAGTTTCTGGACCGCTGCGACCGGTGGTCGGCGGCGCTTCAGGAGCTCGGGGTCGGCCAGGGAGACCGCGTCGCCTACATCGCGCCCAATACCCATGCGCAACTTGAATCCTTTTACGCGGTTCCGCAAATCGGCGCCGTGCTCGTGCCGATCAACTTCAGGCTGCAGCCGGCAGATTTCCGCTACATCATCAACCACAGTGGCGCCCGGGTGGTCTGTGTCCATGCGGACTACCTCACGGCCGTCGACGGAATCCGGGACGACCTGCCCGGCGTCGAGCACTTCGTGGCGCTGGAGGGTTCGGGCAGCGGCTGGATCGACTACGAGACGACGCTGGCGGCGCACGGACCCGAATTCGCGGAGCCGGAAATCGGCGAGAACGACCTGCTCACCATCAACTATACGAGCGGCACGACCGCCCGTCCCAAGGGGGTGATGCTCACCCACCGCAATTCGTACATGAACGCCCTGGGCATCATGGCCCATCACAACCTGGGGCCAGGCGACCGTTACCTGTGGACACTGCCCATGTTCCACGTCAACGGCTGGACCTTTGTCTGGATCAATACCGCTCGCGGCATGACCCATGTGTGCCTGCGGCAGGTGGAACCCACCGCCATCTTCCGGCTCATCGGGGAAGAACGAATCACCATGTTCTGCGCGGCGCCCACCGTACTGATCGGTATCGCCAATGCGCCCGAGCGGACGCGGGTCGGGGCGCCGAAGGGCGTTCGGCTGTTCACCGCCGGCGCACCGCCCGCGGCGGCGACCATCGAGACACTTGAGCGCGAACTCGGCTGGGAATTGACTCACACGTACGGGCTCACGGAGACTTCGCCCCTGATCACCATCTGTGAACCGCAGCCGGCGCATGCCAGCCTGCCGGTGGCCGAACGCGCCCGGATCAAGACGCGCCAGGGCGTGGACATGCTCGGGTCCGGGCATGTGCGGGTGGTGGACGAAGACGGCCGCGACGTGCCGCGCGACGGCGAAACGCAGGGCGAGATCATCGTGCGGGGCAACGTCGTCATGAAGGGCTACTACAACGATCCAGACGCGACGGCCGCGGCCATCCGGAACGGCTGGTTCCATTCCGGCGATGCGGCCGTCATGCACGCGGACGGCTACATCGAGATCCGCGACCGCTTCAAGGACGTCATCATCAGCGGCGGGGAGAATATCTCCTCAGTGGAGGTCGAAGGCTGTCTGCTGCGTCATCCCGCGGTTCAGGAAGTCGCCGTCGTGGGCATGCCTCACGAGAAGTGGGGCGAGTCGCCGCATGCTTTCGTCGTGCTGCGACCCGGAGCCGAGGCGACGAAGGACGAACTCGATCTGCATGTGCGCGAGAACCTGGCCCACTTCAAGACACCCCAGTGGGTGAGCTTCGTCGACGAACTGCCGAAGACGGCGACGGGAAAGGTTCAGAAGTTTGTGCTGCGAGGCGGCAGGGCAGCCATCGCGAAGCAGTAGGCGTCGGTCGGGGCGGCAGGGCGGCTATCGCGCGGCAGTAATTGACCTCTCCGAAGCACCTCAACTCGTCCGGCGCACAACCTGACCATGCAATCTGCAACTTGTACTTTCAGATTACATAATCTCGAAAAGCGCTGTAACTTGACCGGTGCGTCAGCTATTTAACCAGCACGATTGAAGAATCCAGCGATTCCCGCGACCACGACGCTCGTAATCACGGTGCCCAGTGCGCCGGAAAATGCGGAACCCACCGGCGTCCCGGTGTTCATCGCCACCGCTGCCTCGATCTCTTCGGGCGACAGACCGCCCGCGACTGCCCTGGCACGTGCGGCTTCGGCGAATTCTGTGTAGTAGTTCGGAAAGACCAGCGCGGTCATGACCCACGAACCCAGGAAAATGATGACCGCACCGACCAGGCCCAGGACAAGACCGTTCCCCACCTGCTGAAGCCAGTTCGAAGTCGGCGCCAGCCGGCGCACCGCGAGAACCACGATCACCACATTGATGATGATCGCGGCGATGACGAACCCCATGGGAGCCATCTCGCTGGTGTGAAGACCCAGCGTCCCCAGGGCGAATCCCATGGCAGCGACGATGACGCCCAGAACAAGACCGTATTTGACGGGAATTTCCATTACTGAGTAATCCTTGTTTTCGTGCCGGCTGGACTCGGAGCAAGCTGATCTGGCGGGCGAACCGCACATTAGGCCCGGATCGTAACATTACCTGCCGTTACGCGTTGACCGCACAATATTATATGCTAATTCAAAGTTGGATTTTGAATTGTCCTAATATTTCGGTTAGTCTCCCCCGATGCTGATCGACCGCGACATCACCCCAGGACTGCTCGAAGCAGCAGCGCAGTTCCCTGCCATCACGCTCACGGGACCCCGGCAGAGCGGCAAGACCACACTATGCCGGGCATTGTTTCCCCAACACACATATGTATCCCTTGAAAGCCCCGACGAACGCGCCTTCGTGACCGAAGATCCCAGGGGATTCCTGGCGCGATGCCCACAGGGAGCCGTGATCGACGAAGTGCAGCGCGTCCCGGATCTGCCTTCCTATCTGCAGGGCATCATTGACGATGACCCCACGCCCGGCCGATGGATTCTCACGGGATCGCAAAACCTGGCCCTGCTGGAAACCGTGAGCCAGTCGCTGGCCGGGCGGACCGCCGTGTACAACCTGTTACCACTGACCCATGGTGAGACCGCGCGCTTCGGCGGGCAGCCTGCGAACCTCGAAGAAGCGCTCTTTGCCGGCGGCTACCCCCGCATCTTCGATCGCGGGCTGAACCCTTCGGAGTGGCTGCGCTCGTACGTGGCCACTTACCTGGAACGAGACGTGAGAACCATCGCCAATGTTGGCGGCCTGACCGCTTTTCAAAGGTTCCTGGAACTGTGCGCCGGCCGCACCTCGCAATTGCTGAATTACTCGTCGCTGGCCAGCGACTGCGGCATCTCCCAACCCACGGCCAAGGCATGGCTCAGCATTCTGGAAGCCGGCTTTGTGGCGTTTCGGCTGCCGTCGTTTCACACCAACCTGCGCAAGCGGTTGATCAAGATGCCGAAGCTGCATTTCCATGACACCGGCCTGGTCTGCTGGCTGCTCGGGATTCGCGAACCCGGGCAACTCCGCACCCACCCGCTGCGCGGCGCCATCTTCGAGACGTGGGTCGTCTCGGAAATTCTCAAGCATCGGACCAATCGGGGCATCGCGGGAGGGCTTTCGTTTTATCGCGACAGCAACGGGGCGGAGGTGGACCTGGTCATTCAGCAATCGAACGGCGTTCGCCTGATCGAAGCCAAGTCCTCGTACACCGCGTCATCGAGCCTGTTCGATGGTGCGAATCGCGTGCGGCGTCACTTCACCGGGTCCCATCAGCCCCTTGACATCGCCATTGCCTACGGCGGTGACGAGCTCCAGCAACGAAAGGCCGGACAACTGATCCCTTGGCAAATGCTCGATCGAATCGGCCTCTCTGAGTCCCCGTGATATTGCGCTGAGCAAACCGTGCCGCTTCGACGGCACGCGCGAACTCCTGGGTTTCCAGCAATGCGTATCCCGGCTTGCCGTCGTGGTGGCCGTGATCGATCCGGCCGCCCTCCACCATCAGGAAGTATCCGTCCTCGTTTTGCTCGAGAAGATCGATCGCCGCCGTGGTCATTTCCGCCAGCGTCGGCTCCATTGTGTCAGGTTCCCGTTCGGCGACATAGGTCATGTGGGAACGGGAGAAAGTACCCAGGACCTGTTGACGCGACGGTTGCACCGACCGCGGCTCCGGCAATTCTTCCGGCTGCTGCGCCGGCCGAATTCCAGGCTGCTGCGCCGCCCGTAACCTCGCCAGTTCGTCCCGTGTCGTGATGTATGTACGGTTCGAGCCGGCGTCCAACCACTCCCGGATGAGGTCGTCCTGCCCGCCGACCCGATTACCATCGAACTCGCCACCGTAGAACTCGGCCCGGCCGCCTCCCAGGACCACGTCCAGCCCGCCTCCGACATCAAAACGGGTCAACTGGTACGCGATATCGAGGCAGCCCAGAGCCCGGTCGGACTCGGGCAGATATTGATCGCTCTCCCAATCGCGTTCGGGCGAGCGCGCGAACACCGATGCCGGGGTCGCGTGCGTCAGGCGCGTGGTGGTCACGACCCCGACGGACTTGCCCCGTTCCTTTGCAATCACGCCAAGCGGCGTCAACTCTTGATCCAGCGACTCCTGACAATCCTGCCGACGGACTTCCGGCCCGATGTTGATCACGCCCGCCCGCGTCTTGCGGCCGGTCATCATTGCGGTCGCGGTGCCGGCGGAGTCGGGCACCTGCTGGTTGGTGTTGTAGGTCTTGACCAGAGCGACGTGGGGAAACGTCTCGAAGATCAATTCATGTTCTTCGCCGGTCATGCCAAGCGACTGGCCGTCGAATATCCGCGCGGCCGTTACCGTGGACACGCCCATGCCGTCGCCGATGAAGAGGATGACGTTTCGCGCGATGCTGCCTGCGGCTGAAGTTTGGGCGGGCGGCGGGTCGTTCGACACGATACATCCCACCAATAGCGCTGTACACGACAAGCCGCCCACCCAGCGAAGACCGCCTGGATTCTCTGCCATTTCCGTCACTCCTCCGGTCAATCGCAAGTCAGGTCGATCAACCGGCGTTCAATCGCCTTTCATTCGCGGTTTATCCGCCTTTTCGACTCCCGATCAGCCGAGATTCAGCCACCACCGAGCCAATCGAATCAATTCGATCGTAGCCCTTGTCGTTGCAGGTAATCCAGCAACAGTGCCGGTTGGTCTGTCTGAATGATATTGGCGCCATCGCGAATCACGTGGCCCCAATGGGCATCGGGGTCGGTGACGGCCAGGGCATCCGTGTGACCCCCGGCAAGCGTCGGGTCCAGCGTATTTACCCAGATCCGTCCACCCATGGACTGCATTACCGCGACACCCTCGCGCAGGAAGTCGCTGGTCGAATACACGACTTCGTAGGCGATGGGATCATACTGCGAGTAGCCGGGGGCCACGGACGATAAGGAGTCCGCGCAAGCCAATCCGTCGGTACGTTCGGTGCATTCTCGAATGATCGGCATGAAAAGCGTCTGACCCAGGAACCGGGCATTCCTCAGGTCGGGGTCATCGGGAAGCGCGCTCATCTTCATCAGTGTCTGGTCCTGCATACCAAGTTCCGCCACAACGTCATACGCTTGATCGAATGCTTCTGCCTTCATGTCGAGGTTGACGAGGAACCTGCCTCTCAAGTACTCCAGGGCTTCCTCAAGGGTAGGAATGGCTTCGTCAGTCAATTCGGCGTCGCGCCCGCCGAGTCCGGACCGAAGCCGAAGCCCCCGCACACGCTCAAGGGGTAGCTCGATGATGGCGCCCGATCCATCCGTCGTACGGTCCACGGTGTCGTCATGCATCAGCACAGGCGTGCCGTCGGAAGTCAGCGCGACATCAATCTCAATTATGTCCACGCCAATCGACTCGCAGTGACGAATCGCCGCCAGCGAATTTTCCGGTGCCGCCGGGCTCCAGCAACCGCGATGAGCGACGATCATCACGGTTGGAGCGGTCTCGTCCTTCAATTCTGTGAGCAATCGTTCGCTTCGGATCGCCTCTGAACTGTCGTTCGACTCTGAGGCACGGGTCGCCTCCGTGGCTTCGCTTTTGTTGCGTGTGGAAAGCGGCCCTGTGAAAAGCAACCCATTTTGGCATCCCGCCGCGAAAGTAGTGGCCAGGGCGACCGACAATACTAATCGCTGGTGAAGCATTCGAACCTCACTGTGGTCATCGTTCGGACCGACGCAACCGCCGGGACTCGTTGCTCAGCCTGATTCTCTGCGAAAGGCTACCGCCTGTACTGTGCCCGCAGGCTGAATACCCGACCGTAGTTGGCAAAAGCAATATTGCGGTCGATGGTGCGATCGTATCGATAACTGTCTTCGCTGGTCAGATTCGCCGCGTCAAACGCTATCTTCAAATCATTGTCGAACGCGTAACTCATGGTGAAATCCAGGTAACCGGTATCCTCCTGGAATCGGTTCTCGTTGCTGCCGCGCCGGATAATGAGAAAGTCGTCGCGCCAATGATAGGCCGCGCGCGCACTGAAACCGGCATTCTCGTAGTAGACGACAACGTTGAACGAATCCTCGGACTGGCCCTCGATCGGCGCCGTAAACGTCCTGCCTCCAAACGTCACTGTGGACTCGCTGTCGGCGTACGTGTAATTCAGCGCGATACCGAGCCCGTCGAGCGGTGCCGGCAGCATCGTAAACGGTTGCTGATACGCGACTTCAAATCCCTGCAGACCAGCGCTGTCCCCGTTGACCAATCGACTCACCAGAAAGTCCCGGCCGGACAGATCGTTTCCGAAATCGTCGATCAGATTGTCCCCGAAGAACGGCTCGGTGTTGCTCACTCGCGTCACCAGGGCATTAATGTCCTTGCTGAAGAAATTCAGCGACATCAGGCTTTCTTCGGCAAAATACCACTCCAGTGCAATGTCGAACTGTGACGCTTCGAACGGATCGAGTTCCGGGTTGTTGATCACAACCGTCTGGGACCCGAGTTGCACATTTTGCGACGGATTGATCTGACTGAGCGTCGGTCGCGTCAATCCGACCGAAGCGGCGAACCGCAGGAGCAGGTTTTCCTGCAGCTCCCAACGAAGATTCAGGCTGGGCAGCACGTTGCCGTAGTCGCGCGAGTGCGATACAGGGATCGTGCCGCTACCGCCCTGGGAGAAACTCTGTGAGGACTGATCGGTGCTGGCGTAACGAAGTCCGACGTCGCCGCTCAAAGGGCGCCCCGCAAGCTGGGTATCGAAATCCGCCTTGACATAGGCGGCCACGATGGATTCCTCCACCACGTAGCTGTTCAGCAGGCGTTAAGCCGATTGCGCGAAGCGTCGTACCGCCGACGTTGGACAAAGTACGCACTGGATCGTCAAACGCCAGGAAACTCTCGTTGCGTAACGCGCGGTCCTGCCGGAAATCGTCCTGGCCGCGCTCCTGTTGACGGTACTGTACGCCCGCACCGATGCTTGTAATCCCGCTGCTGTTTAGTGTTTTCTCTATATCGAATTGCGCCTGCAGGTTGTCATCCTGAACGAAGAACGGGTGGTGGCGGACCTGGCTCAGGGTAAATTGCGACGGATCCGCCAGATCGATTGTCGGCGAGGAACCGGTGATCGGGTATCGGCGGTCCCCACGCAGATCGTACGAAAACTCCGGGTCGTTGACGCCGTAGGTGATACGGACTTCATCGCGCTCGAAGTCGGCATCGGATACGCCCACTCGAGCGGTCGCACTGAGTGAGTCGCCGAGATCCCAGTCCCCGGTCAACGTGAAGAGCGAGAACCGGGTGTCCACCTTGTTGAATATGTTTTCCGTGCGCCGCAATTCATTGGCGAAGGTGCCTGCAACTATCACACCGCCCTGCTCAACCAGGTCGATCAGCGCATTGGGTCCGTTACCGAACAGGTTACCGTCCAGCGTGTGCCGCTCTCGCGCCCGATCGGTTTGGCCAACCATTGCGTCAATGGTGAGTTCGAAGAAGTCGGATGGCCGGAATTGCAATGATCCGGTAATGCCGACGCGCTCGCGGTCGTATTCTTCCACCCCTGTACGCACCAATCGGGCGAACTCCACATCGGACAGTTCGTTGGTGCCGTCTTGGTCAAGATCGAAACTGGTCCTGTCGAATCGCAGGCCCTCGGCGAGTTCACCGTGCAGCAGGGTTTCCGCGTAGGCTGCCTGAATCAGGAAACCCACCCGACCGTCGTCGGATCTGTTCGAAAAAAGGAACGATACTGCCGGCTGGCTCTCTCCGGCAAGGTCGTTCTGGCTGGATTGAAGAGTCGTTGAAAAGGTGAGCGCTTCGTAGTCGAACGGCCGCGGCAGGCGCATGTCGACGGTGCCCGACAAGCCGCCGTCCTGCAGGCTGGCGGTCGGCGACTTGTACACGGTTGCGCCGGAAAAAAGCTCCGACGGAAACAGGTCGAACGTCAGCGCCCGGCCGTATGCGATGTTGCCGTCGTCACCCTGCGCAGCGCTCGCCGCCTGCATGCCGTTGATCAGCACCCCGGTGAATATCGGCGCCAGGCCACGGATGCTGACCTGCTCGCCTTCGCCGAGGTTTCGGGTGATGGTCACCCCGGGGATTCTCTGCAGCGATTCGCTGATGTTGAGGTCCGGGAACTCCCCGATGTCCTCCGCGTTTATGGCATCCACAATACCGCCTGCAATGCGTTTCTGATCGAGCGACCGGGCAAGGCTCGCGCGAACGCCCGTGACGACGATTTCCTCCAACTCGGCTTCGCCGCCCGCTTGAGCCTTC
Organism: Candidatus Rariloculaceae bacterium; assembly: GCA_965205045.1. Classification (GTDB taxonomy): domain Bacteria; phylum Pseudomonadota; class Gammaproteobacteria; order Steroidobacterales; family Rariloculaceae; genus UBA6522. The sequence goes on from OZ242031.1 coordinate 1,378,452, forward strand.
GTCGCGTGCGGCAGAGCAATACCCAGCAGGGCAGCGGCCACTGCTGTTCCGCAAGGTGTAACTCGGGATGTGTTCATGTGCGTCTCCTGGCTCCAGTTGGTTGGACCGTCACTGGCCATCGTCTGCGCCGTCGATGTGGGTTCAACCTCGCTATTAATACCTTTTACAGGTGTTTTATTACGATAAGATAGCAAAAAATTTACGGTTACGCACCTTTTATGCGTGCTATTTATGAGCGCACTGCCCGAATTCAGCACGCAAACCAAGGGTTGTCGTGGGATTTTCCACCTGTTGTGTGTATCTTTTGGGGTGGTTCCTACGCCGGAATGCACATGACGCCCCAGACAACCCGCTCATCGGCACCGCTCGCTGCACCGAATCCGGAACCCGCCGCGCTGCGCGACGTCAATCTGTCGAGCACCGACCGCCGGGTTCTAGGTCTTGTCTTTCGCAATCACTCCCTAATCCAGAATCAGATCATCGAAGAAACGGGACTGGTTCAGCAGTCCGTGTCCCGGATTGTCACCGGACTGGTGGAACGGGGATGCCTCGTGGCCGGCGAACGGGTCAGCAGCGGGCGGCGCGGTTACCCGAGCCAGGCGTTTCGAATGGCTCCGGACTTCGGCTATTCGCTCGGTCTCTCCATCATGGCGGACGCCGTGTCGCTGTCGCTGACGGATTTCTCGGGACACGCCCGCGCCGAATGGAATCACACGTTCCCGACGATGGGCATCGACCGCGTGCTCGACTGGGTCAACGCCAGAATCGACGAAGTCCGGTCGATGCCCGGAATCGATTCGACCCGCCTTCTCGGGATGGGCGTCGGCATTGCCGGAAGTTTCGCCAACGGCACCAAGGGATTCAACACGCCCACGACGCTTGAAGAGTGGGCGTTCATCGATGTCGCCGACGTACTGTCCAGGGCGACCGATCTGCCCACGTGGGCGGACAACGACGGCAACCTGGCGGCTCTCGGCGAAAACATGACGGGAGTGGGCCGGCGTTACAGAAGTTTCGCCTACATCTATTTCTCCACGGGAGTAGGCGGTGGCCTCGTCATCGACAGGGAAGTATGGCGTGGCCGCTCGGGGAACGCGGGCGAGTTCGCCGGTGGGCTTCCCGGTAACATCTACCCATTCCCGAACCTGGAACTTCTGCGCCAGTTGATCAATCGAGACGGCGCACAGTTTGCGACCGTCGCGGAATTACTCGAGCAGTTCGACGTTGAGCACCCGGCGGTGGAGGACTGGATCGCGCGAATCCGGGATTCGGTGTCCATCATTGCGTCCAATGCCACCGCCATCCTGGACGTCGATGCGATCGTGTTCGGCGGCCGCATGCCGAAGTCTCTGGCCGAAAAACTCATTCCGCGCGTCGAACTGTTCGATCAGATGCGTTATTCGAAGCCTCGGCCCGTGGCCGAACTCGTACCCGCGGAGGCCACGGGCGACGCAACCGCCATAGGCGCCGCAGTGTTGCCGCTTTCTCAGCAGTGTTTCGCATAGCACTTCGGGTGTCGAACCGCACCACGTCCACCTTCGCCCGCAACGCGACCTATGCCAGCGGCAACTTCGGAAAGAGCCTGGTCGGCTCGTTCGTCGAAATATTCGCCCTCTTTTACCTGACCGACCTGCTCAACGTCCCTCCAGCACTCGCCGGGATGATTCTTCTCGTCTCGCTGATCTGGGACGGTGTCACGGATCCGGTCATGGGGATCGTCGCCGACCGACTGCGCCAGACCATTTCAACCGCAAGAGTCTTCTTCTATGTCGGTGCTCCGATCACGGCGCTGGCCTTCGTGACCTTCTTCAACGCGCCCTATGTCTCGCCGGCCTGGCAACTACCCTTCCTGCTGACGACACTGTTGATGTTCCGGACGGCGTATACCGTCGTCGACGTGCCTCACAACACCATGTTGGCGTTGATGACCGACGACCCCCGGCAGCGCACCAATATCACCAGCCTGAGAATCTTCTTCAGTTCAGCCGGTCGAATCGGCGTCACGCTCGCTGCCATTTATTTCCTTCAAGCCGGAGGACCCGAAGCCTCTGCGCCCCGACTCACCAACGCATCAGTCATGTTGGCGGCAGCTTACGTCCTGATTCTGCTCATCTGCCTGCGCTCGGTTTCGCGGATCGTGATCCGGGCTCCACCTTCAAGGGCACGCCTCCTCACGGTTCTCGGCGCATTGTTCCGGACGCTGCGCCAAAACCGGCAATTGCCGATTGTCTTCGGGCTGACCGCACTGACATCGATGACCGTCCCGGTCCTCAGCAGCGCCATCCTGTACTTTGCCAAGTACGCGGAGTGTATATACACATGGTATACAATCTCCTCCCAGCCGAATTCAGCGACACAGCAGTGGGGACAGATATGGCCCAGGTACATTTCCGGATATCGGACGAGCGCCTGGTATTGATCGACCGTGCAGCGGCGATTCGCGGCGTGACCCGCACCGAGTTCGTCCTGCGATCGAGCGAAGCTGCGGCAATCGAGACCCTGAACGAACGTCCCATTATCGTTCTGGACGACGAAGCCTGGGATGCGTTCGCCGCGGCGCTCGATGCTCCGGTGGAGCCTGATGCCACTGTCAGGAAGCGCTTCGCGCGCCGTCCCGCATGGGAGCCATAAGCGCACCGGAGCCCCTCTCCGATCATCATGAAGTTTCGCAATTCAGTTCTGGCGTGCCGAATCTGGACGCGTGGCTGCAAGGAAAGGCGCGGCTGAATGAGGCCAAGGGCGGCGCACGGACCTATGTCGCCTGCGACGGAAGACGTGTCGCCGGGTTCTACAGTCTTGCGGCGAGCGCGGTGGACAGACCGCGGGTACCGTCGCGGGTCGGAAGGAGCATGCCCCAGCCGGTACCGGTGATTCTGCTTGGTCAACTGGCGGTCGACAGGGATTACCAGGGACGCGGGCTGGGCTCCGACCTGCTCATCGATGCCGCAAAGCGCGCGTTGGCAGCCGCGGACGTGATCGGTGCGCGTGCAATTGTCGTCCAGGCCCTTGATGAAAGAGCAAAGCTATTCTACGAGCGCTTCGGCTTCCGGCAGTTCTCCGATCGCGAACCACTCATGCTGGTCCTGCGGGTATCCGCGCTGAGAGTGTTGCTGCAAGCGTCCTGATACCACGTGCTACGCGCCCTCGCCTTCCATCGGGTGAGGATCGATCGGCGCGACCGTGTAGGCCGCCTGGATGCTCTCGGCGAATGGTTCCTGGTCGGCGACCGGCAGCGGCGCGCGCACCCGCATTCGGGCGGCCGTAAAGAGCGCGAGCATCCCGTGGACCGTTGCCGTGAAGAAGAACAGCCCGCTCGGCCCGAGGACCTGCATCGCTGCCGCCGCCGCCACCGAGCCGGCCACCGAGCCCACCGCGAACAGCAACAGAAGAACGCCGGCCGCTTCGACGAACTCGCCGGATTCGACCCAATCGTTCATGAGCGCCGCACAAAGCGCGTAGAGCGGAAAGACAAAGGCGCCGAACAGGCAGGGAAACACCAGCAGGCCGGCGGCCCACCGGCCGGAGAACAGTCCCATGGCGATGCCGACCGCCGCGCTGCCGATGCATGACACCAGAATCACGATTCGCCGGTCCATCCTGTCGGAGACATGTCCGAACGGCCATTGGGCGATGGCGCCCGAGACCACGGCCAGGCTCATGAAGACGGCAACCGTATCGGCATCGCCGGCAAGCGGGTTTTCCAGCACAAAGACCGGCGCCAGGGACCAGAACGCGCCGTTGGCCAGCCCGACCACCGCGGCGCCTGCGAACCCGATGGGCGAGCACCGGTAAAGGCGCCGCATCCTGATCCCGACCGCTTCCACGGGCGCCGGCGCCTCGGCGCGGGTCAGCGCGACGGGCAGCGCGGCCAGGGAAATCAGGATGGACGCGCCTGCGAACAGGGCAAACCCGCGCGGGTCGGCGAGGGTCAGCATCATTTGCCCGACCGCCACCACGGTAAAGTTGATCATCGTGTAGATCGAGAACATGCGGCCGCGGTTCTCATTGGTGGACCGCTCGTTCAGCCAGCTCTCGATGACCATGAACAGCACGGCGAAACCGATACCCGTGATGCCCCGGCAAAGCCACCACACGACGGGCGACAGCACCAGTGCATGGACAAGGGCCATCGCCGATGCCAGCGACACCATGGCCGTGAAGGTGCGGATGTGGCCGGCCCGGCGCACGATGCGGGGACCGATCAGGCATCCGGCGGCAAAGCCCAGGAAGTAGGTCGCGCCAAGGACGCCCACCTCGAGCGTCGTGAAGCTCTCCAGGTAGGCCCGCACCGGTAGCAATGCGCCCTGCAGGCCGCTTCCGGTCAGCAACAGCGCGGCGCTTGCGAGCAGTGCCGCGATGGGGGCGAAGACGTGCATCACTCGTCTCCTGCTGCCTGGTCCGGCAGCCAAGGGAGGTTGTTGCAATCACCCCTGCCGACCTGACGAGGTTGGCGGCATCATCGCTAATTTGATGGGGAAAACGCCTGCCGTACAAGTCGCCCGCACGCCGCCATGCGACCTGTTTCCTCCGGCGGGCGACTTTCACCTGGCGGGGAACGGCGCACCGCGACGGTAACCAGGCCGAACCGACCCCCGCGGCTGGACTCAACCTTCGTCGTTAACCTGTACCGGATCCAGCATCACCATCCCGTAGTCGCCGATCCGTTCGAAGCCGAGCGCCTCGTAGGCCCGTTGCGCCGGATGATTTTCGGCCTCGGTAAACAGGATGGCTTCCACCACGCCGGCCGCCCTGGCGTCCAGCAGCGAACCGGCCACCACGGCGCGCCCATGGCCGCGGTCGAGGTCCAGTTCCGGTTCCGCCGCCCTGACCTGGGACCACGGTCCCAGCAGACCGTTGACGGGCCGCCCGGATTCCCGGGCAACAGCCAGCGCCATTTCGACCGGCCGGGTCGGCGCCTGCAGAATGACGTTCCCATTCCAATAGTGGGCGGCCACGTCCGTCAACGCGTCACCGGAGAAGGCCCCCATGTAGAGCCCCTGGAACGGCTCCGGCCCGTCTTCCAGCCCACTGTGGAACAGGTTGGAGCGCAGGATCATGGACGAGGAACGGTGGCGGTCGAGGAACGCCTCCAGATGCGGGCGGTCGTTTGGAGTGAGGCAGCGAATGGATGTCATGGTGCACAGTACCATCGGCAAGAAGCCTGACGGGAGCCGAGTCAAACGGCAACAGCAATTGACATTATGTCCGTTTACGCCCGGCGTTGATCCATCACCTCCGCACCCGAAACGACCCGTCCGGCGTGCCGAACACGCAACGCGGGATGTAGGGGTAGTCGTCGGTGATGTAGTAGTGGTAGGTGCCGGCGGGGTGTTCCGGGGTTACGCCGAAGCGGCCGTTGCATTCGTCGAGGTCGCCGGAGCCTTCCACGTATTCCCAATCTTCGCGGAAGGTGCCGTCGTAGGGGCCGCCCGGGCCGCCGGGGCGGGTTCCGGGGCGGAGCATCCAGCTTCCGCTGACCGTGACGAGGCCGCTTTGCGGATCGCTCGGGTCACGGTAGCCGTAGCGCAGGTAGAAGGGGAAGCCGTCCGCGGCGAATCCGCCGGCGATCATGTCCGCGGCGCCGTCGGGGCCCTCGCCGAGGCGGTTGATGAGCGATTCGGGAATGCCGTGGTAGCGGTAGGCGCCGGTGGGCTGCACGTGGGCGTTGTTGCAGTCCGTACCGAGCCACGTGAAGCGCGCGCCGTCGGTCTGGCGCCGGGCGAGCCCGGCAGTGATGGCTTCGTAGCGCCATTCGCCTTCGTTGCGGAAACTCTCCGCCGTATCGCGTTCCAGCTTGATCCCGTCGAGGGTGACGCCGAACGTTGCCATCTCCGTCAGGGTGTCGGTCCGTTCCGGGACATTCGGCACATTCCAGGTCTGGAACACCGTCTGGATGGTGTTCGGATTGCCCCCGTTGGGAAACGTGCCGGTGGCATGGCCGGGGATGCCGTTGGTGAAGTACTCGGTGGCAGCGCCCAGATCCCGGGTGGTCAGTTCCGGGGCCGCGACCGGGTCCTGATCGCAGGTCCAGCCGGTCCTGGCCGAGTAGTCGCCGACGAGGGTGCTGTCGTTCGGGTCCTGGCCGGGGACCCAGATCTCCACCAGGACGGAGTCGGTGGCGGTGGTATCGGCGTTCCGGGCAGTGACCTCGAATGAGAGGGTTTCGCTGGCGTCCGGGGACGGGGCGGTGAAGGAGGGGGTGAGGTTGTCGGTCGGGTTCAGCGTCACCGGGGTGCCGGCGGTCTGGCGCCAGGTGGTGGAAGACGCCTCGCCTTCGGTGACGGAAGCGGAAAGGGTGACCTGGCTGCCGGAGACCACGACCCGACCGTAACCGGCGGTGACGGTGAGCGGGCCGGACGGGGCTGGGGTGGTTGTGGTTGGCGGCGGTGTGGTTGGCGTGCCGCCGGGTTCGGGCGCGTCGGAACCGCCGCCTCCACCGCATGCGTTCAGAATCGCAAGCGCGGCAAGCAGCAGCGGCCGTGAAATCATGCGTACTCAGCTTCTCGTTTCGGCCACGACCATCAACTTCCTGCGGTAGACGCTGATGGAATGGTCCTTGAGGAACTTCCGCAGCGGCCATTTCTTGACCCCGAAACCGTACAGCCGCCGGAACAGGCCGACCGCGTACAGAAGCCTGACCTGACCGTAGGTCCCCGGCGGGCAGTTGGTCAGGTAGCGCATATCGCCGCCGCGGAGGTATCCGCCGAACGCCGTCCTAAACCTTGAGGCAAACGCACCGGCCAGCGGCGAGACAAAGGGTATGTGCGCTCTCGACGTCCAGCGGAGCAGCCACGCGACGAACGCAATCGACTCGCTCGAAGGCGGCAGCATCGTCACGCAATCCACCGAGTTGACCAGCCGGTAGACGGGCGTCCTGATTTCTGCGACCCAGTCGTCGTCCCCCACTCTCGGCGCCCCGAAACTGTAGCAGGCCGCGATACCGCCCCGATGCGCCAATTTCTTGGCCGCGACGGTGGCCACCGCTCCGCCGAGGCTGTGCCCCGTCACGTAGAGCGGCTTGTCCGCATGCGCCGGCTCGTTGATCGCTTCCTCAACCATCGGCCGCACGTTCTCGAAGGCCTCGTAGAAGCCGGAATGCATTTTCCCGCCCGATTCGAAGTCTCGCTTGTTGGCCCTCACATCCGACTTGATGTCCCGGATGCTCATCGCTTCTGTCCCCCGGAAGGCCAGTACGATGAAGCGGTCCGCGGAGACCAGGATGGCCTGGGTTCCGCCCCGGTCGAACGTTGCCGAGAGCTCCAGTCTCAGGGAACCCAGCGAGTCCTCGAGGATGCCCCGTTCCTCCAAGGGGTCGTAGGCCACGCTGTCGATGAGTCTCAGCAGGGATGCCTTGCGGCCGTCGTCAATGAGCTTCGAGATGTTCTCCGGGAACCACTCCTTCTGATTGGCGCCGGAGAACAACGGGTTGAATCTGAGATAGGCCATTTCCGAGAGGCATGCCATGAGCCACGCGGTCCGGTCGCTGTAGGCCTGGCGGTGAGTCGGCAGCGACTTGTCGAGCAAGGCGGTCGCGCGGGCTTGTTCCGTAGCGTTCATGGTCATGGTCGTCTTGCCCCGAGAAATTCGATGTCGTCGTACGTTGGCAGGGGATACAATGTCGTTGTTCAACGACATGGAACGGTAGTGTAGCACCGCGCTAGTCAACGTTCGTTGTCATGCGGTACAATGTCCACGTTCGTTTACAGAGGCGATACCGTGTACTACCGCACTCCGAAAGCGATCGGTCATGCGATCCGCAACCGCAGGCAGGAGCTGGCGCTGACGCAATCCGACCTTGCGCGAAAGATGGGGGTTTCGCGCCAATGGCTCGTGGCGGTCGAGCGGGGCAAGCCGGGAGCCGAACTCGGCCTGATTCTTCGCGGGTTCAACGTGTTGCGAATGTCGGTGAGGCTTGTTCCATACGACGTCACCGACGGGGAAGAAATCACACAGGATTGATGCCGTGAGCGACGCGCTGGTTGTGATCGCCGATCGCAGGATCATGGGTGAAATTCATCGCAGCCGCCGGCGTGCCCGTCACGGACGGGGCCGATTGCGGTTCGTTTACGACGCCGGATGGTTGTCCTGGGAATGCGCATACCCCCTGTCCCTGCAAATGCCGTTTTATCGGGACTCGCACGAACATGACGTGGTCGATCCGTGGTTGCGGGGAATACTCCCGGACGACCGGGACGTTCTCGCCCAATGGGGCGCGGAGTTTCAAGTCTCCGGCAGCGATACCCTTGGCCTGCTGGCCGTGATCGGCGAGGACTGTCCGGGCGCGATTCAACTGGTGCGTCCAGATCGCGTCGATGCGGTTCTTCGGGATGATGATCGCAACCGCGTCGACTGGTTGTCCGAAGAGGACGTCGAGGCTCGCTTGCATATCCTTGGGCAGCAGAAAGCCGCATGGCGTCTGGCCGGTGATGTCGGACGTTTCAGCCTGGCGGGGTATCAACCCAAGACGGCGTTGTTGTTCGACGGAGAACGGTGGGGCGTTCCATCGGGCCGAACGCCGACCACGCACATTCTGAAGCCCCCTCACCCACGTTTTGGAGGTCTCGTGGAAAACGAACACCTCTGCCTGAAACTGGCGGGGGAGATGGGGCTGACGACGGCAGATACGACAGTGCGTGAGTTCGGGCAGGAAAAGGCCATCGTCGTGACGAGATACGACAGGCGCACCCACCCGGACGGGTCTGTTCGGCGGCTGCACCAGGAGGACTTTTGTCAAATCCTGGGGGTTGATTCCGACGACAAGTATCAGAACCGGGGCGGGCCGAGTTGCAAGGACATATGCGACGTGTTGTGGGAGCATTCCTCCGATCCCGTCCGTGACGTACGGGCGTTTGCCGACGCCATCATGTTGAACTGGATCATCGTCGGAACCGATGCCCACGCGAAGAACTACTCCGTACGCCTTGACGGGCAAGAGCACGTTCGCCTGGCGCCGTTCTATGACATCGCGAGTTTTCTGCCTTACGTGAACGAACTCAAACGGTTTCCGATGTCGCAGAAGGTCGGCGGGAAGTATCGCGCTCAGGACATTCGCGCAGGGCATTGGGAGCGATTTGCGCAGGAGGTGCGGCTGCCCGCAATGGATGTCATCGAATCAGGCTTGCGCGTGGCGGGGTCGCTGCCAAAAAAAGTACAGGCAATCGTCGCGAACATGAGAGGTCGGGGGCTGGATCACCCGGTGTTGGAATCCTTGTCCAACAAGCTCATCGCCCGCGCGAGCTATTGCACACAAATCCTCCAGGGAAAATCCCTGCCGAATAGGTCGCAGCGCCAGTACTGACCAGCGGACTCCAACACTGCGTTCGGGCGATTACGGCCGCCCGGACGCCTTCAGGGCCATGCCCATCCGGCCATGCTCAAACGCGGCGGCAAGCGCGAGTGTCGAGACCTCCACGCGTTCGACCGGAATGTCGTGACGTCAGACACGACGTTGCCTACGTGTCATTCTTCGAAACGCGTACCCGCTCGGGCAATTTTTCCAGATCCAGCGCCAGACCGATCACATCGTCGAAGGGATCGGCCAGCTTCTCGAATTGCGGCAGCATACCCAGCGCCAGCATGGCCATCGCAAACGTCCCGACGGAAACACCGGGGTTGCCGGATTCGAGTGACTGTACGGTCGCGACGCTTACACCCGTGCGCAGAGCCAGATCGACTTGACGGGCGCGCTGCCGCCGACGCGCCACGCGGATGCCTTCACCGATATTTTTCAGCGCCCTTGCGACGCGTGGGGTCAGTTTCTTTTGAGTACGCATAAGAAACCTTAAAACTGTTCTGAACACCTTTTAAAACAAAATATAAACCGTCTAATACGAACCCACAAGCGCCGACCGATCCTGGTCAATATGGACGGTGCGCTTCGGGCATGTAAGGATCTGGCAATGACAAAAGTACTCTTGGCAGCGGCAGGCTATGTCGTGATTGTCTTCCCACTCGCATTGGGTTGGCATCTTGGACTCTTCAAGGAGAAATACCGGACCTTCGGCTATTTCGACGGGGAACCAAATGTCCCCCTGGGCCTGGCGGCGATTGTCGTTCAAGGCGTGGTCCTGGCCTTGATCTATCCGCTATTTCACACGGGCAGTTCCGGCTTTGTACGGGCCCTCCAATTCGCAGGCCTCATGGGGCTGTTTTTCTGGACGTCGCATGTTCTGGCTCTGGTCGCGAAACAGAAGGTGCCAAACGCGAGCGGCTTCATCGCGATGGAAACCGGGTATCTCGCCGCGCAGTTCGGCCTGTTCGCGCTCGTGCTCGGCTTGATCTATCCGGGTGTCTGATGAAGGAACCGAAAACGAGCCCTACTTGATCAACTCGGGAAAATACGCGCGGAACCGCGTCTATGTCGACATACGGCTTCATGGCGTGCAACCTCGGCGATCGGGCCCGTAAACTCGAAATCGCAGTCGTCGCAGGTAAACACGACCACGTTCGCGTTCAGGGACACGGCGCCCTCTCCCGCCCCATACTCGAACTTGTCCATTTCCATTAGACGGCTCAGGTTGCTGCCGCCACACGCCGCGCATGTCATTTCGTCGTCTCGCATCTAAAGTTCCATGTTTCCCACTTAAACTTACGAGCCTGTTCGACGAGGGTCTGTTGAAGTCGATCCCTCATCAGAGCATCCCGGCACCGCTCCCGAATGTCTACCGAACCGAGTCGATTCTCTCTAGCGTTGTCCCGCCCGGCGGATACCTGCCGGCGACCAACTCGCGAGCGAGCGCACGCACGTCGGACAACCGCACGGGGCGGTAGTCCAGTTGTTCCACGGAAACGTTGATGTGTGGCGTATCCGTCGGTGGCTTGTTATGGGTGTGACCGTGAATGTTCACGCTGCCTTCCGGCACTCGCCGCAGTGGATAGTGCGTCCAGATCAGCGGCGGTTGCCCGCCGGAGACCAGCACCGACCAAACATGATCAAAGCCGGACGCCCGTAGCCGCCCGTCGCCGTTCAGGTCGTGGTTGCCGACAACCAGGTGGCGGGCGCGGCACAGCAGCGCCCGGATTCCGTAACCGGAAGCCTCTCCGATGGCTCTGCCCATAGCCAGGTCGCCGACAATCACGAGCGTTGTGTCCGGTGTCAGCGCCGCGTGCATGTTGCGCCACAGGGTCCCGTCCATTTCACCCACATCGTCAAACGGTCGCTCGCAATAGCGGATGATGTTCGCGTGGCCCAGGTGCAGATCGGACCAGACCGACACAGCCTCGTCAGGCTCGTCGAGCTGACCGGCAGGGTGGTGCGGCAAAGACCGCATCATGGCCCGAAGGCTGCGGTTGCGGCCGCGCTCTTTCGCCAATTCTTCAAGATCGGTGGCGTAGTGCTTGTGGACGTCGAATTCCGTGAGCATGCCTACACCTCGATGATTCGTCGCGGATCGTAGCCGGGTACGGACTCGCGCGGATAGCCGCCCTGGTTGGACAGAATCCGTGTGTCGCCAAACTGGAAGTCGACGTTGTGGTGGGTGTGCCCGCAGATCCACAAGGCCGGCCTGGTGGCCTTTATCACCTCCGGAATGTCGGCGCTGAAATACTTCGCGACCCCATCCAGCGGAAAGCCGGGATGGCGGGCATCCAGCGTCGGCGGCCAGTGCGTGATGACGATATCGCCGGGGCGGACCTCCTTTGACAGGAACGCCCTGGCTTCCTCGTGCAGGTCCAACATGGCGCCCGGGGTCATTCGACCGGAGCCGTAGAAGATCCGGCGGAAGTCATTGATCGCACGGCCCGCGCTGAACATGGATCCCGGATCGTGGCAGAAGTTGGCCCACAAGGGCGTGCCGACGAAACGCCGGCCGCCCACCTCGACCACGCGGTTATTCATCCACTCGTACTCGCCGTATCCGGCCATCTCTTCCATGTGGCGGTTGGCTTCGTGCAGGTCCCTCCCGTAGAACTCGTGGTTCCCCGGGACGTACAGAATCGCCTCGTAGCGACCGGCAAGGTCGTCGCGTATCCACTCGATAGTCTCGTCGTCGGCATACCCGATATCGCCCGCGAGCACGAGCATGTCGGCGCCAACGTCCGGAATCTCCGGCGAATGACCGAACTCACGGTGAACATCGCTCGCAATCTGTAGTTTCATGGCATTTCGACCCCATCGAGCCGGCGGCCCGCCAACGCGGGCGGCGGATTCTACACGGCACGCGACAGTCAATCACGGCAAGCGCGCCCTGGCCAGCATCAAAACTGTTCAAATTGGCCAGAAATGCGCCTGCTGCCAAGCGCGACGCGAGAGCCCTCGAACCATGACACCCTGGCCAAGTCCGCAAAATCCCGAAGTCTCCAAAATGATAGAATTTACTCAATGCGTGCCAATCCTCATCAGTCCGTTCGCGCCCAGCCGGCGCTGATGATTCCTGTCGTTTTCGGCGACGAGGATGAGCGCCCTTGCGCTCTGTTGCCCGAGGCGGCATTTCGTTCGGACAGCGAGACCACGGCGGACCGGCCAGCCTTGCGAGCGATGTATGGCGCGTCGGATGACGAGATCGGACCGAACAGCGCGACGGTACGTTGGCGCTTCTTTTCGTGTACGACCGGTTGGCCTGACCCCCCGGGGCCTGCGGACCTTTACGACGCGCTCCGTGCCGAGACGCCAACGTCCCGGCAGGCGAGCGTGATTCGCGCATGGCTCCAGGAAGCCACGATTCAGGAACTCACTCTGGCGTGGGTCGAGGAAGCCTATTCGTGGCGCCTGTTGGTTCGAGCCGTTCATCGGTTGGGACACAAGGACCCTCGGCTGAACCGCTATCTGAACCAGTTCGCCGATTCGAGGCGGGCCGAATCGTGCGCGCACTTACCCTGCCCGAACCCGCACGCTCGCTGTACAACCAAACGCAAGACCTGTTGGACAGGTGGCTGCCATATCCGCGATCTGGTCTACCGCGATATCAGCCTCGATTTCGAGCAGAGGCGGGCGCGAGTGTCCGTTGCCAACGATGCCCAGGGACGAATCACGCGCAAATACAATTCTCCGGAGGCATTGCTCGCTGGTGCGACGGCGATGGGAATCAGGCCATTCTTGCTTGGGCCACACGGCACGGTGGATCGGTTCCTGAAATCCACCGCCAGCAAGTTTTCTTCCCCGGGATTCGATTCTTGAGGGCGCAGTTCGCGGGCGCGAACATACGTATCCTGCCGCTGCGGCTTGGACAGCCCAAAAAGCAAGGGCCTCCGAGGAGGCCCCGCGCCCTGCGCTCGAAAGCGCAAGGGGTGTCAGCGGCAATATAGCTTCGGCTGGCAGCGAGCTCAAGAGGAGGATGCTCTTGCGCTTGCCCCTGCTGCGATGCGCTAAAATTCTACTGCCAAACACCGCGACTGGCTCGACTGGCGGGCCCGACGAACATGGAACACCGACACCTCGTGCACTCAGACTTCACCTCGCCAATGTGCGTGGACGACGTGATCCTGCGCGGGTTGTGGGAGGATTGGGTCGAACTGCATCAGGCCGCAGCGGCCAGCGAGGCCGTCAGAGACGCGATTTTGCAGGTGTGCGAGCCGCACGTCGGCGACCCCTACAACCAGCGCTACCTCTTCTGGTTCAAGAATGTCCGAAACGGATTCTGAATCCCCCGAGTGGGAGAGCGTCCTATCGTCGGCCGCACGCCTTCAGGAGATCGTGCCGGGAGCCGTCCTGGTGGGCGGAAATGCCAGCGCGGTCTATGCGTCACATCGCCTCTCTTTCGACCACGATCATTTTGTAACTGACCTGCGAGAACGATTCGATGAGGTGCTGGCAGACCTCGAATCGGTTTCGGGCTGGAAAACCGCACGGCTCAACCGGCCGGTGCAAATCCTGGGCAGCCTCGACGGCATACAAACGGGGGTGCGGCAACTGATCCGGGCGGCTCCCCTGGAGACAACCGAAGTGTCGGTCGACGGCTCGCCCATTACGGTACCCACGTTCGAAGAAATTCTCCGCATCAAGGCGTTCCTGATTCTGGTCCGCAACGCCACGCGGGACTATGTCGACTTCGCCGCCTTGGGAGACGGCCTGGGTCCGCGCGCCGTCGCAAAGGCGCTGTCCCGGTTTGACGAGCTGTACCCGCAGGAGAGCGGTGAATCCGCGCTGCAACAACTGTTCAGCCAGACCGCGTCTCCGCAACCGTACGACCTGGGGCAGGTGGACTTGCGCAACTTCAAGGGGCTGGATGCTCGCTGGCACTCATGGGACACGGTAACCGCCACCTGCGAAAAGCTCACGGTGGCCACGTTTCGCGCCCTCGCTCCAACCAATCCATAGGCGCTTTCGCGCTGAAATGGTTATTCCCTAAAGCGAGTTGCCGACAGCGACAGACTTGGCGCTCAGGCGAAGTCTGGCGGAAGAATTGAGCCGCGAGGCAAGTGATCACGCTCATCAATCACGACACCCCCGCCCCCTCCAAACACCGCGGATCATCATTGGACGCCTTGTTCACCCAAGTCGACACCGCCTGGCTCGTCATCCCACCGGCCGGATAGGGCTCGAGGGCGACCGGCTGACCCTCGAGCCACGGGTCGAAGGTGTTGGGGGGCAGGATTACCGGCATGCGGTGGTGGACGGGAGCCAGGGTCTCGTTGGCTGACGTGGTCAGTATCGTGCAGGTTTCCACCGCGTCGCCCGGCGCGCGGTCGGACAGCGAGCGCGGGAGCTTGATTCCGTCCGGGATGGTCCAGCGTTCCCAGAGGCCGGCGAACGCCATGAGGGCGCCGTCGTTCAGGCCGAAGTAGAAGGGCTGCCTGACCTTGCCCTTGCGCTGCCACTCGTAGAACCCGTCGGCGGGGATCAGGCAACGCCGGGCGCGGTAGGCCGCGCGAAACGCGGGCTTGCCCGCGGCCGTTTCCGCTCTCGCGTTGATCATCCGGTAACCGATGTTCGGCTCGCGGCTCCAGAACGGAATCAGGCCCCAACGCAGCATCGAGAGCCTGCGCCCGTCCTCCGCCGCGCGCACCGCCGCCACGTCCTGGCCGGGCGCGACGTTGTAGCGCGGCCGCAGGTTCAGGGCCGGTCCCGTCAGGTTCATGAAGTAATGAACTTTCCGCCAGGAAAACCGTTGCGTAAAGCGTCCGCACATGGCACGGCGAGCTTACCGACGACCTGGGTGAAACGCCACCTTACAGAATCCGCCCATGTTGGCGTTGAGTCCACTTCAAGCCGTTACTGCAAAGGAGCAGTAGCTCGTCCATAGTCGAGCGCCTAAGCGTGCCACACCGGCGCATCGCGCCGCCCCGCAGTCGCGGAAGTAACAATGCGCGGACACAAAATCAATGAGTTACGCATGTTCCATACAAGGATCAAACGATGCGGACGAACCCGGGTTCGGTTCAACGAAGTACGAGAGCGTGATCTTTAGCGTGATGTCAATTTCACCAAGATCCTCCAGCGCAGCCCTGGGCCAGGGCAGCGAATAATAGTGACATTCGTTCATCCCCCTGGGGCTGCGCCTATATGGCTGAATTTCGGCCTGCGAAACAATGGCCAGGTGATTTCTAGCCGATGCAGCCGCCCGTTCGAATGTCGGCACGCCATGACCGAAGCGCCTCAAGAGAGCGTACGCCGCACTCTTGTTGGGTGCAGCCATCAGTTGGTTCCTCATTAGCGGAGTCCAATCTGCGCCATGAATCATCAACGCCCGTATCGTCTCGGGCCAGAACTCCGGAAATTCAGCAATCAGCCGCGCCGCCAGTCGGGCCGCTTGCGCCGTCGCGGCGCTCGTCGCCCGAAACGCGACAAGGGGTTGACGATCCGTATCGGGACCGGTTGACAGAAGGGCCAGCGAATCGGCGTCATACGCATCCGTCCCAGCCGGCGACACAACCCGATTGCCCGCTTCCATCACAATATCGGGCTTGAATGGGGATTTCCCCTGAACCCACAGCGTGGACGTTCGTGTAAAAGGGCTGATGTCGCCGGCCTCGTTGAGTGGCGAATACCCTTCGAATCTCCGTTCCTGGATATTGATCAGATCGGTGTACCCGCCCACCGTTATCGCGTTCCAGGCCTGTGCGGGATCCTCTATCTCCACCGTGTCGGCCTCCTGGATCTGTTCCACCGCAATCGGGTTGGTTTCTGCGGAAGTGTACAGTTCGGCCTGTACCCTCCTCGACAGGTCGAGGTGCGGTAAGTCGTAGCGGGAGACCACTATTTAACGCGAACCTTTTGCGCCAATGAACGCCTCGCGCATCTCCCGACGCTCTTCCAGCGCGCCAACGACGTCGCGTGTTCTTATTGCGTTCCGCTCATCCAGGATTGCTGTCTTGACCGCTTTCTCGGTCGCGCGTGCGAGCTCGGACTGGCTCAGCCCGGCACCAGCCTCGATGATCCCCTTCCAGGCCAGCCTGGGATACCTCATCGGGCGCAGATACGACTTGATTATGGTTCTGACCTGCTCGTCCGTCGGCATCGAGAAACGCACAACAAGGTCAAACCTTCGAAGCAGCGCACGGTCGAGAAGATCGGGATAGTTCGTGGCACCCGCAACCACGCTATCCGTTGCATTCGGCTCCTCCATGAATTGCAAGAAAGAATTCAGGACCCTGCGCATCTCCGCCACATCGTTGGTGGCCCCACGGTGACCGCCCACGGCATCGAATTCGTCGAACAGGTACACGCCGCGTCGTTGCGCGCTCTCGTCGAACACCAGACGCAGCTTGGCCGCCGTTTCGCCCAAATAGCGTGTGATCAGCCCCTCCAGCCGGATCACGTACAACGGAAGCTTCAACACCCCGGCCAGTGCTTCGGCTGTCATCGTCTTGCCCGACCCGGGCGGTCCGACCAAGAGCACTCGCCGACTCGGCGTTTTCCCGTGTTCCCGAAGCCAGTCTCTGCGCTCTTGCTCCCGAACAAGTCCTTCGATCTGCTTGCGCGGTTTATCGCTCAGCACGACATCGGCGAGCCGATGCGAAGGGCTGCGCAGTTCGATCAGATCAGCAAGGTCTCCACGAGGCGCGGCGAACGGTACAGCTACAGTCTGTCCCCGCCCGGAGTGCGTGCGGGCCTTATCCACTGCCTCTCGAATTCCTTCTGCCACCGTGCGGTGGCCCTGCCGCGCTTCTGCTGCCGCTACCTGCAGCGCAATTGTGTAAAATCGCTCGTCATCGCCGTCGGCGCGGCACTGCAGCATCGCAAGGATTCGCTTCGCACTTGACACGGTCTCCGTACCACCCACCACATCTGTTCATCGTCAACCAAACAATACCCGTAAGCAGTTGCGCAAACAATCCGATCACCGCGCAAAACGCCAAACCCACAAGTGACCAACTGGACCCAATCCACCCACAACCACTTCACCGTCCGCGACGTAGTAGCCAGCTACAACGCCACCGCCCCCACGCTGGCGCCCGGATACGAGTGCCTCCCCTTCGAGGAGGTTCACGCATCGGTGCTCGACCTGCTTCCGGATGCGGGCGCTTGCGTGCTCGACATGGGGGTCGGCGGCCGAGGCCCTGGAGCGGTCCCGGTCCTGGATGCTCGAATGGTGGGACCTGGCCTATCGCCGCGACATCGTCCTCAGGAATCAGTTCGAAGACGAAGCCCGAAGCGCGCTGCCCCTCAGTGGTCTTCGGCTTGGCAGGGCTTGCCCCCCAGAGTTCAGCGCAGATACTCCTCACGCTCCAAAGGGCGCGTTGCAAAGCCAACGCCGCACGCTGTCAACAAGGAATGATACGTTGTAAACGAGGTGCGTGTTTCGGGCTTTAGGGTCTTGAACACGGTCACCCGGTTTACTCCGGCAAGCTCGGCAACCTTGCCGACTCCGCGGGCGCGAATGACGTCCGCTACCGCTGTCTTGAATACGACCTCGTCGCCTTCGAGAAGCGCTTCATTGATGTATGCCGCTGCGTACGAGGGATCGCGAAGATCCTCGTAGAGCTGCTCCTTCATGTTCCACGATGCTGCTGCTCTAACCATTTGACTCACTGTTTCGATCCCGAAAATGTTTCAGCCTTTCCCTGGCTCGTTCTATAGCGCGCTCTTGATTGCCTTTTCCCGAGCCACCGAGCAGAAGCACGATTGCTCCGTCGATTCTTGCGAAATACACGCGCAGTCCGATACGGCCAGCCAGCCGCATTTCGTACAAACCGTCTCTCATCGACGAACAGTTTCCCATGTGGCCGTGTTCTTCAACCGCACGCAATCGTCTCCGCACAGCAGCCTGGTGTTGCCCGTCCAGATTCTCGAACCACTCCACAAACGGCTGTCGTCCAGCATCCGTTTCGTAAACCAGCAATTTCACTGAGGGATACTACCGTTCATGTTGCCCGCAGGCAACATGCGAAACGCATAGAGTGCGAACCGTCAATGAAGACAGTCGCCGACGAAAATGACTCTCGCCAAGTCAGCAAACTGCTCGGTGATTTCCTGACCATGAGAAGCGCCTCCTGAAAATTGTGTATGAATTCCAAATGCGCCTAATGGAACAAGATCTCCCCCGCTACCGCCCACTGCCAAATCTCTAGCAAATCAAGAGATTCGGCATCAATTTCTGCACCTCCACCGCCTCCACGCACGGCGGATCACCATTGGAGGCCTTGTTGACCCAAGTCGAGACCGGCCGACGCGATGAGAAAGAATAAGGAAACAAAAAAGGCGATGAAACGCCGAAGCGCTCCAAAGCCTCCATGGACAATCGTGCTTTAGCGTCAGGAGGATGTCAAGAACTGGAGGGACGAAAAAATGAGCCTGCGGCAGGAATGCGCAATGCGGGAAAGCGCTCCACCGTTCGCCCGATATCCGGTGGACGGACGATGCGCTGCCCGCGGCGGAATAGGTTCTGCGTTCCAACAGAACGCCCGATGGAGCCGGCCACCGCCGCCGATGTGGAAGCGCTGGCCCGGCGGCACGGCCTTCAGACGGTTCGCAGCGAACGTGTTCCCGACTTCCTCGGGCGGGACGGGATCGCGTGGGAGGTCATCTGGCTCCGGCTCCCGGACGATGGCGCCGGCGCGGTCCCGGTCCTGGATACTCGAATGGTGGGACCTGGCCTATCGCCGCGACACCGTCTTGACGGCGTCGATGGTGCTGAAAGTGGAATTCTTGGCCAAAAAGTGTAAACGGGTTGAGCGACTAATTGAGCGGTTCGCGCAGATTCTGTTCTTCTGGTATACGCCCGTAAACTATAGTGGTACCGTTCGACAGCGTTTCGAGAATGGAGCAAAGTGTAGCGAGCCCCTCTGATCCTGGAGTCTCTGGTCCCGTGTGTTCACGCAACACTCGACCAGACGATCCAGCAACACCGAACACCCTCCCGGGGGAGGGTCAAGCTCATTAGTCCACCTGATGGCCCGTAAAACTCTCACAAATAAACCGCTGGTAGAGGCGATCCTGGAGGTCAAGAGGAGCGTCCCGCCCGCGCCGGCCGAAAATGTAGCCGTTGCAAGCATATCCGGCGATCCCCACTGTCGTTTGCTGCCCGGCCGATTTTCAGAGCGACTACAAGCCGAAACAGGTCGAGCAGTGTCCCGCGCGGAGGCGATTCGAATTGCGCATGGAATTCTAAAGCGGGCGGAACGGGAACGATTGACTCTCGCCGAGAATGAGGCCCGTCGGGGCATTCAATGGGAACATGAGTGATCTACGAATTTCCGGAGCCGGACTCGCCAATCAGGCAGGGAGACATCTTCGTAGGGCTACCAAGAGTCGAATTATCGCTTGAGCAAGTCATACTTGCCGAGGACGACGGTCAACGAATAGCGAGATGGGACGATTTGGCCAACCTCCGGGAGCCTGCCACGTTGATCGTTCCTGTACGGCCGGTAGCCGCCATCGTCGCCACCCAGGATTGCGATGCGCTACGTAGCCGAGACATCACACTTTGCGAGATTCGACCGTTCCTGACCGTGGAGCGTAAGGCACACGAAAATACCAAGGCAAAAGGATACAAGAGTCTCCTGACCCAGCACGCTCGCATTAACCAGAAGTGGTTCTACTTGCCGTCGGACGGGCGTGTCGGATTCAACCGGAAGATGGCCGCTGATTTCCTTGTGACACTCTGCCTTCCACTAAACGACTTGATGGAACTTCGCACACGTCGGCGGGGACGCCTTAACCATGTGGCGGACGAGCACTTTCGCGAGCGGATCAGCGAGTTCTTCAGACGTTATCCCTACGACGAGTGGTATCCGCTGGACAAACAGGAATTTGCCGAATACCAGAAGGAATATCCTGATGTTGATCCATTCGATTGGCAACGTCCCTCGTCTTGATTGCGCGCAGTTCTTCAGGGGCCGCCAGCAATTTAGGTAGGCTCCGAGGAATCCAGCGGGACGCACGATGACCAGTCGAGTTGGCGTGCGTTCAGGCCAAAGTACCAAGGCTGCCTAAGCTTGCCCTTGCCCTCCCACTCGTAGAACCCGTCGGCGGGGATCACGCAGCGCCGGGCGCGACATTGTAGCGCGGCCGCAGGTTCAGGGCCGGACCTGCCAGGTTGATCCAGCAGATTACATACAATAGGCGGGAAGAATGAAGAACCGCCAACCGCCAGATTCCCGAGACCGTGACCGCGACAGCTACCGCGACCGAGACCACGACCACAACCACTTCACCGTCCGCGACGTAGTAGCCAGCTACAACGCCACCGCCCCCACCCTCGCACCCCGATACGAAGACCTCCCCTTCGAGCAAGTTCACGCACCCATCCTCGACCTCCTTCCGGATGCGGGCGCCTGCATCCTCGACATGGGCGCCGGCACCGGACGAGATGCGGCCTGGTTCGCGGCGAATGGCTACAGTGTCGTCGCGGCCGAGCCTGCGGCAGAAATGCGCAATGCGGGGAAAGCGCTCCACGGTTCGCCCGATATCCGGTGGATGGACGATGCGCTGCCCGCGGCGGAAAAGGTGCTGCGTTCCAAACTCACCTTCGACCTGATCTGGTTGAGCGCGGTGTGGATGCACGTGCCGCCGGGCGCCCGCGCCCAAGCGTTCCGCAAGCTGGTCTCGGTGATGAGTCCCGGCGGCAGCATGATGCTGACGCTGCGCCAGGGGCCACCTCCCGCAGATCGCCCGATGGAGCCGGCCACCGCCGCCGATGTGGAAGCGCTGGCCCGGCGGCACGGCCTTCAAACGGTTCGCAGCGAACATGTTCCCGACTTCCTCGGGCGGGACGGGATCGCGTGGGAGGTCATCTGGCTCCGGCTGCCGGACGATGGCGCCGGCGCCCTCCCGCTGCTCCGGCACGTGGTACTCAACGACCGCAAGTCGTCAACCTACAAGCTCGCCCTGCTGCGCACGGTGATCCGGATCGCCGACGGCGCCGGCGGCCTGGCGCGGGCCGGCCGGGACGAGCGCTTCGTGGACCTGCCGCTCGGCCTGGTGGCGCTGTTCTGGGTCCGCTCCTTCCAGCCGCTTATCGCGAAAAACCTGCCCCAGCACCCGGCCGGCAATGCCCGGCTGGCCTTCGTCAAGGAGGGCTTTCGCCGCCTGCAGGCGCGTTCCGCGCACGATCTCAGGATCGGCCAGTGAATCGAGAGGCAGAGAGGGAATTCTCGACGGGGTGACAATCATCGGGTGAGGCACTATATTGCCCTGCCAATTTCCGCAGTAACGTGGATTCCCCTACCTTTGTTCTCGCATGTCGCTGGGCGAGGTTGTGCTCGTGTAGGGCAGCGGCGGTACGGTCGGTGAGGGTATATGAAGCCGACAAGCCGTGGAAAATGCGGAGCTGTCGGTACCTGGGCAGATGAGTAGCGGGGCGTACTCTCCGTAGTTGCAACAGTAGCGGATACGAAGCGACACCAAGGAACGGGAAAGGCGGGGAGCATGGCATCGTACGACTGGATCAACATCGAGATACCAGAAGACTACGAGCAGTTGCTGGGGCATCTGGACGGCGAGTTCGAGCCGAAGCGGATCGTCAAAAGGCTCAAAACCGAGATCACCAGCAGGGTGCAGGCCGTGTTGGTGGAACACGACTATATCGACAAGGACTATCGGAGCACGCTGTACAATTTCTACGCGAAGAAAGGCCGACCGTACCGGGCCGATTGTGTGAGGCTCCACTTCTTTGACAAGAAGGTTGATTTCGAGGTCAGGCCGAGCGACGAGAGGGGTAAGCGGAGAACGCTCGACCACCACTACTACGGGTACATCGTGCTGAGACCGACGATAAGGGCGACCTTGGGGCGGTCGGTGCTGTCGCCTGACATACGGGTCGGGGCACATGGTAGCGCAATCCAGGGGCGGCACCATGTGCACCTGCTGGGTCACCTACTTTCGGTGTGGGGATTTCCTTCGATGGACCAGCATGTCGACATCGCAGCCTGCGCGCACGTGGCATGTTGGGCGGTATTGCGGCACTATAGCCAGAGTTATTCCCAATACAGGGAGTACCTCATATATGAGATCGCCAAGCTTGCGACGGGGTTTGAGCCTGGCGGCATATCACCGTCGCGAGGACTCGATGTGTGGGAAGCGGAGCGAGTATTCAACGCCGCAGGGTGTTTCCCCATAATCGTCGGCCGCGACCCGTTGTTGTCGACAGACGAGGAGTTCTTTGGCCAGTTGCTGGCTTACATGGAGTCCGGTTTTCCTCTGTTCATCGGGCTGAATGTTGACGGCGACGGGCACGCGATCGTGGCTGCGGGGCACAATTGGAAGAAGGGCGCGGCGGCGGCAGCACACCATGTGTGGGGACATGTGGACACGCTTCTCACCGTCGACGACAACTTGCTGCCTTACGTGACCGTCCCGGTCGATCGGGGGGCGAGCGATGGCGCCGAACCGGACTATTCGACGGAGAACTTCGAATCGTTCATCGTCGCGCTGCCGGAGAAAATTGGCTACCCGGCGGAGGCGATGGCGAAGTACGCAAGGGTGGTGGAAGCGAGGCTGCTCATAAGGGTTATGGGCTGCGAACCGGAGTCGGTGAGCCTGCATCGGTACTTCATGACCACCATCTCGGGGCTTCGGCGTTACGCGCGGGAGAACGCGTCACAGCTCGGCAAGAAGCTCGTGGATCTCATCATGCGGCTGGATACGGCGCAGTTCGTGTGGGTCATGGAGTTTTCGAGCCCGGAGCAATGGGCTGGTGGACGGGTGGCAGCGCGCGGCATCGTCGATGCGTCGGCGAGTCACAAGGATCCGAACCCTATCTGGCTGCTGCATAACGAGGAGGTGGCTTTCGTATTTGACCGGTCGAAGGCAGAACTTGCTGCGCAGGCAGTTGGTCTCAATCGACCTGGTAACGTGCCGTTACAAAGGATGGAGGTGAACCTGCGGCCAGTGCGGAAGTAGCCGTAGGTTGTCGACCTTGCTTGATTCGATGTGAGGAGGGAGCGTGAATAAAAGATTGAAGAAGTTTCTGAAGGAACAGGGGGCAACCCCTGTGGATAACAAGGAATTGGAGGAGTACCGGACGGAGATGGATCGTGTGATGCCGGAAATCGCGGAGACCATCAGGCGCCGCGAGTTGGGAGCGGCGGAATTGCGGGTTGGCGCGAGCGGGCCATCCCGTTCGCGGAAGATGGAGGACTAGCTCTCCGAGTTTCTACGCTTGAAGCTGTCGTAGGCGGTCTTGATGATGGCTTCGAGTGCGTCCGCGCTATCGTCGTCGAGGTCCGGGTCTTCGCGAAGCAGTTTGGAGACCATCGCAATGGGCTCTCGGCGGGTTCTGCGGGCAGTCGTGAAGTCGACCGGGTCGAGGCCCGACCAGGCGGACAGCGCAGTGAGACTGGCTGCGTCAGGCTGTCGACCCTTGGACATCCGGGACAGGGTCGATTGGGACACTCCCGTCTGCTCGCTGACCGATTTCCACGTGGTGTTGCGGGCGGTGACGGTGGCGCTCAAGGCTCTGTAGAAACCCGCGAAGTCGAAGCGAAGACGTTGGCTCATTGCAGTATTCCTTGTCGGGTGGGGCGGCGGTTACCGCTACGCTTGGGTCACCGGTAGTTCGAGGGCATCGCCCAGAGCAACCCTGCGGGAGCATTCAGGACAGGCGGTGTCGTGGCGCGGAATGACGCGTTGCATAGCGTCCTTTTGGAAGTGGAAGTGACGGTACGGCGCCTCCGTATCGTTCGCGCGGAGCGCGAGAAAGTCAAACAGGAACTCGTTGACCGCGTGGGCCGCTGCAACGGCATTGAGGGTAATGACGCTGGGGTTCGGCTCGTGGACGCCATATGCCTGGTCTTTGCGCTCGGCGTCCGACTTCGCCTCGACGGCGAGTTGCGTTGTGTCGATCAGTCCATTGCACCACAGGCACCCATTGCCCGGCCTGACCTGGCGCACGGCGGCCATTGCGTCTTCGACGACGCCTTGGGGTCCGGGGCGCACTTTGGCGCCCATCTGGGTGACGGGTATGAGGTATTGGTGGGCAAGGGCGTTGACGACGAGGCGGGCCCGCATGGAGTCGGCGGCGAGGAAGATGAAGTCGCAGTCGCGCAGCCGTTGCGCAACGGAGTGGGCAACGACGTCCTGAGCGAGAGCATCGAGAGTGGCGTTTGTTGACAGTTCGCGGGCGTGACGGACCGCTATCTGCGTCTTTAGCTGTTTGGTTTCAACATCGACGGGAGTCGCACCGACGACGCGGGACAGGTTGGTACTCTCGATCTCGTCCGGGTCGATGAGGACGAGATGTCCCACGCCGAGCCGCGCGAGGTACTCGGCGACAAGCGAGCCGACGCCACCAAGGCCGACGACGGCGATCTTGCTTCCGGCCAGGATCTCTTGACCCGCAGTGCCGAACATGCGCACCTGGCGGTCGTGCTCGGGAAGAGATTCCGAGGAGGGCAACGGCTGCGAATAGAGTCGTTTGACGCGCTGCCCAATGATTCGGTAAGCGCCGAGAACTCGTCGAGAGCGGTCGGACAACCATATGTCGGCAGCTACTGCGCGTTTTCCGAAGACCAGCGCGCCCACCGGTACGCCGCGCCCGATGTCGAGAAGGGCGGGGTAACCGCGCTCGTGGGACTCGATGTCGATTCGGCTGAAGGCAACCGTACGATCGCTTCGATGGTTGTGGACCGCGAGATAGGCAAGGCCGGCGTCGCGGCACTGGATGATCTGCCGGTGTATAAACGTGGGGCTGAGTGCGCGGTAGCCGTATTCGCCGGCGACATAGTCTCGGCCGAACTCGGCGGGTTCGATGTGCCGGACGAGGAGTCGCAACGTATTGCCCATGCGAACGATGCCGGCGTGGAGGACGGCGCCATGTTCGTCGTCGTCGCCGGGATAAAGATGGGCCATGAGCCGCACGTGGGCTTCGGCGGGTATAAGCACATCGCAGGAATCGTAGGTCATTGAAGGTGTTCCAGGAAGTGAATGACCTTGAGGAACTTGGCCAGAGCCGTTTGGGGAAAGTTCTGGGTGTGGTTGTTGGCCCGCGAGACCTGGATGGCGGGTCGTCCGGCGAATACATGACCTCGGGTGACGGGAGCGACGAATTCAACACCGTCAGCACGGCTCACCGACGCATCCATGAAAAGGGGATAGATGTCCGCGTAGGGGTATAGGGCCGTGACGTGACCACCGATCCAGGTGGAGGTCGGCGCGTACCGAGAACCAATATCGACGTTTTCCAGAATCACGTACGCGCCGCCTTCCGTATCCTGTTCGCTCCAGACCGAGGTGTCCGGGAAGGCACGGCGCAATTCGTCGATGGCGGTCGCTACGTCCTGCTTCACGGCGCGGCTCCTAGCTGTTGTCGTCCGCAGCAATAGCGGTGAAGGCCAAGTGCTCGCTCAGCTCGACCTTGTCGTCGTCGCCGATGACCTTGCTGGAACCGTTGGGAAGGTGCAGTTGCAGCACGAAGTTGGTCTGGATCGAGACGCCCTGGTCGACGGCGGCCTGCTTGATCTCCAAACCACTGGCAGGCCCAGCGAGCATTTTGACCTTCTGGTCGTTTACTTCGATCTCGACCGTATCGAGAACATAGGGTTTGTTCGGTTTCATGGTATTGCTCCTGTGTAACTTAGTTGCTGATGAGCAATAGATTAAATATTGCTGTTTCGGTTGTCAATTGCTTTTTAGCAATTTTATCGAGTTGGAGTCTCGGCACTCGGTTCAATGCGGATCGGGTCTACAATCTTGCCCATGATCGAGCCCGTCGCACGCAGGGGCCGCCTCCCGCAGATCGCCCAATGGAGCCGGCCACCGCCGCCGATGTGGAAGCGCTGGCTCGGCGGCACGGCCTTCAAACGGTTCGCAGCGAACGTGTTCCCGACTTCCTCGGGCGGGACGGGATCGCGTGGGAGGTCATCTGGCTGCGGCTGCCGGACGATGGCGCCGGCGGCCTGGCGCGCGGGCCGGCCGGGACGAGCGCTTCGTGGACCTGCCGCTCGGCCTGGTGGCGCTGTTCTGGGTCCGCTCCTTCCAGCCGCTTATCGCGAAAAACCTGCCCCAGCACCCGGCCGGCAATGCCCGGCTGGCCTTCGTCAAGGAGGGCTTTCGCCGCCTGCAGGCGCGTTCGGCACATTCTCGCCGCTTGGGGCGGCGGGGGATTTTCAGTGGAATGCGGCTGCGTGAGGTTGTGCTTGCCCGCTGGGAATGAAGTCCCAAATATGAACGACCCTACTCATTTGGGGTGATCGAACTGGCTTTTCCAGGCGTTAGTGACTCCAAGCGCCATCATTCGAATGGCTGACGAACGGCGTCTAAACATCCAATCGATCCACGATTTGATGAGGTAGCCAAACAATCTTGCAAATGACCTCATTGACACTGATTACTCACCGCGAACCAGCCGCCGCGATGGCCTTAGCCTCGTCCTGATCGATATGACGGCCCCCACCGCACCAATCTCCAGTCGCCAACCAGAACTCGTAGTTGATTAGCCAGCGCTCGGCCCACGGCACGGTAGTCTCCGCAATGATGTCTTCAACCGTCCACTCCGGCACATAAGGATCGAAGAGGCACAAGAACGGATAGTCTGGTTCGGATTCGTTGAAATAGACATGCGGAATCGGGCCTTCGTCGTATTCGGGGTGTCTCTCCAGAATCGGCGATCGAACCAATACCCGGGGCTGGACTTGCGTGATCGTGAATACGTCCACAGCATACGGAACGCGGTACCGTATCTCTACGTGATAAGTCTTGTGATACGGACAAATATCGCCGCGCCAAACACAGGCCCGCTGAAGCCTCTCGACCACCCGCAGGTTCGGGTATAGGCACTCCATTGCTGCAACTTGCTCATCAATCGACTTGATCACATCTGCAGACGCCCACCCATGTTTGTACTCGCGGGCGCGGTGTGGCCCACCGACGCACCCGATCCGATAATCAGCCCACCACCAATCTTGTGCCCGGTGTGTCCCGCTTGGGTCGATTCACCAACGTGCTCCTGAGCCGCTCGGACGGCCGCCTTGACAGGAAACTCCCCAAATAACTTCACGAGAATCACTTGCATTTCCGAAATCGAAATGTCCCCACTCTGCAACTTTTGAATTCCGGCGATCAGTTCATCTAGGTCGTTCAGGTACAAGCGCTGGGCTGCCTGATTGAGTGGCCACCTATCCGTGAAACAGTCTTCAGGGCACGTAGGGTTGACCTCATATACAAGGCGCCCTTCTCTCTCCGCGACGACAAGGCGGCTCCTGATGTATCTCGCGTGATGACTAATCGCTCGCGCCAGAGACTCCACCGGGCTCGCCGCGTCGGAGACGTACTTCGACAGGAGAACGGAAGGGGGCATACGCCCCTGGCGGTTGAGATACTGAACATTTCGGGAATGCTTGATGAGCTGAAGTGCAACAACATCCGAGGACTTTCGTGCCGGGTCTTCCTGAGGGTCTACCTCTTCGGTTTCCGCCTCACCTCGCACGTCCTCTTGCCCAACTGCTGCGAGCGTAATTCTCAGCGAATGACGTTGTGTCTGCCGTGCGTGCCTTGAAGACCTGAGCGAAGCCCCAGGCGTTCATGAGCAGGGTGATCGGCGGCTCTGAAGGCTTGTCGGGATCATCATGGAACAGATCGCTGGTGCGCGCGGCACGGTCAAATCGACGAATGACGGGCGTGATATCCAGATGCATCCCATCTCCGTAGTAAACGGTGATGCACCTCGTCCGCCGTTTGACCATGTTGAAGTAACGGGACCCACGCTCACCTGCAATTGCCAGGTAGAGCGCGTCGAGGACCATTGCCGGGTAGCTGCCCAGCGGAAAATCCAACTCCGCGACGATATCGATGTCGAAATTCTGTTCGGTCCCTCTGGTCAGAATCGTTGCGCCGATCGCCATGCTGCCCTGCGGATAGAAGCGAGTGATCCTGCCCTTCAGCGGACTACCGGGTCGCTCGGCAAATTCCGCCACCGACCGGTACCGCTGGCAGGCCAGTTCGTACCTGCTCGGCGGTAACTGAATGCGAATCGCAATTTCTGCAAGAATCCGGTCCAACGGATCATCAAAGGGGTTTGATCTATTCATTGATCTGCCTATAGTTCGGGGTATCGGCCGTTCTCGGCGAAGTAGTTGCGAAACAGCCGTACCGTCATGTAACGCCAGCGCCCTCGGTTCCTCCCTAGGGGTCCGGAAACGAGGGCGCTCCATCAGTTGACAAAATAATAAAATACCATGAAGATTGTCAACTGCCAGACAAAGGGATAAATACGTGATAGGACAAAGACTTAAGATTGCACGTGCTGCTGCTGGTCTCTCTTTGAGGCAACTGGTGGCAAAAATTGACAACTTGGTTACGGCCCAGGCCATCAGCAAGTACGAGCGCGATGAATCGATGCCGAGTTCCAGGGTGCTGATTGCGCTTGCCAATGCCCTGGACGTATCTCCGGAGTATCTGATCAGTGACTGGGATATCCAGCTCGAGGGCATCGAGTTCCGAAAGAAGAAACCGGTCACCAAGCGCGAAGAAACCCGAGTCGAAGCACGGGTCCTGGACATGTTGGAGAGATACCTGACGGTGGAGGAGATCCTTCACTTGCCCAGCGTGGATTGGGACAAGCCTCGCGAGGCTCCCTGGCCGGTCCGGGAGGATACGGCAGAAGCGGAACAGGCAGCGAACAGGTTGCGCGCGCATTGGGGGCTGGGCACGGATCCGATTCCGAACCTGGTGGAATTATTGGAGGAGCGCGGTATCAAGGTCCTCGCGATGGATCTCGGGAACATCGATGGACTGACGGCTCGCGTGCGCCGCGAGAATGGAGCCACCCTCGCCGTGATCGTTGTCAACGACGAAGACTGGGGCGAGCGCCAGCGCTTCACCATGGCCCATGAGCTCGGACACATGGTGCTCGATGTCCATCCGAAGGTTGACGAAGAGAAAGCTGCGCACCGATTCGCAGGAGCGTTTCTCATGCCGGCAGAGACGCTATGGGTGGAGATAGGCAAACGCCGAAAATCCATGGGCTGGATCGAGCTCTTCGACCTCAAGCGGATATTCGGCGTCAGCGTTCAGGCCCTCACCTACCGCTGCAAAGATCTCGGAATCTTCAGCAAGGCCCTTTTCAAGGCGCTGTTCGATGAGTTTGATCGACAAGGCTGGCGTTCCCCGCCCTTTGAAGAGCCCGGCGCCATGAAGGGCGAGAAACCCCGGCGATTCAAGCGCCTGTGCTTCAGGGCCCTCTCGGAAAGAATGATTTCCGATGCGAAGGCAGCCGAGCTCCTGGGGATATCCGTTCGCGAACTGAATCGAAGAATGGAAGAACCCCCGCACTTGGAGGCAGCCGCAAGCGTTGCGTGAACGCTATGCGGGTACAGCCCAGAACCTGCAATAGATAACTGCGCGAACGCGACCGGAGCTGGCCAAGCACGGTGTGGAGTCCCGAGCGCCGGTCTACAATACTTGCCCATGATCGAGCCCATCGCACGCGTCTACATCGAGTTGCAGAATATTCAGCCGAGGATATGGCGCCGCGTCGATGTGCCGCTCACCTCGCACCTGCTCGGCCTGGCGCGGCGGCGGCGCGGAGCGTCGATGGCGCGCTCAAGGAATTGAAGTGACCAATGCTTCCCAACGGACGCAGGATTCAGGCATTGTGTCGCGGACGCGTCCTGCGGAAGGTAAGTGAAATCCGTCGAGACCGAGCGACGCGCCTGCGCTTCCCTTGCTGGTCCATTCGCAGTTCAGTTTTCCGCTTTGGGATTTCGTGTGTCCACTTGTATCTCGCGTCGCCTGTCAGGACTGCAACGCTACGACGTTCAAGGGGTATCTCGACTTTTAGTTTGCTAGCGCGGTGTCGGAACACCATGCCCCATGTCTCGAGCAGGCTGATAGTCGCCACATGCTCGGCGAAAATTTGCGGCTGATCGATGTGGCGTGAGATGCCCTGGTTACCGAAGTATTCGTTGACGATTACCTGATCGGGCAGGTCCTTCATCCATCCTTCGTCCGCAAGCCTTTGGGCTATTCTTCGTGCCCACGCCGGCAATTCACCAGCGCGCATCGACTCGTCGATCTGGCGCTGCGTGTAGTCATAACGCCAGCCGTAGTGCTGTACCCGACGCTGAAGTTCTGTACTCCACTCTGCTTCGTCGATGAGAGCCACCAGCTTGGCCTCGTCTTCCTCTGTTATGAATCCCGATTTGTAGATGAGTCCTGGAATCTCGACCACCTGCTGGTCGCGAGCTGCTTCCGGCGGGTCGGAAACCACGCCAGCCTCGGTTGCCAACTGGTGACGAAATTCGTCGGAATCGAATCGCTCTTCAACGCTAACGGCACTTGGCAGTTGGAGGCTCTTCTCTCCTTCGACGACAAGATTTTCGCCATCGACAAACAAGCTTCCACTACCAAATGTTGGCACGGGTCCGTCCGGTAGGGTGAGCCACCGATCAAGGCACGGCCATCCCAGTTGACCGGCAAGATTTCGAGCCGCGTCGCGAGCGGCGTCATCGGTCAAGTCAGTGATGTACCACTTGGCTCGGGATCGCCACGGCTTGCGAATGACTGGGTGACCACACCAGGTCAAAGTAAAGCACCCGTCCTCAGGCGTGCGCGCAATGGTCGACTGCTGAGATGGTGGTAACACTTCCGAGCCACCGCTTGGCCAGGAAGCTTTCAGGGCACGGGTTGCAAGAAACTCCTGCAGACTGGCATCGCCTCGGAATTTCTTGTCGAGAAGCCGATAACCATGGCGCCATCCGCATAACATGGCCGCACCCCACCACACGGCCGGTGGCAGACCCGGCAGATCCGTGGCCCAGGACTTGAACCTCATCGGTTCCGGCCGTAGAAGAGCGAGCCAAATGGCGAGACCGGCACCGTTCTGTCGCCAATTGTCACAGGTGATCGTTTCTTCTGCCGCGACGATCCGTCGGGTTCGGTCAAGCCATGTCTCCGCAGTGCGGTTCGCGCCGTCCAGGCAAGCCTCTCGCGCAATCTTCTCGGCTATTGCGCCGGGGGACTTGTCTCCGGTGGTCGACCACCGCATGCAGCGCAACGCTGCCCGCCACAGCCGAGCCTGGTGGTCCTCGTTGTCACGAGCTGTGCCCAACAAGTCGAGAACCAGCCAAGGAGGTTTCAACCAGTTTGCATCGAGTCTACGGGTCGCTTTCGCTACTGCGGCCTCATTTGAGCCCAGGGCTTGCTGCAGGATCTCAATCCACGGCTCGACGCGCGGCACTGCCCATACCGCCATCGCCATTGCGCCCTGGATGGCATTCAGAGTCTCGGGTAGCTCAAGCCATTGCGCTTCCGGGGCTGAGGAATCACCCGTCGCCAGGGATTGCACCACGAAGTCGTTCACGGTGACATCAGCATTCGACAAGGAAACGTTGGAGAATTGACCTGCCATCGCCAAGAGACGGGTTTTCATTTCGGCAGAAGAAACTTCTACCGTCTTGACCGCATACAGGGGAATCGGTACGCGCCAGTTAACGACCCGGGGCTCCTCTCCCCTGTTGCTTCCCGCCGCACAGTGATCAAGGGCTTTCCAAGCGTCCGGGAATGGAAGTTTGTCCACATCGAACGCGAGCCGGACCGGCACGATGTTACGCCCGGCCGGAAACTCTTCCGATACGAAGCTCTCCTGCCCCAGAAGAAAGCAGGTACGAGGGATTGGGCGAAGCCAACCATCCTGGCTGGCCTCGAACAGCCTTCGATGGCTTGTCACAAGACCCAGCCAGCTCGGCGACGTCCGGCCAATGTCGGCGCCCTGATTCTGGCTCGGCAAGTCCTCATCCCTGACACATTCCAAACTCGCACTCCGCGGATCCGGAAGCTGGAGATTTTTCTGTGTACTCATGGCCGTTCCAGAATATCAGCGCCCGGCAACTGTTCAAGGAGCCTGCGAGGCAAGCGACCGCCCTCATACATCAGGATGAGATTGTCCCTCGCCCGGGCACAGAGCATATACACCTTGCGCTTATTCACTTCGCTGGCCTCAAGAAGAAGCTCGTCGATCTCCATGACAAAGACAGTGTCGAATTCCTGTCCCTTGATCGACTGTACATTCAGGATCGTAACTCCTGATTCCAGGAGGTCGATTTCGTCCTCGTTTTTCCTGGCGCTTGTATAGAATTGAACACGTTGTCCAGCGAGTTGCTTCCGCAACCGGGCATACAGGGATTCGCCGGTCGCGTTGTTGACCACGGCAACACCGACACGACCGCCTCGTGCTCTATACCAGTTGGCTATACGTCTCGTCGCGCCTTCTTCACGGTACAGGACCACACGGGGCAGCTCGCCCGACGGCAGGCGGTGCACCACGGGAACGGGAACGTCTCCGGCGTGAAAATATTCGGCAACGCGCACGATCTCAGGCACGTTACGCGTCCGGGCATGAGATCCGAACTCACCAAGCGCTCACCGAGCCGTCGCATGGAGGCGGCGCGGTCGATACCTATGTAGTCGAAGTACGACTCCTCCCCAAGCGTCGCCGCCAGAGCGAGTCCACCGGTGAAGGGGCCGCAGCCAATGTCGACAACGATGGGATTCGCTGGCCTCTCGCCGGCGAGGAGTTGTCCGAATGCCGCAACGAGTTCCTCCAGGTGCCCCTTTTGGTTCAGGTAGGCATAGAGCAAGGCCAAATCATCCGGGGTCAAGTTTCCACTTTGCGCATCGAAGTCAGCTTGACCGCCGCCAATGGCTTCGAATGCCTCGTCCACTTCCAACCCGAAGAGCGTGTCCTCCCGTGATCGAGGGTCAATCCGGACACGGTCTGTGACTTCGACTCTACGAAGCGTTTCGATCCATTCCGGTAGTTCAACGGCATCCAACACAAACCTCCTCACGATTGAGAGGCACGGAAAGCATCTATATATTGCTCGACGCGCCAGACGCTTGGCTAACGCGGGCAACCCAGCGGTGGGCTCCCTATCCTGGTTCGTTGACCTATGGCTACGGCCAAACCCGCGGCCCGCGCGAGCTATTGGTCAAACGATGCGATACAAGATAATTCTTGTTCAGTGGCTGCGATAGTCTGATATCGCGCCGTTTTCGCAGATAAACGCGCTCGTTCCAGGAGCATTTCCTGCACGAAACCAACAGGATTGCAAACGCGCCCGGGCTGGGGCGCTTCCGCCAGCGAGCGCGGCAGCTTGATCCAGCAGATTACGTACAATAGGCGGGAAGAATGAAGAACCGCCAACCGCCAGATTCCCGAGACCGTGACCGCGACAGCTACCGCGACCGAGACCGAGACCCCGACCAAGACCACAACCACTTCACCGTCCGCGACGTAGTCGCCAGCTACAACACCCGCGCACCCTCGCTGGCACGCCGATACGAAGACCTCCCCTTCGAGCAGGTTCACGCATCCGTCCTCGACCTGCTTCCGGATACAGGCGCCTGCGTGCTCGACATGGGCGCCGGCACCGGACGAGATGCGGCCTGGTTCGCGGCGAATGGCTACAGTGTCGTCGCGGCCGAGCCTGCGGCGGGAATGCGCAATGCGGGGAAAGCGCTCCACGGTTCGCCCGATATCCGGTGGATGGACGATGCGCTGCCCGCGGCGGAAAAGGTGCTGCGTTCCAAACTCACCTTCGACCTGATCTGGTTGAGCGCGGTGTGGATGCACGTGCCGCCGGGCGCCCGCGCCCAAGCGTTCCGCAAGCTGGTCTCGGTGATGAGTCCCGGCGGCAGCATGATGCTGACGCTGCGCCAGGGGCCACCTCCCGCAGATCGCCCGATGGAGCCGGCCACCGCCGCCGATGTGGAAGCGCTGGCCCGGCGGCACGGCCTTCAAACGGTTCGCAGCGAACATGTTCCCGACTTCCTCGGGCGGGACGGGATCGCGTGGGAGGTCATCTGGCTCCGGCTTCCGGACGATGGCACCGGCGCACCGCCGCCACGTCCTGGCCGGACGAGGCTGACCAGCACTCTCTCAGCCTTGTGCCGTAAATCTGCCCGTTTACCTGAGTTTCGGGGCGAGTAGTTCGTAGTCCACCAGCAGTATAGTTATCCAGGATGGCTCGATTTTGCCGATATCGAATGGTGCAGTGGTGGCGTTGGTGAACCAGTAAAAGCCGGATACAGTGAGCCATTAGGGATATTTGAGTCATTTTCTGGCACGATATGCTCTTACAGATCATTATTCTAGGTGTCTAGCATGTTGCTCCGATTCGGGGTTAGCAATCATCTTTCCATCCGCGACTACCAGGAATTGCTCCTGAGCGCTTCCAGGCGCATCAAGCGTGAGGGGCTGACAATGCCGGTACCGACGGTACAGGAAGACATCGTACCGCTCGCCGCCATATACGGCCCCAATGCGGCGGGAAAGTCCAACCTGATCGATGCGCTCGATGAGATGCAACGGGCGGTGGTCAGCTCTCACAAGGACCTTGACGCGACGAACGCGATCCCGCGGGACCCGTTTCGCCTCGATGACGAGAGTCGCAGCAACCCGACGCGATTCGAATGCTCGTTCACCGTGGACGGAAGCAGCGACGACGAATTCGAGAACGTTTACGAATACGGATTCGAGTTTACGGCAAAGGAATTTGAGCGCGAGTGGCTGTACCAGACGGTTCGAAAGCAGAGAAAGAGCACCCAGTTGCTCTATGAGCGGAAAACCGAGAATGGCCAGGTTCAGGTGAATATCGGCGGCGAATTGCGCGGCGAGAACAGGCTGATCGAAAAAATCACTCGCCCGAACAGCCTGTTCCTGTCGGCTGCCGCACAAAACAACCACCCGAAGCTCACGGACATTTACCGATACTTTGCCGAGCGTTGGCGTGTGATCCTCAACGAAGCCGCTATGGGCGAGGCTTCCGTCGTCAAGCGCCTCCTCGACTACCCACACATGAATCAACTCCTGAGATTGGTACGGCAAGCCGATGTTGGCATCACCGATATTGACCTGCAGGAGGATCAGCCCGACCAATTTCAGCTCGACCTTGCACAGAACGTGGTCGGGGTAATGTCACAACTAGCCTCTCCCGAAGTCGATAAGGAAGCATTCAGCAACCAGGTGCTCGACAAATTTCGCCATACCAAGCGACTTCGCCTCACGCATACGGCAAGTGAAGGCAACATGGCGTTCGGATACAACCTTGAAAGCAAGGGAACGCGAACCCTGATTTCCCTGCTGATCCCGGCGCTGGAAGCACTCTCGACCGGTTCGCTTCTCGTCGTCGACGAGCTCGATACGAGCCTTCATCCGGATCTGGCGAAGGCATTCGTTTCGCTCTTCAAGAGGGAAAGTTCAAATCCCCACGGTGCACAGCTCATCTTCTCCACGCACGACGTGACCCTTCTGGGGAGCGACTCGATACAACAGGACGAAATATGGTTGACCGACAAGGGCCAAGATGGCGCTTCCCGGTTCACGCCGCTAACCGATTTCAGGCTTCGCTCTCGCGACGACATTGAGAAAGCCTACCGAGCGGGACGTCTTGGCGGTGTTCCCTCCGGCGATGACTTCTTCCTCGAGTTCAGTCGCGGCCTCTCTCAGCCCACTCAATGAGGCGCAAACGGCGCATATCACGCCGAGCCGCTACCCGGTCTCCGGCGGCGCGCATCGTAATAGTGACCGAAGGAGAATCTACGGAACCCGCTTACCTGAGGACATTTGGCCGTGTATGCGGAGAGCCATCCGCCGTGAGGCTGAAAATCATTCCCGCTGCGGGCGACCCCCGAGCAGTCGTTGAACGTGCGATCGTGGAATTGCGCAAATTGCGGGGCGACAAACTTGCATCCAGAGATTCCGTCTGGGCGATGTTCGACCGCGACGAACATCCCCGTTTCGACGAGGCCAGAATATTGGCACGTGACAATGGTATCTCCATGGCGATATCCAACCCCTGCTTCGAACTGTGGGGAATCTTCCATTGCCGCGGCTACGATGCTCCTCTTGATCGCCACGAATGCCAACGGCAACTTGCACGACTCTGTTCAACGTACGTATCTGACCGCGGAAAGCTCTTCGACGATCCCGAGATCATTCGCGACAACTATGCCGACGCAAGACAAAGAGCCGAGACCTCGCTTACGCGAAGACGCGAGGAGGGGACACCCGAAGGTAATCCTTCCACGACGGTCCATCGGCTAACCGAACGAATCCGATTGCAACAATAGTCCGGGGAAACTACATCTCATCCGCGTGCAGACGACGCGGACCCGCCAGCTTGCTCCAGCACATTACGTACAATAGGCGGGAAGAATGAAGAACCGCCAACCGCCAGATTCCCGAGACCGTGACCGCGACAGCTATCGCGACCGACACCGAGACCGCGACCCCGACCGAAACCACGCCCCTTCACCGTCCGCGACGTAGTAGCCAGCTACAACGCCAACGCCCCCACCCTCGCACCCCGATACGAAGACCTCCCCTTCGAGCAGGTTCACGCGTCCGTCCTCGACCTCCTTCCGGATGCGGGCGCCTGCGTGCTCGACATGGGCGCCGGCAGCGGAAGGGATGCGGCCTGGTTCGCGGCGAATGGCTACAGTGTCGTTGCGGCCGAGCCTGCGGCGGGAATGCGCCGTGCGGGGAAAGCGCTCCACAGTTCGCCCGATATCCGGTGGATGGACGATGCGCTGCCTGCGGCGGAAAAGGCCGGATTCGGCCGCCGGCGCATTATGCAGTTGCGGCGCGAAAACCGGTAGTCGTGTGGGCGCCTAGTGTACGGTGGCTGCGACTGACGGTTGCAGGGACCGGCAAGCCGCAGCGTCCGGGTCGAGCGAGCGGAACTGCAGCTCGAACACCGTGTCCGCTAGGCCCCGGAGACCGGCATGTGTGCGCCGCACTACGATGGCAATCCGCGCGCGTCGGCAGCGCGTCGGTCTTGATCGCAAGCGAGAACCGGCTCGCGGGGTCGAGCACTTCAAGGCGCGCCCCGAGACTGGCCAGTTGGTGCTGGAGCGGATCCGGCGCGGCTATGGTGAACCGGTATGGGGAGCGCCTCCTGCCGGGGCGCAGCGGGGCCGCGCAGCTCGCGCGAAGGCAGCGCAGGGATTGAGCGCCCGGAGCAGGCCGGCAGATCGTGCGATTGGCCGGACGACTTGCGCAGTAGAAGCCTGGCCGCGAATCCGGGGCAAATCCTATCCCGACACCGAAAATCCCAGATTGGGCGTCACCCGGATGTCGCTGTCCTTCAGCGCGAGCTCCAGCGCCAGGCCGATCGCTCGCTGGCAGTGCACGGGACCGCACGAGAAACCGGGGTCCTGATGGACCACCTTGTTGCGGTAGCCCCGAACGGCGTCGACGGTCCTGAAGGTCTCGAACGGCAGCGTTCCGGACAGTTCCAGCAGGTTGGAGACGACGCTGATCGGATAGTCGCGGCCGGTGAGGGTGTTGCGCCGGTCGCCGGACACGCGCCTGGACCCGTCCGGGAATTCCCTGTTGGATGCGTCCAGGAAAGCACGCCAGGTCGCCGACAGTTGCGTCTCGCAGACGAACCAGCTAAGCACGAGCGAGGTACCGTAGTTGTGAACCGGAGCAAGGGCGACCGGCTGCCGGCGGCCGAGGCGCTGGAGCGGTCACGGTCCCTGATACTCGACTGGTGGGACCTTGCCTATCGCCGGGACCTCGCCCTCAGGAATCAGTTCGAGGACGAAGCCCGGAGCGCGCTGCCCGCAGCGGTCTTCGGCCTGGAGAAAAGACTCACGCCCGAGGCCATTTTCGAGGGACTGATGGTTCAGCAGATGGTGTTGAAGCGCGACCAGCAGCTCGCGGTGTGGCGGCCGTCTCCTACTTGAACGAATGGCTGGCGAACGGCTCGGGCTCGCCGCGACCGAAGGCGGACCGGCATCCGCCGCATGGTCCGATCCAATAGCCTGTCCCACAGCGCCTTCCTGCCGTCGGACGATGACGCGCCGGCATCGTGCCAGCAACTCCAGGCTGCTGCGACATGTATTCTCTAGCGCCTCGACAGATGCTGAACGCACCGGACGATCCCCTTCAACGCAATCACCCGATATGCTACTGTTTGGTCTGGACTACCAGGGGCACGACCATGATGATGACCGGCAGTTTCGCTGTTCCAGCCGATCAACCCGCCGCCGATCGGGCACAGTCAACGTAGTATCGACCGCCAACTCTGCCCGTCGCCATGCGCTTGTCATTGCGCCACCCATACGGCCCGCCGACCTGTCCGCATACCGCCCACCGTGGCTACCCAACCACTCGTGCTCCCAGCGTCGGCGCACCGATCGCCGTCAACTGCCAACCGCACATTAGCGCCCGCGAACGCGTGCTTCGTGCCTGATGTGAACCAAGCCGGGCCGGTGCGCTACCGTGCGCACCTGTCCTGCAGACCGCCTGCCCCGCGCGTTCCCGCCGATACGCGCCTGCAGGTGTCAAAGGACCCCTGGACTGCAGCCGCGGCGCTCGCATGTGGAGCCCCAGTGTCCCGAACAGCCGAATAGACGAACTACGAGGATTTCAGCGATGACTGACAGAATTGCTTCCCGCAGACGCGAACCCGCCCAGCCGATCGTCCGCGTATCGCGTCGGAAGACGATCCCCGCCAGCGAAGTCGGCGTCACCCTCACCATCAGCGACAAGGCGCGCGCCGAACTCGATCGGATCCAGGAGGAGACCATCAAAGCCGCGCAGGAGGGTCAGAAGTTCTCCTGGCGTTGAGCTCCCGAACGCACCCGACCCCCACACACACACCACGCCGGATTCCCTCCTCGCAATGCGAGTCGCCTTCACAGTTGGATCGCTCGACGCTGCCGCAGACTGGACCAGCCTCGAACAAGAGCTCGGCGACGGCCATCCCGAGGTCGTCCGAAACACCATTCGTCACCTGAAGATACTCGGCGCCAAGTCCTACGTCCTTGAAGATCCCTACATCGACCGCGACTACTCTGCCGACTACCTTGAGTTCTACGCCCGAACCTTCCGGACACACGCGCGTCACTGCCGCCGCGCGCATTTCTTCTCCAAGGACGTCTCGCCCCTCGTTAGCGCCTCACTGTCCACCGAGGGACTCGGCGAACTCCGAAGACTCGCAGTCGATGCCTACTGCGGTTTCTGCGTCCTCCGACCGCTGCCAACTGCACCGATCGGGCGGACTGTCCTGCGTGCCGGTCTGCGCGGACACCAAGACATGGAGTCCACCGTCACGTGCCGCGCGCCCTTCGACGCCAACCTGCTCGGAATAGATCTCAAGGTCACCGGAGCCGCGTATCTGCAGCAGGACGCCCGCGTAGGCGCCTGCGCCCAAGTCGCCATCTGGGCCGGGATGCGCCACCTGCACGCCCGGTACGGCTACGACTGGGTCTCGGTCGCCGACATCACGAGACTCGCTACCCCGACAGCCCCCGACGAGGCGGTCTCGCTACCCGCAGGGTCGGACTTCCTCACGTCCGAGCGCATGATCCGCGCGATCGCCGAGGCCGGCTATCAGCCGCTCTGCTTCCGCAATCCGGACGCCGCCAACCCCACCGTCGCCGCCGCCATCCTGCCCTACGTCGAATCGGGCATACCGGTCATTCTCGGCCTCACCATTGGTGAAATGCGGGTACACGTCAGCGTACGGGTATTGGTAGGTGATGTGGAATCCGATCCACACCTTGGCCTGGACGTAGGAGCATCCCAACGGAATGTCCCTCACCACCACAACCGCGCCCCCGGATCCGTCCGGATACATCTCCACTGCGCACTCCTCGAACGTGCGCCGAATCTCTTCGATGCCCTGCGCCACCGCCTCCGTCACGTCGCTCACGAGTTGTCGTCGTTTTCGATCACGAGGAACCGCTCGCCCGCGCGGACCACGATCTTCTCGTCGTCCGCCACGGGCTTCGTCTTCCCGTCCGGGAGCGCGACGCCCAGCACGAAGTCGTCTCCGATCTTCAGGCCCTGCTCGATGACGGCCTTCTTCACGCTCGCCCCCGTCTGCTCGGCCCCTTCGAGGACCACGGGCTTGTCGTTCACCGAGACTTCGACCTTTCCGTCGTCACCTACCTTCTTCACTTCCGCGTTATCGCCCATCGTCGTCACCTCTTTCACTTATGGCGTCAAATTGCTAGAATGAAATATATGACTTGTGACCATGAATTGCAAGAGTGAAATTATTAATGAACGATCGCACGGCACGATTCGACGTCGCGGCCCTCCATGCAGCGCTGGACGCCCAGCGGCGTTCCCGGCACCTCACGTGGAAGAATGTCGCCGACGAGTCCGGCGTCAGCGCCTCCACGCTGACCCGCCTGTCACAGGGCCGTCAGCCAGACGTCAACAGCCTCGCGGCGCTAACCGCCTGGCTCGGTATTTCCGCAGACAATTTCATGCGTTCCGAGCGGGTCGAACGGTTCGGTGCGCCCACCCCCCTGGCCCAGATCTCCTCCATCATCCATCGGGACCCCAACCTAAACCCCGAAGGCGTGGTCGCGCTGGAAGAGATGATCAAGGCGACCTACGCCCGTCTCCGCACCGACAAGAACTCAAGCGCCCGCTAACCTCTGACCTGTCCATCAAGATCGATGAGCAAAAATCGAAACACCTCCATGCTCTGGACTCCTGCGGGCAGCGACAAGGATAAAGTACCGGCAACCGCCAGACTCCCGAGACCACGAACGAGACCGCGACCACTTCATCGTCCGCGACGTAGTAGCCAGCTACAACGCCGAAGCGCCCACGCTGGTGCGGAACTACGAAGACCTCCCCTTCGCGGTACTCCACGCACCGGTACTCGACCTGCTGCCAGACCCGGGCGCCTGCGTGCTCGACATGGCCGCCGGCGGCCTCGCGCTGCGCGACGCCGCGAAGTGCGTTCGGAACATGCCCGCCACGTTCACCACGTATCCAGGCAGTTCCGACCCGATTTTTCCATGCGCGCGAAGGCCGGTGCGAATCCGGGATTCCGTACGCGTGGACGAGGCGTTCCTCTGGTCGTTCGGCTCGTTCTCCGTTCCCGTCAACCTTTGGCAGGCGATGAGCCGTTACGCCGCGTGGATCGAGCCTGCGGTGCTCAACGAATGGATCGAGATGATGCGCGGCT
Organism: Candidatus Rariloculaceae bacterium; assembly: GCA_965205045.1. Lineage (GTDB taxonomy): Bacteria > Pseudomonadota > Gammaproteobacteria > Steroidobacterales > Rariloculaceae > UBA6522. The sequence continues at coordinate 1,419,702 of OZ242031.1, forward strand.
ACGCTCGACAGCCCGATTCGCAGGATGCTCACATGGCAGCGCTGCGGTGGCTGGAGCCCGGGCACGACACGGGGCTCGTACGCGGGTTGGGCCGGCGCCTGCGCGACAGCGGTACCCGTCTGTACTGCGTATGGACAAGGAACCGCCTCAAGAGCGACTTCGATATCGATCACTGCTTCCCCTTCGCGGCCTGGCCATGCAACGATCTGTGGAACCTGCTGCCCAGCGCCCCGGCCGTGAACCGGAGCAAGGGGGATCGGCTGCCGGCGGCCGAGGCCCTGGAGCGGTCCCGGTCCTGGATGCTCGAATGGTGGGACCAGGCCTATCGCCGCGACATCGTCCTCAGGACCCAGTTCGAAGACGAAGCCCAAAGCGCGCTGCCCTCGACAGTCTTCGGCCCGAAGGAAAAAGTCACGGCCGAAGACGTTTTCGAGGGGCTGATGGTGCAGCAGATGGTATTGAGGCGCGATCAGCAGCTTGCTGTGTGGCGACCGTCTCATCCTTGAACGAATTGCCGTCATAGTCAGCTTGCGCGCGGCCGACCCTGACGGCCATGTCTGGAAATTCGTCTGGAACCCGTTCTCGCCGCTTGGGGCTACGGGGAAATTTCAGTGGGATTGGGAGACTCGAAGAGCCCGTTTCACTGATTGTTCGAGTTCGCGATTTCGGTGCGTCGTCTGTAATGGACATTCGATCATGGTCCCACAACACTCTACTCTGTGATCCACAATAACGTCCCAAAACTTCCTTTCTTGACGTGCGCGAAGTACCTCCAGTGCCACTAACCGATGAAGCAGCCGTCGTCGCTTCCGTTTCTTTATTTTTTTCTTGCCGATAATTCGCTGCGACAGCATGGCCTCGGCGGAAGTCATCAGGCGATTACTTATATGATTGACAGGTATCGATTTCCGCGTACATATCACTTCATTTTGCAAATAGCCAGTGACGAGTTCGCTCACCCAACCTTCACGCCCAGACAAACACTCCTCGTAGTCCGATTCGATGCCAAGCCGAGACGCAACCACGAGAGCCTTCGCATGGGTCTCTCCAGCGGCGCCGTGCGAGAGCATTTTGTGACTAGGCCATCGCCCAGTTTGATCTACAACAAACTGCACGTACAAGAATTCCTCCAGCAGCAGCCACCAGTCCTCGATCGCTGACGCTGTGACCTCGGCAAGATCAACATTTAGTCCAAGGCAAAATGTACCGCCGGGATTAATGTGTCGTTCGGGACAACACGTCGGGAAACGGGTAACGGGCTTGCTCTCCAATACTGCAATTCGACCATCCTGCTCAATTATGGACAAACTAATCTTCGATTCGGACTTGGATTGGGCGGACTTGATGCGAATCTTGCCCGTCGCGCTTGCGCCTTCCATGCTACAAAGCGAAAACGAGTCAGGCGCTCTTTCGAGAAGTGCCTTCAATCTATCGTCGAATCTGATCAAACTCGGCTGTGTGCTCGAAATTGCGGTGGGCGTCTTCCTGCTTGCGAGCGCGCCTCAATACCCGTACGGCTGGAATCGAGATAGCTAGGTATAAATTCGTAGACAAGGTTCGGTACTTTCCGCACGCTACGGAACAGATCTCTGACTTTCACTGGTCCGTTCTTGAACGCCTCAACGCCAATGGCGGTTTCGTTCCCGTTGCACTGCCTCTGCTCGTCCTCAGCTCCTATGGTTCCTTGTGCAATTGCACAGCGAACGCTGAAGTTTCCAGTCCCGCCAAGACGGGTCACCGGTACTGTTCCAAGTTCAATACCAATTCCCAATCCCAAGGAACTTTGCCCGAGCTTCTCGTCGCACAGTCTGAACGACGAACGAAGTGCCGCTGCACACCGAACTGCGCGGTCGACGCTCGCTGCCATATCAACCGCGTGCGAGTTGCCCTCCGCCATAACTCCCTGGAGGCAGTCTCCGATGAATCGAACCTTCTTGCCGCCGAAGTCCTCGCGCAAAACGTATGCCATCTCCCCGCGAGTTACGTGCAGTCTCGCTACCATTTCCGGGATATCGCCGGAACTGATCGAATTGCTAACGTATCGCGTAAATCCGTCCAGATCGGCGAAAATCGTTGTCATGGGCATACGCACGCTGCGGCTCGGCATGAGTTCTGCAAATCGGAGCGCACTGAGCGGTGGGCTAACGTGCCGGAAGCGAAACGTCGCGTTTGGCGACACCAAGTTTTGCCAGTGGACATCCTTCATGAGTCGCGACGCCGCACGCTGCTTAACTCCTTCCGCTTGCGCAAATTCGAATAAACGATCACGGAAGGTAACGTCGAGTCCGACAAGGTCCTCCCTAAAGGCATACGTCATTGGAGCTTCGCCCAGATCGATCCGCACTTGCCTGCTCGGGAAAATTCCGGGCTTCTCACCCTCGGCAAGCTTAGCTGCCTTGTTGGCCGGATTCCCCAAAAAGAGCGGGTCCGATTCGGCGCCTCGTCCACTATTGATCGCGACGGACAAACCCGAATCGATACCAATGCGTACCGAGGACCCCAATTGTCCTCCTGCGAATGTCTGGTTCGCCTCCTCCATCAGGCGTGTCAGAGCTTCCGAAAACGCAATGGCTCGTGTGGCTCGCGCGTGAGCTTGGTCCGCGCCAACAGGCGTTGCCACCACAGCGTGTAGTCGGGCTCCATGGTAGTCGACCCGCTGAATGTCGAATTCCTCGACCAAAGCATCGCAAGCAGCGTAATGCAAGTTGAGAAACTGCAGCGTCCGACGGTGACTAGCTTCAGTTTCTCGGCCTTCATCCAGCAAGTAGTCGTTGAAGTTGATGAGATTCGCGTACACGTGCACGCCTTCCACCAAAATGGCAGATTGGTACGGCAGCCGCAAGATCGGGGGACCTTGCGACTCACCTCTCATAGTCGCAACGTGGCGTTCCTGCAATCGTCGCGGAAAATACTGCTCAGAGAAATTTTCCACGCTCACGCTTGACGCTGGAATGCTGGCCAGCAGGTGATCGATCCGCTCAACCGCGCGTTCTTTTTTCCAACTCATATTCCTGTTCCCAACCAAAAACCAAAGCCATGTTCATTTTCCCCTACTGTCTCGAAGTACCTGCCGCAGACGTGCTTGGTCGATACAACGATATTGGTGCTCACCGCGCCTGAGCGAACAGCAAGATCAGCCAAACTACCCACGAAGCGAATCCCAGCGAAATAAAAGTCATCGAAATTTTGACCCACCGGAATTTCTCCGCCGCAATCTTTGCGTTGATGTGGCACTGCTCAATCAGGTCCGTCATGTATTCGTCGGCGGTACGCGACCTCACACGTCTGTCGTACTCATCAAGCTCGAGCGACTCGATCCCACCAAAAAAAATCATCGATCGGCTTGGTCCGCCGATCCGTGGGAACACCGACAAAATGCACGATATGATCCCCAAGGTCAGCCAGATCCCCACAACGACCGCCATGATGCTCGTCCACACACACCAATTCGCAATGCCTCGACTTGAGATCGTTATCACGCCGAGCATCGCGGTCGATAGGCTCAATTGGAAAAAAAGGCGACTCTCCGACGCACGGACCCAAGCAAGCAGCAAGTCGAGCTGCCGCTCCAGAGCTGCTTGGCTAAACTCTGCTATCTTGTCAGGCATCATGCCACCCAAATTCATGGGGCACGCGGGCTGAATGATCGAGGGCGGGCCTACGCATCAGGATGCCGACCACGCCTGTACAGCACCGTAGATCGAAGCGCAGAGTGATCGACTCACCAAGGCATCGTCGCAAAGTTTTCAGCATCCGTACCATACGAATGCCTTGGACCCGAGCACCGGAGAGGGACATAGCAGGGAACGCGCGATCACCGTAACTATCGTGTCGCGCGGTAATCCAAGCGCGATGATGCCGCCGACGCTGGTCCCAGCGATCAAATCCATGGCGTCGACTACTGGCCGGCTCGTGTACTCTTCCCATTCGGCGACGTACGCTGCGGTAAAGAGGCCCTTTAAACCGCCGCCGTCGAGGCTTAATATCTGGAAGCGTTGCGGCGCTGCCATTGAACTTTGCATCTGTCGCTTCCGTCAGCCATACTTGTCGCGTTGTCGGGGATCGTAACTTGTCGATTCCGACAGGTCAAGTTGTCATAAGGGACATCTGGAGAGGGAGACCGCTTGTCGCAGCCCGACCGTGTAGACCCTTTTGCCGCGAGACTTCGCGAGACTAGGGAGCGATGCGAACTCGGGCAGGCGCAACTCTCGGCCCTCTCGGGCATTCCAGCCACGTCGATCTCCCATTTCGAGGCCGGTCGACGTAAGCCAAGCTTGGTAAACCTGCGCAATCTTGCCGATGCGCTGCAGGTCAGTATCGACTACCTACTCGGGCGCACGGATAACCCAGGCGCGCATGTCGATGCGGCGGCTTTTCGCGACGAGTACTTGTACTCCGAAAAGGACCGCGAACTTCTCGAACAAATTAAAGCCTTGCTGGCCGATCGAGCCAATTTGTAGGTTCCATGGATGCCCTCGCCTGCCGCAAAGCCGCCGCCGCGGCCGAGGACCTACTCAGGGAACTGGACATCGATAGTCTGCCGGTGGACGTCTACGAAATAGCAAACAAGATAGGTGTCCCCGTGATTGCGAAGCCGGACGCGCGTTCTGGAGTATCCGGTGCATTGGTCAAGGTAGACAACAACTTCGCGATTGCATACGCCACTCATATCAAGTCGCGCGGATTTCGACGATTCAGTATTGGTCATGAACTAGGGCACCTGCACATTCCCGGTCATGCCGAAGCGCTTCTGCCAGCGGGAGAAGCCATGCACGAGTCGCGCGCAGGTTACCGATCAGAAAACTCGCGGGAGCGCGAGGCTGATGAGTTCTCAGCGAATTTACTCATGCCCAAACGCCTCTTTCAGGTGGCCATGGGCCGTGCCGGAGACGGGCTATCCGCGATACTGAAACTGGCAGAGCGCTGTGAGACGTCGAGACTCGCAACGGCGATCCGCTACGCTAATCTAACTGACGAGGCGATGGCAATCGTGGTGTCAGAGGGACCGACACTTCGCTACGCGTTCTTGTCGGATGAGTTGAAAGAGTTTCGCGATATCAACTGGCCACGACGGAACTCGACGTTGCCTACCGTGCCGACCGCCGAATTTAACCAGGATCCGATGCACGTGATCGAACGCAAGCAAGAAGAACACGAAACACCGATGGGCGACTGGTTCGGAGGAGACTATTCGGCGGTTCTGCGCGAGGAGATCATTGGCCTTGGGCGATATGGTCGAACGCTTACAGTCCTTACCAGCGACATTACTGCCGATGAGGACGAGGCGGACCGAGATCTTGAGGAGAGTTGGACACCGCGATTTCGTCGATAGTGGCCCTTTCACTCACGCTAACCGATCTGGCTAGGCGGTTGTCAAGCAACAAAGAGCTGGGCGCGCCAGTGGCCGACATGGCTCGCAAACTCAGGGTCGCCGAGCAGACATTTTGCCGCCAGAAAAGCAGTTCGGATGTCTGAGCGCAACCGACGTATGCAAATTCTCGTGGAAACCTGAGCCTCGCGACCACGACCCCCCCCCCCCGACAGCTTGCACGCGCCGGCCACCGTGAATGTCGGACCCGGTTCAACTTGCTCCACCCGCCCATTCGTGGCCTGATTATGAATGCATGCTCAGCGGCCGGTTATATTTGCCATGTAATTGTACTTGAGGTCAGTCGAGCGTCATTCTCGGACGGCGGGATGCGATCCGATGCGCGGTGCGTTGCGTCGTGGCCGAGCCGCCGATTCCGTCGGGCGTCCCCGCGTCGGGCCCTGGACCGGCGTGCGCGGCGTGGGCGCGTGGCGGCGGTTCAGGCGTTGGCCGGTTGCAGGCTTTCGCCGGTGGCCGGGTCGATGCCGTACTTGCTCAGCATTCGGATCCAGCGCGGCGCGTTGCGTTTGACCATGAGCGCTTCGTAGTCGGTCTCGGGGTCGCGGTAGGGGGCGTTGGTCTTGAGCACGCAGTGGATGACGCGCGGCAGCTTGTGGGCGGTGGCCACCGTGGCGCGCTTGTAGCCGCGCCGCACGGCCGGGGCCTTGTGGTAGCCGCGGAACTGGCAATCGTGGGTGCGCGCGGCGGCGTGGGCGCATTCGACCAGGACCTCGCGCAGGGTGGTGTTGCCGCGGCGGGTTCGTCCGCTGCGGCGCTTGCCGGCGCTTTCGTTGTTGCCCGGGCACAGCCCGGCCCAAGCGGCGCAGTGGCGGGCCGAGGCGAACACGCCGATGTCCGGGCCCAGTTCGACGAGGATGGCGCCGGCGCCGGCCCGGTCGATGCCCGGGATGGTCGTCAACAGGTCGAGCCGGTCGTGGAACTCGGCCAGCCCCTCGTGCACGACGCGCTCGTGGCGCCCGATGCGCCCGTTGGCGTCGTGGAAGGCCCGCAGGTGGTCGTGCGGCATCAGGCGCCCGTGGGCGTCGAGCCGGGCCGACAAGGCGTCGCACAGGGGGCCGGCGTGGCGCCGGACATGGCCCGACAGGGACGCCAGGATCGCTTCGGCGGGCCGCTCGGCGAGGAGCCCTTCGAGGATGCGCAGGCCGTTGACGCCGAACAGGTCGGAGAGGATGCCGCCGACGCGCAGCCCGGCCGCGTCGATGAGCTTGTGGATGCGTGCGCGCACCCGGGCGCGTTCGCGCACGATCCGGCGGCGCAGGCGCGAGACCCTGCGCAGTCCCCGGAAAGCCTCCGGGGGCACCAGGCTGGGCTTGCACAGGCCGAACTGGGCGATGCGCGCCAGCCAGAGGCTGTCGGCCACATCGGTCTTGCGGCCCTTGAGCTGCTTGACGTGCTGGGCGTGCGGCAACAGCGGTTGGATGCCGGCGCCTTCCAGCGCCCGGTAGGGCGCCTCCCAATAAATGCCGGTGCCCTCCATGACCGCGGCGCTCACCCGGCGCTCGAGCAACCAGGCCGCCAGCGCCCCAATACCGTTGGGCAAGGCGCCGGACGTGCGCGTGCGCACCTCGGCCTCCGCCCCGGGGCGCGCCACGCGGACCGTGGCGGTGATCCGCATCTTGTGCACATCCAACCCCGCGGCGCGGGCGTGGATGACGTTGAGCGTGTCGGTGTGCACCATGGCGTTTACTCCTGTTGGGGTGGATCGGGGCGGAAGCGGGGACCTTCGGACAGCCGACACACATCCCGGGCGGGATGCGGCGCGTTTTGCCATTCGTCCACGGCCGAACCGGGAACAGTGCGGGGTGCGAAGCCGTCGGTCGGGACAGTTTTGGAAACGGGCATCGAAGCACCGAAAAAAAAGCGTCCACCTGCCCGCTTCCGCCTTCGATCATCGCCCATCGGGCACCACCGGACAAACCCGCGCCGCCAAACGGCCCGGACCACGCCCTCAATTACATGGACGGCGGGGTGAGCGAAACGCGCCGATCATGGGAGTTTTGGGGTGCCGACTTCTGAATTAGCTCGGAATTTCGACTGAACGCCGCCAAGCACACAAATGCCAAACTGGACCCAAACCACCCAAGACCCCGACTGGCCCATCAGAGCCCAAGCGCTCCTGGCAGTAGAGCGGCTGGCGATCTCCACCGGAGGCCGCATCCCCTGGTCCGAAATCGCCAAGGGTTTCTCACACAAGGGCCAGCAGATCCAATTTGCCAGCCGGGCACTCGGAATATTCAAACCCCGCCAAATGTCCGCCGCGCTGAGCATCAAGACAGTGCAACCGCGCGCGGGTCGCCCCTCGTGGTACCGCGACCAGAGCGCTGGCTTCGACACCAAGACTGGTCTCTTGCCCTACGATCTGGTCCGGGATCGCAGCCATCCGACCAACGCCTCGCTGCGGCTTGCATATCAACGACGTGCGCCGCTGATCTACTTCCGCGCCGTGGAGCCTGCCTTCTACGAGGCGATCTGGCCAGTTTGGGTCGGGGATTTCAGAGAGGACAAAGGGCGCGTGCTCCTCGCCGCAGCGGACCCGGTGCGCAAGGTGGCAGATTCTGTCCAGGACGTTGCACCAACGACCGACCTGGAAGTCCGCGAACGATCCTACTCACTGTACACAACCAAACACCGCAATCACCAAGCCTGGTTCAGCAGCCGAATCCGGTCGGTCTACGGATACCGGTGCGCGTTCAGCAACCTGCCGCTGGGCAAGCTCCTCGTGGGCGCGCACATCAAGTCGGACGAAGACGGCGGACCGGCATCCGTCCCCAATGGAATCTGCATGTCGACGCTCCACCACGCGGCATTCGATTCCTACCTGATCGGAGTGGACCCGAAACTGAGGATCCATGTTTCCCGCAACGTCTTCGACGCCGACGACGGACCGCTCCTTGCAAGCCTTCAAGGGCTTGATGGTGCCACCTTGCGCGTGCCCGAGGAGCCTTTGGCACACCCGGACTCCACCTTCCTGGAATGGCGCTTTGAGAGGTTCGAGGCAGCACAGACGTGACAACGGAACGCCCCATGCCAGCACTCCAACGGCGCCGTCACGCCAGAGAATTAGCTCGCTTCGCCGGAGAGAATCTCCCAAACGCGTTTGTAGCCGTTCCCTGATAGTGCGGCGCCTTCAGGCCTAACTGTGTCCCAGTCATGGGAGCCGAGAGTCTGCAGGAAGCGCCGAGCCTCTCCCACCGAGTACCGGCGCTCGTCCTCGCCGGTTACTTCCCGGTACAGGCTCCCTAGGGCCTCCGCTGCACTTCGAGGCGCAGAGTTCATTCGCATCAACACCGCGTCTTCGCTGCTTACGCCGTGATAGATCATCGCAGGAAGTACGTTAATCCGTCGTTTTTCGGTTTCGGAAAGTTCATTGAAGTCAATCCCGGATACCCGGCTGAGAGCGGAAACCCCCCATGTTCCGCTGTTGACGATGGTTCGATAGATCGCCCTGCAGGCATCCGTCAGGGCTACCGTGCCCGCTTCGTCGTCCTTCTCGCGGCGGAAGTATTCCCTCGCTATCGCATCGAGCCCCTTTCCGTTTACCCAGTCATTTGTGATCTGGGAGATCCGGCTGTGGTCGAAACCCCTACCAGCCAGTTCCACAAGGTCTTGCTTGAGTTGCGGCACTCTCAACATGACACCAAACAAGTCAGCCATCCTGCCGCCATTGCCGAATAGGCTTTCGGGTGCCCAGTCAGAAGGCGAAAGTCTGTTCTCCAAGCTGCCAATGCCACCCATCGCCTGCCGGACGCCTTCCGGAGAGAATCCCGTCGAATCCGCGAGTTCCGCAATGCCTTCCGGCATCTCGGCAAGCTGTCGAGCGTAGCTGTGTGTCGCATCCAGCAGCGCATCGGCTTTCTGTCTTTGTTCCGGGTCATTTCGCATTGACGTGTAACCGTAGGTCTGCCTCAACAGTTGCTCGGACTCCGCAAGCACCGCATTCAGATTTTTCTTTTGCGCCCATAGATGGGCAATGTAGCACCGAAAATCCTCCCACTGATCTTTCCAAAGCACATCCGACAACTGCGTCAACGTACCTTGGGCCGCAAGTTCGTCCAGCAGTACCACCAGACGAGACACAAGTGCGCCGGTGTTTCGGCTCACAAAGTCAATCATCGCATCGCGATCGGTTCCCTCAGACAATCCGACGACACCAACGCTATCGTGACCGATGCGGCCCGCGCGCCCGGCGAGGTTCCAGAACTCGCGGGCCCCAATCTCGACCGACCGCGTCCCTTGTGGCACAAATCGGGAGGATAGGAAGACAGAGGACACCGGGAAGTTGATTCCCTGCGCAATCGTCGACGTTGCGCAGAGCATTCGAAGACGGCCCGATTCTGCAAGCCATTCCATCAACGCCCGGACATCGTCAGACAGCCCCGCGTGGTGGACGCCCACGCCCTTGTCGAGCATACTGACCAACCTGAATTCTGCACTTATCTCGGTGCGCAGAAAGTCCTGAACCAACCTGATTGGCGAGGGGACCTCATCCATCACGGGTAGGCTTGCCGCGGCTTCCCCGGCCATCTTCCAGACAGTTGGGATGCTGTTGGCAACCGCAACACTCGTGCCCCGCGCTGACATGACCGCAGCGATTGCAGCCGTCTGCAGTCCTAGTCCCTTTTGGGCTCCCTTCGTGAGCACTTGGCTCTTTGGGACATTGATCGGTTTCACACCTCCAACAAGGTGTGTTCCATGAAGAGGCATAGCCTTTTCGGTCGCGGTCAACGTCTCAAAATCGAGGTGCCAGCCCGCGCGTTGGCTATCATTGGCGACTGCTCGATACAAACCGATGATTCGCTCGTTGGGCTTCCACGGAACGGTACCTAGGCTGATCGCGTTCCCCGCATCGATGTCGTGCGCCAACCACCGCGCCACGGAGTCTGATTCTTCCACGTAGGGCATTAGCAGGAGAAAGTTCGCCTGTGGACAGTCCCTCTTGACCGTCGCCAGCAGCAACTCGATCCGCAAGCCCCTGCTCTCGGCTTCCATATTGTGCGCTTCGTCCATCACCACGAGGGCAAGAGGTCGGCCCACCTTGCTGTTACGAATCACAAGCGACAGCTTTTCCGGAGTCGCGACCAGTATGTCGAAGGGCCGTTGCAGATCGGCGAGCAGCTCTTCCTCGAAGGCGTCCACCTCGATTGCAGCCGTCAACTGTTCTACACGTAATCCGATTGGCTCAAAGTCCGTTCGCAAGCGCCTAGCAATCTGCGCAGACAAAGCACGGGTCGGCGCAACGTAAACTACCCATCCTTGGACCGGCTGAAATTGATTCAGCGCCTGAAGTATGCGGAACTGTGCCAACAGTGTCTTTCCAGCGGAGGTCGGCAGGTCGACCACGATCGCGGTTTTCGCCTGGTCAAGCAGCCCTTGTTCTACGAGCGCAGCGCGCTGCGGCGGGAGAAGCTCGAACATCGGCTGATGGTGGCGACGCGTTAGACATCGTACAAACTCCGATGTTCTGGAATTGACCGTTCGCGTCGCCCACCAAAGCGAATTCGTCACCATGATGCGCGACGTCGCGTGCAGCCACCTTAGGAGCATTTCGTGCGGTGCATCCCCGGACGCAACTGCCGCCTTGATTCCCGCCTCAAAGTGCTTGTCCAGTGTACCGAACGGATTGCCCGGCTGCCCTTGCATCATGTAGGTAGCGAGCGTTTCAGTGCCCTTTGCCCAGTTGTACAGAGCCGCCAATCGGAGAGCCATTGCGCGGTCCATCGCTTCCGAATCGTTTCGTAGACGACGCGCTTCGTGATCCTGTTGGTCATTGCGTAACCCAGCGACAATCTCGCGGATGCGGTCCAAATCGTCCCATCCATCTTTTCGAAACAACCGAACCCAGCAATCGAACAGCCTGTACAGTAGTCTATGGTCCCATTCAGCATCGGCGACACTCGGTGCCTTCAAAGACTCTTCCTGCTCCCGATACCAGCGCCGCAGGTCGGACCAACGATCACCGCAATATGCAATCGCGGAGAGCTGAAGCACAGAGAAGATACGCTCGAGAGTGTTCGCCGGCACCGGGAGGAGTCGACGGATGTCGAAAGCACGGAATGAGGCCGCGACCGCTTGGTCTCTAAGGCTTTGGTTCTCTCCGGCCGGACGGCTCAGCTCATCAAGTCCTTCAATGGCCGCAAGCTCGAAAGCGAGCGACACGCGCTGCAAGAACAGAGCATCGTCCGCGCTCTCATTGAAAGCAAAAGTGAATTGTTTGCCGACCGCCTGCTGTGCCAACCGCTGGTGGACGAGATCCACGGCGCGCTCCAGGTCGTGCGGCCCGATGGCTGCGACGGCCCAATGTTCGTTCAACGCTTCCAATGCTGAATGGGACAAGCTCATTCTTCCACTCCGGCCCGGATCGAAATCATCGCCTCCCCAATGCCAGCCAAGGACTCGTGTGGCAGGTAAAGAGCCAGCAATTCGATTCGCGTTCCCGGGGGACATCCAACGGCAAGGGTCGCGACCCGCACTCTTAAGTCGTCGTGATGCGGTTTCACGTCACGGACAAGGAATCCATAGAGCTGAACGTCGGATTCGTTTCGCAGATACCTCATGCTTGCATGCTCGAACCGCGCTCGCCAAGCAGCCGATGTGGCACGATGACCCAGATACCTTACTAGATCGTCGCGAATGTCTATGCGGTCGCGTAGATCTTCCAATTGCTGTTTCAATCCTGTGCGTCCGTACATAGTTCCTGGAGGATAGTTGTGATCGCTCGATGTCTTTACCTCACCGAACGCAAAACAGTCGCCGTTGTCGTCGATCCCAAATCCAACCAGATCCGCTCCTGGGAGGCTGGATCCGCTCTTTCTTTCGTCCCGCCCGTCAGGCCAAGGAAAGGTGCAGACTCGATGGTCCGTTAGATAGGCCTCCGCAACCGCTTCGCATACCCGCCAGTCCTCGATTTCGTCGGGATACTCCAGAATGCGGCGCAGCGCGTCTTGTTCAAAATTGGTTTCAGATAATCCGGCAAGTATTTCTTGGATATTCGCTTTGCCCTCATCGTCGAACAGCGCGGTCGCAACGTGGCCGCCCATCGCGGCGCTCAATTCGTCCTCCGACCATCGTAGGCCAACCCCCAAACAGGGGGCGTCGCCGAGTTTGTAGACAACCTCGCCCGTGCCAACGATCACCGGCATTCTCCTACCACACCGGCGATTCCGATCTTGGCCCCCGAGACCTCACCCTTCCAGTGCACATGGCCAGCGAGAAACTCTGCACCAATCGAGTTCGGTGCTGAAAATGATTGCACGCCTTGCACAGAATCCGTTCCAATGAGACCCCGTTCACTCTGATTGGACGTCCAACAGAGTTTCTCTCACCTAGGCCTTCGCTCGAGGGAAGCGTTGCCGCTCGCAATTCCCTTCTCCCTCAGCCATCACGATGCCAGGCAGAGCCGCAACTCTACTTCGACCGGTCGCACTGGGCGCCTGACCCCGCCACATTTTGCCTATCTTGGCTTGGTCCGACCAGTGCCAAGATTGCGCGCAAGGGGCTCAGGTCGATAGTTGAGCGCACCGATGACCCCGGCAAGACGCTAGGAGTTTTCGCAGCGGCCCCGCTGCGCTGACGCGAAAGGAACATTCGCGCATGTGCGATTCGAGCCATGTCCGTATTATGTTAAATTTCCTTTCTGTAACCCATTGAAATATAAGAAGCTTGGATTTAGTTCCATGCAAGCGTGCGCCGTAGAACGGTTCGTAGCGGAACGAACAGGTCGGGAGGGCGGCACATCGACATGGTGGGGCATAGGACTGGACAAATGCACAGTGGCGGGGCTGGAGCGGCGCCATGCGCGCCTCGGTCGGCCCCGGATCGGCTCCATGGAGGCGCCGGATCGCTTTCATCGGGCCGCCATGCCCGCCGTCAGGCCGGCTGGAGCCCTTGCATCCGCTTGACGTTCAACGCCAGGCAGACCAGGTCCCACTCGCCCCGGACCTCGTTCAGCCCGCGCAGGCTGAACCGGCGAAAGCCCAGCGCCTCCTTGATCCAGCCGATGGGCGCCTCGGCCCGCCACTTGCGTTGCGCGTATTGCGCCCGCCCGGCTTCGGTGGCCAGCTTCTCGGCCATTCGGGCCTTCGCAGGATGCTTCTCCGCGTCGGCCTCGACCTGCCGCTTGCCCTCCCGGCCCAAGGCCACGTACCCGTCCACCCCGCGGGCCTCCAAGGCCGCCAGGTCCGCCTCGTTGCAGTAGCCCGCGTCGGCCGGCACCGTCCCAGGCCGCGTCCCGTGCGCCGCCTCCACCCCGTCCACCAGCGGCACCATGCGCCCCTGGTCGCCGGCATTGGCCGACACCCCAGTGGCGACGATCAACCGGTTCGCCCCCTCCACCGCCACCTGCGCGTTGTAGCATTGCTGAAAACCCTCCGAGGAGGTCTTCATGATCCGGCTTTCGGGATCCGTGAAGTTCTCCTGCGCCTTGCCGTCCGGCTCCCCGTAGTCGCGCTTGCAGGGCCGCCCGCCCTTCGGGTTGCGCTTCATCCCCGGCTTGCGCCCGCGCGCGTCGTCGGCCTCCCGTTGCCGCGCCTCCAGACGCTCCTTCGCCGAGCGGACCGCCGCCAACCGGTCCTCCCGGCGGCGCAACTCCTCCGGCAACCCGTCGCCCCGGAACGCCTCCCCGAAACGCGCGTCCTCCGCCGCGTCGGTCTCCCGCGCCCGGCTCACCAACGCCTCGACCTCGCCCCGAAGGCGCCGCTCCTCCTCCCGCATCCGGGCGCAACTCATCGCCTTGCGCTTGCTCGCGTTCGCCCGCACCTTCGTGCCGTCGATCGCCAGCTTGCCGAAACCCGCCACCCCCGTCTCCGCCGCCAGCCGCACCGCCTCCACGAACAACCGCTGGAAATCCGGCAAGTGGCGCCGCCGGAACTCGCAAAGCGTGCGGTGGCTCGGAAAGTTCCCCGCCGCCAGCACCCGGAACGCCACGTCCTCCTCCAACTTGCGCGCCAGCCCGCGGGAGGAAAACACCCCCGTGGCGTAGCCGTAAATCAGCACCTTGAGCATCATCCGCGGCTCGTACGGCGACTTGCGGCGACCGTCCCCCTCGCAGGGCGCGTAAAACGGCGTCAGATCCAACCCGTCCACCAAGTCGCCCGCATGATGCGCCAGATGGCCCTCCGGCAACCAATCCCGCAAATCCGGCGGCAACAACAAACCCTGTTCCGGTTGATAGGGGCGAAACCTCGTCGGCATGCCAGCGTCCTCAACAATCCCGTGCGGATATTATCCCATGCCGGTTTCTACGGCGCACGCTCCTGATATGGATTGACCTTTCAATAACTGATTACCTATCCAGTCTCTTCTTCATGAATCAATAATGGTTGTCGGTCCTGTGGAGTTCGTGGGCGAGAGGCGCGCGAATGTGGGCAGGCGGTGGGCAACGCGCCAGCGTTGTCCAGGGGCTGCCCACATGGCCCGCAGGGCGCGTGCCGGTCCGGAGGACTCGTCCACGAAATCCACGGGACGCCGCGCGATCGGGTCGAGGTTCAGGCCGCGGGCGGCGCTCGGACGACGGTGGATCACTCTGATATGCGTGGGTTGGTTACCACCTGACTTCACTTCGTCGCGGAGCCGCCTCGCTCTAGAATCGCGGGTGGACGGGTCCGGAGACCCGCCTCGCATAGGAGCCTCGAGGGTTCTCCCCGCCGGCCGCCCGCGTCCTGAATGTCTCATGCTCGATACCGTCCGTGCCTGTCGCGGCGCCCGGCGCTCAGACCGCCGCCCGGCTGGCGTGGGGCCGGCCGGCCACCTCGCAGGCGATCGCCCGGATGAACCCCGCCAACTCCCGCGCCACCGCCGTGGCGGCTTGGTTTTTGACCTTGCCGGCGCGCAGCAGATGCCGGTAACGGGCGCACAACCGCTTCTGCGCCGCCCAGGCCAGCGCCCGCACCGCCTCGGGCGCCGCCGCGGCCTTGCGCCCCGGGTGCGCGGTCTTGCGCGCCGGGTGCCGATAGCTCCACGCCGCCTCCACCAGCACCCGGCGCACATGCCCGTTGCCGGTCTTGGTGATCGCGCCCTGGCGCCGGCGCGACCCGGAGGAACGCTCGCTCGGCACCAGCCCCAGGAAACTCATCAACTGGCGCGGCGAATCGAATCGCGTCAGATCGCCCAGCTCCGCCAGCACCGTCATCGCCGTGATCGTGTCCACGCCCCGCAATGCCCCCGGCCCCGCCACCGCCGGCGACAGCGACCAGCTCCGCAACGCCTCGTGCATCTGCGCCTGAAGCGACGCCACCCGCGCGGTGGCCTGCGCCACCGCATCCACGTACTCCTGAAACACCACCTGCTGGACCGGCGACTCGAAAACCTGCGCCTCCAACCAACTCGAATGCGCCCGCGTCCAGCGGCACTTGCCCTCGTACACCCGCCCGTGACGCAGCAAAAACGCCCCCAGGCGCCGGCGCGCCTTCAACTCCAACCCCTTCATGTCCTCGCGCGCCCGCGTCGGATCCCGCATCGCCTCCTGCTCCGGACCCGGCACCCACACCGCCGTGAGATCCCCCGAACGATGCAACCGCGCCAGCGTCAGCGCATCGCGCCGGTCCGTCTTCACCCGATCGCCCGGCTTGCGCGGAATCAAACCCGGCGCCACCACCTGGCAGTCGTGGCCCAACTCCACAATCTCCCGGTACACCCCGTACCCGCACGGCCCGGCCTCGTAGCAAAAACTCAACACCTCCCCGTGCGGACTCAACCGGCCCATCAAACGCCGCAACGAACCGCGCCGATGCGCGATCTCGCCCCGGTACACCGGATCGCCCCGGCCCGGCAATGCCACCGCCACCGCGATCGTCTCCTTGTGAACGTCCAAACCCACGTACGCGCTATACTCCTTCATGGCCTGCCCTCCTCTATGTGGCTCTGTGCTAAAGGCTCCAACCCCAAACATAACCCACGATGCTTGAGGCCAGGGCAGGTCAATCCATGATGTCTAGAGGATGGTAACATCGTTGTACGAATGGCCGTAAAGCACACGTAGGATGGCGGAATTGCTAATCCATGCAACGTTTTCGCGTTGTGCTCGCACGCTAGCGCAACCGGGACGTAGGCCATGATGCCGACGCTGCCCGAGGAAGTCCGCTTGTTCTTCTGCGCGGCGATGGCAGCCGGCTACCGTCTCAGGGTCGGCAAGCAACAGATGGTGCTGTTCCTGCCGCCCGACAAGCAGAGAATCGGCGGCTGGAATTGCCGCAATAAACATTGGTACGTCTCCGCACCCAAGACCGCAGGAAGGGATTCGACCCTAACGAAGCACGGGTTTCGAGAGATGAAACACCCTCACACGGGCCATCGCTGGTGGCAGCTAGACGGAACCGACGGCGTGGACGCGTTCCAGCGCGTCGTCGTCGAGCTGACGGGCGTGCCAATTCCCAGTGTGGAGTTTCGCAGGGGCCGACGAAGTCAATAAACAGACTGTCAAGTGCATGCTAATACGCTGAATCGCGGTAAGCCCCCGTCCCAACGTCACCTACTCGGCTGCAATCCGTTCCGCGATTGCAACCATGCGTTCCACAACGTTAGCAAGCACGTTCTGATATTCGACCCCCGTTGTCAGATAGAACGGAATGGAGCTAGGCGTGGTGGCCCAGATTTCGCAGCCGAGCCTGTCGCGCAGCTCTTCGACGCTAACGACGCCATCCCAGTTATCGGAGGAAAAGTTGATCCAAAGCGGTGTCTCCCGATACTTTGCCCAAAGCGTGTAATCGACCCCGAACCACGCGCCCGCCCAAACATCGGCTCCCTTGCTGCCCAGGCGCAGGTACCGTCCATAGCCGTGGCGTCGGGGCGTTACCTTCAGCGTGTCCGTGTTGACGACGTTGCGCGCCCTGGCCAGCTCGACGGCATCATCGACGAGTTGGTTGAACTGCAGCATTCGTCGCGGAATCTCTAGCGCGAGTTCGTGCGGCTTGAGAGGTAGGAAAGCGTCCATATCCTGCTGTTCGCAAAGGGCATGCAATTGCCGTATGTCGGCCTCGACGGAATCACCGGATGACATGGCGAATGACAGCATACGGTCGAGAAGTGCACGCCAACTCGCGAGCATCAGAAACCGCGTCCCTTCGTCCACCAGGGCGCACTTGATTTCCGCGCCATGCGGGGAATCGACCGGTTGCCAATTGAATGGACGCTCAATCAGTCGACGCAGCTCGGGCCAGAGGGTCTCCAGTCGCGCTTCTGGAGCGACGAACAAGAGGACAGCCGGACGCCTATCGAGTGGCAGCCGGGCAAGGTAGCTGTTGGGTTGATTTTCGGTCAGGCCCGCCCAAAACTTCGCTTCTATGAGTACTCGTTCCTTGCGCTCTCGGTCGTAAACCGCCAAATCGGGCCGTGCCAGCGTCTCGTCGCCGACCTGAGTTCCAGCGTCAGTCAATTCGCCGACGTCTATACCTTCCGGCTCCACCAGATCCCTCAGCGCCCGTCTGGCCGCATCGGAACGGGAGAGAATGAAACCGAGGGCTTCAACTGCCACGTCTTCGGTGCGATTGGTCAAACGGGAGACAATGTGAGCAAACATCGTCGAAGAATCGGGGTTGTTCATTAGTTTCCTCGGGTGGTCCCGATCTGTGGACAGGCTGGCGAATCCGCCAGTCTGGACCGTTACGACGGAACCTGTCAAGGACATTGAGACACTGTTGTTCATGATTTAGTGAGCACCTGGGGAGTTTCTTTCTCGTCCGGAGGGTTGATCCAGACCTTGTTGGGCAGGGTCTGGGGTTTCGGGGGGCCTTGGACGAACCGTTCGGGGTTTTGAGCCCAGGCGTCTTGCAGGGTGCGCTGGCGCTGTTCGAGGATGCCCTCGGCGCGTCCGTGGTGGACATCGCTGGGGGTGAGCATGGCGATTCCGGCGTGTCGATGCTCGTGGTTGTACCAGTGGAAGAAGGTTCGGCAGAACGCGGTCGCGGCCTGGATGTCGTCGAAGCGGCCCGGGAAGCCGGGATGGTATTTGAGAGTTTTGAACTGGGCTTCGGAGAATGGGTTGTCGTCGCTGACCCGGGGTCGGCTGAGTGAGCGGGTGACGCCGAGATCGGCGAGCAGTTGCGCGGTGCATTTCGCGGTCATGGGCGAACCGCGGTCGGAGTGCAGGGTGAGTACCTGGGGCTTCACGTCCTGCTTGAGGCAGCTTTGCTGGATGAGTTGGGCGGCGAGCGCGGCGGTTTCCCGTTCGGCGAGCATCCAGCCGACGACGTATCGGCTGAAGATGTCGAGCAGGACATAGAGATAGAAGTAGGTCCAGCGTTTCGGTCCGGGCAGCCGGGTGATGTCCCACGACCAGACCTGGTTCGGGGCGGTGGCGAGGAGTTCGGGCTTGGCGTAGTGCGGGTGGCTGAGCTGATTGCGCCGTTCCCGGACCGGCTGTTCGGCGGCCAGGATGCGGTACATGGTGCGCTCCGAGCACAAGTACCGGCCTTCGTCGAGCAGCGTGGCGACGACTTCGGCCGGTGCGCGGTCAACGAAGCGGGGAGAGCCAAGCACATCGAGGACTTGCTCGCGCTCGGTGCGATCCAGGGCCCGGGCGGGCTTCTTGCGGGGCTGCCGGTGCCCGGGAGCGGGCCTTCGGCGACGGTAGAAGGTGGCTCGGGCCAGTCCCAACGCCCGGCACGCCGGCGCCACGCCGACCTGCACGGCCAGTTCGGCGGCGGCCATCAGCAGTCCTTCCCGTCGTCGAGGTTCAATCCCAGCAGCCCGGCAACTTTTCCCTGCACGTCGATGATCGTGTGCGCCGTGGCCAGCTCCTTCTCCAGCCGCGCCACCTTTGCTTCGAGTTGGCGGACCTTGGGGCTCAGCGGATTGGATTCGGTGGGTTTGGCGCCGCGTTTCTTCGGCGTCAGGGCCTTGAGCGAGCCGTTGCGCCGCGCCTTGCGCCACACGGACAAATGCGAGCTGTACAAGCCTTCGCGGCGCAGCAGCCGACCGATCTCCCCGGGGCGCGTGCACCGGTCGGCCTCCTCGAGGACCCGCAAACGGTACTCCGCGCTGAACTGCCGCCGCTTCGGCTTGGCCACGACTTCCGGATCGGGCGCCCGGGGCGCCACGGCGGCACCGGCCCCGGGGGCCTCGTCGCTACGCTCCTCGACCTCCGGGGCCGGTGCATCGGCATCCCTCAAAGCCATCGAATCACCACTGCCTCTCATCGTCTTTCACCTCCATCGCCCTACACTAATACCAAGGGTAGTGGATGTCTCAACGATATTGGCAGATAGGGATACCCGGAAGCTGCGGAGCGAGCCTGTGTCGAGTCCCCAAGGTACGGCCCGATAAAGAGCTTGTTTTCGCCGCTTCCGGCCACAAGCTTGTTAAAGTCCTTGACCGCTTCTCTACTGTCCGAACTGAATTCCGACTCGACTTGCCAGAGAACACTCTTGACGGTGTCCAACCTAGTATCGTGAATATTCGCCTGTACCGTTCCAATCTGTGCAATGCAAATGTCGTGGAGAAACTCGGTTAGGCCGAAGTCTTGAGTTTCTTTAGAGTATCCGCGATAGAAGGGCCTTACTTCATTCTTGCCTTCCGTTTTCTCTCCGCCTGATTCGTGATTGGCCAAGCCATGGGCAAGCTGCTCGACCCATGCGCTTGATCGTGCGCTGTGTATTTCAGAAAGTTTGCTATGGGCGTGGGTCTTACTAACGTTGATAGTCGATGCTCGCGCACCGCTATAGGCGTCTCGCAAAATTTGACAAAGATTGATCGTATCCATATACCGGCTCCTCAACAGGCGCGGAATTATACGTCGGGAACGAACTGGAGCATGGAAAATTCTCGGCCCACACTGTTGGGGAGCCGTAGATGAATGATCGGCAGAGCCAACCACTTCGGAATCGGGATCGCTAAATGCAATCGTCCCGAGGCCAACCGTGGTCCGCGCAGGAACTCGACGCCATCGTCGCGGACTATTTCGACATGCTCGATACCGAGCGCGTGGGGGGTTCCGTTGTCAAGGCGAGACACAACCGGGCGCTCCGGAACGTGATTGATCGATCACGAGGCTCCATCGAATACAAGCACCAGAACATCAGTGCTGTGCTGGCTGAGTTGAGCCTGCCCTATATCAAGGGTTACAAGCCGATGGTGAACTACCAACGTGCCCTGCTTGAAGCCATTGAAGCCCGAATTGACCGAAGCGACATCCAGGACCGGGTGGTCGAAGTCAATGTCATTCGCGATGCGCCTCCTCAAGCGCTGGTTTATGGGCGGCCTCCCCCGATGAGCGAGAGGCCGTACGCCGCGAACCCCGAAATCAAACGGCTCGTCCGCAAGTTCGACCCCGCCAAGCGCGACGCGAGAGCCCGCGAACTTGGCGAGGCGGGGGAATCCTTCCTGTATCAGGCCGAACAGGATCGGCTGTCGAGTCACGGCAGGGACGACCTCGCCGGCAAGGTCCGCTGGGTCGCCAGGGATGATGGAGACGGCGCCGGCTACGACATCCTGTCGTTTTCCAGGCGCGGCGAGGAGCGCTGGCTGGAGGTCAAAACGACCAATGGCCCTGCCACTACGCCCTTCTGGATCACGGCGAACGAACGGCGCGTTTCCGAGGAACGACCGGATGTGTTCCGGCTGGCGCGCCTGTACGACTTTTCCCAAACGCCCGCGGCTTTTCAGTTGCGGCCTCCGCTAACGGATCATGTCCGGCTGGCGGCCTCGCAGTATCGGGCAACGTTCTGACCCCCATGAACTCCATCACCTACTACAACCTCCACTGCGACGCCTTCCTCGCCCAATACAGTGCGCTGGACCCTGCCGAGGTCCACGCGGCCTGGGCGCAGGCGCATCTGCGAGAGGAGCCCGGCTTCGCCTGCGACATCGGTGCGGGATCGCAGCGGGACCCCAACTGGCTAGCGGCCAAGGGCTGGGAGGTGGTGGCGGTAGAACCGAGCGACATGCGGGAAAAGGCCGCGGACAGCTCGCATCCGAGCGTTGTGTGGATGGATGATGCATTGCCGGATCTCAAGTCCCTGCGGGCACTCGGGCGACGCTTCGATCTGGTCATGCTGAGTGGCGTGTGGATGCACGTGGCTCCGAAGGGCCGGGAACGGGCGTTCCGCATCCTTTCCGAACTGCTCAGTCCGTCCGGCCTGCTGGTGATCACGCTGCGCCGCGGCGGGGATGCCGCCGAAGATGCCGAGCGCGGATTTCACGACACGTCGGCGGATGAACTGATCGGCTATGCCAACCGCCGCGCTATCGCGCTGCGGAGCCGTTCAACTCGTCCTGACCTCAAACGCCCAGGTCTTTCGTGGGAAACGCTGGTCTTTGCCATGCCGGACGACGGCACCGGCAGTCTGCCGCTGTTGCGGCACGTGATCGTTAACGACGACAAATCCTCCACATACAAGCTGGGGCTGCTGCGGACCCTCGTGCGCATCGCCGAAACGGCACCGGGATTGGTGATCAAGCGCACCGATGACCATGTGGAGATTCCATTTGGGGCCGTCGGCCTGTACTGGCTGAAACAATACGTGCCCCTGGTGTTACACCACCGCCTTCCACAGCGTCCAGCGGGGCCGGGCGGCTATGGCTGGGCGAAGAAAGCGTTCCACCAACTGCGGTCCATCTCGCCTTCGGACCTTCGGCTCGGCGCCCGCTTCGATGCGGACCGGGCCACCATACTCACCCGCGCCATCAAGGACGCCTGCCGCAACATCAAGGAAATGCCTGCCGACAAGATCACCTATCCGGGTTCCGCTGGCCAACAGATTTTCGAGCCGGACTTTGTGCCGGTGCGTGTAACCGCCAAACCTATCGTGCTTTCGCGCGAATACCTGTCGCAATTCGGCAGCTTCAGGATTCCGGCACAGTTGTGGCAAACACTTGGGCAGTACGCCTGCTGGCTCGATCCCGTCATCGTTCGGGAGTGGCGGCAGTTGTCGGCGGACTGGAGTAACGAGGTGAACGACTTCAGCGAGACCAAGTGGGAGGGTAGCGTTGCGGCCGGGGACCATGTTGCAGACGCAGAGCGAGTAACGGGCGACGCATTCGAGTGGGACGAAAACCGTTACGACACAAATGTGGCACAGGAGCGGGCGAAGCAGTTGCGGGATGGTGGATTTCCGCTGACCTGCGTGTGGTCGGCGTCGCGGATCAAATCGTCGCTGCACATCGACCACTGCTTCCCTTGGGCACGCTGGCCAAACAACGATCTCTGGAATCTACTACCGGCAAGTGGCGACACCAACCTCAAAAAAGGGGACCGGCTGCCTACGTCACGGACCATGGCAGATGCGCGACGGCGCATGCAGGAATGGTGGGAGCGGGCTTGGGTTGGCTCGCGCCGGGACGCGCAGTTCTACATGGAGGCACAGTACTCTCTGCCGGGAATTACCGGCAGCCGTCCCACGTTGGATGAAATCTTTCATGCCGCCCTGCATCAGCGGGCGAGGCTGAAGCAGGATCAGCAGTTGGTCGAGTGGCAGGTTGCGAGGCGTTGACGCAAGCTCTATGGACAAGCTTGAATATCTAGTGATTCCCCCAAATCTCCTTCCATCCAGACCAAAAAGCACTTCTTGAAGCACAAGAATTTTTCCCATCCAAAGGATATTCTGGCCTACCCGTTGTCCACGATGCTACTCATCTGCGTCATACTATATGCCAAGCTTCTTCCGCACTCTTTCTGCATATTCGCCCTTAGCATTGCTTACCACAGACTAAACCCTTATCCTACGCTCCTTGCCACGATAGCTCCCACGAAGTGTCCTTCCGACTGTAGGAATTCCACCGCCTCCACCATAGTCGTGTTCGCCCACTTGGAGACAATTGCACATGTCCGATAAACACACTTTTTCCGTTACGCTCTTCTACAGCTATAGTCACCTAGATACCCGACACCGAGAGAGGATGGAAAAAGCTTTAGCGCTCTTGAGCCAACATGATAAGACATTGGATGAATGGTCAGACCACCGCATAACTCCAGGCCAAGACATTTCAAGTAAAATCCGACAACGCATGGAAATGACGGACATTTTTGTTTTTTTGATAAGCCCACATTTCCTTGCATCTCCAGAGTGCATGAAGGAATGGCGCCTTGCAAAAGAAATGGCGAACAACAAGCCATCTATAGTGCTTATTCCAGTCGTATTGGCTGATTGCGCCTGGAAAGATGCCGGCGCGATGGCCAGCCTAAAGGCTCTACCAACAGATGGTCGCCCGATAGGTCTTTGGAAAAATCAAGATGAAGCGTGGAATAGTGTATACAACGGAATAAGAATTGTAGTCGAGGACTTTAGAAACACGTTTACAATTAGAAGTGATTTCAAGGACAAAATGCAACGCACAGAGTTTGTGTCACAAGAGCATATCAACCTGCAAGACACATTTGTGTTTCCTACACTGTCATTATTCCAAACAAAAGAGCACGACCGAGACGCAGAACGTCCAATTGACAATATGCGCTCATTACTTAAGCATCCACTTATACTCATTCATGGCGAGCAGCTAAGCGGTAAAACTGCTCTTTGCCGCTATATTTTCCTTTCTTTAATTGAGCAATCAAAGCCCGTCCTTTACATGAATCTGAATGATCTTAACAAAAGTCCGAGCGAACAGACCTTTAGAACATCCTATGAGAGTCAATTTCATGGCGATTACCAACGATGGAGCAAGCAAAAAAACAGAACTGTAATTTTGGATAATCTATCAAGCACACCTTTATCCATTGATCACGTGCTGCTGGCAACGAAGCTCTTTAGTAAGGTCATAATAACTCTTTCCACGCACAATTTTTTTGCATACTACCGGGACGACGAAAGACTGGCAAGTTTTAGAGCAATGGAGATTTGCCCATTAACGCACAACAGCCAAGAGCAATTAATCAAGAAACGTGTGCAACTCGCTGAACAAGACAAGAAGCTTCTCTATGGTAAAATTGACGCAATTGAAAATCAAGTAAATTCAATAATAATAAACAGTAGGATATTGCCTCGCTATCCATTCTATGTGCTTTCAATAATTCAGACATATGAAAGTTTCATGCCCACGGACTTTACCGTAACTTCCTATAGTCATTGTTACTACGTTCTTGTAATTGCCCATCTTGTAAAATCTGGAATACCCAAGTCGGATGATGCTATCAACTCCTGCCTCAACTTCTTGGAGCGCTTGGCATTTGCAAGACACAAGCATTCTCTTGTTCATAATGCCCAGATGACGCTCGAGGACATGAAAGAATTTATGTCTGATTATCGAGATCAGTACATTCTAAAGGATTCAATAATTTCCAGGCTTTCAAACAACGAATATGGAATTGTCTCACCTATGGGTGAGTTTAAGAGTCCGTATATGTACTATTTTTTCTTGGGTCGGTATCTAGCGAAGAACGCTTCAAAGCACGACGACACACTTAAGGATATGCTAGATCGCAGCTACAGAACCGAAAATTCTCTTACGCTCATATTCATGATTCATCATACTGACGACGATGACCTTATCGATGAAATATTGCTAAGAACTATGTGCGCGTTGGATTACGTTCCTCCTGCAGTTTTAGATGCCGATGAGGCTGAGGTGTTTGAGGATGTACTCGAAGCCATACCATCAGACATAATTTCAGACAATAGCGTGGAAAGGGAGCGGCGAATACAAAGGGAAGCTCGGGATAGGGAGGAAGAAATCGACGAGCGGGGTGATTTGATCGAAGACGAGGACGGGATAGAGGATGTTAATGACATTTATAGGATTCTCAAGAATAATGACATTCTTGCACAGATTTTGAAAAACCGCTACGGCAGTATTCGGCAAGATCGGCTTATAGAGATCATTGAAACCATTACAGATGGGGGACTAAGGCTAATCCGAATTTTAATAGGAACACAAAAGGAGATTAACGATTTTGCGGTTGTAATGCACAAGCAAAATCCCGACATTGAAATTGAAGAAGTTAGAACAATGGTGCGCCTCGTGGTATTCGGTTGGACGATGACAAATATTGAAAAGATCGTGAGATCTCTAAACAAACCAGAGATTGGGCCAGTCGTTCAACAAGTCGTGGAGAAGAAAAACACGCCGGCCTATGATCTGATAGGTTATTTTTTGAGGCTTGATACCATCACTAGACTAACGGATGATGAGAGCGATATGCTCAAGAAATTATGGAACAAATACCGTTACCCGTTCCTACAAAGAGTTATTTCACTTAGAACGCAGTTTTTTCTCAACACTCACATTGTAAGCACCCCACTTGAGCAGAAGATATCTTCAATTCTAAGAGTTAGGTATCGTCCTCGTTTGAAAAAGATTCAGTAGGATTTTGGCCGTCGCGAAAAGCTATCTAATTTCCATAACTCTTGAAATGCTGGCGAGCACTGTTGATCCAATTCATTAGATTGGTCTTGCGTCTCACTCATGACGATATGCCCTTCTCTGCGTCCCAGTTGTCGACACGTGCTTTCGCTCGTTTGACTGATTCAACGCTAAAGAGCTCTGGATATCGTAGGACAACATTTTCAAAAGCGTAGTCGAGCATTCCCATTTCAGCTAATGCCATGTAACCTTGTGTCTCTCCTGTGCGGTTGACCGCGCGTTCAACTGCGTGAATGATTCCGTGCCGTTCAATCATTTGCCACGTCCGAGAAGCGCGAATTCGTTTACCGTGCTTTCTCGCAAGAGTTTCTTCGTAAGCGTATACAGCTCGTAGTGACTCTTTTTCTGCAAGAGTTTGAGCTGAGTGTAGTGATACGCGCAGCTCGATGGCTCTGCGTTTGGCCAAAATCGCCAAGTCTCGTCGGCCCCGCTCTTCCGCATTCTTGGCGAAAATTTCGCAACTCTGCCACGTCTCTAGCCTTTCAATGCGTTGTTCGTGGGAATCTTTCATAGCAAAGAATTGGCGAGGTTATCAGTCCGTTCCCCACAATAAGGGAGACTTTCAGAAATCTATTCTTCCGTGGACCAGGTCCCGACGCGCCTGCTCGCCTCCCTCAACGCATCGTCCAGCGTACGCACCCGCACAACCTCCGGCTTGTCATCCTCAGGCGCGCCGTCCCGGGATCGAGTTGCCTGCCCAACCAACGAGTCGTAGCGCTCCGCGATCCGAATGATTCTCCTACCGTACTTCGGCAGCACGTAGGGCACGCCGAGTTCCGCCGGCAGGCAAGACCGCTCGACGCACAGGTCTGATACGAGCCATGGTAGACATAGAAGCGGGCCTTGTCATCCGGATTCCGAAGACCGATTCAAGGCAGGTCACCTTTACTGGTATGTCCGTCACCGGTATAAGGTTTGCTCTCGTCGTGTCGCAGCCTTGAATTTCGAGATGCGTCGAGTTTCATTCGCGGGTATCGCTATATTGACGCCGTGTATCGGTGTTATTGGGGCTCCACGCCGGAAACTCCCAGGAAAAAGTAACCATTGAACATTCCCACCTCGACCCTTCGACCGTCCCGATCGAATTCCAACTTGTCGCTGGAGTTGTCGCTAGAAAAAATACGGATAGTCCGGTTCAGCCACTCCTCACGATTGTCCCAATGCGGAAGGGCGGCAGTCAGCAGCCAAAGACTGATGAACCCTTGCCAATAGGCGTCGTTCTCGTCTGATGACGGTCTAAGTGTTAACTCGACGCCATTCAGCTCATCGTCCGGGCCATACATCGCGATTTCAATGTATGGGTTCCAGACGGTGGCTGTGGTGTGGTGGAGATCACCGTTCAGGTCTGGAAACTCGTTGTACGTTGGATTCAGCCCTTCTTGCGTGAGCAGATTGTGAATTTGGTTCCGCGTGACTCCGATACTGGTATATTCGGCGGCACTCGCGTCCGTTTCCTCCTGACCGTGAACGCTGATGGAAAAAACCACCAGCGCAGCCATAGGAACAAGCAATCTCTTCACCTCTGCCTCACATAGTTCCAGCCCCGCACCGAATGATCGTACAGATCGGCAGCACCCTGCGCAACGCCAACCTGAGTGTCTCGAAGATGCTCCGTTCGGCAGTCAAAGTCGCAAATCATCGCTACACGTATCGGAACGCCACGCTAATCCTAGAAGTGGTCCCCAAAATTCGGACAGGGTAGTAAGGTGGTATTTGCGATGATGAAAGGACCTTACGAGGATGGCGAAACGACGCAATTTTTCACCTGATTTCAAGGCCAGGGTGGCCTTGGCGGCGATCCGGGGCGACGGCACGATTGCCGAGCTGGCGGCCCGGTACCAGGTGCACCCGAGCATGATCGGGAACTGGAAGCGCACGGCCCTGGAGGGGCTGAACACGACGTTCACGCGCGGAGCGAAGCGAACCGACCGGAGTCACGAGGAGGAGGTCATGCGGCTTCAGGCGAAGATCGGGGAGCTGGTGGTGGAGCGGGATTTTTTGGCCAAGGCCTTCGATCGCCGGGCGTGGATCGGAGGCGGCGGATGATCGACGGGAAGCACCCGCGGTTGAGCCTGGTGCGCCAGTGCGCCTTGGTGGGCATCGCCCGCTCGAGTTTCTACTACCGCCCGTCGGGCGAGTCCGGGGAGAACCTTCGGCTGATGAGGCTGATGGACGAGTTGCACTTGAACTGCCCGTGGTGCGGCTCCCGGCAGATGGCCCGCGCGCTGCGGCGCAGGGGCCACCGGGTCGGCCGCAAGCGGATGCGCCGGCTGATGCGGGTGATGGGTTTGCGATCCCTGGCGCCGCGGCCGAACACCTCGCGCCGCGCCCCGGGGCATCGGGTGTATCCGTACCTGTTGCGCGATCTGCGGGTGCGGCGGCCCAACCGGGTGTGGTGCGCGGATCTGACGTATCTGCCGATGGCGCATGGATTTTTGTACCTGGTGGCCATCATGGACTGGTATTCGCGCAAGGTGCTGTCCTGGGGATTGTCCACGACGCAGGACACGGTGTTTTGCATGCACGCGCTGCAGGAGGCCGTCGAGCGTTACGGCACGCCGGAGGTGTTCAACACCGACCGGGGCAGCCAGTTCACGTCCAGCGCGTGGACCGGCGAGCTGACGGCACACGGCATCCGCATCTCCATGGACGGCAAGGGCCGGTGGAGGGACAACGTGTTCATCGAGCGGCTGTGGCGCTCGCTGAAGTACGAGTGCGTGTACCTGCACGCGTTCGCCGATTTCGGCGAGGCCCGCGACGGGATCGGCGCCTGGGTGAGGTACTACAACTCGACTCTCGAACACCCACGGTACCGCTGAACGCAGGGTTCTTTACGAGTTTCACCCGTGGTTTGGGCAGGAGGTTGCGATTGATCGTGCGATTACAAGGAACGGCGTTTCCGTAGCCCGGTGTCGCCAACCCGGTCGTGGAGCGAGCCCTCTACTGGAAGTGCCGCTATGGATGTTCGACCGGCAGAGTTGCTCGATTGTTCGCAGGCGGGAGCGGCCATATGTCGATTTGACTACCTTGGAAGCGCTCGCGGATCTTTTGTCCTTGGCTGTGCGCGCCGATGCGGGCTCTTGCGATTTTCCTCCGGCGGATGCCGGTCGGCGTGCAGACTTACGGTCTCACGAGCGAAGCCAAGGAGCCGATGATGCACGCATTCCGCCCAAAGTCCGTCCAGTTGGACCTGTTCGGTCCTTCGCACGGCAGCCGAGTTCCCGACACGCCGCAATGGGGCAGTCTGCCGGATCGGACGCGGCGACGCGCGACGCTGCTGATGACCCGGATGCTGTTGGAACATCGCGGCAACCGAGCCGAGGCGGCGGAGGCCGGGACCGGCGGGGAGAGCAGTGATGTCTGACAAGATTCGGCGCCATCATCTTGAACGCACGGCGATCCTGTACGTTCGTCAGTCTTCGGTTCATCAGGTTCTCCACAACCGCGAGAGCAGCGCCTTGCAATACGCCATGCGCGAGCGGCTCCAACGGTTGGGCTTCAGGCAAATCGATACCATTGACGAGGATCTCGGCCGTTCGGCCTCCGGCAGCGCGGAGCGCGCCGGATTCGACCGTATGGTTGCTCGAGTCTGCCTGGGCAAGGTGGGCGCGGTGGCCGCGCGGGAAGTGTCGCGGTTCGCCCGCAACAGCCGGGACTGGCAACAACTGATCGAGATGTGCCGGGTGGTCGATACGGTTCTGGTGGACCAGGAGGCCGTCTATGCGCCCCGTCACAGTAACGATCGTCTATTGCTGGGACTGAAGGGCTCGCTGAACGAGTATGAGCTCGACCTGTTGCGCCAGCGCTCGCTGGCCGCCCGTCACGAGAAGGCCAGGCGCGGCGAGCTGATCGTCGCCGCGCCGGTCGGTTATGTGAAGAACGGCGATCGTCTGGAGAAAGACCCGGACCGGCGAGTGCGGGAGGCGATTGCGCTGGTCTTCGACAAGGTCGAGGAGTTGGGCAGCGCCCGCCAGACGCTATTGTGGTTTCTCGAGCACGGACTCGACCTGCCCGCCAAGGGCCGCGACGGCAAGACCGTGTGGCGCCGGCCAAGTTACGCTACGATCCACCGGTTGATCGCCAACCCGGTCTACGGCGGGGCTTACGCCTACGGCAGGAGTCGCGCCGTGACGACCTACGACGAGTCGGGCGTTCGGGTCAGGCACGAACGCAAGCCGCGCAACGAATGGCTGGCGCTCAAGCCCGGAGCCCACGAGGGGTATATCGACTGGGAGCGCGCCGAGGCGATACGCACGATGGTCGGCAACAACGTACCCGCCAGCAAACATCATGGCGCCGCCAAGCATGGCAATGCGCTGTTGGCCGGCTTGGTGCGCTGCCGGCGTTGCGGACGCAAGTTGACGCTTCGGTATAGCGGGCTCAAGCACAACATTCCCCGC
The DNA here is from genome assembly GCA_965205045.1 of Candidatus Rariloculaceae bacterium. Taxonomy (GTDB): domain Bacteria; phylum Pseudomonadota; class Gammaproteobacteria; order Steroidobacterales; family Rariloculaceae; genus UBA6522. Next base: position 1,449,777 of record OZ242031.1, read on the forward strand.
TACGCCTGCCACCGGGGCTGGATGGACAACGGCGAGCCCCGTTGCATCGCCTTTGGCGGTCTTCGCGTGGACGATGCCATCGAAGAGGCTCTGCTTCAGGTTGTCGGGCCCGGCGCGGTCGGTGCCGCCGTACGGGCGGAGACCGAGGCGGCCGCGCGGCGCGACGAAGTTCGGGAGGCGCTGACGCGCGATCTGGAGGCCGCCCGCTACGCCACCGACCGGGCCTTCCGCCAATACGATGTCGCGGACCCCGCCAACCGCCTGGTGGCCGCGGAGTTGGAAGCGCGTTGGGAAGTTGCGTTGGAACGGCAGCGCGAGGTCGAGGCGAAGCTCTCCGCACATGGGCACGCCAGCGCCGAGAAGCCCGACCCGACGCCGGTCTCCTTCGCCGCACTGGCGCAGGACCTGCAGACAGTATGGAACGCGCCGACCGCCGACGCGCGTCTGAAGAAACGCATCGTGCGCACTCTCATTTGCGAGGTCGTCGCCGACATCGACACGGATGCTGCCAACGGGACGGGCGAGGTGGTCCTGGTCGTTCACTGGGCGGGGGGCGTGCATACGGAACTTCGGCTGCCGAGAAAACGACGCGGACAACGCAACAGCACGCCTCTGGAGACGGTCGAGGCGGTCCGCCAACTCGTCCTGATCGCCAATGACGACCTGATTGCCGGCGTACTCAATCGCAACGGGTTGCGAACCGGCAACGGCAACCGCTGGACCCGCGAGCGCGTCTGCGCGTTACGCAGCTATCGCAAGATCCCCGCGTTCCGCCCGGCCGCAAACGGTGTCGAGCCCTGGCTCAATCTCACCAACGCGGCTGCGCTGCTCAATCTTGCTCCCCGAACGCTCAGGCTGGCGGCGGAGGCCGGTGAAATCGACTCGCTCCATCCCTTGCCCGACGGTCCCTGGCTCTTCAAACGCGCCGATCTCGAAGGTTCGGCCGGAGAGTCGCTTGCCGCGCGAGTGAAAAATCGCCGCAAGCACACCGCAATACCGAACCCGAATCAGGAAAACCTTTTTGAATCAAGAGCATAGAAAGATGGGTGTTATGAAACAAACTTGTAGCACCTCACCCAGGCGCCGATCCCGTCGCGGGCCTCGCCGAAATCGGCGAACGCGTGCAGGTACACGCACTCGTACTTCAGCGAGCGCCACAGCCGCTCGATGAACACGTTGTCCCTCCACCGGCCCTTGCCGTCCATGGAGATGCGGATGCCGTGTGCCGTCAGCTCGCCGGTCCACGCGCTGGACGTGAACTGGCTGCCCCGGTCGGTGTTGAACACCTCCGGCGTGCCGTAACGCTCGACGGCCTCCTGCAGCGCGTGCATGCAAAACACCGTGTCCTGCGTCGTGGACAATCCCCAGGACAGCACCTTGCGCGAATACCAGTCCATGATGGCCACCAGGTACAAAAATCCATGCGCCATCGGCAGATACGTCAGATCCGCGCACCACACCCGGTTGGGCCGCCGCACCCGCAGATCGCGCAACAGGTACGGATACACCCGATGCCCCGGGGCGCGGCGCGAGGTGTTCGGCCGCGGCGCCAGGGATCGCAAACCCATCACCCGCATCAGCCGGCGCATCCGCTTGCGGCCGACCCGGTGGCCCCTGCGCCGCAGCGCGCGGGCCATCTGCCGGGAGCCGCACCACGGGCAGTTCAAGTGCAACTCGTCCATCAGCCTCATCAGCCGAAGGTTCTCCCCGGACTCGCCCGACGGGCGGTAGTAGAAACTCGAGCGGGCGATGCCCACCAAGGCGCACTGGCGCACCAGGCTCAACCGCGGGTGCTTCCCGTCGATCATCCGCCGCCTCCGATCCACGCCCGGCGATCGAAGGCCTTGGCCAAAAAATCCCGCTCCACCACCAGCTCCCCGATCTTCGCCTGAAGCCGCATGACCTCCTCCTCGTGACTCCGGTCGGTTCGCTTCGCTCCGCGCGTGAACGTCGTGTTCAGCCCCTCCAGGGCCGTGCGCTTCCAGTTCCCGATCATGCTCGGGTGCACCTGGTACCGGGCCGCCAGCTCGGCAATCGTGCCGTCGCCCCGGATCGCCGCCAAGGCCACCCTGGCCTTGAAATCAGGTGAAAAATTGCGTCGCTTCGCCATCCTCGTAGGGTCCTCTCATCAGCGCAAATACCACCTTACAACCCTGTCCGAATTTTGGGGACCACTTCTAAGTTTACCAACCTGAGCCTCTTTCAGGCCGGAAGCGGGTGGAATATGGGGCAGATGCGGGTATTTTTTGCGCGCAAGTCTCTGATTGATGGTGTTGTGTCGGGCCGGGAGGCCGATGTAGTGCCATAATCGTCCGTTGATGTATTGACATGTTCCCCGGGGCGGCGGATCATCCCCGCATGTTCATCCGCCGCACCCAAACCCGCCGCGCCAAGGACGGTTCGGCCTACCTGACGCACCGGCTGGTGCGCAGCGAACGGCGCGGCGGCAAGGTGCGCCAGCGCACGCTGCCGAACCTCGGCCGGCACTTCGAGACCGGGCCGGAGTCCTGGCCGCGGTTGTGCGCGCGCGTCGACGATCTGCTCGACGGGCAGCCGGGGCTGCTCGACGATGTCCCCGCGGCGGTGGAGGCGGAGGCGCAACGCATCGCGGCGTTGCTGCTGGCGCGCGGGCTGGGCGAGGCGCCCGGGGCGGGGCGGGCCGGCGTGGCGATCGACCCCGATTCCATGGAACTGGCCCGGCCGCGCGGCGTGGGCGTGGAACAGGTGGGGCTTTGGGCCATGGAGCGGGTCGGGCTGATGCGGTTGCTGGAAGAGCTTGGCGTCAACGGCGCGCCGCGGGCGGCGGCGGCCGGGCTGATCGTGGGGCGTCTGGCGCACCCGGCCAGCGAGCGCGAGACCCACCGCTGGCTGGGCCGCGACAGCGGTTTGGGCGAGTTGCTGGGCGTGGACTGCGAAGCCATGGGGGCGATGCAGCTGTACCGGGCCTCCGACGCCCTGGTGAAGCACCGCGAGGTCATCGAGGCGCGGCTGTTCCAGCGCGCCCTGGACCTGTTCGGCCTCTCGGCCACGGTCACGCTGTTCGACCTGACCACATCGTGGAACCAAAAGTCCACCGGTCTCTGTCATTGACCCGGTTGCCGCGGGTTCGGCCCGCTGCGGTCCGGACACGGCGGGAGGGACGCGGGTCAACGGGATGGAGTGACAGATCGTAACGGAGTGCTTGCCGATCCGCACTTCGCGCACGAGCAGGCGCACGATTCTTTGCCGTTCGACGATGGACAGCGAGCGGGCCGCGTCGCGCATGCGCTCAAGGAATCGCTGGACCGTGGTGGCGAGGGCCAGCCGGGACTCCCGATCCAGTTTGGCGGTTTGCAACGCATCGAGTTCGGAAAGGATGGCGCGCTGTCGGGTTTGCAACGGCCCGTTGCGCTCGCGTAATTCATCGAGCCCGACGAGTCCTTCCTGGTAAGCATCGAGCAGGCGGCGCATTTGAGCCTGAATGCCGCGCGCCTCGGCGCGCAAGGTCTCGACGCGCCGATCGTGCGATGCGGATTCGTTCGCCGCGGCGAGCCTTCGGTCGATTTCGGATTGGATCAGTTGCGGGTTCTCGAGCAGCGCGAGCACTTCATTCCAGACCGCCGTGTCGAGAACCTCGGCACGAGCCGGCGGATTGTCGCAGACGGCGCCTTGAGGTCGGCGCCAACCGTCGATGCCGTGGCACCGATAGTAATGTCGGCGGCCGCCAGGGCCGCCCGATCCCGAATGCCGTCCCATCGTGTAGCCGCACTCGGCGCACACGCCAAGCCCCTGAAGCAAGGTGGGGTCGATCGTCTTTCGCCCGGAGAAGCGTCGATTCTCCGCCCGGCGACGCTGCGCTTGCTCGAAAACGCTGGGCTCGACAATGACCGGAACGGGCAATTCGATCCACTCTTCCCGGGGGCGCGCGGTACGTCCCGTCAGGCGCCGAACGCGCCCCGCCTGCAACCGCCCGGTCCGGTTGCGGCGCGCGGGTTTGCCCGTGCCGACGGTTTTCAAATACCCCGCCCGCCCCACGTACGCCTCGTTCCTCAACACCACCGCGACCGTCGAGATCGGCCAGCGCCGGGCGTGGCGAGGACGGATGCCACGCGCGTCCAGCTGTCGCGGGATCTCGTGCATCTTCAGACCGTCGCGCACATGGAGATCGAAAATCCGGCGCACGACGGCGGCCTCGGCCTCGTGGGTCTCCAGCCGCGCGCCCGATGACTCGGTCTTGCGGATCAAACGATAGCCATAGGGCGCACGCGTGATCATGTTCAGCGAACCTTGGCGGGCGCGATGAATCTTGCCCCGCCGCGAGCGTTCGGCGATCTGGGTGCGCTCGTACTCGGATATCGCAGACAGCATTTGGCGCAACAACATCCCCTGCGGCGTCGCATCGTCCGGCGCCTCGACTAAAACGATCCTCGCGCCGTGGCGGGCGAACTCTTCCTGGAGCAGCATCTGGTGGGCAAACTTGCGGCTCAGACGATCCGCCGACCAAGCGAGCACCGTGTCCACCTCGCCGCCGGCCACCGCATCGCGCAACGCCTCCAACGCCGGCCGGTCGAGCGTGGCGCCGCTGAAGCCATCGTCGGCAAACACCTGCGCCTCGCACAGCGTCCAACCCCGCTCCCTCGCGTGACCCGGCACGGCCTCACGCTGACTGGCGATCGTCTCGCGTTCGCGCTGGATTCGACTCGATACCCGCAGATACGCCGCGACCGTTCCCGTCACCGGTTCCATGCTCATGTCTTGCTCCTCGCGTCGGCCAGGCGCGTTCTCGAACCAACAGCCCGTAGGCTTCCCCGAGGCGCTGCTCGGCGAGCCGATCGAACACCTGAACGAGACGGAGGCGCCTCATCCGGCGCTACGGCCCCCGGGACAGGAAGGCGGCGACGGCCTGCGAGACCAGCGAACCCAGGCTGCGGCCCGTGCGTTGCGCCCGCGCCCGCAATTGCTCGACCAGGGGCCGCGGAATGCGCACGGTGATGGGCTGCATGATTTGCGCATCGGCAACGGGACCGTCCATGTCGGCGGCGGCGCGCACGTAGCGGCGCGCCTGAACGATCGAGAGCGCGTGACGCTCGGCCAGCCGCCGAACCGCCTCGGCGGCGCCGTGGCGCTGGCGCAGTTCGAACGCGGCGTTGAGCCGTTCGGCGCGTTGCTGGCGTGTTGCGCGGGCCATGAGTCATATAATAACGCTCCTATATGATCGGCCTCAACCCCGTGGGGTCCTCGATGGACGGGCGATCTGTCGCTCCAGAGCCAACATCGCTTTTGGTTCCACGTTGTTACCAACACCTACTTCGAGGGCGGCGCCGCGAAACAGCCGCTGGCGCGGCACGGGCATTCCAAGGAGAAGCGCAGCGACCGTCCGCTGCTCACGCTCGGCCTGGTGCTGGACGGTTCGGGCTTCGTGAGCCGTTCGCGGGTGTTCGCCGGCAACGTGCGCGAGCACACCGCCCCGCAAGGCATGCTGGAGGGCCCGGACGCGCCGGCCGACGCCCTGGTGGTCATGGACCGGGGCATCGCCACCGAGGCGCAGGTCGCCTGGTTGCGCGAATCCGGGTACCGCTATCTCGTCGTCAGCCGCAAGCGCAAGCGCGAGTTCGACGCCGATGCCGCCGTGCCCCTCGCCACCGCCTCGGGGCACACGCTGCACCTGGACCGAAGGGTGTGCGAGGACACCGCGGAAGTGCGCCTGAACTGCTACTCCGAGGAACGCGCGCGGAAGGAGCGCGCCATGGTCGGGCGGCTGTGCGCCCGCTACGAGGCGGCGTTGACGAAGCTCGCCGAGGGCCTGTCCAAACCCCGCGCGCGGCGCAAGCCCGGGCAGACCGACGAACGCATCGGACGGCTCAAGGCCAAGCACCGGCGCGTGGCCGGCTACTACCAGCTCGACCTGACCGTCAAGGGCGGCCGCGTCGCCTCCGTCGCCTTCACCCGCGATCCCGCCAAGGGATCCATGGCCGACCTGCCCGGCGTGTACTGCCTGCGGACCAACCTCATGGACTGGGACGCCGAACGGCTGTGGAAAACCTATGTCACCCTGACGGATCTGGAAGCCGTGTTCCGCTGCCTCAAATCCGAACTCGGCCTGCGGCCCATCCACCACCGCGTGCCCAGGCGCACCGAAGGGCATCTGTTCATCGCCGTGCTCGCCTATCCACTCGTGCAGATCGTTCGCACGCGCCTGCGCGAGAACGGCCTCAACCGGAGCTGGAGCGCCCTGCGCAACCGCCTCGCTTCGCGATGCCGCGTCACCGCCACCTTCCGTTGCGCCGACGGGCGCACCCTGCACCTGCGAAAGGCCACCGCCCCGGAACCGCACCAAAAGCCCATTTACGACGCCCTCGGCATCCACCCCGACGCCGGCGGCTTCGTCAAAAAGGTGATCTGAACCGGATCGAAACCGCCGAAAAACGCCCAATGTAGTGCCTTACGGCGAAAATCCAGCCCGTAAGACACTGATTGCACTCACATTTGCGTAATCCCTTCAAAGTTACCAGCCAGTCCCAGTCAAAAGTACCAGTCGTTCCCGCTCAAAAGTACCACCCGATCCGCGGCAAAGTTACCGCTTCGCCGATGGTCGTCGAACGATGGCTCGGCGCGAGGCGACGCGTGGCCGGATTTTTAGGCTAAGCAGCGAGTGATCCACCTCCTCTGGCTTTCATTTTACGCATGGATTCCCCTTCCAGCGCGATTCGATAGGCATTGTGCACGAGCCGGTCGAGGATCGCATCGGCGTGGGTGGGTTCTCCGATCATCTTGTGCCAGTGTTCAATGGGCAACTGGCTGGTCACCAGCGTGGAGCGCCGCTCGTGCCGATCCTCGAGGATCTCCAGCAGTTCACGGCGCTGGGGCGCTGTGAGCTTGGCCAGACCCCAGTCGTCCAAAATGATGACGTCGGTCCGGGCGAGCTTTTTCATGACCTTCGGATAGCGGCCGTCGCCGTGCGCATAACCCAGTTCATCGAAGAGCCTGGAGAGGCGGCGGTACTGCACGGTGAAGCCGTCGCGGCAGGCCTTGTTGCCCAACGCGCAGGCGATCCATGACTTGCCCGTGCCGGTCGGCCCGGTGATCAGCAGGTTGAGCTTCTTCCTGATCCATTGCCCGGTGATGAGCCGCGTCATCAGGGCCTTGTCCAGGCCCCGGGGGTGCCGGTAATCCAGATCTTCGACGACGGCGGAGTAGCGCAGCCGCGCGATGCGAAGCCGGTACTTCAGCCGCCGCTCGGCGCGGAAGGCGGCCTCGTGATCGAGCAACAGCCCGAGCCGTTCCTCGAAGCTCAACGCCTCGATCTCGCTCATGTCCTGCTGCTCCATCAGCGCCGTTCGCATGCCGGTCAGGCGCAGCTCGGCGAGTTTGTCGATGGTGGGGTGATACAACATGGTGCAGTTCCTCCTGATTTACTTGAAGTAGCCCGGCCCCCTGAGATTGTGGTGGTCGATGTTCGGCAGTTCCGGGGTGCGCGGCGGCAGCGGTTTGCGGTCCAGCCCGTTCTTCAGGATCGCCGCCACACTCTTGTAGGAGTACGATCCCAGCGCGATCGCCCGCCGGCAGGCGGCCTCCAGGCGATTCTCGGTGTAGCGTTCGCCGAGCCGCATGATGCCCAGGCAGCTTCGGAAGCCCTGTTCGGGATGCGGCCTTGCGGCCATGATGCGCTCGACCAGCGCCGCGGTGGACGCACCGACCTGGCCCGCCCAGCGGATGAGCCGCTGCGGCGTCCATTCGGCCTGGGCGCGATGCCCCCGCGGCATGTGCGCGGTCACGGTGGTGTGCCCGCCGCGGCGGCGCGAACGCAGGTGACTGGCCACGCGCCGGCCCTTGTGCAGCAGTTCCACGGTGTTCGCGGTGATCCGGGCCTGAAGCTGTTCCTTGATCAACTGGTAAGGCACCGAGTAGTAATGCCGCTCGATCTCCACGTGGTAATCCATGTGCACGCGCACCGTTTTCCACTCGGCGTATTCGTAGGGCCGCGGCGGCAACGGGCGCATCGCCGGACGGTCCAGCGTCTCGAACAGCTCCCGCCGGCACGTGGGCAACTTCTGGAACGGCCGCGCATTGAGCGGCTCGAGCAACTCCCCGATGGCCTCGTTCAGATCGGACAGGCAAAACACCTGCAGGTGCCGCAGCCGCGCCAGGATCCAGCGCTCCACCAACAACACGCCCGCCTCGGCTTTCGCCTTGTCCCTGGGTTTTTTCGGCCTGGCAGGCAAGATGGCAACCCCGTAGTGCTCGCCCATCCCCCGGTACGTGCGGTTCAGCCGCGGCTCGTATCGATGCGCCTTGTTCACGCCGCTCTTCAGGTTGTCCGGCACCACGATCTCCGGCACCGCCCCGAAGTACTCGAACGTGCGCACGTGCGAACCGATCCAGTCCTCCATGGACTGCGACCAGGTCGCCTCCGCGTAGGTGTAGCTGGAGGCGCCCAGCACGGCCACGAAGACCTGGGCCTCGCGGACCTCGCCCGTGCGCCGGTCGATCACCCCGGCCGTCTGCCCGGCGTAATCCACGAACAGCTTCTCCCCGGCCCGGTGATCCTGGCGCATCACCACGTCCAGACGCCCGCGCCACTTCTTGTAGTGACGGCAGAAGGTCGCGTATTCGTAGCCGTCCGGATGCGCCGCCTTGTACTCGTCCCACAGCACCAGCAGCGTCATGCCCTTGCGCTTCATCTCCCGGTTCACCGCCAACCAATCGGGTTGCGGGCGCGGCACGCTCGGCGCCGGCGGCGGCGGGAACAACCGCCGTTCCAGCTCCGCGTCGTCCAGCTCCGCCGGCAACGGCCAGGACAGCCCGCAGCCTTCGGCCCGCTCGATATACCTCAACACCGTCGGGTGGCTCAGACCGCTGCTGCGCGCGATCCGGCGCACGCTCAGCCCCAACTCCCACTTCAAACGCAATATTTCCCTGACTCGTCGCATGGCGATTCTGGACCTCGGCATCTGCCTGCCTCCTCTGTTGGAAAACAGGCAGCCTATGGGGTCCGGCATCCACGCCGCGGACGCGCCAGAGAGCGGTACTTTTCAGCGAGTTTGGGCGGTAACTTTCAGCGAGAATCGCCGGTACATTTGAACGAGAATCGGTGGTACGTTTCGGCGAGATTCACCGGTACATTTGGCTGAGAATACGCACACATTACGTTTTGGGTTGGTAAACTTGGGTTAATAGCTGCATGGATCACGGGCTACCCCGGGTACTGGGCGGTCAGACAACGCTAGGGCGTGTTAACACTAGCAGGCAAAAACGTGGTATCCTTCGTCGCGTTGTCCAGGACGCGGAAACCGGAGGAAAATCAGGGATATGGAACTCACCGAAGCCCAATTCGAACGGATCGGGCCGCTGCTGCCGGTGCAGCGCGGAAACGTGAGCCTGCCGAACATCCAGGTGCCCGACGCGATCCTGTACGTGGCCGAGCACGGCTGCAAGTGGCGCGGGCTGCCCGAAAGGTTCGGCAATTGGCACACCGTCTACACGCGGATGAACCGCTGGTCGAAGAACGGCGTTCTGGATCGCGTGTTCGAGCACCTGCAACGGGAGCGGCTCGTGCGCGTCAAGGTGGAGGCGGCGGGGCTGGACAGCACCAGCGTCAAGGTGCATCCGGACGGCACGGGGGCGGAAAAAAAAACGGCCCCCAATCCATCGGCAAGTCCCGTGGGGGCTGGACCACCAAGATTCATATGGTTGCCGCGGATGACCGGACCGCCCTCGCGTTCTCGCTCTCTCCAGGCCAGGCGCACGACGCGCCCGAAGGGCGCAAGTTGCTGAGAGGCATGGAGAAACCGTCGAACAGCCCGGCGCTGGTGATGGACCGCGCGTATGAGGACGACGCCACCCGCCAACTGGTTCTGGACCTGGGATTCGTGCCGGTCGTGCCGCCGAAGAGCAACCGCGTCGACCCTTGGGAGTACGATCGGGAGATGTACAAGCGGCGCAATGAGGTCGAGCGGCTGTTCCGGCGCCTGAAGGGGTTCCGGCGCATCTTCTCGCGCTTCGAGAAACTCGATGTCGTATTCCTCGGCTTCGTCGTCTTCGTGCTCATCGTCGACGCGTTGCTGTAGTGTTAACAGGCCCTAACCTGTGATGTTCATTCGCATTTTGGCGATGTCTCGGGAATGAACTCTGATGAGACTCGAAGTAGGTCGCGCCACACTTCGCGTCTTGCTAATGGCCTCAAACTAGCCTCAAGAATCCATGCACCCGCCAGAGTCTCTCGAGCCAAGGAACTTCGCCCGTCGCTGCGGACTGGCGTTCAGCTACACAAACAGCTTTTCCATTCAAACCGATGTTTTCGTAGATGCGCAGGCCATCGCCGACTTCATGGCCCAGTCGCTTCAGGTACCCGAAGCTATCGGCACCGTTACGCGCGGTCAAAGCTACAATTCGTCCTTCCAGACTCTCTACCACCGCGTGTGACATTTCCTCAACCTCCTCCATCAGCACCACGTCGCCGTTCCGTATTACTGGATAGGCGCTGTCCTCGACGATATGGGCCGCCACAAGCTTTCGAGAGAGAATTTCCGAACCATCCACAGCAACGGCTTCGTCTGGACCCGGCGCCGTCTGATCATCGTAAAGCACGCCAATAATCGGCATCACGCGCGTTGCGGCAGTGGGAACCAGCATTCCCGGTGGCACGTTTTCCGATCCGGACAAGTCTGAGGCAAGCAGTGTGCGCGAGGGGTCCCTTTGGTCTAGATGAAAGCGCCGCGCAAACGCTTTATCTCCGTGTAGTGCTACGACTACGTCGCCATCAGCGGCTTCCTGGTCGAGTGACACAATTGCGATCTGGCCGGGCAACGCTAGAAGCCCGAGTGTCGATCCACGGACTACATACAACGCAAGCGGCCCTAGAGAATCCAGTTTGATTAGAAGCTATCTCATAATTCAGGAAGTTATGATAGCATTCCAATCCCGATTATGAAGATGATCGGAGTTTCCCATGTTGCGCGACCTCAACGACGCCCAGTGGGCGTTCATCGAGCCCTTGCTGCCCGCATTGCCCCGCCGGCCGGACGGCCGGGGCCGTCCATGGCGGGATTCCCGGGACGTTTTGAACGGCATTTTGTGGGTCTTGCGCACGGGCGCACCCTGGTCGGAGATGCCCGGGCGCTATCCGCCGTACCAGACCTGCCACCGCCGCTTCCAGCAATGGCGCAAGGCGGGCGTCATGGACCGGTTGGTGGATGTTTTGACCCGGGACTTGGAGCGGCGCGGTGAGATCGACATGAGCGAGTGCTTCATCGACGGCAGCTTCAGCGCGGCCAAAAAGGGGGCGCCGGAGTCGGCAAGACCAAGCGCGGAAAGGGCTGCAAAATCATGATGATGGCCGAGCGCTCCGGACTGCCGGTGTCGGTTTGCGCGGGCAGCGCCTCGCCGCACGAGACCAAGTTCGTGATCGAGTCGATCGACGCGCGTTCGACAGAAGCCGTGCCGGAGCGCCCGGTCGGCGACAAGGCCTACGACAGCGACCCGTTGGACGGGGAATGCGCGAAGCTGGGGGTACAGCTCATCGCGCCCCACCGGGCCAACCGCACCAAGCCCAAGACCCAGGATGGGCGGGTGCTGCGGCGCTACAAGCGTCGCTGGAAGGTCGAACGGCTGTTCGCATGGCTGCAAAACTACCGTCGGATAGTCACCCGGTACGAACGTCACTTCGAAAATTTCGTGGCCTTTCTCAAGCTCGCCACGTTCATGATCTTGGCCAAAAAGTATTTGTGAGATGGCTTCTAGCTCTTGGTCGTCGCCAATCGCAAGGATGTCCGTGCTGCTTCGGGCGGCCAGTTCCCCGAGCACCGGAATTTGCGCGTCGGGCAAGGTGACGACGTTGGCGGGAGGCGGGACCCGGGGACCCACAAGGTCGCGATCTCTGCTTGTGGGACGGCCAAGGAACCGAGCGTACGAGGACGTGCAGCTTCGCAGTAACGAATGGACGCTTTCATAAGCACTGTTCACAGTAGCTGCGTCGAATGGGGTGATGTCCATTGGCCGGTGATGTGCCTTGTTGATGATTGTGTAGAACGGAGCGGTGTCTCGGAGAGCCGCGTGGGAGAGTAGCTTCGAGAATGGCGGCTCCTCATAAGGGCGTTCGCCCGCATTGCGTGCGCGACGTAGTTGTCCAAGGAGATCGCCGAGGGTCGGCGAATGCATGACCAGCGGGTCCGTTGCCAGCAGATTCCAGAGACGGTTCTCGATATCGACTCCGACACACATGACGAACTCCTGCGCCTTCGAAACATCGTTCTCATCATCTGTCCAGCAATTTCGTTTTTCGCGGATATCCTCGATCACTGGGCTAAGGGAGGCGGAAAGTTTCGATGATGAGACTGGATCAATTCGCTGCGCAGTCCACGTGGGGGTAGCTGATGCGGAGGACGGAAGCTTGTCCTGAATGGCCGCAAGAAAGCGGACATCATTGGATGCGATAAGGGGACGCATCCCGAATGTTGGCATTGTGGGCACGGTGGCGGCCAGATTCTCGCTGTTGATCGGATCAAAGTGTGTCTGAGGATCGTCGAGCAACATGCAGCTAAGAATGCCGGATTGCCTCCGAATATGTTCCCAGAGGGCGAAGAGGAAAGCCCAAACGCACGCCTTCAAGAGGGATGCATTCATGACTTGATGAGCGGGTACTCGCATCTCGCCGATCCCGGCACGGATTGCGAACCTCCTGTCTTCTTCCGGTTCAAACCCGCCATAAGACGGTCCTCCGCGATAATGTGCTCGGTAGATACAGTCGAGCCAGCGGGCTGTGTCTCGATCAAGCGTTTCGATGAGACCTGAAACGCGTTCGTAGACCAAATCAGGGAAAGCAAGGTAAGGCTCGACGGCATCTGCGGCGCGAGAAAGAAGCGTCAGTCGGAGCGCCTGCGCATCCCATTCCTTACGCACAGCTTCCAGAGCGTCAAGCTGCTGTACTAGGGCGTGTTAACACTAGCAGGCAAAAACGTGGTATCCTTCGTCGCGTTGTCCAGGACGCGGAAACCGGAGGAAAATCAGGGATATGGAACTCACCGAAGCCCAATTCGAACGGATCGGGCCGCTGCTGCCGGTGCAGCGCGGAAACGTGAGCCTGCCGAACATCCAGGTGCCCGACGCGATCCTGTACGTGGCCGAGCACGGCTGCAAGTGGCGCGGGCTGCCCGAAAGGTTCGGCAATTGGCACACCGTCTACACGCGGATGAACCGCTGGTCGAAGAACGGCGTTCTGGATCGCGTGTTCGAGCACCTGCAACGGGAGCGGCTCGTGCGCGTCAAGGTGGAGGCGGCGGGGCTGGACAGCACCGGCGTCAAGGTGCATCCGGACGGCACGGGGGCGGAAAAAAAAACGGCCCCCAATCCATCGGCAAGTCCCGTGGGGGCTGGACCACCAAGATTCATATGGTTGCCGCGGATGACCGGACGGCCCTCGCGTTCTCGCTCTCTCCAGGCCAGGCGCACGACGCGCCCGAAGGGCGCAAGTTGCTGAGAGGCATGGAGAAACCGTCGAACAGCCCGGCGCTGGTGATGGACCGCGCGTATGAGGACGACGCCACCCGCCAACTGGTTCTGGACCTGGGATTCGTGCCGGTCGTGCCGCCGAAGAGCAACCGCGTCGACCCTTGGGAGTACGATCGGGAGATGTACAAGCGGCGCAATGAGGTCGAGCGGCTGTTCCGGCGCCTGAAGGGGTTCCGGCGCATCTTCTCGCGCTTCGAGAAACTCGATGTCGTATTCCTCGGCTTCGTCGTCTTCGTGCTCATCGTCGACGCGTTGCTGTAGTGTTAACAGGCCCTAGCTTGACGATGGGAATGGCATTCTGAACTCCTCGCCGGACAGACTCGATCTGTTCTCGAAGCGAAGCCCGATCTGGTTTCGTTTGCTTTCTGTCGTCAGGCGATGCTGACCTGTCGGTCCGCTGCTCAACTCGTTCCTCCGCAGACTTCACAGAACCGATATAGGATGCCAACATGGACTGCAGCGCATGTTTGGCGTAGGTACGATGCGTCCGTAACATGAGCGCATGGGTAACCGCCGAAATGCGTCCTTGCAGCTTGCCGCGCGACAGCAGTTTGGGAAGTTCGCTGTTCGCTTGCTTGGGCGCTTTTGGCAGCGGATGTCGTCTGGTTGCAACATCCCAAACGGCTTTCGCATTGTTCTGAAGCGGGCGCATACTGCCTTGAAACGCCCTTTGTCGAAGTAGTTCTTCCACAAATCCCTGGTGGTAGAGAGCGAGCAGCGATGCAGGTAGTGCCATGTCCGCAAAGCCGCGAATGCTTGTAGGAAGCACGTCGAGGAAGGCCGCCGCCTCGTCGCGTTCCCATTCGGCAGCAGTTTTCGCGATATCGCTGTCGGTCTCTCGGCACCGGTCGAGCGCGGATTTCACAGAGATGTCGAGCAAGGCGTCGGCGGGAACAAGCCCCAAATCTGTTCCGCATACAGGACAGTTGGACATCTCTTCCTGGGGATGATTGTCTTTGTGCCAAGTCGCTACGCGCGAGTAGAGACTCCAGCGTGCTGCCTTGCGCTTATCTTCCAGTCTCTTGGAAAGCGCCTGTGCCCGGTGACGGACATCTCTGGCAGCGTTCAGCGCAAGTGCTGCGTCGCTGTCCGAAATTCGACGTAGATCAAGCAGAAGCGCTACGCTCGGCAATTCACGCAAGGCACTACCTTTGAGGCGGTCCCCGGCATCGTCGAGAGCCCGGGTTAGGGAGTCAACTTCCGGTCGCGTGGTAAGTTCAAATTTACGGCCAAGGATGTTTTCCATATCACGAGCCATGACCGATTGCATTTCCAGTAACTGCTTCCGAGCAGTCGAGAGAGTTGACCTGCAATTGGCCTTTTCCACGGTATCGCCGCTGGAGTCCTTGCCCTCAATGATCTCGCCCGGCAGTAGGATTGCCGGCGGTCTCCCGAGGTCGGGTCGTTCCTCCCATCCATCCTTGAAGTCCTCAAGCTGTTTTTCGAAGTGCTGGAGGCGCTCGTCGCGCACCGTCTCCGTTGCTTTCCTTTCGATCTTGCGAAGGCGGTTTACTAGGCGTTGGGTACGCTGACCGAGTTCTTGCAGCGGCTTAAGGCCGGTAAGTTGAGAGACTGCCTGCGCCAAATCCGTCTTCTCATCGAATCGCATGTGCGCCGCAACTCCAGGCATCAGTGTTCCCACCTCGATTGCAAGTGCCGGAAGACCCAATGCTTGGAGTCCCTCGACGGGTGCAAAAAACTTCTTGCGCTTAACATCAAGGCGGCGCGAGACGACGCGCTTTTCGACCGTGCCCTCCCGCCTAAAGGTAAGCTGCACGCGGGTGTCAAGTTTTGGTTTGTCGCTAAGGCGCAGGAGGTTGTCTGAAGACGGAATTGGAACGATTGGCGGCACCGCGATATCGGGCCGATTGTCTGTTTCGTCCTGTGTCTGTTCACCGTCGGCCGTCCATTTCACCGCCATGGGCTCATGCACTTCGTGCGGCATGTCTTGGGATCGAAGTGCTTTCCCGGTCAGGCACCAGATGATCGCGCTCAGCAGTGCGGTTTTTCCTGCGCCGTTGAAACCACTCAGGAGCGTTACCTCTTTGCCGAGATCGAACACAAGATCCTCAGGGTCTTCGCCATTTGGCCCCAAATGCTGATGCAGACCGCCAAAACGATGGATCTCGACACGCTCAAGATGCCAAACGGGCTTCTCGGCAGCGGCACGTGGGGGTTTTCCACGAACATCCGGCAGTTCGTCGCTCAGCGCGGCAAGCAGGCGATTCACTTCCTTGGCCTGGACGGTTCTGCTACTCTGCCAAAATTCACGGTTGCGACGATAGAACGCGAAGGCCTTGCGCTTATCAGCGGTGTCTAGACAGAAGGGTGTTTCCTTTTCGCGGTGAATAGGGGTACCGGCCGCGAGCAACTGAATGATCTCATCTAAGCTATGGTCTTCCAGATGAATTGGTTCAGGATTTTCTTCCATTGCTCTGTCCCGCGGACTCGAAAAGCCAGTTGAAGCCTATGCACTCAGGGCCAAAACAGGCGTACGGTGCCAAATGGTTCGATCAGCTCATCTGGTGCAGCACTGATCTCATCAATCATCTCAACCGGACTACAGACTTCTCGTTGTCACCGGTGCGGTGACGCGAATGCCACCGCTTTCGATTTGTACCGCTTGTCATTGGTAATTTCTCTCGCCAACCCAGGCAGTGCGGCCAGGTCAACACGGCTCTGCCTCGTTTCCTCGCGGAGCAGCTGTTCCCCTAGGAAACGGTCGTATTTCTCCACGATCAGGTTCTGATCACCCGACAAAATGCTGTCTGCATCCACAGACGGTGAGCCGGCCATTTGCCGAATGGCTGCTTCTACCGGTTCAACGTCCTCCTCATGATCCACGTCAACAAGTCCATCGTAAACCGTCGTCCGGTATCCCATCGTCCGCAATGCCAGAGCGAGAGTCGACGTCTTGATGGTTCCCGCCCAGGTTGCAATCAGGCGACTTCGCTCGCCGACTTCGCAGATTCGTCCTGTATCCAATCCTAGCCTGCGAAACTGATGTCGCGCATTGCCAAGCATCCGGACGGAGTTCCGGTCGAGATACAACGGTACCTGCGTACCATCCAATACCTCCCTCATCTTTTCCACAACCCGGTCGTGGATTAGACCGCCGGTTCCACCGAAACTGGGAGGGCGACCCGTCTGGTCAGCAATCACTTCAATTTCCTTCTCCCTGTCATGGATTGCCTTGATGCGCCATCGTCGACCGGAGAACACGATCGTCATCTTGGGCGCAAGCACCATACTCACTGGAAGGGTTCCCAACGTCTTGCCGTTGTGGGTGATTCTGAATTCATCGGGTGTCTGGAATACGGCGTAGAAGCTGTAGTGCTCGACGATCCGTTCGCCCTGTGGTCCCAGTAGCAATACACCGTCCGGTGCCTGTTCCAGCAATGCCAAGTCGTTATCGCCAAGGCGTCTGAGGAGACGGGCAAAAAGACTGGCATCAACGCACCTGAACGGTCCCCGCACACACAGCGTTGTGAACAATTGTTTCGCTCTCGCGCCGCCGTGTTCGGCAATGACAGAAAGAACCTGGTGTGTCAGGGTGGAGAGATGAAGCGCTTGCGCGGCCGGCGGCTCACACCATTTCTCGATCAGCAACGCTACCATTGCAATTGAACGCACAAGTCTCAAATGAAGCCGATCAATCGGGTGGCAATTCCCCCCAGGCTCGTTCTCTATCGCATACATTCGCAATACAGCCGCTTCGCCACTGCGTCGCCCCGAGCGACCGAGGCGCTGCCGGAGCGACGCGACAGAGAACGGTGGTCCGATTTGTGCCACGCATTTGATTGCGCCGATGTCGATCCCAAGCTCGAGTGTCGATGTACACACGGCCGTTGCGGCTGCACGCGTCTTCAGCCGCTTTTCCAGGTCCGTGCGGTGCACCCGGTCCAAATTGGCATGGTGCGGAAAGAATTCCAGCGGCACACGCGCCCTTTCCGACATGACGCGTAGCGCGTCCGCATACCATTCGACATTCTGGCGAGATCCTGCAAACACCAAGTTTCGAGCGCCGCGCAGCCTATGAAACAAGTGCTGTGCCACTGCTCGTTGCGCCGCAGACTCCGCTTCTCCTGAACGTCCGCTCTTCGCCTGTTCCTGCTTCTTCAGGTATCCGCGCAATTGCACCCTTAGTTCCGAATCTTCCGATCCGCTCTCCAGTAACTCCACCGTTTCGTGTGCCTCCGGACGGAGGTATTTTCGAGCCAAGTTCATCTCGCCCAATGTCGCCGACAACCCGACCCGCCGAATTCTGCGATCCACTGCAATTTCCAGTCGCGTCAGAAGCGATCGCAGATGAATCCCGCGTTCGTTGTCGAGCAATGCGTGCAATTCGTCGACCACGATCGCGCGGGTACTCTTGAATAGCCTTCGAATTTCAAGACCACGCAGGACAAAAAGCGCTTCGAGCGACTCGGGCGTTATCAGCAACACCCCGCTCGGGGTCTGCCGCGCACGTTTCTTGACGCCTCGGCCTATATCCCCGTGCCACGGATGGACTGCCAGATCCATCTTCCCGCAAAGATCGTCCAGCCGCCGGAACTGGTCGTTGATCAGTGCCCGCAGCGGTCCGACATATACCAGATCGAACCCGCCATCACCCGGGTTGTCCAAAACCGATGAAATCAAGGGCAGGAACGCAGCTTCTGTCTTACCTCCGGCGGTTGCCGCCGCGATAATCACGTCGGCGTCGTCCTCCAGCAACAGCGGAATCGCTTTTTCTTGGATGTCGTGCAGACTCTCCCAGCCCTTTGCCCATATCCAACGCCGGACGGGAGTCGCCAGCAAGTCAAACGATCTGGAACGTTCAGAGCCTGAAGGACGCGAGTTCATCATCCTCCTCGTCATCCCCGATGCCGCTCATGTCATCCCCAAAGTCCTTGCTTACTTCCACCCCGCCGATCAGGCTGCGCCAGTCCGTACCCGGATTTTGCTCCAGCACCGAAAGCAAATTCACAAAAGCCGTCACCGTGGTCCGGGGCGTTTGGAAATAGGCGTTTCCGATTCGTTTTGAGCAGTGCGTCATGAACGCGGTCAGAGCATCGTCCGGGAAGGAGCTGTCGTTGCCAAAGACAACATGTCGAACGTTCGCAAGCAGAACAAACATATCTTCGGGTGTCAGGCTGGCGAGCCGGACGACAGGCCCGGAAAGATCCACCAATCCGTCCCGGGCAAATGTGTTCTCCGCCAGCCGCGACTGCAACGCTTCGTAGCTGTATAAGCCCCGACGCGTATCCATCAGAAACTCGGGTGTTCCGCCAAGCATGAATCCGAGATGTCTTGCACTACCCTGCAGAACATCATTAAGAATGCGCAGAATCTGCTCGTAGTTTGATTTCCGTGCCTGAGAGGACGTCAATTTGTACAGATTGACCAGTTCGTCCAGTGAAACGACCAGTCCCCGATAACCCGCTTTTCGAACAAAAAGTGCCAATAGCTTAAGTTGGTCGTATACGTTGGCGTCATAGATGATCGTTCGCACGCCAAGGGCCTTTCGCGCGTCCGTTCGGGTCGAAAATTCCGCCCGAAGCCAGCGTATCGCGGCTGACTTCAGTGTTTCGTCGCCGCTTTCGTAACCCTCCCAATAGCGCACAATTACGGTGGTGAAGTCGTATCCGCCGGTCAACTCCTCAAGCTGTCCCAGGCTCTCGCGCATGACTTCATCCGGACTTCGACCTTCCGCTTCCGCCTTGCGCAACGACGTACTGGCGAAGCGTTCGACGATCGATGTCATCGCGCCTCCATCGGGTTTGGTGCGAGTGGATGCGTTTCGGGCCATTTCCGCGTACAGGGATCGCGCTTGTCCTCCCGTCGCGTGCAGGCGGCGATCCGGCGCCATGTCCGCCGAGAGCACGACCATGCCCTTTTCCATCGCGATCAAGCGACTCAGGTTGAGGAAAAACGTCTTTCCCGAACCGTACTCGCCAATGATGAATCGAATCGCAGCGCCACCTTCATCGATCCGTTCGATGTCCCGCAGCATTTCCTGCACTTCACGAGACCGCCCGACCTGGATGTGTTGCAGCCCCAGCTTGGGCACTACCCCCGCTCGCAGCGCCTGTATGATCGAATCCCGGTCGCGTCGCTTCAGCCTTCCTCTTGCCTGCATTGGAACTTCCTTAGTTTTGCAACCGCTTGACCACGTCCGGATTGAGCTCGAATCCTTCGTATTCCTCGATCAGGGCATCACCGTATCGTTCGAAAGACCACTCGTTGAGTGACTCGAGGGCGCCATCTTGCATGAGTCGAAATTGGCCCGCCAAGTGGCCCAAATCGGTCTCATCCCAGTGTGGCCGTGTCAGCAATTCGTCAAGAAATGCGCCAAGCTTTGCATCAAGCCCGGGAAAGAGCCCATCTATACTCTCAACTATTTCCTCAATATCTTTGTCCGCGTCTTCATCCTCAAAGATCTCTCCTAGGACAGAGGAAACGCGAGCGGTATCCGCCATTAACGAGGTGATCCGCTCAGTGTCCAGTTCAACACGATTGTCGTGACCCGGAGCGGCAGGGATCGCAAATTCCCCTGACCGTCTGGACGCCGACCGAACGGTGACTGGCCCACTTGTCGCTGAATGCGCGTGCAGACTGGAATAAATGTCCTCGGAAGGCAAACCAATGGCCTTGAACAGCTTTTCGATCGCCTTGATCTCCTGGGGATCAATCACGCCGTCTGTCGCTGCCATGGCAATCGCCACATTGCCGAGTTGCCTACGCGCATTCTCTGACGCATCTTTCAGGCGCCGACGAAGCAAACCCAAGTCCAGCGGCACGGATAACATCCACTTGAGATTGGCATGAAGCCGAACGTTTTCCGCTTCCGGTAAGCCCGCTCCATCAATCCGCGCCTCCAGCATTTGTCGCTCTCTTGCCTGGATGGCTCCGTCGGCATGAGCGATGAAGCTCCCCAGCGCAATGGACACAAGCAACATCTTGTACTTGTTGCTGACTTGTTCAAGTTTCGTAATACCCGCGGGCAGATGAAAAAGAACCACGGGTTCGCCCAGCTTCGGGCTGCGCAAGGCGAATCTGGGATCGGGGGCCATGCCAATCGATAACCGGGCGAGCGCGTCAGCGGCACCGGTCAATTGGCGCTTGTTCGTTTTGTTCGGCACCGAGCCTTCGAGTTGCCTAATGACTTGTTCAACCGGTATAAGCCCGTCTCTCCCAATAACTCCGGTTGCCCAATCACGCAGATTCTCCATTTCCGCGCACGGGAATCGATGCCAGATGCGTTCCGGCAGAAGTGCATGAGCTTCGATGCTGGCACGTCCTTGCGGGTTGCGTCCGAGAAATCGACTGTACTTGTCGAGTTCATTGGTAGTCGTCTCCACGAGTTTCTTCGCAATGTTTGTCGTTCTCGTTGTACGCGATATGTCTGGAACATCGCAAATAAACCTTGCCAGATCAACAACAAATTCGCCGGAAGCCGCGCCGTAACTGGCACGAATCATTCGTTTCGGTGCTGCGACTCTTAACCCGTCGGGATACTTTTCGTCAAAAATCACATTGAAGTACGCCCGACACTCCGGAAATGCCCGCTTCATCGGCATACGCACCCTGGTTTCCGGATGCAGCATGTACCAGCTGAGCACCCAGTCAGCACTCAAGCGCTCGCCTTGCTTGAGTTTCTGACCGATAACGAAGCGCAGGTCCAGCGGCAGCTCATAATTCGACCTCTCAAACCGAGGTTCGAAATCGGCTCCGCTTGCGCGGTTGTTTATGATCTGCGCGGTTTCCAAGAAGGTCCCGAAGTAGCGGCGAATCGAATGATTCTCGCCATAGATTCTGAGCAGCCGTTCGGCTTCGGTCACGATTTGACTTCTTTCGTCGGCAGAGGGCTCGTCGACAAAGAACCTTCGTTCCAGTCCGTAGAAGAAGAGAAAAACATACCCTGCGCCAATTCTCCGATCAGAGCGTCCGCCCGCAAGCCAGTCCAGATACGTTGCGCGCGCCTGTGGCCCGATGTCGGAGTAGCTGGGCCAATACGACATACTGTCGCCGGCAAAGTCACTTCCCTTCCTGGCGACCTTGAGGCGCGGATTGATGAATCCGTTTCCACTGCGCCAACCACCATCGTTTCGCGGTGTCCGGCCCACGTAAACCATCCCGGCTACAACTCGACCGGCGACTGTTACCGAACCCCCTGGCGGAACCCAACGCGCCTTTGGCAGCGTTTGCCGTGTGACCCTCCCCACGGAAACTGACCGGGTACCTTTTGGCGCCGATGCCTGTCGATTCTTGCCCTGACGTGCGGACTTTCCAGTTTCCCCCTTGATGGAACCCAGAATTACAACCGCCAAAGCGCCTATCACCAATATAGCGACCGTAGCACCCATACCAATCTCGCTGACCAAGTAAATGAGAACGGCCAGAGCCCCTGCAACCAGGACCAGTGCCCATGCGCGGAACATGGTGATGAGAACCAACACCACAATGATCGTGATTAGGGTAAACAGACTACTGGCCTTCGGTTTGTAACGACCCTACTTCGCATATGGATATCCGCACATATTTGGTATTTGCTCGCGTCAAGCGCATTCAACTCGATTGATAGTGCGCAGACTAAGCTCTTGAAAAATTGCGTCCCTGCGCGCTCCCGCGTTGTTAACGACCGGATCTTTCGTTCTTGGTCGCCACGATTCCCAATGCTCCCTTGCTCCTAGACCGGCGGATCTTGTAAACGCAATTGCCCGAGTTGAATGTCCGATCCGACGCGAATCCAGCAAGCGTCTCCTCAATTTTCACTGCCACCGGATCAAGCTTCGGCTCCGCGGCGGCCCGGCCCCTTGTAAGGTCCATCTCGTCAATCGCCACGGCCTCACTCTTTTCCATTCGCTTGAGGGGGGCGGCAATGATACCTGTTGGAGCCAGCGTTGCTAAATCGTGCTTGCAGAAATCTGCCCCTTGCATGATCGCGCCTCACAGGCCGCGGGTACACAGTACGGCGGCTTGAAGAAGACTTCCACCACTACGTCGGCAGTGCTGATGGATCGAGTCCGTACCGATCGGGAAGGTGACGGCCCTGACCGATTGCCCCTCAGCCTCCGGTGCGGCACACTCGCCTATCGTTGCAGGCTCAGCGTTGCAACAAGCCGGCGCAACGACCACACAAGAGGTAAACAACGATGTCGGAATTGACCTTGCAGCAGGTCATGGATCGCATCCACAACGGCTGCAATCCAGTGGAAATCGCCGGATATGGCCGCGAGTCCACTCACAAGGGGTACCTGACCTGGCTCCTTCACACTGCGCACTGGGCAAGTGCGGCGCAGGCACTTGTTCGCCTGGTTGAAGTGGCCCTTCCCGTTTGGCCTGACAGGCATAGGGCCACCGCTGATCAGTGGATTCAACACTGCCCTGATGCCGTGTACACCGTCTTCGAACAACGCGTGGGCAAAGGAAAGGTCGACCTGCTCGTAAGGGCTGGAAACGGTGATGACAGAGCGCTGCTTCCCATCGAGTTGAAGACAGGCAGTACGGTCCGAAAGGACCAACTGACCAAGATGTCAACCGAGACCTCACCCCGCATCGGTCTCGTGCTTCTTCTGGGTTCCTCGGCAGTAAGGGATGACATCCTTCCGAAGATTGAAGACAGAGGATGCTTCGCGCCCGTGACGCTCCAGCAAATTATTGACGCTTGGCAAGACATTGAAATGCCCCAACCCGGGATTGACTGGCTCGAAGCCCTCAAACACGAGCAGACCAGGCTCACCCGCGCTTTCGAAATCGGCGCCGACGGCCCTCGGAGGGCGTATCGCAGCAACAAGCACCTCTTCTACGCGCGTCTGGCGTCCGTCAAACATGAATTTGAGAGCCGATACAGCGAGTTCGGCTCTTGGCGGCTCTACGATGGCGGTTACAACACCGTATTGAACCTCGCCTCCGACAACGGCTGGTCATGGAACCGAGTCGCCCAAGGTAATGCAACAGCCTTTTGGGAATTCAATGACCGGGATTTCGTGCTCAAGATCAAGCAATGCGGCGACGAATCGATCACGCGGCAATGGATTTCGGAAATACAAGACAATTTGGTGCCAGGACTATTGCCAAATGGTCTCATCTCCAGGAGGCCGCGCAGGGCTCGCGCCGGCAGCCAATGGATTAGCGTATGGCGGTGGAAAATGCCCTTCGACTCCGCTGCCAAAGTCGCAAGGCGCAGTACAGCCATCATGCTTGAGACGCAGCCTTTGATAATTCAAGCAAGACTGTAAAGCGCTGACCCAGCACGCTTTCCACCCACCCCACCGCCCACATCACCTGATACAGATCAACGGCATCCACACTTGATGTGCGCCGGTAGGTGCTACCTTCGGTAGGTTCACCTACGATAGGTCGCACCTACGAGGAGGGGCTGTTTCATTCTCAGTCGCACAATGCCCGTATCCGAACCGGCGAACCCGGACAGCCACGTCTGCGACCTCGGCCGGTAGCCATTCCCGCAGCAAGCAATGAAAGCCACCGATTCAGCCTCGATCTCCCGTAGCGGGCCGGATCGTAAGCGATCGACCGCCTTCCCTGCCCAAGCGCAGCCGCCCGTCTACGCCGGCTTGCCCGCGTGTACCAGGAAGCTCGGTGTAAAGATGCCGAGTTCGCCCGCTTCGACGAGTGCATCCGCGGCAACGTTGAGAAATCGGGCGGCCTCCGATGTCCCGACGGGCGCCATGCGCAGCCGTTCGAGTACACCGGTAACCCCTGCCGTCAGGGCACGGCCTGCCGGAATGCGGGCGAGCGACGATATCGACTTCTCTCCCCTGAAGGGCCATGTACCAGAGCGTTGCAGGATGACCGTACTCCGCCTGCTGGTCGACCGCTTCGATGACCTCGAAGCCGGCGCTTTGCACGGCCTCGACGTACTCGCCCGCGGTCAGCAGCTCGGGTGTTGCGCGGTGACGCGTCAACGCATCTGAGCATCGGGTTGCCGTTCAATTCCTTGTGCGCTCGATAGCCCGTCGATCTCGTGGCCGCGTTTTTCGATGTGCGCGATCAGCGACGGGGTCGGGGCGATGTAGCACCCGGCCTCCCGTTCTTCGAGCAACCCCGCGCGAACGGCATTCCTGGTCAGCTCCAGGCTGGCGTCCGCATCGACATTCAGCGCCCTGGCGAGCATGGCCGAGGTGACAAACTCGCGGTTTTCGAACGCACCGGCCCACGCGGTGAACTGTTCGGGCGGCAGGGAACCGCGCATATTGATCAACCGCTTGTTGTAATAGTCATCGCGGGCCAGGTCCGCCGCCTCCATGGCGTTCTCGAAACCGTTCCCGTCCAGATTCCAGTCCGTTTCACGCGCCCTGTTCGCGACGGCTTCGAGCGCGTTGTTCAGGTGCCGGGGCCAACCCTGGACATCGCCCGCAATGCGTTCGGTCCACCGGTCGATGACGTCGGGCCCCTGGCGCGTGGTCGCCCGCAAGGCCAACCGGGCTATGCTTCGGATAATCCGATCCGGCATACGCTCCATCAGGTGTACGCGAAGGCTTTCCGATGGGCGCGACACCCCGCATCGGGCCAGTTCGGCTGTGGTGTCGCCGAGGCCCGCGTAGATCGGCAACACCTTCAAATCAATTTCCGCTTCATGAAAAGGCCCGGTGAAATTGTTCTCACCCGCTTTCTTGAACGTGGCGCGCAACTTTCGTTGCGCCTCGTCGATCAACAACATGATCGTCGGGCGAACCCCGCCCGAGTGCAGTTCGTTGGCGAAAACGCGTAGCCGGGCCGTCTCGCCCCGGGGACCGCGCCGTCCGTCCGGCCCTATGGAAGCTTGGATCATCCCGGCGATGCCGAACGATCCGCCGCGTTTTTGCAGGTCCCTGGCATTTTGCATGAGCGGGCGATCGATCTGCGACTCCAGGGCTTGAACGAAGGCCAGGGCTTCGGTCAACTCGTCGGCGCCGGCATTGATGACCCAGACAGGTGCTTCATTTGTGGAAAGCGACTCAACGCGGGACCGGAGTTGATTGATCATCTCCGTCTTGCCAACGCCCGGCGCACCGTACAGGACCCAACTCAAGTTCGGTGCCGGTTCGGATGAACGGATCAGGTTCCGGGCGTCCGCCACGATGCTCTTGACCAGTTCGTCGCGGCCCTTGAACAGCGGGTTGAGTACCCGTTTGTCGGCGCGGTCCCCTCGGGCCACGGTCAGGAAATACTCCCGAATACGAACGTGTAGGGCGTGTTCGTCGACCGTTTCGTGGTGCATGGGGACATTCGATCAATGAGTGTTCCCGCATTGTACGCGATGCGCGAATACGTCTTCAGCCTCGATTTCTCGTAGCGTGTCGGATCGTCACCGGTCGGGCGCCTTCCCTGCGCAGGCGCAGCCGCCCGTCTACGCCGGCTTGCGCGCGTGTACCAGGAAGCTCGGTGTGAAGATGCCGAGTTCGCCCGCTTCGACGAGTGCATCCGCGGCAACGTTGAGAAATCGGGCGGCCTCCGATGTCCCGGCGGGCGCCATGCGCAGCCGTTCGAGTACACCGGTAACCCCTGCCGTCAGGGCACGGCCTGCCGGAATGCGGGCGAGCGACGACAACGACTTCTCTCCCCTGAAGGGCCATTTACCAGGGCGTTGCAGGATGACCGTACTCCGCTTGCTGGTCGACTGCTTCGATGACCTCAAAGCCGGCGCTTTGCACGGCCTCGACGTACTCGCCCGCGGTCAGCAGCTCGGGTGTTGCATTGTGTCGTTCGACGCGTGCCCGTCGTCGCAGAGTTACGTTCCATCCAAGGTTGTTGACGGATGTTGCCGAGCTTCTGCATTAAATCATCAGTTTCTGCCCCTTGACAGGGATAGGCGGGCAGATATTCTGATGCAATCCGTCTGACAAACAACCGGTTGGAAAACTGCGATGCCTCTCGAGGCTCGCTCATATTGTGGAAGTGGCTGATGACATGAACTCTGATCTGCGAGCGGCATTGCGGGATCTGGACGCTGTCGAAGGGGAAGCGCTGGAGGAAGGTTTTCCCATACCGTCCAGAATGGCGCGGGAGAATGCCCGCCGGCTGTTGCAAGCCATGCACCGAATCTCGGGCCGCCGCCTTGAGGTTTATCCCACGCCGGACGGAGAGGTCGCCATTGATGCGCCGGGTGGGCAGGGGCGCTCGGTCTTGCTGCTATGCGATTCCGAAGGCGGCGCTCTTTGCCTGGTCAACATGAACGGCAAGCACCGGCGCGCGCGCTATGCGGACTCGAATGGCCTTCCCGACGGCTTCGTCCGCGAAGCATTGGCCGAACTCAAACAGCAAGACGAACTTGCGGCGTGACGGTCGAGATCGCTGATCGAATGGCGACCGCTCGATACAGGACATTCTATGGCTGGGCCGTCGTCACCGCCCGGAACGCGTCCACGAACGGGCGGCAGGTGATCGCCTCACCATTGCTGGACAACCCCTACCACGCGGACATCGTCTTGCCCGACGCCGCAGTGGAGGACAGGGAAGAACAGAAACGCCACGCGCAGGAACTCGCTGACGCATCTACTTGGCGCGGGCGACCTGGCGAGAACTGACGAACCCGGACAGAAACATCTACGCCTTCGGCCGGACTCCATTCCCGTGGCAAACAAGGAAGGTCGCCGATTCAGCCTCGATATCCCGTTCCGGGCCGGGTCGTCATCTTGTCACTCCCTGCCGTCAAACCCGATCAACCGTTCCGCAACATCCAGCAACGGCTCCAGCACATCCAGCCGCCGCGCCCACCCATCGGGAATCTCCCCCATCCCCTTCCAGGCCCCGTAAATCTGACCCGCGATCGAAGCCGTCGAGTCGCTGTCCCCGTCATGGTTGCTCGCCACCCGCACCGCATCGCAAAAGTCACCGCCAACCAGCACCGCATACAGGCCGATTGCCAGCGCCTCCTCCCCGACCCACCCTTCGCCAAGCCGGGCGACGGTGCGCGCACGATCGACATCGGCCCGTTCCGCGAGCGCCAGCGCGCCTTCCACCGCCCTGACCGTCTCGCCGGCTTCTCGCCAGCCCCGCGCAAGGTCCAGCGCGCGGTTCGTGGCGACTTCCGGTTCCAGCCCGTCCAGCAGGTCGCGAATGATAGAGGCCATCGCTCCGGCGCTCAGGTATCCGGACGGGTGGCCGTGGGTCTGCGCCGCGCAACGGGCGGCGAGATCGAACGCCTGCCCTCGGCTCAACTCGGGGAACAGCCCGACGGGCGCGACGCGCATGACTCCGCCGCAACCCTTGGAGTTGTTGATCCGATTCTCCGGAGTGCCCGCCGCCCCCCGCATGCAGGCGCTCAGGCACGTGCCTCCCGGGGCCTGCGATTTCCCCAGCACGGCGTACTTCGACAAGACGTGATCGGAGTTCCCGGCGCCGCTCCGGCCGGTTTGCATTCCGTACCAGTCGAGCGTCGCCAACCGAACCGCTTCGAGCGTGTTTGCCTGATCGAATTCGGCATCCGGGGCGATGCCCGCCAACAATCCCGCCAACGTGAACAGCGTCATCTGCGTGTCGTCGCTGACTTCCGCTTCCCCGTGCCGATTCAGCACGGGCTCCTGGATGCCATCCGGCCCGAAGCGCTCCCGGATTCGGGTGAGCTTGTCGAACTCGACGCCGTAACCCAGGGCGTCGCCCACCGCGCCGCCGAACAGGCAGCCAAGCGCGCGGTCCGCGTAGCTGGCGGCGGGTGGAGAAAGCCGATGGTCAGAGACTGCGCCCGACAATTCTGCTACTGCCAAACTCATTTGGATGCATCTTATGCTTCAAATCTACACGAAATAGCCAGTTCAAGGAATTTATCGGCCCGATTCAGAGGGATAGGCTCAAGCTTCACCCGGATTCTACGGAGAGAGCGAGTTGGATACCTTGAGAGCACGAGACATGTTGGTGGCCGAGCCCGATGGCGGCAAACGGCCCGCCCCGCGACCATATGATTTTAAGGGCCGAGCAGAATGAGCGTGCTGCCTGGAGCACCCTTGGGATCGTTTCAGCACTTGCTTGGGTTATCATAAACTGATAACACGGTTCGGCCATACGATTACAAGGATGCCGCTACGCTGCTCGAAGACTTTTGGAAGGAAGTGGAAGCGGTTCTGCGGGAAAGAGGATCAATCCCATGAAGACACTGATGACCGGCATCGCCAAATATGAGCGGATGAAGGCCCGCACGATGGCGATCGCGCACGGTAAGTATAAGCCGGCGAAGGGCGAGCCGACGGTCTGGTTCACCTCCGTCGAGAGTTTTGCGAAGGTGCTGTCCGAACGCAATTGCGAGCTGCTCGCGCTGATCGCGCGGGAGAAGCCGGACTCTCTCACAGAACTGGCGGAGCTTGCGGGACGCAAAAAATCCAACCTCTCGCGCACCCTGAAGACTATGTCGCGGTACGGCTTGGTGGATTTGACGGCAGGAGAGCGGGGCAGGTTGATCCCGAGGGTTACATACGATCAAGTGCGTCTGGACGTTTCGTTGACCTCGGCGCCGGGGCTGGGGGAAGCAGCGGAGCTTGCGCCATGAGAATTCGAGTGACGCTGATCGCCGAGCCGGACGGCGACAGATTCCACGCATACTGCGCCGAATTGACAGGCGTTCATGCCGATGGCGATACCGAGGAAGATGCGTTCCGCAGAATCGAACAGGCCGTCAAGACGCACGTGAGGGCAATGGAACAGTACGAGATTCCACTGCCTCCCGTCGTATAGGCGCTTAAGCTAGTACTCCATCAATCAGATAGTTTTGGATACAGGCTGTGCAATTTGATGCGTGCATCCTCGGTGGTGAATCGCCACTGGGCTGGGGTTCCGCCGACATTGCGGCGTTTCGTCCACGCGGCGACCTCTTCGCGCACGGCGCCGATGTCGGGCACGCGGCGGTCCAGGCACTGCCGGCCCATCGCGCCGGACTCGATTTCGGCCATGTCCGGCCAGCTGCCGTGCTTGGGCGTGTGCACGAACTCCAGTTTCTTCAACAATCGGCGCGCCCGCGGCGCCGGGAACGCCTTGTACAGCGAGGCGCCGGTGTGGGTGTTGAGGTTGTCCATCACAACGGTGATGCGTTCGGCCTCGGGAAAATCCTCCTCCACCAGCCGGCGCACGCCCCCGGCCCAGGTCGTGGCCACATGATCCTGCTCCACGTCCACCCGGCGCCAGTTCTCCAGCGGAGCGTAATACAGCAGCAGATGCGCCACGCCGTCGCGCTCGCAATCGGCGTCGCAGCGGGCCGCATGGCCCGGCGCGGGCGGTTGCGGGGCGCGCGTCTCCTTGACGCATTGCTTGGTCGTCTCGTCCATGCGCACCACCGGATGCGACGGGTCATGCGGGCGCGTGCACACGTCCAGCACCCCCTCCATCGAACACACGAAGGCCGCGTCCCGCTTCGGCGGAATGCACCACATGTGCTGGCGCCAGGGTTTGACGGCGTTTTTTTAAAACCTGCCTCACCGTCTCGTGCGAGACCGAGGCCACGATGCGGCGCGTCTTCAGTTCCTCGGCCAACAGGTGCGGCGTCCACCGCGCGCGCCCCCCGGGGGGCTCCGAGCAGGCGATGGCCAGCAAGTGCGCCTCGGCCTCCCCGTCCAGCACCCGCGAACGCTCGCGGCTGCGCTTGCGCCGGCTCAACACGCGCTCCAGCCCCTCCAGCACGCAGCGCCGGCGCACGTTCTCCACCGTCTGGCGGGTCACGCCCACCCGCTCGGCCACCTCCCGGTCGCTCAGGCCGGGACCGGCTTCGGACTCATCGGCGAACAGCAACAACTGGGCGTTGCGGCGCTTGTACGCCGCCACGCGACCGGTATGCACCAGCGCGTGCAATCGTTGCCGTTCCTCCGGGGTCAGACAAATGATATACAGCTTCTTCATTTCCACTCCTCAACACGTTACCCGAACCTGTTGAGAAGCTACCTTAACACCCAAAACTATCTGGCTGAAGAGGTACTAGTGCGGACGAAGAAGAAGAAAAGACGGTGAGGATCGTCCGCGATCATCCGCGAGACGCGCGGCTGGCGGTGGCGGTTGCGTTGGAAACGGCCGCCGCACAGTGCGAGTCGGAGGACGCCGATGCGGCCGCCAAAGTGCCGGAAGGGCTACGGCCGTTCATCGTTCGCCGAGGCGGCGCCGAGAACATTCTCGGTGTTTCGGAGGCCGCGAAGCGGCTCGAAGTATCGCGCACCACTGTGTATGACTGGGTCGGCAGAAAGACGCTCGTTGCCTGGAAGTCGACCAAGCGCGGACTCAGCATTCCCGCAGCGCAGATCCTCGGTGCCGGAACCGTTGTCGCGGGCCTGGCGGATGTCACCGACGTCATTGGAGATCCCGAACTGGCCTGGTCGTTTCTCAGCCAGGAGTGGCCGTTCGAGGATACGGTGACAACGCCTCTGACATTGCTGAAGGCCGGGTGCATCGACGATGTCCTCGGCGCCGCCGCCGGATTCGGCGATACCTTCTCGTGACGGCGGCCCATGGACCCTCTTGCCGTCTTGACTTGGCCGCTTTTCTAGTCTTATTGTTAGCTAAGTAAACTCCAGCCTGGGTCGAATGCCATGCACGTTGTCAATGTCCATCAAGCCAAGACCGAGCTTTCCCGATTGTTGGCACGGGTCGAGGCCGGCGAGGACGTCATGATCGCAAGGCGCGGCCAGCCCGTCGCGCGTCTCGTCGCGTGCAAGGCTCCGGTCAAGCGCCAACCCGATGTTCTCAGGGGAAAAATCGTTGTTCCCGACACGTTCTTCGACCCACTGCCAGAGGAAGAGCTGGCGGCGTGGGAAGGCCGATAGCGGTGCGGGTGTTGCTGGATACTCATGCGTTTCTCTGGTGGATTGCCGATAGCGAAAAGCTCTCTACGGCCGCACTCGATGTGATGGAAAACGAGTCCAACGACATCGCGGTCAGCGCAGCGTCCGCCTGGGAAATCGCCACCAAGTTCCGGATCGGCAAATTGCCGGGCTGCGAGGCCATTGCTCTCGATGTTGCCGGCCACATCCGCAGGCAGGGATTCGAGGAATTGGCCATCGGCGTCGCCGATGCCGAACGTGCCGGGCGCCTGCCCGGTCCTCATCGCGACCCGTTCGACCGAATGCTCGCCGCACAGGCCCTAGCGCGCGAACTCCCATTCATCTCGGTAGACCCGATGTTCGACGGCTTCAACGTCATTCGGGTGTGGTGAAGGGCCATGGACCACGGCGTTGAAGCCCTGGGCCGTTACGCTGGCGTCAAGCTGATGTCTACGTGGTGTAGCAACACCGCCAGCATGGTCTAGCCCGCCTGAACGGCGTTCTTCAATCCGTGCTCGAAATGATCCCGGTACTGCTTGCTGATTCGATTGCGAGTCTTGAACTCCCACCACCGTAGAGCTTTGCGGAGTCGATACCCACTCCGGCTGGCACCGTGCGCGTGCCTCGAAAGGTGAACCAGCCGCCCGCTGTCCACAATCTTGTATTGGGTGTCCGGCTCTCGTCTGCCGCCGCCCAGATGCCAGATCTCGATACGATTCCCATATTCCTCCGAACGAGCCAGCGTGAGCAGTTCAAGCGGCTGGTCCGCATCGTTGAAGAGACATCTGACCTTGATGTTGCGTTCACGTATCCGATCTCGCAGTGCATCCATGACAACCCGGCTGTTGTACATCGAATCTGCTAAATCGCCGCCGTCGTCGTGAATGTCGATCTGACGGCGAGTCTGATTCACCAGGTCGATGAACATCTCCGTGGCTTGCTCATCCGTATTCAGCCCGGATTCCTCTCGAAACCAGAGATCGCCCTGTACGGACGCTACAAGGTAAGCGCTGATCAGAATGCACGCCGCCAGGATAGCTACCACTATCCATTCGGCACCCTGAATCATTTCCATGGCTTGTTCTTCTCCGTTCCCGGCGCTTACATTCACTGCGTAGAGCAGATAAGGCTCGAATCGCAGCGGCGCCCGCTCTCCGGCGGCCCGTGTCTGGCACCACGCGGGGACCATACTACCTTTTGCGCGGGCGAATAGAACCAGTTTATGACGCACCGAACAACCGCACAGGTCCTCGGTGCCGGTACCGTGGTCGCGGGCCTGGCGGATGTCACCGACGTCATTGTAAACCCCGATCTGGCCTGGTCCTTTCTCAGCCAGGAGTGGCCGTTCGAGGATACGGTGACAACGCCTCTGACGTTGCTGAAGGCCGACCGCATCGACGATGTCCTCGGCGCTGCCGCCGCATTCGGCGATACTTTCTCGTGACGGCGGCCCTCAATACGCGCAACCGCATCGCTTCTGTTATTCAGGCACAAGCCGCCGCAGCGAGTTGCCCGCAAAGAGATAAAGCGCGCCGTCCGGTCCCGCTCTGACCTCGCGAATCCGCGATGCTGGTTCATGGTGAATCGCGAGAATCTTGCAGAAAAGCCGAATTTTGCGGTCTCGCCCGAAAAGAGGTGGTCGGGTAAGATGCTGCTTTAAAGCGGTTGCGTATCACCCACGCAACGGCGCGTGGCCATAGAGCGAGGATCAACAGATGTGACGAAACGGAAAAGTGCCAGTCTTCGACATTCCAATGCGGTGGGTCGCCGTTTAGAATTGATCTGACCCGTGTCACGCGAGACGCAGCACCATGTCCATTTTTGCCATAGTCCTTCTGTCCCCAAATGAAGGGGTCGAGAAGAGGCTATTCGAGAAGTACCCGAAGGGCTACAAATTCAACTCGACGCTGTATCTGGTTCAGGCAGATGCCCTCGCAGAACAGGTGGCCATGTCGGTAGGCGTGAAGGGGGACAACCGCGAGCCGGATGCATCGGGGTTCGTGATCAAGCTCGAAAGGTATTCCTATTCGGGGTACACGCAACGCTCACTCTGGGACTGGTTGTCCGACGCGGAGAGTGATTGATGGCTGCTCCGCATTTGCATTCCGTTCCTGACCCCCCTGCGAGTAGGAGCAGTAACGGCAACGGTGGCGGCGGCAGCAACATGGAGAACCGCCTTACTGCGCTGGAAACGCACCTCAAGTATTTGGCGACCAAGGAAGACCTGGAAAAGCTGAAGGTGTGGTGGCTGATTGGGATCCTCTCCGGTATGGCCCTGGCCGCCACGCTGGCAGCGAGCATAGCCATCGCTATCGCACGATTGTTGTAGCCCCCTGGCCTACGGGTTTCAAACTGACCCACTGCCGAATCTCGGGGTGATCGTATATGCCGGCCAGCACCCAGCCGATTACGTAATCCTTCTCGATGACGTGAAGGCTGAGGCCGGTTTCATTGGCCGCCTCCATGATTTCGCTTCGATCGATCATTCCTGCGCCCATCTCTCCCAATGCGCAGGGACCCAGACGCCCCACCGAGTGATTAGCCGGTCACCTGGATTCCTGGGATCGAGCTGGACGTTCCCGGCCGACTTGCCGCTAGACAGGCTCCGCGCAAATTCGTTCAGACCCATTGCTTGCCCGACGAGGCCAAGCCGCTTGTTCGCGGCCCCGCTGCCGAAGCGTTGAGCGTATTCAACGAGTTTGGCGGTCTCGCCTCCCGATGCGCGAACCAGATGCCCAAGACACTCCATTGCGTGCTGTATGCCTCCGCCGAGACTGGGACTATGGAACATGTCAATGATGGTTTTTTCAGGATCGGACACTGCGATCCGCTGGTCGGCGACCCACTCGAATCGCGTTCCAAAATGCCTGTCTTTGCGCATTGAGCTCAGCACGAACCGGTTGCGCGCGAGCGGTCATTCGAATGCACGAAGTGCCTCAATCACCGTCAGCAAGTGCTTCGCCCGCGATCGCGCGACGTAGCGATTGACGCGCTCGCGGGCGTCGTCGCGGACCGGTGTTTCGATGGTCACGATGGCGTCGGCCTCCAGGCCCTTGAAGCGATGCCAGGAGGCGATCAGCACGCCCTTGTTCTCGTCCCACCCTTCGAAGCTCCTCGTGGCGGGAACGGCGCCGAATTGCTGCGGCCAGTCGTCGGCGCTGTAGCCGGGCGCGAGGACGGCGACCTGTGAGAATTTGAGGCCGCCCAGGTTGGGCATGCACAGGTTGCGGACGCGCCTGCCTGCCTCCCGGAACGCGTCGGCGAGCGCGCGCACCCGCGCGACCTCCGGTTCGTCGCCCTCGGGCGCGCCGTCCCGGGACTTGCCTTCCTGCCCGACCAGCAAGGCGCAGTGTTCGGCGACCCGGACGGTGTTGCGGCAGTTCTCCGGCAGCACGTAGGGCTTGCCGAGTTCCGCCGGCAGGCAAGGGTGCTCGACGTAGAGGTTCTGGTTCGGGTCATGGAAGACGTAGAAGCAGGTCTTGTTATCCGGATCGCGAAAGACCGATTCGAGGCTCGCCCACCACAGTTCGTGGAAATCCTGTCCCTCGTCGACCACGAGGGCATCGAACTTGTGCTCCAGACCCAGCCGCTCGCACGCCTGCATCAGCGCCTCCGGGGCCACGTCGTTCCAGAACGCCTTGTCGTGGGTGTCGCCCATCTCCCAGAGGGGGACGCCGGCTTTCCGGCAAAGCACGTCGGTGAGTCCGTGATAGTTCTCGATGACCAGGTTGTCGCCGAGGGACTCCGAAACCGCGTTGCGCAACCAGTCCTTGAGCGGGCGGTTGTAACAGAGGAACAGCGTGCGCGTGCCGGCCCGCGCGATGGCCTGCGCCTTGGCCCCTGAGCCAGTTGAAGCCGTGGAAGACCTCGACGCGATTGGGGAGGTGCTCGACCAGCGCACGGGCAACGGTGCGTTCGCCGGGGTTGCTGATGTCGGCGGGGTTCAGGGTGGGGAAGAGTTTGGCCATGGGGTGCCGTTTGGGTGCGGGTGGGTATTAGTACTCGGGAAGTGGATTTTGGTCAATGACGGCGCGGAGTGCGGCAAATCTATACGAAATCGCCAGATTTGGACATTGCCTATGGGGGGCAGGTCAAGGATCGTGCTTGCGTTCATCGAGTGCTGCGGATACGGGGATGAAGCCCATGAGGATATTGATGGCCCGCGTTGCCGGATACGAGAGCATGAAGGCTCGCACCATGGCGATCGCGCGTGGCGAACGCAAGCCCGCGACGGGCGAAGCGACGGTTTTGTTCGCGTCCGTCGAGACCTTTGCGAAAGTGCTTTCCCAGCGCAATCGGCGGCTGTTGGCACTGATTGCCGAGGAGAATCCCAACTCGATCACTGAACTGGCAAGACTCGCGGGGCAATCGAGATCCCAAGTTTCGCGCATCCTTAAGACAATGTCGCTATACGGCCTGGTGGAATTCCAGGTGGGAGAGCAAGGCAGGCTGATCCCGCGAGTTGTGTACGATCAGGTGCGGCTGGAGGTTTCGTTGACATCGGCTATAGGGCTCGCTGACAGCGCCAACTAGGGATTGACCCGCTCCTTGGCATAGGTCGTTACCGAAGGCTGGCTAGAAAATCACGGCCATCACAAGCCGCGAACTCAACCAGAATGTCACTCGTCATCTGCGAAAAATGATTTTTGCGGTCGTGCGTGCGCTGTCGATCGATACCTTACTGGTCTCGTCGACTTAGTAATGCTGCCATCTTCTACACCCCTCTTCAGCCAGCTCATTACCTGTGAGTTCTTCAGATCCAAACGCAGCGCGATCTCGTCGGTCTTCATCGAACCAGTTGCCGTTAGTTCGAGAATGCAATTCTGGAATAGCGAGTAGAAGTCCACGATGTCCGTGCTTTGGGCGCTATCTTTTTCTGCCTTATCAGCGCTGGTTTCCGCTGGGTCTACCGCAGTAGGTTGTGCTTCTGGCTCCGGCGATTCCGGGAGTTCTGATTTGTCGCGTATCGACGCTGTTGCGGGACCTTCCGTATCCGCTAGTAAAGAATAGGCACTTGCTGCGGTAGCAACCGGCTTGCCGGGCGAGCCGTTCAACAAATGGCTGAGACTCCGCAGATCATTCGGAATCCATTGTGCCCCTTTCCGGGCAAGATCCGGATTTCCGGATGAGGCCCGGGCCGTATGTTTGACCCACAAGGGTATCCATCCAGCCTCGAGATTCTGGACGGCCCCAT
The DNA here is from genome assembly GCA_965205045.1 of Candidatus Rariloculaceae bacterium. Taxonomy (GTDB): domain Bacteria; phylum Pseudomonadota; class Gammaproteobacteria; order Steroidobacterales; family Rariloculaceae; genus UBA6522. The sequence continues at coordinate 1,486,173 of OZ242031.1, forward strand.
TCCACGTTCCTCCTCTATTGGGAGTGCTACTTGCGACGACTGCCGCGTCAGCCAGGCAATATATGTATCGGTTCCTCGCCATGGCGTTACCGACATGAAATCTGGCTTCAGGATTGAACGGCGTTACCAGAACTAGATCCCCTGAACGAAGGAACTTTCGGTACTTCGCTGAGGTTGCCGCGCGCATCAAGCTGTCAGCCATCACGCCAATGACAGTGCCTTCCGCCTGCAGTGCGCCAATCATGGCACTCTGGTCCACACCGCGAGCACCCCCGGAAACAATCGAATACCCCTGCTCCGCGGCAGCGGTCCCGATGCTCTCGGCAAAGGCAAGTTCTTCGTGGTCTGCTTTGCGAGAACCCACGACGGCGATGCCTCCACGGTCGAGGAGCTTCTTGTTGCCGCAGCCGAATAGTACCGGCGGGCACTCCATTCGTAGCCGGCTTTTCAACCTTCGAGGATAGTCCGGATCAGAGCGTGTAATGACCCACAGTCCCGCACGCTGCCACTTTTCGAGTGACAACGCGAGTGCGCCGCCGCGTTCCAGCAGACCATCCAGACGGGGCAGAGTGATTGAACGATCCACCCATTCGGATAGCACGTATTTCGGGTCGCCTTGCAATAGTGCGGAGGGTTCAAGGTCATGATCCTTGAGCCAGACAGCGAAGCGGGCCCATTCTTTGGTAGTAAGTGGCTTTACGCCGGACGTGTCTGACTTCCCGAACCGGGCCGTCAGGAGCATCACCGCCTGAGCCTGGGTGTTTAAATTCATCTCATGTTCCCATGCTTGAGGTCGTTAACGCCAAGGGCCACACCTGTCCGCTTCCGGACCGTCGCAGCAGTGCGGCAATGATCGTCAATGTCCACCGGGAGTCGACAACATCGTCAACCAGCAGAACAGGCCTAGGCGGTAACGGTTCAGTGATCGCAAAGGCGCCATCGAGATTTCTGCATTGATGAAATCGATTCTGCTGCTCCTTTTGCGGATCGTTATTCCTCACCTTTGTCACAACAGGCGCGAACGGCAATGCCAACGACTCCGCGAGTCGACTTGCGAAATCTGGAACGAGCGCGGGGCGAGTCAGCGAAGGGACGCATGTAACCCATTCTGGGGACGGTAAGGGCCGCCAACGCTCAAGCAGCATCTCCACGACGGCATCAACGAGTTCATCGCGAAAATAGCCCCCTTGTTTGTCCTGTGCGACCACTCCACCCCAGCCAGCATCGCCCCACCGAGAGAGGATCCGGCCCGTTTCGGCGCGCAGATCGGCGGGTAGATTTCCGCGAAGGTCATACTCCTGGAACGCGTCCCTTGCAACCTGCTTGTTGCATTCTAGCGAAAGTTCGGAATGACGAAGGTACCGCGCTGCCTCTACTGCAGTCGCATTCGTAAAGTTTGGATCTACGATCGGCTGGCCGAGGCATGAGGCGCACTTTCCGCAGGGTCGGGACTCATCGTCATCGAGTGCTTCGGCGAGGAAGTGCATCAAGCAGCCTTCCTCGTCGATGTATTGCTGAACACCTTGCCACTCCATTTCGCGTTGTTCAGTCAATCGCCGAATTCGTTCATGGTCCATGCGGTATGGCACGAGGGTACGGCGCCACGTGACCCCTGCCTTGATGACTGGAGCAGGAATATCGACCGAAAGAAACTTGAGCACTTTGGCTATTTGACCACTTCTGAGGTTTACGACCTCCTCCAATTGACGGGTACTCAATCCATCGCTGTCTTCCAGAGCATCCAGTATTGGATCCACCCATTGTTCGCTCGGAAACGCGCTTCGACGGAAGTAGTCATGAATTTCATGATCTTCTCGCCCCGAAATCAGAATACCGGCGGCATATTCGATGGCACGACCAGCACGCCCCACTTGCTGGTAATAGGCAACGATTGAAGCGGGCGCCTGAAAATGGACGACGAAACCGAGGTCCGGTTTGTCGTATCCCATTCCAAGCGCCGTGGTGGCAACCAACGCCTTCAACTCATTGTGAAGCAGTTGCCGTTCGAGGTGTTCGCGATAGGAATTCGAGTCTTCGAATTCGTCGCTGGTCACGTTGCCGTAGTACGCCCTAGCCGTAACTCCTCGGCTTCTTAGCCAGCCTGCAACCTGGTTAGCGTCGCGCTTTGTCAGCGTATAGATGATCCCGGTACCGGGAAGAGAATCGATGTGTTCCGCCAGCCACGCCAAACGCGCCGCCTGAGACGGCAATCGCATAGTCTGCAGAGCAAGCGATTCACGTGTCAGGGCACCACGTTGGATGCCGATATTGCCAAGCTGCGCCTGGACGTCCACCACCACTCGATTGTTTGCCGTCGCCGTAGTGCCGAGGATCGGCATGTTTGGAGGCATTCTCTGCAGGATGTTGACGAGCCGCCTGTAGTCGGGACGGAAGTCATGGCCCCAATCAGAGATGCAATGCGCCTCATCAACCACCAACATTCCAATTCGTCCCGCAATTGGCAACATCACGTTCTCAACGAACTGATCATTGGCAAGTCGCTCCGGCGAAACCAGCAGAGCATCAACCTCATTCGCGAGTACTGCGCGCTGCAGTTTCGGCCATTCCTCGCGATTCGTTGAATTGATCGACAACGCACGAATTCCCAATCGATTCGCAGCGTCCATCTGGTTTCGCATCAGTGCAAGGAGTGGTGAAACTATGAGAGTCGGTCCACGCCCACTGTTCCGGAGAATTCGTGTCGCGATAAAGTAGACGGTGCTCTTGCCCCATCCTGTACGCTCGACAACGAGCAGGCGCTCGCGCCTGTTCACCAGGGCATCAATTGCTTCCCACTGGCCCTGCCGAAACTCGACGGTCGGATCGTCCATCAACATTCGCAAGAGCCTGAGAGCCTGTGCCCTGTCAGGCAATTGGAACAGCCCTCTTCGGAAACCGTCGCGCTCTCGGATGAATCCGATATTCAGGGAACTCGTCCGACATATTTGACGACCATTTCATCCTTGAACGCATCTCCATCGAACGGCTCGGGCTTGCCGCTCATCTCTCCCTTGATCAGTTCTCGGCGGATTGCGTTAGTTCGAGCGTGTCGTGCTTGGTCACGACGGATCAGATCGCGAATGTACTCGCTGTCGTTCGCGAAACCACCGGCGGCGATTTGCGTCTTGATCCACCTGTCCTGCTCATCTGTCACGGATATGGTTTTTCGCATGGTCTCCATTATCGACCCTCAGGGCATGTGAACATATCGTGATATCTGCGCAGTTAGCAGAGTTTTGTGGCTGGAGAGGGTACGAAGTCATCTTTCACGCGGCAAGCTCGGCGCTCAATCCACCCGCACCACGACCAAGAGCTTTATCGCGGCCGCCTCAGTCAGGATCAGGCAGCGACTGAACGGCCTCGATGGCGTCGACATATTCCGCTGGCAGTTCGAGTTCGCGCGCGCCGTCGAGCACGCACGCCTTGTAGCTGTCGAGCGGCGATAGCTCGGGTTTCACGGCGCCCGGCTTTGCCTGGTAGAGATCGGCCTTGACGCTCCATCCGCCGAGTGTGGTCTGGACGGTTGCGCGGCGGTAGCCGGGGCCTTCCAGTTCGTCCATCTCGGCGATCTGGTCCTGGGTCAGCCGGTAGATCGCTCCCCATACCCGGTCGGTCGGATCGCCCGTGCAATACGCGTCGCACTTGCCGGTATGGTCGATGTAGCTTTCCTTGTGGAAGCGGAGCGCGTACCCGGTGATGTACGCGACGCCGATCCGCTTGCACGGGCCGACGCGCTCCTCGATCAAGGCCTTGGGCATGTTGGATCCGTAAGCGAAGTACAGCATTCGAAAGGGCTTCACGCGCGCTCCTGACAATTGCGGCGCTCTACGGGCATCGCATGCCGCAACCCGATCATTATCTCAGATGCTTCTCCAGGTACAGCATCAGTTCCAGCATTCGGTCGAGCAGTTCGGCCGAAGTCGCGCCCGCGAAATTGCGCAGGACCAGTTCCTTCACGAACAGCCGGGCAATGTATCGGAGCTGGGAGGCGCGGTTGCGCGCGGAAAAGACGAAATCCCGGTGTCCGTTGTTGATCACGATCACGTTCTGCTCGGTTTCATAACGGAAGCGCCACAGTTGACCCGGCGCATTCTCGTACGAATACCGAACGTCTTGCGGCACGACAGTACGCTACCGGACCGCCATGTCAACTGGATTTCCCGCTTGACTCGCCGCCGTCCGCTTCTCAAGTTTCATGATCTATACTCTGACAACTGACCGGACCCGGGCAACCCACGGTTCGATCCTCCACGGTTCGATCCCCGAACCCGGAACAACAGGCCCGGCGTCATCTACCGAGGGAATCGAGACGAACAACAAAGGGCGACTGTCTTTCCATCCGTTGGCGATATCTTCCCTGGCTCTTGTCGTGTTTGCCATGGCACCGGCGTTGGCTCAGGGGCAGGGCTCCGGATCGATCGAGGAAGTCATTCTGACCGCACCGCGCGGACCGACGCGTGCCTCGCGTCCGGCGCTGGTGCTGGACAGCGGGGCCCTGCAGGTACGCCAACCCGTAGAGGTTGCCGATATCTTTCGCACGGTCACAGGCGTCTTCGTGCGCACCAATTCGCGCGGCCAGACCGTGCCACGTATCCGCGGCGCCGAGGAGCGTCAGACCCTGGTGTTTGTTGACGGCGCGCCACTGGCCGCCCCCTGGGATGGCCGCGCCGATCTCTCGCTGTTGCCCGCGGGATTGATCGACCGCATCGAGGTCACAAGGGGATTGGCGCCTGTCGAGTACGGACCCAATGCGGTGGCGGGTGCGATCGATCTGGTCACTCATGTCCCTCAGGAAGGAACGAGTCTGCGGGCTGAAATTCTGGTTGGCTCGCTGGGATTGAGAAACATCAGCGCGGTAGGGGGAGTTGACTCGGATGGCCGATGGTCATTCGTCGCTGGCGGATCGACCGTCGATCGCGACGCCGAACGAATCGCGGACAAGGACAGCGTTGCGTTCGACCCTTCGACCACTCGCGCCCGGACCAATACCGACAAATCCGGCGACAGCCTGTTTGCGGCGGCGGCCTATTCAGGCGATTCGTTCTTTCTGCGCGCATCGCTGCTGCACGCGGCGGCAGAGCGTGGTGTCGCCGCACAGGGCGATCTGAATCCGGGCACGGCCAGTCCCCGCTTTTGGCGAATGCCCGAGCGCGATCTGACGCAGGCAACCCTGAACGGAAACTGGAACCTGCGCGAAGGCGTCGATCTGCGATTCACCGGCTGGCAGCAGCGGTTTGATCAAACCATCGACGCCTACAGGGACTACTCGTACACGGCGCTGCGAGAACGGGAGCAGGGACAGGATCACACGAACGGCGCACGACTGGCGTTGTCGACGATTGTCGATCGGGCAACGCTTCGCCTGGTGGCGACTGTTCAGGACAGTACGCACCGTCAGACAGACTTCACCACCGCGACGGGACGGGCCGCCGATTTCATGGAGGCACCGGAGCTTCGCTACGGACAGCGCCTGCTGACTGCAGGCATCGAAACGGACCTGCGTCTGGGCAACACGTTGACTTCCACGGTCGGTCTGGCGATGGATCGCGCATCGACGCCGCTTACCGGCGACAAGCCCCCTCAGGAACGGCTCTCGGCAACCGGTTGGTCCGCCGGACTGCGCTGGACGCCTTCGGATCAACTGTCGGCCGTCGCCACGCTCGGGCAGCGCTCCAGGTTTCCCACGCCGCGCGAATTGTTCGGTGTTGCGCTGGGCCGCTTCCTGCTCAACCCGGACCTGCAGCCTGAACGCTCGCTGCTGGCCGACTTCGGCATACGACACAGCCCGTCGGATGCCCTTTCGCTCGATTTCACGCTATGGGCAAATAACAGCGGCGATACGCTCTCCCAACGTGTCGTGACCATTGACGACACGAATCGTCGACAGCGGTTCAACTTGAACGGTTCGCTGACCTACGGTATCGAAGCGGCGGCAATATGGACGATAACCGAAGAATTCAGGGGTGATTTTTCGGTGGGGCTTCAGGATGGCAAGGTCGCACGGGGCGAAAGCGGTTCGCGCAGGCGCCTGTTGCACAGGCCCGCGGAACAGTTGAACCTTGCGCTTGATTGGCAGGCGACATCGAACCTCGGCCTGCGCGCGGAACTCTCGTACGTCGGTCGAGCTTACGATCTGGCGGAGGATGGGACCGATACCCGCTTGCCGGCTTCCACCAGCATCGGCCTGAGGGCTGTCATGAATGTCGGCCGAATAGACAATCGGGACATCTTTCTGACCGCCGCTGCCGACAACCTGACCGACGCCCTGATTCTTCCGCAGTTGGGATTGCCTGCGCCGGGCCGCTCGTATCACGTTCGGATTCGAATCAACTAGATTGTCTGAAATCAGCGAGAATTGACGTATTCAGTCCCGGGGACGCCATTCGCTGACGATATTGTCGAACTCCGGCCTGGGACGCTCGTTTGGCGGCGTCTCCACGCTGCCGATATGGATGAACGCCACTATCTGTGTCCCCTTACCATGCCCGAGGTACCGAATCACGTCCGGATGGTAAGCGGGCCAATCCGTCAGCCACTGCCCCCGATAGCCCATCGCTGTGGCCGCCACCAGGATGTTCTGACAAAGGGCGGCGCACGACAGCAGTTGCTCGACCTCCGGGATTTTCGCCAGCTTCTGCTGATTGACATGAAAGGTTACCACGAGCAGCGTCGGTGACCGTTGCGGACGCTGCCGCTCCAGTTCCACCAGCACTTTGTTGGCCTCGGGGTGTTCCCGCTGAAACAAATCCGCCGAAAACCCCCCCAGCGCTTTCTGCGCCTCCTTGTCAAGCACCTGAATTCGCCACGCCTCCGCCCGGCTGTGGTCCGGCACACGCAGACCACATCGCAGGATAATCTCCAATTCTTCCTCGGTCGGACCGGGCGGTATCATGTCCTTCGCCAGAACGGAACGGCGGGTCAGCAGCAGATCGATGGCTGACTGATTCGTGGTGCTGGACGTACTCATGGCGCGCGACTTTAGCAGGTTCGTTCGGTTGAGGCATTGCAGACATATGGCTACGGCTTCCCGACCCTCAAAACCGGTCCGCCGCAAACGCTTCCAGTTCCACTCCCGCCTTCCCTTCCAGCATCTGCTTGGCCAGCGCCCATCCGCTGCTGGGAGCCAGGGTGATCCCCAGCATCTGGTGGCCGGTGTTCACGTACACGTTCTCGCGTGACGGCAGCTTTCCGATCACGGGGAGGCTGTCCGGCACGATCGGACGCATTCCTGCCCAGGCGCGGCCTCCTTCGCTTGCCTCCGGGATGTCGGCGGCGAGGCTCACCTGACGGCGCAGTGAGCGGATTCGCGCCGCGTCCAGGCGGTTGTTGATACCCGAAAGCTCCATCGTTCCGGCGAAACGAAGTGCGCCGTTGAACGGAGACAGGCCGATCTTGACGCCGCCCAGGTAGAGGGGCCGGCGAAGCTGGTTTGCGGGTTGCTCGATGGTGACCGAGTAGCCTTTTCCGGCGGTCAGCGGGATCGGCCAGCCGGCCATGCGGCACAGCGATCCCGTATGAGCGCCTGCCGCCAGCACCGCGGCATCGACCCCGAGATCGCCATTCGAGGTCGTGATCGCTGTCACGCGATGTCTCTCGCATTTGAACCCGGTGGCCGTGACTCCCTGGTGGATTTCAACCCCGCTCTCGCGTAACGACGATCCCAGCCCCCCGCTAAGCGACTCGGGCCGCACATGACGTTCATTGGCAATCAGGAGTCCAAACCTGAATCCCGGACGCAGCATGGGCTCGTGCCCGTACAGTTCGGCTTCGTCCAGCTCACGCCAGGGCAAGGCCTCTGCCATGGAACCCGCCGCAACGTCGGTCGTGGACCCGGCCGTAATGTCGGTCACGGGTCCGGCTGTCACGTCGGCGGCGGGCCCGGCCATCTCCTGTGCGGCATCTCGCGCCGCAGCCGCCAGCTTGACCTCCTTCTGCGAGGCCGCGGCCATGTCGGCATCGCGAAACGCCATGAGCAACCCCGACTCTTGGTACTCGAACTCCACACCGTCCGTGGCCAGCTCGTCGTAACGCGCCAGCGTGGCCTCGTTGAGCCCGGCCAGCGCGTCGATCCCCCGCTTCTGGTCGGCATGATTGCAGAAGGAACGGAAGCGCATCAGCCACGGTACCAGCCCCGGCAAAGCGGATGGCTTGATGTACAGCGGGCTGTCCCGCCGCAGCATCCACATCAGGGATTTCAGCGTAAGGCCGGGCTCGGGAAGCGGTGTCGCAAGCGACGGAAACACCCAGCCGGCGTTCCCGAGCGAGCAGCCGCTCCCCAAGGTCGAGGATTCGATGATGACGGGGTCCGCACCCAGTTTCTCGAGGTAATACGCTGTGCAGAGGCCGATGACTCCACCGCCCACGATCCCGACTCGCATCAGAGCGTGCCCCTTTCCGGCAAGTGTACGCCGTCGCCGTAGATGACTGCCGAACTGTCGTCGCTACCGGTTTGAAATACCGGTTTACAGCGGAGAAACCTTCTGCCTGGCATACCCGATGGCAGCCAGAACGCCGGCGCAGATCAGCAGGAAGATGATCGGCAACGAGATTTGCCTTGATGCGGCGTCGGGTCCTGCCAGCTCCAACGAGAAGACGGGGATCGCGTCCAGGCTGTCGCTTCCCAATCTGTTTTTCGAAATGATTTCGGAGGCCAGTACATCGAAGGAAAGTGCGATCATCAGGAGCGGCAGCACCACTACGGTAAAGAAGGCCAGATCGAACTTGCCCAGAGACAGCGTTGTCGGGTTGTCGAACTCATAGGGCTCGATCATGGACATCCTGGTTTGCAGCGGCGTGATGGTGGCGCGGGTTGGAAGAAGCGCCGAGCTCCCGACGGCCAGGTGTCCGAGCGGCCCGACCGGCTGCGTCGCGGGTACCTGAATATTGCCGGGACGCGCCGCAAACGGCGATGCCTCCTGCGTTCCCTGTTCGATCGCAAACAGATCCTCGCGCCATGTTTGCATTTGTACTTCGACATCGGCTTCGTAATTGCCGAGCATCGCAACATGCGCGTCGCGCCAGGCGGTTCCCGACCAGACCGAATAAAGCGATGCAATCGAGGCAAAGGCCAAAATCGCCATTGCGGCGCGCGATCTGCGAATTCTCAGGAACTCGAGTTTCAGCAACGCACTGGTCACTTCACGGCCTCCAGTCTTGCGGCCCGATTGGCAGCCCAGCGTGCAAAGAGAAAGCTCGCAACGGCCCAAAAGAGCAGAATGCCCGCGTGAACGAGATAATTCGGAACAAATGTGCCGATTGACGGCAATCTGCCCTCATAAGCTGGAATCCGGGGCCAGAATGACGCATCGCTCTGGTACAGCCACGCTTGCCCGTTCGCGTTGTAAATCATGTCCTCGTTCATCTGCCGGATGATCACGCGTCTGTGCGCTTCGGCTCCCTGGACGAATTCGGTGTGATGAAAACGGTCGGTACCGGCGAGCCCGGAGGAAAGCGCCATGATGGCGGAGGTCGGTGACAACACGGACAATGCCTTGAGCGTATTTTCCTGACTGGCGTACCTGTCTCGAAGGCCGCCGTAAAAGTCATCCCAAAGCGGGTTTGCATGATCCTCGCTGGCTTGCAATCGATGGGCGGCGAAGTCGACTGGCGCGTCGTTCACATCGGTTACGCCATAAGTCGCCAGAAACTCCTCCCTGTGCTTGTCGGCGTATTCCGAGTTACCAAAGTCTCCACTGACTGCATACAGGGAAAGAGTCGCATCGAAGGCGTCGGGCTGCGGTGTTCTCATGACCGCGATATCGCCGCCCAACCGAGGCGCCAGGACCGTGACCACGCTCCAGACGGAAATGAGCGCGATGGCTGCGGCGCGGCGACTGTTGCACAGTGCGGACAGGCCAATGGTCAGCATTGCGTAGATGAACAGGTAAACCGCGTAAGTGAAGAACAGCCCGATCAGGCGTATTCCCAGGTCTTCCTGCGGCGCTCCCTCACCAAAGGCCAGGATGGCGACGGCCACGAATCCTCCAAGCAGGATCAACAGTTTCAGCAGCGCCGACAGCGCTCCACGGAGCTTTCCGTTGAACAACACGCTCGGCGAGGCGCCGTAACTCATGCTTCTCGCGATCGCTTGACTCCGGCGTTCGAACTGTGACAACTTTATGCTGTCGCACTCCGTTCAAAGCGGGTGCGGCAAGAGACCTGAGGGGCGGCTCCACGCCTGAGATGCCCGCCGGTTGGCGGCAGACCCTTGGAACCTGAACCAGATAATGCTGGCGGAGGAACAGGCCTGTGTCCATCTACCGATATATCCATCGTCATTTCTTTGTTGCGCATCGTCGTGCGCAGTCTTTTTCTGGACTGAGCCGTTGTCCTGCGCCAAGTAATCGTTTTGCGCTGAATAACTGCGTCTTACTGCTTCTCTTCGCCATAATCTCTCTGGTCAACTCGGCAACGGCGCAGGAAATCGACGAAATCATCGTCTATGGCGATCTGCGGGAATCCGAAATCGAGGATGTGCCGACCAGCGTGACGGTGCTCGATGAAGCGCTCATCCGCCAGCGCAACGCGTCGCACTTCGAGGAGATGGTTGCTGCGGCGGCGAATCTTAATCTGTCCAACGGCGCATCGCGGGCGCGGTTCTTTCAAATACGGGGCGTCGGGGAACGCGGCCAGTTCACCGAGCCGCTGAATCCTTCGGTGGGGCTGCTCATCGATGGCGTGGACTTCAGCGGGGTCGGGGGCGTTTCGACGCTTTTCGATGTCGAGCAGATCGAAGTCTTTCGCGGGCCGCAGGGCGACCTCTACGGCGCCAACGCACTGGCGGGACTCATTTCGCTACGCAGCCACGCTGCGGAACACGAGGCCTCGGGACGCCTCCGCCTGGAAGCCGGCGATTACGGCGTACGGAGTCTCGGCGCAGCCTACGGCGGCTCCCTCTCCGACACGGTTGCCTTTCGCACCTCGCTGTCGACGTACACCGGCGACGGTTACATCCACAACATCCATCTCGGCGCCCGCGACACGAACAACCTCGACGAACTCACCTGGCGCGGCAAGCTGCGCATCGACCTCTCGGACAGCGCTAGCCTCGACGTGAATCTCGGCCTGGTCGACCTGAACAACGGCTACGACGCCTTTTCGCTCGACAACGACCGGCGCACCCGCTCCGACCAGCCCGGCGCCGACAACCAGCAAAGCGTCTTCGGTTCCCTGCGCCTGGCGCTGGCAGGCGACCTTTTCGACACGGAACTCAGCCTCGCCAACGCCACCTCCGACATCGCGTACGGCTACGACGAGGACTGGACCTACGACGGTTTCCACCCCTGGGGCTATTCCTCGACGGACCAGTACAACCGCGACCGCGACACGCTGACCGCGGAGGTGCGCCTGACCTCCTCCGAAGCCGGCAGCCTGTTCGACGGCCGCGGCGCCTGGGTGGCCGGGCTCTACATGCTGCGCCAGCAGGTGGACCTGCTGCGGGTCTATACCTACGCGGACTCGGATTTCGGAAGCAGCTTCGAAATTCAGCGCCTGGCCGCCTACGGACGCATCGAGAACGACCTCTCCGACCGCGCCCGCCTGACCATCGGCCTGCGCCTGGAAGCCCACGAATCCGACTACTCGGACACCGCCGGCCTGGCCTACAACCCGGACGAAAACCTGGTCGGCGGCCGCATCGCCTACGACTACGCCCTCTCGGAGAACTGGTCCGGCTATGCGAGCCTGTCGCGGGGCTACAAGGCCGGAGGTTTCAATCTGGACGGCTCGCTCGACGAGAGCCTGCGCCAGTACGACGCCGAATTTCTCAACAACTACGAACTCGGCCTCAAGGGCCAGGTGGCGGAAACCGGCCTGCGCATGCGCCTCGCACTGTTTCGCATGATCCGGGACGATGTGCAGATCGACAGCTCGACCACCCTGCCCCGGGCCGACGGCAGCAGCGAGTTCATCGACTTCATCGGCAACGCGGCCGAAGGGGTGAACCAGGGCGTGGAGGCGGAACTCAATTGGAGTCCGGGCGAGCGCGTCCGGATCACCGGCAGCCTCGGCCTGCTCAACAGCGAGTACGAGAACTACGTCAACGGCAACGGCGAAGACCTCGGCGGACGCGAACAGGCCCATGCGCCCGGATATCAGTACTACCTGGCAGCCAATTTCGGCCTGATCGAGAACCTGGGGCTCTCCCTTTCGCTCGAAGGACGCGACGCCTTCTTCTTCTCCGGCAGCCACGACGCCAGGTCCCGCGCCTACGACCTCTTCCATGCATCGCTCACCTGGGACTGGCAGGCCTTCTCCTTCACCCTGTGGGGCCGCAACCTGTCCGACGAGAACTACTTCGTGCGCGGCTTCTTCTTCGGCAACGACCCCCGCGACGGCTACGCCGGCCACCGCTACACGCAGCTAGGTGAACCGCAGCGCTTCGGCCTGACCGTATCGCGGGACTTCTGAAGGGCGTTCGCTGCATCCAAACCCGTTGCTGCGGGCATCTACTCCACAATGGCGGCATTTCGCCGCATCGCTACACCGGAGAGAAAAGATGTACCGCAGGATCTATGAAAGCTCTGCCCAGTTCGTGGTGGTCGTTCTGATCGGGATTGCCTATGCTCAGTGCATACAGTCGTTCGCGATCATGACGGTCTGAGTCGAGCAGTCGAGCCACGGCTGACGCCAGACTTGAAGCACTCGTTTCCAGGAGAAAGCAATGGAAGAAGAAATTGTTGCCATATTCATTCCAATCGTCATGTTCATCGCCATCGCGGTGGTGATGTGCGTTTACTACTACTTGCGCCACCGCACCGGCGAGGCGGTCCAGAAGACCGTGCGGACGGCGATCGAACAGGGTCAGGAACTCACCCCCGAGATACTCGAACGGCTCGGGCAGGCGCCGAAGCGAAAGCCGGCGGATCTCAAGATGGCGGATCTGCGCCGGGGCGTGGTCCTGATCAGCGTGGGGCTCGGGATTGCGGCCTTCGGGGCGCTGGTCGGCGAGGAAGACGCCATGCGTCCGCTGTTCGCCATCGGTGCGCTGCCGTTGCTGATAGGCGTCGCCTACCTGGGGCTGTGGAAGTTCGGCAAGTCGGGCAAGTCTGGCTAGTACGCCCGGGTTCGCACGACGGTGGGGAGTCGCGACGAGGCTCGCACTCCAGCGGAGTACCGCGACGAGGAACTCGTTGCCCGCGCCATCGCGACCGGCAATCCCGCGGACTACGACGAGCTGATCCGCCGGTACCAGTCCGATGTGCGCAACTGGCTCCGCCACCTGACGGGCGACCCCTCGCGGGCGGACGACCTGGCGCAGGAAACCTTCATTCGAGCATGGGAACGGCTGCACACCATCAGTGACGGCAAGCGATTCAAGGCCTGGATAATGAAGATCGCCTACAACATGTTTCTCCAGTCGCACCGCCGGCAGGGCAGGGAGGCCAGGCTGGCGGATGCCCTGGGCCGGGAGCAACTGGCTGCCGAGAGCCATGTCGCCACCGGCGGCGACGCCAGGGTGGCCGACCTGCCCAGGATGCTGGCGGCGTTGACCGAGGGCGAGCGCATCGCCATGGTTCTTTGCTACGCTTACGGCATGAGTCACCGGGAGATCATGGAACTCACCGACATGCCGCTGGGCACGGTGAAGTCCCACATTCGCAGGGGCGCGGCGCGGATTCGCGACCGCTTCGGCCTGGGGAGCCCTGCCCATGGATAGACACGGCAGACCCGTAACCCCTGAAGAGGAAGGCCGGCTCTCGGAACTCTTCGAGACGCTCACTCCGCCGCTGGAAGACGAGGGTTTCAGCGCCAACGTACTGCGGCGCATCAGGCGACGCGTGTGGTTGCGGCGCGTGGTACTCGGCTCGGCCGTGGTCGTCGGCGGCATGCTGGCGCTCGGCCCGCTTTCCGAGTTGAGCGTCCTGCTTTCCGGCCTGCCCGCTCTGCTTTCGGAGGGCCTGGTAACGGTGGCCACGAGCTGGAATGACCCGGCCTGGCTGGCACAGAACCGGATCGCACTGATCCTGGCAGTACTGTCGGCGGCCGTGCCCGGCGCGGTCCGGCTGCTGGAACGCTAGCAACAGAGCGCGTCCGCCGCTGCTGACCGTAGCGCTGGACTGACGCCCGGAAGTCGTCCGGCGGCGCGGACTCCTAATTCAGGCCGGCGGCTTCGATGCCCGCCCGGGCGCAGATGGCGTCGTTGGCGCCGGTATCGCCGCTGACCCCGATGCCGCCGATGTGCTGGCCGTCGGCGGTCATGATCGGCAGCCCGCCCTCGAAGTAGTTCAGGCCGGGAACGAAGGCCGCGGCGGAGACGCCGTTGCCGAAGGCCATCTCGCCCCACTGCTGCGTCGACCGCGGGCTCAGGGCCGCGGTGCGGGCCTTGGCCATCGCGATGTCGTGCGACAGGAGCTGGGCGTCGTCCATCCGGTGGTAGGCCTTCAGGTTGCCGTGGTTGTCCACGACGGCGATGTGCAGGGTCCACCCTTCCTCCTCCGCCCTGGCCAGGCAGCCGTGAATCATGGTCATGGCGGCGCCGCCGGTGAGCATGGGACGGTCCTCGACCTGGGCCGCGGCGCGGATGGCCGTCAGCGCAAGGACGGCGAGACAGATAGTGACGAAACAGCGATGTACGCGCATCGGCTTTCCTCCGGTGACGAAACCGGGCGAGTATATCCGGCGGCGCTCCCGGCTGGAAGGGAATCCCCTGGCGAGCCACTTGCGCTGTGGCGTAATTTGACGGTCGCCCATGCCCCGGAAGGGGCGGCCTGGCGGGCGGTTGACAAGGCCGCGCCGGGCGGTGAACATACAGGCATCCACAATAAGCGGAAAGGGACAAGGCGAGGCGTGGGAATCGAGCATGCACGCAGTGACAATTCCGGCTTGGAATTCGATTATAATTGCCGAGCCGAAGCCGAGCGTTCGGCCGGGCCTGACTCCGTGGCCCGGCCCGCAAGCCGGGGGCACCGCGCCGTAACCGCCCCGCCCCGCCGTTCCGCGCTCCTTCCGGTCGCCCTGGCGCTTCTGGGCGCCATGGCTCTGTTCGCCTCCCCGACGGTGACCATCGCGGACGACGACGCCCAGCGCTCGCGGTTGAGCTTCGCCTCCCAAGCCTACAGGGTCGACGAGGGTGCCAGCGTCACGCTGACGGTGAACATCTCCCCGCCGCTGGCCTCCCCAGACGCCGTCGTGGTCGCCTGGGGTGAGGCAGCCTACGTCAGGCATCTTCACGACTCGGACTACACCGTGGGCGGGATGACCCGTGTGGGCGCCGACCAGTTTTGGCTGGAGTTGCCGGCCAACGTCTCCAGCGCCACCTTCACCCTGGCCGCCGTGGCGGACAGGCTCACGGAGGGGGACGAGACCTCGACGTTCGTGCTGCGCAATCGCCCCAGGTATCACTACTCCCCCCCGCCCTACGACGTGGCGGCGGGCGCCCGGTCCTCGTTGACAGCGATGACCATCGTCGACACCTCCACCAGCCCCTGGATCCGGCTGTCGGCCGCCCCGAACCCGGTGGCCGAAGGATCGCCGGTCACGGTGACGGCGACGCTGCCGGCGGCGCTGGCGAAGGATGTGACGATCCGGCTGCGCGTGATCCGAGGCGTGACGGCGACGCTGTCGGATGCGCTGGTGGCGGAGGACCCGCGGACCGTGACCCGAGGCATGTCGGAGGACGGGGACCACGGGACGCTCGCGTCGATCATGGTGCCGGCCGGCAGCACGTCGGCATCGGGCACGATTGCGACGAGCGTCGACGAGGACGGGGACGACGAGATGTTCACGGTGGCGGTGGATGGGTACAGCGTGCCCCCGGGTCTGACTGCGGGCACGTTGGCCGTGGTGCAGGTGACGATCACCGACACCTCCCCCACGGTCCGGCTGTCGGCATCGCCCAACGTGGTGGCCGAGGGCTCGCCGGTGACGGTGACCGCGACGCTCTCCGAGGCGCTGGCGGAGGACGTTTCGATCCCGGTGACGCTGACCCGGGGCACGGCGGAGCCCGGCGACATCGGCGCGCTCGCGTCCATCGCGATCCCGGTCGGGTCCACCTCCGGCACGGGCACCGTCGCCACGGCGCGGGACGGGGATGCCGACGACGAGACCTTCACGGTGGCGCTGGGTTCGCTGCCCCCGCCGGTGGCGGCGGGCACGCCCTCCTCGGTGACGGTGACCATCGCGGACACCACCGGCGGAGGCGGGGAATCTCGTGACGACGGCACCGGCGGCGGGGAGCCCCCTGACGACGGCACCGGCGGCGGGGAGCCCCCTGACGACGGCACCGGCGGCGGGGAGCCTGGCGGAGGCGAACCCCCTGACGGCGGCGCCGGCGGCGGAGGCGGGGAGCCCGGCGGCGGCGCCACCGACCCGCCCGACACCGGGGCGAGCGCCACGCCGGTCGTCGGGCGGCGCGCGCGCGCCATCGATTCGCCGTACTGCTTCGTTCCCGGCGCCGGGGAACTGGACGCCCTCGGCGGGAGCACGCACCTGGCCTACCGGCTCGACGGCGGGAAGGATTTCGACCTGTGCCTGTGGGACGCGGACGAAAACTGGAGGGACGCCCCCGCCTACGCCTCCTGCCGCGGCGCGGGCGGCGTGTTCCCCAGGCGCGCAAGCCACCCCGAACCCGGCGGCGAACCCGGCGCCGAACCCGCCGGCGAAAAAACGCTGTCCGCCGAGCGCGCGGCGGGGCTGATGGCCTGCGTCGTGCCCACCGGCGGGGAAGGCGGCGATTGGCTGCTGCGCGTCGCGCCCGACAACCCCGAGACGGAGAACCCCGCCCCGGAGAACCCCGAATGAACGCCGCGAACCGCGCCCCCGCCGCCCTCGCGGCTGGATCGAGCCGCCCCTGGAGCCAGCTCTCGGGGTTCTCCCGGCGAAGCGCCGTGTTCTGACACCACGCGGCTTCTTCCCGGAGCTCAGCGAGAGTCCGAAGGTGCAGCATGACCCGGTTCGTTGACGTTTCCGCCCTGTGCCGGATTGTGGACCGTGTTGGAGCGGGCCAATTCCTGTCCGGCATCGCGGCGGCCATGCGCGAGGACTTCCGACGTTGGGAATCGTTCGAGAAGAGCGCCCGGCTGGCCAGTCACAGCGGGATCGGCGTGATCGAGTTGATGCCAATCTCGGACGGAGAGCGGTACGCGTTCAAGTACGTTAATGGGCATCCCGCTAACGCAGGCAAGGGCTTGCCGACGGTCATGGCTTTCGGTGTCCTGGCGGACGTCGAAACGGGTTTCCCGATGCTGCTCTCCGAAATGACGCTGACGACGGCTTTTCGGACGGCGGCGGCTTCGGCCGTGGCTGCCGAGGTGCTTGCCAGGCCGGATTCGCGAGTCATGGGCATGATCGGGTGCGGTGCGCAGAGCGAGTTTCAGGCGATCGCGTTTCACGGGCTGCTCGGCATTGACGAACTGAGGATCTTCGATATCGACGAAAGCGCCATGGACAAGCTGGCGCGCAATCTGTCGGACACCCCCGGACTGACGGTGACGCCCGCCGGGTCGTCCGCGGATGCGGTCGGGGGCGTGGACATCGTGACGACCTGCACCGCGGACAAGGCGCTGGCGACGGTTCTGACGCCCGACATGGTCGAGCCCGGCATGCATATCAATGCGGTGGGCGGGGATTGCCCGGGCAAGACCGAACTCCACGCGGATGTGCTCCGCAACGCCAGGATCTTTGTTGAGTTCGAGCCGCAATCCCGGATCGAGGGCGACATCCAGCAACTTCCAGCCGACCACGCTGTCCATGAACTGTGGAAGGCGATCGCGGGCAGGGAAGCGGGGCGCGAAAATGACGGGCAGGTCACCGTCTTCGACTCGGTGGGTTTTGCGCTGGAGGACTACTCCGCGCTCCGGTACGTGCGCGAACTGGCCATCGAGTTCGGGGAGGGCGAAGACATCGGGCTGGTCCCGAATCTCGAGGACCCAAGAGATTTGTTCGGGATGGTGCTGAACCGCACCGGGGCAGCGACCAAGGCCACAAGCAATCCGCCGGACGGCGCATCGGCCGAACAAGCGGTCGAAAGTTTGGTCGAATGAATGGCTCGAAGCCTCATTCGAAGCCGATTCAGCGAGTAAGGCAGACCATGATTCAGTCCCGCAAACCCATTCACATCATCAACGTGCCGCTCGACCTGGGCGCCTCGCGCCGGGGAACCGACGCGGGCCCGTCGGCGTTTCGCGTGGCGGGGCTCAAGAAGGCGATCCTCTCGCTGGGGTATTCGAACGCGAGAGAAACGGACGTTTCGATCCCTTCCATGGAAACGGTGCCGCCGGGCGACTCCAATGCGCGCTACAAGGACCAGATCCTGGCGGCGTGCACGCAACTCGCCGGGCACACCCGCGAGGCGCTCGACGCGGGCGAGTGGCCGCTGGTGATCGGCGGCGACCACTCCATCGCCATGGGCACGGTGTCCGCCGTTTCCGCGCACCTGGGCCGCTCGGACGGCAAGCTCGGCGTCATCTGGTTCGACGCTCACGGCGACATGAATCTTCCCGAGTCCTCGCCTTCGGGAAACGTGCACGGCATGCCGCTGGCGCACTTGCTGGGCTATGGCGATCCGCAACTCTCCGCCATTCTCGGCGTGCATCCCGCGGTCGATGCGCAGCACGTTGTCCTGATCGGGATTCGGGACATCGACGGGGACGAGCGCGAGTTCATTCATGCATCCGGCGTCACGGCGTTCACCATGCGGGAAATCGATCAGCTCGGGATGAGCCGGGTCGCAGGGGAAGCGCTGGAGATCGTCAACAACGGCACCGCGGGATTTCACGTCAGCTTCGACCTGGACGGCTGCGACCCCGACGTCATACCCGGCACCGGAACCGTTGTGCCGGGCGGGGTCAGTTTCCGGGAGGCGCACCTGCTGCTGGAAGAGTGCGCGGCGGACGGTCGGATGACGTCCATGGAAGTCGTGGAACTCAACCCGTTCCTGGATCACGCCAACATCTCCGCCGAACGCGCCGTCACGCTGATTCAGAGCGCACTGGGACGCAGCATTCTTTGATCCCGGCAGGCGCGGCGAGAAATCGCCTCGCGGACGATCTCGCTGAACAGCGTACTCCGGTCCCGGCAGGAAAGCGGTCAAGCACGGCCCGAGATTGCTGTCCGTTTCGGAACAAATGGCGACTTGAGCTTCATCTCTCCAAACGGCACAGCGCCAACCGCCCGAATTCTCCCTCCGTTTCGGGGATAATTGCGGCGCCGAGACCCTTGGAGAAACGGTGGCGGACATCCCCGAAGCCCAACAGCCCTACGCCGACCTGACCCCCGACAGGATTCTCGACTCGCTCGAGGGCGTCGGGTTTGCGTGCGACGGCCGCATCCTCGCGCTCAACAGTTACGAGAACCGCGTCTACCAGCTCGGCCAGGAGGACGGCGGATTCGTGGTGGCGAAGTTCTACCGGCCGGGAAGGTGGAGCGACGAGGGCATCCGGGAGGAGCACCGTTTCGCCCTGGAGTTGGTCGAGAGCGAGCTGCCCATCGTGCCGCCCATCGAGGTGGACGGAGAGACATTGCACCGCCACGCCGGCTATCGCTTTGCCGTCTATCCCCGCCAGGGCGGCCGCTGGCCCGAACTCGGGCGTGACGAAGAGTGGGAGATGCTTGGCCGCTTCATCGGCCGGATACACGCGATCGGCGCGGTGGGCCGCTTTGACCACCGCCAGGAAATTTCCATCGAGCGCATGGGGCGCGAAGCCTCGCACTTCGTCCTGCTGTGCGACTGGATGCCGCCGCACCTGGTGCAGGTCTATCGGGTGATCGTCGATCAACTGCTCGTGGCCGTAGCCGAAGCATTCGACCGGGCCGGGCCTTTCCGGCGGCTGCGGATTCACGGCGACTGCCATTTCGGCAACGTGCTCTGGACCGACGACGGCCCGCACTTCGTGGACCTGGACGACTGTGTCACCGGACCGGTCGTGCAGGACCTGTGGCTGTTCCTGTCGGGCGAACGCGGGGAGCGCTCCCTGCAGCTTCAGCGGTTACTGCGCGGCTACCGCCAGTTCCACGACTTCGACTACCGGGAACTGCACCTCGTCGAAGCCCTGCGCACGCTGCGCATGATCAACTACACCGCCTGGATTGCCCGCCGATGGGCCGACCCAGCCTTCCCGAAGGCGTTTCCCTGGTTCGCGGAGACGAAATACTGGGAGGAGCACGTGCTGGCGCTCAAGGAACAGGCGGCGGCACTTGCGGAGCCGGTGCTGGAGGTCTTGTAGGTCGGGCGCTACGGTGCGCGGTCGCCCGCGAACCGGAACGCTCGCGCGATCAACTGTCGATTGCCGCCGGCGCCCGCAGCGGGCGGCGGCGACGGCAAGCTACTGTTCATCTCCGTGCGAAGAATTGCATGTTGGTCATGCTACCGGATCAGCTTGCCAACCGGAGCCCTTGCAGGGAAAACACTGGTCTTCGGGTTAGCCGCCCAGACTGCAGTTCTTTTCTTCATCGCGTGGACTCCGGCACCTGGAACGGGTTGATCACGCGCAGTCCGCCATAATCCTGGTCCGAGCTGAAATCCTCGGAATACACTGCGTCGCATCCCGCTTTTCGTGCCGCAGCAAGGATGGCGCTGTCCCAGTAGGAAAGTCTGAACCTTTCGCATATGGACACCGCGTCCTGGAACAGGTCGACGGTCATCGACACTACGGGAAGGCTGTTCAGGGAACGCAGAAATCCGAGTGCCTGTGTGCTTGTGAGCGGCTCCGGCAGCGACGCGCGCGTTACCTGATGATAGAACTCCTGCATGACCTGAACCGACAGGGCGAGTTCGCGGTTCTGCAATAGCTTCTGCGCTATGCGGCGCTTGGCCCTGTCCTCCATACCAGGGCTTATCGCATAGATCAGTACATTGGTGTCAACGAATCTCACGGCGTTCGTACAATTCATCCCGAGACAACCTGTCGGATGCCTTGAATCCGGGCCGCGTCGCCTTGATGTCTTCAAACACTTCGGTCATCAGACGGCGGCGGCGGTCTTTCTCGTCCTCAAGCACGGCAGGTTTTCCGATCAGCGTCCGGAGATGCTCTCGCACGAGCGCCGAAAGGGAAGTTTCCAGTTCCGCCGCGCGAATTCGTGCGAGCCGATAGGTCTCGTCATCGATTGCTACGGTGATGTTCTTCATTGTCACAGTTTCACAGCTTCTGTGAATCACAGCATAGTCAGATCGAATTTCCGAATCAACGGTACGTTGGTCGCTACGCATCTTTCCTCTGTTCCGCACAAGCCAACATCCATAATGACCTTCTCCCGTCGATGGGCGCGATAGCCAAATCTCGCTTGATCGGACAAATAGTAGAGCTGGAATGAACCCAGGCGCCCCGGCACGCATGTGCAGTTGCACCTGACTTGTTGAAAAACGTATATCTGCCCGCTACAGGATTGAACAGGCCTCATCGAATTCCAGTCTGGGCAGCCGTCCGAAAAGACTGTCCGGATCGCCCCTGCCCAGGCCGCTGATGAAGTTGGACTTGTACTGGCCGTCCGGGAAGAACTCCGCGTCCACGCCCGCGTTGTCGAAGCCGGACATGGGGCCGCAATCCAGTCCCACGGCGCGGGCGGCGAGCAGCAGATAGGCGCCTTGCAGCGTCCCGTTGCGGAACGCCGTGACCCGGGCGAGTTCCTCGTTGCCGGCGAAGAAATCGCGGATTTCCGGCCGGTGGGGCGAGAGTTCCGGCATCCGGTCGTAAAACAATGAGTCGTAGGCAATGATCGCCACGGCGGGGGCGGTCATCGTCTTGCTGACGTTGGCTGGCCGCAGGTGCGGTTCGATGCGCTTCTTCGCTTCCGGCGTGCGCAGGAACACGAATCGCGCCGGGCAGCAATTGAAGCTGGTGGGACCCATTTTCAGGATGTCGTAAAGACGGCGGAGTTGATCCTCGGTGACCTCACCGTCAAGCCAGCCGTTGTAGCTGCGCGCATCGAAGAAGAGTTGCCGCAGGGCCTCAAGGCCAATCTCGAATTTCATATGAGCTCCTCAGGAAAGTACGGCGATGAATTCCAACTGGATGTGCTTGCCCGGCGGCATGTCCGCCGGAACCATGTGGCGAACGGGGCGGTCGTCCTCGTCGGGAAACATCTCGATCCAATGGGGATTCACCTTGGGCCGAATGCTGCGGTCGTTGACGTAGACCGTGACCTTGGCGATATCGGCCGGGGATCCGCCCGCCCTGCGCATGATGTTGCGCACGGTCCGGAACGCGTTCGCGATCTGGCTTTCCTCGTCCTCGGGCAACTCGTGGGTCTCGGGGTCGTCACCGCCAGTGGCCGCCGAGAAGACCATGTTGCCGATCTTTACGGCTGCGGGAAACGGGTTGACATGCTCCGGGATGTCGGGTCCGGCGATGCGTTGTCTTGAAGCCATGATCGGATTTTCCTTTACGCCAGGGTTAGAGAAGGGGGCGGTATTATTGCAATGTGCCGGAATTTCATGTCAATGGCCATTCTCGCTCCGATGGCGAATCTTGACAAAGTACCGAAAACTCGTGTGGCGGCACATTCAGGCCTCGTGCCAGCGTGAGCCCGGAACTGGCGCCGCGCATTCCGCCAGCGCCCGGAGCCAGCAGAATAAACACCCCGTAACTCGCGACACGGAAACTCCGCCTGTAGTATTTTCTGCTGCAGAAAAGGAACCACCATGGCCTACAACCTCATCGGAAGGGATTTCACGCCGCCCGACGTACGGGCGAAGGTAACCGGCAGCGCGAAATACGCGGAGGACATTCGGGCGGAAGGGATGGTCTTTGCGCGGCTGCTCACCAGCCCCATGCCCCATGGCCGGGTTACCCGAATCGACACGTCCCGGGCGCTCGCGATGAATGGCGTGATCGGCGTGTTGACCGCCGACGACGAGGGCGCCGGCACGCTCCTGACCAACGAACCGAAGTTCGTCGGCGACCTGATCCTGGCGCTGGCCGCCACGGACGAAACCACTGCGCAGGACGCCATCGACAGCATCATGCTGGACATCGAGCCGCTGGAATTCACGGTCGATCCCCTGGAAAGCCTCTATCCGGGCGGGCCGGACGCCCGCGCCAACGGCAACAACATCGGCGGCGGCCGCAGCGGGTTGGACCCGCACCGGATCAAGTGGACGGCGCGGGACTTCGCCGCCGCGGAGGACGGCCAGCTACCCTTCGGCGAGTCCGCGGTGGGCTGGTCCTACGGCGACATCGAGGCCGCCTTCGCGGAGGCTGCCCTGGTCTACGACGAAACCTTCGTGACCCAGGGCAACTCGCACCACTCAATGGAGCCGCGTACGGCCATGGCCTGGTGGGAGAACGGCAAATGTTACGTCCACGCCGGCTGCCAGAGCCTCACCGCCACGCTGACGAGCTTGGCGCGGCAGTGCGGCGTGGAGCTTGAGAACCTCGTCTACGTCAACGAGTACTGCGGCGGCGGTTTCGGCTCCAAGGGCACGGCGGCGCAGACCGCAGGCATCGCCGCGCGGCTGTCGAGGAAGATCGACCGGCCGGTAATGCTGCGCATCAGCCGGGCCGAGGAGTTCTATATCGGCTCGGCCCGCGGCACGTTCCAGGGCCGGACGCGCATCGGCTTCAGGGCTGACGGGCGGGTGACTGCCATCGACTTTTCGGTGGTCCAGGACGGCGGCGGCAACGGCGGCTTCATGGACGCCGTGGACGCGGCCCAGGCCGTTTCCATCATCTACCAGCCGCCGGCCATGCGTTTTCGCGGCATCCCGGTGCTGACCAACACCACGCCACGGGGGCCGCAACGCGGACCGGGCCAGAACCAGATCGCCGCCGCGCTGGAGCCGTTCATGGATCGGGCCGCCCACGAGCTGGGCCTCGACCCGCTCGAATTGCGCCGGATCAATGCGCCTACCCACGAGGCCCGCATCGGCGGCAACCAGATCCCGGTCACCAGCGCGTACATGCCGGAGGCGCTGGACCGGGGCGCGGAGATGTTCGACTGGCAGGGCAAACGCCAGCTCAGCGGCACGCGCAACGGCTCGAAGGTCTACGGCGTCGGCATCGGGCAGGCCTACCACGATGTCGGCCGCCGCGGCTACGACGGCCTGGTGGTGCTCACCCCTGACGGCAAGCTTCATCTGCACAGCGGCGTCGGCAACCTCGGCACGTACTCCTACGCCAGCACAACCCGCGCGGCCGCGGAACTGCTGAAGTGCGACTGGGAGAACTGCATCGTCCACCAGGGCGCCAACATGCGCCATCTGCCCATCGCGTCCACCCAGACCGGCAGCAACACCTGCTGGACCATGGTGCGCACCAACGTGGTGGCGGCCTGGGATGCGGTGGCCAAGCTCAAGGAAATCGCCGCCATGGATCTGGGCGGCTCCCCGGACGACTACGACATCGGCGATCACAGGGTATTTGCGACGGAAGACCCGGAGCGCGCCATGACCTACCCGGAGGCCGCCCGGCGGGCGATCGAACTGGGTGGGAAGTACTCCGGCGAAGAGGTTCCGGAGGAACTCCACGAAGTCACCAAACTGGCGGTGGCCGGGATTGCAGGCGCCGGCCTGGTGGGGGTGGCAAAGGACAACCTGCCCATGGAGGGCGACGTGCCGGCGCTGGCCTGCGGGTTCGCAGCGGTGGAAGTCGACGTGGAAACCGGTGAGGTGGAGATCCTCGACTATGTGGCGGTGGCCGACTGCGGCACCGTGCTCCACCCCCAGGGATTGTCGCAGCAGATGAAAGGCGCAACCGCCTGGGGCATCGGCATGGCGCTGTACGAGCGGCAGATCTACGATCCGCAGAACGGCCTGCCGGGAAACATCGGTTTCGAGCAGTGCAAGGTGGCCACCTATCTCGACGTGCCGTCGACCATGGAGTGGGACGCCGTCGATCTCCCGGAGCCGCAGAATCCCGTGGGCACGCGCGGCATCGGCGAGCCGCCCATGGGCGCGGCAGCCGCGGCCATCGTCTGCGCCATATCCGACGCACTCGGCGGGCACATCTTCAACCGAATCCCCATCGTGCCCGACATGATCGTCAACCACACCTCGGGGCGGGGGCAGTCCAACCGGCCGCTGCAGATCCATACGGCCTGAATCGCCGGGCGCCCGGCACAACAACGAGGGCGACGGATCGGCCCGGCGCCGAAGCCCGGTGGCGTATGATTGGATCCGTCCGCGGTATCGCCACCGTAACAATGTAAACGAGAAGACAATGAATAGCAAAACAGGCGCACTTGTCGGAGGCGTCGCGCTCATGCTGGGGACCCTGGCGGCAATATTCCGGATTGACGCTCAGGAAACCGACGCGGAAAACATCATTCTCGGACGGCCGACCGCCGATTCCATCACGGTACACGCGCTGGCCGAAGCGGGCACCGAGGTTTTCGTCGAGTATGGCGAGCGGTCGCAAGACTACGTAGGCCGGACGAGCCCGGTGGAGGCATCCCCGGACAATGCGGCCGAGATAACCATCGCAGCCCTGCAACCGAATACCCGCTACTTCTACCGCGTGAACTACCGCGGTGCGGACGACGCCGGGTTGCGGGCCGGAGACGAGCACTCGTTCCACACCCAGCGGCCGCCCGGCAGCACGTTCACCTTCGGAGTCCAGGGCGATTCCCACCCCGAGCGCACCGCAACGATGTACCACCCGGACCTTTACGCGCGCACCATGGAACTGGTCGCAGGCGACCGGCCGGACCTGTACTTCATGCTCGGCGACGACTTCAACGTGTCGCGCTCCATCGCGGACTACTACCAGGGTGACAGAGAAATCCTCACGCGGCGCACGGTCGATGAAGTCTACCTGGATCAGCGCAGGTTTCTCGGCATCATGTCGCATTCCACCGCGGTGTTCCCCATCATCGGCAATCACGAGGAGGCGCGGCGGAACCTGTTGGGAACCGCGCTGCACGACGTGGCCATCCAGACCGGGAACGCACGGGTCCGATGGCTGCCGGTGCCGGCCCCCGACGACTTCTACACCGGGAATTCGGAGCCCATGGAGGGTATCGGCCTGCTGCGCGACTACTTCGCCTTTACCTGGGGCGATGCGCTGTTCGTCGTCCTCTCCCCCTACTGGCATTCGCCGGTCGCCATCAACCCCGTCGGCCGCGGCGGCATGGCCATGGGCACGCTGGCGTCACCGCCCTGGAGCGAGATCGAGGAGGCGTGGCTCGAGTTGGCGCTGCCCGCGGACGACCGCTGGCAGGCGACCATGGGAGATCAACAGTACCACTGGTTCCGGCGGACGCTGGAGGAAAGCGACGCGAAGTACAAGTTCGTCTTCGCCCACCATGTCCTGGGCACCGGACGAGGGGGTATCGAACGGGCGCCGATGTACGAATGGGGCGGCCACGGCGAGGACGGCACCTGGGACTTCGACGAGATGCGGCCCGACTGGGAGCTGCCCGTGCACCAGCTCATGGTCAGGCACGGCGTGACCATCTTCTTCCAGGGCCACGATCACCTGTTCGCGCACCAGGAACTGGGCGGGGTCGTCTACCAGACCGCCCCGAATCCGGCGGACAACCGATACCTCGGCCGCAACAAGAACTCCTATCTGTCGGGGACGATCCTCGACAACTCCGGCTACCTGAATGTCACCGTCACCCCCGCTGGCGTGAACGTGGACTACATCCGCTCGTGGCTACCCGAAGACGAGGTGGACGGGCGGGTGCAGGGGGAGGTGGCGTACTCGTACACCGTGAAGTAGGCGATTCGACGGACGCTTGTCAGACAGACAAGGCCCCACTCGAGAGTGGGGCCCTTACAAGCACCCTCAACAGCTTGCCATCGCCCTTTGAGGGGACTGCGGCATCATCCCGCAGATTCAACCCGCATTCGCGGAACCGCTGTCAATATACCTTATCCAGCAACGCCCGCGCCCGCTTGACCACTGGAACGTCGATGACCTTGCCGTCCAGCGACGTGGAGCCGCGGCCGACCCGTTCGGCTTCCTCGAACGCGGCGACCACGCGCCGGGCGTACTCGATCTCTGCGTCGGAAGGTGAGAAGGACTGGTTGATGGCTTCGATCTGAGCAGGGTGAATCGCAAACTTGCCCTTGAAGCCGAACTGCTTGGCTTTCGCGCAGTTGTGCCGCAGGCCCGCCTCGTCCCTGAACCGGAAATAGGGCGTGTCCAGCGCCTGCACTTCTGCCGCCCGGGCGGCGATGCACAGAAGGTTGCGCGCCACGGCGACTTCGGACTCGTCCTCGAGCCGCTCGATCCCCATGTCGTGGGTGAAATCCTCGCCGCCGAAGGCGACGCCCTGGATCCGTGGGCTGGCGCTGCAGATCTGATAGCAGTGCACCATGGCCTTTGCCGACTCCAGCCAAAGAAACAACTTGATTCGGCCCGTTTCAAGCCCTGCCTGATTTTCCAGATCGTCCAACAGCTCCGAGAGCTGGTGGATGTCACCGGGAACATGGACCTTGCCGACGGAGATTCCGTGGATATGCGGGCCGACCACGGCGGCCAGATCATCGCCAGTCCAACCGGTGTCCAGGGCATTGACCCGCGGGATCACCGGGATACCAGGCGCCGCCAGTTCGGGCAGGAAGCCTGCGATCGTATTCCGCGCATTCGCCTTCTCGGCGTCGGGGACAGAGTCCTCCATGTCCGGGACGAGGGCGTCGGGCCGGAAGTTCATTGCTTTTCGGAGCATCGACTTCTTGTTGCCCGGAACGAACAGCAAGCTTCTGAAGTGCATGGGGATCCTCTGAGGAACAGGGTCTTTGTCATTATGCGCATCATCCCGGTTCCATGGCCACTGCGGTGCGTTCGCCACCGCGCCTGAAGGTAGAATTGAGGCCGATTCGCTCAGCGGGGAAACACAATGCGCAGCAGAACCTTGATCTTCCTGGCTCTGATTCTACTCGGGCATACAGGCACCGCAGCCGGTCAAGGCGAGCCACTGACGCTCGAGGATATCGTTACGCTCAAGCGGGTCGCGTCGGCCGTGCTGTCGCCGAACGGCGATCGCATCGCCTATGTCCTCAGTGTGCCCCGGATACCCTACGTCGACGAGAACGGCAGCGCCTACCGGGAGCTGCACATCACGGACCTGGAGGGCAACTCGCGGGGCTTCATCACGGGCGAGGTGAATATCGGGCAGATCGCCTGGTCCGTGGACGGCGACACCGTCTACTACCTGGCGGAGCGCAACGACGACGATGAGTTCCGAGCGCTCTACGGCATCCCCGTCGCCGGCGGCGAGTCGCAGCGCCTCTACTCCCACGAAGCGAACATCCAGAGCTTTTCGCCGTCGCCCGACGGCCGGCACATCGCCTTTCTCGCGACGGAGGGTTATCCGTCGGAGCGCGGCGAGCTGTCGGGTCTGGGCTTCAGAGCCATCGTGTATGGTGAATCCGCTCGGAATACGCGGGTCTGGATCGTCGATCTGGACGCGGAGGAGCCCGAAGCGGTAGCCGCCGATTTGCCGGGATCGGCCAGCAGCTTCCGCTGGGCGCCCGACGGCGAGCGCTACCTGGTGGCGCTGGCGCCCACACCGAGCGTGGACGACAGCATGATGAGCCGACGATTTCATGTCGTGGACGCACAGTCGGGCGAAGTACTGAATCAGTTCGAGACAGAGGGCAAGCTCGGGGATGCGGCCTGGTCGCCGGACGGAAGCAGGTTCGCGTTCGTTGGAGCCGTGGACATGAGCGACCCGGCGGCGGGCCAGATTTTCGTGGCGGAGGCCGATGGTGAAGGCGTCAGCGCACTGACACCAAGCTATCCCGGTCATGTGGATGAACTTGCATGGCGCGACGCCGAGACGCTCTGGTACCTGGGTTCGCGCGGACTCTGGAACGAAGTCGGCGTACTGGCGGCTGACGGGACCTCGGTACTGAACACACAACCCGAGGGGGACCCGATTGCGCGTTCATTCGACGCGGTACCCGGCTCGGAGACGCTCGCGATGATCGCCGACACACCCGAGCATCCGGGCGAAGTCTACGTCCGGAACGAAACGGACGGTTACCGGCGCCTGACCCACTCCAATCCCGGCCTGCAGGACCGGCCTCTGGCGGCACAGGAAGCCGTCACCTACACCGCCCGGGACGGACTGGAGATCGAGGGCGTGCTGGTTCACCCTCTGGAGAGCGAGCCCGGCGAGCGCCACCCGCTGATCCTGGTGATTCACGGCGGTCCCGAGGCTCACTACAGCCACGGCTGGATGTCAGGGTATACCGCGCCGGCACAGACGCTAGCGGCCAGGGGTTATGCCCTCTTCTATCCCAACTACCGGGCGAGCACCGGCCGCGGCGTCGAGTTCTCGAAGCTCGACCATTACGATCCGGCGGGCAAAGAGTTCGACGATATCGTCGACGCCAAGGCACATTTGGTCGACATCGGTCTCGTGGACCCGGACCGTGTCGGCATTACCGGCGGTTCGTACGGCGGCTACGCCACCATGTGGGGGTCGACGGCACTGACCGAACACTTCGCCGCGGGCGTGGCCTTCGTGGGCATCTCCAACCTGGTATCCAAGTTCGTCTCCGGCGACATTCCGCGGGAACTATACGAAGTGCATACGCGGTTCTGGCCCTGGGACGACTGGCAGCTCACCTTGGAGCGCAGCCCGATCTTCCACGCCGGCAATTCGCGCACACCGCTGCTGATCCTCGGCGGCGACAGCGACACGCGGGTCAACCCGAGCCAGTCGCTGCAGCTCTACCAGACGCTCAAACTACGCGGCGACACCCCCGTACGCCTGGTGATCTATCCCGGCGAGGGACACGGCAACAGCCGCACCGCCGCACAACTCGACTACGCAATGCGAATGACACGCTGGATGGATCACTACCTCATGGGCCCGGGCGGAGAAGCGCCGCCTTACGAGCTGGATCATGCGGAGCGGTTGGCGGAGGTGAAGGAAAGTGAGTGATCACGGAAACACGGAATTCGATGCCGATACGAGGAGTCTTGATCAGTGAACCACGTGCAAGCAACTGAATTCGGTAACTTGGTCCGAAGCGCCTTTGGCCTCTATTTCCGAAATTTCCCGGTGCTCTTCGGAATCTATCTGCTACCGTCTCTTCCGGCTGAATTTTGGGCGAGCACTGTGCTCCCGAGCGATGGCCCCATCTATGGCGTCGCGTCGGCCGTCAGCTTTTTCGTGTCATTCATCGTGGTCGCAGCGATGGCTTTGGCAGTATCGGAAATTTGCCTGGGCAATCGACCTGCCATCATTGCGACCTACCGACGCTTGACTCAGATGGCCGGGACAGTGATTTGGACATCTGTTCTGATGACTTTGATTATTGGGATTGCGATAGTGTTTTCCTGGCCACCGCTGTCCGGCCCGGAAACGGAATCCCCGCTACCGCCAATGGTGTCCCTGTTGATCATCGTCTTTGCACTAACGTACGTGATTTCAACGATGACCTATCTTATGTTTGCCTTGAACGCGACCGTGCTGGAACGCGTCAGCGGCATCGAAGCGTTGAAACGCAGCTTCCACCTCGTGAGGGGGTTCTTCTGGAGGAATCTGGGAGTCGTTATCGTCACACTTATCCCCAGCATGATCGGAGCTCTAATCGTCGCGTTTGGGCAAATTTCCCTGGACGGTCTGGAAAGTCTTGATGAGGGGCCGACTGTACTAGGTGGCCTGATTAACATTCTGGTCCTCGGCATCACCGTTGTTCCGTCCTACATCGCGACGGTGCTGCTTTACTTCGACTGCCGCGTACGCAAGGAACAGTTCGGCCGTGAACAGTTGGCTCAAGGCTTGGCGCTATAGCTGCCGGTGTCGCAAAGCGGCATCCTGCGTGCGAGTTCTTGCCATCAATAAGCTCATGACATGGAATGCAATAGCCGCCTCGAAATCCAACAAGGGGAAAACAGTGACCTACACGGGCCAGTGCCACTGCGGAGCCGTTGTCTTCGAGGTTGAGGCACCGGAACGTATTGAGTGCGCGGAGTGCAACTGCTCCATTTGCGCCATGTCGGGAAACTTGCATCTGATCGTTTCGAAGTCTCGATTCAGGCTGCTTCGGGGCGAGGCGAATCTCACCACCTATAAGTTCAACACGGGCGTCGCCAAACATCTGTTCTGCAAGACCTGCGGGATAAAGGCTTTCTATATCCCGCGTTCCAATCCGGATGGCTATTCTGTGAATGTCGGTTGTCTGAAACCGCCTCCTCGCGAAGTCGTCATCGAAAAGTTCGATGGGCAAAACTGGGAACAGCATGCGCACACGCTGGCGCACTTGAGCCGGGAGGCGTAAGCGCCTACGCCGACCATTCGGATCGCCGTTCTGTCAGAACCTTGAATCGTCAGCGATACCCGGCTATTGCTTGAGCAGTTCTTCCAGGTCAATCTCCAATCGGTCGATACGGCCCCGGAGCGCGGGCCACTCCTCGCGGAGAAATCGTTTCCGTTCCCGTTCGATCACGGCTTCGCGGACATCCGTGCGGACCGCCAGCCCGATGCCGCGGCGCGTTTCCGTCAGGTCGCCCAACTCCCGGTAAGCCCTCGCAACCGTCAGAGGATTGACCAGAAACTGCTCAGCCAGTTGCCGCACGGATGGCAGCAGTTCGCCCTCCGGATAGGTCTGGTCGATGATGCCGGCGATCAGTTGCTCCATCAGTTGGCGGTAGATGGGCCGGTCTTCGTCCCAGGTGGGTACTCGTTGGGTCATGTCGTTCCTATGCTGGCAATGGCCCGAAGGTCCGTGCGATTCGGACAAATGGAGTATAGCAGTTTGTGAGTCATTGTATTACAGTGGTACTGTATGGTGTATGCAATACACCTGTTGGATGCGATTACCGCAATGAAAGCCCGAATGCCGACTCACGATGCCCTGCCGCTGTCCCCGATGGACAGACGCATTCGGCGTCCCTGGCTCACGGCCGACCGCATGATCGCTGCAACCGTGTTGACGATTCTTCTGTCGGCCGCTGCCTACGGCTACGTCCGGTACGGCCTGAACCGCACCCTTGCCGTCGACTCACAGCACCTGACCGTGTCCCCCGTTGCGTACAAGACCTTTCACGAATACATCCCGATCACCGGCCACGTGGTACCCCGCGCAACCGTTTATCTCGACGCCGTGGAGGGCGGACAGATAACCGAAGTCTTCGTCGAGGAAGGAGCGATCGTCGAAGACGGGCAGCCGCTGGTCCGGATGAAGAACAGCGCGCTTCAACTCCAGGTAATCGCCAGCGAGGCGCAACTCACCGAGCAATTGAACTATCTGGCCGCTACCCGGCTCACATTTGAACAGAATCGCCTGAATCGCCGCCGCGAACTGCTGGAGATCGACCATCAGATCGAGCAAATCCGGCGCCATTTGCGGCAGCGACGGCCTCTGGCCGGCGCCGGCGGAGTGACCCAGACGGAGATCGAAGATCTGGAAGCGCAACTGAGTTACTACCAGGGCCTGAGGCAGGCCGTTCTCGAAGCTCAGTCGGTGGACCGGGAGTTTCAGGCCACGCAGATGACGCGCATGCAAGAAGCATTGGAGGCCATGAACGCCAATCTCGATATCGCGAAAGACAACCTGGATGATCTGACGCTGATTGCACCGATATCCGGGCAGCTCACCCTGTTGGAAGCTGAGGTGGGGGAGTCGAAAGCCGCCGGGATGCGGGTCGGACAGATCGATCAGGTCAATGCGTTTAAGGTGACGGCGCTCATCGATGAGTTCTACCTCACGAGAGTCATCATCGGTCGGCGGGCCAGCGTTGAAATTGCGGGACGACAGTATGGACTCGAGGTTTCGAAAATTTACCCGGGTGTCCGAAATCGTCAATTCGAGGTGGATCTGACTTTCCAGGCAAGACCGCCCGAAATCCTGCGTCGTGGCCAGACTGTTCGCATGCGGCTCGAGATCGGCGAACCCGCCGAGAGTCTCGTGGTAGCCAACGGTCCTTTCTACGACGACACCGGCGGCCTGTGGGCTTTCGTGGTGGACCGCGGTGCGGCGCGTGCGCAACGGCGCGACATCCGCTTCGGGCGGCGCAACCTTGAGGGGATCGAAGTCTTGCAGGGCCTGCGCGAAGGAGAGGAAATCGTCACGTCGAGCTACGAGTTTCTGATGGACTTTGACGAGCTTCAGCTGCAAGGCGGTCGGCTTTGACAAGATTGGTGCCAACACGCACGGAGCCCGGGAAATGATCAGGTTATCGAATGTCACCAAGCTCTACCGGACCTCGGAAATGGAGACCCGCGCCCTAGCCGGCATCGATCTGAACGTTCAACAGGGCGAATTCGTGGCCGTTATGGGCCCTTCCGGCTGCGGCAAGTCCACGTTGCTCAATATCGTCGGCCTCATAGATTCTCCCTCAAGCGGCCAGTACTTCTTTGGCGATCGAGAGGTTTCCGGTTACTCGGAGAGCCGGCTCGCTGCACTGCGCAAGGGCAGGATCGGATTCATCTTTCAGAGCTTCAATCTCATCGACGAACTCAATGTCTACGAGAATGTGGAACTGCCGCTCCTCTACCAGGGCGTCCCCAGGCCGCAGCGCCAAAATCTCGTACGCGAAGCGCTGGAACTGGTCGACCTGAGTTCCCGGGCAAAGCATCGGCCCGAGCAACTTTCCGGCGGACAACAACAGCGCGCGGCCGTGGCCCGCGCCGTCGTGAACGATCCATCGCTCATCCTCGCCGACGAACCCACGGGAAACCTCGATACGAAAAACGGCAATGAAGTCATGGGGATGTTGAAGACCCTGCATGAGCAGGGCGCCACCATCCTGATGGTCACTCATTCTCCGAGCCACAGCGCACGGGCGGACCGCATCGTCAACCTGCTTGACGGACGAATCGTGGCCGCGAACGAGCTCCCAATTTAGCGAAGCCGGGTGTTTGCTTCCATCCCAGCCCACTACCTGAAGGCCGCCTGGCGATCCTTCCTTGCGCGGAAACTGCATACGCTCGTCAACTTGCTGGGTCTGGCCCTGGGATTCACGTGCTTCCTGGGCGCCTACGTGTTCGTCCACTACGTCGAGAACGCCGATCGGCATTTCCCCAATGCGGATCGAATCCATGTCGTGTTCCAGAAAAGCCGTATCGCGGCTCTCGCCCTCGAGCTGCCGGCGATGGAGCGCAGTTCACCACGGTTGGCAGAACATCTTCGTACCGACCTGCCCGAACTCGAAGCCATCGCGCGAATGACGGCCACACGCGACCTGGTGGTATCGACCGGGGAACACCGGTCGTTCCGCAGAGTCCGGTATGCGCAACCGTCCTTTCTCGACATTTTCGAGTTGAACTTTCTCCATGGTTCCAGCGAAGAGGCCACCAGGCAGGTCCGAAGCGCGATTCTGACCGAACAGGCCGCACTGGCAATGTTCGGCACAGCCGACGTAATCGGCGATTCCATTGAGCTTCCGGGAGAGCAATCGCTGGAGATCGCCGGCGTCATCTCAGCCATCCCGGAACCATCGCACCTGGGGATTTCGATTTATTCGGAGGCGATCGAAGTTCTGATCATATCTACGGTCCCGGAAGAAACGAACCGTTCGATAAGCATGGTTGAAGGGCCCGATCCAGCAATGGAATGGCTGGACACAAGCATCTACACGTACGTCCTGCTGCCCCGGGACGGACGGTTGACCATCGACGAACTCAACGAGTATCTGGCAGGTTTGGGGCTACGCTTTGTGGATCAGGCAATTGGGAACGTCGAGTTTGACGCGCGCCCCGTGTCCCATGTCGCGGCGGAAGCTGTCAATGACATGTTCTGGAATGACTATCCGATCTCAGTCACGGGAATGATCCTGTTGCTGGGCGCGATGGTGCTTGTCATTGCGGGCGTCAACTTCGTCAACCTGGCTACCGCCGCCGTGACGGCCCAAACACGCGAGGCGGCCGTTCGAAAGATCGCGGGCGCATCCGGAGTGCAAATCGTCCTGCAATACTTGCTTGAGGCGTTCCTTACAGCCGCCGCCGCCTTTTTCCTGGCGCTTGTCGTCATTAGTCTGGCATTGCCGGCATTCAATGCCGCCACGCAAAGGAACTTTGCGATCCCCTGGTCGTACGAATTCGGCTGGTTCGCCATCGGTGTCGTCGTTGTCTGCGGCCTGTTGGTCGGTGCCTGTCCGGCTGTGCTGCTAAGCCGGGTCCGCCCCACCCAAGCCCTGACGATGTCCGGGTGGGGCGCAGGCTCACGGATACTCAGAACGTTCCTGATCGCGGCACAGTTTGCCGCGGCTAGTTTTCTGGCAATCATCATGCTCGTCGTTCAAGGCCAGAACGGCGTGCTTCGGGAGGCGGGACTGCGCTTGTCGGAGGATCCATTCGTCGTGCTCCAGGACACCCCGGATGAGGTGGGGGTGGACGCGGATGTCCTGCGGTCCTCCCTGCTTCGTTCGCCCGAGATACTGGGCGTCACCGGCGCAAACTCGCTGCCGTGGGAGTTGATGGTGGGCGGTACGGCCTACAGCCAATCCCCGGACCCTGCCGTTCGGCCAGTATTCACGCAGCAGCGCGGTATCACCTACGACTACTTCGAGGTGTTCGGGCTGGACTTCCTGGCCGGCACATCGTTTTCGGCCCAACAGCAAGCTGGATTGAGCGCGGCCTCCGGGACCTATGAGCGCCTGGGCGCGGTCATTCTGGACCGGGCGGCGGCGGAGCAATTCGGTTGGCCCAATCCGGCCGATGCGGTCGGCCGGGTTCTCCATGCGCCGCTGGGCGTGGATTCGGAATCGCACTTGCCCATGGAAGTGATTAGCGTGGTCGAGCGCCCGGCCTTTGAAGTCCTCGGATGGGGCTTCCACGCGTTTGCGTACGAACTGAGACCGAGGCGCCATACGTATCCGATCATTCGCATAGCCCGAGACGGTGTTGCGCCTGCATTGGCGCACATCGACTCGGTCTGGCGGGAAATGGTGCCGCACTCACCGATCCGACGCGAGTTCGTCGACGCCAGATTTCGGCGGATGTATGAAATGTTCGAAATGACCAGCCAGGTGGTCGTTGGGTTGGCCGGACTTGGGCTGCTGGTTGCGGCGATGGGATTGTTCGGGATCGCTGTTTTCGTCACCGGTCGGCGACGGCGCGAGGTCGGGATTCGCAAGGCTTTGGGCGCTTCGACTGTCCAGGTTGCACTGCTGTTTCTGCGCGACTTCTACAGGCCGGTGATCCTCGCGAATTTGCTTGCGTGGCCCTTTGCGTTCATGGCATCGCTGTTCTACCTCAATACTTTCGTGTTGCGCGCCGAACTCGGTCCTATGCACTTCCTGGCCAGCCTTGTTTTGACAATTCTGGTTGCGTCTGTTGCGGTAGCGAGCCAGGTGGCCAAAGTTGCAACAACTCAGCCAGCTCAGGTACTGCGCAACGAATAGACATCCGCTGTACGTAGCGAATGGCTTGTACCGGGCGTGATTCCCTTGGTCGACAAAGCGCCAGGATCATTTGCAACATTCGGCGGCGGTGGCTGTCGAACGCAGACATGCGATAATCGGATTGTGAGGCAAACCGGGAGATAACTCGATGCAGCGACGGGAAGTTTTGCGGGGATTGATTCTGGGTACTCCGGCTGCAGCGGTGGCAGTGGCCGGGGTGGCGGCGGCCAGGTCGGGCGACTATGTGCGGGACAAGTCAGAACAGTCGCTGGAAACCTGCAAGCGTCAATTGGAGGAGCTTCGAGAGCGGATGGACCGTTCGGAGGCATCGACCAGGAAGGCCCTCAAGGTCGTATTCGCGCTTACCGCCCTTTCGCTGGGTGTTGATGCCAGTGCTCTGCTCTAGGGCAGGATCAACCTTATAGATTCGAGTCTGCGCGTTCACAAGCGCTTCGATGCGCGGCGGCGGCTCGCCGACGTATTGGGCAACCGTCAAGAGACGACAACAAGGCAGATGGGCGCTTGTGCACGCGCCCTTCGGGCGGCCGCAACTGGTAGGAGCGGTGCCTGAACCAATTGGCCGTGCCGGCAGTCCAAGGTCTCGATGAGACGTCGGCCGAGGATTCCGGAAAGGTGGAGAGGCACTGCTGCACGTAGCGTCAGTCTTTGGGAATCTGCCACTCGCGGCGCGTCGTACAACCCCTTGTCAGCGCGCGTCATCCAGAATCCCTATCGGACCTATGCGCGGCTGCGTCGCCACAGCCCGGTACATCGGAGCGCGATCCTCGGAAGCTGGGTGCTGACCCGGTATGAGGATGTCGTGACCGCCGCAAAGGACTACGAACGATTCTCCAACGATCCCAGGTGGCGCCGGGCGACCACCAGCGTGCTGCCGCCTGCCCCTGATGACTACAGCATTCTGCTCGTGGATCCGCCGGAACATACCCGTCTGC
This sequence comes from Candidatus Rariloculaceae bacterium, assembly GCA_965205045.1. Taxonomy (GTDB): domain Bacteria; phylum Pseudomonadota; class Gammaproteobacteria; order Steroidobacterales; family Rariloculaceae; genus UBA6522. The sequence continues at coordinate 1,523,305 of OZ242031.1, forward strand.
GCAAGGTCGTCGCCGAAGTCTTCTCGAGCACTCAATTGAAGGCACTGAACGAGACCATTGAGGACACCGCGCGTCAGCTTATCGAGCAGGCCATAAGTCGGGGCGCGATCGACTGGATTGCCGACGTGGCCGCGCCGGCCTCCATGCGCGTGATGCTGTCGATGATGGCCATTCCGGAGAGCGATCACGAGCAGTGGGAGGTCTGGTCGCGTGATCGCGCAAGACTGCTCGAAATGATTGCCACCGGGCAGCAGCGCAAGACTGCGCACCTCGCGGGCGCCGAGATTCAACAGTACTTCGACCGCCTGCTGCATGATCGAATGCAGTTCACCGAGCCCGATGCCATCAGCGTGCTGGCGCGGCACGCCGCCGATGGAGACAGAATCAGCGCCGCCGAAGCCTGCGACATGCTGATGGTGCTCATGATCGCCGGCAACGAGACGACAACCAACCTGATCGGCAACGGCATGCTGGCGCTGCTGCGTTATCCGGAGCAGATGCAACTATTGCGCGACGAACCGGATCGGATGCGCGACGCAATCAACGAGATGCTGCGCTACGACAGCCCGGTGCAGACCGACTTCCGTATCGCCAGGGCGGACATGGTCCTGCGGGGACGCAAGATAAGGACCGGCGACGGCGTCATTCTGCTCACCGGTTCGGCCAACCGCGACGAGACGGCCTTCGAGAACGCGGACACCCTGGACATCACCCGCAAGGGTCCCAGGCATGTATCGTTCGGCCACGGCGTCCATCAATGTATCGGCGCAGAACTCGCACGCATGGAGGCAAGCGCCATTTTCACCGAAGCACTGCGCAAGCTGGCGACCATGGAACCGGCCGGCGGTGAACCACGCTACCGGACATCAACCGTGATACGGGGCCTGTCGACTCTCCCTCTGCGCGTCAAACCAAACTAGACATCATGGATTGACCTGCCCTGACCTCAAGCACCGTGGGTTATGTTTGGGGTCGGACCTTTGACACAGAGCCACATTGAGGAGGGCAGGCCATGAGGGAGTATAGCGCGTACGTTGGTTTGGACGTTCACAAGGACACGATCGCGGTGGCGGTGGCGTTGCCGGGTCGGGGCGATCCGGTTTATCGGGGCGAGATCGCGCATCGGCGCGGATCGCTGCGCCGTCTGATGGGTCGGTTGAGTCCGCACGGTGAGGTGCTGAGTTTTTGCTACGAGGCCGGGCCGTGCGGCTACGGGGTGTACCGGGAGATCGCCGAGGCCGGTCACGAGTGCGCGGTGGTGGCGCCGAGTCTGATTCCGCGCAAGCCGGGCGATCGGGTGAAGACGGATCGGCGCGACGCGCTGACGCTGGCGCGGCTGCATCGTTCGGGGGATCTCACGGCGGTGTGGGTGCCGGGTCCGGAGCAGGAGGCGATGCGGGACCTGACGCGGGCGCGCGAGGACATGAAGGCGATGGAGCTGAAGGCGCGCCAGCGCCTGGGGGCGTTTTTGCTGCGTCACGGGCGGGTGTACAGCGCGGGCCGGAGCCGCTGGACACAGGCGCATTTTCGGTGGCTGGAGGCGCAGCGGTTCGAGCAGCCGGTTCAGCAGGTGGTGTTTCAGGAGTACATCGACGCGGTCACCCAGGCGCAGGCGCGGGTGGCGGGGTTGGAGGGACAGATGCGCCAGGCGCTGGCCACGTGGTCGTTGCGTGCGGCGGTCGAGGCGCTGATGAGTCTGCGGGGCGTGAGCCTGATCACGGCGATGACGGTGCTGGCGGAGCTGGGCGATTTGACGCGATTCGATTCGCCGCGCCAGTTGATGAGTTTCCTGGGGCTGGTGCCGAGCGAGCATTCCTCGGGCTCGCGGCGGCGCCAGGGTGCGATCACCAAGACCGGCAACGGGCATGTGCGCCGGGTGCTGGTGGAGGCGGCGTGGCACTATCGGCACCCGGCGCGCAAGACCGCGTGGCTGCGCCGCAAGACCGCCAATGCCCCACCGGCGGTTCAGGCGCTGGCCTGGGCGGCGCAGAAGCGGCTGTGCGCCCGCTACCGGCATCTGGATCGGGCCGGCAAGGCCAAGTGCAAGGTCACCGTCGCGGTGGCGCGCGAGCTGGTGGGGTTCATCTGGGCGATCGCCTGCGAGGTCAACGGGCGGCCCCACGCTACCCGGGCGACGATCTGAGCGTGGCGCGCCACGACGGATACGGGCAGCATCGAGCATGAGACATTCAGGACGCGGGCGGCCGGTGAGGAGAACCCTCGTTCGGGCTATGCGAGGCGGATCCGGGTATCCGTCCACCCGCGATACTAGACAGAGGCAGCTCCGCGACGAAGTGAAGTCAGGTGGTAACCAACCCACGGATATCAGAGTGATCCACCGTCGCCCAGACGCCGCCCGCGGCCTGAACCTCCACTACCGACTCACCGAGACAACCGCCGTGCCCGTGGCGTTGTGGACGAGTCCTTCGGACCGGCACGCGCCCGATGGGCCATGTGGACAGCCCCTGGACAACGCGGGCGCGTTGCCCACCGCCTGCCCACATTCGCGTGCCTCTCGCCCACGAACTCCACCGGCTCAACGACTAATTTGATTCGGGATTGAAGAGAAGACGCATTCGGAGACATAGTCATACTCGTGTTTGACAGTTCCTCATACATATTGTGGCAGATGGGTGTCCGGGGGGACGTAGAAACAAAGGCTTGCGGCGGTTTCGGCTGGATACAGGCTCCGGATGGATAGATACATGGAGTGATCCGTCAGGCATTGTGGGCCGGTATGGAGTTCGGTATCATTGGATACATGTACCTGCGCCAGTCCACGCAAAAGCGCGCCGACGGCTCCAAGCTCCGGCACCTGCAAATCGCCGAGAACGAATGGGACCCGGCGAAGAAGCGCTCGCGGGTGCGGATTCTGTACAACTGCGGCCGCGCCGACGATCCCGAGGCCACGGAGCGGCTGCGGCGGTTGGCCCGCAGCATCCTGAAGCGCTGCTCGCCGGAGGAACTGGCCGCGGCGGACACGGGATTGACCGTGGTGGACGCGTGGCCCCACGGGGACATCCACGTCCTGGGGGCGTTGTGGCGGCGGGCGGGCTTGCCGGAACTGATCGGGGAGCTGGTGGACGCGCGCAAGTTCGGGTTTCCCGTGGAGCGGGCGTTGTTCGCGCTGGTGGCCAACCGGACGTGCGCGCCGTCGTCGAAGTGGCGCTGTTGGGAACGGTGGCTGGCCGGGGAGGTGCGCATCGAGGGCTGCGGGGGCTTGGAGCCGCAACACCTGTACCGGGCGATGGACGTGCTGCAGGCGCACAAGGACGCGCTGGAGGAAGGGTTGTACCATCGCCTGGCGGACTTGTTGAACCTGGACGTGGAGGTCATGTTCTACGACACGACCTCGCTTCACTTCGAGATCGCCGACGAGGACCCCGACGACCCGGAGACGGGGGCGCCGGGCCTGCGCAAGCGGGGCCATTCGAAGAACGGGCGCGGCGACGCGCCGCAGTTGCTGGTGGGGCTGGCGGTGACGCGGGAAGGCTTTCCGGTGCGCCACTGGGTGTTTCCGGGCAACACGGTGGACGTGACCACGGTGGAGCGGGTGAAGGCGGATCTGGGGGGCTGGCGGCTGAACCGCTGCGTGTTCGTGGGCGACGCCGGGATGGTGTCGGCGCAGAACCTGCGCGCGCTGGCGCGCGGCGGCGGCCGGTACATCGTGTGCATGCCGGCGCGCCGGGGTTCGGAGGTGGACAAGGAGGTCGTCGGCCGCCGCGGGCGCTACCGGGAGGTGGCGCCGAACCTCAAGGTCAAGGAGGTCGTCGTCGGCGACGGGGAGCGGCGTCGCCGTTACGCGGTGTGCTTCAACCCCCGGGAGGCCGAACGCCGGCGGGCGCATCGCCGGGAGGTGTTGGCGGAGCTGGAGGCCGAACTGGCCACGGTGTCGGACCTCCCCGACGGCGAACAGCACCGCAAGCGGGTGTGCGGGTTGCGCGCCAGCGCCCGCTACGGGCGGTACGTGCGCCTGACCAAGGGCGGGCGTCCGCGCGTCGACCGCGCCAAGGTCAAGGCCGCGGAGCGCCTCGACGGCAAGTTCGTGGTCCACGGCAACGACGACACGCTCACCGCCGAGGACCTGGCGCTGGGCTACAAGCAGCTGTACCGCGTCGAGCAATCCTTCCGGCAACTGAAAAGCGAGTTGCGGCTGCGCCCCGTATACCATCGGGTGGCGCGCCGCATCCACGCGCACATCGCGCTAAGCGTCATCGCCCTGTTGCTGGAACGGCTCGCCGAGCACGCCTGCGGTGACACCTGGCGGAACATCCGCGACGATCTGCGGCAGATCAAACTTGTCCAATTGTCGGGGCCGAACGGGGACCTGTGGCAGGTCACCGAACCCCGTCCAAACGCCCGCAAGCGACTGAAATCCTTACAAATAACCCCGCCGCCGCCGATCCTGAAGCTGGGCTGAACGCCTAGTGACATGGGTGCTTTCGGGAACGCCCGCAAGCCTTTGTTTTGCCTAAGAATATCGCATTTCTGTATCTATGAACTGTCAAACACGAGTCATAACTTGAAAGGTCAATCCATATCAGCTCGAATGCAATACTGATTTCTGCACAATTTCACCCAATTTGTTTACTTGGATGTTGACTGTCGAGGCGTATATCCTACGTAACCGGCACACGTTCACGACTGGAACGAGAAGGTCAGTATGGACAAGGATTCATGGATCATCATTGCGGCAATCGCCGCCGTCGCTGCCTTCATGTGGTCTGGTCACGCGTCGCTTGACCGGCGTCTGCAACAAATTGAAGCGAGCGTGGGGTCCATGAACACGCGCCTTGGCCGAATCGAGGGGCGCCTGGACATTCCTCAGGACCCCGATCTGGAACGAGCTCAGGCTAGCCCCGCCCCCTTGGCCCACTGGTACTTCGCGCCTAGAATCGCCACTGGCAGTTCCGTGGTGTACGGACACGCCACGATGCCCCGCTCGTAGAGGTATTCGGAGGCTTCCTCCACTTCCACGTCGCCGACCAGCGACGCCACGATGGGCTTGTGGATGCCCTCGTCGCGGGCTTCCTGCACGACCCTGGCGCATAGCTTCGCGAACACCATGGGCGGGGTGATGATGGTGTGCCAGTAGCCGAGGATCAGGGAATGGACTCGGTCGTCGTTGAGGCCCAGGCGGATGGTGTTCTCGTAGGTGATGGGCGGCTCGCCGCCGGTGATGTCCACCGGGTTGCCGGAGGCGCCGAAGGGGGGAATGTACTGTTTGAAGGCCTCGTCCAGGTCCGGCGGGAACTCCATCAGCGACAGGCCATGGTCCACTACCGCGTCGGCCAGGAGCACGCCTGAGCCCCCCGCGCCGGTGATGATGACGATGTTCTCGCCCTTCGGCGCCGGCAGGACCGGCAGGCCCCGGGAGAACTGCAGCATGTCGTTGAGGCTGTAGGCGCGGATCACGCCGCTGGCGCGCAGGATGTCGTCGTAGACCTTGTCGTTGCCGGCCAGCGCGCCCGTGTGCGAGGCGGCGGCGCGGGCGCCGAGCTGGGTGCGGCCCGCCTTCAGCATGACCACCGGCTTCTTCTTCGAGACCCGTTTGGCGACTTCGGCGAAGCTGCGTCCGTCCTTGAGGTCCTCGGCGTGCATGGCGACGACATCGGTGTTGTCGTCCTGCTCGAAGTAGGTGAGCAGGTCGTCCTCGTCGAGATCGGACTTGTTGCCCAGCCCGACGATGGCCGACACGCCCATCTTCGTCGAGCGGCTGTAGCCGATGATGGACATGCCCACGCCGCCGCTCTGGGACGACAGCGCGGTCTTGCCCTTGACGTCATAGGGCGTGCAGAACGTCGCGCAGAGGTTGGACGGCGTGTAGTAGAAGCCGTAGATGTTGGGCCCCATGATGCGCACGCTGTGCTTGCGCGCCACGGCCAGCAACTCGTCCTGCGCCTCAGTCTCGCCCACCTCGGCGAACCCGGACGGGATCATGATAGCGCCGGGGATGCCCTTCCGGCCTACCTCCTCCATGGCGCCGGCGCAGAACCTCGCGGGCACGGCGAAGACGGCTACGTCGATCTCTCCGGGGACGTCCATGACGCTCTTGTAGGCCTTCTTGCCCAGAATCACGTCGGCCTTGGGGTTGATCGGATAGAGCTCGCCCGCGTATCCGCCGTTGATGATGTTCTTCATCACCGAGTTGCCGATCTTGCCCTCGCCTTCGGAGGCGCCGATGACGGCCACGGCCCGCGGGTTCATGATGCGATCCATGGCGGCGACGATTTCTTCCTGGCTGGGCCGGAAGATCTCCTTCGGCGGGGAGAAGTCGACGGCGATCAGCGCGTCCACGGCCGTGGCGCCGCGGGCGCCGGCGAGCACCGGGTTCAGGTCGATTTCGCGGATTTCGGGGAAGTCGGCGATCAGCTCCGAAACGTTCACGATGATGTCCGTCAGCGCGTCGCGGTCCACAGCCTCCGCACCGCGCACGCCGTCCAGCACTTCGGCAGCCTGGATGCCGTCGAGCATGCCGCGGGCATCGTCCACAGTGGCAGGCGCCAGCCGGAAAGTGATGTCCTTGAGCACCTCCACCAGCACACCGCCCAGTCCGAAAGCCACAAGTTCGCCGAAAACGGGGTCGGTCACGCCGCCGACGATGACTTCCTGCGCCTCCCCGGTCACCATCTGCTGGACCTGCACGCCGTCAATCCGGGCATCTTCGCTGTACGCGCGGGCACCGGCGACGATGGCCTCGTAGGCCGCCGCAGCCGCATCGCCGTCGGCCACGCCGACCACCACACCTCCGGCCTCGGTCTTGTGGAGAATGTCCGGCGAAACGATTTTCATCACCACTGGATAGCCGATCCCCTCGGCAACGCTGCGGGCTTCGTCCGCCGTCCGGGCGAGCCCCTCGCTGGGCAGGGGAATCCCGTAGGCGTCGCAAACAGCCTTGCATTGAGGCGCGGTCAAGGCGACAAGCCCGTTGGCCTTGGCCTGGTTCAGAATACTGAGGACGGTTTCTCGCCGATCAGGCATGGTTTCTCCTTGTCGATTTATCTGCGGCTGTCTATCTGCGGCTGGTGAGTTGCGAATCGCCCTCACCGCACTGGCTTACCGGCGCGCGGCGGCGGACCAACCGAACCAAAGCGCGAAAGCGCCAGGGTCGCACAGCTCGAACTCACCGCGTGAACGCGCCCGCCGCCCTGAGTGCCTCGATTTCGTCGCCACCGTATTCCAGCACCTCGCTGAGGACCTCGTCGGTGTGCTCGCCGAGCATCGGCGAACGCTTCACCTCCACCGGAGAGTCGGAAAGCTTCATGGGGCATCCCAGGTTGTACCACTTGCCGCGTTGCGGGTGATCCAGCTCCACGTACATCTCGCGCAGCTTGACGTGATCGTCGTTGGCCAGGTCCTTCGTGCTCATGATGGGGCCGCAGGGCACGTCGATCTCATTGAGAACGACCATGAGTTCGCGCTTGGTGTAGTTGCCGGCGAAGTCGGTCAGAATCTGCCACATCTCGCCCTGGTTCTCGCGGCGCACGTCGATGTTGATGAAGCGCGGATCGTTCGCCAGATCCTCGCCGCCGACCCGGTTGGCCAGCGCGTTCCACACGTGCTCCTGGACCACCACGTAAATGTAGTCGTTGGGGCCGCCCGGCTTGCACTGGATGGCGTTGCCGAGCTGGCCGCCGCCGGAGTCGTTGCCGGCGCGGGGAGTGAAATCCTTGAAGTCCTGGCTTGAGTATTCTACGAGCGGACCATGGTCAAGGCGCTGGTGGTCGCGCCACTTGACCCGCACGAGGTTCATCACGCAGTCCATCATGGCGCATTCCACGTACTGGCCGCGACCGGTGCGCTGGCGCTGGATGATCGCCGCCAGGATTCCGGCCATCAGGTGCACGCCGGTGCCCGAGTCGCCGATCTGCGCCCCGGTCACCACCGGCGGCCCGCCCTGCAAGCCGGATGTGCTCATGGCGCCGCCCATGGCCTGGGCGACGTTCTCGTAGGCCTTGAACGCCGCGTAGGGACCCTCGGTGCCGAACCCCTTGATGGAGGCCATGATGATCCGGGGATTGATCGCCTGGACCTGCTCCCAGCCAAAACCGAGCCGGTCCAGCACGCCGGGGCCGAAGTTCTCCATCACTACGTCGCAGCACTCGATGAGCTTGGTGAAAATCTCCTTGCCCCGCTCGTTCTTGAGGTTCAGCGTGATCGACCGCTTGTTGCAGTTGAGCATGGTGAAATACAGGCTGTCGGCGCCCGGGATATCCACCAACTGCTTGCGCGTGGCGTCGCCCCACGGCGATTCCACCTTGATCACGTCCGCTCCCAGGAAGCCCATGAGCTGGCTGGAAGTGGGACCCGCCTGCACGTGGGTCATGTCGAGGATACGTATGCCGGAGAGGGCCTTGTCCATGGTCCGATTCCCCTTTTATATGGGTTGATGACCGGCCGCCGAATACCATTGGCGGTACACGTCACCGGTGCGTTCTTACTTGTACATGGTCTGGCGCTTGGTGCCGGGCGCCCATTCCTGCGGGTCCACCCAGATGTTGATCACCGCCGACTTGCCGGTGGAAGCCACCGACTCCCGTGCCCGTTGCAGCGCGGGTTGGATCTGGCCCGGGCTGCGGACCTCTTCGCCGTAGCCGCCCAGCATCTCGGCGAACTTCGAAAACGGCACGTCGCCCAGCAGGTTACCCACGTTGCCCCGCACCTCGCCGTACTTGGCCAGTTGCCCGTAACGGATCTGGTTCATGGCGGAGTTGTTGCCGATGACGGCGATGTAGGGCGCGCCGAAGCGGTTGGCGGTTTCCATGTCGAAGGCGGTCATCCCGAAGGAGCCGTCGCCGTAGTAGCACAGCACCTCCTTGTCCGGATGGGCCAGCCCCGACGCCATCGCGAAGCCGGTGCCCACGCCGAGGCCGCCCAGCGCGCCCGGGTCCATCCAGTTGCCCGGCGCGCGCGGCTGCACGGCCTGGGCGCTGATGGTGACCACGTCGCCGCCGTCGCCGATGTAGATGGTCTTCTCGGTGAGGAATTCGTTGAGTTCCCACGCCACCCGGTACGGATGGATCGGCTCGGCGTCGGAGAGGAACAGCGGCATGAGCCGCTCGGTCTTGACCTTCTCGATGCCGCGCAGGTGAGCCAGCCATTCGCTTCGGCGGGCCGCGCCGTTGTCGGTGAGCCCGGTGGTGGCATCGAGCACGGCGCCCAGGATCGCGCCGGGATCGCCCACCAGGCCGAGGGAGACGTCCCGGTTCCTGGCCACGGTCTTGTAGTCCATATCGATGTGCACCACCGTGGCGTCATCCCGCAGCCGCCGCCCGTATCCCATGCGGAAATCGAACGGCGTACCGACGATGACGATGACGTCGGCCTGCTTGAAGGCATCGCCGCGGGTGCGGTGGAAATAGTGCGAGTCCCCCGGGGGCAGCAGCCCGCGGGACGCGCCGTTCATGTAGCCGGGGATGTTGAGGCCCTTGAGCAGCGCGATGGCCTCCCTGTGGCCCCGGCACATCCACACCTGGGTCCCCAGCAGGATGGCGGGCCGCTCGGATTCCACCAGTAATTGGGCCAGCCTTTCGATGTCGGCGGGATCGCCGATGGACCTGGTGGATGCCCGGTAGTGACCCGGCTGCGGGATGACGGCTTTCTCCACCGGCACCTCGGCGTCGAGAATGTCGCGGGGGATTTCCAGATAACTCGGCCCGGGGGCACCGGCGAAGCATTCCCGAACCGCCATGGCAACCATGTCGGCGATGCGCTCGGTGGAACGCGCGCCCGCCGAAAATTTGGTGATCGGCGCGGCAATATCCACGTGCGGCAGGTCCTGCAGCGAACCCATCTTGTGCTGGGTCAGCGCACCCTGCCCGCCGATGTGCAGCACGGGGCTCTCGGAACGCAGCGCGGTGGCGATGCCGGTGAGCGCGTTGGTGAACCCCGGCCCCGCCGTGGTGATCACGCAGCCCAGACCGCCGGTCTGGCGCGCGTAGCCGTCCGCGGCATGGGCGGCGACCTGCTCATGGCGCACGTCGATGATGCGGATGTCATTGTCGATGCAACCGTCGTAGGTGTCGATGATGTGTCCGCCGCAGAGCGTGAAGATCGTGTCCACGCCTGCGTTCGCGAGGGCGGCTCCCACCAGGTGCCCGCCGGATATGACGCCGGCATCCCGGCTCTTCCTCGCCAGGGTGTCCTCGGCTGTCGTGGTTCGAATTCGTTCTTGCGCTGCGCTCGCCATGATCTGCTCCCGCGTTCTTGTATGGCTTTTCTGACCGTCGCACTTATAGCACGTCAAATGCACCGTTTCACTGAACTTGTCGTTGGTTTCAGCCGGATCGTACAGGATGGAAGACGCGTCCGGGCGGAATCCAGCCGTCCGGTCCGTTGCGACGGCAGGCCGAAACATCAGGAGCATTGCCGGATGCCGTCGATAGCGCGTGGGCTACAATCACAATTCTTTGCAGTCAGCTCCGGTCGCGCGAACGGACCCGAACCCTTCCATGCCAGCAGAACAGACCGTCCGCGCCGACGATCCGTCCGCTATCGCCCGGCAGGTACCGGCGGGGCGTGTCTCCCAGTTCGGGCTGCTGCGCACCCGCCGGCTGCTGCCGCTGTTCATCACCCAGTTCCTCGGGGCCTTCAACGACAACCTGTACAAGTTCGCGCTGACGCTGATCCTCGTCTACGGGGGGCTCATCAGCGAGGACGCCACGGATCTGCTGGTCAATGTCGCCGCCGGGTTGCTGATCCTGCCGTTCTTCCTGTTCTCGGCCACGGCCGGAACGCTGGCGGACCGCTACGAGAAGTCGCGCCTGATCCGCTACGTCAAGCTTGGCGAAATCGTCGTCGCCATGCTGGCAGCGGCGGCGCTGTACGTACAGAACGTCACCCTGCTGCTTGCCGTGGTTTTTCTCCTGGGGGTGCAATCCACCTTCTTCGGACCGCTCAAGTTCGCGATCCTGCCCCAGCACCTGCACAACACCGAACTCGTGGGCGGCAATGCGATGGTGGAGATGGGTACCCTGGTGGCGATCCTGCTGGGCACCATCGCCGGCGGCATCATCGGCGGCGCCAGCGCGGGTGATAACAGCGGCAGCGTTTCGCTGTTTCTTTCGGTCATGGTGGTGATGGTGGCGGTGACCGGCTATCTGTCCAGCCTCCGCATACCGAGGGCGCCGTCGGCGCTGCACGGAGCCGTGTCCTGGAACCCGGTGAAGGAAACCTGGGGGCTGATACGCCTGGCAGCGGAGAAGAAGGCGGTATTCCAGTCGGTCCTGGGGGTGTCCTGGTTCTGGCTCATCGGCTCCGTCTACCTGGCCCAGATCGCCAACCTGACGCGACTGCACCTGGCCGGCGACTCGGGTGTCGTGACCCTGATCCTGGCCTTCTTCACCATTTCCATCGCCGTGGGCTCGCTGCTGTGCGAAAAACTGTCCGGCAGGCGGGTGGAGATCGGCCTGGTGCCCCTGGGCGCCGCGGGGATCAGCATATTCGGTATCGACTCTTGGTTCGCCATCGGCCAGCTCGATGCAGAAGGCCTGCGCACGGCGAGCGAATTCCTGACGGGCGAAGGCACGCCGCGGCTGCTGATCGACCTGGGACTGATGGGCATGTTTGCCGGGATGTTCGTGGTGCCGCTGCAGGCCAATATCCAGGCGCGCACGCCCGACGACCGCCGCGCCCGGATCATCGCCGCCAATAACGTCCTCAACGCGCTGTTCCTCGTCGCAGGCTCGGGTCTTGCGATCCTCTGGCTGGTCTACCTGGACCGCAGCATCCCCTCGCTGTTCCTGTTCGTGGCCATCGCCAACGCCGCGGTGGCGGGGTACATCTTCCGGCAGGTGCCGGAATTCGCCATGCGCTTCCTGGTGTGGCTGCTGTCGCACTCCATGTACCGCGTACGCCACGAGAACCTGGAGGCCATTCCCGAGCGGGGTCCGGCGGTGATCGTCTGCAACCACGTCAGCTACGTGGATGCGATGCTGCTGGCGGGTGCCATCCGGCGGCCGATCCGTTTCGTGATGGCCAGGAGCATCTACGATCTTCCCGTCCTGAACTTCGTCTTTCGCACCAGCCGGACCATCCCCATCACCTCGAAACGCGCCGATTCGGAGACTTACGAGGCCGCGTTCGCGCAGATCCGCCAGGCGCTCGAATCGCGCCACCTGCTGTGCATCTTCCCGGAAGGCCACCTGACCCACGACGGCGAAATCGATGTCTTCCGCCCGGGCATCGAGCGGATCGTCGGAGAAACGCCCGTACCTGTCGTGCCGATGGCCCTGCGCGGCCTCTGGGGCAGCTTCTTCAGCCGCCAGGGCAAGGGCGCGTTCCATCGTCAATGGTCACGATACTGGAGCCGGGTGGATATCGTCGCCGGCGAGCCGGTGACCCCGGAGAACGTCGGCGCAGACGATCTTCGGGAACGGGTATCGGCATTGCGTGGAAACTGGCGATAGGCGAACGCCGTCAAGCCGTGACGATGGGAACATCGTACCTGGCGATCGGATGCCTCATTCCGATTGGGCTATCCCCAGAACCCGATCAAGGTCGGGCGGCCACTCCTCGAAATCGTCCGCAATGCGGATCCGGCCGGCAAGGTCGCCGAGTTCGGGGACGCTGCGCCGAGGTTCGTGGCGGCTGTTTCCGACGGCCGGCCCACCCATTCGGGTGACGATGGACTCCCGGCCTTCGATCGTCTTCTTGCCCATTTCGGAAAGCCTGCTCAGCGGAACTTTGTTCCGTGTATCCTCTCAAACCGAAGTAACGCTTGCGTCGGAAGGCTGGCAGCAGCCGACCGCCGGTCAGGAGTTTAATTCACTGCAGTCAATGTTGCGTCTTGCAACAAATCGGCCAGCCCCGGAACACGCCATGCATATCTTCGCCAAACACAACCCGCGCATCACCTCCAAACACCACCCGCGAATCGCCGGCGCCCCGATCGCCGCCCTGGTATTCGCAGCCCTGGCGGCTGCCGCGCTGACCGGGTGCGCCAACCGCAGCATGTCGAGCCAGACTTTTCCACGCTCCAGCGCGCAGTCTGTCTGGAATGTCGAATACGGCGAGATCGTTGACGTGAGGGCCGTGGAGATCGAAGGCGAATTCCCCCTGCTTGGCGTCCTCATCGGCAGCGCGATCGGCCACGCCGCCGGCACGGAGATCAGCGACTCGAGCAACGCAGGCGTTGTCGGAGGCGTTGTCGGCGCCGTGGCCGGCGGGTCTATCGAGCATGCCGCCTCGTCCACGAACGGGCTGCAGATCACCGTCGATCTGGACAGCGGCCGCACGGTCGCCATCGTGCAGGATGATGGGGAGCAGTTCCAGGACGGCGAGCGCGTGCGCGTCCTGACCGCGCCGGTGGCAGCCGTCCACCCCGCCGTATTGGGCGGTCCGGGCGTCTGGGGCCCTTCCGGCGTATTCGGCGGTCCCCGCGGTGTCGGGCCGGTAGGCAGTGCGCACGTCCCCATGACCGTGGCCCGCGTCCAGAGCCTGTAGTCTCCGTGATGAACATATGAAGCGCTCAGGAAGCTTGTGGACGATCAGGTCGGCGCCCGCGGCTACGGCAGTCCGAGCGAATACGTTCGCGAATTGATCCGCAAGGGCCTGGACCGCCAACGCTTGCGCGACCTGGTGCTTGAAGGCGCGGCCTCGCCCCGGGCAGGATTTGCGGATGCGGAGTACTTCGCCCGGGGTGCCGAAGAAGCGCCCGAGGCGCAGCGCCGTGTCACCCGTGACGGAACGCCGACCGTTGAGAATCTCCGTGATGCGGTTCACCGGAACCTCGATGCGCCGCGCCAACTCCGCCGCGGTCATGCCGAGCGCTTCGAGGTCTTCGCGCAAAGTCTCGCCGGGATGGATCGGTTCACGCATGATGTTCCTCCTCTCGATGGTAATCCACGATTTCCGCGTCGGTCGGGCCGGAGCTGCCCTCGGGCCACTTGAAACAAATCCTCCTCTGCTCGTTGATGCGACCTCCGTCCGGTTCGTTGGCCGGCTTCACGCGGGATTTCTTTTCACTCCGCTTTTGACGGACCCTGCCGCTCCAGGTTCACGCCGAAGCCGCGGCCCTTGGCGATGGCCGCTTCGCCGAACTTCTTGCGAACGCTGTCCAGCGCGCGGTCGACGGGGCTTTCCGCCGGCGTGTCGTCGAGCAGGTCGCCCTGAAGCGAATCAGCGGCCTCGACCAGGCCATGAGCGCCGATTCCGATGAGGCGAAACGCGCGACCGTCCGCTTCGCGCGAGAGCAGCGATTCCGCCGTTCCGTACATCGCATCCGCGGAGCGCGTCGGCTGGGCCAGCCGCCGTGTGCGGGTAAGCAGGCGAAAGTCCGCGGTCTTGAGCTTCAGTGTCACGTTGCGGCCCAGCACGCTCGCTTTCTTCATCCGCCCGGACACCGTCTCGGCCAGTTTCCAGAGTATGGGGCGTAACCGGTCGGGGTCGGAGATATCCGTGTCGAGGGTGATCTCCGAGGAAATGCTCTTGGCCTCGCGTCGAGGGTCCACCGGCCGGTCGTCTTCGCCGCGGGCGCAGGCCCACAGCCTGCGGCCGATGCGTCCGTAACGGTTCACCGTCTCGTCCTCGCTCAGGCGCGCCAGTTGGCCGATGCGGGCGATGCCGTCCTTCGCCAGGCGCCGCCGCATCGCCGGCCCGACACCCCAGAGCAGGGTCACCTGTTGGGTCGCGAGAAATGACCGGGCCTCGGCCCGGCCGATCACCGAGAATCCACGTGGCTTCTCCAGGTCCGAGGCGATCTTGGCGAGAAACTTGTTGTAGCTGAGGCCGATGGAGACGGTGATGCGCTGCGCCTCCTCGACGCGCCGGGCAAGCGCCGCAAGCGTCTGCGCGGGACTGGCTCCGTGCAGGGAGGCCGTGCCGGAAAGATCCATGAACGCCTCGTCGATGGACAACGGCTCCACCAGCGGCGTCAGTTCCTGCATCATCGCGCGGATGGCCCGCCCCACAGCGGCGTATTTCTTCATGTCCGGCTTGATCACGGTGGCCTCGGGGCACGCTCGCAAGGCCTGGAACATGGGCATCGCCGAGTGCACGCCGTAGGCGCGGGCCACGTAACAGCAGGCCGCCACCACGCCCCGGTGGCGCCCGCCGACGATGACGGGCGCATCCCGCAATTCGGGCCGGTCGCGTTTCTCGATGGCCGCGTAGAACGCGTCGCAGTCCAGGTGCGCGATGGTCAGGTCATGCAGTTCATCGTGGCGCACGAAACGAACTGAGCCGCAGCCCGGGCAGGTTGCGGCGTCGGCGGGCGGGCGGGCGCCGCAGTCTCGGCACAGGGTATCCACGTTCCAATGATACAGAGCGGCGGAGAGCAGACTGTGGCGAGAATCCAATCAACACCATCATCCGGACGGAAGAGGGCGCCAGCGATTTTGCGGACTTCACGTTCGACTGACAGGAGCCCTCAGAGAATTCGATCGCCGAAACAGGTTCGAACGTCTCGCTGATCGGGGCGGGCGCTACTCTGCCACGCACGCGAAGCTCTCTGCCGAGTCGATGCTTCCCGACCCTTGTCTACATTGACGGCCCACACCATCAGACGGCCGTCCGGGAGAGCGCGGATGAGGTCATCAACCACCGTCTGGCCGATGCCGGCTACACGGTAGTGCGCTTCCCGGAGAACCGTTCGTCCTGGCCGGGCGTAGTGGCTCAATACGCCTGGGTGTTTGGAACGCCGGAGTCTTGAGAAATTCGACAGGGCGGTGAGCGGACGAACGGCGCTGCCGTCCGCTGACTTCAGCAAGCGTTGTCAATTCTTGCCATCGCCGCTACGATTGCTTCATGAGCACGATGAACATATCTCTTCCTGAAACCCTCAGGGAGCTTGTGGACGATCAGGTCAGCGCCCGCGGCTACGGCAGCCTGAGCGAGTACGTTCGCGAGTTGATCCGCAAGGACCTGGACCGCCAGCGCTTGCGCGACCTCGTGCTCGAGGGCGCGGCGTCGCCCCGTGCGGGAATTGCGGATGAGGAGTACTTCGCCAGGCTGCATGGAGATATTGATCGTCAAGACGCGCCGACGTGACATTCAAGCCCGCAGCCCTGCGCGAGCGGGCGCGGCGGGACATTGACGAGGCGGTCAGGCATTACCGGACAGAGGCTGGCGCGAAAGTTGCGCGCAACTTTATCCGGGCGCTGGAATACGCCGTCGAAAGAATCCGCGAGCAACCTGCGGCGGGCTCACCCCGTTATGCGACGGAGTTGGACATTCCTGGTTTGCGCGTTCGGGCCTTGCGGAAATTTCCTCATCTAATCCTCTACGTGGAGCAGGAGACCGAAATCGATATATGGCGCGTGCTCCACGGCGCGCGCGATATTCCGGTCGGAATGCGCGCGCCTCAAGCCTGAGCCGGAAACCGCCCGCCGAATCGTAACTCCGTGATGTTCTGAACAGTGCCTACTGCGATGGATTTCCAACCCGGAGACCTCGTAAGAGCGCGCGGACGGGAATGGGTCGTCCTGCCGGAAACCCGCAACGATCTTCTCAGACTCCGCCCGCTCGGCGGAGCCGAAGACGATGCAACGCTCATTTATCTTCCGCTTGAGCCCGCGCCGCCGGAGCCCGCTGCGTTCGATCTTCCGGACCCGAATGCACAACCGACCGGAGAACAGTGATTTCCTCGCTCATTCCAGCCACAGGTCTCGGCAACAAGGGGGCAGTCGTTTCGCTCTCGAATGGACTGTACCGATTCGGAAGACCGCAAGAGCTACGGACCAGCGAACACTCATCACAACGCCCGTCCGAAGGGCAGGCATGAGCGACCGCGCGCCACTTCTCGGCATCGCAGCCGAGGAAACGGCGGCTCTCGTCGTGGCCCTGCTGAACTCGTTCGTAATCGATTTCGCCGCCAGGTCCGCAGTTGGTGGGACCGGCCTCAGCTACTTCATCATCAAACAACTCCCCATCATTCATCCGGACCGGCTAGAAGACGATACGGGATGGGGCTGCACCTACGCCGAATTCATCGCGCCTCGCGTACTCGAACTCTCATACACTTCTTCCGGGTTGCGTTCGTTCGCGGAGCAGCTTGGGCACAATGGTCCGCCCTTTCCATGGAACGATGACCGCCGTTTCCTGGCCAGATGCGAAATCGATGCCGCCATTTTTCCCGCTCGATTGGGCAGCTCGCTTCGCGGCAGGCGGCGTACACATGAATTTCTTCATTCTCGAACAGCTACCCGTGTTGCCTCCGGAGGTACATCTTGACGAGAGCAAATGCGGCCACCCTTGGGTCTATCTGATCGTTCCCCGCGTACTGGAATTGACCTGCACCTCCGAGGAGATGTCCGGTTTCGCCAAGGGCCTTGGATATCAGGGCCCGCCTTTTCCCTGGAATGAGCAACGCCGCCACCGCATTCGTTCCGAACTCGACGCGATCTTCGCCCAGATGTACGGGCTCCGCCGTTCCGATCTTGAATGGATACTGGACGCCCCGCCTCCAAGTTCGTCCTTCCCGTGCCTCAATCAAAACGAGATGAAGGAATACGGCGAATATCGCACGCAGCGATATGTGCTCGAGGCATTTGACTCTCTTGACCGAGGAACCATCCCGGATATCAGCGCCGAGATGCGCGAATGACGCACGATCAAACTATGGCTGGACGGCCAGCACGATCTTCCCGAAATGCGCGCTGGACTCCATCATGCGGTGCGCTTCGGCCGCTTTCTCCAGGGGCAGAACCTGGTGGATGAGTGGCGCGATGCGGCCATCCGCGAATAGCGGAACGACTGTCTTGTTGAATTCCCGGGTGATGTAAGCTTTCTCCTCAACCGGGCGTGAGCGGAGTACCGAGCCAACGACCTGCTGACGCCTGACCATCAGCGGGCCGAGATTGATCTCCGACCTGGCGCCGCCCATCAGGCCGATGATCACCAGCCGGCCGCCCAGCGACAGGGACTTCAGGTTGCGTGTCAGGTAGAGCCCACCCAGGTGGTCGAGGATTACGTCCGCGCCCTTCTTGCCCGTCGCGGTGGCCACGCCTTCCACAAAGTCCTCGGTCCGGTAATCGATGACGTGATCGGCGCCCAGGGCGCGCACCCGCTCGACCTTTCCCGTGGACGCGGTGATGATGACCGTGGCATTGGGCCTCAATGCCTTGCAGAGCTGGATCGCGGACGTGTTGACTCCGCCGCCGCCGCCATGGACCAGCACGGTCTCGCCGTCCTTGAGGCCCGCCAGCATGAAAATATTGAGATAGGCGGTGATGTAGGTTTCGCAGACGCACGCGGCCTGATGGAAGTCGAGACGTTCAGGGATTCGCATGACGTGGCTTGCGTAGGCTAGCGCGTACTCGGCGTAACCGCCCCCGCCCACTAGGGACATGACCCGCTCGCCGACCCCAAAACCCGATACGCCGGGACCCAGCGCATCGACCGTGCCGGCCACCTCCAGACCCAGGATGGGAGAATCGCCCGGCGGCTGATGGTAATTGCCCTGCCGCTGCACGCAGTCCGCCCGATTCACGGTTGTGGCCGCCACCCTGATGCGGACTTGCCCCTCCCCGGGCTGCGGCGTCTCCGTCTCCCCGGCGTAGAGCGTCTCGGCACCGCCAAACTCCGTCTGCAAAATTGCCTTCATCTCCATCCCCGTGTTCACGACGGTGCAATCCTAGCGAATTCTTCGACTTCGGCACTTGTTGGTGGCGAGCAGCCGGATCGCGATACATTGATTGCTGCCGCTGCGCAGGCGAAGCTCATCGCAGCCGCCAGCGCGCCCGGGTCGATTTCGCCCGCCGGATGGACAATTGCACGCTGCTTGAGGAGAGACGCGAGAAATGCGGAATGAAAGACGTCACCCGCTCCTACCGTGTCGACCACATGGTCTACGGAGCAGGCCTCCCGTTCGATGACACCGTGCGCAGTGTACAGACACGCTCCGGACCGTCCCCTGGTCAGCATGAACAAGCCCTGTCCCATTTGCTCGCGCGCCGATTGCGCGCTCGTCAGCAGATCGGGTCCGATGCTCAGCGCCTCCAGGTCCTCTTCGCTGGCCTTGACGATGTCCGCCAGCGGCAGCAGCGAGCGCACGCCGCGCAGGTACGCCCCGGTGTCGAGGCTTGCGCCGAGCCGGATGTTCACGTCGATGCTGACCGATACCCCACGTTCGCGTACCCGGCCCAGAACCGCCCGGATCTTGTCGAGCTGGCTCGGCGTGATCGCCAATGAGCCGGTATGAAAGACTTCCAGGCCGTGGGGCAGATGGGCATCGATCTCCTCAAGGGAAATATCCTTGTCGGCAATCCCCTCTCGGTACAGCCGATACGCCGGCACGCCAGTTTCGTCAATCACTACCAGCGCAAGCGAAGTCGGCCGGGGAGAACGCCGCTCCACCGGCGTTCGAACGCCTTCGCTTGTGAGCGAGGCGTGCAGCCGGTCGCCGAAGGTGTCGTCGGAGAGCGGCGACAGGTAACTCACCGGGATGCCCTGCCGCGCAAGGCCGATGGCGACGTTGTAGGGCGAACCGCCGAGATGGGGCCTGAAGCCGCCGCCTTCCCCTGCGATCAGGTCGATGAGCGCCTCACCCAGTACGGCGACCGTCATTGTCAGGCATCCCACTCGCTACAGCGGCGATCTTCGGCGCGCATCCTGACGGGCAAGGCGGCGGACATCGCCAGGCACGCTATTCTGAACGGCGGCGGTCATTGGTCAGCACGATCCAGGAAACCACCACGAAAAAGCTCACCATGGCCCCGATGATCTTGTACGAAGTGGCGAAACCGAGCGCATCGTACATCCTCCCCGCCAGGATCGACAGGCCGCTGGCCGCCACCCCGCTCATAAACTGGAAACCCACAATGTATATGGTGGCCGAAAGCCGCGCGTCGAACGTGGCCGAGATGTACTTGAAGAGCGACACCAGCATGATGGGCAGTTCCACCGCGTGCAGCAGCTTCATGATGGAGATCTCCACCGGACCGTCGGAATACCCGGAGCCGACGACCCGCACCGCCATGACCACGCCGCTCAGCACCAGTCCGTTCTTCGCCCCGATGCGGTTGACCAGGAACGGCGCCAGGAACATCCCGCCGGCCTCGAGAAACACCTGGAAGGAGTTGAGGTAGCCGAAGATCTCGTTGCCCTGCGCCAGCGTCGGGAACAGCGACGAGAAGTACACCGGAAACTGCTGGTCGTAAACGCTGTAGATGCACGCCACGCCCATCACGAAGACCGTCAGCGCCCAGAACCTGGGGTTGCGCGGCAGGGCCAGGGCGTCGCCGAGCCGCAGGCGCGCCGCCTGGTCTTCCTGGCCGCCGGCGCCTGAGGCGCCCGCCACCACTTCACCGCTGGCTGCACCGGTCGCGCCAACGGCGCTCCCGATATTCGGCGGCTTCGCCAGCACCACGAACAGGAAGAACAGCGCGCCGCTGGCCGACGCCAGGATGAAGTTGATGTTCGGGTCGATGTTGAAGATACGCCCCGCGCCGAACGTCGCCGCCGCCCACCCCAGCGAGCCGAAGGTACGCGCCTTGCCGAACTCGAACCCCGCATGCCGTCCGGCGCGCTCGACGTAGGTCTCCAGCGCGCCGACGCCCGCGCCGAAAGCAAGCCCGAACACGATACCCCCCGCCATCGCCGTGGGAATGAGGTGGTCGGCGAGATTCGGGCCGTACACGAAGATCAGGAACGGGCCGGCGAGGATCTGGGTGCCCGCGACGAACAGCAGCAGGTGCCGCCGCAGCCCGAGCTTGTCCTGCACGAATCCGTAGAACGGCATGATGAACAGCCCCGCGGCGGCGCCCACGCTGAATATGAAGCCGATGGACTGGCTGGACAGGCCGATGGCCTGATCGAGCCAGATGGGAAACAGCGAGAACGAGAACGACCAGCACAGGAAGAAGCAGAAAAAGGCGCCGCTGAGCAGCCAGTAGAGCCGGCGGGACTGCGATTCGGCAGGCGGCACGCCGTTTCCGCCGGACGTCATGGCGGGTCCGAGGACCGTACCGCCCTGGCCCCGGACCGCGATGTGTGGGACCCCCGCTCGACCACTTCGCAGTGCACCCGCTCCACCAGCGAGTCCGGCCGCTCGCCGCCCGCCATGCCGATGGCCAGTTCGGCGGCCCGCTGCCCCATGCGGAAGTACGGCAGCGATGCCGTGGTCAGGGGCGGAGTGATGTTCTCCGAGATGATCTTGAAGTCGTCGAACCCGACGATGGACATGTCGCCCGGAATCGAAAGGCCCCGGTTCATCAGCAGCATGACCACCCGCAGCGCCATCTTGTCGTTGCCGCACATGACCGCCGTCGGCGGCGCCGGCGACGCCAGCAGGTTGGCCAGCACCGCGCCAAGCCACTCGATGTCCTCGGCCGGCCGCAGCCGCTGCGGATGCACGATCCAGTTGGGCGCGATGTCCGCGCCGGCGTCGGCCATGGCCCGCTCGAAGCCCTGCTGGCGCAACTGGGTGGCGATGAGCTCGGAAGGCAGCGTGATGTTGGCGATGCGCCTGTGCCCCCTCTCCAGCAGAAACCGCGTCAGGTCGTACGATCCCTGCTCATCGTCCGGCAGCACCGTATGGAACCGGCCGGAGGACTCGTAGCAGTTCACCAGCACCAGCGGGCACTGCTCGAACCGTTGCCTGACCTCTACCTCCTTGTGATAGAAGGTGGCCTTGATAATCGCCTCGCTGCCCTGCTGGCGGAACCGCTGCACCAGGCGCTCGAATGTCTGGTCCCGCTCCCGCGCCTCGCCGATCAGCAGCAGCTTGCCCCGCTCCTCGCATACCGACTGGATGCCCTGCACCAGTTCGTGGGAGAACGGCGTGGTAGTGATGTTCTCGGCGACCAGGCTGATGAGGTCGGTACTGAGGCCGCGAAGGGTCCTGGCGGCGGCCGACGGAAAGAATTCCAGCTCTTCGGCTGCCTGTTGGATCTTCAGGGTCGTACGGGGACTGATTCCCCTGAATCCGGAGAGGTATCGCGATACGGTCTTGACCGAGACTCCGGCCTGCTCCGCCACGTCGCGTATGGTGGCCAAGAGTGCTCCTTCACCCGCAAAGGCGGCCTGGTGAGAGTTGCAAGAATATTCTTTCGGAGTAGTATGCGCAAATGTCTATCGAAGGCCATCAGGGCGAAACGACCGGAACAGCGATGCGGCGGAACGATCCAAGCGGCAATCGGCGCAGCGGCGGCGCCGCCACGGCCGGCGGCCTGGCCGGGGCAGCTTCCGGTACGGCCCACAGCGCGCCCGGACCGCTCTCCGGCGTGCCCGTCCGCTACCGGGAACGGCATCGTCCGGGCTTTCATTTCACTCCGCCGGAAAACTGGATCAACGACCCCAACGGACTGATCCACCATGACGGCCTGTACCACCTGTTCTACCAGTACAACCCCCACGACAAGGTCTGGGGCAGCATGCACTGGGGCCATGCAGTCAGCGAGGACCTGCTGCACTGGCGGCATCGGCCCGTCGCGCTGCAGGCCGAACCGGACAACCTGGGCTTCATCTTCTCCGGCAGTGCGGTCGTGGACCGCGGCAACACGTCCGGGTTCGGTATCGGCGGCCATCCACCTCTGGTCGCGGTGTTCACCCATCACTCCAGGTACGACGTGCAGGTGCAGAGCCTTGCCTACAGCACGGACGGCGGCTCGACGTGGACGATGTACGACGACAATCCGGTCATAGCCAACCCCGGTGTGCCCGATTTTCGCGATCCCAAGGTGTTCCTCGACAATCGCTTCGGATACTGGACCATGGCGCTGGCGGTCGGCGACCGTGTCTCGTTCTACCGCTCGCCGAATCTGAAGGAATGGCGGCATCTCTCGGATTTCGTGCGCGGGGCGGGAATGGACGCCGGCGAGTGGGAGTGTCCGGACCTGTTCCGGTTGCCGGTGCGCGGTACCGGCGAATCACGCTGGGTACTTCTGGTGAGCCTGAATCCGGGCGGACCCAACGGGGGATCCGCCACCCAGTACTTCGTCGGCGACTTCGACGGCACGCGGTTCGTTGCCGAACACGACGAGCCGCTGTGGATGGACTGCGGGCCGGATCAGTACGCGGCCAGCACCTGGTACACGGAGTCCGGCGGCATTCCCCGGCGGATCGTCATCGGCTGGATGAACAACTGGGACTACGCCAACGACCTGCCCACGGCGCCGTGGCGCGGCGCCATGACGGCGCCGCGGGAACTGGGGCTGGCGCGCACGTCCGCCGGGTTGCGGCTGACCTCGGAGCCGGTCGGCGAGTTGCTGACGCTGCGAAGCCGCACGGTCGCCGACCGCGGGGACGTGGCGGTCGACGGCGCCTTCGAACCCGCCGCCGCGGAACCGCTGCCCGAATTGCTGGACGTGGAGCTAAAGGTAAGGCGGCCCGCGGGCGATGGCGGGCCCTGGACCGTCCGCCTGTTCAACGGCGGCGGCGAAGAGTTGGTGCTGGCGTTCGACGGCGCCGGCGGAACCGTTACCGCCAATCGCGATGCGGCGGCCTACGGCGTCGGCCCGTACGTACCGTTCAAGCGGGACATCGCGGCGGCGCTGGGCGCTGACGGGAATCCGCACGGGGGCTCCGGCAAGGGCTCGGGCGCGGACTCCGACGGGAGCTCCGGCGGGGACTCTGGTGGAACTCCTGCCGGGGAGCGAGCGCTGACCTTCCGCCTTCTGAAGGACCGTTCCTCGGTGGAACTGTTCCACGTGGGCGGCCCGAGCCTGCTGACCCTGAACTATTTCACCCGGCGCCCCCTGGACCGGCTGGAAATCGCACCGCGCGCCGCCGGCCGCACACTTTCCGTGCAGTCATTGAGGATCCACGAGCTGCAGGACGTCTGGAAATGACCTTCCGCGGTCCCTGGATTGCCGCCGCAATCATCGCAGTCGCCGTGTTGGCCGCGGCGATTGCGCCGTCCGCCGGCGCCCAGGACGCGATGGCGCGGCTCGACTTCGACGACACCGGCCTCGCGGAGTTGCCGACCGGCGCCGTGATCCACACCCAGTTCGACCGGCCCGACCAGGTGCCGGGGGTCGCCGGCAGCGCGTGGCGCACGGACGGCTTCTCGAGCTGGCTGTCGCTGCCGGTGGACCTGTCCGGCTCGGTGGGATTCACGGCCGCGGCCTGGGTGGCGCTGGAGAGCTATCCGTCGGACCTGGAGGTGCCGGTGCGGCGGCTGTCGCCGTCATCCATCCTCCACCAGCGCAACGGCAACGACGGCTTCGACCTGTTCATCGACACCTACGGGCGGTGGGGGCTGTGGGTGTCGACGTCGCGCGGCCGGCTGTCGCTGGATGCTCCGGAGCGCTTTCCGGTCTACGAGTGGGCCCATGTGGCGGCTACGGCGAATACCGGTGCGGACGGCGCCGCCCGGCTCGCGCTCTACCTCAACGGTGAAGAGGTAGCCGCCGAAACCCTGCGCTCCGGCACCGAGCTGAACATCGCGGACACGGACCTGGAACTGGCCCGCAGCCACACCGAGGTCGAATTCCTAAATTTCACCATCAACCGGCTCAATGGCGCCTACGACGACGTCGCCGTCTACGGCCGCGCCCTGGACGCGGCGGAGGTGCGCGCGCTGTACGCCGCGCCCGGCAGCCCGCCGGCCGACGCAACGGGCTCGCTCATCGTGCCCGAATCGCGCCTGGCCGGAGACCACCGCCGCCCCCGGCTGCACGCCATGCCGCCGGCCAACTGGACCAACGAACCCCACGGCATGGTGCGATTCGGCGGCGGCTGGCACCTGTTCTACCAGCGCACGCCCAACGGGCCGTACAAGTTCCAGATGCACTGGGGCCACATGGCCAGTTCCGACCTGATCGCCTGGCGGCACCTGAAGGACGCGCTCTGGCCGGAGCTTCAGGACAACGAATTCGGCTTCGACCAGAAGGGCATCTGGTCCGGGGACGTGATCGTCGACGGCGGCCGCGCGTTCGCCTTCTATACCAGCGTCAACCACTCCGACCGCCTGGCCGCCAGCAACCCCGGCGTCGCCATGGCGATCAGCGAGGACCCGAATCTGGAGACCTGGCAGAAGTTCGGCCCCATCATCAACTCCGCACAGGTCAACGACTTCCGCGACCCCTACCTGTGGCGCGAAGGCGGCACCTGGCACATGATCATCGGCGCGACGCTGGACAGCGGCGGCGGGCTGGACTACCACGTCCTCGACACCGAAACCGGCCGCTGGACCCCGCGCGGGCGATTCGTATCGGTGTCCTACCGCATTCTGGATATCGGCTCGGCCATCTGGGAGATGCCCGTGTTCGAGCCATTGACCGAAGAGGTGCACGTGCTGGTGGTCAACCCCATCGGAGGCCGCGTGTCCAAGTACGGCGAGCCCGCCACCCGCGGCGTGTACTGGACGGGCCGCTGGGAGGACGGGCTGTTCCGCCCGGACTACACCGAGCCGAAGATGCTCGACCTGATTCCGGGCCACCTGGCGCCCACCGTGGAACGGGCCGACGACGGCCTGCTCCGCGCCATCGGCATCGTCGACGAGCGCCGCACGCCCCAGTCCCAGGAAGACGCTGGGTGGGCCCACACTTTCAGCTTCCCGCGCACATGGAGTCTGCTGTCGGACGGGGAAACGCTGGGGCAGGCGCCCGCGCCGGAGTTGCGCGCCCTGCGCGGCGAGCCGCTGCCCGTTTCGGGAAGCGGGTCGAACGCCGCAGCCGGCACTGAATTGGGCATTGCCGCCAGCGCTGAACCGGGTATTGAGCCAGGCGCTGCGGCCAGCGATGCCGAGGGCGCCATGGACCTGGGCGTCGTCCCGCTGCGCCTGACCCCAGGCATGCACGCCCTGGAACTTGAGCTGAATCTCGACGAAATCCAACAACCATCGACGCTCCATGTCGATGTGCTGGCGTCGCCCGACCGCCAGGAATTCACGCGCCTCACCTTCGATCCGGACGCCCGGGAGGTGGTGCTCGACAAGTCGAACTCGACCCTCTCCACGGAGAACGAAGGGCCGGACGTGCTGCGCGGCGGCTACGACGCCGACGCCTTCGGCCCGATGCGCTCGATCCGCGTTTTCGTGGATGGCTCCGTCGTCGAGGTATTCGTCAACGACGCGGCGGCGTTTTCGATTCGCAGTTATCCGCAGCGCGCCGACAGTACGGGCGTGTGGGTCTCCGCGCCGGACGGCGAAGTATCGCTCGCCAACGCGGCCGTCTGGCCGCTCCGGCTGCCGGAATAGGCTCCTCCCGCGCTCCCGCGGTGGCTCGTCTCCGCAACCCGGGAAAATTACTCCTTGACATCGCACCATCAGTTTGGGTACAACGTGATGTCCTTCGTTAGACATCAGCAACGCCATGCTCTGAGGGAAAAACCATGAGACCAACACGCATTGCCTGTTTCGGTGGAATCGTGGCGCTTGGGTTCAGCAGCCAGACCGCGTTCGCGCAGGCGGAAGGCGATGACGTTCCGGACGATTCCGCGATCGAGGAAATCATCGTCACGGGCGTGCCGGGCGCCCTCGGAGAATCCCTGAAGCGGGATGCCACCTACTCCATCAACACCCTGGACGAGGAGGACCTGCAGCAACTGGCCCCCATCAGCACCGCGGACATGCTCCAGAACGTCCCCGGCGTGTTTGCCGAAGGCAGCACGGCGGGCGAGGCGAGCAACAACATCACGGTCAGGGGCCTGCCGGTCGTCGGCGGATACCGCTATGCGCCGCAGCTCATCGACGGGCTGCCCTGGTTCGAGGAGCCGGAAGTCCCCCTGATGAACAACGACACCGCCGCCCGGGGCGACCTGATGACCGAACGGATCGAGGTCGTGAAAGGGGGCACGGGCGGCATTCTCTACTCCAACGGCCTGGGCGCCACGATCAACCACATCACCCGCACCGGCGGGCAGCAGTTCGAGGGCGCCTACAAGCTGGAAACGGCCGACTACGGGTTCCTCCGCAACGACTTCTACGTCTCCGGCCCCTTCTCGGACAGCCTGACCTATGCCGTCGGCGGCTACTACAGAACGTCCGACGGGCTCAGGGACACGGGCTTCACCGCCGACAGGGGCGGACAGATTCGCGGCAACCTCGTCTGGCTTTCCGACGACGACCGGACGGAAGCGCAACTGCACTTCAGCACCATCGACGACCACACTGCCTTCTATCAGAACCTGCCCTTCCAGATCCCTGCGTTCAACGAGCCGGGAACGCCGGAAAATCCCATCGAAATCGATCCGGACCGGGTGTGGGAGCTGGGCCTGGACTTCGGCGAGGGCACGGTTGCGTCGAATCTCAACCGCCATTTCGTGATGATGGGCGAGTACGGAATTCGCGAGGTGGACGTGGCCGACGGCCTGCACGCCGACTTCGATCTCCTCACCTTCAAGCTGAATCGCGAATTCGACGGCGGCTGGCACGTCGGCGCCGGACTGCGCCACTCGGACGGAACGAACGACTTCGACACGCTGTTTACCGGCAACGATTCGACCAGCGCGGAGCGTTTCCTGCGCGCCAGGTACCAGAACGACGTCGTCAACCCGGCGTTGGGCCAGGCACTGAGCGGCGACTACGGCGGTGCGCAGCTCGCCGGTTTTTTCGACGTTCCGGATGACCCGGCCGCGGCGTTTACCGGCATTTCCCGGAGCGATTTCATCGCCAACCACGCCAGGGGCACGGAAGTGGGAGCCTTCTACGTTCACAACGGCGAGCGCGTTGCGGACGACACCGTGCTGAACTATCTCCTGCCCTTCATCGGCGATACCGCGGCCGACAGCACGTCCTTCGACCTCCAGGTTCGGAAGAGTTTCGACCTGGCGGGCACACACGACCTGACCTTCGGGTTTTACGCCAGCGACTACGCGGTGGATACGCAGTTCCAGGGCTTGCTGATCGTTTCCACCATGGAAGAAACCCCCGCCCTGGCGGACCTGTTCCTGGTCGGCGGCGCGGGCAATCCCGTCGGCCCCGCCCTCACCCTGGACGGCGTCATGAAGCCCAGCCTGTTCGGCTTCGTGTCCGAATTCGCGGCCGACAGCAAGGCCTTCTACATTCACGATCACTGGGAACTGATGAACGGCAGGCTGAAGATCGACGGGGGCGTGCGATGGCACGAAATGAACGGCTTCAACCGGCGCCTGAACCGCAACATCACGCCCGATTCGAACTTCACGCCGGACGGCATCGTGCCCGGTTCGCCCGAGGACACCATCGCCGACAACGACGTGCTGTTGCCGAGCGATCCCCGGGACCTGGAGGGCACGTTCACCGGCACCGGCTGGTCCATCGGCGCCAACTACTCCATTTCCAACGATTTCGCGGCCTACGCGCTGGTATCGGATTCCTTCCGCCTGCCCAGCGTGGACGACTTCATCGAGGCCAAGATCGACCCCGTGAGGGGGGACGAGGAGGTGGAGAAGATCTGGCAGTACGAAGGCGGCCTCCGCTATTACGCCGACACCTGGGATACCCAGGTGGCGCTCTTCTACAACGAATTCAGTCCCCGCAGCCAGAGTGTGAGCTTCCGCGATTTCACGTCGTCCGAATGCCTGGTAAACGAAGGCATCGCTGACCTCAACACCTGCCCGCTGGTGTTCGAGCGCTTCCGGCGCGGCGTCGAGAACGTCGGCGTGGAGATCGAGGCGGCCTGGTACCCCACGTTCGCCGAAGGCCTGGAAATCTCGGGCAACGTGGTGTTCCAGCGGCCTGAAATCGTGGACGCCAACTTCCGGGTGGTGCACACGCTGGTGGAGAACGATGTCGTCGTCGGGCACGAGTTTCGCGAGGTCGGCGAGAACGGCCGCCTGCCGCGCCGGCTGTCGGAGAGCATGTTCCAGATCCAGGGCGTCTGGGATACCCGGCCCCTGCTCGGCGTGCCCTTCAAGCCGTACTTCAAGTTCACCTTCTTCGATGAGCGCTTCGCCGAAGCCGGCGACAACGACGTGACCCTGTATCCGGGTTTCCATCACTGGGACGGCGGGTTCATCTGGGACTTCAACGCGGACATGTCGCTGCAGGTGCACGCATCGAACATTACGGACGAATTGACGTTCACCGAGGGCGACCGCGTGGCCGTGCCGTTGAAGGGACCCAACGGCGCCACGAACCGCGGCGTGGCGCGGCCGCTGTTCGGCCGCAAGTTCCGCGCGATGTTCAACTACCGCTTCTAGCAGGGGTCCAGCCAATGAAGAACATGAGCGAAGCCTTTCGCGTAGCGCTGATTCCGTCGATCCTGGCGCTGGGCGCCTGCGGCGGCCGCGGCGACCCGGGCCCGATCCCGGAAAACACGCCGCCTTCGGTTGCCGATCCGGGGCCGATCTCCGTCGAGGAAAATTCGTCGCTGGTCGCCCAGCTCGATATCAGCGACGCGGAGGGCAATCCGCTGGACATCACGCTGACGGGGCCGGACGCGGCGAGCTTCACCCTGAGCGAGTCGGGCGAACTCCGTTTCGCCATCCTGGCGGACTACGAGAATCCTGCCGATGCGGGTCGTGACAACGTCTACAACATCACCGTGACGGTAACGGACACTTACACGCCGCCAACCACCGTGGACCTGGTCGTCACGGTCACGGACGTCCCGAACGACGTGGTCGCGGAGTACGTGCCGGTCGTCGCCACGACCGCGACCGAAGGGCTCACGACGGATGAGTACACCTTCGATCCCGACTCGTTGATCGAGAGCTTCGAACGGCCCTCCGATTTCTCGAACTTTCCCGGGAAGTTCATCCTTACGGGCGTCTTTGCGGACTCGCAGATCGCCACCAGGGGATGGAGCAATTTCAACGACCGGGCCGATGCCGCCTATGTGGGTTCCAGCGCGGCATCCACCTGCGAAATAGACGGCGCGGCGGGCAACTGCGACCTGCCCACGGGGTCGGTGACGATTCGCGATGTCGAGGTCACCCGCAGCTACATCCAGTTCCTGATGTCCGGCGGCAACGGCAGCAACGACGTGGGCATCGAACTGCTGTTCCGCTCGGCGGCGACGGACGGCCGGGACGTGGCGCTGGGCGTGTATACGCCGAATTCCTGCGGCGACGCCTGGGTGAAGGGCGACCAGCACTGGGTCCATTTCGATGTCAGCGACATGATCGGCGAGACCGTCAGCCTCAGGATTCGCGACAACGAAACATCCGGCTGCGGTTTCGTGGCATTCGACCACCTCTACCAGACGGAAAACGCCCTTGGGACCTTCGCCGGCAAGATCAACAAGCCGGCCGAGCCGGGCGTGGATACCGACGGCGACGGCGTGGACGATGCCGACGATGCGTTTCCCAACGACCCGTCCGAAACCATGGATTCCGACGCCGACGGCGTGGGCGACAATGCCGACGAGTTCCCCAACGACCCGGCCGAGTCGCAGGACTCCGACGGCGACGGCGTGGGCGACAACAGCGACGCGCGTCCGCAAGACCCGGACGTGACCCTCGTGGCGCTGGGCGTGACGGTCAACGACGAGGCCATCGACCCGGCGAACGTCATCGCTTCCTTCGACGATCCCGTGGCGCTGCAGACGGCCGCCGACTACACGCTCACCGGCGTATTCGACGATGACGAGGTGGCCGCCGGCGGGTGGATCAACTTCGCCGACTCGGCCCGGGTGGGAGCGGGCTCGGTGTCCACGTGCGAAATCGACGGCACGCCCGGCAACTGCGACGCGCCGACCGGATCCATCACCGTCCACAACGTCGAGATCACTTCCGACTACCTGATGTTCATGATGGCCGGCGGCGACGGTTCCGCTCCGGTCGGCCTCAACGTGCTGTTGTCCTCCAACCAGCAGCAACTGGGCAGCTATGTGCCGGCCACGTGCGGCGTGACGCCCCCCTGGCTGACCGGCGACGGCGACTGGGTGCACTTCGACGTCTCGGCCCTGGTCGGCAATGCCGTCGACATCCATATCTACGACGAAGAACCGGGCGGGTGCGGATTCCTTGCGTTCGATCACGTCTACCAGGGCAATACCCCCGTGGGCGCCCTGGCCTCGGTGCTGGCGGCGCCGGGCATGGACAGCGATGGCGACGGGGTCCCCGACGGCGAAGACGCCTTCCCCGACGACCCGGCCGAAACCACCGACACGGACTCCGATGGCGTGGGCGACAACGCCGACGTATTCCCCAACGACCCGGCGGAGTCGCAGGATACCGACGGCGATGGCGTGGGCGACAATGCCGATTCCGACCCGAACGATCCCAACGTCACCCTGCAGGTGGCCGGCGTTACCCTGAATCCCGAGGGCGCCCTGACGGACAACGTGATCGCCAGCTTCGACGATCCGGTTGCGGTTCAGGCCGATACGGCCCGGTACGAGCTGACCGGCGTCTTTGCCGATCCGGCCATCGCGGCGACCGGCTGGAACGACCTGCAGGGACGCGACGACGCGGCGCGGATCGGCTCCGCCTCGGTCTCCACCTGCGAGATCGGCGACGGAAACTGCGACGGCCCCACCGGGACGATCCGAATCCGGGACGTCACGGTCAACGGCAACTACATCAATTTCCTGATGTCCGGCGGCACGGGCAGCAACGACATCGGCGTGCAGGTGTTCCTGTCCCTGGACGGCAGCGCGCTGGGCAGCTATACGCCGGCGAGTTGCGGCAATCCGGTGGTGAGCACCGACGACCATTGGGTCCACTTCGATGTGAGCGACCTGATGGGGCTTGAAGTGGATCTGCTGATTCACGACAACGAAGAGGGCGGATGCGGATTCATCAGCTTCGACCACTTCTATCAGGGCGATACCGCGGTGGGTACGGCGGCCGGAACGCTGGTGGCGCCGTTGTTGCCCACCAACGTGACCGCGGGCGATGGCGTGGCGGCCGGCCTGGTGGCCGGCGGCAGCTTCGAAAGCCCCGCGGAGACCCTGGCCGATGGATGGGAGGCGGCGGGAGACTTTGCGGACCCCGCGACCGAGACGGCCTGGCAGGGCACGACTTCCGGCGGTACGGCCGCCCGGATCGGCAACCGGGCCGTGTCGACCTGCGAAATGAACGACAACGCCGCGGGTTGCGACGCGCCGACGGGCGCCGTGACCTCGCCGGCCTTCCAGATCACCGCATCGCACCTGCAATTCCTGCTCGCCGGCGGCAACGGCACGGCGCCTGTGGGTGTGCGGGTGCTCGATACGGTCGGCAACGAACTGCTCGGGTTCCGTCCGAACAGTTGCGGCCCGTCCTTCATCGACGGCGACAATGACTGGACTGTCGTGGACGTGTCGGCGATCGCGAACGCCTTCATCCGGGTGTCGTTCTTCGACGAGGAGCCGGGCGGTTGCGGCTTCGTCAGCTTCGATCACCTCTACCAGACCAACAGCGTGCATCTGCCGGACACTTCCGTGGATGCGGGGACGGTCGCGGCGGCGCCGACGCTCGGCTACAACGTCACGCTGAGCGCCGACGCGTTCGAACAGGTCATCGGCGACTTCGACGACGCCTCTTTGATGGGTTCCGCCAGCCGGCCGTGGAGCGGAACCGGCGTCTTCGACACGCCTGCGCACCCCGATTTCTGGCAGGGCGTCTCCGGCCACGCCAGGGTCGGCGACCGGGCGGTGACCACGTGCGAGATCAATGACAATGCCGCGGGTTGCGATGCGCCCGTCGGCGTTCTGACGTCACCCGACTTCATGGTCGAGTCCGCCAGGCCCTGGCTGACCCTGCTCATGAGCGGCGGCAACGGCACGGCGCCGGTGGGGCTGCGGGTCCTGGCTGCCAGCGACGGGTCGGAACTGGCGACCTACACGCCGAACTCGTGCGGCCCGGCCTTCATCGACGGCGACGACGACTGGGTATCCATCGATCTGAACGAAAGCGCCGGCAGCATGGTCCGGGTCGAAATCTTCGACAACGAAACCGGCGGTTGCGGATTCCTCAGCTTCGACCACGTGCACATGAGCGCAGCCCCGCGAAACTGACGGGAGCCTCGAACCGTTCGGGAAGCCGTCCTGTCAGGGCGCGATCGTGCCCGGCACGTGCACGTCATCGATGTTGACGTGGCCGAAACCGCCCGTGGCGCGGTCCACGACGCGGATGTGCATGCGTTCGCCGAGCCACTCGGAGGCGTCCCAGAAGACGCGGAAGTACTGTTCGAAGTCCGTGCCCGTGGACTTGAGGACTTCCTCGCCGGTGCTTTCGCGAACCAGCGCCACGTAGAGGTTGTCGATGTCGTGCCCGCCGGCGATGAGGAAGTTGATCTCGCCGCTGCCGCCGAGGATGAAGCTTTCCGAGCGCATCCTGCCGGTGGCGCCGTCGCCGAGGTTGCGAAAGCCCCAGAAGTGGTGGCCGCCGGGGATCCGGCCGCTGGCGTTGAAGGGATGCCGATCCCAGAAGATTGCCTCCCGGGTGACGCCTTCCGGGGTGAACGCGTTGCCCTCCTCCACCGTCCAGCCGGTGAGGTCGCCGGTGGCGAAGTCGTGGTTGGTCAGCACGCTGGTCCAGGTATCGGCGTCGGTCCGGAATGAACCGGGCCCGGCGGGGCCGGCGTCGTCGCGGATGGGGTTCATCCGCCAGACCCTGAGCGAGGCCACGCGGACGGCGCCGGGCGCGTTGAGATCCACCTCGAGCGCATCCAGGGCCGCCGGAAACGCGCGTGTCGTGAGGCTGCGCCGCCCGTTCACATATGCCTCGATAAGCGAGCGGTCGATGAACGCCCGCAGCCGCAGTTCAGTGCGTTCCGCAGGTTCGCCGGGCACCAGCCCGCCCTGCACGCCGCCGTTGTTGAAGACGTCCGGGTCGATGCTGGACCGGGTGCGGTCCACGAGGAAACGGCCCGTGACGGGGATGTAGCTCAGCCGGGTCATTTCGCCGGTGGTGGGCGAACGGCGAACGATCAGGCTGGCCTGCTGGGCGGGGTTGGACGGATCGAGGTTCGTGAGCGCCAGCTCGATCTCCAGGCTGTCCCCCCGAACCGCCGCCAGCCCGATTCGCGCATCGGCCACGCTGAGGTCCGCCCGGTCGATCAGCATCTCCCCGCGCAGCGTCGCCACTTCGTCAATGGGCCTGAGGCGAATCGTGTCGTCTGCCGCCAGTGAGAGTTGGATTGGCATCCCGCCGTTGTGCGCCCAACCGGCGGTGGCGTCCACCATGGCCATGCGCACGCCCTGTGCGATGCTGAACACGATGGGGCGCGCCGTGCCGGCGGTAGTGTCCACGAGGCCGCTGGGGCCGGTGAAGAAGCCCTCGCCCAGGTCCAGCACCTGGGGCGCGCCGTCGTCCGGCGTGAAGCGGTAGGTCCGGTTGTTCCAGACGCCGATCCAGTAGTAGACGTCCAGCTTGCCGCCCCCGACCGCGTTGATCATCAGGATATGCCGCTCGCGCCCGTCCGAGCCGGGGCCGAGCAGCAGCATCACCGGCAGCTCCCACACCGTGCCCACCTGCGGGTACCGGTCGATGTCCACCGAGAACAGCGGCCCGCGGTAGGTCCAGTCGAGAAGATCGGTGGAGTCGTACACCAGCGCCGTGCCGCTGCCGCCGGGAATGCCGGACGTGATCAGCGCGTACCAGCGGCCCCCGCCGGGGTCCGGAAACACGAAGGGGTCGCGGAACTCGCCGAACCGCCCCTGGTCCCGCTGCTGGGTCATGACCGGCGCCGGGTGCGGGTTCCAGCGAACCAGGTCGGGGTCGGAGAGGTCCGCCGGCCGGGCCAGGGCGATGCGCTGGCCGGGGCTGGCCGCGCCGTTGAGCGCGGTGAACAACAGCACCGGGTCGCCGTCGGCGTCCAGCGTGGCGCTGCCCGCGGCGATGCCGTCGGGCGA
This sequence comes from Candidatus Rariloculaceae bacterium, assembly GCA_965205045.1. Taxonomy (GTDB): domain Bacteria; phylum Pseudomonadota; class Gammaproteobacteria; order Steroidobacterales; family Rariloculaceae; genus UBA6522. The sequence goes on from OZ242031.1 coordinate 1,557,888, forward strand.
AAGGTCGTCGTTACCGGAGCGTATGGCCAGCGGCAGTTCCCGCCAGCGCAGCATGTCCTCGCTGACCCAGTGCCCCCAGTGGATATGGTTGAAGAACGGGCCGTGGGGGTTGCTCTGGTAGAACAGGTGATAACGGCCGTTGTAGTGGAACGGCGCGTGGGGCTCGTTCATCCAGTGCGAATCCGGGATCAGGTGAAACTGCGGGCGGTGCTTGTCGCCGTCCAGGCGCCCGGGCGCGAGCCAGGACTGCTCGAAGGTCACCTCGGGCGCAACGCCGGCGTCGCCGAGATCCGCGGCAACCAGCGCCTGCACCTGCGTGGCATCCAGCGCCGTGGCGTGGATGCGGACTTCGTCCATCAGGCCGCTGAACGAATGGAAGGGGAAGACCCCGAGCTGGCGGTCGCCGTGGGGATGGCGTCCCAGGACGACCGGTTCGCCGGATGTGGGCGCGAAGCCACGCGTATCCGCCGCGAAACTCCTGCTGGCGATGCCGTTCAGGTAGAGGACGACCTCGTGCCGAGCCGCATCGTAGACCGCGGCAATGTGCGACCACTCGTCCACCGGGAGCAGGTTCGTTTCCTCCAGGTAGTCGCGCGGCCCGGCATCGGCGCCGTAACCCAGGTGCAGGCCCCAGCGCCCGTGCCGGTACAGGCCGAAGACGAACCCGCGCCGCCCGGCCCCGTCGTACTGGCCCACCACGCCGGAAAGCTTGCCGCCGTGGCCGAACTCGAACGCGTGGGGCGCCACCCAGGCGCTGACGGTGAAGCCGCCGGCCAGGTCCGCCTGAAGGGCGCCGGATTCCACCCGCGTCGAGTACCCGTCAAAGCGCAGGCAGTTCCCCACCACGCCGCCGCTGCGCCAGTCGGGATCGGACGCCGGCTTGTAGCGCCCCGTATTGAAGACGAACCCGATATGGTCCATGGCCCCGGAACGCGCTTCTTCCGTCTCGGCGCCCGAGCCCTCGGCGAAGGGCCAGTGGGCGTCGGGTTCAACGAGGTCGGGCGGTTCGGGCATTACCGGAGGAGGCCGCGGCGGCTCGGGCTGAATCGGAGGGGGCGGGCTCCCACCACCGCCCCCGCCGCAACCGGCGAGCAGCGCCGCCAGCACGGCGCCGGAGTTCCATTGTGGCGGCTGCGGCATCCCCGGAATTTTACCTTCCCGGGGGCCGCGCCGCGTCGGCCCTGTCACTTTGCGGTCGCGCTCATGCGCACGTGATCGAAACTCACGAAACCGCAGCCGCCGGTCTCGTTGTCGAAGATCTGCACCTTTACCCGAGCATTTGAGGCGTGAAACCATCGAAGAACAATTCGGTTGGCGGCGATACAGCCGAGAGACTGTTCGGAATCGGCTGCATTTGCGCCTGAAGGAGATTTGCAGGTATTTTCACCTGCGCAAGCAAAGGCGCCGAATCGCCGGAGCGGAACAGGAAACAAGGAGTTTGTCATGCGCATGCTTAGTCTATTCGTCGGCGGCATACTGGTTGGAATGGGCATTCAGATTGCCATCGGCCAGAGCCAGAACAGCGGTGTCGTCGGCATCAACCACGTGGGCATCGCATTCGATGACCTGGACGCCGCGGTCGAGTACTACACCGAAACGCTGGGATATCCCGAGGCATTCCGGATAGAGAACGATGCCGGCGAGGTGGCGCTGGTGTACGTTCAGGTCAGCCAGGGCACGTTCGTGGAATTACAGTCGACCAACGAGAACCGCGGACCGGGGATCAACCACTTCGGCGTGGTCGTGGACGACATGGATGCCGCCATCGGCATGTGGCGGGAACGCGGCGTCGAGGTGCCGGATGGGCGATCGAGCAGCACCAACGCGATCCTCTCGAATGTCTTCGACCCCTATGGCAACCGCATGGAGCTGCTGGAACTGCCGCCGGAGTCGGAGCACGCCCAGGCCATGGCGCGCTGGGGACAGTAGGGCCTCAGCGAACCGCGATCGGCCGCGCGACCGGTCCCGTCGCCCCCCTGAAACGAATCGGGGTGGCGATGAACAGAACTTTGCCGCGGCCTGTCGATCTAACCGCAATGTCTCCGGCACGTGGATTCGTATGAACGCTGGCTGCCGGGACACGGAATGACGAAGAAATCACTCGCAATCGCTGCGCTTGTCCTGGCCGTCGCGGCTGTGTCGCTCGTGGCATTCCTGTGGAGCCGAGGCAGCGCCGTCGAGGTACAGATAGCGGCCCTGGCGCCGCGCAGCATACAGGCGTCGGTGCTGGCATCGGGCAACCTGGTGCACGAAGACGAGGTGCTGCTCACCACCGAAGTCATCGGCAGGGTCACCGGACTTTACGTCGAGGAAGGCGACCGCGTGTCGGCGGGACAGTTGCTGCTGCAGATCGACGACGAACTCTACCGGGCTGCGGTCGAACAGAACGAAGCCACCGTGCGGATGCAGGAGATCGCCATCCAGCGTCAGCAGTTGCGGGCGGAGAACCTGCGCACCCAGTGGGAGCGTCAAAAGTCGCTGCACGAGCGCAATCTCATCGACGACGACAGTTTCGTTGTCGCGACCAACGAGCTGGGCGTCGCCGAAATCGACCTGCGATCGACCCGCGAATCCCTTTCGCAGGCCGTGGCGCAGCTCGAGCAGGCGGCGGACCGCCTCAGCAAGACGCGGGTTGTCTCCCCCATCGGCGGGACCGTCACGTCGCTCGACATCAAGGTCGGCGAAACGGCGATTTCGAGCACCACGAATATCCCCGGTTCGAGCCTCATGACCATCGCGAATCCGGACAGTATCCATGCCGAAGTCAACGTGGATGAAGCGGACATCGCGAATGTCGCCGTCGGGCAGAAAGCCCGGATCGTCGCGATCGCGTATCCGGACCGGCCCATGGACGGTGTGATCGATTCCATCGCCGTGTCCGCCAAGGTGGCCGAAGGCGCGCAGGGATTGAGCTTCGCGGTCAAGATTCGCCTTCAGAAGACCCGCGGCATCGTGCTGCGGCCCGGCATGAGCTGTCGCGTGGAGATCTTTACCGATGTCATGGACGGAGTGCTGGCCGTGCCCATACAGGCAATTCTTGTGGAGGAGAACCGCGGCGAGAACCGGATCACCCATCACGTCTTCGAGTACGACGGCCGGACGGCGCGCAAGGTTGAGGTCCGGGTGGGCCTGTCGGACGATACCTGGCAGGCCCTCACCGGCGGCATGGACGAAGGCGACGAGGTCATTGTCGGACCCGACAGCGAACTGCGCAACCTGGAAGACGGGGACCGCGTGGTGGCCACGGCACCGGACTAGCGCCATGGCCCGCGGGACGCGCCCAGCCAGGAGCGGGCCTGCGGCCACCGATACGGCATCATGAGGTTGACGCAGCACTAGGCCGCCACTTGTCAGACCCGCGAATTACAAACTGGTTCGTCGCCGTCGAAGCCGTGCGCGCCGCGCTTGGATCGATCCGGGCGCACGCCCTGCGCAGTTTCCTCACCACGCTCGGCATCGTGATCGGCGTTGCGTCGATCATCGGAATGGTATCCATCATCCAGGGGCTGAGTTTCGCCATCGGCGAACAACTGCAGGGCCTCGGCAGCAACGGCATCACGGTGCAGTCGTATACCCCGGTGATCGACCGTCTGCAGGGCCGCCGCGCCCGGCTCACCCAGGAGGATCTCGATCTCATCGCCTACCGCGTGGACGGCATCGACTCGATCACGCCGATCATGTATTCGCAGTTCGGGCAGAGCCGGATCCGCTACGGCTCCCAGACCGCCCTGGCGTTCGTGCTGGGGACGACCTACTCATTCCAGGATATTGGCCGGTACTACTCCCGCCATGGCCGATTCCTGTCCGACAGCGACAACCGGACGCGCCGCCGCGTCGCGGTCATTGCCGAACAGACCCGGGAGGACCTGGGGTTGCCCGAAAACCCCGTGGGCGAGTTCATTCAGGTCAACGGGGAGTGGCTCAGGATCATCGGACTGCCGGAGCCCAAGGGCGAGATTCTCGGGCAACAGCTCGACAACCGCGTGATGATTCCATTCAGCACGATGGTCAGCATGCTGGGAAACCGGAATTCCCCGGATATCCAGATTCAGTTGACGATCGCCGACCTGAACGGGATGGACACGGTGGTCCGGCTGATCGGGCGGCTGCTCAGAAACGCGCACGGCCTGTCGCCGGCAGACCCCGACGACTTCAGGATTCAGACGGCCGAGCAGCTCAGATCGACGTTCGATACGATCATCGACAACGTCACGATCGCGATGGCGGGCATTGTCGGCATTTCCCTGCTGGTCGGCGGCATCGGGATCATGAACATCATGCTCGTGTCGGTGACCGAGCGAACGCGCGAGATAGGCATCTGCAAGGCGCTGGGCGCGACCCGGCAGCACATCCTGTTGCAGTTCCTGCTGGAGGCGCTCTTCCTGTGCCTGCTCGGCGGGCTGGCCGGGCTGATGGCCGGGTACGGAATCGGAGCGTTCGCCGCCTCGGTCATCCCCGGGTTTCCGCCGGCGCATACGCCGCTGTGGTCCATCGCGCTGGCGCTCGGCTTCTCCCTGGCGGTGGGCATGATATTCGGCATTCTGCCCGCCGCGAAAGCCGCCAACCTGGACCCGATCGGCGCGCTGCGCTACGAGTAGCCGCTCGGCCTCAATCCTCCCGAACCATGGACACGTGCTCGATGCCGGCCTCCATGAAGACTTCGCCGACGGCCCGGAAACCGAATCGACCGTAGAACTCCTCCAGGTACGCCTGAGCGTTCATGCGGTAGCTCGAACAACCTCGTTCGCGCGCCAGCCGCACCAACAGACGCGTGACTTCGGAACCGATACCGTGGCCCCGCCAGGGCGCCCGAACGGCGATGCGTTCCAGCTTGGCGTAGCCCGGCAGGCAACGAAGCCGGCCGGCGGCGACGGGCTCGCCATCGATCTCGCCCAGCACATGGGTCGCGGTGTCTTCGAATTCGTCGTGTTCGATGTCATAGGGCACGCCCTGCTCGCCGCAGAACACGACGCACCGCACCATGAATGCCTTGAGCCGGTCGTCCGGCGACTCCGCCACTTTTAATGAAACTTCCACGGGCAAGAGATTACCGGAATATCCAGGTTGAGTAATTTCCGTTCTCATCGGGGACATCCACAGCTAGGAATTTACCGGGATGGGCCCGGCCTGCATGTGCGCGCAGCCAATACCCAACCGCCAGCTTGCCGGAAATCGCGCGCGGCGCCGCGCCCGCCGTAACCTCCGCAAACCGGCAACCGCCAGTGGTCGCCGGGGCGGGCCGGACTTGCCTCATGTACCATGTCGCCGGAACCTGTCTCGGGAAAGCATCGCCAATGAACGGCAAGAAAACCGAACCCGCTCCGGCCGACCGTCTCTCCCAACCGCTGGAGATCCCCTCCATGACGCCCGCGAGCCTGCTCCGCAAGTTCGGGCCGGGCATGATCCTGATGATGACCGGAATCGGCACGAGCCACCTGGTGACCGCTCCGGTGGCCGGCGGGCGATTCGGCTATGCGCTGCTGTGGTGCATCCCCATCGCCTACATCTTCAAGTACTACGGCTTCGAGATGGCGTTCCGCTTCACCCACGCCACCGGACGCGGCATTCTGGACGCCTATTCCACCGCCTGGAAGAAGATCCCGGTGTGGTACGTGCTGATCACCGCGGTCATCCAGGCGGCCGTCGGCCAGGCCGGGCGCCTGGTGGCCAGCGCCGCGGTGGTCTACTACTTTTTCCGGCAGTACCTGGGCTGGGACATTCCGGGACTCGGCGACGACGCCGAACTCTCGTTCTACGCGCTGCTGCTGGGGATCGTTTCAGTGGCCATCATCCTGGGTGGAAAATACGGGGCGGTGGAACTGGTGACCAAGATCACCGCTGGCATCCTTATCGTCTGCAGCGTCGGCGTCTACCTGGTCAACCCCGCGCCGGTGGGCGAGTTCGTGCACTTCTTCCAACTGGACACGCCCGAGGGGTCCTGGCTGATCATCGCCTCCTTCCTGGGGCTGCTGCCCACCGGGATCGACGTTTCGCTCCTGGCTTCGGAGTGGGGCAAGGCCAAGAACACGGGCATGGGCCGGATCCGGGACGAACTCGAAGCGCGGGGCATGGCCGCGCGCTTCGACACGTTTACCAGCGCCAAGGAAGACCTGGCCGTGGACACCTCGCGGATGCCCGGACACGCCCGGGAGTATTGTCGGCGGTGGTTCAAGATCGGCTTGTGGGATTTCCGGGTCGGGCACGTGATCTCCTTCATCCTGGCATGCGTTTTCATGCTGCTGGCGGCGGTGTGGCTGTTCCCGAGCGAGATCCAGGGCAATGCCGTGATGGGCGAGATCGCCCGAATATTCACCGACAGCGTCGGTCCCGGGATGATGCTCGTCTTTCTTGCGGGCGCGATGGCGGCCACCTACTCCACCGCCTTCAACTACTTCGATGGCAGGCCCAGGCTCGTCGGCGCCTGCTGCCGGAACCTCTTCCCGGCCACGGCGGCACTGCCCGGAACGGCCAGGAATGACCTCGGAACCGAGCATCGCACCCGCTGGTACTCCGAGTACAACATCTACCGCCTCACCATGCTGTTCTCGCTGGTGACCGCGGTGGCGATCATCGCGGGTGTGCCCCGCCCGGTTTTTCTGGTGCTGGTAGCTTCCGCGCTGGCGTATTTCGTCGCGCCGGTGATCTTTTTCCTCAACCTCTACTACTGCTTCACCGTCATCCCGAAGGACGACAAGGTCTTCTATCCGTCGACGTTCGCCAAGTGGTTCGGCTGGCTGAGCCTGGCGGTGTTCACGGGGATGTCGCTGGTGCTGATCTGGCAGCAACTCGTACCCCGGGTAGCCGGCGCATTCGGTGGATAGGCGCCGGGGGGCACGGAACCACGATGGAAACCGCCTGCTCGCCGACCACGGCCAATCGCCGACCGGGGCGTGCGTGCGCGATGCAAGCCATCCATCGTCTGGCCTTGCCGAGCGGCCGGCGCGGGCGCCGGAAAATCGAGAGCATTCACACGTGACAACCGTTCAGCCCATCATCGGCTTGGCGGTGCTGATCGCCGCGGCATGGTGCCTGGGCGCGAACCGCAGGGTGTTTCCCTGGAGGCTCGTCGCCGCCGGACTGGCGGTCCAGATCCTGGCCGCAGTGATACTGATCCGGATGCCGGGCTCGCAGATCGTCTTCGTCTGGATCAACTACGGCGTACTCGCGCTGCAACAGGCTACCGAAGCGGGCACGTCGCTGGTATTCGGCTTTCTCGGCGGCGCGCCGCTGCCGTTCGAGGAGAGCTATCCCGGCGCTGCCTTCGTGCTCGCCTTTCGCGCGCTGCCGCTGGTGCTGGTGGTCAGCGCGCTCTCCGCGCTGCTGTATCACTGGCGCGTCCCTCACGCTGCAGCGTATCCTGGGCTGGGTCCTGGCCCCGGTCGCCTGGCTCATCGGTGTGCCCTGGGCCGAGGCCACCAGCGCCGGCCAACTTCTCGGCAGCAAGATCGTCCTGAACGAACTGGTCGCATTTCTCGACATGACCCGGCTGGACCCGGGCGAACTCGGCGCCCGCAGCCGCCTGATTCTGGCCTACGCCATGTGCGGGTTCGCCAACTTCGGCGGTCTCGGCATCATGCTCGGCGGTCTCGGCGCCCTCGTCCCGTCACGGCGCAGGGAGGTTCTCGAACTCGGAATCAAGTCCCTGGTCGCCGGTAACGTCGCCACGCTCATGACCGGTGCGGTGGCGGCGTTGGTGGCCTGAATGCAAATTCTCGTGCGGACAGCCTTGTATGGAGCATCCGTAACCTGTTGATTTGATTTCCGATAATTCGTCCTCGACAGCGGGGTGGCGTGCCGCCGTGGATTGCTTGGTGAAAGTGTTCGCAGCGTTGCAACAGAGAACATGAAGCAAGGCTGGATCCCCTTGACATCATTCCATATAAGGAATATATAGACTAATGAGCTGGAATGTCGAGTACACCGACGAGTTCGGGGATTGGTGGATCGAGCTTGCGCAAAGTGAACAGGAAGACATAACCGCAGTGGTTGAATTGCTGGCAGAACAGGGACCTGAACTTCGATTTCCCTACTCGTCCGGCTTGGCGGACTCACGCCACAGTCATATGCGCGAGCTTCGTATCCAGAGCAGCGGCAAACCTATCCGCCTATTTTATGCCTTCGACCCGAGACGAACGGCAATTCTGCTGATCGGCGGCGACAAGACCGGGGACAACCGATTCTACAAGCGGTTCGTGCCGCTGGCCGACAAGCTCTACGATGTGCATTTGAAAGAACTGAGAGAGGAAGGGTTGGTCGAATGAGCGGACGGCATGCTTTCGATGAGTTGACAAAGGACTTCGCGCCTGAGCGCCGCGCGCGTGTCGATGTTCGCAAGTCCGAGCTTCGCGCGGCGATGCCCCTTCATGAGTTGCGGCAGGCGCGGGCAATGACCCAGAAGGCGGTTGGCGCGGCTCTGGAGGTCAATCAGCCAGCAGTCGCCAAGTTGGAGCGGCGGACGGACATGTACGTCTCCAACCTTCGCTCGTACATCGAGGCCATGGGCGGACGATTGAACATTGTCGCCAAATTCTCGCAGGGTAGCGTCATCATCACCAATTTCTCCGACCCAGGAGAAGAAAGTAAAGACCCACTGTCCGAAACGTGATCCAGTTGCCGAGAGGAAAATCAACTCCCAGCCGATTTTGATCGCTGAGCATTGCACATCCGCTCTGCTCGCCTTTCTTGTAGAGCCGATACTTGACGGGCAGCTCTGCAGAAAGATAATACCATTCTGCCACAGTGGTATTACCCGGAGACGCCATGACAACGGTTTCGCTGAAATTGCCCGATCCTCTTGCCTTGCGGCTGGCCCAGACGGCCAAGAGCCGCAGCACGAGCAAATCCGCCGTGATCCGGGACGCGCTGGAGGCCTACTTGTCCGGGATTGAGACCCATACGCAAGGGTCTGCATTGTCGCTCGCCCGCGATGTCCAGGGAATGCTGTCGGGCCCGGAAGATCTCTCGACCAACAAGAACTACCTGAGAAATTTCGGTCGTTGAGCCTGATTCTCGATACGGGGCCTCTCGTGGCGTTGCTGAATCGCCGCGACAGACATCACGACTGGGCATCGGAACAGTGGTCGCATGCCGCTCCACCCTTCCTGACCTGCGAACCGGTCATCGCCGAGGCGTGCTTCCTGGTGCAGCCGTTCGCCGGCGCGCAGACGGCCGTGCTCGATCTGATAACGCGAGGGATTCTGGACCTGTCGTTTCAAGTAGGCGAACTCGTAGTAGCGCACAAGGGAGATGCAGACACATGGACTCGCGTCGCGTTTATTTTGGGGGCCAATGGACACCCCCAGCTTACACACGCGTTCATAACTGGAATGGCAGCCCAGAATTGGCCTCACCATAAAATTGGAGACATTATTGCTGACGGTCTGTCTACAACGGATATCGACGCAACACGCACGATGGCGCGTCGCAATCTGACTTCCGCCGTTCCGGATGATACCCGATCCCTTCTTTATCGACTCAGTCTAGTACGCCTTCCACCTGATAGTTTCGGATGCAAGCTGCCACCTTCGATACGCGTTATCTGCTTTGGCGAATTTCAATTATCCGAAAATATCTTGTTGACGGTGTACTAGGGCCTGTTAACACTACAGCAACGCATCGACGATGAGCACGAAGACGACGAAGCCGAGGAATATGACATCGAGTTTCTCGAAGCGCGAGAAGATGCGCCGGAACCCCTTCAGGCGCCGGAACAGCCGCTCGACCTCATTGCGCCGCTTGTACATCTCCCGATCGTACTCCCAAGGGTCGACGCGGTTGCTCTTCGGCGGCACGACCGGCACGAATCCCAGGTCCAGAACCAGTTGGCGGGTGGCGTCGTCCTCATACGCGCGGTCCATCACCAGCGCCGGGCTGTTCGACGGTTTCTCCATGCCTCTCAGCAACTTGCGCCCTTCGGGCGCGTCGTGCGCCTGGCCTGGAGAGAGCGAGAACGCGAGGGCGGTCCGGTCATCCGCGGCAACCATATGAATCTTGGTGGTCCAGCCCCCACGGGACTTGCCGATGGATTGGGGGCCGTTTTTTTTTCCGCCCCCGTGCCGTCCGGATGCACCTTGACGCTGGTGCTGTCCAGCCCCGCCGCCTCCACCTTGACGCGCACGAGCCGCTCCCGTTGCAGGTGCTCGAACACGCGATCCAGAACGCCGTTCTTCGACCAGCGGTTCATCCGCGTGTAGACGGTGTGCCAATTGCCGAACCTTTCGGGCAGCCCGCGCCACTTGCAGCCGTGCTCGGCCACGTACAGGATCGCGTTGAGCACCTGGATGTTCGGCAGGCTCACGTTTCCGCGCTGCACCGGCAGCAGCGGCTCGATCCGTTCGAATTGGGCCTCGGTGAGTTCCATATCCCTGATTTTCCTCCGATTTCCGCGTCAAAGACAACGCGGCGAAGGATACCATGTTTTCGCCTTGTAGTGTTAACACGCCCTAGTGACAGGGCGCTTTGATCGATCACTAGCACTTGAAATTGGTGCAATTACTCCATCGATCTCACACGTAGGGGAATGTTTGGATCAACTAATAGGGCCTTGGTTGGAGGTTCTTGATAGCGATTATTACCGCGTTTCACCGCTGGCGACTCACTTCGGACGCGACATGCTCTCCGATGAAATTCAACGCCGCGTTCACCGAACTATCGCGCACGTCATTCTTGAACGACGCACAGTCGACGTCCTCGAGTTCAACAGCGCCATAGTGCACGCGATGGCAGGAAAATTGTCCGATGGTCTAACGTCAATTGCTTATCGTGTGTTGAGGACATCCACCTTTCTCTCCGCACGAGGAGCGCGTTGCAAACGATGCCATCATCGCCTTTGCGGTCAGGGCTGCCGTTGGGGACGCCCCGAATGCAATGACGGATCTGAGGCACGCTCTCGACTCTCGATTCGGAGCACCATTTCCCGGATTGACTGCTTTCGATTACAGTGAATCCGCACCTGCTGAACCAGACACACTCGATCAAGCTGTTCTAGCCATAACCAATGTTCTTATCCAGCAGGAGCACCTGAGGCCGGATTCTCTCTGGGTGGCGTGCGTACGTATTTTTGAATGGCTTGAGCGGTCCAATTTTCGAGATATTCTTGTCCCCCATATTGCTGCATGGCAACGATCTGGGTGGAAACGCATTTTGGCGTCACAGAAATTCCTGCTATACAATCCAAGGCACACAGTGCCCGCCATTCAGCAAGCCTTGGATACCTCGATAGATAACCGTATTTTCCTTGCAAAACTCATTCTTGCAACGTCTCAGGCAGTTAACCTTCAACTCGGACCGGAGATTGTCAAGTTGCTTACGGCGATTGTTGGCGACTCCAAGATTGACTCGGGTGAACCGTGAACCGCCTCGAGAATGCCGCAGGCTCCTCATTTCAGATTGGAGCGACTTGGCTCACCGGGAAATTCAATAGACTGGCCGGAGCGCGACTTTACAATGATACACTCATCGCCAAGCCCCGCCTCATGCTGGTGACCCGACAGGCCCACTCGAACGGCGTAGAGAGCTTCTGGAGCCTGCTCAAGCGCGGTTACTACGAGACCTGCCACAAGATGAACCCGAAGCCCCTGAATTGTTACGTCAACAAGTTCGCACGCCGTCACAACGTTCGCAACAGGGATTCTATCGAGCAGGCGGCGGTCGAAAGCATGCCGCTCAAACGCCTCAAGTACTCTGCCCTCATCGCCGACAACGGTTTGTCTTCCGGCGCGCGGTCCTGATGGCCACGCCCAATTTCGCAAGCGAGTCCATCTGGACCGGCGACAACCTGACGGTCCTGCGAGGGATCAACAGCAATTGTATCGACCTGTCGGCGTTGGCGGTCAAGCTGGTTGATAACCGCATTGCAGAGGATCGCGGCCTGTGGGGCGGCGCTACGGCGCTCACAGAACCGCCCAAGCGCACGGACCTCGTCGGCACGCTACCGAACTATCGGACGCACCGCCATCGCCTGTACGGTGAGCAGGAGGGCGTGTGCATGGGCTGCGAGACGATCAACATCCTCTACGACTGGGCATTCGAGCGGGAGTCGAACGACATCTACCAGGACGAGGGCCGGATGACCCTGCAATACGGCTATGTGGATCTCGTCAGGACGATCCACATGGACCGGTCGGAGCACCCGGAGGACATCGAACCGAGCGTGACCGGCCATTCCATCGGCTGGTGGGAGGACCATACGCTGGTGGTCGACACGATCGGATTCGAGCCGGGCGTATTCGACCACCTGGATTGGCCGAGATTCCGCATGCACAGCGACCAGTGGCATGTCGTGGAACGCTTCCGGGTGAGCGACGACGGCCGGACATTGACCCGCAGCTATACCTTCAGTGACCCACTCTACATGGTGGGCTCGTACACGGGCCAGGACACGCATTCGCTTACCGGCGAGCCCTACGTGCCCTACAAGTGCGAGGACCTGGGCGGATTGAACAACCAGCGACCCGAGGGAGAATGACTCGTTGAAAACCCTGATCCGAACCGGCGCCGCCGCGGCGCTGTCGATGCTCATGCTGAATCCTTCCCAGGCTCAGCAACCCAATATCCTGTTGATCATCGTCGATGACGTCGGATTCTCCGACCTTGGCGCCTACGGGGGCGAAATTCGTACGCCCAACCTGGACCGGCTCGCGCGAACCGGACTGCAACTGACCAACTTTCACTCCGCCGCCACCTGCGGACCGACCCGGGCGATGCTCATGACCGGACTGCACCCGCACGAGGTAGGGCTGGGGAGCTTCGGCACCCGGCTCGAGGGCGCCCCGGAGTTGCACGGCCTGCCAGGGTACATCGGGAGTCTCGACGAGAACATAACCATGGTCACGGAGTTGATCGACGCAGCCGGTTACGACACCTACATGACCGGCAAGTGGCACCTCGGCGGCGGCGCCAACGATCCGGGCGAGCGCGGCTTCGACCGCAGTTTTGCGCTCATGGACGGCGGCGCCAGTCACTACGCCGATGCCACGGGCGTCTATCTCGGCACGGCCACCTACACGCAGGATGGAGAACGCGTCGAGGAACTGCCGGCGGATTTTTTCTCCAGCCGCTTTTACACCGACACCCTGATCGAGTACCTGCAGACGGGCCGCGATAGCGAGAACCCGTTCTTCGCCTACCTGTCGTTCACCGCGCCCCACTGGCCGCTGCACGCGCCCGACGAGTGGCTGGAGCGGACGCGGGGGCGGTACGACGCCGGTTGGGATGCGATTCGGGCGCAACGCATCGAGCGCCTCGGGGAACTCGGCCTGATATCGGCCGAACACACCCCGTACGAATCTCCCTCCATCCCTTCCTGGGACGAACTGAGCGACCTGGCGAAGCGGGTCGAGGCCAGGCGGATGGAAGTCTACGCCGCCATGATCGAGAACGTGGATTACCATGTCGGCCGGGTTCTCGAACAACTGGAGGCGCTGGGCGAACGGGACGATACGGTCATCCTGTTCCTTTCGGACAACGGGCCCGAGGCCGAGGAACTGGTCGAAGGGGACCGGCTGTACTGGATTCCCGCCACATTCGACAACCGCTACGAGAACATGGGCCGCCCCGGGTCCCACATCATGCTGGGCCGCGGCTGGGCCCAGGCATCCGCCACGCCGCTGCGCATGTACAAGCGCTTCACGACCGAGGGCGGCCTGCGGGTTCCCGCCTTCGTGCACCACGGTTCGTTCGCACGGCAGGGCGAGCGCAATGGGGAACTGCTTACACCCATGGACCTGGCGGCAACGCTGCTGGACCTTGCCGGGACCGGCCTGGACGACAACCCCGTTGCACAGCAGATGCGGGGGCAGTCTCTCTTGCCCTACCTGGACGGGGACAGCCCGGAAGCGATCGAAGGCGAGCGTCCGATCGGCTGGGAAATGTACAGCCACCGGGCACTGCACAACGGCGACTGGAAGATCACCTGGGTGTGGACGCCGGCCGGCGAGGGCGCCTGGCAGCTCTATGACCTACGCACGGACCCCGGCGAAACGATGGACCTGGCGGCTCGATATCCGGACCGCCTGGGCACGATGATCGAGCAGTGGGAGCAATATGCGGAAGAGACCGATGTCGTGGCGCTGGACCGCGATGTGAGCGGTTACTCCTCCTGGCAGCTGGTTCACGAATAGCCGGGGAGTCCGGACATCCTCCCTGAAGTCGCTGGCATCCTCCCGGACGCCGCGGGCAGGCTTCTCAGACGTCCCGGTGGTAACTGCCGTCGCTCGTGTGGGTGGCGATGGTCCGGCTGGGCACTCCGCCCAGGGCGCTCTTGCCTGTCGGAGACCAGGCGCAACTTCGCTCGGGATTGACCCAGACGGTCTCGTACTCGGCGGGAACGAAGAATTCCACGAAAACCAGCTCGCCGGTGCCGTCGTTCTCGCAGTAGTGCCGTTCCCGGTCGTGCTTGTATAGAAGGTCGCCGGCTCTGAGACGGCGCGGCGTTTCGTTGAGGTACACGGTCGCCTCTCCACGGAGCACGTACTGGAAGTGCTCGGCGCCAACGTGGTGGTGGTTCTGGCTGACGGTGCCCGGCGGGAACGCCACCAGCTCGCCGATCAGCGCCCGCGTGCCGAAAAGTCTGGGCGTCGCGATGTAGAGGCGTGTGCGTTCGTCGTGCTCGGATTGCAGCATCGGCTCCAATCCGAGGTCGACGCTCTGAACTCCCGGGAGACCGGTTTCCGGCCCGGAATCGAACTGGCTGGCGTCAGGCACCTCAAGGAGGATCAATTCCGCGCCCTCGGCGGAAGTGAGGCGGCCGGCAAAGGCGTTGGCGAGGAACAGGAGCTGCGAGTCGCCGAGAACCCGATCCTCGCCGCCGCCCTGCACGGTGAGGTTTCCATTTAATACCTGTGCCCACGCCACTCCCCGGCGCTGTAACCGGAGCTCCAGCGAACCGCCCGCGTCTATCGTCAGCACATCGAACCGGCACTGCGTTCCGGGGACGCTGTTTTCGTCGATGAGCCGACGGCGGGTGGCTCCTTTCGGCAGCAACTCCGGCGCCACTTGGTCCCGATTTACGTGCATGCTCATCGTCGCTGACCAACGGTAGCTCCGGAGTGATGGGCTACGGCGCCGGCGGGCGCGGGCAGCAGCAGAAGCAGGCTGATGGCGGCTGGTTTTCTCATCACGCCCCCCTTGTGTCTTTCTCGATGATAATGTTGCATGGCGATGAAGAGCAATTCCGGTCCTTTCGAACGGGCATCCGTCCTCGTCCTGTGTGCAGCCGGCTTGCTGGCAGGTACTGGCGCGTACCCGGCGGAAGGGGACTTCTACGACGGCGAGACGATCACCGTCTACATCGGCCGCGGGCCGGGTTCCGGCACCGACCTGGCGCTGCGCACCTTCATCCGGCATTGGCGTGAACACATTCCCGGCCGGCCCACCATGGTCGTTCGCAACATTCCCGGCGGCGGCGGCACGAGGGTCTGGAATTTCGGATACGAGATTGCCGACGCCGACGGCTATTCGCTGCTTTTCTCGCCCTTCTCCGGGACGGCGGAGATTCTCGGCCTGCCGGGATTGCGGGCCGACTTTTCGAAGATGCCGCTGATCGAACGTGCGCGAATTGCTGGAGCGCTACGCGAGATAGGCCCCGCAGTTACTGCCTCTCGGCTTGATCCAGAATGCGGGCAACTTCATCGCGCATCTGGCCCCAATATATGTTTCGACTCATTGGAGATTCCTCCGCCAGCACGAAAACACTCTCATCCTCGCGGGGCCGATCCAATCCCAACAGGTACTGTTCGTCAGGCTTGATCGCCCCTCCAAGGTCATGGAACGTCTCTCCATGAAGCACGCCGACAAACCTGCTCGGTATGTCCCCGGCCTCCGCGTCGACGGCCTCCTGGATTGCAAATGACTCCGCCTCCCTCTGCCGGAACTCCTGGGCAGTAATGAAGCCGTTCTGTTGCGCCTCCCGCAAGTCCGCCATTTGTCGATCGAATTGCTCCAGCCATGCGGCATACTGTTGCCAAAACTCGAGCCGCTTGCCGTATCGCGAAATTTCTTCCCCCGGATAGCGCAACATGTCCGCGTCGACCTGTACCTTGATCGTGTCGAGCCGGAGGGACGACAATCAAGGCGTTTGTGGCAGATGTTCCACCGACAAGAAACCGCTGTGGCATTCCCCGATCATCGAAACGATTCGGAAAGGAATATCCCGCAGATTTGTCTGAAACTCCGGATGCCCTTCGGGGCTCAAAAGAGGTCGCTCTTCCGTGCCGACCGGGTAAGGCAACTGAATGGAGAACCCCGAAAGTGACGCCCCGGGCAATATTCTCATTTCCGGGTCCTTGGCTTCCCAGAGGAATTGCATGTATTGAACAGGATGATTGTCTTCAAAGAAGTAGTTTCCTTCCCACCCCGTCGGAGCGCCGACACTCGTCGGGATGTTATCCCGATTGATCGGTATATGCGGGGGCCCTCCTATGCTGATACTAAGAATGGGAGCATCTGCGTTGTTGATGACCATAAACGCGTACGCCGGCGGGCCTTCGGGGAGACGATACGCGCGAACTTCCACCGCCTCGCTGTTTTCAACGCAGGCGGCGGCCAGCGCGAGCGGGTCGAGCGCGGCGAGCAATGCGAGCAAAATCGATGCCGGATTGGAATGGTTCATCATGTCATCTCCCGCCTGGTTCGAATGCACGAAGTGAACAGGATCGTAGCTGAAAGGCCGCGACAACCCGCACGAGGCGGCAACGGTGGTGCTGTTGGCATTGCTGGAGCGCTACGCGAGATAGGCCCCGCGGTTACGGCCTCTCGATTTGATCCAGCGCGGCGGCAACCTCATCGCGCATCGGACCCCAGAATATGTTCCGGTCCCCAGGAACATCGGGAAGCACAAAAACGCCTGGATCCCCGCGCGACCAATCCAATCCCAATAGGTACTGTTCGTCCGGCTTGATGGCTCCCCCAAGGTCATGGAACGTCTCGCCATGCAGCACCACAACCCTTCTGACCGGTATGTTCACGGCTTCTGCGACGACAGCGTCGTGAATGGCCAATAGCTCCGATTCCTTGTCCCGGAACTCTCGGGCCGTAACGAGGCCATTCTGTTGCGCCTCCCGCAACTCCGCCATCTGTCTATCGAATCGCGCCCGCCACGCGGCGTGCCGCCGCCGAACATCGAGCCTCTTGTTGTATCGCGAGATATCCGTCCCCGGATAACGCAGCATGTCCGCGTCAAGTTGAACCTGGATGGTGTCAAGCCGGCGGTACGACTTATAGGCTCTGGACACGGCGAAGGGTATGACGACCTCCCTCGGGCCGCTCTTCGTAATGTCACCCGCCGCGTCCTCCGGAAAGCCGACGAACTCGCCGGAGACAACAATCCCGTAATGATCCAGCAAGAACCCGGCCCGTTCCGCGGAAGAGACAGCCCATGTCCCGGGAGCGGGTTCCCTGTTCGACTCCTGAGCAATTGCCGTGAGTCCGGGAACCAGGCAACACAGCATACATGCCGAAACCCTGGCGGTCCGCCAGAACTCCACCGATACCTTCGCCATGTCATGTTCTCCTATGGGCCCGGATAGAAATCGCCGGGCGGGTTCGGGCAACTGTACCCGCTCACCAAGCCGCAAACGCCCTCCCGTGCCGATCCGTTCGGACTGGGGCAGTAAGCGAAATGCCGTCTTTCGCCCGCATGATCCAAGTGATTCGACTGACGGTTGACCTCGGCTGCAAACGCCGCGTTCAAACCAGCTTGCAGGCTATCGACCGCCAAGGTACAAGCGCTCAGCGAACCGAATCTTGTACCTATCGGGGCCTTGAATGAGTTTACTGCGCCCACGAATGCATTGGCGTGAATAAGCTCGTGGGTTGTGGTGTGGGCGATATTTCCTGCGGTACGCTTCGAAACGGAGCAGGTACCTACCGCTGGTATTTGGTTGCTGACCCGCACATAGGACGATGGCGTTACGGAAATAGTGCCGTCCAACCGGTACGAATTGTCGCACAATGCCGAGCAATGAAGAGTATCGTTGAACCCGATACTTGCTTGCCCCCATGCGCCGGATATCCGCGCAGCCGAGACCTCGGTCGGCGTGGGCGGTACCGACTGGATGGGCGCAAGATATGGAGGTTCCACGCATACGGATTCTTCGTCGAGGCCCAGAAAAATCCCTCCGCAGCCGCATGAAAGGGCGTCACGAACCGTCTTCACGCCTGGACTTGAAAACGATCCCGAAAACCGCTTGTAGGCCGAGGTTGTCGTGTAAGTCGCGTCACCGGACCCACCGACAAAGTCCACATCGTGCGTGAATGTGTATGGGAAAGTGAGGATGCCTCCGGAGTCCAGGTCCTCGTAGAAGTAGTAATTGCAAAACTCCGACCTTCCATCCGCCACAAACGTTACCGTTTCGCCCGCAGTGACCGGACCCGCACCGACCCGGCCGATCTCGAACGCGGTGACGCCGCCGACGCTGTCCGCCCCCAGGTCGAAGCGCAGCGTCCCGATACGGTCGGTGTCGGTACACGCAACCCCGATCGCATTGCCCCCGGCCCAGGCCGCGCGCTCGACCATGCCAAGGCGATTGGTGCGCAAACCCATGTGCGCATCGCCGATCGATACGGCGCTCAAGTCGCCCGCGGCATCTTAGCGATAGCGCCGCTCGACGCCAGGGCGGTCCCGCCCGGCATTTCCAACCTCGTCCGGGCCGCGTGCGTCATCCGTCGCGGATCCTCGAATCGTGGACGCGCCCGACGACGATCGGCAACCGGGCGCCCCGTACCAGATCGCGCATCAAAAACGTCAGGTTCCCTTCGCCCACGTTCACGTAGTTCAGCTGGACGCCGTAAAAGGGGCTCTGTTCGTTGGGAAAAACCGTCGTCAGGCGCTGGCGCGCGGAAAGCTCGTTCAGGTAGCCGAGAGTCCGATTCTCGAATTCGGCTGAATTCACTTCGTCCGCAAAGTAGCCTTCGAGCCCGGCGGGTGGAACAAGTTCGCCGGCTCGCAGGTCGCCGGAAAATGTCCAAGCCGCCAGAGCGGCAAACAGGCAGCCCTTGACTGTCCCCGCGGTTGTTCGGGCGTGCGGGCACATCTTCAGGTCGGTTTCTTGACCAATCTTCCCCATCACTTCAATCCAACACCAAGTTGTGGCGGCGCCGTGTGTCGGGATTGCACCCATTTTTCGTCGCTCGACAATCGCGAACGCGACGGTCTCGCGACTTCCTTGTATGCATCTTCCCGACAAAAGTCAAATCCGAGCCTTGGGACAGATCTGAACAAGTGCTTGGCGATTTGAACCAGGCGCGGTGGTTGGTTGTCGCGTACCAAGGTCGCACCGCTGTATGGAACACTTGTAACTCATTGATTCCATAGTTGCCCAATGTTCGTTCCCCGACAGCGGGGCGGCGCGCGGCCATGGCGCGCTTATTGTGAGGGTGCGATATGGGACCCCGTAACGGAAAGCCAAGGTCTTACCACTGAGTTGCCAATGATTTAGTATCCGCCCGTCCCCTGGCTGCCCGCGCGGCCCAACTCCCAGGATTGATCGTGTTCGAAAAATTGGAATTCCAGCCCCCCGACGCCATTCTCGGCATCATGGCGTTGTTTCGCGCCGATCCGGCCCCAAACAAGGTGGACCTTAGCGTGGGAGTGTTCCAGGACGAGGCCGGGCGCACCCCCGTACTGCGGTGCGTCAAGCGCGCGGAACGGCGCATCATCGAAGCCCAGGACAGCAAGAGCTACGTCGCCATCGCAGGAAACCCCGGGTTCAACGAGGCCATGGAGAAGACGCTCTTCGGCGCCGGCCACCCGGCGCTGGAGGCGGGACGCGTTTCATCTGTCCAGACCCCGGGCGGCAGCGGCGCCCTGAGCGTGACGGGCCATGTCATCGCCCGGGCAAGGCCAGCGGCCACCGTATGGTTGAGCCAGCCGTCCTGGCCCAACCACCTGCCCCTGCTGCGCCTTGCCGGGCTCGAGCTTGCGCACTACCCCTACTATGACTTCGATCGCCACCGGGTCGACTTCGACGCGATGGTGGAAACGTTCTCGTCGCTGGGACCCGGCGACGTGGTCCTGTTGCACGGCTGCTGCCACAACCCGTGCGGCGCGGATCTTTCCCCGCAACAGTGGGATGCCCTTGCCGACCTCTTTGCCGACCGCGGCATCGTGCCGTTCGTGGACCTGGCCTACCAGGGTCTTGCGGAGAACCTGGAAGCGGACGCCTACGGAGTGCGCGTCATGGCCGAACGGATCGACGAGCTCCTGCTGGCCGCCTCCTGCTCGAAGAATCTCGGCCTGTACCGGGAGCGGGTGGGCCTCGCCAGCATCGTGTCAGGGACCGCGGACGAGGCCGCGACCACGCGGAGCAACCTTGCGCAGATGGGCCGGGGAATCTATTCGATGCCTCCCGATCACGGCGCCGCCATCGTCAGTTGCATCCTGCACGACGAGGAACTGACCGCGCTGTGGCTGGCGGAGTTGGGCGACATGCGCGATCGGCTCAACAGCCTGCGGCGCGCCTTCGCGGACCAGCTCGCGCAACGCGGCGCCCCGGTGGACTTCTCCTTCATCGCCCGGGAACGCGGCATGTTCTCCTTCCTGGGACTCCCCCGCGAGCAGGTCATCCGCCTGCGGGAGGAGTTCCATGTCTACATGGTGGAATCGAGCCGGATCAATTTTGCCGGCCTCAATCGGTCCAACATGGACTATGTCGCCGACTCCATCCTTGCGGTGCTCCAATAGAACTGACTGAATCCCCGCCTTGGGTTTGCCCGCTCCACATGACCGGCTGCTGATCCCGGTATATCTGCCGTCGGCGTTCACGGCGGTGGCCAGCCAGGCGATGCTCCTGCTGCTGCCGCTGTACGCGCTCGAGATCGGCGGCAGCGCCGCCTTCGCCGCCCTGGTGATGGCGCTCAGGGGAGTCGGGGTGCTCATCTTCGACGTGCCGGCGGGACTGCTGGTGGGACGCTTCGGCGACAAGTCGGTGTTGCTGGGCGGATTCGTGCTGCTGGCCGCTTCCATTTTGGGCATGGCGGCCGCCACGGAGCCATGGCAAATCGCCCTGCTGGCGGTTCCCCTGGGCGCCGGCCATGCGGCCTGGTTTCTGGGCTGGCTGACATACATCACCCATAGCTGCCCGCCGGAACTGCGTGGGCAGGCCACTGCCGTGAATGCCGGCGTCCAGCGCATAGGCGCACTGGTGGGTCCGCTGGCGGGCGGGATCGTCGCCGAATCGCTCGGTTACCCGGTAGCCTACCTGGGCGCCGCTGCATTCTGTGGCATTGCCTTTCTGATTTCCCTGATCTTTACGGTCGACGTCCGGCCCGACTCGCCGGCAAGATCCGGGCACCTGCGGACCATCGGTCGAATTCTTGCGGAAAACCGGAGCATGTTCGCCACCGCGGGAACGGTCGCGATCATTTTCCAGATCATGCGCGCCACCCGACAACTCCTGGTCCCGTTGTTCGGCGTGCTTGTGGGCCTCGATCCCGCCACCATCGGGTTGATCTACGCGCTGGCCGCGGCGGTGGATGTATCGCTCTCCTACCCCGTCGGCATCGCCATGGACCGCTGGGGCCGCAAGTGGACGGGCGTTCCGAGCATCGTCGGTTTCGTGATCGGCCTGGCCATGCTGCCGTTCGCACAGGGATTCTGGACGCTGCTGGCGGCCGCGCTGATGCTGGGAGTCGGCAACGGCCTGAGCACCGGCCTGGTGATGATCATCGGCATGGACCTCTCGCCCCCCGGCCAGCGAGGCCAGTTCCTGGGGGTATGGAGACTGATCGGCGACGTCGGCTGGGTCGGCGGACCGCTGCTGGCAGGCGTGCTGGTCGAGATATTCAGCATGGCCGCAGCCAGCCTGTTCGCCGGCGCCCTGGGCATCCTCGGCGGCTTGGTCCTGCTGTTCCTCGTACCCGAAACGTCGCGAATACCCCGCGAACGCGAGAAAAACGTGAACTGACAGCGTTTGCCTTCAGTAATTCAGGAACGAACTCAGCACCGGCGTTTCGCGACTCTTCTCGTACGCATCCAGGTCCTTGCGGGCCTGTTCTTCAGTATCGTAGGGCCCGCTCCACGTGTAGTGCTGATCGTGCCAGTACCATCCCGGCGGCATGGGCTTGCGCGCGAATTTCGTCGTGTACCAGCGCGACGCCCAGTAACGGGGGTTTCGTTGTTGTGACATTCCGGCAGTTCAGGCGCTGATCCAGCGCGGCTCCCCGGGCTCTGTCGCGGCCCGCTTCTAGAAAATTCCGTAGTCGATGATGTCGTCGAAATACCCCTCCACCGTCACCGTCACGACGACCGGGTATTCGTTGTAGTTCAACCAGTACCAGCCGTGCTCGCCGCCGAAGGGCGCCACCAGCGAACCGTCGTTGCCCGAGCCTTCCTGGTGTTCCTCGTAGCGCACGAAGAAGTCGGGCCCGAACTCCTGCGCGTGCCCGTGAAAGTCCGAATAGATGTCGCCCCGGTCGACGCTCCACGAATAGAGAATGACCTTGGCCTCGCCGAGAACGGCCTTGATCTCCGTCTCTTCGAAGGGGCCGATGGGAACTTCCATCGTCATGGTGCGCCGGGGCTCCGCCTCATCCTGGTGAACCGTCGGATTCGGCAGCGGAACGGGATCACCAAAGTCGGGAATTTCCACTTCCGACACGGTTTCGTTGCCGCCGATGACATCGGTGATCTCGATCGTGCGCGTGGGTTCGGCGGTCATCGTATCGAGGCCCATCAGACGGCCGGTACCGAGCGGATCGATACCGTACTCCGCGGGCATGATCACTGCAAAAACCAGGAGAATGCCGGCTGCCGCAGCGGCGACCACGCTAATCAGGAGGCGCTTGCCGGTGGCGGCGCGCGTTTCGGGGTTGGGGCTGTTTTCAGTCATCGTGCTCTCTGTCGGGGAATCTTCCAATACGGCGGTTGGCGCACTGCCGGCCGGTCAATACGGCCGGCCCTCAAGTCGTTCACGCGCACCGCGGGCCAGCGAATCGCCGCTGGTTCCGAACGCGGACATTATCTATCGAACGGGGATTGCTGTCACATCGGTACGCAACGGGCCGGCGACCGCATGCCCAATTGCTTGAGGGGCGAACCCCTCGTTCGCGCCGACCAACAGAAAGGGACCAACAGAAAGGGATTGACAATCTAAATGAGAATGTTTTTCAATAAGACATAAGAACAGTTCTCATTAACGACTTTCACGGGAGACAATGATGTCAGTCTATCCGAGGATACTTGCCACGGTTCTTCTCGCTTCGCCGGCCTTCTCGCCGGCTGTAGCGCAACAAACCGAGTCCGAACCGCTCGATACCATCACTGTGATCGCCACGCGCAGCGAGCGGTCGCTGGAGGAACTGGCGTCAACCGTATCCGTGAGAACGGCGGACGATCTCGAGCGGGAACTGACGCAAGACATTGCCGATCTTGTGCGCTTCGAACCCGGGGTCACCGTTGCGGGCACCGGCAGCCGATTCGGTCTGACGGGCTTCAACATCCGCGGAATCGGCGGCAACCGCGTGCTGACGCTGATCGACGGCGTACGCGTCCCGGACGAATTCAGCTTTGGCCCGTTCCTGAGCGCCCGGCGCGACTACGTGGATATCGACAGCCTGAGCCGCGCCGAAATCGCCCGTGGCCCCATCTCT
Source organism: Candidatus Rariloculaceae bacterium (assembly GCA_965205045.1). Classification (GTDB taxonomy): domain Bacteria; phylum Pseudomonadota; class Gammaproteobacteria; order Steroidobacterales; family Rariloculaceae; genus UBA6522. The sequence goes on from OZ242031.1 coordinate 1,581,474, forward strand.
TCGCTCTACGGAAGCGACGCATTGGGCGGCGTCGTGGCGCTGACCACCCGCCACCCGCGCGACTACCTGGGCGCCGACCGGACGTTTTCCGGCGCCTTCAAGGGCGGTTACTCGGGCGTGGACAGCAGTTCGACCGGCACCCTTTCGATGGCCGGCCGCGCAGGACCCACTTCCGGCATGATCCTCTACACCGGCCGCACCGGGCGTGAAACCTCGAACGCGGGTACCGAAGGCGGTCACGGGCCCGGCCGGGAACTGCCCGATCCGCAGGACACCGACGTGGGCAATCTCACCGCGAAGCTTGCGTTCTCGCCTTCGGAGGCCCACGAATTCACCCTGGGCGTGGATGCCTACGAAAACGATACCGATACGCAAATCCTGTCGGACTATGGCATTGCCGTGTTCGGAACCGCGGTGAACGGCCGCGATGCCCGGGACGCCCGCCGCCGCAGCCGCTGGACGCTGGCCTACCGCCATACCGGGAGCCTGCCGGTCGCCGACAGCATCCAGGTGACCGCCTACCGCCAGGACAGTCGCTCGGAACAACTCACGCTGGAGGATCGCACGACGCGCACGCGCGCCTCGCAGAGCCGCCGGCGCTCCTCGTTGTACGAGCAGGAAATCCGGGGCGCCTGGATTCAGCTCGACAAGTCCTTCGACCTGGGCGCGGTCAACAACCTGGTGACCTACGGCGCCGACTATTACGTCACGGACAACGCGTCGGTGCGCGGCGGCGGCACATTCGATGCCTCGGGCAACCCCGTGCGGGAGTTTTCGCCGCTGCCGACGCGGGACTTTCCGCTCACGGAAGTCACGCAACTGGCCGCCTACCTGCAGGACGAACTGACGCTGATGGACGGTGACCTGCTGCTGTCGCCTAGCGTTCGCTTCGACCGTTTCGAGGCCACTACAGAAGCCGACGGCATCTACCTGAACGGCAATCCGGGCACGCCGGTACCCGAGGATTACGACGACTCGCAGGTGACGGCCAAACTGGGCGCCGTGTATTCGTTCACCGACGCGGTGTCGGCCTACGGGCGCTACAGCGAGGGCTTCCGCGCGCCGCCCTACGACGATGTCAACGTGGGCTTCACCAATTTCCTGGGCGGCTACAAGACGATCGCCAACCCGGCGCTCGAGTCCGAACGCAGCCAGGGCATCGAGCTGGGCGTGCGCCTGCGCGGAGAGCGCGGGCATGCGCAGGTGGCCGTCTTCCGCAACGATTACGAGCATTTCATCGAATCGTTCGCCATCGCGCCCCACTTTCTGCGCAGTGGCGGCATCGACCCTGCCGACGGCTTGCGCACGTTTCAGTCCGTCAACCGCGATCGTGTGCAGATCGACGGCTGGGAATTCGGTGGAACGTATGAACTGGGCTTCGGACTGACGCTGCGTGCTTCGGCGGCCTTTGCCTCGGGTGAAGACCGGTCCACGGGCGTGCCGCTGAACTCCATCGAACCTCTGAATGGCGTCGTGGGCCTCGGTTACGACGCGCCCGGCGACCGCTGGGGCGGCGATCTCATCGTGAGCGCGGCGAGCGGAAAGCATGAAACCGACATCGACCCCGCCGACCTTCGGCACGCACCGTCCGGTTACGGGATCATCGACGTGTTGGGATACGTCAACATCGGCGCACGCGTCCGGCTCAATGCAGGGATATTCAACCTGACCGACAAGACCTACATCCGGTGGGCGGATACCGCCGGTATCGGCTCCGACGCGCCGATGCGCTTCACGCAGCCCGGACTCAATGCGGCGCTGACGCTGCGAGTGGAGCTGTAGGCCCGTGATCGTACGGCAAACCGTCGGCGCCGCGTTTCTCTCGTGCGTGCTGCACCAGCCCGCCATCTCCTGCGGCACCATCCACGACAGTTCCCGAATAGCGGTGGCGGGTGGTTCGCTGACCGAAATCATTTATTTCCTCGGCGCCGAAGATCGCATTGTCGCGGTCGACATGACCTCCACGTTCCCGTCGCAGGCGACGAGAACCTTCCCTTCGGTCGGGTACGTGCGGGCCCTGTCGGCGGAGGGCCTGTTGTCGCTGGAACCCACGCTCGTACTGGGCGAAAACGACATGGGGCCGCCCGAGGTGCTGGCTCAACTGGAGTGCACCGGGGTGGAAGTCGTGCGTGTACCGGAAGTACCCACCGCGGCCGGCATCATCGAAAAGGTTCGCTGCGTCGCGGCCGTGCTGAACATGGCGGAGAAAGCCGAACTGCTCATCGAAACGGAGCTCGCACCGAGGATCGAGGCCCTGGAAGTGCTGCGCACGACAGCGGCCCGCAGGCCATCCGTCGCATTGCTGCTGCAGATCAGCGCCGGCGCGCCCATCGGCGCCGGCCTGGGCACTTCCGGCGATGGCCTGCTGCAGATGGTTCATGCCGGTAACGCGCTGTCGGGCTTCAGGGGCTGGAAGCCGGTCTCGCCCGAGGCCATGGCCATTGCCGACCCGGACTACTTCGTGATGACCGAGCGGGGCCTCGCGGGCGCTGGGGGCCTGGACTCCGTTCTCACCAACCCCTCGCTGGCGATCACTTCTGCCGCCCGCGACGGGGACGATGGCCGCCTGATCGTCATGGACGGCATGGCGATGCTCGGGTTCGGCCCCCGCACGCTGGAGACCGCCCTGCAACTGGCAAACCGGCTGCATGCCCCGAATCCGGTTGAAATCGCGCCCCGTGACCAGTCTCGCCCATACGGCGGCCAGCGTGCCGAAACGGGCGCACCTGGTGCCGCGCCAAGTGAGGCTCCGTGACCAGTCTCGCCCATACGGCGGTCGGCATGCCGCCGAAACCCCTGCAGGTTCGCATTCGCCTGCCCGCACTGTGGCTGTTGGCCGTTCTGCTGGGGGTCGCCTCTGTCGTGGCGCTCGCCAGCGGCGCTGTGCCGATTTCATTGATGGCCATACTGAGCGGGCAGGAATCCGGACTGGAACGCACGATATTTTCGGAGATTCGGGTCCCGAGAGTTGTGCTGGCGGGATTCGTGGGCGCGGCCCTTGCGCTTTCCGGCGCCGCGCTGCAGGGGCTGTTTCGCAATCCGCTGGCCGATCCGGGCCTGATCGGGGTGTCCAGCGGCGCGGCGCTTGGCGCTGTTTCGATGATCGTCATGGGACCGGCGTTGGGATTGACCGGCGCGGTCGCGGCCTACTCCCTGCCGCTGGCCGCGATAACGGGCGCGGTCGCCGTCACCCTGTTTCTGTACGCATTCTCCAGCCGGTTCGGCCGGTTCAGCATCGTCACCATTCTGCTCGTCGGCATCGCCATCAACGCGCTGGCGACCGTCGGAATCGGCTTGTTTCAGTTCCTGAGCGACGACGCGGGCCTGCGCACGCTGACATTCTGGATGATGGGGAGTTTCGGCCGCGCCATGTGGACGACGGTTCTGCCCGCGATTGCAGTGATGGCGGCGGCGGCCGCTCCGATACTGCTTCTGGGCCGCCACCTCGATGCGTTGCAGCTCGGCGAGGCAGAAGCCTTCCACGTTGGCGTCGACGTGACGCGGGTGAAGCGGTACGTCATTCTCTGTTCGGCCGTCGCCGTGGGCGCCGGGGTGGCACTTTCGGGGATCGTGGGATTCGTCGGCCTGGTGGTTCCGCACCTGGTGCGCCTCGCCCTGGGGCCGGCGCATCGGTACGTGTTGCCGGGCGCCGTGCTGCTGGGCGCCTCGCTTACGATGCTTGCCGACGCGGTGTCGCGAACCGTCTTGTCGCCGGCGGAAATCCCCGTCAGCCTGGTAACGAGCGCGCTGGGCGCGCCCTTCTTTCTCTGGCTGATTTCATCGGTGCGTCCGCGATGATCCTTCGCGCCCGGCAGGTGAGCCTGCGCTTCGGGCCCGCGCGCATCCTGACGGACGTGTCGCTGGAAGTGAAGCCCGGTACGGTGACCGCGGTGGCGGGTCCCAACGGCGCCGGCAAGACAAGCCTGCTGCGGATCCTGAGCGGCGAGATCGAGCCCAGCGACGGCGTTGTGCGATTGAATGGACGGCCGCTGACGAGGCTCAGCCCGGCGCAACAGGCCCGGCGGCGAAGCGTGATGGTTCAGTCCGCGCCCATGGCCTTCGACTTCTTCGTCGAAGAGGTCCTGGCAATCGGTCGGCGCCAGGGGAGAAATTCCGTTCCCGACAAAGCCTCGGCGGAGATCGTCGGCGACTGCGGGATCGGGCATCTGATCGGCCGCAAGTACAATTCGCTGTCCGGCGGCGAGCGCCAGCGCGTCCAGTTCGCGCGGGCGCTGCTGCAGGTGTGGCGACCATCGGCAAGCCGGAACTTGCCGCGCCCGGGGAGGTTGCGCCCGACACCCCGGTACATGCTCCTCGACGAGCCCACCGCGAGTCTCGACCTCGCCCACGAACTCCAGATACTTCGCCTGGCGCGGCGCGCCTGCCGGAACAACATCGGCGTATTGCTGGTGCTGCACGATCTCAACCTGGCGGCGCGCTTCGCCGACCGGGTCGCGCTGCTTGCGTGCGGCGTCCTGGTCGCGGAAGGGCCGCCCACCGAGGTATTCAGGGACGGAATCCTGAGTCACGTATACAGAACGAGCGTTCAGGTCGAACGGCACGAACGGCTTGGCCGGCTCGTCATCCACACCCAATGAACCGAACAATGGAGGCTGGCATGTTCATAGCAATGAATCGATTCGACATCGCGCCCGGTTACGAGGCCGGGTTCGAGGACCTGTGGCGGCAGCGGGAGTCGTACCTGTCGGAAGTTCCCGGATTCAAGTCCTTCGCCCTGCTCAGGGGCCCGCAGGATGAGAATCGCGTACTGTACGCGTCGCTTACCATCTGGGAGTCTCGCGAGGCATTCGAGGCGTGGACGCAGTCGAGAAGCTTCCGCGATGCCCATGCCCAGAGGAGCGCCCCAACGGGCACGTACCTTGGGCATCCCAACCTGGAGCTGTTCGAAGCCATTCTTTGAAGGGCTTGCCTGGCCTTGCCCGGGTTCGCCCGGGTTCGCCGAGCCTTGCCCGGCCTTGCCCGGCGGCGCAATGGGTTGAGCGCGCCAGCCAACATCTGTCCAGTGGAAACGGCCCCGGACGGATGGCGGCAGCTCGAAACGGCCTCAATCCACCTTCCGCCGCCGGGAGAGCGCCGGCGATCGGTTCTACTCGTATCTCAGCGCCTCGATCGGGTCCAGCGCCGCCGCGCGCCGGGCCGGCAACAGCCCGAAGAAGAGTCCCACGCCGAGGCTGAAGGCCACTGCCAGCAGGATCGATTCCGGGGAGACATGGACGGCCCACCCGGCCGTACGCGACATCAGCACCGCCATGCCCGCACCGGCCGCCACGCCCAGCGCGCCGCCGAGAAGGCACAGCGCGACGGCTTCGATCAGGAACTGGGTCATGATGTTGAAACGCGTCGCGCCCAGCGCCATGCGAACGCCGATTTCCCGGGTACGCTCGGTGACGGAGACCAGCATGATGTTCATGATGCCGATCCCACCCACCAGCAGGCTCACGCCCGCGATGCTCGCCAGCAGCATGGTGAATGTCTGCTGAGCCGCTTCGCGGGTTTCCAGGAATTGCCTGCTGTCGTAGATGGCGAAATCGTTGGGCATGCCGGGAAGGATATTGTGTTCGGCGCGAAGTACGCGTTCCACGTCCACCATGGCGGTTTCCAGAGACACGTCGGGCACCACGCGCACGCTGATGTCCTCCAGATCCTCCGAGCCGAAAACTCGGGTCTCGGCGGTTCGGACCGGCAGAAAGAAATTCTGATCCGGACTGTTCCAGTCCCCGCCGATTTCTTCGAAGATGCCGACCACGGTGAATGGAATGCCGCGCACGAAGACCCGCTCGCCCAGCAGGTCCGGCGGATTGTCGATTTGCAGGTATTGCGGAATCGACGCTCCGGCCACGGCGACACGCTGGCGCGCCCGGTCTTCGGCTTCGGTAAACATGCGGCCGTAGCGCACGCCGTAGTTGAAGATATCGGCGTAGTCGGCCGTGGTGCCGACCAGCCGGGTGTTTGAATTTCGACCGTCGTAGGTAATCTGGCCGCGGTCCTCCAGCGTGGGAACGACGGCGTCGAGATGCCGGGCATGTTCGCGCAGCGCCCAGACATCCTCGACTTCGAGCGTGAGCGCGTCGCGGGCGACACCGCGCAGGAACCAGGTTTCGGCGGTGATGTTGAGCACGTTGGCGCCCAGCGCGTCGATCTGCGCCTCGATCTGCTGCTGGGCTCCGGAGCCCGCGGCCAACATGGTGATGACGGCCGCCACGCCGATGATGATGCCCAGCATGGTCAGGCACGAGCGAATGATATTGGCCCTGATGGACTGCAGGGCAACTCTCAGGATCTCGCCTAACAGCATTGTCGTTCCCCCTCGCCGATCAGCGTCGTCTGCGCCACTCGAAGGTGTGCCGCCGCTTCGCGATCGCGTCCCGACATGCCGCCAAGACTCGTCAAGGTCGATGAGCGCCACTCGAAGGTGTGCCGCCGCTTCGCGATCGCCCCCGCGGCCCGCGATCTCATGGCTTCGATATCCCCGCTCGGCATGTTCATTGTTTCGACACGCTCACCACCTGCGGCTCCATGTAGCCCTTGAGTCCGATGATGGAGTACTGGCGGCCCAGGCCCGACTGCTTGGCGCCGCCGAAGGGCACGTAGGCGGACACGGCCCGGTGCTGGTTGACCCAGGCGGTGCCCACTTCCATGCGCTCGGCCAGCGCCTTGCCGCGCGCCGGGTCCGACGTCCAGACCGAGCCGCTCAACCCATAGCGGGTGTCGTTGGCGCGCCGCAGGGCGTCCTCCGGATCGGTGAACTTCAGTATGGGCACCACCGGACCGAACTGTTCCTCGCTGACGATCCGGCTGTCGTCGTCCACGTCGGTGACCAGGGTCGGCGGAATGAAGTAGCCCTGCCGGTCGGGAATCTCGCCGCCGGTGAGGACCGTGGCGCCGTCGTTCTTCGTCTCCTCGAGGATCTCCGACACCTTGTCGTACTGCATCCTGTTCTGCAGCGGTCCCAGTTTTGTATCCGGCTCGAGGCCGTTACCGACCTTGGCGGCGTTCGCTTCGTCCACCAGCACCGAACACAACTCTTCGTAGACGCTCTCGTGCGCATAGATGCGCTTGACCGCCATGCAGACCTGGCCGCTGTTCACGAAGCAGGCGAAGAACAGCGACTTGGCGATGGCCTGCGGATCGGCGTCGTCGAGAACGATGGCCGGATCGTTGCCGCCGAGTTCCAGCGTGACGCGCTTTAGGGTCTCCGACGCGGTCGCCAGGACCTTCTTGCCCGTGGCCACGGAGCCCGTAAACGAGATCTTGTCGATGTCGGGATGCTCGGTCATCCATTGGCCCAGGTCGTTGCCCGCCGCCAGCACGTTGACCACGCCGGGCGGAAAGACCTGCTGTGCCAGTTCGCCCATCCTGAGCGTGGTCAGCGGGGTGTAGGGCGAAGGCTTGAGGACGACGGTATTGCCGGTGTAGAGCGCGGCGCTCAGCGATCCCAGCGCCAGCGCGGCGGGCGCGTTCCAGGGGGTGATGATGCCCACGACGCCCAACGGACGGTAGTGCAGCTCGATGCGGCGATTGTCGTCCTCGAGGAGTTCCTCGACGGGGATTTCGATGCCCGCCATGCCGTCGGCCTGGGCGGTGCCGCGATCGAACTCCGCTACGGACTGTCCGATGGGCTTGCCCTGCTCGCGCGTGAGCAGCTCGCCCAGTTCGTGCTTGCGCTCGCGGAGGAGGACGGAATACTGCCGGATCAGCTCTGCGCGTTCTTCGAAGGACAGCGCGCGCCAGACACCCGACGCCCTCCTGGCGGCAGCTATGGCCTGTTCCAGGTGCTCGCGGCCGGCGGCGGGAGCTATGGCGAACACCTCTTCGGTCGCCGGGTCGATGACGTCCATGAACTCGTTGCCGGCAACGAACTGGCCGTTTATCGTCAGCGCGAAGTCGCGCTGGTATTGCATTCTGGCAGCAGTCTCAGCCATCAAGATAACTCCACTCCGCCCATTCCGTGCGAATCCGTCCGAGCGACGATTTTACACTTGTCAGCCGGCGATGCTGCAGTCTTGGGAAATCTTGATTATGTGGTGATCGTGGGGGCACGGGTTGTCCGTGGAACATGTTTGCGCGCTCAACCTCGCCCGCCATCCCTGGCGGGCTCGGATCGGCGCTCGGCGCTTCTGCCATCCATGGCTCCGCGCCGAGCACACGACGCGCGCAAACATGTTCCACGGACAACCCGTGCGCGCGAGCCAATAGCGTATCGGGTTCCGGGGCGCGAGCAAAAAACGTATGGGGTCCGAGTACGTTAATATTGGTAACATAGAGCGCCGTGTCGATTCCCACCTGCAGGGCCCCGGACCCAGATACTCGTCAGCCGGCCTACGTTGCGCCGGCGGGGGCTTGCGATGCTCACTGCCATATCTTTGGGCCGGCGGCGGTTTATCCGTACGCGCGGGGGCGGAAATACACGCCGCCGGACGCGCCGCTGGAACGGTTCAGGGAACTGCAGGCGACGCTGGGGCTGGAACGGGCGGTGCTGGTGAATGCGAGTTGCCACGGGGTCGATAACACGGTGATCCTCGATGCGATCGCGCAGAGCGGGGGGCGTTACCGCGGTGTGGCGAACGTGGACGGCAGCCTGGACGACCGGGCGTACGAACGGCTTCATGAGGGCGGGATCCGGGGGGTGCGGTTCAACTTCGTCCAGCACCTGGGCGGGACGCCGGACATGACGGTGTTTCATCGGGTCGTGAAGCAGATCACGGGTCTGGGCTGGCACGTGGTGCTGCACTTCGATGCCGGTGACCTGCTGGAGTTCAGCGGCCTGCTGGACGAGCTGCCGGTGCCATTTGTCATCGACCATATGGGCCGTGTGCCCACCGGGGACGGTCTGGAGCAACGGCCGTTTCGGTTGTTGCTGGATACTGCGCGCCGGGAGAATTGCTGGGTGAAGATTTGCGGGGCGGAGCGGATTTCGTCGGCGGGCCCGCCGTTTACGGACGCGGTGCCCTTCGCGCAGGCGCTGCTGGAGGCGTGTCCCGACCGAATCCTGTGGGGAACCGACTGGCCCCACCCCAACATCAAGAGACACATGCCCAACGACGGCGACCTGGTGGACCTGATACCCTTGTTCATGCCCGACGCGGCGCTGCGCCAAAAGGTGCTGGTCGACAATCCCCACAGGCTCTACGGGTTCGGCGGGTAAGGGGCGATGATGCGCGGGACGGGCAATTTCGGGCGAACCGTCGTGCGAAACGGCGGCGAAACGGACCTTGCGGTGCGATTCGAGAGCGATTCCCGAAGACCCACAGGCGGTCGTGGCCACGAGCTGATCGGATGAGGACAGCGCCTTGAAGAACCTGGGTGAACAACTCCACCGGATTTCGTCGTGGTTTGCGGTTGTCGGCGGCATCGTGCTGACCGCCATGGTGGTGCTGGTGGTGATCAGTATCTTCGGCCGCGCGATGTTCTCCAGTCCGGTGCCGGGGGACTTTGAGATCGTGGCGCTGGGAACGGCCGTGGCGATCTTCATGTTCCTGCCGTATTGCTACATGCAGAAGGGCAACGTGGCTGTGGATATCTTCATTTCGCGGATGCCGCCCGGCGTGCAGCGCGGCATGGACGTGCTCGCGGCGATGTTGTTCGGCGTGGTGGCCGCGCTGTTCGCCTGGCGATCGGTGTTCGGACTCGCGGATACGGTAAGGAACGGCGACATGTCCATGATCCTGGGCTTCCCGGTCTGGGTCGTGCATCCGTTCGGCGTCGCGTCGTTCGCGCTTCTGGCGGTTTGCTGCTTCTATACCGCCGTGGAAACGTTCGGGAATCCCGTCGAAGTGCCGGGAACCGCCGTCGAGGCACCGGAAACCGGCACCGCCGGGATGCCGGGAGGCAACGCCGATGAGTAGCCTGCAACTGGCGCTCATCGGGCTGGCGGTGCTCATCGGCCTGCTGGTCATCCGCATTCCGGTGGGGCTGGCCATGCTCGCCGTGGGCATTTGCGGTTACGTGGCGCTGTCCGGGTTCGACCCGGTGCTCGCCTACATGAAGACGGCGGCCTTCTGGCAGTTCGCCTCCTACGAGTTCTCGGTGATCCCCATGTTCCTGCTCATGGGTGAGTTTGCATCCCGCTCGGGGCTCAGCCGGTCGCTGTTCTCCGCCGCGAACGTGTTCCTGGGGCACCGGCGCGGCGGCGTGGCCATGGCCGCGGTGGGCGGCTGCGGCGCCTTCGGGGCGATCTGCGGATCGTCCCTGGCGACGGCGGGGACCATGGCGAGGGTGGCGATTCCGGAGCTCGAGCGCTACCGGTACTCGGGCAGCCTGGCCACCGGCGCGCTGGCCGCAGGCGGCACGCTCGGCATCCTGATACCGCCTTCGGTCGCCCTGATCATCTACGCCATCGCGGTACAGGCGAATATCGTGCAGATGTTCCAGGCGGCGCTCATTCCGGGCATCATCGGCCTGGTCGGCTACCTGGCGGCGATCGGCATCTGGGTCCGCATCTTCCCCGAATCGGGGCCCGTGGGCGCCCGTGCCACCGGCGCCGAACGAATCCAGGCGCTGCTGGAGACCTGGCCCACGCTGCTGCTGTTCGTGGTGGTTATCGGCGGCATCTACTTCGGCATCTTCGACCCCACCGAGGGCGCCGCCGTGGGCGCGTTCGGCGCCGGCGCGCTGGCTGTGTGGAAGGGGAACCTGGATTTCCAGGGATTCGTCTCCTGCGTCAAGGACGCGGCCAAGACCACGGGAATGATCTTCCTGATCCTGCTCGGGGCCGGCTTCCTGAACATCTTCATGGCGCTGACGGGCGTGGCCGACCAGCTCTCAGCGCTGGCGGCGGCCAGCGGGCTGAACCCCTACGTGATCCTGATCCTGCTGCTGGTCGTCTACCTGCTGCTCGGCTGCCTGATGGACAGCCTGGCGATGATCTTCCTGACCATCCCGATCTTCTGGCCCATCATGGCGGGCCTTGATTTCGCCATGCCGGAGGCGGACCTGAAGATGTGGTTCGGCATTGTCGTGCTGATCGTCGTGGAAGCCGGGCTGATCACGCCGCCGGTGGGGATCAACGTGCTGATCATCAACCACCATGCGCCCAAGGTGCCCATGCGCGAGACGTTCATCGGCGTGACGCCGTTCCTGCTCTCGGGCGTGGTCCGCGTGGCGCTGCTGATCCTGATTCCGCCGATCACGCTGTTTCTGCCGCACCTGCTGATGTGAGAGTGAGCGCCGCCGCCGGTGACGCGGGATTGTCGTCACGGGCTGGCGGTGTCCTGTCCCGCGGGCGGACGATCAATTCAACAACCGGCCCTCGAAGGCAACGCTCTTGATCAGCGCAAAGACCGGCTGGCCCTCCCGCAGGCCGAGATCCTCCACAGCTTCCCGGGTGACCCGGGACCGCAGGTGCTGGCCGTGCACGTCGAGCAGCAATTCGACAAACGGGGGGTCACTGAACTGGATGCTCACCAGGCTTGCGGGCAGGACATTCCGAATGCTCAGTTGCCCGGGCCGCTCGCTGGCGACCGCCACGTCCCTGGCCTGAACGCGAAGATGCACCGGCGTGCCGGCGCTGACGCCGATGGCGGGGACTCGCAGCGTCTCGCCCGCCACGTCCAGCGACGTCATCCCGCCGCGCGTCTCCCCGACTATCGCCTCCAGTACCGATCCCGCCTCCAGTCGGCCGGTTATCGGCCACAGGTCCACCCTCTCGAGGGTCTCGGCGACACCGCCCATGGCGGCCAATCGCCCCTCGGCCAGGAGAACCATCGAAGATGCCAGCCGCGCGACTTCATCCACGTTGTGGGTCACGTAGAGCACCGGCACGCCGAAATCGCTGGCCAGGCGTTCCACGTAGGGAATGATCTCGGCCTTGCGCCGAAGATCGAGCGCCGACAGCGGTTCATCCAGCAGCATGATGCGGGGCGCGGTCAGCAGGGCACGGCCCATCGCAACCCGCTGAATCTCGCCGCCCGAAAGCGTATCGGGCTTTCGATCGAGAAGATCTTTCAGATCCAGCGCCTGGACGACGGAGGACATGGAGGTTTCCGAAGCGGCCGGAGCATTGGTTTCCCGTGCTCGGTCCTCCCGCCCGCCTGCTCCGCCTGCCCTCCACCAACCGGCTCCCGCGCCATTCCGCCGACGACCGCCTCGTCTGCCGCCATTCCGTCGCCGGGCGCGCTCCGCCGCGAAAAGCAGATTGCCTTCCACGGAAAGGTGCGGGAACAGGCGCGCGTCCTGGAACACGAAACCCAGGTGGCGCGCGTGCGCCGGCACCATGACGCGGTCGTCCGTGTCCTGCCAGAGCTCGTCGCCCAGGGCGACCCGGCCCACTGCTCCCCTTTCCAGCCCCGCAATCACCCGCAGCAAGGTCGTCTTGCCCGCGCCGCTGGGGCCGAATACCGCGGTGATGCCCTCAAGCTGCAGTTCGGCATCGAATCGCAGGGAAAAATCGCCCCTCGCAAGCCGAATATCGATTGCCAGCGCGGACACCGATCAAATCCTGTTGACGGGCAGGCGGCGGTTGAAGACATAGACGCCCAGCAGCACGGCGAAAGAGAACACCAACAGGCCCGCAGAGAGGATATGCGCCTGCGCGTAGCTCAGCGTTTCCACGTGTTCGTAGATGGCGATGGACACCACCCGGGTCTCGCCGGGAATGTTGCCGCCGACCATCAGCACCACGCCGAACTCGCCCAGCGTGTGGGCAAAGCCGAGCACGACCGCGGTCACGACGCCCCGGGTCGCCAGGGGCAGGGCGACACGAAAGAAGCAATCCAGCGGTTTGGCGCCCAGCGTCGCCGCGGCCTCCAGAGGTCCGCGGCCGACATTTTCGAATGCATTCTGCAGCGGCTGCACCGCAAAGGGAAACGAGTAGATCACCGACGCAACCACCAGCCCCTGGAAGGAAAAGGTCAGCGCGGTATCCGTGAGTTGCACCCAGAATCGCCCGATGGGACCCGCGGGGCCGAGCAGAATCAGCAGGTAAAACCCCAGCACGGTGGGTGGCAGGACCAGCGGCACCGCCACCAACGCTTCGACGCCCGGCTTGAATCGCGACCGCGTGAAGGCGAGCCACCAGGCCAACGGCGTCCCCACGATCAGGAGCACAACGACCGTCACCGCCGCCAATTGCAGACTCAGCCAGACCGGCCCCAGTTCGATCGCGCCCATGGCTCGATCAAGCCAGCGACCACGCAGGATGTCAACGCACAGGGGGAGTCATTTGGCGCTTGCCTGCTTGCTTCTTATACTCATTTGATAGGAACAACGCTGTTATGGACAAGAATGTCTGTGCAGATTGCGAAGCTGATTTGCCGCAGCTTTCACTATTCAGAGTCTTCTGCGGATTACATCTGAGGAGTCAGCGCAATGAGTATCGAAACGCGAGAATCTCAAGCACACCATATCGTGCAGTCCCGTCGCTGCCCGATTTGCGGTGGCCCGGCCGAAACCCTCTGGTGCCTGCATGAATTTACGTACGGGGTAGGAGACGACGCGGTGGAGCTCAGCGCCGATTTGCCTTACGGCCGTTGTGCGGCGTGCGACTTCGAATTTCTCGATTCCGACGGTGAAAGATGCAAACACGAGGCGATGTGCAAGCACCTTGGCGTGTTGAGCCCATGGGAGATCAAGTCCATTCGCCTTGGCTACAGTATGAACCGGGCCGAATTCGCAAGGCTGAGCGGGCTGGGCGAAGCGACGCTGGCCCGGTGGGAAAACGGGACCGTAACCCAGAATCGCGCCAACGACCGATATCTGCGCCTGCTCGCGCAACCTAGTGGAGTAGGACGGATAGCAGAGTTCATGCGCCGCGACGAATCTGCGCCTGCGGGGTAAACTGATTCGATGAAGAAACATCGAATCATTGTCGCCATTACCGGTGCGGCCGGTTCCGTCTATGGCGTGCGTCTGCTGGAAGAGTTGCGTGAGCACGATGAAATCGAAACGCACCTGATCGTGTCGCGAGCCGGTTTCCTCAACGTGGCCACCGAGTTGCGCATGCCGCGGACCGCGCTGGAGGAACTGGCCGATGTGGTCCACGACAATCGCGACATCGGCGCGACGATCGCCAGCGGTTCGTTCAGGACCAACGGCATGCTGGTGGCGCCGTGCACCATGAAGACGCTGGCCGCCATTTCCATAGGTCTGGCGGACAACCTGGTTTCCCGCGCGGCCGACGTGGTCCTGAAGGAGCGCCGCAGGCTGGTGCTGATGGTCAGGGAGACGCCGCTGAACCTGGCCCATTTGAAGAACATGACTGCGGTGACCGAGATGGGCGGCATCATCTTCCCCCCGGTACCGTCGTTCTACGCCAAGCTGGAGAATCTGGACGCCATGGTCGATCAGACCGTCGGGCGCATGCTGGACTTATTCGATATCGAATCAAACCTGGTGAGGCGCTGGCCAGGAGTCAAGGAAAGAGCAGCCAATCCCGACATAACGAACTATACGCCGAGAGACTTGGCTTGTTACTTCGGACGCGACGAGAAGTACATCCGCCGTTACTTGCGGGCGGCAGGTCACGGTGTCGGTAGCGGAAACCGGTACAACTTCACGGCGGACGAGTGGGAGCAGGTTGTCAAGGACCTCGATGAGCGAGGTCTGAAAAAAACTAGTCCGGCAACGGCGCGCGGCGAATAATGTTCAGAAATTCGGCGCGAGTGCGGGGGTCGGAGCGAAAGTCTCCCAGCAGACAGCTAGTCATCATGGCAACGCCAGGCTTGTGGATACCCCGTGTCGTCATGCAATGATGCACGCCCTCCACCACGACACCGACGCCCTTGGGCTTCAGAACGTCGTTGATGCAGTTGGCGATCTGCGCGGTCATGGCCTCCTGCACCTGCAGTCGCTTGGCGAACGTTTCCACCACCCGGGCCAGCTTGCTGATGCCGACCACCTTCCGGTCCGGCAGGTAACCCACCTGGGCCTTGCCGATGATCGGCGCCAGATGATGCTCGCAGTGTGACTCGAAGCTGACATCCCGCAGCACGATCATCTCGTCGTAGCCATCGACTTCATGAAATGTCCGGCGCAGGTACTCGACGGGATCGTCCTTGTAGCCGGCAAACCATTCCTCGTATGCCCTCACCACCCGGCCGGGCGTGGCCCGAAGCCCTTCCCGGTCCGGGTTGTCGCCCAACCAGTCAAGCAGCGTTCGAACCGCCTTTTCGGCTTCGGCACGACTCGGTCGGGACACGTCGGCTCCTGATACTCGCGCGTCAACCGCGCGGGCATCGCAGTCTAAGGCCGGCCCGCGGCCCGCGCAAGCCGCCGCTGTCGGGCACCTGGGAGCCTTGGCCGCAGGGATTCGCGCCAACCCGACTCCCGGGCCCGTCCCGGTCCAGGGGCTGACGGACATACCGGGAATCGCTGATTGCACACCATATACTTTGACACATATACTTGATATATGGCACAGGTGACCATTTATCTGCCGGCCGATATTCTTGAACTGGCGCGCAACTGCGCGAACGAGCGGCATCTGAGCCTCTCGGCCTGGGTAAACGGCCTCATTCGCGACGCTACCGTCACGGAGTGGCCCAGGGAATTCCTGGATGTCGTGAAATTCGGCGGAGGCGACCTGGAAGAACCCGACGACCCGTTGCCCGAACAGGTCGAGCCGCTGTCTTGATTCGACTGCTGGACACGAGCATCTGCGTGCCGATGATCAATCGAACCGGAGATGTCAGCGATCCTGCGGTCCATCGGTTGCTCGATCTTTCTCCCGGTTCCGTTTGTCTCTGCAGCGTAGTGAAAGCCGAACTCGAATTCGGCACCCGCAATTCAAGCCGTGTCGCCGACAACCTTCAGCGCGTAGCGGCATTCTGCGATGCGTTTCAATCGCTTCCTTTCGACGATGCCGCAGCAGGGCAGTACGGTGTCGTCAGGGTCGACCTCCGGCGCGAGGGCGCGATGATCGGCGCGAACGACCTGATGATCGCGTCCATCGCCCTGTCCCGCGGGCTGACCCTGGTCACGCGGAACGCGACGGAATTCAGGCGCGTGCCGGGCCTGCGGGTCGAAGTTTGGTAGGCGCTGCGGCCCCTACGCACCACCCGCATCAGGCGAACATCGCTCAGCCGGTTCTCCGACCCATGCCGGACGGCCTTGGCCACAGCCTTGCATGGAAACACCCTGTTTCCCAGGCGTCAGCGCTCTGTTTGACGGGGCGATTACCCTTTTGGGAAGGTCTGATCGAGTCCACGCGCTCCGACATCGCACATTGCAACCTTTTGATTTGTCGCGGTGGCAAAGTGCGTGTTGCCACTTGTTCAGAGCTTCCCTAGCGACGCACACAGCGATTCAATAAGATACTTCGCACCACGGCGAATCGAGTTGACGGGTGAATTACAGGGAGCCGAGACAGAGGCTGGTGAACTGGCTGCGCGAGCAGCTTGTCGGCCCCGCGGCGCAAGGCCGCTTGTCGATGTTTCCCCTGGAACGATACCCGACCGGCGTGTTGCATCCCGTCGATCCGGGCGTGACAGGCACCGACCCGGCCTCCCCTTCGCCAGCGGACGAAGCCGACACCAACCTGCTCGACGATGACGGGGGCGGGGACGGAGACGGGGACGCGGACGGACAGCCGGCGGACGGCGGCGGGCCGGACAACCCGGCGCCGGCCCGGCCGGCCCTGCGCCGCCGTTACGTACCTCCCTCCTCGACCGGCTTTTCGTTCTGCGTCCGGGGCGATGCCCGGCTGTTGATCACCGCAACCGCCGCCCGCTACCGTGAGGCCGCCGGCGAGCGAAGCCCGGAGGGCCGGTTTCAACGCCAGGAGTTCGAAAGGAGTCCGTTCGATCCATGGTCCGTGACCTGGAAGCCAGGCGGGCCGTCCACATGGGAGATCTGGAAGGAGGGCGCGCGCAAAGGCGCCCGCGCGGGTGCCGGCATCGACGTTCGCGCCCGCCAGCATGCAACCGGAACGATTTTCACCGTCACGCTGTTCAACCGGAACAGGCTCGATCCGGACGCGTTCGGGCACCGCAGAAGGCTTGACCGGACTGAGAAATCGCTGTTCGAGGCGCATATCGAATGCGGGATCGAGGCCGGGCATCTGCTTGAATACCCGCGGGTGGACCCAAGCCTTCTGACCGAAGAGGAGCGCGAACTGGAACTCCAGTACCGGGACAGAAACATCTACGCGGTCGGCCACGGCGCCGCCGTCGACTGGGACATCGACCCGGACAAGACGCCGCGTATCCGGTCGGAATTCATGCTGGCGACGGAAGTTCCGATCGTTGCCGTTGCGAGCCATCCTGAACACGATGAGGCGTTATCGATGCGCCGGCTGGCCGAGTCGATTCCGTTCGAGGACCTGGACCGCTTCGTGACCGACTACGGCAACTGGATCGCGGAGCGGCGAAGGGAGGCCGACGGGCTTGGGGACTCCATCGAGCGCGCAACGGCCAACCGCATGTGCGGGCGGATGGAGAAAGCTCAGCGACGCATGCGGCGCGGCGTCGGCCTGCTGCGGACGGAACCCATCGCCGCGCAGTCGTTCCGGTGGGCGAACCGGGCGATGCTGGACCAGATGCTCCAGGCGCGAGTGGCCGAGGGGAAGGACGCCGACCCGGACGGTATTCGCTGGCGGCCCTTTCAGCTCGCCTTCCTGCTCACGGCGATGGAATCGACGGTTCTGGAAGACGGCGATTACCGCGACATGCTCGATCTCATCTGGTTTCCCACCGGCGGCGGAAAGACCGAAGCCTATCTGGGTCTCATCGCCTTTCTGATCGTCTGGCGGCGGCTGAAGTACGGCAGGGAAGGCGGAGGTACGGCCGCGTTCATGCGCTACACGCTGCGTCTGCTGACGCGTCAGCAGTTCGAACGCGCGGCAGGCGTCATATTCGCATTGGAACTGATGCGCAGGGAGCGCCCCGAACGCCTGGGCGAGGAGCCCATCGCCATCGGCATCTGGGTCGGCGGAGCCATCAGCCCGAACCGGTTCGGCCAGGCGCTGAACGCCGTGCGGGACATCGCGGCCGGAAAACCGGACGCACCGCAAAAGCTGGTGGTGGACCGGTGCCTGTGGTGCCGCAAGGACCTGAGCATCATGGGCGCGAGCTATCGCGCGACCGACCGGGAATTCCAGTTCCACTGCCCGGACCCTGAGTGCAGGTTCGGCGGCGACCCCCGTCCGCTGCCCTGCAACGTCGTGGACGAAGCTCTGTACGAGCGCCCGCCGGCGCTGCTGGTCGGCACCATCGACAAATTCGCGCGGCTTGCCTGGGAACCGCGAGCCTGCGCGTTCTTCGGCGCCGGCACCGAGGGCCGGGAGGCGGTTCGACCGCCTGAACTCGTCATCCAGGACGAACTGCACCTGGTCACCGGACCGCTGGGCTCCGTGGCCGGGCTGTACGAGGCGGGACTCGACGCCTTGCTGACCTGCCGGGGCGTGCGCCCGAAATACGTGGCTTCCACCGCAACGATCCGCATGGCGAGAGAACAGGTACGGCGACTGTATGCGAGAGATCTCGCGGTATTCCCGCCGCCGGGCCTTTCCTGCGACGACTCCTGGTTCGCCCGCACAGACCGCAGTCGGCCCGGGCGGCTGTACGTCGGCTACCTCGCCCCCGCGCTGGATCAGCAACGCTGCATGGCCCCGCTCGCCGCCGCGTTGCTGGCGGCGCCGCAGGCGATATTCGATCGGGAGGTGGACCGGCAAGCGCTGCTGGACGCCTGGTGGACGCAGGTCGTGTACCACGGCAGCCTCAGGGGCGTGGGCAACAGCCACAACGCCTTCATGACCGACGTGCGGGACTTCGGCCGCCGACTCTACGGCGAACGGGGGGAACGCGAACGCGCCGCAGGCGATGAGTTGGGAGATGCCAACGGAGCGGTCGGCGGACCCCGCACCGGCCCCGCGCCATCCGCCGTGGCCGCCACCCCAGCGCGCTTCGCCAACTGCCGAATCGATCAACTGACGAGCCTGAAGCCCGCCCAGGAAAACGCCCGCACGTTTCATCAGCTCGCCACCCGCCGCGGAAGCGATGGCTGTCTCGACGCGGTACTGGCGACCAACATGGTGTCGGTGGGCCTGGATGTGGCGCGGCTGGCGCTCATGGTGGTGAACGGCCAGCCCCTGACCACGGCCGAATACATACAGGCTTCCAGCCGCGTGGGCAGGGATGAGGTTCCGGGCCTGATCGTCGCCAACTATTACCGGCACCAGGCGAGAAGCCTGTCGCATTACGAGAGCTTCCGCCCCTATCACGAATCCTTCTATCGATTCGTGGAGTCGACCAGCGTCACGCCGTTCACGTTCCAGGTGCGCACCCGCGCGTTGCACGCGGCCCTCGTCATTGCGCTGAGGCACGGGTGCGCGCGGCTGCGCGACAACCGCTCGGCGGGGCGTTTCGACCCGGACGACGCGGAGGCAAGAACGATCATCGAAGTTCTCCGGCGGCGCTGCGTGGACGCCGCGGGAGCCGAGCGCGCCAGCGAAACCGCCGCCCATATCGACGCTCTGATCGCCCAGTGGCACGACGAGGCGCTGCGCTGCGCGACCGAGCGGAGGGATCTCAAGTTTCAGGCGCCGGACCGCGAGCGCAACGCGGAACGGCTGCTCTGCAGCCACGATGCGGCGCGGCCCGGACTGTGGCGCACACTGAATTCGATGCGCAACGTGGAAAGCACCGCGGAATTCAGGCTTTATGGCTGACGAGTACATACCCGTGCGGCTCTCGCACCTGCTGCGTCACTGCTCCGTTGGAGCCATCGTGCGCGGTCCCGAAAGCCTTATGGCCGTACCCGACATCCGCAAGTGGGATGGGCCGGATGACAATCCGCTCGAGCGGGAAATCCGCTACGTGGATCAGGTCCGCAGCGCACTCAAAATCGAGAGGAGCCTGTGCCGTCCGCCCATCGCGAAGGAGTTGCATGGACGGAAGACAGGGTGGATCCCGGCCCTTCGGTTTCCGGCCTGGATGCGCTGCCTGACGTGCGGATTGCTTCACCGCCGGCCCTGGAAGGATGAGAATCGCGGCGGCGCAATTTGCTGGGGCGCCGGGCCGGCGCGCGAGGAAAGCGAGCCCGGCAAGTGCGGAGGCCGTCTCGAGCAAGTGTCATGGGTGCTGGTTCACGAGGAAGGCTACCTTGCGGATGTGCCCTGGCACGACCTGGCGCATGCGGGCGCCCGGAACAGGACCGGGGATTCGGGGGAGTGCCTCCGCGACTGGCGGGATCCCTACCTTTCGCTGGTCGAGCGGTTGGCCGAACGGCCGGAGATAGCATGCCGGCGTTGCGGCTCCCGGGGTCCGCTCGAGATCCGGTATCCGCATACGGCCGGCACATGGCAGCAACCCTGGTTGCGGGAACCGTTGCCCGAAACTACTGAGGAACTTGCCTGGGTGATGGAGATCAACGACGTTCGCGTTCACTCGCCCTTGACCGAAACAGCCCTGGTCATACCGCCGGAATCGCGCATTCGCAGGGGGACGGTGGTTGACCGCCTCCACGGCAGCAGCCGCCAACTGCGGCGGATACGGGGAGCCAGAAACTGGCGGGTGCGCAACGGCATTATCCGCAGGCTTGCCGGGGAGTACGGCTGCGCGCCGGCTAAGATCGAGGACGCCCTTGTCGAGATCGACAAGGGATATCCCCTGTATGGCCAGTCGGTCGACGCCGGCGACCTGCGCAAAAGCGAGTACGGGGCGCTCACGGACCGCATCCCGAATTTGCGGGACGACGAGGACTTTGTCACCCGGCACCACTCGCCCGCGTGGAGAAAGCTGCGGGAACGGTTTGCCGGGGGGGTCGCGCGTCGAGCCATCGACGCCGTCGACCGCCTCGTCGCGGTGGACCGGCTGAAGGAGATCATGGTATTCAGGGGATTCAGCCGCGTCGGCGGCGCCCCGCTGCCGCCGGATATCGCTGGGGAGAGCGATTGGCTGCCGGCGGTGGAACTCTACGGCGAGGGAGTCTTCTTCACCCTGAACGAGGCCGTTCTCGCGCGCTGGGAGGCCGGCTCGGCGCTGCACGAACGGGCGGACGCTTTCGCCCGGCGATACCACCGATCCGGCCTGCGGGACCGGGTTTACGACATTCTTGTTACCCCCCGCCTGTTGCTTTGCCATACCCTTGCGCACCTGCTGATCCGTCAGCTTGAGTCGGGGGCCGGGTACCCGGCCGCCTCGCTCAAGGAGCGCCTGTACTGCGCGGAAGGCGGTGTGCCGGAGGACGACGCGCCGCGAATCGATGGAACCGGCGAGCCGATGACGAAGTCCCCAATGGCGGGCATCCTCATCTATGTCGCCGTAGCCGACGAGGAGGGCTCGCTCGGCGGGCTCGCCGAACTGGCGGAACCGGAGCGGTTCCTGCGCCTGCTGACCGGCGCGCTTGAGGCGGCCGAATGGTGCTCGCTGGATCCGGTGTGCGGGGAGCGGGAGGGCCACGGACCCGGGCTGCTCAACGGCGCCGCCTGCCACGCCTGCGCGCTGGCGCCGGAAACGAGCTGCGAGCACGGCAACACGCTGCTCGACCGCACGTTCGTCAAGGGCGACGGCGCCGATATTCCAGCGTTTCTCGACTGCGTGGGCGAATTTTCCGAATGCGCGCCGGGGCGAGCGGTCGATGCCGACGCGTAATTTCTCGCTGCCCGGCATCCAGGACCTGAGCAAGGAACAGGATGCCGTACTCGCCCTGCCCCGGGAGGGCCGCCACCTCATCGTTGGAGGACCCGGGACCGGCAAGTCGGTCGTCGCGCTGCTGAGGGCGCGGCAGTACCATCGCAACCGGGTTCCGTACCTGTTCCTGGTCTTCAACCATATTCTTCATCAGGCGAGCCGCCAGCTTTATGGCGCCGAGCTCCACAGCGAAACGTGGATGAGCTGGTTCCACAGGCTTTTTTTCGAAATCACCGGGGAGCTCGTACCGAAACAGGCGCCGGAAGGGGCGGATGGATTCGAGCCGACCGACTGGAACGGCGTCGAAGACGCAATCGACGCGATGCAGGACATGCCTGACTTCGATCAGCCTTTTCTCGTCATCGACGAAGGCCAGGACATGCCGCCGCAGTTCTACGGCTGTCTGGTCAACCTCGGCTTCGAAAACTTCTTTGTGGTCGCCGATCAGAATCAGCAGATCACAGACGAGAACAGCAGCCGGGCGGACATCGCCAACGCGCTCGACATCGACGCGGACAACGTCATCGAGCTGACGACGAACTATCGCAACGCCTGGCCGGTGGCGAGGCTGGCCAGGGCCTTCTACACGGGCGATCCGGCGACTCCGCCGCCGGACCTGCCGGCACAGCCGTCGGCGGGCGCCGCCGCTTCAACGCCAAAACTGTACGTGTACGCCGAAGGGCACCTGGAGCGCATTGCGGCGGGCCTGCTCCGGATGGTGGACCGCGACCCGCGGCACCTCATCGGCGTACTGGCGCCCAGCAACGCCGTGCGGCGACGCTACCACGATGCGCTTCGGTCGGTGGACATCGAGCTGGATAATCCCCGGCCTTCGGTGGAAACACACCATGGCGGCCACCGGCCCGACCTCGCTTTCGACGAGGGCGGCATCCTGGTCATCAACGCCCAGGCCTGCAAGGGCCTGGAATTCGACACGGTCGTCCTCGCCGACATCGATGAACACTACGTGCGCGCTTCCGATCCGGATCCGGCGAAGCGCATGCTCTACGTCATGGCGGCCCGAGCCCGCGAGCGCGTGTTCCTGCTGATGAGGCTGGGCGCGGCACGCGCCCGGTACCTCCAGGCCATCTTGCCCACCGACCCGTCGGTGCTGGCGCGCGGGGAGGTTTGAATGTCGATCTCGGGCGACCTCTTCGGTCCTCTCGCCACCCCGGGGGAGGACTCGGCGACCGATGCGACGCAGCGTTCGGCCACGCCCCCTGAAGTTGCCTTTCTGGTCACCAACCATCTCAACCTGATGTACATGCTCGCGGCCGGCCTGGTCGTGCCGCCCGCAGGCTTCGGCGACAAGTATTATCGCGATCCGCTGGCAAGTTTTCCGGGCTGGATTCCCCTGTTCGTCGGCAGGGTTCCAGAGGCGGCGCTTCGGCTTTCGACCGAGGAAGCGGGGCACCTGAAACCCGTGATCGCAGAAATCCGGCTTGACGATCTGAAGGGGACACTGCTGGGGAGCGGCCCCGACGGAATGCGGGAGGTTCGGTTCCCGGACGAGTTCGGCGGCGCCGAGAGCGCGCTCTTGATCCCGGTGCCGTTGCCGGTTTCGCGGATAAGGTCGATTCTTCTCCCATCGCCGGAAGAGCGAAAAGCCTTCAACGCCGCCGCCGCGGATTTCGGCAACGTGCCGGTGCAGGATTTTCGGCGCGGAACGAGAAAGACGTTGTTCACCAAGGCGTCTCGCGACCTCTGGCCACCGACAGGGGAAACGTGGGAACGGAATGCGCCGGTACGGGTTCCTCTTGCGGCTGGCGGCATCATGGCGTTGCTGTTGCACATGGCCTACCGAGGTGGACTGGCCGTCCAAGCGTGCCGGCAGGCGTTCGACCCGGACGACCTGGAAAACAATTCGGTCCCTGACTCCGCGTCGCTCGCGGGCAATCCGATTCTTGCCGGGCTGTCTGGCTGGATGCGGTCGGGCGTCACTTCATCACCGTCGGCCCCGGCCCAGGGATCGAATCGAGAGCACCTGCGAGACGTGTTCCAGCAACGTCTTTTTTGGGAGTTTGTGGGCCGCCTCCTGCATAGGGAACATAAATCCGGTGGCAGCGCCGAAGACATCCTGCTCGAATTCCTGGGCGATGCCCGCGGCACGCTCGACGACCGACTCAGGCCGGGGGTGGACAATTTGTATGAGACTCTGAAATCTCTCGCAAGCCTCGCGGGTGCGACCCTTAGCGAACTGTTTGACCGACACCAGACCCCGATGGCACGTGCCATGATCCTGTTCTGTCTGCGCCAAAACTGTGCCGACCTTCTCGATTTCAATCACCGCGAGCTGCGCGAACCGGACTGGCTGGCGGCGGCTATCCTCTTTGGCGCCCGCGACGGATGGTTGAGCATACCTCTGGAACTGCGCACAGTCCCGGGACTTGCTCGCGGCGAATTGTCAGCCGCCATCTCCCACCGCATGGCCCGGCTGGCGCACCGGATCGCCGGCAGTGATTTAAACCTCGGCTCCTGTCCGCCACGGATCCGTCCACTACGCGAGTTGCTTCGCGAGAGCGGTGGCTGGCGCACCGGGGAACGCTCCGCCGCGCTCGAACTCTCGCGAGCCTGCAAGTGGGACTGCATCAAGACGCGAGTGAGTTTCCCGAAGGGCGAGTACCGCCTGACCGTAAGCGGTGGGTCCATGCACGTCGACTTGCCCGGAGAGCCGCGGATCGCTTCGGAAATCGACCGCGACCAATTTTTCGAATATCTCGCCAATAGCCGCCTCAAGTCGCGCACAGAGGCGAAGGTACGCAAACTCCTGCGCTGACGCGCTGACGTTACGGCGACGCGTCGAAACTCTGCGTCAACGCAGCCGCACCGCCGTCCCCGAGGCCACCAAAAACAACATGCCCTTGCCGCCGCCGCTGATCTCGTTGTAGTCGAGGTCCACGCCGACGACCGCATTGGCGCCGAGTTCGCCCGCCTTCTCCGCCAGATCTTCAAGGCAGGTCTCCCTGGCTTGCTTGAGCGCCTTCTGGTGCGTGCCGCTGCGGCCGCCGACGATATCGCGCAGGCTCCCGAGAACGTCGCGAAAGATGTTCACACCGAGAACGCACTCCGCAGTGACGATGCCGAGAACTTCGCGGATCTCGCGGCCAGGATAATCGGGCGTCGTCGTTATGTTCGATGTCGGGACTTTCATTCGACTCTCCGGCAGGTGGCTCGGGACATCGGGAAGTGCTGGCGGATACTACACGCTTTCACGGCGGTGCACGAGAATTGGCGGCACCTGTCCGCGCGGCCTTTGTGGGCGCGCGAGTCGCCCCCGATAATGTAGCGCCCCCCTGATCCACGGCGGCAACAGCCTGCCCGTATCGTTGCCGTGTCCACCGGCGCCATAGCACAAGCTACCGGTCGACCGGAAGACTCATATCTGGATCGAATGTCAAGAATTATTCGAAGGCTAACCGTAGCCGGGATGCTAGACTGCGCGCATGCAAGAACTCATTGCCATCGTTTCCGTCGGCGCCGCCCTCGCGGCACTGATAATCGCGCAAAGCCGCTCGTTGCGGCGCGACTTTTCCGCCCGCATGGACCGCATGGAAGCGCAGATAGCCGAATTGCGCAATAACGGGAAAGCGCAGATAGCCGAATTGCGCGATAACGGGAAAGCGCAGATAGCCGAATTGCGCAATAACGGGAAAGCGCAGATAGTCGAACTGCGCGATCGCACGGAAGCGCAGACCAGCGAACTGCGTGAACACATTGACTCCCAGATCGGCGAATTGCGTGAACACATTGACTCCCAGACCAGCGAACTGCGTGAACACATTGACTCCCAGATCGGCGAACTGCGGGCCCATATCGGCGACCTTCGCGAACGCATGGCCCATCTCGAAGGGCTGCTGGAGGGTCTGCGCGAGGCAATCACCCGCACTCGGGTGGCCTGAATCCCAGGCTACGTTCCTTCGCCCTTGGCAACCTCGAGCGAAGCACATTCCCGGAACCTGAAACAGTCGGCCGCGTGGTCTTTCGCCATGCCGGTTGCCTGCATGTGAGAGTACACGATAGTGCTGCCCACAAACTTGAAACCCCGTATCTTCTTGCCGTGAACTGACCGGCCCAACGCCGCGCCGGCCCATGTTTTGCGGACCGCGCCGCACCGTTGTATCGTGCGCGCGTGACAGGCACACCACGACCTCCCTGGCCGCCGGAGCCGGCGGTTTTTCTCGACCTGGACGGCACCCTGATCGAGATCGCCCATCGCCCGGACGCGGTTCGGCGCAGTCGGCGTCTGGATGCACTGCTGGCCCGCTTGCCCGCCGCCACCGGAAATGCACTGGCCGTCGTCAGCGGACGGACGGTCGCGGATGTGGACCGATTGCTCGCCCCGCATCGCGTTGCGGTCGCAGGAATACACGGTCTGGAACGGAGGCGTGTGGATGGACAGGTCCACCGCGTCCCGGTATCGCTCGACTGGCTGCACGATGCCCACAGGGCAATGGAACGATTCGTGGCGGCTCATCCCGGGCTCCTGCTGGAGAATAAGGACGTGAGTCTGGCATTACACTACCGGGGTCGCCCCGAACTGGAGGACGCCGTGCATCAATTCGTCGCGGACCTGGACCTTCCTGCGACCGCCGAACGGCTTCGGGGCCGCAAGGTGGTGGAAATCAAGCCAGGGCAAATGAACAAGGGAACAGCGATCCGCGCCTTCATGTCCGAGCCGCCCTTTGCCGGCCGGACTCCGGTATTCGCGGGCGATGACGTGACCGACGAGTCCGGATTCGCCGTGGTCAACGAACTGGGCGGCGTCTCGGTAAAGGTCGGCGACGGCGCCACCGCGGCGGACTGGGCCCTGCCCGGCGTCCCCCATGTGCTCGAGTGGCTGGGCGATGCGATTTCGGGCCGCCGATCATCGGTTCCGGCGTCCGGCTCGAAGAAATCCGGCCGGCACTCGGCACGGCTGGCGGCACCCGGTCCCCACCCGTCCCCGCCGACGGCGCCCGGTTTCTGCTCTTTCCGGCCGAGACGCCCGAAATGAGCGCCCTGAACCTCGGTCTCATCGGAAACTGCCAGGTGGGCGTGCTGGTCGATCCCCTCGGCCGGTTCGTCTGGGGCTGCTTCCCCCGCGTGGACAGCGACCCGGCGTTTTGCTCGCTGCTGGGCGGCGAAGGCGAGGCCGAGACGGGGTTCTTCGCCGTGGAACTCCTGGATCTCGACCGCAGCGAGCAGTCCTACGACGGCAACACGGCCATCCTCGCCACCACGCTGTACGACAAGTCGGGAGGCGGCGTGCGCATCGAGGACTTCGCACCGCGCTACGAACAGTTCGGCCGAACGTTCCGCCCCATCATGGTCATGCGCCGGATCACGCCGCAGTCCGGGAGCCCGACCGTCCGCGTCCGCCTGCGCCCCGCCGCCGACTACGGCCACAAGCGCGCCGAAGTCACCTACGGCAGCAATCACATTCGTTACGTGGACAGCCGGTTCACGCTGCGGCTGACCACGAACGCCTCGTTGACCTCGGTACTGGAGGAACGCGCCATCGTGCTGGAGGAACCGCTCAGCCTGATCCTCGGCGCGGACGAGACCATTCCCGAACACCCGAACAAGATCAGCCAGGAGATGCTGGAAGAAACCCGGCGGTACTGGCACGGCTGGGTACGCGGCCTTTCGGTGCCCTTCGAGTGGCAGGACGAAGTCATCCGGGCCGCGATCGCCCTCAAGCTCTGCACCTACGAAGACACCGGCGCGGTGCTGGCGGCGCTCACCACGTCGATTCCCGAAGCCGCTCACAGCGGCCGCAACTGGGACTACCGTTTCTGCTGGCTGCGGGACAGCTACTACGTGGTCAGGGCGCTCAACCGGCTGGGCGTCACCAAGACCATGGAGGCGTTCCTGGGCTACCTGAACAACATCGTCGGCGAACTGGGCAGCCCGGAACAGCTCCAGCCGGTCTACGGCGTCTCCGGGCGGGCGCGGCTGGAGGAGCGGACCGTCGAATCGCTTCCCGGGTACCGCGGCATGGGCCCGGTCCGCGTCGGCAACCAGGCCTACCGGCAGATCCAGAACGACGTCTACGGGGCCGTGGTGCTGGCCGCGACCCAGCAGTTCTTCGATGGCCGCCTCGCGCGCCAGGGCGGGCGCCAGGAATTCGAGCGGCTGGAGGCGCTGGGCGGCCGCGCCGTCGAACTTTTCGATCAGCCCGATGCGGGGCTGTGGGAGTATCGGGGCCGGCAGGAAGTGCATACCTATTCCAGCGCCATGTGCTGGGCGGCGTGCGACCGGCTGGCGAGAATCGCCCGGCGCCTGAACCTCAGCGGCCGCGCCGAACACTGGACCGGAATCGCCGCCCGGTTGCACGAGACCATCTCCGCGGCGGCCTGGAACGACGAACGGGAGACCTTCATGGGCACCTTCGGCGGCAACACGCTGGACGCGAGCCTGCTGACGCTGGCGGACCTGGGCTTCGTCCGCGCCCAGGACCCCCGATTCGTGGGCACCCTGGAGGCGGTGGAAAACGAACTGCGCCAGGGCCACTACATGTTCCGTTACGCGAATCCGGACGACTTCGGCATGCCCGAAACGGCCTTCAATATCTGCACGTTCTGGTACATTGACGCCCTGGCGGCGGTGGGACGCCGCCGGGAAGCGCGGGAGCTTTTCTGCAACATGCTGGAGCGGCGCAACGATCTGGGCCTGCTCTCGGAGGACCTGGACCCGGACACCGGCGAACTCTGGGGCAACTTCCCGCAGACCTACAGCATGGTGGGCATCGTGAACGGCGCCATGCGCCTGAGCCGTTCCTGGGAGGAAGCGCTGTGACACGGGCGGCGCCCGAACCGCCGGCCCGGGCGCCCGGTCGTTCGGGACCCTGCCGCGGGGACTGCGGCCGTCCGTGCGGTTCCCGGGTCGGACGGCGGCAGACGCGAACGGCACGCAGAACTTAGGACCCAGAACATGCAGGGCAGATTGATCGCCGTCTCCAACCGCGTGGCCATCCCCACGGCCGGCAAGGTCGCGGGCGGACTCGCCGTCGGGGTGCTGGCGGCGCTGGAAGAGCAGGGCGGCATCTGGTTCGGCTGGAGCGGGCAGAAGACCGGCCAGGACCCGCGCGACCCCGTTCTCGAAGTCCGCGGGCGCATCACCTACGCCACGATCGATCTCAAGACAGAGGATTTCGAGAACTACTACAACGGTTTCTCCAACAACAGCCTCTGGCCGCTGTGCCACTACATGCTCGGATTCTTCTCCTTCCGGCGTTTCCAGTACGACGCCTACTGCAGGGTGAACGAACTCTTCGCCCGCAAGCTCGTCCCGCTCCTCGATCCCAACGACATCATCTGGGTGCACGACTATCACCTGATCCCCCTGGCCGCGGAACTGCGCAGGGCCGGCGTGACCAACCCGATCGGGTTCTTTCTCCACGTGCCCTTCCCCAGCTTCGACGCCCTGCGCGCGCTTCCCCCGTACGAACACCTGCTTCGCTCCATGTCGTCCTACGACGTGATCGGATTTCAGACGGAGACCGACCTGCGCGCCTTCCAGGATTCCATGGGGCAACCCGAGATCGGCGGGCGGCTGCTGACCGACCGGCGCATAGAAGCCTACGGACGAACCTTCCGGGCGGACGTCTTCCCCATTGGCGTGGATGTGGACGATTGCCGCGGCCTGGCCGCGAAGAATCTCGACGACCGCCGCGTTCACCGTCTGACCGACAGCCTGCGGGAACGCAAACTGATCATGGGCGTCGACCGGCTGGACTACAGCAAGGGGCTGGAATTGCGTTTTCGATCGTTCCAGCGCTTGCTGAAGAAGTATCCCACCAATCGGGGGCAGGTCGTATTCCTGCAGATTGCCCCGCCCACCCGCACCGGCGTGCGGGCCTACGACGCGATCCGCGAGGAACTGGAGCGCACGTCCGGCAACATCAACGGGCGCTTTGCCGAGATGGACTGGGTACCCATCCGCTACCTCAACCGTGCCTATGACCGCGGCGTGCTGATGTCGCTGCTGCGGCTGACGGATATCGGCCTGGTCACGCCCATTCGCGACGGCATGAACCTGGTCGCCAAGGAATACCTGGCCACGCAGGATCCGGACGACCCGGGCGTGCTGGTGCTGTCGACGCTGGCAGGTGCGGCCCAGGAACTCGCCGGGGCCGTGCTGGTCAACCCCTATGACCGGGAGGGCGTCGCCGACGGCATGCAGCAGGCAGTGGAAATGCGCCTGGAGGAGCGGCGGGAACGGTTCCAGTCCATGATCGGAATACTGCAACGCAACGATATCCATGCCTGGTGCAGCCGATTCATCGATTCGCTTCAGCGCGCACACGCAACACATGGTTGACCGGAACGGCACGACACGATGACTACCGTCCAAAACGGATCGCCGACACAGGGAAGGCATGAGGCCGGCGCCCGGGGAGGCCGGCCGCTCCGGCGATGGCCGATGCTGCTGGCTGCAGCCATCGCCCTGGCGCCATCCATCGCCACGCCCGCGGATCCGGAGACCTGCGTGATCCTGCTGCACGGACTCGGCCGCACGCCCCTGTCCATGCTGCCGCTGAAATTCGCCCTGGACCTCGAAGGGTACCGGACGGTGAACCAGGGTTACCCCTCGCTCGCCCAGCCGATCGAAGAGCTTTCCGCCACGCATGTCGCGGAGGCGCTGGCGAAGTGCGCGTCGGGTCCGGATGCGCCCGTCCACTTCGTGGCCCACTCGCTGGGAGGGATCCTGGTACGCCATTACCTGCAGGATAACGACGTACCGGAGGGCAGCCGGATGGTGATGCTCGGTCCGCCCAACAACGGCAGCGAACTGATCGACGAGTTCGCCGACGATCCCTGGTTTGCCGTCATGGGTCCGGCCGCGCAGCAGTTGGGTACCGGCGCCGACGGCGTGCCGAGCAGTCTGGGTCCGGTGGATATCGAGATCGGCGTCATCGCGGGCACCCGCACGGGCCTCGATGCGTTGCTGCAGCAATCCGCACCGCTGCCCGAACCCAACGACGGCAAGGTCAGCCTGGACAGCGCGCGCATCGAGGAGATGCGGGACTTTCTCGCCGTCGACGAAACCCACACGTTCATCCTGACGGACGGCGACGTGATGGAGCAGGCGATCGCGTTCCTCGAGAACGGCCGATTCCTGCCGGAAGACGAGGAGGGTGACGCCGAATGAGCACCCGCGGGCTCATTCGAACCTTCGAACGCTGGCGCCGGACCGGAGAACCCATGGTCCTTGCGACGGTGTACGAGACCATCGGTTCCACCTACAGCAAGGCCGGCCACCGGATACTGATCGCCGCCAACGGCGACTACCAGGGCCTGGTGAGCGGCGGCTGCCTGGAAGGCGATCTGGCCGAGCGCGCCCGCAGCGTCATGGAAGCCGGCGAGCCGCTGGCGATCAGTTTCGACATGCGCGACGAGGCCGATGACCTGTGGGGGCTGGGCGTGGGCTGCAATGGGCTCATCCGCGTCTTCCTGCAACCGCTGACGGAAGCGGAGGACTACCAGCCCTTTGCCGACATCGCCCGGGGGCTGCTGGAGGCAACCCCGGCCGTGGTGGCGACGGTCATTGCCGGGGCTGACGGGGACGGGCTCCCACCGGGTGCGACGCTGGTCTGGAACGGCGGCGATGCGCAGTCCGGGGCACTGGAACGCCTGGTGCCGGGATGCCGCGACGCCCGCGCGGCCGGCAACGCCATGTACCGCAGGGAGTCAGATGGCGCGGCCGTGCTCTACGCGCCCATCAAGCCCGTCCGGCGGCTGCTGGTCCTCGGTGCCGGCCTGGACGCGGTGCCCGTGGTCAACATGGCGGCGGAACTGGGCTGGCGGGTCACGGTCGCCGATCACCGCCCCGCCTACCTGGAGAAAGGCGGTTTCGAATCGGCCGAAGACGCCCGGCTGATCGATCCTGCGCGGATGAGCCGCGAGGTGGAACCGGACCGCTTCGACGCCATCATCGTCATGAGCCATCACCTGATGACCGACCAGGCCTACCTGGAACAGCTTGCCGATGTGCAGGCAGGCTACCTGGGCGTATTGGGACCGAAGGACCGCCGCGAGCGGCTGCTTGCGGCGCTCGGTGACGCCGGCGAGAGGCTGCAGGGTCGATTGAAGGGCCCGGTGGGCCTGGACATCGGCGCCGACGACCCGGAATCCATCGCCCTGTCGCTGCTGGCGGAGATGCACGCGGTGCTCGCCGGCGCATCGGGCCAGACGTTGACCGCCGCGGATTGATCCAAAGGCCCTGCTATCCCGCCCCGATCAATCCCGCAGTCAGCGCGGGAACGCGCTAGTGTAGCGTCTCGCAAATAGCTTTACGTTTAAGTGCACGGGGCAATCGTGATAACTTATTGATTACATTAATTTTGTCTGACAGGCATGGAAAAAGAATCGGTAAGAAATTTGCGAGACAGTACACTAGCTCAGGCGTTGCGCGGCCAGCCGCGCAAGCGCTGCCGCTACCAGCGGAACAGCCGGGCCGGGGTGCCCGCCGGGAAAAGGTCGGCGCCCCGCGGCAACTCGATGAAGCCGTCCGTGGCGCCAAGCGCTGCGTAGTCCCCGGACGTGTTGGTGGGCCGGGGGTCCGCCTGCATGGCGCCGGATGGGTCAGCGCGCAGTTTCACGGGAAGGAACCAGGCGAGATCCGCCGCGAACTTCACGTCCTCCGCCAACCGCACCCACTCTTCGGTCTCCGGATCGGCGCCCATGGCCTTCCACAGCGCCGGCACCACGTAGCGGATCAGGCAGACGAGCGTGGAAACCGGATTTCCCGGCAAGGCGAACACGGGTCTGGACGCCTGGCTGACGCCGAACCACATGGGGCGGCCGGGGCGCTGCTCGATCCGGTGAAAGACGAGTTCCACGCCCAGCCTTTCGAGCACGCCGGGCACAAAGTCGTACTTGCCCATGGACACGCCGCCGGTGAGGACCACGACATCGTTCCGATCGTGCAGTCGCGCAATGGATTCGAGGATTTCGGCCGGGTCGTCCTTCAGGCTCGCCCGCGTGACGTGCGCTCCGAAGCGGCGTACCAGCGCAGCCTCGATGGCGCGGTCGTTGCTCGATCGGATCTGGTAGGGCCGGATCGACTCGCCCGCCTCGACCAGTTCGTCGCCGGTGGAAACCACCGCCACGCGGGGCGGCACTGCGGTGCGCACGCGGGCCCGGCCCGCACCGGCCAGTATCGCCACCTCCGCCGGTCCGATCCGTTGCCCGCGGCTCAGGACCCGGCTCCCGGCGGTCCGGTCCGATCCTTGCGGGTGGACGAACTGGTGCCGGGACACCACGACCGATGCCTGTACCGCCGCCTCGTCCCCCTCGATCGTTACTCTCTCGATGGGAATGACGGTGTCGGTCCCGCGCGGCAGCATGGCGCCGGTCATGATCTCGACGCATTCCGCGGGCGAGGAAACGGACATCGCGGGCGCGCCGGCGGCCTGGGTGCCCGCTATGCGGTAGCGGCGGCGGCCCGCCAGCCATGCAGCGTGGTCGATGGCGATACCGTCCATGGTAATCCGGTCGAAGGGGGGTTGGTCGCGTTCGGCGTGGACAGTCTCGCGCAGCACGGCCCCGGCGCAGTCCTCCAGCGCCGTTTCCCGGGCAGGCAATCGGCCCATCCTCTCCAGAATCAGGGCTTGCGCCTCGGCAACTTCGGTCATCGACTGAACCAAACGCGTTGTCTTCATTCTAACTCTTTGCACCGGCAGAACCGCCCGACTTCGCACTGAAAGAAGCGAAGCGCGCAGGGCCGGACAGGCCGATGGCGTGCCATGGGCCGGTGCTATACTAAACGAACGGAGGAAATACAAATGAGCCGCCTACTTCTTTTCGGTGTTGCTGCCGCACTGGCCTCCACCGGGCTTTGGGGACAGGCGGACAACCGAACCATCATCGGGTCCGGCAACGAGTTCCTGTCCGCGGGCGCCTTTTCGATCAGGATGGGCCAATACGACGAGGGGATTCGGCTGACCCGACTGGGACTCACGCGCTATCAGCCCAGCCCGGCGGACCGGGCCGCCGCGGAGTCCAACCTCTGCGCCGCCTACGCGGCCCGGGGAGAGCCGGAAATCGCCATCGATCACTGCACGGAGTCGCTCCGGCTGGAAGGCCGCAATTGGCGCGCCTACAGCAATCGCTCCTATGCCCATTACCTGATGGGACAGTTGTCCGAGGCGACGTTCGATCTCGACTCGGCGGCGTCGATCAATCCCAACGCCAGACAGGTGTTGCAACTCAGGGGTATGATCAACGAACGCGGACTGATTCCGCGGGTCATAGTGGAGGATCATCAATAGTTGCAATCGCGCGATTCATCGCCCCCTGTGTTCTCGCCTGGATAGCCTGCTGCGCCGTCGGCCAGGCACAGGAACCCGCTGATCCCGAACCCGTCGATCACCGGGGCGTCTGGAACTGCATTCTCTACGGCGATCCCCGGACGGGCGACGAACGGGTGGTGCTCAATTTCGGCGCCGACGGCACCACTCGCATGGCCATTCCCAGCGAGGACGCGCAGCGGCCCTGGTTCCCGCTGTCGAGATGGCAGTTGGAAGAGGACGTGCTGACGTTCTCGGATTCCAGGACCGAGCGGGAATTCTCCGCCGGCCTGGACCGCTCGACCCTGGGCGGCGAGTGGCGAACGGCAGACGTGCTCGGCGGCTGGTGGTGTTCCGCGGCCGACCCGGCGTCGGCATCGGCTCTCTACACCAGTCCCACCGGTGAGCCCACGGCCATGACCTCTCCGCTCCTGCAGGAGATCACGGCCAGCCCGGTCTATCCCCGCCAGGCGATTCGCGAGGCGATCGAGGGCCGGGCCGTCATCTGCTTCGAGGTCAATCCGCAGGGATTCGTCCGCGACCCCTCGTTCGTCGAGCTTTCCGACGAGATCTTCCGCGAACCCAGCCTGAACGCGCTCATGCAGTCCCAGTACCAGGGTTGGTCGGACGATCCCGAGGGGCCTGCGCGCCCGGCGTGCCGCAGCTTCGTCTACAGCCTGGAACAACGCTTCTGACCGGCGGCGCCGCCTCAGGCTGCCGGACACGATCGATGCGGCCGCCCGATTCCTGCGCTCACACCAGGAGGCTGCGCCGCCGGTGAGGCCGGACCGGACATCGCCCCGCCTGACCAAGGGCGGTGTGGGCGCTCACCTGCGCTCGCTGGCCATCCCCATGGCCATCGGCTTCGTGGCCATGAACTCCTACGCCATCGTCGACACGTACTTTGTCGGCCAGCTTGGCACGCTGCCGCTGGCGGCCATGGGGTTCACCTTTCCCGTGGCCTTCGCGATGATTGCAGTCGGCCTGGGAACCGGCATTGCCACCTCCAGCGTCGTGGCGCGCCTGCTCGGCGCCGGCAACCGGGAAACGGTGCAGCGAATCATCACTCACGCCATGATCCTCGGAACGGCGCTTGGACTGATCCTGCTGGCGGTGGGCTTGGCCACCATCGAGCCGATGTTCCGGTCGCTGGGTGCGGACGAACGCACGCTGCCGCTGATCGGGGAATACATGCGCGTCTACTATTTCGGCAGCGTCTTCGTGATATTGCCCATGGTGGGCAACTTCGCGATCCGCGCCACCGGGGATGCGCTGGCGCCCAGCCTGATCATGGTGTTCGCCGCGCTCACCAACATCATTCTGGATCCCCTGCTCATCTTCGGGCTGCTCGGCTTCCCCCGGCTGGAACTGGCGGGGGCCGCGATCGCGACCGTGGTCTCCAACGTCGCCACCGTCGTAGCCTCGATCGCCGTCCTCTACTACCGCGAACGATTGATCCTGCCCCGGTACCTGAGTCCCAGGGGGCTGTGGGACTCATGGAGCCGACTGCTCCACATTGCGGTCCCCGCGACGATCACCAACCTGTTCATCCCGGTGATCGTCGCCTTCATCACGGCGCTGGTTGCAGGGTTCGGGCCGGAAGCCGTCGCCGGATTCGGCGTTGCGTCGCGTCTCGAATCGGTTGTCCTTATCGTGATTTTCGCCCTGCAGGCGTCCCTGGCGCCCTTCGTCGGCCAGAACTACGGCGCCTTCCTCATGGGCCGGGTGCGGCACGCCACCGACCTCTCCAACCGGTTCTTCCTGGCCTACGGCTTGGCCATGGCCGCGGTACTGTTTCTGGTCGCGCAGCCCGTCTCGGGCATCTTCGACGATAACCCCCTGGTGGTGTCCGCGGCCGCAACCTACCTGCGAATCGTGCCGATTTCCTACGGCGGGTTCGGCCTGATGATGGTGACGGTGGCGTGCTTCAATTCCCTTGGAAGACCCAAGTCCGCAACGCTCTTGACCTTCGTCAAGCTGTTCGTGGTGTACCTGCCCCTGGCCTGGCTGCTGTCGATTCCGTTCGGGCTGACCGGTATCTTCGTCGCCACCGGCATCGCCCACATCCTGTTCGGCGTGGTATCCATCGTGTGGCTGCGCAGTTTCCTCACGGAACTGGAAGGCGGGCCGGCCGCCGTTGCAGGCGCCCACGCGGGCAACCGGGTGGGCGGCCGGTGACCGGCAGGAATTCCGCACCGGGTGACGAAACGGCAACCGGCGGCACCGATACGATGGAGCAACAGCAAGACTTCTGGAATTTTTCTGTAGCTACCTACGGAAAGGCTGCTGTCGCCGAGGCTTGTCTGCACCTGCAGGACGACCTCGGGATCGACGTCAACGTCTTGCTGTATTGCTGCTGGTACGGTTGCACGCGGGGCACACTGGACAGGGCGGCATTGCAGCGCATCCTGTCATTTGCGGAACCCTGGGCCGAGAACGTCGTTCGCCCGTTGCGGGCCGCCAGAACGTGGATGAAGGCCGCCGGGTGCGATCAACCCTTCGTTCCGGGCGATGAATGCATGGCCTTGCGGGAAGATATCAAGCGGGCCGAACTCAAGGCCGAGCACCTGCAGGAGAACAGGATGCAGGCACTGACACGGGGCGCGGCCATCGAGGATCATGAAACCGTGTCGCAAGTGCGCTCCACGCTGGCGAACATAGGCCGTTATTTTCGACACTTGAAGGTCGATCTCGACGATGAGTCGGGTTCGCAACTGGCCCATGTCGTTACGGCCGCCATCCCTGGCGCCGATCTCGACAACGTCACCGATTCCCTGAACGGGACCTTGGCCGGAACCCCTCGCGGCCCCGTCAGCTCAGCTCGGAAATCCTCAGCCAGGCACTGACTTCCGCGGCGAACGCCCGGTAGGACTCAAGGACCCGCCCGCTCATGGGATCCGTCGCCGCCAATTCCTCGACGACCTCCAGACTGAAGCCGCGCAGTGCGTCGAGCACGTCATCCGGGAACCGGCGAAGCTGCACGCCGTGCTCTTCGACCAGGGTGTTCAGCGAAGTGTGATTGCGGGTGTTGAACTCCGCCAGGAGGTAGTCGTTCTCCGCCATGCAGGCGATTTCGAGAATGCCCCTGAGTTCCTCGGAAAGCGACTCGTAGGCGTCGTTCGAGACAAAACACTCCAACGCGCCTGAAGGTTCCTGCCAGCCGGGGTGGTAGTAGTACTGCGCCGCCTGGTGCAGGCCGAATGCGGTGTCGTTATACGGCCCCACCCATTCGGTCGCGTCGATGGCGCCCGTCTGCAGCGCAGTGAAGATTTCCGATCCGGGCAGGTTGACCGGCAGGGCGCCGGCAAGCTGCATGACTTCGCCGCCCAGCCCCGGTATGCGCATTTTCAGCCCGTTGAGGTCGGCCAGCGAGTTGATCTCCCGGTTGAACCATCCGCCCATCTGCGCCCCGGTATTTCCGGCAGGAAACGGGATCACCCCATGACCCGCGTACGCCTCCCGCCAGAGTTCCAGCCCGCCGCCGAAGTACAGCCAGGCGTTGAACTGGTCCGCCATCATGCCGAACGGCACGCTGCCGAAAAGCTGCGCCGCCGGTATGCTGCCGCGCCAGTAAATGGGCGCCGAGTGGCCCAGTTGCACCGTCCCCCTGGATACGGCGTCGAGCACCTCGAAGGCCGGCACCAGTTCACCCGCCGCAAACACCTCCACCTGGAGCCGCCCGCCGGACAGTTGCTCCAGCCGGGCGGCCAGACGGTTGGCCGACACGCCGTGGCCGGGAAAGTTCGGCGGCCAGGAAGTCACCATGCGCCAGCGGTGCTGCTCCTCCGAGGTCACGGGGGTTGCTGTTTGCGGGGGTTCGGTGCACGCAGCCAACGCACCCACCCCGCCGACGAGAAAATGACGCCTGCGCATAACGTTCATTCTGCCACTCTCGAAGGCGTGCCGAAAGCCGCTGCACGGGTTCAGGTGGTCGATCTGCACCAACTCGCCGGGCGGGGCATGAGAGTCGCGGTGAAAACCGGTGGAATGTTTAGTTTCCTGGCGGTTCGGCGTGTTTTGGATCGGGACCTTATGCACCCTATTCCGATAACGTGCATGGGCGACAATATCTGAGGGTGCGCCGACGGTTTTCTCCGGCGCAATAGGCTCGCACCCGCTTGTTGTCTTGTTACGTGAGTAGTGATAGGTTACAGCTATGCCCATGAAGAATCCGCCTCATCCGGGTCTTTCGGTTCGCCACGACTGTCTTGATCCCCTGGGACTCAGCGTGTCCGAGGCGGCGCGCAAGCTCGGGGTCAGCCGCAAGCAGCTTTCGGACATTGTCAATTGCCGTGCGGGAATCTCTCCGGAGATGGCCATCCGCCTCGACAAGGCGTTCGGAGGTGGCGCGGAAACCTGGTACCGGCTTCAATCGGCCTACGCGCTGGCTCAGGCAATGAAGCGGGCCGACCGTATCAGCGTCGAGCGAGTATCTCCAGTGACATGATCGGCGGATTCGCCATTTGCGAAACGCAAGCTGCTTGGACGCTTGGTGCTCTTGGGCGATTGTGTCGTATTCCGCCATTGGGCTCTCCGCTTCAAACGCGTCGTCTCGGACCAAAATCCTGTCGCGATGAAGGTCAATCTGGAATTTGGACAGTGAGTAAGTGAGCGTCTGCCATTAACGGGCCGCACCGATTGTGATTGTGGCGTGGGGTTCGTTGTCCGGTCAGCCACCATCCGAAACGCCGTAAATGATCCCTCAGCACCTCGGGACTGGGGCGCTGGTCGCTTTGTTGAGGTCTTCGAATCGGGCGTCCGCGCCAACGTTCGTACCCGCTTCCATTCAATTCCGTGGCGACCGGAACGGTCATTGAGTCGGGGCGAACGGCCACCAGGCCGGAATCAAACAAAGTGCGCATGTCCGATCGCAGCAAGAGTTCGAGATCGGTACGGCATTCATCCCGGTACGGTGCAATCGCCAAACTCGCTCCGCGGTGCCGCGTTGGTCTGGGGGCGGTGCCGTGGAGCATCGATAGGGAGTTTCCACGCCCCCCGTACCCGCCTCTGCAAGCCCTCCAAGGGTACAATTGCCGCAAGAGCAGCCTGAACCTTGGAGTTGAATCGATGGCCGAAACACAAGATACAATGATTCGATCGAGCGGCGCTAAAGCACTAATGGGTACCCGCATCCCCGCCCTGCCGGAAGAGGTCGCCGCGTTCTGCCAGCGTTGGAGCGTCGACGAACTTGCTCTGTTCGGGTCTGTACTCCGGGAAGACTTCGGCCCCCACAGCGATATTGACGTGCTGATCAAGTTCGCTTCCCCTCGCACGCCGGGATTGTTCGGTATCGTACGGATGGAACGCGAGTTGGCTGAGCTGTTCGGACGCCAGGTCGATCTCGTTACGCGTCCGGCTGTGGAAAACAGCCGCAACCCGATCCGCAGGCAAGCGATACTCGAGGACGCCCGGGTCATCTATGCGACGTGATCAAGCCGCTTACCTTCTCGACATGCTGGTCGCGGCCCGCGACGCGGACGAGTTCGCCAAGGAGCTTTCCTACCAGTCGTTCACTATGGACCGCCGCACGCAATTATCCGTCGTCAAGTCCATCGAGATAATCGGAGAGGCGGCCTCGCGCATCGATGAGGAGATCAGGCAACAGCATTCGGCGATTCCATGGCAGGACATCGTCGGCATGCGTAACCGACTCGTTCACGGGTACTTCGACATCGACCTTCGCCTAGTCTGGGACACTGTCCAAAACGATATTCCGAATCTGATCGCCTGGCTGGAATCAATGGTGCCGCAGATCGATTGAGCGCGCGAACCTGTCCCGCAAGCACCCGGCGACCGCCAGCCATGAGGGCATATGAATCCGACGATCGCACTGATTGTGCCGGACGCCCCGCTTGACGGACAATTGCGTCCATGGAGACCGAAAACAAGCCGCAGGACTTCCTGCGCCAACTCGTCGCCGGCGACATTGCCGCCGGCAAGCATGGCGGGCGCGTGCAGACGCGTTTCCCGCCCGAACCCAACGGCTTTCTGCACATCGGGCACGCCAAGGCCATTTGCCTGGATTTCGGCATTGCCGAAGAATTCGGCGGGACCTGCTTCCTGCGCTTTGACGACACGAATCCAGAGAAGGAAGAAGTCCGATACGTGGAGGCGATCAAGGAAGACGTCCGCTGGCTGGGCTTCGACTGGGAAGACCGTCTGGCGCACGCCTCGGATTACTTTGAACAACTCCACGACTATGCCGTGCACCTGATCGAGACAGGCAAGGCCTACGTGGACAGCCTGAGCGCGGCGGAGATCAGAGCCTATCGGGGTACGTTTACCAAGCCAGGCATCGAGAGCCCGTACCGCGACCGATCCGTCGCCGAAAACCTGGAACTGTTCGCCGCCATGCGGCGCGGCGAATTCGAGGAGGGCGAGCACGTGCTGCGCGCCAAAATCGACATGACGTCGCCGAACATGAACCTGCGGGACCCGACCCTGTACCGTATTCGCAAGGTTCCCCACCAGCGCACCGGGGACGCCTGGTGCATCTATCCCATGTACGACTTCGCCCATACGCTGTCGGACGAACTGGAGGGCACTACCCATTCGTTCTGCACGCTGGAGTTCGAGGACCACCGGCCGCTGTACGAGTGGTTCCTGGACAACCTGCCGGTGCGCAATCGCCCGAAGCAGACCGAGTTTTCGCGCTTCAACCTGATGTTCACCATCATGAGCAAGCGCAAGCTCGCCCGGCTGGTGGACGAGGGGCATGTCGATGGCTGGGACGATCCCCGGATGCCGACGCTCTCCGGCATGCGCCGGCGCGGCTATCCCGCCGCCGCGATCCGGAAATTCGTCGGCAGAATCGGCGTGACCAAGAAAGACAACCTGATCGAGTTGGGCGCGCTGGAAACCTGCGTTCGGGAGAATCTGAATGCGTCGGCCCCGCGGCGTTTCGGCGTGCTCCGGCCCCTGAAGGTGATCATCGAGAACTACCCCGAAGAAAAGGAAGAATGGCTGACCGCCGCAAACCATCCCAACCGGCCCGAAATGGGCAGCCGGCAAGTGCCATTCTCCCGGGAAATCTACATCGAGCGGGACGACTTCATGGAGGATCCGCCGCGCAAGTACCGCCGCCTGCGGCCGGGCGGCGAAGTGCGGCTGCGCTACGCCTACATCGTCAAGTGCGAGGAAGTCATCAGGGATTCATCCGGCGAGGTTGCCGAATTGCGCTGCAGCTACGATCCCCTCACCCGCAGCGGCATGGAGCAGTCGCAGCGCAAGGTCAGGGGAACGATCCACTGGGTTTCGGCCCGCCACGCGCTGCACCGCGAAGTGCGGCTGTATGATCGCCTCTTTTCGACAGCCAACCCCGGCCAGGGTCCGGGCGGCTTCCTGGAACACCTCAACCCCGACTCACTGGAGGTGCTCCAGGCGGCGCTCGAACCGGCGCTGGCCGATGCGTCCCCCGACGAGCGCTACCAGTTCGAACGCCTGGGATACTTCACGCTGGACCCGGTTCTCCACGCCGCCGGACGACCGGTCTTTCTGCGCACCATCGCCATGAGCGATTCCTGGGCGAAGATCGAACGGCAGGCCCTGCGGGAAGCCGCCAGGTCCGGCAGGCGGCGGTGAGCGGACCGCCGCATTGGGTGGAATACCGCCTCTGCGACGACGCCAGTGCTCCATCGAACCGACAATCGCGCGTCGGTTCGATGGATCCCTTGATCGGCCGACGGGGCACAGTTGGTTTTCGGGCCGCCCACAGTCGGCGAACTGCCTTTTCGTCTGCTAATATTCCGGCGGCCATAATTCAACGACCTTGACGTGAGTTCGCAGCGGTATCGAAAACGACTGGAAGCGCTGTTGGATGTCGCCGATATTCGGATCAACGGCGACCGTCCGTGGGACGTTCAGGTCCACAACGAAGCGCTCTACTCCCGGGTGTTCGCCCAGGGCCAGCTCGGCATCGGCGAAAGCTACATGGACGGCTGGTGGGACTGCGAACAGATCCCCGAAATGATCTGCCGCGCTTACCGCGCCCAGTTCCACCGGCGCGTCCAGCCGGCCCGCGACATCCTGTTCACGCTGCAGGCCCGGCTCATGAACCTCCAGCGGCGCAGGCGCGCATTCCAGGTCGGCGAGCGCCACTACGATCTCGGCAACGATCTGTTCCGGGCGATGCTCGACGAGCGCATGATCTACAGTTGCGGCTACTGGCGGCGCGCCGAAACCCTGGACGAGGCCCAGGAACACAAACTCGACCTGATCGCGCGCAAGCTCCAGTTCGAACCGGGGATGAAGGTGCTGGACATCGGCTGCGGCTGGGGCGGCGCACTGCACTACTTCGCCGAAAAGTACGGCATCACCGGCGTCGGAATCACCGTTTCCCGCGACCAGTGCGAGACAGCGCAGGCCCGGTGCGCGGGCCTGCCCATCGAAATCCGCCTGCAGGACTACCGCGAACTCGACGAACGCTTCGACCGGATCTATTCCATCGGCATGTTCGAACATGTCGGCTACAAGAACTACCGCACGTACATGGAAGTCGTGCGCCGCTGTCTCGCGCCGGACGCGCTGTTTCTGCTGCACACCATCGGCGCCGTACGCAGCCTCCCGAAGACCGACGCCTGGATCCACAAGTACATCTTCCCCAACGGCCAACTGCCGTCGGCGAAACAGATCACGGGCGCCGCCGAGGAGGTCCTGCAACTGGAAGACTGGCACAACTTCCCCCAGGACTACGACCGCACGCTGATGTGCTGGCACGAGAACTTCGTGTCGGCATGGGACGGGCTCAAGGCCAACTACGACGAGCGCTTCTACCGCATGTGGACCTACTACCTGCTCATCTCCGCGGGCGGATTCCGCGCCCGGGGCACCCAGCTCTGGCAATTGGTGCTCTCCGCCGACGGGGTTCGGGAAGGCTATACGCCGGAGAATGTGCGTTAGCGAACCTCTGAACATCTCGATCCGCCATCGCGAGACCCGTCACCCATGACTTCAACGGCACGGAAAATCCGCCATCCGAGTTGATCGGACCTTTCTTAACACCCGTCCGGCGCCGCGTTAGAATGGCCGCATTCTTCAGGGTATCGGTTCAGCTGATGGCCTTGAAGTCCGGCGTCGCGCACGCCCTTCGACCCTAGGGAAAGAACTGATCTTGCAGAAACTGAAGTCGGCTTGCACAGTCAGGGAAAGCGTATTCGATCCGACGCGAAGAGATACCGTGCTCGACTTGGGCGATCTGGTCGGGGGCCGGATAGACCCCGCCGGGTTCTTTGCCGAGAACTACATCACCGAGGGGATGAAAACCCTCCTCGGGGAGGGATTTCGCCGCCTTGAAGGGAAGTCCGCCCAAGGCGTGTTCAAACTGACGCAGGCCATGGGCGGCGGCAAGACCCACAACCTGCTGGCCCTCGGCCTGCTCGCGCGCCATC
Organism: Candidatus Rariloculaceae bacterium; assembly: GCA_965205045.1. GTDB lineage: Bacteria > Pseudomonadota > Gammaproteobacteria > Steroidobacterales > Rariloculaceae > UBA6522. The sequence goes on from OZ242031.1 coordinate 1,624,715, forward strand.
CGGAATTCCGTGCGCGGGTCATGAGCGACTTCCACGAGCCCGACCCGAACCTCGGCAAGGTCCGCGTTGTTGCCTTCTCCGGGCGCGAGAGCGACGCGCCGCTCGGCATATGGGGCGCCGTCGCCGACCAGCTTGGCAAGCGGGAGCGGTTCGCGGACTACTACTCGCCTCTGGCGGCACCCGGCCAAACCGCGTGGATCAACCTGCTGCGGGGCGAACCGCTGCTCATCATGCTGGACGAGCTGCCGCCCTATTTCGTGAACGCGGCCTCAAAGAGCATCGGCAATTCCGACCTGTCGGCGGTGACCACCACCGCTTTGTCGAATCTGCTGGTCGCGCTGTGCCGCGGGGAACTCGCGAACGTCTGCTTGGTGATTTCCGACCTGCGGGCAAGCTACAGCGCCGGCGGGGCTCAGATCGTCGCCGCCCTCAACGACCTGGAGGCGGAGACCGGCCGCACGGCGATGAACCTGGAACCGGTCCGGATGAACTCGGACGAGTTCTACCACATCCTCCGCACGCGCATCTTCGAGTCACTGCCCGGCGGCGACGTGGCGCGGGAGGTGGCGCGGGGCTACGCGCAGGCCATCCGCGACGCCCGGCAGATGCATGTCACCAACGCCTCGCCGGAGCGGTTTGCCGCCCTCGTCCAGGAATCCTATCCGTTCCATCCCTCCATCAGGGACCTCTACGCGCGCTTCCGCGACAACCCGGGATTTCAGCAGACCCGGGGGCTCATCCGCCTCATGCGCATCGTGGTGGCGCGTATCTGGAGCACGGGTCGGGACCCGCACCTGATCGCCTGCCACGACATCGACCTCGATAGCCGCGAAACCCTCACGGAGATCAGCCAGATCAATCCCACGCTGGATAACGCCATCGCGCACGACATCGCGTCCAACGGCGCGGCGGTCGCGGAGACCATCGATGAGGGGCTCGGCGGCGGCGAAGACGCCCAGGACGTGATGAAACTGGTGCTAATGGCCTCGCTCGCCAACGTGCCGAATGCGGTCATGGGCCTGACCGTGCCGGAAATCGTCTCCCACCTGTGCGCGCCGGGACGCGATGTGGCCCGGCTGCGGAACGAAGTCGTCGCCCGCCTCGCCACCGGCGCCTGGTACCTGCACAGCACCAACGACGGCCGCCTTCACGTCCGCAACGTTCAGAACCTGATCGCCCGGGTCACCACCACGGCGGGCGCGTATCTGCGCGACCAGGCGACCGGCGAACTGCGCAGCCGCCTTAAGGACATGTTCGAACCCGATGTGGGCGACTGCTATCAGCGGTTGCAGCCCCTGCCCGCCATAGACGGCATCGACTTGGACCCGAACCGCGTGACGCTGGTGGTCTCAGAACCCCACCCCGCCGGCCTGCACCCGAACTTGCGGACGTTCTACGACCAGCACACCTATCGCAACCGGGTCTGCTTCCTCACCGGCCAGCGCGCCTTCGACTCGCTGCTGGAACGCTCACGCGAGTTGAAGGCGATCGACCAGATCATCCAGGAGATGCTGCACGAAGGGGCCGCCGATAACGACGCCCAGTTGCTGCAGGCCCGGGAGCAGTTGCTGCCCCGATTCCAGACGCAATTCGAAAGCGCCGTACGGGAGACCTTCACGACCCTCCACTACCCCACCCGGGACCGGCTCGCGAAGGTGGATTTCCTCATGGAATTCAAGGGGAACCGTTACGATGGCGAGGACCAGGTGCGGGCGGCGCTCGGCGGCAAACACAAATACACCACGGACATCGCCGGCGAAACTTTCCGGCAAAAGGTGGAGCGGCGGCTGTTCACGCGCCAGTCGATGCAATGGGCCGAGATCACGCGGCGCGCCGCCACCTCCCCGGTATGGCAGTGGCACCGGCCGGACGCGTTGGAGCGGCTGAAGGCGGACTGCGTCCACAAGGACGTTTGGCGAGAGGAGGGCAGCTACATCAACAAGGGGCCCTTCCCGAAACCCGCCACCGAAGTGCGCATCCGGGAACTGGGCCGGAACGACGAAACGGGCCTTGCGAAACTGCGCCTCACGCCCGTCCGCGGCGACACGATACATGTGGACGTCGGCGGCAAGGCGACGCCCGCGTCCGCCCGGCTGGACTCGCGGATTTACGAGACTGCGGAATTGCGCGTATCGTTCCTCGCCGTGGACTCCACGGGCGAACACAAGACGGGCGACGCCGTCGAGTGGCGCGGACGCATCACGCTGAAATCCCGCGATTTCATGGATGGCGACCGCCGCATGGCCGAAATTCGTCCGGCCCCGCCCGCGCGGATTCGCTACACCACCGACGGCTCCGACCCGCGGGTTTCGGGTGGCGTCTATGACGCGCCGTTCGCGCTTCCGGAAGGTACGAGGCTGGTGCTGGCGGTTGCGGACAAGGACGGCCTGGTCTCCGAGCCGCACCGCCGGGAGATCGCCGAGAAGCCGGTCGCCAAGCCCATTGCCCGCAGCCAACCGACCGTGTGGAGCCCGGCGGACGGCTTTCAGTTCGCGACCACCCGTCCTGCCTACGGGTTCATCCACCGCCTGAAGCACCATCGGGCCAGGGCGGACGGAGTCCGCGTCGAAGTCCAGCAAGAGGGCGGCGAGTGGGGAGAAGTGAATTTTTCGGATGGCGTCGAGCTGGATGGCGACAGCCTGGAGCGGGTCGTGGAGGGATTGCGGGGATTCGTCTCTGGCGGCGAGGTATCCGTGGAGGCGAGACGCGTCCACTACGATACCGGGCAGCACTTCGTTGATTACATCGCCGACATCAAGGCGGACTATCGCCGCGAAGAGGTGGCGCCATGAGCGCGGCGCGACGCGGGAAGCCCCCCGCGAAACTGCGCGCGAAGGTCCTGGGCTTCGGCTTCGAGCCGGAGCTTTCGCAGCACCACTTCGTCGTGACCGTCCCCGGCGGGCGCCGCCGCGATGTGCTGATCGCCGAACATCTGCGCTTCGGCGGCGATTCGCCGGTCCCGGCGCGCGGAGCGGGACCGCAGGACGCCCGCAACCGCGCCCTGCTGGCGCGAGTCAAGTGGGACGCCATCGCCGACGAGGTCCGCGTTGAATTCAACCGCCGCCTGAAGACCAACGGACTTCCCGCAGGCCGGTGGAAACGCGGCGACAACGTCGTGACGCGCCTGCTCGGCAAGGAGCTGGCGCTTCTCGCCTGGGCGATCGAGGACGCCGACCCGGCGCTGATTCCGGCTGCGGTCAAGAACTGGCTCGGTCTCGCGCCCGAGGAGCGCTGGTGGCTGTACACCATGACCAATGCCGCCACGGGCCACGCCCTGCACGGCAGGAACCGGGGTTGGCGCAAGGCCGTGCGGTACGCGCTGACCGAAAACCCGGTTGGCGGCGGCGACCGCGAACGGCACGATGATCTGTTCCGGCTGGTCGGCGGGCGGCGCGACCAAATCGGCGAATCCGCCGGGAATGGCGCCGAATGCGGCGTCCCCGGGAGAATCGCCGATTGAACCAGAACGTCGCCGGTTGAACCCCAACCTTTGCAGGAGATTTCAATTCATGGCGGTCAATCCAACACAAGCGCACACCGTTGGCGAACGCGTGAAGCTGGCGATTCAAGACATCGCCAGGGAGGCAAGCCACGAAAACTGGGACGGCGACGGCGGATTGGCCGTCCAACCCGAGACGGTCGGTATCGCGAAACGGTTCGCCGAGCTCGTTCACGCTGAAACACCCGCCCCCGATGTCGCCGCCACTCCCCAGGGCGAGATCGACTTCGACTGGGCCATCAGCCGCGACCTGATGCTCACCGTGAGCGTTGGCGCAGACCGCGATATCGCCTTCGCAGGCGTATTCGAAGGGGACCGGCTGAGCGGGCAGGAACGCTGGTCAAGCGCAATGCCGGGAGGCGTGGCGTACTGCCTTGACCGGCTGCTCCATTGCCTGCGGCCGTGACCGGCCGAGCTGCGGGAACGCTGGCGCGGTTCGCTTTCGAGAGCGGCCGCCTCACCCATTCGATCGCCAAGCCCAAGCTGTTCGAGCCGAACCGGGCGCTGGAACTGTCCGTGTTTGCCGTGGCTGGACTCGACGCCGAGGACATCGGCAAGCTGGGGATCGGCGCGGCGTTTCGGCATGCAACCGCCAGGAGACTGTACGGTTGGGGCGAGTTGAATGAAGCCGACGTCCGGGATGTCGGTTTGAGCGTCGTGCGCGACGATGCTCCGCCGCGCCACGCCAATGTTGTCGGCTGGCCTAGCGAACGTGGCGCTCGAAAGCTGATCATGATCGAGATGGCCAGGCGTTCCGAGGCGGTGAGGCTCGCCCGACCCGTCGAAATCGGCGAGAGGTCCTGACCGGTGGCGAACCGCGCCGCCAACAAGAGCTTTATCGAAACGCAGTTTCCCGTATCGCGCCTCTCGAAGGAGAGCTACAAGGAACGGAAGGCGAATTACAGCCAGACGCTCACCGGACTCGGCAAGTGGTGGGGGCGCAAACCGCTCGTACTGGTGCGCGCCGTCATCCTCGGCCTGCTCATGCCCGGTTCCGACGACCCGCGCAAGGACCGCGAGGCGTTCCTCGCCCTGCTCACCATGGACGACGACGGCCTGTGGCGGCGCAAGGACAAGAACATCCCGCTGAAAGAGATCCATCGGCGGCTCGACCCGGACGAACGACGAGAATGGTTCGCGCCGGACGGGGGCTCCGGTCGTCCCAGGCTCAGGAAGGGGCTGCCCCGAGCCGAACGGGTGCGATTGCAGCGGATCGTGTTCGAGCGGATGAGCTACGGCGAAAAGCTCAGGTGGTGCAAGCGGCCCGAACATCTGGACGGCCCATCCGCCGGAGCATGGGAGAGGATCAACGCACACCTTGGCACGAAAGCGGACACGATTCCCGAATTGGTCAGGGAATTGGGCATGCGCCGTTTCGGCCGCGTTCCTCGAGTCGGGGACGCCTTCTGCGGGGGCGGCAGCGTACCCTTTGAAGCGGCCCGTATCGGTTGCGAAGCCTACGGATCCGACCTTAACCCCGTCGCGGCCCTCCTGACCTGGGCCGCGCTCAACATCGTCGGCGGCGGCGAGAAGGTCGCAAGCAAGGTCCGGCAAGCGCAGACCGAAGTGTTCGATGTCGTGGACCGGCAGGTTACGGCGTGGCGCATCGAACACAACGATGCCGGATGGCGGGCGGACGCTTACCTGTATTGCACGGAAACCGTCTGCCCGGAATGCGGATGGCGAGTACCGCTTGCTCCAAGCTGGGTCATCGGGGAAAAGACCCGGACGGTCGCGCAGCTTGTTGCCGACGCGCCCGGGAAGCGCTTCTCAATCAATATTGGCTCGGGCGTGGATCGGGAGTCGATCGCGGAGGCGCGCAAGGCTGGAACCGTGCGCAATTCGCGTCTGGTGTGCCCAAGCCCGGGTTGCAAGGGCGAAAGATCCACGCCGATGAGCGCCATTCGCGGTGACCGCCGCGGTGCCGATGGGCCGACGCGGAGACTCAGGCAATGGAGGAACGACGACCTCACGCCCTGGCCTGACGACGTGTTCCAGGAACGCCTGTATTGCGTGCGCTGGCGGCTGCCTTCGCTTGAATCCTTGTTGTCGGCGGAGCAGGGGTTGGCGTCATCCTCCTTGCCGGAGTGGGTGCGGACCGACGATGCCATTGCGGCTCTGATCGAGTTTCTGGATGCCGAGGAACAGCAGGAAGTGGCGGGGCTGCGGGCACGCGACTGGCAGGCGGAAAACCGTGCGCTTGAAGAAGCACGGCAGGCGCTCGATGCCGCCCGGAAATTCCGCCGCTCCTCAGACGATGTACGGGAAGCCTCGCGCACGGTGAAGGCGGCATCCGTAACGATAAGCGAGAGGACTGAGCGGCTTGCCTCGATCGCCAAGCGGGTACCGTCCGCACTCTACCGAGGTATCGATGAGAGCGACCTGGAACGCGAGGTGCGTGCGCTTGGCCTGCTGCGGCAACGGTTTGCTGAATGGCAGGAGCGTGGCTACATCCCGAACCGTCAGATCGTGCCCGGATACAACACTACGCAACCCATGCGAGAACGCGGTTGGACGCACTGGCATCATCTCTTCACGCCACGGCAGTTGCTGGTTCATGGGTGCCTGGCGAAAACATCGGTCGAACGGCCGTTACCTGTTGAAGACGCAGCCGCAATCGGGAGCGGCTCTGGCGAACGCGCGGAAACCGGCGATGAACGGTCGTTTGCCATCGAGGCCGCCGTCACCTGCCTGCTCGGCATTGGCCGGATCGGCAACTGGAATTGCAAACTGTCCCAGTGGTTCAGTGGTATCGGCGGGGAGCTGGTTCATCAAGTGTTCTACAACCAGGCTTTCAACACGCTCGACTCCTACGCGGGTAAAGGTACCAGCGCAATAAAGAAGCCTTGGTTCGTCCGTGTTCCGCCTTGTTCCATAGATGGCTTACATCGCACCGAAGCCAGCGATGCGCGTGCGATGCGCGCATCGGCTGACATCTGGCTGACCGATCCTCCGTACGCGGATGCAGTCAACTATCACGAGTTGTCGGAATTCTATCTGCCGTGGTTCGACAAGCAGTTGAGCAGCTTGTTTGAGGAATGGAACACGGATAGCAAGAGGGCTCTCGCTGTCCGCGGCACAGACTCCGGCTTCCGGGGCAGCATGGTCGATTGCTACCGCAACCTCACCGAGCAGATGCCGGACAACGGTGCACAGGTCGTCATGTTCACCCACCAGGATGCCTCCGTCTGGGCGGACCTGACGTTGATTCTCTGGGCGGCCGGCCTGCGCGTCACCGCCGCTTGGACCATCGGAACGGAGACCCAATCCACCCTTAAGCAGGGCAACTACGTCCAGGGCACCGTCCTCATGGTGCTGCGCAAGCAGACGTCAGACGCTACGGCCTTCTCCGACGAGGTGATCCCGGAAGTCGAGGACGAGGTCGAGCGGCAACTCGACGCCATGCTGGAACTCGATGACCGCGACGACCCGAACTTCTCCGACGCCGACTATCAGTTGGCCGCCTACGCCGCGGCCCTGCGCGTGCTGACGGGGTATCGCTCCATCGAGGATATCAACATCGCGCGGGAACTTGGCCGGAAGCGGGGCAGGGGCGAGGCCAATCCCATCGAGGCCATCATCGCCGACGCGGTGCGCACCGCCAGCAACTTCCTTGTCCCCAAGGGCCTGCCCGGCCATTTCTGGCGGCATCTCGGCCCTGAAGAGAAGCTGTATCTCAAGGGCGTCGAAATCGAAAGCCACGGCGAGTCCCGCAGCGGCGTCTACCAGGAGTTTGCGCTCGGTTTCGGGGTACGCGATTACCGCTTCCTGCTCCACAGCGGCAAGGCCAACGAGACGCGGCTCCGGACCGCGACCGAATTCGGCCGGCGCGAGCTGGGCGGCGGTGGATTCCGGTCGAGTCTGGTGCGCCAGGCGCTCTACGCCATCTGGCGGGCGGTTGAAACCGAAGAAACCGCCGAAAGCCTGACCTGGCTGCGCTCGGAACTCCCGGACTACTGGCAGCGGCGAGAGGCACTCGCCACCGTGCTACGCTACCTGGCCGCGCTCGATACCGATCACTGGCGCCACGACGCGGCCGCCGCCCGGCTGGTCGCGGGCGCTGTGGAGAACGACCATGTATGATCGCGGGCACCGGGTTGCGGGCAGTTTCTGCGGGCGCGGACACGGGTTCGGAGGCGAAGCCGAGTGATGACCAGGACCGACTTGCTGGAAGTGATCGCCAACGGCGAGAACTCGGGGGTTGAGTTCAAGCGGGACGACATCGACGCGCGCCAACTGGCCAAGGAGTTGGTCGCGCTGGCCAATCTCGACGGCGGCTGCGTGATTCTCGGCGTCGAGGATGACGGCAGCGTTTCCGGTCTGGCGAGAACCGACGCGCCGGAAGACAAGGAAGGCTCAACAAATCCGGAAGGCGCGGACATGAAAGGCCGGACCGGCAAGATCGAATACTTCCGGCTGGAGCAGTGGGTCATGCACGTTTGCCGCGACAAGATTCGCCCGGAACTCAATCCCGCGTTCTGCATCTGGAGGGACGTCGGCGCGGGCCTGGATGTCGCGGTCGTGCGGGTCGAGCGGGGCTACGGCGTTCACCATGTCTGGCACCGCCGGGGCCGCAGGTACTACATCCGGGTCGGCAGCACCAGCCGCGAAGCGAGCCCGGAGGAATTGGCGCGGCTGTTCCATCGGCGCGGCGCCGTCCCGCCCGAACTCCAGCCCGTCGGCGGCACGTCGATCAGGCATCTGGACCGTCGCCGGCTGGTCGAGTACTTCGAGCGCGTGCGCGGCCAGGCACCGCCGCCCCTGGAACCGGCGCGGGAGTGGCGCGAAGCCATGATCGAGCGGGTGATCGGGGAAGACCCCTCCGGGTGGCGCGAGCGGGTCGCGGAAACGGAACGCGAATGGCGCGAGGCGCGCGAAACCGAGTGGGCGCAACTGCTCGCCAACACCAGGTTTCTCGACGACGGCGCGGCGCGCCCGGCAACGGTCGCTGGCCTGCTCTTGTTCGGCGACCGTCCAAGCCGTCCATTGCCGCAGTCGAAGATCGACGCGGTCGCCTACTTCGGCGCGGAGAAGGACTACGATGCCAGGGAGCGGAGCACGCTGCGCGGGCCTCTCGTCGGACTGCATGCCGCCGACGGAAGCCTGCTGGATCCGGGGCTCGTGGAGCAGGCCGTGGAATTCATCCGCCGCCACACCCGCACGACCGCGCTGGAAAACGGCGTCCGCAGGGTGGACCGGTGGCATTATCCCGAGGAAGCGGTCCGCGAGACCCTGGTCAACGCCGTCGTGCACCGCGACTATCTGCTGTCCAATACGGATATCGAACTCAGCATCTACTCGGACCGGCTGGAAATCATCTCGCCCGGGCGGCTGCCAAACGGCATCACCCCGGCGCGCATGAAGGCCGGTTGCCGGTCGGCGCGCAACGAGCTCGTCAAGGACGTCATGCGGGACTACGGCTACCTGGAGCACATGGGCATGGGCGTTCCAAGGAAGATCGTGCGCGGCATGCGCGAGCACAACGGCACCGAACCGGAGTTCATCGTTGAGGACGAGCGGCTCACGGTTCGCCTATGGCGGGAACCGCAAGGCGACGCTTGCCAACATCCGCCGACCCAGCGCCATGCGTGACCGGTCGCAACTACCGTCCGGACACATGCCCGGGCATGGACCGCGCCAATCCCGACGCTGCGCCTGAGATGGTCACCCGTTACTCATCCCGGCGTGCGCCGCTTGACGGCGGCTATCTCAACCGCAGACTCGCGGGCGCGAAGCGCTACGACCGCATCGCGGGCTACTTTTCTTCGTCCATCCTGGAGGTTGCCGGCGAGGCTCTTGAGGGCGTCGGGGGCGGAATCCGGGTCGTGTGCAACTCGGCGTTGTCGAAGCGCGACGTGGAAGTCGCGAAGGCCGCGCGGGCCGCCATGCGCCGCGAGTGGTGCGACTCGGCGCCGGAACGCCTCGGCGACCCGGCCAAACCGAGATTCCAGCGGCTCCACGACATGCTGGCATCGCGCAAGCTGCGCGTTCGCGTCCTGACCGACGACGCCTTCGGTCTGATTCACGGCAAGGCGGGCGTCATCACGCTCGCCGACGGCCGGCGCACCTGCTTTCTCGGCAGCGCCAACGAAACAGGACCGGCGTTTCGCCTGAACTACGAGCTGATCTGGGAAGACGACGCGACCGAGGCGGTGGAATGGGTGCAGGAGGAGTTTGACGCTCTCTGGTCGTCGCCGTTCGCCGTCGAACTCGCGGATTTCGTGGTCCGGGATCTGAAGCGGCTCGCCCGGCGCAAGGTCGTGCGGAAGGTGCGGGACTGGGCGGAGGATCCCGACCCCGCCTCGGTGGTCGTGGAATCCCCGGTCATGCGCCGGCAGGTGGGGCTGTGGGAACACCAGAAACACTTCGTCAAGCTGGCGTTCGACGCCCACCGGGGACCGCACGGCGCACGCTTCCTGCTGGCCGACCAGGTTGGCCTGGGAAAGACGCTGCAACTCGCCATGGCGGCGCAGTTGATGGCGCTGACCGGCGAGAGGCCAATCCTGATCCTCGCCCCCAAGCCCCTCGTGCAACAGTGGCAGGACGAACTCCACACCATGCTCGGCCTGCCGTCGGCGGTCTGGCGGCGGGGCCGGTGGGTGGACGAGCGGGGCATAGAGCACCCGGCGGCCGGCGAGCGGCCCATACAGCGCTGCCCCCGCCGCATCGGAATCGTTTCGACCGGGTTTATCACGCAACAGTCGGACGCCGCCGAAGGCTTGTCGGCCATGCGCTTCGAGTGCGTGGTCCTGGACGAGGCGCACCGCGCTCGGCGCCGCGACAACAGCACGCGCAACAGCCGGAAGCGAGTCGCGGCGAGACCCAACAACCTGCTCGCGTTTATCCGCCGGGTCTCGCCGCGGACCAGGAGCCTGCTGCTGGCGACCGCCACCCCGGTGCAGATCGATCCAATCGAGGCGTTCGACCTTCTCGATGCGCTGGCGTGCGGTTCCGACGCCGTGCTTGGCTCGCACGGCAGCCATTGGCGCAACGCGGAACGATCGCTGAATATGCTGTTGGGCAGGGAACCGCCGCCAACCGACTTCCACGAACAATGGGACTGGCTGAGAAACCCGTTTCCCCCCGGCGACGAGGGCACGGATTTCCGGATTCTGCGCCGCTCGCTGTCGCTGGGGGACGAACATGCTTATGCGCCCGGCAGGTACGTCGAAAAGTTGCGGGCGCCCGACAGGCAACGCATCCGCGACGGATTCAAGCGGTTCGTGGAGCATCGCAACCCGTACATCCGCACCATCGTCCTGCGCACGCGCGAACTGCTTGAACAGTCCACCGACCCGGAGACGGGCGAACCCTTCCTGACGCCGGTAAAGGTCAGGTTGCACGGCGAATCGCCAGGGGATGCCGTCCAACTGCCTCCCTACCTCGAGGACGCCTACGGTCTGGCCGAGGAATTCTGCGCCTTGCTGGCAAAGCGCACAAACACCGGGTTTTTCCGAACCATGCTGTTGCGCCGCATGGGCAGCACCATGGAGGCCGGGCGCCTGACGGTGGCGAGGATTCTCAAAGGCTGGAAAGGCATCGACGAAACGGAGGATTCCGAGCGGTCCGACAACCGGTTGCGGGATCTGACCGAAGCGGAGCAGCGCAAACTGATCAGCCTGAAGCAAGCCATGGACGCGAACCGGGAGCGGGACCCGAAGTGCGATTTGGCGGTTGACCTGCTGGCGCGGCAGGGTTGGCTGCGGCACGGCTGCATCGTATTCAGCCAGTACTACGACTCGGTGCGGTGGCTCGCCAACCACCTCGCCGGGGCACTTCCGGAGGAACCCGTCGGCATCTATGCGGGCGCCGACCGGTCGGGCGTGCTGCGGGCGGGAAGTATTGAACGGCGCAGCCGGGAGGCACTGAAGGATGCCGTCCGGAAGGGGGAGTTGCGCCTGCTTCTGGGCACGGACGCGGCTGCGGAGGGCCTCAACCTGCAGCGGCTGGGCACGCTCATCAATCTGGACCTGCCCTGGAACCCGTCGCGCCTGGAACAGCGCAAGGGCCGCATTCAGCGAATCGGGCAGGCGCGTTCCGAAGTGGACATCTTCAACATGCGCTACGCCGGTTCCGTGGAAGACAGGGTGCATGAATTGTTGTCCGAGCGCCTGGAGGACATATCGCGTTTGTTCGGCCAGTTGCCGGATACCCTCGAGGACGCTTGGGTGCAGGTCGCCCTCGGCGACGCGGAAGCGGCCAGGCGGACAATCGACGCGGTGCCGTCGAGGCACCCGTTCGAACTCCGGCATCACGAGGTGAAATCGGTCGATTGGGAATCCTGCGCCAAGGTGCTGGACGACGGCGCCCGGCTGGCGGCGCTGGTCCGCGGATGGCGGCAAGGGCGCCAGGAGTTTTCGCAGCGGCCCCGCTGGCCCAACGAGCCGTCCTCGCTGCCCTCCCCCCGAAGCACGTGATCGGGCGCGCCAGACGGCGGTGGTATGATGCCCGTTGCCCAGTCGACGCGCCCGGACGATGAACCGCCGCCAGCTTCCCATCGGCATCCAGGACTTCCGGACCATCCGGGAGAATCCGTATTACTACGTGGACAAGACTCCGCTGATCCGCCAACTGGTGGAGGGCGGGCGGCACTACTTCCTGTCCCGCCCGCGGCGCTTCGGCAAGAGCCTGCTGCTCGACACGCTGAGGGAGCTGTTCGCGGGCAACGAGCCGCTGTTCCGGGGTCTGCACATCCACGGCCGCTGGGACTGGTCGACCGTTCATCCGGTTGTGCGGTTGAGCTTTGGCGCGGGCTACCTTGAGCCGGGCAGCCTGAGCGGGCACATCCTGGAACAGTTGGCGAGGACGGCGGAGGATGCCGGGATCGATCCAACGCCATCGGCCGGGACCGGTCCGCAACGCCTCGAGGACCTGCTGTATCGCCTGCACAGGACCACCGGCAAGCGCGTGGTGGTGCTGGTGGACGAGTACGACAAGCCGATTCTGGACGCGCTGGACGACCCGGCGCTGGCGCGGGCGAACCGCGACTACCTGCGCGGGTTCTACGGCGTCGTCAAGGACAGCGCGGAGCATGTCCGGTTCGTGTTCGTCACCGGCGTCACCATGTTCTCCAAGGTGAGCCTGTTCTCGGGCCTGAACAACCTCATGGACATCAGCATGGACCCGCGCTATGCCACCCTGTGCGGGTACACCGACGGGGACCTGGACGCGGTGTTCGCCGCCGAGCTGCCGGGACTGGACCGGGAGGCGGTCCGGGAGTGGTACAACGACTACCACTGGCGGGGCGGGGAACGGGTCTACAACCCCTTCGACGTGCTGCTGCTGTTCGCGCGGCGCGAGTTCCGCCCCTGGTGGTTCGAGACCGGCTCGCCGACGTTCCTGTACCGCACGATGATGGAGAACGGCGTCAGCCCGCTGGACCTGGAGAACCGGGTCAGCGACATGGATCTGCTCTCGACCTTCGACGTCGGCGACATCGGCGTGGACGCGCTGCTGTTCCAGGCGGGCTACCTGACGATCACCGGCGAGGAGCGGGCCGGCCCGGAGACGCGCCGACATGGTGCTGCGCCACGGCGGGCAGGTGTTCGCGATGGAGTTCAAGATGGCCCGGGAGGGCGAGGGCGCGGAGGCGGCCATGGCCCGCGCCATGGCGCAGATCCGCGCACGCGGCTACGCCGACAGGCACCGCGGCCGCGGCGCCCCGGTGCACCTGCTCGGCGCCGTGTTCGGCCAGCGCGAGCGCAACCTGCTGGGCGTGCGCGCCGAACGGCTCTGACGGGTCGTCCGCATTCCCGCGGCGAACCAACCCGAAAATCTCAGTGCGCCTTTCCACGGCGCGCTGATTTATCCGGGCTACGCCGCCGCCGTCTCGAAGGCGGCGATGTTGCGGGTCGCTTCGCTGAACTCGACGCCGATCAGATGGAAGCGTGATGTCCAGCAGGTTGTTCAACGAGCAGGCTCTTGCCGAAGCGCCGGGGGCGGGAAAGGAAATAGTGCTTGCCGCCGTGGACAAGTTTGTTCAGATACGTTGTCTTGTCGACATAGTAGTAGCCTTCCTCGCGTATCTCGCGGAAGGTCTGGATGCCGATAGGCAGCTTGCGCCGCACCGTCGCGCCGGTGTCCGCCGTCACGTCTTCCCGTTCCCCAATATCTCGGTTTCGGTAGCTGCCGCTATGCCCTTTGCCCCTCCGACAGCGGCGCTGTATCCGCGTTGTGTCTGGTATACGACTCGATTTCGACTTTCAAATCGGCAAGCTTCCGAGTCAACGTCCTGCGCCGGGCTTTCCAGTCCAGGACAAATAATGCCACACCTTTTCCAGACCGGGGTCCTGAGTGCGCCTTTTGCGACATTCCGCCAACATTGACCACGCCGCGCTCAGCAACGCCGCGGTCTCCATCGTGCGCGCGATGGGCCGCTTCGATCGCCTCCCCCGGGCGAACCGCCACCGCGCCGCCGCCCCGGACCGGCCGGCGACGCCTCCACTCCGGCAACGCGTCCCGGACGGACCCATCGGCCCGCGTCACCGGGAGAACCGCGCCGTGACTTTTGAACAGGCCCGCGGCCGGGGCGGTCGGTCTTGAATTCGCGGGCGGATTCTGTTCAAATTCCTTCCACGCCGCGTTGGTTGCCGGTGTTTCGAGGGGCGGGTCATGACATCGAACGTTTGTTTCGTTGCGGGGGTTGACAGGCGCGGTATAATCAGCGCCGAGCGCCGAGCGCCGAGCGCCGAGCGCCGAGCGATTGTTCACGGCTAACCCGCCCGCCTGACCCGTCCGCCGCTCCTCGCGGGCGCGTCCGCAAGCTCCTCTCCCCTTCATCCGGACTGACCGGCGGCCACGGCGCCGCTCCGGCGGTCTCGCGCCGGGCCGCGTCCCCGTGCCGCCGCCCCGCCCTCCTCTCCGTCCTCGCGCTGCTGCCCGGGGCGGTGTTCCTGCTGCCCGCCACTCCAGCCGCGGCGCAGACTGTCATTTGGTCCACGACGCTGACGGTGGATGAGGACGACGGGCGTTTCGGCTGCGACACCAACCGGGCTAGCCAAACCGACTGCTCCGCGGCGCTCGCGGACGATGACTTCGAGTACAACGGTTGGACCTATCGAGTCAGGAGTATCAATTACTTTTCTGCCCATAATTTGATAGTTCTCCGCCTCGACCGGGCACCACTTGGGCGCCTTGCCGGGCTGGAGTTGGCTCTCGGTCCTACGCGGGTAACCTTTGGTACAGAGTCGGACACCGTCCGATGGCCCGGCGTCAACCCGCAATGGAGCGACAACCAGCAAGTCTCGGTGAGTCTGGTGGATCCGACGGCGGAGCCGCCGCCGCACTCCCTGACCCTGAGCGCCACCGACACCGCGCCGCGCGAGGGCGGCGGCCCGGTCACGGTGACGGCGACGGTGGGCAGGACATACAGCAACGAGGTGCAGCTGAACGTCCTCCTCCGCGGCACGGCGACCTGGGGGGAGGGCAACTGGCCGGGCGCCCGGCCGCATGTCCAGCTCCCCCCCGGCACGCCGAGGGGGGACGGCAGCCGGGCGTTGGCGGCCGGGGCGGACTACTGGACGCCGGCGCCGGACGGCGTGGAACGGGGCTTCTGGTTCGGCGGGGGCTCGTCCGGTTCGTCCGGTTCCATCCAGGCCGGCGCGCTGCTGAAGATCCCCGCGGGCCAAAGGAGCGCCAGCTTCACGGTCGCCGTCCTCGACGACGCGCACGAGGATTCGGGCGAGACGATCGGGATCGAGGTCCAGGCGTACGAGAACATCCCCTACACCGCCACGTTCACAGGTGACGGTCATGACTTCTGTGTCCAGGGCCAGACGTGCACGACGCCGGCATCCTGGATGAAGCATCTGACGGGCGCTTCCGGCGCGCTCACCCTGACCATCCAGAACCACGAGGGCGCGGAGGCGGAGGCGGCGCGGCCGGCGGCGCGGGAGCGTGGCGGCGGCGTCCCGCCGGGCCATGACGGGGCGCCGGCGGCGGGTTCCGGCGGCGGGGAGGGGGAGGGCGGCCCGCCGACGGCATCCGGGGAGGAGGAGGCGCCCGGACGGCACGTCCCGCCGGGCCATGGCGGGGCGCCGGCGGCGGTCCCGGGCGTCCCGGGCCCGGCCGCGGAACCGGGCCGGAAAAACCGCCGCGCCCAGCCGCCGGTGATCGGCCGGCGCGCGCGCGCCATCGGTTCGCCGTACTGTTTCGTGCCCGGGGCCGCCGAACTGGGCGCGCTCGGGGAGAGCGCGCGGCTGGCCTACCGGCTGGACAGCGAGCGGGACTTCGACCTGTGCCTGTGGGCGCCGGACCCGAACTGGAGGGACGCCCCGGCCTACGCCTCCTGCCGCGGCGCGGGCGGCGCGCTGCCCGAACACGCGAGCCCCGTCCGGGGCGCCGGCCGGGAGGAACTGTCCGTGGAACGCGCGCCCGGGCTGATGGCCTGCGTCGTTCCCGCCGGAACGGCCGCCGGAGGCGGCGCCTGGCGACTGCGCATCGCGCCCGACAACCCCGACAACACCGGGACGGAGGACACCGAATGACCGCCATGAACCGCGCCGCCGCCGGCATCGCGGCCGCGCCCATCCTCATCCTCGGCCCGCTGGCCTTCGGCCAGTCCGCCATGGAGGCGGTGGAACCGGAGGCTCCGGTGGAGTCCTTCGCCGGCCGCGAACTGGCCGGGTACGGATACGGCGAGCACTTCTGCTGGGCGCTCGCCGACACCGCCCATGCGCGGGCCGAAGCGCTCGCCGACACCGCCCATGCGCGGGCCGAAGCGCTCGCCGCCGCCACGGGCGGGACGCGGACGCCGGTCTACACCTTCGAGCTGCACACCGGGCAACGCTGGGACATGTGCCTGTGGTCCGCGGACGGGGACTGGGAAGGGGGATGGAAATACCGCAACTGCGGTTTCGCCCGGGACGGCGGCGCCGCGGACGGCTTCATCCACCGCGGCAGGGCCCACCCGGACGCCGGCCACGAGTACGCCGAGTACGACCACCCGGGCCCCTACGACAGCGGCCCGCAGGACGAGACGATCGTCTACGCCGGCCCCATCGCCGGCCGGATGATCTGCGCCGATGCGAGGGAGCCCTACGTGCCCGCCCGCGCCGACCTGCTGCTCTTCGAGGGCGACACCCGCGCCGGAGAGGCGGACGATGCCGACGATACCGGCGGCGGGGCCACGGAACCGGGCGGCACGTCATGAACCCGGCCGGCGGGGGGCCGCGACTCCCCCGCCGGCCGGCATGTCCCGCGCCTCCGGCGCCGCGTGTGGCCAATTGGATAACTCCGAATCCGCCGGGAAGGGTGGATTGTCACCTGTGGCGGCGATTTTTCCAATGGACCGGGCGCCTGGACGGTGGCCGGAAACAGTCTTGCGGGTCGGAACGCCCTCGGCACGGCGCCAATCAGGACGCCCTTCCATTCGACCCATGCCTTTTCCGCCGCGCCTTCTCGGCGAAGAAAACCATCGAATAGGACTTTCCGCTGCCTTGGGTGTGCCAGAACACACCGAGGCGGCCCAGGTCGGGATGCGCCCGCTTAACAATTTCTACCGCCTCCCTGGGAATGTAAGGGGACACGTCAGCGACCTTCTCTCGATAGTCTTGGGAATGCGAGCAGCTTGATGCTCGCTAAGCGCATCGGGATGCGGAACCTCCAGATAAACGCTGTTCGTCCTGTACGGCCTGACTGTTTCGTCCCGCATCCGACGCCGTTCAAGCGTCCTCGGTCCACTCGGCAGGAGGCCATACTTGCGTGTCTTGCCCCATGGCACTCACCAATAGGCCGAACGAACGGGCAAGCTTTCGAAACAACCTGGACCGGCGATAAGCATCGGGCAATGAGAATAGAGCGCTAAGGGCGGCTTGGTCGGTGGTCTCCATGTAGCTTGTCCCCGCATGCATTCGAGCTTCCAGTTGCTCCTTTGCTCCGCGGGGACGTTCCGGGTCCATGACTGACTCAGCGTCGCCTCTCAATCCGCGATGCCCTCGCAACGACTCGATCGCGGCCAGGAACCAGGCCTCGTATTCCTTGTGAGCGATCACGACCGCGCAGGGGATGCCGCCGGCCGCAGCCTGTGCCCAAGCCTGAACAGTCGGTCCAAGCTCAGCGGGACAGTCCGAGTTTCCGTCGAACAAGATGAGTATCGCCCGACAATCCGCCTGCACTAGCGCCAGCCGCACTGCTTGTTGAACGTCGGTCTCGCGCACAAGCTGGCTCCGGGGTCTTCGGATCGGCCTTCCGACATCAACCGCCCAAGCCTGGATTTCGTCGCGGAGGCGACGCAGCAGCACAGGGAACGCTGCCACGTCGCCGTGGCCTTCGACGATCGGCTGGATTTTCACGCCGGATCATGCCCCCCAAACAACTTGTACTGGAGTAAGGCGGTGTCGGGCGGCTCATCGGGCGTCAGAGCGTTCGAGCGCAGCAACTCGCCGGCGCCCATCAGGTGCTCGCTCAGGGCTGTTCGCGCAGCGTCCGAGACGGGATTGATTCGCGTCGCGCCCTTGTTCCAACTGACGATTCGCAGGTGCCGGTCCTCGATCCATTTGGCATCCAGGATCTCCGGGCTGTGCGTCGTCACCACGACCTGCATGAAGCGCGCCGCATGCCGCAATACGTCCAGGATCGAACCCAATGCGCCCGGATGCATCGTGGCTTCCGGTTCCTCGATCACGAGAAGCGAGGGAGCGGGACGTTGAAAGATCGCAGTGAGCAGCCCGAGCACGCGCAGAGTGCCGTCCGACATGCTGAAGGCTTCGAACTTGACCGGCTCGGACTTGCCCCAATCCTGAGTGAATTCCAGGGTGAGCTTGTTGCCGTGTTTTTTTGGCCTGACCCCAAGCGTTCCCGGGACAACACGGTCAAGCAACTCGCGGATTCGCTCCCAATCGCCCTTCGATTGCCGTTGGATTTCACGCAAAACGCTGGCTGCATTGCTGCCGTCGGAATGAAGGCGCACGCCGCCGCCGGGATCTTGCATGGCTCGCAGGGTTGCCGGTTCGATCCGGTACGTCCACATGCCTGACATGAATCGGACTATCGCCTGAAATCGGGCATCGCCGCCGACCAGCGGAAGCGCCAGCGCGTTCCGTTCAAGGGCTGGCTTAAGGGGAGTCGCGCTGCTGTCCCACCCGCGGTAGTACCTGGGCGATCTGCGGAACCACTCGCGCGAACCATCCGACTTCCACACCGTGCATTTTTCGCGAGCAACCTGGAAGCCGTAACCCCTCCGGGTGCGCAGTTCGAACCCATAGCGCGCCATCGCGGTATTTTCATCGGGGTTCCTCAACTCCACCGCCAATCCCAGGTTTGACGGACGTCCCCTGGCCGAGCTTCGATGGGCAACTGCGGATAGTCCTCCGCGTCGCTCCAGCACGGCCTGCAACGGTGATGTCATCGCCTCCGCGAGGAACGCGAGGGCATCGGCGAAATTACTTTTCCCCGAGCCATTCTGGCCGGCGATAAAGGTTGGATTGTCGAACTTGACCTGTTCCGATGGAAGACTGCGGAAGCGCTGGAAAACGATCCGCCCGAGGACGGGATCAGACATGGGTCACCTCGCTCCTGCTCCACGCTTCCGCCATGACCTGTTCGTTGGATAGGTCGAGCCCGTCCATCTGTGCGAGCGACCGGATTTCCTCGCGGCGAACCACTTTCAGCAACGCGCGTTCAATTGTCTCCTCGAACGAAGTGGCGCCGAGGCAACCCGGAACGTCTCCACGTAGCTCATCCGGTCGGACTGCGGCGTGCCGTAGGGATCGAAGTACGGCCAGTCGATATGCGTGGTCTCCGCAACGAACGTGCCACCCTCCCAGCGCCCCGGCGACATGCTTTCGATTTCCCAGGTTTCCTTCGAACCGTCTTCGAGCGTTGCGTCGAGGACGAGTTGAATGTGCGGCTGGGCAAACTCGAACAGCGTCAACACGCCGGTTCGGGAAATCTTGTTGTCGATGTCGTAGATCGCAAACGAGTGATGAGCGTGAGTTACGCCAGGAAAACCAGCCGCAAGGGCTGCAACCAGTACGTATGTCGGACGATTCATTGCCGTTCTCCTGTTTGCGTTGTTCCCTTTTTGTCAATGCCCCGATTCCGATCTGTCACAATTGTAATGGATATTGAGTCACTCCATAGCCGGAAAAAATGTAATGTTGCTGATGCGCGACGAATAGGGGGACGGTCCTGAATTCAGCAGGACCGACTATTCGAAACGCCGCTTTCATCGGCGCAATCGCGTTGGCCCATGTCTCGGCGCTTCCGGATGCAGCTTCTCAGTTTACCGACATCTCCCAGTCCGGGCTCGCCAACGATCCGGAACTTCTGGTGCTCCCTGGAGCTCCCTGGAGTTGCGGTAGCCCACCCTGTAGGCGACAATCCCGCCACGCCGTTCCGATGCCTCCAGATTTTGCCCGAAACCACCCGATGGTAACCGCAAGAAAGAACGCTCAGGCTGTCACAAGGCCGCCTCGGCGGCAACTTGCAAACGCGATTCGCGCCCTCTCCATGGACGCCGTGGAGGCCGCGCGTTCGGGTCATCCCGGCATGCCCATGGGGATGGCGGATATCGCCGAAGTCCTGTGGAACGATTACCTTCGTCACAATCCCTCGAATCCCCAATGGTGCGACCGGGACCGGTTCGTGCTTTCCAATGGTCACGGCTCCATGTTGATCTATGCGCTGGCGCACCTCACCGGTTACCCCCTGGAGATGGACGAACTCCGGCAGTTCCGCCAGCTCGGCCAGCGGACCGCCGGTCACCCGGAGCGGGAGCTCGACATCGCCATCGAGACCACCACCGGCCCGCTTGGACAGGGGCTGGCAAATGCGGTGGGTATGGCCCTGGCGGAAAAGGCGCTGGCCGCGACCTTCAACCGGCCCGGAGGGATGATCGTCGACCATTACACGTACGTCTTCATGGGCGACGGTTGCCTGATGGAGGGCATCTCCCACGAGGCGTGTTCGCTCGCAGGCACGCTGGGCCTGGGCAAGCTGATCGGGGTCTACGACGAGAACAATGTCTCCATCGACGGCATGATCGAGGGCTGGTTCACGGACGACACGCCGGCGCGGTTTCGTGCGTACGGCTGGCATGTGGTGGAGGACGTCGACGGGCACGATCCCGATGCAGTAATCGCCGCGCTGGAGGCCGCCCGCGCCGAGACGTCGCGGCCGTCGCTGATCTGCTGCAAGACGCTCATCGGCTGGGGCGCTCCCAACAAGCAGGGCACGGCGGATACCCACGGCGCACCGCTGGGGCCTGACGAGGTCGCGGCGACACGAACCGGGATCGGCTGGGAATACGATCCGTTCGTGATACCGCATGAACTCCGCGACGCGTGGGACGCCCGGGACAGGGGCGCCGAGCTGGAGGCGGAGTGGCAGCAACGCTTCGACGCCTACGCCGGGCGATGGCCCGACCTGGCGCGGGAATTCCAGCGCCGGGTCCGGGGCGGTCTCCCCGGCAACTGGAGCGATCTCGCCGACGCCGCGATCCGGGAAATTGCCGCTGAAGCCAAGGACATGGCCACGCGAAAGGCGTCGCTGCGGGCGCTGGAGGCTTTCGCGCCGCACCTGCCCGAAATGATCGGCGGATCGGCGGACCTGACCGGCTCCAACAACACGCTGCACAGCGGCTCGACCGTCTTCGACGCGGAACACGCGGTCGGCAACTACATCTATTTCGGCGTGCGCGAATTCGCCATGGCCGCAGTCCTGAACGGTCTGGCGCTGCACGGCGGCTTCATCCCCTACGGCGGCACCTTCCTGGTGTTCTCGGATTACGCCCGCAACGCGCTGCGCATGGCGGCGCTGATGCGGATCAGGAGCATCCTGGTCTTCACCCACGACTCCATTGGCCTGGGCGAGGACGGACCCACCCATCAGCCCATCGAGCACCTGAGCAGCCTGCGCGCCATGCCCAACATGGCGGTGTGGCGGCCGTGCGATGCGGTGGAAACCGCCGTCGCCTGGCGCTCGGCGGTGGAACGCCTCGACGGCCCCACCAGCCTGATCCTGACGCGCCAGGGGCTCTCCCACGTGGCCCGGACCGATGACCAGATCGACCTGATCGGCAGAGGCGGCTACATCTTGCTCGACAGCGATGGCGACCCCGAAATCATTCTCATGGCGACCGGGTCCGAGGTGGGCCTGGTCCTTGAGGCCGCGGGAAACCTGATGTCCGAAGGCCTGCGGGTGCGGGTCGTCTCGATCCCCTGCACGGAAGTATTCGACGCGCAGCCGCAGGAATACCGGTCCCATGTGCTGCCGGCCAACGGCGCCGCCCTCCTGGCGGTGGAAGCCGGCGCCAGGGATTGCTGGTGGCGATACGTCGGCGGCCGCGGCGACGTGCTCGGCATGAAGAGCTTCGGCCAGTCGGCGCCCGGCAAGGCCCTGATGGAACACTACGGCTTCACGGCGGAAGCCGTGGCCGGGGCCGCGCGCCGCGTGCTGAGCCGGTAGCGGCCCATGGTTGAAGTCCCGCGTCATGCCGAGACCGGCACATCGGGTTGACGCCAATATTCCCGACACTTCCCTGAAGGAGAAACAGATGCCTGTGAGACTTGCGATCAACGGATACGGCCGCATCGGCAGAATGGTGCTGAGGGCGCTGTACGAATCGGGCAAGCGCGACGAGATGCAGATCGTCGCGGTCAACGATCTCGGCGATGCCGGGACCAACGCCCATCTGACGCGCTACGACTCCGCTCACGGCCGCTTCCCGTTCGAAGTCCAGGTCGGCGACGGGGAACTGATCGTGAACGGAGACCACGTCAGGGTGCTCGCCGAGCGTGATCCGGCCAACCTGCCGTGGGGGGAGTTGGGCGTGGACATCGTCCTGGAATGCACGGGCCTGTTCCGCACCAGGGACAAGGCGTCCGCGCACATCCGGGCAGGCGCCAATAAAGTCGTCGTCTCCGCGCCTGCGGGCACCAACACGGATGCGACCATCGTTTACGGCGTCAATCACCACATCCTGAACTCCTCGCACCAGGTCATTTCCAATGCCTCGTGCACCACCAACTGCCTTTCGCCGGTGGCCAAGGTCCTGCACGAAGCGGTGGGGATCGAGCAGGGTCTGATGACGACCATCCACGCCTTCACCAACGACCAGGTCCTCTCCGACGTGTTTCACAAGGATCTGCGTCGCGCACGCTCCGCCACGCAGTCGATGATCCCCACCAAGACCGGCGCCGCCGCCGCGGTGGGTTTGGTTCTGCCGGAACTGGACGGCCGGCTGGACGGGTTCGCGATCCGCGTTCCCACGATCAACGTCTCGGTGGTGGATCTTTCCTTCATCAGCACCCGGGAAACCACGGTGGAGGAGGTCAATGGCGCGGTGCAGGCGGCCAGCGAGGGCGATCTCAACGGTGTGCTGGCCTATACCGAGGAACCCCTGGTCTCGATCGATTTCAATCATCATCCCGCCTCGTCCGTATTCGACGCCGGATTGACCAAGGTGTCCGGCAATCTCGTGAAGATCTGCACGTGGTACGACAACGAGTGGGGCTTCTCCAACCGCATGCTGGATACCACGCTGGCGTTTGCCAGGGTCGGTTGAGCGGTGTTCGGTCGATGATGTCTGCCGTGGAACCGAGGCTGTAGTCCGCCCGGCGTCGCGGCGTCCCGTTATCGACAACGCATTATTTGACGATGCACGTTCTGCGCATGGTAGACCTCCCGCTGGCGGGCCGGCGGTTGCTGATCCGGGAAGACCTCAACGTACCGGTCAGGGACGGCGCAGTGGCGAGCGACGTGCGCCTGGCAGCCGCACTGCCGAGCATCGAATTCGCCCTGCAGCAGCGCGCGCGAGTCATCCTCATGTCGCACTTGGGCAGGCCGGAGGAGGGCCACTTCGACGAAGCATTTTCGCTACGCCCCGTTGCCCGCAGGCTCGGCGAACTGCTGGGGCGCCGGATCGCGCTGATCGACGACTGGGAAAACGGGGTGGAGGTGGAGCCGGGGCAGGCGGTGTTGCTCCAGAATGTTCGCTTCCAGCGCGGTGAAAAGGCCGACGACCCGGAACTTGCCGCCCGGCTGGCCGGGTTGTGCGATATCTTCGCGATGGATGCCTTCGGGTCCGCCCATCGCGCCCACGCCAGCACCCTCGGGGTGGCGCGGCTGGCTCGGGTGGCCTGCGCCGGGCCGCTGCTTGTTCGGGAGCTGAAGGCACTTGCGGCTGCGCTGGAGGACCCGCAGCCTCCGACGGCCGCCATCGTCGGCGGTTCCAAGGTCTCGACCAAGCTGGGAGTTTTGCGGACATTGGCCGGCAAGATGGACACACTTATCCTCGGCGGCGGGATTGCCAATACGTTGCTTGCGGCGGCGGATCACCCGGTCGGGCGTTCCCTGTACGAACCGGACATGCTGGGATTCGCCCGTCGGTTGCTGCGCGGCGAATTCGGTCCTGCGGACATTCCGCTACCGTCCGATGTGGTCGTTGCAGAGTCCCCGGATGAAGCCGCTCGCGGGACAACGCGCGGCGTGGGCGAAGTCGGCAGCGCCGAAATGATCCTCGACATCGGCCCCCGGACCGCCGCGGAATACGCCGGCCGCCTGCACCGGGCCGGCACCATTCTCTGGAACGGGCCGGTGGGCGTCTTCGAGCACCCCGAATTTGCCGGTGGGACCCAGGCGGTCAGCAAGGCCGTGGCGGCAAGCGGCGCTTTCTCGATCGCCGGCGGCGGCGACACGCTGGCGGCGATCCAGCAGTTCGGTGTCCGCGAGGGAATTTCCTGCCTGTCCACGGGCGGTGGCGCCTTTCTCGAATTCCTCGAGGGCAGGGAACTGCCGGCGGTTGCGGCGCTCAGGGTACGGGCCGGTGCACCCTGAAGAGCAATGATCGGCTGGAAGGAGCACTGGCAGCCCGGTACCGGCGGCGCCGCAACCGAACTGCAACGCACACGCGGTACAAGGGCCGCGTGATCGCGGCTGCGGTATAGTGATATCGCTGACCAGGGGAGTGTTTCTTGGATCCGTACGAGACTTCCGAACTCAGGCGACGCACCAAAATCGTTGCCACGCTGGGGCCGGCGACCGATGATCCACAGGTGCTGGAGTCGCTGCTCCTCGCGGGCGCCGATGTTCTCAGACTGAACTTTTCCCACGGTACGGCGCAGCAGAATTCGGACCGGGTCCGCCAGGTTCGCGAAATCTCCGCACGAATCGGGCGGGATGTCGGGCTCATGTGCGATCTGCAGGGTCCGAAGGTTCGCATCGAACGATTCGCCAGGGGCGTGGCCGTGCTCGGCGAGGGCCAGCGCTTCACGCTGGATACCGCACCCGACGCCGGCCCCGGCGACGAGACCCGGGTCAGCGTCGAGTATCGCGACCTGGTCAAGGACGTGACCGCCGGCGACATGCTGCTTCTGGACGACGGCCAGATCGTCCTTGAGGTGCATGAGGTCGACGGCGCCGAAGTGCGCTGCTGGGTACAGCGCGGCGGCACGCTGACCAACAAGAAGGGCCTGAACAAGCAGGGCGGCGGGTTGTCCGCGCCGGCGCTGTCGGAAAAGGACCGGCTGGACATCGACCTGGCTGCCCGGCTTGGAGTGGACTATGTTTCGGTTTCCTTCGCCCGCAACGCCGCCGACATCGAGGAGGCCCGGGACCTGCTGCGCACCGCCGGCGGACACGCCCTGATCTGCGCCAAGATCGAGCGGGCGGAAGCGGTGGAAAACATCGAGGAGATCATCGATGCCAGCGACGTGATCATGGTGGCCCGCGGCGACCTCGCGGTGGAGGTCGGTTACGCGTCCATGACGAGCCTTCAGAAGGGGCTGATCATGGAGACGCGCAACCGCAGCAAGGTGTCGATCACGGCCACGCAGATGCTCGAGTCCATGATCAACAATCCGTCGCCGACCCGCGCGGAGGTCTCCGATGTTGCCAACGCGGTCATGGACGGTACCGACGCGGTCATGCTGTCGGCGGAGACCGCCATCGGCCGCTATCCCGCCGAGGCATTGCGCACCATGAGTTCGCTGTGCATCGGTGCCGAGCGACACGAAACGGTGCGCCGGCCGGAGAGCTATCAGCCCGAGGAGATCTTCAGCCGGGTGGACGAGGCGATCGCGCTGGCGGCCATGTACACGGCCAACCACCTGAACGTGAAGGCCATCATCGCGTTTACCGAGTCGGGCTCAACCGCATTGTGGATGTCGAGGGTGCGCAGCGACATCCCGATCTACGCGTTCACACGTCACGAGACGACGCGCCGCCGGGTCACCCTTTATCGGGGTGTGTATCCGGCGACGTTCGACGTCTGCGAAACCGAGCCAAGTGAAGTCTACCGGACGGCGATCCAGGTGCTCGCCTCCGAAAGGATCGTTTCCAAGGGGGACCTGGTGCTGTTCACCGCGGGCGGGCAGCGGGGCGTTTCCGGCGGGACCGACACCCTGCAGATACTCGAGGTCGGAGCAGAGGCCGAACTCGGGGACCGCTCGGACACCAGCATCGCACACCGCTGGGAGATGTCTCGCAGGCTCAGGGCGTAGCGGTACGGTTCACCCATGAGCAGTACAGAACCAGCCGCCGCTCCGCTGGCGGCAGCTCCTGACGCTACCTCCGTATCCTGGGACGACGCGACCGGGTTGGTCGATTCCGCGGGCGTGGACTGCCGTCCGGTCGCTTGCAAACCGGGCTACATTTGGAAAATCAAGTCGACAACGCATAAACTGCTTCCGTGCACGCGAGGATATAGGCATGGCGGCAAACTTGAAGGAAACGCTCCATACTCTGGCCGACCAACTGCCGGAAAATGCTACCTGGGACGATGTTATGGAAGAGGTCCGATTTCGCCGCGCCATAGAGTCCGGCGCACGTGCGGCCGATTTCGGTGAATTTGCCACACAGGAGGAAATCCAGAGGGCATTTGCGAGTTGGGGCGTGAATATTGCGGATTAAGTGGGCGCGCCCGGCGTTGGCAGACCTGATCGAGGCACAGGCGTACATCGCCCAGGAAAATCCACTGGCTGCTGGCGTGATGGCTCAACGGATACGGGATGCAACTCAAGTCTTGGTTGACAATCCGCGTGTTGGACGGCGCGGACACGTTACTGGCACTCGAGAGTTGGTCGTACCACGCACTCCTTATTTGGTAGTCTACCGACTCCGTGGAGAGGGTATTGAAATTCTCCACGTTTATCACGGCAGGCGGAACTGGCAGTCTTGAAGAAACACGGCTACCCTTTGCCGAATAATCATTTAGATCGGGCGGCGGAGACGGACCCGAAAACCACTCCCAGTTGCTGCGTTTGCGCGGCTCCACCGGCGCGAACCCCTCCGCCAATGCTTCAGAGACGAAAGCCGAGCGATCTGCAGCTGCAAACCAACGACTGGTCGTTGTCCTTGTGGCAGAATTTCCCGCTTTGTCATGGACCAACTTTGCGCGGGATCGCTGGATCTGAGTCAGGATGGGGGCTTCGAATTGCTGGTTCTTGGACCACGCGCCGCGGGTACGGGGCTCACACTCACTGCCGCCACCCACGTCATACATATTTCGCGCTGGTGGAACCCGGCAGTCGAGGAACAGTGCAATGACCGGGTGCACCGAATTGGCCAGCAGCGCCCGGTGACGATTCATGTTCCCATGGCGATTCACCCGGTATACAGGGAACTCTCCTTCGATTGTGTACTGCATCAATTGATGCACCGAAAAAGGAAGCTCGCGAGTGCGGCGCTGTGGCCCATGGGCCATTCCAGGACAGATGTCGACGATCTTCAGCGGCACATGGCGCGGCAGGCTCAATCATCCACCGAAGATCCGGTCGTCGCTGCAATGACGGCATTGTTCGGGAAGATGGGCGAAACACTTCCCGCGTTCGAGAACGATGGTTCACTGACCACGCCTTAGGACCATTGTTTCGCGCTGTCACCCGTAATGTTCCAAGGGAATTCACGACGGAGTTTCACCGCGAGCGCGTTTTTTGTTCAGTTGGTTTGCGCTGACCAATGAAGTGCACGAAAGGGTGCCGATAAAGTTGAAAAAAGCCTTGAGGCGTCCGCCGTCGGCTCGCTGCGGACTGTAGTTGAGTTTTTTCCACGGGATTAGCGCTTTCAACGGCAACGTCACGTCAACCCATCCCATGGTGCCGAGTTTGCACCGATTCAACGGATCGCAGCCGGCCAGCTACGGCATCGGCCACGTAAACTGAGCGATGTCGCCCGCCCGTGCAGCCGATTGCGACCGTCATGTAGGCGCGCTGGGAGTCTTTGTAGCTTTGTATCCAGCGCTGCAGGAACGAAGCGATATCGTCCACCATGGCTTGGACTAGGGGATCGTTATCCAGGAACTCCCGCACCGGGCGGTCGCGCCCGGTCAGCGGACGGAGCGTCGGTTCCCAGTACGGATTGGGCAGGCAGCGAACGTCAAAAACGAAGTCGGCGTCGGCCGGAAGGCCGCGCTTGAATCCAAACGACTCCAGTAGGATGGCCAGCTTGCCTTCGGCGCGATCGGCGACCCGACTGCCGATCAGACTCCGCAGTTCGTGAACGTTGGTTGCGCTGGTGTCCAGCACCAGGTCCGCGATATCGACGATGGGCTCGAGCAGGCCGGACTCCTGCTCGAGCGCTTCGGTCAGGCTGACCTTGTCCGAAGTCAGGGGATGCTTGCGCCGGGTTTCGCTGAAGCGCGACAGCAGCACGTCTTCGTCGGCCTGAAGGAAGATCACTTCGCAGGCGATCCCGGCCTTTCGCAGTTCCTGCACCAGCAGCGGAAGGCGTGGAATGTCCGCGGCGTTGCGGGCGTCGGCGCACAGCGCGACGCGGCTGAATGCCGGGTCCTGCTGTGGCAGCGTCTCATCGACGAACGACTGCAACAGGGCAATCGGAATGTTGTCGATGCAGTAGTATCCGGCGTCCTCAAGCGCGTTGAGGGCGACGCTCTTTCCGGATCCCGAAAGTCCGCTCAGGACAACCAGCCGCATCGTTTCTCCCCCGGGCGGCGACCGCAGATCAGCGGGTGACTACCCGTAACGGCGCTTGGCGGCGCGTTTGCTGAGCCGGTCGATCTGTTTTTCCTTGTGTTTCTTGACCTGACGGTCAAGCTTGTCGATGAGGCCGTCTACCGCAGCGTACATGCCCTCGGCAACGGCATCGGCGTGAATGGTGCCGCCCTCCAGGTGAACGGTGGCCTCCGCCCGATAGGTCAGCTTCTCGGTCGTCAGGATGCAGTGCACGTCGATCACATGGTCAAAATGGCGTTCGATGCGAGCGAACTTGGAACTGACGTGGCGGCGTACCGCAGGGCTGACGTCCACATGATGACCTGTGATATTGAGCTGCATACCTGTCTCCCTGACCCATCGGGCCCGTTTCCACTCCCGGACCATCGGGCCCGTTTCCACTCCCGGACCATCGGGCCCGTTTCCACTCCCGGACCATCGGGCCCGTTTCCACTCCCGGACCCGTCGGGCCCGTTTCCACTATTGGACCGTTCCGGCCCGCCGTCTCTCCGTTGAAGTCGGGATATTCATCGCATCCCGGTACTTCGCCACCGTTCTGCGCGCAACCTTGACGCCGTCCTTCGCCAGGAGGTTCGCGAGCTGGTTGTCGCTCAGCGGCTTTCCGGCCGCCTCGCCGGCAATCAGGCGGCGGATCATCGCGCGTACCGCAGTCGATGAGCGCTCTCCGCCGTCGCCGTGGACATGACTCGAAAAGAAATACCTGAACTCGATGATACCGCGAGGCGTGTGCATGTGCTTGTTGGCCGTGACCCTCGATACGGTGGATTCGTGCATGCCGATGGCCTCGGCGATGTCCCGAAGCACCATGGGGCGCATGAACTCCTCGCCGCGGTCGAGAAAGTCCGTCTGGCGCTCGACAATGGCCTCGGCCACCTTCAACAGCGTCTCGTTGCGAATCTCGAGG
Organism: Candidatus Rariloculaceae bacterium; assembly: GCA_965205045.1. Classification (GTDB taxonomy): domain Bacteria; phylum Pseudomonadota; class Gammaproteobacteria; order Steroidobacterales; family Rariloculaceae; genus UBA6522. Next base: position 1,654,026 of record OZ242031.1, read on the forward strand.
CTGCGGACGAGCCATCGCGCCTCCTGCAACTGGGCGCGCAATACGCTGTACTGCTCGCCGCGGCCCAGGGAACCGGCATAGGTCCGGTTCACGCGCAGCCATGGCGTAACGGACGCGTTCAGCTCGACGACCCACTTCCGGTCGCTGCGTCGCACGAAGACATCCGGAATCGCATACTCCGCGGCAGGCGCGTAGATCGCCGATCCGGGACGCGGATGGCACGCGCGCACCAACAACAGCGCCGCTTCCACATCCTCCCCGGACGCCTGCAAGAGCCGCGTCAGCGTGTTCGTCTGACGCTCGGCGACGAGTTCCAGGTGTTCGGCGGCGATGGTCCGCGCAAGCTCGAGGCAGGGGGTGGACGGATCGAGCTGCGCCAACTGCAGGAGCACGGACTCGCTGACCGAGCGGGCGCCGACGCCCGCGGGATCAAGTTGCTGAACGAGCCGGATCGCCGCCTCGATTTCCTCCTCCGAAGCCATCACGTCCGGGGCCAGGGTCGCCTGGATGGACAAGGCGTCCTCGGTGAGATAGCCGTCGTCGTTGATGGCGTCGATGACGGCCTGCCCGATCGCGGTCGTGCGCGCGTCCAGGTTCTCGAGCTCCAGTTGCCAGAGCAAGTGCCCCCTCAGCGTCTCTTCGGAGTGGTCGGCGTAGTCGAACGCACCCTCCGGCGCCGGGTTGACCGGCGCGTCTCCCGGCCCGGCGGTCTCGGTCCACTCGCCCAATGAATCGTCGTCCGCGGCCGCTTCGGCGGCGGCTTCATAGGAGTCCGCCGGCGGTTCCGCTTCGGCCGGCACCTCGATGTCCGGCTCTTCGGCCTCCAGCATCACGTTTTCGTCCAGCGCCTGCTGCATTTCCGCGCGCAGGTCGGCGACCGGCAGGAGCAACAGGCGAATCGCCTGCTGCAAGTGCGGCGTCATGGTGAGCTGTTGCGCCGTCCTCAGATCGAGTGCCGGTTTCAGCATTTCGGCCGCCTAGAGCGAAAAATCCTGCCCGAGATAGACATCGCGCACGCTCTGGTTCGACAGCAACTCCCCGGGCGAGCCGGAGGCCATGAGCGCCCCGTTGTTGAGGATGTACGCGCGGCCGCAGATGCCCAGCGTCTCGCGCACATTGTGGTCGGTGATCAACACGCCGATCTCGCGCTGGATCAGTTGGCGAATGATCCGCTGGATGTCCAGCACCGAGATCGGGTCCACGCCGGCGAAGGGCTCGTCCAGGAGAATGAACTTGGGATTGGCAGCCAGGGTCCGTGCGATCTCCACGCGCCTGCGCTCACCGCCCGACAGCGATATTCCGAGACTGTCGCGGACATGGCCGATGTGAAGTTCCTCGATCAGTTCCTCCATCACGCGCTGGCGTTCGGCGCGATGCAGGTCGTTGCGCAGTTGCAGGATGGAGCGAATGTTGTCGGCGACGCTGAGCTTGCGGAAGATCGACGCCTCCTGCGGCAGGTAGCCCAGACCGAGGCGCGCCCTGCGGTGCACGGGCAGCCGGGTCACGTCGCGGCCGTTGAGAATGATCCTGCCCCGGCCGCAACCGATCAGGCCGACGATCATGTAGAAGGCGGTGGTCTTGCCGGCGCCGTTGGGGCCGAGGAGGCCGACGACTTCGCCGCTTTCAATGGAGATCGACAGGTCCTGCACCACCTCGCGCGTTCGATAACGCTTGGCTATGCCGAGGGCTTCGAGCTTGTTCATGGGGTGTCGGCATCGTCCGAGGGCGGCAGTATCGAAATGACCAGCGGTTCACCGCACTCGGAGGAGCCCGAGGTGATTTTCTTTTCTTCGATGTCGTAGATCAGGTCGCAGCCCCTGAACTCGTTGGGACCCTCGCTGAGGTACGCGCCTCCGGTCATCCGCAACGTCCCTTCGGCGCTCTCGTAGCGCAACGCTTCCGCGCCTCCGCGGATCGGGTCCCCGCGCTCGGGGTTGCGGTCCTCGAACCGGGCCGGGTCACCCTGCAACTCGACAATCAGCAGTTCATGGGTCTCGAAGAGGATTTCCGCCCGGGACGCCTCGATCATGGCGGTGTCCAGGTCGATGCGCACGTTGCCGCTGAACTGCCAGTCGCTGCGGTTGAACTCCAGGTCCGAGGCCACCGCTTCGTCGGCTTCGATCATGAAGTCGCCCTGGGCGATGCGCAGGCCCCTGAACATCATGGTGTTCGACTGCCTGTCGAAGGAGGACCATTCGGCGTCGAGCGACACGCGCAGGTCTTCGTCCCGGGCCTGGGCCAGGGCGATCGCCGGGACAAGGAGACATGCTCCCAGCCGGAAACTATGGGCCGAATTCACCATGTATGTCCGATTCTAGCGCCAACTGCTCCGCCTTCAAATTCGCGCTGAGTCCGACGGCATCCAGACGCCGGGTTCCGAAGTAAAGACTCACGGGGTCTTCCGTGCGCACATCGAACGTCGCCGGTTCGAGCCGCAGCGACGAGGTGCGGATCGTCATCGGCCCCGATTCCGGCTGTCCGCTCCTGGTCAGTTCCACCTGGCCGCTGAAGTCCAGGTAGGTCTCCTCCGGAAACGCCTGGCCCTGTGTGGCGGTGAGCACCCAGGGCACCTGTGTGTCGGGCCGAAAGCGGACGGCGACGTCGCTCAGCAGCAGGCGATTCTCCGCCGGCAGTTCCTCGGCGCGGGCGGCCTGCACCGTGATCAGCGCCCGTCCCTCCTCGTCCGTCCCCAATATGGTGGCGCCGTGCAGGTAGTAGCCCGGCGCCGCTGCGCCGACGACGGCCGCGGGACCGTCGTCCTCGATGCCCTGCCGGCTCCAGAGCCACGTGAGCATCGCGATGGCCGTGAGCGCGCCCAGGGCAACCAGTTCCCGGCGTTGAACGGGCCGCGTCATGCCGTCAACGCGCCAGCAGCAGCATGTCGCACGCTTCGCGCACGGCGCCATGGCCGCCCCTTGCGGCTGTTCGATAGTGGGCAGCATCGAGCGCCGGCTCGCGCGCGTCCGCGACGGCGATCGCAAGCCCGGCCCGGCGCATCATCGGCACATCGGCCGTGTCGTCGCCGATGCAGGCCACGGCGTCCAATCCGATGCCCATCTGCCCGGCGAGCCCCGTCAGCGCTTCGAGCTTGTTTTCCACACCCTGGATAACGGTCTGGACGCCGAGTTCCTTCATCCTGGCCGTCACCGCCGGCGTGGAGCGGGCGGAGATCACCGCCACCGCGACCCCGGCCGCCATGACCGCCTTGATGCCGGCGCCGTCGTGGACGTGGAACCGCTGCAGCGACTCGCCCTCCGCGCCGTAGTACAGCCCGCCGTCGGTGAGGACGCCATCCACGTCCAGAATCAGCAGTCGGACCCGGCGGGCGCGTTCCAGCGTATCCGGCGTCATCAGACGACCCCGGCCCGAAAGACGTCGTGGATGTTCAGCGCGCCGACCAGGTTTCCTTGCTCGTCGACCACCAGCAGCGCGGTGATGCCGTGATCCTCCATCAGGCGTACGGCCCGGGCGGCGAGATCGTCGGGGCGAACGGTCTTGCCGCCGGGGGTCATGAAGTCGCCGATCGGCGTTTCGTGAATGTCCACGCGCCGGTCGAGCGTGCGGCGCAGGTCGCCGTCGGTGAATACCCCGCGGAGCCGCCCGCCGCCGTCCACCACGGCCGTGATGCCCAGATTCCCGCGCGACATTTCCAGCAGTCCGTCGCTCACGGACGTGTCCGGCGTCACGCTGGGGATGTCGGCGCCCCCGTGCATGATGTCCCGCACGCGTACCAGCAGCCGCCGCCCCAGCGCGCCGCCGGGGTGAAAGCTGGCGAAATCCTCTTCCCTGAATCCCCGCTGCTCCAGCAGCACGATGGCCAGCGCGTCCCCCATGGCCAGCGCCGCCGTCGTGCTGGCGGTGGGCGCGAGGTTGAGAGGGCAGGCCTCCTCGGCCACGCCGATGTCCAGGTTGACCGTGGCGGCCCGGGCGAGCGTGGAGCGCGGGCTGCCCGTCATGGCGATCAACGGCAGCCCGAGCCGCTTGATCCGCGGCAGCAGGAAGGCGATCTCCTGGGTCTCGCCCGAATTGGAAATCGCCAGAATCACGTCCTGGCCGGTGATCATCCCCATGTCGCCATGCCCGGCCTCGCCCGCGTGCACGAAGAACGCCGGCGACCCGGTGCTCGCCAGCGTGGCGGCGATCTTGCTGCCCACATGGCCCGACTTGCCCATGCCGACGACCACGACACGGGCGTTGCCGCGCTGCGCCTCGATGCAGATGTCGCACGCGGCCAGTAACTCGTCGCCCAGCCGCGGGATCAGCGCACGAATGGCGTCGGACTCGATCTCCAGCACGCGGCGCGCGGTGTTCAGTGGATCAACGGCGTTAGTTGTCGCGGACATGGGCGCGATTCTAGCAGGGTGCGGGGCGGGGCGACGCCGAGTAGAGTGAGCGTGGTTCCAGGACGGCGGTCAATATGGCCGGAATTCGGGACCGGAGCTTTGCCGTTCTAAGCTGGTGGCTCAAGCGGGCAATCAACGGGATGTTGCCTGCAAATCTGTGCGCTTTGCCAAAAAACTGACCGTTGGCGGGACGGTCCCCGCCACAATAGGCTCTTCGGCATGAACAACGTACGACTCGACCGTGCCCTCCTGGTGGCGATCCTTGCCGCGTTCGGCGGAAGTTTCCGATTGATCTCGGAGCCTTCCGCGTTTCATCGGTTCGTCGGGCAACCCTTTCTGATGGAGAAGGATTCATGAAAAAGAGACGCTTCGTCGTCTCACGCTTTGAAGACGCCGCCAGACACATCGGCACCGCGTTGATCATCGCCGGAATGCTCGGCTTCCTGCTGGAACGCTCAATCGGCTATATTGACGCATCGCCAACCGTCCTGCTCGGCTTTTTCCTGTTGCTGTTTGGAACCACGGAGGAGAGCGAATGAACACGCTTACTCTGCTCTCACTGACAATATTTGCGCTGTTTGTCGCCGCTTATCTGATAATCGACCGGCAAAGCTCCAACGACAAGGAACCTCCCGAGTCGTAGGCCGTCTCATTGGACCCGGTTCGTTCCGCAGCTAGCAGTCGTAGGGTTGCGCGATATCAGCCTGTACTGCGTTGAACCGGCGCGGTTGATCGGTCGGTTTAACCCGCACCGGTTCGGCCTCACAACACGAACCGTATCCCGCCGCACCCTGCCGGTCCGGTCGCTGAACAATCGACGGTCGGTTTAATCGCGACACGAACTTCTGCACGTCTACAGGTGCCCTGCCTAATGATCCGGCGGTCCCGGCAGGGCGTATAGATCATCAAGCGAATACCATCCGGGGGTACCCGCCCTGGTGGCCGGTTTGCGACGCGTGAAGTAGCGTCGGCCCAACGTGGCCCCGCGAGCGTTCGGATAGCGCGCCGCCTTACGCTCCAGTTCTTCGCTGAGCGCCTGCGCCGAGCCGATGGCGCCCCATTTGCACTCGCCGAGGTCGGTCCAGTTGTCGTCGCGCAGGCCGACAACATCGATCTGCGTCTCCTTGCTCCAATACTCCCCGATCTCGAAGCCGGCATGCACGCCCTCCTGGGTATAGATGAGCGGCAGAGCCTCACGGCAAAGCTGTTCGAAGCAGCCGCCGAAGTACGCTTCGAGGGAAGGGGCGATACGCTCGGCGAATGCCCGGCCGGCGCCGGCGCTGCGCAGGATGCTGGTATTTGGAAACACGAATCGAAACCAGAATTTCAGCAGCGGATCGTTGATGCGCAAGGCCAGTTGCCTCGGGTTCCGTCGGCGTTCGTACAGCGGGTAGGACCTCTCGATGTAGCCCAAGCCCACGAGTTGCTGAATGTAATAGTGCAGGTTGCGCTCGGGCAGGCCCGTGGCATCGGCCATCGCGCGAACTGTTCGCGCCCCGGAGGCTATGGCGAACAGCATCGCGTGGTAGGGCGCCACTTCGCGCAGTTCCTCGCGGAGCAGGAAAGTCGGCTCATGGAAGAGCGGCGCGAACTCGTCGAGCAGGTGTTCGCGGATGTTGGTCGCGATGGAGCGCGTGCCGTCGAGGCACAGCAGGTACTGCGGGACGCCGCCGACGAGGAAGTAGGCGCGCGCCTGGTCCGCCACGGACCAGCGCGGATTAAACGCGGCTGCGTCCCGATAGCCGAACGGCCGCAGGTGGATTTGCGCGGTGCGCCGCCCGAACAGCGGGCTCGTCTTGCCGAGCACGTCGCGCTCCATGAATCCGATGTAGGAGCCGCAGACGAGGAGAACGACGTTTCCGGCCGGTTTCCAGTTGCGGTCCCAGCAGTGCTGCAACTCGGAAATCAGCCCCGGACTCGCCGCCGCGATCCATTGGAATTCGTCCAGCGCGAGGATGAGCTTGCGACCCGGGTTGCTGGCGGACCACTGCTCGACGACGGTGACCAGGGCGTGCCGCCAGCCGTCGATGCGGAGATCGGCGAGCAGCGGCAAGTCGAGGGCGCGGGCTGCTTCGGCGAGAAACTCCCGGACCTGCGGGTCCATGGGCGACTGCTTGCCCAGGTAGTACACTCCCGCCCGCCCGGCCATGAATCGCAGGATGAGTTCGCTCTTGCCGACGCGGCGGCGTCCGTAGATGGGAATGAACTCCGAACGCGCGGAGTCGAACGCCCGCGCCAATAGACGGAGTTCCTTGCGGCGTCCGATGAAGTCGACCATCCGGGAAGCCTAGGCGCAGCGGTGGCTTGTCGTCAAGTCTTGTTTAGACAAGTCGTATTTAGACAAGTTGTGTTTAGACAAGTCCTGCGATGGTCTGCGCAGGGAACGCCGCTCCAACCCGAAGTGCAGACATCTGGCCAGAATTCGGGACCGGCGCTTCGCCTTTCAATGCCGGCGGTTCAAGCGGGAATTGCAACGCGATATTTCCCGCAAAACTCTGCGTTTTTCCCAGAAACTGACCGTTGACGGGCATTTCCCGGCAACATTAGGCTTTGCGACATGAATAATGGACGACTCGACCGCGCCCTGCAGCTGGCGATTCTCGCCGCGCTTGGCGGCCCGTACTGGCAAATGTTCTGCATGAACGAACGGTTGTCCGGCGACATCGCGGAGTTGAGCGAACGGCTGGGCCGTGTCGAGACTCATCTTGAATACCTTGTGGTGCGCCCTGCCGATCCGGCTCCCGAACAGTCGCCGGGCGACTGAATCGCGAAACTGGCATCGATAACGGTAGTAATGCATACTAACACTAAGAAAGTTAGTGTGCATTGTGATGTTAGAAAAAGGGCGCGACATATCCGAACCGTCCTTCGCCGAGGCGCTGGAACGCTATCTCGGGGCCACGCTTCACGATCCCGTCCGGGTGAAGCCGCTCGGGCAAGCGCCAGGCCTCCCGGCCTTTTTGGACCGGATGTACAGGCTTGGCGAAGGCCGCGTGGCGGGAAGGCGATGCGTTTTCCTGGCTACCGGGGACAACGCCGCCACGCCCGCTGACATTGAAAAACACGTCGCCCTGGTTCGCTCCGCGGTTGACGCGGTTGTCGTTTTCGTCGCCACTTCGCTGAGCTCGTACAACCGCGCGCGCCTCATAGGCCGGGCCGTTCCCTTCGTGGTGCCGGGCGCGCAGCTCTACATCCCAGAACTCGCCATGGACCTGCGCGAGCGTTTCCGCACTCGCGAACTGCGGCGTGGAAGCGGCCTGTCGCCGGCCGCGCAGGCCGTGCTGTTCCATCGCCTCCTGAGAATTGACGAAGCCGCGACCACGCCGTCCCTTATCGCCGCCAGGCTGCGCTATTCGGCCATGTCGATCGGTCGCGCTTTCGATGGCTTGGTCGAGGCCGGTCTCGCACGTGCCGAAAAGCGCGGCAAGCAGAGGCATATCCGGTTCAAGGACGAAGGGCGGCGACTGTTCGATGCGGCACGCGATCTGTTGCGCAGCCCGGTCCGAGCCGAAAAGTTCGTCGGCGACGGTGGCGTCACAGGGCCGTTGAAACACGCGGGCGAGAGCGCACTCGCCGAGTTGACCCACCTGTCCCCGCCGCCGCTGAACACTTTCGCCGTCGCGGCCAGCGACTGGAAGAAGCTGGCGCGGACTTGCGGGCTCGTCGAAACCGGCAGGGACCAAGCCACCCAAGTGGTCGAAACATGGGCTTACGACCCTGCAGGCCTGTCCGACGCGCGCACCGCGGATCCCCTGTCGCTCTATGCGCAATTCCAGGACCACGGCGATGAGCGCGTTTCCATGGCAGCCGAGCGATTGTTGAAGGCAGTGGCGTGGTAACCGGAATCGAGAAATTCCGCGAATATTTCGCGGCGCACGAGGATCGATACGCAATCATCGGCGGTACCGCTTGCGATCTGCTATTCGATGCGGCAGGTCTCCATTTCAGAGCGACCAGGGATATCGACATGGTGCTTTGCGTCGAGGTGGTCGATACGCCATTCGCAAGGGCGTTCGAAGGGTTTGTCGATGCGGGTGGATACCAAGCCCGCGAGCGGAGCGCCGGGGTGAAGGAATTCTATCGCTTCCACCGCCCTACCGACCCGGCTTTCCCATTCATGCTAGAGATCTTTTCACGCAAACCGGAAACGCTTGAACTTCCCGAAGACACCACGCTGACACCCATTCCTGTGGAAGAGGACATCATCAGTCTATCCGCGATTGTGCTGGACGAGAGCTATTTTCAGGCACTGCAGGCCGCAAGGCGACAGGTTGAGGGCGTTACGATTATCGACGAGACGCTGCTGATTCCATTCAAGGCCCGTGCGTTTCTCGACTTGGCCGCTCGCTCGGAAGCTGGCGAGAGAGTGAACAGCAAGGACATAAGAAAACACCGCAACGATGTATTTCGGCTTGCGCAGCTTCTGACCCGGGATGCGAGAATCGAAATGCCGGACCCCATAAGCGAGGATCTGCGGCGCTTTCTCAATCTGACTCAAGCCGACGCAAGTTTGAACCCCAAGGCGTTCGACGTACCGTTCACCCGGGACGAGGTGGGCACGCTGCTCCGCTCGGCGTATGGGCTGTAAAATTAGCCGCTCATTGGCGCATAACACAGACCGTGCCGCATGGTAAGGGAATCATCCGATGACGTCGCAGAAAGAGCGCCGCTCCTTGAACGCCCTGCCGCCGGGCACGGTGCTGCACGACTACGTCATAGACTCGGAACTGGGCAGCGGCGGCTTCAGCATTGTGTATCTGGCGCGCCACCGCCTCAACATCGACTGGCTGTTCGCCATCAAGGAATACTTCCCGCGGGAACTGGTGGCGCGGGACGGCGACGATGGCAACGTGCGTCCCGTCAACACGGAGGCCGACGGGGCGTTCGAGGACGGATTGAGGCGCTTCCGGGACGAGGCGGAGCAACTGCGGCGGTTCCGCAATGAGCGTTACATCGTCTCCTGCCTGAACTACTTCGAGGCCAACAGCACGGCGTACCTTGTGATGGATCATGACGACGGGTTGCCGCTGTCGGAATTCCTGCGAAGGCGGGAGGCCGCCGGGCAGCCGTTCACCGAGGCCGACCTGCGCGCCGTGGTCGAGCCGCTCCTGGAAGGGCTGGAGGTCGTTCACCGGGCCGGCGTCCTGCACCGGGACATCAAGCCGGGGAACATCTTCGTGCGCCGGCCGGACGACATCACCGGGCGGCCCGCGCAGCCGGTGCTGATCGACTTCGGGGCGGCGAAGCAGAACTACCTGGCGCGGCACAGCCGTTCGCAGGCGCCGTACACGCCGGGGTACGCGGCGTATGAGCAGGTGTCGTCGATGGGCGAGCTGGGTCCTTGAGGTAGGGAAGCGCGATAGCAGCCTGAACACCCGCGAAATGGCGCTCCCAGTCTCCGCCGACCAACGCCTCGATCATGCCTTCAAGTGCTGTTTCTGCTACCGATACCGAAAGTTGCCGACGGGCGGGTCACCTCATTGGCCGCCCGGTGAACCCCCGCACCCCGTGACCACAGGATTACCGGAAGCAGTACGATCACCACGAGCATAAGGGAGCACCGGAACCGCTTCTAAGCTCCTGATTTCCTTCTAGTTCCTTCTAGTTCCTTCTAGAAGATGCAATATATAATGCAACTTATGGATATATAAAGAGATATATGATGTATAGTCATCACTTGACTTGCGTTGATACAGGCTCTACGTTTTGCGCTGATTTTCCTATTAACTCATTGATTTATATGAAAAAACTTACTGACTCGTGATATAACTGCGTTAGCACCCTTTTGCGACCAATAGGATGTGTGACGATGGCAACGAAAAAGTCCGCTAAGGTTCGCGGTTCGAAACAAGACAGGCAGCTTCAAGCTCTCCGAAAACGGTATTGGGGCTCTATCCCTGATTCCGAGGTGTGGTCTCGACACCACCCTACGGTGGGTTTCACGACAATCCCACGTGGACTGAGCCACGTTATGCGAATTATGGATGACGCATCCAAAGGCAAACCGCTTTCGTCCACGTATTTCACCCTCTGGTGTTGGGCGCGCGATGCCCAGGTGGTCAATGTGGTTAACGCATACGAACTGGCGCTCGAATCTGGATTTACTGGCCAACGAGCGGAATCCACATGGCGGCAGCGCATGCGACTATTGGAAGAATTCGGTTTCATTCGGATCGAAGAAGGACGATATGGCCCTATCTCCCACGTCTTGATTCTGCATCCCTATCTTGCAGTAAAGCGCCTGTCCGCCGCCGGTCGTGTTCAAACTATTCGATACAACGCCTTGGCGGAACGTCTCGGTGACGTAGGCGTCAATGACCTAGATTGAGGAGAGGGTTTGCGCGCTAAGAGGAATCGATCGGAAAATGCGACGTAGCTCAATAGGATAGAGCGCCCCGTGCGCTTTGGAACTGAACAGGTGGGTACAGTTCAGGATACCGGCGGGGAGGTTACAGGTTCAAGTCCCGTCGTCGCATCCATCTCATCCTCCAACATCGAGTTTGATCGAATGGCAGAGGTTAATCGTCGAGTGCGAAACTCGCACGGTGTCGCTGCTGTGCGGGTTGTTCTGTTCGCTGGGATGGTCGAGTGCGTGGCGGCGGCCACGCACAAGTACCTACCTTGAGCTGCCGGATAGCCCCTGGCCCGGCACAAGTGTGCTGGTTCCTCCGCTGATGGAGCTAGTGAGGAAGCCATCATGACAACCTATTATTCGGATCGCGAATTCGGGCCGAAACCCGCAGTGGAAGATGCCATCGACGGAGTCGTATGGCAGGCAATCCTGTCGCTGATCGTTACCCGGGTAAACGATGGATCCTTGGCCCATGGTTTCCCGTCGCACTGTCCAGACGGGAACGCAATCGAAGGCACGGACCATCACGCCATGTGGAACGTCATTCGAGCAGAGATTGGAGAGCTTGCCGGTGAGGAGGTTGAAGGGTGGGGTACATTCACCTACATGACGCAGTCAGCCGAAGACTTGCCGAACACGCCTGCCATACTGGATTTCATCGAATTCGTCGCACGGCATGTAGCGCAACCAACCAGGGGGTCGTTGGCACGACTCTTTCAGTCATCATCATCTGGAACTTGACAGAGAAGAAGGGCTGCGGAAATTCGTTGAAGACGTCAATCGCATCTGCTCCCGAAGTGGCCTCGCGTACAAGCTGACCCCTACCGGCATCATGGAAAGAACAGTGCCCGCGCCGATGGCCGAGCGATTCAAGCGGGCGGAGTTCCGTACCGGGGATCAAGATCTCAACGATCTTCTCGACACCGCCATCGAACGGTTTCTGTTGCCAACGCCGGAAGCAAGGCAGGACGCGCTGGAGAAGCTCTGGGATGCCTTCGAGCGTCTCAAGACAATCGAAGCTCCGGGAGACAAGCAAAGGGGAGCCACAATCCTGATCAATAAAGCAATCGCCGCTGACGCCACGGTTTTTCGTTCGGCGATCACGAATGAATTCCGGGCCATGACGAAAATCGGCAACAAGCTGCGTATCAGGCATTCGGAAGTCGGGCAAGAGCCGGTGGGAAACAATGGAGAGAAGGACTATCTGTTCATGCGGCTTTTCTCGCTGATCTGGCTCATGTTGAAGGGAACGGGGAGGCTCTCGGAGGCTCGGAATGTCGATGCGGGCGCTGAAGATGAAGAACTGCCATTCTGACCCCTTCGCTGACAGTGCCGCTTGACCTGTGAAAGTCAATCATGATGTATCAGAGGGAGTTCTGGATCCGGGCATACAGTTCAAGGCTGAGCTGTTGCGCCTCGGCAAGTTGCGTCTCGGATAGGCTCCGGGCGATTTCATTCCGGAGGGCGACGGCATTCGGCTGGCCATCCACGCTGGCCAGACTCGCCCATGCGTAGGCTTGGCCGTTGTCCAGAGGAACGCCCTCGCCATTTGCGTACATGCGGCCCAAATTCATCTGAGCGTCGGGGATACCTTGTTCGGCAGCATGGGTGTACCACTGGAGAGCTTGAGCATAGTTTTGTGGCACTCCTTCGCCACCGTAGTACATGTAACCCAACATAGACTGCGAGCGGGCATGTCCTTGTTCGGCGGCCCTGGTGAACATATCTGCGGCCCGGGCCTTGTCCTCGGGGCCGCCGTCGCCTTCGTAGTCCATGACGCCCAATGCAAACAGTACGTCGGCGACCTCGGCCTCATTGTCTGGAACGCTCTCGACATTCTCAAGCGTGACGTCCGATCTGTTCGGCGTGGAGAGTTGGCTTTGTTGCCCGTATTGTATGTACCAGACAATGCTCGCCAGCAATACGGCGGCGCACGACCAATATGCAAAGTGGCGACCGGTCAACAAAGGGGAAGCCAATCCGTTTTGTCGCGCACTACGTGTTCCGCCCTCATCTGATGCGCGCTCGTTCGGTGAATCAGATGCATCCCCGTTTTTTGTAGCGGGCAGATCGTTTGCGCGTCTCGGGCGTGCCGCTGGCGAATTCAAGTATTGCTTTGACAAAGGCGGGGCCGATGTTCGTAGCGTGTTGAGCAAGCTGAGCAACTCCTCGCAACTTTGCGTACGGTCGTCGGGATACAAGCTCAGACAATGGTCGATGGTTTTGAGCAGACGCGGCGAATACCGGCTCGCGCCCAACTCCGCCGCCGGAATCATCGGGTCCGCTTTGCCTCGGTGCAGCGCGTAGCCGCGCTTCTCCGCCGCTCGAGGGGTCGGGCTCCAAACCGGTTCACCCGTAGACTTATCCGATACAAGCAGCTTGGAATCGCCGGGACAGCCGCCGGCCACCATCCTCCACATCAGCGCGCCCAATGCATACACATCAGTCCACGGGCCGATATCGCCCATCGACGACACCTGTTCGAATGCCGCATACCCCGGCGTATACGGCGCCCGCGAACGACTGTGCCGCTCCAGGTAGTTCTGCTTCGCCGCCCCGAAGTCTATCAACACCGGATGTGCTGGCCGTCCTGTAATGTCGTCCTGCCGACGAACGAATATGTTCCCCGGCTTGATGTCGCGGTGCAGAACGCCGGCCAAATGCACGACCGCCAACCCTTCCAGCAACGGCTCGACCACGGCCAGCAGGTCGGCTTCCGTGAACGGTTGGCCCGCAGCTTCCCGGAGCCGAAGGAACTCCGACAACGGCAATCCGTCGTCGTAGTCCATGACCAGGTACGCGGTGTTGTTTTCCTCGAAATAGTTGAGGCAGGAGACGATGTAGCGCTCGTTCCTGAATTTTCGCAGTTGCTCCGCCTCGTCCCTGAAACGCCGCAGGCCGTCCTCGAAGGCGCTTCGAGCCACGGTGTTAAGCGGACGCACGCCGGTTCCGTCGCGTGCTCTCGCGGCCAATTCGGCCGGGAGATGTTCCTTGATGGCGTACAGCCAGTCCGATTTGAGGTGGTGGCGCGCCAGGTAAACGATGCTAAACCCGCCGCTGCCCAGCTCCGACTCGATCACGTGGTCGCGCAGCACCGTGCCGGGCGGCAGGGCGTTCAGGGATTGGGAGACGCTTCTCGACGGCATCCTGCCCGTTTTCCATGCGGCGGCGATGGCCGGATCATACGTCCGACGGGAATTCCGGCGGTCGCCGACGCCAAATCTCGGCAATTTCACAAGATTTGCCGATATTCCGCCCGCTTGGGAAGGCTTACCGTACCCCTTGGATACACACGACGGGGCGACGACCGCCGATGGACAAGCTGCGGGACATCCAGGACCGACTCATGAAGCTCATGCTGGGCCGCCCGCGCATGGTGCGGGACCTGCTCGCGCTGCTGCCCGCGGAATGGACCGCGGCGGTGGACGCCTCCGTGCTTCGCGAGCTGCCCACCGAGTTCATCGGCGCGCGCGGCGACAAGCGCGTCGCGGACCTGTGCTGGATTGCGGAGGGTCCCGGCCGGGACCCGGTGATCGTGCTCATCGAGAACCAGTCCGCGCCCGACCGGCGCATGGCAGCGAGGGCGATGACGCGCACCGGCCTGCTCTACGAATCGCTCGGGGCAGCCGCGCGGGGGCCGGACCGGAAATTCCCGCCGCTGCTGATCGTCGTGGTGTACACGGGGGGGCGGCCCTGGCGAGTGCCGGACGACCTGACCGGCCTGGTGCGCGTGCCGGCCGGCCACCTGCTGTCGGTTCCCGTCGGCCCCCGCCACGCGCGGCTTGATTTGCGGGACCCCGCGGCGCAGTATCCCGAGCAAGGCAACCGCATGGCGGCACTGGCGCGGTTGGTGTTCGCGGAGTCGTATGCCGACGCCATCCGCCTTCTCGGCGAAGTGCGCGGATGGCTGGACTTCGGAGACGAGGACGAGGAGCGCCTGTTCCAGTGCTACCTGGACTGGTTCCAGGCGGTCGCCCCGGAGCTCCGCCCGCGGGACTGGAACCCGGAGCGCGAGAGGAAACTGGAGGAACTGATGGCCGAACAATCGATACTGCAGAGGAACAACGAGCGGTGGCTCAAACGCCATCGGCAGGAGTTGTTGGCGGAAGGTCGGCGCGAGGCGGTCGCCGAGGGTCGGCGGGAGGCGCTCGTGCGGCTGGCGGCGCGACGTTTCGGCGCCGACACCGGGCGGCGGCTCGAAGCCCGGTTGAGGGCGGTGGAGGGTCTCGGCCTCCTCGACCGCGTGGGCGATCTAATCGTGGACAGCAAGACCGGCGAGCAGTTGCTCGGCGGAATCGACCGCGCCGGCGTGAACTTGGGCTGACGCGGCGCGGCGCCCACCTCTTGCCTCGCGGTATTGGAACCGATGTCGGGATGATCGAAACGCGCCAGCGAACTGGTTTCGTCGACTAAGCGGCCGACCCTTATCGGAAACCGGCCTTGTCCATGACCGCGGTGACGGTGACCCGGTTGTCGGCGACACTTTGGATGAGCGTTCCGCCTCGGCTTACTTCAATCATCGCAGCCAGGTTGAACTTGCACCCATAAAGGCGCATTCTATATTCTGGATTCTAGAATATAGAATAAGCTGTGGGTATCGCCCCCCAAGACGTTCTGGTGCTGTTGAAGCTCGTGGCCATGGGCCCGCGGGCTTGGTCGTACAGTGAACTCGCCATCGAGCTCGGAATGAGTCCCTCTCAAGCGCACTCGGCCGTCCAACGCGCTCTGTCCGCGCGACTGGCGCTCCGGCGCAATGGCCGAATAACGCCCCAGACAACCAACCTGAAGGAGTTCCTCGTCCATGGCCTGAAGTATCTCTGCATCCCCCAGCGTGGAGAACTCACGCGCGGAATACCGACTGCCCACGGCGCGCCGCCACTCGCCAATCTGCTGATCGAGCCTCAGGACGTTGTTCCAGTCTGGCCTCATCCGGAAGGCAACGTTCGCGGCGAATCCTTCTCGCCGATCTTCCGGTCGGCGCCGGAAGCCGCGTTGCGGGACAGGAAGCTATACCAACTCTTGGCGCTTGTGGATGCGATTCGAGGCGGTCGGCACCGCGAGCGCTCCCTGGCCGCGCGGGAACTCGGCGAGCGGCTGAAGGCTTATGGTTAGAGTCCGGCACCCATACGCGGAATCTTTCTCAGGCGCGTTGGTAGTCGTTGAAGAGATGAGAAGCCGCGTCCGCTTCCACCGATTTGGGCTGAGAACCTAAAGACACACAATTGCAGTTCTTTGGCACCGGGATGTCATCATTCGTGAGGAAGTATCCAAAGGCCGCTTGTTCAGCCCCGACGAACTAGCCATCGTCCGCAGGCAGGTTGTCGTCGGGCGTGAGCCCGACGGCTACCGTAGTCCAAACCAATTCTCCTCGCGTCTCTGCTTAACGCGCTGATCGTTGTCCGGCAACATGCGCGCCTTTCTGGATGTGGATGCCAAAAAGCAGTGTCTGCTGGTATGCTCACCGCACGGTCTATATTCCCCGCAAGAATGTATTAACCATCGATCAACGCGAAGCCAGCAACATGGATGACATTCTGCAGGAGGAGAATCTACGGAAGTGATCGTGTCGCTAATTGCAGTGAATATGCCCTTTGTCCAAGAAATTTCTTTTTCAGTCGGTTGATACAGTACTGTTCGCTTAGTCTGGAAAAGTAATCTGAGCGGAGATTTTGCCCAAATGAACTTACGAAAGCCTGAAAGATTAGGATTAAGATTAGGAATCGCCTTAATTTGTTTTGTTTATGGATGTTCGACGCAAGGACAGACGATTTATACTGACACGATAGACCATTATTCCTTTGCTCTAGAGGCTGAGTGGGTTGAGATACCAAAATCAGTAATAGATGAATTCGTAGGTTTGGTCCTAGATCAAACAAATGGAATGCGAATCGAGTATTCGGCTGGATTCCAGTTGAATGATCGGTCCTATTTCGAGTACCCATATATCCTCATTCAGGAGCATCACGTAGATCTCAATTCGTCGTTGTACTCCGAAATCGAAAGAATGTTTACGCAAGACCATTTTCCCAGTCGTATACGGGATGCGGCTTCTGATTATCCAGAGTTTATTGATATTGATACGGTAGATGACTCATACATTGATATAGATCGAAATGTCGTCATAACGAAGTTGTCGAGCGATGTCGCTAACGTCGGATCAGTCAACGCCATTATAGCGATGTTTTTGGGCAGGAATCAGATCACTCAGTTGAACTTCTATTGGGAGTCCATTGATCAGAATCAATGGGTACCAGTGTTCAACAGAACAATTGAATCATTCCATTACCACGACGGATATGATTACGATCCAACGATGTCCAATTCTTCCCCCCCTAGATTATTGGATATGTTTGAAAGCATGTTTAGGAGGGGATTTATTGGTGGCGCTAGTGGCTTATTCTTTGGACTGTTTGCCGTATTATTTGCTCTGGGGTGGAGGCGATTAAAGACGCTCAATGGTCAAAAAAATTAAGTCAATTAAAATATTTAGTTTATATTGTTGGTGCGAAGAAATCAATTGGTGGTGTTTTAGACATGGCTTCAAGACACATGAGGAAATAGAGACTTAACCTGCATTGGATATCATCTCATTAGCCACAATAACCTGAGCAAGAACGCGCAACCTGCGAATAACCAAACCATAACAATTGGTGCATCCATAGTGGCTTGCCATTGAAACGCCAATGGAAGGCCAAATATTGTAGGAAGTGCTATCGCTGAAATCCTAGCCTTTAGCTTAAACCAAACGTACCACAAGAATAGAATAGATAAGATACATAGTACTATTGCCATTCCAACGGGCATGTCACTTTCAGTTAGACTGTTCCACCTGGCAGCATATCCGTATATCCAAATGGCAACGACAGAGACCGACAAGGCTCCGAAGCCAAGCTTAGCGTGACCGCGCACCATTGGAGCATTTGGTTTGTTTGATGTTTCCCGTCTATCTGGCGATGTTTTCGCGGGGCGTGATGGCGTATTGAGTAATTCCCTTAGCTCGGAACAGCTTTGTATACGATCTTCAGGAAAAAGGGCTAGGCAGCGGTCAATGGCGTCAAGCAGTTGTGCTGAAAATTGTTCAGTCCCTAAGGTTGCCGCCGACACCATCGGGTCGGGGCGGCCCCGGTGCAGGGCATAGCCGCGCTTCTCGACTGCTCGTGGTGTTGGACTCCAGGTGTTACCGTGATTTGTTTCATCTGGCACATATAAGCGTGAATCGCCAGTACATCCGCCCGCCACCATCCGCCACATCAGGGCACCCACGGCATACATATCGGTCCAAGGTCCAATTTCGCCGAGGGACGTTACCTGTTCATAGGCTGCGTATCCAGGAGTGTAAGGTGCTCGTGAACGACTGTGATGCGCGAGATAATTTTGTTTCGCTGCTCCGAAATCGATCAATACCGGATGCGCGGGATGGCCAGTTACGTCATCCTGCCTGCGAACGAATATGTTTCCGGGTTTGATGTCACGGTGAAGAACGCCCGCCCGATGAACGACAGCCAGTCCATCCAGCAGCGGCTCAATGACGGACAGCAGGTCGACTTGAGTGAACGGTTTGCCAGCTGCCTCGCGACGAAGAAGAAACTCGGACAGGGGCAATCCGTCATCGTAGTCCATGACCAGGTACGCAGTGTCATTTTCCTCGAAATAGTTGAGGCACGAGACGATGTAGCGCTCGTTCCTGAACTTTCGCAGTTGTTCCGCCTCGTCCCTGAAACGCCGCAGCCCGTCCTCGAAGGCGGTTTGAGCCTCGGTGTTGAGAGGGCGCACGCCGGTGCCATCGTGTGCTCTCGCCGCCAATTCCGCCGGGAGAAATTCCTTTATGGCGTATAGCCAATCCGATTTGAGGTGGTGGCGCGCCAAGTACACGATGCTGAACCCGCCGCTGCCCAGCTCCGACTCGATCACGTAGTCGCGAAGCACCGTGCCGGGCGGAAGAGCGTTCAGTGATTGGGCAACGCTTCTTGACGGCATCCTGTCCGTTTTCCATGCGGCGACGATGGCCGGATTATACGTCCGACGGAAATTCCGGCGGCGCAGGCGGCAGCAGCGTTGAAACCATGCCATTGACCCGAGACTTCAAAGCGGCGGTTCGGGTGCAGACCGGGCTCGGCATCGCGGGTGGGGCGCGGCCCGCGCTTGAACGCCCCGACGCCGCCCGTGTCGACGTGCCGCGGCATCCAGCCCCGGCGGTGGCCGACACCAAATTTCGTCAATTTCCCCGCAAAGTCACAAGATTTGCCGATTTTGCGGTCCCTTGGGAAGGCTTACCGTACCCCTTGGATACGCACGACGGGGCGACGATCACCGATGGACAAGCCGCAAGACATCCGCGACCGCCTCATGAAGATCATGCTGAGCCGCCCGCGCATGGTGCGGGACCTGCTCGCGCTGCTGCCTGCGGAATGGACCGCGGCGGTGGACGCCTCCGGCCTGCGCGAGATGCCCACCGAGTTCATCGGCGCGCGCGGCGACAAGCGCATCGCCGACCTGTGCTGGCTTGCGGAGGGTTCAGGCCGGGACCCGGTGGTCTTGCTCATCGAGAACCAGGCCGCGCCCGACCGGCGCATGCCGGCGCGGGCGACGACGCGCACCGGGCTGCTCTACGAATCGCTCGGCACCGCGGCGCGGGGACCGGACGGCAAGTTTCCGCCGCTGCTGATCGTTGTGGTATACACGGGAGACCGGCCCTGGCGGGCACCGGACGACCTGAGCGGAATGGTGCGGATACCCGCTGGCCACCCGCTGTCGGTTCCGGTCGGCCCCCGCTACGCGCGGCTTGATTTGCGGGACCCTGCGGCGCAGTATCCCGAGCAAGGCAACCGCATGGCGGCGCTGGCGCGGCTGGCGTTCGCGGAGTCGTATGTCGACGCCATTCGCGTGCTCGGCGAATTGCGCGGATGGCTGGACTTCGGGGACGAGGACGAGGCGCGCCTGTTCCAGTGCTACCTGGACTGGTTCCACGCGACCGCGCCGGAGTTCCGTCCTCGGGATTGGAACCCGGAGCGCGAAAGGAAATTGGAGGAACTGATGGCCGAACAATCGATACTGCAGAGGAACAACGAGCGCTGGCTCAAGCGCCATCGGCAGGAGTTGTTGGAGGAAGGTCGCCGCGAAGCGATCGCCGAGGGCCGGCGGGACGGGCTCGCGGAAGGTCGGCGGGAAGGACACGCGGAAGGTCGGCGCGAAGCGCTCGTGCGGCTGGCGGCGCGGCGCTTCGGCGCCGACACGGGGCGGCGGCTCGAAGCCCGGTTGAGGGCCGTGGAAGATCCGGGCCGCCTTGACCGGGTGGGCGACCTGATCGTGGACAGCGAGACCGGCGAGCAGTTGCTCGGCGGAATCGACCGAGCCGACGTCAACTAAAGCTGACCCGGCGCGGCGCCCGCCACTTGCGGCGCGGTGTCGGGTCCGATGTCGGGATGATCGGAGCGCGCCAGGTAGGCGATGCTGCCCCCTAAACTGCTGGTCTTTGCATTTGGCGCGGCATAGTGATACAAAACCTATGAACTCAGAATTTAATTTATGTGGTTTTGTATCAATGCGCCAGCCGGACACGCAGCGCGCTCGCGCCCGCATTCTGCTTCAAAGACATGGGATGATGCGCCTCAAGGAGTTCAAGGCAGCGGGTATTTCCGCAGCCACTATGAGCCGCATGCTTGAGCATGGCGAAGTGACTCGACCGTCAAGGGGGCTCTATCAACTGGTCGATGCTCCGCTTCATGCTAACCAGAGTCTCGCGGAAGCAGCCAAGAAAATACCGAGAGGCGTAATTTGCCTCGTATCGGCTCTTGCCTACCATGGGCTGACTGATCAGCTACCCCACGCCGTCTGGATCGCTATCAGCAAACTGGACTGGGCGCCGAGACTGGACAATCCCCCCATACGTATCGTTCGGTTTACCGACGCGTACCTGGCCGATGATGTGATGATGGAGCACATCGCCGGCGTCGAGGTGAGGATTTTCGGCGTGGCGAAGACCATCGCGGATTGCTTTCGCCATCGCCGAAAAGTGGGCCAGTCGGTGGCGCTCGAAGGGCTGCGAGAGGCGCTTCGGCAACGAAAGAGCACACCAGCCGAGATCGCCCGGCACGCGAAGCGCGGAGGCGTTGCGACCGTTCTTCGGCCCTATCTCGAGGCGCTGACCTCCGATGCATAGGGAAGTGACGAATATCGGGGCGTCGGTACGGGCGCGGCTGCGTCAAGTGGCGAACAGGTCCAGGCAGCCAGTTGATTTCGTGCTCACTCGTTACGCGAACGAGAGGATGCTGTATCGACTATCACAGTCGCCATATGCTGAGCGATTCGTACTGAAGGGCGCCATGCTGCTGACGACTTGGATCGAACAGCCGTTTCGCCCTACCCGCGACCTTGACCTGCTTGGGTTTGGGGATCCCGAGCCGCAAACCGTCCTTGACGTGTTCGAAGAATTTGCCGAGATTGAATGTGACGACGGCGTTCGTTTCCGTACTGGTGGAGCGCGAGCAACTCGAATTCGCGAAGAAAACGAATACGGGGGGCTTAGAATCCGCATGGTGGCCGAAATCGATCAAGCGCGAGTTCCCATTTCGATTGATATTGGTTTCGGAGACGCCACGGTACCGGATGTTCAGGAGATTGATTATCCGGTTTTGCTTGATATGCCGGCGCCCCGGTTGCGCGGATATGCTCCGGAGACCGTCGTGGCCGAGAAATTTCAGGCCATGGTGGCCTTTGGACTGGCCAACAGTCGAATGAAGGACTACTTCGACGTGTGGGTTCTGAGTCGTACATTCGACTTTGACCGAAGTCGGCTCGCGACGGCGATTTCGGCTACGTTCGCTCGCCGCAACACCGAAGTACCGCGGGAAACGCCGGACGGCCTGAACCGGGCGTTCGCTGACGACGCCTTGAAGCAGCAGCAGTGGACCGCATTCAAGCAAGACATGACGCCGGATCCCGGTGCGCTGATCGATGTTATTGAGAGCCTGGGTGAATTCTTGATGCCGGCGGCGAGGACTGCTTGCCAGCGCGTCAACAACAATTCATGAAGTCAGTTTTCTGGTTACGCGGAGATAGTCTGTACTGCTGCGATAGTCGGAATGCACGAGGCCTGGTTGGCGGAGCGGATTTCAAGGGGAATGACGCATCAACGGGAACGCTGAATCCGGGCATCCAATTCAATGCTGAGATGTTGCGCTTCGGCAAGTTGCGCACCGGACAGTTTTACAGCGATCTCATCTCGCAGGATTGCGGCTGGATCATTGCGGCGGCGTATACTCTCTGGAGCCCTTCCACAGAGGGGAAACCGGCGCAGGCGGCCAACCGCCAAGTTCGTCCATGCGTAGGCTTGGACGTTGCTCGCCCGGACACCGGCACCGCTCTTGTACATGGAGCCCAAGGAGTATTGTGCGTTAGGGTCTCCCTGTTCTGCCGCGCGGATGAACCACCGGATGGCCCGCGCGAGATCTTCCGGCACGCCATCCCCTTTGCGGTACATGTCGCCCAACTTGAATTGAGCGATGGCGTTTCCCTGTTCGGCAGCGCGGGTGTACGATGCGACGGTCTGAACGCGGTCCATATATTCTTTAGCCAAGACGTGTCCCTGCTCGTGCAAAATCCGATACGTTGGGTGATCGACTCAAGTCCATATATTCTTTAGCCAAGACGTGTCCCTGCTTGGCGGCGCGGCTGTACCAATGGACGGCCTGGGCCTGATCTTTCGGAGCGCCCGGGTCGCCACAATGGTACATGCGGCCCAATTTGAATTGAGCCTCTGCGTCGCCCAGCACGGCAGCACGATAGTGTTGAGCGGCTGGGGGCGCCTGCTCTCGCTGCTCAGCAGCGAGGGTGAACCACTGGACAGCCTGGGTATGGTCTTTTGGCACGCCCTCGCCAAAGTAGCACATGACTCCCAACTCGCATTGGGCGTCGGCGTGTCCCTGTTCGGCGGCGCGGGTGAACCATTGGACGGCCTCGGCGTTGTCTTTCGGCGCGCCCTCGCCGTTGCAATACATAATGGCCAGCATGTATTGAGCTTCCGCGAGTCCCAACTCAGCCAGCGTTCGGAACTCTCGTAGCGTGAATTCGTATTCGCTGCGATCATATGCTTCCATTGCCGACTTGAGAACGTCCGCGTTTGCTTGCTCGCTGCGAACATCCGGCGACGTGCTATTGGGGCGAACTGATGTAATCAATAACGCCTCTAACTCACCACAATCGCGAGGGCGATCTTCAGGATACAGCGTCAGGCAATGATCGATAGCGTTCAATAGCTCGGGTGAAAACCGCCCGGCTCCCAAATCCGCCGCCGGTACCATTGGGTCCGATTTACCTTGGTGCACCGCGTAGCCGCGCATCTCCGCCGCTCGAGGAGTCGGACTCCAAACCGATTCGCCGTCGGCCTTTTCCGATAGAAGCAGCCGGGAATCGCCGGGACACCCGCCCGCCACCATCCGCCACATCAGCGCGCCGACCGCGTAGATGTCGGTCCAAGGACCGAAGTCTCCCTCGGGCGACATCTGCTCGTACGCCGCATAGCCCGGCGTGTACGGCGCCCGCGATCGGCTGTGCCGCTCCAGGTAGTTCTGCTTTGCCGCCCCGAAGTCGATCAGCACCGGATGCGCTGGCCGACCTGTGATGTCATCCTGCCGACGAACGAAGATGTTCCCCGGCTTGATGTCCCGGTGCAGAACTCCAGCCCGATGCACGACCGCCAACCCTTCCAGCAACGGCTCGACCACGGACAGCAGGTCGGCTTCCGTGAACGGTTGGCCCGCGGCTTCCCGGAGCCGTAGGAACTCCGACAATGGCAACCCATCGTCGTAGTCCATGACCAGGTACGCGGTGTCGTTTTCCTCGAAATAGTTGAGGCAGGAGACGATGTAGCGCTCGTTCCTGAACTTTCGCAGTTGTTCGGCCTCGTCGCGGAAACGCCGCAGGCCGTCCTCAAAGGCGCTTCGGGCCTCGGTGTTGAGCGGACGCACGCCGGTGCCTTCGCGTGCCCGCACCGCCAACTCGCCCGGGAGAAATTCCTTGATGGCGTACAGCCAGTCCGATTTGAGGTGGTGGCGCGCCAGGTACACGATGCTGAACCCGCCGCTGCCCAGCTCCGACTCGATCACGTGGTCGCGCAGCACCGTGCCCGGCGGCAGGGCGTTCAGGGATTGGGAGATGCTTTTGGACGGCATCCTGTCCGTTTTCCATGCGGCGGCGATGGCCGGATTATACGTCCGACGGGAATTCCGGCGGTCGCCGACGCCAAATCTCGGCAATTTCACAAGATTTGCCGATATTCCGCCCGCTTGGGAAGGCTTACCGTACCCCTTGGATACACACGATGGGGCGACGACCGCCGATGGACAAGCCGCGGTACATCCAGGACCGACTCATGAAGCTCATGCTGGGCCGCCCCCGCATGGTGCGGGACCTGCTCGCGCTGCTGCCTGCGGAATGGACTGCGGCGTTGAACGCCTCCGTCCTGCGCGAACTGCCCACCGAGTTTATCGGTGCGCGCGGAGACAAGCGCGTCGCGAACCTGTGCTGGCTGGCTTGGGGCGGCGGGGGAGTGGAGGGTCCCGGCGGTGGACGGGAAGGCCCCGGCGCCGATCCGGTGATCGTGCTCATCGAGAACCAGTCCGCGCCCGACTGGCGCATGCCGGCGCGGACGACGACGCGCACCGGGCTGCTCTACGAATCGCTCGGCGCTGCGGCTCGGGGACCGGACGGCAAGTTCCCGCCGCTGCTGATCGTTGTGGTGTACACGGGAGACCGGCCCTGGCGGGTGCCGGGCGACCTGAGCGGAATGGTGCGGATACCCGCTGGCCACCCGCTGTCGGTTCCGGTCGGCCCCCGCTACGCGCGGCTTGATTTGCGGGACCCTGCGGCGCAGTATCCCGAGCAAGGCAACCGCATGGCGGCGCTGGCGCGGCTGGCGTTCTCCGAGTCGTATGCCGACGCCATTCGCGTGCTCGGCGAATTGCGCGGATGGCTGGACTTCGGCGACGCGGACGAAGCGCGCCTGTACCAGTGCTACCTGGACTAGTTCCAAGCAACCGCACCGGAGCTCCGCCCGCGGGACTGGAACCCGGAGCGCAAGAGGAAACTGGAGGAGCTGATGGCCGAAAAATCGATTCTGCAGAGGAACAACGAGCGCTGGCTGGAGCGCCACCGGCAGGAGTTGCTGGCGGAAGGCCGCCGGGAGGCGGTCGCCGAGGGTCGGCGGGAAGGGCTCACGGACGGTCGCCGGGAGATGCTCGTGCGGCAGGCGGCGCGGCGTTTCGGCGCCGACACCGGGCGGCGTCTCGAAGCCCGGTTGAAGGCGGTGGAGGATCCTGGCCGTCTCGACCGGGTGGGCGACCTGATCGTGGACAGCGAGACCGGCGAGCAACTCCTCGGCGGAATCGACCGCGCTGGCGTTAACTCAGGCTGATCCGGTTCGGCGCCAGCCACTTGCAGCGCCGTGTTGGGGCCGCTGCCGGGATGATCGGAGCGTGCAATTGAAGCTATAGATCAATCCGATCCAGGAGTTGCTCAATCACGCTGCTGACTTCCCGTTGTCGCAGTATCCGAGCTTCGAGTTGATCGGCCTCGTCACCTTCAGCCACTTCAAAGCGGGCAACTGCCACGGGACCGTCTTTCCTGTAGCCCTCGACCCTGTGGTCTGTTGCGAATCGATTGCGAAGGATATCCAAGCAGTTCCGAATCACAGCGCCGTGGCGCTCCTCCAATGCATCGCGGAACATTTCCGCAGCGCCGCCGAGACCCTCGGGTGCATTTTCGATGCAATAGACCAGGTCATGCGCGTCTTTGCGCTCAAATCGCTGATCGAAAGCGAATGTCTTCAAGCACGTGAAACTGATCAGATTGGCGTGCCTTACTACTTCGACGACGGTGCCGGCGCCGTCAAGGAGTTCCGCCTGAATCTCCGTGGTCTCGTGCAGGTCGAAGACAATGGACGAATGGGGGATGTTGAGCGCGGAAACTCTTCCTTTCGTAGGCAGCGGTTCAACCCGGCCTCCGGCGATCTTTGGCGCGTCGGCGAGCAATTCGACCACCATCAGCGCACCTCGTTCAGTGCGGGTCTGCCACCGCCAAGAGAGCTTCTGCCCCGCGTCGTTCGTGGACCGCTCAAACTTCATCCTGCGCAGGTTGTCCTCAAACGTGCGATAGCCTTCGGTATCGGCCAGTATCTGGAGGTCGATGACGATATCCACGTCAAGTGTGCCGGCATGCGCCGGCGCTGCCGGGTGCTTCGCCGCCACCAGGTATCTCGGCGTCAAGCCGCCAATCAGAAACACACACTCCTTCCAGGGGCCTAGTCCGCGCAGCAGTGTCACGAGAACGCGCTCGCAATCGACCGTGTAGTCGTCGGTGTATTCATTGAAGGTTGCGGGCTTTGCCATTAGAAACCGATCCTTGTCTGGCGCAGGTGCTGAGCCAATTCTTTCGCACGGCCCTGGCTGCGCATCAAGTCGAGGTAGACCTGCACGGGGCTTGCCAGCCAGGTTCCCTTCATACGCTGGCGAAACAGCAACTCGCCGGTCGAGTTGACGTCGATGATCTCAAGGTTCGCGCCTTGGTCAACGAGGCGGGCATCGAGTGCGCCAATAACCTCACCCGCTGCTGGTTCGGCCAGCAGCCGACAACGCACTTGTGAATAATTCGACAAGAACGGCGCGTAGCGTTGGCCCGCCGCCTCGTGGGTGATCGCGTACTCGGCCTTGTGCGCCGCGCACGCCTTGGCGAACTTCTCGACCAGCCCCTCCACACGCACCGACGGCACGAAGTATCGCCGCATTGCAGGAGGACGCATCACCATCAGTTGCTTTGCCCATGCATCCAGTAAGGTGCCAGGCTCTTGCAGTTGGCGTTCCTTGCCCGGCCCTTTCCCGCGCGACACCACCCAATCGAGCCTCTCCAGTTCCGTTAGCGCTTGCGAGGAGGTTGCGGGCGATACTTGGGCCTGCTCAGCGATTTCCTTGACTCTGAACCAGTCGCCATGCCGCATCAGGACAGCGTGAAGCACCTGCGCGCGGCGACCGGAAAACAGAGAGCGGATGGTTTTCGACAAACTCTTCGGGGGCGGTTTGTCTACATACACGTAGACGTTACCTGCAGGGAGAAACAGGCTGCCGCCGCTATCGTAGTATCCAACCTGCTCGTCCTTCAGCAGGTCCTTGGCTCCCGGTGAAATCGATCGGGCAACCAGGACGGGCACAGTTTGTTGGCCTTCCCCGGACTGCGACCTTTGCCCCGCAAAGTCCCGGAGCTGCCAAAGCACCTGCCGCACGTCACGAGGATACAGGGTCTTCTTTAACTCGATCAGCAGGGTAGCTGGCTGCTCGCCCGCCCAGATGTCAGCCTGGGCATCATATCCCCGATGCCCGCCGTACAGTCGAGGGACCTCACTCAACGCCGCCTGCACGTCTGGCAGCCCGCGAAGGGCGTTGAGAAACCCGTCGAGTAGTTGTTCATCCGTTACTGCTGCGTCAGACATCAGTATTTCCCGTTTTTTGATGAGCAGTAAATATATTGAGACTAGCAAATATTTGAGGAAATGGCGATATTCGCTGTGCAGTGAATTTGGCGATCCGAGGGTTACGGATCGGGAAATCATTTAATGGGCCGCGACCCATGATTCCTGTCGGCGAAGTAAAAAATCCTCACCGCTCTCAAATTTCGGACACATGGCCCGTATTCGGGACCAATGCGGGTTCCCCACCGCTCATCATCCCATATCGGTGCGCCAGGCAGAATGCCCTTCCGAGTCTTGATTTAACCAAGAGAACAACAAGTCTCCCTGTCTGGTATAACCTTCCCTTGCCCCGGATCGAATTGAAGTATGAGAGAAACGTTCATTGGCGGCATAACACCAGCCGCGCCGCATGGTAAGGGAATAATCGGATGAGGTCGCAGAATGGGCGACCCTCCTTGAATGCCCTGCCGCAGGGCACGGTGTTGCACGACTACGTCATCGACTCGGAACTGGGCAGCGGCGGCTTCAGCATTGTGTATCTGGCGCGGCACCGCCTCAACACCGACTGGCTGTTCGCCATCAAGGAGTACTTCCCGCGTGAACTGGTGGCGCGGGACCGCGACAATGGCAACGTGCGTCCCGTCAACACGGAGGCCAAAGGGGCGTTCGAGGACGGATTGAGGCGCTTCCGGGACGAGGCGGAGCAACTGCGCCGGTTCCGCAACGAGCGCTACATCGTCTCCTGTCTGAACTAGGGCGTGTTAACACTAGCAGGCAAAAACGTGGTATCCTTCGTCGCGTTGTCCAGGACGCGGAAACCGGAGGAAAATCAGGGATATGGAACTCACCGAAGCCCAATTCGAACGGATCGGGCCGCTGCTGCCGGTGCAGCGCGGAAACGTGAGCCTGCCGAACATCCAGGTGCTCAACGCGATCCTGTACGTGGCCGAGCACGGCTGCAAGTGGCGCGGGCTGCCCGAAAGGTTCGGCAATTGGCACACCGTCTACACGCGGATGAACCGCTGGTCGAAGAACGGCGTTCTGGATCGCGTGTTCGAGCACCTGCAACGGGAGCGGCTCGTGCGCGTCAAGGTGGAGGCGGCGGGGCTGGACAGCACCAGCGTCAAGGTGCATCCGGACGGCACGGGGGCGGAAAAAAAAACGGCCCCCAATCCATCGGCAAGTCCCGTGGGGGCTGGACCACCAAGATTCATATGGTTGCCGCGGATGACCGGACCGCCCTCGCGTTCTCGCTCTCTCCAGGCCAGGCGCACGACGCGCCCGAAGGGCGCAAGTTGCTGAGAGGCATGGAGAAACCGTCGAACAGCCCGGCGCTGGTGATGGACCGCGCGTATGAGGACGACGCCACCCGCCAACTGGTTCTGGACCTGGGATTCGTGCCGGTCGTGCCGCCGAAGAGCAACCGCGTCGACCCTTGGGAGTACGATCGGGAGATGTACAAGCGGCGCAATGAGGTCGAGCGGCTGTTCCGGCGCCTGAAGGGGTTCCGGCGCATCTTCTCGCGCTTCGAGAAACTCGATGTCGTATTCCTCGGCTTCGTCGTCTTCGTGCTCATCGTCGACGCGTTGCTGTAGTGTTAACAGGCCCTACTTCGAGGCCAATGGCACAGCGTACCTGGTAATGGACTACGACGACGGGTTGCCGCTGTCGGAATTCCTGCGGCGGCGGGAGGCCGCCGGGCAGCCGTTCACCGAGGCGGATTTGCGCGCCGTGGTCGAGCCGCTCCTGGAAGGGCTGGAGGTCGTTCATCGGGCCGGCGTCCTGCACCGGGACATCAAGCCGGCAAACATATTCGTGCGCCGACCGGACGACATCACCGGGCGGCCCGCGCAGCCGGTGCTGATCGACTTCGGGGCGGCGAAGCAGAACTACCTGGCGCGGCACAGCCGTTCGCAGGCGCCGTACACGCCGGGGTACGCGGCGTATGAGCAAGTCTCATCAATGGGCGAACTGGGGCCTTGGACGGACGTGTATGCTCTTGGCGCTCTAATGTGGCGGATGGTGGCGGGCGGTTGTCTGGGGGATGAGCGTTTACAGGAACCTAGGAGCGTCGACAATGCAGGCGGTCTTGGAGTGGGTAACCCAACTCCGCCGGCGGCCGAGAGGCGGGCATACGCGCTTCACAGGGGACAGCCGGACCCGATGGCGATGGCGTCGGCGTTGGGGGCGGGCCGGTTCTCGCCCACATTGCTCGCCTCAATCGACCGTTGTCTGGTCTTGTATCCGGAAGATCGTGTCCAGAGCGTCGCGGAATTGCGTTCGTTGCTCGATGATACCGGCGCGGGAACGGGCGCAGGGGCTTCTGCGGAGTTTGAGGCCGCGCCGACATCACAAGCGCCGTCCCCTGTGACTTCGAGCCGCAGTCGTGCGGGGGCCGTGGCTGCCTCGCTCGCCGTCATGGTGTCACTGTCGTTCATCGGCGGCTACCTTTGGTTGCGAACATCTGCGGATCAAAGATCATTACCAGACGCTACGGAGGACAGTTCGACAGGCACACTGCCGAGTTCGGTAGCGGGCGAATCGGCGCCGCCATCGGTGGTTGGCGGCTCAGCGATACTGGTCGTGCAGACGGACCCACCCGGCGCCGAGGTGGTGGTCGGGAACACAGTGGTGGGCGAAACGCCCCTGCGGCTCGGGAATCTGCGTTCCGGAACCTATCCGGTGACATTGCGCCATCCCGCCTACGAACCTTTTCGTCTAGAGAACCAAACGTTCGAGGATGGCGTAGTGCTGCGCATCGAACGCACGCTGGTCCGGGGGACGGGACGGCTAACGGTGATCGCGCGGCCGGTGACCGCCTGGATCGAGCATGAGGGTGCGCGTCTGGCAGAGGGCACACCGGTGACGCTGGAGGGCCTGCCGGCCGGGATTTTGGAGTTGACGCTGGGCGCAAACGAGCACCGGACCATCCTAGTGCGGGCGGAAGTACCGAAGGACGGCGTGGGTATGCTGGAGTCGGAACTGGAGCCAATCCCGTATGGGACGCTGACGCTAGAGTTGGAGCCACCGGACGCGACGGTGACGCTGCCGGATGTGCGGATCAGTTACCGGCCGGGCGTGCGGTTGCCGGAAGGCTCTCATCGAATAGTGGTAAGCCGTGTTGGTTACCGTGAAATTGAACGCACGGTGACTGTGTTGGGCGAATCGCGAGTCCGGATCCAGTTGGCGGTTGACCCGCAGCCGTTCACGGTGGCGGTAACGCCGACGGAGGCGGCGGTGAGTTTTGTGGAGTACGCTGAGGCGTATGAGCCCGCGATGCTGCTGGAACCCGGAACGTACAGGGTGCGGGTGAGTACCACAGGTTACGAGCCGTGGGAAGGGTCCATTGAGCATGGCGTCGAACCGACGCAGGCCTCGATTCGGCTTTCGATCGCGATACCCGCTGTGGGCGGGACGTTTTCGGAGCCTTTTAATTCCGGCGGCGAGGGTCCGGAGATGGTGGTGATCCCGGCCGGACGGTTTCGGATGGGGTGTCTGAACGACGATGGGGATTGCGATGGTTCCGAGTTTCCGGTGCACGAAGTGGTGATCCCAAGGGCATTTGCGGTCTCGAAATACGAGGTGACGTTCGAGCAGTGGGATGCATGCGCGGCGGGAGGTGGCTGCGGCGGGAATCGCCCGGATGACGCGGGTTGGGGCCGCGGCCGGAGTCCTGCGATCAATGTGTCGTGGGACGACGCGCGGGAATTCGTGGAGTGGTTGTCGCGTCAGACGGATCAGAGTTACCGGTTGTTGAGCGAGGCGGAATGGGAGTACGTGGCACGGGCAGGGTCCGAGACTACGTACAGTTGGGGCAACGCCGTTGGGTCGAACCGGGCTAACTGCTCTTATATATGGGAAGCCATTGACCTCAGTGCATGTGGCGATCTATGGGAATACACCGCGCCAGTGGGTTCATTTGTTGCCAATTCATTCGGGGTGCATAACATGCACGGCAACGTATCAGAGTGGGTGGAAGATTGCTGGAACGCCGGGTATCCAGGCGCACCGTCGGACGGCAGTGCATGGCGGAGCGGGGATTGCAGCCTGCGCGTATTGCGCGGCGGTTCCTGGTTCGATAGTCCAGAGAACCTGCGCTCGGCGAACCGCCGAAGGAACTCCACAGGAAGCCGGAGCAGCATCATCGGATTCCGTGTGGCTCGGACGCTCATTGCGCCAGGGATAAGCCCTGGAGGGGATGATATGAACTGAAGCCTCTCGTCGGGCCAGCGAGTTCGACTTCCGCCCGACAATCACGCAGCCCGCCAGCCGGAAGCGAGTCTTGCATCGCGCACGGTAACGACGAGACCCACGGCTGTTACCGAAATGGCAGGACGTATTGAGTCCAATACTGACGAGAGAGTTCCTGCGCCTGAGTGACCTGAAATTCGGTCATTCGCTCTGCGACTCGATCCTTTGCGGTAGCTGCCCCCGCATGGGATTGAGCTTCAGCAACACTGAACCAAGCGTATGCTTCTATTGCATCCTCCGCCACGCCCGCGCCGATCACATACGCGGCCCCGAGATTGAACTGGGCGTAGGCATTACCCTGCTCGGCCGCAAAACGAAACCAGCGAACCGCCTCACTGGCGTCTTCCGGAACACCTTCACCGCGGTAGTACGAACTGCCCAAACTGAACTGGGCGCCTGCATGACCCTGCTCAGCCGCAAGACGCCACCATCGCGCCGCCTCCACAGTATCCTCGGGGACACCTTCCCCAAAGGCGTATGCCCATGCGAGTCTATATTGAGCATCGGCAAGACCCTGTTCGGCCGCAAGACGGAACCAGCGCACCGCTTCCGCATCGTCTTCGGCAACACCCTCGCCGCCAAAGGCGTATATGTTGGCCAAATTGAATTGGGCATTGGCATCGCCCTCCTCGGCCGCAAGACGATACCAACGTACGGCTTCGGCATCGTCTTCGGGGACACCTTCGCCATTTTTGTATGCCCATCCGAGTCTAAAATAGGCATCGGCAAGACCCTGCTCGGCCGCAAGATGGAACCAACGCACCGCTTCGGCGTAGTCTTGGACAACACCCTCGCCCCCAAGTGCGTATATTTCACCCACATTGTATTGGGCATCGGCAACGCCCTGTTCGGCCGCGAGACGGAACCAACGCACCGCTTCGGCGTAGTCTTGGACAACACCCTCGCCTCCTTCGGCGTAGATTACGCCCAAATTGAATTGGGCAGCAGCATTGCTCTGCTCGGCGAAATGCAAAAAACCTTCAAGCGCAATTCTGAGGTCGCCTCGCTCATAAGCCGCAGTGGCTTCATCAAAAGTCTGCTCAATGGCAGGCAATTCGACCAGGGTATCGGTGCGTTCTTCAAGCTCCGCGACCGGCGGGTCCTCCGGGGGAATCGGTTCCGTATCGCGCGGAGTGTTGTCCTCGGCAAGTATCAACAACAACCCTATAGTCAATATCACGAACAGGGTGCCGACACCCAACCACCAACGCGCAAATGGCTTAGTACGCATCTGCACGTTGTCCGTCGCATTTGTCGGGGTGTCCAATCCTCGACCATTTCCTTGTAAAGCACCTGACATTGACGAATCCCTCTCGGGTTCGACACTAGACTGTTCCTGTCCCGACAGTCCTCCCTTGAGCAAATCCGACAAGTCACGGCAATCTTGCACCCGATCCTCTGGATATAGCGCCAGACACCGGTCAATGGCCTCCAATACGAGAGACGAGAACCTTTCTTTGCCCAAATCCACCGCGGGAGGAATTGGATCCGCCCATCCTCGATTTAGGGCGTAGGCTCGTTTCTCCACCTGCTTGGGACGAGGGTGCCATACAGACTTTTCCGCCTGGATACCGTGCGATTCATTGGGCATTAGCAACCTCGAATCGCCCGGGCATCCACCCGCAACCATCCGCCACATCACCGCACCCAACGAGTAGATGTCAGTCCAGGGACCTATCTCCCCCATTGACGAGACCTGCTCGTACGCCGCATATCCGGGTGTATACGGTGCCTGTGAACGACTATGCCGCTCTAGGTAGTTCTGCTTCGCCGCCCCGAAGTCGATCAGCGCCGGATGTGCGGGCTGACCTGTGATGTCGTCCTGCCGTCGAACGAATATGTTTCCTGGCTTGATGTCCCGGTGCAGAACCCCCGCGCGATGGACGACCGTCAGCCCTTCCAGTAATGGCTCCACCACGGCCAGCAGGTCGGCTTCCGTGAAGGGCTGACCCGCCGCTTCCCGGAGCCGAAGAAACTCCGACAACGGCAATCCATCGTCGTAGTCCATAACCAAGTATGCGGTGTCGTTTTCCTCGAAGTAGTTCAGGCACGAGACGATGTAGCGCTCATTCCTGAACTTTCGCAGTTGCTCCGCCTCGTCCCTGAAACGCCGCAGGCCGTCCTCAAAGGCGCTTTGAGCCTCGGTGTTGAGCGGGCGCACGCCGATGCCGTCGCGTGCTCTCGCGGCCAATTCGACCGGGAGATACTCCTTGATGGCGTACAACCAGTCAGATTTGAGGTGGTGGCGTGCCAGGTACACGATGCTGAACCCGCCGCTGCCCAACTCCGACTCGATGACGTAGTCGCGAAGCACCGTGCCGGACGGCAGGGCGTTCAGGGATTGGGAGACGCTTCTCGACGGCATCCTGTCCGTTTTCCATGCGGCGACGATGGCCGGATTATACGTCCGACGGGAATTCCGGCGGTCGCCGACACCAAATCTCGGCAATTTCCAGGCAGAGTCACAAGATTTGCCGATATTCTGACCGCTTGGGAAGGCTTACCGTACCCCTTGGACACCCCTCTCAAGGTTCGCACATTTGGCCCGTATTCGGGACCAATGCGGGTTCCCCACCGCTCATCATCCCATATCGGTGCGCCAGGCAGAATGCCCTTCCGAGTCTTGATTTAACCAAGAGAACAACAAGTCTCCCTGTCTGGTATAACCTTCCCTTGCCCCGGATCGAATTGAAGTATGACAGAAACGTTCATTGGCGGCATAACACCAGCCGCGCCGCATGGTAAGGGAATAATCGGATGAGGTCGCAGAATGGGCGACCCTCCTTGAATGCCCTGCCGCAGGGCACGGTGTTGCACGACTACGTCATCGACTCGGAACTGGGCAGCGGCGGCTTCAGCATTGTGTATCTGGCGCGGCACCGCCTCAACACCGACTGGCTGTTCGCCATCAAGGAGTACTTCCCGCGCGAACTGGTGGCGCGGGACCGCGACAATGGCAACGTGCGTCCCGTCAACACGGAGGCCAAAGGGGCGTTCGAGGACGGATTGAGGCGCTTCCGGGACGAGGCGGAGCAACTGCGCCGGTTCCGCAACGAGCGCTACATCGTCTCCTGTCTGAACTACTTCGAGGCCAATGGCACAGCGTACCTGGTAATGGACTACGACGACGGGTTGCCGCTGTCGGAATTCCTGCGGCGGCGGGAGGCCGCCGGGCAGCCGTTCACCGAGGCGGATTTGCGCGCCGTGGTCGAGCCGCTCCTGGAAGGGCTGGAGGTCGTTCATCGGGCCGGCGTCCTGCACCGGGACATCAAGCCGGCAAACATATTCGTGCGCCGACCGGACGACATCACCGGACGGCCCGCGCAGCCGGTGCTGATCGACTTCGGGGCGGCGAAGCAGAACTACTTGGCGCGGCACAGCCACTCGCAGGCGCCGTACACGCCGGGGTATGCCGCCTACGAACAGGAATCGTCCGAGGGGGACATTGGTCCGTGGACCGACATCTACTCGGTCGGTGCGCTGATGTGGCGGATTGTAGCTGGTGGTTGTGCGGATGATGAGAGCCTGCTCAAGTCCGATGGCGCTGACGAAATCTCCGGCTCTGGAGCTTGGGATCCGACGCCTCCACCAGCGCAGTCACGGGCCTATGCGCTGCACTTGGGCCGACCGAATCCGATGAAATCGGCAGCAGCGTTGGGTGCGGATCGATTTTCGCCACAGTTGCTTCACACTATTGACAGTTGTCTATCGCTTTATTTTGGCGATCGCGTTCAGGATTGCGCAACGTTGATTGGCTTGCTCAATACGCCGGCACCGCCCGCGAACACCTCCTCCAATCAACACGATCAATCAAGGAAGCCCAAAAGCCCTTGGATGGGCTTGACCAAGGGTTTATTCAATGCAGTATTGAGGATCCCGAAAATCACTTTGTCCAAGATACTCAAGCTAATGTCTTATTCCGACGGGGGGCTATCGCTTGGTTTCGTGGCTTTGGCTGGTTCAGTTGTTGCCATGTGGGCCTACGTATTAGCGGATTATTCGGGAAGTTCAACCATTGAGAACTGGATGTTCTTTATGGCATTAAGTTGTGGTTTGTCGATCGCTGCTCTACGATTCGCTTGGTTTGAACTGGAAGCCAGAATTACGGCTTGCGCGCTTTCTACGTTAGTCGGCCTTCCAATGGTCCTAGCGACTTCACCATTTTCTAACTATGTCTGGATAGAGGAAGTTTTTCGCAGATTTGGACTTCCTTACTTCTATGTTGTCCTCGCGTTTCTCCTTTGGGCACTATGGCTAGTGAATGATCGCGATCCTTTCTTGTAAAACCGTCCAAGCGCTGGAATACAGTTCATCCGCAAATTTCACATTAAAATCCTGTCCGAACATTTGGGACAACTTCTATTCCTAATGCAATCAGGGTGAAAATATATATATCTTGGCGAGTCTTGCGACAGTAGCAAAGGCCGCTATCGTCATAAACTCCCATGCGCAAGCACGCCAGTACATTCTGAATGTGGGTTCCGGTAGTTTGCCACTTTCGATGATGTTTACCGCTGTTTCCTCTGGGTTTGGAGCATCGCTTATCAACGCGAGATTCAGGGCGTCGCTAGGCTTTCTTACATGATTCTCAGCGCTCCCGAGTCGGCGGTAGGCTCCATGTACTCTCCACGATCCGAGTGCAATTGAAACGACTAGGCAAAACCCCAAAAGGGACCACCATCCACCAAGCACCGCAATGCCCGCTATCAGCCCGGCAATTGAACCCAACATTGAAGTCTCCTTTTCAGATATGTTCGGAATTGGCTACCGTGGACAGACGCTTCATGCTCGGGCACGTTTGCTGGATCATTGAGCGGCAGTTCTTCCTCCGCGGTTACAATATACGGCAACTCCTTGACCGTGATCGTAAAGTGCGTTGTCCGCTATCGGTATTCCTACGACTGTAGCCGGTCGGGATCGGATTTCGTAAACCGCCAGTAGTTCTGATGTCTGCCGCCAGCATCGCCCGACGAAGCTAGCGACCGATTCATGAAGATAACTCCCTGGCGACTCGAAAACCAATACCATTATCGGTTTCGTCAACAGTAGCGCAGCCACGGCTGGCAGAGCGCAAATCCGATGGGTTGGAAGCCCAGCAACCGCCACGAATTACGCGCATTTCTGGTATGTCGATTCTGCGTCGAGTGTCTATGTAGGGTTCCCAACCGTCACCGTCGCGAGTAAGCTCCCAAGCTCTGCCATCATCTGGTACGCCCCAGTAACTGCCACGACAATCCTGCGTCCATTCACTCACGTTCCCATGTACATCGTGCAAGCCGAACGCGTTTGCGGGAAATGTCCACACCGGTGTCGTTCGCTCCCGATTAAGGCCCTTCACGCCCGAACCGTAGCAAAAGGCACCGTTATAGTTTGCTTCATGCGTAGCAATCGTCCTTCCGAAATGAAACGGGGTACATGTTCCGGCCCGCGCTACATATTCCCATTCTGCTTCGCTCAACAGACGGTAAGTTGCCCCTGTCTTGGCCGATAACCACTCAGTATACTCCTGTGCGTCATTCCAGCTTACGCAGACCACCGGATGCGAGTCCGTTTGATGGAACCCGGGATACCGCCAAGTGTAGAGGGTGGGATCATTTTCGCGACTCCAGCTGTGTCCTTCAGCCCGAAACCCAGTGGTGTCGACGAATTCTGCGAACTCGCCTCGAGTAATGGGATAGACACCAACCGAGAACGGTTTCTGAATTGTCACAGGATGCATTGGACCTTCGCTCGAATCTCGGCCTTCT
Source organism: Candidatus Rariloculaceae bacterium (assembly GCA_965205045.1). Taxonomy (GTDB): domain Bacteria; phylum Pseudomonadota; class Gammaproteobacteria; order Steroidobacterales; family Rariloculaceae; genus UBA6522. Next base: position 1,691,175 of record OZ242031.1, read on the forward strand.
TCCTCACTAAAGCCGTCGAAACCATCGGGAAATTTCAACTCGCGAACGGTTTCTTCGCATTCTTTCTTGCTCGCCCAAAAAAGGACGTTATGCGGGTCGGCGAATGCCATTTCAAATCTGCGAAAATACTCTGTATCGAACTCAGAAAGCGAGTGCAGTGTGGACATCCAGAAGCTGGGGTTGAGTTCGTAACCTGCCTCCAGAGCTTCTCGTGCCAAGTGTCCGACACCCGCGTTTAGAACGCCTTCCGCTATCCAGTCCAAGTTGCCAGTCTGCAGTTCGTTTTTCGTTTCGAAATCAAGCCATTCCGAGTTATCCACGACGTATCGAAAAGGGTATCCGGGAAGATCCTCATGGTGCATGATCCATCCAAGAAGCCTTTCACGCACGTTCGCCAGCACATGCTCCGCAGACTGGGGTTGCGAACTCGCGGACATCAAAAAATGCCGGGCAGTTTCCGAAAGTCCCGTCCGCCCGGAAGGAACCCATATCTGGTGCGGTGATCCCATCCTGTACGTACCCGCAGGAATCACAACCATCTCCGGCCAATCGGGGCCATCTCTGAACCGCTCGCCTACTCGTAGAGGCGCCTTGACCGATACAGATTTGGCCGATTCGTCCGAGGAGCTTGAGACAAGCTCCGTCCGCGGTTCCAGCAACTCCATCAGCTTGGCGCAACTTTGCACTCTATCCTCTGGATATAGGGCGAGACAGAGGTCGATGGCTTTCAGAATGTGCGGAGGAAATCGGCCCGCCCCCAACTCCGCCGCCCGTACCATCGGGTCTGGCCGCCCCCGGAGTAGCGGGTAGCTGCGCATCTCTGCCGCCCAGGGAGTCGGGCTCCTATCCGGTCCACCTCTATCTGATGCAAGCAGTCTGGAGTCTCCGGGACACCCGCCCGCCACCATTCGCCACATCAGCGCACCCAGCGAGTACAGGTCGGTCCAGGGACCGATCTCGCCCATTGACGAAACTTGCTCATACGCCGCGTACCCAGGCGTGTACGGGGCCTGCGAACGACTGTGACGCGCGAGATAGTTTTGCTTTGCCGCACCAAAGTCAATCAGCACGGGTTCCGCCGGGCGACCCGCTACACTGTCTTCGCGGCGAATGATGATGTTCTTTGGCTTGATATCGCGGTGAAGTACCTGCTCACTGTGGACGATCTCAAGAGCGGTAAGCAGAGGACGCATCACGGCCATCAGATCCGCTTCCGTGAATGGATGTCCCTCGGCTTCCCTTCGCGCAAGAAACTCTGACAGCGGCAGGCCGTCTTCGTAGTTCATAACGAGGTAAGCGGTGCCGTTGGCCCGAAAGAAGGTTCGGACCGACACTACGCCCGGAAGGGCCTGGAATTTCTCGAGTTGTCGTGCCTCGTGTACGAAACGATCCAACCCCGATGTAAACGCATCGTTCGATGCGGAGTCCAGCGAAACGACCGCGAGCCCGTCGCGCGCTGCAAACTCCCTGGGAAAATACTCCTTGATCGCGACCGTGCCGCCGGTTTCCCGGTGCCGGGCCTTGTAGACGATGCCAAAGCCACCGGCGCCCAAAACGGATTCGATGGAATATTCCCGAAGTTCGGTTCTGGCCGGTAGCGCGTTGCGCGTTTCGTGTTCGTCGTTCAAGTGATTCTTTGGGTCTCAATGTCCGATCATTGGCTGACCTGGAATTGAAATTGGAGTTCCGCGATGCCGAGCGTCTGGCGTGCAGCGAGTCGTTCCGGATGGAATGGTTTGAGAATCTTCCCGGCTATCGATGTGCCGCGAAGCGAGTTCAGGTCTTCAACGAAAACCGCCCCTTCAATTATTCGCAGGCGAACATGGCGTCGAGACACGGCTGGGTCTCGCAATTCCACATGGCAGATGCTCTTGGCTCTTCCGATCACCAATCCTTCTGTGGATGCGAGTTGGGCTTGGGCAAGCGGGATGGCGTTCGATTCATCAAGCGGGTGCAAACTCCCCACGAGCGGCGTTGATGGCGACGATGGTTTTGCGTTGTGTTCGTGCGGCTGCGCACCCAGGACGGAGCGGGCGCGATTCGGCACTCGCTTTCCGGGCCGCGATGTATAGGCTACGACGACGGCCGTGATAATCGCGGCAACCGCCAAAAGAACCAGGATGACCGTTTGAGTTGATGGCATTTCGTCGTCGCGAAGCGGTTGTGGTGGCGATGCCGGCGGTAGTTGCGTTGGTGGAGGCTCTATCTCCGGCGGCGGTTCAGGTGACGGTACTGTTTCTGCCGGTGTCGCAACTTCCGATTCAACCGTAGTTCCAGTATGCTCAGGCGCAGTCGTCTCCGGTTCCGGCAACTTCGGCTCCGGCTGCGGCTCCCAATACCCCGGAATACCGACCGCGTCCATCGCCGTATGAACGGCAACCCACTCCGTTGAGGCAGGGCCGTGAAACGCTTCTGCGGCATAGGCAAACGCATACCGCGCATCCTCAAAATCGGAGGAGGGTTGAAGTATCCACGCCGCAGCCGCCGCGAATATTCGAACTGCGCGCATCGCACCGATGGCCTCCACCGTCGGGCCGCCCCGCCTCCGCGGATGCTGCCCGCCTTCCGCCAGAAGATGGAATCCCAGATTCAGGATCGAGGAATTGACGTGCACGCCGCCGGAATCGACATCTTCGGGCAGGTAGCGGTAGTCGTCGTAGTGGTCCGGCAATGTCGTTCCGTCAGGCAACCGGACACTCTGGGGATCCTGCATGTCGCGGACTACTCCCAGGGGATCATGCAGTTGCCAGTGACGGGGACTCATCGCGATGTCGGCATCGGGAGTAAGCGGAGCGAGATTTTCCCTCCAACCGCTGAATGTGGCCCCGACAACGTCGGATATGGATTCGTTCAGGGCGCCCGGCCGATGCAGATAGACGAGACCGCTGCCGTGGCTGATCAGGCCATGAGTGAATTCGTGACCGATCAGTTCCGGGAAGTCCAGCGCCTCGTCGGGGAGTACGGCGTAGTCGCCGGGGTGCCATACGGCCTGGAACGCGTCGCCTATGCACTGGGGCAAGTAGCCCGTTTGCGGAAGGAACCGGGCGCCGATATAGCCGACAAGCGGCTTGCCTTCCCCGTCGATACTGTCGATGCCAAGAATGACGGCGAGAAATGTGTGATAGTCGCCGAGAAGCTCGAAGAGGCGTTCAGCATTGCGGTGGTTTCCCGATTGCGATTCGGAGCGGACCAGGGGCGATTCGCGAAGCACTGCCAGAGCGGTCGACGCATTCATTTGCGTCCTGATTCCGATGTCGCGGCAGGCTTGGGAGAAGTCGTACACTCTTCGGTCGACGGCTTCGTGGATGAGGGGCAGTCGTTGAAGCACCTCGCCGTTGATGGCGTCCACGTACACGCGCTCGTCGATTGCCGTCGGCAATTCCGGGCCGGTGAATCGGCCCTCGAGTTCGTACGCCAGCCGCAGACCGTCTGCCGACGGCCAATAGACCAGGCGCGACGAACTCAGCGCGGATGCTGAGCCGCCGGCCACAGCAAAGGCGTCCTGACTCGAAAGCTGCGGCTGGTCGGATGGAATGTCGGGAAAGGACGAGTGGTGACCGAGAAGATGAACCGGCTCGTTCTCGCTGTTTAGAAGCAACCGGGATTCGCGGTAGACGACCGGCAGGTCGTGGGCGGTTTGCGAGAGGCGAAAGACCGTGTAATCGCCCACCGTGTCGGATTGTTCATCGACCAGGAGCTGATCGGCTTCGCCAAGACCCAGTTGTTGGCGTAGTTCGGAATCGACCCAGTTTCTCACCGCGTCCACGTCGGCGAGTGAGGGGAGATCTGCTTCGAAGTCGATGCGGGTGCGCGCATCGCCGATTTCGCCGTCCTGGGCGCGCGGGGTGGTCGCCGCAACCAGCACGACTGCGAACGTGAGCAAACCGGCGTTTCGGCGATTCAATCTTCGTCTCCGGTGCCAACCGGCGCATCGCAGGCGGGTTCAGCACCATCCGGGGCGGGTATCGGCACCTCAACCAGAATCGCGCTCGTGTTGTCGTGATGCTCCAGGCCCTTGAGCTTGCATTCGACGCGCTGCTCCAACTCCGAGGAGGGATCGCTGGCCGCGAACAATTCGAGCATTTCTTCGGGCGGGAATATCTCCCAAAAACCATCGCTGCAAACAACGAAACGCCGCCCTTTCGAGAGGTCCCACTGGTGTATTTCGGCCTCCGGTGTACCGGGTCCGCCGACACTGGAAAACAACCGGGTTTGATCGGGGTGCGTGGCGATTTCCTCTTCCGAAATTTCGCCGCGGAGCGCGTGCAATTGGGCCATGGAATGGTCCAGCGTTCGTTTGACAAGCTCCGTGTTCGAGAATTGCATCACGCGGCTGTCTCCGGAGTGAACGGATGTCGCCTTGCCGTCCTCCAACATCAGCGTGGCCACGGTAGAGTGGGGGTCCATATTCCGCTCGCGGCCGGCACGGCGCACGGCAGCGTGGGACTCGTGCACGAGCCTTTTGAGAAAGACGCCCGCATCCTCGTCAACGCCACGGCCGGTCCAGCATTTCTCCGCCGAATCGACGACCGTTCGAGCCGCCAGCGAGCCGCCGCTGTGGCCTCCAAGTCCGTCGGCGACCGCCATCAGGTGCGCATCGCCGTCGGAAGAGTCGAGCACGATGACCCGATCCTGGTTTTCGTCCCGCTGACCGGGGTGCGAAAACTTGTAAATCGTGACAGTTGCGGATGCGTGGCTCATGCATTAGTCGATAGGCGGACTGGGCTTGCGAGTATCGCGCAATCCCAGCGGAATGCGAAATTGGCGGAAACTCGCAATCAGGCATCGGGTCTGCATTCGTTTGATTTCGTACAATGCAAAGTAACCGTTCCGTCCCCGGGGGATGACAGGATGCCGGAGGGCGGTTCTCGCTTTCCAGGGGTGTGCACGGCCAGGGTTGTGTAGTCGACCCGTTCCAACGGATCAGCGGTTCAAGGATCGTTTCCAGTCCTTTCGCAGGGGCCGCAACCAGATGGCCTTCTTCGGCTTGTCGTACTTCTTGTGCCGGTCGTAACGTCCACGTCCCTTGGTGGTTCCCACATGGGTCCATCCGGAGGCCTGGTAGGCGGTGCCGATGAAGCGGGGTGTTTCCACGAACGTTTCGATCAGCACGGGCGTGGTGTTGTAGCGCGAAGTCCAGTCGTGGATCAGTTGCCGGCAGACCACGGACAGGACGTGGGAGGCGAGGTTGGGTATTTCGATCCAGGGCAGGATGAGGAAGCGGGCGTTGTCGATGACTTTCGGCAGGTTCTTCTCCCGAAGCGCCGGCGTCCAGCCGATGAACCGGTCCCGCGGGGCCAGCTTCCTGGCCGCGGTGGAGAACCCGAGCAGGGCCAGCAGCCGGCCGTGGCGGTCGTGCGCGGTGTAACGCATCTGCGCGCCCACCAGGGTCTTGTAGCCGAGGTAGTGGTGGCGGGCGACGAACTGGTTCCATTGCCTGCTTTGGGGCGTGCCGCCGAGCACGGTGCGCAGCCGGATGGGGCGCACCCCGTCGAGGGCGCGGGGCGGCGGTTCCAGCGGCGGGTCCGTGTCGGGTCCGAAGGTCATGGGCGCCGGCGGGTTGCGTCCCCACCTCGGCGGCGGCAGCGCGATCCGCCCGTCCTTGTGCATGGCCAGCATGGTCACGCGCGCCATCATGTCCTTGAGTCCGCCGTCGGGCTTGGTCCAGCCGATGCGCCGGCAGAACTCCTTCGACAGCGCGAAGCGGTTCAATGCCGGCGGCCCGTCGATGAGCGCGCGCAGCAGCGCCATCTCCCCGGTCGTGAAGTCGCGCCCGTAGTAGCGGCATTCGATATCGACGCTCACGCGTTGTCCGTCAGGGTGCGTCGGCGTTTGCGGCTCATCGACCAGGGCAACCACCGCGACAGGTCCGGCGGCGCCCGCCCGCCGTTGGCCGCGCAGGCACTGAGCCACTCGGTCAGCCACATCCGCACGTCGATGCGATTGAGCGTCAGCGTTTCCACCACCGAGTACATCAGCGCGGTGAGACGCGCGCCGGCTTCGCTGTCGGAGCCGAACGAGAGCCTTCGCCCGATGACGGCGCCGCGCAGCGTGCGCTCGGCGAGGTTGTTGTCCATGGGGACCAGCGGGTTGCCGACGAACACGCCCGGCCCCTCGCGATGGTTGAGCAGCGAACGCAGGGGCGCGGCCTGCCGCGCCGCCTCGTCCAGCCCCTTCAGTTCCCGCTCGGCGGTGGCGAACAGGGCCTTGAGTTCCGATTCCAGTTCACGCTGCACCGCGGCGAACCCCTCGTCGCGTTCCCCGGTGTCGGCCCGGCAATGCGACAGGCGCGTCCTGTTGAGCCGGTAAATGGCCGCGACGCGCCCGGGCCAGCCCTCGCACCACCGGCTCAGTTTCGGCTGCCCGGCGGCACAGTCGATAAAGTCGCGGCGTTGATGACTCCAGCACCACGCCAGGGTCACCCGCCCCTCGAGCACCCGCGCCAGCTTCTTGTAGGTCGAGTACCGGTCGACCACCAGCACCTGCCCGGCGAGAGCGCCGCCAAACACCGCCAGCGCAGCCTCGGCGCTGCGCGATGGACCGATATGGAAGCACACCGCCTCCGCGGTAACCGAGACCCACAACCAGGCACGCCCGGAACGGCCGCTCTGGCGCAGCGCCTGGATGCGCCAGCCGGTCTCGTCGCCGTGACGCACGGACGCGGCGTGCCGGTGCTCCAGGATCGCCTGTCCCAGCGGCTCGAACAACGGCACAAAGCGCGTGACGCTGTTGCCCAGCGTGCCGGCAGAGAGCGCCAGGCCCTGCCGGGTCAGCCAGTCGGCCACGCCGTTCAGCGGCCGGTGGCACACATGGCGCTCGAACAACACGCGCGCCCACACCGTGGTTCCGTACGGCGTACCGGGGAACAGCCGGTCCGGCGCGGGCGCGATGACTTCCCCCGGCGCATCGGCACAGTCGCACCGGCGACGCCGGCGGGGACGCACGATGCGCCGTGTATGCGCCTTCACGTCGATCTCCACGATCGTCGTGCGACGCTGCCCATTGGCCACATACCCCGTGCCGCACACGCCGCACACGCGCGCCTCCCGTGGCGGTTCGCGGGTCTCGGTCCGTTCCTCAAGCGCCGGCCTCGGGGTCCGCCCATGCCCGGGCGCGCCGGGTTGCTGGCCGCGCCGGCGCTTCGAGCGCGCCTTGTCCTGCCGCTCGCTCTTGCGTCCGCACATCCGCCTGGACAGCACCGCGCGGCTGGCGCGAACCTCGGCCAGTTCGGTCTCCAATGCCCCTTGCCGCTTCCGCCCCTTGCCTACCGCCTTGCGCAGCCGGGCGTTGTCCCTGGACAGCGAGCGGATCGCGGCCTTGTGCCGGCGCGAGCGCCGCAGCGCCTTGCGCAACTCACCGGATTCGCCGGACAGGCGGTCCGACAGCCGCCGCCCGTTCGCACGAAGCCGCCCGACCCGTCCCTGAAGAGCATCCCCGCGCTTCTTCGACACCCGCAACGCCCGGCGTAGCCGCGCGTTCTCCTTGTTCAGGGAACGGATGGCCGTCTTGTGTCGGCGCGAGCGCCGCAGCGCCTTGCGCAACTCCGCCGCCTCGTCCGACGGCAACTTCGACAGCGTCGCCCCGCTGGCGCGAAGCTTCACGACGCGTTCCTTCAGCTTCTCCCTGCGGGCTTCGGACCCTTCCAGGTCCCAGCGCGACCACTTGACCTCATCGTACATCCGCGCCAGCTTTTCGGACCGATCGCGCCGGTGGCGCAGGTCGCGGCGCAGCTCGATGTTCTCCCGGCGCAGCGTCTGGATCGTCGCCTTGAACGACTCCAGCCGCTCGGTCTGCCGGTCCCGGCGCTGTTGCTCCCGAACCCGTTCGCGATTCAGCCCCGTCACCTGCTTGCGCAATCCGCCGCGCTCCTTGCGCAGCGATTCGATCAGCCTCTGTTGGTTCCGCACTCGCCCGGCCATCGCGTCGCGAGCCGGTTTGCGGTGCGTACGCCCGCGTCCGCCGGCGGACGCCGTGCCGGTGTCCTCCACACCCTTCCCGTCCACCGATGCGCTCAACCGCTCACGCAGCCAGGCGTTGTCCTCGCGCGCCTCGGCAAGCTCCATGCGCAACGACACCCCCGGACTGCGCTGGCTCGCGTCCACTCGCGCCGCAGCCAGCAGTTCCGTCAGCCTCAGCACCTCCGACTGAAGGTGAAGCACGTTCTTCGACGCCTGACGGATCGCCTTGAGTTCCTTGCGCGCCTCGGCCAACTTCTCCCGATTGGCTTGGAAGTGCGACTTCAGGGAACCGAGTTCGGATCGTGCGGCAACCTCCGCCCACCGCCACTTCTCGGCCAGTGCCTCGGCGGCCTCCGCGCGCGCCTCTTCCCTTTCATGGCGCAGGCGCCACGTCTCGACATCTTCCGCCTGCGTGGTCTCCGGATCCGAAGGGGGCTGCTCCACCCGCCCGATCGGCGTCACTCCGCTGCCAACATCCTCCGCGCGCACGGCCATGCACGCAACCATAGCGGAATACCGATCGTGTTACCAGACCCCACGGTGGTTTTTTTCGCCCGTGCAGGGCAGGCGCGACTCGAATCAGCCGGCCAATTTCGATCACGAAAAATCCGGTACTATGCGCACCTATCCCCCGGGGACGGAACGCTTACCCTTGAAGTCTGAATTTTTCCTTCCAGTGCCATTTCAGGCACCCACGGTCGACCCTGATGAAGCCACGCTCGACCGGTCTGAACATCGTGCGCTAGGTGAAGCAAGCAGCTTGCTGGCATCCGCCTTTGGACGTTCGCTCACTCCATTGTCCAGCTTAAGCCTCTCGTCCTGGACGCTTCTGATGTCCTCCGACGCTTTCTCAGACGCTTCGATTCTCCCAACAGGTTCTGCTTCCTCAGCTTCATGGAGGCCTGCAGCTGAACGCTTCGCAAGGGCTTTCTGAACAGGTCCACCACTTCGTGCGCCAGTCGCGCGGCCGCGGTCCCGCCCTCTTCTGCTCCTTCGTTTCCCAGATTCTCGGCTCAGCACCAGAAAATCCGCTCACGGTTTCGGGTTCTTCGTCGCGACGAATCCTGTCGTCCCCTTGCCCCGGGCGCGGCGAATCGTATAGCCGTAAACACCCAGATTTAGAGGCCGGTCGTTCTCAAGGCCGGCTAGGGCTTCCTCGATCTTTTTTGCCACGGGATCCACCTTCACCGCCGAGGTCACAGCCTGTTTGGCGAGCCACTTGTTGTCTCTCACATTATTAGATCGGCACGACCGGGATTTTTCTCACATTCTTTCGTAGCCGATTTTCCGGGGATGCCGGAATAAACCGGACGGATTGGCTGTCGGCGCTGGGCGAGCGCTATCTCTTCTTGCATGGCAATCGTTGGTGGGTCCTGTGGAGTTCGTGGGCGAGAGGCTCGCGAGTGGGGTCAGGCGGTGGGCAACGCGTGAGCGTTGTCCGGGGGCTGTCCCCACGGCCCGCAGGGCGCGGGCCGGCCCGAAGGGCTCGTCCATAAATCCACAGGACGGTCCGGGGACATGAGGTTGGCGCCCGGGCGTGTGCGCCCGTACGCTGGTTGGCCGTTCGGAAAGAAGGAGAGGTTGGCCCGCGCGATCACCACATCGCCGGGCCACGGCCGGTGCAACTTCTGTATCCAATCGGCCTCACCGGCGAGGAATACGTTAACGCCCGCGCCTGGGAATATGCAAGGTTGACGGTGTGCCCCAATCACCCGGCTGGAGGCTGTTCCCTGGCCGGTCACGGGACCTACGGGCGCAAGACGCCGCCGGGGTGCCGGGTGGCGCGCTGGTATTGCCGCGAGAGCCACACGACGTTCAGCCTGCTGCCCGACTGCCTGGCTGCCCGGTTGCCGGGCACGCTGCGCACGCTGGAGGAGGTGGTGAACGAAGCCGAGCGGGCTTCCTCGCTGGCGGCCGCGGCCGCGGTGCTGCGCCCCGGCCCGGTGGGTCTTGAGGGGGCGGCGCGCTGGGTTGGACGCCGCGTCGAGCGGGTGCGCAACGCCCTGCGCGTGGTGCGCGGGATGCGCCCGGATCTGCTGGCCGGTTGCCCGCCCGAGATGGGGGCGGTGCGGGTGCGGCTGCGCAGTGCCACCGCGCTGGCGGTGCTGCGTGCGGAACTGGGCAAGCAGCTGTCCGCGGTGCCGGCGCCGCTGGGCTTTTTGCCCCACGGGCTGGGGCGGCGGCCCCGCCGCGGGCGCTTCCAACAACGGATGGGGCCTGACCCCCCGGCGGTGGCCGGGTAACGTGGCCACCATCGGGGCGAGCGCCCCCTCACGGACCGGAACTTACCCATGAGCCAGCTCGACAAGGACCTTCAGCGGCAAATCGCGCTGTTCCGCTACGGCGTGATCGCCGACCTGGTGCATCTGCCGCACGGACACCGCGGCATCGGCGCGCGGTTGAAGGCCAAGGCCGCGCTCACCTACGCGATCCCCGGCACCGACCGCGACCGCATCGCCGCGAACACGATACGCGGGTGGCTGACCTGCTACCGCGCCGGGGGCTTCGAGGCGCTGTATCCGAAGCGGCGCGCCGACCGGGGCCGCGCCCGGCGCCTGCCCGAACCGGTCGTGCAGCGGTTGGTGGAGCTGAAGCAGGAGCGGCCCGGGCGCTCCGTGCGCCAAGTCATCGAGGCGGCGCGCAAGGAAGGCATCGAGCACCCTCTGGCCCCGGCCACCGTGCACCGGTTGCTGGAGCGCGCCGGGGCGCTTGAGCCGGCGCCCGGGTCCGCCGCCGGGCGGGACCGGCGCCGCTTTGCCTATCGGGAGGCCGCCGAGTTGTGGATGGCCGACGTCATGCACGGGCCGAAAGTCCGGCTCGGGCGCCAGCGGCGAAAGACCTACCTGATCGGGTTGCTGGATGACGCCACCCGCGTGGTGCCCTACGCGGCGTTCACCTTCTCCGAGGCGGCCGCGGCGTTCCTGCCGGTGCTCAAGCAGGGGCTCGTACGGCGCGGGTTGCCATTGCGCCTGTACGCCGAAAATGTGGCGCGCCACATTTTCGACGAACTGTGCCCGGTTCGGTTATGTGCCGAGTCGCTGGCAGCCCATTGATTGTCAAAGTCGGTTCGATCGGCAAGGGCACATAACTTTCGGTCGACAATCTCCCCTCGTTTCATGAACAGGAGAGATTGTGATGTTGGAAAAATACTTCCTCAAGCCCGAGACGCTGGACCGGGTCCGCAACTGCTGGTTGGGCGAACCGATCGAGAAGTATGTCGTATGGATGACCGAGCAAGGGTTTGCGCCCAGCTCCGTTCGTCGCCGTGTGCCGGTGCTCACGCGTTTTGCCGGATTCGCTCACGACGCCGGAGTCGACAACTTCGAAGAGCTGCCGGGGCTGGTTGATGGGTTCGTCGAAGATTGGGTCCGGACCCGTCGCCGCAAGGGCCGCACCAAGGAGGCCAAACGCCACATCGCCAACGTGGCGCGGGTTCCGGTGCAGCAGATGCTCGCCCTGCTGCTGCCGGACTACGAGAGACCTCGGGCGGCACCGCCGACAATACCCTTCGCGGACACGGCTCCCGGGTTTTTCGATTTCCTTCGCCGGGAACGCGGATTGCAGCCCACTTCGCTCGCGCTTTACCGGTGCAATCTCCGGCGCCTGGAGCGATTCCTTCAACGGATCGGACTGGACGACATCGCGGCGCTGTGTCCGACAGTGCTCAGCGCGTTTACCATCGAGACCGGCCGCTGTCTTTGCAAGGCGGCGGTGGGTGCGGCATGCGCCCATGTCCGTGTCTTTCTGCGCTACCTTTATCGGGAAGGATTGATCGCCCGCGACCTGAGCACCAGCGTCGACAGCCCTCGCCATTACCGGTTATCGCGCGTGCCGAGATCGATTTCCTGGGACGAAGTCAAACGCCTGCTGGAGACCGTCGAGCGGCGCAGCGCGTCGGGCAAGCGCGACTACGCGATCCTGCTGTTGCTGGTGACCTACGGGTTGCGAGCCAGGGAAGTCGCCGCATTGACGCTGGACTCCATCGATTGGCAACGCGGCCGGTTGATGGTTCCGGACCGCAAGGCGGGACACAACACGGCCTTTCCGCTGTCCTCCGCGGTCGGGGAAGCGATCGTGGATTATCTTCGCCACGCTCGGCCCGAGAGCGCGGAGCGCGCCCTGTTCCTGTGCTTGAGGCCGCCGTTCAGGCCGATCGGCTTTGCCGTGGTCTCGGCGCGCTCGGGCCGGCACCTGCGCAATGCCGGGATATCGGTTGCCCGTCCCGGCTCGCACACCCTGCGCCATGCCTGTGTGCAACGGCTCGTGGACGCGCGGTTCCCTCTCAAAACCATAGGCGACTACATCGGGCATGGTGACCCGAAGTCCACAGAGGTCTACTCAAAGATCGATCTGGAAGCGCTTCGGGACGTGGCGCTCGGGGACGGGGAGGCGGTGCTATGACGACACCATACGCCTTTCGGAGCGTTCTGGGCGGGGAGATCGGCCGATTCCTGTCGCATCACCGGGCGCTGGGCAAGCGATTCGACAACGAGGAAAGCGCCCTGAAGCTGCTGGACCGGTTCCTGTTCGAGCACGGCGCCGGGAGCCTCTCGGATATCACGCCGATGTTGCTGGAGAGTTTCCTGGCGTCGCGGCCCCGCACCCGGGCACGCAGCTACAACCATCTGCTCAGCGTGTTGCGACGGCTGTTTCGCTGGCTGGTCGCGCAGGACGTTCTGGCGGCATCGCCGCTGCAGGCCCGCCCGCGCCGATCGACTCAGCGGCGCACGCCGTTCCTGTTTCAACCGGCGCAGGTCAAGCGGCTTCTCGGGTGCGCGGCCAACCTCCGGGACTATCGCCCCCGGGGGTGGCACAGGGGGCCCACCTACCGCATGATCTTCGCGCTGATGTACGGGCTGGGCTTGCGAGTGGGCGAGGTCTCGCGGCTGTGTCACCAGGACCTGGACCCGGAGCGTCGTTGCCTGCACATCCGGCGGACCAAGTTCCTCAAGAGCCGCCTGGTGCCGTTCGGGCCGCGAATGGGGGATGCGCTGGAGGATTACCTTCGTGTCCGCTGGCCGCATGCGAGGCCCTCGCCCTCGGATCCGCTGTTCACGCTGACCGAAGACGCGACGGCGCCCATTTGCCCGCAGTCGGTCAGTCAAGTGTTTCAGCGCATCGTGCCGGAGCTGGATCTGACGGTGCCCGCCGGCGTCTCCCCGCCGCGATTGCACTGCCTGCGTCACTCCTTCGCCGTGTCCACCTTGCTGGGCTGGTATCGGGAAGGCGTCAATCCGGCGGCTCGCCTGCTGCACCTGTCCACCTTTCTCGGCCACGTCAGCCCAGTCTCGACCGCCGTCTATCTGACCGTCACCGCGGAACTTCTGGAGCAGGCCAATGGGCGGTTCGAGCGGTTCGCGGCGCCGAGCCTGAAGGGGGTGCGGCCATGAGAACGCCGACACTGGGAGCGCTGCTGCAAAGCTACTTCGAAGATCACCTGAAGTCGCAAAAGGGGTTGCGCCCGGCCACGATCGGCAGCTACCGCGATGCCATCGTGCTGTTTCTGTCCTTCGTGGCCGAAGACCGGCGCTGCCGACTGACCCGGTTGCAGGTTCCGGACCTGACGGCCGAACGCGTCGGGCGGTTCCTCGATGCACTGGAAACGCAGCGCGGCAACCATGTCCGCTCGCGCAACCAGCGCCTGGTCGGTCTGAGGAGTTTCTTCGATTACCTCGCCCGGCGGGTGCCGCAATCGTGGCAAGAAGCCGAACGGGTGGCCGGCATTCCGGCGAAACGGGCGGCGCCCGCCCGAACGCACTATCTGGAACTGGATCAGATCGAGGCGATGTTCGCCACGATGAACCCAGCCGGTGCGTTGGCGCTCAGGGACCGGACACTGTTGCTCTTCCTGTACAACACGGGCGCCCGTGTGCAGGAGGTCGCCGATCTGCGTCTGGCCAATCTGGAGCTGGACCGGCATCGGGTGCATCTGCACGGCAAGGGAGACAAGTGGCGGGTGTGCCCATTATGGAAGCGGACGGTCTCGCTGCTGAGTGAGCTGCTCGGGTCCTTCGCCGCGTCGGACGAAGATCGGCCGGTCTTCGTGTCCCAGCGCGGACAGGCGCTGACCCGCTTCGGCATCTACAAGATCGTGCGTCGCCACACCGCGCAACTCGTTCAGGCCGGACCTCGCGCAACCAAGCGAGCGATATCTCCCCATGTGATCCGCCACAGCACGGCAGTCCATCTTCTGGAGTCCGGCGTGGAACCCAATGTCATACGGGACTGGCTGGGACATGTCAGCGTGGAGACCACCAATCGCTACGCAGAGATCACCATCGCCATGAAGGAGAAGGCGCTCGAAGCGTGCTCGCCACCGTTACATTCCGACGGGGCACGCCGCAAAGGCGCAATTTGGCGGGATGATCCGACGCTGCTGAAGTGGCTGAAGTCGCTTTGAAGATTATGTGTCCAGCAATACGGGCGCCGCCACGTATTTCATGCACTTGCCAGCGACTCGGCACATAACCGAACCGGGCACAGTTCGTCGACAACGGGAGCGCTTTCCGCTCCCGGCAACTGGCGCTGGTGTGCGCCAAACTCGGCATCGCGCTGATCCACGGACGCCCCTACCAGCCCGCCGGACGCGGCAAGATCGAGCGCTTCTTCCGCACCGTGCGCGGCTGGCTGGGCAACCTGCCGCCCGAGACCGCCGCGGGGCTCGAGCCGCTGAACCGGGCCCTTTGGGCCTGGGTGGAAGGGAACTACCACCAACGCCCGCATCGCGGGCTGAAGGGCCGCTCGCCGCTGGAGCAGTGGGCGCTGAGCGCCGATCGGGTGCGCTACCCCGAGCCCGGGCTGGATCTTGACGACCTGTTCCTGTTCGAGGCCCGCCGGCGCGTCATGAAGGACCGCACCGTCTCGCTTCACGGGCGCGTGTACGAGGTCGACGCGCTGCTCGTGGGGCTGACCGTCACCCTGCGATACGATCCCGACGCACCGCCCACACGGCCGCTGAAGGTGCTCCACAACGACACCGAAGCCGGACGGGCCACGCTCCTGGACGCCTACGCCAACACCGCGATCAAGCGCGGCGGCGCCCCCGGGGGCGGGCACGCGCGCGAGCCCGCCGATGAACCCCCGCCCTCGCCCCTGGCCATGCACCGGCTGAAGGAGAAAAAATAATGTACCAACGCCACTTCGCCCTCACCCGGCTGCCCTTCGAAACCCCCGCGCAGACCGACGAGCTGTTCGAATCGGCCTCCCGCCGCGAAGCCGAGGCGCGCCTGACGCACCTGATCGAACTGCGCGGCATCGGCCTTCTGACCGGGGAATCCGGCAGCGGCAAGACCACCGTGTGCCGCCGCCTCACCGACGCGCTGCACCCGGAACTGTACCGGGTCTGCTACGTGTCCTTGACCACCGGCAATGTGATGGACATGTACAAGTGCGTCAGCGCCGAACTGGGCCTGCCCTCCGAACACTACCGGGCCACCGCCTACCGCGCCATCCAGACCGAGATCACCCGTCTGGCGTGCGAGGCCCGGCGCCAGCCCGTGCTCATCATCGACGAGGCCCACCACCTCAGAAACGAGGTGCTCGAGGACCTGCGGCTGCTGACCAACTTCGCCATGGACTCCGAATCCCGGCTGTGCCTGGTGCTGGTGGGCCTGACCCAACTCAGACGGCGACTGAGCATGGCCGTGCACGAATCGCTCGCCCAGCGGCTCATCGTCCAGCACCACCTGCGCGGACTGGAACGCGACGAACTGCAACACTACCTCGCCCACCGCCTGCGCCTGGCCGGCTGCGAGGTGCCCCTGTTCGAACCCCCCGCCGCCGAAGCGCTGTTCCAGGGCGCCCGCGGCCTGCCCCGGGTCGTCAACCGCATCGCACACTACGCGCTGTCCGCCGCCGCCCTGGACAACACCCGAACCGTCACCGCCGATCACATCCACAAGGCCCTTCAGGACCTGCAGCCATGATCCAATCCCACCCCTGGGCCGAGGAACCCAGCGATGAAACCCTCGTCGTCGTGTCCGAATACCTCAGCCACATCGCCGAGGAGTTCCAGGCCCGGCACCGGCGCCGAATCCGCCGCTACTACCAGAGCTGCCGAACGGTCGAGTCCCCGCCCGGCGCCTGCCACGAACGGCAACTGCACCTGTTCGGCGAACCCTGCCCGCCGTTCTGAATCGAACCCGGCGCCGGGTCCGCGACCTCGACCGCCCACGATCGGTCCCGCTACCCAAGCGCGTCGGCTTGCGCCGACGCTGCCGCTACCTGCCCGAATAATCCGACAAAATCAAAACAATGTGAGAAACCCGGCCTCAGCCCTGCCGAAATAATCCGGGAAATACCTGCCGGAATAACGTGAGAGACAACACCACTTCAAGAAAACTTCTTCACCCAGCTTGTCGCCGACCGATCGCCGTAACGCCGTGAGCTTTCTCAATTGCCCCTTGGTCAGTGCGCCTTCGTCGATAGCCATTATGTTTTGCCTTCCTTGTAAGACCGCATTGTCGCGATGTGCCGCACATCATACGTGAACGCCGGTTTCCTGGCGGCACCAGCCTTGCATCGTTACTCCGCACCCGTCTACCGGACACGATGCTGCGGGCGTTCCTGTGCGGCATTCCGGTCGCTGGGGTGCTGACAATTCTCGCAATGTCGGCGGCTGACGAAGGCACGCCGCTGAATGACAGACGGCGTCATCTCGGCGAGCTGTTCCGCTCGCTCTCAGGGTAGGGCGCTGCAACAACCGCACCCTGGGCCAGCGCAAGTAGGGTACATAGCAGTGGACCTGGCGATCCGTCGGCATTGCACCACCACGCAGACCCCGCGGTTCAGATCTTCCCGGTAACGCGCAAACAACCGCACAGCCGCTCGCGGGCACTGTACTCCCCGGGATGTGCGGCCTGCGAGATTGGAGTCGATTCTTATCTTTTCTTTCGAGAACTCGGATGCGCTCGATCTGGAGCGGTGACTCTGAACATCGCCTACGCTGTCAACAGTTACTAGAAGCTATCTCATAATTCAGGAAGTTATGATAGCATTCCAATCCCGATTATGAAGATGATCGGAGTTTCCCATGTTGCGCGACCCCGGCGACGCCCAGTGGGCGTTCATCGAGCCCTTGCTGCCCGCATTGCCCCGCCGGCCGGACGGCCGGGGCCGCCCTTGGCGGGATTCCCGGGACGTTTTGAACGGCATTTTGTGGATCTTGCGCACGGGCGCGCCCTGGTCGGAGATGCCCGACCGCTATCCGCCGTACCAGACCTGCCACCGCCGCTTCCAGCAATGGCGCAAGGCGGGCGTCATGGACCGGTTGGTGGATGTTTTGACCCGGGACTTGGAGCGGCGCGGCGGGGTCGACATGAGCGAATGCTTCATCGACGGCAGCTTCAGCGCGGCCAAAAAGGGGGCGCCGGGGTCGGCAAGACCAAGCGCGGAAAGGGCTGTAAAATCATGATGGTGGCCGAGCGTTCCGGGCTGCCGGTGTCGGTGTGCGCGGGCAGCGCCTCGCCGCACGAGACGAAGTTCGTGATCGGGTCGATCGACGCGCGCTCGACGGAGGCGGCGCCGGAGCGCCCGGTCGGCGACAAGGCCTACGACAGCGACCCGTTGGACGGGGAATGCGCGAAGCTGGGGGTGACGCTCATCGCGCCTCACCGGGCCAACCGCACCAAGCCCAAGACCCAGGATGGGCGGGTGCTGCGGCGCTACAAGCGCCGCTGGAAGGTCGAACGGCTGTTCGCATGGCTGCAGAACTACCGCCGGATAGTCACCCGGTACGAACGTCACTTCGAAAATTTCGTGGCCTTTCTCAAGCTCGCCACGTTCATGATCTTGGCCAAAAAGTATTTGTGAGATGGCTTCTAGTACGCCTTCCACCTGATAGTTTCGGATGCAAGCTGCCACCTTCGATACGCGTTATCTGCTTTGGCGAATTTCAATTATCCGAAAATATCTTGTTGACGGTGTACTAGCGTGACCGATCAGTCGGCGTACGGCGTTCCGCTGTCTCGTGAATTGAAGCCGGTAAGGAATGCCTTGAGAAGCTGGAGTTTCCGATCCGGTTCGCCAGCACCGACCTCCCCAATCAGGCGAAGCCGTCCGTCGGGGTCCGTCTCGGTCGTCAGGACGGTCTCGACGTAATCGAGCACCTGTCTTGGATTCTCGCAGCGGCCCACGAGCAGTCCTGCATCCTGGCCAGCCAGCCAAGCGCCCGCTGCGTCATAGTCAAAGTCCTTCGCCTCCAGCAGATGGGATGCCTCGTCATAGAGCCGATCCGAATCCTCCACGTTGAAGTAGTTCGATATGATCAGAAACAAGTCACCGGCATCCTTTGCCGGAGCGAGAACGTGTCGGTGGGACCAGGCAATCAACTTGAGGACGGCGAGCATGGGTATGGAAACGGTCGAGACGCGCACACTGCCTGGAAGCATGACGTCGACAGCCGTCTCAACGGCTTCCCTATACCCCAGGACACTCATCTCGTGTTCATCATCAGGCCAAACGATGGTTCTGTCCCGGCCTTCGACGCCGCCAAACGGAATGAGATCGACGGGGATACCAGTTTGGTGAATCAGCCTGTGAGCCACGGGCTGTTCAGTATCGAAGGCGCCCGAACCAAGCAGTGCCTCTCTCAGCGAGTAAAAGTCATCCCAGTCGGCCACAGCAAAGGCCAGATCCACATCCGTCGTTGCACGAGTGATCGGTACGCCGTGCACTCGGTACGCCGTGCACGTAGTGGAGGAGCAGGTCACGGGCCTGCGCCCCAACCAGGAGTACCTGCTTCCTGTCCGCCGCTATCCGCAGGTCCTGGACGACTGTTGCGAGCCAGCCCAGTTCCCCGTTAGTCGTCAAATCGATCAATGATCCGCTCGTACAAGAGGTTCGCCGTCTCCAAACAACGTGCATCGCCGATCGCGAGCAGGTCCGCATAGACCAGCGGAACAGGAGCCACGGCAGCATCTTCTCCATCGAAATTCCAGAAGCGCTTCAGCACCTCCACTGGACCCCCCGGGTCGGCTCGCATTCCGAAATCGAGCAAGAAGCGTGGATTCGCCCGGGCACCATATACCGTAACCGTTTCGGGTCGCAGGTACCGAGTGAGCCGCTCGGCCGCAGGTTCACCGCCGATCACGAGCCCGTACTCTTGCGGATCGAATTCTGTCCACCATTGTTTCATCTCCGTCCGATACCGACCCAGGGCAAGCTTGGGCCGCAACGTTCGGGCGTAAGCTTCCACCCACTGCTTCAGGAGCAGCTCGGGTTGGAGCAGGCGCCGCCTTCCGGCGACCGTGCCGACGAAGCCAAGCTTCGGGAGTTCCGCCATGACCCAGCCCACGGTTCCGTGAGCGACTCCGGCGAGACGTCCTATCTCGCGGTAGGGTCGCTCCGTCCATTCCGGATTGCAGAGCAACGCGAAGAGCACCTTGAGTCCGCTTGCCTGAAATGCGCGGCCGGTACGCGGGCCGGCGCCAAGTTTCTTCGGTAACCGCTCGCCCTTGATCCAAACAAACAATGGGGGCTGATCGATGTATCCGTTTCCCGCCGCGTCCAGGAAGGCCACGCCCCTGTCCTTGAGCGTCTCGGCCATAGGCGGCGTCACGTAGTCCGCAATGAGCAGTGTAGGCACGTTGAGGCGGTCGGTCTGATGAAGGATTGGACCGAGGGTTGCGGGTCGGAGACCTCTTTTCACTTCGACTGCATAGGTGACCGCAGCTTCTCCTTGCCCGATACGGACCAACGCGTCAATGCGTTGGCCGTCGAGTTCAGGCGCAATTTTGGTGACCCGGCCCGGAATGCCAATGCGATTCGCGACCGTGGCTACGACCGTATGCAGGAGTTCATTTTTAGCTGGCATGTCCATTATTTGCGATTGTCCATGCTACGTGGACAAGTGTCAATGGTGGACAATCTCCGGCGACGCCATGCCAATCGAAGAACGGCCACACTGTTCCAAGAGGGCCGAATTGTCCCGTGAGAGTTTACCGGTTGCACCGCGGCACAGTCGCGGTCGCACACCGCCAACTTGCATTGAAACCCTTAAAGACGCATTCTATATTCTGGATTCTAGAATATAGAATAAGCTGTGAGTGTCGCCCCCCAAGACGTTCTGGTGCTGTTGAAGCTCGTGGCCATGGGCCAGCGGGCCTGGTCATACAATAATCTCGCAATCGAGCTCGGAATGAGCCCCTCTCAAGCGCACTCTGCCGTCCAACGCGCTCTGTCTGCACGGCTGGCACTCCGGCGTAATGGCCGAATAACCCCGCAGACAAATAACTTGGAGGAGTTCCTCGTCCATGGCGTGAAGTATCTGTGCATCCCCCAGCGGGGAGAGTTCACGCGCGGAATACCGACTGCATATGGCGCGCCGCCACTTGCCGAACTGCTGATCGAGCCTCAAGACGTTGTCCCGGTCTGGCCGCACCCGGAAGGCAACGTTTGCGGCGAATCCTTCTCGCCGATCTTCCGGTCGGCGCCGGAAGCCGCGATGCAGGACAGGGAGCTATACCAACTCCTGGCGCTCGTGGATGCGATTCGAAGCGGTCGGGCCCGCGAGCGCGCCTTGGCCGTGCGAGAACTCAGAGACCGACTAAAGGCCTATGGTTAGAATCTGGAACATTCATGCTCATGTTTTGTGGTCGCGTTGTCCCTCGCTGTTGGAGCAGGTGAGGAGGCCGTTATGACGACCTACTTCTCGGATCGCGAACTCGGGCCGAAACCCGCGGTGGAGGAAGCTATCGACGGAGTCGTATGGCAGGCGATCCTTTCGATAATCGATACCCGGGTCAATGATGGATCCTTGGCCTATGGATTCCCGTCGCACTGTCCCGACGGGAACGCAATCGAAGGTACGGACCGACACGCCATGTGGACCCTCCTTCGAGCAGAAATTGGAGAGCTTGCCGGTGATGAGGCTGAGGGGTGGGATACATTCTCCTACATGATGCGGTCAGCCGAAAACTTGCCGAACACGTCTGCGATATTGGATCTCATCGAATTTGTCGCACGACATGTCGGGCAACCAACCGAGGGTCGTTGGCACAACTTTTTCAGGCATCATCATCTGGAACTTGACCGAGAACAAGGGCTGCGGAACTTTGTCGAAGACATCAATCGCCTCTTCTCCCGAAATGGCCTCGCATACAAGCTAACCGCAACAGGCATCATGGAAAGAACGGTGCCCGCACCGATGGCCGAGCGATTCAAGCGGAAGGGTTTCCGTACAGGGGACCAAGAACTCGACGATCTTCTCGACGCCAGCATCGAACGGTTTCTTGTGCCAACTCCGAAAGCAAGGCAGGACGCGCTTGAGAAGCTCTGGGATGCCTTCGAGCGTCTGAAGACAATCGAAGCTCCGGGAAACAAGAAAGCGGGAGCCACTATCCTGATCGATGAAGCTGTAGCCGCCGACGCTAGTGTTCTTCGTTCCGCGATCGCGACAGAATTCAGGGCGTTGACGAAAATCGGCAATGATCTGCGAATCAGGCATTCGGAGGTCGGAAAAGAGCCGGTGGGAGACAACGGAGAGAAGGACTATCTGTTCATGCGACTTTTCTCGCTGATCTGGCTCATGTTGAAGGGAACGGGGAGGCTTTCGGAGGCTCGGAACGTCGGTGCTGGCGCTGAAGATGAAGAACTGCCATTCTGACCCCTTCGCTGGCAGTGCCGCTTGACCTGCGAAAGTCGATCATCAGGCTGTGGACTACAGTCGTGATTCCAAAGAAACTGAAATAATGAGCGATCTATTCTGCGGCAGTCTTCCGAGCAAGTGCTCGGAAATGTACAAGAGATTGCGTGGATCGAAGGATGAAGGATTCGACGCTCGTGTCGTAAGGGCTCGGGAACACTGCGAGGACTTGTGGGCTGACTTTGGCAACTTCGCTGATCCGCATTTCAAACAAGAATTCGCGCGCCGCCCGCACCAACGCTGGTTTGAAATGTACCTGACGGTATCGCTCGCTCGCTCCGGACACAAAGTCGAGTGCCGGAAACCCGGGCCGGACGTTTTGTTGCATGTCGACGGACAACGTATCTGGATTGAAGCGGTTTGTGCGACGTCTGGCGAGCCGGGCTGGCCGGACTCGGTTCCCGGTCTGGAAACCGGGAAGGCTCGTCGGGAACCCACGGAGCAGTATGTGCTTCGCGTCCGGAACGCTTTGGACGAAAAGCAAAAGAAGTACCGGAAATATGTCAAGGACGGTATCGTCTCTCATGACGATGTTACCGTTGTTGCCCTCAACGTGTACGAAATCGACCGACTCGGTCCCCACATTGACGCCCACATAAGGAGATCCTTGTATGGCGTTGGGGATCCGATACTCCAACTGGACCGGTGGCGCAGACCCGTCGGAATTCAGCATGCGCATTTTGAAGCTATCAGAAAGTCTTCAGGCGCAAGTGTCAGTTTGATGCCGTTCGTTGATCGCAGCACCATGCATGTTTCGGCGTTGCTGGCATCGGATGCAAACATGGCTAACCGGCCAGCCAAGCTGGGCGATGACTTTGTTCTGTATCCGAACGTTTCAGGACAGAGGCCATGGCGGCAGGGAATACTAAAACTGGGCAGGGAGTGGCGTATCAGCCCACGGACCGATGGATGGCGGTTGACGCTCGTCGGGCACGATGATTCGCGGTGTGCTTGAACTTGACGTACTTGAACGCCCTACAACCGTCATTGCCAGAGCGCAGCGGGTTTTCGACATCGATGTCTTCGGCATATGGGCGAATAATTATGTTCAACTGTGGTTTTTTCGGAAGGACTGCGGAGCCGTTCAATTGGGTTCCGTGAACGAGGGCAACGGCGAGTATCTGGACAGCGCAACGGAGACGCTTGCCAATAGCAAATTGTTGGTCGTGGTGTCGTAGGGACAGCGTTGTCAGCAGTCGCTTCCGCCGTTCCCGCCGTACAGAAGAAACTGCACATGTGGGAATAGGCACGCGTCAGCAGATAAACGGCCTCCTTTGAGGCACGGCTTGGCGGATTGCGGATCGCTAGGGGAATGGCGCATCAGCGGGAACTCTGGATCCGGGCATCCAGTTCAAGGCTGAGTTGTTGCGCCTCGGCAAGTTGCGTCCCGGATAGGCGCCGGGCGATTTCATCTCGTAAAGTGACGGCGTCCGGCAAGCCATCGACGCCAGCCAGATTCGTCCAAGCGTAGGCTTGGACGTTGTCTAGCGGAACGCCCTCGCCATTTGCGTACATGCGGCCCAAACTGATCTGAGCGCCGGGGATTCCCCGTTCGGCAGCATGCGTGTACCACTGGACGGCCCGCACGTAGTTTTGCGGCACTCCTTCGCCGTTGTAATACATGTCGCCCAACTGATATTGAGAGGGGGCGTGACCCTGTTCTGCGGAGCGCGTGTACCACTGCACGGCTTGCGCGTCGTCTTCCGGCACGTTCATGCCATCTGCGTACATTTTGCCCAAAATGTGTTGAGCAAATGAGTCGCCTTGTTCTGCGGCGCGAGTGAACCATTGGACGGCCTGTACCGTGTTTTCCGGCACGCCCCCAAAGTCCTCCGAGTATCTGATCATCAAATCTGGCGCAGCCAAGTAGAACCCCTGTTCGTAGGCGCGAGTTAACCAAAGAAAGCCTTGGTTGTCGTTTTTCGAGACTCCCGTCCCGTTGTAGTACATGTGACTCAGTCGGTACTGAGCGTAGGCGTCGTCCTGTACGGCGGCGCGAGTGTACCACTGGACGGCTTGGGCATAGTCTTGTGGTACTCCTTCGCCTTGGAAGTAACGTTCGCCCAGACTAGATTGAGAGGGGGCGTATCCTTGTTCGGCGGAGAGTGTGAACCACAAGGCGGCCAGCACCTTGTCCTCAGGGACGCCATCGCCTTGGTTGTTCATGACGCCCAATGCGTGCTGTGCTCTCACGTGGCCCTGTTCGGCAGCCTGTCTGAACCACTCGGCGGCCTGGGCTTTGTCCTCAGGGACGCCGTCACCGTTGTAGTAGATGCGCCCAACGTTGTATTGAGCTTCGATGTTGCCCAACTGGGCGGCTCGTCTGTATGAATCAATGGTCTGGGACTGATCGGCGGGTACACTTTCGGTATTCTCGTACGTGACGCCTGAGTTGTTCCGCTCGGGGGCTTGAGTTTGTTCTGAGTCGAAACCGGGCTGGAATGACATCAGTGCTACAAAAACTATCGTCAGCGCTCCGCCGATGGCTGCGAGAACCCATTTCAGAATAGGATCGCGGTCACGCTCCGTTGCAGCTGCCGGCATGTTCCGTCTTCTGTCTGCCATGCCTTGCGCCTGCATTCCAGCGGTCATTGGAGTACCGTCACTCCCAAGTAGAGTACCGAGTGCCGCGGAACTCTGCACACGGTCCTCGGGATATAACGCCAAGCATCGGTCGATTGCTTCGAGCAGTTGTTGAGAGTATCGGCCGGAGCCCAAGTCTGCTGCCGGAACCATCGGATCCGGTCGTCCACGGTGCAGCGCATAGGCACGCTTCTCCGCCGGGCGCGGCGTGGGACTCCACACCCCGGTGTCGACCTCTCCATCAGTGCCGACCGGCACAATCAAACTGTTGTCTCCCGGACACCCACCCGCCACCATTCTCCACATCAGCGCGCCCAACGCGTACACGTCGGTCCAGGGACCGATCTCGCCCGTCGACGACACCTGTTCGTACGCCGCATAGCCCGGCGTATATGGCGCCTGTGAACGGCTGTGACGCGCATGGTAGTTCTGCTTCGCCGCTCCGAAGTCGATCAGCACTGGATGTGCTGGTCGACCTGTGATGCCATCCTCTCGACGAACGAAAATATTTCCCGGCTTGATGTCCCGGTGCAGAACGCCAGCCCGATGGACGACAGTCAACCCTTCCAGCAATGGCTCGACCACGGCCAGCAGGTCGGCTTCAGTGAACGGCTGGCCCGCGTCTTCCCGGAGCCGTAGGAACTCCGACAACGGCAACCCGTTGTCGTAGTCCATAACCAGGTATGCAGTGTCGTTTTCCTCGAAGTAGTTCAGGCACGAGACGATGTAGCGCTCGTTCCTGAACTTTCGCAGTTGTTCCGCCTCGTCCCTGAAACGCCGCAGGCCGTCCTCGAAGGCGCTTCGAGCCTCAGTGTTGAGAGGGCGCACGCCGGTGCCCTCGCGTGCTCTCGCTGCCAATTCCGCCGGGAGAAATTCCTTGATGGCGTACAGCCAGTTCGATTTGAGGTGGTGGCGCGCCAAGTACACAATGCTGAACCCGCCGCTGCCCAGCTCCGACTCGATCACGTAGTCGCGAAGCACCGTGCCCGGCGGTAAGGCGTTCAATGATCCTCGCGCGTGCTCCGACGCCATCCCATCTGCTCCCTACGACGACGATTCGGTCATCGACATATTACTGATCGGCGTCGTCTCGTCCAACGTTAGTCCCGTAGCTTCAGACATTTCCGTGTTCGCCGTCTTGTACGAGACGCCGTGGCTAGAAGCCATCTCACAAATACTTTTTGGCCAAGATCATGAACGTGGCGAGCTTGAGAAAGGCCACGAAATTTTCGAAGTGACGTTCGTACCGGGTGACTATCCGGCGGTAGTTTTGCAGCCATGCGAACAGCCGTTCGACCTTCCAGCGACGCTTGTAGCGCCGCAGCACCCGCCCATCCTGGGTCTTGGGCTTGGTGCGGTTGGCCCGGTGGGGCGCGATGAGCTGCACCCCCAGCTTCGCGCATTCCCCGTCCAACGGGTCGCTGTCGTAGGCCTTGTCGCCGACCGGGCGCTCCGGCGCCGCCTCCGTCGAGCGCGCGTCGATCGACCCGATCACGAACTTCGTCTCGTGCGGCGAGGCGCTGCCCGCGCACACCGACACCGGCAGCCCGGAACGCTCGGCCACCATCATGATTTTACAGCCCTTTCCGCGCTTGGTCTTGCCGACCCCGGCGCCCCCTTTTTGGCCGCGCTGAAGCTGCCGTCGATGAAGCATTCGCTCATGTCGACCCCGCCGCGCCGCTCCAAGTCCCGGGTCAAAACATCCACCAACCGGTCCATGACGCCCGCCTTGCGCCATTGCTGGAAGCGGCGGTGGCAGGTCTGGTACGGCGGATAGCGGTCGGGCATCTCCGACCAGGGCGCGCCCGTGCGCAAGATCCACAAAATGCCGTTCAAAACGTCCCGGGAATCCCGCCAAGGGCGGCCCCGACCGTCCGGCCGACGGGGCAAGGGAGGCAGCAAGGGCTCGATGAACGCCCACTGGGCGTCGCCGGGGTCGCGCAACATGGGAAACTCCGATCATCTTCATAATCGGGATTGGAATGCTATCATAACTTCCTGAATTATGAGATAGCTTCTAGTCGTCTCTTAGGTTTCTCTCATGTGAAGTGTTTCTGTTCGAATCCAACAGGTGATCGGCATTTGCTTTCAGCAAAATGGAATGATACAAAACCTCGTACTTCAAAGTTTGTTATATGTGGATTTATATCAATGCGCCAATCGGATACCCAACGTTCTCGCGCCCGAGTTCTGCTTCAAAGGCGTGGGATGATGCGCCTCAAGGAATTCAGGGCAGCGGGAATTTCCGCAGCCACGATGAGCCGAATGCTTGAGCATGGCGAAGTAATTCGACCGTCGAGGGGACTCTACCAACTGGTCGATGCGCCGCTTCATACCCATCAGAGTCTCGCGGAAGCAGCCAAGAAAGTACCGAGAGGCGTGATATGCCTCGTATCGGCTCTTGCCTACCATGGACTAACTGATCAGCTGCCCCACGCCGTCTGGATCGCTATCGGAAAACAGGACTGGGCGCCGAGACAGGACAATCCCCCCATACGAATTGTTCGGTTTACCGACGCGTACCTGGCCGATGATGTGATGATGGAGCACATCGCCGGCGTCGAGGTACGGATTTTCGGCGTAGCCAAGACCATCGCAGATTGTTTTCGCCATCGCCGTACAGTGGGCCAGTCGGTGGTGCTTGACGGGCTGCGAGAGGCGCTTCGGCAACGAAAGTGCACACCAGCCGAGATCGCCCGGCACGCAAAACGCGGAGGCGTTGCGACCGTGATTCGGCCCTATCTTGAGGCACTGACCTCCGATGCCTAGGGAAGTGACGAATATCGGGGCGTCGGTACGGGCGCGGCTGCGTCAAGTGGCGAACAGGTCCAGGCAGCCAGTTGATTTCGTGCTCACTCGTTAAGCGAACGAGAGGATGCTGTATCGATTGATATTGGTTTCGGAGACGCCACGGTACCGGATGTTCAGGAGATTGATTATCCGGTTTTGCTTGATATGCCGGCGCCCCGGTTGCGCGGATATGCTCCGGAGACCGTCGTGGCCGAGAAATTTCAGGCCATGGTGGCCTTTGGACTGGCCAACAGTCGAATGAAGGACTACTTCGACGTGTGGGTTCTGAGTCGTACATTCGACTTTGACCGAAGTCGGCTCGCGGCGGCGATTTCGGCTACGTTCGCTCGCCGCAACACCGAAGTACCGCGGGAAACGCCGGACGGCCTGAACCGGGCGTTCGCTGACGACGCTTTGACGCAGCAGCAGTGGACCGCATTCAAGCAAGACATGACGCCGGACCCCGGTGCGCTGATCGAAGTTGTTGAGAGCCTGGATGGATTCTTGATGCCGGCGGCGAGGACTGCTTGCCAGCGCGTCAACAACAATTCATGAAGTCAGTTTTCTGGTTACGCGGAGATAGTCTGTACTGCTGCGATAGTCGGAATGCACGAGGCCTGGTTGGCGGAGCGGATTTCAAGGGGAATGATTCATCAACGGGAACGCTGAATCCGGGCATCCAGTTCAATGCTGAGTTGTTGCGCTTCGGCAAGTTGCGCACCGGACAGTTTTGCAGCGATCTCATCTCGTAGGATTGCGGCTGGATCATTGCGGCGGCGTATACTCTCTGGAGCCCTTCCACAGAGGGAAAACCGGCGCAGGCGGCCAACCGCCAAGTTCGTCCATGCGTAGGCTTGGACGTTGTTCGCCCGCACGCCGGCACCGCTTTTGTACATGGAGCCCAAGGAGTATTGTGCGTGGGGGGCTCCCTGTTCGGCGGCGCGGATGAACCACTGGATGGCCTGCGCGGGGTCTTCCGAAACGCCATCCCCTTTGCGGTACATGTCGCCCAACTTGAATTGAGCGACGGCGTTTCCCTGTTCGGCCGCGCGAGTATACCAATGGGCGGCTTGCATGTGATCTTCCTCCACGCCCCAGCCTGTGCAATACATTTCGCCTAATTTCAATCGAGCGCCTTCATGTCCCTGCTCGGCAGTACGGATGAACCACTGCGCGGCGTGCGTGGGGTCTATCGGTGTGCCCTCGCCACCGATCTCATACTTGGATCCCAACTCGTATTGAGCCTCGGCATCTCCCTGCTCGGCGGCGTGCGTGTACCGCTCGACTGCTTGGACTTCGGCCATATATTGTCGGGCGGTGTCATGCCCCTCTGCGGCGGCGAGGCTGTACCAGTGGACAGCTTGGGCGTGATCTCTCGGAGCGCCCGGATCGCCCCAACTGTACATGCTTCCCAGCTTCCATTGAGCCTCCGCGTCTCCTTGCACGGCAGCACGATAGTGTTGAGCGGCTGGGGTCGCCTGTTCTCCCTGCTCTGCAGCGAGGCTGAACCACTGGACCGCCCGGCGATGGTCTTCGGGTACGCCCTCGCCAAAGTAGTAAATGACTCCCAACTCGCATTGGGCCTCGGCATGACCCTGTTCGGCAGCGAGGGTGAACCACTGAACGGCCTGAGCGTCGTCTTCCGGCACGCCCTCGCCGCGGTAGTACATGCTGCCCAGCAGGTATTGAGCTTCGGCGTGTCCCAGTGTGGCCAGTCTACGAAACTCGCGTAGCGCGAATGCATATTCGCTTCGATTACATGCTTCTATACCTGCATTGAGAGCGTCCGTGATCGTCTGCTCGCTGTGGCTATCCGGCACCGTGCTCTTGGGGCGTACTGATGTATTCAGCAACGCCCTTAAGTCACCGCAATTTTGAGGCCGATCTTCAGGATACAACGTCACACAACGATCAATAGCATTCAACACCTCGGGTGAAAACCGCCCGGCTCCCAACTCCGCCGCCGGAGTCATAGGGTCCGACTTACCTTGGTGCACTGCGTATCCGCGCATTTCTGCCGCTCGAGGAGTCGGATTCCAAACTGATTCGCCGTCAGCCTTTCCCGATACGAGCAGCCTAGAATCGCCGGGACACCCGCCCGCCACCATTCGCCACATCAGTGCACCGACGGCGTAGATGTCGGTCCACGGTCCAATGTCACCTTCGGACGATATCTGCTCGTATGCCGCGTATCCCGGCGTGTATGGCGCTCGCGAACGACTGTGTTTCTCCAGGTAGTTCTGCTTTGCCGCCCCGAAGTCAATCAGCACCGGATGCGCCGGTCGACCAATGATGTCGTCCTGCCGACGAACGAATATGTTCCCCGGCTTGATGTCCCGGTGCAGAACGCCAGCTCGATGCACGACCGCCAAATCCTCCAGCAACGACTCTACCACGGCCCGCATGTCGGCTTCCGTGAACGGCTGGCCTGCGGTTTCCCGACGCTCAAGGAACTCCGACAACGGCAACCCATCGTCGTAGTCCATGACCAGGTACGCGGTGTTGTTTTCCTCGAAATAGTTGACACAGGAGACGATGTAGCGCTCATTCCTGAACTTTCGCAGTTGTCCCGCCTCGTCCCTGAAACGCCGAAGGCCGTCCTCAAAGGCGACTCGGGACTCCGCTTTGAGCAGACGCACGCCGGTGCCATCGGGTGCTCTCGTCGCCAATTCTGCCGGGAGAAATTCCTTGATGGCGTACAGCCAGTCCGATTTGAGGTGATGGCGTGCCAGGTAGACGATACTGAACCCACCGCTGCCCAGCTCCGACTCGATCACGTAGTCGCGCAGCACTGTGCCCGGCGGCAAGGCGTTCAACGACCTTCGTGCGTGCTCCGACGCCATTCAATCCTTTCCCTGCTATGACGATTCGGCCATCGAGCATATTACCCATCGGTGCTTTCTCGTCCAACGTTATCCTCGTCGGCACAGGTACTTCCGCGTTGCCATCCACGGTGTCGGGAGGTGGAGAAACTTCTGATGCCGGCGGCCAGGACTATCCGTTAGCGCTTCGACTCCCATTCATGAAGTTAGTTTTCTGGCTACGCGAAATCCAATCGTGGCGGACCGGTGATCGGGAAGGCACAAGTCGCGGCTGGCGGAGCGGAGTTCGACCGGATCTGAAATCCAGGAACCACCACGCAACACGCGTTCCTCAGAAATCATTTTGTGCCAGGAGACTGCTTCGGGTTGCCAATCGGAACCGCTCGGTGGGCACTCCCAAGGGCTCCCGTCCGGTGGTGATCCCCAATACGTGCCCCAACAGTCTTGAATCCATTCCATCACGTTTCCATGTACATCGTGCAATCCAAACGCATTCGCAGGAAACGACCACACCGGCGTAGTTCGTTCACGAAATACTCCCTTGCCGCCGGAACCGTACGAGAAGTTGCCATTGTAGTTGGCTTCGTCCGTGGAAATCGTCTTTCCGAAATGAAATGGGGTCGAGGTGCCTGCACGCGCTACATATTCCCACTCAGCCTCACTCAGTAGGCGGTAGGCGGCCCCGGTCGTGACGGTTAACCACTCGACATATTCCTGCGCGTCGTTCCAGCTAATGCACACAACCGGATGTGAGTCCGTCTGGTGGAATCCGGAATCGCGCCAAGTACACTCCTCACGGTCTTTCCAAGTGCCACCTGCCCGAACTACCCCTCGCCCTTCAGCCCGATATCCGGTCGAGTCGACAAACACTTGGAATTCTTTGCGGGTAACTGGATAAACACCAACTGCAAAGGACTTTATGTTGACGGGGTGCATTGGCCCTTCCCAATCAGAACGACCCTCTTCGTTGGAGAGCCCATCGAATCCTTCGGGAAAAACTACGTCGCACTCTTCATCCGGGCCAGTATCCAGACTGTCGCCTTGCTTAGAGTAAAAGCGATCAGATCGGGCGATTGCGGCTTCGAAATATTGAAAGTACTCGAGGTCGAATTCCCACCAATCATCGGATCCGGACCAAAGCGATGAGCTGAGAAACTTCGGATTGAGTTCATAACCAGCATCCAGAGCTTCCGCTACAAGGGTTCCGAGGCCTTCGTTCAGCATGGGCTCCTCAAGCCAGTCGATATTCCCGTCTCGCAATTGCCATTTGAGTTCGGGAAAGCTTCCAAGAAACCTTGAGTCTTCCACCTCATCATGTAAAGTGCGACCGGACCATTCTTCGAGCTGTCTGATCCATCCGAATAACCTGTCGCGCACATTTGCCAACACAGCCTCAGCAGAATCAGGTTCCGAACCCGTGCACATCAAAAAATGCCGGGCTGTTTCCGAAAGTCCCGTCCGCCCGGAAGGAACCCAAATCTGGTGCGGTGATCCCATCCTGAACGTACCCGCAGGAACCACAACCATCTCCGGGCCGTCGGGGCCATCTCTGAACCGCTCGCCTGTTCGTAGAGGTGCCGTGACCGATGCAGACACCGACCGCGGACCGGTCGAACCGGCCACCGCGCGAGCGGGCTTCGCAACCGCGCCGCTGGACGCCGCCTCCACCGCCTCCGGCGATGTTTCTCCCTCCACCGCCGCCCACCATTGCCGCAAGCTCCGGGGCCGCTCGGTCTCGATCACCCGCAAACCCCAGTCCACCGCATTTAACAAAGAGCGCGTGTACCCCTCTGTCACCTCCGCCGCCAACTCGGGCAACGGATCCGGCTGACCTTTGACCAGACAGTTCAACCGCCGCGCCGCCTCCGTGGGGACCCGCCCGGCGATCACCCGATAACACAACGCCGAGAGCGCATAAATGTCCGTCCACGGACCCTGATCACCCTCGCTCTCGTACTGCTCCGGCGGCGAATAACCCGCCGTCGCCACAGCCGTCAAACTCTTCGACTTGCGCCCCAGCGCCTGGCGCGCCGCCCCGAAATCCAGCAACACCGGCGATTCGTCCGAACGGCGCACGTACACGTTCGACGGCTTGATGTCACGATGCAGGTATCCGGCCGCGTGAACCTCCGACAAGCCCTCCACTACCGGACCCAGCAACCGCAGCAACCGCGCCTCGCTCAACCGCCCGCGACGCTTGAGCAACCGGTCCAGCGACTCCCCCTCCTCGTAGTCCATCACAATGTAGGCGGTGCCGTTGGACTCGAAATAGTCCCGCACCCGGACGAGGTTGCGGTGCTCGAACCGGGCCAGCATCCTGGCCTCGTCCAGAAAGCGCTTCAGCCCCCAGTCGAAATCCACCCGGTCGGCCTCCGACTTCGGGTGCACGGTGACGCCCTCGCGCATCGCGAACTCGTTCGGCAGGTATTCCTTAATCGCCACCCGGTGGCCCAGCACCGCGTGCTCCGCAAGATAGGTGACGCCGAATCCGCCGACTCCCAGCACGCCTGCCAACCTATATCCGTTCAGCCTGTATCCCGGCGGCAACGCCTGTTTGTGTCGCGCCTCGGTCATCGAATGGTTCCCAACCGCCTTGCCACCGAGCGGCTCAATCGCCGCGTCATTGAACCGCCCGCTCGACCGCGGCGGATCGCCGCTGCCGCAATGTTATCGCGCGTCGACCCGCCCCGCATCTTCGCCCGCGCAACCAACTCCCTCACCGCCTTGTCAAGAAGCCCGGCCTCGAACACTGCCTCCAGTTCAGCATCGGAGACATGTTCCCACAACCCATCGCTGGCCAGCAGAAAACCGGTCCACGTCGAGAACGAGGCCCGGCCCGTCTCAAATTCCGGAGCGTGTTCGCCGCCGAGCACCTCGAAGAGCCGGTTTTGGTCCGGATGACTCTTCATACGCTCCTCATCGATGCGTCCCCGAAGCCGCATGAGTTCCACCACTGAATGGTCCAGTGTGCGCTCCGCCAAGCGAGCCTCTTCAAATCGGTACAACCGGTTGTCGCCCGCGTGTGCCCACACCGCTTCGGACGCGCCGACGTGCAGCAACACGCAGGTGCTGCGGGGCGAGCCATCCAGTTCGGCGGCGAGTTCATTGATGCGCTTGTGCGACCGCAGGACGATGCCGGCCAGCAGATCGAGCGGCTCGGCCTCCGGCGCGGCCCTGAAGTGCTCCCGCTCCACATCGACCACGGACTGCGCGGCCAACGCGCCGTTCTCATGACCGCCCAGGCCGTCCGCCAGCACCGCCGGGCGTCGTCCCGCGTGAGTACGGCCACGCGATCCTCCTGCTCCGCGCGACCGCCGATATCGGATTGACACGCGGCTTCAAACATCGCTGGCGCCGAAAGTCCCGGATGGGTCAAGACAGGGCGGCAAGCATTGAGAACACGCCCTAAGCCCGGGCTTGCAGGCCCCGCAGCCTCCGGATTCTCGCGCCGACTTTAGCTTCTTTCGCGTTTCATTGTGAACGGGTTGCATCGCCGCCTATCTTATCCGTGACGCTACACGATGTTGCGGCGGCTGCTTGTTCACCAAGTGACCTAATCCCAGTGCCTCGCATCTGGAAGTACCGCGCGGCGCCCTTTCCATAGCTCATTGTTCCAGCGGGCATCGCCCGATGCAACGCCGCTCTGACCGCTCCGCTCGCGCCGCTCGCGCATTCCGTGACGAATGGCATTATGCACGGTGGCGGCGTTCCTTGCCGAGGACCAACGGTCGATGACTGAACCTCGCCAGTTACCGCGAATTGCGGAGGCGAGTCTTATGTGCTTGACCCACTGACAGGTGCGTGAGATTGTTCAACCAACATCCAGAATTGCATTCCCATGCCCGAAAGCCACGGCCACCGATACGCCCTCCCGCCAGGCCACCGCCTCGGCGAGTACCGTATCGAGCGTTATCTCGGCGCGGGCGGCTTCGGAATCACCTACACCGCCATTGATGGGCATCTCGGCCATCGCGTTGCGATCAAGGAATACCTGCCCACCGACCTTGCCATGCGCGACATCGACGACTCGGTGGTAGTCAACTCCGCCGAGAATGAACCCGACTTCCTGTGGGGCCTCGACCGGTTTCTGGACGAAGCGCGGTCACTGGCGCAGTTCGATCATCCCAACATTGTACGTGTGCAGCGATTTCTTGAGGACCACGGCACCCGGTACATCATCATGGAGTATGTCGATGGCGAACCGTTGTCGGAATTCCTGAAGCGCAGCGGTCCCCTCACTGAGGCGGACATTCGCAAACACGTCCTGCCGATCACTGACGGATTGGCCCAGGTTCATGCCAGTGGCGTACTGCACCGCGACATCAAACCGGCAAACATCGTCATCCGCGCCAACGGCGTGCCGGTGCTCATCGACTTTGGTTCGGCCAGGCAAGCGGCGGGGGCGAAGCCCACGAGCATAACGAGCCTGGTGGCGGAGGGCTATTCACCGCCGGAGCAGTACTCGACGACAGGCAGTCAGTCACCGGCGACAGACATCTACGCACTGGGCGCCGTGCTTTACCGGTGCGTCACCGGCAAGACACCGTCCAATTCGGTTGATCGGGTGCTGGAAGACCGCCTGACTCCAGCTACCGAAGCCGCCGCAGGCCGTTATAGCGCGGGCCTGCTGGAAGCCGTCGACGCCGCCTTGAGGGTTCGCGTGGAAGAGCGTCCCCACGACATCGCGGCATTTCTCGACAGGATCGCCTACGACGACATTGAGCGCAGGGAGCAGGCGCAAGCTGGCACGTTCAAGCGAGACGAACGTATCGTGCCGGCTTGGGACAAGTACACTTTTCCTGGCTTTTCCAATCTCGTATTGGCAACCGCAGCCGCGATTGGTCTCGTATTTTTCTTCGTGGAGGTGTTGCTGCCGGTGTTTCAGGTCGAACAACAACCCAGCAGTGCAGCCATTCCGGACCTGCAATCTGACGTCGAACAGACAGGTTCAGAACAACAACCCGACGATGCGACACCGACCCCGACCGGCACGGTGATCGCGGATCGCGACTTCAACGCCGCGCTGGAAGCCTACCGCCGCGGCGAAATCGAAACCGCCCTACGCGAACTGATGCGACTTGCCGACCAGGGGCATGCGAACGCCCAGTACCAATTGGGATTTATGTACGCCAACGGGGGTGGCGTTCCGGAGGACGATACCCAAGCGGTTATCTGGTTCGGGCAGGCCGCCGTTCAGGGGCACGCGGACGCTCAATTCAATCTGGGCCGCATGTATCGTAACGGCGAAGGTATTCGCGAAGACGGTGCCCGCGCTCGCGCATGGTACCGAATGGCAGCCGAGCAGGGGCACACGGAGGCCGAATACCACCTCGGCAACATGTTCGACATCGGCGAGGGCGTCCGCGCCGACGCCAGCCAAGCCGCCATGTGGTACAGCCGGGCTGCCGAAGGTGGGCACGATGCCGCTCAGTACCGCTTGGGCGTCATGTACGACAACGGCGAGGGCGTTCTGGAGGATGGCGCCCAGGCCATCGTCTGGTACACACGAGCCGCAGAGCAGGGACACATTGACGCCCAAGTCGAACTGGGCCTCAAGTACGATCTTGGTGAAGGTGTCCCTGTCGACGATGCTCAGGCCGTCGAGTGGTACACCCGGGCTGCCGAGCAAGGAAGCGCCGACGCACAATACCTCCTGGGTACGATGTACGACGGCGGCGAAAGCGTCCCCGTGGACACCGCTCAAGCCGCCGAGTGGTACAGACGCGCCGCCGAGCAGGGCCATGTCACTGCTCAGTACAACCTGGGCACGATGTACGACTCTGGCGAAGGTGTTGAAACGGACGATGCTGAAGCTGTCGCCTGGTACACGCTCGCCGCTGAACAGGGACACGCGGCTGCGCAATTTAGCTTGGGTACGATGTACGACGAAGGCGAAGGCGTTCCTGTGGACGACGTCCAGGCCATCGATTGGTACAGGCGGGCTGCGGAGCAAGGACACGCCACTGCGCAGTTCAATTTGGGCGTGATGTATGACGTTGGCGAAGGCGTCCCCGTCGACGATGCTCAAGCCATCAGTTGGTACGAACTCGCCGCCGGATGGCAGCACGCCGACGCACAGTTCAACCTGGGCACAATGTATCGCGAGGGAGAGGGCGTTGCCGTTGACCACGAGCAAGCCATCTCCTGGTACAAACTCGCCGCGGAACAGGGGCACGCCGACGCTCAATTCAACCTGGGCTCCATGTACTCTCTAGGTGAAGGTGTCCCTGTGGATGCCGCCCAAGCTGCCTCTTGGTTCACGAACGCAGCCGAGCAGAACCACATCGAAGCGCAGTTGGCCTTGGCCAATTTGTACGTAAGCGGCGATGGTGTCCCAATGGACCATCCAGAGGCTGTCGCATGGTACAGGCGGGCAGCCGAGCAGGAAAACGCGATTGCTCAGTATATGTTGGGAATCATGTACGAGTATGGCGCAGGAGTCACAGTGGACGGTGCTCAAGCTGTCGCTTGGTATACGCTGGCCGCCGAACAGGGCGACGCAGAAGCCCAGTATAGCTTGGGCCGTATCTACTCGGATGGTGAAATCGTACCCGCCGATGACGCACAAGCGGCAACATGGTACATGTTGGCTGGCGAACAGGGCCACGTAGACGCCCAGTACAACTTGGGCCGCATCTACGCCAACGGCGAAGGCGTCCCCTCCGACGATGCACAAGCCGTGTGGTGGTACCGGTGGGCAGCCGAGAAAGGAAACGCGGCCGCCCAGAACGCCTTGGGTGCCATGTACAGCCGCGGGAGGGGTACCTCGGAGGACGATGTCCAAGCTGTCGCGTGGTACACGAGAGCAGCCATGCAAGGGTACGCCGACGCTCAATTCAATTTGGGCGCCATGTACTACAATGGCGACGGAGTGTCGAAGGATGAAGTCCATGCCTATGCTTGGATGAATCTTGCCGCGGAACAGGGGCACTCTATGGCCACCAGCACTCGGGACGCGATGCGAGGAAATCTGTCGAGGAGACAACTCGACGACGCCGAGCAATTCAGTGATGGTCTGGCGACGCAGATCGGGAGTTCCCCCTAATGTACTCTCTGCCACTCTCACTGACTCCGACTCAAGCGATGTAATTCTCGGACGGCAAACCGCCGTCGGAATTGCTGAAACGCAGGGATACCCTTAAAGAAGGGAAAATTGCCGAACACCTCCTACCTGTTACCGCCGGTTGGACGTTCGCTCACAACAACGACAGCAGCAAGTTCGCCGTCATCGATCCGCCATCGCGTACGAACTCGCCGCCACCCGACGCGGCCAATTGCTGAAGGAAAGAAGCAGCGCCAGAAGAAACCCCGGTCCGGAAACTGGTGTCGACGAATACCGTGGAGACTGCCCTGCCGCCGCCCTGCGCACGAAACGCCTGTGCTGCCTGCAAAGCGGACAACTGCTCGAAGGCATAAGCCGGATTGTCCGTTAGGATGACGACAATCTTTCGCTCCGCGTCAGGACGCCAGCTTGACTGGATGGCAGCGTCCAATGCTGCCAGGACCGCTTCGGGGCCATCCGGGTTGTCGCCGCTGCCTAGCCCCATCTGAACTTCCAGCCGGGAGATGACGTCCCTCGCCCTGGCGCGGTTCGCGCTCGAATGCTTCACTTCCAACAGGTCCTGGTGAAATACCGGTGTCTGCCATAGCCGGTCGCCGAACGGGACGATACCAATGGCAAAACTCGGCGCGAGCCGACTCAAGACTTCCATGAGTTGGTCGATCTCGCTTTTCAGCCCGTCCACCTGTTCGGACATGCTGCCGGTCACGTCGAGCGCGATGACCAGATCCAGGTGCGGGAATTCAACCTGATCGACCCGTTCGGCTAGCGCGTCCCGTTCAACCGCACAACTCGCGGCCAGGGCTTGCTGGCTTTGCAGATCAGATTGGCAAATGTCGTGAGCGTTCTCCAATGCGCTGATATCGGGCACGACCGGACAGACGAGCGGTTCGGGCGCCGGCACTTCCGGGCAGACAACGGCTTCCGACACTGTCGGTTCCGGCGGCGTCGGACTTGTGAACCGGGCAGTCATCATGAAGAACACGACGAATATCAGTGACAGTACGATGAAGGCGCCCAAGGCCGAGGCGAACAGATCCAGAGCGGAAATGCTGAATACGTTGACTTCGCGGCTGCGTTTCTTCATCGCGCGTTCACAGGGCCGATACGCGCATCTCCACGTCGCCGAACTCGATGCAGTCCCCGGCGCGCACGGGCTTCGGTCGGTAGGGTTTCAGCTTCTTGCCGTTCAACCGCGAACCATTGGCGGAACTCAGGTCCTGTACGGTGAATCGCCCACCCTTGCACAGGAAACGAAGATGCCGCCTGGAGACTTTTGAGCTCGCAACGACGGTTTCCACTAGCTTTGGATGGCGACCAAGTTCCATTCCGTGCGAGCGTTCCGCGACGTGCTCGGCGGGCAGCGCGACCCGAAGGGGCGTTCCGTCCGGTAGAAATCCGGCCAGGACCAAGCCATTGCCGGACGCATCGGCGCCAGTTCCCGATAGTGCCGAGCGTTTGCCAGTCAGCGGCCCGGCGCGCTGGCGGAGATACTCGGAAAACTTAAGTCCTTGGTGTCGAATCCTCAGCATGAGGAAGGCGGTCACCAACACAAGCGCAGCGAGTGTCGCGACGGAAAGGACTATCGGCAACGCGGAGATCCGGCCTTCGGAAATCTGCGTCGGTTGCGGCAAGCCACCGGCTGGTTCGACCGATTCGCTCGGCGTGGCTGGCTCGCTCGGTGCGGTCGATGCGGCTGATGCCGGCGGTGCGGGCGATGCCGCCGAACCCGTCGATGCCGCCGAACCGGGCGAGCCATCGATGCATGGCTCGGAGTCGTCAATGAAGCTGATGGACTGCTGCCGGAGCACCGCCGTCAACTCCCCGATGGAGGACGCCCAGAACAAGCCGCTGGCTGCGGGAACCGTTTGCTGGCTGCCGTCGGCGCCTATGATCGAGATCGCCGTATTGGCCGTGTTGATCCCGATCACCCTCCCGCACTCGTCGAGCAACGGCCCGCCGCTGTTACCGGGGTTGACGTCCGCGTTGTGCTGCAGGATGGTCAGTTCCCGGGAGCTCCAGGCGCCCGTCGAGACCCGGCTCAGGACGCCGGCGGTCACCGACGCATCCAGGGCAATTCCGCTCTGACTTACGATATCCGCATCCCCCGGGAATCCCAGCGCGTAGACAGGAGAGCCCTTCACGGGCAGGATTTGGGCCAGCCGCAACGGAGTCCGGGCGTTGCCGTCGATCTCTATGACCGCCAGGTCGAGTTCCCCGGATGACCAAACGTGCCGCGCGTCATGAAGCGTGTCGGAACCGCTGAAATACACAACGAGGCTTGTCTGTCCCTCAACGACATGATGATTCGTCGCGATGGTTCCCGATGCGTTGACCGCGAAGCCGGAACCCGACTGAACGCCGCCCGGTGTCTCGGCGAGCACGCGCACGATGCCGGTCTCCAGGGACTCGATGTCGGGCGCGGCAAGTGCGGCGGCCGAACACCATGCGCCAACGAGTGCGCACGCGGCTGACCGGACTCCAGGCATGGCGCGCGATCGATTACTAGAGATACCGGAAGGTCAAGTCGACCTCGCCCAATATGAGCCGGTCTCCAGGGCGCAGCAGGCGCGAATCTTCGGCGGTCAATCGCACTCCGTTCAGCACGACGCCGTTGGTTGAGCCAAGGTCGCTGATGTACAACGACCCGCGGTCGACTTTCAGGCGGCAATGCACTCGGGAAACCGACGGGGAGTCGATCACGAACGTCGCGCTCCCCGGGCTTCGCCCAATCACCACGCCCTCGACTGCAGCGCCCAGGCTTGAGCCCGGAATCTTCAATGCGACCCTGGCACCCTTGTCGTCCGCGCCTTCGAACAGGCAGTCGGGGAACTCGCCCTGGCGCTTAGCCGCGTCCAGCTCATCGGCGGCCTTTTTTGCCCTGGCGCGCTCGATTTCAATCTGCCGGTTCTTGCGGCGGCTTCTGACGACGAAGAACCCAAAGGCCAGGATCAGCAGGGCCGCGCCTACAGCCGAGGCGATCAACAGGTTTCTCGTGGATTCGGCCCGCAGCCGCTCCTGCTCTTCCGTGGCGCGGGTCGCAGCGGCGCGCGCTTGCTCCAATTCCTCTTCCAGCGCCTGGGACTCGGCCTCGGCGGCTTGGCGGGCGGCCTCAGCCGCCTCTTCAGCCTCAGCGCGCCTGGCTTCGGCCTCAGCCACGGCTGCGGCAGCCTCCTCGGCCTCGCGTTGGGCGCGCTCCGCTTCAGCCCTGGATTCGTCGCCGGCCTCTCTGGCCGCCTCGGCCGCCTCGGCGAGTTCCTGCTCGCGCAGGCGCGCTTCTTCAAGCTCCGTCTGCGCCTGTTCCGCTTCCATCGCCCGTTGCTCTGCTTCCAGCCTTCGCTGTTCGGCCTGCTGGGCCGCTGCTTCGGCTTCCGACAGGCAATCGTCCGTCGCCTTCAAGTACTCGATTCTCCATTGATCGAGTTGTTCCTCAATGGCGGTGAGGCGGGATGCATAGGCGAGGCCATCGGGGTCGCGCAAAGCATCGGCGAACCATCCGCCGGCGTCGGGGCTCGGGCGGTTCAGACCGACGAGTTCACCGCAGTTGTTGAGCAGCGATCCGCCGAATCCGCCCGCGGTAATCCGCGCATTGTGCTCGTACAGCGATAGCGGATCTTCGCGTCCGCCGCGTGGTTCGAACTCCGCAATGCGGCTGACCGAACCCATGGGAAACTGAAAGGCCGCGCCCGGGACGCCGGCGGTTGGATTCGTGACGGCCCCGAACACGAAACGATCCTCGTCCTGGCTTATCTCCTCAGCGGCCAATGTGACGGCCGGGGATTCCAATCCCGCCACGCTCAGAACCGCGAGGCTGGTGTCGGGATCGGATTGGGTAACGGTCGCGGCAAGTTCCGCTCCGGTGGTCGTCGCAACCGTGAACCGGTCGCCCCTGCCAACGACCAGGGCGTCAGCAAGCACCGTCTCGGAACCGATGACCACGCCCGTGCCCATTCGTTCCAGACTGGTGCCGGAATACACATTCACGGCGACATGGCTTTGCGCAAGAACATCCTCATCGAAGTCCGCTGCCGCAGGCAGGGCGCCCAACGCGATCAGGGCAATCAGTCCCGACCGCAGAATTGCCGACACGTCACTCGCCCGGTAATGCACCGCAACACTCGATCCGCCGTCCATCACGAGTCATCCGCGACGTCTTGCCAGTCGAATTCCGACGTGCAGAAAGGGACGAACCGCAGACGGGTAGCGCCAATGACAATCTGCATGTGCGGTTCGAGCGGCGTGGGTTCCAGTACGGGTTTGTCGTTCAGGTACGTGAGGTTCTTGCCGTCGCCATGATGGACGAACCAGGAGCGGCCGCGCGGGTCGTAGGTGACCCTGGCGTGAGCGGATCTCGAAATCAGGTCGTCGCCGAAGTCGATACGCACTCGGGAATTCCTGGACCGGCCTATGGTGTTCGTACCCGACCCCAATGGCAGCGCGTTGCCCTTGCCGGGACCGTGGATGACCACGAGCCAACCGGCCACCGGATCGTCCATGGCATCCGGATGCACGCTGCCGACGGAGCCAGGCCCCGCGCCAGCGCGACGGCGCGTGGGGCTGCCCACGATACGCGTCTTCGGATCGTCGCCCTGCCGAGCACCAGGCGAGTGTTTTCCCCGTTTTACCAATACGGTGGCTTCTTCGTAACCGACGTTGCGGCCTGATTCACTTTCGATATCCGGAAAATCGAGCGCCGACGGCCTTTCGCGCCCCCTACGCGTCAGAACTGTCGTTTCTTCCGGTGGTTCTCCTTCATTGCGTCGCGAACCAGGCATGGCGTTCTCCTTCTCTTTGGCCAATTCCCGGCGAATTGCCGAAGCGTATCACACCCCCCGGAAACGCGACCGTGAGCAAAAGACGCAATCAACCCGCAATTGACCGGGTCTTTCGGTCGCGGGAGCACAACCGCAGGGTGATTCGCCATTGGCCGGAACATCATTCTTCGGTCAAGTCCCGTAAGCGCATCCGCGCCGGCAAAACCGTTTCATGGCTTTTGGTCGCCCACTCCCTGAATTTCGCCAGTCTCCGGATTTCGGGCCACGCGCCCCCACGGCAGGCTATCCGTGGGCCTCCGCCGGGAACCGCGACCGGTGCCCCTGGACGCGCCCGACGGGACGCGAGCCAGTAATTCGCTCACGGTAATCCGGTAGGCGCCGAAACGGAGTTGGTCCCCATGACGCACAAACGCCTGGCGCACGGGGCGCCATTGCGAATCCGCCGCGACGTGCGTACCCCCGGTGCTGCCGCAGTCGGTCAGGAAATATCGCCCATCCGCCGTCACCACCAACTCCGCATGGCGGCGGGACACGGTTCGGTCGGTCAACCGAATGTCGTTGCCCTTGCCTCGGCCGATCAGGTAACAACGGCGCGTCACCGGGGTTCTTCCTCTTCTCCGGAAACGACAGGCTGTTCATCGCCAGACCCTTGCGCTGCCGGCGCTGTCTCCTGAGGGATGGACGGAATGGTCAGATCTCCCAATGGCGGATCCACTCCGCCCGCCTCAAAATCGATCGCCTCTACTTCGGATTCGTCCACCAAGCTCATATCTCCGGTGGGTATGGCGCTTGCAGGTTCCGGAGACACTGTCTCGACTACCTCATCGGGATCGACCCACGACCAGCCGTAACGGTCCGCCAGCCATGCGCCGACAAGGGCAAACGCAAGAAGCGCCGCCGCACCCAATCCCAGCATTCGGCTGCGTTTCGCA
The DNA here is from genome assembly GCA_965205045.1 of Candidatus Rariloculaceae bacterium. GTDB lineage: Bacteria > Pseudomonadota > Gammaproteobacteria > Steroidobacterales > Rariloculaceae > UBA6522. The sequence continues at coordinate 1,733,737 of OZ242031.1, forward strand.
TTCCCCGGGGCAATTTCAGCGCGGCTGCTGGACATCCTGACTGTGACTGGTTCCTCGCCTGCGGAAGGCAGCGCGTAAACCACTACGGTTGCGTTGTCCTGGTGCGGTGCCTCCTTGCTTCGAACGGCCGTGAGTAATTCCTCGGCCATCTCCGTGGGAGTTCGCCGGACCGCGTCCACCACTGCGGCAATCTCCTCTTCAGTCAGGGTTTCCAATCCATCGCTGGCGAGAATCAGAACGTCGTCGTCGCCGAGTTCGACGGCATCGTCCTGCAAGTCGCTCAGCGTGATCTCGGCGCCACTGATCGCTGAACGCAGCTGATTGCGCCGACCGTCCGCGGACGCTTCCGCCTCCGTCAGGTGACCCAGTTCCACCAATTGCTGCAGCACCGGGGCCATGGAATGATCCTTGTTCAGCCGCGTTGTCTTTCCGCCCGCAACACGCCACATCGGAGAATCGCCCACACTGATCCAGCGCAGTCGCGTGCCCTCAGCGATGTGCGCAGCAACCAACGTGGAGCCCATACTGTACAGGTCTGGATTTGCCCGTACTTTTCGCTCAATCGCGCGGTTTGCGGCTTCCAGTCCAGCCTCGAGTCGTTCCGAGACCGCGAGCGACACGGTATCGCGGAAAGCAGCCACGAAGGCTTCCACAACCGTGAGGCTCGCGATCGCTCCCCCCGAGTGCCCACCCATGCCGTCGGCGACGATTAGGAGTTGCTGCTTGCCCGGTTCCCTGTCGTCAGACTCCAGAATCCAGGCGCAGCAGTCCTGCTGCTCTTCGCGTCGCCCCTGATACAGTCCCACGGCGCAAAAGGGGCCATCGTGGATCGCAAACTCATCGCCACGAACCTCTTCGCCCTGAAATATTGCGCTTGAATCCGTGGCGGGTGCTCCCCGCGGCTGCAGTGCGAGGCTATTTTTCATATAGACGATTGATCAAATTATCCAGGCAATATTGTCCGGATCGGTTCAGGGCAGACTCTTCACGCTGTTGCGCAACATGCATCAGAAACACGAGGACCGCAGACAACAGCAAAGCGAGCAGAGTTGTATTGAAAGCAAGGCTCAATCTGCCGGTCAAAGTCTGCATCCATGGCTGGAACTGATCGGGCTGGTCGATCGCCGGGAGATTGCCGGCCTCCCCCATGGCCAACGCGATGCCAACCACGGTCCCAATGAAGCCGATAGTGGGTATCACCCAAACCAGATATCGCAGCATATTGTATTTGAGGTCGATTTCGTGCTGCAGCAGCTCAAGACTGGAGTTGAGCAATGAATTCGCCTGGTCCACCGAGCGGTTGCCCTGAAACTGCAGCACGACTCGCAGGATCAGCCTTTCCAGAAAATTCTGTTCGGCTTCCGGTTCGGGGCGTACCTGCTCGTAGATGCTGACCAGATCCTGCGCGCGCAACATCGTCCGCTCGTCTTCCGGCAACAGCCCGCGTTGCAATTGCTGCAGTTCACGGCGGCCACGCTCGAACCGCACGATGAGTTCACCCAGACCGATAAAAAACAAGACCCACATCACGTTTTGTATGGTGAACGGATACAAGCCGCTACCCAGGTCCAGGAGGATCGACCCGGCGGAGATTTCGCCGGGCTCGAAAGGCAGGGAAACGCTGAGGATCGCGATAACGATCATCGCTGCGATCACACCGGTACACGCCGCGAAAATACGCCTTGTTGTTTCGTCTACGCCCAATTCATATCGCTCGAAACTACCGGTACGTCAGCATGCGCGCTCACCCGGTTCGGGAATAGTGTACGTTTCCGGCGCCCGGCGACGCCAGTCCAATTACAGTCGCGCATGACCAAAGGGCGATACGGAATCAACCGGAAATGCGCACATGCAAGAGAGTCTTTATGCTCTGACTTGAATCAGATTTCCACGGCGCCGGACTCGATGGCAATGCAATCGGGTCCGCCTTCGTGGAGACTTTGCAACCGAAAGGCGAATCAATTTCAATTCCGCTCATTTGCTACCAGGCGCAAAGCATCGCAGGACTCGATTACCTGATCGAAATAAACTGAGACCGGAGAACAGATCCGAAATTCGCCATATGAATATCGAAACCGGACCACGAAACGCACTTCCCCCCGGAACTGGATTACGAGAGTATTCCATCGAATCGGTCCTGGGCGCTGGTGGCTTCGGCATTATCTACCGGGCACGACACCAGGAAACCGGTGGCGTAGTAGCGATAAAGGAGTATTTTCCAAGGGAGTTTGCAGCACGTGACCGCATGTCAGTTGTGCCAGCAGGACGTTTCTCCGACAGCGCGTTTGCGTCAGGGTTAGAGCGGTTCGTACTTGAAGCTCGGCAACTCGAAAAATTTCAGACCCTGCCGGGCGTCGTTTGCGTACGGACATTTTTCCGGGCGAATGGCACAGCCTATCTGGTGTTGTCGGGCGCGGCGCCGATCGCGCTGGTGGTGGTTTCGGTGCCGGTGTCGTGGTACTTCTCGAACGGGTTGATGCCAGATCCGCAGCCGTTCACGATCATGGCCACTCCGGCGGACGCCACGGTTCGTTTTTCCGATCTTGGGGAGACTTACGCGCCGGGCATGCGTTTGGCGGCGGGGACCTACCGTGTGTGGGTCGGCGCCGAGGGTTATGAACCGTGGGAGGGCACCATTGCGCATGGCGCGGAACCCACGCGGCACACTGTTGTCCTCGCGCTCTTGCCAGTCGGTTCGTCCTTTGCCGACGCGTTGAGTTCGGGTGGGCAGGGGCCAGAGATGGTGGCGATACAGGCGGGGCGGTTCCGGATGGGCTGCGTGTCGGGCCGGGCTTGTTTCGATGATCTTCCGGTTCACGAGGTGACGATTCCCCGGGCGTTCGCGGTCTCGAAACACGAGGTGACGTTCGCGGATTGGGACCGGTGCGCGGCTGCCGGGGGATGCGGCCGACGCCGCCCGGACGATGAAGGCTGGGGCCGCGGCCGGCGACCGGTGATCAACGTGTCGTGGGACGACGTGCGGGAGTATGTGGAGTGGTTGTCGCGGCAGACGGGGGCGACGTACCGGTTGTTGAGCGAGGCCGAGTGGGAGTACGTTGCACGGGCGGGGACATCGACGGCGTACAGTTGGGGCAGCGACATTGGGTCGAACCGGGCGAACTGCTACGGGTGCGGCAGCCGGTGGGACATCAGGCAAACCGCGCCGGTGGGATCTTTTGCCGCCAACGCCTTTGGCGTGCACGACATGCACGGCAACGTGTGGGAGTGGGTGGGGGATTGCTGGAACGGAAGTTACGCGGGCGCGCCGTCGGACGGCAGCGCTTGGCGCGGCGGGGATTGCTACCGGCGCGTGTTGCGTGGCGGTTCCTGGTACTCCTCCCGTGGTACCTGCGCTTGGCGTACCGCTTCAGGAACTCCTCCGGGTACCGGAACAGCCTCAACGGGTTCCGTGTGGCCCGGACGCTCACGCCTTGAATCCTTGCCTCTTTACCTCTTGCGGCACTCTTCTGGCAGTTCCAATGGGCCGAACCTGCTGCGGGCGCCGAGCGTCACGACACCGACCGCGTGGAAGTCCCCATTGCGAATTCCGCCAGGGCGGTGGCCGTCCGCTTCAACCACCTCAGCCGGGCCGGGCCTGATGTCGCCACTGAAGCGGGGAGGGGTGCATCCGCGAGCGACGCGCCGCAGCCTATGAGAAGTGGTCCCCAATTTTCGGACAGGGTTGTTGGAACAGGTCTTGCGCTAGTGAGAGGCCCCCGCGGCGATGGCAAAGCGACGCAATCATTCGCCTGATTTCAAGGCGAGCAAGGCGCTGCGGGCAAAGTGCGGATAACTCCTCGACGACTGGGTTACTGGCAATCTCCGATCAGCGGTCGCGCAAGCAGTCTGAAGATGTCCCGACGCGTCGGCACGATGCTTTTGCGCCGCCGGTCAGCCAGGAAGAATTAAACAGCCAAGAAGAAATAACATTGAGTCTGCAACCACTATCGAATCGAACTGAGCACAAAACCTCACGGCCCTATTGCAGTCTCTTCGCCGCGCCTCCTAACATTTGTTGGTGTGATCGAACAAGTTCGGTCGCCCGTTGAACTATCTCCTCCCGACCCAAATGCGTGCTGGAAGATCGACGAAAATGATGTTCAACAGAAAACGGGTCGAATGAGAAAAGCTCCGTTTGTTTCGATGTGTAAGGCGCAAGCCTGAATTCCGAGCAAACAAATCTAATCCCTTCTCCATTCAGAAACTTGATTATCTTCTCCGCCAACGCCTTATCGCGACCTTTGTACAGGGATATGTGAGGGTTAAAACCGTACTTGTTCTTCGGATAATCCGGTTTCCACCATATTTTGCGCAGCCCTTCACTATAAACCTTGATGTAAACAATAAATTCATTAGGATTCGAAAACATTCCCACGCCTTGAATAAGAATCGGTTCACCTTCAAGTACACTTTGAAATCTCCTAACGACACTTACCTTAATCGAACTCTTGTACGGGCCGCGTACCGTAACGTGTATTCTGGAACTCAGATTCCCGCCCGTAAACTGATTTCTCAATTGAAACAATAGATCATTAATTTCCGGATCCAGAAATTCCAGAAACAAGAATCTCTGGGAATTTTTTGACGCCATCGCTACAACACCAAGTATTTTTTCATATCTGGATCAAGAGCTTCATGAGTTACAACCGCATATATAAAATCAGAGAATCTCCTGGCGACCATTCTGGATTCTTTATCCAATTCCTCAAGTTTCCCCTCCAGATCTACACTTTCAATTTCCTTCCAACTCAGGAAGGCTTCATAGTCATCAAGAAATTGACCATACCTCTGCAACAAAGATTCATCGCCTAGAAAACCCAGTCCGAAAGCGAACCTCTGATGAGGAGATAATTCCACGAGCTTGCGCACGGCGTCCTCGTTATCAATATTTCCTGCCAAAATAGGAAAAATCGTTCCAAATACTGTTAACATTCGGCTGAATTTGAGATTTATATTCTTTTTCCTCCATGGCCTACTCGGATTATCTCTGATTAATTCGTAATTTAGGCAAAGCGTTCTCCAGTATCTCAACAAGTCATTGAGCAAAAACAACGGTCGAAATGATCGTTTTCCCCGTTTATCCCTGAAGTAATACGCGATGATCCGCTGAAGCGATTCCGCATAGGCATCTTCTCCACAAACACACCTACTTTCTAGAAGTAGCAGCATTCGGGCGGTAAATAGATTTTCGCTATCGTCATGTGGTGCGCCTAGAGACTCCAACATGGCCTCTTGAGAATAAACTTTATTATGCATTTTGCGCGTATCGTCAACTTATGCATAAGCCCAAACAGTACCGACGGTAGATCGGTGAAGGAACTGGTCCGGTCTGCCTCCCGTGCACCGTATTGTCAGTGACATTGTCCAGCAGCAATTCCTGCAGTGCCGCCTTTAATGGGCCATGAATCGATTCACTGGCACCTCATGAATGCGTCATGCGGTCTCTCCCCATGGCGGTTCTCGAACCGGACAAAAATAGCGGCGCTGGCAATGGATTGATCACGCCCACCACCGTCTGGCGTCACTTCGCGCCGAAGAGCGTCGTGGTCGTCCGCGCGTTCGCGCTCTTGCGCCAAGGCGTATATCCGTTGGCGAAGCAGCGAGCCTAGGTCGCGCGCGCAACGGGCACCTCGGTGCGGATACCGAGTATCTTGGCCACCGCCCCGGTCAAGTCGGTCAAACTGAAGTGCCGGTCGTCGGCTTGGCGCAGCAACGGGGCACCGCCGTCGAAGGTCAGTTGCCCGTCGGCGAGACGGACTTGTGCCACGCGGCGACTGACGCGTGGACGCCGACGCGTTTTCTGACAGCATGGCGTCACAGCTGTACCTGCTTCGATATCCGCAAAACTAACTGAATTATACCAAACGCGCATGATCGGGGCTTTTCGCACACTCCGCCGGTCATGAAAAAGGGCATTGGCGCGACGGCGAACCGGCAATCGTCGTGCGCCCGCTGGCGCGCATCCGCCGGTTCGGCCTGTGCGGCGCCGGCATCCCCTCCGACCCGTTCGGCGCCAACGGGCCGCGCATCCTGGAGGGCCCTTGCCCGCCGCCTGGCCCCGGAGCGGACCCTGGACCGGCAGCAATTCCCGCCATCTGCGGAACGCCAGTGATTCCGGGGTGTTCCGGGGGGTTGGAAAAAAGTCATTATGGTTATCTTGTCAACACGCCGCTGGCATGAACCTGGGCCAACCCGTCGGTAACCGGCAGGACGTGTTTGCGAATATCCGCTTCGGTGAGGGCGCCGCTGCGTTTCAGGAATTCCGACAACGGTTCGCCATCGACGTACTCCATGACGATGTACCGCGTGCCGCGGGCCTCGAGAAATCGCTGCACGCGTACGATGTTGGGATGATCGAACTGCGCCAGCGACCGCGCTTCGTCCAGAAACCGGTCGAGGCCCCACAGGAAGTCGGGTTCATTCTCGGCGGAGTTGACAACCACCGAGTCGTCGGTGTCGCGCATGGCAAGGTCGGTAGGCAGGTATTCCTTGATCGCAACGCGATGGCCGAGATGCTCGTCGACGGCGGTGTAGGTGATTCCGAAGCCGCCCGCGCTCAGATAGCGCTCGATACGGTACTCGCCGAGGCGGTGGCCTGGCGGAAGGACATAATGGTGGCCGTGACTTCCGGGCATGGGAAAGCGATGTTGAATTTCGGTTCAACAATCTCACGCACCCGTCAAAGGGTCAAGCACGCAGAATTCGCTCAGGGGGAGCCCGATTCCAATTGTGGTTGTCGCTGCAAAGGCCCCAGTGCGCGATCTTGAAGAGGCTTTGTGAAAGTAGCTCAGATTGTCCGTTGACGACCTTGGCTACCGCACTCTTAAGTTGTCGGACCTATTGGACCACTCAGTGACCCGACGAGAGGAAGTCGAAATCTGCACGGTGCTGCGTCCATAGGACCAGACCTCGTGGCCCGACAAGCGATATGCAGCAATGCTCGTAGGCGTTCCTTGGAGGCGGAGAACGTCATCTTCATGTGAACCGCAGGAAAATGTCGAGGAGCGCAACACATCTTCTTCTTGACGCCCTGCTTGCTGTAACGGACGTACTGGCGAAGAAGTGTTTACGCGAAGTTCATAATCTCCCACTTCACCAGCGGCATAGCTACTTGCCACAATCAAGTATTCCCCGCTTTCAGTAAGATCAACTGTCATCCGAGCATCTGTTTCTTCGCCCGCGTCGTCGTCTTCTGCGACGAGTTCCGAGTCTTGCATGTTTACGAGCATAAGTAGTGCATCGAAACTCGCAGAACTCAAGTCAACGACGAGGGTCTGTCCCGCTTCAGCTTGAACCGACCTAAAGGTCCCCGTACGCTCCAGAAGGAAGTTCGTAGTCTCCAGACTCCAGCGATCCTATGGCTGTTCCGTCACCCGGCAGTTGAGCGAGCGAGAGAGCCAGCTCAATGCGGTGTAGCGTTGGTGTCGTTATGTCATGATCGACTGATTCAACCACTGTTTCATAGCCCGGTGCACTGACCTCCACGCGATAGCTGCCAGCCGACAACATCATTCCCGGTTCGTACACAGGTGAGATATTCAAGATTCGAACACGCGCCTCTTGCGGTTCCGTCATTACGGTGAACGCTTGTCGCATCGGATTTAACGCAATCCTGTGTTCTGGGGATTGCGCGGTGTGAACAAGGAATTGGGACTGAGTCTCATAGCCGGGAGCGCTCACTCGGACGTAATATGTCCCTTGGGGCAGTTCCATTCCCGCAGCATATATTTCTTGCCGGTTCCTAAACTCAACAACTGCATCGCTGGGATCAGTAATTACTGTGATTGGTATCGGTTGCTGAGAAGTCGGTTGGGCTCCTGAATCGATTTCTCCGTTTGAAAGAAATTCAAATGACGTTAGCGCACCAAATACAATTACTGATGCGCCCAGTCCTAGCGAACCGTACAGGGTGATGTAACGCCAAGCCTTTGCCCAGTTCATTCTCGATGAATTACCGGTCGTTGATCTTCGCCTTGGTGCCGTTGGGCATTGCTTGGCCCCGGTTTGAAGGGGCGACAGACGCCTCAGCCCACGCCAAAATAGTCCAATCAGAAGAAAGATTGCTGTCCAGATAATTGTCCCGAAAACTGCCGTTAATGTTGCGATTGTTGCTGGGTATACGACGTCTTCGGCACCAGTGCTCCATCCGGAAATCGCTCCGGCGGCAACAAGCCAAGTGATCCACCCTCTCCGTGCCCTAAAGTAGGCGACTCGACCGAGTGACCAGTGGAAAGCAGTTCCGATGGCAAAAGTAATGGATCCGAGAATCAGCGACTCGACGATGAGCAATACCCATTGCCCGGCCGCCACGGGTTCACCGAGCGCTCCACTTAGAGCGAAACTGGCTACCGTTAGGTGGAACGCCATCACGGCAATTGCTCGAATTAGCCCAGCACGGAATGAGGACGACTTGCTTTGGTTGGTTTTGCGGGTATCGTTGGTTGATTCCCTGGATTTCCTGCGCTCGATGTCGTCGGAGGCGACACTATCGAGAAACCTTCCGACGTCCTGAGGTCGTTGGTCCGCTCGAATTCGCAGCGCCGCGTCAATGGCCGTAAGCAGGCCAGCGCTGTAGTTGCCCTTGGCCGCTTCGGTCACGGGAATCAACCCGTCCCGGTCTTCCAGCACGCGTTCTGTCGCGGCCATCGGTGTCTCGCCCGTCACGCACCGGTACAACACCGCGCCCAAGGCATAGATATCTGTCGCCGGGGACTGTTTGGCTCTCGTCGAGTACTGCTCAAGTGGCGCATAACCCTCCGTCAGCACGCTGGTCACGCTTCTGGATTTCGTGCTGACCGCCTCCCTGGCGGATCCGAAATCGATCAGCACGGGAACGCCGTTATAGCGGATCATGATGTTTCCAGGCTTTATGTCACGATGCAGCACGCCACCGGCATGTATATGGGCCAACCCGTCAGTGATAGGCAGAATGTGTTCGCGAATCTCTGCCTCCGTAAGTGTGCAGCTGCGTTTCAGCATTTCGGACAGCGGTTCGCCGTCGACGTACTCCATTACGATGTACCGTGTGCCGTGCGCACGAAGAAAGCGCTGGACCCGCACGATATTTGGATGATCGAATTGCGCCAACGACCGGGCCTCATCCAAAAACCGGTCGAGACCCCACTGGAAGTCCTCTTCATCCTCGGACGACGTGGCCACGACTGAGTTATCGGCGTCGCGCACTGCGAGATCGGTAGGCAGATATTCCTTTATTGCTACGCGATGGCCAAGGTTCTCGTCTATAGCCGCGTACGTGATACCAAACCCGCCTGAACCAAGGTATCGCTCGATACGGTATTCGCCGAGGCAATGACCTGGCGGAAGCGCGTATCGGTGGCCGTTACTTGCAATCATGGGTTTGCGACTCTTGATGTTGGTTGAACAATCTCACGCACTCGATAATGGGTCAAGCCCATGCAACTGGCTCAGGACGAACCGGTTTCAAACTATGATTTTCGCTGGAGCGGCGCTCGCCAATTGCGAATGCGCCGTGGGCAAGGCCCAAATAATCCCTTGACGATCTCGGCCATATGCAACCCAGCGTTAACGCCAATGACTGCGTGAGCGGGTTCCATTCATGGAGTTAGCGTCCGAGCAACCCGAAACCCGTTACTGTTGCTCCGGAAATTGGTGGGTAGCGCGCTGCGGAATGCACCGCGCAGCATGCTCGGACGTGCATTCCAACCACCTCCGCGCAGCACACGTCGGTCGCAATTGCCTGCCAACCAAGCACTACCTTCGCTTGGCGCACGTGCGTAGCTGGCGTTCCAGCAATCCTCCACCCATTCCCATACGTTGCCATGCATATCGTGCAAACCGAATGCATTTGCTGGGAACGAACCCACCGGTACAGCCCGCCCTTCACCCCATTGACTTCTGCAACTATTGCAGTGTGCGCGATTGGTCCCAATATTGTTGCCCCAGCTATACGCAGTTTCGGAGCCCGCCCGCGCCGCGTACTCCCACTCCGACTCGCTCAATAACCGGTACGTTTCCCCGGTCTCATTCGACAGCCACGACACATACGCTTTTACGTCCCGCCAAGACACGTTTACGACCGGTCGGTTGCCCCGGCTCCAGTTCGCGTCGTCCGGCCGATGCCCATTACAACCGTCACCCGCCACACATTGGTCCCAGTCGGCAAATGTCACTTGGTACTTCGATACCGCAATTGCTTCGGGGATCGTCACCTCGTGCACCGGGAATTCATCCTCTTGACAATCCTGACCCGACACGCAACCCATGCGAAACTGTCCCGATGGAATGATCACCATCTCCGGGCCCCTGCCACCGGAACTCAAATCTTCGGCAAATGTTGCTCCAATGAGTGGCGAGAGTCTCGCCGTGAGATTTGTAGGTTCGCTGCCGTGACGCAGCGCCTCCTCCCACGGCTCGTACCCAAACGCACTAACCCGCACCCGGTATTGCCCAGGCTCCAAACGCATCCCCGGCGCGTACGCCAAGGTAGGTTCCACCAATTCCACCTGTGCCTGCGCTGGAATAGCCCGCACGGTGAACGGCTGCGGATCCATCTCCAAGCTGATCTGCACTCGCGTTTCACCCGATATCTCCACCGCGCGCTCGACCGTATGGTACCCCTGCCTGCTCACCACCAGGCGGTGCGCGCCCTCGGGCAGCCTCAACCCTGAGCTGAAAGGGAGACCTGCATCCGGCAGCATTACCACTGCATCGGCTGGCTCCAGGTCCAACGTCAGTGTCCCGTACTGGATCGGCTCCAGCTTCCGTTCCAGCAAGCCCACATCGCCCTTGGGCACGTTTGCCACCACCTCCTGCGACCGGTACTCGGCTGCTCCCAGACGCAATGTCACTGAACCGGCTGGCAAGTCGTCCAACGTCACAGGCGTGCCATCGGCCAGGCGCACTCCGTCGCGTTCCACCCAAGCCTCTCGTGGTTGCGTCACTACGGTAAGCGCACCTGTTGCTCGCACCAGCGTGCGTTCGATGCGCTGCACGCGCCCGTCCGCAAAGGATTCATCGGCCAGTTCTAACGTCTCATACTCGGGATGGCGCAACACCACGTCATGCGTTCCGGCGCGCACATTGCCAAGTTCCAGCGGCGTCACGCCCACCAGCTCCCCGTCAAGCAGCACCTCCACGCCTTCGGGCATCGTCTCCACGACCAGCAGGGCGCCGCCGCCAAGCACCGACTCCCGGCCAGGGGGCAGCGCGTCCGCTGCCACGTCCTCATTGGTCGGTCGAAGCATTTCAATGACGGGCGGTTGCTCCGCGGGCGCTCGTACTTCTTCACCCTGATCGTCCACATTGATGGGGATCAACCACCATGCGCCCAGAACCATCAAGACCGCGACTGCTGCCCATCTCGCAGCACGCTTGCCGCTTACACGCGCTGCACTTTTCTCTCTCGGTGTGGATTGCGCAGCTGCTGGCGCCGTTCGTCGCTGTTCAACACCCTTGGCCTCCAATAACTCAACCCATTTCTCCAGACTCCCAGGGCGCTGCGTCTCTACTGTCTGCAGCCCGCAATCCACCGCGGACAGCAATTGTGGCGAATACCCGTCCGTGACCGTGTTTGATAATTTCGGCAGCGGGTCCGACTCGCCGCGCGCCTGCCGGATCAACCGTCGAGGCGCCTCCATGGGCACCTCTCCAGTGATCGCCCGGTAGCACAGCGCCGACAATGCATAGATGTCCGTCCAAGGCCCCTGCTCGCCCTCGCTCTCGTACTGCTCGGGTGGGGAGTAGCCCGCCGAGGCCAGTGCCGTCAGGCTTTTTGACTTGCGCCCCAGAGCCTGCCGTGCCGCTCCGAAATCCAGCAACACTGGCGATTGGTCCGAGTAGCGCACGTAGACGTTCGATGGCTTGATGTCACGGTGCAGGTAACCGGCCGCATGAACCTGCCGCAACCCATCCACTATCGGCCACAAAATCTGGCTCAACTGCGCTTCCGACAATCGACCGTGCTGGCGCAGCACCACTTCCAAGGACTCGCCTTCCTCGTAATCCATCACGATGTAGGCAGTGCTGTTGGCTTCAAAGTATTCCACCACCCGCACCAGGTTCGGATGACGGAATTGCGCCAGTGTCCGCGCCTCGTCCAGAAACCGCGCCAAGCCCCAGTCGAAGTCCGGGCGGTCCTTCGACGACTTCGGTTGCACCGTCACTCCGTCGCGCACGGCAAATTCGTTCGGCAGGTATTCCTTGATTGCCACGCGCCGTCGCAGCGTCAGGTCGTCGGCCAGATACGTCACGCCGAAGCCGCCGACGCCGAGCACCTCGACGACGCGGTACCCATTCAGCCGGTAATCTCCCGGCAACGCCTGCTTGTGATCGTGATCCTGCACGCTACGCTTTTGACAACGGCCCATTCAAAGGTCTGGCGTACTATAGCGCGAGCCGCGCGCCTGCCGCACCCTGCAAGGACGCGGTATTGCATGCCTTGCGGGGCGCTGAAACAATGCGCCGCGACGAATCGGATGGATGAAGAAGTCGGCAATGAACGCCAACGTGGCGGACAAGATCGAGACAGCCTGTCATTCGGACATCGGTGGGCGTGATGAGCAGCAGGACCGCGTCGCTGTCTTCGCCGGGGAGTGGGCGCAGTTGCTGGTGCTGGCCGACGGTCTCGGGGGGCATGCAGGCGGTGCGCTGGCTGCACAGGCGGTGATCGATGTCGCGCGCGAGCGATTCGAGGCGTCGGTCGAGGTGAACCCTGCCGATCTATTGACAGCCATCGTGCGAGACGCGCACGAACGCATCCGAATGGTCGGTGCCGGGCTCCGTCCCTCGCCTCACAGCACCTGTGTACTGTTGCATGTCAGCCTGACCGAGGCAGTGTGGATACATGTCGGCGACAGCCGGCTGTACCGCTTCACGAAGGGCAAATTGGCGGAGCGGACGTTGGATCATTCCGTGGTGGAATTGATGCGTTTGCAGGGGCGAATCGACGAGAAGGAAATGAAGCACCATCCAGATCGGAATCGGTTGTTCGAGGCATTGGGCGGGGACCGGCCACCGGAGGCGGCCACGGGCGAGCATACGGTATCGGCGGGAGATGGATTCTTGCTAGCCAGCGATGGACTGTGGGAAAACGTGCTTGACGGGGAACTTGAAGCGGTCTTCGAATCTCGGAATCTGGCCAAGGCCCTGAAGGACATAGTAGAGCGCGCGACGGATCGCGGCGGAGCGGATTGCGACAACGTGGCGGTGGCCGTGGCGCGTCACCGCCGCTCGTTTGGTGGCCGATGATCGGCTGGATTCGTGTTAGCTCCAAGAAACCGGGCTGGCGCCTGCACCAGTTCGCGCTCACAACGCGATCCGGATCCCGCCGCGCTCGCCCGCCTCGCGCACATCCCGCAGGAACGACTCGTCCGTTCCCTCCCGGACGGCCACGACCTGGATGTCCCCCGCAGCCACGCGATCCCCGAATAACAGCACTGCAGCGTCCGGGTCGCACAGGTTGGAGGTCCAGAGCAACCCGTCGACATCGTCGAATTGGTCGTGGATCGCCTCCGCCCACCGGGCGGTACGGCTATATTGCGTGGGCAGACTGCCGATTAGGTGCTCGCGCCGCACGCCCCACTTCATGAGATCCGGCGCTCGCAGGCTCGCAAGCCGCAAGTCGCGCCGCACCAGGAGCGTGCTGTGCTTCCGCCTCTCGACCGATCCGCGCGGGACGGTCTTGCGGCCCGCGCTCAGCGGAACGTCGTGGAATACCGTCTCGTAAATGGCCGACTCCACGGTGCCGCCCGCGTAGAGCGAAGGAACGCAGGTTCCTGTCGCGTCCCGTATCGGCGCGAAGCGCGTCCGGCCTCCCAGGCAGGGATTGAAGGCGTTGCCAGCAAGCGTCCGCGCGTGGACACGGTGCAGCACCTCGCCCGCCGCCAGCAGGAAGGCGTTCGGATCCGGGAGCGGGTAGGGCGGCAGTGGAACGGGCGCCGCAGGGGCCTCATCCACGCGCCGGTTCCGCGAGCCGGCGAGCCGCTTCGACAACCGGCTCGCCGTCGTCCAGGCGATGCTGGGGTTCGTCGCCGTCGAGCCACCCGTTCCCCGAGGCGAACCACAGCGCCTTCTGCCACGGCGTCATCGTCGCCGGAAGCGCGGCGAGTATGGCCTTCATCGCCGGTCGAGGCGCCCCGTCCTCGAACTGGAACGCCGGGTAGTGGTCGCGCCCGCCCATCCGAACCGCGAACGTCTTGCCCTCCGCCTTCCACCGCGACGCCGGCTCGCTCGTGTTCTTCGAGCCCAGACCCGACATGCGGTGGATCTGCGCCGCGGTCAGCATCGGCGTTTCGTTCACGTACTCCCGCCGCAGTTCGAGGTTGTCGACCGCCAGTTCCGCCTCCACGCCGGGCCCGGCCGCCACCAGCAAGTCCAACGCCCGGTCAAGGTACTGGTCCCGGCTCGCCCGTGCTTCCGCCCGCGGCCGCATACTGTACAGGCGGTTAAGGCGATCGACCATGCTGCCCAACGGCCAGCCGGAGGCGTGCAGCACGATCCACTCGTCTTCGGCATCGGCCGCCTTCCCCAACCGCCCTATCACCCTCGGAGGAAGGTTCTCCACCTCGTCGGGTTGAAGCGGCGCCCAGGAGATCGGTTCGGGTTGCATGGTCATCGGGTCCAATAGCATGATATTCGTGATTGAATGACAAGCATAATGACTTTCATGCATGCGTGCAACCAAATCTGCCGAAAACGGCGGGGCCGGAGTCTGGAGTCCGGCCCCGCGACCTGCGGAGAAACGGTCGTACGCGAAACGGGCGTACGCCCTGCATCGGGGACGGCAGGACCCGATGGCGTCAGCGGTGAAACTGGGGACGCGCCGGTTTTCGCTGGCGTTGCTGACTTCCATCGACCGTTGCCTGGCCTTGCATCCGGAGGACCGCGTGCGGAGCGTCGGGGAATTGCGAGCGGGGCGTGGTGCGCGGCGGTTCCTGGATCAGCGATCCGGGGGGCTGCGCTCGGCGAACCGCCTCGGGTACGCTTCCGGGGTCCGGGACCTCAGCGTCGGTATCCGCGTGGCCCGGACGCTCACGCCTTGAGTCTTTACATTCCCACATCTTTGGGAGTTCCACGGGACGATAGGCGGTGGATCGAGGTGCCGCTAATGTGTCAACCTGCTCGGGTGCCGAAAAGCGATGATTTGCTCTTCAAGCCAAGTCGCCAGCTTCTCCGTCTCGGCGATACCTGCGTATAGGTCTTTCGACGAAACATGGACACTCGGGCTAAACCAAATTCCTAATTCGTGCCTGCCCGAGAATTCCTATCTCGTTGAATGATAACGCGAAAGCGCGGTTTTTCGGGGACGAAGATCTGTCCTTCGCGCCGGGAATCGGGGAAAATGGGCCCTTTCCGGGCCGATTTCGGTCGATCTTCGAGGAAAGGGCATGCGTAAAGTTCAGTACCGGCAGATGCAATTCGGCCAGGTGGCGATCGAGGACATCCGGCTGGACCCGAAGTCCCGCGACGACATCCCGGCGGTGCTGAAGGGGTTGCAATACCTTCACACGGGCAAGCGGGAGGAGTTGTCCGGTCTGCTGGAGGCGCACATCCGGCCGGGCACGGACCGCAAGGTGGGGCGTCCGGGCCATCGAACGGCCGGGACGGGCAGACATGCGATCACGAGGAAAATCCTCTCCGACCGCCGGTCTCCGGTGCCCGCAGCGCCCCTCCCGGGAGCCCAACGCGGCAAAGAACGCCGATCCCATGCCACGGACCGCGCCACATATACTGTTTATAAACACAGCTTCATCGCCAGGAACAGGGGTTTTCTGGCAGACACGAATTAATGTAGGGAAACTCTCTGCGCGAGTTGCTCCCGGCGGGCCGCCTCGACCATCGACTCGCCGTCGTCCAGCCGATGTTGAGGTTCGTCGCCGCCGAGCCAGCCGTTCCCAGAGGCGAACCAAAACGCCTTCTGCCACGGCGTCATTGTCGCCGGAAGCGCGGCAAGTATGGGCTTTATCACCGGCCCGCGGCGATCCGTCCTCGAACTGAAACACAGGATAACGGTTGCGGCCTCCCATCCGAACCGCGAACGTCTTGCCCTCCGCCTTCCACTGCGACGCTGGCTTGTTTCGGCGTTGCAAAGCGAGTTCGCAGCAAGGCGCGTCACCGGTCATCACGATGAATCCCGCCCTTCATGCGGCGATTGCCGCGCCCATATCGTGAGGCGCAACTCCTCGCCAAAAAGCTCATACTCCGGTTCGCGGCCGGAATGCCTCGCACTCGCGTCAATGATGCTTCGCACGCCTTCGCCTCTCGATTCGAGAAACGCACGGCCTGTGCGGCGGCTCTCCATGCGAGATAAGAAACTGACCAGTAGCTGATTCCGAGTGAAGACCCGATATGGCATGGTTTCAATGGTGAGCGTATTGGGGAGGGCGCCCGGACTGTATAGTTCCAATCGATCGGCAAAAAGAAAGAGTCGGATTTTCGAGCCCGATATGGAATAGTCGCGATGCGCGACCGCATTCACAATGGCCTCGTGAACCGCGCCAATCTCGTATTGAGGGAAGTCGGCACGCCCATCGCGCTTGCGTGCCGGTTTAAGCATAAAGCGCTCCACAAATGCGGTCGCGTGATCGATCTGGGCGTCAGCGCAGCCCTCAATGGTGTCGCCATGTATCAGGTCGTCGGACGTGAGACGGTCTCCACGGTATACGGCGCCCTCGACATGCGCGGAGCTCAGATGCGCCTGTGGAGACTTGCCGAATGCAAGTAGGCCGGAGACTGTAGGCCGCGCTACTTCGTCGTCTCCCACTGCCACCACGCGGGTATTTTGCAGGAGATCCGGCCACGGAATCGTCCTTGGGCGGTTGCGGAAATACGTCCTTAGTCGATCGAGGTCGATATCGTCGATAGTCGTCCCAGGCACCCGTTGCTCATCGAATACGAAGGTCCTGCCACGATCCTGGAAAAGCCGGGCGAGCCCGGTGCCTGTCAAAAGTTGCTTCGTGGACCCGACACGAACGTAGTGCCGCCCAGCGCTCGTCCCGTGGACGTATAGTCCGCGACCGATTTCAGCCTGCATCACGAGTCTTTCCAATCCCGCCGGATCGGGCAGCCTCACCTTGCGCAGAATCGGTCTGACCGGAGGGTCGCAATTGTTGCTGGCGACATTGGCCATCCATCTTTCCACGTCGCCCCAGCGCTCCTCTGGAATCCCCCTAACGATGCCATCATCGTCCACACCCAAGAAGAACACGCCGCCATCGGCGTTCGCAAAGGCCGCGATTTCCCCTGCCATCTCTTCGGAGTTTGGCGAGCGGACGCCGTGGGCGCCCAGTTCGACTTCCTTGAATTCCGCACGGGCGTCTTCACCCGCTTCCAACTGCCTTCGAATTTCATCGAGTGTGTCGTACATGCCGTTCGCACATTCCTAGTAGCCGTAACGCTCGCGGCGCAACCGAAATGCCTCGGCGCTGCCTTCCATGATCACGCTTACGATTTCCTTTATTTCGGGTCGATCGATGCTGCCACAGCCAAGTAGCCTGCCAAGCCGGTCTTTTGCCCCTAGCGCGACGATCAATTCGGCATCCCCGTTTACGGGAATATTCGCGTTATGCGTCGCGATGATGACTTGACGGGAGAATTTTCGTCTGCGCAACAGATCCACGACCACGTTGTATACGTATTGGTTGTCCAGGTCATCTTCCGGTTGATCGATGATGATCGGCTGGTTCCCGGCCGAGAGCAATAGGCTCAGAATCGCGGTGCTTTTCTCGCCTACGGAGCCTGTTTCGATTGTTTTGAAGGAACCATCCGCCGCCCTGACTTGGGTCTTGACCAAGTCCTCGGGCAGAAAGCGCTCCAGTTCCTCGATTCGTATGCGCTCGCGTTGAGACATGGCGTTGAAAAAATGCTTGGTCAAACGACCTAGTGGGCCAATGATCGAGACAACCCTGGAATTTGCCTCGTTGAGGCCAGGGTGATCCTTGGCCGCAGTCTCCAAATCATCTCGGATCGCCTCAGAAAGCGCGGCAATTCGGTCTGGGACTTGGCCGTCGGCAGCGAATACGTATTTGCATAGTACGGCCCAGTCGCGTTCTTGCATCCTTGCGCCCCCAAACCATTGTTCGCGCCGCCCTTCGAAATCGTCACGATCCCGAAACGGCAACACCTCAAGACGGACGTCCGCGTCCATGGATTCCAGCGATTGCGCTTGCTCGCGACGGCAGGCTAAGCGCGATTCATGCGTTTCAACAAGCCGCAAGCGTGTTTCGCGAAAAGACTTGGCTGTCTCTTCTTGCTGTCTGTCCAAGTTCCGCAGCGCAGCCAACTCGCGTTCGAGTTGTGCTCTCCGCTGGAGCAGTTTCTCATGCTGGGCGAAATCAATACCTCGCTCGGCCATTTCGCTCCGCAGTGCTTCGTAGTCCGAACGTACTTGGTTGTATTCGTCTTGCCACTGCTCGGCTTGCTCCTCGATAATGGCCGTGCGCAATTTTCTTGATTCCTCGGCCTGTGAACGTAGTACCTGTACTGTGGCTACTCGGGCCGCGCTGACGCGGTCAGCCACGCTGCGCAACCACGGAGTGTCAGCGGCGGACTGCAAGCCACGGTCATTCTCATGCTGCGTGAGCCCATCGGCCTCATCTTCGACTCGCTCGGCGATATTCAATAACTCGTCGAGACGATCTTTCAACCACGTGCGTTGACGTTCGAAGGCATCGAAACGCTCAAGCACCTCCTTCCGACCGCCACCTTGCACATAGGCGATTTGGTCTTTCACCGTCTGCAGCTCGGTCTCAATTGGCGCCAGCCTGGCCGCCCGCGCGTCGAGACGTCTTCGGGTTGCTTGTAGCTGCGTCAGGGTTTCCAGCAATTGCCGCCGGTCGCTCTCGATTTGCCGCAGCCGATCGGCGTCGATCAGCCCGTCCAGTTCCCTTCGCTGTGAAGTTGGGCTCCGGGCGATCCTGGCGATCTGCCTCTGCGACAGGATTCGCGGCGAAACCAAGCTGCGCACGTCCAGTTGCACTGGCTGATCAGCCACTTGGTCTGAGTCCAGGGCGACGCCGAAACTGCTTACTGATCGATGGACACGGTACGGGCGCTCCGATATCACCATTTCGACCGCGATTTCGTGATTGGGAAGCAATGTACCCTTCGTGTGCCCGAAGTCACGCTCGCCCTTCGCTGTGAGCACCGAAAGGACAGAATCATTGGCGCCACCGGGCTCATCGTCTCGAAGATCCTGGCCGCGAGCGCGGTCGAGCGCGTACCGCAAGTATTCAATCACGGTTGACTTGCCGGTACCCCGGCCGCCTATCAACGTCGTAAGGCACGGATTGAACGCTATTTCGATATCTTCAAAGAAGTCCGTGTGCCGGACACATATCCGCTCGATTCTTGGATAGGAACGGCTCGGAGGGCCTTCCGCCTGCCGGCGCAGACGCGACTGCGGATCCAGCAGCGCCAAGCGGATTCCCTCCACATCCGGTACTTCCATCTTCAGCCAAGTGTAGGAACTGCCGATGGCGTCGTAGTTGCGAGGATCGGAGCTTTCGACGAGCGGCCAGTGTTTTTGCTCGCGGTAGCGGCGCTTCTGTTGATCCGAAAGAGTGTCCCAATTCTGGGAGCGGCGCGCTGCGGCCCACCGGCACAACAGTTCCTTGAAAGCTGGAGGAAGGCGGTTGAAATCCCGGACTGCTTGAAATCCATGCCAATCCCGGCGAGTAATGACGCGTTGCCGCAAATGGCCCTTCATCTCGTCCCACAGCGATGTCGCAACGGTGACCCCCCGGAGCGCCCCGCCGCCGATCACCTCCCGCGAAACACCCTTACGGTTGTCGGCGTGCGCGGGGAGTATTACGAACGACAAATCGCGATCGCCGGAGGGCGGTCGGCAGAACTCGTACAGGCGGTCCAGAAAATTCACCATGGACTGTCCGGTGGCTCGCGGTGTTCCCGATGCCGGATCGAAGCGGTCACTTGGTCCAAAAACGTGAGAAATCGCACGGTCGATTTCATCGGGATCGGTCTCTCTGGCAAAGATGACCAAGAAATGAATAGGTCGCTCGCCTCCGACGGAAAACTCCACGCCGGGGAGAATGGCCGGCATCGTCAGGTCTTGGTCTCCCGCTTGGCGCTCCAGCGTCTCGAACTGCGATTTAAGGTAACGGTATCCGTCAATGCTGTTGTGATCCGTCAACGCGACGAGGTCCATCCCCTCGCCATTTGCAGCGTTCCGACACGCATCGACGAAGCGTTCAGCTATTTCCGCAAGTCGCTGCGGCTTCGATTTCCGTAGGGCCTCGATCGCCGCCCGGATATCTTCACCGAACTTCTTTTCGCCGTCGAAAGGCGTATGGACATGTAAGTCGCACCGCAGCCATCGGGCTCCCGGCTCCACATTGCCCACCGTCGTCGTCATTCAGTCACCTCGTTCATGCTTGAGCGATGAGCGAGTGGGTTTCGCTCGTGCGCAAGGACTGCCCGCCATCGTTATCGTCAAACTACTGTACTTGTCAGGATCCATTCGGACAGCAAGGGCATGGAGGCAAGAGAGTAACCGGCTCATTCAGGATCATACAAGCTGCCTTCGCCGATCGAGCGTCCGGCATCCCCGGCAGGGATTGAAGGATTACCTGCAAGTGCCCGAGTATGGACACGTTGCGACACGTCGCCTGCCGCCAGCAGGAAGACGTTCGGTTCCTGGAGCGGGTTGGCCGGCGGTGCGGTAGACTGTGCGCCTCTCAAACTCGCAGGTTGCAGGCGACCCATGGATCCACAGGAAATTGCCAGATTGATCGAGGCCGGGTTGCCCGGATGCCGGGCCGAAGTCCGGACCGACGGTCAGGGGCACTACGAAGCGCTGGTCATCGCGGACGAGTTCGCCGGCCTGCGCAGCGTGCCTCGCCACCAACGCGTCTACGCGACCCTGGGCGACCGCGTGGGCGGTGAGATTCATGCGCTGGCGCTGAAGACCTTCACGCCGGAGGAGTGGCGGGAAAGAGCCGGCGGGTCCTAGTGCCGGATCCGGCTGACAACCGCGGACCGGTGCGACCGCAAGCGTCGAGCCGCGCCTGAGCGGATCGCGGATTTGGACAAGCTGGAAGTCATCGGCGGCACGCGCCTGTCCGGCGAGGCCACGATATCCGGCGCCAAGAACGCGGCCCTGCCCATTCTGGCCGCCTCGCTGCTGGCCGAGAAGCCGGTGGTCCTCCAGAACATCCCCTCGCTCAATGACGTCACCACGACGGTCCGGCTGCTGCGCCGCATCGGCCTCGATATCGACTTCAACGGCCAGTCCAAAATCGAAGTAACTCCGTCGAATATCGATCGCTTCGAAGCGCCGTACGATCTGGTCAAGACCATGCGCGCGTCCGTGCTGGTGCTTGGTCCGCTCCTGGGTCGCTACGGCCGCGCCGATGTTTCCCTGCCGGGAGGCTGCGCCATCGGCGCGCGGCCCGTAAACCTCCACGTCTCGGGATTGCGCGCGCTGGGCGCGGACATCGGCATCGAGAACGGCAACATCCGTGCCCGCGCCAGCCGCCTGCGCGGCGCGCGGATCGTTCTCGACACCGTCACCGTCACCGGCACGGAAAACCTGATGATGGCCGCCGTGCTGGCCCGCGGCGAATCGGTCATCGAGAACGCGGCCCGTGAACCGGAAGTCGTCGATCTGGCGGAGTTCCTGGTCCGACTGGGCGCCGTCATCGAAGGCGCCGGCACCAACACCATCCGTATCCAGGGCGTCGAAAGCCTGGGCGGCGCGCGCTACACGGTGCTGCCCGACCGCATCGAAAGCGGCACCTATCTGGTATCGGGGGCCATCACCGGCGGCAGGATCCGCATCAACCGGACCCGGCCGAACCACCTGGATGCCGTCGTGGCCAAGCTGGTCGATGCCGGCGCCTTCATCAGGTCCGGCGCCGACTGGGTCGCCCTGGACATGAACGGAGAGCGCCCCCGGGCGGTAGACCTGCGCACCTCCCCCTATCCGGGCTTCCCCACCGACATGCAGGCCCAGTTCTGCGCCCTGAACGCCATCGCCACCGGCGCCGGCGTCATCACCGAAACCGTGTTCGAAAACCGCTTCACCCATGCACTGGAACTGCAGCGAATGGGCGCCGACCTCAGCGTCGAAGGCAACACGGTAATCAGCCGCGGCGTCACCGACCTCACGGGCGCACCCGTCATGGCCACCGACCTGCGCGCCTCCGCCTCCCTGGTCCTGGCCGGCCTGGCCGCCACCGGCCGCACCGTCATCGACCGCATCTACCACATCGACCGCGGCTACGAACGAATAGAAGAAAAACTCTCCCAGCTAGGCGCCCACATCAAACGCCTCCACACGTGACCCCGCCCACAGAGATCGTGTGCGCGCAATACCCTCGCCAGCCCACAGAGGAGGTGTGTGTGCAATGCCCTCGCCAGCGTCGTGGGGCGACAAGCGGGCCAGGGATGGCCATTAGCGTGGAATCCTGAGACGTGTGTCGCAGAAATTGGATTCCCAGCCATTCCTGGACTTCGACGTTCCGATCCGCAACGCCATTGAGCATGTTATGATGCCTCCACGTTCCTATACGGATACCGCCAAACATCAGCGCGATGCATTCAACGCAATTCACGAAAAGATGTGTACAGGCCAATTGCGTGTGAGTGGGAGGGAAAGCGATGTGCAACCGCTCAGACTCATCGAGCCTGAGCAGTGCGCCAATCTTGAACCCTATGAGAACATTGTGCGTGACACGCCATTCTCTGCAGCCCCGGAGGGCGTGTGGTTCATATTGCGTACCCCTCGCACCACAAATCCGGAAACAGACAAACCTATCGGGCCAACGTTCTCGGCGCTACGCGTACCGGGTCGCGAGCTTTACCGGATATGGCCAGAGTAAAAATGCCCCGAAGTGAGTACCCGTTAACCCAATCGAATGCTCGGCTTCGCCTTTGGCGCGCCTACACGGTGTGAAGTTTCGATTGCCGCCATGAACGCCACCGTATCCGTCGAAGCGCTTCCCGACTTGCTCAGGCCCGGTCTACACCTCGTCGTTTGCGGCACCGCCGCAGGAAAACGCTCAGCCGCTCAGGGAGCGTACTACAAGGATTCCCGGAACAAGTTTTGGTCGATTCTGGCCGCCACTGGGCTGACGCCCTGTCGTCTGGCTCCGCACGAGTACGAACGGCTCCTGGAATTCGACATAGGGCTGACCGACCTTGCCAAGCACGTCAGCGGGGGCGACGACAGCCTTCGGGCCACGCATTATGATGTTGACAGATTTCGCGACAAGATCAGGAACGCGTGTCCCCGTGTGCTGGCTTTTAATGGCAAGACTGCAGCATCGATTCATTTTCAAGTCCAGACCAAGAACATCGACTACGGTCACCAACCCAACGGCATTCAAGGCACGGTTGTGTTCGTGCTTCCCAGCACATCTGGAAGGGCGCGCGCCTATTGGAAGCCCTACTACTGGCACGCATGCGCCAGTTACATCCAGAGAATTCTTTCCGAGCTGGGGTGAACGGTGCCATACTTCACCAATGTTGCCCAATGCAGGCTTCGACAGTGGGTCCGTCAAATACCCCTCCAACTGTTCAGGTGCCATCCGGCCGCTGCCTTGGCCCTGTTGCTGGGCAGCTTCATTGCGAGCGTATCGATACTCGTGATCGACGCCCAAGCTCCTCTGTACGCCACTTTGTCTGCAATTCTGTTTCTGCCAAACTGGGTCTGGCCCGGCGTACTGTTGGAGGGTATCCGGGCCCACCATGGGACCGACCTCCGTCGGCGATGCAATACGGTATGGGCATGCATCGCTTGCGAGATCCTTATCGATGCTGTCCTCTTGACGATACTGGCAGAGTTGGCGGACAGCCTCCGCTTTGCGGCCATTCTCGAGACCGTCGGCTGGTGCACAGTCTCGGCGATTGCTCTTTGGGTTAGCTGGACTGTCGCGAAATCGCTGGTGGAAGCCGAGGACCGATGGTACACCCCCTCCACGCGGGTAATCGGCACGTTCGTCCAATTTCTCTTTCTTCCCTTGTGCGTCTTCGTCCTGCAACGACGCGCTCAGGGGCTGGCTGCTTTCGTCATTGAATCGGCGACGATTCCCAACGATCAGAAGCCAGCCCGGAATCGGGCCTCGTGATGGTCAACTAAGGACAAGTTGGCATTTGTCTCCAGTCCTTAGATCCTGCTAGTGACTAGAAGCCATCTCACAAATATTTCTTGGCCAGAATCATGAACGTGGCGAACTTGAGAAAGGCCACGAAGTTTTCGAAGTGACGCTCGTACCGGGTGACTATCCGGCGGTAGTTCTGCAGCCATGCGAACAGCCGTTCGACCTTCCAGCGGCGCTTGTAGCGCCGCAGCACCCGCCCATCCTGGGTCTTGGGCTTGGTGCGGTTGGCCCGGTGAGGCGCGATGAGCGTCACCCCCAGCTTCGCGCATTCCCCGTCCAACGGGTCGCTGTCGTAGGCCTTGTCGCCGATCAGGCGCTCCGGCACGGCTTCTGTCGAACGCGCGTCGATCGACCCGATCACGAACTTGGTCTCGTGCGGCGAGGCGCTGCCCGCGCACACCGACACCGGCAGCCCGGAACGCTCGGCTATCATCATGATTTTACAACCCTTTCCGCGCTTGGTCTTGCCGACCCCGGCGCCCCCTTTTTGGCCGCGCTGAAGCTGCCGTCGATGAAGCATTCGCTCATGTCGACCCCGCCGCGCCGCTCCAAGTCCCGGGTCAAAACATCCACCAACCGGTCCATGACGCCCGCCTTGCGCCATTGCTGGAAGCGGCGGTGGCAGGTCTGGTACGGCGGATAGCGGTCGGGCATCTCCGACCAGGGTGCGCCCGTGCGCAAGATCCACAAAATGCCGTTCAAAACGTCCCGGGAATCCCGCCAAGGGCGGCCCCGGCCGTCCGGCCGGCGGGGCAATGCGGGCAGCAAGGGCTCGATGAACGCCCACTGGGCGTCGTTGAGGTCGCGCAACATGGGAAACTCCGATCATCTTCATAATCGGGGTTGGAATGCTATCATAACTTCCTGATTTATGAGATAGCTTCTAGTATGAACGGCCGCGGGTAACTCGTAGACCCTCTTGTATGAGTTGGCGTGCCCCCGGAAAGTCAGGGACATTGGGCTCCACCTCTGTCCGACGGCATTGCCTATCGCATATATCTCGCCACAGCGCCTTTTTCGGCCCGGGCGGCAGCGCTGTAATGCGCGACCATTGCGGCGGACTTCCAGTGGCCAGCGTGCATGACATCGTGGGTTGAG
Source organism: Candidatus Rariloculaceae bacterium (assembly GCA_965205045.1). GTDB lineage: Bacteria > Pseudomonadota > Gammaproteobacteria > Steroidobacterales > Rariloculaceae > UBA6522. The sequence goes on from OZ242031.1 coordinate 1,758,933, forward strand.
GCGCCCCTACGGGTCAATTCCACGGCCAACCCGACCCGCCCTGAGTGGGCGGTAATGCGCTTCGCAATCCCAGCGGCCATTGCGGCGTCGCTTAACCGGCGGGACAGGCTGGCTCCCGTGAGTCCTCCGAATACTCGTCTATCAGGGTGCCGGTCACCGCCGTTTTTTTGCCGCAGGCGATCTATGGCGTCGGCGAACGGACCATTGACGTAACGGACGTCCGTGTCGGCCCCGTCCGGGTTGGTCTTGGAGAATCGAACGCGGATCACCATGCCTCGGCCGTCCGCAGCGTGATCCAGATCGCCCCACGTCAGCGCCGCAGCCTCGGCGCGGCGCAGGGCGCCGATAAACAATACGGAAACGAGGGCCGCGTCCACCAGCGACCGGCGCAACGCGCGCGAGACCGACTCGCGGCGGCCGTCCGAATACTTCCTCGGCGTGGCGGCCGCGCCGAGAATGGCCGCCGCTTCATCGGCTAACAGGGGGTTGGCGCGACCCCTGCCTCGACTCCCAGCCCCACGCCGAAATTGATTCAGGGCTGCCGCGGTGAGAGGGCCGTCAGGACATTGCCGGCCACGCACCTTGGCGAGGAAACGCACGGCCTTGACCGCCAGCGTGGCGCTGGCCATCGCCAAGCCGCGCTCGAACAGGCTGTCGATGTACCGGGCCAGCGATGCGTCGTTAAAGGACGAGGCGTTTCTGTCCAACCATTCCTTCAGGCGGAACAGCGCGTCCGCGTAGGCACGCCGGGTGTTTACAGCAATTGAAGGGTTCCGGCGTACCGAGGCATCAATGTCCGCCTTGTCGAGGCAATGAATGCGCTGGACAAGAATCGGCGATTGGAAGGAAACGGATACACCCAATAAGGACAGCGAGGACATCTCATGCACCTGCAAACAAAAGAACTGGGTGCAAACGATGCACAAGTTCACCAGCGCATCAAGGTGCAGGAAAGGCTGACGCTTACCCGCCAGATTGTGGGCGATACCGGTATTTATCAAACACGCTGACCGGTTGTCAAGCCCTTTTGGCTCACGATTTCCGCCGTGTTCGCTCCTGTTCCGCGATTTTGTGCTGCCGGATCGTTTCAAGCCCCTTCGATTTGGACTCCTTACCCGCCCAATGCCACCGATACATACCGGTATCGAATGCGCAACCCCGGAGAACGCGCCTTATGCGAACTGAATTTGGAATATTCATTTTGTCGGCAGCGGAAAGCCTTTTCCCTCCGTGGGTTAGCAGCAATAGCCCGGCGCCTGTGCGCCGGTTGTTATCCGCAAAGGGAGGAAATCAACAATGATGATGCGATTTGGCGTTGCCGCCTTGGTTTGTGTGCTTTGGCTGCCGGTGGCCGCGTTCGGGAATGGGGCAAGCGAAGACCGGATTTATTATCCGCCTGATACCCCGTGGGCACCACAATACGTGCAAGCTGGAGACGGGACGGAGGTCTACAGGCAGGATGACGTGGATTGGATAGAATTGGCTTGCAGGAGGTTTGGGGTGTTTAGAAGGTTTTGTGAGGACCTAGTTGAAGAGGTTGGATGGGAACTCGCCGAGAGAGTTTTGAATAGCATGGCTGCCACGCTGGATACCGCGCTTTACATGTACCACAAATGTCTAAGAAATCTCGCTACGCCGAGTATTTGCGGAACCCGACCCAGTGCCTATTTTCCAGTATACACAGGGCCTGCCAACCTCGAGCCGGAGCCGGAGCCGGAGCCGGAGCCAGTCGTAATCCCTACTCCGCCGCCGCCGATTGAACCTATCGAACCCGATCCGCTGGATTATGACCCATGCGAAGATGAAACCATCCCACCCCCGGATAAATGGAATATCTATTTTTGCCCAGGTTACGAAGCTTACGACAACGATTGGTAAGCGACCGGCGGTTGCCGTGGCCTTCAATGAACCCCGGCCAAGCGCCGGGGTTCTTTATGGGTGGCATGGCGGACCTGACCGCCACGGGCTTCATCAAGCATGTTTGTCCCACCTGCCGGGAGCGGCCGAAGTAGCCCAAGGCGGCCCGCGAAGACGGTTCGACGACCCCTTTATTGTACCGCTCAAAATTTTCTCTCGGCGGGTATCGTTTGTCGGGCCATACCTACCAGTGCTTCGCCAATGTGATATATGGAACTGACTGTGTCATTGGCAATGGGTTTCATTGGGCCGCCACGGGTTACGGTGGGTCAAGCCCGACGGCGGACTCAAGGACATGATGGCGCGGGTCGTGCTGCTCGCCATGCATCGGGACGGGTTCATCGAGCTGCCGCCGCCCAGGTGGAAGCGGGGCCGGCCGAAACCCATCGCGTTCGGGCCCGGCACCGAACCGCCGCTGTTCCCGCCCCCCACCAGCCTTCAGGACGTCCGCCCGTTGCAAATGCGCATCGTCGTGCACAGCACCCGCGAGGGCCGGCTGTGGAACGAGTTCGTCGCCCGCCACCACTACCTCGGCCACACCACCCTGGTCGGCGCCCAGATGCGCTACGCCGTGCACGACCGCAACGGCACCGCACTGGCCATGCTCGGGTTCTCCACCGCCGCCTGGAAGCTCGCCCCGCGCGATGAGTTCATCGGATGGTCGCCGCACAAGCGCGAGAAGAACCTCCCGCGGGTCATCGACAACCCCAGGTTCCTGATCCTGCCCTGGATCCGCATCCCCAACCTCGGCTCGCACCTGCTCGCCCTGGTGCGCCGGCGCCTGCCCAGGGACTGGGCCGAGCGCTACAACACCACCCCCATGCTGATCGAATCGTTCGTCGAAATCCCGTGCTACACCGGCGCCGTGTACCGGGCCTCGGGCTGGATCCATGTCGGGACCACCCAGGGACGGGGGCGCTACGACCGGCACACCCAACGAGCCCAGCCGAAAAAGGACATCTGGCTGCGCCCCCTGCGAAAAGACTGGCGACGCACGCTCAATCGCTAGAATCCAGCCGTCCGCAACGATCGCGAATCCAGCCCATCGGCGTGTCGCCATCCCCCGGCCGCCGAACGGTTACCTTGAAACGCAGAAACGGCGAGCAGAAATCCGGACAAGAGCACGCTTGACTTCGAAAAAATCTGTATGCGGTTTGCTTACGGTTTTCTGCAGGCCGAAACTAATATTAATAATATCAGTTAGTTATGTGTAGGAAAGGCCGTAACAGCCGTAAGGGCGGAGTTGTCGAGGCGGTTTAGCGAGTGCCTCTGCCCCGAAGGATATGGACAGAAACTGGACCAGCGGCATGTGCGTCGCAATCGCCGTTGATTGTGCCGCCAGTGTGAGTACGGATGATTCTCAAGGAGCTACTATCGGAAGATACACCGCTTGTTTCCATTGAGAGTTATTCTCCAACTGAAACGGTGATGAAAAATGATGCCTGCGGCCGCCGAAGGCGGGGATTGAAAGTAGTCGCTGACATCGAGTGATCGATTTTATCTGCGCAAACCTTTCCGGAGGCCCAATCTATCGCGGTGGCCCTGGCGTAATGCCTAATTCAATCCCCTTCGACTAAGTATTGTTTCAACGCGTCAGCAAGGCACTGTGCCTCAGTGTAGGAAAGGTACGGTCGTTTAATGGTTGCCGCCCAAAAGAAATTCTGTCCAATGATCTCTTGAACCATGCGGAACGGCATCGCGTTCGGTTCTGCTCCGCGTTGCGGAACCGGCGTGATGAACTCGACATCGCGATAGAGAGTCTTCGGACCGTCAGTCTTAACCTTACCGGGTCGCACCTTCGCAGCCGCCACGATGCCTGTCCACCTGTGCGAGAAAAACACAAAGTCGCCGACATTTACTCTTTGTACGTTGATCTTGGCGTCTCCGAACGCAGCCACTCGACGGTTCTCCATCATGTACCAAATGGACTCCTCGCTATATCTTTGGTTGGTATCAAATAGTACGCCCTTCAAACGCGCGGGATTTGTGTGCCTGTCATATGGTAGGGCGAAGAACTCAAAGTATCGCTCGCCTGCTAGTTCGTAGATTCGGTAGGGCAGAAAGTCGATGGAGATTCCGCGCGTGCGCCAGTAGTCGACCGCGGCAATCAGACTGTCATCGGCGGCGCTGCCGATTACTACAAGATGCTGCCGACGGTTGAAGTCCCTAACGCCCAGTGAATGGTCTAGGTCGAAAGCCTCGCGGTGTGCTTTGGCTAGGTCCGCCCCATCCCCGGAGTGTTTCCGGAACATGTCTTGGAGCCGGGCATGGGTCCATTGTCCGGCATCCTGCGAGTAGCGCAACGCTTGATGCACGGCATCTTCGCCAGCCGTGCGCCGTTTCAACTCGAAGATAGTGAGGTCGCCCACCTCATTCAGCGCGTAGATGTCAGCCGCTTTCTGGCCCTGTTTCTCTTGCCAGATTGGCAGCAATCTGGCGTCTTCGAACAATACGCCGAAGATGTTCTGAGCAATGAGGTTTTCCAAGTCCTTCTCAAGCTGGCCAAAGCTCGCAATGTCCTTGAACGCGATCGGTTCGATCCCGTCAAATCGTTCGTTCGTGGTGCTTAGTTTGTACAGCAATGGCTTTTTTCCACGCACCGAAACTAACATAGACCCGCAGGATCTTTGATTCCGCCGGGGACTACCACCCCATATTGTGCTTAGCGCAGCTCCTGATCAATCAATTGCGTAGTCGAAGGGGGTCGTCCTTCGTCTCGTGGACTATGGCGACCAGCGCGAGTATTGCTCGTTCGCACCGGAATTTCTACGATCTCACTCGGGTATCGCCCAGCAATTCCCGCTACCTGCCGAACGCCAGTGATTTCGGGGTGTTCCAAGGGTTGGAAAAATAGTTACTCGTAAACTTTTCCAGCGAAAATAGTATCATCACGCCGGTTTTTAATGTATCGGGTGATGAGCCATGTCCAACTTGCGGTTCCGAAAGACCTCGGGCGCCCCCGGATTGCTTCGCTTGGTGCGCAAGCGTTTCGAGCGGATCGAGGACCCCGTCGCCGGACGGGGGCTCAACCTCGCCGAGTTCGGTTTGAAGTACCCGTCGCTGTCGGGCTTTGAGCGCGATGCCCGCGGCGATGAGGCGGTCCGTTCGAACCTCAAGAGCCTGTACGGCGTCGGGCGGGCGCCCTCGGACACCGCGATGCGCGAGCGGCTCGACAAGGTGGACCCGAAGCATTTGCGGCCCGCGTTCAAGGCGGTGTTCGCCGCCTTGCAGCGGGGCAAGGCCCTGGAGGGGTTCATGTGGATGGGCCATTACCTGTTGAGCGTGGACGGCACGGGGTATTTTTCCTCCAAGCGCGTGCGTTGCGACCATTGTTGCGAGACGCATCACCGCGACGGTACGGTGACCCATCACCACCAGTTGCTGGGCGCGGTGCTGGTGCATCCGGAGCATCCGGAGGTGTTCCCGCTGGCGCCCGAGCCCATCGTCAAGGCCGACGGGGCGAAGAAGAACGACTGCGGGCGCAACGCCTCCAAGCGGTTGCTGCGCGACACGCGCCGGGAGCATCCGCATCTGAAGCCGGTCGTGGTGGAGGACGCGCTGGCCTCCAACGGCCCGCACATCAAATTGCTCAAGGAACTGGACATGCGCTTCGTGCTCGGCGCCAAGCCGGGGGACCACGCGCACCTGTTCCAGTGGGTCGACGCGACGCCCGGCACGCGGACCTTCGAGACGGCGGACGCCGACGGCACGCGGCACCGCTTCCGCTACCTGAACGGCGCGCCGTCGGACGACGCCAATTTCGAGCTGGAGGTGAACTTCCTGGAATATTGGGAAACCCGCCCGGACGGCAAGCAACGGCATTTCTCCTGGGTCACCGACCTGCCCATCGACAATGCCAACGCCTTCGACCTGATGCGCGCCGGGCGGGCCCGGTGGCGCATCGAGAACGAGACCTTCAACACCCCGGAGAACCACGGCTACGGCTTCGAGCACAACTACGGCCACGGCGTGGAGCATCTGGCGACGGTGTTCGCCTTCCTGATGATGCTGGCCTTCCTCATCGATCAGGTTCAGCAACGCTGCTGCGCCCTGTTCCGGGCGGCCAAGGCCAAGGCCGGGCGCGCCGCGTACTTGTGGCGGAGGCTGCGGGCCCTGTTCATCGACTACTTGCTGCCGGACTGGGAAACGCTGTACAAGGCCATCGCGTTCGGCCATCGCCGCGGCACGCTGGAAGTGCATGACACCTCGTGACCGGGCCGCCGCGCCCGGGTGCGCGCGAAGCCGGCTCTTCAGGGAAACAGCCAGCCAAACAACTCCCACGGCGCCGGGCCAAGGATGCCGTTCCCCCCGCCGAAGGAGCCAACCCCCGGTTCGGCCCCGTTCCCGCGTCCAACGACGTTACAACCGCCTAAGCGGGAATTGCTGAAACTTTATCTTGACACGCACGTGGCCTCGAATATACTCTCAAACTAGCCTTGTCCGGCGGAAAGCTCTTAACCGCAGCTTCTGAGTGGCGTGTGTTAGAGGGGACTGCGTAAGTGTCGCGCTAGCCATGATCAAAAGGAAAGGCTAGGCTGCTGCACTCGGCGATCAACTACAGAGTAGTTGAATCCGTGGCCATAACTCAGAATAACCTGATGGCGGAGTATGGATTCATACTCCGCTTTTACTTATCTGGCAGGATATAGTCGTTTGGAAAAATGTTGACATACGTCCTGTTGGAAACGTACCTGCGATTTCTTGATGATGTCCATAGATCACATTGAATCGTTGGAGATTTGTCCGAAGACACGTCGAAATGAAATCCTGGAAATAGGGACACTCCGTAGCGAAATCGCCCGCAAAAATACGTTCTATACTCGCTGGATTTAGGACGTGACTTTCCGTGGCATTCAGTGTCCTTTGCTGGCCTGAATATCAATTTCTTGTCGTCCCTGTATCCTTGGTTGGCTGAATTCCATCTTTGTTTATATCTATTCTTGAATCGCTTTATTCTTTTCTTCAGATTTTCTTCATCGAGACCATTGTACCAGTACTTCTTCAAATCATCGGTTATTGAGGAAGTGAAGTTTCGGAGTGGCAAGGAGAGCGGAGACGATTTCCTTTGAGCGTAGGTGGAATCAGATACTTGGTGCAAGAGTGTCCTAATTTCACGTGTTCTTTTCTCCAAGTACTCTTTGGTGGGTCCTACCTTATGTAGATAACTTGTTGGAATTGTTTCAATCCAAGACGCATGACCAAAAGCTTCTAACACTTGTTCGAGTTGCTCCGCAGTACTCGGCGTGTACATCCACAGATAAAGTCGAGCCACCTGTGAAGGTTGACTATCCGTGGATAACTCATCGTGTAGTTTGTCAGCAGCAATTTTAATCGCTACATCACTAACTCCCACATGCTTCTTCTTCACGGCAGGAGCAACTACACGAGATTTCGCGATACGGCCCTCCAAACGGGATAGCTCTGTTGCCAATGCCTCCAGAGCACCAATGAAGACAATGAAGTGTTCAACTGCCATTTTTTGAGCATAGCTTAATCAAAATATCGAGCGGAATCTTTATTCTTGCCAATTCTTCGGTTGTCAAGCTGTCAAACGCAGCAAAGACATTTGCCAAGCGATGATCTACAGTTGAGTCATGCATACCGCGTGCAGGACGAAGAAAAGTGGCACGTTCCAGGGAGTGCTTATTCAGCCAATTGTCAATTGCCGAGTGCGTTGCGTTGACCTTATCGCCAATGGATCCACCGGGAGGCGCGGCAGTTAAATCCCGCTTTTCGATTTCGTATGCGTTGTGGATTTCGGAATCAGCAGGGCCCTCGCTGACAGTGACGGCACCTCTCGCGTCAATGGTAACGTAACGAGCGCGCCCTTCAATAGGACCAACAAATGCATTCCAGAATTCTTGCAAATATACATGGCGTTCCCGAATGTAGCGTGTTGATCCTTGGCCAACAAATAGTTCCCTTACATCTTCCGGCAATTGGATTGAAAGAGGCACGGCTCCAATTTTCTGTTCTACTCCTGGAAATTGGACTAGCTGAACTATAATATTCTGTCGAAGAAAGTCCTTGAGACCGCTCGTAAGGATTTCTCGATGTTCAGGTACTGCATGATTGAGGTATAAGCCGATCGCGCTTAGATAGCAAACGGATTGAGTTTGATCCCAGTGGGCACCAACAAACCTTTCTATAGTTCGTTTAACCTTTGACTCGGTTTCGGCTTGATTTATCATTTTTTTCTCTGGTGGTGATTCAAATTAGGAACGTTATGGAGTTACCGTCATGGATTGAGCAATGACGAGACGGGACTTAGACTAGTTGCTGAGCATGTCGATTCTCAAATTTATCGAGTTTAGGTAACCAAAGGTGGTCTGAGAAGATCAATAACGATTTGCCGTTCTTCTCTATGCATCAGTACACTCCGTCGAATATGTTTGGCAAACTGCATACGAAAGTCGTGCATTTCCCCATAGCCGTTGCACTGGTTCAACCTGGCAGCGATCCACTTCCAAAACATGGCTAAAACTGGTACTTCGGGTATATCCGGTGCAGCAGAAACAGGCGATCTCCCGAATGGAGTAATGAAGACTACGATCTTATTTTCGCTGCTTGCATATTTTCTTCGAAGAAAATCTTGGTATCGGGAAATCTGTTGGTGTCCTTCTTCTGATTTGACCTTGACTTCAATTGCTATTGCAAGATCCCGCGACTCTACCTGAGCGAACAAGTCTGTGCGTCCAGCCTCGCTGTCTCCGTGTTCTCGCTGGACCAATATTGTGTGGCTGAGATGAGGATCAAGATTAATCTTTAGTTTTTTCGCGATCTTCTTTAGAAACTCTTGTTGAAATTCCTTGTTTTGTGGATCACTCAATAGCCAACGGAGCACGCTGGAATAGCTGAGTTCTCGATGCGGTATTCCAAGTACGTCCAACGGGTCGAAGGGAGGCTGGAAAGTAGCCAGCCTTTGGTAATGTGGTGACGACAAGAGCTGAATTTCCTTTCTTTCAAAGCCACTCACGTCTCTTGCTCCCGCTAGCCGAGGCTATTCCAACCCGATTGAATTGAGTGACGAAGTCATCAATAGGGAACTCGCGGAACAGCCCTACCGCCCCACCGCCGGCCTTTCCTCCAACACCGCCACCGTCTCAAACACCCCCGCCCCACGCCTGTGCCCCCGAACCTGTACGTGATCCCCGGGCCGCAGCCCCGCCACCCGGTTCATCGCCTGGTCCTTGCTGAGCATGCGTTCCCCGTTGATGTGCGTGATGATGTCCCCGGCTATCAGCCCCGCTGCGGCCGCCGGCCCCGCGACCTGCACCAGTTCCACCGCAGGCCCGGAAATTCCCAGTGCAGCGGCATTCATGCCCGGCAGATCCCATGCGTCGACCCCCAGCCAGCCCCGGACGACGCGGCCATGCTCGATCAGTTCGTCCATTACGCCGCGGACCAGGTTCACCGGAATGGCGAAGCCGATGCCTTCCGGAGGGCTGCGCGTCAGGGTGGCAAAGCGCGCGGTATTGATGCCGATCAGTTCGCCGCGGGTGTTGACCAGGGCGCCGCCGGAATTGCCTATGTTGATGGCCGCATCGGTCTGAATGAAGTTCTCGAAGATGGTCAGGCCGATACCGCGGCCGGTGGCGCTGACGATGCCCGACGTCACGCTCTGGCTGAGCCCGTAGGCATTGCCGATGGCCAGTACGACATCGCCGATCTCGAGCGTATCGCTTCTGCCCAGGCGAATGGCCGGCAGGTCCGGCAGGTCGACCTTGAGCAGCGCCAGTTCCGTCTCGGGATCGGCGCCGACGAAGCGCGGATGCGCCTCGCGGCCGTCGGCAAGCTGCACCACCACCTGGTCCGCATCCCGAATGACATGCCAGTTGGTCACGATGAGGCCGTCCTGGCTGATGATCACTCCGGAGCCCAGGCCCTGATCCACGATCATCCCGGCACCCAGGCTGCCCCGCTGGCCCAGCCGCGCCGTGCGCAGACTGACGACCGCCGGGGCGCTGGCGTTCACCGCACTGGCGTAGCTGGTGGCGGGAGATTGCGCGCCGCCGCCGAGATTGACCAGATCGGGGCGCAACAGCACCACGACGAATGCCACCGCCAGTCCGAAAGCGGACGATTGGGCGACAAACGCCAGTACTCTCCACGAGGTTTTCATGCGACTAGTTTACCTGCTGGGCCGGGCACCTACCTTCAGTTGGTCAGCGTGGATGGCCGATAGTTCACGCAGGGTGGTCTGTGGCCAAGTTTGCGGCGCCGCGTGTATAATTCCGCGCTTCCAGTGACTTCCCCGTGAGCAGGGCAAGCAGACCTGCCTGCCCCCCGATCCGCGCACCGATGACCGACACGACCGATCTCAGCAGGCGCCACTTTCTGGTAGCCGCAACCGTGACCACCGGCGGTGCGGGCGTGGTCGCCGCGGCGGTCCCCTTTGTCGCGTCTTTCAGGCCCAGCGCCCGCGCACAGGCGCTCGGTGCGCCGGTGGAGGTGGACATCGGCAAGATGGAGCCCGGCGCACTGGTCAAGGTCGAGTGGCGCGGACGCGTGATCATGATCGTGCGCCGCACGGAATCCATGCTCGGCAAGTTGGCGGAACTGGAGGATCAACTGGCCGACCCCGCTTCCACCGCTTCGCTGCAACCGGGCTACGCCGTCAACGATCACCGCAGCATCCGTCCCGAGTATCTTGTCGTGGAGGGCGTGTGTACCCATCTCGGGTGCGCGCCCACACCGCGATTCGACGTCGCGCCCGCGGATCTGGGCGCTGACTGGGCCGGCGGGTTCTTCTGTGCTTGCCACGGTTCGAAGTTCGACCTGGCCGGGCGCGTCTACCGGGGCGTTCCGGCACCGACAAATCTGAGCGTGCCTCCACATCGTTACGTGGCGGAGAACGTATTGCTCATCGGTTCCGACACCGGAGCATCCTAGGTGGCCGCATCCGCGTCGGACATGGTTGACCGCCTCGGCCGGGGCGCGAACTCGCTGGTCAGGTGGATCGACGACCGCTTCCCCATGAGCAAGCTCATCCGCGAGCACGCCACCGAATACTACGCCTCGAAGAACTTCAATTTCTGGTACGGCTTCGGGGTTCTGGCCACGGTGGTCCTGATACTGCAGATCGTCACCGGCATCGCCCTGACCATGAACTACAAGCCGTCCGCCGCGGAGGCGTTCGCCTCGGTGGAGTACATCATGCGCGACGTGGAGTGGGGCTGGCTGATCCGCTACCTGCACTCCACCGGCGCGTCGGCGTTCTTCATCGTCGTGTACCTGCACATCTTCCGGGGGCTGCTCTACGGCTCCTACAAGAAGCCGCGGGAACTGGTCTGGATCTGCGGCATGTTCATCTACGTGTGCATGATGGCCGAGGCGTTCTTCGGCTACCTGCTGCCCTGGGGAAACATGTCGTACTGGGGCGCGCAGGTCATCGTCTCGCTGTTCGGAGCGCTGCCCGTGGTCGGCGAGGCGCTGGCGGAATGGATTCGCGGCGATTACTACATTTCCGACATCACCCTGAATCGCTTCTTCGCGTTCCACGTGATCGCCGTGCCGTTGATGCTGGTCTTCCTGGTGGTGGTGCACATCATGGCCCTGCACGAGGTGGGCTCGAACAACCCCGACGGCATCGAAATCAAGGACCACAAGGACGCAAGCGGCAAGCCCGTCGACGGCGTCGCCTTTCACCCGTATCACACCAGCAAGGACCTGGTGATCATCACCGTGTTCCTGATCGTGTTCGCGTTCGTGGTATTTTTCGTTCCGGACATGGGCGGGCTGTTCCTGGAGCACGCCAATTTCGAGCCGGCCAACGTGCTGCAGACGCCCGAGCATATCGCCCCGGTGTGGTACTTCACACCGTTCTACGCCATTCTCAGGGCGGTACCCTACAAGCTGCTGGGCGTAATACTGATGGGTCTGGCGGTGTTGTTGCCGTTCTTCCTGCCGTGGCTGGACCGCTGTCCCGTCAAGTCCATCCGATACCGGGGCTGGGTCTACAAGCTGGCGCTGGCCGGTTTCGCGATCAGCTTCCTGGTGCTGGGCTACCTTGGGCTGCAGCCTGTCTCCGACACCTACACGCTGCTGTGCCGCCTGTTCGCCATACCCTATTTCGGCTTCTTCCTGCTGATGCCGCTGTATACGTCGTGGGAGAAGCCCAGGCCGGTTCCGGAGCGGGTTCGATAATGGTTCGCCAAGTCATCGCGGGCCTGTTGCTTGCCGCCAGTGCCGCATCCTGGGGCCAGGATCACGGCGCAGCCGTTGCAGAACTGATGCCCGCGAACAACGACATCGGCGACATTGCCTCGCTGCAACGGGGCGCGAAGTATTTCGTGAACTACTGTCTGGGATGCCATTCGGCGCAGTATGTTCGCTACAACCGGCTCGGCGAGGATCTTGGCCTCACAGACGCGCAGGTGGTGGAGAATCTGATGTTCGGCGTGGGGCAACTGCATGACACCTTGGTCAGCAGCATGCGCCCGGAGGACGGGGCGCTATGGTTCGGCGTCGCGCCGCCGGACCTTTCCCTCATCGCCCGCAGCCGCGGCGTCGATTACTTGTACAATTACATGCGGGGCTTCTACTCCGACCCGTCCAGGCCCACGGGCTCGAACAACCTGTGGCTGGAGAACACGGCGATGCCCGATGTGCTCTGGGAACTGGGCGGCACCCGGTCGGCGGCCTTTTCCGAGCATGACGAAGATGGGGTCGTCACGCGCTCTCTGGACCACCTGGAAGTGATCCGGGAGGGGACGCTGAACGAAGAAGAATTTGACCAGGTGCTTCGCGACATCACGAATTTTCTGGAATATATCGGCGAACCGATTCAGTTGGAGCGCCGCGCCCTGGGCGTTCGCGTGATCGCGTTTCTGTTGATCTTCCTCGTGATCGCATACATGCTGAAAAGGGAAATCTGGAGGGGCGTCCAATAGTGCCGGCACCGATACGAAATGATCGGGTGGCTCCGGCGCCAGGCCTGTTTGCAGGCCCCCGGCCCGCTGTTCAGCAACAATCCATGCCTATCGGGAGCCATGTTTGACTGTAATCGCTAATCGCCGCTCTGTAATGACCCTGTTTTCCGATCCCACCGATCCGTGGAGTCATCGCACGCGCCTGGTGCTTGCCGAGAAGAGCGTCAACATCGACTACATCGATGTGCAGCACGGCAACCTGCCGGAGGATCTGCTCGACCTGAATCCCTACAACAGCGTGCCGACACTGGTGGACCGGGAGCTGGTCCTGTACGACTCGCGCGTGATCGTGGAGTACCTGGACGAGCGCTTTCCACATCCGCCGCTGATGCCGGTGGACCCGGTGACGCGCGCCCAGTACCGCCTCTACCTCTACCGGATCGAACGGGACTGGTACTCGGAGGCGGACAGGATCGTCACGAGCGGGGATCGAAAGACCGTGACCCGGGCCCGCAATGCGTTGCGCGACAGCATTGTCTCCACCGCGGAGATTTTCGCGGCCAAGAAGTTCTTTCTCAGCGACGAGTTCTCGCTGGTCGACTGCAGCATCGCACCCGTCTTCTGGCGGCTGCCGGTGCTCGAGATCGAATTGCCCTCACAGGCGCGACCGATCCTGCGCTACATGGATACGGTATTCTCCAGACCGTCGTTCCAGTTCAGTCTGACGGAACTGGAGCAGGAAATGCGGGAGTAGCCGAGCAGCCCGGTCCATGACCGCAAGTCCCCAGCGACGACCGGGGACGTGCGGTGCATCTCGGCGTGTCTCGCGTCGCTTCAACCATGATGCGATCTGCCGGATTCCTGTCGGCCCGAATCGCTCGATCGGGACGAGCGCGAAATCTACATCATCAACTGGAAGCGGGTGCTGGTCTACGACATGGATACCGGCTACTTCAAGCGCGGCCGGGGCGGGCACGGCATGCCGCTGGAAGAGATCACGAACGACCCGATCCAGCCATACGAGTGGGACGGCGCGCCGGCGCCCTGGCGCACCATGGCCCGGCTCCCCGCTCGTTCGAGCGCCGGGGCCTTTCCCCCGAGGATTTTCTCGGTGAGGCCAGGACCGCGGGCTTTACGCGCGGCTACGCGCCCACTAGTTCGGCGTCGACGAGATCGCAGATGCAGTGAATGATGAGGCCGTGCACTTCCTGGATGCGGCTGGTGCGGTGTCCGGGCACGCGGATCTCGATGTCGTCCCCGTCCAGCACATCGGCCATCGCGCCGCCGTCCCGGCCGGTCAGCGCCACCACGGCGATGCCGCGCTCGTGGGCGGTCCTGACGGCCCTGACGACGTTTTCGGAATTGCCCGACGTGGTGATCGCGAACAGTGCGTCACCCTTCCGGCCCAGGGCCTGCACCTGTTTGGCGAAGACGTCCGCGTAGGCGTAGTCGTTGGCGATCGCGGTGAGTGCGGAGGTATCGGTGCTCAAGGCGACCGCCGCAAGTCCCGGGCGCTCGGTCTCGAACCGTCCGAGCAACTCGCCGCTGAAATGCTGGGCGTCGGCTGCCGAGCCGCCGTTGCCGCAACAGAGAATCTTCCCGCCTTCGGCCAGGCAGGCGGCAAGCGCACGGCCAGCCTCCACAATCGCCGGCGCCAGCGCCTGCGACTCCCGGGCAAGCTCGATGCTCTCGTGAAACTGGTTCAGTACGCGGTCTTGCATCTTTCCGCCAGCACTTTGCCCGGAAAACGGGACCCCTTCAAGCGCCCCCGCCATCGAAGGCGTTCCGGATCCAGCGGACGGTGGGGGCGGCCCTGTCGATATGGTCGATGCAGAACACATCGAAACGCAGCCGATAACCGCTCCACTGCGGATGCGTCATCAGCAGGTGGCGGGTTGCGCGCACGAGTTTGCGCTGCTTGCGAACGTCCACCGACTCGCCAGCGCGGGCGAATCGGCTGCTGGCGCGGGCACGCACTTCGACGATGACCAGCGTGGCGCCGTCGAGGCAGACGAGATCCAGTTCACCCAGCCGGCAGCGATAGCGCTGGATCAGCACCCGCAGGCCCTTCCGCTCGAGATACCGGGCCGTGCGCTGTTCCCAGGCGACCCCGCTCTCGGGCCCCGTGGAGGCTTTACCTGAGACCCGCGAGTTCAGCGGCGGTTTCGGGAGCGGCGCCCGCCTCCGGTTCGACCGCAACGGGTAATCCGTCGCGAAATTGCGCCAGGGGAAGTTCGCGGCGCACGCGGCCGCTCTCGTCGAGACTCAGTTCGCCGGACAGGGCCGGAAACGACGTGAGCGCCCCCGGGTTGTCGTGAAGCGCGAGCATCAGGCGGTAGGCGTCGAAACCGAATCCGTAGAACCGGGTCCACTGGGCCGAGTTTCGCTCGGGCCAGTAGCGTCGAAGCGCCGCGGCCATGGTCGGCGGAGCGGCATCCGCCGCCAGCACCCAGGGCGTGTCGGCGAACAGCAACCCGTTCAGATCCCCGTTCTGGCGGCTGCTCTCGTAGATGGCCGACGTCGCGTAGGTCGGAATATCGCCGGCAAAGTAGAAACGCAACTGCGGTGCCAGCAGCCGGCCGGCACCGGCGCCGGCCGCGACGAAGATCGCATCGATGTCCTGGCGGCGCCGGGATTCGAATTCCAGCGGGATGCCGAGATCGGCTCCCAGTTGCTGGCGGCGCCGATCGCTCCTGTCGATGTTCAGCACTGTGGTGATCGCCGTGGAAAAATCCTGACCGGCGGGGTCGTAGGTCCCGATCTGCAGGAGTTGGCCGCCGAGCGCCTCCAGCTCCGACCGAAAGCTGCCGAGAAGGCGGTTGCCCCAGTCGTTGCGGGGAATCAGGGCCACCGAGTTGAGCGCTCCACTCGTCACCGCGTGTCGGGCGACCTGGCTCGCCTCATCTTCCGGCGCCAGCGCAAACTGATAGAGATTGGCGCCGGACCGGCCGCTTTCGGACGTGTTCAGTGCCAGCGTCGGCGTCGGTCCGGCGCTGTCGATGACGGCCTCGAGTTCAGGCTTCAACAGCGGACCGACGATGAATTCGGCGCCGTCGCCGCGGGCGGCGAGGTAGGCTTCGCGGGCACCCAGCAGGCCGGTGTCGTAAACGCGCAGCGCCGGTCCGGCGCGGGAACCGGTCTCCCGGCTCAAGTGACGGGCAAGAAAGCCATCCTGAATGGCGATCGCGGCCTGTCGCTGCGGCCCGGTCAGGGGCAGCAGCAGCGCCACCCGGGACAATGGCGCGGTCACCTGCGGCAGCGCGGCGCGAATCCGCTCCCGAAGCTCCGGAATCCTCTGCGCCTGTTCCGGAGTCGCATCGCTTGCGGCCCGGTCCAGCCATTCTCCGGCCGTATCGTAGGCGCCCAGTTCCACGAGAACCCCCGCCCCCGCGATGAGAAAACCGCTGAGCTCGCTGCCGCTGGAGGCGCCGACGAGTTGGGCGTAGATCTGCAGCGCCGGTTCGAATTCCTCCTCATCGAGCAGCCGCTCCGCCTCCTGCCGCAGAGCGGATGCGTCCACGGGCGCCTGCGTGGGACCCATGGTTTCGCAAGCCGGCAGCATCGCCAGCCAGGCCATCAAGGCCGGTATCCGGAGGCGATTCAGCATTGGTAAGGCTTGCACAGTTCGGTCGCTCGCGGGCAGCATGATCGCATGAGCTCGACTTCCACCGGCACACTCCATGTCGTCGCGACCCCCATCGGAAACCTGGACGACATCAGCCCGAGGGCGTGCCGAGTGCTTGAGTCGGTGGACCTGATTGCTGCCGAGGATACCCGGCGCACGCGGGGATTGCTATCGAAGTTTGGCGTCAAAACGCCCACAATCTCCTGCCACGATCACAACGAAGCCCGGCAGACCCCGAGGATACTGGAGCGGCTGCAGCGCGGGGAGTCGGTTGCGCTGGTCAGCGACGCAGGCACGCCGCTGCTGAGCGACCCGGGCCTGTTGCTGGTGCGGGCGGCGCACGATGCCGGTGTTCCGGTGGTTTCGGTCCCGGGCCCGAGCGCGCTGGCGGCGGCGCTGTCGGTGGCCGGAGAATCCACCGGCCGGTTCGTCTTCGAGGGCTTCCTGCCGCGCCGTGCCGGCCCCCGTCGACGTCGCCTGGAGCGTCTTGCGGGCGAAGCCGCGACCGTGGTGTTGTTCGAATCGGTGCACCGAATCCGCGAAACCATGGCCGAGTTGCTGGGGCAATTCGGATCCTGTCGTCGCGCCAGCCTCGTACGCGAACTCACCAAGCTCCATGAGCGCGTGCACCGCGGAACGCTCGATACGCTTACGGAGCAGCTTGGCGGCGAGATTCCCCTGAAGGGCGAGTTCGTGCTGGTGATCGCGGGCGCAGACGAGGAGACCGGGCCGGGGGACCGGGAGATACTGCGGGTGTTCGACCTGCTGGCGGTTGAAGTCTCCAACCGGGTGGCGGCGGCACTGGCCGCCAGGATTCTCGGCGTATCCCGAAACCGCGTCTACGGGCTCACGCGAGGCCGGCCGCTCTGATAATCTACCCGCGGGAGTCGGCCGGGCAGTCGCCGGGAGCAATCCCGGAGGAAAGTCCGGGCTTCATTGGGCAGGGTGCCAGGTAACGCCTGGGGGGCGCGAGCCTACGGAAAGTGCCGCAGAAAATATACCGCCGGCCGCGGGGCCGGCAAGGGTGAAATGGTGCGGTAAGAGCGCACCGCGCAGGCGGTAACGCCTGTGGCAGGGTAAACCCCACCCGAAGCAAGACCGAATAGGGGAACGATCGCAGTGTGCCCAAACGAGTTCCCGGGTAGGTCGCTCGAGGCGTGCGGTGACGCACGTCCCAGATGAATGGCTGTCCTCGACAGAACCCGGCTTACAGGCCGGCTCCCTTCCACTTCCCGCTCCCGGGCGTCCTTTCCGGGACGAAACCGCGCCTTGCCGCCTGGGGGCTTCGCCGGCCGGGCGCCCCGCCCGGCGGAGCGGCGCCCGTATGTCGCCGACGCGCCCGGCTGGCCGGGGTGCCTCGCCGGTCCGGACGCCATGCGGGACCCTTGCCCGGACTGAAGTTCCGTCGATTTCCTAAATATTCACCCAAGAAACGGCGCGTAACTCATTGATTATTTGTTTCCCCCGGGTGCCTCCAACGGCCAAATTTCGCGCCTAACTCACTGTCCCACCGAAAAAAATGTATTGACACTCAACCAACCCCGTCCATATAGTGTCGAAAAGTGGATAAAAATGGATAAATGTGGGAGAAAATGGGTTTCAGATGTTCCGCGGTGCCTCACAAATTGCCCTGGATGCCAAAGGGAGGATGGCCATCCCCATCCGGTACCGGGAGCGCCTCGCCAGCCGCGCTGAAGGGCGCCTGGTTGCAACGGTCGACCGGGAATGCCTGCTCATCTACCCACTGCCCGATTGGGAGGAATTCGAAGAGAAACTGATGGCCGTTCCGAATATCAACCCGGTGGCCCGCCGATTTCAGCGCATCAAGATGGGCTATGCCAAGGACTTGCAGATGGACTCGCACGGGCGCGTGCTGGTGCCGAAAGAACTGCGCGACGTCGCGAAACTGGACAGGCGGGCGATGCTGCTTGGCCAGGGCAACAAGTTCGAGTTGTGGGACGAGGACCTCTGGAACACGCGGCGGGATAAATGGCTGGCGGACGATTTCGGTGAAGGCCTGGAGTTGCCGGCCGAACTCGGATCGCTCTCCCTCTGACTGGCCAGAACTGTTGAGCGCGCAATGGCGAGTCATCGGCCGGTGCTGTTGAATGAAGCATTGGAGGGTCTGGCGGTATATCGGGACGGCTGGTACGTCGACGGTACCTATGGCCGCGGCGGACACAGCGCCGGGATCCTCGCGGCGCTGGGGGAACGCGGCAGGTTGCTCGCTCTGGACAAGGACCCCGAAGCCGTGGAACACGCCCGCGCGACATTCGGCAGCGACCCCAGGTTCTCCGTCCGCTTCGGCGGTTTCGAGGATTTTCGCGCGCTCGTGGCGCCCTGGCTGCGCGGGCAGCGGCTCGCCGGCGCGCTCTTCGATCTCGGCATCTCCTCGGCGCAACTGGACGACGCGCGAAGGGGCTTCAGCTTTTCCGCTGACGGACTGCTCGACATGCGCATGAATCCCGACGACGGCATCGGCGCCCGGCAGTGGCTGCGGCAGGTGGACGAAGCCGAACTGGCGGATGTCCTGCGGCGATTCGGCGAGGAGCCCCGGGCGCGGCGGATCGCCGGGGCGATCATCGAGGCCCGCGCGTCGGCGCCCATTGACACGACCGGGCAATTGGCAGCGCTTGTGGCGCGGGCGGCGGGGCCGGGCGACCGCAGGATCCATCCGGCGACACGCGTATTTCAGGCGATACGAATCCATATCAACCGGGAACTCAAGTCTCTGGAGACGGCGCTCGAACAATGCCGCCGGTTGCTTGCCGGCGGTGGCCGGCTGTGCGTCATCAGCTTTCATTCGCTTGAAGACCGCATCGTCAAGCGATTCATGGCCAGACAGGCCAAGGGCGATCCGGTCTACGCCGGGTTGCCGGAGATTCCGCCCGGCGCCGGCCCCACGATGCGCCTCATCGGCGGACTGATCCGGCCACGGCAGACCGAAGTGGAAGCCAATCCGCGAGCCCGCAGCGCGCGCCTGCGGGTCGCCGAGCGATTGGGGGCCGTGGCATGACGGGAAGGGGACTGCTGTTCGGCACCCTGGCGTTCCTGGCCGCGGCCGTCACGGCCACCGGCGTACTGGCGATCCAGGCCGAGCATCAGGCCCGCCAGTTGTTCGTGGAACTGGAAGCGCTCAACCGGGAACGCGACCGGCTGCAGGCCGACTGGGGGCGGCTTCAACTGGAAGAGAGTACCTGGGCGACCCACGGGCTGATCGAAGCGATCGCTCGTGAGCGGCTCAACCTGAGGCAGGTGGAGGCCGACGAAATCATTCTGGTGGCAGAGCCCGATTCATGACGAACAGCAACAAAACCGATTTTGAGAAGTGGAAGCGCTGGCGCACCACGCTGGTCATCCTTGCGTTCATTTGCGGCGGCCTGGTGCTCGAAGGGCGCATTCTCTACCTGCAGGTCTACCAGCGGGACTTCCTCTCCGCGCAGGGCGACGATCGCTTCCTGCGCACGGTGCAGATCTCCGCACACCGGGGGGCGATCACCGACAGGCACGGCGAGCCGCTTGCGGTCAGCACGCCGGTCGACAGCATCTGGGCGAATCCGGAGGACCTGGCGCCGGCCCTGCATCGAACGCCCGAACTGGCGGAGGTCCTGGAGGTGGACGAGGACTGGCTCGTGCGGCGCGTCACCAGCAACCTGGACCGGGAGTTCGTCTACCTGCGCAGGCACCTGCCTCCGGACCACGCCGCGAGAGTCCTGCAACTGGGCGTACCCGGAGTAGCGACATTTCGCGAGTACCGGCGTTACTACCCGGCGGGCGAGGTGGTCGGCCATCTGCTTGGGTTTACCAATATCGACGATGTGGGTCAGGAGGGCCTGGAGTTCGAATTCGACTATTGGCTCAAGGGCGAGCACGGCGCCAAGCGCGTGTTGCGCGACCGCCTGGGGCGCATCGTCGAAGATGTGGAACTGGTCGAACCCGCCCGGCCCGGCAGGACCCTGAGGGCCAGCCTGGATCTCGGGCTGCAGTACCTGGCCTATCGCGAGCTCAAGCAGGCCGTCGCCGATAACGACGCCATTTCCGGTTCGGTGGTGATCCTGGATCCGGCCACGGGCGAAGTGCTGGCGATGGTGAACCAACCTTCGTACAACCCGAACAACCGGGCCCAGTACGATGCGTCCCGTTATCGGAACCGCGCGATCACGGACATCTTCGAGCCCGGATCGAGTGTCAAGCCCTTCGTGGTGGCCGCCGCACTGGAAAGCGGCCGGTACCAACCGGATTCCGTCATCGACACCTCGCCGGGCACTCTCTGGGTCGACGGCCGGGAGATAACCAGCGACAACAATGATCTGGGCGCCATCGATCTGACCACGATCCTGGCTCGATCCAGTAACGTCGGGGCTGCCAAGCTGGCGCTGGAGCTGGATCAGGAACAGCTCTGGTCGACATTGTCCCGGCTGGGGCTCGGCCGGGTCACCGAGAGCGGGTTCCCGGGGGAATCCGCCGGAGTGCTCCAGGATGTCCATTTCTGGAATCCGGTGGGCCAGGCCACGCTCTCCTACGGATACGGCCTTTCCGTCACGGCCTTGCAACTGGCGCAGGCTTACGCGGTGATCGCCGCCGACGGTGTGCGCCGCCCGGTTTCGCTGCTGGCGGTGGACGGGGCGGAGCAGGGCGAGCGGGTTCTGTCCAGACATACGGCCGGAACGCTGCAGGGCATGCTGGAGACCGTGGTTCGCCAGGGCACCGGCCGGCGCGCGGCGGTTGCCAATTTCCGCGTGGCGGGCAAGACGGGCACCGCGTGGAAGTCCGGCGAAGGCGCGTACTTCGAAAACCGCTACCTGGCGGTCTTCGGCGGCTTCGCCCCGGTAAGCGATCCGCGGCTGGTGACCGTCGTGGTCCTCGATGAGCCGAGACGAACGGCGTACTACGGAGGCGAAGTGGCGGCGCCGATCTTTTCCCGGATCGTCGCCGGAGGGCTTCGCCTGCTTTCGGTTCCGCCCGACGGCCTGAGCGAACCGCCCCTGACCACTCTCACGCAGGGCGCCACTGCCGAGGTGCGCCAATGATGGCTGCAGCGGTGGGAACGGTCATGACCCTGGGCGAGTTGCTGGGCGGCGTGCCGGCGGAATTGAGCGGTATCGAAATAGCCGATCTGGTGATGGACAGCCGGCAGGCGGGCCCGGGCGCTGCCTTCGTCGCCGTGCAGGGCAACGAAAGCCACGGAATCGAGTACGCGGCGGATGCCGTCGCCCGCGGCGCGGCAGTCGTCCTTTACGAGCCGGCACAGTGGATAGACGCGGGCACCGTCGACGCGCCGCTCCTGGCGGTCGGCAATCTGAGCAGCCGCATCGGCGAGCTGGGCCGCACGTTCTTCGCACCGCCGCACTCCACCCCGCGGCTGGCCGGCGTCACCGGCACCAACGGCAAGAGCACGGTGGCGTATCTCGTGGCCCAGGCGCAGACCCTGCGCGGAACGCCCTGCGGTTACCTGGGCACCGTGGGCGCCGGCATTCCTCCCAACCTCGCCCCGCAGGCCTTGACGACGCCGGACTGCCTGTCGGTTCACCGCACGCTGAGTTCGCTCGACGCGGACTTCGTGGCCATGGAAGTGTCCTCCCACGCCCTCGCGCAGGACCGGATTGCCGGGCTGACGCTGGATACCGCCGTATTCACCAATCTCACCCGCGATCACCTGGACTACCACGGCGACATGGACAGCTACCGGTCCGCCAAGGCCAGGCTGTTCCAGTGGCCGGAACTGCGGCGCGCGGTGATCCTTGCGGACGATCCCTTCGGCGCGGCGCTGGCGCGCGAACTGGCCGATCCCATCGAGCGCATCGAGGTCGGCCTGCGCGGCCGGGGCGAACTTCGCGGAACGGTAGTGGAATCGACCCTGAACGGGATCTCCGTTCGGATCGAAGGACGGCTCGTGGAGGCAATGGGCGTGGACAAAGCCCTGCTCGAGTCGCCCCTGGCGGGGGACTTCAACGCCGAGAATCTGCTTTTGGCGCTGGGTGTGCTGCTGGGCTGGGATGTGCCGCTCGCCGAGGCATGCGAAGTGTTGGGACGCTGCCGGGCACCCGCCGGCCGCATGCAGGTGCTGGGGGGAGGCAAGCGGCAGCCCTGGGTGGTCGTGGACTACGCTCATACTCCCGCGGGACTCGAGCGGGTGCTCGAAGGTCTCCGCCGCCAGGCCCCGGGCGAACTCTGGTGCGTATTCGGCTGCGGCGGGGAACGAGACCGGGGCAAGCGGCCGCTGATGGGGGAGGCCGCCTCCCGGATGGCACACCATGTGGTGCTCACCGACGACAATCCCCGCGGCGAGGACCCCGGCGGGATCGTTGCCGACATCCGCACCGGCATGATTGATCGCCAGGATGTCCGAATTGAACACGACCGTGCCACGGCCATCGTGGAAACTGTCGCCAGGGCACGACCGGGCGATGTGGTGCTGGTTGCGGGCAAGGGGCACGAACTGCGGCAGTCGACGGCCGCCGGCGATCGCGATTTCAGCGACGTCGCCACGGTGCGCGCAGCCCTGGGAGAGTCGGCATGAACCTCACCGTCGGAATCCGCGGGCGCGACGGGTTGGGGGGCGAATGATGCGGTCCCGAACGCTGGCGGCGGTGGCCAGGCAAGTGAGTGGGACGCTGCTCGGCTCCGACGCCGCGTTCGGCCGCGTCAGCATCGACACACGCAAACTGGACCCCGGCGCCCTGTTCGTGGCCATACCCGGGGAACGGTTCGACGGCAACGACTTCGTCCCCGACGCTCATGCCGGGAGCGCCGCGGGCGCAGTGGTCTCGCGCCCGTCGGACGTACCGCTGCCCCAGGTCCGGGTCCACGACACCCGAGGCGCCTTGTCCGGCATGGCTCGCGGCTGGAGGGAAAACTTTCCCATCCCCGTAGTGGCGGTTACCGGCAGCAACGGCAAGACCACGGTCAAGGAGTTGATTGCGGGGATTCTCGGCCGCAGCCACGACGTTTGCGTTACCCGGGGCAACCTCAACAACGATCTGGGCGTTCCGCTGACGCTGATGGGACTGGCGGACCGCCACGAGATTCTGGTCATCGAGCTCGGCGCCAACCATGCGGGCGAGATCGCCGCCCTCAGTCAACTGGTCCGTCCCACCGTCGGTGTCATCACCAACGCCGGTGCCGCGCACCTGGAGGGGTTCGGCTCCATTGAAGGCGTCGCGCAGGCCAAGGGCGAATTGCTCGACCACCTGCCGGCGGCGGGCACGGCGATTCTCAATGCGGACGACCCCCATTGTTCGGCGTGGCGCCTGCGCTCCCGCTCCGGGTCGGTGCTGACCTTCGGTTTCGATCCGTCCGCGGATTGCACGGTGCGGGGTGAGGTGGCGGAGGTCAGCGAAGGATCCGCCTTCACCCTCGCCTTGCCCGATGGAACGCCTGTCGAATTGACGCTGCCGCTGCGCGGACGTCACAGCGTATTGAACGCCCTCGCGGCGACGGCCGCCTCGTTCGCCGTCGGCGTCTCCGCCGACGAGATCCATGCCGGACTGAGCAGGGCGCGACCGGTCAGCGGCCGTCTCAACCGTATTCGCGGCGTTGGCGGCGCTGCCATCATCGACGATACGTACAATGCCAATCCGACCTCCGCCCGCGCCGCCCTGGACTACCTGCGCGGCTGCGGCGGGCGGCGGATGTTCGTGCTCGGCGACATGGCGGAACTGGGCGCCGACGCGGCCGAATTGCATCGGCAGGTCGGCGAGTACGCGCGCGACTGCTGCGACTCGCTCTTCGCCATCGGCGAATTGAGTCGCGAGGCGGCACAGGCTTTTGGTTCCGGGGCCAGGTGCTTCACCGAATTGACCGCGCTGCGACAGGCGCTGAAACCCCTGCTCACCGAGGACGCGACCCTGCTGGTCAAGGGTTCCAGGGTGATGGGTCTCGACCGCCTCGTCGGCTCGCTCGGCAACGTCGGCGACGAGGGGGATGCGCCATGCTGATCTACGCCGCCGAGTACCTGACCCAGTATTTCTCCGCGTTCAACGTGTTCGGATACATCACCATGCGGGCCATTCTCAGCGCGCTCACGGCGCTGATCCTGTCGTTCGCGCTGGGTCCCCTGGTCATCCAGCGGCTGGCTTCCGGCAGCGTCAGGCAGCCCATCCGCGAAGTGGGCCCGGAGAGTCATCTGCCCAAGGCCGGCACGCCCACCATGGGCGGCATGCTGATTCTGCTGGCGATCATCGTGAGCACGCTGCTCTGGGCGGATCTCGGCAGCCGCTTCGTCTGGATCGTGCTGCTCTGCACCGTGGCCTTCGGCATCATCGGCATCGTCGACGATTACCGCAAACTCAGGCTGGGCAACTCCATGGGCCTGCGGGCCGGGACCAAGTTCTTCTGGCAGTCGGCAGCGGGCCTGACTGCGGCGATCGTGCTCTACGCCACGGCGGAAAACGCCGCGGTGGAACACGCGTTGCTCATTCCCTACTTTCCCGGCCTGCTGATTCCCATGAGCGCCATCGTCTACGTGGTTTTTTCGTCTCTCGTGATCGTCGGTTCTTCGAACGGGGTGAACCTGACCGACGGTCTGGATGGCCTGGCCATCATGCCCGCGGTACTCGTGGCCTCCGCTCTGGGCCTCTTCGGCTACGCGGCGGGCAATGCCGTATTCGCACCTTATCTGGGCATCCCCTACGTCGCGGGTGCCGGAGAGATGCTCGTTTTCTGTGCGGCCCTGGCTGGCGCCGGCCTGGGCTTCTTGTGGTTCAACACCTACCCCGCGCAGGTCTTCATGGGGGACATCGGAGCGTTGGCGCTCGGTGCCGCCCTGGGCCTGGTGGCCGTAGTTGTCAGGCAGGAACTGGTGTTGTTCATCATGGGCGGTGTTTTCGTCATCGAGACCGTCTCAGTCATGATCCAGGTGACCTCCTACAAGTTGACAGGCCGGCGCATTTTTCGAATGGCCCCGCTGCACCACCATTTCGAACTCAAGGGCTGGGCGGAACCGAAGGTGATCGTGCGCTTCTGGATCATCACGGTGGTGCTCGTGCTGATCGGTCTTGCCAGCCTGAAGATCAGGTAGCGGGAGTACTGAAGGAAATCCATGAGTACTGCGGCGCAATTGTGCGACGACGAGATGAACGGTTCGCTGCCGGGTAGCCGCACGCTGGTCGTGGGCCTGGGCACCACCGGACTCGCGGCGGCGCGATTCCTCGCCTCACGCGGCGAGGAGGTGCTGGTGATCGACAGCCGGGCGAACCCGCCCGGGCTGGAAGCCCTGCGCGCCGCGCAACCTGAATTGCAGATCGAACTCGAGAGCCTCCATCCGCGTTGGCTGGAGGGCGTATCCCAGGTGGTCATTTCGCCCGGACTGGGTCTGGACATCGGCATTGCGGCCGAGGCACGACGCCGTGGAATCCCCCTGGTGAGCGAAATCGAGTTGTTTGCCCGTGCCGCCCGAGCACCGGTGATCGCGGTGACCGGCTCCAACGGCAAGAGCACCGTGGTCACCCTGGTGGAGCGAATGCTGGCGGCAACCGGCCTTCGCGTCGCCGCCGGAGGCAACCTCGGCCCGCCCGCAGTGGATCTGCTGGCGAATCCGCCGGAGATCTGCGTGCTCGAATTGTCCAGCTTTCAACTGGAGACCACCCGCAGCCTCCGCCCCGCTGCCGCGGCGGTGCTGAACATCTCCGCCGACCACCTCGATCGCCACGGCAGCCTGGAGCGCTACGCCTCCGTCAAGGCGCGACTGCTGCGCGCGGCGCGTGTGCCGATCTTCAACCGGGACGACCCCATCGTCCGGGCGATGGGCGCCGACTATCCCGCGGGCATCCCGTTTTCGGCGCGGGAGCACCTGGACCGCGGCTACTGCGCCGTGCCGCATCGCGGCGAGCGGTGGCTGTTCCGCGACGCCAGGCCGGTATTGCCGACTTCGCGGCTGCGCATCCCGGGACGGCACAACGAGTCCAATGCCCTGGCGGCATTGGCGCTGGCCGACACCGTTGCCGGCGGCGGGAACGCGCAGGCTCCGGCACGAATCCTGGATGCCATGTGCGAGTTTCCGGGCCTCGAACACCGGTGTCAGCGGGTCGCCGATGAAGACGGGATCACGTTCATCAACGACTCCAAGGGAACCAACGTGGGTGCGGCGGTCGCGGCGCTCCGGGGTCTTTCCGGTCCTCTGGTTCTGATTGCCGGCGGCCGGGCCAAGGGCGCCGACTTCGAACCCCTGGCAAAGGCCGGCCAGGCCAGGCTCGCCGGTGCCGTGGTGATGGGCGAGGCGGCAGATGCCTTGCAGGCGGCGCTCGCGCCGGTCACCTCCGTGGTCGGCGCCGACGACATGCCGGCAGCCGTGGAACGGGCCGTGGAACTGGCCCGCGAGACGGGATTCAGGCGGGTGACCGTGCTGCTGTCGCCGGCCTGTGCCAGCTTCGACATGTATTCCGATTACCGGGCAAGGGGCGACGCCTTCGTCGCGGCGGTGGAGGCGCGTCAACGATGAGCGTCCATGTCGCCGACGACCGATTCAACGTCGATCCGTGGCTGCTGACTGCGGCGACGGGGCTGCTGGTGTTCGGCACGATCATGGTGAGTTCCGCTTCCATCTCCCTGGCCGACGGCTCGCTGGGCCAGCCGCACTTCTTCCTGAACCGCCACCTGGTGGCAGTGGCCATCGGTTGCGCCGGCGCCCTGGCCGCTGCGAGGATTCCCTGCGAAGTCTGGTATCGGCTCAGCGGGCTGTTCCTGCTGGCCGCCTTTGCGCTGCTGGCGTCGGTATTCGTTCCCGGACTGGGGCACACCGTCAACGGCAGCACCCGATGGCTGGACCTGGGACCGCTGAGCCTGCAGCCGTCGGACCCGGCCAGGGTCTGCCTGATGATCTATCTGTGCAGCTACGTGGTTCGCCACCACGAGCGTGTGCGCACTACCCTGTGGGGGTTCATCGGACCCATGGTGATCGTGGCGCTGGCCTGCGCGTTGCTGCTGGCGGAACCGGACTTCGGCGCCGCCGCCGTGCTCACCGCGACCAGCCTGGGGATTCTGTTCATCGGCGGGGCGCGGCTGCGCGACTTCATTTTCTGTTTCACGGTCGCGGTGGGCAGCATGTCCTTCCTGGCCATGTCCTCAAGCTACCGGCTGCAGCGCCTGACCGGTTTTCTCGACCCGTGGGCGGATCCCTTCGCGAGCGGCTTCCAGCTCACGCAGTCCCTGATCGCCATCGGCCGCGGCGACTGGCTGGGCGTCGGCCTGGGCGAGAGCGTGCAGAAGATGTTCTACCTGCCGGAGGCGCACACCGACTTCGTCTTCGCGGTGCTGGCCGAAGAGCTGGGGTTCCTTGGCAGCTCCCTTGCCATCGTGCTGTACGGGGTGCTCGTCGTTCGCGCGCTCGCCATGGGGCCGCGGGCGCATGCCGTGGGCTTGCCGTTCCAGGCGCTTCTGAGCAGCGCGATCGGCCTCACGCTGGGTATCCAGGCCTTCATCAATATCGGCGTCAACACGGGCTTGCTGCCCACCAAGGGATTGACCCTGCCGCTGATGAGCTACGGCCGTACCAGCGTGGTCATCACCCTGGTCTGTCTCGGGTTGCTCGTCAGAATCCACCACGAGGTGGTTGCCGCTTCGCCGGAAGTGGTGCGCGCCCGCAGAAAGAGGGGTCGGCCGTGAACGGCGCGCCGGTGATGATCATGGCGGGCGGCACGGGCGGACACGTCTTCCCGGCGCTGGCCGTGGCGGAAGAGCTTCGCGGACGCGCGCAACCGGTGGTCTGGATGGGGACGCGCAAGGGTCTGGAGGCGAGGGTCGTTCCGGCGGCGGGCATCGAAATGGAGTGGATTTCCATCGCGGGCCTGCGCGGACGCGGCCCTGGTGCCTGGCTCGCCGCGCCATTCCGGATCTCACTCGCGATCGTTCAGGCGCTGGCGGCGATACGCAGGCGCAAACCCGCCGTGGTCCTGGGCATGGGCGGTTTCGTTTCCGGCCCGGGCGGTGTCGCGGCGTGGCTGTGCCGTCGCCCGGTGTTGATTCACGAGCAGAATGCCGTCGCCGGGACCACCAATCGGTTGCTGTCGCGAATCGCGCGAAGAGTGTTCGAAGCCTTTCCCGGCAGCTTCCCCGGCGGTGTCGCCGCGGAACTGGTGGGCAATCCGGTGCGCCGGGAGATTCTCGATCTCGCGCAACGGAACAGGGAAGCGGCTGGCCGATCCGGGGACGCGGTGCGCATTCTGATTCTCGGTGGCAGCCAGGGCGCCCGGGTCCTGAATGAACGCGTGCCTGAAGCCATGGCAGCATTGCCGGACAGCATTTCCATCGGCATCTGGCACCAGGCGGGGCGTGGGTTGGAGACCGCGCAGCGCGGCTACGCGAATCACGGCCTTGCGGCGCGCGTGGACGCCTTTGTGGAAGACATGGCCGGCGCTTACGCGTGGGCCGACCTGGTGATCTGCCGCGCCGGCGCCCTGACCATCGCAGAACTGACCGCGGCGGGCATTGGCGCGATTCTCGTGCCCTTCCCCTACGCCGTGGACGATCACCAGGCCCGCAATGCCGAGAGCTTCGGCTCGCGAGGCGCGGGAATCGTCATCCCGGAACGCGAATTCACGCCGCAGCGGCTGGTGGACGAACTGGCCGCGCTGCTGGAGCGCCCCGGCCGGATCGCCGATATGGGCAATTGCGCCAGGAACCTGGCCCGGCCCGCCGCCCTGACCGATATCGCCGATGCGTGCCTTCAGTTCGCGGAGGCGCCGGCATGAACGAGCGCATGGGCAGGATCCACCACGTCCACTTCATCGGCATCGGCGGCGTGGGCATGGGCGGCATCGCCGAAGTGCTCATCAACCTCGGTTATGCCGTGCAGGGCTCCGACCTGAAACCGAATGCGATAACCGGGCGCCTCGATGGACTGGGCGCGCGCATCCACCAGGGCCACGATCCGGCGAACCTGGGCGAGGCGGATGTGGTGGTGGTGACCAGCGCGGTGCCGCAGGGCAACGTGGAGGTCATGGAGGCCCACCGTCGCCGGATACCGGTGGTTCAGCGGGCCGAGATGCTGGCGGAACTGATGAGGTTCCGGTACGGCATCGCAGTCGCGGGCACCCATGGCAAGACCACGACCACGAGCCTGATCGCCAGCATCATGGCCGAGGGCGGACTGGACCCCACCTACGTGATCGGGGGGCGACTGCTCGGTGCCAACGCCAACGCCAGATTGGGCAGCGGCCGCTACCTGGTGGCGGAAGCCGACGAAAGCGATGCCTCCTTCCTCCACCTGCAGCCGATGATGGCGGTGGTCACGAATATCGATGCCGACCACCTGGGCAGTTACGAAGGCGAAATGGCTCGCCTCAAACAGGGCTTTCTCGAATTCCTCCGCAATCTGCCCTTCTACGGTCTGGCGGTGATGTGCGGCGATGATGCCAATACCCGCGAGTTGATCCCCGATCTCGGCAGACGGGTGACCAGCTACGGGCTTTCCCACGCCGCCGACGTCAGCGCCGAAAAGGTTCGCGCCGAGGGCTTGTCGACGTCCTTCGCGGTGCGCCGTCCCGACCGCCCGCCGCTGCCGCTGAAGTTGAGGTTGCCCGGCACGCACAATGTCCTGAACGCGCTGGCCGCCGTCGCCGTCGTCACCGAGCTGGGCGTCTCCGATCGGGCCATCCGGCGCGCCCTGGGGGAGTTTTCCGGGATTGACCGGCGCCTGGAGATGCTGGGCACCGTGACCACGCCTGCCGGTCGCGTGACCTTCGTCGACGACTACGGCCACCACCCCACCGAAATCGCCGCGACACTGCAGGCGGTCAGGCAGGTCTGGCCGGACCGGCGCCTGGTGGTGGTGTTTCAGCCTCACCGCTATACCAGGACCCACGAATTGATCGACGACTTTGCCCGTGTGCTTTCGGATGCGGATCTGCTGCTGCTGACGGAAATTCATGGCGTGGGCGAGACGCCGATCGCGGGCGCCGACGGCCGGTCCCTTGCACGCGCCGTGCGCAGCCGGGGGGTTGTCGAACCCGTATTCGTCGAGGAGCTGGACAACCTGCCGGACGTGCTCGCCGGGGTCGTCAGGCACGGCGACGTGGTCCTGACGCTGGGCGCCGGCAGCATCGGCGCCGCGGCGAGGCGCCTGCCGCCGGCGATGGCGGTGAAGGGACCGGTGGGAGTGAAGCGGTGATCGGGGCCATGCCGGGCAGACGCCATTCGTCACGGTTGCGCTACGGCGAGCCCATGAGCCGGCACACGTCCTGGCACATAGGCGGGTGCGCGGACGTATTTTTCAGACCGTCCGGCGTGGCGGAATTGACGGACTTCATCGCCGGTCTCGACGAGGACGAGGACATTCTCTGGATCGGACTGGGTTCGAACCTGCTGGTCAGGGACGGGGGCGTTCGCGGTGCGGTGATCTGCACGCTGGACCTGACTTCACGCATCAAGCGGTTGGACAGCGGCCGGGTTCATGCCGGCTCGGGCGTGCCCTGCGCGGCGCTCGCCCGCCAATGTACGCGCTGGCAACTGGGTCCAGCGGCGTTCTTCGCCGGAATTCCCGGCACCGTCGGCGGGGCGCTCGCCATGAACGCGGGCGCCTTCGGCGGCGAGACCTGGGACTCGGTGGAGTCCGTCGACACACTCGATCGGAGGGGACGGCGGCGAACCCGGTGCAGGGCGGACTATCGCGTGGGTTATCGCTCGGTCGAGGGTGCCCCCGGCGAGTGGTTTCTGGCCGCCACGCTGGCACTGTCCGGCGACCCGGAGGCCGACATGAGCCAACTCGCGGAGATGCGGCGCCGGCGCGACCGCACCCAGCCCCTGGGTGTGCGCAGTTGCGGTTCGGTGTTCCGAAATCCGCCTGGCGACTTTGCCGCGCGGCTGATCGAAGCCTCGGGGCTCAAGGGACGGTGTGTCGGGGACGCCATGGTTTCCGAAAAGCACGCCAATTTCATTATCAATCGGGGCCATGCCACCGCGCGGGATGTGGAACGGCTGATCGACGAGGTCCGGGACCGGGTCGCGGCCGACTCGGGAATCGCCCTGGAACTCGAGGTGCGCGTTGTGGGTGAGAACGATGCCCGGGGCTGAGCGTCAAGAAGGTCTCCGTCCGCCGGGGCGCGCGCGTTTCGGCATAAGCTGGGGCCGCGCCCTTTCCCCGGTGGCGATGCTGGCCGTGGTCGCGGCGATGCTGCTCGCTGCGCGTGTGTTTGTGGATCATCCGGTTCGCAACCTGCACATGGAAGGCAGCTTTCAGCGGGTGACTCCGGTTGAAGTGCAGGCGGCAATGGCGCCGGGTCTTCAGGACAGCTTCCTGACCGCGAACCTCGCGGAGTTGCGCGGCCTGGTGGAATCCCTGGACTGGGTCAAACGGGCGCAGGTCGCAAGGCAATGGCCGGATACGCTGGTGATCCGGGTGACCGAACACCAGGTGGCTGCGCGCTGGGGAGACACTTCGCTGATCAGCCGCGAGGGGGAGGTCTTTGCCGGCGATTCGCGTTACATGTTTCCGGAATTGCCGCGTCTGGCCGGCCCGGCCAATACGGAACGGCGCGTCGTCGAGCGCTACCTGGAATTGCAGGGGCTGCTGGATGCGGCGAACCTGGCCCTTTCAGCCCTGTCCATCGATGAGCGGGGATCGTGGCGCATGCAATTGCAGGGTGGCCAGACGATTCGAATCGGCCGAAGCGACGTGGAGCAACGGCTGGACCGTTTCTTCCATCTGGCGGCGCCCCTGATCAGGAACGAATTCGAGCGGGTGAGCCATGTGGACATGCGCTACGCCAACGGATTTTCAGTCGGCTGGCGCCCTGTCGCCAGCGGCGCGGCGGCGGCCGCGGCGGCCGGAGGCGAGTGAGCCATGCGCGGAAAGCGTGACGACCAGAACCTCATTGTCGGCCTCGACATCGGCACGTCCAAGGTCGTGACCATCGTCGGCACGGTCACGCCTGCGGATATCGTCGAAGTCGTCGGGATCGGGATGACCCCGTCGCGGGGGCTCAAGCGCGGCATCGTGGTGGATATCGAATCCACGGTCGAGTCCATCCGCCGCGCCGTGGAAGAAGCCGAATTGATGGCGGGCTGCGAGATCAGCGACGTATACGCCGGTATCGCCGGCGGCCACGTTCGCAGCCTCAACTCCCACGGCATTGTTGCCATCACCGACAAGGAAGTCACGTCCTTCGACGTGGAGCGGGTCATCGACGCGGCCCGGGCCGTGGCGATTCCCGCCGACCAGAGGCTGCTGCACGTGCTGCCGCAGGAATTCCTGGTGGATTCGGAAGTGGGGATTCGCGTACCCATCGGCATGTCGGGCGTGCGCCTGGAGGCGAAGGTCCACCTGGTCACCGGCGCCGTAAGCGCTGCGCAGAACATCGTCAAGTGCATTCAGCGATGCGGTCTGGATGTAAGGGACCTGGTGCTGGAGCAACTGGCGTCCAGTTACGCCGTGCTCACCGAGGACGAGAAGGAACTCGGCATCTGCCTGCTGGATATCGGCGGCGGCACCTCCGATATCGCGGTGTTCTGCGGCGGCGCGATTCAGCACACGGCGGTGATACCCATCGCGGGGGCGCAGGCGACCAACGATATAGCCGTTTCGCTGCGCACGCCGACGCTGCACGCCGAGGAGATCAAGATCAGGTACGCCTGCGCGCTGTCGCAGTTGGCCAATCCCGACGAGACGATCGAAGTGCCCAGCGTCGGCGACCGCCCCCCGCGGCGGCTGGCGCGGCAGACCCTCGCGGAAGTGGTCGAGTCCCGCTACGAGGAACTCCTTACCCTGGTACACGACGAACTTCGCCGGTCCGGATACGAGGAAATGATCGCGGCGGGCATCGTCCTTACGGGCGGCAGCGCCAAGATGGAGGGCGCGGTCGAACTCGCGGAGGAAATATTCCATGTGCCCGTCCGGCTCGGCGTTCCCCAGTACGTGGAAGGCCTGGCGGACGTGGTGCGCAACCCCATCCACGCCACCGGCGTCGGGCTGTTGCTCTATGCCAGGGAAGCCGCGCGCGGGCGGGCCGACGGAGTGGTGGCGAAGGCGAAGGCCCCCGGCATGCTGGGAAAGATGAAGACATGGGTTCAGGGGCAATTCTAGGAATTCTGGACCGGAATTCACTCGGTTTCACGAAGGAGCGGTGCAATGTTTGAACTAATGGACGGGTATAGCGAATCGGCGGTCATCAAGGTGATCGGCGTGGGCGGCGGTGGCGGCAACGCTGTCACGCACATGATGCAGGCCGGTATCGAGGGCGTGGACTTCATCTGCGCCAACACCGATGCCCAGGCGCTGAAACGGGCACGGGTCAAGACCGGCATCCAGATCGGCTGCAACATCACCAAGGGACTGGGCGCCGGAGCCAATCCGGAGATCGGCCGCCAGGCTGCCATGGAGGACCGCGACCGCCTGCAGGAAGTCGTTCAGGGCGCCGACATGCTGTTCATCACCGCCGGCATGGGCGGAGGCACCGGCACGGGCGCAACGCCCGTGGCCGCGCAGTTGGCCAAGGAACTCGGGATCCTGACGGTCGCCGTGGTGACGAAACCGTTCGAGTGGGAAGGGCGCAAGCGGATGAACGTCGCCGAACAGGGCATCTCGGAACTGGGACGCCACGTGGATTCCCTGATCACCATTCCCAACCAGAAGCTGCTGACCGTGCTTGGTTCGGATACGACCTTGCTGGATGCCTTCGGCACCGCCAACGAAGTGCTCCAGGGGGCCGTGCAGGGGATCGCCGAACTGATCACGCGAGAGGGGTTGATCAACGTGGACTTTGCCGACGTGCGCACCGTGATGTCGGAAATGGGCATGGCGATGATCGGCGCGGGCAGCGCCAGCGGAGAGGGACGGGCCCGCAAGGCTGCCGATGCGGCCATCTCCAGCCCGCTGCTGGAGGACATCAATCTCGCCAATGCCAACGGCGTGCTGGTCAACGTGACCTCCGGTCCCGATCTGCAGATCGGCGAGTTCCAGGAGGTCGGCGAGATCATCAAGCAGTTCGCCTCCGAGGATGCGACGGTGGTCGTGGGGACGGTGGTCGATCCCGACATGAGCGAGGATCTGCGTGTCACCGTGGTCGCTACCGGACTGGGCCGGTCCGCTACCGTGTTGCAGAGCGCTCCGCAGGCGCGTCCGGCGCGCCAGCCACGCGCGCCGGGCCCGGGTCCGGTCGACTATTCGCAACTGGAGCAGCCCTCAGTGGCTCGCAAGAAGGCTGTGGGAGACGATGTGGAGGCACCGGCGGACGACATGCAGCAACTGCTGGATATCCCGGCGTTTCTGCGCCGGCAGGCCGACTAGTGCTCTGTCCACCCGATTGTTGCGAATCGCCGGCAGCAGGTCCGGCAGCGGGTCCGGTTGCCGCTGCGGCGGGCGCTGTGCTAGTGTTTTCCTCCCTTTTTTCCGGCCTCCACAGGTCCGGGAGCCGGGATTGAAGCAGCGCACTCTCAAATCGTCGGTACGCACCACGGGTATCGGACTGCATGGCGGCGGCAAGGTCTGCATGAACCTGCGGCCGGCGCCGGCGAACTCGGGCATCACGTTTCGGCGGGTCGACCTGGACGAGCCGGTGGCCATTCCCGCGCACGCCCTGAACGTCACCCGCACGACACTCGGTACGACGCTCGAAAACCGGGGCGCCAGGGTCTCGACGGTGGAACACCTGATGGCGGCACTGGCCGGGTTGGGAGTGGACAACGCCTTCGTCGACCTGACGGCCGGGGAAGTCCCGATCATGGACGGCAGCTCGGCGCCATTCGTGTTCCTGCTGCGGTCGGCGGGCATCGAGGAGCAGAACGCTCCGAAGCGCTTTATCCGTATCCGCAAGCCGGTGGAAGTCAGGGAAGACGACAAGTGGGTGCGTCTGGCGCCCCACAATGGTTATCGTCTGAACTTGGAAATCGACTTCGATCACCCGGTGCTGCGCCGCCGCAGGCAGCGCGCAAGCCTGGATTTCTCGACGGCATCGTTCATGAAGGAGATCAGCCGCGCGCGAACGTTCGGCTTCCTCTCCCAGATCGAGTCCCTGAGGGAGCGCAATCTCACCCTGGGAGGCGGCATGGACAGCGCGGTGGTGATGGACGACTATCGCGTGCTCAACGAGGACGGCCTGAGGTTCCACGACGAACTCGTCCGTCACAAGATCCTGGACGCGGTGGGCGATCTGTACCTGGTGGGCGGCTGCTTCATCGGCGAATTTTCCGGCTACAAGTCCGGCCATCTCCTGAACAATCGGCTGGTGCGCGCGCTGCTGGAGCGGCGCGACGCCTGGGAAGAGGTCGAGTTCAACGATCCGCGGCGCTCGCCTGTGTCCTATCGGCGGGTGCCGGTCAGAGCCGGCTGACCCCGTTCATGGAACACTGGCGCACCGGCCTGTTGCTGACGGGCACGGAGCCGAGGATCAAGCTTACGCCCGGTGGATGTCAGTCGGAGCCGGCGCTCGATCCTGGCCATCCATGGCCTCGCGCCGCGCCCATAACGTGCGCAACGTCCGCTCGCACATGCCCTCGCACTTAACGCTTGGCCCAGCCAGTACGTACTGTAGACTATGATGCCGTGGTCAGGTCTCGGGCGGCGTCAACAGGCCCCAAGCTGTGGAATTTCCGGAACTTTCGCCCTGGACCGCCATGACCTTCGCGGGCTTGACCGGCCTCGTCGTGGGCAGCTTTCTCAACGTCGTCGCGCACCGTCTGCCCATCATGATGGAACGGGCATGGCGGCGGCAGTGCGCGGAACTTGCCCGCGAACCCGCGCCTTCGATGCCCGCGGCGGATAACGCGTACAACCTCTGGATGCCGCGCTCGTCCTGTCCCGGCTGCGGCGCCGCGATCGCCGTCCGGCACAACATCCCCCTGCTCGGTTACGCCATGTTGCGCGGCCGTTGCGCCCGCTGCGGCGCGGGCATTTCGCTGCGCTATCCGTTGGTGGAGGCGGCCGGCGCCGTTCTCGCCGTGCTGGCCGTCTGGGTGCTCGGACCCACCTGGCAGGCGGCCGCGGCGTTGCCCCTCGCCTGGACTCTGCTGGCGTTGTCCGTAATCGACCTGGAACGGCAGCAGTTGCCTGACGCGCTGACACTGCCGCTGCTGTGGGGAGGACTTCTCCTCAGCCTGATCCGGATCGACGGTGGCGTCGTGTTCACCGACGTGAGTTCGAGCGTGATCGGCGCCGCAGCCGGTTATCTCGTTCTCTGGGCCGTGTTTCATGCATTCAGGCTGTTTACCGGCAAGGAAGGGATGGGCTATGGCGACTTCAAGCTGCTCGCAGCCCTGGGCGCCTGGCTCGGGTGGCAGTCGCTGCCGCTGATCGTCCTGCTGTCCGCAACCGCCGGCGCGGCCGTCGGCATCGCGGGTGTGTTGCTTCTCGGCCGTTCCCGCCATGCACCCATCCCTTTCGGGCCGTTTCTCGCCGCCGCCGGGATGGTGACGTTGCTGTGGGGGGAAGCTTTGGCCGGTAGATATGCGCAATGGTTCCTGTAGCGTTCGAAACATTATTCCATGCTGCACGATGAGGGCGCGATGTACAGAGTCGGACTGACCGGCGGAATCGCCAGCGGCAAGACGGCCGTGGCGGATGTTTTCGACAGCCTGGGCGCGGGCGTCGTCGACACCGACCGGGTGGCGCGGGAGGTGGTCGCTCCGGGGCAGCCCGGGCTCGAAGCCGTACGCGATGAATTTGGAGAAAGTGTGATGCGCGCATCCGGCAAACTTGACCGCCGTGCGCTGCGAAGGGTGGTTTTTGCCGATCCGCAGGCCCGCCGGCGACTGGAATCGCTGCTGCACCCCCTCATCCGCGCCCGCACGATGGAAGCGCTCGAACAGGTTCAGGCGCCCTACGCCGTCGCGGTCGTCCCCCTCCTGGTCGAGACCGGGTTCGGAGAACTGGTGGATCGTGTCGCAGTGGTGGATTGCCCCCGCGCGGTCCGGCTCGAACGCCTGATGGCCCGCGACGGCATGGACCGCGAACAGGCCGAGTCCATGCTGAATGCTCAGGTGGACCGTCAGACCCGGCTGGCGGCAGCGGACGATGTCATCGACAATGGCGGCAGCCGGTCGTCGACACGCCGCCAGGTGCAGCGATTGCACGTCCTCTACCGGCGCATGTAGCGGCCTGTTTGCTCAACCTGGCAATCTCACGCAAAATAGCCCGATGGCAGACTTTTCCAGCAAGTCGCCGGAGGTTGACGCGCCAGAACAGCTGATGGAGTTCGAGCATCCGCTCACGGAGAGAATAAGAACCTTCCTCAGGATAGAGCTCCTTAACCAGCAAGCCTGTTTTCACGCCGGCGACACGTCCGAACTGGGTGCGCGGGCCGCGCTGGCGAGCCTGCTGGATATCCTCAATCTCTTCAGGCGGGGCGACGTCCGCATGGAGGTGATCAAGGAGCTCGAACTGCAGCGCCGGATGCTGGCCTCGTACAACCGCGAACCGGACGTCGACCATGAGCTGCTCGAGGGCAACCTGGAGAACATCAAGGAACTGCAGTCGAGGATCGGCGATTCCGGTACCGTGTTCCTCAACCTGCTCAAGGAATCTCACTTCCTCTTCAACATCAACCACCGCAGTTCGATCCCCGGCGGCACTTGCATGTTCGACTTGCCCGACTACGGCTACTGGCTGAAACTTCCCTACGAGGTGCGCAGCGAACAGTACCGGGCCTGGCTCGAGAGTTTTTCCCCCATCAGCGACGCGGTCGGCTACATTCTCTGGCTCATCCGCCAGACCAGCCACCCATTGGAACGCACGGTCGAGTCGGGCATGTACCAGACCAACCTGGTCGGCGATGCCCGCCCGCGCCTGATCCGCGTCATCCTGCCGGTGGCCGGGGGCATTTATCCGGAAATAAGCGCCGGCAAGCAGCGCTTCACACTTCGCTTCGTGCATTGGCGCGGCACGGACGCGCGCCCGGTGCAGGTTCAGGACCCCGTCACGTTCCTACTCGCGTTGTGCTGACAGGGCTTCGACCAGGGGCTGGTCGGCGGGCAGCAGCGGTAACGCGAGAAGATTCTCCGGCGCCACCCACTTCAGCGCCTGCCCTTCCCGAGCGCTGGGTTCACCCTCGAAACGATCGACCCGCCACAGCTCAAGGCGCACACGACGGTCCGGGTAGCGATGGGTGAGTTCTGCCATGAATTCCGCGCCACGGACCGCGATGCCCAATTCTTCGCGCAGCTCGCGTTCGAGGGTGCCGCGGGGTCCTTCGCCCGGGCGGCGCTTGCCCCCCGGAAACTCCCAGTAGCCCGCCATGTGGGTGCCCGCCCGGCGCTGGCCCACCAGCACGCGGCCGGAATCATCGGCGATCAGCCCCGCCACGACGTCTACCTGCGCTTGCGTCGGCCGGGCGGTGGCCGTTCGGGTCAAGTCAGGCGCCCGCAGCAGTGCTTGTACTTCTTGCCGGAGCCGCAGGGGCACGGCTGATTGCGCCCGATCTTCGGCTGTGCCCGGGTGAACGGCGTCACGGGAGGAGGCGCCGGCCGCGACGCGGGATGTGCTCCGGGCCGGCCGGCCGGCCGCGGCCCCGGAAGCGCCCCGGGTTGGGGAGGCGGCTGCGGGGGGGGCGCCGGCGGCATGCCTCCGGGCTGGCCGCCTGCAGGCATCGCCCGCGCCGCCGCGGCCGCCAGCGCGGACGCCTGCGCATGGTGGTAGCGCATTGCGCTGGTGTCGGTGGGTGGAGGCCGCATCATTTCCGTTTCGGGTTGTCTGCGGACCTGTACCCTGGACAGGAATGCGATGGTATCCCGGTCCATTCGTTCCAGCAGGCCGCTGAACATTTCGAATGCTTCCCGCTTGTATTCCTGGGTGGGCTTGCGCTGGGCGTAGGCTCGCAGGTGGATTCCCTGGCGAAGGTAGTCAAGCGCACCGATGTGCTCGCGCCAATGCATGTCCAGTTGCCTGAGCATGATGCCCTTCTCGATTTCTCGCATGGGCGCGGTTCCCACCGATTCGACCTTCTCCTCGTATTCGTTCTTCACGCGGGAAACCAGTTCGTCGCGCAGCCCGTCCTCGTCCAGCGCGTGGTCCCCTTCCAGCAGGGACGACACGTCGACCCGGATGCCGAAATCCCGCTCCATGGCCTGGCTCAGACCCTCCGTGTCCCACAGTTCCTCGACGCTTTCCGGCGGGATGAATTCGGCCATGGTCGCGGCGACGACGTCCTCGCGCATCGCCTCGATCTCCTCCTCGACATCGTCGGCTTCCATCAGCTCGCTGCGCCGCCTGTAGATGACCCTGCGCTGATCGTTGGCCACGTCGTCGTATTCCAGCAGGTGCTTGCGGGCGTCGAAGTTGTGGGCTTCGACCTTGCGCTGGGCGCGCTCGATCTGCCGCGACAACAGCTTGCTCTCGATGACCTCGCCCGGTCTCATCCCGGCTCGGGAAAGCAGCCGCTTGGTCCGTTCCGGATCCCCGAAGATACGCATCAGGTCGTCTTCCATGGAAAGGTAGAACCGGCTCGACCCGGGATCGCCCTGACGCCCCGAGCGGCCGCGCAACTGGTTGTCGATGCGCCTGGATTCATGCCGCTCCGTGCCGACGATGTGCAGCCCGCCTTCGGCGATGACGTCGTCATGGCGCGCCTGCCATTGTTCCCGGGCCATTCCCCTGGCTGCCTCGCCGGCGTCGCCCATGTTCATCAATTCGGCCTGCAGGTTGCCACCCAGCACGATATCCGTTCCCCGCCCGGCCATGTTGGTGGCGATGGTCACCGTGCCGGGGCGGCCCGCCTGGGCGATGATCTCCGCCTCCTGCTCGTGGTACTTGGCGTTCAGCACCTGGTGGCGGATTTTCTCCTTGCGAAGCAGATTCGAGAGGAACTCCGAGGTCTCGATGGAGGTTGTGCCCACCAGGACCGGCTGGCCGCGCTCGTGACAGTCCTGGATGTCCTCGATGATGGCGTCGAACTTGTCGCTCCTTGTCAGGTAG
This sequence comes from Candidatus Rariloculaceae bacterium, assembly GCA_965205045.1. Classification (GTDB taxonomy): domain Bacteria; phylum Pseudomonadota; class Gammaproteobacteria; order Steroidobacterales; family Rariloculaceae; genus UBA6522. The sequence goes on from OZ242031.1 coordinate 1,799,179, forward strand.
ACCAGGTCCGGGGCATCGTCCCGGATCATTTCCTTGTGGGTCGGGATCACCACAACCTCAAGACCGTAGATCTGCTGGAACTCGTAGGCTTCGGTGTCGGCGGTACCGGTCATCCCGGCCAGCTTGTCGTAGAGGCGGAAATAATTCTGGAACGTGATCGAGGCGACGGTCTGGTTCTCCTCCTTGACGCGCACCCCCTCCTTGGCCTCGATCGCCTGGTGCAGGCCGTCCGACCAGCGCCGCCCGGGCATGGTGCGGCCGGTGAATTCATCGACGATCACCACCTCGCCGTCCTTGACGATGTACTCCACTTCCCTGTTGAACAGCGTGTGCGCGCGCAGCGCGGCGTTGATGTGGTGCATGAGCCGGATGTTGCCCGCGTCGTAAAGGCTTTCGCCCTCGTTGAGGACACCGGCCCTGGCCAGCAACGGCTCGATGCGCTCCTGGCCCTCCTCGGTCAGGTGCGCCTGCTTGGACTTCTCGTCGATGGTGTAGTCGCCGGGAACGATGAGCCGGCATCCGGGAGGGCTCGCACCCGGCTCGGTTTCGATCAGGTGGTGACCGCCTTCGTATGCCTGTTCCAGCGCCGCGTCGATGGTCATTTCCCCCAGTTCCTCACCGGATACGCCGGTGACGCTCACCCGCCTGGCCTCGATGTTCTCGTTGGCCCTGCCGGGCGGCGGCTTGTGAGGGGTCAGCCTGGGAATGAGCTTGTTGATCTCGAGATAAAGCTCGGTGCTCTCCGTGGACGGGCCCGAGATGATCAGGGGCGTTCTCGCCTCGTCGATGAGAATGCAGTCCACCTCGTCCACGATGGCGTAGGACAGTTCCCGCTGTACACGGTCTTCCAGGCGGATGGCGAGATTGTCCCGCAGGTAGTCGAATCCGAATTCGTTGTTGGTGCCGTAGGTGATGTCCGCCCGGTAGGCTTCCTGCTTGTCTTCGCGGCTCTGGCCGGCCTTGACGACTCCCACCGTCAGCCCGAGGAACTCGTAGATCGGGCCCATCCAGTCGGCATCCCGCTGGGCCAGATAGTCGTTCACCGTAACGATGTGCACGCCCTTGCCGGCCAGCGCGTTCAGGTAGGCGGTGAGCGTTGCCACCAGCGTCTTGCCCTCGCCCGTGCGCATCTCCGCGATCTTGCCCTGGTGCAGCGCGACGCCGCCCACCAGCTGCACGTCGAAGTGGCGCATGCCCACCGTGCGTACGGCGGCTTCCCGAACCACCGCAAACGCCTCCGGCAGGAGCGAGTCGAGTTTCTCCCCGGCCTCAAGACGGGACCTGAATTCCCCGGTCTTCTCCTTCAGCGAGTCGTCGTCCAGCGCTGTGACTTCCGGCTCCAGGGCGTTCGCCCCGACGACAAATCGCTCGTAGCCGCCCAGCAGCCGCTTGTTGCGGCTGCCGAAGATGTTCGTGAAGAACCTGGAGGTCTGTTCCAGCAATCGACTTCCCGGTGTTGCGGCCCGAATGCCCTATTGTAAGGTCACATCGAAGTCTTGGGGACAGGAAGCGCAGTTTGCAAGGGCGATCATGTCGCGTCGATAAGAGTTACGCGACCGTCAACACGTTGCGGCAGGGAGTTCAACGCGCTCAATATGCAGCGTAAATGGTACTATATTCGCATTCTTCTGGATGCGAATAAGCTGAGACCGTTATGGATATCACCAAGGACATTCGCCCATTGACCGAGTTCAAACGCGATACCGCCCGCTTCATGGCCCATCTTCGGAACACCGGAAGACCTGCCGTCCTTACGGTCAACGGCAAACCGGCGCTGGTGGTCATGGAGGCTGCAGCCTGGCAGCGTCAACAGGAGCAGGTCAATTTCGCCCGGACCGTCGCCGACATCCGCGAGGGGCTGGAACAAGCCCGCGGCGGGGAGGGCGTCGAGGCTGGCGAGTTCTTCGAAAAGATCGGCCTCGGCAAGGCATGAAGCGCTACCCGGTCGTCATCACGCCCTTTGCCGACTGTAGAATGGTGACTGAGCCTGTCCCCCGCATTGTGCCATGCCATCCAATTCCCTTGCGGAACTGTTGAACTCCGGTAGCCTCGGCAAACTGACTGCCGAGTCGCGCCGACTCCAGGACCTTGCCGACTCGGTCCGTGAACGCCTGCCCGCCGAAGAAGCCGCCCACCTGGTAGCCGCCAACACCGACGACGAAGGCCGGCTCGTACTCGTTATGGACGCCTCCGTATGGGCCGCCCGAATCCGCTATATGGCCAGGGAACTGGGGGAGGACCGGATCAAGGTCAGGGTGCTTCCGCGAGGCGCCAGCTCGAACTGAACATCGCGCAACATTCGACGCAAGGCGATGTCAGCTTGCATGTCCTCTACACCCTACCAGTCGTGCGGCGCTAAGGCGGTTGCCGCCGTTCTTCTTCAGCACCAACGCCCTTGAGGTTCGCGTTTGCTCATGAGGTCACTCGCTCGGTCGTTCATAACCAGCACACCTTCGCGCCCGTTCTTCAGTCATGGCGGGGACAAGCGTGTCTCCGGGCCAGTTTTCCAGTGTCTCTGGGAATTGCCCCATTAGATCGAGCTTGAAGGCGCTTATGGCGACCAGCGTGCTACTGAGTTCGCGGCAGCTTGCTCAGGCGATGGGCGACACCGGCTCTACCAAGAGAATCGATTCTGGCAATTCCTCGTCTATCTGCCTGCCGCACCGTCGCGCCAGTTCCAAGTGGATGGCACTCAGTATTGGTTCTCCAGACTCTAAGGAAACTCTGATCAAGTCCCCATTCCTGCGATGATACGGATGGTGGGATGTCAGGTTCCGGAGGGGTCATGGATCAAGCGACATTTGCGGAGTTGGAGCACGACGGGAAGAAGCGCACGACGCGCCGGGAGCGGTTTCCGGAGAAGATGGACGGGTTGATTCCCTGGGAGGCGCTGGAGCGGCGCGTCGAGCCGCACTATCCGAAGCCGGGGCGGGGCCGGCGTCCGTATCCGCTGGGCACGATGCTTCGGGTTCACTGCGTGCGGTTGTTCTACAACCCGGGCGGTCCGGGGATGGAGGACTTGCTGTACGGGGTGGAGTCGGTTCGGCGTTTCGCGGGTTTGCGCCCGGCGGGTCCGCCGCCGGACGGGACGACGATATTGAAGTTCCGCCATCTGCTGGAGAAGCACGGGCTGGGCGGGGCGTTGTTCGGGGAGACCGACGCGCGCCTGGCGTCGCTGGGGCACCGGTTGAAGACGGGGACGATCGTGGACGCGAGCATCGTCGAGGCGCCGGGTTCGACGAAGAACAAGGCGGGCGGGCGGGACCCGGAGATGCGCCGGACGAAGAAGGGCAAGCAGTGGCACTTCGGGATGAAGGCGCACATCGGGGTGGATTCGGAGTCGGGACTGACGCATACGCCGGCGACCACGCCGGCGAACGGCCCGGACGTGGCGCACGCGTGCCCGGCGCCGCATGGGGATGAGACGCGGGTGTGGGGCGACGCCGGCCACCGGGGCGTGGGCAAGCGCCCGGAGCACCGGGACAGGGAGGTGGAGTGGCGCGTGGCGATGAGGCCGGGCAAGCGGCGGTTGCTGGACAAGGACGGCCCCGGGGAGGCGGCGGAGAAGCGCAAGGCGTCGGTGCGGGCGAGTGAGTTGAGTGCCGTCTCGTCCACAACCATCTTGTTAGCCAGCACCCATTGTTCGAGAAAACTTAGCGCATGGTTAAATGCATAGGCGTCGGACTCTTCTTCCTTACTCTCGACGCGCCCATTCGCGACCTGCCTTCGTAGCAATTTGTAGAGAATGTCCGCTATTCGCGAGTCCGAAAATAATTGCCGTTTAATGCATGGTATATGGTATGACTTAAGAGAAGATCAATCGTCGACGCATCCACCAATACCGAGTCATTTGGCACGATTCGTTCATTCATGCTGCACTACGCTACGCTTTGCTTCAGTCTCTCTAACCCACGTTCCTATTCGAGCCCCCATTTCCGCGCACCTTTCCGAGTTTGTTGTTTACACTTGCTGATCAACACCTTTGAGTAGTCTTTGCTGGGCACTATTGCGCATTCGTACGCGTCCCCCTCAATACGTTCAAACGCCACAATAGTCGGACGAGGCGCGTCACGAACTGGTTTGAGGCGAACACGATGAGTCTTATTCTTAAAATGCGTAAGTCCAACTGTGAAACTCTCCGCACCAAACCGAAACGTGACCTCTTTCTTTTCCTCAGCACCAACGCCGAAAAAAGATCCAAGCGTCGCAACGGGAAGCTGAATCTGGTAACCCACTCCACCAGATGATCCAGCTCCCGTTTCGTATTCCAATATTTGAAGATAGAGCTTCTTCGGCAGCTCCGTTAGCGTGTCACACTTCGCTAGGACCCTCGACTTCTTAAACGGTTTGCCAAGATCCAGGATCTTGGAGAAAAGCGGCTTTGGACTTGCCTTCGCGCCGGTCTTCAGTCGTGGCAGTTTACTTTTTCTGGCAACCGTCTCCGTTTCCCTACGCTCCGACCCAAGCGCACCATCTCGTTTCGAGCTCCGTATAAGCGCCGCAGTGACCTCACGTGATGTAGAACGAGCCGACTCCCATGCCAGCTCCATTTCTTTCTCTAGTGAACTCCCCCGCGCCACCTCGACCTCAGCCACCATTTCGGTATTACGGCTCATGCCGGCGCCCGTCAGGTTCGCCGAACCGATGAGCGCAACCGTCCTGTCCGAATACCTGAATTCAAAGAACTTTGGGTGGAACGTCGAATTCGCGTACTTGTCTTCCACGCCGCCTGCGTACGTGTGAGACTTGTAGATTTCCTGCAGATAGAGACTGTACAAGAGGCTGTCGGGCGTCGTGATACCGTTCGCTATACCATAGATCGTCTGCAGCTCACTGCCTCCTTTCAGAAGCGATTCGATATTAGTCGCAATCAAGCCGATACCGTCCCAGCGCGCATAAGCGACCACCGCACGAAACCGTTCGATCCCTTCTGCGCCTAGGAGAACGTTTACCCGTTCATAGCAATACGGAGCAGTCCCAGGCTCCTGCGCGACAAGTGACACTGACGCTTCCTTGCCTGTCACGATTCCTTACCCGCATATATCCGCATCAGGATCCCCGGCAGCCAGGGCGCTAGTCCACGCAAGACAGAGGTCGCGTGACCGGAATCGTCCATATTTTCTCATCTCATGCCGCTCAACTATTGGAAACGTCGAATACACATAGCGTACATCCGCATGATCACATACCCCGAAGAGATGGAAGTAAACCGCATCCAGCTTTGCGCGCAGCATCAATCGACGATCAACGTCCCATGCGAAGGGTGCGCGCGGATTACCGTCCTTGTCAGCGTAGCCAACGTCGCGAGCAAAGGTAGCCATGTCATGGGCCGTATAGCTTAGTTCCAATACAATTTCACGCACGATCTGTTCAGCCGTCTTTGCCCCAAATCTTGTGGACCGATAGGAATCACACGGCACGACCGGAAGCTGTTCGATCAGGAACAGATTCAGGGTCTGTCCCTGTATTTTCTGACGAACGACAAAGTCGAATATGATGCTGTTGAAATTCGCGCACAGCAGGTATTCCTGTCGACCGCTCCCCAACGGCTTGAGCAGAGGAATCTTGTTTCCGAAACCCACGCTCGGAAATAGAGCCGAAATAAATGTCCGTTCGTTCGTCGGCGATGTAATTTCCTTGAATCCAAGCACCCAGCCTGTAGTCGGTTCCCAACCGCAATTCTTCTCAAGAACCCAATACCGCGGATCGGGCGACCAATCCGGATTCAGATGCTGTTCAAGGTTTGCCGCAATCGGCTGTCCTGGTCGATACTGGTTCGCGGGATTTACCACAACACTTGCAGCCCGATGGTCGAATGCCTGTGCCATCTTCCCTTCATAGAGCGGAACCCACTCGCCTGCCCCGTTGCGCCAGCGGTTGCCACCGATACGATACGCTCCCTCTTCCTCTTCCAGTTCCGTCCGAGTCCGGAACAACCCGGAGTCATTTGTCATGTGAAACATGGTCGCGTACTTCACGGGCCATGACCGTTTCCCACTACCCACATTGTGATTGACCAATACTGGCAATCGTTCATAAATCGCATTGGTCAGCTTGGCGTCCCTGCGCGAGCGGAAAATCGCCGCAGTGCCGGTGTTGGGATTGACCCGGACAAAATCTTCGGCAGACAGAGCAAAACAGCGCTCACCGTCTTCGATCTCGGATACGTCCTGCAGAAAAAATGCACATTTTGCGGGGCTTAGGCTTGACTCTCGACCCGCAATGAATGCACAAAACTTGAAGCGACCGTCGACGTCAGGGAAAAATGCCGCCTTGCCGTAACGAGTCCGTCGGTTCTCGAAATCGTACAACGCCCTTAGCCGGCCCTCGGTAGCAACGCCCTTGAAAAATCGTGCCGCCGTCTTGTCGGAAGCGATACCGGACGGCGTCAGCAGACCCACAACGCCGTCGCTCTTCACGATCGCCATGGCACGCTCGACAAATAGCGAATAGAGGTTCACATCTCCGCCGGACAGGAGTGGATAGTCGTCGCTGGCCCGCGCCGCTCTCACCGCCGTCAATGCTCTCTCGCTAGCTTCGGCAAATTCCATTGCTAGCGGATCGTTCGCCCGCTTTAGAGCAGCAATCATGCGTTTCCGGTCTGCGGCTCGTTGCACCATGGCGATATTGCGGCGCCGCGCCGCAAACCACTCGACCTGTTGCAGCTTCATCCTGTCCCACGGCGGATTGCCAATAACGGCGTCGAAACCACCCTGCAAGCTGTCGTTCTCCCAGTCTGTCCACACGCCGGGAAACGCTACTTGCCAATTCAGAAAGCGCTCTTCCTCAACTATTGTTCGCGCATCATCAATGAGCCGTCTTGCCTTGCTCTCGAGTGCCGCAAGCCGCTCGCTCCCCTGACCGTCAATTGAGACTTCAAGCTCACCCACCGCTATGCTTATCGGATCCCCGAATGCCCCATCAAAATAGGCGTATGTTGCTGCCCTGTCCTGACGATCCCGAATGTTCAGCCACTCGAACCCATGGATCAACGAAAGAAACGCGTTCAGCGGTTCCGTCATCGCTTCGACTTCAGCGAATATCTGCGCTGAACGATGAGCCTCCGCAATTTCCGCATCCGTCAGCCCTTCGATAATCTGCATGGACGCAGCGGCCGTCGTCGCCCGTCTAACCGGCCCCTCCAGAAACAAAGCTCCGCTTTCCGCCGTTGCGTTGTCTATGCCATTGCGTACCCAGGACCCGAATAGGCTGTTCCCACAACGCAGATGGTGGTCCAGGAAGCTCAACGGTGCCCCTACAGTGAAGGTATGTAGCCACAGCGCAACCTTCGCCAATTCGGCTGCCATAGGATTCTTGTCAACACCGTAGACGCAACGTTTCAACACCATTCGCCGAACGATGTGACGATCGTCCAGTTGCGCCATATCCACTGTCCAACCCCGATCCTCCGCATTGGCGATTATCGTATTTCGAATGACATCAATGCGTTCCGTTAACGGCGAGACGTACCCGTCCCACGCTGCTTCGGACTCCCCCATAGCCGCGATAACTCGGTCGGCAAGCTGATCCACCAGATTGACCAGGAAGTGTCCTGAGCCCATGGCCGGATCGCAAACTCTCAATTCCAGCAGTTTCTCCGCAGGGTCCAGCCGCTTTAGCCGCCCGATCCCACGATCCTCGGAAATTGCGCCCGATCCCAGTTCAGACACACACTTGGCAAAAGCGTCCAAGCGCGAATGAACCAGCGGCTCAATCGTCTCCTCAATGATCAGGCTTACGAGATCGTCTGGCGTGTAATAGCTACCCGAATCCTTCCGCGCAAACACGTTGGGCCGAACAACAATCTGCTCCCCATCTCGGGCAATCTCCTGCTCGAGCAACCGCTCATAGATCGAGCCAAGCTGCTGAACCCCCAGATCGCGGTAGTTGATATAGCGTCGGCCCGTCGATGTGCGTTCAAAAGAGAGTGCGTCGATGACCTCCGCCATTACCTCATCGCCAAGCCGAATTTCGCCAAGCAGCGGCCATCGTTTCCGATCAAACAACCCCCCGTTGTAGGGCGGCAAGCCGATCGAAGCGTCCCCTTGGTCAATGGCGCGGCACAAATCGTCGATTGCTCCCCAGTATCGAGCCGCAGAGGCCGAGAACGTATCACCCATATCCTTACGACGCCCGATGTCGCCGCGCACCTTGTCCCGAAGCGCGTAATCGTCGTATCGGCTGTCGCGCACCGGCAGAAGGTCCCGATCCTCGGCATAAAGAATGAACAGTAGCCGGTAAAGCAGAATTAGAGTGGCATCCCGTACTTCTTCCAAGGATGCATCGCTCGCCAACGCGATCGCGCATGCAAGCTCCGGAAACACCTTTCCGAAAATCAGGTCGGAAAGACTATCCGCGACTCGCTGCTGATAAAATTGCCCTTCATCAATAGCCCGTTGATGGAAAGTCCGCGCATCTGCGGCGTCAGGCCGAAACGCATCGCTCCGAAACACGAGCGTAAATACCTTCAGCCAATGCTTGCGTTCGCGTTCGCCAAGCGCAAACAATCCCTCGTTATGGCCGGGAATATCGAGAAGCGCCGCCAGATCAAGCTCGAAGAACTGCTCCGACACTGACCGGGCACCCTGATAGTAGAGTCTCCACAATGCCCCGTTCGTCAATATGCCCCAACGAAGCTTTCCGGACGTCAAATCATCGACACGCCGAAGATAGCGCAGCATCTGAGTCGAAGGCGCCGTTTCCTCGCCTCGCCGACCGGATCGGCGATCAAGTGGGCGAAGCCAGCGCTTGGACTCTACGATAGCCAGTCCAATCTCATACCGCTTCCATTCCTCTCTGAAGCCATTGGCGCGCTCTTTTCCGGATTCGTCCGCAAACAGCAAGCCATCGGGTACATATTCCCGGCCGATGCCACTTAGATTTTGTTGACGCAGGCTCGCCGTCCACCCGAGCTGAACGAGTACGGGCCAGATCAAATCGTCCTCGGTCTGGCTCTCGTTCGGCGACACGCCTGACGGAAACCGCTCGAAAATCTCCCGCGCTGTCCCTTCGAAATCGACAAGCGCTCTGTCGTCGATTTCCACCCAGTCTGCCAACCGAGTGATGGACTCCTGCAGAAAATCCTTGGCGAATAGCGTTCCTTGAAACGGTCTGTCAATGCTCATGCCGGTTCCGCTCTCGTACCAAAATCGAGCACACGCATTATCCCAGCCGCCGTCGCACATTCAGAAGCTCAATAATCTCATCATCTTCAAATGTCGTGATCTCACTGTCTCTGTTGTTCCAGAAATAATGGACCTCCTTCTCTCCATCTTCCGTGTTCCACGACTCCGCGATTTCTCTTGCCGACCGGTACTTGCCCTCAACTATCGTCGGTCCGGTGGCAGTGGCGAGCAATACATCGCATTCAATTGGCGAGCCATCAAGCGTTTCCGGCCAAGTAACATTCAAAACTCCGTCTCCATTCACCGCCGCTTCCTCTCCCTCTGCCGAGTCAAACTCTCCGTAAGCGCGCTCACGCCTAACCTTGGTGATCCACTTCTTTCGCATACCGCTTCCCGCACTTGAACTGAACACCGCGAGTTACATCACCTGCCCCATTCTAAACACCGGCAGGTACATGGCGACAACCAGGCCGCCGACGACGAGGCCCAGCACAGCCATGATGAGCGGCTCAAGCAGGCTGGATAGTCCGTCGACCGCGTTATCGAGCCGTTCTTCGTAGAAGTCCGCGATCCGTTCCGCCATGTCTTCGAGCGCGCCGGATTCTTCCCCTACGCCGATCATTCGGGTGGCGATGGAGGGAAACAGGCCGGACATCTTCATGGCCTGCTGCAGTCGCTGTCCGGTGGCGACCTCATCGCGAATGTTCAGGACCGCGCCTTCGTAGACGATATTGCCGGTGGCTCTGGCGACCGGCTCCAGCGCCTGCACCAGGGGTGTGCCGGCCGCGAAGGTGATGGCAAGCGTGCGCGCGTAACGCGCGGTGGCCGCCATGTGGACGATGGGGCCGATGACCGGAACGCGCAGCATCGCCCGCTCCAGGAAGCGGCGCACCGATGGCAGCCTTCTTCTTGCCTGTATGAACCCGGCAACGCCGGCGGCGATCAGGAATCCGGGTATCCAGCCGGACGAGCGCACGAAATCGGATGCGCCGATGACCATGAGCGTCAACGCGGGTAATTCGGCGCCGAATCCTTCAAACAGCGATTCGAACTCGGGAATCACGAAAACCAGCAGAATGACCGTCACCAGCAGGGCCACCACGGTGACCGCCGCCGGGTAGAACAGCGCCTTTCTTACCTTGTCCCGGATGCCCTGGGCCTTTTCCCGGTAGGCGGCAATCCTTGCCAGCAACGTCTCCAGCGCGCCCGCCTGCTCGCCAGCCGCCACCAGGTTGACGTAGAGGTCATCGAAATGCTGCGGATGTTTCGCAAGCGCGGCGGACAGGGAGGTACCGTCCTCGACATCGTTTTTCACGCTGAGCATGAGCGCCTGCACGGCAGGCGTATCCTGGCTGTTGCCGATGATGTCCAAAGCCTGTACCAGGGGGATGCCGGCGCCGATCATCGTCGCCAGTTGCCGGGTGGCGGACGTGATTTCCCCGCCGCTGACACGGCCGCCGCCGCCGAGCAGTGTCCGGCGGACCCGGGAGGGCACGATGCCCTGGCGCCATAACTCCGCACGCACCGCGGATTCGCTGGCCGCAAACGTGACGCCCCGAATGCGCTTGCCGGCACGGTTTGTGCCACGCCAGTTGTAAGTGCGGGTAGCGGCGTCTGCCATGGAGCGCTAGTCCACGGTGATTCGGTTGAGTTCTTCCAGGCCGATCAGTCCGCGCCTGACCTTGGCCAGTCCCGAGCGGCGCACGTCGAGGATGCCCTCCGCGGCGGCCTGCCGGGCAATCTGCGAGGCGTTGCCGCCGTCCATGATGATGCGGCCGATGGGTTCGCTGACCGGCATGACCTGAAATACGCCCGTGCGCCCGCGATACCCCGCGTTGCAGCGGTTACAGCCCCGGGCGGCGTAAGTTGTCAGTCCTGCCTCCACCTCTTGCGGCGAGAAACCCTCCCCGATCAGGGCGTCCGGGGGAATAGGCGCCGGCTGCTTGCAGGCGCCGCACAGCGTTCGCGCCAGGCGTTGCGCGATGATGAGCGACACCGAACTCGCGATGGCGTAGGGCTTGATGCCCATGTCCACCAGCCGGGTCAGGGTCCGCGGTGCGTCGTTGGTGTGCAGGGTGGAAAGCACCAGGTGGCCGGTCTGGGCCGCCCGGATCGCAACCTGGGCGGTTTCCAGGTCGCGAATCTCTCCCACCATGATGATGTCGGGATCCTGGCGAAGAAAGGCGCGCAGGCAGGAGGCGAAGGTCAGGCCCACCTTCGGGTTGACATTGACCTGGTTGATGCCGGGCAGGTTGATCTCGGCCGGATCTTCCGCGGTGGCAATATTGCGGTCAGGAGTATTCAGGGTGTTGAGCCCGGCGTAGAGAGAGACGGTCTTGCCGCTTCCGGTGGGGCCGGTGACCAGGATCATGCCGTGCGGTCTGGCAAGGTGGTCGAGGTAGGTCGCTTTCTGTCCTTCGTCGTAGCCAAGGTCGTCGATATCGGTCCTGACGCTGGCCGGATCCAGCAACCGGCAGACGACCTTTTCCCCGAACAGGGTCGGGCAGGTGTTCACCCGCAGGTCGATGGCGCGGTCGGGGGCCACACGCATCCTCATTCGCCCGTCCTGAGGCATTCGCCGTTCCGCGACATTCAGCCGCGCCATCACCTTCAGCCGGGCAGCGAGCCGCCCCGCCACCGCCATCGGCGGATGGGCGATTTCGCTGAGCACGCCGTCGTGGCGCATGCGGATCCGGTACGCTTGTTCGTACGGCTCGAAATGGATGTCCGATGCACCCCGGTTCACGCAGTCCAGCATGATCCGGTTGACGAACCTCACCACCGGGGCATCGTCCACGTCGGCATTGACGGGGTCCGCGTCATTGCCATCTTCGACGAGTTGCAATCCGTCCAGATCGAATTCGGTGAAGTCGAACGACGCGGCGGAAGCGTCCTCCGCACCCACGGAGCCCCCGATGCACGCTTCCAGCTTGTCGTATTCCACGACCACCGGTTCCGGGCGCAGCGAGGTCTGAAACTCGATGTCGTCCAGGGCCTTGAGGTTGGTCGGGTCGGCGATGCCGACGAATATGCATTGGCCTCGGCGCATCAGCGGCAGCACGCGGTGTTGCTTGAGCAGCTCAGCCGAAATCAGGGTGGAGGATTCCGGTCCCGGTTCCACCGCGTCCAGATCGAGCGCCGGGACACCGAATTCCCGAGCCGCGGCGACTGCGATGCGGCCGGGATCGCCGCGTCCCGTCGACACCAGGCAGGCGACCAGGGAAGTGGACTGCTCCCTTGAGGCCCTGACCGCCTCATGCAGCGCGTCCCGGCCGACGATCCCTTCGCGGAGCAAACGCCGCGCCAATCCGGTCAGCGGCTCCGACGAGGCCGCTGCCGCAGGACCCCGTCTTCGCCCCTCTTCCAGGCCGCTTGTATGGGAACGGGAACCTGCGTGCACCGGGTTATCCGGTTTCGCCCGGACACGCTGCACAGTATCGGGTCCTTACAGGCGGCACGCGGCGGGCAGGTAGCGCACCGGCAGGGTCGGCGCCACGTATGTCGCCGCCATGCCGGCTGCGGTGCCCAGCAGTTCCGCGCCGTCGGGTTCCGGCGCGGCTCCGCATCGCCACAACAGGCTCATGTCGGACGATTCGTAGGGGGTCATTGTCAATGTGTTGGCGCCCGCCCCGGCGATCCGCGCGTTGGCCTCGTTGCCGTAGGTGATGGTCAGCACGCCGTTGGCGATGTCCACGCCGGTAACGTAGCGGCCGGACGTGTCCGTGGGATCGGCGCTCATGCCCGCATCGGCCCGGTCGTCGGGCGGGACGCCCTCGGTCAGGAACTCCTCCGCCACGGCCGCCCTGGCGATGGCCGCCAGGCTCATGCCCTCGGAGACCTGCGCCCGAATCGTGTAGTCCTGGTAGGCGGGTATGGCAAAGCTCGCGAGAATGCCTATGATGGTCACCACGACCATCAACTCAATGAGCGTGAAACCGGATTGTCTGTGTTTCATGGGAACCTCCTTGACGTGAGATGGGCAGTTTGCGGCAAGCCGGCGCCGAACGTGAGAGCAGAAACTGGGGCAAAGTGACCAGATTTGCGCACTTTTGCGTTCTGTCGCGCACTGAACGCACTGCCGGTCCCCCTTTCACTGTGATCGCCATTCCGCGACAATGGCGCTCGCCCGGAACCCGAGGACCCCCTTGAACCTTCACGAATATCAGGCCAAGGCGTTGTTTGCCGAATTCGGCATTCCCGTGCCCCGGGGCCGGGCGGCGGCGACCGCCGCGGAGGCTGCGGCTGCGGCGAGCGAATTGGGGGGGGAGCGCTGGGTCGTCAAGGCGCAGGTGCACGCCGGAGGCCGCGGCAAGGCGGGTGGCGTGAAGCTGGCGAATTCGGCAGAGGAAACCGCCGCCCACGCCGACGCCATGCTTGGGACCCGCCTGGTTACCCGCCAGAGCGGTCTCGCAGGTCTGCCGGTGGACACGGTATACGTCGAGGCCGCATCGAGCATTCAGCGGGAACTCTACATGAGCGCGCTGGTGGATCGCGCCCGGGAGCGGATCATTGTCATGGCTTCGGCGGCCGGCGGCATGGATATCGAGGAGGTGGCCGCGTCCACGCCGGAAAAGATACTCACGGCTGCGATCCATCCGGCGGCCGGCGTGTCGCCGTACCAGTGTCGGCAATTGGGTTATGGCCTGGGCCTGGACGCGGGCCAGATCCGGGAGCTTGCGGACATCATCGGCAAGGTCGTCACGCTCTTTCACCGCTGCGACGCCAGCCTGGTGGAGATCAATCCGCTCATCGTGGACGGAGACGGGCATGTGATTGCGCTGGATGCCAAGATCGACATCGAGGACAGCGCGCTGTTCCGCCAGCAACGCTACGCGGGCTGGCGGGATGAGGGCCAGGAAGATCCCAGCGAGCGCGATGCGCGCGCGCATGGCCTCAACTACGTGTCGCTGGACGGCAATATCGCCTGCATGGTGAACGGCGCCGGACTCGCCATGGCGACCATGGACATCATCAAGCTGCACGGCGGCGAGCCCGCCAATTTCCTCGATGTGGGCGGCGGCGCCACCGCGGAACGCGTTGCCCAGGCCTTCAGGATCATTCTCGGCAACCCCAACGTGAAGGCGATTCTCGTCAATATCTTCGGCGGCATCGTGCGTTGCGACCTGATCGCCGAGGGAATTCTCACGGCGGTCAAGGACATCGGCGTGACGGTGCCGGCGGTGGTGAGACTGGAGGGAACGAACGTCCGGAAGGGGCGGCAGCTCCTGGCCGGGAGCGGACTGGCCGTCGTGCCCGCCTCCGATCTGCGCAGCGCCGCGGAGAAGGTCGTCGGCCTGGCGCGGGGACAGGGCACGTGAGTATTCTCGTCGGCGGCGAAACACGGGTCATATCGCAAGGCATGACCGGCCGCCAGGGGCTCTTTCACACGGGCCAGTGCCTGGAATACGGCACCCGGGTCGTGGCCGGCGTCACGCCGGGCCGCGGCGGCGACGAGCACCTGGGCCTGCCGGTCTACGACACCATGCAGGAAGCCGTCGCCGCCACCGGCGCGGAGGTGAGCATGGTCTTCGTGCCGGCGGCCTTTGCGGGCGATGCCGTTCTCGAGGCTGCCGCCTCGGGGGTCGAACTGGCGGTCTGTATCACCGAGGGTGTTCCGGTCCTCGACATGGTGAAGGTCAAGGCCGCACTGGCCGACACCGGATGCCGGCTGATCGGCCCCAATTGCCCCGGTATCATCACGCCGGGAGCCTGCAAGCTCGGTATCATGCCCGGCTTCATCCACCGGCCCGGTTCCGTCGGCATCATCTCGCGTTCGGGCACCCTGACCTATGAAGCGGTGTGGCAGACGACCAATGCCGGTCTGGGGCAGTCGACCTGCATAGGCATCGGCGGGGATCCCATCCGCGGCCTGAATTTCATCGACTGTCTGGAACTGTTCGAAGCCGATCCCGGCACACGGGGCATCATTCTGGTGGGCGAGATCGGAGGCGGCGATGAAGAGGCGGCCGCGGAATACATCCACGATCATGTCAGCAAGCCGGTGGTGGCCTACATCGCCGGTGTGACCGCACCGCCGGGCAAGCGCATGGGTCATGCGGGTGCGATCATCTCCGCAGGCAGCGGTACGGCCCAGGCCAAGTTCGAAGCGCTGGAAGAGGCCGGAGTCACCACCGTTCGATCGCCGGCCATGCTGGGTTCGGCCATAGCCGAGGCGCTCGATTGAAGGTCGCACTGGCCCAGCTCAATACCCACGTCGGCGCGATCGACGCCAATGTCGACAAGGTCCTTGCAACCGCGCGCCGTGCGCGCGACGGTCTGGGGTGCGGTCTTGCGATCTTCCCTGAACTGACGCTTTGCGGCTACCCGCCCGAGGACCTGCTGTTTCACCGCGGCATGCGCTTGAGGGTCGAGGCGGCGCTGGAAAAGGTTCGCAAGGGTGTCTCCGGCATCGCCGTCTACGTGGGATTTCCCGAGTACGACGGCGAGCGGATCTACAATGCCGGGGCCTTCATCGCCGGTGGGCGCATCCTCGCCCTGCACCGCAAGATCGTATTGCCCAACTACTCGGTGTTCGATGAAAAACGCTATTTCGAACCGGGTGCGCAGCCCACCGTGGTGGAATTCGGGGGCATCCGCTTCGGTTTGACGATCTGCGAGGACACCTGGCAGCCCGAGCCCTGCCGCGCCACGGCAGCGGCCGGCGCCGACGTCATCCTGATTCTCAATGGTTCGCCGTTTCACCGGCAGAAACAGCAGGTCCGGGAGGACGTTTTGGCCTCGCGCGCGCGCGAGATCGGCCGGGCGCTGGTCTACGTCAATATGGTCGGCGGGCAGGACGAACTGGTCTTTGACGGCGGATCGGTGGCCGTCAATGCGGCGGGGGATGTGGCGACGCGCGCTCCCGCATTCGACGAGGGCGTCTTTATAGCCGAACTGAGCGCGCGCGGAGGCCGTATCGATGCACGCGCCGGCGCCATCGCCCCGTTGCTGCCGCATACCGACAGCATCTACCGGGCGCTGGTCATGGGCACGCGCGACTACGTCGTCAAGAATCACTTTGACGGGGTCATCCTCGGGCTTTCCGGCGGCGTCGATTCCGCGCTGACGATGTGCGTGGCCGTGGATGCCCTGGGCGCCGGGCACGTGCACGCGGTGCGCATGCCGTCGCGCTATACCTCGGACATGAGCCTGGAAGATGCCGCCGAACAGGCCCGGAGACTCGGCGTGCGAGTGGATACGCTGTCCATCGAGCCCATGTTCAGGTCCACGCTCGGGGTATTGGAAGAGCTGTTCCGGGGCCTGGACCCGGATACCACCGAGGAAAATATCCAGGCGCGATGCCGGGGCGTCCTGCTCATGGCCCTGTCCAACAAGCTGGGCAGGATGCTGTTGACCACGGGAAACAAGAGCGAGATGGCGGTGGGTTATGCGACGCTGTACGGAGACATGGCGGGCGGATTCGCACCGTTGAAGGACTGCGGCAAGACGCTGGTCTACGAGCTTGCGCGGTTTCGAAACGCGCGATCGCCCGTGATACCCGAGCGGGTCATCACCCGGGCGCCCAGCGCCGAACTGCGCCCCGACCAGAAGGATTCCGATTCGCTGCCGCCCTACGATGTCCTGGATCCGATCCTGGAGGCATTCATCGAAGACGACCTTTCAGTGGACCAGATTGCCGCCGCGGGATTCGATCGGGCGACGGTGGGGCAGGTACTGGGGATGGTCAAGCGCAATGAGTACAAGCGCCGCCAGGCGCCTCCGGGCGTCCGCGTCAGCCGCCGCGCGTTCGGACGGGACTGGCGGTATCCCATCACCTCGGGATACTAGGAACCGGCACCGTGGAAAATCGCCAAAACCGGGGATGAGAGCGAATTTGCAGCCGCGATTTTCTACGGCGCAGGGCCTTGGGTTTCGGTGTCTGACTGTTCGCTGGAATCCGGCTGTTCGACTTCCTGGATCACCACTTGCCCGGGGCCTGTCTGCTGTGCCGGCGCCTCGAAATTGAGGTCGAAGACCCGCTGGGCGTCGGCGGCCAGGTCGGAAAGTCCCAGCAGGGAGTAGGCCCGCGCGAGCAGGGTCAGCGATTCCTCCAGGGCCGGTGCGCCCGGATAGTGCTCGATGGCGTACTTGGCCCGGTTCACCGCGGCCACATAGGCGCCCCGGTCGATGTAATAGCCGGCCACGTGGTTCTCGTACTCCGCCAGGCGATTGCGCAGGAAAACCATCCGCTGGCGGGCGTCGGGGATGTACTCGCTGGCCGGAAAGCGCCGGATCAGGTCATCGAACGTCGCGAATGCCAGCAATGTATCCCGCGGCGGGCGCTCCGACATGTCCACCCGGAACATTCTCTCCAGGAAATTCGGCGCCGCATCGAAATAGATGAGCCCCTTCATGTAAAGGCAGTAGTCCACGCGGGGATGGGTGGGATTCTCCTGCTCGAATTCGTTGGCGGCGTCGATGGCGGACTCCGGCTGCTGCGCCCGATAGTAGACGTAGATCATGTCGAGCTGCGCCTGCCGCGTGACGTTGCTGAACGGGTACCGGGCCTCCAGTTGCTGGAAGTAGGCCAGCGCCGTGGGATAGTTGCCGCTGCGCATGGACGCGGAACCGCGGTCGTAGAGTTCCTCCGGGCCCGCGGAATCGACGACCCGGTCGCGGCGGTTGCCGCAGCCGGAGGCCAGCATGGCAGCGGCTGCAGCGAGCAGCACGAGTTTTGCTGGTGAGATGCGCAGGCCAGACTTCATAATGAGCGATCATAACAAACTCGCTATCGGCCAGAGGAAGACATTGGAGCCCATTTCCCGTCGCGTGACCGTTTCGTCCGGGCAGGTCGGACGCCGCCTGGATCGGGCCGCTGCCGAGTTGCTGGAGGAATTCTCCCGCAGCCGGCTCAAGGTCTGGATCGAGAGTGGGTCGCTCACTCTCGAGGGACGCCGGGCGGCGCCGAAAACGCGCGTGCGCGAGGGGGAGGAAATCGCCCTCGAGGTGACCCCGCAACCGGCTGTAGCCCTGGAGCCGGAGGCGATACCGCTCGATCTCGTCCACGAGGACGACGCCCTGTTCATTGTCGACAAGCCCCGCGGCCTGGTCGTTCACCCGGGCGCCGGCAACCGTGCCGGGACGCTGCTCAATGCGCTCCTGCACCTGGACCCGAACCTCGCGGGATTGCCTCGCGCCGGCATTGTCCACCGCCTGGACAAGGACACCAGCGGGCTGCTGGTGGTGGCGCGCACGCTGCGTGCCCATCGCACGCTGGTGCGGAAACTGGAGCGACGCGAGATTCGGCGCACCTATGAGGCGGTGTGCCAGGGCGTGCTCACCGGCGGCGGCGAGATCGACGCCCCCATCGCGCGGCACCCGACCCATCGTCTTCGCATGGCGGTAGCGCAGCGGGGGCGGCCGGCCCGGACCCGGTACCGGGTCATGGAGCGGTACCGGGCGCATACTCGGGTGCAGATCGAACTGGATACCGGCCGCACTCACCAGATTCGGGTCCATTTCGCCCACATCCGCGCACCGCTGGTGGGGGACCCGCTCTATGGCGGTCGCCCGCGGTTGCCGAAGGTGCCCCAGCCGGCGTTGCTGCGCGTGCTGCAGCCGTTTTCCCGCCAGGCGCTGCATGCCCGGCGGCTGGAATTCAGCCATCCGGAGAACGGCGGCGATCTGGCGTTCGAGAGCCCGCTGCCTGCGGATCTGCGCGGCCTGGTCGAGGCACTGCGTCGGGATGCTGTGGCCGCGGGTTCGCGGGGAGCCGCGGGCGGATGAAATCTCCCGGACGCAACGGGGTGATTCTGCCCGATTGGCCGGCGCCCGCTCCCGTCCGCGCCGCCAGTACTATGCGAGTGGGCGGTGTCAGCCGTGGTTCTTACGCGAGCCTCAACCTGAGCGCGGGGGTGGGTGACGATGAAGCCAACGTGGCCCGCAACCGCCGAATTCTTGCAGAGATGCTCGATCTGCCCGCGGAACCCATGTGGCTCAGGCAAGTTCACGGGACCAGGGTGCTCGACCTGGATCGGGCTGATGCGCCGGCTGCGACCCGGCACGCCGACCAGCCCTCTCCCGGGTCATCGCCTCTCAACCAGCCCCCTGCCGCCGACGGTTCGGTCACCTCGCGACCCGGCCAGCCATGCGTGATTCTCACCGCCGACTGCCTGCCGGTGCTCTTGTGCGACTCCCTGGGTACACGCGTAGGTGCGGTCCACGCCGGTTGGCGAGGATTGGCGGGCGGTGTACTCGAGTCGGTCGTCCGATGCATGGGAGTCGACCCCGCGCAGATATTGGCGTGGGTCGGGCCCGGCATCGGCCAGGGGGCCTATGAAGTCGGTGGCGAGGTGCTCGAGCGGTTCGCGGCAATCGACCCGGATGCAGTCCGGTGCTTCGCGGCCAATTCCAACGGCCGCTGGCAGGCGGATCTCCACGGACTTGCCCGTCGACGCCTGCAAGCCGCCGGCGTGAAAGCAATCCATGGCGCGAACTGGTGCACGCACACCGATTCGGAACGTTTCTTTTCGCATCGCCGTAAGGCACCCTGTGGGCGAATGGCGACGGTCATTTGGCTGGAATCGTGAAACTGAGGGAGTAGTCGTGCAAACGAGATACAACGTACTTGTCCTGGGCGCGTCCTACGGCTCGCTGTTTGCAACGAAATCGATATTGGCGGGACACGATGTCACGCTGGTGTGCACGCAGGCGGAAGTCGATGTCATCAACCGCGAGGGTACGGTGGTGATCCTGCCCGTCAGGGGCCGGGAACAGCCGGTCAGGGTTTCCTCGAACCAGGCGCCCGGCAGGTTGTCGGCCACGACGCCGGATGCGGTGGACCCGGCGGTATTCGACCTGGTCGTGCTCGCCATGCAGGAGCCCCAGTATGGATCCGAGGGCATTCGAGAACTCATGCCCTTGGTGGGCAAATCGGGCATCCCCTGTCTGGCGATCATGAACATGCCGCCGCTGCCGTATCTGCAGCGCATCCCGGGGCTCGCTGTGGACGATCTCAGGCAATGCTATGTGAGCCCTGCGGCGTGGGAAGACTTCGATCCACGCCTGGTGACGACTGCGAGCCCCGATCCTCAGGCATTCCGGCCCTCCCTGGATGAACTGAACGTGCTCCAGGTGGGGCTGCCCACGAATTTCAAGGCCGCCCGGTTCGAGGGGGACGAAGCGACGAACATTCTGCGCAACATCGAGGCCGATATTGAAGGAATCCGGTTCGACACCGACGACGGCGCCACCCCGCTACCGGTCAAGTTGAAGGTGCACGATTCGATCTTCGTGCCTCTGACCAAGTGGCAGATGTTGCTGGCCGGAAACTACCGTTGCATCGGACGGGACGGCATGATCTCCATCAAGGATGCCGTGCATGGCGATGTCGACGCTTCGCGCGAAATCTACGAATGGATGCGAAACCTGTCCATCCGGCTGGGAGCCGCCGACAACGATCTCGTACCGTTCGACAAGTACGCGACGGCGGCCACCTGGCTCGTAAATCCGTCGTCCGCCGCGCGGGCGGTATTCGCAGGCGTCCCCAATATCGAGCGTGTCGACTTCCTCGTGCAGCGGATTGCCGGTCAGCTCGGGATTGACAGCGCGCCCATCGATTCGATCGTTGCGACCGTCGACGAGCGGCTGGCGATCAATCGGGCGGCCTGATCAGTCGGCGGGCTCGCTCGCGATGGCGTCGATCCCGGCGAGCCAGCGCTCTTTCCGGCCCGCGTCGGCCCAGGAGGCCGTGATGGAGTTTCGCGCCAGCGTAACGATGTCCTCCGCCGACAGGCCCAGCGCGTCCCTGGCCGCAACGAAGTTGTCGACAACGTATCCCCCGAAATAGGCCGGGTCGTCCGAGTTGACGGTGGCCATCAGGCCGGCGTCCAGCATGCGCGTGAGCGGGTGCTCGCGCAGGTCGGTGACCACGCAGAGCTTCAGGTTGGACAACGGGCACACGGTGAGGGGGATTCTTTCCGCCGCCAGGCGCCTGACCAGGGCAGTGGATTCAAGCGCCCGGTTGCCGTGGTCGATGCGGGCGACGCGCAGAAGGTCCAGGGCTTCCTCGACATAGGCCGGCGGTCCCTCTTCGCCCGCGTGCGCGACCGCCCGGAAGCCGGCCTCCCGTGCCCTGGCGAAAGCGCGTTCGAACTTGCGGGGCGGGTGCCCGACCTCGGAGGAATCCAGGCCCACTCCGGCGATGCGGTCGCGGAACGGCATGGCCTGATCCAGGGTGCGTAGCGCATCGTCCTCGTCGAGATGCCTCAGGAAGCACATGATGAGCCGGGACGTGATGCCTAGCTGCCGCTCGCCGTCGCGCAGCGCGTTCCAGATTCCGTTCAGCACGGTCTCGAAGGCAATGCCGCGTTCCGTGTGACCCTGGGGATCGAAGAAGATCTCCGCATGCACCACGCCGTCGCCGCTCACGCGGCGCAGATAGGCCATCGTCAGGTCGTAGAAGTCCCTCTCCTCGATCAATACGCCCATGCCCTGGTAGTAGATGTCCAGAAAGGACTGCAGGTCCTCGAACTCGTACGCCGCGCGGACCGCCTCTACGGAGTCGTACGGGATGCGCACGCCGTTGCGGCCGGCGATCTCGAACATGAGCTCCGGCTCGAAGCTGCCTTCGATGTGGATATGCAGTTCCGCCTTCGGCAGGCGGCGGATGATGTCTTCGGAGGCGTTCACAACCGGTTCGAGGTCTTGCAGGCGCGATGACGCTTTGGATGTTGCCTGCTCAAGCGGCGCGGTCGTCAAGAAGCCCGGGTCGATCTGGCACTAGCTGTCGAAGTCGCCAAGCGCTTCTTCGCGCGAGGCGTGGACCGAAATGATCTGATCGAATCCGCTGATCTGAAAAATTTGCGCAATCATGCCGGATAACGAGCAAATCGCGAACTTCCCCTTCCTTCGCTGGAGCAGTTTGGCGATTGACAGAAATGCGCGCAGACCCGCGCTGCTGGTGTAGGCGAGGGTCTCGCAATCGATCAGCAACGGTCCCGTGCCTTCCCCGAGCGCATCGCGCACGGCGCTCTGGAATTCCATCGCGTTCGTGCCATCGATACGCCCTTCGACGGCAACCACCAGCGTGCCGTTATGGGGTTCGACGTTGATCTGCATCGCCGATTCTTCTTCGCATCGTAGGTAGTTGAAGTATATCAAAGGGGTCGCCCACGAACGCAGCGATAGGACTCCGGGACCGCCACCGATTGATATTTCTCGCCCCCACCCCCATCTACTGAATTGACGATCCCGGTAGCGGAGTAGAGTCCCGTGCGAACGGACAAACTGACAAGCAGGCTGCAACTGGCGCTCGCGGACGCGCAGTCCATGGCGGTCGGGCGGGACAACCAGTTCATCGCGCCGGCGCACCTGATGGCGGCGCTGCTGGAGCAGGACCGCGGCAGCATCGGCGGTCTGCTGACCAAGGCCGGGGTCAACATGAATCGGCTTCGCGTCGGTCTGGGCAACGCGCTGGACCGACTGCCCAGGGTGCAGGGCGATGCCGAGGGCGACGTGCACGTCTCCAGCGAGCTCACAAAGCTCCTGAACATTGCCGACAAGCTGGCCCAGCAGCGCGGCGACTCCTATATCTCCAGCGAACTCTTCGTTCTGGCGGCGTGTCGGGACCGCGGCGACCTGGGCCGTGCATTGCAGGATGCCGGCGCCGTCGCCGGCGCCGTCGAGAAGGCCATCGACGAGGTGCGCGGCGGCGCCAGTGTGGATAACCCCGATGCGGAGGAGTCCCGGCAGGCGCTGGAGAAATACGCTGTGGATCTCACCGAGCAGGCGGAGCAGGGCAAGCTGGACCCGGTGATCGGCCGCGACGACGAGATTCGGCGCACCGTCCAGGTGCTGCAGCGGCGGACCAAGAACAACCCCGTGCTCATCGGGGAGCCGGGCGTGGGCAAGACGGCCATCGTGGAAGGGCTGGCGCAGCGCATCGCCAACGGCGAGGTGCCGGAGGGGATCAAGTCGAAACGAATCCTCGCGCTGGACCTGGGCGCACTGATCGCAGGCGCCAAGTTCCGCGGCGAATTCGAGGAGCGCCTGAAGGCGGTGCTCAACGAACTGGCCAAGCAGCAGGGTCAGATCATTCTCTTTATCGACGAACTGCATAACATGGTCGGCGCGGGCAAGGCCGAGGGCTCCATGGACGCCGGCAATATGCTCAAGCCGGCCCTGGCCCGCGGGCAACTGCACTGCGTCGGCGCCACCACGCTGGACGAATACCGCAAGCACATGGAGAAGGACGCGGCGCTCGAACGGCGCTTCCAGAAGGTGCGCGTGGACGAGCCCACGGTCGAGGACACCATCGCGATCCTGCGCGGCCTCAAGGAACGCTACGAGGTGCACCACGGTGTGGAGATCACCGATCCCGCCATCGTCGCTGCCGCCACGCTGTCGCACCGGTACATCTCCGACCGCCAGTTGCCGGACAAGGCCATCGACCTGGTGGACGAGGCGGGTTCGCGCATCCGCATGGAAATCGACTCCAAGCCCGAAGAGCTTGACCGCCTCGAGCGCCGGCTCATCCAGTTGAAGATCCAGCGCGAGGCGTTGAAGAAGGAATCCGACGAGGCGTCCAAACGCCGGCTGGAGACGCTGGAATCGTCCATTGCGGACCTGGAGCGCAAGTACTCGGACCTGGACGAAGTCTGGAGCGCGGAGAAGGCGGTCATGCAGGGCGCCACGCATCTCAAGGAAGAGCTTGAGCATGCAAGGACCGAGCTTGAAAAGGCGCATCGGGCCGGCGACCTGGCGCGGATGTCGGAACTGCAGTACGGGCGCATCCCGGAACTGACGCGCGAACTCGAGCAGGCGCTCTCCAGAGAGCAGGAAAAGCCGACGCTGGTTCGTAACCGGGTGACCGAAGAGGAGGTGGCCGAAGTCGTTTCCAAGTGGACCGGGATTCCGGTGACCAAGATGCTCGAGGGCGAGCGGGAGAAGCTCATCCGGATGGAGAGTTTCCTGGAGGCGCGCGTGGTCGGCCAGGGGGAGGCGCTCCGGGCCGTGTCCAACGCCATCCGCCGGTCCCGCGCGGGGCTTGCCGATCCCGACCGGCCCAACGGTTCGTTCCTGTTTCTGGGGCCGACGGGTGTCGGCAAGACCGAACTCACCAAGGCGCTGGCGGAGTTCCTGTTCGATACCGAAGACGCCATGACGCGCATCGACATGTCCGAGTTCATGGAGAAACACTCCGTGGCGCGGCTCATCGGTGCGCCGCCGGGTTACGTGGGCTACGAGGAGGGCGGCTACCTCACCGAGGCGGTGCGGCGGCGGCCCTATTCGGTGGTCCTCCTGGACGAGGTGGAGAAAGCCCATCCGGAAGTCTTCAATATCCTCCTGCAGGTGCTGGACGACGGCCGCCTCACCGACGGTCACGGCCGTACGGTGGACTTCCGCAACACGGTCGTGGTCATGACGTCGAACCTGGGCAGCCAGCGAATCCAGGAACTGGCGGGCGAGGAGAACTACGACAAGATGAAGGCCGCGGTGATGGACATCGTCGGCCGGCAGTTCCGGCCGGAGTTCGTCAACCGGATCGACGACGTCGTGGTCTTCCACCCGCTGGAAGAGGCCCACCTGCGGCTGATCGTGGACATCCAGTTGAAGTACCTGCAACAGCGGCTGGCAGAGCGCGACATGTCGCTGGAACTGGACGATGCGGCCCGCGACCTGCTGGCCGAGGCGGGCCACGATCCGGTCTACGGCGCGCGGCCGCTCAAGCGCGCGCTCCAGCAGCAGGTGGAAAACCCGCTGGCACAGCGCATTCTCCACGGCGATTTCGCGCCCGGTGACGTCGTTCGGGCCACCGCCGCCGCCGGCGAGCTGGATTTCGTCAAGGATACGGCCGCGGCGGGCCGCGGCGGCCTGAGTCGGCATTGAAAGTGCTAGAATTTGTGCAAACCACCGCGATACGCGACGTGAAGCCAAGGTGTAACTTCCGGCATGCTCGGCTAACCCATGTTGGTCTGAACGTTCGGAGAGCACAATGGTTACAGTTGGTTTTGACACGCACGAATTTGTAAAGCGGCTGACGGAGGCCGGAATGCCGGAGGAACAGGCCGAAGTACTGGCCCGCTCGCAAGCCACGCTGATCGACGAAAAACTCGCCACGAAACAGGACCTCGAGGCGCTCGAGTTAGCCATGAAGCGGGACTTGGAGGTGCTCGAGTTAGCCATGAAGCGGGACTTGGAGGCGCTCGAGTTAGCCATGAAGCGGGACTTGGAGGCGATCGAGTTAGCCATGAAGCGGGACCTTGAGGTGCATGAGATAGCCATGAAGCGGGATTTGCGTGAATCGGAATTGCGGCTGAAACACGATCTCACGCTTCGGCTCGGCTCAATGACGGTTGCTGCCGTCGGTGTCGTCTCTATTCTTGCGAGGTTTCTGTAGCGTGCCGATATACGAGTATCGTTGCGATGCGTGCGGGCACTATCTGGATGCCCTGCAGAAAATTGCCGACGCGCCGCTCAGGGACTGTCCGTCCTGCGGGGCGTCCGCGCTGCGGCGGCTGGTTTCCGCGCCGAACTTCAGGCTCAAGGGCAGCGGCTGGTACGAGACGGATTTCAAGTCCGACAAGGAGACCAGGCGCAACCTGGTCGATCATTCCGATGAGTCGTCCAAAGCGAAGGACAAGGGTGAGTCCAAAACGAGAGACGGCGAGCCCAATGAGAGTGCGGGTTCCAGGAAAACAGAGAGTTCGTCGATGCAGAAGTCCTCGGGCAAGTCAGGCGCAGGCACCGGATCGAAATCATCGCCGCGCTCCGTCCGCAGGTCCGACAGCGCCGCAGCATAGTTCCAACGGCCGCCCAGTCCGGGGGGAGTCGACTTGTTCGTTCGCCGCATTCGCCGCTACATAGTCGCCGGGCTGCTGGTCTGGGTGCCGGTCGGCGCGACGATCGTGGTCGTGGCGTTCCTCATCGACCTCATGGATCGGCTCCTGTTCCTGATCCCTCCGCCGTATCGTCCCGAAGCGCTGCTCGGTTTCCGGATCCCGGGTCTCGGAGCGGTCCTGGCGCTGGTGGTGGTCCTGTTGACCGGGATGCTGGTGGCGAACCTGATCGGCCGCCGCATGGTCGACTCCTACGAAGCTTTGGTGGCGCGCATTCCGCTGGTGCGTACCGTCTACGGCGCCGTCAAGCGGTTTACCGAGCTGGTGTTGAGCGATTCGAGCGAATCGTTCAAGAAGGTTCTGCTCATCCAGTACCCGCGCAAGGGCGTCTACAGCCTGTGTTTCCAGACCTCGGAGCATCCGCCGGAGCCGGAGACCCGGGTCGGCAGGGACATGACCACGGTATTTCTGCCAACGACTCCGAATCCCACCTCGGGCTTCATGCTGGTCGTGCCGGCCGAAGACGTGCAGGAACTGGACATGTCGGTTGAAGAGGCATTGAAGATGATCATTTCCCTGGGCGTGGTGGTGCCGGAGTGGCATCCTGTTCACCCCGGGCAATGATTGCAGGTTCCGCCGCTTCGCCGTAACATGCGCCGGCTTCGCGGCCCGGCATTGAAACAAGGTTGAATCCCATGCGCAGCCACTACTGCGGTCAGGTGGACCGCTCCCAACTCGGCGAGGAGATCGCCGTCGCCGGCTGGGTGCATCGGCGGCGCGATCACGGCGGCGTCATCTTCGTCGACCTGCGGGATCGGGAGGGGTTGCTGCAGGTGGTTTTCGACCCCGGCGATCCGGATACGTTTGCCGAGGCCGAGCGTCTCCGCAGCGAGTACGTGCTCGCGGTGCGGGGGCGTGTGCGCGAGCGGCCCGAGGGCACGGTCAACCCCAACATGGCCACCGGAGAGGTCGAGCTCGAGGCCACTGAACTGACGGTGCTCAACCGGGCGAAGACGCCGCCCTTTCATCACGACGAGCCCGCCGGCGAGGACCTGCGGCTGCGTTACCGTTACCTGGACCTCAGGCGCGAAGACATGCAGCGCAACCTGCGGCTGCGCCATGCGGTGGCGCGGTCGATACGGGGATTCCTCGACGACAACGGATTCGTGGAGCTTGAGACGCCGGTTCTCACGAAGACGACGCCGGAGGGCGCGAGGGATTACCTGGTCCCGAGCCGCACGCACACGGGCCGCTTCTTCGCCCTGCCGCAGTCGCCGCAACTGCTGAAGCAGTTGCTGATGATGTCCGGCTTCGACCGCTATTACCAGATCGTCAAGTGCTTCAGGGACGAGGACCTGCGCGCCGACCGCCAGCCCGAGTTCACCCAGGTGGACATCGAGACCTCCTTCATGGATGAGGAGGCCATCATGGCGGTGATGGAGGAACTCGTGCGGCATGCGTTCCGGACGGTGCTCGACGTGGAGTTGCCGAATCCGCTGCCGCAGCTGACTTACCGGGAGGCGACGGAACGCTACGGGACCGACGCGCCGGACCTGCGCAATCCGCTGGTCATGACGGAAGTGGCCGACCTGATGCGCGGGGTCGAATTCAGGGTCTTTGCGGGTCCTGCCGCCGATGCGGGGAGTCGCGTGGCGGTCCTGCGCCTGCCCGGCGGCGCGGACCTGAGCCGCGGCGCCATCGACGGCTACACGGATCTCGCCGCGCGCCATGGCGCCAGGGGACTGGCCTGGATCAAGGCGATCGGCCGCGACGCGGGGCAGTTGCAGTCGCCGATACTCAAGTTCCTCCCGGACGAGGTCGTGGCCGCTGTCCTGGATCGCGCCGGGGCCGAGAGCGGGGATATCGTCTTCTTCGGTGCCGGCAAGACGCAGATCGTCAACGACACGTTGAGCGCCGTTCGCCGGCAGTTGGGCCGGGACCGCGGCCTGATCCGCGACGGCTGGGCGCCGCTCTGGGTGGTGGATTTCCCGCTGTTCCAGGAAGACGGAGAAGGAGGCTGGACACCGTCGCACCACCCCTTTACGGCGCCGCTCGCAGACGACCCGGCCGCATTGTCGGCGGATCCAGGCAATGTCCTGTCCCGCGCCTACGACATGGTGCTCAACGGCACCGAGATCGGCGGCGGTTCGATACGTATCCACACACCGGCCATGCAGTCCGCGGTATTCGAACTGCTCGGCATCGGCGAGGCGGAGGCCAACGAGAAGTTCGGCTTCCTGCTGCAGGCCATGGAATACGGTTGCCCGCCCCACGGCGGCATCGCCTTCGGGCTGGACCGGCTGGTGATGCTGATGGCCGGCGTGGACAGCATCCGCGAAGTCATCGCCTTCCCCAAGACCCAGACCGCCAGCGACCCGCTGACCGGCGCCCCCAGTCCCGCCGGCGCCGCGCAACTCAGGGAAGTGGGCATTCGGCTGCGAGCTAAACCGTAGCCACTTGTACGGGCCGCCTTCAAGCGCTTGCAGGTAACTGTCGGTTGAGGTCTGGAATGACAATCTGGAATCGGCTTGATGAACTGTCCAGAAAGAGTTTGGGATGGATAGTGCTATTCGACACTGTTGTTATGGCACTCTTGACCTTGCTCGTCTTATTGTTTCCGGGTTGGCGTGAAACTAGTGTGTTCGTAGCTTGTATCTGGTTCACACTGTTTGTATTGCATGGTTTGATGGTGCCATTCAAGGGCTTGGACTACGTGCCCAACGATGAATCGCCGAACAATCCATTATCCCGCTATTGGATCGCTTCAATTGCTGTTGCCGTTCTCTTGGCATTTCCCTTGAGTGACTACGTCTTGAACATGATTGGATGAGAGACGGGTAGGTGAGTATCGCCCGCTTCCGCCGGCCTGAATCTGTTCTGGTGGTGATTTATGACCCGCAGTTTGAGTGTCTGCTGCTGGAGCGCGTCTCTCCGCGGGGCTTTTGGCAGTCAGTGACCGGAACGCTTCGTTGGCTGGAGACGCCGCCGGCGGCGGCTGTAAGGGAAGTGCAAGAAGAAACGGGCCTGGACTGCAACCCACCCGAATCGTGTGCCACATCGGTCGAATCGGGGGAGGGGCGTTTGGAATCCAGTCGCTCGGTGCCCGTGCTGGTGGAAACTGGAATTACACGGCGATTCCCTATCCGTCCCGAATGGCGGGATCGCTACGGACCAGGCGTTACGGAGAACCTGGAGCACCTCTTTTACCTGGAGTTGCCGAAAGCCTGCAGCCCTTCACTTAACACGGACGAGCATATTGCCTATCGGTGGATGGGCCTGGAGCATGCTATCGACAAGGTCGCCTCGTGGACGAATCGCGAAGCGCTGGAGCGGTTGCGTGCCTCAAGCACCGGCCACCATCTGGAAAGATGAGCCGGGACGAACGGATACGATTACTCGCTTCCCTTCTCTGCCGCTGCCAAGTCGTACAACAGTTCCAGCGCCTGCCGCGGCGAGAGCGTGTCAGGGTCCACCTCCCGCAACCGTAGCCGGATGGGGTCTTCTTCCACCGGAGCGGCTGCGGGTTCGGGACCCTGCAGCGGCAGTTCGACCTGCGGATGATCGCCCGCACCGTGCTCGCGGGCTTCCAATGCGGCCAGGTAGTGCCGGGCGTCCGCCACGACTCTCGCCGGGACCCCGGCCAGCCGCGCCACCTGCAGGCCGTAACTCTGGTTGGCCGGACCTTCCTTGACGGCATGGAGAAAGATGAGTTCGTCGCCGTGTTCGGCGGCGTCCAGATGCACGTTGGCGCAGTCGGGAAGTTGTTCCGGCAGGCCGGTCAGCTCGAAATAGTGGGTGGCGAAGAGCGTGAACGCCCGGGATTTCCGGGCGATGTGCCGGGCCGCCGCCCAGGCCAGCGACAGGCCGTCGAAGGTGCTGGTGCCGCGCCCCACCTCGTCCATCAGGACCAGGCTCGAGGCGGTGGCGTTGTTGAGAATGTTGGCGGTCTCGGTCATTTCCACCATGAAGGTGGAACGCCCGCCCGACAGGTCGTCCGAGGCCCCGACGCGGGTGAAGATCCGGTCGATCGGACCGATTCGCGCCTCGACCGCCGGCACGAAGCTGCCGATGTGCGCGAGGATGGCAATGAGGGCGGTCTGGCGCATGTAGGTCGACTTGCCGCCCATGTTGGGCCCCGTGATGATCAGCATCCGCCGCCGGTCGCCGAGAACGAGATCGTTGGGTACGAAGGGATCGGTACTCGCCTGCTCCACCGCCAGGTGGCGTCCGGAAACGTAGCGGAGTTCGGGCTTGCCGGTCAGCTCGGGTCTGCTCAGGTCCATTGCCACCGCCCGATCCGCCAGGTTGGCCAGTACATCGATTTCCGCAACGCACTCCGCGGTCTGCTGCAGTTCGGGCAGATGTTCGTTGAGCGCCTCCAGCACCTCTTCGTAGATCGAGCGCTCCCGCGCCAGCGCGCGTTCCCTGGAGCTCAGGATCTTGTCCTCGAACTCCTTGAGCTCTGCGACGATGAAGCGCTCGTTGCCCTTCAGCGTCTGGCGCCGCACGTAGTCGTCGGGCGCGTGCCGGGCCTGGGCCTTGCTGATCTCGATGTAGTAGCCGTGAACGCGGTTGTAGCCCACCCGGAGATTGGTCAGCCCCGTGCGCTCGCGTTCACGCTGCTCGAAGTCGTCGAGGTATTGGCTGGCATCGGCGCTGATGGTTCGCAGTTCGTCCAACCGGGTGTCGTAGCCCGCAGCGATCACGCCGCCGTCCTTCAACGTCACGGGCGGTTCGGCGACGATGGCCCTGTCGAGGAGTTCGAGTTGGGCGTCGTGTTCCCCGCAGCCCTGCGCGAGCGCGTCCAGGCGCGGCGAATCCAGCCGTGCGATCCCCGCGGTCACGCCGGGCAGTTCCCGCAGCGCGTGCCGCAATTGCGCCAGGTCCCGCGGCCGCGCCGAGCGCAGTCCCACGCGGGTGAGGATTCGCTCCATGTCGCCCATGTCCCGCAGTGTCGTATGCAGGGACTCGGCCGAACCGGCACGGATCATCGTCTCGATGGCCTGCTGGCGCTGCCGGAGCGTGCCCCGGTCGCGAATCGGGCGGTTGATCCAGTGACGGAGCAACCGGCTGCCCATGGGCGTAGCGCAGCGGTCCATGAGCCCGACCAGCGAGAACTCGCTCCTTGCCGCCGAGGTGGTTTCGATTTCCAGATTACGGCGCGTGGCGGCGTCCATGATGATCGCGTCCCCGCGCCGTTCGCGAACCATCCCCCGGATGTGCGGCGCCGCGGAACGCTGCGTGTCCTTGACGTACTGCAGGAGACATCCTGCGGCGCCCACGGCGGCCGGCGCATCGTCGGCATCGAAGCCGGAGAGACCGCGGGTTCCGAACTGCTTGCACAGCGATCGTTCGGCGGCTTCCGGATCCAGGTGCCAGGGCGGCCGTTCCCTCAGGCCGTCGAAATCGCCCAGCCATCCGGGACGGTTCGCGTCCTCGGAAAGCAGTATCTCGGCCGGCCTCAGCCGTTCCAGTTCGCCGCGCAGGGCGTCGCTGTCCGCCAGTTCGGCGATGGCGAACCGGCCGCTGGCCATGTCGAGCCAGGCCAGTCCGGCGGCGCCGGTCCGGTCCAGGTTGATCGCCGCCAGGTGCGAGGCCCGTTTCGAGTCCAGCAGGGCGTCTTCGGTGAGCGTCCCCGGTGTGACGATGCGCACGACTTCCCGTGCCACCGGCCCCTTGCTCGCCCTGGGATCGCCGATCTGTTCGCAGATGGCCACGGATTCGCCCAGGCGCACAAGCCGACCCAGGTAGTTGTCCACCGCGCGCACCGGTACGCCCGCCATGGGGATGGGTTCGCCGCCGGACTGCCCCCGGCTGGTGAGCGCGATGTCCATCAATTCGGCGGCCCGGCGGGCGTCGTCGTAGAACAGTTCGTAGAAGTCCCCCATGCGGTAGAAGAGCAGAACATCCGGATGCTGGGCCTTGATGCCCAGGTACTGCCGCATCATGGGGGTGTGGGGTTTGTTCAAGGTTCGGCAGTCCGTGGCAAGGGTCCCGCGTCGCACCGAGACCGGCGGCGCGGGTTCGATGAAACGCGCACATTGTAATAGGCTTCTCCCTGTCGAGCCGTCCTCCCGGGGTTGACTGTCCCGGCAGGCTGGCCGAGGATTTCCCGTTGGTGCCGCAGTCGGGAGTGTGTCAATGCAGGGAAGCCGGGTTTGGCGCGCCGGGATCGTTTCGGCGGTTGCGATGCTCGCTGCGGGCGCGGCGCAGGCGCAGCCGGAGCTCATCTTCGTCCCGGCCAACGCGGCGCTCCCGTACGCTGTGCGGGCGTACCAGGAGATCTGGGAGGAGGACGGAGAACGCATCGTGGCCGCACTGGAGGCCCGGACATGCCTGCCGATTTCGGAGACCAGCATTACCGCCGTCGTGGACTACGCGGTCAGTCATTCCGGCGGACGCGATTCCCCGATGCGCCTCCGCGGTAGCTACGCACCCGACGTGAAGAGATCCACATTGGTTCACGAACTCGGCCACCGACACCTGTGGCAGTTGGCCGCACGGCTCGAAGGCGTCGACGGACACATGACCCTGTACCTGATCCTCGACCGAGTGTGGGCGGATGTCTGGGGGGAGGAATTCGCCGAGGAGCGCGTCCAGTACGAAGCGAACTGGGGCGGCGAATACGCGGCTGCCTGGGCGTGGGCGCAATCGCTCAGTGCGGAAGAACGCTTGCGACTGTGGAACCGGCTCCTGGTCATGAACGGCTTTCCGGACGGTTGCGGGAGTCAGCCTGAAGGCGTCGGGTAGACTTGGTCCACGGCAACGGCAACGGCAACGGCAACGGCAACGGCAACGGCAACGGCAACTGGTGAACAGCGCGATGACAACTTGACCGGATCGCCGTGCTTCATGGCGTATCATGCGTGCAGCAGCAGGAGATGGACATGTCAAAACAGAAATCAGGCGTGGATTCGACACGACGTACACTGTTGAAAACCGGAGCTGCGGCTGCCGCGGTCGCCGCCGCTGGACGCGCGTTCGCCCAGGAGGGGGAGCAGCCTGCCGGCACAGGCTTCTACGAACGGGGCGACGTTCGAATCCGTTACAACGTGACGGGTTCCGGCTACCCGTTGTTGTTGATCACAGGCGGGGGGCTGAACTCGGTCTTTGCGAACTTCTACAACGGCAGGTCGCCGTTCGACGTGATCGGCGAGTTTGCCGGCGAGTACCGTTGCATCTCGATGGACCTGCGCAACGCTTACAGCGGGCAGTCCACCGGCCCGCTGGAGGTCGATCGGCCGTGGGATTCGCACACCGACGACCAACTCGGGCTCATGGACCACCTGGGAATCGACGAATTCATGGTGATGGGCTTCTGTATCGGCGGTCCCTTCATCTGGAACCTGCTGGAGCGGGCGCAGGATCGCATCCGCGCCGCCGTGATCGCACAGCCCGTCGGCTTCGATCCGGAGAGGCCCGATTACTTCTACGAAGGCAACACGAGCGGCTGGGGACAGGAACTGCTGGCCATCCGGCCCGACATCACGCCGGAAATGATCCACGCCTTCGTGACCCGAATGTACGTCACCGACGCCGACTTCGTGTTCACCGTGACGCGCGACTTCGTGCGCAACTGTCAGACGCCCATACTCGTGCTGCCCGACGATACTCCGGCGCATCCTTACGATCCCGCCATGGAATCGGCGATGCTCGCGCCGAATGCCCAGGTGAGCCTGTTCCCCTGGAAGCAGCCCGAGGACCGAATACCGCTGGCGGTGCGTCATATACGCTCGTTCCTGCGGGCACATCGGCCCGGGACGGGCGCTTGAGACGCATACACGGTTTGATCTGAGGAGGTAAAGCCGATTCCTCCCTGACTCGCGTCGGGGCAGGGGTGACAGGCGAACCCGGCGTGCCCCGGGGTACCATCGACCCATGCGCATCATGCACGTCGAAGCCGGCCGGCACCTGTACGGAGGTGCGCGGCAGGTCTGCTACCTGGTCGAGGGTCTCGCGGCCGAGGGTTTCGAGAACATACTGGTCTGCGCAAGGGGCAGCGAGATTGCCGGCGCGGTTCGTGGGGCCACGGTCGTGGAGTTGCCGATGGGCGGTGATCTGGACGTGTTCTGGGCCGGGCCGCTGAGGAAGCTGATCAAGGCGCACGCGCCCGACGTCGTGCACGTGCACTCCCGCCGCGGGGCGGACCTGGTGGGCGGAAGGTGTGCGCGACGGGCCGGCGTGCCGGTCGTCCTGACACGCCGCGTGGACAACCGGGAACCGGCGTGGTGGGCTCGGCTCAAGTACAGGCCCTATAGTGTGGTGGCAGCGATCTCCTCGGCGGTGGAGTCGGAACTTGTGGATCACGTGGGGCTGGATCGCGGCCGCGTCGTCAGAGTGGCCAGTGCGGTGGACACCGGGCGCTATCGACCCAAGTCGTCCGCGCGGGTGCGATTGGCGGAGAGGTTTGGCATCCCGCCCGAATCAACCGTCGTCGGCGTCATCGCCCAACTCATCCCCCGCAAGGGACACGCCTTGCTGCTGGACCGTTTGCCGGAGATCATCGCGCGCCATCCCGAGGTCCGGGTGCTGTTCTTCGGGCGCGGGCCGCTGGAGCGCTCGTTGCGCCGTCAGATAGCGGCTCGCTCGCTCGCGAAACGTGCGCAGCTCACGGGATTCAGGAACGATCTTGCCGAACTCCTGCCGGGACTTGATTTGCTGGTCCATCCGGCACTGCGCGAGGGACTGGGCGTCGCGGTGCTCGAGGCGATGAGCGCAGGCGTGGCGGTAGTTGCGTCCGATGCGGGAGGCATACCCGACATCGTCGAGCATGAGCGGAGCGGGCTGCTGTTTGCAGCCGGCGGCTCGGGCGACCTGTGCGAAGCGATTCTGCGAACGCTCGGCGATGAAGCGCTGCGCCGGCGACTGGCCCTTGCCGGCCGGGAGCGGGTTGAATCCCGATTCTCTGTCCAGCGCATGAGTCGGCGCTACGTGGAGGTCTACAATCGCGTTCTGAGTGCCCGATCATGATACCGAGCGACGCCCAACTGACCGCACTGGCCCGCGCCCTGGGCGAGGAGTTGCAGCTCAGGGGCGCCCGGGTCGCCTGCGTGGAATCCTGTACGGGCGGCTGGGTCGCCAAGACGCTGACCGACGTTCCCGGCAGTTCGGCGTGGTTCGGCTGGGGCTGGGTGACCTATGCCAATGACGCAAAGCGCCAGCTTGTCGGTGTGCCGGAAGCCATTCTGGCTGCCCACGGCGCGGTCAGCGAGGCGGCCGTCGCAGCCATGGCACGGGCCGGCCGGATACTGAGCGGCGCGGAATTCGCCGTGGCCGTCAGCGGCGTGGCCGGACCTGACGGGGGCACGCCGGAGAAACCCGTCGGCACGGTCTGGTTCGGTTGGGACGCCCCCCGGGACTTGATCGGTCGCGATACGGCGCACGCGACCGATCCCGATGTGCCGGGCACCACCGAACGGCGCGTGTTTGCCGGCGACCGTGAAGCCATCCGCCGCCAGGCCGTGGCGCACGCGCTGCAGGGCTTGCTGGACCTGATCGAACGCGGTCGGGACGAGGTCCGGAACGGATGACCGAGGCCGGCTCGAAGCCAGCCAGGCGTCGCGTCTTCTTTGCAATCTGGCCCCCTGAAGCGATACGCCGGGAGTTGTTGCGCGCCTCCCGAACTGCGGTCAGGCGCTCCGGCGGCCGTGCCACTCCGCCCGGCAATATGCACATCACACTGGCCTTTCTCGGGCCCTTGACGGAAGCCGACCTGGCGACGGTGATGCAGGTACCGCCGCTCCCGTCGCGGGAATTCCCGATCCGGCTGGACAAGCTCGGGCACTGGTCCCGCTCGAGGATACTCTGGCTGGGTGCGAGCCGGACGCCGGCCGAGCTGGTGCAACTGGAACGCAGCCTCTGGGACGCGCTGGTGGCCGTGGGATTCCGGCGCGAACGGCGGCCCTACAGTCCCCATGTGACGCTGGCGCGCAAGGCGAAATCGGTGGAGACGGATGTCAGTCCGGTGGTGTGGCCGGTGTCGGGATTCGCGCTGGTGGAGTCCCGGCCCGGTGCGCGTCATTCCATGTACGAGGTACTGCGCAGATGGGACTTCGACGACCGTCCTGGCCCTTGTTCTTGAACCGGATCCCCCCGTTCCGAACTTCGTTTTCGCGCCTTCGTACGGCAGCTTGTCGCGGCTGGCGAAAATGACTCGACTTTCTGCTCGATCGGCCCAGATATTCCGCTGTCAGCCGGTGGAATCTATGAAATAATCACCTTCGACCCGACGATCAGAATTTCCCGAACCGACGAGAACACGACACATGGACAACAAGCGTAAACGAGCGCTCGCAGCCGCCTTGGGGCAGATAGAAAAGCAATTCGGCAAGGGTTCGGTCATGCGCCTTGGCGATGCCATCGCCAGCCAGGACATCAATGTCGTTTCGACGGGTTCGCTGGGGCTGGACATCGCCTTGGGAATCGGCGGGTTGCCAAAGGGGCGGGTAGTGGAAATCTACGGTCCCGAGTCCTCGGGCAAGACCACGCTCACGCTGCAGGTGGTCGCCGAAGCGCAGCGCGCGGGCGGCACCGCCGCCTTCGTGGATGCCGAGCACGCTCTGGATCCCGTCTACGCCGGCAGGCTCGGCGTCAACGTGGATGAACTGCTCATTTCCCAGCCGGACACGGGCGAGCAGGCGCTGGAAATCACCGACATGCTGGTGCGATCCGGGGCCGTGGACGTCATCGTAGTGGACTCGGTGGCGGCGCTCACTCCGAAAGCCGAGATCGAGGGCGAAATGGGGGACTCCCACGTGGGCCTGCACGCGCGGCTCATGTCCCAGGCGTTGCGCAAGCTCACCGCCAACATCAAGCGCTCCAACTGCATGGTGGTCTTCATCAACCAGATCCGCATGAAGATCGGCGTCATGTTCGGCAGCCCCGAAACCACCACGGGAGGCAACGCGCTCAAGTTCTACTGTTCGGTTCGGCTGGATATCCGCCGCATCGGCGCCATCAAGAAGGCCGACGAGGTCCTCGGCAACCAGACCCGGGTGAAGGTGGTCAAGAACAAGCTGGCGCCGCCGTTCAAGATGGCCGAGTTCGAAATCCTGTACGGAACCGGCATCTCCCGTGAGGGTGAATTGATCGACCTTGGCGTGCGCGAAAACATCGTGGAGAAATCCGGATCGTGGTACAGCTACCGGGGTGATCGCCTGGGCCAGGGAAAGGAAAACGTCCGCGAGTTCCTGCAGTCCAACCCGGATATTGCCTCGAGCATCGAAACCGAACTGCGTGCCAGGCTGCTTCCCGAATCGTCACAGGATCTTCCCCGGAACGAGGGCGCGGAGGGTGTCGCTCTCAAGCAAGCCTGAATCCACCGACGACCCATTGGAGGAACAGCGTCGCGCCTGCCGCAAGCAGGCTCTGGACCTGCTCGCCCGACGGGAACACAGCCGGCTGGAGTTGCGCCGGAAACTTCTGGCCCGCTCCCATGCCGACGACACGGCGGACGTGGTACTCGACTCGCTGCAGCAGGAACGGCTGCTGGATGATGCCCGATTCGCGGAGCAATTCGTTCGCAGCCGCACGGGGCGGGGCCAGGGGCCGGCGAAGATACGCGCGCAGCTCTTCCAGCGGGGCATCGGCGAGTCGCTCATCGACACGGCGCTGGCGGACGCCGAATGCGACTGGGTGGCGCTGGCGGCTGCCGCGAGGCACAAGCGGTTCGGCACGGTCACTCCGGGCAGCTACCGGGAACGCGCCCGGCAGGCGCGATTTCTGAAATCGCGCGGATTCGAGTACGGGCAAATCCAGTCAGCGCTGGATTTGGAGGCCGATTCCGATTAGCTTCACAGCTTCATCGCACGAGCGCCCTTGCACAGCGTCCATTCAGGAGCGTTCACACGTGAGCAGGATAATGAAACCGACCACCAACGAACTGCGCCAGTCGTTCCTGGATTTCTTCCGGGACAAGGGGCATGAACCGGTCCCGAGCGCGTCGCTGGTACCGGCCAACGACCCGACGCTGCTCTTTACCAACGCCGGGATGGTGCAGTTCAAGGACGTCTTTCTCGGCCGCGAGGAACGCAGGAACCGGCGTGCGGTCACCTCCCAGCGTTGCGTCAGGGCGGGCGGCAAGCACAACGACCTCGAAAACGTCGGCTATACCGCCCGGCACCACACGTTCTTCGAGATGCTCGGCAATTTCAGCTTCGGCGATTACTTCAAGCACGAGGCAATCGAATACGCGTGGGAGTACGTCACCGAAGTCCTGGGATTGCCGCCCGAGCGGCTCTGGTGCACCGTGTACACGGACGACGACGAGGCCGCGGACATCTGGCTCGAGCACATCGGCGTGGACCCGGCGCGTTTCGGCCGGATGGGAGAGAAGGACAACTTCTGGGCCATGGGCGAGACCGGCCCCTGCGGTCCCTGCAGCGAAATCTTCTACGACCACGGCCCGGACGTGGCGGGCGGCCCTCCGGGCTCTGCGGACGAGGATGGCGACCGCTTCGTCGAGATCTGGAACCTGGTGTTCATGCAGTTCGACCGCAGCGAGGACGGCAAACTCGTTCCCCTCCCGAAACCGTCCGTGGACACCGGAATGGGCCTCGAAAGGCTGGCCGCCGTGATGCAGGGCGTTCACTCCAACTACGAGACGGATCTGTTCAGGAACCTCATTCGCGACGCGATGGAGGTGACCGGGACGGCGCAGCCCGAACATCAATCCCTGCGAGTCATCGCCGATCACATCAGGGCCTGCTCGTTCCTGATCGCAGACGGCGTGGTACCGGGGAACGAGAAACGCAGCTACGTGCTGCGCAGGATCATTCGACGCGCCGTCCGGCACGGCTATCAACTGGGCGTACAGGAGCCGTTCCTGTACAGGCTGGTGGGCTCGCTCGAAGCGGAAATGGGTGCGGCCTTTCCCGAATTGACGGAGCAGCGGGCCCATGTGGAGCGGGTCCTGCGCCGCGAGGAAGAGCGATTCGCCGAGACGCTCGCCGATGGCATGCGCATCCTCGAGAGCGCCGTGGAAGGGCTGGGCGAGGGCGGTGTCATTCCCGGGGAGACTGTCTTTACGCTTTACGACACGTATGGGTTTCCGAGGGACCTGACCGCCGACTTTGCCCGCAACCGCAAACTCGCCATCGACGAGGCCGGATTCGAGCAGCGCATGGCCGAGCAACGCCGCCGTGCCCGGGCAAGCCGGCGGGTCGGCAGGTATGGCGAGGCGCCGCCCATCCTGAGCGACGCGACGACGTTTCTGGGCGACCGGACGCTGGACGCATCGGCGACGGTGCAGGCGCTGTTCGCGGGAGGCAATTCCGTGGCAAGGCTGGAATCCGGCGCGGACGGCGCGGTGGTGCTCGACCGCACGCCGTTCTACGCCGAAGCCGGCGGCCAGATCGGCGATACCGGCACGCTGAGCGGCGGCGGCGCCCTGTTCCAGGTGCAGGACACCATCCGCTTCGGCGAAGCGCACGGCCACGTCGGGGCGATGGCCGAGGGCGGCCTGAGCGTGGGCGACAGGGTAGAAGCGCGGGTCGACGCCGGGCGGCGTGCGGCGATCGTGCTCAATCACTCCGCCACGCACCTGTTGCACGCGGCGTTGCGATCCGTGTTGGGTACCCATGTGCAGCAACGCGGTTCGCTGGTGGCGCCGGACCGGCTGCGTTTCGATTTCTCGCATCACCAGCCGGTGACGGACGAGGAACTGCATCGCATCGAGCGGCTCGTCAACCGGCAGATCCGCCTCAATGCCGATGCGGAGATCACCGATCTGCCCTACGACGAGGCGATCGCTTCGGGCGCGATCGCGTTCTTCGGCGACAAGTACAGCGGCGTCGTGCGCGTGCTCAGGCTCGGCGATTTCTCCATGGAGTTGTGCGGCGGTACCCATGTCAGCCGCGCCGGCGACATCGGCCTGCTTAAGATCACCTCCGAAACCGGTATCGCGGCCGGCGTGCGCCGCATCGAGGCGGTCACCGGCGAGGGCGCCGAGGATTGGGTGGACGCAAACGACGGACTCCTGCGGGACGTCGCGGCACTGGTCAAGGGAGCGCGGGACGAAGTGCCCGATCGGGTCGCCCAGTTGGTGGAGAGAAACCGGGAACTCGAACGCGAGGTGCAGGCGCTGAAGGGTCAACTGGCAAGCGGAGGCGGGCGCGACCTGCTGTCCGAGGCCGTGGAAGTGAAGGGCGTGAAGGTGCTCGCGACGCGAATCGACGGGGTCGATCCATCGCCGTTAAGGGACGCGGCCGACAAGCTCCGGAATCAGTTGGGAACGGGCGTGGTGGTGCTCGGCAGCGTCCAGGGCCGCAAGGTCCGGCTGGTGGCCGACGTTTCCAGCGACCTCACGGATTCGCTTCACGCCGGCCGGCTTGTGGGGGCGATCGCCCGGCGGGTCGGCGGCAAGGGCGGCGGGCGAGCCGACTTTGCCCAGGCGGGCGGAACGCAGCCGGAAAACCTGAACGATGCGCTGGCCCTGGTACCGTCGCAAGTTTCCAACGCACTCGAGTAAGCCTTCCGGCAGAAAATGCTATACCATGGGGGTGCTGGAGCAGTGCGCCGTCCGTTGGGGCATCGCTCCTCGCATAGCAACCGGCCAGAAATTGTAAGGAACAAGGCCGGCCTGCCGTACTCCAATAACGTAATGACGGCAGGTACCAGGAAGGAGTTTGGAAATGCTGATCCTGACCCGACGTGTTGGGGAGAGCGTGGTGATCGGTGGGGATGTAACGGTCACCGTACTCGGCGTAAAAGGCAATCAGGCGCGTCTCGGCGTGAACGCTCCCCGAGACATCGCTGTTCATCGCGAAGAAATCCACGAGCGAATCAAGCGTGAGCAGGCCGCGGTAGAGGCCGAACGCCGCCGCGCCATCGGTACGGAGCACTGACGCTCCACCCGGCCGATTTGCCCCGGACCGATTTCACTCCGATTGCTGCCGTAGAGCGTACTCGAGCCGTGGCTTCCCGGCGCAAGTGCCGTTTATCTTGCCTGCCCCGCAAGATTCTGCATTGGGCCGTAATCCCGATTCCGGGTTAGAATAGTCAGGGTCCCGGCGTCTCAACGAAGTACTGCGACCGCCGCCGCGCGAGCACGAAGGACAGTCGGGCCATATCCCCGGAGAGGTGGCTGAGTGGCTGAAAGCGCTCCCCTGCTAAGGGAGTAAGGGTTAGAAGCCCTTCGAGGGTTCGAATCCCTCCCTCTCCGCCACGCACACATTGGATTCAGCTCACGGCTCCATGCCGAACTGCCGTCGAACCTCGCCAATGCCGACGAATTGCGAAAGGAGCCGGTAGTTGCGGCGTTCGTACCGAACCTTGCCCGCGACGACCGCCGGATGAACATGCAGGGCGTTGGCCAGATTCATCACGGCCATGCTCGTCGGTTGGTCCCGAACCGCGCTCGCTTCCCACGCCGCGCGCGGGACGAGCGCTTCCTCCGCCCACTCGTCCGCCTGCGCTTCCCTGGGATCTTCCCGTCTCCCGCCGATATTGCGAAGCGTCAGGTCGTCGACGAAGGCTTCCCCCCGGTCATTGTCCATGTGCCGGCCCACATGGGCCAGCTCATGCAGCAAGCAAAACCAGAAATTGTCGATTCGGTCGTCGCGCAGCGTAAGCCCGATCACCGGCCTGCCGTCTCCGAGCCGCAGCGCCACCCCGTCCAGGTAGGTCCTGGGCAAGTGCCTTTCGATCACCAGCGCGATACCGTCCCTGGCCAGCAGTTCCTTCGCCCGTCGCGGTCCGTCTTCGGACCAGCTCAGGTGCGCGACCTTCTTCAGGAAGTCCAGGGTCACCGTGCCTCGCTCGTAGTCCGCCGTCGGACCTTCTTCGTTCGCCCTTGCGAGCACCCGCCAGCACCACGCCCTGAGCGCATAAGGGTCAGTTTTCGCATTCGCGCGCGTGTGATCATTCTTCCGGTACAGCGCGGCGCCGACGACATCCATTCCGCCCGCGCGATCGATCAACTCACGCATTATCTGCTCGGCACGTTCCGCCAGGTCGGGTGAGTCTTCAATCCAGCCCAGTTTCGCCATCGCCCTTAGCGGAAACCGGTCCAACTCGATGCCGGCCAGCGGGTTCTCCAGCCCAAGGTCCGGCGCCTGCAACAGCACCTCCGCCGGAATTCCAAGATGCTCATGCAGTGCGCGCGCCATCGGCATCGTGATCGCACGCTTGCCCGAGAGCACTTCCGAGACCTTGGCGCGGCTTCCGATGAACGGGACAAGGTCACCGGGACCAAGCCCTGCCTGGTCCATTCGAAATTGGATCGCGGCCACCGGGTCCGGATATCCCATCGGCACATGCCTGCTCTCGTACAATTCGACGAGGTCGGTCAGCACGTCGAACTCATCGCCCTCCCGGCTGTTGGGCTCCGCATCCATCAGTTCAAAGATTCGGGCCAATGCTGCGTCATAGTCTGCTTCGGACCGAATCGGCTTGATATTGGCCATCTCACACCTCCTCTACGTCAATGACGTCATATTCCGCATGCGTGCCCACAAACCGTATGTACACCACTCGGTACGGGTAATTGATCTTCACCACGAGCCGGTAATGGTTGCCCTTGATGTTGAAGATCACCCGGTTGTCGCCAACGATACTCGCGCTGGGGTACCTCGCCTTCAATTGGGTTGGCGTCTGCCAATCGGCTTGCTTCACTTCCCTGTACCAAGCGAGAAGCGGCTCTTCGGCGTCCGGATGGCGTAACCAAAACTTCCGGAGCGCCTTCTTGGCGATGACCCGCATAATATAACCAAACCGTTCCCATTAATATAAATACTAAAATGTTCCCAATATATACCTTTTCTTATACCTGTATGCAGGTTGTCGGGTCAAGCGGATTGGCTCTCTGGAAACCCCCGCCCCCTGTCGGATGTCGGTCGCGCGTGCGAGATAGGGTCTAACCGCTCTCGACAACTCTCTCCTCGCCGTTCTCTCACTCCAAATGTCGGTCCACGCCCGGTTTGGTTTCGTCGGTCGGTATAATTGGCCGCATGACCTCTACCGAACATCGAATCGCCTCCCGGCTGAGGGAAGTCCGTCCCAGCCTGCGCCTGGCAATGTTGTTTGGCTCTGTGGCAGGGGGGCGAGCGGGGGTTGAAAGCGATGTGGATCTCGGGCTGCTGGACGAAAGCCCGCTCGACGTAGACACGATTCTCGAAATCGCCGGGACCGTCGGCGATGTGACGGGCCGGCCGGTCGACATCGTGGACCTGCACGACGTACCGCAGCCGATCACGGGCTACGTGTTGCAAGGCAAGCGATTGCTCGGGTCGGACGAGTGTTTCGCAAGCCTGTGTACACGCCATCTGATCGAGCGCGAAGGCTTCGGCCGGGTGCGCGAAAGGGAAGTGGTTCGGCGGGTCGAAGAATGGACCAGGTAATCGTCCAG
This sequence comes from Candidatus Rariloculaceae bacterium, assembly GCA_965205045.1. GTDB lineage: Bacteria > Pseudomonadota > Gammaproteobacteria > Steroidobacterales > Rariloculaceae > UBA6522. The sequence goes on from OZ242031.1 coordinate 1,842,426, forward strand.
GCAAAGCTCGACCTGCGCACCCTCCACGCCGCATGCACGCGTCACCTGGGCGAGTTTCGGACGTTTGCCAGGCAGATCAGACAGTACGCGGGGCCTGGCGACAGACCGTGACAAGAGGCGCGGCGCTAGACCGTCGCCGGCCGGAACCGACCGGATTATTCCGGCTTCTCCGGAAAATCGGCTTGATACCGGCCATCTCAAGCCTCCTCTACGTCGATGACGCCATACATTGCCTTTCGGCTGGCTAGCGCACAAGCCCCCGCCCCCTGTCGGATGTCGGTCGCGCGTGCGAGATTTCGTACCGGGTACCCCGCCCGGCGCCCCTGGAAACCAGCGCTCCCATGTCACGGAGCGCGGCCAGGTCCCGCGTCGCCGTGGTGGCCGGACACTTGGTGATCGCCCGGTATTTTTTCGCGGACATTCCGCCTTTGAATCCGGCTCGGCCTTCTCTGAACATGCGCTCCATCGCCTTGATCTGCCGCTTGTTCATGGCGTCGCGGTGGCGGTCGAGGAATCGGCTCTTGTCCAGGATGAACCCGACCTCTGCGCGGGCGATCTCCTGCGCCCGGACAATGGCGCCGGTGAAATAGTCGGCAAAGCCGTTCATGTCGAGTCTTTCGTTGGCATCGAAGTCCTCGAACGCCTTGTAGTAGCCCTTCCTGGAATCGCCGATGGCCGTGGACAGACAGGCCAATGTCGGCCGGCCGAGCGCCTGCGAGAGCGCATGATCCGCAATCGCACGTCCGACACGTCCGTTGCCGTCGTCGAACGGGTGGAGGCGTTCGAACCACAAGTGCGCGATGCTCGCCCGAATCGGCCCCTCCATGTCAACGCCGTCCGCGTTGTACCACTCCAGGAACCGCTCCATTTCGTCGGGCACGCGGCTCGCCGGGGGCGCTTGGTAGTGGACGGTATGCCGCCCCGGGAAGCCGCCAACGATTTCCACCGCGCTCTCCCGGTACGCGCCGCGCAATACCAGGCTGGACCGCGCTTCCGGGATGGCCATCGTTTGCCACGCGCCCAACATCCTGTGCGTCAAGGGGCGATCCCAATTGCGGCGAGTCTCGACGATGAGGCTCGCCGCGCTGGCCGCCTTCAGATCGTCGGTTGTCCTGGTCCTGGCCACCGCCTTGCCGAAATGGGCCAGCAATGACGATCGTACCGAATCCCGGTCCAGGTTCTCCCCCTCGATTGCGCTTGTGGCGATGGCCTCGGACAGCATGAGTGCGATCTCTGTTTCGGTACGCACCTCATCGCTCATGGCCTCCAGGTTGCCGGCCAATCGTTCGGCCGCGCGATGGAACTCTTCGATACGGGCCTTGAAGGCCCCTTCATCGAGCCTGAAGTTCGGCCAGTTCGGATGTTGCCACGCCCACATGGGGTGATTATGGACTGGAATCGACCCACAAATAGCTCTTTTGTGGGCCGATTATGAGTGGGAATCCAGCCGGTTCCGCTTTTCAGGCCGCTGAGAATCGCGGTGATGTCGATTCCGGAGTCCGTGTTGCCCACTAAGTAGGCATGGACGGATACCGGTCCACTCGAACCGCCCTGTCGGCTGTGAGCGTGACCTCCAGGACCTGGCCAGCGAGATCGTCGTCGGCGACCCGGCACAGCACATGTTCGAACAGCGCCTGCTGGACCGGGAGGCTCATGAGTCCGTGCGCCATGTTCACGCAGACCAGCCCGGGATGAACGGGTTCACGCTTCATCAGTGAGGTGAAATCCGCCCTGTCGTTTGTCAGCAGCACATACCCGTAATCGACGGCGCGACGGACCAAAGCCCAGTCCTGCCGCGAACGCAGCCCGATCCAGGTGACATGCGTGGATTCGGGAAATCCTCGTGTTCGGGCGATCGTCGCGAGCGTGGGACTCAGGCACTCGTCAATCAGAAACTTCACCGAGCGGGAAGCGCGTCATCGAGGGAAGTCTCGCTCGACTCGGACGGTTGGCGCGTGCGCCAAAACGGCTCGCGGCGAGGGCGACCCCGCCGGGGATAGGCCCTGGCGTAGAAGACGGCCAACTCGATCTGCGCCTCGGAGAGTTGCGGGTAAGCTTCGCTGATCGCTTCGGCGCTATCGCCGTTGGCGAGCATGTCGGCGATGTCGTGGACCGGGATGCGGGTACCCTTGATGCAGGGAATTCCCGATAGAACGGCCTGATCGCACACGACCGTTTCACGCGCCCTCGCCAATGTCGAAAGACCCTTGTTCACCTCACCCTTCATGGTTCGTACATCCACCGAAACGTCGCGCGCGCGGGCCGCTTGCGCGCGGGGATGCTCAAGAAGATATCGCACGAGTCGCCGGCGCCCATCGAGTGTGAGCATGTCCGTCGTCTCGTGGGCGAGCTTCAGGCCCAGCAGTCCTTCTCGTCGAACTGTGCGCGAGCGCTTGCCGCCGCTTGCGGCCCGGTCCAGAAGTCCTGCATCGATGATGCGATGCACCTGCTTGAGCGGAACGCCGGTGACGCAGGCCGCCTCATTCGGCGACAGGGTCGGTGTCAAAGTGACTGAGGTCATTATCTTTCCTCCATTCTGGAAAAATTATAGCGGCTCACTGCGCGAAGGGCGACCATGTATCAGGATCGTGAGAAGACCATCGCAGCTTGCGCCTGCATTGCCAATACTCATTTCTCCGAATAACGGCTATATTCCAGAATCCACCACCGGTTCGTCTCCACCACGAGAAGCGGCGACAGCAAGACATCGATAGCGCGCAAGAGGGTTCTGGTGGGACTACCGGAGCCGAACGCGGAATGAGTGAGAAAGATGCCATTGACCAGAGACTTCAAGGTAACGGTGCGGGAACGGCTCCAGCGCGACCTCTCGTTTCGTGAGGCGCTTCTCGAGGAGGCAGTCGATTGCCTTCTTTCGGGCGACGTCGAGACGGGCAAGTCGCTGCTGCGGGACTACATCGAAGCGAAGGAAGAGTGCGTCTTCGACAAGGCTGCTTCGTAGCGATGACGGATCGTCTGGAGATTCGGGATGTAGTGGCGACTTATGGCGCCACCACCAAGGCAAAGTTCTCGAATGTGGCCGTGACCGGCGCACCGGAGGATCAGATCCGCGCCCCATTGGAGGAACTGGTCAAGAGCCTTGCCGCAGTTGCCGGATATGGATCGGTCGTAATCGTTGGTGAGACGGCGGTCGAGGATCTCCAGACACGGCCGGACTACGCCGTGACGATCAACAATGCCCTGGTTGGCTTTATCGAAGTCAAGGCACCCGGAAAAGGCGCTGATCCGCGGTCTTTCCATGATCGGCACGACAAGGACCAGTGGGTCAAGCTTCAGAGCCTTCCGAATCTCCTCTACACGGACGGCAACAGCTTCGGCCTTTGGCGGAGCGGCGAGCCGGCTCGAGAGGTCGTCAGGCTGGAAGGCAACGTGGAATCGGCTGGTAGTCGACTGAGAGCACCGGGTTCCCTGTTGGCCCTGTTTTCGGACTTTTTCGGGTGGACACCGCTGCCGCCAAGATCTGCCGCGCAGCTTGCGGAGACCACGGCGCGCCTGTGCCGGTTGCTGAGAGACGAAGTTGAGGAACATCTTGGGCGAGGGTCGCCGTCGCTGACAAGCTTGGCAGAGGACTGGCGGAAGCTGTTGTTCCCCAGCGCGACCGACAAGACCTTCGCGGATGGATACGCCCAAGCGGTGACGTTCGGGCTCCTCATGGCTCGCGCTCAAGGAATCAACCTGTCGGACAGCCTGGATCGCGTGGCTGTTGAGCTCAGGCAGACGAACACGCTTATTGGCACGGCCCTGCGGGTGCTGACAGACGATGTCGGGAGCGAGATGGCTCTGAGCACGTCGCTTGGCACGCTCACTCGGGTGCTCGACGTCGTCGACTGGGGTGCCATCAGCAAGGGCGAACCGGAGGCTTGGCTCTACTTCTACGAGCAGTTCCTCAGCGTATACGACAACGATCTGCGTAAACGCACCGGCTCCTACTACACGCCGCCGCAAGTCGTTCAGGCGATGGTGCGAATGGTGGACGAAGCGCTGCGCTCGGAGGGTCGCTTTGGCCTCTCGCAAGGTCTGGCGTCACCCGACGTCACCGTCGTCGATCCTGCAACAGGTACGGGGACGTACATCCTTGGCGTACTTCGCCGGATTGGCGAGACGACCGAGGCGGACCTTGGCCCGGGGGCGGTGCCAAGTGCAGTGGAAGCCGCCGTGCCCCGGATCATTGGGTTTGAAATGCAGTTCGGCCCGTTCTCGGTCGCCCAGTTGCGCGTCCTCGCAGAGTTGAAAGCGATGACTGGGCCGAGCCGGGTCAGCATGCCGCGACTGTACGTGACGGATACGCTCGGCAATCCCTATGCGGAGGAGGAATACCTTCCGCTGATGCTCAGGCCGATCGGGGAATCCCGCAGGCGCGCCAACGAGGTCAAGCGACAGGAGAAAATCACGGTCGTTGTCGGCAATCCGCCATACATGGAGAAAGCGAAGGGCCGGGGAGGCTGGATCGAAGACGGCAGCGGAAGCAAGAAGCGAAAGGACGCTCCGTTTCTCGACTGGATGCCGCCGCCGGAGTGGAGGGTAGGCGCGCACGCGAAGCATCTGCGGAACCTCTACATCTACTTCTGGCGGTGGGCGACATGGAAGGTGTTCGGCGATGCGGACCCGACCCGACTCAAGGGGCGAGCCGCTGACCGACGCGGGATCGTCTCGTTCATCACGGTCGCGGGGTTTCTGAACGGTCCGGGCTTTCAGAAGATGCGTGCCGAGCTGCGCAGGGAGGCGGACGAGATCTGGGTCATTGACTGCTCCCCGGAGGGGCACCAGCCTGACGTTGCGACACGGATCTTCCAGGGCGTGCAGCAGCCGGTCTGCATTGTCATTGCCCTTCGGCGCAATGACCAATCCCCCGATTCGCCGGGCAAGGTCAGGTACCGCCAGCTTCCGCACGGCGACCGACGGGAGAAGTTCGATGCGCTTGGCGCGATCGGGCTCGATGACGATGGTTGGACCGAGTGCTCGTCCGACCCGCGGGCTTCGTTCCTCCCGAGTGCAACGGGATCGTGGGCGGGGTTCGCCCCAATCGAGGACGTCTTCGAGTACGACGGTTCGGGGGTAATGCCTGGACGGACTTGGGTGATCGCACCGGATCGGGAATCGCTGCGGCGTAGATGGGACATACTTCGAAACGAGGGCGATGCGGCACGGAAACAGGAGTTGTTCCACCCGCACCTTCAGGGGGACCGGCACATCTACAAGACGCTGCAGCGAGGTTTGTACGGCCATCCGTTCAGAGGAGGGCAGATAGCGAAGGACACGGAGTCAGTTGTCCGCCCGGCAAAATACGCATTCAGGTCGTTTGATCGCCAGTGGATCATCCCGGATGCGCGGGTGATCAATCGCCCGAACCCGACACTCTGGGAATGTCACTCCGATCAGCAGGTGTACCTGACTGCGCCTCATGACAGGGCACCGTCAGTCGGCCCCGCGCTAACGTTTTCCGCGATTCTGCCCGACCTCCACCATTACAACGGACGCGGCGGACGAGTGTTTCCTCTTTGGCGTGATCGCACTGGAACGACCAATGTGAAGCCGGAGCTGCTGCGCGAAATTTCGGAAGTTCTGAAGGTAACGGTCAGCGGGGCGGACTTGATGGCATACCTCGCAGCGGTGCTCGCCAATCCCGCCTACACGGCGCGATATCAGCGAGACCTCGTTCGGCCTGGACTACGCGTGCCGTTAACGGCCGACAAGTCGCTGTTCAATGTCGCGGTCGAGATGGGTCGACAAGTCATCTGGCTCCATTGTTTCGGGGAGCGTTTTGTCGACGCGGCTGCAGGGCGACCGAAAGCGCCACCACGAATGCCGGCGGGGAATGGACCGGTGATCCCTCGTGACGGGGCCATTCCGACATCCCCACAGAAGTTCCCGGACCGCATTTCCCATGATGCGACTCTGCATCGCTTGACGGTTGGGGAGGGATTCATCGACAACGTCCCGCCTGCCACCTGGGAGTACGAGGTTTCAGGGAAACAGGTCTTGTCGCAATGGTTTAGCTACCGTCGGCTCGACCGTTCTCGTCCAATCATCGGCAACCGGCGCAAGCCGTCGGATTTGGCCAGAGTCCAAATTGAGTCGTGGCCGGTCGAATACACCACCGAGTTGATGAACGTGATCCACGTTCTCGGTCGCTTGGTAGACCTCGAGAGTAGCCAGAGCGACCTGCTGGACCGCATTTGCGACGGCGAATTGTTGGACGCCGAAGATCTCCGCGCAAGGGGCGCCTTCGACGTCGCAGGCATCGTTCGAGGTCGCAGGGTGGACGAGCGACAGGGTGACCTGTTGGAGAAGTGAGTGCTGTCCACTTCGCATCGGCCTGCCGGAGGCGTGCGCCAGTAGAATTGAATGGATGCAATCCGCTTTCGCCACATCGCGACGCCGGGTTGCCATTGCCCCGTCGCACAAACGCCAATCGAAGGCTGGAACCCCGAATGCAATTGAGTCTCTACCAGGTCGACGCCTTCACCGACGGCCCGTTTAGTGGCAATCCCGCGGCGGTGGTGCCACTGAGCCAATGGCTGCCCGAGTCCACGATGCAAGCGATTGCCCTGGAGAATAATCTCTCGGAAACCGCCTTTTTCGTGCCGCGCGACGATGGTGGCATTGACCTGAGATGGTTCACGCCGCTGATCGAGGTCGATCTCTGCGGCCACGCCACGCTGGCTACCGCCTGGGTCCTGTTCAACCGGCTTGAGCAAACCGGCGACAGCATCACCTTCCATACCAGAAGCGGACCATTGACAGTAGCGCGAGACGGAGCACGGCTGGCGATGGATTTTCCGGCGCAGCCGCCGGGAGAGGCCGAGATCGGCAATGTCGCGGATGCCCTGGGTGCGCAGCCCGAAGCGGTCCTCGCCGCGCCGTACGCCATGGCGGTCATGGACAGTGAAGAGACCGTCCGCGCGATCCGGCCGGATTTTACCGGGATCGCCTCCCTCGACATTCCGGAACTTATCATTACGGCCCCGGGCACAGACTGCGATTTCGTTTCGCGCTTCTTTGCGCCGGCAGCCGGAATCGACGAAGACCCAGTGACCGGTTCCGCCCATTGCATCCTGATCCCCTATTGGTCCCAACGGCTTGGCAAGACAGAATTGTTCGCCCGCCAGGTCTCCTTCCGAGGCGGCGCGCTCTGGTGCGCGCTAAAGGCCGATCGGGTCTCGATTTCCGGCTACGCCATGCTCTATCTGGAAGGAACGATCACGCTCTAGGGCGCTTTCGTCACCAAATACCGGTTTCGCGAAACACCGATGCTCGGTCGGCATCGCCCCCGGACTCGCACGGGCGTAAAGCGTTAGGCGCCAGATCAAGGGCCGCCGTGCGCCGACCCTGGGGCGGCGATTCAGAATCGGCCGAGGAGACGGATGGAAGCGGTGTCCGAGTCGCGGAACTCCGGCACCAGGGCCCCACCCTGCCGGGTGCGCATGATCGAGACTTTTGCCGAGAGGTTTCTACGGAAGAACCAGCCGGCCGCCAGCCCGATGCCGTCGGCGTCCCCGAACTCGTCGTGGTTTAGTTTCGTGTAACTGAGCCGCACGCCCAGCGCGGACGTCGGGAACCACGCCGCGGACAGGTAGTACACTTGCGTTTCATCCGTATACAACAGCCCCCCCTTCCTCCACTGCATACACCCTTTCCGTGGACGGATTCTCGGCGAACGGTCTTCCCCCCGGGTCCAGGAGCCGCGGACTCACCTTGAGGTGGTCCGACCGGCTTGAGCGTAGGTCCGCACCCACCGAATAGGCACGGCCCCACAGTTCGCCCACGTGGCGGATGGAAACGCCCGCTTCATTGGTGTGCGCGTCCGTGCCCACGAATCCGAAGCAACGCCTGGCGAACGCCTCACAGACCACCTCGTCGGGATCCTGCCGATCTCGGTTCGTCTCCACTGTCACCTCCAGCGTGGTCGCGTCGCCCAGGTACTTGCCCCCAATGACCCGGTAACCGCTCGAATGCACATCCCGCACGCTCGTCGACTCCTCCGTACCCCTCTTTCGACGCCGCCACCGGCGAACCAGCCCGATTCGCGCCACACGTACCGCCCCGCGACCGAAAACTGGGAAGTTTCGACGCTGTACCGGCTATACAGTTCGATGAGCCGGTAAATGAACCCCGGCTCTCCGGCAATAAATCCTCCGCCGGACGCCCTCTCTTCCCTTGCCCGCGAAAGCCCCACCGTCACGTAGCTGCTGCGCGTGAGAAACGGCGCCAGTTCGTAGGGGCCGAGGGTGTCGTCCACGGGCCTTGGGTAGTAGGACGCTCCCAGTGTCCAGCGCGACGAAGCGACGATGCCGGCCGCGTCGTCCTGTCCGAAACTGCCCGCCACCTGCCAGGCGCATTCCGCGCCCGTCGCTGCCGATCCCACCGACAATCCCGCAATCACGGCCGCCACAATGAGCGTCTTTCGTACCATTCCTTGCTTCATGGCAGTTATCCACTCAGCAGAAACGCTCAGACGATAGTGCATTGGCGCCCACCCGGCCAAGCAACGCCACAGAGACGCTTTCGGCGTCCGCTGGGGCCGTTCGCGCTTCATCCTGCAACCCTAAGGCACTGTCGTGTCGTAGCGGACACCCGCCGGTACCGGTACCGGTTGAACCACGGTCACGCCGTGACTGGCGGCGGTAGGCTGCGACGCATCGACGGCGACAAACGCCGTGTAGTCGGACATCAGGTCGTACTCCAGCGCCGTTTGCCGTATCAAGTCTTCCAGTTCGCCATACGGATCGGCGGTCCAGACACGCCTGTTCGTCAGTTCGGCGATGCGCAGCCGTGCCCATATCTGTGGAAGAAACGCATGCCCGGGTTTGTGTGCGTCGGTCTGAACGGCGAATTCGATGTGTTCGCCGCCGGCGCTGCCTTGTACGATCGGATCGCCCGTCTCGCCCCGGTACTTGCCGGTGACGATAACCGGCCGACCGACGAACAGGTCGGGCAGACGGGTCGGGTACACGGCGCTGACCTGCATGTCGCCCCAGTCGATGCTGACTTCGGCAAGTGCAGGGTGACTGATCCTGTCGAAGAAGTCGTTCATAACGTCGCGGCCGGAATCGTTCAGGCCGAGGTAGGCGACGGCGCCCCGTCCGGCGACGGCCATGCGTTCGAGCAGATAGCGATTGGGCGAGGATCCCACGCCGAAACTGAAGATTCTCGACTCGCCGATGGACCGGTGGATTTCGCTCAGAATATCGGCCTCGTTGCCGATGTACCCGTCGGTCAGGAACGTCACGAATCGCAGCCGCCGCCGGTCGTGCGGAAAGTCGAGCGCGGCGCGGATGCCTTCGATCATCATCGTGCCGCCGGAGCCGTTCAGCGATGCAACGTATTGCTTCGCACGCTGGATGTTCCTGCGCGTGGCCGGCACGGGCTCGTCGCCGAACTGGCTTGCATTGTTCGAGAAGCGGATGACCTGGAAGGTGTCGCCGGGTTCCAGCCGATCCAGCGCGCTCAGAATTGCGGCCCTGGCCTGGGCCAGGGGTTGCCCGTTCATGGATCCGGAACAATCCAGCACGAACACCAGTTCCAGCGGATGCCTGCGCAAGTCCTCCAGGTCGTCAGGCGGATACAGCATCATGGTGAAGTACCCCTGATCGGGCTCCTCCGGGTCCGCGTAACTCAGCAGGTTCGACTTGATCCGCCCGCCCGCCACCTTGAAATCGAGCACGAAATCCCGGTTCGGAATCGTGCTCCGGTTGGCGAGCTGGATGGTCGCGGTGCCATTGCCAGTGCGCACGTCTTCGATCAAATGGCTGGCATCGATGGCCTCGATCTCCACGCCGGCGTCCAGATCGACGTTGATGGCGATGTTGTGCCCCGATCGTTCGCGCGGATGCAGGTATTGCACGGCCACGCCCCGTGAGTCGGGCTGGATCGGGTTGCGCGGCAGCGCCAGTACGGGATCGGTCGACCCGGGCGGGTTGAAGCGCGGCCCGACGACCGTCGGAAAAACGAACGAATACCATCCGTCCCGGTAGGCGAGCGTGTGAAAGTAGCGGATGTTGACGTCGATCCGGTGGCCGGGCTCGATGTTCGCCACCTTCTGCTCGAAGATGTTGGGGCGGTGCTGGGTGAGCAGGCTCGCCCGGTACCCCTGCGCGCGGGCTTCCGCATAGATGGCTTCGGCCTCCTCGCGCTCCCTCAGAATGCCCCGGATTCGCCGCTCGCCGATGGTCATGACGAATTCGCTGACCGCCGCCTTTTCCGGCAGCGGAAACACGTAGACGGCCTCGATCTTGCGGTCGAACGGATTCTCGAACTGCTGGGTGACGTCCACCGTGCTGACGTAACCGACGATCTGCGCGCGCACCTCCGTGTGCTTGAGCGGCAACGGCAACTCAACGTCGTGTTCAACTTGATCCTCGTCCGGCAGAAACGACGCCAGCATCGCGCCGGTTCCGGGCGAGTCGTCCTCGCTCGCAGCAACCGCATCGCCGGCTTCATCGGGGGTCGCGATGATCCAGAGTTCTTCTCCGGCCTGTGCCGTCAGCGGGAGGGGACGTTGAGCAACACCACTTGACCCGCGCATGGTGCCTTGCTCGACCAGTACCACCAGCTCATCGAGCGACCGAATTGGCTGGGACTGCGCCGCGGCAACCCCTGCACCCGCCTGCGGCCGCGCCCTGGTCCGCGCGGCATCCTTCAGAATCACGGGCGACCTGGCGGCGCTCTCTTCTGAAGCTACAGGCTCCGATGGGGCGCGTGACACGGTCTCTCCGGATGGCGTGTCTCGCACTCCCGCGCATGCGACAAGCAAAATTGCGCAGATGCAGCCAAGAAACACAACGTTCAACAATTGCTCCAATGTTCGTACCTTCATACCCGCATTCTCCGTTATGGGGTGTCGAAATCGATAGTGGCCTGAATCGGCTCGCCGTTTGCGCCGCCTGCGGCCATGAGGTTCAGGACGTATTCCGGGTCGGCGGTGCCTTCAAGCTGGATGTGTACGGTGGCTACGCGGCTGCGGCCTGTGGGCAATTCGGCCGCCGGACGCAAGGAATAGTCCGCCACGACGATATGGTCCGCCGCGCCCCCGCTTACCGCCGCAAGATCGTAGTACGGTGCCTCGCCGAACGCGTCGCTGTCGCCGTTCTCTACGCCCACGACCCGCATCGTTCCGGATGCTTCACGCAATTCGAATTGCCAGGCGGCCAACGGCTCTGCCGTCTCGAGATAGATGTCCAGAACGGTAAAGCGCGCGCCGTTCCCGACGGATTGCGAAAACGCGGACCACCCCGCACCCATCAGAACGGCACAGAACAAGACTGTTGCCGGCGCCCTTCTCATCGAGCTATTCCATTCAGGGCCACGATTTCCGCGATGAGCGCGTCGACCTGCGCCTGCGCGACCCGTTCCTCGTCCATGCGCGCCAGCGCAAACGCATCCAGGATGTCAACGGCGCCGGACCCGTCGAAGTCGTCGGCCAGCATGGCCTGTTCCATGCCGGTCTGCATTCGCACCAGGAATACGCCGACCGCCAGGCTCGCGGCCAGTGTGCCGGCCACCGCCCAACGCCTCCGTGCCGGGCGCCGCCTGTCAGGACGTTCTGCGAAATGCGCCGCCGCCGCGTCGGTGACACGACCGTCGACCGCGGGCGTAAGAAGCGCCACTGACTTGTCCAGACGTTTGAGCCCTTCGGCGACGTCGTTCGGCAGCTCTATGGATTCGGTTTCCGGGTTCATGATCGTTCCTTATGGGTTAAGCGTTCCATCCCCTGAAAAGGTTCAAAATATTTCTCTACGCGACCCTGAGCTTGTGCTTCAGCGCCCGCACCGCAAAGTGAAGACGGGACTTGACCGTTCCGGGCGGGATGTCCAGCGTGTCGGCAATTTCGCTCAACTGCATCCCGTCGACGAATCGCAGCAGCAGCACTTCCCGGTGACGCGGCGAAAGGCTCGCCATCGCTTGACCGAGGTTCTCGTGCACGGGATCCACGGTGGCAGGGTCGGGCAATCGATCCGGATCCAAGTCGGCGGACTGTTCGGTGCGGCCGCGCCGCCTTACGGCCGTCAGGGTGACATTGCGGGCCACCGGGTAGAGCAGCGAGCGCAGTTGAGCCGTCAGGACCAATCCCTCTCCGGTGGGAGGAAACTTGCGCAGCAAGTAGAGGAAGGTTTCCTGAAGCGCGTCCGCGGCGATGTCCTGATCGGAACAGAAGCGCAACGCCACACGCGTCACGTAGCCGCGGTGACGCCGGTAGAGCAATCCAAAAGCCTCGACAGCGTCCTGGCGAGACCCGCTGTTGCAGATCTCGACCAGCTCGGCATCGCTCAGCCTGCCGAAACGCGGTTCGGCCATGCCCGATCAGCCAATGATTGCAGCCGGTTACGCTTATCTTTCACACCGGCATCTCCAGAAATTTCCGGCCACCGTCGAATAGACCTTTGCCCGTCTGAAAGCCGGGACTGAGCCTGCTTCGCGCGTTCGTGTCCGAACGGCTGCCTTAGATTTTTTCTGACTTCCTCTCCGCCACTCGCTTCTGATCGTACAAGGAACTCAGAGCGCCCGCCCGTCAAACGCCGGGTAATCCCTGGGGTACTTGTAGACGCGATACATTCGCCCGCTTTCCGGAACTTCGTAGTCGAGCACGCGCTCGCCCTCGGGCGTGACTTCGATGATCTGCTTGTTGTGGGCGTTGACGAAGATCGTGTTGCCGTTCGGCAAGCGGTCCCAGCCGCTCATGAACGGCGAGAAGTAGCCTTCGCTGGCATCCGCGTTCCACGTCCAGACGATTTCGGGTTCGCGGCCGGTGTCATAGAGTCCGTCGGCGCCGATGGGGAGCCGGAATTCAATCAGGTCCGAATAGGAGTTCTCGAAGTCCATGCCGCCCTCGGGATTGGATGTGCCGTCGAGCCGGCGTAGCGTGCCGTTGTTGTAGACGAGCATGTTCCCCGCCCCCGGCAGGCCCTCGGTAATCCATCGGGCGTCGTGCTGCCAGTAAAGCGTCGCCTCGTCGAGCGTTCCGCTCCCGGTAGTGAACGGATTGCCCCAGCGATAGATCAGGTCGCCGCCACGGCCGTGCCGTCCGCCGCTGTCGCCGGCGGCTTCGGCCATCGTCGTGCTGTGATCGATGAACCACAATTCGCCGTAAGCCGCCGAACTCAGCACGATCTGGTCCAGTTCGGCGTTGTAGTCGACGCTGTTGACATGGTTCATCTGCCCGCCGATGAACATCACATAGTCTTCCCGGAGGTAGTTGATGTCGATCTTGCCCACCTCCGACTCGACATCGCCGAAGTTCGGGCGGTCGGGGAATTTGTCCTGGACGAGATGATCCCAGACGTTCCACTGCCAGACGATTTCCGTGGAGCCATCGACGAGGTCGGGCTGCAACTCGACGACCTTGTCGAGCCAGATCGTATCGGCATTCACCGGAAACTCGCCGTCCCAACCCATCGAACGCGCCTCTTCGCGGCTGAACCCTGTATAGGCGATCGCCAGGATGTTGCCGTTCGGCATGTAGTCGACGTCATGATGTATCACGTGCTTTTCGGGCACGTCCATTTCATATTCCCAGACGACGTTGCTGTCCCAGTCGAGGAGCTGAACGGTGCCCGCGGCGCCGACCGGAAAATGCTCGTCGTGCAGCCAGTGGTGGCTGGATATCGTGCGCAGCAGCAATCCGTTTTCGAGCAGATAGGCGACGGCGCCCTCGGGCTGAAAGCGCCCGGGTTCCCACTGGTGCACGGTTTCGCCATTCATGTCGGTCAGATAGATGCGATTGGCGTTTTGCCCGCCAAAGGCGGCATCGTGAACCAGCGTGTATCCGTCGAAAGCGCGGCTGTCGGTGCCCGGCAGAATGTCGCCGACGATTTCGCTCCCGTACTCGTTCATGCGCCGCATCATGTCCATGTTGGCGAAATTCGCGGCGCCGGGACCGCCGCCGTCCGGTGCTCCGCCGTCGGGTGCTCCGCCGGGAGGTGGTCCACCGGGAGGTGGCCCATCGGGAGGTGGCGGGGCCGGGGGACCCGGCGGATTCAATTCCTGGCGGCTCAGATTCCAGTCGCCGTCTTGATCGAGGTAGGCCAGGGACCGGCTCGCGCGGGCAAGCTCGTCGGCAGACACGTTCAGGTCGCCGTCTCCGTCCAGCGCGCGAATGACGTACTGCTGCCGGATCATCCCGCGAATCGGCGCCGGGCCGCCCATTTCCTCGAGGCTCAGCGCCCCGTCGCCGTCGCTGTCGAGGCTCAGCAGACGTTCAGTCGCCTGCTGGACTTCGTCGGTCGACAACGCCTGGTCGCCGTCAACGTCGAGTGTATGGATCACGGTTTGCAGCCGGGCAAGGTCGGCGGGTTGTGCAACAGCCGGGCTCTGAGGCATCAGGAAGACAAGCAATGCTGCCGCAGTGAGGTAAGTTTTCATGAAGGCTCCGTCATCAAGGGTGGCAACTGGATTACGGCCAACAGCCTGCGATGTGTATTCCTGTCATTCGTTGTTGCGGGTCAGGAAGGCTATGAGGGCATCGAGTTCCGAGTCGGTAATTTCCGTCGGCCGAAACGGCGCCGGATGCCATTGGGATCCAGGGTGTCCTTGATCGTCTCGAAAAAGCGCATCAGGGCATGATCGTTCCAGGCGTACGCCCCGGCGGCATCATCGGCGAAGGGTGTCGGTGCGCGATACTCGCCATAACCCAGCCTGCCGGCTTCTTCGATCGGCATTGTCGCCATTTCCCGGTAGCCGACATCGCGGGCGAACGCGCGCATCACTTCGGAGTCCAGATCCGACGTGAACCCGGCAATTGCGATGGATCCTTCGAGACATGCGCCGCGCAATGAATCGAACCGGAGCCTGGCCAGGTCTCCACGGACCGAAACGCACTGTGCCCCCGATGCACGGGCGACCCTCGACAGGGCTTCGTCACCGCCGATCCTCTCGTCCACGATGACGGTATCGAACGGGAGCCGATTCCGTCCGGCAACCGCGGTGAGGGGATGCGCGAATATCGGCACGGACATCGATGCCGCGCTCTTCACCAGAAACTGGCGCCTGTCGATCATTTCGCTCATCGCGGCACCGTAGCCTATCATAGTGTGACACTTGCAAAAGTCATTGTTTTTGGTCGCTTGCAGGGCTTCGCAAACTGGCCGCCACGGTCGGAGGAAGCACGCTGTTCCAGCCCGGCTTCCATGTTGAATTCGCATGGACTCCTGCCTATGATGGGCGTCAATGAGGGAGGCCAGGGTCGCGGCGGATCGGCGCCGGGACGTCACGATTCAGGGAGGGCTGCGTGCGCTTTGGAGCCAATGGCCCGGGTTGTCCGGCAAATTCGGATTCGCCTCTGAATTCGCCCCGGGGATCGTGCTGGCCGCGTGGACGGTGAATCGGTATGAGCGTTTCTGACGATGCCGGCAACAGTGAACTCCTGCAGTTCTCGGTGGCGAACGATCTGCGGGAAATCGCCGTTGCGGCCGACAGGATCGATGAGTTCTGCTCGTTGAATGGAATCCCTCCGGCCACCGCATACGCCGTCAATCTGTCGGTGGACGAACTGCTCACCAATACCATCAGCTACGGCTACGAGGACGGCGGGGAACACCGCATCGACCTCATGATCCGGCTGGACGGCGACGTTCTCGCCGTGGAGATATCCGACGACGGGATCGAGTTCGCTCCGGACAGTGCGGACGATCCCGACACCAATGCTTCGATCGAGGATCGGCCCATCGGCGGGTTGGGAATCTTCCTGACCCGCCAGATGATGGACAGTTTCGATTACCGGCGTGACGAGGGGCGAAACATCGTTACGCTGACCAAGAAGACAGGTATCGCCAGCCAAGAGAACCAATAATGAACCTGAAACAACGCGGCATCGCCGCTTCCTGGCGTCGCCGACGCCGCTTCACCGGGGTGTGGGGAGTCATCGCGGTCATGTCGGCTTGCATTCTTCCATCGGTGGCGAGCGCGCAGGTCGACAGCGAGACGCAATTCGTCCTCAGCACCTTTTCCTTCCTGATATGGGGCGCGCTCATCATGTGGATGTGCGCGGGCTTCACCATGCTGGAGTCCGGATCGGTACGGACCAAGAACGCCTCGGTCATCTGCCTGAAGAACATCGGCCTGTATTCCATCGCCGGACTGACCTTCTATCTCGTCGGCTACAACCTGATGTACGTCGGTGTGGCCGAGGGCGGCTGGTTCGGAACGCTGCGGCTTTTCTACGGTACGACTCCGGACGAGATCGCGCTCCTGCAGGGTCAGGAGGGAGCCGCCGAAGCCGTTGTGGCCAACGGCTATTCGGCCATGTCGGACTGGTTTTTCCAGATGGTCTTCGTCGCTACGACGGCATCGATCGTTTCCGGAACCCTGGCGGAAAGGGTCAAGCTCTGGTCCTTCCTGATATTCGTCGCCGTGCTGACGGCGATCATTTACCCGATCATCGGATCCTGGACCTGGGGCGGCGGTTGGCTGTCCGCGATGGGCTTCCAGGATTTCGCCGGTTCGACCATCGTCCACTCCACCGGCGGGTGGGCGGCGTTGGCCGGAGCCATCATCGTCGGCCCGCGAAAGGGCAAGTTCAAGGAGGACGGCACGGTCAAGTCCACACCGCCTTCGAACGTGCCGGCGGTGACGCTGGGCGTCTTCATCCTCTGGCTCGGATGGTTCGGCTTTAACGGCGGGTCCCAGTTGGCGCTGAGCGGCGCCGCCGACGCGGTGGCCGTGAGCAATATCCTGGCCAATACGAATCTCGCCGCGGCGGCCGGCGTGTTGGCGGCGATCATCGTCTCGCGGCCGATTCTGGGGCGGATCGATCTGCTGGCCGGACTCAATGGCGCCATTGCCGGACTGGTCGCCATCACGGCGGGCCCGGATATCGTCGCGCACTACTGGGCCATCGCGATCGGCGCGGTCGGCGGCGTGATCTGCGTATCCGGTCTGGCCGTCATGGAACGCATCAAGGTGGACGATGTGGTCGGTGCGGTTCCCGCTCACCTGTTCGCCGGCGTGTGGGGCACGCTGGCCGTCTGTATCGCGGCGGGCGGCAACGTGCTGGTGCAACTGACCGGCATTGTCGCGGTTGGAATTTTCGTTTTTGCAACCTCGATGGCCACCTGGCTGATCATCGACAGGACTTTGGGCGCGCGCGTCTCGCCGGTGGTGGAGGAATTGGGACAGGACACGGCGGAACTCGGCATCGAAGCCTATCCCGAGTTCGTGCTCATGCCCGAGGAAATGGACAGCTGACCGGACAGGCTCATGATCGGGGCGTGGCTTTCCGAAGATTTTGGCATGTCGTCGCGAAGATCGATCCCGGTGGAGAGGCTCTTGGAAACGGAGACACTGAATCTAGAGACAGAACGCGAAGACGACGTGTTGTCCGCCCGGGTCGGCGGACGCATCGACGGCTCCAATGCCGCCAGGTTCGAGGAAATGTTGCGAAGCGCTATCGAGGAAAGTGACCGCGCGGTGATCATGGATTTCGAACAACTGCTGTACATCAGCAGCGCTGGGCTTCGCGCGGTCCTCATCACTGCCAAGAGCCTCTGGAAACAAGGGACCTCGTTCGTTCTTTGCTCGCTGTCCGATCAACTCACGGGGGTCTTTACTTCCAGCGGATTCGATCGGATGATCAAGATTCGCGGGTCCAGGAGCGAAGCGCTGGATTCGCTGGATGAATGATGGTGACCATGCCGTTGCAGCGGTGACGGACGGTTTGAATATGGGCCTGGGCAGGCAGGAATCAGGCGTCGCGGCCAACCGTGACTCCGGGTATTCCATGCTAAGATGCGGCTTGCCAGGGGCCATTGCGAAAGTTGAGAGTACTGTAGAAAAAGAAGGAAGACGGGGCCGATGGAGATAAGCACCGAAACCAGGAATGGAGCCCTGATCGCGAAGGCGGAGGGCCGCATCGACGGCGCCAATGCGCGGGACTTCGAAAGTGCCGTGCAAACCGCGGTCAGGGATTGCGAGGGCGCGGTCATCATCGACTGCGAGAATCTCTCCTATATCAGCAGCGCGGGATTGCGGGCAATTCTGCTGATTGCCAAGACACTGGGAAAACGCAAGGTGAAGTTTGCGCTGTGCTCGCTGTCCGAACCCATTGCTGAAATCTTTCAGATCAGCGGATTCGACCAGATCATCTCCACCCATTCTTCCCGGGACGAGGCACTCGCCGCTGTCGACAGTTGACTGCGCTACCGATTCTTGAGTTTGACCGGCGGGGTCCCGTCGCCGTCATTACCATCTGCCGTCCCGAAGCTATGAACTCGTTCAACAGGGGCTTGCGCCTGGAGTTGCTCGCGGCGTTTCAGCGGGCGGCCGCGGACGACTGGGCCAGCACCTTCGATCTTGAAGCGCACGAGCAACTCGCACTGCGCGGCAGCGCCGATCATGCCGAAGGGGTGAAGGCGTTTTTCGAAAAGAGGAAGCCGGATTTCGCGGGGGAATAGTCAGCAGGAATTCGGCACGCGCTATCCCGAGATGACGTAGTCGAGCGGCAGCAGGTAGACAATCAGAATCGCCAGCGCCACGCGGTAGACGGCGAACACCCAGAAGCCGATCCGTTCGATCACCCGCAGGAAGACCGCGATGGCGGAGAACGCGGTTACCGCCGACACCGCCGTCGCCATGGCCAGCGTGGCCCAGGGTACAGGCGCCGCGCTGGTAGCGAATTGCCATAGCTGCCACCCGGCCGCCATCCCCAGCGCCGGGATGGCCAGAAGGAACGAGAACCGGCTCGCAGCCGTTCGGGTGAGACCGAGCGCCAGTCCCGCGGTCATGGTGATTCCGGACCGCGAGGTTCCCGGGATCAGCGCCAGGACTTGGCAGAAGCCGATGATGAGGACAGGCGCCAGGCGAAGTTGCGTTTCGCTGACGCGTTCGCGCTTGTAGTGATCGGCGAGCCATAGCAGCAGCCCGAAACCGCCGGTGGCGGCTGCGATCGTGCCCGCCGATCTCAGGCTGACTTCGATCGTTCCGGAAAACAGCAGGCCTGCGACGGCGATGGGGATCGACGCGACGATGACGGACCAGCCCAGCCGGGCCTGGGGGCCTCCGGCGCCGGCCATGGCTGCAAGGATCCCCCGCAGATCGCGGCGAAAATACACGATCACCGCCGTGAGCGTACCCAGGTGCGCGGCAATGTCGAACGCCAGTCCCTGATACCGCCAGCCCAGCACGGCGGGCACGAGGACCAGGTGCCCGGAACTGGAGATCGGCAGGAATTCGACGATGCCCTGCAACAGCGCCAGGAAGATGGCTTGTACGGTTTCCACGTCAGTATCCTGTCCGCTGGGGGCTTACAGATGCAACCTGCGTGTCAGAGGCGCGCGCGGAAGTCGCGTCCGGGCGGCGGGTCCAGCGCCATTCCACGGTTCAGTACCAGGAGCTTGAACCGCTCCCCCATTTCCCCGGGCAATATCAGTGTCTTCAGCGCCTGGGCGGCAGCCAGGTCTGCGGCTTGCGGGCGGATTTGCGCGTCTGGCATCGTGCCGGCTTCGACCAGGAACTGGCCCTGCGTGGTAAATCCCGCGACGGTGAGACCCGCTTCGCGCGCGGCCCGGGCGCAGGCGCTGAAATCGACCCAGGCGCTGACGTCCTGCAGGCCCGGGAAAAGGAACGGGTCGTCGTGGGCGCGGTGGCGGTAGTGACAGATCAGCGTGCCATGGGCTCGCTGCGGATGGTAGTACTCGGCCTCGGTCAGCCCGTAGTCCAGGATGAACGCGGCGCCGCGATGGAGCGCGGCGGCAATGCGTTGCATCCACGAGGGTAGCCGACGCGAGACTTCGGAGCGGTAGCCGTCCGCCAGACCGCGCCCGAGGCGGGCCTCGAGCGACGCGATGTGCCGGGAAAGTTCCGCATCGGCAGGGCCTTCCATCCAGGCAAATCGTTGCTCCGCCCAGCCGACGCCCAGCGGCCGCACTTCGCCGGCCCGCTTGACGAAGCAGGTCGCCGGAAACGCGTCCATCACTTCGTTGGCAATGATTGCGCCCTCAATGGGCTCGGTGGGAAACTCGTCCAGCCAACGGGCCTCGACACCTGCGGCGGCGCAGCGTTGGCGCTGGCGGTTTCGAAGTTCCGGACTGCGATCCAGAATCCAGTAGCGGGCACGGATGTCGAGCGCGCGCAGTGCGCGCGCCAGGTCCACCGCCAGTCTGCCGGTACCGGCGCCCAATTCAAGCATGATCGGGTCGTCCAGGGGGCGCAGCACGTCGGCAAGCCGGGCGGCAAGTGCCCCGGCCAGCACCGGGGACAGTTCGGGGGCGGTGACGAAGTCGCCCCGGGAACCGAACTTGACGCTGCCGTTGTTGTAGTAACCCAGTTCCGGTTCGTAGAGCGCACGCTCCATGAAACGCTCGAATCCGATCCAGCCGCGCTCCCGGATCTCGGTTCGAATCCGCCGGGTCAGCCGCCGGCTGATCTCGGAACCATCGGGGTCGAGCTGGGGAAAATCCAATTCCAAAACTGGGTTCTTGTGCGGCGAAAAAGGCTGGTGGGAATTTCGCTGTAGTGTAACCTTACGCCTTCCCTTTTCCCGGAGTACGTTTGGTGACGACCGAAGTGGGCGAGTCGCTCGAAGGCCGCTGGGCATTGGTGACCGGTGCGGCCCGACGGATCGGCGCCGTGATCGCCGAGGCGCTGCACGAGGCGGGTGCGGGCGTGATCATCCATTGCTTCAACAGCGCCGGGCCCGCCGACGCACTGGCCGAGAGACTCAACGGTGAGCGAGCCGGGTCGGCGTTCACCGTTCAGTGCGACTTGCGCGAGACGGACAGGCTCGATCGCATGTTGTCGAAGGCCGTTGAGCGCAGCGGACGTCTCGATGTCCTGGTCAACAATGCTTCGAGCTTCTACCCGACGCCGCCCGGTTCGATCACGGCCGAGCAGTGGCAGGATCTCGTCGGCACCAACCTGAAGGCGCCGCTGTTTCTTTCACAGGCGGCACTGCCGTACCTGCGCGAGACGGGCGGGACGATCGTCAATATCGTCGATGTTCACTGGCAGCGGCCGCTGAAAAATCACCCGGTGTACGGGGCTGCAAAGGCCGGGCTGGCCATGCTGACCCGGTCGCTGGCCAAGGATCTGGGTCCCGACATCCGGGTTAACGGCATTTCTCCCGGAGCGATCCTATGGCCCGAGGCCGGGGTCCCCCAGCGGACTCGCGAGAGCATCATCCGGCAGATTCCGCTGAAGCGGCCCGGCGAGCCGCGGGATATCGCGGCGGCGGTACTCTTCCTGGTGCGGGACGCGCCGTACGTCAACGGCCAGATTCTTGCGGTGGACGGCGGACGAAGCGTGGGTTGGTAGCGCTGCTGCGGCATCATGGGGTTGACGCAGCAGTACGCCCGGCGCAGATTTCAGTCGGCATAGTCTTCGGCTTGACGCTCGATGACGATACCCACTTCCCGGGCACGCCGGATGGCGCCCGGTTTGGCCACCGAGACCCTGATCCACGCCACGTCGAACTCCTCGACGATCAGCCGTGCCACGGACTCCGCGAGCGACTCCACCAGACGAAACCGGGAGTCCGCTACATGGGCCTGCACTCGCTTGGCCACGTCCCTGTAGTTCAACGTCGATTCAACCGAATCCGCGGTGGCGGCGGCGCGCGCATCGGTGGCCACCTCCAGGTCGATGCTGACCGTCTGCCTGATCCGCTGTTCCCACTCCCAGATGCCGATCACGGCTTCGACCTTGAGATCGCGGAGGAAGATCCTGTCCATTTCGGGCCGTTCAGTTGAGCCGGGGCGCAGAGGCCGGCGGTGGTTGCAATTCGTCCAGCGGCCAGCGCGGCCGGGCGATAATGGCGGTCGAATCGGCCGCCTCATGACGCCGGTGCCAACCCGTCAACGCAATCATCGCGCCGTTGTCTGTACAGAGCGACTGCCTCGGGTAATGCACCGTGATGCCCCGTTCTTCGCCCCGGTTTCTGAGTTGCTGACGCAGCTGGACGTTGGCGCCCACACCCCCGGCAATCACCAGTCGATCCAGGCCGGTTTCGGCGCAGGCTCGCAGGCATTTTTCCACCAGCGTCTCTACTGCGGCCGCCTGGAACGAGGCCGCCACGTCGGCGCGCAACTGATCCGACAGTTCACCGCCATTCTCCGCGGACCGTTCCAGCGCCAGCCGCACGGCGGTCTTCAGGCCGCTGAAACTGAAATTGAGGCCCTTGCGGAGCATCGGCCGGGGGAACCGGAACGCATTGGGGTCGCCCCTTTCGGCGAGAGCCGCCAGCGGGGGACCGCCGGGATAGGGCAGGGACAGGAGTCGCGCCACCTTGTCGAACGCCTCTCCGGCAGCGTCGTCGAGCGTTTCGCCCAGGATGGCGTATTCGCCCAGGCCGCGGGTTTCGACCAGCAGGGAGTGGCCTCCGGATACCAGCAGCGCGATGAAGGGGAACGACGGGGGGTCGTCCTCGAGCATGGCCGCCAGCAGGTGCGCCTCCATGTGATGAACGGGGATGACCGGTTTCCCAAGGCCCATGGCCAGCCCCGTCGCCAGCGAGCCGCCGACCATGAGCGCTCCGACCAAGCCCGGGCCCGCGGTATAGGCGATGCCGTCCAGACCGGTCAGCTCCAGGCCGGCTTCGGCAAGTACGTCGCGGACCATCGGCGCAAGCCTGGCGACATGATCCCGCGATGCCAGCTCCGGGACCACGCCGCCGAAGCGCGCATGAAGGTCGAGCTGGCCGTACAGACCCTCCGCAAGAATGCCCCCGTGCGGGTCGTAGACCGCAACTCCGGTTTCGTCACAACTGGTTTCGATGCCGAGTATCTTCACCTTCAACCCTGGGCGTCGCTGTCGGGCGCGCCGCAATTCTAACCCTGAATCGTGCCGTGCGCCGCCTGCCTGTATTGAGCAGCCCATCCCCTTTGGCTACGATCAACCGATGAGCCATTCGGTGCGCAGCCATCTTCGACTGGAGATCGACGCCTATGACGAGGCGATCCGAAAGTTCATCCCCGGTTACGAGGTGGCCTTGTCCCGCGCCGCCGAGGAGGTGGCGGACGTCTCCCCGGCGCGGGTCGTGGACCTGGGCGCAGGCACGGGCGCCCTCACCGAAGCGATCCTGGAGCAGGACCGGGTGGGCCATGTGGATGCTGTCGACGTCGACCCGGAAATGCTGGCCCAGGCGCGCGTGCGGTTGCGGCGGTTCGGCAGCCGGGTGAGTTTCACCGAGGCGTCGTTCGACGCGCCGCTTCCCGAATGCGATGCCGTGGCCGCCTCCCTGGCGCTGCACCACGTACCCACCATGGAGGGCAGGGTGGCGCTCCACAGTCGGATTTTCGGGGCGCTCCGGCCGGGCGGCGTATTCGTCAACGCCGATGTCACCGTCAGCGCTCAACCGGGGACGCGCGAGCGGACCTATCGTCTCTGGGCGGCCCACCTGGTGTCCTCGGGCATCGGCGAGGAACGCGCCTGGCAACATTTCGACGAATGGGCGCTGGAAGATACGTACTTTCCGCTGGAGGAAGAACTCGCGGCGATGCGCCGGGCCGGCTTCGATGCGGAATGCATCTGGCGCGACGCGCCCAATACGCTCATGGTGGGGCGCAAGGGCTGACTCTTGGGATATCACCGCGTCGCACATCGCGGTATCGCCGCAGCGCAGGCCCGGCACGCCACCACGGCGCGCGAGCCGCCCACGCCCGGCTCGCGCGTATACTGATACGCCCTCGACGTACGACAGGAGATGGATTCGGTGGGTCTTCCGCAGGCAATCCCGCCCGGGTTGCGGTTCAGGCAGGCGCTTGAGGCCGAACGCCCGCTGCAGGTGGTGGGCGCCATCAACGCCTATACGGCCTTGCTGGCAAAGCGGGCCGGGTTTCGCGCCATCTACCTTTCCGGCGCCGGCGTCGCCAACGCGTCGTTCGGGTATCCGGACCTGGCCATGACCACCCTGCCGGACGTCTGCGAGGATGTCCGTCGAATCACGGGCGCCTGCGACCTCCCGTTGCTGGCCGATGCGGACACGGGTTGGGGCGACGCCTTCATGATCGGGCGCACGGTCCGCGAACTCGGCCGGGCCGGCGCGGCCGGCTGCCATCTGGAGGACCAGGTGAGCACCAAGCGCTGCGGGCATCGGCCCGGCAAGGCGCTGGTGGACGCCGGGGAAATGGCCGACCGCATCAAGGCGGCAGTTGACGCGCGCGGCGATGAGCGATTCGTGATCATGGCGAGGACCGACGCCCACGCGGTGGAAGGGCAGGAGGCGGCGCTGGCCCGGGCCATGCGGTACGTTGAAGCCGGCGCCGACATGGTATTCGCGGAGGCGTTGACGACGCTCGACGAGTACCGGCAGTTCACGTCGAGTCTCCCCGTCCCGGTGCTCGCCAATCTGACCGAGTTCGGCCGCACGCCGATGTTCACCGTGGACGAGCTTCGCGACGCCGGCGTCGCCGTCGCCCTGTATCCGTTGACGGCATTCCGGGCCATGAGCGCCGCGGCGCTCATGGCATTCACGACGCTGCGGCGCGACGGCACCCAGGCCGCGGCGCTGGGAAGGATGCAGACCCGCGACGAACTCTACGAAGTGCTCGATTACCGGGATTACGAGCGCAGGCTGGATGCCCTGTTTGCGAATCGACGCTGACGATATCGTCACGACCATTGTCTGGTCGACGCAGGGGACAGGCGGAGTCGGAAAACGACGGGCGGCAGGGCCGGCAGAAACTCTTTGCAGTCCGTGCAACCGGGGGCTATCATTAGCGGCCACGCGCCGGCATTTGCCGGCTTGTTTGTCTTGTCTTGATGGCGCTTCGGTCGGGAACCGGCCGGGGGGCATTAATTGGAGAACGGGAATACTCGATGCCAGGCGTACGAGTCAAGGAGAGCGAACACTTCGACGCAGCACTGCGGCGCTTCAAGCGTGCCTGCGAAAAGGCCGGGGTGTTGACGGAGTTACGGCGGCGCGAGTATTACGAAAAGCCCACACAGGAGCGCAAGCGCAAGAAGGCCGCCGCCGTCAAGCGGCACGTCAAGCGTCAGGCAAGGCAGCTTGCCCGACGCCGGCAACTCTATTAGGCGCCGTCCCCGCGCGCTGTCATGGCGTGCGCCCGGTCCGAATGGCCCATCGGGCCCGAAAAACCTGGGCCGGCTCAACGGCGCATCCGGGACCGCTTCGGGTTATGCTAGGCGGACCCATGAACGGGCGCATTCCCCATTCCTTCATCGACGATCTGGTCGCGCGCGCCGATATCGTCGATGTGATCGGGCGGCGGGTCAATCTGGTCAAGGCCGGCAGGGACTACAAGGCGCCGTGCCCGTTTCACGACGAAAAGACACCCTCCTTTACGGTCAGCGCCCAGAAGGGCTTCTACCACTGCTTCGGATGCGGCGCGCACGGCACCGTCATAGGCTTTCTGATGAATTACGAGAACCTCGAATTCGTCGATGCCGTGGAAGCGCTGGCCGAGATGCTCGGCCTGGAGGTGCCCAGGGAGGCGGGACCGGCGGATCGCCGGCGCGACAGCGGCAGCCTCCACAAGCTGCTGGCGGAAGCCGGCCGGATTTACCGCGCGGCGCTCAAGAACAATCAGAGGGCGGTCAACTACCTGCAGGACAGGGGGCTCGTGGGACTGACTGCCAAGCGGTTTGCAATCGGTTACGCACCGGACTCGTGGGATACCCTGCTTCGCGCACTGGGCACGGATGAGCGCCGGAAGGGGCGACTCCTCGAGGCAGGACTGGCCATCAGGAACGAAAAGGGGCGGGTGTACGACCGGTTCCGCGACCGGATCATGTTTCCCATCCGCGATCCCCGGGGCCGGGTCATCGGCTTCGGCGGCCGGCTCCTGGGCGACGGGGAACCCAAGTACATGAATTCGCCCGAAACGCCGGTATTTCACAAGAGTCGGGCGCTCTACGGCCTCTACGAAGCCAGGCGGCGCGGGCCGGCCGGGGCAGGGCGGCCTGACGAGATACTGGTTGTGGAAGGCTACCTGGACGTGGCGAGCCTCGCGCAGCATGGCATCGGTCCCGCCGTCGCGACTTTGGGCACCGCCACCACGGTCGAACACATCCGCTACCTGACCCGGATCGCCCAGCGGGTCATCTTCTGTTTCGACGGCGACCGCGCCGGCCGCAAGGCCGCGTGGCGGGCGCTGGAGACGGCGCTGCCGCACGCGGGCGGGCAAGTGGAGCTGAAGTTCCTGCTGTTGCCCGAAGGCGAGGACCCGGACTCGCTGGTGCGCTCGGGAGGCGCCGAAGCGTTTCGCGAATGCAGGGACGCCGCCGTGCCCTTGTCCGAATTCATGCTCGGCGAACTGCGGTCCCAGGTGGATCTTTCCAGTGCGGACGGTTGGTCGCGCCTGGGGGCGCTGGCGGGGCCCCTGCTCTCACGACTGCCGGCGGGCGTCTATCGGGAGCGGCTTTTCGGGCAGGTTGCGAAAACGGTCGGCGTGAGCCGTGATGCCGTCGAACGGGAAGTGGAGAAGGCAGTCGCCTCACCGCGCCCCGCCGGGGGCAAGACCATTCCGGACGATGCGGAAGCCACGGCGGACCGCTCCCGCGGAACGCTGATTCGCCGGGCAATCGGCCACATGCTGAATTATCCCGCCATTGTCGCGAGACTGGACGAGATACCCGACCTGTCCGGGGTCGGCCAGCCCGGCGCGCGATTGCTTCATCGGCTGCTGGAAACCGTGGGCGAGAACCCGGAAATCGTGCCGGCCCAGTTGATCGAACGATTCCGCGACGACAAGGAGGGCCGATTTCTCGGGCGCCTGCTCGATAATGCACCGCTGGTAACGGAGCATGCGGCCGCAGCAGAACTTCAAGACATGCTGCAAAGGGTCGTTGCCGAGGAAAGGAAGAAGCGTCTCCAGGCCCTGTTGTCCAGGCCATCGCTATCGTCCGAAGAGCGCGCCGA
This sequence comes from Candidatus Rariloculaceae bacterium, assembly GCA_965205045.1. Lineage (GTDB taxonomy): Bacteria > Pseudomonadota > Gammaproteobacteria > Steroidobacterales > Rariloculaceae > UBA6522. Next base: position 1,869,247 of record OZ242031.1, read on the forward strand.
AATCAGGGAGATTCAGGAATCCCTGCGCTATATGCACGGGAACTTCGACGGGTCCTGACGGGTCAATTACCCGTTCTGAAAATAACCGCGGATTCCGTTAAAATTACTCGTTTGCATCGATTGGATCGTAGGCAGGATGGATACATCAACCGCAACGCAACCCCACCACACGAACGACCGCCAATCCCAACTGAAGCTGCTCATCGCCAAGGGCAAGGAACAGGGCTACCTCACCTACAGCGAAGTCAACGATCATCTTCCCAGCGATATCGTCGATCCGGAGCAGATCGAGGATATCGTCAACATGATCAACGACATGGGCATTACGGTGTACGAAAAGGCGCCCGATGCCGAGTCCCTGCTGCTTTCCGATTCCGCAGTCTCGAGCGATGAGGACGTCACCGACGAGGCCGCCGCCGCGCTGGCGACGGTGGACGCCGAGTTCGGCCGCACCACGGATCCGGTGCGCATGTACATGCGGGAAATGGGCACGGTCGAACTGCTCAACCGCGAGGGCGAGATCCGCATCGCCAAGCGGATCGAGGAGGGCCTCGACCAGGTGCGGGCGGCGCTGCTGCAATTTCCTCCCACCATGGTCCTTCTGCTGGGGCTGTACGGCCGCGTGGAGGAGGGGACCGGGCGCATGCAGGACGCCATCGTCGGGTTCATCGATCCCAATGCCGGAATCGCCGATCCCAACGCGCCGAAATCCGACGACGAAAAGCCTCCCAACACGGGGCCGGACCCGAAGGAAGTGGCCAGGCGGATGAAGAAGATCCGGCGGCACTTCGACCGCTACGTGAAGGCGCTGGGCAAGTACGGCATCAGGCATTCGTCGGCGCAGAAGACCATCAAGGCGCTGACGCCGGAGTTCATGGAACTGAAGCTTGCGCCCAAGCTTTTCGAGGCCATGGTCGCGCAACTGCGGGAGACCGTCAACAACGTTCGCAGTCAGGAACGTCAGATCATGTTCTACTGCGTCCGCGACGCGAAGATGGTTCGCAAGGACTTTATCGCCAGCTTCCGTTCCAACGAGACGAATCTCGAGTGGGTCGACAAGCACATCCGGGCCAAGCGCAAGCACTCGTCCCAGCTATCGCGGCTCAAGGACGAGATCGTCCGCTGTCAGAAACGCCTGTCCAAGGTCGAGCAGGGCAGCCTGCTGACCATCAAGGAGATCAAGGAGATCAATCGCGAGATTTCCATGGGCGAGGCCCAGGCGCGCCGGGCGAAGAAGGAAATGGTGGAGGCCAATCTGCGGCTGGTGATTTCGATCGCCAAGAAGTACACCAACCGGGGGCTGCAGTTCCTGGACCTGATCCAGGAGGGCAACATCGGCCTCATGAAGGCGGTGGACAAGTTCGAGTATCGGCGCGGCTACAAGTTCTCGACCTATGCGACCTGGTGGATCCGCCAGGCCATTACCCGCTCGATCGCCGACCAGGCGCGCACCATCCGCATACCGGTTCACATGATCGAGACCATCAACAAGCTGAACCGCATCTCCCGGCAGATGCTCCAGGAGATGGGCCGCGAGCCCACGCCGGACGAACTCGCCGAGCGCATGGAGATGCCGGAGGACAAGGTCAGGAAGGTGCTCAAGATCGCCAAGGAACCGATTTCCATGGAGACGCCCATCGGCGACGACGAGGACTCGCACCTGGGAGACTTCATCGAGGATACCGCGGTTCATTCGCCGGTGGACTCGGCGACCTCCCAGGGTCTGAAGGAGACGACCCATTCGGTGCTGGCGGGGCTGACGCCGCGGGAGGCCAAGGTGCTGCGGATGCGCTTCGGCATCGGCATGAACACCGACCACACCCTGGAGGAAGTGGGCAAGCAGTTCGATGTCACCCGGGAGCGCATCCGGCAGATCGAGGCCAAGGCGCTGCGCAAGCTGCGCCATCCCTCCCGTTCCGACCGGCTTCGCAGCTTCTTGCTGGAGGATTAGCGAAACCTGCGCGTGGCGCTTCCGAGGGCGCGCACAAACAGCGCCCGCCCGCTCAAGCTATTTTGGTTGTCGATGCGGGTGTCAACCTTTCGCTGTGCGGGTCTCGTTGGGCATGACGATCGGGTAGAGTCCGTCCAAGGGAACGGAGCGGCCCGTTTCGGTGACGATCCTGCAGTGGTAGCGGCGCAATCTGCGCGGTTCGCGCACTCCGCATGAGTGGGCGATGATCTGGATTTCCCTGCTCATCTGGCGGGCGTATTGGTTGACGCGAATGGCCTTGTTTTCCGGGTTGAGGCCGCGTTGCAGACGCTTGTTGTGGGTGGTGATGCCAGTGGGGCAGGTGTTCCGGTTGCACTGCAGGGCCTGGATGCAGCCCAGGGCGAACATGAATCCCCGGGCTGAAACCACGAAGTCGGCTCCGGCGCAGTAGGCCCAGGCTGCTTCCGCCGGGGTGATGAGCTTGCCGCTGGCTATGACCTTGATTCGGTCGCGAAGGCCGTGCCTGTCGAGCCGGTCGACCATCAGGGGCAGGCTTTCGCGAATGGGCAGTCCGACGTTGTCCATCAGCGGCATGGGTGCGGCGCCGGTGCCGCCGTCGCCGCTGTCCACGGCGATGAAGTCCGGCGCACTCTCGATCCCTCGCTTCAGGATTTCGTCGAACAGTTCGTCCAGCCACGCGTAGGCACCGATGACCGACTTGAATCCGGTGGGTTTGCCGGTGATGGAGCGCACGCGATCAATCAGGTCAAGCAGTTCCGCCGCGTTGTCCACGTCCAGGTGGCGATTCGGGCTCAACGAGTCCCGGCCTGCAGGGATTCCGCGTATGGCGGCGATCTCTTCGGTGACCTTGACCCCGGGGAGGATGCCTCCCTTGCCGGGTTTTGCGCCCTGGCTGAGCTTGATCTCGAACATCCTGACCTGCTCGTGGCCGGCTACCTGCCGCAATCTGTCTTCCGAGAGCGTCCCGGGAATCTCGCAGACGCCGTACTTGGCGGTCCCCATCTGGAACACGATGTCGGCTCCTCCCGCAAGGTGATGAGGCGACAGCCCGCCCTCGCCGGTGTTGAGCCAGCAGCCGGCCATGCGGGCGCCGTTGGAGAGCGCCAGCGTGGCCGGTCGCGAAATGGCGCCGTAGCTCATCCCGGAGATATTGAACAGCGATGACGTGGTATACGGATGGGCGCAGTACGGTCCCAGCGTGACCGAGGCGGGTCCGGCTACATCCCGGTCCAGCACGGGATAGGCGCAGTTGACGAAGATGACCGTGCCGACGGGCCGCAGGTCCCGGGTGGAGCCGAATGCGATCGTGTTGTCCGTCCCCAGGGAGGCGCGGTCCACCCAGGACCGCTCCGCCCGGTTGAAGGGCAGTTCCTCGCGGTCCATGGCGAAGAAGTACTGGCGGAAGAACTCGCCGAGGCGCTCGAACAGCGCGCGGAACCGGCCGATGACGGGGAAATTCCTGCGGATGGCGTTCTTGGTCTGGGATACGTCCTTGACGAACAGGACCGCCAGGATCAGCACGCTCAGTCCGACAAGGAGAACGAATGAGTAAACCAGGATCGTAATGATCTGAAACGCGGTCTGGGTCATCGCATGGCCTCCTTACCCTGAAGATGATCGTACCGCCAGCAGTTCAATTTGGGAAAGCGAACACGCGCATTGGAGGTGGTGGTAATCTTCACCCCCGGCGGGCCCGTAGCTCAGTTGGTTAGAGCAGGGGACTCATAATCCCTTGGTCGTAGGTTCGAGTCCTACCGGGCCCACCATGGACAACTCGTAGCTGTCTTTGCGTCGTCAAATTGTTCAACGAGCCGCTGACCTACTCGCTTTGACGCAGACAATCACTGGGGCTTCAACCGGAAATCGGTTTCCTGCACCGCATCGGAGTCGGGCCGTTCGACCGCGTAGCCGAGGTTTTCGTAACCCTTGACGCGCCTGCGGCCCATTCGGTCCAGGGCCGGCACGGAATCGTCGAGATAGTCGTGGACGAGCACCTCGCGTTTGCGCGGATGAAGCCGGTGAAGCCGGCCCACGTACTGCGCCAGCGTGCCCTTCCACGACACGGGCATCGTCAGAAAGAGCGTGTCGAGGCGGGCGTTGTCGAAACCCTCCCCGACATAGCGCCCGGTCGCAACCAGAACGCGTTCGTCAGTGTCGGGGATCTTCTCAAGACGCTCCATGATTTCCCGGCGCTGTCTCGCACCCATGCCGCCGACGAGCAGGATCGCCAACCTTACTTGAGCGACTACGGAATCAGCGTGCCGAATCGTTGGCACGCCATGTGCGCGTAGCCTTGTACGGTCCCGTGCACAGTATCGATGAAATCTGCATAGCCGAGTGCCTCTTCTTCCGGGGCATCGATCGCCAATTGGATTTCCTCTCGCTCCCTCTTCAGTTCCGGGTGATTGAGGTTGAGCTTTTCGATCATCGTGCGGGCCGCGCCGTCGTCGTTTCCGGCAGCCCTGACATGTCCGGTCAGAGAAAATCGAAAGCGGTCGGTGCAAGCAGGGTAGTCCGGTTCCACGTGCAGGATTTCATCGAACCAGTTTGCCTTGGCCGTTCCACACGTTTCTGAACGGTTGCCTGTCTCGGTTTCCTGTCCGCAGCTCAGGAAGAGATTGGCAAGGGAAACTTCATGATCGGGGTAGGCGGAAATTGGTCTGAAGTGCTCGATATGGTAGGACTTGCCTGGCGCGGAAAGGTCCAACATGCGTCCGCAATATACGCAAAGTCCCCGCTGGGCCTCGGACAGGGCGTCCACGACAGGCCGTCGAATATCGCCAGGAAACGGATATTGCGGTTGCCAGTCCGCACTTTCCTGGGCCAGCCAGTCGGTCAGTGCTTGCGGCTCGCTCTTCGCATGACTGCCTCTCATCCGTTTCCTCGCAATCTCTTCAGCCGCTTGCGCAGCACCAGAAGCGTCGGCGTGTCGTCCGAGAGTTCCTTTTCGATTTTGGCAAATTTTTTCTCCGCAGTGACGGAGTCCTTGCGGTCTACTGCGTCATTGAAGTCTTCCACCAGTTTGTCGATTGGCGGAAAGCGTTCAGACGCGCCCAAAACCCCTTCCAGCAGGTAGTTGCTAGTGCGCCCTCTGGTGCTGAGTGGAACCGTTGCCTCGGTTGGGCCCGATTCTGTCTGGCGAAGAACGCGCACGTTTCTGTTCTCGATTCCCGAAAGAACCTGCGGCGAATGAGTGGTGACGATAAATTGGCACGCCTTGAATACTCTGGTCAGGGTAGGCGCAATTTGGCTCTGCCAGGCCGGGTGCAGGTTGAGTTCCACTTCGTCAATCAACACGATCGCAGGGATGGTTTCCAGCGGTTGTTTCGGGGCGAATACCTGTAGACGCCGCGCCAGGTCGGCCAGCAGGATGATGTAAGAGCGCTCACCGCCGGACAGGCCGCTGACGTGAATAGCCGTTCCGCCGGTTTTCAGCAGGCGCAACCCGGGGGGCGACGCTGTCGACGAGTAGTTGATACCTGTGAATTCATCGATCCGGGTGACAAGTTTTCGAATGGCCTCAAGTTGCGGATCGCGGTATCTCGGATTACTGTCTCGAACGACGCGCGCCTCCTGGGCGTCACGCTCGTTCCACCATGCTTCGAGATCGCCGATCGCCTGAAGGTCCTCGGCCAGAGACAGGTCCTGCACATATTCCGGATCAAGCGTTCGGTCAGGCCGGCGGGACTTGGAGTGAGTATCCTTTTGGAATGCTCGATTCTGTCGATAGTAGATGAAGCGCGGCTCGGCCTTGGCCTGATCAGCCCATTGCATCAGCTTTTGCTGATAAGTCCAGTCGTAGCTTCCGGAATCGACGCCACACGTCAAATGCAGCAGGTCCCGGTCGCCCGAATCTGTCCATCCGTCCCCCGGATCGAAGTTCAAGCTCAGAAGAAACTCCGATGCTTGTGATCGAACATCCCGAGATGACAATTGTTGACTCATTCCACGGCGTCGCCCCTTCTTGAGATGGGCTCTAGTGAAGCGCGAAAGCTCGCCCAGGGCATCGAGGATTGATGTCTTTCCGGCGCCGTTGCGGCCGACAATGACTGTGAGGTCCGGCTCAAAGTCGACGATGAGCGTCCGAATACCGCGGAAGTCCTTGATATGTAGGGATCTGAATCGCATCTCGATCACTCCCGCTCACGGTTGTCGGCGGTCAGTCGGGGAATCTTGACCCTTTGTGATGCTGGAAATCAATAGACTGCCCGCAGCCGCCTTGCTTGCGACAGACGTGGTTTATTGGCGCGCAGTGCCCCAGCCAAACTAACGCACACACCAGTCATTAGATATCTAGTATTTTAGATATATTGGATAGTATGATCTGTATTTATATATATTCATGGCTTCGGCTCACATTTCCAATATATATCTACGCATAAATTATCTCAATATATCTAATATCCTAGTTCGTATTGGAGTGCCGATGACGTATTCGACCGAAAAAATGGCCAGGGAACTGAAGGCGGCCCGTACCGCGAAGGGGCTGAGCCAACGCGTGCTCAGCGAGCGCGCGGGCGTGCCGCAGAGCCATATTTCCAGGATCGAGCGGGGCGGCGTCGATCTGCGGCTTTCCAGTCTCGTGGAGATTGCCCGCGCTCTCGACCTGGAAGTGATCCTTGTCCCGCGAAAGCACTTGCCGGCAGTCAGGTCGATTACGCGGGCGCACGCTTCCGACACGACCGGGGTTCGCCCGGCCTACAGCTTGGACGAGAATCGCCATGGCTGACGTGACTGTCCTGGAGGTTCTGCTCTACGGCGAGCCGATCGGAACACTGACCCGGGTGCCGGGCGACAGGACGTTGTTTGCCTTCAACGAGGATTACATTGCCAATGAAGAACGGCCCGTTCTGAGCCTTGGTTTCAAGGACTCGTTCGGTCATCTCATGACGGAGTTTCGGCCCTATTGGCCGAGGGTGATGCCGTTTTTCTCCAACCTGTTGCCGGAAGGCCGAATGCGCGACTATCTGGCCGGCCTTGCCGGCGTGAATCCCGAGCGCGAGTTCTTCCTCCTTTGGGCGCTCGGGTCGGACCTGCCCGGCGCGATCACGGTCAGGCAGACTGATGGCGAAGAGTTGCCGCCTGTATCGAAGGACAAGGCCGACGATGATTTCGGCGACGATCGTGCCGGGAAAGTTCTGCGATTTTCCCTCGCGGGTGTCCAGCTCAAATTCTCCGCGCTCGTCGAGGGCAGAAAGGGACTGACCATTCCGGCACACGGCGTGGGCGGGTCGTGGATCGTAAAATTGCCCTCCCGGGAATACGAAGGCGTCCCGGAGAACGAATACTCGATGATGACGCTTGCCCGCCGGATCGGCATGGATGTGCCGCCAATCGACCTGGTCGATGTTTCCGCAATCCGGAATCTGCCGCCGGAGGTTGAAACGCTTGCAGGCCGGGCATTCGCCATCCGGAGGTTCGACCGGCTGGACGACGGCAGTCCGGTCCACATCGAGGACTTCGCCCAGATCTTTCGCCTCTACCCCCGGGACAAGTACGGAAAAGCCAACTACGCCAATATCGCGCAGGTCATTGCGGCCGAGAGCGACGATCGGGACATTGCGGAATTTATCCGCCGGCTGACCTTCAACGCGCTCATTGGAAACGCGGACATGCATGTGAAGAACTGGTCGATGCGCTACTCGGACAGGCGAAACGCACAACTGGCGCCCGCCTACGATTTCGTTTCGACGATCGCTTGCATCGGGGACGCGAACGCCGCGCTCAATTTCAGCCGCACAAAGCGCTTCGATCAATTCTCCTACGATGAATTGGCGCATTTGGCGAACCGCGCCGCAGTCCCCAGGAGGCTCGTACTGGAGACGGCAAGGGAAACCGTGGAACTGTTTCATCAGCACTGGAAGAATGAGAAAGCAAACTTGCCTCTCGGCGCCAATGCCGTCAAAGCCATCGAAGCGCACGTGAGGGAGGTACCGCTCAGTTAGTGTGCGCTCTCATCGATCCGGGCCGGTCCCAGGGGGTGCGCGACGATTCGGGCAAAGTCCTTGTGCGCCTGGTTCACGAGGACGTTCGCTTGACGTGAGACGCCGTCAAGACTGTGTAGAATTGCAGTTCCAATGGATGGTGTCGCTGAGATGGAGTGAGTCCATGCAAAACCTTCGAGCGAGATGGCGCAGGTACGGCACGGCGTTGGCTGCCGTCGCTGGCTTGGCAGGATGCTCAAATGCACCCGCAGATCACGCCAATCTCGACGGCGCCGACATTCTTGTGTTTTCGGAAACGCGTTCGTTCCGACACCAATCCATTCCCGCAGGCATTCGCGCATTCGAGGCGCTGGGCGCCGAGTACGGATTCGGAGTCCAGGCGAGCGAAGACAGCGCAGTTTTCAACGACCGTGATCTTCCGGCCTTCGACGCCATCGTATTCCTCTCGACGACGGGCGATATTCTGAACGATGCCGAACAGGATTCGATGGAACGCTACATCCAGTCCGGCGGAGGATTTGTCGGCGTGCATGCGGCGGCCGACACCGAACACCAGGGCGACTGGTATTGGTACAGGAATCTGGTCGGTGGCGTTTTCGCGGGGCATCCGGCGATCCAGGAAGCGCGCCTGAGCGTGGTCGACAACACTCACCCCTCGACATCAAGCCTGCCCGAGGCGTTTCTCCGCACTGACGAGTGGTACGACTTCCGGGACCTGTACGAATTCCGTACCGACGTGTTGACGATCGACGAACAGAGTTACGAAGGCGGTGCGCACGGCGACTATCACCCGATGAGCTGGTACCACGAGTACGATGGGGGCCGCTCGTTCTACACGGCTCTGGGCCACACCGAAGCGGCATTTTCGGACCCGCTCTTCCGGCAGCATCTGGCGGGCGGCCTCGCCTATGCCGTCGGCGAACGCCGGGCAAGGGACTATACGCGGGCGAGGCCCGAGCACGACCGGTTTGTCCGCGACAGGCTCGTCGATGGGCTTGACGAACCGGTTGCGTTCGACCTGTTGCCGGATGGTTCGGCGTTGATCGTCCAGCGGGCGGGCAGCGTACTGCACGTTGCGGCCGAAGGCGGCGCGCAGGAAGTCGGGCGTATCGACATTTACTTTGACTGGGACGATGAGTTCGGCCTGATCGGTGTGGCCGCGGACCCGGACTTTGACGCCAATCGCTGGATTTACCTGATGTACAACCGGCTTCGGGAAGGCCAGCTCTATCAGAGGGTCTCGAGATTCGTTTACGGGGAAACCGGTATCGACATCGATTCCGAGGTCCTCGTCCTGGAATTTCCGGTCGACCAGACTTGCTGTCACACCGGCGGCAACATAGAATTCGACGCGGGCGGTGCGCTCTTCATCGCCACCGGAGACAACACGGTTCCGTTCCAGAGCCGTGGATACGGCCCCATCGACCGCCGCGCGGACCGCACGCACTTCGATGCGCTGCGCTCGGCCGGCAACACCAACGACCTGCGCGGAAAGATCCTGAGAATCGAACCGCTGCCCGATGGCGGCTACACCGTACCGGCCGGCAACCTGTTCGACGATCCGGCCGATGGCCGGCCGGAAATCTACGCCATGGGCCTGCGCAATCCCTACACGATCGCCATCGACCCTGAAACTGGGCACCTGTTCTACGGCGACATCGGTCCCGATGCCGGCGAGTCGGACGAGCTCCGCGGCTCCCGCGGCTACGATGAAATCAACCGGATCACCGGCCCCGGCAATTTCGGATGGCCGCTGTTCATCGGTGACAACGGGGCATACGGCGATCACGACTTCGCCAGCGGGACGACGGGCGAGCTATTCGATCCGGGGGCGCCGGTCAACGATTCCCCGCGCAATACCGGCGCGCGAATGCTGCCGCCCGCGCATGGGGCATTGATCTGGTATCCGTATGCGCCCTCGGAACGCTTTCCGGAAGTGGGGCAGGGCGGTCGAAACGCCCTGGTGGCAGGCGTCTATCGGCAGCCTGAAACCGAAAGCGATTCCCAGCCGTTTCCGGCGTATTTCGAGGGGCGCCTGTTCATCTCGGATTTCATGCGCGACTGGATCAAGGTCGTGGACTTCGATGCCGACGGCGGTGTGCGCCAAATCGCCCCGTTCATGCCCGATGAAGAGTTCGCGGGCATTCTCGATCTGGCATTCGGCGATGACGGCAGCCTGTACATTCTTGAGTACGGGCGCGGCTGGTTCGCAGGCAATCCCGAAGCCGGATTGTCCCGACTGCGTTATGTGGGTCCCGGCAACCGTCCCCCCGTTCCGGTAATCGAGCTGTCGTCGTCACACGGTACCGCGCCGCTGGATGTCACTGCCACGGCGGCATCGAGCAGCGATCCGGACGGCGATGCGCTGACCTACGAATGGCGATTGGATGCGAACGTCGCGGGCTACGGGGAGACGGTCTCTCTGCAGATTCCCGAAACCGGTCAGCACGAGCTCATTCTCCTGGCCACCGACAAGAACGGCGCCCGCGCCCGGCAGAGTGCGCCGATAGTCGTCGGTAACGCGCCCCCGGAAGTGGAAATCGCCGTTGCGGGAAACCGGTCGTTTTTCTGGTTGGAACCGCGTGCGGTGGAATACCGCGTAGAGGTCATCGACGCCGAAGACGGCCGCCTCTCCGACGGCACGATCGACAACGAACTTGTCGACGTCACCATGGAGTTCTCGTCCACGTCGCTGCCCCATGGCACCGTTGCCTCGCGCGGCGAATTGCTCGCTGAAGAAAACGGCTGCATGGCCTGCCACCAGGTCGAGACGTCGCTGGTCGGTCCCTCCTACCGCGATGTCGCGGTTCGCTACCTGAACAGCGACAATGCTGTCCGATACCTTACCGAAAAGACCCTTGAGGGCGGGGTTGGCGTCTGGGGCGAGGTCCCGATGGTGCCTCACACGCATATCGCAGAGAAGGACGCACGCACGATTGCCAATTTCATACTCAGCCTCGCGTTCCGCGACGAGGGTTTGCCCGTCGATGACGATTTGCACCTCGATGCGCATCTGCAGACCATCGAGCAACATGAGTACCTCGGTCCCATACCGAGGGGTGCGTACGTAGTGCGCGCGGACTACGAGGACCAGGGAACCGATTTGGCGCCACCGATTACGGCAAGCGCCGAGCTCCGGCTCATTCCCGCGCGAATTCTGCTTGGAGATGCCTGGGAAGACCGGGACCCGCCCGAACCCTTTACCGCGTGGGAAGCCGAGGGCATCCGGCTCCTCAGCACGTCTGGGGCGGTTGACGAAAACGGCAGTGGTCCCGAGCTGGCCACGCTGCACATCGGGCGCTTCGATCTGACCGAAATCGAAAGCGCCGTCGTCGGCCATTTCACCTTCGGCGGTGAGAGTACGTGGACATTCGAGATCCGTCGCGACAGCGCCGACGGACCGTTGCTCGGGGACGCCAGTGCAAGTTTCAACCAGGACGTTCGTCGGCAATACTTGCAGCAACGGATTGCCCTGACACCAGTCTCCGGCGAAGCCGATGTTCATGTTGTCGTGCGAGTCACCGAAGGCGCGGGCAACATCAGCCTGATTGACATCCAGTTCGACTGACGTTCCCCCGCTGCTCCGGCCGATTCAATCAGGCGCGCGCCGCAGCCGAAATTTCCATCGGTTGTCTCGCGGCTTCACAGCGAGCAGAATTGAGGGAAAGACATAGAGGAAAAACTTATGCAATCCTTGATCCGACGTTTGTTTGCCGTTTTTTTCATTGTCCCGATGCTTGCCGTTGAACGCTGCCTTGTTGCCGCTGACGGCCTGTTGACGACGGCACCGTGTGAAGGCGGCGCGCGTCAGCAGTGGCAAGTGGCAGCGCCGAAGATGCCGATGCTTGAGGAATAGGGTCCGCCCGCAGGATGAATTGCCCTTCAGACGGTTCCGGTAACGGCCATCCGGTTCTTGATCTGGATCCGTTTTCAACGGAGTTTCTGAGCGATCCGTATCGCTTCCATCCCCGGTTGCGCGATGCAGGTCCGGTCGTGCGGCTGCGCCGCTACGGCATCTGGGCCATGGCTCGGCACAGGGAAGTAAGGAGCGCGCTTGAGGATTGGCGCACGTTCTGTTCGAATCGCGGCGGCGGGTTGTCCGACTTCAGGAAAGAGAAACCCTGGCGCCCGCCAAGCATCATTCTCGAAGCCGATCCGCCCCTGCACACGCGCACCCATGGTGTGCTGGTAAAGGTGCTTTCGCGTCCTGCCCTGGAGAAGCTTCGCGGGATGTTTACCCGGAGGGCGGAACGGTTGGCCGACGATCTGGCTGCGCGGGGGCGTTTCGATGCCGTGAAGGATCTGGCCGAAGCGTACCCGTTGAGCGTCTTTCCCGATGCCGTCGGTGTGGTCGAGGAAGGCCGGGAAAACCTGCTGCCTTACGGCGCCATGGCGTTCAATGCGTTCGGCCCCCGCAACGAACTGTTCGAAGAATCGTTCGCGAATGCCAGGCAAGTGATCGGTTGGATCACGGAACAGTGCCGTCGCGAAGCGCTGAGCGCGGACGGCTTCGGCGCGAAGGTCTACGCTGAGGCCGACGCAGGGCGAGTGAGCGAAGAGGAGGCCGGATTACTGGTTCGATCGCTGCTGACGGCTGGCCTCGACACGACCATTGCCGGTCTCGGCGCTGCCATGCACTGCTTTGCAACCAACCCGGATCAATGGCAGGCACTCAGGAAGGATGTCAAGCTGGCGCGACAGGCGTTCGAAGAAGTGATCCGGTTCATGTCACCGGTGCAGACGTTTTTCCGGACGACGACACGAGAGGTCGACGTGGCCGGCGTCAGAATCCCTTCCGACGAGAAAGTGCTGTTGTTTCTGGCGGCCGCCAACCGGGACCCCCGGGAGTGGGACGATCCGGAACGGTTCAACATTCGCCGCCGGGCGGTCGGCCACGTGGGTTTCGGTTACGGAATCCATATGTGCGTGGGGCAGATGGTGGCGCGGTTGGAAGCCGAAATCCTGTTGACTGCGCTGGTGAAGAGGATTACATCCATTTCGCTTTCCGGCGCGCCGGAGCGGCGGCTCAACAACACCCTGTACGGGCTCGACCGCCTGCCGGTCACGGTGCACGCAGAATAGACTCTGACATACCGACGCCGACGCGGCGTCGGCAACGTAATCGATTTATTGGCGGTATCGAGCCTGATCCAGGGTTTATCTCTGCACGCGTCCTGACGCGTCGCCCCCCATGAGGCGAACCACTTCGGGAACGGTTACGCGATTGAAATCGCCAGAGATCGAGTGCTTGAGACAGCTTGCGGCGACCGCGAATTCCAGGGCTTGCTGCCGGTCATCCCAGGCGTTCAGACCGTAGATCAGCCCGGAAGCGAAGCTGTCGCCGCCGCCGACGCGGTCGACTATGTCCGTGATCTCGTAGCGCCGCGACAGCCTGAATCCCTGCGAGTCGCGCAGACACGCCGACCAGCCGTTACGGTCGGCACTGAGGGACTCGCGCAGCGTGATGGCGATCATGTCCATGTCGGGATACTCCGCCAGCACCTTCGCGCTGAGGGCCTCGTAACGGGCCGGGTCGAGCTTGCCCGCCTTGACATCGACACCGGCGGACACTCCCAGAGATTTCTGGCAATCCTCTTCGTTGGCGATGCCGACGTCGACGTGCCTGACCAGTTCCGTCATCACTTCCGGCGCCGACTTGCCGTACTTCCACAGCTTGCCGCGGAAGTTGAAGTCGCAGGATACGGTGACCCCAGAGCGCCGGGCCGCGGTGACGGCCTCAAGGCTCAGTTCGGCCGCCGACGCGCTGAGCGCCGGCGTGATGCCCGTGATGTGGAACCATTTTGCGCCGCCAAAAATCGCCTGCCAGTCGAAGTCGCCGGGTTGCGCGGTACCGATGGATGAGCCGGCCCGGTCGTAAACGACCTTCGACGGCCGCTGGTTCGCGCCGACTTCAAGAAAGTAGATGCCGACGCGATCGCCGGACCGGTTGATGTGTGCCGTCTCGACGCCGAGGCCCCTCAGTTCGCAGATGGCCGAAGTGCCCACGTCGTTGTCCGGCAACGCAGTGACGAAGGCGGCATTCAATCCGAAATTGGCCAGGGCGACCGCGACGTTGGCCTCGCCGCCCCCGAACGTGGCCTCGAGTGTCGGCGACTGGAACAGGCGTTCGTGCCCGGGCGCCTTGAGACGCAGCATGATCTCGCCGAAGGTTACGAATTCGGCCACGGTCTATCCCTTCGTCCTGCAATGGGCGTTGACGCGTTGATCGTGTTTTCCGAGTGTTGGGAAATTGGCCAAGTCTTACCCCTTTGCTTCGATGGCGATGGCATTGGCTTCGGCCGCCAGCCGGGTGATCTCGCCGAATTGGCCTTCCGCAATGGCGCTCGACGGCGTGAGCCAACTTCCGCCGCAGGCGGTCACCGACGGTACCTCAAGATAGTCTCGCAAATTCTTCGCCGAAATCCCCCCCGTGGGTATGAATTTCACATCGCGAAATACCGCGCCAAGTGCCTTGAGCATCGGTATGCCGCCGGCCAGGCTCGCCGGGAAGTACTTCAACACCCGCAGCCCGAGGTTCCAGGCTCGCTGCACTTCGCTCGGCGTGGTCACGCCGGGCATGATGGGTGCCGACAGTTCGCCGGCGGCGGAGACGACGCCTTCGTCCAGTCCGGGCGACACGATGAACCTGGCGCCGGCCGCTACTGCGGTTCGGGCCTGTTGTTCGCTCAGTACGGTGCCGGCGCCCACATGGGCGTCCGGAACGTCGGCGGCGACGGCGCCGATGGCCTCGATCGCCGCGGCCGTGCGCAGGGTGATCTCCACGATGGGCAGCCCGCCCGCGACGAGGGCACGGGCCACCGGTACCGCGTCGGACGCGTCGTCAATGACCACCACGGGCACAACCGGTGTCTGTTCGAGCAAGGCAGACAGCCGGGAAGCATGGCCCATCGGATGGAGCGTACCGCCGATCGGTCGGCCGTCTTCGGCCAGGCGGTCGTCTGCCCCTTGCGCTGGAACTTTCGTCACTGGATTCTTTCCGTCAGGAAAACCACAGTCCGCCGTTGATGTCCACGCTTGCCCCGGTGACGAAGCTCGACTGCGGGGAAGCCAGGTAGGCGACCAGGTCGGCCACCTCCCGGGAGCGTCCTTCGCGGCGCAGGGGCGTGGACGCGGCGACGTTGGACCTGACGGCATCCCTGGTGAAGGTATCGTGAAAGGTGGTATCGATCATCCCCGGACAGACGCAATTGACTCGAATGCCGGAGGGGCCCAACTCCTTGGCCAGTGCGCGCGTCATCGTCATCACCGCGCCCTTCGACGTCGCATAGGCCATGGCCCCGGGGCCGCCGCCATCGCGTCCCGCCTGCGAAGCGAGATTGACGATGGAACCGCCTTCGCCCATGTAAGGCGCCACGAACTTGCAGGTCAGGAATGCGCTGGTCAGGTTGAGTTTCATCACTCCCTCGAAGAAAGCCTCGTCCATTTCGGCAAGCGTCTTGCGGGCGACCAGCCCGCCGGTGACGTTGACGAGGATGTCGATCGAATCGCCGAATGCCTCGCGCGTTTCCCGGACAAGGCTTTCGACGTCCGTTGCCCTTGTCATGTCGCAGCGAACTGCAATCGCCCGCCGGCCGGCCGCTTCAATGGCCGCGGCCGTGGCCTTGCCATCTTCGGAACTGTTGCACCACGTAAACGCAACCTTCGCACCCATACCGGCCAGCGTTTCCGAAACGGCCCTGCCGATGTCCCGCGAGCCTCCTGCGATGATCGCGACCTTGTTTTCGATACTCATATCAAATCCCGAAAAGACATCCCTGACTCAGTTTTCCGTGGTCACCGGTCGAATCCGGCCGCCGAAAACCCACACCGATACGATCGCAAGCGGCACCAGCGCCGCGCCCCAAATGAAAGCGGGCGCGAACGAACCCGATGCCTCGACTATCCTCGGGATGAGTTCGGTGGTGATCAGCACGCCGGCCACTGCTGCGGCGCCGCCGACGCCGGCGAGCGAACCGACCGACTTGCCGGAAAAGAAGTCGCTGGGCAGCGTCTGGATGTTCCCGATCGCCGTCTGAAACCCGAACAGGATGACCGCGATAAGGAGTATGGCCGACAACGGCGTGGATGCCGCCGCCGTCAATAGCAGCGCCGGAAGCATGATGGCCCCGCCCAGCGTGATCGTCAGCTTGCGTGCGTAATCGACCGTTCGGCCGCGTTCCAGCAGAAAACGGGCCAGCCAGCCGCCGAACAGCGCACCCGCCACGGCGCCGACATAGGGAACCCAGGCGGAAAACCCGATCTGCGCGATGTCGAAACCAAACGTCGCGGCGAGGTAGATCGGCAGCCAACTGACGAACAGCCACCACACGGGATCCAGGAAGAACCGCGATACGACCACCGACCAGCTCTGGCGGTAGCGCAGCATTTCGAACCAGCCGGGCGCGGCCTGTTCCTCGTCGGCGGACGCGCTTTCGTCCCGCTGGCCCGTGAGGATGTACTCGCGCTCTTCCGCGGAAAGCCACGGGTGACGATCCGGCGGGGCCTTGAAGATGAGCAGCCAGGGCACGAGCCACACGAACCCGAACAGGCCGATGACGACGAAAGTGGCTTTCCAGCCGAACTGCAGGTACAGAAGCGCGATGGCGGGCGCGGAAATGACGGCCCCGAGCGACGCGCCGGAATTGAATATGCCCTGGGCGAGCGCGCGTTCCCGGATGGGGAACCACTCGGCGTTGCTCTTGGTCGCGCCGGGCCAGTTGCCGGCTTCGCCGAAGGCCAGGGTGAAGCGCATCGCCGCCAGCGAGGCGAAGCTGCGGGTGACGGCGTGCAGCATGATGGATACGGACCAGATGACGATCGCGAGCACGAATCCGAGCCGCGTGCCGATCATGTCGAAGATCTTGCCGAACAGGGCCTGCCCGATGGCGTAGCCGACCATGAACACCATGACCAGCCGGGCGTAGTCGAATTCGTCCATGCCCAGTTCCGGACCGATCTCCACCCACATGATGGCCAGCGCGTTGCGGTCGACATAGTTGATCACCGTGGCGATGGCCACGAGGGTGACCACGACCCATCTCAAGTAACCTCGGAACATGTTTTCCTTACTCCTGCCCTTCGCGTCCCTGCTATTCGGCGAACAACCCGAAATAGCCATTCCAGCTATAGGTGTTGTCTCCGACGTCCATCGAATGAGCGGCGTCGCTGTCGGGGTCGTAGGAGAACGTCAATGTACGGTCAGCGCCGCTTGCGGACCGCATGCTCAATGCGTCGGCCTGTCCGGCGCGCCGGTGCCGGATTTCCGTAATCGTTCCCCGGCTGTCCACGGTAAATTCTTCCGTGCCGTCGTATTCCCCGTGGGGCTCCAGGACGGAAATGAAGGAGTGGTCGTCCGCTTCCCGGACGCGGAAGATCATCGCCTGTTCCCGGCGAAGGTTGAAATCGGGATCGTTGGCGCCGAGTTCGGTGAACAGCACTTCCATGTCGCCGAGGGCGAGCATGGTGTAGGTGTAGAACCGGTTGTCCGTGAGCCAGGTCACGTAGAAGTGTTCGCCGGCCGCGACACGGGCCCGGGCACGCAGCCACAGGTGCTGATAGCCGTTTGCGTCGCCGACCGGGCGCAAGTTTGCTGTGTAGCTCTCGACTGGGTGACTGACGTCTACGATCTGTCCATTGAAGTGCACCGGCAAGTCGTATTGGTGTTGGTCCGACCCGGCCGCATTGAGCACATCCACCACGATCGAATGGTTCCCGGTGACGCCGTGCAGCAATGCCGTCGTGCGATTGAACGAGACATCTTCATAGGCGCCCCGCATTTCGGCGGCCGTAATCTGGATGTGGTCGTTGCTCGCGAACACGAGAGGTCTGGGGTGGAGGCGTTCGGCGATGGACAGCCTGCCTTCGAAGTGACTGCCTTCGTCGACCACCAGCGTGTTATGGGCCACCGTTTGCTTGGCCCAGGTGGTATTTTCCGGCAGATAGCGGCCGCCTTCCTTCTGCTCGACGTTCAGGAAACGCGCCGCGCCGTAGTCGGTGAGGATTTCGTAGCCGTTGTCGTAGAACAGCAGGCCCAGCTTGTCGAAGTGGCCGTGGCTCATGCCCTGGGCTGTAGCCTTGAGCACCAGCGCCTGGGAGTCTGCCGCGCCGCCGCTGCGAAGCACCGCCAACGCGCCCTGTTCGCCCTGCGGTCCGTCGCGGAGAAATACCGAGCGATAGCTGTAGGGTTCGGCCTCGCCACGGTCGCGCGCAAGGGCAAGGCGGAAACCGTCGCCGGTAAGGACGTACGAGTCCTGCAGGTCCGCAATCGAGACCAGGGCGGGGTCGCCAGTCAGCCCGTAGGCAATGGACAGGCCATAGCGCAATTCGACGGTGCCGAGTCCCTTCTCCTTGAGGGCGTCGTTCAGCGGGAAGAACAGCCCGGCGTAGGACAGATCGATACACGCATAGATCGCCTTGAGAAGAATACCGTCGCGGTAATCGAATATCGCAAGATCCGGATCGTTGGCCTCGATGCTGCGCGCGAACACGACGAAGGGCATCAGCGCGTATCGCTGGTAGTAAGGCCCTTCCGTGTAGTAGCCGTCGGGCGAGAACAGTTCATCGAGTTGTCTGATGAAGCCGCCGCTGCCGTCGCCCTCGAGTCCATGCAGCGCCCGTTCCACATAGGTCGCGTCATCGAGCACGTACCCGGTCATCCCGACCGCAGCGACGGCCCAGGTGCCGTGGTTGTGGATCCTGTCGAACGTTTGCGGCGATCCGACCGACAGGAAATCCGCCATCGGGCGCAGCAGGCTGGATTCGATCTGCGCTCTGTCCTCGTCGGTCAATGCGTCATGGATCGCGTCATAACCCTGGATCGCGTAGACCAGCCAGACTGATTCGTTGAGGTTCTGCCAGAACAATCGGCCGGGAGTCCGCGACGCCTGCACGGGGTGCTCGCCCAGACCCGGGTACATCTCGGCATAGGCCAGAAGGAGCTGCCGCGCCCGGTCCGCGTAAACGCGCTCACCCGTCAACTGGTAAAGGACGCCCGCGTCGTTGATCGCTATCCCGTTCTTCTTGTGCTGCTCGTGCGTGTAGCCGCCGCCGGGGTCAACGGGTATCGGTACGTCCGGAGCCGATTGGAAGTACCGGTCGATCTCGGCCTGTTTCGTGCGCAGTACCCGAGCGTACCCCGGCGACTCGTCCAGGGTTTCCGCGATCATCCGGGCGTCGCCTGGCGTGAGCAACAGCCGGGGGTGCTGGGCCGTGGCCGCCGCGGTCCAGCACGACGTGAACAGCGCCAGCAACAGAGCGGGAAACAATCGCGGCATCATCGCCCGCCCGACTCGTCGATGAGCGGTTCCGGCGTCGCCTCGAACCGATTGCGTCCCAGCCGGGTTACGGGTTCGCCCACCGTGTGCACCACGCGGACCGGCCGGCTGTCGGCAAAGACGTTGTCGAAGATGTCGGTCGCCTGTACGCCCAACAGCCGAATGGAGGCGGTCGACTTGTTACGGGACCCGTTACCAACGGAATCCAGCGAGGACGACCTCAGCTCAAAGTGAGGCCCGAACGTGCTTTCGTCGGTCCCGCCCCGATATATGTCGGCGACGGCCCCCTCTATGTTCTCGAACGATGTCCCGGTGATCGAAATGTACTCGCCGTTATAGATGCCCAGGTCGTCCGTCTCCCGGTTGAGGGCAAGGACGTGTCCGGTGATGTTTCGAAAGGTGGAATCGGCGATATCGATCCTGTCGGCAAAGGTATGCCTGGCGACGGAAAAAAAATTGAACGAATGGTTGGTGTTGAGATCCTGGACCGTCGAGTCCTCCACCACCAGCGCGTAGTTGTTCAGCATCGAGTACCGGCTCGTTCGAATGGCCGAGTTGCCGGCCACGTCGGGCGCGGCGCGCCCCGACATCATCAGGCCGCTCAGTTTCAGGCTGCCGCCGTTGGCGAGCTCGAACAGCGCAGTGCGCTCGAATTCGATCGTCGCCGTCCCGGGAGCGGCCCGAAACGTCAGCGGTCGGTCGAGAACGATGGTTTTGGTCTCGAGATACTCGCCGGGTTCAAGAGCGATGACGTCGCCGGCGCCGGCATCGCTGGCCGCTTCGAACAGCGAATCCTGGCCGGGGGTGATCGTGATCGTCCTGCCCGCATCGAACCGGTTCGCCGGACCGGGCTTCGGGTACCACGATACGCCGGTATCGGATCCGTCAAGGACCTGTAGATTCCTGGTTGCGCCCATTTCGGCATGCCGATCGTCCACCGGAAACAGGAGTCCGTTGCCGGCAGGCATCAGTTCCAGCGCCGTGTTGATGAATCCTGCTTCCAGCGCCGGGTTGTCGACGTTGTTGAGCACGTTGCGCCGGAAATCGATGCCCCCGACATCGTCGTGCACGGCAATGACGTTGCGCCCGTCTTGGTTGTAGATCAGGTTCGATCCGAACACGCTGTTGATGGGAGTCGCGGAGCGTTCCGCGTCGCTGCCGGCGGCAAGTTCGATGTGGTCGCTGGCGATGATCGAGTTGTTCTCGATCACGGCGTTGTCGACCTGGTGGTAGCGGTTGATGGGCGAATTCGGGACGCCGTTCATGACCACCAGCGCGCCGCCGAAGCGATGACCGGTCAGCCCGTGCAGGTAGTTGTTGCGCACCACCTGGTCGGCGTTGATGACACGGATGCCTCCGGTGTGATCCACGCCGTTACCCAGGAACACGTTGTTTTCCACGACGTTGCCGTTGCCGTGCCGCAGCGTCAGCGTGCCGCGCGACTCAAGGAAAAGGTTGCCCCGGAATACGTTGCCGCCGGACTTGTTCGAAATGATTTCGACCTCGCCGTCGCACCGGTCGAAGAAATTGTTTTCCACGACGGTCAGGGAGTCGGTCAGTGAGTACTGGCTGGTTCCGATCCGCAGGGTTTCGCCGCCGTTGGAGCCGAGTACCGGCCGGGGACCGAAGTAGTTGTGGTCGATTCGGTGATGGTTCTCCCGGCTCTCCTCGCTGTCCAGGCGCACGGCCATGGTGACGCCGGCGTTGCTCTTGCCCTCAAGGTGATTGTGATCGAAGCGGTTGTGTTGGCCGTACATCATCACCCAGAAGTCGGTCTCGTAGCGTTCCGGGTTGTTGAATCGGTCGATCACCGTTTCGGTCACGCGCGAGTGATACGCGTAGTCGCCGCGGGTGCGCCGGAAGGAGATCACAGTGTTGGTGGGTGTGTAACCGTCCCTGAAGACCAGTCCGGATACGATCAGATATTCTCCGGCCATGCGCAGGTTGGACTGTCCGGTGATGAAGACTTCGCCTTTCGTTTCGGCCGTCAGTGTGATTGGTTGGTCGGGCGTGCCGAACCCTGTGAAGAGGATTTCGAAATCACGCCATTCGCCGTTGGCCAGCATGATCGTGTCGCCGGGCTCAAGCTCGTCGACGGCGTCCTCGAATTCGTCCTGGGAATGGACAAGCAACGTCTCGGTGAGCCCTGTCTGGCTCAGCAAGAAGGTCAGCATGACCAGAGTGATTCGAATCATCAAATCCCCTTCCCTTGTCAAGGGCAGCGTGGTGCAGGTAGCTCTTGAGCCCGAAGTCAGAGCTGAAAACTGGTGAGAAATCGTTCGCGGCTCTCGGTCGCCTTGCGGCGAAGCTCTTCCAGTGCCTGCTCTTCGGTGACGTCCAGCATCGACTCGATCAGGCGGCGAAAGTGCTCGCGCATGGCGATCCGGGCCGCTGCCGGGTCCCGCGCGCGCAGTGCGTCGAGGATTTCCCGGTGCTCGGCCTCGCGCGCGTCGGCGTCGTCATGACACACCGAGTCGTAGACCTTACGCACCGGCTTCGACTCCATGCGTATCCGCCACAGCATCTCCACGACGAAAAGAACCGCGGCGTTGCCGGAAGCCGACGCGATGGTCCGATGGAATTCCCGGTCCGCCAGTTCGGCTTCGCGGTCGCTGCCACGCATCTTCCGAAGGTGTTCCTCAAGAACCCTCAGCGTCTCGTCACTGATGTCCCGGGCCGCCAGCGCCGCAGCCTCCGACTCGAACAGCGTACGGGCCTCGGTCAACTCGAAGGCGCTGACGTTCGGCAGGCTGCCGTTGTGCTTCGACGGGTCCAGCACATAGGCGCCGGATCCCGTCTTCACCTGGATGATGCCCTGCGCCTGCAGGAAGATCTCGGCCTCCCGCACCGTCACGCGGCTGACGCTGAGTTGCTCGGCAAGCTCCCGCTCGCCCGGCAATCGGCTGTTGGGCGGGAATATGCCGTCATCGATCATGGTGACGATCTGTTCGGCCACCGAATGATAGAGTCGCTTACTCGCCATGGAACGTTTCCTGAAAATGTCGTTGTAGTTCGATATTAAAATCTCGCTCTGGCTCCGGCAAATACGCGTGGTCCGTATTCCAGGGTTTGGGCAACCTGACCCTCCAACGCGCGGAAATCTATACGCGGCTCGCTAAGCAAGTTGATTCCTTCCAGCGATAGTTCAATATTGTCGGTAAGGTCGAAGCGCACTCGAAGGTCAAGCGTATTGTAGTCGTCCACGTATCGAATGCGTGCGCCGGTATCGCGACCGTAGCCCTGGAAGTACTGGGAACGTGCCTTGTAAATCGCCTGCACGTTGAAGCGATCGTTCTGCCAGTAAATCTGCGTTGCGCTGGTATTACGCGACAGCCCCCACAACCCGGCCGGCGGCAATATGCCCAGGAGTGGAGTTGGATTGCCGTCAGCATCGTAGGCAATGCCGTCGCCGCCGTGTCCATCTTCAAATTCAAAATCGGAATCCGCATAGTTGTAGCTGAACTTCCCGCCGAAGCCGCCCAGGAATCCGGGCAGGTAGTCGAATGAGTGCGTCGCGGTGACTTCAATTCCACTGAGGTTGCTCTCGTCATCGGAAACTTGCGTGGTTCTCACAGAGCCGGTGACTACATTTCCGTCAATCAGGAAGTCTTCCGGCTGGTAGGCGTTTTCGAAAGCACCCTGAAAGCGTTTCCAGTAGACACCGGCTGCCAGCAGCGTATCTTCGTTGGCATACCATTCCACACCCACGTCGACATTCCAGGATGGCAAGGCCTGCAATTTCGGATTGCCCGGTGAACTGATGCCATATACTGCTTCTTCCAGGCTGGCGTAGCCGGACTCCGGATCATCGGAGTCGTTGCTACTGATGTTGCGGTTATTGCCGTAGGAGTGGGGATCCGGACGCGAAATGCCCCTGAATGCTCCGGCCCGGAAGACCCAGTCATCATTGAGGTCCATGATGAAGGTCAGGCTGGGCAAGACTTCAGTATAGCTGTTGGTTTGCAACACCCTTTCGTAGTCAGCGCCCGATGCCTCCTCGACATAATACAAGCCGTCTTCCTGTGTGACGGTCAGCGGGGTACGGTATCCGATCGATTCGACGTCCGTTTGCACGACACGCACGCCAAAATTGCCTCGAACCGGCCTGCCGGACATCAGGGAATCGTAATTCGCCTGCAGGTAGAAAGCCGTTACATCTTCGGTCAGGTCGATACTGTTGGTTTCGATTCCATTCTGGAGTTGAATTGCGGACCTGCCACCGTAGTTCGCGAGCAGTTCATCGAGCAAACAGCCATGATCGAATGTCGCCCATCCGGTGCCGGTGCCAATGCCGTGTGCGAACGTAATGAGATCGTGACCGCCTCTGGACTCCGAAAGGAAATCAGGCTCGGGGAAACTGGAATGACCGCAGTTGTTGGCGGCATTGAAGATGACAGCGCGGGCTTCAGGCGTGTTGTTGCTCCCGTTGGCGACGCCGTCAAGATCCTCATCGTCAAATCGATTAATGCCCGCACGGTCGCGATTACCACCGAAAGTGCGATACTCAAGACTGGAAAGGCGCACGCCGCCCTGGAGATTGTTGACAAAACCCAGGTCAGTGTCCCAGGACAAATCCAGTCTCAGGGCATCGATCGTGTGCTCGCGAATCTGCTGCCTGCCTCGAACCTGCGCGCGATCCTTACCCGTATAGTAGCGGGGATCGTTAATGTCGAAATCCAGGAGCGAAGCAGGATCGCGCGAACTGCTGCCGTCCGTGCTAAGAACCGTTGGCAATGCCAGCCCATCCGTGCCCGGCACATCCACGTCGAATCTGATCCAGAAGTCTTCTCTATTCTGAACGTCGTCAGGATGCGTTCTCAAAACCTCGTCCACACCCAGCGTAGCCTCAATATCCGTCTCAACACGCCTGGTGTCCGCAAACGCCGCATCGAATGAAACTTCCAGGTTATCCGTGGCTTGCCAGGCAACGTTCAGGCCGGCGCCTTCATACTCTTCGAAGCGCACAAAGTCCGTTGACTTGGATCGGATACCGGTATCTACGACGAAACTTTGCAGAATCCCGGTACGCGGGTTCGAAACGACGTCCCGCACGCTATTCTGGGTATTTCCAAACAGAAGATCCTGGCGAAGCTCCTTTTGGTTCCGCTCGGACTGCTGGAAATCCACCATGAATTCCAGGCTGTCACTGGGCTGCCATTGAATCGCTCCGAAAAAGGCCTGACGGTCATCGTCCGTCGTATTACGGCGGAACTGGCGACTGCGAGGTATGTAGGCAAACGGAATATCCGCGACGCTATTGTACTCGGGGTTGGAATCGATGAGGTCTTGAAGTCGGTCATTGCTCCAGGCAGAGTCGCCGCCGCTTCCGCCTGCGTTGTTCTCACATCGACTGCTTGTATCGAGCGGCTGTGCCATGGAGTCGAATGACTCCAAGCCGCAAATTTCAAGCCGTCCGCCTCCTGTGGAGTGAGTCGCTTCCGCCTCGGGGTTCGAGTCGTCGCGGACCTGGCCGCCGAAGGATACGCCGAAATTGCCCAACCCCTCGGATTCCCATGAATTGATATAACTGAAAGTCGTGCGGTGACCATTGCCCTGGCCGGCGATATTGGCATCGTCAGGATGCGCCGAGCCCTTGACGCCGAACTGCACGCGCTGCTCGCCGTATTCGATCGGCCGCCTGGTCGTCAGCTGAACCTGACCACTGACAGCGCCTTCGATGTAGCTGGCGGACTGTGTCTTGTGAATGGCAATGGAATTGAACAATTCCGAAGGGAAGATGCTGAAGTTGACCGCGCGGTTGCCGCTCCCGTTGGTCGACTCCCTGACATTGACGGTGGTGGTGCCGAGGTAAGGCCCCAGCCCACGGATGGCGACCTCGGTCGCGCCGCCGTTCTCGCGATGCGTCGCCGCGCCTGTGACGGTCTCCAGGGCCTCACCGATCGACAGGGCCGGCAGCGCGCCGATCTCGTCGGCATTCAGCCCGTCGACGATCTCGATCGAATCCCGCTTGAGCTGGATCGAGTCCTGGATCGTTCGCCGCATGCCTGTCACTACGACCTCTTCAAGGACGCCTTCCTCATCGGCGGCTTCGTCTTGCGCAAGGGCGGCGGTCGCGGGCAGCAGTATCGGCACGCTTAGCGCAAGCAGCCAGGACGATCGGCGTGAGGTAGAGGCGTTAGTGGTGTGCATGTCGGATCCCCTTGCGTGTTGCGCACAACAAATCGGTAGGTCCAATTTGATGGATCTTTGCTGTATTTCGAGTTATGTCCATCGTCAACAGTGCCACTAGTCAGCATTTAGTGTCAACCACTTTTTATCAATTTGTTTGATATATTGGTACGATCAGTCGGTATGACCTGATCGAGCACTATTGCTTCGATGCTACCGGCTCAAACTTCACTTCGAACGAGCCGACTGATCCGAAGTCCACGTGTGCGGTCGAGCCCACCCGCACGTCGTGAACGCCAGTGAGAGCGCCCGTCGAGATCAGGGTGCCTTCGGGCAGCTCGATGCCTCGGCTGGCGCTGAGGCCGATCAGGAATCTCAACGCCCGCAACGCATCTCGTTCGATCGGTTCGGGGGCCGCCTCGCCAACGGTGCGATCGTCCACGGCCACGCTGGCAGACAGGGAACCCGGCCCAAGGGAGCGCCAGCCGGAAAGCTCCGGACCCACGACCAGGCCGGCGTTAGCGCCAAAATCCGATATCACCGACATTGGGCCAAGATCATTGACCATGGCCATCGGACTGCCGGCGATTTCCGCTGCGCCATACACTGCAGAGACGAGACCGGCCAATTCCCGCTCCGAGTAGTCCTTGTCTGTCGGCGGCAAGCGTCCTACAGCCGATAGCTGGCGCCTATGGTGATGCGGCGATCTGTCAGGCCCTGGAAACACACGAGAGCGCCTCCGTTGACGCAAGATTGTCTGACATCAGATTCGGTGAGGTTAACGGCTTCAACTCCAATATTCAGACTATCGTTCACGTCATAGCTGATGCTTGCATTGAGCTGTCCTCTGTCCTCCTGAACAACGGGGAAGCCCCAGGGGAAGCTGGACGTACTGCCAAAATCGGTTGAACGGTATGCCTCGCGCCATGTGTAGCGCATTCTGGCTGAAATACCGTATTTCTCGTAGTACGTCGTTATGTTGTAGGCGGTTCCGGACAGGTCGATCAATTGCCCCCGCAGAGTCACATCGGTAGCGCCTGCCGACGTCAGGGCAAACGCGGCACGGGCACGACTTGTCGGATCGAGGAACGTATCGCCACCGGTGAAATCCTGCCTGGTGAGATTTGCGATAAATCCGAACCCGGATGCCCAACCCAGGTCATCCTCGAACTGAGCGAGATCGTACTGAAAGGCAATTTCAACACCTTTTTGCGTGGTTTCTCCAGCGCCATTGACGGTCGTCGCGGCCGGAACGCAAACCCCTACGCCGCCGGCATCGCCGAAAACATTGACGTCTGCAATGGGGTTGAAAATACCGCCTTGTTCACAGGGAGCGGTAATGTCGCGGTATCCAGTGACCGGATCCTCAAATGGGTTGTCCTGGGTACGAACGAACAGGCCGGTACGCTCCTTGTTGAAATAGCCAATGCTCACAACGCTCGACGGTGCGAAATACCATTCGGCAGAGAGATCGAACGAGCTCACCTCTTCAGGCTCCAAACCGGGGTTGCCAATCGAAACAGGAGGGTTGGGGCTCGTGCTGAACGTAGTTGAGGTTGACAGACTGTTGAAATTAGGGCGTCGGATATCCTTGCCCCAGCCTGCCCGAACAACAACATTCTCGCTTACGTTTGCAGCCAAGTTGAACCTCGGCAACAGGAAGTCATAACTGCCGCTCGATGTCGTCGGCGTCGCCACACCATTGGTTACCGAATTGCCGGTCGAACTGACGTCGGTATCTATGTAGCGCAGACCAAGATTTCCGCGAAACATACCGCTCTCAAAATTCGCTTGCACGTAGAGGGCGTCGGTCGCTTCTTCGATCTCGAAAAACGCGGCGACAGACGACGTCGGCTCGTTGATTGATCTGGAACCTCCGTGGGCGGAAATTGCGGCATTCAGCGTGGTCAGCACGCCAGCCGGGTCGGAGGCCACGAGTTCCGGGTTGATAAGAAGAAAGTTCCCGATAAACAGCGCTCTGCCATCAGCCTCATTGAAGTTATCGGGGCCTGGCGTGAGGAGTTGCGCGAACAGATTGCCCCGTGGAGAATCCGCCATTCTCCTCAAGCCGCGGTTTGTACGGATGTCATTGTTGAAGTTTGACGCCGTACTATTGCGATAACCGAAATCAACCGTCGTAAAGCCCGACCAGTCCAGATCGTAGCTGAAGTCAAGAACCATTGCGTCTTCACCGCTTTCGGCCATGTCTTGACTGATGTTGGTATCACGCAGCACGACATTCGCGGGATCGAGCAATTGCGCAATCGTCGGCGCGCCCGGTTCACCGAATGCGACGCCCCATGACAGCGCGCCGCCGGTCAGATCGTACCGAAAGGGCGTGCTGTTATCGTTAGCGCCGCCCGGGTCCAGAGGCACGTTCGGGTTGATGAAGTTCAGAGTAGTGTTGAAGCTGGGGGTAGTCGTATCCGAATTCGAGGTTGATACTTCAGCTCTCCCGGACCACCTGTCCCTTTGCCAGTCGGCGCCCAATCTGAATATTTCGCTCTCTGTCAGGCGCGAGTTTGTGTCCGATGAGAACCGCAGATTGGGATCGTCATCGTCAACTGCCAGATCAACGCCAATTACACCCCGGAGTGCCGCTTCGATGGAGCCGAGACTCTGCGAGCCAGTCCGGCCATCGATCGCGCCGAAATCGATCGTCTCGAACGCATCGGGAATTGAAGCGTTTCTGAGGCTGCTCACGCCCGACCCCTGCACTCTCGAGCTCTCTTGCCTGCGCTCTTGATCGTTGATGACCGCATCGAAGAACAGGGTCACATCATCATTCGGCGCCCACTCGAACGAACCGGCGAAGTTCTTGGTTTCATACTCGAAATTGTCATAATCCTGGTTAAGGAACTGAATCGGCAGAAAGTTGAACGATTGGGCACTTGCGGCACCGCTGCCCGAAGCCACGCTGTTATCGCGGTCGGTACGAGGACGGAAGGCAGTGACATCCTGCTCGGTAAGACTTCCGCTGACTACGATTCCGAAATCACCGCCGTCAGTGGTCCAGTTATCGCCCCAGGTACCCGATATCCTGGGTGCAAATGTACTGTCGGTGGAAAGACTGCTGTTTTCCCCTTGTGCCCGGATAGCCGCGATACGTTCGCCCAACTGGAGAGGACGAATCGTTCTCAGGTTGATCGTGCCGCCCACAGACCCTTCGATGGTTTTCGCTTCAGGCGCCTTGGTCACTTCAACAGCAGAGATTATGGCCGCGGAAACATCTTCAAAGTCGATGCCGGTACGACCGGCGCCGGAGTCCACGGTAGACACGCCATTGATTTCGGTACGGTTTGCGTTGGTACCGCGGATTTGAACGCCGGTACCGACACCGGCCGTTCGAGTAATCTGGATGCCCGTGACATTCTCGAGAACCTCCGCCAGGTTTTGATCGGGCAGCTTGCCTATATCCTCCGCCTGAATGACTTCGATCAGGTTGTCCGCAGCGCGCTTTTCCTCAAGAGCGCTTGCAAGAGATGACCGTATACCGGTGACAACAACTTCTTCTATGGCCGACTGCTCTGACCCGTCATCCTGCGAAAGGCTCACAGGCGTATAGGCCAGCGCGGTTGCGCTGACTACCAGCGCAGCGAAAGTACGTGCAAGGAACATCTGATTTCTCTCCCGAAAACTCGACACAATGTTGGAACTGGCCACAACAATGGCCTTACCCGATTTTGCGGGCCGCATTGTGGCATAAAAGCTAACCGGTAGTCTATGGTAGGTGGATTTAATTGGTAGGACCAATATTGCGGAGGGCAATAGTGACCAGAATTTCCGGTATTCGGAAACGTGCTCTAATGCAACTACAATCGCGTGTGAGCAAGTTGCCCCGTTCAAGCTGAATGATTCACCCCGAACGACCGACCTTGATTGCGACCGGATGCCTGCTCCTGTTCGCGGCCACGGCCCTTGGAGCCTACGGCACCCACAGCGTGCAGGGCGTCGTCGATGCGGCGCGGTGGAGCGCCTACCAAGTTGCCGTCGACTACCAGTTCTACCACGGGCTGGGGATCGTCGTGGCCGGCATCCTGGCGGACCGCTACCCCGGTTCCCGCCTGATAACGTGGTCGGGATGGGTTCTGCTGGCCGGCATCGTCGGCTTCAGCGGCAGCATCTACGCGACGACATTCGGCGCTCCCGCGGCGGTCGGCGCGCTGGCGCCGCTGGGCGGCCTCGCCATGATGGCCGGCTGGCTGCTGCTGGCGCTGGGCGTCTGGCGGGCGGGCCGCGCCAAGGGCCACGGCTAACCATTCGCCAGCCACAGCCCGCCATTCCTCCGGCAACGGCCAGCTCCTGTCGGTGATGCTTCGGATTGCAAAGTTGGTCGAATTGGTCTGACAGGCGCAGATCGGCAGCGTGGATTCCACGCACACTCGCCCGCTTATGGCCGGAATTCATGCCGATATAGCCGCTATTTGCTGGACTGTTCGGGGAGATCGGCGGAGAATAACCGGCCCCGAACAACTGGATCACCAGGTCAACCTTGCGAGGTTCTACATCATGTCATTACATATCGGCGAGCAGGCGCCCGACTTCACGGCGGAGACCACCCAGGGGACTATCAACTTCCACGAGTGGATCGGCGACGGCTGGGCAATTCTTTTCTCCCACCCGAAGGACTTCACTCCGGTCTGCACCACGGAACTCGGCTACATGGCGGGCCTCAGCGCGGATTTCGCGGAGCGCAACTGCAAGATCATCGGCTTGAGCGTGGATTCGGTGGACGATCACGTGGCGTGGTCCAGGGACATCGAGGAAACCCAGGGCCATGCCGTCAACTACCCGCTCATCGACGGCAGCAGCCTGGAGATCGCGAAGACTTACGACATGCTGCATCCGAACGCCAGCGGCGCGGCGAAGGACCGCACCGCGATGGACAATTCCACGGTGCGTTCCGTGTTCGTGATCGGTCCGGACAAGAACATCAAGGCGATGCTCACCTATCCCATGAGCACGGGCCGCAATTTCGACGAGGTGTTGAGGCTGCTGGATTCGATCCAGCTCACGGCCTCTCACAAGGTGGCGACACCCGTCAACTGGCAGGACGGCGACGACGTCATCATCCTGCCGGCGGTTTCCAACGAGGAGGCGCAGGAGCGGTTCCCGGACGGCTGGGAGGCCCCCAAGCCCTACATACGGATCGTTCCGCAGCCGGGATAGGCGATCGGGCCGGGCCCCGGTCCGGCGCCGAATCGGACGGCCACGCGAACGAACCGGCCGTTCGCGTGGCGGGGGGCGTGGTCGGATTTGAAGGGATGGTTGGATTTGAAGGCGTTGCGCCGAGTTTGTGGCTTTGACATGGGCGATGCGGACGGGATAGGTTGAACCTCTCCAAGAGACCCGAAATGCAACGCTCCAACCCAATGCAACGCTTCAACCCGGCGCCGATACCACTGCTTGCGGCCCTGATTCTCGGGGGGTGCGAGAGCGGCACATCCACGGGTCCAGAACCGGTCTCCTTCACTCCGGCGCAGCCCTCGGGCGAGGGCTTCGCGGCGTTGTACGCGCCGCCGCCCTACGATGTCGTCCCGTATCCCAACGACATCTACAATCCGGCCGCCGCGGGCGCGGGCCGCACGCTGGCCGTACCGGTCAGGATCACGTCGCCGCTGGCCGCGGCGGTCAACACCCTGGACGGGTTCTCCACGGTGGCGGCGATCACGGCGCCCTTCAACGCGCCCATCGATCCGGACACCCTGATTCCGTTCAACCCGCTGGCGCCCACCGGCACGGAAACGGTCTTTGTCCTGGACGCGACCCGCGGGGTGCCCCTCATTCCCGGCGCGCACTACTCGGTGGGTCTGAGCGGCGCGACCGGTACGAACGATTCGGTGCTCGAAATCACGCCCCTTCAGACTCTTGCACCGAAAACGACCCATGTTTTCGTCCTCACCAGCGGGATCAGGAGCACGCATGGCGTCGCGGCGGGGGCGGATCAGGCCTTCGGCGCGGTGCGGGACGCGCACCTGGCGGGGCTTGACAGTGTTCCGGGTACGCCGGAACTGGACCCGCTGTTCCCCGCGATCACCCCGCTGATCGACGCGGCGGCGGGGCTGCTCGGGATCCCCGGCAGTTCCGTGGCAGTGGCCTGGAGCGCCACCACGCAGTCGGTCTCCGACGTGCTGGAAGCCGTCCAGGCGGGCGCCACGGCCATGCCTCACCAGATCGTGCCCATGGGGATCACCACCGCCCACCTCGGCCTGGGCCTCCCCGGCGCGGCCGCCCTCTACACCGGGTGGATGCAGATTCCCTATTACGGCGATCCGGGCGATGTCCTCGGCAGCTTCTGGGTGAACTCGGAACTCATGCCGCCGACCGCGGCCAATCCCCATCCGTTGCCCCGCGGCGGATTGCTGCGTATCCCGGTGCTCGCTTCGCTCCCCGGCAGAGGAAACGCGCCCGACGCCGGCTGGCCGGTCGTGCTGTATCAGCACGGCGTCACCAGCAACCGCACGACCCTGGCCGCCATCGCCGACGCGTTTGCATCGGCCGGGTTCGCGATGGTGGCCATCGATCTGCCGCTGCACGGCGTCACCGATGCCGGCAACCCCTTCTACCAGGGCCCCGGCAGCCTTTTCGGCAACAACGAGCGCCACTTCCACCTGGACAACGTCGGACCGCTGGGCAGCCTGGTCCCGGACGGGCAGATCGACGACGGCTGGCATATCTTCAACGTGGCGAATCCGCTCAACGCCCGGGATCACGCCCGGCAGGCCGTTGCGGATCTGTTCCACCTGATCCGGACGGTTCCGGCAATGGACTTCGACGGCAACGGCGTGCCCGATCTCGACGGCAACCGCATCCATTTCCTCGGCGTCTCCCTGGGCGCCATTTTCGGCACGCCCTTCGTGGGCCTGAACACGGAGTTCTCCACGGCGACCCTTTCCAGCGCAGGTGGACCGTTCTCGGAGTTCCTTGTGGACCCCATGGCGATCACGTTCGGGCGGCCCATCCGGGCGGCCGTGGAGGCTGCAGGGCTTCCATTCGGCACGGTCGGTTTCCACAACTTCGTACGAGACCTGCAAACGGTTCTGGATCCCATCGATCCGCTGAACTACGCCGCCGCCGCGGCAGCCAACCACCCCATTCACCTGATCGGGGTGCGGGAGGATGCCTCCGTACCGGTTTCACTGGTGGACAACGTGGCCGGGATCATGGGATTGGCGGACATAACCGGCACGGCGGTGGACCCCTCGGGCGTGCGCGGAATCGTGCGTTTCAATCGGGGCGTGCACAGCTCGATCCTGAACCCGGCGGATCTCGCGGTGACCGTGGAAATGCAGGCCCAGGCGGTCACGTTCGCGGCGAGCGGCGGAACCATCATCCGGATCGGCAACCCGGAGATCGTGCAGTGAGCGCCGCCAGCGTTCACGGTGGAGTATGGACATGAGAAGCCGATGGTCATGGAGGCGCGTGTTCGCCCGCCTTTGCCTTCCAGCCGCAGTTCCAATGGCGGGCCTGTCGCAACAGCCGCCGCCGACCGCCGCCCAGGAAGCCATCGAGGAGATCGTCGTCACCGGTTCGTACATCCGCCGGGAGTCGCAATTCGATTCGCCCTCGCCCCTGACCGCCATCGGCTTCGAAGACATCGCCGATCTTGGCGTCAACGAGATCAGCGACATCATCGAACGGATGACCATCAACACCGGTTCGCAGAACAACCCCGACGCGTTCACGCAGAACTTCAGCACCGGCACGACCAACATCAACCTGCGCGGCCTGGGCGTGAATTCCACTCTGGTGATGCTCAATTCCCGCCGCCAGGTGTTCAGCGCCGCGGCCACCGATCGCGGGCACAATTTCGTCGACACTTCCGCATTGCCGCCCATGATCGCCATGGACCGCATCGAAACGCTCAGGGACGGCGCCACGGCGCTGTACGGTTCCGACGCGGTGGCCGGCGTGGTGAACTTCATCACCCGCGGCGACT
Source organism: Candidatus Rariloculaceae bacterium (assembly GCA_965205045.1). Taxonomy (GTDB): domain Bacteria; phylum Pseudomonadota; class Gammaproteobacteria; order Steroidobacterales; family Rariloculaceae; genus UBA6522. The sequence continues at coordinate 1,902,484 of OZ242031.1, forward strand.
TCGAGGGTATCGAGCTGCAGCTCGATTTCCAGACCATCGACGGGTTTCCGCAAGACGACCGGCAAATCAGCCTGCTCTACGGCGGAGGCAGCGAGCGCACCCGCGTCCTGATCGCGCTCAGCGCGCTGGACCGCAAACCGCTCAGCACGGCGGACAAGCGGCTTTCGTCGATCGCCGACGACCTGAGCGCGGTGGGCAGCCCGGGCAGCTACCTGGTCACTTCGTTGCCCGGAAATCCCGCCTATGCGCCTGTTTGGACGGCGGCGTTCGACACCAATTTCAATGGCGTGGCCGACTTGGTGGAACCGGCGCTGGGGCTGCCGCCGGTACCCGGCGCGGCAACGCCGCTGTTCGCCGACCCGGAATGCGACGCCATCGCGGCCCAGGACCCGGCGGTGATTCCGGGGTTCGCCCGGTCGGTTCCGGGTCCGGGCGGCGATATCGGCATCGGGCTTTGCCAGTTCGACTTCGGCCCGTTCTTCAGCCTGGTCCCGGAAGAGGAGCGCGTCTCCGCCTACGTGGAATTGAATCACGGCTTGAGCGACCGGATGCAGGGCCGGCTGGAACTGCACCTGGCGGACAACGAGGCGGTCCGGTTCAACTCGCCGTCCTTCCCCAAGACCGAACGCACGCCGATTTCGGTCAATCACCCGGACAATCCCTTCGGGGCCGACGCGCTGTGGATCGGCCGCGTCATCGGCGGCGGAGGCACGGCCAGCCTGACGACCCACGATTCCACAACCTGGAGAATCGCCGCCAGCCTCACGGGAGACTTCAACGCCACGTGGGGCTGGGATATCGGCTTCCAGCGCAGCAGAAACGCGTTCTACTTCACGGCGAAGGATACGGTGACGGACCGGTTGCGCAGCGCCCTCGCGGGGTTGGGCGGCCCGGAATGCGATGCGGCCGCCGGCGCGCCGGGAGCGGGCGCCTGCCAATTTTTCAATCCGTGGGGAAGCGCGCTGACCGGAACGGGCACGGCCAATGCGCCGGAACTCATCGGCCACCTTCAGGGATCGTTCGACCTTGACGCCAATACCCGCCTGACGACGCTTGACGGTGTCATTTCGGGGGACTTCGGCCGGTTGCCGGGCGGTCCGGCGGGAGTGGCCGTCGGCGTCCAGGCCCGCGACGAGGAAACCCATTCGGACTACAGCGAAATCGCGAACCGGGACGGCTTCATGTTCGTGGTCGGCAATCCGGACTTCGCCAGCAGCCGGTCGGTGGCGGCCGCCTTCGTGGAATTGCTGCTGCCGGTGAGCGGCTCGCTGGACCTGCAGCTCGCGGCCCGGACCGAGGACTACGGCGGCGGGCTGGCTTCCACGGATCCCAAGGTGACCGCGTTGTGGCGGCCCAGCGATTCGCTCGCGGTGCGGGCGTCGGTGGGGACTTCGTTCCGCGCGCCGTCCATGTTCCAGGCGTTCGGAACCCAGACCACGCTGGAGGAACTGACCGATCCGCTGTTTCCGGGCTCGACAACGTTTCTCCCGGTCCGCACGCAGCCCAATCTTTCGGGCAGGACCCTCCGGCGGAAACGGCCGACGTGGCAAATGTCGGCTTCACGTGGTCGCCCGCCGATGCCCTGGAACTGGGCCTCGACTACTGGTCGTTCGACTACACCGACGTCATCATCCAGCAGAATCCCCAGGCGCTGCTGGACGCGGCGGCCGCGGGCGATGCGGCGGCGGCGCTGCAGATCGAGCGGGGACCGGCCGGCGGCCTGGTCCGCGTCAACTCGTTCTACGACAACGCCTCGTCACTGAGCACGGACGGTTTCGATTTCTCGATCGCCTGGACGGTGGACGCCCCGGCCGGAACGTTCAGGGTGGGGGCGCAGGCCACGGCTGTTTCGAGTTACGACCTTGTGGACCCCCAGGCCGGCCCGATCGACGGCGCCGGCAAGCGCAACTTCGCCAACTTTGCGACGTCGGTGCCCGAGATGCGCGCCAACATCTTCCTGAACTGGCAGCGCGGCATTCACGGCGTCAATGCCTACGTCAATCACATCGACGCCTACCTGGATGACGGCCAGCCCGGCGCACTTCGGCCGATAGGAAGCCACGCCACGGTGGACGCGCAATACAATGTCTCGCTGGACCGGTTCGGCGGCGTCACGCTCTCGTTCGGCGGCTTCAACCTGAGCGGAGAGGATCCCCCGCCCGTGGCCACCAACGGCGGCTTCGACTCCAAGGTGCACGATCCCCGCGGACGGCTGCTCTACGCCCGGGCCTCGGCGTCGTTCTGATTCCTGTCGTCCTCCGGCGCGATGCGGATTCGCTCCGCGCGTTTTTCGCTTGCGGACTGTACCTCCAGACGGTAACCCTTCCAGTTGACCGCATCGCCGCGGACCGGAATGCGGCCAAGCTGTTCGGTAATCAGGCCGCCGGGGCTCGTGATGTCGGCATCCGGCTCCCATTCGAATCCCAGGTGTTCGCCGACCTTTCTCATCTCGATCGAGGCGACCACGACCAGGGACCCGTCGGCCTGCGGCCACAGTTCCTCGGAGTGGTGGTCGCTTTCGTCCTCGATTTCGCCGACGATCTCCTCGAGGATGTCTTCCAGCGTGACGATGCCTTCGACGCCGCCATATTCGTCCACCACGATGGCCATGTGTCTCCTGGACTCCTGAAAGGCCCGCAGCAGGCTGTCCAGGGAGCGGCTCTCGGGAATGGTCAGCGGTTGGCGCACCAATTCGCTCCATTCGATGTCCGCACCCGGACGCGCATGCATGTGGAAGAACAGTTCCTTGACAAGGACGACGCCGGTGACGTGATCGAGTTCGTCCGTGGGAGAGAAGGGCAGCCGGCTGTGTCCGGATTCGCGGATGGTTTCGAGGTTTTCGGCCCAGGAGCGTTCCGCGGAGATGAACCGCACGTTCTGCCGGGGCACCATGGCGTCGTGGGCGCATAGCTGGGTCAACCGCGTGGCGCCGACGATCATGTTCGCCATCCGGGGACCGAAGGCGCCCTCGCTGCGGGCCAGTCCCGCCAACAGCCGGATCTCCTCGGCGGAAGTGCTCAGGCGCTGCTTGTCCGGGCGCAGGGATCTGGAAACCATTTCGCTCAACGCCACCAGCGGGCGGAGCGACACGCTCAGAAACCGGATGCCCCAGGCGACGGGGGGCGCCAATTCCCGCGAGTAGGTCACTCCAAGGGTCTTGGGAATGATCTCCGTCAGCAGCAACACGGAAACGGTGAAGACCACGGTGAAGACCCAGAGCGTTTCCGCCGCGAACACGTTCTCGTAGCTTGCGCCGGCGACGGCCGCTCCCACGGTGTGCGCCACCGTGTTGACGATCAGGATCGCCGCGATGGGCACGTCGATCCCCCGCTTGAAGCGCTTCAGGAGCGTTCCCGAGCGCTTGCCGCTCTTGACCAGGGCCTCCACATCGGCGTTGCCGATGGACAGCAGCACGGACTCCATGATCGAGCAAAGGAAGGAACCTACCAGCGCCAGCGCAACGGCTATGGCGAATGTCAGCATGCAAGTCTCCGTGATCGGGAATGGATGAATTCAGGGAAAGATCGATTCGGGGATGGGCTGGTTCACGGATAGACCGCGAGCCGGTCTGGGGCGAACCAACCGTGGTCCCGGGCAAATCGACTGGTCTCGCCGACGAACAGCAGCGCCGGCGATTCGATGGCATGCGATTCGGAAGCTTCGCCCAGGTATTCGAGGATCGTGCAGATCACCCGCTGGCCGTCCGCCGTGCCGCGTTCCACCACGGCCACGGGCGTCTGCCGGCCGTACCCCCGCTGGATCAGGCGCTCGGCCAGAATCCGGTATTTCGCAACCCCCATGTATAGGGCGAGCGTCTGCCCCGGCGAGAACTCCGAAACTTCGGCGATGCCGCGCTCGGTGTGTCCGGTGGTGAGCACCACGGACTGGGCGGCGCCCCGCAGCGTCAGCGGAATGCCCGCGTAGCAGGCGCAGCCCTGGGCGGCGGAAACGCCCGGCACCACCTGGAAGGGCAGGCCGGCTTCCACGAGCGCCTCGACTTCCTCCCCGCCGCGTCCGAAGATCATGGGGTCGCCGCCCTTGAGGCGGCACACGCGCTTGCCGGCGCGGACGTGGCGAATCAGCAGCGCGTTGATGTCGGGCTGCTTGATGGACGGTTTGCGCGGGCGCTTGGCCACCGAGATCAGCTCGGCGTCGCGGCGCGCGAACTCAAGCACTTCCGGACCCACTAGGCGGTCATGGAGCACGACCTCGGCCTGGCTCAGCAACTGGCGGCCGCGCAGCGTGATCAGGTCCGCGCGGCCCGGTCCGGCGCCCACCAGCCAGGCTTCGCCGATTTTCTCGGGATTCTTCGAATGCCACTCGGCCAGAAGCCGGTCCAGTGCCATTTCGGCCTCCGCTTCGCGACCCGCGTAGACCGACTCCGGCACCCGGCTTTCAAGCACCCGTTCCCAGAATCGCCGGCGTTGGTCGAGATCGCCGATGCCGTCGCGGACCCGCGTCCGCCAGCGTCCCGCCAGTCGCGCGAGAGCCCCGACGCCCGTGGGAAGCATGGACTCGATGCGGCCCTTCAGCCAGCGCGCAAGCACCGGCGACGTGCCGCCGGTGGAAACCGCGACCGTCACCGGCGACCGGTCCATGATCGCCGGCATGATGAAGTTGCCCAGGTCCGGATCGTCCACCACGTTGCAGAATCGATTGGCGGATTCGGCGGCACGGGCAACCGCCGCGTTCATCTCCCGATCGGAGGTCGCCGCGATGATGAGCCAGTAGGGGCTCATATCCCCGCCGCCGAAGTGGCCGTCGCCGTGCCCCAAGTCGGCATTGTCGGCCCCTGGTCCCCCGTCGCCGGCGCCAGATACGCTGTCGCCGGCCACGGACTCGCTGTTGGCAGTGCCGGACACGCTGTCGCTTGACCCGAAAAGGCCCTGGACATGGCGGATCCTTCCGCTCTTCAACAGTTTCCCCAGCTCGGCCGTGAGTGCGGGGCTCGCCACGGTCACATCCGCGCCCGCGGCCAGCAGCAGCCGCGCCTTGCGGGCGCCCACGTCGCCGCCGCCCACAACCAGGCATTTGCGGCCGTCAAGCCGGGCAAAGAGCGGGAGATGCCGCATGATGCGCGGGTGGCGCCGGAAGATGCCGGATTGCTGCGGGCAAGGCGCGTGCCTGTCGGTGGTACGGCATTACATTACGATATTAGCGGGACGTGCTTGATTTTGCCATTCGCTTTAGAATCCCACGTGGACAAGGTCATCCGCATGGAATCATCGTGACCCTGAAGCAACTGAAGTACCTGATCGGGATCGCCGACAGCGGGTTGAACATCACCTCCGCTGCGGAACGCCTGTACACCAGCCAGCCGGGGATCAGCAAGCAGTTGAAGCAACTGGAAGCCGAGCTGGGCATGCAGCTATTCACGCGCAAGGGCAAGAGCCTCGCCGCGATCACGCCGGCCGGGCGCCAGGTCATCGAGCGGGCCCGCAAGATCCTCCGGGAGGTGGACAACATCGCCAGCCTCGCCAGCGATCTCGCCGCGGAGCAGGAAGGCACGCTCTCCATCGCCACCACGCACACCCAGTCGCGATACGTCCTGCCGGAGGTCATCAAGGCCTTCCGCGGCCGCTATCCGCGGGTGGACCTGGAATTGCACCAGGGCACTTCCGAGCAGATCGCCGAACTGGTGGCCAACCAGCAGGTGGATTTCGCCATCGCCAGCGGCGCCGAGGGCATGTTCGCCGATCTTACCCTGCTGCCGATCTACCATTGGCACCGGATCGTGCTCGTGCCCAAGCAGCATCCGCTCAGCCGCAGCGCCAAGGCGCTGGATCTGGCCACCCTCGCCGCCTACCCGCTGGTCACCTATGTGTTCAGCCTGACCGGCGAATCCTCGTTCAAGCGCGCCTTTGCGGACCGGAATCTCGATTTCCGAGTCGTGTTCACGGCGCGGGACGCCGATGTCATCAAGACCTACGTGCGCATGGGCATGGGCGTCGGCGTGCTCGCCTCCATGGCCTACGAGTGCAAGGACCAGGAGGATCTCAAGGCCATCGACGCCAAGGGGTTGTTCCCGAGGATCACCACCTGGCTGGGCTTCCCCCGCGACCGCGTGCTGCGCGGCTACATGGTGGACTTCATCCACCTGTTCGCGCCGCGCTATTCGCGGCGAACGATTCGCGAGGCCGCCGCCCTGGAGAGGCAGGCGCAGGTGGACGAACTGATCGGCGACGTGATCCTGCCCGAGCGCGGCGGCTGCGAGGACGATACGGCGGCCGCAGCCTAGGAGCGTGCGCCGCAGCCGGTACTTCGGTTACCGTGGAGGTCATCTTGATCGTTCCTTGATGTTGTTGACGGGTGGCGCGGTTGGTGTCGGTGTTGGATCCTCGCAATTATAGGGTATTGGCCCGGTGCAAGCCCGTGCGCCACTTGCTGTTCGGTGCGTTGTGTCCGGATGATTGACACGTATTATGTGCGCACATAGTATGTGCCACATGAACATCACGCTATCCATAAACGAGCAGGTTGTCGCCGAGGCCCGAAGAATTGCCTCGCGGAGGGGAACGAGTCTGAACCAGATGGTTCGCGACTACCTGCATCAGTTGACGCAGCGGGAGAGTCCCCGGCAAACGCTGGAGGGATTGGAAGCCCTTTGGAACGAGGCGAGTTACCGTTCGACCGAATCCTGGACGCGGGACGAACTGCATGAGCGCGCGTGAGTTCGTAGACACGAACGTTCTGGTCTACGCGGAGGACAGCCGCTACCCGGCGAAGCAAGCCGCCGCCCGGGATTTGCTGCGCCGCCTCATGCTCGAGCAATGCGGTGTCGTGTCGCTTCAGGTGCTGCAGGAATTTTTTGCGGCGACCACCCGCAAGTTGGGCATGTCGAGCGAAGATTCAAGAAGTCGGATCGTCATCTACGCCCGCTTCGACGTGATATCGCTTGTGGCGGAGGATCTGTTGGCCGCGATAGATCTGCATCGGCTGCATCGCTGGTCATTCTGGGATTCCCTGATCGTCCGTGCCGCCCTGAAAGGCGCGTGCACTCGCTTGCACACCGAAGACATGCAATCCGGCCGAGTCATCGAGACTCTGGGTATTCACAATCCCTTTGCGGAGAACCGTTAAATCCCGGCCAGGTCGATCTCGTGAAGGCCGCACTCGCGCTTCAGGCCGTGGAACCGGGTCTGTTCGACGTGCCTGACCTCATGAATCGACCGCGTCGAATGCCGGTCGCCAATGGAAACGTAGCCTTTTGCCCAGAGCGGGTGCCGGGGGAGGCGATGCCTGCGCAGGTAGCGGCCCACGTCGCGGCCGGTCCAGTCGGCGATGGGGTGAACCTTCCAGCGGTCGCCGGAAAATTCCAGGAAGGGGATGTTGCGGCGGGAACTCGATTGTCCGCGCCGCAGGCCCGCGAACCACGTGCCGGCCCGCAGTTCCCGCAACGCGCGCCGCATGGGCTCGACCTTGTTGACCCGGTTGTAGGCTTCGATCCCCCCGATCCCCTGTTCCCACCGTTTGCCGAAGCAGGCTTCCTGCCAGGCTGGCGACAACTCGCTGCGATACACCTTGAGGTTCAGGTTCAGCCGCTCGCCGAGCCGGTCCACGAATCGATACGTCTCCGGAAACAGGTAGCCCGTGTCCACCAGGATCACCGGAATCCCGGGGGCCACCTGCGTCAGCAGGTGCAGCGACACGGCCGCCTGGGCGCCGAAGCTCGAACTCAGGACGTGGTTCCCCGGCAACCGGTCCAGCGACCAGCGCACGCGTTGCTCCGCCGCCAGACGAGCAAACTCGCGCTCGCAATGGGCGAGGGCGGCCTCACGGCTCTCGTCCTCGTCACAGGCGACCGGCTGCGGGTCGCACGGGAACAGGTCTGTCGCTACGGCGCTCATCTCGGCTGGTTCTTTGCGGGAACGCGACGGTACGGCAACGGCGGCCTGAAGGGAACGAACAAGTATTCATGCGTTCATGCCCAACGCGCATAAGTTACGCGCTTGCGGAATAGGGAAATTACTTCGGATTCTTGGCCGAAGTTTGCCTTGCGTCCTTCCGCGGCGGCCAGCCCTCGATCAGGACGTTTGACGCGCTCGCGCATGAAGCCCATGCGACGTAAAGAGTTCGATCATGTTTTTTTGCTGTCATTCCCCGGCGAAAGCGAGGGTGCCGACGGCGTAGCGCATTGAGCTTGATCGATTGGCCATGATGATTGAACATCATTGCTACGCAAACCAACCCGCCTTCACCCAGGTATCTGGAACGCAGAAACAAGAATTGACCAGCCTTGGGGTTGGGGTTCTCCGACGTGCCGCCTTTCAAAAACGCGTTCATACCCCCAATGTGCGGCGAGGCGCCTCGTGCGCAGACAAGAATTTCTCGATCAAATCACACGCTCTGGGAATAGCTCCATCGTCTTTTGCCAAGGCGGCGTACTTGTCTATGATGCCGTTTGCCTTTCGACGGGAAATTAACTGTCGAACGATTGGCGTGACTTTTTTCATGAAAGTGTTCGGGCATGACAAAGGTGCCCAATCCCAAGCGGTGCACTCTATCAGCGTTATCAAATTGATCGAATGCCAATGGTCGAACCAGCTGCGGAATTGCCGCCCTTACAGCCTCTGCCAAGGTACCGATGCCGCCATGATGTACAATGGCGCGGCACCGGCGCAAAACAAATTTGAAATCGACGTAGTCCAAGTGCAAGAATCCTTCCGTGTCATATTCCCTTCAATGGCGTGTTATTGTTGGATATGAGAACGAATTAAGCTGCCTCGGAAAGCGTCTATCGTGTCGACAGATTTTTCGCGTTTATCGGTTGATATTATCAAATGCTGTTGAAATGCTTTATGTGAAAAGTAAGTTGCTGACAATTAATGCAACAAAAAACGCTTTTCTGAGTTTCTTAAGGCGAGAGTTTACTATCCATTAATGGGCATGTTAAGGTATGCACCGATGAAAAGTTTGACCCGTTCACCGAAAAAAGCGGCAAGAAATATTGCTGCAAATGCATAGAATTTTACTGCGCTGTCAGGTGGCGCGTCCCAAAGTATGTAGTTGAGTCCCTTAATCGGTACAATCAATCCATGAAGAAAAAAAAGTACAACAAAAAAAGCAGATAGTGACAAGATGTTGTAGCTGCCACTAGGGAACGCAAAAGCAAGTAGAGTAAAGAATGCCGCACATCCTGCGTCGAAAATTAATATCGATTTCAAACTCATTCTGGGAGGCATTCTAAACTCCAACTAGGTCGATCGAACAGTAGAATCAAACGCCCATCCCGTAGACAGCACCCATTCCAAAGGAAGCCTTCGACAGAAAATATGCTCGCGTGGCGCCTATGGGTCCGGTAATGAAGCCCGATATCGCTCCGCCGGCGGTGTACGTTGCGATTCCTCTCCAGCTAAATTGGCCGGACGTTGCTGCGCCACTCAAGTACCCTATGGCACCGCACGCGGCACCCACGGCAGTACCGGGGATGCCTACCGCGCCACCGACTTCTTCGGTTTCTCGGATTGTCAGTTCTCTCATTTTTTGCCTCCTGAATTTGCTCTAGAGAGCATCATTATCGATGCACAATCTAGAATATTATCAGTCAATTTTCTGTTGAAATAGAAAATTGAGACGTTTTTTGGAATTTTGCGCCAAAATGCGATTTGCCTCCCTCAAGCCCAAACCGATCCACTGTCGGAGCGCAGGTCACTCTTGGTTCCTGAGCCGGAAAACAGCAAGGTGATCTTCTCGTTGTGATCAATCTGTTGGTTACTCAAGTCTCCTCCATGGCTACGTGAATCGTAGGTGTCCAAAAACGATGTCAGTGCAAAGTTTACTGAGAGCTGGGGCAAGAAAGATAGAGAGCCACCAGTAGACGGTCAAGAGAATATCGTCTTCGGCATCTGCAGGAACAAATTCAAGGCCTTTGAAGGGTACAAGAGATCCGTGCATTATCAAATAAGCCAAAAACATTCCGGCCCCAAAAAAAATGTCTTCGCGTGCGTCTGGAAAAAAGCGGACAAGAATGGAAGAGAATGCCAAACAGGTCGCTTCAAAAATCAAATAGTGCTTTAAAGAAATTCTGAATGGCATTCTTGGCTCCCGTCAAGTTAGTCGTGCGTCAGATTCCCCAAGCAGCACCAGAGTAAAATGCTCCCTGAACAAGGCATATCGTCCAACAGTACCAAGTGGCGCACCAGCTATTGCACCGAGGGTTACGGCTTGGCCGAACTGTCTCCAGGACCAATTCCCGCTGGATGCGGCCATCCCGGCATAGCCTAGGCCACCCACATACGCGTCAAAGGCAGCGCGTCCGGCTACTACGGCCACAACAGATGCTACCCCACCTCCAACTTCCCGAGTTTTCCGAACCGTTAACTCTTTCATACTATTATCTCCTGTGTTGATTACAGAAAACATCCATACGGATGCCGGATCAACGTTACTATCATTCAATTCTTGATGGGAATGGAAAATTGATACAAATTTGTTGGGATTTCGCGCCAATAGTTGTTTGCCTAGGCCAAGCTTACTCCGGTCCAACGCCGAAATGCACGATAGATGGACGTAATATCCGAATAGCAAAGAAGCTGAGCCATCTCGCTTGAATTCGTTATCCCCTGCTTCATCAATCGAATGGAGCTTATATCCCAAAGTCGCAATTGGGCAGCTCGCGGCGGGTCGTCATATGGGAATTCCCGCAGAATTTTCCGACTAACTGCTTCAAGCGGGCAGGAGACGTCGCCGACGTATAGATCGCAGTTCAGAGATTCTTCGTTCCATCGCGGAATAATCTTGATCGGTACGCGGTCCTGGCGGCTCGCAATGATTTCTGAGTCCGTGCAGCGAACGCTCGGGTAATCGTCTTTACAGTCCTCGACAGGAACGAGGCACATTGCGCCGTGACCATCCGTGATGCGTTCGACGAGGTGGTTTTCGAGATTGCCGTCTTGTTCTTGTCCTGCTTTGTAGAGTCGTTTTCCTCGCCTTTCTGGACCAAGTGAATTGAACCGGCCAATGTCATTGCCAATCTCCTTCGCAATGGCATCGAATATATCGCCAATCGTACAATTTGATCTCGCCTTCATCCACCCCGTCATCGAGATAACCTCCCGAAAACTCAAGACTTTTTGCCCTTCATTTGTTACTATATAGTCACACTTCAAGAGGGCATCGAATGAAACGCAAGGCACCGGGCAAAGCGCATCGCAAGGGCCCTGCTCTACTACAGATCGCCGACATGTTCCGCGATGAAGCCGACGCCATCGCGTGGCTCGGGGAACTGCGCTGGCCCAATGGTCCGTTCTGCCCTGCGTGCGGGTCGTTCAACGTTCAGTCCGGCATCAAGCACAAGACGATGACGCACCGCTGCCGCGATTGCCCGAACCGCAAGATGTTCACGTTGCGCATGGGAACGGTCATGGAAGGCACCAAGTTGAAGTATCGCGTCTGGGCCATCGGCATATACCTGTTCACGACCGACATCAAGGGCATTTCGTCCATGCGCCTGCACCGCGAACTCGGCATCGGCCAGAAAGCCGCGTGGTTCATGTTGCAACGGCTCCGCAAGGCGGCGGAAAGCGGTTCCGGCGCGTTCCCCGAGCCGGTCGAAGTCGATGAAACCCATGTCGGCGGCAAGCGCAAGAACATGAGCAACGCGAAGCGCCGCGAACTGAAGGACACGGGACGCGGGGCGGCGGGCAAGGCTGCGGTCGTCGGCATGAAGGGTCGCGCGTCCAATGAAGTCCGCGCCGAAGCGGTGCGGTCCTGATGGCCGCGCCGAACTTCGCCAGCGAGTCCGTCTGGACGGGCGATAATCTGACAATCCTGCGCGGGGTCAACAGCGAGTGCGTAGACCTGATCTATCTGGATCCGCCGTTCAACTCGAATCGCCACTACGAGGCCCCCATCGGCTCGAAGGCGGCGGGCGCGTCGTTCAAGGACGCTTGGACGCTTGACGACATCGATGTGTGCGAGCACGGCGAACTGGCCGACCGCAACCCGGCAGCCTACTCGGTTATCGAGGCGGCCCGGCAGTCGCACGGCAAGGGCATGCAGTCCTATCTGATCTTCATGGCCGTGCGGTTGCTCGAAATGAAGCGCGTGCTCAAGCCCACGGGTTCGATCTATCTTCACTGCGACCCGACCGCGAGCCACTATCTCAAGCTGCTGATGGATGGAATTTTCGGGCGCGTGAATTTCCGCAATGAGATCGCGTGGAAGCGGACAAGCGCGCACAGCTCGACGAAGGGATGGGGGCCGGTTCACGATACGATCCTTTTTTATGGCGCAGGTCCGCGATTCAGGTGGAACAAGACCTATCAGCCATATGACCCGGAATACGTCGCCAACTACTATCGGCACCGGGATGAAAAAGGCCGCTACCGGATTGGAGATTTGACCGCGCCCGAACCGAGACACGGCGAATCGGGCAAACCGTGGCGGGGAATAGATCCCCGCAGCAGACATTGGGCGCCATCGCGATCCTTTCCGGGCGGCGAGTCGCTGCCGGCCGCCACACACGCCGCCTTGGATGCGCTGGACCGAATGGGGCGCATACATTGGTCGAAGCGCGGCACTCCCGGCTTCAAGCGGTATCTTCATGAGATGCGGGGAAACGCCATTCAGGACGTGGTGACCGATGTACGGCCACTGGCTCACGCATCGAAGGAAAAGACTGGCTATCCCACACAGAAGCCGCTTGCGCTGCTGGACCGCATCATCCGCGCGAGTTCCAACGAGGGCGACATGGTGCTCGATCCGTTCTGCGGTTGCGCAACCGCGCTGGTCGCCGCGGATCGCCTACAACGCCAGTGGGCCGGTATCGACCTGTCGGCGCTGGCCGTCAGGCTGGTTGACGGCCGTATAGCGGAGGACCGCGGACTCTGGGGCGGCGCTACGGCGCTCACAGCGCCTCCCAAGCGCACGGACCTCGGAGCCTTGCCCAACTATCGGACGCACCGGCATCGCCTGTACGGCGAGCAGGAGGGTGTGTGCGTGGGCTGCGAGACGCATTTCCCGTTCCGGGTCATGGACGTGGATCATATTCTGCCGCGCTCGAAGGGCGGGACCGACCACGATTCGAACCTGCAACTGCTCTGCTCCGGTTGCAACCGCAGCAAGGGCGGGCGCACGATGGCCGAATGGAAGGCCGCGCAACGGAGGGCGCAATGAGCGAAAGACGCAAGGAACAACCGATCCGTAAACCGCAGACGATGCGGATACCCGACCGGAAGTATCAGCCGAGCCGGGCCGAACAACGCGAGGAAATGGATATGCCCAAGCTATCGATCAAGCGGGCGCGGGAAGCGTTCATGCGCCCGTTCCGGTTCGTTAGTCACGACTCTGGCTGATCGGCAATTGTGACTTTGGGATATAAGCTCCATAAATAAGTTACGCGGATCTGGAACAGGCAAATTCTTCGCGGTTCTTGGCGGCAGGATAACCGAGCGATTGCGCCGGCTTCGAGCTGGACGCCGGCCAATCCGCTCGTCGTCGGGCGTCGGATGAAGGATAAATTTGAAACCGCTTACACACTTGTCAGGAAAACCACAAACCAGATATTGACGAATGTCCAAAAGGCTAGTAAATTCCGAAAATGAAACCGCTTACATTTTTCTGGCGTGATTGACCTTCAAGGAGAATCACGGGGAGAACATTTCAGATGAAGCAGCCACGAATCAAGAGAACTCCAATTGCCGCCAGCGTCGCTCTTGCGCTCGGATCGACCGGCGCAGTCGCGCAGCAGGCTATGGAGGAGGTCGTCGTAACGGGTATCCGCGGCAGCCTCACGACCTCAATGAACCTGAAGCGAGACTCCCAGGGCCTCGTGGACGGAATCGTCTCGGAGGATATCGGAAAGTTCCCCGACACCAATCTCGCCGAGGCGATGCAGCGCATTGCCGGCGTGTCCATCGACCGCTCCGCGATCGGCGAGGGTCAGCGAGTGACGGTTCGCGGCGTCGGCCCGCACTTCAATCTGGTGACGTTGAACGGCCGCCAGATGCCGGCTTCCAGCATCGAGGATACGACAGCATCCAGTTCACGCGCGTTCGATTTTGCGAACCTTGCATCGGAAGCCATTTCCGCGGTGGAGATTCACAAGACGAGCAGGGCAAGCATCCCCACCGGCGGCATCGGCGCGACAGTCAACATTCGCACGGCACGCCCGCTGGACAATTCTGAAAACATCGCAAACGTCGGCCTCAAGGGCGTCTTCGACCAGTCGACCACCTTTGGAGACGCGTCTACACCCGAGCTCTCCGGGATCTTCAGCATGGCCAACGATGACCAGACGTTCGGTGTCGCGGTCACCGCGAGCTACCAGGACAGGTCTCTCGGCTACAACCAGGCCGGCGTACCCAATGGGTGGCGTGCGTTCCGGGGAGATGAAGCCAATTGGGGAACGATTCCCTTTCCGGGCAATCCGGGATCCGAACGCATCGTCAACCGCCCGGACCCTTCGGACATCTATTCCGTTCCGCAGAACATGCTGTACAGCTTCAACGAGATACAGCGCGAACGAACCAATGGCCAGCTTGCGCTGCAGTTCCGCCCCGCCGATACCGTGACCGGTACCTTGGACTACACGTACTCGGAAAACAAGCTGGCGACGGAGCGCAACGAGTTGTCGGCATGGTTCAATTTCGGTCCTTCCTCCACAACGTGGACGGACGGCCCGGTAGCCTCGCCCCTGATTTACTCAGAGGATTTCAATGGTGGCGACCTCTGTTCGGGCGGTGCCACCTATGCGACGGCCAACGAGAACAATTCGCTGGGCCTGAATCTTGAATGGGACGTTTCCGATCGCCTTGGATTGGAGTTCGATTACCACGATTCGAACGCCACATCCGGCGCCGACAGCCCGTATGGCTCGAACGTGGCCATCGGAGCCTGCGGTTTCTACCGGAACACGACGACTGTGGACTTCAGTGGCGACTTTCCCGTCCTGAGTATCGATCTGCCGCCGGGACTGACGGGCGTGGATCGTACGCAGATGCTGCTGACGGGACGCTCGTTTCGAAACAGCTACATGAAGGCCGAGGTCGAGCAGGCTCGAGTAAGCGGCAGTTTCGATTTCAATGATGAATCGTCGCTGGATTTCGGCGTCGTCACCACTGAAGTGAACAATCGCTCCGCGTTTTCAAACGTTCAGACCGACAGTTGGGGTGGATACGGAACACCTGCCGACTATCCGGACGAGATCTGGGGTTCGGTGGAATCCATCCCGGCCCGTTTCAACAACATGCCGGGGTCGGGCAACCCCGACCTCTTTCCCGACTATTTCCGCTGGGATTTCGAGGACATCAGGGCGGCGGGAATCGCCGTAGCCGGCGGGGACCCCACGACGTTCCAGGCGACGGGCAACTTCTCCACCGACCGGCGCACCGACGAGGATTCGCTGGCCGTCTACCTGCAGTACAACAACGCCTTCGATATCGGCCGCAACCCGGCCAATGTCGCCGTTGGCGTGCGCTACGAGCAGACCGACGTGATCTCCAGCGCGCTGGTGCCCACCAAGACGCATATCGACTGGGTGGCGGCAAACGAGTTCTCGGCGCCCGATGCGGAACCGGGATTCACGACGCTGACCGGCGAGTATGACTACGTGCTGCCGAGCATTGACTTTGACGTCGGCCTGCGCGACGACATGATCTTCAGGGCCAGTTACGGGGAAACCATCGGCCGGCCGGGTTGGGGCGACATCCAGGGCGGCCAGACCGTGGGTCAGCTTGTCCGAATTGACGGTGGTAACGGCCAGCAGGGCGATCCGGGATTGCTGCCCCTGGAGTCGAAGAACTTCGACCTCTCGCTGGAATGGTACTACGATGACGCGAGTTACCTTTCGGTGAGCTGGTTCAAGAAGGACATCGACAACTATGTGGGCATTTCTTTCATCGAGGACACACCCTTCAATCTGCCGCATCCGGGTCAGGGGCGGCGGTTCCAGGAGGCACAGGCTGCGGTGGGGAACGACCTGACGGCAATTCGCACGTATATATTCAATAACTACGGCGATACCCCGGACGTCACAATAACCAGCATGGATCCCATGGGGAATCCGACCGGTACAATTCGCGGAATTGCAGGCGAGGACCCGGCGGCCGTGTTCCGCGTTGCCGTACCGTCGAACCAGCGCTCAGCGGCTCTGGACGGTTTGGAAGTTTCGCTGCAGCACATGCTCGCCGACACCGGTTTCGGTGGCCAGGTCAACTTCACCATCGTCAACTCGAATCTGGCCTATGACGACGCCAGCAAGGACGATCAATTTGCCATTGAGGGCCTGAGCGACTCGGCCAATCTGGTTGCGTTCTACGAAGACAATGCCTGGTCGGTCCGGGTGGCCTACAACTGGAGGGATGAATTCCTTTCCGGCCGGTTCGATTCCGAGCGTCCGAATCCGGTCTACACGGACGCGTACGGACAGTGGGACATGAACGTGAGCTACGACTTCAACGAGTCGCTGACGGTCTTCGCCGAAGGCATCAACGTGACGGACGAGATCCAGCGGTTGCGCGGTCGTGCGCCTCAGCAGACGTTCTTCATCACCCAGACCGGCGCCCGCTACATGATCGGCGCGCGATACGATTTCAGATAGAGGTCGTATGAGATTGCGGTTCGTCTGTTCACGTCGCCGGCCAGAGAAAAACCGCTGCTAGCAGCGGTTTTTTTCTTTCATCGCGGGAGGTTGTGATCGATGTCGGACTGCCCGTTACGGATCAATGCGCAAGCCACACCGCAAGTGCGGGTGGTCGGTGAGGAGCGAACGCCGGTTGTCACCATCGACAATTTCGCATTGAATCCCGGCGAGGTCATCGAGCACGCGCGCGGAGCCGAATTCCGTGCCGATCCGACTTCGGCTTATCCAGGCATACGCGCCGGATTGGCACGGAGTCACGTCATTCTTGAGCTGAAGGCGTTGTACCCTCTGATAAAGAAAATCTATTCAATACCCGAGGATATGTTGCCAAGGCCCGTCAATACGGTTTATTCGCTGGTTACGACCCCGGCAAGCAAACTGAGGCTGTTGCAGCGTCTGCCTCACTTCGACAGCGTGAATCGCTTTTATTTTGCGATCACCCATTTCCTGGGACAGGGAAAGTTTGGTGGCACGGGACTCTACCGGCACAGGCCCACCGGGTACGAAACCGTGACAGAAGATCGAATCGGAAATTACATCAAGGCGGGCGATGCCTTTCTCAAGGAGCATGGCGACCCGCCGCAGCGCTATTTCAGTGCCGGCGACATGCACTACGAACTCATTCACCGCATTCGTTACCGGGCGAATCGTCTGGTTGTATACCCGGGATACGTTCTGCATTCCGGATTGGTCCGACCGGAAAGGGATATTGATGGAGATCCCCGGACGGGCCGACTGACGACAAATGTCTTCGTCGAATTTCAAAGACCTGTTGGCGTGGACGCCTGATCGCGGCGGGCGAGCAACTCGGGCCGAACAAGAACACGGGAATGGCTGATTTCATCCGAAAAATCGTGATCGTCGGCGGCGGCGCCGCGGGATGGCTGACAGCGGGCGTCATTGCTGCCGGGCATCGCATTCATCCCGGCGAAGGTTTGCGTATCGTTGTCGTCGAGTCGCCGGATGTTGCCACCATCGGTGTAGGCGAGGGGACCTGGCCTTCAATGCGCGACACGCTCAGCGACATCGGCGTGTCCGAAACTGGCCTGATTCGCGAGTGCGATGCGTCGTTCAAGCAAGGGTCCAAATTCGTCGAGTGGGTTACCGGCGATACCCGCGACTACTATTACCATCCGTTCGTGATCCCCACCGGCTATCACGAAGCGAACCTTGTAGCCGAGTGGCGGCGGCATCACGCGTCGGCGCCCTTTGCGGACCTGGTCAGCTTTCAGCCGCACCTGTGCGAGCAGGGTCGGGCGCCAAAGCAGAATACGACGCCCGAATTCGCCGCCGTAGCCAACTACGCCTACCATTTCGACGCGGTAAAGTCGGGATTTTTCCTGCGCGGACACTGCGTCGAGCACCTCGGTGTCGAACACGTTGTCGACCACGTCGTGGGCGTCAATTCGGCAGAGAACGGCGACATCGAGTCGCTGCAGACACGGGATCACGGGCTGCTCGAAGGCGACCTGTTCGTCGACTGTACCGGGTTCACAGCGCTGCTGCTGGGGCAGCACTACGGTATTCCGTTCATCAGCCGCAAGCAGGTGCTGTTCAACGACACGGCACTCGTGACTCAGGTGCCGTATTCCCACGAGACGAGTCCGATCGTCTCGCATACGGTGTCTACGGCACGTGCGGCAGGGTGGATATGGGACATTGGATTGCCGACGCGGCGCGGTATCGGTTACGTCTATTCCAGCGCCCACGCAAATGACCGGGAGGCCGAAGCGGTCCTTCTCGATTACGTTCGGCAATCGCCCGACGCGGCCGTTGACGAGATGGGGCCGATGCGAAATATCCCCATCAGTCCGGGGCACCGGGAGACGTTCTGGCACAGGAATTGCGTGGCGGTCGGCATATCCGCCGGATTCATCGAACCGCTGGAGGCATCGGCGCTTGCCCTGATTGAAATGTCCGCAGCGATGTTGCGGGACGACCTGCCGGCAACCCGGGACGATATGGACATCGTCGCATCCAGATTCAACGATCGTTTCACCTACCGGTGGAAGCGTGTCGTCGATTTTCTCAAGCTGCATTACGTGCTGAGCAAGCGGAACGATTCCGACTACTGGCGGGACAACCGCCGCGCCGAAACCATTCCATCGAGCTTGCAGGAACTCATGCGTTTGTGGCGGTACCGGTCGCCGTCGCGATACGACTTCTTCCAGATAGAGGAAATTTTTCCGGCGGCCAGTTACCACTACGTGCTCTACGGCATGGGATTCGAACCGGCGCGGGATGCCGTCCGCGGCGATTTCGGCGGAGACGGCCGGGCGGCCCATTTTCTCCGCAAGAATGCGCAATTGACTGCGAAAATGCTCGCGGCACTGCCTTCAAATCGTGAACTGATCGGGCACATCAGGGCACATGGCCTGCAGAAGATATGATGCGCAATGGAAATGCCTCGGTCACCGGATTGGTGCGATCGTCAAGATGCAGCACGGGAACCTTGCGGGGAGCACATGGCTAATCATGTACTGCTGAACAACGTGGAACACAAGGATCTGCGAATCGTCACGACGCGCTCGGCAGAGTACGGCGACCGGGTGATGAGCGCGTTGACGTTTCCCGACGAGTTCAGGAGCGTCCAGGCACACTATCCGATTTTCTTTACCAAGAGTGCCGATACGGGCAGCTTTCAGCCCCTGGCGATGTTCGGGTTCGAGCAGGACGAAAACCTCTTTCTCACCGGTGACGGGTGGGATGCGCCCTATGTGCCGCTATCCATCGAGCGCCAGCCGTTCCTGATCGGATTTCAGCAGCGTACCGACGTGGGGGGCGTCACGCGGCATATGGTCATACACGTCGATATGGAACATCCCCGAATCAGTCAGGAGGAGGGGGAGCGGGTCTTCCTGGAGCATGGCGGGTACACGGACTATCTGAACAGGATAAGTGACGCGTTGTTCACCATTCACGAGGGATACGAACGGAGCAAGGTATTCGTCCAGGCGCTGCTGGATCACGAATTGCTGGAATCGTTCACCCTGGACGTGGAACTGAACGATGGAAGCAAGCATCGGCTTGCCGGGCTTTACACCATCAATGAGGAGAAGCTGGGCGCGCTGGACGCGGAAGTATTGGCGAAGCTGAACAACGACGGGTTCCTGCTGCCCATCTACATGGTCGTCGCGTCCATGTCGAATATTCGGGAACTCATTCGGCGGCGCAACGCATTGCTCGAAGGGTAGCCAACGCGAAGGGACGGACTTGCACCAGACACAGAACATGCCGGATGTCGGGAGGAAAATTGAGGAACGCTTCTGCGATGGTTCGGGACGCGTACCCGACGATGTCCTGGAGGCGACGCAGCCCCTGGTACTGCGAGGACTCGCTGGTGAGTGGCCAATGGTGAAGGCGTCAAGACAATCCGCTTCGGACGCGGCCGACTACCTTCGAAGCCATTATCGCGATGCGACGGTCTGTGCCTTTGTCGGCGATGCATCGGCGAATGGGCGCGTGTTCTACAACGAGGATCTGTCAGGGTTCAACTACGAATCGCACATGATCCCGTTCGACCGGGTGCTCGACATGCTCGAACAACACGCCGGGGATGCTGAGCCGCCTCTGATCTACGTCGGCTCTACCACCGTCGATGTCTGCCTGCCGGGATTTCGCGGGGAAAATGATGTCGGATTCGGCGAATGCTCGCCATTGGCGAGCATCTGGGTTGGAAATCGCACCCGCATCGCCCCGCACTACGATTTGCCCGACAACGTGGCGTGCAGCGTCGCCGGCCGGCGGCGATTCGTCCTGTTTCCTCCGGAGCAGCTCGAGAATCTCTATGTCGGTCCCATCGACTTCACGCCTGCGGGCCAGGCGATCAGCCTGGTGGATGTCCGATACCCGGATTTCGAGCAATTTCCGAAGTTCCGTCGCGCGCTGAACGAGGCCAGGATGGCGGAGCTGGAACCCGGCGACGCCATCCTCATTCCGAGCATGTGGTGGCACTACGTGGAGTCGCTCGACAGCTTCAATGTGCTTGTCAACTACTGGTGGCGAAAATCGCCCGCATACATGGGTCCGCCGATCGACGTGCTGATGCACGCGCTGCTCACGATACGGGAACTGCCCCCCGAGCAACGCCGCGCGTGGAAGGGGATCTTCGAGAAATACGTATTCGATACGGACGAGGCATTCGTCGCGCATATTCCGGAGCACAGGCGCGGTGTGCTGTCGCCGCTGGATGAGCGCAGGGCGAGAGGGCTTCGTGCGCGCCTGCTGAATCGGTTGAATCGATGACCACGGCAATGTTCGGGAAAAGGAAATGAACACTGGACGTATCAGGAAGGTCATCATCGCCGGCGGCGGCACCGCCGGCTGGATGTCGGCCGCCCTGCTGTCCAGGACCCTGGGCAAGGTGCTGGACATCAGGCTGGTCGAGTCGGATGTCATCGGTACGGTTGGCGTGGGCGAGGCGACCATTCCCACGCTGCTGCGCTTCCACCAATTGCTGAAGGTCAACGAGCAGGAGTTCATGGCGGCCACCCGGGCCACGTTCAAGCTCGGCATCGGTTTCGAGAGCTGGCGTGACGTGGGCGAAGACTACATCCACTCGTTCGGCGACACCGGACGGGACCACTGGTCGGCGGGATTCCAGCACTTCTGGCTCAAGGGCCGCCAGCGCGGACTGGCCGGGGACTTCGGCGATTACTGCCTGGAACTCAAGGCGGCCCTGGAAAGCAAGTTTGCCCATATCCCGAATCCTGTAATCAACTACGCGTTTCATATCGACGCAACGCTCTATGCAAGGTATCTGCGACAGTTCAGCGAAAAACTGGGCGTCCGGCGCGTGGAGGGCAAGATCGTCGAAGTCGGAACGCACCCCGAGTCGGGCCACATCGAGTCACTCACTCTCGACTCCGGCCAAAGGCTCGAAGGCGACCTGTTCATCGATTGCACGGGATTTCATGGCTTGCTGATCGAGCGGACACTGAACACGGGCTACGAGGACTGGTCGCACTGGCTGCCCTGCAACAGCGCGGTCGCCGTGCAGACCCGATCCGCCGGTCCCGCGATTCCCTATACCCGTTCCATCGCACGCGAGGCCGGGTGGCAATGGCGCATTCCCCTGCAGCACAGGACCGGCAACGGGATCGTCTACTGCAGTCACTTCATTGATGATGACCGGGCCAGAAACACGCTGGACGACAACCTGGAAGGCGAAACCCTGACGGAGCCCCGGACGATCAGGTTCCGACCCGGATCGCGCCGGGAGCACTGGCGCAGGAACTGCGTGGCGATCGGACTGTCCAGCGGCTTCATCGAGCCGCTGGAATCCACGAGCATTCACCTGATTCAGAGGGGCGTCATCCGGCTGCTGCAGACCTTCCCGCTGAACGGCATCAGGCAGTCCGACATCGACGAGTTCAACCGGCAGACCCGCTTCGAACTCGAGCACATCCGGGACTTCATCGTGCTGCACTACAAGGTGACGAACAGGCGGGACACTCCCTTCTGGCGCCATTGCAGGCGCATGGAGATTCCCGATTCGCTCAGACATCGCATCGACCTGTTCCGGGAAACCGGCCGGGTATTCCGGGTGCCCACGGAGCTCTTTGCCGAGAACTCGTGGATCCAGGTGATGCTCGGGCAGGGCATTGTCCCGGAGCAATACCATCCCGTTGTCGATGTCATGAGCGACGGCGAACTGGATCGATTCCTTCGGGAAATCAGGTCGAGAGTGGACAATGCCGTGGCGCAACTGCCGCGTCACGACGTGTACGTCGAGCAGTATTGCGACATGGCAAGTGCCGGCAATGAACCGGCCGCGGTAAACTGATCGGGTGCAGCCGCGGCAATGGCAACGATTTACGAAGTATCGAAACTGGTGGGTGTCTCCGTCGCCACCGTGTCGCGCGTCATCAACGGAAGCGGCCGCGTGAGCGAAAAGACGCGGGAGAAAGTGCGCGCGGCCATGGCGGTATTGGACTACCGGCCCAATTCGGTCGCCCAGTCGCTGGCGTCCAATCGGTCCAACTGCGTGGGAATCGTGGTGCCGCAGGTCCATGGGCCGGTGTTCGCGGCGATGCTGAGCGAAATTGAGGAAGAACTCAGGAACGCCGGAAAATTCACCATTTTCGCCACCGGCCTCAGCGATGAAATCAAGGAGCGCGATGCCATTCGCTTTCTGGTCAGCCGCAACTGCGATGCGCTGATCATGCACATCGATGCGCTCACCGACGAATTCATGAGGGAACGGATGGACGCCGCGCTTCCATTCGTGATCATGAATCGCGTGGTGCCCGGCCTGGAAGAAAAGTGCATCAGCCTTGACAAC
This sequence comes from Candidatus Rariloculaceae bacterium, assembly GCA_965205045.1. Taxonomy (GTDB): domain Bacteria; phylum Pseudomonadota; class Gammaproteobacteria; order Steroidobacterales; family Rariloculaceae; genus UBA6522. The sequence goes on from OZ242031.1 coordinate 1,925,349, forward strand.
GAGCGGGGCGGATTCGACGCCACCCGAATGCTGCTGGAGATGGGGCATCGCCGCATTGCCTACATATCCGGGCCTCTGGGCTGGGCCGACGCCGGCGCGAGGCTGGACGGACACAAGCGGGCGCTGGCGGCGTACGGTCGGGAATTCGACGATCGCCTGCTGGCGGAGAGCAATTTCAAGGAATTCGGGGGCAGCGAAGCGATGTCGAAACTGCTGCGCCGGGACCCGTCCTTTTCCGCCGTCGTGTGCGCGAACGACGAAATGGCGGCCGGCGCCATGGACGCCATTCGCGCCAGGGGCCTGTCCATCCCGGAGGATGTTTCCATTGTCGGATTCGACAACGCGCCGTTGAGCCGGTACCTGTACCCGAAACTCACCACGGTGAACTATCCGATCGCCGAAATGGGCCGGATGGCGGCGCGTTGGGTGCTGAGAAACGTCTACGAGGACGGCGACACGAAAATTCGCCATGTCTTCAGGCCCACGCTGGTGCCGCGCGCATCGGCCGTCACCAACCGCGGGAGTAGCGATGACACGCCGGGGAACTGACATCCTGGATACCGCGCGCGCTCGATCGAAACCATACTTGCTTTGGGGATTTCTCTGTATGAATGCACCACTTGCCGCCACGGCCCAGGAAACGCCGTTCGCGGACGATGCGGCCGAGGCGAGAATCGCCGAGCTCGTGAGCCGGATGACGATCGCGGAAAAGATCGGTCAGATGGTCCAGACCCATTACCCGGGAGAAGTCTCCGCGGACATGCGCGGCGCCATCGAGGCCGGCCGGGTCGGCTCGCTGCTCAATGTGGTCGACGTTGACGTCGCGAACGAGTTGCAGCGAATCGCCACGGAGGAAAGCCGTCTCGGCATCCCGCTGCTGCTGGCCCGGGACGTGATCCACGGCTTCAGGACGGTGTTGCCCATTCCCCTGGGGCAGGCCGCCACCTGGAACCCGGAGCTTGTGGAGAGGGGCGCGCGCAACGCGGCGCTGGAAGCGGCGAGGACCGGCGTCAACTGGGCCTTCGCGCCCATGATCGATATCTCGCGGGATCCCCGGTGGGGCCGCATTGCCGAAAGCTTCGGCGAGGATCCGTACCTGACGAGCCGGTTTGCCGTCGCCATGGTCGAGGGTTTCCAGGGTCACGACCTGTCCGCGCCCGGGACCATCGCAGCCAGTGCGAAACATTTCGCGGGCTACGGCGCCAGCGAGGCAGGGCGGGACTACAACACGACCAACATACCCGAAAACGAATTGCGGAACGTTCACCTGCCGCCGTTCAAGGCCGCGGTCGATGCGGGCGTTGCGACGCTGATGGCGTCATTCAGCGATCTGGACGGCGTTCCCGCCAGCGGCAACCGGTTCCTGATGCAGGAGGTGTTGCGGGACGAATGGGGCTTCGACGGTTTTGTGGTCAGCGACTGGGATTCCATCGGCCAGCTCACCGATCACGGGTTCGCGGCCGACTTCAGGGACGCGGCGCGCAAGGCGGCCGCCGCGGGGGTGAACATGGAGATGGTGAGCCGCGCGTACGCGGACCACCTGGCGCAGCTTGTGGAAGACGGCGAGATCGCCCCCGGGCGGGTCGACCGGCTGGTCGGCGAAATCCTCCGCATCAAGCTCCGGCTCGGACTGTTCGGGAATCCGTACACGGACCCCGGCGATTTTCCCGAGTCCGGCAACGACGATCACCTGGCCGTGGCTCGGCAAGCGGCGCTGCAGAGCCTCGTGCTGTTGCGGAATGAGGGCAACGTGCTGCCGCTGGACGTGGGCGGGCTGGATTCCATCGCGGTCATCGGTCCCCTTTCCGACGATCCCTACGAGCAGTTGGGAACCTGGATTTTCGATGGCGACCCGAATCTCAGCCAGACGCCGCTGCGGGCGATTCGGTCGTTCGTGGGCGGCCGGGCCGAGATCGATTACGTACGCGCCCTGGAAACCAGCCGCAGCCGTGACACCGGGGGGTTCGGCGAGGCCCTGGAGGCCGCCCGGGCATCCGATGCCGTCGTCCTGTTTCTGGGCGAGGAGTCCATCCTTTCGGGCGAGGCCCATTCCCGGGCGGACATCGGCCTGCCCGGCGCGCAGGCCGAACTGGTGCGCGAGCTGCGGGCGGCGGGCAAGCCCGTCATCGCCTTCATTCTCGCCGGCCGACCCTTGACCATCGAGAACATTCTGGAAGATGTCGATGCGCTGGTGTTCGCCTGGCACCCCGGCACCATGGGCGGGCCGGCCATCGCCGACGTGCTGTTCGGGATTGAATCGCCGTCGGGCAAATTGCCCGTGACGTTTCCCAGGGTTGTCGGACAGATTCCCATCTACTATGCCCGCAAGAACACCGGCAAGCCGGCGTCGCCCGATACCTACGTGCATCTCGACGACCTGCCGGTGCGCGGCGCGCAGGCCGCCTTCGGCATGACCTCCCACCATCTGGACGCCGGCTACACGCCCCTGTTCCCCTTCGGATACGGGCTCTCGTACACGGAATTCACCTATTCCGACATCGAGTTGAGCCGGAGCACCCTGGGGATGGGCGATTCCCTGACGGTCCAGGCGGCCGTTGCCAACAGGGGGGATGTGGAGGCGGATGAAGTCGTCCAGCTCTACATCCGGGATCTCGTTGGGGACGTGACCCGGCCCGTGAAGGAACTCAAGGGATTCGAGCGCGTGCGGCTTCGCCCCGGCGAAAGCCGCACGGTGTCCTTCGAATTGAACCGCGACGATCTCGCGTTTTACGGCCAGGACATGGAGTTGATGACGGAACCCGGCGATTTCCACGTTTGGATCGGAGGTGGTTCCGACGCCGGGCTGCGGGCGTCATTCACCCTGGTCGACGACTGACCGCCGACGATTTGCGCCAGGCATGCCATGGCCGCGCATCGCGGCGCCGCGCTGTCGCGGAAGGAACATTGCGCGGACACAAAATCAATGGGTTGGGAATGTTCCATGGAAGTCGTTCCGAATTGACAATGCCCATTGGTCTTGAATAGAGTTTGACACCGTTGTCATTGCCGTCGCGCCATTGCCGCCGGCGCCATTGCCGCCGGCGCCGGAGGCTTGCGCCCCGTCCCGCATTCCGGCGGAGAACCGGGGCGCGCTTCAGCGTGTTGTTGTCTACGGAGGTGTTTTTCCATGAATAGCCCAACGCCCGAAGGCGCCCTGAACGACACATCGAAGTCGGCCGCGGCGCGGCCTTTCCCCACAGCCCGGGTTCCGGCGCGTTCGGGCCTGTTGCCGGCGTCTTGCGCGGCTCTCGGGGTCCTTGCGGGCTGCGGCGGCGTCAACCCCGGCCCGCCGGAAGACGATCGATTGCCGCCCGCGGTGGAGTGGCGGATCGCGTTCGAGGACAACTTCGACGGCGGCGCGCTGGACACGTCGAAGTGGAACATCCAGACCGGCGACGGATGTCCCGACCTCTGCGGCTGGGGCAACAACGAACTGCAAGTCTACGGCGCCGGCAACATCGCGGTCGCCGACGGCATGCTGAACATCATCGGCCGCCGGGAGGCCGACGGCCGCTATACCTCCGCCCGCATCAACACGAAAGGCAAGTTCGATTTCCGCTACGGCCGCGTGGAAGTGCGCGCCCGCATACCCAGCGGCCAGGGCATCTGGCCCGCCATCTGGATGCTGCACAGCAACCCCGAGATTTACGGGCCCTGGCCCACGGGGGGCGAAATCGACATCATGGAGGCGTTCAACTACGGCGTCGGCGGCAACGCCACCACGTCCGCCGCGACCCATTATGGGCTGCCGTACCCCGCGTTCCACGGCGGCACGTCGTCGCGCACCGCGCTGGCCGTCGGCGCGGACGTCAATTTCCACGTCTACGCGCTGGAGTGGGAACGCGACCAGCTTCGGTTCTTCGTCGACGACACCCACTTCCAGACCCAGAACGCCCACAACTGGTACACGTACTACCCGGCGGGCGAAGACGGCCTCTACGATCCGTTTGGCCCCTTTACCCTGGGGCCGGACGGCGAGCCGGGGCCGGACGGCGCCGCGGGTCCGGACGGCGCGCCCTTCGATCAACCGTTCCACCTGTTGCTCAACTTCGCCATAGGCGGCAACACCGTCGGCCGGCCGGATGCGACCACCGTGTTGCCGCAAACGTTCGCGGTCGATTACGTGCGCGTCTACGAATGCGCCAACGGCAACGCCGAAACCGGCGAGGGCTGCGGCACGGCCGACCGGAGCGTGGTTCCGCTGGAAGACTTCGATGGCGGACCGCTCGAGGATGTGGAGACCGCCAAGCCGTTCATCAGCGACCTGCGGCTCTACACCGACGGACCGGAAGCCATCACGCTGAACGTCGGCGAGGATGAGGCCACCAACACGCTGGGCGTCGACGGGTTCACCGGCGCCGGCGCCGCGGTGGTCAACGATCCCGCGGCCGCCGACCCGGACGACGGGGGCAACACGGTCTGGCACTTCTCCGTCGCCGGCGACGTGGCGAACGCCTATCTGACATCCGAGGACCTGGGCGCCCACGAAATCCTCGACACCGGTTTCGATTTCTCGAGCGGCGACTCGGTTGGCGAGATCGTCTTCGACATGCGCGTCAACTCGATCGATCCCGGCGCCGCGCTACTGGTCAAGCTCGACAGCGGCTGGCCGAACCTCGGCCAGGTGGCGCTGCCCATGTCCCGGTTGCGCGTGGGCGGCTGGAAGACCTATTCGGTCAAGTTCGCCGACCTGGTGGCGAATCCCGGTTTCGTCGACTGCTGCGGCGGCATGGGCGTGGATCTGGCCAATGTGGTCAATCCGTTCGTCATCGAGGCGGCGGGCGGCGCCGTGGATCTCCATCTGGACAATATCCGCATCTCCAACGCCTGCTACATCGTCGGAAGCTGCAAGGCGGGTCTGCGCACCAAGCGCCTGCCCGACCTCGTCGTGTTCAATGACGAGGTCAATACCCGCATCTGGAACAACGGCATCAGGGGCTCCGATTCCGGCAGCGGTTTTACCGACTACACCGACCCGGCGGGCGCGGGCAACAAGGTCCATTGGGCGGTCATCGACGACGAGGATCCCGAGCGCGGCAAGGTGATCGACGTAACCTTCAACGACAGCGGCGCGTTCGGAGTCTGGTTCATCCAGAGTTCCCGGGGCGTGGACATGAACGAGTATGCGGCCGGCGCGGTGGCCTTCGACATCATCGTCGACGACTACGGCCGGAACGACACCGGCATCACCATGAAGGTCGACTGCATGTTCCCGTGCACGAGCGGCGACAAGAACCTGGGCGCGATCGCCGACGGCGCATGGGAAACCGTCATGGTTCCGGTGTCCTCGCTGACCGGATCCGGACTGGACCTGAACGAGGTCAACACCGGCATCGTGGTGTTCCCCACCGCGCCCCAGGACGGGACGATTCGCTTCCGGCTCGACAACATCCGCTGGGTGGCGGAGACCGACGCGCCGGAACTGGCGCAGATCGACCTGCCGGTCACCTTCGACGACCCGGCGACGGATTACACCCTGGTGGATTTCGGCGGCGCGGCGACCGAGGTGGCCGAGGACCCGGAGGACGCTTCCAACAGCGTGGCCGGCACGAGGAAACCGGCCGGCGCCGAGACCTGGGCGGGCACCATCGTCGGCACGGACGCCGGGTTCGCCAACCCGGTCCCGTTCACCAGCGGCGCGGCGGCGCTGAGCCTGGACGTCCATTCGCCCGCGGCCGGCATCCCGATCATGCTCAAGGTCGAGGATGGCCAGGATCCGGGGATCTTTGCCGAAGTCGTCGCCTTCCCCAGCTTCGCGAACCAATGGGAAACGCTGACATACGATTTCATGGGGATGGTCGACCCGGTCAATTTCACCTATGAGAAGGCCATCGTGTTTTTCGATTTCGGCAATCCGGGCGCCGATGGCAGGCTCTATTTGTGGGACAACCTCAGGTTCGGCGGCGGGGAGGCGCCCATGCTCCGGCGGCCCGGGCTGCCGATCACGTTCGACGATCCGGGCGTGGACTACAACTACGTCGATTTCGGCGGCGCGGAAACGTCGCTGGTCGCCGACCCCGACAACATGTCCAACACGGTCGCCAGCACGATCAAGCATCCGGACCAGACTTGGGCGGGCACGGTCGTCGCCGACGCCGGCATGGAATCTCCGGTGCCTTTCGCCGCAGGCAGCACCGTCATGAGCGTGCGCGTGCGTTCCCCCGACGCCGGCATTCCCGTGCGGCTGAAGGTGGAGAACACGGCGAACGGCGCGGTCAGCGTCGAAACCGAGGCCACGACCACCGTGGCGGACGCGTGGGAGACGCTGCGCTTCGACTTCGGCAGCCATGCCGCCGGCACGCCCGCGCTCGACCTGGCCCAGACGTACGACAAGGTCGTCATCTTCTTCGACTTCGGCACGGTCGGCGCCGACAAGACCTATCTGTGGGACGATATCCGCTTTATCGGCGGCGTCGCGGAACCGGCCGGGCCGGCGCCGGCCCGGCCGGAATTGCCGATCACGTTCGACGACCCGGACCTGGATTACGCCATCCGCGACTTTGGCGGCACCGTGACGACGCTCGCGGCCGACCCCGGCGACGCCGCCAACACCGTGGCCAGCACGCTCAAGCCGCCGGGCGAAACCTGGGCGGGCACGGTCGTCGCCGACACCGGGATGGCATCGCCGGTGCCTTTCGCGGACGGCAGCACCGCGATAAGCGTTCGAGTCCGTTCCCCAGACGCCGGCATTCCCGTGCGGCTGAAGGTGGAGAACACGGCGAACGGCGCGATCAGCGTCGAAACCGAAACCATGACCGCCGCGGCCGGCGAGTGGGAGGTTCTGAACTTCGACTTCAGCAACCACGTCGACGGCACGGCCGCGCTGGATCTGTCCCGGAGTTACGACAAGGTGGTCATCTTCTTCGACTTCGGCGCCGCCGGAGCCGACAAGACCTATCTCTGGGACGATATCCGGTTCGCGTCGGCGGCAAGTGGAGAGTGACATGAAAGCCTTCAGACCAGCCACTGCCGGCGGCGTCGCGAACAGCGTCCCGTCTCCCGGCCATTGTCCGTTCCCGGGGCGTCGCGGCCGCGCTCGCCCTGTCCGCGGCGTCGCGGCCGCGCTCGCCCTGTCCGCGGCGGGCCTCGCGCCCGTGTCCGCGCAGGAGGAGGCGGCCGCCGGCGCGCTGGTGCTCGAGGAAGTCGTGGTGACCGCCACGCGCGTCGAGACCAGCCTGATGACCACGTCGATAGCGGTGTCGGCCATGGACCAGGAAGACCTGACGCGCAACGGCGTGACGGATATCCGCGATACGGCCGACCTGGTGCCGAACTTCGACGTGGCGTTCTCGCCGTCGGACAGCGGCGTGCAACTGACCATGCGCGGCATCAACAGCAACAACTTCACGGAGCTTGGCGACCCCAGCGTCGCCTTTCACGTGGACGGGGTGTATTCGCCGCGTCCCCAGGGCGCCACCGCGCTGATGTTCGACCTGGATCGGCTGGAGGTGATGCGCGGCCCCCAGGGCACGCTGTTCGGCCGCAACTCGGCGGCGGGCAGCGTCAACGTGATCACGGCGCCGCCGTCCATGGAGGGCGTCTTCGGCACGCTGGGCACGGAAATCGGCAACCGCAATCACCGCATCCTGCTGGGCACGCTGAATCTGCCGCTGAGCGACACGTTCGCGCTGCGCTCCAACTTCTTCAGCGAGCGGCGCGACGGTTTCGCCGATCAGGACTCCGGCACGAAGGACCTGGAAGGTTACGGACTTGCGGGGCCCGACGGCATCCCGGACATGGACCAGCGCCGCAACCGCGCGGTGGACAAGTCCGAGTACTACGGCAACGCCGACCGCTGGGCCGCGCGGATCAGCGCCCTGTGGGCGCCGCTCGACAGGTTCGACTGGCGCATCGTCGTCGAAACCGCCGAGGACAACGGCGCCGGCTGGCCGATCGCGCCCAATTGCGAAACCAATCCCGCCCTGTGCCAGTACAACGGCGGCGGAATCGACTACGTCGACCCGAACATACCGGGCCTGCTGGACATGACCAACGATGCGGTCCGCAGTCATATCAACCTCGCCCTCGGCGATTCCGTGGATCTGGTCTACAACTACGGCTACGCCCGCCAGCAGCGCCGCCAGGAGTGGGACGGCGACATGGGCTGGCGTCCCCTGCCGGTGGCCACCACGGGATGGCTCAACCGGCATCAGCCCTGGCCCAGCCTGTACCTGGCCACGGCCGACTCGGATTACAAGTCCTGGTCCCATGAACTGCAGTTCCAGGGCCTCGCCGACCGGGTCAACTGGATCGTGGGCCTGTTCTCGCTGGAAGAAGACAATTCCATCGTCTTCGACGTCGAGCAGCCGTTCTGCTGTTCCACCGGCGGGCTCGGGGGCATCTCCTTCGTGCAGCCCGAGCGCACGCTGGAATCGAAAGCGGTTTTCGGCCAGGCCACCTGGCATGCCACCGACCGCTGGCACCTGACGTTCGGCTACCGGGGTTACGAGGACGTCAAGACCGATGTCGGCGGGCGCAACATCGGCTGCTACGGGTGCGGCGGCTTCAGCGCGCGCCGGATCCCGTTCGACGGGCATCCGCAGAACGACAACGAGCGCGACGCGCTGCTGCTGCCGATGTTCACCAGCGCCGATCTCGCGCACGGGTTCGGCGCCCAGAACCGGGAGGCGAACTACCAGCTCTTCGATGTCAACGACAACCGGGAGGTGTTCGAGGACGGCACCTGGCGGGTCGGTGTCGACTACGACCTCACGGCAGATTCGTTCCTGTACTTTTACGCCGCGACGGGGTCGAAGGCCGGCGCGTTCGGCGACGGAGTGGACGTTTGCCGTTGCGGGCGCATCGTGTTCTTTCCCTACGACCCCGAAGAGGTCCTCAACTACGAAGTGGGCTACAAGGCGTCGTTGCTGAACGGACGGATGAACCTGGTGCTTACGGCGTTCGTCACGGACTACACCAACAAGCAGGTGTCCCAGTTCCGCACCGTCGGATTCGTCGAGGACCCGCCGGGCACGCTGGTCCAGCCCCGCCAGGATATCGGCAGCCTGGTCACTTCCAACGCGGGCGCGGCCGACATCGAGGGCATCGAGGTGGAATGGGACGTGCTGGTTTCCGAAAACGGCCGGCTGACCGGCGGCATCGGCATCCTCGACACCGCGTTCAGGAGTTGGCCGGGATACTCCGGCGAAGCCTACTTCTGCGAGGAGCGCGCCGACGCGGGCCCCGAATACGAGTGCGTGCCGGAGGACGACGGTTCCGGGGAGGTGGACATCGCGGGCAACGAGCTGCCTTACTCCACGCCCGTTTCCTTGACCGTGGCCTACCGGCACGACCTGTGGCTCGGCAACGGCGGGCGGGTCGTTCCCTATGTGAAGTTCCACTGGGAAGACGAAATGCACTTCACCGAAGGCAACTTCGACGCCATTCCGGGCTTGTCGCAGAAGCGGGACTCGTTCGCGACGCTGGACGCCACGGTTCGCTATGTCTCGCCGGCGGATATCTGGAATGTCGAGTTCTTCGTCTACAACGCCACCGACGAGCGCTTTCCGACGTACTGGGTCGACAGCAACCAGCCGGGCGCGCCGTTGTTCACGTGGAACGCGCCGCGAACCTGGGGACTGCGCGCGGCCTACAACCTGAGACCCTGAGCGTGGCGGCGAATCCGGCGCGGTCCGCCGGGCGCGGCCGTTCCCGGCGCGCGAACACCGCGGCCTCCCGGGGGTTGTCCGCTGAAAACGGCGATGCGCTCTCATGAGCGGCGGAACGCCGCCATGACCGGACAACTTCGTTATACCGTCCTGGTGGCCATCATCGTGGCCCTGGGCGGCTTCCTCATGGGGTTCGACGCTTCGGTCATCTCCGGGGTGGCGCCCTTCATCGAACCCGAGTTCGACCTGACCCGGATACAACTCGGCTGGTCGGTGGCGTCTCTCACGTTGACGGCGACCCTGGCCATGATGGTGTCGGGTCCACTCAGCGACCGGCTCGGCCGCAAGCCGGTTCTGCGCATCGCCGCCGCGCTGTTCGCGGTGTCCGCCCTGGCCTCGGCCGCGGCGCCGGACTTCATTTCGCTGGTCGCCGCGCGAATGCTCGGCGGTCTGGGTGTCGGCGCGGCGCTGATCATCGCGCCCATGTACATCGCCGAGATCGCTCCGGCGAAGATTCGCGGCCGCATGGTTTCCTTCAACCAGCTCAACATCGTCATCGGCATTTCGGCCGCCTTCTTCAGCAACTACCTGGTCCTGAGGCTCGGCGCGTCGGACCTGGGCTGGGCGCAGGCGCTCAACCTGGGAGACTGGAACTGGCGCTGGATGCTTGGCGTGGAGGCGGTCCCCGCAATCGTCTATTTCCTGGCCCTGTTCGCCGTGCCCGAAAGCCCGAGGTGGCTCGCCATGCATGGCAGGGACGAAGAAGCGCTGGGAATCATGGAACGGGTCACCGATGCCGAACAGGCCCGCGCGGGCCTCGAAGCCGTCCACGAATCCCTGGCCGCCGAAGCGGGCGCGGAGAAGGCCGCCTTCCGGGAGCTGTTGCATCCGGCGATGCGCCTGGTTCTGACGATCGGCCTGGCCGTGGCGATCCTGCAGCAGATCACCGGCATCAACTCCGTCTTCTTCTACGCGCCGATGATCTTCGAGCAGTCCGGAATCGGAACCGACGCGTCGTTCCTGCAGGCCGTGCTCGTCGGATTGGTCAACCTGGTTTTCACGGTGCTGGCGATCCTGACCATCGACCGGCTGGGCCGGCGGCCGCTGCTCGCCTTCGGCCTCACCGGCATCGCCGCGTGCATGCTGGTGCTGTCGTACGGATTCGGATCGGCGACCTACACGCTCGACGGCCAGGCCGTGGCGTCGCTGCCCGAGACCCTGGAGCGCGAGGCCCTGGTAGCGCTTCAGGACGAGACCTACGACAGCGATGTGGCGTTTCGACAGGCGGTTGTGGAAGCAGTGGGAACGGAGGCATACGACGAGCATCGGTCGGCCCTCGTCAGCGCGGCCATCAGCATGAACCCCGCGTTGATTCTCGCGGGCATTCTCGGATTCGTCGCGAGTTTCGCCATTTCGCTGGGCCCCGTCATGTGGGTGCTGTTCTCGGAACTGTTCCCCAACCGGGTGCGCGGGCTGGCCATTTCCTTTGTCGGCCTGGTGAATTCGGCGGTGAGTTTCGGCGTGCAGCTCGTGTTTCCGTGGGAACTGGAGTATCTCGGCAACTCGCTGACGTTCCTGATCTACGCCGTCTTTGCGATCATCGGGCTCGTCATCGTCATTCGACTCGTGCCCGAGACCAAGGGCCGCAGCCTCGAGGAACTCCAGGAGGAGCTGGTAACGGTATAGGCAGGAGCTGCTGGAATGACGTTGATCAGAATAATCGCCGCCCTTCCCCTGTTCATCCTCGCGGCGTCGTGCCAGCCGCCGCCAGCAGGCAATGGAGGCGCGGTTCCCGTGGAGGTCGTCATGCTGGACGGTCGCTTTACGCTTCTGCGCGGCGGGGAGCCGTACGCGATCAGCGGCGCCGGCATTGAAGATGCCGATGTCGGCAATTTCGCCGCGCACGGCGGCAATTCGCTGCGCACGTGGCGCACCGACAGCCGTTTCTCCACTGCCCGGGAGGTGCTGGACGAGGCCGCGAGCCATGGTGTGACGGTCGTCATGTGCATCGAAATCGGCCGCGAGCGGCACGGCTTCGACTATGACGACGACGAGGCCGTGGCGGCGCAACTCGAATACGCCCGCGGCGAAGCGATGAAGTACAGGGACCACCCGGCCCTGCTGGCTTGGATGGTCGGCAACGAGGCCAACCTGTTCTTCGAAAATCCCCGCGTATTCGACGCGATCAACGACATCGCCCGGATGATTCACGAAGTCGACGGCCGGCATCCGGTGACCACGGCCCTTGCGGGATTCAGCCCGGAACTGGCCGCCCTGATCGAGACACGCGTTCCGGAACTGGACTTCGTCAGCATCCAGATGTACGGCGATATCGTCCATCTGCCCGCCATCCTCGAGGCGAGCGACTGGGAGGCGCCATTGTTCGTCACCGAGTGGGGCGCGATCGGCCACTGGGAAGTCGCGCAGACAAGCTGGGGCGCACCGATAGAACAGAACAGCAGCGAGAAGGCGGCCAACTACCTCAATAGCCATGAAACGGCAATCGCCTCGAATCCGGGGCAGATCATGGGCTCCTATGTATTCCTCTGGGGCCAGAAACAGGAACGCACACCGACCTGGTACGGCCTGTTCCTGGAGGACGGCGCCGAAACCGAAGCCGTCGATGCGATGCACTACATCTGGAAAGGGGAATGGCCGGAGAACCGGTCCCCGGCCATCGAAGGGATGTTCCTGGACGCACGAAGCGCCAGCGACAGCGTGGTACTCGCAGCCGGCGCCGAATACGAGGCAACGATCCGTGCCGCCGATCCCGACGGCGACCCCCTGACGTACCGTTGGGAGATCATGCGCGAGAGCGAGGCGACCCAGGAAGGCGGTGACCTGGAGGAAGTGCCGGAACGCATAGACGGACTCGTTAGCAACGCGGGCAGCGGCACCGTCCGCGTGACCGCACCGCCAGAACCGGGCGCCTACCGTTTGTTCGCCTATGTCTACGATGGCAAGGGAAATGCCGGCCATGCGAACATCCCCTTCTACGTCGAATGATGGCAGACGGTCAAACGGCAACAAGTCAAGTGACGGCAGGCGGCGGCAGGCAGAAAGTTAAATGACGGCAAGCGGCGGCAAGGCAAGAAGATCAATGGCGGCGCGTACTGACATGGACAGCATTCTCGGCGACTTCGCCCGTGACGGCATCGCGGTCGTCGAGGACTTCTTCGACCCGGGGCTCATGGACGAACTGGACGGGTTGATCCGGGGCTATTTCGGCGACGATCCGGCCTTTCGTCACAATGACGAATTCCTCGAAACCGCGCAGACCGAAGTCATACCCTGGTTTCCGCAGAACGATGGCGTCACGGCGTTCGACGCAATCGATGACGATACCTGGCTACAGCAATTGACGAAGGTTATCTTGGGCGACAGCTGGGCCAGCCACTACTGCATGGTGATGTTCTCCAGGAAGGGCACGATCGGGCAAGCTTGGCACCAGGATTGCCCGCCGGAAGATTCCGGCATGTTCAATCTCAATCGACTGGTCTACACCACCGATATCACCGACGAGATCGGAGGTCAAACGGTGGTCGTGCCCGGTTCCTGCAGGAAAGGACTGCTGCCCGCCGGCAATCCGCTTGGAGAGTTCGACGGCCAGGTTGCCCTGAAACCGAAAAAAGGGACCCTGGTGTTGATCCATGGACATTGCTGGCACCGTGTGCTGCCAATCACGGGTGGCTGTCGATACTCCGTCAACTACCGTGCCGGACCCGCCGGATCCACCGACGACCTGACGGACGTCTGCGTGTACCGCAACATGCGTTACCGATTCTCGACTTCAAGGATTATCGAAGAACGGGTCGCCGAATAGCGTATCGGCGAGTAGCGTATCGCGGAGTAGCGGATGGTGGCGGGCGTTTGCCGACCAGGTGCGCGCCAGCAGGCAGGTGCCGCGCTTTTCCGGGTACACCAATGCGCGATCGACATCCGGTTAAGGCATCAAAACGTCGCCCTGACCCGATCCAGGTCCTCCTGAAAGGCAAGGCTCGCCGCGTGGGTGACCACCGCCGATTCCTTTCTTCCCTGCGGAATGTCGTCGCTTGCGGCGGCAATCTGGAATTCGAAGCCCGAACCCCGGCGATCGTCCACGAAGGCGTCGACTGCATCGTGTAGAACGTACAGGGTGCACTCCGGGGCCCGCCAGAAGTGCGGAATCTCGATGTACCCCTTTGTACCGATGATGTAGGCGGTGTTCTGCAGCTTGCATCGAAAGGATGTCGCCAACGTGGCCACGCAGTCGTCGTAGTTGAAGAGCATCACTACGTCATCATCGACGCCGTTGGGTGCGAATCTCGAAATCACTTCCATCGTCGACGGCGCTCGCGACGTGAACAACCGGGCAAGCGCCACCGGGTAAATGCCCATGTCGAAAAGGCACCCGCCGGCCAGTTCGGCGTTGTACACGCGTTTGCCGGGGTCGTAGGGAATCGGGTAGCCGAAGTCCGCCTTGACGTGCCGCAGTTCGCCGATTCGGCCCGCATCGACCCATGCCTTCGCCTTGTCGATGGCAGGCAGGAACCAGGTCCACATGCCCTCCATCAGGTAGCGGTCCGCCCTGGCGGCAGCCTGAAGCAGGGTCTCGAAGTCCGCAGCGCCGGTAGTGACGGGTTTCTCGCAGAGCACGGCCTTGCCCGCATCCAGGGCCGCCAGGGAATGTTCCAGGTGCAGCGTATGCGGCGTGGCGACGTAGACGGCGTCGATGTCGGGGTCCGCAAACAGTGCTTCGTAACCCTCGAAGGCCTCTGGAATGCCGTGGTCGGCGGCGAACCGAGACGCGGCATCGCCGCTGCGGGCCGCCACCGCGCCGACTCGCGCGTTATCGGTGTACGCGATGTCGCGCGCGAACGTGCCGGCGATGTCGCCGGCGCTCACGATGCCCCAGCGGATTTCAGCCATTGCCCGAAGCCCGAATCCGCAGGACGCCCGGCCGGCGCGAGCCTGTCAGTTCGCTTTCCAGTTGTTCCAGCGTGCGTCCCCTTGTCTCGGGGAGTAACCAGACCACCAGCACCAGGAAGATGCCGGCTGCAATCGCGTACAGCAGGAACGTGGTTGCCGTGCCCAGGTTCGAGAGTTCCCACGGAAAGATGAACTGCACGAAGAAACTCACGCCGCTGTTGACGACGCCCATGACGGACATGCAGACGCCGCGAATGGCGTTCGGAAAGATCTCCGAGAACAGTACCCACATCACCGGGCCCAGGGATATGGCGAATGAGGCGACGAACCCCAGGATGCCGACCAGCACGATTCGCGGATTCATCCGGATGGCCGCGCCGATGAGTTCCGCTTCATGGGCTGTCAGCGCCGTATCTCCGATGGCAGCGGCCACGGCGCCCTTGAATTCAAGGTCGTTCTCGAACCGGATCCCGGCAACCTGGCTCAGTTCATCCAGGTCGAGTTGAACGCCAAGCTCCGCCGCGGCCTCAGCGGGCAGTTCGTACTGCGCCTGGTAAAACCCATAGGCCGAAATTGACATGCTGACGGCGACGCCCGCAAGTCCCAGGATCATCAGCGGACGGCGGCCGAAGCGATCGATGGTCGCCATGGCGATAAGGGTAAAGATCACATTGATGACGCCGATGTAGGTGGCCTGGGCGAATGCGGCGTTGGTGCCCACGCCGCTCTGTTCGAAGATCGTCGGCGCATAGAAGTAGACCGAGTTGATCCCGCTGATCTGCTGGGAGATTCCGACGACGAGTCCGATGATCAGGATAAGGCGCAACTCCGGCCTGAACACCTGCCTGACCCGAGTCGCAAGCCGCTCCGGTGCTTCCGACACGGTTGCCGCGATTTCCGACAACTTCGCGTCTATCCGGTGCTGAGGGGTGATTTTCTCCAGGATTCCGCGAGCCCGCGTTTCCCGGCCGCGCAGCAGCAGCCAGCGTGGACTCTCCGGAACGAACAGCATGCACACCAGATATGCGACGGCGGGCAGCGCCTCGATGCCCAGCATCCATCGCCATGTAAACCGGTCCAGCGCGATGGCCTGTACCCAGGGCTCTCCGGACTGACTCGCTTGGAGCAGGTAATAGTTGGCGAAATAGGCGGCCGAGAATCCGATGACGATATTGAGCTGGTTCACCGAAACCATGCGGCCCCGCAGCCGTGCGGGCGAGAGTTCGGCGATGTAGATGGGTGCCAGCATCAGGGTGCCGAATGCCAGGCCGCCGATGAAACGCGCTGCGATCAGCGTGGCAACATCCGGCGCGAAGGCGGAAGCGGTGGCGGACAGGGCATAGAGAAACGCCAGCGCCAGCATCACCTTCTTGCGGCCCAGCGCGTCGGCGGCAGGGCCGACAGTCAATGCGGCGAGGATGGCGGCGAGCGTCGGGGCGCCGACGACCAGCCCGACCTGCCAGTCGTCAAGCCCGAACTCGGGCGTGATGAAGCCGACGACGCCCGAAATAACGACAGCGTCGAAGCCGAACAGGAACCCGCCCAACGCGATAACGGCCGCATAGGCCAGCGCTTTGCGATCCGTTTGCCGCAAGGCTGCCTTCCCGCGCGGTTGGCGATGGGCGGCTAGCGGCCGCGCCAGGACTCGATCGCCGCCGTGAAACGGGCCGCGATTTCGTCGTTGACCTCAAGCCGCGTATCGCCCCAGAACCCCGACTCGTAGGGCGGCCCCCACATGGCCTGCGAGTCCCAGTTCACGTTGATGTAGGCGAGGGCCCGAATCACGTCATCGTTGTCGTTCATGAGCGCGAAGAGGGGCTCGAACCAGTGGCCCCAAATCTCTTCGTCGCTCATGTCGATGCGGTTTCCGGCGGGTTCGCCGTCCCAGATGGACGAGTGATCGGCAATGAAGCCGTTGAGCAGATCCATGGCCTGCGGTGCGGCCTCGGCGATCATGACCGGCTTGCCGCGCTCCCGGGCGAATTTCAGGACTTCGTCCGCCAGTTCTCCGGGCGTGGGCGGAATGTAGGGAGGCGACTCGACCCGGATGGTCTCGTCAGGATTCATGAACCAGGACAGGCCCATCCAGTCGACGTACCCGTCACCGGGATACCACTGGCGGATATCCTCGTGCCCTTGGTCGATGATCTCGTCGGCGACCGCCGCGGCCCCCTGCCAGACGAATTCCACGTTGTCGGCGCCCTGGGCCCGCAGCACGTCGACGATGCGGCGAAACACGTTCGCGAACCGATCGGAATCTTCGTAGCCCAGGTTCCAGGCACCGTCGAATTCGTAGCCGATACGGAGGTAGACGGGACCCGGAATCATCGAGAAGAAATGGCCCAGGCGGCGAATATGGTCATCCAGTTCGCCGGATGCGAGCCGGTCAAGGCCGCCGGGATGATCGTTCTCGGTGATCGACAGGCCGATGGCGAGTCCGTCGACACCGAACTCCGTTGCCGTCTTCCAGGCGCTGACCGGGCCGGCGTTCCAGTCCAGTTCCAGGTCGATGGGCTCTCCTGCCGCATCGAGCCCAAGGCCGCCGAAATCGTCGGGCGTGAACAGGTCGTAGAAGTCGATGTACGCAGTGAGCCCGTCCGGAGTGGGGCAGCAACCGCTGGCCATGTAGCCGCGTATCGCGCCGAGGTCCTGGCCGATGATCAGCAGCTTCGCCGGTTCGTTGTCGATGACCGCCGGCCCGTCAATCCCGGTCGCCGCCGACCCATCGGCGCCGGCAGTCGCCGCGCCGTCGGCGGCACCGTCGCTGTCGCACCCGCAGAGTGCGGAAATCGCCGCCGTCAGAACCAGTCCCGGCCAGGTTTTCGCCGTTTTTTCGAGCATCCAGGTCACCGTTCCCATTCGTGGATGTATGTCATTGACTTCTAACAGGTTTTTAAAGAAGACACGAGTCTTCCCCCGGCCACTGTAAGCGTTTACAATCGGGCGATCAAGCGCGCCCCTCGAAACGGCACCCGAGCACGTGTGCGCATCGCCAGCAACGAGGAATTTCGTGGCCGCAACAGCAATCCGCAACCCCATCCTGCGGGGATTCCACCCGGACCCGTCTATCTGCCGGACGGGTAAGGACTATTACATCGCGACCTCGACGTTCGAGTGGTATCCGGGTGTGCGAGTTCATCACTCGCGCGACCTTCGTTACTGGCAGTTGGCTGGATCTCCGCTCAATCGGCCGAAATTGTTGAACATGCTGGGCAACCCCGACTCGTGCGGCGTTTGGGCACCGTGCCTGAGCTACTGCGACGGGCTCTTCTATCTCCTGTATACCGATGTCAAGCGCTACGACGGCAACTTCAAGGATACGCACAATTTCCTGACTACCTGCGAATCCGTCGACGGGGAGTGGTCGGACCCCGTCCACCTGAATTCCAGCGGTTTCGATCCGTCGCTCTTTCACGACGACGACGACGGCCGCAAGTGGTACCTCAACATGGTCTGGGATCATCGCCCCGGCCATAACCGATTCGCGGGCATCGCGCTGCAGGAATACTCGCCCGCCCGGCAGCGTCTCGTCGGCGAGCGCAGGATCATATTCTCAGGCACTGAACTCGGATGTACGGAGGGCCCGCATCTGTACAAGCGCGACGGCTACTACTATCTGATCACGGCCGAGGGCGGCACGGGATACGATCATGCAGTGACCATGACGCGATCCCGGTCGATCGGGGGACCGTATGAGCTGGATCCGGCGGGTCCGGTGGTCGCCAGCCGCCACGACCCCGACTGGCCGCTGCAACGCGCCGGCCACGCCGACCTGGTCGAGACAAGAAATGGCGACCTGTTCATGGTCCATCTGGCCAGCCGGGCGCTGCCGGGCACTTGCCTGAGTCCGCTGGGCCGCGAAACGGCCATCCAGAACCTGGAATACACCGACGACGGCTGGTTTCGCCTGGCGCACGGTCACGTTCTTCCGCAGCTTGAAATCCAACCGCCCGCACTGCCGCCCGGGAACCCGGTGCCGATGTTTGAGCATGACGACTTCGAGGGGAAGAGTCTCGATCCAGATTACCAGTGGTTGCGAACGCCATGGCCCGAGGAGTTCATGAGCCTGAGCGAGCGTCCCGGTTGGCTGCGGCTCTACGGAATGGAGTCGCCCGGCAGTCTGTATCGGCAGGCACTGGTTGCGAGGCGGATGACGGAACTTCGGTGCCGCGCCACCACCTGCGTGGAGTTTCAGCCCGACAACTTCCAGCAACTCGCCGGACTGATCGTCTACTACAACTCGAGCAAGTTTCATTATCTGTACCTGTCCACGAAGGACGGTACGGCCCGGCACCTCGGCATCATGAGCTGCGAGGCCGACCCGGCCCTCGGCGTGGTGTACCCCATCGGGGACCGGCCGGTTGAACTGCCGGAAACGGGCCGGGTTTTCCTGCGCGCCGATATCGACGGGGTAGGCCTCGTGTTCTCCTGGTCGGCGGATGGCATCGGCTGGACGGCGCTGGATTGCACCCTGGACATGCGATTCCTGTCGGACGAATACGGGGGCGACAGCCGTATCCAGTTCACGGGCACGTTCATCGGGCTGTGCTGCAACGACCTGACCGGAGCGCGCCGGCACGCCGATTTCGACTGGCTCGAACTCCGGTGTGAACCGTGAGCCGGATAGCGGCCTGGCCCCTGCTTGCGGTTCTCCTCTGCGGCTGCGGCGGCTCCGGCTCGTCCGGCGACGCCGAACGTCCTGCACCGCCCCCGGTTACCGTGACCCCTCCGCCGCCTCCGCCTCCGCCGGATCCGATCAACGTCAACATCGACAATCCGACACTGACCGTTGCGCACAACGATCCGATCACGCCCGGGAGAAACATGACGCTGGTCTGGAACGACGAATTCGATGCCGAGCGGCTGGATCCCGAGCGGTGGTTCTTCGAGTCCGGCGACGGCAGTCAGTACTCGCTGGTCGGGTGGGGCAACGACGAACTGCAATGGTACCTGCCGGACAGCGCGCTTCTCGAAAACGGGTTGTTGGTCATCACTGCTCAGCGGGAACCGCAAAGCGGCTACGACTTCACGTCAGCGCGGCTGCACACGCGCAGCCGATTTGCGTTTCGCTATGGCCGCATCGAGGCGCGCATCCGGCTCCCGGGCGGGCAGGGCTTGTGGCCGGCGTTCTGGCTGCTGCCCCAGGAGGATACGTACGGGACCTGGGCTGCGTCAGGCGAAATCGACATCATGGAGGCGCGGAACCTCGGTGGAACGGGCGGCAACGTCGTACTCGGCACGCTCCACTATGGCGGCGAGTGGCCGGACAATGTCTTCACCGGTAACGAATACGTCGTGCCCGGCAGTGCGACCGACGAATTCCACCTGTACGCCCTGGAATGGGACCCCAACGAGATTCGCTGGTACGCGGATGATGTGCTGTATGCCATGCAGAACTTCTGGCATACCGCGTCGGCGGACTACCCGGCACCGTTCGACCAGCCCTTCTACATACTCGTGAACGTCGCCGTCGGCGGGCGCTTTCCGGGCGCGCCGAACCCCGACACGGTGTTCCCCGTGACGATGGAAGTTGACTACGTGCGGGTCTATTCCGGCGGGGGCTGAGGCGCAGGGTCTGAAGCGCTGGCTGTTCGCGGAACGGACACTCGCCTGCGAGCGCTACGGGACCCTGGCCGGCATCACCAGGCTCACTCCTCCAGGAAGATCGTCTGCACCGGGCCCATGCCCCGGATTTCAACGATCACTTCCTCTTCCTTTGCGCCGTCGTAGTGAACCGCGCCGGCCGGGTGCATCATGTAGCTGCCCGGACCCAGCGGAACGGTGTTGTCCCGGTCGCCGCTGGCGTCGGTGCCGGTATGCCAGACGCCGGAAATCACCGTGATGAAACGGTCCTGATCGTGGTAGTGGGGCGCGGAGAAGGCGCCGGGGTTGAACTTGTTGCGCATGATGTAGAGTCCTTCGGACTGCGAGTCGCCGTGCAGGTAAACGAACTCGGAGCCTCCGGGCCGTACGGTCCACTCCAGTTCCTCCGGCATGATAAGCACGAATCCCTCGCTGGAATCCTGCGCCACCAGGAGCGGCGTCAGCGCCAGAGCCGCTACGGCAGTCAACAATCTCGTCATCGTGGTTTTCCTCCAATTGGTTGATTATTCGACATCCAGATGCCGGCTGCTGGCATGGGGATCGCAGTCGTACTCCGCCCACGGGTAACCCGGATCGACAAAGAACGTGGCTGACATGTTCACCGGTTCCGTGAGGTAGACCGGGTCCTCGAAGGTGTAGTCCACCTGCATGCGCCTGCCGCCGTCGAGCAGCGTATAGCGCTCCAGCACGTGCTTGAGGTCGCTGGAGGGGACGCCGGCGCCGATGCCCCAGTCCGCAGGCGAGAACAACGCCGTATCCACTACCAGGCTGTCGTCCTCGAACCAGCCGATGGAATGGCCCAGGTGGGAAGGCTCGACATCGGAAGGATGGCCGGTCAGGCCCAGGTGAACGGTACGCTCCACCTCCAGGATTTCGTAGCGGAAGGTGATTCGATCTTCGGTCGGCCGGAAAATCTCCTGGGTGCCGCTGACGACCCCGGGAAGCGTTCTCGGCTCGCACCGGAACCAGGGGTTGTCGCGCACGTCCCAGTTGTCCAGTTCCGCCTGACCTCGCGCCGTGACCGGCAGGCCCATGGCAGGCGTCTGGTTGCCGAGGGAGATGTTCTGGCCGAGTCCCGCAGGCACCGGGACCCCGGGTGTGCCGCCGCCGCCCATACCCATGCCACCGCCCATCCCGCCTTCCCGCCGCCAGATGCCGGCGAAATCGTCGGAACTCGCGGTAGTGTCCAGTTCCCGCGGCGGCGGGCGCTGGATGGGTACGCCGCGAGAGTAGTTCGGCGCCGACACCATGCGGCTGCCGTCGGGCAATACGAAGTAGTTTGAGAAGAAGAATCTCTTGCTGCGGTCATTGTCCGGATTGCCGAAAACGGTCACCCGGTCGCCCACCCGGATGGTGTCGCGCGTCCACCCGGTACCGGTGAGCACGGCGATGGAGTTGAGTTCCAGCAGCCATTCCTCCACCTCTCCGGCGTCGTTCTCGACGTCCAGGGTCACGAAGGTATGCGGATTTCGCCAGGTGTATTCGGTGACCACGCCGTGGAGTTCGATCACGTCGTCGAGATCGAAATTGCCCCGGGAGTGATGGGCATGGGCAAGGCCGACAAGGCATGCCGTGCCGACTGTCGCGAAAAGTGACAAGTGCCAGCGTTTCATTGGTTGCCTCTCAATAGTCGTCATTCAATGCAGTTGCCGAAGTCGTTTCGATAATCATTTCGAAGCTGTTGCCCGATTCGTTTCCCGGAGGGAGCCGTTTTCCATAGTTCCGGGGAGCTACTGAGCCAGGGGCTCCGTCAACTCGAAGTGCAGTCCGTCAGGGCCCTTGAAGAACATCAAATCCGCGCCGGGGGGATTCGGGCGTTCAAGGTAAGGCTCGTAGCCGGACGCCCGCAGGGTCTCGCGAAATTCGTCCAGCAACGGCACCCTGAACCCGATGTGATCGGCGGCCCGGAACCGGTTCGACATCCTCGGTGCGTCCTCAGGCGCCTGGCTGATGTGAATCCAGACGTTGTCGTAGAGAATCGTGTGGAAACGGCCCTGACCGCGTGCCTCGTTCAATTCGCCGCCCAACACCTGCAGGAACCAGTCCCGTGTCGCGTCCGCATCGGAGGCGAAGATATGCGCGTGGTTGATACCCGGATAGTCGGGATCTTCCAGCAGTTCGAAGCGGCCGCCCCAGGGGTCCGTGACGTGGGCGATCACGGGCGCGGTGACGCCTTCCTGCGATTCGGTCCGTATCTCCCCGCCGATTTCCCGGATCAGGTCCACGGCGGCCTGCACATCGGGCACGGTAATTCCAATGTGATCGAGGACATTCACCGCGCCGTCCCCGGCCATGCCCTCGTTGGGCATGGTGCCGACAAAGCCGTTGGGGTGGCGGATGCCCGGCCCCGGCCCGATTTCACCCGGTTCTCCGCCCAGCACGCGGTTGTACCATTCCGCCGCCGCCTCCTGCTGCCCCTCCGGGACCCGGTAGTGGGCGTGGGTGAAGACGCTTTGGGACCAGGCAATTGCCGGTGCCAGAAGCGGGAGAATGCCTGCGGAAACGATGATTCGAGCCAGCTGCAGCCTTGTCATGCCGGGTACTCCATCGGTTTGAATTCGTTATGTATTGTCGCGCTCAACATATCATCGCCGGACCAGCCGCGCCAGCGACGGTAACCGATCCGGGGCACGCGTTCGATCTTTCCCGGGTCCGGATTCTGCAATGCCTGATGCGATCGGAAACGACCGCGCTGAGACAAGCAGGATCCTTGGGGTAGAATCCATTGATCCGGGGGGAAATCGGTCGTACATCGAAACGGCCGGGAGGAAACAGACAATGAAGAGAACGGCAATGATTCTGGCAGCCGGTGCGGTCTCGTTGTCGACGCAGGCTCACCACTCCAACGACTATCACTTCGACCGCAACGTGGGTGTCACCGTCAGCGGGACGGTCAAGCTGTTCCGCTTCATCAATCCGCATGCCCGGCTGTTGATCGACGTCACCGGGGACGACGGGTCGGTGGTGACCTGGGACTGCGAGATGTCGGGGTCCAACGGCCTGATGAGGCGCGGATGGACGCGGGACGTCTTCCGGCCCGGCGACGACATCGTCGTGCAGGGATTTGCGGCCAGACGCCACGAGACCGAGTGCTATTTCGAAACGGCGGAGTTCGCGGACGGCCGTGTGATCGCACTCGGCGACACATTCGATGCCGAAATGGCGACTTCGGCCCCCCGCGCCGCCCGTGCGGCCGTTCCGGCGGACGTGCCCGACTTCAGCCGGGTCTGGCAGCGGTCCGGCGGTGGCGGTGGGGGCGGCGGCGGTCCGCAACTCGGCGGTCCCAATCGCCTCGCCGCGGTGCTCAACGACGCCGGCCGCGAGGCCCTGGCACGGTACGATCCGGTGCTGGACGATCCCGCCCTGACCTGCAGCCCGGTGAGCATCCGGCGGCTTTGGGGCAACAACGACCTCACCGAGATCGAACAGACCGGGGACCGGGTCGTCATTCGGCACGAATGGATGGACGCCGTACGGGAGGTCCGTCTGGACATGGACGAACATCCCGCTGATATCGAGGATCGCGTCCTGGGACACTCCATCGGCTGGTACGAAGGCTCGACGCTGGTGATCGATACCGTCGGTTACGAGGCGGGGATGCTGGCGCAGCATCCCGGAATGCCGCACAGCAACCAGCTTCACACCGTGGAACGGCTGACCCTGGGGCCAGCGGGCGACACTTTCGAACTGACCATTGTCAGCGAGGACGCACTCTATTACACCGCACCCATTGCGGATACCCGAACATTCGCTGCCTCCGACCAGGTGCCCCGCCGATACAATTGCACGCACCCCGAACTGGGACGCTGACAATGGATTGACCCATTTTCAGGTCGATATGATCCTTCCGCTCTCGCGAATTGCCCGTTTCGCAGCGGGAGTTGACAATTATTCGCGGCAATCGGCGTACCGCGCGCCGACAACGCCGAAGCGGACAGTGTAAAATAGCGCGCTCCCGCCGGAACCCCCTGCGGGCATAACAATTTCGTTTGCGGCGTCGCTGCGTACGCCGGGCACCACACGGAGCAGCATTTGTCATGAGTTCAGGGCAATTCGAGTTCACGCTCGCCATTGGAGGGGCCGCGGGGCAGGGCATCGCCACCCCGGGCAGTATTCTGGCGCGGCTATTCACCCGCCGCGGCCTTTGGCTTAACGCCTACAATGCCTACCAGTCGATCATCCGGGGCGGGCACATCTACCTGACCATGCGCACCAGCGACCAGCGGATCTACAGTCACGGCGACAATCTGGACATGCTGCTGTGCCTGAACCAGGACACCATGGACCGCCACTTGGGGTTGCTGGGCGGCGGCGGCCGGGCGATCTACAACAGCGACACCATCAAGCCCGGCGAGGCCGCCGACGGCGTGCAACTCTGTCCCATGCCGGTCAAGCAACTGTCCAACCGAAGCCGCAACAGGGTCATACAGAACACGATCGCCCTGGGCGTGATCACCTACCTGCTGGGCCTCGAATTCGACGTCCTCGAACAGGCCCTGAAGCTGCAGTTCGGCCGCAAGGGCGACGCCGTGGTGAACGAGAACGTCACCGCAGCGCGCGCCGGCTACGACTACGCCATCGGGAACTTCCAGCCCTTGACGCAGCCGTTGCCGACGGGCGCCAAACCCCTGGCACTGTGGACGGGCAACGACGCGCTGGCCATGGGCGGCGCCGCGGCAGGCGTCAAGTTCTACTCCGCCTATCCCATGAGCCCCTCCACCGGCGTGCTCCACTGGATGGCCCGCAACGCCCGGGATCTGGGCATCATGGTCCGTCAGGCCGAGGACGAGATCTCGGTGGCCAACATGGTGATCGGCGCGGCCCACGTCGGCGCCCGGGCCATGTGCGCGACGTCCGGCGGAGGATTCGCCCTCATGACCGAGGCGGTGGGATCCGCCGCCATGATGGAAATCCCGGCGGTGTTCATCAACGTGATGCGCGCGGGCCCGTCCACCGGCGTTCCCACCAAGACCGAGCAGGGCGACCTGTGGCAGGCGCTCGGCGCCAGCCAGGGCGACTTCGAACGCCTGATCGTGGCGCCCACGGATGCGCTGGACGCCTTCAACGTGGTGCCGGAAATCTTCAATCTCTGCGACCAGGCCCAGTGCCCGGGCATCGTGATCACGGACCTGCTGATCTCGGAGGGTACCTTCAGCGCCGATCCGAACGAGATCGACCTGTACCCGGAAATCGACCGTGGCGAGATGATTACCAACGGCGCCGCGCCCAACGGCGAATACCTGCGCTACAAGGACACCGAGAGCGGCGTGTCCCCGCGGGCGCTGCCGGGCGTTCCGGGGTACGCACACGTGGTTGCCACCGATGAACACGACCAGGACAGCGTGCTCATCAGCGACGAGTTCACCGACCCCCACAAGCGCCGCCGCATGGTCGAGAAACGCGCCCGCAAGATCGCCAACATCATCGAGCAGATTCCGGCGCCCGAGTTACAGGGCCCGGAGGATGCCGATGTCACCCTGATCGGCTGGGGCTCGACCGAGGGCGTGATCGGAGAGGCCATCGAGCAACTGGCCGACAAGGGCATCACCGCCAACCAGCTCGCGATTCGCTGGATCGTTCCCTTCCATGCCCAGGCGGTCATCGACGCGGTCAGCCGGGCAAAGCGCACGATCATTGTCGAGAACAACTACTCAGGGCAGTTCTACCGCTACCTGCGCAGCGAGACCGGGCTCAGCGTCGACGGCCACATCCGCAAGTACGACGGCGAGCCGTTCATGCCCCATCACATCGTCGACGGGGTACTGGAGCAGGTGGCCGGCAAGACGAATCACTACATTCCGTATCAGGAAATCATGGTCTAGAGGGATCAACTATGGATGGAATCGACACCAGGCAGCTTGTACTCGATCCGCAGACTGCCAACGACTACAAGGGCAGGGTGGATCCGGACTGGTGCCCGGGCTGCGGCGACTTCGGCGTCCTCAACAGCATGCGCAAGGCCTGCCTGGACATGGGACTCAAGCCCCACGATATCCTCACCATCAGCGGCATCGGCTGTTCGTCGAACCTTCCCGGCTACTTCAATTCATACGGCATGCACACCCTGCACGGGCGCGCCCTGGCCGTGGCGACCGGGGCGAAGATGGCCAATCACGAACTGAACGTGGTGGTCACCGGCGGCGACGGCGACGGCTACGGCATCGGCGGCAACCACTTCACCCACACCGCCCGCCGCAACGTGGATCTGACCTACATCGTCATGGACAATGAAATCTACGGCCTGACCACGGGCCAGTTGTCCCCCACCAGTTCGCTGGACATGAAGACCAAGAGTTCCCCTTACGGCAGCATCGAATTTCCCTTCAACCCTATCACCTCGGCGATCATGAACGGCGCCACCTTCGTCGCCAGGGGATTCAGTTCCGACACCCGCCACCTGTCCATGCTCATGCAGCAGGCCATCGAACACAAGGGATTCGCACTCATCAGCGTCTTCAGCCCCTGCATCACGTTCAATCACGACAACACCGTGAAGTTCTTCAAGCGCCGGGTGAAGAAACTCGAAGACGAGAACCACGATACCGGCGACTGGAAGGCGGCCTGCGAGAAGGCCATGGTCTGGGGCGATACGATCTACACGGGACTGTTCCTGCACGTCAAGGACCGTCCGTCCCTGGATGCCGCCGAACCCGTGCTGGACGAGGGCGGCCCCATCGCGCACCGTACCGAGGCTTTGACGAAAGAGCAGGGTGACAGAATCATCAGCCGGATGATGTAGCCTAAGTGGACGAGAACGGCGAGCAGGTCAGCGGCGCTGGCGACCAGCCCAACCGCCATGACATTCTCACGGGTTCGGATTCAATGGGCCGGGCGCTGCCGACAGTTCGGACCGCTTCCTCTGCAGGGCGACGCCGTGCTAGCATGCGGACATGATTCGCGCACGACAAGATTTCCAGCAGACCGGGGACGGAACATTGGAGGACCGCACCCATGCCCGGGGCGGTCCGCGGCCGGGACATGAGGCCGCCGCATCCTGGACGCCTCCGTCTCTGCCGGGGCTGGAGTTTCCGGGCTGCACGCCTATCCCCTTGAGCCGCTCCGATCTCGACGCCTACGAGGGCCGCCTGGAGTTTTGGGACGCCGAGGCGGCGACGGCATGGGTGGCCGAGCCGACGTCGCCGGTTCACGAGTTGCCGTCGCAGTCGCTATCGGCGCTGGCCAGGTGCATCGCGGCGGTGCGTGGCTCCCCGATCACCTGCCTGGGCTCGATGGACTTGCTGGTGCGGGATGCTGAAGGCGCGCCTCGCCGCATCATGCAGGCAGACCAGTCGCTTTACCTTCGTCCGTTGTCGGCGAATTTGCCCCGGGAGGCGGCAATGGTGGTCGGAGAGCATGATTTTCCGGACGTGGTGCTGGAGGTGGATCACACCACCGACGTGCGCCGCGGCAAGCTGAAGCTTTATGAGGCGTGGGGGTTTCCGGAGGTGTGGATTCAGGTGCCGGGCGCGCCGTCGCCGAGCCGTCCGAAGAGCCGACTGCCGGGGTTGACGATCCATTTGCTTGAGGGCGATACATACCGGGCAGCCGGAGCGAGCCGGACGTTTCCGGGCTGGAGGACGGAGGAGATTCACGCCGCCCTGGACGAAACCGTGCCGTCGGCGGAGACCACAGCGATTCTGGAGCGGGTGGGCGCAGTGCTCGGCGCGCGCGAGGGCACGGGTCCGGACGATGACCCGCTGCTGCGTTCGCAGAGAGAGCAAGCCAGGCGGCAGGGCGTGGAGCAGGGACTGGAGCAAGGTCTGGCTGCGCAGCGCGAGATGCTGCACCGTCTGGCAGAACTGAAGTTTGGCGTTGCGGCGGCGGCGGAGTTTGCCATCAGACTCGAAGCGGTGACCAATCCCGCGCTGCTCGCCGAAGCCGGCGAGCGTATCGTCGCTTGCGGCACGGCGGACGAACTGCTTTCCGACCGGCGATCGCCGTAGCAACCTGCGCCACCTTGGCTGGGAATCCAATATCGTTTTCCAGTTTGGCCGATGCCGGAGTTTCGGCCAGACCGTCCTGACCTGACAGCCGCCGACAGAGACGTTGGAGTATACTGATGCGCACCATGAGTAGACCACTTCCGTGCCTGTCGGCTTGCATCCGCCTTGCGTTGTGCGTTTTCTCCGCCCACGCCGCGACGGCTGCCGAACTGCCCCGCAGCGCCCCGGAGCAACAGGGCATCGACTCCGCCGCGCTCTCCGATTTCGTCGCCGCCCTCGATACGGAAATCGAGGAGGTGCACGGCGTGATGGTCCTGCGCCACGGCCATGTCGTGGCCGAGGGCTGGTGGGAACCCTACCGCCCCGAATTCATCCACTCGCTGTTCTCGCTGAGCAAGAGTTTCGCCTCGACCGGCATCGGCCTCGCCATCGCCGAGGGACACCTGAGCGTTCACGACCAGGTCATCTCCTTCTTCCCCGATGCGGTGCCCGAAGAACCGACCTGGCAACTGGAGGCCATGCGCGTCAGCGATCTGCTGACCATGTCGACCGGTCATATCGGGGAGGATCTGCGTGCGTTTTCGTTCGACTCCACCTCGCCGCTGCCGGAAGCCTTTTTGGATCTTCCCGTAGCCCACAAGCCGGGCACACACTTCAACTACAACACGCCCGCCTCGTACATGCTGTCGGCGATCATTCACAAGCTCACCGGGGAGAACCTGCTGGACTATCTGCGCCCGCGGCTGCTGGATCCGCTGGGAATCGTGGACGCGACCTGGAGCGAGGATGCCCAGGGCATCGCGCACGGCGGCTTCGGACTGAGCATCACGACGGAGTCTATCGCCCGCTTCGGGCAACTGTATCTGCAGCAGGGCGAGTGGGAAGGCGAACAACTGCTGCCCGCCGAATGGGTGGAGCAGGCCACCAGCCGACAGACCTCCAACGGCAGCAATCCCGACAGCCCCTGGGACCAGGGATACGGCTACCAGTTCTGGCGCAACCGGCACGGCGCCTACCGGGCCTCCGGACTTGCCGGCCAACTCGCCCTCGTCATGCCCGAGCAGGACGCCGTCGTCGCCATCACCGCGGGTACGTCGCAAATAAGGGACATTTTCGACCTCGTCTGGGATCGCCTGGCGCCCGCCATGCAAGACGAACCGCTCGATGACAATCCGGCTGAAGCCGAGCGTCTCCGCGAACAGTTGGGCAACCTGTCGCTCCGCATGCCGGGCGGTGATCCGGCCGCGGCTGCCGAACCCGCCGCAGACGGACATCGGGAATGGTTGGGACGCTCCTGGCAATTCGGGGACAACGATTTCGACATCGATGCGCTGGCCCTGGATAACCGGGGCGACGAGACAATTGCCGTCATCACAACGTCGAGTGGCGCCCACGAGATTGCCATCGGTACCGGGTCCTGGGTCCACGGCCGTACCGGCCTGGCACCGGGCGCCGGTGCGTTAGTGGGCGACGCGCCGCAGGACGGTCACCGCATGGCCGCTGCCGGCGCATGGACCGGCACGGATGAGTTCACATTTCGTCTTGCTTATACCGAGACCCGGCAAATCACCAACTTCAGGTTGCAATTCAGCGAGGCGCGCCTCGCCCTCGAAATCGGAAACAGGCTGAGTCCCGGACAACGGGAGCTTCCGACTCTGACCGGCATGCCCGTTGTCGAGTAGTCAGTCCTTGAATCCGGGAACGGGACTCCTGCGCCATTCCGGAACTGGCCAGACGCGGGCTATTCCGCGCGAGGATACGCGATCCCACTGATCCAGGGCCGGCGTGGATCGACTTCGACTCGCCCCCGGACGGAGTAAAGGCCGTAGGTGGAACTCGATGAACATGCGCGCGAGATGGACGCTTTGGCTGGACTGCCTCATCGTGGCGGGTGTCTGGCTCCTTTTCGATCTGGTCCTGCGCGATCCATGGACGTTCCTGTTTGTCGTCATTGCGATGGGCTCGGATTTCCTGGTACGAAACGCCACGGGTGGTGCGTTCATGGATGCCAACGCTCCGGTCGGCACCGCTGCACGCGTCCTGGTATGTCTTGCGCTCTATGCCGGCCCGGCCCTCGTCCTGCGATGGTTGAGTGCCAAATTGCTCAGTGATACCTTTTTTGTCTTGGTGACGACCGGCTGGCTGGTTTTTTACGTGGGCGCGCTGACGGTTCTGTTCCCGCCGCGCCTGCCGGGGCTGGGTTAGTTTCGGCTCTGGTCCGGTTGGTTTGAAAGCCCGGCTACGCGCGACTGGCGCGGGGCGATGATTGCCATCGCGGCGCTCTCGCCAGACTCCATGGCGCCCTCCATCCCGCGGTTGGCCAGGGCCAGGTGCTCGCCGCAGAACCGGATCCGGCCGTGGGTTGCGCCCATGGTGGCGGCGAAGCGGGCGATCTGTCCGGGACGGAAATAGGCCCACGCGCCGCGGGCGAAGGGATCCGCACCCCAGCTTTGCCGCCCGATGAACTCCAACTGGCCCCGGGCGGCCGGACGCACCGCTTCAATCTCATCAATGACCTGCGCACCGGCCGCTTCGGGCGGCAGCGCATCGAGCCGCGCCGCGTTTCGACCCATCACCCAAGCCGAGAAACCGGTGATTTCCGTGGGGTCGCTGCCATTACGAATCGCGGAAAACATGCCGGCCGCCGTGTCGGTGAACAGGCTGGGGGCAAAATCGTCCGCCTCCCAGAATTCCGACTTGTGGGCGAAGTAGAGTTGGGTCATCGATTGGGAAGGCAGGCTTGCGACGGCGACCCGCTGGGAGCCGGCCAGGCGCGGGTCGAATGCGATGTCGCGAAGAACCGTGAAGGGCAGGGTGCACACGGCATGGGAAGCCTTGTATTCGGTGCCGTCTGCGCAGCGTACGGTGACCATCCTGCCGTCGTCCTCGATCCGCCTTGCCGCTCGACCGAAATGCACCGGATGGGCCAGCGACTCGGCCATCGCCTCGGGAATTCGCTGTACGCCGTCTGCGGCCGTAAAGGCCCTTGCACCCGTAGACGAGGTCTTCGAGGACGGAGACCGAACCGACTTGCCACCCGATCTGTCTGCCGCCGGTTCAGACGAGACCGCCTGCGCCCCGGAGAACGCCGCGCGGAACAACAGTTGCAGCGCCGAAATGTCGTGGGCGTCCTCTCCATAACTGACATTCATTCCGTAACCAAGCCGAATTGTCTTGTCATTCAGTCCAAGCCCGCGCATCCATTCGTACATTGAGACGTCGTGCACGGCCTGCTCGGGGTCCAGCCAGTTCTGCGGTTCCTTGAGCGGATTCTCCCGGGCAGTCAGCATTCGACCGTAAGTCCAGGGCATCAACGCCTTGTCCTGATCCGGAAACGGGTTGGCAGGATGAGCCGGCCACTCGGACTGGCGGATGATCGCTCCGTCGAGCACCAGGTCCTGCTCCCTGAAAAACTTCAGCGAGGGCGTCACGTCGATGAGCCTCACGTCATGACGCGCGGCCGCAGCAATCACGCGCCGGTACGCCGCACCGATGTACGTGCCGCCGGCTTCCAGGTTGCCGCCGAGTTCACGCATCGACCGCACCCGTCCGCCCACCCGATCCTGAGCCTCGACAACCTGCACGTCGACGCCGGCATCCTGCAGGTGAACGGCGGCGTTGAGTCCCGCCAGGCCCGCGCCGATCACCACCGCCTCGCAGCGATGAATTCTCGTCACGTCAACTCCGCACCGCAGAGCGCGCCCCGGGGCTCGCCGGGCCGGCCGGAAAGGCAGCAGTCCACAGGGCAGAAGTCATGACCGGGCGCACGGCCGCCCAGCGCGGGACGCTCCGGATCGGCCGTCATTCGCTCGACGATCAGATCGCGCACCATGCGCACATAGGCGGGATGGGCGCCCACCGTGCCGGCGCGCACCATGTTGAGCCCGAGTTCGTCCGCCTTTTCCGCAGCCTCCACGTCCAGGTCCAGAACCACTTCCATGTGATCGCAGACGAAGCCGATGGGTACGACGATCACGTCGGTGTGGCCCGCCCCGTGAGCGGATTCCAGCGCCTCCTTGATGTCCGGCCCGAGCCACGGCTCGCCGTAGGATGCGTTCTGGCTCTGGTACACCAGTTCCCACTGCCCGGCGCCGGCCATCTTCGCGGTGAGTGAGCAGGCCTCGCGCAACTGGCTCACATAGTCGCACGCCCCGGCCATTGAAAGCGGCAGGCTGTGAGCCGTGAACAATAGCGCCGGTTTTGCCCCTGTCTTCGGAACCCGCCCCAGCGCATCGCGAAGCCGGTCCGCCATCGCCCCGATAAACCCTGGGTGGTTGTACCCGATGCGCAGCTTGTCGATGTGCGGCGCATCGTCAAGGCCCTTGACCGCGTTGTAGAGATCTTCGCGGTACTTGCGGCATCCGCTGTAGGAACTGAAAGTGCTGGTGACATAGGCGATGGCGCGGCCGACGCCGTCCGCGGCCATCCGGGTGAGGGTGT
Organism: Candidatus Rariloculaceae bacterium; assembly: GCA_965205045.1. Lineage (GTDB taxonomy): Bacteria > Pseudomonadota > Gammaproteobacteria > Steroidobacterales > Rariloculaceae > UBA6522. The sequence goes on from OZ242031.1 coordinate 1,957,852, forward strand.
CGCCCAGCATCGGATGCCAGTTTCGATTGCCCCAGTACACCGGCAGCGCTGGCCCGGAAGCCGCCAGTTCCCGCTCCAGCGCCGCGATGAACTCGCGCGTGTGCCGGTTGATCGGGCTGACGCCACCGAAGCGGTGATAGCGCCGGGCTATACGCGCCTTGACGGGAGGGGGCACGCGCAGGCCGGCGAGGACATTGTCCAGGAAGGGCATGACATCGCCGGGGCCTTCGGGGCCGCCGAAGGAGACGATCAGGACGGCATCATACTGTTGGGCGGCGTTATCGTAAAAGGCCATGATGGAGTATAGCGCGTACGTGGGGTTGGACGTTCACAAGGACACGATCGCGGTGGTGGCGCCAGGTTTGATTCCGCGCAAGCCGGGGGACCGGGTGTAGGAGGGCAATGGCTACGAACATTGGCTACTTGTCCAACTGCCACTCAAGTAACGCTGTGAAGGTCGACTACGATTTCATCCCCGAGGCGACTCACATTTTCCAAATCGCCGGTCGAATGTCGCGTGACTCGTGTGCCACGGGCTGTCAAATGCAACGCGTCCCGGTGAGAGCTCGCCAGGGATGGCGGCCAAATTTGAGTGCGTACACAATCCCCTTAGTGTGGAGGGACCATGACGAACGACGCGGCACCCGTGGTGGGAGAACAGGCGTTGCATTGAAGCGAGACCTCATACTTGACTTCCCACGGCCACGTGTCTTGTCCGCTGAAGTCATCCAACAGTTCGTCTGCCGAAAACGGACCGAACCAAACAGACGTCGCCGCATCCGCTTCGAGTCCGCCGATCGTCTTCGTCTCCACCGGAATCGGGCCTTCCCATTGCGCAAGCTCCCTCGGATCCGGCTCTGGGTCATTGGAAAGCCAATGCCGACGTTCACCTATCTTTACGTGTCTGGTCAGTCACAGCTCGATCAATCCAACCGGTTGCGTGCCAGGATTTTGCACGATCGCAACCAAATCGAAATATTCGGGGCTGCGATCCCGCCACTTGTCCAGATTCCACCTGGTGAGACGTTTGTACTCGGAAGGCCCGGCTGGGTAGCGTAGAAACTTCTCTTCTCCCACCAGCGGGAATTGGGCCATCGCGAACAAATCGACCGAAACATAGTCGTCTTGTGCCGCTACCATCGGCGCAGCGAAACAACCTGCATAAATCAATCCGATGAACAGCAATACTCGGTTCATTTCAACCTACTCGCAGTACTGGACATGGATGTGATCGTCGTGCTCGACGCCCGCATCGGATTTTAACACTTTAATGGTACAGAACAGTGAATCCCGAGGACTGTACGTTTGTCGCGCTAACGGAGTTCTTGTCGGAATACGCGGGGTCGTCGATCCAAGCCGCTTGCAGCCGGGAAGGCGGAAGCGGTCATGATCCCGGTTTCGGACGGGGCAACCAGGGCGAACTTGCCCTTGGATTTCTGGCTCAGGGCGACGGTCTGAAAGATCCCGGCGCCGACACCGGCGGATGCGCGCTTGATCAGCAGGTCCTTGTGTTTGTTGCCGTCGAAGTCCCCGACGTGCGCGGTGTAGGTGTACCTCAGTTGTTTGGCGACCGAATCCGCCGCTGGCCCGTCGACTGTCACCTTCAGCAGATTCGCGAAATTGTCGCAGACGTACCTTTCCCCTTCGGTATCGGGGTCGGGCGCAGTGCTGCCCGTTACTGCTAGCTATCGATAAGCGGAGTACCGAAGTACGCTCAGAAAAACATTCCGAACCATGCGACAATCAGCGTGTTCGTTAACCAGTTCGGAGCGAACCTCTTGCCGCAGATCAGTACGACAATCGCAGGCAATGCAAACGAAAAAGTGACGAGCAGAGTGTTGCTAATAAATTCGATTGGTACAACCCAGACAGACGAAGAACTGAAAATCCCAAGCCAGTGAAGAGGGTAATTTGCGATCATCAAGAATGCATATTGCACCAATGTGCCCCTTGTACTAGGAATTATTGGGAAGTAGAAGGCCACACTCTCTTGCGAGAGTGCAACATCATAAGAAAAGTTCGATCATCTCACGACCGGCGCACCACTTCACACCTACTTTCTCGGTAATCGACCTGTACCCTCAAACCACTTTAGTACATACTGCAAGACCGCCGATTGATCCAATTGGAAACGAAGTAGAGGTAGCGATGAGGCTTAAGCTGATTAATCCGACATGGGTGTTCACTTTTGCGTGTCTCACGGTAGCGGTCGTAGTCAATGGATTTTACTATCGCATATTTCCCTTCAGAGGGATCACGTTGGTTCAATTCGTATTCGTAGGGTTTGCACATGAGCCCTTTGGTTGGATAGGGGGCAGCGGTTCCTTGCCGTTCTGGGCTGTGAGAACAATTTTGTTCTTGAGCCACAATCTGCTCGTCATGTCTGCGTTCGGACTTGCCGCAACAATGGTGCTGGTCTGCGGCAAGCGGTTTGCTCCGAACTGGTTAACGAACGCGCTACTCATCGCATGGTGCGGATTTTTCATTTGGGCCTATTTCGGTACGCCGTTGATCGATATCTAGCTCGTAAGCCAGCGTCGGCACTCTCTTAGCGCACTGCTTAGCGAGATTCAATCGACCGGCAGTCCAATGCGGTCATTTCCCGCCAAGCGGTACTGGACCGAATACCAGTCGGCTTCCGCGTCACCCTTGCCGGTGGGTAGCTGCGCTGACGGTACGCTCACGTAGACCGTGTCGCGGATGCTCTCGGGCCTGTCGCCGAACGCCACGCGCACAGGCACTGCTCGATTGATCCGGTTCGGGCACGGCCATCATGACGGCAATGGACACCGTTGGGGTATCCTTTTGGTCGAAACATGCGATGCACTGTCTCACAATCCGACGATTGCCGCGTACCAACGATCCGATAAGCTGGTGAGCAAGAGAAATCAAGCTAGCGAGCGAAATAATATCTTCGCAGGTATAATGACATCGTCTGTCCTCGCAAATATGGCAGCCGTTTGGGAAATAAACTGTACTTTCGAGCGAGTTTCTACCGGGCGAAATCGAATGATCGTTATGCTGTGGAATAAAATACCAACTCGAGCAATACCGGCGCCTCCGTCGACGTTGATTTGCCTAATCGGTTCTGTATTGGTTACTTTGTCCAGTCTCTTTCAAGATACCACTTGGCTACAAACTGCAATCGCATTTGTTGGGGTGATTCTAGCTTACTCATTTGGAGCTGGTTTTACGAGCGTTATGGTATTTTCGCTAACCAATCTAACAATTTTCTGGGCGTGTAGAACGCACTTTAGGGACTGGTTGGTTATTTTATTGGTGGCAGTGTGGGCAGCATGCATTTTCTGTTCCTACTTGATGGGAGGTATAGATCGATTGTTTTTCAGTATGTCCAGTGTTTTTGTATTTTTGTCCGCCGCGCTGATCATGATGCTACCGTTGAACGCGCACAAACAAGATGCAGCAAGGTCGCTACTGGTTGCAATATGGTTGGGCGTGTTCTTGTGGGTGTATAAGCTTGCTCCTAACCATTATGGTTTCTAGACTTAAGAGTAATTGCAAACTCGGTGTTTAGAATGAATGGCTCGGGTGGCTGTGCTGCTGAAATTTCTCTCGTCGGCAACCGTGATGGCCTTCCTCCGGCTCCGATGTCAGTGTGTTGTCGGAAGCATAGTAGTCGCGGCTATCTTTTCTGTGCACACATTGCAAGCTGCTCTTGAATCAGAAACCGTTGATCGAGTTGACTAAAGCCTATGGACGGCCATGAATTCCGTGAGGTCAAATAGCGTGATTTTTCTCGGCCTCGAAGATCCAACTTCTGGGCAAGTCCAACTTCTCAAGATTCAACCCTTTATGCGGACTGACATACGGTAGCAGTCTAATTGGTTTTCTTTTCGCTTCGAGAATTGTCGCCAGTATCCACGCCAAATCGCTGTCGGTCTTTTCGACGTGGGTCTCCAGCAACACTAATTTGAAATGCGCATAGGCTGTCGGGTTATACCCAAGAAAACATCCTGTAACAGCGAAGCAGCCCAGCAGCGAAAAGGTTGCTAAAACAGTTGTAGTCGATCTGTTCATTGTGGCCCTTCAAAGTCGATGGATCATGGAGCAGGCATTCCTTGGCGTCCGACGTCTCGGACGTCTGAACTCAACTCCATATCGCGTTATGTTCACTCAACCTGCTCCGCTGCGGCCATCTGCAACATGGCTTCAATTTCAGACACAGGATTGGATCGCGCCGATTTCAGCGCAGTATCACCCCTGTGACCTTTTGCCAATGGATCTGCACCGGCAGCAAGCAGCATTTCGATTATTAATCTATTCGTCGTGTAACGTGCAGCTTCATGTAGGGGGTATCTCCGAGAAGATTGCGTGCCAGCGGATCGGCGCCGGCATCCAGCAGCTGTGCGACGAGGCTTTCACTGTCGTTGTAACTCGCCGCCCAATGCAGTGGGGTCGCAGCAGTGCCATTACGAACGTTGGGATCAGCACCTGCCTCAAGTAGCATCTGAACAAATTGTGGGTCCTCGTCACGCAATGCCGCCCAATGCAAGGGAGTGTCGTCCTGACTTGGTGAGCAAGCTCACTTGGCAAGTGTGGCTGTTTGGCTGAGTGAACATGTCTTACGAAAGAACATATTCTCTGTCGCTGCGGTTTTTTTGCCGACGAATTGGAGCCCGACGAGATCACGGCTCTATTGGGTATTGAACCGGAGCATTTGTATCGAAAGGGGGATACCCGTCGTACCCGTTCGGGGCGGGCACTCGGGGAATGGAGAAATGGGGGATCGGTATATAACGAAAAATTGAAACCGGACGACGACAAGACACTGGGAGACGCTCTCGACGGTTTTTTGCGCAAGCTCGCAGGGGTAAAGCGGAAGATTGGATCCACATCGCGCAGGCCCGATGTGAGCTTGACCGACATCTACGTAGCTGAATTGGGGGATTCAAACCTGCAGTTCCCCGGCATGGCTTTATCGCTGGCCACGCTGGAAATGCTCTCTCAAATGGGACTTGAGTTTTGGTGCGAATTTTACGGTTAGGAGCATGTGAAAGACGAACGCGAGTTGGGGTATTCTTGCAAGTCAGATGTGTCGATGAACGTGAAACGCTGATGAGTCCTCGGAACAGCCGGCATCCGGTCCCGCTCAAAACCGGCGCGTGTCGGATTCGGGACCCGTGTAGGTCTTGAGCAACTCCCTGATTCAGTTTGCTTACTGCCTTGCCATTTGAAAGAGTAATTTGCAGTAAAATCAACGAACTAAGGAACAGTAAGCCAAGAGCGACGAATCTCGCCATGAAAAGACTGGAAGTGAAGAACTATGTCATAGTTTTCGTACTCTCGATATTCGCGTGCTACTCCGCGTGGAAGTATTCCCAGCAGGCGATCACGCGAGGGGATGGGCCGCTGGAATTGACGGGGGAGCAATTCATTGTATTGGCCATCTATTCCCTTGGGATAGCGTTTGTGCTGCTATTCCGGCGCATTCGCGACCAGATCTCCCACTTGGTAAGACACCTAAACCATCGAAAATCCGATGATTCGCACGACATGCGAAGGTAGTGCTGGAATCAACTGAGCTCCGTCGTTATCACTGTTGTTGAGTGGGTTGTGGCATTAGACGCAAGAATGTCGCCGCGTCTCCGGGGAGAAGCGGCTGCTGGATATTGCGATCAAGTTGTGCGCACATCGACGCTTGACAGCCGAACCTAAGTTGCCGAGGCAAATTCATTTTCCAGTTGGGCTGGTGGGCAAAGAAACGCCTCGGACCGGTTGCCCCCCATTCCGACGATATGTATCGGGCGACGGCACCTATTTCGGCTTGGGCGGCGGCGCTGTAATGGGCGACCATGGCGACGGATTTCCAGTGGCCAGCATGCATGACATCGTGTGTTGACGCACCCCGCCTGGTCAATTCCACGGCCAATCCGATCCGGCCAGAGTGGGCGGTGATGCGCTTTGCGACCCCAGCGGCGATCGCGGCATTGCCCAACCGGCGCGACAGGCTGGCCCCCGTGAGTCCGCCGAACACCCGGCGGCCGGGATATTGATCGCCGCCGGATTCCTTCCGCAGACGCGCGATGGCGTCGGCGAACGGACCGTTGACGTATCGCACATCCGGGTCGAACCCATCGGGGTTGGTTTTGGAGAACCGAACCCGGATAACCACGCCTTGACCGTCGGCGGCGCGATCAACGTCTCCCCAAGTCAGCGTTGCAGCCTCGGCACGGCGCAGGGCACCGAGAAACAGCACGGAAACGGGCGCCATGTCCACCAGCGACCGGCGTGACGCGCGCGCTACCGATTCGCGGCGACCGTCCGAATACCTGCGTGGCGTCGCGGCCGTGGCGAGAATTGCTTCCGCCTCATCGACCGTCAACGGTTCGGCCCGGCCCCTGCCGCGGTTCCCGGCCCCGCGCCGAAATCGCTTCAATGCGGCGTCGGTGAGGGGACCGTCAGGGCATTGTCGGCCCCGCGCCCTGGCGAGGAAGCGCACGGCCTTGACCGCCATCGTCGCGCTGGCAATCGCCAAGCCCTTCTCGAACAGACTGTCGATGTGGCGGGCCAGCGAATCGTCGTCCAGGCGGGCGGAGCGCTTATCCAGCCACTCCCTCAGGCGGTACAGCGCGTCCGCGTAGGCGCGCTGCGTGTTCGGGGCGATGGACGGGTTCCGGCGCACCGACTCGTCGATGTCCTCGTCGCGGAGGCCGTGCGCACGGCGGACGATGACCGGCGATTGAATCGAAACCGATACGCCAAACACGGTCAGCACGAACATCCGATGCACCTGCAATCTGAAGAAGCCGTTGCGAACGATGCACAAGACCTGGCGCGAATCAAGGCGCGGAAGATACCGAACCCGCATCGCCCGGACATGGGCGATACCTGTATGTATCAAACACCTTGTGCGGCTGTCAAGCGCCATTCGAACGGCCAACGGGCCTTGCAGCGTGCCGGGACGATCGGAACCGCCAGAAAAGGCGTCAATTGGAGGCAAATCAGGCCTCCGCGGCGTGCCAGCGTCGCCGATACATACAGGTATCGGTCACATCAACGCGGAGTTCGCACCATGACCCGGATCGTCACCAGAAACAGTTACATCGCCGGCACCGTCCTGATTCTGGGCGGCTTTTTCGCCGCTGCCAATGCCGAAAGCAATTCAATGTCTCGCGGGCCTGTGCCGACGGTGACGCCGACGCCCGCATCATATTGGGGAGAAAACGCAACATTTTCGGCCAGCGGGGACTACCTTCTCGTCGAATCTGACACCTACGACGACTATTACGTCCAGCGCACATCGTCGGGCGGCTATCAGTGGTCGTATAGCAAGAGCGGTTCATGGTCTGATATCCCATCGGCGTACATCAGTTCGACGCTTCGCCCCCAACTGGCCGGGTATTTCGGTGGCGCCTCGAGTCCCGTTCCGCCGGACCTCCTGCCCGACTTCAATGGCGCGACCGTGTCGGCACAGACCTGGGTAAGGAATCGGGCGATCTCGGCGTTCACCGTGCCCGCGGTCGAGGGCGGCGACGCGCCGTTGACCTACGCGGCGGCCGGATTGCCCGCCGGGGTCGCGATGTCCAGCGCGCGAATCGTTTCCGGAACGCCGACGGCCACCGGCTCCGGCACGGCGACGGTGACGGTCCGCGACGCCGACGGCGACACGGCCTCGCTGAGTTTTTCCTGGACCGTCGCCTCGTCCGCGCCGGCGGGGCTGGCGGCGCCGGGCTCGCTGACAGGGCCGGACACGGACTCGGACGGCGCGTTCGCCATCGCGTGGGGCCGGTCCGCCGGCGCCACGCGCTACGAACTCCAGCAAAGCCGCGACGGCGGGGCATGGACCGACACGTCGGTTACCGGCACGCCGACGACGAAGGCGTTCACCGTCACGGCGAGCGGCGAGTACCAATACCGGATCCGCGCCTGCGATGCCACCCGTTGCAGCGACTGGTCAGCCATCAAGATGGTCCTGGTGATCCTACCGCCCACGGTGGGCTTCGACAGCACGTATGTCGTTCGCTCCGGCCATCTCGGCCCCGACCGCGACACTGACATCTACCTCTCGCCCCTTGCCGTCGGGACGGGCAATGTCGGAGAATTCATTCTGAAAAATCAGGGCGGCACGTTCACCCTGCAGAACAACCCGAGTGTCGGCGAACTGGCTTCGGCGCAATCGTGGAGCGTGTCCACGTCGCTGAAGATCGTTTTGGAAGACGTCAACGTGGACGGGGTATGGGACGCGTTCGTGACCGGCATTTCGGGCGCCAGCGGCTTCGGCGGCGCGGTCGACCAAGTTGTGGTGAGTCCAGCCGCCAAGGGTGGCAAGCCGACCGGTCTCGTGGCGGTCGACAGCGACCTCAAGAGCTTTGTTGATTCGGTGATGGCTTGGTACAATGATTTAACCTATTTTGATACAAACGTTGTAACTCAGATAAGTGTTATCGATGGAACAACGAGTCTTCAAGGACAACGCGACCGGCATATGCGGGATTGTAAAGAACATTGGGTCAGCTGTAGCGAATGGAGGGGAAGGCTGACAGACTACTATGGGAGTACGGCTGCATGCGTTATCGCTCTAGCTACCGCGGATATTATTCCTAGAACGCCGCAAGGACATCGGGCGTCGAGGACAGCTGTATGCGATTCAATCGGATGGGCATATTTTGGTGTTGTTCGGGTAGGTGCCACCGTTAAGAGTTTCGGCAGCGTTGCGGAAGGAGCAAAGGAAGACGTGGCCGATTTTGTGCACATATGGGAAGCTGGAGAACCACGTTTCAAGGTGGAGGATCTAGCGGATGTCCTTGAGGATGTGTTGGACATCACTATTAGCGGAGTCCTTGGAGAAAGAATAGACGAAATTCAGCAGAGCCTGTTCAATCTCTATGCATTGTTTGGGGCGAAGGGGCGAGGAAGCGTTGACATCCCCGCCAAGAGCGTGATCGTTACCAAGCGGCGCGTTAGCGGACTTAAATGGGCGATTATCAACAAGAATTTCCATGCTGTTCTGGAATTGCCATTGGCCGAAACGTATGGCTCACTGGCATTCAATCCGACGATCGCAGCATACAACGAATCAGGTATACTTGTCGCTAGGAGAAATGATCCGAGCGAACGAAACAATTTGTTTGCAGGTACTGTGACCTTGGGACCCGCAAATTTCTTTAAGGTATGGACAGCACTTGCAGCATCGGACCGGAATTATCGTTCTTGTCCGCCACATTTGGACTATCGATTTCCCACGGAGCTCCTAGCGACCGACGAGTACAACTCGAACGGATACATCGCTGGACTCATACATTCCGTCAATGGTGTGACCAATGCGCCAATCGCCAGCTACCTGTTTGGCAGCAATCCCGTACCTGATCGCGAATTCCAAAGTTGCGAATGAACTTAGGGTGAGCGCCAGGAGGTAGAGTTATGTATAGACTGCCAAGGTTCGTATCGACGCCAACGGCGGTGATATTGGCTGGTTGCATCGTTATTGGAATTGCATTCTTTTTTTTGGAACAACCTACCGTTCTCAATGTTTTAATTCCTCTAATCCTCTATTCAATCACTGGCGAGCCTACCAATGCGCTCTGGATGACGGTGCAATGGATAGCTCTAATTTTGGCATTCATAATGGCTTTCGCGGTTTCTGCATACGCTATCGTATGGATGTCTCGAAGGTTTATTCCAAATCAAGTGGTATTGATTCTCGTAGGTGCATGGTTCTTGTGTTTTATGTATCTGTTCATGGTGGGACCTGTAGCGGGTGTACCTTGAACCTGACCGCGCCGCGCTTGGGCATGGTGAATTGGTGGGCAGAAGAAAGCGAGATCATGGGCGTGACCTAGGACGTGCTTTGCCAGGCGGTGCGGCCTACGAAGAAGGGGCCGAGGCTGTCTAGGTACTGGGAGGTTTGTTCGGTCTTGCGCATTTCCTGGACGACTGCCGAGAGGGGGAACAGGTTCGGGCCGAGCAAGCCGATCACGAAATCGTTGTCGTGCTTGTCGAGGCCGTGGCAGGCCAGGCGGACGTCCGCGGCGAGTCCGGCAACCCCGTATCGCCGGCCGATGGAGCCGTGCTCGGCGAGGATCTGGCGCTGCTTGTCCTTGGGCAGCACGTAGAAACTCTTGGAACGCTGGAGGGGATACCACACGGCCCAGGTGAAGGATGGATTGAGGACTTTGAAGCGGGGCTTTACCAGCAGCGTATCCTCGAGGTCCGGTTCGTGTCCGATGGAGTAGCTGCGCCCCAGCATGTCGAACTCGTTCTTGTGGTTCATGCCGGCGAAGGGCGGCCCATTGAAGGTGTTGCGCAACGTCGTTGCGAAGAATTCCGGATCCTCGGTAATGGCCATGACGCCGATGCCCGTGGGATCGTTGGTGTCCACGTACATGGCGCCCTCCACTCCGGCGTCGGCGAGGGCTTGCGCGGCGTCCCGCTCGGACCCGCAGCCGTTGAACGCGGTGAACTTCATGAACAGGCGGCGATCCAGCGAGATGGGCTGGCCCTTGTGCATGCCCTTCTCGCTCAGATCCACGGTAATGACTTCTCGTGTGGGTTCAGTCACGCTGCGTTCTCCTCGTGTACGGCGTCAACCAGGGCCGAGACGCTTTCAAGTGGTGTTTGCGGCAGGATGCCGTGGCCGAGATTCACGATGTGGCCCTCGGGCCTGACGCGCTGCAGCAAGGTGGCGGCCGCGGCACGGGTGGGGGTTGCGCCGCCAAGAAGGACGGCCGGATCGATATTGCCCTGCACGGCTCGCGAAGGATAGCGTCGCTGCACCTCGGCGATGTCCACCCGCCAGTCGACCGCCAACACCTCGGCCGGCAGGCCGGCGTAGGCGTCCAGCAGATGGGGCGCGTTCTGAAGGAACAGGATTCTCGGCACGCCGGCCTCGCCTACTTGGTGCAGGAGCATCTCCAGGTGCGGCCGAATGAGCCGTTCCCAGTCGGCCAGCGACAGGAGTCCGGCCCAGGAATCGAACACCTGCACGGCATCGGCGCCGGCGCGTGCCTGACTGACCAGGTAGGTGGCCATGGCCCCGGAGAGCTTGTGCAGCAGGATTTCCAGCAGTTTCGGTTCGGCTGCGGCGAATGCCCGCAGTTTCGGGAAGTCCTTTCTGCCCCGTCCCTCCACGAGGTAGGCGGCCAGCGTCCAGGGTGCGCCGCAGAATCCCAGCAGCGCCGTTTCCACGGGGAGCGCGTCACGGGTCTGCCGCAGCGCGGCGAGCACTTCGGGGCCGAGCCTGGCGGGATCGGGCGGCGTCAGCGCGTCCACGCCGGCCCGGTCGCGGATCGGCTCTTCCACCACCGGGCCCGGATCGAAATCGAACTCGACGCCCAGTGCCGGCAGCGGGCTCATGATATCGGCGAAGACGATGGCCGCGTCCAGCGGAAATCGGTCCATGGGCATCAGCGTCACGCGGGCGGCAAGCTCCGGGGACTGGGCCACCGCCTTGAACGGGTACGACCGGCGCAGTTCACGGTACTCGGGCAGATAGCGCCCGGCCTGGCGCATGATCCACAGAGGACGCCGGTCGACGGCCTCGCCGCGAATGGCCTTCAACAGCAAGCGCCCGCCCGTCATTGAGACCGTTCCGCATCCCGGCTGAACCGGTATCCGACGCCGCGTACGGTATGGAAGTGCTCCGGCATCTCGGGATTGCGTTCGAAGCGCTTGCGAAGCCGCACGATGAAGTTGTCGATGGTGCGCGTCGAGGGATACACCTCGTAACCCCAGACCCGGTCCAGGATGTCTTCCCGAGGCACGATCGCACCGGCCTGTTCGGCCAGGAATTTCAGGATCATGGCTTCCTTGTGTGTCAGCGTGTGCTCGCTGCCGTCCCACGCGGTGGCGTGATACGTCAGAAAGTCGATGGCGTTGCCGTTGAAGCTGAGCGTCTGCCCCGCACGCGAGTACCAGTGGCTGCGGCGCAGCATGGCGGCGACCCGCAGCAGCAATTCCTTCAGGTGAAACGGCTTCGCCAGGTAGTCGTCCCCGCCGGCTTCCAGGCCGCGAATGCGGTCTTCGGGGGCGCCCTTGACGGTCAGAAACAGCACCGGCGTGTGCAGGCCGTTGCGGCGCAGTTCCTCGCAGGCCTTGATCCCGTCCATCTTCGGCATCATCACGTCCAGCAGGATCAGGTCGAAACTGTGCGCAAGCGCCTTGCGCAGGCCTTCCACCCCGTCATGGGCCACCTCCGCGGCATAGCCCTCGGCCTGGAGAATTTCGCACACGCCGTCGGCCAGGTGCTTCTCGTCGTCCACCACGAGGATCCGGGCCGGATTTGCCGTCGCGTTCATGCCGGCGGACCCGCGGCCGGCCACTCCACGGTGACGGCCGCACCGAGACCCGGCCCTTCGCTGGCGGCACTGACATGGGCGCCGGAGAGTTCCGCGAGGCCCCGGACCAGGTACAGTCCCAGGCCGGTGCCCGGCGTCGCGCGGCGCATTTCGTCGCCCAGGCGATAGAACTTCTCGAAGATCATTGCGGCGTCATCGGGTGAGAAGCCGCTGCCGTCATCCCGCACATCGATCCGCACGACACTCCCGTCCGGTTGCGCGTCGACCCATATGTTCTGCCCCTCTGCCGCGACACATGCCTTGATTGCGTTGTCCAGCAGGTTACGCAGCACCGTTTCGATGGCGACGGGATCGGCCTCTATTCGCAACTCGTCGGAGACATCGACGTGGATTTCGATACCGTGGGAGCGCGCAGGTTCCAGGTAACGCGCCACCTCCGCGGTCACCGCGGTGTTCAGGTCGAGCGATTCTCCTTTCAGCTCGATCCGGCCGTCCTCGAGCCGGGTGGTATCCAGGAGATTCTCGACCATGCGCAACAGCCGTTCGCCGTCTTCGAGCATCCGCCGGGCCAGTCGTTCGGTGCGGTCGCGGTCCGGCCGCCGGATCAACGTTTCGGCGGCCAGCCGAATGCTGGCCAGCGGGCTCTTCAATTCGTGTGAGACGGCCGCAAGAAAGTTCTGCTGACGCTTCCTGAGCTGCGCGTCATAGCGGATGGTGCGCGTCAGCACGGTCATGCCGGCCAGAAGAACGAGCAGGAAGAACCCCCCCTCCCACGTGTAGCGGTTGATGCGCGAGTCGGCATCCGCGGCGAGCGCCTCCAGGGACTCCGGGCGCACCGTGGCCGTGCCCAGTTCCGCGTCGATCTCGAGATGCGGCATCAGTTCCGGCAGTTGGGGCGTGGCCTGGGCGAATGCCGCGGTCACCGCCAGCGCATCGGCTTCGTAAAGCGCCGTGACACGGTCCCGTTCCTGGCGCGCCAAGCCTCTCTGGTCCGCGACCCACCACGCCACTTGTGCCGTGGAAATGGCCAGCAGGGCGAGAAATCCAAGCAGCAGCGCCTTGCTGGGATCGCGCTTGAGAATCATGACTTGCTCCCAGTCGGTTCAGCGTCTCCCTGACCGGTTGAATCGCCTTTGCGTTTCAGGTTGTCGAGAACTTCCGCAAGGGTGTCCGCGAGAAGGTCGATGTGTCCGGGACGATGAGCCAGCGACAGGAAACCGACTTCATAGGCGGACGGCGCCAGCGCGATACCGCGTTCCAGAAGGCCGTGAAACACCTCCCGGTAGATAGTTGCGGCATCCGGGTGGATCGCCTCTGCGCAGCGCGGCTCGACGGTCGAACCCCAGGCGATCCAGAAGATCGAACCGATGCGCACCAGGGTCGCCGGAACGCCGGATCGCTTCAGGACATTGCCGAGACGCTGTTTAAGGTATTGGCCCAGTTCCTCCAGACCTTCCCAGCAATCGTACTGCTGCAGGTATCTGAGCGTCGCCAGACCGGCCGTCATGGCCACCGGATTCCCCGACAGGGTGCCGGCCTGGTAGACGCCGCCGGTCGGTGCGAGGCGCCGCATCAGTTCCCGCGGTCCCCCGAACGCGCCCACCGGCATGCCGCCGCCGATCACCTTGCCGAACGTGGCGAGGTCCGGTTGCACGCCGTAGTGGGCGGCCGCACCGCCCCGACCCAGGCGGAATCCGGAAATGACCTCGTCGAAGATCAGGAGCGCCCCGTGGCGCGTGCAATGCTCGCGCAGGGTGGCGAGGAACCTGGGGCGCTGGAGAAGCAGGCCGTTGTTTGCGGGCACGGGCTCGATGATGGCCGCGGCGATGCGATCGCCTTCCCGGTCGAAGAGCGCAGCCAGGGCGCCGTCGTCGTCCAGTGGCAGCACGCGCGTCTGCGACGCGCTCGCTTCGGGCACACCCAGTGATGACGGCGTGCCGAAGGTCGCAAGCCCCGACCCGGCCGCCACCAGCAGGTGGTCCACGTGACCGTGATAGCAGCCGGAAAACTTGACGATGATGTCGCGTTCGGTGGCGCCCCGGGCCAGGCGTACGGCGCTCATGACGGCTTCGGTGCCGGAGGATACGAAACGGACCTGTTCGATACCCGGATAGCTGGCCACCACCTCCTCGGCCAATTCGATTTCCACGGCGGATGGCGCGCCGAAGGATGTGCCGCCCTGCACGGCGTCGAGCACGGCGCTGACCACGTGCCGGTTGGCATGGCCCAGTATCAGGGGGCCCCATGAGCCGACAAAGTCCAGGTACCGGTTACCGTCCACGTCGACTACATGGGCTCCGTCACCGCTTCGAATGACGGGCGGCGTGCCCCCGACGCTCCCGAACGCCCGTACCGGAGAACTCACGCCGCCCGGCAGGACCTCGAGCGCGCGGCCGAACCACTGCGTTGATCGATTACTGACGCGTTCCTCGCTCACAGCCAGCCTCCCTCGATGGCGTCCCGGGCATGATAGGTGATGATCAGGTCGGCGCCGGCGCGGCGCATGGCCATCAGGTTTTCCCGCACGACCTGCGCCTCTTCCAGCCAACCGTTGGCTGCTGCCGCCTTGACCGCCGCGTATTCCCCGGACACGTTGTATACGGCCAGGGGCAGGTTGCTGGCGCGGCGTACCGCCCGGATCACGTCGAGGTAGGCCAGCGCGGGCTTGACCATCAGCATGTCCGCGCCCTCCTGCTCGTCAAGCTGCGCCTCCCGAATTGCCTCGCGGACATTGCGCGGATCCATCTGGTAGCTGCACCGGTCGCCGAACGACGGTGCGGAGTCCGCCGCGTCGCGAAACGGCCCGTAGTAGCCGGAAGAGTACTTGACCGCGTAGGCAAGCAGGATGACCCGTTGGTGCCCGGCCCGGTCCAGGGCATCCCGGATGGCGGCGACGCGCCCGTCCATCATGTCGGAGGGCGCGACCACGTCGGCGCCGGCGTCGGCGTGACTCAGGGCGGTTCGCACCAGCGGAACCAGGGAAGCGTCGTTGTCCACGTCGCCGTCTTCAATGATCCCGCAGTGGCCGTGATCGGTGTAGGCGCACAGGCAGACGTCGGTCATGACCACCAGGTCGTCGCCGAATTCGGCCTTCAGGCGGCGGACCGCGCGCTGCACCGCGCCGTCGCCGGCCCACGCCCCCTGGCCGTCGGGCGTCTTTTGCGCGTCATCGTCCGGATGGCCGAACAGGAGCACCGAACGGATGCCCAGATCCAGGTCTGCCGCGACCCGGCCGAGCAGGTTGTCCAGGCCCAGTTCCGCGATGCCGGGCATGGAGGGGATGGGCCTCTCGGCGTTGCGGGCGGCCAGCACGAAGTGCGGCACGATGAACTGCGACGGGGCGAGATGGGTCTCGGCCGCGAGGTCGCGGATGACCGGAAGTCGGCGCAGTCGTCTGGGGCGTACCCGCCCAGGCAAGGTGACGTTCGTTTCGCTCATTGCATGGCCTCCATCAACCCTTCCAGACTGGGTCTGGCCGCCTCCGCGGTCACGGTCAGTCCGGCGGCGCGGGCCGCCCGGGTGGTGGAAGGACCGATCGAGAGAATCTCCACTGCCGCGTCAAGCTCAAGGCGGTTCACCAGGCCCGTCACCGCGGAGGGGCTCGCCAGGAGGATTTTATCCGCACCCAGTTCGGAGAGCGCCTGTTTTGCAGCCCCCGGCGCTGCGGGCGTCGTGCGGTAGACATTGAGCCGCAGGCAGCCTCCGCCTGCCTGCTCAAGGGTTTCCTCCACAATGTTCCCCGCGTTCTCCGCCACGGCGATCAGGCATTTGGCAGCCCGTGGCGAACCCCCCGTTGCATTCGACCACCTCGGCGACCGTGGTGCGGGGCGGTTTCCTTGCCGCGGACTGTCACGCATTACGTGTCGCCGGCTATCGGTCGTGCGGGCACGGAGGCGGGCCGCCAGCGTCTCGGCGAGAGATTTCGCGGTGCCGCCTGGCGCCACGAGTTCGACCTGGCCGGGAAGTGAGGCCGCCGCGGCTGCTGTTGCAGGGCCGACGGTTGCGATCCGGATGTCTGCCATGGTCGCCTCGTCGGTTGGAGTCCAATCGATGCGGACGATTAGTTGATCCAGGGCCTCGGCCCCACGCCGGGAGGTCAGCACCAGCCAGTCTGCCGTCGGCAGTGCCGCGGCAAGCCGCGTTTCGACGCCTGGATCGCGGATGGGGTGGCACTCGATGCACGGCAGCATCAGCGGAAACGCGCCGGCGTCCGCCAGACGCGACGCCCAGGCTGCGCAGTCTTCGGCGGCTCTCGTGATGAGCACGCGCTGACCCGTTACCCGGTCCATTGTCGCTCCAGTTCGCCCCATGCCGAGTCCACCACCAGGTCGAAATCCGATGCGCGCGCGTCGGCGTTCGATGTCCTCGCGGTTGTTTCCGAGGCGCACGAGTCGGCGTCCGGCGTGCGCGTATCGGCCTTGAGAAGTTTGCCGTCGCGCTCGAGCCAGGCGACGAGCCGTACCAAGCCCGTGACCGGTTTGTCAGCGCGACCACTCGATGAAGCGTCAGCACCGTGACGGCCGGACGGCGATCCACCGCATGAGGCCGGACGGTCGCACCACGCGCCGAAGGCCAGGTCGCAACCGCCCTCCACCCGTGCCAACAGCGCGCGTTCGGCCCGCACCGCCTGGCGGGTCGCGGCGTGGTCAAGGAATTGCAGCAGATCGCAAATTTCGGCGTCGGCCCGCCGGCACTGGATCGCCAGTGCTCCCTGGGCCGGTGCGGGAACGAAGTCCGCCGGCCTGAGCCTGTGAACCGCAATTTCATCCGTTACCGGATCGGTGACGCCGTCCAGCGGGCTCCGCTGCAGACGCTGGATTCCCGCTGCGGCAAGCACCACGCCGTCAAGGTCCGTCCGCAACCGGTTGATGCGCGTCGGCACGTTGCCGCGAATGGGCACCACCGCGATATCCGGCCGCAGATGCCTGATCCACGCCTGGCGCCGGGCCGATGCCGTCCCCACGCGGGCGCCGCTAACGATAGGCAGCGCCTCCGCCGACACGGCAGCCGCCTCCCGTGTCGTCACCAATACGTCGGCCGGATCATGCCGCTCCGGTACCGCCCCGATGGTCAACCCGTCCGGCGACTGCGTGGGCAGATCCTTGAAGGAATGAATCGCGATATCCACTTCGCCGGCGAGCAGAGCGTGCTCGATCTCGCGCACGAAGACACCCTGGGGGCCAATGGACCCGAACGAGGTGGCCGTGGAGCGATCGCCCGCGGTCTTGATGATCCTGAGATCGGAGCCGTGGCCGAGATCTGCGAGTGCTTCGGCAACGCTGGCCGCCTGGGTGCGAGCGAGATGGGACCCGCGGGTTCCGATGCGGAGTTTCATCGCGCGGTCCCCGGGCTTGCGGTGTCGGCTCGCGTCCCGTGGTCAACGGCGTTGCGTTCGGATTCCTCGCAATGCTCGTCCCGGCGCGGGTCTGCGCCGGGCGCACTCACGGTGGTTCGGCCCGGAGCCCGGCGCGGCGCGCGATCCAGGGCCCGGCGCAGCTCCTCGGAAAATTCCGGGTCGAGGCCCTCTAGAAAGGCGTCCAGCGAGCCGTCGGGTCCATGGTGCAGCAGTCCCCTCAGTCCGAGGGTGGGGATATGAGCAAAGCGCCTCGCAAGCACCTCCGCCCAGGTCTCGATGGCCTGACGTTCCGCGTCCCCGAGACCCTTGAGGTCCTTCTTCAGCAGCCGCCGCACCCCTTCCCGGGCGGTGTGGCGGTAGCGGTTCTGCAGCGCCCCGAACATCGGGCCGTAAACGCGCTCGGCAAATCGATCCCGAAGCCGCGGCAGGGCCTCGTCCACCAGCTCACGGGCCTGGGCGGCCTCCAGCAGCCGGGCCTCCCGGTTGACCTGCGCCTCCCGGACAATCTCGTCCATGCCGATACGAGGCAGACCGAGCTTTTCGCAGGCGGCGCTGTCGATGTTTTCCGGCACGGCCATGTCGACGAAGAGCGGCGCCTGACCGGAGGGCGTTTTCGCGGCGATCCGTTCCAGTGCGGGTTCCGTCAGCAGCGGTTCCGGCGCGCCGGCCGAACTGAGGACGGCCTCAACGGCCGGCGGATCGCGCAGAAGGTCGGCCAGGCATACGGCCGCCGCAGAGTAGGGTTGAGCTGCCGACCGGGCCTTGGTCAGCGTTCGGTTGACGAAGATCAACGGTGTGCCCGCCTTCGCCAGCGAGCGTGCCGCGCGTTCGGTCATGGCCGATACACCCACCAGCGCCACGGCTCCGGGCGTTTGCGCCAGCCGCTCGCGGAGTCGCGTCACCGCCACCTCGGCCAGCGATACGCGACCCTGGCCGAGGCGGGTTGTGCCTCGTACCCGTGCTGCAATGCTAAGCGCCTCGTCGAAGAGCAGTTCCAGCCGCGGTCCGCTCAATCCCGTTTCGACCGCAAGATCGCGGCAGGCGCGAACCTGCCCCACGATCTCAACTTCGCCCACCGCCGCCGAATCCAGCCCGGCCGCCACCAGGAAGAGGTGTTCGCATGCGCCCTCGCCCTGCCATGCCTTCAGCGCTCGCTCCGCCTCGCCGGGTTCCGGCGCCCGGCCCAGGAGGAATTCGTAGGCCAACGGGCGCAAATCACCGTGGTTTCCAATCCCTCCGGTGGCGTCGGCAGTGCGCGCGAAGATGATCTCGACCCGGTTGCAGGTATCGAGATATGCGAGTTCCGCAAGACCGGCTTGCCGCGCGAAACTACGCAGGCGCTCATCGCGTCCGGCCTCCGGCAGGGCGAAACGTGCCAGGGCTTCGCTGCCGTCCTGGCGCCAGGAGATTCCGACAATGCCCAGTTCTTCCAACACGTCAACACGCCGCAGGTTCGGGATCGGGGCGTCCTAGGTTAGGGATCAGGCCGCTCGAATTGTCACCGGAGTGTCACAGCGTATCCCTGTTCGCCATCGCACGCGCGCGGCGCCGGGTTGCCGGCCCATGCCGCATATGGGGTTCGCCGCTGGCGCTTGTCGCGGTTTGGACCGCATTGCGGGTTTGTGCTCGTTCAAGGACGCGTTAAACTCGGATTTGTGTCTCGCAGAAGAACCAACAGCAACCTGGAAGACTGGAGGAGACGGCGTGAATACCAAACTGACCTCATTTGCAGTGGGCGTTGTGGCACTGGCCTCCACGCCAATGACACTGGCGCAGGATGAACCCTTCCGGGAGATCGTCAACATCACGGGAGACCTCTATCGGGCCACGAACAACGCCCATCACAACGTATTCCTGGTGACGGACGAAGGAATCATTCTCGCCGATCCCATCAGCACAGACTTTGCGACCTGGCTGAAAGGTGAGCTGGATGAGCGCTTTGGCGTCCCGGTGCGGTACGTACTGTACAGTCACTACCACGATGACCATGCCTCGGGCGGGGCCGTATTCGAGGACACTGCCGAATTCGTCGGCCACGAGAACACGGTGGTCAACCTCGTCGCGGAGGAGGGCAACGAAGTCTTCGCGGAAGTCCGCGCGCCGGATACGACCTACTCCGACAGCACCAGCGTGACGCTGGGCGGCAAGACCGTGGAGATGATCCACGCGCTCCCGAGTCACAGCAACGACTCCTCGATCATCCATTTCCCGGATGAGCGGGCGGTGTTTGCCGTGGACTTCGTCAATGTCCGGCGCGTGCCGTTCCAGACCATGTCCGGGTGGGGACCGATCGCGTCATGGATCGAGGCCAACCGCAACCTGCAGTCAACCGTGGACTACGACATCATGGCCCCGGGTCACGGCCCGGTAGGGACCAAGGCCGACGTCGACGATACGACCCGCTACCTGGAGGAGCTACTGGCTGCCGTCAGCGAGGCTGTGGACGCCGGCATGAGCCTTGAGGAGGCCCAGGCGTCCGTACTCATGGAAGACTACAGTGATTGGGCGCAGTACGACGCCTGGCGGGCGCTCAACGTTCAGGGGGTCTACGAGTCGTTGACCGCCGAATAGGCGCTCTGGCTGTCCGACCACGTTCGATAACTGGGCCGGCACGGATGCCGCAGTGGGCAACCTCACAAAATCATCGGGGTATCTGACCGGCGTCCTGCCGCGAGATGTTGACTGCGAAACGGTAGATGGCCTTTATCTCGCTACTCGATGATCGCGCCAAGCCGAAGGGATCTAGGGATCCATTGGGCTTCGAAATGGTGTGGACGCATTTCGGACGCAAAGTCGTTGGTAATCTAACGACGATCACGTCGTCGCTCGGAAACTTTGCTACCGCTTTGCTAGGGTTCACGTGGGCACATGAGCATTCCGGAAAAGCCCGGGAGAGTGAGCGCCAACTCCGTGTTCGGGACTATTTTCTCGCATACGAACAACTGGCAGCGTACCTACGTTGCCATGCGGGCGACGACGGCATCATGGGCATTACTCGGGCGAAGCGGCGGCTGTTGGAGGTTAGCGAAGATGAGACGCAGGAGATTGCCCTTGGCGCGGGCATGGAGCTGCAGATTCTCAGTGACCAAGCCAGCTACGGACTCTGGGGCCTATATTCGACAGCGCTGCGGGATACAGGACTGGTTAAGGGCGACGACAGGGAGCCGACCGAAAAGGGTAGGACGATAGCCAAGCAGATCAGGGAGCATTTTGGTCATCCGAACTGGATGAATAAGGTGCTGCTGGATAGACGCAGCGTCACTATTGGGGAACTTGGGGAGTATGCGTCCACATTTGTGACGGCGATTCGGCACAAGTCCGTGCAGACCCTGCTTCAGGCCGAACTGTTGACGGGCGGCGCAAGACACGCGCTACAGGGGAAACTGTGGGAAGCCACGCAGGATATTGGTATCTCCACCATACAGAGTGGCGATCTGTCAGGATATATCCTGAAGGTTTTAGATCGACTACGGACCGCGCGTCAGGGTCACGCTGACTTGTGCAAGTGCTTGGAGGACATCCTGAGAATCGAGAGGCTGCTCGTAGCAGCGAACAATATATTTCACTATTGCCGCCGCAAGGACGGGGAAACCTTGGCGAATATCGTCGCAAACGTCAACAAGCGCGGCTACAGCTATGACCATCTGCCAGTAGAAGAGGACATGCCACGATTGGTCGGGCAACTTCGAAGAGGTGGCGCACTGCTTAAGCTTTGCAGTGCACTGCGCAAGCTCGATCATGGCAGGGCCCTGCATCTGGTCCTGAAGCTAAATCGGGACGTTATGAGGCAACGCGGCGGTGCACCATGGGTGGAGATCGAGGATAGGGGTACCTTACGGGTAAGGGTCAAGAGTGAACGCGCCGAGCTCTGTAAGCAGCACCATCTAGAGACATATTGGGACTACGACTACTTTCTGGGCTCCTTCCTGCAAATTGCAAAAGAGACCACGGCAGTGTCCGTGGATGGTTAACAGGCACGGATCACGGCGGCAATGCAAACAGCCATAGTCTCGGACCATCTCTGCGAATGGTTGCGCGAGTCTACTGTCATTGCGGCGGTCTTTACTACTTACACATTCGACCCTGAATTCTTCGAGCTGGAGGTCGTTCCTTTGCTGCTCCCGAAAAGCATCCAGTACTCGACGGATGCTCGCGTCAAACAGGTTCAGGTGCGGGAAAAGCTCCGTGAGTCTGGGCTGCAAATCGAGGTCTTTCTCGACCGCAAGATTTGCCAACAGGAATGCAGCGCTTCACCGGGAATGGAGTATCTGTTTCACGGCATTCATCGCGGAAACAGTGCCTTTCACCCGAAGGTTACCTTGATTCTCTCCAAGGATCGGAATGAGGGCATGCGCCTGTTGGTAGGTGCTGGTTCCAATAATCTGACCCGAGCTGGTTGGTGGGACAACATTGAGTGTCTGCACTGGGAGGAAGTGCGCAGAGATGGGGCACCTCGGCAGTTGGTTGAGCAGTTTCGCGACGATGTGCGGTGGCTGATGTTGAATCGCAAATTTGCAAATGAGGGATCGGGTTCCGCGCTCGACCAAATTGAGGGTTTTCTCGGTGAGTGCCGAGTCGGGGCCGAAACAAGGTCAGTTGCCTACTATCCGATGAACCGGCTTACTGAGCGGTCCGCCATTGCTGATTTCCCAAAATTCATTGGAGAACAGGCGGAGTTGAATTTGACCGGTCGCGATTGGACGTTGGAAATTATTTCTCCGTTCTTTGCTGACGACCCTGGCAGTCACCTACATGATTCATTCCTTCCTCCAAGGGTGGGGGTGGAGAAGATTCACTTGCTCCTGCCGATGGACGGAGACGGCAATGCGCTGTGTCAGAAGGAGTATTACGAGCACATTGACACACAAGAACAAATACACTGGTCGCAATGGCGAGATGACGTTGCGAAGCGATTAGGCGTACGTCAAAAGGACTTCAGACGCCTGCATGCCAAGCTATACCACTTTTACAATGGCCGTCAGGCTTGGGCCTTTGTGGGGTCGGTAAATTTCTCCCACAAGGCCATGGGGGAGAACAGCGAAGCCGGATTCTTCCTTTGTTTGAATCAAGTTGAGCCGTTACTTGAACCCGTTCCGAAACGCTCCGTCCACAAGTTCTCACCTTCAGCCGAATTTTGTCCCGGCAATGACCAAACGGCGACTGGCAGCGGTAACTTGCCACAAATTTCGCTCGTATTTGACTGGAAGGAAGAGCTTCTACAGGGCGTTTGCGAGACCGGCGAGAGCTATGAGATCAACATTCTTGGGGCAGAGGGCGACCCCGTCGTCACGGGGTATGTGGTAACAGAAAAACGCGACACATGGAATGGCGATGTGACTGAACTCAAGAAGTTACTCGCATCCGGCTCCTTGGTAAAGCTCAGCGGTGACAACGTGCCGAAGAAAGAATCGTTTCCCGACCACACAGTCATGCTGCTACAGAAAGGGTGGACTCATAAGCCGCTGGACAACCCTATTCTCACACCGGCACAGATCCTTGCCATCTACGCCTGCCTTTCCCCGGAGAGGAGAGAATTGATGGTGTACCGGGAATTGGTACGGAAGTTCGCCTACTCAGACGAACCGGGCGACATTACACACGTGGAAGACGATGACGAAATCAAGCAGTTTTTTTGCGAGTACGCGGAGATTTTTCATGCCTTCCGCGAGTTACGCAAGCGCTTGACATGGGAAAGAGAATCAGACAACAGAGTGCTGTTGGACTACTACCTGACCGGGACGGGCATGGACAGCCTTCGCACTCTCCTGGATCGCATTGATGGCAAGGACGCCCAGTTGGATAGCGTCACGGAATACCTGATTTTGCTTTGTGCCAGCGAGATTTACGAAAATGCGGAGTTTGGCGGGGACAGGCTATGCGAGGAACAGTTGACGCGCACAAGAGCCAGGATTGAGTCGATCAAAAGTGATGGCTTGATCCAGTTACCACGTCGTTCTCTGGCAGACGGACAGAAATTCTTCAAGTGGTTTGAACAGCAATTCCATAAGCAGTATCGGCTGACCGCGGCTGACGAAGCATGAACCCAAAGCTACTTGATTTGGACACCGCCGGAGAAATTCTGGACTTCACCGGAGGAGACAAGAAACTCGATTATCTGCATTCCATTCAGATTAATGGCGCAGTCGCGCTGCATAATATGATTGCCAATCCTGACATCGGCATCGGATACGCTGCCGACGAAGTGGGCATGGGCAAGACCTACGTGGCGCTCGGCGTCGTCGCGTTGTTGCGTTATTTCAATCCATCATTGCGAGTCCTGTATATCTGCCCCAGCAAGAATGTCCAAGAGAAGTGGTATCGCAAGGAGTATCCAACGTTCATCAGAAACAACGTGCGGGTAAGTCACTACCGAGTTCGTACGCTGGACGGCCGCACGGCTGTGCCGGCAACCAGTTGCAACAGCATGCATGAGCTGTTGAACGCAGCCTCCTCGCAGTATTGCGTGGATGTCTTTGTCCGAATGAGTGTTTTCAGTCTTCCACTCATGGATAACGAGACGCAATGGCAGAGGAAGCTGGAAGAGTTGAGAAAATTGGTCCCAGGAGTCGAAATTCCTCCTCGGGTAATCTCAAAGGCGACGGTTAAGGATCAATACGCAGCCACGTTGAACTGCGTGCTGCCGACGTTCGATTTGGTGGTCATAGATGAGGCCCACAATTTTAAGCATGACTTCGAAAGCAGCGACAGAAACCGCGTACTCTCCGCAATTCTCGGGTGTCGGGAAGGCAGCCGCAATAAACGAGTCAGGCATGCGCTCCTGCTTTCTGCCACACCATACGACCGGAATATAGAGCATTTGCGAAACCAGTTGAGGCTGGTGGGGCATGAACGGTTGCTTCCCACAGAGATTGAAGGCCCAACGAGACTGAAATGGAGCGCTATGTGCAGCGCTTCATGGTGCGTCGGCTAAACGTGCTGAGGATTGCTGGCAAAAAGCATACGCGCAACATGTATCGCAAGGAATGGCGGCACGAAGAACGCCGGGCAAGGATCACGCTGGAGACAGATGAGCAGAAACTTATAACGGCACTTGTCCAGAAAAAAGTAGGCGATGTGCTTGACAAGCAAGGCGGTAACCCGTCGTTCCAGATTGGATTGCTGGCGTCCTTCGAGAGCTTTGCCGAGACTACCCAATCCGGCCCAGTTGAATTCGACGGCGACCTCACGGAAAGGGAGAGTGGCGATGCTGCCGACCGGCACGTTGTCGGCTCCATACGAGACAGCTATGTGGAGGCAGGGCTCGGTCGAACCCTGCCGCATCCCAAAATGGATATCGTTGCGAAAACGCTGGCCGACCAGGTGTTCAATCACGGCCGCAAGCAGATTGTGTTTGTACGCAGGGTCAAGAGCGTCAAGGAACTGAAGGACAAGCTGGACGATCACTATACCCAGTGGCTGGCCTGCCAGATCGAGAACAGCCTTGAAGGGTACCCATACCAGCAATCAATGATGAAAAGAATCGTCGAGGAATATTATCGTCAGGGCGGTCGACGGGAGGACGCCAGCTTGAACGAAGAGTTCAGTGAAGGTTGGGCTGGGGAGACAGAGGACAGGCAGCCACCGAAGAACGACAATCTATTTTCGTGGTTTTTTCGAGGGGCCTGTCCGGATGAAGCCAAGCGCTTGCTTGGTAGCGGGGACGAGCGCTACACAACCCCGGAGGCCATGCGCATCGGACTAACCGCAAGGAACCAATCGATGGCTCTGCTGCTTGAGATCAATTGGTCACGTGCGTTACTCGGCCAGCCAGGCGTGGCTCCAGGCGATGACGATAGTGTTCTTGACGACGTGCTGAGCAAGCATGGAGATTCGATAGCCGACCGGACTCCACGGTATAGGTTGGGCGACGATCCGATACAACTCTTTGAAGCGGCTCAGTTGGCGTTTCTGGACTGGTATGGCGACACCGGCGAGTACAATCGTGAAGGCGTTTCAAGCATACGTGAATATCTACAGCAGAGGTCAGCATCCAGGTATGCGGCTGCGCTATCTAGGTCGCAATTGCGGGAAGCGCTGCGAACCCGCACTGTGTTCTGTGCGATTCGCAGTGTCGGACTGGGCAAGCAACTGTTCCCCTTATTTGAGCGGCTAGTGGAACAGATTGCTGGGAACAAGCCGATTTCGCTTAGGAATCTCCATACTCTGGATATCCATAAGAACCTGATTTCACTTAGCCTCCGTACCGGTCATGGGGTCGTTGACCTGTACCTTTCCCGCATCAAGCTGGGTACCGATAACCTAACAGAGCAAACGCGATCAAAATGGATGGACAGCCTCGCCGAAAACCTCGTTGGACAACGTGATCGCTGCAAACAGAAGTTCAGTACATTTCGGGAATTACATTGTCTGGCCGAGCATCTTCTCCTCATTATCAGGAATAATTTTCCCGATGCATACGATCATGGCAGGATGGAGATTCGACGATACCTTGCCCGCTCGCTGAATCCACTAGCGCCAGTTATCGGCGCGACCGGCGAGACGGCTTCCACACCGTCTGCCCAAGCGAGAAGGTTTCGCATGCCCGGTTACCCTCTTGCACTGATCAGCACCGATGTGTTTCAGGAGGGCGAAGATCTGCACACTTTCTGCGACAGTGTGGTGCATTATGGACTGGCCAGTACACCCATTGGCATAGAGCAGAAAAACGGTCGGGTTGACCGTGTCAATTCGCTAGCGCAGCGAAGGCTGTCCCTCTTGGGCGACAATTGTCAAATAACCGACCGCGATCTGATTCAGGTGAGCTTTCCCTTTGTGCGAGAGAGCATCGAACTGCTGCAAGTGCGCGCGCTCTGCCGCAATCTCAACGATTTTATCCTCTCGCTCGACAGGATTGACAATAGACAGACGACAGGCTTCGGCAAGATATCGCTGAACGAGGCACTTGTTGATAGTTCCCGGATTTCGAAGCAGATTCGCAAACGGCTTGAATCGCGATATGAGGCCGTGGTTGACAAGTGCAATCCCTCGCTGAACCGCAAGCGGTACATCAAGCAGAAAGAGGAGCATATGCAGCGCGTGAAGAATCACTTGAGCAGTCTGGTCGAGGAGTGTTTCGACGCGCGTCACGCATTCAAAGCCCAAGACGATGCGGAGACCCTTAAGTGGACAGTCGCAGAACCCCGTTCGATGCGGATTGCCCTACGTTCAGCCCGGGCAGGCAAAGATTTGCTGCTTGCCGTCCAGATGGGCGGCAAACCGTTAAGCATTGACGAAATAAAGGATCACAAATCCCTTGGGCAACGGATGGAAAGCGAGTCTTGGCATACTTTTCACAGAACATACGCTGTATGTACGGCAGCCCAGCAATACGAACTCCACCATGACAGCGAATTGCTCGTCGGAGACGAACACCTTACGTCGGGAATCGAAGTACGGAAGTTCTTTGAGCGATTTGCTCATACACACGATCCCACGCAACGCAAAAAGCCAGAATCACCGCAGACGCGGAGGTACTGGTGCAAGTCCGTAAAGAAAGTAACTAGACACCAGGGTAACCTGAGCATGGAGGTGGCCGGAGTCGAACGTGACGACTGCCTGGAATTGGATTTTTCGTTTGGCGAAGGGCCATTGTCGCGCAAGCAGCGTGTCCAGATCTTTGAAGCCGACGACCGGTGCATTTTTCTATCCAAGGCCGCTTCAAGCGAGGTTGCCCGGTGCCTGTCAGTGGAGCAATTAGTTAAGTTCACCTGGGAACGCAACCGGCACCTCGATATAGTGGAGTTCATGCTGGACGACGAGTTCTGCTTGGTCGGCAGGGCAATTCATCCTTTAGAAGGCATGGATTTTCAGGAGTTCTGGTATTGTGCCCGCACGTTGGCAGTATCTACCGATCGCCTCGAATTTCTCATTCGAGAGAAGGACACTCACTGAAGCCAAGCACGTCAAAGAGAGCGTGAGGCTGGACACAATAATGGTTTCGATAACAATTGTGTCCAGCGGTCTGGCGGTTTAGTGGCTGTTAAGTGGCGAGCGTGATCTGCCGTATTTTCCGTAGTTGTCTCGCCTCGGAACGTTTTGCGTGGTAGAGATCCCAACGAAGTTGCAGGTTCATCCATAGTGAGGGCGAGGTCCCCAAGTACTTGCCGAGACGCAGGGCGGTGCTGGGCGTCACCCCCCGTCGTTTGTGGACGAGTTCATTGACCCTCTGGTAAGGCACATGGATACCATCGGCCAATTCCCTCTGTGTAAGTGCCATGGGTTCAAGAAACTCCCGGAGCAGCATCTCGCCGGGGTGTGTAGGTTCTCTATTTGTGGGTACGCGAACCATTTCCGTCAGGCGCTCAGAGCCAGGGCGTGCACTGGTAGGACTTGACTTCCTCGCCCGGAACCCAGGACCAGTAACCGTCCAGCGTGATGGTCTCCGTGAAGGTTGCCGGATCGGTGACCGTAATCTCGTAGTCAAGGCGGTCTGTGGCCGGACTCAGCGAAAAGCGCTCGACGATGTCCACCGCCATGCTCTGGGGCGTCCCGACATCGTCGAAAAACGGCCAGTCGATCTTGGAGGTCTCCACGATGAGCGTGTTGTCCTCCCACCGGCCGACCGAATAGCCGTGACGGGTAAACACTTGGCTTTCGGGATCGTCGTAGTCCGACATGTGGATCGTGCGTACCACCGACCACTCTTCCACCCGCAGTTCGATATCGTCGCCGTCTGCAACGAACTCGATGGGGTAGGGGTTGTCCATGATGCCGGGCATGCCCTGCTGTATGCACTTCAGGGCGGTGTCGTCGGTGACCGGGTCGTATCGTTCCCGGGCTGCCTGGGCCGCCGGCGTGTAGGGAAGTTCGAAACCGGTGGGCGAGTCGTTGACGTGGTCGCCAAAGGCCCTCCCGCGGGTCCAGACGCGGAAGATCCCTTCGGGCTCCGGCCCCGCCGGCGGCTGAAGCAGGTCGGGACGCACGCCCACGCCGCGCAAGGCAATGCTCCCACCGTCCGCGCGGCGCACGGATGACGCATACAATGCCATCTGGCCGCGACTGGAGGGACGTCCGACCACGGTGACGTCGGTTCCCACCGCGAGCACATCCCGGGAGATTCCGTTTCTTGCCATGCTGTTGGCGGGGCCCGATTCGATCGTCCAGGTTTCCACTTCGTTGTCGTCGTTGATCGATTCCACCGAGAAACTGATGTGTGGATTCACCCAATTGACTTCGGTGATGGTCCCGGCGACCTCGCTTGTGGCATCCGGTTCGTAGAATGCGGCTACCGAGTGATGAGCGTTCGCCGCCAGGGGCATTGCCAGGAAGAAAAACGCGCTGATGCGGATCATGGGAATTTCTCGCTAATGGTGTTCTGAGACCTCACTAAGTGTAATACAACCCAAATTGCGCAGGCTTCGGAAGCTGGTGAAGTGGTCGGATCAACCGTTAACCGCACCTTCCAGCGTTTTCCACTGGGTTGTTACGCTCTCTGCCAGGCTAAGCTGGCCGGTGGCCCGGAGTTGATTGTGTTCCGAGGCCGACCGGAAGCGGCTCGAATCCCACCCGAAATAGGACTCGATCAGCGCGTCGGCCGCAAACCGGGCGGACAGTTCCAGCGCAATGGTCAGCGCAGCCGCCGGCAGCGCCGCCCACTCCTCATCGATCAACAGGTCCCGGGCCTCGCGCGAGTAGCCGCTGAGCGCGGCCTCGAATATGGGTACGGAGAATTCCGTTTCCCGGCAGTCCTCGCCCAGCGGGTTGCACCACGAGCGGAAGGCATCGCCCAGTTCGAGGATCACCGGCATGGACGCCACGGTATCCAGGTCGACCAGGGCGATGGCCTCGTCGGACTCGGGATCGAAAATGAAATTGGAAATCTTGGGGTCGCCGTGCACGACCCGCTCGTTGCTCAACGGTAGTTTCGGAAGCCGACCGGCCAGTTCCAGAATCCGTTCGGCGATCGGCGCAACACGGCCGTATTGCGGATGGTCTCCGTGGGAGGCGAGCGCCCGTTGCAGTGTTTCCAGGTGCGCGGCGGTGTCGTGCACCCCCAGGCGCGGATTGGAGAAGGTGTGGTCGAGATCGCTCACGGCGGTGTGAAATCGTCCCAGCAGTGCGCCGGCCCGAAAGGCCTGGCGGGTGTTGTCAAGCTCGTCCCTGGTGACTCCGGGGATGTACGTCAACGCGCGCCAGACCTCCTCCCCCCGAATCAACGCCGGTTCGCCGGCGCGGGTCGGCACGATCAGGGGCGTGCACATGCCCTTGTTCCGCAGATGCCGGGTCACCGCGTAAATGTCGTAGTTTATGCTCGCGGGGAAGATGGGGTTGACGTGCTGCAGCACGTAACGTTCCCCATTCGGCATGTCGATGCGCCAACTCCTGTTGATCAGCCCGGACTCGAACAGTGTCGGTTTCCCGCCTCCGAATCCGAAGGCCTGCAAGACCGTGGAACTGACCCGCGGCTCGCGTGCATTGCGTTTTGTGACGTTTCCGGGGACCATCAAGTCGTTGGGCTCGGCACTTCCGAATTTCAGGGCTGAAGCTTAGTGCAACCAACGAAGGGCGGCGAGGGATGGAGACGATACTCATTGTTGGCGGCGCGCGGTCGGGCAAGAGCCAACGAGCGATCGAACTGGCCCGGGATACGGTGCCCGACCGGATTTTCGTCGCTACCGCGGAGGCATCGGACCCGGAAATGGCCGATCGCGCCACACTGCGGGATGCCGAATGCGCCGGAGTAGCCAATCCGGGTAGCCGAACAGCACCTCCACCAGCCAGGCCGCGAGCATGAGCATGGCGCCGCCGAAAAGTCCCGTCATGAGGCACCCGCCTGCAGGGTGGCCGGACGCGCAGCGCATGCCAACAACGCGTCCACATCGACGGCCTGCTCGACGCCGTCAGCCCACGCGTCCAGCGCTGCTTCGACGGAGGCGCCGTAGTCCAGGCCCGAATCCCCTTTCGCGCCCGAGCGCTTCAGCCAGGCGCGTCGAAACTCATCTTCGGCGAAGACCCCGTGAACATAGCTGCCCTCGACCCGGCCATCGGCGGAGCGTGCCCCGTCCGCCCGGCCTTCAAGGTCGAACATGGGCCGGCCGCAATCCTTGCCGGTGGTCCGGCCGACATGGATTTCGTAACCGGTGACGGGCCGCCCGGTGCTCACGCAGCGCCCCTCGACAGGACGTACGGCCTTGGCTCCCGACATCTCCGTGCGGACGTCGAGCAGGCCGAGCCCGGATGCGCGGCCCGCCCTTCCGTCGAGGCCGTCCGCGTCCTCGATCGCGGTGCCGAGCATCTGGAAGCCCCCGCACAGCCCCAACACCCTTCCTCCCGCCCGCGCGTGGGCGAGGATGTCATGGTCCCAGCCCTGGGCGCGGAGGAATTCCAGGTCTCCCAGCGTGGACTTGGTGCCGAACAGGATGACGACGTCGGCGTCCCGGGGCAGGGGCCTTCCGGGCGGGATCCAGCGAAAGTCGACCCCGGGTTCCAGCCGCAGCGGATCGGCATCGTCGAAGTTGGCCAGCCGGGACAGCATGGGTGCGACGATCCGCAGTTCGTCTCCCGCATGATGCCGTCCGCCGTCCAGCACCACGGCATCCTCCGCGGGCAGGTCCGCCGCGCAGGCCAGCCACGGGATAACGCCGAAGCAGGGCCACCCGGTGTGCGCCTCGATGGCGCTCACCCCGTCGTCGAACAACGCGGGATCGCCGCGGAACTTGTTGATCACGAAGCCCCGGATCAACGCCGAGTCTTTCGGCGACAGCACAGCCTTTGTACCGGCCAGACTGGCGATCACGCCGCCCTTGTCGATATCGCCGACCAGGCAGACGGGAACCCCGACCCGCCGGGCGAAACCCATGTTGGCGATGTCGCCGGCCCGCAGGTTGACTTCCGCGGGGCTGCCGGCGCCTTCCACGACGATCAGTTCGTATGCGTCCACGAGCCGCCGGAAGCTTCCCAGCACCGCGTCCATGCGGGCTTCGCGCCGTGCCATGTAGTCGGCCGCTTCCATGCTGTCGACCGCCTTGCCCCGCACCACCACCTGCGCCCGGCGGTCGGTTTCCGGCTTGAGCAGCACCGGGTTGAAGTCCGCTTCGGGCTCCAGGCCGGCCGCCTGAGCCTGCAGCGCCTGGGCCCGGCCGATCTCGCCGCCGGCGCAGGCCGCCGCGTTGTTGGACATGTTCTGGGGCTTGAACGGAGCGACCCCGATGCCCCGCCGGCGCGCGATGCGGCACAGCGCGGCGACGACGAGGGACTTGCCCACATTGGAGCCGGTGCCCTGCACCATCAGTGCCCTAGCGCGAATCATGCACCTGGATCTGCCGCAGGGGCCAACGCGCAACCCGGTTCACAGCGGCCCCTCGATCTCCACGCGTTGGCCTTCAACGCGGCCGCGTACACCGTAGATCTCCCCCAGCCGGGCCGCGCTCAACGTCCCGGCCGGCGTTCCGTCGGCGACAATGCGCCCGTCCTTCATCCAGATGAACCGATCCGCATAGCGTCTGGCGAGCACCACGTCATGGAGCACCACCAGGGCGCCGCCGCCCTTGTTTACGAAGTCCCTGATCAGGTCCATGACCGTGAACTGGTGGTAAGGGTCCAGTTCCGCGACGGGTTCGTCGGCGATCAGCAGCGGCGCTTCGGCGGCGAACGCGCGGGCGCAATGCACCCGGGCCAGTTCTCCGCCGGACAGCGTCGCGGTGGAGCGTTCGGCCAGCCGCTCCAGGTCGCAGGCGGCCAGCGCGCGCTCCACGGCCCGGCGGTCGGCGCCGCGCAGCCGGCCCAGCGCGGCGCCATGGGCGAAGCGCCCCAACGCGACCACATCGCGAACCGGGCCCGGCCAGGCCAGGGGACGATTCTGGGGCAGATAGGCCAGTTGCCGCGCCCGGTGGCGCGGCGGCATCCGGGCGATGTCTACGCCGTCGATTCCGGCCCAGCCCGAGGCGCGCGGCGTCAGGCCGATGGCGCCCCGCAGCAGACTGGTCTTGCCCGCGCCGTTGGGGCCGAGCAGGGCGGTGAGTTCGCCGGGCTGCAGGTGAAACGTGGCGTTCCGTACCAACGTGGCCTCGCCTGCGGTGACGGTCAGGTCCCGCGCATGCAGGCCCCGGGCGGGTCCCTGCCGATCCATCCGTGCGACCGCCTCAGTCATGGACGCTGCGCCGTTGCATGGCGATCCAGACGAAGGCGGGCGCCCCGATCAACGCCGCGACCACGCCCAGCTTGAGTTCGGTGACCGTGGGCATCAGCCGCACGCCGATGTCCGCCAATACCAGGATCAGCCCGGCCAGCAGGGCGGACGGCAGCAGGGAGCGGGCCGGATCGTGGTTCACCATGGGCCGGACGATGTGGGGCGCGACGATCCCGACGAATCCGATGACGCCCGCCAGGGCGACGGCCCCGCCGGTGGCCAGGCCCGCCCCCAGCACGATCGACAGCCGCTGCCGGCGCAGGTTCAGGCCGACGCCGCTGGCCGCCTCTTCTCCCAGGGTCAGCGCCGAGAGGCCGCGCCGGGTGGCGAACAGCACGCCCAGGCCGATCGCGAGGAACGGTGCGGCGAAGGCCAGGTCCAGGAAGCTGCGGTTCGCCACGGAACCGAGCATCCAGTTGATCATTTCGGCCAGGGAGAACGGGTTCGGCGCCAGGTTCATCATCAGGTTCATGGCCGCGCCGGCGAAGCTGGACAGGCCCACGCCGATGAGGATGAGCGTGACCACCGAAGCGGTGCGCAGCGCGGCGAAGGCGATCAGCGCGGTACCCGCAATGGCGCCGACGATCGCCGCCGCCGGCATCACCCATGCGCTCAGCGCGGCCAGGCCGTAGTAGAGCGCCCCCGTGGCCCCCAGGGAGGCCATGGCCGAGACGCCCAGCACCCCGGGATCGGCAAGCGGATTGCGGAGCAGTCCCTGCAGCGCGGCGCCGCTCGCGCCCAGCGCGGCGCCGACGGCAAACGCGGTGATCGCCCGCGGCAGGCGGATGTGCACGACCACCAGTTGATCGCCGGGGTCGCCGCGCCCCAGCAATGCCCCCAGCACCCGTTCGATCTCCATCGGCGTCGATCCGAGCAGGCAAGCGGCGAACAGCGCCGCCAGGCAGGCCAGTACCAGTGCCGCGAAGTCCGCTCGCATCGCTCAGGGCGCGGGACCGCGGGCCAGCGCTTCCACCGCATCCACCAGGAACCAGGCGCCGCAGGCGGTCGAGGCCCCGTCGATGGTCACCACGGCGCCGCCGTCCAGTTGGGCCCGGGCCACGGGATGCCGTATCGCGCTCCAGCCGTGGGTGTGCCTGGTCAGCGTGCCGAAGAACCCGGCGGCGATCAGGTCCGGTTGTTCGTAGGCGAGCCGCTCCAGCGGAATGGGCGCCCATCCCGGCCGGGTCTGGAAGTTTTCCAGGCCCGCTACGGCAATCAGCTCGTGCACCAGCGACCCCGGACCCGACGTCACGCCGGCCGGGGTCAAATAAAGCGCGCTGGCTGGCTGATCGGGGCGGCGCAGGGACGCCAGACGCTCTTGCATTTCGGCGACCGCGGCCAGGCCTTGCTGCCCGGATCCCAGTACCCGGGCCGTGTCCTCGACCATGCGCATGACGGCTTCGATGCTCTCTGGCCAGCCGATGTTGTGCACGGGCACGCCGGCTCGTTCGAACATGGCCGGCGCCTGCGGTCCGCCGCCGTAGGAGCGCACCACCAGATCCGGCTTGAGGACGATCACGTCTTCGGCCACCGGACGGACGCCGGGCAGTCCGGCGGCGTAATCGCGCATGTAGGAAAAATCCCGCCCCGCGTCGGGCGATACGGCCAGGATGCGCGCCGGCTCGACGAATTTCAGCACGTACTGATCGGCGCAGTAGTCCAGGCTGACGATGCGCTGCGGCCGCCGGTCGGCGATCCCCGAATCGGGCGTGTCCGGCCCGCATGCGCCCAGCGCTGCGCCGAGCGCAACGATGATCGGTGCGGCCACGGGTGCGCGATTGCCGGTTGGATGAAGCACCGATCGCGCCACTGATCTCCTCCCGCGCCCCTTCCGGGGCGCACTGTAATGACACCTCCGAACCCGCCGGCCACGACGGGCGCGGTTCCTGGTCCTATGTCGTTACAGGGAGAAGGAGCGCCTGCGCGCTCTTTCCCGTTCGGGGGCAATGTGCCCGACCCGCGAACGAACGACGCGATGGCAGGTCTCCTGACTCGCCGATCGTCGCTCTTTGGCCGCCTTCCCGGAGATTTCCCCAGTGGCCTACAGGCCGCAAGCTTCCGGCTTACAGTTGCGGGTACAGCCCCGGCATTTCACCGGGTTCCCTCTTGGCCGTCCGTTGGACGGCACCATCTGCGGCTATTGTGGGAACAGCGTCCGTTGCTTGTCAACCGACGTTGAAGTCACCGGCGTTGAAGTCACCAGCCAGCGTTGAGGTCGGCGGGCGCGATCGCGCGTTTCAGCGTCCCTCACCGTCCGATGATCGAAACGGGCGGGAGCGGATGGTTCAGTAATCGATGCCGCGTACGGCCTTGATGCCGGCGTCGAAGGGGTGCTTGACGGGGCGCATTTCGCTGACGAGGTCGGCGTACCCGCAAATCCCGGGTTTGGCATCGCGGCCGGTGAGGATGACGCTGGTGCGCCCGGACCGGGCCTGAAGCCCCTCGAGTACGTTCGCTTCGGAGAGGTAGCCGTAGCGCAACGCGATATTGATCTCGTCCAGCACGACCAGGTCGTAGTCACCGCTCTCAAGCATGTCCCGGGCCTTGTCGAAGGCCGCTTCCGCCACGGCGGTGTCGCGCTCCAGGTCCTGGGTGTCCCAGGTGAAGCCTTCGCCCATCGTCCGCCAGTGGATCCGGTCCTCGAACCTGGAGAAAAACTGGCGTTCACCTGTCTTCCACTTGCCCTTGATGAACTGCACCACGCCCACTTTCTGGCCCCATCCCAGTGCCCGCACGATCACGCCGAAGGCCGAACTGGATTTGCCCTTGCCGTCGCCCGTGTACACCAGCACCAGGCCGCGGCCCGGCACGGCCGCCTCGGACACCCGCTTGCGGTGGGCCGCCTGCTGAACCTTCATCTTTTCGGTGTGGGTCTGCGCGTCAGTCATGTTCCATTCTCCCGCTCTCGGCCGCGTTTTCGTCCGGAAGCGTGATGATGCCACCAAAATCCACCGGTGGCCTCCAGCGTTTGCTGAACCGGGCGATTTGCAAGCCATCTCGATGAAGTGATGTGGATTTCGACCCGCCGCGTCTGGATGGCCCGCCGCAACCGGCGCTCCTGGACTGATGGCTTTTGTGCTGGATACGAATGTCGTCTCGGAGTTCCGCAAGGTCCGGGCGGGCAAGGGCGCCGCGGGCGTGGCGCAATGGGCGGCGAGCGTTGCGCGCTCCGACCTCCATCTCAGCGCCATCACCGTGATGGAGCTCGAGATGGGCGTGCGGATGATGGAGCGTCGCGATGCGGCTCAGGGCGCGCTTCTGCGGCGTTGGATCACCCGTGTCGTCCTGCCGGAGTTCGATACGCGGATTCTGGCCTTCGACGCGGACGTGGCCCTGCGCGCCGCCGCGCTGCACGTGCCCGGCCCCAAACCCTGGCGCGACACCGCCATCGCAGCCACCGCCATGGCGCATGGAATGACCGTCGTGACACGCAATGCGAGTGACTTCAAGCCAACGGGCGTCGCGGTATTCGATCCCTGGGGGAACCGCTAGCAGTATTCGCTCCGGGAAGATAATCGGCTGGGCCTTGGACGATGAAATCCCGGCTATCGTCGGTCGGAGGAGCGTGCTCCCGGGCGTCAGGGTGCGCGTTCGGCGGTGGTGCTGATTCCATTTGGTTCAAGTGGGGTTGGAGCAGGCGGAACTCTCAATTTGGACCATGATCGTTGACCATGGTACGATTTTCCGCATGGACCGGATCAAGATATCGGAGTTCAAGGCCACCTGCCTGGCGGTTCTCGCCCGGGTGGAGCAGACCGGCAAGCCAGTTCTCGTGACTCGCTTCGGCCGCCCCGTGGCCCAGGTCACCCCCCCACCCAGGGCATCCCCGGAAGCCTGGCTGGGCTCGATGCGCGGCCAGGGCAGCATCGTCGGTGACCTGATCGAGCCTGTCGTCGACCCGGAGGAGTGGGAGGTGCTCCAGTCCCGTCCCGGCGCATCGGGCAAGTGACGGGACGGTGACGTCCCTGCTTCTGGATACGCACGTCTGGCTCTGGAGCCTGTTGGAGCCGCGCAGGCTTTCGCCGGATTCGCACGACCTGATCGCCTCGCACGCCGTTTCCCTGAATCTTTCGTCCGTCAGCGCCTGGGAGGCGGTGTTGCTGGCGGAGCGGGGGCGTCTTGACATCGGCGACGATCCGCAGCGCTGGGTTCGCGCAGCGCTGTCGGCGAGCCCTGTAACCGAAACGCCGGTCACGTTTGAAGTGGCGCTGGCCAGCCGGTCGATCCGGCTTGCCCATCAGGATCCGGCCGATCGATTCATCGCGGCCAGCGCAAAGGTGTTCGGCATGACCCTGCTGACTGCGGACAGGCGGTTGTTGGCTTGCCCCGACATCGACGTCATACGTGCCGGATAGTTCAGGGCGAGTCCGATTCGATGCCGTTCCGGCACGCGCCATGACAGCGCGCATTATGCTATGCAGGGAGTCCGGTGTTAACGTTCGTTTGCGGCGATTGACGGCATGGCCGATGATGCGCTCCACGGCACGAAGTGTGAACAGGGAAATGGACGGCTCGATTGAACGAAATGATTGGGCGCCTCGCTGTTCGCACATGCGTTCCGACGAAAGCGCCACGATAAAGGCTGGCGGCACCTGTGCGTCATGATCACTTCACTTCGGCTCCATAACTTCAAGAATTTTGCTGACGAGAAATTCAAGAACACTTCGGTCATCTGCCGCCTCGAAGCCACTACTGACCCGACGACACCTGGCGGGACGGATACGGCACAGCCGTCCTGATTGCGATGACAGGACCGAGCGCAAAGCTCACCGCGGCGGTAGAAGCGTACTTCGCCGATTTGAGGCGCGTCCGCGCATCGGGCGGCGCGACGGGCGAGCGGTCGAGCTACGCACCGCTCGCGAATCTGCTGAACGCCGTCGGCGCGACGCTCAAACCGAAAGTCTTCTGCGTCGGCGAGCTTGCCGATCAAGGTGCGGGACATCCCGATTTCGGCCTCTACGCCGCGAAGCAGGTGCGGAAAGGGCGGCCGCGGAAGGACCGGATACCCGAGCGCGGAGTGGTCGAGGTCAAGTCTCCGGGCGAAGACACGCTGGCGCCGGGGGTGCGCGATCAGGTCGCCCGGTACCGAAACCGTTATCGTCTGGTGTTGGTGACCAACCTGCGCGACTTCGCACTCGCGAGTCTGGATGAGGCGGGTGGCGAGGCGACGCTCGATCACTTCTGCGTGGCTGATGACGAAGCCGAATTCCATAGTCGCCTGGAAAAACCGCGCGCCTTTGCCCGCGAGGTAGGCGCCGGACTCGGCGAGTACTTGCGCCGCGCGCTCTCCCACCGGGCCGCGCTGGCCGAACCGAAGGACGTGGCCTGGCTGCTCGCGTCCTATGCCCGTGACGGACTGGCGCGTGTCGAGTCTGCGGGGGATGCGCCGTCGCTCGGAGCGGTGCGCTCGGCGTTGGAGGAAGCGCTCGGCGTCCGCTTTGAGGGCGAAAAGGGCGCGCGCTTCTTCCATTCGACGCTGGTGCAAACGCTTTTCTACGGCGTGTTTTCCGCATGGGTACTGTGGGCACGCCAGAACCCTCCGCCGACCGGCAAGTTCAACTGGCGCGAATCCGTATGGCATCTACGGGCGCCCGTGCTTCAGGCGCTATTTCAGCAACTGTCGCAACCCGGCCGTCTGAAACCGCTGGGCCTCGTCGAAATACTGGACTGGACGGCGGCGGCGCTCGACCGGGTGGACCGGACGGCCTTCTTCGCCCGCTTCAACGAAGGGGAGGCGGTGCCCTATTTCTACGAGCCATTCCTGGAGGCTTTCGACCCGGGTCTGCGTAAACAGTTGGGCGTCTGGTACACGCCAACCGAGGTTGTGCGCTACATGGTCGCCCGCGTGGACAGGGCGCTGAAGGACGATCTCGACATTCCGGACGGGCTGGCGGCGGAGAACGTCTACGTGCTCGACCCCTGCTGCGGCACGGGGGCCTACCTGGCCGAAGTGCTACGGCGCATCGCCGCAAACATGGAAGAAAAGGGACTCGGCGCGCTCACCGGCGCCCGTGTGAAGCAGGCCGCGATGGAACGCGTTTTCGGTTTCGAGATCATGCCCGCGCCCTTTGTAGTCGCGCATCTCCAGGTCGGTTTGACCCTGCAGGACCTTGACGCGCGGCTGACGGACAACGGAACGGAGCGGGCGGGCGTGTTTCTCACCAATGCGCTGACCGGTTGGGAGCCGACGGAAAGGGAAAAGCAAGTCGTCGCGTTTCCGGAATTGGTGGAAGAGCGCGACCGGGCCAACCGGGTCAAGCGCGACCGGCCGATATTGGTGATTCTGGGCAATCCGCCTTACAACGGCTTCGCCGGCATGGCGGTCGAAGAGGAGCGGGAGCTGACGACGGCCTATCGTAGGACGGAGCGGGTACGCCGGCCAGAGGGCCAGGGATTGAACGATCTGTACGTGCGATTCTTCCGCATGGCGGAACGGCGCATCGCCGAGAAGACG
Organism: Candidatus Rariloculaceae bacterium; assembly: GCA_965205045.1. Lineage (GTDB taxonomy): Bacteria > Pseudomonadota > Gammaproteobacteria > Steroidobacterales > Rariloculaceae > UBA6522. Next base: position 1,997,043 of record OZ242031.1, read on the forward strand.
GGCCGGGGCGTCGTGTGCTTCATTTCCAACTATTCCTGGTTGGACGGGCTGTCATTTACGGGTATGCGGGAGCGATATCTCCAAGCGTTCGACGCGGTTCGAATCGATTGCCTGAACGGCGACAAGTTCAAGACCGGCAAGGTCGCACCGGACGGTTCGCCCGACCCGAGTATCTTCTCGACGGAAGGCGACCCCGTGGGTATCCAGGTCGGTACCGCCATCACGACGCTGGTTCGCAAGGCCGATCACGCGCCGACAGGCAAGATCGAATCCCGGAATCTGTGGGGGCAGGTGAAACGGGAAGAACTGTTGGCGACGAAGGAGGCTGACGCGGAGGCAATCTACAATGACATCGAGCCGGTACTGCCGCTGGGACTGCCGTTTGCGCGAACGGCGGTGAGCGAGGGCTGGTTCGATTGGCCGTCGTTGCCAGAGCTGTTCCCGGGGTCGTTTCCTGGCGTCAAGACCAGCCGCGACGGCTTCCTCGTGGACGTGGATCTTGAGCGGCTCAGGGCGCGCATAGCCGATTACTTCAATCCAAGTCTGAGCCATGAGAACATCGCGCGGCTTTATCCGAGCGTCATGAGGACCACGGCGCGCTTCAATTCCCGGGCGGTCCGCGATGCGCTGCTCAATCGCGGCGGGCCGGATGAAGGCGGGTTCATCCGCTTCGCGTACCGGCCGTTCGACAATCGGTGGCTCTATTGGGAGAAGGACACCAAGTTGCTTGACGAGAAGCGTGCCGACTACCGGCCTCATGTGTTTGCAGGAAATTTGTGGCTTGAAGCTCGGCAGCGTGAAGCCAAGGAGGACTTCTCTCGGGGAACCCTGGTGTGTGACCTTGCGGATAATTTCGGAAACGGACTTTCGAGTTTTTTCCCAATGTGGCTTCGCGATGACGGCACTGGAGACGATGGCGACAGCGCACGACGTGCCAACGTTTCAGGAATGTCGCAACGATATCTGGATAACTTGGGCAAGAGCGTGGAGGACCTGTTTCACCACGTCCTTTCCGTCCTGCACGATCCCAGCTACCGCGACGCCAATGCCGGGGCGCTCCGAATGGAATGGCCGCGCATCCCGCTTCCCGGATGGCCCGAAGGCAGTGTTGACGGCGCGGAGGAAGAACTCGACGCGTCCGCGGCGCACGGTCGCGAGCTGGCTCGGCTGCTCGACCCCGAATCGTCCGTGCCAGGCGTCACCGAGGGATCATTGCCCCAGGAAATCGCCGCCATCGGCGTTCCCAGCACGACAGATGGGCGACACATGGCGGGCGAGGATTTTACGGTCACGGCGGGATGGGGGTACTCCGGATCGGGCGGAGCGGTCATGCCGGGCCAGGGCCGGATTGTTGAACGTGCCTATACCCCGGACGAATACGCTGCGCTTGGCGTCGCCCTGCCAGCGATGGGCGATACCACTTTCGACATCTACCTGAACGCCCGAGCCTTCTGGCGAAATGTCCCGGCCACCGTCTGGAACTACAAGCTCGGCGGGTATCAGGTCCTCAAGAAATGGCTTTCCTACCGCGAACGCAAAATCGTCGACCGCCCCTTGCGGCTAGAGGAAATTCAGCACTTTACTGAGACTGTGAGGCGGATTGCGGCGATTCTCCTGACGGCGAAACTGGTTTCTGAAGTAGTGTCGGCGAATGCGCGAAATCCCGGGAAGCAATAGCGTATCCGGGAAAGCAAACCGATCCATAGACCTCAGACGTCTCAGCGTCCAGCACCACGCACCGGAACGTCATCCGGACAACCACGCCACCTCCACGGCCAGCCCTGTCTGCCCAGGGGCGCCTTGCAGGCTCTTGTGGTTCGAACGGTTCGTTTCCTCCCCGCAGGCGGCCATCGACACGGTTCGCGTGCTCCTGCGGTAAAATCGGCCGCATGAACACCCGCGAGGAAACCCATGGGTCCGACTTCATCCGCGCGATCGCTCGCCGCCTGAAGATCGTCCAGCCGTCCCTGCGGCTGGCGGTGCTGTTCGGTTCGGCCGAACGCGGCCAAACACGGTTTGACAGCGACGTGGACCTGGGCGTACTGGACCGCCGGCCGCTCGACAGTGACGTCCGGTTCGAACTCGCCCAAGCGGTGGGCGACGAAACCGGCATGCCCGGTGATATTGTCGATTTGTACTGGGCGCCGACGCCGATCACGCACATCGCGTTGCGCGGAACTCGTCTGTTCGGCTCCGATGAGCACTTCGCGGCGCTGTGCACGCGAAGTGTGATCGAACAGGAAGATTTCGGGCGGCTTCGCGAGCGTTTGATAGACCGGAGGCTGGCGGCATGGACCGGATAGTCGTTCGAGAAAAACTCAACGAAATGCACTGCGAACTCGAACAAATCGAGCGCACCATGCCGACTGATTTTCGGCAGTTGACAAATGACGCGACGCTAACGCGATCGGTGTTGTGGAGCTTCTGTCAGGCCACGCAGCAGTGCGTCGATGTCGCAACGCACATCATCGCGGCGTCCAACTGGGACATGCCTCGACACATGCGCGACGCATTCGACACATTGCACAACAAGGGCATCGTTTCACACTCAACCGCCAAGGCGATGAAAGGCGCGGTAACCATTCGCAATATAGCCATTCATCGGTACATACAACTCGATTTACAGCGCGTCCATGACGCTGGCCTACACGGGCTTGACGATTTTCGGGCCTTCGCGGCGGAAGTGCTGCACGTTATCGAAGACCAACACGTCGACCGGGGCGGTCGTCTCAAGTAATACCGCGTTGGACAGAGCGGCCCGGCATGCCGACGCCAACGCCATGCAGCACGTCCCGACCGGCGGTTTTCACACTATGGAAAGATTGGAAAGAAAATACGCCAGCAGCCCCGGATGAAGTCGCTGCAGACGCCGGCGCGCATCGGTGTCCTCGCCGTCGCCCGAGGTCAACGTCAACAGTGTAGCGAACGCGGACTCGGGTGCGCTGGTTCCTGCCGGGGCCGCTACCAGTCGCGCTAATCCCGGTTTGTGCAGCAGCATCCATGCGGGAAACCACGCGGCGGTCATCGCCGGATCCAGGTCTTGGTCCAGCCCGGTGTACCAGCCCTCCCGCAGGGTCCGGTCCGGAACACCGCCTCGTTCCATCAGGCATTCGAACTCATCCGGCGCCAGCCAGCACAGTGCGAACCAGTGGTCCGCCGCCTCGGCCCAGCGCTGTTGACGCCAGATGGCCTCCGCCATCCGCGCAAGCAACGCGGGCTGGGTCCGGTAGCCCGGCACGTTCCGAATGCAACGTTCCGCAGACGCCCATTCGCCACTCTTCATCCAGGCGTGGCTGGCGTGTAGGTCCGGATGCGCGGGCGCGAATTCTACGCCCTTGAGTGCGTGCGCCACGCCCCGCCAGAACGGGATCAGCAGATCGTGTTCGCCTGCGCCGAAAACCCCGTCCGCTGCCTCCGTCCAATCCGCATCCAGGTGGGCGAGAACCGCCAGCCCACCGTCGGCGTCGGTCGGCAACGGTGTTTCCAGCGCCGCGATCAGCGTGCTCGCGTGCGGCAGCCAACGATGGGACGGTTCGAGAACGGACAGTTCGTCGTGGGCGCGCTTCGCTTCGTTCGCGTCGGCTTGCGCCAGGGCGTCGTGCAACGCATTTCGCGCCCGCACCGATTGACTGTCGAGGAATAGATCGAACTGCTTCATCGTTACGCCGGTCCGAGTTCCACGGAATCCCGCCAACTCGATTTGCAAGCCATCTTGACGGGGTAAATTATAGGGTTGACTTGGGAGGCTTATCGGCACCTTGTCGACCATGCGACGATGCAGTTGACAATGCGTCAATGACGTATATTATAACAGAATATCCGTCAATCTATGTGGTGCGATCATGCATTTCCAGAATTTTGCCACCGACAAAGGCTTTTCTCCCAACGCGGTGGCCACGGAACTGAGGACGACCAAGACCGAGATTGCCGGCACGCTGGGGTTGGGCCGCGAAGCCCTTTCGCGAGCCTCCCGCGTTGTCGCGCCGAAGACGCAGATGCGGTTGCGGCAGATGCTGGAGATACTCAACCGCGTGGAGGCGGAACTGGGCTCTCTGCTGGTCGCCTACGCCTGGTTCCGGTCCGAACCCCTGCCGGGTTTCGCGGGCATGACCCCGTGCCAATTGGTGCGGGACGGGAAAGCCGAGATGGTGCACGCCTATCTCGATCAGGTTCTGGATGGCGGCTACGCCTGATTCCGTACCCATCAAGTGCGAATTCAGGCCGTCGTATACCGGGCCCATGATCCTCGATGGGCGTGGACGCCTCTTTCCGGCGAGGGCGCAAGGCGGCGCGGCGGACGCTTCAACCGCCTGGGGCTGCCCGCCCTTTACCTGTCATTTTCGGTGTCGACCGCCATTCGCGAGGTGAGCCCCATCGGGCGGCGCATGCAGCCGCTGGTCCTGTGCGCGTACGAGGCGGACGTGGACCCGGTTTTTGACGCGCTCGACCCGTCGGCGCGGGCCGCCCATTCCGTCAGTCAGGCGGAAATCGATTGCCCGGCGTGGCGTCATGAACTGTTTTCCGGGCAAATGCCCGCCTCGCAGGCGCTCGCCGACCGCTTGATGGCCGCCGGTTTCGCGGGCATGCGTTTCGGGAGTTACGCCCTGGGCGCGGGCGAGAGCGACAACAACCTGGTCCTCTGGCATTGGGGCAATGAGCTACCCACCCGCGTCGCGTTGATCGATGAAGACAATCGGCTGGGCTAGATTCGCGGCCAGTGCGAAGGTGTTCGGCATGACCGGATTCGATTCGGCAACGGGCCCAACAGGACTCATGGCGCCCCATCGGCCGCCTCGACCGCCGCTTTCAATCGCCGCAGTTGCGCCGCGACGGCATCGTGCATTACGTCCGCGGGCGCCACTCGCGTCAACGCGTCCATCCAGTCCACATCCTCGGCATATTCCCTGAGTCGCCGCTCGTGGCTTGCCCGGTTCTTCGTGCAGACCAGCGTATAAGGGCTGCCGCGCCGCTCCGTGACATGCGACATGTCGAGTCGATGACTGTCGATCTGCCTGTGGAGGTGTCGGCGCAACTCCTTCCGGAACGGGAAGCGCCCGACCCGCGCATGGGGGTCCTCGCAGAATGCCTCAAGTTGCCGGCAAGGCTCGCAATCGCACGCCAGGTCGGCCGGAATGACCCAGTCGAGCGGCGCCTGGGGCGGTACGGCGCTGCGGTTCAACAACGCATCCGTTGCATGGCGCCACAGCGAGCGGAAGGCGGCGCTGCCGGTGAGTCCCTCCTCGTGGGCCAGCGCATCGAGGGAAGCCGGCACGACTCGCTCGGGTGTTGCCGTCCGGGAATGTTTCTCGATGATCGCCGCCGCGGCGTCGGCTTCCCCCGGTAGACCGCATCGCCAGGCCAGGAGCAGGAGGTCCCGAATCGCCGCGTCATCGATTCGCTGGCGCCGTGCGCGGGGTAACGACGCGCCGCCGTCCTGCTCCCGTTGCGAAGACAACGCCTCCGGCAGCGCGGCCACGGCGGCGCGGACGCTTTCGCCGAGCGCATCTCGCCACCTGAATTGCGGCATTTCGCCGACGCGAATCAGCAATGCAAGCACGGCCCGGGGGCGAAGGGAGAATCGCAGCCGGACCAGATCGGCAAGGCATTCCGCAACGTCGCCGGGGGCGATCAGGGTCAGCAAATTGCGCAGTCCGTCGATTTCGCTGCCGTCGAACCTGCCCTGGAGGACGCCGCGCAGAAAATGCGTTGCCAGCGTCGCGTCGCCGACCTCCGTCAACAAGTCCAGCACTTCGCGCCGGGCCTGCGCGTCGAGTTTTAGCCCGTCCGTGCCCCTTCGGGTTTCCGGCCAGGCGCCGATCAGGCGGGCGAGCAGCCTGCGGCCGGCGTCTTCATCCCGTTCCAGCCGATTCCTGATCCATGCCACGGCCCGAAGGATATTCGCTCCGGTCAGCACGTCCAGCGTCGCTGCCCCAGGCCAGATTACGAAGGCCGCGTGACGGTAGGCGCGCTCCACGGTGACTCCTTCGTTGCCGCTGGCCTCGTTTACCCATTCCTCGTCGGGCTCGGCGCCGTCGAGGGCGCCAACCGGCAGCAGTTCCTCGGGATTCAGGGCGATCTCGCCGAATTCGGGGCGCTCGCCGTCGACTCCGGCCCAACTGTCGAGCCAATAGTGTCCATCGAGAACTTCGTCGAATTCAGCTTCATGGTGATCGCCGCCGCGCCCGTACCAGCCGTCGTAGTAGCTGCCGTCGGCATAGCTGGCCGTCCCCTCTTCCCTGATATGGACGATCGCCGCATACAACGCGCAATCCGCCCGTTCCGCCGCCAGCTTCAGCACGCCGCCCAACGATGCGTCGGCGTTCTTCAGCGCATCGAACGACAAGCCGGCCTGGCTGTAGTCGTGCTCGAGCAGCCAGACGAGTTTCTCCGGGCCGCCGCCGCTCCACGCGGCAAGCTTTTCCGAGATGGGCGACACCAGATCCGCGAAGTCCGGCGCGTGCCGGGGCGTCTCGGTGTCTCCCGGACGCAGGGAAAGGTTGAAGACCAGCGACAGCCGGTAGCCCGCGGTCACCGGCCGAGTCTCGTGCTCGCAGTCGGCGTAGAAGGCGGCGTAGGGCAGTTCCGACGGCTCCGCCGCGTTCATGTCGATGCGCACCTCCCGGTCTCGATGGCGCACGGCCAGTTCACCGCCGGTGCCGGAGACCGGCAGTGAAACGGACAGGGTCGCGACCATGCCGTCGGCCTTCTCGGTGTCGCGATGCGCCGCGAAAAAACCGCCGGTTTCGTAGATGAGCAGCTTGTAGAGCTGCGCGTCGAGACGCTCGGCAGGGCAGCCGAGACCGGTGGCGGCTGCGTTCAGAAGGCTGGAGAATGTGCTCGCCCAGGCCGCGCCGCCCAGGCGAATCCGCGCGCTGTCGATCTGCCAGCAATCACGTACGGCCGTGTCCACCAGCGTCTCCGTGCCCTTGCCGTACGGCGCGCGCTCGGCGGCGTCAATGAGCGAGCGTACCTGGTCCTCGGGAACCGGGAAGGAAAGCATCCCCGCGCCCTCCACAACCAGCCTGGGCATGGGAACGAAAAGGCGGCCGTGGGTGCAAAATTCGCCCGGCCGGTTCACGGACTCCAGCAGCCGTTCGAGCGGTTGCCAGTCCCTGGCGTAGCCAATGTCGAAATCCGTCATTCGGGTTGCTCCGGTTCGTACAGCGCGAAAGAAGCGGGAAGCGCCATGACAGCGCGCATTATGCTATGCAGGGAGTCCGGTGGTAACGTTCGTTTGCGACGATTGACGGCACATCCGACCTGATTGCGATGACGGGACGAAGCGCAAAACTCACCTCAGCGGTAGAAGCGTACTTCGCCGACTTGAGGCGCGTCCGCGCGTCGGGTGGCGCGACGGGCGAGCGGTCGAGCTACGCACCGCTCGCGAATCTGCTGAACGCCGTCGGCGCGACGCTAGAGCGCTTCTGCCTAGCCGATAGCGAAACCGAATTCTACAGTCGCCTGGAGAAACCGCGCGCCTTCGCCCGCGAGGTGGGCGCGGGAAACAAAACTCCTCGATGAGAAGCGTGCCGACTACCGGCCTCATGTGTTTGCAGGAAATTTGTGGCTTGAAGCTCGGCAGCGTGAAGCCAAGGAGGACTTCTCTCGGGGAACCCTGGTGTGTGACCTTGCGGATAATTTCGGAAACGGACTTTCGAGTTTTTTCCCAATGTGGCTTCGCGATGACGGCACTGGAGACGATGGCGACAGCGCACGACGTGCCAACGTTTCAGGAATGTCGCAACGATATCTGGATAACTTGGGCAAGAGCGTGGAGGACCTGTTTCACCACGTCCTTTCCGTCCTGCACGATCCCAGCTACCGCGACGCCAATGCCGGGGCGCTCCGAATGGAATGGCCGCGCATCCCGCTTCCCGGATGGCCCGAAGGCAGTGTTGACGGCGCGGAGGAAGAACTCGACGCGTCCGCGGCGCGCGGTCGCGAGCTGGCTCGGCTCCTCGACCCCGAATCGTCCGTGCCGGGCGTCACCGAGGGGGCATTGCGCCCGGAAATCGCCGCCATCGGCGTTCCCAGCACGACAGAGGGGCGGCACATGGCGGGCGAGGATTTTTCGGTCACGGCAAGATGGGGGTATTCCGGACCGGGCGGAGCGGTCATGCCGGGCCAAGGCCGGATCGTTGAACGTGCCTATGCCCCGGACGAATACGCCGCGCTTGGCGTCGCCCTGTCCTTGCTGGGCGATTCCACTTTCGACATCTATCTGAACGCCCGAGCCTTCTGGCGAAACGTGCCGGCCGCCGTCTGGAACTACAAGCTTGGCGGCTATCAAGTGCTCAAGAAATGGCTTTCCTACCGCGAACGCCACATTTTAGGGAGACCACTCAAGCCCGGAGAAATTCAGCATTTTACCGATACCGCGAGGCGAGTCACTGAAATTTTGCGGAAGACATCCATCGAAACAAGGGGACTTAAGAAACTTTTTTGAAAATCCTCGACAGTTAATCACGACAAACGGGGTCGTTTTTTCGAAAACTGATGTTGGTGCTCTTTTCATCAGCTGCATAAAATTCTTTGCCAATCTGGTCACAATTCCCATGAGCTTCGCAGCCAAAGGCAAGTGTATCCGGTCTCCGGCGTCGAGGCGTTACAGCGTCGGAGAACTATTAATCTGATGGGTGGGCTTCAGACGCCAATGGAGTTAATGCCAAAAACGTAGGCAGGGGAACAGCCATGCTGGAAATTGTACTTCTATTCCAGACGCTGAACCCGCAACGGCTTGAACCGAACGAAGTCGCGGTCGTTCGTGAGCACGGTGTCGACGCCATGCTCACGGCACAACGCGGCGATTTGCGCGTCGAACACAAGATTGCCGCGCGCTTCGGATAGACGAACAGTATCGGCCAATATGGCGAGAAACTCAGGGCCCGGTCCGAGGACCTCGCAACTCGGCGCCGCGGCGATGCTCTCAATGAACCCTACCGCCTGCGTCACGGTCGACGGCGGGTTGAACACTCGGCCATGCGTCACCACCCGCAGGAACTCCGTGACGCAGAATATCGGCAGCGCCCATCGAACTGCGCCTTCGGCCAAGGTGACAAGCCGCGCGGCGGCCACATCATGCAGTGCAGTCTCGCCGCGGTGCGCGTAAACAAGAACGTTGGTGTCGATGGCGATCATCCGCCGTCGATAACGTCATACAGCGCGTCGCGGTCGGCGATGTCGACATTTGGCGGCGCGTTGCCGGTCACTGTCTGTAGCTGCATTCGGAACGCGCGCTTTCGGGCTCGCGCCTCCGCCAGCCGCGCCCGCAAGGCATCTTCGACGAATCGGGTCAGGGTGATCCCGTCCCTCGCGGCCCGTCCCTTGGCCCGTTGCAGAATCCGGTCGTTAAGGTTGAGTGTGGTCTTCATCTTGTCCCCATCTCGTGGATGTATGGCTGAACCATATCATCCGTGAACCGTCCCACAAAGCCGGAGTCTTGTCATGCAGCTTGCGCTGCTCGGCCACGGGCACCTGGCGCAGCGCATCGAGGACTGGGCGGCCAGCGGCGCCCGCCGGGGGATCGAATACCGCTACCCGCTGCTGGACCGCCGGCTGCTCGAATTCGCGCTGGGCCTGCCGCCCGAGCAGTTCCGGCGCGGGCGCTGGGGCCGTTGGCTGATGCGCCACGCGCTGCGCGATGCGCTGCCGGCCAGCGTCTGCTGGCATCCGAGCAAGAGGGAAGTGGCGCGCCCCGGGCCCTCGGACCCGGTGCTGGCCGGGGTCCTGGCGGCCGTTCGCCGGCGATTGGCCGCGCGCGCCGGCCCGCCCTCCCGGGCAAGGTACGTGGACATGCCGCGTCTGCTGAGGCGCCTCGACGCGCCCGGCCCCGGACCCATCCGCCAGCCCGGCAAATTGCAGGCCGCCCTGCAGTTTCTCGACTGGTGAGCGGGCGATGGCCGGTCCCCGCCCCGCGCACCGCGTTGCGCATACAGCAGTCGGCCGCGCTCGACCCTTGGGGTTCGGGAAATGAGCAATGCGCGAGTTCGCGGGGCGCGCTTCGCCGCGCCGCCGGGCAACCGGCCCAACATGCCGAACCATTGCGTGGCCACCGTCGCCACGCCGTCCTTCCTTCCGGGCGCCGTGGTGACGCTGGGTTCGTTCCTCAGCCGGCACCCGGGTTTCGCCGGCGATCTCGTGGTGATCCACGACGGCCTGCCGAAGGCGGCCCGCGAACCACTGGCGGCGCTGCCCCGCCTGCGCTTCGAGCGGATCTCGGCGGCGCTGCGCGGGCGGATCGGGCGCCTGTGCGCCGCCCGCCCCGAACTGCGCCCGCGGGAGGCGCGGTTCTGGTCGCTGGAGGCGTTCCGGCTGGACGGCTACCGCAAGGTGCTGTTCTGCGACAGCGACCTGTTGTTCCGCCAACCGGTCGACGACCTGTTCCGCCGCCGCGAAGCCCTGCTCTGCTGCGGCGACGGGCCGTTCCACCGCAGCCATCGCCGGGACGCCGCCACGTTTCTCGAGACCGCCGAACCGGCCGGGCCCGGGGCGCCGGACGCTGCTGCCGGCCATGGAGCAGGCAACCGCCGGGCACGGTTTTTCCGAACCGGTTTACCCCAAGGCGATGCTTGCGCGGCTCGCCGCCGGTCACGGCATCGACCGCCACGTGGACGGCGCCGGGTCGAATCTCCACACGCACAAGATTCACATACCGCTGCGGACCGAACCGGCCGCGGTGCTCACCGTCGCCGGCGTGGATTATCACTTGAGGGAAGGGCGCGCCTACGAGGTCAACAACCTCGCGCCGCACGGCGCGTTCAACGGCGGAACGCGGGACCGCATCCATTTCATCTTCGAGGTTTTCGACGCCGCCGCGGGCGGACCGGCGTGCTGAACGGCGACCGCCATTACGCGGCCTACGGCCTGCGCGTCCGCTCGGAACTCGCGCTGCCCTTTCCCGGCGCGGCGCGGGCCGGCGAGCCGGACGTGACCGTGCGCTACGGCGCCGTGCGTCCGACGCTGCCGCAGGCCGCGCGGACGCATGGCCTGTGGCAGGCCGCGCCGGGCGATTTCCTGCTGAACCTCCCCGCCAACGCGCGTTTCCGCGTCACCGGCGGCCGAGAAATCACGGTGGAGCCCCTCGACGGCGCGGACGAAAGCCTGATCGCATCCCTGCTGACGGGCACCGTCTGGACGGCGTTGCTGCAGCAAAGGGGCCTGCTCACCCTGCACGCCAGCGTCATCGCGGCCGGCGTGGGCGCGGTCGCGCTGCTCGGCCCCTCCGGCTCGGGCAAATCGACGCTGGCCGCGGCGCTGGCGGCCCGGGGCCACGCCGTGCTCAGCGACGATGTCGCCGCGATAAGCGGCCATGCGGGCGGCCCGCCGCTGGTGCTGCCGGGCTTCCCTTTTCTGCGCCTGTGGGCGGACGCGCTGGACCGGCTGGAAATCTCGGCCCCGCCGCTGCGCAGGGTGCGCGCGGACATCGAGAAATACCAGTTTCCGGTCGGTTGCTTCCGCACCGGGCCCCAGTCCCTGCGCGCCGCGTACCTGCTCACGCCAACGAACCGGCGGGACATCGAGTTCGCCGCGCTGCGGCCTTCCGAGGGCCTGATGTGGTTGAGGAGAAACACCCACCGCTGGAAGTTCGTGGATGCGTTCGGCCACCGGAGGGCGCATTTCCACGCCATCGCGCGCATCGCCCGGGACGTGCCGATCGTGCGCGCGGCCCGGCCCGCCGAACCGTTTCGGCCCGATGCGCTGGCCGAGCGCATCGAGAGCGACTGGCCGGGCCGGTGCGAACGGTGACCGATGCGCCGCCCGCGGACGGCGCCGGCAGCGTCATCTGGCTCGCCTCCTATCCCAAGTCGGGCAACACCTGGCTTCGCGCGCTGCTGACGAACTACTGCCATCCGAGCGAGAAGCCCGCCTCCATCAATGCGCTCATCGGAGGGCGAATCGCCAACCGGCGGCGACGGTTCGACGAGCTGCTGGGACTCGATTCGACGGACCTGACCCATCGGGAAACGCTTCGCCACCGGCCGCTGTTCCATCGGCTCCTGGCCGGGGAACTGCCGAGGCCGACCTTCGTGAAGACGCACGGCGCGTACCTTCGCACCGAGGCCGGCGAGGCGCTGTTTCCGCGCGGCGCCAGCGCCGGGGCCGTGTATCTGGCGCGCAATCCGCTCGATGTCGCGGTGTCCTTCGCGCACCACGAGAACCGCCCCATCGGCTGGATGGTCGAGCGCATGAACGACGCCGATTTCGTGCTCGAGCGCAAGGCCGGCGGCATCGGCCCCATGCTGCCCGAGGGCTTGCTTACCTGGAGCGCGCACGTGTCGGGCTGGCTGGCGCAGGAGGCGATTCCCGTGCATCTCGTGCGCTACGAAGATCTGCATGCGGACCCGCTGGGCGCGCTCGCCGGCGTGCTGCGCTTCGCGGGCTTCGCGCCCGACGCCGCCCGTCTGCGCAGGGCGGTGAACCACGCGGCCTTTCCCCGCCTGCGCGCCCAGGAAGCGGCGGGCAATTTCGAGGAAAGGCAGCCCACCAGCCGCCGCTTCTTCCGCGCCGGCATCGTGGGCGACTGGCGCAAGCGCCTGCCGATGCCCCAGGCGCGGAAACTGACGCTCGCGCACGGCGCCGCAATGGCGCGGTTGGGCTACCTCCGACACTTGCCGGACGATTTGCGCGCGGTTCTGAAATGAAGCCGCGCGGAACGCCCGGCGCGCTCCCGCTCCGGACGGCGCGGCGGCGGTCCGGTTCGCGGCGGCGCGCGCCGCCCCGGCCTGGCCGGACCGGGACTTCGGACGTCGCGTGAAGTGGCGTGATCGTCTCGCACCGGCACAGGTTCATTTTCTTCGCGGTGCCGAGAACCGGCAGCCACGCCATACGCGGCGCCCTGCGGCCGCATCTGGGCGCGGAGGATTGGCAGCAGCAGGCGCTTACGGCCCGGCTGTCGTCTCCGGTACCGCGGCTCGCCCGGGTCGGTCACGGCCACATCACGCTGCAACAGGCGCATGCGAGCCTGCCGGAACCTGTCTGGCGGGAATATTTCAAGTTCGCCATCGTTCGAAATCCCTACGACCGGTTCGTCTCCGCCTGCGCGTTCCTGCACCGGGACAATCCGCTGTATCCGGGCAACGAGCTGATCTTCGGGAGGGATGCAATGCGCAAGGGGCAGTTCCGGCGGCACGTGCTGTTGCGTCCGCAAGTCGAGATGCTGCTCGACGAATCCGGCCGGTTGGCGATGGATTTCATCGGCCGGTACGAAACCCTCGACGAATCGTTGGCGCAAGCCTGCCGCATGGCCGGGCTCCCCGGTCTGGCGCTGTCCCGGATCAATGCGTCCGAACGTCCCGCCGCATGGCGGGACTGCTACGACGCTCCGCTGCTGGAAACCGTAACCGAATTCTACCGCGGGGATTTCGATCTGCTCGAATACCCGGAGCATCGGTCCCGCGCGGCATGAGCCGGCGCGATGCCGCATCGGGGGCGTTCGCGGCGGGCGCCGCGGCGATGATCCGCAATGGACTGCCCGCGAACGCGCCGCGGCGGGAAGGCGAGGCCGCGCCGATTCCAGGGCGCCTTGCGCGGCTGCCCGGTCGCCTTGGGATCAGGAGTGAGGCTGGTAAAAGTCGTTCTCGACAGCTGCAACGCGAGAACCGCTTCCGGTTTTCCTCGGGATGCGGTGGAGGGACCGGATGGTGGGGCGGCTCCAGGGTCGTTTTGCGCCTGTTTCAGATTGATCGGGGGGGCAGCGCATTACCCGCGCGCCGCCGCGACTCGGTTTCGTTTGGGGACTTATATGGCATTCTGCCAAAACCTACTGTTTGCGACGGATACTTCGGGGAACGCATAACCGGACGTCATGTTGTCAACCTATCGGGATAAACCCCTTCTGGATGGCTGCTACGCCCGATCCCTCAATAATCGATGCCCCGAACCGCCTTGATGCCCGCATCGAACGGGTGCTTGACCGCGAGCATTTCGCTGACCGGACCGGCGTGCGTCTGCGCGTCGGTCATGTTTCATTCTCCCGCTCCCGCTCCCGCTCCCGCTCCCGTTCGCCGAACGTGCGCACGATATAGTCGCCCATCGACGGGATCGATAGTTCCAGGGAACCGGCGGCGGACGGTTGGAACACGCCGTTTTCGATAGCGCGATTTATCAGCCGGGCTTCTTCGCCAGCTTGCAGGGGCGGTAACCCTTCGGCTTCGCGATCTTTGTTCGATGCGGACAAAAAGGCCGCTTCGACAGCATTCCTGTGCGCATTGCCGGCCGGATACTGTCGAATCGCCTTGACGGCGGCTACCAACGCAGAGCCATGATGGGGCAATACGCCGCCCAAGCGATCCCGGTAATGGTCGTCGCGTCTCTTGGAGAATTGTTCGGCCATCCGTTCCACGCTCGGGGCGCGTCCCTGCTTGTTGGCGGCGAGGATTTCTTCGGCGGCGGATTTCAAACCGACGTTCAAGTGTTGAGGAAACCCGTGGCTGTCGGTGGTGATGCGGGCGGTCCACCGATCCATTTCGCGCGGACTCATGTCGATGCCGAACTGGTCGCACATGGCCGGAAACGCCAACCGGGCCTCATTTTTCGGCAGACTGCCGAAAGGCTCGTTCCGGCCCTCCCCCAACCGATATGCGCCCGCCTTTTTCATCGCGCGGAGAGCCCCGCTTGTTCCAGCGAACACCGGGAGGATAGGCCAGTTCAGGTTGCCCAGATGCAGGCTCCGAACGGCGGGCTTGTGTTCGGGGCCGAGATCCTGCGCCTCGTCGATTATCAACACGAGCGGAGGTCGCGGCGTCCCGTCTGGCCAACGGTCGGTGGGTTCTGGAGCAGCCCCGATTGCCGCCTTCACGAAATTTCCGATGCGCAACGCTTCACCGGCGTCCGTCAATGCCGCTCCCGCCAGTCTTGCCATCCAGTCTCGGCTGTGTGTGAGCCGGTCCAACTCGCGGGCGATGTGGTCCTTCATGGCCGCGTGCGATGCCAACGAGTCGATATCCACGTTCATCGCCAGGCAGCCCCGCTTTTGGGCGAGGCGGGCGAACTCGCGGATCAGCGCCGTCTTGCCCATGCCCGGACACGCCTCGAACAGCACGGTCTGACCGTCGAGCATTTCGTGAAGGCGGTCTTCGGGGGGCGGACTGCGAAGCTGTTCGGCGAACTCCGCAAGTCGATCGAGTTCGGCATCCCTGCCGACGAACACCAAGGAACTCCCCCGATCGGTGGATTTCGCGAAATTGTACAGCGAATCGGGGTGTTCGATATGAACGGCCATCAATTCTGCTCCGTGGAAATCTCGACCCGCCCGATACGGCAACGGAGCGTGTGTACTTTAGCCCGGACGACTACCGGACCCATTCCGCCAACCTCCGGTCCATTTCCCTGTCGCGTACGCGACCGAAGTCCTCGCGCTCACACATGGCGGCATTGTACTATGCGGCCGTAGCCCCCGATCATCGCCCACAACGGCGCTTGCGACGGGCGTAGAGCGTAACGCGAGTCCCAGTCGGCGGTTTTCACACTATAGAAATATTGGAAAGAAAGTACGCCAGCAGCCCCGGATGAAGTCGCTGCAGACGCCGGCGCGCATCGGTGTCCTCGCCGTCGCCCGCCGTCAACGTCAACAGCGTGGCGAACGCGGACTCGGGGTCGCTGGTTCCTGCCGGGGCCGCGACCAATCGCGCCAACCCCGGTTTGTGAAGCAACATCCACGCTGGAAACCACTCGGCGGTCATCGCCGGCTCCAGGTCCTGATCCAGCCCGGTGTACCAGCCGTCGCGAAGAGTCCGATCCGTAATTTCGCCGCGTTCCATCAAGCGCTGGAACTCATCCGGCGCCAGCCAGCACAGCGCGAACCAGTGGTCCGCCGCCTCGGCCCAGCGCTGTTGACGCCAGATGGCCTCCGCCATCCGCGCAAGCAACGCGGGCTGGGTCCGGTAGCCCGGCACGTCCCGGATGCAACGTTCCGCGGACGCCCATTCGGCGATCTTCATCCAAGCGTGGCTCGCGTGAAGGTTCGGACGCTCGGGATCGAAGTCCATGCTCGCAAGGACATGGCCCACCGCGCGCCAGAACGGAAGCAGCAGATCGTGTTCGCCCGCGCCGAAAATCCCGTCCGCGGCCACCGTCCAATCCCCGTCCAGGCTGGCGAGAACCGCCAGCCCGCCATCGGCGTCGGTCGGCAACGGCGTTTCCAGCGCCGCGATCAGCGTGCTCGCGTGCGGCAGCCAACGATGGGACGGTTCGAGAACCGACAGTTCGTCGTGGGCGCGCTTTGCTTCGTTCGAGTCGGCTTGCAACAGGGCGTCGTGCAACGCGTTTCGCGCCCGCGTCTCTCGGCTGTTGAGGAACAGATCGAACTGCTTCATTTTCGCGCCGATCAGAGTTCTACGAAATCACGGAACTCGTCAAACTCAATGCCCCGAACCGCCTTGATGCCCGCATCGAACGGGTGCTTTATCGCACGCATATCGCCGACTAGATCGACTTTTACGCACAGGCTGAACTCCACTTGCCCTTGTTGTCTCCCCTGTAGGCAAGAACCAGTCCACGGCCTAGTTTCGACGCGACCGCCACACGCTTGCGGTTGGCGGCCTGCCGGCGCTTCATTCTTGCGGCGTGCTCCCGGGCGTCAGGGCGTGCGTTCGGCGACGTAGTTCAGCCCGAACTGGCCGGACCCGCCGTCCGGGTTCATGCCAAGGTCCGTTGCTTCGGCCAGGGCGGTATCGACATCCCACTCATCCACTATTACGCGCTTGATGAACCACATGGTTGCGGCGCGTCCGCCGCCTCCGCAGTGAATGAACGCGGGCGCCGTGTCGGGTTCGACGATGGCTTCCAGAAAGCGGTCCGCCGCGGCGGGATCGAAATCCGGGCCGCCGAACGGCAGGTGGACGTACCTGATCCCGGCGGCCTCGGCGGCGGCGGTTTCACCTTCGACGTTGGCGGTTTCTTCCGTCGCCCGCTGCAGGTTGATGATGCTGCGGAATCCCATGTCCGCGATCTGCGCCACCGAGTCGGGCACGATGGCGCCGGCGCAGGCCACGACGGACTCGATCTGGGCAAAGTTGCGGATGCCCTCCACATCTTCGCGCACGACCTGTCCCTGGGCGCCGGTCATGGCGAGTTGAGCACCTAAAAGCATCAGGACGGCAAACAATCGTTTCATCGGTGGATACCCCTTGCGAATTTTTGTATGGCGAGTGTCGGTCGCGGCATCTTGCCCGGCCTGTCGCCCGGATCGTGCAATATAACACTGCTTGCTAGAATTTGAACGAGACGGCGCCTTCCGCGGCGACGCAGGATTTTCCCAACGCAATGCAAATTTTCCCCAATGAAATGCGCTGTTTCCCAGAGGCGCTGCAGCGAATCCCGAAGGCGATGCAGCCTTCTCCAACAGCATCCATTGCCTCATTGGTAGTGGCTGTCCTGCTCGGGGCGCAGGCCAGGGTACCGGCCGTAGCCCAATTGCCGCCCGTACCGGTGCCGGCGGAAAACCCCATCACCGAACCCAAGCGCGTTCTGGGCAAGATTCTCTTCTGGGACGAGCAACTCTCCAGTAACGACACCACCGCGTGCGGCACCTGCCACCGGCCGGCGTCAGGCGGAGCCGATCCCCGCTTTGGCCGCCATACGGGCACCGACATGGGCACCATCGACGATGTCTGGGGATCGCCCGGCGTGGTGTACATGAACGAGGCGGGGGAGTCGCTTGAGCACCCGATCTTCGGCTTCGAGCCCCAGGTGACCCGGCGCATTGCGCCATCGAACTTCGGCGCCCTGTGGGCCGGGGAAGTGTTCTGGGACGGGCGGGCGGGCTCGCAGTTCCTGGATCCGCAAAGCGGCGAGGTAGTCATCGCTCAGGGCGGCGCGCTGGAAAACCAGGTGCTGGACTCGCTTTCCAACCCCGCGGAGATGACCCATCCCGGCCGCACCTGGGACGATCTGACCGGAAAGTTGCGCCGGGTGCGCCCGCTGGCGCTGGCACGGGATTTTCCTGACGATGTCTCCGAGGCCCTGGCCGAGCACCCGGACTACCCGGCACTGTTCCGGGCGGCCTTCGGTGACGACGGGATTACCGCCGTACGCATTGCCTTTGCCGTTGCCACCTATGAACGCACGCTGGTGGCCGACCGGACGCCGTGGGACCGCTACATGGCCGGCGAGGAGACGGCGCTTACCGAACAAGCCAGATTCGGGTGGCAGGTCTTCCAGCGACTGCGCTGCGTCAACTGCCACGAACCGCCCCTGTTTACCAACCACGACTTCTTCAATATCGGCCTGCGGCTGAGCGAATTCGATACCGGCCGCCAGGAGGTGACGGGCGATCCCGAGGACGCCGGCGAGATGCGTGTCCCCAGCCTGCGCAATGTGGGCTTGCGGACACGCTTGATGCACACTGGGGAATTCGGCCGCTTGAGCGAGGCGATCACCTTCTACAATGCTGCGATGGCGCTGCCCGGAGTGGATGAAATCCCGGGCGTGGGGACCTACGTCTTCGACCTGACCGGATTCGACAGCTACGACCTGGATGCTTTTCTGAGGTTCGGGCTGCTGGACCCCCGGGTCGCCGACGAGACGTTCCCCTTCGACCGTCCCCGGTTAGGCAGCGAGACAGAGCCGTAGCTCAGAACAGGCCCTGCGCAGCCGCTCCGATCGGCACGATCCGGCCGTTCACTTCCACCACGCCATTCTCGTAGGAAGCCCGGAACCGGTAGCCGCTCTCGGTCTCCTCCAGCATGCCCTGGACGACCAGGGTAACCAGCGTCCCACGAGCCTGTGCCTGCAGGATATCGTCCGACACATCAACGGGGCTTCCCCCCAGTGCACCCTGCCTCGACATTGCCTGTATGGCGATCCACTCGGCGACATCCCGGTCTGCATCGAGTTCCGCCTCCACTGCAACGAGGCGAGTCCAGAGCGAGGTGTCTACAACCGAAAACATGGGTTCGGCCGGTAGCATCTCGCTGTCGATGTGCAGCAAAATCCTGGCCTGCAGCGTGCTGTCGTTCCAGTTGAACCCAAGCGGCCCGAGCTCAATCTCGGGTTCCTCGGTCAGCGCGCCGTAAACGATGGGTTGCAACCCGCCAAAAAAGGCCGCTGGATCGCTCTCACCGACAAGGTCAAGTGCCAGGTCCCGGTATGCGTTCAGCGCGTCCACATCAACGTTACGCAGGGCCTGGTCAAAACGAATCTCCGCAATGATTTGCTGGCTGCCGTTCACGGTGGCTGCCAGGGATTCCGCCGTCGTCTCGGACAGGTAGGACAGCAGATTTCCGGCCTCACTGACCTCCCTGTGACCGTGCGCCTCGATACCCTCCACCGCTACGGTGGGTTCGTTCGTGGGCGAGCCGACGGACAGGTTTCCCAGCGTCAGGACCGAAGTGCCCGGCCAGACTCCACTGATGCTCCTGGCGCCGTCGAAGGAAAATGCAAGGCGGTCGACGCCCAATTCCACGTTCGAGGTGCTGAATTCCAGGCTGTCCATTCGGCCCTGGCTGCTCAGGTGCTGCCGCGCGGAGTCATAGGTTCCCTCGCCGGTCAGCCCGGACGCGGCGAACGTAGCTGTCGGACCCGAGTACGCCACAGGCGGTATCGTCCATCGATACGACGATTCGCTTCCGATACCAACCCGCACGGCAGCTTCTCCAATTCCCTGAATGTCCAGATTGGCGAGCAGTTCGCCAAGAGCTCCGGTCTGAGGATCCAATTGGACCACCGCTTCGGCGAGCCCGATTCCCCCCCGGGGCAACAGAGGACCGTGGGCGACGGCCAGATTCAGAGCGAGGCCCAGGTCGAGAATATTGTCTGGTTCGGCTGTCTGAGCCGTCTGACTGGCGCTCCAGGGTGCGGACCCTTCCAGCAGCGATCGGTAGCTGTCGTGAACCGTTATGCCGAGGGTCGCCTGGCTGCGGCGCCAGCCGCGCTCGTATCCGGTGATGTCGACCTGAACCAGTCGATCGGCCGACGCGGCTTCGGCGAGCTCGAAGATTCGCTCCTGCGCCAGAATGCCCAGCAGCGCCGGCAACCCGGCGGCGAGAATCGCAAGCGCAGCGATAACGGCGGCGACTTTCTTCACTTGGAATCCCTTGTTGCCTCAGGCCAGCCCGAGGGCCGACTGGAGAAGCTATCACGAATATGCATTGCGTGGATTGAACAGCGTGTTGGACATTGGAGGCGCCTCCGCGTTCCGTAAAACGGGATCGGCTGAGCAAGCATGGACACTCCTGACGGACATCGGAGCACTGTCAGGCGCTATTGACTCCGGAACCGCTCCCGAATCGGGCTCCGTTCGCGCACGATGCCGCCGTCGGGGCGCACGGCTTCAACGAATCGGAGTGTGTATTCGCGATAACCCAGGCGCCCGGTCAGTTCGATCTCCATGCCTTCCTGGAGCGAGTCGAAGTCGAATCCCTGGCGCTCCAGGGCAATCCTCGCCAGCAATTCCACCAACCACTCCTCGGTCTCGCCGGCATCGGTTTCCACCTGGAGTACGAAGGTGCAATGGGGATTCACCCACCTGAGCGACGTGATCGTGCCCTGAAGCGTGATTTCATCGTCGCTGAAATTCAGCGCTACCGAATGGTGCGCCTGTGCGCCGGCTGCGCAGGCCAGCAGGGCCGCAAACAGAACGCTTCGAGACATGCGCACGGGTTTCATTCCTCTTCGCCGGGATGATCGGGAATGCATCCGTAGACTGTCATGCCGAAGTCCGATCTGTAGTAGCGGTTACGGGATTCGAGCGGGGCGGTCAGCATAATCGGGTCCGCGTAGCGGATGTCCACCACGAGCCGGTCCTGCTCGTCCCGGGTGATGCGCTCGATGCTTCGCAAGGCTTCGGACTGGGGGATATACCGCAGCAATGTCGTGATGTAACCGTGGGCGTAGCCGACCGTTTCGATGACCAGCGCGTCGCCCTCGTACCAGCCGATGGAGTGGCCCATGGTCGGCATGGGGTCGCCGTGCAGATTGACCGTGCTGGGCTCGAATTCCAGCGGATGCCCCCGCTGGTCGAGCATGACAGTTCGTATCAGGTCGAACATCTCGTATCGAATCACCACGCGGTCTTCCATCTGGACGATCTCGACGTTCGTATCGGGCTCGTCCCAGGCGCGCCCCAGACCGGACGGGATACACCAGTAACTCGGGTCGTCGGTTGTAGGGTTGTAGGCGTCGACGCGGCGCTGGCCCTCGTCTGTGTACTGCGCATCGGAGTATTGCCGGAACAGCGAGGGATCGATACCCCAGATACCCCCCAGGTCGGGTTGCGCAGACGCGCGCGCGCTAATCGTCGTTACAGCGGCGATCAGGAACGCGAACGTGTAAGGACTCCCGGGTTTCATCATGGCCTGGCACTCAGAGCATCCGCAGTCTACAAGGAATCCGGCAATCGTGCCGCCTACTGTGGCCCCGGATCACCGAACCGGCAGTCGCGGTAGTCGATTCGCTCGCGTCCACTCTGCGGCCCCACGGGTGTCGGCAACAATAGGACGATCATGCTGAGCCGACGGGACGACAATCTTGGAGGGCCGCATGAATGGCATGTTGTTGTCGGCTTCAGGTACTTCGTTGACGCTGACCGGACTGCGAACGCGTCGGTTCCACTGAGCGGTTCGGGCACCGATCCGGAAGAGCAAGCACTGACCTACGTCTGGACGCAGACCTCGGGCACGAACGCGATCCTGAACGGCGCGAGCTGCGCCGCTCCGAACTCCGCCGCCACGCTGGTGTTTTCTCTCGCCGTGGGCGACGGTGTGAAGTGAGCATCGTAATCGACCGGCAGCCCATTGCGCGCGACCATCAGCGCCAGCACCATCTGATCCCCCCGGGTTGCCGTCCTTGCTGTAGCCGAACGTCCGAAACGCCGCCTCGCTTCCATCCTCGACTACACTCATTCAACGAACGCACGTCGCTTCAATTGCGTCCTCAAAATAGGATATCAAGGACCAATTGATAAATGGATGCCAACACTTTAATTCAAGGAATATGCAACTCTTAGTCCGTCGCTGCTCGCTCTTGTATCTTGGGCTGCCCATATACGAACCGACGAACTGATGCTGCCATGTGCCACGTAGAATGCACCACCGCGTAGCGTCCTTGCTTGACAGTTTCCGTCTTGCCATGCACTTCCATCTAGAGGCGCTCCCACATAGTCGCCGTTCCAGCAATCTGCCACCCATTCCCAAACATTTCCGTGCATGTCGTGCAATTCAAAGTCATTAGGAGAAAATGATCCGACCGGTGCAGTCGACTCACCATCCCATGTGCTCCCACACCCATTGCAATTAGCCTGGTTCACTCCAATATCGTTGCCCCAGCTGTATATGGATTCGGAACCTGCTCGCGCCGCATACTCCCATTCTGCTTCAGTCAATAGTCTATAGTTCTTTCCTGTTTCTTCTGACAACCACGATACGTACTCACGTGCATCTTGCCAATCAACATTGATCACCGGTCGGTTGCCTCCGCCCCATCCGTTGTCTTCCGGCATGTAATTTCTGCAGCCACCAGCATTTACACAACGGCCCCAATCTGCGAATGTTATCTCGTACTTGGAAACTGCAAGAGCGTGAGGAATTATCACTTCACGCACCGGCAACTCTCTATCCTCACAGGGACTAACTAAGCAGCCCATCTGAAATTGTCCTTCGGGAATTAGCACCATCTCAGGACCAAAACCGCCCGAACTAAGCGGATCAGCAATAGTGCCTGCTGCCAGCGTCTCCAACGTAGTGCTATTTGAGAGTTGCTGTCCATTTTCGGGCAGCGAGTCAGGTTCCTTGTCGCCCCAATCGATAACTGTGGCCATAGCCAAGCATACAATCGCCACAATCCCTACCACTACTAGCACCACAAACTCACCTTTTGGAATCGGATTGTTTGGATCGTCTTTGAGTATTATCCTAATGTGCGTAGCCCTCCAAATTGTAAATTCAATGGACCTAATGCCAGTGGGGTTAGTCAGACTGCGTGACTTCTAGGGTACCCCCCGTTGACTCAACTCCCGCTATGACACTCAGCTTGATGCTTGATTGTTGAGCCTAGGACTTTCGGATTCGCTCATTGGCCTGCAAGTCCCCTACCGTATCGATATCGCCGCCGGTTCATTTCCCCACAAATAAAGTTGTCTCTTCATGAATTAACTGATCGCCTTTTTTGATTCTGGCCTATCCAAGATGTTCGCGAACGCCTTAATGGATTTCATGCTGGACTCTGCAATTCATCGCCAAATATACACTTTTCTCATTCTATTGCCACAATTGCCAGCAATGAGAGTGCACCACGCCATAAGTCACTAGCAGGTTCACGAC
This sequence comes from Candidatus Rariloculaceae bacterium, assembly GCA_965205045.1. Lineage (GTDB taxonomy): Bacteria > Pseudomonadota > Gammaproteobacteria > Steroidobacterales > Rariloculaceae > UBA6522. Next base: position 2,020,298 of record OZ242031.1, read on the forward strand.
GCTTAATGCGAGCACTCGACGCAGAGGACAATTCAATCAATGCAGCAAGATTGGACGTTTCACAATGCACTAGTTAGAAAATGGTGATCCAACTGACTAGATGTCTATCAAAAACCACCAGAACTACACGCATAATGGCGAACACTACAATAGACTCCCGTAAGTCGCTCGCACCGGTTAATAGCTGAAACTTCGGCGCCATTCCGTGTCCTTGCTCGTCCAGTTGCATATCCGGATCTGTTATCAGCGAGAGCGACACAACCGCTCCGCGTCTCCCGCACTATTGCGCATTGCCATGAGCCACAATAGCCAAGAGCCATCTGACGCGCGGTTGACAAATTTGGTGAAACGCCAACACCGTATTGGAAGTAGGCACTACCTCCAACTCCTGGATTTGGGTTTACCGCCAGAACGGCCCATGCGGTAGCAGTCTGCATGCAGGTCATCGCAACTACTACTATAATAAGTCGAGAAAAATTTACCATTTTACTGCACCAATCCAATTAATACTTTCGAATAACACCAAAGATGCGCCTTCAGACGAAGATGGTTGGCGTTTATACTCATCTTATAAAGCGTTCCCGAACAAAACTGTATGTGGCGAACGAAGCCCACCCAAGTCAACTACAGCCTGCTGATACCCAAGGTTCCCCGCGACGCTGACCCAATTGCCAGGATCCGAATTTTTTTCTTGAACCACTTCATATCGATATCTGTCTTGAATATAGTGCCTAAGTTCGTGCGCTGAAATTGCCCCATTCCGAGGATCCTGATCTGCCTGAAACGCGTTCAATCCGTCGCTGAAGAATCGTGCCATGAATCCTCCAGCTTGGAATTTGTCTGCCACAGCTGAAACAACATCTTCTTGCGATGAGAAGAAGCCAATACGGTTTGTATGGGACAAATCCTTAAGAAAGCCGCCACTAAAGCAGGAATCCAATACGATTAGCGAGTTACCTGGAACGGTATTCAACAACTCTCGAAGCTCATCATCGACAATTTCCTCATCATAAAATACAAGCGTCTCATCTTGGCCATCAGGATCCATCAAGCTGCCAACGATGTCCTCTTGGTTCGTTGCAGTTCTTTCTACTCGATTCCCGTGACCGGAGAAAAAGAATACGAATAAGTCGTCTGCGTCCGAATTGGACGCCACCTCAGCAATTGCCATTTCCACATTGGTACGAGTTGCATCACTGTCGGTCAGCACAATGCTATTACTAGGGTCCATACCAACAGATGAAACCATTGCATTGTGCGCAATACGTGCATCCTGTGCTGTAAAACGCAGGTCGCTCCAGTCTCCCGGATAATCGCTGATTCCCACAAATACACCATGGAGCTGCTTCATTCCATCAGCATCTACAACAACATCACCCCCAACGTCACCTTCCATCACGTCCGAGGTACCTACTGTCAGTTCGTACGCACCGATCTCAAACTCGCCATATGAGGTAACAAAAATTCGGTAGCGGCCCGATTCGGAAGCAGTATGCGCCAAAAAGGAATGCTCCAAGCTACCATCGTAATCGTCATTTTCGTATCGAATACCGCTAGGTGTTTGAAGTACAACAACCGGATCGAAGTCAAAAGACTCAAGATTCACCGCAATTTCTTGACTCGCACTTAAATCTATCGCGAACGAGTCATAATAGTTGCGGTCATAGTCCAATAGGCTTGCCAAATTATCACTGTCCTCCAAGCGGCCAGCAGTAACTGTGCCTATCTCTATGGAGTTGGTATCTCTCCCATCGATTTCGTCCTGAGTAGCCAATGGTGACGAAACTCCTACAGTCAAATCGTAGTCACCAGTTTCTCTTGGATCGTACGACGTCACACCTACCGTATAGGAACCACTATACATCAAGTCCGTAATGATGTAGCTTCGATTTGTACCACCATCATCGTCGTTATCGACGTAAAAATTATTCGGTCCAGCCAAAATCAAATATGTGTCGAAGTCATTTGATTGCAAATCAAGTTCCACGCGATCGCCAGCTTGCCAATCGAAATCGAACAAATCCACATACTCACCGGACGGTAGCTGTACGTCTTGCGGCTGAAGTGTACCTCTCTCACTCGTTAGTACCGCGGCATCCGTGCTTTCATCGGTGTTTTCTATGTCTATGTGGAGAGTATAGTCGCCGGTCTCTCCTTCAAGGAAACTAGTAACAACCACCTCAAATATTCCAGACTCATTCAATTCTAAATTGATCAGTGAGTGATCCTGACTCCCATTATGATCATCATTAGCCAATTGTTCGCCGCTTGGTCCGATAAGCATCAGATAAGTATCAAAATCTTGAGATATCAATTCAACAACTACTTCATTTCCAGCGTTTCCCTGAAACGTGTAAGCGTCTAGATACTTACCGGACACCGAAGACAAGTCCCCACTCTCCAGACGTCCGCGTTCTATGCGGGAAGCCTGCACATTCACCTGTAGAGGTTGAGAATTCACAAACTCAACGAGACCCTGATCGTAAAGAATCTGGCAATCTGTAGCATCGCGGTACAGATCGTTTTCGTCCATATAGCTTGAGGCACCAGGGCCGGCAAATCTCGGATCATCGCACTCACCATCATTTGCCCAAAAACTGCTATCGTCGCCGAAATCGATTGCCGTTTGCGCGATGGCGTAGAGCGCACTCATACTGAGTGCAACTGCTGGCCAAATGTTCATTGTTTTCATGACAGAAACTCCATCCAATTAGTGTTTGCGTCGATATTATAGAACATTTTGCGCGTCCGAATGGGATTGATAGGCGTTGGCGGCGGACTCATTGTCGGAAATTTGTTTAATTTCGACGTGATTGGCACCATTCACGGACATCGGCGCCAAGTAAAATGTTATTGACTGCGGATCCGCTCCTGAATGGGTCTCCGTTCGCGCACGATGCCGCCGTCGGGGCGCACGGCTTCAACGAATCGCAGTGTGTAGTCGCGATAACCCAGGCGCCCGGTCAGTTCGATGACCATGCCTTCCTGGAGCGAGTCGAAGTCGAATCCCTGGCGCTCCAGGGCAATCCTGGCCAGCTATTCCACCAGCCACTCCTCGGTCTCGCCGGTATCGGTTTCCACCTGAAGAACGAACGTGCAGTGGGGATTCACCCACCTGAGCGAGGTGATCGTGCCCTGAAGCGTGCTTTCCTCGTCGGTGAAGTTCAGCGCCACCGAATGGTGCGCCTGTACGGGCGCTGCGCAGGCCAGCAGGGCCGCAAGCAGAATGCCCCGAAACATGCGCACAGGTTTCACTCCTCTTCGCCAGGGTGATCGGGAATGCATCCGTACACTGTCATGCCGAAGTCCGATCTGAAGTAGCGGTTACGGGATTCAAGCGGGGCGGTGAGGATAATCGGGTCCGCGTAGCGGATGTCCACCACGAGCCGGTCCTGCCCGTCCCGGGTAATGCGTTCGATACTCCGCAGGGCTTCGGACTGAGGGATGTACCGCAGCAATGTCGTGATGTAGCCCGAAGCGTAGCCGACCGTTACGATGACCAGCGCGTCGTCCTCGTACCAGCCGATGGAGTGGCCCATGGTCGGTATGGGATCGCCGTCGAGCTTGACCGTGCTGGGTTCGAATTCCAGGGGATGCCCCCGCTGGTCGAGCATGACGGTTCGTACCAGGTCGAACATCTCGCATCGAATCACTACCCGGTCTTCCATCTGGACTATCTCGACGTTCGTATCGGGCTCGTCCCAGGCGCGCCCGAGGCCGGAAGGGATGCACCAGTAACTGGGATCGTCGGTTGTAGGGTTGTAGGCATCGACGCGGCGCTGACCCTCGTCCGTGTACTGGGCGTCGGCATGCTTTCGGGACAATGATGGGTCGGTCATTACCCCAGATGCCCTAAGTATCGGGTTGCGCCGACGTGGCGCCCCATGGAAACATCGCCCTGGCGAGCAGGAGAACGGTAGCGCTGGAAATTCTGCCGGTTATCGACTGTTTGCTGCGGGTCCGGGCGACACGGGTATGTTCTCATGGGTTCTGGCACTCATTCTTGCGCCCCGGCTGCCCGGCTCGCGAATGACAAGGACTACTGGTATCGAGTAGGGCTCGTCCTGGCGCGTCGGCAGGAGCGACGTCACCCAGATGCGGCCGATTCCCCGGGCGAGAGCCGCCAGCGTCCTCTTGTCCTGCTCGAACGCTGTCATGTCCACAAATCCCTCCGGCCCCTCGATCTCCAGCCTCAGTGGCGCCCGTTCAACCAGTTCACCGTCCTCGTCGAACGCCCGGACTGTCAGATCATCCAGCGCAAGAGCTTCGCCCACTGTCAGTCCGACCACTGCTGGCGCCGTTTCCAGGCGGCTGACGCGCATGCCCAGCGTACCTCCGAGGGATGTTTGACCGCCGAACGTGAGTTCGATGGCGCCGTCTTCGTTGCGTGACGAGAAGGCGTCGGTGAGGGACGCCCTGAATACGGGGATGGGCGGTCGTGGCGCACGGCGCTGGGGGATCACCCGGCCATCGTCCGTGATCTGCCACGGCTGCGCCTGGTTGAGTCGCGGGTTCAGGGGATGGACGGCAATGATGGGATCGAGTCCCGGCGGAAACGCCGGCGTATCGTCCTCGCCGAGCGCGGCGACGGCGGTATCCATAGCGATTCCAGTATCCGTAGCGATTCCCGTTTCCGCGATGGTTCCGGAGTCTGTGGTGGTTCCAGCCTCGTCTGGATCGGCCGGTTGGAAGGAGTCCGGCGTCTGGGCGATAGCCGACCCCGCCAAGAGCAGCCACAACAGTGTCGTGCGCTCCATCACGCGGGATCCTCTTCCGGATCTCCTGGGACGCGGGAACGCATGATGATTTCGCGGTGGGGATAGGGTATCCGGATGCCGTTCTCCTTGAACGCGTCCCAGACTGCCAGAAGGACTTTGCCCCGAATGTTGGTGGTGCCTTCCTGAGGATCGCTGATCCAGAAGCGCAGCTTGAATTCCAGCGACGACTCCCCGAACCCGATAAGCCAGCAGACCGGGGGGCGGGGCTGTTTCCTGCCGGGGGGCGGGGGGCGGTCCTCGACGCGTCCCACACTGGATGCCGCTTCAATGGCGATGCGTTCCACCTCGTGGGGGTCGGAGTCGTAGGCGACCCCGAAGAGCACGTCAAGTCGCACGTACTGGTCCGAGAACGACCAGTTTATGACCTCGGTGGTAATGAAGTCCTCGTTCGGTATGAGGAACTCGCGTCCGTCGCGGGTGATCACGGAGACGAATCTGGCCCGCAGTTCCCGGACCCAGCCGAAAGTTTCCCCGAGCGTGACGGTATCGCCCGGCTTGATGGACTGGTCCATGAGAATGATGACGCCAGAAATGAAGTTGGAAACGACTTTCTGCAGGCCGAAACCGATACCCACACCGATTGCACCCGACAGGACCGTCAACGCGGTGAGATCGATTCCAAGCCCCGGTAGCGCGATCATCGCGGCCACAACTATCAGCGTAATGCGCAGAATCTTGCCGATGAGTACGCGCAGCGACGGCGTCAGGTCCTCGAGTTTCTGGATGCGCTCATCGATCAGGTTGCCAATGGTCAGGGCCAGCCACAACGGCACGCCCAGCAGAAGCAGCGCCTGCAGGACCCACAGAAGTGACACACGGAAGTTCTCCGTGACGTCGAATCCCGCTCCATCGAGCAGTGCGCTCACGTCGTCGGCGAAGCCAAAGACGCTCGCGGCGACGTATATCCAAGCGGTGACGGCAATCGTCAGGCCAATGGGTCTGCTGCGCGTTACGTGGGAAACGACATTGATTGCTAGCCACGACACTGCGAGCACCATGGCGGCGTAGATCAGGTAGTTGCTTTGCAACCAGTTATCGACGGTGGGCGGCGCAGCAGTCGGCCAATTCACGGCGGCGGTGACGAGGTACGCGACGGCCAAGAATACGGTGAAGAACAACCACTCGAGCCGGTTCAGGAATTCGACCACCAGCCGCATGACGCCCGGCATGCCCTTGAGCCCACTGGCCCACTCCACCAGACGGGGCTCCACGCGCCAGGAAAGTACCAACGAGGGCAGGAACAGGAAGGCAATCATGCCAAACTGGATCAGCAACAGGGGACTGCTGATATAGCCCCACGCAGCCTGACCCAGGGGGGCGAGAAAATCGCTGATGTCTTCCCAGTTCATGGCTGTAACTTTACAGCAACAGCGCCGCGGCGAGGCCCAGGAAGACGTAGAACCCGACCACGTCGGTGATCGAGGTCAGCAGCGCGCTGGATGCCACGGCAGGGTCGAAGCCTGCGCGCTGCAGCACGACCGGCAACACGCTTCCGGTTAATCCGGCCGTCAGCAGGTTGATCACCATGGCCAGTGCGATGACGCCGCCCAGTGCGGGGCTGGCGAACCAGGCCCATGCCACCCCTCCGATGAGCACGGCGAACAGCAGGCCGTTCAGACCGCTCACCAGCAGTTCCTTGCGGATCGCCCGTACCGCATTCATCGGTGTGAGTTCCTTCACGGCAATTGCGCGCACCGCGACGGTCAGGGCCTGGATCCCGGCGGTCCCGCCCATTGTGGCGACGATGGGCATGAGGATGGCCAGGGCCACCAGTTCCTGGATGGTGCCGGCAAACATGCTGATGACCCAGGAGGCGGCGATGGCGGCGACCAGGTGGATCATCAGCCAGATGAAACGCGATCGGGTCGTGTCCATGATGGCTTCGAAGAAATTGTCCTCGGCGCCGACGCCGGCCAGCGCCAGGATGTCCTCTTCGTGCTCCTCGTGGATCACGTCGACGACGTCATCGACGGTGACCACGCCCAGCAACCGTCCGTCTCCATCGACCACCGGCGCGGATATGAGGTCTCGCTGACGGAACAGGAAGGCCACTTCTTCCTGGTCCATGCCGGCCGGAATGGTGCGCAGGTCCGGTCGAACGATGCCGGTGAGCGCTCCGGTGCGGCGGGTCCGCAGCACGCGGCTCAGCGGGATGGCGCCGATGGGCCGGTAACCCCGATCGACCAGGAAGAGATCGAAGAAATCGGCCGGCAGGCCGTCGGCCTCGCGCAGGTAGTCGATCGCGCGGCCCACGTCCCAGTCGTCGGGCAGCGCCACCACGTTGCGCTGCATGAGCCGGCCGGCGCTGTCTTCGGGCCAGGCAAGTCCTTCCCGGATCCGGTCGCGGCGAACGTCGGGCAGCACTCCGAGCACCGCCTGCTGCACGTCCGCGTCCAGCGCCTCGACGACCTCGACCGCATCGTCCGTGGCCATGGAAGCGACGGCCTCGGCCGCCTGTACCGTTCCGAGGCGTTCGACGACGCGTTCGGCGACGGCTTCGCCCAGTTCCGCCAGGATGTCCGGATCGAACGGCTCGCGCAGCGTGTCGACCAGGCGGTTGCGTTCCCGGTGCGACACCCACTCCAGGAGATCGGCCGTATCGGCGGGATGCAGCGATTCCACCAGGCGCCGAACCGCGCGCTTGTCGTCCGCGTCCAGCGCCCGGATGATGTCGCCGGCAACGGAGGTGGAGAGATCGCCGGACATGCTGTTGCGGTCGGGATTCATGTGGTGAGACTATAATGGGATTTCATCGGCGCCGATACGGTGAATGACGTGAACTGCAGGATATCGATCTATACGTTTGCGCTGTGCTGCCTGGCCACAGGAGTGGCGTTTGCCCAGGGCTCTCCCGACGGCGCCGAACCTCCCGTTTACGATCTGGACGAGGAGGATTTCGCCATCGATCGCGAGGGGGAACGGTGCATCAACACGCGCAATATACGCAGCACCGACGTCCTCGACGAACGCACCATCCTGTTTCGGATGCGTGGCCGTGACTACTATGTGAACTATCTTCGCAACGACTGTCCCGGCCTGGTCCGGGAGGAACGATTTTCCTACCGCACCACCGGCGGGCGGCTCTGCCAGGTGGACACGATCCGCGTGCTCGAGCAGTTCGGGGGATACATCCAGGAGGGAATGAGCTGTGGCCTGGGTGTCTTCTATCCCATTACCGGGGAGGAGGCGGAATTCCTTGCCCTGGAACCGGAGGAGCGGCGGGGCAGGCCGGCGATTGGCGTATCCAATCCGAACGCCGTTCACGGTGGGGACGAGGAGGCGGCCAGCCGGGCTGCGTCGGGCGCGGGAGAAGCGGCGGGCGACGAGGCCGAAAATACGGAAGCCGGCGGCGGCGCCGAATAGAATTCTTTGGAATTCTTCGCTCTCGGTGCGTTTCCGCAGTGCGGCGATGCTGGCACAATCGAACACTGGAAAACACGTATCGAATCGGGAAATACGCCGGGGAGGCCACGAGTCATGCGCATGATCACACTTCTCTCGGCCGCGGCGCTGCCGCTTCTGGCGGTCACGGCTTCCGCACACCATTCCTGGTCGGCGGAATACGACACGCGCAGTTCCATCGTCGTGGCCGGCGTGGTCTCGGAGTACCTGGGCCGCAGGCCCCATCCGTCCATGACGTTCGAAGTGCGGGCCGACGATGGCACGGTCGAGCAGTGGACCGCCGAGTGGAACGGCAATTTCGTGGACGGGTCGGGCGAGTCCTACGATCCCGATCTGTTCGGTCCCGGCGAGGCGATCACCGTCACCGGCCAGCGGCACCGCAACGAAGACCGGCTGTTCGTCCGCCTGCGCACCGTCGTGCGCGACGCCGACGGCGTGCAGTTCGAGAGCCGCAGGGGCGGCAGGGACCGCAACGGGCGCGGGCGGTAGCGGTCACTCCGGCAGCCGCCTCGGCGTCGCCTCCGAGCAGGTCCGCGGGCTGCCGGACAGGTCGTGGAAGGCGCTGGCTTCCTTGCCGAAGACATTGAGCATGTGGAACTCCGACGCCGAGGCGTAGCCGGCCGTGAGATTCGAGACGGCGCCGTTGCCACGGCCCGCCAGGTCCCCGCTAATCCGGCGGGGCGGCGCCGATAGCGTTCAGCGCGATCTCGGCGATGCGCTGATCCTCTTCCCAGGTCGCGCCGGCGACGCCGATGCCGCCCACGCATTCGCCGTCCACCATGATGGGATAGCCGCCTTCCATGGCCGTCCATCGTTCCGGTCCCGCCGCCAGGCTCAGCCCCACGGCGTGCAGCAGGTCCAGGTGCTGCCCCTCGGCGCCCTGCGTCGTTGTGGCTCGCCGGTTGGACGCCGCGCAGGCCGCCTTGGTGAGCGAGGAATGGACCGTGTGGAAGCGCCCGCCGTCCATCCGCTCCAGCAACAGCAGGTGGCCGCCGGCGTCGACGATCGCGATCGTGACCGCAAAGCCCATGGCCTCGGACTCGGCGGTCGCCGCGGCCATCATGGTTTTCGCGCCCAGGGAAGTCAGGCGCTTGCTGGAGGCGAAAAATGTCACGGCGGGATTGTCACGAGCGTGCCCAGATCACGTCACGGATGATATAGCCGCCGGAGCGTTCGTCCAGTTCCAGTTCCACCTGGCCCCGGTCGCGGGCCTCTTCCAGCAGGCGGCTGAAGGAGTTGAAGCCGTAATAGCTCTCGTTGAAGCCGGGCCGGCGGCGCTTGAGCGCCTGCTTGACCATGGAACCCCAGAGTTTCTCCTCGTCGCCCCGCTCCGCGTTGAGGGCTTCCGCGGTCTCGAGCGTGAGGTCGATGCCCTCCTGCATGCGGTCGCTTCCTTCCTGCGCGCGGCCGCTTGAACCGGACGACTTCTTCCGGGCGGCCGGCGTGGCCGCAGGTTTGCGCTGCCGACGCTCCCGGATGAGATCGTCGTAGTAGATGAACTCGTCGCAGGTGTTGATCAGCAGGTCGGACGTGGAGTTCTTTACGCCCACACCGATCACGATCCTGGCATTCTCGCGGAGCTTGCTGACCAGCGGGGAAAAGTCCGAATCGCCGCTGATGACGACAAACGTGTTCACATGGGACTTGGTGTAGCAGAGGTCCAGCGCATCCACCACCATGCGGATGTCGGCGGAGTTCTTGCCCGACTGGCGCACATGGGGGATATCGATGAGTTCGAAATTGGCCTCGTGCATGACCGCCTTGAATTCCTTGTAGCGGCCCCAGTCGCAGTAGGCTTTCTTGGCGATGATGCTGCCCTTGACCAGGAGGCGCTCGAGCACGCGGTTGATGTCGAACCTGGCGTAGCGCGCATCGCGGACCCCGAGCGCGATGTTTTCGAAGTCGCAGAACAGGGCGAGGCGATTGTCAACTGAATTGGTCATGAACTACCCGCGAAGTGCGCCGAGAGGGCGTGGAATGGATGGGATTCTACATGGACCGCGAGTCTGTCGGGCGGATTCGCCGCGCGGGCGGCGTTGGCGATCCCGTTTGCGGCGGTCTGCCCGCGGTTCGCCGTCGTGACCGCGGTCTTCCCGCGGTGGCGAACGTTTCCGGCATGATCTGGGGGATTCGGGTATTCTTCGGCGAAATTTCAACCGAGCCGGAGTGGGCCGCCTGAGCAACCCGTGGCAAATGCTGCGGGACTATTGCCACGGGCTGCTAAAGTTCACCCGACCACCGAACCATGAATCAAGTGATCGACAGCCTGACGGGCTGGTTCTCCGGCCTGCCCTACATCGTCCACACGCTTGGCAGCGTCGCCGTTCTGCTGCTTGCCGCCCAGTTGCTTCATTGGCTCGTCAGGCGCCGATTGGTGGGACTCCTCGGCCGCCTGGCCGGGCGCACCAGCCAGCAATGGGACGACCTCATTCTGGAGCACGGAGTGCTCGACCGGCTGGTTCAGGCGGTGCCGGCACTGGTGGTGTACTTCGGCATCGCCCATGTCCCCGGCCTCGGCCAGTCCCTCTCCCAGATCATCGCCAACGTTGCCATGGCCTGGCTGGCACTGGCCGTCACGCTCGCGGTCGGCGCGCTCCTGAGCGCCGGGACCGCGATCTACGAGACCTGGCCCATCGCCCGGGACCGTCCCATCAAGGGATTCGTGCAGGTCGCTCAGATAGTCGTCTTCATCCTGGGAGCGGTGTTCGTCATCTCGGCGCTGATGGCGCGGTCGCCGGTCGTCCTGCTGACCGGCTTCGGCGCCATGACGGCGATCCTGCTGCTGGTGTTCAGGGATACGATCCTGTCGCTGGTTGCCAGCATCCAGCTCACCACCCTCGACATGGTCCGGGTCGGCGACTGGATCGAAATGCCGCAGTACGACGCCGACGGCGATGTGGTGGACATCGCGCTGCATACCATCCGGGTGCAGAACTGGGACAAGACGATCACCACCATCCCGACCCACAAGCTGATCAGCGAATCGTTCAGGAACTGGCGCGGCATGCAGGATTCGGGCGGCCGCCGCATCAAGCGCTCCATCCACATCGACGCCAGTTCGGTGCGCTTCCTGACCGACGGCGAGGTGGAGAAATTCACCCGCTTCACGCTGCTGCGCGACTACATCCAACACAAACGCGACGAGCTTGCCGCCTACAATGCCGCCCTGGATGATCCGGAGACCGCCAACGTGAACCTGCGCCGGCTCACCAATCTCGGCACGTTCCGGGCTTACCTGTGGAATTACCTGCAGAATCACCCGCAGATCCATCACGGCATGACCCTGTTGGTTCGACAGCTTCAGCCGGGGGAGAAGGGCATCCCCATCGAGATATACTGCTTCACCAGTACCACCGAATGGGCCGCGTACGAAGGCATCCAGGCGGACATCTTCGACCATGTGCTCGCCCAGTGCGGGGAATTCGGGTTGAGCGTGTTCCAGGCGCCGAGCGGAACCGATGTCACGGCCTTGCGCGGTTCCGTCGGGAATTGATTGAGGGACCGGCACCGGATATCCTTTGTGCCGGAAGGCGAGTGGCTCTCCAAGGTGCGGGACGCGCCGGCGAGCGTACTGCAGAAGCTGACGGCTAAGGACACGACCAAGTTCCGCCGCTTGGACAGGGGTCTGCCGTCGATCACGCTCCGCTGTGGCGAGGCCGTGTACCATCCGCTGGAGAATCGGTACGTAACGCCTCGCGAGGCGGCGCGAATCCAAGGCTTCCCTGACAAGCATGAATTTGTGGGGCCTATCCGTCGGCGGAGCGGGTCCGTCCGCGACTTGGACCAGCACCGGCAAGTGGCCAACGCCGTGCCCCCGCCGCTGGCTGAATCCGTCGCAGGTAGCATCAGGTCGTCTCTGTGCCTGTAGTCTACGAGCTCTTTGGCTCTGTCCTTGAGCGTGGGAATCAACAAGGATCGCTATTCGACGCGAAATGCCCGCACATGGGTGGCACCCAATGCAACGGTGGCGGCAACCGCGACATGGCGAGGTGGCCGGCGACCGAACAGCCACTGGCCCCTTTCTTCGCCGACTCCGTAGGTGAAATTGGGCAGGGGTATATCCCTTGTGGCGTATGTTCAGTGCAAACATCGAAGCCGTGGGCGATTTGCCCGCATCGACTGCTATCCCTGTCGACAGAGTCACCATCGAGCGTGCAGCGCGTGCTGTTCAACAAGGTCTTGCGGCTCGGTGGCTTTGAGTCGGGCAATGTCGTTCGCGTCTGGTCTGAAGTCCCCTTGAGGGATAAGACGCAAAATCTGAACTATAGGCTTGATTACGTCTTGCGTAGCGGAGAGGGTCCGCCGCTGGTGGTCGAGATCATGACCGCCTCTACCTCCGGCGGTAATCGGTCCCAACGAACCGACATAAGGAATGCCTTTTGCGACGCGGTGCTCCACGCTATGGGCACTATTCCCGAAAAAAGGCAGTCTCCCGGCGTGAATATCCGGCAGGTCTGGGCAAGAATGGCCTCGCAACTGGTTGTGAAGTCTCAGATCGTGAACGCATGGGGTGGCCGCACCATTTGGGTTGTGCAGGACACGCTTGTCGCGGCCCTGCGCGGTTCCACGGGGGATTGATGGGGTGTGTTTCGATTATGCCCATGGCGGGCGGGCCAGCAGTTCGTCCCCTGTGCCGCAGTCGATGATCCTCTCGCCGGCTTCGGCGAGGCGGGACGGGTCGGTCACGGCATCGAGCCGGCGGGCGAACTCCGCCGCCGCCGTGCTGCCGAACTTGCGCTCCGCCTGTCGCCGCAGCAACTCCCGCTGGGCTGCGAGGCCCCGCTCAATGCCCTGCTCGATGCCTTGCCGCATGGCATGCCGGCGCTGCGAGCGCAACATCGGGTCGTCGTCCGGCCCGGTGCCCTCCCGCGCGCCGAGATCCAGGCCCACCCGCTCGATAATCCCCAGCGTCGCCGCCGTCGGGGCCCTCTCGTCCAGGGCGGCGTGGATTTCCTCCGCCGTCCAGCCCGGGAACGCCCGGCTCTCCCCGGACACGCGGTACGCGCCGCCCTCCAGCAAGTGAATCGTCAGCCCCGGAAGCCGGCTCCTGGGACGGCTCGGCGCGGGCTCGGCGGGCACCTGGATCCACACCTCGGGAAAACCCCATGCCTCATAGAGCTTCAGCTTGCCGCGCCGCGCGTCCGTGGTGTGGTCCACCTCCAGCACGACGTCCGGGAAGTCGTGCTCGCCGACCACCATCGCCGCGGAGCCGGGCAGATTCGCCGACAGCGGGCGCAGGTACAGCGACTCGTCCGCCTCCAGGATTCGCCGCGCCGCGCCGTCGCCGCCGCGCAGCAGCAGGTCCATCGAGCCGAAGCAGGTCACCGGCGAGCCGCGCACCGCCGCGATGCGCTCCGCCAGCGCCGCCAAGGCCCGTGAGGGGCGCTCGTGGACGGGGGTGGCGGGCTCGCACACCCAGGCGGTCTCGGCGTCGGCGTCCCAGAACTCGATGCGCCCTTCGCAGGCATGGATCTCGGAGCGCTTCACGCGCCGCGGAGTGCAGCCCGGGAACTCCAGCCCGGGCAGGGAGGGGGCCGTCCAGCCGCCGTCCGCGTCCGTACGGATCGGAAACCCTTCGGCGTCCAGCCTGATCAGGGTGCTGCTCATTCGCAAAGTATAGTCACGGCCTGGAATCGGCGCCACTCGGTCCGCCATGCCACTCGGTCGACGCCAGTGCCGCTCGGTCGACGCCAGTGCCGCGCGGCGATTCTCCGGCGCAATCGCAGTATTCCCGTAGCGGCGAGCATCCCCGGCGTGGCTTGGGCGATTTCGCCGGGCGGACTTGGAGCTTTAATCTCCGGGCTGATCGACGAAAGAAGGTTGTTGACTCCATCTTTGTCGAGCACGTCAAGTGTGGGGGTTTGTTTTCGGCGGGCGCAGAGATGCCAAATGACGTGCTTATCATCCTGTCCTTCCACCAGGAGCACTTTTTCGCTCGGCGGCAATGATCCGGCGCCAGCCATTCCACTTACCTGACTTCTATGCCTTGCGTGGCGGCGGTCTCAAGTTCGCTTTCCGAATACTCGATGGCACGGACTCGCTCGTTGTCCCTCTCAAGGCGAACGAGAACGCCATTGGACTCTTTGTCTTCCATCGCCGCCTGGGCAAACCCCCTGATACAGTCCCAGCCGTGAGTCGTCGCCAGAACCTGGGTATTGTTTGCGCGCGCGGTTTGCAAAACTAGCCGCCAATAGTCCCTGTGCACGGAATAGTGGATGCCATTTTCCGCCTCGTCTATCAGCAGGTAACCATTGCGGCTACTGGCGAGCGCGAGGGCGATGCCGAACAGGCGGGTTGCTCCGTCACCGAGGCTCTTCAGGGGAACGGGCCGTCCATGGTCTCCAAGCTTGACGATGACCCGCCGGCCACGTTTCCCTGCTTCGCCGATCATCGCGACACGCTTTACCGTGTCGCCGAGGGCCATCCGCAAGGCTTCCACGGTTCGGTCTTCATCATCAGTCAAGGTTATGCTGTCCCAGTACTTCGCCACCTCATCATTAGCCAGAACTCCGGGTCCCAGGGATACACAGACCGGTACGGGCGAAAGATCGTCCTCTCGAATCGAATACCATCCTTCCCTCCGCGGCCAGCGCGTCGCTGTACCGGCGCTCGACTCCCCTGCCGCGAAGAACAACGGTATTGCGTCTTCCCTATCCTCGAACGCTATCGTTGGAGCGCGGAGTTCGCCGTCCGCCATGTCCGCCAGGATGGCGTCGTCCAGTACGGGCGTCGGTATCTTGTCGGGGTGAGTGATTTCGATTCGGAGGCGACCTCCGTCAGCGCGGCGCCTCGGGCCGATCTCGATCCGGGCGTTGTGCGAAACATCTCTTCCGTGGAACAGCCCCACGAGATTGGGCCGAAGGCTACTGGTACCTTCCCGAGTAATGGCCGCGGAGTACTCTTCGTGCCTGTTGGCGAGTTCGGACAGCGCGGCAAAACGTCCTCGGGCGGCGTAGACGCGGCATGCCTCAAGTACCGTGGTCTTTCCAACGCCATTCTTGCCGGCGAGCAGCGTGACCCTGCCCAGCCGCGGGATATCGAGGGATTTGATCCCACGGAAGCCCTTGATCGACAAGTCTGCCAAGTGGAGGCGGCCGCTCGATGCTGGTCCATCGGACATGGCGAGATTCTTTCCGGTGGTGTCGGTATACTGTCGGCAGAATGGAACAAGGCGTCACAGGAATCAAGGCGCTGTTTTCGGTCATCGCCCTCTGCGGCAGCGGGTTCGTCAACGGGGGAGGGCGGGTCGAACATTCGGGACGGTACCCTAAAATCCAACTCACCCAATCGGGGCATGACATGATTCGATTCCTCACTATTCTCGCGATGTTGTCCTTGGCCGGCACGGTCGCGGCACAAACTGCCATGACCAGCGTCGAGCCCTTCAAGCTCGGCACATTCGAAGTCACCGGCGAAGGCGATTCCCGGATCGGTATCGTGCTGCGGGATGAAACGATCATCGAACTCAACGCCGCCAACCAGGCCCTTGAGCAGGATCCGGAGTACGTGGCCGTTCCGATGCCCGCGGACATGAAGGATCTGATCGGCCGGTACGAGTACGGGCTCAAGTATCGGCTTTACGAGATCGTCAACCACATGGTGGCCAACGAGCGCCTGAGCGGAGACAACCGTGCCGATTACGTTCACGACGTGGACGATGTGCGCACCCTGGCGCCGCTGATGCCGGGCAAGATGCTCAACGCCGCTGTCAATTTCTACAGCCATGTGGAAGAAGCCAATACGCCCGAGGAGCAGGCCGCCGCGGCGGAGCGCCGGCGCGCCAATCGCGGCATCCCCTACCTGTTCATCAAGCCCACCGAGGGCGCGGTCATCGGCACCGGCGACGCCGTCGTGATCCCCTGGGGACGCGACCGCATCGACTGGGAGGTGGAACTGGCCATCGTGATGGGGCGCACCGCGAAGTACGTGTCGGCCGAGGATGCCGCAGACTACATCTTCGGGTACATGGTCAGCCTCGACATCTCCGACCGCGGCGGAAGGCCGCCGAATTCACGCCCGGGATCGGACTGGCTGGTGGGCAAGGGCCATGACACCTTTGCGCCGCTGGGTCCATGGATCGTGCCGAAAGAGTTCTACGGCGATCCCATGGTGCGGCTCGAACAGGTTCTCGAAGTGGACGGCGAAGTCATGCAAAGGGCCGGTCCCGGCGACATGATCCATTCCATCTACGAGCTGATCGAATACGGCTCCTCGATCATCACCCTGTTCCCCGGAGACGTGCTCAACAACGGTACGTCGGGCGGCACCGGCGCCGGCACCTACGTACGCGGCGAGCAGCGCTTCCTCCAGCCCGGCGACACCATCGAGGCGAGCATCGAAGGCATCGGCACGCTGGTCCATCCGGTGGCCGCCGAGGCGGCGCCGCCGGAACGCACCGGCTCGTACCTGCCGCCGGTAGCCAGCTACCAGCCGTAACGAGAACGATTTGTCGAAAAAACCGTTGCGGGCGGGTCACCTTGGATGCGCGTCGTTGCCATGACTAGTCTGACTAGATAGAATTGTCCATAGTTGCTCGGACTCCGAGCCACTATGGTACTCATCGTCAGCGGAGCTATGTCGTGGCAGACCTGTATTCGGTATACGAGGCCAAAGCGCGCTTTTCGGAAGTCATTCGGCAGGTGCGCGAAGGCAGAACAATTGCCATCTCCTATCGGGGAGAGCCGGTGGCGGAGATTCGTCCCGTCCGGAAAGCTGAGTCCTTCGAAGCGCGGCTTGAGGATCTGAGACGGCAGGGAATCCTGATTCGTTCCGAAGGGCCTCCCAAGGATTTCGTTTTGGGCGAGCCGTCGCCGGGCGCGCTTGATCGATTCCTCTCGGAGCGCGACTAATGGCCGTCGCTTACGTGGACACCTCGGCTCTGGTCGCCATCGCCTTCGGAGAACCGGGCGGCGACGCGATGGAGCAACGCCTGAAGCAATTCACCGGCATCGTGTCATCGAATCTGCTGGAAGCGGAGTTGCGATCAGTCTACTCGCGGGAGCGGCGCCGTTTTGAAGCGGATAGTTTCTCTCGAATTGAATGGGTGATGCCGAATCGGCCGTTGTCCCTGGAGATTTCGGTGGTGTTGGACGCAGGCTACATGCGGGGCGCCGATTTGTGGCATGTGGCGACGGCTCTCTACATCGCCCCCGACCCCGGCAAGATGTTCTTTGTGACGCTGGACAAGAGGCAGCACGCGACCGCCTCCATCTTGGGTTTTCGGACCTGACCCGAATCGTTCGCTACTCTTTCGCCCTAGCCACTGGCGCGTCCGCGGCTTGCCGTGCGCGTTGGAGGGTACGGGACGTGCCGACAGATTCCGGAGTCCAGTGGCCCTGCCCACCACAACACGCATCGGGAGAGCGGCGCACGCCAGCCCCGAGGCTTTATGCTATCTTTTTGGGCAGGAAGTAACGATAACCAAAAATGGGAGACAGAATATGGCCCTGACGGTCGCTCTAACCCTGAACGGCGAATCCGTCTCCGCGGAAGTGGAAGGACGGACGCTGCTGGTTCAGCTCATTCGCGATCATTTCCGGCTCACCGGTACTCACGTGGGCTGCGACACCAGTCAGTGCGGCGCCTGCGTGGTGCACATGAACGGGCAGTCGGTGAAGAGTTGTACGGTTCTGGCTGCGCAGGCGGACGGTGCGGAAGTCAGCACCATCGAAAGCCTGGCCGAGAACGGGCAGCTTCACCCCATGCAGCAGGCGTTCAAGGACAACCACGGACTGCAGTGCGGTTTCTGCACGCCGGGCATGGTCATGAGCGCGCTGGATCTGGTGGCCAACAATCCGGATCCGAGCGAGACTGAAATTCGGGACTGGCTGGAGGGCAACCTCTGCCGTTGCACCGGCTATCATAATATCGTCAAGTCGATCGCGGCCGGCGCCCGGGCGATGAGGAGCTAGCGGAATGGATACAGGAATCGGCGCAGCGGTAACCCGCAAGGAGGATTTCCGCTTTCTCACCGGACAGGGCAGCTACACCGACGATATCTCCCGGCCGAATCAGGTCCATGCGGTCTTCGTTCGTTCCGTCGTGGCACACGCAAACCTGCGCTCGGTGGATGCCGGGGCTGCCCGGGCCATGCCCGGCGTGGTGGCCGTGTTCACCGGCGACGACCTGGAGGGGGTCGGCGGCGTGCCCTGCGGATTCGCCCCCGACGGCGGGCCCATGAACGAACCGCCGCGCCCGGTACTGGCGCAGGGCAAGGTGCGCTTCGTGGGCGACATGATCGCCATGGTGATCGCCGAGACCCCGGAGCAGGCCCGGGACGCGGCCGAAGCGGTCGAGGTGGACTACGACGAACTGCCCGCGGTGGTCACCATGGACGCTGCGATGGCGGACGGCGCGCCCACCCTTCACGATCTGGACGACAACAGTTGTTTCTCGTGGGGTATCGGCGATGCCGAGGCCACGGATGCGGCGTTCGCCGGGGCGGAACACGTCACCACCCTGGAACTGGTCAACAACCGCAAGTGCCCGAATGCCATCGAACCGCGTGCGGCCATCGGCGAATTCGATACGGCTCACGACAGTTACACGCTGTACACCACCAGCCAGAACCCGCATGTGATCCGGCTGCTCATGGGCGCCTTTGTCCTGGGCATCCCCGAGCACAAGCTGCGCGTGGTTTCGCCCGACGTGGGCGGGGGCTTCGGATCGAAGATCCCCCACTACCCGGAGGAAATCGCCGTCACCTGGGCGGGGAAACAGGTGGGGCGGCCGGTCAAGTGGACCGCCGAGCGCGCCGAGTCGTTCCTCTCCGACACCCACGGCCGGGATCACATCACGCGCGTGGACCTAGCGAGCACGTCCGACGGCAGGTTTCTCGGCCTGAGGGTGCATACGCAGGCCAACATGGGCGCCTACCTGTCGACGTTTGGTCCGCTGATCCCGACGTATCTCTACGGGACACTGCTGGCGGGTCTCTACACCACACCCGCAATCCGATGTACCGTCGATGGCGTTTTCACCAACACGGCGCCGGTTGACGCCGAGCGAGGCGCAGGCCGCCCGGAAGCCACCTTCCTGCTGGAGCGGGTGGTGGAAATGGCCGGGCGCGAACTGGGGATCGATCCGGTTGAGATTCGCCGCCGCAACTTTATCCCGCCCGATGCGTTCCCGTACCAGACGCCCGTGATCGTGCAATACGACAGCGGCAACTACGGGCCGGTGCTGGACCGGGCCGCGCAACTGGCCGACCATGCCGGGTTCGCCCAACGCCGTGAAGAAGCCGCAGGCCGCGGCCGTCTGCGCGGTATGGGCTTTGCCGCCTACGTCGAAGCCTGCGGCATGGCACCCTCGCAGGTCGCCGGCATCATCGGCGCCCGCGCCGGACTGTACGAGGCGGCGCAGGTCCGGGTCCACCCGACGGGATCGGTCACGGTCTACACCGGTTCCCATTCCCACGGGCAGGGCCACGAGACCACGTTTGCGCAGATCGTCGCCGATCGGCTCGGCGTGCCCTTCGAGAACGTCGACGTGGTTCACGGCGATACCGACCAGATCCCCTTCGGCATGGGCACCTACGGGTCCCGGTCTCTGGCGGTGGGCGGTTCGGCGATTTCGAAGGCGCTGGACAAGATCGTCGCCAAGGGCAGGAAGATCGCCGCCCATGCGCTGGAAGCCGGCGAGTCGGACATCGACTTCACTTCGGGCGAGTTCCGGGTCCGCGGCACCGACAAGTCGGTGGGCTTCGGCGACGTTGCACTGTCGGCCTACGTGCCTCACAACTATCCCCTGGAGGAGCTGGAGCCCGGTCTCGACGAGGGCGCGTTCTACGATCCGGCCAATTTCACCTTCCCGGCGGGCTGCCACATCTGCGAGGTGGAGGTGGATCCCGAGACCGGCCAGACGCAGATCGTCAACTGGAACGCGGTGGACGACTTCGGCAAGGTCATCAATCCGATGATCGTGGACGGCCAGGTGCACGGCGGCATCGCGCACGGTGTCGGCCAGGCGTTGCTGGAGAGTTGCGCCTATGACGAAGAATCGGGGCAACTCCTGTCCGGTTCGCTCACGGATTACTGCATCCCCCGGGCGGACGATCTGCCCAGCTTTTGCATCGAGACCACGGAAACGCCGTGTCCCCACAATCCGCTGGGCGTGAAGGGCTGCGGGGAGGCCGGCGCCATCGCCGCTCCGGCCGCCCTGATCAACGCCATCACCGACGCCATCGGCGTGGCGCACGTGGACATGCCGGCGACCCCGGAGAAAGTCTGGGCGGCGCTGCAATCGGCACAAGGAGAGTAACGGTCATGTACGAGTTCAACTATCGACGTGCAAACTCTGTGTTCGACGCGGTGGAGTCCTCGGCCAGGGCCGGGGACGCTTCCTATCTCGCGGGCGGCATGACGCTGATACCGGTGCTGAAATTCAGGCTCGCCGGTCCTTCGGACGTCATCGATCTTGCCGGCCTGAGCGAATTGAAGGGGATTCGCTCCGAAGGCGGCGCGGTCGTGATCGGCGCCATGACCACCCACGCCGAAGTGGCCGGGTCGGCCGAGGTGCGCCAGGCCATTCCCGCGCTCGCGGACCTGGCCGAATCCATCGGCGACCCCCAGGTGCGCAATCGCGGAACCATCGGCGGTTCCATTGCCAATGCCGACCCCGCGGCGGACTATCCGGCGGCAGTCGTGGGCCTGGGCGCCACCGTGCATACCAATTCCCGGACCATCGGTGCGGATGAATTCTTCACGGGCATGTTCGAAACTGCCCTGGAGCCGGGCGAACTGGTCACCAGCGTGAGTTTCCCCGTTCCGGACCGTGCCGCCTACATGAAGTTCCCGAATCCGGCTTCCCGCTACGCGATCGTCGGCGTGATGGTCTCCCAGGGCGGCGGCGCAGTCCGCGTGGCGGTGACCGGCGCAGGTGGGAGCGTCTTCAGGGTGCCGGAGATGGAGCAGGCGCTGGCGTCGAATTTCGCATCCGAGGCCGTGGCGGGTATCTCCGTATCGGCGGATGGTCTCAACGAGGACATCCACGCTTCGCCGGAGTATCGCGCCCACCTCGTCACGGTGATGGCCAGGCGGGCCGTGGCGGCGGCCGGCTGATCCCGGCTCGCGCACGCGCGTCCGGCTGTCTTGTCGCCGTCTCTTGACGTGATCCCCATATATCGGCGGGCCGACGCCGCGCATCCGCGCGCTTGCGGGCGCGCCGGTCCGTAATCGCCGGGCGGCCGCAGCACAGGTGGATATCCCCGCAAGCGTCGACCGGACCGAGGCGCTGCTGGGTTCCGGCCGCTACGTGGCGGACCGGAGCCTGGCCACGGCGGTCTTTCTGGCGCTGAAGCTCAACCGGCCCCTGTTTCTCGAAGGTGAGGCCGGTGTGGGCAAGACCGAGGTGGCCAACGTGCTGGCGGCCACCCTGGACCGGCGGCTTCTCCGGCTGCAGTGCTACGAGGGGCTCGACGTGGCCTCGGCCGTGTACGAGTGGAACTACGCCCGGCAGATGATCGAGATTCGGCTTGCCGAGGCCGCCGGGGAACGCTCCCGGCAGCGGCTGGCGGACGATGTCTTCGATCGCCGTTTTCTCATCGAGCGGCCCCTGCTGCAGGCACTGGCGCTTCACGACGGCGGCCCCCCGGTACTGCTCATCGATGAACTGGACCGGGCGGACGAGCCATTCGAGGCCTACCTGCTGGAAATCCTGTCCGATTTCCAGGTGTCCATACCGGAGATCGGCACGATCAGGGCGGACAGTCCGCCCGTGGCGGTCATCACGTCCAACCGCACGCGGGAGATTCACGACGCGCTGAAGCGGCGCTGCTTCTACTACTGGATCGACTACCCGAGCGCCGAGCGGGAACTGGAAATCGTGAGGGTCAAGGTGCCCGATGCCGAGGCGCGCCTGGCGGGCGAGATCGTCGCCTTCGTGCAGAAGCTTCGCGGCGAGGATCTCTTCAAGGTGCCGGGCGTCGCCGAGACGCTGGACTGGACCCGGGCCCTGTCTCAGCTTGAAATCGTCAGCCTGGAGCCCACCGTGGTCAGCGATACGCTGGGCGTCATCCTCAAGTACCAGGACGACGTGGCCAGGGTGCGGGGCGCGCCGGCCGCCCGCATCCTGGAGGAGATCCGGTCGGACAGCCGCGCTACGGTCGCGCAATGACGCCAGGCCCGCCGCGCCACCCGATGACGCAAAACCTGCCGCGCCGTCAATGACACCGAACTCGCCGCCCTGTCCGATGACATCGAGCTCGTCCGAACCGCCCGCTCAGCGTCTGCTTACCCATCTCGCCCGCTTTGCAAGGGCATTGCGTCGGGTTGGGCTTCCGGTGAGCCCGGAAAAGCTGGTCAACGCGGTCCTTGCCGTGGAAGCGGTGGGTATCGTCCGGCGCAGCGACCTGTACTGGGCGCTGCACGCCGTCTTCGTCAATCGTCCCGACCAGCGGGAATTCTTCGATCAGGTCTTCTTTCTCTACTGGCGCAGTCCCGGGGCCCTGGAGGGCGGCGCAGGCGACACCCCGCCGAAAGGGAATGGCTGGCAGCCGATCAGCCGCCGGGTTGCGGAGGCCCTGTTGCAGGATAGCGGCCAGGGGCGCGAACGGGCCGTGGAATCGGAGTTCGACGCAAGATTGACCTGGTCGAGCCGGGAGCGCCTGAAGTCAAGGGACTTCGAGGAGATGTCGGGCGATGAACTGGCCGACGCGCAGGCGGCGGTTCGCCTCATGGCGCCGCTGGTGAAACCGATCCCCGGACGCAGGTTTCAGACGCACCCCGGGGGAACCCGTATCGACATGCGCAAGACGCTTCGCGCATCCATGCGCACGGGGCCGGATACCATTCCGCTGGTTCGTCGCCGCCAGCGTGCCCGGCCGCCGAGCTTCGTGGTGCTGTGCGACATCTCCGGTTCCATGTCCACGTACTCCCGCGTTTTTCTGCACTTTGCGCATGGCCTGGGGCAACGCTATCGGAGCGTGTCGACCTTTCTGTTCGCAACGCGGCTCACAAACGTCAGCCGGTGCCTGCGGGACCGGGACGTCGACCGTGCCCTGAGTGCGGCCGGGCGTCTGGCGCAGGATTGGGAGGGCGGCACGCGAATCGGCCAGTGCCTGCACGAATTCAACCGCGACTGGTCCCGGCGCGTGCTGGCGCAGGTGCCCACGGTGCTGCTGGTCAGCGACGGGCTGGACCGCGACGCCGGGGAGGGGCTGGCCCGCGAAATCGAACGCCTGCACAAGTCGTGCCGGACGCTGATCTGGTTGAACCCGCTGTTGCGCTACGACAAATTCCAGCCCCTGGCCGCGGGCATCAAGGCGATCCTGCCCCATGTAGATGAGTTTCGCCCGATCCACAATCTCGAAAGCGTCGCCGGCCTGGCAGCGCTCCTGTCCGGCGCCGGTGCTCAACGAGAGGCGTCCGCTACTCGAACCGCAGGCGTCTCCGGGTCAATTCGACGTCGCAGGGAATTCCGTTGAACACGATCATCCGCGGGCAACGGGAGGGACTCCCGGCCTGCGGAGAACCTGCTGAAACGTGAGGTTTCAGGACCCTCTGGCCGCGTCGACGCTCCACTTGCCGCCGCCCACGGCAGCGATATACAGGAACAGGAAGCAGTACAGCACGGCTGCATCGCCGCCATTGCCCACCGTCCAGAGGAAGAATCCGCGGGGCGCATGCGCCAGCCAGTAGGCGAAACACATCAATCCCGAACACAGGAAGGCCACCGGCCGCGTGAACAGGCCGATCAGCAGCAACACGCCGCCAACCACTTCAATCAGGCCGGCGATTCCCCCTTGCGACAGCAGCTCATACGGGCCGCGCGCTTCAACCGGGAAACTGAACATCTTTTGTGTACCGTGTTGCAGGAACATGAACGCCGCGACGATTCTGGTGGCGCCCAGAATTTCGCCGGAATATTGTTCGAGCTTGGATTGGAGTGCATCGATCATTGTCATTCCCTTTCCGGGCTGTCCCCGGTTTTTGAGCTTATGATTCCCTGGCAGGGCCGCTACCGGACAATTTACACGCTGCGGCGTTGTGGGTCCAATCAGTAGAGGCATCCATGCGAAAGACGCGCTATGCTCCCGCCGCGGCCATATGAACAAGCAGTCCATCATCTCCATCCAGGGGCTCGCCAAGACCTACGACGGTGGGTTTCAGGCGCTCAAGGATGTCGATCTCGAGATTCGCAAGGGCGAGATCTTCGCCCTGCTGGGACCCAACGGCGCCGGAAAAACCACCCTGATCAATATCGTCTGCGGCATCGTCAATCCCACGGAAGGCCGGGTCACCGTGGACGGTCACGACATCATCACCGGTTACCGGGCAACGCGCTCCATGATCGGACTCGTGCCCCAGGAACTGCCCACGGAGGCGTTCGAGACGGTCTGGAACACGGTCAGCTTCAGCCGCGGCCTGTTCGGCAAGCCGGCCAACCCCGGCCACATTGAATCGGTGCTGAAGTCCCTGTCGCTGTGGGACAAGAAGGACAACAAGATGATGACGCTCTCCGGGGGCATGAAGCGGCGCGTGCTCATCGCCAAGGCCCTCTCGCATGAGCCGCGCATCCTGTTCCTGGACGAGCCCACGGCCGGCGTGGACGTGGAATTGCGCCAGGACATGTGGAACCTGGTCCGCGGCCTGCGGGATTCCGGGGTCACCATCATCCTGACCACCCACTATATCGAGGAAGCCGAGCAGATGGCCGAGCGGGTGGGCGTCATCAACCAGGGCAGCCTGATCCTGGTCCAGGAAAAACAGGAACTGATGGACAGGCTCGGCAACAAGCAATTGCGGCTGCACCTGCACGAACCGTTACAGGGCATTCCCGAGAGCCTGTCCGGCTTCGATCTCGAATTCGTTCCGGAATCCTGCGAGCTGGTCTATACCTATCATTCCCAGCGGGAGCGAACCGGCGTTACGATGTTGCTGCTGGCGCTCGGCGAGGAGGGCATCACCTTCCACGATGTCGATACCAAGCAGAGTTCGCTGGAAGAAATATTCGTCAACCTGGTGACGTGGGAAAAATGAATTTCTACGCAGTCAAGGCCATCTACGTGTTCGAAATGGCGCGAACGTTTCGCACCATCTATCAGAGCATCCTCGCGCCGGTGATCTCCACGTCACTGTACTTCGTGGTGTTCGGCGCGGCCATCGGATCGCGGATCACGGCCGTGGAGGGCGTGAGTTACGGCGCGTTCATCGTTCCCGGCCTGGTGATGCTGTCGCTGCTCACCCAGAGCATCTCCAACGCGTCGTTCGGCATCTATTTTCCGAGGTTTACCGGCACCATCTACGAGGTCCTGTCGGCGCCGATCTCCTACGTGGAAATCCTGCTCGGCTACGTGGGCGCCGCGGCGACGAAGTCGATCATCCTCGGCGTCATCATTCTCGCCACGGCCACGCTGTTCGTGCCGTTGCAGGTGGCCCATCCGCTGATCATGCTCACGTTCCTGGTCCTGACGTCGGTCACGTTCAGCCTGTTCGGCTTCATCATCGGCATCTGGGCGGATGGTTTCGAGAAGCTGCAGATCATTCCATTGCTGGTCGTCATGCCGCTGACGTTTCTCGGCGGCAGCTTCTACTCGGTGAACATGCTGCCGCCGTTCTGGCAGACAGTGACCCTGTTCAACCCCGTGGTGTACCTGGTGAGCGGCTTCCGCTGGAGCTTCTACGAGCTGGCGGATGTCAGCCTGTGGGTCAGCATCGGCATGACCGGCGTCTTCCTCACCGGTTGCCTGGTGACGGTGTGGTGGATCTTCAGGACGGGCTACCGGCTCAAGGCCTGACCGGCGGACGCGAAGCGCATACCGATTACCCACTGCCGCTCTTGTCGCGGACATTGGGAGCAATGCGGGCTAGAATGGCACCCTCGCGCCCGTAGCTCAGCTGGATAGAGTACCTGGCTTCGAACCAGGTGGTCGGGAGTTCGAATCTCTCCGGGCGCGCAATTCCACAGCGTCACGCCTTTTGGGAGAGAAGGAAAATGATGAAACGCGGTGCGATTTGCACTGTAATTGCTCTGAAGATGGCAATGGCAGGGGCACAAGAGGAGATTGTTGGGCCGGACGATGCGGCTGGCATCGACGACCCGTACATCTGGCTGGAAGACGTTGAGGGCGAGGAGGCCCTGGACTGGGTTGAAGCGCAGAACGAGGTGTCGGTGGGGTACCTTGAGTCGTTGCCGACGTTCGGCGGGCTGTACGATCGCAATCTCGAGATCCTCAATTCCGACGAGCGTATTGCCGCTCCCAGCCCTCGCGGCGACCATGTCTTCAATTTCTGGAGGGACGCGAACAATACACGCGGCCTCTGGCGCCGCACCACGGTCGACGACTACGTTTCCGGCGATCCTGACTGGGAAACCATCCTGGACCTCGATGCGCTTGCCGAAGCTGAAGGCGAGAACTGGGTCTGGAAGGGTGCGACCTGTCTGCGCCCGGACTATCGTCTCTGCGCGCTCCACCTGTCTCGCGGCGGTGCCGACGCGGTGGTCATTCGCGAATTCGATGTGGAAGAGAGGGCGTTCGTCGACGATGGGTTCCTGGTGTCCGAGGCGAAGTCCCGGCTTGGCTGGATCGACGAGGATACGGTGTATATCGGGACCGACTTCGGTGACGGTTCACTCACGGACTCGGGCTATCCCCGCACTGCCCGGGTCTGGAGGCGGGGAGAGGCCATTTCGGATGCCACGGAGATATTTGCAGGTGAGCAATCCGATGTCTGGGCAGGCGTTTACCGCTCGTGGGATGGAGATGTCCACTACGATCTCGCTGTCCGGGCACCGACGTTCTATACGTCGACGAGCTACCTGGTGACAGAGGGAGGCGAACTCCGGCAGATCGAAATTCCCGAAGATGCGGATTTTCGGGGCGTGTTCAACGGCCAGATGCTCGTGGAGCTGAAATCCGACTGGACGGCGGGCGGCGAGACATTCGTGCAAGGCTCGCTGATTGCGGCGGACTTCGAGAAGTTCATGCAGGGCGAACCCGACTTTCACGCGCTGTTCGTGCCCACTCCGAACACGGCGCTGCCGGGCGGCGGAGTCATGTCCACCCGGGATTTCCTGATCCTCAATATCCTGGAGGATGTGGTCAGCCGGATGGTTCGCCACCAACTGATGGATGGCGAGTGGGTATCGGAAGAAATCGGCGCCGAAGCGTTCGGCAGCATCCGATTGGCCGCCGCCTCGGACACGTCGAACGCCATGTTCTTCTCCTTCGAGAATTACCTGACGCCCGACACGCTGTATTTCTCGCGGGATGGCGGCGCCGGCGCAGAGGCGCTGCAATCCCTGCCTCAATTCTTCGACGCGGATGGCATGTCCATCGAACAGCGCTTCGCCACGAGTCCGGATGGGACAAGGGTTCCCTATTTTCTTGTGCTGCCCGCCGGATTCGAGGCGAATGGCAATACCCCGACACTGCTCTACGGGTACGGCGGATTCGAGATCAGCCTGACCCCCGGTTACAGCGCGACCGTTGGCCATAGCTGGCTGGCTCGCGGGGGCGCCTACGCCGTTGCCAACATCCGCGGCGGCGGAGAGTACGGTCCCCGCTGGCATCAGGCGGCGCTGAAGGAAAACCGGCAGGTCGCCTATGACGATTTCATCGCGGTTGCGGAGGATCTCATCGAGCGCGGCGTGACGAGCCCTCGGCACCTGGGAATTCGCGGCGGTTCGAACGGCGGCTTGCTGACGGGCGTGATGCTGACGCAGCGGCCCGATCTGTGGAATGCGGTGGTCGTGCAGGTGCCGTTGCTCGACATGAGGCGCTACAACAGGCTTCTGGCGGGTGCGTCCTGGATGGCCGAGTATGGAAATCCCGACACCGGGGACTGGGCATTCATCAGTGAATATTCGCCCTACCACAACATTCGGAGCGATGTTGACTATCCGACTCCGTTCTTCACCACTTCAACCAGAGACGACCGAGTGCACCCGGGCCACGCAAGAAAGATGGTCGCGCGGATGACGGAGATGGGGCACGAGTTGCTTTACTTTGAGAATACGGTCGGCGGGCATGCCGGCGCCTCGGACAACACGCAGGTGGCGCGCAATGAAGCCATGGTCTACAGCTACCTCTGGGATCAACTGGGACCGAAGTAGCTCGAACGAAAACGATGGGTCAGGTATGAAGACGGCAGCCATCGTCTACGCCGTCGGCAATCGATTAAGATTGTCGTCCATTCATGCGGCGAGGTGCAGGCAAATGAGATTGGTTTCCTTCGTTTCGTTGGCCGTCGCGACCGGTTTGCTCGTGAGCATTTCGGGCGCGCTGCACGCCCAGGAAGCGCCGGACGTGCGGATTCTCAATGCATCGCCCTATGTCATCGCCGCTGATGCAGAACTGAGCGCTTACGTGCGCGAGACGGCACAGGCGGCGGTTGCCGAGCACTGCGCGGGATGCCACGGCGCCGACCTGAGCGGTACCCCCGGCGTTCCCGACCTGACCGACTACGACTGGCTGTGGGGGATCACCGGTCAGGAAACCAACGACGTAGCCCCGGTCATGGCGATCCAGCAGACACTGCTCTACGGCGTGCGTAACCGCGACTGCCCCGAAGAGCAGTTGAGCTATGGCGCCTGCGCGGACACCCGCTATTCGGAAATGCCGGGATACGGGGTGCTGGGATTCACCGAGGAGCAAATGAGCGATCTGACCGAGTGGGTCGTGGATCTTGCCGGCGGCGATGCCGATCCGGCGGCTGTGGCGCGCGCCGAACCCCTGGCGCCGCTCTGCGCCGAATGCCACGGCGACGACAGCTACGGTTACGTGCCCTACGGCGGGCCCAACCTGCGCGATGACATCTCGCTCTACGGCAGCGACCGGGACACGGTCTACGACGTCATCGCCAACGGCCGGCTGGGCGAGTGCCCGCCGTGGGCCGACACGCTGGATGCCGCCACCATCAAGTCGCTGGCCGTCCATATCTGGAATGCGTCGCTGGGGCTCTGAGCCGCGGCGGCAACTGCCAATACCGCCTCGACCGGCGCCAAGGAACCTCTGAACAAGTCGATCCGTTGTTGCGACACTCTTCGTAACTTGTTGATTTTGCTGGCACGGCAAATCGGCCACCCGAGTTGATCGGACTTTTCCCGACTCCCGTACGCCACGGCGCCGCATACGGCGCAAGAGGGGTTACTCGCGGTCGCGAAACAACCTGACCTGGTCGTTGAAGTCGCTGGCGACCGCCTCCATGGCGTCGACCACGCGGTTGTGGGCGGAGGTCAGGTAGGCCCGCTCCTCCCGGGCCAGGTCCGGCGCATCGATCGCCGCGGCGAGGCACTCCAGGTGCTCATCGCTCGCCGCCATGAAGGTTCGAACCGCCGTCTGGTTGCCGATCATCTCGTCCATGGTGGCCGTCCGGGCATCGACGATGGCCGGAACCGCCGGCGGTACGCAGTGATTCACCAGGTCGGTCACGCTGGGCATGGTGATCTGGGTGGATTCGTTCGCCACGGGTTCCGGCACCAGTTCCAGGTAGGTGTCCAGGGCCGCGGCAAACCCCGGGTGGCTGTCCTCGGCGACCCGCAGATATTGCTCCAGCGCGGCCACGGCGGCATCTTCGTTGTCTGTCTCGATCGCAACCCGGGACTCGGCGATCAGCAGGTCCGCGTCCATGGTTCCGCAGGCGTTTCTGTATTGGCGCAACCAGTTGAACGCGGCGGGAAAGTCTTCGGCGGCCACGGCGGTAGCGATCTGCTCCCGCAGCACGACGCGACGCTCGGGATAGGACAGGTCGTTGTAGAAGGCGTCCACGAGGCGCGAAACCGAGTTGATGGCGATCGGCGGGTCGGGCACGTCGCCGGAGAATCCGCCCCGGGCCCCGGTGGGAAGCGTGCCGATCCCGTCGATGACTTCCATGCCTTCCGCGACGCGGCCGAAGACGGTATAGCCGGGCTCGCGGCGAGTGGCATCCAGGGCCGGGTTGTCCGTCAGGTTCACGAAAAACTGCGACGAGGCGGAATCCGGGTCGGTGGTGCGCGCCGCGGCGACCGTGCCGCGCTCGTTGTCGTGGCCGTTGCGCGACTCGTTGGGCACGGTGCCGCCGGGCCGCTTGGCGCGCAACTCGTTGTCGAAACCACCGCCCTGAACGACAAAACCCTCGATGACGCGGTGAAAGACCGTCCCACCGTAAAAGCCCCTGTCGGTGTAATCGAGAAAGTTGGCTACATGCGCCGGCGCGTCGTCGTCGAACAATTCGATGACCACGCGCCCCGCGTCGGTGCACAGCACCACGTCGGTCGCCGCGGCTGGCGCGACCCAGCCCAGGGCCAGGCACGCGGCGACGTATGTACGGGCAGCGGGCATGGACGGGTACATATAGGGCCTGCCAGAAGGGCTGTCAACCAGCGCAGTGGGACGGGCGGTTTCAGGCTCCGGCCAAATGAGGAAGCCCAGGTCGCGCTGAGCGAAATTGTGCAGATGGGGAGCCACGTGACCGAGATCCTCATCGGGCACCCCGATCCACCGGGCGAGCGTTGCCGCGTACTGGTCGGCCGAGATGCCGGGAATCAGCCGCCCCCGGCGTATGTCGTCGGGGCCGCCGATCTCGAGTCTGGGGTAGCGGCCGTACAGCTCGCGCCCGCGCACCGCATCGCCCACCACCAGTTGCACGCCGCCCCGGCCGTGATCGGTGCCGTCGCCGTTGGAGGTCAGCGTGCGCCCGAAGTCCGATTGCGTGAACGTCGTCACGCTGCTCGACACGCCGAGTTTCACCGTGGTCCGGTAGAAAGCGCCGATGGAATCGCTGACGTCCCTGAGGAGCGGCGGCTGCCTTTCAAGCTGGTTGTCGTGGGAGTCGAATCCCCCTGTGGAGACGAAGAAGATCTGCCGCTGCATCTGCAATTGCTCGCGCACGCTGATCAGTCGTGCCACGGTGCTCAACTGCTGTCCCAGGCCCGAGGCCGGCATGTCGGTCGACAGGGGTTGGGCGTTGCCGAGCGCTGCGGTCACACGATCCACCGTCTCGACCGCGCGTTGCTGGATGTCCCGGAACGCGCGCTCGTACATCGTGCCGTACTCCGCGCCCAATACCTGCTGAAATGCGGCGCGACGCAGTTGAGCCCTCTCGGCGTTTCCCATTCCCCGGAAGGCCAGGGGGCCGTTTGGGAAGTGGGGAACCGGGTCCACCACGCGCGCGACTTCAGCCACGGCGAGAACCGCTGCCGCGCTGCGGCATCCCCGTGCGCGCGGCGCCCACTCCCGCCGTACAAGCGGCGCTGGATATCAAGGCGCGGCATCCCCGTGCGCGCGGCGCCCACCCCCGCGGCCATGCGCCGGCCCATGCCCCCGGGCAGACCCGCGAAACGCCGCGCCGCCGCCCCGGATCGGCCGGCGACGCCTCCACTCCGGCAACGCGTCCCGGACGGACCCATCGGCCCGCTGGCCTTCGGCCAATCCGCCATGGAGGCGGCGGAACCGGAGGCTCCGGTGGAGTCCTTCGCCGGCCGCGAACTGGCCGGGTACGGCTACGGCGAGCACTTCTGCTGGCCGCTCGCCGACACCCCGCAGGCGCGGGCCGAAGCCCTCGCCGCCGCCACGGGCGACATGCAAACGCCGGTCTACACCTTCGAGCTGCACACCGGGCAACGCTGGGACATGTGCCTGTGGGACGCGGACGGGGACTGGGAAGGGGGATGGAAATACCGCAACTGCGGTTTCGCCCGGGACGGCGGCGCCGCGGACGGCTTCATCCACCACGGCAGGGCCCACCCGGACGCCGGCCACGAGTACGCCGAGTACGAGTACCCGGGACCCTACGACAGCGGCCCGCAGGACGAGACGATCGTCTACGCCGGCCCCGTCGCCGGCCGGATGATCTGCGCCGATGCGAGGGAGCCCTACGTGCCCGCCCGCGCCGACCTGCTGCTCTTCGAGGGCGACACGCGTTCCGGGGGAGCGGACGGCGCCGGCGATACCGGCGGCGGGGCCACGGAACCGGGCGGCACGTCATGAACCCGGCCGGCCCGGGGGTGGCGGGGAGAGGTTTCGCGAGTCTGCAACGACTTCTGAATAGCCAGTCCCTGGCACGGCCTGACTGCATCGCTCCCCGCTTATGGCCTCAGGCTATACACCCCGAATTTTGGAGAGCCCTGGCGTCTCGCCGTTCGATCAGCCGTCTTCGGCCAGCTGGCCTTCCGGCCCATGCTGCGGGACTTTTGCCACGGGCTGCCAGGTGCTTCCCGCGACCGTTGCCGCGGGTTGTCAGGCGGTGTGTCGTTTCTGCAAGGTCAGTTCCTCGATCAACGCATCATGTAACGCTGGCCGCAATTCGGCCAGCTTGGTGTTGTCCCGTGTTGGATGCACACGGTTGGTGAGCAAGATCACGAAGAGATCCGTTTCAGGGTCGATCCAGAGCGACGTTCCGGTAAAGCCTGTGTGCCCGAAGGCCGTGGCGGAGAAACGGCGGCCGCAGGAACTTCCGGCCGCGGGCGTGTCCCAACCCAGCGCCCGGCTGCTGCCCTTCACCACGTGGGCGCGGCGGCTGAAGCGGCGCACCGTGGCGCCGTCGAAAAGGCGTTTCTCACCCGCGGTGCCTTCAGCCAGCCACATTCGCGCGAACGGCACGAGGCTTCGCGCGGTGGCGAACAATCCCGCATGGGGCGCCACGCCGCCAAGGCGGTAGGCGTTTTCGTCGTGCACCAGACCCTTGAGGACACCGCCCCGTTCCGGGTCGTCCTCCGTTGGGGCAATCCGGCTTCGAAGCGCCGCCGGGGGGTTGTACCGAATGTCTTGCATCCCCAGGGGCGCGAAGATTTTGTCCTGCGCAAGCCGATCGATGGGTATGTCGGTCATGCGTTCCAGCGCGGCGCCCAGCAAGATGAATCCCAGGTCGGAGTAGACCGTACGAGTGCGGGGCTCGTAGTCCAGCGGCAGTTTGCAGACTTGCGCCAGGTAGAAGCGGGATACCTCCGTGGTCGGCAGACCCCGCGCCTGCCGGAAGAGATCGGTCCACCAAAGCAGGCCGCCGCAGTGAGCCAGCAGGTCAGCGATGGTGACACGGTCCCTGGCGCCGCCGGCGAACTCCTGAACGTAGTCCCTGACGGGTGCGTCAATGTCGAGCCGCTCGGCCTCGTACAGCCGCATGACCAGCGGCGTGGTGACAAGGACCTTGGTGAGGGAAGCCAGATCGTAAATCGTGTCGGGCGTCACCGGGTCGGCGTCGGCAGCGTAGCTCAGATGGCCTGCGGCACACTCGGCGAGGACGGTGTCACTCGTGCCGGCCAGGATCACAGCCCCCGGCGTGGTGCTGGCTTCAACGAGGGTTGCAAGCAATATGCCGATGCGGTCTTTCACGGGATTCGGCGCCTGGAGGAAAGTCCCATTCGAATGCTACTCCTGCGCACGTGTCCTGTCGTGTCACGCGCGGACAACGGTCATGGGGCTACTCTGGCACCAGCGTCAGGTGGTGCATTTCGGGACCCGGCAGGAATGGCAGCGGCTCGCCCTGCGCCCAGGCCCGGTGTCCCGCGGAGAAAAACGGCGACAGCGGGTGCCCGCTCTGGCCTCCGGGCATGTGGAAGTAGCCGTTGGCCTCGTCGCCCGGTGACACCGCGAAGCGTTCCGAGGCACCGTAGTCGGATTGCTGGATGCGCGGCACGTGGTCGCCGCCGGGCAGCGGTCCGCTGCGGACCGTGAGCCACGGGCGGAGCAGCCCGAGGGCGCCGGCCAGCGGATGCCGGATGTCGACCTGATTTTCGCGGCCCCAGGTGCACTCGGACAACGGGCCTCCTCCGCAAGTGGACACCGCGGAATCCGCGGCGCTCAACAGCAGCCCGTTCCAGGACGCGTGAGGCGGGGGCAGCAAGTGCTCCGGCTGCTCCGTGATCAACTGCCAGACGGGGCCTTCAACCTGATTGGTCGCGGCCAGCGGAACGGGGCCATCGAAGTTGCCGCAGCCGGTCAGGACGCCGCGAAGCACCGCCTCCATCGCCTGACGCCGGAACTCGCGAACGATGCGGTAGGCCACCGAATCGATTCCGGCGCGGCCATCCCATCGCTCCAGGAACGCCTTCAGTTCGTCTCGCCATGGGTAGGATGCGTCGCCCTCGGCGGCCAACGCCTGAAGCAGCGCGTCTCGCCACTCCTGCTGAAGCAGCGCCCGGTCATCGAGCTGGATGGCCAGCATGTCTTCGATTCCCGGCCGCTGCACGGCCGCCAGCCCATCCCTGATCTGTTGCCCGCGGGCACCCAACCAGAAACCGCCCGCGCCCAGGTGGATCAGAATGTCGCCGTCCACGACGCGGTTGTTGGCGGTCCAGATCAGGCCGGATTCGGGATCGACGACCTGCGGGTACTCATCGGGGTTGAGCCAGCCGTGCCAGCCTGCGCGTCCGTCGGCCCAGGACGCGGGCCGGGAGGAATCGTAACCGCTGCGCCGGGGAATCCGGCCCATGATGGTCCAGCCCACCGAGCCCTGCGCGTCGGCCACCACGAAGTTCTGCGGCGGGATGCCCACGACCGGAGCCAGCGCCAGCGCTTCGGATACGCTGGAAGCGGTCTCCAGTTCGGCGATCCGGAGATCGACCGCTTCGGGCACGTGAGCAAGCCAGCGCAGCGCCTGCAACCGTCCCCGGTGATCCGTTCCGACGACCGGTCCCCAACGGGTCCAGCGAAAGCCGACCCGCTCGGGATCGCCGCCCCTGATGTCGATGGTCTCCTCGAATTCGTCGAAAGGCACATAGCCGTCGGGCGTCAGATAGGCGTTGGGGTTTGACGGGTCCGTCTCGATCAGCACCAGGTCCGACCAGTCCCCGCGACTGTTGGTGAACCCCCAGGCGATGGACCCGTTGCTGCCGGCCACGACCAGCGGCGTGCCGGGCAGCGTGACGCCCGTGGCGTCCAGCATGGGGGGACCGTCGGGGCTTTCGCCCGCCACGATGAGTCGGGCCCGATACCAGATGTTGGGCACGTTCAGCCCGAGATGCATGTCGTTGGCGACCATGGCCCGGCCCGTTGCGGCGCGGTGGGCAGCTACGGCCCAGGCATTGCTGCCCGCCACCGGCAGGTCGAACTGAAAGTCCGGTTGCACGCGGTCCCGGATACCCGCCGCCGGCAGGTTGAACTGAAGTTTCGGTTGCGGTCCGTGCCGACTGTCCGCCACCGCAGGAACGGATTGAACGCCCGCTTCCGGGCCGAGCGAACTTCCGGCGGGGATCGTTCCCCGGAGGTTGCACACCTCCGGCCCCGGAATCGGCGGTACCTCCCATGCGTCTCCCACCAGAGGTGCGTCCCAGCGATTGCCCGGCGCGAAGATAAACCGACCCAGCGATTCGGGGATTCCGTCGATGATTGCGGCGTAGCCGGACTCACGGCTCGCGTCGTAGTCGGTCAGTTCGAAGAACATCGCCAGGTTGCCCAGCACGATGTCCTCGGGCCGCCACGGCTCGGGCTCGGCGCGCAGGCTCAGGTACTCGAACGGCGCAACGGACAGCGCGTCCAGGCCGGCGTTGACGCCGTCCGCGTAGGCCTCCAGCAACGCGCGCTGCGCCGGAGCGGCCCGGTCCGCGACGGCGCGGGCCAGGGGGCGTAGTCGATGGATGCGCCGCCGCCGGTCAAAATCTGCCGCATCCGCACCGAACAGCTCCGCCAGCTCTCCGGCCGTGGAGCGGCGCAGCAGGTCCATCTGAAAGAAACGATCCTGACCGTGGACGAAGCCGGTCGCACGGGCGACGTCAGCCCGGCTGCCGCCCCGGATGGTCGGGACGCCGTAGCGATCCCGTTCGATGGACACCGGTCCCGACAGGCCCGCCATGCGAATCTCGCCATCCAGCATCGCCAGGCTGCCGGCAGCGAACCGATACAGCACAACCGATCCCGCAGCGAGGATCAGCGCCACCAAGGCCAAGCCCAGCGTCAATCGTTTCGGCATATCGGCATAAACTGTGCGTTTCCCTGACGCCAGCGGTTAAAATAGGCGCCGGCAGAAAACAAGTCGGAACCAACTTCGTGTTGCAGAGCGGAACAATGCACGAGTGCGATCGCGGATGCTACTGCGGGCGCCGGCAGTATTGAAATAGACGCGCGGCGGCTTCATCCACTATGCTCTGTGTCCGGTCGTACTCGATCAGGGTTGATTACCCCTCACACCGCTTTGCACGTGCTACACCCAAGCCATACAGGACGCCCTGAATGAACTTCATGGCAGAAACGCCCAAGATCCTGGTCGTGGACGACGAGCCGGACCTGGAACCGCTCATGCTTCAGCGCATGCGCCGGGACATTCGCAAGCGCCGCTACCAGTTCGTGTTTGCGCACAATGGCCTGGAGGCACTCGAGGTCCTTGAGCAGGACCCCACCGTCGACATGGTGCTGTCCGACATCAACATGCCGCGCATGGACGGTCTGGCCCTGTTGTCGCAGATCGCCAAGGTCGCCCCCAACCTGCGTTCGGTCATCATCTCGGCCTACGGCGACATGAAGAATATCCGCACCGCCATGAACCGGGGCGCCTTCGACTTCGTCACCAAGCCCATCGACTTCGACGATCTGCGGGTCACCATCGACCGCACGCTTCGCCACCTGGCCGAGTGGCGCGAAGCCATCGCTTCCCGGGACAAGCTGATAACGCTTCAGAACGAGCTCGACGTCGCCACCAAGATTCAGCAATCCATCCTTCCCACCGTATTTCCCAGCGGTGACGGATACGACGTGTTCGGACACATGGTGGCCGCCCGCAACGTGGGAGGGGACTTCTTCGACATTCTGCGCCTCGAGTACGGGCGGATCGGCCTGGCCATCGCGGATGTCTCGGACAAGGGCGTCCCGGCCGCGCTCTTCATGATGTCCACGCGGACGCTTCTCAAGGGTACGGCGATCGGCGGCAGCGAGCCCGGCGAGGTGCTGCAAGAGGTCAACGGCCAGCTCTGCGAGGAGAACGACGCGGAAATGTTCGTCACCGTCCTTTACGCGGTCTACGATCCGCAGACGAGGCAGCTCACCTATTCCAACGGAGGGCACGACAGCCCCCTGATCATCCATGCGGACGGCAGTTCCACCCTGTTGCCGCTGACCAGGGGTATCGCGCTGGGGGTGATGCCCGGGCTGACCTACAACCAGCAGACCGTCACGCTCAAACCGGGCGATACGGTCATCCTGTATACCGATGGCGTCACCGAGGCGATGAACGCCGAGGGTGAGCAGTACGGTCTCGACGACCTGCGCGACATGTTCTCGGACGCGCCTCCCGGCAGTTCCGAAGACGCCAACAAGGCCGTGTTCGACGCGGTACATCGGTTTGCCCAGGACACGCCCCAGTCCGACGACATAACCTGTCTGGTGATGCGTCGCGGAGGCAACAGTAGCTGAGCGCACCTGCGTCCAACAAGAGGTGATCCGTTGAGCGAAATGAGCCGATCGTTCCGACGAACCTGGACCCGGCGCCTCGACGCCCTCGTGGCGGAGATCGGCAAGCCGGCAGCGCCCTTCGCGCTGGCGGCTGCGTTGCTGGGGGCCGTTTCGTGCGCGCCGGAGCCCGGGAACGGGACGGCGGCCAGTGTGGATCCCGCGACCGATTCGGAGGTCCCTGCGTCCCAGCCTGCCGCGTCAGCCGCTACAACCCCCGGCGTGACCGGCGATCGCGTGCTGTTCGGGCAGTCGGCGGCTTTCAGCGGTCCCGCCCAGGAGCTTGGCCTGGGCATGCAGCGCGGCATCCAGGCCGCCTTCCGGGAGGCCAACGATCGGGGCGGGGTGCATGGCCGGAGGCTCGAGCTGACATCGCTGGACGATGCCTACGAGCCTGCGGCTGCGGTCGTCAACACGCTCCGGCTTATCGAGGAGGAACAGGTCTTCGCCCTCATCGGCGCGGTGGGCACCCCGACCTCGCGCTCCGCCACGCCGGTCGCCGCCGAGGCCGACGTGCCCTACATCGCCCCGTTCACGGGTGCGGCGTTTCTGCGCGATCCCGCCTGGGACAACATCATCAACCTGCGGGCCTCCTACCAGCAGGAGACCGAGGAAATGGTCGCCCGCCTGAGCGGGGATCTGGGCATCGACCGCATCGCGGTCATGTACCAGGACGATTCGTTCGGCCGCGACGGCTACCAGGGCGTGCGCCTGGCGCTGGAGCGGCGGGGCATGGAGCCTGTGGCGATCGGCCTGTACCCGCGCAATACCGCCGCGGTGAAGACGGCTCTGCTGGATCTTCGCCAGGGCAATCCGCAGGCGGTGATCATGATCGGCGCGTATCAGCCCGTGTCGACGCTCATCAGCTGGGCGAAGCACACCGGCATGGACGCGGTGTTCCTGACCGTATCCTTCGTCGGCAGCAACGCCCTGGCTCGGGCGCTCGGCAATGCGGGCTCGGGCGTGGTGGTGACCCAGGTGGTGCCGTTTCCCACCAACGACTCGCTGCCGGTGGTGGCCTCCTACCTGAACGCGCTCTCCACCTACGCCCCGGACGCGGTTCCCGGTTTCGTTTCCCTGGAGGGTTACCTGGCCGGCCGCCTGGCCATCGAGGGGCTAATGCGGTGCGGAGCCGAACTCAGCCGGGATTGCTTCCTCGACAGCCTGCGCAGCGCGGAGACGGTGGACATCGACGGCTTCGTGCTTCAGTACGGCGATGGCGACAGCCAGGGCTCGGACGATGTCTTCATGACCGCGATCGGCGCAGACGGCGCCTATTACGCGGTCGCCACGATGCAGACGATGACGCCATGAAGAACTGGTTGTCGGCCATCAACAAGGCCCGCTCGCGGATCTCCACCCAGCTCTATCTCACCATCGGCGGCGCTGTCGTCCTGACCGTATCGGCCAGTCTTGTGGGCTGGTTATTGCTCAACCGGGTCGGCGAGGTTCAACAGGTAGTCAATGAAGGCAGCGTTCCCGAATTGGCGGCGGCCTTCGGCGTGGCGCAGTACACCAATGCACTGGTCGCGGCCGCGCCCCGCCTGGCGTCCGCAGCGTCTCCCGACGATTTCCGTGAGGTGATGGTCGATATCAGTGAGTCCCATGCGTCCTTTGAAGTACAACTGGCTATCCTCGAGGGAATGGAGGCAGGTCAAGCGCCATTCGAGCGTATCCAGGCGCATTCCGACACGCTGATTTCGAACATCACCGCGCTGCGCGACGAAGTGGCCGCGTCGTTTGAACTGACGCAGCGCAGGGATGCCCTGCGGCTGGAACTGGAGGAACTGCGCGTACGGCTGGACAACATCATGATTCCGGCCATCGACGATCAGCTCTTCTACACGATGACCGGCTACCGAGAGCTCGGCAGTCCGCCGGAAGCCCGGTCGGAACACTTCTCGGAAGGCGAGTTCGGACGCTACCGCTACCTGGCCGAGCTTCAGGCGGATGCGACGTTGTCGACGCAACTGATGGCGAGCGCGTTCACACTGACGGAAGCGTCGCTGGTGGAACCCTTGCGCGAGCGGTTCGAGGCGGTGGCCAGCCGCATCGAGCGCAACCTTTCGGATCTGGAGGCAACCCCTCTGCATGACGAACTGGCGCCCGCCTTCGCGCGGCTCATCGAGCTGGGACTCGGCGAGGCCAGCGGCTTCAACCTGCTGGTCCAGGAACTCCGGCTGGACGAACGGCAGTTCGATCTGCTCGAGGGCAACCAGGCCATCGCCATCGAACTGGTCGCCGAGGTCGACGGCCTGGTGAGCGCGGCGCAGACGAGCACCGAGGAAGCCACCCTGGCCTCCGCCAATGCGATCCTCACCGGCCGCAACCTGCTGCTGGCCATCAGCGCCGTCAGCGTCGGCAGCGCCCTGCTCATCGCCTGGCTGTTCGTGGGCCGCGTGCTGCTGTTCCGGCTCGAGCAGTTGTCCCTCTGGATGCGTCGCATGGCGGGCGGCGATCTTGAAACCGCCGTTGACATCGGCGGCAACGACGAAGTGGCCGACATGGCCGCGGCGCTCGAGGTCTTCCGCCGCCATGCGCTGGAGGTCCAGCGCCTGAACCTGGTCGAAAAACTGGCGGACGAACTCAAGGGCAAGAACGAGCAACTGGAATCCGTGCTCGAAGACCTGCGCCAGGCCCAGGACCAGATCGTGATGCGCGAGAAACTCGCGGCCCTCGGCGAACTGACCGCGGGCGTGGCCCACGAGATCAAGAACCCGTTGAATTTCGTCAAGAACTTCTCCGAAGTGTCGGAAGAACTCATCGGCGAACTGAAGGAGGCGCTCGAGGATGTCGCCGAACAGATACCGGAGGACGACCGCTCCTACATCGACGAGATCGCCGGCGACCTGACCGGCAACCTGCAGCGGATTCAGTCCCACGGCAACCGCGCCAACCGCATCGTCCACGACATGCTGCAGATGGGCCGGGACTCGGGGGATTCCCAACCCACCGACATCAACGGCCTGCTGGACGAGTACGCGCGCCTCGCCTACCACAGCGCGCGCGCCACCGACTCGGAGTTCCAGCTCGACATCCTCAGGGATCTCGATCCCGGGATGGGCGACGTCGACGTGATTCCCCAGGACATGGGCCGCGTCTTCCTCAACATGGTGAGCAACGCCTGCTACGCCACCGACGAGAAGCGCAAGGAGGGGAAAGCCGATGGGTACGAGCCGACGATCTCGCTGAAGACCCTTCGGGGCGAGGAGAACGTCGAGATCCGCATCAGGGACAACGGCAGCGGTATGCCGCCCCATGTCGTGGAAAAGATTTTCAACCCCTTCTTCACGACCAAGCCCACCGGCGAGGGCACGGGGCTGGGCCTTGCCATGTCCAGCGACATCGTTCGCGAGCACGGCGGCACCATCGACGTGCAAACCGAGCCCGGCGAATTCACGGAGATGATCATCGAGCTGCCGTTGAATCCGCCGCTCAAGCAGGCAGAGGCGGGTGCGTGACCCGTTTGGTGCATAATGGCGCGCGTGGGAAGCACCGGCACGGGACGCGCCAACCGATGAAAGGACGCATTTGCGCCAACGCTGCAGTCTTGGTCCCGAGACTGTTCAGGACCGTCGCACGGGTCCCGTCCGGGCTTGTCGCCCTGTCGTCGGCCGTGGCCGTTACGCCGCCTTGGGCCGTGGCCCTCACGCTGTCCTGCGCCGTGGCCTTGTCCCTGTCCGCGACCGATGCGCTGGCCCAGTCGGCCCCATCGGGACTGCGGGATGCGATCGCCAACGGGACGACCGCGCTGCGGGTTCGCTATCGGCTCGAGCACGTCGACCAGGCGAACTTCGACGAGCAGGGGCTGGCGTCCACCGCACTGGGGCGCTGGACCTGGAATTCGGATCAGGACAATCCCTGGACCCTGGGCCTGGAAGCCGACTACGTGTTCGTGGCGGGCATCGAGGACTTCAATTCCACCGCCAACGGCAAGACGCGGTATCCCGTCATCGCCGACCCGGAGGGCGGCGATCTCAACCAGGCGTTCCTCAGGTACGCCGGTGAAGGGTTGACCGTCACGGCGGGCCGGCAGCGTATCAACCTGGGCACCCAGCGCTTCGTGGGCGGCGTGGCGTTCCGGCAGAACGAACAGACCTACGACGCGCTGCG
The DNA here is from genome assembly GCA_965205045.1 of Candidatus Rariloculaceae bacterium. GTDB lineage: Bacteria > Pseudomonadota > Gammaproteobacteria > Steroidobacterales > Rariloculaceae > UBA6522. Next base: position 2,061,884 of record OZ242031.1, read on the forward strand.
GGTGCAGTTGTCCCGCGGCGACGCGATGCTGGACTACAGCTACGTGGCCAACATCAACCGGATCTTCGGGCCGGGCGATAGCCTGCAGCCCGGGGACTGGTACGGCGATACACACCTCCTGCGCGGATCCCTGCGCACGGCGCCGGACCGGGAGATCGTCGCCTTCGCGTACCTGTTCGACCTCAGCAACGACAACGGTCCGCCCAACTCCAACGCCTCCTACGGCATTTCCTACCGCGGCGAATTCGACTTCGCCACCGTGGACGTCACCCTTTCGCGGCAATCCGAGTGGGCCGAAAACCCCATTGCCTACGATGCGCCGTTGTACACGTTCCGGAGCGATTTTCCGCTGGGCGGGGAGACGGTGCTGACGCTGGGCTACGAGTTGCTCGGCAGCGACGACGGCCGCAGGTCGGTGCGGACGCCTTCGGCGACCATGCACGCCCGCCAGGGATGGACCGACAAGTTTCTCATCGCACCGCCCGACGGCGTCAGGGACGCCTGGTTCAGCATCGCCGGCAATCTGGGCGGCGCGAGGGTCATCGGGGTCTACCATGACTTCAGCGCCCACGAGGGCGGACGGAGCTACGGTTCGGAACTCGGTCTGGACGTCACCTACACGCTGCCGAACCGGGTGAGCCTGGAGTTCAAGATTGCCAGGTACGATGCGGACGGCTATGACACGGATACGACCAAGACCTGGTTCATGGTCGGATACTCGTTGTAGCGAATCCAGTGCGCGAGGCCGCCTCTCGCTGGCGGTTGCCGCGATCCTCGCCTTTGTCCCGCTTGAAGGCATCCGCGCCCAGTCCGGGGCCGCGATCGAGGAAGTCGTGGTCACCGGTTCGCGGCTTCGCCGGGACCCGCTGACCGAACGGGCCCCGATCACGGCGCTGGGCCGGGATCAGCTCGAGCGAACCGGGCTGACCAACCTGGGCGACGCCCTGCAGAACCTGCCCATCACCGGATCCGCGCCCAATTCGCAGTTCAACGTGCCGGGCAATTCCGGTTTCCCCCAGGACGGCGCCGGCATCGGCGCGGGTTCGGTGCAGGTGTCGCTGCGCAACGTGGAGGCCAAGCGCACGCTGGTGCTGGTGGACGGCCGCCGCTGGGTGGCCGGTGCGTCGGCCTCCGGCGTACCCGGCCACGTCGATCTGAACACGATTCCTGATAACGTCATCGAGAGGGTCGAGATCCTGCAGGACGGTGCTTCGGCCATCTACGGATCCGACGCCATCGGCGGGGTGGTCAACATCATCACCGACCGGGATTTCAGCGGGCTGCGGTTCGATTTGCAGACCGGCGGCTACCTGGGGGAGGGCGACGGCGAGTCCACCGAGGCCGGGCTGAAGTGGGGCGCGGGCAACGGGACCACCCACCTGGTGCTGAGCGCCAGTTACCGCGACGAAGGCGGCATCGAGACGGCCGCCCGGGCGCGCTCCGCCTTCCCCAATCCGGACGCCACCAGTTGCGATGTGCCCGGCACGCTGTGCTCGTCGTTCACGCCCCAGGGGCGGTTCGTATTCGGGCCGAACTATGCCGGCGGCGCCAGCGTGACGCTGAACGACGGTGTCCTCAACGACGGTGGGGCGAACATTCCCGAATTTGATCCCGCCGATCCGTACGGGGGCGACTTTCACGCGTTCACGGCCGCCGACCGATTCAACTACAACGGCCCCGGCTTCAACTATCTGCGCACGCCCAACGAGCGGGTCAACCTGTTCGCCAGCGCCCGGCACGGGATCGGAGCGGACACCGAACTGTTCGCCACGGTGTCGTATACCAATCGCACCTCGGCAACCAAGGCGGCGCCCGAACCGCTTTGCCTGGGGCCGGGTTGCGGCAGCCGAATCACGGACCGGTTCTTCATTTCCGCGGACAACCCCTACAACCCCTTCGGCGTTGATCTGTCGCCAGCCGCCGGTACGCTGGCCTTCTTTGGCCGCCGCCCGCTGGAATCCGGCCCGCGCCTGTTCTACCAGGATGTGGATACGTATTTCGGTACGTTGGGCGTGGGGGGCACCTGGTCGCTGGGCGGTCGCGACCTGTTCTGGGAGGCGTACGGGAGTTACGGCGAGAACCAGGGGTTCCAGGAGAAGTACAACTCTCACAACGCCGCCAAGCTGCAGGTGGCGCTGGGCGATCCTGCGGTCTGCGCCGCCACTCCAGGCTGCGTGCCGTTCAATTTCTTCGGCGGGCAGGGACCGGACGGGACGGGTTCCTTCACCCGGGAAATGCTCGATTTCGTCACCTACACCCAGCGGGACTTCAGCGGCCAGACCCTGGGCAATGCCGCCTTCAACGTCACCGGCGATCTGTTTTCCTTGCCTGCGGGCGAGGCGGGCATCGCGGCGGGTGTCGAGTATCGGGACCATGACGGATCGTTTCGACCCGATCCCATCGCCGAACGCGGCGAGACGGCGGGTATCCCGTCGGGACCGACGCGAGGTGGATTCAGCGTGACCGAGTTCTACGGCGAACTCAGCCTCCCGCTGCTGGCCGACGGAGCGCGATACTGGGAACTGAACCTGGCGGCCCGCAACTCCGACTACAGCACCTTCGGCTCCGAAGCCACCTACAAGGTCAACACGCTGTACACGCCCGTCGAATCGGTGACCCTGCGCGGATCGTTCTCCACCGGGTTCCGCGCCCCGGGTATCGGCGAACTGTTCGGCGGCGCCGCCCGCGAGGATTTCCTGTTTCTGGACCCGTGCGCCGATGTTCTGGGCCAGTACGGTTCCGCCAACGGCGGACGCGATTCCGCGCAGCCACAGTCCATCGCCGCCAACTGCGCCAGCCTCGGCGTACCGACGTCGCTGCTACAGACCAACCCGCAACTGTCCGCCGTTTCCGCCGGGAATCCGTCGTTGGCACCGGAGACTTCCGAGTACTTCACGGGCGGCCTCGTCTGGAGCACACAGCCGGCGGCCGATTGGGTCGAGCGCTTCACCGCGTCGGTGGACTACTACGACCTGCGCATCGACGACGCCATCCAGGGACGCAGCCCCGGCGATGTCATCGCCGCCTGTGTCGATACGCTGGACCCGCTGTTCTGCGACCTCGCGCCGCGCCTGCAAAACGGCGTACTGGACGTCGTCGACAATCGCCTGCAGAACATCGGCGGCATCGAGGCCAGAGGGTTCGACCTTGCCTTGGCCTACAGCGGTCCGGAACGGCGCTACGGTCGGCTGGACGCGACGCTCAACGCCACGTTCCTTCAGTCGTATACCGAGCGAACCGCAAACGTCGACGGCACCGAAAGCGTCACCGACCGCACCGGCACCCACACCGACGAAACTTTCCAGCGCGCGTTCCCCAAACTCCGCTGGGCGACGACGCTGGACTGGATCAGGGACCGGTGGGCCGCGGCGTTCAGCCTGCGCTGGACCGACGCAATGTCCCTGGACGGCGGCGCAAAAATGGCCCCGGCACTGTTCTCCGACCTGCGCCTGAGCTACATCCCACCGGCGGCCGGCGACGCGTGGACGATTTCACTGGGCTTCAACAACCTCTTCGACGAAGACCCGCCCATATGCTTCCCCTGCGGAGTCAACGGCATGAGTCAGGTGGTCCACGACCTGCCAGGCCGCGTCGGGTACCTGCGCGTGACGTATAGCGGCGCGTCCGCATCCCAATAGACCAGGCACGTCTTGTATAGCCATCCAACGGGTTGCGTTGGAGTATAACCCCAGTCATACTCCCGGTTGTGAAAACCGCAATCTCCATTCGAGACGATATCTTCGAGGCAGCAGAGAGCCTGGCTCGTTCACTGGGTATGTCGCGCAGCGAACTCTATTCCACGGCCGTCAGGGAATTTGTCTCCCGGCATTTCAGGCGACGCGTCACCGAAAGGTTAAACGAGGTCTACGGTGCAGACGGCTCCGATTCGGCGCTCGACGAAGAGTTGCAGGCACTTCAGGTTCGCTCTTTGCCCACCGAAGACTGGAAGTGAAACGCGGCGAGATTTGGTGGGCCCAGTTGCGTGAACCGGCGGGCTCCGAACCCGGTTTCCGCCGGCCGATTCTGATTGTTCAGTCTGACGACTTTAATCGCAGCCGAATTCGCACCATTCTTGGTGTTGTCATCACCTCCAATCCGAAGTTGTCTGCAGCACCGGGAAACGTTTCCCTGCCGAGACGCGGAACAGGCCTGCCGCGGCAGTCAGTCATCAACGTGTCGCAGATCGTTACGTTGGACAGGCGTTTCCTCACAGAACGATCTGGTCGTGCATCTGACGCCGTATTGCGACAGGTTGAAGACGGTTTACGCTTGGTCTTGAGTCTGTAGTCTCACACGTCCGTTCCGTTACGGGAGCCGTCAGGCCGCTTCACGGAGTCGCGATGCACCCGGGCGGCAGCGTGAACTCTGCTGCCATTCGCGTCAGTTCAAGTTCGAACTACGGACTGCAGTCGAAAGGCTGCACGAAGGCGCCGGGCTGATATTCCCACCACTTGCTGGCTACCGTCGGTGCGTTGTTCGAAGTCGGGTCGACCAGGGTGGACGTGTAGAGAAGTCGGCTGTGGTCCGCGCTGAGTTGAAATGTTTCGTAGAGCTGGATTGGCGAGTTACTGCCTTCGAACGTGGTGGTCACGAGGAGCCTGCCGCCGTCCATGCGGCCGGTCGAATAACCGAGGTTGTTCGTATGGGTGCCCGGGTCGTCGTGATCGATGCCCATGTGCACTTCGCGTATGGTGTCGAACTCTTCTGCGTGGATGATGACCGTGTCGCCGTTATCGATGAGCTGGATGGGATAAGGCGCCCCCATCTGAGCCCACACATCCTTGGAGGCGCAGCCGCCCGTACCTCGCTCCGTCGTGTAATCGATCGTGTACTCTCCCCCCGGGAATCGCAGAGCCTGATGGCTGCCTTGAGCACCGTAAACCGTGTTCCAGACCGCAAAGATCGAGGTCGGCCGCTTGGCAAAATCCTCTTCAACCACCCGGCCATGCAATCGGTCGGTGTTTCCGATGCGGGTTGCGTCCGGCCAGCGGGGTTCGGCGGTGCGCAGGAAGATGACTTCGCGGTTGTCCGGCAGCAGCAGGTGATTCATGAAGATGTCGTCATCGCGGCTGCGCGACCGGTAACCGGCCACTCGCACTCGGGTGCCGACGGCGAGCAGGTCTTCAGTCACGTTCATGCGAGTCAGGGAGGCGACCGAGTTGCTCTCCGTGGTATAGACCATTTCGTCCGCCGTGCCCTCGTTGACGGTGAAGCTCACCCGAACATGCGGGTTCCTCCACTGAATCGAGCTGATCACGCCCTCGATTTCAATGTCGGACTGCACATCGTAGATTGCCGACCAGTTGTGGTGTGCTGCTGCGTGACTTGCCATCAGCAGCAGAGCAGATGCCAAGAGAGTTCTTTCCATCTTCATCCGAGTGCTCCTGCGAAATTCGCCATTGCCCGCGTCAGTTTCCCCTGATGCGGTCCTACGCCTGATCCGTTGCCTGGGTCAGCTACGACGTGAAGAGGTCCGGAACGCCGAGCTGTAGCGCCATTCCCAGGTCGTCTCCGAAGAACCAGCCCGTGTCCCAGCGGGCGCCGTCGAAGGTCATGATGCCCACTTCGGCGGCCTCGATGGGACGGTTGGTCGGCGGGATGCCGAACAGACTGCGCCCGTGCGTGCCGCTCAGCCTGAACTGGATCCAGACGGTGTCGCCCTCGGCGAGCACGAAATCGACCTTGTCCTGGCGGTCCGGAAATGCCTGTCCGATGCCCTGGTCGCTCAGGCCGTTCGCATTCCCGTAGTCGACGAAGTGCTTGAAACCGCCGCGCAGATACACGTCGTAGGGCCGACCGGGCCGATCGGGCAAGACCCCCGGAGGAGGAAACTCCGACTTGTAGGCCGACACCACCACCTTGTTGCGGTAGGTCTGTGAGTCCACCGGCGCCGCGAGTATTTCCTCCAGAGTGGCCTGGCCGGGACGAGACTGCCTGGCCGGTACCGGTACGATTCGCTGGCCGTCCTGCCGCTCGGGCAGTCCCACGCCCAGTTGCTTGAGCAGTTCAACCTCGTCCGCCATGAACCAGGCTTCGACGATCTTCCCGTCCTCGAGCCGGAACGCGCCGACTTCCGTAATGTCGATGGTCTTTCCGGTTGCCGGAATGCCGAAAAAATTGCGTTCATGCGTCCCTTGGACACGGAACCGCATGCCAACTCTGTCTCCGTCCGCGATCATCAGATCGATCGTATCGGTACGGTCGGGAAAAGCCGTTCGCACAGGCTGAGCCGCTTCAGCCAGTTCGGACCCGGCCGCATTCGTCGCCAGGTTTTCGAATCCGCCTCGAAGCCGTTGGAAGTCCGGTGACATCACCTCGGCAAGCACCTGCTCGTATTCGTCGGTTCCCTGAGACTCCTTGAAGCGCCTGACAACAGCCTTGTTGCGCGCCTCCTCATCCGTGGTGTCCTGCGCGGAGGCCAGCCGCACGCCGGGCAGTCCCAGGCCGATATAGGCGCCGGTCGTCAGGCTGTTTCTCAGGAATTTTCGTCTTGTGGGCATGATCTGCTCCTCAAATTCTCCGGTTTTGCTCGGTTCTGTGTTTTTTCGGGTTGTTCGTGCCGGGACCGCTCATCATAGCTGCAATTCCGTAAGCGCTGCATATCAAGACTCGTGATGCAATCGGACGGACCTGGGCTGGTGCTCCGCTGGGGCTTGCCGCGGATGACGGCTGTCTATTCGCCCCAGGTGCAGTTGTAAGGTCTGATTTCTTCGCCGGGACGCCAGACCCAGTGACGCTCCAGCGTGACAGGCTCGGTGAAAACTTCGGCGTCCGTTACCGTCATCGTGTATTCGAGTCGGCTGCCGTCCTCGCTGGGCGTGAACCGCTCCACGATGGTCATGGCGTCGCCCTGCGGGATGCCTTCCTTGTCGAAGTAGGCCCAGTCGATGGCCGACGTTTCGACGACCAGCGTGGAGTCCTCCCAGCGTCCCTTCGACATTCCAGACCGTTTCCGTACCGCTTTCATCGGTGGATCGAATCGAGAAGCGAATGTGAGGATTGGCCCACAGGACACTGATGACCTCGCCCTCTACTTCGACAACCTGACTGCGATCGAACTCCACGAACGCGTGATGAGCCAGCACGTGGGAGCACACAAGCGTGCTGGTAGCGAGAAAAAGGAATCCCCTGCTTTTATCCATGTTTCCGTTCCTCTCTCTGCATTTGTTGTTCGATGGTGCCCTGCCGGCCCCGCAATTGGAAGGCGCGCGCCAGAGTCGTTTGGCTATAAGACGGTTGGGAAGGCAATATTGGGAACGAAAGCGTGCTTGATGCGAATGTCGAACGGAGAGCGATTTGTTGCCAATAACGAACAGGGGGCTCCGTAGTTATCTGACCGCCATCGTAGCGGCTTGTCTGATGACCGGTAGCGCGGCGCTCGCGCAGCCGAGGTACGGTGCCGTAGGCGATTTGTACCAGGAAGTCTGTTCCGCCTGTCACGGCGCCGCGTTGGAAGGCACCGCGCTCGGTACTCCGCTGGTCGGTGTGGAACTCCCGGGCGGTGCTTCGACCGAGGCGCTGCAGACGAGTATTCGCGTCGGCAATCCGGAGGCGGAAATGCCTGCCTACGAGGGTGTCCTGGAGCCGGATCAGATCCAGAGCCTGGCCATATTCATTCTTGAGCAGCGCCAGGGCTACACCTACGATCACTACGGTATGCGCGCCCGGATCGGGATTCCGGGTGGAGTTCAGAACAGCGAGCATCATAACTTTGTTCTGGTACCGTTGATCGAGGATCTGGCGCCTCTGCCGTATTCGATCACGCCATTGCCTGACGGCAGGCTGCTCCTGACAGAGAAGAAACGCGGACTAAGCTTCATCTCGGCCGACGGGCGTCAATCCGAGGTCGTTTCCGGCACGCCGAGGGTCTACGGCGACAGCACGATTCCCGACGGCCCCCGCGCACTGGATCGCGGAATGGGCTGGATGCACGAGGCCGCGCTGCATCCGGACTACGAGGAGAATGGCTGGATCTACCTTTACTACGGCGACCGCTGCGAAGACTGCAACGAGTTCAGCCGCGAGAGAAACGTCCCGGTCTCCATGACCCGGATCGTTCGCGGCCGAATCCGTGAAGGCGCGTGGATCAATGAAGAAACGATCTGGACCAGCGCGTACGAACACTACACGCCGGGCACCGATCTTTCGTTGGGAGGACGAATCACCCTGGACCGCGACGGCCATGTCTATTTCTCGGTCGGCGCGAAGAACGGCTTCTATGATCTTGGGATCCAGGACCTGGGCAGACCATGGGGCAAGATTTTCCGGGTTTCCGAAGACGGCAGCATTCCACAGGACAACCCGTTCGTCGGCGTTGAAGGCGCCATCGAGTCCATCTGGACGCTCGGGCATCGCGTTCCCCAGGGACTGGAATACGACCCCGCTACCGACAGGCTCTGGAGCACCGAACACGGCGCCCGTGGCGGCGACGAGATCAACCTGATCGAAGGGGGCAGGAACTACGGGTGGCCGCTGGTGACGAGCGGCGTGCATTATGATGGGTCGTCGATAGTGGACTTGTTCGAGGTCGAATTCGACGGGAGCGGGATGCAATCGGCTGTGGTGGACCTGATTCCGTCACCTGCGCTTTCCGCCATTGTCGTCTATCGGGGAGACGCATTTCCCGGCTGGGAAGGCGACCTGATCGCGGGATCGCTGAAGGCCAACGCACTGTTTCGCGTCTCGATCGACGACGACGGTTCGGTCGAACAGGAAATGCTCGTGGACGGGATCGGCCGAATTCGGGATGTGGCCGTCGACTCGGAAGGCGACATACTCCTGCTGATCGAACACGCCAGCGGCTCAAAAATCCTTCGCCTTGGACCACCTGAGGGAGGCTGAGATGATGAAGACCCTTGAAATTGCGGCAATTGCAGGAATTCTGTCTTTCGCAAGCGCCACTCTCGCACATCATTCCCACGGCAACTATGAAATTGGCCGGGAAATTCAGTTTCAGGGCGTCGTGACGGAGTTTCATTTCGCCAATCCTCACGTTTGGGTCTTCATGGATGTAGAAAACGAGAACGGCGAAACCGAGCGCTGGGCGCTGGAGGGCGGTGGAACCGGCAGTTTCAGCAGAGCGGGATGGGATGCCATCGCAGAGGGAGACCACCTTTCCGTCGTCTGCACCCCGACACGTGACGGCGATAATGGATGCTTCATTACGGACATAGAGATCCAAGCGTCGAATCCTGCCGTTGATGGCGCTTCCGGCTGGACCAATCTCGCCTATCCGGATCAGCTCTTTTCGGCCAACTTCCCGAGCGAACCCGAGATCAGCGAGGCGCCTTATCTTTCCGAATACGGCGGCACGTTCCCCTCGACCATCTATGAGTCATACGATGGCGACAACTACTACTCGGTTACCGTGGTGGACTTCTCCGATGCCAGGAATGTCTATGAACAACTTGCAGACGAGATCAATGTTTCCGGGGCCGGCAATTTCTGGCTCTACACGCAGATGGGCGCGATTGCCTATGCGGCGCAGCAGTTTCGACTACGCGACGGCGAAGTCACCTACGATGCCTGGCACCACGTCGACTTCATCGGCGGTCATCAGCTCTTCCTCACGAACCCGGATCGGACCCGCACCTACGCGGGCATCTATCGGCATGCGGACCGGCTCTACATTCTGGAGGCAACCGTCACGGCGGATACCCCGCCCCAGGGTGTGTTTCAGCAATCCCTGACGATTCTGGATGAAGAAGGCAAGCGCATCCGCTATGACCTGCAGCCGGACCATTCCAGAGTGAGGGTCAATCTTGATTGAATGCCCCTACGGAGGACGGTCCGGCACATTCAGGCGCCGACGAGCTCTTTGCCACCGGCCACTCGATCGGTTGGTCGTTTTGTTCGTTAGCGGAAACTGTAGGCGAGCAATGTGCGAGACTATACGGGCCTCTGGATCAGGCGCGATCACGAAGATTACAATGCGGCTGACTCCGATTGAGCCGGGAGCCGAGTGTAAGCGGGCAAACTGGACCGTTCTGGACTTTCGCGGCCTAGTGAAGTGGGGGATCGCGGGCGCGGTCCAGGTCGGACCGTAGCGGATTGTCGGCGAAAAGCGTCTTCCACACCCTTGGGGTCAGTTCGACGGCGCGCTTGGCCGGATGCCGGTCGATCCGCTGCAACACGTCGACCAGGTAGATGTAGGGGTTCACGCCCTGCAGCTGGCAGGTCGCGAGCAAGCTCTGGATCGCCCCGACGCGGCGCGCGCCCAGTTCCGTCCAGGCGAACAGCCAGTTGCGCCGGCCCATCGGGATCGGGCGCAGGCCCCGCTCAAGGTGGTTCGTGTCGATGGCGACCCCGGGGTCCTCCAGAAACACCCGCAGCCCGGCCTCGCGTTCCGCCGCGTAGGCCAGCGCCTGACCGAACGGGTGGCTCGGCAGCAGGTCCACCCGCTGGCGTTGTTGTTTGCACCAGTCGAAAAACGCGTCCACCGCCGCGGCGCTGCGCTCGCGCCGCCAGGCCAGCTTCGCCGGGCCGTCGAGCTTCTTCTTGCGTATCTTCTTCTCGTGCCGGTACAGCGCGCCGATGAGCGACAACGCCGCGGCCACGCCCTCGGGATCGCTCTGCTTGGCATCCACGAAATTACGCCGGCAATGACTCCAGCACTGCGCATGCGCGAGGCCGCGGCGCTTCGCGAACGCCTCGTACGCACCGTACCCGTCGCTCAACAGTGTGCCCGAGAAATCCCCGAGGAACCTCTCCACGTGCTTGTGCGCGCGGCTCGGCGCGTAGTGAAACACCAACTCGTCGTCCTGCCCGTACACCGGCCAGAAGTACGCCGCGCGCATCTTGCCCGGCCCGCTGCGCCCGGCCTTGATCGAGGTCTCGTCCATGGCCACGACCGCGCCGCTCAAAATGTGCGCGGATTGCGCCGAGACCAGCGGCCCCAACAGGTCGATGGCCCGTCCGGCCCAGTTCGTCAGACTGCGCCGGCTCACCGCGATCCCGCTGTCGGCCAGGCGCCGGTGCTGGCGGTACAGCGGCAGGTGATATCGAAACTTGTCCACCAGCAGCCCGGCCAGGAAGCTCACGTCCACCGCCGCGCGCCCCAGCACGTTCGGCGGCGCCGCCGGCGTCAACACCTGCCCGGTGTCCCGGCGCTTGACGACCTGGCGCACGTACCTCAGCACCTTGTAGCTGCCCGGCTCCTGGGCCAGCCGGTGCGTGACCTTCTCCCCCACGAACTCCCGCTCGGACTCCGGAATCGCCTCGATGGCGGGGTCCGTCACATGGATCGTCTCCACCGGCACCGTCTCGTCGAACCGCAACCCGTGCTCGTTGACCGCCCCGTCGCGGCGCTTCTTCCGGCGCCGGTAGCGGATCTCTTGCGTGGGCGCCTCCCCGGCCGGTGTCGCCTCGATGCCCAGCGCCGCGAACAGGCTCGCCTGCTCCGCCTCGTCGAACTCGAGCCGCTTCTCGGACTTCGGCCCGAACAACTGGCGCTGGAACCACTCCAGTTGACGCTTGACCGAGGCCAGTTGGCCGGTGAGGTCGGCGACGGTCGCGTTCAATCGCGCGTTCTCTTGTTGAAGAACCTCGATCCGGGCGTGGGACAAGGGGTTCGCACTCGCCGCCGTTGAAGCGCCGATTATACCCGCTCCACGCCCGTCACGCCGCCATCCGGTAACGCTTGCGCTGGCGCCGGACCACGATGTCCGTCCCCTCCAGCAGCGCCAGCAGCGCGGTGCGAGTCAACGCCAGGGACCCGCCGCCCCGTGCGCCCAACGCCGCGAACCGCCCTTGCTCCAGGCGCTTGGCCCAGATCCAGTACCCGCCGGCATCGAACGCCAGCACCTTCAGCATCGTGCGCCGGCGGTTCACGAACACGTACCACTGCCCGTTCGTGGGATCGCGTCCCAGCTCGTGGCGCACCAGCGCCGAGAGCCCGTCGAAGGAACGGCGCATGTCGCACGGCGGCGTGTACAGCCAGATGCGGCAATCCCCGCCGAGGTTCAACACCGCGGCGGGCGACGCAACCGCAATACCACCCCCTCGCCCAGGTCCAGCTCCGCCTCCCACGCCGGCAATGCCGTCGGCGAATCGGCCAACTCCACGAACCGTCCCGCGCCGTTCGCCCCGCTGCCCGCTTCGGAGCGCCGCAGCTTGCGCCGCCACAACGAAAACGTGCTCGGCGCCAAGTCCTCCGCCGTGCAAAACTGCTTGCGCGTCTGGCCGCTACGCTCGAACCGCGACACGATCGTCCGCCACTCCTCCGCCGAGCGGCGCACCGTCATCCGTTTGCCCTCGCTCATCCTCCCAGCCTCCTTCGTCATGAAAACATCGAAGGAAACCCCATAATCAGGCGACGGACAATGACGGCTCAAATTGCCCGCTTACAGCCGAGTGACCCAATTTGTTCCCGACAACTTATTACATGGGTCTATGCAACTTGACTTGGAGGAAATCAAAATGAAGTCGATCAGACGTATGAGCTGGGTGATTCCGGGTCTGCTACTTGGGCTGTCAAGCGCTCAGGCAGCGGATTTGAGCGAACAGGACGAGTGGCTGATCAAGGCAGAGATCAAGCAACTCGTTGACACGTATGCGATGGCACGAGACAACCTTGATGCGGTCGCTTACGCCAATACGTTTACCGAAAACGGCACGCTGATCCTCGGTGGTCAACCGTATACCGGGCGTGACGTGCTGCAGGCGCGCGTCGAGGGCGCGAACCAGGAAAGCATCGGTATGCACATGATGTCCACGAGCGACATCACGGTAATCGACGAGAACAACGCCACGGGGATTCACTACGCGACGGTCTATGGTGCGATTCCGGGCGAGGACCATCCCGAAAGCGACCCCGTGGAAGTGTCCGGTTTTGTGTCGCAGGGAAAGTACTTCGACAAGTACGAGCGCACGGATGAGGGTTGGAGAATTTCCGAACGAAGATTCGAGCGCATATACAGGCAATCCCAGTAGATCCCGTTCCATCAGACCTTTGTGATTGTCAGCCGGTCTGGCAGGAGAAACAGTGCCATGCACAATTGGACTCGCCTATCAGCGTTCTCTGGAGCTATCGCAGGGAAATCGGTCTGGCCGGTTGTGCTCTCGGTAGCGATTTTCCTGCCGGGCATCGCGCACGGCCATCATTCCCAGGCCTATTTCTCCGACGAGTTCACTGAGATGGAGGGTGAAATCGTCGAATTGCAGTGGCGGAATCCGCATGTGAAGTTTTCCTTGCGGACAGAGAATGACGCGGGTGATGAAGAGCTTGTGGGGATCGAAACCAACTCGATCTACTACCTGGTCCGGGCTGGTTTTACCCGGGACCGCATTCAGGTCGGAGATCGCGTCGTCGTGGGCGGTCATGAATCGATCATCGACGGTGCGGATTTTCTGGCCGCGGAGATGGTGCTCGCCGACGGGGACCGTGTCTTGCTGATCCGGGACGGTGTGACCAGCCAGTTCCAGGACGAGCTGGAGGATACGGTTGCCGAGAACAGGGGGATCTTTCGGGTCTGGAGCATTCCGCAGGTCAACAGGCGCGAAATGCACACGCCGCTGACGGCGTTCGCCCTGGCGGAAAGAGAGAAGTTCGATCCGCTCGACAATTTCTCGGTTCGATGCGAACCGGCCGGCATGCCGCGACTGATGTGGTACCCGCATCCGTATGAATTCGTTGACGAGGGCGACAGGATACTGCTTCGTCTGGAGATGTACGACCTGGTTCGAACGATTCACATGGATCAGTCGGCGCCTCCGGAAGACGTGACGCCCTCGCGCGTCGGCTACTCGATCGGCCGTTGGGACGACGACACGCTGGTGGTGGAAACCACGCACATCGACTGGAATTTCTACGACACGCGCGGCACGCCCCAAAGCGATGCCGCCGAGGTCACCGAGCGCTTCACCCTGAGCGACGACCAAAGCCGCATCGATTACCACATCACCACCGTCGACCCTGTCGTCTTCACCGAGCCGGCCACCATTTCCGGGCACTGGCTGGCGCTGGGCGAGGAGATCGAGCCGTACGACTGCGAGGTCTATTAGGCGTGGACGGGCCGTCGCGGCTGCCCCGAGACCACAGGCGGTTTCCGGCAGTGCCCGGCGGCCTCGATACCGCCTACAGAGAGCCGAAATCCGACGCTTCGAATATCCGCCGAATGCGGGGGTCTGCGTAGCGGTCGACGGCGGTTCGCACTGCGCTCACCAGTTCCTTCCTTTCATCCGCCAGCGCTTCGATGTCGCTGCGCAGCCACGCCAGCCGAAAGACGCTGCGTATCGAGACCAGTAGCTGCGCCTGCTTTTCCAGCACGAACAGTGTGGCGAACAGACTGACCGGGATCAGCAGCACCGCCAGCATTGCCCAGACCCATCCGAAGGCCAGTCCGACCCAGATCGTGACGAGCGTGTAGGCGGCCAGCAGAATCGGAACCGCCGTCGTGACTTTCAGGGTGGCGATGTCGTCCACGTCGTAGCTGTACCACGAGCTCACCGTCGCGGCGAGCCAGGCAATCGGCAGTACGACGATCGCCCCCGGCAGTGCGAACGGCAAGAGCAGGATCACCAGGGCAGAACGCCAGATGATTCTCGTCATGGCTATGCCCGCACTGACAGGGTGGACGAGCTGATGGTCCTTCAATCCCAGGAGTTCCAACCGGGTCTGGTAGGCCTCGATCTCCGCGCGCAGCCGCTGAATGTCCGGCTCTCCGGCGAACCGCGTGTAGTGCTCAACGAAGCGGCGGCTGAGGTCGACGTAGATCGAAGGCGTGAGTCTGGCCGCCATCGGCTTGTACAGACGCCGCGCGGCGTGAATAAACCGCAGCGTGGCCCAGTCCGGTGCGTTCAGCGTGACGCGGGCAAGTCGTTCCCGCAGTTTCTCGGTGAGCAGTCGCACCGCGCCTACCTTGTCGTTCCCGTAAGCCGCCAGACGCCTTTCGTCCATATGCATCGGCGTTCCGAAGTGCAGCAGTACCTGGCTTCTGAAGCGATCACGTTCCAGATAGGTCAGGCCGAAGGGAACGATCGCGACCTCGGCCTCCCGGCGTGCGGCGGCGCGCAAGGCCATTCTGGCCGTGCCGGTCTTGAGCCGCGAAAGCTGGCTGTCGGTGTGGCTGATACCCTCCGGAAAAATCGCCACGCAGCCTCCGCGCGCCAGGACGTCGTCAACGCGATCGAAGGCTTGCCGATTGTCCGCGTTGGGGCCGTGGTCCTCGCGGCGCATCACGGGCACGGCGCCGAGGGCATTCAGCAGGCGGGCAAGCAGAGGGATTCTCCAGAGTTTTGCGTTGCCGAGAAAGTGCACCGGCGTGCGCCCCGCATGGCACATCAGCAGCAGCCCGTCGATCAACGCATTGGGGTGATTCCCGGCAAGAATCACGGCGCCGTCCGCCGGGACATTTTCCAGGCCCACCACCTCGATCCGCCTGTAGAACGTCCGGGCAACCAGACTCATGAATCGAACGAGAGAGCGGTAGAGCATGGGGGAGGTGGTCTGCCTGTTTCGGGTGCGGAAAAAACTAACAGAATGCTTCCGATACCACTACCGGGGACGCAACAATCGTTCCGACGTGAATAACTGCCATCCAGCAATCAATTTTGCATTGTCTGTTCCCTCCAGGCAGGCCAATTCACGTCGGACGCCTTGTTGAACGATAGATGCTTGTCCATATCGAAAGATCGTTGGTCGAGGAATACCATCAGGTTGTCGCAATCCCATCGAGCGCTCGGCACGATCAGCCCCTGATAGTCCAGCGTGAAAGCTGCCTCTCCGATTTGCGGTCCCAGGTTGTCCCTGGGGCGAGACGCTCGCGGGTCTTGCATTCCCAGAGCCATCAGCCGGTCTACATCCAGTTTCAGAACGTAGTCGAGCGAGACGGACATCCTGTTGAGAAACATGTGCGACGATGACATGACGGGTGCCCGCGAAAGGTGGTGGTACGCTTCCGCCAGCGCACCATCCTGTTGAAGGCTCGTGTACAGCACGTCGAATCGCCCTTCCGGCGACCATCGACCGCCACCCGAGCTGCCGGTCAGCGGATTCCGCGTCGCCCAGGTAACCCGCCAAACGTCTCCCGTGAAGGGCTGGCCTTCCAGGGCATCCAGAAAGGCAAGCAATTCCGGATCGAGCCAATCCACCGTTCAGCCGCCGTTGGAGAGCCTACACGTACGCCAGAGAATCCAGCCGTTCGATCGCCTGGAGGACTTCGTCGGTCCGGTCCTCGCGAATCAGCCCGATCGCCGTCTTGCCGCCCAGGAGATCATTGCGCGCAAGAAGCCACAGTCGGGTTTCATCGGCGCTATAGAAGTCGGACAATCGGTCCACCACGTACCTGAGATCCGACAGGATCAACTGCGTCTTGGGGTGCGGAGCCGCCGTACCGTTGGTCCAACGAGACACGGTTGCCTTGGAAACGCGTGCAACATTTGCCACGTCAACGCCTGAAAGCTTTCCCCGGTCCCGGAGGTCACCGATCATCTTGATTACTGCGCTATGACTCATTTTTCCAACCCGCTGGTTCCATACAAGAAAGTTACCCTTTAGTTTCATGTTGATCAAGCATGAAACAAAGATGTTCGGGCCGCAGCCTGTATCGGATTGCGTTGCCCTCGTGGAGTCCGCGCAACTCATTGCCGACGTAGTTGACGACCTGCTCGCGGTCGGCTTCGGGAATGCCGGCGTCGGTGGCCATGATCCTGGTGTCATCCGGCCGGAATTCCTTCCATTCGAGCACGCTGCGCCGCACGGCCTCGCGCACGAAGTCCCGATACGCGAGCGCCGCCTTTTCGGGCGACTCCAGCTCCGCGCGCAGCACCCTGTAATTCTCGGCGGAGGCGAGATAGGCGTCGATATAGACCTCGCGCAGGAGTGATACATTGTTGAACTCGTATATGCCGATCAGGCCGTCGATATAGGCGCCGTCATCCATGGTGAGAAAGGACATTGGCGCAAGATCGGCCTTCAGGAGAGGGATGTTGGAGGCGATGCGCGAGGTTCGTTTGTTGATGTCCTCGAATGCCTGCAGATAGGGAATGTGAACGAGCAGGAAGAAAGACTGCTCGAAGGGGTCGGTGATCGCCGCCGCCTTTTCGACAAGTACGCCAAATTCCTCCTCGATCGCAAAGCGATCGTCCAGCGGCAGGTAATTCGAAGAGGAAATGCCGACCGGCATGCGTCGCAGCCGGCCCGCCATGGCGGGGTCCACAAGCAATCCGTCCGCCAGCAAGGCGTGAATGCCGAACAGGTCCAACCGGTTGATCGAAATCTCGGCGAGATGATCCACAACGAATTGGATCGCCTCCTTGTGATTGAGGATCATGACCGCTTCCTTGCGGTCCTTGCCGGCGGCTTTCTCCCCGAAGCGGATCAGCCGCTCGGTTTGCAGGATGTCGTAGGTATTCCCCTCCATGCGCGAAGACGCCCAGGACAGATCGACCAGAAGGCGCTCGAGAATGCGCCGGGCAAAGGCACCGGCCGGCCGCGCAGGCGGCACCGGCCGACCGACCTCATGCAGGCGTTGCCGGTCGTCCCTGCCAAGATAGAAGCTCTTGTTCGGGACATAACGATCGACAAATTCCTTCCTGTAGACGGCTGGTCGCCGCCGGTTGTACGGCGTTTGCAGATGCGCCCGCACCACGGCTGAACCCGCCAGGCTGTAACCCGTGGCCCGGCCCTTGCCGAAAACCTCAAGCCGACCGTCATCCACCAACCGCTTCAGCGCGCGCCAGACCGTAGGCGAACTGACCTCAGGGGCAACGTTGCGCCGCACATCCTCCCGCCCGGCACCGGGATGGGCTGCGATGTAGTCCAGTACTGCCTGGTCAGTGAGCGGCATGAAACGAATCCGTCGACTCTATGAAACGATTATATAGCTAATTTATATAATATTTTCGGATTTTTAAAGAAATCGTTTCACAATAAATGAAACGATTTGTCAAACATGCTGCAGACAACGTTGGGCAGGTTGATCCCTTCGGTGCGTTTCTCGATGATTTCCCCGTCGATCCGGATATCCAGCGGGTAGAGACCGCCGGAGACGATCATCTCAGGCGAGGAATCCGGCACAACTCGTACGACATAAAACGTATGGCACGACACTAGCCGAGTCCAACGATCAGCTTGGCGGCGACCAGGTCTTCCAGTGCCGTGCCAACGGACTTGAATACGGTGACCTCGCGATCGGTCGTGCGGCCTGCGACCTGACCGCCGCAGAGATCCCAAAGGTCGCCGACTATATCGTTGGCGGCAATCGTTCCGCTCGCCATCGGCAAGGCGATGTCTCCCGCTTCCTCCACAGTCGTATTTCGGTCGTCCAGAAATACGCGCGCCCCGGCAATTGTCTCGTCGTCGGCTTCCCTTGCATCGGGCGTGAATGCGCCCACCAGATCGACGTGCGTGCCTTCTGAAATCCAGGCGCCGTGCAGGATGGGTGATTTGCTGGACGTTGCCGTGGAAACGATGTCCGCTTCGCGAACCGCTTCGGGCAGATCCCGAACCGCACGTACCCGCACTGCCGGGGCCGAGCGACTGATTGTCGCGACGGTCGCCTCTGCCTTGTCCAGGCTTCGGCCGAAGACGTTGATTCGACGGATGGGCCGGGTTGCGACATGCGCAAGCGCCATGTGCGGCGCCAGCAAGCCTGTGCCGATCAGGGTAATGACTTCGGCATTCGGACGCGCCAGATAGTCCGCCGCCAGCGCCGATGCCGCCGCCGTACGCCGAAACGTTATCTCCTTCGCGTCAACAACCCCCAGCGGCGTCCCGCTCGCTTTGTCGAAGACTGCAATCAAACCCTGAATATAGGGAACCTCCGATCGCCTGTTTTTCGCATTGAGCGTGAGCGCCTTCACAACCGTGACTTCCCGATCCCATGCGGCCTTGACCAGCAGCACCTTGCTGTCGGCGTCAGCCCCGGTTTCCCGCCTCATCTGAATCGGAGGCGAACTCCGGCGGGCGAACCCCGATCGGAGCGCCTCGATCAGGGTTCGATAGTCGAGACGATCGACGACGTGTTGATCATCAAGGATTTTCATTGCCTTCGATCATAAGCGGCGGCGCCTTCGGCCGTAAACGGCGGCCGCGACCAGGGTGCCGGCAATCCCACCGCATCGGCGAGGCGATGAACCCGGAGTCGAGAGGGGCGACCGAACGCAACCCGCTGTTCAACCACCCGAACGGGTAGGTACGCGCGTCGTGGGCGCCTGCAAGAATGGAAGCCGGGCTACCCATTTGCGCGGTTATTTCGTACAGCGATGGCAAAGACAATCGATTGGTACAAGTGGCGCCTGTCGCCGACCGACAAGGAACCGTGCCAATGAACGACTTCCGTCTGAAATTCGCTTGTTTTGCTTTCTTCCTGACATCCGTTTTCGAAGTACATGCCCAGACCGCGCTGGAAGAGATCGTGGTAACGGCCCGGCGGGTCGAAGAGGCCATCCAGGATGCCCCGATCACGGTCAACGCGTTCACGGCCGAACAGATCGAGGATGCCGGCATCACCCAGACGGCCGACTTCATTCAGCTCACGCCCAACGTGACGCTGGCGGAGTCCCAGACCATGGGGACCTCCTTTCTGACCGTGAGGGGACTCAGCCGGGTCCGCAACGGCGAACTGCCCGTGGCGGTGGTTGTGGATGACGTGCTCATCGTCAACGCCCGGCAATTCATCAGCCAGATATTCGACGTTCGCCAGATCGAGGTGGTCAAGGGACCCCAGGGAGCGCTCTACGGCCGCAATGCCACCAACGGCGCCATCATCGTCACGACCAACGCGCCGAGCAACGATCCGGAAGGCTACGTGAAGATGAGCTACGGACGGGCGGATGAGGTCGGAATCGAGGGATCCTACAGCGGGCCGATTACCGACGACCTTGCTTTCCGCTTGTCCGGGCGCGTATTGGAGCGCGACGGCTACTTCCAGAACGTAACGCTCACCGATGAAGTCGATCCGTTCAGCGACCGAACGATTCGCGGCCGCCTGAGCTGGACGCCCTCGCAGGATCTGCTCGTCGACCTCAAGGCTCAGATGTCCAAGCATGAAGGCAAGGGCATCGGATTCCACTGGCCAGGTGCGGCCATGTTCGAGCACTTCGGGATCTTTCTGGGCACCGGTGCGGAACTTGGCGTCACGGCCGGTCAGGTAAACGAGGAGGGGTCCAACCTCGTGGACCTGCCCTACGTCGCCAACAATCCGGACCGGGGTTACCGCGATACCGCAAGCGTTTCGCTGAAGTTCGACGCTGACGTGGGAACGGGCAACTTCAGGTCTGTGACGACCTACGACGAGTTGCAGACATCCTCCGTCGCCGATCGGGCACCGTATCTCTCGTATCTGGACGGCACTCAGCATTCCTTCGTGAATGTCGAAGGCTGGAGCCAGGAGTTGCGATTTGCGGCCGATGTCGGCGATCGCGTCCACTGGCAGGCGGGCGCCTACTACCTGTCCTGGGAACGCCTGCGCACCACCGCCACCGGAATCGACCGGGGGCTGGGCATCAAGCGTGCGACGACCGTTCCGGAATTCGAGAACAGCACCAACCCCACCGGTACCGATCCCGGCGCTTTCCTGTCGTTCCTTGAGGACAGTTACGCCTATGCCCTGTTCGCGAGCGTGGATTTCGATGTCACCGACGCGTTCACGCTCTCGCTGGCCGCCCGCCAGGACGAGGAAACCCGCGAGCAGAATGTCAACCCGTACAACACCGCCGGCCGGGTGTATATCCAGCAGGTCGCCGGCGCCAACCAGCCCTATGGCGCAGCCGCGTGCACGGGTTTGGAAACGGACGTACCCGACGCCAATTGCGGCAGCTACGCGACATTCGGCGAGCTGCTGGCCCACACGCGTCCGACCACCGACAAGAACGTCACGACCTTCAGCAAGTTTCAACCCAAGATCACGCTCGGTTATGCGGTTTCGGGCAACGTCAACCTGTACGGCAGCTGGGGCATCGGGTATCGGGCGGGCCAATACAACTATCCCGGCATCAGCGCCATCAGCCTTTCCAAGGACATCATCGACCAGGAAGAAAACAGCGCCTTCGAACTGGGCGTGAAGGCCGACTTCGGTGCGTTGCGGCTCAATGCCGCCTGGTTCGATTCCGCGGTGGAGAACACGCAGTACTTTCCGTTCGACGGGCAGGCCTTCGTCCAGGTGTTCGAGGACATCGACGAGGCCGAGTTGAGCGGGATCGAACTGGAAGCGGTCTGGCGCGCCAGCGACAACCTGGACCTCTACGCGGCCTACGGCACCACGGACAGCGAAATCACCGCATACGCCGAGCGCCCGGGAACCATAGGCAACGATCTGCCCTACGTCCCGGACGGCACCTTCAATGTCGGTGCGCAGGTACGCACCGATATGGGCGACGGGCTGGAGTTCTTCGCACGGGCGGACTACGAGCGGCGCGGCGAGCAGTTCTGGACACCGGAGAATACGTATCCCAGGGACTCGCTCGGCCTGCTCAATCTGCGCGTGGGGTTCGAAGGCTCCGACTGGTCGGTATCGGCGTACCTCAACAATGCGACCGACCTGACCTACAACTCGGAAGTCGTCACGCCGTTGTTCGTCCATCCGGCCCCGCCCCGCGTGTGGCGCCTCGATTACCGCTACAACTTCTGAGGGTCGAGGCGGTGAGCACGTACCGGGCGGCGAGCGATGTAGGCGGCACGTTCACGGATCTCGTCTTCTACGATGTGGACGCCGACACGGGCGACTGCGGCCCCGTGCGTGCCGCGAAGACCGATACGACGCCTCCTCATTTCGAACAGGGGGTGATCGCCTCCATGGAGAAGGCCGCGCTTTCGCCGGCCGACCTGTCGTTCTTCGCTCACGGGACCACGGTCGTGATCAACGCGCTCACTGAGAAAAAGGGCGTAAAGACCGCGTTGATCACGACCAGGGGGTTTCGCGATGTACTGGAAATCGCGAGGGGCAATCGCCCGGATCTCTTCAATTTCAATTTTCGAAAGCCCAAGCCGTTCGTCGAGCGGTACCTGAGAGCCGAACTCGAAGAGCGAGTCAACTACAAGGGCGAGTTGCTCAAGGCTGTCGACCTCGAGCCGCTGGCGCAAATGATGGAGTTCTTCCAGTCCCAGGGCGTGGAAGCCATCGCCGTGTGCTTCCTGCACGCCTACGCCAACCCCGACAACGAGCGTCAGGTCGTGGCCCGGATCAATCAACTCTGGCCGCAGGTCTCGGTGCTCGCCTCCCATGAGATCAGCCGCGAATGGCGGGAGTATGAACGCACGAACACCACCGTGCTGGCCGCGTACGTACATCCCATCGCCAACCGCTACATCGAATCGCTCGAGACGAAGCTTGCGGCAGGCGGGTTCACCGGCAATCCATACATGATGCAGTCCAACGGCGGCATCGCCACGGTGCAGGCCGCCAAGGCCAATCCCATCACCATGGTGGAATCGGGACCCGCCAGCGGTATTTTCGCCGCAGCCTATCTCGGCAAGGCGATCGGCGAGGAGAACCTCATCGTTCTGGATATCGGCGGGACCACCGCCAAGTGCGCATTGATCGAGAACGGGGACGTGAAGGTGGGGACGGACTACTACATCGGCCGCAATCGCAAGAATCCCGGTTACCCGATACAGACACCAGTATCGGAAATCGTGGAGATCGGCAATGGCGGCGGTTCCATCGCCTGGGTCGACGAGGGCGCCAAGCTGCACGTGGGACCCCAGTCGGCGGGCGCGGTTCCGGGTCCTGCCGCCTATGGCAGAGGGGGTTCCGAGCCCACGACCACGGATGCCAATCTCGTGCTGGGCCGGATCGATCCGGCCAGCTTCGTCGGCGGCGAAGTCAAACCGCACTGGGAAGCCATCAACGCCGCCTTGGAGCCCCTTGAAGAGCGGCTTGACATGGACCGCCAAGCCCTGGCGCGGGGCGTGATAAGGATCGCCAATGCCAACATGACCAACGCGCTGCGTCTGGTGTCCACCAACAAGGGCTACGATCCGCGCGACTTCGCGCTGATCGCCTTTGGCGGAGGCGGCGCGATGCACGCTGTCGCCCTGGCGGAGGAACTCAAGGTGCCCCGGGTCATCGTTCCGGTCAACTCCGCCGTATTCTCGGCGTGGGGGATGTTGCTGACGGACCTGCGCAGGGACTACCTGCTGACCCGGTCAATGTCCATGAACGCCGGCAATGCCCGGGTGATCCGGGACACGTTTGCGTCATTGGCCGACCAGGCGCGCGATGACTATGTCATCGACGGTTTTCCCGAAGCCGAAGTCCAGTTCGAGCACCTCGCCGACATGCGGTATCAGGGGCAGGAGCATACGGTGAAAGTGGCGTTGCCGTTCGCGGGAACGGGCGCCTCGTTCGACGCCGGCGACGCCGTGGCGCGCTTCCACGAAGCCCACGAGCAACGGTTTACCTACCGACTGGATACGGGCGTGCAGATCGTCAATTTCCACCTTGTCGCCAAGGTCGCCGTTCCAAAGCCCGAACTCGCAAGCAAACCGGTGACCGGCCGGGCGCTCGAGGAGACCGCCCTGCCTTCAAGAACCGTGGACTTCGACCGCCACGGCATCCACCAGGCTGCCATATACGACGGCTTGAGGCTGGAACCCGGCATGGCGTTCCGGGGCCCGGCGGTCGTGCAGGAACCGGCGGTGACGCTCGTGGTGTCGCCCGGACACGAAGTCAGCATCGACAACTACGGCAACTACCACGTAGCCATCGCGCCGGAGGCCTGAACCATGACGACCGATGTATTCACCACTGAGATCATCAAGGACTCGCTTGTAGCGATCGGCCAGGAGATGTTCAACGCCGTCATCCGAACCTCGATGAGTCCGATCATCTACGAGACAACGGATTTCGCGGTCGGCGTGACCGATGCGCGGGGTAACCTGCTCGGCCAGGGCAACGGCGTGACCGCGTTCCTCGCCACCCTCGATACCGCGGTGCAAAGCACCCTGGAACACTATCCCGATGCCGGCGACATCTCCCCGGGTGACGTGATCATCACGAATACCCCCTACGCGGGCGGCGGCACCCACCTGTCGGACGTGGTCATCGTGCTGCCGGTGTTTTGCGGGGATGAACTGATCGCCTTCACCGTCAACAAGGCGCACTGGACGGAGGTCGGTGGAACCCAGCCGGGCAGCGTTTCGACCGAGGCGACGGAAATCTACCAGGAAGGGCTTCACTTCCGGTTTCTGAAGCTCTACGAGCGGGGCCGGCTGAACCGGTCGCTCGTACAGCTCATCCGCGACAACGTGCGCTTGCCCGATTCGACTATCGGCGACATGCACGCCGGCGTGGCCGCGGCCCGGGTGGGCGGGCAGCGCATCCTCGAACTGGTGGCCAAGTACGGGCGCAACGACGTGCTCGCCGCGATGGAGGAACTGCTTGCCTACGGTGAGCGAATGACGCTGGTCGAGCTTGCGAAACTGCCGAAAGGCGTGTTCGAGGCCGAGGACGTGGTGGAAGACGACGGGCTTGGCAACGGGCCCTTCAGGATTCACGTCAAGGTCACGGTGACGGACGACCGGATGATCGCCGACTTCTCGGATACGTCCCCGCAGGCGACAGGACCCATCAACTGCTCCTATACGGGACTGGTCACGGGGGCCAGGTGCCTTTTCAAGGCCGTGACCAATCCGGAACTGCCGGCCAACGGCGGCTGCTTCCGGGCGCTTGAGGTGATATGCCCGGAAGGTACGCTCATCTCGGCGTGCTCGCCCGCGCCGGTTTCGCTCTACTACGAAGCCCTGATCGCCGCCATCGATGTGATGTGGAAGGCGCTCGCGCCGGTACTGCCGCAGTCCCTGTCCGCCGGCCACCAGCGCAGCGTCGGCGCCACGTTCATCTCCGGCCTGCATCCCGACACCGGAGACCTCTTCGTCATGGGCGAACCCCTGGTCGGGGGCTGGGGCGCATCCCGGGGGCTGGACGGCGACAACGGGCAGTTTTGCTGCGGCAACGGCGAAACTTTCAACGTCCCGGTCGAATTGTTCGAGAGCCGATACGGACTGCAGGTCGAGCAGTACGCGTTCAACATGGAAGGTGGCGGTGCCGGGGAGTACCGGGGCGGCCGCGGTGTCGTGCTCGACTATCGGGTCACGTCGGAGGAGGCCTTTCTCACCTATGCGGCCAGTCGCACCGAAAGCAGGCCGTGGGGGCTGGCCGGCGGTGCGGAGGGCAGCACCAATTACGCGCTGATCCTGCGCGCCGACGGTCAGGTCGACCGATACGGCATGTGCACAACGGTGCGGGCGAAAAAGGGCGAGGTCATTCGGCTCACCACCGCGAACGGCGGCGGTTACGGCGATCCGGCGGCGCGCGACCGCAGCGCGGTCGAGCAGGATGTGTTGAACGGCTATGTCACGCCGGAACAGGCGCAGGCGGAGTACGGCCTGAGCACCTGAGCGGCCGCGCCCGATCCGGCGGGGGAAGGCGGGCGCGTCCTTCGGACGCCCAGGGAATCCAGGACTGAGGACGTACGCTTTGGACACCGAGGTGCTCGACTCCCGGACACCGGATCCGTTTACGTCGGAAATCATTCAGCTTGCGCTGACCGCCGTCACGGATGAAATGTTCGCTTCGATGGCCCGCGCCGCCATGAGCTCGGTGATCTATGAGGTGCTCGATTTCGGCGTGGCCATCACCGACGTTGACGGTGAGCTGGCCAGCGCGGGCGCCGGTATTCCGAGTTTCGTCGGCATGCTCGATCCGGCCGTCAAGACGATAATCGCCAAGTTCCGCGACGATATCCACGCGGGCGATATCTTTATCTCCAACGATCCGTACAGCGGCGGCGTCAGCCACATCGCTGGTCGAGCCGATCAAACGGGACATCGGCGTTTCCGATACGCAAGTCAGCCTGTTGCACGGGTTCGCCTTCGCGATCTTCTACACGCTCATGGGTTTTCCGATCGGCCGGCTCGCCGACCGGCGCCACCGTGTGGGCATCATTGCCATCGGCGTTGCGCTCTGGAGCGTCATGACCGCCGCATGCGGCATCGCCAGAACGTTCACGCACCTGTTCCTGGCCCGGGTCGGGGTCGGTTTCGGCGAAGCGGCGCTCAACCCGGCCGCGCTTCGCCATTCGATGGCGGTCGTTTCGGAGAGGGCGGCGATCGCGGCGGCACTTTCCCTGAGGTGGGGATTGCCCCATTTCAGGGACAGCCTGGACCGGGCACTGGCCTGGCAGCGTCAGGTCTGACGGGCGAATGAGGCGATGTAATGAACTCACACGTGCTGAACGGCGCGGCGGCTAAAATACAAGGCTGATGGACGACAGACTCGACGATTTCGAATCCTGGTTGCTGCAGGGCAAGTTCGAGCCTCAGTTCAGCCTCGTTTCCCAGGTGCGCCGGTCCGGCCTCCTGCAGCGACTCGATACATCGCTCGCCGGGGTGCTCACCCTGGTTGTGACGCCCGCCGGCTACGGCAAGTCCACCTTGCTCTCGCAGTGGGTCGAGGCGCTCAAGGAGGCCGGCCAGCGTGTCTCCTGGCTCGCCACGGACGAGATCGATCGGGAGCCGAACCAGTTGCTGTCGCACGTGATCCTGTCGCTGAGCTATTCCGGCGTGGAGGTGGGCGCGCTGGAGAAACTGGCCCACCAGGGGCTGGTGGACGTGTCCCCGGCCGCGGCGGTAAGGGCCGTCGTCGCCGCACTCAAGCAGCATCCCGGGCGATTGACCATCATTCTCGACGACTACCACCGTGCCGGCAGCCCGTCGACGGATCGGGTGATCGAGAACCTGCTGGAACTGCTGCCCGACCACGCGCACATCGCCGTGAGCACTCGCAGCAAACCCGGTTTCCGATACTCGGCACTGAAAATCAACGGCCTCGTGCAGGAGTTCTCCGCCGACGATCTGAGGTTCAGCACCGAGGAGGCCCGGGAAATCCTCGCAACCACCGGCAGCGACCGCGACTTCGCCACGTTGATGCAACGCACCGAAGGCTGGGCAATGGCGTTGCAGATGGCCCGTTCCCTGCTGCGTGACGAGGCTCCACTTGCGGACGTGGTACGCAGATTGTCCGGATCCACCGGCGACATCGCCGACTATTTTGCCCAGCAGGTCTACCAGGATCTTCCCGATGACATTCGCCGCGTACTCAGGCGTACGTCGATCGCGGAACGGTTCAATGCGGATCTCGCCAACTGCCTGTCCGAACGGATCGACTGCCTGGACCTGCTGGAGCGGCTCAAGCAGCAGCATTCCCTGATCATCTCGGCGGGGCGCGAGCGCGTCTGGTACCGCTACCATCACCTGTTTGCGGAGTTCCTGAGAAATGTACTGGAGCGTACGGAGCCCGACGCCCTGTACTCGCTGCACTTGCAGGCCGCCCAGTGGTACGAGCAACACGAACTGCCCGTGCAAGCCGTCGAGCACGCCTGCCTGGCCGGTAATCTCGAATACGCCGCACGCATCATCGAGGATGCCGGAGGCTGGGAGCTGATCCTCTTCGGAGGCATCTCCCGCTTCCGCCAACTGATCGCCCACTTTCCGCTCTCGAAGTTGGGCCGCTTCCCCCGGCTGCAGATCTCGCGCGTCTACCAGTTGATCAAGGACGGCGAGATTGCCCAGGCCCATCAGCTCTTCGAATCCCTCAGGGAAACGAACAGCCACCTGCTGTCCGACCGGACCAACGCGACGGCGTCCCTGAGACGGGACGCCATACTCATGGGAATCCTGCTCGAAGCATACGAGGATCGACTGTCGGACCGAAAGAGCATCCAGAAAATCCTTGCCACCGAGCAAACCCTGACACGCTCCGATTCCACCGGCCGTTCGCTGATCTACGCGATCACGGCGGTCGGCGCGCTGGCCATCGGATCCTTCGAAGAAGCGCTTGACCATGCAAAGACTTCGCAGCGCTACATGCGGGAGGTCAACTGCGTTCTGGGGCTCAACTATGCGCTTCTCCACGAAGGCCAGGCGAGCCTGTTCCTCGGACGGTTGAAGGAAGCCATCGCCACGCTGGACGAAGCCCACGACATGGCCGAGGACAACTTCGGCGCCGACAGCGGACTCAAGGCGGTCGCCGACATCATACGGGCCGCGGCCCACTACCTGCGTGACGAACACGACACCGAGCAGTTGGGCCATGCGCTGGATTACGCGGAGGACTACGACGGATGGTTCGATGTCTATGCGGCCGGCTACGGTACGGCCGCCTTGCACGCCTATTCCCGGAAGGGGCTTGAGGCTGCGTCTGCCGTACTGACCGCCGGACGGCAGACCGCAGAACAACGCAGCCTCGAACGGCTCTCCGACCTGCTCGACGCTTACGAGTACCTCTTTCTTGCACGCGCCGGCGAGTTCAAGCGCGCACGCCGCCTCTTTCACCAGAAGAACCTCACGATCCGCGCCAAGCCCGGCGCCGAGTCCTCGCCCGACTGGCGGCGCGATCACCTGATCGGCGTCGCCGACGGGTTGATGGCGCTGGCCGCCCGCAACCACGACAACGGACTCAAGGTCACCGAGCGGATTGCAGGGCTCGCGGCTGCCTCGGGCAACCGCTGGTCCATGCTCGACGCGCAGGTGCTCAGGGCGCTGCTGCTCGAGGCAAGCGGCCGTGACGAAGAGGCGTTCTCCGAACTGGCCACTGCGATTGAATTCGCCGTCGCCCAGGGAGCCTACCGGCCGCTTCTGGACTTCGGGAAACCGCTCGAAAGGTTGTTCGCCCGGCTCAATCGCCATCGACGGGACCTGCAGCTCGGCAGCCTCACCCACCGCTTTGTGTCGGTCTGCCTGACGCGCTTCAAGGAAGGCGCAATCGACACGGGCAGCAACGCCTCGGTGGGCTTGCTCAGCCCGCGCGAACGCGAAGTCCTGGAGCAGCTTGCCAGCGGCCTTTCCAACAAGGGCATCGCGCGGGCGCTGGACATGACGGAAAACACGGTCAAGTTTCACCTCAAGAACATCTTTACGAAACTCGACGTCAACAAGCGCATCCTGGCCGTCGCCGCGGGACGCAACCTCAGACTCATTCCCTGACTGGATTCTGCCGGCCCGCCTACCCGTAAAGGTGGGTAATCGCCCTCGACGACACAGGGAAATCCACCCGTTGGTGTCGTTGACTCATCGGGGGCCGAAGGGCCGAATGATCATGTGCCGCCAGTCGGCGCCTTCGGAGCGAGCGGATCATGTCGATGGATATGGATATCAAGGTGATGTACCTGAATCCGGTCGGAACGTCAGCGTACGACCAGGTCTTCGCCGACATGGCGCGGCAGTACAAGTACCCCGACACGACCGTGCATGTGACGTCCATGTCCGGCACGGCCGTTTCTCCGGGAATGACCAACCTCGAGTATCGCGCCTACGAGGCCTGCATCCTCAATGAGACCGTGAAGGCGGCCAGATACTGCTCCGTGCATGATTACGACGCATTGATTATCGGCTGCTTCTACGATCCGGCATTGCTCGCTGCAAGGGAAGTCGCCGGCGATACCGTCGTCGTCGCCCCTTGCCAGGCATCCGTTGCCGCCGCCCTCAACCTGGCCAACAACTTCTCCGTCATCATCGGGCAGTGGAAATGGGAAGACCAGATGAAACAGGCGGTCCACGACTACGGCGGGAAGGACAAGCTGGTTTCGTTCGAGGCGGTCGATCTGCGCGTAGAGGAATTCCACAAGGACCCGCAGGACACGCGGGCAAGGCTCGAGCGGGCGGCGTACCGGGCCGTTGCCGAACGCCGCGCCGAGTCGATCATCCTGGGTTGCACTCTCGAAGTCGGTTTTTTCCGTGAGCTGCAGGCCTTTCTGGCTGCCCGGCTGGATGCATTCGTCCCTGTGATCGATCCATCCATCGCCGCGCTGAAGGCAGCGGAGAACGCGGCCCTGGCAAAGCGCATCGGGTGGAACAACAGCAGGGTGTGGGGAATGCAACCGCCGCCGGAGCGCGAACTGGCCGACTTCGAGCTTTTTCAAGCGGACGTCGACTTCGGGAACGTCCTGGTGGTACTGCCTGACGGGAGCAGCGGGTTGCATCCGGGTCTGGAATGAGTGCCGGTTCCGATTTTCCCACCACCCAGGTACCGTCGTCGGCGACCTATTCCGGCCGACACATAGCCTTGGTCATCGTCGGCGGGACGATCGCGATTCCCGCGTTTCTGATGGCCGCCACCCTGGGGGCTTCCCTCGGTTTGCGCAATGCGGTCATCGCCTTCTCCTGCGGCTGTTTCGTGCTCGGCAGCCTTGCGGCGATGACGGGCCTGTGCGGTCAGAAATCGGGGCTTTCCGCCTACGTGTTGAGCGAATTCGCCTTCGGCCGCTGGGGCGGCAAGGTGGCGAACCTGGCCGTCGCGTGTTCGCTGCTCGGCTGGTTCGGCGTCACCGGGACGATGTTCGGGCGGGCCGGCGCGCAATTGGGCGCAACGGTTTTCGGCATCGATTTGCCGATCGAGGTGTACGTAATCGCCGGAAGTTCATTGATGGTCGGGGTTACGCTTTCCGGGTTCAAGGGCATCGACAAGCTCGCCCTCGCGCTCGTGCCCGTGATGGTGATTTTCCTCGGTGTGGCGGCCGGCATCTCCTACGGCGGTGTCGAGGACTGGACCGTACCCACCGGCGGTCAGCCGATGAGCATCTATACGGCTGTCTCGGCCGTCATCGGCAGCTACATTGCCGGCGTCACCATCCAGCCGGACTACAGTCGCTTTGCGCGTTCGCGCAAGGCCGCGACCTGGTCGGCGTTCCTCGCGCTCGGCGTCTCGTTTCCCTTCACCCTGTCGCTGGCTGCGGTTCCGGCGGTCGCCATGGGCGAGCCCGACATCCTCAACGTGATGATCCTGATCGGAATCGGCGTACCCGCCTTTGCCCTGCTCGTGCTGGCGGCCTGGTCCTCGAACGTGCTGTCGCTCTACTCGGGTTCGCTCGCCATGGCAACGATCTTCCGGGGCACCGGCCTGGCGAGGATCATCGCGGCATTCGGCATCGTCGGTACGGCGCTCGCCCTGACCCGAGTGGATGAATACCTGGTCGCCTACCTGCTTCTCCTCGGAATCACCATTCCGCCCATTTCGAGCATCTACGCAGTCGAAACGCTGCTCTTCCGGTCGCGGTTCGACGAGGCGGCCAGAAAGGAACGGCCGCTGGTGGTGTATCGGGCCATGTTCGCCTGGTTGTTCGCGATCGTCGCGGGCTACATGGCGCAGCAGGGCATCTTCTCCCTGACCAACGTGGCAGCGCTCGATTCCATACTGGTCGCGGCCGCGCTGGCCGTGGCGCTACGACCCCTGGATTCGCTCGACTTCAAGGCCCTCGTTCGTTGATTGACTGGTAACCCCAGGAGCGGAGTTGGGGCTTACTGCAGATGAACAGCGGTTCGCTCAGTCCAGAATGGATTCAAGGAACTCAGCGACGGTCTGCACAAGCACTCCGAATGTCATCTCGGGTTGGTTCATGAAGGCGCCGAAATCCTTCAGGTCGCCGGTCAACAGGTGGGTTGCGCCGCAGGCAAGGGCAGCCTGGAATATCGGTTGGTCCTTTTCGGCTAGCGTCGGCGGAAACCGCAAACTGGCGTGATGCTCGACGAGTTCAATGCCCCTGAGTAGTTCGCTAAGGCGATTCAGCGAGTGGGGATACTTGCGCTCCAGGTTTCGGCGGGCTTCCTCCGACGCGTAGGCACTGGTCGTGATCGTCCAGTGGCCTTGATTGCCCAGGTCGATGATCAGTGCCGCTTTTCCTCTCGGATTGTGCGCGGCGGTAAAGAGCACGTTGGCGTCAAGAAACAACCTCACTTTGACGGGGTCACGGCATTGAGTATCCGCTTGCGCTCCCGCTCTTCAAGCTTGTCGTCGGCATCCCATTGCGCAATCTGATCGTCGTCATAGTGCTGGATCTCGAGCACTACTCCGGGTTTGAGGACAATCTCGCTGCCTCGATCCTCCATGATCACGACACCGCCGCCCTTGATTCCCAGCCGCTTGCGCGTGGCAGCCGGCAGCGTGACCTGACCGCGGTTGGACACAACAAGCGATTGCGGCATGTCGGTACCCTTATACTGGATGGCAAGCACGTACCGTAACATATTTACGGAATTTCAGAAATACCGAATTATCTATCCAGGGCGCCGACGCAAACCACAGAGGCAGTGGACGATATCAACGGCGAGCGTTATTGTCGTACGTACGCTTATGCTGAAGAGAACAAGAACGAGGGACTGGGGATTCGGGGAGTGGGGCAGGGTAAGGCCCCGCGCTCTCCTCATTTCAGTTGGGTTGCATTTGCTGGTGCTGGCCGGGCTGTATCCGCGGTTTGAGCCGTCGTCTACGACGTCGGCAGGGATCGTCATGGCCGAGTTCGTCCTGATCGACGACGCTGACGGGGATGGCGGGCGGGTGCAGGATGCCGAGCCGGTGGCCGATGAGCCCGAGCCCATGGCGGGCCATGGCGACGAGACGCTGGCGACGAGCTTGCCGGTCGAACCGGGCATTGAGAACGAGTTGCCGAACGCGTCCGAGGCGGCGGATGGCTTGCTCGCGCAGGTCGGGGCGGAGGGCACGCCAACGCACGAGCTGCCGCAACCGCACGAACCGCCGCAGCCGCAAGAGTTGCCGCAACCGCTGGAGCAGCCGCAGTCGCCACGATACAACGAGTCGCGATGGTCCCACGAGCTACCGCAACCGGACGAACTACCTCTGCGCTTCGAACTCATGCCGTCGTTGCGCGAAGGGAATCTCGTTGCTGCCGTGCCTGCGCCACTACCTGACTTCGCAAGCTTCCGGGAACCTGAGATTGCTGCAATCGAAACCGGCGAGCATGAGATGCTCGACGAATTGCTTACCGAGTGGTCGAGCGACGCCGATGCCATTGCCGCCGAGCAGCTTTCCTGGGAGCACGAGGGGCGGGCCTACAGTGCGAAACTCACGCGCGATGCGGCCGAGGACAGCATGGGCATGGACAACATCATGGTTGAGGTCACCACGGAGCGGGACGGCCGCCGCTGGTCCACGGAAATGCGCATGCAGCGGCTCGCGTTCTCGAGCTTCGCGCAGTTCGTCGATCGCTGGGACCCGAACGTGCAAATCCACGACGATGAAATCGACGGCCGATTCCATTCGAACTCCGAGATTTTCGTCACCCGGAGTGGCGGCGTGCAGCCGCTCTTTCACGGCAAGGTGACCACGGCGCGCCGGGTCATCACGTCGAACTCCGAGCGCTTCGTGCGGCGCGACGAGGTATTCCTCGGCGGGCTGGAGACGCGGGTGCAGCGAATCCAGTTGCCGCGCCAGTTCGTTGCGCTCGACGACATCGACAGCGTCCCGGCCGAGCGCGTGCACCGCTTTGCGAACGACACGGCCGTCACGTTTCATGCGGACGGGAGCTTTTCCTGGGCTTACCTCAAGGGCGAAATGTCCGGTCATCGCATCCGGCTGTCAGACGATCCCCACTACCTGCTCGGGGAAAAGGGGGTGACGCTGCGCGTGAGCGGCGTCGTCAACGG
The DNA here is from genome assembly GCA_965205045.1 of Candidatus Rariloculaceae bacterium. GTDB lineage: Bacteria > Pseudomonadota > Gammaproteobacteria > Steroidobacterales > Rariloculaceae > UBA6522. The sequence goes on from OZ242031.1 coordinate 2,095,260, forward strand.
CAAGGTGCTCGTGTACGCGCCACAGGACATTGTCATCGGGGACGACCTGCTCTACGCCGACGATCCGCGCCTCGACACCGGCAGCGATGACTTTGTCGGATTGGTCGCGGATCGATACGTGGCGATCGGCGAGTCCCGCCTTACGGGACCGGGCGACCTGACCGTGCACGCGGCCATCCTGGCGAAGCGCCGGTTCCTCGTACGCAACTACCGCTCGCGAGGGGGCGGCACGCTGCACGTGTACGGCAGTCTCGCGTCCGGCAGCCTCTCCGCGACGGAGCCGCGGTTTCGGACCCGGGTTGAGTTCGACCCACGCCTAGCGGACGCGCGTCCGCCGGGGTTTCCAGTGACGGATCGGTATGAGGTTGTGGAATGGGACGGGACCTGGACGGAGGAATTGGCCGGGTGTTCGGGTTGACCCCTAAGGCCTGCACGCCCGCCATCGGCTCGCCTTCCGACCGCCTCGGCAATTCCAGCGGATCCCGCTCCTCCGCGCTCGCCGCGTCCGTCGACAATGTAGCGTCTGCTCATTCGCCTTGAGCACCGGCATGCGTGACCTTCGTATCCAACCCGACCGCCTGTGGGACAGTCTCATGGAGATGGCGCAGTTCGGGGCGACGCCCAGGGGCGGCTGCAATCGCCAGGCGCTGACTGACGAGGACAGGCTCGGACGCGAGTTGTTCATTGGATGGTGCAGGGCGGTGAATTGCGCCGTGCGGGTTGATGTGATCGGAAACATCTTCTGCCGGCGGGAGGGAGCACAACCCGAACTGGCCCCCGTCCTCATCGGCAGCCACCTCGATACCCAGCCGACCGGAGGGCGGTTCGATGGCGTTTACGGTGTGTTGGCCGGACTGGAAGTGTTGCGCACGCTGGACGAAAACGGTGTCGAAACGCAGCGGGCCGTGGAAGTCGTTTCCTGGACCAACGAGGAGGGGGCGCGGTTCCCGCCCGCGCTGATGGGATCCGGGGTCTGGAGCGGCGCATTCGACCTCAAGGAGATCTACCGAACAAAGGACAGAAACGGCGCGGCAGTCGGGGACGAACTCGAGCGCATCGGTTTCAAGGGCAAGGCACCGGCCACGCCGATGCCCATTGAAGCTGCCTTCGAAGTGCACATCGAGCAAGGCCCGATCCTCGAGCAGGAGGGCCTGCAGATCGGCGTAGTCACCGGCGTTCAGGGGATTCGCTGGTACGACGTGATCATCGAGGGGGAAGCCTGTCACGCCGGTCCGACGCCCATGGAGCGCCGGCGCGATCCCTTCGTCGCGCTGGCTCCCATCATCCAGGAAAGCTACGGGTTGGCGGCCCGGTTCGCGCCCTGGTCGAGGGTCACCTTCGGCGACATCCGCGCGATTCCGGGGTCGCGCAACACGGTGCCCGAAAAACTAATCGTCCACGTCGACATCCGCCACGCCGACGCAGGCGTTCTCGAAGAAATGGGCGCCCTGTTGCGCCAGACCGTCGCCAGGGAATGCGATGCGCGTGGACTCGCCGGCACGGTCGATGAGCGCTGGCATATGCCGGTCACGCAATTCGATCCGGCCTGCATTGACGCGGTGTGGCGAGCCACCCGGCGCCTCGGCTACGGCGCCATGGAAATGGTGAGCGGTGCGGGACACGACTCGGTTTACGTCGCCGGCGTCGCACCGGCAACGATGATCTTCGTCCCATGCGAGAACGGCATTTCCCACAACGAAGCCGAGAGCGCAAAGCCCGAGGACCTGGAAGCCGGCGCCAACGTCTTGTTGCAAGCCGTCCTGCAGATGGCGTGCTGATTCCCTCCCATTTGTGGGCTTACGAACGCCCTCGGCTCCCCTCCAGGATAAAGGCGCGAAAGTTCGCAGTCACCATGCGCGCGGGGAGTGGATTTCTCCCTGCGGTTCTGAGGCGGTTGACCGCCTGCTGATGGCTCACGCGATGGAGTTGGCCGGGGTGGCATCCGCTGGCGCGACGCCCGCCGGCGCGGTATCCGCCGGCGCCGAAACGCGCCACGCCGGCTACGCCATTCCCGGCGAGTACGAGCCCCACGCCGCGGTCTGGCTGGCCTGGCCTACGTTCCAGTGGTTTTCCGCGCCGGAACTCGACACCCGGCGAACGGTGGCCGAGATCCTGCAGGTATTGGCGGAGCGGGGCGTTCCCGCGAAGCTCATGTGCGAGAACGAGCGTGAGATTCAGGCCGCGCGGCAGTGGCTGGCCCGAAACGGCTACCCGGCTGGTCCCGGCGTGGAGCTGGTGCCGATACCCGCCGATGACATCTGGGTGCGCGACTATGGACCGATCTTCCTCAAGAACCCCGCCACCGGCAGACTCGCCATCGTTTCCTATCGGCAGAACGAGTGGGGCTACTCGACGGTCGACGATCCGCTATCGGTTCGGATGACCGAACTGCCTGATCGCGTGGCCGGATTTCTCGGCAATGACCGGGTACTGCGCACGGAGATCGTCAGCGAGGGCGGCAACCGGATCTGCAACGGCGACGGCGTGCTGCTCGTCAACCGGACCCTCGAGATGCAGCGCAACCCGGGCACCCCGTGGAAGGAGATCGAGGCCGCCCACCGGCGCAGCCTCGGCGTGACCCGGGTCATCGGTCTGAACGGCGGCCTGCGCGAGGACCTGCAGGCCAACACGGAGGCGCCCATTCCCTACTTCCACGCCGACGAGATCATCCGCCTCTACGGCGCCCAGACCACCGGCGGCCACGCGGACGAGTTCTGCCAGTTCGCCAGCCCCAACCGCATCGTGCTGGCCGAGGTGACCGAGCGCGAGGCCGCCGGCGATCCCATCATGGCGGCCAACTACGCCCGGCTCGAAGAGGTGCATCGCACGCTTCGCGAGGAGACCGACGCCCACGGCAGGCCCTTCGAGGTGGTGCGCCTTCCCGTGCCCGACATCGACTACATGCGCGTCGGGCCGGGCGAGCCGATGTACTCGGAATTCCTGGCGCGCATGTGCGGCGTGGGCCGGTCCGAAGAGTTCCCCGAGGGCAAGCCCGTGCACATCGTCAAGTGCGCAAGCTACGTCAATTACCTGGCGACCAACGGAGTGGTCATTGCGCCCCGCTACGGAAACGCGGATAAGGACGATGCGGTCGCCCGCATTCTGCAAGCGGCCTACGATCGCGACGTCGTGCAGATCGACCCCACACCCATCAACTATGTCGGAGGCGGAATTCACTGTGTCACGCAACAACAGCCGGCCGGTGGCTAGCCGTTCGCGGTGCGAGGGCGGTCTATTGACGATGGATTCACTGACTCAAGCCATCCGATCGCCAATGGAGCCGCCTGACCGGTGGCGAAGGCGCGAGATCAGCAGGTATTGGCCCTGGCGCGCCTAAGCAGCTTGCGTGGCGACCGTCAACCGCTGCCCGAGGGCATGGAGTGCCGTTTCGATCTGGCCGATGTGCGAACGGTGATCGAGGTCGATCAGGCGCCGGACCGCGCCTTCAGAGAGACCGAGCCGAGCGGCCAGCGCCGTGTTGCTGATGCCCTGCGCCCGCATTGCGCCGCAAAGCGCGATTTTGGCGGCCATCAGTACCGGCAACGCCACTGACGCCCGTCCATGCGCCGGGGACGGGCGGGGGATCGGGCGCCGCTCCTCGACATAGCCGCCAAGCGCGGCGATCAGGCAATCCTGAGCTTGCTCGTGCGCGTCAGCTTCCGTGGCACCCTCCGTCAATGCCTCGGGAATATCCGGAAACGAGACGAGAATCGCGCCATCTTCTTGCCGTTGCAGGTTCACCGGCCAAGCCAGAGATTGTTTCATTTTGCTTTCCTCTGCTGAAGCTGTTTGAGATTCTCGAGGTTCGGACCGAACTGCCGCTCGCGGAATCCGAACTCGTTACCGGTCAGGATATTCGTACCGATGTATACGAAGCAAGCGATCAATCAGGCAGGTTTGCCAGCATCCACGCCAAGTTTCCTGCTCTCCGGTTGATGGGTTTACGTAAGGCGTAAAACACGGTAGAGTTTGTCCGCATGATTCGCAGCTTTAAGGGCCGGAAGACACGACAGTTCTTCGAGGGAAATCGAGTGGCGTCGTTTCAGAGATTCGCCGATCAGGCTACGCGCCGCTTGACAGTGCTCGACAATGCGGAAGCGCTTCGCGATCTGGCCGGGTTACCGAGCAACCGCCTGGAGTCGTTGCGTGGAGACAGGGCCGGACAATTCAGCATCCGGATCAATGCGCAGTGGCGAATCTGCTTCCGCTGGACCGACGACGGTCCGTGCGACGTGGAGATCGTGGATTATCACTGAGGGAGATCAGATGATGTATGCGAGAAACGGTATGCGGCCGGTGCACCCGGGCGAGATTCTTCGCGAAGAGCTCAATACGATCGGACTTTCGGCTAACGCGTTGTCGAAGGAACTGGGTGTTCCGGTGAACAGGATCACGATGATCCTGAACGGCCAGCGCGGGGTGACTGCCGACACGGCGCTGCGGCTCGCGAGATATTTCGGGACGACGCCGCAACTTTGGCTGAACCTGCAGAAAACATGGGAACTGCGTCGAGCCGAGATGGAAGCGGGTTCGTCAATCGCCGAGCGCATCACGCCCTGGGGGAAGGATCGCCCGACGGCGGATTCTTGATGAAAGCGGCTTACGCGTTCTCGCTTTGCTGATGCGGGCAAACCCATCGAACTAAGCAGTTGAGCTCTTATCCGGCATTAATACCGGCACTATATGGCTGGATATGGCGCTGAGTTATTATTTAAGATACTGATTTATAAGGGTTGTAATCCGGCACTATAAGCGGCATTATTGGCGGCGTCATGATTCCGTCTGCCATGGAACCGATGTTTCCCCGCGATGGAAATGCCGCGTTGACCGATCTGGCGGTCGACCTCATCGCGAGTGCCAGCCACCTGTCGGGCCAGATTCAGGAGTCGGTTCGAGAGAGCATCGGCGATCTCGTGCGCTCAATGAATTGCCATTACTCGAATCTCATCGAGGGGCACAACACTCACCCGCGCGACATCGATGCGGCTTTGGCGGGCAACTATTCCCGGGATCCGAAAAGACGCGTCCTGCAACTGGAAGCACGGGCGCACATTGAAGTTCAGCGCCTGATCGACTTCGGCGAAGACCCGGAAGCGTCTCCCTATTCCGCGGAGTACATCCAGTGGATTCACGAGGAGTTTTGTCGCCGGTTGCCGGAAGAATTGCTTTGGGTTGAGAATCCGGACACCGGAGCACGCGTTCGGGTTGTGCCGGGCGAATTTCGCGACGGGGAAGTGCGGGTAGGGTCTCATTTGCCACCGCCGGCTGCGGATCTGCCGCGTTTTCTCGAGCGATTTCAGGCTGTGTACGACGACGAGCGGCTGTCGTTGCCGCGAGCCATCATTGCCATTGCGGCTGCGCACCATCGTTTCTTGTGGATACATCCGTTCTACGACGGCAATGGTCGGGTAGCGCGGCTTATGGCCCATGCCTTGTTCCTGCGTCGTGGGGTAGGCAGCAGCATCTGGTCGGTAGCCCGGGGACTTGCACGCAACTCGAGCGAATACAAGGCCAGGCTCGCCAACGCGGACGCGCCCAGGCAGGGCGACCTAGGCGGAAGGGGCGCGCTGTCCGCTACACAACTCGAAGAATTTTGTGCGTTCTTCCTGCGCGTGAGCACAGATCAAGTCAAACTCATGGGATCGCTGCTGCAACCCGGTGAACTGTTGCGTCGCATGAAGTTGTACACCGATGACGAACAAGCGGCCGGCCGACTTCCGCCCCGTTCCATGCCTCTGCTTCGTGAGGCATTGCTGATTGGCGAGGTCGCGCGCGGTCGAGCCCCGGAAATTACGGGCTACCGGGAGCGCCGGGCACGCGAGATTCTCTCAACGCTGCTGAAGAAAGGACTGCTGGTGTCAAAAGGACCCCGAGCACCGGTACGCCTCGGATTTCCGCTCGATGTCGTCGAGCGGTGGTTTCCGCGACTGTATCCGGTGGATTGAGAAGGAGCTGGGCACTGCGCAAGGCGCTGCGTGCTCGGAACGAACCTGTGCAAATTTTGCACGGGTTGCAGGCGCCAATAGTCCGCGAAGTTCCGGAGAACGAGGCTTCGTGGATTATGGAAGCGCGAACTTTGTCCGGTAGCGCGTCAAGAATTTCCTTGGGTATGCTCTGCTGCCTTGCACGCGTTTCTTCGTGGTCCGGTGCCTTGTCTGGAAGTTGTTCCGGACCTGGTTCGTCGGGCATGGGCCTTCTCCGCCGTCGAGTAGGACAAAACAGCCGCGTACATATCCGCGCCGAGGCACTTCAAGTCGTACGCATGGGCGTTGTCATAGGGGTACTGGGGCGCTTCCAACTCGCGAACAAAGCCTCCACCGCCCTTCAGCGCGGAAGCCAGTCCCGACAGAAAATTCGAACAGGTCGAAATGAACGAGAGTGCATTGGCTTTGTTGTCGGCTGCTGCCTTCCGGGCGCGATTCGCGTTCAAGTCACCGGATACGCGGTTTAGCCAGGCATTGGGGTCCCGAGAAAAACCGGAAATATACTTGTTGAGTGAACTCACTATCTGCTCCGGGCATGTCCAACAAAGCGAGTCGGAAAACCGAGAGGCTTGATTATCGGATCGCTCGCGGGGCTCCGACTACCCGAATATCTTGCCTGTTTGACAAGAAATGATCCATTTTGAGCCAATTCAGCTTGGGTAACGATCGTCAGCCGCCACCTTTGCCTGATCTCTGCCGACGGCCTGTAATGGTCGATCAGGCGTTGGACTGTTCGATGGCCCTCCGATCGAACTACTAAGAAATCCTTACTAGGGCGTGTTAACACTACAAGGCGAAAACATGGTATCCTTCGCCGCGTTGTCTTTGACGCGGAAATCGGAGGAAAATCAGGGATATGGAACTCACCGAGGCCCAATTCGAACGGATCGAGCCGCTGCTGCCGGTGCAGCGCGGAAACGTGAGCCTGCCGAACATCCAGGTGCTCAACGCGATCCTGTACGTGGCCGAGCACGGCTGCAAGTGGCGCGGGCTGCCCGAAAGGTTCGGCAATTGGCACACCGTCTACACGCGGATGAACCGCTGGTCGAAGAACGGCGTTCTGGATCGCGTGTTCGAGCACCTGCAACGGGAGCGGCTCGTGCGCGTCAAGGTGGAGGCGGCGGGGCTGGACAGCACCAGCGTCAAGGTGCATCCGGACGGCACGGGGGCGGAAAAAAAAACGGCCCCCAATCCATCGGCAAGTCCCGTGGGGGCTGGACCACCAAGATTCATATGGTTGCCGCGGATGACCGGACCGCCCTCGCGTTCTCGCTCTCTCCAGGCCAGGCGCACGACGCGCCCGAAGGGCGCAAGTTGCTGAGAGGCATGGAGAAACCGTCGAACAGCCCGGCGCTGGTGATGGACCGCGCGTATGAGGACGACGCCACCCGCCAACTGGTTCTGGACCTGGGATTCGTGCCGGTCGTGCCGCCGAAGAGCAACCGCGTCGACCCTTGGGAGTACGATCGGGAGATGTACAAGCGGCGCAATGAGGTCGAGCGGCTGTTCCGGCGCCTGAAGGGGTTCCGGCGCATCTTCTCGCGCTTCGAGAAACTCGATGTCATATTCCTCGGCTTCGTCGTCTTCGTGCTCATCGTCGATGCGTTGCTGTAGTGTTAACAGGCCCTAGTTGACTCGGCGTCCTCGGCGAACCAATCACCCGATCAGTCCTTTCGCAGTTCCTCGCGCTCTGCGACCTGCGCCAACAGTCCGCGAAGCTCCTCGTCGGGCAGCATGCAGCCGACCCCCGACTAGACGTATGCGCCGTCCTTCAAGTGATCGATGATGGTCATGACCTCATCGAAATTGCCTTCCCGCAGGCGATCCGCCGGCGTCTTGCCGTCAAGCAGTCGATGAGGTGAGAACAACCAAAGGCGCGCCTCGTCAGGCTCGTAGAGTTCCGCCAACTGGTCCATTACCCATTCCAAAGTCAATAGACGCTTCAGCCGGTCCGGCCGAGGATCGACCTTGCCTCTACTCCACCTCGAAACCGTCTCTGGCGAGGTATCCATTAATTGGGCGATATCCCTGGCCTTGATGCCTCCATGCTCCTTGATGGAATCCAGCCGTTTCCCCAGTGCGTTCGACATGTGTTGTCTTCCTCTTGCCACGCATGGTCCATGCAAGACTATTGACAGATATAATAACATATTTGTTGATTTAACAATTGACATTACTCATGACGTAAGTTGCACTAACGCGCCGCTTCGTCCGACTCACAACATCGTACCCAGGCCAGTAACCATTGACCGCCAAACGCGAAACACCACCGCACGTCACGCATAGTCGTCACGAAGGTCCCTCACCGGAAGAGGACACCTTCAGGGCGAAACGAACGGGACTGGCATCCCTGCTGTTTGCCGTCCTGCAACCGCGTGCCGCCAGGGCGGCCGAGGTTGACGCGGACGCCTTGAGACTGGGCTTTGCGCTTCGGTCAAGGGACGTCTCGATCGGCGATCTGCAAGCCGTGAGCGTCAAGCACCGTTTTCGTTGGGCGAGCGTATCGATCCGTCACGCCGAGGGCATGGCAACCGTGTCGGGGCTGACACGAGAAGATGCACAAGCACTCGGTGACTCACTGGAAAACGCAAGGACCCGCTGGTGGCGTCGTGCCCTGGCGCCACAGCTCGGAACACTACGCTCCATCCAAGACTGCCTGAAGCAGCTCGCGGATCCCCCAAACTACGTCCGTATCGCCGACATCCGCGACCTCACACGCGACGCACAGGCGGCCGCTGCCGGCCTGGCGGGGCAATGGCCGCCATCGCTTTCCGACACCCCGGAAATCCGAATGCTCAAGGACATCCTGGATTTCCTGAAAGCCCCGGACCGGGCCCGCGAGAAAGCCAACAAGGCACACATTGCCAACGAGCTAACCCGCTCCCGCACGTTCTTCGACACCATCGAAGCCATGCCCCTCACCGAGGAACAGCGCCACGCCGTCGTCCTCGACGACCACCGCAACCTGGTCGTCGCCGCTGCCGGCAGCGGCAAGACCTCGGTCATCGTGGCCAAGGCCGGCTGGCTCATCCAGCGGGGCTACCGTCGCCCGTCCGAACTGCTGCTGCTGGCCTTCGCGCGCGACGCCCGCCACGAAATGCAGCAGCGAATCCGCAAACGCCTCGGGCCAGCCGCGGCGCGCGGCGTGACCGTGCGCACCTTCCACAGCTTGGGCCTGGCTATCATCGGTCAGGCCGAAGGCAAGCGCCCCGCGCTCGCACCCTCCGCCGAGAGCGACCGCGCACTCTTCGAACTCCTGAAAGACATCGTCGCCGACCTGCTCGCCGACGGCGGCCTGTCGGGAACCGTGCTGGAATGGTTCCGCGACCAGTTCGCTCCCTACAAGAGCGAGCACGATTTCAGGAACTGGGGCGAATACTGGAACTACATCCGCCGCCACGACATCCGCTCCCTGAAGGGCGAGAAGGTCAAGAGCTACGAGGAATGCGAGATCGCCAACTACCTCTATCTCAACGGCATCGCCTACGAATACGAGGCATCCTACGAGCACGATACCGCCACGCCGGACAAGCGCCAGTACCAACCCGACTTCCATCTCCCCGATCACGGCATCTTCATCGAGCATTTCGGGCTCGATGCCGAGGGCAGGACCGCGCCGTTCGTCGACAACGACAAGTACCATCGCGAGATGGACTGGAAGCGCCGGGTCCATGAAGGGCACGGCACCGTGCTGATCGAAACCTTCAGCCACGAACACGCCGACGGCAACCTGCTGCGCAATCTGGCGAAAAAACTCGGCGCCCATGGCGTCGTCCTCTCGCCGATCCCCCGGGACGACCTGTTCGGCGTCCTCGAACAACAGGGCCGGATCGACCCGCTTACGCGACTGCTCGCCACGTTCCTGCAGCACTTCAAGGGCGCCCGGCTGTCCTTCGCCGAAATCTCACAACGCGCCGCATCCCTCGCCGACCGCAAGCGGGCGGAAGCGTTCCTGGCCGTGTTCCGGCCGGTATTCGAGCGCTATCAGGAAACGCTGACCCGCGCCGGCACGATCGATTTCCACGACATGATCAACCGGGCCACCGACCTGGTGGAGTCGGGCCGCTACCGCAGTCCATTCGGATACATCATGGTCGACGAGTTCCAGGACATCTCCCCGGCGCGGGCGAGGTTGCTCAAGGCGTTGTTGGACAACGCCCCCGACGCCCAGCTATTCGCCGTCGGCGACGACTGGCAGGCCATCTACCGGTTCGGCGGATCCGATATCGCCGTCATGCGCGAGTTCGAGACCTGGTTCGGCGACTACCTGCGTATCGACCTGGAAACCATGTTCCGGACCGACGACCGAATCGCGGAGGTGGCGACCGACTTCGTGCTGCGCAACCCCGCGCAGATTCGCAAGAACGTTCGTCCGATGCGCAAGGCCGACCGCCCGGCCGTGCATCTCGGCCTGCCGGAACACAAAGGCCCCTCCCTGTTGATGGAAGCGCTCGACAGGATCGCCGAGGATGCCGCCCGGCACGACGCAACCGCCAGCGTCCTGCTGCTGGGCCGATACCGGCACCTGAGGCCCCGGAACATGGGCCCTCTGGCGCAGAGATATCCGGGACTGCGCTTTGCCTACAGGACCGTGCACCGATCGAAGGGCATGGAGGCCGACTACGCCTTGGTACTCGGCCTGTGTTCCGGCAAACACGGTTTTCCCTCCGAGATCACCGACGATCCACTGCTCAACCTGGTGCTGGCGGCGCCCGAAGCGCACCCGAATGCCGAAGAGCGGCGCCTGCTCTACGTCGCCATTACCCGGGCACGACGCCAGGTCTACCTGCTGGCCGAAGGCGGACCGCCGTCATCGTTCGCCCGGGAACTGATGCACGGCCGATACGACGTGAACGTATTCGGCCGGCTGCCGCAAGCCGACGTGCCCTGTCCACAATGCAAGGAGGGACGCCTGGAGCGCCGCGAAAATCCAAGGAGCGGAGGTACCTTCTACGGCTGTTCCAACTATCCGTATTGCGGCCTCACGCGGCCGCCGTGTCCGAGTTGTGGGGTTGGGCTCGCGGAAAGGGCAGGGGACGATCACCGTTGCCGGGATTGCGGTGAGATTCTGGAGCCGTGTCCTGACTGCGATGGTTGGTTGGAGACGAGGATGGGGCGATATGGGCGATTTCTGGGGTGTTCGAATTGGCCGGATTGTGGGTATACGCGGGATTTGAGGGAGTCGCCAGCCGAGTAAAGCACGTTCGCATCGATAAGCGCCGTCAACGCCATTCATCGGTCTAGTCGTACATTCCCAGCGACTGGCTCTCTTCGGTCAGCTTGTCCAAGGCCTCCGAGCGGGCCTTTCTCGTCCGTTCGTCGTTTGCCAGCCCCTCGGCTCGATTATCCGCCCCGCGTTTCGCTTCTCGCAGCCGCCGGAGGTAATCCGAAGGGCCCGGGCGGGGCCGGCGCCGTGTATATGGTGGAGGAGGTCCACGTAGTGGCCGTCTCGCCTGTGCCCGTCAGTCGGTTCTCCGTTGGTCATCATCAGACCCTTCGGTTTCTTGAAGCTGTAGATCCTGCGCCTGGGCTCTGATCGCCAGACGATGCTGTCGTAGCTGCCGTCGAACCCGCGGACATCGCCGTCCTGGGCTTGATCGTTGGGGTCCCCGCGCCACGTAAGGTTGACCGCGGCGTTCTGAACGAAGAACACCATCTCGGAGAAGGGCAGATGGTCGTGGATGAACCACGCCAGGACCCGCCAGTCACGTCCGGCCTTCTCGTTCATCCAGTCGACGAAATCGGGGATGACGATGCACACCGTCGCGCCCATGAATCCGTCGCCGTCCTTGTGGTCCCAGATGTGGTTCGCGGCGCTCGCCTTGTTCGAGGAGCAGTTCATGTCGTGGCAGTTGCCGAATCCGTTCACGTTGGCACTGCGGAAGGCCGAGCGGATCGTGATATGGCCGAACACGTGACGAAGCGGCTCCAGCAGGTTCCTGCAAAGGGCCTTGCCCGACTTGATGGCCAGTTCGGCGTCATCCGGCACGTTGGCGATGCCGTGGACTTCGGCGATCTCCGAGTACAGGAAATCCCGTATGAAGTAGTGCTTGGACAAACGCTGCCGGCCGAAAGCATCGAGCGCATTCAGAACCGGCTTGTTGGGTTGGATCGGCGAACCGCACTCGCAGTCCATGGGGCCGTCCTTGCCGCATATTTTATCGGGGAGTCTTGAGCAGATTCGAGTTCGTTGCTCACGTGCGAAATCCTTCAGCTTGCGACTCGCTTGCCAGGTAATGCTGCTATTCAATTGGAATTCTCCGTTGCTCATCTCGAAGCCGGGCTCAACCGGCGACCCGTCTCGCATCTCTGATCCGCGCGTCATTTCGTCGAATTTGGTGCGACAATATCAGTTCATAACAGCATTCAGCACACTCGGAGTGGACCAGATCGCTTACGGTGAGGGGTTTGTGCTGGTGAGCGAGTTCCACCTGATGAGAACCGCCGGCCCAGCTATGTGCTCCACAGATTGGACAATCTGGAGCAGATGGTTTCGCTTTCATTGTCGGATGGGTGTCAAGCCGAACAAAGCAGAGGCGGATTGTACAGACCTTCGGCCAGGCTCATCTGTTGTCTTTCCGGCCAATTTGACCAGATTTGGCGCTGGCACAGATAGGAGGATTCGGGTATCCGCGACTACCTCGACGTCTTGCGCACGGCCTTCGCGTACATGCTCCGCGTCTTCGCGTGCGCCGCCGACGGCTCGCGACAAGGCGGCCCGCGTGTGGGCGTCGCTGCCAACATCCCCGAATGTACGTCGTTACAAACCGGTCTCGCTGCAATTTCCTCTTGACAAACGCATTTTACCAACAATATTGTTGCCAACAGTTTTGTTAGGAAGTGATCGATGTTGAGAAAAGGCGGAAGCAACTGGGTCGAAGGAAGCCGTTTCTTTGACCGAGAGGTGGAACTGGAAGCGCTCCAGGAACGAGTTAATGACGGAACTCATACCCTGCTGACCGCGCAGCGACGCATGGGCAAGACGAGTCTCGTACGCGAACTGATGCGGCGCCTGCACATCAGCGACCGGTTTGAGACAGTCTTCGTCGATGTTGAAGCCGCCGCCGATCCTGCCGATGCGATCGCCGAAATCAGTGTTCGATCCAGACCCCTTCGCGGAGCTTTCGATCGGATCAAAGCAAGTTTTGTCAACGTGCTCAGGGAGACAAGCGACCGTATCGAACAATTGTCGGTTGCCGATTTGAAGGTAAAACTTCGGGCCGGGATCGACTCCGGCAACTGGTCCGACCGGGGCGACGGAGTCTTCGCCGCTCTGGCCGCGAGTGACAAGCCGGTCGTGCTGGCCATCGACGAACTACCCATCCTCGTCAACCGGCTGCTCAAGGGAAACTCGGATCACATTACGTCCGAAGGAAGGGCACTCGCGGACGCCTTCCTAAGCTGGCTGCGACGCAACGGCCAGACTGGAGACCATCCTCGGAAGGTCAAGTTATCCGATCGCACTCGAAATGTTGACTGCCACCGCCAAAACCGGCCGACTTGCCGGCACTGTCGTTGATCGTTACCTCGACTATTTCCCGACCGGGGACGAGTACAAGAGGCTTTCGGTCCAGGACGTCTTGAATGTCCTATGTCATGACGGCTACCTGTACCGGCAGGATGACGGCTATGAATTCGTATCCGGTCTCCTCGAAGACTGGTGGCGGAGCCGCTACGCACGGCACTTCGTGTCCGTTCTACAGCCTGGGGCGAATCCAAGAGGAACTGGCCGATGACCATCACGGCCAGAAAATACAATCCAGGCTTCCTATCCGACGAAGACCTCGTCACGTCTTTCTGCGTACGTACCAATGAATTCGACTCCTTGATGGAGGCGCTGCACGAGTGCTCCGGCAACTCCAACATCCACCAACTCCTTATCGGCCCACGCGGCAGCGGAAAGACGACTCTCCTGTTGCGTGTTGCTGCCGAGATTCGGCGCGACGCCGACCTCGCATCACGTTTCTTCCCGGTGGTTTTCGCTGAAGAAAGCTACGAAGTGTCGAGTGCCGGCGAGTTCTGGCTCGAATGCCTTTCCCGCCTCGCCGACCAGGCGCCACAACGCGAAGACGAACCGGACCTGCACCGCACGTTCGAGGAACTGCGCCAAATCCAGGACGACCAAGTGCTCGCCGACCGGTGCATCGGCGCCCTTCAGGACTTCTCGGACCGTCGGGCCAAACGCCTCGTGGCGGTGGTCGAGAACCTGAACATGATGTTTCGGGATATCGGAGACTCGCGAGCAGGATGGCGCCTCCGCCAGACGCTTCAGACCGAGCCACGGATCGTCCTATTGGCCAGCGCGACCAGTAGGTTTCAGGAAATCGATAATCCGAAGCGCGCCCTCTACGAACTGTTCCGTGTGCTAACGCTTCGTCCGCTCGTAGAAGAAGAGTGTGCCGTTCTTTGGCAGACGGTGTCCGGTCGGCCCCGCCCGCCCAAAACCATCCGCGCGTTAAGGATTCTCACGGGCGGAAGTCCCCGGCTGCTGACGATCCTGGCGCGTTTCGGCGGAAACCTGTCTTTTCGTGAGTTATTGGCCGATCTTCTCGATCTGGTGGACGATCACACCGAGTATTTCAAAAGCCATCTCGATGCACTGCCCCAGCAAGAAAGGCGCGTCTATCTCGCCCTTGCCGATCTCTGGAGACCAGCAACCACGCGCGAGATCGCCGACCGCGCCAGACTGGATACCAGCAAGTGCAGCGCGCAGCTCGCCCGTCTCACCGACCGCGGCGCCGTGGAAGTTGCCGGCGGCAGTGCCCGGCGCAAGCTCTATTACGTTACCGAGCGTCTTTACAATATCTATTACCTCTTGCGCCGCTCACGTGGCCCCGTTCCCCTCATAGAAGCCCTGATCCGCTTCATGGAGGGATATTACTCCCCCGAAGAGTTAAGGGAATTCGGGGCCCGCATCGCTCTCGAGGCGGCAACCCTGGACGATAAAGCACAAGAGGGGCATCGGGCAGCGTTCACGCGTCTACTCAAGTCCCCGTCCCTGGCAACGCACCGCGAACAACTGCTTTCCCTTGCAGCATGGGCGGTACGCGACGGTTCCGGAGATCAGCGGTACCTGTCCGAACAGCCTGTGGCTGCACAGGCGCTCTACAAGCAGGCATTCGCCCTTACAGACGGAGGACACGCACCGGAATCGCTCGCGGTATGGGACGAGCTGGTCCGGCGGTTCGGAGACAGTGATGCGCAATCGGAACTCGAATACGTAGCGATAGCCCTGATCAACAAAGGTATTGCTCTCGGCACAATGAATCGACCCACAGAAGCGTTGGCCACCTGGGACGAAGTCGTGCAACGCTTTGACTCGTGTTTGACAGTTCCTCATACATATTGTGGCAGATGGGTGTCCGGGGGGACGTAGAAACAAAGGCTTGCGGCGGTTTCGGCTGGATACAGGCTCCGGATGGATAGATACATGGAGTGATCCGTCAGGCATTGTGGGCCGGTATGGAGTTCGGTATCATTGGATACATGTACCTGCGCCAGTCCACGCAAAAGCGCGCCGACGGCTCCAAGCTCCGGCACCTGCAAATCGCCGAGAACGAATGGGACCCGGCGAAGAAGCGCTCGCGGGTGCGGATTCTGTACAACTGCGGCCGCGCCGACGATCCCGAGGCCACGGAGCGGCTGCGGCGGTTGGCCCGCAGCATCCTGAAGCGCTGCTCGCCGGAGGAACTGGCCGCGGCGGACACGGGATTGACCGTGGTGGACGCGTGGCCCCACGGGGACATCCACGTCCTGGGGGCGTTGTGGCGGCGGGCGGGCTTGCCGGAACTGATCGGGGAGCTGGTGGACGCGCGCAAGTTCGGGTTTCCCGTGGAGCGGGCGTTGTTCGCGCTGGTGGCCAACCGGACGTGCGCGCCGTCGTCGAAGTGGCGCTGTTGGGAACGGTGGCTGGCCGGGGAGGTGCGCATCGAGGGCTGCGGGGGCTTGGAGCCGCAACACCTGTACCGGGCGATGGACGTGCTGCAGGCGCACAAGGACGCGCTGGAGGAAGGGTTGTACCATCGCCTGGCGGACTTGTTGAACCTGGACGTGGAGGTCATGTTCTACGACACGACCTCGCTTCACTTCGAGATCGCCGACGAGGACCCCGACGACCCGGAGACGGGGGCGCCGGGCCTGCGCAAGCGGGGCCATTCGAAGAACGGGCGCGGCGACGCGCCGCAGTTGCTGGTGGGGCTGGCGGTGACGCGGGAAGGCTTTCCGGTGCGCCACTGGGTGTTTCCGGGCAACACGGTGGACGTGACCACGGTGGAGCGGGTGAAGGCGGATCTGGGGGGCTGGCGGCTGAACCGCTGCGTGTTCGTGGGCGACGCCGGGATGGTGTCGGCGCAGAACCTGCGCGCGCTGGCGCGCGGCGGCGGCCGGTACATCGTGTGCATGCCGGCGCGCCGGGGTTCGGAGGTGGACAAGGAGGTCGTCGGCCGCCGCGGGCGCTACCGGGAGGTGGCGCCGAACCTCAAGGTCAAGGAGGTCGTCGTCGGCGACGGGGAGCGGCGTCGCCGTTACGCGGTGTGCTTCAACCCCCGGGAGGCCGAACGCCGGCGGGCGCATCGCCGGGAGGTGTTGGCGGAGCTGGAGGCCGAACTGGCCACGGTGTCGGACCTCCCCGACGGCGAACAGCACCGCAAGCGGGTGTGCGGGTTGCGCGCCAGCGCCCGCTACGGGCGGTACGTGCGCCTGACCAAGGGCGGGCGTCCGCGCGTCGACCGCGCCAAGGTCAAGGCCGCGGAGCGCCTCGACGGCAAGTTCGTGGTCCACGGCAACGACGACACGCTCACCGCCGAGGACCTGGCGCTGGGCTACAAGCAGCTGTACCGCGTCGAGCAATCCTTCCGGCAACTGAAAAGCGAGTTGCGGCTGCGCCCCGTATACCATCGGGTGGCGCGCCGCATCCACGCGCACATCGCGCTAAGCGTCATCGCCCTGTTGCTGGAACGGCTCGCCGAGCACGCCTGCGGTGACACCTGGCGGAACATCCGCGACGATCTGCGGCAGATCAAACTTGTCCAATTGTCGGGGCCGAACGGGGACCTGTGGCAGGTCACCGAACCCCGTCCAAACGCCCGCAAGCGACTGAAATCCTTACAAATAACCCCGCCGCCGCCGATCCTGAAGCTGGGCTGAACGCCTAGTGACATGGGTGCTTTCGGGAACGCCCGCAAGCCTTTGTTTTGCCTAAGAATATCGCATTTCTGTATCTATGAACTGTCAAACACGAGTTTGAAACGAGCGATCAGCCGATGCTGCGCTACGCGACACAGATCGCCCTGTTCAACATGGCGGCATTGGAGCTTGATAGAGGTCGGTCCGTAGCCGCCATTTCCGCCGTCGACCGCGGCTTTGAGGTTGGCGCCACGGAACTGCAGTGGGACAGATCGCGCGGTCACATAATCCGTGCCCAAGCCCATTTGATTGAAGGCAACAGGGCAGCATGCGAGCAGGACGTCGAAGCTCTCTTGTCGATCCTGCCGCAACTCACTTCGCTTCAGAAAGCCGATATTGACGACTTGTGCCGGCTAGCGGTCGATTTGGGTATTGAACGAATGCGCGAATTGATAATTGCATCGCCGGCGGCCAGTCTTCTTCTCCCCGTGACAACCGCCTTGGAGAAAGAACTCGGGTATGAACCACGGGTTGCCAAAGAGATTGAGGAAATCGCCGAAGACATCCGACGCGATTTGAAACGCTACAAGAAGGAATCCGGCACTGACTGACATGCCTTGGTTGACCGAGCAGAAGAACCCGCGTGATCGTCGTCATTCAGTGCGCCGCCCGTAAGGCTGCCGACGCTGGCCATCTTCGCACCCGGGATGGCCGGAAGGTGATGTTTGTCGCCGACCCCGATCTCGCGCCTCATGGTGGCGACTGCGTCTACGCACGCCCGGACGATATTGCCGACGCCGGGACATCCTGGCGTACCGTCCTCCGCCAATACAACGCGAATCCTGGCGACAATCGGCTTGGCCTTCTGCCCGCGTGGCGGCTGTACCGTAACTCAACGTACGAGATGCTGGCTGAGCATTGTGGCCTGGATCGCCTGTACATCCTCTCGGCGGGATGGGGATTGATCCCGGCGGATTTCCTGACACCCAACTACGACATTACGTTCAGCACCGCTCAGAACGTCCAAAGGTTCAAGCGCCGCCGACGTCACGACAGTTATCGCGACTTTCGAATGTTGCCGGCCGACGCATCGGAACCCATCCTGTTTTTCGGTGGGAGGGACTATATCCAGTTGTGCGGTCCAGTCGACTCTCTTGCCGATGGTGTCAGCTCGCAATACTTCTAAGAATTCCTTCTCCTCATCGGCGCAGAAAGATCGTACTGACAGCTTGCCCTGTGCGCGAAAGTTGCGTCCACCAAGAATTTCAGCCGCTCAACATTCAGCCGTTCCCACGCCACAACCGAAATCCTCGCTCCGCCAACTAGATTGTCGATTATCCGCGAAGGCATATGCGGAAACTTTTCCTCAAACTCTGCCCTGTCAATCCAATTCCGCCAATTGCTCCAACCCGGATAAACGATAGCCTTTTCGTCGCTCCCATGGGCCGCCCAAGCGTAGGCATTGTTTATCGTGGGCAGATTGATGACCAAGACTCCCGACTTCTTGTTGATCGGCCCGTCGAACATGCTCGAATAGATCTCCCAGTCAATGTGCTTCCTGCGCCAGGTGTCGGTCCCGACGAGCAGTATCGTCACGGTCGAGTCCCTGAGGTACTCGTCCCGGATCTTCTCCCGAATCCTCTCGTCACTAAGCTTGTCCGGAATGTCGCCTGTGTCGACGGACCTGTCGATGAATATCCGGTTCTCTACACCGAGCCGAGACAGCGACTCCTTATACCATTGGTCATTTCGGTGGTGGTGGCTGATGAACACTTTGTGCATCTGGCTTTCCGGGCTATGTCGTAGCGTCAATTGAGGTTCTGGATGAACGAGAGGGACACGGCGTTCCCTCGCCCTGAGCGATGAATGGGGGCTGACCTATCCGATTTCAACCGCTCCTGTGCATCCGTACCCGCGGTGCCGATGTCCAAGTGCAAATCGGTTGACTTACGTGGCTAAGAACAGACCCGCTGAAATTGGCACGAAGCCAGCACTGGCGTCATCAATGGGTCCGTTGAGGTGCCCCTTGCGTTGCGCACGGTTCGGTTCACACGAGCTAGGATCGTCCGACGCTTCACAATCGGCGCGAGGTTGCGAATGCGGAGCGTGGTCTAGCGTTCAATAACACCTGACGGCTCCGCCTTTTCGGCAGTTGCTTTTCTCGCCCAATGCGGTGATACAGAACTAGGGCGGTGGGATTCGCTGAAGACTTGCCTTTTGCGTGGGCCAACCTTCACGCATTTTTCATGAGCGCTTGAATTCCACCCGCAATTAGGCGAAGGGCGTGTTCAATGTCTGTTGTCTCAAACAACTCTCGTTGCTCGTCATACTCCAGCCCGTTCGCCGACCACCAGTAGTCCTTGCCCGGATCACACATGGTACCGAAGCAACGCGTTGCACCACCGAATCCACCCATCAAGTACAGGGGCTTGTTGTACTCCAGTGCCAACTGGGCCTCCTCCTGTACCCCGGGTTTCCGACCCTCGTATCCAGATGTCTTTCCTCCTAGGCAAATTCGGCATCCGGGGTCCAGCCGTTCAGTAATTTCACGCCGAAGCCTGGTCAGTTCCCGTGCTCTCTCATTGCCAATATGATCGTGTTGGTACACCGTGGCAGGTTCGTGCACGTATCCTTCAACCGCGTTGAGCGGAATCACCTTGAGAACTCCGCCGCTGAGGCGCTGCGCTTCACGGGCAGTGCGGCTCAATGCTGCCTGTCCCGTTGGGACCACATTGAGCATTCGCGGCTCCTCCCAGTTATCTGGCAGCCAGTCGCCTGCTTCTTCCTCGCGAGTCTCCGCTCGTCGCGCAGCCACCGCTTCCGCGAAATTTGCGACGGCTCGCATTACGCCGTCCTCGCGCCAATCGTGCCCGAAGATGATGCGCATGTTCCGGTCGAGGAAATACTGCGCCATGCGGATCACGATCCGATTGATCTGTCTCTCGTCGTAGCCGATCCGCGCAGCGTCCGAGCACGGCGAGACACTGATGTTCACCGACCACATTTCAGTCATCCCCCAGTTCGTCGAACGTCACCAGTTTCACAGACGACTCCCCTTGCGTCAGCATCGGTTTCACAGCTCGCGTGTAGGCATCTGAAAGCTTTGGTCCAGGATAAGCAATTGTAAGTTCTCCACCGTCGCGATGGCTTGCTTCTCCCAGAGAATACACTGACGGCCGGTGTGGCAAGACCTTGACCCCGCGCGGCGCTTCGCTCTGGACGCGTAGAGCCCTCAGATGCGCGGCCATCGCGTGGAGGATGACCCGGATCAGGTTGCCGTCATGCACGCGAACCGTCTGTGCCACGTCGAAAGGAAGTCGGGCACAGCCGTGGTATTGCTCCTTTCGCAGGTCCACTACCAAAATCGGCATCGCATTGCTTTCCGCGAGGAGAAACTCGCGACGGCACCAGTACCTGCTTTCGTATGCCTCTGTGCGGAGCGCAATCAATATCGATTGTCCGGCCTCCGCCTCCAGAACCCTTCGCCACAGGCTACCTGGCTCGATATGCTCATGGTCGTAGAAGTATCGAAACCCAGTTTGTTTCGATTCGACCCGCTGAAGTAGCCGCAACAATCCAATCAGAGATTTGGCCATCGCTATACCGTCGATCTTGGCGTGACTGATGAACAACTTCAGAAAGCCAGCGGAATTCTCGAGGCCTTCGATGCGACGGGACAGCACTTGGCGCGCTCGTTCCATTGTGCGCAGCGTGGCCACCACCGGAGCGAACGCTGGTTCTTTGCCGTCCGGAGCCTTCTCGCCCTGAATTTCCCCGTTAGTCGCATCCGGGGGTAAGCCTATCTCTACTATTGAATCGCCATCGATCCTATCCAGGAGCAGCTTGTCTCGGTCGGACGGTTCGCCAAACACGACAAGGATTGTGTGCCGCGCCCCCCGAAGCAATCGCATAGCCTCATCCTCGCCTAACGCCTCCGCCGGCTCCAGAACACGGATGCCGAGATCCACTGCGTCGGACAGGTAGGCGTTGGCCGATCCCGCCGAGTCGGCGCTGCCCTCGAACGCTAGTCTGAGCGTATCCACGTAGACTTCGGTTTGGTGGTCGGCCCGGTTCCGGACCACGATGATTTGTAATGGCGTCCTCATCTACCGGACTTACTCCTGTTCGGCTTGTTCTTCGCATTGAGCCCGATTTTTCTGGTTGTGTCGAGCTGCGAATCTTGGTGATTTTCTAAAGAAACGGGTTGCCGAGCACGACGATGTCCTTCCCTGGGCGGTCCTGGTTCGTGGCATTGAGGTTGGGGGCGTTCTCGTGCCTCTCGTCAGCATGCCAAGGGTCTTCAAGCGCCGAGCGTGCAAGTTGCCGCTGTCGGTACGCTCCGCTATCCGCGCCGTAGTTTCCAGAGTCGCCCTCAGACCACGAAGTTGGCTATCCTCCACTCCCGAATTGTTCGGCTCCCCGAAGGACAGCAACGCCCGTGATCTTTCCCCTACGCTACCACCATGTCTCGGCTTGACGACCTCCAACGGTTTTATTCCTTGCTCTTCGAGCTAGAAGAGAGCCTGGGTGGCGCCCGCCAACTCGCCCATTGCTCCGGTCGCATGGCGTGGCCGGAACGCGGCGTCTATTTCTTCATGGAACCGGGTGAGACCCGCAGCCACTCAGGCCGTGGCCCTCGAATCGTTCGAGTCGGCACCCACGCCCTCAAGCCCAAGGGCAGACAAACACTCTGGAAGCGGCTCTATCAACACAAAGGAGTCGCGCGTTCCGGTGGGGGCAATCATCGCGGGTCGATCTTCCGGCTGATCGTCGGGACAGCGCTTATCGAGAGAGATGCCATCGACTGCGACTCCTGGGACGACCGCCGCGGTAGCGCGCCGCGCGAAGTTCGCGAGCGCGAGCTGCCGCTGGAACGCGCTGTCAGCCAGGTGATCGGCAGCATGTCCTTTCTCTGGCTTTCGGTCGACGATGAGCCGGGTCCCCAGAGCCTGCGCGGATTCATCGAGCGAAACGCTATCGCGCTTCTCAGCAACTACGGCAAGCCGCCCATCGATCCGCCCTCGGACTCGTGGCTCGGCAGCCATTGCACAAGGGAAAAGGTACGGACGTCGGGCCTGTGGAACTCAAACCATGTCGACGAGAGATACGATCCAGCATTCCTTGACGCGCTGGCATCCCAGCTTAACCAAGCGGAAGCCCCCGCGTGATCGTCGTCATCCAGTGCGCCGCCCGTAAGGCTGCCGACGCTGGCCATCTTCGCGCCCGGAATGGCCGGAAGGTGATGTTCGTTGCCGACCCCGATCTCGCGCCTCGTGGTGGCGACTGCATCTACGCACGCCCGGACGATATTGCCGACACCGGGACATCCTGGCGTGCCGTCCTCCGCCAATACAACGAGAATCCTGGCGACAATCGACTTGGCCTTCTGCCCGCGTGGCGGCTGTACCGTAACTCAACGTACGAGATGCTGGCTGAGCATTGTGGCCTGGATCGCCTGTACATCCTCTCGGCGGGATGGGGATTGATCCCGGCGGATTTCCTGACACCCAACTACGACATTACGTTCAGCACCGCTCAGAACGTCCAGAGGTTCAAGCGCCGCCGACGTCACGACAGCTATCGCGACTTTCGAATTTTGCCGGCCGACGCATCGGAACCCATCCTGTTTTTCGGTGGGAGGGACTATATCCAGTTGTTCTGTACGCTGACGGCAGATTCGGCAAGCCAGCGAACGGTGTTCTACGCTGGCAGGGAACCAGCCGCACCGGGTTGCAGGGTGCAGCGATTCGGGAAACCATTTACCAACTGGCACTACCAGTGTGCAAAGGCTTATGTCGAAGGCAGTAGTGACTGATCGTTGTTTCGATTGTGCCGAGACTAATTCGTTGACGGATAGATTGGAAAGCGCAAGTAATGTTCGCTGTGATCGCCCTCATGGTTGGGCATGCCGGGTTTAGTGAGGAATCGAGGCGCGGGACCGAACATGGCACGGATACATCGCTCCGGCGATCTATCGTGCCAAGTGAGATTGAACGCGGCGTTTTTCGGAAAAAAGACCATCCGCGAGTAGGGTAGTTTGTCGTGAATGAACCAAGCCAACGGGTGCCAGTCTTGCGGCTTCTTGTATAGACCGGAGTCGATGAACCAAGGGATGACGATGCAGGCTGTGGCGCCGATGCGCTCCTCCTCGTCGCGATGATCCCATATATGTTTGGCGAAATTTTTCTTGTTGCTGGAACAACCCATCTTATGCTTGTTGCAATAGCCGTTCACCACGGCACTTCGGAAGGCGGAGCGTATTACGACATGACCGAATATGCTTCGAAGCGGTTCCAGCAAGTTCTTGCAGAGTCCTTTTCCCGCCCTGACTGCGAGTTCCGCATCGTCGGGGACGTTGGGAATACCGTGCGCCGCCGAGACCTCTGAATGCAGAAAATCTCGCATGAAGAAATGCTCTGACAATCGTTCACGGCCAAAATCCTCCAATGCCGCCAACAGTTTTCTGTTTGGCTTTGGCATTGAGGATTCTCGCTGTGCCTTTGCGAACTGGCTCAGGGTGTAAGGTGTGTATGGTTTCATCGTGCGCTATCCGGAATTGCTACCCCAACAGCGAAACAGGGGAGGCGGGGTCAGCGGGCATGCAAAAAATAACCCCGCCGGGGCTTTCAGGCGAGTCCGGCGGGGAGCAATTGCGAGGTAGGATAGGTGAACCGGGGATCGGGCGTCAACCCTTAATTCCCTGTTAAGCAGCCGACTATCGCGGTATTCGGTCGATCGAGCCTCGTGGATGGCAGGCGCGCCGACGGATTGGAGTCTCGCGCGATGGGCCGATGCGCAGAAGGGCCGGAAACAGGCGTTTCGGCACCCTGCCGGGCGGTTTTTGCCGCCACCGGAGGGAGGGTCTCCCCGCCGCGGCCCGGCGTTGCGGGATCGGGAGCGGTCAGGCAGCCAGCGGGGCTGGCGGGGCACGCGCCTCCAGGTGCCGCATCGCCGCGTACAGCCACTGAAGCCTGAAGTTCGTCCTGGCGAACTTCAGGCCCAGCCGGCGCCCGGTGCGCACCATGTACGCCGCGGTCCTCATCACGTAGCGGATCACCGGGGCGATGCCGTGGCGGCGCGCCCGCTTCGACAGCGCCGTGAACTGCACCGCCCTGAGCAGCACCTGCGCGATCTGGCCCAGCGCGTAGAACGCCTGGTTGGCCCGATACCCCCGGCACGGCGGGTGATGCAGGTCCATGTCCCGAAGCGGACCCTTGAACGCGTTCTCCTGCCCCTGCTTGCCCCGGTGGCGGCGCACCAACTCCTTCAACCCGATATCGTTGCGCGAGACCAGCATCACCGTGTATCTGGGCACCAGCAGCCCCTGGCCGTTCTCCGTGCGCCGGCGCACCACCACGTAGTGCTGCCCGGCATCCCAGCCGGCGGGCCGGTGGGTGGCGAAGATCGCCTCCTCCTCCATCCCGATGTCCGTCCAGGCCGAGTCTTCAAGCCCCTCCAGCTGCTCCAGCACCGGCTTGCGCCACCCCCGGTGGGTCAGGCTGATGGAGTAATCCCATCCCCGCGCGGCGCACCGCCGCACCAGGTCCCCCTTGTAGTAGGCGTTGTCGGCGCGCAGCCACACCGGCGTGCCTTCGGGCAGCATCGGCGCGACCCATTCCAACTGCTTGCGCCAGTTCAGCGTCACCCGGCCCCCGCCGGGGCACAACTGCCCCGCCGCCCACAGCCCGCCCAGGAACGTGGCGTGCAGCCAGTAGCCGCGCCGGCCCTCGTAATCCGGCCGCGCCCGCTGGAACAGCCGCCCGTCCACCTCGATCCCGGTGGCGTCGATGAACACCGGCACGTAGCCCCGGACCCTCGCCTCGTACGCCACGATCTCCGGCGCCACCCGCTCGGCAAACTCCCGCGCGGCCTCCCAGAGCCCCTTCACGTCGGCCACCCGCAGCCGCGACAGCCACTCCCCGGCCCGGCGCGACTCCGGCGCCCGGCCCAGACCCAGCAGCGTGCACGCCACCGCATCGGCCCGCAGCGCGTCCAGGTCCGACAGCGCCCCGTGACCGCGCGCCAGCGAAGCGATCATCGACCACAGCATCTCGGCATCGCTCGCGCCGCGGTCGCGCACCTTCACGCTGACCGCCTCCTCCAGCAGCTTGAACAACTCGAACCGCCGTGCCGTGTGCGCCAAAATGGACGAGCCGCCAAAGCCGGTCAGGCCCAAATCCGTGAACTCCATCTCCACCCTGGGCGGGCGGATTTTGCGCTTCTTCAAGACTCACCCCGCAGGTGAAAGTTGCGGAGCTGCTATTTTCTCACACAAGTCCCTGTGCGACATCAGGTTTTTGGCTTTCGGCTATACTGCTTAACAGGGAATTAGGGGCGTCAACGCGCTAGGCCCAGACCGGATAGACCCACCAAACCAACGCAGCGTGGGTTACCACCAGCTTGACGGTGGGGTAGTATCGTATACCCATGACCGACCGGTTCTTCGACCGTCCCATCCTGCGCTCCCCCTGCGCGCGGCGGTCGCGCCACTGGAAACTCAACGAGAGCTGCCATCGTTACACGCTGATGGACGTCATCAACGAGCTCCGGCGCCAGCGGCCCGGTCATGGCCAGCGCTGAACAGATCAAGGCGCTGCTGAAGTCGCATATGGATGGCGACGACGACCGGTTTTTCTCCGTCGCCATGCAGGTCGCCGCCCACGAGGCGAGACTCGGACATGGCAAGCTCGCGGAAGAACTGCGATCCATGATCGATGAAGCCAAGGAACGACGCGGCGCAAGTCCGCCTGTACCGATTGGCCGCCCGCGCGGTGAGTTGGCAAATCTCCTGGAGGCCTCTTATCCGAAGGCCCGGCTGGGCGATATGATTCTGACCGACGCACTCGCCGATCAGATTAAGCGGGTCATCCGGGAGCAGCGTCATGCCGGGCGAATCGTGGAGCATGGCCTGTCGCCGAGACGCAAGCTGCTTTTGACCGGTCCTCCCGGCACGGGAAAAACGATGACCGCATCCGTCCTGGCCGGCGAGCTTGGTCTTCCTCTCTTTGAGGTGCGGCTCGACGGGCTCATCACCAAGTACATGGGGGAGACCGCCGCCAAACTGCGGCAGGTTTTCGACGCCACCAGCCGGACCCGTGGCGTTTACTTCTTCGACGAGTTCGACGCCATCGGTTCCCAACGTGGGATCGCCAATGACGTGGGGGAGATTCGCCGCGTTCTGAACAGCTTCCTGCAGATGATCGAGCAGGACCGTTCCCACAGCCTTGTCGTTGCGGCCACGAACCACCCGGCGATTCTCGATTCGGCGCTGTTCCGGCGCTTCGACGATGTCCTGCACTACGAACTTCCGGAGAAGTCGCAAATCGTCTGCCTTCTTGAGGCTCGTCTCTCGAGTTCGGTTACAGCGGGGGTCCAGTGGCAGCGCTTGGCCGAACTGGCGGCCGGATTGAGCTATGCGGAGATCACACGCGCATCCGACGAGGCGCTGAAGGATGCGCTGATTCATGAACGACCGAAGGTTCGGGAGACGGATATCCAGACGATGCTCGAGGAGCGCAAGAGCGTCGCCGAGAGGATCGAGTAGGACTACGAACAGCGCACGGAACGCGGACTCGCATGCCAGACGAACCTGACGCTAGACATTGAGGAAGGTGCAAATGAACAAACCAGATACACAAGCCGAGGAACGGGTGCGTAAGGACCTGCTTAAGCTCTCTGGGGCGACGGAACGGGGCGACCTGAAAACAGCGAGGCAATTAGCGGGACACTTGGAAGAATCCCTTCAGATGCTCATCGAACAAATGAACAAGCCAGATACACAAGCCGTGAAACGTGCGCGAAAGGACCTGCTTAAGTTCTCTACGGCGACGGCACGGGGCGACCAGGAAGTAGCGAGGCAACTAGCGGGACGCTTGGAAGAGTCCCTTGAGGAGCTCCTCGATCAAATGAGACAGACCAGGGGCGGGAGCTAACTAAGGATCGGGAGGTGGCGTTGCGGTGGTTGCTGAGCCATCATTCTCTCCGCTTCCAGCGGCCCGGCGAAGTTCGCCATCGACTATGTCCACAGCAAATGAAGCCCATGGCGACCTGATCCGTCTGAATCTCACGGGCGATACCCATGAAGAGACCCTGACGCGCATCCCCCTGGGAACCCCTTCCGCCCAAGGCGGCATCGACGAGTCGACACTTCAGGACTTGCTATTCCGCTACCCCCAGACGCTCCCGATCGCCACCATCGATGCGGCCTACGACAATGCCGTTCCCGTCTGCCGGGAGCTATCCACGCCGGCGGGCTACGTGGACGCTCTCTACGTCAACGCCCTCGGTCGCCTGACGCTGGCCGAATTCAAGCTTTGGCGCAATCCGCAGGCGCGAAGGGAAGTCATCGGCCAAATTCTCGACTACGCAAAGGAGATTGCCTCCTGGGATTACGAGGATCTGCAGCGCGAGGTGTCCAAGTCACTGAAGCGGCCCGGCAACGTGCTTTTTGATCTGGTTCGCGCGACCGATCCGGTCGTTGACGAGGGCGTGTTCGTGGACAACGTCACTCGACATCTTCGGCGAGGCGAGTTCCTCTTGCTGATCATCGGCGACGGCATTCGTGAGGGTGTCGAGAACATCGTCGATTTCGTTCAGAAGCACAGCGGTTTGCATTTCAACCTCGCGCTGGTGAAAGCGGCGCTGTATCGCGATAGGGACGACCACGTCATTGTCCAGCCGCGCGTCCTGTGCCGTACCGAGATCGTACGTCGCGTAGTCTTCGAGGCCGGAGAAAGCCTCGAAATTCTCCCGGATGACGCCGAACGAGAAGACGTGCTTTCGGACCTTCAACGGGAGAACCTTCGTTTCTGGACTGCCGTTCTGGATGATTTTGCCTTCTCGGACGTCACGGTCGATATTCCCGATGTCACAAAGGAATCGGCGCTGTATGTCAAGGTGAGGAACTCGGGGTTCGGCGACTGGGGCCTGTCGTTCGTCGGATACCTGTATCGCGGCTCCCCGCACGTCGGTTGCTACTTGACGTGTCGAAAGGACATTCCACAGGCGGTACGGGTTTACGAGTTGATCGAGGCGACGCTGGACGAATTGCGCCAGACATTGGGCGACGACCTCCAGACATGGAAGAACAGCAATGGCAGACCTAGGATCGGGTATCGGCGCCGCGACGGGCTACCGTTCGGCGCTACCGATAGCTCGCCGGACTTCCAAGAGTCGGTGCGGTGGATGCGGGGGAAGCTGAATCTACTGGTTAGTGACCTTTATCCACGATTACAGGCGATGCTATCGGGAAACGCATGAGGCACGCGCTCATCCATGATCGATTCAATAGGGTTGCGTAGCATGCAAGGAGCGGATAGCCACACCCATCGCGAAAAGAGATTCCTGATTGACAGGGTAAGTTGGCGATATCTATAGCCAAGCAAGCAGATACGCGAGTCCGAACCGCGGGATTTCCGAGTAACGGGATCGTTTTTATTCACACAATACCGCTCAATCATTCTGGCTGTAGCAACCAGTCCGATTCCAGCCCAATGGTGGCTCGATGTTAAAGGTAGGCTTGATTTCTACGCCAAGTTTCCTTAGGTCTCGTTCCAATTTCTCGTGAGCGGAAACAGTATCTTCATTGATATTCCTATTTTGGTTGATAATTTTCTTCCGGTCCAGCGGTGATATTTCCCGTTTTGTCTCCATGCTAGAAATACTCCTTTGTGTGGACAAACGATATGTGTTCCTCACGATTCATATAGTCCCGCAATAACTCAAAATATGCTCGAATTAGGTGGTACAAATCGGCATCATCCTCAAAACTATCTATTTTCAACTTTACCTCATCTCCCCTCAATGTTTCCATGTCAATCGCGCGTCCGTGAGAATGCCACTTTTCGGGATCATTAAGCAACGCAGCAATTTCCCGAGCGCGATCTGCTTTCATTTCTTCCGTTACATCCAATTGTTGTGTTTCTGTTCGTGTCCAATTCTTGAACTTGTATTGTGTTAGCCATCTAATGAGTAGATCTATTGAGAGTTCTCTCGCTTGTTCGAACTGATACAATTCACCCAAATCCAGTTTATTCAGCAGCGCATATTCTGCAGTAGTTAGCGCCCCATTTGCAGCTTTCGCATTAAGTCGCTCAAACTGATTGAGATATGACAACGCAGGAACTAACTTTCCGTCTCTTTCAATTTGAGGATCAATAGGGCCTAGACAAGATAAATGATCCATCATAATTCGATCTGCGCTTAGTGCCAAGATCGTTCCGGCGGACATTGCGCGATCAGGGACGATTACAGTCATATCTTCATAGACAGATCGAAGTGCAGTTACCATTCTCTCCACAACTTCGACTACCCCACCCGGCGTATCGAGGATAACAACTACGGACGTAGAGTCGTGAGGTAAATTTTCGATAGCAGTACGAAGTCGAAACTCCAAGCCCGGTATAATTGGACTTACGATAGTGACAACCTCAGCGTTGAGCTTATTGCCAATTTCGACCAATTTCCGGGTCAATTGGTCTCTAATGTGGGTATCTAGAGGTCTCACACAACTAGAAGCCGCCTCGAATGGGAGGCATCATATAGAATTGAAGGTACACTACTAGTGCTGCGTCAACCTCATAATGTCGTATCAGTGGCCGCAGGCCCGCTCCTGGCAAGGCGCGGCCCGCGGGCCATGGTGGGCCCATGGTCAAGGGGCGCAACACCGCCAGGGGCGGGCCTGCGGCCACCCGGAGGGCGCGTCCACAAGCGCCCATCTGCTTTGTTGCCGTCTCTTGACGTATGCCCAATACGTCGGCGAGCCGGCGCCGCGCATCCGGGCGCTTGTGAACGCGCTGATACGACACTATGAGGTTGACGCAGCACTAGCATAATCGGGATGTTAGTTCACAGCTTAGCATATATGTTTCAATTGACTAAGCTAACCACTCTAAATTTAGTCAAAGCTCTAGTTTCGCCCACTCGCTGGTTGCTATTTCGGGGCAAATCAAGAAGAAATTCAATGTTCCCCGGCATGCTGCAGGGCGCGAATGCCAATACCAGAGAAAAGCCGGGCGAGAAAGTAACACAACTGAGCTCTCAAGCGTTAATGGTGTTTCACCGCCCCCCGGTCCAAGATCGGTCCTGACGCCGCCTAAGGACCCGAAGGCGATACGAGCGCGAGACGACTGCCAATGGTTCCAAAACTGGTCGACGCACGCCCTGAGCGCCTGTGGCGGTCCGCAGGTGGGACGCAGGAGCGCGATAACTGCCGACATCGGCATTGTGGCGTTGGGAATTGGATCGGTCCTGATACGTACCGAGAGGGCTCATCTGTTGCCTTTCCAGCCAAATTGACCAAAACTGGCGCTGGCACAAACGGGAAGATTAGGGTAGGCGCCTGAACTGCGTCCCAAGAGGGACCAGCGAGAATGAGCTCCCAGGGACAGGAAGCCCCCCAACCACCATGGACAAACGCACCCTCTCAGAACGCGATATCTGCACCAAATTCATCACCCCCGCCCTCCGCCGCGCGGGATGGGACGAGATGCACCAGATCCGCGAGGAGGTCTACTTCACCAAGGGCCGCATCATCGTCCGCGGCAAGCTGGTCACGCGCGGCAAGGCCAAACGCGCCGACTACATCCTCTACTACAAGCCCAACATTCCCCTCGCGGTAATCGAAGCCAAGGACAACAACCACAGCGTCGGCGATGGCATGCAACAAGCGCTCGACTATGCCGAGGCGCTAAACATTCCCTTCGTGTTCTCCTCCAACGGCGACGGTTTCGTATTCCACGACCGAACCGGCGCGAGCACGCCGCGCGAGCGAGACCTCTCCCTGGACCAATTTCCCTCACCCACCGAACTATGGTCCCGCTACCGAACCTGGAAGGGCCTCGACCCCGTAGCCGAAGAGATCGTCCTCCAGCACTACCACGACGACGGCAGCGGCAAGAAACCGCGCTACTACCAGGTCAACGCCATCAACGCCACCATTGAGGCAATCGCCAAGGGACAAGACCGCATCCTGCTCGTAATGGCCACCGGCACGGGCAAGACCTACACCGCATTC
Source organism: Candidatus Rariloculaceae bacterium (assembly GCA_965205045.1). Lineage (GTDB taxonomy): Bacteria > Pseudomonadota > Gammaproteobacteria > Steroidobacterales > Rariloculaceae > UBA6522. The sequence continues at coordinate 2,126,382 of OZ242031.1, forward strand.
CAAATCATCTGGCGTTTGTGGAAGGCGGGGCGCAAGAAGCGCATCCTCTTCCTCGCCGACCGCAACGTGCTGGTCGACCAAACTATGGTGAACGATTTCCGCCCCTTCGGCGGGGCGATGGCCAAGCTGTCGACTCATGCCGGGACCATCGAGCGGGACGATGGCAGCGAGATTGACATGACGCGGGCCATCGACAGGAGGCGCCGCGTCGACACGGCCTTTGAGGTCTATCTCGGACTCTACCAGGCGATCACCGGGCCGCAGGAACACCAGAAAATCTACCGGCAGTTTTCGCCCGGCTTCTTCGATCTGATCGTGATCGATGAATGTCACCGGGGCAGTGCCGCCGAAGATTCGGCATGGCGCGAAATACTGGAGTACTTCTCCTCGGCCACCCAGATCGGCCTGACCGCGACACCGAAAGAGACGAAGTACGTGTCCAACATCGCCTATTTCGGTGAGCCGGTTTACTCCTACTCGCTGAAGCAGGGCATCCGCGACGGCTTCCTCGCGCCCTACAAGGTGGTCAAGGTCCACATCGACCGAGACGTGGAGGGCTACCGGCCGGAAATTGGTCAGCTCGACCGCGAGGGCGAGGAGGTCGAGGACCGCATCTACAACGTCAAGGATTTCGACCGCACGCTCGTCATCGACGGGCGCACGAAAGTGGTGGCGCAGAAGGTCTCGCAGTTCCTGAAGGAGAGCGGCGACCGCTTCCAGAAGGCGATCGTCTTCTGCGTCGACCAGGAACACGCCGCACGCATGCGTCAGGCGCTGGTCAATGAGAACGCCGATCTCGTGGACGGCAACAACCGCTACGTCATGCGCATCACCGGCAGCGATAACGTGGGTCAGAACGAACTCGGAAACTTCATCGACCCGGAATCGCCATACCCCGTGCTCGTCACCACGTCACGCCTTCTTTCCACCGGCGTCGACGTGCAGACCTGCCGGCTGATCGTGCTCGACCGGGCAGTCGGTTCGATGACCGAGTTCAAGCAGATCGTCGGCCGCGGCACGCGCGTGCACGAGGACTCACGCAAGTTCTATTTCACGCTGATCGACTTCCGGGGGGCGACCGGCCATTTCGCCGATCCGGAGTTCGACGGCGAACCCGTGCAGATCTACGAACCCGGCGACGATGATCCCGTCGACCCGCCCGAGGTACCGCCCGTCGATGACGACGGCGACACGCTTCCCGACCGCCCTGACGACGACGAAGAAATCGTCGACGATCCCGACCTTCCGCTGCCACCCCGGAACGGTCCGCAAAAGAAGGTCTACGTCGACGGCATCGCCGCAGCCATCGTTGCCGAGCGGGTGGAATACCTCGACGAACACGGCAAGCTGGTTACCGAATCATTACGCGACTTCACCAGGAAAGCCCTGCGCAAGCGCTTCGCGAGCCTCGACGACTTTCTGAAACGCTGGAACGCCGCCGAGCGCAAGCAGGCGATCATCGAGGAATTGGCTGCCGAGGGCCTGAGCATGGACGTGCTGGTCGACGAGTTGGGCAAAGACCTCGATCCCTTCGATCTCGTCTGCCACGTCGCGTTCGACGCCAAACCGCTGACTCGCCGCGAGCGGGCAAACAACGTCAAGAAACGCGACGTGTTCACGAAGTACGGAGAGCAGGCCCGCGCCGTGCTCGATGCGCTGCTCGACAAGTACGCCGACGAGTGCGTGCTCAACCTCGACGACGCCAACGTACTCAGAATCCCGCCCATCGACAGCCTCGGCACGCCGCTCGAACTCCTCCGGGCATTCGGCGGCAGAAGCGGTTTCGAACGGGCCGTCCACGACCTACAATCCGCTCTCTACAGGGAAACCGCCTGAGCATGGCCGTCAGCAACCTCGTCAAATCCATTCAGGACATCATGCGCCAGGATGTAGGCGTCGATGGGGACGCCCAGCGCATCAGTCAGCTCTGCTGGATGTTCTTCCTCAAGATCATCGACGATCAGGACCAGGAACTGGAAGCGTTCAGCGACGACTATCGCTCGCCGATTCCCGGGCGCCTGCAATGGCGTGACTGGGCCGCCGACCCGGAAGGAATCACCGGCGAGGAACTTCTCGCCTTCGTCAACGGCGATCTCTTCCCGAATCTCAAGGAGCTTCCGCCCGGCAGCGGCCCCCGCGCCAACGTCGTGCGCGACGTGTTCGAGGATGCCCACAACTACATGAAGTCCGGCCAACTCGTGCGGCAGGTGGTCAACAAGATCAACGGCATCGACTTCAACGACCTGGCCGAGCGCCAGCACTTCGGCGATATCTACGAGCAAATCCTGAATGACCTGCAGTCGGCCGGCAACGCGGGCGAGTACTACACGCCGCGCGCCGTGACCTCCTTCATGGCGCAGATGATCGACCCGAAACCCGGCGAGACGTTGTTCGACCCGGCATGCGGCACTGGAGGCTTCCTCACCTGCGCCATCCGGCACATGCGCGATCGTTACGTGAAGCGGCCCGAAGACGACGCCAGGATGCAGGCATCGCTCCGCGCGGTGGAGAAGAAGCCGCTTCCCCACATGCTCGCCGTCACGAACATGCTGCTGCACGGCATCGAGGACCCGTCTTTCCTTCGTCACGACAATACGCTCGCACGCCCCTACATCTCCTGGGGCCAGAACGAGCGCGTGGATATCGTGCTGACCAATCCGCCCTTCGGCGGAAAGGAAGAAGACGGCATCGAGTCCAATTTCCCGAAGCATTTCCGGACACGTGAGACGGCGGACCTGTTCCTTGCCCTGATCATCCGGCTTCTCAAGCCGGGCGGCCGGGCCGCTGTGGTCCTGCCCGACGGCTCGCTGTTCGGCGAGGGCATCAAGACCAGGCTCAAAGAACACCTGATGGAGGAATGCAACCTGCACACCATCGTGCGCCTGCCGAACTCAGTTTTTCGGCCCTATGCCTCCATTGGAACGAACTTGCTGTTTTTCGAGAAGGGCGAACCGACGAGGGATGTGTGGTATTGGGAGCATCTGGTGCCGGAGGGGCAGAAGGCTTATTCGATGACTCGGCCGATTCGGCTGGAGCATCTGGACGATTGCGTGGCTTGGTGGGGTGGTGCGGCGCGCGCCGGGCGCGAGGAAGGTGAGCGCGCCTGGAAGGTCGACGCCGATGAGATCAAGGCGCGTGGCTACAACCTCGATGTCAAGAACCCCCATACGGGCGAGGAGGACTACGGCGACCCCGAATCGCTGCTGAAGGAACTGACCGCCGCCGAGGCGGAGGTCGCGACAGTTCGAGAGCAATTAAAGAACATGCTCGCGCAGGCACTGTTACGATAACCCCCGGATCGGGCAGCGTTTGCCGCCGTCGCAGGAGAGTTGGACATGCATCCCGCAATCGCCGACAAGAGAGAGCAATTGGCGGAACTCTGCCGACGCTACGATGTTGTGCGTCTCGAAGTGTTCGGGTCGGCCGCGCGCGGCACGGATTTCAACCCCGACACTAGCGACGCGGACTTCCTTGTCGAGTTCGATCCTGACAGCAACCAGCCGCCCTTCGATCAGTATTTTGGTCTCATCGAGGAATTGAGGGATGCGCTGGGACTCCCAGTCGATCTGGTAGAGACTCGAGCGATCCGAAATCCGTATCTGCGAGTTGCTATCGACAAATCGCGCGAGCTTGTCTATGCAAGCTGATCCTCGCGTCCTGTTGGCGGATATTGATCGAGCAAGCGCCTATATCGAATCCTTCACCGAGGGCATGGACACATCAGCCTACATTGCCGATGCACTGACCCAGGCTGCGGTTGAGCGTAAATTCGGGATCATTGGCGAGGCGGTGAACGGCTTGCTGAAGAGCTCCCCCGATCTGGCCGAGAGAATTCCCGAATCGCGCAAGATTGTCGACTTCCGCAACGTACTGGCCCACGGCTACGCGCATGTGGTACCGGAACTCGTCTGGGACTACGCTCAAAACCATCTGCCCCATCTGCGGCGGATTGTACAGATGCTGCTCACCGAACTCGGGCCGTTGGAGGAATGAACGCCCAACGCCTTCTCACGAATTTCGACCGGATGGCCGATGCGCCCGATGCCATTCCCCGCCTTCGTCACTTTGTGCTGGACCTCGCGGTGCGAGGGAAGCTGGTTAAGCAAGACCCGGAGGACGAGCCGTCTTCAGAGCTGCTAAAGCGGATTGCGTCGGAGAAAGCACGATTAATAAAGGCGGGAAACCTCAGAAGGCGAAACTTGACTGATTCAGGGCTATTCGACGACTTGGGCTTTGATCTCCCAAGTGGTTGGTCTGTAGCAAGATTCTCAGATGTTCTGATTGAATTACAAACCGGTCCTTTCGGTAGTTCTCTCCATCAGAGAGACTATGAGATAGGCGGAACACCCGTAATCAATCCCGCATCAATTCAAGATGGGAAAATCATTCCGATCAAGAAGATGGCGGTTGGGGAAAACACGCTCGAAAGACTTTCGAGGTTCAAACTCCAAGCAGGCGATATTGTGATGGGCCGCCGTGGCGAAATGGGTCGTTGTGCGGTGGTGTCAGAACACCAAGATGGTTGGCTCTGCGGAACAGGAAGTTTGATTCTCAGGCTGCCTGAAAATATTTGTCCCAAGTACTTGGCTATGCTGATCGGCTCGCCTTATGTTCGGAAATATCTCGCACGGTCTGCTGTCGGCACAACTATGCGAAATTTGAACCAGTCGATTCTGTTAAGAATGAGTATTGCTGTTCCTCCTATTGCCGAGCAGAAAAACATTGTAGCTAAAGTCAACGAACTTATGGTGCTCTGCGACAGGCTGGAGGAAATGCGCGTCGTGCGCGAGGACATTCGCGATCAGGTGACCGAAGCTAGCTATACTCGCCTCCGCGTATCCGATGTGGATGATGTGACTTTTCGATCCCACGCGCGTTTCGCAGTCGATGTCCTTCCTGCACTGACAGCTCGGTCGGATCAAGTCAAACGTCTACGCCAGACTATTCTTGCCCTCGCTGTGCAAGGCAAGCTGGTGGAACAGGATTCGTCGGACGAACCAGCATCTTCAGTGTTAGATCGGGCTGGGGACGGTAAGTCTGAAGGCGTGAAGCCGCTAAAGCACTTAGGGGAACTTGACGCAAATGAGCTTAGGGATATTCCAGGAAATTGGTGCAGATCGAGGGTAGGATCCATTCTCGACTTTCGTTATGGCAAAGCGTTGAAGGCAAGTGACCGTACAGTAGACGGTCCTGTGCCAGTCTACGGGTCTAACGGCATTGTAGGCTACACCACGGAGCCGCTGACCGTACAACCATCCGTCATCGTCGGGCGCAAGGGATCCGCTGGTGCACTTAATAAGTGTAACGGACCGTCGTGGACGACTGATGTCGCTTACTTCGTGGAAGTACCAAGTTATTTCGATCTCGATTTTTTGTTTATATCTCTTACAGCACTTAATCTAAGCGAGCTCGGTAAGGGTGTTAAGCCTGGTTTAAGCCGTGCAGACGCCTACAGAAAGGCCATTTGTATACCACCTCCCACCGAGCAGCACCGCATCGTCGCCAAAGTTAATGAACTTATGACCTTGTGTGACCGACTGGAAGCAGGTCTTGGTACGATCAAAACGAGCCGTGATCGCCTCCTCGAATCGAAAATTCTGGAGGCACTTAAGCACCTTCAGGACGAAATGAGGGTAGCGGAATGAGTATCTTTCGGTCTCAACAGCTTGAACTTCATCGTCGAGGTGACAAATTTTGCGTAAGGTCTCGAGGCGGTTTTGAGTGCACGGACCGAGGCATCATTGGAGGCCTTGATTTTTGATGGGTCAGACATAAATCAACTGAAGACTCTGCAGTCAAGTGGATCAATACCGACGATTGTTGCAAGGAGATTAAGCCGTAATGGTGAGATCGAACCTGCGTGATATTGCGAAAATATGAACGTGATCCAAGAATTTCGCAGTGTGCTGTGGCAGGTGCAAGCAGCCGCAGAGAACAACTTCTCTGGCTTGGGATTGTTGATTTGCGATACACCGGAGACGCTCCCGATTTTGCCACTTCGTCCCTTGAGCAGTCTGCCAAGTGAATGCGATTTGGTTACTTCACTAGTCGCAATATCGAATCCCAATAGCGAATATCATGACGGATTTCATATAGTGTCTTCGGAATGGAAATTAAGTCAGGTATCGCAGTATTTCTCACCACCGATTGTTGATAATGTAATTGTCGACCGAAGCAAGATTATCGGCGGTCGATACATCGCGGCATTATTGGGGTCTGCGATTCCAAGCGTGCAACTAACTGGTATTGTAAGCAGAGGGTTCGGAATCGCCATTTTTGAAGCTGGTGCGGAACTATATTTTGAAGGTTTACCATGATTGGGTTGCTTCCGATTGCTACCATTGTCAGTTGTGTTGCGGTAGCTTATGCGGTGTGTATTGCAATGTGTGTTGCAATCGCTCTGCAATTTGGTGATGCTTCGTGGTCAGCTTGGACTAATGTTTCAATTGCAATTTCAGGTGCCAGCGTGCTTCAACTAGCGCTTATGGTGTGGCTTTGCTTTGGATGGAGACGCTTGTGGCGATGGTTTCCGGCTTTGAATGATCTGCTGTTTCCTGATATCGAAGGAGAATGGAACGTCAAGATTTATTGGCAGGGTCTGCAAGAAGACGGTGACGTCGATGCAAGAGCGAAAATTAGGCAAAATTTTGTGCGGGTAAGCATGGAGGTGGCATCATGCAGTTCTGATTCGCAAACTCTGATAGCGAAGCCCAAAAGAGATCCAGAATCCGGAGCGCCGCTCCTCTACTACATCTTCGCGGTGACCCCCAGATCAATTGGAGCAAGCCCAAGTTCACCCTATTTTGGAGCTGCGATCTTGAAGTTCCCAGAGGGTGCGAGAGGAGAGTTAAGGGGAAATTACTGGACGAGTAGGCAGACTACTGGACATTTTCAACTATCTCGCCAAATGTAATGAACAAAAAAATACGCAATCGCGTCTTGTATTTCTAAGCGGGGTATCGGCTAATGAAGTGTCTGATACTAGAAATCAGTAATTGTACTTGGTTCCCAGTATAGTCATGGTACTTTCCATGTGCAGCTTTATTTCTAAGAGCCAGCCACGCAGTTACATTTTTTTGATCCAATGGTTTATATATACCTTTCTTCGCCAACTCGGAATTAATTTGCTCGGACTTTTTCGCCCTCCCATTTGTTGTTATCGGCACTCCCCCCTTTTTTCCTAAATTTCTCAAATGTATTTCCAATGTACCACCTGCTAGAACAGCGGCTGCGTCCTTATAGCCTTTTTCTTGAAGATGATCGGCCATTTCCAAATAGTCTCCAAATATGTCACCATGTGCGATCTCTTCAAGCGAAGTGAGGTAGCAGTTTCGAATGTCGGAAAGAAGTGCTCTGGCTACTCCAATTTCATTGCCCAAACAATTCCAATCGTGATCTTTACGTGCATTGATCGATGCTATACTTTTTCGATATGCGGAATTTGGCCCAGTAGCACGTTCAATTACTGCTACACACCGTGTTCTCAAATCCCAAACTTGCGTACGCGTAAGGATGTCGGACGCATCACTATGGCGTGACTCTGAAAGAGCTAAATCATATTCATTAATGATGGAGGTCAGTTGTTCATCAAAGGCTTCAGAAATCATTCGTAACTCTTGAGCGGGCCATGATTCGTATTATGCACTATCTTCTGGTGTTCAACCAAGTCGGTATACGCGCTGATTTGTTTCTTGGGGGAGATAGAAAAGTGTAACAGTGCCGTAGCGGGATCAACCGCAATAACTTGCCGAGCAGAATAGCGTTGCGTAGCACCCGGCCGTGGATGGGCACCACAGTTTCGTTTACCGTTGTCGTCAGTATCGTGCAAGTCTCGACGGTGTCGTCCGACACTATACCTGCAAGCTTACACGGCTGCGTGATTCCATCCGAAACGCGCCACAGCTCCGAGAGGCTGGCGATGGTGATCATCGAGCCTTCTTTGCGGCCTATTGGGTACGGTTGTCGGACGGTGCCCCACCGTGCCCAATCGTAGAACCCGTCGGCGGGAATCAGGCGGCGTAGGGCGCGGGTGCAGGTTCAAGGCTGGCCCGGTCACGCTTTGGAAGCGATCCGCCTCCCGCCATGAAATCCACTGGGTAAACCGTCGGCACATGATCGGTGGAGCTGGCGGGCGGGACGGCTCGAATGCATCCGTCAGGGGGGGTAGGTTGGAGAGCCAGCGCAACCGGATAGATTCCGATTTGCATGCAGATGCGTGCGCCCTTGTCGCCACTATTACCCGTTTCATATACGCGCTGGCTTTCTGAGATACTCTTTGTTTCCAAGCTCCAAACACGCTGCGAGCAAATCCCGCAGGGTATGGAGTTCGGCCATCGCCGTGCCCGCCCCTGCATTCTTCTGTAAACGGGACGTTTAAACTGGAACGCTGTTCGTTGCTCCGTAAGCGCGCCCTGCGCAAGCACTTACTATGAGCATTAGCACGACGAAAGTACGCCTCCCCGTTGCCCCCAGCGTCTCGTAAGCGGGCAAACTGGACCGTTCTGGACTTTCGCGGCCTAGTGAAGTGGGGGATCGCGGGCGCGGTCCAGGTCGGACCGTAGCGGATTGTCGGCGAAAAGCGTCTTCCACACCCTTGGGGTCAGTTCGACGGCGCGCTTGGCCGGATGCCGGTCGATCCGCTGCAACACGTCGACCAGGTAGATGTAGGGGTTCACGCCCTGCAGCTGGCAGGTCGCGAGCAAGCTCTGGATCGCCCCGACGCGGCGCGCGCCCAGTTCCGTCCAGGCGAACAGCCAGTTGCGCCGGCCCATCGGGATCGGGCGCAGGCCCCGCTCAAGGTGGTTCGTGTCGATGGCGACCCCGGGGTCCTCCAGAAACACCCGCAGCCCGGCCTCGCGTTCCGCCGCGTAGGCCAGCGCCTGACCGAACGGGTGGCTCGGCAGCAGGTCCACCCGCTGGCGTTGTTGTTTGCACCAGTCGAAAAACGCGTCCACCGCCGCGGCGCTGCGCTCGCGCCGCCAGGCCAGCTTCGCCGGGCCGTCGAGCTTCTTCTTGCGTATCTTCTTCTCGTGCCGGTACAGCGCGCCGATGAGCGACAACGCCGCGGCCACGCCCTCGGGATCGCTCTGCTTGGCATCCACGAAATTACGCCGGCAATGACTCCAGCACTGCGCATGCGCGAGGCCGCGGCGCTTCGCGAACGCCTCGTACGCACCGTACCCGTCGCTCAACAGTGTGCCCGAGAAATCCCCGAGGAACCTCTCCACGTGCTTGTGCGCGCGGCTCGGCGCGTAGTGAAACACCAACTCGTCGTCCTGCCCGTACACCGGCCAGAAGTACGCCGCGCGCATCTTGCCCGGCCCGCTGCGCCCGGCCTTGATCGAGGTCTCGTCCATGGCCACGACCGCGCCGCTCAAAATGTGCGCGGATTGCGCCGAGACCAGCGGCCCCAACAGGTCGATGGCCCGTCCGGCCCAGTTCGTCAGACTGCGCCGGCTCACCGCGATCCCGCTGTCGGCCAGGCGCCGGTGCTGGCGGTACAGCGGCAGGTGATATCGAAACTTGTCCACCAGCAGCCCGGCCAGGAAGCTCACGTCCACCGCCGCGCGCCCCAGCACGTTCGGCGGCGCCGCCGGCGTCAACACCTGCCCGGTGTCCCGGCGCTTGACGACCTGGCGCACGTACCTCAGCACCTTGTAGCTGCCCGGCTCCTGGGCCAGCCGGTGCGTGACCTTCTCCCCCACGAACTCCCGCTCGGACTCCGGAATCGCCTCGATGGCGGGGTCCGTCACATGGATCGTCTCCACCGGCACCGTCTCGTCGAACCGCAACCCGTGCTCGTTGACCGCCCCGTCGCGGCGCTTCTTCCGGCGCCGGTAGCGGATCTCTTGCGTGGGCGCCTCCCCGGCCGGTGTCGCCTCGATGCCCAGCGCCGCGAACAGGCTCGCCTGCTCCGCCTCGTCGAACTCGAGCCGCTTCTCGGACTTCGGCCCGAACAACTGGCGCTGGAACCACTCCAGTTGACGCTTGACCGAGGCCAGTTGGCCGGTGAGGTCGGCGACGGTCGCGTTCAATCGCGCGTTCTCTTGTTGAAGAACCTCGATCCGGGCGTGGGACAAGGGGTTCGCACTCGCCGCCGTTGAAGCGCCGATTATACCCGCTCCACGCCCGTCACGCCGCCATCCGGTAACGCTTGCGCTGGCGCCGGACCACGATGTCCGTCCCCTCCAGCAGCGCCAGCAGCGCGGTGCGAGTCAACGCCAGGGACCCGCCGCCCCGTGCGCCCAACGCCGCGAACCGCCCTTGCTCCAGGCGCTTGGCCCAGATCCAGTACCCGCCGGCATCGAACGCCAGCACCTTCAGCATCGTGCGCCGGCGGTTCACGAACACGTACCACTGCCCGTTCGTGGGATCGCGTCCCAGCTCGTGGCGCACCAGCGCCGAGAGCCCGTCGAAGGAACGGCGCATGTCGCACGGCGGCGTGTACAGCCAGATGCGGCAATCCCCGCCGAGGTTCAACACCGCGGCGGGCGACGCAACCGCAATACCACCCCCTCGCCCAGGTCCAGCTCCGCCTCCCACGCCGGCAATGCCGTCGGCGAATCGGCCAACTCCACGAACCGTCCCGCGCCGTTCGCCCCGCTGCCCGCTTCGGAGCGCCGCAGCTTGCGCCGCCACAACGAAAACGTGCTCGGCGCCAAGTCCTCCGCCGTGCAAAACTGCTTGCGCGTCTGGCCGCTACGCTCGAACCGCGACACGATCGTCCGCCACTCCTCCGCCGAGCGGCGCACCGTCATCCGTTTGCCCTCGCTCATCCTCCCAGCCTCCTTCGTCATGAAAACATCGAAGGAAACCCCATAATCAGGCGACGGACAATGACGGCTCAAATTGCCCGCTTACCCAGCGTCTCGACTATCCCCGAGTCACAAGCTTTGCCAGGCAGGCCGAAGCGTTCACGGAGTACATGGTGCGCTCGCACGATTCGAGAATGCCGGCTGCGGTACCGTCGCATCAATTTGACTTGAAGCACACCAGACAAGCCGGATAACCTCCTGATTCTAGACCCCTTCGTCTAGGACGGGCTCACAGCCCAATAATCCGTCAACGCTGACTAGGGATTGACAAAAACCTACCCAAATGGAGTGGCTCCTCGGAATCGTCTTGAGTGCCTTGGCGGCGCTGGCCGGCACTTGGCTAAAGGGTTTTCTCAATCCCTTGATTCCGTCTCCAGCACGGGCATGGCTCTTACTCAAGAACATCGCGGCCCCAAGACGCAAACACGACGATGACCGCTTTCGCCTCGTCCTTTGCTGGCTGGCAAACGACTATGGCGGGCGGGATACGGACACCGTCGAACGCGCGTTTCATGGCGTCCCGGGCGTCAAGTTGCACCGTTCGTCCAGCATCGTGAAAGCTCCCGGCGCTGCCGATGACTGGCGTCCCGTCATGCTCAAGAGCGCCCGCGCTGTTCTGAACCGCTGGGACGCCGACATTGCGATTACGGGTCTCGTGAAGAAGTCCGGGGAAGTGCTCAGCCTCTGGTTCGTTCCTTGCGAAGGCGACGACACGCTCGAACGCGGAGACGCCCAGCATTACACCTTGCAGGAGGTGTCCCTTGGCCCGGATTTTCATGAAGATCTCCGCGCCCAGCTTCGCGCCATGGTGCTCATTGCGGTCGCGCCGCTCGCGGATAGCCGCTCGCGTGCCGAGCTGATCGAACAGGGTCTGCACGCCAGCGCCCAAAAGATCCGCGCTCTGCTCAGGGTTCGGCCAAGCGAGAAGCCGGAAGTTTGTGCGGCGCTTCATGGCTCACTCGGAGTCGCCCTAACCACCTTGGGTGAGCGAGAGGCCGGCACGGAGAAGCTCGAGCAGGCCCGGGACGCGTTCCACGCGGCGCTCGAAATCCAGACTCGCGAGAAAGATCCACTCCTCTGGGCAACGACCCTGAGCAATCTCGGCACCGTCCTTTCCACAATTGGCGAGCGTGTGACCGGAACAACCCATCTAAAACAGGCAGTGGCGGCTCACCGGGCGGCCCTTGAAGTCTTCGCTCCAGACCGCATGCCTATCGACCGGTCAATGACCCTGAACAATCTCGGCGTTGCGCTATCGGCACTGGCCGAGCGCGAGGGAGGGACAAAGCACCTCAGGCAGGCCGTGACGGCTCACCGCGCAGCGCTCGAACTCCGCGACCGCAAGCGTGCGCCCCTTCCTTGGGCCACGTCACAGAACAATCTCGGCTCCGCACTTCAATCTCTGGGGCAGCGGGAGGGCGACCGGGAATCCATCCTTGATGCCATCACGGCCTTCCGGGCGGCATTGCAAGTGCGCACCCGCGAGCGTATGCCGCTCGACTGGGCGATGATCCAGAACAATCTCGGTAACGCGCATGTACTTCTTGGCGAACTGGAGAGCGGAACGGCGCACTATGAGGAGGCTCTGGCGGCCTTCCGGGCCGCGCTCGAAATCCGCACGCGAGAGCGTGTGCCCCTGAAATGGGCAACCACGCAGCACAACCTCGGCCTAGCCTTTTCGTTCCTGGGCGAACGGCGGAACCAAACGAAAAATCTTGGACAGGCCGCGACGGCCTTTCGTTCGGCACTAGAAGTGCGCACGCGCGAGCGCACACCGCTCGATTGGGCAAACACACAGACCACTCTGGGCGATGCCCTCCAGTTGCTAGGCGAACGCCAGCACGGGACGATTAACCTTGCAAAAGCCGTCACGGCGTACCGCGCGGCGCTGGAAGTCTATACCCGCGAGCATATGCCTCTGCAATGGGGCTTCACTCAGGCATTTCTTGGCGACACGCTTCTGAAGCTGGCCGAGCGCGAAAGCGGCATTGCGTGCTACGAGCAGGCCGTCGTCGCCTACCATTCCGCGCTTGACGTGTTCACCCCGGAGCACCCGCTCAACCTTCACGACAAAGTGCAACACAACCTTGCCCAGGCTATCCGGAGATTGCGCCTCCGCCACAACGAACTGCAATCCACCGACAGTCAAGCAGGCCAGCGTGCGGGCGACGGTGCCCAAAATAGCTGAAGCCGCCCAAGCGGACCTGGGCGGCTTCGAATGCTCGTCCTACACATGGCAGGCGAGACAGCATCTATATGCCGTCTCCGAACTTGAACGTCAAGTGGTGTGTGCGCAGCTATTCTTGTTAAGGAGATTGAATCGCGAGTCCATGGCGACCCTTGAAGCCGTCGCTCCGAACCGCACGATGATCGAACGGTCGCGACGATATTGGCGACGCTTGAGCGCGGCGCCGGCAGCGTTTTGTATGACGACCGACCGATTGCGATCCAAATAGACAAGAGCTTCTCCGGTGATTTGCGAATGACCCAATGGGGTATATACTGCCGCATGCAGACGGTCGCCGAGACTCCGGCATTTCCCAGCACGCGGGGAAGTTGCTCAATGAGCATGAGCCGCGCGAGGCTGACAGGCTCGAAGTCGCGCTGAAGACAACACTCAAGGAAATGCAATGAGCACTATTGGCGAAGACCTGATTCAGTCCCTGGAAGAAGCGTTGGCGCACGCCAAGGGCAAAGGTCCGGCGACCGTTCACGCGGTTTTGTCCCCGCGTGAAGTTCGCGAGCGGATCAAGCTCACCCAGGCGCAGATGGCCCCGCTTATGGGCATGAGCCTGTCCGGCTACCGGAAATGGGAGCAGGGAAGGCGGCAAGTGAGTGGCCCGGCTTCGACTCTTCTTCAAGTCATTGCGAGAGAACCGGAGGCGGTCAAGCGCGCGTTGGAATCCTCCTAACGTTCCAGCTTCGGAAATCCCGGATATTCCGAGGCATGATCCCGCGACCCGTAGCCGGGCTTTCTGCGCCCCGTGAGGACTCCGTGCACCGTACTCTTGATCCAGCGGCGACGCTCGGTCTCGTGCCATCGAATATTGAAAGCGGCGTATTCGAACAGGGGGTTGCGATTGTGGATGAACGTAATCTCCGAATAGTCCAGATGGTCGTGAATCCACCAGGCCATGGCCTTCCACGACATGTCCGGCCGCTCCCGCAGATAGTCGACGAACCACGGAATGACGACGCTCACCGTCGTGCCCTGGTTGCCCTTCGCGTCAAGCAGATCCCATGTGTGACGCGCTCGGTTCCAGTCGCTTCCGTCTATATTGACGAAGTTGGCTCCGCGCTTATGTTGCTTGACCTTTGGACAATAGCATTCGTGCTTCATTTTTGGCGTAATCAAATCCTCTTTTTTGCTTGATTGCTCGAACAAAATGCTTGTTGGCTTGCCTCTTGTTGCCCTGTCGAAGAAAATATCTGCCAAATTCAATAGACATCCGTTGGCGAATTCGTTCTTTAGTGATTGCGTCATTTGTCAACTGCATTGATTCTCGGTAAAGAATTTCCGCTCGCCTGATTCTACCCTTGCACAAATTGTACAAGCCCAAGGTGGCAGTTGCATACGGATCAACATGGACCCAACGACTTAGCTTACTCAGATGGCTAGTTGCGTGATCGTACTCTTCAAATCTCAATAAAGCGAATACCAAATTATTTATCACCCGGCAACGCAATTTGAACGGAATCGAAAGATTTGAGTCAAGTATCCTTTCGATTCTAGGAATAAAACGCATTAAGGTCTCTCTATCTTGGTCAACCAATGTCTTGTAGTAGAAGAGATGTGTCAACAGCTCCAAGCTAGCCTCACTGTCAACTAGATTTGATTGTACAAATTTTTCTGCTTCTTGCATTGCTTGGCTACGTTTTCCCAACGCCTCCATACAAACGACGCGGTGAACACAAACTCGTGACAACAAATTTTGACCTCGAGTCTGCAAGTGCTCATCAGTTAGGCGCATCGCTTCATGGTATTCTTTCAGTTCAATTAGCGTACTCAAATAATTGGAAAACGGTATGTCTTCATCCTCTTCTAGGTCTTGCGCGACCACCCATGCCCTTGCGAAATAGCGCTTCGCCCTATAAGGCCTTCCCAATGCATTTTGCACCACACCAATATTGTTTATGGTGCTAGAAGAATTCCTAAGTTTGGCTTGAACGGACAGGGCATCTAGAGCTCTCTCTAACACTGTGTGATCTACAGGATCTTTGGTCCCCACCTCATAATACGCCCTCGCGACTCGGGCCCATAGTGCTTCATTTCCTTGTTTGTATGACAATATGACTTCTAGCGGGAGAATACATTTTTCGGGCATGTCCTTTAAAAACATCACATCCGAAAAGAACAAAACCGCATTTTCGTTCAACGGATCCAGATTGATAGCTTTTCTTAATGCGCGAATACATTTGTCCTGTTCTCCCAAGCCCCAATAGGCGGCTGCGAGGTTGGAGTAAAGTGTTGTTGAGTTTCCCTTGGTTTCCGCCGCGTTTCTAAAACTCCGTACCGCTTGCTCCCAGTCCTGCTTCCATAGATGTATCGCACCGGCAAACATTTGCGCTGCGTAGTCGGATTCGTCAATTAGTAATGCCTTATTGACAAACATTTCAGCTTTTTGAAACTGGGCCATTCGAACGTGTAGCTGAGCCAATCGAAGATTTGCTTCAACTTCCTTGGACAGATCGCACTTTAAGATAGCTTGTCGTGCCTCAATGTCTCTATTCTGCTCGATGAATAATGCACCTAGGTCCAAAAGTAAATCAGATTGTGGGTTAGCCTTGATCGCCGCTTGCAAGTACTTCTCGGCAGCCTTTAAGTCATCTGCAAGATAGCCAAGTTGAGCCAAATGATTCAAATAAGTGTACGATGAGCCAAAACGACCATGTTTTTCTGCTAATCTCTCAAACTCGCTACGATAAAATTCAGACAAATTGGAAAAATTCGGCTTAGGTATCGAGCCGCTTTCGACTATAGATACGTTCTCCCTGTCGCGGTTGGCTAATTCGATCGCGTCAGGCAAGAAAACTACAACGTCGTTACGCGGATCGTCCGTAACGTGAACCGCAATTTTCTTTGGAGGATCTTCGATCTCCTGTAATGTAAAATTTGATTTGTGGTCAAGCACTTTTCAGCCGTCTCCTACTGACATACCTTTCCAAACGCTTCTTTCTTCGTCGGATTTTTTCCTGTCGCCTCTTCCTCAAGAGACGCCTACGACGTAACTCTATCCTTTCTCTTTTGTGATTAGCGAGTAGCTTGATAGCACTGTCGACTCGTGTGCGAATACTTGCTAGATCGGATGTTCTTTGAAGAAAGTCGAAGTCAATAAGCTGAGAATATACATCCTTTATCAACCCGGAGACTGCTAGTGAAAGCGTGGACCCGGGACCATCTATAGCAGGAGCATAACTTAGATTGCGAAAGCGACGCATTTGCTCGCTCCAAACCTCAAGTTTATCTTCTTCTGACGTGCAGGCAGTAATCAAGGGAGTAATGGAATAGAGAAGCTGTTGAAATGGGGTTTCTCTATTTCGGGCATGTCGAAACTCACGGGAGTTAAACAAGTTGAACAATAGTGCGCCTAGTGCATAACTATCTGAGAGTTTTCCAAGATTTCTTTCGCCAGAAAATCCAACAAATGCTTCAGGAGGAGAATAAGCTGGCGCTCCAACGGGACCGGGGTACGCAGTCGTTAGTGATGGATCATCAAGGCGAGCTGCGGTTCCGAAGTCAATCAAGACCATGGCGAAGTCGTTCTTGATTGACTTAAGGCGAATATTGTCAACCTTTATGTCACGATGAAATACGTTAGCACGATGTATTGCTTCGACCGCAAGCAATATTTGTCGAAAGACTCTAAGCTTTTGTATTGGGCTATAATTGTGTTGCTCCAAAAAAAACTCATCAGCGTCTTCTTCTATCCATTCCATCGTGAAGAAAGCACACTCAAATTTTAATGGATCAGTACTTCCAGGATGCTTCACCTCCCAACTATAGTGTTGTAAACCATCTAATATCTGCAGGCACCTATTTCTCCCCTCCAAAGTTTCCAATATAGTCGGTTCACGTTCAAATGCGCGAATTCGATATGCGTTACCGAGTTTGTCGGGATCCATTACCTTTATCGCGACGAATGCTTGCGATATACGGTCATAACCTTGAAAGACGAGAGACAATACGCCTCGTCTGTTTCCGCCACGGATGTTGACGCAATTGAGGTTTTCATAGCGGCTGTTGATGTGAGGCGACTGCTCTAGCTGCTCAATAAGGCTCTTTTGGTTTGCGGTTATAGGCATTCAAATTACACTATTCGGTTTCGGCATATGTACTTCGCAATAGATCATAGGCGGCTTTTCCATGTTCTTTAATGATTTCACTTACGTCGGGCGGAAGTGCGCCAGCTTTGGAAATAACATGGTCGGCATCAGCGCCGTACAAATCACATAGCGCGCAAATCAGGCCAATACTAGGTATTTTTTTCCCGTTCTCGACTTTACTCAGATAACTGTAGGACACACCTACCCGCGGCCCTGCAGACTTAATGCCAAGATTGGCTTTGAGACGGAGGGAACGTAAGGTAGTCCCTACAGAGTCTACAGTTGGCACGATAACTAAGAAGGGAGTCCAGAAACGGCGGGAGTATATGGTGGGTTGACCAAATAGTCAACCCACACGGGTCTAGACTATGGCAGGTGCCAAAAAGTTGTTACTTTATTAATTGGAGCGTGTCTCGCTTTGGGTGCGCTTGAATTGCTATTGGCCGCCATCGCAGACCATCGGGTACGAACACCCTTCCATCCATAATTTTGCGCGCCGTTAGAACAATGCCGGCGCGCTGAACCCTTAATTCGGTGTCCTCTTCGTCGGCATCCAGCCGTACGTTGATGGCGCCGGATGGATGTTCGATGTGTATGGTCGCAGCGTCGCTGATAGTAGGCTTGATCGGCCACATGTCCGACCGCTGGGAGATAGCGGTTGTAACAGTCCCCTGGATAAACACGCTGTAAGCCACACAGATCGCACCGGTCACCGCATGAGCAGCATGAACATGATGCGGCGTTAGATAACATGAATAGACCGTGCCGCCGCGGCGCGCGAGTGCCAGAATACTAACTTTGGGGACGACTGATTCAGCCACATCGCCAAGCCCCATGCGGCGCCCAGCCTCAAGCCTTAGCTTCTCGATACGCCGCATTATCACCGCATTGCCAGTGATTTCCTCCGGGTCATAGCCGCTCAAGCCTAGATCCGCAGCCCGCATAATCACCATCGGCATAGCCACATCAATACAACTTACCGCCACCCCATCAATTTCCTCCTGCGCAACCCCAGTCGGAAACATCGCCCCGCACTTGGACCCCACCACGTCACTAAAGCTGAGCACCACCGGCGCCCCAGTCCCCGGCACCCCATCAATCCGATGATCCCCGGCATACGTCACGGCCCCTCCCGGCGTCTGAACAACAGCCTCAATCCGGCTCCCAGTATTGACATCAAAAATCCGAACCCGCGTCTCATCAGCCTCCGCCGCCACCAACCCACGCTCAATCGCAAACGGTCCAACCCCAGCCAGCATGTTCCCGCACGAGGGCGCCGTATCCACGATGGCCTTGTCAAGCCACACCTGCGCAAACCGATAATCGACATCAATCCCCGGCCGCTCCGACGGACTGACCATCGCTACCTTGCTGGTCACCATAGTAGCGCCCCCAAGCCCGTCGATCTGACGCGGATCGGGCGACCCCATGGCCGCAAGCAGAACGCGATCCCGAACCTCGGGATCCGCCGGCAGATCCTCAAGCAGGAAAAACGGCCCGCGGGACGTTCCGGCCCGCATGAACATGCATGGAATTGCCCGCTGCATCAGCGCCCCTGTCCCGTCAACGCCACCAACGCAGCGCACAATACGCCGGTATCGCGAATAGCCGGCGCGGAGGACGTGTGTTGGCTACCTCTGTCGAGAAGTAATGAACAAGCCGATTGCGCATACGGCCAGCGTACCAAGTCCCAGAATGGTTCCATATTCAAGAACAAAAGATAAGGCTCGCTCATTTGAGAATATCGTGAGCGCGAGCCCCAAGAGGACTCCTGCAATCGAGCCAACCCCTATCAGCCACCGGTTCTGCAGAGCAGTGGTCATCTCTCTCAGCACATCCCTGACGGTATCTCGCGTACGTCCCTGTTGGCTACTGATTTCACCTATGTCCGCTTTCATGGCCTGTATCGAATCGTGAATATCCGAGTACTCGTTGGTTACAGTCTTGAATTGCTGGTCAACTTCCTTGAGTCTCGATCCCAGAAGGTGCCACGGATACCCCGACTTAATGAGATCGTCCAATAGATTCTCTGGCCCACCCTCGACAAACGCATCCTCCCACTGCGATTCCTTCATTCCTGCCGGCGGGCCGGTGCGCTCCGAACGTACGAAGCCGGTTTGCTCCTGATAGTATCCCTTGTAGACTTCGTCTGGGGTTTCCCCCTCCTCCAGCTTGAATACGGTGAGCCTATACAATCGCTCACCACGGATAAATCGACGCTCCTGACTCGATGTATTCGTCAGGGTCCAATTCAGAGTGCCGAAATAGCCTGCGTCGATTTGCGTTGTAGGCGCTACGATCCCCTCTCTCGACAGATCGGTGGTCGGGCTAAGGATGCCGTGGAGGTCTTCATCGGGATAGAGAGCGTGAACGGCCTCTCTCCTGAAATCGATTGTTTCCAGGGCAGTGACGCCAACCGAGTGCCCAGCCTGTATCTTGATGCCTCGCTTGCCTCCCTTCTCCAGTTTGAATTCCTTTCCGGTGTTGATGAATTCGCCATCATTGCCCAATCGAAGAATGTACGAGTTCGGGCGGACAGAGGACTCGACTCCGTCGGCGATCACACCCTTCTCCACGAGACGGCGCAATGCAACATCATTGAGGATATTGGCCATTTCGAGAGGGTAGCACGATGAGTTGGGCGTTCCGACTGCGGTCGCAGACGTATGTCGACTTTCTGGTTACTTCGACCAGTTATGGGCGCTTGACAGGGGGAATTCGTTTAATCGCCCGCTGCCTCATCGCAGCTGCCCCGTCAGCCACGATTGATCAACGTATTCTGCAAACAACCCCCCGGGCAGTTCCACCAGCAGGAGGTTGGCGGCAGCCGCCAGGGCCACGATAACGCAGGCCGTCAGCGCGAGCGTCAATCCCCACGGCTGCCGCGCCTTGCGTCGCAGGAACGCCAGGAAAAACACGAGCGCCCCCGGCAGAAAGCCCAGCACGCCCACCGCCGCGACAAGCGCCCCGAACCATCCGGCGCTTCGCCACGTACCGCCGGCTGCCGCGGCATCGGCATCGGCACCGGAGTCGGGCTGCTCGGCCCCCTTGGCAGCATCGACGCCGTATTCCAGGTCAACATTCGCCGGACTGACCCCCGGCCTCACCCGCAACACCACCACCAGCGCAACACACAACACCAACGTCGCCACCGCCACGCTCAACGGAAAGATCCGCCCCAGCGGCGAAAGCCTCAGGCTGCTCCAGACCGCGTAGAGCAGGACGGCGATCACCCCGCCGACGAAAGCGAGTTGCGGGCCGACATGACGGGCCGGGGGACTTCGCCGCGATCCATCCGCCGCCTTCCTTGGCGTTGTTGGCCGATTCCGGGGCGAGCACGCCGCGGATGTCGCCCTTGCCGAAGCGGGACTTGTCCCGGGCGGTCTGCACGACGTGGCCGTAGGCGATCCAGTCGACGACGGTGCCGCCGAGGCCGGGGATGGCGCCGATGAGGGTGCCGAGGCCCGCGCATCGCAGGCACAGGAACCAGTTGCGGAAGACGTCCCGGATGCCTTCGAACCAGTCCTCCGCGGGCATGCGGCTTGAGGCGATGGGGCGGTTCCTGCGCAGCAGTTCGGTGATTTCCGGGAAGGCGAAAAGGCCGATGCCGACGATGACCAGCCCGGCAATGCCCCCGAGCCCGGGAAAGGCGCCGATCGCCAACCCCAGCATCACGCCGAGCGCGAGGTGGAGGAGGTGCTCGACAGTCGCGAGGTTGGCAATTGCGGCCAGAAGCGCTTCGGACAAGGTTCAGGCCTCGAGATTCACTCGGATGTCACTCCCCCGGCTCAGCCGGAACGTAAAAGAACCCCCGACCCGTGCGCCCGGGCCGGCCCGCCCTGAGATGGCCGGCAGCTTCCAGCCTTGTCAGGAGCTTACCGGCGTAGACCTTGCTCAGCCCCGTCAGGTCGGCAACCTCGGTCGATGAGACACGCCCCCGGGCACGGCTCCAGTTCAGAACGAACTCATCACGGCTTTCGGGGGCGCCTGGCTTGGCCAGCCGGTAAGCGAGGCGATCCCTGGCCGTATCGGACAGACGAAAGGCGTCGTCTTTGTCCGGGGGGATCCCCTGCACGCGCGTAATCACCGGGGCGGAATCGTCGGCATCCAGACGAGCGTCCGCCAATCGGCAAATCGCCTCGTTGGCTTCCTGCACCGATGATCGCTGGAGGAGCGGTGTCGCAGTTTCCGCGTCCACCCAACCGTTCCGGGTCAGGTGTTCGATCAACAGAAGCGATTCGACGCCGCTGGCCCATGCGGGGGTCAGCGCGGCAACGAAGTCGACGACGGCAATATCGGGAGTGCCGCCGAGCAGCGCAACTCGCACGTAGGGTCCATCGATCTTCGAGATCGCCGGCGGGGGGCGCCCGATGGCAAGCATGTCCCGCACCATCCTGTCGACCCCGATTCCTTCGCGTTCGGCCAGACCCAGAGAGGCCATGGTCTCGGACAAATTCCGATAGCGTGGGGCCGCGGGGTGGGTGATGATGTTCTCGGGCGTCACGCCGCCCACGAAACCGCCGGGCGAGGTCACGGTCAACGTGTCGCCGATGT
The DNA here is from genome assembly GCA_965205045.1 of Candidatus Rariloculaceae bacterium. GTDB lineage: Bacteria > Pseudomonadota > Gammaproteobacteria > Steroidobacterales > Rariloculaceae > UBA6522. The sequence goes on from OZ242031.1 coordinate 2,148,074, forward strand.
GCTCGACGACGGTGGGCCGCGGCGCCAGCCAATCGCGGTGAACGATCCCGTTCACGATGGCCTCGCGCAGCGTCCTGGGTGGGATCGCCCGGAACTTGCCGTGGACGAAACCCTTGACCGCGTGGGTCACGCGGTTGGCCACCTCGCTCGCCTGCTCGACTTCGCGCACCTGCACGAGCAGCGGTCCGTCGCCCTCAATGCGAAGTGTGCTGTCGCCCCCCGGCAGGTCACGGCGAATGTAGTCGATGCCGGGCCACGGAGTTGACACGAACAGCAGCGAACCCGCGTTGGTGAGTTCGCGCGAACCCTTGACCAGATTCAACCGCCGGAGGAGATCGGCGTCTGTGGCGTTGGCCAGGCTGGTGTCGGAGTCATCGGGGTTGGCTTCCCGCAGGTATCGCCGGGCAACCTCCACGGCGACCGCACTCACGTCGTCCAGCGTCTTGCCGGAAGTCTGATCCGACCAGTCGAAGCCGACTCTTTCCAGCATCCGCGATTGAATGGGTAACGAAACGCCCATACAGACAGTTTAGTTATCTTTTTGTTCAAAAAAGCAAACTAAACACTCGATTTGGCGGGTTTGTTATCTTTTCTCGGTCGAAACGGGTAGGCAACGGTCTCACGATTCGAGGTTTACGCGGAATTCATCCTTGAGCCACGTCCTGACCCAAGTACGCGCGCTCTGCGGCACGTCGGTGGCCAGTTCGTAGATGCGCTGGGCCGCGGGTCCGGTCACCTGCTCGTAGGCGCCGAGCGCGGCGGGCTTTCGGGCGATGTACTCCGGGTCGGCGCGCATGGCGTGCACGGCGTTCTCGTAGGCGGTGACGATCTCGTCCGGGGTGTCCGCGGGGGCGACGAGCAACTTCTGCGCCGGGAATCCCGCGGTGAAAAAGGCTAACCAGCTTTCCCAGCCGGGGCCGCTAGGCGGTTCGCCGTGCAGAAGTTCGTAGGCTTCCCCGTAGTGGGGCAGATCCGGGAAGGTGGGATCGCGGATCAGGTTGCCGTCGGCATCAAGCGCCCCCCACGAGAACAGCGGCACGGCGTCACCCTGCTTGATGAGCGGCACCACGTTGCGCAGGTACGCGGTGGAGGTCTGGTAGTCGATATTGAGCTCACCCCGCTCGAACGCCAGCCGCCCGGCACCGCGCCCGCTCATGCCGAAGATGGGGCGGACGTTGAGGCCGAGGAGCTTGAAGCCGAGCACCGGGACGAGGTCGAGAGACGTGGGTCCCTGGCTGCCGTAGAGCAGTTCCCGGTCGGCGATTTGGCCCAGTTCCGTCGCATCGGCGATGCCAAGATCGGAGGAGACATAGGCCACCCCACCCGTACCGTACGCCATCAGCACCCGCCAGTCCCGATACTCGTAGCGCACCCGAGGATCGTCCATAAGGTAGGGAAATTGCGTAGACGCGGACGTCCCCAACACCGAGAGCCCATCCGGCCGGGCCCGCGCCGCAAAGCGGTTGGCGCCCGCGATGGAGTTACCCCCGGGAACGTTGCGGACCACTACGGTCGGTTGACCAGGTAGGTAATGGGAGAGGAAAGGGGCATTAAACCGGCCCCAAGTGTCGGAGCCGCCGCCTTCCTTGAAGGGAATAATGAGTTCGACGATGCGACCGGAAAAGTCGACGGCTTGGCCGCGAGCCGGCGCGGGCGCCACGCCCAGTCCCAGCCCGCCCAGACCGAGCGCGGCAGTGCCCAGGAATTCCCTCCGGTTGATTGTGCTCAAATCCTTTCGCTCCAGCCTCGGTAATCCTCGATGGTTTGGGATCGAACCCATCTATCACGCTGATAATACTCCAGGGGGCGAGCAACTTACCTATGCTTGCGAATCACCCCGTTTTGTCGAAATTCAAGCATTGCTGGCGCCGCCTGACCGGGGGATATTCGTGTTTGGCTTGCATCTTGGCCGTTCTCAAGCAGGGACTCACGGTTCGCCCGTTACTCACGGGGGATGCAACACGCCACTCCTGCACTCCCGGGTATGGGCCTACCATAGACAACGCGACATACGATGCACTGGCGTCAAATCAAGCTGGCCGGCTTCAAGCAAGTTGCTGGTCGCACCTATGATTTGCGGCATCTACAGGACTCGAACATTGATTTCAACATCCCTGCGACTGGACGCTACCCTGAAATCAATGCCGGCATTTTGTTCCAGTACAGCAGCCATTGCGTGACCACTGGCCCTCCTGATGGCGAGCGACTTGACTTTGGTGAGATTGGACACGACTGCCTGGTCATCGATGAGCGAGGCAACGAGCGGTGCTTTAGCATTGATCGTTACCGTTGGTCGGCGAACTTGCCGGGAATCATGCGGTCGCTTCCATCGGGTCGAACATGTTACTTCACCGGCCATCGCAATTGGCTGGCAATAGAGATTCTGGATCCCCAAGCGCGGAATCTGGTCTATGAGATCTATTTCAACGTGACACGACAGAGCAGCAATTTCTTGAGGCTCTACGTCCAAAGCGCGTACGTCCGGACTGAGCGCCACAAAATCCGCCAGCCTAGCGACTTTAGGCGGGAATACAAGATTGGAGGAAAGTTACTGCTGGCCAAGAAGCTACGCGGTGAGCCGATCATACGGCCACAGCGGCGCTAGAACAGGAAAAGGCCCCTACCTGAGGGGCCTTTTCCTCGCGAGTACACTTCAATATCCCAGCACGGCTGGAACCGGTTTCCCGGCGGTAGATGAACACCGCTCACGCAGCCTCGTACGTATCCATCTGCGCCAATTATTTTCCATCGCGTTTATCAAGTCAACGGGCCTTGTCGTCAGGAACCGCACTGCGTTGAGCTGCGCGTTGACAATGCAGGGTCCCATGCGGAAAATTTCCATTAGCCGGGTGCCCCCAGGGGCTCGATATGGCTAGCCCAGCCCGACTTCATCCTGTTTGGGACTTCGCGTTTCGTCATACTCACCACCTGGCCGCAGACGCCCCCGCAATTTTCCCGAACACGGAGCCCGCCATCAGCCCCGCGCCTCCAGGGTAGTTATTGTAGAACAGGCCGCCCACCAGCTCACCGGCCGCGTACAGCCCCGGGATCGGCCGCAGATCGGTGTCCAGGATGTGGGCGTCCGTGTTGATGCGGAGACCGCCGAATGTGAACGTAATGCCGCAGGTCACGGCGTAGGCTTCGAAGGGCGGCTGATCCAGGGTGTTGGCCCAGTTGCTCTTGTTGATGGGCAGGCCCGCGGTGCAGCGTCCGTCCTTGACGTTGGGGTTGAAGGGGATGTTCGTCCGAACCGCCTCGTTGTAAGCTCGGATCTCCTCCAGACAGGCGTCCGAGTCCACATCCTCTAGTAGGCCGACCAACTCTTCCAGCGAGTCCGCGACCACACGCGTCACCTGCCGTATCCGGTACTCGTCCCGCAGTAGGTGCGCAGTCTCGGCGTCGAAGATCTGCCATGCGAACTGCCCCGGCTGCTTCATGATCTCGACGCCGTACCGGACGTAGGTGTAGTTTCGGAAGTCTGCGCCTTCGTCCAAGAAGCGGCGGCCGTGTGCGTTGACCATGATGCCGAAGGGGTAGGAGTGCTTCTGGAACTGATCGCCCACGGCGAGGTCGCCGAATTCCGGAGCGTTTCGGTCCCAGCCTACCGCGTGGCAGCCGGACTAGTTGCCGTAGGCGGCCGCACCAAGGTCCAGAGCCATCCGTATGCCGTCGCCGGTGTTGAAGCGGGTGCCGCGCACCCTGGCCAGCTCCCATCCGGGGCCGAGATAGCGCGTGCGCCACTCCGGGTTGGCTTCGAAACCGCCGCAGGCCAGCACCACGGCATCGGCGGGCATTGTCTCGGGCCGCTCTCCGCCGCGCCGCACGACCACGCCGGTGACGTTCTTGCCGTCGTCGGTCACGGCGACTTCGTCGTCCGAAAGGTCCGGCATGAGTTCGCGGAGATCCTCGACCCCCGAATACGCACAGCGAAAAGCCCCGGCAGTAAAGCGACTATTGCCACCGCTCTCGTCCAGCGGCGCGCGCTCGAGCACGGCGACCTCCGCACCGCCCTCGTGAGCGGCCAACGCGGCACAGAGGGCAGCGTTGCCGCCACCGACGATCAGGATCCGGGAGTCAGAAGCAGTCACCTGGCTATGCGACGTGAGGAATTCAATGAGCGAGCAGCATCACTCCAGCACGCTCTTCTCGGAAAGCAGCCGAACCAAGGAAGGATTGTTCACGACCGGTCGGTCGAGGATATTCTGAAATTCCTTCCACCGCCGATCATCGAGCCGAAATACCCGCCGGTCTGCCAAGGTGTCCTCGGCGGCTTTGATTCCTGCATCAAGCAGAAACTCCGTGACGTTCATGTGTGCTGAGGACGCGGCCCGCTGTAGTAACGCCTTTACGCTCGGAGTTGTCCGAACCTCGATGCGCTCCGACTTGGTTTCCGCGATATGCATGGTTATTCCACCGATTTGGTCCATCGGCATTCTGTCACACGGACATTGTTCGGACAAAAGCGGGACCTGCTTCTCTACCGGGTCAGGGACTGATGTCATCCGGCGCGGTCAACTCATGGTCGTACTTCGCCACGATTGAGTCATATAGAATTGCGAACAACTGCCCGCCCGGCGGGCATGTTCGAAGCCTGCGGGCAACAGGAGGTAAGGAGACTTCCAGGAAAACGGTCGATGGAACAATCAAACGAGAGTGCAGCGCACGGAACAAGCGGATTGTCGGTAGCCCAAAAACTCGAGGAATCCCGTCGGGACGTCCTTGACCTGTCGCTGCGAAACTCGCTATTGAACTTCAGGCCGTCCAGACGGTTGGGAGTCGAAGTCGTCGACGAGTTGTCGTCCGAGATCCATCGCATTCTGGTCCAAAAGCGGCGGATCATGTATTTCCTTCCTGCGCCAGAGGAGAAATCGAAACCGGCAACCGAATACCAGAAGGAAGATTTTCCATTCGAGTTGCTAACGCTGCTGGCGGAACCGGAAATCGACTCCGATGAGCCCGCAGATCGCCACGTCGACAACAAGTTGCAGACCTCGCAGGAGAGGGCGACTCTGAACCGTCGCCTCATCGAGACGTATCGGCATGCGCGTTCGTCGATTGAGGAACAAGGTGTGAACACCCTCTATCTCGCGTTGGGCCTGTTGCGATGGTACGAGTCCGATCAAAGCGAATTGGAGCGCGTCGCACCCTTGATCCTGATGCCAGTACGGCTCGACCGCACGGACGTTCGCCATAGCTTCAAGCTCTCGTGGACGGAAGACGAAATCGAGGCAAACCTGTCGCTGGAGGCAAAACTCAAGAACGACTTCGGGGTCCGAATGCCCGAGCTTCTCGTAGAGGATGAACTCGGGGTCAGTACGTATTTCCGACAAGTGGCAAAAGCCGTGGGCCGTCTGAAGCGCTGGTATGTGGACGAGAACGCGATTCACCTCGGCTTCTTTTCGTTCAGCAAATTCCTCATCTACAAGGATCTTGATCCAGAGTTATGGCCCGAGGGGGAAAAACCGGCGGACCATCCCGTCGTTCACAAACTCTACCATTCCGCGGGTTTCCGGGGCGACGCGTCCACTATCGCCGCCGACGAACACATCGATGACCACCCCAGCGCAACGGGTCTGCACCAGGTCGTCGACGCAGACAGTTCTCAGACCCTCGCCGTGATCGATGCCATCGATGGGCGAAACCTGGTTATTCAGGGACCTCCTGGCACCGGCAAGTCGCAAACGATCACTAACCTCCTCGCGGAGGCCCTCGCCCGCGGCAAGAAGATTCTTTTTGTAGCGGAGAAGATGGCTGCGCTGGAGGTCGTGAAGCGCCGTTTGGACACAATTCACCTCGGCGACGCTTGTCTGGAACTGCACAGTCACAATACCAACAAGCGCGCAGTGCTCGATGAACTCAAGCGAACGCTGGATCTGGGCAAGCCTGCGGCCTGGGCCAGAGTCGACGACGAAGTTCTCAAGATGCGCCGCCGGCAACTCAATGAATACGCGGACGCGGTAAACGAACCGATCGGCGCCAGCGGGTTTACTCCCCACCAGTTGGTCGGGAAGTTGGAAGAGTTGAGAACAGGCGGGCTGTCGGTTGATGGCCTTGGGATCAGGTGCCGGGACTCCGTGTCCTGGAGCGCGCCGGTGTTCGCCCGGCATCGGGCCCTCGCAGAAGACATTCAGAGTCTCGTAAGGGGGATCGGCTGTCCTCGGGACCACTTGTTCTGGGGTGTCGGGCTCCTGCATGTACCCCTTCCGGCTGACGAACACCGCATCAGACAGGCGTTGGAGAGTGCATCCTCTGAACTCCGCCACCTTCGCGGGCAATTGACTCGCCTCCGCGCGCTGCTCCTGGATAGCGAGGGAACTGGAGACGAGAGTCCACGCGATGCACAACGGTCCCTGCATACGGCCGACAAGGTGGCTGAGGCATCGGAGTTGATTGCAGCGGATCATCGCAATCCTGCTTGGGTTGCACGCGCGCCGGACCTGAACGAGTTGCGAAAGGATGCTCTGCAGTTTGCCGATTTGCACGCACGGTACGACTCCGTTCTGATCCCGGAAGCCTGGGAAGCGGACGTACTGGACATTCGACAGGCGCTGGCCGCGTACGGAGGGAAGTGGTGGCGGCTCGTTTCCGGCACTTGGCGCACGGCCATGGCCCGTCTGCGTGGACTTTGCCGAACCGATCCTCCCAAGGACGCGGCCGAGTGTTTGAAGATTGTGGACGGCATTCTGGAGGCGCGCAGGCTTCGGCGCAGGGTCGCCGAATCACGTGAACTTGCGGCCTCCGTTTTCCCGGGCCAGACCCTTGGCGATCGCCCGGAGCCTTATCGCGAATTTGCCCGGGCGACGGAGTGGTTCGTAGCCCTTCATGAAGAGAAGTCCGCTGGAACCGTCGACGATGCCATTCACGAAATGCTCGACTGCCGCCCCGGCTCGGCGGAAGTCCAGAATCAGAGAGAGGCTTGCAGCGACGCGGTAGAGCGGCTCGGGCAGGCGCTGGAGAGCGTAGCCGAGGCGTTCGAGCTCAGGGCCGACCGTTTCCCCTCGGATAATGGCCCCTGGGAACGTCCGTACGGGGACCTCGACCGCTGGCTTGCGTCAGCCGCGGCACAACTGCCGTCTGCAAGCGAAGTCGTACGATTCAATCAGCTTGAGCAGAAAGCCATCGACGCGAAAATCCCGGAGGTTGCGGAGGCGGCGGCGTCCCGTGCTGACGCTGGAGAAAAACTGGTAGCCTTGTTTGAGCACGGCTGCTACAGCACCTGGCTTGAGGCCGCGCTCAGGGAGCGGCCGGCGCTCGCCCAGTTTGACGGTGACACGCAAAAGGGCATTGCCGAACAATTCCGCGGGCTCGACATGTCGCAGTTCGAGTCCAATCGAGTTCATATCGCGCAACGTCATTGGGAGGGGCTGCCTCGACACCATGGCGGTGGGCAGTTGGGCGTCTTGCGTCGTGAGTTCGAGAAGAAGAGTCGCCACCTTCCGGTGCGGGACCTCGTAACTAAGGCAGGAAACGCGATCCAGTGCATCAAGCCGGTCTTCATGATGAGCCCGCTGTCGATCGCCAAATACATTCCGCCGGGTTCGGTCTCGTTCGACATTGTGGTCTTCGACGAGGCCAGCCAGGTTAGGCCAGTGGAGGCGATGGGCGCAATACTGAGAGGGAGGCAATCGGTAGTGGTCGGGGATAGCCGGCAGTTGCCGCCGACGAGCTTCTTCGACAGCGCTGGGCGCGACGTGGAAGGGGAACAATCGGAAACTGCGGACCTGGAAAGCATCCTCGGGCTGTTCTGCGCACAGGGCGCTCCTGAGCGATGGCTACGCTGGCACTACCGGAGCCGGCACGAGTCTCTGATCACGGTGTCCAATCATGAATTCTACGATAACAAGCTGATCGTCTTCCCGAGCCCGGATGCCGGGAAAAAAGAGAGCGGTCTGCGCTTTCGGCACGGCCCTGAAAACGTTTACGATCGAGGAGGCATGAACGTGGCCGAAGCCAGGATGGTGGCCGCCGCAGTGATGGAACATGCCGGCAACTCTCCAGACCTCACGCTCGGAGTCGTTGCTTTCAATCTCAAGCAGGCTCGCCGCATTGAGGATGAGCTGGAAATTCTTCGCCGGCGGGACCCGTCGCTGGAGGCATCATTCTTTTCGCAACATCCGCATGAACCCTTCTTCGTCAAGAACCTGGAAAACGTGCAGGGAGATGAGCGTGACGTGATCCTGATCAGTGTCGGATACGGGAAGCTCGATGGCGGTTACCTTCCCATGAACTTTGGCCCGCTGAACCGGGACGGCGGCGAGCGGCGGCTCAATGTGCTCATTACGCGGGCCCGGCGGCGTTGTATCGTGTATTCGAACTTTCTTGCCGCCGACCTGGATTTGCGGCGCTCCAAGGCGCGGGGCATCCATGCCCTGAAGACGTTCCTGAAGTACGCCGACAAGGGCATCCTCGACGTGCCGCGCGCAACGGGGCGAGACGCGGACTCACCGTTCGAGGAAGCGGTGGCGGCCGCGTTGCGGGAGCGAGGCCACGAGATCGAGCAGCAAGTGGGTTCCGGGGGCTTCTTCATCGACCTTGCGGTTGTGAATCCGGATCGTCCCGGCCAGTACATGCTGGGCATCGAGTGCGATGGGGCGAAGTATCACAGTGCCCGATCCGCTCGGGACCGGGATCGGCTTCGGCAGCAGGTGCTCGAGGGGCTGGGCTGGACCATTCACCGCATCTGGAGTACGGACTGGTTCCGGAATCGCGAGCGCGAACTGACCCGGATAGAGGGTGCGATCCGGACCGCCAGGATACGGAGCGCCAAGTCGGGCAACGGTGCCGGGCCTCCGGTAGAGGTGCGCCCGGAGACCGAGCAGCTCAAGCGCAGCCGCGAGCAGCCCCGGACGCCTGAGAAACGCTCGACCCCATATATCGTCTCGAAGCCGCGTATCCCGGCTCTGCGTACGCCGCTTCACGAGGTGAGTCTTTCCCGGCTTGCCGATTGGATGAGTGACGTGGTTCGGGTCGAGAGCCCGATACACCGGCAGGAAGTGGTTACCCGAATCAGAACTGCGGCACGCGTGGGCCGCGCGGGATCCCGAATCAGGCAATGCATGGAGCAGGCGATACGATACGGTGCCAGAAGAGGGATGTTCGAACGGCGGGGCGACTTTCTCTGGCGTACCGGGCACCGCACCCTCGAAGTCCGCAGTCGAGACGGAGACCTTCCCGACACGGCGAAGGCGCTCCGGAAAATAGCGATGATCGCACCTGAAGAGATCGGTCAGGCGCTACACCATGCGGTCAAGGACAGCTTCGGAATCAGCGAGGATGAGGCTATAGCAGAAGCATGCCGCCTGTTCGGATTTCGGCGTACTGGCCCCAGGATCACAAGCCGAGTAAGACAAATCCTCCAACAGGAGATCAGGGAAGGGAGACTGAAACGAACCGGAGAGCTTCTTCGCGTTTCCTGAGGCCGGGCTGCTCCGCGAAGACGCATTAGCTCGGGCGCGATCCCACCCGCACCGGAATTACTTCCTGCCAAGCCACAACCCGAGCAATGTTGTAAACGGTGCCGGTCTCGAACGGCGTCTCATCCATCCGCAGGCTCAGCTCCTCGGCCATCAGCCGAAATTCTTCGCCGAGGACAATCAGCGGCCGCGGGATGGATTCATCGGTCATTTTGCAGGTATCGCATACATATCACGGCCAGGCGATCAGTAGCAGAGCGTATTCTTTTCGACGCCATATTGCACTCCACCCCGTCAGCGGATTTCGATCAGGGACTCGCCGTCCAACAGGGCAGCTTCAATCGCCGGCAAGTGGGGTGCCAGTTTGGTTCGAAGCGAGGCATTTGTGGTGTTGCCGAAGCGCACCCAGACCACCTGCAGTCCCGGGCGGCGCCGTGCACGGTCGGCAAAGTCCCTGTCTTTCGACCAGACAACGGCTCGCGTCTCTCGCGCCCTGGCTTCGATGTCGTCGTCAGTAGCCGCACCGTGGCCGAGGTCGTTGACATGGTCGGACGGATAGCCTGCCGCGGCAAGCCATCGCGCCAGGCCCGGCGGCAATGGTAGTGGCATTGGCGATGGCGATACCTTCCGCTGACAGCCGCAAGCGCCCCTTGCGATATTATGTCGAGCTCACCCTGAGATGACGCCGAACAAGACGGCAAAGAGCACAGACATGAGCCCGACCGGAGCGCGGATATGCGCCCGACCGGAGCACAGACATGAGACCGAACAGCGTACATTTCGTCGGCAGCATCGGGCTGGACACCGTCGATGATGTGTTCCGGACGTGCGGCCGCACCCTCGGCCGGCGGCTGAAGCGGCTGCCCGACGGTGAGCCGGGCGGGCGGCGCCTGTGGATCAGTTGGCAGGTGCCGTTGCTGCGGGCGAGCCCGTACCTGCGGCCCATCGGCGATCCCATGGCGCTGGTCCCGCTGGAACTGGTGCCGGGCGTCAACCCCGAGGACATCCAATTCGGCGAGCTCGGCTACTGCCGCGAGGCGCGCATCTCGTATCGGGATTTCCGCAGGGCGCGGGAGCGCGGGGATATTCCCGCGGACGTTCGTTTCCAGGTCAGCCTGCCGACGCCGCTGGCGGTGGTCGGTTCCTTCGTGCACGGTGAGGGCATGCTCGCCGTACTGGCGGCCTACCGGCAGGCGATGATCGCCGAGGTCCGACGCATGTGCTCGGTGCTCCCGATCCGCGACCTGGCCATCCAGTGGGACGTGTGCATCGAGACGGTGGCCTGGGACGGCCGGCCCAGCATCGTCCCGCCGGCGCCGAACAGGGAGCAGATCATTCCCCCGTCACTGGCGATGATGTGCGATGTGATTCCGCCCGAGGTGGAGGTGGGCATCCACCTGGGTCACGGCGACTACGACGCGAAGCACTTGATCGAGCCGGTCGACTCGGCGGCCATGGTCAGCCTGGCCAATGCCATCGTCGCGGCCACCGACCACCCGCTGGGCTTCGTGCACCTGCCGGTGCCCATCGACAGGGACGACGACGCCTATTTCGAGCCGTTCCGCGGCCTGAAGCTCGATCCGGACACCGAGATCTATCTCGGCCTGGTGCACGCGGACGGACCCGAAGCAACCAACAGGCGAATCGCCACGGCGAGCAGGCACGTGCCCGAATTCGGTATTGCCGCCGAACGCGGCATCGCGCGGAAACGCACCAGCGACAAGGTTGAGGAACTGATCCAGCTCCTCGCCGCTTGCTCGGAGGAACCGGCCGCAACGGACTGAACGGCCGGCGCAGGCCGGGCGCCGTCAGCGCGCTCCGCAAGACTACGGCGTCACCGGGAGGATGCGGCCCGCGCGTGAAGCGCGCGGCGCACCCTGGCTCGACTTACTGATCCGCCGGTTCTTCCACCCGGTCTTCGAACACCAGCGGTCGCAGGCCGCCGTCGAGCGCGGGGTCGTAGTCGGGGTTCAGCGTCGGGATGTTCGTTCCGACGTCATCCAGGTAGGCCTTGAGTTCCGCGAACATCGACTCGGCAATCTCCGGCCGGACCCGCGACAGGTCGGTCGACTCCCGCAGATCCATGTCGAGATCGTAGAGATACGTGCGGTCCGGCTCGAGTTCCCAGATGAGCTTGTGGTTGCCGCGCCGGATCGCGGCCTGCGGCGTGACGTGCTTCTGGTTGCGGTAAGCGCCGTAGAACCAGATCAGCGGTTCCGTCGGCCGGTCCACCGACCCGCCGCCGCCGCTCTCCAGAACCGGAGCGAGGCTGCCGCCGTCCAGATCGCCCGGCAGGCGGTCGGCGGCCCCCACCCAATCGGCGATCGTCGGCATGAAGTCGTAGCCGACGACGGGCACGTTGCTCTGCGTACCGCCCTCGATGCCCGGCCCGCGCACGAACAGCGGAACCCGGATGCCGCCCTCCCAGACGTGGGTCTTGCCCCAGGCCAGCGGCACGTTGCTGGTCACCGGGTTATCCGATTCGCCGCCGTTGTCGGAGGTGAAGATGACGTAGGTGTCATCGGCGACACCTAGACGGTCCAGCGCGTCGAGGATGCGTCCCACGCCCTGGTCCATTTCCTCCGTCATGGCCGCATACATCAGATTGGTGTGCGTCATATCCCCGAACATGCCGAGGTCTGTCTGAAGCAGGTGCTCGGCGTACTTCGACAGGGTTTCCGGCCGCGCTCTTACCGGCGTGTGCACGGCGTAGTACGAGACCATTGCGAAGAAGGGCCGGCCGGCCTGCGCCTGCTCGTCGATGAAGGCGATGGCGTCGTCCGTCACCTGGTCGCTTCGCTTCGCGTCGGGCTGGGGCGCAAAACCTTCATCGTTGGTCGTCAGGCCGTTGTGCGCATCGTAGCCGTGCCGGTCCGGCGAGCCCCCGCCCATGTGCCACTTGCCGAAGTGGCCGGTGGCGTAGTCGGGGTCGTGCTGCTTGAGCAGCTCCGCGATGGTCGTCTCCTCGTCCGCAATATCGCTGACCGGGAAAGGCACGATCATCGGCTTGTTGAAATACATGGTGTCGTGGAACACCTGGATGTTGGCGACCCCGTTCTCGTCGGCCACCACGTCGATGATGTCGGTGGCCCCCAGCCGCGCCGCCGTCTTGCCGGTCTGGATGCTCATTCGAGTGGGCGAACAGTTCGGCGCAGGCGAATAGGCGTTGGAGAACTTCATGCCCTCCGCGGCCAGGCGCTCCAGATTCGGCGTCTGGTACAGGTCGCTCACCGAACCGGCCACGCGGTCGTCCATCCGGACGGAGGTGCCGGTCCAGCCCTGGTCGTCGGACAGGATCAGCACGATGTTCTGCGCGGCGGCCTGATGGACACCGAGCAGGAGCGCAAGGGAAGCCGGGATGGTAGTGCGTCTGTTCATGGCGATGCTCCGTTGATTTTCTTTCGTGACAGTCTTCGCTTGACATGAGATTGCGATTGTTGCCGATGAGTTGTCCGGCGTCTATGCGTAAAACTTGCAAGTGGCGCGCTTGCCGAACCACCTGTACCTGTTCCGCGCGACCAGCGAATAGACCCGGTCCCGGATCGACCTCGGCACCAGGCGCAGTCCCGTGGCCAGATTCCACGGACGCCTCAGTTCAGCCGCGATGGCGATGGCCGCGTCGCTCCTGACGAGCGCTTCGCCTTTGCCGCCGCCGCTGCCGCCGCCGTCGCCGCCGCCGCCGTCGCCGCCGCCGCGAATGAGCAGAAACGTGTCGACCTGATCGATCGACACGCCATGCGCTTCGAGCAATTGCTGTCCCTGCGGCGTCTGCATGGGCACGAACGTGAACACGCCGCGGGGACCCCGCGCGGAAACAAAATCAACGACGCCACTGCACAGGTTGCAGATACCGTCGAAGACCACGATGTGGGTATCAGGCTGCATGGCGCAGTCATTCTACAGCCGCGTGCGCTCGATCGAGTCCCGCCGGCTGCTTCAATTCCTCGATCTACGGGGCGTTATTCCTGATACAGCGTGCAGTTGTAGGGTCTGATTTGCACCTCGGGCCGCCACTCGAAATGCACGATCGACAGCGCAACCGGTTCGGTGAAGGTTTCGGGATCAACGACCGTGGCCGACCAATCCAGACGCGTCTCGTCGTCGCTCATCTCGAAGGTTTCGGAAATTTCGGCCACCTCGCTCAGTGGCGTTCCGCGGTCATCCAGGAACGGGTAGTCGATGTCGGTGGTGGTTACGAGCAGGACGCCGTCTTCCCAGCGGCCGACGGAGTATCCAAGATGGGGAGAAGCCAGATTTTCCGGCCTCGAAGCGTCCTGCATGTAGATCGTTCGCACGTTGTCCCATTCCTCCAGGCGAATGACGATCGTGTCGCCCCGGTCGGTGAGCTCCATCGGGAACGGAGTCAGCATCGCCTCCGGCAGGCCGGCCTGAATACACCGTACCGCGAGGCCGTCTTCCTCCTGACTCCAGCTCGCCTTTGCCGCGCGGGCAGCGTCGGTCAGCGGCAACTCGGCGCCGGGAGGGTAAGCCGCGGTTCTGCCGGTGGGGAACCAGACGCGGAAGATGCCGTTCGCGTTCCGGATCGCGTCCTCGGCGGGTTCGCCGCCCGCTGTCACCGGTGGCGATGCTGTTTCGTCCAGCAACCCCAGCCGTTCCGCGGCCATGCGATCCACCGGCACGACCTGACCGGTACTCAGGCGCGCCAGAATGGGCCTCATCGCGGAACCGCCCCGCCGGGACGGAAAGCCGGTGAAACTCGCTTCGGCACCCACTGGAAAGGACTCCTCACGGATATCGCTGTTTCGCTCCGTCAGGTTTACGGAAGGGCCCTCCAGATCCCAGACCGTGTCGTCGGCCGTTCGCACTGCGAGACGAATGTGGGGGTTCGCCCAGAACACTTCCTCGATGATACCGCTCACTTCTATGGTTCGACTGTTATCAAATGCAACGAAGGCGTGGTGAGCAAGGCTGAGGGAAGACGCAAGAATGGCGCCCACAAATACGTTGGCCGTCAGAATACGCAAGGCTCCGATTCTGTTCATCTCTTGTCCGTTCCCGCAAAAAATCCTGTAATCTGCATGATACAAGAGTGCCGATCCGGCGTGACGGGAGGCGATAGAGGGCGACCTCTATACGGTCGACAATAAGCAACAGGAACCAGATGTCAGACTCGCCCCGGACCGGCGATGAACCGTCGCCGGAACAGTCACTGTTCGCAAACTACCGTTACGATCCCCGCTTCTACGACGAGATGTTCGAGGGCGAAGCGGCGCCTCGCGAGCACTGCCGCGACCTCTGGAACGTTCTCGACGGCATGGCGCCCGAGGAGATCGCCGCCATGCAGGAGCGCGCCGAACGCTCGTTCCTGCAGGAGGGGATCACGTTCGCGGTCTACGGCGAGGAGGGCGCGCAGGAGCGGATCATCCCCATCGACGTGCTGCCGAGGATTATCGACGCGGCCACCTGGGACTTCATCGAACGCGGGCTGCGCCAGCGGATCAGGGCGCTGAACCTGTTCCTGTCCGACATCTACGGGCGGGGCCGGATCCTCTCCGACGGCGTCATTCCCGTGGACATGATCCTGGGCTGCCCGCAGTACCGCATCGAGATGCGCGGCGTGTCGGTGCCGCGGGGCATCTATGTGGCGCTGTGCGGGACCGACCTGGTGCGCACCAACGACGGGTTCATGGTGCTCGAGGACAACCTGCGCGTGCCTTCGGGCGTCTCCTACATGCTCGCCAATCGGGGTGCGATGCGGGCGGCCCTCAACAAGCTCTTCAGGCAGTACAGGGTCCGGGCCATCGAGCACTACGGCAATCTGCTGCGGCGGACGCTGTCGGAACTGGCGCCCCGGGCCGTTGCCGACCCGTGCATCGTGCTGCTGACGCCGGGCGTGCACAATTCCGCCTTTTACGAGCACATGTTCCTCGCCCGGGAAATGGGTGTGGAACTGGTGCAGGGCCGGGACCTGCTGGTCCACGACGGTTATGTCTACATGCGCACGATCAGCGGACTGCGCAAGGTGGATGTGATCTACCGGCGCGTGGACGACGACTTCCTCGATCCGCTGGCGTTTCGCCCGGATTCGCAGCTCGGCGTGCCGGGACTGTTCTATGCCTACCGGCTGGGGAACGTGGTGATCGCCAACGCGCCGGGCACCGGCGTCGCCGACGACAAGAGCGTCTACGCCTTCGTGCCGGACATCATTCGCTACTACCTGAGCGAGGAACCCTTGCTCGCCAACGTGGAGACGCATCTTTGCCGGAATCCCGAAGGGCTCGAATACACGCTCGACAATCTGGAAAACCTGGTGGTCAAGATGGTGGGCGAGTCGGGCGGATACGGCATGCTGGTGGGGCCGGCGGCCACGCCCGCCGAGCGCGACGCTTATGCGAAGGAGATGCGCAAGGATCCCGCCAACTTCATTTCGCAGCCAGTACTCGATCTTTCCTGCGCGCCCTGCCTGACGGAGAAGGGCGCCTCGCCGCGCCACGTGGACCTGCGGCCCTTCGTGCTCACTGGCCGGGAAACACGGCTGGTTCCCGGGGCGTTCTGCCGCGTGGCGCTGGTCGAGGGCTCCCTGGTGGTCAATTCGAGCCAGGGCGGCGGCGGCAAGGATCTCTGGGTACTGCCCGAATAACGGGCCGGCCGGGAACACGGATTGAATCGGTAGGCGCAATGGATCGGCACGGGGAATGGACCCATAGGGGGATAGGATCGGTAGGCGCGATGGACCGGTACGGGGAATAGCATCGGCATGCTTTCGCGTAACGCTCAGGGCCTCTACTGGATCAGCCGCTATCTCGAACGCGCCGGGCACGGCTGCCGCCTGGTCCAGATCCAGTACCGGGCCCTGCAGGACCGCACGGTGCAGGAACTGGACCGGACCTGGCTGCGCCTGTACCGGAGTCTCGGCCGGGAGCCGCTCGGGGGCCGCCTGGGGTCGAACCGCGACGACGACGACTTCATGTTCGCCGACGCCTACACCCTGACTGACGACCTGGCCTTCGAGCCGAACAACGCCGACTCGATCCTCAACTGCATCGCCGCCGCCAGGGAGAACGCCCGCCAGGTCCGCAACGTCATCGGCAACGAAATGTGGACCCGCCTCAACCTGCTCTACCTGGACATGCGCGATCTCGCCGTCCAGGACATCTGGGCCGACCGCGCGGGCGGCTTCTTCGTGAATACGCAGGACTCCATTCGCGGGTTCTTCGGCATCGCCGACAACTCCATGTACCGCGACAACGGTTGGCACTTTCTGCAGCTTGGCCGATTCGTCGAGCGCGCCCAGCACATGACGGCGCTGCTGGACGCCCAACTGGAGGTCTTCCCAACGGACAGGCGCCATGTGGAACGGGACTGGCGCTCGCTGCTGCAGATCGCGTTTGCCCGGGTGGCCTACAGCCGCATGAAATCGCTGGATTTCCAGCCGGGCGCGGTGATCGACTTCCTGGTCGCCGACCGTCTGCTGTCCCATTCCATCCGGTACTCGCTGGAACACATTTCCAATTCGCTGGACGTGGTTTCCGAGCAGCGGCCGCTGGCGGTGGGGGCGCGCCGCCGGGCCGGGCGGGTCGCGGCCAGCCTCGACTACGACTGGCCGAACCGCGACCCGCGCGACGATGCGGCCACGCGGGCGACGCTCGGTTCCATTCGCGACGCGTGCCGGCGCCTCAACGAGGATATCGACGCATCCTATTTCAACTACGACATCGAGGACACGCCGCGATGAAGCCCAGCAAGTACCTGGTCGAACACGTCTCCAGCTACGAGTACGACAACCCGGTTCAGGGCAGCCTCATGCTGTTGAGGTTACGCCCCCGAGACGATGGGAGGCAGCGGGTGCTGAAGTTCAACCTTCACGTCGACCCAGAGGCGGCGCTGACGGAACTGGAGGATCCGTTCGGCAACCGTTGCCACCTGTTCAACGTGCATCGCAGGCACAGCAGCACGGTGGTGCACTCGCGCGTGCGGGTGGAGGCTGCGGATGCGCCGCCGTTGCCGGAGACGCGGGGACCGGATGCCTGGAAGGCGCTGGAGGCCGAAATCGATCCGGTGGAGGGCTGGGAATTTCTACAGCCGAGCCAGTACGTGCGGTTCAGCGACGCATTGGAGGCGTTCACGTCGGCCAACGATATCGAGCGCGGCGCCGATCCGCTCTCGTCCTTGCTGGAGTTGTGCGCCGGGCTCCACCGCATATTCGAATACGACCCCGGCAGCACCGCCGTGGACTCGCCCATGGACCACATTCTCGAAACCGGCCGCGGCGTCTGCCAGGACTACACCCACGTCATGCTCGCCATCGCGCGTTCCTGGGGCGTACCCAGCCGGTACGTGTCCGGTTACGTTCATCGGGAGGGCAAGGAAGGCGAGCAGTCCCTGCCCGGCGCCAGCCATAGCTGGGGCGAGTTCTACATCCCGGGCGCCGGCTGGGTGGGGATCGACCCAACGAACGATACCCTCGCCGATCACCGCTTCGTCGCGGTAGCCGTGGGCCGCGATTACGCCGATGCCTGCCCGACGCGCGGGACCGTGCTGGGCGGCGGGGGCTCCACGCTGGAAGTGAAGGTGACGGTGACTTCCGACGAGGAGACTGTGCCGGACTGGAGCCCGCACCGGGAATGGCCGAATCTCCGCGCCGTCTCCCCGACACCGCACGAGTACAGCGGCGGTTTCGATCAGTAAGCCGCAGATTCGGCCAACAGACGGCGGTTTCGGTCACTCGGCGCACGCTTCGCCCTGTGGACGCCGTCTCGGCCGAAAGGCGCCGGTATTGATCGATGGTTTCAGGCCTTGATCGACAAACGCCCCGTCCAATGTCGGTTGCGGTCGTCCATCTCGGCTAAAATGGCGCTTGTGGGAGTGTCTGAGGGGAGTTCCTATGGAGGCGACAGCCTTGTTGTTCATGGTTGCGTTGAGCGCGTGTCAGGGTCAGGCGCTGCAACTGGAAGTTCCGCACCTGGAAGGTCTTGAGTCCGTCACCATAGAGTGGTCGGAGCGAAGCGTACCCTTCGCGCGCGACGATGATCGCTGGTTCACGGTCATCGGCGTTGACTTGGACACGTCCGCGGGGGACTACCCGGTGGCAGTGACCATGACCTACGCCGACGGGCGCGTTGTGAAGCAGCCCGAGTCGGTCAAGGTGCTGGGCAAGAGTTTCCCGACCACCGAACTGACCGTCGCACCTGGATTTGTACAACTAAGCCCCGAGAATCGGGAACGCGCGGCGCGGGAGTCCCGGGAGATCGGCGCCGTCTACGCAACCCTGACGCCGACCGCCTACTGGACCGAACCGTTCATCGTCCCGATCCCCGGTGCCCAGGGCGGCCGCAACTTCGGCCACCGCCGCATCTTCAACGGCGAACCGCGCGCCCCGCATTCCGGCGCCGACCTGAGCGCATCGACGGGCACTGAAATCCTCGCCTCCAATGCCGGCCGCGTGGTCCTGGCCAAGGACTTTTTCTTCAACGGCAACGCCGTGTTCATCGACCACGGCCTCGGCCTCTACACGACGTACCTGCACCTCTCGGAAATCCTGGTAAACGTAGGCGACTTCGTGGAACGGGGCCAGGTCGTCGGACTCGCCGGCGCAACCGGAAGAGTCACCGGACCTCACCTGCACTGGGGCGCCAGAATCCTCGACGCCCGAGTCGATCCGTTCTCGCTGCTGCCGTAGCTCGGCCGGCACTGCGCAATGACCGACCATCAAGAAGCCGCTGCCGCCCCGGATCGGCCTGAGGCCGAAACCGCCGTTCTGATTCCCTCCATCGTTATCGCTGGATTGTTCGCGGCTGCGTTTCTGGCCGCTCCCGAGGAGACCGGTGCCTGGGCGCAGTCTGTGATGGCTGCGATCGGGACCAATTTCAGTTGGCTGTATCTTGCCTTTGGCATGGTGACGTTGGGCTTTTGCCTGTGGCTGGCGTTGGGGCCGCACGGACGGATCAAGCTCGGCGGGCCCGACGAACCGGTGGAGTTTTCGACGCCTCATTGGGTGGCCATGATGTTCACGGCCGGAATTGGGGCGGGGACGGTGGCGTGGGGCTTCGGTGAGCCCCTTTACTACCTGGAAACTCCGCCGCTGGGCATCCAACCCTATTCCAGCGAAGCCTACGAATGGGGGCACATGTACCCCATGCTCCATTGGGGCATCATTCCCTGGGCGTTTTATGCGCTGCCGGCCGTTCCCATTGCCTACACGCTCTACGTCGAGCGCGCGCGCTTCCTGCGGATCAGCGAAGCGAGCGCCGACGCGCTGCCGCGATTCGGGCACTCCACGTGGAAAGTCATCATCGACATCTTCATCGTCCTCGGCATCATTGCCGGGACCACGACGTCGCTCGGGATCGGCGTGCCCCTGGTCTCGGCGCTGCTCTCCGAGTTGACGGGCCTCCAGGATAGCGTCCCCGTGAAAGTCGTGGTTCTCAGCGTGTGGGTCCTGCTGTTCGGCGCCAGTACCCTGCGCGGCCTGAAAAAGGGCATCCAGAAGCTGGCGGATTTCAATATGGTCCTGGCCATACTTCTGCTGCTCGTCATCCTGATCGTCGGTCCTACGCTGTTTATCCTGAAGATGATCGTGAACAGCCTGGGACTGATGGCCGACAACTTCTTCCACGCCAACCTGTGGACCGACCCGATCGAGCAGACCGGGTTTACGGAGACCTGGACGGTGTTCTACTGGGGCTGGTGGATCGCGTTCGCTGCCTTCGTGGGCCTGTTCATCGCCAGGATCTCGCGCGGCAGGACCATCCGGCAGTTGGTGCTGGGCACCATCGCGTGGGGATCGCTCGGCACGCTGACCTACCTGTCGATCACCGGCGCCTTCGCCCTGCACCTGGAATTGAACAACATATTGCCGCTCGGCGATATCCTGCGCGAGAGCGGCCTGTACGCGGTCACGGCCACGATCGCCGGACACTTGCCGTTCGGAAATCTCAGCCTGGTCTTCTTCATCGTCCTGTGCATCGTCTTCTACGCAACGACCATGGACTCCGCGGCCTTCGTGGCCGCCTGCGTCTGCTCCAAGAACCTCCGCGCCAGCCAGGAACCGCTGTTGCCGATGCGCCTCGCCTGGATATCCGTCCTCTTCCTGATGACCCTGGGCGTCACGCTCTCCGGCAGCCTTTCGGCCGTGCAATCGCTGACCGTGATCGGGTCACTGCCGGTTATTCCGATCCTGATCGTGATGAGCGTATCGTTGGTCCGGCGGCTGAATGCGCGGCGGGAGGACTGACAAAAACTTTCCAACAAATGCGTTGCCAACAGATGTGTTGGAAAAATTTCGGCGCGGAGGAAGGGCGGCTGACGCTCCTTGGCCGCGGCGTATCAGCGCCGGTCCGCTCTGAGCCTCGACAGAGCCATCAAGGCTGCGCCCGTACGCCCCAGTTCCGGTTTGCGGTCGGTTTCGTGCCGGATCAGGCGTTCCATCAAGGCCCGGTCTCCGCCGCAGGCGTTGAGCAGGTCGGCTTCCACGTCGACGCCGCGTCGGCGTCCCTTGCCGCCGCGCAATCCGCCGCGGAAGGCGCTTTGCAATCCGCCGAAAAAGCCGCGTCGGCCGCCGCCGCGGAGCGCTGAGCGCAAGCGCGGCGACAGGAGGATGACCGCGACGACGGCCGCGGCGATCAGCAGGATCGGGAATTCGCCCATGGGGAACCGTCCGCGGCCCGATCAGTGGGTCATCGCGTAGATGATGTAGTTGATCGCGAAGCGGTAGGCCAGCGCGGTCATGGGGTTGGGGTACCAGGGGTCGTCGGCGTGCTCCCAGGCGTCGCCCATGTCCATGTTGTAGTTGATCGCCACCATCAGGCGGCCCCGCTCGTCGTAGATCCCGCGCCACTCGGGCGGTCCGCCGGGCAGTTGCGCCATGATCTGGCCGCCGGCGCCGCGGTACAGGTGCCGGGCGCCGGGAATCTGCGTGTTGCGGTCCAGGTCGTAGAGCACGTGCAGCAGCGGATCGTCTTCGGGGATTTCGACGATGGGGTATTCGGGCAGCGCGCGCTGGATGGTGGACCGGAAGTGCTCCCATTCATACGCCCCGTGGAAGTCGTCGACCACGAGGAATCCGCCGCGCATCAGGTATTCGCGCAGCCGGTCCGTTTCCTCTTGGGACAGGGTCCACCGGCCCACCTGCTGGGCGAACAGCCATGGGTGATTGAAGATGCGGTCGTCGATGGTGCGCACGTGAACGCTGTCGTCGGCGACTTCGAGGCGTGTCAGCCGCTCCAATCCCTGGGACAGATGATCTTCGGCTTCGGGCCAGTCGATGGCGTACCACTGCCGGTAGCCGCCCCGGAATGCCTGGGTACCGCCGGGCATCAGCCGGGCGATATGGAATTCCGCCTCGGGGGACTCGACTTCCCAGCCCTGGCTGCGTGCGGGTTGCGGCACGGTCATGGTGGCGCCCAATGCCAGCGCGAAGGTTGGGAGAAGGGCGACTGTCCGCCGGTTCATGATCGTGGTCGGCGATTCTGGCTCACGGTCCGCGAAGTATAGGCCATTTGCCCATGCGGGAATGGATTGAAGTCTTGCTGCCGGTCACGGCGCCGGCAGGTGTCGAGGCGTCCTAATTGAGCAAGTCGATCACCGCGTCGAGGATGGCTTCGCCGGCCTCCTCCTGCAGACGCTGCCGGATCAGTTCCTCGAAGTCGGGCCCGATGGTCGGCTCGGCGACGGTTCCGCCCACCACGACGGGAATCGGCCGGCCGACGAGGCCGTCCAGGGTCTCGCATCCCGGTATCGGGATGCCGGTGGCCATCTCGGCATCGAGGTCGATGTCGATCCCGTAGGTCACCAGGTCCACGCGGCCTCCGCCGGTGACTTCGACGGTCGACAGGTTGCCAAGGAGATCGGTGGTCTGCGCGATGCCGGCGCGGACCTGGGCGGTGCCGCTCACGAGGCTGTAGGGCGTGGCGTCGGCGGCCGACGGCGCCGGACGCGGGTAGCCGCGCAACTGGTTGTAGAGGTCGCACAGCGTGTGGTCGAGGTTGACGCCCTCCACGGCGCCGTCGCGAAGGGCGAACTCGATGGAACCCGTCGCCGTCGAGAGCACCTCGTCCAGGTTGTCGCCGAGTCCGGTGAGTTCGACGTCGAAAATTCCCGTACCGCTGACGCGCGCCGGTTCCCCCGAGAACCCGCTCAGCAGTCCCTCGATGTCGACGTCGTACAGGGCGCCCTGCAGCGTGACGAGAGGACCGCCTGCGCGCACATCGAATTCGGCCGCGCCCTGGAACTCGCCGCCGTAGAGGTCGGCCACCAGCGGTTCGATGCGGCCGATGCCTTCGGCAAGGTCGATGTCGGTGGAGAAGCCGGCTATGTCGAGGTCGGATATCTGCAGTTCTGCTGCGCTGATCCGGCCCGCCAGGTTGAGGTCGGCGAGGGCGGCGGTGTCGAAGCCCTGGTCTTCCTGGTCGGGGTCGGCGGGTGCTTCGGAGGAGGGTGGCAGGTAGCGGTCGAGGTTGATCCGATCGACGTTCAGGTCGTATGTGAATTGCGGATCGGCGAAGTCGGTTATCTCGACGCGGCCGGTGACGTTGCTGTCGTCCAGGCGCGCTTGCAGCGCCGCGAATTCGGCCCGGTTCGCGCCGAGAACAAGGTCCGCGCTCAGGGTCGCCTCCCGCAGCGCGGCCGGATCGGCGGTGGGCGGCACGTCCCGGCCGAAGCGTTCCAGGAGCGCCCGCGGGGAGAAATTGGCCACCTGCAGCGTTCCGGAAACCTCGGGGCTGCCCGTGGGGTCCCGAACGGTGAGGTCGCCGCTCGTCTGCAGGCCCAATGCGCCGGCAACGAGATCGTCCAGTTGGAGCACGGCTCCCGCCGCATCGTAGTCGAACGCCGTGTCGATCCCCACGGGTCCGAGTCGTTCCGGCCCGAGTCCGTCGGGCAGGCGATTCGGGAAGACGGCAGCCAGCACTTCCGGGTCCACGTCGGCGGCGACAATGCGGCCGTTGGTGCTGCCGCCGTCGCCCGGTCGATCCACGGTGCCCGCAACGGCCGCGCCGGGAATCGCGACGGCAAATTCGTTCACGGAGATGCCGTCGTCGTTGCGGTTGATGGTGAAGTTTGCGCTCAGGGCCAATTGGTCGATGCCGGTGACGTTCGCACCGGCGAGCCATTCGGAAGGCAGGACGCTGAAGAACACGCCGGGATCGAATGTCGGGGCCTCGAGGTCGCCCGTAACGTCCGTGTCGCTGAGTGCGAGGTCGCCGGTAACGGCCATGTCCAGGAGCGAGCCCGTGAGGCCGGTCAACGCGACGCGTCCCGCCAGCGGTTCGAGATCGAACCCGGACTCCAAAGCGAAGTCCCCCAGGGACGCGTCATGTTCCACCCCGAGCAACGCCAGCGCCTCGTCGGCAGGCGACTCGGCGATGGTCACGGTGCCCGTGAACTGCGGTTCATCGTTCAGGTTGGCGGCGGTCACATGCCAGCGTGCGGTGATGCCGCCGATGGTGGTCACGGCCTCCGGAACGTCTGCCGTCCAGGCGGCGGTGTCCGCGTTGACCGACGGCGCAACCGCAGTGACCTCGACCGGCTCCGAACTGCCGGTGAAGTCGGTCAGTACAGAATCAAGCTGCAGATTGTCCAGCCGGACGATGCGCGATTCATTCTCGAATGTGGCCGATGTCTGCAGATTGCCCGCGATGCGTTCATCGCTCTGGCCGTCCTCGATACGAAACTCCAGGCGCAGGTCGTCCGCCCTGTAGCCTGCGGTCTCGGTTTCCGCGGCAAGGAAAACCTGTCCATCGAGCTGTGCCGTGAAAGCGGGCTGCACGCCCACCCACTTCAGCCCCAGATCGATATCGACGGGCGCGCCCGCGGCGATCGGGCCGGTTCCCAGGGAGATATCCGAGATGATGTATTGAACGTCGTCGATATTTTCCCGCCAGAACACAATGCCGTTGCGGATGTCGATGCCGGCGATGCCGACGTCGCTGAAGAAGGGTTCTTCGACGGCGCTGACCGGGGCGCCCGGCGTGCCCTGGTCCGCGGCGACCGCGCGGCCGCTGCCGTCTGCGGACGGCGGTCCCAGCAGGTCCGACCAGTTGTCAAGCCCGTCGGCGTCCCGGGCCAGGTTCAGTTCGAGGCCGTCGAGCACCACGTCGCCGAATTCCATCTGTCCGCGGAACAGCGGCAGCAGGCGAACCCGCACCGTTGCGGACTCGACGCTGGCGAAGTCGTCGTCGCCGAAGCCCGGGGCGTGACCGAGGCGCATCTGGCCCGTTTCGATGCCGAGCCACGGATACAGTGTCAGGGCGAGTTCATCGTCGATGGAGAATTCGCGCCCGGTGCGTTCCGCCACGAATGCTTCCAGTTCCTCCCGGACGTTATCGGGATCGAACGCCAGCCACAGCAGCAGTGCAGCGACTCCGAAGATCACGGCCAGCGCGGCGACCGCGATGCCGAGTACCTTGATGATGGTCCGCATATTTCACCCAATCGGGTCAACAGGGAGTTAGTCCCGGGGAGCCTGCCGTGGTTCCCTGCGATCAGATCGTACCACCTATCCAGAAGGCGCATCCGACCGATGCAACCGTCGGCCAAAGGCTGGTCGCCGGAACTGCGGGTTAGACTATGCGCCGCGCCATCGCCCCCGCCATCGCTCGCACCGGCGAAAGCGTAATGCCCGAGAAATGCGGGCCAGCCCATCGGGAGGAACAACGGTCGATGAACGGATTCGAGTACGCAACCCTGTCGCAGGCCGCCGCCGCGCTTCGGGCGGGGGAGATATCGGCTGTTGAACTGACCCGGTTGTGCCTGGCGCGAATCGAGCGACTGGACGGACTCCTGAATGCGTTTATCACCGTGACGGCCGACCAGGCGCTGGAGGAGGCCGTGCAGGCGGACCGCGAGCTGGCGGCCGGCAGGGACCGGGGGGCGCTGCACGGTATTCCGGTAGCGATCAAGGACCTCATCGATACAAAAGGCATACGGACCACCTACGGGTCCAGGTACTACGCCGACCATGTGCCCGACGAGGATGCGGCCGTGGTCAAGCGCCTCCGCGACGCCGGCGCCGTGTCCCTGGGCAAGACCGGGCTGCACGAACTGGCGTTCGGCACGACCTCGGTGAACGCGTTCTTCGGCGCCATCGGGAATCCGTGGCGCCCGGACTACCACCCCGGGGGCTCCAGCGGCGGCTCCGCCGTGGCTGTGGCGGCGGGGATGGCCTTCGCGGCGATCGGGACCGATACCGGCTGTTCCATCCGCCTGCCCGCCCAGTGCTGCGGCGGCGTCGGGCACAAGCCGACCTACGGACTGGTCAGCGCCGCCGGCGTCTTGCCCCTGGTACCTTCCATGGATCACGTGGGGCCAATGACGCGCTCGGTGCGCGACGCCGCGCTGGTGCTGGAGGCCATTGCGGCGCGCGCCGAGAACGGTTCCGGCGATGAAAGCGGTTTCAGTGACGAATCCCGGGTGCGGGGTCAGCGGGTCGGCGGAGCGCCGCGTCACGGGATCGGCGGGGCGCTACACAACCTGATACAGCGGATGGAAGCGCCAATCGTCGGTCGTGTCGTCGGTGTTCCGAAAGACTACTTCTTTGAAGGCGGCGACGAGGACGTCAAGTCCGTCGTGACCCAAGCCATCGGAGTATTCGAGGAACTCGGGGCCCGCGTCGAGTCTGTCGAACTGCCGGACTGCCACGAGGCCTACGCCGAGGCCAATGCCACGTTCTCCGAAGTCGTCGACGTTCACCGGGAGGCGTTGGCCGACGATGTCGAGGCGTTCAGCGAACCCATCCGGGCCCGCTTCTCGTCCATGTCGCGATACTCTCCCGCGGACTATGAGAAAGCGCAGCGCTTCCGCGTGGAGTTCACCAGGGGCATGGAAGAGGTTCTGGAGCGAGTCGATGTCCTTGCCATGCCCACCGCGACCGTCGCTGCGGCGCCCATCGCGGAACAACCTCCCGAACACGACAAGGAACGCCGCAAGAACGCCTGCATCTTCGATTTCACCGGGCAGCCGTCCATCTCCGTGCCGTGCGGATTCACCGGCGACGGCCTTCCCGTCGGACTGATGATCTGCGGCGGCCGGTTTCGCGACGCGCGCGTTCTGCGCTACGCTCACGCGTTCGAGCAGGCGACTCCCTGGCACGACCAACATCCGTCGCCGCCATGACACCGGCGGTCCGCCGTTGCCGTAACGCAGCTCGTGCCGAAACGTCGCCCGTCCAATAATGCCGCCCGTGCCGCACCTCTCGCCGTATGGCGCCTCCGGTCACGTCGCAACGACGGCAGGCCCATTTCCCGCACGGCGAAGAGCCGGATTCCCTATACTGTCGCGGTAACCCGCCTATTGAGGACTTTTCCAATGATCAGGACGACCATGCTTGCCGTCGCTGTGCTCGCAGGCTGCGCCAACCCGTCGGCTGACCCGCAGCCCCCGCGGGAAATGGCGGTAGACGCCGCCGACGGCAGCGCGCAGCCGCATCTCGACCTGGGCGGGGACGGCACCGCGTTCCTGAGTTGGCTCGAACCCGCCGGAGACAGCTATGCCCTGCGGGTGGCAACGAGCGCCGGCGATGCCTGGTCGGCGCCCGGCACAGTGGCCACCGGCGACGACTGGTTCGTCAACTGGGCCGACTTTCCCTCGGTCACGCCCATCGGCGGCGACATGCTTGCAGCTCATTGGCTCGTCTACCAGCAACAGGGCTTCGGCTATGACGCCGTACTGGCCATGTCCAACGACGGCGGCGCCACCTGGGGCGAACCCTTCCCATTGCACGTCGATGGAACGGACACCGAACACGGCTTCGCCACACTCTTCCCCTGGCAGGATGGCTTGGCCGCAGTCTGGCTCGACGGCCGCAACATGATCGTGGACGGCGAGTTCGCTTTCGAGAACGCGGATGGCGAGCCTCTCGGCATGAGCCTGCGCTACGCGCTATTCGGCACGGATGGCGCGCGGCGCTCGTCCGAGGAACTCGACCCGCTGGCCTGCGACTGCTGCCAGACCGACGTGGCATTCAGCGGCGCGGACGTGCTGCTGACGTACCGCGACCGAACCGCAACGGAGGTTCGCGACATCACGCTGCGGCGGTTGACGGCCGAAGGATGGCAGCCGCCGATGGCACTGGCGCCCGACAATTGGGTGCTCAACGCCTGTCCCATCAACGGCCCCGCCATCGCCGCCCGCGACGACCAGGTCGCCGTGGCGTGGTTCAGCGCCGCCGACAACCGCCCGCTGGTCCGCGTCGTGCGCTCGAACGACGGCGGACACACCTTCGGCGACGCCATGGACCTGGATTCCAGCGGCAGTTTCGGCCACGTCGACATCGCGGCACTGCCCAACGGCGAAACCGCCGTGAGCTGGCTTCGCAGCGAAGCGGACGGCCTCGCCCTGATACTGCGGTCGATCGACCGCGCCGGCAATTTCGGCGCGCCCATCACGGTAGCATCCATCGATATCGCCGGCCCGCTGGACTTCCCCCAGATGGTGTTCGATGGAACGCGCCTGGTCTTCGCGTGGACGGACTTCGGCGAGGTGCAGAGAATCAGGTCGGCGGCAGTGGAAGCCTATTGGCGCAATGGGATGGAACGCGATGACTGACGAACTCACGTTGCCACGGCCAATGGTCCTGCTCGGCGAAGCCTTGCGGCCCATTGCCGAGACTTTGCGCAAGCGGATGAACGAACCGCCGCCAATGACCGACACAGCGCCGAACATCGTTGACCTTGTTGGCGGGCATCTGGATGCGGCGAAGGCAAGGTGTGGGTTACGCGGCTACGGATGGTTTCAAACGCTGCGCAGTGGAGGCGGCGCTTTTATCGTGAGTCACTTTATCGTGAAGAAGAAACAACGGGCGGACCCGAAGGATGTCGAACGGGCGGTGGCCGCTCGCGAAACCTGGAGATGACGGATGGCTGGCGACTTGCCGAATGAATGGCTGGACGAATCTGCGGAGCACTCGCGCGCGTATCTGGAAGAGGGCCTGATACTGGAAACCACCGAAGCGATTTGCGAGGCACTGGAGAAACGCCAATTGTCCAAGGCGGATCTCGCGAGCCGTCTCGGGACCAGCAAGGCGCACGTGACTCAATTGCTGAACGGCGGCAGGAACATGACGCTTCGAACGTTTGCCGGTATCGCGTTTGCGTTGGACATGATTCCTGCAATGGCATTGAAGGAGCGCGCGTCGCGTTCCTCGGAGGGGGAGCCGGCGTCGCGTACGGACCGCGCTGTCGCCTGACGGCGCCGTGGCGATCAACCACGATCCGGAGGCGATCGCGATGGCGTCGCGTACGGACCGCGCAGTCGCCTGACGGCGCCCGAACGCGCCAGTTCGCCGCGCAAGCGGCCCATCGAGGGCATAAGTTTGCGGCCGCAAATCCGCTCGGCCGGGACGCGGCGTTGGGACTCTCCCGCGGGGAGAGGAACCCGCGCGGGCAGGCCGCTTACGCGTACTGGCGCGCCAGCGCGGGTTCCGTCGGGAACAGGTCCTCCACGATCAGGTAGAGGCACGGCACCAGGAACAGGGTGATCCCGGTGGCGAAAAGCACCCCCCACCCGAGCGAGATCGACATCGGCACGAAAAAGGCCGTGGACGGGTTGTTGTTCAGCATCAGCGGCATGAGGCCCGCGAACGTGGTGGAGGAGGTGATCAGGATGGGCCGGAAGCGCACGACGCTGGCGCGATGCACGGCGACATGCAGGTCGACGCCCATGCGCCGCTGCCGGTTGATGTAGTCGACCAGCACGAGGCTGGAGTTGATCACGACGCCGGCCATGGAAATCAGTCCGAAGATGGACGTGATGATGATCGACCAGCCCATGACGAGGTGACCGATGACGGCGCCCACGGCCCCGAATGGGATGATGCTCATGATCACCAGCGGTTGCACGTAGGAACGCAGCGGGATCGCCAGCAGCGCGTAGATCATCAGCAGCGCGAGGGGGATGAGGTTGAACAGACCCGTGAAGGACTCGTTTCGCTGTTCCTGCTCGCCGGTCAGCGAATAGTTGATGCCGCGGTAGCCGGACAGGATTCTCGGCAGGGCATCGGTCTCCAGGGAGCGCAGCACCGCTTCCGGGGTGACCACATCGCGGTCCACGTCGGCGAGCACGGTGACCACGCGCTGGCGGTCGACGCGCGTGATGGAGGAGTACCCTCTGCCCAGCTCGATATCGGCCACCGCGGCGAAGGGGATCTCGGTGCCGTCGGCGGCGCGGATTCGCATGTCCTCGAGATCGCCCAGGGAGCGCCGTTCGGCTTCCGGATACCGGACCATGACCCGGATATCCTCCGCGCCCCTCTGCACGCGCTGCACTTCCTCGCCGTAGAAGGCCTGCCGCGCCTGACGCGCCAGGTCGTTCAGCGTCAATCCAAGCTGGCGGCCCTCCGGAAGCAGCGACAGCTTGGCTTCCTGCTTGCCTGCCCGGAACGAGTCGGTGATGTCCCGGACGCCGTCGAAGCGCGCCAGTTCCGCGCGCAACTCCGCCGCGGCATTGGCCAGCTCGTCCACGTTCCGGCCCTGCAACTGGATCGCGATGGCGTCGCCGACGGTCAGGCCCGTGCTGGCAAAGGTGAGCGACACGCTGTCGTACACGGGCCCGGTCAACTCGCGCCAGCGGTCCGTCATGTCCGTCACGGACACAGAGCCCCGTTCGCTCAGGGGAAGGATCGACAGCACCAGTTCCGCCATGTGGCTCTGGGGCCCGGCCATGAACCGGCCTCCCAGCGTCTGGCCGACGGAGGTGAAGACATGTTCGATGAGGGAGGGCCGGTCCGGGCGGGCGGCATCCAGTTCGGCCTTCAGTTGCAGAGCCGCTTCCTCGATCTGCCGGGCCGCCCGGGCGGTTTGTCCGACGTGGACCCCCTCCGGCATTTCCACCCGCGCGATAATCGCGTCGCCCTCGATGGCGGGCATGAACTGGACCTCGATCCGGTCGCTCAGGAACAGCCCGACGGCGACCAGCAGCACGCTGAAGCCCAGCGCCAGCGCCGTGTATCGCGCCTCCATGACGCGGTCCAGCGCCGGTCCGAACACTTCGTGCGCGAAACGCTCGAGCCCGCTGGAGACGCGTTGCTGCAACCGCCGCCACGCCCCGTGAAGGGCGTTGACGTCCTGCTTGCGGGCGGACAACCTGCGGTGCGCCAGGTGGGCCGGAAGTATGAGTTGGGATTCGATGATGCTGAAGACCAGGCAGATGGCGACCACGTAACCGATGATCGAAAGCAACTGTCCGATGTTTCCGGGCGCAAACATCAGCGGCGTGAACGCCGCGATGGTGGTGAGCACGCCGAAAATGACCGGCACCGCCACTTCGGAGGTGCCTTCGACGGCCGCGGTGAACTGATCCTTGCCCTGCTGCTCATGGGCGTAGACGCGCTCGCCCACGACGATGGCGTCGTCCACGACAATGCCGAGCACGAGAATGAAGGCGACCACCGACAGGGTGCTGATGGTGATGCCGACGGCCCCGAAGACCCCGATGGTGCCCAGCATGGCGATGGGAATTCCGGCCGCGACCCACATGGCCAGCCGGAATTCCAGCGGCAGGGTCAGCAACAGCAGCACCAGCGCCAGGCCGGTGGCGGCCGACCCGAGCAGGATGTCGATGCGCGCCTGCAGCGCTTCGGACTCGTCCTGCCAGATCGTCAGTTCGATCCCGTCCGGCATGCGCGCGCGGGCTTCTTCCACGTGGGCCCTGACCGTTTCGCTGATCTCGACCACGTCCTCGTCGCCCACCTGGTTGACCCTGACGATGGCCGCGGCCTTGCCGTCGAATCGCGCCTGGGTGTCGCCCTCCTGGAATCCGTCGACGATCGTTGCGATCTCGTCCAGGTGCACTCGCGTGCCGTCCTCCCTGGAAACCACGACGATGTCGCGCAGGTCCTCGCCGGTATAGGCCTGATTCTGGGTACGGAGCAGGATCTCGCCGGCGCCCGACCGGATCGACCCGCCCGGCATGTCCAGCGAAGACCGCCGCACGGCATTGGCCACCTGGTCGAAGGTGAGGCCCATCCGCCGCAGGGTCCGCTCGGAAACCTCGATGTAAATCTCGTCCGGGCGGACATAGGCTACCTCGACGCTGGAGATCCCCTCCAACGCAGCGATTTCGTCGCGCAGTTCGAGCGCCAGTTCCTTCAGCGTGCGTTCGTCCGCATCCCCGCTGATGGCGATTTCGACCCCGTCGTTGATCATCGTCAGCAACGAGACGACGGGCCGCTCGGTCTCCACCGGAAAGGTGGAGATGGCGTCGATCCGGCTCTTGATCTCGTTGGCGGTCTGGATGCGGTTGGCGTCGGTCTCCAGTTCCAGCAGCACGCTGCCGCTGCCCTCGCCGGCGGTGGAGGTCATCCGGTAGATGCCCTGGATCCCTTCCAGGGCCTCCTCGATCCTCAGGTTGACCCCGTTCTCCACTTCTTCCGGCGCGGCCCCGAGATAGGGAACCGAAACCCTGACCATGTCCAGGTCGATCGGCGGCATCTCTTCCTGCCGGATCTGGAAGATGGAAATCAGTCCGCCGACGATGAGTATCGTCATCAGCAGGTTCGCCGCGACGGGGTTGCCGACGAACCAGCCGATGACGCGCCTCACGAGCCGGCGACTCCCGGCATCGGGGCGGCTTCGTCCTCGACGACTTCGACGCGCATGCCGTCGATCACCGCCTGCAGCACCGTCAGGCACACGCGCTCGCCCTTTTCGAGGCCGCCGTCGATGTAGGCATCGTCTCCGTGGATGCGGGCGATGCTGACCGTGCGGAAGCGCAGCCGGTCGTCGTCGTCCACGACCAGCAACTGGTTGCCGTTGCGGATCACCGAACGGGGTACCACGACCACGTTGTCGGCGGAGCGGCCCTGGATTTCCGCTTCCACGAACAGGCCCACGGGCGGCGGAACGTACTCCGGATTAGCGGCGGCATCGTCGGTGGTCCGAACGCGCGCGACGGCGTTGACCATCCGGCTGCGCATGTCGATCTCAGCTTCCGTGCGCACGATGGTGCCGCGCCACTTGTAATGCTGGCCGGCGAAGTCCGCCGACAACAACACGTCCGGGGCACTGGATTCGTTCAGTTCGCCGCGTTGCATGGGCGGGATGTCCAGGTAGGCGAGTTGCTGGTCCGCGATGGGCAGGCGCACCTCCACGTAGTCCACCGCGTACAGGCGGGCGATGGCGGAGCCGCGGTTGACGAACTGGCCGGGGTCGACCTGCTCGCTGCGCACCAGGCCCGTGAAGGGCGCAATCACCTCGGTTCGGGACAGATCGAGTTCGGCCTGGTTCAACGCCGCGTGGGCGTCGGCGAGCGCGGCTTCGGTCACCCGGGCGGCTCTCATTCCGGTTTCCACGTCGGAAGGGCTGATGAGGTTGCGTTCTTCCATTTCCCGGAGGCGCCGCAACTCGAACGCGGCGAATTCGTTTTCCGCCCTGGCACGGTCCACGGCCGCGTCGGCCCGCTCCAGGGCGTACCGATAGTCCCGCTCGTCGATCCGCAGGAGCGGTTCGCCTGCCTCGAAGTAGCCGCCGGCCACTAGGTTGGGGGAGATCCACAAGACGTTGCCCGAGACTTCGGGCACGAGGTCGGCTTCGGTGCGGGGCGATACGGTGCCCTGGGCGTGCACCACCATGCGCTCGCTGCCGGGATTCGCGTACACGACCCTCACGGCCGGCGCGACGGGTTCCGGCTCGCTCGGGTCGAGCTGCGGCCGGGTTACCAATAGCGTTGCAGTGGCGGCTACCGAGAGCGTGAGGGCGGTCACCGCAACCTTTGTACTGCGTTTCATGTGCTTGCTTCCCTGGCGATCGAATGGTGGGTGCGCGGCGTTTCCCCGGCGCTTGAACCGCGGGAGCGCAGTGTTTCCCCGGCGCTTGGAGCGCGGGAGCGCATCGTTTCCTCAACGCGCGCACCGTGGGTACGCACCGTTTCCTCGATGCGGGCACCGTGGGTGCGTAGCCTTTCCCGCGCGGCGGCCCGCATGAGTTCAATGAGTTCCCGCATCGATGAGGCAGCCGAGGTTCCGTCACGCTGGTTTACGGCCGCCTTCAGATCGGCGGTTATCCGCTTCAGCGATTTCGGATCCAGTTTGGGAGGCCCCCCGAAAACGCGCCTCGGGTCGGGAAGCTGTGTACGCAGGCCGTTGATGATGAGCAACAGCACCAGGTTGTCGGACGCTCGCGCGAAAGCGCGTCCCAGCCGCCTCGGCACCCGCATCTTCGCAAGCTCCTCGGGTTCGGCGTTGAGGATGTCGTCGATAATCGCTTCCACGCGCGCCAGCGCAGCCGGTTCGCCCCGCTCCACGGCGGTCTTCGCTGCGTAGCCGATGAGAATGGAGCCCACGTCCAGCACCTGCTCCATGAGCGCGGCATTCGGAACATCGTTCAATTCCAGCAGCGGCCCCAGCACGTCCAGGGTGCACTCCTGCACCGGTATGACGCGCGCGCCGCCCGGCTGGATGGAAGCGATACCGAGCTGTTCGAGTTTCTTGAGCGCCTCGCGAACGGTGCCGCGGCTGGTGGCGAAGCGCGCGGCCAGATCCCGCTCCGAGGGCACCCGTTCTCCGGCGCGGTACTGGCCGCGCAGGATGTCGTCCCTCAAGGTACGCGTGATCTCCTCCGCACGGGAAAGGTGCTGCGGCATTTATGGTCCTACCATGTTGGTCAGACCAAACTTTACTTCAGGTCAACGGTCTCGCACAACCAAAGAAATCTCAAGCTGGTGCCACGTGAGGCTTCGCCGGGCCCTGTCGGAAACGGCGGGAACTGATCGACGGGAGGTTCCGATCCCTCGATTCCGGCCAGGGGCGGTGACGGACCTGGCGTGTGTCGACCGAAAACGTTAACAGGTCCTTCTGCTTCGGGTTACCATCAACCTCCAATTCATAGTCGGACCTTTCAGATGCGCATGGTGGCACTCGTTACGCCGGGTCCGACGGTGACGGACATGTTGCAGAACAATCGGCCCTCTCTGGTGCCTCGGGCCAATACGTCGGAGGACAGCGTGGCCGGCATGGCGGCTGTGATTGAAGGACTGGACGCGGGCTATGATGGACGTCCGATCAGTTTCGACGGCTCCACGGTCGCCTGGTAGCGGCGGATTCGGGCGAACTTCACCGTTCAGGAAGATTCCTCGCTGGCTGGCCGGACCGATTCGACATTTGAAACTACTTTGACAAGAGGGAAAGCAAGATGAAGCAATTCAGTTGTGTTGGTATCGGTATGGTCATCCTCCTGGCTTCGTCCGGCCTGCATGCCCAGGCTCCCGTCGACGCCCAGGAACTCGCCGACCGGTGGGTCGCCGCCTACAACGACCACGACGGTGACGCCCTTTCGGCACTCTACACCGAAAGCGCCGAGTTGACGGCCCACGGTGCGCCGACATTGGCGGGACGCGACGACATCCGCGCGTTCTGGGCCTCGGACTTCGGGGAAGGCAATCCGCTCACCCTGCTGAACGTGACCTACACCGTGGACGGCACCGACGCGATGCTGGTCTACGGGGACTACGAAGTGGTCGACAGCGATGGCGGCGAATCGCTTGGCGACGGCGCCTTCGTCCATATCTGGCGGCTCGGCGACGACAGGGAGTGGCGAATCGACCGCGAACTCTGGTTCGCCGAAGTGATGCCGTACGAGTAACTTGCGTAGACCGTAGCCCGGACGATGATTCCCCTGTCGATGACACCGCAGGAGCTTCGCCCGGACGAGGACTTCGCCCGATACGTGCCCGGCCAACCCGGCGAAACACGCCAGCGCGACGCCGAGGATGTCGCGGGGGCCATCGCGCGCAAGCACTGCGCTGGACGCAAGGGGCGAGTGGACGGGGCGGGCATCGTGGAGTCGCTCAATGGAGAACCCGGCCGGAATGACGATCGAAATAGTGCGGTGGGGTGGCTATTGTCTAGCCTCGCGCCGCACGAGTGCGCCTTGCTCATCACCCGCTGCGGGGTAAGTCCGCGCTCGCTCGCCCGGCATGTCCGTGCGAGGCCCGTGCGCAACGACGGGCTTGTGCGGTTCCTGAACCAGTTTGCCTTGCCGCCTGGTCGGGCCGGCTGACGGCCCCCGCGCCAGCAATCGCGGCCATCTGGAGGGTTGCAGCCGCTTGCCGTAACGCGTTACAGTTCGAGCGCCGCCAACCTGGAGGCTTGACCCGCATGGCCACATCCCCCGCGCAGCGAATGCGCGCAATCCGCCTGACGCTTCCGGATGCGAGGCTGCGGCAAGTGCGCGAACGCATCGCCGACTCGGTGGCCCGTCTCGACCCCGCGGCGGAAGTCGAGGCGCTTCGCTGGATCGAAGCGGTGTCGGATTTCGATGGTCATCCGGCGCGGTGATGTCGTCACCGTCGCGGCGGTCGGAGACTACGGAAAGCCGCGACCGGCTGTTGTGATCCAAAGCGACGCGTTCTTTATCGTAAGCGCGGTGCTTTTCCCGGTCAGCCGTCCGGACGACGCATGGTCGCGAATGAGGCGGGCTCCCACTGGCGAAGCGCGACGAGCAGGCAGGTGCCGTGTGCATCGCCGCTGGCGCGCACTTCGTCGCGCCGGGTCACGTCATCGAACCCATCCATGAGTTCGGCGATCTTCGCCCGTAATGCGGTTGCAGACTGCCTGGAAACCATTCCCCACGCGAACCGTTGCGCGTCGCGGTCCGGGTCGAACGCGCCGGAGAGGAACTCGCCCTGCACGCGTTCGACGAAGTAGCGGTGGATCGGTCCCCCCGGGAGCCAGGCGAAGTTCCGTGCGATGCGCAGCCGAATGCGGTTGTCGGGGAGCAGTTCGATCAGTCCCATGCGGTCAAGGCGCAAGAGTAGTTTGGTCAACTGGACTTCCGAGAACCGGTAGTTCCGGAGAATGCGCTCGTACGTACTGCGATTGAACACGCACACTGCGGTGAGCAGCAGAGAGGGGTCGCTCACCAGTTCCCGCTCCTGCTCGACGGTCAGCGACGAAACCCGCAGCCGGTTCTCCTCGGCCCGACGCGCTAGGTCAAGCAGGTCGATGCCGGCCAGGTCGCAGACCTTCTCCAGCCGCGCAAGCGAGAAACTCCCGGCCGAGAACAATCGCTTGACGCTGCTCAGCGACAGATCGAGGTGATCGGCCACTTGCCCGTAGGAGATTCGCCGCGCCTTCAGCGCTTCCTTCAGTGCCCTGACAATGCGCTTCGACTGATCCATTAGGTATCACAATATGGGACCTTTTCAGTCCATATCCTAGCACTTTGATCAAAGTGGTTGCGAATAGTGGTTTCCTTCGCTAGCCTGCCGGACCGTCCAAATCGGAGACAGCTCGTGGGCTTGCACAGTCAAATCAAGACTCTGGGCGCCGCCGCCGGCCTCGCGGGTTGCGCAGCCGCCCCCACCGCCCAAATAGCCGATCCCCTCTTTGAGGCCCACGAGATAGCGACCCCGCCAGCGCGCCATCAGTCCGTACTCGCGGGCTCTTTCGACGGTACCGACCGCCCGCAGCTGGCGGTCGTGCGCGTGGACTCCGCGGGCGCGCGCCATGTTCAGTTTCTCCTGTTCGACGACAGCGAGTGGGCGAGCATTGTGGAGCACGAGGCCGAACCGGACGTGCTGTTCGTGGATGTCGCCACGGTAGCCGGCCGCGATCGCCTGCTCACCTACCGGCGCAACGCCGGTATCGGTTGGCTGGAATCGGAAACGGGGACCACGCATCCGATGGTCGATGTGACAATCCGGTACCGTAGTTCCGATAACGAGGGCGTCCCACATCTGAATGTCGCCCGGGACATCAACGGCGACGGGCGC
This sequence comes from Candidatus Rariloculaceae bacterium, assembly GCA_965205045.1. Taxonomy (GTDB): domain Bacteria; phylum Pseudomonadota; class Gammaproteobacteria; order Steroidobacterales; family Rariloculaceae; genus UBA6522. Next base: position 2,185,147 of record OZ242031.1, read on the forward strand.
GACGACGTGCTCCTCCCCGACGTCGACGGCTTCTGGGTGAGCCTGCAATCGCCGGACGGCACTTTCGCAACGCCCCGCAGGCTGGGGCCCCCGGAACCGTTCCTGGACGCGACCGCGCCCGAACACCGGCAAACGTACCGCGAGATCGGAATCACCGCGCAGACCCTGCCGTGGTATCTCAGCCGGGTTCATCGAATGGACTACAACAGGGACGGGCGGGAGGACATTGCGTTCTGGAACGGCGAACACTTCCTTCTCTATCTGCAGGACGAAGCGGGCGGTTTCGAGGACGAACAGCGTACTTTCTCCACCGATTTCTCGTTCGACTTCGACGGCGCGTACGGGCTCGCGTTCCAATTTCCCGACGCAAGCGTCGCATCCATGCTCCTCGGACTCGGTCCCCGCACGGAGCACACTGTCCTGTACGCCTTTCGCGACCTGAACGGCGACGGCGTCAGCGATGCCGTCACCCTGTCCCTTGCGGGGCGCAGCCCCTTCAGGCTTCGCGGCCGGTACGACGTACGCTTCGGTCGCCCCACGCCGGACGGCACCCTCTTTCCGGCCGCTGTCGACACCAGCGTCGAGGCACCAGGCAGGGCCGGTGGGCTCCAGCCCTGGGGCTACGCGTCGCAACGGTTCCTCGACGTCGACGGCGTGACCGAAATGGTCATGGCAGCGGTCAACATCGGTCCGGGCGGCATGTTCCGGGCCACGGTCGGCAAATCGATCGCGATGGATCTCGCGCTGCACACACTGAGGGACGATGACTACTCGGCCCGTCCCGACTGGAGCCGCAGGGTCAGGCCCCCGTTCTCCCCGCTTGACCGGCGGGGGCCGCTGTTTCCCACGGTGCTCGTGGGCGACGTCGACGGGGACGGCCGTTTGGACCTCCTGGTCGGCGAGCGCTGGAACGAACTTCGGGTGTTCCTCGCCACCCCGGGAACGAAGCCGCTTTCCGAGCACCCGATCGCCGTGCCCCTCGCGATTCCAGCCGACGAACGCAACGCCATGCTTGCGGACCTGAACGGGGACGGCAAGGCGGATGTGGTTGTGCAGCACCCGTCTGCGCACGGTCGCGGTCGGTTGACGCTCCTAATGACGCGCTGAGGGCAAAAGCGCGACGGCGCATTACGCAGTTCGCCGCCTGTTTGACTGGCGCCGAAGTGACTCCGCGCCTCCGCCTCGAACCGTAGGTATCGACGCAAGTCAGTCGAAGATCGTTCGCTCGTCCGGGCGCAGGTTGTTCTCGCCGGACAACTCGATGCAGCCGTAGGGCGTGAACGGCTCATCCGTTCGCGCCAGTTTGATCTCGCCCTGTAACGGGGTTCGCCAGAACTTGGGGTCCAGCGCCGTGAAAGACACCACCAGCCGGTCCGTTTCGGGATCGTGCGTGACGCGCTCGACGAGCTGCAGGGCGTCGCTGTTGATGACGCCGCGGAACAGCTCGAAGCTCCTGAAGCCCTGCGCATGGATCACCAGCGTGGGGCCGTCCCAGTAACCGATGGAGTGGCCCAGGATGGACGGCTCGAGGTCGTCGGGGTGCCCGGTCTGGTCCATGTGGATGGTGCGAACCAGATCCATGTAGCCGTATACCCACCGCAGCCGATCGTCGCCGACGGGCACGAATTCGTTCACCAGCGCGTGGTGCTGCATGCCGCGGAGCACCGAAGCCTGGCAGCGGATATCGGGACTGTCGAACGCCGGGTCGAAGGTGTCGGCGACGGCCTGTCCCGCCTCGGTGTAGTCCACCGAGTACCGGGTGCCCATGAAGCGCGGCATGGGCATCTGCGCGGCGTCGGGGTTCATCTGGCCGCCCATCCCCATCATCATCCGGCCGCCCATGGGCATCATCGAGGACTGCAACTCCGACGCGTCGACGCCGGGCGGCAGTCCGTCGGGAAGCATGCCCGTGAAGGCCAACCAGGTGCCGAACATGCCTTCGGTGGGAACTTCCACCGGCTCTCGCTCGATGGCATCTCGGGAAGATTCCGCAATGACTCGGGAAGATGCTTCCGCCGAGCCGACCACCGCAGCCATGAGCGCCTCGCCGGGGATGTAATCTGAGTCATTCGAAACCTGCCCACGGTTGCCGAAACTTCGCCCGTCCGCCAACTCGATCTGCTCGGCGTGACAGACGTTGGCTTCGCGCCGGGCGGGATTCCCCGTGATTCGCACCGGCGTCCCGGGAGGAACGGTCTCGTTGGACAGCCCATGGCGAACCAGGAAACGGCGCTCGAACAGTTCGCAGCGCCCCTCCACGAGTTCGCCGTCGTCGTTCAGTTGCGAGAAATAGATGTACGAATGGGGATTGATGACCCTGATGTCGGCAACCACGGCCTCGAACCGGATTTCCATCGAGGTATCGAAGTGAGCGTCGACGCCGTGATGCGCGAGCGCGGTGCCGACTGTCGCAATCAAGAGCGGCGCGGATATCAATTTGTACATACTCGGATTCCGTAGGTGATGGTCCTGGATCGGGGGCTGGCAGTACCGTCTAAATTTAGTCAATAAATAGGCAATGCATGGCCTCTTACACGCGCAATTTGCTATCAGAGGCTATATCGCGTCCTGGTTCCAAGGCGCGAGTGTCGGCGAACAGCGCATCGGGATCGAGCTTGAGTTCCACCAGATTGGTGGCTTTCGCAAAGTCGCTGTAAGCCTCCGCGAAGCTGCGGCGCCCCGCCGCAAGCTGCTCGTTCTGTCGCAGCCCAACCGACAAGTTGCCTAGGGGTTTGCTCGTTCGTCGCGCGCGAAAACAATCCCGGTTCATTCGTGCGAATCCTCCATGACCGGTTCGGCGATCAACCGCTGGATGACGGCTTCGTATTCGTCGCGCCGGGAACGGAGAAACCCCAGGTGCCGCGTATCCAGATCGCCGTCGCGCGAGAATACGAAACTGCTCGGCATCGCCACGACCCCGAATTCCTGCGCCAACTGGCCGTCCGGATCGTAGACGATTTCGAACCTCGCGGGGAATTCCTCGAGGAACTGCTGTGCTTCCGCAGCGTCGTCGCTGGTGTTGACGCCCAGGATGACCAGTCCGTCGTCACCGTATTCGTCGTGCATGGCGTTGAACCAGGGGAAGGACTGGCGGCACGGCACGCACCAGGACGCCCAGAAGTCCACGATGACGACCTTGCCGCGGTACTCGGCCAGGTCCAGGGCGTAAGCCGGCAGCCATGAAGAGGCCAGAACGGCGACAGCAAGGGCAAGCAAGAGATGCCACAGCGCACCGGCCGCGCGACGGCGCGATAAAGGCCGGTCAGCGGTCGGCGCAACAGGCATCGGCAAATCCGTTGGGATGAATACCTTTATTCTATCGTCGGCGCGCGAGTCTCTACTACCGCGCCGCGCCGTCTACGACAATCAAGGGAGCGCGAGGGCGCAACGGTTCGCCCGAATCGTGGAACTCGTATCGACGGATGACCGGTTTTCCGTGCAGGTTTGCAAGGAAACCGCGATAATTCTCGTGCGGGACTTTCGCTGCGCCGAATTCGGCGCTAGCATGCATCGCCTGCCGCCAGGAGCCGCAATATGCCCAAAATCGTGTACGTCGAGCCCGAAGGGGAGCACGTGGAAGTGGAAGTCGAGGAAGGCTACTCGGTCATGGAAGGCGCGATCATGAACGGTGTCGAGGGCATCGAGGCCGAATGTGGCGGTGCCTGCTCATGCGCTACCTGCCACTGCTATGTCAACGAAGACTGGTGGGACAAGCTCCCCGAAATGGACGTCATCGAGGACTCCATGCTCGAAGCGGCCACCGAGCGGCGCGAAAACAGCCGCCTGACGTGCCAGATTCCGGTGACCGACGAACTGGACGGCCTCGTGCTGAAGGTCGCTCCTTCCTATTGATGGCGAGATGAACCGGGTGCAGGGAGCGGTAAGGGGCATAACGAGAGCGGAGGACAGTGCGGTGGATGAACCCGGGGTCATGGCGGACGACGTGCGGGCGGCCTGCGAAGGCATGCTGCAATTGCAGCTCTATGCGATTTTCACCAGACCCGCAAGCGGTATGAAGCCGGTGATGGAAACGCTGGAGGAACACCTTGCGTACCAGATTTCCATGGAGAAGGACGGCACCCTCTTTGCCGCCGGGCCGTTCTGGACCGACGACGAACAACAGTGGCGGGGCGAAGGCATGGTCGTGGTACGTGCCGAGAGCCTGGAGGCGGCCCGAGCCATCGCCGCCAGGGACCCCATGCACGCCAGCGGCGCGCGCACGTTCGAAGTACGCTCTTGGCTGATCAACGAGGGGACGCTGACGCTGCGCCTGAATCATTCGACCCGAAGCTTCACGGCGGTCTAGCGGGCCATTCAGGCCAGCGAGCCGCGGCGATGCGCGTTGGGGACCCGCCGTTGCGGTACCGGCCGGAGTCCGGGCCGTGACCGGGCTGGCATGGCAGGCCTGGGCGGTCATCGTTGTCGCGCTGGCGGCCGGCGGACTGACCAAGGGGATGACGGGGCTCGGGCTGCCGGGCATCGCCGTGCCCATCATGGCGGCCTTCCTGGGCGTCGAGCAGGCGGTGATGATCATGGTGATGCCGACTCTCATCACCAACCTTTGGCTGACCTGGCGGCTGCGCGACTGCCATCGGGAGGCGCCGGAGGTGCCGCGGGTGGCCATCGCCGGCGTGCCCGGCATCGCCCTGGGCGCCGCCGTGCTGTATCTGGCCAGCGAGAAGTTTCTGGCGACGGTGCTGGCGCTCTGGGTGCTCGCGTACCTCGTGCTGCGGTTCGTGCATCCGCAATTGTCCCTCGCCCGCAAGGCCCGGTTCCGGCTCGCGTTTCCGGTCGGCTTCGCGTCGGGAACCCTTCAGGGCGCCACGGGCATCTGCGCGCCGGTGATCGTGCCCTACGTGGACGCCATCGGCGCCAACCCGCGCACCCATGTATTCACGTTCTCCGCGGTGTTCATGTCCCTGTCGCTCACGCACCTGGTCATTCTGGGATCCCTTCAGGCGTATACGCCGCTGCTGTTCGGGCAAAGCCTGCTGGCCGTGGCGCCGGCCATGCTCTTCGTGCCGGTGGGCAACTGGTTGCGGCAGTTCATCCGCCCGGATCTCTTCAGCGTCCTGATACGGGTCCTGCTGTTTGTGACCGCCGCCCGGCTGCTCTATAGTGCGTGGTCACGCTGACGGGAGTGCCCGGACAAGCTGGCGGGAGTGCCCGGTCACGCCGACGGGCACATGAAACGAACAGGGACGGATTTCGATGGAACAGGGAAATGCCGCTCGCACAGCCGGCGGGCCTCAGGCAACGGAGAAGGGACCGAAAGTCGTCGTCGCGGTGTTCGCCGCGGCGTTCGTTATCGTCCCCACACTGGCCTGGAATGCGGTCAGTTACCGTCTGCATGGCGGCCTGAACCCCTACTACTTTGTGTTCAGCCTGTTTCTGTCGATCAACCTGCTGATCTGCTATTGCGAGATGTGCCTCTACCTGAGACACGACTACATCGTCGAGCGCGCCCGCTACTGGCGTGAAATGCGCGAGTCAACCGGGCGGACCCCGGCTGTCGAGTTCCTCACCGCGGCCGTGCCCTTGCGGCGCGTCGGTTCTCCAACGCTGTGGGCGGACCTCTGGGCCACTTACGCCCTGTACGACGGCGCCTATACCGATCGCGGCACCTTCGGATTCAACGCCGATATCGGCAACGGTTTCTTCACGCCGGTCCCTTCAATGGTCCTGCTGGCCGCGCTCACCTTCGGGTTCATGCCGGCAACGATTGCCGGGATACTGGGTATCGCGCTGTTCTGGCAGTGGGTATACGTGAGTTCGCTCTACGCCGCGAGTTTCCGGGTGGCCGGCAGTCACGAGGCGGTCCCGCGGGCGGACCGGTGGATCTATGTGTGGGGCCCCACCGCCGTATGGATCGTTGTCCCAGCGCTGGGGCTGTACGTATCCGCCCGCCTGGTTCTCGACGGGACCTACGGCATCGTGGGGCACTGACCGTGGCAAGCTACGCCGCGCCCACGCGTTTGGATCGTCCACCAAACTCCAGGCCGGGGCTTCCCGGCGGACCGTAGCCCGCGGCGGAAGCCTTGCGCCGGGAGAGTGTCGGCGACCGCCTCAGGAACGAATCCCCGTGCCCCGCCGCAGCAGTATGAGCACAGCCACGTACAACGCCACCAAGGCGGTCAGGATGATTGCGTAAGCCGTACCGATGGGGATATCCGAAGAGCCCAGCATGCCGTAACGAAACGCATTGACCATGTAGAGGATGGGATTGGCCAGCGAGACGTTCTGCCAGAACGGCGACAGCAGGGAAATCGAGAAGAACACGCCCCCGAGGTACGTCAGCGGCGTCAGGAAGAATGTGGGAATGATGGAGATGTCGTCGAAGTTTTTCGCGAAGATCGCGTTCATGAGACCCGCCAGGGAGAACACCATGGCGGTCAGGACGATGACCGAGAGGGTGACCAGCGGGCGGGCGACGCTGAGATCGGTAAAGAACGACGCCACGGCGGTCACCAGGGCCGCCACCGCCAGTCCGCGCACCACGCCGCCGATCACGTAGCCGGCGATGATCGTGGTGAAGGAGAGCGGCGAAACCAGCATCTCCTCAAGATGAAGCTGCAGCTTCCCGGAAAAGAAAGACGACACCACGTTGCCGAAGGAGTTGGTGATGACCGACATCATGATCAGTCCCGGGGCGATGAAGGTCGTGTAGGGCACCCCGCCCATCTCCCCGATGCGCTGGCCGATCAGGCTGCCGAAGATGATGAAGTACAACGTCATCGTGATCGCGGGCGGCACGATGGTCTGAACCCAGATCCGCGCGATCCGGTGCACTTCCTTGCGGACGATCGTGACGAGCCCGACCAGGTTGATGCGCCACAGGTTGATCCCGGCGGCCCGTGCCGGGGAGGAGAGCGGCGGGGCGGTGGCCATCAGTTCGCGCTCGTCGAGCGCCAGCGGCGCGACTTTCCGTCTGTGCGGGCAGGTTCGGTTTCGGAGCCGGCGCGCCTCCGACCGTTGCGCGGAGTCCCGTCCGCTTGCGCGAATTCCGTGCCCTGCGCCGCATGCTTCTGTTCCGCCTTGTCGTCCACCAGGCGCATGAACAGTTCTTCCAGGCGGTTGGATTTCGTCCGCATGCTCGAGACGTGCAGGCACTGGTCCGAAATCACCTGGAACAGCGCGTTCAGGCCCTGTTCCTGTTCCACCTCGACCTCGATCTCGTGTTCGTTGCGCAACTGCACCTGGTAGCCGGGAAGGTCCGGCGCGCGCTGCAGGGACTCCTCCAGCGTCAGGACGAACACTTCCCGCTTGAGCTTGCGCACCACGTTGACCATGGTGTCGTTCTCGATGATGCGGCCTTCGTCGATGATGGCGATGTTGCGGCAGAAGCTCTCCGCCTCGTGAAGGTAGTGGGTGGTGAGGATGATCGTCATGCCGTCCTCGTTGATGCGGGTCATGAGGTCCCACATGGATCGGCGGATCTCGATGTCCACCCCGGCGGTGGGTTCGTCCAGAATCAGCAGCCGGGGCTCGTGGATCAGCGCCCTTGCGATCATCAGGCGGCGCTTCATGCCGCCGGAAAGCGTTCTGGACAGATTGTCGCGGCGGTCCCAGAGGTGCAGCGCCTTCAGGTATTTTTCCGCCCGCCGCCTGGCCTCGGCGCGCGGAACGCCGTAGTAGCCGGCCTGGTTGATCAGGATGTTCCAGCACTTCTCGAACATGTTGATGTTGACTTCCTGGGGAACCACGCCGATGCAGGCCTTGGCGGCCTCCCGCTGGCGGTCCAGGTCGTAACCGAACACCGACACGTTGCCGGCGGACTTGTTGACCAGCGAGGTGACGATGCCGATGGCCGTGGTCTTGCCGGCGCCGTTGGGGCCCAGCAGCGCGAAAAAATCGCCCTGCCTCACGGACAGGTCGATGCCCCGAAGCGCTTCGACGCCGCTTGGATACGTCTTGCGAAGTTGTCTCAGCTCAAGAGCATACAAAGCCCGAATCTCCCGCTGTGGATGGCATCCGTACCGGCCGGGTTGACGGCCTATTCTACTCAGCCGCTGCGAACATCACACGCATTCCGGGCCGGGTCGCGCGGCTGTGGAATCAGGCAATACGGGACGCGTAAGGGGCGCGAAGTTCCCCTGATTCGCCGAGCAGCTTCGGCTGCATGCCGAGCAACCGCAACGATCTCGGCAAACCGCGCTCGCCGTATTGCACGAGCCGCGTCCACATGCCCACCGCGTCGGGGAAGGCGCAGCGGAGCAGCGCCGGGTGTTCGGCCAGTTCGTGCAGCTTGAGCATCGGCAACTCTTGCAGATGGCGTGACTCATCCCCCGAGAGACCCAGGAAGACGCGCGCATGGAAGCCTTGCTGACGCGCCATGTTCCACGCCATGAGCAATGCCGTCAAAGCCAGCGCGTGCCGCGCCTTGCGTAGCTGGTCGTTCCGTTCTTCCGGAATATCGGGCCCCGACTTGATGCAGTCCAGATTCAGCGCGAAGACCGTTCTGGGAAACGTCGACATGCCTTGCAGCGCGGCGTCCGTGGCCCCTCGGATCCGGCGCCGTACGGGCGTGGGCAGGCCGAAGCAGTCGACGCCCTTGCGCACCCGTCCCTGGAGCAGAACCAGGAACAACAGGTTCAACTCCCGAATGTCGCGCAGGTCGCCGGGCTGGGGGGCCGGATGAAGCAAATTGGGTTCATTTCTTGTCGGTTTGTGCATAAACCTAAAATACCAAGAAAGAATCGCCTGGGCTAATATCAAGAAAGTGGGCGAAGCGTAGGGAAACCAGCAATGAGGGCAACCGATAATCGGTACAAAGGCGAGCGAAACCGGTTCGAACTCGCCATGCGAATGATCCGGCTCGAGGCGCGAACGGGGACGATCCGCTACTGGACGAACCTCAGCGACGACCGGATCCGCAAGCTCTATAACAGCTACTTCAAGTTCATCGACGGTGCGCCCATCAGGCGCCGCCGCGGCAAGTCGCCCACGCAAATCGGCCCGCTCATCCGATCGTCGGCCCGGGCGCTGGAGTCGGGGGCTTTCGTGAACATGCTGCTGGCCAACGGGCTGTTCTCCATCGAGCACCCGCCGGGACCTCGCCTGAAGGGGAACGTGGACCTGGGTCACCGCTTCTGCCAGTGCTTCGAGACGCACAGGATGACGGTTCCCCAGCCCACCCTGAGCTTCGAATGGGGTTGGAACCTCCTGCGGAATGTCCGGCGCGGCGACGAGTTGCGGCTGGCTCACTGCGACGTCTGCTCGATCGCCTACGTGTACGATCAACTGCAGGTGCCGCGCGGCGATTGCCCGGCCTGCCTGACGTTGCGCAAGGTGCCCGGGAGGCACGCCCCGCTCCGCCATACGGCAATGGGCTGAACCCCGGTGTGCCTCGCCGCGTTCGCGGTCGGCGTCAGCGAGGCCTTTCCCCTCGTGGTCGCGGCCAACCGCGATGAATCCCACCGCAGATCCACCGCCGCCGCGGACTGGTGGAAGGAGCCTTCCGGCATCCTCGGGGGGCGGGACCTCGAAGCGGGAGGAAGCTGGCTGGCCGTGGACCGGCGTGGCCGGCTGGCCGCGGTGACCAACCAACCCTCGCCGCAGGGCCAGACTTTTCCCGGTTCCCGCGGACACCTGGTCAGCGGCTACCTGGCTGCCCCGAATGCAGCGGAACGGTTTTGCGGGGAGCGGGCGAAGGCGCCCGCCGAATACGGACCGTACAACCTTCTGCTCTTCGACGGCCAGGGGCTGTTCCATTCCGCCAATCGATCCGGCGCCCAACGGCTGGGAGCCGGCATCCACGTCCTGAGCAACGCCCCGCTGGGCACGTCCTGGCCCAAGACCGAGTTCGCCGCCTCCGGCCTTGCCGCAATTCTCGACGACGAGCCGGAGCGGGCCGACCTGATCCGGAGGCTGTTCGGGCTGCTGGAAAACCGGGAGCCGCAGAATGCCGGCTCCGGGGGGACGGAACTGCACTGGCGCGCGCGCTCGGTGTTTGTCCGGGACCCTCGCTACGGAACGCGGTCCGCAACGGTGGTGCTGCTGTCCCGGGATGGGGAACTGATGTTTGCCGAGCGCCGCTTCGATGCCGACGGGCAGCGGCAGGGCGAGAGCACGTTCCGTTTCAGTCCGTCGACCGCAGACGGGCTGCAAGCCAGTCGTTGAGATCGGCAATCTCCTGTGGGCAGACGGCGTGCTCCATGGGGTAGGCGCGCCATTGCACGTCGTAGTCCCATGCGCGAAGCTGATCGCGGGAGCGGGCGCCGAACATCATGGGAACCGTCGGGTCGTAGGTGCCGTGTGCCATGAAGATTGGGACGGACCGGTTGGCATCCGCGTGCTCCTCCGCTAGCGTCGCGGGCTGCGGCATCCAGGTGGACAGCGCGATGATCCCGGCGAGCGGGTCGCGATAGCGCAGACCCGTAAACAACGCCACCGAGCCTCCCTGGGAGAACCCCCCGACGAACACGCGGTGGGAGGGAATCCCCCGCTCCGTCTCCCGCTGGATCAGGCCTTGCAGTTCGCCGCCGCTGTTGCGGACACCGGCGGCGTCTTCGGGACCGTTCCAATCCAGCGTGAGGATGTCGTACCAGGCGGGCATGGACAAGCCGCCGTTGATGGTGACCGGCACGACCGGCGCGTGGGGAAGGATGAAGCGCACGGGCACGGGGATATCCATCTCCCGGGGCAGCGGTGCGAAATCATGACCGCCGGCACCCAGTCCGTGCAGAAAAATCAGCGACCAGGCGGGGTTTTCGCCGGTAGCAATCTCAATCGGTTCCACTTGCATCCGCTCCATCGGGTAGCTCCGTCGTCCCGGCAGTCCGCGCCGGAAGACCGGCCATCGGCCGATCGTCCAATGGTTGCATTGTTTGCGCATAATCATTAGTCTATGCGCAATTTTATGCTAGGCAAGCACCCATGCCCGCCCCCGGCAACCAACAACGCCGCCGCCGAGCCATCGCGGAACTGCTGCGGAGCCACGCGATTCGACGCCAGTCGGAGCTGGTTCGCCTGCTTCGCGCCAGGGGGCTTGAAGCCACCCAGTCCAGTATCAGCCGCGACCTGCGCGATCTGGGGGTGGCGAAACGGACGGCCGGGTACAGCTTGCCCGAACCGGATCGCGGGAGCAACGGCGATGCGCTGCGGCCTGTGGCCGAGTTTGTCCGGGATATTCGCGCGGCGGGACCCAACCTGCTGGTCATCAGCACCGCGGTCGGTGCGGCGCAGCGGGTCTGCGTGACCCTGGACCGCGCCCGTTGGCCGGAAGTGGTGGGCACGATCTCCGGCGACGACACGATCTTCGTCGCCACCCCCGGCGCCGGAGCGCAACGCCGGCTGGTTGCGCGGCTGCAGGAAACGCTCGGAAGGGTGGCGGTCCAGTGAGCAACACCGCACAACCCATCGTGCTGGCGTTTTCCGGTGGCCTGGATACGTCGTTCTGCGTGCCGTGGCTGAAGGAAACCCACGGCCGGCCGGTGGTCACCGTGACGGTCAACACCGGCGGTATCGATGCCGCCGCGGCCGATGCCCTGGCGGAGCGCGCTGCGGCGCTTGGCGCCGTGGATCACATCCTGGTGGAAGCACGCGGCGACTTCTTCGAGCAGGTGCTCAAGTTCCTGATCATGGGCAATGTACGCCGGGGGCAGATGTACCCGCTGTGCGTCGGCGCCGAGCGCGGCATTCAGGCACGCTGCCTGGCCGACGCGGCCCGCGAACTGGGATCAACCACGGTGGCCCATGGATGCACGGCCGCCGGCAACGACCAGGTACGCTTCGAGATTGTGCTCAAGACGCTGGCGCCGGAACTGGAGGTTTTGGCACCGGTCCGGGATCACGCCTGGGCCCGGCAGGACCAGATCGAGTACCTGTCCGGCCGGGGGCTGCCGATGCCGACGGCCGGCTCGGCGTACTCGATCAACCGCGGTCTGTGGGGTGTCACCATCGGGGGTACGGAAACCCTGGATTCGTCCGGGAGCATTCCCGAGTCCGCGTGGGTCCTGAGCCGCGGCGCCCTTGAGGAGCCCGCGGAGGCCCGGGAACTGACCGTGGAATTCCGCCGCGGCGTGCCCGTGGCCGTGGACGGCGAACGGTTGGACCCCGTGGCGTTGATCGAACGGCTGGAGGAGATCGGCTCCACCTTCGGCATCGGCCGAGGCATTCACCTCGGCGACACGATTCTGGGCACCAAGGGCCGGGTCGCTTTCGAGGCCCCGGCGGCCGCGATCCTGCTGATGGCCCACCGCGAGCTCGAAAAACTGACGCTTTCCGCTCTGCAGCAGCGGATCAAGGAGCAGGTGAGCCTTGCGTACGGCGACTTCATTCACGAAGGCAAGCAACTGGATCCCGTCTGCCGGGACATCGAGGCGCTGCTGGCCTCGTCCCAGGCCCGCGTGACGGGCGCTGCCCATTGCCTGCTGCGGCCGGGCAGCGTGTTCGTGACGGGTGTGGAGTCGCCTCATTCCCTCATGGCCGCCAGCCGCAGCCGGTACGGCGAGTCTGCCGGCGAGTGGACGGCCGCCGATGCGGTGGGATTCTCGCGGCTCATGGCGTTGCCGGGGCTGTTGCAGACCCGGGCGCAGGGCGGCGGGGCGGAGGGCTGAGTCATGCGCAAGGTGGTCGTCGACAAGATTGCCTCGGTCGCCGTGGCGGCCGAGCTGGGGCGGGAAATCCGGGTGAGCCCCGACATCCCCTGCGAGGAGGGGGTGCTCATCGCCGCGGAAGTCATGAACAACAAGTCCCGCTACAACAAGCTGGAGCTGACCAGCGGCCGCATGGCGCAGATCAAGCGAGGCGATGTCATCGTCGGCGCCCTGGGTCACCGCAAGGCGCTGTTCGGCTATTCGGGGCACCTGCCGGAGAGGCTCGAACCGGGAGAGGAGGTCCAGCTCCTGAACCTGGGCGGCGTACTTGGCGTCTGCGACTCGATGAACCCCAACCATGGCCGGCCCTTCGACTGTCGGGTGCTCGGCGTGGTGCTGGACTTTCCCTACCTGGGCGAGCGTATCGGCGTGCCGGCCCGGGTCGCGGGCCGGCCCGCGGACGATCCGCCGGCGCTCGACCTGGACGGAATCCCCGTGGTGGCGTTCGCCGGCACCTGCATGAATTCGGGCAAGACGGCCGCGGTCTGCGCCGTGGTGAGCCGGTTCTGCCAACTGGGACTGACGGTGGACGCCTTCAAGGCCACCGGCGTGGCCCTGCAGCGGGATATCCTGGTGATGGAGGATGCCGGCGCGCGCAATACCGGCATCTTCTCCGACCACGGAATCGTCTGTACGACGTCCGAAAATGCCCCGGCGCTCACCCGCAAACTCCTGTCGTCCTTTTCGGGGGAGGCGCCCGACGCCATCGTATTCGAACTGGGCGACGGGCTGCTGGGCGCCTACGGGGTCGAGGCCATACTGATGGATCCCGAAGTTCGCCGGGTGCTCAGCGCCGTGGTGCTGTGCGCGAACGATCCGGTGGCCGCCTGGGGCGGGGTCAAGCTGCTGCGCGACCGGTACGGACTGGAACCCGCCGCCGTGACCGGTCCCGCCACCGACAACCAGGTGGGCATCGAGATCATCCGGGAACAGATGAACGTGCCCGCGGCCAACGCGCTGACCCACGGCGCCGAACTGGGCGACCTGATCCACGACCGGATCGGTCTCGGGCCGGCCCGGCCGGAGGACGCTTCGTGAGCGAGTCGCTGCCCGTCATCGTCCTCGGCGGTTCCGGTTACGTCGCCGGGGAAGTCCTGGCGCTGCTGGCGGGCCATCCGCGGCTGGAGCTGGCCCGGGCGGTATCCGCGAGCCGGCCCGGGCAGCGGATCGCCTCGGCCTTCAGCCACCTGAGCGCCGTCTACCCGGTAGAGCGGTTCGCGCCGCTGGACGAGACCATCGGCACGCTGGGGGATTCGCCGCGCTGGATTGTCATCTCCGCCGCCCCCCACGGGGTTTCCGCGTTGATCGTGGCGAAGGTCCTGGATGGCGCCGCGGCGTCAGGCGTGCAGGTGTCGGTGGTCGATGCCTCGGCGGACTTTCGCAGCCGGTCGGCAGAGCGTTTCGAGTCGGTCTACGGCAGCGCGCACTCCGCGCCGCAGCTTCTGGACGAGTTCAGTTGCGCGGTACCCGAGCATCTGGACAGGTTGTCCACGCCCCATGCCGCCCAGCCGGGCTGCTTCGCCACGGCGCTGCTGCTGTCGCTGGTGCCCCTGGTTTCGCTGGGTGCGGCCAAACCGGCATTTTTTGCCAGCGCGGTCACCGGCAGCACGGGCGCCGGGCGCACGCCCCGGGAGACGACCCACCATCCCCTGCGCCAGAGCAATCTGTTCGCCTACCGGCCGCTGATCCACCGCCATGCGCCCGAAGTCTGCGAACTGGCCGAGGCGGCGACGGGACGGGAAATCGAGCTGCACTTCATTCCCCACTCCGGCCCCTTCGCGCGCGGCATTCACGCCACGGTCTTCGCCGAACCGGCGGGGACGAACGGGGTGGAGGACATCGCCTCGGCGCTCGCGGACTTCTACCGGGATTCGAGCTTCGTTCGCGTCGTCGAGTCCCCGCCGCGCCTCAAGGACATCGTCGGCACCAACAACGCGCTGCTCAGCGTGCATCGGGACCAGGGCGCCGTCGCCGTGTGCTGCGTGCTGGACAACCTGGTCAAGGGCGCGGCCGGCGGGGCGCTTCAATGGGTCAACCGGCTGGCGGGGTGGCCCGACGCCACCGGTCTGCCGATCGCCCCCGTGGGGTGGGTCTGATGAACCGGCCGGCCGCCAACCTGGCCGAGGTCTATCCGCTGGTGCCGCTACAGTCCGCCAGCGGACGCGGCGTGTACCTTGAAGACGGCAGCGGGCGCCGCGTGCTGGACCTCTACGGCGGACACGCCGTGGCAGCCCTGGGTTACGCGCACCCGCGCCTGACCGAGGCGATCGGCCGGCAGGCAAAGGCGCTGCAGTTCCAGAGCAATATCGTTGCGCTGAAGATCAGGGACGAGGCCGCCGAACGGCTGGCGGCCTTCGCGCCGGAACCGCTGTCGCGGGTGTTCTTCGTCAACAGCGGCGCCGAGGCCAACGAGAATGCGCTCCGTATCGCGATGCGTTCCACCGGCCGAAAAAAGGTTGTGGCCATGGAACACGCATTCCACGGCCGCACGGCTGCGGCGGCGGCGGTGAGCTGGGGATCGCAGTCCTGGTACGGCTTTCCGCGTACGCCGTTCGACGTCACGTTCGCGCCGCGCAACGACGTCGATGCGCTGCAGGCGGCAGTGGACAGCGATACCGCCGCGGTAATCATCGAACCGGTGCAGGGCGTGGCAGGCGCCTTCGACTTCTCGCGGCCGTTCATGGCGGCCGCGCGGGAGTGCTGCGACAACAGCGGCGCGCTGCTGATCCTGGATGAGGTACAGACCGGGGTCGGCCGACTCGGAGAGCCGTTCGGCGCGGACTTGTACGACGTTCGCCCCGACCTGTTGACCGCGGCCAAGGGCCTGGGCGGCGGTTTCCCATGCGCCGCGGTGTTGATGACCGCGGAACTGGCCGCCGACATCGGCTTCGGCGCCTTGGGCAGCACCTTCGGCGGCGGGCCGGTGGCCTGTGCGGCGATCAACACCGTGCTGGAGGTGATCGAATCGGACAACCTGTTGGCGCGGGTGCGCGAGACGTCCGCCCGCATCATCGAAACCTGCGTGCGCGGCCCGGTCACCGGGACCTGCGGCGCGGGGCTTCTGGTCGGTCTGCATACGGGCCCGCGGGCCGCCTCTGTGCTTGAGGCGTTGCTCCGCAAGGACATCCTCACCGGTACGAGCGCCGACCCCCACGTACTGCGGCTCCTGCCGCCCCTCATTCTTGAAACACGGCACGTCAAGCGCCTCGCCCGGGCGCTGGAGGAACTCGACAGTGAAACGCTTTAACGATCTGACGGACTTCGACGCTTCGGAAATCGCCGGCCTGCTGGAACTGGCAGGCCGCCTGGAGCGAGCGCCCGAACCCCATGCTCTCGAAGGCAAGGTCCTGTCGCTGCTGTTTCTCAGCCCGTCGCTGAGAACGCTGGCGTCGTTTCAGGCGGCCATGGCGCGGCTGGGTGGCGGATCGTTCGTGATCTCTCCGGAAATGTCCATCCACGGCCTCGAGGCCCGACCGGGTATCGTGATGGACGGGGCGGCCGCGGAGCACGTACGCGAGGCGGTGCCGGTCATCGCCTCCTACGGCGATGCGATCGGTATTCGCGCCTTCGCCGAGCGGCGCGACCTGGATGAAGACCTGGCCGACACCGAGTTCGAGAACCTGGTTTCGCTGGTGGACGTGCCGGTCATCAACATGGAGTCGGCGATCCAGCACCCCTGCCAGAGTCTGGCGGACTGGAAGACGCTCGACGACCTCGGAATCCCGGCTGGAGGCGGAAAATTCGTGCTTTCCTGGGCCTATCACCCGCTGGCGCTGCCGCTGGCGGTGCCCGCCGCCGCGGTGCGCATGGCCAGCCAGCGCGGCATGGACGTGACCGTGCTGCGGCCGCCCGGGTTCGAACTGCCGCCGCCGGTCATGCACCAGGCTCGCCGGTTGGCTGAAGCCTCCGGCGGCAGCGTCACGGAAACCGACGACCGGCGCGAGGCCATGGAAGGCGCGCACGTGATCTACGCGAAGTCGTGGTCGTCCACATTGCACTACGGCGACCGACCGGGCGATCGGGCCCTGCGCGAGGAACTTCTGGACTGGTGCGTGGACGAACCCTGGTTCGGGCCGGCCCGCGAGGACTGCCGCTTCATGCACTGCCTGCCGGTGCGCCGGGGTGTGGTCGTGGCCGATGGAATCCTCGACGGGCCGCGAAGCGTGGTGGTGCCGCAGGCGCGCAACCGGATGCTGGCCCAGATGGCCGTGCTGTACCGGATGATGAAAGGTTGAACGGGCCGGGCCGGGAACGGACGAGCGTCCATCAAGCGGGACACTGGCATGCATCGAGTGACCGGGAGCCGGACGAGAGTCCACCAAACAGGATAGGGACATGCGACCACTGAGCAGAGACGAACGGGCCATCACGGTACAGGCGCTGAAGCGCGCGGTGCCCTACATCCGCATGTTCAAGCGCAAGGTCTTCGTGCTCAAGGCCGGCGGCGATGCCTTCGTTTCGCCGGAGGGGACGCGGGCGCTGATGGAGCAGGTGGGCATCCTGCACGGCGTCGGCATCCGCGTGGTCGTGGTACACGGCGGCGGGCCGCAGTCGACCCAACTGGCCAGCGCCCTGGGCGTCTCCAGCGAGTTCGTGGAAGGCCGGCGGATCACCGACCGGCGCTCGCTCGAAGTCGCGACCATGGTCCTCAACGGCCAGATCAACACCCGGATCCTGGCCGCATGCCGGGATTTGGGAATTGCCGCCGTCGGCATCAGCGGTGTGGACGCCGGGCTCATCAAGGCGCACCGGCGGCCCCCGGTGGCCACCGGCGACGACTCCGGCGAGACGGTGGACTACGGTTTCGTGGGCGACATCGACGAAGTCGACACGGGCATTCTCCTCAGGCAACTGGACGACGACCTGGTTCCCGTCGTCAGCCCGCTGTCGGCCGACGAGTCGGGGACGCTGCTGAATATCAACGCGGACACGGTGGCCGCAGCCATCGCGGAGGCCCTGAACGCGGAGAAGCTCATTCTCGCCACGGGAGCACCTGGGATCCTCGAATCTGTGGAAGATCCCCGCTCGGTGATTTCCTATGTCGATGTTGCCGGGCTGGGCAAGCTGCGCCGGGAGGGCCGGCTCAGCGACGGCATGCTGCCCAAGGCGGCCGCCATCGAAAACGCCCTGCGCGGCGGCGTTTCCCGCGTCCACGTGATCTCCTGGAAGTTGCTGGACAGCCTGCTGCTGGAGGTCTTCACCAACGAGGGCACCGGCACCCTGGTCGTCAACGACATCCGCCATCTCAGCCCGGCGGAGCAACAGGGCGACGAGAAATGACCCGGCTCTGGGACAAGGGCGCGCCCCTGGACGAACGCATCCTGCGCTTCACCGCGGGCGACGATCACCGGCTGGACGAGCGGCTGGTGGCCTACGACGCGCGCGCCTCCATTGCGCACGTGAAGATGCTCAACGGCCAGGGACTCCTCAGTGAGGCGGACTGTGAGGCCATCTGCAACGGCCTGACGGAGTTGGCAGAACAGCATTCGCGCGGCGAGTGGGCCATCGACCTGCAGGACGAAGATGTCCACGGCGCGCTCGAGTCCCGCCTGGTGGCGCTCATCGGACCGGCCGGGGCGCGGGTACATCTGGGCCGTTCCAGAAACGACCAGGTGCTGGCCGCGCTGCGGCTGTACCTCAAGGACACCGCCGCGTCGCTGGCCGACGGGGCAGTCGCCGTGGCGGAGACGCTGGACGGATTGGCGGAGCGGCAGGGCGATGTCGTCTTGCCGGGCTATACCCACATGCAACCGGCGATGCCGAGCTCGGTACGCCTCTGGGCAGGGGGCTTCGCCGCCGAACTGCGCGACGATGCGCAGGGCCTGCGCGAAGCGATGCGCCGCGCCGACATGAATCCGCTGGGTTCGGCGGCAGGGTTCGGCGCACCGGGCGTGCCGCTGGACCGGGAAGCCACTCGCGCGGCCCTGGGCTTCGCCACCACCCACGAACCGGTGACCGCGGTGCAGCTCAGCCGGGGCAAGGCCGAAGCCGCGCTCCTTTTCGAGATCGCCCTGCTGCTCGGCGACCTGGGCCGGCTGGCTTCGGACCTGCTGCTCTTCTACACCGACGAATTCTCCTTCGTATCGCTGCCGGACGACATGACGACCGGCTCGTCGATCATGCCCCAGAAGCGCAATCCGGATGTGTTCGAACTCGTGCGCAGCGCCCAGGCCGTGGCGATCGGGGCGCTCACCGAGATGCTGGCGACCGCCGCCAAGCTCCCCTCCGGCTACCAGCGGGACCTGCAGCGATTGAAGGCGCCCCTGTTCCGCACAATTGACCTGGCGGACGATACGCTCGGAATCATGGCGCACGCGCTCGACGGAGTCGCCTTCCGGCCCGAAAACATTCGCCTGGGCGACGGCCTGCACGCCGCTCAACGGGCTGGCGCGCTGGCGGTCGATGAGGGCATCCCGTTCAGGGAAGCCTACCGAAGAGTGGCGGTTGCCCTTGACGGAGATTCTTGATGCGCCGCCGGACCGGCTGCCAGACTGCCAGGACGGCGGGCCGCGTTGCCAATTACGAGCAGGTTTGTCAGACGATCGGATCAGGCGGCCGCATCGGCACCTTCGTCTTGATAATCGTCGGGATGCTGGTCGTCGGGTCAGTGGCGGGCTGCGGCCAACGCGGACCGCTTACCCTTCCGGCCAGATCAGCGGAGTCTGCGGACGTTGGTACCGTCGGCACGCAGACGGCGGATGACGAGCAAAGCATGGACGAGGAGCGGACGACGGATAGAGAAGAGCGGAAACCCGGCGACTAGTGCTTCGTCTCGCAAATGGCTGTACGTTTTAATGCAAGGGGAAATAGTGACAACTTATTGATTACATTAATTTTATCTGAAAAACGTGAGAAAAAGAGGCGGTAAGGAATTTGCGAGACATTAGCACTAGGAAACCGTGGAAGTGGTGGTTCCTGTATCGATTGCTGTTGTCCCCGGGAAGTTCGCGTGGAACGCGGGGCGTGGATGCGGTTCAGGATGCGCGCCGCATGAGGCCGATGACCGGCTGCATTTGAATCGCAAGGCAGTGCATGCTGAGAGGTTTGGGGCAAATTGGGCAATATCTTTCAGTTCCGGGACGAAAATCGTGTTGTCCGGGGCGTTCAATCCATTAACATCCCGAGGGTCTGGTTTTCGCGAGGAAATTGCGGAATCGCCATCACTTGGCACACGGCTGAGCAATTGAATGCACACTTGCTTCAATGCGCATTCGCTTCCTTAATTTTCGCCCCACTGATTTTCGCCCCACAATGGAGTCCAAATGACCGATACGACAGCGAGTCCACCCATCGCCGACGAGCGCCTGATTGAGGACATCGCCGCGAAACACGGCCAGGGTGCGGAATCATTACTTGCGGACTTGACCGGCGGGACAGCCTTTGGCCAAGTCTTGCTGCTGGATTACGACACCGCGACCTTGGCGGTCCATGACTATCACAGGGAGCGCGCGGGGGGCTTGGCGCGTGGCATGTTTCTGCTGGCGGGATCCGCGCCAGCGGGCGAGAACGCCAACTTTGTCCTGTTGCGAATTGCCGGTGCCAAGCGCCTCGCGAATCACGCCGCCACTGACGATGCCCGGCTGACGGCCGCGCGCGAGAGCATCGGTCGGGAGCTCTGGTCGGAGAAACTGGCTACTTGGGTCGCGGATGAGATTGCTCTGGGCGGTGTCGAGGCCCGGATACTCGGAACACTGACATGGAGCGTCGGCGACATGTTGGAGTTCGCGGAGGACATCGCAAACTACTACTCGGCACGCGGAGCGTACGTGTGGAAGCCAACGGGTCCTCTGCTTGAGACAATTGTCAATCTGACTCACAGGGGAAACAGCCTCGATCTTTCCCCGCTGGGCATCTCCATGGCGAGAGGTGTTCGAGTCCGCATTGCCAGGACCCGCTTCGCGGCAGCTGATCGTCAAGGCGACAGCGATGACGTTCAAGTGCCCGTCCGGATTGATCCCACGGATCTGCTAAAGCGGCGGACGGCGTTCTTCGGCATGTCCCGCAGCGGGAAGTCCAATGCGATGAAAATCACGTCGCAAGCGGTGTATCTCCTGCGAAAGGACTATCCGGATTTCAGGGTTGGCCAGCTCGTCTTCGACCCTAACGGAGAGTACGCGCAAGACAATCCGCAGGATGGGCGGGGTCTCCACCGGATTCACGATTTGGTGGGCTTGCCTCGGCGTGGCGAGGTGGAGACCTACGGAACATATGCTCCCCCACCGACCCCGACCGCAAGATCACGAAGATAAACTTCTTTGGCAACGAGGTCCCGCCGAATCGCCGAAACGACCGTGAGTTCGTGGAGAAAGCACTGGAACAGTTTGTCGTGGGACGGGAACTTATTCACGAGACGATGTCGGCGGAAACGGCCCGCTTCACGACCAGTTTCCGCGACGCCGACCTGTCGATTCCACCGAATCTCAGTGATCGTGGTGTCGCGGTCCGGTACCATCGAGCCGTGCTGGTCCACCAGGCTGCGTTGGCGGCAGCAGACTTCAAAGCCGCGTCAATGCCCAATCTCACCGGCCTGTTCGGACAGAGCCTGCTTGACACCATTCGTTCCGAACAGAATCGCGGGTCGGACAGTGCAATCCAATACAGGCGCGCTGCCAATGTCCTGGGCGAGACTATGCCTTCGTGGGATGGACTCAGGACCGCATTCATGGCACTTGACAAATTCATCAACGACAAGAAAAGCCGTTACAGCGCATTCGAGGAGGAATACGCAAAGCGCTCCAGTTCTGGTGAGGACTGGGCGGATTCGCGTTTGAAATCGCTCCTCAGCATTTTCCGCACCCCCAACGGCGTTCGAACGTTTCAGGGTCTGCGTGACCAGCACTCCAGCGATACGGCTTCCGACTACGCCGACGACATCGTCGACGACTTGCAGGCGGGGAAACTCGTAATCTTCGATCAGTCGATCGGGGATCCCGAACTTAATCGAAAGGCCGCCGAACGGATCATGTGGAAAGTCTTCCGCGCGCAGCAGCGAATGTTCACATCGGGCGGGGAATACCAACCGTGGAAGCGACACGTGCTGGTGTACGTCGAGGAGGCCCACAACCTGCTGCCACGCGGAGGAAGCAAAGATGTCCTGTCCACCGTGTGGGCCCGGTCAGCCAAGGAAGGCGGGAAAATGAACCTCGGGATGGTGCTGGCCACCCAGGCTCCGAGTTCGGTCCTTCCAGAGATTCTCAGCGAGACTGACAACTGGTTTATCTCGCACCTGAACTCCGATAACGAGGCCAGGGTCGTCGAGGGCTACCAGGACTTCGCCGACTTTATCCCGCAGATACGGCGCGTATCCGAGCCGGGATTTATCAGACTTCGGACCCTGTCCTCGGGGTACACCGTGCCGGTACAGTTGGATCGGTTTCGACTTCCAGATGCTGCGGTGGAGTCGAGCCAGGAAACCGAGATCGTAACCTGATGCCCTATCCGAACGAACGCGCCGGTTTTTCCGCTGTGGAAGACCTGGAACGTCGTCGGATCGTCGATGCGTTTGGAGACCGGCTTGCGCGAGGTGTCAATCTACCGCTCAAACCGCTACCTTCGTTTCAACCATTTCCGCAGGGCACGCCGAGACCGGTAATAGTTGCGTTGGACGGGTCCAACGTTTACCACCGCATTCCGGCCCGCCTGCCAGCGACTGAAGCGGGATTGCTGTCCATTGCGATCGTCAGGATTGATGTACACCGGCTCACGAATCTTGCCCGACTTCCTGAGAGCGGCGCGACCGATCCGGTCGAGTTGCGGGAGACGGAGGACGCCAGCACGCTGCAACTGGCCCTTCCTGGCCGCAACGCCCGGTCGGTGGATGGACAAGTGTCTCGGGATTGGTTCCGCAGCACAGTTCAGGATGCCCTGGAGTCCGGGCACTACGGTGGCGAGAATCTTGCGGACACATTGCACGCGCTCCTGGGCGAGCGACGCCCCATCAGGTGCCCGAATGTCCGGTGCGACTCGAGGCCTCTCACACCCCCGCCGGGCGAAATGAGATCGCAGTGCGAAGACTGCAAGGAAGATGTCTTGCTGTCGGATGCGCTCCGCGCACAGGAAATATTCAGCGACGAGCAACCGTGCGGGGACGCTCACGGCCGAATACGCGAAGCGTTTGAGATTCTGTCATTGATGAATCTCTTGCGCGGCCTTGCGCAAATCGAAAGCGGACTGCGGGCGCTTGGGCGCATCGCCTTCGTGCTCGACGGCCCGCTGGCAGCGTTCAGCACGATAGCGGCGCTTCAGCCGGGTGTACTTGACGAACTCAATCGCATCGACCGTCTGCTGACGCCGGGTCGGCTGTTGGTCATGTCGGCCGTCAAGACCGGCTCCTTCGTGCAGCACTTTTCGGAGCTGGACGAAGCCCCGGCACCGGATTCCCGTATTCCGCGAGGCACAGCCTTCTTCCCCGACGACGACTACATCCGCAACAACATAGTTGCGCGGACCACGGACCAACCCTGGGGCCAAATCACTTACTTCGGCCGGCCTCTTGTCGTGAAGACACTGGACGGTCAGAGATTGTTCCTGAATCTCGCGCAGCCGGAAGCCGATCCTCCCCTGACCAATGCGCCCCTGCCGAAGGTGCTGAATGAAGTGATCGCCACCGCCGCGCGTCTTGGCGTTGGGCGCCACGAGTTTCTTCCGCTGCGGCGAGCCCACGCGAAAGCAGCCATTCCGCTCCGGGTCGGAACCGCCATCATCGAGAGTCTGGCGGGCCCGCAATGACAGCCTACGGCATCTCGAAGCTTCCTTGGCCGACATGCACACCTCAGCACCGATGGTACGGTTTGGGACGCTACTATGCGATGTTTCCGGCACCGTTCGTCACAAGAGCGGTCGAGACATTCACGGAGCCGGGCGACGTGACCATGGATCCATTCTCGGGCAGGGGGAATGCTTCCTTCATCGCCGCCGCCATGGGAAGACCGAGTGTCGCCGTGGACATTCTTCCCGTAGCCTGGCTATTCACCACCGCTAAACTCATGCCGTTGCCAACCGCCGATCATTTGCTCACCCGGTTGCGCGACATCCAGCGGGCCGTGCGGCTGCAAGATCGCGAATGCCGTAGCGAATTTGAGGCCATGGCCTGGGCACCTGCCGTCCTGGGATTTCTTCGTGCGGCCCGTCGCGAACTGGATTGGAAGAATGACCGCGCAGACCGTACCCTGATGGCGTTCATTGCGCTGCATGCTCAGGACAGTGTTCCGAATGGTCTGTCCAACCGACTCTCTCCCACGGTCGCGCACTCGCCGTCCTACGCGGTGCAGTGGTGGAACAAGCGAGGACTCATCCGGCCTCCCGGGACCGATCCTGTGGCCTATCTCGCCGACCGGGTACGGCGACGGTACGCCTTCGGGGTCCCGGATCTCGCTCGTTCGGTCACTCGCTTGGGCGACGCCAGGAAAGAGCTGGAGAAAATGCCGCGCCGGAATGTCAAACTGCTCATCACCTCGCCGCCGTACCATGACACAACCGACTATTGGAACGACCAATGGATTCGCTTGTGGCTGCTCGGAGCGAACATGCGCAAGAATTGGAAGCGGAGGCAGAAGCACTCGAACCTTGCGAAATATCAATCCTTGATTGACGAAGTGTTCGCACGCGCCAAGCGACATGTTCGCGGCGACGGTGTGGTTATCGTTCGGTGCGGTGACAAGCCGGGCACGGCGGACACCTGCAGGCAGGCGGTCCGTTCCGTGTGGCCGTCTTGGTCGCTTTTCGAAAGGCGGACCGAGGTGCGACGGCGTGGGAAGGCCAGCGGCTACGGCCATGGTACAAAGGTGATTTGCGAAAAGGACTTCGTCGTCGCTTCCGGGAAGCTCGCCGACAGGGCGCGCGCTTGGGCGCAGGAGCGCTAACAGCGCCTCGCCGGCATTGGACCTGCGCGGAACACTTGCGAGGGGCTTGGGAGGGCGCCTCGACAGCAGATGTTGTGGCACTAGGATGAGAACGAAGTCGGCAAGAAAATCTTGCGAGACTTGACGGACAAGAGAAAGAAGGAGCAAGCCAAATGAAACCCTTGGTGCTCGTCGACGGTACCGGCTACCTGTTCCGCGCCTACTACGCCATGCCCGGGTTCACGACCAGCCGGGGCGAGCCGACCGGCGCCATTTTCGGCGTGCTGAACATGCTCTACAAGCTGTTGGACGAATATCAGCCTGAACGGGTCGCGTTTGTCTTCGATGCGCCCGGGAAAACCTTTCGGGACGATCTCTACCCCGAATACAAGGCCAACCGACCGCCGATGCCGCCGGAACTCAGAGGTCAGATCGAGCCGCTGCTGGAAGCGGTGGAAGCCATCGGTCTCGCCGTGGTGCGTATCGAGGGGGTTGAGGCCGATGACGTCATCGGGACGTTTGCGGACAAGGCTGGCGACGCCGGACTAACGACGATCATCTCCACTTCCGACAAGGACATGGCCCAACTGGTCGACGAGCGGACCTCGCTGGTCAACACCATGACCGATACCGAAATGGACCCGGAGGGCGTGCGTGCCAAGTTCGGCGTGTCTCCGGAGCGGATCGTCGACTATCTGAGCTTGGTGGGCGATAACGTCGACAACATCCCCGGCGTTCCCAAGGTCGGGCCGAAAACTGCGGCGAAGTGGCTCGAAAAGTACGGCGACCTTGACACATTGATCGAGCGCGCCGACGAGGTCGGTGGAGCCGTCGGCAATCGTCTTCGCGAACACTTGGACATGCTGCCACTATACAGGCGATTGGTCACCATCGTCCGGGACGTCGAGTTGCCGCTCACGCTGGAGGAACTGAAGCCCCGCGCTCCGGACGCCGGCACGCTGCGGGCGCTTTTCGAGCGGCTGGAGTTGCGCAGTCTGCTCCGGCGCGTACCCGTGGACCAGCGGGACCCGGAAGCCGGCGACGCGGACGTGAGTTACACGACGGTACTCACGGAAGCCGAGTTCGAAGACTGGGTGGCGAGGGTGGAGGCGGCAGACTTGGTCGCGTTGGACACCGAGACCACCAGCCTCGACTACATGAAGGCGGAGATCGTGGGCATTTGCCTGTCCGTGGAACCGCTGAACGCCGCCTATATCCCGGTGGCGCATCGCTACCCGGGAGCGCCGGAGCAATTGTCGAGAGAATTCGTGCTCGAGCGCCTCAAGCCGTGGCTTGAAAGCTATGCAAAGAAGGTCGGCCATCATCTCAAGTACGACGCCCATGTCCTGAAGAACTACGGCATCGAGCTGCGCGGCATGGCCTACGATTCCATGCTCGAGTCCTTTGTGCTCAATTCCACCGCCACGCGCCACGACATGGATTCGGTGGCGGCCCGCTACCTCAACGTGCAAACCACCAAGTACGAGGAGGTCGCCGGCAAGGGCGCCAAGCAGATCGGCTTCGACGAAGTCGACCTGGACATTGCCGGGGCGTACGCCGCCCAGGACGCAGACATCACCCTGCGCCTCCACCGCACCCTCTGGCCGAAGCTTCAGGAGGTTCCGGATCTCGAGCGGCTTTACGCGGAGGTTGAACAGCCGCTGGTCCCGGTGCTGCAGAAAATGGAATACCTGGGTGTTCTGGTCGACAGGGATATGCTGCACCGGCAAAGCCGGGAACTGGCAGGGGACATTGGCAAGATCGTCACCTCGGCGCACGAGATGGTTGGAATTCCCTTCAACCTGGATTCCCCGAAACAGTTGCAGGACATTCTTTTCAATCGCCTCGGTATCGAGAGTACCGTCAAGACGCCAAAGGGACAGCCGTCTACCGCGGAACGGGTGCTCCAGGAATTGGCCCGCCAGGGCGAGGACATGCCGAAGCTGATCCTGGAGTACAGGGGGCTTTCCAAACTCAAGTCCACCTATACGGACAAGCTGCCTCTGGAGATCAATCCCCGTACCGGGCGAATCCACACCTCCTACCATCAGGCCGTGGCCGCCACCGGGCGGTTGTCGTCCGCGGACCCCAACCTCCAGAATATCCCCGTGCGCACCCCGGAAGGGCGCAGGATTCGCCAGGCCTTTGTCGCGCCTGAAGGCTACCGTCTGCTGGCGGCGGATTACTCCCAGATCGAGTTGCGCATCATGGCCCACCTGTCAGGAGACGAGGGATTGCTGGGCTCGTTCGCCCGCGACGAGGACATTCACAGCGCCACGGCCGCAGAGGTCTTCGAAGTCGCCCGCGGCGACGTCTCGGCGGATCAACGGCGAGCGGCGAAAGCCATCAACTTCGGCCTGATCTACGGGATGTCGGCCTTCGGGCTTGCCCGGCAACTGGAAATCGACCGCGGTGCCGCCCAGCAGTATGTTGACCTTTACTTCGCCCGTTATCCCGGCGTGAAGAGTTACATGGACGAAACACGGCAACGCGCCCGCGAGAAACAATTCGTATCCACCGTGTTCGGGCGTCGCCTGTACCTGCCGGAAATCAATTCGCGCAACTTCCAGCGCCGCCAATACGCGGAACGCAGCGCCATCAACGCGCCCATGCAGGGCACGGCGGCGGACATCATCAAGCGGGCCATGATCATGGTGGACCGGTGGATCGGCGAGAGCGGCGCCGATGCCAGGCTCATCATGCAGGTCCACGACGAACTGGTGCTGGAAGTCGCCGAAAATGCCGCCGACGACATGGCTGTCGAAGTGGAGCAGATCATGAAATCGGCCGCCTCGCTCAAGGTCCCGCTAAAGGTCGATTGGGACCTGGGCAGCAACTGGGACGAGGCGCATTAGCGAGGCCACCACCTTCCCTGCGTAGCATCTGCCGTAGCCCGCAATTGCCCGGCCTCTGCACCATCAACCGGTGCACGGGGGCGGCCATGCCAACCTGCCGAAGCCCACAAATTCCCGGCCTCTGCACCTGAGGCGATCCCGTTACAAAATGATTTCCGAATTCGGGAACTTTTTGGATGGCGCGGGGACAAAGAAACTACGTAAGCGTGCCCGCCCGCTATCCTCCCTTAGCGGGCAGAAGCCCGGTACCCCTGCCGGGCAATCCTGCCCCGGGTGTGTAGGTTAATCACACACCCGGGGTTTTTTTTGCCGAAGCGGTTTACTCGATCGAGTCGCTCCACAACCAACCGGTAAGGTGCCGCCTCGCCTCGTCGACACCCATCCTCACGACAGAGACAGCTCACGGCTGCCCACCGGTCTTTCGCACAAAGCCAACGGTATAGCCAAAAGGCCGGCCAATCTTCTCCAGCGTATCGGCAGTCGGGTTTCCCCGGTCGAGCTCGATCTCCGCGAGTATGCGGGTTGAGATGCCCACGATACGCTCCGCATACGCCTTCTGGCTCAAGCCCGTGATTTCGCGCATGCGACGCACCGCCTCACCCAGGCTCAACTCGTTGCGCTCGATCGCCTCGATCAACCTGCTCTTCGCAGCCGAGATTTCTTCGTGAGTACGTACAGCCATGATGTTTCCTAAAGCGCGAGTAACTGGCGTTCGTGAGATACGATCGACCGGCTGCGGAATTCGACGATGTCATCGTCAACACCGCAATCGCGCATGATCTCGGGCAGGCGTCCCAGCTCTCGACCAAAATTGCGAAGTTCGGCTCGCAACAGCGTTTCCTGATCCGGGAATCGCTTGATGACCTTGCCCCATTCCGGGTCTCCGGCGGATTCAATATCGCCCGACCAGCGGCAGACGCGCGCGATGCCCTCCGGGTCCAGATACATGGGCGCGAAATCAAAGAGCGGAGACAATTCCACTCTGCCGTTTTCAAATCGCAGCAACGCAGTGTTTCGCCCGTGATTGTCCTTGTTCCCCGTCACGACGTTCACGATGTCTCGCTTGATGTATTCGAGGAGATCGGCGTCGGGTTGCGAACTGAACTCAAGGATCGGGTCGCATAGCAGTTCGTGCGATGTGCGGGCGCCGTACTCCGCAACGCCGGCCGCGGAGTAAAGGCTTTCCATGCCATGGCGCTCGACGGCGCCGTTACGCACGCGGCGATCGAATCGGGGAACAAACAGGTTGTCGGCTTCCCACTTCAGTTCCGCGAATACATTCAGACCAAGTCGATCTGCAACCCGCATGTATGCTGCCTCATTGCGAAGCACCTTGCGGTCGGCCGCGCGGTCGCCACGGGGGCGCTTTACAAGCCAGTGAGAATGAACCTCGCGGTCGGCAAGTCGGCCCTCGGCATGCCATGCGCCCCGGCGATCCAGATTCAGCAGGAGTTTCGGGGCGATACCCTGAACGTCGGAAGCGCCTGCGGCATGGATGCCATGCTGGAAGGCGTATTCCACAAACGCTTCGCTGCGCACGATCAGGGCAGTACGCTGAAATCCCGGATGATCCTTCATGGGCACCGCGTCCCCCGCTTCCGTGGGTACCAGGGTATTCGCATCCTTCGCAGCAACCGCCTCTGCGACACGCACGTTGCCAGGCGGGTAGGCCGTGCCCCGCAGCAACAAGGGCCAGTCTGCTGGCGGGCCGTCCGGAAGCCCAAGCTGTTCCAGCCACTGCCGGCGGCCATAGCCGCCGGGTAGCAGATCGAGGGCAAAGGGAGGCCAGTGATCGAGCCGGTACTGCTGGAAATCGGTCGGAAACCGGCAGCTCAGGCCCGCTGCTTCGGCGGTTTCCGGACCCGCGAATTCAATCGCGTAATCGATCAGGTAATCGAACAGGGATGCGCCACTCAGCCCCGCCCCCTCATCCAGAGGAGCCAGAGTCGCAGCGGGCAGCCAGCGGCCACCGCGATAAATCTCAAGTGTTGCAGCCATCGCAGCGAATCGGGAAGTGAACCACTATAGTGAATCATATCTAAATGAAACGTAAAGAATAGACCACTATAATGGTTTAATCAATTGTATCGCTCCACAACCAACCGGTAAGGTGCCGCCTCGCCTCGTCGACACCCAGCCTCTTGGGGGCGGAGAACGGAAGCGCTTGCACACCTTCCGGCAGCTCACTTGAGAGTTTCAGTTGGCGGGAGCGGGCGGCGCTGCGGCTGAGCTTGTCCGCCTTGGTCAGGAGCACGGTTGCGGGAACGTCCGAGGCTTGTGCCCATTCGAGCATGACCCGGTCCAGATCCTTGAGGCTGCGGCGGATGTCCACGGTGACCAGGAGTCCCACCAGCGTCCGGCGACGGCGAAAGTAGTTTTCCAGCAGGCGGCGCCAATTTTGCCGCACGGCGTCGGGGACCCTGGCATAGCCGTATCCCGGCAGGTCCACGAGGCGCCGGTCTTCGCCCACCCCGAAAAAGTTGATGAGCTGCGTGCGGCCGGGGGTCTTGCCGGTTCGCGCCAGGTTGCGCCTGCCCACCAGCGCATTGATTGCCGAAGACTTGCCCGAATTGGAACGGCCGGCCACCGCGACTTCGCGGCCCGAGTCGGCCGGGAACTGCGACGGTGCGCGCGCGCTCGTCAGGAAAGTGGCGTTCAGAGAAACGGACATGGGGCCGGCGATCGCTCCGTTGTGGGGGTCGCCCACAAATTCCAGGGGATAGACAACAACGATGACCTACAAAAAATGACCGCTAACGATATCGGCAATTGAAAAGGTCGATCCATATCAGTGTACAATCTGCGCCCGCTCAAGAGGCGAAGATTCCTTATCGTGAGAAACGCGATCCGATCAATTTCAGGCACTCGCAACGGCGTTGCACGGATTGCTCTGGCCATCGTCGCGGCATGGCTGTGCACTCAGTCGAGCGTGGCCCAGGAATTGGTGGGATCGGTCGCCGACGGGCAGACCAAGTCCGCCGAATGCGCGGCCTGTCACGGCGTGGACGGCAACAGCATCACCGCGGAGTGGCCGAGTATCGCCGGCCAGCACGCCGCCTATACGGTCAGGCAGTTGCGCGCCTACCAGTCCGGCGAGCGCGAAGACGTGCTCATGACCAGTTTCGCGGTGGATTTGAGCGAGCAGGACATGCTGGATCTGGCCGTCTATTACGAAGCCCAGACGATCATCCCGGGCGGTGCGGACCCGGAGCTGGTTTCCCTGGGAGAGAGCATCTATCGCAGCGGAATCCCCGGGCGGGGCGTGGTCGCGTGCATCGCCTGTCATGGCCCGTCGGGCCTGGGCAATCCGCTGGCGGCGTACCCCATGCTGCAGGGCCAGCATGCGACCTATACGGCGAACACGCTCAGGGCGTACGCGGCCGGAACGCGCCGGTCGGATGCCACATTGAACCAGATGATGCGTACAATTACGGCATTGTTGCTGGAAGATGAGCTTCTGGCCGTAGCCAGTTACGTGCAGGGCTTGCGTTGAGTCGCAGTTGCCCGAGGAGTCGAAAGTGTTGAACGGAAAAGGTATGAGCCGAATCGTCGCGTCGGTGCTGTTCGTCGCGTTTACGTTGATCGGCGGGCAGACCATCGGTCAGGAGCTCGAAACCGGGCGAGTCACGTTGGCCCAGAGCGACGGGGCGATCACCTCGGAGCGGTTCGAACTCGGCCGGCATTACGACCGCCTGTCGCCCACGCAGCCCACCAGTTCGGGCCCGGAGCAGATCGAGGTGGCTGAGATTTTCTGGTACGGGTGCCCGCACTGCTACACGTTCGATCCTTACCTGGAGAGCTGGAAGGAAGATCTGGACCCGGACGTCAGTTTCGTACGCGTTCCCGCGGTCTGGAATGCGCTGCTGCAACTGCATGCCCGTGCGTATTACGCGGCGGAAGTTCTCGGCGTCACCGACGAGATTCATACGCCGATCTTTCGCGAGATCCACGTCAACGGCAATCCGCTCAACAGCGAGCAGGCGCTGCAGGGCTTCTTCGAGGAGTTCGGGGTCAGCGAGGAGGATTTCACCGGGGCGTTCAATTCCTTCGCGGTACATACCCGCTTGCAGCGTGCCGACGAACTGTCCCGGCGCTACCGGATTTCCAGCGTGCCGATGGTGATCGTCAACGGCAAGTACTCTGCTTCGGCGCAGTCGGCGGGGGACTATCCGACGCTCATGGAGCTGATCGACGAGTTGGTGGTTTCGGAGCGCGCCGGCGAGTAGGTATTGTTTCGTCGCGCGGCTGCGCGCGCAGAGCCCTTGTGAGCGCATGTACCGTCACGCGCTTGACCGAATCATACTTGTGGTTGCGCTTGCACTTGCGGGCCAGCATGCGTGGGCCGAGTGGGAGGGGAATGCGGATCTGGGGATTTCGTTTGCCACGGGCAATACGGAGTCGCTGGATACGGACTTGGCGCTGGACGCGATCTGGTTCAGCGAACGATTTACCCATGAGTTCGATCTGACGGCTTACCGGTCCGATATCTTTGCCGACCTGGGCGGGCCGTGGATTCGGGCCCAGAACGTCGTCGAT
This sequence comes from Candidatus Rariloculaceae bacterium, assembly GCA_965205045.1. GTDB lineage: Bacteria > Pseudomonadota > Gammaproteobacteria > Steroidobacterales > Rariloculaceae > UBA6522. The sequence continues at coordinate 2,216,974 of OZ242031.1, forward strand.
GCCGACTACGCCATGCGCTTCAGCCGGCGCGATTCGCGTTGGTACGGAACCGTCAATGCCGACGGCTACTACGATCTCGGGATCGACGGGCGGCTCACGGGGAGCGTGGGCGGAGGCAGGGAACTGGTGGACACCGATCGGTATACCCTTACGGTCGAAACCGGTGTCGGACAGACGGTGCAGCGCGCGCCGGACGCGGCGTTCGAGTTCGGCGAAACCGCCTGGCTGTGGTCCCTGGAAGGGCAGTGGTGGCTGATTCCGGAGCGGCTGGAATTCTCCGCCGGTGTCCGGGGGTTGCACATCGGCGGACGCGGGGAAGTCTACGACGGGGAGACCGTTCTGCGTCTTGTTGTGCTGGGCCCGCTCACTGCCGGCCTGCGCGTGGACGTGCACAGAGAGACGCAACCGCCCTCCGGCCGGGAACCGACTGACATCCTGGCTCGCCTCACGCTGGGGGTGGTGTTCTAACGATTCGGCCTTGTTACATTCCGGATTGGACGGGCTTCCATTCCGAATCAGACGGCTGTATATTCCGAATCAGACGGAATCGCATTCCGAATTGGACGGGACTCGATGCGCGAACGGCCGGCACAGGCAGGGCTATTGCGGCGCCATGCCGAGGCGCCGGTGCGGGAGGCCCTGAGCGATACCAGGATTGTGGCCCTGATCGGCCCCAGGCAGTCGGGGAAGACAACGCTCGTGCGCAAGATCGCCGCCGACTCGGGAATGGGATTCATCACCCTCGATGATGCTCAATCGCGCAGATTTGCGAACGCCGATCCGAACGGCTTCATGCGCGGAATCGACCGGGCCGTGATCGACGAGGTCCAGCGGGCGCCGGAGCTTATCCTGGCGATGAAGCAGGCCGTCGACCATGATCCGCGCCCGGGACGGTTCCTGATCACGGGTTCGGTGGAGTTGTTCCGCAGCACCATTTCGCCGGATTCGCTGGCCGGCCGGGTCGAGACGATCGAACTGCTGCCATTCACGCAGGCCGAGATAGAACAGCGCGAACCCCCCGATTTTCTCGCCCGCGCCCTTGCCGGCGACTTTCCGGCCTACCTGGATACCGGGCGGACGTCGGACCTGATCGAACGAGTTGTCGCCGGTGGCTATCCGGAAGCGCTGAAGCGCACCAGTGAGACGCGGCGCGTGGCCTGGTTGAGGGCCTATGCCCGCGCGCTGACACAACGCGATGCGACGGAAATCTCGGTTGTTTCCAAGACCGACGAGCTTTCGCGCCTGCTTGAACATGCCGCGGCCGCGTCCGGCCGGTTGGTGAATCTCTCCGCGCTGGCCACGCCCCTCGGCGTCGACAGCAAGACGGTCGACCGTTGGCTGACGTTGCTGGAACAGATGTTCGTCGTGCGCCGAATAAGGGCCTGGCATCCGAATCGGCTGAAACGGCTGGTCAGGACGCCCAAGCTCCATTTTCTGGATACGGGACTGCTTGCCGCGCTTCGTGGCGACGGCTCGAAAGACCTGAGAGCGGACCGCAACAGACTCGGCTCGTTGCTTGAAGGTTTCGTGCATGCGGAACTTGCGAAGATTGCAGGGCAGACATCTTCGTATGCATCCATTAGCCATTACCGTGACAAGGACAAGTTGGAAGTCGACGTCGTGGTCGAGCAGGCCGGTCGGGTGCTCGGCGTCGAAGTAAAGGCGGGCGCCACGGCGAAGCCGGAGGATTTTCGAGGTCTGAAGCGTCTCAGGTCCGCGACCGGCGCAGCATTCGCCTGCGGCATCCTCCTGCATGACGGGGACCGCATTCAGCGCGCGGGAGACAGGATGTTCGCCATGCCGGTCGGTCGGCTCTGGGCGTGACGCCGCGCGGTTGCGGACGCGCACACGGCTCTCGCGAGCTTAAGCTCAGAGGTTCGACAGGCGCTCCGCCGCTTCCGTGAGTGTTGCGGACTCCTTTGCGAAGCAGAAGCGGATATAGCGCATCTCAGGCGGGTTTTCGTAGAACGCCGTTACCGGGATGACCGCGACACCGTGTTCCTTCGTCAGCCACCGGGCCATCTCGGTGTCCGGGAGGTCGGAGACGGCGCTGTAGTCGGCCAACTGGAAGTAGGTGCCCGCCGAGGGCGTCAGCCGGAATCGAGAGCGCTCCATCAGTTGCAGGAACAGGTCCCGTTTTTCCTGGTAGAAATCCGGCAGTCCCAGGTAGTGCCCGGGGCACTGCCCCAGGTAGTCGGCCAGCGCGTGCTGCAGCGGGGTGGCCGTGGTGAAGGTGTTGAACTGGTGGACGCGCCGGAACTCCGTCGTCAATGCCGCCGGCGCGACGCAATACCCCACCTTCCAGCCGGTGGCGTGATAGGTCTTGCCGAAGGAGAACACGGCGAAGCTGCGGGGGGCGAGGGCCTCATTGGCCAGCACGCCGGCGTGGCGCCGGCCGTCGAAGACGATGTGTTCGTAGACTTCGTCGCTCAGCACGTAGGTCTCGTAGGGCGCGATCAGGTCTGCGAGTCCTCCGAGATCCTCCTCCGTGAGCACCGTGCCGGTGGGGTTGTGGGGCGTGTTGATGATCACAAGCCGCGTTCGCTGACTGAGGCTGGAACGGATGCGTTCCCAGTCCGGCTCGAATCCCGGGGCGAGCAGCGGGATGTGTACCGGAATGCCGCCGGCGAGGCGGATCGCCGGGTCGTATGAGTCGTAGGCGGGATCGAAGACGATGACTTCGTCGCGCGCCCGCACGATGGCGTGGATGGCGCAAAACAGTGCCTCGGTACCGCCGCTGGTGACGGTGATCTCGGTTTCGGGGTCGGTATGGACCCCGTGGAGGCTGGACAGTTTTTCCGCGATCTCCTCACGTAGGGAAGCCACACCGATCATGGGCGGGTACTGGTTGCGGCCGGCCTTCAGGTGGTGGCTGACCAGTTCCAGCAGTTCCCCCGGCGGTTGAAAATCCGGGAACCCCTGCGACAGGTTGATGGCGCCGCAGTCCTCGGCGAGCTTGGACATCACCGTGAAAATGGTCGTCCCTACGCCGGGGAGCTTGCTTTCGGGATTCGGCATCACAGCCGCGCGCCCGTTTTCGCATGCTGCCGCATGGCTCCGGATCGACGCTGTCGCGTTGTCGGTTCCGTTTCCATGCCATGTGTTGCCGTTCCGCGGCGTGCTGCCTCCGGCTCAGTCCCGCGTCGACACGCGGTACAGGTACGCGACCAGGCCGGCGACGACCAGGAATCCGACGATGGCGGGCAGTTCCGCGGCAATGGCGAGCACGTCCGGATCGCCGCTGACGACGATCGGGACCGCGATGAGGATGCCGATGAGGGCTTCGCCGGTGATCAGGCCCGAGGCGAACAGGATGCCGTTGCGGCCGCGCCCGGCGGCATCGCCGCCCTCGCGCCGGTTGAATCGCCCGGCAAAGTGCGCCGCCAGGCCGCCGACGAGGATCGGCGTGGCCAGCTCCAGCGGCAGGTAGATGCCGACGGCGACGGCCAGCACCGGGGCGCGCCATGCGGACCCCCGCGCCTTGAGAACCTCGTCGACCGCAATGATGACCGCTCCGATCACCACCCCCATGGCGACCATGCCCCAGGGCAGCCCGGCGCCGAACACGCCCTGCGCCACCGACGCCATCAGCGTCGCCTGGGGCGCGAGCAGCGCGTTGGGCTGCTCCGCCGTGGGCGCGCCGATGCCGTAGGCCTGCAGCAGCAGGTTCAGGATGGGCGCCATCACCAGTACCGCGGAGACGGCCAGCAGCTTCGCCCCCTGGCCCGGCGCTGCGCCGACCTTCAGCACCTCCGCGGTGGCCGTACCCTCGGGATAGGCGAGCTGTTCCCCGACGATCAGCGAGCGGCGCAGGGGAATGGTAAACAGCACGCCGAGCAGGCCGCCAAGTCCGGCGATGACGGCCACCCACGGGTAGGAGAAAACGTTCCAGTAGCCGAGGATGATCAGCGCGGGCAGCGTGAAGATCACGCCCGCCGCCAGCGACTCGCCGGCGGACGCGGCCGTCTGCACGATGTTGTTCTCGAGGATGTTGGAGTCCCGGAACAACTTGAGGATCGCCATGGAGATCACCGCCGCCGGAATGGAGGCCGATACCGTCATCCCGGCGAACAGGCCGAGGTAGGCGTTGGCGCCCGCCAGCACCATGGACAGCACCAGCCCCAGCAGAATCGCCTTCAGGGTGAGCTGCGGAAGGGGCGCTGTTGCGGACATCGGCCGTCCTCGGGCTTTCTGGCGTGCCCGAACTCTACCACCGCCCGCACGAATCCACGACATTGCAGCGCGTTGGTATCGGAGGCGATCGGTTCTTGCGGTTTCTTTGCGGTGGCCAATGACCCGACCGGAGTAGTGGCATAGGAATTGTCCGGATAGACACGGGCCGAAAACCTGTCCGCATGTGTTCCGGGCGACGGATATGCGTGTGTTAGATTCCTTCTGCCATTGCCGGCACATTGAAACAGCGAGTCCAACCATGCTCATCACGAACCTCATTCGCAGCCTGGCGGTTGCCATGCCCGTCATGCTCGCGGGCTGCCAGTCTGCAGACGGCCCTGGGGCGCCGGCCGGCGGAAACCAGGCGCAGGGGGAGGCGCCGGGGGAGACGCGGGAGGCCGGGCCGGAAACATCGGCGCCCGCACCGGCGGTGCCTCCGGACACCCGCCCCAACATCCTGCTCATCGTCGCCGACGACCTGGGCTACACGGACGTGGGATACTTCGGCGGCGAAATCCCCACGCTGAACCTGGACGCGCTGGCCATGGAAGGGCTGCGATTCACCAATTTCCACGCCGCACCGAATTGCGCCCCGACCCGCGCGATGCTGATGTCCGGCACCACCAACGCCGAGGCCGGCGTCATAAGTCTCGACGACCCGGTCCGGACAGACATCGCCAACCTCCCCGAAAGGCTCCGGGGGGCCGGTTACCAGACCTTCATGGCGGGCAAGTGGAACCTGGGCATCGCACCGGAGGACGGCCCGGCCGCGCGCGGCTTCGACGCCTCCTTCGCGCTGATGAAGGCCGGGGACAATCACCTGGGCGCGAGCGTGTTTCCCGGCAATCCCCCGGCGTACGAGGGCTATTTCACGCACCTGGAAAACGGCGAGCCGGCCCAACTACCGGAGGGATGGTTCTCCTCGCGCCTCTACACCGACAAGCTGATCGAATACATCCAGGTCCACGCGCGGGAGGGGCAGCCGTGGTTCGGCTACCTGGCATTAACCGCGCCCCACTGGCCGCTGCAGGTCCCCGAAGACTGGATCGACCGCTACGCGGGCCGATACGACGAGGGCTACGAGGCCCTGCGGGAAACCCGCTACCGGCGTGCCGCGGAACTCGGCATCTTCCCGCAAGCCCTGACACTGGAGGGCTTTACGGGCCAGGCCGAGCCCTGGGAGGCGCTGACGCCGGAACGGCGCGCGATTTATGCGCGCGCCATGGAAATCTACGCCGCGATGGTCGAGAACATGGACATTCACGTCGGCCGGGTGCTCGATTTCCTCAGGGTCTCGGGCCAGTTCGAGAACACCGTCATCCTGTTTGCCTCCGACAACGGTGCTCCGCCGGAAGATCTCGATTTCCAGCCGCGCACGATACCGCGCACCGACACCGACAGCAGTTTGGCCAACCTGGGGCGGGAGGGTTCGTTCGCGGCAATCGGACCGGGCTGGAGCGAAGCGGTCACGGCGCCATACCGGGGACTCAAGGGATCGCTGTACAACGGCGGTACGCTGGTACCGGCCTTCATCCGCCACGGCGACGTGGCCGCGGCCGGCGGCCTTGATCGGACCTACCTCACGTACATGGACATTCTTCCCACCCTGCTGGAAGTAGCGGGTCAGGCCGCGCCGGGGACGAGCTTCAACGGACGCGAGGTACAGCCTGTACGCGGGCGCTCCTTCTGGGGTCTGGTCACCGGCAGCGCCGGCGGCGTCCGCGAAGCCGGAGAATCCGTCCCCTGGATGACCGTAAACCGCGCCGCGCTGGTTCGCTGGCCGATGAAAGTCGTTGCCAACAGCAACCCCATCGAAGAGCAAGCCCGGTGGGAACTGTTCGACCTGGAAGCCGATCCAGGCGAACGGAGGAATCTCGCTGATGAATATCCGGAACTCACTGTGGAACTTGCGGAAGTCTGGCTGAGGTTCGGTCGGGAGACCGTTGCAGGTAGGGGCAGTCTTTGACGTAAGGCAATGGCTACAGAGTTTTCTTTGTTGCGAATGGCACGAGCATCATAGCAATCGGAGCAGCCGCGTACACCAGATAATCGTCGATGTGGCGAAATCCGCTGAATGGCAACCGTCGCCAATCATTTGCAAGCTCAATTAGGGTGGATCAATACGAATATACTTTCGTGTACTTCAGTGTCCGGTAGCCGCGTCGCGTCATTGAGATCGAGGAAGGCATCTTTCTGTTTGGATCTTTTGAACCAAGTCCAATAGTTTCTTTTTTGCGAGTTCTGGCTTGTCCCTAATTTCGCATTCCCAAACAATAGTGCATACGAATCCCTGATTGCTCAGTTGAGCCAAAGACCGCTGGTCACGATTTCTGTTGGCTCTAAATTTTTCAACCCAAAAGGAGCGGTTTCGTTTCGGTATTGTAGCTCGCTTGCAACTTTCGTGATGATGCCAGTAACAGCCATGGACGAATACTGCCCACAAGTGACGCCGATTTGCGATGTCAGGGGATCCCGGTAGATCTCTATTGTTTGTTCGAAAACGCAGTCCCATCGAAAACAACTCCCGCCGAACGTATCGCTCAATTGAGGTATTGCGTTGAGGCATGTTCGCGAATCGCCTCGATGCATCAGGGTCGGTTTCCATTTGCATTTTTTCTCAGCCAGCGTCAGACAAAATCCAGTTTGATTTGTTCACCGAAGTTTGAGTTGATTACTTCAATAACGCTGCAGTCCGGAGAGTACTTCTCGAAAGCTGCTGAGACCTGCCTCCAGATTCTCGATTATCTGCTCGGCGAGCTCGTCCGGCTCAGGCAAGTTATCCAAATCGACCAAGTTCCTATCCTTGAGCCAGAAGACATCGAGGCTGGTCTTGTCACGAGCCGTAAGCTCTTCGTGGCTGTAGCTCCGCCAGCGCCCCCCGGGCGCGTCCTCTTCATTCCAAGTGGCCTTGCGCCGGTGGCGATTGCGCGGGTTGTAACACTCGATGAATTCCGACAGGTGCTCGAAACGCATCGGCTTCTTCTTCAGCGTGTGGTGGATGTTGGTGCGGTAGTCGTAGTACCAGACCTCCCTGGTCCACGGGTCCGGGCTGGCTTCACGGTTGTCGAAGAAGATCACGTTCGCCTTGACGCCCTGCGCATAGAACACGCCGGTCGGCAGGCGCAGTATCGTGTGCAGGTCGGTATTTTCCAGGAGCTTCTTGCGGATGGTCTCGCCCGCGCCGCCCTCGAACAGCACGTTGTCCGGCACGACCACGGCGGCGCGGCCGGTGGTCTTCAGCATCGTGCGGATATGCTGCACGAAATTGAGCTGCTTGTTCGAGGTGCCCGCCCAGAAGTCCTGCCGGTTGTAGGTGAGGTCGTCCTTCTCCTGCTCTCCCTCCTCGTTGGTGAAAGTCATGGAACTCTTCTTGCCGAAGGGCGGATTCGCCAGCACGTAGTCGAAGCGCTTGCCCGCATCGGACACGAGCGAATCGTTCGGCGAAATGGGCGCACCGCCGTCGATTTCGCCGATGTTGTGAAGGAACATGTTCATCAGGCACAGCCTTCTCGTATTGGCGACGATCTCGTTGCCGTGAAACGCTTCGTGTTTCAGGAACGCCTTTTGCTCCACGTTGAGCTGGAAGTTGTCGGCGTTTGCGATGAAGTCATAGGCGGCCAGGAAAAATCCGCCGGTCCCGCAGGCCGGATCGGCAACGAGCTTGCCCGGTTCGGGCCGTACGCATTCGACCATGGCGCGGATCAGGGCGCGCGGAGTGAAATACTGGCCCGCCCCGGATTTGGTGTCCTCGGCGTTCTTCTCAAGAAGTCCCTCGTAGATGTCTCCCTTGATGTCGGCACCCATGGTGACCCATTCGGTGCCGTCCACCATGTCGATCAGGCGGTACAGCTTCGCCGGGTCCTGGATCTTGTTTTGGGCCTTGGTGAATATCTGTCCCAGCATGCCCGGCTTGGTGCCGAGTTGGCTCAGCAGCGTGACGTAGTGGATCTCAAGCTCCGCGCCTCGTCGTGACTTGAGGCTCTGCCAGTCGAACTCGGACGGTATGCCGACATCGCGATTGTGCGGCGGTTTGCCGTACTCGTCGGCCATCTTCAGGAAGATCAGATACGTGAGCTGCTCCAGGTAGTCGCCGTAGCCCACCCCGTCGTCGCGGAGCGTGGTACAAAAACTCCAGACCTTGGAGACGATGGGGGCGGTGTTCATGGCGAGGCGTCCCTCTCGCCGATCTTTCGCGCCAGGGCCTCGCCGGCCGCGGTGCGTCGATAGCGCTGCTTACGGCTTGTCGGTTTGTCCGGGAGCGTCATCTCGATCAGGTCGCCAGCGAGGGCGGGCCGGAGATACGTCACAAGAAAATGGGGCCGGTGACTTATTTTCAATGCGGCTTGCAATTCTGGACGGCTCATTTCTCCGACCAATGTCGCCACCAGTCGCTTCACATGTTCGGTAACTTGTTCGGTGTCATGTTTGGCACCTTGTGGGATAGAACGAGGTTTTTCCTTATTTTCCATAAGGTTATCATGTTCGGTGTCATGTTCGGTGTCACGTTCGGGAACATGATCGGTCGCGGTCGAATCTTGGGAAAGCGCGCCTCCGGTGGCCCGCCGACGATGTTCATGCGCCGGCCCAGGGATTCAGTCGGAAGCTCCGGCTCCAACGCCAGATCGCTCCCCACATCCCTCAGATACCGCCCGATCAGGCGCTGGGACAAGTCGTCCAGCGTGGCGGCCTGGCAATACCGGTCGTCGAACGGCACCGTGGCGGCAAGGGACAGCAGTTCGCGTTCGTCGGCGCCCCGCGCTCGGACCGTGCTGCTGTGCCGGCGGATGTACCAAGCCCACCGCGTCCCATCTTGCGCCAGATCGACCCTGGCCTTGTAGGGCCGCGACTGGCCGCCGGGCACCCATAGCACGAGTATCGTCCCGCCTTCGATTTCGTAAGTTGCTGTGAGCGGGTGATAATTGGGCAGTATCGAGGAATGCCCCAGATTCAACAATTCCTTCTGTATGGCCTCAACGCGGTTGGGGTGGATGCCCTTTGGCGGCAGCAGCGGCTGGCCGTCCTGTTCCTCGACCCCCAGCACGACATAGCCTCCGCCCAGATTGTGAAAATCGTTGGCGAACGCGCATATGGCGTGCAGCACGGACTGCGGATTCCAACCCGCCTTGTACTCGACCCTCTCGCCCTCGATTGTTCGATGGCGCAGCAGGCGGTCGATGTTGATGGGGAGTTTGCTGGTCATGCTGTAGCCCAAGGGGCTTGGCTTATGAACGGGCCGCTCTCGCGGATGGCGGCCGGCGTTGCCGCCTTGGCCCGCTCGGGCTCGGACGCGGCCTCATCGCCGTGACGTGTGTAGTGGGGGGAATAGTCCGCGCCCGTGGCGGGCCGGTCAAGTCCGAAAAGCTATATTCGGGCCATGAAACGCAAGACGCTCGCATGACTCGTTCCTTCATCGGCCAATAGTCGCTCAACCCCGCCTGAATCGCGGCGAAGAGGAAATCCGCCTTGCTGATGTTCACCGTTGGCCAGAACGCGGTTGCGGGAACTGGCCTCGGGTCGCACTTCTTTGTTGCCGATTGTGTCGCAACGACCGGTCACACTCTCGCCAACTTGAGTTTTGGCGTTCTTGTTCTCGACTGCTGTCCCGACTTCTCGGCCTTGATACGGGTTAGTAGCGCGGCGGTGGGTTCGTCATCGGGATCCTGTTCGACGAGTTCGCCGGAGAACGCTTTCTTGAGAATCGATTGGCGAAGTGCTGCGGATCCAGCCAACTGTGCTTCTACTTCTTCAATCAACTTGTCAATTCTCGAAAGCTTTTCGTCAAGTCGATCGACAACGGCCAATTCTTCTGAGGGGTCTGCAACAGGAACTATGAGATTCTCAACTTTTGAGAGACTCAAGGTATACAGTCCAGAGGTGGAGCTGGCCTCCTTGACAATCAGTTCACGCCCCAATGGAGAAAGGAGAAACAGAAGGAGAAAACGAGGAACGGACTTGGTTACGAGTCGAACCCTTATCAAGTGATTCTGATGGCCACAGGCAGGGAGTTCTCCTTGCCACATGGCGACTCGACCGATTTGTTGGATGCTGCCATTGCCTTCCACGATAAGCAGATCGTCCTCATTAAGCTGGACCTTATTTGCTTCTTCATTCGTCACGCCAATTTCACGGACATCATCTGTCAGAATCGTGTCTGCATAGACATTGGCGACCCTGAGGTACTTCATCTTGCGAGGCAAGTGATTCCGCTTTTGGTTTTTTGTGAGTCCACCAGAGACTTCAGCGATATTTCGAATACGTACCCACGCCCATCCACGAGGCGATGTTGGAAGTTTCTCTTCTGCACTGATGGAAATTCCAATTTCAGACGCGGAACGCTTCGGTCTGATTGGTTTGCGGCCATGTTTTCCGTTTTCTTCCCAATCAATGACAGCTTCTTTCCATTCCTTGATCTGTTGCTCGAATCGTGCTTCTCGATTCCGGTTGATACGCGAGAGCAATTGCTCCGCCGTCTCAAGCTTGTCTTTGTTTTCTACTCGCCACTGCGCTGTCAATTTACCTTCAAAGGCATTCTTCAGCACAGCTTGCCGATACACCGTGAGCTGCGCCCTCGCCGTTTTCAGGCTCTCGACACCCTTGTCGAGCCCGGAAAAGAGTTCTTCGATCTTGGCGACGATTCGCCTTTGCTCATCCCTTGGCGGCAGCCATATGGGGCAAGCCTTCAGAATGCTCTGCGAGATATTCGGTTGGGCACCACCCTTACCCTTTTCCACCAGCGAATGCTTTTGGGAGAGCAAGAAATAATAGAGAAATTCAGAGCCAATAAATTCTTGGTATGGCTGAGCCACCGCACACGCTTGATTGGTCGAAAGATCGGCACCCCAAATAGATAATTTACCGATAGTAGCGCCATACATCGCGATTCCTATTGAACCGACCGGAAAGATCTTCGCACTCGACTTTCGAATGGCTTCTTCCGTTACGAGCTCTGCGGAAGAGCGGATATACTTCGGACCAAGTTCTCCCGTTTTTACCCAAGGAATTGTTCCTTTGTAGAACTTTGGATTCTTCCGGGCTGGAGTACCTCCGGAGCCCCAAGTCGCTATTTCATTCAACGTTGTTGCGACCCAGCCTCTTGGCAATGTGTTTTCAGATTTCACGCGGCCAATACTTCATTCAACTCGTCAATCACCTCATCCATCCGCTCGCCGAACAGCTTGTACATCTGCCCGAGCCCGCCCTTGCCGTCGAATGGGGCCATCTCCAGATCGTCCCTGTCCAGGTGAAACGACGTGATGATGTGGTCCCGGATCATGCGCAGCCATTCCATCTGCGCCTCGTTGAACTTCTCTCCGCCGCCGCTGTGGCGCTTCATGATCCAGGTCTGAAAATTTCGTCGGACTGTTTCCGCATAGGGCGAGATTTTCTCGTCGATCCCGCACACGCGGCGCATCAGCGCCAGGAGAGCGGTCAGCTCGTTGATTGGCTGGCCGCCCTTGTAGTCGTCGAGATAAACATAAGCCTGCCATACACGCAACGGTGCCAGACGCGGTCGGTCGCCTTCCAGCTTCTCCAATACGTCGCGGATCATCGAGTAGGTCAGTTCGCTACGCCGATGAGGCTGAGAATAAAAGATCGTCAGCGCCTCAATGTCATCGCGGTTGGCTTCAAGATATTGCCGAAAATCCCCCGCGATGGCCTCGGCGTTCTCGCGCGCGTCGCCATCCCATCCGGCATCGATCACCTTGTCCGGGCTCTCATGGTCGATGGTCTGTTCCTTTTCGCGGCGTATCGAGTCGATCATCTCGATCAACTCGCCATTGAACACGCGGGCGGCCTCGCTGACCAACTGTTCCCGAGCAGCCTGGAGTATTGCAGGCGCCGGTTCGGCATCTTCGGATATGGGCTTCATTCCGCGAGCCTTCTCTTCAATCCGGTCCGGATCGAGGGAACCCAGCAAATCACCCACAATCTGCGTGAGTTCGACGCCGCCGGCTTTATCCCGGATTCTCTCCCGCTCGTGATGATCGAGTTGGCGGTTCAGCCTAGCGAGACGGCCCGCCAGCGAGCTGACCGTATCCTCATCGTGCGCGCCCATCATCACACCCATGGCGAGATCCCTGAGCTGCACTTTGGGTTTCGTAATTAGCGGTTGGCTGGCGGTCTTGAGCGATTTCGTGACACCGACGGCATCCACGATCACGTAGTGCGTCTTCGCACTCGTAGTGGAGGGCGAGACCTTTTTGAGATCGTCATGCTGTAGCGTGCGGGTACCGCGACCCTTCATCTGCTCGAAGTAGTTGCGGCTCTTAACGTCTCGCATGAAGAGCAGGCATTCCAGCGGTTTGACATCCGTACCCGTGGCGATCATGTCCACGGTCACGGCGATGCGCGGATAGTAGTCGTTACGGAACTGGGCCAGCACCGATTTCGGGTCTTCTTCGGCCCTGTAGGTGATCTTCTTGCAGAACCGGTTGCCCTCGGCGAATTCCTCCCTCACGGTCTGGATGATGTCGTCGGCGTGGCTGTCCGTCTTGGCGAAGATCAGTGTCTTGGGGACTTCGTCGCGTCCTGGGAATATGTCGGGCAGGTCGTCGCGGAACGCGCGGATCACGGTGCGAATCTGATCGGGGATGACGACGGCGCGGTCCAGATCCTTGCCGGTGTATGTCACGTCTTCGTCCTGAATCGCCCACCGCTTGCGGCGCGTCAGCCGCTCGCGCTTCTCGACCTGTTGCTCGGCCCTGAGCCGGCCGCCGTGCTTCGTGCGTTCCGTGTCGATCGCATAGATTTCATTGCCGACGTTGACGCCGTCGGCGACGGCCTCCTCGTGGGTGTACTCGCTGACGACGTTCCCCTTGAAGAACCCGTACGTGCGATTGTCTGGCGTGGCCGTCAGGCCGACGAGATAGGCGTCGAAATACTCCAGCACCTGGCGCCACAGGTTGTAGATCGAACGGTGGCATTCGTCGATGACGATGAAGTCAAAGAACTCGGGTGGAATCCTGCCGTTGTAGACCACCGGCATCGGTTCTTTTGGCCGAACCAGTTCGGCGGGATTGGCCTCTTCCGCGCCTTCGTCCATCTCCCGGCCCTTGAGCAGCGAGTACATCCGCTGGATGGTGCTGATGCAGACTTGGCTGTCACTCGCGACGTACGACAATTTGAGGCGCTGAACGTTGTAGAGTTCGGTGAACTTCCGGTTGTCGTCGCTGGGCACGTAGGCCATGAACTCCTGTTCGGCCTGCTCGCCCAGGTTTCTGGTGTCCACAAGAAAGAGCACGCGCTTGGCGTCGGCGTGCTTGAGCAGCCTGTAGATCGAGGTGATGGCGGCATGGGTCTTGCCCGAACCGGTGGCCATCTGGATGAGCGCCCGCGGGCGGTCGTCCCCGAAGGATGCCTCAAGATTCTCGATGGCCTTGATCTGGCACTTGCGAAGCCCCGTCTCGTCCAGCACCGGAAGCGCCTTGAGGCGCACGCGAAGAGATGCGGACCGGTTGAGCCAGCCCCGCATCGTCTCCGGCCGCGAGAAGCCGAACACTTCCCGCGAGCGGGGCTTGGGGTCTCGTCCATCGGTGAAGCGCGTTACGACGCCGGTGCTTTCGTAGACGAACGGAAGGCGATCATTGTCGCTTATCCATTTGAGCGTCGCAGCCGCATACCGGTCGGATTGTTCCTCGACCGTGGTGATCCTGTGGCCCCAACTCTCCGGCTTGGCCTCGACCACGCCGACGGGCTTCCTGTCGACGAAAAAAGCGTAGTCTGCCGGTCCAGCATCCGTCGGATACTCGCGAACGGCGATTCCCCGAGCGGCGCCGAAGTCGATTCGCTTGTTGTCCTGCACTGCCCAGCCTGCCTGTGACAGCATCTTGTCGATGCGTTCCCTCGCCGCTTGTTCTGGTGACTGGTTGGGTTTCGGCATGTTGCGCCGAATCGGTTGCGTCTCGTTGACGGGGTTCAGGTCGGCAAGTTTAGCCAATGAAAGTGGTCATGTTGAGCAGAAAATGGGCATTTCATACAGATTCCTTCTAAACTTGGCATGTGTTTATTGACGATTCGAGCCGATCCGGGGGGGGGGTCTCCGTGAAGCCGATTTTTTGCGATGATGGGGTCATCTGCAGACGGGGACGATGGCTACCAAGGCTCGTGGACGGGCGGTGGGATTGATCGGTGAGTACGCATCGACGTGCTACCGAGGACTGTCGCCCATGCGGTTGATCGCGTGCGCCCGTTTGATTTTTTCTGGCGTGTGTTGAAGTTGCCGTTGATCGGGCTGACGCGAATTACACTGGAGGAATTCCTTGAGCATGGATGGTCATGAAGAGCCTGCCGGGATGACTAGCCGCAGTCGTAACGCAACCCAGAAGGCCCAGTTTGTAGTGGACGCGGCACTACTACGGGAGCTGGGCGAGCGTCTGATTGGGCGCGCCTACATCGCGTTGGCCGAGCTGATAAAGAATTCCTATGACGCGGACGCCATCAATTGTCGCGTGGAATTTGGTGACGACACGATTACCGTCACTGACGATGGACACGGCATCTCAGAGGAAGAGTTCCTTGCGTACTGGATGCGGATCGGAACCACTCACAAGGTTCAGAAGCGGATTTCTCGAAATCTGGGTCGCTCAATGACGGGTTCAAAGGGACTTGGACGGTTGTCCGTTCAATATTTGGCCGACGAAATAGAGATGGATAGCACATCGGATCGTACGCAAGAGAGTCTATACGCATTTGTAGATTGGCGCTCAGTTAATGCTGGGAGCGATTTGCAATCGGTTGACGTACTTTGGGACACTCATACGGTACCGCCCGCATACCCGAACAGCCACCCTACTGGAACGCAAATTGTGCTTCGAGGTCTTCGGTCAGAGTGGGACAAGGGTGCCATTGAGAATCTTGGAAAAGAAATCTGGTTGCTTAGGTCGCCTTTTCGAAGTTCGAGTCGAATACCGAATTCGCGTACCGCCCAAGATTTCTATGTGGAACTGGAATCTAAAGATGTAGAAGGTGCTAACGAGGCCTTTGACAAGGTGCGTGATGCACTATTCGGGAATTGGAAGGCACGAATCCGGGGCAGTCTAACGGGTGGTCGCTCCAACAACCGCGCAACGGTTAGCGTAGAGTTTAGGGATCATCCGAAATACCTAGAAAAGCCCGAGAGATTTCAAGAAGAGGTGACTTTGCCCATCTCTGGCAACTCGCTGGCGGCAATTGATCGGACAACTTTCGATATTTTGATTTTTCGTCCTGAAGGGCAGCAAGTGGGACTACCAGTTGGCGAAATGCGCGAGTATCTAAAGCAATTCGGCAATGTGTCAGTTTACGACGCAGGTTTTCGACTTCCGTATTATGGTTCTTCACAGGACAAGACAGGACACGATTGGCTGAATGTCGGTTCAGATCAAGGGCGTCGTGCTACTACTTCAGAATTGTTGCCGGAACACCTAAAGGTGGGGACGCGTTATCTTTTGGACCTGCCTGCGCCGGGTCGGATATTCGGGACGGTTGAAATTGACACGAACCACGAACGTTCATTCGCAGATAGCTCGCTAGCGGTCCCAGGCACTTGGCTGCAGATACAACCGGGCCGAGATCGACTTACCGCAAACGCTGCCTTTAAACAATTGCGAGACTTGGTGCGCTTCTCACTCGACTACTATGCGTCTCGCTATCGACTGCTATCTGACCGAATAACTGAAAAACGCCGTATACGTGAAGCGCCCACACAGGTCATTAGACGTGCGGTAAAAACCTTGGATCTCCATCAAAATGAGATGCCTCGTGAAGTATATCGTGAGGTACGAAAAGAGGTAGTCGCTGCAAACAAAGCGGTAGCGAGCGAGAAAAAAATAAGAGAGCACAGAGCCGCTTTGCTTGCTCCGTTGGCAACGGCAGGCATAACCGCGCTCGCGTTGAACCATGAATTGGCACGAGAACGGCGCCTTTTGCAGAAGGCGGTAAGGCGACTGAACTCTCTCGCCGACGAACATAGTATCGCAGAGCTCACCGAATTGGCGGATGGATTCAAGGAAGCTGATCTGCGATTGAGCTCAATCCAAGATCTGTTCACTCCCTTGCTAACCGATGAGGACAGGACAGCAAGGCAGAGGCTTGCGGTAAAACCAGTTGTTCAACAAGTTGTTCGCTCTATGCGTCCTCTGATGCCCGGGGTTAAGTTCGACTACTATAGCATTTCTTCCAAGACATTATTTCCCGTCGGGGCGTTTTCCGATTGGAGTGCTGTTTTGCAGAATGCCTTTGCAAATTCTTGGAATGCGATGTTAGGTGCTTCGACAATGTCTGTATACATCGAAACGGGATACGGCCCACGAAACCGTGAATGGATACGCATTAGTGACAGCGGCGTGGGGCTCGGTATGCCATTGGCCGATTCCAATACGCTGTTCAATCCCTTTGAACGCCAATTACAAGTGGATGACAGCCGGCGTTCTCTAATGATTGGAGGGCAAGGCCTAGGCCTCACCATTGTGCGAATGATAGCCAATAGAAGGTCAGCAAAAGTGGCGTTCGTCGTGCCTAAAGTGGGCTTTTCGACGACGCTGGAGCTTTCTTGGCAAGGACAATCGTGATGAAAATTATTGTTTGCGACGATATAAGTGATCGGGGTGATGAGACAATCAGCGCCATAAAGCAAGTATGCCCCAATATGAGGGTCGGTTGCTTATTTGAGAAAAAGTTATCCGACTCACTTCAAACCCTTTTTGAGGTGGTTTCCAAAATACTCCCATCGGAAGGCGGTGTTCAAGTTGAGCATCTGCAAGCGATAGGCGGGAATTTCGATTGTGACGTGCTAATCATCGACAATAATCTCGCTGCTCTCGATACAAAAGGTGCACGCGTTACTGCGGAGAGCATTGCTGGTTACATACGGGCCTTTGGGGGTGCAGTGTACATCGTCTCGTTGAATAGGAATCCTGAAGTAGACTTCGATCTACGTTATTTGATGGGAGACTACCAAACAATAACGGATATTGCCTTGAACACAGATCATCTCTCAATTTCTCGCCTCTGGGGCGATGCGGGCGTCCAGTCGCCTGATGATTCGCCATTTCGACCTTGGTATTGGCCGTCGTTGCCCGAGGCCATTGAGCGTCGAAGAAAACAGATCGAATTTGTCAATGAACACCTTGAAAGGAGCATGCTGGAAGCGCTGTCGTTTCCTCTGACGTCCATAAACAATCTTTCGCGCCACGCCAAGGCGGCGCTCTGGCCTAGAGCTGCAGATGTTTCGGGAGAAGACGCGGAGGAAATGCTGAGGAATGTCACATTCCTGGATTTCTTTAAGGTAGCGGGGCGTTCACTACCAGTTGCCAAGGAGCGCGCGTACATAGCTGATTCGGTAAAAAATGGAGATCGCTCCCTTTTGGGTGCGGTAGCGAGCGTGACCGCTGCGGAGTTGGACAGGTGGTTTCGCCGTGATGTACTGGGCCCGCAGGACATCTTGGTAGATATACCACACTTGTTAATGAGAATGCCTTTTCTGCTCGGAGATAGGGTTGGTGACATCACCCATTGGAATAGAACGGTAGCGACGAAAGATGAATTTTGCGGTCTAGACGAAACGTACTATCGAAATCATCTGGTATCCTTAAAGTTCCCACACGACATGTGGGTGCAAAGCCCTTGCTTTTGGTGGCCAGAAATAAAGCAGAATAAAGAGCTTGATGATTTATTTTTTAGTTCGAATGTGAAATGGATCGATGCCCTATTTTGCGAAGATACTTCGACTTTCCTTGACTCATCGGATCAAGATCTCATTGAATTTGCAACTGAGTACGAAGAGGGGACGTGGAACAGACGTGTTGTTGAGTGCGTAGATAGTTACAACTATTCTCCTCGTAGCCGCTTAACCTAGCCACCTCCTGAGTCTGGTTATGGGTACGAGTGCGGTAAATTACCTGAAGAGCGTGCTTACTCTTTACGCACGTCGTGGTGTTAAAGAATGGAGAAGTGCACCTAGAGAAATCAGGAGAGCGGCAGAAAGATATGTTACTGTAAGAATTGCAGATAAGCAAGCGGAGATCGGGCCGGCGCTTCTGGATCAAGGTAAAAACTACTTGGTGCCAATGCCAGAAGTTAAGGGAGTTGATTGGTGTTTTTTCAAACCAATATCACCGTTTAACCCGTCTTTAATGTGCTCGTTCGATGTGTTACTGCTGTGTGGAAAAAAAACGCTAGGATTGCGTTTCGAGCCTCCAGAAAAAGTAAGCTCGACTCATGGATACACTCATGTTCAGTTTTCGAGTGAATTGGCTCACAGGACACTGCCCATTCGTAGTGTGCCTGATTGGTTACCGACATCGTATCCAGCGGTGCCCGTTCGTGCGAAAAATTCTCTTGAACTGTTTCTTTCACTTGGAGTAGCTATGCACGGATTCCCTGATGGTATGGTCGATATACTTCGGGATATATTTAGAAAGGGAAACAAAACGCGGGAAGCTCAACACTACATTATAATCTTACACAGGCTTGTAAGTGTATAATATCAAACGCGAACAGCCGCCAAGAACCGCTTATAGCAGCGGACATAGCCATTTTTGAGTTGCGGAGTATTTCCAAGCAGGCATTTTGCCAAGCCGCCATCACGCAAGCGCTCATATATCAATTCCACTTGATTCATTGGCGGAAAAATGGCGTACAGTCCGTGTGATGGAACCAATCCGGATCGATCCAACGCGACTCGCGGGTACTTTGCGATTTCTGGGACGAGCAGTTTTGGGCGGGACCAATCAGTGACCCGCAGTCGCTCGATGGTGCGATACCAGGGAGCTCCATTTCGGACGATATAGCGGTTTTCCAGTCGGTCGCGAAAGCGATTAAGGCGTTTCGCCAGTTCGGGGTAGTCAGCAATGTCACGTAGACTCCCGGCGTTGTCGAATAATGAAATAACATGACGGCCACGCCAGCGGACGTTGCCCTCGTCGACTTCGGAACAATCCACCCAAGGAGCCAGAAGTTCCTGCTCGACATCGTTGGCTCCTTGCTCGACAATAAAAGCTGGCGTGATTCCTAGAGTTGGACCGACGCGAATCGTGCAGCCCCGGTCGATCAGAGTGCGCCCTCGGCGCGTGCGACGAATTTGTGTGGACGGAGGCCTTGGTGGCCTCTTGGATGCAATGAGTATGCTCGGGTAGGCATTTACCCTTCGTGTGTACGCCTCCACAGCCTGGATAGGAGCGTTAGAAAGAATATTGAGTTGCGGCAGCCATTTGCCTCTAAACGCGGTTGCGTAGGCTGTGTACTGCCATCGGTCCGAGCAAAGGAATCCGCATTTCCCACCTATTGACAACTCGCCAAAGGCTTTGTCCAAAAACGGCAAATAAAGGTCGCCGCCAGTAAGGGTACGTGAGAATCTTGCCTCGTAGGCGGTGCGTAGCGGTACCGGTATGCGATTCCAACGGAGATAAGGGGGATTGGCCACGACATGGGTGAATGGCGTTTTCGGCGGGTCGGCGAGGAGGTAGTCGGCGACTCGGATCCAGGCTTGCGAGCAAGCCACTGCTGTTCGTGGATGTACGCCAAGATCGAGTAGCGCGCGAACAAGCCGGAGGCGTGCGGCACGCGCGGCTGGTCGGTGAATCTCGAAAGCCGTAATCTGGGTACGAAGGTGCCGAATCTTCGGTTCGACCCCCTGTTGCCTGAGCGACTCTACCAGCCTCGTAGCGGCCTGAACGACGAATTCCCCGGCACCCGCTGCAGGCTCGAGGAGTCGCTTCTCGGACAGGTCAGCCGACGCGCTCCAACCCACTTCGTCCAATATCCGATGGGCTACCGTCGGCATCGTGTACACTCCACAACGCTCGTGAAGCGCTCGGGTCGCCTCGTTGATCGATTCCTCGATACGGCACGGGGTATTGCAGGTACCGTTTGACTCTCGGATCGCGAGTTTTTCAGGATTCAGGCCGGATTCGTGGCGGAGCGGCGTGCTGGTATCGGGATTGTTTGCGGGCATCGGAGGATTCGAGTCAGGCTTTCGCCGCGCGGGCCACTCGACGATTCTACTATGTGAGAACGATCCCTACGCCGTAACGGTTCTCAATCATAGATTTCCAAGCGTGCGTCTGCATGAGGATGTCGCCGACCTGGAGGCGCTCCCCGAGAACACCGATGTCGTTGCTGCTGGTTTCCCGTGCCAGAACCTGTCGATGGCAGGTGACAAAGTCGGAATACGCGGCCGCGAGAGTTCGATGGTTGATCATCTTTTCCGGCTATTGGACAAACGTCCCGTCCCGTGGGTGGTGATCGAAAATGTCTACTTCATGCTCCACCTGGCGAAAGGCGCGGCGATGGAGTTCATTCTCGGTCATCTCGAAGAGAGGGGTTATCGATGGGCTTACCGTGTCGTGGACAGTCGGGCGTTCGGACTGCCGCAACGGCGCCGACGCGTATTTGTCGTCGCCAGTCAGTCGGAAGATCCCCGATCCATCATTTTGTCGGACGATGCGCCGCGCGGGGCATGGCCGAAACCGGATATGGCGCGTCCCATTGGGTTCTACTGGACGGAAGGGCGTACTGGAAGCGGTTTGACCGGGGATGCGATCCCGCCCCTCAAGGCCGGCTCGTCGCTGGGGATACCGTGTCCACCGGCCGTGCTATTGCCGAGCGGACGTGTGGTGACGCCGCCAATAGAAGCGGTCGAACGGTTCCAAGGGTTCCCCCCACGGTGGTCTTCGGCGCTACGTGGGCGAGCAGCACGGCGGCGATGGCGGCTTCTGGGTAATGCTGTATCGGTTCCAATCGCCACATGGATAGGTAACCGGTTGAGTGAACCCGGGGAGTATGACTCCAGTCAGGATGCACCGTTGGATCAGGGGAAACCATGGCCTACAGCGGCCTGGAATATGGGGGACGGTCGAGTATCTGCAAGCGTTTCCGAGCTTCCAATCCGCAAGCGGCGGGGGCGCTTGTCGGCCTTCAACACGGACAGGTGGCCCGATCTATCGGTACGGGCACTAAAGGGGTTCGTAAAGAGAGTCCGTCGCAGCAAGTTGAAGTATCCCGATGGATTTCGGAGCGCTCTTGAAGCAGAGCTTGTTCGGCGTGCCGGGACAATCGATCTGAACGAAACCAAGGGCTGACCATCGGTGGCGCCTTGCTGGCAAGACCCTCGAATCTGCTTTGCACTGTTCCGTCGAGCTTGCCTAAACTCGACTTTAAGGAAAGTCCGGGCCTGAGTTTCCGCGCGTTACCAAGCCGTATCCTGTTACTCTGACGCTACCAAACGAACGCGCTCGTCGTTTGCGGGGACTTCGGTCTCGGAGACGTGCACGTTTTTCAACAGATCATCCGCCGAATCCCGCAACCGCGACAGGGCCATCTGCATGTAAACCGGGTCGATTTCGATTCCAAGGCTATTGCGCCCGACTTTGGCGGCGGCGACCTGGGTAGTGCCGGTGCCGGTGAACGGATCCAGCACCGTGTCGCCGACGAAACTGAACATGCGAATCAGGCGTTCGGCAAGCGCTACCGGAAAAGGAGCCGGGTGCGCTCGCGTGGATGCGCCGCCGACATCCGTCCACACTTGCTGGAAGCACGCCCGAAAGTACTCTCTCGAAAGCAGGCTCAATATTCGTGCGGATTCGGTCGGTCGTCGATAGCCGCCGGGTTTACGCTGCATGAGGATGTATTCGATGTCGTTCTTTATTACGGCGTTGGGTTCGTACGGTTTGCCCAGGAAACCTCCGGGGCCTCGCTCCACCTCGTAGACGGCATTGGCGATCTTGCTCCAGATGATAGGCGCGAGATTGTCGAAGCCGAGCTTGCGGCAACGTTCCTGAATCGAGGCGTGCAAGGGGACGACCATGTGTCGCCCGGCCCGGCCGCGCCGGGAGAGGCAAACGTCGCCGACCACGCAGACCAGGCGGCCACCGGGCGTCAGCGCGCGGTAGCACATGCTCCAGACCTGGTCGAGTTGGTCGAGAAATTCGTCGTACTCGGCAATGGATCCCAATTGGCCTTCGGAATGGCGGTACTCCTTGAGTGTCCAGTAGGGCGGAGACGTCACCGCGAGCTGAACCGAATCCGGAGGAAACTCGGCATCGCGCGCGTCTCCCAGCATCAGTTCATGTCTGCTGGGAACTTGCTGCAACGCGGCTTCGATTGCGGCGGTTGCGGCCGGATCCTTGGCCAACCGGGGGAGATCCCGCGCCAGGTCGTCAAGTCCGCGGCAATACTCGGGAACGTATGAATGGAGTGAGTCGGTGGAGGTCATCGGTTCAGTGCCTCGGAAATCCTCATGTTCGGCGCATGTCTCCGATTTAACGCCCCCAATGGTAACCCGTCAATCGCCGATTCTCGCCCTTTTGAATACAATCGACACGACGATGAGAAGCAATCCGATGCCCACCGACGTCAGCACGATCTGAGTGTAAAGCCCCGGCATCGTCTCTATCGCGTCGGCGCGGAACTCGCCCGCGATGAGGCCTGCCAGGATGCCGCCCAGGGACGCCGCGAGGAACCACGCCCCATCTCGCCCGTGTCAGCGGCTTCATGGACGGCACTCCCCATACTGCCAGGCGCCAGTGCCTCCCGGGAGCATTGGCCCATGATCCACGCGGTGACTGCGTCGGGATTGCGCATCGACGTCGTCCAGACCTCGTTGCGGGGCCTTGTGCATTGAACACCATCATGCCGTGTGGAAGCAGATTTTCCCGGCCTTCTTTCACGAGACCAACCGCGTCGGGGAATACCGCCAGCGAACTTGCAGCCGTGATTTCCTGCGGCGCAGCCTCCCGGGTCTGATGCAACTCCGTCATCGAAAGGCACATCGACTCCTGGTCGCTGAGGTAGTCGTTCTGAATCTGTTTGTTCGGCGCTTGGGTATGGTCGTAGACAAAATCGCGTATCTTTGCCAAAGGGTAAGGCATCTTGTGAAAGATATTGCCGAGCGTGCGGGCAAACTCGACTTGGTGATTGGCATGAGCCACGCGCTCTTTTTCAAAGCGGGCGAAGCCATTTCGTACTGTGGACAGGTCACTCAGATCCTTGCCGCCCAGGAATTTCGCCAGAAAGTAGCCGTCTTCGATCGCCATGCCCATGCCGTATGCCGCATACGGCGAAACCGGATGCACCGCATCGCCAACGCAGGCGACACGGCCCCTGGTGTAATGGCTCAACGACGGGCGGTTATAGATGTCCCAGCGGAAGATATGCGTCTTGAAATCGGTCTGGGTTGATTTCCCGCAGTCAGCGTCGAGCGTGTTTCAGGTGGTTGATAGCGAACAGCGCGAGCACGGCAATGGCGGACGGCAGGGCGAATGTGGATAACACGTCCCGCTCGGCCACGCCATTCGCCAGCGCGATGCCGACCAGGATCGGTGTCATGATGGTTCCGATGCGGCCGGCGCTCTTCGCCCATCCCGCGCCAAATCCACGCAGTTCCGCTGGATAGTAGGACACGACCACGACATTGATGCCGGCATAGCCTCCAAGCATGAAGAATCCGGAGACCGCGAGCAAAGCCAGCAGCGATGTGTCACCCAGTTGCTCCACGTGTCGCCCATCCATGAAGAGCAGGACCGCCGCCACCAGGTAGGCGATGGACAACACACGAATCACCCCGAAGCGATCGATCAGCAAGCCGACAATCGGGAGGGCGATGAGCCCCCCGAAGTTGAAGGCGGCCGCTGCATACGCTGAAATCTCCTGGCTGCGCCCCATTCCCACCAGCAGGCTGGGCAACCAGTACGTCATGCAGTAAAAAATCGTGAACGAGCAGATGTAAAGCAGCCACAACAGCAACGTGCCCCAGAGCAACGGGGGCCAGCCAATGTCGATGAACCGGAGTGGCTTCGCATCCGGATCGTCCGGCGCATCCGAAGTGTCGGCGTTGAGGAATCTCCACACGATCAGGGCCATGCACATCGCAACCAGCCCGGTGATGGCGAACGCCAGCCGCCATAGTTCCTCCGCGACAAACCAGCGGCTGATAACTCCCGCCATGCTGCTGCCCAGGCCCAGGCCAACGAACAGGGCCATGATTGAAATACCGCGGTGCTGCTTGGGAACGACGGCGGCAACGAGCACCATGCAACTCGGGTAACCGCCACCGATGAAGAACCCTTCCAGAATGCGGACCGCGATGAGGACTTCCAGCGACTGAACGAAGTACGTGGCCGCCTGCATCGATCCAAAGCCAAGCACGGCCAGAACGATCACACGCTTGTGGCCCACAAAGCGCGCCACAACGGGCATGGCGACCAAGCCAATACTCTGGCCGATGATGGTCGCCGAGAAAACCGGACCGAGATCGTCAGGCCCCAGATCAAGCGACCGCGCGATGCTGGGCGCCAGCGGCCCCAGCATCGCAGGCAGCAGCCCATCGAGAAAATAGACCGCCGCGCACAAGGCGACAATCGACCACATACTCCACGACATGGCATCTCCGGGGTTCACGGCGTTCCCGGAACCCGGATGGCGCGCAGCAAGCTGGCTGGACGTGGCCATCGTCCGCAACGGCTCAGAGACGGTCGTCACAAGCCGGTCGGCCTGCGTTCAATTGACCGCGCGGTTCAGTCCGAAGATTTCCCGCGCCTCCTCCGGCGTGGCGGGCCGACGCCGAAAGAACGCCGCGAGCTCGGCCATCTCGGCGACGATCTGATGGTTGGACTCCGCAGGTTCACCGTTGTAGCGGAAAATGTTGTCCTCAAGGCCGACGCGGACAACGTCGCACTCTTCGGCCAGCCCGACCGCCGACAACGGGAACTGATAGTGTCCCGTGCCCAACACTCCGACGAGGGCGTTGGGGAACAGCCGCCGCCCCTCGTCGATCATGTCGACGAGGTATCGCGGAGTCGGCGGGCAATTGGCGATGCCGCCACCTTGCAGCAGCCAGAGATAGTCGGCATCGGGATCGAACATCCCCTCGTCAGCGAATCGTCTCAACCGGTGCAGACCGGGTGTGTGCACGACCTCGAACTCGACGGTGGAACCGACCGAATGCGCGTGCCTGATCGACTTTCCGAGCCATTCACCATTGTTTGGAAACGGACGATCATTGGGCTGGCCGCCGTCGGGATGGTAAAAGTCCGTGGAGCCGATCGCCGCGCCGAACAGGTCCGGACGCGGGTCGAGATTCAGCAATGCGAGCCGGTCCTCGTCCGTCGGACGGATCCATTCGCCGGTGACCTTGTCCTTGCGCGCACCGATGCCATTCGTGGTTTGAATCAGGACGTCGGTTCTTTCCCGGATCAGCTTTATGGTCTCGCTGAAAATCTCGACATCGCCTGTCGTAATCCCCTCTTCATCCCGCGCATGAAAATGAACGACGGCCGCGCCGGCATCCCGGCAGCGCGCCGCCTCCTCTGCGATCTCGAGAGGCGTCAGCGGAACCCTTGTAACGCCGTGTGGCTGATGATAGCCGCCATTGACGGCAGCGGTAATAATGACTGGTTTCATCTGAGTTCACCCTCCAACATGTTCAACCGATACGATCTGCACGAACGCCCCTCGCGTTGTTCCCTCTGCCCGGGGCATGACGTGAAACATTTGCCCAATCACCGGGGCCGACGATCGCCACCGCCGGGTTCCCGCTTCCCGGGCGGCGGCGTGTAGCCTTCCACGTACTCCCACTCCCACGGTGCGGCATCCATCATGAACGGCTCCATGTTCGTGATGAAGCTGAAGAAGCCGAACATCGGGTTCCAGCGTCTGGGCACCCAGGAGTCGTCGAGTACATCCGAGTCCGCGCCGTATTCTGCAGTGCCTCCGGTCGGGCACGGCAGGTACAGGAACAGCGAAGATGCGATGCGGTGCCGACCCAGCCCCCACGCGGACTTCGGCCAACCCTTGCGCTCCATGTAGTTGGCGCCGACCATGATTTCGTCCAGGCCCTCCACGCCGTAATTCACGTGATCGAAGCGCGGATTCCCATCGAAGCCCGGAAACGGCAGCCTGGCGTTGAGAAAGAAGATATTGTGGTGATCGTTGGCGCCGTCAGCGCGACCGTAAACGCCGAACTCGCGCTGGTCATCGGAGAGGCGGAAATTGAGCCGATCACGAAAAAATGCCCAGCTTTTCTGCGTGTCGGGCACCTGGTAGACGACGTGCTGAATCGTTTTCGGGCGCGCCCGGGCAATCCACTTGCGGTGCTGGTTGAGTCGGTTCACGTTGCCCGGCGAATTGACGGGGTCCGGTGCCGAGCGCACGGGATACTTGCGGTACAGCCGAAGCCCGTGGGCGATGCCGGCATCGTCGATGAAGTGAGCCGTGCCGTCGTCGTCGCGGCGCACCTCGCGGTCGGTTTCCAGCCCCGCGACCAGTTTCTCCAGCGCTTCAGGCCTGTCCACGCCCCAGATGGTCTCATGCACGCCGGTGCCGACCAGGCCCGACTCCGGGATGGCAGGGTCTTCCTTGTGCTTCAGAATGACATTGGAACCCTCGTCGAGGCGGAAGTGCGCGTGCGCGTCGCCGCGTTTCTCGAGCGGCAGGCCAAAATCGGTGAAGTAGCGGGTGCACTCGGCGACATCGTCGACGCCGTACAAGACTGTTTCAATTCCAATGATTGCCATCTGTTTCAGACTCCTTGCGAGGCATCGGCCATGCCAAACAGTGTTGCCGCGTTGCCGCCGAGAATGGCCTCCTGCGATTCGGAATCCAGGTTCGCAACCATGGCGGACGGATTGTAGTAGCCCATATCGAATGGATAGTCGGTGCCGGTCACAACCTGCTCCATGCCCACCGCGGCGATCAGGCGCTCGAGATGCTCCGGGTCGTGGACCACCGTGTCGTACCAGATGCGCTTCAGGTAATCGCTCGGACGGCATTTGCAGCAACCCGTATCTGTCCGCACAGCGTGGCCATAGTCCATGCGCGCGCTGTAGGTGGGCAGATAGCCGCCACCGTGGGCGGCGATGATTTTCAAGCCCTCATGGCGGTCGAACGTTCCCCCGAGAATCAGCTTGGACAGGCAGATCGCGGTCTCCAGAGGCTGACCGACGATATTCATCAGGTAGTGCTCGGCCGCCCGGCTGCCCAGCGTCGTTCCCCAGGGGTGAATGAATACGACCGCCCCGAGTTCGTCAGCCTTTGCCCAGAAGGGATCGAAGCGTCGATCGGCCACATCCTTGCCGTTGACCAGCGTCGAAATTTCCACGCCCTTGAAGCGATGCTCGCTGATCAGATGTTGAAGTTGTTCCGCCGCCAGCTCCGGGTATTGCAGGGACACCGTGCCAAGCCCGACAAAACGATCGGGATGATCCGCGCACAGGGCCGCGATGGTGTCGTTGATCGTATCGGCGATCTCGCGGGCCAGATCCATCTCGGCCCAGTAGTAATACTGGGTTGGCGCCGAACTGATCGCCTGGATGTCGATGCCGCTGGCATCCATGTCGGCAAGTCGAATCCGGACGTCGACCAGCCTGGGCCCGACCGAGGCGATCATCTGGGCGTTCACCTTGCGGGTGGCCTCGCTGAACTGCGCTTCGTTGGCGGCGACTTCCGCCTCCTTGCCCGGGTGGCCGGCAACAAGCCTCTCAACAGCGGGAATCAATGCGTGGCAGTGAACGTCGATGGTCCGGTAGGGCAGACGCGCGTACCGCTCCCCGGGGCTGGTGGTCTCCACCGGGGGGCTGCATTGGAACAGTTGCGCTGTCGGCCCGCCGCTGCTCATGGCGCATCCTTGCCGCTCAGCTCCAGCGGCTCGAACGGGCGATGCATCGCCGCATCCTGGGCAACATGCTCGGCCACGCAGTGATTGCGGAGCACGCCCAGGCCGGAAATCGTCCCTTCCATGACATCACCCGGAGTCAGAAAGCGGTTGTAGTGAGTGCCGTTCCCCGACGGCGAACCGGTGCAGATGATATCCCCCGGAAACAACTTCACATGCGTCGAAAGGAATTCGATGAGATGCGCGACGCCGAAAATCATGTCGGCTGTGGATTCACTCTGCATCACCTCGCCATTGAGCCTGAATTCGATCCACAGATCCTGCGGATCGTCGATAAACTGGGCCGGAATGATGGTTGGCCCCAGCGGGCAGTAACCGGGTTTGCTCTTGGAGCAGATCCAGTCCATCCCGAGGTCTGGCAGGTCTCTTCTGAACAGGTGGTCGCGGGAGGTGATGTCGTTGGCGATGCAATACCCGGCCACGTACTCCAGCGCCTTGTCGCGACCGATCCGGTGCGCTGGCCGGCCCATGACGAGAGCCAGTTCCAGTTCCCAGTCCGGCCGGGCGCTGTCCGGGGGAACCGGAAAGTCATCGTACGGCGCAAGCAATGTCGATACCGGCTTGACGAAACAGAATGGCTGGCCGCGCTCGCGTCGGTGGTTCATGATTTTTTCGGCGGCGGCGCGGCGGCGCTCCGGCGACGGGTCGGAATCCGCGCTCAGGTCAATCGAGTCAACGAGAATGTCGACCACGTGCTTGTAGTAGTTTGCGCCGCTGCAGAACATCTGCCGCGGCACAAGCGGGATATCGACTCGAAGCGATGACCGATCCATGCTCCTTTCCGCTGGCTGCCCGCTGAGCGAAGCCGCCGCCGAGTTGAGTTCGGGCAGCGCCGAATCCCATTGTTCGAACAATGCCAGCGTCGAGGGGCATCGCTTCACGGCCGAACTGACCTCGGGCAATTCGGCGAGCGCAGTGACGATCTCCCCGACCACCAACGCCGGGAAGGGTTTGCCGTCGTTACCTGCGAACGTACCGATCGAAAAATGCGGCTGACTGCTCATGCGCCCGTCACCGCGAAGTCATGAACGGCGTCATCCGGATTCATCCCTGTTTCAGATGGGTTCGGCCGTCACTCGAAACATGTCCGCGGTCGCTTCAGCCTGGTTTACGCGGGGTCCCAGACCCAGTTGGCCAAGGCAGATTGCAACGGACGATTCAACGATGTACTTGCAGCGTTCAAACCGCCTTCGCTGGAATCCCGCAAACGCCTCCTCGACCGAATCCGCGCGTTCCATCTCTTCAGCCAGAACGACGCTGTCCTCGATCGCCATTCCCGCGCCCTGCCCCAGATGGGGCGTTGTTCCGTGCGCGGCATCGCCGATCAGCAAGACGCGGCCCCGATGCCAGTCGCTGTCGATAAAGTGCCACTCCATCGGTTTGTAAACCACCGCGTCGTCATCGGCAATCTGTTCGACGAACCGGGCCATGAGCGCGGGCGCGGAGGCGAATTTCCCGCGCATCGCCCTGGCGATCCCGGCTCGCCGATAGCGCGGGTTGCCTGGTTCCGGAGTCGTAATGAACAGGTACATCAGCGCGTCGGACAGCGGTACGAATCCCATGCCGAAGGGGCCATCGAATATCCACGCGCAGTCGACCTCTTCCGGTTTCGGCAGGTTGTAGCGCCAGGCCCCCTGTCCCGGAAAGCTGGGCCTTGCGGCATCCGGAAACAACGTCTCGCGCATCTGGGAATAGATACCGTCGGCGCCGATCACGAAGTCGTAACGGCCGCTCGCGCCGTCCGAAAACGACACGTCCACGCCGTCGCCGGTCTGGTTCAGTTCAGCGACCGTCACGCCGAGCCGCACACCGGCGCCCTCGGCGGCCGCCCGATCAGCCAGCACTTTCTGCAGCGCCGGCCGGCCGATACCCAGGTTGGCGGGGTACTCCTCGACCAGGCGCGGCGTGGGAATGTTCGCCGCCAGTTTCCCGTCCGGCCTGTAGACCTTGACGAAGTCGTAGCCGTAACCGGCATCGAGGTACTCATCGACGATGCCGAGCGCTGCGATTGCCCGCATGACGTTCGCCTGCTGAAGGATGCCAACCCCGTAGACGGACCAGTCCGGGTCCTTCTCGATCACGTCAATGGCAAATCCGCGCTGGCCCAGCGCGATGGCAGACGTCAATCCGCCTATGCCGCCACCAACAATGAGAACCGAAGATTCACGCATGGAATATCTGGCCGCCTTCGGGTTGTGCCGGATGCAAGCGTATCGCATCGACAGGTATCAGCCAACACAATTGCTTTTATGGTTATCCAGAGATTCCGCAAATAAATGTCCGGCCAGGGCCGGACCGTATCATAAACATTGCTTATTATTATCGCTCACTGCAATTAATTGTACAGATTGACTGCGCCTTGCTAGCCTTGGGACACCCCAGCCTGACAAGGAGAATGTTCCCGTGGCGCTCTCAGGACTGCACTCCATTCACATCAGCGTGCCCGACAGCGACGCAACTTCCGCATTTCTCACGGATTTCGGGTTGTTTCCCGAATGCCGATCCAATGACAGGCAATACTTCCGCTCATCGGGCACGGCCAGGTACAGCGTCGTCCTGGAAACGTCGGAACAGCCCCGCCTCGTAGCCATCTCGCTGGAAACAGACAGCGAAGACGACCTCATCCGGGCGGCGGAAGAGCTTGGCGCCACGGCGCCCCGGCCCCTGAACGGGCCAGCTTCAGGATCGTACGTCAGCTTGACGGACCCGGATGGAAATACCGTCAATCTGGTTCACGACGTCCAGAAGCGCGAACCCGATGAACCGGCGCGACCCAACGTTGAAATCAACTTCGGCAACAACAAACCCCGCAGGGGCGTAGCGCAGAACTTTTCCACGACCGGACCGCCGCAACTCCTGCGCATGGGCCATGTCGGGCTTTTTGTCCGGGATATGGCCGCCGCCGACCGGTGGTACCGGGAAGTCCTGGGATTGCTTCCGAGTGACCGTTTTTTCGCTGGAAAGCCGGACAATTACATTGCCGGCTTCTACCGCATCGATCGTGGGGAGGATTGGGTAGATCATCATACGATTGCCCTGTTCGGTTTCGGAAAGAGCGACCTGCATCACGTGTCATTCGAAGTGCAGGACTTCGAGGCGCAGTTCAAGGCGCACCGGTGGTTGCGTCAGCGTCAGCATGAATCCATATGGGGCGTCGGCCGACACCCCAAGGGTTGCCATATATTTGACATCTGGCGTGAACCCGGCGGATACAGATTCGAGACATTCTCGGATACCGACCTGTATACATCGGAACATGAACCCGGTTGTTATCCGATTGACGAGCAGGAGATCGACATTTGGCGAGACAGGAGCCACGAGTCCTACTTCGCCTGATTCTCCAGGGGATCCTTATACCGATGCTCATGCCCGCATATCACCCGGCCACCGGGCTTGCCAAAGGAAGCTTCGGCATAGGCATGTACAGCCATGCCGATGTCGGCAAGGCATTTCCCGGTCTCGTGCAGCCCGATGGGACGGTATTCGATCTATCCGATCGCTACGTCGATACGCATGCAATCTTCGACGACTGGGACCGGGCTTTGGATACGTTCGTTGATATTGCGGCCAAGGGCGGCGAGACCGGAATCCGTTTCGAGGACGCCGAGTGCCTGCCCGCCGTCCGGCACCCCAACATTCTCGGCACAGGCTCCAATTACAAGCAACACGTCGCGGAGATGATGACCTATAACAAGTTCAATCGGCACAATCGAAGACCGGGCGAAAGTGACGACGACTTTTTCGAAAGGAATTATGCCGAGGTCGAGCGACGCTCCAGCGAAGGGATGCCGTTTTTCTGGACAGGTCTTCATTCGGCGCTGTCGGGCGCCAATGACGACATCATCTTGCCGCTGATCGGCAAACAGATGGAATTCGAGCTAGAGCTGGGCGTTGTGGTCGCGCGCACAGGGCGATACATTCCTCCCGACGAAGCGGACGATCTGATCGCAGGCTACGTCATGGTCAATGACCTCGGGGCCGTTGACGAATTTCGACGGGCCGACGTCAAGTTTCAATACGACTGGATCAGCAAGAACCAGCCAAATCACTATCCTGTTGGTCCCTTCGTCGTGCCCAGGCAGTTTGTCGAATGGGACCAGGTACAGATCGTGTTGAAGGTCAACGAAAAAACCATGCAGGACTGGCCAACCAACGACATGATCTTTTCTCCGCAGGAAATTCTCAGCTACGCCTCGGAGCGGATAAAGCTCTTGCCCGGCGACCTCCTGATTACCGGTTCCCCGCCTGGCAACGCAGGTTCGCATGGAGGCGCCTGGCTCAAGGACGGCGATGTCGTGGACAGCGAACTGACGGGGCTGGGCCGGCAGCGAAATCTGGTGGTCAACGAAGACGCCGGAGGACGCAAGCCAACATACGGCCCGTTTGTCACGGAATGGTAGGCCAGACGCATGGCGGCCGCCTGACAGATCGGTTCCGGAATCCGACTGGCTGAATTCATGCAGGAGAAGGTTATGCACAGGCTGCTCGCGACCGCGGTCACGATTCTGTTGTCTGCCGCAGTCTGCGCCGACGACGAACCGCATAATCGATTCATCACACTGGGGACGATGGCTGGCCCGAATGCGGAAGCCGAAAGGTCACAACCCGCCAACCTGTTGGCGGTGAATGGCGATCTGTACTTCGTCGACGCCGGTGACGGCGCCATCGGCCAGCTCGCCAAGGCGGGATTCCGGTTGCAGGAAGTCGATGGACTCTTCATCAGCCACAACCATTTCGACCATACGGCGGGCGTGTTGGCCATTCTGGGCCTGCGAGCGCAGCTCAACGTGCATACGACGCTGAATGTCTTCGGTCCGCCCGGCACGCAGGAGTTCATCGGCGGCTTGCTCGCCGCAATGAAGCCGGCCATGGAAGCCGCCTTCGGCATGCCCGGCCAGACGTGGCGAGCGGTGGTGGAAGTCAGGGAGGTCGTGCACGGGGCAACCATCGAACTGGACGGCATGACCGTAAAGGTTGCCGAGAATACGCACTTCGCAATTCCCGAGGACAGCGGCCTGCCGGAGAAGGCCAAATCGCTGTCATTTCGATTCGATCTCGAGAACCGATCGATCGCCTTTTCCGGTGATACGGGGCCGAGCAAGGCATTGGAAGAACTGGCATCGGGAGCGGACCTCCTCATCAGCGAAATGATGGACATCGATGCCGTGCTGGCCTATATCCGGGCGGCCGATCCTGACATGCCACAGGCTCAGTTCGACGGCATCGAATGGCATCTTCGGGCCCACCATCTGCTCCCGCGCCAGGTCGGTGAACTGGCCTCCAACGCTGGCGTCGGCAAGGTCGTGGTGACCCATATGTCTCCGCACGTGAGCAGCGACGCGATGGCGCAGGGGTACATCGGCGAGATCGGCGAAACCTACGATGGGGAAGTCATCATCGCCGACGATCTGGACAGCTTTTAGGCGACGGGCAGCCTTCCATACCGAAAAGGAACTGACATGAACACTTCAATGACGCAGCCTGGCGGTCAGACGGCAACCACCCTGCATGGGGCCGTGCTGTTGATGGCGGCGGTCTTGCCCGTGATGGCCATCGTGTCGCTCGTGCCGGTGCTGCCGTTGTTGCTGGTTGAATTTTCCGGCGTGCCCGGCAGCGAATTTCTCGTGCCGATGGCGTTGACCATTCCCGCGCTGTGCGTGGCGGTCTTTTCTCCGCTGGCGGGCTGGTTGTCCGATCGTCTCGGGCGCAAATCCGTGCTGATCGCAGCGCTGCTGGTTTACACCGGGCTCGGCCTGTTGCCGTGGTTCCTGGCAGACCTGAGACTGATCATTGCCAGCCGCGTCGGTCTCGGAATCGCCGAGGCCGCGATCATGACCGTGGCGACCGCAATGATTGGCGACTATTTCCACGGTGAAGTGCGGCAGCGCTGGATCGCCTTGCAGGTTGGCGTGGTCAGCCTGTCGGCCATTGTTCTGATTGCGGTTGGGGGCGCGCTCGGCGAAGCGCTGGGGTCGCGCGGGCCGTTCCTGCTGTACCTGCTGGCTCTACCCATTGCCGCCGTCGTTGCGGTGGTTCTGTTCGAGCCGGCCGTGCGCGAACACGCCACCGGAACTGGCGGGAAGCTGCCAATGGAACGGGTGCTGCCACTGTCGGCCATCACGCTCGGCGCCGCGGTGCTCTTCTACACGATCGTCGTGCAGCTCGGGCCGCTGCTGACCGATATCGGCGTGATGTCTCCAGCGGTCATTGGCGCGGCGGGCGCCGGCGTCAACCTCGGCCATGTCACCGGCTCCTACACATTTCACCGCTTGAAGTCATGGTCCGGCCCCGCGTTGCTTGTCGCCGGATTCGGCATCGCCGCCGTCGGTTACCTCGGGATCGGATTTTCCGATGACCTGCCAACCCGCCTGGGGGCGGCGTTCGTTGCGAGCGTTGGCGCCGGCATGCTGCTGCCTACCTTGCTGGCCTGGATTTTGCGTGAATTGCCGCCTGCTGTACGGGGCCGGGGAACCGGTTTCTGGACGGGCACGTTTTTCCTGGGTCAGTTCATCGCGCCAATCGTGGCCGTCGCCTTGAGCGGGCAGCTCGGCGGGAGCCTGATCAACGTTATCTTCCTGTATTCCGGTCTTGCGGCAGTCGCTGCACTGATCTCGGCGCATTTTGCGCGCAGGGGTGGAGCGAGCTTGCAGGCATGATGACCGCCCCTGTCGCGGCCATGTATAGAATTTGTAAATGGAGTTCTATCGAAATAAACGATTTTATTAATGGCTATGGTTGTGCTCAAATACACTTCGCGTCAGCGAGCGCGTAGCACGAACCAAGCGTGGTTCAGGAGGAATGTGATGATGTCCAATCGAATCTCGACACTGGCCGCGAGCGCGCTGTCGCTCGGCGTTTTCTCCATGCCGGCGCACGCGCAACAGCAGGATGGCGCAATGCTGGAGGAAATTGTGGTCACGGCGCAACGCAGGGAAACCAACCTGCAGGAAACGCCGATCGCCATCTCCGTAGTTACAGGCGCGCAACTGGAAGATTCCGAAGTTCGCCACATTTCGGACATCCTGGACGTCGCGCCGGGGGTGTCGTTTACCGGCATCGCCCCTAACCAGACATCATTCGGTCTGCGCGGCCTGATCACGACGGACGACTCTGCGGGAACCGACCAGTCTACGGGGGTCTTCATCGACGGCCTTTACATCGGCCGTACCATGATGCTCAACCAGAACCTCATCGACGTCGAACGTGTCGAAATCCTGCGAGGTCCCCAAGGCACGCTGTGGGGCCACAACACCGTTGGTGGCTCCATCAACATCATTACCGGCGATCCAACCGACGAATTTTCCGGCGACGTCAGAGCGACTGCGGGCAGCTTCGGCAGAAAGGATATTTCCGGGCGCATCGCTGGACCGTTGTCGGATTCACTGCGGGGCCAGATCGTCGTCGCTTCCGAAACGACCGATGGCTACATCACGAATCTCGATACCGGAAACACCCTGGATCGAAAAGACGTTTTCTCTACTCGCGCCAAGTTGCTCTGGGATCCGGCAGACAATCTGCGTGTGAAATTCATCACGAGCTGGGAACGAAACAATACCAACGGTTATGGCCATGTATGGTACTCCGTCCGCGAGTCTGCCTCCGGGATGACGCCGCTCATCGATTTGCCGACATTACAGGAAGAAGGAACCGAAACCCGCGTGTTTTCGGATGGGTCGTTCGACAATGACGCGTTCGCGAGTAGCCTCCAGATTGATCTGAACCTGGAAAACGGTATGGTTCTGACGAGCCAGACCGGCTACATCGATTACAGTGGCAGAATGGTCGATTATTCGTTTTTTCCGGTCCCCAGAGCGCTGGGTTCCATCAAGAGAGACGGATTCGATGATTTCAATAGCATGAGCCAGGAATTACGGCTTGCGGGCGATCCATCCGGTCGTCTTATCTGGCAAGTCGGGGCGTATGTCTACGTGGATGACACTTCCAAGGTGGAAGACTGGAGACAAACGTCGGCTGTGCCATTCAGTTTCGCTGGCGCGGCATTGGGCTATTTTCCTCCGAGGAATAATGGTCAGCTTTTGACGCAGGTCGTTGAAACGAATAGCTCTGCCGTGTTTGGACAGGGCACCTGGGCCGTCAACGACAACTTGAATGTGACGCTTGGCGGGCGCTTTACAACGGTCGAGAAGGCTTCAGTCATTGACAACGAAGGGCAGTATTCAGGGGCGCTGCTTATCGATGCGCCAGGTTTCACGTCTGATGCCAGCACATCCTGGAGTGATTTTACGCCCAAACTGATTATCGACTTTCCCATGGAAGACGTTGGAGGATTCAACAGCGTCATGCCCTACATCTCGGTGGCCAATGGCTGGAAGTCCGGCAGTTACGGGCAGAGCCCGACGCTCGCGGAAGCCTCCGAGCCGTTTCGGCCGGAGGAGGCATGGAATTCCGAGGTTGGTATCAAGACAGTGTTCTGGGACAACCGGGCGCGTTTCAACGCCACGCTGTTCCAAACAGACTACACGGACTTGCAGGTGATCAGTGTTCGCATCGAGGGCGCCGGCACCATTACCGAGAACGCGGACTCGAAGATCGATGGGCTGGAACTGGACACGTATGTTTCACTTTCCGACTGGTTGGACATTTTCGCGACGTTTACGAGTTACGATTCCAAATACGCAGATGACGCTACATTTGAAGGCAACCCCATTGGCGGGAACCATACCGTATACACGCCGGAAACCACCTGGTCGCTGGGCTCAGCCATGACCTGGGACATGGCAAATGGCATGAGCCTGAGCGCGAACATCAACCACTCCTTCAAGGATGTCATATTCGATAATCCGAACAACAATCGATTCAACGCGCATCCGGGCGCCCAGAAATATACCGAACGCTCGATTCTCAACGCCAACGTCGCAGTTGCGTGGGACAATCTGGAGATTTCTGTCTGGGGCCGAAATCTGACGGATCACGTATACGTAATCGACGCCGCGCCCTTTGGCTCGTTCTGGACGACCCATATTGCCGACGTTGGATCCTTGGGGGGACCGGTCGGCGGCACACTCACGGGGCCGAGAGGCGCGCCGCGAAGTTACGGCGTCACGCTCAACTGGGCGTTTGGAAGCTAGCTACGGTCGAATACCCAGTGCCACAGCGGCCGTGACAATCTCGGCCTAAACGCCAACGATGGCGTTGGGGTCGTTCGCGACCTCAATCAGCAACCGGCGCAGCCACTTCTGGCCCTGGTCGTCGACGCGCGCGGAGTGGTACTGCATCATCAGACGCATCAACGGGAATTCGATGGGCATCGGCGCAATCTTCAGAGGCATCATGGGCGCAAAAATCCGCGCCAGGCGTTCCTGCATCACGGCGATGCGGTTGGTTCCAAGCAGCAGCCACGGGACCGCCGAGAAGTAGGGGGCGTAGATAGCCACCTTGCGCGTGAAATCCATCGCGGCCAGGTTGCGTTCCGTAAATGAGGGCAGCCGCGATGGCCCGACAGTGACAGCGACGTGCCTCAGGTCGAAGAATGCTTCCGCCGAAATTTCCTCATTGAAGGCCGGGTTCTCTTCCCAGCCCACCACCACGTGCGTCTCCTCGAATACCAGTTCGGCGGGATGATTGTCTGCCAGGTATTCTTCGGGCACCAGCGCCAGATCCATCTCGCCGCGATCGAACTCGGCAGTCAGGGACTGCTCCGGCAACCGGATATCCATGCCCACGTCAGGCGCGACACGCCGCAGTCTGGTGACCACCGGGTTCACCAGAACCGTGGTGATGTAGTCGGAAGCCATCAACTGGAAGATTCGCTCGGACCGCGAAGGGTCGAACTCGGACGACATCGAAATCAGGCTGTTCGCTTCTTCGAGTATGCGTTTGACTTTCGGCGCCAGACTCTGAGCGTACGATGTAGGGATCATCCGTTTGCCGTGCAGGACAAGCAGGTCATCCCCGAAGTATTCGCGAAGCCGGCCCAATGCCGCGCTGGCCGCAGGTTGGCTGAGGTGCATGCGCTCCGCTGCCCGCGAAACACTGTGCTCCTCCATCAGGATGTCCAGCGCAACCAGCAGATTGAGGTCCAGACCCTTGAGCCGCATCATCCGGTCCTGTGCTCGATCACGCGTTGATCGATGGCGCCGAACACGCTCGGGGCGCCCGGTTGACGCGCCTCCATGAACAGGTGGTCGCCAAACTTCATGTAGGCGGTTTTCGGTTCGCCCTCATCCAGCATTTCCAGGCCGCGCCGCTCGGCGATGCAGGAGGAACCCACGTTCCTGATGTCCGTGTTCGAGATCGTTCCCCCGCCGATAATCGTCCCGGAACACAGCGGTCTCGTCGCGGCGGCATGGGCGATCAGTTCGTGAAACCCATCGCTCATCGCGCCGGTTTCCACCCTGCCAAAGGAGTTGCCGTTCCACTTGACGACAAGCGTCATGTGAACCCGGCCGTCCGCCCATCGATCTCCCAGTTCATCCGGCGTTACGGCAAAGGGCGCCATCGAACACGGGGGCTTGGCCAGGACCCAGCCGAAGCCCGTTTTCATTTCCAGCGGAGCGATTCTGCGCAGTGACCAGTCGTTGATCTGCACGAGTAACCGGATATGCCTCATCGCCTGCGCGGCGCTGACGCCCATGGGGACATCGTCGACGACGACGCCCAGCTCCCCTTCAAAGTCGATCCCGTCGCGTTCGTCCACGAACGGGATGTCATCCGTGGGGCCGTAAAACAGATGGGACATGCCCTGGTACATGAGCGGCTTGTCGTGCTCGATCGGATCCATGTTGAACGCCCGCTGCATCAGTTCGCCATGACTCTCGTACGCCGATGCGTCAAGCCATTGCCATGTCCGGCGCAGCGGCGCGGCAAGCTCGAGGCTGCCGGCGTTGTCGCCTTCACCACGCTTTAGTCGCCGCGCCAGCGCATCAAGTTCTTCGCTCGCGCCGGACCAGTCCTCAATTGCATTGCGCAGGGTCCGGACACCGCCGGGCTTGAGGAATCGCGCGCCATCCGGGGAGACGACGATCAAGGCGCCGTCGGGGGTTCCGTTGAATACGGTCGCCAGTCTCATGGGCTCAGCGCGTCAGCCGGTCCCGGCTGCCCGGTTGGATCCACCATCGCCCGAACCGTGAACGGCTACTCATCGAAAATCGCAACGGCGCGCGTCCACCCGGCCGAGGCGCCCCGGATCTTGTGAGGAAAGCAGCTCACGGTAAAGCCGGACGGCGGCAGCGCTTCGAGGTTGTGCAATTTCTCCAGGTGGCAATAGCCGATGTCCCGGCCCGCCTTGTGACCCTCCCAGATCAGCGACGTATCGCCAGTCTCCTCCACCTTTTTCGCCGTATGCGAGAACGGCGCATCCCAGGACCAGGCATCGGTTCCGGTGACGCGAACGCCCTGCTCCAGCAGGTACATCGTGGCCTCGTATCCCATCCCGCAGCCGATGTTCACAAATTCGGGGTCGCCGATCGCCTTGCCCGCCGCCGTGTTGACAAGCACGATGTCCAGCCGGTTCAGCGTCACCCCGACGCGTTGCAATTCGGCCTCGACTTCCTTCGCGGTGACCACATGACCGTTGGGAAAGTGCCGAAAGTCCAGCTTGACGCCGGGCCTGAAGCACCAGTCCAGCGGCACCTCGTCGATGGTGATGGCGCGGTCGCCTCCGTCCATGGTGGGGTGAAAGTGCAAGGGCGCGTCGAGATGGGTGCCATTGTGGGTCGAGAGCGTGACCGTTTCCACCGCTGCGAAGCCTTCCCCGCCCGGAAAGTCGTCCGCTTCAACGCCGGAAAAGAAGGTCTGGGCCTCCGGGACGGTTTCCGCGTGGCGCTTGTATTCGATCCTGGGCCGCATGAAGGGCGGATCGGAGATGACATCGTTTTCCAGGTAAATCGAAAGATCGACGAAGCGGCGGGTCATGGCGACCTCCTGCGGTGACATGGCTGCACGGCCCCAAAGGCATCTTACCAAAGATGGAACTGGACCAACCGACCCCGCTACAGCGACGCGCCTTCGAACTGCCCGACGTCGATCCGGCAAGAATGTTCCCTGTACGCGTCCAGGTTGAATAACGCTAACCGACTGAAACGATTACACTATCCGACAAATCGGCGTGTGAAGTTCGGACTAGCTGTCCTTGCCGATCAGTCGCTTCAGCGGAACCGACGCGATCGCCAGAACCAGCCCGATGCCCACCGAGGTCAGCACGATCTGCGTGTACAGTCCGGGCATCGTCTCTATCGCGTCGGCACGGAACTCGCCCGCGATGAGGCCTGCCAGGATGGCTCCCAGGGAGGCCGCCAGGAACCACGCCCCCATCATCTGGCCCACATAGCGTCTTGGCGACAGTTTCGTGACGGCGCTCAGGCCCACCGGGCTCAGTGCCAGCTCGCCCATCGTATGAAGCAGGTAGGTGAAGATGAGCCAGGTTGGCAGTACCGTATCGCCTTGAACGACCAGTTGGGCGGCAAAGATCATCACTGCGAACCCCAGCCCGAGCATGATGAGGCCCATGGCCATCTTGAGAATCGGATTGGGATCCAGCTTGCGCGTGGCCAGGGCCAGCCAGAGCATGGAATAGAGTGGCGCCAGAATGAGGATGAACCCCGCGTTCAGCGACTGGAACCAGGTTGCAGGCACCGTAAAGTTGCCGAAATCGCGGACCGTATAGCGCTCGGCGAAGAGGTTGAGGGATGAACCCGCCTGCTCGAATCCGGCCCAGAACACCGTCGCCGCGAAGATCAGCACGGCGATGACGATCACCCGGCCACGCTCTGCGGAGTTCAGTCCACCAAGGCCGAGGACGTAGGCAAAAAAGGCTGCGGTGACAAGAACGATGGCGTAGCTGGCGTTTTGGGAAAGGCTGACCGCGTCGTATCGAATCAGGCCCGTCAATCCGCCGATCAGAAGTATCCCGACCACTGCAAGCGCCGCCGACACGCCAAGCCAGGCGCGGCGCTTGTATGCGGCATCGTCACCGGCGATACGCGCTGGCTCTAGGCCGGCGGAGCCCATGTGTTTGCGGGTCAGCGCGAAC
The DNA here is from genome assembly GCA_965205045.1 of Candidatus Rariloculaceae bacterium. Lineage (GTDB taxonomy): Bacteria > Pseudomonadota > Gammaproteobacteria > Steroidobacterales > Rariloculaceae > UBA6522. Next base: position 2,257,782 of record OZ242031.1, read on the forward strand.
TGGATCAGCCCGAACAGCATGCCGACACCCGCCGCGGCGAACCCGTAGTGCCAGTTCTCCGTCGCCAGCCAGCCGCAGGCCAGCGGACCCAAGAACGCGCCCACGTTGATGCCCATGTAGTAGATGGTGAAGCCGCCGTCGCGCCGCGGATCGCCCGGCTGGTACAGCTCGCCGACGACCGCGCTGATGTTCGGCTTGAGCAGTCCGGTGCCCAGCGCGATCAGCACCAGTCCCAGGAAGAACGTCGGGACGCCGGGAATGGCGAGCGTGAAGTGCCCGCTCATGATGACGATGCCGCCGTACCAGATCGCGCGCTGGGCGCCCAGCAGCCGGTCGGCCATCCAGCCGCCGGGCAGGGACAGCAGGTAGACCGCGGCGGTATACAGTCCGTAGATCGCCACGGCGGTCTGATCGGTCAATCCCATCCCGCCGTCCTGGATGGCCGCGACCATGAACAGCACCAGCAGTGCCCTCATGCCGTAGTAGCTGAATCGTTCCCACATCTCCGTCATGAAGAGCGTGAGAAGGCCGCGCGGGTGTCCGACCCATGTGGCTTCCGGTTGCGGGGGCAATGTCGCGGCACCGGCCGTTTGAGCTGGAGGTGGTGTCATCCTGGCTATTCTCCCAAAGGCGATGTCATCCCGAAGGTGGCGTTATGCCGAATGCGGCGCCAACCCCAATACGGCGTCATCCCGCTGATTCTCCTGCTTTCTCGGGGTCTTCGGCTGCCTCGCCCGGGGTGACCAGGAACCGGGCAAGGATGAGTCCGCTTTCGTACAGGAGGTAGACGGGTACGGCGAGCAGCGTCTGGGAGATGGCGTCCGGCGGAGTCAGCAGCATGCCGGCCACGAACGCCCCGAGAAACACGAACGGCCGCGCCTTCTTGAGGGACTGGGTGGAGACCAGTCCGCTCCACACCAGCATCACGGTCACGATGGGAACCTCGAAAGCCACGCCGAACGCGAAAAAGATGGTGAGGATGAAGTCAAGGTACGCCGCGATGTCGGTCATCATGGTCACGCCTTCCGGCGATACCGCTGCGAAGAAGGAAAACATCAGCGGAAAGACCACGAAATACGCGAAGGACACGCCTGTGTAGAAGAGCACGATGCTCGCAAACAGCAGCGGGAAGGCGAAGCGCTTCTCCTTGCGGTACAACCCCGGCGCCACGAACTGCCATGCCTGGTACAACACCACGGGCATTGCAAGGAACACGGCGACGAACAGGCACATCTTGAACGGCGTCAGGAAGGGAGAGGCCACCTGGGTGGCGATCATGGTGGCGCCCTCGGGCAGTCGCTCCATCAGAGGCGTCGCGATGAGCGTGAATACACGCTCGGCGAAGGGTACCAGCGCGATGAAGATGACCAGCACCGCCGCGGCGGCGCGAATCAGCCGGGTCCGGAGTTCAATCAGGTGGGAGAGAAGCGTTCCCTCGGCGAGTTGTTCTTCCTCGCCCGGCGTTTCGGGCGGTGTCATGGCGATTCGTCCTCGCGGGCCTCGGGCGCGTCGCCATCCCCGGCCGGAGCCCGGGACGGTTCGGCGGCGGGGTCGGCGTCCCCCACGGACTGTTGACGCTGCTGTGATTCGGTGGTCTCGCCCGAAGCCTGTTCCGTCGACTCCGGCGCAGCGCTCGCCGCCGCGGTAGCCTCTTTCAAGGCCTCCGACTCTTTTTCCGCGTCGGACTTGCTGGCGTTGGCCGGAACCGTGGTGGGCGTATTGCCCGTTCTCGTTGTGGTCTTCGGCCGCGCCGCCGGGCGATGCCGCGGCACGATGCCGTCACGCACCAGGTCTTCCAGCTCCAGTTCCCGCTGCAGCTTGCGGCGAAACTGGTTGGCGGTTCTCTGCGCCTTGCCGATCCAGCGGCCGACCTGGGCGGCCACCCGCGGCATGCGTTCCGGGCCCAGAATCATGAGCCCCATCCCGAAGATCAGCAGCAGTTCCCAGAAGCCGACGTCGAACATTGAATGATCATCCTCTCACGCCGACAGGTTCTCACCCGACTGCAATCGAGTCAGTTGACCTGTCGAACCCAAAGATACCGTATTTTGGGACCGCTATCTCTCGATCTTCGGCGTGCGGTATTACCCCACCGGGCGCAAGGCGTACCAGGTGGCGTAGCCACGCCGCTTGCCATCTGTCACAATCCCCGGCTACTTCTTTTCGGCATGGAGGTTTGCCGTTGGCCGCTAGCACTACATTCGATGAGTTCGTGAAGCAGCGCACCGCTCGGGCAAAGCAATCCGCGGAAGCGCTGAATCCCGACAGGACACTTCGGGTCTGGCGCCGCGAGCTAAAGAGCCTATTCGGAACCATGGAACAGTACCTCAAAGGCTACATCGAGTCGGACCAGATCAAGATGGAGCGCCGCCCCGTGCAGATCACCGAGGAGCGTTTGGGTACATATGACGCTGAGGAGCTTGTGCTGCATATCGGAAATGACGAAGTCATTGCACGCCCTATCGGCACCCTGCTAATCGGTTCCCGAGGACGAGTGGACTTGTCCGGTCCTCGCAAGACTTTGCGGATTCTGCTGCTTGAAGAAGGTGGCCCCACACTTAAGATTTCAATCTCCGGAACAGACGGTCCGATCGAAACATCGAGCCGTTCGCCGTGGCGAGGCGATGTCGATCACGCCGGTTGGTATCTCGTGACGCCGCCCCCGAGTGCGACCGCGACCGCCCTGAGCGAAGACTCCTTCCGGGACGCTGTAATGGACGTCTCGGGTGCCTAGGCCGATATCGTTCGAGGACCCGCCAGCTCTACATGACATTGCGGCGCACCACGCGATTCTTGAGGACGCTATTCGGCTCCACTACTCGCCGAACAATCCGCAATTCATCGAGCTGTTCGCTTCCGACACGTCCATCGAGGTTCGCACGAAGCGCGATGCGACCTTGAGGGAGGCGCGGGCGGCGTCTGCAATGACGTTGCTCGCTTCCATCGAGGCGTCGTTTCGAGTCGACTACCTGCAGCGCACGTACGCCAGGAAGAAAGACGATGTCTCCCTGGCATTTCGCGCCCTGTACAAGAAAAAACAGCAAAAGGTTTCTTTCTCCGACGACATCCTGCAATGCTGGCGCGACCATTCCGACGTTCCGGCGAAGCTCGTCGGAGAGATCCGCGGCGCCTTCAGGTACCGGGACTGGCTCGCCCACGGTCGCTACTGGGTTGCCAGGCTCGGTCGCCAGTACGACTTCGAGACCATCTACGATCTGGGCCGAAGCGTCGAATTGGCGTTTCCGTTTTTGCGATTGTGAGGCCCTGCGTTCCGTACCCCTCAAGTTTTATTGCTTGGACCACGATTGCACTTCTCGATCCATTCATCCAGCTTCGATACCGCGTACCGGACGGCGTGGCCCATCTTGACGAAATCCGGTCCACCGCCCGTAACGCGGAAACGCTCCAGCGTCCGCGGAGTCAGGGCCACTCGTCGTGCGGCCTCGATGCGCCGCGCGGTTTCCTCCGGGGTTTCCTCGAACATGCCGCACCCGGCCATCAGCAGGGCATACGCGACAACCAAACCGACCGTGAATCAGCGCACCCGGCGCGACCGGCGAAATGGGTCATGCCGGCAACAGGTCATCTCACAATGGGCATCGGGGTGCCATGGCAGGCCGGATGACGTTCACCGTCCTGAACTCGGTGATTTCGGTACCAGCAGCGTTGGACCCCGCAGCGAAATGTACTGGTTCCTGCCTGGAACGACCGCGCCGGCCCCCGCCCGTTCGGCACCCTGTAGTGCCGACTTACGGCCCCCCCATCAACCAAAAATCAATCGCTTGCGACCGTTTTGGCGCTGAGTTGCGGAAGTCGTGTTAACGACACCGGCGCCTCTGGCGCCGATCGTCAAGATGTCCCGGCGTCGTCTCCATCGCGAAGAGCATGCTGCCGGAGCGTTTCGGCGACGCAGCAGGTCAGCTTCTGCGCTGTCGGGATATGCAGGAACTCGTTTGGCCCGTGGGCATTGGACTCCGGGCCGAGTACGCCCGTCACCAGGAATTGAGCGTTCGGAAACTCCGCGCCGAGCATCGCCATGAACGGAATCGTTCCGCCTTCGCCCATGTACATGGAGGGTTTGCCGAAATAGGTCTGAGACGATTCGAGCAGCGCCGCTTCGAGCCAGGCTGCGAGCGGCGGTGCGTTCCAGCCTTCGTTGCCCACTGCCTCGAAGCTGATCCGGGCGCCGTGCGGCGGGTCGCGCGTCAGCAGCTCCGTCAGTTGCGCGGCGGCATCTTCTCCCGAAATGCCCGGCGGAAGCCTGAGGCTGACGCGGACCGACGTTCCGGGCCGCAACGTGTTGCCGGCATTGCCGATGTCCGGCAGGCCGCCTGCGCCCGTAATCGCAAGCGCCGGGCGCCAGGTGCGGTTCAACACGAGTTCGACCGGATCGTCGGCCATCGGCTGCACGCCGTCGTGCCACGGGAAACGCGCCCAGAGCCGGTCGCCGATGACTTCGGTGGCGGCGCGCGCCTGCTCGACGCGTTGCCCTGGAATTTCCGCATGCAGCCAGTCCGGCAGAATCCTGCCGTCCGTTTCGTTCTCGAGCCGCGAAAGCAGCATGCGCAGCACTCGAAAGCTCGACGGGACGACTCCGCCCGCGTCGCCCGAATGGACGCCTTCCCGGATCACGTCGACGTGCAGATTGCCGGTGACCATGCCACGCAGCGACGTCGTGCACCAGAGCTGATCGTAATTTCCGGCGCCGGAGTCCAGGCACACGACGAGGCTCGGTTCGCCGATCCGGCCGCGCAGATGATCGATGTAGAAGGGCAGGTCGGGACTGCCGCTTTCCTCGCTGCCCTCAATGATCACGACGCAGCGCGCATGGGGTATCCCCTGTTCCTGCAATATCCGCAGCGCCAGGAGCGACGAGAACGTCGAGTAGCCGTCGTCGGCGCCGCCGCGCCCGTAGAGCCTGTCGCCGCGCAGAACCGGCGTCCAGGGGCCGAGCCCCTCGTTCCAGCCGGTCATCTCGGGCTGCTTGTCCATGTGGCCGTACAGGAGGACCGTATCGTCGATCCCGCCCGGTATCTCGATGAAGAGTAGCGGCGTTCGACCCGGAAGTTCGACCACCTCAAGTTCCATGCCGTTGACCGGATGTTCCCGGCACCACTGGACGATGAGATCCATCGCTTCGTGCATGTGACCGTTGCTCGCCCAGTCGGCGTCAAAGTCCGGCGATTTGTTCGGAATCCTGATGTAGTCGACGAGCGTCGGGACGATCGAGTCGTTGAACTCGCTTGCAACGAGCGCCTGAGCCTGCCGCGCGTCGATAACCCTGTTCGTGTTCATGGGTGCAATTATGCCTGCTCTGGTGTGCGTGGGTGCAGGCGCCATATCGCGACCCGCAGGCAAACGGCTGGCGATCCATCCATTGCAGACGTGGTAGCCTAGACTTCCAGGCAGGCGTTCATTTTATTGGTCACGAGCAAATGTATCGGGCCGTCGCACACACCGTCATCATGCTGTGGGCCATTTCCGCACTGGGTCACCACAACGTCATTGGGGTCTACGACGACCTGAGACGGTTCACTGCCGAGGTGGAAGTCAGGAATTTCGAGCTGATCTACCCGCATCCACTCATGTTCGTCGAGATTACGGACATCCCGGATGGGCAGGCGATCGACGGAATCGAAACCGGTCAAACATGGACGCTCGAGATGGACAACCGGCGGGAACTAACCGATCTCGGCTTCGACCACGATACGTTCATCCCTGGCGACCGGATCCTGGTAGCAGTCGATCCCAGCCGCCATACCCGCTATCGCGAGAACACCTTGTACCTGCGCGCCGCCGAACATCGCAGAGCAGGCTTCATCTACCTGCACAATGTGAGGCAATTGTTCCCCGTCGATCCCGCCGGAGACAGCCTGTCCCGACACATGCACAGGATCAACTGACCGCGAACCCGCGCATGAACACGGTTCCGCCGGTCACTCGTTCCATGCTGTCTGCCATGCGTCGAACTCACCGGGAGTGACCCGGTAGCGTGCAAAGTTGCCGGGGTGCAGGCTGAGAAGTTCCTGCTCGGCGATCCGGCGAAATTTCTCGCGTCCGGACTCGCCGATGTTCCTGGCCGACCAGTCCTGGACATGGGCGCCGGCCTGCCTCTTGCCCATGCGCTCGCGGATGACCGCGCCGATGAGATCGCGCAGCGCTGCCCGGTGCCGCATCCGAAACGGGTCGGGCTCTCCCAGCGTCTGACGCACGGCGCCATAGCGCGCGGCAGAGCGTTCGTAAGCCCAGAGAAATGCATCCCGGAGCAACTCGGTGCGGTTTAGCTCATAGACGCCCAAAATGGCTTCCGTGTACATGCTGCGGGGCACATCGTCGAACGAAAGCGGCGACAGATTGGCCTTGATCAACGGAATGTTCGCAGCAAGCCTGGACACGCGCTTGTTGACGTCTTCGAACGGTTGCAGGTAGGGAAGATGAACCATCGCGAAAAAAGCCTGTTCGAACGGGTCCTGGATGCTTGAAGCGGTGGCGAGAACCTGGTCGAAGCGCTCTTCGACCAGTTGCGGAATCGCAAGCGGAAGATAAACCGAACCCCCGATGCCAACGCCTATCAGCCGCAGCCGCCCGGCCGCCTCGGGATCGGGGAGCAAACCGTCCGCCAGCGCTCCGTGAAGGTTGAAGAGCGTGTAGCGGTTGAAACCAATATCGTCCGCGTACTCCACAAGTAGCTCGATGGCGTCCTTGTGGTTGAGGATCATCTGTGCGTCCAGACGGTCCTTCCCCTCCGCCTCTTCGCCGGCTCGGATGAGGCGATGGGTTTCCAGCAGTGAGTACGTGTTGCCCTCCAGGCGGCTCGAATTCCACGACAGGGGAATCAGGAGTCTGTTCAACACTTGTCTGGCGTACGTGCCGGCGGGCTGTTGGATCGATTCGGTCGTACCGATCTCCCGGAGCCGCGTACGTTCTTCCGGCGAAAGGTAGAAAGTCTCGTTTGGCCGGTACGAATCGAGAAAGTCGCCGTCGTAACCCACTGGTTGGCGGGCCTGAATCGGCTGGCGGACGTATTCGCGAATCCTGGCGCCGTCGTCCGAGAGCGGCGGGAGCACGTACCCTCTCGCACCGCCCAGGGAACCTTCGCCGACAATTGGACCGGCCGACGCAACAACCGCCGTCGGCGCCCGGTAGCGCGCCCAACGTCCCGATCCCTCCATGATCAGTCGGCCGTCGTCGACCAGCGTCTTGATCCGGTATTGCAACGTTCTGAGCGGGATATCCTCCCCCAACGACTCCAACAGCCGCCGTGCAGTCACGCCATCGGGGTGCTGCTGCACCGCCCGAAGGATGTCCTGCAGTTCTTGTTCCGAAATTCGTCGCGCCATATTGAAGCTGAATTATTGCGTATAGGCGCCATTGCGCCACATAAACGGCCTATGCGCAAATTATATACGCAATTTATGCTTCTATGCGCAAGAAATCTTGCGCATAGAATATCCAGTTGCTGAATTTCAAGACGAGTCCAATGGTAGGTGCGATGCCGCGAGCGCAACGAGTCCAGCGCTCGCTACATTCCGCTCGGGACGCGCGATCCCGGGCGGGACCGAACGACGCTGGCCGTCAGGTGCCGCTGCCTTGGCTCTCTCGGCGTTGCTCGGCGAATTCGGCGTCCGGCTCGGCGGTCGCCAGGCGAGGGTTTTCGGCGGATTCGCCGTCCGGTTCCCCGTCGCTCTCCATTGCGTTGCGGAAGCCTTTCAGCGCGCCGCCCAGGTCGCCGCCCAGGGTCTTCAGGCGCTTGGTGCCGAACAACAACATGACTATGAGCAATAAGATCAAAAGCTGCCAGATGCCAATGCCACCCAATCCCATCGTTTCGCTCCAATACCTGGCCGATACGCCAATAATACGCTAAAGCCGGCCGCAATTTACGGTCGCCGGCTCGTTCCCCGCCCTCGACCCATGCGAACCCGGCTGCGGGAGCCGATACGGCAAACGATCAATTTGCGGGCGGAACCCTCAGCCAGAACGTCATCGGACCCTCGTTGCACAGGTCGATGCGCATCGTGGCGCCGAACCTTCCGGTCGCCACGGGAACCGGGGCGCCGGCGCCCAGCCTAGCCATGAATTCGAACAGCTTGCGGCCCAGCGCCGGCGGGGCTGCCTTCGAGAATCCCGGCCGGTTGCCCTTGCGGGTATCGGCGGCCAGCGTGAACTGCGGCACCAGCAGCAGGCTGCCGCCCGCCTGCTGCACGTTGAGATTGATTTTTCCCTCGTCGTCCGCGAATACGCGATACGCCAGCAGGCGCTCCATCAACCGCGAGGCATGGACCTCGGTGTCGCCGGTTTCCACGGCGACGAAGACCAGCAGCCCGGCGCCGATCCCGGCGATGGCCCGATCCTCTACCGTCACGCTGGCGCGGCTCACTCGTTGCAGCAATCCGATCACGGAGTCATGGTCCCCGTCGCAGGATTCAGGCTGGATATCTTAACTTGTCCGGAACGAAAACAGCGTAGAATCTCCGTTACCCGTTGGCGGCGATTCTGGTAATATTCGCGCCCGAAATCCGAGGTTCGGAAATCCGGGGAACCGTACCTGCGGACCGTTGGTCGAAGTGGGCTGAAGCACCGTCCTGCCATCCGCCGAAAACAGCGGGCAACCAGGCCAGGAGTACAATCCGATGAACAGATATCTTGCGGCAGCGGCCCTGTTGGGACTGGCGTTCTGCGGTACGGCGCAGGGCCAGGAGTGCGCCCAGGTCATCGAAGGCAACGACCTCATCCAATGGAACCTGACCGAGATTCGCGTCAGCGCCGCATGCGAAGAGGTGACGATCGACCTGATCCACACCGGTCAACTGGCCGCAAACGTCATGGGCCACAACTGGGTGCTGACCACGACGGCCGATTACATGCCTCTCGCCACGGTTGCCGCAATGGCCGGGCCGCCCGAATACCTGCCGGAGGGCGACCCCCGCGTGATTGCCACCACCCGAATGATCGGAGGGGGAGAGGAAACGTCCGTGACATTCAATCTCGCCGGTCTCGAAGCCGGCGGCGACTATACGTATTTCTGTTCATTTCCCGGCCATTACGTGCTCATGAACGGGAAATTCATTATCGAATAGGCCGGTAACCGCGCGTCCTGCGCACGGGCGCCGGGCAAGGCCAGGAAAGGCGCCGAGATCTTATGCTGTTGGCAGTCGTTTTGGTATTGCTTGTGGTGGCCTCGCTGGCCTTCCACTTCCTGAGCCCGTGGTACTTCACCCCGCTGGCTTCGAACTGGGGGCTGATCGACCTCACCGTGAACGTGACGTTCATCGTGACGGGACTGGTGTTCGTGGCCGCGAACCTGTTCATGGCCTGGTGCGTGGTTCGCTACCGGCACCGCGCCGGGCACAGGGCCGACTACGACCCGGAGAACGCGAAGCTCGAGACCTGGCTCACGGTGGGCACGAGCATCGGCGTGGCGGTCATGCTGGCGCCGGGACTGGTGGTCTGGGGGCAGTTCGTCAACGTCCCGGATGAGGCCGCGGAATTCGAGGCCGTGGGCCAGCAATGGCACTGGAGCTTCCGCTTTCCCGGCGAGGACGGTGAATTCGGGAACGTCGGCATCCGGCACACGTCGCCCGAAAACCCGTTCGGCATGGACCCCGACGATCCTGTCGGCCGGGACGACATCCTCATCGCGAGCCCCATCGTGCACCTGCCGGTGGATCAGCCCATGCGGGCCTGGCTGCGGTCCAGGGACGTGCTCCACGACTTTGCGGTGCCGCAGTTCCGGGTGAAGATGGACCTGGTGCCCGGCCACGTCTCCTACGCCTGGTTTACGCCCACCGTCGTGGGAGAATACGAGATCCTCTGCGAGGAACTGTGCGGATTCGCTCACCACACCATGAGGGGACGCGTGGTGGTCGACGAACGCGCCGACTTCGAGGCCTGGCTGGACAGCCATCCCACGTACGCGGAGACCATGGAACGCGGCCAGGGCGACGCAGCGCTCGGCCAGGCAAGCTACGCATATTGCAGCGCCTGCCACGGCCGGGCGGGGGAGGGCATCCTGAGCCTGGACGCGCCCGCCATCGCCGGAATGGATGTGGAATATACGGCCCGGCAACTGCGCTACTACAGGGACGGTGTCCGTGGAACCCACCCCGGGGATGCAGTCGGCGCCAACATGCGGCCGGTCATGGCCGTGATCCCGGACGATGAGTCGATCCTCAACGTTTCCGCCTACATCGCATCCATGCCGGCGCAAACGGTGGAGGAGACAGTATTCGGCGACGTGGCTCGCGGCGAACGGATCTACGGCAGTTGCGCGGGATGCCACGGCGCCAACGGCGAAGGCATCTGGGCCGTCAACGCCCCGGCGCTGGCCGGCCAGAACGACTGGTACCTGGTAGCGCAGTTGCGGAACTTCCGCGACGGTGTCCGCGGCGCCCATCCCGGCGACCTGTACGGCGACCAGATGATGCTGATGGCGGACATCCTGCCGACCGACGATCACGTCGACGACGTGGTCGCCTACCTGAATACCTTGAGCGGGGGAACCAACTGATGGCGTACGTTGCGATCGCCGACCGCGATCAACACCTTCACGATCCCGACACCTTCATCACGAAGTACATCTGGAGCCAGGATCACAAGGTGATCGCGATCCAGTATGCGATCACCGCCATTTTCGTCGGCGTGGTGGCGCTGGCGCTGTCGCTGCTGTTCCGGCTGCAACTGGGTTTTCCCGACACGTTCAACCTGGTGGATCCCAACCAGTACTACCAGTACGTGACCATGCACGGCATGATCATGGTCATCTACCTGCTGACCGCGCTGTTCCTGGGCGGCTTCGGCAACTACCTGATTCCGCTCATGTGCGGCGCCCGGGACATGGTCTTCCCCTACATGAACATGCTCAGCTTCTGGGTCTACCTGCTGAGCGTCATCGTGCTGCTGGGCAGTTTCTTCGTGCCCGGCGGGCCCACCGGCGCCGGCTGGACGCTCTACCCGCCGCAGGCGATCAGCGCGGGCACCCCGGGCATCGGCGGGGGCATCGTGCTGATGCTGGTCTCGCTGGCCATCTTCATCGTCGCGTTCACCATGGGCGGGCTGAACTACGTCACCACGGTGCTGCAGGCGCGCACCCGCGGCATGACCCTGATGCGCATGCCGCTGGCGGTGTGGGGCATTTTCGTCGCTACCATCCTGGGTCTGCTGGCGTTTCCGGCCTTGCTGGTGGCGGCGGTGATGATGACCCTCGACCGGGTCGTCGGCACCAGCTTCTTCATGCCCGAGATGCTGTCCCTTGGCCGGGAACTGGACTACGGCGGCGGCAGCCCCATCCTGTTCCAGCACCTGTTCTGGTTCTTCGGGCACCCGGAGGTCTATATCGTCGCGCTGCCCGCCTTCGGGATCGTCTCCGACGTGCTGAGCGTGCACGCGCGCAAGAACATCTTCGGCTACCGGATGATGGTCTGGGCGATCGTGCTCATCGGCGCGCTCAGCTTCGTGGTCTGGGCGCACCACATGTACGTCAGCGGCATGAATCCCTACTTCGGGTTCTTCTTCGCCACCACCACCCTGATCATCGCGGTGCCCACGGCCCTGAAGGTGTACAACTGGATCCTGACCCTGTGGCGGGGCGACATCCATCTCAGGGTGCCCATGCTGTTTGCCATCGGGTTCATCTTCACGTTCATCCATGGCGGGCTGACCGGGCTGTTCCTGGGCAACGTCACCGTGGACCTGCCGCTCTCAGACACCTATTTCGTGGTCGGTCACTTCCACATGGTCATGGGCGTCTCCCCGGTGCTGGTGGTGTTTGCCGCGATCTACCACTGGTTCCCGAAGATCACCGGGCGGATGTTCAACGAGACCCTGGGCAAGGCGCATTTCTGGCTGACGCTGCTTGGGACCTACTCCATCTATCTGCCCATGCACTACCTGGGCATCCTCGGCGTGCCGCGCCGCTACTACGCGTACGGCGACACGGATTTCATCCCCGAATCGGCGCAGACGCTCAACTCGGGCATCACCATCGCGGCGCTGATCGTGGCCGCGGTGCAGATACTGTTCTTCGTCAACGTGATCTGGAGCCTGTGGAAGGGTCCGAAGGCCGATCCGAACCCCTGGCGGGCGACCACGCTGGAGTGGATGACGCCGAACACCCCCCCCAAACACGGCAATTGGGGTCCCAACCTTCCCGAGGTGCATCGCTGGCCCTACGACTACAGCGTGCCGGGGGAGAAGGAAGACTTTATTCCGCAAACCGAGCCGCCCCATGCCGGCGTGGCGGCCGGGCGTGACCACGGCGTCCAGCACGGATGAATATTTCCGTACTCTTTGCGGCCCTGGGCGGAGCCATCCTGGTGTGGCTGTTCCTGCTGCAGCGCCTGAAGACCAAGCCCTGGCTGGAACAGGGCGTGATCGAGGAGGGCGGCGCCGTCAACGCCGCGCCGCAGCGGGTCGGCCTGTGGGTTTTCCTGGCCGTGGTCACCAGCCTGTTCGGCCTCTTCGCCATCGTCTACAACATGCGCTCCCAGTTCCCGGACTGGCGTCCGATGCCCGACCCGGGGCTGTTGTGGGTCAATACGGGGCTGCTGATTCTGGCCAGCGTCGCGCTGCAGCGCGCACGCATGGCGGTGGCGCGGGAAGACCTGGACGGACTGAAGCCCAATCTCATGGCCGCGGGAATACTGACGTTCGCCTTTCTCGGCGGCCAGTTGCTGGTCTGGCGCCAGTTGATCTCGGGCGGATACTACCTGGCCACCAACCCCGCCGATGCGTTCTTCTACATCCTCACGGCGCTTCACGGACTGCACCTGGCGGGCGGGCTGTGGTTCTGGGCGCGGGCGTCGAACGCGGTGTGGAAGGGTCTGGAATCGCGCCCGGTCACCGAAGTCGCCAGGGTACGCCTGTCCGTCACCCTGTGTTCGGTGTACTGGCATTACCTGTTGCTGGTCTGGCTGATCCTGTTCGGCCTGCTGCTGTCCACCTGATCGATTAACGATGGCTTCCGAGATGACCGATACCGACGGCGCAGTCGCCCTGCCACAGGGTTTGCGGGGCTTCGCCCGCGACTGGACCGCCGACAGGCAGACCTTCCACGTCCCGTGGGGGAAGGCCATGATGTGGATATTCCTCCTGAGCGACACGTTCATCTTCTCGCTCTTCCTGACGTCCTACATGAACGTGCGCATGTCCACGCGGGTGCCGTGGCCCAATCCCAGCGAGGTCTTTGCGCTCAGTTTCGGCGGCGACCCCATCCCCCTGATCCTGATCGCGATCATGACGTTCATCCTCATCTCCAGCAGCGGCACCATGGCGCTGGCGGTGAACTACGGTTACCGCGGGGACCGGGCGAAGACCGCCGCGCTGATGTTCGTCACCGCCGCCTTCGGCGCCACGTTCGTCGGCATGCAGGCGTTCGAGTGGATGAAGCTCATCGTCGACGAGGGGGTGCGGCCCTGGGGCAACCCGATGGGCGCGGCACAGTTCGGTTCGACATTCTTCATGATCACCGGGTTCCACGGCTTCCACGTGTCCTGCGGCGTGATCTACCTGGCGGTGATCGCGCTGAAGGTGCTCAGGGGCGACTACGAGGCATCGGGAAACTACGAAGTGGTCGAGATCGCCGGCCTGTACTGGCACTTTGTCGACCTGGTGTGGGTCTTCATCTTCGCTTTCTTCTACCTGTGGTGAGGGCATTTGAACCGGGGCGGCGCGGCGGAGTCCAGACACGGGGACGATCCGCCGGACGGGACACTTGACGGAATCGAGCGCGAGACGCGGGACGGGACACTTGACGGAATCGAGCGCGAGACGCGGAGCGGGAAACTGACAATGGCAACGGCAACGGAAGGACATCAACAGCACCCTCTGGCCATCTACCTCTGGGTCTGGGTGCTGCTGTTCGTGCTCAGCGCGTTCTCCTACATGGTGGACTACATCGGTCTGCAGGGTTATCTGCGCTGGTCGCTGATCATCATCTTCATGCTGGCCAAGGCGGGCTTCATCGTCGCGGTGTTCATGCACATGGCGTGGGAGCGCATCGCGCTGATCTACGCCATCCTCGGACCGCCGATCCTGTTGCTGTTTGCGATCGGCTTCTTCGCGCTGGAGGGCGACTACACGTTGCTGACGCGGCTGGACTTCTTCGGCGAGACGACGTTCGTCCCGAGCCATCCTGGCGAGGCCCACTGAGCCGGATCGGGGCAGTTCGTCTGAAGACCTGCCGCGCCAAGACACGGAGACCGCGATGTTCTGGACCATGACCGCCTTTATCGTCTTCCTCCTTCTGTGGGGGCTGACCTGGCGCAGCCAGCCGAAGCTGGCGTTCGGCATCGTCATCGGGCTGGTCATGGGCGCGCTCGCGGCGGGCTTCATCGGTCCCTACCAGGGCATCGGCGACGTGCCCATCTGGCTGCCGCCGCTGCCCTTCGCCGTGGTCGCCGCCGGGCTGATGATCTACGGCGGTCTGGCGTGGTGGGGTCTCAGGGACGAGGCCGACGAGGACTGACGCGGGCTCGCCGCCGAATTCGACTTGCCCGGAGACAACCCGGAACTCGCATGCCGATCGGGCGCGGCGGCGACCATGTTCGACCCCAATCCAATGGAGGTTATCGACGAGGGCGGCCGCATCACCATCATTCTCGAGGAATGCGACATACGCCGAACGATCCATCTCGGCAAAGATGCGGGTCCCGGGCAGGAACGCTCGCCGCTCGGTTTCCCGGTCGGACGCCGGGAGGACGGAACGACCGCATGGGGAGTTTGCGCAAGGGCGGTTGCGCAAGTGTAGAACGCAACCCGCCGGTGCCTGTGACCTCCAATTCCTGTGCGCGGGAGAACCCCCGTTGATCTGGACCCTCGACCAGGGTTCGCCTGTTGCTTACAGCGAGCAACCCGACTCAGCGGATTACCGAATAACAGACGCAGGTCAAATATGAATGCCTGACGATGATCCGTCAAGAGGATTGAAGGGCTGGGCGACAGTCAGCTGGCTAAACTCATTCACCATCCACACCTACATCACAAGCAGACAAGAGATAAGAGAGATGAAAGAGATCAATGCAACAGTCCTGATGCTCAGGGAAGAAGCCCTGTGGTGTGCCCAGTGCCTGGAACACGACATCGCTGCACAAGGCGAGACGATTGACAAAGCCGTCGAAGAGTTGTTCGTATCGCTCGTCGCTCAGGCAATCGCCCAAGACCAAGCCGGTCAAACATTACACGACCTACCCAAGGCGCCAGATCGGTACTGGAGGGAATTCAGGAAAGCCAACACAACGGTCACGACGAACATACCTCCCATCAAGACCATCGAGGACATGCCGTCTGCGTTCATGGTGCCGAGGCTATCCGAAATCATCCGGAGCTGTACATGACGCTGTGCTTCGCGGCGGTGATGGACGGCAGCGTCTACGGCGACCAGTGCTCGCCGATCTCCGACACCACGGTGCTCAGTTCCGTGTGCACCGGCTGCGACCTGATGGATCATGTCAAGACGCAGATCCCGCAGGCGTCGATGGCGGCGGTGATGGCGGCTGTCTGCTGGACGGCGGTGTCGTTCCTGACAGCCTGAACGCGTCAGGTGTGGCGGCGGTCCGGGTGGGCGGTCTTGTCGAAGAGGTGGTCGTCCTTGGCGATCACGTCGCCGCTTGAGCCGACGATCAGGGGATCGGGCTTTCCGACCCGCGCCTTGTCCCTGGCCGGGTAGGGAAGCTGCGAGAGGAAGTGCCGCATGGCGTTCAGGCGGGCGCGCTTCTTGTCGTCCGACTTGACGATCGTCCAGGGTGCGTCGGCGGTGTCCGTGTAGAAGAACATCGCCTCCTTGGCGTCCGTGTAGTCATCCCACTTCTTGAGCGACTGACGGTCGATCGGGGAAATTTTCCACTTCTTCAGGGCCTCGGTCTCGCGCGACTCGAAGCGCCTGATCTGCTCTTCGCTGGTCACCGAGAACCAGTACTTGAAGAGGATGATGCCGCTGCGCACCAGCATCCTTTCGAATTCGGGCGCCTGGCGCATGAATTCAAGGTATTCGTTGGGCGTGCAGAACCCCATGACCCGTTCGACGCCGGCGCGGTTGTACCAGGAGCGGTCGAAGAAGACGAGTTCGCCGGCCGACGGCAGGTGCCGAACGTAGCGCTGGAAGTACCACTGGGAGCGTTCCCGTTCCGTGGGCTTGTCCAGCGCCACGACCCGCGCGCCGCGGGGGTTCAGGTGCTCGGCAAAGCGCTTGATCGTCCCTCCCTTGCCCGCCGCGTCCCGGCCCTCGAAGAGAATGACGATCCTGCGGCCGTTGGCCTTCACCCATTCCTGAACCTTGAGCAGTTCGATCTGCAGTTCCTTTTTCTGCCGCTGGTAGAACTTGCGGCCGATCTTCTGCTTGTAGGGATATTCTCCGGTTTCGAAGAACCGGCGGATCGAGTCGCGGTCCCGGCGGATGTCCGCGAGCCGCCGGGCGGCGCCTGCCTCCGCGGCCCGGGCGCTTTCAACCTGCCCGGTTTCGCCGGGCCCGCCCCCGCCCGACTCCTCCGGCTTGCCCCCGCGCACTTTCTCGGACCCGCCCTCGCCGGTTTCGGCAATTTTCCGGGAACCCGCGCTTACAGGCGGTTCCCCGTTCCCGGCGGCATCGGATTTGAGGGCCATTTCTGTGAATCTCGCAGATTTCGGACTGAAGAATTTCGGACTGGAGATAATAGCCCATCGGCCGCCACTCCGACACCGGCCCCCGGAAACCCCCGGCGCGTCCCGGAGTGGCCGACCGCCTCCTTTCAGGCCCGACCAACCAGAGGGATCGGTCGAAATTCCCCGACTCCGCGACATTCTCCGGCTCCACATGGTGTAGGATTCGCCCGTCCGGCCGGTCGGCCGGGGAACGCATTGGCAACCTTCAAACGCAGAAATGGACACTCAGGCCGCAACCGCGTGCGTACTCATCATCGGCAACGAAATTCTGTCCGGCAAGACCCGGGACGCCAACCTTCAGTTCCTGGGCGCCGAGTTGGCGGACAAGGGCATCGCGCTGGCGGAAGCCCGCGTGCTGCGGGACGACAAGGCCGCCATCGTCGCCGCGGTGAACGAGTGCCGGGCCGCCTATACGTATGTATTCACGACAGGAGGCATCGGACCGACCCACGACGACATCACCGCCGAGTGCGTCGCCGCCGCGTTCGGCCTCGAACTGGTCCTCCACGAGGAAGCCGCGCAACGTCTGCGCAGGCGCGGACTCGAACTCAACGCCGCGCGCCTCAAGATGGCGCATGTCCCCGCAGGAGCCGGCCTCATCGACAACCCGCTGAGCGGGGCGCCCGGTTTCCGCATCGACAACGTTTTCGTCATGGCCGGCATTCCCGCCGTCGCCCGCGGCATGTTCTCCACCCTGGACGAGCAGCTAACCGGCGGCGCGCCCATCCATTCCCGCAACGTCGATGTCTACCTCCCGGAAGGCGAACTCGCCGCTCCCCTGGAGACCATCGTGCACAAGTATCCCCAGGTGGAAATCGGCAGTTACCCCTTCTTCCGCGAACGCCGCTTCGGCGCCAACCTCGTAGTCCGCGGCACCGACAAGCACCTGGTCGACCGCGTCCTCCAGGAGATCATCACCATGGCCAACCTCGGCGCCGAAACCAACTGAGCTATGCGGCTGACCGATAACGAGTGCGCGTGCGGACAGCCACTGTCCGCAGCAGCAATCGAACAGATCCAAGTCGGAGACCTCGCCCAGGTTGGTCGAGGCGGCGCCAAATCCTGGTGCACATGGCTGTAGAAGCACCAACCCCAAGGTCGCCCGACACACTCACCATGAGTCAGCCGGCGAGGCGCCGCAGTACCCGTTGGTCCGACATGCTTAACCGAATCTACCAAACGCAGGCGGGCTCATCGACCAATCGTATGGCCTCCAGGCAGCGCCGGCTGAGTGTTCTCCATCACGGCAAATATACGTGTAGTTGCTTATGCCCGAGCAGTCCATGCCTATCGATTCCTGGGCAAGGGCTATATCTGGGAGAAGAAAGCGACCTGCAAGAATAAGCAATGCCAGTTTGAATATGTTCATCGAACCTCCCCTCCGGTCAGTGACAACAATTTGGATTCTCGGCAATCAGTCGATAGGCAAGGGCCTTCCCTGCCTGAGCCACTGAATAGGAAGCAGTATTTTCCAACCGCATCATTTCCTGGATCAGATCTTCCCGAAGGACTTCCACCCCAACGACACCGTCTACATCGGCAATTATCAGCATCAGGCTTGCGTAACTGTAGGCAAAAACCTTTACCGCCTCCGAATGCGACGCCGGTTGCCTCTCACCGTAAATGCCCGCCAGCATATTCAGCGCTGAGGCGCTCCCGTGTTCGTTCCAGAGGCGGCTGAAAACTCTTTCCGCAACTTCTGGTTGCGCGTCTCGTATCTCCATCGCCCACTTCATGGCGTTTAGCGAGTTACCAGCTTCACCCGTTTGGCGCAACAACTCAACCGCCGTGGCCATCATGTCATCGGTCGCACCCTGACAGCGGCGATACGAAATCTGAAGGTTCCGAATGTATTCCTCTTGATGCACGGGGTATTATCCGCGCAGCTGGTTTTCCAACGCATTGTATTCAGCTGGCGTTGTTGGCGCCTTTGAACAATCCTTAAGAGATGTGTAAAGCTGATGTGCGGCTGCACCGTTACCATTGGAAGCGGCCACACTGAGAGGCTCAAAAAAACCAGGACTGATTCCGTCTTCCAAGTGCGACCAATCCTCGTCAAGAAAGGATGGCGAATCGAATTCAACGTCGAGTGCGTCGCCATCAGGAAAAACCACCCGCTTCGAACGAGCCTGTTCGGAGTGGACAATCGCAGGGTCGTTCGGTTCATAGGCCAATGCAAGTTCCTGGCTTGCAGCATTCTCCGAGAATAGTTCCACGCTAGCGGCGTTGATGAGCAGTAATTCTGCCGATGTCCACGTCTGCCCCGCTTCAATCGGAGCATGTTCATTGGACTGGAGTACGGACATGTCCTCTTCTTGCGCCACTTCCCCTGAAGATTCGCCGCCATCCGTAGCGGAAACCGGCAATTCCGGCAGAGTTGTTTCGCTCGAAGGCCCAAGGATCTTACCGCCCAAGATGAATGAGGTAACGACAGCCGTGAATAGAAGCGGCATCCAAACTACGATTTTATGCACGATCTTCATATTCCGTCCGTTTACTCCGTCATCTCCGTGCTGGTGCCCTCACAACGACAGCAACCTTCATTCTTTTCGGTCAATGCGTCAATTGAGGGGCTGAGGATTGCTTCCTGGACCGAAAATCATCGACATGTGGCAAATGTACCACAGGGGGGCGCTTGTCAAGGATTTTTGGTTGCAGGATTTTTGGTTGCAAATGTGCACAAGGCGCAAACAATAGACACTCTCAAACAGACGCATGCCTCATCGGTAGCGTCGCCCCCCAGGAAAGCCCCCGTTTCGCGCTGCTCATTTGCCAACCGGGCAACCGCGGCCGGCCCAGGACATGGCGCCCAGCGAGGCGATCCCGAGAACGGCGAATCCTCCGGCCAGCGGCACGACCGTTCCGTCGTAGAACTGGCCGATCAGCCCGCCCAGCAACATCGACAGCAGCGTGGCAACGGTCCCGATCAGCGCGGCGGCGATGCCCGCGATGTGGCCGAAAGGCTCCATCGCCAGCGAATGGACGTTGCCGAAAACCGAGCCAAGGCAGAAGAACGCGGCCATGCCCCATAGCACGAACGTCCACAGGGGGGGCCGGACCGTCCATCTGAATCAGGGCAACCAGGAACCCGGCCGACAACAGGCTCAGCGCCTGCAGGCCGCGAATGGCCAGCGTGCGCATACCATGCCGCACGACCAATTGCCCGTTCAGGCAGGACGCCAGGGCAAACGCCAACGACATCACGGCAAAATACGCCGGGAACAGCACGCCCGCGTGGAACTGCTCCCTGTAAATCCAACCATTTGTTCGGTCATGACCGATTATGTAGAGTTGGTTTGCCCCTTCGGGGCCACGCCAACCACGGGGACCACCAGAAATGACCGAGCCACGCAGCATCTTTGCGGCTGACGGCGCGAACGACGAAGAGCGCCTGTATTTCAAAATGATCGACGCGGCATTCACTGCCAGGAATGACAGGGTCATCAGCAACGGCAAGCCGGCTCACGCCGTGTACTTGCTTCACAAGTTCTTGGACAACGCCGAGAGCAACGTGAAGGTCTTGTCGGGCAGGCTCTCCAGGACGTTCGACGGTGTGCTCGCTTACGCCGATCCCGAGATGGCCAGGGCTGCCATCAAGTTTCTTCGCCGGCGGGATTCACGGCTCTCGATCCTCATCGCGGACGACATTGACGTCGATCCGGGACAGGCAGCCCCGGATCATCCTCTCCTGGCCGCCATCGAGCGCGCAGAGATCAATGGGCGAGAGACGGTTGCGCAGGCGGACGCGCAAGACCGGGACGATTTCGATCACCATTTCATCGTCATGGATGAGTCGGCCTCGCGGGTCGAGTTTGACACAGAGAACGCCAAGGCTTTCGCAAACCTCGGCGATGCGGGCTTCGCCTCCCGGTTGGCCGGCGCGTTCGACTTCTTCGAGCTGAATAGCGTTCCGCTGTATTCGAAGCCGGCAACGGGTTAACCCCGAGAAAGAGCCTTTCATGGAGGAGTGCGCACAATGCACGCTGGGTGCGTACGCCAGCGGCATGGCGATGGCGTTTGCGGCAAACTTGCTGGTGACGGCCTGGGCCAGCTTCTACAGGCTGCTTCAGAATCGTCAGCGCGAACTGGCTACCGAAGCGGAAGGGCTCGCCAGGAATCCGCTCATTGAAGAAGAAGTCGGCATCGAGATTCTTCAGGAACAGATTTCGAGATGGCGGCGGTACCGCGGCGGGGGGCATTTGGAGAGGTTGGCGAGCGTGCGTTTCTTGACCTTGCCGCGCGACCGGTAGAACTCGCGCAACAGCAAGGCGGGCGGCGAGTTGCGATCGCTTGTTCGCAAGGAAGTCCTGCGTCTTGGTCAACTCGACCCTGGCTTGTGCGAAGTGCGTCATCGCGCCCTCCGCGTCAATCTTCGAATGATCCAGCATCGCCTCTGCGGCGATCAACTGAGCATCCGCCCACACATCGCAATCGCGTTCTGGATTGAGCGCGTTCTGCGCGCCGAGGCATTCTTCTACCGCCCTGCGGAGAAACTCCGGCCCGTCCGCGCCTTCCTCGGCGCGGCCTCGATTGACAAGCAAGTAGCCATAATTGATGCGGGTCTTCGCCCATTGAAGCGACTCGCCCTTTGCCTCAAACACTTCCATGGCCGTCCGGTAAAATGCCTCCGGAGCCGTCCACATGCCGATGGTACATGGCTCTCCGGTTTCCGGGTGCCGAAACGCGAAATTCGCTTGCGCCAGCCCCTGTGCACTAGTGGCAGCCGCCCAGTCAACCGGGAACCCACCATTGTCAAATCGCCATGTCGCCTTGCGGAACGCGTACTCGGCATTCAGAAACAGATCGAGCGCCTCCGAAGTGCCCTTCAGCCGACCGGCAGCAAGTTGTGCGTTTCCCGCGTCCATCTGACGTGCGCCCTGGTTCCATACGTGAGTGTGGCGGTAGCGCGTGTTCTCGGCGCACAACTTCATGGCATCTTCGATCCAGCCACCGTCGCCGCCGAACGTGTCGGCGTGCTGGATCAGCCGCCCGACCGCGCGGCTGCGAAACAGCATCGTCTTCTCGTGGTCGTACGGATCTTCCTTTGCCGTCGGCAAGTAACCCGCCGCGCATACGAAGTGCATGGCTGCGGCAACCGCATCTCCCCGGAAGAGAGCCGCCTCGGCGCGCGCCTGCCGGGCGGAAACGCGAATCTTCGTACTCACCAGCTCCGGAGCCCGCTGAGAGTTCTCCAACTCTGCCAGCGCGGCGTCGGCTTCGTCGTCCACCTCTTTCTCTTATAGCTTGCCGCGAAATGCACGTTGTGAGAGAGACGCCAAGAGCTCTTTAGTTTCCTCAAGTGCCCTCCGATCCCTTGCTATAACCTTCCGAGTTTGCGAGACAAGTCGCGCGTAAGTGGCTTGAGTCTCTTTCGGCGGTTCGATTATTGGCAAGCTGCGAAGGCCCCTGATATTGATGTTGTAGTTCCCCGCTGTGGTCTTGGCTTCTTGAATCATGCGTTGTCGATATGATGGCATCGAGACCGCCGTCTGGACATGCAAGGGTGTAACGTTGACGTCATTGCGAAGACGTGCGCGAATCAGATAGGAAGCGAAAGCTGCTTCCTCGCTGGATTCGAAGACCGCGCACCGCCCAATGAAATCGGGGTTTCCGTTCGTTCTGACAAACAAAATGTCCCCCAGCATTAACTGCAATCGCTGAAGATCTTTCGTAGGAAGACGCGCATACTTCAACTTCTCCCAAGAAACCATTCCGTCTACAATGTTCGGAATCCTCAAGACAGGTATGCAATCTTCGCAATCCAAGTCCCAGCACTTAATTGACGTTCCATATCTAATCTCAAGCAGATAATCCTTGAGCGGGCGAACTGGCCAATTCTTCGGATTTGACAATGGATCCCCAAACATTTCCAGAAAGGCAGATTTTACAAGTTCGTCAGCATGGACGAGAGACTGTTCCCGCTTGCGGCGGATGGCGTCAGCCTTGTCTAGGATTTTTGCAATCCGACGCTGTTCATCCACCAATATGTCCGGCACTTCCATCGCGGCGATTTCCGAAGTTCTAATCGAAGGGTAGTCTTGGGCTCTAATGAGCCGGGAAGGCGAATTCATTCGAAGCCAATATGTCAAATACGATGGGTCATACTTGCCTGTTGGAGTAAGTGCTGCGAGGTGACTGACGACATATGAAGGCTCACGAAGCCGGTACACACGTCCAAGTTTTGCTGACATGCCACTCTTAGCGAAAAGGACGGTTCCTACCGGATAGAGTTTGAGCCGCCTACTTCTCGCGGTTGGATCGTCGACCATTTCACAGTCATTCTCAGATTTTTCGCCTTTGACAAGACCCTCTAGACTTCCCGCACGAATAAATGGATGCCCATGTGAAGACAGCTCATCTGGTTTGGGAGCAGGTTGACCAGCCGATACTTCAACTACCTTGCCCAAGGGGGTCGTCGGCATCATCACAATAGTCCATCGAGTTGCGCAAGATTAGACGCGATGTCGTCATTTAGCTTCTTCATCCTCTTTAGAATTATTTTGGGTGGATCATAGCTTTCTGTTTCATAAACCCGCTCCTTATAGCGGTTGAGAGAGAGATCATAGTTCGTCTCTCGGATATCCTTGACCTCGACAAAAAACGCCTTGTCCTTTCGATCCGTATCCGTCTCGGGATCACGGGATCGCCATCGGACAAGGCAATCCGGCAAATCGTTCGCATCGACCGGATCCCGCTTGTCGTCGAGCGAAAATCCATCGGCCTCGACATCATAGAAAAACACATTGTCCGTGCGCCCGCCCTTGGTGAACACCAGAATGCCGGTAGAGACTCCCGCGTAGGGTTTGAACACGCCGCTCGGAAGGGAGATCACCGCTTCAAGCTGGTTGGCGTCCACAAGCTGCTTACGAAGCGCCCGGTGCGCCCGGGACGACCCGAAGAGCACTCCATCCGGCACGATAGTCGCCGAACAGCCGCCGGTCTTCAACATTCTGAGGATCAGAGCGACGAACAGCAGTTCGGTCTTCTTCGTCTTTACTTGGCGGAGCAGGGAGGAATGCACATCCTCGAAGTCGAGACTGCCCTTGAACGGCGGATTTGCCAGTATCACGTCGAAACCATCATTGGCCGCTTCCGGAAACCGGTCCGTGAAGCCCTGGCTCAACGTATCCTGATAGTGAATGTCCGGATCGTCCACGCCATGAAGCATCAGGTTCATGGCGGCGATCCGCAGCATGGTCGCGTCGAAATCGAATCCGTGAAACATTCCGCTGCGGATATGTTCGAGGTCCTCCTCCAGCAAGTCGCCCGTATAGATTTTCTCGGTCGCTCCGGTTTCTTCATCGAGATGCTCAATGGTTCCCTCAGGCGAGGAGTAGGTCCGAAGCAGATATTCCATGACGCCAACCAGGAACCCGCCGGTTCCGCACGCCGGATCGGCAACCGTCTCGGTCGGCTTCGGTTCCAGCATTTCCACCATCAGGCGGATGATGTGCCGGGGCGTTCGGAACTGCCCACTGATACCGGCAGTCGTCAGCTTGCTGAGCAGGTATTCGTAGAGATCGCCCTTGGTGTCGCCTTCCGTCAGCGGCAAGTCATTGATCATGTTGACCGCCTTGACCAGGAGACTCGGCTTCTGGACCATGAGTTGCGCGTCCTTCATGAACTCCGCGAAGGCCGAACCGGCCGCCGCTGGGGTCTTCAGATGAGGAAAAACCTTGTCCCTGACCAGCGGGAGCATCTCATCTGCAGCGAGATGGCGGAACCGCGACCAACGCAGATTTTGCTGCTCGTCATTGAAGCGGCGCTGGAACGTTGTTCCCGTGCGTTTCCGTCGGTTCTCATCGCGGGTTTCGTTGATATCCAGCAGGCGCGCGTACATCAGGAAAGTGATCTGCTCGATCACCGTCAAGGGATTGGTAATCCCACCCTGCCAGAACTCGGTCCAGAGAGCGTCCACCCGCCGCTTCAGTTCACCTGTAACCACTAGTGCTCATACCTCCCATCTGTGTCTGGTTTCGGTCGCTCTTCCTGAGGCACGCCGAACATTCGGATCACCTCGAGTAGATCGTTGACCTCCTCGTCCGTCTTGAACACGCCATCCAGGCCATCGGCATCGACTATCGTGAAGGGTCGTTCGTAGAGGCGTTCCACTGTGATCGAGCCGTAACGGGCGATATGGTTCTGCAGAAGCCCGAGAAAACGTGTCTGCTTCGCGGTCAGTTCGGAATGCTTGCGGGCAAACTCGCTGAAGCGTTCCGCGACGGCATTCGGGTCCATGCCGACGATGTCCCGAATGGCGAATTCGAGCGGCTCCGCAGAACGGAAGAACTCGGCGAGCACAGAGCGGCTGGCGTTCGGGCTCTGGGTCAGCACCAATGAGACCAGGGACTCTATGTCGTCCTCGGACACGGGTTGGCCCGCGCGGATTTTCCGAAGCGTCGGGTCCGTTTCGAAGTGTTTTTTCAGCTCCGCTTCGACGATCTGCTTGTACGCTCGCATGTCCACTGTCTTGAGGCTCGTCGAACGGCGGCTGTGCTCCACTTCGGTCACGTCTTCAATGATGTCCACGATCCGGGGCGGAAGAGGCGTTCCGCGGCCACGCTCGCGGTGATGCATGATTTCGCGAAGCGGCTGACGCACTTCTTCGAGCGCCTGTACCGATATCTGCTTCCAGAACTCGTCGGACTTCACGCGCCGAATGACCGCCTCTTTCTGCCGTACCGGGTTCAGGTGCATCCGGAGCGCCGCCAACCGATCCATGAGGTCCACCTTCAGGTCGGCAAGTTCCCCGGACTTCGTCAGTACCGCTTTCTGCATGCGGGCGATGAGCAAGTCCAGTGCGTAGGCATCGCCGTATCCCCGGATATTGCGCCATTGCATCAGGGGCGCGATTTCCCGGTGCAGACGGGCCACCGTGGCCGGTGCGAATCCGTTAAGAACGTCGGGCGCCGAGAGCGAGCGCTTCTCCCGCCATTTTTCCCGGACGGCGATCGATTCCTCCGGCAGTGCCTCGATGTCTGCGGCGACAAGGCCGATCGCCATGTCGAACGCCGGCATCGCGCTCTCCAGCAATGCGGTCTCAGCCAGCTTCAGCTTGGCTTCGAAAACAGACTGCATCAGGGACTTGACTGGCTGCGGCTCCGCCGCCCGGTAGCCCATCTCGAAACGTTCGAAATTCTTCCAATGGTCGAAGACGCGGAAAATGGTCTTGTCCTGCCCCGGACCGAACAGGTTTTCGCACAGGCGCGTGCCGCGGCCGATCATCTGCCAGAACTTGACCGGGGACTTGATGGGTTTGGCGAACACGAGATTCAGTATCTCCGGAATGTCGATGCCGGTGTCGAGCATGTCCACGGAGATCGCGACGGTCATCTCGGCGTTGGTCCCATCGCCCTTGAAATCGTCGATGAGTTGCTCCGCGCGGGGGTCGTAGTTGTCGATGACCTGACAGAATCGGCCGCCGTACTGAGGGTACATGTCGTCGAAAATCTGGCGCATCAACACTGCGTGCCGGTGATTGCGGGCAAAGATGATGCTCTTGCCGGGCAGTTGTCCCGTTGCATCCCGGAGTCCGTTTTCCATGAGGTTCCGTAGAATTACACGGTTGGTGTCCTTGTTGTAAATGCTCTTATCTACCTGTTCCGACGAGAAATCGAACTGGGACGGGTCCTCGCCCTGTTCTTCCAGCGCTTCGATCTGTTCCTTGGTGAGGGTTTCGAGCTTGATGCCCTCGCGCAAGAAGTGCGTCGTGTGTTCGAAGACCTCGAACGGCGTCAGGTACTCATCGGCGACAGCCTGCTCCAGATCGTAATTGGCCGTGGGTAGCTGGCCCTCGCAATCGAACAGCCGGAACGTGCTCCTGGTCACGAAATCCACCGGCGTCGCCGTGAGCCCGATCTGGTAGCAATCGAAATACCGGAAGATGTCTCCGTAGACGTTGTAGATGCTGCGGTGGGATTCGTCCGCGATGATGAGATCGAAGAAACCGACGTCGAAGGACTGGAACACCTTCTGCATGGCCGGGTAGGTCGCCAGGAAGATGCGTTCGCTGGCGCTGGGC
Source organism: Candidatus Rariloculaceae bacterium (assembly GCA_965205045.1). Lineage (GTDB taxonomy): Bacteria > Pseudomonadota > Gammaproteobacteria > Steroidobacterales > Rariloculaceae > UBA6522. The sequence continues at coordinate 2,284,438 of OZ242031.1, forward strand.
TCGATGCGGGAGGATACGATCCGGATGGGTTCCGACAGGAAGTCGTTGAAGGCGTTCCTGGCCTGCTTCCTCAGCTCCCGCCGGTCGCAAAGAAAGAGTACCCGTTTCACCCAGCTGGCGCGTATCAGAAGGTCGGTCAGCGCGATCGCCACCCGCGTCTTGCCGGTGCCGGTGGCCTGCACGATGAGCGCCTTGCGGTGCTTGTTCGCGAACCGCTCGCCGACTCGCTTGATCGCCTCGATCTGGTAGAGGCGGTCGACGATCTGTTTCCTGATCTCGAGGGTGTCGAGGGGCCGCCTCTCCAGCCGCTGGAAATTCACCAGGTACTGAAGACTGTCCTTCGAGTAGAAGCCGTGGAGTTTTCGCGGCGGAAATCCCTGTGCGTCGTCCCACATCCAGGTGTCGAACCCGTTCGTGTAGAAGATCACGGGCCGTTGCCCATGCATCTTTTCCAGTCCGTCCGCGTACAGCTTGGCCTGGTGGCGGCCGCGCTCGGGATCGACGGATGTTTTCTTGGCCTCGACAACGGCCAGGGGATTCCCGTTGTCGTCCCAGAGGACGTAGTCGGCATAGCCGATGCCGGTGTCGGTGGGCTGACGTTCCACCTCGATTTCCTTTCCGACCTCAGCCGTACTGTCGAGACCTTCGCCGACATCCCAGCGCGCGCTGGCGAGTTGATTGTCGATCAGGCGCGTGCGGGTAGTGGCCTCATCGAATCCCAGCGCGTCCGCCGCCTCGCCTGCCGTGGCAGTCCGATAATGGGCTCTCTGTTCGCCTACGGTCATCGCGCCGGCGATGCGCCGTTCGTCCAACTCCCGCAGCAAAGCCGCCATTCGCGCTTCCTGTGCGGCCAGCTTGTCCAGGAGCCGCCGACGCTCCCGCGCGTACCCGGCTCCGGACGTTTTCGGCCCGGTGCCCGGTTTTCGGAAGGCCGGTATCGAACCGGGATCGCCGCCTCCATACTGAACCCGCAGCCAGCGCGCCAGGTCGTAGGCTTCCTGGAGCAGCCACGATACCGTTCGCGGCTTGACCGGTTCTCCGTGCGCGGCGCGATTGCCGTAAATTCTCAGCGCATGCAGCTTGTCGAGCACAACCCTCGGCGTGAGCGCGGTAAACGCGTGGTTCTTGAGCAGATCGATGAACGAAGGTTTGTCGGGCTTCGGCAGGCGCAATTCGTGGTAAATGCCCTTGGTGAGGTTTTCCCCGAAAAGGCGGAGTTTCACCAACGAGCTGGCCGGGTCGGTGCCAGCGTAGGCCTCGGCGAATCCTCCGAGCGACGCAAGCTCCGACCAGTCTTCACGAAGAAATTCGAAGTTCTCCGATTTCACGCCATCGCCTCGCGTAGCGCGGCGTCGAATTCCGCCCTGTTCGAAATGACGATCGGAGTCTCATGCGGTTCATCCAGTTCGCCGGATACATCGAGCCGCAGCCGCTTCTGAAAGTAGTAGAGCAACGCCTTGCGCACGGGAATGGATATTCTGTCGTTCTCCATTCGAAAGTCTCTCGCGATCACTTTCCTTTGGTCTTCGTTCAATTGCGGATTTGGCATGATCGTCACGGCGAGTCTCTCGACCCAATATGTATCCGTCCCCGATTGCCTTCCCGCCCGGCCCTCGCTACGTACGTCCAGACAACGCGAAAGAATGAAGTCCTTGAACTTCTCATCGATATGGCAATAGGCCCGCACGTGCCAACGCAGCCCATCGTTGCCGAAGGCGTGGGGCGTAACGCGGCGCCACAGCGGGAGAGGGCGTTCCGGATTCATCGACTGATATCGAATCTCTATGGAAAGGTTCTCACTGGCAGCCCCCACGATCCGGCGAAGAATATACGCGTCGATGCGCCGGTAAGGAATGGGCATGACACCGTAATCCGGCGCCGATGACAACCAGGACTCTTGTGGGGTTCCCTCAGGGTTGGCCTCGGTCTGAAGTTGGGCGAGATACGAGTCGGACTCGGGCCGAAGAAAGACCGGCGCGAAGTCGTCCGCTGCCAGATATCGCTTCGCGCTCTTGTCGTAGACCAGATTCCCGGGGGCATTTTCCGCGTACAGCCGCAGATCCTTGGATGCCTGCGGCACGGACACGCCGAACTGCCCGATGATGTCCGCGCGATTGATTCCGCCTTCCCAGAAAAGACGGAATTCTATGAACGTCAATCGCTTTTCTACACCCCAACGCATAACGTACTTTGCTGGCGGCAGATGATTCCGCTGTTTTCGGCTCCATTGGAAATCAATAACGAAACTATACTAATATACTTTATATACGTATATAATGTTTGGCTCCGTCTGCAGGACTCTTGCCGCCGGGCGGGCGATGACCCACGGCAGCACCTCGAATCCCTGGCCCGACTTCAGCAACTCGACCGAGTTTTCGCCTGATTTGACTGGTTTTGGACCGTCACGCGCGGTTTAAGTGACTGATTTCATTGGTTCGTGTGGCCGCCGAACGGCTGTAGCGCCGACCTACGGCCTCCATCGACCAAAAATCAATCGCTTGCGACCGTTTTGGCGCTGAGTTGCGGAAATCGGGCTAACCCAACTGAGGTTCAGGCCCGTTGACGCATGCGGTCAATCGCTGACCGGGCGTGCCCGACCTTAGCCGAAAGCGTCGCGCCCCAGGCGATAAGCCATCCAGCCGACCGCCAGCGCGCCGAGCGCCAAGGCAATCCACAGCAGAGCCGAGCGCCACGGAAATTCCCGCGGCGGGATAAACGCGGCGTCTCCGCCCAACTCCCTCATGGCGCCGAGTCCCGCCGCCGAGACGGAAATCGGCTCATCCAGCCGATCCCAGACCTGGCCAAGCACGGCGTCCGGGCCGGCCTCGGTGGACAGTCCGCCTCCGGCCAGAAGATAGGGCGCGGCCCCGTTTGCGGCGAACCGAAGGAATTCCTGCGGATAGTGAAGCTGAAGCTCGACGGCGTCCTCGTCGAGCGGGCGGCGCGGCTGAACTCTCCAGTAGCGAGCGACGCTACGCGCCACATCCACCGCGGGCGAGCGCACCTGCTCGGCCTGGAAGTCGATCCGGTAATAGAACCGCCTGGCAGCCACCAGGTCCCACGGACCGTCCAGCGAAGCGCCGCTGTGGATCGCAGCATTCGCCCATCCATTCGGATTCGCGAATTCCAGCTGCACTGCACGAACGGGCAGGAGGCCGCCCGCATCGAAGTACAGCGCATTCTCCTCGGCCTCTTCCGGCCCGGGCACCGCTTCAAGTTCGACCTGTTCCACCGGCGTCGGGTCCGGCTCGGCGGAACCGATCAATTCCAGTTGTTCCAGGACCCACGGTGAAGGCGTGTCGCCTGCCCACTCGATCCGGTAATAGCCGCCCGGGCGCCCGTTGAGCGCGATCCGGCTGTGGCGCACCCGGGTATCGTCGATCGCAAGCGCCGCAACGCTGCCCTGGCCGACGACGCTCCAGCGGTCGAGGTCGCTGCTGTGTGAGATCGTCACCGTGGTCAGAAACGGTTGATCCATCTCGTTCCATTGAAGATCGGCGGCGACCGGCGCTGTTTCAAGCGACCGCGCATCGGCGACGAACGCGACAATCCCGGCGCGAGGTTCCGCGGGCAACCCGAGCGAGACGTCGACGCGCTCGTCCGTTGCCCCGACTGTGAGGCCCCCGATCGCCTCGCCGGCCTGTGTGCGATACACCGGCGACACATCCAGTGCGACACTCGATTCCGTCGCGGGCCCCGGCTCCGCGATAACCCGGTAAAACGGCATCGCCTCGCCGTCCGCATCGAGCACGGCCACCTCCTCCAGGCGTCTTGCCTGGCGATACACCTCGGCTCTCAAGGGAATGTCGTAGAACGCGCTCTCGGCGCCGAGCTCCAGCGGCCATCCAACCGCGAAGTCGTTCGGGTCCAGCGCGTTCGCCGAGCCGATAGACAGACCGGCGACCAGGCCCACAAGAAGTTTCTGTCGTTGCATGTACGTCATTTTAGCCTCGAAGCTTCACCCGTATCCTGCCGGCTCATGTATTCGGCTCCGGTCTTGCCGGGACAATCCATGCGGACACCGTTACCGGGCCGTGTCCGCCTCAGCCTCCACGCGTGGGGGCACCGGGCTGTTCCAGAATTCCGCGTTGTTCATTGAGTCCCTCAGCCTCCACGCGCGGGGGCACCGGGGCAAAGTACCCGACAACCAGGAGCAGCACGCCGACACCCAGGAACGAGACAACGCGCGCGAAGTTCCCGGTGCTGGCCAGATCCACCAGGAACAGCTTGACCACGACAACAGTCATCAACACGGCGCCGCCGACCCAGACCTCGCGCCGGCGGGTCCGGGCGCCGAGCACCATTCCCAGCAGTCCGGCCGCACCCCAGACGATCGAGATCGAAGTCTGCAATACAACGGATTCGAACAGCGCCGCCGAGTCGAACGGCACGTCAGACCAGTGATTGCGGAGGCGCCAGGAACTGCTCGATGTCCGCCAATCCCGCCCACAGCCACCACGCCGCCGACCATCCCAGCAGGAGCCATCCGGTTGGCGCAAGCACCGGTTTTCCGACTGCCCCGACATCGCCCCGGTCGAGCCACCAACCGGAGAACCAGCCGGCCAGCGCAATCAGGGCCGCCCCAAGGACAAACCCGTTGAACAACGGCCCCGCCCCTGCCGCATATATGCCCGGTTGGGCGACATAGGAAGCGCCGGCGAGAAGCTGCAGCACCAGCCCCGCCAGGAGCGCCAACCCTCGCTGCTGACGGCAGCCCAGCCAGACCATGGCCGCGCCCTGAAACGCCCATGCCACCGACGTCCAGCGGGCATCCAGAGCAAGCGGCACGGCGATCGCGAGGAACACGATCGCCAGTCCGAAAAACGCCTCCATCAGCACGCGCAGGTCCTTCCTGTGGCGGTGCATGAATGACGAGACCGTCACGTACAGGGCCGCGAGCACGACAGCGGAGATTGCAAGCCCGTATTCCGTATCGCCGACCAGTCGTGCCTGCAGGCCAAAGCCCACGATGGGCGTGCCGAACACAAGTGTTCCGTCCACGAACCCGCGCAGATGCGGTGCATGACGCCAGGAAAAGAGGACCGGAATGAGCGTATACGTCAGGATGAACAGGACCAGGAAAGGCTCGGTTGTCGCGAATTGGTCCGGCCGGTACGCCTGATAGCCCCAAAAACCGCCGATTCCGAAGGTGAAGATGAAGCCCAGCAGATTAAGCGCCCGCCAGGCCTTGAACCAGGCCACCCCGACCACCGCACCGTTCAGTATTGCGTAGTAACTGAAGAGCAGGACATGGTCGGATGCGTCCGATGCGGCGAGCATCGGTGCCATGAACCCGCCGACGATTCCGAGCACGGCCAGCGCCCGGGAATCCTGCAGGACCGCAAGCGTTCCGCCCGCAACGGTGAAGATCAGCAGGAAGCCAAACGCGGCGGCCGCCGGCAGCAAGTCGAACAGGGCGAACGCCGCGTAGGCGGTGAGGTAGAGCACCGCGACGCCGCCACCCTGAAGACTGAGCGCGTAGACCCGGCGACGTTCCCTCAATCGCCAGCCCACCGCAAGCAGGCCGAGCCCGAACGCCGCCACGCCCGCAAGCCGAAACTCGATGGGCAGATTGAAGAGTTGCCGGTCGATGGCTTCGCGAATGAAGAACGCCAGACCCAGCAAGGAGAGCACGACGCCGACCCTGACGGGCACGTTGCCGGTCGTGAACCACCCCGTCACGGCATCGGTAATCCGATTCGTGGCGGACGATATCCGGCCGGTCGTGCCGGCACCGCTCCTCGGAGCGGTTCCCGGCGCCGGTGCGCTTTCTTCGGGTGGCGGGCGCGGCGGGTCCTGCGAAGGATCCGGCGTCGGCGGCTCGGGCGTCCCCGCCTGCTCCGCGTGCACGCTGACCGGTTCGGCAACCTGCGGCCCAGGCGCCGGAGCCGGGTCCCCGACTTGCTCGGTGGCAGCCCTGCCGGCTTCCAGTGTCGTCACGCGGTCGCTCAGATGCTTGACCCTACCGATGAGGAAACCGATCAACGCACCCAGGACGACTCCGGCAATTCCCCCCAGAGCGTAGCCGGCAACCGCACCGACAAGGATCGAAAAAACCAACACGCCAATTCTCCCTAACAAGTAATCACGCCCCGACCGAGCACCAGCCCTTGGAAAGAGCGAGGGTGCGTGCGTCCATCCCTAGCGCGCGTCGTGGGTTCTGCGCGGGGCCAGGGATGGCCAGGAGCGCCGAACCCCGATTTGAGCCCGCCATGGATGGCGGGCGAAATTGAGCGCGCAAGGGATGGACGCACGCACCCTCGCGGCGCGCCTACACCGCGACTACCCCCCGTAAACCACCCCCGGCAACCAGGTGGCCAGCTCCGGCCAGAATGCAAGCAGCGCCAATGCGACCAACTGAATGACCACGAACGGAATGACCCCCCGATAGATCGCCGTCGTCTCCACACTCCCGGGCGCCACCCCGCGCAGATAGAACAACGCGAACCCGAACGGCGGCGTCAGGAACGATGTCTGGAGGTTGATCGCGATCATGACCCCCAGCCAGACCGGGTCGATCCCCATGGTCAGGAGGATCGGTCCCACGATGGGAACCACCACAAACGTGATCTCGATGAAGTCCAGCACGAAGCCCAGCAGGAACATCAGCAGCATCACGATGAGCATCGCGGTGACCACACCGCCGGGCATGCTGACCAGCAGTTCGTGCACCAGGCGGTCTCCGCCGTAACCGCGGAAAACCAGTGAAAACACCGATGCGCCGATCAGGATAAGGAACACCATGCTGCTCACGCGCACCGTGCTCTTCATGACGTCGATCAGGCGCGCCAGCGAGAACTGCCCCTTGCCCAGGGCCAGCAGCAGCGCGCCGACACCGCCCACGCCGGCGGCTTCCGTGGGTGTGGCCAGTCCGCCCATGATGGAGCCGAGCACCGCCAGTATCAGGAACAGCGGGGGAAACAGCGCCAGCGCCAGTTCGCCGAAGCGGACCTTTTCGGCTTTCTCGCGCGCCGGCATGGTGGCCGGCCTGAGCAGCGCCACAGAAGCGATGTAGATGACGTAGAGCGCCACGAGGCCCAGGCCCGGTATCAGCGCGCCCACGAAAAGATCGCCCACCGACACGGTATCCGGCGAGAAGATGCCGGCGTCGAGTTGCGCCTGGCTGTAGGCCGAGGAGAGCACGTCGCCCAGCAGCACCAGGATGATGGAGGGCGGAATGATCTGCCCCAGCGTGCCGGACGCGCAGATCGTGCCGGTGGCCACGGCCGGGTCATACCCGCGGCGCAACATGGTTGGCAGCGCCAGCAGGCCCATGGTCACCACCGTGGCGCCGACGATTCCGGTGCTCGCCGCCAGCAGCATGCCGACCAGGGTCACCGAAATCCCCAGCCCGCCCCGCAGCGTGCCGAACAGCCGGCTCAGGCTGTCGAGCAGGCTTTCGGCAATCTGCGCCCGCTCCAGGGTGACGCCCATGAACACGAACAACGGCACCGCCATCAGTGTCTCGTTGCTCATGATCCCGTAGATGCGGTTGGGCATCGTGCCCAGGAAGGCGCCGTCGAATATCCCCAGCGCCATGCCGATCCACGCAAACAGGAGCGCAACGCCGCCCAGCGAGAATGCCACCGGGTAACCGGCCAGCAGCACCGCCACGACGGCGGCAAACATCAGCAGTGCGACCCACTCCATCAGATCGCCTCGCTCGGGGGGCCGCCCGGCTCGCCGTCCGGCTCCACCGCCCGGGTGAGCACCAGCACTGCGCCAAGCAGGTCCGCGATGCCCTGCAACATCAGCAGCAGCGCCGTGGCGGGTATCAGGCTCTTCATTATGGGCACGAAGGGGAAGGGCAGTCCGCCGGCTTCCCTGGATGCCTCGCGGATCGCCCACGACGTGGACACGTAGTCCCAGCTCGTGACCGCGACGAAGGCGGCAAGGGGGAGCAGAAACACCACCGTTCCGACGACGTTCACCCAGGCGCGGCGTTGTGCGGTACTGCGCCGGTAGAAGATGTCGACGCGGACGTGTTCGTTGTGCTTCAGCGTGTAGCTGGCCCCCAGCATGAAGACCGCGGCGTGCATCCACACGATGCTTTCCTGCATCGCGATCCAGCCCAGGTCGAAGACATAGCGCAGTACCACGATCACGAAGGTCCCGAGCACCATCAGGACCGTCAGCCACGCCATCGCGGAGCCCGTCAGCTCGCTGATGCGCTCGAGATTTGACTTCAGTCGCTGCATGAGTGGAATGTCAGATTGGGCGGCCGCAGTCGCAGTGGGAGCCGCCCGCCTCAGCGGTCAGGCCGTTGCTGTGCCGATTTGCGCAGCCGCTTGAGAAATACGGTCATTTCGCGGGCGGCCTGGATGTCGCCGCGCTCGTTCGCCACGCGGATGCCGCGCCGGTAGCTTTCCATGGCCCGATCCTCCAATCCGGCGTCCGCCTGCGCCCGCCCGAGCTGCTTCCATGCGGCCGAATAGCCCGGTTCGAGCGCCACGGCCCTGCTCAGGTGCCCGGCGGCCCTGACGGGTTCGCCCGCCTTCAGGTATTCGCATCCCAGCGCGTACCGCAGGCCCGCGCTGTCGCCGCCGCGCTCCAGTATAGCCTCCAATCGCGGCGCCATGCTCACGTTCACGGCCTCCAGAAAGTGGGTGTGATCAGCACCAGCAAGGTGAAGATTTCCAATCGCCCCAGCAACATGGCGCACACCGCTGCCCATTTCTCGATCGGGCCCACGTTACCGAAGCCGGACGCCACCTCGCCGAGTCCGGGACCGAGGTTGTTCAACGTGGCCGCCACCGCGGAAAACGCGGAAACCTGGTCCAGGCCGGCAGCGACCAGGATCAGCAGCAGGACGCTGAAGACGACCACGTAGACGGCAAAGAATCCCCAGACCGCGTCGACCACCCGGTGGGGCACGGGCTTGGACCCCAGCTTGACCGGCACTTCGGCGCTGGGGTGCACCAGCCGCTGCACTTCCCTGAGCCCCTGCCGGTACATCAACAGCCAGCGGATGACCTTTATCCCACCGGCCGTTGAGCCGGCACAACCGCCGACGAAACTCGAAAAGATCAGCAGCACGGGCAGCACGCCGGGCCATACGGCGAAATCGGCCGTGGTGAATCCGGTGGTGGTGGCGATGGAAACAGTCTGAAACAGACCGTGGGTGAGGGTTTCGGTGAGCGTCGGATAGTACCCCTGGAAATGGAGGTACACGACCACCGCCACGATCAGCCCGCCGAGCAGCTTCGAGTAGGCGCGAAACTCCGGGTCCTGGAGGTAATGCTTGACGGAACGATGCCGCCATGCGAGAAAATGCAGCGAGAAATTGATGCCGGCAACGAACATGAACACGACGGCGACCAGCTCGATCGCGGCACTGTTGAAGTACCCGAAGCTCTCGTCGTACGTCGAGAAACCGCCGATGGCGACGGTGCTGAACGCGTGGCAGATGGCGTCGAACAGGCCCATCCCGGCCAGCAGGTAGGCCAGCGCGCACAGCACGGTGATGCCCAGGTAGACATACCAGAGCGCCTTCGCCGTCTCGGTGATCCGCGGCGTCAGCCGGGTGTCCTTCACCGGTCCGGGCGTCTCCGCCCGGTAGAGCTGCATGCCGCCGACGCCCAGCATGGGCAGCACCGCCACGGCGAGCACGATGATGCCCAGGCCGCCGAACCACTGCAGTTGGTGGCGGTAGAACAGGATCGACTCGGGCAGCTCGGCAAGCCCGGTCAATACCGTCGCGCCGGTGGTGGTCAGACCCGACATGGACTCGAACACCGCGTCGGTGAGGCTCATCTGCGGATTGCCGGTGAGCAGCAGCGGCACCGAGCCGAACAGGCCCAGCACGATCCAGAACGCGGCCACCACCAGGAATCCTTCGCGCAGCCGCAGCTCGTGGGTCTGCGCGCGAACCGGCCACCAGATCGCGATCCCGGAGCCGAGAACGATTAGGAACGATGCCGCGAATGCCAGCCACTGGCCGTCCCCGAAGATCACCGAAACGACGATCGGCAGCAGCATCGCGGTGCTGAACATCGTCAGCAGCAGACCGAGAATGCGTTGTATCGTTGCTCTGGCTCGCATCTCGCATCTCGCATCTCGCGTCCGCTGGCCCGTGGCAAAAGTCCCGCGGCGCGGGCGGTCAGACGGGATGCCGAACGCGCGTCACGCGAAACTTGAAGTTTTTCGCCGGGCTGAGCTTGGGGAACGGGTTCAGCTTCAGCTTGTAGTTCTTCGGGACCAGCTCGAGCTCCAGGTGACGCGCGATCAGCAACATGTTCAGGGCCATCTGCAGTTCGGTCCAGCGCCGTCCTCCGCAGATGTGCGTGCCTGTTCCGAACGGCGCGTAGGCGCCCGCCTGTCTGTGTTCGTTTCGTGGCGGCGCGTACCGCTCGATGTCGAACTTGTCCGGGTCCTTGTAATGCTTCTCCATGAAGTGAGGCGCCGTAAACGCGATCAGTACCGAACTGTAGGGCGGAACTTCGAGACCATCGACTTCGAACGAGTTCATCGCGGTACGCCGGTGTACCGGTATCACCGGATGCAGCCGCAGCACTTCCATGGCGAATCGATGGGTAACGTCGATCGCCTCCGGCGTGAGGTCCTTCGCGGTCGGGTCGCCGTCCGCAAAGAGCGCATCGGCTTCGGCAACGATTTTCTCGTGCAGATCCGGATTCGCCAGCATCTCGTAGATGGCGAATGCCACCTCGCTGCCGGTGTAATGGCCCGCGATGATGGGTGCGATGAAGGCAAACCCCAGGTCCGTTTCGGGCAGGAACTGCGGGTCGGAGTAGTGCAGATCCATCAGATCGTCCACAAGATCGCGACGCTTGCCCTCGCGTTGCGCAGGCGTGTGCGCGGCGTGGATCTGGGCGTATAGGTTGAGGATATTCGCCTTGTATCGCTTCATTCGCGGCGTACGGAGCAGAAATTTCGGCACCAGGCCGAACACGTGAACCATCAGCGCCCGATACTCGAACGCGAGCAGATCGTCGAGCACCTTCGTCGCTTCCATGCTGACGCTGAGATGCGAGATCTGATCGCCGATCAATCGCTGGCACGCGGTCTCTCCGGCCATCGTCTGGCCGACGCCCCAGCCGGCGAACGAGCGCCTGGCGAGACGGAAAAGATCATCCATGCGGTCCTCGACCACGGCGCGGGAGTTCCCCGCTCGGACGGCCCTGCGCATGCGGAAGTGATCCGCTCCGTCCATGCTGGCGATGGACCGGGCCGTACCCCATTCCTGCTGAAAGGCTTCGAGATAATCCCGCGTTCGCAGCAGCAGCCGGCCCTTGCGCCCCACCCATCGGTTCAGTTCGGCGCTGGCGAGAACCACGATACTGTTGTCGCCCGGCGCATCGATTCGGTAGACCGGTCCCAGTTCCTCGCTCACTTCGGCAAAGAACTTGGGAAGATTGCCCGACCGCATCGTGCGCGACTTGAGCATGTCCAGCACGCTGATCGATGGCATCTTTCGCCTGCGAACCGTGCGATAGGCTTCCGGCGGACGATACGAACTGGCTACCGCGGCCCCGATGGTCCGCCCGATGAGGTCCATCCCGCTGAGCAGTTCGATCCGCTTTTCGGCGACTTCGAACTCTTCCGGATCCAGCAGCGTCGGAACGCCTCCGCAGTTGTTCAGCAGCCCGACGATGGCGATATCGCGCGGATCCGGAATCTCGTCGGTGAGCAGGACCCGGGTGATTCGGCTCTTGATCTCTTCGCGCTGTTCACCGTCTCCCAATGGATAGCGGCCCGACCGCGAGACCTTGTTCGACAGGGACCAGAACCCGCCGGAATGCGAATCGAGAATGCCCTGCTTGGCCAACCGATCGAACGCCGCGTCGCTGATGGCTTCGGCCCGGCGAGCCGCGATCCGTTCAACCCAGTACTGCGGGCTGTGACTATGCGGGTTGTCGGCGATTGCCTTCAATGTGGGGTCCAGGAGTTCGTCGCCCGTCGGCGTTGCGTCGATCAGCGTGAGCGTCTCCAGGTCCGAATCGATGCGATTCTCCAGCGCCAGATCCATAAGGACTGCGCCCCCCAGCGCACAGGACATCTTCCACTCCGGAATGGGAGCGAAGTAGCCCGTGTTCTCGTCGAGCAGCAGCAGCAGAATTTCTTCGGCGAATCTCATCGTTGTGCCAGGCTGGTAGAATCGCTACAGCGAATTTTCAGCCCGTCATCGCCGCAATGCAAATCCGGCGTCCGTTGAGCGGCATTGTACGTTCTTATGGGGCATGAAAGGAATCGGTATTGGCGTTGACTGCCGGATCGGGCTAGATTGAATTTATCAATCGTCGCCGCCTCGCGCGTGTCGACATGAACGGAGTTGCTTTGTGAGGCTGGCCGAAGAAGTAGTCCTCCTGCTGCTGAACGAAGAAAGCGGTTACCTGGAGCATGTCGGAGGGTGGAACATGGCCTGCGCCATCGCGGGCTCCGTGCTGGCGGACCTGGCGCTGGACTTTCGCATCGACACGGACCTGGATGCCCTCACGCTGCTCGATGCCACCGAAACCGGCGACGAGTTGCTGGATCCCGTGCTGGCGCAGATTGCCGCGGCGCCGCCCCCGAACCAGAACGCCCAGTATTGGATCGAGAAAACGGCGGGCCGGGCGGATTGGGTGATCGAAACGGTGCTCAACCGGCTGGTGGAAAACAACATTCTCGACCATGACAGCGGCGGTTTCTGGTCGCTGAACCGCCAGATATCGCGAACCGGCGCGTATCCGCCCACCGGGGGAGTCACGAGACAGGAAACGAAGTCGCGGATCTTCAGGGCGATTCTCGATGAAGAGATTCCGGACCCGCGGGACGTTCTCCTCATCAGTCTGGTCGATGCCTGCGACGCGTTTCGCCTGCTCCTCACCGACGATGAGTTCGAGCAAGCCCGCGAACGGATCGATCTGATCTGCAGGATGGACATTGTCGGCCAGGCGATCGGCGCAGCCATCGAAGACAGCAGGGCACGGCCGGCGCCGACCTATGTGTCGCATACCAGGCCGGTCCCCAGGGCCAGCCTGTCGTGGCTGATGGGGAATCGACACTTGCGGCGGGGCGACTTTTCCCGGCTCATGACGGACGCGTACCGGGAGTACGGCCCGGTGTTCAGGATAGGCACCCCGTTTTCCGACAAGGGCATGGTCGTTCTCACCGGCCACGAAACCAATACCTGGATCAACCAGAACGGCCGCTACTATTTCCGGTCCCGGGACCACATGTCGGATTTCGAGCAGCTTTACGGTGCATCGCGCACGTTGCCGGGGATGGACGGCGCGGAGCACTTCAGGATGCGCAAGTCGCTGCGTGCCGGTTATTCGCGCAAGTTGCTGGAAGCCCGCCTGGACGAACTCTACCGGTATTGCCGGACGTCACTTAAGGAATGGCGGGAAGGGGACGAGTTGCCCGCGGCGGCGACCTGCCAGAAGTTGATGAGCGTTCAGGTTTCGCGCCTCTTCGTGGGCGTGGACACCTCGGATTGCATCGGTGATGTCCTGAAGTACGAGCACCGCTCGCTGATCACTCACGTTCAGGGCGCGTTGCCCAAGTTCCTGATGAATACCCCGGCAATGAGGAAAAAGCGCCGGGTCATTCTGGATCTGATCGGGAAAATCCACTCTGTGCATACGCCGGCGCAACGAAAGAACAAGCCGCGCGACCTGGTCGATTCCGTGCTGGACCTGCACGCAGCCGATCCGCAGTTCTTCCCCGAAACGGATGTGGGTTTCCTGTTTGTCGCAACCCTGATCGCGAGTATCTACCTGGGCAGCGGGCTGAGCTTTGCGGTCTACGGCATGGCCGCCCATCCCGAAATCTACCGAAAGGTGCAGGAGGAGGCTGACGCCCTGTTTGCCGACGGGGACCCGGACAAGGTTGCCCTGTCCGCGATCGCCGTGGCCAATCGGGTCTACCTGGAATCGCAGCGTCTGTACCCGGTGATCCCGGTACAACTGCGGACCGTCATGAACCACCTGGTGCTGCACGGATACGACATACCCAAGGGTACTCGCGTGCTTTTCGGACACACGGCAACGCACCATCTCGAGGAATTTTTCGCCGATCCGGGCCGATTCGATATCGACCGGTATGCGCCGCCGCGGGAGGAACACAGGAAAACCGGCGCCTACGTGCCGTTCGGTCTCGGCACGCACCGATGCCTGGGGTCGAGGCTGGTGGAACTGCAGATGGCGGTCAACCTGCTGCTGATCGCGCACCGCTTCGATATCAGCGTGGCGCCTTCGGATTACGAGATGGGGTTCAATCCATTTCCCACGGCCGCGCCCAACAAGAAGCTGAAGTTTCGTATCGACCGGCGCCGCAACAGGTTCTGACGGCGGAACGCCCCGAGTATCGCTGTGCCCCGCGTACTCCGTCCGATGCAATCCGGTCAACCCTGAATTTCCACCTGCGCGGGGGCCAACGGAGCGCTGTTCCCACGGCGCGGCAGCGTCACGCTCAGGTGGAGCATGGAGATCGCGGGCACCACCATCATCAGTATCGCCGTGGTGACCATGATGCCGATTCCGAGCGAGGCCGCAAACGGCATCAGGAACTGCGCCTGGATGGCGCGTTCGAGAATCAGGGGCGTGAAGCCCATGAAGGTGGTCACGGAGGTGAGCAGGATCGGGCGAAATCGTCCCTTGGCTCCGTCGATGATCGCGGTCCGCGCTGTCGCGTTCTCCCGCAGGCGTTGATCGATGAAGTCGATCATCACCAGGGAATCGTTCACGACGACGCCGCTGAGCCCCAGGATACCCATGATCGCGGTAGCGCTGAAGGCGAGGCCCAGGATCAGGTGGCCAAAGATCACCCCGACCACCCCGAAGGGGATGACCGCCATGACGATGAACGGTTTGGTGTAGGAGCGCAGCGGTATCGCCAGCAGCGCGAATATCATCAGCATGGCGACCGCGAATCCGCGGTACAGCGCGCCCAGGGACTGGACCTGCTGCTGCTGTTCGCCGCCGATCATGTAGGTCAGGCCGGGGTTCGCCGCGGTGAGATCCGCCAGAATCGATTCGGTCAGGATGCTGTTGGCCTCGCCGCCGGAGATCACCGCTGTATCCACGTCCGCCGTGACCGTGACGACCCGCTCGCCGTCGCGGCGCGAGATCGCCGGCGGCGAAATGCCGGACTCCAGCCGGGCCACCTGACTCAGCGGAAGTTCGGCGCCGCCGGGTGTCCGGATCAGGTATCCCTCGATGTCGGTGATGGCATTGCGCTCTTCGGTCGGGAGGCGCACGAAGGCGCGCACTTCTTCGGCGCCCCGCTGCACCCGCACGGCCTCGGCGCCGAAGATCGCCGCGCGGGTCTGCAGCGCCAGATCCTCCAGGGTAAGCCCCAGCGTACGCGCCTCGGGCCGTAACTCGAGCTGGATCTCCCGCACGCCCGGCGTGTGATCGGAACGCACGTCGAAGACGCCCCGCACGCTGCGCAGGCCGTTGACCACGGAGTTGGCGGCCTCCGCGAGGCGATCCGGATCCGGGTGGGAAAGCAGGACCTCGACGGGATTGCCCAGGTCGATGACCTGGCCGCTCAGGGTGATGCCGCGCACGTAGGGCAGCACGCCCAGTTCCTCCCGCCAGGCCTGCACCACTTCGATGGTCCCGATCTCCCGTTGCTGCGCGCCCAGCAACTTGAACTCGACGGTGGCGATGTTGGCTTCGGGATTCAGCGTCGGGTCCGGCGCGAGTCCGCCGCCCTCGACACGCGGCCGCATGCCGACCGTCACCGTGACCCCGGAGAGCAGGGGAGGCGCATCCGCCGGACGATCCCGCGACAGCCGTTCGATGGCCCTGTGCCCGGCGGCCTCCAGTTCCCGGGCCACCTCGTAGGTGCGCTGCGCCGTGGTGCCGTCGGGCATCTCCAGGCTCGCCGTCACGAAGTCGCCCTCCACCACGTCCGCGAATGTCGTCTGCACGATTCCCGCCGGCAGCAGCGATATGCTCACGATGAGCAGGCCGATGGCCCCGGCGACGGTCGCCAGCGGCTGCCCGGTCGCGAAGTGCAGCGCCCGGTCCAGCGGGCCGTCGATGAAGCGCTTGAGGCTGCGGTCGACGAAGCCCTGGGTCGTTGCGAAGAACCGGTCGACCCGGTTCTCCGGCGCCCACTCGGGACCGGGAATGTGCGACAGGTGGTTGGGCAGGATCAGCAGCGACTCCACCAGGGAAATCAGCAGCATGCCGATGACGATGATCGGCAGCGCCCGCCATATCTCCCCGATGCCGCCGGGTATGTAGAGCAGCGGGAAGAAGGCCGCGATGGAGGTCAGTACCGCGAACGTCAGCGGGACCTTGATGCGGCGCGCGCCGCGGATGGCCGCGGCGACGCCCGGCGTGCCCCGTTTTCGTTCCTGGTGGACATGCTCGGCCACCACGATGGCGTCGTCGACAATGATGCCGATGGCCAGGACGAAGACGAACAGCGAGATGGTGTTGATGGCGATGTCCATCGCCAGCATCACCGACAGCACGCCGACAAACGTGACGATCAGCCCCAGCGTCACCCAGATCGCGAGCCGGATCTCCAGAAACAGGGCCAGCACGACGAACACCAGCAACAGTCCCAGCCCGCCGTTCTTGAGCAGCAGGTTGACGCGCTCGGAGTACGTTTGGGAGTCGTCGTTCCAGACGGTCACGCCGGCGCCTTCGGGCAGGGACGGGACGATGACGTCGGCCAGGTGTTCGTGCACGGCGTCGGCCACATCCATCACCTGTTCGCCCTCCACCCGGTGGACCTCGACGAAGACCGCCGGCTGGTTCTGGTGGCGGATGATCAGGTCGATGTCCTGGAATTCGTCGTGCACTACGGCGATATCGCTCAGCCGCACCACCGTGCCGTCGCCGCGGCTGAGCACGACGATGTCCTCGAAGTCCTGCTGGTTGTAACGCTGGCCCAGGGTGCGTACGCGCACCTGGGAGTCGCGCGTGTCGATGCTGCCGGCGGACAGTTCGAGGGACCCGCGGCGAACGGCGTTGGCGATGTCCTGAAGAGTCAGCCCGAGGGCGCGCAGACGGTGCGAGGGCACTTCGATGGAGATCTCGTACTGGCGCGCGCCGCTGGTTTCCACCAGGGAGACGGTGGGCAGCGACGCCAGTTCGTCTTCGATCCGGTACGCCAGTTCCTTCAGGGAACGCTCGGAAATGTCGCCATACACGATCAGGCGAATGACGCTCTGGCTGTTGGTCATTTCCCGGATTTCGGCGCGCTCGGCGCCGGCGGGGAAGGTCTGGATGCGCGCCACGGCGGACTCGATGTCGTCGATGGCCTGGCGCATGTCCGTACCCGACCGCACCTCGATCCTTACCGAGGCGACGCCCGGGGCGGCGACGGACTTGACCGCGATGACGCCGTCCAGCGAACTGACCTGCTCCTCGATCTTGACGACGATGGACTCCTCCACCTCGTCCGGAGTGGCCCCCGGATAGGCCATGGTGACTTCCACGTGGTTGAAGGGCACCGACGGCCACGCTTCCCTTTCCAGGCCGGTGAGCGATACCAGGCCTCCGGCCAGCAGGGCGAACATGAGCAGGTTGGCGGCAACCCCGTTGCTCGCCATGTAGGCGATCGGACCGCCAGGCTCGCCGGAATAGTCGTCGTTCGGGCTCATGGGCCCGGAGCGGCTCCGGTGCGCACGAGCATGCCGTCGGTGGCGAACTGGATGCCGCCGGTGATCGCCGCCTGGCCGTCTACCAGGGCGCCGGTCACGTAGACTTCATCGTCGCCGCGCTGCAGCGCGCGCACCGGGACGATGGTCACGGCCCCGCTGTCGTCCACGGCCCAGATCTCGTTGCCGGGTTGCAGCGCGGCGCGCCGGACGCGGAAGTAGCTCTGCGGCGCCAGCCCCTGGATTTCCACGTCCACGAACTTGCCCACCAGCAGGGGTGGAGTGCTGTCGAGCGCCGTCGCCACGCCCGCCGGTGTGCCCGCGGTGAAGGGATCCGGTACCCGCACGATCACGTCGATGGTCCGGGACTGCTCGTCCAGCGATGCCTCGGCCCGGTCCACGTAACCGTCCCAGGCATAGCGGATGTCGCCGTACTCGGCGATCACTCGGGCTGCGATGCGCTGACCGGCATCGCCGGCGCGCTGGTCCCAGAGGCCCGGGATCAGCGCCGCGTTGGCGTCCGAGAGCGGCGCGACCACCTCGACGGCGTCGGCGGCAAACAGTCGTCCCACCGGCTGGCCGGGCGCCACGAACTGGCCCACGTCCACCGATTCGTCTCGGACATAGCCGTTGAAGGGTGCGTTCACGCGGGTGCGGGCGACGGCCAGGTTGGCCTCGGCGACCCGCGCTTCGTCGCGGTCGAGCGCCGCCCGGGCGGCATTGAGCTGAGGTTCGCGCAACGCCAGCGGGCTGGCCTCGGACAGCGGGATCGAACCCGGCTCCTGTTCCGCGTAGCGTTCGTATTCGGCCCGGGCGATCGCCGCTTCCTCCTGGGCCTCCAGGAACGCCACCTGCCGGTCGGCGAGGGTGGCTTCGGCTTCCCGGAGCCGCACGACGTAGTCCTCCTCCTCGATCCGGAACAGGGTCTGGCCGGCGTCGAACCGCCCGCCGCTCCGGAAAGCGGGATCCACCCACGCGACCCGTCCGCCCACCTGCGGGGTGATGGCGACCTCCGCGCTGGGCCGCACCGTCCCGGCGCCGAAGACGGGGATCGGCCCCGAACCGGCGGCGACCGCGGCGGTCGTCACGAACGGCAATTGGGACGGCGGCTCGAGGCGCTCCGGTTCCGGCGCCAGCGATACCAGGAGGACCGCCACCGCCACGGCGCCGGCGACAATCCCCAGTGCGATCAATACACTTCCGATTCTGCGCAAGGCCTTACTCCGTTGCCGTCCACGCGCCGCCCAAGGCGCGGTGCAGCGCCAGGCGGGCGAAGCCGAGATCGCGTTCCGCCGCCGCCAGCGCCGAGTTTGCGCTGACCAGGGTCCGGGATGCAACCAGGTAGTTGGCGTAGTCCGTGACGCCGGAGACGTAGCGCCGCTCCTGCAGCGCCGCCTCGGTGCGGGCGTCTTCCGCCAGCGAGGCGATCAGGGCGTGGCGGCGGAGACTGCCGTCCCACCCCGCCAGCGCCGCCTCGACCTCGTTGACCGCGGTCACCACGGCGCGCCCGTATGCCGCGGCGGATTCGTCAAGCTGGGCTTCGGCCAGCGCGAGGTTGCTCTGCAGCCGCGTGCCCTGAAATGCCGGCGCGAGCAGGTTGACGGTCAGGTTCTGGAACCACTGGTCCGGATCGAACCAGTCGCCGGTGTCCGTGCCCTGCAGGCCGATGGTGCCGGAGAGGGACAATGAAGGCAGCAATTCCGCGCGCCGGGCGCCGACCATGTAGCGGGAGGCCTCCATGCGCTGGCGTGCGGCGCTGACGTCGGGCCGCTGCTCGAGCAGGTCGGCCGGCACGCCGGCCGGGACGGCTTCTAGCGCCGGGGTGGGCGCCAGGGCATCGGGAAGAATGCCCGCCAGGTCGTCGCGGTAGCCGCCCAGCAGCACCCAGAGCCGGCCTTCGGCATCAGCCAGCGCCGCTTCGATGGGCGGCAGCTCCGCCTCGGCGGCGCGAAGGTTTCGACGTGCGGTGTAGAGACCTCGTGCGTCGACCAGGCCGCCGTCATAGCGTGAGGATTGCTGTTGTTCCAGTTCCTGCAGGATCCTTGCGCTTTCGCCGGCCAGGCTGCGCTGACGCCGCAGGTCGGCGATCTCCAGGTACGTGGCCACGGTTTCGGCGAGGACCCCGATGCGGGCGGCCCGCAGGTCCGACTCCGAAGCGAGGCGCTGGGCCCCGGCGGCGCGGGCGGCGTTGCGGTTGCGGCCCCAGAAGTCGGCTTCGTAGGCAAAGGCCCCGCCCAGCGAGTAGGTGGTCAGGCCGATCGCTTCCGGAAGGTCGATGCCGAAGGCAGCGTAGGTTTCGTCGTCCAGCCCCAGTTCCTCAAGCTGCGCGCCGATGCCGGCGTTGGTGGGCGTCTCGAAGTCGTTGCTGCCGATGGACGGGTTGATCAGCGGGAATGCGGGGGCGTTGGCGATGCGCGCCCTGGCGCGGGCCTGGTCCACCCGGGCCACCGCCGCCGCCAGGTCGAAGTTCGAATCCAGCACCGCGTCGACGATGCGGTCCAGGACCGGGTCGTCGAACGATTTCCACCATTCAAACGGCTCGTGGGAACCTGTATCGGCGACTGCTGAAAATGCATCGCCCAGGTCGGTCGCCGATTCCGAAATCGGCGGCGTCGGAAGCATGGAACAGGCTGCAAGACAAGCCCCGGCGAGTACCGGAAAGAGCGGCAAAGCCACTGCATTATCGGGCAAATTCAATGATTTACGATTCAATCTTGCGGGGAGGAATTCTAACACCTGACCCGGCGCGCGCAAATCGGCCGCGCACGGGAGTCAGGCCGGCGCCGTGGCGCGGTCGCGCGGCTCGGCGCGGGACCATTGCCGCGGGCTGCCGGGCGGCTCGGCGCGGGACCAACGCCGCGGGTTACCGGGCGGCCTCGAAGAGCCGTTCCACTTCGTCGATCTGCCGGCGGTCGGCGACGAACAGGATGACGTGATCGTCCTCCTCGATCACCGTGTCGTGGTGGGCCATCAGCACGTCCTCGCCGCGAACGATCGCGCTGATCGTCGCGCCCCGGGGCAGCCGGATGTCCTCGATGGCGCGGCCGACGACCCGGGATTCGCGGATGTCGCCGTGGGCGACGGCTTCGATCGCCTCCGCGGCCCCGTGACGCAGCGAGTGCACCTTGACCACGTCGCCCTTGCGAACATGGGCCAGCAGGGAACCCAGCGTGATCTGTTGCGGGGAAATGGCGATGTCGATCATCCCTGTGGCGGCCAGATCGGCGTACGCAGGCTTGTTGATCAGCGCCATGACCTTGTTGGCTCCGATTCTCCTGGCGAGCATGGCGGACAGAATGTTGGCTTCCTCGGCATTGGTCACGGCGACGAAGACGTCGGCGCGGTCGATATTCTCCTCCAGCAACAGGTTTTCGTCGGTTGCGTCGCCGTGCAGCACGATGGCCTTGTCCAGCCGCTCCGAGATGCGCCGCGCCCGCTGGTAACCGCGCTCGATGACCTTCACCTGGTTGGAATTCTCCAGCGCGGCGGCCAGCCGCATGCCGATGTTGCCGCCGCCGGCGATGACGACACGCCGGATGGGGTCCTCCTGCCCGCGTACCTCGCTGAGCACGGCCTGGATGTCCTTGCGGGCGGCGACGAAAAAGACCTCGTCGTCCTCCCTGACCACGGTATCCCCATCCGGCAGGATGCTCTTGCCGTCCCGGTAGATCGCGGCGACACGGCACTCGACGTTGGGAATGTGCTCCGGGAGTTCGCGGATCGGCCGATTGATCAGGGCGCCCCCTTCGCGGGCCCGGGCCGCCACCAGTCTGACGCGGCCCTCGGAGAACTCCAGGACCTGCAGCGCCCCCGGAAAGTCGATGAGTTCATCTATATGGGCCGTGACCAGTTGCGCCGGGCTGATGATGATATCCACCGGTATGCCGTCGGGCCGGAACAGCGAGCGGTGCATGGCGTACTCGCGAGAGCGGATTCTTGCGATCTTGCGCGGCGTTTCGAACAGGCTTCCGGCCACCTGGCAGGCCACCATGTTGATCTCGTCGCTGTTGGTCAGCGCGATGATCATTTCCGCTTCGCCCGCGCCGGCCCGCTCGAGAACGTCGGGGTGGGCGGCGTGGCCGAGGACGGTGCGCGCATCGAGGCGCTCCTGGAACTCGCGCAGCTTGTCCGGGTTGCGGTCGACGATGGTGACCTCGTTGGCCTCCTCCCGGGCCAGACTGTAGGCCGCCGTGGTACCGACCTGTCCCGCACCCAGAATCAGGATCTTCATAGTGGGATGACGCGTGAATCGGCGTTGGGGCCTGCGTTCTCGGATCGGGAAACCGGACCCTAGTTTACATCAGCTCCAGGTTGGCGTAGGCGAGGACCAGCCACTTGGTTCCGGCCATCTCGAAATTCACCTGTACCCGGGCGTGCGAGCCGCTGCCCTCCCAGTCGAGCACGACACCCTCGCCGAACGTGCCGTGGCGGACGCGCTGGCCCAGCTTCATGGGCGGGCCGTCGCCGCCGACCGGCGCGCCGGACATGGCGCGGTAACGTGCGCCGGACCGCTTGCCGGCGCTCCCGCCGGACGGCCCTCCGAAGCGCCCGCCGGACGGCCCTCCGAAGCGCCCGCCGGACCGCCCGGCATACCGTTCGCCGCGGTACACGGGCCTGGATACCGACATTCGCTGCCCTTGCTCCTCCAGCAGGTTGCGGGGAATCTCGCGGATGAACCGGGATGGCGTCGTGTAGCGGTAACTGCCATGAAGCCGGCGCTGTTCGGCGTGGGTCAGGTACAGCTTGCGTTGCGCCCGGGTCAGGCCCACGTAGCAAAGCCGCCGCTCCTCTTCCAGCCCGCCGACGTCCTCGACGGAGCGCTGATGGGGGAACAGGCCCTCTTCGAGCCCGCACACGAACACCAGCGGAAACTCCAGGCCCTTGGCCGAATGCATTGTCATGAGCTGAACCGCTTCCTCGTCCGCCCCGGCCTGGGCTTCCCCGGATTCGAGTACCGCGTAGGAAAGGAATTCATCCAGCGGCGACAGCTCCGAATCTTCGTCGCGTATCAGGCCGCGGGCGGAGTTGGCCAGTTCCTCGAGGTTCTCCACACGCGCTTCGGCTGTTTCGTCACCGGCGCGTCCGTGATGGGCGAGAAGGCCGCTCTCGTTGTTGACCCGGCTCACCTGCTCGTGGAGAACCAGGTCCCGGGTTCCGGCTTCCAGGCCGTCCACCAATTGCACGAAGCCCGCGACCGCCCGTTTGGCGCGGCTTGCCAGGTGCCCGTCTTCCAGGCAGTGGGTGGCTGCGGCCCACAGACTCGATCCCGCCTCCACCGCCCGGGCGCGCACCGCCTCCATGGTCCTGGCGCCCACGCCCCGGGGCGGCCTGTTGACCACCCGGTCGAAGGACGCGTCGTCGTGCCGGTTGGCGATCAGCCGAAGGTACGCCAGCGCATCCTTGACCTCGGCGCGCTCGAAGAACCTCAGCCCCCCGTAAACGCGGTAGGGAATGCCGGCGGCCAGCAGCGCCTCCTCGAACACCCGGGACTGTGCGTTGGAGCGGTACAGGACGGCGGCTTCGTCGCGACGGTGCCCCCCCGCCAGGTATTCGCCGATGCGGTCGATGACGAAGTCCGCTTCGTCGCGTTCGTCGAGGGCGGCATAGAGCGTGATGGGGTCGCCGGCCTTGCCTGCGGTCCACAGGTTCTTCCCCATGCGCATCGCGTTATGCGCGATGACGGCATTGGCGGCGTTCAGGATGTTGCCCGACGAGCGGTAGTTCTGCTCCAGGCGCACCACGCGGGTGCCGGCAAAGTGGCCCTGGAATCCCTGCAGATGCTCCATCCGCGCCCCGCGCCAGCGGAAGATGGACTGATCGTCGTCGCCCACCACGAACGGTGCGCCCTCCGGCCCGGCCAGGAGTCTCATCCACCGGTACTGGATCGAGTTGGTGTCCTGGAATTCGTCCACCAGGATGTGCTGAAACCGCCGCCGGTACTGCTCCTTCAACTCCGCCCGTTGCTCCAGCAATTCAAACGCGCGCAGCAGCAACTCGCCGAAGTCCACCACCGAGGCGGCAGCGCACACTTTTTCGTAGCGCGCGTAGAGGTCGATGAGCCGCTTCCATTGGGTTCGCCCCTCGTCGTCGACACGCTCGGGGCGCAGCCCCTCGTCCTTCTGACGGTTGATGAACCACTGAACTTCCTTCGGATCGAATTCACTCCCCCCCGCGCCCAGGTTCTTCAACAGGCGGGTGATCAGCCGCAACTGGTCCTGGGAGTCGATGATCTGAAAGCCCTCCGCCAGCCCGGTCTCGGCCCAGTGAATCCGCAGCAAGCGATGTGCAAGGCCGTGAAAGGTGCCGATCCAGAAATGACGTGTGGGGAAGCCCAGCAGGTCTTCGATGCGATGGCGCATCTCCCACGCGGCCTTGTTGGTGAAGGTCACCGCGAACAGGTGCTGGGGCATGACGTCCTCGACCAGGATCAGCCAGGCGATGCGGTGCACGAGCACACGCGTCTTGCCGCTTCCGGCCCCGGCGAGCACCAGGACGGGTTTGCCGGGAGGCGTGGTCACCGCCTCGCGCTGCGCGTCGTTCAGCGGATCGAGAATTGCGGTGACGTCCACGTCGAACCCCGGACTCGTTCGGTCTGGCGGCTATTCCGGCCAGAACACGGGGATGTAGTGATCGATCAGCAGGAACCCGAACAGCGCCGCCAGGTACGTGATGGAATAGTTGAACGTCCTCATGGGCATGCTGCTGTCGTCGCCGTATTTCAGACGGATGCCGTGATAGAGAAATCCGCCCCCCAGCAGCAGCGCCGCAAACAGGTACAGGGTCCCGCTCATCCCCGTCAGGTAGGGGAGCAGGGTGACCAGGACCAGCAGGCAGGTGTAGTACAGCACGAACGACTTGGTGAACTCGGGACCGTGGGTGACCGGCAGCATCGGTACGCCGGCACGGACGTAGTCTTCCTTGCGGGCCACGGCAAGCGCCCAGAAGTGCGGCGGTGTCCAGGTGAAGACGATCAGGAACAGCAGCAGGGCATGGCCGCTGATCTCGTTGGTCACCGCCGTCCAGCCCAGCAGGGGCGGCGCCGCGCCGGCCGCCCCGCCGATGACGATGTTCTGGGGCGTCGCCCGCTTCAGATACACCGTGTACACCACCGCATACCCCACCATGGAAAGGAAGGTCAGCGCCGCGGTCAGCGGATTCACCAGCAGGACCAGAATGCAGATGCCCGAGAGGCCCAGCACCATGGCGAAGGCGATGGCATCGCGCTCCTCGATTCGCCCGGTGGGCAGGGGGCGGAGGCGGGTTCGGGCCATCTTCGCGTCCAGGCGCTGGTCGAGCACGTGATTCAGGGTGGCGCCGCAGGCCGAGGCCAGTCCGATACCCAGACTGGCGAAAACCAGGATCTGCCAGGAGACCATGCCGGGTTGCGCCAGGAACATGCCCACGATGGCCGTGAACACCAGCAGCCTGACGACGCCCGGCTTGGTCAGCGCATAGTAGTCCCGCCACCGGGCGGGCACGCGCTCACTGGTAATGTCCAATTCTCTGGTTTGCATTCAGAACCGCCAAAAGCAACAGTGCCGCCACTCCGTTATGCGCAACGGCGACGGCCAGGGGAACACCGTAGACGATGATACTCGCGCCGAGCACAAACTGTACCCCGAGCGCGGCCAGGACCGCGATGCCGTCCGGCCTAAGCCGGGGCCGCCGGATCATCATCCATCCCAGCACCGCCAGCACCAGGGTCGCTGCGATGGCGCCGAGCCGGTGGCTGAAGTGAATCGCGACCCGGGCGGGATTGTCCAACACTCCGCCCTCGTAGTCCACGCCCAGTTCCCGCCACAGCACGAAGCCCTCGCGGAAGTCGGCCACCGGCGGCCACCAGCGAGTCTGGCAGGTCGGGAAATCCGGGCAGGCCAGCGCCGCGTAGTTGGCGCTCGTCCAGCCGCCCAGAGCGATCTGCACGGCCAGGATCGCCAATGCGGCAACCCCTGCGCGCGGCAGCCACCGCGACGCCATGCGTGCAGGGCGTGCCGGCCGTGCCGGCCGGGATGGATCGTCACGTGACGAAAACAGGCGGTGCCATTCCCCGAGCCAGAAAATGAGCCCCAGCGTCGTCAGACCGCCCAGCAGGTGCGCCATCACGATGACCGGCTGCAGCAGCAGCGTGACTGTCCACATGCCCAGCAGTCCCTGGAAGATCACGACCGCGAGCAGGACGTGGGGAAGGCGGGTGGGCTGTTCCGGATCCCGCCGGTTGGCCCAGGCCAGAACGGACAGGATCAGGCAGAGCAGGCCCAGTCCGGTGGCCAGGTAGCGGTGGATCATCTCCCGCCACGCCTTGCCCACGTCCAGCGGCCGCTCCGGGAATGCCTCGGCGGCCTCCCGGGTGCTCTCCGTAACGACGAGCTGCCCATAGCAGCCCGGCCAGTCGGGGCAGCCCAGCCCGGCGTCGGTCAGGCGCACCCATGCGCCGATGACCACGACCAGCAGGGCCAGCACCGTGCCGGTGCGGGCCAGGCGCAAGAAAACTGTCGTCATTGTTCAATCGCTATCCGGCTGCTTCCGAGGCCCCACATGGCGGCGGGACCGGAATGCAGACAATCGTAGGAAAGTGTGCGGAAATGCAAGGCGGCAAAAGCCGTCCCATAAAGCCTTGCCCTTTCGGCCATTGTCGTTTCAATCGCTGTAGAGATCATCCGAGCTTAGTCGGGGCCGCACGGGCTGTGTGGGAGGCTGGTACGTTGGAACCAAACCTGAGCCAACTGTATCCGGTACATCGGCCAGCCGTCGGGCTAGACCGTAAGCGACCAGCAGGAATGTTGGATCGCCTTGTAATTCCGCTCCGTTCTCCTCAACCAGATCCGACGGTGCCCCCGGGTCGGCGGATGGCTCGGATTCGTTCAGCCAGACTCGCCTGTGTTCGATCACGCGTTCGCGGACCGAATCGATCTTGCTTCCGCCGCCCAGGAAGAACATGCGGCCAATGTGATTCCAAGCAAGGTCGCTCCTGTGCCTTTGAAACGCTTCCACGGAAGCAAGCTCCAGAACCTTCGCGATTCGATCAAGAACATGACCGATACCAGTTCTGACTTGGCTGCCCCAACAAACATGTATCAGCTCGCTTTCCCGTCCACGCACCTCGGCCTTGGTGGGCAATCCCAGATGATCGGCGAGCGCTTCGTCAATTGCGTCGCAGCCCGGTGGCGCGCATGCGTCGCCCCAAAACACCAACCTGTTCTTTACGCGCAGACCTCCCAAACGATGTTCGGTGATATGGAACCAGGACGCGCTCGTTGTGCCGGCCCCAACGTCAACGCAAGCATACCTTCCGTCCTCTATGTCTGGAGAGGAGTAAGCCCAGTACAAGGCTGCCTCAGCTTCCGAACGCACCCAGTCGCGCGGCTGTGAGGATTTGGAATCGGCGAGTTTTTTTCGAGCGGATGCCAGCGCGGACTTCGCGTCCTCCACGGCGATACCATTTAGCAGATCGGCGCCGCCAAGTAGCTGGAACGCTTCTCTGGCGACATTGACGAACATCGTCTGCAATTCATCGTCTTCGAGTAATGCCATTGGTGCGCCGAGGGTGACTCCGAATGATGGTTCTGCCTGAAAGCGCTCAGCGTAGCGGACAGCGGTTTCTTGGCCGAGTTGAATCAAGTGGCCGACATACAATGTCGCGAGGTCACGCGCGTCCAATCCGCCGAAGGGGAGTTCGGCCAGGTCGCCGTAGAAGTCATCTGGGTAGGCACAAAGCATTTTCAGCGATCGATACACGCGATTGTCGTCGCGCACGCTAGCCTCTGCGTCGAATCCGAATCGAATGAAGCCGTCGTCGATAACGACCGTGGACGGAATCAGAAAATCACCATCTCCACCGCATTCCAGCGACGGGCGCACCGGAAAGCTGCGATCTTCTTCTTGCGAGCCGTAGTCGGTGAGCACGAGCTTCGATCTGCTTGTACCGTAGTCGACACCCAGCCACATTTCCCTCCTTTTGCGAGGGCGTCGATCCTTGTCGCGAAAGGCCGCAGTTCCAGACAGGAACCCTTGCGGCTTGGCTGTTGGCATGATCGACCGGTCCCGAGTCTCAGGACTAAGTGCTGTTTCTTTCGCCTCTGCTGACATAAGGG
The DNA here is from genome assembly GCA_965205045.1 of Candidatus Rariloculaceae bacterium. Classification (GTDB taxonomy): domain Bacteria; phylum Pseudomonadota; class Gammaproteobacteria; order Steroidobacterales; family Rariloculaceae; genus UBA6522. The sequence continues at coordinate 2,312,092 of OZ242031.1, forward strand.
ATCGTCGACCCAGAGGTCGGACTAGTCTGGAAAGCCAACCCATGCCGCTATTCCTTAATACCCTGATTCGATATGCAAGATGCCTGCCGCTAGAAGTTCCGTCTCCAGCCGCGCATCGACTCCGTCTCGAAGTAAACTGAGGTTCGCGTCCCGTTCGCAAATCGCATGGCCGACTTTCGCTTCCGCCATCCTTATTGCGAACGGTGCCGCGCCCTTAGCGTTCAACGTGTCCAAACGCATTTGCGCCTCCTCAATCCTGTGGTTCAGCGCGGATGTAAGCGTAGTTCGCCGTCGTTCCAGACGAACCTTGTTCAATTCGATTTCCCTTGTGTTCACTTGCCCACGAATCGACGCAATATGTTCTTCCAATCGAAAACGCAGCTTATCGACCAACACTTCTTCAACGGAAGGTACCGGTTCCAATGAAATCGCCGAAGTTAACATTGAAAGAAGCAGGTCTTCGGAAGCGGTTTCCTCCAGTGGGGGATTTTCGCCGTCAAAGAAAACCGGAACAAGCCATGCGCGCGGTCGAACGCCTTCCATCTCGAAACGGTGTATCTCGAACGCATAGTCCCCTGCAATGCCAACGGCTGCATCTACCAGATCGGCGGACCGCATCGCGAGTGCGAATGACCGTGCGGACGTGTCTCGATTGCGCTCGCGCTCGCTTGTTACCATCTTGACCAGCGGGTGTCGCGAGTGCACTAGCTCGGCGTTGGGATGTCTGATGGCCGCGTTCTGGTCGAAAGTGGCTTTCACGGTTCCCGTTTCGATCGTTCGACCGAATCGGATTGCTTCAGGGTCGGATCCACTGGCCTTGAGTACCAACTGGCCAGCTCCAGGCGGTGTACGAATTTCCTCGACTTGCGTAATCATGCTTTGTGGGAACCGGCTTCCCGCGAATCGATCGCTTAGAAACTTTGCGACATAGGCGTATATCTCCCGGCTGGAAGGAACCTTTCGTCTACCGATCAGGCCTTCGATCTCGTCGAGAAAAGACTGGTCGGCCGCCATCAAACTGTCGGCGCTATTCGCGAGACTCTCTGCCTGCAGGTGCTGATCTTTCGTTGCGTCAGCCGCTTGGTCAGCTCGCGATTTCTGATCTTCTGGAGAAAGCTCGCCTCGTAGAGCCATGGAAGCCAGATTTTCGACACGTTCGCCCAGAATCGGATCGATTTCGCCTATTGTGTTCTCGAATATTCCAATACGCTGGTAGAGACGATACAAGATTCGGTCTTCGATCGTGTCCTCGGCTACGAGGTTCAGAATGACAATTTTGTCGGCGCGCTGGCCGATTCTGTCGAGGCGTCCAATACGTTGTTCAACAACCATCGGATTCCAAGGCAAGTCGTAGTTGACCACCACCGCGGCAAACTGCAAGTCCAGCCCTTCGCTGCCAACCTCGGACGAGAGCAGGACGCGGACTGCCGGATTCTCCGCGAATTCGCCGATCCTCGTTTCTCGCGCGGGAATGGCGATATCGCCATTGATAAGGCGACAATCGACTCCGTCGCGAGTAAGGCATTCACGGAGGTACCGAAGTGTCGGCTTGAAGAACGAAAAGATGACTATCTTGCGGGGTGGGTCGCCGTTGTCCTTGTCTTCACGCCAAATGTTTCGCAGTTTCCGCCTTAAGCCCGCGTACTTTGTGTCTTTCTCCGTCAGCTTGTGGAGCGCAGAGGTGATTCGATTGAGTTCGCTCTCAACTGAGAATTGATTGAATCCCCGAACCTCTGCGAATGCGGCAGAAGTATCCTGAGCCTCGCTAAAGCCGTCGGAAATGCGATGAAAGAGCGACTGGCGGGACTGCAGCTTCGCTCGAAACTGCCCTGCTGCTGCCGGGATGCAGCTTGCCGCTGCCCGATAAGCTTGCAATGCGGCCATGGTCTGTCCCCAGCCATAATGATCGGGGTGGACTATTGCGCAAAGTTCGGCCACCGAGTCGTAGAACTCTTGTTCAGTCGGGGAATACCTGACGGAGATAACGAATGGTTTGCGAATCGGTGGATTCTCGATGACGTCAGCCTTACGGGTACGACTGATAATTTTCCCGGTCAGGGAAAGCTCATTGATGTCCCGTTGAAGCTCGACAAGCTCGGATCGATCAAGGCTGGTGGCCGCCTCACAGCGCGAAGTCAGTTTTGAGAAGTACTCGGTTTGCGTCAATGATCGAGTGTGTTCATTTGAGCGCATCGCGTTCAGCGATTCCAGAGCGGCAACCTTGGCGGGGGGATTTCGCCGGATCGCCGTGGTAGCACGTACTATAGGTCGGTTCGCTTCGCACTGTTTCTCGAACAGATTGCCGTCCCGGAATTCAAAGGGATCCAGGATGTTCAGCAATCGGAACAAGTTCTCCAAGCTGGTCTGCACGGGCGTTGCGGTTAGCATGAGCATGTGATCCGCGCACGCGGACAGGGCTTTGCCTAAGCGATGTTGAAGCGTGTCGGGGTTGCGCATTCGATGAGCTTCATCCACGACGACGATATCGAACATGGGTTGCACTTCACCAAGGAACGCGATGACGTCCCTATTTCGGGCCGACTCAAGCGAGATAATCCAGGAAAAGCGATTCAATCCGCGATTCGACTCCAGACGCAGTTTCCAGGCGAGCAAGTCCTTTGCGCTGACAACGTCAAAGTTCTCACAGAAACGGCGTTCCATCTCGTCTTTCCATTTCGTACGAAGACGGGAGGGAACGACGAGCAGCATACGGTCCAAACTAGTCCGGGACTTGAGTTCCCGGATGATATAGCCGGCTTCAATAGTCTTGCCTAGACCAACATCGTCAGCTATAAGCAGGCGCTTGCGCGGGTTTTCGAGAAACTTGAGCAATGGCTTGAATTGAAAGGGATAAAAGGTAGCCTTTGCCGAACCGAATGAAGCCGCTATGGGAGAGGGCGGCCGGCGCAGTCGCTCGAACGTCATGAGCGAGCGAAACGCCGAATCTCCCGCCAAACGGTTTTCCCGGATGTCATCCCAGGGCGTGGAGTCCGTTGGCAATGACTCCAAATCATTCTCGGCGACACCCTTTGTAGCGTTGCCGAACTGAACTCGATAGATCCAGTCGCCTGTAGCTTCCTGAAGGTAGCCTTTATCTCGAATGACTCCGACGGCGTCAGGCCGGGACTTGCGGCGGATAACGTCACCGACGCCAAAAAGGCCGCTTTTCACGATTCGAAGTTCAACATGGCGCCTTTGCTGGCAGCAAAATTGTACTGGCTGGGTGAGTCAATCACGCTAATCCTAATGGTATTGGATGCGCTCCAAACGGCAAGCGAAGTTGAGCACAGCGAGTACAGCTCACTCGTTCAACCAGTTTTCAAGGCGAAGTTTAGGGACGCGCCCAAACTCGCGCAAATTGGCCGTGACCAGGACGAGATCCGCCGAGAGCGCGTGCGCGGCGATGAGGAGGTCATTGGGGCCGATCATTCCCGCCGCGCGTCCTTGCGGGTGCCGGACCACGTCGGAAATAATGACTGTGTCTAGCAAATGGATCACTGTTTTCCGACCGCTGCCATTGATGCGCAGACGCGCGCCGAATGTCCATAAGACATTGTAAACACTCTATAAATTCTTGGTTCCTCCGGCATGCTCCCTCTTGAAATCCCGCCTCAAGTACGCTTCAATATGCCGTGATTTCAGGCCGGGCGCTACCTGCGCGAGCACGTCGCGATGCACTGCAGGCCCAACACTTTCAAGCACTACGGCCTGATGGTGCGCAAGCACATCGTGCCGGGCCTTGCAGACCTGCGCGTGTCGGAGGTGCGGCGTAACCACATCCTCATGTTCCAGTACGGGCTGAGCGACATGCCCACGGTTCGGATTCAGCGGAGCTCGGGATTCGCCACGTTGAATTCTTCGAGGGGAATCGCCTACAGTGAGAAGATTCCAAACTAGGGCGTGTTAACACTAGCAGGCAAAAACGTGGTATCCTTCGTCGCGTTGTCCAGGACGCGGAAACCGGAGGAAAATCAGGGATATGGAACTCACCGAAGCCCAATTCGAACGGATCGGGCCGCTGCTGCCGGTGCAGCGCGGAAACGTGAGCCTGCCGAACATCCAGGTGCTCAACGCGATCCTGTACGTGGCCGAGCACGGCTGCAAGTGGCGCGGGCTGCCCGAAAGGTTCGGCAATTGGCACACCGTCTACACGCGGATGAACCGCTGGTCGAAGAACGGCGTTCTGGATCGCGTGTTCGAGCACCTGCAACGGGAGCGGCTCGTGCGCGTCAAGGTGGAGGCGGCGGGGCTGGACAGCACCGGCGTCAAGGTGCATCCGGACGGCACGGGGGCGGAAAAAAAAACGGCCCCCAATCCATCGGCAAGTCCCGTGGGGGCTGGACCACCAAGATTCATATGGTTGCCGCGGATGACCGGACCGCCCTCGCGTTCTCGCTCTCTCCAGGCCAGGCGCACGACGCGCCCGAAGGGCGCAAGTTGCTGAGAGGCATGGAGAAACCGTCGAACAGCCCGGCGCTGGTGATGGACCGCGCGTATGAGGACGACGCCACCCGCCAACTGGTTCTGGACCTGGGATTCGTGCCGGTCGTGCCGCCGAAGAGCAACCGCGTCGACCCTTGGGAGTACGATCGGGAGATGTACAAGCGGCGCAATGAGGTCGAGCGGCTGTTCCGGCGCCTGAAGGGGTTCCGGCGCATCTTCTCGCGCTTCGAGAAACTCGATGTCGTATTCCTCGGCTTCGTCGTCTTCGTGCTCATCGTCGACGCGTTGCTGTAGTGTTAACAGGCCCTAGTTGCCAATGTCTTGTGGAACTGGAAGAGGGGTTAGTCATGCGGAATCACCTGTTGGCGGCGCTGGCCGCCGTCGTGCTGTGCACACCGGTCTTCGCCCAGGACGAGGAATCGACGCCGGGGTTCAACGAAGCTACTTTCGAAGGCCTTGAATTGCGCGGGATCGGGCCCGCACTCATGTCGGGACGAATCTCCGACATTGTCATCCACCCGGACAACAACAACGTCTGGTACGTGGCTGTGGGCAGCGGCAATGTCTGGAAGACCGATAACTCGGGTACGACCTGGACACCGATATTTGACGATCAGGGCTCGTATTCCATCGGCGCAATCACGCTGGACCCCAATAACCCGAACGTTGTCTGGGTTGGTACTGGCGAAAACGTCAGCGGGCGTCATGCCGGCTACGGCGACGGCGTCTATCGCAGCCGGGACGGCGGCAAGAGCTGGGAGAACATGGGCCTGGAGGCGTCCGAGCGGGTCGGCATGATCCGGATTGACCCGAGGGACTCGGACACGATTTTTGTCGCAGCGCAGGGGCCGCTGTGGTCGGGCGGCGGTGAACGCGGCCTCTACAAGTCAACCGACGGCGGCGAAAACTGGCGCAAGGTGCTGGGAGACGGGCTCGGCAACACTGACGAGGACGACCGGTACACGGGCGTTTCGGAAGTGCACATGGACCCGCGCAACCCTGACGTCATGTATGCCGTTTCGTGGCAGCGGCTGCGCAACGTCGCGGTGCTGATCGATGGTGGTCCCGGCACGGGTATCCACAAGTCGGTCGACGGCGGCGAGACCTGGCGTCAACTGGAGAACGGGCTTCCGGACGGCATGATGGGCAAGACCGGCCTGGCCGTCAGCCCGCAGAATCCCGATGTGATCTACGCCACGATCGAGCTCGACAATCGCACTGGCGGTTTTTGGCGCTCGGCCGACGGCGGCGAGACCTGGGAGAAGATGAACGACTACCTGTCCAGCGGCACGGGCCCGCATTACTACCAGGAAATTTTTGCCAGCCCGCACGCCTTTGATCGTGTTTACCAGATGGACGTGCACCTGCACCGCACGGATAACGGCGGTAAGGACTTCGTCAGAATGGAGCACGAAACGAAGCACGTAGACCATCATGCGATGGCGTTTCGTGCCAACGACCCGAACTACCTGATCGTTGGCAACGACGGTGGCATTTACGAGAGTTTCGACCTCGGCGAAACCTGGAAATACGTTGCGAACCTGCCCATTACGCAGTTCTACAAGGTGGCCGTCGACTACGACGAACCGTTCTACAACATCTACGGCGGGACGCAGGACAACAACAGCCAGGGCGGGCCTTCGCAAACCTGGGACGTGTCCGGAATTCGCAATGCAGACTGGTTTGTCACGCTCTTCGGTGACGGCCATCAGTCCGCGGTGGATCCCGACAATCCGGACATCGTCTACGCGGAGTGGCAGCAGGGCAACCTGACCCGCTATGACCGGCGCACCGGAGAGAACACCTATATTCGTCCGCAGGCGCGCGAGGGCGAGCCGCCCGATCGCTACAACTGGGACGCCCCGATCCTGATCAGTCCGCACGATTCGAAGACGTTGTTTTTCGCCTCGCAGCGCCTGTGGCGAAGCGATGACCATGGCGACACCTGGACGCCGATCAGCGGCGATCTGACACGCGACGAGGATCGCGTCAGCCTGCCGGTCATGGGCCGCACGTGGAGTTATGACGCGCCGCGCGACCTGTGGGCCATGTCCAGCTACAACACGATCGTCAACATTTCCCAGTCACCGATCGACCCTGACGTACTGTACGCGGGCTCCGACGACGGGCAGATCAGTATCACCGAGGATGGCGGCGAAACCTGGCGCACAATTGACGAGCTGCCGGATGTGCCGGACCGGTTCTTCGTCAATGACATCAAGGCGGATCTGCACGATGCCGACACCGTCTACGTCGTCGTCGACGATCACAAGGCCGGCGATTTTGCGCCCTACATCCTGATGAGCGAGAACCGCGGTCGAAGCTGGCGCAGTATCTCGGGCAACCTGCCCGAACGCCACGTGCTCTGGCGCGTGGTACAGGACCACGTTGAGCCGGACCTGTTGTTCGTCGGCACCGAATTCGGCTTGTTCTTCACAGTTGATGGCGGCGGTTCCTGGACCAAGCTCAAGGGCGGAACACCCAACATTCCGTTCCGCGACCTCGCGATTCAGCAGCGTGAGAACGACGTCGTGGGTGCGACCTTCGGACGCAGCTTCTATGTGCTGGACGACTATTCGCCACTGCGGCAGGTCAATGCGGACATGCTGCGCAACGACAACGTGCTGTTCGATGTTGCCGATGCGCTCTGGTACGTTCCGAAACGTTCGCTTGGCTGTGAATCGCCGGGCTGTCAGGGGTCCCAGGGCGACAGCTATTTCATGGCGCCAAACCCGGATTTCGGGGCGATCTTTACGTACTACCTGGCCGAGGGTTTCAAGAGCCGCAGGGACGTTCGCCGTGAGGCCGAGCAAGCACTCGAGGCTGAGAACGAGGATGTCGCGGTGGCGGACTGGGACACGATTCTCAGCGAAGAGCGGGAAGATGAACCCGCCATCGTCTTCACGGTGACCGATAGCAACGGCAACGTGGTGCGACAGATCGAGGCGCCCGCCGATGCCGGCTTCCATCGCGTTGCGTGGGACCTCAGGTACCCGGCATTACAGCCATGGTCTGACGAACCGGAAGAGAGCGACTCTGGCGGCGGCGGCGTTCTGGTTGCTCCGGGAACCTTTACTGTGCAAATGCAGATTCGTGAAGACGGCGATGTCAGCGCGATCGGGGATCCGCAGTCGTTCGGAGTCACATCGATTCGTCCGGACCCGGTCTTGCCGGGCAGCACGCAGGAACAACGCGTCATCTTCGAATCGCAGGTTGCGGAGCTGTCGCGTGCGGCGAACGGTACAGGCGCTGCCATCGACGAGGTGATACAGGAGATCGATGCCGTCAAGGCGACCCTCACTCGCTCACTGACCGACGGGTCGTTGTACGAACTCGCCAACTCGATTCAGCAGAACCTCAAAATCCAGCGCGATCGCCTGAGCGGCAATGCCCAACGAATGGATTACAAGGACGAGGATGAGATGACGGTCTCCGCACGCCTCTATCATGCGGGCTTCGAATTCTCGCTCGGGGCCTACGGACCGACGCCGGAGCAGCGTGATTCCCTGCGCATCGGTCGCGCACTGTACGACGAGATCGTCGCGGAGCTCGATCAACTCGTAAACGAGGAGTACGCGGGCCTCAAGGAGGCGATGGACACCGCGAGAGTGCCCTGGACCCCGGGCAGGAGCATTCAGCCGTAAGCGGCCATCGGCTTCAGCGCCAGCCAGGTCGCTTTACGGCAACTGAAACGGCTGCGCAAAACGGTTGTTATAATTGGCCCCGAGCCCACGATCTCGTCGATTTCAGAAAAGAGAGGACACCCATCATGAAGGATCAACCACATCCTGTTCTGACCGCGGCTTGCGGTCTCGCCCTTGCCGCCGTTGCGACGTCAGCTGCAGCGCAATCGATTTCCGAACAGGACGTCATTGACGCGCAGACAACCTGGGGTGAGGGTATTGTCGCGATTTCCACAGTTCATGCCGATGGCGGCGACTACACCGCCCGTGCGACGGAACACGTCAATGACCTTTATGCATATGGCCAGACCGACGTCATGTTCAAACCGACCATGGCAGCGGAAGATCAGTTCCGTGAAACATTTGACGAAGCCCTGAGTTATTTCATTGGGCAGGACGGAACGGAGGACAACGGGTTCGCAATCTATGGCTGGACCAATGTTGGGTGGGAGAACAACGGCATCTACACCAACGACACCTCCGCAATGGCCATGGGCAACTACTACTTCACAGGCCCGGACGGTAACGAGACGAAGGTTGAGTACACCTTTGGCTACGTCCTGGTTGACGGTGATCTGAAGATCAATCTTCATCATTCATCGCTGCCCTACAGCCCCGAGTAATCGGAGAGCCCGGCCTTTTCAGGCCACAACCGGCGGGGGCGCGGTTCGCGGCGTTCATTCGGGGTTCTCCGGGCCGGGGTTCTCGGGCGCGACGCGCAGCAGCCAATCGCCGTCTTCTTCTCCGGTGGGCACGACGCAGGCCATCAGCCCCGCCGCGCGCTCGGCGGACAGCGTTTTTTCGCTGGAGGGTTCGCCGGCGGGTCCGGCGGGGGTCGCGCCGCCGGCGGGTTCGCCGCCGGGTTCGGGGTGGCTTGCGTGCCTGGGGAACGCCCCGCCCGCGCCGCGGCAGGAGGCGTAGGCGGGGGCGTCCTTCCAGTTCTCGTCCGCGTCCCACAGGCACAGGTCGAAGTCCCGCCCGTTGTCGAGCCGGTAGGCCAGGTGCGTGCTCTCGCCGAGGGCGTCCAGTTCCCCCTGATGGGGAACGAAGCAGTACGGCGAATGGATGGCGCGCGCGCGCCGCCCGACGATCGGCGTGGCGCTCGCCCCGGTGTCTGGCGGATCGATGCCGCCGGGGTCCGTGCCGCCGCCGGGTTCGCCGGCGTCATCGCCGGGTTCGCGGGCCGTGGAGTCCGCGATGGTCACCACCACCCAATGCCGGGCGTGCGCCCTCACCTCCCGCGGAAGCGATTCCAGCGCCATCTCCACCGTGAAGGTCTCGTCGTCGGCGTCCCCGTCGTGCGCCGTCGCGACCTCGGCCGTGCCGGAGGCGGACCCGGCCGGGATCCGGATGGAGGCGAGCGCGCCGAAGTCGCCGGGCTCCGCCGTGACCGCGAACAGCCCCACCGGGATCGTAACGTCCGCCGCCAGCGCCGCGGTCAGCGTCACCCTCACGGTCACCGCGGACCCCTCGGCCACCGGGTTCGGGGATGCCGAGATCGAGACCGTGGGCGCGGCCGGGTCGTCGCCGTCGTCGGCGTCGCCGTCGGCGATGGTCACCGTCACCGAGGCGGGCGTGCCCGCCGACACCGAGGCGGGCAGCGAACCCAGCGCCACCGTGAAGGTCTCGTCCTCGTCGTCGCCGTCGTGCGCCGTCGCGACCGTGCCCGCGCCGGAGGCGGACCCGGCCGGGATCCGGATGGAGGCGAGCGCGCCGTAGTCGCCGGGCTCCGCCGTGCCCGCGGTCAGCGTCACCGGGATCGACACGTCGGCCGCCAGCGCCGCGGACAGCGTCGCGGTCACCGTCACCGGGGAGCCCTCCGCCACCGTGGCCGGGGAGGCCGACAGCCGGACCGCGGGGACGGCCGGGGGGCGGGGGTCGGAGATGGTCACCGTCGTCTCGCTGCCCGCGTTGGGCACTTCGTAGGGCGGGTCGTCGCCGGCGGGGGCGCTCAGCAGGAAGGACGCGGTCTCCTCGCCCTCCGCGGCCCCGTCTGCCACGGCGGACAGCGTGAAGGTGGCGCTGGAGGCGTTGGCCGGCAGCGTCAGTATCCTCAACCCGCGGCGCCCGCCCACCCCGGTCAGGGCATAGTCGTTTTCATCGGCCGATAAGGGGATTGTCGCCGAGACGTAGACGCTGCTGGCCTCGGCCAGTTGCGGGGAGATGTTGACCGTCAGCGTGACGCTCTCGCCCTCGTGGACGCTGTAGGCGGCCTTGGCGAAGCCGATCCGCGGCCGCGCCGGGGGCGGGTCGGCGGGTGCGGCCCGGGGCGTGACGGTCGCCGCCGCGCTGAGGGCGCTGCAGTTCGCGCCGGAGGTCGAGCCGCCCGCGCACGCCCTGATCCGGGCCCAGTAGGTCGTCCCGTTGGAGATCGTGATGGCGGAGCCGCTGACGATCGTCTTGCTCGTGGCCGTGCCGGGCCTCGCGAAGACCGCGGCCCATGCCCCGCCCTGGGGGGCGTACCGGATGACGTAGGTGCCGGCGCCCGGCGAGGCGTTCCACCTCGCGGTGAACTGCCCGTCGCCCGCGGCGAGCGTCAAGCCCGTCGGCGTGGGCGGCGCCTGGGCCCGCGCGGGGGAGGCGGGCAGGGCGATGGCGCCCAGCAGCGCCAGGGCGGCCGGAAGGAGCGCGGAACGGCGCGGCGGGGCGGTTGCGGCGCGGGCGCGGCGCCCCCGGCTGGCGGACCGGGCCACGGGGTCAGGCCCCGGCTCGGCTCGGCTCGGCTCGGCTCGGCTCGGCTCGGCTCGGCTCGGCTCGGCTCGGCTCGGCTCGGCTCGGCTCGGCTCGGCTCGGCTCGGCTCGGCTCGGCTCGGCAATTATAACCGAATTCCAAGCCGGGATTGTCACGGACTCATTGACATTCATGCTCGATCCCCCCGCCTCACGACATCCCTTTCCGCTCATTGTGGATGCCCGTATATTCACCGCGCGGCGCGGCCTTGTCAACCGCCCGCCAGGCCGCCCGCCAGGCCATAACCAATCGTTTCATCTGCCTCGCAGAATTTGCCGCAGTTCCTCGACGGTATCGGACGGAAGTCCGGTTCCGCGTGCCGTGGCGCCCCAAGTTTCGCGGGCGGCACAAGCGACGGCGAAGGTTCGCATATGTCCGAGGTCGCGGGGCGAGAATCCCATGATGTCCGGGAGCTTCTTGAAGATCGTGAGACGGTCGGTCGATGGTATTGAAGCCCCAGCCCCGGTAACTCGGATTGAGGGTGCGCCGCAACGGGCGCAAGACGTGGGTCATGCACCGGCGCTGCAACGGCTCCGTCATCAAGCGGACGCTCGGCAAGCTGGACGCGCTGACGGTCGAGGATGCGCGGCACGCGGCGCGGTCTCGCCGGACCAACTGCCCCTGGGTGTTCGCTTCACCCTGCGGCGAGCCTATAAGGTGGACAAGGCATGGAACGCGATTCGCAAGGGGGCGGGGCTGACGAAGCTCCGCATTCACGATCTGAGGCATTCGCAGGTGTCGACCGCTGTGCGGGCGGCGCTGCTTGGGGCGGACGATTTGGCGAAGCTCTGTGCGGTCTTGCGCCAGCACGAAGCGGAGAATCCGGTTTGCGTCGCAGCGGTGCGCCTGCTCGGGCATCGACGCGCCTCCACAACAAAGCGGCACGTCCAGATCGACGACGCTACGCTGACAGATCGACGACGCTACGCTGAGCCAAGCCGCTGAGCGGGTGGCGGTAGAGATTCAGCGGAAGCTATGTCATATTGGCGGCCAGCGGTGACTGCAGCACAATTTGCACTGACCCATTGGCAACGGCCCCACAAAATAGATGCGACGATATGGCAAAGGTAATTGGATTCATAAGCGAAAAGGGGGGAACAGGCAAGACTACGGCCTGCTACCACCTTGCTGTTGCGCTCCAACGGGACCACGCCAAGCGCATACTGGTAGTTGATACGGACTATCAAAGGGGCGGGATTACTGGTCGGTTTTTTCCCGAGCTAATAGAGCCATTCGGCGCTGGCGAAATATCCGGAACGACTTTGTTCCACAAATTCCAAGAACTTTACAGCGCTGGAGTTCGCTCTCCAGAAGTAGGAATCAAAAGATGGAGGGACAGTATTGATGTGATCGTTTCCGATCCCAGACTTTCTACTGTTACAGAGGACAAACTGCCCAGCACCCATAACATTCGAGAGAACAATAAATCGCTTTGGAAGCATCTACAGGTGATTGATTATGTGCTGGATGCTGTTAAGGAAAACTATGACTATATTCTGATTGATAGTCATCCTGAAGTGTCTGATGCATTACGTTCGGTCATATATTCATCCGACTACTGTGTTTCGCCGGTAAAGTTTGATCGTCAATCGTCAATTGGCGTCGCCACCGTAATTGGTGAAATCAACAATGTGAATGCAGACATGGAGCTTATTAAGAATAGCCTGGATGGTGACATACAATACTCAGATACAATTTTTTCCGGTTCGATGGGAATGATGGCCCGCGAATATGGCGGAGATCTTAAGTGGTCGGAATATTTGGAGCGCAATCGACTAAGGCGGACAGGAAGCGTATTTGATGTCTATATTACTGAAGGCGACGGCTTGCGGAAAGCGTTATTGGAAAAGTGTCCGGTGTATGATGTCGGCGGCAATAACGCCAGCAAGCAAGCGCAGCAGTTTCGCAGCTTGACTATCGAGTTTTTGGAGAAATGCCCATGAAAGAAATCAACATTGAGAAGTTGATCGAATGGCTTGGACCCGATGGGACGATCGCCGGATTGGAACGAAGCAATGTTACAGTTTCAAAGCTTTGCGGGATGGCTATTCGTAGCGGTTTTGCCGTGGATAAAGGAACTAGACGACGTGATATCATCGTTGATCTCGTGAATAGAAACTTCATCAGGATCGACAAGACATCAAACGAATTGTTGACGATGAGCTATCATGAACTTTGTAACTACTTTAGAGAAAGGGAGGTTTCCAGAACTGAACTCTTGAAACTACTTTCACAGTTTGACATCCGTCCCGCTGCGAGCGACAAAGTCAACCTGATCGAGTTTGCGGCAAGAGAGATTAGCGGCGTTGGTATGTACCAAAGGGTAGCGAAGGGTGCGCGGCGCGCGTAAGAATCGAAACAGCTTTTGGGCGTGAGGTGGTCCTGGTTTGTTGGACAGTTTGAGGGCAGAAATTTGGCGAGCGTTGCCGTGGATTCCACGGTGGAAAGAACCTACGGGCACCTGGCGTCGTTGCTGGTGGGCGCCGGGCAGCCCGTCCGAAATCGCGTCGGGATGCAAACGCGAAGCGCCGAAGCGAGCATCGGCGTCGCGCGCGTCGCCGCCGCCAGTACCGACCGGAGCACATCGCCAACGTACCTTTCTGCGGAGGGCATCGCCAGCGACCGCGGCGATGACTGGCGCCCGAAGAAATGTGTCGAGGCGCTCCTTCGCGCAGGGGTGATGTCACTGGATGAGATGTACCGCTGTACTTCCCCGGTTCCGTCATTCTCGCGGTATATCCTCGCGCAAGCCGGCATTCGACCATGAGACCGCGATTCCGTGCGTCCCGCCGTCATCGCCCGCGCAACTTGCGCCGCAGTTCCTCTATTGAGACCCTCACCTCGGCGGTGTCGCCCGCAGGCCCGGTTTCGCGCTGCGCTACGCCGCCCGCGCCCCACGCTTGCCCGAAGATCAATTCCACGCTGACGGACAACTTCCCGCCCCTGCGGCCATTGTCGCCGCCACCGTGCGGGGCGTCGCGCCCGGCGCCGTCCGCGGAGCCTTCCCCGGCGTTGCTCTGAGCCACGAGCCGTTCCCGGAACATCCGCCAACGCCCGCGGCCGGTTAGTTGCGTCCGGCGGCCGTAGGCCACGTTGGTGGCGCCGCAGGCGCGCAGGTCCGATACGAGTCCGTCCACATCCCGGTAGGTCACGTTTAACCGGTCCACATCGAGCACCGGTTCGGCGAGTCCCGCCCGGGCGGCGATGTCGCCGAGATCGTGCATGTCGGTGAAGCCGTGAACGTGCGCGGCATCGTCCACTTCCGACCACGCCCAGCGGACTTCCCGCAGGGTATCCGGTCCGACGGAGGTGAACAGAAGCACCCCGCCTTCCCGCAGCACGCGCGCGGCTTCGGAGAATACTTCGCGGGGGTCGCACCATGGCAGCAGCAGGTTTGAGAAGACCAGGTCCACGCAGGCGTCTCGCAGTGGCAGCCTTTCCGCGTCGCCCTCAATGGCGGATGCATTCTCCAGATGCGCGCAGCGCGCCTGCGAGCGTTCAACCATCTGCCGACAGTTATCCATGGCCAGGATTCGCGCGCCGGGATACATGGCGGCCAATTCCCCGCTCGCCTTGCCGGTGGCGGCGCCGAGATCGAGAATCCTGCTCGGATCGAGCTTGAGCAAAGGCAGGCGGGACAACAGGCGCGAGCGGGCTTCGGCGTGCATGAAGTCGGCGTCGTCAAAGGTCACGCTGGCCCGGCGAAATCGCTTCAGGGCGGCGCTTCGGTCAGGTAGTCCAAACGTGGCTTGCATCGGCGGTCGAGTGTCCTGTCACATGAGAGATTGTCATTTCAACCCGTCCCGCAGGACTGCGGCAAGGCGCTTCCTTCGGGGGCTGCGGCAAGGCGCGTCCCGCCTGCCAGCCAGTGCGAATACTGCTTCAGGAGGAGGCCGTCAGAGGCTCGGGCTTTGCCCCCGCTTGCTCGAGCTTCGAGTTCGGTTGCCCAGGCGCGCCGGTTGTTCGGGCTTCGGCGCCGGTTGTTCGGGTTTCAGGCCCAGCTTCCTGAAAAGCTTCCGGTCGGCTGCCTCCTCCGGGTTCTCCGTGGTCAGCAGCGTGTCGCCGTGGAAGATCGAGTTGGCGCCGGCGGCGAAGCACAGCGCCTGCAGTTCATCGCTGAACCCGGTACGCCCGGCGGACAGGCGCACGTGCGCGCGCGGCATGAGGATGCGCGCGACTGCCACGGTGCGCACGAACTCCAGCCCGTCCAGGTCGTCGGCATCGGCCAGCGGCGTGCCCGGAACCCGGACCAGTTGGTTGACGGGCACGCTTTCGGGCTGCGGGTCGAGCGCGGCGAGGCTGTGCAGCAGCGCGATGCGGTCCTCGCGGGCTTCTCCCATGCCCAGGATTCCGCCGCAGCAGACCCGCATGCCCGCCGCGCGCACATGTTCAAGCGTGCGCAGCCGGTCGGCGAAGGTCCGCGTGGTGATGATGTTGCCGTAGAACGCCTCGGACGTGTCCAGGTTGTGGTTGTAGTAGTCGAGCCCGGCGTCCGCCAGTGTCCGGGCCTGGGGCTCGGTCAGCAATCCCAGTGTCGCGCACGTCTCCATGCCCATATCTCCCACGGCCCTGATCATGGCGGAGATCTGCTCGACCTGGGCGTCCTTCGGGCCCCGGTAGGCGGCGCCCATGCAGAATCGGGTCGCGCCGGCCGCCTTGGCGCGTGCGGCCGCCCGGGTCACTTCCTCGACGCTCATCAGGTCTTCGGTGGGGACGCCGGTGTGGTAGCGAATGCTTTGCGGACAGTAGGCGCAGTCTTCCGGGCAGGCGCCGGTCTTGATGGACAGCAGCGTCGAGACCTGCACGGCGTTGGGATCGAAGTGCTGCCTGTGGACCCGCTGTGCTTCGTAGAGCAGGTCGTTGAACGGCATTTCGTACAGCGCCGTGACCTCGTCCAGGCTCCAGTCGGTCCTGGGCCCCGTTTCTGCTGATTGTGCGTACATTCGGGGCTGGTCCCCTGCAAGGATGGCTGCGAAAGTCAGACGGGAGTATTGGAACGGAAGCAGGGGTCTGTCAACTGAAGATCGGCGGAAAAATCTTTCATCGCGCGCTGGCCGGGCTTCTCCCGGAGCGTTGCCAGAGTTGCGGCGGACCGGCCGATGCGGGTTTCTGCGTGCACTGCCGCGCGCTGGTGCGGAGCGTCGGCGACGCCTGCGCGGGTTGCGGCCTGTCGCAGCCGGTGAGCCGCTGCCCCCGTCCCGGCCGGGGCTGGTGCATCGGGAAGGTGACGGCGCCGTTCGTCTACGAGTCCCCGCTGGACGCGCACATCCAGGCGATGAAGTTCCGGCCTTCCAGGGCCATGGGGCGGGCGCTGGGGCTGTTGCTGGTCGAGGCGCTTCAACGCGGCGGTCCGGAGGAGGACGTGCACGCCCTGGTGCCCGTGCCGCTGCACCGCAGGCGGCTGATCCAGCGCGGCTTCAACCAGGCCTTCGAGATAGCGCGGCCGCTGGCGGCGGCGACCGGGAAGCCGCTCCTCGTGCGAGGCATCCAACGGCAGGTCAATACCCAGCCGCAGTCCCTGTTGGCCGCGCACGAGAGGCATAAGAACATTCGCGGCGCGTTCAGGATTCGCCGCAGTCTCAAGGGAGTGAATGTCGCCATCGTTGACGACGTCATCACCACCGGTGCCACGGTCAACGCGCTGGCGGCATCGCTGCTCGATGCAGGCGCCGGCGAGGTTCATGCCTGGGCGCTGGCACGGGTGGAACCTCGGGGTGGGATGGCAGTCGGACCCGGCGTTCATTGATGCGACCAAATGACCGAATATGCGATCATACCGCAGTGCAGGATGACTGCCAGTCAGAACTCCATGTCCGGCCAGCGCATAAGCCAATTGTCCGTGTGCCTGGAGTCTTGTGCGCGAGTATGTGCGTGAGTATGTTGCGCAACCGGGTCCGGAACATCAACATAAATGCCTGAATTGAATCGACAATGCGTTGTCGTACTCGGCGGCTACGGGCACTTTGGCGGAAGGATCTGCCGGGGACTGGCAAGGGTTGGCGGCGTGGAGCTCGTCGTGGCCGGTCGGAGCACCGAGCGTGCCAAAGCCTTCGTCGCCGAGTTGCGGCAGTCCAATCCCGAAGGAACCGTCCGATCCGCTTTGCTGGATCACTCGGTTCCGGATTTCGAACGGGATCTTGGAGCCTTGGCGCCGTTCATCGTGGTACACGCTGCCGGGCCATTTCAAGGTCAGGACTATCGAGTTGCCGAGGCCTGCCTGCGGCACGGCAGTCACTACGTGGATCTGGCCGACGGTCGACGTTTCGTCACCGACTTCTCGCGGCTCGATTCGGCTGCAAGGCGTCGCGGCGTCCTGCTTGTCGCAGGCGCGAGCACCCTGCCGGCGGTGTCGTCGGCGGTCGTCGAACAGATCGGCGCCGGAATGGCAATCGTCGGGCGGATCGAAACCGCAATCCTGCCTGCAAACAGAACCGAGCGCGGTCGCAGTACGATTGCCGCCGTGTTCAGCTATGTCGGGAAACCGATCCGGGTTTACCAGAACGGCGAATGGACGATAAAGCACGGCTGGATCGATCTTCGCAAGGTCGAACATCCAACGTGCGCCCGCCGGGCAGGCTTATGCGACGTGCCGGACCTCGAGTTGTTTCCGGAACGCTACCCGACAGTGCAGAACGTCGCCTTCCACGCCGGGCTCGAGCTGGGCTGGCAGCAGTGGGGCATGTGGCTCATGGCCTGGCTTACGCGTCTCGGGGTCGTTTCCAACTGGTCGCACCATGCCGGCGCCTTCGATCGTATCGGCGCGCGCCTGATTTCCCTCGGCAGCGATGTCGGCGGGATGCAGGTTCGCGTTTTCGGCCGGGACGGCGCCGGCAGACGGGTGCGGAGGACGTGGAACCTGACCGCAGGCAGCAATCACGGTCCGGAAATACCGTGCATCCCCGCACGGCTCGTGGCGATGAAACTGGTCAATGACGAATTGACAAAACGCGGTGCAATGCCTTGTATGGATTTGATGTCACTGCGGGACTTCGCGTCCGTTGCGGCAGAGTTCGATATCGAATGGAATATCGACGAGCAGGTGGGATGAGCCGTGTCGCTCTATTTCTTCATCAAACTGGTTCACATCGTCTGTGCGACGCTCATCCTGGGTACGGGAATCGGGACGGCGTTCTTCATGCTGACCGCCTACCTGAACGGCGACGCGGCCGCGATCAGGGTCACCAGCCGCCACGTCGTCCTCGCCGACTGGATCTTCACGGCACCGGCCGTCGTATTGCAGTTCGGGACTGGTCTTTGGCTGACTTCGTTTCTCGGAATTTCGTACACGTCCGCCTGGTTCATCGCCGCCCTGGGGATGTTTGTCCTGGTGGGTGCGTGCTGGCTGCCCGTCGTCTGGATACAGATCGGGATGCGTCGGTTGATCGAAGCGAATGTCGACAACACGCTGCCCGGACGGTTCTCCGTATTGATGCGAATTTGGGTAGCCCTGGGTATACCGGCGTTCATCCTGACGTTGCTGCTTTTCTGGTTGATGGTATTCAAGCCGGGCTTGAACTGGATCCTGATTTGAGCGCGTTGAACTTCAGCGCAAGAGCAGGCTCCAATACCGCGGAAAATTTTGCTGGCGCATCCGCCGTTCGGCGTATATCTTGCTCCGCAGCATCGGCTTTTGCGAGTCGTGCTCATCCGTCGGAGGTTCAGGGAGCGGCAATATGAATTGGTGGGGCTGGTTGATCATCGGATTTCTGTTGATGGGCGCCGAACTGACGGCGGTGGATGCGGCCTTCTATCTCATCTTCGTCGGCGCCGCGGCGATCTGCATGGGAATTCTGGGATTGGTGGGGGTTACGCTGCCGATCTGGGTGCAGTGGGTGCTATTCTCCGCGCTGGCCGTGGGCTCGATGGTGCTGTTCAGGCAGAAGCTCTACGACCGGCTCAGGGGCGGTGAGGCGGGGGGATTCGACGGTTCGGCGGCGGGCGCAACCGTGGGGGTGAAGGAAATGGTCCCTCCCGGAGGGCGGACGCGGGTCAAGCTGCGCGGTTCCCGGTGGACGGCGGTGAACGTCGGTCCGGCGCCCATCGCAGCGGGCGCCGATGCCCGCGTCGTGGAGTCGGATGGGGTCGAACTGAGAATTGAAGGGTTGTCGCGCGAACCGGTCGCCGACTGATCGAACACGAAGGAGTCATTCATGGATACTGGATTCATAGTCGCCGCGGTCCTGGCCGTTGTCGCGATCGTTGTCATCATCAGGACGGCCGTGGTGGTGCCGCAGCAGAACGCCTATGTGGTCGAAAACCTGGGCAGATACTCGAGAACGCTGCAGGCAGGGTTCAATATCCTGGTTCCATTCCTGGAGCGGGTGGCCTATCGCCATACCCTCAAGGAACAGGCCATCGACGTGGAGGAGCAGATCTGCATCACGTCGGACAACGTCCAGGTGGGCGTCGACGGCGTGCTCTACCTGCAGGTGATGGACGCCCGCAAGGCTTCCTACGGTATCGGCGAATACCTCTTCGCCATCGCCCAGCTTGCCCAGACCACGCTGCGCAGCGAAATCGGCAAGATCGAACTGGACAAGACGTTCGAGGAGCGCAGCCACATCAACCTGAGGGTCGTGGAGGAACTGGACCAGGCGTCCACGCCGTGGGGCGTCAAGGTGCTCCGTTACGAGATCAAGAACATCAACCCGCCCAGGGACGTGTTGACCGCGATGGAGAAGCAGATGCGCGCCGAGCGGGAGAAACGCGCCACGGTGCTGCAATCCGAGGGCGAACGGGACGCCAAGATCAACGAGGCCGAGGGCGAGAAGCAGCGGGTGATCAAGGAATCCGAAGCGGTCAAGCAGCAGCAGATCAACGAAGCCGAGGGCGAGGCCGCCGCCATTCTGGCGGTGGCGGAAGCCACGGCCGAAGGCCTGAAGAAAGTCGCCGCAGCGTTGAACTCCGAGGGCGGCGACAAGGCCATGCAGCTAAGGGTCGCCGAGGACTACCTGGAGCGGTTCGGCAACCTGGCACGGGAGGGCAACACGCTCATCGTGCCGGCGAACCTCAGCGACGTGTCGTCCATGATCGGTGCGGCGACGACTGTCTTCAAGAAGACCGTGGAGGATATGTCGGCGCGGAGCTGACCGTTACGGTTTTCGCTTGTAGGACACAAATAGCGCGATATAGGCCAGCACGAGTGCAAAAACAATCAGTGGCGAGTAGAGGATCAGGGCATCAAGCCAACTGTTCATGGCAATTCCTCTTTTGATTCAAGTAGCCTGATCAGTGCGAGAATCATGCCGATACTGATCGGATAAATGCCGTAGTAACTCTGCTCCGGCGGCATGAAGGCCATCCCGATCACACCCCCGGTGATGAGGCCCACCGCGAGTTGGCGAAGGAACTGGCTGGTGACATCGCCGCCGCGAACTGTCCATTGTTTCAGCTTCATCGGGACCGCCGGTGCGATCGCAGGTTGCGTCTTGAATGACCGATGAGCGCATTACATGCGAACCCTACCATTATTTCCAGCCGAGAATTTGGGGTATTCGGTCGGAAAGTAAGGTTGACACGGCAAAGAAGCCGCTGCTGTATCCGGCCAGCGCTGCCAGTTGAAAGCGAAAGGGCGAGTAGGATTCGTCAACTGGTGCTATTATCAGGACTTCTTATCAGCACTGTTAATTTTCCTGATGACAATTCGTTTCTCCACGGATGTTGTGCCCCTCGGCGACTTGAAAAAAAACCCCGGCCGCGTGGTAAGGCACGCGGTGGAAGCAGGCCGCCCCCTGTTGCTGACGAGCCGGGGACGTGGCGTCGCGGTCGTTCAATCCCTCTCGGAATACGAGAACGCCCAGGAAGAACGCGAATTCATGCGCGCCGTCGTGGAGGGCATCAACGATCTGGAGTCCGGCTGCGACGTGAGCCTGACCGAAGCCCGAAGACGCCTTGGCCTGATTTAGCCAATGCCCCGAAGCGGCATCCGGATTGCGGAATCCGCGCTGGAGGACCTCAGGGACATTCAAGACCGGTACCTGGAACAAGGCGTTCCCGAGACTGGCACCCGCTTCCTCCTTGAAATACTGGCGCGGATTGAACGCCTGGCCGAACACCCCGAGATTTTGCTCGACACCCTATAAGCGCTACAGCAGAAAAGCCTGTGTTGGGCACGGCACGTGGCTGTTCGATGTCCGCTACGCGTTGCCCCACAAGAGGTTTTTTGCCCCGTGAGGCGGTGCGCGACCGGCTCGGATATCCTCAATTCGAGACAAGGCGAAGTAGAACATTGGCGCCATCGCGCCTAAAGTAGCGCCCGGAAGACTATCCATGAACGTCCAGACCCACGAAGAACTGAAGGCCAAGATCTGGGAAATCGCGAACCGGCTCAGGGGGCCGTTCCGGCCTCCGCAATATCGTCTGGTGATGCTTCCGATGGTCGTCCTGCGCCGGCTCGATTGCGTCCTGGAGCCAACCAAGGACGCCGTTCTCGAGAGGCGCGACGAGCTTGAGGCGCAGCGGATGCCCGAAGCGGCGATGGAGCGCCTGCTGGGCAAGGCCGCGGACCCGAACCGCAAACACCCTCTTTACAACACGAGCCCCTACACGTTCGCCCGGCTGCTGGGTGATCCGGAAAACATCGCGCCGAACCTCGTTTCGTACATCCACGGGTTTTCCCGGACGGCGCGGCACATCTTCGAGCGTTTCAAGTTCGCCGACCAGATCGAGAAGCTCGACGCCAGCAACCGCCTCTTCACGGTCGTCAAGGCGATGGCCGATGTCGATCTCCACCCGGACCGGATCGACAACCTTCAGATGGGCTACCTGTTCGAGCACCTGGTGATGCGCTTCAACGAGCAGGCCAACGAGGACGCAGGGGACCACTTCACGCCGCGCGAGGTCATCCGCCTCATGGCGAACCTCATCTACACCGGTGAGCGGGACGTCCACAAGCCCGGCATCTACCGCACCATCTACGATCCGGCGTGCGGCACGGGCGGCATGCTCTCGGAGTCCGAAAAACTGATCCTCTCGCAGAACGGTCGGGCGCAGCTCGCTCTTTTCGGCCAGGAGTACAACGACGAGTCCTGGGCGATCTGCTGCTCGGACATGCTCATCAAGGACGAGGACACCGCCAACATCGTCCTCGGCGACACCCTCGGCGACGGCAGGACCGGAGACGGATTCCAAGGCGGGCGCTTCCACTACCTGATGGCCAACCCGCCATTCGGGGTCGAATGGAAGGACCAGAAGGACATTGTCCGGAGGGAGCACGCCACGGTCGGCTTTTCGGGCCGGTTCGGCGCGGGTCTCCCGGCCATCAACGACGGATCGCTGCTCTTCCTTCAGCACATGATCTCCAAGATGCACCCTTATAGGGAGGGGGACGGGGACCGGCCCGGCTCGAAAATCGCCATCGTCTTCAACGGCTCGCCGCTGTTCTCGGGGGACGCCGGATCGGGGCCGTCCAACATCCGCCGCTGGATCGTCGAGAACGACTGGCTCGACGCCATCGTGGCGCTGCCGGACCAGCTCTTCTACAACACCGGCATCTTCACCTACGTCTGGCTGGTGACGAACCGCAAGCCGCCGGAGCGGCGCGGCAAGGTGCAGCTCATCGACGGCACGCGTTTCTTCAAGAAGATGAAGAAGAGCCTCAACAACAAGCGCAACGAGATCGCCGAAGACCAGATCCGCCACCTGACCCGCGTCTATGGCAATTATCGGGACGGCGAGACGGCCGAGGTGCCGATCGACGGCGGGACCGAGACCCGAGTGATCTCCCGCATTTTCGAGAATCGGGAATTCGGCTTTCTCAAGGTGACGGTGGAACGCCCCCTGCGGATGAACTTCGTGGCGGCGCCGGAGCGGATCGCCAGACTCGGCGGCCAGACCGCCTTCGCCAATCTGGCGAAATCGAAGAAGCGGAAGGACGCGGCGGCGGCGCTGGAGATCGAAGAGGGGCGGAAGCGGCAGGACGCCATTCGCGCCGCGCTCGCGACGCTCGAACGCAAGGGGCGCTACATGGACCGCGCAGTGTTCGAGGCCGACTTGATGCGGGCCGCGAACCGCGCGGGCCTTAAGATTCCGGCCCCGGTCAAGAAGGCAATTTTCGCGGCGCTTGGCGAGCGCGACCAGGATGCCGGGATTTGCAGGGACGGCAAGGGCCGGCCGGAGCCCGACAGCGAGCTTCGCGACACCGAGAACATCCCCTTGCCGCCCGGCACAACGCTGCCTCTGCCCATGGATTTCGGACCGAAAAAGCCCAACGCTCGACTGGTTGACGTTTTCCGGAACGAAATTGACGCCTACATTGGATGCGAGGTGCTATCCCACGTGCCCGACGCCTGGGTGGACTACGACAAGACCAAGGTAGGCTACGAAATCCCGATCAACCGGCACTTCTACGTCTACAATCCGCCGCGCCCGCTCGATGAGATCGAAGCGGACATCGCAAGGCTCGAAGATGACATCGCCGGGTTGCTGAAGGGGCTGGTGGCATGAGAGAAGTCCCGGAAAGGGTCCGAGAAGCCTATCGAGAGCTTCCGCCGGGTTGGAAGTTGGAGAAGCTGAAGTTCTTTGCCAGTGTCCGAAACAGCAACGTCGACAAGATTATCTCCGAGGATGAAAAACCGGTTCGGCTCTGCAACTACACTGACGTCTACTACAATGACCGCATAACGCCCGACCTGCACTTCATGGAGGGATCGGCGGACGAAGCGGAAGTGGAGCGTTTCAAGCTCAATCGCGGTCAGGTCATCATCACAAAGGATAGCGAAGAGTGGGATGATATCGGTGTCCCCGCCCTGGTCGCCGAAAACATGCCGGATGTTCTTTGTGGATACCACCTTTCGGTATTCGATCCAGGTCCAGAGCTGGACGGAGCGTTCCTTGCGTGGCTCTGCCGCGCCGAACCGCTCAACGACCAATTCAAGCTCGCAGCAAACGGAGTTACTCGATACGGGCTTGGCCAATATTCGATGAAGAACTCCTACATCGCGATTCCGCCGCCCGACAGGCAGCGGCAGATTGCGCGGTTTCTGGACGAGAAGACGGCGCGGATCGACGGGCTGATCGAGAAGAAGCGGAAACTTCTCGTCCGCTTGGCAGAGAAACGCCAAGCGCTCATCACTCGCGCCGTCACCAAGGGCATCGATCCCGACGCCCCGATGAAACCCTCAGGCATCGAGTGGCTCGGCGATATCCCGGAGCATTGGGAGGTTAAGCGACTGCGGTTCTTGCTCAACGGCGGAACGCTCAATGGTCTCTACAAGCAAAAGGAAGCTTTCGATCAAGAGGGAATACCTTTCGTTCAGATGGGCGAGGCGTTCCGCTCTTCTGTATTTGATGGGGGCACGGAGGATTGCGTAGACGCCTCGAACGATGAAATCAACAAGTGGGGCCTAATGAACGGCGACTTTCTCATAGCCAGACGGTCAATCGTCTTTGAAGGCTCGGGTAAGTCCGTACTGGTGTCCGGACTTCGGGAGCCACACATATTCGAAAGCTCGATGATCCGAATCAGACCCCAGAATCCGGAAGATCATTCACATTACCTGTCCTTCTTTTTCCAGTCGCACATCGGACGCGCATCCGTATTGTCTGTGACGAAGAGAGTCACCATCAGCGGAATCGACAGTCAGCAACTGAAGTCGATCCATGTCCCAGTCCCACCCAACTCCGAGGCACGTGACATCGCGGCAACCTGCGAAACTTGGGACCAGCATGCCCAGCATGTCGAGAGTAAAGTATCCGGTTCGATTAAACGGCTTGCGGAGTACCGCTCCGCCCTCATCACCGCCGCCGTCACCGGCCAGATCGCCGAACTGCGCTAGGGACCACTGTCCATGCATCTCATCTACTTCGACGAAAACAAATACAGCAAGGAAAACCCGTTCTTCACCATCGGCGGCATCCTGGTGCCGGAGGCCAAGGTGCTTGAGCTGGACAGCACGCTCGAGCAGATTCAGTCCAACTTTTTCGGCGGCAGTTCGTTGGTCGCCGAGAATGAATTCCACGGGAAAGAGATGATTCGCGGTGAGGGCGCATTCAGGGGGCGCAAGCTGCCGCCGCTGAGAAGTGGCGCGATTCTCGGGTGTTCGAGAAATGGGAAAATACGCAGGCCAGTGCCGTTGTGGAAGTGCGGCACTGGCCTTGAGATTCGGAACGACTAGCCCGCAGGGGTTAAGCCGCTTGTTGGAACGGCCCTCTAGTCGCTGCCGGAAGTATAGGGGCTTGGGGCGGGCGACGCAAATTTCATGAACGGGAAACGCAGTGCCGAAACATACCGAACGTGATTTCGAGACGGAGATCGAAGCCGGGCTGATCGGCTCGGGCGGGTATGCGACGCGGAACCCCAGCGCTTACGACGAAACGCTGGCCCTCTTCCCCAACGATGTTTCCGGCTTCCTGACGGACAGCCAGCCCGCGAAATGGCAGGCGCTGGAGGCGCTTCTCGGGCCGAAGACCGCCGCGACCGTACTGGACGGCCTGTCGAAGGAGTTGGAACTCAAGGGCGTGCTCCATGTCCTGCGCCACGGGTTCAAATGCTACGGCAAGTTGTTCCGCATGGCCTGGTTCCGGCCCAACACGACCATGAATCCCGAGGCCGCCGCGAACTACGCGAGCAACCGGCTGACGATCACCCGGCAGGTCGCCTTCACCTCGGCCATGAAGCGGGCGGACGGCAAGAACCGCCGCTGCGTCATCGACGTGACGCTTGCGGTCAACGGCGTCCCTGTGGTCACCGCCGAACTCAAGAACCCGCTGACCGGGCAGCGCGTCGCCGACGCGATTCGCCAGTACCGGAAAGACAGGGACGGGCGCGACCTGTTGTTTTCATTCAAGAAGCGCGCCCTGGTCCACTTCGCCGCGGACCCGGACGAGGTGTGGATGACGACCCGGCTCAGGGGAGGGGAAACCCGCTTCCTGCCCTTCAACCGGGGCGATGGACACGGGGCGGGCAACCCACCGGTCGAAGGGAACTGGAAGACCCATTACCTGTGGGACGAAGTGCTGCGGGCCGACAGCCTCCTGGAGATCCTGCAGCGCTTCATGCACCTCGAAGTGAAGGAGACGCGGGCCGACACCGGCAAGGGCGTGCGCACCGTGCGGAAGGAGACGATGATCTTTCCGCGCTACCACCAGCTTGACGCCGTCTGGAAACTCGTTGCGCACGCCAAGGCCAACGGCGCGGGCCGGAACTACCTGGTCCAGCACTCAGCCGGTTCGGGCAAGTCGAACTCGATCGCCTGGCTCGCCCACCGGCTCGCGAGCCTCCACGATGGGAACGACAACAAGGTGTTCCACTCCGTCGTCGTCGTGACCGACCGGCGCGTGCTCGACCAGCAGTTGCAGGCGACGGTTTATCAGATCGAGCACAAGACCGGCGTGGTCGAGAAGATCGACGAGGACACCCGGCAGCTCGCACGGGCGTTGTCGCAGGGCACGCCCATCGTCATCACCACGATCCAGAAGTTCCCCTTCATCTCGCAGGCGCTGTCGGCCCTCGAGGAGAAGGGCGCCGGCGTGACCATCGACACGGCGGGCAAACGCTTTGCCGTCATTGTCGATGAGGCGCACTCGTCGCAGAGCGGCGAGACCGCGACCGCCCTCAGGGGCATGTTGAACAAGGAGGGGATCGAAGCGGCCATCGCGGCCCAGCTCTCCGACGAGGAGGACGACGACCTTTCCGACGCGGCGAAAGCGGCGGTGCTGCGCGACGCGCTGCGACGCGCCCGGCAGCCCAACCTCAGCTTCTTCGCCTTCACGGCCACGCCGAAGTTCAAGACCAAGGCCCTGTTCGACGAGCCGGGCCCGTCCGGCGCGCCGCCCTTCCACGAGTACTCCATGCGGCAGGCCATCGAGGAAGGCTTCGTCATGGACGTGCTTCAGAACTACACCACCTACAAACGCTTCTTCGGCCTGATCAAGCAGGTCGAGGACGATCCCGAAGTGCCGCGCAGGAAAGCCGCGAAGGCGCTCACGCGCTACCTGGAGCTTCATCCGGTCAACATCGAGCAGGTCGTCGCCGTCATCGTGGAGCACTTCCGCCTCCACGTGATGCGCGAGGTTGGCGGGCGCGCCAAGGCGATGGTCGTGACCGGCTCCCGCCTTGCCGCCGTGAAATACAAGCTCGCCTTCGACCGCCACATAAAGGACCGGGGCTACACCGGCATCCGTTCTCTGGTGGCCTTCTCGGGGACAGTGGAAGACCCGGAAGTCCCCGGCTCGTCCTACACCGAAGTCTCGATGAACGAAGGTCTTTCCGAGCGCGAACTGCCGGAGGCTTTCGAACGCGGCGATTACCGCGTCCTCCTGGTCGCGGAGAAATACCAGACCGGCTTCGACCAGCCCCTGTTGCAGACGATGTACGTGGTGAAGCGCCTGGCCGGCGTCCAGGCGGTTCAGACCCTCTCGAGGCTCAACCGCGTCGCGCCCGGCAAATCCCGCACCTTCGTCCTCGATTTCGTCAACGGGGAGGGCGATATCCACAAGGCGTTCAAGCCCTACTATGAATCGACCCCGGTGGGCGAGAACGCCGATCCGCATCGCTTGGCGGAGCTGCAGCACCATCTGCTCGAATGGGCGGTTTTCACGCCCGCCGATGTGACCGCCTTCGCCGAAGTCTGGTATCGCGGCAGGCGCGAGCACTCCGCGGCCGACCATCGCGCGATGAACTCCATTCTGGATGCGGTTGTCCGGGGATTCCTGGATCTCGAGGAGGAGGAGCGGGAGAAGTTCCGCGGCCAGTTGACGGCCTATCGAAACCTCTACGCCTTCCTGTCGCAGATCATTCCCTTTCAGGACAGCGACCTTGAACGGCTCTACGCCTTCGTGAGGAATCTTCTGCGGAAGCTCCCGCCGCCGGGCGGCGGCCAGTCCTTCGCGCTGGACGACGAGGTGGCGTTGAGGTTCTTCCGGCTTCAACAGATGGCCGAAGGCTCCATCGACCTGTCGGAGGGCGAGACCGATCCGCTGAAGGGGCCGACCGACGTCGGCACGGCGGGCGTCAAGGACCAGGAGGTGGCGCTATCGAGCTTGGTCGAGCGCCTCAACGAGCGCTTCGGCACGGACTTCACCGGGGCGGATCAGCTTTTCTTCGACCAGATACGCGCTTCGGCGGAAAACGACGAAAACATCGCGGAGGTGGCCCGCGCCAACAACTTCACCGACTTCGCCTCGTACCTGGATCGCATGCTGGACGATCTGTTCATCGCGCGAATGGAGGGCAACGACGAGATATTCTCCAGGGTGATGACGGACGCTGAATTTCGTTCGGCGGCGCATGGGCATTTGGCTCGGGAGATTTTTTTGCGGGTGCGGGAGAGGCAGTATACGGAGTGATCGGGGTTTGTTGAACCGAAGGCCCGTTCAATACGCCTCCAGCATCCACTATCTTGGACCCGTGTTACGCCCCGGAACGATCACAAGAAAGGAAAAGAAATGTATTGGCAAATTGCAGCAGGATCAAAAGGCCGAGAATACTCGAAACTCTTCTTGGATTTCGGCATAGCAGCTGTAGGAGGTGAAGGAAACGAAACAAGAATGCAGGAAGTAAATGCCGGTGACATAGTCGTTCTGAAGCAGGGTAATCAGCAAGTGCGAGCTGCTGGAACAGTCGTAGAAAGGAACGGCGATCATTTTGGACTTGACGACAAAATGTGGTTAAGGGATATCGATGGTTGGAATCTAAGAGCCTATTGCTATGTTGACTGGAAGAAACTAGATCGTCCGACTCTGGTAAATGGACTTACTAGAACTACAATAACGAGACTAAAAAAGCGTGAACTTAGAGCCAAAGCTGACAAAATATTGGAGCATGGAACATCCGTTCCCATTTCTTCCGAACCACCCGAAACAATGGCTGTGGATAACGACCAGCTCTTGAGGTTTTTGATTAAGGAGGGATTGAGACCATCATCGGCTGATGACTTGACAAACACCATTTCTAAAATCCGTTTATTGGCCAATTACTATTATCGGCATTGCCCTTGGAAGGATATTCGAGAACACGAAACAAGGACCTTCTTGGTTGTCCCACTACTTCTTGCTTTGGGTTGGTCGGAACAACAAATCAAAATTGAACTTCCACGCGCCCGCAAAAAAGTAGATATTGCTTGTTTCAGAAATTGCTATGGACGTGACAATAATGAATGTGTCGCCATAATTGAGACAAAGGGATTCGAGTCTGGGTTGGACTATGCACGAGACCAAGCGATGATGTATGCGGAGAGGTTTCCAGACTGTAAGGCAGTAACAGTGACCAACGGGTACTGTTACAAGACTTTCCTGAGAGATAGAGATGGCGATCAGTTCCAGCAAAGCCCGTCTGCTTACATAAACTTGTTGAAACCGCGGGACAGGTATCCGCTCGATCCAACAGTAGGCGGTGCGCTTGATGCCATAAAGTGGTTGTTACCGAATAACCTTGTATAGGCCAAGAGCAGAGAAAAACTCATCATGCAAACCGAGCATACGACAGCGGATATCGCCCAGAAACTAAGGCAAGGCCATTTACCGAACGAACAGTCAATTCATGTCGGGGCTACCCGGCAATCACCTAGGAAAGCACTCAGGCATGAATAACGATCTGGAGGCCGTCAGGGCCCGATACGAGCCGGAGATTCACCAAATCGCCGAGCCTGTGGGATTGTCGCTAAACGCGGCCCGAAAGGGTGAGACGGTAAAGGTGCTCCAAAGGGCGTTCTTCTCGTCCTACGACGACGATCACCGCCATTACTTCAGGCAAATTCTCGGCCAGTTCCCCACTTCGGTGTCATTGCCGAACCACTTGCTTATAGTGATCCGAAACAACGAGGCCCGTATACACCAAGAGTTTCCATTGGTGTTGAAAATACGCCCGAAGGTTGCGATTCAGGCCCATAGGTTCGTCTTTGAAGACCAGATACTGGACATTGAGGGTGTTGGATTCAAGGATAATGTCTTCGAAGTTGACATAAGAGACGGCGACAAGATCGTCTGGCTGTTCCGGGTAGGGTGGAGTTTCGGGTTGTATTTCGACTTCTCGGGGGAGATGGCCACCATGGAACTGTGGAAGATCCTCGGACAGTGCTACCGTGCCATGCACTTCCACGACGTGTACGCATTCTTCGCGGATAGCGCAAACCCGGAGCGACTGCTCGACCGTGGATGGTTCCCGTTTATCCAGTTCTCTACCGACGAATTCCGTCAGCTTCGTCACGGGATTTGCCAGACCTCCGAACTGGATGCCGCCGAGGAACACATCATCCAAGCGTTTACCCCCGAGCGGATAGACCGCTTTGCGGAAGGTTGGTGGGCCAACCCCGCATTCCGCGACAAGAGGGAGATCATCGCTGCGGGATTAAACGCCTACAAGGAAGGCAGCGACGAACACGTAATCAACTGCATCAAGAACCTCGTTGGTGAAGCTGAAGGCATTGTCACGCTGCACTTTCACGGCAACTTCGGCAGGAAGCCGACGACCAGGGAACTGATGGAATACGTGTCCGATCTTGGTAAGGAGACGTTTTCTAGCTCGGGCAGCTTGGCGTTCCCCGGGCTTTTCCATGACTATCTAGACAGCTTCTTGTTCCAAGCCTTCGATCTTGGGGACGGTACGGTCGAGCTTTCGCGCCATTCAGCAGCCCATGGCGTCGCGACCGCCGACAAGTACACGAGAATACGAGCACTGCAGGTGATCCTATGCCTTGATCAGATACACCACTTCATCATGAGTCGCTCGAACCAAACGACCGAATAGGCAGTTTCGAATACGGCACACTGTGGTTGCAGGCAAATGTGGCCTGATTTGAATTGCGGTGGAGAGGTCGGGTCCAGTATTCGGCTCGCTTGGCTGGTGAACGAGACGCTTATGCCGGACAACATGAAGGATGGCGTCAGCACTCCGCCGTTATGAGTCAGAGTTGAGTACAACCTCTGCCGAGATGGCCGCGTATCGTTAGAGAACCATCTCTTCAGCGAAGCCCGCACAAAAGAGCTTCCAGGCGACCCGGGGACGTTCAGGTACACGTGTGCGCTGTAGCTGCTGCCGTCACGCACAAGACGAACCGCGCTTCGGCACGCGTGTAGTCGTTTGCCCCGCCATCGCCCGTCGCGTGGTGGGCCATATGGGTGTAGTGCCGCAAGACGGCGAACATGGCTTCCTCGCGCTGTGACTTATTCATGTCTTTCCTTCGGTCTGTTGCAAGGCGGTCCAGGGCGCTGGTCCAATTCATGTCGCGAAGCTTCCCAAGCTCGTCTATCGCGATACGGCAAGAAGAAATGCAGCCGCGGTAGTCGCCGTTTCGGTAATACTCCTCTGCTCGTTGGAGGTTGGAGGCGACCTCTTCCCAGTGATCGGTCACGCCGTCAAGCGGAAGCGGCACTTCGAGCAGCATGACGTTGCGGGCGCGCGCATCGCGAAGTTTTTGTAACCACTCGGAGCGGGGAACGCGAATGCTGCACTCACCGTGGAAGTGGCTTTCGCCTTGATGGTCCACAGCGTTGCCCCAAAGCGAGAGATCCAAGGTCAGGTCGCCCGCGGCGCGCAACTCTTCCAGCGCCGCGACTTGGCCAGGCTGCAGAGAAATGTGGATGTTGGGCGTACTTGTAGACATGTGCGGTCGGCATTCGACCTCGATCGGTTGCTCGCGCCGGGCAAATCCCAGCCGCCGGGGGTCGCCTCGGCTCGGCTTCGCAACGACACCGGCGCCCAGAATGGATGCGCGCGGTAGTTCACCTTCGCCGGGCTGGACGGAGAGATGGAGGTGAAAGATCAGTTCAAAAGCGCCGACCACGGGCCGCAGTGAGAGAGACTGAACCCTGCCATCGCCAATGTGCCGACCACCAATCCTCAATGTCATATCATCCTCCATCGTGGACGCTGCCGATTCGAGTACACGGGCCGCGACGCTCCCGTAGCGCACGGGGATGGCGCGACCGAGCGGGCCGTTGACGGGATCGCCAAGGGAAATGTAGCAAGCGAAATTCCGCTCGCGGCTACCAGCGCACTTTGCTTGATCCCGCGTTGGAAAGAGCAGCGCACAATGCGCGGGAAGTCGATGGTATAGCCCAGATAGCCTACTGGCAATATCCGTCCCACCTATCCGTCCCACCTAGTGTTGACAGCCTGGGATCCAATTTCGACAATGGGCCTCAGTCGGGTGCCCTCAGGGGCTCGATATGGCTAGCCCAGCCCCGTGGTCATTCAGGTCATCGGGGAAGGGCCGTCCGGGACATCGCCGGTCGATCCGTAGCGAACTTGGCGGTGGCCATATCGAGTTCCGGTCAAGTGCAAGGCGCAAGATTCCTTGCGCGCCGCTCGGGAAATACGAGCGGGCGGGCAGGGAGAAACTCGCCACAATGCCCGGATTGGAACGTATCGGCCACGGATGGCGGTATGCTAACGTTTGCCCATCACCATTTGGCGGATCGTGGAGCGGAAGGCGGCATAGACTGATACCAAGCCATGACGATGGAGACATACACAATTATCGGCACGATCATTGGCGTCGCGATCGGTTTGGCGGGCCTGATTCTGAGCGGCCAGCGATCCACGGTCGAAACACACCGCGAACTCATCGCATTTCGCGATGAGTTCGGTCGGGAACTTGCCGCGCTCCGCGAGCAAACCAGCCAGGAATTCGACTCGCTCCGTGAGTGCATGGCCCAATTGAACGTAAACCGCCATGAGGAAAAGGAATGCTGAAAACCGGACAAGCCCGCAGACTGGCTGAACAGCGCTTCGCAAATTGGCTCAGCAACATATCCGTGGGCTTTATCGTCGGTGGCGGTTTGGCTGATCTGCTCACGGACAATCCGCTGGGATTGTTCGCTGTCTACGCAGGCGCCTTCATGGCCTATTTTGTTGTCACTGAATCCGGGGAGGAAGGTTCATGAGTGTCGATGTCATCGCGATAATATCAATGGTCGGGTTGCCATTGGCACTGTTCGCTTACGGGACGTACCTTCGAAACCACCCTCCGAATCGAAACAAGACCGACGACCGTCCGAGGTCGTAGGACGGCACCGCAAGATACCGAACGAAAGGGGCGGTGCGATCTATTCGGGTCGATAACCCGGGTAGCGGCTGGTCCGGCAGTCTCAATCGACGGAAGTTTGTCAAGGCACGCGGATGAAGGGCCACGCGCCGGAAACGTGGACTTCCGCGACTTCGGTTGCCATCTGCCCTTCCTCGGCCGTGAAGATGAATCCGAGGCCGCAGAGGCATTCGAACGCAGTGTCGGACAGGGCTACGAGCCGTGACTTCTCGCTCCCGCTGGCGGCATTTCGCGCATAGGGCGGCGTTCTCAACAGGAACAGGGCGCCGTCTTCCAGCGTGACTTCGACCGTGGTCCAGGAACTCAGCCAGTAGCCTTTGCAGGTACCCACGTATCGGGCCAGGAACTCCGGGTCGACTTCCACGACCCGGTCGTCAGCATGGCCGCCAAGCCTCGAAGTGGTAGTCCAGCGCGATTGCGGCAAATACGTAGGCCCCGAAAATTGCGTTGTTGCGGAAGGCCGTGAAGCAGCGCGCGGAATCCCTGTCCCGGATGAGAAACTGCTGGTAAGCGAAGATCAGCGCGGCGATGGCGGTGCCCACGAAAAACCAGGCGCCCCGGCCCACGCTCTGGCCGATCAGGACCAGCGCGGCGACAAACAGTCCCTGCATGGCCCCGACGAACAGCCGGTCCATGTCGCCGAGCAGGATGGCCACGGATCTGACGCCGATCTTGAGGTCGTCGACCCGGTCCGCCATGGCGTATTCGGTGTCGTAGATCACGCCCCAGGCGATGGTCATGGCGAACAGGGCCCAGCCGACCGGCGGCACGGTGCCAAGCTGGGCCGCAAACGCCATGGGGACCCCCCAGGAGAACGCGACTCCGAGCACCAACTGCGGAAAGGAGATGAACCGCTTTGTGAACGGATAGAGAATGGTGATGAACGCGCCGATCACCGCCAGCATCACCGTCAGCCGGTTCAGGGTCAGTACCAGGGCCAGTCCCACGAGCATCAGGGCGACAAATAGAGTCAGGGCTTCGGGAACCGAGACCTCTCCCGTGGCCAATGGCCGGTCCCTTGTCCGCCAGACGTGGGCGTCGATCTTGCGGTCGGCGTAGTCGTTGATGATGCAGCCTGCGGAACGCAGCACCACGGTGCCGAGTACGAAGACGATGAAGACACGCTGGTCTGGACGTCCCTCGCCGGCGATCCAGAGCGCCCAGAGCGTCGGCCACAGCAGCAGCCAGATACCCACCGGCTGATGCAGCCGGACCAGCCGGGCATAGGCTCCGAGGCGGTTCAACACGTTCATACCTTCGCGTACTCCGAGCCGCCGCGTGTCCAGCGCTCGATCAACGGATCGACCCGCTGGGGATATTGCGTCAGCAGTTCATCCGAGATGCGGATGACGTCCGGCAGCAGGTCGGCGTCCCTGACGATGTCCGCCACCCTGAGCTGCATGAGTCCGGTCTGTCGCGTACCCAGGACCTCGCCCGGCCCCCTCAACTCGAGATCCTTTTGCGCGATCGCAAAGCCGTCGTTGGTGGAGCGCAGCACGCGCAGACGCGTCTCGGCCACTTCGGTGAGCGGCGGCTTGTAGAGCAGTATGCAGTGCGAAGCGTCGCGTCCGCGGCCAACCCGGCCTCGCAATTGGTGCAGTTGGGAGAGCCCCATGCGCTCCGCGTTCTCGATCACCATGAGGCTCGCGTTGGGAACATCCACGCCGACCTCCACCACGGTGGTTGCCACAAGGACGTGCAACCCGCCCGAATTGAATTCGCGCATGACGCGATCCTTCTCGCTGGCCGACATCTTTCCGTGGACCAGGCCCACGTTCAGATCCGGGAGGGCGTCCGCCAGTTCCCGGCCGACTTCGCCGGCGGCCTGGTAATCGAGATTCTCCGACTCCTCGATGAGCGGACAGACCCAGTAGGCCTGACGCCCGCCGCCGCAGTGGGCGCGAACGCGCTGCACCAGTTCGGCGCGGCGGCTTTGCGGCATCACGGCAGTACCAACGGGTTGGCGTCCCGGCGGCAACTCGTCGATGATCGAGCAGTCCAGGTCGGCGTAGGCGGTCATTGTCAGGGTCCGCGGGATCGGTGTCGCCGTCATCACAAGCTGGTGAGGCGAAAGCAGGCCCTTCCGGCCTTTCTGCTTAAGTTCCAGGCGCTGATTGACCCCGAAACGATGCTGCTCGTCGACGACGATCAGCGCAAGCCTCGCGAACCGGACGCCCTGCTGGAACAGGGCATGGGTGCCGACGACGACCTGGGCGTGGCCTGATGCGATCTCTTCGAGAACCTGCTTGCGGGTGGAACCCGTGACCGAGCCGGTGAGCAGGCGGACCTGGATTTCCAGGGGACTCAGCCAGCCGGCGATCGTCTTGTGTTGCTGTTCCGCCAGCAGCTCGGTCGGCACCATCACGGCCGTCTGATAGGCCGCCGAAGCTGCCGCAAGGGCCGCTGCGGCGGCAACGACGGTTTTTCCGGATCCCACATCTCCCTGCAGCAGTCGGTGCATGGGCGAGGCGGTTTCGAGATCCGCCAGAATCTCGCTCAGCGCCCCCTGCTGGGCCCGTGTCAGTCGAAACGGCAACTGCGATCTGAACGCCGCAATCAATCGGCGCTCATCCTTCAGCATGACCGCGTGCTCGCGCCGGCGCCCCAGGTTGAGCCGCTGCAGGCTCAGCCGGTGCGCCACCAGCTCTTCCAGGGCGAGCCGCATCTGGCAGGGATGCGCGCCGGCCAGCAACGGCTCGATGTCGGCGCCCTGGGGCGGGCCGTGCAGGAATCGGATCGACTCGGCGAATTCCGGGTAGCCCTCCGGCAGCCGGCCGTGCAGGTAGTCGGCGGTGTCGGTCTTCTCCATCACCGCCATGGCCTGCTGGATGAATCGGCGCAGGCGCTGCTGGTGCAGCCCTTCGGTGGTCGGATAGATGGGGGTCAGGGCGGTGCCCGGGGGTTCCGGCTCGGCGCCGATGACGCGGTACTCGGGATGAATCATTTCCAGGCCAGTCGGCCCGTTGCGGACCTCTCCGAAACAGCGCACCTGCGCGCCGCGCACCAGTTGCTGTTGCTGAACGCGGTTGAAGTGGAAGAAACGCAAGGTGATCGCGCCGGTGCCGTCGGCAACCCGGCACAGGAGGGAACGGCGGCGCCGGTAAGCCACCTCCGCGAGTTCCAGTTCGCCCTCGATGAGGACCTTCTCGCCGGGCATCAGTCCGCCCAGGGGCCTGATCCGGGTTCGATCCTCGTAACGCAGCGGCAGCAGGCAGAGCAGGTCCGCGATTCGTTCCACCCCGATGCGCGACAACCGTTCGGCGAGTCGCGGGCCCACGCCCCGGAGCGCGCCGACCGGTCTTGCCAGAGCGGAACCGCGGCTATCGGTGCGGTCAGACAACCAGAATCGCGTCCATCTCGACCGCTGCCGCCTTCGGCAGCGCCGCCACGCCGATGGCGGCGCGGGCAGGGTAGGGCTTCCGGAAATACTGCGCCATGATCTCGTTGACCCGGGGGAAGTGCCCGAGATCCTCGAGATAGACAGTGAGCTTGACGATATCGCCGAGCCCGCCGCCGGCCGCCTGCGCCACGGCAGCGAGGTTGTCGAAGACCTGGCGGATCTGCGCGTCGATACCGCCTGCCGCCAGCTCCATGGTTTCGGGGTCCAGGGGGATCTGGCCGGAGAGGTAGACCGTATCTCCCGCGCGAACGGCCTGACTGTACGTTCCGATGGCGGCCGGGGCGGTTGCGGTGTGGATGGTTTCGAATGCCATGGGGTCAGGCCGGGGTTCGGGAGACGCGGACCACTTCCGGATTCGTGCGGATGCTGCGCATGACCTGGGCCAGGTGACGGCGGTCGCGCACGTTCAGCCTGAACAGCAGCATGGACTCGTCATCGACGGACTCGACGCTGACGTGCCGAATATTGCTGAACGTTGCCGAGATTCTGCCCGCCACATCGGCCAGCAGGCCGACCCGGTTCAGGGTCCGGACGCGAATTTCGGACTGGAACTCCCCCGAAATGCCCTGGCGCCAGTCCACCGGAATCCACTTGGCGGGCTGCTCGCGGAACTTCGCGACGTTGTGGCACTTGTCGCGATGGATGATCACGCCTCGCCCGCTGGACATGTAGCCGACGATGCCGTCGCCCGGTATCGGGTGACAGCAGCCCGCGTACGTCACCAGCAGTCCCTCGGTGCCGGCGATTTCGAGCGGTTTCTTCTCCACTCCGGCGTCGCCTTCTTCGCCCAGTTGCTGGGCCAGCATGCCGGCCACCACCGGCGCAAGACGCTCGCCCAGCCCGACCTGTTCGTACACCTCGTCCATGGCGGATATGCCGAGTTCCTCGATCAGGCGCCCTCTCTGGGCCTTTCGCAGGCGGCGAAGGTTCAGGGCGTACGGTCTGAGCGCCTGGCTGAGGAGTCGCTTGCCCAGTTCCCGCGCTTCCTCGCGCCGCAGGTTCTTCAGGTACGCGCGAATGGCGTTGCGGGCCTTGCCGGTGGTGACGAAGTTGACCCAGTTGGGATTCGGGCGCGCCGAACGGGCGGTGACGATCTCCACCGTATCGCCGTTGTTGAGCGTGGTGTTCAGCGGCACTTCGCGGCGGGCGATCTTGGCGGCCTTGCATCGATTCCCGATGTCGGTGTGCACGGCATAGGCGAAATCCACGGCGGTGGCGCCCCGGGGCAGCCGCATGATGTCGCCCTTGGGCGTGAACACGTACACCTTGTCGGGGAACAGGTCGGCCTTGACGGTTTCCAGGAACTCCTCCGAATTGGAGGCCTGCTGCATCTCCATGAGGTTCTGCAGCCACTCCCGGGCCCTGGCCTCCGCGCCGTGCGTGAGCTTGTCCACGGCCTTGTATTGCCAATGCGCCGCGATGCCCTGCTCGGCGACCTCATCCATCCCCTCGGTCCTGATCTGCACCTCCAGCGGCATGCTCCTGGGGCCGAACAGGGTGGTGTGCAGCGACTGGTAACCGTTGACCCGGGGGATGGATATGTAGTCCTTGAAGCGGCCCGGCATGGGCTTGTGGAGCTCGTGGACCAGCCCGAGCATCCGGTAGCAGGTATCGATGTCGGCGACGACGATCCTCACGCCGAACACATCCACGATTTCGGACAGGGGAATGTGTTTGCGGCGCATCTTGGAGTAGATGCTGTAGAGCCGTTTTTCCCGCGCGACGAGGCGCGCTTCGATACCGCGTTCGGCGATCCGCTTTTTCAGGTTGGAGACGATCCTTCGCAGAAACTGCCGCTGGCTGCCTTTGGAACGGCGAAGGGCGCGATCCAGAACCCGATACCGAAACGGCGTGAAAGCCCTGAATCCCAGGTCTTCCAGCTCCACCTTCAGGCTGTACATGCCCAGGCGGTTGGCGATCGGGGCGTAAATCTCCAGCGTCTCCTTGGCGATTCGGCGTCGCTTTGGCGCGGGCAGGTGCTCGATGGTGCGCATGTTGTGGGTTCGGTCGGCCAGCTTGACCAGGATGACCCTCAGATCCTGCACCATGGCCAGGAGCATCTTGCGGAAGGATTCGGCCTGGGCCTCCACCGCGCTGTCGAAACGCAGCTTGTCCAGCTTGCTGACGCCGTCCACCAGCAACGCCACATCCTCGCCGAATCGCCCGTTGATATCGTCCAGCGTGCAGGGCGTATCCTCGAGCACGTCGTGCAGCAGCGCGGCCTTGATGGAGCCGGGGTCCAGGTGCAGGTCCGCGAGGATGCGGGCGACGGCGATCGGGTGACTTATGTAGTCGTCGCCGCTGAGCCGCTGTTGTCCGTCGTGAGCCGAGGAGGCGGCTTCGTAGGCGTCAAGGATGCCGGGCAGTTCGGATTCGGGGAGATAGCTCTCGAGCTTCCCCATGAGCTCGCCGAGGCCGTCCGCCCGCCACAGCGACGGCAGACGTTCTCTGATTGCGGCCGAATAGTCCATGCGAGCTCCCGCTTCTCGCAGCAGGCGGTGACCTCATTCTTTGCTCGCCGAGAAAAACGGGCCGGGCAGGAACAGGTCTCCAGGCAGCGTGGCGGGCGCCTGTTCCCCATCGGCCGGTTCATCCGGCGAGCGTTCACGCTCTTCCAGAATTGACTCGGTGACATAGCCCTCGGCGACCTCCCGCAACGCGACCACCGTGGGCTTGTCGTTCTCCCAGGGCACCAGGGGCTCGGCGCCGTTGGCCAGTTGCCGCGCGCGCTTGGCGGCCACCAGCACGAGCTGGAACAGGTTCGATACGTTGTCTGTGCAGTCCTCTACGGTGATCCGGGCCACGGCACATCCCTCCAGGGAACAAATCCACTTCCAAACCGTGGGGTCAAGTTTACTGCAACGGGCACATAGCGGCTACCGGCGTCAATATGGAGGAATCTTGAGTCCGGAGGGGCGGATGCCTATGGACAGGGCCTGAGCGCTTTGCTTCGCCCGCCATCCATGGCGGGCCCGGATCGGCGCGCGGCGCTCCTGGCCGTCCGTGGCCCCGCGCCGCGCACACGACGCGCTCAGGCCCTGTCCATAGGCATCCTCGGTCGCAGGATTGAGGAGCGGGATCAGGCGTTTTCGGTCAGGACTTGTTCGGCTCTGCGCCGCACGGATGGGGAATCCACGTGGTGGGCGTCGCCGCGGCCGTCCAGGATCGACATGAATTCCTCCAGGGCGGTGGCGACGTTTTCGTTGACCAGGACGTAGTCGAAGTTTTTCCACTGAGCCATGTCGGTCAGGGCGTCGCGAAGGCGCCGGCCGATGTTCTCCTTGGAGTCCGTGCCGCGGCCCCGCAACCGCCGCTCCAGTTCCGCGCGGCTGGGGGGCAGGATGAACACGCTGACGGCGGAGGGTTCGCGGGCCCTGATCTGATCGGCGCCCTGCCAGTCGATCTCAAGCAATACGGTCTTGCCCTCGGTGCGCAAGGCATCCACGGAGTCCCGGCCGGTGCCATACCGGCGGTCGAAAACCTCTGCCCATTCCAGGAACCTGTCCCCGGATATCATGTCCTGGAATTCCCTCTCGGTTACGAAGCGATAGTCAACTCCGTCCCTTTCCTTTTCGCGTCGTGGCCGCGTGGTATAGGAGATGGAGAAGGCGAGATCGTCGCGTGAATTCAGTGCCTTGTGCACGAGAGTGGTCTTGCCCGCGCCCGAGGGGGCGGAGATCACGATCAGTCCACCGCGTCGGTTCGCCGGCATCCCGTCATTCCAGGTTCTGGACCTGTTCGCGCACCTGCCCGACCAGGACCTTGAGTTCGACCGCGCCGCGGGTGAGTTCGGTGTCCTGCGACTTGGAGGACAGGGTATTGGCTTCGCGATTGAGTTCCTGGACCAGGAAGTCCAGCCGCCGTCCCATGGGTTCGTCCCGGGACAGGACCGCTTCCACCTCGACGATATGGCTGTTGAGGCGATCAAATTCCTCGGAGATATCCAGGCGCTGCGCCAGTTGCGCCAACTCCTGCTCCAGCCGCTGCGGGTCGGCATCCACGGCGAGCCGTTCGAGCCGCTGCCGGAGCCTGCTCCGATAGCGCTGTTCCGCCTGGCCGATTCGGGGCCGCATTTCGGCGATGAGTGCCTTCATGCCCCGGCACCGCTCCAGAACCGCGGCCGCCAGGCGCCGGCCTTCCCGGTTTCTTGCCTCGACAAGGGACTTCAGCGCATCGTCCAGCGCGGCGGCCACCGTGGATTCCACGGCTGCGGATTCGTAAGTCGCTTCCTGCACCGCCCCCGGCCAGCGAAGCACCTCGCCCACGGACAGCGAGTCCGCATCGGGAACCATTTCACGCACGCGCTCCTGCAGCGACAGCAGGTCCTCGACCACGTTCTCCCGCAATTCGACGCCGCCTTGCCGGTCCCGGTCACGGCTGACGGTCAGGGTGCAATCGACCTTGCCGCGTGCCAGCGCGGATTGGACCTGGCCGCGGCAGGCGGATTCCAGCGAGCGCAGTTCGGCAGGCAGGCGCACCGCGATCTCCAGGAACCGGTGATTGACGCTGCGCACTTCCCATACCAGCCGGAACGGCGCGGCCAGGGCATGGGATCGGGCGAAACCGGTCATGCTGTTTGCCATGGTGAAACTCGACTGCGCCGTTCCGGACTGATCCGCGGCGCGCAGGCCGCGGCGCGGAAGTGCGCAAGTCTAACCCGAACGGCGTAGCGTTGGCGTCTGAGTCGGCGGTTCCGAAACGGGGCGTCGTCGAGGTGCTTCCACTACGGTAGGATATGCGCCCCACCCATGCGAGGACCGGAAATGAAGGATGAGCCGCCGCTCAGGCCCAGCGGGCGCGAGCCGGACGAAATGCGCGCCGTGCGGTTCGTCCCGAACTTTGTGGCCCACGCCGAGGGATCGGTTCTGGCCGAGTTCGGCGGCACCCGGGTGCTGGTCACCGCGAGCGTCGAAAAACGCGTACCGCCGTTTCTGAAGGGCCGCGATGAAGGATGGGTGACGGCCGAATACGGCATGTTGCCCCGCGCGACCCATACCCGAACCTTTCGGGAAGCCGTTCGCGGCAGGCAGGCAGGCCGCACGGTGGAGATCCAGCGGCTGATCGGGCGGAGCCTCCGCGCGGTGGTCGACCGTTCGGCGCTGGGAGAACGCACCATCACCGTGGACTGCGATGTGCTGCAGGCGGACGGCGGGACGCGCACCGCCGCAATCACCGGCGGCTACGTCGCTCTGGCGCTTGCCGTGGAGCGGCTCAGGGCGGCGGGCAAGCTGAAGCGGGACCCGATTCACGGTCAGGTCGCCGCGGTGTCCGTGGGCATCTACCGGGGCGAGCCGGTTCTCGACCTCGACTACCCCGAGGACTCCGAAGCCGAGACGGACATGAACGTGGTGATGAATGACGCACGCGGATACATCGAGTTGCAGGGAACGGCGGAGGGTCATGCCTTCCGGCGGGGAGAACTGGACCGGCTTCTGGATCTGGCCGCGAAAGGGACGAGCCAACTGCTCAAGGCGCAGTCCGAGGTTCTGAAGCGGTGACAAACCGAGCCGACCGCTGGGTCTTTGCCAGCGGCAACAGGGGTAAATTCCTGGAACTGGAGGCATTGCTTGAGCCGACCGGCATTGTTCTGGCGTCGCGCAGTGAATTCGGCCTTGCGTCGCCCGAAGAGACCGGCCGGACGTTTCTGGAAAATGCCTTGCTCAAGGCCCGTCATGCCGCCGCCGCGACCGGGCTTCCGGCGATCGCGGACGACTCCGGTCTGGCCGTGAACGCCCTGGACGGCGCCCCGGGTGTGCGATCGGCCCGTTTTGCCGATGGCGGCGGCGCACGCGCAAACATCGCCAGACTGCTCGAGTTGATGAAGGACGTGCCCGACCCCGAGCGCGGGGCACGTTTCTGCTGCGTGATCGTGGCGCTTGCAAGCCGGGACGATCCGATGCCGCTGGTGGGATCGGGGCAGTGGCACGGCTCCATTGCCCGGGAACCCAGCGGCGAATCGGGTTTCGGATACGACCCCGTGTTTCTCGACCCACGGCTGGGCGCCACCGCGGCGGAGTTGCCGGCTGAGGTCAAGAACCGCGTGAGCCACCGCGGGCTGGCATTGGCGCAGATCGAAAAAGCGCTTCGCGACCGGGTGCCGGCCGACTGACATCGGATTACAGACATCGGATTCCGCTTGTCTTCCGGTGTGCAGAGAAGTATCCTCTCGCGCCTCTCCCGCTGGACCGTTCGAACCATGAAAGTCGACATCCACCCGGCGTATGCCGAAATCAAGGTGACATGCAGTTGCGGCAATGAGTTTACGACCCGGTCGACGCTGGGCAAGGACCTGCGCGTGGAAATCTGTTCCGCATGCCACCCGTTCTACACCGGCACGCAAAAGATCGTCGACACGGGCGGGCGGGTAGACAAGTTCCGCAAGCGCTACAGCCGCTCATCCGTTGCGCGCGAGCGACACTAGATCGCGAAAGTTCACGCCAATTCACGAAAAAGCGAGCCCCCCAGCGGCTCCGCAGCCTGCTATACTAAATGGCTCCGGTGCGCTTGAAGGCCCTCCGCCGTTCCAGGCGCATACGCCGTGACCAAGGCCGCTCTGGCCGAGGACGGTCAAACAAATCCGAGGGAACAGGTGCGACGTATGGGCGAAAGGCGCTACAGTCTGGTTGAATCCGGTTCCGGCGCGGGGTT
The DNA here is from genome assembly GCA_965205045.1 of Candidatus Rariloculaceae bacterium. Taxonomy (GTDB): domain Bacteria; phylum Pseudomonadota; class Gammaproteobacteria; order Steroidobacterales; family Rariloculaceae; genus UBA6522. The sequence goes on from OZ242031.1 coordinate 2,354,980, forward strand.
GGAGTTGCGAAAGCGCTCCGGTACCGCCGGACCGAAAGCTCTCGAGATATCCCAACTGTACAGAAACCAGGGCGTCTTCACCTACGACCCGGGTTTTGCTTCCACCGCCTCCTGCTCCAGCACCATTACCTTCATCGACGGCGAGCAGGGGGTCCTGCAGTACCGCGGTTACCCCATCGAGCAACTCGCCGCGCAGTCGAGTTTCATCGAGGTGGCGTATCTGCTGCTTTACGGCGAACTGCCAAAGACCGATGAACTGGCGGAGTTCGACAAGGCGATCACCACGCACACCATGCTCAACGAGTCGTTCCTCCGTTTCTTCAACGGCTTCAATTACGATGCCCACCCCATGGCGATGGTTTCGGGTGTCGTCGCCTGCATGTCGGCGTTTTACCACGACCGCATGGACATTCAGAACGCCAGGCATCGCGACATCTTCGCGCACCGCATCATCGCCAAGATACCGACGATCGCGGCGGCGGCCTACAAGCATTCCCTGGGACAACCCTTCGTCTATCCGAAAAACGAGCTGAACTACTGCACCAATCTGCTGCACATGTTCTTTTCGGTGCCGCCCGCCCCGTACGACATCGATCCGGTCGCTGCGCAGGCCCTCGACCTGCTGTTCATTCTTCACGCCGACCACGAACAGAACTGCAGCACCTCCACGGTGCGTTTCGCGGGAAGCTCCGGCACCAATCCGTACTCGGCCGTTTCCGCGGGAATCTCCGCGCTTTGGGGGCCGGCCCATGGCGGCGCCAACGAGGCGGTGATCAACATGCTGGAGGAGATCGGCAACCGGAGCCGTATCGGCGAGTACGTCGACCGGGCCAAGGATCGCAAGGATCCGTTCCGGCTGATGGGCTTCGGGCACAGGGTCTACAAGAACTACGACCCGCGCGCGACCATCATCCGCCGGATGTGCCACCGGCTGCTGGAAAAACTCGGCGCCAGCCAGGACGGACCGCTGTTCGAACTGGCGCTGGAGCTGGAACAGATTGCGCTCAGGGACGAGTTCTTCATCGAAAAGAACCTCTATCCCAACGTGGATTTCTACTCGGGGATCATCTACCGGGCGCTGGGCATTCCAAAGTCGATGTTCACCGTAATGTTCGCCATTGCCCGCACCGTAGGCTGGGTAGCGCACTGGCGCGAGATGGTGCGCGATCCGGAGTCGCGGATCGGCCGTCCCAGGCAGCTCTACATCGGGCCGCCCCAGCGGGATTACGTGCCGGTCGCGCAGCGCTGAGCGGGTTTGCGCCACGACAATTCGGTCCATGCCGGCGGCCGGCCCGGACCGGGACCGTTTATGATGTCGGGGCTGAATTGAAGCAGAAGCGAAGGCAGGGGGCCGTCGTGCGAGTGCACATCTGCACAATCTCGTGGGTGAGCGCGCTGACAACCGGCGTTTGCGCGACTGCCGCAGAGACGGCTGCGGAAGTGGATGACTCCACCGGTCTCGAGGAAATTGTCGTTGTTGAGACGCGTCTGGACGACGGTATGTTTTCCATCGGCGAGGGCGTTTCCACCGACGGCGCCGATAATCTTGCGGCGCGGCCGGTCGACACGGAACAACTCTTTCGGAGACTGCCCGGTTTCTCGGTTAGCCGTCCCGGAGGGGCCGGCGGGGTTTCGGAGATCTTCCTTCGAGGGGCGGAGTCGAACTTCACGGTGGTGTACGTGGACGGAATCCGCCTGAACAATCCGTCCAATACGCGGGGCGGATCATTCGATTTCTCCATGCTGGGCGCGCACGGGATCGATCGGGTCGACAGTGCGTCGGGCACCATGTCGGCTGTTTATGGCGCCGACGCGATGGCCGGCGTGATCCGGATTCGTTCCGCATGGGCCGACCCCGGATCCGCGAACGTGTTTGCGGAAGCCGGCAGCGTCCGTGATTGGCGAGCCGGCGCCGGCGCCTCTTTCGAGCTCGGCAACGGCGTGGAATGGAACGTTCGCGCTTCATCGCTGGATGGCGGCGGCGAAATCGAGGGTTCTTCGTTGCGCCTCGACAGTTTCGGCACGCGGTTGGCCGGCGGCTTCGGAGACCGGGGATCGTGGGAACTCAACCTGCGGCATGTGCAGCGCGGCCGGACCAGTTTTTCCGAAGTCAGCGGCGGTCCGCAATTCGCCGTTTCCAGGGAACTCGAAACGGCGGACGGCGATGAGCTGTCCGTTGCGGCGGTCGCCGATTGGTCGGTGACGGAGTCCTGGAGGTCCGAAGTCCACATCAGCAGTGCCCGACTGCGCGACAACGCTGCGGCGCCCGCGGTCGCGCCGGGCGTTCTGGGCGGTCAGCCCGCCTTCACGGCGATCACCGACTACGAGCGGCGTGAGCTGCTGTGGATCAATCGCGTCGAGTTGCCCGGAGACGCCATGGTCGTCGGCGGTCTCGATTTCGTTGCCGAGGATGCCGGCGACAAGGGTGCGGTCGACCTCGGTTTCGCCGTGGTTCCCAGTCCTTTCGAGATGACCCGCTCCGTGTCGTCCGCCTTTGCGGAGATCGGCAGGCAGTGGAACGGAGGTTTCACGTCGACGCTTGCCTTGCGGTGGGATCACGGCGACGTCGACGGTCGATTGTCCGGGAAGATCGGCGTATCGCGGGCGGTGTCCGATCGGGGAAGCCGCCTCTGGGCGCACATCGGCAACGGCTTCAAGTTGCCCAGCTTTTTCGCGCTGGGAAATCCTCTGGTCGGCAATCCGGACCTGATCGCCGAGAAGGCGCGCAGTGCCGAAGCCGGGTATACGCACGTGTTCGGTAACGGGAACGAGTTGATCCTGACGACGTTCAGGAGCCGATACGATGACCTGGTGGATTTCGATTTCGAGTCCTTCACGAACATCAACACGGGCCGAATCGATATCGATGGCGTCCAGGTTCGGGTGGACCTGGAACTGTCGCCGGGCATCGGGCTGTCTCTCGACAGTACGTGGTCGGACATTTCGAGTCTGTCCGGACCGCTGCGCAGGCGGCCGGAACGGATGGGCGGTGTGTCCCTGGACTGGGCTGCGGCGCAGCGATGGCGCGTGAACGCGAGGGCACGCTACGTGGGCCCCCGGCTGACGACTTCCATTCCAACGGGCGATGTTGACGCTTCCAGCTATGTTCTCGTCGGCGCGACCGTCCGGTACGAACACGCGGCAAACCGTACTGTCTGGGCCGCGATCGACAATGCACTGGATGCGCAGTATCAGGACGCGCCGGGATTTCCCTCTCCCGGCGCGCGAATCCGGATCGGTTTTGATCTCGGCCTGTAGTCAGCCGAGGCGCCGGGTGGCAACGCATGGCCTGTTGCGTTGGAATTCGCAGATGCCGGTTTCAGCCGTGCACAAGTAACGAACCGAGGACAACGGAATGATCACGAATGCCTTGAAGCCGAAGTGGACAGACGGCAAGGCAACGCTCAACGGATGGTTGGCGAGTGCGAATTCGTTTTCTGCCGAGATCATGGCGGCGCAACCCTACGACAGCATCACGATCGACATGCAGCATGGCCTGATCGGCTATTCCGAAGTCTTGCCGATGCTGCAGGCGATGCGCGCCAGCAGTGTCGTTCCGCTGGTCCGCGTTCCCTGGCTGGAAGCGGGCACCATCATGAAGGTGCTCGATGCCGGAGCCTACGGTGTGATCTGTCCGATGATCAACAACCGGCGGCAGGCCGAACGGCTGGTCTCCTACGTTCGTTACCCGCCTGACGGAACCCGAAGTTTCGGCCCGACGCGCGCATTGTTATCGGCAGGTGCGGATTACGCACAGCAAGCGAACGACGAAATCCTCTGTCTTGCCATGATCGAGACTGCCGAGGCGATGGAGAATCTTGAAGTGATCGTGTCGACACCCGGAGTCGACGGCGTGTATATCGGCCCGTCCGATCTCGCGCTCGGGATCGGCAACGGCCGCTTGGCCCCGCACTTCGATCGCGAAGAAGAAGAAATGGTGGCGGCGATAAAGGAGGTTCTTGCCGCGGCTCATGCGGCGGGTATACGCGCAGCGCTGCACTGCGGTACGCCGGAATATGCGGCCAGGGCCGTTGGCTGGGGTTTTGATATGGTCACAGTTTCCAGCGACGTGCGACTGCTGACGGCTGCTGCTTCCGACAGCGTAGGTCGCACTCGAGAATTGATGGGCGAAATCGGGCCAGCTTCGCCCCGGCACGGTGGGTAGCAAAAAGGGGGATCACTAGTGAACACGCGGATAATTTCACCATTCTTGTTGTCAGTTGCATTGACGGCCGGGACATGTGGCTACGCGCAAACCGACGAAGAGAACATCCTGAGCGCGCTTGCGCACGTCGAACGCGTTGCGGACCCGCGGCAGGAGAGGACCGTTCTCGTGTACTCGAGGGCCAGCGCCTTTGTTCACGGGAGCATTCCCACGGTGGACGCAATGCTCAGGTTGCTCGGTGAAGAGACAGGCGCGTTCACCGCAGTGTTCAACAACGAAGAGCAGGACTTCACGCCCGAATACCTGCGGCAGTTCGACACGGTCTTCTTCAACAACACCACGCGCGTGCAGCGGGTCTTCACAACCGAGGCGCAGCGCAGCGCGCTACTGGACTACGTGCGCAACGGAGGGGGCTGGGGCGGATTGCATGCGGCCACGGATGCCGGCGGCGAGGGGTGGATGGATTACACCAGGATGGTGGGAGGCCAATTTGACGGCCATCCGTGGGACAGCCCGGGTACCTGGCCCATCGTGGTTGACGACCCGGATCACCCGATCGTGCAGGGTTTCAGCCGAACGGCGTTCATGCTCAGCGACGAGATTTACGTGTTCAAGCACTACGATCGAAGCCGGTTGCGGGTGCTGGTTTCGCTCGACGCCGACGCAACCGACCGGCCGGGACGCCCCGACAACGACCACCCCATCGTGTGGGTGAGGGATTACGGCGAGGGCCGGGTTTTCTACAGCAGCTTCGGCCACAACAAGGAAGTCTTCTTCAACAGCGAAATCCTGCAGCATCTTCTCAATGGCATTCAGTTCGCGCTGGGCGACCTGGAGGTCGACACGGCCAGTCTTCCCATGCCGGAGAGGTAGTCGGGAATTCGACGATCGGCGGTGGCCGTCGAAATGCGGCTACTTCAACGTGGGCATCGCGAATTCGGCACCTGACTTCATGCCCCCGGGCCAACGGGACGTGATGGTCTTGAGCCGGGTGTAGAAGCGCACGCCTTCCGGCCCATACATGTGGTGATCTCCGAACAGCGAGTTCTTCCATCCGCCAAAACTGTGAAATGCCATGGGGACGGGAATGGGCACGTTCACTCCGACCATGCCGGCCTGTACTTCACTGGCGAACGACCGGGCACTGTCCCCGTCACGGGTGAAGATCGCCGCGCCGTTACCGTATTCGTGACCGTTGACGAGGTCGACGGCGGAACGGTAGTCGGGCACGCGGACGATCGACAGAACCGGCCCGAAAATTTCTTCATTGTAGATTCGCATTTCGTTTGTGACGTGGTCGAATAGCGAGGCCGCAATGAAGAAGCCTTTCCGGTGGCCTTCCCGGTCCATCACGAAATTGCGGCCATCCACGACAAGTTCTGCGCCCTCTGAAACACCGCTGTCGATATAACCGGCGACCTTCTCTAGGTGCTGACGGCTGACAAGAGGTCCCATTTCCGTGTCTTCATCGTCACCAGGACCCACGCGTAGAGTCGTCATGCGCGTCTTCAGTCTCGCCACCAGTTCGTCGGCTACGGCGTCGGTCACCGGGACTGCGACGGAAACCGCCATGCAACGTTCTCCCGCCGAGCCGAATGCGGCGCCCATCAGGGCGTCTGCCGCCTTGTCCAGGTCCGCGTCGGGCATGATGACCATGTGGTTCTTCGCACCGCCCAGAGCCTGGACACGCTTGCCGTGCGCGGCCCCGGTCGTATAGACGTACCTGGCGACCCTGGTTGAACCGACAAAACTGACCGCCTGCACCGGTTCATGTTCGAGCAGTGCGTTGACGGCGACCTTGTCGCCATGGACAACATTCAATACGCCGTCGGGCACGCCCGCCTCCGACAACAACTCCGCAACCCGGGTGGGCGCCGACGGGGCGCGCTCGGACGGTTTCAGCACAAACGTGTTTCCGCAGGCGATGGCAACCGGGAACATCCACAGGGGCACCATGACGGGGAAGTTGAAGGGCGTTATGCCTGCAACAACTCCCAGCGGCTGACGAAGCGAGTGGCTGTCGACGTTGACTCCGACGCTGTCGGTCACTTCGCCCTTGAGCAGATGCGGCCCGCCGCAGGCGAATTCCACCACCTCGATGCCGCGTTCGAGTTCTCCCAGTGCGTCGCCATGCGTCTTGCCGTGTTCCCGGGAAATCAGGGACGCCAGTTCGTCCGCGTGCTGTTCAAGGAGGCTCTTGAACCTGTAAAGAATCCGCGCTCGACGCAGTGGCGTCATGGCCGACCATAAAGGCAGCGCGGTCAGGGCTGCGTTCACCGCACTGTCCACTTCTTCGGCGGATGCCAGGGGCACCCTGCCCGCGACCGTTCCCGCCGCCGGGTTGAACACATCGGTTGAACGCCCGGCCGTCCCCCGAACGCGTTTACCGTCGATGTAGTGTTGGAACTGCGTCATCATGGTTCACAGGTGCGTTCGGGATCTTTTCCGTCTCCGCTTCCCGATTCTATAGCTCGCGGACGCTCGAGCGGCAGCCTTGCCGCCGAGAATTTCGCAATCCGGGCAGATATGGTCGTATTCTACGAAATGTTCCCCGGGACCCGACGCCTGCCGTTCAATACGCCCGCGTGACGATCGCCGGCTCTGATGCTAATGTCCCCACCGATTTCCCGCGATGGTTCCCCATGAAAACGGCAACACGTCCCTCGAGCGACGATCCCCACGTCGAATTCGAGAACATCGGCAAGAGTTATGACGGCCGCGTCATGGCCGTTCAGGAATTCAACCTGACGGTTCGCCGGGGCGAGTTTCTCAGCCTGCTGGGGCCGTCCGGTTCCGGCAAGACCACCTGCCTGATGATGCTCGCCGGATTCGAGGCGCCGACCACGGGCGCCATTCGCATCGAGGGGCGCTCGGTGCATGCGCTGCCGCCCCGACAGCGGGGGATCGGCATGGTCTTTCAGGACTACGCGCTGTTTCCGCACATGACGGTGGCGGAGAATCTGGCCTTTCCACTGGATGTACGTGGAATGTCCCGCGACGAGTCCCGGGAACGCGTTCGGCGCACGCTGGAGCTGGTCCGCCTGGAAGGCTTCGGAGAACGGCGTCCGAACCAGCTTTCCGGCGGGCAGCAGCAGCGCGTGGCCATTGCCCGGGCGCTGGTCTTCGAGCCCGGCCTGGTGCTCATGGACGAACCCCTGGGCGCCCTGGACCGGCACCTGCGCGAGGAGATGCAGTACGAGATCCGCCGCATCCATCAGACCCTCGGGGTGACCATCGTCTACGTGACCCACGATCAGCAGGAGGCGATGGTCATGTCGGACCGCGTGGCCGTGCTCAAGGACGGGCGCATCGAGCAGGTGGCGCCGCCCGAGTCTCTCTACGAGGAGCCGGAACGGTCCTTCGTGGCGCGATTCATCGGCGAGAACAATCGCCTGAACGGCCGCGTGCTGTCGATCGACAAGGACATCTGCCGGGTCCAGGTGGGCGATCACGTCGTGCGGGCCATTCGGGTCGCACCCTGCGAACCCGGCGACGCCACCACGCTGTCGATTCGCCCCGAGCGGGTCGCCGTGGCGCCGCGGCCGGGTCTCTATACCAACGAATTCGACGCGCTCATCCGGGACATCACCTTTGTCGGCGATCACCTGAGAATCCGCGTGGACGCGTGCGGCCGCAGGGACTTCATCGCCAAGATTCCGAACATGGTCGGCCACGGCGCGGTGCTCGAAGGCGATGAGATCCGGATCGGCTGGACGCCGACCGACTGCCGGGTGCTGGACCCCGGCGAAGATCACGATGCGTAGCGCGGGCGAACGGCGCGCGCGCCTGCGCGCGGCGGGCCTGGCGCTGCCGCTGGTGGCGTTCGTGGGGGTGACCTTCGTCGCACCGCTGGTGTCGATGCTGGTGCGCAGCGTCTACGACCCGGTGGTCGCCGACGCGCTGCCGAAAACGGTTGCGCTGCTGGACGATTGGGACGGCATGAGCGTCCCGGAAGATGCCGTATTCGAGGCGGCGGCCGGGGAACTGCTCGTCGCGCAGGAGGAGCGGACCATCGGCCAGATCGCCGGCCGGGTCAATCGCGTCCAGGGCGGGCTGCGCAGCGTACTGGTGGGTTCCGCGCGGCGGTTGCGGGACGCCTCCGGCGATGCCTGGCGCGACACGATGGTGGAGATCGATCCCGCCTGGGAGGAGATCGAAACCTGGCACGCGCTGCGCACGGCGGGCGAGCGTTACACCACGAGGCACTACCTGGCGGCGGTGGACCTGATCCGCCTGCCCGACGGTTCGGTGGCGCGGCAGGCGCCGGACCGGCGCATCTACGTCCCGCTCTTCACGCGCACCCTGGCGGTGAGCCTGGGCGTCACCCTGCTGTGCCTCGCGCTCGGCTATCCCCTCGCGCACCTGATCGCGCACTCGCCGCCCCGGCGCAGCGGAATCCTGCTGGCGCTGGTGCTGGTGCCGTTCTGGACGTCGCTGCTGGTGCGCACCACCTCCTGGATCGTGTTGCTGCAGAACCAGGGCGTCATCAACGACCTGCTGGTCGCTGCCGGGTTCGTGGCCGACGACGCGCGGCTGGCCCTGATCTACAACATGGCCGGGACCTTCGTGGCCATGACCCATGTGCTGCTGCCGTTCATGGTCTTGCCGCTCTATTCGGTCATGCGCACCATCCCCCGGTCGCACATGAGCGCAGCCGCCTCCTTGGGCGCCGGACCCGCGCAGGCGTTCCGGCGCGTCTACTGGCCGCAGTCGCTCCCGGGGGTCGGCGCCGGAAGCCTGCTGGTCTTCATTCTCGCCATCGGCTACTACATCACCCCGGCGCTGGTCGGAGGCAGCACCGGCCAGTTGATCTCCAACATGGTCGCCTACCACATGCAGACGTCGCTGAACTGGGGGCTGGCGTCGGCGCTCGGCGGGATCATCCTGGTCTGCGTGACCGGCCTGTACATCCTCTACGACCGCGTCGCCGGCGGCGGCCGCATCGGCGTGACCTGAGGCGGCGGGCGTCCCGGTGTGACCTGATATGGCGGAAGCAGGCGGAATCGGAGGAATCGGACGTCTCGGGCGGGCGGCCTACCTGGGCTACTGCGTGGGCGTGCTGGTGTTTCTCATCGCGCCGATCCTCGTGATCCTGCCCCTGAGTTTCAACGCCGAACCGTATTTCACCTTTACCGAAGGCATGCTCCGGTTCGATCCCGAGGCCTGGTCGTTGCGCTGGTACCGGGAAGTGGTGACCGACGACGCATGGACCGGCGCCCTGGCGAACAGCCTCGTCATCGGCACGGCGGCAACCGCGCTGGCCACGCTGCTGGGCACTCTGGCGGCGCTCGGCCTGTCCAGCCCGCACATGCCCGCACGGCGCCTGGTGATGGGATTTCTCATCTCCCCGCTGGTCACCCCCGTGATCATCGCCGCCGCGGGGATGTTCTTCTTCTACACGCGGCTGGGCCTCGGCCAGACGCACCTGGGCCTGATCCTGGCGCATGCCGTGCTTGGCACCCCTTTCGTGGTGATTACCGTCACGGCGACTCTGGCGGGCTATAACCGCAACATGACGCGTGCGGCAGCCTCGCTGGGAGCGGGGCCTGTGCGCACTTTCCGCAGCGTACAGCTACCGCTGATCGCGCCCGGTGTCATTTCCGGGGCGCTGTTCGCCTTCGCGACGTCGTTCGACGAGGTGGTCGTGGTGCTGTTCCTGGCCGGCGTAGAGCAGCGAACGATCCCGCGGCAGATGTGGGCCGGCATCCGGGAGAACATCAGCCCGGCCATCCTGGCGGTGGCCGCATTCCTGATCGTCTTCGCTCTCTGCCTGCTGTGGACCGTGGCCTGGCTGCGAAAGCGCTCGTCGGGTTAGCAGCCCGGGACGCCGCAGAGGAAAGCGGGAGCCGCGGAAGATTGCGGGACTGCCTGCTCCTACCGCCAGCGGACCTCTGGCCCGCGCAGCCGTAACGACGCCTCGCCGACTTCGGGCGACCCGCTCAGCATTTCGATTGCCTCCACCGGGTGCAGCGTCTCCGGCAATTCAATGATCGCAAAGCCCAGGCTCTCGAAAGGAGTGGCATCGACCGCGCCCAGGCTGTCCGCGACGGAATCGAGTCTGGAGAAATCATCCAGTTCAACGCGGATACTTGGCAACAGTGGCACGAACCTGCGTTGGGCCGGATCGAAGACGATGCGCGACATGGGTCCTTCCAGCGGTGTGGATGCCCGAAACGTTTCGCCTTCGAACGATACGCTGTGTATGCGTTGGGAACTTGTCTCGAAGGACTGTGCCGATATCGGTCCGGACGCTGCGGCCAGTTGCGTCGAGGCGTCGGCGGCCGGCAGCACGACAACCTCGCGGTTCCCGGTGGTACCGAGGACGAAGTTATCCGTGGCGGCTTCCTGCGCCGTTGCCGAACCGCACAGGAACAAGACGATCAGGCACCGTCCATGCCGCACGACCGGGACGTTTGCCAAGGGCTTCTAGCCCTCCAGCAGTGCCCGGACCCGGGTCCGGTTTGCACGGGGCATGGGCCGGCCATCCACGGGGCTCATGGGCGCCTGCCTCAGGCCCTTGTCCGGAAAGACCAGCGCGTCGACCCGCTGGCCGCGGATATTGAAGCGGAAGCCCGGGATGAGGGTGACGCCGCGGCCGTTGTAGCGATAGCGGCGCTGACAATCCCTGAAGGTCTTGCCCCAGGCGTCAAGCGACATCGCCACGTTCTCGGGGGCATCGGTAAACAGGTGCACTTCGATGGGCGAGTTCACGTTGATCGCGCCACTCAGCACGGGGCCCGCCAGGCGTGGATTGAATACGGAGAAGGCGTCCATCGCCTCCAGCGCCAGGCCGCGAAGCTCGCGAAGCCGGCGGCCATGGGTTTCGGGCTCGAAGAGTTCCTGCCATTCGGTCACCCGCGCATCGATTTCAGCGTTGCCCGGGAGCGCCCAGCCGGCCCGCACGCCCAGGCGATGGGCGGCCTTGCGTTTGGCGAGTCCGTAGTCCCGGATCCCGTGTTCGATCATCAGCCGCGCAGCTTCCTGCGCCAGCCGGTCCCGGAGCGATTCGGAGGTGGCCATGGCGTCTGTCTCCTCCCCTGGGGCGCGGGCTAGAAAATCCGGCCCGGTTCAACGATTTCTTCGGTAGTGGGAAGCGGGTTGCCCGTCAGCGTTTCAACCGGGGCCTGCGGTACCTGGATTCGGGGCGACGGCGCCCGCGGTGCGTACTCCATGCGGAACTTCTCGAACAGGCTCGCTTCACCGCTGCCCGCCGCCAGGCCCGTGGCCGGGTCGATCCGCACATCGATAATGCCCGGTGGGCGCTCCATGCTGTTCAGGGGACGCCGTTCCAGTGCGACCCGCATGAACTCGATCCACATCGGCAGGGCCGTGCGCGCCCCCTGTTCGCCGCTGCCCAGCGAGCGCTCCCGGTCGAAGCCGACCCAGGCCGCGGCAACGACGTCCCCGTTGAAGCCGGCGAACCAGGCGTCGCGCCGGTCGTTGGTGGTGCCGGTCTTGCCCCTGAGGTCCGTGCGGCCGAGTTCCCGGTAAGCCCGCGCACCGGTTCCCCGAAGGACCACGTCCGCCAGCATGTCGTTCATGAGGTAGATGTTCTGTGCGTCCGCGATGCGTTGCGCCGGAGGGCGGGCGCCGTAAATGTCGCTGATCGAATGCAACAGCTCGGCCCCGGGCTGTTCCGGTTCCTCGCAATTCCTGCAGGCCAGCGCGGGCGCGGCGGCGAAGAGCGTCTCTCCATCCGCGTCCACAACCTGCTCGATGAGGTAGGGCTCCACGTAGGAGCCTCCATTCGCCAGTGCCGCGTAACCTCCGGCCAGGTCCAGGGGCGCCACGCCGCCGGCGCCCAGCGACATGGAAGGATTCATCGGTGCGGCCAGCTCGTCGAACCCGAAGCGTCTCACGTAGTCGACCGTATGCGGCAGGCCGGCCTGCTGCATGACTCGCACCGAGACCAGGTTGAGGGACTTGATCAGTGCTTCGCGGAGCCGCGTCGGACCATTGAACCCTTCCGAGTAGTTGGTCGGGCGCCAGAACCCTTCGAGTTCCGGGCTGGGCTCGACGATCGGCGCATCGTTGAAGATCGAGGCTGCCGTGAAGCCGCGGTCCAGTGCCGCCGAATAGACGAAGGGCTTGAAGGCCGAGCCCGGCTGGCGCCGGGATTGGGTGACGCGGTTGAAATTGCTGAGAAAGAAGTCGAAACCGCCGGATAGCGCGGTCACGGCCCCGTCCATGGGATCAAGCGCAACCAGGGCTCCCTGCGCCTCCGGGACCTGGCCCAGCCGCAACGCCCCGGCTGCCGTTTCCCGGAATCGCACGATGTCGCCGGAAGCGAGAACGTCGGCCACACCGCCCGGTCGGTTCCCGGTGCGGTTCTCGTCGATGTAGGGAGCCGCCCATCCCACCGATTCCAGCTCCACGGGGACAAGCCCCATGTCGTTGAAGTACACCAGGGCGCGGAGTTCCTGCCCGGATTGCTCCTCGTTCATCGCGGGATCGTCTTCATTCGCGGCGGAGCCGTCGATGACGGTGGAGGTGGCTGTCGGGGCATCGTCGTCCCGGGGGATCGGCTCCAGGCCGACCACCAGTCCCGTGCGGTAGCCTGCCACCGGCTCATAGTCATCCAGCAGTGCGCGCCAGTCCGATTCGGGATTTTCGCCGCCGGTCCGCATGATGTCGTCCCGGGTGCTCCCGGAATCCCCCGCCTCGGCCGGAATGAACGCTTCGGCGGAGATCAACGCCTCGGCCGGAGTGCGCGCCAGCGGTCCCCGGTACCCGTGGCGTTCGTCGTAATCGATCAAGGCGCCCCGCAGCGCGTCGTCCGCGGCGCGCTGCAGGCGGCTGTCGATGGTCGTCGTCACCTTGAGGCCGGCAGTGTAGGCGGCAAGTCCGAATCGCCGGATCATTTCGGCACGCACCATTTCCGCCACGTAGGGGGCGTCCAGTTGCTGTTCGGGACCGTAGCGCCGGCCGTCGACGGGAACATTCAGCGCCTGCCGCTGCTCCTCGGCGGAAATGTACCCGAGTTCGCGCATGCGGCGCAGGACGTAGGCCCGGCGCTGCTTGGCCGCCTCCGGGCTCGATATCGGGTTGAAGATGGAGGGACCGCGTGGAATTCCGGCGATGATGGCCGCATCCGACAGGCTGATTTCCTCAAGCGGCTTGCCGAAGAACGTCTGTGCGGCGGCGGCCACTCCGTGGGCATGCTGGCCGAAGAACGTGGTGTTCAGGAAGATGTCGAGGATTTCCCGCTTGGTGAATTCCCGCTCGATGCGGACCGCCAGAATCCACTCCTTGAACTTTCGCACCAGCGTTCGGTCCCGGGTCAGGAAGTACTGCCGGGCGATCTGCTGGGTGATGGTGCTGCCGCCCTGCTCGGGCTCGCCGGCGTTGAGAACGAACAGCAGGACCGCCCGCAACGTGCCCTGGTAGTCGATGCCCGGATGCTCGAAGAAGCGATCGTCCTCGGCCGCAAGGACCGCCTCGACGATGACCGGAGGCATGTCCGCAAGGTCAACCGGCGTGCGCCGTTCGCCGAACTGGGAGATCAGCCGCCCGTCGCGGCTGTAGATGGACAGCGGAATCTGAACCCGGATGTCCCGCAATTCTTCGGCCTGCGGAAGTCCCGGCGCCACATAGAAATAGCCTCCGGAGATCAGCGCGGCGACGCTGAGCAAGCAGGCTCCCACGAAGGCGCCGAGGGCGGCCGAGAGTCTGCCGTACCTGCGCATCGCCGGGCCCCTGTCGCTTGCCGGCGCCCACCGCCTCAACCGTTTGCCGCCTTTTTTGCTCACAATCAATACCTAATGCCCAGGTTTGCATGCGGTAATCGTTCGACCGCTCGCATAACCTTTGGTTCTGGTGCAGGCGACGACCGCATGCCGGGTAATCCGGGAGGGAGGATACATGGGCATTTCGAGCATCTGGGTCAATTCTAACTCAAGCGGACCTGCTTGAGGGGGGCTGCCATGTTTTCAAGCCGGGAAAAACGACCCGTTCTGGGTGTGGACATCACCGTCAGCGGAGTGAAGCTGGTCGAACTCGCGCAAAGCGGTGAGAGCTATCGGGTGGAGGCCTATGCAACGGAACCGATTCCTGCCGGCGCCATGGAAGACGCCAACATTGCCGATATCGATGCGGTGGCAAGGGCGGTGCGCCGCGCGCACAAGCGCTCGGGCACCCGGAGCCGCGAGGGGGCGGTGGCCATCGCGGGCGACGCGGTGGTGACGCGCATGACGCGCATGCCGGGTCAGTTGAACGACGATGAGATGCAGGCCCATGCGGCGTTTCAGGCGGAACAGTTCCTGCCGTTCCCCATGGAGGAGGCAAATGTGGATTTCGAAGTGATGGGGCCCAGCGAGGTGGCGCCGGGCATGCTGGATGTCCTGTTGGTGGCCGCGCGTTCCGTGCACGTCAGTCAGCGCCAGCGCGCGCTGCGGGCCGGAGGCCTGGAGGCGCGGATTGTCGAACCGGAGCCGCATTCGCTGGAACGCGCGTGCCGGCTGCTCACACACCAGATGATCGGCGGCGGGTTGCGGCAGTTGATCGCGCTGGTGGAATTCGGCGCCGTCACCACGACTTTCAGCGCCTTGTCCGATCACAGGCTCGTGTACACGCGCAATTTCGCATTCGGAGGGCAGCAACTGACCGAGGAGATCATGGAGAGATACGGCCTGGACGCGGAATCGGCCGAGCGGGCGAAACAGGCGGGCGACTTGCCGGACGATTACGCCACCGAACTGCTGGACGGGTTTCGGGAGGACATGGCGCAGCAGGTCAGTCGGTCGCTGCAGTTTTTTCTGGCATCGGAAAGCGGCGCCGGGCAACCCGTGCAGGTCCTCCTGGGCGGAGGCTGCGCAAGACTCCCGGGCGTTGCCGGGGCGGTGGCGGAAAGATTGGGAATCGCCACCCAGATCGTCGACCCGCTCGGTCACCTCAGCGTCACCGGGAAGGCCGCCTCGCAGGCAGTGAACGAAGGCGAAACCGCGCTGATGACGGCGTGCGGCCTGGCATTGAGGAACTTTGACTGAGATGCCGGCCGTCAACCTGTTGCCTTGGCGGGAGGAGCAGCGGCGCAAGCGCCAGCAGCGATTCCTGTTCGCCCTGTGCGTCGCCGTGCTTGCAGGCGCCGGCGCCGTGTACGCCGCCAGGCTGACGGTTCAGGGCTTGCTCGCGGAGCAGGATGCCCGCAACCGGACGCTCCGTTACGAGATCGGGCTCCTTGACGATCGACTCGAGGAACTCGCACGGCTCGAGTCGCGCAGGGACCAGCTCCTGGCGCGCATGCAGGTCGTCGCGGAACTGGAGCGTTCCCGGCCGCTCGCGGCGCGCCTGTTCGACGAACTCGTGGAAATTCTCCCTGCCGGCGTGCAACTGGTGGACGTGGCTCAGAACGGCAATCGCATCGTCCTCGAGGGAATGGCGGAGTCCAACAGCCGTGTCGCGGCGCTGATGCGAAACATCGACTCGTCGCCATGGCTGCAGGCGCCCCGTCTCGAACGGGTGGAATTCGCAGCCGATGGAGCGGTGAGAAGTGCGCGATTCACCATTGCCATGGAGCAGGCGGCGGCGGCAACGGAGCAATGATGTGTCACTGACAGACCAGGTGCGTTCGATTGACTTCAGCGATCCCGGACGATGGCCGCCGAGCCTGCGCGCAGCCGCTGTGGCGGCGGCCCTGGCGACGGTGCTCCTGTTCGGAACCCGGGTGTTCGTGATCGATGCCGAGTATGCGCTGTTGCGGTCCGCGCACCGTGAGGAAACCGATCTGCGCAGGCGCTTCGAGCAGGGCCAGCGGCGGGCGGCAAACCTGCATGCCTACCGGGAGCAGATTGCCGAAATCGAGGGTTCGTTCGGCACGGTGCTGGACCGCCTGTCCCCCACGACCGAGATTCCGGGATTGCTGGCGGACCTTTCTCAGGCGGGGTTGAATGCGGGCCTCGAGGAACGGCTGTTCCACCCGATGGAGGAACAACGGCAGGCGTTCTATGCTGAGTTGGCGGTCAACCTGCGTCTGTCCGGCGACTATCACCAGCTCGGCCGCTTCGTAAGCGATATCGCCGCCATGCCGCGCCTGGTCACGCTGCATGACGTGCATATCCGGGCGCTGGAGGACGGCAGTCCGGGCGAACTCGTCCTGGACGTCACCGCCAGAACCTACCGTCATCTGGAAGAGGGGGAGGAACAGCCGTGACAAACCGTCGAGTCCCGCTCCCGGTCTTGCTGATTGCGGCAGGGGCGGTTTCCTGTGCCGGCGAGCCGGACGACCTGGCCGCCTGGCTGGACGAGGTCAAGGCCCGGCCCGGCGTGCCGCCGGGGGCTCTCCCGCAGGTCTCGCGTCCCGGGGCGTTCCGCTACGAGGCAGGCGACAGGCCATCGCCATTCGCGCCGATCGCGCCAGGTGCCGAAGATACCCGCCGGGCCGGCGCCGAGCCTGCGCCTGACCTGGCCCGCGAACCGGAATTTCTCGAGCACTACTCCCTCGATGCGTTGAGGATGGTCGGCTCGCTCCGGCAGGAATCGGGGCTTTACGGCCTGATGCAGACGCCGGACGGACTGGTCCACCGGTTGGCCACCGGCGACTACCTGGGGCGCAACCACGGCCGCGTGATCCGCATTTCCGAGGAGGAGGTGCAACTGGTGGAACTGGTCGCGGACGGAAACGGCGGCTATCTGCAGCGCCCGGCTGCGATTTCCCTGGCCGACTGATTGAATATGTTCAGACGAATGGATCGTAACGAGATGAGCAAGATACAGCGGTGCAGTCGAAGGGCGCCGGGGCGGGCACGGGCGGCAGCGGTGTGGGCTGGCATGATCGCGTCGATGGGCGTTCTGGCCCAGTCTCCCGGAGACCCTGCCGAACCGCGCTTCACCGGCGAACGGCTGTCGCTCAATTTTCAGGACATCGCAACGCGTGCCGTGCTGCAGTTGCTGGCCGACACCGGCGGCGTGAACATGGTGGTCAGCGATTCGGTGCAAAGCAGCATCACGCTGCAGTTGCGCGACGTGCCGTGGGACCAGGTCCTCGACATCATCCTGACGACGAAGGGACTGGACATGCGCCGCAACGGCAACGTCATCATCGTCGCGCCTCCCGGGGAACTGGCCGCCCGTGAACAGGCCGCTCTGGACGAACGGCTCCAGCGGCAGCAGCAGGAACCGTTGCACACACGCTTTGTGCAGATCAACTACGCCAAGGCGGCGGACCTGGCGAACCTGATACTCGGCGACGGCCGGAATCCGCTGATCTCCGCCCGCGGCAGCGTGACCATCGATGAACGAACCAACACCCTGCTGGTGCAGGACGTCGCCGATCGCATTGCGGACATCGAGGGGTTGGTGTCGAGACTTGACAAACCCGTCCGCCAGGTGCTGATCGAATCCCGGATCGTCATCGTCGATGACGATTACCGCCGCGACCTGGGTGTGCGCCTGGGGGCGACGGCGGTCGACGCGTCGCCCGACGCGTCGCCCAACGCGTCGACCGACGATGGGCTGATCGCGGTCACCGGCACCGGGGCGGGCATCGACTCGTTGGCCGGCGCGTACCTCAACGACATGAAAGGTGCGCTCTTCACTCTTGCGGGCGGCAATCTGCCGGTCGATCAGCGCTACAACGTGAACGTGCCGGTCGCCAATCCCGCCGGGCGGCTGGCACTGGCGATACTGCGGCCGGATTACCTGCTGGACCTGGAACTCACGGCGATTCAGGCGGAAGGCAACGGACGCATCGTCTCCATGCCCCGCATCATCACCGCGAACCAGAAGGAGGCGCGCATCGAACAGGGCACGGAGATTCCCTACCAGGAGTCATCCTCCAGCGGCGCCACCACGACCCAGTTCAAGGAAGCCGTGCTCAGCCTGGCGGTCACCCCTCAGATCACGCCGGACGACCGCATCATCATGGACCTGGTGGTCACCAAGGACTCGGTGGGCGAACTGGTTTCCAGCGCCACCGGGGGCTTCGTGCCCAGCGTGGACACCCGCTCGGTGATGACCCAGGTGCTCGTCGGCGACGGAGAAACCGTGGTGCTGGGCGGCATCATCGAGACCGAATCCCGCGAAGCCACCAACAAGGTGCCGGTCCTGGGCGACGTTCCGGCGCTGGGCCGCCTGTTCCGCTCCCGGGTGACGATCGAGAACGAAGTGGAACTGATGGTCTTCGTGACGCCGAAAATCCTGCGCGAGTGAGCGCGATTCAAGCCATACTGACCGCTCGGGTTGCAGCGAAGCCCGGTGGCGGCGGCCGGTCAGTTCAGATCGGCCGCGTACTTTCGCAGTATGGACAACGGCACCACTTCCAGCGCCCGCTCATGCGTGGACTTGAGCATGACCCGGGGCGCCATGCCGCGCTGATACGCCTCGACCCAGCGCGCCGCGCACAGGCACCAGCGGTCGCCGGGCTTCAGGCCCGGGAACTCGAATTCCGGATGCGGCGTCGACAGGTCGTTTCCCCTGGAGGCCGAGAATTCGAGGAACTCCTTCGTCACGCGCACGCACACCGTGTGCGAGCCCAGGTCCTGATCGCTGGTGTTGCAGCACCCGTCGCGAAAGAAACCCGTGACCGGGTCCAGGTTGCAGTCTTCCAGCGGTTCGCCGAATACGTTGACCGACCGATCCATTGGGCTTCCCTATGCGCGCAGAGAGCGAACTGCGGTGATCATGCCCCTGTGTCCCGCGAACGGTCAAATCCCCGCGTATCCGGGCTCCGGGCGACAGGTGCCAATGCCCGGCCGTACGAGCGAGTCAAATCCCCGCGTACCCGGGCTGCGGGTGCTGGTAAAATCGTCCCGCCGGCCGAAGTGGGCCGGAATGGCCGGAACCGACTGCATGAACAGCAAATCCAACGTCGTCCTCGTGGGTCCCATGGGCTCCGGAAAGACCGCCGTGGGCCGGCAACTGGCGAGTCGCCTGGGCATGGAGTTCGTGGACAGCGACAGCGAGATCGAACGGCGCACCGGCGTGGATATCACGTTCATCTTCGACAAGGAGGGCGAGCAGGGATTCCGGGTTCGCGAATGCGCCGTGATCGCCGACCTTGCCGGCCGGGAAAATGCGGTCCTGGCCACGGGCGGAGGCGCGGTTCTGGATCCGGACAACCGGAGCCTGCTCAGGGACAGCGGCGCCGTCGTCTACCTGGAGACCAGCCTGGCGCATCAACTGGAACGCACGCGGCACAGCAAGAACCGTCCGTTGCTGCAGAACAGGGACCGGGCTGCGGTGCTGCAGCGTCTGATGGAGGTGCGCGGCCCGCTGTACGAGCAGATCGCCGACATCGTGGTCACCACGGGAAACCAGAGGATCGGAGCGATGGTGCGGGAAATCGGCGAACGTCTGCACGAGCACGGCTTTGCGGCGCCCCGGTCCCCCGGCGCCGGCGCCGCACCGGCCCCGGCGGATGACAGATGACCCGTCCGGGCTGAGCATCATGCATACCGTGGAAGTTTCACTGGGCGAACGCAGCTATCCCATCCACATCGGACCGGGCCTGATCGACGATGCGGAACTGGTGCGCAAGTGCATCCCGGCCCGGCAGGTGATGATCGTCACCAACGAGGTCGTCGCACCGCTCTACCTGGGCCGGCTGGAGCGGACCCTGGCGGCGGACCAACAGCACAGCCTGGTGCTCCCGGATGGCGAGAAGCACAAGAACCTGGATACGCTGAGCGCGATCATCGACCGGCTCGTGGCGGAGGGGTTCCGCCGCGACGCCTGTCTGGTGGCCCTGGGCGGCGGCGTGATCGGCGACATCACCGGCTTTGCGGCGGCCTGCTACCAGCGCGGGACCGCGTTCGCGCAGGTCCCGACCACGCTGCTGGCGCAGGTCGACGCCTCGGTGGGCGGCAAGACGGCGGTGAACCACCCGCAGGCGAAGAACATGATCGGCGCGTTTCATCAGCCCATTGCGGTCCTCGCCGACACCGGCACGCTGGCGAGCCTGCCGGAGCGGGAGTTCTCGGCGGGCCTGGCCGAAGTCGTCAAGCACGGCCTGATCCTGGATGAGGACTTCCTGGTCTGGCTGGAGGAGAACATGGACGCGATCCTCGACCACGATGCCGCCGCGCTCGCCCATATCGTGGGGCGCAGTTGCGAGATCAAGGCCGCCATCGTCGCCGAGGACGAACTGGAGCGGGGACGCCGCGCCCTGCTCAACCTGGGCCACACCTTCGGCCATGCGCTGGAGTCGCTGGGCGCCTACCGGGACTGGCTGCACGGCGAAGCCGTGGCGGCGGGTATCGTCATGGCGGCGTGGACATCGAAGGAACTGGGCATGATCGACGCCGCCGACTGCCGGCGAGTCGAGGCGGTGCTGAGCCGCGCGCGGCTGCCGATCTCCCCGGGAGCCAACGTCGATACGGATGCGATGCTGCGAACAATGAAGCTGGACAAGAAGGCCGGCGCGAAGGGCCTGAGGATGATTTTTCTCGAGCGGCTTGGCCGTGCCGTGGTGAGGATGGCCCCGGACGCGGGGCTGCTGCGGCAGGTGATCGATGCTCGCGCCCATGCCCATGACCGGCTCGCCCCTGCGCGGCGCGCCCCTGCGCCCTGACGCGTCGCAGCCTGTGACCGCACTGGCTCCGTACGCAGCGTCCGAGGAAAGCTCCCGCGGTCGCATTCATGCGGAGGACCCGCCCAGCCATCGAAGCGAATACCAGCGGGACCGGGACCGAATCATCCACTCGGCATCCTTTCGGCGCCTCGTCTACAAGACCCAGGTTTTCGTCAATCACGAGGGCGATCACTACCGCACGCGCCTGACCCATTCGCTGGAAGTGGCGCAAATCGCCCGCACGATGGCCCGCGCCCTGGCCCTCAACGAGGATCTGGCGGAGGCGATCAGCCTGGCCCACGACCTCGGCCACACGCCCTTCGGTCACGCGGGACAGGATGCGTTGAATGCGTGCATGAAGGAGTTGGGAGGATTCGAGCATAACCTCCAGTCGCTGCGGGTGGTGGATGTTCTCGAGGACCGCTACGCTGCATTTCCCGGGTTGAATCTGACCTTCGAGACGCGCGAAGGCATCCTGAAGCGCTGCCCCCCGGAAAGCGCGGGAGCGCTCGGGGAACTGGGCCGGCACGCGCTCGAGCGGCGCCAGCCGGGCCTGGAAGCCCAGCTATCCAACCTGGCCGACGAGATCGCCTACAACACCCACGATATGGACGACGGGCTCAGATCGGGCCTGATCGACTTCGGCGACATGCTGGAAGTCGAGTTTTTCTCCCGCCAGTTTCGGGAAGTGGAGCGCAGGCACCCCGGCATCGGCCACCGGCAGCGCATATACGAAATCCGCCGCAGGATGATCGACTCGCTGGTCGGCGACCTCATCGCCACGAGCCGGGACCGAATCGCGTCGCTGGCGCCGAGCGGTATCGGCGCCGTGCGTGCCCACCCGGAACCCCTGGTCGGTTTCAGCGAATGCCTTGCCGGCGATCAACGCGATCTCAAGACGTTTCTCAGGGAACGGTTGTACCGGCACCCCAGGGTGCGCCGCATGAGCGACCGGGCGGAGCGAGTAGTGGCCGAATTGTTCGAAGCCTTCCGGGATGACGTCGGGCGCTTGCCCGCCGACTACGCGCGCCGCGCCCGCGAGGCCCGCGAGTCCGCCGGAGCGGTGGGGTCGGCGCGCGTGGTGGCGGACTACATCGCCGGCATGACGGATCGCTTCGCGTTGCAGCTTCACGACGGCCTGGCGTCAAGGTGATCGAGCCGTGGTCCGCCGAATGAGGCTGGGCGGTGAATGCCTTGCGCGATCGCGGTATCATGCGCTGAAAGCCGGTGCGCGTCCGGCGGCGGTCTGGGAGGGCAGCCAGATCCAGACGGCAGCGCGCCTTGGCTTTGCTTCAGAAGTCATGGGAAATCTCCGGTGCGGGACGACCGCTCCTTTTTGGAAGGAGCGTGAGAAGCTCATCCGCCTGCCTGATGTGTAACGTCACATTGTCCATCGATGAGCAAGTTGTGGCCGGGTCGAGACGCATCGCTGCCATTCGCGGCATGAGTCTCAGCCAGATAATCCGCGACTTTCTCGAACAGTTAACGGGAAACGATGACCTTGGTGGCGTGATTGCCGAGCTCGAAAGCCGTTGGGCGGAAGAGCCCCAAGGCATGTCCCGCCCGCGCCTCCCGTGGTATGGTTGTCGGATCAGGTTCAAGGGTGTTCCGGGCCGTGACCAAGGAAACACTTCTCGCCCACATACAGGCGCACATTGGTTGCCTCCATCACCATGGCGGCGAGCCGACCTCCGGGTCTGATTGGCTCTCCAATCCGGGAGAACCCGTCGATCTTGCCGCCTACGGTGTAAACGAAGAGCCGCGTGCATTTGACTTCGCCGCCTGGTGCCAGGCCCCAAACCCCGCCTTCGCCGGCCGCACGCCGAAACAGGTCATCGACGACGGCACGGAAACCGACCGAGACCAGCTCGCCGACGCCGTTGGCGCCATCGCCGCCCTGCTGGACGGCGCTTTCTCTTGAACACTGGCAACGCGCACCAACTTCCCACTACGTCCCTGTCTCGTCGAACTTGGTACCGAGCCGTCGACCCTGCGTTCGCCCATGCGGCGCCCCGTCCAAGCGTCGGCGTCACCCGTTTCAACGACGGACCGTCACGCTCTCCCACCTATCGCCTGCTCTACTTCGCGCCCGACCCGGTCACGGCGCTTCACGAAGTGGAAGCCCTACTTGGCTCCGTCTTCTCGTTCTCCGTCCCCAATCCGTTCCGCGGCGCGGTCGTCACTGGCCACACCGTCCCTCCACTCGACATCGTTGATCTCGGCAATCCGGCCAACCGCAGCCTTGTCGACACCACCCGCCAGGAACTCACCGGCGACTGGCGCGCCTACCGCCAACCCCAGTCGGCTCCTGCTCCAACGCAAGCCCTCGCCCGCGCCGTTCACCAATCCAAGCCCGCAGTGCACGGCATCCTCGCCCCCTCAGCGCGAAATCCGCACGTCAACAACCTCATCGTCTTCTACGACCGCGTCTTGCAGGTTACATAGGCTCATGAACCCTGTGCCAGAGCTGTTAGCCCCTGCGGGACGTATTCGGAACGTCCTGTGTAGGAGGATGTTGGTGTTGACGAGGTCGTTGCCCACACGCTGGCCAACATGGACAAGCGCCGGGGCGAGTCCGGCCACCTGGTGATCTTCGACCGCGACGCGTCCAAGCCCTGGGAGGATAGGCTCTACCGGCGCGAGGAGTCCCTGGACGGGCGGCCGGTGACCGTGTGGGGTGCTTGCACGCTTGAGGCGTCCATGCGCAGCGTCACCTCCGCCTACCAGCGGACCCGGCCCTGAAGCTGAACGGCGTGCTCGGGCAGCCCGCGCTGTCCGGCGCGGCGCCCGAGTTCCAGCGCCGCCTCGGCGTGCGGGCCGGAGGTGAGCTTCACGCCCATCCTCAGCGCGTCCTGCCCATCGCCCGAGTCCGGCGCGCCCTCCGGCGCGTCCCACGTAACCGTGAGGCTGCTCCCGTTGTGCGTGACCTTGATGTTGGTCACCGGGTCCGGCGGCGTCTCCGCCTTGCTATCGCCGCTGCCGCCTTCGCCGCCTTGCGCCCCGCGGGTGGCGGTGAAGTTCACGCTGGCCAGTTGGTTGGCCGTGGTGCAGGTGCTGTCCGAGTAGGCCGTGTAGGTGTAGGCGGTGTTCGGGGTCAGTCTGACCGTCTTCCGGCCCGGCACGTCGGCCGCCACGGGGCTGCTGCCTGTGACCTGGGCCTATCTGCAAGCGTTGTCGGGCGCTTTGTCCGCCTGGTAGTACCAGTCGCCGGTGTAATTCCCTACGGCGATGATCGCCTGGGTCGACGTCACGTTGCTGGAGGTCAGGGTCGGAGTGGGCACCGCCGCGGTGGCCGCGCTGGTCCTCGACTCGCTGTTGCCGCCGTCGTCCTTGAAGCTCACCCTCACCTTCAGGGTCTTGCCCACATCGTCCCCGGTCACTTGGTAGGTCCGGCCGGTGGCCCCGGCGATGTCCGTGTCCGTGCCGCCGTCGCGCCGGATCCACTGGTAGGCGGCGGCGGAGGTGTCGGTCAACTCGCCGACCAGCAGGGTCAGGCCGTCGTGGTCGGCGATGTCGCCCCTCAGCGCGGTCAGGGTCTCCCCCTGCACCAGGGCGGTGTCTTCGTGGTAGTGAATGATCGGCGCGCCGAAGGCCGCGGTGTTGGGCGCCGGGTCTGCGGGACGGGTGGCGGCCGAGGCAACAACCCCTGGTCGGTTTCAGCGAACGCCTTACCGGCGATCAACGCGATCTCAAGACGTTACTCATGGAACGGCTGTACCGGCACCCCAGGGTGCGCCGCATGAGCGACCGGGCGGAGCGAGTAGTGGCCGAATTGTTCGAAGCCTTCCGGGATGACTTCGAGCGCTTGCCCGCCGACTACGCGCGC
This sequence comes from Candidatus Rariloculaceae bacterium, assembly GCA_965205045.1. Taxonomy (GTDB): domain Bacteria; phylum Pseudomonadota; class Gammaproteobacteria; order Steroidobacterales; family Rariloculaceae; genus UBA6522. The sequence continues at coordinate 2,379,475 of OZ242031.1, forward strand.
CGCGCCCGCGAGGCCGGCGAGTCCGCCGGAGCGGTGGAGTCGGCGCGCGTGGTGGCGGACTACATCGCCGGCATGACGGTTCGCTTCGCATTGCAGCTTCACGATGGCCTGGCGTCAAGGTGATCGATCCGTGGTCCGGCGAATGAGGTTGACACCCGAACGTCTCCGACTTTTCGCACCGCGATGATCGGCTAAAGTTGAGCCGGTAAGTTTTCTGATTCAGAGTAACTGATTCGGTCGCAAAAATTTTGCAATGCTAGACTCCCGCCATGCTAACCGCATCATCACCAATGCATTGCTGTAGGGAGTGCCACTTTTTTGCTAAGCGCATCCTTGTAACGCATCGACTGAATGAACGAATCTACTTGGCTCTGCGACCAGATGAACGCACTAGCTTGCAGGTTGACAGAGATTCGGGGTGGTTGGCGTGCGCCCAAGGCGTCTGGGATGACAGGAAGCGTATCGTTGACGAAAGCGCCGAAGATATGGTGGACAAAGCACGTGGAGAATCTTGTTTTTTCTGGCCAGTGCAGAATGGAATGTCCTTTGAAGCAGCCAAGGTCCTTCAGGAGCGCGCATCCGAAAATCGGGAATTGAAGAAAAGCCACAGGCACACGCAGTGGGGCCTATTTATTGCGGCGGCAGGGCTGTTTCTTTCGGCGGCGTTCGGGTTGCTTGGGTTGATGTTGAGTTAGGTGCGGCGGTCAATTGAGCAGGAGAAATACATTGAGACTAGCGAATATCCTTACTTTGGTTTTTTTCGCCGTGACGGTACAGGCCCAACAAACCGAACATCTGAGCCTTCGCCTTACTCAATTCGCGGACCTATGCTCTGACATTGACGACCGGGATCACGCGGACGGGATGGTCGCTACAGCGTACCGCAGTTTGGTGGAATGGGACCGCCGGGAAGCGGAGCCTGCGATCAGGTTCTTGGATGTATCGTTTCGGATGCTGACTAAGATCAGGGAGCAATCAAACGCACCGATGAATTGTGCGACCATTCGGGCAATGTATGTGACGCTACGGCAAGAGGGTTTCTCGCCATCCGAAGCCGAACAAGAGATACCAGCTCTGATGATCGACATGTACGGCAGGCGATAAGCAGATCAGGCGGGCTGATCCCAACGTTCGCGCAAATTTGTCCATATTTTCCGAATCGAGCAGATTCACGAGTAGTTCAATTCTTGTAAAGTCGCGGCACAAAAGACGGCACAAAGAATTTCCAAAACATCAGTATATCTAGGTTTTATGCGGGTTCCAGAGCATCTTGCAGAGAACGAAAATGTCTCTTCACGCCCATCCATCCCCCCCCCGCCAGCGCCTGATCGTCGCCCTCGACGTGCCCGGCGCCGATGCCGCCCGGGCGCTTGTGCGGGAACTGGGCGATGCCGTGGAGTTCTACAAGATCGGCCTGGAACTCATGGCCTCGGGTTGCTACTTCGAACTGCTGGACTGGCTGCTTGCCAGGGACAAGCGGGTCTTCGCGGACCTGAAGTTCTACGACATCCCGGCGACGGTGGCGGCGGCGGTGCGGCAGATGGCGCGCCGCGGCGCTTCGTTCCTGACGATTCAGGGTGACCGGGCCATCATTGAAGCCGCAGCATCGGAGAAGGGCGGGCTGGAAATTCTCGCGGTCACCGTTCTCACCAGCATCGGGCGCAAGGATCTTCGCGAGATGGGGATCGGCATGGAGGTCGAGAGCCTGGTGCTGCAGCGCGCGAGGATCGCGGTTACCGCAGGTGCCGACGGTCTGATCGCCTCAGGTCTCGAAGCCGCCGCGCTTCGCTCCGAACTGGGTCCCGGGCCACGGATTGTCACCCCGGGCGTGCGGCCCGCGGGGACGGACGCCGTGCACGATCAGAAACGGGTCGTGACCCCGGCGCGCGCACTGGCAAGCGGCGCGGACTACATCGTGATGGGCCGCCCGATACGCAGTGCCCCGAGCCCGCGGCAGGCGGCGGAGGCCGTGCAGGCGGAGATCGCAGCCACCCTGCAATGAAGTCCGCCGAAGCGATGATGTCGCGGCGTCTGGCGCGGATGCGCTGGATCGCCACGGGGCTGCTGGCCGCCATGGCGGCGTTGTTCGTCGCCACCAGCCTGCTGCTGCCCCGTTACCCGTGGTTGGGACTGGTCCAGGCATTTGCCGAAGCCGGGCTCATCGGCGCGCTGGCGGACTGGTTCGCGGTCACGGCCCTGTTCCGCCGTCCGCTGGGCCTGCCGATTCCCCATACCGCCATCGTCCCCACGCGCAAGGACGAGATCGGCCGCCTGCTGGCGGACTTCATCCGCGACCATTTCCTGGTCGGGGAGACGGTGGCGGCGCGCCTCGAACGGGTGGACCTGGCCGCGCGGGTGGGTGCGTGGCTGGCCGAGGGCAACAATGCCCGCAACGTGGGCCGCGACATCAGCGTCGGGCTGGTGTGGCTGCTGAACGCCACCGACAGTGCCCAGCTACGCAACGCCCTGCGGGAAATTCTGGGCACGGCGCTGGACCGGGCGCCGTTGTCGTCGGCGTTCCAGGCCGCGCTGGACGTGGTCTCTTCGGGCCGGCACTCCCAGGCGGCGGTGGATCACCTGGTGCGATTCGGCCGCGAACAACTGCAACACAACAAGGACCGTATTCGCGAACGTATCGAGGATCGCAGCCCCTGGTGGCTGCCGAAATTCGTGGACCGGGAAATCTACGATCAACTGATCGGGGAGTTGCAACGCGTGCTGGACGAGATCGGCGCCGATTCGACTCATCCCGCAAGGGACCGGTTCAATGTCTGGCTCTCCGATCTGCGCACGACCCTCGGCGACGATCCGGATATGAAGCGGCGGGGCAGGGCGCTCAGGGATGAGTTCCTCGATCATCCCGCGGTGCGTGACTACTCTCGGGAGCTTTGGGACAAGGTGCGCGAGTTCCTGGTGGCGTCGCTACGCGATCCGCAATCCCTCGGCCGGCTGGCGATCGACGGCGAATTGCAGGGCATCGGCCACGCACTCCGGGAGGACGGCGAAGTCAACCGGCAGGCCAATCGCTGGCTGCGAAACCTGATCCTCTACCTGGTGGACAACTACCGCCAGCCCCTGAGCGCCTTCATATCCGAAACCATCGAGCAGTGGGATCCCGCCGCGACCTCGGATCGAATCGAACTGTATATCGGCCGGGACCTGCAGTTCATCCGCATCAACGGCACCCTGGTGGGCGGACTGGTGGGGATCGCGATCTACCTGCTGTGGGGACTGGTCGCCTGACCGGGGTTGCGCCCTGTTGTCGATCGGTCCGTTGATCGCGAGAATTCAGTGTATCGGATTCACGCCGATCCGCGGGGATCTGCAAGTCGGTCGCGAAGCTCGCGCCGCAGAATCTTGCCCACGTTGGTCTTGGGCAGGTCGTCCCGGAACACCACTTCCCTGGGAATCTTGTAGCCGGTCAGATTCTCGCGGCAATGGGCGATGACGTCGTCGGCGGTCAACTCCGGGTCGCGCCTGACCACGAACAACCGCACCGCCTCGCCGGACTGCTCGTGCGGGATGCCGATGGCGGCGGCTTCCAGTACGCCCGGGTGGCCGGTGGCGACATCCTCGACCTCGTTGGGATAGACGTTGAAGCCGGAGACGATGATCATGTCCTTCTTGCGGTCCTCGATGTAGAAGAATCCCTCCTCGTCCATGCGGCCGATGTCGCCGGTTTGCAGCCAGCCGTCACCGGAAAGAATCTCGGCCGTCGCCCCGGGCCGCTGCCAGTATCCGCGCATGACCTGAGGGCCGCGAACGCAGATCTCGCCGATTTCGCCCATCGCCAGCGTGTTGCCGCCGTCGTCGCGGATTTCCACGTCCGTGGACGGGATGGGCAGGCCGACGGAGCCGTTGAACTCGCGTCCGTCCAGCGGATTGGCGGTGACCACGGGCGAGGTCTCCGTCAAGCCGTATCCCTGGCACAGGCTCTGCCCGGTCAGCGCCTTCCAGCGCGCCGCGACATCGCTCTGAACGGCCATTCCGCCCCCCAGGCAGATTGTCAGCTTGCTGAAATCCAGCGCTTGGAAATCGGGGGATTCCAGCAGCGCCGCGAACAGCGTGTTGACGCCGGTGAGGAGCGTCACCGGCTCGCGCGCCAGGTCCTTGATGAAGCTCGGCAGGTCCTTCGGGTTGGTGACCAGCATGTCGTGGCCGCCGAGTTCGAAGAACAGGAACAGGTTCACCGTCAGCGCGAAGATGTGATACAGCGGCAGGGGCGCGGCGCCGATGTCCCCGGGGCCCTGGAGCCAGGGCCTGGACCAGGCCGAGATCTGGAGAATGTTGGCGACCATGTTCCGGTGAGTGAGCATGGCGCCCTTGGCCACGCCGGTGGTGCCGCCGGTGTACTGCAGGAAGGCGATGTCTTCCCCCGTGACCTCCACGTCCTCGAAGGATGCGCGCCGTCCCTGCGCCATCGCGGCTCCGTAGCGAATCGTTCCGGCGATGTTCCACTGCGGCACCATTTTCTTGACACGCCGGACCACGAAGTTGTATAGCACGCGCTTGAACGGCGGGAACTGGTCCCCGATTTCGGTGACGATCACCGTCTCCACGCCGGTGTCCTGCACGACCTGTTCCACGGTGTGCGCGAAATTCTCCAGCACGAGGATGGCTTTCGCGCCGCTGTCCTTGAGCTGATGCTCGAGTTCCCGCGGCGTGTACATGGGATTGACGTTGACCACCACGAGGCCTGCGCGCAGCGCCGCGAACACCGCAACGGGATACTGAAGGAGGTTGGGCATCATGATGGCGACGCGGTCGCCGTGCCGCAGTCCCCGCGCTTGCAGGAAGGCCGCGAAGTGCCGGCTCAGCTCATCCGTCTCCCCGTAGCTGATCCGCGTGCCTGCGTTGGAGAAGGCGGGCAAGGATTCGAACTCGCTGAAACTGCGCTCGATGAGAGACTTGAGCGATGCGTAACCCTCAGGATCGATTTCGGCCGGGACTCCTTCAGGGTAGGCGCTCAACCAGGGCCTGTATTCGTTGGTGGTCATGATCGCACGGTTCCTTGCTTTAGCGGTGTTCTATACCACTGATACGCCATTATCGGCTGGATGGAGCACTAGCGAGGCTCCGCCTCAGACCGACGAGGCATGTGATTCAATCTACTGATTTCACGGAATATTTTCAAAACTTGACTCAACTGTAAAGATGACGCCCGCTCAAGGAGTCCAGGTCTCTCCCGCCTCGAGTATTTCGGCGAGCACCGGCCAGACGTTGTCCAGCATGACCGCGTTGCCGGCGGCGTTGGGATGAATGCCGTCCGGCTGCATCAGTTCGGAGTTCAGCGCGACATCCTCCAGCAGGAAACCCACCAGCGGAATGCCGAACCGTGCGGCCAGATCGGGATACGTCCGCGCGAACTCACCGGCATAGGCAGGCCCGTAGTTCGGCGGTATCTGCATGCCCGCCAGTACCGGCGTGGCGCCGCTGGCCAGCACCAGTTCGATCATTCGCAGCAGGTTGCCGCGCAGACTCGCCAGCGGTTGGCCGCGCAGGCCGTCGTTGCCGCCAAGTTCCAGGATCACGATCGACGGGCTGTGCGCTTCCAGCAGCGCGGGCAGCCGGGCCAGACCGCCCGAGGTCGTGTCGCCGGAGATACTGGCATTGACGACCTCATACCCGTACCCTTCGCCACGAAGTCGTTGCTGGAGCATGGCGACCCAGGACTGATCGTCCCGGCTCAGTCCGTGGCCGCTGCTCAGGGAATCGCCGAGTACGACGATGGGCCCGGCGCCGGCGCCCTGGGCGATGCACCACGCGGCGACGCCGGCGACGAACAGGAACGCTACACGACCGGGTGCGTGCACTTTGGACAACATGATCGAACAGAACTCGCTATTGACGGCGCAGGCCCTGACCAAAAAGGTTACCAGCCCCGAGGGGGAGTTGACTATCCTGAACGAAGCCAGCCTGACCGTGAATCAGGGCGAAACGGCGGCCGTGGTCGGCCCCTCCGGCGCCGGCAAGTCGACGCTGTTGGCGCTGCTGGCAGGTCTCGACGAGCCCACCTCGGGGCAGGTGTGGCTGAATGGCGTGGAAGTGACCGGCCTGGATGAGGACGGCCGCGCCAGGCTCCGAAGCCGCCATGTGGGCTTCGTGTTCCAGTCGTTCCACCTGTTGCCGTCGCTGACGGCATTCGAGAACGTCCTCCTGCCTCTGGAACTCGGCGGGGCGGCGAACCAGGCGGGCCGCGCCGAGGATGCACTGGGCCGGGTCGGCCTGTCCGAGCGCCTGCATCACTACCCCAGGCAGTTGTCCGGCGGCGAGAAGCAGCGCGTCGCCATTGCCCGGGCATTCGTCACCGGACCGTCGCTGCTGTTTGCCGACGAGCCCACGGGGAATCTGGACAACGTCACCGGCGAACGCGTCCTGGACCTGCTGTTCGAGCTCAATGCCGCGTCGGACACCACGCTGGTGCTGGTGACCCACGACCTGGTCGCGGCCCGCAAGTGCGATCGGATGTTCGAGATGGCTGCGGGACGCATCGTGCGCACCATCGCTGCGGAGCAGGCGGACTGATCGGCATCACCCGGTGGTCTGCATCCCGTGGGCGATGCCGTAAATGCTGGCGACCAGCGGTTCCAGCAAGGCGTCGTCCCGCCTGCCGCTGCGGCGCCAGCGTTCCAGAAGGTCGGCCTGCAGCAGGCTCATGGGATCCACGTAGGGGTTCCGCAGCCGTATCGCGCGGCGCAGCGTTCTGGACCGCTGCAACAGTTCACCCTGATCGGTGATCTCCATCACCAGGTTCGCGCAGCGGTCGAATTCCTCGCGCATCACGGGAAAGAACATCTCGTGCAGGGGACCGGCAAGCCGCGAGTAGCGTTCCGATACGGTGAGGTCCGCCTTGCCCAGGACGAGTTCCGTATCGGTGATCAGCACCCGGAAGAAGTTCAGGTCGGCGAACATGTTGCGGAGTGCGTCCACACCGTACTTGCGGGCAGCGTGTTCAAGCCCGGTCCCCAGACCGAACCATCCCGGGAGAAACGCCCGATTCTGCGTCCAGGCGAACAGCCAGGGATTGGCCCGGGGTTCGTTCGAGCGGTAAACGTGTTCGTCGGCGCCGGCCCGCGAGCCCATGCCCAGCCGTTCGATCACGTCGATGGGAGTGGCCGCCCTGAAATAGGTGTTGAACTCGGCGCGGTCGAAAACCGTTTCCTTGTAGGCCTGCCGGCTGGTGGCCGCAATTTCTCCCATGATCGTGCGCCAGCGATCTTCCGAGCCGGAGGGCGCGTGGTCCCCGACCGTGGCCCAGAGCAGGGAGCCGACGCTTCGTTTCAGCGAACGCATGGCGATGCCGCGCAGGCCGTACTTCGCGTTGATCATGTCCCCCTGCTCGGTGATGCGCAGCCGTCCGGTGACCGCGCCCGCCGGTGACGCCATCAGCGCCTCGTCGAGCCGGCCGCCGCCCCGGCTCAGCGTGCTGCCGCGGCCGTGGAACAGGGTGAGGGCGATTCCGAACCGTTGCAGCGTGTCCACGAGATCGCGCTGGGCGTTCTGCAGGGTCCAGCGCGCCGGGGCCACGCCACCGTCCCGGTTGCTGTCCGAAAAGCCCACCATGACCATCTGCCGGGAACCGCGACGCCGCAGATGGGCGGAATAGCTCTCATCCTGCAGCAGGCGCTCCAGGATGGCGGATGAACTCTCCAGGTCCTCGACGGTTTCGAACATCGGCGCCAAGTCAAGCGGAACCGGCAAGCCCTTGGTGCCCAGGTCTCCCCAGCGGGCCAGCAACAGCACCGAGAGTACGTCGTCGGGGCCGTGGGCCATGCTGACGATGTAGGGGCCGATGGAACGGGCGCCGTACTTGCGGCGGCAGTGGGCGATGGTCTGGAAAACGGCCAGCGTTCGCCGCGCATCGGACGACAGCCGGCCCACCGGCGACTCGCGCCGTTCCAGGGCCGCCTGCAGGCGCGCGGTCCGTTCCTCGATGGAGGCATCGAGCCAACCCTGTTCCTGCAACCCCTCGGCCACGACGCGCCGGTGTACCAGTGCGTTCTGGCGGATATCGAGCGTGGCGATGTGGAACCCGAACGTGTCCGCCCGCCGGCGCAGCCGCTGGGCCGCGAAGAGTCCCGAATTCGTCCCCTTGTTGGCCCGCAGGCTGTCGGCAACGATGTCGATGTCTTCGATGAATTCTTCCGGCGACTCGTAGGGAAACGCATTTTCCTCGTGGGTGGCGCGCAGCCGGGCGGCCACCAGGGCGAGAAAGACCCGGTAGGGCATCTGCCGGTGACGGGCCGGGATGGCATTCGCCGCATGGGGGAAGTGACCGGCGTAGAAGTCGCTGCGGGTTCGCAACGATTCGGAGACCCTTACGCGACCGTCGCTCTGGCTCAGACGCCTGGCCAGCGATCCGCACTCCCGGTGGTAGAGGTTGAGCACCAGGGCCTTTTGCCGCGCGAGTGTCTGGCGAATGGTCTTGGCGGTCACGTCCGGGTTATCGTCCATGTCGCCCCCCGCCAAGGACCCGAACCTCACCATGGTGGGCAGTTGCTGCGATTCGGGTACGGCGGGAAACGCTTCCCTCACGGTCTCCGCAAGCTGCTCGTAGAACGGCGGGATGATTCGGTACAGGACGTCGGTCAGAAAGAACAGGATGTGTTCCGCCTCGTCGCTCACCCGCCCGTGCTCCTGCGGGTGCTCCTCGGTCTGCCAGCTTGCGGTGATTTCCATTCGAAGGCCGGCCATCTGGGCTTGTGCTTCCTGGGGCGTGAGATAGGGATCGAGCATCCGGATCAGGTGCCTCGCGACGCTTTGCTGGTGAGTCAGCAACGTGCGGCGCGTCACTTCCATGGGGTGTGCGGCGAATACGGGTTCCACCGACAGTTCCTTCAACGCGACCAGGATCGTGTCGGCGCTGACGCCGCCGGCCTTGAGCCGCGCCAGGACGTCTTCGAACCCGCGCGGCTGGGGTGTTGCCGTGTCCTTCAGGTAGGCTCTGCGCCGCCGGATCCGGTGCACCTTCTCGGCCATGTTGACCACCTGGAAGTAGGTGGAAAACGCGCGAATGAACTCCGTGGCGGTTTCCGGGTCCTGGGATGCCAGCAGTCGCCGAAGCTTCTCCGATGCCTTCGCGTCGCCCTCCCGGTGGGCGATGGATGCGCAGCGCGCCGATTCGACCAGATCGAAGAGCGCTTCGCCGCCCTGTTCCCTGACCACGTCGCCGACCAGTTCTCCGAGGCGGTGAACGTCGCGTCGGAGAGCCTTGTCCTTCTCGGGGAAGAAGATGTCCGCGCGGCGTACGGTTGGTGAAGAGTGGGTGGGCATCGGAAGCGCTCCGTGGGCGGCATTGTAACGTAACGGTAGTCGCCCGGCCGTGGGGCGTTATCGGTATGCGATGACAATGCTCGCCGCCTTCGTCCGTGACGATAATCCGCGGGCGCTTGCCCGATACGATTCAGGAAGTCCGTGAGATCGATCCGCGCAAGATAGTTCTGATCAAGGCTACGGTCTACGATCGCACGCCACTGTCCTTGTGGGGACGTCCGCCGCGTCCGGGCGTATCCAGCCAGACTTTGTGACAAAGTCGAATGCAATCCGCAACCACAATCGATGGCAAGACATAACAGGTCGTTCGATCAGATGGCTGCTTTCCTGCGTCGACAAAGACATGGAAGAGGTCGTTGACGATTAATTTCTCGTGCTTGGGCTTCATGTGCCAGCCTTTGTCACGACCGATGTCACGGCGGGTTCTTACCTGGATGGCACAAAGTCGCTGACTGTTTTCGTCGGTGACGAGAATGTCCATGTTCGGGGCCCCATCCGGGGCCATGGCGGCGATCCAGCCGCGGCGCAACAGTTGACTGAGAACGTGATGTCGCCTGCGGCTCCGACGATCGTTGAGCTTATCTTTTTCAAATTGATGAGAACCCTTGGCTACAACGGAGCCCGCAACGGCTACCGGTTCCAGCAGCCCATGACGCGTCGAATGTCCATGCTGCAAAATACTATCTCATTTGGGAGACTGTCGATTGCCAGCAGGGAGACGTTGTGCCACCATGCCGCCAGTGGAGTTCGGAGAACGTCATGGTCGTTCTGGAAGAGCGCAATCAGACGCAGCAACGCGAAGCTGAGGCCGCCGACAACGAGCTAATGCGGTTGGGTTTGTCGCCCACCGTGGAAAAAATGTTCGGTGCCCTCGTCGATAGATCCGAAGAGCCCAAGGAGATTACGTCGTCCGAGTCGGAAGCACCGCAGCCGAAGCGGCTTGGTGCCGCCTGATCTCCATGCTCGGCTTGAGCGCGGCGGGCCCTTGGGCGTGCTGTTCGACGCCAACGTGCTATTGGATGTATTTCTCCAGAGGGAGAATGCGTATCCGGCGGCGCGCGCCCTGACCTTCGCCGAAACCGATACGGTCAAAGGCTACGTTTGCGCATCTGCCTTCGGGGTGATCTGCCACCACGGCGCGGCTTCCGGACCGGGTCGACAAGACCGCGAACGGCGCCTCGCAAGCGAACTGATGCGGTTTCTTCAGGTCCTGCCATTGACGGAGGAAGTACTTACTGCCGCGCTTGGTTACGAACTTCTGTCGTTCGAAGATGCCCAAGTCGCAGCTGCGGGTGATATCGAGGGTATCGACGCGATACTTACCAATGATCGCGATTTCCTGCGGAGGCATGATTCTGCGTGCGCCCCCAGGGACTTGGTGTCTGGCCTAGAGGAGCACTTGGGCGACCAGTACACATTTCGTGTCGTCAGGACGTCTCAAGAAGGAGCGTACCGTGTCGAGATTTCGGACCCGGCGGGTGGCTGGCGGCAGACATTGCCTCTGGCGGGGTTCCTGTCTCAGCAAGAGGCAGAGCGTGTCGCGGGGATGCGGCAAGCGGACGAGTGATTCGTCACGGCTTTCCGCCAGCAGCGAACAACCCCAGGACTGAAAGCACTGCAGAACCTGGTGTCTCCGGATCCAGGTCATCCCGACCGGGATTCAGCGCGGCAATCCGCTGAGTTTCCCGCTCAGCGATCCTCATCGCGGTCTCAAGGCTCATATTTACTTCAACCGTCACGCGCGAATCGCTGGGGCTGCTCATGTGAACAATCCACCGATTTTCTCCGGCATTCTGGACTGTCGCCATTCCAACAGGCTCTTGCTGTATTCTCGCTAACGGTAGAGGTCGGGCAGTCTGGATGTCAACATCAAGTCTTTACTACATCAACAGCTCCACCGGAGCTGTTGCTCAAACACAAGCGCTAGCGGCGCGTGGCTCCAGCCCAGTTTACGTCGTTGCGCATCCAGACGGGGAGACGATTGACCGTTGAAGCGACTGGACTCGTCGACCGTTTTGGTGACCGGTTCGGTGTGGGGTAGAGTATCGACCCCTTGATCGTTAAGGCACAATCCTGCGACGACCAAAGCAAGAAGCCCATATGGGCGCCGACGTTGTTGCATCGACGTCCGTGCAGCCAAGTGAGTCGGTCCAGACGCGAATAGGCATGATTTCACCGAAACGGTTACGCAAATGAACAACGGCTTTCAGTCCGTTCTGGATCACATCCGATCCATCGCCAGCACGGAAGCCGAAAAAGGCCGGCTATTCGAGCGTCTCATGAAGGCGTATTTCCAGAAGGATCCCGTCTATCGGGATCGCTTTCGAGACGTCTGGCTGTGGCCCGAGTGGGCCTCCCGCCAACCCGGATTCGACGGGACCGACACCGGCGTCGACCTGGTTGCCGAAGAACATGACGGAGGTCATTGCGCGATCCAGTGCAAGTGCTACCAGCCGGGCACCAGGCTGCAGATGGGGCACCTGAACAACTTCATCGCTGCGTCGGCCCGCGAACCGTTCGCTCGGCGACGGTGCGAATTGTCGCAAGCCTTCCCGAACCCTTTGATGAGGCGGACGCCGGGCGCCCGGAAACGGCTGCGTGAACGCCCGGGGCGGCGTGGTGCGCGATGGCGGCGCAGGTTCCAGCGGGTAGCCGGGAAAATCGACGCCACGCCCCCGATCGTGTCTGTTCGCCAGCGTATAATGGCCACATGCAACCCACCGAAACCGATCCGGCAAAGATCCCGGAGTACGGCGACGCCGGTTCATTGCGTCCGCAGGACCAGGTGGAGTTGGACGAGTTTCTGTTGAGCTCGGACCGGGCGGAAAGATGGGCGCTCGGCGCGCAGCCCTTTTTTTCCGGGCGCGTGGACGAGATCAACGCCTTTCGGAACATGCTCCTTCTTATGTCCCGCCCCTCCGCAAAGGACGGGGCGCAAAACTTGGCCTGCCTGTTCCAGGGCGCGCCGGGCGCCGGAAAAAGCGCCCTTCTGAGCCAACTGGGCTACGACATGGGGCGGTTGCCGGAGGCGGACGGCATTCCCTGGCTCCCCGTGCGCCTCGCTCCCGCGGCGGCGGGCTCCCCGCACGCGATCGAACGGGCGGCCAATCGCGCGGCCGCGGACCGGTTGGCCCGGTCCGGCGACCGGGCGATCCGGCGGGCGGCCGATCAGTCCCGGTCGATCCTGGAGCGCGGCCTGTCCGGCCAGGCCCCTTCCGAAGAGATCCGCGGCGCGGCCGTGGATTTGCTCGGACGGGTTGCGCAGCGCCTGGGACAGCCCCCCGGCCCGCAAGCCGCGGCGGATTGGGATCGGCAGGCAATGGGCCTCCTGGGTCAGGCCCGGGGAGAGGCGCGCCGCGCCCTTCGATCCGTCATTCGGCGCGGATTCGGGGTCTTCGGGGTGACCGTGGGACCCGCGCCAGGCGAGCCGGACGAAGGAATTGCGGATTTGGTGGACGCGAACCCCGGCTTCTGGCACGGGCATCGCATCGTTCTCTTCATCGACGAGGCGCAGAGTCTGGATCTGACTGATCGCAAGCGTTTGAAGGCCGTCCTGCAAACCGCCTACCTGGGGGAGGCGGGGGCCTCGATCGGACTGTGTTTCGGGGGTTTGAGCGATGCGCGGGCGGTGTTGGAGGAGTGTGGCATCTCCCGCTTCAGCAGGGGGCGTGCCCGGCGCCTGGGGGCGCTGCCTGGGACCGACTCCGGAAACGTCCTCCGGCGGGCCTTCGAGCGGTTTGGCGTGCGCAATGGGGAACCCTGGGTCAGAGCGTTGGCCGAGCGTTCCAGTGGCTGGCCGCAGCATCTGCAGGGCTATCTGCAAGCCGCCCTGAAGGCGCTGCGGGATTCGGGAATGGACGCCGCCCAAGCCGATTTCCGCCGAGTGGTGCGTTGGGGGGACGAAGGGCGGCGCGACTATTACAATGACCGTCTGGCTCTATTGGGCGACCGGGCGGCGCTCGCGCGGCGGGCCGCCGGGGCGATGCGCGGCGCGCCGGAGGCCGGAATGCCCCATGAATCGCTGGCCGAGGCGATGGGCATGGATCCTTATGGCACGGAATTCACATACCTCATCGCCCGGGCCGTGCATGCCGGGGTACTGGCCGAAGGGAAGGCGCCCGGCCTGTGGCGCGTCCCGATCCCTTCGTTCGCCGCCCACCTCCTGGACCAGCCGCCGGAACCCGTTCCACGCATCTCATGAGAGCGCGGCCGGCTGCTCATCAGCGGTAGCCGCGGGCCTGGAGTTCGAACAGGCGGGCGTAGAGGCCGTTGAGTTCGAGCAGGCTCTCGTGGCTGCCTTTTTCGACCACTTTGCCCTCGTCCATTACGATGATCTGTTCCGCCCGGCGTACGGTAGAGAACCGGTGAGAAATCAGGATCGCGATCTTGCCGGCGGTCATTGATTGGAAGTGGTCGAAGATCTCGGCTTCAGATTGTGCGTCCATGGCGGCCGTGGGCTCGTCAAGCACCAGCACATCGGCGCCGCTACGCATGAATGCACGCGATAGCGCGATGCGCTGCCACTCGCCGCCGGACAGTTCCTGGCCGTCGTTGAACCAGCGACCGAGCTGGGTGTGGTAGCCGTCCTCCATCCGCTCGATGAACGCGGCGGACTGGCCCCTTGAAGCCGCGTCGATCCAGCGCGGTTCGTCCCACAGGTGCTGCACGTCGCCGGCGCCGATGTTTTCGCCGACCTTGAGCTGGTAGCGGTTGAAATCCTGGAAGATGATTCCGAATGCCGCTCGCAGTTGCGCCGGATCCCAGTCTTCGAGTTCCTGCCCCTGGAAGCGGATCGTCCCACTTGCCGGTGAATAGAGCCCCGCCATCAGTTTGATCAGCGTCGTCTTCCCCGAACCGTTCATACCCACGATGGCAACACTCTGACCGCTGCGGATATTGAGGTTCACGTTGCGCAGCGCCGGAAATCTCGCGCCGGGATAGGTAAAGCTGACGTCAGTGAGTTCCAGCCCAGAGTCGGGGTCGGGGCCAGCGACGGCCGAGCCTGCCCGCTGGGTCGACTCCTGCTCCAGGTACTCGTACAGGTTGGACAGGTACAGGTTGTCCTCGTACATGCCCCCGATCGCCGTCAGCATGGAACTGACCGATGCCTGCCCCTGCTTGAAGACCAGCAGGTACATGGTCATGTCGCCCAGCGAGATGGCCCCCTGGACGGTGGTGATCACGATCCAGGCGTAGGTGCCGTAGAAGGCCGCGTTGCCGAATACGCCCAGACCGAAGCCCCAGCTGTCGCGGCGGATGGCCAGCGAGCGGTCTTCCTTGTAGAGGTCCCGGAAGATGCTCCGGTAGCGGTCCAGCAGTTCCCGGCCCAGGCCGAACAGCTTGACCTCCTTGGCGTGATCCTCCCGGGCCAGCACCATTTCCAGGTACATGAGCATGCGCCGCTGGGGCGAGCGCCAGCGGAATATCCGGAACTGTTCGCCGGAGAAATTGGCCTCGGCGATGAAGGACGGCAGGCCGGCGGCCAGCAGAATCAGCACGGCCCACGGCGAGAACTGCGCCAGCAGGCCGCCGTAGCTCAACAGGGAGATGCTGTGCTGGGCCAGCCCGAAGGTCCGGTTCACCAGGCTCAGCGGACGGCTCGAAGCCTCCTGACGGGCCCGGTTGAGCTTGTCGTAGAACTCCGAATCCTCGAACTGCGCGAGCTCCAGCGTCAGCGCCTTTTCCAGGATCAGCACGTTGACCCGCTGGCTGATCAGCACCCGCAGCAACGCCTGGGAGAAACCGATCCCCCGCTGCACGCCGGTCATCGACGCAACCAGCAGCCCTTCCACCAGCACCCACCACAGCACCTCTCCGTAGGCGACCGCTCCCCCCAGCCGGACCACGTCGATCTGCGCCACCACCGCATCGACGATCAGCTTGCCCACGTAGGCGATGCCCGCCGGCAACACCCCCGCCGTCACCGTCAGCAACGCCAGCGCGATCGTCAGCCCCCTGTGCGTCGACCAGACCAGCTGCACCGCACGGCGGCTGTAGCGGAAAACCCCCAGGTAACTCCGCAGCGCAATGGCAGGCTTGTCAGAAGATGTCGTGGAATGTCCGAGCATTGAAGATAGGTCGACCGTGAATCGAGAATTTCAGGCAAGACTCGTGACTCGCCTCGCAAGTGTCAAGCGCGGCCCAAGCCATTGACTCGAAGCCACCAGTGAGAGGGTGTGGGCGTACAGCCGTTGGCAGCGTCGTGGGTTCGGAGCGGGGCCACGGATGGCCAGGAGCACCGAACCCCGATCCGAGCCCGCCAGGGATGGCGGGCTCGGTTAAGCTGCCAACGGCTGTACGCCCACACCCTCTCCCCACCAAGCGCGACTAATCTCCCCTCATGAGGATGGCAGGCTCGGTCAAGCCGCCGACGGCTGCACGCCCACACCGTCGCCCCCACCAAAATCGACCTACGATGTGAACCAGGCTGGCGACCAACCCCATACCGTGCTATTACGTGTCCTGATTCCCGCGGAGACCTGCATACGTGCCTCCCGTACCAGACGGCCACACCATCTTCGTGCTCGCGTTGACCGCCCTCGCGCTGTACCTGTTCACGCGGGACCGACTGCCGCTCGAAGCCTCCAGTCTGGCTATTCTCTGCATCCTCATCCTCGGCTTCCAGCTCTTCCCGTACGAGTCTCACGGCGAAGTGGTTGGAACCGAACACTTTCTTCTTGGATTCGGCCACGAGGCGCTGATCACCATCTGCGCTCTCATGATCATGGGCAAGGGCCTGGAGGTCACCGGCGCGCTGCAGCCCGTGGCGACGTTCCTCGCCAAGGCCTGGATGGCACGGCCGCTACTGGCCAGCCTGGCCACGCTGGTCGCCAGCGGCGTGCTCAGCGCGTTCCTCAACAACACGCCCATCGTCGTCATGCTGCTGCCCATGCTCGTCGGCGTCGCCGTGCGCAACAAGTTTTCGCCGTCGGCCATCCTGATGCCCATGGGGCTCGCTACCCTGGTGGGCGGAATGGCGACGACCATCGGCACTTCCACCAACCTGCTGGTGGTCGCCATCGCGCAGGATCAGGGCCTCGAGCGCTTCAACATGTTCGATTTTGCGCTGCCGGCCGTCATTGTCGGTGCTTTCGGGATGGTGTTTCTGTGGTTGGTGGCTCCCAGGCTGCTGCCCGAACGCAAGCCGCCCATGTCGGACACCGCGCCACGGGTCTTCAACGCGGTTCTGCACATCCAGGCCAACAGCGCCGCCTGCGGGCTGTCGTTCGCTGAATGTCTGGCGCTGACCGACAACGAAATGCGCGTGGATCGAATCGAGCGGGGCGAGGACCTGACTGTCACCAGGCTTCCATCGGTGACGATTCGCGAAGGCGACAGGCTGGTGGTGCGCGATACGCCGGAAAAGCTGAAGCGCTTCGAAGCCCAGCTACGCGCGACCCTCCACGAGGAAGCAACCGCTCACGAGGTCGGCGAAGAGCCGCAACACTTGGCCCAGCTCGTCGTCACGCGGGACTCGAAGCTCTACCGCGCCAGCTTGCTGGGCATCCAGTTCGCCCAGCGCACGGGACTGCTGCCGCTGGCGTTGCATCGGGCGCGGGATCCGGAACTGGAGGAATTCGTCAGCGATATCGGCTCGGTTTCGTTGCGCTCGGGGGATGTGTTGCTCGTGCAGGGCACGGCGGCCCAGTTGGCGCAGCTGAAGCGAGCCGGGACGGCGCTGGTGCTCGACGGTACCACCGACCTGCCGCGGACCCATCGGGCACCGCGCGCGCTGCTCATCATGGCGCTGGTCATCCTCGCCGCCGCCACTGGAGTACTGCCCATCGAGGCCGCCTCGGTTGCGGGCGTGGCCCTCATGCTGGGGAGCCGTTGCCTGCGCTGGGGCGACGCCTCAGGTGCCCTCTCCCCGACGGTCATCATGATCATCGTGGCCAGCCTCGCCCTGGGGGTGGCGATGATCCAGACAGATGGAGCCCTGTATCTCGCCCAGGTGCTCGTCCAGTTGGTGGAGGGCCTTCCGACCCCCTTGATTCTCAGTTGCCTGATGCTGGTGATGGCCATCCTGACCAACATCATCTCCAACAACGCCACGGGGGTCATCGGCGCACCCGTGGCGATCCAGATCGCCAACGAACTGGGGGCATCTCCGGAGCCGTTCGTGCTGGCGGTCATCTTCGGCGCCAACATGAGCTACGTGACGCCCTACGGCTACAAGACCAATATCCTGCTGATGTCCGCCGGCGGCTACAAGGCCACCGACTTCGTCCGCGCCGGCCTCCCCCTGATGTTCCTGATGTGGGCCGGTTATTCCATCGTGCTGCCCTTGCTCTACGATTTGTGACACAGTGGGTGTTCGACCCTGGCGACGAGGGGTACCATCGCTTCCACGCAGGCCTGCCATCAAGGTGGTTACCGTCATGTGGAGAGACGTCCAATGAATCCTGAAACTGATGCCTGTCACTACACGGAGTGCGGATTGCCCAACGTGTGGATTCAAGGCGCAAACCTGATCGACGACGATGGCGAGGAGATTATCCGCATTCCCAATCCGCGTGGGCTGCATCGTTTGATCGCTCGGAAACTGGTTGAATCCGAGGGCGGATTGACCGGCGCCGAGTTGCGGTTTCTGCGTTCGGAAATGGGGATGACGCGAGCCCGGCTCGGTGTGCTGCTCCACAAGGAAGGGATCATCGTTTCGCGCTGGGAGGTCGGCCAGATCAGGATCGACGGGGCAACTGAAGCATTGATCCGCATCTATGCGACGATCAAGTTGGGGCTGGGCCCGATTGACGATACGAAGATAGAGGAGATCAGCGCGAGGTGTGCGAGCGCGTCGGACACCAGGGGCCAACTGCGCATCGACGGAACAGTTCGCGGCCCCTGCCGGCTCGTGGCATGACAGGCTGAACGAACCTGTCAGCACGCCGCCGTTGTCTCCTGTTCCTCTTGCCGTCAACGGCTCGAAAAGTCAGTCCCGGTAGCCCTCAGGGCTATTCAAAAGTCGGGGCGTATAGCCTGAGGCCATGGACGGGGAGGGATGAAGTCATGCCGCCCAACAGCCTGGCGCGCCATCCGAACCACGCCGCCGCCCCGGACCGGCCGGCGACGCCTCCACTCCGGCAACGCGTCCCGGACGGACCCATCGGCCCGCGTCACCGGGCGAACCGCACCGCGACTTTCGAACAGGCCCGCTCGCACGGCCGGGGCAGTCAGTCTTGAATTCGCAGGCGGATTCTGTTCAAATTCCTTCCACGCCGCATTGATTGCCGGTGTCTCGAGGGGCAGGTCATGACATCAAACGTTCGTTTCGTTGCAGGGGTTGACAGGCGCGGTATAATTGACGCCGGACGCCGGACGCCGGACGCCGGACGCCGGACGCCGGACGCCGGACGCCGGACGCCGGACGCCGGACGCCGGACGCATGAGGTGCGCGCGGCGGGAGGCCGGCCCGCCTGAACCGGCCGCCGCCCCTCGAGGGCGGGCGCGCAAGCTCCCCTCCCCTTCATCCGGACTGACCGGCGGCCGCTTGGCCGCTCCGGCGGGCCCGCGCCGGGCCGCGTCCCCATGGCGCCGCCCCGCCCGCCTCCCCGCCCTCGCGCTGGTGCTCGGCGCGCTCGGCCTGTTCGCGGCCGCGCCCGCCCAGGCGCAGTCCCAGATCTGGTCGGCGACGCTGACAGTCGGTAAGGACGGCCAGTATTTCGGGTGCGATGCTACTATAGTCAGCTGCCCCTCGGCGCTCACGGAGGATGCTCTCAAGGGCAACAACGGCGCGGACTATACCGTCAAGAGCCTGTATTACAACAATGGTCGGGTATCGATGCAAATCAGGGGGGTTCAAGGGCCACGACCTTGCCCGACTTGCCCCCCCCCGTCTCCCCCGTTGGCAGCGTCGAATTTTCACGGGATGGTGTTGCATCTCGGCACTACGCGGCTACCCGTTGGTACATTCAACGCCCGCAACTGGCACAACTGGTATGTCGACGACCCGCAATGGACCGAGAACCAGCAGGTCGCGGTGAAGCTGGAGATTCCGGTGAAGTCGCCGTGGAATTGGCCGGACGGGACCCGGCATCATGACAAGAACCAGATCTGGTCCACCACGATGGCGGCGAAGAACCTCGAGCCGACCTCCTTCCGGGCGCGCGTCCAGTCCGGCTGCCGGACCGGTGTGTCGGGGGGCACTTGCCCCGTCGCGATGGGCGCCAACAGGTTCACTTACGCGGGCAATACCTACACCATCAGCGATTTCTATCACCACAACGGCACTCTGTTCGCGGGCTTGAGCTCGGGCAGCGCCGCCGCGATCACCGCCGCAAGGTCGCTGATGCTGATCGTCAAGTATCCCGCTGGCGCCGAAAGGCGGTTCCCCCTGAGGAATCTGACCGCCAGCGGTGCTTCGGCCACCGCCTCCTGGCCCGTCGACGACATGCTCTGGGGCTCCTACGGCCATCCACACCCCACCGCCCCAGACCGGAATCCCGCCGTGTGGGCGAGCAACTTCGCGGTGACTCTGGCCGTGGTCGAGGTGCCGGAGCCTGTGACCGTGACCGTGACGAGTCCGGCGGCGCGCACGCACACGGTGACCGTGTCGGTGCCCACGGCGGTCACCCGGCAGACCACCATATCCCTGTCCACGTACGGCAGGGTCGGCAGCCGTGTGCTGACGCACGTGAGGGATCCCGACCTGGTAAGCCATTGCGATCCGATGGATGCCTGGGACCCGGTCTTCCTGCGCGAGGATCGCAAGTATCCGATGGCCTACATCCAGGCGGGGCAGCGGAGCACCACGTTCAACCTGTGCCTCCTGGAAGTCCCGAAGGACGTGGAGAACCAGATAATGACAAACCAGGTCACCGTGTACCTGCCGCGGGGGAGGTCGTCGGTGACGTACGACATCAACGTCGGCAGCGCCTACGGCGGCGGGTCCGGGGCCGCGGAGTTCATGGGCGGCGAGGGGCCGGGCTCCGGCGGGGAGCAGCAACGCGACCTGCTGACGGCGGTCTTCGAGGACGTGCCGGAGGAGCATGACGGCACGGAGTTCGCGTTCCTGGTGCGTCTGAGCGAGACGGTGGGGAGTTTCAGCCGGTCGCCGCGCGCGTGGTCGTTCGCGGTGACGCGGGGCCGGGTGACGGGCGTTGAGCAGGTCGGCGCCGGGCTGTGGCGGGTCACGGTGCGGCCGGCGTCGCCGAGCGACGTGACGGTGACGCTCGCGGGCGGGCGGGACTGCGACGACGAGCCGTCGGGCGCGGTGTGCACGCCGGACGGGCGGGCGCTGTCGAACACGTCGAGTGCGAGGGTCGCGGCGGCGGGGACGCCCGAAGAGCGGACCCCGCCGGGTTCCGGCGATGAGGAGCAGCGCGGCCCGCCGACGGCATCGGACGGGGAGGCGCCCGGGGAGCATGGCGGCGGCGTCCCGCCGGGCCATGGCGGGGCGTCGGCGGCGGTCCCGGGCGTCCCGGGCCCGGCCGCGGAACCGGGCCGGGAAAACCGCCGCGCCCATCCGCCGGTGATCGGCCGGCGCGCGCGCGCCATCGGTTCGCCGTACTGTTTCGTGCCCGGGGCCGCCGAACTGGGCGCGCTCGGCGAGAGCGCGCGCCTGGCCTACCGGCTCGACAGCGCGCGGGACTTCGACCTGTGCCTGTGGGCGCCGGACCCGAACTGGAGGGACGCCCCGGCCTACGCCTCCTGCCGCGGCGCGGGCGGCGCGCTGCCCGAATACGCGAGCCTGGTCCGGGGCGCCGGCCGGGAGGAGATTTCCGTGGAACGCGCGCCCGGGCTGATGGCGTGCGTCGTTCCCGCCGAAGCGGCCGCCGGAGGCGGCGCCTGGCGACTGCGCATCGCGCCCGACAACCCCGACAACACCGACAACCCCGACAACACCGGGACGGAGGACACCGAATGATCACCATGAACCGCACCGCCGCCGGCATCGCGGCCGCGCCCTTTCTCATCCTCGGCTCCCCGGCCTTCGGCCAGTCCGGCGTGGAGGCGGCGGAACCGGAGGCTCCGGTGGAGTCCTTCGCGGGCCGCGAACTCGCCGGCTACGGCTACGGCGAGCACTTCTGCTGGCCGCTCGCCGATACCGCCCACGCGCGGGCCGAAGCCCTCGCCGCCGCCACGGGCGACATGCAAACGCCGGTCTACACCTTCGAACTGCACACCGGGCAACGCTGGGACATGTGCCTGTGGGACGCGGACGGGGACTGGGAAGGGGGATGGAAATACCGCAACTGCGGTTTCGCCCGGGACGGCGGCTCCGCGGACGGCTTCATCCACCACGGCAGGGCGCACCCGGACGCCGGCCACGAGTACGCCGAGTACGAGCACCCGGGCCCCTACGACGGCGGCCCGCAGGACGAGACGATCGTCTACGCCGGGCCCATCGCCGGCCGGATGATCTGCGCCGATGCGAGGGAGCCCTACGTGCCCGCCCGCGCCGACCTGCTGCTCTTCGAGGGCGACACCCGCGCCGGGGGAGCGGACGATGCCGACGATACCGGCGGCGGGGCCACGGAACCGGGCGGCACGTCATGAACCCGGCCGGCGGGGGGCCGCGACGCCCCCGCCGGGCGCGCTGGAGCGCCGACACGCGCGACACCCCGCAAAAACCACATGTCCAGCACCGGACCCATCGCCCAGCCTCGCCGGGACAACCGCCAACCATCCGGACACGCGACTTTTGAAAAGGCCTGCGGTAGCCCTTGCGGCGCTTGACCCCTCGAAGCGAACGGCACATACTCTCGCGCCATGAACGGACCCATGGGCCAACCTGCACGTCTGCTGCGCTGGTGGCGAGGACGCCAGTGAGAGGGTAGTGCGCGCGTAATCCGACCCAAGCGTCCGTTTCAGTCATGCAAACCCATCTCGTGTTTTCGGGGATGGGTTTTTTTTTGGAGATAACAGGAAAGTCCGATGCAACCACCGTTCGACATTGCGGCGGATCTCGATACACCGGTATCGGCCTGGCTCAAGCTCAAGGAATTCGAGCCCCGTTTTCTGCTTGAGAGCGTCGAGGGCGGCGAGCGCCTCGCCCGTTACTCTTTTCTCGGTTTCGGCCCGGGGCCGGCCCTTGAACTGTACCCCGACCGGTTGCTGGTCGGCGGCTCCGAGGTGCCGCGGCCCTCGACGGCCGACGAATGGTTGGGGGTGCTGCGCCGGATGATGAAAATCGCCCCGGAACTGCTGCCGAGGATCGATGGCCTGCCGTATACGGGGGGACTCGTGGGAGCGTTCGGCTACGACGTGGTGCGCTACTTCGAGCGGTTGCCGCCCAACCGGGACGAGCTGCAGGGGCTGCCCCAGGCTGCGCTGGTCGTGCCCCGGTCCCTGCTGGTGTTCGATCACCTCACCCGGCGGGTTGCGCTGCTGCACTCCGGTTCCGAGGTGGAACGCCGGCATCTTCGCCGGGAGGTCATTCACGCGTTGCGTGGCGGCATTGGCGTCCGCCGGGCCGCGGGAACTCCTCGCTGCGGGTTCTCGCGGGCAGCCGCGAGCTACGAAAAGGCCGATTTCATGGACGCAGTGCGTCGCTGCAAGGAGCATATCGCAGCCGGCGACATCTACCAGATCGTGATGTCGGTGCGATTCTCCGGCACCGGCAACCTGGATCCCTTCTCGTGCTACCGGGCGTTGCGGCTGTTGAACCCCTCTCCCTACATGTTCTTCTTCGAGTCCGGATCCCTCAAGGTGGCGGGTGCGTCCCCCGAAGCGCTGGTTCGGCTCGAACAGGGAAAGGCTTCGCTCAGGCCCATCGCGGGGACGCGGCCGAGAGGCTCGTCCAGGCGGGAGGATGCGGACCTGGAGGCGGAACTGCTCGCGGACCCGAAGGAGAACGCCGAGCACGTCATGCTGGTGGACCTGGCGAGAAACGACCTGGGCCGGGTTGCGGAACGCGGCACGGTGCATGTGAATCCGTATCGCAGGATCGAGCGCTACAGTCACGTGATGCACATAGTCAGCGGTGTGCGCGGTACGCTGAAGCCCGAGCACGACGCGTTGGACCTGTTCGCGGCAGCGTTTCCCGCGGGCACGCTGGTGGGTGCGCCCAAGGTACGGGCCATGGAACTCATCTCGGAGCTGGAGCCGGTCGCCAGGGGGCTCTATGGCGGCTCGGTGGGCTACCTTTCGAAGAACGGCAACATGGACCAGGCCATCGCCATCCGCACGCTGGTGTTTCATGACGACGAGTACAGCTTTCAGGCGGGGGCGGGTATCGTTGCCGACAGCGACCCCGAGTTCGAGCACCATGAGGTGATGGCCAAGAGCGCCATTCTCCGCCGGGCGATGGAAATTGCGGAGGAAGGGTTGTGAGCGCGCGGCTGCTGTTGATCGACAACTACGACTCCTTCACCTACAACCTGGTGCAGGCGTTTCTCGTGCTGGATGCGGATGTCAGCGTCTACCGCAACGATGCCATCGATGCCGGAACCGCCGAGTCCTGCGAGCCGACGCACCTGGTCATTTCACCGGGTCCCGGCCGGCCCTCCGATGCCGGCGTATCGCTTGCGATGATCGAGCGCTTTGCCGGCAGGATACCCATCCTCGGGGTTTGCCTGGGGCACCAGTGCATCGTGGAGCACTTCGGCGGCGAGATCGTCTCCGCAGGCAGCCTGATGCACGGCAAGACATCGCAGATCAGCCACGACGGAACGGACATCTACGATGGCTTGCCGAATCCCTTCGAAGCCGGGCGCTACCATTCACTGGCGGCGCGCCGCAACCGCGTACCGGACGTTCTCGAGGTCACGGCACAGACCGGGGACGGCGAGATCATGGGCGTACGCCACAGGAGTCTTCAGGTGGTCGGCGTGCAGTATCATCCGGAGAGCGTTCTGACCCCGCACGGCCCGGAGCTTCTCGCAAACTTCCTGAAGACCGGGTCCGCCGAAACCGAATCCCCCGGAGGTTGACGATGAGTTCGCAAGCGGTGGCATGGCTGGAGAAGGTGCTGGCGGGTACCCACCTCACCGAGGGGGAGTCGGAGTCGATGCTGCATGCCATGGGTACCGGCGAGTTACCGGCGCCCCTGGCGGGCGGGCTGCTGGCTGCGCTCAGGGCGAAGGGCGAGGTCGCAGCGGAGATCCGGGGGGCCGCCCGGGCCATGCGCGACCTGGCGGTCAGTCCGGACGTTCCATCCGGAGGTGCCTATGTGGACGTTGTAGGCACCGGCGGCGACGGCTCGGCCAGTCTCAACCTGTCGACGGGCAGCGCGCTGCTGGCGGCGGCCTGCGGCGCGCAGGTGGTCAAGCACGGCAATCGGTCCATCTCCAGCCGCTCCGGCAGCGCCGACGCGCTGATGGCGCTGGGCCTGCCCGTGCCGCTTTTGGATCGGCAGATCGGCGCCTGCCTGCGGGACACCGGCTTCACCTTCCTGTTCGCTCCCAACCACCATCCGGCGATGCGCCACATCGGACCGGTACGCGCGGCCATGGGCGTGCGCACCCTGTTCAATATCCTCGGGCCGCTGACCAATCCGGCACGGCCGCCTTTCAACGTCATGGGCGCGTTCAGCGAACCCATGGCGGAACTCATGGCCGAGACGCTCTCCGGAATGGAAGCGACGCGCAGTTTCGTGGTCCACGGCGCCTGCGGCTGGGACGAACCCACTCCTTTGGGTCCCTTTGTCTGTTTCGACGTGCGGTCGGGTTCGGTGGTCCGGGAGGTGCGCGACCCCGCCGACTACGGTCTTTCCCGGTGTACGGAAGATGCGCTCAAGGGCGGAGAGCCGGAGGAAAATGCGGCTCGGCTGCGCGATGCGCTTTGCGGCGGCGATACTCGGGCGCACCGGGATGCCCTGGTTCTCGGTGCAGCGCTTGCACTGGAAGTGACCGGCGCGGCGCCCGACGCCCGCAGCGCCGTTCACCGTGCCCGCACCGTCCTCGAGGAAGGCGGCGGGCGTGGCTTCGTGGACAGGCTTCAGGCGTTTGTGGCCGGCGTGGATTGACGATGATGGCGGCGGTACGGCAATCCCCGGGCGAATCCTTTCTCGGAAGGATGGCAAGCAGCAGCCGTGCACGGGCCCGCGAAGCCCGCAGGCGGGTGTCCGAGGGGGCGCTGCTGGCACAGGCGCTGGCTACGCCGGCCCCGCCGCCGCTGAGCCTGGGGAAGTTCGGCATGATCGCGGAACTCAAGTACCGCTCTCCCGCGGCAGGATCGCTGGCAGCGCAGGATTTCGACGGCGACGCGCAAGTCCGTGCCTATGGTGCGGGCGGCGCCGCGGCCGTTTCGGTGCTGACCGAACCGCAGGAATTTCGCGGCAGCCTGGATGATCTGCGCAACGCAGCAGAGTCATTGACGGCGTACCGGATTCCCGCCATGCGCAAGGACTTCCTCACCGACCCGTACCAGGTGCTGGAGGCGCGGGCTGCGGGCGCCGGCGGCGTGCTGGTCATCGTCACCATGCTGAGCGACGCGGAGGTCGGGGAACTGCTGGCCTGCGCGGCCCAGTGCGGGTTGTTCGTCCTGCTGGAGGGCTTCGACGAAGCCGATCTGGAGCGCATCGGCGGGATCGGCGCACCGCCAGGCGGCTCCTCGCCGGACGGTTCTGCGCCGGACGACTCACCACCACTGCTCTGCGGGGTCAATTGCCGCGACCTGCGGAACCTGGCGGTCAACCGCGATCGTTTCCGCCAACTGGCGCCGTACCTGGCGCCTCATCTGCCCGCGGTGGCGGAAAGCGGAATTGAAGGCGCCGGCGATATTGCCGCGGTTGCGTCGCTGGGCTACCGCGCCGCGCTGGTCGGCTCGGCGCTGATGCGAGCCGGCGATGCCTCGCAGGAGCTGGCCGCGATGGCGGCGGCGGGGGCGCAGGCAGTTGGGAGCAAGCCGTGTTCATAAAGATCTGCGGCCTGAGCACGCCAGATGACGTTTCGGTCGCCGTCGCCGCCGGCGCCGACGCGCTGGGATTCGTGTTCGCCAGTTCGCCCAGGCAGGTGACACCGGAGCAGGCGCGCGACCTTTGCGGCGGCCTCGGGGGGCGGGTCATTCGAGTCGCGGTGATGCGTCATCCCGACGCCGGCGACTGGGCGCAGGTCAGGGACGTATTCGGGCCCGATTGGCTGCAGACCGATGCGGAGGATTTCGCCACCCTGGGACGGCTGGATTGCGAGCCCCTGCCGGTTTACCGCAATACCGGACCGACAGACGCGCGGTGGCCTGCCCGGATCCTTTTCGAGGGCGCGCAGAGCGGACATGGTGAACGCGCCGATTGGCCGGGAGCTGCCCACGTTGCCGCCCGCACGCGCGTCATACTCGCGGGCGGGTTGGACTGCGACAACGTCATCGAGGCCATCGAAGCGGTCCAGCCATGGGGCGTGGACGTGTCCAGCGGAGTGGAACACGAACGCGGCGTCAAGGACCCCGGGAAGATCAGAGAATTCATCGCCCGCGTGCGGGCTTCCGAAAGAGAACAGGCTCATGTCCACTAGTCCGACAACGCCACCCATGGCCGCCGAACACGCCCGTCTGCTAAGTGATCTCGTCGAAGGCAAGCTCCCCGACGCCAGGGGCCGGTTCGGGCCCTTTGGCGGCTGTTACGTGCCCGAAACGCTCATGCTGGCGGTGCACCGGTTGACCGAAGGCGTCTACCGGCTGCTGCCGGACGAGGCGTTCCAACAGCGTCTGAACGAAGAGTTGCAGGACTGGGTGGGGCGGCCGACGTCGCTGACGCGCGCGGCGGGACTGTCGGCCCGGTGGGGTGCGGAAGTCTGGCTGAAACGCGAGGACCTCACTCACACCGGGGCCCACAAGATCAACAACGCCATCGGCCAGGGCCTGCTGGCCCGGTCGATCGGCGCCGAGCGGATCGTCGCCGAGACCGGTGCGGGACAGCATGGCGTGGCGGCGGCCGCCGCCTGTGCCCGGCTGGGCCTGCCGTGCGTGGTCTACATGGGCGAGGTGGATGTGGAGCGTCAGGCCCCCAACGTGGACCGCATGCATCGCCTGGGCGCCACGGTGGTCCCGGTCACTTCCGGCGATCGAACCCTGCGGGCCGCCGTCAACGAAGCGATTCGGGACTGGGTCACGGATCCGGTGGGCACCTACTACCTGCTGGGGTCCGCCGTCGGCCCGCATCCGTACCCCTACCTGGTTCGCGAGCTTCAGTCAGTGATCGGCAGGGAGGCGAAGGTTCAGCTCACGGCGCGCGCGGGGATGCCGGATGCCGTATTCGCCTGCGTCGGCGGCGGCTCCAACGCCATCGGGCTGTTCCACGAATTCATCGGCGACGACGACGTGGCGCTGTTCGGCGTGGAAGCCGGAGGGCGGGGCGGGGCGCTGGGCGACAATTCGGCGACCCTGAGCGGCGGCCGGCCCGGTGTGCTGCACGGTGCCCATTCCATGCTGCTGTACGACGACGATGGCCAGATACAGGAAACCCATTCCGTATCGGCCGGGCTGGACTATCCGGGCGTGGGGCCGGAACACTCGCTGCTGCAGATGATCGGGCGGGTGGACTACGTCACCGCCAGCGACGAAGAGGCGCTGGATGCGGTTGCCGAGTGCTGCGCCGCCGAGGGAATCCTTCCCGCGCTGGAGAGCGCCCACGCCATCGCGGGCGCCCGCCGCTGGGCTGCCGGGAATCCGGGCGCGCGAATCCTGATCGGCCTGTCAGGCCGCGGCGACAAGGACATGCCCATCCTGCGCCGCTTTCCGGTCGCATCCGCTGCCGCTGGGGAGGCCGCCCGTGTCGCCTCTTGAAGTGATCGAGCGGGCACTGGAAGCCTCCGACGGTCCGGCCCTGGTCGCCTTCCTGACCGCCGGATATCCCACCGCGGACAGCTTTCTGGACGTTCTCTCGCAGGTCGAGGCCGCGGCGGATGCCGTGGAGATCGGGGTTCCCTTCACCGATCCCATGGCGGATGGCGTGACCATCCAGCGCTCCAGCCACGCGGCCATCGAGAACGGCGTGAGCCTGCGGTGGATCCTGGACCGGCTGGCCGGCCGAAGCGCGCCGCCGGCGGCCCCGCTGCTGTTGATGAGTTACCTGAACCCATTGCTCGCGTTCGGTTACGACAGGCTTGCCGCCCGCGCCCGCGAGGCCGGCGTGAGCGGCTTCATCGTCCCCGATCTTCCCCTCGAGGAAAGCGCGCCGTTCAGGGCGTGCCTGGAACCGGAGGGACTGGCGCTCGTGCAACTCGTGACCCCGGCAACGCCCACGGAGCGCCTGGCCGAGCTATGCGGACAGAGCCAGGGATTCGTATACGCCGTCATGCGCACGGGTATTACAGGAGGCAAAGTAGATCTTCCCGCCGAACTCACTGCCTATCTCTGTACCGTCACGGAACAGTCGCGCGTACCCGTCTGCGCGGGATTCGGCGTCCGCTCCCGGGAGCAGGTGCAACGCATTGCCCGCCACGCGGACGGCGTCGTCGTCGGCTCCGCGTTGGTGGAAGTCCTGGAGCGCGGCGACAGTCCGGGCGAGTTTCTGACCGGCCTGAGGCCCTGATCCTCCTGCCATGAAACGATTGATCTCCCATGAATCCCTGGCCCATGTGGGCCACGTGCGGAACCTGCTCGAGCAGTCCGGAATCGCCTGCCTGGTCAAGAACGAACAACTCTCCGGCGGCCTGGGCGAAATTCCGTTTCTGGAATGTCTTCCGGAACTCTGGGTGGTCAGGGACGGCGATCTTGCCCGCGCGCAGGCGCTGATCAGGGACATGGAGCAAACCGCCGCGCCGCGCGGGCCCTGGCGATGCCGGCGATGCGGCGAGAGCAATGAAGGCCAGTTCGCCGCCTGCTGGCGGTGCGGGGCTGCAGACGAGTCCGGCTAGAGCAGCCCGTGCCTGCGTAACCCATGCTCGTCGCGGAGAAAGCGTACAGTCACGCCAGGGTGGATCGGGCCTGCTTTTGAAGTCGAATCCGGACAAGTCCCCAAAACAGGACCGAATTGCGGGACTCGTCATTGTGCTGCAAGTGGTAATTGGTATACTCCGCCGCTGTTGAACCATTCTGGAAACTTGGTTAGATGGAAATTTCCACCGAAAACAGGGACGGTGCGCTGATCGCCAGGGCCGCGGGCCGCATCGACGGCGCCAACGCGCGGGATTTCGAAGCTGCAGTGCAAACCGCCATCCGGGATTGCGAGGGCCCTGTCATCATCGATTGCGAGGACCTCTCCTACATAAGCAGTGCCGGATTGCGCGCGATCCTGCTCATTGCCAAGACCCTGGACAAGCGCAACGTCAAGTTCGCGCTCTGCTCGCTTTCCGAGCCCATCGCGGAAATCTTTCAGATCAGCGGTTTCGACCAGATCATTTCCACCCACTCTTCACAGGCGGACGCTCTGGCCGCAGTCGGCGGCTAGTCCGCAGTCTTCGGAATCGCCGGAAACAGCGTGACCTTGCGCTGGAGCAACTGAAATGGCCAACAGCGAGGTTGGAGAAAAAATCCTGACAGTCAGGTATGCGGTCGATTTCAACATCGTCGGCGACAACATCTCGGACATTGCCGAGTTCACGGTCGAGAAATACGAATTCAAGAACGACACCACGCTTTCTCCCGAAACGCGTGACAAGGCGATGAAGGAAATCACGGACGTACTCTGGCGTCAGGTCGAACAACTGAAGCAGCAGCACCGAAGGGTGCTTGCACAGATGTTCGACGCGGCCGAAACGGCGCTGGAGGATGCGGTCGGCGAGCAGGATTGAAATCCTCCCGAATCGACGGCACTCGGCCGCTATCGTGGATTCGCCACCTGGCGTTCCATCAATCCGACGGATAGCGGGCGGCCATCCATGTTGCAGGCATGCCGGCACGCCGGGGTCCATCATCGACATCGGTTGCGGCAACGGCGGCCTGCTGTATCTGGCGCGCAGGGAAGGCTGGCAGGTGCGCGGGATGGAATTGACGGAGAAGGCCGCGCGCGACATCGCCGAAGATCAGAGCATCGAGGTCATCGCTGCCGACTTCCTCGAATACGAAAATCCCGACAGCAACGAGTACGACATTGTCGTGCTGCGTCATGTCCTCGATCACTTGCCCGATCCCATCCTGGCGATGCGCAGGATCGCCAACCTGCTGAAGGACAACGGCCTGGCGCTGCTGGAATTTCCGAATACGCGTTCGCTGAACTACGCGGTCAAGCGCTTCCGCAAGAACCGGGGATTGCAGCATGGCAAATACGCCGCGGACTGGCGCCCGGGCCATTGCAACGAGTACTGTCGCCGGTCATTCGAGTATCTGCTCCGCGAAACGGGCTTCGAACTCCTCATCTGGCAAACCTATTCGAACAAGCCGGTGATGAACGCGGTCTACCGGTTGTTTCCCATTGGGAGCAAGGCGCGGGTTCTGGTTCGGAAAAAGCAGTTCGGACTCCGCTCGGAGGTTGATGCTGGATTGGACGCGTTGCACCGGGACCCGACCGGCGCGGCCGCCAACTCGGCGTAGTCGGCGTTGGCCCGGGATCTCGGTATTATCGTCCCTGTGGGAGACGGGCGGGGCGCCGCACGCGCGATGCCACCGGCCTTGATATGTCGAGCGCCACAGACTCCATGTGTGCCGAAACGGCATCATCGATTTCTTGAGGAAGCGTGCCTCTCGGTTCATGTTCGGGCCACGCGGCCATCGTTCGTTCGGCGGTATCTCGACATTCCCTCCGAACGGCTTCGAGTGGCAATTGTGCGGCCTTCGCAAAGCGCCTGACCCGCTGATCGTCGAAGGGTTGAAAGTGCTTGCTTCCGCCGAACCCCAACGCATGCCGGTCTCGCGGAATGTACGGGATGGTGGATACCAGGTCGTATGCGGGACTGAGCGTAGGCCGGATCGGGTCCTCATACAATACGGACCAATTCTTCAGGTGCGCGTCTCCGTTGCCGATCAGGGCGGAAAAGACGACTTGGCGCACAAGCGCCATCGCTTCGTCCCGCCCGTTGGCGGTCGTATCGGCCAATACGGAGGCGATGTTCGCGTAGCTATGGCTTTCGTACTTGCCCTCTGGAAACTTCCCGAATACTTGCGCGAAGTCCTCCATGTGTACGCGCCGGCCGCCTTCCTGCCGGTCGAAACGCCGGACGGCTAATGCGCGGCCCGTCAGATCGCGCATTTCCTTCGGCAAGCCCGATATGCCGTCAAGCGAAACCAGCCGGACTTCGGGCACGGAAATGCCGCTTTCTCCGGCCAACGTCATCATCGCGAACTCGTTGTCGGGAACCGCATCCATCCACAGCGAGGGCAACTTGACGATCCAGCCGCCGCCAACTCCGGCTGCCGGAATCGTTAGCCCGCCGGTCGCCTTGAGGGCCGCCGATATCTTGATCTGCACGCCCGACAACGAAAACCGCAGTGGTTCGTCGCCCAGTTCGCCCAAATCGCCCGGTTCGCGGCGGGGGGTGGGGTGATCGGTAGCGGGGTCGAGGGTTGCGGTGCCGGAATCGACAACGCTGACGCCCCCGGGCAGATCTTCTCCGAGCGTGCGAAGCAAAGCGAACTCGTCCGATGGCCGCACTTCGGCCCGCCGGATCAGCAGGTCGCGCAACGGCCCCTCCGGGAGCAGGTTCGAGAAGAACGGAGGGAGACGGCCGGAATATGCGCGAGGCTCGACCGCAATCAGTTCCCCGCCCTCATCCTCATAGGAGAGACTGAGCTTGGGGCGGTTCGGCATGTCCGCATATTGCTCGGCGAACAGGAATTGCACCCTCCCGCCAGCTCCTCGAACGAGCAATCCGGCACGAACGTCGCCCAACATGACATCGAGCGCCGGCATCACGTTCCCTCGCCCTCATCGGTCAGGTTCGCGAACCTGGACGGTTCCGGGGAGCTTGGCGCGTCGGGGTCGGATCGGGCACGAACGAGCGAATTGACCGCTCCCCTCATGCTCTTCGGGACGATCACCAGGTCGAGGTTGAGCGCCCACGCGATTTCCAGTAGCGTGTCGTATCGAGGGATGGTCTTGCCCGTTTCGATGTTGGAAATGTGCTTCTGCGTCAACCCCGCATCGCGGGCCACATCGAGCTGACTCCGGCCCTGTTCTCTTCGGGCCTGCCGAATTGCGAGGCGTAATCTTTCGGGTAGTTGGCCGTGATGCTCCACGGTAGTATCCTCTTTAATGCCTGGATTCTCCAAAATATCCTCATTTATACCTAATTGTCAAAAAAGTGAGTCGCCGGCGGCCGCGCCCGTCGGTGTATTGGGAGCCGCTGATGGACGCGATCGAGGACCTCGATTCGGTTCGGGTCCCGTGGGAGGATCCCGTAACGGGGCGCGGCGGACTGATGCGGGTGGTCAGCGTGAGCAGCATCCCGCGCGGAGCGGGCGCGCTCAACGATCCGGTCATTCTGACCGTACGCTTGCCGCCCGGCGCGGCGGCCGGCCCGGTCGTTTCGCCGCGCCTGGCCGAGTGGGGGGCGCGTAGCGCGCTGGCCTACCGGGCGTTGATCGGACTCGCGTACCGCTGGCACCGGTCGGGCATCACCCGAAGGCCCGTGCGTAGGGGGAGTGCGTGGGTGCAGAGTGTGGACCCGAAAGACTACCCGGTTACGTCCGACGACGACGTGACCGAGTTGTGCTTTCCCGAGTCGGCCGCTCGCAATCGCCGGCTGTTGCGGATGAGGGGTTGGGAGGTGCTGAAAATGCTGGCGAAGGCCGGCGAACTGCGGCTCGTGGAGGACAGCGGAAAGAAGATTTTACCCCCGAGTTGAGGGGAAATCGGAACGTCGTTAAATGAAAGGTCGACATGCCGACAGCATAGCGCAGGCCATCCGGACGCGACGCTACGGATCGCTGGCGGCCGCCGCCAGAGGCTCGGGGAGGATCGCGCGGCGCGGCCACGACTGGGGTGGGGGCGTCGTGTTCGAATCCGCCCAGCCGCCCGAGACGCGCCCGGTGGCGGCTCTGCGGCGGCCAGAACGGCAGTAGCGCCGGCCCGACGACGGGCGACTCCCGCCCCGGTCGGCTAGAATGTGTGGGCCATGGACGCCCGAACGCACACGCCCGTCGCAGATCCCGAGGGCCTGTTCGATTTCACCGCGACTACCGACCGGGGAGAGTCTGGCGTATTCGTCGGCCGGGACGACGAATTGAAGCGGTTGGACGGCTACCTGCGCGTGTTGCGAAACAAGCGCGCGGAGGACCCTCCTTCGGGCGACGGCCATACGGTGTTGTTCGAGGCGTGCCCGGGCATGGGCAAGACCGCGCTGTTGGCCCGGTTTCGAGACAGAGCCGAACGGGCGGGCCTGCCTGCCATCCAGGTGACGCATCGCCACTTGACTTCGTTCGAGGCGTTTGCGTCCCGGTTGAAATCAGGCCTGGATTCCACCGTTCGGCGAAACCGGAACGCCGCCGCCGTCCGCGTGGCCAAGGCGCTATTGCCGGGCGCGGTCGCAGTGTTCGGTTCGGATGCGTCGGAAGCGGCAACCGCGACAACGGCTGTCATCGAATCGCTCGCCCAGGTGGGGAACGCGCTTCAGCAGGACCGGCGCCCCCCATTGGCGATCACGATCGACGAGGCCGCGTTGCTGGACAAACGCCATCAAGACGTGATGGTCGAGTTGCATGAAGCCACGCTCGGCTGGCCCATTCTGCCCGTGCTGGCCGGAACGTATGGCGCGCGCGAGGCGCTGAAACAGGCCGGCGTCTATCGGATAACCCGCGGGCGGCATCAGGAATTGGGGCGCCTGTCCGAGCGCAAGGCCCGGTTGGCGTTTCCGGCGCTGTGCGACCGATTCGGCATCGGCATGGCGCCGCGCGAGGTCCGGCGGTGGGCAGACCGCCTCGCCGTGGACAGCGGCGGGTTTCCGCAGCATCTGAACGTCGGTCTGGTGAGCGCGGCCGAAGAATTGCTCGAAGCCAACGAGCAAGGCCGCGCGCCGGACATCGAGCGGGCCGCCGCACAGGCCGCCCGCCGCCGCGACGACTACTACCGGGACCGCCTCGGCGGCGTATTGCCTCGGCACGGACCCGGGTTGGTCGCGGCCGTCAAGGCGATTCGACAACGTTCGGCCGGAGGCGCGCACAGGAACGCGGTCGAAGCGGCCTTTTTGTCCGCGTCGAACAAGGACCGTGCGGCCGCGGGGTTGCCGCCCCTGGAGTCGGGCGAAGAAGCCCGGCTGATGGACCGCGCGATCGAAAACGGCATCTTCCAGCCGACCGCCGGCGGACACCTGAAACTGTCGATTCCGTCCGTGGGCGACTACATCGAACGCGCCTACGGCGAGCGCGACCGGGGCGGCGTCGGACGGTAGGGCCGATCCGTCGCCGGCGACAACCCGCACCGAAAATTTCGATCTCGAGAAAAGCCGGCTCCGGCAGACCGCGCGAGATGCGGTTTCCGCGGGTCGACGCGCTACCTGGTACAGGGGTCCAGGGTCCGGTCGGGATAGCGCAGCGGGCCTCTGACGCGATTTTTCGCTCTCCCGGCCCCAAAATCCAGCGCAGAAGCGGGCAAATTCGTCGCCGGCGTGGCGATCCTGCGCTGAGGCGTAGGTTGGGGCGGTTTCGGGCTGGGCGCGCTTAAAACGCATCTCAGCGCCTCTGAGCGCATTCGGCCCAGTCGACCGCCGCGATTGCGGCCGCCGTGTTTCAGGCGGAGGCGTTACGCACGTAGTTACCGAATTCGTCGCCTATTTCTCCCAGCCGTTGGCGAATCACCGCCCGCACCTTTCGCCGTCTATTCCAGAGGTAGAACCTCAACCCCAACAAAAACGGTACAAGGGTCAAGGCCGCCGTCACCCAAAACACATCTCCAGTGTCGAGAGCAACATAAGCCCCTGCCAGTAGAGGCAAGAAAAAAGATAGTCCGGCGTATCCTGGAAATGGAACCATAGGCTCGGCCCCGACCGTCAATACCGCCGACATCGGAATTGCTCCGATATCGTACGCGTCGTTGATGCTCTCATTTACCAAGCTCAGATAGTAGATTTCGTTCCCATCCGTTGACGCACACAAAACACGGACGCGGTGCCCCTCCCGAAGAGCCACTTCGTCACTCTCGAATCGAACTTGTTGTTCCCCATCGGCGGACTTGAGCCACAGCGTGCATTTTCTCCATGTGGCGCTTTCAATTGGGGCAGACGTAGCCTCGATGGGTTTGATCCGTCGCGTGTCGATAAACGACGATCCGCCACCTGAGATCGAAACGCCGTCACCACTAACTTCGGTGATGTTCTCGGTTTGGAATCCAGCCACTATGCCGGCAACCATGCGGAACTGAATCCGATCCGTCTTTCGACCGCCGGTAATCCCGTCTAGGAGCGTGCGCCGTAGAACGGTTCGTAGCGGAACGAACAGGTCGGGAGGGCGGCACATCGACATGGTGGGGCATAGGACTGGACAAATGCACAGTGGCGGGGCTGGAGCGGTGCCATGCGCGCCTCGATCGGCCCCGGATCGGCTCCATGGAGGCGCCGGATCGCTTTCATCGGGCCGCCATGCCCGCCGTCAGGCCGGCTGGAGCCCTTGCATCCGCTTGACGTTCAACGCCAGGCAGACCAGGTCCCACTCGCCCCGGACCTCGTTCAGCCCGCGCAGGCTGAACCGGCGAAAGCCCAGCGCCTCCTTGATCCAGCCGATGGGCGCCTCGGCCCGCCACTTGCGTTGCGCGTATTGCGCCCGCCCGGCTTCGGTGGCCAGCTTCTCGGCCATTCGGGCCTTCG
The DNA here is from genome assembly GCA_965205045.1 of Candidatus Rariloculaceae bacterium. Lineage (GTDB taxonomy): Bacteria > Pseudomonadota > Gammaproteobacteria > Steroidobacterales > Rariloculaceae > UBA6522. The sequence goes on from OZ242031.1 coordinate 2,415,294, forward strand.
CAGGATGCTTCTCCGCGTCGGCCTCGACCTGCCGCTTGCCCTCCCGGCCCAAGGCCACGTACCCGTCCACCCCGCGGGCCTCCAAGGCCGCCAGGTCCGCCTCGTTGCAGTAGCCCGCGTCGGCCGGCACCGTCCCAGGCCGCGTCCCGTGCGCCGCCTCCACCCCGTCCACCAGCGGCACCATGCGCCCCTGGTCGCCGGCATTGGCCGACACCCCAGTGGCGACGATCAACCGGTTCGCCCCCTCCACCGCCACCTGCGCGTTGTAGCATTGCTGAAAACCCTCCGAGGAGGTCTTCATGATCCGGCTTTCGGGATCCGTGAAGTTCTCCTGCGCCTTGCCGTCCGGCTCCCCGTAGTCGCGCTTGCAGGGCCGCCCGCCCTTCGGGTTGCGCTTCATCCCCGGCTTGCGCCCGCGCGCGTCGTCGGCCTCCCGTTGCCGCGCCTCCAGACGCTCCTTCGCCGAGCGGACCGCCGCCAACCGGTCCTCCCGGCGGCGCAACTCCTCCGGCAACCCGTCGCCCCGGAACGCCTCCCCGAAACGCGCGTCCTCCGCCGCGTCGGTCTCCCGCGCCCGGCTCACCAACGCCTCGACCTCGCCCCGAAGGCGCCGCTCCTCCTCCCGCATCCGGGCGCAACTCATCGCCTTGCGCTTGCTCGCGTTCGCCCGCACCTTCGTGCCGTCGATCGCCAGCTTGCCGAAACCCGCCACCCCCGTCTCCGCCGCCAGCCGCACCGCCTCCACGAACAACCGCTGGAAATCCGGCAAGTGGCGCCGCCGGAACTCGCAAAGCGTGCGGTGGCTCGGAAAGTTCCCCGCCGCCAGCACCCGGAACGCCACGTCCTCCTCCAACTTGCGCGCCAGCCCGCGGGAGGAAAACACCCCCGTGGCGTAGCCGTAAATCAGCACCTTGAGCATCATCCGCGGCTCGTACGGCGACTTGCGGCGACCGTCCCCCTCGCAGGGCGCGTAAAACGGCGTCAGATCCAACCCGTCCACCAAGTCGCCCGCATGATGCGCCAGATGGCCCTCCGGCAACCAATCCCGCAAATCCGGCGGCAACAACAAACCCTGTTCCGGTTGATAGGGGCGAAACCTCGTCGGCATGCCAGCGTCCTCAACAATCCCGTGCGGATATTATCCCATGCCGGTTTCTACGGCGCACGCTCCTAGGACCGCAGCTCCTAGGACCGCAGTTCAGAATTGGCCATAGCCATGTAACGCCAGCCAGGGGCGAGACTATTGGGGATGCTCGCAAATGGTTTGAGCGTGTCGTGAAGACCGAAATAGCTCCGTTGCTCAAGGAATACTGGTACGACAATACGGAGACAGCATCGGAAGCCACGAAGAGGCTGCTTGTGAGCCTGTGATGGCCATTCGGGGAGCAGAAGCGGATTCACGGGCGCAGCAACTAACACTTCTGGAAGAGATCCCCGTCCGCAACATCTGGCTGCTTTTCCTGTACGCCTCCGATCTTGCGCGTTTCCGCGGGCGGTTCAACGCCGAAGTCGAAGAATCCAGGGACTTCAAGTCGCTGATGGCAAGGCTGCTGTGCCACGCGACCGAACGACGGTTGCGGAGAAACTTGAGCTTCAGTTTCCGGGCGCGACGGGACGTCTTGCGCCGCGTGCGCGGCCGTATCGATATCCTCAAGACGGTGTCCGAGGAACTGTTTCGAAAGGGCAAGGTGGCGTGCCGATTCACGGAACTCACACTTGATACGCCACGGAACCGCCTTGTTCGAGCGGCACACGGCAAGCTCGCGTCGTTGGAACTCGACGACGGACTGGCCAACCGGTGTCGTGTGCTCGCGCATACCCTGGGCCGAATTGGAGTGAGCGCTGAACCACCTTCCCGCGCCGAAATCGCGTCCGATCAAATTGGGCGGCACGAAGTGGATGATCGTTTGTTGGTGTCGCTCGCGAGTGCAGTGTTCAATCTTATACTGCCGAGCGAAAAACCCGGTGGCCGATCGCTTTTCTCCGCGCAGCGAGTGGAGAACACTCTTTGGAAGCTGTTTGAAAAGGCTATAGGAAATTTCTTTGCGGCCGAACTGCCGAGGGAAGACGGCTGGCGGGTATTTGCGTCGAAACAACACGAGTGGCCGGTAGTGTCGAGTTCGCAGGGATTGCGTACTTTTCTGCCGAAAATGGAAACCGATATCATCATCGAGAACGTGCGAGCCCAGAGGCGAATCGTGGTTGACACAAAGTTCAATCAAGTCATGACCCGCTCGCGGTTTGGCGCGCTGCGGTTTAAGTCGGACCACTTGTATCAGCTCTTTGCGTATCTTCGTAGCCAAGAGCGGCCCAACGACCGCATGTCGATTGAAGCCGACGGAATTTTGCTGTATCCGTCGTCCGGTTTGCATATCGATGAAACGGCGCTCATTCAGGGGCATCGCATGCGGTTTGTGACGATAGACCTTGGTCGCCCGAGTGAGGAAGTTGTGAAACAGCTTGGAGCGATCCCAGTATCAAGTACGTTGCGAGGCAATGGCTTCAAAAACGCGGATATAGCGTGAAAATCGGTGCCTTGCTAATCGGTTCACTTGATTGGAACGATCCGGACTATCGACCTGTGTGGCGCGAGGAAAGGCTTGAGGTTGGGAAGATGAAGTTGGTCTGGGTGCCAATCCAGTATGCGCGAAGTTCCGTTAATCCAAAAAGTTATGGTCCCCATATCTGAACGGCGGTTCAACATGTACACTATGTGTCTTCCGAACGGGCCATGGCGGTACCCACTACAGTTCATGGTTGGTGGAATGAGCCCAGATGGCAGAGCAGTTGGGGCAGTGTATGTGAACAACGAAAGAGATGATTATTCACTTCTGGCATTACGCCGACGTGTTGATCATCGTTTCTTCGTCATGGAGGAGAGCAGCGGTTTCGAATCTTTGCGGGAGTGCGAATCTGCGCTGGTCCGAGTCATTCGATCTGATCTGCAGCAGGAGAGTTTGAGACCTGGGGAAAAGCGACGGCGACGATTGCTTGAATCGGGAAACGGGGCTATAGGCGAACTGTTCAAGTTGCTAACCGGCACCGTGAGCCACATTCCGGCGCTCATGGCAATCGGCGAAGTTTATCTGGCGATGCCGGAACCGGACCATAACTTTGTAAGAGATTTCCAAACGAGTAACTTCAACGCGCGACTTTGGGAACTTTACTTGCTGGCAGCCTTTCGTGACCAGGGAATCGCCGTTTCCCAGCCTCACCAATCTCCGGACTTTCGTCTTGAATTAAATACTTACGAGTGTTGGGTGGAAGCGGTGACGACTAATCCAGTCGAGAGATCAGCTCAGACATTTGGTACGCCTGTGCACGCACCTGAAGATGCAGTGGAACGGCTTATTGGTGAGCCGGCCGAAAGATTTGCGAAGACACTGAGGAGTAAGCTGCAACGAAATTACGAACGTGAGGCGCATGTGGCGGGGAAGCCTTTTGCCATCGCAATTGCGGACTTTCATGCACCGAGCTCCATGACATGGAGTCGTGAGGCGTTACCATCGTACCTTTACGGTAGCTTCGCCAAGATTGTGGAGCGTCCAGGTGGAAAAGTTGCTGCAGAGCAGCCAATATGGCATCTGCGCGGGACGCATTCAATTCCTGCAGGGCTGTTTCGAGATCCGGCGATGGCGCACTTATCAGCAGTAATTTTCAGTAACGCTGGGACATTGGGGAAATTCAACCGTATGGGTTTTCTCGCAGGTTGGCGGCCGCCGAACATGATGATGGTTCGGGAGGGAATCATCTACAACAGAACGCTTGGAGCACTCGAACCGCTATCCTTCAAGTTCGATGTGCTGAGCGATGAATATGCCGATCTATGGCCAGACGGTGAAGCATGGTGTCAGGAACTTGAGGTGTTTCACAATCCCATTGCAGAGTACCCAATGAACTTCGGCCTAATGCCAGGGGCGACGCATTGGTTTGAGAAGGGAGGCGAAATCTATTGTTCTTCGACTTGGGAGCACGCAGTTCTCTCGTCGATCACGCATATTGAGGTAACGGCATAGGCAGGGTCAAAGAGCGGGGTGCAGCCAAGGAGTATATTCGGGTGAGCGCGAACGCCTGATGCGGTTTACACATAATCCATGAGTAGCGCATCTAATGCTGCCAGTGTGTAAATCCCGTCGATAGGCTTGGCAATACCTCGGGCGATGGATTGTCGAGGTGTACGCGGGCGATTGGGTGGGCTGAAACTCCTAAGGAGCTAAGATACTTGGAGACGGCGGGCGAGTAGGCTGCGGAATCAACGATGAATCGCACGAGATCCTGTAGGACGTGCCATTTTCTTGCGAAGACCCATGTGGACCGGACGGGAGATTCCACATTTAGCTGGATTGAGGACGACCGTGCCAAGGGGGCAGTGGAGGAGTACTACGCAGCCGAGTGCGCCGAAGGGGTTTGGAGTACACGAATTGATCCCGCTTTGAGCATCGAAAAGATGCTGACGATGAATCGCAAGCGCGATTGCTTCTACATAAAGAAGCAGGAAGGGATGTCTTTTCCGGCAGCTAGAAAATTGCTGGAATTCAGTGAGCTAAATCGCCGATCGAGACGGGAGCGGATGACGCTCTGGGCGACCGTTGGAGCAGTCTTGGTTGCATTGACTTCTGCCGCTATTTCCGTTGCAGCCTTTTTTCAGGATTAGGTGTGTACGGTGTGCGTATTTCACATGCGGACCAATTCCTGGTCATTAAACCAGCCAACACTTGACATATGGCTAGCGATCTTGTCCGCCTCTCTTGTGTATACAATTACGGCCAGGCTTCGCTGAGCTCTGCTGCAAGTCACGTAAAAGAGGCGGCGAGTTCTGTCTACGGAAGTGTCCTTCCCTTCAAGGCGGTTCTTCACATCTGTGTTTGTCAGAGCTTTCGCCCCAAGTAACTTTTCATAGCTGAACATGAAACCGCGGGCTTCGTTGTCATCAAGGATGACCATTACTCGCGGGAACTGCAGCCCTTTGATTCCCTGATGTGTTCCGAAAGGTGATTTGTCGGAAACATACTCCGCATACGCTTCGAACTGACTGAACGGGACAGAAAGTGCCTCCCGCCAAGCATCGACCGTAGGATTCCTGTCGTTTCCCGTATCTGCCGGACTTGCTTCTACCTCCTCTCCTTGCGCTTCAGCGTCGGAAAGGATGGGCGCAAATACATCAGGGATAATAAATAGGTCTTTATCATCGATCATCTTGAGAACATCCAACAGGATGGGATCTGCGCCATCGTCCCAGAGCGAGAAAATGGAGTCCACAGAATTGCTGGCTTTGCGGATATCCTCTAATGAGGCCGTACTTTCGCTCAGTCTTTCGGGAGACACGATCGGGGAGTTACCTTTCACGACCCGAGCCACCTCAAACCTATCTTTGGATCGCTTAGCTTGTACCAAGGGTAGAACATGTTGCGCGAAGAATGCGACTCCGTTCAAAGTTCCATCAAGCAAGCCTGTTTTGAATTTGCCTATCCTGTAAAGCGGCTCAAAGAAACGGTCGAAGCCGCCCCTGCGTGCGGCCATGTGATGCTCAAGGGTAAGTACTTTGACGGCATGCGGCGTCATCCATTCGTTATCGGACGTGACCTCTGCCATTATTTTGGCCGCTGCTGTTTCGACTGTCGGTTTGTCTATGTCATGGACGTCATTGATCAGAAACAAGCGCACGACCCCTTCTTGCGCGTCCTCTCTAGGTTTCTGCCTTGCGCCATCCGTTTCTGATCTGATCTGGTTGAGAAGGGTCACTATTCGTTTGGGAGACCGGTGGTTGACGCTTAGCACTGGTTTCTCCCAGCCTGCTGGGACGACCTGTTCCAATCCGACTTTCCCATCCGCGTAGATGCGCTGCATCGTATCACCGAACAGACACAGACTGAATTTGTCCGGATGGTCCTCCTGGAGGGCAATGAATGCGTCAATCAGGTCTTTCTGCGTGTCCTGACTTTCGTCGATGAGAAGGACGGGGTGCTTCCGAATCAGAATCTGCCGCATGATCGGTTTGTTGGTGAGAAACACCGCGGAGATGGCTATGACTTCAGTATGGTTGAGTGAATTCTTGCCGACGTTTTCGCCACTCGGATTGTAGGTGAACTGCCTGATTGCATGGAGATGTTCAAAGCGCTTTTGCTTCGACTTCATTTTTGCCTCTCGCTCAAGCGCGGCCTTTGTTCCCCGCCTACCGGAGGTCTGCTTCTTGTGAAGCTCAGCGATTTCGGTGGACAGATGTGTACGGAGCCAATCAGAGATGTCCTTATGGTAGGCGCGGATCTGTTCCCAAGCGAAACTGTGGATTGTGGATACGGCGAAGATGGGATCGAAGTCTATTCTACGCCTGATTTCATCGCATGCTGCATTGGTGTAGGTAATGACAGCGACTTTCTGTCCCGACTGCCGAAACTGTGGCGCATAGCGGTTTCGGAACATGTCCAATGCCTCAACGACCGCCCTTGTCTTGCCGGTGCCAGCGCCCGCATAGAGGAAAAAACTCTTGGGATCCTTGAGATCAAGACACTCCGCCATCGTCTTTCTAAGATTATCTCCTTCAGAGACTGTCTTAGGCATCATTCGGCCCTCCGGAATCTGTAAAGATGGCATCAACCTTTCTCCGCTCAAGGCTTTTCTCGAGCCATTTGAGGCCATCCGTGATGTAGTCTGGCGGTTCTAGCTGATCTGGCTCGCTGCGGTAGAGTAGATCTAAGGCCATCTCAGCCTTGCTACCCTTCTCCAGGTTGCGGAACATATCGTTACAGGCATCCCCGAGAGTGTCCGTGCTGAGAGCCGCTTGGAGCTTTTTCAATAGGCCCACCGGTTCCGCATATCCACGGAACAAAGAAATATTCGACAAGGCCAGTGAATCCTCGAACGTATAGGGTATTGCCTCGTATTGGTCTTCACCCTTCCTGTATTCCACAGTGATTGGGCATTGGTATGCAACCCTGACAAGCCCATCCGCGGTCTGTTTCGCGTCGTCTGGTAGATCGAGCAGACCATCGAGTGGTTCGATCTTGGGCACCCAGCTCTTGAGTGTGGTGTTTCCTGTTCGGTAGCCTTTGCCGCGCTCCGGATACGCCTTGGCGCTGCCAGTGTCGAGAATCGAGTCCAAGTCCGTAACGACCAGAGACAGGAGCCCAAGAGTATCCAATAGTGGTTTCAAACGATGTGCATGCGCACCGCCAATCTCAAGAAGTGAGATATAGCTTTGATCTAGCTTAGGGAACTTGGCCCGGACGAAATGGGGAATCAACATGCGTTCGGCTGAGCCCTCCACGAGGATGGTGGCATCGGCGAAAAAAAGATCGCAGTGGGTTGTCCTAAGATAACGAGTGACAAATTTCGAGGTCTCATCGTGGTTGCCGAACGTCTGTGAGAGATTAATGACCGTTGCCGTGGGAATCTCTCCCTTTTTCGTGGCTGGCTCCCGACGAAAGTAGCGCAGGCAAGAGAAATCCAATTCATGAGCAATATGTGATGAGTGAGTGCTGACGATCATCTGTGTGCTGAAGGAAGAATCCGCAATCGCATCGTGGCGTCGGAGCACTTTGTAGCCTTTCTTGATGAAAACCTGCTGAACTTGCGCGTGGAGATGAGCTTCGGGTTCTTCAACAAGTACGACATGCAAGGGTTCAATGGCATCCTTGGTGTCTTGATTCTTGGCCGCTTTCCCAACCCGCATCCATTCATCCCTGAATCGGATCAAATTGAATACCATCGAGATCAGATTCTGGTAACCTAGTCCGTTATACTTTTCGGGCAAGTACAGTGAATCCGATCCAGGCAGATCGAACTGTACCGCAGCGTCGTGATCAAGGCTGTCCCGTGGATCAATCTTGCTTGTTATGGAGATTTTCGGATCACTGAATCCCGGATAGTTGAGACCTTGTAGTTCTCCGATGGCAGGCTGGAAGCTCGTTACCAACTTCTCGTTGAATACTGTCTTCGCTGCTTCAATCGCCTCCAGCGCCTCGATATCACTTGCATCCGGTGCGTCTGAGGGATTCAAGTGCTTGGAGAAGTAGCGGCGTAGCTGAGTCGACAAGCTTGCAAAACCAGTGTGTGGCTCATCTTCTGTCTTGGGATCGGAAAAGCCTCGTTGAGCAGTGATTACGTCAATCTTGATGAGACCATCGAATGGATCCATTTTGAGCGGATAGCTGTCGGTCGGAAGCGACTGAGGTTTGGCGATTCCCTGCTTCGGATCCCGGCGCTGCGCAGGATCAAAATAAAGGATTGGACTTCAAACTGGCCGTGGAGCCGCCTGTCCAGAAAATCCCTCATTGAGTTTGGCCATAGAGACGGTGGCGATTCTGCATTGGTGGAAGCCGATTCGGCGTCAAGTGCCGATTGGTAGGCGCTCCGGAACTCCTTGTAAAGTTGATCCATGTTCTTTGGTGCCAACACAAGCCTGACGCCTAACAATTCCGTGGGTGTCCAATCCAGTGTAGGTAGAAGATGCGCGATGCGGTGAAGATCCTGTTCGTCCGCTTGGAGCCAAACATCGACGGAGGGAAGCAGAGGAAGCCAGGTATCAACATCGATTAGTGGTTTTTTCCCATCGGTGGCTGCTACCCACTGTTTTCCGAGTTGATCAAGAGATGACCAGTTCGAAAGGGTGAAATCCGTTGTCGCAATGTCTTTGCGGCGGCGTTTCTTGAGAAATAGAATTAACGCATCCATTGCGGAAGTCTTGCCGCTGTTGTTCGCGCCGACGAAGATCGTCTCCTGTCGCGCAAACTCGACGCGGCATGCCTTCAGCTTCCGAAAGTTTTGAATCTCAACAAAGGCGATGTGCACTCGATGCCCTCCCATGCACGACAGTACGATTCTGCCGTTGCATGCTCCTTTTTTTTCCTCAAAAAGCCACCAATCTTTCCCCGAATTCGACGCGGAGATTCCATTTCTTAGTCGTATTCAGGGCTTGCTCAAGGCAGATGAAGATACCTTCCATGCCTTTGAGTTTGGCGATGGTTTGTTCCTTCAAGTCGTAGTCGAGACAGACTGTCGCTTCCTTTCGAGAATCCCGTGCGCGGAAGACTACGTTGTGGGTGAAGTCTGTTATCGGCTCTGCCTGAACGTCGAGCATAAAACCGTTCTTTAGGAGGACCTCCTCCAGAATTTCCCTTATATCAAACGTCATAAGAAAGGCTGATTCCTTTTGTCGGATGTAAGCATTGAATCCTTCGAGATTCTCGTCATCCGTCTTCCCGGGGTCTGGTACAAATTCGGCACGAGGAAAGCGTGACTTGGCGAGTTTATAGACCTTGAAACCTGGGCGATAGGTGGAGCTCTTCTCAGAGGCGACTCCGGGCAGCTGTTGCTTGGCATCGCGGTCTGCTGCATCTGTCGATTCCTGTAACTGCGCGACCACCCGTTTGTTCCGCTCAATGGTAATGTCCGATATTCGGCGATAGCCCTCTGTGTATGCGGGTGTACCTTCGTTGATGATCTCAGGAATTTGCACAAGAACAAACCGACAAGATCCATTGTTCCTCGCATTCAGGGCCATGACGGCGTGGCCTGTGGTCCCCGATCCGGCAAAGAAATCGAGCATGATGTCATCGTCTTCTAATGCCAGCTCCGCGCATCGCATGGGGATCGCCACGGGTTTGGGAAAGTCAAAGGCCGAGCCAAGCTCCAAAGCCTTAAGTTCAGCTGTTCCGGTTTCGGTTAGGAATGCATTGTCGTTCCAGACCGATTTGGGCTTGTATGTGCTCTTGCGGTACTTTTCGCAAATCATGAAGGTCCCGTCGGTTCGGCGCTTGGCTACTACGCTACTGGAAAGCGTATTGTCCCCAATGTTTGCAAGTGTTTTTGGCTTGCCCCATCGCCAGCAACTGTCCGCACCTTGGGAGTTTATTGGCTTAACAGCTTGGGTGAACTGGTTATCAGTTTCGAGAGAGATCATGAAGAACCCGTCGTCGTCAGGGAAGGAGGGATCAACATAAATAGGATAGTACAGATTCGGCCTGTTGTGCCTTCCGAATTTCGGGTTTCGATTCCGTAACTCACGTGTGTTGAACGGCCCTACGTCATCCTTCATCGTCAGATCGTTACGATCTCCGCTCTTGGCAATCTCCATGAGGTGTGTTTCGGGGGTGGCAGTGTAAGCGACAAGATACTCGTGTGTCTTCGCGAGCTGCTTGTAGGTCTGGCCGCGACTGTTTGCCCGGATGATGATTTGCGCGAAGAAATTTACTTCGCCGAACACCTCATCGCACATTTTACGAAGGTTGTGGACTTCGCTATCGTCAATAGAAATGAAGATGACTCCGTCATCACTGAGGAGCTGACGTGCGGCAAGCAAGCGCGGATAGAGCATGTTAAGCCAATTGGAGTGGAAGCGACCGTCAGCCTTCGTGTTCGTGTCGACCTTCACACCATCTGAGGTCACACCGATGTGCTCCCAGTATGTATCTCTACTCTCTTTCCACGTATCTGAGTAGACGAAATCCTTGTCTTTGTTGTAAGGGGGGTCAATATAGATGCACTTGATCCGATTACGGTAAGAGGCGAGCAGACATTTCAAAACTTCGAGATTCTCTCCTTCAATGATGGCGTTTCCTTCGGCAAGCTCTGGATTTACAGAGCGCTCGTGATCGTACTCCAAGGATGCGAGCGTCGGCGTGAAGGCGTTGCGCTTCGCGTTGGCCTTCCCAAACCAACGGAATTCGAAGCGCTCGGACTTCGGCACAAAGTTGGGATCGATGAGGCGTTTCAACTCCTCCGGGTTGAGCGCTCCATCGTTGGTAAACAGGTCCGGCATAAGCGCTCGGAGTTGTTCCAGACGTTCCTCGTTCACATCCGGCGTAGTCGGCATTCGATCCATAATTGCCTTGTTCATAGCTTGTCTTCTTCGTTCTCGGAGCGCCATTCCAGAAGCAGTCTGCGAAGCTCTTCCTTGGGCGGAAGTTCCAGCTTGTAACGACTGGCGAAAATCCGCTCGTTGCCTTTGTCTAACACGTATTCGACGACGGCGTCGTTCTTGTCGGTGCAGAGGATCAAGCCAATCGTTGGGTTATCCTCGTCCGTGCATACTTCTCGATCAAAATAGTGAACGTACATTTGCATCTGGCCGATGTCGCCATGAGTGAGCTTTTCTGCCTTTAGGTCGATGATCACATAGCACTTGAGGCGCACGTGATAGAAAACCAGGTCCGCATAGAAATGGTCCCCATCCAGCGTGAGTCGTTTCTGTCGGGCCACGAAGGCAAATCCAGCCCCTAGTTCCAGCAGAAACTCCTGCATGTGGGTCGTAAGGGCCGCCTCCAGATCGCCTTCGAGCAATCTATGTGACTCGGGAAGCCCCAGGAACTCCAAGGCATAAGGATCCTTGATGATGTCGATGGGATGTTCGGTCGTCTGTCCGTCATTGGCTAGTTGCAGCACACCGTCCTTGTCTCGGCTCTTAAGCAGACGTTCAAAGAGCAGGGTGTTGATTTGTCGTTCAAGCTGCCGCTTGTTCCAGTGGTTACGAGCGGCTTCCTGTTCATAGAACTGCCGCGCCTGTTCGTTCTCGACGCGCATCAGGGCGCGATAGTGCGACCAGCTCAGATTGGGATGAAAGCCGGGTGGGGATTGAACGCCCGTTGGGCGCTGCATTGGTGTCAATTCTCCGCTCTGTTGGTGGAGGTTTCCGCTCTTGCGCAATTCTCTACCCATCGGGGAGAGAATCTCTTGCTGACTGAATTCTCTCCCCGACGGGGAAAGTATTGTCGCGGCGCGGTCAATGTACGTTTGATAGAACTTCCGCATGTTCCACAAGGACACGGTAGAGTAGCCCTTGCCGTAACGTCGTGTCAGCCGCCTAGACAGATCCTCAATTACGGCCTTGCCATAGTCAGCCCGTTTCTGGCCCTTCTGCTCTTCCTCAACGATTTCACGCCCGATCAGCCAATACGCGACCACCATCGCGCTGTTGACCGTTCGGGCAACATGATTGCGTGCTCCTTCGAGAATGCCGACAATCCGGCCGAATAGCGCGGCATTGTCCGCAGCCGACGAATTCGAAACATTTCTCTGATTCTCGTCAGGCATTCACCGTTCCCTTGGCACGACTCTGGAAAACGGAGTATTCCTTGACGGGTGCGTCGTATTTGATCTGCGCATCGACCCCCAGCGCATCGAAGTGCTTCATGGCGCACCTGATCTTGTAGACCTCGCTCTCACGAAGCGCCTTCTTGTCTGTAAGCTCGTTCGTGCCCTTTGTTTCGACAACAAAGTAGAACTCGTCCTCTTCGCCGTCCCGCAGGCGCTTTCGTCGAAGAACAACGCCGAAGTCAGGATTGTAGGGGCCGATAGGGGTTGGAATCTGGTAGAAGGCCGGGAGCTTGAGAAAGCAAACGACTTCGTCGTCGTTGTCGGCAGACCCGGCGAAGTCCCGCTCAACATTACTGTCGAATACAACTCGGTTGTATAGGCCCCGGTTCGGCGTTTCGATAGTGTCCGCGTAGGTCACGATACTCGGCTCAAGCCGGGAGATGTCGAACTCATCGCCGCTGGGCGCATAGGTCAAGCCGCGAAGTAGTTCATCAAGTTCAATTTCCCGGATTCGCGATGATGCTTCGTGAATGAACCGGGTGGGGTTTGCGACGATGCCAGCGCGGTTGGTTACGTTACGCAGCACCCGGATCACGGTCGGATAGGCGAGTGAGGTTCCCTCGCTGATTTCCTCTACCAGGTCCACAGCCCCGAACGTGGCGCGCAGGCGGCGGCGCTCGCTGCCCATGTGCCGTGTCGTCACCCCTTCGGCTTCAAGCCGCTCAACACGGTTGAGGGCGACCTGTGCGGTGTAGTGTTCAATCCTCAGAGCGTTCAGGGCCTCGGTGGCACGGGCGACAACGGCATCTTCGTCTATAACAACCGTGTAGTCGGTGCGCCGACTCAGGCGCCGCCAGAATTCACGAAAGGAATCGCTTTCATAGACGGTGTCATTCCTTCTCACACGCCGCTTGCGTGGGTGTCTGCCCTTCTTCTTGTGCCTTGTCTTTGCGCCGGAAGCAGTTGTTCCGTAGACCTCCTTGATTTCGCTCTGGTACTGGCTGACGAACGTTTCATAAGTCTCGTTCGGGACAATCGTCAGCAGATTAATCTCGTCGCCTTCCGGGCAGTCGTCGGTATCATAGACGCGCTGGCCCTCCTGGTTGACGGAGATGCGAAGTCCACGGCCAATCTCTTGCCGTTTCTTGATCTCACTGTAGCTCTGGTTGAGCGTAGCGATGTTGAAAACGTTGGGATTGTCCCATCCCACGCCCAGGGCGGAATGCGAGAAGATGAACTCAACCGGATTCCCAATGCGCAGCAATTCTTCCTTCTGTTTCAGGATGAGGTCGAATAGCGCCTTGTTCGTGCGCATGGAACGCTCATTGTCGGTGTACTCGCCCTTTCCTGTCCGCGCGAAGTAGTAGCCCTGCACGGCAGCTACTTCTGTCTCGGTAGGCTCGTATTTCAGGTGGTCCCGACAGACCTGTCGATACTTCTCGGCGAAGATGCGGCGAATGATGCCGTCCGGCTGGACGTAGTTGTCCACGCGATCAATAAAGATGAGGGACAGGCACTTGATCCCCTTGGGCGCGAGTCGGTCACGCTTCCTGAAATGGCTGTCGATCAACCAATAAAGCTGCTCCCCGAAGATGCCCTCCAAGTCGGCGGATTTCTCTTTTTCGACCACAAGGGCCCCATTCTCGAATTCGCAGCGGTAGGTGCTCTCGCGAAGCGGTTTCGAGATGCGGCGAATCACATAACCCCGATAGCCGACGTTGCCCGTCTTTTGTTCCAGATCGTCTCCGACCTTGAGAAACGGAGATTCGCGCGAGACGAAAGAACCGTTTGGCCTTGCGTACCAGAGGCGCAGCTTTGCTCGCGGCGGTTTGCCATCCTGATACGTCTTCACTCCGACAAGCTCGACGCGCAACGTCGCTTCCTGGTTTTGCTCTGCGACGGTCAGTACCTCGATCTTCTTCACAAGACCCTGCTGATAGCTGTCAAACGGAGTGAGTCTGTACACGAGATTTCGCATGACCTTGTGTGTCGCGGAATAGCGGAGTCTGCATAGCGGCTTGAGAGCATCGATGCGAGCGACAGCGTTCTTTGTGTCCATGCCCTCCTGCGGCTCGTCCATGATGACGATCGGGCGCGTGCGCGCAATCGCGTCGATGAAGGCCATGTTGAAGAAGAGGTCTTCCCGCTGGGCCTGGTTGAGAATTCGGTCCTCTGCATTGAAGGACTGGAGCGTCATCACCATGATTTGCGGATGCTGCTCCTCGACGAAGCCCGTCACGCGATTCAAGCGCTTGCTGTCGTACTCGAAGCATGCAGGCGTGAGACCGTACACGTCGGCAAGCTGTCTTCTGAACACGTCGAAAGTGGATAGGACGCCCTCCTTGATGGCGACCGAGGGAACGAGGATGATGAACTTCGTGAAGGCGTAGTGGCGGTAGAGTTCGTAGGCCGTCTTGAGGTAGACGAGAGTCTTGCCGGTGCCCGTTTCCATCTCGATACAGAAGTCCAGGGCTTCGTTGAGAGAGGCCGTTTCTCCGTCAATGCCGCTGTCTTCGATGGCTGCGAGGAAATTCTCGCGAATGTGCTCGTTGGGGATGGTGAGGACATTGCTCCGCACACCTTCGCGGCAAGCCATATCAAACGTGTTGCGCGGCTGTCCCTCAAACAAGCGCACGACAGCATCGATTGCTTCGCGCTGATATGCGAGGTCCTCGAGTTTCAGTTCCATAGCCGTCTGCTTGTCTTGTGCCTCGGGCTCGCCTGCCTTACCTGACTTCACATATTCGTTCGACTACTGTCCCAGCAAAGTCGGATTGGCACTATATAAGATATTGGTGCAACCAGAGAAATATGAATCACCCCGACTTGTCTGGAGGCTCCGTCTGTTGAGTTCCACGCAGGACAAAATGATACGAAACGCGCCCACGGAAGCGATCGCCGATTCAGGCTAACGGGCCGGTCCGATCTTGCCGTCGCGGGCTGTCGGGCCGATCAAACCACCGGCGCGCATAAGATCATGAAAACCGCGAATCCGTCGCTAGTTGATCCGTTTGGTTCCAGTCGGTATCTGACTGTCCGTGTTAAATAAAGTGGGAAAAATATGAGTGATTAATATAAAAATCATTTATAAACAGCCACTTATAATAGTATAGGTGGCGGAGGGAGTGGGATTCGAACCCACGGACGGGTAAACCCGTCACTTGATTTCGAGTCAAGCCCGTTCGACCACTCCGGCATCCCTCCGTGGGCGAATCTATCAGCAACTATCCCCAGCGGCAACGCTCACCGTACCGACGTTTTCCCGTTCGCTTGATACCATCGCTGCAATTCTCGGGCGGCAGGCGGCTCTGTGCAGGTGGTGGACGACAGGAACAACACGATTGCCGAGGCACTGCGACAGATCGCTGGCGCGGTCGGTGAGCAGGGCGTTGTGCCGGCCGAGGCGGCGGAGCCCTTGTTGCGCGACGAACGCGGGATCTATCGCGGCCGGGCCGCGATGGTCATTCGTCCGGGTACGACCCGGGAATGCGCCAGGATCGTGGAAATCTGCGCAGGCGCCGGAATCGGTGTCGTGCCGCAGGGCGGCAATACCGGCTATTGCGGCGGGGCGACTCCCTTCGACGGGGATCGGCAGGTCCTGCTGAACCTGTCGCGGATGAATCAAATTCGCGAGGTGGATCCAGTCAATCAGACCATGACCGTGGAAGCGGGAGCCGTGCTTTCGTCGGTGCATACGGCGGCGGAGGAGCACGGGCTGATGTTTCCGCTCAGCATGGGGTCGGAAGGCTCGTGCCAGATCGGCGGTGTGCTTTCGACCAACGCCGGCGGTGTCGCCGTGCTGAGATACGGAAACGCGCGGGACCTGGTTCTCGGGATCGAAGCCGTACTCCCGAGCGGCGAAATCCTGTCCGGGTTGAAGGGGCTGCGCAAGGACAATACCGGTTACGATCTCAAGTCCCTGTTCCTGGGGGCGGAAGGCACGTTGGGGGTCATCACCGCGGCAGTGCTGAAGCTGGTTCCCAAGCCGAACAGCCGACAAACGGTCTGGCTCGCCGTGCCCACTCCCGCGGCGGCCTGCAGCGTGTTGCGGCAATTGCAGCGGGACAGCGGTGAGCGGGTCGTTTCGGCCGAATACATCTCACGAGATTCGTTGGAACTGGTGCTCGAATTCGTGACCGGCACCCGGGACCCGCTGAATCGCCCGTGGCCGCACTACCTGCTGGCCGAAGTCGCCGGGGGCGAGTCCGAGCAGCGGCTGCGGCGCACCGTGGAGGCAGCCTTCGAAGTCGGAATGGAACAGGGCCACATCGCGGATGGCGTCCTGGCGGACAGCGGCCGGCAGCGCGACGGCCTGTGGCGACTGCGGGAGAGTATCCCCGAAGCCGAGCGCCACTCCGGCGGCTCCGTGAAGCACGACATTTCCGTGCGCGTCTCGGCCGTTCCCCAATTCATCGACGAGGCGCAGCACTGCCTGGAAGCCCTGGGACCCTGCCGCCTGTCGGTATTCGGTCACCTGGGGGACGGCAATTTGCACTTCAACCTGCGGCCTCCACCGGGCGCTGCGCTGGCCGAATTCGCAGCCGGCCCGGCCGGTGCAATGACCGCGGCGCTGCACGATCTGGCCGTACGAATGGGCGGCAGTTTCAGCGCCGAGCACGGGATCGGAGTGCTGAAACGCGGTGAATTGGAACGGTATGCCTCGCCCGTGGCGCTGAGCACCATGCGCGCCCTCAAGACAGCCCTGGACCCGAAGGGCATCATGAATCCCGGCAAGGTTCTGGGCGAGTAGTCCGCCACGGGAGGGGAGCAGGTTCATTCCATCGTCTACGGCGGTTGCGGGATTACCGGCTCCGGTTCCAGGGCTGCCGGCGACCGTCGCGGGCCGGCGCCGTTCAACGCGATTTCGAATGGCGCAAACCGGCCCTGAACTTGTGCTAAGCTCACACCCGCTTTCGACCCTGAGAGACGCGCCTCCCTAACACCGATTCATGGCTGCCAAACCGATCTACAAGGTCATCTTCATGAATCAGGGGAAGGTCTACGAGATCTACGCCCGCAATGTCAGTCACGGTGGGCTGTTCGGCTTCGTGGAAGTGGAAAAACTGGTCTTCGACACCCGCTCGGGCGTGGTGGTCGACCCCTCCGAAGAGCGTATCAAGGACGAGTTCGAAGGCGTGACCCGCACCTATCTGCCGATGCATTCCGTGATGCGGGTCGATGAGGTGGACAAGCAGGGCGTGAGCAAGATCACGGACGCCGAAGGCAGCAACGTCGCCCAGTTTCCCATGCCGTACTACGCGCCGAAGGGCGAGGGCGGCCAGGGCGGGCCCGGGGACAGCTAGCAGCCCGTGGCAAAAGTCGCGCGAGCACCGAGACCGACGAGGCGCCCGGCTGGCAAGGCGCGAGGAGGGAGAATATCGGGAATATTTGACCGACGAGCAACGCAGTCAGCCGGGATGCATCGTCGGTCGAATGCCGCGGGACTTTTGCCACGGGATGCTAGCGTGACGGCAACGGGCGCTGGCCGGTGACGATGCGATTCGCCTCCCTGGGCAGCGGCAGCCGGGGCAACGCCATTCTCGTCAACTTCGGCTCGACGCTGCTCATGGTGGACTGCGGCCTGAGCCTCAGGGCGGCGGAAACCAGGATGGCCATGCTGGATTGCGCGCCCGGCGACGTGTCGGCTCTGCTCGTGACCCATGAGCACTCCGACCACATCCAGGGAGTCGCGACACTGGCTACACGCCACGACGTGCCCGTTTGGATGACGCCGGGAACGGCGATGAGCCCGGCGGTCCGCAGGCTCGCGCACATCAATCGGCTGCGCAGCGATGAAGCGCTGGAGATCGGCTCGATCCGGATCCAGCCGTTTCCCGTGCCCCACGATGCCCGGGAGTCGGCGCAATTCTCGTTCGAGGCGGACGGAAGAAAGCTGGGCGTGCTGACCGACACCGGCTACATCACGCCGCACATTCGCAAGCGATTGCAGGGCTGCGACGCGATCGCGGTGGAGTTCAACCACGACCTGGACTCGCTGCGGAGGGGACCCTATCCGGCCCATGTCAAGGACCGCATCGCCTCGTCGCTGGGGCACCTGAGCAACGATCAGGCCGCGCAGTTGATGGCCGACGTCGAACATCCCGGCCTGCAGTGGATCGCCGCGCTGCATCTCAGCGGCAAGAACAACTCCCCGGAACTGGTGCGGGAATCCGTGGCCCGGAGCCTGCCCCGCGAGTATCCGCTGCACATCGCGGCCCAGGATCAGCCCCTCGGATGGATCCCGATTGACTGACACGCAGGCCATCTTGCGGTTGCCCGGGCCGGCCGCCGAAACGGCATTCCGGCTCGAAAAGCTGCAGGGGCAACTGCAGTCGTGCGTGAGTGCCGTGGCTGGCGTCACGGTCAGCTTCCTCCATTTCGCCCTCTGCTCACGCCCGCTGACGGAACGGGAGCGGGACGTGCTGGACGCGCTGCTCACCTACGGCATGCCGGCAGAGCCGCCCGCGGGCGACTTCGAACTGGTGGTGATTCCGCGCATCGGCACTATCTCGCCATGGGCCTCCAAGGCCACGGAAATCGCCAGGATCTGCGGGTTGCCGCTGCAACGGCTGGAACGGGGCCGGGCCTATCGGTTGCGGTTGAGCAGGCAATTGAGTGACGCGGAAACGGAACGACTGCTGCCGCTCCTTCACGACCGCATGACCGAATCCGTGGTGACCGACTCGGCCGGGGAAGCCTCGCTGTTCGCCCGGAGCAGCCCGAAACCGCTGACCGCGGTGGATGTGCTGGGCGAGGGCCCGCAGGCGCTGGTGCGCTGCAACCAGGCGCTGGGGATGGCCTTGTCCGACGGCGAGATCGGCTATCTCGCGGAGCAGTTCACCGCCATGGGCCGCAACCCCACGGACGTGGAACTGATGATGTTTGCGCAGGCGAATTCCGAGCACTGCCGGCACAAGGTGTTCAATGCCGACTGGCTCATCGACGGCCGGCCGGCGCCCAGGTCCCTGTTCGCGATGATCAAGAACACCCACGCGAATGCGCCCGACGGGGTGCTGTCCGCCTACGCGGACAACGCGGCGGTGGTGGAGGGGCCCACCGCCGCGTGGTGGATCCCCGGTGACGGTTCCGGGCATTACCGGCAGGTGGTCGAGCCCGCGCACCTGGTCATGAAGGTCGAGACCCATAACCATCCCACCGCGATTTCCCCCTTTCCCGGCGCGGCGACCGGGTCGGGCGGAGAAATTCGCGACGAAGGCGCCACCGGCAGGGGCGCCGCGCCGAAGGTCGGCCTGACCGGATTTACCGTATCCCATCTGGACATTCCCGGCTGGGCCCGCCCCTGGGAGCAGGATCAGCCGGGCCGCCCCGGCCGCATCGCGTCGCCGCTTGAGATCATGCTGGAAGGGCCCATCGGCGGCGCCCAGTTCAACAACGAGTTCGGCCGCCCCAACATCGCGGGCTATTTTCGGACCTGCCTGCTGGACGCGGGCGGCGCCTGGCGGGGTTATCACAAGCCCATCATGATTGCCGGCGGGCTGGGCAACATCCGCGATTCCCAGGTCGAGAAGCTGATGGCGCCGCCAGGGTCCCGGGTCGTGGTGCTCGGCGGTCCTTCCATGCTGATCGGGCTCGGCGGCGGCGCCGCTTCCTCGCTGGGCAGCGGCGCCGGCAAGGAGGATCTGGACTTCGCCTCCGTGCAGCGCGGCAATCCCGAAATGCAGCGGCGCGCCCAGGAAGTGATCGATGCCTGCTGGGCGCTGGGCCCGGACAATCCGGTCCTCTCCATACACGACATCGGTGCCGGGGGTCTCTCCAACGCCATCCCCGAGATCGTCCACCAAAGCGAGTGCGGCGCCGTGATCCGGCTGCGGGACGTTCCCAACGACGATCCGGGCATGAGCCCCATGGAGCTGTGGTGCAACGAGTCCCAGGAGCGCTACGTGATGCTGCTGCGCGCCGATGCGGCGGAGGCGTTCGAGCGGGTCTGCGAGCGGGAACGCTGTCCCTATGCGTTGATCGGCGAGTTGACCCAGGAGCGCGACCTGCGGGTCGTGGATGAAGAGTTCGGCAACGAACCCGTGGCCATGCCGCTGGAGGTCCTGTTCGGGAAACCGCCGAAGATGACCCGGGAAGCGTCGCCCGCCCGACTGGAGCCCGAACCCTGGGAGGCGGAGGGCATCCGAATTGAAGAGGCCGTTGACAGGGTCTTGTCCTTTCCCGCGGTGGCCGACAAGTCTTTCCTGATCAACATCGGCGACCGGACCGTGGGCGGAAAGATTTCCCGCGACCAGATGGTCGGACCGTGGCAGGTCCCGGTGGCGGATTCGGCCGTGACCACGTCCGGGTACTGGGGCTATACCGGCGAGGCCATGGCCATGGGCGAGCGGACCCCGGTGGCCATCTACGACGGACCGGCCTCGGCGCGTCTGGCGATCGCCGAGGCGGTCACCAATATCGCCTCGGCCGATGTGGAGCGCCTGGCGGACGTGCGCCTTTCGGCGAACTGGATGGCCGCGGCCGGGCACGGCGGCGACGACTACACGCTGTTCGAGATGGTCCGGGCCGTGGGAGAGGAACTGTGCCCGGAGCTGGGTATCGCCGTGCCGGTGGGCAAGGACTCGCTGTCCATGCGCGCGGAGTGGCAGGCTGCCGGCGAGGACCGGGCAGTCACCGCCCCCGTATCCCTGATCGTATCGGCGTTCGCGCCGGTGACGGATGTGCGGCGAACGCTGATCCCACAACTGGATACCACCGAGGCAGACAGCCTGCTGCTGCTGATCGATCTCTCCGGCGGCCGGCAGCGACTGGGCGGTTCGGCGCTGGCGATGAGTTTCGGGCGGTTCGGTGGGCCGGCGGCCGATCTGGACGAGCCGAAGCGGCTGACCGGGTTTTTCGAGGCCCAGCGCGCATTGCGCCGGCGCGATCTGCTGCTGGCCTACCATGACCGCTCCGATGGGGGGTTGTTCGCCACGCTCGCGGAAATGGCCTTTGCGGGCAGGGCCGGGCTCGAAATCGAGGTGCCGGCGGACGCCGAAGCGCTGGAATACCTTTTAAACGAGGAACCCGGCGTCGTCGTTCAGATCAGGCGCCGGGATCTGGCTCGCGTGCAGGCAGAACTCGCCGATCACGGTCTCGAGGCCGCCGCCGTGGTCGCTCGCATTGCCGGGCACAGCGATATCGCGGTGGCGCAGGGCGGGGAAACACTGTACCGCTCGGCACGGACCGCACTGCACCGGCGCTGGTCGGAAATGACCTACCGCATGCAGCGGCTGCGCGACAATCCCGAATGCGCTCAGGAAGCCTACGATGCTCTCGAAGACGAGGACGACCCGGGTCTCAATGCAGTCCTCACCTTCCCGCTCGTGGACCGCGAGGAGCAGCGATCCGGCAACCGGCGACCCGGCAACCGGCGTCCCAGGGTGGCCATCCTCCGCGAACAGGGCGTGAACAGCCAGCGGGAGATGGCCGCGGCCTTCCACCGGGCTGGCTTCGACAGCTACGACGTGCACATGACCGACCTGTTCTCGGGCCGCGTCGGTCTGGACGAATTCCGGGGCATGGCCGTGCCCGGCGGCTTCTGCTATGGCGATGTGCTCGGCGCCGGCGAGGGTTGGGCCAAGTCGATCCTCTACAACGATTCGGTCCGGGAGATCTTCGAGACGTTCTTCCGCCGCGATGACGTCTTCGTCTTCGGCGTTTGCAACGGTTGCCAGATGCTGTCGGCGTTGCAGTCCCTGCTGCCGGGCGTCGATCACTGGCCGCGGTTCGTTCGCAACCGCTCGGATCAGTTCGAGGCCCGCCTGTCGCTGGTGCGGATCGAGTCGAGTCCGTCGCTGTTGCTGGCGGGCATGGAGGGTTCGCGAATTCCGATCGTCACTTCCCACGGCGAAGGCCGCGCGCAGTTCGCGTCGGACGAAGCGCGGGCGGCCTGCGAGCGCGATTCCGCCTGCGTGCGCTACGTGGACAACCGCGGCCAACCGGCGCGGCAGTATCCTGCGAATCCCAACGGTTCGCCCCGGGGCATCGCGGGACTCACCAACCGGGACGGCCGGGTGACCATCATGATGCCCCACCCGGAACGCGTATTCCGCACCGTCCAGAACTCCTGGCATCCGCCCGGATGGGGCGAGGATTCGCCGTGGATGCGCCTCTTCGCGAATGCCCGCGACTGGGTGAATGCCTGCGGGTAAGTGCGCTGAATATTCCGTTCCAGATGGAGTGTCACCGTGAACATTGACGACCCGAACAAGCCTGAGTTTGCTTCCTGGAGGAGTTACGGAAAGTTCGCTCAACGTGTTCGCCATCGACACCGGTACGTTTGGGGAAAAGAAGTTCACGCGTTCTTGGACACAGTATTGGCGACATCAAAGGACCGACACGAAAATATTCCAGAAGGGACGATTCTCTTTCGAGCACAGCGGGGCGTTAAATTCAATCGACCTGTCGATGATCAAGGTAATGCACTTAAAGTGGAGGTGCTAGCCTTAGACCGTAAACGAATGAAACCGCCCAAGAACCATGCCAGGGAAGGGCGAGTCAATCCAGTGGGCATTCCTGTGTTGTATTTGGCGTTTAGCGAACAGACTGCGATATCTGAAGTCAGGCCGTGGATCGGGACGGAAGTCTCGGTTGCAAAGTTTAAAATCTTTCGTGAACTGAGAGCGATCAATTTGTCATTAGGGCACGGTACGATGTCGTTCAGCCATCTGACACTTGACCAACTCGCCGGAAAAAGAGCACCGGGAATTGAGGAGAAGGAGAAGGCAGTTTGGGTTGATATAGACAATGCATTTTCGCGTCCAACAGCCTCATCTAGGCGTTCAATTGACTATGTGCCGACGCAAATCTTGGCAGAGTGTATTCGAAACGCGGGTTACAATGCGGTTGTCTATCGGAGCCGTTTCGGCGGCAATGAGGGATATAATTTTGCTCTCTTTGATCTTGATGATGCAGAGATCATCTCATCAATTCCGTATTGCGTGAAAGAGACAAATGTAAAATTCGAGCATATTCGAAAAAGCTCGAGATATGAATAATGATGACGTCGACTTTTCTTTGGGATATGTTCAATGAGGGCTTCGACGACGAAATTCCTGAGGCGGTATTTCTTGGGAATGGGTAATAACGCGGCGGTTACCGGCGCAGGAACTCCTCGAGGAACGCGCGGGGAGACATGACGCGAACGCCGTGCGCGCGCTCGGTTGGAAAGTGCTTCAGATTGCCGGTGACCATGCAGTCGGCGTTGCCGGCCGCCGCCACTTCGATGAACATGACGTCATCGGGGTCCGGCAACTCCAAGCGAAGCGGTTCGGCCAACACGGGCGTTCCATCGAGTTCGACGATAGCCAGTATCCGATCCACCTGTTCGCGGTCGAACTTGAATTTGCCCCGTGTCAGTACGTCCCGGTATTCCGCCAGGATGCGCTCGTCGAAACAGACCGCGATGCTGCCCGCCAACACGGAACGCAGGACCGCGCCGGGAGGGCCGGAAGGGGAGAGGAACCCGGAAACCAGCACGTTGGTGTCGAGAACGATCTTCAACGTGTTCTGCGGCGCTCGCGGGAGGCTTGTACTTCCGCATCGATTTCATCAATGGACAGCTTGTCGAGGCCGCGCCGCGCCGCGTCCCGCTGAATTTGCCTCAGCGCGTCGTCGGCCCGGCATTGGCGTACGTCCTTCAGTGCCCGCTCGAACGATGCTCCGTCGGTCGCGCTCAGAATTGCGATGGGCTTTCCATTGTTCGTCACGACCAGGTCTTTCTCCTGCTCGAGATCGCGCCAGAGTTGCGCAGTGCGGCCGCGAATATCCCTGACCGAAACAAATTTCATGACGTCTCCTTTCGTAGCTACGATTGAGATCACGATCATAGACTATATCGTAACTACGATAGATTCCCGAACGCAATGCGCAGCTGATATCGCGTGACGCCTGCGAGTAACGTTTCTCCTTGCCGCTCGTGCGGGCATGCGGTCGCGAGGATACAGGAGAGTCAGGGAGTTCGGGTGTGCAGGCTGCCGGGTGTCGCGGTGATAGAATCGCCGATCATTCCGGGGAATGCATTGAAGCCGTCCGCGACCGTCCGGAAACTTGGGTCAGGGCTGCCGAACAGGGAGGCGTAACGGAGAACTCGAATGGCGGATCAGGTCATCGTCATCAGTGACCGGGAACTGGCGAAGTACGGCTTCCCCGGGGGACATCCCTTCGGCCCGGACCGGCACGACGTGTTCATGGCGGAACTGGCGCGTTCATCGTATGCGGCGCAGACAGTTCAGCGGCCGTCGCGGCCGGCGAGCCGGGATGAGATTGAGCGTTTTCACACCGCGGCCTACGTGGACCGGGTCCGGGAACTCTCGGAACTGGGCTATGGTTATCTGGACGCCGGCGATACTCCCGCGTACCCCGGGATCTATGAGGCCGCAGCGCACACCGTCGGCGGAACGCTGGAGGCGCTGACGGCGATCATGGAGGGCGACATCCCCCGCGCCTTCATCCCCATCGGCGGACTTCACCACGCCGCACGGGACCGGGCCGCCGGCTTCTGTGTCTTCAACGATGCCGGCGTCGCCGTCGAGACGGCGATGGACATGTACGGCCTCGATCGGGTCGCCTACGTGGACATCGACGCCCACCACGGCGACGGCGTGTTCTACGGATTCGAGACCGAGCCCAAGGCCCTGTTCGCAGACATTCACGAGGACGGCCGTTTCCTCTACCCCGGAACCGGCGCCCGCAGCGAGACGGGCCGCGGACCGGCCGAGGGAACCAAGCTGAACATTCCCTTGCCGCCGGGATCGGGCGACGACGCATTCCTTCAGGCCTGGAGAGAAGTCGAAGCCTACATCGAAAACGCGGAACCGCAGTTGTTGTTGCTGGTCGGCGGCGCGGACTCCCTGGCCGGGGATCCGATCACCCACCTGCAGTACAGCGAGAACGCCCACGGCCACGCCGCCGCCCGCTTGCGGGAGTATGCGGACCGCTACTGCGGCGGCCGCATCCTCGGCATGGGCGCCGGCGGCTACAACCGCGACAATCTGGCACGGGCGTGGACGCGGCTGGTGGAGGGATTTGCCGATCCCGGGTCGGCGCAGGAGCTCCTGTAATCGCGAATGGGCGTCATCGCGGACTCACGAAACGGCCCGCAGGATTCCCGAGAACCGGCCGGGCCGGTCTCCCGAGGCATGAATCGCTGCGAGAAACGCCCGCCATTGGCGTTACAATGCGCACGCCCCCAGCATTTGGACCCTTGATGGACGCAGATCATGTTCGATGAAACCGAGACGATTCACGGCTTCGATGAGGAACTCTCCGAGGCCCTTCAGGGCGAACTTCGCCGCCAGGAAGAACATATCGAACTGATCGGCTCGGAAAATTTCGCGAGCCCCCGCGTGCTGGCGGCACAGGGCTCCGTGCTGACCAACAAGTACGCCGAAGGCTACCCGGGGCGCCGCTACTACGGCGGTTGCGAATTCGTTGATGTTGCAGAGAGTCTGGCGATCGAGCGGGCAAAGTCGCTGTTCGGCGCCGACTTCGCCAACGTCCAGCCCCATTCCGGGTCCCAGGCCAACGTGGCGGCCTACCTGGCGATGATGGATCCCGGCGACACCCTGCTCGGCATGAGTCTGCCCCACGGCGGCCACCTCACCCACGGGGCGAAAGTGAGCTTCTCCGGGCGGTTTTTCCGGGCCGTGCAGTACGGCGTCGATCCCGCGAGCGGGGAGATCGACCACGACCAGGTGGACCGGCTCGCCCGCGAGCACCGGCCGAAGGTCATTGTCGCCGGATTCTCCGCCTATTCGCGGGTCGTGGACTGGCAGCGCTTTCGCGACATCGCCGACGAGGTCGGTGCCTGGCTGATGGTCGACATGGCGCATGTGGCCGGACTCGTCGCCGCCGGCATCTACCCGAACCCGACGCCCATCGCCGACGTGACCACCACCACGACGCACAAGACCCTGCGGGGCCCGCGGGGCGGACTGATACTCGCGCGGGAGAACCCCGAACTCGCCAAGAAGATCAACTTCAACGTCTTTCCCTGCACCCAGGGCGGGCCGCTCATGCACGTGATCGCTGCCAAGGCGGTGGCTCTCGCCGAGGCCGCGCAGCCGGAGTTCAGGGCGTACCAGTTGCAGGTTCTGGCCAATGCCCGCCGCATGGCGGCTACGCTGATGGAGCGCGGCTACAGGATCGTCTCCGGGGGCACCGACAACCACCTGATGCTGGTCGACCTCATCGGCCACGACATCACGGGCAAGGCCGCCGAAGATGCCCTGAGCCAGGCCAACATCACGGTGAACCGGAACGCGGTGCCCAACGATCCCCGCCCGCCGCGGGTCACCAGCGGGCTCAGGATCGGTACGCCGGCGATCACCACGCGCGGTCTGCTGGAAGAGCATGCGGCGCAACTCGGCCACTGGATTGCCAATATCCTGGATGTGGTGCACGATGAGCGGGCCAGGGAGGCCGTCGTGCAACGGGTGCGCGAAAAAGTTCTTGAACTGACGCGCCGTTTCCCCGTCTATCGGGAGGGCGCGGTTTGAAGGGGAGCTAGTGCTCTATCCTATTGACAATGGCGCATCTGAGCGCTTGTGAACGCGCTGATGCGCCATTGTCAATAGGATAGAGCACTTGGGCCGCTGTGCATTGTCCATTCTGCAATCACGAGGATACCAAGGTCATCGATTCCCGGCTGGCCGCTGAGGGCCGTCAGGTGCGCCGCCGCCGGGAGTGCCGCAAGTGCGGGGAGCGCTACACGACGTTCGAATCCGCAGTGTTGGTGATGCCCCGGGTCGTCAAGCGCGATGGCCGGCGCGAGCCCTTCGACGAAACCAAGCTCCGCAACGGCATTGCCAGGGCACTGGAAAAACGCCCCATCGAGAGCGAAGCCGTGGAAGAGAGCGTCGAGCGCCTGCTGCATCGCCTGCAGACCATCGGCGAGCGTGAAGTCAGCGGCCGGTTCATCGGCGACATGGTGATGGAGGAACTGCGCGGCCTCGACCAGGTCGCCTACGTTCGCTATGCATCGGTCTACCGAAGTTTTCAGGACATTGCCGATTTCCGCGAGGAAGTCGAGCGCCTGCAGTCGCTGCCGCTGCTGATCGACCGGGAGCAGATGTCGCTCCTGCCGGAGGACGACCAGTGACCGGACCGTCCGACCAGGAGTTCATGGCCCGCGCCGTGCAACTGGCGCGGCGGGGATTGTTCAGCGCGGACCCGAATCCCCGCGTCGGCTGCGTGCTGGTCAAGGCGGGACGGATTGTCGGAGAAGGCTGGCACGAGCGTGCCGGAGGTCCCCACGCCGAACGGATGGCCATTGCCGGTGCCGGGACAGACGCCGCCGGCTCCACTGCCTATGTCACGCTCGAGCCCTGCAGCCATACCGGCCGCACGGGGCCCTGTGCCGATGCGCTGATCGAAGCGCGGGTGGCCCGGGTCGTATGTGCCGGCACGGACCCGAATCCCGTAGTCGACGGAACGGGCGTTCAGAGGCTCCGCGAGGCCGGCGTCGAGGTCACGGTCGGCGTGCTGGAGGCATCCGCCGCCGCACTGAATCCCGGTTTCAGGTCGCGAATGACCCGGGGCCGGCCGCTGGTCCGCAGCAAGCTCGCCGCAAGCCTGGACGGCCGGACCGCGCTGGCGAGTGGCGAAAGTCAGTGGATTACCGGTGAGGCGGCCCGGCGCGACGTGCACCGGTGGCGGGCGCGCGCAAGCGCCGTGCTCACGGGAATCGGCACGGTGCTCGCGGACGATCCGGGACTGGACGCCCGCTTTTCGGCCGGGGACCTGCCGATCATGCAACCGGCGCGTGTCATCGTGGACTCGGGTTTGCGTACGCCGCCAACTGCAAGAACTCTCGCGTTACCGGGTCCCGTGCTGGTATTCGGCTGCCGCGATGCGCCTGAATCGGCCGATGCGCTCCGGCGGGCAGGCGCCCGGGTGGAGAAGGTGCCGGGCGGGCGGCACTGCGACCTGGCGCAGGTCATGGCGCGGCTGGGCGAGTTGCAGTTCAACGAGGTGTGGGTGGAGGCGGGCGCGCGATTGAACGGCGCGCTGCTTCAGGCCGGCCTGATCGACGAACTGGTGATTTACCTGGCGCCCCAGTTGCTGGGCGCCGATGCCCGGGGCATGTTCGCCATCGAACCGCTGGCGAGCCTTGAAGGCCGCATCGGGCTCGAGTATCAAGATGTGCGCAGGGTGGGCAGCGACCTTCGGATAACGGCATGTTTAGCGGAATCGTAAGGGGCGTAGGCCGCGTCCTTGAGAGTGCCGATCTCGGCGGAGACCGGCGCCTGACCATCGACATGCGGGGCGTTGCGCTCCCGCCGCTGGAAACCGGCTGCAGCATTGCCGTGAACGGCGTCTGCCTGACCGCGGTCGATTGCGGCGAGGAGCGGTTTGCGGCGGATGTGTCGCTCGAAACCCTGTCGGCAACGACCCTTGGCGAGTTGTCCAGGGGCGATCCCGTGAACCTGGAGAGCGCGCTGCGGTTGAACGAAACCGTGGACGGACACCTGGTCACCGGGCACGTCGACGGGATCGGGCGCGTCGTTTCCGTAGAACCCGCGGCACGTTCGACCGGAGTGCGCATCGCCTTCGACAAGGCGCTGATGCGCTATATCGCCCGCAAGGGGTCGGTGGCGGTGGATGGCGTGAGTCTGACGGTCAACGCGGTCCACGCAGACGCCTTCGAAGTCAACATCGTCCCGCATACGAACGCGGTGACCGTCATTTCCGGGTACCGGCCGGGGCGGGCTGTTAATATTGAGGTGGACATCGTCGCTCGCTACCTGGAACGGTTGCGGGCCGCCGATGTCTGATTCGACGACAAGGGAATCCTGATCTCGTGGCCATTCCAATCAACAGGCAAGCAGCGGTCGCCGGGCTGAACGCGACCGGGGAAATCGTCGCCGACCTGCGCGAAGGCCGGATGGTCATCATCATGGACGATGAAGCCCGGGAGAACGAGGGCGACCTGATCATGGCCGCCGGCCGGGCGCGCGCCGCCGACGTGAATTTCATGGCGCGCTACGGTCGCGGACTGATCTGCCTGACATTGACCGGGGAACGCTGCGAGCAACTGCGGCTGCCGCTCATGGTCAGCGAAACCGATCGGCGCCACGTGACGAACTTCACGTTGTCCATCGAAGCGGCCGAGGGGATCACCACGGGAATCTCCGCCCATGATCGGGCGAGGACGATTCGCGCAGCGGTCGCACCCGACGCAAAACCCGAGGACCTGCAACAGCCCGGCCATGTGTTTCCGCTCCGGGCCCAGCCGGGCGGCGTACTGACGCGCGCCGGACATACCGAGGCGGGCTGCGACCTGGCGCGTCTGGCGGGCTTCGAACCGGCGGCAATGATCGTCGAAATCCTCAATGAAGACGGCTCCATGGCCAGACGCGACGATCTGCTGCGGTTCGCCCGGCGCCATGGCCTCAAGATCGGCACCATCGCGGATCTCATCAGCTACCGGCTGGCCAAGGAAGAGACGGTGGAGGCCATCGCCGATTTCGGGATCGACACGGAATTCGGTCCGTTCAGGCTGGTTTGCATGGAGGACCATATCAATCGCACGGTGCACCTGGCCCTGGTGCGCGGCCAACCCGAACCCGGAACGCCCACGCTGGTGCGGGTACATGTCCAGAATACCCTGAGCGACGTGGTCGGGATTCAGGACAGCCGCCTGGGCTGGCCGCTGCGCAGCACCATCAAGCTGATCGCCGAGGAGGATTGCGGCGTCATCGTCATCCTTCGGCAACATGAGGACCCCAGGGACCTGATGACCGCCGTCACGGAGCTGGAACGGGGACACGACGACAACGTGATTCCCCACGACCGCACCAGCGAACTGAAGACCTTCGGAACCGGCGCGCAGATCCTGCGGGCGCTGGGCGTCAAGCGCATGCGCGTGCTGAGCGCGCCGAAGCAGATGCACGCCATCTCCGGATTCGGCCTGGAAGTGGTCGAGTACCTTTCCGACGAGACGCCGGTCGAATAGGCGCTGCGAGCGCAAGAGGCCATGCAAGTCAACGAGACAACCGGCGATTCCGGCGCCCTGGGGCTCCGATTCGGAATCGTCGCGTCCCGGTTCAACCATTCCATTGTCGACCGCCTGCTCAAGGCGGCCGTGGAGACGCTGGTCGGAGCCGGCGCCGACGCCGAAGACCTGGACGTCGTTCGCGTGCCCGGCGCGTTCGAAATCCCGCTGGCGCTCAAGCTGCTGGCTGACGGTGACCGCTATGACGGCCTGCTCGCCATCGGTTGCGTCATTCGGGGCGAGACGCCGCATTTCGACTACGTGGCCGGCGAGGCCAGCCGCGGCGTGACCGAAGTCAGCCTCGAACACCGGATTCCCGTGGGATTCGGCATCCTGACCGTGGACACCGTCGAACAGGCCAAGGCGCGGTCCGGACCGGAGTCGGGCAACAAGGGCGCCGAAGCGGCGCTGGCCGTGATCGAAATGGCCAACCTGCGCTGCCGCCTGACCGCGTGAGGTGATTCCCGGCAGTCGCCCTGCGCATGCCATGGACTGCCGTAACGCCCATGCGAAATGACGCCGTCACCTCCGTCCAGCGCCGTCGCGGAGCAAGGGAACTGCTCGTAAAGGCGCTCTACCAATGGCAGCTTGCGGAACACAGCGAGGCTGAATTGTGCGAGCAGTTCGCCGCCATGCCGGAATACCCGAATGTCGATCAGCGCTACTTTCTCGATGTATTGGCGCATGTGCTCCGGGACGCCGAGACCCTGGACAGGGAGATCGCCAGGCACGCGGACAGGAATATCGACAGCACGGACGCCGTCAGCCGGGCTGTTCTCCTGCTGGGACTTGCGGAACTGCACGGTCGTGACGACGTGCCGACCAAGGTGATCATCAACGAATCCGTGGAACTTGCGAAGCTGTACGGTCCGGCGGATTGCTACCGGTTCGTCAACGCGGTACTGGATCGAGCCGCGAAGCAGGTCGACAGCCGCAACGCATGACTCGTAACGGCGAATCCGTGAGCCCGGACGAATTCGGGGTGATCGAGCGGTACTTCGCGGGGAAGAGCGAAGGTCCCCGGGTGATCGTTGGTATCGGCGACGATGCGGCGGTCGTGGAGATCGGCGGCGCAACCGCCGTGGCTACGGACACGATGGTTTCCGGCGTGCACTTTCCGGACGGCCTGGCGGGGGACGCCGTGGGCCATCGCATCCTCGCAGTGAACCTGAGCGATCTTGCAGCCATGGGGGCGGAACCGCGCTGGTGCACCTTGGCGCTGACCCTGCCCGATGTGGATCACGCCTGGCTTGCGGCGTTCGCGCACGGGTTTTTCGCGCTGGCGAGCGAGCACGCCGTCGAGCTCATCGGCGGGGATACGACGCGCGGCCCGTTGTCGGTCACGCTGCATGTGCTTGGCGATGTTGACGGGGACCGCATTCACACCCGCGGCGGCGCCGCGACGGGTGACGATGTTCATGTAACGGGTACTCTGGGGGATGCCGCCGCCGGGCTGGACCTCGTGTCGCGTGGCAGGTCCGGCGCCGGCGAAGCGAACCGAATGCTCAGCTCCCGCTTTCTCACCCCGACGCCGCGTGTCGCCGCGGGAATCGCACTGAGAGGTCTGGCCACCGCGGCCATCGACGTGTCGGACGGGTTGCTGGCCGATCTGGGGCACCTTTGCCGGGCCAGCGGCTGCGCGGCTTCGGTGGACGTGGAGCGGCTGCCGCTTTCACCGGAACTGCAGGAGCTGTTTCCACCAGGAGACACGGAAACGTGGGCGCTGACCGGAGGCGACGACTACGAGCTGTGCTTTACGGCGCCACCTTCCCGGCGGCGCGCCATCGAACGCGCATTAGCGGCGTGCAAAACGCCGGTACGGCGGATCGGTCTGCTGCACGAGGGTTGCGGCGTTCGCTGCCGGCGGAACGGCCAGCCCATAGAGCCGCCTGTAACCTCCGGCTATTCGCATTTCGGAAAAAGCGCCGCCGCGTCGGGAACGGCGCGGACGTGTGGCGGAGAGTGACATGCAACCCGGCGTCGCTCTGCTGAGGCAGCCGGTCCATCTGCTCGCCCTGGGGTTTGGCGTCGGACTCGTGCCCGTAGCCCCGGGCACGGCGGCGACGGCGGCGGCCGGTCTCGCCGGATGGTGGTTGATGCCGCTGCCGCTGCCGGTCCGTGCCGCGCTGGTCGCAGTACTGGCGCTGGCCGGAATCTGGATTTGCGGCGAAAGCTCCCGGCGACTCCAGGCGCGCGATCACCCGGCCGTGGTTTGGGACGAAATCGTCGGCTTCCTGGCGGTCACGCTGGTGCTACCGGCTCAGCCGCTATGGTGGGCGGCGGCCTTCGTGCTGTTTCGGCTGTTCGACATCGCCAAACCCTGGCCCGTCGGTTACCTCGACCGGCGCGTCGGCGGCGGCATGGGCATCATGCTCGACGATCTGGCGGCAGCGGGTCTTGCGGTTGTCTGTGTCGTGCTCGGCCGGCTGGCCGTCGCATAGAGGAACCTACTCGTCAGTCGAATCGAACGGCTCCGGTTCCGCTTCGGGCGATTTCTTCAGCAGGATTTCCACCTTCTGTTCGGCTTCCTGCAATGCCTTCTGGCACTGGCGAGTCAGTGTCACGCCACGTTCGAAGTGCGCCAGCGCGGCTTCCAGCGTCAACTCCCCGCTCTCCAGTTCCTTGAGCAGGGATTCCAGTTCTTCAAGGGATTTTTCGAGCCCGGCGACGCCTGATTCCTCGACCATCAATCAAACCTCCTGTTGGGCAGGATGCACGATAAACGGCACCGCCTTCGCGGTCAATCAACCTCGTGTGTCAAGCGTTTGACCCAAGTTTGTCGCGATCCCCGAGTTACGCGCCGCGATTTTGAGCGGATCAAAATGCAACGCTAACGAGTCGCGTTGGACCATTACATCGTTCCGCCACTGCAGTAGCGGGCCGTTGAGCGTTGTGAGACTTCGTTATACTCTCGCGTCCTTATCCATTTCAAACAAGAAGTTTGCATGAAGGTGGACGTAGTTCAGTGTGGGCCAGCCGTAAATGAGAGCGAACGAAAGGCCATCAACCAGATCAAGACCCGTCTCATCGGCGCTTCAGGTGACGACCAATGGTGGCTGCTGACAAACCTTGCCTTCTCCGCAACGCATCGCCTTCAGTCCGACGAAATTGACATCGTCGCAATCGGCCCAGCCGGCGTCCAGGTGATAGAAGTCAAGCATTGGACCGCGGCATGGGTAAATCGGAATCCGGGGATCGTAGAGCAGGAAGCCGACAAATTGACCAACAAGGCGCGCAAGATCGGCACGACTCTGCGGCGACTGTGTTCTAACCTCCCACGGGTAGATGGGGCGTTCCTGGTGACCGAGACAGCCGCCAAGGTCAAAGCGCTTGAGCGCCGCGAGCCTGTTCGAGGCGTTCCATTTTATACATTCAAGACTTGGCGTGGGGCAGTCGGCCTGGGTTCGGGCAATCGAATCCCTGTGCTGTCTCCCAAACAGCGGCGTGCGCTCGCTGCCCAACTGAAACCCGAATATGCAATCGGCCCGGATGGCGTAATGAAACGACTTGCCGGCTATACGCGTTTGCAACTCCTGACTCCCCCCGGAGAACGGTTCCATAGAATCTACAAGGCGACGCACGCCACTCGGCAAGATCGCGCGGTACTCCATCTCTACGATCTTTCCGCGAACGAAGGCTCCAAGGCCGAGGAGAAAGCGGCGCGGGAGTGGAAGATACTGCATCGGTTGCAGCAGTATGGTTGGGCGCCGCGTATCGTCGATTCCTTTCAGGATGTGCCGGGGTATACGGACGAGATCAAGTTCTTTACCGTGGCCGATCCGGCCGCGCCCAATATTCGCGAGCGAACAACCGACATCTCGTGGGATACAAGTGCTCGCCTGAACTTCGCGCGCCGCACGGTAAGGGCATTACGTGAGTTGCATGAATCGGGCGTGGGAGGTGCTCCCGTGCTACACCGCAACCTCTCGCTGCGCACGATTCTGGTCAAGCATGATAATTCACCGATTTTAACCGGCTTTGAGTACGCTCGCGTGCCCAAGGAAACTACCGTGGCGTCTGCTGAATCCGGGGAGGAATGGGATCCTGAGACGCCTCCGGAAATACGCGCTCAGGGCCGCGTTGCCGCAGATCGCCTCTCCGACACCTATTCGGTTTGCGCGTCGCTGAGGGTAATGTTTGAAGGCCGCAACGATGACCTGAGCCTCAAGGCTGCGGATGTGTTGACTGAGGGAATGGCGGAGAGTCCTGGAGAGCGCAAGCATCTGCCTGATCTTGAAGCATCGCTTTCCAAGTTGGCAGGGAAACCGGGAGCGGAACCTCCCCCTCCTCCCGCGCGGTTCTGGACGGAGGATCAGGTTATTCCATTTCGAGGCCAAGAGTATCGCATTGTCTCGCGCCTCGGATCCGGGGGCGTGGGAACCACCTACAAGGTGGTAAAGGTAGATCCCGCGTCCCAGGGCGACCTCGGAACCTACGTCGCCAAAGTTGCACGTGACGAGAAAACGGGAAAGCGGATACTCAAGGCTTACGCTTTGGTGCACTCGCATCTGCGCCATTCCGCTCTTTCGACGATTTTCGAAGTTGCTCCCGAATGGCAGGACAATGGTTTTGTCGCACTGATGACATGGATCGAAGGTTCACCGCTTGGCGAATACGCTGGCGTGGTACCCATTCTGGCTGACGACCTGCACGAAGTATCGGGAGAAGCCTTGATGCTGCGGTGGTTGCGGACAGCGTGTGAGGCCTTGGCCGTTCTGCATGAAAACGGTTTAGTCCATGGTGACTTGAGCCCCCGCAACATGATCGTGTCGGGAACCGATCTGGTGCTCACCGACTACGACTGCGTGACCAAGATCGGGACTCGGGCGGCAACACCCGGGACGGTCCTGTACTGCGCGCCTTTCTGTCTCGAAGGCAAACTGGCCACGCCATCCGACGACATCTACGCGCTCGCGACAAGCTTCTTTCACGTATTGTTTGACAGGGAACCATTCCGGGATGAAGGCGATCAAGCCAAAGCACGTGGACTCGATTGGGACGCCGCCCAGCGCAGCGAACACCCGTTGGTCGCCCCGTTCCTTGATCGAGCCACGGACCCCAACCCGAAGAATAGATTCGCTACGACCGCGGAAGCGTTGGTTGCATTGAACGCTGCCCGGGGCGTCGAGAGTCCGGGGAGACGTGCGGTTCATGGTCGCGTTGTTGATTCTGCCAAAGTCGCGGTATCGACCTCAAAGTATCCTGGGGACGGACGGATCGAGCGTCGCGAAAACGAGGTGCCTTGGCTAAAATCGCTATTGCGATCATATCCCGGATCACGGCGGGGAAATTCAGAGACTCGCGGCCTCGATTCAGATTTTGCTCTCGATACCTATGTTGAAACCAACCTCGATCAAGCGCTGTATGATGACATCGTCGATCGGCGCGTCAACCTCGTAATCCTGTGCGGGAACGCGGGGGACGGCAAGACCGCTCTGCTTCAGCACTTGGCCCAAAAGCTCGGACTCGGCAACCAGCCGTCCGCTACGCGAATCGTGAAGGGGAGATCGCATAACGGCCTGTCCGTACGCATGAATCTCGACGGGTCGGCGTCTTGGAATGGACGCTCCGCGGATCGACTTCTGAACGAGTTTCTTGCTCCATTTCAACATGGGCGCCCCACGGACGAAGTAGTTCACTTGCTAGCAATCAACGATGGCCGGTTGCTGGAGTGGATCGAGAACGTTGAAGACCGTCAAGGCGAAACTCCGTTGACAAAGGATCTCAACGATTTCCTGGAGAAGGGCAGTGCCACTCAGGATTCCCATATCCGATTCATAAACCTTAACAAGCGTTCTCTGGTTGGTAGTGTCTCGACGAATGCGACGAGCATTGACACGGA
Source organism: Candidatus Rariloculaceae bacterium (assembly GCA_965205045.1). GTDB lineage: Bacteria > Pseudomonadota > Gammaproteobacteria > Steroidobacterales > Rariloculaceae > UBA6522. The sequence continues at coordinate 2,451,161 of OZ242031.1, forward strand.
TTTTCTCCACCGGTTGGTGGATAGTTTGTACGGGGGCGAGGATGCAGCCGCGACTTGGGCGCCCTGTGAGACGTGCCTTGCGCAGGAGCGTTGCGAAGTGTACCGGGCGACGCGAATTTTCGGTCCTGGGAAACTCGCGCGAGAGGACGGCCTCCGGGAGCACGCTCGAAAGCGCTTGTTCCACGCGTTGCAGGCAGTCCACATTCGTGGCGAGACACATATCACCGTCCGCGAATTACGCTCTGCGTTGGTTTACGTCCTGTTTGGAATCCAATACTGCGACGACTATCACGAGTTAGATCCGAGAAAAGTCGAGATGCCCGATCCGCAGACGTATGCGGAGCGAGCGTTTTCGTCCGAATCATGCGAACGGCAGGGCCAAGTACTACGGGAACTGGTGCGTTTCGACCCCGCTCTTGATGCACATCCGCGGATAGACCGCCTCCTCCTGCATCCACGATCTATTGATGACACTGGCTCTCTTCCGCGCTACGATGGATTGCCCTTGGAGGCGGCGAGACGCCGGGCCTATTTCGAGTGGCCGGAGGGGGAAGTCGAACGCTTCGCTGGCAATCCGCACGCGCTGGACTTGGCCCAAGGCAGCCATCTACGCGAATTTCTGGCTCTTGCCACGAACCATGATGCCGACCAACGACACGAACTGAGAAGGCGCCTCTGCGCCGGTATCTCTCGTCTCGAAACTCTGCCGCCCAAGGCGTTGGAGCGCAACGATGCCGTACCGTTGCAGATCACGCCGCGAACCCCCACGGAAACAGCGTTTTGGGTGGAGAAATCTGTCGACCGCTTCCGCCTTGAAGTCGATTCCTCCAACAGCGGCGCAGGCATCGACCGGCTACATCGCCAAGCATTCCTAGTCTACAGTTGCCGGGATGGACGCGAGGAACGACTGCGCCTGGGCGCAGACCTCTTTCATCTCCTCCTGGAACTGAGCGACGGTTACCAGTTGGGGGATGTGGCGACGGACGACGCCTTCGCCCATCTGTCCATCTTCGTTCAACGTCTTGTTCAGGAAGACTATCACCGAATGTTTGCGTGGAATCCGATGCGCGAGGACGTAATCTTTGAAGTCAGTGCGAATGTTGACGCTGCTGGAACCGACACGCGACAGCGCATAGTCATCGCGCAGGTGGAGCTACTAGGTGAATCGAATGCCGAGTAGCGCCCGCTCTATCGTCCAGAATGTGCTTCCTCGGCAAATGGCCGACGAAATTTGGTCAGCTCGGTACGACAAGGCACTACCAATTTCGTTTAACGCTTTCGAGCTTTCCGCGGTGCTCCCGGCCGTGTTCTACATGTTCCGGTTCGGCTGGCGCCGCGGCCGAGGCAGATTTCTCAAGGTGTTCGCGCCAGAGGGCGGGACCCCCCAACAACAACGTCGCGCAGCAACTGTGGAGCGCGTCGCCAAGACGCTGGCTAATAGCCTGAACTTCAACGGTTTCGACGGCGCTGTCGAGCAGGCGGTACTTGGTGATTTGCTATTGTGTTTCTGCCTCGAAAACTCCCGGCACGTGCTGGGTCGGGACAAGCAGATTCAGCGTGTTGGGCCAGCTCACTATATGGCAAGCTGGATTGATCTTCCCGTAAGCGTGACACACCTTCGATATGTGCCGGAGATGATTGTCGCGATGCTGGCAAATCAAGACGGCGATTACATCGAGCGCGACGATTCCGGCAGGCGCACGTGGTTTGCGGTTGGAAAGGAATACGATGAGAACTTGCTTCTACGTGCGTTCAGTCGAGGAATCGAACGGAAGGGTCCTGTGGCGAACCTTAAAGGAGATCGGTTTATCGAAACTGATGGCCGTATCGGATTCGACCAGTTACTTATGGTTCGGCTTGCGCAACAATTGGATGCCGCGCCCGAAAAACTTAGAGGGAAAGAGGGCCAGAAAATATCAAATCAACGCCCGATCGCCGTAAGCTCCTCAAAGGACTTTTCGGAAGACATTCGGCGGTTTGTCCGATCATACGCGGGAGTCATTCCACGTTACGCTTTTGTCGACATGCTGGAATCCTGTGTCGCGACAGGTATGACGACCGTCCTGACCAGCGTCGTAGAAATTCTGTTCGCGTGGACTGCGACGGGCGAAGTTGCCGAACGGCAACATCAGCAACCGGCGCAAATATTTGTAGATTGTTCCAGCGGCGTCAATCTCCGCTTGAGGCGCGTGGCCGAAAGTTCCATGGACGACCTGATGCGTCGTATGGAGCGCATTCCGATGATTCTGATGATCCTTCGATTGCTGGATTACGCGGCGAAAGACAACCAAAGGATTGGTAGACGCAACGTTCGAACCCGTCCCTACGCCACCGATTGGCTCAACTTGCTCGGCGATCTGCTGCACGAACGCCACCAAGAATCGCGGTTCGTCCATCGACTGATGGATGACTACGGTCGGAAGCTGGCCGGCGCCTTGGAGCAGGACTATCCCGAGGCGGCGGGCATGCTGCGAAACGAGCAAAGTCAGCGTAATCCAGTTAGCCGACTCGCCGCTGCGCTCATTCCGCTGATGGGACCAATAGCGCGACGCAACTTGCTTGGAATGGTGGATTCAACGCTCAATATCGAGCGGCCAAACGGGCTGGCGCACAAGCGGAAGACCACGTTCGGCGCTCAGTTGACGGGAAGCGGCAGACGGGTGCGGGAGGTCCGATCACTCGTCTTCTCCGATTCGGTGCTGGACTACTTGGTGCATCTTCACGTGCTTAGAGTTGGCAGCAAGCGGGGAGTACAACGCCTCTCATTGAGAGAGTTTCTGAACAGAATCCGTATCCGGTATGGATTCCACGTCGATGCAGCACCTTCTGGAATGACCGTATCGAACGATCTGCTCCAGCTAAACCGTGCGATCCTGGAGCGCCGCCTGCGTGATCTCGGTCTCCTGGTTGGCGTTAACGATGCTGAGGCCATGAAACGTCTGCAAGCCCGCTTTGATCCGAAAACGGAGAACTGAGGTGGAATGGACTCAGCTGCACGGGACCCTGCTTGCGCAAGCATTCAGGAACGTACTCGGTCAGCCGCAACGGGGCGCCATGGCCTTCGTACGCTGCATGACCCCGAGCGTGATCGAAGCTCTGGCAACAGACGCCTCTTTTGCGCCCAAGGACTGGGACGTGCATAGAGTAGCTGATGAGACGCGGGACGATAATCGCACCATAACGGCAGATTTGGCCGTAGAACTGCGCGAATCCAAGACCGACGCCACGCTACTGTTGGTCGATACTGACTGCGCCGGTGCCGGTATGGACGGCATCTACAGCGCAGCCCGCGAGGTGAGTGAAGCCGCGCTATTCAAGCAGGCCCACCGGCTCGCGGCCGGCGAGATCACTCGGCGGCTCTCCAAGGCGAAGCGTCAATACGCGGAACAGGCGGTAAAAAGGGCCCGTCGGCACGGAGGAATACATGCCGTGTCCCGATGGGCCGAGTTTGATTTTCTTTGCCGGGTCGCAGATGGCGACAAAACGCCGGGCGCATATTTGCATTTACTCGGTCTGTGGCCTGTTCTTGATTCCGACGATGCCAATGCGTCGGACAATTTGAATACTTCCACCTCGTTCGTAAACCGTCTGCTGGGTACAGCTGGTGCCAGTCTTGCGCCAGCTGCGCGCATTGACGCAGTACGACTTGATCCAAACTCGGAGAGGGAGCCTGGGGACCTAGAGCGTTTCCTGCATGCCGTGGACACGAAGCCAGTGCTGACAGCGTTGGGAGAGCTTGCGGAACGGAAGCATCTCTGGGTTGGGGCGTTGAGACCTGAGCAACCTGCGGTGGAGATTAGGGGCATCGAGTTGACCACTTGGCGTAACCGGAACGGAAAAATCGCCAAGTGGTCCGGTTTGATTGAAGAAGGGGAGCCGGAGGATCCGCCGTCCCTCATCCTGAGACACGAGCAGACCCCCCGCGGACGGGACGCGACATTAGAGGTGAGATGGAAGACCGATCCGACGGAGCTAGCAAAGAACGCAGCAGAATATCGAATCATGGTCCTGACCGATATGGACGAGGAGCTTGCTGTCCAGGAGGTTAGTCATTCCGCACGAAAGGGAGGAGAGAGGTGCCGGTTCAGTAGCGACGATTTCTCGTCCCTCGATGAGGAAACTCTGATTTCGGCAAAGGTAATCATTGAAGTGGTCGGAAACAGCGGAATCGAACGCGACGAGAGTGAAGAATTCAGGATTCGGTTTGGAGAGCCTGTGTCGCCGGACATCGTCGGGGTCGGCGCGACAGTCAGGACATTCAGCGATGGACTCGCCGAGCTGAGAAGCCGTGAAATCGTATCCAGCATCGTCTCTTCACCGTCGGTTGCCGTCGAGTCCAAGGGCTTCGTCACGTTGCGAACTCCGGTTGAACAGCGAAGGAGAAAGAGCTTTCGAGTGTACCGTCCACCGCTAATTGCCGAAGCCGAACAGCAATGGATCGACGGACAAGGCGCTATCGGTCGATGGACGGTCAAGGTTCGGGGTACCGGACAGCGCGCAGGCACCGCAATATTCGAACCATTTGAAGGTCGCAATGACCACATCTGGCAACGGGCGAAATCTGCCAGCCGCAGGCTGGCCGAACGTTTCAATGACGGTGGGGGCGTCGCCCAGGTTTACGACGACAAGGACGGTGCTTTCAGCGTCGTGCGCGAGTATCTGCGAGCTTGGGCAGCGTTGCTGGAGCAAGGGGATCCTTCCCTCGCTCTCGCCAGCACCGTCGAGATACAGTCGCTATCGGGCCGGACAATCGGTCTCATCGTCCTGCCGGCGCATCCTCTACGGGTGGCATGGCATGTTGCATATGACAGTCTCGTGCTCGACACCGCCTTCGAGCAGGAACAGCGTGCCAAGGATATCCTCAGGGAGTTCGCTAGTCTCGACGGCGCCATGTTCCCGGCTTTCCTCCCCAATCCAAATGGCAACGCGTTCGTCTTTGCCGACACCCTCGGCTTCCATGCGGTGGGAATGGTCCCCGATTCGGATAATGAACCGAAGGCGGCGGTGGCGCTCCTGGCGCGGGCTCTCGGAGACGGTGAAGCGGCGGACACTGCTCCCACGGTAGGGAGCCAGAGCGCCAAGGTGCTGGGAGACGAGATCGCCAAGTACCTGGAATGCCACAAAGCCGAAGACGCGGTAGGGAATCCCGCTTATGCTTCTCGCTTGCTGCACATCCACGCGCTTCGAGCGGGCGATGGGTTTACCGTCGCCCGAGCGCTGGGTGGGGTGTACAAACGTTACTATGAAAACGACGAAGCTGGATACGAAGAAGGCGTGGAGGAACCGCTCGACACCGCACCCGTGTTTTCTCTGGACCTTTACCCGTCACGGGATCAGCGAGGGGTCGCGGGGCGGTTCATAGCCGAGGCACGTGAGAGGCGTCGCAGCGGAGCGGGAGTTCTGGCACTTGAGGACCGATGGATGCTGGAATCCCGCAGCCTTCCGGGCGGCGTAAACATGCCGCGGCTTCGCTGGGCACGCAAGGACAAGCTGAACCCAAACACCGCCGCGCATGTTGCCATTGCGTTCGATACTTTCGAATCCTCCGTTGAAGCGATGGATGATGACGAGGAACAGTCGTCCAGACCGTACCATGCGTTTGGTCTCCTGTCGTTTTTCGAGAGACGTTACGCAAGCCGTCCTGTCCCTGTATGGACGAGCACTGTCCCACCTGGGGGAAAAGGGGAGAAACATCCTTCCAGCCGAATCCACACTGAGGCACTATTGCGTATTCAAAACGCCGTACAAAGTTCGGTTGCTCGCCACATCGGTGCGGGTGAGGGCTTACCCGTATTGAAAACAGAGGTATTCCCTGAGAAAGCGGACAGCCTCGCTACTTTGCACCGGCTTTGCGACTGGGTCGTTACTCTGGATCGCAATGCCGGAATCGAGTATTTCGATTCGCCAGCCGACAACCGCGATATCTACGATGCCTACGTCATCGATTGCGTACCGGAACGCGAGGATATTGGTTGCCTTCAACTGATCACGTCCACCGCCAATCTCGACGAGGTTCGCACGCTGCTCGATCATGCTCTCGACAGAATGGGGCTGAGTCGCAGCCGCCGCAACGCGGAGTTTCTTCTGGGCCACTTGAAGGCGCTGAGCGGGCGGCTAGCGATTCGTCTCACCGGTCACCGCCCTGCAACATCCGAGCTAATCGCTCTCGCAGTGTCGCATGCCAATTGCCGGCACGCTGACGCGAACGACGACTGTTGGTTGGCGCTCGAATACGGTTTCGTTGTTCCCGTCGATGACGTGAGGGACCTCATTCCGCCCATAGCAGGTAGCAGCGGCGAAGACGGCAACGCGAACCGCCCGGATATCATCTACGTTACAACCAAGCCCCGAAAAGGCCTCGTCTTCCGGTTCGTCGAGGTGAAGTACCGACGCCACCTTCGCACCGCCCGAGCTCCGGAGCTGCTTGAGCAGATTCGCCGACAAACAAAAGACTTCCGCAGCCGATGGGAGCGCGGTTATGACCACGAGATGTGCTCCGGGTTCCGAGCGATTCGCCGCGCCAAGCTCGCACGAGTGTTACGCTTCTATGCCGACAAGGCGCGTCGGCACAATCTACCGGAAAATCGCCACACGGAACTCATTTCCGAAATCGAGCGCATGATTGAAAGGGGCGGAGACTATGCGTTCGCTCCCGCCGACACTGGCGACCGTGGTTGGGTGTTCTGCCCGGAGTATATGGGGTACCGTCCTCTGAAGATTTCTCCCGATGACTGGAGCACTGAGGTATTTCTGTTTGGGCCAGGTTTGCTTCCGGATACAGACGGCGGTTACGAGCAACCTCCCCCCAAGCCGGAGCACCGGTCAATTCAGGCCGCCTCGGGCAAAAGACGAAATCGGACGCAAGGTACGTCCACTTCTCGGCGAGATAACGACAAGATTCCCAACGTTGATACGCATGACCCAATGCTAGGTGTGAAAAGCATGCAACCGTTTGTTCGCTTCGGTATCGACACCTTAACCAATACAGAGGTTAAATGGACTGTCAGCGTGAAAGGGAACCCACACTTGCTGATTGCCGGATTGCCGGGTATGGGAAAAACCACCTGTCTTGTCAACATGTGTAAGCAATTGGTCGAGTCGAACATTAGGCCTATTGTTTTCTCCTATCATCAGGACATTGACGAGAATCTCGAAAAGTCCCTTGGCAAGGTGCACTTCGTCGACTTCGATGGGCTTGCATTCAACCCGTTGCAGGTGATTGATCGGGAATCGAGAACTGCGCATCTTGATGTCGCTGGCGCGATGCGAGATATTTTTGCCGCCATCTATCCGGAACTCGGCGATATTCAAGCAAGCCATATCCGCATAGCCATAAAGGATAGCTTTGAAGAGGTGGGTTGGGGTACCGATGCTGGTGTGCAAGAACCCGTCTTCAGGCGATTCGTAGAGATTCTTCGTGATAAACCCAAGCCCAACCGCGGATTACGCACATTGCTCGAACGCTTGGAAGAACTCGATGATTATGGTTTTTTCGACACGGATGCTAACTCTCAGGGTAGCCTTTGGAGTATTGAAGGACCGTCAGTAGTCCGCATTCACACGACCCAGAATGAGATGTTGCAGCGAGCATTCGCCTTTCTTGTTTTCTATAGTCTGTACAAAGATATGTTCCGGCGAGGTATCCATGATCGGATCACTCACGCGTTGGTAATCGACGAGGCCCATCGCGCTGCGCGATTGAAGCTGATTCCGACAATGGCCAAAGAGTGTCGTAAGTATGGTATCTCTCTAGTATTGGCGTCCCAAGAGGCACGAGATTTCGATGTCTCGGTATTTTCTGCAATCGCTAACTATTTGATCCTCCGTTCGACAGACGCAGATGCCAAGTTTCTTGTCAGAAACGTTTCGACGTCCAGGCAAGAAAGAGCACTTATTGACAAAATTAAGGAGATCAGGCGATTCAGAGCACTTTACTTCTCGGAGGGCAGCAGGCGTCCGTCCCAGGTAGCTCTATCTCCGTAGGCCCGTTACACAAATATAGATTTTTCATCAACGACCAAAAATGCCCCTTCCTCGTCTGCGAAAAATCGCAGTAGTTTCGCGCGGCAGGCGCGGAGAGTCCGTTCGACGTCGGTTGTCGTGCAGTTTCCCAATCTCACCCAAACCACTTTTGGTGGCGGGCCGTATAGAAAGCTGAACTGATGGAAGTCTTCATCCTTCGACACGATGGCGAATATATTCTTGCGGGCGTGTTCCCACAGCGCAAGATCAATTGCTTTGGTTAATCCCAAATCGCGTACGTGCGCGGATTCGGGAAAGACATCGGCAAGAAGGGAGACCAGCTTGTACGAAAGATTTTGATCGAACAACAGCCTCATCAGCCGAGCGCGACGAGCTTTCGCTCGCGGTCGGCCGCAAAACTGAGGCAGGCTCGAATGTCGGCTCCTGTGAGTTCGGGAAAATCGTCAAGGATTTCCGCCTCCGACATTCCGGAGGCCAAGTATTCCAACACATCGTAGACGGTAATCCGCATTCCCCGAATGATCGGCTTGCCGCCGCGTTTCCCGGGTTCGATAGTGATACGATCCTCGTAATTCGATTTCATCGTTCCATTCCTTGCTGGATGACGCCGCCATCGATCCGGCTGCGCGGATAAACGTCGCAACGGCTCAAGGTTCGACTATTCGTAGGTATTATATGGCTATCGTATGTACAACGTAATGCATCCATCCTACGCCGGTGCAGTGGGCGGTTACGAGTTGGCCGGACGACTGCCATGAGCGGGAGCCGGTTCGATCAGGGGACAATTTGAGCGGCGCGCTCACTCCACGCTTATCCATTTCGATGGGACTTGCTCCACGGGCAGCCAGACTGTGCGTGGCCGTCGCCTTGGCAAAATGTTTGGTGACCGCGCCCGCGGTGCGATCACAGGACGTCGAAACGGTGACCGTGTTGGGTACTACCCCCGTACGAGCCGACGATATGGACGCGCGCGAGTTCCCGGGCGCAATCCAGTCCTCCACCAGCGAAGAATTGGCAGAAAGCGCCAGTGCCGACATATCCAGCTATCTCAGCCGGCGCTTCGGGGGCGTGCACGTCCACTCGGCCCAGGGCAATCCGTTGCAGCCGGACCTCTACTACCGGGGCTACGCTGCGTCGCCGCTGCTGGGACTGCCCATGGGGCTGACGGTCTACCAGAACGGCGTGCGGCTCAACGAACCCCTGGGCGATGCCGTGAACTGGGACCTGGTGCCGATGAATGCCATCGCCAGCCTCAGCCTACTGAGCGGTTCCAACCCCCTGTTCGGGCTGAATACGCTGGGCGGCTCGGTGGTCGTCCGGATGAAGAACGGGTTCAGCCATCCCGGGCACGCCGTTGAAGTCGAAGGCGGCGCCTACGGCAGAGCGATCGCGAATTTCGAGAGCGGCGGCAACAACGGTACCTGGGCCTACTACGTCAATGCGCAGCGATTCGAGGAAGACGGCTGGCGGGACCTGTCGCCATCGTGGGCGGAGAATCTCTACGCCAGCGCCGACTGGCGCGGCGACAGAGGCGCGGTGGGCCTGGACTACCATCGGGCGCGATCGGACCTGACGGGCAACGGGCTGGCGCCCTCCGGCCTGCTCGCGGTCGGCCGCGAGCAGATTTTCTCGGCGCCGGACATTACCCGCAACGATACACGGACCCTGGCGCTGCGCGGCGACTACGCACTGGCCGACCGGGTGGACTTCTCCGCCAACCTGTACTTTCGCGGCAACGACACCGGATCGTTCAACGGCGACGGCATGGAGGAGGACGAGTCGGACGAACTCATCGACGAAGGCTTCGGCGGTGTCGGCGGCCTTGTCGGGGTACTCCGGGGCGCCTGCCGCGACGCCGTGGAGGACGAACTGGGCGCGGCACTCGGCGGCGGCGACATCGAGGAAGACGAATTCGCCGAAGCCGTCGGCGAGAGCGGCTGCAGCGCCATCAACAACCTGAGCGACCGCGGACAGGAGTCCAGGGGAGGCGTCGTGGAGATCGACGCGGTCGCGGAACTGTTCGGGCAGGAGCACGACCTGACGGTGGGTGCGGGATTCTACCGGGGCGGCAGCGACTTCAGTTCCCGCGTCCAGTTTGCCCTGTTCGATCCGGTGACGCGTTCTACCACCGAGGCCGGATCGGTGAGCGGCGGATTCGCCGACGAGCGCACCGAGATCGACACCGAGGTGGCGCGGAACTACGTCTATGTGGGCGACCGGTTCACCCTGGGCGGGGACTGGTCGATCATGCTGTCGGGCTTCTACCACGACAGCCGAATCGAGTTGCTCGATAGAACCGGCGAGCAGCCGCAACTGAACGGCGAGCACGATTTCGGCAATTTCAACTGGGGCGTGGGCGCGGTACGCCGCTGGACGGACCGGGTGGACGTCTACGCGGCCTACAACGAGTCCAGCCGCCTGCCGACGCCCATCGAACTGGCCTGCAGCGAGGAGTTGAGCCGCAACCCGGTCACCGGTGAGGTCGAGGAGTGCCGCCTGCCGAACGCCTTTCTGGCCGATCCGCCGCTGGACGAGGTCATCGCCAGGAACCTCGAAATCGGTTTGCGCGGCGCCCTGTCCGCCGGCTGGAACTGGTCGCTGGGACTGTTCCGGACCCTCAACGAGAACGACATCATCTGGCAGACCGGCCAGACCCGCGCCCACGGGCTCTTCAAGAACATCGACAACACGCGGCGCCTGGGCGTGGAGGCCGCGCTGGCGGGCTCATACGAGCGCTGGCGCTGGAACATCAACTACACCTTCATCCAGGCCACCTTCGAGGACGATTTCGACGTCCTGAGCCCGAACCATCCGGCCAATGCGCTGCTTCGGGGCGGAGACGGCGACGATGACGATGGGGACGATGACGATGACGAGCCCGGCGGGAGCGGAGGGGCCGACGACGACGGCGACGGCGACACGGAGGATGACGGAAACAGCGATGACGACGACCTGTTCAACACGCGTCCCGTGCACGCCGGAGCCGAAATTCCGGGCATTCCCGATCACATGTTCAAGGCGTCCGTGGACCACGCCTTTTCGGACCGCTTGTCCGCCGGCCTGGAGTTGCTCGCGGTCTCCGGCAGCCACCTGCGCGGCGACGAATCCAACGAACTGGACGAGCTTGCGGGTTACGCCACGGTCAACGCGCGGGCGAACTACCGGGGGGAGCGGTTCCTGGCGTTCGTGCTGATCGAGAACCTGTTCGACGGGAAATACGAGAATTTCGGCCTGATCGGCGAGGAACCCGACGAGATCATCGGACTCGACGGCATCGGCGACGACGTGCGCTTCCTCGCGCCCGGCGCGCCGCACGCGATCTGGGCCGGCGTGAAGTTCTACCTGTAAGCGTGCCACGGCGGCGAATCGCACCGCCTCGCTGTCGCGGAAGGAACATTATGCGGACACAAAATCAACAGGTTGGGAATGTTCCATACATGGGCATGGAAGGTCCCCAACACCGTTGAGGACCTTCCCGCGAATCGCCCGCTATCGAGCGATCAGGCAACGTCGAACCGGTCCAGGTTCATCACCTTGTCCCAGGCCGCCACGAAGTCCTGCACGAACTGCGGCTCGGAATCCGCGCACCCGTAGACTTCGGCCAGCGCCCGAAGCTGGGAGTTCGAGCCGAAGACGAGATCGACACGGGTGGCGGTCCACTTGAGATCGCCGGTGTTTCGATCGCGCCCCTCGAACATGTCCACCGCATCGGACACCTCCTGCCACTGCGTGCCCAGGTCGAGCAGGTTCAGGAAGAAGTCGTTGGTGAGCGCCCCCGGCCGTCCGGTGAACACGCCGTGCTGCGAGCCGTCGAAGTTGGCGCCCAGCACCCTCAGGCCGCCGACCAGCGCCGTCATCTCCGGTGCCGTCAGGGTCAGCAACTGTGCCCGGTCCACCAGCAACTCCTCGGCCGAAACGGCGTACTGCTGCTTCTGGTAGTTGCGGAACCCGTCGGCATACGGCTCGAGCACGGCGAAGGACTCGACGTCCGTCTGCTCCTGCGAAGCGTCCGTGCGGCCGGGCGTGAACGGGACAGTCACGTCGTGGCCGGCGTCCTTCGCCGCCTGCTCAACGGCCGCGCAGCCGCCCAGAACGATGACGTCGGCCAGCGAGACACCCTTGCCATTGGCATGGGAGCCGTTGAACGCCTGCTGAATGCCCTCCAGCGTCTCCAGTACGCCCGCCAGTTGCTCCGGCTGGTTGACTTCCCAGTCCTTCTGCGGCGCCAGGCGAATGCGCGCGCCGTTCGCCCCGCCGCGCAGGTCCGAACCGCGGAAGGTCGATGCCGAAGCCCAGGCGGTCGAGACCAACCGGGAAACGGAGAGACCCGAACCGAGGATCGTGGCCTTCAGGTCCGCGATGTCCTGCGCGTCGAGCGGGTCATGGGTGGCTGCGGGCACGGGGTCCTGCCAGATGAGTTCCTCCGCAGGGACTTCGGGGCCGAGGTACCGCACGCGCGGGCCCATGTCACGGTGGGTCAGCTTGAACCACGCCCGGGCGAACGCATCGGCGAACTCGTCCGGGTTCTCGTGGAAACGCCGCGCGATGGGCTCGTAGATGGGATCCATGCGCATGGCCATGTCCGCCGTGGTCATCATGGGCGCGTGCCGCTTCGACGGATCGTGGGCATCGGGCACGGTGTCGGAGCCTGCGCCGTCCTTCGGCGCCCACTGCCACGCTCCCGCGTCCGTCTTCACCCGCTCCCACTCGTAACCGAACAGGTTGTCGAAATAGCCCATGTCCCACTTCGTCGGGTTGTTGGTCCATGCGCCTTCCATGCCGGTGGTGAACGTGTCGCCGCCCTTGCCGATGCCGTGCGGGTTCTTCCAGCCCAGCCCCTGCTGCTCGATGGCGGCGCCCTCCGGCTCCGGACCCACCTGCGAAGGATCGCCGATGCCGTGGCACTTTCCGAAGGTATGCCCGCCGGCGACGAGCGCGACGGTCTCTTCGTCGTTCATGGCCATCCGGCCGAAGGTCTCGCGAATGTCCCGCCCGGAGGCAACCGGGTCTGGATTGCCGTTGGGGCCTTCCGGATTCACGTAGATCAGGCCCATCTGGACCGCGCCGAGAGGATTCTCCAGTTCCCGGTCGCCGGTATAGCGCTTGTCGTCGAGCCAGATGTCCTCGGAGCCCCAGTAGATGTCCTCTTCGGGCTCCCAGAGATCCACGCGCCCGCCGGCGAAACCGAACGTCCTGAATCCCATGGACTCCAGCGCGCAGTTGCCCGCCAGGATCATCAGGTCGGCCCAGGAGATCTTCCGGCCGTACTTCTGCTTGACCGGCCAAAGCAGCATGCGGGCCTTGTCCAGGTTGCCGTTGTCGGGCCAACTGTTGATGGGCGCCAGGCGCTGATTGCCGGTGCCGCCGCCGCCGCGGCCGTCGCCGATGCGGTAGGTGCCCGCGCTGTGCCAGGCCATGCGGATGAAGAGCGGCCCGTAGTGACCGTAGTCGGCCGGCCACCAGTCCTGCGACGTGGTCATCAGATTCACGATGTCCTGCTTGACGGCGTCGAGGTCGAGGCTCTTGAACTCTTCGGCGTAGTCGAACGACTCGCCCATGGGGTTGGACCTGGCGGAATGCTGGTGAAGAATGTTCAGCTTCAACAGGCTCGGCCACCAGTCCCGGTTGGAGGTGCCGCCGCCGGCAAACTCCTTCTGATCTCCGCCCGTGAACGGGCAGGTTGCATCATTCATGGTTTTCTCCTTCGTATGTTTTGCTTGAAAGTCGCCGCCGTTGATCGCCCGCCAGCGCGAGCGAGTGGCGCTCCGCAATTGCGTCGCGTCCCTCTTCGCCGATACGAATTTCGGTGTTCCGACTCATTGGAATCCACTAAGAACCGACGGCAGCGTCGTCTGTAGCCATGGTGAGTGTAGGAGGTATGGGCTGTCGTGTCCAACGATTATTACTGGCTATAATGATCGTGTTTTACGGATATTAATGCAGGATTGTTTGATGAAGCGATTGCCAACAATGAAGCAGCTCCAGTATCTGGTGGCGCTTGCCGAAACGCAACATTTCGGCAAGGCGGCTCTGCGTTGCCACATCACCCAGTCCACGCTCAGCGCGGGTATTCGCGATCTGGAAGCGGTGCTCGGTACCGCCGTCGCGGAGCGTTCCAATCGGCGCGTGCTGATTACTCCGTTTGGAGCGCAGCTTGCCGAACGTGCAAAGGCGGTGCTGCGGGAAGCCGAAGAGGTGATGGAGGTGGCCAGAGCGGCTCGCTCGCCCATGACCGGCGAAATGCGCCTCGGGGTAATCCCGACGATCGGACCCTTCGTCCTGCCGCGAGTTTTTCCGGCACTGAAGGAGAGATTTCCCGATCTGACGATCTACCTGCGGGAGGAGCAGACAGCACCTCTGCTTGCGCGGCTGGAAGGCGGAGAACTGGACGTCGCCCTGATCGCGCTGCCCTACGAGACTGACGACCTGCGCATCGACGTCATCATGGAGGATGAATTCCTGTTTGCCTGCAACCGGAATCACGAACTCGCCGGAGCCGAAGAGATTTCGCTCCAGGCGCTGGCGGACGAACCGCTCATGCTGCTGGAAGAAGGTCACTGTCTGCGCGGTCATACGCTGGACGTCTGCACAACGAGCGACAGGCGGGCCCGGGCGCAATTCGAGGCCAGCAGTCTGCTCACGATGGTGCAGATGGTTGCGGCGGGTGTCGGCGTCGCGCTCATACCGCGTCTTGCGGTCGACGCTCATATAACCCGGGGAACGGGTATCTCGCTGTCGCGGCTTGGCGTGCCGGCTGCCCGCCAGATCGGATTGGCATGGCGCCCGACATCCCTGAGAACGGAGGAATTTCGATTGTTGGGGGACACGCTGCGCGAACTGACCAATCAGGCCTGAAGATTTTCCGCGGATGATGCGGCGGCTGGATGGCGCGCTTCGGATTCGCAACCGCAAGCGATATATTCCCGCCTTGGATGCATGGACCGATGCGTAGAATCCGACTTATCATTGGCCATCACTTGGAAGGCATCAGGAGTTGATAGCACTTTATATTATTGATTAATAATTGATAATGATGGTTATATTCAAGAACATATGCAAAAGCTCGCCTACCGGGTGGTGAGGACAATTTCGTGGACGAAAGGCCCGGCGGTGTCATGACGATCGACGAATTGTCCGAATACTTGAGGATATCGCGATCGACGCTCTACAAACTGGCACAGGAAGGCAGGGTTCCCTGCAAGAAAGTCGGGCGTCACTGGCGGTTCCGCAAGCGGGCTATCGACCGCTGGCTGGAACAAGGCGGCGCGCGTGCTGAAATGACGACCGATGGAGACGAAGCGTGACAGACCGCCTGTCGGAAGCGGTCCGTGAGCAGATCGATTACGCCGGCGATCTCTATCATCGGCTGGTGCTCGTGGTCGGCACTGATCGTCGTAGCAAGACTGCTGCGTTGCGAGACATCGCAGTACAGACGGGCGCGCCGGTCATCAACGTCAATCTGGAACTCTCTCGCCAGATGCTTGACCTCCCGGAGCGCCAGCGTCCTCTCCGGGTACAACGAATTCTCGAGCGAATTGTTGCCGAGATCGATAGCGAGGTGGTCTTGCTGGACAATATCGAACTTCTGTTCGATCCCTCGCTGCAGCAGGACCCGCTTCGCCTTTTGCGGGGTCTGTCTCGGAACAGGACCACAGTCGCAGCCTGGAGCGGGTCCATCGAGAACGGAAACGTCTACTACGCGGAGCGCGGCCACCCGGAATATCGACGCTATTCGACGGACGGCATTCTGGCCGTGAGCGCACAGGCGGCGAAAGAGTGAAGTACGAAGAACTGATCCGGTTCGATCCCATCGAGGCCGTCGTGCAACTTCGCGACGCCGACGAAGCCGCAGCCGCCCGCCGCCTCGTGAGCAGTTACGTAATTTCCGATGAGATGGCGGAGAAGCTGTCCGCCATGGTCTTCGCTCAACTCCAGTACGAAATTCCCGCTGATAACAAGGGGCTTCTGGTCGTTGGCAACTACGGGACCGGCAAGTCGCACTTGATGTCGGTTTTCTCGGGGATCGCCGAGCATGCCGATCTGGTATCCGAACTCTCCAATCCTAATATTGCGAGAGATGCCGGCAGCATAGCCGGCAGGTTCAAGGTCGTCCGCACTGAGATCGGTGCGACCACGATGTCCCTGCGTGACATCGTGGTGGGCGAACTGGAGGAGCACCTGGATGCGCTAGGCGTTTCATTCGCGTTCCCAAGCGCTGCCGATGTCTCTGGAAGCAAGCGTGCGTTCGAGGAAATGATGGCCGCGTTCCACGAGGCTTTTCCCGACCACGGTTTATTACTGGTTGTCGACGAACTGCTTGACTACCTGCGCTCGCGCAAGGATCAGGAATTGATCCTCGACCTCAATTTCCTGCGGGAAATCGGTGAGGTTTGCAAGGACCTCCGCTTCCGTTTCCTGGCGGGCGTACAGGAAGCAATTTTCGACAGTCCTCGCTTCACTTTCGTGTCGGACAGTATTCGTCGCGTGAAGGACCGTTTCGAGCAAGTCCTCATTGCGCGCCGAGACGTGAAGTTTGTCGTTGCGCACCGATTACTCCGCAAGACGGGAGAGCAACAAGCCGGAATCAGGGAATATCTGACGCCGTTTGCGCGGTTCTATGGGCGAATGAACGAACGCATGGACGAATACGTGGAATTGTTCCCGGTCCATCCTGACTATCTAGAAGTTTTTGAGCGTGTGACCGCGGTCGAAAAGCGCGAAGTACTCCGTACCCTTTCGTTGGCAATGAAGCGGTTGCTCGGGCAAGAATTGCCAACGGATCATCCCGGACTGATCTCCTATGACGGCTACTGGTCGATACTGAGAGAAAATCCATCCTTTCGCGCCGACCCCGACGTGAAGGCCGTCATCGAATGCAGCCAGGTGCTGGAAGCACGGATCGATCACGCTTTCACCCGTCCGGCGTACAAGCCAATGGCGGTGCGCGTAATCCATGCCCTGTCGGTGCATCGGCTAACTACTGGCGACATCTATGCGCGGCTGGGCGCTACGGCGGAGGAACTGAGGGATGGTCTTTGTCTTTATCAGCCGGGAATCGAAGATCTCGGGGGCGATCCTGCGGACGATCTGCTGTCGCAGGTGGAAACCGTTCTCCGGGAAATCCACAAGACGGTCAGCGGCCAGTTCATCTCGTCGAACCCGGACAATCGCCAATACTACCTCGATCTCAAGAAGACTGATGATTTTGACGCCCTGATCGAGAAACGTGCCGATAGTCTCGATCCGGCACGGCTTGACCGCTACTACTACGACGCTCTGCGGCAGGCGATGGAATGCACGGACGACACGTACGTCACCGGTTACAAGATTTGGCAGCATGAACTCGAATGGCGCGCGCGGAAGGCAGAGCGCCAAGGATACTTGTTCTTCGGCGCGCCAAATGAGCGGTCCACCGCGGTGCCGCCGCGCGACTTCTACCTTTACTTCATTCAGCCTCACGACCCTCCGCGCTTCAGGGACGAGAAGACGGCGGATGAAGTCTTCTTCCATCTGACGGGTGCGGACGACGTGTTCCGAGACTCGTTGCGTGGTTACGCGGCGGCGGTCGATCTGGCCTCCACGTCTTCGGGGCACGCCAAGGCTACCTACGGGTCGAAGGCGTCCGGCTTTGTCCGCGATCTGGTCAATTGGCTCCAGCAGCATATGGGTTCGGCCTTCGAGGTGGGCTACCAAGGTCGTCGCAAGGCGCTGCTGGAATGGGCCAAGGGCCATTCACTTCGAGAAGTCTCCGGAATATCTCCGGCAGAGAGAATTAATTTCCGCGATCTGATCAACGCGGTGGCCGGCATTTGCCTGGAGACGCATTTCGCGGATCAGGCGCCGGAATACCCGTGCTTCTCTGTGCTGGTCACATCCTCGAACCGAGCCCAGGCTGCCCAGGACGCGTTGCGATGTATTGCTGGCGCCACGAGGACGAGACAGGCGGTTTCCGTTCTCGACTCATTCGAACTCCTCGACTCAGACAAACTCGATCCCAATCGGTCGAAATACGCCAACTACATCCTCGACCGCATCAAAAGAAAGGGTCATGGTCAGGTCGTCAATCGTTCCGAGCTAATCGAGGAGTTGCTGGGAGTGGAATATCTCGCCCCGCAAACTCTGCGCCTTGAACCCGAATGGGTGGTGGTTTTGCTTGCGGCGCTGGTTTATTCGGGTGATCTGGTGCTTGCTGTTCCCGGGCGTAAGTTCGATGCTGCCGACCTTTCCTCGTTGGCCGCCGCGCCGCTCGACGAGCTTGTTCACTTCAAGCATGTCGAGCGTCCCAAGGAATGGAACCTCCCGGCCCTCAAGGCGCTGTTCGAATTGCTTGGGCTGACGCCTGGTATGGCGCACTTCATTACTCAAGGGAAGGATGACCCGGTTCGGGAGCTTCAAAAGGAGGTGTCGCACACCGTCGAGAGGCTGGTCGTTGCTCATCAGTCCGTCCGGTCCGGCATTTCGTTCTGGAGCAGGAGTCTGATCGACGAGGGGCGTGCCGAGAGCCTGATTCCGGCTCTCGAACGGACCAAGTCATTCCTTGAATCTCTCCAGGCTTACACATCGCCCGGCCGACTGAAGAACTTTCGCCATGACCCGCAGGAAGTGAAAAGTCACGCGACGGGGCTTGAGTCCCTGGAGGAGGTGGAAGCGTTCCAGGCACTGGCTTCCGAGTTGGGGCCCGCGGCCAGCTTTCTCACTGTAGCCGAGACTGAGCTTCCCCCCTCCCACGAGTGGGTGGGACAGATGAACGGCGTTCGTGACGATGTGCTGACGCAGATCGCGAAAACCACCGGTCGAGCAGCCGTTGCGCTTAGGCGCCGCTCGCTGACCAGGCTTGACGACCTGAAACGGGCTTTCGCGGATGTTTACCTGAATCTCCATGCCAAGGCACGTCTCGGCGTGAACGACGACAAGAAGAAGACCGCGTTGCTGCGAGACGCGCGGCTCGCCCAGCTTCAGATACTGTCGGCCATCGACCTCATGCCAGTGCGCCAATTGGCGAACCTCCGGGACCGCCTCAACGGGCTGAAGAGTTGCTTCGCTCTTACGAAGCGGGACCTCAGCGCCTCTCCGATCTGTCCGCATTGCGGGTTCAGACCGGTCCAGGAGACGAATGAGAGCGCCGCCAGCAATGTCCTCGCGCAACTAGACGATGAACTTGACCGTATGCTCGCCGACTGGCGGCGGACACTGCTCGCGAACCTCGACGATCCGGCGACGCGCGAGAACCTGTCCCTGCTTCAGCCCGAGCGCCGTCGGCTTGTCAATGTGTTCATTCGATCACGCAAGTTCCCCGATTCACTGGGCCTGGAGTTCATTGAGGCGCTTCAGGAAGTCCTTTCGGGTCTCATCAAGGTAACTGCGAAAACGGAGGATATGAAAGCCGCTCTCCTTACCGGCGGCTCGCCCGCGAGCCCTGCCGAGATGAAGGCGCGCTTCGAACGCTATATGGACGACCTCGCCAAAGGGAAAGACCCAGCCAAGGTCAGGGTAGTGGTGGAGTAAGCGCCTGTGAGGAGGGAAGAGCCAATCGATCAGGTTCAGCTTGGGCATGGCAGCTTGTCCACTGTACAAGCTGGTTCCGGCCCGGTGGACTTGTCCACCGCACATGCCGGGCTTTTGGATGAGGTGCCGGGCGTCCAGGAGAAGATCATTGGGCTTTGCGATACGCCCCGAAGATTGGCCGAGATCATGGACACCCCAAAAACAGCCAATCGCGGATACTTCAGGAAGCGTCATCCATATCCACTGTTGGCTGGCGGCGTGCCGCGCATGGCCCATCCCAACCAGCCAGGGCATCCGAACCAAGCCCATGTGCCGGCGGAGGCAGGGATTGAGCCGAAGAGGTGCCGTTTGCACAAGCCGGAACAGGGAAGCGGTTCAGATGGCGCGTAGCAACCCGACTGACCGAATTGGCCGCCTCACTCGAAATCGTTCGAAACAGGACGAATTGTTCGGCAAGTCCACTGACGAGGGCTTGGAAGGGAGGCATGGCGAGCCGGTCGAATGTCTGGGGCTGACCTTTGAGAATGAAGAAACCCGTCGGTCTCATTTCATGGGTAGGTTGCGGGAAGGACTGGAAGAGTTGCACGCAAAGCTCGGCGGCGCTCCTTACGCAGGTCTCGACGACGCTGTCGCGCGGATGACGAAGATCGAGCACTGGCCGATGGGCGGGAAGGCGCGGCTTCACCGCCTCGCCGAACGTATGCGCCATGTCGACTCGTCAAAGGACCTGCTCCAGCGCTGGAAGGACGAGGTCGGTTTTCCTCACGGTGAGATTGAGGACATTCTCGCGCTCTCCGATCCGCCTTGGCATACAGCCTGTCCGAACCCGTTTCTTGGCGCGTTTGTGGATGCTTATGGCATGCCCTACGACCCTGATGAACCATACCGTCGAAAACCGTTTGCAGTCGACGTGAGCGTGGGCAAGACGCACGCCGTCTATCGAGCGCACGGCTATCACACCAAGGTTCCGCACTTGGCGATTCTGCCGTCGATCCTCCACTACACGGTGCCCGGTGATTTGGTGTTGGACGGCTTTGCTGGCTCGGGGATGGTAGGTGTTGCAGCCCAGTGGTGCGCTACGGCACCCGAGAGTGATCGAAAATCGCTGGAGGCACGGTGGGCTGAGGGAGGTTTCGACAGTCCGAAATGGGGTCTCCGGCACACCATTCAGAATGATCTCTCTCCACTAGCTGCCTTCATTGCTGCAAATTACGATCTGCCGTTCGATCTCGACGCCTTCGCCAAGGCTGGCCGCGTGCTACTCGACGAGGTCGAGATGGATCTCGGCTGGATGTACGAAACGTTGCACACCGACGGCAAGACCACTGGGCGAATCGACTACACAGTCTGGAGCGAAGTGTTTAGTTGTCCCGAATGTGCCGCCGAAGTGGTGTTTATGGACGAGGCTCTGGACCGAACCAGTGGACGAGTGAGGTCTCGATTTCCATGCCCCCACTGCGATGCAGAACTGACCAAGGACAAGTTAGAGCGTGTATTCGAATCGAGCTTGGATGAAGTCACCGGAATTGTGCGGCAAAACGTCGTTTTCCGGCCCTCCTTGATTCGGTACACAGTGGGTGGCGAAGCATTCGAAAAGCAACCCGATAATCATGATCGCGAGCGCATAAAACGCATCGCCCAACTACCCCTTGCAACTGTAGTCCCAACGAACCGGCTTCCTATTGAAGACATGTATCACGGTTCGCGTTTGGCACCGAAAGGCATTACGCGCGTTCATCACTTCTTTCTGCCTCGTGCCGCTCATGCCTTGGCAGCGACGTGGCGTCGGGCCTGCGCCCAGCCCGAAATCCGCCTTCGCCATATGCTGCTCTGGTTCGTGGAGCAGGCAATTTGGGGAATGTCAATCCTCAATCGATATGGTCCTTCGCACTATTCGCAAGTAAACCGTCAACTCTCCGGCGTCTACTACGTCTCTTCCCAGATATCCGAGGTCTCACCAAGATACAATCTCGGCAACAAGCTGACCCGGTTGGTCAATGCCTTCAGCCATGCGCCGGTTCGGCGACCGTCAGGTTGCGTCAATACCGCGAGCACTGCCCAATTGGTCGGAATACCCGACAACTCGGTGGACTACGTCTTCACCGACCCGCCGTTCGGAGAAAACATCTACTATGCCGATCTCAACTTTCTGGTCGAGTCTTGGCACGGAGTGCTCACCAATGCGGCACCGGAGGCCATCGTCGACCGCTTCAAAAAAAAGGGATTGCCCGAATATCAGCGCCTGATGCAGCGGTGTTTCGAGGAATATCACCGCGTTCTAAAGCCGGGTCGCTGGATTACGGTGGTTTTCCACAACTCCAAAAGCGCGGTTTGGACGGCGATCCAGGAAGCCATGCTTGCAGCCGGATTTGTTGTCGCCGATGTCCGCACCATGGACAAGAAACAGGGCTCCTATCGTCAAGTCACCAGCACTGCGGTAAAGCAGGATTTGGTGATCTCGGCCTACAAGCCCAACGACGGCCTGGAGGAACGTTTCACGCTTACGAAAGGCACCGAGGATGGAGTCTGGGACTTTCTCCGTACGCATCTCGGCCAACTGCCGGTGTTCGTGGCCAAGGGCGGTCGCGTTGAGGTCGTCAACGAGCGCCAGCCGCATCTGCTGTTCGACCGCATGGTCGCCTTCCATGTTCTGCGCAATGTCACGGTGCCGCTGTCGATTGGCGAATTCCTGGAGGGTCTCGCCAGCCGGTTTCCGGAACGGGACGGAATGGTATTTCTGCTGGAACAGGTCGCGGAGTATGACAAGAAACGTTTGGCAGCCCGGGAAGTAGTTCAACTGGAAATATTCGTTATCGACGAATCATCCGCTATCCAGTGGCTGAAGCGCGTGTTGGACCGCAAACCGCAGAGCTTCCAAGACATTCATCCGCATTTCATCCGCGAGATCGCGGGTTGGCAGAAGCACGAGAAGCTGCCTGAGCTATCCGATATGCTGGACCAGAACTTCCTGCATTACGATGGGGTCGGGAAGGTTCCGAGCCAGATTCACGGCTACCTCTCCACCAACTTCAAGGAGTTGCGAAACTTGTCAAAGGATCACCCAGCACTCCGTCAGAGGGCGAAGGGTCGCTGGTACGTGCCTGATCCAAAAAAGGCGGCCGACGTGGAGAAACGCCGCACGCGAGTTCTCCTGCGGGAGTTCGACGAATACCGCGAATCGTCGCAGAGGCGACTAAAGCTGTTCCGCCTAGAGGCCGTAAGGGCGGGATTCTTCAGGGCCTATCAGGACAGGGACTATGCATCCATAATTTCGGTCGCAGAGAAAATTCCGGACGCAGTGCTCCAGGAGGACCAAAAGCTCATGCTCTGGTATGACCAAGCCTTGACGCGCATGGGAGAGAATCCTTGACAATCAGGAGATTAAGGCTACAACGGTTCACGGCCTTCGAAACACTCGATTTCGAACCATCTCGAGGCATCAACGTCCTCGTCGGCGCCAACGGGACCGGCAAGACGCATCTCATGAAAGTTGCCTACGCTGCCTGCGATGTGAGCAAGACGGGCAATAGCTTCGCGGAAAAATTAACCCGTGTCTTTATGCCTTCGGGACTTTCCATTGGGCGGCTTGTCAAGCGGCGAGGAGAAAGTTCGAGTTGCGTGGTCAAGGTTTCCCGAGATGGGCTAGATCTCAGACTTTCGTTCTCCAACCACACGAAAGCAGCCGAGTCGGCTCGAGTTACAGGCGCACCACGTTGGAAATCTGAGCCCGTTGAGAGCGTCTACATCCCTGTCAAGGAAATGCTCGCGAATGCGCCGGGATTTCGCTCCCTCTATGCCCAGCGCGAGATTCACTTCGAGGAAATCTACGACGATATCGTCGCCCGCGCGTACATACCGATCTTGCGTGGCCCGATGGATCGGGAGCGCAAGGGACTCCTAACCAGTTTACGCAAGACTATTGCCGGTAACGTCACCGTCAAGAACGAAGAATTCTTTCTCCGCAACAAGGAAGGAAACTTGGAGTTCTCGTTGCTTGCCGAGGGATTGCGCAAGCTGGGTCTGCTTTGGCTATTGATCCAGAATGGGACTCTACTTGGTGGCTCCGTGCTCTTTTGGGACGAACCCGAAACCAATCTGAATCCCAAACTCTTCGAATCCGTGATTGGAATTCTTCTCGAATTGCAGCGCATGGGCGTTCAGATATTTATCGCCACTCACGACTACGCGATCCTGAAGGAATTGGATCTACAAAAGGAGAAAAGTGACCGAGTGGCTTTTCATTCCCTCTATCGCGATGGCAATAACGGAGAAATTGCTTGTCATAGCGTGCGCACCTACCTAGACATCCACCCTAACGCCATTGCGGACGCTTTTTCCGACCTGTACGACCGCGAGGTCACGAGAAGCTTGACAGGAAACTGAAAGTGACCACGCTTTCTGAAGGCAACTTGCAAATTGCGTTTCCTCGCACCGCGAGTGCGAGAAAGTTCGACGACCATCTGTTGCACGGACTGTCGCACTGTATGAAGGCCGTCGATTTCATCGTTGAGGAAGATGATCGAGTGTTATTCATCGAAATCAAGGACCCCGATCATCCCCGGGCGACGGAAGAGGAAAGAACGAGATTCAATCGACGATTCCTCGCCGGGCAATTGGACGAGGATCTGAAGTACAAGTATCGGGATTCCTTCCTCTACGAATGCGCATCCGGCAATATCGGTAAACCGATTCACTACTGGGTCATCATCGCCATTGAGGGTCTATCCGATGCTGAACTTCTGACTCGGACGGACGCGCTCAAACGTAAGCTTCCGTCACAGGGTCCAACGTCCGGTACGTGGGAACGGCGCATCGTCTCGGGCTGCATGGTGTTCAACATCCGGACGTGGAATCAACGCCTCCGGGGCTTTCCGCTGTCGCGAGTTCCCACCTAGCCGAGAGGCCGCTCAGTGGCTGACTGGCGCGACGAAGTCCTTCAGGAGTTCACGCCTCAGGTAGCGCGTGTCACCTTGGTAGCTGACCCGGACGGGTTACTGCTTGAGGAGGCACTCGTCGAGGCTATCCGAGAGCGCGGTTTCGAGCTGGTCCCCTTTGAGGAGCCCGTCGCTTTCCGATTCGCGTACGAAACCCGATTCCGGAACCGCTGGGAGCGCGGTGACAGCACCGATTTGGTGGTGGTCATTCGGAATGGGGAGCACGATCTCACTTCGCTTCCCTACGACTTGGTGCAAGCGGGAAGACAGCTTTCCTTCAGTTTGGGCGAATTGCTTCCCGGCCTCAGTTATCCGGTTGTTGCCTCGCTGGACCGAAGCGATTTCGATGTGCTTTACCGCGCGCGGACGGGAAGCGGGCTGGAGAGACTCGGTGACGATGCCACGAAGGATTTCGTTTTGCTGCATGTCTTCGAGACCGATCCCGCACTCATCAAGCATCCAGCCGGCCTGTTGCGCGTCTTGTTGAGGCGACACTATCGTGGCCAGCGGGTTCCGCGCATCCTGGATGATCGCTTTGTGCACGTGCTGCGGAAGAGTGGCGAGTTCGATTCCTGGCCATTAGAGACCATCATTCCTGATCGCGGAGCGTTCTTCTCCTTTCTACAGGAGCGCTGGCCGCTGTTTCTCGATCGCGTCGCGACGAGCGCTGCGGGCGGCACAGGAGACGATAGCGGATCATTTGGCCTCAGTATCAAGGGTCCCGCTCAGATTCCATTCGATCACGAAGACATTCGTGTCTATATCGACAACCTGTTCATCGAGGGAATGCTCTCTCCGGTGAATCACGAGTCGGGGAGCGCCCTTCGCGGCAAGTGGCCAGAGGTTGGGATACTTACCGACCCGGCGGCGGACAATTTGCGGCGGCTCCTCGGCCTGATGGAGGCTGTCGGCGACACGATTCCCGGTCCCGATGCTCGGCACCGCGATTGGTTGGCATTCGCGTACCGCTGGGCGGAACTTGGCGTTCTCTGGCTAGAGATGTCCGTCACCTCGCGGTCGGGTATTGACGAGCGAATCGTCGAAGTTCGCACACTCGTCGACCGAGCCTTTCTCGATTGGATGGAGCGCCGCTACGCCGGGCTCCACAATCAACCGCCCGACCCGCCGGTCATGGTTCACCACGTGCCGCGCTTGCTCGCACGGCGGCTTGTGGACGATCCGGCGAGCAAGATAGCGCTCGTCGTCGCGGACGGCCTGGCTCTCGATCAGTGGATCGTGCTCCGCGACATTCTTGTGAAACAGCGTCCACGATTTCGCTTCGGCGAGGGCGCCGCCTTCGCTTGGGTGCCGACCATTACGT
This sequence comes from Candidatus Rariloculaceae bacterium, assembly GCA_965205045.1. GTDB lineage: Bacteria > Pseudomonadota > Gammaproteobacteria > Steroidobacterales > Rariloculaceae > UBA6522. The sequence goes on from OZ242031.1 coordinate 2,476,904, forward strand.
CGGTGTCGCGACAGGCAATCTTCGCGGGAATTCCGCCGTTCTATTTTCCGTCCAGCATTCATACAACGAACAAGGAAGCGTCGTTGTGGACCCGCTTCTGGATGGACCATGGTCTGAAGGCCCGGCAAGTCGGCTACTCCAAGGGGTTGGGCGACGGTAGCCTCGACGACATGCGCGAGTTCGCGCTGCGGCCGGATATTCGCGCGCTCGGCTTGGTCGTCGACAAGGTCGACAGGATCATGCACGGCATGGAGCTTGGTGCCGCGGGAATGCTCAACCAAGTGCGGCAATGGGCTGAAGAAGGGTTTATGGCGGCGTTGGTGGATTCACTGCTCGACCGCGGCTTCACCGTCTACCTGACCGCGGATCACGGAAACGTCGACGCTGAGGGCGACGGCCGCCCATCGGAAGGAGCGGTCGCCGAGCTACGGGGCGAGCGCGTCCGAGTCTATTCCGATTCGATCTTGCGGTCTCGCGTAAAGGAACAATTTCCAAGTGCCATTGCGTGGTCGCCTCTGGGACTCCCTGAGGATTACCTGGCCCTGCTGGCTCCCGGTCGCACGGCCTTCGTTCGCAAGGGCAAGCGCGTCGTGGGGCATGGCGGCATCTCGCTGGAGGAGGTGGTTGTTCCGCTGATTCGGATCGAGCGGTCGAAGACATGAACCGCAGGGGCCAGATCGGTTTCAGTCAACGCATCCAGTTGGAGTGGTTGGACTACACCGTTAACTTGGTTCTCGCCGGAAACTCAAGACAGGAAATCGTTACGGCGCTGGGCGACCGGCTGCGGGGGGCCTTATCGGTCGGAAACAATCCGCAACGAGGGACCCGGGACAAGGCCATCACGATTTTGACGAAGACCTGGGTTGCGGTACCGGGCGAACTCGATACACTCCGCGATCGGGGACTGGATTTCCTTCAGCGTTTACCAATGTCCGACCGGATGCTGGTGCACTGGTGCATGTGCATGGCTGTTTACCCCTTCTTCGGGACGGTCGCGGACGCAACCGGGCGGCTTCTACGCCTGCAGGGGACGGCTGGAGCGGCGCAAGTGCAGCGGAGACTGCGTGAGCAATTCGGCGAACGAGAGACAGTGGCTCGCGCGGCTCGGCGTATCCTGCGGACCTTTATCGACTGGGGCGTGTTGCTGGAAACTGGAAAAAAGGGACTCTATTGCGGCGCGGCAAAGCGCGCCGTAGATGACGTATCTCTTTCCGTCTGGGCCATCGCAGCAGTTCTCGCCGCAAAGGGCGGCAGTTCGCAACGCGCCACGACCCTCCTTCATGGCCCTCACCTGTTCCCATTTGATATCGCGTTGCCTCCAGTACGGTCGATGGAAGCCGACGGGAACCTCGACGTCATCCGCCACGGGCTCGATCACGAAATTCTGATTGGTCTTGCCGAACGAAGGGGTTGAAATGTCGGCTCCAGTGCGCGGCTTCATTTGTGCGGAATCCGCACCGCCCGCGCGAAGGGTTGCAAACGGCATAGCGCGTCGGTTGGTTCGGCCGGCGGGATCCGGTCGGCAAAGCCAACATCGGCGGAGCAAAAGCAGGATGTCTAAATCGCCCGTACGCGGTACAATCCCCTTGCCCCTTGGTACGTCCCGGTCGGATTTGCGGTCGTCGCCGGGGCGCAGGTGGGAGTCAATGGGAAACAGCTATCACGCTGCCGACATCGAGGTCCTGAGCGGTCTTGACCCCGTGCGCCGGCGGCCCGGCATGTTCACCGACACCAGCCGCCCCAACCATCTCGCCCACGAAGTCATCGACAACAGCGTCGACGAGGCCATCGAGGGCCACGCCAAACGCATCGAAGTCAAGCTCTTCCGGGACGGGTCGCTGGAAGTGGCCGATGACGGCCGCGGCATGCCCGTCGATATCCATCCCGACGAGGGGATTCCCGGGGTCGAGCTGATCCTCACCAAGCTGCACGCGGGCGGCAAGTTCTCCAACCGGACCTACCGGTTCTCCGGCGGGCTGCACGGCGTGGGCGTTTCGGTGGTGAACGCGCTGTCAAGGAACCTGGAAGTGTGGATCCGCCGCGGCGGCAAGGAATACAACATGAGTTTCTCCGGCGGCGAGCGCCGCGGGCAGCTCGACGTGGTGGGCTCGGTCGGCAAGGCCAACACGGGCACCACACTGCGCTTCTGGCCGGATCCGCAATATTTCGATTCGCCCGGGTTCGCGCTGCGGCGATTGAAACACGTGCTGCGCGCCAAGGCGGTGCTGTGTCCGGGGCTTAGCGTGCGCTTGGAAGTGGAGAGTCCCCACGAGGTGGAGACCTGGCAGTACAGCGGCGGGCTGGCGGAATACCTGCTGGAGCAGATCGACGGCGGCATCCTGCCGGTGGAGCCCCTGACGGGCAGCCTGCACGGCAAGCGCGAGGCCGTGGAATGGGCGCTGGCGTGGGTGCCCGGCGATGCTCAGCCGCCGGTGACCGACAGCTACGTGAACCTGGTGCCGACCCCCCTGGGCGGCACCCATGTCAACGGTCTGCGCGCCGGGCTCACCGAGGCGCTGCGCCAGTTCTGCGAGTTTCGCAGCCTGTTGCCGCGGGGCGTGAAGCTGGCGCCGGAGGATGTGTGGCAGGGCGTGGCGTACATTCTGTCGGTGAAGATGGAAGACCCGCAGTTCTCGGGGCAGACCAAGGAGCGGCTCGGGTCGCGGCAGTGCGCCGGTTTCGTCAACGGCGTCGTCAAGGACAGCTTCGCGCTCTGGCTCAACCAGCACCCCGAAACCGGCGACGAGATCGCCAGGCTGGCCATCGAGAAGGCGCAGCAGCGGCTGAAGGCCGCCAAGAAGGTGGTCCGCAAGCGGGTCGTCGCCGGCCCCCAATTGCCGGGCAAGCTGGCCGACTGCACCATCCAGGAACCCGCCGCGGCGGAGCTGTTCCTGGTGGAAGGGGATTCGGCGGGCGGATCGGCGAAACAGGCCCGCGACCGGGAGACCCAGGCGATCATGCCCCTGCGGGGCAAGATCCTGAACACCTGGGAGGTGGATCCGGGCCAGGTGCTGCGCTCCCAGGAGGTGCACAACATCAGCCTGGCGCTGGGCGTGGACCCCGGCAGCGACAACCTGAACGGCCTGCGCTATCACAAGATCTGCATCCTGGCCGATGCCGACTCCGACGGCCTGCACATTGCCACGTTGCTGTGCGCGCTTTTCCTGCGCCACTTCCGGCCCCTGGTGGAGGCGGGGCGGGTCTATGTGGCCATGCCGCCTCTGTTCCGTATCGACGTGGGCAAGGAAGTCCACTACGCCCTGGACGAGGCGGAGCGCGACATGCTCCTGGACCGCATCGAGGCACAGCGCAAGAAGGGCAAGTTGACAGTGACCCGTTTCAAGGGTCTCGGCGAGATGAACCCGTCCCAGCTTCGCGAGACCACCATGGCCAGGGAAACCCGCCGGCTTGTGCAGTTGACCATGACGGAAAGGGACAATCCGGATCGCATGCTGGACATGCTGCTTGCCAAGAAACGCGCCGCCGACCGCAGGGACTGGCTGCGCGAGAAGGGCAACCTGGCGGATGTCTAGCGCAATACCAATCGGTTCATGAAGTAGAGATGATCAATGCATGAACAGGAACTGAATTTCGAGGGGATCGAACGGCTCTCGCTGGCGGAGTTCACCGAGAAGGCGTACCTGGACTACTCCATGTACGTGGTTCTCGATCGGGCGCTGCCGCACATCGGCGATGGCCTCAAACCCGTGCAGCGGCGGATCGTCTACGCCATGAGCGATCTCGGCATGTCGGCGGCGTCCAAGCCCAAGAAGGCGGCCCGGGCCGTGGGCGATGTCATCGGCAAGTTCCATCCCCACGGCGACTCGGCCTGTTACGAGGCCATGGTGCACATGGCGCAGCCGTTCGCCTGCCGCCATCCGATCGTCGACGGGCAGGGCAACTGGGGCTCGCAGGACGATCCCAAGTCGTTTGCGGCCATGCGCTACACCGAGGCCCGGCTGACGCGCTACGCGCAGGTCCTGCTGGCGGAGCTGGATCAGGGAACGGTGGATTGGGCGCCGAACTTCGACGGCACCCTTCGCGAGCCTGTCCTGCTGCCGGCGAGGTTGCCCAACCTGCTGCTCAACGGCACCAGCGGAATCGCCGTGGGCATGTCCACTGACGTGCCGCCGCACAACCTGCGCGAGGTCGCCACGGCACTGATCCGCCTGCTGGAACAGCCGGAGACGACCACCAGCCAGCTAATGCGGCACATCAAGGGTCCGGACTTTCCCACCGGCGGTGAGTTGATCTCGCCGCGATCGGATATCGCTGCGATCTATCGCAAGGGTGGCGGCGGATTGAAGCTGCGTGCCCGGTACGAGGTGCAGGACGGCGACATCGTCGTCACCGAATTGCCCTACCAGGTGTCCGGGGCGAAGGTGCTGGAACAGGTCGCTGCGCAGATGCGCGCGAAAAAGCTCCCGATGGTGGAGGACCTGCGCGATGAGTCGGACCACGAGAATCCGACCCGGCTGGTGCTGGCGCCCCGCTCCAACCGCGTGGACATCGAGGCGCTCATGGGACACCTGTTCGCGACCACGGATCTGGAACGGTCGGTGCGCGTCAATCTGAATGTCATCGGCCTGGACGGCCGGCCGGCTGTGTTCGGACTCAAGGAACTGCTGGAGTCTTGGCTAACGTTCCGGACCGATACGGTCAGGCGGCGGCTCAATCACCGGCTGCAGCGTGTGACAAAGCGATTGCACATCCTCGACGGCCTGTTGATCGCCTTTCTCAATATCGATGAGGTTATCGCGATCATCCGCGCCGAGGACAAGCCGAAGCCGGTGCTCATGCGGCGGTTCGGGCTCAGCGACGCGCAGGCCGAGGCGGTGCTCGAGTTGCGGCTGCGGCACCTGGCGAGACTGGAAGAGGTGCGCATCCGCGGCGAGCAGTCGGACCTGGCCGAGGAGCAGGCGGAACTTCAGGAGATACTGGGTTCCGGCCGGCGGCTGACGGAACTCATCAAGGAGGAGCTCTCGGCTCTGGCCGAAGAGCACGGCGACGAGCGGCGCACGCGAATCGTCGAAAAGGAAGCTGCCCAGGTGATTGACGAATCGGAACTGGTGGTCAGTGGCCCGGTCACCGTGGTGCTTTCCGAACACGGCTGGGTGCGGTCGGCCAAGGGGCACGAGGTGGATGCTGCGGCGCTGAACTACCGTTCGGGGGACCAATTGCTGGCTGCTGTTCAGGGCCGCAGCAACCAACTGGCCGTGTTCCTGGACAGCACCGGCAAGGCCTACAGCCTGCCGGCGCATACGCTGCCGTCCGCGCGCGGCCTGGGTGAGCCTCTCTCCGGGCGGCTCAATCCGCCCGACGGATCCAGCTTCAGGTCGGTGCTGATCGGGGCGCCCGAAGATCGTTGGGTTCTGGCAACCTCGGCGGGATACGGCTTTATCGTCACGCTGGGAGACATGTACTCCCGGACCAAGTCCGGAAAATCCGTGTTGAGTGTTCCAAAGGGCGGCGAAGTGCTGCCCGCGGCGCGCATTGACAAGAAGCAGCAGTATCTGGCGGCCGTGTCGAGCGACGGCCGGGCGCTTGCGTTCCCGCTGGATGAGCTTCCGGTCCTTGGCAGGGGAAGGGGCAACAAGATCATCGGATTGCCCAATGGCGACGATCTGCGTCTGGTGTCCGTATGCGCGTTCGCCGAGCGCCAGGCGGTCAAGGTCCACTGCGGCGGGCGATTCATGCGGCTGCGCCCGATCGACCTGCGCAACAAATACATGAATTCGCGGGGCCGCCGCGGTCTGGCACTGCCTCGCGGTTATCGCAAGGTCGATGCCATCGCTCCGGTCGTACGCAAGCCGAAATAGAGCGTTCTGCTACACTTTCGGCGACCGCACGCGGAAGCCGAATATGCATGAAATAGCCGGAAATGCCGATTGCGCCGCAGCGTCCCGCGGCGGACATTGTCGGGCATCCTCAATTGGGAGCACCGAACGATGGCATCTCCGGAATTCGACACGCTGGCTGCGGCCGGCGATTTGCAGGCTGCAGGAGTCCAGGCGGCCCATGCGGAGGCGATCGTGAGCGCCGTCTCCAAAGCCACCGGCCGACTCGTTTCCGAAAACCGCTTCGAGACGGCCATCACCGAATTGCGCCATGACATGGACGCCGGTCTGGCCAGGCAGGCCGCCGTGCTGGAGGCAGGTCTGGCCAGGCAGGCTGCCGCTCTCGAGACCGCGCTGGCCAAACAGACTGCCGCGCTGGCCGAATTGCGCCTTGAAATGAAGGCCGGTCTGGCCGAGCAGGCTGCGGCATTTGCGCAGGCCAACGCCGATATCTACCGGTACCTGTGGGTGTTGGGAGGGTCGCTCGTCGCGGTCCTCAGCTCGCTCTACATGCTCGCGGAGACTTGGTCGCGAGGATAGCGCCAGCAGCCCTTGGCATTCGTTTTGTCGGGCAATCAGGTCAATTGCTGCCTGCGAATGAATCGGCCCAACATCGGCACGGCAAAGGAGTACCTTCCGTGACGATTCTTGTACACCAACCCCTGGTTCGCGAGAGTGACCAACATCTGGTTCACGTGGCTACTCCCGAATGGCTTGGTCAGGACTCGTTTGGATTCCTCGACAACTTCCTGAACCGTGAACTCATCGTCGCAGTTTTCCAACCCGGAGATTACGAACAATAGTTCTCGTTGCCGGTCTGTCGCACGGGCCCATCGACCCGCAAAGAAATCGGAGTCGAGCTTTTGTTCTATCTCAACCACGGGCACGGAAAGCTGATCTTCGTTGTCGAGCCGCAAAATGAGCGCGTCATAGACTTCACGGCATATGAACTGAATGAAATAGGGGTATCCTCCGGACATGTCGATGATTTTCTTGACGGAGTCATCGCTGAGGTGCACCGGGCAAGCGGCATCGTCAATGGGTTTTCGAACGGCTTGCTCGCTCTCGCTCCTGTTGAGGCTTTGTAGAAACACCACGCGGAACATTCGCTCCGAATAGGTTCTGGCGTCCACGAGCTTCGGGAATAAGGTCGGCAGGCCCGCCAATATGAGCATCAGGGGTAACCCCTTGCGTTGCAAGGATTGGAAGCAGTCAAGAAGCAGGGACAGAGGGAATTGTTCCTTTGCCGGCTGATCGGCCAGGTTTTGCGCCTCGTCGTAAGCGAATACGATCCCGCTGAAGCGCCCGGCATTCGACAGGGCGTGCCACGTGATTTCGAGAACACTCTTGAGCTTGTCGAGCGCCAGGCCAGGGGTGCGATTGTAGGTATCTATCAGGGTTTGGTAGTTGAGGGTATGTGGAACCGTTTCGGTGGTTGCTGTAAATCCGGCGCTGTGGACCAACTTCGTATCGACGATCACTCTGGAGGTAACCGGGGAAAGATCCGTGAATATCCGAACGGCCATTCTGTCTTCGTCGATACTTGTGGACTCGGAAAGATCGGTTCCGACCCAAATCCAGTTTTTCTCCACTGCAAGCGGTTTGAACGAGTCAAGAAGCACGGTCTTGCCGACACCCCGTAATCCGGTCAGTATCATGTTTTCCAGGATCGTTCGCTGTTCGAGCAATCGCAGCAGTTCCTTCCGCTCGGACTGTCGTCCGGCAAGGTACGGTGGCGCGTGTCCAGCGCCAGGGCGGAAGGGATTCGAAAACTGGGTCATATCGATCCTGATACTTGTCAATGAAAATATATTAAGTTAGTTTAGACTATAAATTTATACACATCGATAATCAAGTGTAATTTCGTGGCATCGCGCGCGCCCGGCGCGTCGTCGACCGCTTTCCGGGCGCTATGCGATGGCCGTCTTGCTCGGTTCGCCGGGCTCTTCCCGAACCAGTCTGGGGACGAGGTAGCCGGGAAGGCGGAGACGTAGTTCCCGCATGAGCTCCGTGCCTCTGGATTTGGGGACATCGAAGTGGGCGGCGCCGCTCACCGGGTCCAGCAGGTGCAGGTAGTAGGGCAGTACCCCGCAATGGAAGAGAGTCCGGCTCAGAGATTCCAGGCGGTCCGCGCTGTCGTTGATTCCCTTCAGCAGCACCGACTGGTTGAGCAGCCGTGTGCCGGTCGCCGCCACGGCGTCCAGCGCCGCGTGAACCGAGCGGTCGATCTCGTTGGCGTGATTGCAGTGCACGACCATGACCGTGTTCATCGGGGTATCGGCAAGCAGTTTCAACAGCCCCCGGTCGACACGCTCCGGCAGTACGATGGGGAAGCGCGTGTGGATTCTCACGGTATCGACGTGCTCCAGGTGTTCGATCAGGCGTAGCAGTTCGCTCAGCCGCGGGTTGGTGAGGCTGAGCGGGTCGCCGCCCGAGAGGATGACTTCGGTGACGTCGGTCATCCCGCGCAACGCCCGGATTGCGGGCGCCCAACGGTCCTTTGCGGCCACGTGATCCGTGTAGGGAAAGTGCCGCCGGAAGCAGTAGCGGCAGTGCACGGGGCAGGCGGGCGTGGTGACCAGCAGCGCGCGTCCGCGGTATTTCTTCAGCACCCCCTGGCTCGCGAGGCCGGTCTCGCGCAGCGGATCGGATTCGAAGCCGGGAACGTCCATTCGCTCGGCGTGCAACGGCAGCACCTGCAGCAGCAACGGGTCGGCGGGATCGCCCTTGCGCATGCGGGTTGCATAGGACAGCGGCACCCGCAACGGGAATTCCTTCCTGGACGGTTGCATCGCATCGATGCTGCGCGGATCGACCTGCACCGTGTCGAGGAGTTCCCTCACGGACGCGATGCCGTTGCGCAGCGAATGCTGCCAGGCGTCGGAAGTACGGATTTCGGCAACGGTGTTCAAGATGGGCGGATTACCTGGTGCGTGTGGCGGAGCGCGAGTCTCGGCGGCTGCGGTCGCGGCAGGCGCGTCGAGGCGGGTTTGTCACGGTAGTTGTGCAACGGTGGGTTTGTGAGGGCAGTTGTGTCAAGGCAGATGTTCGTTTCAGCGCGGCTTGCCGGTATTATCCACCGACTTACCCGGACAGGGACAACGGCGGACATGGCGAGTTACTACACCAACGAATTTCGCGGCGGGCTGAAAATCATGATCGACAACGATCCGTGCTCGATCATCGAGAACGAATTCGTGAAGCCCGGCAAGGGGCAGGCGTTCAACCGGGTCAAGATCCGCAATCTGAAGACCGGCCGCGTGGTGGAGAGGACCTTCAAGTCGGGTGAATCCGTCGAGGCCGCCGACATCCACGAGCAGCCCATGCAGTACCTCTATACCGACGGCAGTTTCTGGTATTTCATGGTGCCCGATACGTACGAGCAGCATGCTGCCGACGCCAATTCCGTGGAAGGAGCCACGCAATGGCTGAATGAAGGCGACACCTGCATGGTGACTTTGTGGAACGGCTCGCCGCTGCAGGTGGCGCCACCCAACTTCGTCGAACTCGCCATCGTCGAGACGGATCCCGGGTTGCGCGGCGACACGGCCCAGGGCGGCGTCAAGCCAGCCACGCTCGAGACCGGCGCCGTGGTGCGGGTACCGCTGTTCGTGGAGCAGGGTGAGGTCATCAAGGTCGACACGCGCAGCGGCGAGTACGTTTCCCGCGTCAAGGACTGACGGGAGCAGGTCCAGCTCCGGCGTTGGCATAAGGGATCGGCGACGGGCGTCGGACTGTCAGTACCGGGCGAGAAAGTCCGTAACGCGCGTCAGTGCGCGAAACTCATCGCGTCGGCGACATTGTCGAGGCCCGCGGCCAGCGCAACGAGGCGGTCCACGCCCACCGCAACCCCGGCACAGGCCGGCAGGCCGTGGGAGAGCGCGGCAAGCAGGTTCTCGTCCACGGGCGGCACCGGCAGGCCGGCGTCGCGGCGTTTCCGCTGCTCGGCGTCGAATCGCGACCGCTGCTCGTCGGCATCGGTCAGCTCGAAATAGCCGTTGGCCAGTTCCAGCCCGCCGGAAAAGGCTTCGAAACGTGCCGCGACCGGGGGCGATTCCGGCTTGATCCGCGCCAGCGCAGCCTGGCTCGCCGGGTAGTCGTATACGAAGGTGATGCTGTCGGGATCGAAGCCGGGTACGACCGCCGTGCTCAGTGCCAGGTCCAGCAGCCCATCGCGACCCAGGCCCCGGGGTACGGTCAGGCCAATGTGTTCGAGGCGGTCGGTGAGCGCCCCTGAGTCCTCGCCCGGGTCGAAGTCGAGAAAGCGCCGGAATGCCTGCCGGTAGCTGAAAGCAACGGTGGATGCGCGCGGCCGGTGGGGCACCAGAAGTCTCCTCAGAAGGTCGTCCACTTCCTTCATGAGCGCCTGTTCGTCCCAACCCACCCGGTACCACTCGAGCAACGTGAATTCCGGCTGGTGCCACCGTCCCAGTTCGCCGTCCCGGTAGACCCGGCACAACTGGTAGATGTCGCCTGAGCCGGCCGCCAGCAGCCGCTTCATCGGGTGTTCCGGCGAAGTCGCCAGGTAGTGTTTCCGGTTGCCCAGTGCGCCCACGCAGGCGGTCAGGGGTTCCAGGTTCGGGTCCGTGCAACCGGCGATGGAGAGCGCGGGCGTCTCGACTTCCAGCACGTCTCGCTGCCTGAAGAACTCCCGAATGGATGCCAACAGGTCTGCCCGCAGGCGAAGAGTTCCCAAGGAAGCCTGCGGCCTCCAGCCCTCGGAACCGGTCATGTCAGCGTGGCCAATGCCTGTCCCATCCTGACCGCTTGCCCCGGCGACAGGTCGGGGCGCCATATCGCCTGTCCCGGCGGCAGGACAAGCACCACGGTGGAGCCGAGATTGAACCGCCCGATCTCCTCGCCCCGCCCGAAGCGGTGTCCCGCATGCTTGGCGTCGTCCCACACGCGCGCCTTTCCGCTGGCGATCTCGCCCAGCGACGCTGTGCTGATGCTGGAGACGTTGAGCGCGCCCACCAGCACGACGGCCATGGACCCGGCCGCGGTCTCGAACCAGCACACAACCCGTTCGTTGCGGCAGAAAAGCCCTGGCACGACAGCGGCCGTGCGGTTGTTGACGCTGAATCGTTTGCCCGGGATGTACCGGGTTCTCCGCAGCGCACCGGCCAACGGCAGGTGGACCCGATGGTACTGGTGAGGCGCCAGGTAGAGCGTGGCATAGCTGCCCGACATCAGCGCCGCTACTTGGTCCGTCGATTCGCCAAGCAACGCGTCCAGGCCATAGCGGAGGCCCTTGGCCTGAATCAGTTCGACGCCGTTGGCTGAGCCGAACTGCGTGAGCAAGCCGTCCACCGGTGAGATCAGCGTGCGTTCGTCGCCGGCGACGGGGCGCGCCGCAGGCTTCAGGCGACGCGTAAAGAATTCATTCAGACTCGCATAGTCCTCCAGGCGGCTGCGCTCGGCCTCCTGAAGGTTGACCCTGTAGCGCCGGGCGTACCAGCCGATCAGCGGTCTTGAGATCCAACCCTTGCGACAATGCGCCAGGCGATAGACCAGCCGGCCCATCAATCGTTGCGGAAGCAAAGGCTGGATGAAAACGCTCAGCGGCCTCATGAGGCGCCGGTGGACAGGCGGCCTCCGCCCGGACGCATCGTCGCTGTTCGTTCACGGACAAGCGGCATCACGAGGACGCCGACGGGTCGGCGGCATGGTTCCTCAGGTAGTGGTCGCGAATCCTCAGAAAGTCGGCGGCAATGACCGCTGCGTCGTGGGGCGGGCTGAACACCGCGATCAACTCCCCGCCGGGCCCGACCACGCAGACTGTGGAATTGTGGGTCACGGTGTACGGCTCGCCTTCTGCATGCGGGTCCATGTGAACGGCGACTCCCAACGCCTTGAGCCACGGGTCCATGGCTTCGCGCGGCCCGGTCACGCCTTGAAAGGCCGGGTCGAAATGGCCGAGATAGGTGTCGATCCGCTCCGGGTCGTCGCGGGCCGGGTCGACGCTGACGAAGACCACCTGGGGAACGTCGATGTGCGGGGTATTCCAATCCGCGCCCATCCGCGCGAGCACGGCGAGGGTCAGCGGGCAGATATCCGGGCAGTGGGTGAACCCGAAGAACAGCAGATTGAACCGGCCGTGCAGCTGCTCGGAAGTGAACGCCTCGCCCGCCTTGTCGGTAAGGCTAACTTCAGGAAGCACCGGCGGCGGCTCGAGCAATGTCGCCGCAACCGGCGGGGGCGGTGGCGCCTGGCCGCACGACGCTGCACAGAGCGCGCCGACCAGCGCGGCGATACCGGCCGCGGAGGACGATGGGTGAAATCTGCGGACCGATCTCATGCGGGCGATTATCTCACAACCCGTATCATTGGCAGCGCATGGACACCACTGAATTACGCAAGGCGCTTGAGCGGGGCAGGACGGGGACGGACTGGGCCGAGAGCGTTGCCCGATTCTTCGCGGCAGGCGACTTGACTTACGGACATGGCACCGACAATCCCAACGATGAAGCGTACTGGTTGATTCGCGCACAGCAGGGATGGTCCGAACAGGCATGGGCGGCGCCTCCGGACAGCGGCCTGATCGAAGGCATCATCAATCTGGCCCGGCGCCGGGTGGCGCAGCGCAAGCCACTGGCGTATCTGCTGGGGGAAGCCTGGTTTGCCGGACTGCGCTTCAGGATCGATGAGCGCGTGCTGGTACCCCGGTCGCCGCTGGCCGAACTCATCGAAAACCGGTTTGTGCCATGGTGCCGGTTTCAGCCCGCCGACCGCGTCCTGGATGTGGGCACGGGCAGCGGCTGTCTCGCGATCGCTGTCGCGCATTACTGCGCCGGCGCGAGCGTCGACGCGACGGACATCTCGGAGGACGCGCTGTCGGTCGCGCGAAGCAACGTTCGCGAGCATGGGATGGAGGATCGGGTCCGGCTGATACGGACAGACCTGTTCGCCGGATTGACCGGGCCGTATCGGATCGTCCTGGCCAATCCGCCCTATGTGCCCAGCGAACGGCTTGAGGAACTCCCGGCGGAGTACCGTCACGAGCCGGGAACGGCGCTGGATGGCGGCAGAAGCGGCCTGGATATCGTGGAACGGCTCCTCGAAGGCGCGATGGGCCGCCTGGCGCCGGACGGCCTGCTGGTCGTCGAAGTGGGCGAGGCCGAACAGGCATTCCGGTCCCGACATCCACGACTTCCAGCCACTTGGCTGGAGTTCGAACGCGGCGGCGAAGGCGTATTCGTGTTGACGCATGGCGAATTGGCTGGATACTTACACGCCTGAATCGCATTTTGGGGCGATCGGCATCTCTCGGCCGCGTTCGCTGAGGACGCAAGGAACAGTTGGTTATGGCTGGCGATACCTACGGAAAAATGTTTACGGTCACGACTTTCGGCGAGAGCCACGGGCTCGCCATGGGCTGCGTGGTGGACGGCTGTCCGCCCGGCATGGCGCTCACCGAAGCCGACATCCAGGTGGACCTGGACCGGCGCCGGCCCGGCCGTTCGCGGCACGTCACGCAGCGCAAGGAGCCCGATCAGGTAAAGATTCTCTCCGGGACCTTCGAAGGCGTGACCACGGGAACCGCCATCGGCCTGCATGTGCGGAACGTGGACCAGCGATCGCGCGACTACAGCAAGATCAAGGACACGTTCCGGCCGGGTCACGCGGACTACACCTACCAGCAGAAGTACGGCATCCGAGACTACCGGGGCGGCGGGCGCGCCTCGGCCCGCGAAACGGTGATGCGCGTGGCGGCCGGCGCCATCGCGCGCAAGTACCTGAAGGAAAGGCTGGGAATGGAGATTTTCGGGTATCTCGGGCAGCTCGGTCCATACGAACTGGGTGCGCACGATCTCGATGCCGTCAACGACAATCCGTTCTTTTGCGCGGAACCGGACCGCCTGGGAGAACTCGAGCAGTTCATGGACGACCTGCGCGCCGCCGGGGACTCCATCGGCGCCCGCATCAACATTGTGGCAACCGGCGTACCCGTGGGTCTCGGCGAGCCCGTGTTCGACAAGCTCGAGGCCGCCATCGCGTACGGCATGATGAGCATCAACGCGGTCAAGGGCGTGGAATTCGGCGACGGCTTCAGGGTCGTGCAACAGCGCGGCAGCACGCATCGGGACGAGATCACGCCCGATGGGTTCGCCAAGAATTCCTCCGGCGGCACGCTCGGCGGGATTTCCTCCGGCCAGGACATCCTGGTGAGCATCGCGATGAAGCCCACGTCGAGCATTCAGGTGAAGGGCAGCACCGTGGACCGGACGGGCAAGGCGGCCCAGATCGTGACCACCGGGCGCCACGATCCCTGCGTCGGACTGCGGGCCACACCCATCGCCGAAGCCATGCTGGCGCTCACGCTGATGGATCACTATCTGCGTCATCGCGCCCAGAACGCCGACGTGGAGTCGGAAACGCCGGTCATCGGCATCGAACGCAAAGCCTGACAGAGTCGGACCGACAGGGGCAATCATGTCTTCAAACTACGATGTGGCCATTGCCGGGGCGACCGGTGCCGTCGGCGAGGCCCTGCTGCAAATTCTCGAGACGCGGGACTTTCCCGTCGGAAAGCTGTACCCGTTGGCCAGCGAACGGTCCGCGGGAACTACCGTGCAGTTCCGGGGCGAAAGTCTGGAAGTCGGCGTGCTCGACGATTTCGATTTCCGCCAGGTCGCTGTGGGCCTGTTCTCCGCCGGCGCCTCCGTTTCGGCCTGGGCAGCACCCAGGGCCGCGGAGGCCGGGGCAGTCGTCGTCGACAATACCTCGCAATTCCGCTACGACGACGACATTCCCCTGGTGGTGCCGGAGTGTAATTCGGACCGCATCGCCCAGCACACGAATCGCGGCATCATTGCCAATCCCAACTGCTCGACGATCCAGATGGTGGTGGCGCTGAAGCCCATCAACGACGCGGCGGGAATCGAACGCGTCAACGTATCCACTTACCAGTCCGTCTCCGGCGCCGGCCGCCTTTCCATGGAATTGCTGACCGCGCAGAGCCGCGCACTTCTGAATGGCGGTGAAGTCACCCCGCGGACGAATCGGGAAAAATCCGTGGCCTTCAACGTCGTGCCGAAGATCGACCGGCTGCTGGACAACGGCTATACCAGGGAAGAGATGAAGATGATCTGGGAGACTCGCAAGATTCTCGAGGATCCCGACATCCTGGTTAATCCGACCTGCGTTCGCGTCCCGGTGTACCTCGGCCATTCGGAGGCGCTGCATATCGAGACGCGAGAGAAGCTGACTGTCGGGGAAGTGCGGGAACT
This sequence comes from Candidatus Rariloculaceae bacterium, assembly GCA_965205045.1. Taxonomy (GTDB): domain Bacteria; phylum Pseudomonadota; class Gammaproteobacteria; order Steroidobacterales; family Rariloculaceae; genus UBA6522. The sequence goes on from OZ242031.1 coordinate 2,491,971, forward strand.
GCTGGCCGCGGCGCCTGGCGTGGTCGTCCTGGACGGGGAAAATCCGGGGGACTATCCCACCGCAACGACAGAAGCCGCCAATCGAGACGCAGTCTACGTCGGACGGATTCGCGAAGACGTCTCGCACCCACGTGGCATCAACCTGTGGGTGGTCGCGGACAACCTGCGCAAGGGCGCGGCCCTGAACAGTGTCCAGATTGCCGAGATATTGGTGGATCGATACCTGTAGACTGGATGCGGGAAACTCAAGGTGGGTCTGCCGATGGATACGAAGCCGTTGAGAACTGCCGTACGAAAGACCTGTGCAAGCCGATTGCGGAGAAGTCTCCGCAAGCAATGGATCGGCCCGCCGGACGCTGAAGGACCGTTCGTCCGTCAAGGGAGGCGCCGCCTGCGGTGGGCTGGCCTGTTTGTCTGGCTTGTGTCCGTCCAGGCGGGCGCCATCGGTCTGGGGGACATGGTGCTGACGTCACCGCCGGGTCAACCGCTGGAGGCCCGGATTCCCGTCGAGCTGGTGACGGCCCGGGAGCTGTGGGCCTTACAGGTCGGCGTCGCCTCCGAAACTACCTACTTGCGCGATGGCCGGGACCGTGTTCCGGAACTTGACGCGCTGAATTTCGAAGTCGTCCGCGGCAGCGACGGCGGCAGCGCCGTACGGATGTCGTCGCCGAACCCGTTGGTGTCGTCCATCACCGTGCTGGTGGAGGCAACCTGGCTCCGGCGACAGGACTTGCCGGCCGGTCGGCTGATTCGGACCTATTCCTTCGGACCGGACGATCTGCCGGAGCCCGGAGCCCAACCCCGCCCGCTGGGCGCCGGATCGCTTGCCACCTACGGTCCTGTACAGGAAGGTGAAACGCTCTGGAGCCTGGCCGAGCGTTTCACCGCGCCGGCGGTGCATCCCAACCAGATCCTGGTCGCGATATTCGAAGCCAATCCAAGAGGCTTCGGCGGCAACATGAACGGGATCTACCAGGGGGCGACGCTGCGGATCCCCGAAGCTGTGCAGGCACGGCGGCTTACGGTGGAGCAGGCGACCGCGGAAGCGATCCGCCAACTCGACGAATGGCTCGCCGAACTGGAGGCCACACCATCATCGCAGCAGGGCGAAGCCGCTGCGTCGACACCCGGTACCGATCAGTTGCAGGCGGAACTGGAAGGCGTTCGCGAGTTGCTCGAAACACGCAATGACGAGGTGCAGGCGCTGAGGTCGGAACTCGAGGAGGCCCGCGCTGCGGCCCTGGCGGCTCAGGAAGCCGCTGCAGAGGCGCGCGCTGCCGTACCCCCGCCGCCGCCACCCGGATTGCGCGGGCTCTGGGTTGAACTGAATCGGGCCGCGAGCCGTGCAGCCGCCGCGACCGTTGTGATCGGCCTTGCGGCCCTGCTCCTGTTCGGGATACTGATCGGGTTTCTTCTTGGCCGGCGCGGGGGGTCGGGTCGGGAGCAAGAATTCACTCCACAACCACCGCTTGACGATCCTGCTGACACCGGGATCACTCGCACCGAAGACGCCGCCGCCGAATCCCGGGCGGCGATGGATCTCGAATCGCAACTCGACCTGGCACGCGCCCAGGTGGATATGGGCGATGCCGCCGCAGCGAGTCGGACCCTTCGGGCCGTCGTCACGGGAGGCAGCAAGGCCCAGCGGCAGCAGGCGGAGTCGCTGCTTCAGGAACTCGAGTCGGCTATGGAGACGGCCACGAAGAACAACGGCTCCGACAGCGTGGACGACCCTCGCTGAGGACAGGTGGCGCGGTTACCGCCGACCGATCCAATGACGCCGGTCATGCAGCGGGTCGCCGTGGGCCTCGAATACGACGGCACCGACTTCGTCGGCTGGCAGGTGCAACGGAACGGCCGCAGCGTCCAGGGCGCGCTGGAAGCTGCGGTGTCGGCGGTCGCCGACGAACCGGTCAGCGTAACCGGAGCAGGGCGAACCGATGCGGGCGTCCACGCCCGCTGCCAGGTCGCTCACTTCGATACCGGTGCCGAGCGGACACCCCGGCAATGGCTGCTGGGGATCAATACAAATCTTCCGCAGGACGCGGCCGTTCGCTGGGTCCGGCCGCTCGACGCGGACTTTCATGCCCGCCGTTCTGCAACGGCGCGGCGATACCGGTACCGGATCCTGGAGCGCAAGACTCGCTCGGCGCTGTTGCGGCATCGAACCTGGTGGCGGCGCGAAACGCTGGATTGCGGGGCAATGACCGCGGCGGCCAGCGCGCTTCTGGGCGAACGGGACTTCTCCGCCTTTCGCGCGTCGGGCTGCCAGTCGAAATCGCCCATGCGGAGGCTCACTACGGTCGCACTCTACCGGGGAAACGGGCTGCTGAACCTTGAGTTCGAGGCGAATGCGTTCCTTCAGCACATGGTACGAAACCTGGTGGGCGTGCTGGTTGAAGTCGGGCGAGGGGCCGCGCCCCCACATTGGGCAGCGCAGGTGCTGGCCGCACGCGACCGCACCAGGGGCGGCGTCACCGCGCCCCCGCAGGGGCTCACCCTGGTCGGCGTACGGTATCCGCCACGCTACGGTTTGCCGCCGCCCGCCTTCCCCTGAATTGGCAGCATCCTTTTGGACCGCACTACAGCAGAGCGTCTGCCTGCTCGAGTTGCTGCAGCAGCACTGTGGCGCGAGCGTAGACCTGCGTCGGAAAGATCAATTCCGGCTGCTCCAGGTCCGGAAAGACATCCGGAGCGTCCAATGCATCGGACAGTATCGCTAGTCCCGCAACCAGAATCCGCGCAACATCGTAGACGTGGCCTGGCTCGATATCGTCCGGGATATTCCGGCGCGAACTGAGCCGGAGCACCGACACGCCGGACTTTTCCGCCATCCGGCTCAGGACATCGGCGCTGTTCAGCAGAAGCCTGTAAACGTCAGCAGGACGCCTGTAACCGCCAAACGGCTCGGCATCGGGTACATAGTCTTCGACACCCTGGTTAGCCAGGATCGCAGCGCTGTACAGGACGGCCAGGGTTACCTGTTCGTAGACATCCCGAGGCAGGATCGGTACGTCGAGCAGCAGGTTCAGCTGCCGGTTGGTGTCCAGAATCGTCATGAAGACGCCGGTTGCGGACGCTGACCCTCTCGACTGTTCCGGAAGTTGCATGTCGATACCCAGGGCCTCCTTTACCAGCGTCACCTGCTCGAGGGCGGCTGCAACCACCGCGTGGGTATCGCCTGGCTGAAGCTCGCCTTCCGGAACCGGGGGCGCCGGTATGCGTGCGGTGCCGGCAAACTCCTGCGCCAACTGGTTCGATTTGCGGAACAGCGTCTGAGCCTGGAAATAGACTTCGAACTGGGAGACGCCCGTGGCGGGCAGGCGTGGACTGTCGTCATACGGCCGGCCCATGACTTCACGGATGATTTCGATTTCATCTGCAACCTGCGATGCCAAAGCGTAAACGTCCGGGTTTTCGACTGGCTGGGCGTCGGCAAGTGAACTCATGCAGAGGAAAAGGGCGGCGGGCACGTTGAAATGGCGGAGGCGGGCGGTTGGTGGGTGTTCCATCTCATTCTCCTCTGAAGCGGCGATAAGTCGATCATACGCTTCACTTGCGAATCTCACCAATGGGGGCGTGCCAGGAGCTTGCGCCGCTTCGGTTCCGATGGCGCCTGGCATGACGACGCAGTTGGCTAGGGCCCCGTACAATGTGTCGGGTATGCCTTTTGGGTATCATTCGCAGCCCGAATTCGAGAGACGGCCCATGGGTTGGTTCGACAAGTTGATGCCCTCCCGCATCAAGACGGATACGCGCAGGCACTCCGTCCCCGAAGGCTTGTGGGTCAAATGCACCGGCTGCTCCGCACAGTTGTACCGGGCCGAACTCAAGCGCAACTTCATGGTCTGTCCCAAATGCGAACATCACCTGCGTATCGGCGCCCGTGACCGCCTGGAAATGTTCCTCGACCCGGATTCCGGCGTGGAAATCGCCGCCAACCTCGATCCCCAGGATCCTTTGAAATTTCGGGACAGCAAGCGTTACCGGGACCGCCTTTCGCAAGCCCAGAAGGCCACCGGAGAGCGGGACGCGCTGGTGGTCATGGCGGGTTCGGTCAAGGCGATTCCCGTGGTGGCCGCTGCATTCGAGTTCCGTTTCATGGGCGGTTCGATGGGCTCGGTGGTGGGGGAGCGATTCTGCAGGGCGACGGCGTATTGCATCGAGCATCAGCGTCCGCTGATCTGTTTCTCCGCCAGCGGCGGTGCGCGCATGCAGGAAGCGTTGCTTTCCCTGTTTCAGATGGCCAAGACCAGTTCGGCCCTGGCGGCGCTCGGCGAGGCCGGGCAGCCCTACATCTCGGTCATGACGGATCCCACCACCGGGGGCGTCTCGGCGAGTCTCGCACTGCTCGGAGACATCAACATCTCCGAACCCAGGGCGCTCATCGGATTCGCCGGTCCGCGCGTGATCGAGCAGACCGTTGGCGAGACGCTTCCGGAGGGCTTCCAGCGGGCGGAGTTCCTGCTTGAGAAGGGCGCGCTCGACATGATCGTGGACCGCAGGCGGGTTCGGGAAGAGGTTGCCTTTCTGCTTGCAAAAATGCTCGACCGGCCGCGCCCGGTCTGACCGTGCCCGTGCCCGTGCCCGTGCCCGTGCCCGTGCAGCGAGCCTCGACGGCCAACAGGATGGCCGGGCCGGGAGGGTGAGGATCCATGGGGTCGAAGTCAGCCGAACTTGAGGCCTGGCTCGATCGTCTGGAGACCTTGCATCCGAAGAAGATCGATCTCGGGCTGGAGCGCATCGGGCGGGTGCTGGACCGGCTCTCGTTGCGGGCTCCGCCGTTCCGCAGCATCGTCATCGGCGGGACCAACGGCAAGGGTTCCTGCGTTGCGATGCTGGAAAGCCTCTACCTGGCCGGCGGATATCGCGTGGGCGCGTTCACCTCGCCGCACCTCTGGCGGTTCAATGAGCGCATCCGGGTGGATGGCGCCGATACGGACAGCGGCACCATCGTTGCGATCTTCGAACGCATCGAGCGGGCTCGCGGGGAAATCTCGCTGTCCTATTTCGAGTTCTCGACCGCCGCGGCACTGATGAGTTTCGCTCGCTCGGGCGTCGACGTGGCGCTGTTGGAAGTGGGGCTGGGCGGGCGCCTGGACGCGGTCAACGCGATAGATGCGGATGCCAGCCTGATCGCCAGCATCGACCTGGATCACCAGGAGTGGCTGGGGACTACCCGCGAAGAGATCGGCCATGAGAAAGCCGGCATCATGCGCCGCGGACGACCGGCGGTCGTTGCCGAGCGGAACCCCCCGCAGAGCCTGCTGAACCACGCAGCGGACATCGGCGCCGACCTGCGCCGGCTGGGCGCCGAATTCGATTTCGACACCCACCGGGATCGATGGACCTACCGGAGCCAGGACGTGAATTTGTCAGGTCTGCCGTATCCGGGATTCGGGGGCAGGGAACAGGTAGGCAACGCAGCAGGATGCCTTGCTGTCCTGGAGTCGCTGGAGAGCACCCTCCCGCTGGACAGGAGCGTGTGGCCGAGGGGTATCGAACGCGCGCGGCCCAGGGGGCGCATCGAGGAGCGCGATGTCGGCGGGGTCAGGTGGGTATTCGATGTGGCGCACAACCCGGCTGCCGCCCGGGTGCTGGCCGAAGCCCTTGAGAGGCTCCCCGTCGGCGGCCGGACCATCGCCGTCGTCGCAATGATGGAGGACAAGGACCACGAAGGCGTACTGGGTCCGCTGATGCCCGCGGTTCACCATTGGCTTCTGACCTGTGCAGGCGGAGACCGGGGAGCGGCGCCGGAGACGCTCGCGGCGGTTCTCGAGCCCGGAAGCACCGCGTCGATTTTTCCCGATGCCGCCGAAGCGATCGAGAATGCGGGCATTCGCGCCGAACCGGGTGACCGGGTCGTGGTATTCGGATCGTTCTACCTGGTGGGTCCCGCGATGTCGGCGCTTGGGATATACTCCACAGGGTCACAGGCGGGCAACAGGTCCGCAACATGGACCGGAGTTTGAAAGAACGAGTCATTGGTGCCTCGGTGCTGGTCGCGTTGGCGGTGTGGCTCATCCCCTGGGTACTGGACGGCCCGGTGCCGGACGCCGAATCGGGCGCCGCGCAGGCACCCGTCGCCGAGGGTTCGGCACCGCTGCGGACCCAGACCATCCGACTCGAAAATCAGCAGAATCCTTCCGCGCAGGTTGATGCGCCCGACATTCCGGGAACGCCGACGCCACAGGATTCCGGGGAGGTCGCGCAGGTCATGCTTGAGGCGTCTTCCGATCCGCAACCGGAGATCGCCGCGGCGCCGGCTCCCGGTCGGCCAGCCGCCGAAACGCGTGTGGACGCTCCTTCCGGAAGCGCGGCCGTGGTTTCGGCTGGCGTATCTCGTGAGGTCGGCGACACATCCAGTCCCGCAGTGTCCGGCACGGGATCCTCCGCTACACCGCCAATGGAGCAGGAGGTGGGTTGGCTGATCCAGGTGGGGAGCTTCGGCGACGAGGAAAACGCTCGCCGCCTGGCGGACCGCCTCGGCAACGCGGGTTATACGGCCCGGCTTTATCCGCACCGGGCCGGCGGCGGACTGATGTATCGTGTGCGGGTGGGACCCGAATCCAGCCGTGAAGGCGCGGACGAGATTGCCTCGTCCCTGCGCGACCAGGGTTTTCTTGCCCAGGTCGTCAGCAGCGATTGACCGAAAGGGGGATTAGGGCTAGATGTCCTGGGTGGATTTGGTGATCATTACAGGTTGTTTTGCCTCTGCCGCGTTCGGCGCCATGCGGGGGTTTGCCAGGGAAACGCTGTCCCTGGTCACTTGGATCGCCGCCATCTGGATGGCGTGGAATTTCTCCTGGGTGGTCACCTGGTTCCTGGGTGACTGGGCGGCCGCACCGGAACTCAAGGTCTGGGCGGGGCGGGCGATCGTCTTCGTGATCATACTGGTGGCCGGGGGGATTGCCGGGCAGATGGTCGGATCGCTGATCAGGCACTCGGGCCTGAGCGGTACGGACCGCGTCCTCGGGTCGCTGTTCGGATTGGGGCGCGGCGCCCTTGTTCTGGGGCTGGCGGTGCTGGTTCTTGAGATGGCCGGGCTCGACCAGGATCCATGGTGGCGGGAGGCCCGGCTCAGTCCCTACGGCGACCGCATCGCCGACGGCATCCGGCATTACGCCGCGGTGGGCGGCCTTTACCTGCAGGAACAGGAACTGATCTAGCCGATATGTGCGGAATCGTCGGAATCGTCAGTCACGGGCCGGTCAACCAGGCGATCTACGACTCTCTGACCATCCTCCAGCATCGGGGGCAGGATGCCGCGGGCATCATGACCGAGGAAAACGGTCAGTTGCGCCTGCGCAAGAACAACGGCCTGGTCCGCGATGTCTTCCAGCAGCACCACATGATGCGGTTGACCGGCAACATCGGAATCGGGCATGTCCGCTATCCCACGGCGGGATCGGCGAGCATGGCGGAGGCACAGCCGTTTTACGTCAACTCTCCGTTCGGTATCGCCCTGGCGCATAACGGCAATCTGGTCAATGCCGACGAGCTGAAGCGGCTCGTCATCAGCCATGACCGGCGCCATTTGAATACCAGTTCGGATACCGAAGTCCTGCTGAACGTATTCGCCCATGAACTGGGCCGGCAGGCCTCGGACGAATTGACGCCGGAGGCGATTCTGGGCGCCGTGGAAGCTGTTCACCAGCGTTGTTCGGGCGCATACGCGGTGGTGGCGATGATCATCAACCACGGTATCGTGGCATTCCGCGACCCCAACGGCATTCGTCCGCTGGTGCTGGGCACGCGCCGCACATTCACCGGCATGGAGCGGATGGTGGCGTCCGAGAGCGTCGCCCTGGATGCGCTGGGGTTCGACGTCGACCGCGACATCCTTCCGGGCGAAGCCGTCTTTATCGACAAGACCGGCCGCGTCCATAGTCGTGAATACACCGGCGACAAACCCTATACGCCCTGCATTTTCGAGTTCGTGTACTTTGCCCGGCCCGATTCGATCATCGACAGGCTGTCGGTCTACAAGGCACGTCTGCGGATGGGCGAGAAGCTGGCAGCCAAGATCCTCAGGCTGCGTCCGGAACACGGTATCGACGTGGTCATCCCGGTTCCCGATACGTCACGCACCGCGGCGGTCCAGGTGGCCCACGAGCTGGGGGTCAAGTACCGCGAAGGCTTCATCAAGAACCGCTACATCGGCCGGACCTTCATCATGCCCGGTGCGGCGGAGCGGCGGGCATCCGTGCGCCGCAAGCTCAACGCCATCGACCTGGAGTTCAGGGGCAAGAACGTACTGTTGGTGGATGACTCCATCGTGCGCGGCACGACATCCCAGCAGATCATCGAACTGGCCCGGGAAGCCGGCGCGAAGAATGTGTACTTTGCGTCCGCCGCGCCGCCGGTGCGCCATCCCAACGTCTACGGCATCGACATGCCGGCATCGAATGAACTGGTAGCGTTTGGCCGTACGATCGATGAGGTCCAGGAAATCATCGGTGCCGACTGGCTGGTCTATCAGGACCTGAAGGACCTGGAACTGGCCGTCGAACACGAGGACGCCAACAACGATGCCTTCGATACCTCGTGTTTTTCGGGCGAATACGTCACCGGCGATGTCAGCCGGGACTACCTGGAGCACCTGCAGGTCGTGCGGTCCGACAGGGCCAGGGCCAAGCGCGATGCCCGGGTGTTGCGGGACGAGGGTGGGTACGGCGCCGACGGCGATGCCATGCAGGTGGCCAGCGGGCTGTAGGCTGTCTGTTGTCCGACCTCCGTGACGAGGGCGTGCGCGTACAGTCCTTGTGCGCTAAACATACTCTGATTTTCTGCCGACCGCACCGACTACGCTTGAGTTACGCCCGAGTACTATAACGTACTGATATTCTGTTGTATTTTTCATATTCCCTGTCATCCTCCGCCACGGCGGCATCCTCGTCCACGACCGCTGGGCCAGCCACTTCGGCTACGGGAACCGCCAACATGCCCTGTGCGGCGCCCATCCGCTGCGCGACCCCGCCTTCGTCGAACAAGCCCGCGGCCACGCCTGGGCGAAACGCCTGCGCAAACTCCTGCTCGACACCCATCGCAAGGTCCGCGGCCGCCACGACAAGGCGCTCGGCGAAACCGCCTACAAGGCGGTTCGCAAGCGCTACCGAACCCTCCTCACGCAGGCCGGAAGGGAACTCCCCGCGCCCCCCGTCCGACTCGATGGGCAGCGCGGCCGCGTCGCCAAATCCGACGCCGAAAACCTCCACGAAGCCCTCCTCGAATACGAAACCGAAGTGCTCCGCTTCGCCCGCGACCCCGACGTGCCGTTCACCAACAACCGCGCCGAGCGCGACATCCGCATGGCCAAGGCCGAACAGAAAGTCTCCGGCTGCTTCCGCAACCCCAAATACGCCGCCGCCCACTGCCGCATCTCCAGCTACCCGCAGTCCATGGCGCACCAAGGCTACAACCCCCTCACCGCGATCGATATCGCACTCAACGGCAACGCCGCTACAATCATCGGCAACACAACGCAGAACAACCCGGCCGGTCAGACTCCGGGGGGCGAGTAGTTACCAGCTTTTTTCAAATCCCTCCGGATGCCCCGAAATCACAGGGTCCCGGGAGATAGCGGGAATGGCTGCTTCCCACCCGACCGGCTTGCCTTTGTCGTCGAAGGCATCGGGGAACAGGTCCCAGAGTTCGGCGGCGAGGTATGACTCGCGCCCTTCGGCCTTGGCCCGCGTGGGTCCGAAATCCACGAACCAGTCCTTGAAGACCGCCCGCGCCATCGCTTTCAGCGCCTCGTTCATCTGCCGGTTCAGTTCGATCTTGTCGTCGAGCGCTCCAAGCACCGAACTGATTCCAAGTTGGTCCACTTTGGGCGGCAGCAGAAACGGAACACCCGACAGGATTGACGTATTCAAATTCGGCATCGTCGCACCTATCGCGTGCTGAACAATGTAGGCCCGCACTTCCGGGTGAGCAAGATAGTAAGCGGCGTATCCTGGCACGACCGGGCCATCGCCAAAGCGGACGCGGAGGCAGCCCGTACCGCACAACCAACCATCTTGATCCGGGCGCACGAGGGCACGGCGCTCTACGTCACCGCGCCTGCTGTAAACGATGTCCCCCGAATGCAGCAGATAGCGCGACAGCCTCGACGCATCCTCCTCGGTTATTCGAGCGATGCCGTCCTGGATGATTCGGTTGTTCCCGATGTTTCGGGGCATAACGGACGGTATGCCTTCGGAGACATAGTCGGATGCGTGGAGCTGACTACCGAACGGGCCAGTCTGAATGCCTCCGCCGCCTCGTGCGGCCACATCGCCCAATGTCGTGAGTTCCCAACAATCGGGAAACGGATGGATGACGCTCTCAGCCAACGAACCGAATCCCGTCTAGACTCGTCTGGATTGCGGTGCTTTGTGCCTCGGCTTCGGCAAACTGCTCGGTCAGGGTCTTCTTCAGTTCGGCGAACCGCTCTTCGAAAGGCATGTCGTCAGCTTCCGCCGCTGCCGCGCCGACATGGCGGCCGGGCGTAAGGATGTGACTATGTTTCCTGATCTCTTGCAGCGCCATGGCTTTGCAGAAACCCGGCACATCCTCGTAAACGACCGCGTCCGGCTCCCTGCGCCAAGCATGGTAGGCACTGGCTATCCGGGAAATGTCTTCGTCGCCGAATTCCCTGCGCGTTCGGTCCACCATATGCCCGAGCTTGCGTGCGTCGATGAATAGCACCTCCCCGCGCCGGTCGCGGCAGCCGCCGCCGGGGTTCTTGTCGCGGGCAAGGAACCAGAGGCAGGCCGGAATCTGCGTCGAATAGAAGAGTTGGCCCGGCAATGCGATCATGCAATCCACCATGTCGCCCTCGACCATGGCGCGGCGGATGTCCCCCTCGCCTGACTGCGCCGAGGACATCGAGCCGTTTGCCAGCACGACGCCCGCCGTTCCTTTCGGAGCGAGATGATGGTGGATGTGCTGGAGCCAAGCATAGTTGGCATTACCCACCGGAGGTACTCCGTACTTCCACCGCGCGTCTTCCCGCAATCTGTCGCCACCCCAATCAGAGATGTTGAACGGCGGATTGGCGAGTATGAAATCGGCCTTCAGGTCCGGTAGCTCGTCATTGTGGAAGCTGCCCTCGTTATTCCAGCGAATGTCGGCGTCGATGCCACGCACCGCAAGGTTCATCTTGGCGAGCCGCCAGGTCGTGTAGTTGCTCTCCTGCCCGTAGATCGCAATGTCGCCGATGCGCCCGCCGTGTTCCTCGACGAACTTTTCGGACTGCACGAACATGCCGCCGGAGCCGCAGCAGGGGTCATAAACGCGGCCCTTGTACGGCTCCAGCATCTCGACAAGCAACCGGACGACGGAGCGGGGCGTGTAGAATTCGCCGCCGCGCTTGCCTTCGGCTCCGGCAAAGCCGCCGAGGAAGTACTCGTAGACCCGCCCGAGAATGTCGCGGGAGCGGTCGGCCTCCTCGGCCATGCCGATCCCGCTCACAAGGTCGATCAGTTCGCCGAGCATGACCTTGTTGAGCGCCGGGCGGGCATAGTCCTTGGGCAGGACGCCCTTGAGCGAGGCGTTTCGGGCCTCGATCGCCAGCATGGCGTCGTCAGTCCGCAACTGGCTCCATCGGGCTTGCGACGGCAAAGCTTAGCGCGTCATTGACACGCTGCGCCACACGCAAGGCGGTCGCGCAAGCTGTGAATGCTGCTGTTTTGGCGAGATTTGAACCTCGCGATCGCGGTCCACGGTAGTCCACAATTGGGGCCCGGTAGCGCGGCCATTGCCTGGTTGCGCCTTCACCCACGCCCGGAAGTCCCCATGAAGCTACTGACAATAACGCAGCGCGAGGACCTGCTCGCGAATGGTCGCGGCCGAAATCGTCCGCCGGTCGATATTGACGCCCGGTCGGAGTTGACTCGGCTGCAAAGACTGACTAGAGTCCCGCTTGAGGCGCTAGATTCGTCATGCCCTCTTTCCGAGGCCCGCACGCGAGTGTGGGCTTTCGTGTTTCTGGGGGGCGGATGACCTATATCGCCTATCTCGACGAGTTCGGCCATATCGGTCCGTACATCGAACGAAGCGATCCGAAGCACAACAGCAGCCCGGTATTTGGCCTAGCCGGATTTGTGATGCCGGTCGACGAAGTGCGTGGCTTCGGTACATGGTTCTTCCAGCGCAAATGCCAACTCCTGGGTTTTGAGATACAACGCTCGGGGAAACACCCTGCCGTGTGGGAAAAGAAAGGGTCCAGCCTTTACACGGTCGAAAACGTCCAGCGCTATCCCGAACTTCGGAAACTGACGAACCGGCTGATGAACAGGATCGCCTCGGTGGGCGGGCGCGTGTTTTACGTTGGAATCAGAAAGACCGCCGATCCGAAGGTACACGATGCCGGTGCCTTGTATTCGAGCGTGCTCGCGGAAGCGATCGAGCGGATCGATGCCTTCTGCCGAGACGACCAGCGGTCGCCGGCGCGTTTCTTTCTTGCGTTGGACGAACACGCTTTGCGGGCGGAACTGCTTACGGTTGCCGCGCGCGGCATGTACGGTGCCGATGAGCCGCGACGCCAATTAATCGAGCCGCCTTTCCAACTGGAGAGTCATCGCTATCAGACGGTCCAGGCCGCCGACTGGATCGCCGGGCTCGTGGGCCGTCTGGGCGCAGTTTGGAAGGAGCCGGAGGTCTGGCCGGAAAACATTGTCTTTCGCCGGTACTTCGAGCATAGATTGACACGTATCCAAGTGAGAAGCGGGATTCGGGATTAATGCTCGGGGAGTCGAATCGTCGAGTCTGAGCCCGTCGCACCCTCAACCGTTCACGCAGCCGTCCCCACCTCCGCACATTTCCTGGACCCTCATGAAACTCCTGACCGACGACCAACGCGAGCAGCTACTCGCGAATGGCAGGGACCCCGACCGGGATCACCGGCCGGTCGTCAAATTCTTCGACCCCAGCGGGGCCGGGACGTGGTTGTTCACGGACCTGGACCCCGAGGACGGCGACACGCTCTTCGGCCTGGCCGATCTGGGCTTCGGTACTCCCGAACTGGGGTACACAAGCCTCGCGGAGATCGCTGCGGTCAGGAGCCGCTTCGGCCTCGGCATTGAGCGGGACCTCTATTTTGAGCCGAAGCATTCGCTGTCAATCTACGCTGAGGCCGCCCGGGAAGTCGGACGGATCGTGGAATTCGGCCCGGAGCTTGAGGCGGTGGTGAATGGTCGTAAGTAGGTATGTGCTGATGTGACCAAGGGATGCGGACAAAATCTTGATATTCGGAATCCAAATAGGGCAGACATGGATTACTGCTACGCCCCGAAGCGATTCTTGCGGAGCTGAACGTTGCCGAAGGGGTTGAAGCGCCAGTTCATGGCAGACATTGAAGCCCTCGCTCCGGATCGTACACTGATCGCTTTCTTGTTTTTTTGAGGCTACTTGGCGCGGGAACGGTAGGATCAGACAGCGTAGTCACATTCGTATTCCTTACGGAATGTCGCTCACTCGTCTCGAACGCGGTATTCAACCAACGCCGACCGGCCGATGATTTCGACGATCCTGACGAGGTAGTCGGCTCCGTCCGAATCCGTCAGGCGCAGTTCTTCGCCCGGCAGGAAATGCACCGGTTGCGGTTTGCCCTGCTCGATGGCGATGTTGGATGCGTACAGGTAGGTGCGGTCCAGCGAGTCGCGTATCGGGTTCAACCGCCCTCTGAGGCCGGGCAGGTGGCCCTTGTCCTCCGGAAAGATCGCGCTTCCGCCGCGCGGCTGGGCGCTTAGTTCCAGCGACAACGCCTCGGAAGAGGGCAACCATTCCCGCTGGAGAGCGGCCGCGCGGCCCGGTGCGGCGGCAAACACGGTCATCGGAAGTTCCGCCGTATAGAGGTCGAAGACGGCCTCGCCATTCTCGTCCGTGACCGCTTTCTTCCATGTTTTGTTCGGAAACAGGACCAGCACTTCCGCCTCCGGCAACGGCTGCTCGTCGTTCCGGATGGCCACGACCGCGCGCACGGATGTCGCTTCCTGGGGGGCGGCGGGGAGAATCACCAGGACATCCGAGTTTTCGATCAGCCGGAATTCCGGGGACTTGCCGGAAAGTTCCCGGGTCTCGCGCTGGATCGTCGGCACGCCGTCTCCCCGCCGTTCCATGAAATAGCGCCGCTCGCCGGAGCCTCGGATTTCGCCGACCGGCATGCGGCCCATCAGAGAGGCGATAGCCTGGTTTCGAGTCGCCTGCAGCATCGCCATGCTCTCCAGCGTCAAGTTGTTGGGCAGCGTGCCGGGGGACTGGATTTCCAACCTGTTCGAGAACATCGACAGGCGGATCCGGCTGCCCCGCACCGAGTAATCGCGATGCACCGCCGCGTTCACGACGGCCTCGAAGATCGCCTTGTCGCCGTATTGCGGCATGTCGATCCGCGCCGGCGTTTTGCGGGCGGCGACCCGCATGTTGCGCACCGCGAACGTCACCGCGTCCGAAATCTGCCGCATCAATGGGCCGCGAATTTCCTGGGCATCGACCTGGCCGGTGGTCCGGTCCGCGCCGCGGTAGCGGGTTGCCGCGATGGTGGCGTTCGGGAGCCATTGCTCCGGGTTGGATGTGCACAGCAGGACCCCGGCGACGGTCGCGCGCATGACCCCCGCGCCGTCGGGCGCGAGCAGCTTGAGTTTCTCCAGCGCCACTTCCGGCTCGACCGCACCCGCGGCGCTGAGCAAGGGCCTCCAGAGGGATGAATCGAGGGTGTTGAACCCCGTTTCGGGCAGCGGCTGCTCGTCAAACCAGAGGTAGCGCGCCTGCGCCCGCCGCTGGGCCAGCCGCAGTCGCTCGTCGCCGCTCATCCGGCGCTTGGACGCGCCGACCCGGATGTAGCTGACGCCCCGGCGCTCGTGCAACGAATCGCCCTTCGGAATCTCGACCAGCAAGAACGCCCGACCGTCCAAATCCCGGCGATGCACGCCGATGCGCAAGGCGGGTTCGATGGTGTCCGTGGCGACATGGACCAGCAATTGGCCCAGTTCGTCCATCTGCTCGCGGGTCATGCCCTGCAACTGGCCGTCGTCGCCGGCTCCGCACAACAGGATGCCGCCGTTCGCGTTCGCGAACGCCGTAAATTCGTCGGCCAGGTTGCTCCGGTCGGGGTCTGTCGGACGGTTGCCGGCGAATTCGATCTGCTTGAATTCCCACGAGCTGTCTTCACCCAAACGCAGTTGGCGCTGTATGTCTTCGTCCAGGATCGTCATTTGTTGGCCTGCAATCCCATTGCCTTGGGATTATCCACGATTGGCGCATCCGGGTGGGTGCCCCCGGCCTGTTATTTTCGCAGTTGAGCGATCGGGTGCAGCCGCTGACGGCGCTCCGCTTGCCATGCCAACAGCAGGCGGCGAATTGCTCACGCGGCCAATCGGCAACACGTGGTCGTACGATCCCTCGGTCCTTATGCGGCTCTCGTAGGCCGGCAAGTCGGTTACTTCCGAAACCGGCCACGACTGGCAAGCGGCCTGACAATTCCAGCTTTCTCCGGATTCCGGCAAGACGAGCACACTCGCCACATCGCCTTCGACAAGCGAGGCGGCTGGAGTCAAATAACTCATCGACTCGGGTGGGGTGAGCCGCGCATGGACGTTACCGACCAGGACGAATACGTTGTCATCGCGCGGCCAACAGGATCGATGAATTGTGCCGGGCCTGCTGGTCGCTTATGCTGAAACTTGGCGGATGACTTTGATGACAGGAATCCTCCCGGCGGCGCTATCAAGGCAGAAGGATGTTCGGCATGCGCATGTTTTCGGTGGTTATCTCGGTACTGGCTCTATCGCTTGCCGGCGCTGCCGAACGCAACGGGACAGCGGACCCGGATGGCGAGCCGACGAGTCTTGTGACAGATCAATTCGTACACACTTTCGCACACGGCGCTGCCGTTGCACCGGAAGACTTGGCGCCGTATGCGCAATACAGTGCCGACGACCCGGCCGGAGAGTTCAGCATCGAACGCGCGGCGCAATTTATCGACGGTGCCGCCGTCAAGTGGGGCGGCAAACACGGTTGTGTCACCTGCCATACCAATGGCCATTACCTCATGGCGCCACCGAAGATCTTCAGGGACCGGTCGGCCGCCACGGAAGTTCGGGAATTCGCGGAAGACTGGATTAACTCCTGGGATGAAATCGGTCTCCCCCGCGACGATGTCGTCGTGGCGCCCGCCGCATTCCTGACGATCAACAACATGCAAATGGATGGCGACTTGCGCCCGGCAACTCTGCATGCGCTCGATGAGGTCTGGTCACTGCAAAGTGCCGAGGGTCACTGGCCCAACTGGCTCAAGTGCAACTGGCCGCCATTCGAGCAGGACGACCACTACGGCGTGACGCTGATGGCCATTGCGATGGGCATGGCGCCGAAGAGTTATACCAGCATCGAGCCGGCGCGCACGGGGGTCCAACGCCTGCTCGACTATCTGCGTAACAACCAGCCCGAGGAGGTACATCACCGAGCGATGATGTTGTGGGCCGGCAAGTACTACGAAGAGCTGTTTTCGGCAGACGTGCGCCGAATATGGATCGATGAATTACTGGCGCTGCAAAAGGAGAGCGGTGGCTGGGCGTCCGGTGATCTCGGGCGCTGGCGACAAAGGGCACCGGAATCCGGTGACATCGGCATGCTCGATCCGGAAATCGTTGAGCGTGACTATCCACCCGTGATGGTTGCTCCGAACGGAGACGGTTACGGCACGGGATTCGTGATGTACGTGTTGCTACAGGCCGGAGTTCCCGAATCAGATCTGCAGATTCAGAAGGGGCTGGATTGGCTCAGGAAAAATCAGCAGGCCGATGGAAAGTGGTTTACGAATTCGCTGCGAAACAAAGTCTCGACAGCGAATTTTCTGACCCATACGGGTACGATTTTCGCCCTGAAGGTGCTGGCCGAAACGATGTAGCGCGGCAATCGGCTACTTCAGTAGGAATCCTTCAGTAGCGCGCTGAGCCTGGTGGCTTTCTCGAGGTCCTCGGCGCTCAGTCCAGCGGCGACTTTACTACGGCCACTGTCGCCAGCTTCATAGCCGCGGTCCGCTGCCAGATCGTACCAGGCAAACGCTGCAACAGGATCGACCGGCCCGCCCATCCCACGCTCGTAAGTTACCGCAAGGTTGTATTGCGCCGGTGCGTATCCTTGCTCGGCTGCTTTTCGAAACAGCCTTCTTGACGTCCACTCATCTTCGACGACACCAACACCGATGCCGTACATGACGCCGAGATTGTATTGCGCAATGGCGTCGCCCTGATCGGCGGCGCGGCGATACCAGTTTGCTGCCTCTTCAGAATTGCACGGACCGTTACCGTAGCAATTCTCGAACAATGAACCAAGGTTGACCTGTGCGCCGGCATGGCCCTGGTCCCCTGCAGCCCGGTACAATTTCCCGGCCCTGTAAAAATTCTGCTCGACTCCCTGACCGTTAGCGTGCATCAGCCCGAGCAAAAATCGCGCATCGGCGATGCCCGCCTCTGCCAGGGGCAGGAGAATTTCGAGTGCCCGCGCAAAGTCTTCGGATTCGTAGGCCATCTCAGCGGCATCCATCGTATCTGCCGCAACTGAAAAACATGCAAGAAACGATGCCTGCAGCAATGCGATGTACTTGAGATGACGAATGTTCACTTGTCTGGATTGTTTCGCAGAACCTGGCCAATAGTCGCGCGACCGAGAAAAGCATCCTCGCCCTTTTCCATGTCGTCCCACAGGGAATCCATGTCGCCCCCAGTTTTGCCGACAACCGGATCGGTGTTGCTGAAGTTATCCTCAGTGGCCGCGCGCGCTTAGTCAAGTGTCCGGCAGGGAGACGGCGGAACGCGCCGCCAATCTCCTCATGCCCGAGAAGTTGATCCACGCCATTTGCCGAAGGGACCCCGGCGTCACACCGGCAGAATCGGCAAGCCGCGTCCGCGTGTCGGAAGAAGCCATGGAGATTCAACTCTCCAACATTTCGCCACCTCAACCATTCACGCAGCCGTCCGGTAAATTGCGGCGTTCGCATAGCAGGAGAAGGTAGCTTCGGAACGGTCGTTTGTTGATCCTCCGAGGACCGCCTTCAGTTGGCGGCGCTTGAGCGCGGCCTGCTCATGGCTCACGCTGGGTCCATAAGGTCCGCGATGACCGGAGCGGTAACCGGCACCAAGTAGCTCATCCGTCGGAAACTGTTCTTCCGAGGCGCGAATCTTTTGAAGGGCCACGACATCGGGCTGTCGCCGCTGAAGCCAATGACGCAAAACTTCCAGGCGACCTCGAATGCCGTCGATGCACCAAGTCGCAATCCTCATCTCATCATCCTCGAAAACACCATACCGATTGTGCGTGATTATCGATTGCTGTAGGGTCAGGTGCGCCTTGATGGGCAGCACGCGAACCGGTGGATCGTAATGGATGTCCCTATCACGCACCATTGTCCCGCCGTACGCTCCGAAGCGGGTTGGCGCAAAGGGGAATGTCATGAGCAAGTTTGGCGAAGAACTGATTCAGTCTCTGAACGAAGCGCTGGCGCACGCCAAGGGCAAGGGTCCGGCGACCGTTCACGTGTTCTCGTACCCGCGTGATGTTGGTCAGGGGATCGAACTCACCCAAGCGCAGATGGCTCCGCCGATGGGCATGGATGGTCCGACAACCATAAGTGGGCGCGGGGAGGGACGCGAGTGAGCGAAGTGGTTCGAGCGGAGGTTCGAATGCTCATGGAACGCGACAGTGCGTGCCAATTCTATGCGCTGAAAGCGATTCTGGAGCAAGCCATGCGCGAAGCCGAGGCCGGAGATTTCGAGCCATTTGATCCGCAACTCTACGAACCGGATGCCGGCATTGGTTAATCTCGATGATATCGAGAGCTGAGACGATGACTCTTCCGGGACGAAGGCCAGTCCGGAAAATTTAAGGCGAACGGGGCGACTGCGCTGGGCAGCGTGAACCGGGACCAGATACGGTACGGTACGGCAATTCTCAACGACTTGGTGCCGCTCGTGATCCACTTGCTGATGGACAATCCCGACGAGGATTGGGGAGACCCGTGCTATCCGGTGATCGGGTCTGACATTGAGTGATCAGGTGCCGCCGCTCAATCTCGCACGGTCGTGGACAGTTCGTTTCGAAAGCGGTAGCGTTCCCTGATGCGGAGTAGGAAGTTGGCTCTCCACGGTGTCCCCGCCAATCCGTGTGCCGAAGAAATCCGGATACGAATTGGTCCTGGAAAGCTGCGGGGATATCCGACGGTTCAATCTGAACAACACTGCGCGTCTTCAGCGACAGCACGCCTCATGCCACTCGCGGCCACGATCCTGATCGGATTCCTGCTCGCCGGATGCACCGCTACGCGGTCCATGCCCCCGGTTTCGACCTGGCCACCCCTTCCAACAGTGCCGACCGCGCCGTGGACGCCGGAGCGGAACGATGACGCCGGTACCGTGACGATGGTTTGTCGGGAACGCCCTACAGGTCCGCGTTGCATACCATATGGCCCACGTGCCGCCGCCGATGCGCTGTCGCTCTGTAGGGTCATGGGGTACGAGGACGCTCTGATGCGGCCTTACTCGCAAGCCCGAACCTCGCTTTTCGAGCAAAGCGACCGCTACAGCGTCACGTTCGACTGTGTGGGTTCGGGCGATGACTGAACTCGCAACTGGCATGCAAGCGAGCACAGGTTGACTACGCGGGTAAAGCACGATTCGGACACGGCATGCCAACCGTTGGCGGCCGAACCCATATTGCGGTAGCAACCAAGGAAAATGGCATCGAGTTCTTGAACGAACCGCAGTTGACACACAGATACGTAAGGATGCACGCGCGCCTTATGCTCGGAGGCATGATCGCGTGATCGGTGGAAGGTTTTCTCGCGTTCCGTGAGAACGCCGCCGGTCATGGCGCTCCGCTTTCCATGCCAACAGCAGGCGGCGAACTGCTCACGCGGCCAATCGGCAACACGTAGTCGTACAATCCCTCGGTCCTTATGCGGCTCTCGTAGGCTGGCAAGTCGGTTACTTCCAAAACCGGCCACGACTGGCAAGCGCCTTGGCAATACCAGCTTTCTCCGGATTCCGGCAGGATGAGCACGCTCACCACATCGCCTTCGACAAGCGAGGCGGCTGGAGTCAAATGAGTCATCGACTCGGGTGGGGTGAGCCGCGCATGGACGTTACCGACCAGGACGAATACCACGTCATCGGCGGATTCCTGCGATAGATGGGTGATGTTGGCGGCCATGACGGCGTCTGCCGACGTGCCGAAATACGGGACTTGCCGATCTGTCCACCGACCCACGATAGGGCTCACCGAAACCAACCTCGCCGTCGAAGCACGCAGTTCACGGAGCGCCTCGACCAGATTCAGCATGGCGACGCTGGAACGGCCGTCCGGCAAGCCGAGCCCCCGCTGGCCGTCCGGCAAGTTGAGACCCCGTTGCCAGAACGGGTGACGTAGAAACTCCTGAACGGCCTCGCTGCCGCCGTCGGATTCCATGAACCGGTCCAGGCTCGAATGGATGTCGGTCCCAAACTCGAGCGCAACGCGAACGTCGCCGTCCTTGTGTTCCAAGTACTGACAGATCGCCGCCAGGAATGCCGCGGGCGTTTCGTTGTTGCCGTGCAGCTCGCCGAAGAAGACGACCTCGGTGTCGAAGGCGTCGATAATGGATGTGTCGATGGACATTGCTGTGCCGTCGCAAACGTTTTCTTGGGCCGACGCTCTGTCAGCCGCGAGCAGAAAGACGAGACACAGGATCGTTCGCGATACTCGACCCGTCATTGCGTAGCCTTGGCCAACCGGTCGCGATAGAGAAGGAAGTGGCTGCCTTTGGTCGTTTCTTCGCCGCTCCCGCACCAACTCAAGCCCGTCGGTCGGGCCTTCGCTGCTCGTGTATCTCGCATTAATTTACTTCCGTCAATCGCTTGAGCGGCACTGTGATCGAGGATAACCTGCGACGTGACGTTTTTCTTGGAATACGGGAGTAAGGAGGTAGTCGTGCCGGTTCATCGGAGTAACCTGTTGGAGGTCATCAATAAAGCTTGGCAGCGAGCAATACGCACGCCTGAAAACAATACAAACAGGCAGCGCTCCCAGGAATGGGTCAGCGCATTGGCCGAGGAATTTCAGAGTGAATATCACGATGAGGAAATTCATCGCGTCTTCTGGCTGCGCAACAAACGTAATCGGGAGCAATTCGGCATCAACGAATTCCTGTTCGACGTGATGGTCTGCAGCGTGTCGCAGGTGGAATCGTTGCAGCGGCGATCAAATCCACTGGACTTTATCGACCAGTGTCACTGGCAGGTCGAGTCCGAATTTAACCGCAAGAATTCCCGGGCCGTCGTCGTGGACATGAGTAAGCTGGTCGTCGGTTCGGCGGAAAACAAGCTGTTCATTGCCTCGCATCGCTCGTCACGGAAAGGAGAACGGGATCTGCTGAATCTGTGTGCAAGGATCGCGCGTCGGTGCGGCGGAAACGTATTCTTCGCTTTCGTGGCGCACCCGGCAGAGTGGAAGAGCAATCCGGAGGCGCCGGTGCTATACGAGTGGGTAGCGGGCGACTGGGAAGAGACAGGGTCTCAGTCACGATAGTTGCCGGTCTCAGGCGTCGAGGGCCGAGGAAAGTCCCACCGTCGAGGAAACCCTCGGATGCCACAACCCGTCCTGAACCGTCTACGGAAGCGGGACAAGCCCACCCCTCCCCCCTAACATCGCCTGAAACTCCCGGCACGGCCCGTAAGGTCGGACGCATGTTGTTCGTCTCTGCAAATGTCGGAGTGGTTTTCCTCAGCAGTAACTTTGGCTGAAATGGCTATCCATCATTCAATCCGCACCTAGTACACCTTCCACCTGATATTTTCGGATACAACCTGCCACATTCGATGCATGTTATCTGCTGTGGCGAATTTCAATTATCCGTAATTATCTTGTTGACGGAGTACTAGGGCTTGAACCACACGAATACACGTACGAAGTTCTTCACGATGCCGCCATCCAGTGGTTTGAGGAGGAAAACCGTTCCGCCAGTCATGCGGCATCGATGCTTTACACGTTTTCCGGAGAATTCTCGCGAGGGGACATGGTAATTGTGTGCAATGGTTACCCCCCCAATCAACGACGCGATGTCCACCTTAATGGACTGGCCATTGTCAATGGTCGCGCCTACGATGATTTTGAAAGCAAATGGTGGCACCTGAAGCGTGCGGCTGTTCTAAAGAACATGGAGATAGACATTCCCAAGGAAGTGTTTGTCAGCACGCTTGGGATGGGCAGTTTGCTTAAAACAATTCATCCGATATCGGAACAACAGTTCGAAAAATTTAGAATCCGCTGCCAGCAATTCTGATTCTTGGAAGCTCTTGCGCTCGTAGCGACTGCAAATGCGCACAGGCCGTAGACCGAATTGTTCGTGATGTTGGCTACTCCACGCCGCGCCGCGGCGAATGCCGTCGCTACCCGTGCTAACGAATCGCGACACAGACTCCAAACTCTCATGTTCGAGGCGTCTGAACACCCCGCCGCGATGTAACTGAGGCCGAGGGCCCCGGGGAGCCGGCGTTGGGCCGGCTCCCGGGGCCGGATGGCGTTCCATCCGGCACAATGCCGGTGGCGCGGGAGCGGGACAGAGGACGTTTATTTTGTGGCGCCTTTCGAGCCCGATTCCAAACTGTGCCCGGCCGACGGCTTCGAGCCCCGCCTTGTCTCCGGTCCCGAAACCGAGAACGCACAGCAAAATGAGCCGCATCCCTTGGGGTGCGAGCCGGCTGTCCGTCGGTCCCCGTTCCCGCCGATTGTCATCAAACAGAGGAGGAACGCCAATGTCTATTATGCAACCCGACGCCCTGAACGTCATCCATGCCCGTGCCGCGGGGCTGGATGTGCACAAGATGCAGGTCACCGCCACGGTCCGCCTGGCGCGGCCCGGGCGCGACGCGGAGACCCTCACGGAGGTGTCCGGCGCCCTGCCCAGCGGCCTCGGGGCGCTGACGCGGTGGTTGCTGGAGCACCGGGTCGAGGCGGCGGTGATGGAAGCCACCGGCGTGTACTGGGAGGCCGTGTTCGACGCGCTGGACTCGGCCGGCATCGAGCCGATGGTGGTGCACGCCCAGCACGTGAAGCAGATCAAGGGCCGCAAGACCGACGTGGCCGACAGCGTGTGGCTGGCGCGCATCTGCCAGTTCGGCCTGTGCCGGCCGAGCTTCGTGCCGCCGATGGACTTCCGCGACTTGCGCAAGCTGTCGCGCCAGCGGCGCAAGGTCGTTCAATTGCGTTCCACCCTGCGCACCCGCGTGCACCAGGTCCTCGACGGCGCCGGGGTGCGCGTCGGCGGCGTGCTCAGCGACCTGTTCGGGGTCAACGGGCGGCGCATCCTCCAAGGCTTGGCCGAGGCGCGCCCGCGCGAGGACATCCTCGCCTCGCTGTCGCGCCATGTCCGGCCCCGCGCCGCGCAACTGTGCGACGCGCTATCCGCCGCGCTCGGGGACTCGGCCCGGTTCATCCTGAAGGATCAGCTCGACGCCTTCCGCCAGGCCGGCGAACGCATCGCGGCCTACGACGGGGCCATCGGCCGCGGCCTGGCGCCGCACCGCGCCCGGATCGACCTGCTGCGCACCGTGCCGGGGACCGACGAGGCCTCCGCCTGCGCCATCCTCATCGAACTCGGCCCGGACATCGGCGTGTTCCCCACCGCGCGCCACTGCGCGGCCTGGGCGGGGCTTTGCCCCGGCAACAACGAAAGCGCCGGCAAACGCCGCCCGGGCCGGGCCCGCAAGGGCAACACGGTCCTGCGCGCCGTGCTGGTCGAATGCGCCCAGGGCGCCGCCCGCACCAAGCACTGCCAGTTCAACGGATACCACAGGGCGCTCACCGTTCGCCGAGGCTGCAAACGCGCCACCGTGGCCACCGCCCACAAGCTCCTGCGCACCCTCTACCGCATGCTCCGCACCGGCCAACCCTACCGCGACCCGGAAACCGACTACGAGAAGCTCATGGTCCAGCGCAATCGCTCGGCTTGACGCCAGCAAACAATGGGGTTAGTTACACAGCAAAATGTGCACCCGATCACAGATCATGACACTTCGGCAATCTGAGGTCATCGTCGAATGGCTACTATGATTCAAGCTCCATCTCCATCTGCGGTTCGCGCTTCGGGGCTGGTGATTCGATGGGTCTCTCGACAATATCTTCAATCGCCCGGGCCAGGCTCGCGGTCGACGTCCAGCGTCGGCGATACCGTTCTCGCTGGGATTTCGCCCGGGCCCTGGCGAGGCGTGTTTCCCGTTCCCGTTTCCCACCCTGCCTTGGGGTTGGAGCGGGAAACGGGTTTGGGAAACGGTTCGCGGCGAGCGTCGCCGGCGAGGCGGTATCCGCCCTGGCGGGCCCGTTCGACGCGGCCTCCGCGGCACAGCGTGCGCAGGGCGGCCACGACCGTGGTTGCGCCCGGGTGCCGCACGGTGCTCGGCGGTGTGGAGGCGGCG
Organism: Candidatus Rariloculaceae bacterium; assembly: GCA_965205045.1. Classification (GTDB taxonomy): domain Bacteria; phylum Pseudomonadota; class Gammaproteobacteria; order Steroidobacterales; family Rariloculaceae; genus UBA6522. Next base: position 2,516,399 of record OZ242031.1, read on the forward strand.
CTGGATCTCGCGCAGAAACCCGAGGATCGGGGCGATTTCCCCGACGGCGTTCTCATCCACGCCGTGCAGCCGCACCAGCGGGTCGAGCACCAGGAGGCGGGGGCGCACGCGCTTCACGGTGTTAAGCAGCCGTTGGCGGTCGGCGCGATGATCCAGCCGCAGCGTGGGTACGTCGATGACGGCGATGTTGAGCGCCTCAATGGGGGTATCGGAGCGATGCTCAGGAGCATCGTTAGGGAGTTTCCACGGACCCCTGAAGAATCGCTCGACAATTGGCCCGATGCTCCAGAGCATCGCGCCTTGGTACAAGTCCCGTCAATTCGATGCATTCGATGGCGATGCTGTGGAGAACACGCTCGATCCGCTACGGTTTTTTAGGCAATGGACGCCGGTTTGTCGTACAGGACACGTCAAATGTTGGCTCCAGCGCAATCAGGGGTAGTCCGGGCGCGGTCGAAATGCATCGGGCATCGGAGGTGCGTCCGGTGTGTAGCTCTTGACGTCCGCAGGACGTTGACTGAAATGACGTTTCCAACGATCCGCTGCTGACAGGCTCACGGGGGTTGCCTGCAGGGCAAAGCCCGGGCGGCGTATGAGCGGTTCGAAGTCGTAGGCACTCAGGGAAATTCGTCGTTCCGGGACTGCATGGATGCCTGTCCGAGCATGACCACGGCGACAGCACGGGAGGCTGAATTCAACGTGGCCGTGAAGATACGTACGGGTACGGGAAACACCGAATCGCAGGATGGCGTCGGCGGGCAATTGGTACGAGACCGCCGGGGACTGCATATGGGATGTGGAAAGCGGCGAAGGTAAGCCAGCGGTTCAATCGAAGAGCGGATTCGCAACGGCCTGGCAGTCGGCAGGCAAAGCGGGCGAACGGGATACGGCTGGCTCGAGACCGAGGGGGTTGGCGCTGTCGAGAAGGCTCATCGGGCGCGACAATTGCCGGCAAAGCCATCGTTGTCGAGCAAGAAGATGCGCCAGACACGCGGTCACGGTACCGGTACTGCATTGTCGCGGGGCGTGTATTCCGGCCAAGCGAAGCTCTGTTGGCGTGAATCGGCGCGGAACACCGTGACGCAAACGTTCAGGTCCCGGCGATCCGGCGGGCGCGCTACCCGGTTTCGCCGCCGTCCGCCCCGTCCGGGCGGGTGTCGCCCTCGAAGAGCAGCAGGTCGGCGCGGGCGGGAACGTAGGGCTCCCTCGCATCGGCGCAGATCATCCGGCCGGCGATGGGCCCGGCGTAGACGATCGTCTCGTCCTGCGGGCCGCCGTCGTAGGGGCCCGGGTGCTCGTACTCGGCGTACTCGTGGCCGGCGTCCGGGTGGGCCCTGCCGTGGTGGATGAAGCCGTCCGCGGCGCCGCCGTCCCGGGCGAAACCGCAGTTGCGGTATTTCCATCCCCCTTCCCAGTCCCCGTCCGCGTCCCACAGGCACATGTCCCAGCGTTGCCCGGTGTGCAGCTCGAAGGTGTAGACCGGCGTTTGCATGTCGCCCGTGGCGGCGGCGAGGGCTTCGGCCCGCGCGTGGGCGGTGTCGGCGAGCGCCCAGCAGAAGTGCTCGCCGTAGCCGTAGCCGGCGAGTTCGCGGCCCGCGAAGGCCTCCACCGGAGCCTCCGGTTCCGCCGCCTCCACGCCGGACTGGCCGAAGGCCGGGGAGCCGAGGATGAGGATGGGCGCGGCCGCGATGCCGGCGGCGGCGCGGTTCATGGCGATGGTGCGGTTCATGGCGGTCATTCGGAGTCCTCCGTCCCGGTGTTGTCGGGGTTGTCGGGGTTGTCGGGCGCGATGCGCAGTCGCCAGGCGCCGCCTCCGGCGGCCGTTCCGGCGGGAACGACGCAGGCCATCAGCCCGGGCGCGCGTTCCACGGAAATCTCCTCCCGGCCGGCGCCCCGGACCAGGCTCGCGTGTTCGGGCAGCGCGCCGCCCGCGCCGCGGCAGGAGGCGTAGGCCGGGGCGTCCCTCCAGTTCGGGTCCGGCGCCCACAGGCACAGGTCGAAGTCCCGCGCGCTGTCGAGCCGGTAGGCCAGGCGCGCGCTCTCGCCGAGCGCGCCCAGCTCGGCGGCCCCGGGCACGAAACAGTACGGCGAACCGATGGCGCGCGCGCGCCGGCCGATCACCGGCGGCTGGGCGCGGCGGTTTCCCCGGCCCGGTTCCGCGGCCGGGCCCGGGACGCCCGGGACCGCCGCCGGCGCCCCGCCATGGCCCGGCGGGACGCCGCCGCCATGCTCCCCGGGCGCAGCGTCCTCCCCGTCCGATGCCGTCGGCGGGCCGCGCCGCCCCTCCTCGCCGGAACCCGGCGGGGTCCCCTCTTCGGGCGTCCCCGCCGCCGCCGGCGCCGCGGCCGCGGCCGGCGCCCCGGCCACCTCGATGCGGTAGGTCGTCGTGCCGCCCGCCATCACCCACAGCTCGGTCGCGCCGCCGTCCGGCGCCAGCGCCAGCTCCACCGCCGTGCCCGAGGGCCGCACCCGCACCGGGCGCGTGAAGGTCGTCCCGCCCCGGCGCGAGCCCGCGAACACGCTCGCCCCGCCGTCCCAGCGCGGCGCCAGCGTCACGCGCGCCGTCCCCGCCGGCACCGACGCCCGGTACGACAGCACATCCGTCGAGAAGGCCGGGCTCAGCGCCACCGCCCCCGAACCGGCCGCGAGCGCGAGCCCGGTCACGGTCTGCGCGTCGCGCTCCTGCGTCCTCGCCGCGTTCTGCTCGTCAATGACAATGACGGTCACCCGGGCGCCCAGGTAATCCGCCGGGACCTCCGGCGAGTCGACGCCGTGGTCGACGTGCAGGACCTCGTTGCGGGAGTCCGCGTCCCTTCCGGCGCTGACCGTGAACGTTATCGGGCCCGTGTCTCCCGCCTCGACCCGGATCCGCCCGGGAGAGACCGCGATCGCGCCGGGGTCGCTGTCGCCGGGGACGCTGACGCGCGGGGAAATGTACGCGGCGTCCCCGAGCGGCTCCTTCAGGCGGACGGTGTAGGTCGCGCTGGCGCCCTCCTCCACCGACACCTGGCCCGGGGAAGCGGCCAGATATTTGCAGTCGTCGTCGATGATTTCGATCGAGATCACCAGGCCATGGTGCCGGTCCTGCCGGTCCCAGCCTCCCCAGTCGGGACCGCCGCCGCTGCCGTAATGCCTGATCCAGTACCGGGTGCCGGGCGGCGACTTGCACTCGTTGTCGTCCACCGCGGTGAGCCCGACCGATTTGGCCTGCTGCCAGTCCCCGCTCAGGTAGTTGGGGTGCGGGGCGGCTTTCCAGGTGACCGCGTTGTGGATCGTGAGCAGGCTGTTGTCGACGTTGGGGTAGTCGCTGCCGTCCGGTCGGACGTTGTGGTGTCGCGGCGTGATGGTCAGATCCGCGGTGGGCGGCTGGTGGATCACGATGCCGTAGGTGATCGATGCGCCCTCGGCGATCTTCATGCGTCCGGGTCCCATCGGGTGGAACCCGTCGACGGACATGCTGCCGGCGCGGCCCAGCGAGGCATGCGCCAGCCTCACCGCGACCTGCTGGTTCTCGGTCCATTGCGGGTTGACATTCCAGTTGTGCCAACCGGTCAAGGAAAATGTACCAACGGTCAGCCGCGTATTGCCGAGATGCAACACCATCCCGGCAAACTTCGAACCTGGGTTCGGGGCCGGTGTAACCGCGTCCGGTTGTACCCCGCCCAACTTCAACGATACCCTACCATTGTTGTAATAAAGGTTTTCGACGGTATATCTCTCACCGTTGTGCTCGAGTTCATCGTCCGTGAGCGCCGAGGGGCAGCCAGAGTTATCGCAGCCGAGATACGCCCCGTCGTCATCGATATCTTCGACTGTCAGCGTCGCCGACCAGATCTGGGACTGCGCCTGGGCGGGCGCGGCCGCGAACAGGCCGAGCGCGCCGAGCAGCAGCGCGAGGACGGGGAGCAGCGCGGGGCGGCGCCACGGGGACCCGGCCCGGCGCGAGACCGCCGGAGCGGCGCCATGGCCGCCGGACGATCCGGTCCGTAGGGTGAGATGTGAGAGGGGGTTGCGTGCGCGCCCTCGATGGGCGGCGGCCGGTTCAGGCGGGCCAGCCTCCCGCCGGGCGCAACTCATGTCGCTGCCCGATGGGCCGATGGGCCGATGGGCCGATGGGCCGATGGGCCGATGGGCCGATGGGCCGATGGGCCGATGGGCCGATGGGCCGATGGGCCGATGGGCCGAATTATCGCGCCGGCGCGCCGCGCCTGTCAACCCCTGCAACGGAACGAACGTCGATGTCATGACCTGCCCCTCGAGACACTGGCAATCAATGCGGCTTGGCATTATAACGGAATCCGCCTGCCCCGCAATGCGAATTTCAAGCCCCTGCCCCGGCCAACGCCCCGCCGTTTCGCTCCCGGGCGGCCGGTTCGAATTCGCCCGCGGCGAAGGCAAGGACACGGGGGCCGGTCGGGGCGGAGCGTCCGAGGCGATGAGTCGCGGGCGAACTGCTCCGCGTGCCCGTTGGCGGCGCCGGCCGTGGGGGCCCGGGTGCTCGTACCCGGCGTACTCGAGGCCGGCGTCCGGGTGGACCCGGCCGTGGATCAAGCCGCTCGCGGCGCCGGGGATGCGGTTCGCGGCGTTCATTCGGGGTTCTCCGGGGCGGGGTTCTCCGGGGCGGGGTTCTCCGTCTCGGGGTTGTCGGGCGCGATGCGCAGCAGCCAATCGCCGCCCTCTTCTCCGGTGGGCACGACGCAGGCCATCAGCCCCGCCGCGCGCTCGGCGGACAGCGCTTTTTCGCCGGCGGGTTCGATGGGGGCGGCGCCGCCGGCGGGTCCGGCGCCGACTTCGGGGGTTGAGCGCCTGGGGAACGCCCCGCCCGCGCCGCGGCAGGAGGCGTAGGCGGGGGCGTCCTGCCAGTTTTCGTCCGCGTCCCACAGGCACAGGTCGAAATCCTTCCCGCCGTCGAGCCGGTAGGCCAGGTGCGTGCTCTCGCCGAGGGCGTCCAGTTCGGCGGACTCGGGAACGAAGCAGTACGGCGAATCGATGGCGCGCGCGCGCCGGCCGACGACCGGCGTGGCGCTCGCCCCGGTGTCGGGCGGATCGATGTCGATGCCGCCTCCGCCGGGGTCCGTGCCGCCGGGGTCCGTGCCGCCGGGTTCGCGGGCCGTGGAGTCCGCGATGGTCACCACCACCCAATGCCGGGCGTGCGCCCTCACCTCCCGCGGAAGCGATTCCAGCGCCATCTCCACCGTGAAGGTCTCGTCCTCGGCGTCCCCGTCGCGCGCCGTCGCGACCTCGGCCGCGCCGACAGTGGACCCGGCCGGGTCGTCGCCGTCGTCGGCGTCGCCGTCGGCGATGGTCACCGTCACCGAGGCGGGCGTGCCCGCCGACACCGTGGAGGGCAGCGAACCCAGCGCCACCGTGAAGGTCTCGTCCTCGTCGTCGCCGTCGTGCGCCGTCGTGACCGTGCCCGTGCCGGAGGCGGACCCGGCCGGGATGCGGATGGAGGCGAGCGCGCCGAAGTCGCCGGGCTCCGCCGTGCCCGCGGTCAGCGTCACCGGAATCGTCACTTCGGCCGCCAGCGCCTCGGACAGCGTCGCGGTCACCGTCACCGGGGAGCCCTCCGCCACCGTGGCCGGGGAGGCCGACAGCCGCACCGCGGGGACGGCCGGGGGGCGGGGGTCGGAGATGGTCACCGTCGTCTCGCTGCCCGCGTTGGGCACTTCGTAGGGCGGGTCCGCGCCGGCGGCGGGGGCGCTCAGCAGGAAGGACGCGGTCTCCTCGCCCTCCGCGGCCCCGTCCGCCACGGCGGGGCGGCTGCGGCGCGGGCGCGGCGGCCCCGGCTGGCGGACCGGGCCACGGGGTCAGGCCTCGGACTGGAATGCCGGCTGCCGGCTCGGCTCGGCTCGGCTCGGCTCGGCTCGGCTCGGCTCGGCTCGGCTCGGCTCGGCTCGGCTCGGCTCGGCTCGGCTCGGCTCGGCTCGGCTCGGCTCGGCTCGGCTCGGCTCGGCTCGGCTCGGCTCGGCTCGGCTCGGCTCGGCTCGGCTCGGCAATTATAACCGAATTCCAAGCCGGGATTGTCACGGACTCGTTGACCTTCATGCTCGATCCCCCCGCCTCGCGTCATCCCTTTCCGCTTATTGCGGATGCCCGTATATTCACCGCAAAGCGCGGCCCCTGTCAATCTCAAGGCGCGGCCTTGTCAATCGCCCGCCAAGCCATCGCCAGCCTTCTCCATGCCCTGGGCCAGGGCTTGTATCAACGTCGTCGGTGCCCCGGGATAGAGGTACTTTCAATACCGGTCCCGACGCCGCCTGCGGTTCAAGTCAACCTCTCCGTTCAGGTTCATGTCGGTATTGGATTGGACTCGGCAGCAGATGAAGATCGAAGGTTGTTGAACGTGCAACGGCGCGCGGCTGCACCGGGTCCGCCGCTCCCGGTGCCTATTCGGCAAGGGGCCGTTCCGCGCTTTCAAGAAATCCCGCCAGCTCCGGATGCCGTACCTTCCATCGCTGTTCTATCGATGCTCTTTCGGACGCGCTGTACGCAGCCTCGAAGTCCCGTTGCATGATCTGAAGCGCTTGCCCGGGCGTCACGATTTCTCCGGTGCGGTTATCGTTCGCCGTGATGTCGGTGCGGCCCAGGTGCGAAATGTACCGATAATGAACGAACAGGGTCAGGTATGAGCCGTCCCGGCGCGCGTAGCATTCCTGAGCTAGTTCCCCGTTGAAATAGAGTTCCCAATGAGTCGTGCAGCCCATGAGGTCGAACAGGGCGAGCACAGCACCGGTGCGGGTGCCGTCCGGGATTTCCTCGCCCCGAACCGTGGAATCGTAGAAAGGGGCCGGCGGGCGCTCCGGGCCCGCGCTGCGCAGGACGGCTCGGTCAGAAAAAACCTCGGCAATGGGCACATCCGGCAATTGAGGAAAGCCAACGGCCGGCTCCGGTTGCGGCGGCGGGAAATACATTCTCGCTTGTTCCCAGAGGCTCCAGAGCACTGCGCCGGCAAGGCCGCCGATGAGGAGGTTTCTCCAATCCGTTTTCATTGCAGGTCAAGATACTACGGTGAGCGCCGAAATGTCACGATGCCTCCGGCCGCAATCGCTGGGCGAGGGCGCCAGCCGGACTCTGGCCGGTGACGGCGCCGACAATACCCTGAATGGGGAATGGCCCTGCCCGATCGTGCTCAAGCGCATTGTCGGGCGGCATTCCGACGTCGGAAACCGGCATTGGGGCCGATTTTCGGCCGATATCGGCGAAATCGAGGAATGACCGGACATCTTGATGCGGGCGCCAGTGCCGCGTGCGGGCCTTGGGAGCATTCACCTGTCCAGCTCGATCTCCAGTGTGCCGTGGTAAGGCACCATTCCTTAGCGGGTGCAAATCCCGCCCGGCAATTGTCGCTCCAGCCGGTAGCAGTCGGAGCGGATGGTAGAGGTAACGAAATCGTCTGAAGCACTTCGATGAAAAGGGCCGCCTTGGGCGTGGTCGTGTTCGCCGCATTGAACCTAACGCTCGGGGCCGGGTTGTGCTTCCTGGGATTCAGGCTGCTCTTCGTCGGGGGGTGGAAGAACAGGTTGATGGGCCTGATGATCGTCGTCGCGGGCGCGGGGCTTGCGATCGGCGGAGCGATGATGATCGCAGGACTGGACCGGTGAACGTGCGGGCCGATACGGTCGAGGCTCCGATGGTGGCACGCCGCGGCGGGTTGCGCCGTCGTTGCGCCACAGGGTAGGCTGCGGCGCGTTTTGTGCGGACGGGGCGGACCATGGGCGTGATGTTCAATGTCATCCTGGGCATCGCCGTGGCGGTGCTGGGCGTGTTGCTCGTGCACGAGCGCCGGTTCGGGCAGGTCCTCACCGGCGCGCCGTGCCTGGCGGTGGGCGCATACCCGGTGTTCGACGGATCGTTCACGATCAACGGTCTGCTTCACTGATCGTCGGGCGGGCCTGGCGAGGCCCGTGCCCGCGTCCCGGTCAGGAGTCCGGCTTGCGCTGTACGCGGATGAAGCCGCCGGGGCACGGCGATACAAACGGTCTCGACTCAGGATAGGGGGCACACCATGATGGACGCGGTGCCGAACCCGGTGCTTGGCGTGGCGCTGGGCGCCGCAGGCTGGTGGCTGCTGGTTTTTCGCCGGCGTCCGGTGGCGTGGGTCGGTGCGATGTGCTTCGTCTCCGCGGTGTGTCTTTTCGTGAGCGCAGCGATCACCGTGCTGGGCAGGCCCGCCGCATTGAATGTCATCGCTGCGGCGGGCGCTGCAATGGCGGCGGGCGGGGTATTCGCGGAGATGGAATGAGGCCGTTGAGGGCGGTGTTCCGGGTGCCTGCATCGATCGAACATGGCACACGAAAACGGGCCGATCAATGGCCTTGTCGCCGCTCGCGCCGCGGTGTTGTCAGGGTGTTGATTCGGAGAAAAGGCGGTCAGTCGTTGGAGGCGGGAGAAATAGTATAACCTAATGATTATATTAGTATTTTATGGCCTGAAAGACTGCAGGACAAATGGTCTGGCGACCCGATTGATGGGTGACGTCGGTGCCGAGGCGGCCGATGACTTCTGCTCTGTTCAAACCAAACATGATTCGATCTCCTTGGGTCTTGGTTTATGACAACGGTTGAACGAACCGGCGAAGACTCTCCCGAGCCTTCCCCGATTCACTTCTCTCAGGGCTTCGCCCTGACTTTCAGACCGCCTGCGCCGACCGCTCCGAGACGATGTCCCTGACCGTGTGGGCGGGGAGGCCGATCCGGTCGAGCAGCGCCGCGGCGTCGGGCGCTGCCGGGAGGGATCGGCGGTGGGGCCGCGGGTCGGGACCGAGGGCGTCGGCCACCGAATCGGTGCGGCGGGGCAGGTTGAAGTCGAGCGGCACGGGATACGCGACGGTGCGTGAAAAGTGATGCATCCAAGTTCTCCGTACGGGGGTGAAGAATCCCGCGGACCAGGACTCCCTCCCGGCCCGCAGGCGCTCGTCCTTCCTGCGCTCAACGCTTCACGAAAACCCGCCTTGGGGCAGGATCAACCCCAACCGGTCATCGCGTGCAATGGCGAGGTCTCGTAGAGGAGTTCGACGTCATCGAGGGACAGGCCCGCGAAGCTCAGACTCGCCACGGCGTCCTCCCATCGGTCCCACGAGCCGAGTTCGTCCCCGCTGAAGCGGTCCACTACGGTGCAGCCCGGCGCCCAGTCCGGCAGGCCGCGCGCGTGGCCGGCGCGGTCGTATTCGAGCGCGGCGCACTCTTCGCACCGGGATGCACCGAACGTGGGCTTTCGCCCGCACCGGGTGCAGATCCAGCGTGTTCTACGCTCGGCGTATCGCCGACGCGCCGCGGCATTTTTCTTCGGTTGGCGCCGGGCCTCGATCACCGCGCAGGGGCCGCAGACCGGCGCGCCGTCGAAGGTGGACACCCCGCAACGCCCGCAGCAGCCGGCCTCGCGACGGGATCTGTACTGTTCGCGATCCAGCACCCTGCGTTTTTCGAGACACGACTCGCAACTGGCGCCGCCCTGGACGGCGGCATTGCGACCGCACCGGGAACAAAGCCCGGCGAGCGAGCGGGCCTGTCGCCGCTTGCAGCTGCGCCGGCGTCCCTGCCGGCGGCGGGCATCCACTCGTTTCCCACCGTACTTGAGACCGGCTAGCCGGGCGCGGCGGTATCGCTCGCGCTCGGCCTCCCGGCGTTTTTCTCCGCAGGCCCCGCACAGCCGCCGGCCCGGCTCGTGGGGATCGAGACCGCACTGGGCGCAAAGCCCGCGCGCGAGCCGTTCCTTGGCACGCTCCCTAGCGCGCCGGTACTCGGCCTTGCGGGCCTCGGGATCGCGCACGCGCTTGATGCTGGCAGTCCGGCGTTTGGCGGCGCGGGCGCGGGCGGCGGCCCGTCTTTTCTCGCCGCATTCCGCGCACAGTTGCCGGTCTGCCTCGGGAGGTTGGCGACCGCACCTCAAACACAATCCGAGTGCCCGGCGCGTGACCGTTCGCCGGCGCGCGCGCTCGCGGTCTTTCCGGCGCCTGGTATTGGGATCGCGGTACGGCACAGCGAAAGGCTCCTGTACGGGCAGATAAACGAGAACGGAGGGCCGGCCGGCGCCGGAGCGAGGCCCGGCGGCGATGTCCGATCAGCGCCTTTGCCGGCGCTCACCCCACAGGCTGCAGGCTGCGGAACCCCAATATTGGACGCCCGATGAGCGGCTACCGAGACCAGTACAAACTATGATCTCGTTGTAGGCCGGGCGCAGCTCCCGGACCTCGTCCACCGAGGCGATTTCGGGCACCGGGCGGGCGCGCCCGTTCGTTCTTTCCGAGCGGCCGGCCGGCCAGCGTCGAATGTCTCCGTCCACATGGGCCTTGAACCGCTCCACGGCGTAGCACTCCCCCTGGTCGACGAGCCCGCCCCCGAAAAAGTGGACCAAATACGTCTCCGCCGGACCAGTGCGTCGGGTGGTTGAACTCATGCTCGGCGTCTCCTGTGAGATGGCCATGGGAATCGGAGGCCCGCGCCTCTCTCCGGCACCGGTCGCCGTCCCGGACACGGCCCGGCTCGTCCGGCGGCGGGGTTCATGGAGAGATAAGAAAACCGGCGGCGGGCCGGCGCGAGGGCTCCGGCGGCGACGATTCCGGGTATGATGTCGGCGCACGGCGGCACCGGTGCCGCAAAGAGGAGAATCGACACCCATGGCCATCGACGAATCCGGGCTGACCAAGGCCCACGCGAAAAAACTCAACGCCCTTCGCAAATCCGTCGGCGACAAGCTCGGCGAGGAGGTTTTTTCGAAGTGGCTCGCGCAACAAAAAAAGTCGTCCGCCGCCCGCAGGGCCGACCCGGTCGCGGAGAAGATCGTCGAGGCCCTGGCCGGGTACGCCGGGGAGCGCAGCTTCAGGTTGGGCAATTACGGTTACACGGTCAGGCGCGCACGCGGCAAGGGCGTGTCCGGGTTCGTGGCGGTGAAGAACACGAAAAAGACATGAGCCGCCCCGCCGGGCACGAGGCTGGGAACGACGCTGCGACCATACACGCCTGGGACGAACTGGCGCGGCTGGCCGGTGTGCTCGATGCGCTCATGGACATGAACATGGGCAGCGGCATGACGGTGGGGGAATTCGACGGCTTCGTGGCGGCGGTGGCGGTGTGCCCGGAAACCGTGCCGCCTTCGGAGTGGCTCGCCGAGGTCTGGGGACCGGAACCGGTATTCGAGCATCCGGGCGATGCGGACGCAACGCTGCGCGCGCTGCTGGGCCACTACAACCGTGTCGCCCGCGTGCTGGCCGAAGCCCCGGAAACGTATTCCTCGGTGTTCGACATGGACGCGGACGGCACGGAGGTCTGGTGGGACGGCTGGGTGGAGGGGTTCGACCGGGGCATGCGGCTGAGACCGAAGTCCTGGGAGCCGATGCTCAGGAACGGTGCCTCCGACGCCTCGATGGCGCTGGACCTGCTGTACGGGTTGTGCCGGCTGGTGCAGGGCGGGGACGGTCCCGGGCTGACCGAGGCTATCGCGGAGGACATCGACCGATTGGCGAACAACCTGATTCCGCATTTCGTGGTGTGGCTCAACACATGGAAGAACGGGACGGGGACGACTAGCGGGGAAGAACCGTTCACCTGGACGATGCCAGGCGAACTGAGGCTGCACGGTATTCGCGCCGATGCCGGGGAACGGTGCCCCTGCGGTTCGGGACGAGTCTACGGGCGCTGCTGCGCGCTGCACTAAAGCGGTGGCGGATTCGTTTCCAAATTTCGGGGCCAGCGCAATCGGAGTGTGGCGGCCACTGGCGGCTTTCGTGGTAATCTTCGGGCATGAACGCTGAACCCATTGATACATTGAGTGCCGCGAACGAGCTGGAAGCCGCGGGCGTTGAGCGCGGGCAGGCCGAGGCCATCGCCAAGCAGTTGCACGGTATCGCGCGGCCGGGACTGGATCAGTTGGTCACGAAGGCGGATCTTTACAAGGCGTTGCTGGCGTCCTCGCTGGGCACGATCGCGGCGACGGTCGGCCTTGTGGGGCTCATGCTCGGGGCCTGGGCATAGCGGCGGTTCCCGCCGAACCACTAGTTTCAGATTGGCGCTTGCATGCCGCGACGGGCGATATTTCGGGACGAGCGCGATACCCGATGACGGTGTATCGGCTTGCGGCGTGAACTACGTCGAAGTCCGAAGCAGACTGGTGAACTGGCTGCGCGGACACGCAAGACTGTGCGTTGAGAGGTGCAACGGCAGGACAGGGATCGGGCGGCGGTTCGTGCGGGAGTCTCATGAGCAACGAATCTGATAAGCTGGAACAGGGCAAGTCCGCCAGTCCGTTATGATAGCGTTGCCAACTTCGCGAGCGAATCCATTTGGACGGGCGACAACCTTGCCGTCATGCGTGGGATGAATTCGGCCAGCGTTGACCTGATCTATCTGGACCCGCCGTTCAACTCGAATCGGCACTACGAGGCACCGATCGGCTCGAAGGCGGCGGGTGCGTCATTCAGGGATGCGTGGACGCTCGACGACGTAGACGTGTGCGAACATGGCGAACTCGCCGACCGCAACCCGGCTGCGTACTCCGTCATCGAAGCGGCGTGCCAGGCGCACGGGAAGGGCATGCAGTCCTACCTGATCTTCATGGCCGTGCGGCTGCTAGAAATGCACCGCATCCTAAATATCGAGCGGAAGTATCCACCTGCATTGCGACCCGACCGCGAGCCACTACCTCAAGCTGCTTATGGATGCGATTTTCGGGAGGGCGAAATTCCAATACGAAATCGTTTGGAAACGCTACAACCGCCCCAAAGGATCGCAACACAAGGCAAGGAGGTTCGGTCGATCGTCAGACACGATGCTGTTTTACGCGATGGGCGGGTCGCACACGTTCCATCCAACCCATGTGCCATTGAGCCCGACCGAGGTAGAGAAGCGGTTTTCAAGCATGGACAAGAAGGGCCGGTATATGAGCGGCCCTCTGGTTCGGTCGGCATCTAAGGGAGACAGGCCCAATCTGGTTTATGAGTTTCAGGGTTACACACCTGGGCCTTGGGGATGGCGCATGGAGCGACGCAAGTTACAAGAGATATACGACAGGGGAGATTTCTACTTCACGTCCAGAGGCGTTCCGCGGCGGAAGTTCCGACCGCAAGATACGTCGGGCGTGACGATTGACAGTGTTTGGACTGACATTGCCGCTCTGAATGCACACGACCAAGAGCGCCTTGGCTACCTTCCGCGGCTGCGGGCGCGGGTTCGCGATCTGGTGAGGCGCGGCGTCTGCGCAACCGAAACCGAAGCCTACCGGTTCCAGGCGCGGTACCGGTTCGGCACGGAGTCGCTCAGGCGCGTAGCAGACACCGGCAAGACAATACGCTGATCGAATCTCTTTGGCGATCGCGTGCAGCGCCTCGATGTCGATTGCCAAACTGTCCATTTATGGCGCACTGGTGTCGCACATCTGTGAACCGAAATGGCACCGCAGTGTTACTCTTCGTTAACTAAACGCATACGCTTGACAAAGGCCCTGAGTTCCAATGATGCGGATAGGATGACGGAGGAACTGCATGCCCGGTGCCCGGGCCGCAGTCCGCCGGCACCGGGCGGCGACGACGCAGAAGATTGAGGAGTGCATCATGAACCAAGTGGTGGGTTTCACGGCGATGGACCACGGCACGCGCGAGGACTACGATCTGGTGGAAGCGCACGATGCGATGAACGCGGCCGAGATTGCCGACCGGGTCCTCGCTTGGCTGCGTTCCATGGACGGCGATTCGCCCTATCGGATCAGCCGGCTCGATCATGTGCTTCAGACCGCGACGCGCGCGGAACGCGACGGTGCGGACGATGAAACCATTGCCTGCGCGCTGCTGCATGACATCGGCGACGTGATTTCGCCGCGCAATCATTCCGAGGCGGCCGCCGCGCTGCTGGCCCCTTACGTAAGCGAGAAGAATCACTGGATCGTCAGGCACCACGGACTCTTCCAGGGTTACTACTGGCTGCAGCACTACGGCAAGGACCGCAACGCCCGGGACCGCTACCGCGACCATAAGTACTATCACGCATGCGTCGATTTCTGCGCCCGCTGGGACCAGGTGTCGTTCGATCCCGCCTACAGGACCCATCCGCTCGAACACTACGAGCCGCTGGTGCGCGAACTGTTCGCCCGGACGCCGAAGCCATTCCTCTGATTCGGAACCAGTGCACTAGACATCATGGATTGACCTGCCCTAACCTCAAGCATCGTGGATTGCGTGCGCGTTAGTTCCTGGGTCAAGAAAACCCCGACAATTGGGGCACGTGCACTCGCAAATAGCGTACCAGCCGCCGACACGCCGACTTCATGACTGGCAAACGGTGTTGAACTGCCGTCTCCACGCGCGCCATGCCACCGGTCGATCGGGCGAAAAACCGCTCGCCATCCAGTACAGTTGTACCGATATGCGCGGTATCCTGGCATGATCGTTGACGCTTGGACGCAGCACCCCACGCTCCGGCTTGTCCGGGATCCCATCTTTGATACGCTAAGGCGCTGGAACCGCGGGGAAGAGCCCACCGGGGAACTTCCCGTCGCGGACACGATCCGCGCGATGGACGCGGCCGGGGTTGCGAAGGCGCTGATCTGGGTGTGGGTCGCGCCGCGCAACACGATGATCTCCAACGACGAGGTCGCGGGGTTCGTGCGCGAGTTTCCCGATCGCCTCGTGGGCGTCGGATCGGTCGACATTTCCAAGCCGGTTAAGGCCGTGGCGGAACTTCGGCGCTGCGTCGAGGAACTCGGCTTCAAGGGCATCCGCGTCCTGCCCTGGCTCTGGGAGCTGCCGCCCACCGATCGGCTGTTCTATCCGGTCTACGCCGCCTGCTGCGACCTAGGAGTTTTCACAGCGGGGCCGCTGCGCTGACGCGAAAGGAACATTCGCGCATGTGCGATTCGAGCCATGTCCGTATTATGTTAAATTTCCTTTCTGTAACCCATTGAAATATAAGAAGCTTGGATTTAGTTCCATGCAAGCGTGCGCCGTAGGACGTTTCGCGGTCAGGCGAAGGGCGCAATTTGGCGATGAACCCGCATGGGCGCGGGCGCGCCGTGCGCTTGCAGGTCCTCGACGATGTCGTGGAACTGCCCGTCGAAGCGTTCCGCGGGCACGCCGCCGGGCAGTTGGCGGATGCGGTTGTCGCAGGGGATGCGGGCCAGGCCGAACAGGGTGTGGGCGTTGGAGCGGGCGCGCGCCCCGGCCAGCGCGCGCCGGTGCGCCAGGAACGACGGGGACCGCATGAAGAACACCGGCAGCGCCGCCATGGCGATGTCGGCCATGGCGTAACGGCGGTTGCGCCCCCGGCGCGGGTCCGGCAGATCGGCGAAGCACGCCCGGAGCCGGCCCAGATGGCCCTCCAGGCGCCTCACGGCCGCGCCTCCGCCGCCATGATGGCGGCCAGCACCGCGAGGCGCTCCGCCGCCGGCATGGCCCGGTGGCGCCGCCCCCAACCCGCCGCCTTGCGCTTGACCGTCTGCCGGTGCGTGAAGTCCCGCCCCGCCACAGACGCCCAATGCGCCCGGTCCGGCTCGAAGTTGAACCGGACCTTCTCCGTGACGACCCCCGCCCGGTTCATCGCCTGCAACGACACGCTGCGCCAGCCGTCCAGCAACCCGTCGTACAGCGCCGAGGGATACCCCGACACCATCGCCGCGCACGGCAACCCCTTGAGCAGCTTCAACAACGCCACGTGGTCGGCCTCCCCGTAGTCGTGCCGGTGGCGGCGCGGGGACTTGCGCGCGCCGTGCAGGTACGGCGGATCGCTGTACACCAACTCCGAACCGTCGAACGGGAACCCCTCCAGGTACGCGTGGCAGTCCCCCTGGACCAGTTCCACCGGATAATCGCACACGAACGAGGACAACGCCCGCGCGTCCAGGTCGACCCCGATGTTGCGCAACGCCCCCGGCTTGCGCCTCATCACCGCGCCCCCGCCCAGGTGCGTCTCGATGTACACCGCGTGCGGCGGCATCGGCGACACCAGCGCCTGCCACAGCCCCGAGGCCGCCTTCGACCCGAACCACGGATTCCCCATGGCCCGCAACATAGGCCAAACGCCCTATGCTGTCAAGACCCGTTCAACCCAACCGAACGTCATATACAACGCCTCCAACGACACATCAGGCCAAAATGAGAACTGCTGGTGTTTAACGCTGAGTAATTGTGAAAGCAAGGCTCGATTTACGCCCTCAAGACTCCACCGGGACACGATCCATGATGTCTAGACACCGCCGATCCACGTTCGATGCAGTGTCATGGCCTGGTCGAACTCTACCAAGTCTGCACGATAACCCGGTATGAGGTAACCGCGCCGGTCGGCGACGCCGAGCGCACGGGCGGGATAGGTGGATGCCATTCTCACCGCCTCAAACCAGTCCACCCCGGTCATGAGGGCGGTGTTTCTCACGGCCTCGAACATGTTCAGGTGCGACCCCGCCAGCGAGCCGCTTGCGTTTCTGAGCACGCCATTCTTCAGCTCGACGCTCTCGCCTCCAAGGTTGAACTTCCTGATCGTGGACCCCACGGTCGGCATCGCATCGGTGACGAGCACCGCCGCGCCTCGTTTCTTCGCGCCAAGCGCCATCCGCAACGATGCCGGATGCACGTGGTGTCCGTCAGCGATAATGCTGAAGAAGGGGCCCTCCAGGTCCAGTGCAGCACCCACCATGCCGGGCGCACGGCCCTTTATGGGTGGCATGGCATTGAACAGATGGGTAAAGCCACTCACCCCCGCCGCCACCGCCTTGCGGCATTGCTCGTAATCCGCCTCGGAATGCCCCGCAAACACGATCACGCCGGCCGAGCGGAGCCGCTCGATGACATCGGGAGCGGTCAGTTCCGGCGCCAGCGTGACCAGTGTCACCGCATCGCCTCCGAGCGATGTGAGGATGTCGATACCTTCTTCGTCGATCTTGCGAATTTTGGCCGCGTCGTGGGCGCCACGGCGGACAGGATTCAGGAAGGGGCCTTCCAGGTGCAATCCCAGGATTCCCGGTACACCCTCGAGTCTGGCCTGTCGAACCGCTTCAATCGCCGCTCGCATGACTGCGTATTCATCGCTGATCAGCGTCGGCAGGAATGCGGTCGTGCCGTATCGCGCGTGCGCCTTTCCGATTGCCCGAAGCGCTTCGACCGTGGGGGAATCGTTGAACAGGACCCCGGCGCCACCGTTGACCTGAAGGTCGATGAACCCCGGGACCAGGCGACGGCCCTGTAGATCGATTGCGTTCATGCCTTGAATGTCGGGACAACCTCCGATCACGACGTCGTCGATCATTCCATTCCGGATCAACACGGTACTGTTCCGGTGAACCGATTTCCCGGTGAACACGGTTGCATTGGTCAGCGCGGTGAATCGCACGGTTCTATAAATTCGATGCGCAGAACTATCCGATCCAGCCGCCCCGCTGGGCGGCGAAGATTGCGGCGCCGCGCACGCCGCTCGCGTCGCCGAACCTGGCCGGCACGATACCGGGCGGGGAGATTGGCCCAAACAGGTATCTTGACAACGCCTTCGGTAGCTCCGAGTAGAGTTCCCCGATCCGGGACAGGCCGCCGCCAACGACGATCGTCTCCGGGTTGATGTGCAGGACCAGTTGCGCGAAGCAGCTGGCGACGCAGTCGACCCAGATGTCGAACGCCCGCCGGCAAGATGAATCGCCCGCGCGCATTCGCTCCACGAGCCGCGGCGCGGACAAGGCGGATCCGCCCACATGTGCGTGTATCCGCGATAGCCCCCGACCCGACACGTAGGATTCAATGCAACCCATCGCGCCGCAGCCGCACCGGTGCAACGGCAACCCGTAGCGGTCCCGTACGGTGGCGGCGATGGCCAGGTGCCCCCACTCTCCGGCAACGCCGTCCCGTCCACCCTGCAGACGCCCGCCGATGCAGTACCCGCCGAACGCACCGGTGCCGAGGATCACGCCGATCATCGGGTCCTGCCCCTGGCCCGCGCCGCCGTGCGCTTCGGACAGGGCAAATGCGCGCCCATCGTTGATGACCTCGACCGTCCTGTTCAACGCCAACGAGAGATCTTCTTTCACGTTCCTGCCCGTGAGGCACGGCACGTTGACCGAGTAGGATCGACCCAGGCGATCCCGGATACCGGGCACGCCGACTCCGATCGACGCGGCGGACCCGATCTTCCCGTCGGCTTGCCCGACCAGTTCACGGATTGATTGAACGAATAGACCATAGTCGCCCGTCGGGGTCACGATACGGCGCGTGTACAAGCGGCTGAGGTTGTCGTCGAAAGCCGCCAATTCCGACTTGGTTCCGCCGATATCCAGCCCGTACATCACCGTTCCACGCCTATTTCGATCCGGATTGACCTCCGAAAGGGTGGATGGTCACACCGTGAACCACGCGATTGACTTCCCCCGTCGGACAGGGACTGTCGGCCTCCACGCCCAGCGCCATCGCCTTGTGAAACGCCAGCAACTGGCAATACACGACATAGACCAGGGATAGCCAAATATCGTCCAGCCCGGTGACGGCTCTTGCCGTATCGATTTTCGATGCCAGGGTCGATAGGCTCAGTTCCACGATGGCGGCCGAGCGATCGTCGGTTCTGAGCTCGCGCATCAGGTCACGATCGTAGAGCCCCGTGTAAGCGTCGCTTGACTGCAAATGAATGACCACGGTGGACTCGTCGATGACGATCTTCGGCCCGTGGCGGAACCCGAGCGGGGTGTCGTGAATAGCGACAACGTGACCCGCGGTCAGCTCAAGGCACTTGAGCGCGGCCTCCTCCGCGGTACCCGACAGGCAGCCCGCGCCCAGTACCACCAGTCGCCGGAACTCTCGTTGAGCCAAGTCCCGGATGCATCTTGCCCGTCCATCCAGCAATTGCTCGGCCCACACAGACGCCCGCTCCAGTTGAACGCGGTCCGGCGTAAAGATCGCCACGCAAGACACAAGCATCGCCGAATAGCTGCTCGTCATGGCGAAGCCCCGGTCATTGGACTCTTCCGGCATCATCAGGCAAAGGGCGTCCCCGCGGGACCGGCCAAACCGGGCAAGCCGGCCATCCGGGTTGCAGGTAATGATCAGGTGCCGGCAGTCCGAAAGCAGATCGGCGGCGAGTTCGACGCATGCCATACTCTCGGGGCTGTCGCCGGACCGGGCAAAGGAAATCATCAGCGTAGGCACATCCTGGCGCAGAAACTGCAGCGGGTCGGCAGTCAGTTCGGTCGTGCTCACCGAGGCGATACGGCAGGTCGCCGATGCCGGGTAGTGTTTTCGCAGCCAGGCGGCGGCCGTGTCGCCGATGAACGCCGAAGTGCCCGCCCCGCAGAGGAGAATTTGCAGATTCGGCTTCTCAAGCGCCGGCTTGAGCCAGGAATCGATGTCCTTTCTGCATGAATCGATGCGGGAGTGCATGGCGCGCCAGATGCGCGGCTGCTGAGAAATTTCCCGCGCGGTCCACAGGCAATTCCTGCGTTCGAGTTCGCTTTCGTCGAAGTCCAGGTATCGATTCATGTGATGATTACCTGTCTGCGTTCGGGGCCAGCCACAATCTCGTCAGGCCCAGGCATGCCGCCGAGTACATGGACGTCACTTCCATGATGCGGTTGACGACGAGATCCCGCGGCTCCCGAGAAATCTCGCCCTTGCGCACGGCCTTGTACTGCGAGGGCAGAAACTGACTCAGCAACGGGAGCGGAATCTCGATGGCTTGCAGGTTCTCGAACAGCCGTTCGACAGCGTTGGCGACATCCGGATGGCTCCAGTAGTATCGGATCCGATCGCTGTAGCTGTAGCGGCGATACCAGCGTGTTCGGGGACCGGGCGCCGGATAGTGCCTGATCCACGCTTGCGGATCCGCGCTCATGACCCGGTCGCAAACGGAGGCGAGTTTCGAACACCTCTCGGCGCCGGTCAGCTCGCTCTCGATCGAGCACAACGCCAACAGCGCTTCGCGAAGCGCAAACGTGAGTTGCGGCCCCACCTTGAGAATCGCGAAGTGATCCCGCAGCAGTTCCCCATAGGCGTCCGGAGGTTGATAGTCCGTTGAATGCGCTTCGTAAACAATTCCGGGAAATTCCTTGAGCGCCTCGGTCAACGGCTTCGCCCGCGACGGCTCGTAACGGTGCACGCTGGAGTGATCGAACTCCACTCCCGGCTGCACCACCAGTCCGATGACCCTGCGCCACGCCGTGCTCAGGCCACGTTCTTCGAAGGCCTTCCGATGAATGGCCACCGTACGGATGGCGCGCTCGGCAGGGGTGACCTCGAGCCGCCCGAGTTTGTGGGTTGCGCCCCCCGGGGGCGGCACTTCGGTACCGATCACGTACACTGGCCTGGTCCTTCTCCGACCGTTCGCGGCGGCGCGTTCGGCAGTCTGGCAGAGCGTTGCGGCCCGCGCTGCGACGACGCGATCGTCCAGGGGTTCGGAATCGCCGGCGCACGCCATGCTCGTGTCCAGATGAATTTTCACAAACCCGGCCCCGACATAGCTCGCAACGAGATCGCAGGCCTTGGCCATGGCCGCATCGGCACGCTCGTCCGTCCAGCATACCGGACCCAGGTGATCGCCTCCCAGCAGGATTCGCTCGCGAGGCAATCCCGCGCGTTCGGCCAGGGAGGCTACATACGCCGGAAATTCACGGGGAAGAAGCCCGGTATAGCCGCCGTACTGATTCACCTGGTTGGCGGTCGCCTCCACAAGCAGCGGCACCCGGTCGTGCAGCGCCTGCGTCATGGCCGCCTCCAGCACCAGCGGATGGGCGCTGCAGACCGAATACACGCCCACGGCTTCTCCGCAGCGGTTGCGGCGCAACACCGCGAGCACTTCTTCCAATGCGCCTGCCCCGTCCATGCTGTCTATGTCCCCCGGCTCGACCGCCACGCCCACCGCTCGTGCCTGTGCCCCAGTAGAGCGTAGTAAAGGACAAACAGGTAACAGGGCAGCATGACCCGGTAGCCGACGCGCGGGTCGGCCGAGCCTTCGGTCAGCGCGCCGAAAACCAGCGGAACCAGGGCGCCTCCGGCGATGCCCATGATCAGGAGCGCCGAGCCGGTGGCGGTCTGATGCTCGTCCAGACCCCTTAACGCCATCGGCCAAACGGCTGGCCAGACCAGCGCGTTGGCCAGACCGAACAGGGCCACGACAAGCACTGCGTCGGGAATGGCCGGGAATCCGCTCCAGGCGAACGCGGCCGCCCAGAAGCGATCCGATTCCATGTCCGCGAAGAGCACCAGCACGGACAACAGGATGCCCAGTCCCGCCGAGGCGACCAGCGCGCGCTCCTGGCTGATCCACCGCGGGATCGCGATGACGCCCAAAGCATACCCGCACAGCATGAACGCCATCGTATAGGCGGTTAGACCGCCGAAGTGAATCACGCCCAGGTCGCGCCCGAAGAGCGCAATGGTGTCACCGGCCACGACCTCCGCTCCCACGTAGAAAAACAGCGCAATGGCGCCGAGCACAAGGTTCGGGTGACCGAGGACGCTGCGCCGTTGCGCGGGCGCATCCGCGCTGCCTGAGAATTTTGGGTCGGGCAGCGGCGAGAACTTGATGTAGACGGCAAGCAAGGCGAGAGCGCCCGCCATGATCAGGTAGGGCTGGATCAGCCGGCGGGACAGCTCATCGAGCTGAAGAAGCCTGGCCGCGGGTGGGAGCGATTCCAGGTTCGCCGCCGTGAATTGCGGGATATCCGCGAGCACCAGGGCGGTAAACGCCAGCGGTGCAATCACCCCCGCGCCCTTGTTCAGCAGTCCCATGATGCTGATGCGCACGGCCGCCGTTTCCACCGGACCGATCAGGACAATGTACGGATTCGCGGCGGTTTGCAGAATCGTCAGTCCCGTGCCAAGCACAAACAGTCCGGCGAGAAAAACACCGTAAATTCTCAGCATCGCCGCGGGAATGAATACCAGTGCGCCGACCGCCATGATCAGCAAACCCAGCGCCAGTCCGTCCTTGTATCCGGTACGGCGCAAGACCAGTGACATCGGCAGTGCCATCAGCGTATACGCGATATAAAAAACCAGGGTGACGAAGTACGCCTGCAGATGGTCGAGTTCGCAGGCAATCGTCAGGAACGGTATCAACGCGCCATTCAGCCACGTCACAAACCCGAACACGAAGAACAGCCCGCCGATAATCAGTACCGCGACCGCGCCGTCTGGACCCTTGCGGTGTTCGATCATGGCCGAATTGCGTCTGCCATGCGGTGGCGCCTGGTTCCATGATCCCGGCGGTTATCGTTTAACACGTCGTCATGTCCAGCTACCATACGAACAAGCGTTCGTCGCCCAGCCCCCAAACAGCCAATGACAGTTAATGAACCTGCAATTCTCAAATCGTTGAGCAAATTATCCAAAAAGTAACGAAAGCTTGACACCAACAATGGACCGGAGGCCGCCGGGAGGCATACGACTCAGTCACGCCGGGCGCGCCATTCGGAGCCATCGGGGTAGTGAAAGCGCTCCAGGGTTGCAGCGTGCATCTTGACGCTGAAGCCGGGTGCGGTCGGTGCCTCGTAGAAGCCGTTGCGCACGCGGCAGGGGTCCTCGAAATGTTCATGAAGGTGGTCAACGTACTCGATTACTCTATCGCCGGTGGCAGCAGAGATCTGCACGAAATCGATCATGGCCAGGTGTTGCGCGTACTCGCACAGGCCCACCCCGCCAGCGTGAGGGCATACGAGCTTTCCGTACTTGGCGGCAATCATGTATACCGTCAGGACTTCATTCAACCCCGCGAGCCGGCAGGGATCGACCTGCACTATATCGATGGCCTCGCTCGCAAGAAACTGTTTGAAGAGAATCCGGTTCTGGCAATGTTCGCCGGTTGCGACCAGCACACCGTTGAGACTTTCCCTGATCGCCTTATGGCCAAGCACATCGTCGGGACTGGTGGGTTCCTCAACGAACCACGGGGCGAAGCGTTCCAGGCAGCGAATCCGCTCGATCGCTTCACCCACTTCCCAGACCTGGTTGGCATCGATTATGAGCTTGATATCGTCGCCGATGGTTTCCCGGACGATGCGGCAGCGGCGGACATCGTCCTCGATACTCTTTCCTACCTTGATCTTGATGTGCCGAAACCCCTCCGCCACGGCTCGGGCACACAGCCGGCGCAGTGTCTGGTCGTCGTAACCGAGCCATCCGGGAGAGGTGGTATAAGCTGGAAAGCCGCGTCGCTGCAGGCGTTCGATCCTTTCGGCACGAGTCTGCGCGTTGCGATGGAGAATCTCCAGTGCCTCATCAATTGTAATGGCGTCGGAGACGTACCGGAAATCCAGGCAGCGGACAAGTTCTTCCGGCGTCATGTCAGACAGGAGTCGCCATACCGGTTTGCCTTCGGCACGGGCCCACATGTCCCATACCGCGTTGACGATGCCGCCAGCGGCCATGTGGATGACGCCCTTCTCGGGCCCCAGCCAGCGCAACTGGCTGTCCGACCGAAGGCGATCGTAGAAGGCGGCAATGTCGGCTCGGATTGCGTCCAACTCAAGCCCCAGCACCAGGTGGCGCATGTCCTCGACGGCCATGCAACAGAGGTTGTTGCCGCGCCCGATGGTAAAGATCAGGCCGAATCCCCGATCACCCTGCTCGGTCTCGACGACGATGTAGGCGGCAGAATAGTCCGGGTCGATGTTGACCGCGTCGGAGCCGTGCCGTTGTCTGGACGTCGGAAACCGGACATCATATGTGTTCAGTTCGACGATCCTGTTGCTCAAGGTAACTCCCAATCGTGCGTGTATGTATATGGAAACCTATTGCATAATTGAAATTAAATCAACCGTGCAGATTTCCCGCGCCGTCGTGGGCGCGACCCTGCGAACAATGACCGAAGCCAAAAAAGAATCATGAACGGGCGACGCAAGGCTACCGGCGATTCCGCTTCGCCCCGGCGCAAGAAGTTCCGCGCACCGGCGCTGGATACCTGCTCCGGACACATTCTGCTCGCCTTTGCAGACAAGGCAACTCGCACGATTACGCTCTCCAGCCCCCCGGCCGGACGCGCAAGCACAATGTCCGCCAGGTCGACGAGACGGTCAATCGCGTACGCCGCCAAGGCAACGAAATTATTGCCAGCGCCCAGGTGCAATGCGTCACTGACAACGGCTTTCCTGGATTCGATCACGCCGGCTACATCGCCGCGGCACTCGTGGTCCCCTTTCTGGAATACCTGGACGGCTCGCATGCGGTTACTGCTGGTCGTGCGGCAGAGTTGACAAAGACTGCGGCGAAGGCCATTTCCGCCGCCCTGGGTCTGGTGGACTCGATCATGATTGCGCGCGCAGAAAGCGAAAACACCAAATAGGATTGCCGAGAGGCGGACCCGCGCCCCCCTCGCCCGACCGCGCTCTCAGGCTGGCCGTCAAACGGCGAGTGGCTGTACCGGGGGGTGCCCCCTGCCGTGGACGCCCAACTGCTTCAAGGCCTATTGGCACCGGTAGTCGCCCCACGACTCGATGCATGTAACAGCGTGCCAAGCGCGGTCATCCTGGCTGCGGCCTCCCCTGAAGGGACATCGGAGCCAAGCAGGTCCTCGGACAAGAATGCCCACAGGTCGCGGGCACGATATTGGACGGTCAGCGTCTGCTGTGTCGACACGTCGTTACCTACATCCGGTAAAAACGGTGTAGGGAGAGCGCTGATTGACGATGCCCCGACCCCGGAACCGATCGAGCGTATTGCGGTGCGGCTCCGCCATTACGGCTCGGTCTTCCTTCTCCCGAGACTGATCTCCGATCATGGCTGGAATGGTGAGAGACCAGGGAGTTTACGCAAACTGGGTTCTTCATTTCGCATGCAAAATTCTATTCTGTATGCATATACACAAATACGTTTTACTTTTGGCATCCATTGTCGCATACTGCTTGCTGTAGGCGTCACACGTTGCTTCGAAGACAATTTTGCGCCGTACCGGATATATGTTCGTTCGAAGAGATGAGGAGTATGGGATGTCCGCCCGCATTCTGTCGCAAGGGATACTCGCTTGGGCGATTTCGGGCTCCTTGGCGTTGCAGAGGGTGCTCGGCGCAACCATTCAGCGTGACCGCGATTTCGTTGTGCATCCGATCCGGTGGACACGGCCCTGCGGGCGCCTGGATCGACCGCTGGCGGCCCAGCCAGGAACATTGAACGAATGCGCATCGTTGACGGCCTGCCGGGCGGTGGCCGCCCACCCGGTTCTCCACTGCAAGCGACGCGTGGTTGGATGTGCCCGCTACGAGCCAACTGCCCATGATGTCAATTTATCTACGCCGGACGTCGTTCAAACGACTCAGGCGACGGGCTGTCTGGGCCTGTCAGCGAACGGGGGGTGTTTCCGGGCCTGCTCTCTAGCCGGGCGCCCTCGATTCACTTCAACCCACAATGAAAACTCAGGAGATAGCACAATGTTTAGCCTGTTTAACCCTTGGGGTGCGTTTTTTCGTCAAAGGACGTCAGTAGCAAATAGGCCGGCTTTGAATGGAGGGACCGGATGGTCCATCGCAACCAAGGCGATATTGTTGGTATTTGGCGCGACGAATGTACTCAGTGCGATGGCGCAAGAATCCACGACGGATCAATCTGTTCCGGGAACAATCGAGGAAGTTATCGTCACGGCGAACAAGCGGGAGGAAAGCTTGCAGGATGTCCCGATTGCCATGGCCGTCGTCTCAGGCGAAACGCTGGATGAGTCAGCGCTCGACAGCGTTATCGATGTGGCCAAGCTCGTGCCGGGCATCCACTTTCAGGATCGGCAAGACCAACGAACCGGGACTTTCGGCATTCGGGGCATTAACACGCCACAGACAGCTACGGGCGCTGAACCCAGCGCAGCAATCATGCTGGACGGTGAATCCTTCGCCAGGTCGACAGCCTTCCACAATGACTTGGTGGATATTGAACGTGTCGAAGTGTTGAAAGGTCCGCAAGGGACGTTGTTCGGCAAGAATACATCCGTTGGGGCATTGCACATCATTTCCAGGCGCCCGAGCGTGGAAGAAAGTTACGGCGAATCGACGTTTACCTTTGCACAAGACGGCGAGTACCGCGTCAAAGGCGCATACAATGCGGTAGTGGGCGATAACACGGCGCTGCGTGTGAATGCGCTTTACAAGAGTGTCGGGGGGTGGTTGCCGAATGTGCGTAGCGATCAACCGGACGGCGGCGAGTCGGAGAGCCAGGGCGTACGTGCGCAGCTGTTGCATCACGCCGGCGCCGACACAGAAATGCTATTCCGATTCGAATACAGTGAGCAGGACTATGGACCTGGTATTCGTACTTGGATTGAGCTCGACAAACCAGACGATCAAATCCACACAGTCTCGCAGACCCCTTTTGGGGCTGACAATAACCGCACGTCGCAAATCGGCGGACGTGACTATGGGAGCTTGAAAAATCTGGGGGCTTCAGTCGAAGTTAACCACGACGTCGGTCAATATACCGTAACCTATCAGGGATCGTATCGGGACTACGATTTGTTTACGAATGAAGATCAAAGCGCTGTTGCAGTCAACTTGTTCCCCGAATATTTTGCCGGCCCGACATCCAGCCAGACGAATCAACACGAATTGAGAGTAGCCTCACCCCTCGGTGATTTTTTTGACTTCGTAGCCGGTTTGTACATGTATCATGAAGATACGTATCGTGATGAGTTTATTGATTCATGTGTAGCCGATCCAGGGCTCAACAATTCAACCATTGATCCGGTTACATTTGAGATAACGGCTTGCCCAAATACCAACATCCCATGGCTCAACAGTAGCCACAGTAACTCGAACACTGGACCGGGTAACGACGGTTATTTCCAGGCCGGAGTGAACAGCACGACGATAGAGAAAACAAATTATGCCGCGTTCGGTCAGGCCAACTGGCATTTGAGTGAGAAACTGAATCTCATTACAGGTCTGAGGATTTTGAGCGAAGAGCAGAGTTTTCAATTCAGCAACACAATTAACAGAAACATCGCTGACTACAGACGTTCAGTGAGTGATTCTGAATTGTTGTACAAAGTGGGGGCGCAGTACTTTGCAAACGATGATGTGACGGCCTATTTGACCTATAGCACAGGGTACAAGGGCGTCGCCTGGTTTAACACACCGGGCTTCACGGATGGAGACGCAGCGAATGACAATTACCCAACAAGTCCTGAAGAATCCAGCCAGTTTGAACTCGGGCTTCGTACAGACCTGTTTGATAATCGCCTGAGG
This sequence comes from Candidatus Rariloculaceae bacterium, assembly GCA_965205045.1. Classification (GTDB taxonomy): domain Bacteria; phylum Pseudomonadota; class Gammaproteobacteria; order Steroidobacterales; family Rariloculaceae; genus UBA6522. Next base: position 2,543,510 of record OZ242031.1, read on the forward strand.
TTTAATGCCAATGTCTTTCACCTGCAAATTGATGGTTTTCAGGATCGTGTGCGTTACATCGATCCGGAGTTTGGCGGGGAGCTCAGGAGATTGATCAATGCGGGCAAGGTCGTTTCCAAGGGCTTGGAATTCGATGGTATTGCGTATCTTTCGAATCAGTTGCAAGTCTCCTTTGCTGTGAATTATCTGGATGCAAAGTTTGGCTCCGACATCTTTTTGAATTGTCCACCTGCTTTCCTGGATGCACAGTTGAGCACGGAATGTGTTGCTTTGCTTCCCGATGGCCCTGCTAATCGCCTGAATTTGAATGGCAGGCCCACATCGAATTCTCCTGAATTGCAATATTGGTTCGGTGGCAGGTATGAATTTACTCTACCCGGTGAGTACAACGCTTATCTGAGAGCCGATTATCGCTGGAAGGATGATGAGACGTCGGAACCTTCAGGTGTATCGCGGTTTATCAAACAAGCGCATGGTATCGCCGATGTATACTTCGGTTTTACGTCACCCAGTGGCGGCTACGGTTTGAGTGTGTTTGTCAAGAACCTGTTTGATACGCAATACTACAGCCACCACAGTTCCAGCGACGGTTTCTTTGCCTCTATCATAGGACCCGATAGTTTGGCCGGAAGTGTACCTCGCGATTTCAACCGATATTTCGGTGCTAACTTGACGGTCACCTTCTAGGTCGAGCTTTGCGCACCCGCCTCAAGTCCTTGGCGTTCGTTGTCGGCGGGTGGTCCGCGGCTTTTCGGCGACCGCGGCTGCGCGCTTTTGGCGGCTCCGGGAAACCGCGTGCGCCGAGTAGGGCCAGCGCGGCGCAGGGCTGGCGTGACGATGATACTCACTTGCCTGTTTGCCAATGGGATTCAGGCTGGGCGAACCGCCCTGGTGACGTTGATTGTCCGATTGAGGGGCGGGGGACGTTCCGGGCTTGTGAAATTCCCTGGAACCGCAGCGGTCCAGTTTTGTATTGTGGGTGCTGAAGCGCCGGCCTGCGTGGCCACATAGGAAAAGCACATCGGCGCCCGCACCCGCACGACGGGCCGGTTGGAGTCGACTTTCCTGATCATAATGAAAGACAAGTCAGCAGGACGGTGGCTCGATGCAGGCCGACCATGCACAAGAATTTGCATTTACTCTTTACATTACGGACCGAATCTGCAGGCACCCAGGGTAACTCTGGAAGTCCGTCCCTGGAAATATCTGGAATCGTGAAGTGCTATTGACCAAGTCGAACCGAATACTCAAAAAAGTTGTTGCTCTGCTCTGTTGTGCGGCATGGCTATTGTCGGGATGCGTAGATGAAAAAATTACTGAGTCGTCCTCCCGACAAAATATACTGCTTATTGTTGTAGACGATCTGGGTGCGCACGATTTGGGCTACACAGGCAGTGACTTTTATGAGACGCCCAATATCGATACCTTGGCTCTTCAAGGTATCAACTTCACGCAGGCTTATGCCGCCGCGCCTATCTGTTCGCCAACCCGGGCGGCGTTAATGACCGGACAGCATCCGGCTCGATTGCACATTACCAATTGGATACCGGGGCAGCGGCCTACTGGGAAACCCCTGAACGAACCCGAGATTCTGGGTAGGTTACCGCTCGAATTCACTACCCTGTCCGAACTCTTGCGCAATGAAGGGTATCGCACCTTTTTTGCGGGCAAGTGGCATCTGGGTGATCAGGGATTTCACCCCGACAATCAGGGCTTTGACACGAATATTGGTGGCGGACACATGGGGGAACCGCCGGGGGGCTACTACTCCCCTTACAAGAACGCACAATTGGACGATGGGCCAGATGGTGAATACCTACCCGATCGCCTTACTTCGGAAACAATTCGTTTTATCAGGGATCATCGGGACTTGCCCTTCTTTGCGTATCTTTCTTTTTATACGGTGCATACCCCAATTCAACCTGCGGCCCGCTATATCGACCGGTATCAGGAAAGAGCGTCAATGTCCACGTCGAACGCACAGCCGGCAGAGAAGCCGGAATTGGGCGGTCTGACCAAACTCCGCCAGGACAACGCCGCGTACGCTTCAATGGTCCGTGCAATGGATGACAACATTGGGCGTTTGCTCGACGAATTGAAAGCACTGGAACTTGATGAGAGCACGATCGTGGTTTTTACGTCCGACAATGGCGGACTCGCGACTCTGGATCCTGCCCACCCGATATATGAAAACGGCACACCCACCTCCAATGCGCCCTTGCGGGCAGGTAAGGGATGGCTTTACGAAGGCGGTATTCGCGTCCCACTCGTGATCAGACCTTCTGACGAATACGAAAATACCACCATCTCCGAGCCGGTTGACTCCATGGACCTGTTTGCAACATTGCTTGACATGGTGGACATCGATCCGGTCGCGACACTTGACGGTACCAGCCTGGTTCCTGTTCTCTCGGGACAAGGCCACGTTAACGAACGAAGTCTTTATTGGCACTTCCCACACTACCACGGCAGTGGCTCGGTTCCGTCGAGTGCCGTACGTCGCGGCCCGTGGAAACTGGTGTACTTCTACGAGACTGACAATGCTGAGCTTTACAATCTTGCCGACGATCCCGGAGAGCTTGATGATCTGGCCCAGCGCTATCCCCACAGAGTGGTCGAACTGCGTTCGGACTTGCAGACTTGGCTATTGGAAGTTGGCGCAGACCTGCCCACTCTCAATGACCTGACTGAAGGCGGGACCGAATGAAGCTCCTGGGGTCGGCTGAGGTGGCCAGGATTTACTGAGAGCGCGACAAACAGCGCCCAGCGTCACAACTTTCTTGGACCAAGGAAGCGCCTGCATCATGTCTGACTATGCTGAAGCAACGGGAGCCGAGAAGCGTTTCCCGCGTATTTTGCCCGCAGACATGTTGTTGCCCTTTCTGCTTGTCGCCTTGCTGTTTCCGTTGTGGGGGTTTGCCAATGATGTCACTAACCCATTGGTCAAGGCCTTCAAGGATATTTTTCTGATTTCCAACACGCAGAGCAGCCTGGTTCAATTCGCGTTCTACCTGGGCTATGGCATCATGGCTATTCCGGCGGCCATCTATATTCGCAGGTATTCCTACAAGTCCGGTATTTTGCTGGGCTTGGGCCTCTATTTTGTTGGTGCATTGCTGTTTATCCCTGCGAGCCTGTACGCGGAATTCGGCTTCTTTCTGATGGCGCTTTGCGTGTTGACCTGTGGTCTGGCGTTTCTGGAAACCGCGGCCAACCCCTATATTCTCTCCATGGGCCACCCGGATACCGCAACCCGGCGGCTCAACCTGGCCCAGGCCTTTAATCCCGTTGGATCCCTGGCGGGGATTTATGTCGGTTCGACCGTGATTCTCAGCCAGCTCACGGTGGAAGAATTTCGGCAGGCGGAAATGCGGGCCCATCCAGAGTACGCCGATATGTTGCCCTCGGTGGTTGACGGTAAACTGACCGAGGCCCTGCAGCGGTTTTCCGTGACCGACCCGCTGGTGCATGAAGCCATGCAGACTGCGGACCTTGTCACCGTGCGCGGTCCTTATGTGGCCATTGCCGTTGTTGTAGCCATCCTGTTTTTTGTCTTTCTGCTAAGCAAGCTGCCACGCACCATGAGCCACGACCGCCCGCTGTCCGCGGTGGAGCTCAGGGAGGCTTTTGGCCGCCTGCTCCGCAACAGATGCTACGTAGAAGGCGTGATCGCCCAGTGCTTTTATGTCGGTGCACAAATCATGTGCTGGACGTTTATTGTCCACTATGGCGTGATCGCCTTGGGCATGACGGCTGCCGAGGCGCAGGGCTATAACCTGGTGGTCATGGGTATCTTCATGGTCAGCCGTTTTGTGTGTGCTTTTTTGCTGGGCTACATGCGTCCCGGGCAATTGTTGATGTTCCTGGCCCTGGGGGCCGTGGCCGCTGCTTCGGGCGCGATCTTTCTGGATGGGATGAAGGGCTTTTATTCGCTGATTGCGATTTCGGCCTGTATGTCCCTGATGTTTCCCACCATCTACGGAATCGCGCTCAAAGGTATGGGCGATGACGCCAGCCTGGCTTCGGCAGGGCTGATCATGGCGATTGCGGGCGGAGCGTTTATGCCGCCACTGCAGGCGGCGTTGATCGATGCCGAGCCGCTGATTGCCGCGATTCCATCGGTAAAGACCTCATTTCTCCTGCCTGTAATCTGTTTTGTGATAATTGCCATCTATGGCTATCGGGCCCATGCTATCCATCGAGGATGATCCCTGAACGGGCGCGCAACGCGCTCTAGTTGGCAGAAAACGCATCTGCGATATCGTTGATCGAAACACCCAGCGTTGCCCTTGCAACGGCGCCAAGGGCGGTCTCATCACCGCTGAAATGAAAGGTTCGGTGAGTATGCCGGATGCTCTCTCCCGGAACCAACGCTGCCGCCTGGGACGAGGTTTCCAGTTCGAAGAAGGGGCCCAGCGGCGCCACACCCGGCTCCGGCGCGCCGTCGTTGTAGGCATTGATCACATCGCCGGCGTAGGGCTGTTGCTGAATCTCCCAAAGCGAATTGACGTAGTCGTTGACGCCTGTCGGTTGGTTGTATTGCACAATCGTCAACACCCGATTGGCCGCATCGTAGGCGCCCAGCACATCTTTCGCGTATTGGGGCAATATCCCAATTTTGCCGCGGTGATTACCGTCACCCTTGAAATAGACAGTGTCGCCGACACGCCTCAGGCGATCCGCCGGCTGACGCCCGAAATACACATCATTCACTATACTCGCACCGTTCTCTGCGCGCCGAACGGGCACGACCACGGTCGTCTGCGGCGAGGGCAGGAACATGCCCAGAATCCAGATCGAAAGCAATCCGGATTCCTTGTTCCAGGGCATGGTGCCCCGATTGCTCAGCGTATTGATCGATTGGAAGCCCACATAGTCGATAGCTGATGGCAGATCGATGCCCAGAAAACGATCAATCTGCTGCTTTCCCAGCACTTCTACAGTGCGGTGTATGTCGAAGACAAATTCCGTACCGGAATAGTTGCCAAGCCGCCCGCTCTTTTCGAAGGAAATCGAATGACGATTCTGGCTGGTGACTGGATAGGCATCCAGGTCAATTATGGCCGGCGTCTGCCAGTGCTGCAGGTCAAATGGGTGCCCGGGCGCAAAGAAAAGGGAAAACTGCCCACCTTCCGGGCCCAGCCAGAAACGGTCCTCCCCGCCGTAGGCGTTGATATGGGCCTGAGGCTGGTGCGCCGCAATCAGGCGCCGGTTGATCCAGCCGAAGCTCTTGCCTGCTTCTCCGGTGGCGGTGCTGGTCATCACGCGGCCCTGCATTTCGGGGACCACCACGATGCGGGCGTTGGAATCCGGGGCCTGCAGCACCACCGCGTCGGTGTGCTGCCTGAGAAAAGCCACATCGTCAGCAAATTCGGTCAGTTCGTCCGATTCAGACAGTGCCATCTCAAAACGCAACAGGTGCGGCCAGACTTCCGAGTCGCCATAATGCATGGAGATACCCCATCGCAAGCCATCCTGCAATGGCGGGTCGGCAAAGTCATCTTCACGAAAGGCGCCCGGCGCTTTCGGGTAGTCGTCCCCAAAACGGCCGACGATCTCGAATTCCAGCCCATCTTCGGCGTACTGCAGTGACTTTCCTTCCTCGCCATGGGTGGACAACAAGGTCATCACGCCGCCCCGATACGGCCACACCATGACTTCGTGACCGCCGTTGGTCAGGGGATTGCCCGAATGCTTGCGGTAGGGGCCTTCCGGCTGCTCGGAGAAAGCCACCCCCATACGAGTGAATCTGGGTCCGTCATTGCCGTATTGGCGCGAACGGCCCTTGTAGTAGAGCCAATAACCGCCGTCTCGGGGCACCAGGGCGGCATCGTCCACACGGTAGCTGTCAAAGTCTTCAACGTCATTGCCAACCGTTAGCACCGGCGTTTCCCTGAAACGCCTGAAAACCTGATACGGTTCATCTGCCACGGCCACGCCAATCGCCGTTTCATCGGTGCTGTCGTTGTTTTCGAAAACACCTGTGGCATTTCCGGGCGTGGGTTTGACCCCGGTGTAGAACAAATAGAAGGCATTGTTCGCTTTCAGGATGTTCGGGGTAAAGACGCTATAGCTGTCCCACGCCCCGGCTCGGCCGCGGGGCAACGCCTCGGCTACTTCTTGCCAGACTTTGCCATCCTCAGAAACAGCGTACCAGATCGAAGCATTGTAACCACTGTATCCGTGCGAGGTCTTGGTATACCAAAAATAATAACGGCCGTCATGCCAAATCACGTCGCTGGGATCCCGCCGGGTCACGCCTTGTCTGGGTTCCAACCCTGGCAGTTCCGCATAGGAAAATGCGGTACGGTAATTTGTCGGTACCGGTTGTACCTCGACGAGGCTGCGATTGGTGTTATGGCAACCCATGACACTCAAAATGAACGCCAGGATGGCGAAAATGATTGTCGGCTTTGAGAATTGGTTCTTGCTTTGCATTCGGTACTCCGTCAGTCAGCTAGTTTGCCGACTTGATCCACAGTTGGCGGACCCGAGCCGAAAACGAAATTTCCCGCCCGAATCGCTTGGAAAATCGGCAAATGCTGGCCGCCGCTCTCGATCTTGACGCTGCAGATTCTCGCGATGCCCGCGCCAAGTCCCGCATCCTGCAAATTCGGCGGCTGTTTCTTCTGCACAAACTGATTTTATCTTTGCCAAGTATCACGACAATAGTACGACAGTCCATTCTATTTTGGCAGCCTGCCCCGATCCTCAATCTTCTGTTGCCAGATTGCGCGAGGCTTCAGAGAGACCGTGGGTTTGTACATCCGGTCCAGCGGGAGGTTCGCCTTCGGAGAGCACGAGGCCACGATCAAGGACCTTCACGCGAAGATCGGCGAGTTGAAGGTGGAGCGGGATTTTTTTCTGCGCGGATTGGCGCGCTGAGCCGTCCGCAGCGGGTGTGCATGATCGAGCGGGGAGGTCCGTTGGCGCTGTCGCGGCAGTGCGCGCTGCCGGGTGTGAGCCGGCCCTCGCGGTCGACCACGTCGTCATCGGCGAACCCGACGATGACGGCCGGCGCATCCACAAGGTGGACGAGGCTCGCGTACGCGGGACCGAAGTGGACCTCGCCGCCACCTGGAAACGGTTCGACGCCCTCGCGCCGAAGCCCGGCTCGCTCAGCCAGCGGGCGTGATCGCGATCCTGTCCACCTGGCCCAGCCCGGCCGAGATGTCCCTGGCCGCGGTCTCGGTCAACTCCGCCGCCCGCTCCGCGGATACCGGATGCGAGCCGTCCAGGTAGTCCAGGAAAGGCACGACCAGCGCCGCGGTGATGTAACCGGCGTGATCGAACACTGGAAATCCGATGTCCGTAACGCCTTGCACCTGCGCGCTGGCGACGATTTCGTTACCCTGCAGGCGCACGCGTTTGACCATGCTGTCAATCCTGCGGACGCTGGGCTTGCGCTTCAGGCCCGGGATCTTGGCCAGCATGCTCGCGCGCGCTGCATCGTCAGCAAAAGCGAGCAGAATATGCCCGGAACAGGTATCCAGCAACGGCGCGATCGCCCCCAGCCGGACGCTGAAGATCCGATCCGTCGGCGCGTCGTACTGCGCCACGACATGCCCCTGGCCTTCGTAGTAGATGACCATGTGGCACGATTGGCCGGTATCGTGCGCCAGGTTGTTCATGACCGGCCCCGCCGCGGCCGTCAGGCGCGCCACCGGCGGAAAACGGTGCGACATTTCGAACATCCTGAGCGTCAGAACGAATGCGTCGGAATCCTCGCGCATCTGGACGTAGCTGCGCTGCTCCAGCACGATGACCATTCGAAACAGTTCGCCGACGGTTCGCCCCAGCCGGTGGGCCAACTCGCTGATGGTCAGCCCCTGGGGCTCGCGCGCCAACAGCTCCAGAACGTCCAGGCCCTTCTCCAGCGCCGGCGCCCGGTACTGCTTGCGACGGGTCTTCGCGGGTTCGCCCTTCGTTTTTCCCCGGCTCTTCATTTCCCGATCGAGACCTCCATACGCACCATCCCGCACGCCGCGCCGAGCCCGTGGGCCACGGTTGCTTTTATTTCAATTATGCAATAGGTTTCCATATATAACCAAGAAAGGCTCCACCCTTGAGCAACAGAATCATCGACCTGGCCACCCACGATGTCCGGTTTCCGACATCCGAACAACGCCACGGCTCCGATGCAATCAACATCGACCCGGACTATTCGGCCGCCTGCATCGTCATCGAGACCGAGCAGGGCGACCGGGGATTCAGCCTAATCTTTACCATCGGGCGAGGCAACAACCTGTGTTGCCAAGCCGTCGAGGACATGCGCCACCTGGTGCTGGGAAGCGATTTCGACGCGATCCGGTCCGACATCGCGGCGTTCTACGAGCGGCTCCGTTCGGACAGCCAGTTGCGCTGGTTGGGACCCGAAAAGGGCGTCATTCACATGGCCGTCGGCGGCATCGTCAATGCCGTGTGGGACATGTGGGCCCGTGCGGAAGGCAAGCCCGTATGGCGGCTCTTGTCCGACATGTCCCCCGAAGCCTTTGTCCGCTGCCTGGATTTCCGTTACGTCTCCGACGCCATCACCCGGGATGAAGCGTTGGCCATCGTGCAGCGCAATGCCGCCACCCGGACCGAACGCATCAAGCACCTGGAACGGACCGGGTTTCCCGCCTATACCACGTCGCCCGGATGGCTGGGCTACAGTGACGAAAAACTGCGGCGGCTGTGCGCACACGCCGTTTCGCAAGGGTTCAGGCACATCAAGATCAAGGTAGGCGAGAACATCGAGGACGATGTTCGCCGTTGCCGCATCGCCCGTGAAACCATCGGCGACGACGTGCGCCTCATGGTCGATGCGAACCAGGTCTGGGAGGTGGACCAGGCCATCGGGCAGATGCGCCGGCTCGAACCGTTTTCCCCGTGGTTCGTCGAGGAGCCCACCAGTCCCGACGATGTGCTCGGCCACAAGGCCATTCGCGACAGCCTCAACGGCGTCCTGGTCGCCACCGGCGAGCATTGCCAGAACCGCATTCTGTTCAAGCAGTTCATCATGAGTCAGGCCATCGATATCGTTCAGATCGATGCCTGCCGGCTGGCGGGATTGAACGAAATCCTGACCGTCTGCATGATTGCCGCCAAGTATGGCATTCCGGTGTTTCCTCACGCCGGCGGTGTAGGCCTGTGCGAATACGCGCAACACCTGTCCATGATCGATTACGTGCAAATCTCCGCCGATATCGGCGACAGGGTGATCGAATACGTCGATCACCTGCACGAGCATTTCGAGGATCCCTGCCGCGTGCGCAACGGCTTCTACGCGGCTCCTACCTCCCCGGGATTCAGCGTCAAGATGCACCCGGCCACCCTCGAACGCTTTCGCTACCCTGACGGGGCCGAATGGCGGTCCCGGCTTGGAGCCGGCCGTTAGCCGGCCTACGCTGACAATGCGCCATGGGCGCACTCATGCGTGCCTGCATGCGGCGGCTGAATGAGTCCGCGCCGGGACCATGCCGCCTCGAATTGACAGTCACCAGCACTTCTGGACGATCAACCGGAAGGACTACGATTGGCTCACGCCCGAATTGACCGCGCTGTACCGGGATTACTTGCCTCGGGACCTTGAGCCGATGCTCGTGCAGGCGGGCATTCGCCAAACCGTCCTGGTGCAGGCGGCGCCCACGCTCGACGAGACGCGATACCTCCTCGAGCTTGCCGAGCGCCACGACTTCATCGCCGGTGTCGTCGGCTGGGTCGACATGGAAGGCGGGCAAGCCAGCATCGACATCCTGGAAACGCTGCGGGCGAATCCATTGTTCCTGGGCGTTCGCCCGATGATTCAGGACATCGCCGACCCGGCCTGGATGCTGGGTCCTTCGCTGCAACCCGTGATAAAGGCCGTCGCGGCATGCAATCTTGGCTTCGATGCGCTCGTCCGGCCGGTTCACCTGCCGTACCTGCACCGGCTGCTGCAGCGCCACCCCGACCTGCGGGCCGTCATCGATCACGGTGCAAAGCCGGACATCGCCGCAGGCCAATGGGATCCCTGGGCAACGTGGATCGGCCGAATCGCCGCCGAATCATCGGCGTGTTGCAAGCTGTCCGGACTGATCACGGAGGCAGGCGGGCATCAATCGTTCCCGGACCTGGTTCCCTACATGGATCATCTGCTCGGCAGTTTCGGCGCCGCGCGGTTGATGTGGGGCAGCGATTGGCCGGTCCTCAACCTCGGGTCCGACTATGCCGGCTGGGTAGCGGCCAGCCGCAACTGGCTCGCCCCCCTTGCCGACGCGGACCGCGAGGCCATCGAATGCCATAATGCGGTCCGCTTCTACGGACTCACCGGGCAACCCCGGTGACACGCCACCGTCGAGCCCGGCTCCGGCCGTGAATGACGCGATCAGGCCGGGCCTTCGAGGCTCACGTTGACCGATCGGCCCAATTCGGCGAGTTCGCGGTACAGCCCGGGTTCAAGAGGAATCCCGTCGGCGCGGCGAGCCTCGCGGAATTCCCCTTCCAACTGCCCCGGGTAGCTGACGCGCCCGAAACCGGGGGCCGGGCGCACCGTGTTGAGTGCGTCGCACATCGCCTTCAGGTTGCGCTTGAACCGGTCCAGGGGCAGGAACCGCCGTACGTCCCATGCGGCGAAGAAGTGTCCGAGACGGCGCGGCGTGTCCAGATCGCCATACATCTTCGCGATGTGAGGCCCCCAGGGCATGCCGGCCAACAGGCTTCCGAAGATATCGATGGCCATGGCCAGACCGCTGCCCTTCGGTCCGCCTGCCGGGTAGAGCCCCACGACCTGCGACGGATCGGTGGTCGGGCGGCCCCGGGAATCCACACCCCAGGTGTCGGGGATCGCCGCGCCCTCGACCGCGGCCAGCGCCACCTTGCCGTAGGCAATGGTCGTGGTCGCCATGTCCACGACCACCGGCGTCCCTTCGGCGGGGAAACCGATACAGACGGCGTTGGTTCCAAAGAACGGTTCGGAACCGCCGTAAGGCACCAGGAACGGATCGGTCGGCGTCATGCACAGCCCAATGTACCCTTCCGCCGCCAGGCGAAGCGCGTAGTAGCCCGCCATGCCGAAGTGGCTGGAGTTGCCCACCGACACGGCGCCGGCGCCGGTGTCCGCCGCCAGGGCTGCCACTTCCGAGACGGCACGACAGCCCACGACATGGCCCAGGCCGTGGTCTCCGTCGAGATGCCCGACCGCCGCGGACGTGCGTTCGAAGTGCATTTCCGGACGTGCCTTGATCGAGCCGTTGGTCAATCGCCGCACGTAGTGGGCCAGCCTCACCACCCCGTGCGAGTCCATGCCCGACAGGTTGGCGGTCAGCAGGCAATCCGCGACGATGGCCCCGCCGTCCCTCGGTACGCCGGCCGCGCGCAAGACTTCCACGACAAACGCCGTCAGGCTCGATACAGGTATTCGCGCGGTGGGTTCGGACATGGTGCTTTATTCGCCTAGGGGCGGTCACGCCATGTACATTCCGCCGTTGACGTCCAGGACAACGCCGGAAATGTAGCTCGCCAGCGGCGAGGCGAGAAACAGCACCGCATGCGCGACATCGTTTGCCTCGCCCAACCGCCCCAACGGGATCTGTTCGCGATAGGCCTGCTCGCGCGCCGGCCCCGTGTGCTGCCTGACCGGTCCGGTCAGGATCACGCCCGGGGCGAGCGCGTTGGCGGTAATTCCGCAGGGACCGCCTTCCCTGGCCAGTGAGCGCGTGAGCCCGATGAGTCCCGCCTTGGAGCACGTGTAGTGCACACCGACCTCGATACCTCCGACGCGCGCCGCCATGGAGGAGAGCAGGACAATCCTGCCGCCGCCGCGATCCTTCAACACCTGCATGAACGTTCGGCAGACCAGGAACGTACCGCGGAGGTTCACGTCGAGCAAACGGTCCCACTCCTCGACCGAGACGTCTGCGATGCGGTTACGATACCGAATCATTCCCGCACAGTTGACCAGGATGTCCACGCCCCCCGCTACGGCGATGACCCTGTCGCGCATCGCGGCGATGGATCCCGGGTCGCCGAGATCGCAAGGCACGGCAAACCCGTTGATTGAACGGACGGTTTCCTCGGCCCCGTCTTCGTCGATATCCGCGACCGCGACCGATGCGCCGGCAGCGGCCAGCACACGCGCGCATGCCCGCCCGATTCCCGCCGCGCCGCCGGTGATCAGCGCCGTCGTTCCCGTCAGATCGATCCGCATTCCGGCCGATTCGCGCGCCGGTCCAGCCCAGTCGCCTTGCTCGATCATTCCAGGCGCCGCGCCGTCAGGCGGAATGATCGGACAGATCGAAGATGCAGGGCGCCGGCCGCCACTTGGCGGACAGGTTCGCGGCATGCGACGTATCCTGGAAGGTTTCCATCAGCCGTTCCCACTCGGCCACCCTGGGGTTGGAGGCGTCACTCGCCGCCTTGGCGGCCGGATCGAACGAGTCCTCGACTTCCATCAACATCGCCAACCGCGTTCCGGAGCGGTAGATGCGCATTCCCGATATGCCCGAGTCCCCGATACTGCGAATGACTTCCGGCCAGACGCTTCCGGGCCTATGATGGCGCTCGTACTCCTCGATCAGATCGGGGTTGTCTTTCAGCTCCAGCATCAGGCACAACTGTTTCATTCTCACCGGCTTCCATCGCCCTACCACATGCCATTATGCAAATAAAAAACGTATTTTCAAATATGATAGTATCCGGCACGCTGCCGGCCGGCGCCGCGACTTGAGCGATGAAGGACGAAAAGGGGCTGGGATTCTCCATGGGCATGCTGAGCCGCCTGTCCGGTGCGCGGTCCCGCTCGATCTCTCCGGAGAATCCCTCGGGCCAACCGGGACAGGGCGGGCGCGCCGTGGACGGTACAGGCGCTTCGGCATCCCGCGGCCTGGGCGTGGGCTGGAAAGTCTCGCCCTCCGTTCATATCGGGCCACAACAGGCATTCGTACTCGCCGACATCGCCAAGCCGGGCGCCATTCGACAGATCTGGCTGACCGCGCTGGACAATGTACCGCTGCGGGATCTCATCCTGCGTTTCTATTGGGACGGACAGCCGCATCCCTCGGTTGAAGTGCCGCTCGGCGATTTTTTCTGCTGCGGTCTGGAGGGCTTTGCGCCGGTTGTTTCGCTGCCTGTCTGTGTCAATCCCGGACGGGCGTTCAACTGCTTCTGGGAGATGCCCTATCGGCAATCCGCGACGGTCACCCTGGAGAACCGTGAGCCGCAGGGGACGGCCACCGTCTACTATCAAATCAACTACGTCGAGAGCGATGTTCCGGACGACTGCGCGTATTTCCACGCCCGGTTCCGGCGCTCCAACCCGGTGCGCTACAAGGAGGTCCATACGATCCTGGATCGTATCGAGGGCCAGGGCCACTATGTGGGCGCCTACATGACCTGGGGGACCAACAGCAACGGATGGTGAGGCGAGGGCGAGGTGAAGTTCCATATTGACGCCGACAAGGAGTTCCCGACGATTTGCGGTACCGAAACCGAAGACTATTTTCTCGGCTCGCACAATTTCGATACCGGCGCCGCCGTCCGCGGCTATCCGGCCGCGTACACTCCGTACACGACGCCGTACGCCGGCCTCTGCGAAATTCAACAGCCGGACGGCCTGTACCGCTCCCAGCAACGTTTCGGCATGTACCGGTGGCATGTCGTCGATCCGGTTCGCTTCCGGGAGCGTCTGCGCATAACCATCCAGGCGCTCGGCTGGCGCAATTCCAGACGGGATACGGATATCGAAAAGCGCCGTTACCTGCCCCTCCGGGACGACTTGTCATCGGTCGCGTTCTGGTACCAGACACTGCCGTCGCTTCCGTTCCCGGCGCTGCCCGAGCGCGATCTGCTGGCAGTTGACTGAGCCTGCCCTGGAAGTTCGCCACCAAATGGATTTAGGACTGCAAGGCAAGGTGGTAGTGGTTACGGGTGGCGCGGGCGGCATCGGGGCGGCGATCAGCCGCGAATTTGCCGAAGAGGGCGCCACGGTGATCATCGCTGCGCGGCGACGGGAGCAGGCTGATGAGCTTCTCGCGAGCCTGCGATCGGAAGGTCGTACCGCGAAGGTCGTGCAAGTCGAACTGACCGATGATGAACAATGCCAGGACGCTTTTCGCTGGATCGGCAACGATATCGGCCGCATCGATGTGCTCGTCAACAACGCAGGCGTGAATGACGGCGTATCGCTCGAAGCCGGAGCCGACGAATTTCGCCACTCGCTCGAGAAGAATCTTGTTCATGTCTATCAATGCGCCCACCTGGCGCTTCCTTACCTGGAGAAAACTCGGGGCAACATCGTGAACATCGGCTCCAAGGTCGCCGAAACCGGTCAGGGCGGTACAAGCGGGTATGCCGCGAGCAAGGGCGGCGTGAATGCGCTGACGCGGGAATGGGCGCTGCATCTTGCCGGGCGCGGCATCCGCGTGAACTGCGTCGTACCGGCGGAGGTCATGACGCCGCTCTACAGTCGGTGGCTGCAATCCGCCACCGACGATCCCGAAGCGGCGTACAGGAGAATTTGCCGCATGATTCCGCTGGGCCAGCGCATGACAACCGCGGAAGAAATCGCCAAAACGGTCGTATTTGTCGCCTCAAGCGCGTCGAGCCACACAACCGGGCAAATTCTCTATGTGGATGGCGGCTACACACACTTTGACCGGGCAATCTCGATTTCCGGTCGGTAGACGACAATCACCGGAGCGCGGCGGTCCGGTTCCGCTACATCACAGATCCGCTTGCACGCCTACGGATGATCTCCGTAACGGAAACGCAAACGCCACGCGTTGAGCCGGCCGCGCGCTTGCAGGCTTGCGGGTGAAAGGGGAAACGCATACGATTCCCGAACGCACTTCACGGATTGACGATCTACTCATGAACCGCTTGATTCCGCTGTCAATTTTCGTCCTTTTCGGCGTCGTTCATTCGGCCATCGCCCAGGTGCCCGGCAGTAACCGTACCCGGGGGATGGTCGCCAGAATGTAATCAAATTTCTCCACAACTGCGTGTCCCGTGATTGCTGTGGTCGGTTTCATCCCCCAGGGGCAGAACGGTTACTGCCGAATCCAGTGCAAAGTTAGGGAAATCGACACTGGCGCAGTTGAGTGCGCTAAATTTGAATCGAATCCGCTTTCGGATTGCTTACGTGAAAATTGATTGTCGGTCGTTGGTGCTCGAAAAGCACGGGTTCTAGCCAAATTCTGGCTGATGGACGCTGAGTAGTTGCAATAGTGCGCTCAAGCTCCCCCCGCCATCCCTGGCGGGGGGAGCATCGGCGGCTCCTCGCTAATGGCCATCCCTGGCCCGCTCGTCGCCGACGACGCGCACAAGGGCTGTACACGCACGCCCTCGTCACTCCCACCGCGGCAGGGACCCTGAACTTGCATGGAACTAAATCCAGACTGCTTGCATTTCAATGGGTTAAGCGAAGTGCATTTAACATAATGCGGTCACGGCCCGAGTCGCATGTGCGCGAATGTTCCCTGCGCGTCAGCGCAGCGGCCCCGCTGCGAAAACTCCTATAGCGCCAGGGTTTCCAGGCGAAAGCCGTCGGTGTTCCAACGGACGGCGCTGCCCTGTTCGTACCAGGCGCCGAGCACGATTCGTGTCGCCTTCGATCCGTCGAGGGTGAACCGGTGGATGCCGGGTCGGTGGGTGTGGCCGTGCAGAAGCAGATCGACGCCGTGATCGCACATCACGGACTCGACCGTTTGTTGGTTGACGTCCATGATCTCGGGCGGTTTCTCGGCGACGGCCGCGCGGCTCTTGTCGCGAAGATCGTCGGCGAATGCCCGCCGTTCTTCGATTGGTTTCGCCAGGAAATCCTGCTGCCAGGCTGGTTCCCTGACCACGGCGCGTAACGCCATGTAGGGCTTGTCGTCGGTGCACAGCAGGTCGCCGTGGGTGAGCAGCACGCGCGCGCCGGCGACTTCGATGACTTCGTAGTCGCCCAGCAGACGGCAGCCGGTGGCCGTAGCGAATCGCTTGCCGATCAGAAAGTCCCGGTTGCCGTGCATGAAGAAGCACGGTACGCCGCGGCGCTTCAGGTCGGCCAGAGCACGGATGACAGGCTTGAACTCTGCGTCCGTCACGTCGTCGCCGATCCATGCTTCGAACAGGTCGCCGAGTATGTAGAGCGCTTCGGCCGTGGGCGTTTCCTGCTCGACAAAGCGTACAAACCGGGCAATGCCGGCGGGCCGTTCCGCGTCAAGGTGCAGATCGGAGATGAAAAGGGTGTTCATCCGGGACTCCGGTGCCCGCGCTCCCCGGCGCCGCGTCGCGGGTTATTCGCCGATCACCTCGACGCGTTCGATGACGATGTTCTGCACCGGTACGTTGCGCTCGAACGTAGCATTGGCGCCGGTGGGAACGTGGCCGATTTCGTCGACGACTTCCATGCCCTCGACCACGGTGCCGAATACCGCGTAGCCCCAGCGGGTTGGCCTCGGATTGAGGTCCAGGTTGTCCACCAGGTTGATGTAGAACTGAGAATTGCCGGAATGGGGATCGGACGTTCGCGCCAGGCCGATGGTGCCGCGGAGATTGCTGAGGCCGTTGCCGGCCTCGTTGACGACCATCCTCTCTGTCGGCTTTAGCTGGAAGTCGCCCGTATAGCCACCCGCCTGAGCTACAAAGCCCTGGATTACCCGGTGAAAAACGGTACCGTCGTAGTGTCCTTCGCGGGCGTAGGCCAGGAAGTTCTCCACAGTGAGCGGCGCCCGGTCCACGTCGAGTTCGATCACGAAGCTGCCGGCGCTGGTCACGACATTGACCCTGGGGTCCGTGGAGACGATTTCCTCCTCCTGCGCGTTTGCAAAACCCGCGGTCAGCGCGCCGCCGAACAACAATGCAAGTATTCTCATGACCGCACCTTCGATATATATGGTTCGCGTCGAATTCTCAGGGCGCAAATGATAACCGATGAGAGTGGTGGCGAGCGTGCCCCGGTTCCGGCGCGGGTACCCACGTCGGCAACGCTACCTGCGGAAGCCCCGCCAGGCGCACTTCGTTCAGGCGCCGGAGCGCAATTCCGCCGCGTAGACGGTATTGCTGAGCAGGGTGGCCACCGTCATCGGGCCGACGCCACCCGGCACCGGGGTGATCATCCCGGCGCGCTCCCTGGCGCTCTGGAAGTCCACGTCCCCGGAAAGGCGCCCGTCGGCCAGCCGGCTGATCCCGATGTCGACCACGGTGGCGCCGCGCTTGATCCAGGCACCCGGGATGAGCTTCGCCTTGCCGACCGCGACGCAGAGCACATCGGCCGAGCGTACGTGCGCCTCCAGGTTGGTGGTGAAACGGTGGCATACGGTGGTGGTCGCTCCGGCCAGCAGCATCTCCAGCGCCAGGGGTCGCCCGACGTGATTGGAGGCACCGACGATGACGACGTTCTGCCCCAACAGCTTCACGCCGGAGCGCTCGAGCAGCACCATGATTCCCTGGGGCGTGCAGGGCCGCAGGACCGGAATCCGCTGACTCAGGCGTCCCACGGTGTAGGGGTGAAAGCCGTCCACGTCCTTGCTGTAGTCGATCTGTTCGATCACCACCGTTTCGTCGACGTGCTTCGGCAGCGGCAACTGCACGAGGATCCCGTCCACCTGTTCGGCGTCGTTCAGCTCATCGATCAGGGCCAGCAGCGCGGCCTGGCTGGTGTCTGCACCGAGATCGTGAACGAACGACACGATCCCCACGGCGTCACAGGCCCGGCGCTTGTTGCGTACGTATATCCGCGAGGCGCTGTCCTCGCCGACCAGCACGGTCGCGAGACCCGGCGCCCGCAAGCCCCTGGCAATGCGGGTGCGTATCCTCTGGGCGACCTCGCGATGAATCTGCTGGGCGATGGCCTTGCCATCGATGACGGTTGCGGTCATTTGGAATTCCTGCCGGGCTGTGCGGGATTCTCGCACATCAGGCCTTGCGAGCGCCTCCGCTTCGCAGAGGCCGGAGCGCTGCGCTCAATTGCGGCGGTCTGGCCGTGCCATTAAGATGGCGGCCAACCGCACGGGGCATGGCGCAGTCTGGTAGCGCATCTGCTTTGGGAGCAGGAGGTCGGCGGTTCAAATCCGTCTGCCCCGACCATTTTCGATGATTTTCAGAGGAGATTTTTCGACATACGATAGCGCCCGTAGCTCAACCGGATAGAGCATCGGCCTTTGAGAGAGGAGCCTGTATCGGGAAACCGAACCGATACAGTGGACTGCACCGTAACGGGGAACCCTTAACAGATCGCGCTGATGGCAATCCCGTGGAAACCTTTGGTCGGCCCGTACGGCGCCGGAAGGGATCCGTAGAGACTATACGTGCAGCGCCTGAGACGGCGAAGAGATAGTCCAGACCACAAACCCGCACATGCGGGGCCGCGAAAGCGGTAGTTGGTAAGCTAAGCCGGGGGTTGCAGGTTCGAGTCCTGCCGGGCGCGCCACGTACAAATTGATTAGAATCGCGTCTGGACAACGTTGGTGGGCGTAGCTCAGTAGGTAGAGCCCCGGATTGTGGATCCGGTCGTCGTGGGTTCGAGTCCCATCGTCCACCCCAGTCCATCCAACCCGTGGGCCGTTAGCTCAATCAGGCAGAGCAGTGGACTCTTAATCCATTGGTTGTAGGTTCGATTCCTACACGGCCCACCATAAATCAATAACTTACAGAATATTCTTTCCAGTTCGTTCGAGGAAAAGTACAATTCGGTACATTTCCTGATCGAAGTTTGGTTGTGGCAACCATCACACAGACGCCAGCCGGTACCTGGAAGGCGATTATTCGAAGGGTAGGCTGGCCGACGAGAAGCAAGACATTTCGCCTCAAGCGCGACGCGACGAATTGGGCCCGCCGCGTGGAGGACGAAATGGTTCGCGGCACATACGTTGATCGCGGACGCTATGAGCGAATAGCGCTTGGCGACGCGCTTGATCGCTACCTTGCGGAAATCAGCAGCGCCAAGAGGCCGTCGACAGCCGCACCGCGTCGCTGCGCTCCGACCGGGTGGTAACTTTGGCTGAATTAGCCAGAGCCCGAGGATCCAGGGTCGCCGCAATAGGTCAGGCAGAAAAATTAATCGCGCGTTTTTGCGTCGCAGCCGTAGGAACTGCATCCGTCCCCCCGGGACCAGCCGGATCTCGGTGGCAGACCGTTCGTTACCTTTGTTGGCGGATAGCACGTTTCCGCAGCACTGAACCACGCAAAGCACCCAGAACAAGCGGAGATTTCCCTTCCGATAGCGGTGCTGGAGTAAGAACTGCCACAGTTTTAGCCAAGCTTGGTGATCGTTATGGGCTCGATGTCTTTAAGCATTTCGTTGATCAGGCGGTGGCACGTGGCTTTGAATTCGAGAGCGCTTGTAAAACCCAGTCGAAACCTATGTGTTCCTGTTCCAGGCGCAGCCGTTCCCCCAGACGGTTGGCGCGTAGATCCTCATACAGCGCCGTTTCCGCGGTATGCAACCGCCGCAGGTCGTGCTCGACTGGCGACTTTTCCCGTCCCCAAAGCCGTTTGCAGGCCATCAACGTGGCGCGGTCCATCAGGAATGATTCGGCATGGGGGAAATGGGCGCGCAACTGGTCGAGGATAGCGAAGCCATGCGTATCGATATCGCCCCAGTAACAGAGTCGGCAGGCATATAGCCAGCGCGCCTTCCTCAGTGACTCAAAGCCATAGCCGGCACCGAAAATCACCATGCTTGCCGGCACCTCGGGAAAGGCGAGAAAGTTGATCTCGTTCTCGGTGATGAATGCTTGGGATACCGGTGGATCCAGCGCGGCGAAGGTGGCTGCGTCGGTTTCAATATCGGCCAGTGGACGGAAACCGAAATCGCCGCAGGCTGCGTCGAGCATGCGAAAACGGACTCGTTCCGGCTTGGCCCTAAAGCCGTATCGCCCCTCGAACTGGCGTACCCCGGTCAGGTCCTGCTCGATAGCGGCGGCGGGCAGGGCGCAATCGAGCAGTTGGCTCAATAGGCTTCGGTGCTCTTCGATGAACTTGGTATGCACGCCAGGTAGATCCATCTGGCGGATATAGATAGTGTCTGCCAGAAAACCCCTGTTCCAGGCGATGAGTCTGTATACATAAACAGTATTTCTGGCGCGGTTCACGTCATGGGATCGGCGGTTTATGCTGCGTCGGGGTCCCGGGAGGGGCGGCATCGGCGCCTGAAACTGGCGGTCGGGGAGGATTCT
Source organism: Candidatus Rariloculaceae bacterium (assembly GCA_965205045.1). Taxonomy (GTDB): domain Bacteria; phylum Pseudomonadota; class Gammaproteobacteria; order Steroidobacterales; family Rariloculaceae; genus UBA6522. Next base: position 2,563,630 of record OZ242031.1, read on the forward strand.
CGGCGGGAGCGCACGCCCGCCCGTCCGGTGGCCCGGCCGCGGCGATGTCCCGGCGGGGGTGCCCCGCTCAGGCGGCGCGGCGTCGGCGCTTGAACTCGCGCTGGCGCAGAAGCCTGCCCAGCCGGTGCGGGTTGGCCGCCAGCACGGACAGCGCCACGGTTCGTTCAAACCCGTCCGCGCCATGTGCGCGCACCCGGTCCAGGCCCCGGTGCTCCAGCGCGTCGGTCGCCGACTCCACCGCCGGATGTTGCCGGCGCGCGGCGGCGAACGATTCCTCCGACTCGCGTTCGCGGTCGGCGCGGCCCGGCCGCCCCTTGCGCGGCAGCGCGTTCAACTCCAGCAACCCGTCCAGGCGCGCCCGGTTCGACGGGCTGTGAAAACCGCGGTCGAAACCGCACGCGCGCAGATCCGGGTGAAGCGCCCGCGCCTCCTCCACCATCGGCACGGCCGCGTCCACGTCGCCGCCCGTCCACAGCACCTTGCGGTGGAGGATGAACCGGTATTGGTCCTCCAGCACGCACACCGGCACGCCCGGCTCCACCGGCCTGCCCGCCTTGCCCTTGGCGACCCGGCGCGTGTGCGGCTCGAAGATCGAAAACACCTTCTCTTCGTGCGGTATCGTCTCGCCCAGCAGCAAACGCCGCTCCACCTGGTCCATCTGGCGCCGCGCGTGCTCCGCATAGCCCCGGATTACGGCCCATTCCGCCTCCGGGACCCCTTTCGACACCAACGCATCGAGCGTGGCCCCGACACGCCCGGGCAGCGTTGCGCAACGCGCCGGATACGCCTCCACACGCTCCGGACAACCCTTCGCCCGGCGCGTCGAGCGCACCCGGTGGAACAACGTCCCCGCACCCCTCGTCACGTGACGCCACTGGCGCCAGCCGCCCACCCCGTGCCGCTTGGCCAACCGGGCCGTGTCCCGGACCGAGCACCGCGTCGCGTCCCACAACAGGCTCACGTCCGTCGGATAATGCACGTCGGTCTCCACCGCGAAGGAATCGCACCGCCCCCGCAACGGCGCGCCAGGCTTTTTTCCGGCCACCGCGTGGCCGCCCTCCACCACCAGCCTCCCCACCGCCGAGAGCAACTCCGGCGTCATCAACGAGACGTTGTCGATCACCGTCTGCAACTCGTAGCGGCTTTCATCGGCGAAATCCCCGTGCGCCAGCATCGCCCGCACCGTGCGGTGGTGGTTCGCCAAGTCCTGCAAACGGTCGAAATCGCAGCCCAGGCCCTGCTTCAGCACCCCCAGCACCAATATCCGCCACAGGTCCATGCCCGGACGCCCCACCTTGCGGTCCGTGCCCGGCCGGATGTGCGCCTCCAGCAGACCGAACAACTCCTCCCGCTTGTCCGTGTGAAGGTATTGCAACCCCTTCAGCACCGCCGGGATGTCGTCCCGGGACTTCGGGTCCAGCCGGATGTCCCCGATCGCCACCTGGCCGAATTGCATCTGCCGATACTGAACCTTACGCATGCCCTTTCCTCGAAGATCGGCCGAAATCGGCCCGGAAAGGCGCTATTTTCCCCGATTCCCGGCCCGGATGACAGATCTTCGCCATCGAAAAATCACGCTTTCGCGTTATCATTCAACGAGATAGGAATTTTCGGGCAGACACTAGATAGTGTCTGCCAGAAAACCCCTGTTCCAGGCGATGAGTCTGTATACATAAACAGTATTTCTGGCGCGGTTCACGTCATGGGATCGGCGGTTTATGCTGCGTCGGGGTCCCGGGAGGGGCGGCATCGGCGCCTGAAACTGGCGGTCGGGGAGGATTCTCGGCGGGAGCGCACGCCCGCCCGTCCGGTGGCCCGGCCGCGGCGATGTCCCGGCGGGGGTGCCCCGCTCAGGCGGCGCGGCGTCGGCGCTTGAACTCGCGCTGGCGCAGAAGCCTGCCCAGCCGGTGCAGGTTGGCCGCCAGCACCGACAGCGCCACGGTGCGCGCGAACCCGTCCGCGCCGTGGGCGCGCACCCGGTCCAGGCCCCGGTGCTCCAGCGCGTCGGTCGCCGACTCCACCGCCGGATGTCGCCGGCGCGCGGCGGCGAACGCCCCGTCCGACTCGCGTTCGCGATCGGCGCGGCTCGGCCGCCCCTTGCGCGGCAGCGCGTTCAACTCCAGCAACCCGTCCAGGCGCGCCCGGTTCGACGGGCTGTGGAAACCGCGGTCGAAACTGCACGCGCGCAGGTCCGGGTGAAGCGCTTGTGCCTCCTGCACCATCGGCACGGCCGCGTCCACGTCGCTGCCCGTCCACAGCACCTTGTGGTGAAGGATGAACTGAAATTGGTCCTCCAGCACGCACACCGGCACGCCCAGCTCCACCGGCCTGCCCGCCTTGCCCTTGGCGACCCAGCGCGTGTGCGGCTCGAAGATCGAAAACACCTTCTCTTCGTGCGCAATCGTCTCGCCCAGCAGCAAACGCCGCTCCACCTGGTTCATCTGGCGCCGCGCGTGCTCCAGATACCCCCGTATCGACGCCCATTCCGCCTCCGGAACCCCTTTCGACGCCAACGCTTCGAGCGTGGCCTCGACACGCCCGAGCAGCGCCCCGCAACGCGCCAGATACGCCTCGACACGCTCCGGGCGGCCCCTCGCGCGCCGCGTCGAACGCACCCGGTGGAACAACGCCCTCACGCCGTTGGACAGATGGCGCCACTGGCGCCAGCCGCCGATCCCATGCCGCTTGGCCAACCGCGCCGTGTCCCGGACCGCGCACCGCATCGCGTCCCACAGCAGGCTAACGTCGGTCGGGTAATGCACGTCGGTCTCCACCGCGAAGGAGTCGCACCGCCCCCGCAACGGCCCGCCAGGCTTTTTTCCGGCCACCGCGTGGCCGCCCTCCACCACCAGCCTCCCCACCGCCGAGAGCAACTCCGGCGTCAACAACGAGACGTTGTCGACCACCGTCTGAAACTCGTAGCGCGTCTCGTCGGCGAAATCCCCGTGCGCCAGCATCGCCCGCACCAGGCGGTGGTGGTTCGCCAAGTCCTGCAAACGGTCGAAATCGCAGCCCAGGCCCTGCTTCAGCACCCCCAGCACCAATATCCGCCACAGGTCCATGCCCGGACGCCCCACCTTGCGGTCCGTGCCCGGCCGGATGTGCGCCTCCAGCAGACCGAACAACTCCTCCCGCTTGTCCGTGTGAAGGTATTGCAACCCCTTCAGCACCGCCGGGATGTCGTCCCGGGACTTCGGGTCCAGCCGGATGTCCCCGATCGCCACCTGGCCGAATTGCATCTGCCGATACTGAACCTTACGCATGCCCTTTCCTCGAAGATCGGCCGAAATCGGCCCGGAAAGGCGCTATTTTCCCCGATTCCCGGCCCGGATGACAGATCTTCGCCATCGAAAAATCACGCTTTCGCGTTATCATTCAACGAGATAGGAATTTTCGGGCAGACACTAGATACCGGGTCTAGGGTGCGCGTGGATCCAGGTCACCACGTCGAGCAGCTTTTCCCAGTCCTGCGCATGTTCGAGGGCGACGAGGGGACGTTTGCCCAACCACTCAAGCAACAAGGGACGGTGACGGCGCGTGACCTCCAGAATTTCCTCGAACTGCGCACGTTCGCGGGCTTTACCGAGTAGCGCGACCGCATGGTCCATGCTGTCCAGCCACGCCGCCCGGGGGAGGGAATTGGAACCCAGCAAGCGATGGCGGAATTCCCGCTCCTCCAGACGGACATTCGCCATGGCACGCAATGACAAGGCCCGGTTACGGGCCTGTTCAAAACGTTCGGCAAGCTCAGCAGAGTTGGGACCGCGAATCGACAGCCGCTTCGGAAACAAGGATTCACCCGTGACCAAGCTCGCCAGCATGGTGCCCCGGTCCCAAAGGCGCCTGACTTTGCGGCGCAGTTCCGTCGGCGTAGTCCAGTCCACCGTTGCGGTCATGCGGCGTCGTTGAATTGTTCCCGTTGCTCGCGGTACTCCTCGATCGTCAGGTTGCGTAGCCGGGAGGAACGGCCGTCCTCGTTGTGAACGAATCCAACGCCGGCAACGAGGTGACCTTTTCGGACCAACGGCGGTCCTGTTCGGCCAGACCCTCGCGCCCGCGCAGGCGGTCGATGATGCTCTTGACCTGCAGAAACTTACTCTCGGAATACTGGGCATCCTCGGAACCGGTCAGGGTTCCTTCTGTGCAGGCGCGCAGGTCGGTGCGGAAATCTCGAACGTCGGCGTCCGGGGCCGATTTCGACTCCAGTACGATGAAGCGGTCGGGGTTGTAATCGATCTGCGCCAGCGAATCGTTGATGCGTCCAATACGGTCCCGGATTTCCTCGCGGTGTCTGTCCAACTGCGATTGGAAGTTCGCAATCTCGCGGATGGTGTTCTCGTTCAGAAGCTGCTTGAAATGCGCCTCGAACCTGGGCAGATCATCGGCCTTCAGGCGCTCAAGCATGGCGGCGTATTCGGGGCCGGCAGCGATGCTGGCATCGAACTCGGTTGTCGCTAGCTTGAACTCCTCCTTGAATGCCGACATAGTCTTGACGATCTTCTGGCCGAGGCGGCTCAAGCGTTTCTCATCGGCATCAATGCGCTTTTGCAGCCATTCGCGCACATCCTGCTGCCGATTGTCGCAGGATTCCACACTAAGTCGATGCTGGCCCAGCGCCTCGGCGCGAAACGCGTCCAGGGCTTTTGACTGCTTCTCGGTCGGTGCCTTGGCCGCACTTTGTTCAGCCTCAGTATTCGCAAGCAGGTTCTGCGCGTCGGTGCGCCGTTGCTCCGTTTTGGCGCGTTCTTCCTTCCCTTTTTCCAGTTGCTCTTCCGTCTTTCCGAGCGTTGCTTCTGCACGGTGCAGTTGCCGATCGAGCTGTCGTAGAACGTCGGATGTGGCTACCAGGCGGTCGCGCTCCTCAATCAACCGTTGGATTTTCGATGCCGAGGTACCCCAATCGAGTTCGTCGAATTGGGAAAATTCCGACTTCAGCGTCGCCAAGTTGCGCCTTTGGTCTTCCATGCCCCGATAGTCGCGGTTTGTGCTCTCGATGCGTGACGCTAGTTCGTCCCGCGACTTCCGGATGGGCACGAGGTCCGCCCCCAGCGCCGCGATCTTGGCTTCGTTGCTCCAGCCGAGCACGTAACGGGAGCGGTCATCCAGCCGGTGCCGGTCGTCCTTTTCGTGGCGTTGCCCAGCCATCTTGATCTGGCCCGAGCGGGTTAGGGCGCGCTTTTCCCGGCGGAACTGCTTCTGGGTCGCACAGCAGGCGATGTCGAAGCGGCGCGCCAATTCCACCTCCAACCAGCCGTAGAACTCGGAGTCTGGTTTCACCGACAGTTTTCGCACTAGGGAGTCCGCGTGCAGGCCCTGATATTCGCGGTGTCCGCCCGGCCGAATGCGGAAGTAGACAAGCCGGTTGCGCAAGTTGTTTGCGTCAACCCAAGCGGCGACATTGGCATAGTGCTCCCGAGCTACCAGCAGCGCCAGACCGAAGTTGCGCAGAACTCGTTCCGCGGCACCCTCCCAGTCGCGCTCATCCTCGCGCACTTGTAACAGTTCGCCAGCGAATGGAACACTTGATTCCGAGACCTTGAGTGCCGCTCACAGCCGTCGGCGCAACGCCACCTGTCGTTCGGGGATGTTACTACGCCGCGCCTCCAGGCTCTTTATCTCGCGTTTCAGAGCGGCAAGTTCGTCATCAAGGCGGTGCGCCGATACGGCGTCTTCGGTTAGCTGATTGCGCAACCGGTCGGCGCGCTCGGCGAGGTCAGCATCGAGCTGTGCAAACCGCTCGCGCTGCTGAAGGACCGGTCCAGCCGCTCGTTAAGCAACCCCAGTTTCAGCTTTGCGAAATAGCTGCGCAGGGTTTCCCGACAATCGCGCAGGTGGCCGACGGTCTCCGTCAGTGTAATATGACGGGCGCAGTCGGCGACCAGTGGCGTCAGCAGGCTCACTTGGCGCTTCGCGGTCAGAACCGCCCGATAGGCTTTATCGAGGTCGTCGAAGTGCGCGATGAGCGCCTTGATTTGAGGTCCTGCATTCAAGGGTTCCAGCATGTGGCCACGGACGAAGTCGGTCAGGTTGCCCACGGATTTCATGGAGACGGTTTGGTGGAACAGTTCCATCGCCTGCTCGTTATCAATGCCGAAGCAGCGCCGGAACCACGCTCCGTATGGTGGGAAGCTCTGGAACAGTTCTACGCCATCCTTGCGCAGTTGTTTGCGCAGGTTGCCGATGTCCGCGCCGAAGCCGGCAAATTCTTCGGCGATGGAGATCTCCCGTTCGGTGGCCGCAAACATTCTCGCGGGCTGCCCCTGGGTATCCTTGATCCAGAACACCTGGGCCAGGGTGACTGACTGCTGATAGTCCTGGTTGCGGAAGACGCCGAGAATGACGGAATAGCTGTTGTGGTCGCGTAGCCCAACCGGGCGGGCGGCACCGCCGCTGTCGTTGCGTTCCGTCTTGTAGTGTCCGAGAACATACGAGCGCAGGCTGCGTTCGCGGCTGCCGGCACCCGCGGCACGGTTGTAGGACACGCGCTGGGCCGGTACCAGCAGTGTGGTCACTGCATCCACCAGCGTGGTTTTTCCGGAGCCGATATCTCCGGTAAGCAGGTTGTTCCTGCCGTTGAGCCTCAAGGTCCAGACACACTGGTCGAACGTGCCCCAGTTGAAGACCTCTAAGCGCTCGAGGCGGTAGCCCGACAGGGCATCGTCGGTGATGCTATCGAGCAGCGACAGGGATTCGTATTTCGCGTCGTTCAAGGCGATGTCTTCTCCAGTTCGGCCCCATAGGCGGCCAAGCGGCTGTCGAATTCAGTCAGCCACTGGGCATCCACAAATGCTTTCAGAAAGCGCTGTACCTCGAATTCGTGCCTGCGGTTGCCTCGCTGTGCGTTCATGCGCCGCAGAAAGCCGAGTTCGACAATGCGGTTCAGGTCCGCGTCCAGCCGATCCATTACGCGCGCCTCGTTGCTGTTCTGTGGTAGGAACACCCGCACGAGTTCTACGATTTCGTCGCGGCTCAGCACCAGCCGGGTTTCCGCGCCGGTGGCGTCCTGTTCGATCAGCTTTTTTCGAAACAACGCCAGCAACAGGCTGACATTGAACGAGAGCCGTCGCCGGGGAATCAGCCGCGGGATGGCGCGGTTGTCGTCGCCGTCATCGTCCCTCGAATGCAGGAAAGCATAATCCTCCGCCTCGTCAATGGCGAGTTGGAGGCCCAGCACGGCCATGTATTCGCTCAAGGCGGCGCGCAGGCCGATCAGGTTCTCCCACATCGCCGGGTCCCTGTCCCGGAACAGTACGCCGCGAAGCAACCGGACAGCAAGCTGGCTGCGGGGGTCGGGGGCCGTGCCTTTCTGTTTATCGGTATTCATCGCATGAATATTATTTGTGGCAGTCTCGTGCGCCGCTTGCTTCCCTTGAGCGGCGGCCTTTCGTCAGGCATGTTTTCTGCACCTTGCGGGTCCGGGCCATCGGGGCCGGTCCACGATATCCATTCTTCGGTTTCCTCGTCCACATGTGCATTCAGTTTGTCTGCCAGTTGCAAGTAGGCAATAAGCTCGGCCACGCCCTGTTGCAGGGGTCGCGTTTCGCAGAGCTCTCTCAACGTTACCTGTGAACGGTCCTGGAGGGCGTGGCGAATATGCGCTTCCAAGCGCGCCTTGTCGACGACAATCTCTGAGAATAGGGCCGTAGTGTCCAAGTCATCGTCGCCGGTTTGCAGTTCAAAAGCGGTGATCGAAGGGCTGATGGGCGGCGAGTACAGAGGGCGCTCCATGGGCAGCCGTATGCGGGCCGCCTCAAGGGGATGCTGGTTAAGGGTCCCTTAGGTGGTCCGTCGCGCACTTCCAAGGCGTTGGCTTCTATGCTGCGCAGTATCTCCATGATTCGGCGGTTCTCCAGCCAGGCTTGGTCGTCCAGAAAGCGCCGCAACTGCTGCGACAGCCTCCGCACCGTGGCCTGGGCATGTTCGCCGGCTTCCAGCCAGTCGTAGTGCACTCGGCGGGTACGTGCATCGGGGCGCGTTTCGCTTACGGCCGGCAGCGCCAGTACGGCGTCGAGTAGGTCGGTCAGTTCCTGTTGACGGTCCTGGGACATCAAAAAGTCCCAGAACGCGTTGAAGCTGCGCCCCTGGTCCGAATCGGAAATTGCGCCGCGTTGCTCGACCACATCGTCGAGCAGCGTGGCGCGCGGGCCGTCCCACAGAGCGATACGTTCGCGCACGTCGCGGTCGAGGATGCGGAAATTATGTTCCACCTCGCGGAAGTCGCCGAGCAGATCTCGGGCCATCTGCGTGAACTGTTGGAATCGGTCCTTCAAGGCGGTGTCGTCGAGAAGGGTCATTTCGCCGGCGTGGATGCGTGCGATTTCCGCATCGATTCCGGCACGCCGACGCTTGAGTTCCGCGATGCGCGCGTCTGGATCCTCGTTGGTGCCCTCATTGATCTGCCGCAGCAATTCGAACAGTGTGCGCAAGCGCGATTCGGTTCCTACGAATGTTCGTCCGGTCAGGGAAACCAGCCAGCGAATGGCCTTTTCGGTGGCCGGCGTCAGGTCGAAATGAGGCTCGTCCGAATCTTCAGTGTAGAACTTTCTAAGCCAGCCGCGTTCCGAATCTGCCCAGTCATTAAGGTACTCAGTCGCGGTCCGCGGGAAGGCCTCGGCACCCAGGGTTTCGCGCAGTACGAACAACTCGTCCTCCAGTGCTTCGGCGAGGTCGCTTTGCGGCGTTGCGCGCCGGTTCGGTTCCAGGAAAAAGCGCTGAAGAAAACCCGCTACCAGCGGCGCGTGGATCGAGCGCAGCAGACGCCATGCCGGGTGGCTCTGGCGCATGCGGTCGAGGGTGTCGTAGTCGAGATTCATGAGCGGTGGGTGCGATTGTAGCCGCCGTTCGCCGCGCAATCGTAGTTCAGGCGGTCTACCAAAGTCGGCGAACAGGAAACCAGCGGGAGCATTTGGGAACATTTACTGTTTGCCCCCGGAGCCTGCTTGGCCGGGTGGTTCTGAGTTGGGTCGCCGATCATTGTACCGGCTTTGCCGTTCAGCGCGATTTGGTTCGCGGTGAGGGGGTATAGTCTTGGCGTGCCATGGACGGCGGGTAGCTGGAGATGCGGCATTCGGCGGTGGTGGCCTGGCCGCGTCGTACCTGGGCGGACTATATCGACAGGTCGATCGCGGGCTTTATCGTGCGATCGTAGTCCTAGAACGCGAATCTGGGTGGAGGACTCGCAGGCGCTAACGCACGGTAGATAGCAAGGCGGGCTTCGTTCCGCAATTGTTCCAGAATGGCGGTGTTGACTGCATCCTTACGAGCAGCAGCACCAGATCCAGACGGGTGCAATCCAAGACTTGGGCAGACGTGAGTAACCTAGAAAATCGAAGAAGCGGGACGTACGGAAGGCGAGATAATTTGAGGCGTTTTACGGATACGTGCCACAAGACTCTCACGTTCCGGCACCCAGGCGCGCTCGGATTGAGATTAGGCGACGGGAAGAACGCGCTAGTCGCATCATCGTTCGTGCCATGCGAATGCTCGAAAGGTGGTCCGAAAATCTGATCGCCAAAATCAAAATGGCACTCACAGAGCGGCAGAATTCGATTTACTAGGCATATTCAGAGTCCACGCTAAGAATTCAGTGCGTGGTTGGAATCTATGCAACACGGGACTGTGGCGATAGTCTCATGTTCGCTGTGTTTGGCTGCAACTCGCGCGTAGCGTGTCACATTCGGTCGAAATGTCATCTTTTTATGTAAAAAAACTTGACATTTCGACACGAAGGCGTAAGGTTGCATTTGGAGAAAAACCATGAGCATCGCAGCCGCTGTCAACAAGACCATCGACCGGAAAACGCCCGGGCGGATGTTTGGTTACGAGGTGTTTCCGCAATACCAGGAAGCGCCGGGCGCGGTCGTGCGTGCAGTCAACCGAAGTGTTGAGAGCAAGCGGTTGAAGCGCGTATCGAAGGGACGCTTCTATATACCCCGCAAGGGCGTGCTCGGGGACATGCCTCTCAGTGACGAGGCGCGCTTGCGCGACGTGTTGTATCGCAATGGACAGCGATGCGGGTACGTCACGGGACCCGCTCTTTATAATCGCTTGGGGCTCACGACGCAGGTCCCCAAGACAATCACGGTAGCCACGAACCGTGCCGCCCAGACCAAGAACCTCGGGACGATTCGTATCAAGCTGACACCGAGGCGGGTACCGATCAGCGATTCGGTGGTGCCATTGCTGGAAATTCTGGATGTCTTGCGCGATCTAAAGAAGTTTCCGGATGCGGATATCGGCCGCGTCCTCAAGACGCTGACCAGGCGCTTGATGGACCTCGCACCTGCCGAACAGATAAAGCTGCAGCAATTAGCGGTGGACTATTACAACGCGGGCACGCGGGCGCTGCTGGGTATGCTGCTGACACGCAACAGGCAAGAAATCTTGCCGGCCCTGAGATCTTCGATCAATCCGACCACGCGTTTCAATCTCGGGATCGATTCGGGGGAATGGCCTGAAGGGCGTGCTTGGAACATCCGGTGAACCTGCACGAATCGCCCGACATCTACCTTGAACTGATTCAGGCCACGGCAACAGACCGTAGCATTCCGGCAATCTATGTCGAGAAGGATTACTGGGTCACCAGGGTGCTAAAGCGCCTGAGCGAATCAGACTATCGCGAGGCGGTTGTGTTCAAGGGAGGCACGTCGCTCTCCAAGGCACACAGACTCATCGAGCGTTTCTCGGAAGACATCGATCTGGCACTTCGTGAAGGACACAGATTGGGCGACGCGGCAAGGCGCAGAATGATGAAGGGGATTGAAGGCGCGGCCACGCAAGACCTGACTTACGTGAAAGGGCATCCTCTGGAATCCAAGCACGGCAAGTATCGGAAGACGGCGTACGAATTTCCGACTCGCACGAACGCCGCCGAATTGGGTCAGGTTGCCGACACGCTTGTATTGGAACTCAACTCGTTCGCGAGTCCAGACCCCTCGTCAACAATGCCGATCGCAACACTGATTCACGATTTCCTGGTTGAAGCCGACCGAACCGATTTGGTCCTCGGGCACGAGCTTGAACCATTCCAGGTCCAGGTACTTGGCGTGGAACGAACGTTGTGCGAAAAGATAATGGGTTTGGTGCGCGCGGGACATGAAAAAGACGCCTTGGCGGACTTTCGGCGACGAATCCGGCATTTCTATGACATCGTCATGATCATGCGAGAACGGGAACACCAGGCTTTTGTCACCAGCGACGCATTTGCCGAATTGATCGCCGAGGTCCGCGAATGGGATCGGCAATCGATGCCCGGTGCCGCTGCCTGGTTGGACCCGCCGCTTGGCGAAGCCATGATTGTGATCGGCGCCGAGAATCTCTGGAGAGAAATACGATCGGAATTTCGGGGAAGCTTCAAGGATATGGTGTACAGCGATACGCTACCCGACGATGACGAGGTGCTGACGTGCCTCGCCTCGGTCGGAGCTTCATTGGCCAGGGTCTGAGGATGCAAGAGTATTATCTGCGGTTTGAATAGGCGAGTGGCAACTGCGAGCGCCAGGCACTATAAGGCCTGTTGGCAGCGACCAAGAACTAGTCTGAGAGAAGTGTGCGCAAATGCATTTAATCCGAGAAAAGGTACAGCAGCGGTACAGTGCCGAGCCTTTGCTAGAGTGTGCTAGAGTGATAACACTTTGAAATATATGCAATTTCTAGCGCGATTGAGAGTGTACTGGAGTGTGCTTGCGTTAAGTTATTGTTTTCTCAAGCAATATCGGGTTTTTCGGCTAACTCTTGGATGACCTGATATTCCTTTAAATACAATAACTTACGTGTGTTTTGGCAGGACTCTCAATCCATTGGTTGTAGGTTCGATTCCTACACGGCCCACCACATTTAGCGGGAAACCCGTAGCTACCGGAATTTCCAGAAGATAGTGGTAGAGGCTCTAAGGACTTGAAATTTGGGGAAAAATCATGGCTGAACTGAGCCGCCTGGCAATCCTGGCGGTCACGCTGGCACCGTTGCCGCTGGCCGCCCATCACAGTTTCGTCGCCTTCGACCTGGAAAAGGAGGCCTTCGTGCGGGGTACGGTGGCCGAGTACCAGTTCCGCAACCCGCATCATCATCGATTTCACGCTGGAAGATTCGGAGTTCCTGACCGCCGCGGTTTCGCATACCTACGAGTGGCAGCACTCGCCGCACATCACGCGGCTACCGCATAGCTGCGGTCCGGAAGCCGCTCTGGGCTATCTGGCGGAGGACGAGTAGCTGGAATGCACCCGAGAACCGGCGCCTCTTGACTGTACGGGATCCTGCCGGAAGTACGCGGCAAGCTGACCGTAGAGCCGGGGATATTCGGCGTGGAATGCCTCCGGCACATCGAAGAACATCTCCGCGCACACCGCGAAGAATTCCGCCGGCTCCTCGGCTGCATAGGGGTCCAGCCAGGGCTCCTCGCCGCGGTCGAGTCGCCGGATGAGGTCGTCGTAAGCGGCCTGGAAGGACTCGGCCCACTCATCGGCCCGCATGCCGCGGTTCAGCGGCGGGCATCCGTTCATGCCGCCGTCCAGCAGGTCCAGCTTGTGGGCGCATTCGTGCGCGACCACGTCGTAACCGTCGCCGCGCCCGCTGGCGTCAACGTCCTGCCAGGCCAGGATCACCGGTCCCTGGTCCCACGCCTCGCCGCTCAGGATCTCGTCCCGCGTGTGAACGACGCCCGCCTCGTCGACGCTCTCCCGGTTCCGGACGAGGAATTCCTCCGGATAGACGATGACGGAAAGGAAGTTGTCGTAGCAATCGATCCCGAGACCGAGTATGGGCCGGCACGCCAGCGCGGCGATGCGCAGGCGCATTGCATCGTCCAGTTCCAAGCCCCCGGCCGGCTCCAGGCTTTTCTCGTGGAGAAACAGCAGTGCCAGCGAGCGCAGCCGCTGTAGCTCCGCCGCACCGAGTCTCGACAGCACGGGTATGTCGGCGACGGTCTGTTGCCAGAGTGCGTCGGGAATAGCGCGGCGCGCAAGCACTCGCCGCCGCCGCCAGCTTCTGAGCAATCCGAACATGTGCAGATGATAGCCAATCGCCGTCCTGTGAGGCCGCACATACCAGTTTCGGGATAGAAACCGACATTGGCGATCGAAACACAGCCCGATGAGCAAGTGGTGCCGCGACCCGGGCATGGACCGCCGCGTTGCGCGGCAGAACGTGCTGCACGGTTGCCGCATGCGGGTCGGCTATAATGGCGCCGGTTTGCGGCGAAAGTGGCGGAATTGGTAGACGCGCTGGATTTAGGATCCAGTGGGGCAACCCGTGGGAGTTCGAGTCTCCCCTTTCGCACCAGGACGCCGCCCCGAATCAACCACCAGGGATCGCATACGGCTCGGGCTTGAGGACAAGTGGCGACGACACAGACAGATACGCTGGATGTCTCGGTAAAGGGACGAAGGGGCCTGCAACGGCAGATGACCGTTCGCGTGCCCGCGGACGAAATCGAGCGCGAGGTCGACACGCGGCTGAAGAAGGTCGGGCGCACCGCGCGGCTGAAGGGATTTCGCCCGGGCAAGGTGCCGCCGAAGATCGTTCGTCAGCGCTACGGCGGCCGGATCAGAAACGAAGTCGTATCGGATGTGATTCGATCCAGTTACGCCCGGGCGGTTCGCCAGGAGGATCTCAATCCCGCCGGCGGCCCCCGGATCGAGCCCATCTCCACGGGTGGCGAAGAACATTTCAGTTATCGGGCGATCTTTGAGGTCTTCCCGGACATCGCTCTCAAGCCGGCCAGGTCCCTGATGTTGGAAATACCCAGCGTGGAAGTGGTCGAATCCGACGTGGACGAGATGCTGGAGACGATCAGGGAGCAGCGCGCCGAATGGCTCCCGGTCGATCGCAAGTCGGCTGCGGGCGACAGGGTCGTCGTCGATTTCAGCGCTACGATCGGCGGCGAACCCTTTGAAGGCGGGGAGGGCAAGGAAGTCCCCGTCGTCGTCGGAAGCGGCCAGGTGGTGGAGGGCTTCGACAAGGCGCTGAAGAAGGTCAGGGCGGGTCAGGAAAAGAAGGCGAAGGTGAAATTTCCAAAGACCTACCCGGTCTCCGATCTGGCCGGAAAACGCGCCGTATTCGAGATCAGCGTGCGTCAGGTCGAAGAGAAGCATCTTCCGGAAGTCGATGAGGAATTCCTTCAGGCCATGGCCATCGAGGAAGGGGGCGTCGATGCGCTGAGGGCCGAGTTGCGAAACAACATGGAACGGGAAATGAATGAGCGGCTGAGGGCCGCTTCGAGGGCTGCGGCATTCGAGGCGCTTCTGAAGCTCAACAAGATCGATGTGCCTTCCGTACTGGTAAAGGAAGAGACCTCCTCCATGCAGGCGGAGGCCATGCGCCGGATGGGCATCGGCGATGTGGAGAAGGCGCCGCCCGCGTCCGGTTTCGAAGCCTCGGCCCGACGCCGCGTGGCGCTGAGTCTGCTGGTGCGGGAGATGATCAACGCGCACGAGATCGAGTTGGACCGTGCCCGGGTGAACGAACGCATCAAGGAGCTGTCGGCGCCCTACGAGGACGCACAGCGGGTCGCGCAGGCTTACAGGAGCAGTCCCGATCTCATGTCGCAGGTAGAATCGGGCGTGCTGGAAGACCAGGTCGCCGATTTCATTGTCGAGCATGGCAAGACGCGCGAGAAACGCATTGGCTTCAAGGACTTCATGGCCTGACGGCCCCGGAGACGAATGAGCGCGGGAAACATTGAATTTTGGCCGAGGAGATTCCGGTGAGCACCAAGGGCCTCAATCTGGTTCCGATGGTGGTGGAGCAGACCGCCCGGGGAGAACGCGCCTACGATATCTACTCGAGGCTGCTGAAGGACCGGGTCATCTTCATCGTCGGTGGAATCGACGACAACGTGGCGAATCTGGTGGTCGCCCAGATGCTCTTCCTGGAGTCGGAAAACCCCGACAAGGATATCCACCTCTATATCAACTCGCCGGGCGGGATCATCACCGCGGGCCTGTCGATCTACGACACGATGCAGTTCATCAAGCCGGATGTCAGCACCATGTGCGTCGGTCAGGCCGCGAGCATGGGCGCGCTGCTCCTGGCCGGCGGCGAACCGGGCAAGCGCTTCTGCCTGCCGCACTCGCGGATCATGATCCATCAGCCCAGCGGTGGATTTCAGGGCCAGGCATCGGATATCGACATCCACGCCAGGGAAGTTCTGAACCTGCGCGAAAAGCTGAATGCAATACTGGCGAAACACACAGGCCAGACAATCGAGAGGATCGCGGCGGACAGCGACAGGGACCACTTCATGGACGGAGGCGCCGCCGTCGAATATGGTTTGATCGACAAGGTTCTGGAACAGCGAACGCCGGACGATTCCTCGTAGGCTTCCGTTGGGACAGGCCGGAACTTGCGGCTTGAGGTCCGCGGGCGTGCTTGGCAGACGCTTCGCGGGGATGCTATAACGCTAGGAACATTTTGTGTGACCGGACAAGGTATGCCCGATGAGTGAAGGTTCCCGCGGCAAGGGCGACGGTGGCAAGCTGCTTTATTGCTCGTTTTGCGGCAAGAGCCAGCACGAGGTGCGCAAACTCATCGCCGGGCCTTCGGTGTTCATCTGCGACGAATGCGTTGAACTGTGCAACGACATCATTCGCGAGGAACTGGATGACCGTACCGACCGCGGTCAGGCCAAGTTGCCGATACCGGAGCAGATCAAGGCCGTTCTCGACGAATACGTCATCGGCCAGCAGTACGCGAAGAAGGTTCTCGCGGTTGCGGTCTACAACCACTACAAGCGTCTCGACCCCCGTGTCTCCGATAACAGGAACCGGGATGCCGTGGAGCTTGCGAAGAGCAACATTCTCCTCATCGGTCCCACCGGCTGCGGCAAGACGCTGCTTGCGGAGACGCTGGCGCGTATTCTCAACGTGCCGTTTACCATCGCTGACGCGACGAGCCTCACCGAGGCGGGTTATGTGGGCGAAGATGTCGAGAACATCATCCAGAAGCTCTTGCAGAAGTGCGATTACGATGTCGAGAGCGCGCAGACCGGTATCGTCTACATCGACGAGATCGACAAGATCTCAAGAAAGTCGGACAACCCGTCCATTACACGGGATGTGTCCGGCGAGGGCGTCCAGCAGGCCCTGCTGAAGCTCATCGAGGGCACCAACGCCTCGGTCCCGCCCCAGGGCGGACGCAAGCATCCGCAGCAGGAATTCCTGCAGGTCGATACCTCCAACATCCTGTTCATCTGCGGCGGTGCGTTCTCGGGGCTGGACAAGATCATCAGGAACCGTTCCCGGAGCAGCGGAATCGGATTCGCCGCCGACGTCAAGAGCCCCGACGGCAACGACGATCTCGGCGAACTGCTCCAGGACGTGGAACCGGAAGACCTCGTCAAGTACGGCTTGATCCCGGAATTCGTCGGCAGGTTGCCCGTGGTGGCGACGCTGGAGGAACTCGATGAGGACGCCCTGGTGGAAATCCTCGTCGAGCCGAAGAACGCGCTCTCCAGGCAGTACCAGAAGCTGTTCGAAATGGAAGACGTGAAGCTCGAGTTCAGGGACGATGCGCTACGGGCAGTGGCACAGCGGGCCATGCTTCGCAAGACCGGCGCCAGGGGGCTGCGCACGATTCTGGAGAACGTGCTGCTCGACACCATGTACGATCTGCCGTCAATGAAGAGCGCGGTGAAGGTGGTCGTGGATGAGGCCGCGGTCACCGGCGAAAACAAGCCGTACGTGATCTACCAGTCCAAGGAATCCGCCGCGGTCGGCGATTAGCGTACCCGGCCGCGCCGCAAGGCGCGGCCGCTCCGTTGGCGGACGCCCATCGGTCGAATGGGCTGAACCGGGCTTGAGTATTGGCGGTCCGATCCCCAATATAGGTACGCATGGGGGAAATCCCCGATGCGAGGAGCTTCACTTGGACGACACCACCGGATTGAGACGGTCGCAAATCGAGCGGTTGCCCGTTCTTCCCCTGCGCGATGTGGTCGTATACCCGCAGATGGTGATCCCGCTGTTCGTCGGGCGGGACAAGTCCGTCGTCGCCATGGATCTGGCCATGGCGGCGGACAAGGAAATATTGCTGGTCGCGCAGACCCAGGCCGACGTTGACGATCCCGGCAAGGAGGATCTGTACGAGATCGGCACCATGGCGACCATCCTGCAGCTCCTGAAGCTGCCGGACGGAACCGTAAAGGTGCTGGTGGAGGGGGGGCGGCGCGCACGTCTCCTGCAGCTTGAAATCGATGACTGTTTCTCCGCCGCCTTCGAAGTGCTCGACGAAGACAGTCTCTACGACGAAAAGGAAATGGACGTGCTGTCACGTTCCGTCATTTCGCGATTCGAGCAATACGTCAAGCTCAACAAGAAGATTCCGCCGGAAGTCCTGACCACCCTGGCGGGCATCGACCGGCCCGGCCGATTGGCCGATACCGTCGCCGCGCACATGGCGCTCAAGCTGGGCGACAAGCAGAAGATCCTGGAAATCCACGACGTCAAGGCACGGTTGGAACACGTGCACAGCCTGATCGAAGGGGAGATCGACCTGTTGCGCATCGAAAAGCGCATCCGCGGCCGCGTCAAGCAGCAGATGGAGAAAAGCCAGCGCGAGTACTACCTGAATGAGCAGATGAAGGCCATTCAGAAGGAATTGGGCGAAATCGAGGATGCGCCCAACGAACTCGGCGAACTGGAGAAGAAGATCTCCGGCGCCGGCATGAGCAAGGAGGGGAAGGAGAAGGCCGCCTCGGAACTGAAGAAGCTGAAACTGATGCCGCCCATGTCCGCCGAAGCCACCGTCGTGCGCAATTACATCGATTGGCTCGTCAAGGTCCCGTGGAAAAAGCGCACCAGGGTGACGCGCGATCTCGAAAGGGCGGAGAAGGTGCTGGAAGAAGACCACTACGGTCTGCGCAAGGTCAAGGAACGCATCCTGGAATACCTCGCCGTGCAGCAGCGGGTCCGCAAGTTGAAGGGGCCCATTCTCTGCCTGGTCGGTCCGCCCGGGGTCGGCAAGACTTCGGTTGGCCAGAGCATCGCGCGCGCCACCAACCGCAAGTTTGTCCGCATGTCCCTGGGAGGCGTGCGGGACGAGGCGGAGATCCGCGGCCACCGGCGCACGTACATCGGCTCCATGCCCGGCAAGATCGTGCAGAACATGGGCAAGGTGAAGGTCAGAAACCCGCTCTTCCTGCTCGATGAAGTCGACAAGATGTCCATGGATTTTCGCGGCGATCCGTCGTCGGCCCTGCTGGAAGTGCTCGACCCGGAGCAGAATTTCACCTTCAACGACCACTATCTGGAAGTGGACTTCGATCTGTCGGAGGTCATGTTCGTCTGTACCGCGAACAGCCTGAACATACCGCCGCCGCTGCTCGACCGCATGGAAGTCATTCGTCTGCCCGGCTACACGGAGGACGAGAAACTGAATATCGCCAAGCGATACCTGATTCCCAAGCAGATGAAGAACAACGGCATCGAGAAAAAGGAATTGCGAATCTCGGACTCGGCCATTTTCGATGCGATCCGCTATTACACCCGGGAGGCGGGGGTACGGAACCTCGAGCGCGAACTGGCCAAGATCTGCCGCAAGGTCGTGAAGAAACTGTTGCTGCGGCCGCGCAGCAGTATCGTCCGGGTCAACCACCGCAACGTGGCGAAGTACCTGGGCGTGCGGCGGCATACGTATGGCCGGGCCGAAAACAACGATCAGATCGGCCAGGTCACCGGGCTTGCCTGGACGGAAGTGGGCGGAGAGTTGCTGGCCATCGAGTCCGCCATCGTTCCCGGAAAGGGCAAGCTCATCCACACCGGACAGCTGGGCGACGTCATGCGGGAGTCGATCCAGGCGGCAATGACGGTGGTTCGCAGCCGCGCCGACGTGCTGGGAATCGACAACGAGTTTCACCGCAAAAGCGATGTGCATATCCACGTACCGGAAGGCGCGACGCCCAAGGACGGACCCTCTGCCGGTATCGGCATGTGCGCCGCACTGGTGTCGGCGCTGACCGGGATACCCGCGCGGTCCAACGTGGCGATGACCGGTGAGATCACCCTGAGAGGGGAGGTCCTGACGATCGGCGGGCTGAAGGAGAAGTTGCTCGCGGCGCACCGGGGTGGCGTGGATACGGTTCTGATTCCCCAGGGGAACGTCAAGGATCTGGTTGAGATTCCCAAGAACGTCAAGAACAAACTGGAAATCGTTCCCGTGAAGTGGATCGACGAGGTGATCGAGCTTTCGCTCAAGTATTCGCCGGCGCCGAATCGGGACGACTCTCCCTCCGCCGAGAAGCGAGAGACTCCGCCTGAAGACGCCAAGAAGAGCGAAGCCATCCTGCCGCACTAGAACCAATTGGTTGTGGCGTCAGTTGGCCTCGCCATTGGTTCTGCCCACAGGTTTCTGCCGCTGCAGCGCGTCCACGCAGATCGCGAGAAAAAACCGCACGAAGTGGGACACAATCGCTCTCGCGCCCGGAATTGATATAAACTATGGGCTCGCGGCTCAAGGGTCTTGCGGGCTGTTGCTCCGGTTGCAACGGATGCGGACGCATCGCGAGTTGGACTGGTTTCCGGCGGCAGATTGACAGGCGAATTTAGCACTTGGTATATAGTCTTGCGGGCACGGGAGTGTGTGTCCGGTGCTTGCGTGGCAAGGAGCATACTCAACGAACGCGAGTTAGGTGTGGGCGCGAAACTCGCGTCTTTCAGGTTGGATTTGAATTCTAAAAAGGGAACGGAATGAACAAAGCGGGACTCATCGAGGCGGTGGCAGGGGCTGCCAATCTTTCAAAGGCTGACGCAGGCCGCGCCGTGGACGCCGTTGTGTCCAGCATCGCCTCGACGTTGCAGGGCGGCGATCAGGTATCGATCGTAGGATTTGGAACTTTCAGCGTGAAACACCGGGCCGCGCGCACCGGCCGTAGCCCGCGAACAGGAGAAACCATTCAAATTGCAGCCAGGAATGTGCCTGGTTTCAAGGCTGGCAAGGCATTGAAGGATGCCGTAAACTGACCGGCCGTTGCCCGGGGGATCTCCCCCGGGGGTGCTTAGCTCAGCTGGGAGAGCGTCGCCCTTACAAGGCGAAGGTCGGGGGTTCGATCCCCTCAGCACCCACCAACCGGAGTGGTAGTTCAGCTGGATAGAATACCGGCCTGTCACGCCGGGGGTCGCGGGTTCGAGTCCCGTCCACTCCGCCAACTGATCGAGGACAGATTTTCGCCCGGCGAAAATCTGTCCTTATTGCTTCAATTCGGCTCAAGGCGAGAACATCATGCTCCAGTCGATTCGTGAAGGTGCAGGACGATGGGTTGCAGGGATCATCCTTGCGCTCATCGCGGTGGCGTTCATTTTCTGGGGTGTCGACCCAACCATCATGGGAACCACCTTTGCCGCCAAGGTCAACGGCGAGAACATTTCACTGGTCGATTTCGACCGGGCGTTGCAGAATCAGCAGAGCCAGTACCAGGAACTCTATCGCGTGGAGCTGACCGACGAGTTGCAAAGGGCCTTGCGGCTGTCGGTGCTGGAAGATCTCGTTCAGGGCGAAGCGCTCGCGCAGCGGGTGGCCTCG
The DNA here is from genome assembly GCA_965205045.1 of Candidatus Rariloculaceae bacterium. Taxonomy (GTDB): domain Bacteria; phylum Pseudomonadota; class Gammaproteobacteria; order Steroidobacterales; family Rariloculaceae; genus UBA6522. The sequence continues at coordinate 2,584,141 of OZ242031.1, forward strand.
CAAGGCTACCGTGTTTCCGACGCGCGTTTGGCCCAGGCCATACGGGCGCTGCCGGAGTTCCAGGTGGGCGGCGACTTCTCCATGGATGTATACCGGTCCCAACTCACGTTTTCCGGCATTTCGCCGACGGCGTTCGAAGAGCAGCAGAGAGAGCAGCTTGGACTGGGGGAATTGCAGGGCGGCATCGGAATTTCGGCGTTCTACACGCCGTCGGAATTCGCCCGCTATATCGAACTGTTCGAGCAGGAGCGGGAAGTCGCCTACGCGCTGTTTCCCGCCGACGCCTTTCTTGACCGGGTCGAAGTCGAAGAGACGCGGGCGGCGGAATACTACGAGGCCAACAGGGATCGGTTCTTCTCAGAGGAAAATGTCGATATCGAATTCCTGGAGTTGACGCGGGCGGACTTCGCCGGCGACATGGAGGTCACCGACGAGATTCTGGAGACCTACTACCAACAGGAGCAGTTTCGATTCCAGACGGATGAAGACCGCCGCCCGAGACACATCCTGATCGGTTCCATCGAGGAAGATCCGCAAGCCGAAGCCCGCGCGATGGACGTGGCGGCGCGCCTGGATGCCGGCGAATCCTTCGAGGACCTCGCGGCAGAACTGTCCGAGGACCCCGGCACCAGCGGTCAGGGGGGCGATCTGGGCTGGCTCAGCCGGGGTACGGGCGTTTTTCAGGACGCCGTCTTCGACATGGAACTCGGCGAGGTTCGGGGACCGGTCAAATCCGAGTTCGGTTATCACGTCATCCGCCTCGACGACATACGCGAAGGCGAAGTGCGCACCTTCGACTCCGTAAGGGAGGAACTGGAGGTCGAATACCGTGACGTTCGCGCGGAGGAGTTGTTTTTCGAAGCCGCCCAGGAACTGGACGCGCTGGCGTTCGATGCGTTCGACGAGTTGGCATCCGTGGCGTCGGACATGGAACTTCCCCTGCAGACGTTCGAAGGGCTGACGCGTACGGGGGCGTCCAGCCCCTTCCCCGTTGCCGACCCGGCCGTCCAGACGGCGTTCAGCACGGAAGTTCTCGAATTGGGGGAAAACAGCCGGCTGATCGAGATTCTCGATGATCATGTGGCCGTGCTGCGGGTAGTCTCCCACAATCAGCCGCAGGAGCAGGCGCTGGAGGCGGTCAGGACAGAGATCGAGGCCGAACTGGCCAGCATCGCGGCGCAAGGGCTGGCGGATGCGGCGGCCGCGCAATTCCTGGCACGGGCGGCCGCTCTCCCGGCCGCCGACAGCAGCGACGCTGACTCGACGGACGCCGCGGTTTCCACCGATGCGGATGCGATGAACGCCGCCGAATCCACCGATGCGGATGCGATGGACGCCACCGAATCCACCGATGCAGCAGCGGAGCAGGCTTTTCCCGGCGACGCCGAGTCAGACCGGGAAGCAGATTTGGAACCGCAGAGCGCGCTGGCGGCACTGGCCGGGGAACTCGGCGGGACGTGGACGGAACGCACGTGGCTGCGGCGTACGGCTACCGGGGTTCCCCCGGAAATTCTCTCCAGCGTCTTCAACGCCCGTCCGGACAGCGATGGCGCTGAAGTCCGCGAACGGGTCGCGCTGGCCGGCGGCGACGAGGCCGTTGTACTGATGACCGCGATTCGCCCGGGTAGTGCCGACAGTCTGACCAGGGACGAATTGCAGTCGCGGCTGACGGCATTGGCGCAGGCGACGGCGGGGTTTGAACTGGCCGGCTACGCTCAGCATGTTCGCGACGACGCCAGCGTACGGATTCCGGATGAAGTGATTGACCCGCCGCTCTTCTGATTCGAATCGGGAGGCCGTGTGGCGCCCGCGCACAGACAGCGCGTGCGCGCTGAACCTCGCCCGCCATCCCTGGCGGGCTCGGATCGGGTTGCGGCGCTCCTGGCCATCCATGGCCCCGCGCCGCGCCCACGACGCGCGCACGCGCTGTCTGTGCGCGGGCGCGTGGTTTCGGTCCGGATTGGGCGTCAGGAAGTGGCTTGCATGTGCATGCCGACGATGTTGTAGCCGGCATCGACGTAGAGCACTTCTCCCGTGATTCCCGCCGCCAGGTCCGACACCAGGAAGCTGGCGGCGTTGCCCACGTCGTCCGTGGTGACGTTACGCCGCAACGGCGCCGCCTCGCTCACGTGGGCCAGCATCTGCCGCAGGCCCTTGATGCCCGATGCGGCAAGCGTGCGAATCGGCCCCGCGGAAATGGCGTTGACGCGAATTCCATCGGGACCCAGATCGTACGCCATGAAGCGGACGTTGGCCTCCAGGCTGGCCTTGGCAAGGCCCATCACGTTATAGCTGGGCAGCGCCCGCATGGCGCCCAGGTAACTCAGGGTCAGCAATGCCGCCCGGCGCCCCAGCATCATTGGCCGTCCCGCCTTGGCGAGCGCGGCAAAGCTGTAGCTGGAGATGTCGTGAGCGGTGTTGAATCCTTCCCGGTCGACCGCGTCCAGGTAGCGGCCGGTCAACTGGTCGGCCGGCGCGTAGGCCACGGAATGCACCAGGATGTCGAACCCGTCCCAGTGCGCTGCGAGGGCGTCGAAGAAGTGGTCGATCTGCGTGTCATCGGAAACGTCCAGCGGCAGCACGATGCCGCTGTCAACGTCGCCCGCCAGTCGCTCCACGCGTCCGCGCAGCCTCTCGGTCTGGTAGTTGAATGCCAGTTCGGCGCCCTGGGACCGGAGCGCGCGGGCGATGCCCCAGGCGATGGAGCGGTTGCTGGCGAGGCCGACGATGACGGCTCGTTTACCGTCGAGAATTCCCATACCCAAAAACCCTTTACCGACCGATCGCGCTGCCTGCTATGTGGTCTGATCGGTGACGTCGACGAAAAGGATCAATTGCTGCCCGGGCTGCAGATAGCGCTCCGGCGAAATGTTGTTCCATTGCAGCAGGTCGGCAACACTGACCCTGAAACGGGTTGAGATCCGGTAAAGCGAATCGCCCTGGCGGACGGTGTAGGCGATTCGGCGAATGCGCTGATTGCCGGTCGGTGCGAATACGGGCGAATCGCTCCATACCACGAGCTCGCGACCGATGCGGAGCGTGTCCTGCGGCGACATGGAATTCCATTGCGCAAGATTGGCCACCGTGACTCCGTAGCGGCGTGCGACGCTCCAAAGGGAGTCGCCCGCCTGGACCACGTAGGCTTGTCGGCGCTCTCCGCCCGACGGGTCATCGGTGCCTTCGGCAAGCGCCGCGGCCAACAGCCCGTATCCGTCGGAGGCGCCGGTGGGTTGCGGAACCATCAACCCCTGGCCCACGCGTATCAGGTCGCCTGCAATTCCGTTCGCTTGCCGGAGTGCCTCGGCCGTCGTCCGGTACTCCAGGGCCAGGTGTCCAAGCGTTTCTCCGGCGCTGACGACGTGCCGTATCCAGCGTACGCCCGCCAGGCCATCCGCGCTGGACACGGCCGCCGCAAGCGCATCCGCCCTGTCGACGGGGACAAGCAGGCGGTGGGGGCCGTCCGGGTCGGTCGCCCAATGGTTGACCCCGGGATTGAGGCGGTAGAGTTCGTCGGTGCTCATGCCCGCAATCTGCGCGGCCAGGGCCATGTCGACCTGGCCGCCCGTCTCGATCACGCGAAAGTAAGGTTCGTCCGCAATGGCCGGCAACAAAACGCCGTGTTCCTCAGAATCGGCTACCAGTCGGGCCAGCGCCATGAGCTTCGGCACATAGCTCCGCGTTTCCACGGGCAGGTAGGGCCTGACGCCCCAGAAATCCGTCTCCCTGCCCTCGGCGGCCGCTCTGCGTACCGCCCGCGAGACGCCGCCTCCACCGGCGTTGTAGCCCGCGACGGCCAGCAACCAGTCGCCGTCGAACTGTTGCTCGAGTTGTCGCAGGTATTGCAGTGCGGCCTCGGTGGATTCGAGCACGTCCCGGCGTGCGTCGTACCACCAGTCCTGCTTCAGGCCCAGCTCCCGGCCCGTTCCGGGGATGATCTGCCAAAGTCCGGCCGCCTGGCCCCTGGAGAATGCAAACGGGTCATACGCGCTCTCGACGATCGGCAACAGCGCCAGGTCCAGGGGCATGCCGTCGCGCTCCAGGGCTTCGACGATGTGATGGAGGTAGCGTTCGGAACGCTTAAGGACGAGATTCAGGTAGTCCGCATTGGCCACGTACCAGTCGAGTTCCCGGTCGATGGCGGAGTCCGACGCCGCAGGCAGAACCAGCCCTGCGCCGATGCGTCCGATCAGGTCCGTCGGCGCCGCATCGAATGGACCGGCCGGCTGCGGCGGCCGCGACCCGGTTACGGTCGGCTGCCGCCCGGATTGGACCGGCGGCTCGGCGCGCCCCGGAGTTGCGGAAGCCGAAGGTTCCGCGCGGCCTTCCGCGTCGGTGGGTGCGACAGAGGTCGTTTGACATCCGGCCAGCAAGGCGGACAACCCGACAAATGCCACCGCCGCGACCCGGCAACCGAATCGCCGGGCTGCGGTCAGGCTCGCGCCGCGAGGTTCGCGGCAAAGGGACAGGTTCATACAATCAAACGTATCGGCGTGCTGCGGGCTCTATGCTACGGATTGGAATGCCCCATGCAAGCGCAAGCGTGCCTCAGCCTGCTCAATTGCAGCGATTTCGTGCGGGTTTGCAGGACGATTGACTCCGCGCGAGCGGTCATTCACAGTTTGCGCCGTGAACGAAACCCCTATTCGCGATCGCTGGCTGGATACGCCGCTCGGGCGGCGTTGCCTGATGGCGGAGCAGGGCCTCGTTCGCCAGGCGCTGGAACACGCTTTCGGCGAGCAGTTCCTCCAGATCGGCATCTGGGGCGAGCACGACACGTTCACCCGCTATGCCCGTACCCAACGAACGGCGCTTCTCGACTGGCGCCCCGTGGCGGCCGCCCAGGTACTTTCCGATACGCACGCACTGGCGATTACGACAGCGTCCGTGGACGCAGTGCTCCTGCCGCATACGCTGGAACTGGCGCCATCACCTCACGCGCTTCTCAGGGAGGTGGACAGGGTGCTTCGCGCGGACGGCCGGGTCGTGGTGCTGAGTTTCAATCCGAACGGCCTGTGGGGTCTGAGGCAGGTCGTGTCGTCCGGGGGATATCCTCCCGGCCATCGCCGCGCCATGCTCGAGTCGCGCCTGGGGGACTGGCTGAAGCTCCTGAGTTTCGACATTGACAGACGCACGCGCTACTGCCATACGCTTCCGCTGGAGCGCGTGCGCCGCTTCGGCACCTTTCCGCGGGAGGATTGGGCACGCCGATGGGTCCCCGTGCTGGGCGGGGGATACATGTTGAGCGCCCAGAAGCGGATCCACCCCATGACACCGATCAGGCCGCGCTGGCGCCGGCGTCGCCTCAACGTGGTCGGCGGACTGGTGAAACCCACGACGAATTCGCCCCACCATGGCCTGCGGTCCGCGCCTTGCCGGGAGCGGCCTGCGGCCACTGATGCGCAATTGTCAGGTTGAGGGAGCACCGGATGAAGGCAGTGACCGCCTACACCGATGGCGCATGCCGCGGAAACCCGGGTCCCGGCGGTTGGGGCGCCATTCTGCGCTACGGCGAGAACGAAAGGGAACTCAAGGGCGGTGAACGTCAGACGACCAATAATCGAATGGAACTCATGGCGGCCATCAAGGCGCTGGGTGCGTTGAAGGAGCCTTGCCGGGTCGCGCTGTATACCGACTCGCGTTACGTCCGCGACGGCATCACCCGCTGGCTGCCCGGCTGGCGCCGGCGCGGTTGGCAGACGCGTGCCAAAAAACCCGTCAAGAATCAGGACCTGTGGATACGGCTGGACGATCTGGCCCGTACTCACGAGGTGGCCTGGCACTGGGTGAAGGGGCATGCCGGACACCCCGGCAACGAACGTGCCGACGCGCTGGCGAACCTGGGGCTGGAGCGGGCCCTGACCGGCGAGGCCTGACGCCCATGCGGCAAGTCGTACTGGATACGGAAACCACGGGCCTGCAAACCGAGGCGGGTGATCGAATCATTGAAATCGGTTGCATCGAACTGATCGATCGCAAACTGACCGAGCAAACGTTTCACCGCTACGTGAATCCGGAGCGGGCGGTGGGGCCCGGCGCGCTGGAGGTCCACGGAATCGACGATGACTTTCTTTCCATGCAACCGCTGTTTGAAGACATGGCCGAGGAATTCCTGGAGTTTGTCCGCGACGCGGAACTGATCATCCACAACGCGGACTTCGACGTGGGATTCATCAACCACGAACTGCAGCGGTTGGAAACGCCTGTCCAGGACATCCGCGAACACTGCCGGGTTCTGGACACCCTGGCGCTGGCGCGGCGGATGCATCCGGGCCAGCAAAACAGCCTCGACGCGCTGGCCAAGCGTTACCATGTGGACAATTCCCGGCGCAAACTGCACGGAGCGCTGCTGGACGCGGGGATTCTCGCGGAAGTCTACCTGGCGATGACCGGCGGACAGACCAGCCTGCTGCTGGAAGGAGAAGCGGATCAGGCCACGCTGCAGGCCGCAGGTTCGCCCGTCGACCGTGAAGGGCTCGAATTGGTCGTTCTCAAGGCCAGCGAAGAGGAAATCGACGCCCACCGGCAAATGCTCCGCCGCTTGTCCGAGTCGGCGGGAATGCCGACCCTCTGGGAGGAGATGGAGCGGCCCGACGCCGGTTAGCGTGCGGGGCTCACAGGGCAGGGCCCGCGGTTTTGCAGCCGTCCGGCCGAACAGCTAAGATGCGCCACTTCGCCGCGGCCCATTTTCGGATAGGGAAACCCCATGGAAGCACTGACGTTCAATACCCCCATGCTCGTTTCAGGAATCGTCCTGACGGTCACCTTCATCGCGATCTTCACCGAACAGCTTCACGGTTACGAGCGATCCAAGGTCGCCGCCGCGGGCGCCGTGGTCATGATCGTCGTCGGGCAGATCTTCGGCTTCTACTCCCCGATGCAGGCCATCGAAGCGGTCGACTGGAACGTCATCTTCCTGCTGGCGGCGATGATGACCATCGTCTCCATCATGATCCCCACCGGCGGGTTCAACTGGATGGCCTACAAGATCGCGGCCATGAGCCGCGGCCGGCTCTACCTGATGCTGGTTCTGCTGGGCACGGCCGTCACGGTGCTGTCGCTGCTGCTGGACAACGTCACCACCGTGGTCATCTTCGGCCCGCTGATCATTCTGATCGCCCGGGCGCAGAAAATCTCGCCGATTCCCTATCTGCTGGCGGCCGCGCTGCTGTCAGACACCGGCGGGATTGCCACCCTGGTGGGCGATCCGCCCAACATCATGATCGGCTCGGCGGCCGACATCAGCTTCAACAACTTCGTCTATCACATGGGTCCCATCACCCTGGTGTCCTGGCTCGCGGTGGTGGTCATGCTGAAGTTCCTGTTCAGGAAGGAACTGGCGCAGAAGCCGGCGGATGTCACGCTCGAGGTGGTGGAAATCAAGGACCCGCGGCTGTGGAAGGGCTCCATCGCGATCCTCTGCATCATGGTGGTGTTCTTCATCCTCCACAACGCGCTGCACTGGGAACCCTGGTTCGTCGCCGTTCTGGGGATGACCGGCCTGATCTTCGTGTCCCGCAAGCTGATCATGGACCGCGCCCTGGAGCACGTGGAGATCACCCTGCTGATCTTCTTCCTGGGCCTGTTCATGATCATCGGCGGCGTCGAGCACAGTCACTTCCTGCAATGGCTTGGCAGCTTCATCACGGATTTTGTCGAGACCGACCTGCTGATGGCCACCATCATTCTCATGTGGGTCGCGGCGTTCCTGTCGGCGGCCATCGACAACATTCCGTTTACCGCGGCAATGATCGTGATCATCCAGGGAATGGAACAGCAGGGCGTCAATGTCGCGCCGCTTTGGTGGGCATTGGCCATGGGCGCGGGCCTGGGCGGCAACGGCACGCATATCGGCTCCACCGCCAACGTCTTCATCGTCACCATATCGGAGCGGCTGGCCCGGCAGGAGAACGACCCGAGTCTGGCCATCACACCGTGGTTGTGGTTCAAGAAGGGCAGTCCGGTGATGCTGGGGACGCTGGTGATTTCCACCTTCGTGTTCTGGCTGTTCTTCGACTTCTTCTCGCAGCCCGTCAACTAGGAATCGGCAACGCGGTCCTTCACGAAAGAGTTGCGTCCGGGAGCGCTGACGAACTCCCGGCCCGGGACGGCGGGGGTTGCTCCGGAGAGCGCGGGCGCATACCCGCCCCCGCGCGATACCGGCGCCATAACGCGGCCGGCGCGGCGATCATGAAGGTACTGGTCACAGGAGCGGCCGGCTTTATCGGCTTCCACACGGCGCAAGCGTTGCTGGATCGCGGCGACGAGGTCGTCGGGCTGGATAATCTGAACGAGTACTATGATGTCCGGTTGAAGCGCGCGCGGCTGGACATTCTCCGAAGCGCCGCGGGCTTTCGATTCGCGCACCTGGATCTGGCCGACCGGGACAGCGTGGCCGAACTGTTTGCCGCCCAGGAGTTCCGCCGGGTGGTTCATCTCGGAGCCCAACCGGGGGTAAGGCACAGCATTGCGAACCCCTTTCCCTATATCCGAAGCAACATTCTCGGTACATTGACGGTCCTTGAGGGTTGCCGCCACACGGAGGTCGAGCACCTGGTTTTCGCTTCCACCAGTTCGGTCTATGGCGCCAATGCCCGCTTGCCCTTTTCCGTGCGTCGGGGCGCGGACCACCCGTTGTCGCTGTACGCGGCCACCAAGAAATCCGGCGAGATGATGGCGCACAGTTACGCGAGCCTGTACGGGTTGCCGGCGACGGGGCTGCGGTTCTTCACGGTGTACGGCCCGTTCGGGCGGCCGGATATGGCGGTGTTCCGGTTCACGAGGGATATTCTTGCGGGCCGCCCCATCGACCTCTACAACCGCGGCAACCATCGCCGCGACTTTACCTACGTCGACGACGCGGTCCGAGCGGTGATTGCGCTGCTGGACCGGCCGCCGCCGCCCGCCGCCGGTTGGGACGGAGACGTTCCGGACCCCTCCACCAGCCCCGCGCCTTACCGGCTCTACAATATCAGCGCCGGAAAACCGGCGGATTTGTCCCGGCTGGTGGAGATTCTTGAAGTGACGCTTGGACGAAAGGCCAGCAGGAACTTGCTGCCGATGCAGCCCGGAGACGTGCACGAGACCTGGGGCGATGGTGCGGAACTTGAGGCCGAGACCGGCTACCGGCCCACGACCTCGCTGGAGGAGGGCGTGCAGCGTTTCGTGGACTGGTATCTGGACTTCTATGGGGGCCGCGCGTAACCGTCGCGGTTATCGCGTTCGGTGCGCATGCAGGGATACCGTCCATGAGCAGGGAATCGTACGGACCGCGTACCGAAGCCTGGGCCGCGCTGGTGTGGCACGCCGGCAATCTTGCGCACGTGTCCATCGCTGGGCTCTGCGAGAAGGAGCCCGACCGCGATCGCCAGTTGTGCACGGAGGCTGCGGGGCTCTGGCTGGACCTCAGCCGGCAGCGGCTGGATGCCCGGGCCCTGCAGTTGTTGCTGGAACTGGCCGAACAGACGCGCTTGCCCGACTGGATCGAGCGCATGTTTCGGGGCGAGCGGATCAACAACTCCGAGGACCGCGCCGCCCTGCACGTCGCGCTCCGCCGCCCGGCCGACCGCCCGTTGGCGCCGGAGGGGGAGGACGTCATGCCCCTTGTGGCGGCGGAACGCGAAAAAATGCGGTCCCTGGCTGACTCGCTGCACGGCGGTTCGTTACGGGGCTACACGGGTCGGCGAATCTCCGACATCGTAAACATCGGCATCGGCGGTTCCGACCTGGGCGTGGTGATGGCGGTGGAAGCCCTGGATCGACTTCGAATGCCCGGGTTGGGCGTTCACTTCGTGTCCAATGTCGACGGCGTCCAATTGGCACGGGTCTTGCGGACGGTGGATCCCGAAACGACGCTGTTCGTCGTCTGCTCCAAGACGTTCACGACCCTGGAGACGCTGACCAACGCCCGGGGGGTCCGCGAATGGCTGCTGCAACGGGGTGGGGCGGAGGCGGTGGCCGCCCAATTCGTGGCGGTATCCACAAATCACCGGGCGATGGACGATTTCGGGGTGGCTCCGGAGCGCCGCCTGGATCTATGGGATTGGGTTGGCGGACGGTATTCGGTCTGCTCCGCGGTGGGTCTGGTCCTGGCCCTGGCCATCGGCTGGCGGAACTTTGCCGGGTTTCTGGCCGGCGCACATCAAATGGACGAGCATTTCCGCTTTGCGCCGCTGGATCGCAACCTGCCGGTCCTGCTGGCGCTTGCGGGAATCTGGAACCGTAACTTCCTGGGCGCCGGGAACCACGCGGTGCTGCCCTACGACGATCACTTGCACCGCCTGCCTGCCTACCTCCAGCAGTTGGAAATGGAGAGCAACGGCAAGTCCGTGCGCCGCCGTGGCGAGCCGGTGGAGTGCGCCACCGCCCCGGTGATCTGGGGCGAACCGGGCTCCAACGCCCAGCATTCGTTCCACCAACTCCTGCACCAGGGCACGGATCCGGTCTCGGCGGACTTTCTCCTGCCCGCAAGGTCACTGGTGGATCGGCAGGAGCAGCAGGATCTGGCTGCGGTGAACTGCCTTGCCCAGGCGTGGGCACTGGCCTCCGGCGATCCGGAAGGCAGCAACGCCGACCCGCACAGGGACTACGCCGGCAACCGGCCCACCAGCCTGATCCTGTTCCGGCAACTCGATCCCGCCACGCTGGGCAAGCTCATCGCCCTGTACGAGCACAAGGTCTTCACCCAGGGGGTGATCTGGGACGTCAACAGCTTCGACCAGTGGGGAGTGGAACTGGGCAAGCGTCTCGCTTCCGGTTTGCAGGAATCCGGGGCAATGGACGCCTTGCCGCCCATAATCGCGCCAGCGCTCGCCAAGTGGCGTTCGTGGCGCAGGTAACCCGTTCCAGCATGGATTTCATCGATCTCAAGACCCAGTATCGGCGGCTCCGCGAGCCGATCAATCGGCGTATCCAGGCCGTGCTCGATCACGGTCAGTTCGTCCTCGGCGCCGAAGTCGGGGAGCTGGAAGAACGCCTGGCGGAATTCGTGGGCGCGAACCACTGCGTAACCGTCTCCAGCGGAACGGACGCGCTGCTGATCGCGTTGATGGCGCTGGACATCGGTCCGGGCGATGAAGTGATCACGACCCCCTTTACCTTCATCGCCACCGCCGAAGCCATCGCCCTGTCGGGGGCGAGGCCCGTGTTCGTCGATATCGACCGGCGCACCTACAACATCGATCCGGGTTTGATCGAACCCGCAGTCACCGGGCGCACCCGGGCGATCATGCCCGTCTCCCTGTTCGGGCAATGCGCCGATTTCGACCGGATCGACGGGATCGGCGAGCGCCACGGCATTGCTGTCATCGAAGACGCGGCTCAGAGCCTGGGCGCAACCTACAGGGAGCGATACTCCTGTGCGCTGAGTTCGCTGGCCGCCGCCTCGTTCTATCCCTCCAAGCCGCTGGGATGCTACGGCGAAGGCGGCGCCGTGTTTGCGGCCGACGACGTGCTGGCCCAGGTGGCCCGGGAGCTACGGGTGCATGGTCAGGACCGGAGCTACCATCATGTCCGCGTGGGGCTCAATGGCCGCATGGCGACGTTGCAGGCGGCCATCCTGTTGGCAAAGCTCGAAGTCTTCGAGGATGAACTGGACGCGAGACAGGAGGTGGCGCAGCGTTATGGCGCCCTGATCGAGGAGGCATTCGCGGACTGTGCACCGGAACGCGTGGTCCGCCCGCCGTACGTGGAGCCGCATAACCGCTCGGTTTTCGCCCAGTACACGATCGAAGTGCCCAACCGGTCGGCGGTACGGGATTACATGTCGTCCAGGGGCATCCCGACCGCGGTTCACTACCCGGTGCCGCTGCATCGGCAGCCGGCATACGCGGCGGGGGACGCGAGCCGGCAGTTTCCGATTGCCGAGGCCATGGCCCGGCGAGTCATCAGTCTGCCGATGCACGCCTACCTGGAAGAAGAGGATCAGCACCGCGTGGTGACTACACTACATGACGCGGTGATGCATGCCTGAAGGACGCCAGGGTAGGTGGTGGGCGATGCTGGGTTTGAACCAGCGACCTCTCCCGTGTGAGGGGAGCGCTCTCCCGCTGAGCTAATCGCCCGGATTGGCCCTTGTTGCCGACCTATTCTCGATCAGACGGCTGGCCTTGGCAAGCATTGCTCCTGACAGTGCTCCTGACGGCGGTGCGAATCCGACCGGCAGCGTCGCAGTTCCACAGGCCGGGAGGGTTCGGAGTTGAGAGGCACGATGCCTCGGTCGGCGGACGAGTTGTCGTATCCGCGCGTTATACTCGCGCCGATTGCTCCAGCAGCCTAGCGGGCGGGTTTCCATGCAGATCACCATCCACGGTTCCGGTTACGTGGGATTGGTTACCGCCGCATGCCTTGCGGAGGCCGGAAACCAGGCGCTTTGCGTCGACATAGACAAAGACAGGGTCGCCCGCCTTCGGCGCGGCGAACTGCCAATCTACGAACCCGGCCTGAAGGGCCTGCTCGAACGGGGGCTGGAGGCCGGTCGCCTGCAGTTCACCGCGGACGTTGCGAGGGGAGTGGCGTTCGGTCCGTTTCAGTGCGTTGCCGTGGGCACGCCGCATCTCGAGGACGGATCCGCGGATCTGCGGCATGTCCTGTCGGTCGCCCGTTCGATCGGCCGTCACATGAACGCGTCCCGCATCATCGTGAACAAGTCCACGGTGCCGGTGGGTACCGCCGATCGGGTTCGCGCCACGGTTGAAGAAGCACTCGAAGCGCGCGGCGTGAACCTGGAATTCGACGTGATCGCCAACCCCGAATTCCTGAAAGAGGGCGCCGCCGTCGCCGATTTCATGAAGCCCGACCGGATCATTATCGGGACCGGCAACGCTCGCGCGGCCGAGTCTCTCAAGGCGTTGTACGAGCCATTCAACCGCAATCACGATCGGGTGATCGTCATGGACCCCCGATCCGCGGAGCTGACGAAGTACGCGGCCAACGCGATGCTGGCGACGCGAATCAGCTTCATGAACGAGATGGCCGGTGTCGCCGAACGTGTCGGTGCGGACATCGAGAGCGTACGCGTGGGCATCGGTTCCGATCCCCGAATCGGGTACGGCTACATCTATCCGGGCTGCGGCTACGGAGGGTCCTGCCTGCCCAAGGATGTGAAATCGCTGGTGTCGTCGTCTGCGGCGGCAGGTCACGCCCTGGACCTGATGCAAGCGGTGCAGCGCATTAACGTGCGCCAGCGGCGTCTCCTCTTCGACAGGATTTCCGGCTATTTCGACGGGAAGTTGGAGAGCAGGGCGATCGCGCTATGGGGGCTCTCGTTCAAGCCGAATACGGACGACATGCGCGAAGCCTCAAGCCGAGTCCTGATGGAGGCGCTGTGGGGGGCTGGGTGTTCGGTGCGCGCCTACGATCCCGTTGCGATGGACACTGCCCGGCGTCTCTACCCCGATCAGCCGCGTCTGGTCCTGTGTCCGAGCGCCGAAGAGGCCGTGCAAGGGGCCGACGCGTTGGCGGTCGCCACCGAATGGAGGGAGTTCCGCAGCCCCGACTACGGTGCCCTCAAGTCCTCGCTGAAAGCGCCCGTCATCTTCGACGGCCGAAACGTCTTCGAGCCGGAGCACATGAAGCAGATCGGATTCGAGTACTTCGGCGTCGGACGGGGAACAACGGGATCACCCGCGTGAGCTATGCCAGCCACGACCGTCAACGCAACGATTTCTGCCGAGCCGCGAACGAAGACCGGGCGGATCTACTGGGCTCGGGCCATCCGGGCCTTTACGAACTCCACGGCTCGAACCAGGCGTCGCAGCGTCTTCTCGCGGCCGATGAGGGCCAGGGTCTGACCGATCCCGGGGGAAGCCGCTTCCCCGGTGACCGCGACCCGTAGCGGCTGGGCGACCTTGCCCATCTTGAGTTCCAGGTCCCCGGCGACCGACTCCACCGCGGCCTGAGTCGACTCCACGGTCCACTCGCCCAACTCCCCCAGACGCTCGTGGAGGCGCTTCAGAACCGGCAATGCGACGCCGCGCAGATGCTGTTTGGCGGCCTTGGGAGCGTACGCTTCCACCGCGCTGTAGATGAACAGGCTCTTCTCGGCCATCTCGACCAACGTCTTTGCCCGGTGGCGTTGCACATCGACGATTCCCTCCAGCGGCGGCGTCCCGGCCAGGCCAACGCCTTCCACGCCGGCGCCTTCCAGATACGTTGCCAGCAGGGGCGCGAGGCGGTGGGTGGGGGCGCGCCTGAGCCACTGTTCGTTGACCCACAGAAACTTGTCCGGGTCGAAGCTCGCCGCGGACTCGTTGACCTGTTGAAGGCTGAACGCCCGGATCATCTCGTCGACACCGAAGATTTCCTGGTCGCCGTGGGACCAGCCAAGGCGAACCATGTAGTTGAGTACCGCCTCCGGCAGGTATCCGGCGTCCCTGTAATCCGTCACGTTCACCGCCCCGTGACGCTTGGACAGCCGGCTGCCGTCCGAGCCCAGGATCATCGGCACGTGCGCATACTCCGGCGGACGCAGGTCAAGGGCAGACATGATGTTGATTTGCCGCGGCGTGTTGTTGAGATGGTCGTCGCCGCGGACCACGTGCGTGATTCCCATGTCCGCATCGTCGATCACCACGGAAAAATTGTAGGTGGGGGTTCCGTCGGACCGAAGAATCACCAGGTCATCCAGTTCGGAATTCTCGAAAACCACCTCGCCGCGGATTCGGTCGCGAACCCGAACGCTTCCTGCGACCGGATTCTTGAACCGCACCACTGGATCCACCCCGGGGACTGCGGTTGTGCGTGACCTCCAGCGACCGTCGTAACGCGGTTTCAGGCCCCGCGACCGCTGTTCTTCCCGCATCGCGGCGAGTTCTTCGCGGCTGCAGTAGCAACGGTAGGCGAGGCCGGCGTCAAGCAGTTGATGTGCGGCTGCGCGATAGCGGTCCAGCCGGCCGGTCTGCAGGAACGGTCCCTCATCCGCCTCCAGCCCAAGCCATGACATGGCGTCGATGATCCGATCGATGGATTCCCGCGTGGACCGTTCGGTATCCGTATCTTCGATCCGCAATACGAAGGCGCCGCCGTGCCGCCTGGCAAGGAGCCAGTTGAACAAGGCCGTCCTGGCTCCGCCGATGTGCAGAACGCCCGTGGGGCTTGGCGCGAAGCGCGTGCGCATGGTCATGGGTCAGCCACCTGGAATGCCGTGAGGAGCGTGTCGGTTGAACGTCCGATCGATGGAGTGGGAGAAGGGCCGATCAGTCTCGGCGCCGTACTGCGCCCTGGGGCCGTCCATGTCCACCTGGCCATCGGGTGTTCGTGGCGCATTGGGCGCTGGATGGAGCGGCCATTGCGCTGCGGCCGGTGCCGCGAGGCTGGCGAGGAACCATCCCGAGAGCACTGTCTCAAGCACCTTGCCCACCCGTTTTACTCCAAAACCAGGCATCCAGGGCGATATTGAATTTTCCGTCATCGCGAATTCCTGCGGCGCAGGTTCCCGAAGTCACCGATTCCTGTCCGTAAACTAACGCAACTGCCATATCGTAGTCGATAGAGTCGATATCGCGTGGAATAGCAAGCCAGCCGCAGAAGAGCGACCCGTCTTGGCTCAGCAAGTCCATCAGGGCCCACTGCTTGGCCAGGGGGCCTGCCTACTTTCGTTGGCATACGCAGACGCCGGCGAACCGGGGGCAAGGCTGGCAGCCGGGGCAGACTGATTGGTGCTGAATTCGGGAGTTGTCATGTATCGAAACCCGCTACGAGTTCGCTTTCTCGTTTCGCTGAGCGCCGTTGTACCGTTTGTTTCGATTTCCCATCACTCGCCGCGACGGCAAGAGAGGCTCAGGCCAAGTGGGACCGGGCCACCAGTCCGTACGTGAGTCGTGGGAACGGAATGCCGGCGATCATGGACACGCCGCTTCCGATGGAATTCGTTCGGCAAGGCGAAGATATAGTGCTTCGGTTCGAGAAACTTTATGCCCGGCGTTAGTCCGTCGGCGAAGGTTCCGGGGGCGCTTCGGGCGAAGGTTCCGGGGACCGTTCAGCCTGGGGCGGGAGCGTGAATTCAAGGCGCGTTTCAATGCGGGTGATGCGCTCGCCCAATTCCGCGACTCGAACGTGAAGGTCCCGAATGTCGGCGCGAATTTCCCGTAAGTCGGCGCGGGTCGCGTTCGCCTGATAGAGAATCAACCCCGCCAGTGCGACGAATCCGCCGATCATTGTCCATCGGTCACTCATGCCGCAAAGCTTACGTCCGCGAGGCAGGAGAGGCAATGGGCCCATTCATCAATAGGCCATTTCACCAAGAAAAGACCAGGAATTCGATTCGTCAACGGAAAGAAAGTCGTCGATACTTGGAGAAATAACGCAATTGCCGCACAAGGTTGCCCTTGCGCGCGGCCCTCGCCCGTGAATCCGCTCCGCCCGGGCCACCGGGCGCACCGTGCTGGAGGACTTTCCCCACTGGGAGCCGTGCCACAATGCCATCCTGCGGAACGGGATCTGCGGTTTCGAGAACGTCGGCGGCGACATCGACAAGGTGACCGGCAAGCGCGTCACGTTTGCCGCTTTCCCGTGGCGCTGGAGGAAGGGCGACGGTTGCATCGTGCGCCTGGTGGCCATGCTCGGTCCGAGCGGCAACTATCGCATCGAGACCGGCGAGTCCGACTGACGTCCGGCCGGACAACAAGGGAGAAATTCATGCAAATCACGCGTTTCGGCGAGGCGCAAGCCTACGAGGTGCCCGGACACTACGACGTGCGCACGCTACGGCTGCAGGGCTTCGATGCCAGCGATTCGAAGTTCGCCTGGGCCGGCCTGTCCCAGTTTCTGCCGGGCGGAGGCGCCGAGATGGACGCAAGCCCGTTGGAGAAGATCTATGTCGTTCTGGAAGGCGAGATGACGGTGGAACTTGGCGACGGCACCATCGAGAAGCTCGGAAGACTCGATAGCTGCTACATCGGGGGCGGCGTGTCTCGCGCGGTGCGCAACGAACGCAACGATGTGGCGACGATGCTCGTGCTGATGCCCTATCCGGACACCGCATCGTGAGCCTGCCGAAGGTCGACACGTCGAAACTGTTCGACGTGGCCGGAAAATCGGCGATCGTCGTCGGTGCGACGGGTTCGTTCGGCAAGGTCCGCGCTGCGACGCTGGGCGATGCCGGGGCGAGGCTGGCGATCGCTGCCGGCAACGCGAAGAATCTCGCCGGGGTGGGTGACGGGCTGCGTGCTGCCGGTGTCGAAGCGGTCGAGGTCGCAAGGCGGCCGGATACGGCCGATGACTGCGACGCGATCGTTGACGCCGCGGTCGAGGCCTACGGCGGGGTCGACATACTCGTGGTCGCCTCGGGTTTCAACGAAGTGTCGCCCATCGTCGACATGGGACCGGAACGGTTCGAGAAGATCATGCGGGCCAACGTGGATGGGCCCTGGCTGATCGCCAGATCCGCCGGCCGGCAGATGATCGAGCAGGGCAGTGGCGGCAAGGTGGTGTTCACCTCGTCCGCGCGACCGTCAAGACCCGCATCGGCGAGAACTTGCGCATGGTCGGCGGCGATGTGTCGGCCGCGGAGGCGGTGAGCGTCTGCGCTGATCTTGCGACCGTCGTGTCATCGGCCGGTTTCGTCACCGAAGCCGTCCCGGAGAAGCTCGACCTGAAGCGTTCCCTATTCGCCGATCTCCAACGGCTTGCGCCGCGCGATACGATCCTCGCCAGCAATTCCTCGGTCATTCCCATATCGGAAATTGCGGACGGCATCGAATCGGCGCACCGCATGGTGGGCGCGCGCTGGTGGAATCCGCCTTACCTGATTCCGCTGGTCGAAGTCATCAAGGGCGCCAAAACCAGCGCGGAGACGATGGATGCGACGATGGCGCTCTTGCGGGATCTCGGCAAGGAAGCGGCCTATATCCGGAAGGACGTGCCCGGATTCGTGGCGAACCGGCTGCAGCATGCGCTGTGGCGCGAGGCGATCGCAATGGTGGCGGAAGGCATTTGCGACGCGCGTACCGTAGATGCCTGGATCAGAAACAGCTTCGGCCAGCGGCTGGCGGTACTCGGGCCTCTGGAGAACGCCGACATGGTCGGGCTCGACCTGACGCTGGATATTCACAGGACCATCATCCCGGAACTGGATCGCAGCAGTGGCCCGAACCCCTATCTCGAGGCGCAGATCGAAGCCGGTAGACTCGGATTCAGCAGCGGCGAAGGATTCAGGACCTGGACCGACGAAGAAATGGCGGCGTTGCGCAGGCAACTTGCCGAACACCTGGTCAAGGCACAGCGCGAACGAAATTCCTCGTGAGGCGTCGGTCGGTAATATGCGTCCCATGCAGCATCCGTGAATCGGCATGCTGAGCCGGATAGCGGGATTCTTTGCGAGAGTGGCCGAGCGGTGGACGCCGGACCCGCTCGTAATCGCGATCTTCCTTACCGGAGTCGCCTTCCTGACGGCCCTGCTGTTTACCGATTTCACGACCGGGCAAGCCGTCGATGCGTGGGGCCACAGCTACTGGGAACTGCTGCGTTTCACGGCGCAGATGATCCTGATCGCCGACTCGGGTCTCGGCGAACTGATCGTGAACGGCTTTGTCGCCGTATCGAATTCGGCGACCCTGCCGCTATGGACATTCTTCAGCGCGGCGTTCCTGAACCTGTTTATCCCGTCAGCGGGCGGACAATGGGCGGTACAGGGTCCCATTGTCGTCGAGGCGGCATCGCAACTCGGTGCGGACATTCCGAGAGTCGCCATGGCAGTCGCCGTAGGCGAAGTCTGGACAAACACCATCCAGCCCCTGTTCGCGGTGCCCGTGCTGGCCATCGCGGGTCTTCATCTTCGCCACATCATGGGCTATATAGTAGTGAGCATTATTACAGGGACTGCTATTATTAGTACTTCTCGCCGGGGTACCCTACACGACCGGCCAAGCTCAGATCCTGTTTGTCGTGCATGCACGACAAACAGGGCATTTTTATTCATGTCCTTCAGGACCGAGTTGCATTAAGTGCTGCACACTCATAGAATACATCTTGTTCAACGAACAATACGAGGTAAATAGCATGCATTCACTGGTCACGTCACTGCGCGCGGTGCGCGGGAGCATCGACCGGTTTGAAGCCGAACTGCAACGCAGTCCGCCGCTAAGGGGCCGCCTTGCCTACGCGCGCTCGTGGTACGCGTACCGGGATGCTCAAGGTCGCTGGCGTTTCGGCCCGTCGAAATTCGTCGGCTACGAGGGCCTGACGGCGGAGCGCTACATCGAGCTTTCGGGAAATGGACTGGACGGTCGAAGAACCGAATCGCAACTGCGCAAATGGTTCACGCCGATCGATCCGTCCACCCCGCTGCATGAAGAGCTCAGTTCGCAGCTCTCGGCGATGCTGGCCCGCTACCGTAAGGCGCCCAGCCGCAAGATGGGCATCAGCATCCCCCATGAGGACCACGATGAACTGCTCGGCGAGGGCCCGGCCGGCTCGGGTCCGCCGATGGTCGAACTGATGGTCGCCGTCGCCAGGTCGCTGCCGAATTCGGAGCTCAAGCTGCTGAGAAAGCGGCTGATGGGCATTGGCTCATGATGGCGTGCTTGGACCTGTCGAACCACGAATGGCCACTGGCCGCCACGCCCACGCACCAATCCCGGAATACCGCCGCCACTTCCGGCCTTTCGACGCCACGAGTTTCGCGCTCATGACCCGGCACTGAATCAGGCAGGCATTCGCGTTCGGCCATCATTTCGCGTCGGCCGGATTCCGGCTGGTCGGAGAGGCAATCCCGGTCCCGGCCAGGGCACGCCGGGCGAGCCAACGCACCCGTGCATGCGAGTGAGTCCGGCTGACCTGCAGGAACGCCGGATACCCCGGGTCGAGGAATACGGCGTCGGCAACCGGCAGCGGTTCGTCGTGCAGGGCATAGACGGCCACGAGCGCGGCGCCCGAGGGGGGATCCACCGCCGCGCAAAGGGACAGCCACCGCTGGATCCTCAGGATCGCGAGCGCACGGGAGACGGTGGACTTGGACGACACGTTGGCGATTCGAGCGATTTTGGAATGGCTCGGGAAGCGCCCCCTCGCCCCGCTCTGGCGAAGCACAATCCACACCACCTTGTCCACCGGTTGAAGGTCCGCGTCACGTACCACCCGGGCAGAGAGGGCGAGCGGCCGCCTGTCCACGAACAGCACTGCGTTCGCGCTCGTCCGGCGGGCCACCGCACCGGCGGTCTCGGCGACGAGGCGGCGAAGCTCTACCGTCCGGAGCTGAACGGGCGCCTCGCCATCGTGTACGCGCCTTCCCCTGTCACGCGGTCACCGGATCGGCCCGGGCCGTCCGGCTGCCCCGGACTGTCCGTAGTGCGGCCATATCTGGACGGCTCTCGACCATGCCGGCATGGGAGGACGTCAACATGGGGCGCACTGTACCGCCGTCAACAACGCTTAACCAGCACAATCTTGCTGGCAGGATTGCGCCAGCAGAGCCGGCGCCGGGTCCGAATACAGCCAGCGCCCGACGACCGCACGCGTTGTGCGTCGTAGTGCATGCACTACAGAACTATGTATTATAGCTGAATCAGGACACAACCAATATAGTAGAGTGTGTGTTTAACCTGCGCCGGTTCGCCGGCTACTGGATGGCTGCATGGAAGCGCTGCCGCAACCCGCGGGCCATGGGCGATGGTAGGATGCCGGTTCGGATTCAAGGAAGGATCAATATGAGGGACGGGAACGCCATGCGCGTGCTATTCGCCGTTACGGTCGGGGCCGTGCTGGCGGCGTTCGGCCCTGCCGCAGATGCCCAGGACGGCCGGCCGTTTCGTTCGGGATGGTACCTGGGCGCGGGGCTCGGCGCAGGGCAGGGCTCCAACTTGGAACAGGACGGGTGGAACCGGGACACGTTCTGCTACCCCGACGCGGCCTGTTTCAACGAAACCCCGGTTTCCGGCGTCCCGGGCTACCGCTGGCGCTACGACATCGCGCTGGACACCGGGGCGGCATTCGAGCTGATCCTCGGGCGGTTTTTCGGGCGCACCCGGCTGGAACTGGCGTTCGCCCGGCAGACCAACGACACCCGGCAGATGTTCACGGGTATCGCTTACCTCGACGGGGCGGCCGTGGAGCCGCGGCCCGGCGGCACGGTCGAATCCAACGCACAGGGCTCGATCAGGCAGCGGCACGTGCGTTCGGCGACGCTCGACGCCTACTACGATTTCCCCGGCGCATGGGGCGCCATCTCGCCGTACGTCGGCGCAGGTGCCGGAACGGCGCGGGTGGAGATGGCGGGCGTGCGATTCGTCACCGACTACCGCGATGCCACCGGCGCGGCCCATGATCCGCCACTGGCCTTCTATAACGCCGTGCAGGATGCCGATCTCCGCGACACGCCTTTCGTATGGCGCGTGCACGCAGGCGCCGACCATGCGCTCGGCCGACAAACGTCGGTGGGATTGAGGCTTACCTGGTCGGCAAGCGGCGATACCGAGGTTACCGGCGCCTACAAGACCCATCCGATGCACGCGATCGACCCGGCCTTTGGCAATACCAATGCGTTTGGCGGCGCGCGCCGCTGGACGCTGATGCTTGCATTGCGGCGCGGGGTCGGCAACTGAACGCGGTCGCGAGCGTCGGATGAGAGGTGGACGCCGTTCCGACCGGGCATGCGAACGATCGCTGCACGGCCGCCACCGGTTCGCCGAAGGCACAAGGGCGTGGATGCGGCGGACCGGGCGTCGTGGCTTGGCAGCGGCGCTGGGCGCGTTGCTCGCGGTGGGCGCCGCGCGGGGCGCGGACAGCGACGGACTCGAAGGCAACGGTTCGGCGCTGCTCGAGGAGGTCGTCACCACGGCCGCGAAGCGGGGGACAGCGCAAGCCGCCGGAGAGGTCGCCGGCGCCGTCAGCGTGCTCGACGGCGAACGCCTGGCGGCGCGCCATGTGACCGACATCGAGGACCTGAGTTTCGCGCTGCCGAACGTGGCGTTCGACGGCATCGGCACCGGCAAGGGCATCGCCAACTTCTCGATCCGCGGCGCCGGCGTGGCCGGCTCGATCCCGTCCATCGACCCGACGGTCGGGGTGTTCGTCGACGGCATGTACCTGGGCGTCAACTACGGTGTGATCATGGACATGATGGATCTGGAGGCCGTGGAGGTGCTGCGCGGCCCGCAGGGCCTGCTGTTCGGGCGCAACGTCACCGGCGGCGCCGTGCTGCTGCGCGCCCGGCGTCCTTCCGGCGAGCGCAACGCGGATGCGACGGTCCGGTTCGAGACAGGCCCTGAAAAACGCGCCAGCGGCGCCGTGGAGGGTTCCCTGACGCAAGGCGCGGTCGATGCGCGCCTTGCGGCCAGCTACCGGGACGACGCCGGCTGGTTCGACAACGGCGCTCCCGGTGGCGGCGCGGTGGGCGCGGAGACGTCGTGGGCCGTGCGCCCCGTGCTGACGTTCCGGCCCTCCGACGATCTGGACGTGACGGTCATCGCCGAACGGGGACAGTCCGACGGCGATGGCCCGGCGACACAGAACCGCTACCGCTACCGGGACTTCGATTTCGCCATCGATGAGCCGGGGTTTTCTCATGTGGACTGGCGCCACGCGGTCGTCGATGCCAACCGGCGCCTTGCGCGCGGCACGGTGACGAACGTGTTCGGCGCGCGCGCCGTGCGCCACGAGTCCCTGGCGGACATCGACTCGACAACCGATCCCGTGTTTCATCTTTGGGCATTCACCGACCAGGAACAGGTCAGCAACGAACTGCGCTACTCCGGCGCCATCGGCGGCGCCTGGGACGTGACCGCCGGGGTCTACGCGTTCGGCCAGACGATCCGCTACCGGGAACGGCGGGCGATCCGCGGGGCGTGGGGCACGCCGTTCGGCGGGGATCAGCGCCATCGTACGTTCGGCGTGTTTCTCAGCAACGACTTCCATCTGGGCGACGGCTGGGTGGCGAGCGCGGGCGCGCGCTACACGGTGGAGACAAAGGCCGTGGAAGTCGCCACCGCCGGCGCTGCCGCCTGCGACGCGGCGTCCGGCGGGTGCGCTTTCGATTTCAAGGACGACGACGCCTGGTCAAACGTCACGCCGAGGCTGGCGCTGCAGCGCTGGCTCGGCGAGCGCACGCAAGTCTACGGGCAGTGGACGCGCGGCTTCCGAAGCGGCGGCTACAACCTTCGCAACACGTCTCCGACCGGGTTGCCCGGCCCGTTCGACGAGGAAGAGCAGGACGCGTACGAGATCGGACTCAAGAGCGAGCGGGCGCGGTGGCGGTTGAACCTGGCCGCGTTCCGCTACCGCGTGGCCGGCCTGCAA
Source organism: Candidatus Rariloculaceae bacterium (assembly GCA_965205045.1). Lineage (GTDB taxonomy): Bacteria > Pseudomonadota > Gammaproteobacteria > Steroidobacterales > Rariloculaceae > UBA6522. The sequence continues at coordinate 2,607,367 of OZ242031.1, forward strand.
CGCCAGGTGACCCGGGCCGACGCCGCGCAGGCGGCGATTCAAGTTACGGCGAACACTGCCGACGCCACGGTTCAGGGCGTCGAGGCCGAAGCCGTCGCCGTGCTCGGCGACGCCTGCACCCTCAGCGCGTTCGTGGGCATAGCCGACGGGGCCTACGACCGGGTGCGCCATGACCTCGACGGCGACGGATCGACCGCCGGCGACGAGAAGCTGGAACTGCCGAGGCTGGCGCCACGCACGTTCGGAGTCGAGGGAGAGTGCCGCGGCAGGCTCCGCCGTCTCGGGCAACTCACCGTTCGCGCCGGCCTCGCTCACCGCGACGACAGCGAGATCGCCCACGACAACACCGGCGTGCTCGACGGAGGGGACGTGCTCGACGCGAGCGTGTCGCTGGCGCCGAGCGAGTCCGTGCGCCTCACCCTGTACGGCCGGAACCTGCTCGGCGAGGTGTTCCGGCGCAGCCACTTCGACCTGACCGGACTGGTCGAATCGACCTACTCGCCGCTGAAGGAGGGACGGGTGATCGGTTTGGAAGCCCGGTGGAACCAGCGGTAGGCGCTCGCTCACCCCCGGAAGTGCCGACTCGGCTACGGCCCCGTTCACACAGTCTGCTCGCGTACCGGCGCGGCCAGCCGGGAGTACGAGAAAAGGTTCGAGTTAAATCGTGCGGGCACGGTCTCCGTGCCAACCCGTTTGCGCAGGTTACTCGCGATGCGAACGTCGGCGTGAGTGGCGACCTGCCCGGACCGGCGATCGGATTCGTGCGGGCTGACAATACGGATCGGCCACGTGACACAATCTCTTGCCCCGGAATCCCGAGTCGCGTAGCTTTTCAGACTGGTGCGAGGGGACCTGGTCATGAGACTGGCCGAAGAAATGATACTGCTGCTTCTGAATGAAGAAAGCGGTTATCTGGAGCACGTCGGCGGATGGAACATGGCGTGCGCCCTGGCGGGTTCCATTCTGGCGGACCTGTCGCTCGAGTTCCGGATCGACACGGACCGGGATTCGCTCAAGCTGCTCGACGGGGCGTCCCGCACCCTGCCGGGCATGGACGGTGCCGAGCATTACAGGATGCGCAGGTCGCTGCGGACGGGCTATTCGCGCCAGTTGCTGGATGCCCGCCTGGACGAACTTTACCGCTACTGCCGCACCTCGCCGCAGGAATGGCGGGAGGGCGACGTGTTGCCTGCGGCCGCGGCCTGCCAGAAGCTCGTGAGCGTTCAGGTATCCCGCCTCTTCGTGGGCGTGGACACGTCCGATTGCATCGGCGATGTCCTGAAATACGAACACCGCTCGCTGATCACTCACGTTCAGGGAGCGCTGCCGAAGTTCATGATGCACACCCCCGCCTTGAGGAAAAAGCGCCGGATCATTCTGGTTCTGATCGGGAAGATCCACGCCGTGCACACGCCGGCGCAGAGAAAGAACAAGCCGCGCAACCTGGTCGACTCCGTACTGGACCTGCACGCGAGCGACCCGCAGTTCTTCCCCGAGACGGATGTGGGCTTCCTGTTTGTCGCGACCTTGATCGCCAGCATCCACCTGGGCAGCGGACTGAGCTTTGCCGTGTACGGGATGGTTTCCCATCCCGACGTGTACGGGAAGGCGCAGGCCGAAGCCGATGCCCTTTTCGACGACGGCGACCCGGACAAGCAGGCACTCGCCGCGATCGACGTTGCCCGCAGGGTCTACCAGGAATCGCAGCGCATGTACCCGGTGATTCCCATGCAACTTCGTACCGTCATGAACCACCTGGTGCTGCACGGATACGACATACCCAAGGGCACGCGCGTGCTATTCGGGCACACCGCGACGCACCACCTCGAAAAGCTGTTCCCCGTTCCGGGCAAGTTCGATATCGACCGATACGCACCGCCACGGGAGGAACACGAGAAAACCGGCGCGTACGTTCCGTTCGGTCTCGGTACTCACCGATGCCTGGGATCGAGGCTGGTGGAACTGCAGATGGCGGTCAACCTGCTGCTGATTGCTCACTGCTTCAATCTCGGTGTGGTGCCCTCGGGCTACCAGATCGGCTTCAACCCGTTCCCCACGGCCGCACCCATCAGGAAGTTGAAGTTTCGGGTGGACAAGCGCCGCAACGGGTTCTGAACAACTGCGCTGTCCGCGCTCGCTGTCGAGGTTCCTCAATCGGGCCGGGTCCGTTCCATCAGAACCGGCCGAGCACCCGCATGCTGACCGAATCCATGGCGCGGGAATCGGGCGCGTAGCCGCGCGCGCTACGATGACGGTTCAGTTCGATCCCGAGCGCCGCGTTTCGAACGAAGAACCAATTGGCCGACAAGCCCACCCGGTCGCTGGTTCCGTAGGCATCGTGGTCCGATGTCGACGCGTTCAGCCGCACGCCCAGGGACTGGACCGGAAACAATGCGCCGGAAAGACTGACCTCGCGCTCACGCTCGGAGGGAAAATCCTGGACGGGCGCAAACGCCGGGAAGGGCCCGGCAGGGCGCCCGACGGGCCAGTCGGCGGGGTTGCCCCACCCGACCAGCGCCGGCGGCGTCTGCAGCGAGAACCCCGCCTCCGTACGGCTCGCGCGCACGCCTGCGGAGAACTCGAACGTCGAGCCTCCGAGGTGGCCCACGTGGCGGACCGAGACCGCCGCATTGTCCCTCTCCACGTCCGTGACGAGGCCGTACTCGTAGTCCACGATGAAACCGGCGTCCCCAACGTTCGAAATGCCCGACAACGCGAACAACGGATCGAATCCGGGCACGTTCATCCGCACGTCCTCGTTCATGGTTTCGGACTCCAGGTCCACCTCGACGGCCGTGCGCGGCCCGAAATACCGCCCGGCGAACAGTCCGCTGCGCCTGGACTCGGTCGTCGTGCGAAAGACCGGCAGCAGCGTCGCCGCGTCGCCATCGCCCCGTCGGGCACGGGCGCCCGCGTACCAGCCCGACGCGGGCCACACGTAACGCGCGTTCACCGCGTAGTCGGACGTGTCGAAGCCCGACTCGGAGGGAAACGCCGAAAGTGTGCGGTTCACGCCGACCGGAACAATAGTCAGCGGGTCGACACCGCCACCCGGGTCTGTGCCGAAGTGCCGAACCGTTTCCTCCCGCATTTCCGTCCTTCCCGCGCCGACCGCCAGGTAACTGCTCCAGTTCAGGAACGGCACCAGTTCGTACGGTCCTACCGAGTCGTCGACCGGTGAGAGATAGTACGTAGCGCGCAGCAACCGCTGTTGGGTAGTTCCCGTGCTGCCCGCAGTTTCGTCCATATAACCGCCCGAGACCTCCCAAGAATACGGCTCCGCCAGGGCGGGCGACAGGAGCGCGAGATTTGCGAACAGGCATGTGGCCAGAGCAGTGGCGCGGCGGATGGCGGCATTCATTTGCATACTCCAAACGAACAGGCGCCGTAATTTTAGTCGCAAGCCGGGCGCGAATCCATCGGCGCGACGGAGAAGCCGAGGTTTACCTGCGTCTGGGCTGATTTTCCTCGCGATCGGGCGGTGTGTGCAGAGACCAGTCGATGCATCTTTGGGAACTTTGGTTTTCCGTGTTCAACGATTCCGGCCGCGCGCTGGATCACAGCCGGCACACACAACGATCCCAGCCGAAAAAGGACATCTGGCTGCGCCCACTCCGAAAAGACTGGCGACGCACCCTCAATCGCTAGGATCACGCTGACCGCAACGGCCGTCAAACCAGCCCATCAGTGCATCGCTATCCCCCGGCCACCGAACGCTTACCGACGAGAGCCCCCGTGTCCGATGGTGCCGTGAAGCCCGCGCGGGCCAGTTCCCCGTCCCGGCACACGCTGGCGTGGGGCGCGTTCGCGGCGACCAACTCCCACCGTCCTGGATACCGGGCACTGATCCCATCGACGCGAATCGCCACCGAAAAGCCTTCGATGAGCACTGCGATTTCAATTCCCCGTCAAGCGCTTCACGGCGGCTCCGACACCGTGACCGCTACCGCGGCGGAGCAGTTGTCGGTCGTGTCCGTCTTCCCGCTGACCGCGTCCACGCGGGCGCCGTAGTAGTACGTGCCGGGGGTCGAGGTCGCGCTCAGCCCGAACATCCGCTCCAACGAGGGAGGCGGGCCTTGATGCCATTCACTCGACGATTGTGACCGTGCGCCTTTGGCTTTCCGTAATGATGTCGCCCTGAAGAGTGCCCACGTAAGCCGTGTATTCGCCCGGCCCGTGCACGATTCTCTCCGAATAGGCCCGAAAGCGCGGGACACTCGATCCGGTGGCGTTTCTGATGACGACGGCAAATCCGCCCGTGAGCTCCACTCTCTCCAGGAAGGATTGCAATGTCCCCACAAATCCTTCTGCGAGCGTTCTCGCCGAGTCCGACACATAGACCTTCGGCCGTTGTCCGCGCCGTGCGCTATCTTCCGTCTGCCAAACGTGTACGAATGTTGCATCGGGCTGTGCCCTTTGGGCCGAGTGAAAATAGATCAGGCGGTTTCCGTTTTCGTCGACCGGTAGCTCCGCCAATCGAATCTCGTCGCCGTCAAAACGGAATTCGTCGCAGTTGAGGCTCGTCATCCGGGTACAAAACGCATCCGCCGTGACGACGACGCCCGAATCCGGTCCTTCTTGAGCCAGACTCAGGGAGCAACCCAGAAGCCCTATCCAAATCACCAGTCTCTTCATTTTTGTCCCCATTTCTCGCGACACCCGACCCGCATCGGGGTAGCGCCACGCCTGAGTCTACCAGTAGCGTGCGTTTCCCACGCAATTCAGGCACCAAAAGGCATACGATAGTCTGCGGGTCCCGCCGCAGTCGGGGTATTCGCCGCCGCGGTACCGGTCTTGCGCCTGGATTCAAGGTCTCGCATGAATGGCACGCGGCGCAACGCCGCGAGGTATTCGTCTCCAAGACCGGGCTGATAAGCACCTGTCATAACGACACCGAGATACCAGTTAAACGGCTTGAGATAAACCCATTTGGCGGGCAAGCCGGTTTCCTGCTACCGTCCCGGTGCGGCCCCGGACCGCGGAACTCGGATTTCCTTCGTCCCGGGCGGGCCGCACGAATCGCCATCGGAATCCCAATGCGCATACCCGGCTGCGACAAGGCCACGGAGAATCTGCTGAACTGGACGGCACGGGACGAGTGGCAGCCCCGGCTGGTGCAGTTGCACATGGAACATATCGAAGCCCCGGCCGGCGTGCTCGATGTCGACGGGCCCGAGCTTGAGGACGCGCTGGGAGAGACGGCGGAGGTGCTGAGCGCGTTCATCTACGAGGATTTCTTCACCGCCCGGTTCGGCGAGAACGGCGAGTCGAACGCGATCGACGATTATCTCGCCCGGCGCGGCCGGCGGGAACCGGCTCCGGCGCGGCGCTACCTGGAGGCGCTGCGCGACTCGCGCGTCTCCTTGTACGAGGTGCTCGACGCCGATCCGGGGCGCAGCCTGACGTTGCGGGACCTGCTTGGGAAGGGCGATCCGGTGCGGGTGAGCGAGCACCTCGGCTCCCAGGCCGCGGTGCGGTGGGACCGGCTGGCCGCGCGCGTCGTGCGGCTCGACGGGACGGCGTACTTTACCGGCGCGATTCTGGTGTTCAGCCGCGAGGTGAGTTTTGAAGTCCTCTCGGCCATCGAGACGCTGGTCCGGGAGACGAAGAAAGACCTGAAGAGGGACCCGCGCCGCGCGGCGGGCCGGCGGGGACGGTCGCTGCCGCCGCCGCCGCTGAGCCGCCGGACGATCCTCCGCAGCCCGCCCTGTGCGCAGGTCTTTACGTTTTTCTGGATGGTGGAGAACGTCGCCCGCGCCCAGACGCCACCGCGGCAACTGCGCAACACCGACGACGAGCCGATGGTGTTTTGCGAGGTGCGCTATCCGATCGTGGCCGACACTGCCGGGGTTTCGGCCGTGCTGGAGGGGATCGAGGCATTCGAACGGGATGAGGAAGAAGGCGGCGCGCACTGGGTGTGGCTCGCCCCGGGTTCGCCTTCGCAGCGCCTGGCGAGGCGGCGACGAAGAAGGGCCGCGGGCCGGCGATCGAGTGGCTCAAGCGGCTGGAAAACACCGAGCGGCGCCAGGCCGCGACACAGTGTCGCAAGCCTTATGACACGGACTGGCTCTGGCGGGAATTGGGGCTGCGACGGCCGCGCTAGCCGAACGCGCCGATTGACGCCAACTGCCTGCCGCACGGCCGGAAAAACTGCGCCGCCGCCGCACACACCGCACTCGACACCTGTGCCTCACCGCATGTTGCATCGATTCGCTGTCGATTCCCGCGGCACTGCCGCAGCCCGCGGCCAAACATTCGGCGCCCTGCCCAGACACCGCCGGCGCGTCGATTGACGCCAACCCTCTGACGGAAATCCGAAAAACGCGCCCGCACGAACGACGCCACTCCGGCCCCCAGCATCGGCTTCAGCGATTCGGTCAGCGATTGCCTTGCCGTCAGGTCTCGCGTCGAACTGGCGCGAATCCCGAATCTGCCGCAAGCCTTCGCATGCGCCGCCCGCGCCGGTGCGCCGACATCCGTTTCACCGGATTGGCCGCCCGTCCGCCTTGTCATTGCGCAGCTCGCCATCCATCGTGCCGCTTCAACGGCGCTCCCCCGGCCAATGCCTTTCGGCCCGTCCCCGTCGCCCTTGTGCGAATCGCCCCTGGCTCCATCCCCCATTGGGCGCTTGCCGTGCACAATGCCCTCGTGAACCTGTTCCCGGCGAATCGTCGAAAACGCCTCTCCCGTCAACGTCCTGGCGGACGTCAAGACTTGCACACCCGCCTGACGGTATACAGCGCCTTGCCGGCGATGCGCACCTCCGCGGCCACTCAGATGTACCCTGCGTAATGGGGATTCGCTGAATTCAGCCGCGACTCGGGCGCGCCGCTATCGGCGTTCTTTGGCTCCACGCGGTCGACCACGACCCCGTTTTACGGCGGAACTTTGTTCCATCCTCATTGTCAATATCAAGTAACAGGAACAATTGCGGCCCAGGGTGCCGACAAAGAATCGACCAGCCAGAGGACAATTTCAACGTGCTGCTTATGATCTTCCGTCCAGTTTACGCAGCCAAACTTGGCTGGCAACGGCATGCCAGAGTGGCCGATAGTCCCAACCCCATCCTTACAACCGCTTTCGGACAACTGTATCGGTCCGGCTGCATGACAATTCCTCCCCGGACCTGAGAGCAGGTGGTATCGTGACCGAAACCGATTACGATGTCCAAGCCAATCTTGAATCCGCCGGATACGAACCGCGTATCCCCAAAACCAATACCTCGCGCAACGTAAGACTTTGCGCGACGGTAACCAACCGTATGCGATCTGCCGTCAACGAGCGGGTGTACCGACACTTGGTTGCTGATTCCAGCGACCGCCAGAACGTGCGGCTCAATCGTCCTCTGGACGGCTGACAGGAACGTTGTTAATCCCTCATACCAATTGCCAGAGTTCGGCTTGGCCCATACTGGGCCAGTACAACTCATCGAACACCTCATACATCTGGACGGCCACAAATCCTGTACTTGGAGCCGATGGATGTCAAAATTCGGTCACGTACACCGGTTGGTTGATTGCTATTGGATGCAACTCTGCGACCGGACATTGGCGCAACTCTCCCCTTAACCAGACCGGTTGGCACGCAAACTTGAAGCCTTGCGATCTTCCCACCAGCGAGTCATCGGCATCCAATGGCTGGGCTACCGCTGCAAACATGCGCACAGTCCACAGGTGGAAGCAAACGCTGCGTGGGAGCAATTGGAATCTTGGTGGACGAACAGTAGTTGAACTGGATCCCGGCGGCGGTACGGATGGCTGTTGGTTTCCTGGATCCGCTGTCGCCAGATTCACACGGATTACTGGAGGAACCTGGGGCGTTGACAACAATAGCCAATGGGGAGACGATTTCGTTGGCTGGTTCGAGAATGCTGTGACCTATTACCGCAACCAGGGTCGTGCGCCCTGTTCCGCTACCATCCCGCAGCGGATGATCATCGATTGTGTGAACAATTATCCCGCATACCTGACACACAACATGGTGGTCACGATCGGCACGACAACCGTATCGAGCCAGAGGGGCAGTCAATCCGTCACGAAGACTTGGCCCTAGACTCGATTCGCTCAAACAAGGGGGCTTATCCCGATAGGTTGACAACATGACGTCCGGTTATGCGTTCCCCGAAGTATCCGTCGCAAACAGTCGGTTTTAGCGGAATGCCATGCTCTCATGTTATGGGGAACTCCCTTTGTCAACCTATCGGGATAAGCCTCAAACGAAAAGGCTGCCTGCAAACTCGCCGCCGTTCGTTCCGGCCAGTGGGCCGGCGACCGCGACCCGGTCCATTACCGATTCGATATAGGCCAGATGACTGTCAAGATGGCGCCGGCGCAGCGCACCGGAATCGGCGACGTCTCGGCAAACAACCAGCCAGGCCACGAGGCACTCAGAGCAATGCTGTGCCGTGGCCCACGAAACAGGGCCGGATACATTGGTTGGTAGTCACTTGAGCCATGCCCCTCCTGCCGGCATTCGCCGGGGCGGGATTATCGCACGCGGTCATGCGTTCGGCGTCGGCCGGCGGCACTACGCCTGCCGGAAAGGGCAGTTGATTGCAGTGGAATGTACTTCGGAGGAGAGGTCATGCGAGGAATGATCAGATGGCTGGCGCTGTGTCTGCTGGCGGGTTGGCACGGCGGCGCGGCGGAGCCGCCCGATACCGGCATCAGCGGCGTCTACGAGGTGATGGTGGGCGTGGCGGACGCCGCGCCGGTGCTGGAGTATTTCGCGCAATTCGGTTTCTCCGAGGTTGCCTCCGCGGATGTTCCGGCGGATCGGGCGGCGACGATCTACGGCGTCGATTCGGCGCTTCGAAGCATTCGGCTGCAGAATGGCGCGACGGATGCTCATGGCCTGTTGCGGGTGTTGGAGTGGGCGGCGCCCCTGGGACCCGGGGTTGGATTCGCGCCCCCGCAGACCGTGGGTACGCGCATGGCGGTGATGCGCGCCACGGACATCTTCCGGCTTGCGGATGTGTTTGCCGACCTTCGCGATGTGGCGGGGGAAACCTGGTTGCTCGCGGGCCCCGTCTACGACGATCTCTACAACGCCACGGAGGGCATGCCCAGTATCGTCAACCGCCGCGTCGGCGTGCGCGAGATGGCTGTCTACGGGCAATGGTTCAACCACGTTTTCTTTCAGCGCTACGGCTATACCATTCCCGGCTATGGCGTGATCGGCGAGCACTCGCCGCTGGGCACCAGCGAGTTCACCCACCATGATTTCGTGGTAGCCGGGGACCTCGCTGAAGTTACCGATTACTACGAAACCGTGTTTGGCTTTATCCCGGAGAACGATCCGGTCATCAACGGCGCCTGGCAGGCCGGTCCGCAGGTCGTCTTCCAGATGGAGCCGGGACGATCGCACTGGTATCGCGGGTTTGTCTCTCCGAACGATGTCAGCGGCAAACTCAAGTTCTTCTCTCTGGAAGGCCTGCACGTGGCGGATGACCGGTCCGGGCGCCAGCGGCCGGGGGAATTGGGCATCACGCTGCACTCCCTGTGGACGCCGCGCCTTGAACAGGTGCATGGCCTGGCCGTGGCAGCCGGGTTGGATGTCGGTGCCGTGCAGCGCAACGAATTCGATGAGCCGAGCTTTCTTGTGCGTGGGCCGGACGGGGCGAGCTGGCAGATCATTCAGCGTGTGCAGTCGCGCTGGGAGCCCGTGACCCGATTCGAGCTGGTGGATGTGAACAACTGACGGGCGGGAAGTCTACCGGTTCAACGGGCAAGGCTCACGGCAATCGGGTCGGTCTGCCATTCGGCGGCACGCTGCGAGATGCCGCCTGCCGGCTAAAGGCTGCCGCGGTCGCGCAGGCGTCGGATGGCTTCGCGCAGCGTTCTCCTGTAGAACTCCCGTCCCGGCACGGTATCCCCGTCACCTCCCAGCAGGGTGTTGGGCGGGTAGATGCCAGGTTCGGCGTAGACGTTGCGGAACAGTTCCAGGCGCTGGCGTGCCAGCATGTTGCTCATCGACGGCTTGCGGCGGGTGCGGCGCAACGCTTCGATGTCCACTTCCGCAAAGGCGCACATGGAGTCGCCGGGACCGGCCTCGGCCAGGACCTTGCCCCTGAAGTCGACCACCTGGGAATGCCCGTCGGTGGATTCCGCCGGGAAGCGAAGACCTGAAATGCCGCCGCTGTTGGCGGAAACGATATAGGCAAGGTTCTCGAAAGCACGCGCGCGCTTGGCCGTGTTCTTCGGCGTGACGCGGGGACTGCCCATTTCGCTGGAGGAATGACAGATGACCTCGGCGCCGTTCAGCGCCAGGGCACGGCAGACCTCCGGAAACAGGATTTCTTCCGAGGCGACGCAGGCCAGGCGCCCGAGTTCGGTGTCCACCACCGGGAACAGCGCCTGTTCGCCGTAGATCTCGAGGTACCGGTCCAGGACGTCGTGGGGCGTGGGCGAGTACATGGAGATCAACCGGCGATAGCGAAGCCGGCACTTGCCGGCCGGATCGATGATGAAGCTCGCCTGGAAATAGAGATCGGGGAAGTGGCCGTCGGTTTCGTAGGCGTTGCCCGAAAGCCAGACATCGTTCTCGCGGGCGACATCGCCAAGCAGGCGGTACTCGGGGCCGTCCGGTTGCAGACAGGCGCGCACGGCCCATTCCGCCGCACTCTCCCCCTGCGGAAAGCCGGTAAGGAAGTATTCCGGCAGCACCACCAGCCGCACCGTGTCGCCGCTGTAGGTCTCCACGAAACGCTTGCTGCCGCGGACCTGGCCGTGACAGCGTTCGATGGCGTCCCGTATGCGCGCCCGAGCCGCGGACGCGGTGGCGCATTCATTGACGGCGTGGCAACGGACCTGCAGCGCAAGCGCCGCGTACGGCTCCACCGCTGCAGCGGATGTCGCGCTGCTCACTGCGCGGCCTCTGCGGGGCGCCCGTCCAGGAGCACGACACGGAAACGGCCGGTGCCCTCCCGCAGCCTCTTGAGCTCCCGGTATTCGTCGGAATGCCAGAAACGGCGCGCCGTGGCCATGTCCGGCCAGCGGTGCACCACCAGGCGCTCCTCGCCCCAGTCGCCTTCAAGCGCCTCGGCTTCGCCGCCAAGCACGAGGTATTCGCCCCCGGCACGGGCGACCGCTCCGGGCACGCGCTGCGCATAGGCCGCAAACTTCTTCCGGTCGGTGATGACCGCCTCCACAACCATATACGCTGCCATGATTGGCCTCCGTTGCCCGCAACCGGCCGGCACATCCATTCACATGTTATATTGGCATATCATTATACAGTCGGCCACGCTTTCCGCAGTGTCGTGCCGATTCCACGATTGAACGGTTCGCAGGAGAGACCCGATGAAGACAAGACCATCCCTTGCGGCGCCGGCGCTGATGACGGCCGCCGCGCTGCTGAGCGGCCTGGCGCTTGCCCAGGAAAACGCGATCGATCCCGCAACTGCCGAAGGGTACGTGCAGTTGAACCGCAAGATCCACTGCTCGCTGGAAGACAGCTCGCCGCAGGTCTACCAGTGGTTCGGGCGCGCCTGGTCGCGGGTGCCGGGAGAACGCGACCGGCACCTGTTCAACCTGGACGGCATGAACATCCGCCAGTGCGTCGCGATCGAAGACCCGGTCCGCGGTGTCGGCTACCGGATGGTTTCGCGCGAGATCATGCTTTATCTGGACCCGGAAACCGACGAGGTGCTGCGCACGTTTGTCAATCCGTGGACCGGCGCAGAGAACGAAGTGGTTCACGTGTCCAACGACCCGGTCAACGGGCGGCCCACCTTCGGCCGCACCGCCGACGGCGACGTCATCCCCTTCGAACTCAATGACATGAACGGCGTGTGGATGATGCGGTTCGAGGTGCCGCTGTTCTACCGCAATCCCCTGGGAGGCGAGTACCAGGACTATGTCGGTGGAACCTACCACTCCACGGAAATCTTCGATTTCAACGGAGATACCCGGGCGCTGCTGGATGCCGGGATTCCGGTCGCCTACCCGGTCGTCTCCTGGGTACGGCTGGCGCCCTGGCTGCCCTGGATGCAGATGGGCGACCGGGCCGGGATGATGTACTTCAACGCCATGGGCCGCAAGCTTGAGAGTGCCGGGCAGCTATCGACCGTGATGAAGGCAGAAATCGCCGCCAACTACCCCGACTACGCAACGCCGCCGCCGGTGGACGACGACCGGCCCAACGAAACGTCGTGGACCTACTTCAAGAGGATCGTCGACGGAGATGACCCATGAGGAATACCGCCGCATCAGTGATCCGTACCGTAACAGGCGCCGTTCGTTCCTCCATCGTCAGCTCCCTGCAGGTTCCCGATGGATTCACCGTGGAGCTGAATCAGTTGCAGGAGCCTCTGCACCGATCGTCAAGCCGTTGAGCTCGATCACCGCGCGCCGGATGGCCGCCAGGCGTTCCTCCGGGGCCGGCCCGCAGGGCGCCATCCGGATGTGCGCCGGCCAGTCGAAGTCGTCCAGCCGGTAGGCGTAGCGGCGCAGCAGGCCGCCCTGCCAGCGGATGATCCGCACCGGGACAGCGATGTCCCGCACCCTTGCCGCGTCCTCGTTGCGCATTGCGGCGCGGTAGGCCCTCGCATAGCCGGCTCCGGCGCGCAGATGATCCACGAGCATTCGTTGCAGCATTTCATCGGATATGGCCGCCGGCTCCGCGATGCGGTGTTCCTCATCCTGCCGATACCACGGGAACCACTGCCACAGCCCGCGGACCATCGACCAGGCCGTCACCAGGTGACTGCCGTCGGCGCGCGGCGAGAGGTCCGGAAAGTAGCGCGCCAGCATGCGCTCCCGCTCTTCGCTCGTGAAGTGCGCCACGTTGTCGAGCACCAGAAAGCGCGCCACTTCCGGGTAGGTGCGGGCAAACTCGATGGCGATCTGCGCACCGGTCGCCGAACCGTACAGTCCCACGCGGTTGTAGCCCAGTGTCCGTATGAACTCGAGCAGCCAACGTGTGTAGTCGCTGAGACCATATGCGGCTTCGGAGCGTTGATCGTTGCTGCCGGGATCGGCACTCGGCACGGGCGGCGGGTCCGACGCGCCGTAGCCGGGCGTATCGGGCGCGATGGCGTCGACCGTGTCGCTCAGGACGCCGATTACCGGTTCCATCCATGACGACGACAGCGGCGAAGGGTGCAGCAGGACAAGCGGATCGCCGGCGCCGGCCCTGCGATAATGCGTCTGGCGGCCGTCGCCGAATGTCAGGTAGTCTCGCCGGATCACAGTCCCAGGGAACCCGGGTTGAGGCGGCCGTTCGGATCCAGTTGCCGCTTGAGGGCTTGGATGAGTTTCCAGTTGGCCGGCCGCAGTCCTTCCCGGTAGAGGTAGGACTTGCCGAGCTGCAGGTGCGCCGCGCCCAGGTCCGCGAACAGATGGATGAGGGCAGTGCGAATTTCCTGGACGGCCGCCCGGGCCGGGAGATTTTCGGGAAATCCGCCGACTCGGCGCAGGTGTTGCGGCTCGACGGTGCGGCGGTGGATTTCCTCCAGCGAATCGGGCCAGAAGAACACCGGTTCCAGCACGGTGCTGTTGGTGTGGACGGTGGCCAGCAGGTGACCGACGCCGATCCGGTGTTCCTTCAGTCGCCCGGCTTCATCGTCCAGCAGCTTCATGATGGCATCCATGGCGGCCACGGCACCGGAGTGGGGAACGATCCCGTGAACCGGTACCCAGCGTTCTCCATCGGGCCCGATGACGTTGTTCAGGGGGCCGAAGGGATTGGATCGCAGCAGCCTGGGGATGCTGTCGGGCAGTTCCCGTCCGCCGTGCGCCGCTGCGATGGCCCGCACCGCGTCCAGGTTGTGAGTTGCCGCCTCCGGCGTGCCTTCCTCGATCGACACGGCGAACGACCACAGCACATCCTCCATGAAGCCGCGTCCGGCCACCGCTACGCGCGCGCCCTCGGCGAGTGCCCGACCGACGCCGTCGGCGGATTTCATCACGCCCATGAGCCGTTTCGCGTCGCCGGCGAGACTTTCCCGGCGCATGCGCTGCCGTTGCAGGAAGGGGTCGAAGCCGAAGCACTCCATGGCCAGATCGCCCCGGGAGATCTCCGCCATGGCCGACAGCGTGGCGTGGTGGTCGCCGAAGGCGAACGCGCCGAAGGCCCGGCTCCGGTTGCGGGGCAGGAGGCGCAGCGTGACCGCGGCCTTGACGCCCAGGGCGCCGCAGTCGCCGCAGAACAACCCGGCCAGATCCGGGCCGTGGTGCCTGAAGAAGGGCAGGGCGTGCACCTGTCCCGCCGAACCGGTTTGCAGCACGGAGCCGTCCGCCAGCACGATATCCATGCCCAGTACGGATTCGGCCGCCGACCCGTACCGGCCGGAACCCCAGAAAATGCTGTTCTGGGAAAGGCTTCCTCCGACGGTGGCATGGATCCCCGAAAGCGTGCCCCAGTAGGGCGTCCTCAGCCCGGCGTCTTCCAGTGCCAGACTGAGTTCCCGCCAGCTCGTGCCCGCCTCGGCCGTGACGTACATGTCTTCCCGGTTGATTTCCAGTACGCGGTTCATGCCGCGCATGTCCAGGAGCACGGAGTCGGGCTCGGCCGGCACGTAGCCGAGGCTGTAGGACATGCCGCCGCCACGGGCGATCACCGCATGTCCGGCGTCCACGGACTCGCGGACCACCTCCGCCAGTTCCTGCCGGTTTGCCGGCCGCACGACCGCTCCGGCCGGTAGCTCCCGGGCAAGGATGTCTTCGGCCAGGTACTCGCAGCGTTCGGGATCCCGGCTCACCGCCGTCTCGCCGACCACCTCGGCCAGACGTTCGATCAGGGCGTCTTCGATCATTGCTCGTCGGGCTGCATCCGGCCGTTTCGTTCAAGGAAATCGATCAGACGGAAGACCTCGTCAGGTTCGAGGTGGTTGTGATACAGCATGTGCGTTCCGGGAAGCAGGTTTTCAGCCGCCGCGATCCAACTGAACAAGACACTGCGCCCCCACGTGAACGAAGCCTCGGCCAGCGCTGCGGAATAGGCGTAGTCGGCCAATGCGGCTGCTTCCCGTCCCACGATACCGGCAAGGTGCGGTCCCACGAACAGGGTGTCTCCCGGGTCCAGACCGTGGCAGCCCGCGCAGGCCAGGAACAGGACCTCGCCCGGCGTTCCGCTCCCGTTCTCGGCGCCCGCGCCGGCCTGGCCGGTTGCGGCCGCCGGCGCGGATTCCGCGTCCGGGGAGGTGGCATCCACACTAGCCGAGGTCGAATTCGCGTCCGGTGAGGCGTATTCGGTGTCGGTTGGCACCGTATCCCGCACTGCGCACGCAATCGGCAACCCGAGAAGCAGCGCGGCCAGCAAGGCTGACCGAAGCGCGATGCCGATTGCGCGCCTCACGACAGTTCCCGCAATACTTCCAGCGCTGCCCGCTCGCCGGATTCCATGGCCCCTTCCATTCCGGAATACGCGTAGGCGGTATGCTCTCCGGCGAAATGGATCGGGCCGGCCGGTTGGTGCAATGCGGCGAAGTGGCGGTCGATCTGCCCCGGCGCCCACACCGCCCAGCTTCCCCGGCTGAAGGGATCCAGATGCCAGCGCACGAGCCGCCGCAACCGCACGTTTCCCCGGGCGCCCGGATAGGTCCGGAACAGGTCCTCCAGCACGAGCCGGCCTGCCTCTTCGTCCGCCAGCTCGTCGTAGCGGTCGCAACTGTCGCCGTTGATCCAGACGGTGATGTTGCAGGTGTCGGCGTCAGGATGCCGGCGGACGAACAGCCGGCCGAAAGGCGCATTGGACCAGATCGAGCCCGGGATGCCCGAGGCATCCCAGGCCGTCCGGCTTGCGACCAGGTGGGCCTGGGTCAACTTGAGGTAGCGGATCGAGTCGATCGCCTCCTGCTGCGCGGACGGAAGCGCGGGAGTGAATGCGACTGCTCGCAGTGCCGGCACCGGGAGAGTGACGATCGCCGCATCGGCTTCGATCCGAAGGCCGCTCCGGCAACGGGCCAGGACGCTGCCGCCGTTGCGCTCCAGTACCGTCACCGTCTCACCGGCGATCACCGGTTGGGACAGGTCCGCGGCCATGCGCTCCGGCAGGCGCATGTTCCCGTCCATCGCTTCAAGCGTGGGCTGGCCCATCGCGATGGCCCGCGCGAAGCCGGCCACCACCCGGTACAGGCTGATCAAGGAAGTTTCCGCCAGCGTGTTTCCGTAACCGTTGTTGACCGCAAGCAGCGAAACGCTCGCCTCGTCGAGGCCCTGTGCCAGAAAGTGCTCCCGGGCCGAGACATCCAGGTGGGCGAGCGCACCGTTGCACCAGTCGGAAGCGTTGCGAATCGGGTGGTCCCGCAACAGGAAGGCGCCCAACCGGTCGGGCGTCACAGCCTTCAGCGCCTCGGGCAGGGGGTTGCGAATCGAGTCACGCCAGGTCCGGCCGGATTCGGCGTGACCGTCGATCAGGTAGGCGGTGGGCAATGTTTCCACCGCGTTTGCAGGGCGCATCGCGACCCCCGTCTGCCCGGCTACGGCGAGCAATCGCCCGTAGTTCGGGCCGACCAGGTTGCCGCCGGCCTCCGGACGTCCTTCGATGTCGTCCAGCGTCAGCACCCGGCCGCCCACGCGTGCGCGCGCTTCGACCACGACCGCATCCAGTCCCGCATGCTCAAGGAGCCGCGCTGCGTAGAGTCCGGAGAGGCCCGCCCCGACGATGACAACCCTCTTTCCCTGCGCAACCACCGGCGCATGCGCCCAAATGCCCAGGGCGGCCAAACCGGACGCGGCCAGAAAGCGCCGGCGGGTCACCGTTTCGCGCCCGTGTACCGGGACCAGCTCCGCATTCATGTCATAAGAATATATCAATGGAACATTTCCTGTTTTCACCTGCCGGTTCAGCGCTCCGGCGGGCGATTGCGCCGAGTGCGCCGGCGCTGCAACGACGCACGTAAAACTATAATTGCATATTGATATACGTTTATGGTTTTGGTACGCTCGAATCATGCCGACAAGGCGGAGTAAACAGCCCTGCGCGCACGGGCTTCCCGACCGCGACCCGACGTTGGAGAACAGTGATGCACAACACCGCCAGCCCTACTGCTTCCCCCCGAATAAGCCGCCGGACCGGCGCAGCGGCCCTGGCTGCGCTGGCGCTCGGCATCGGTCCGGTCCCGTTCGTGTCCGCCCAGGAAGGACCGGGCCTGGAAGAGATTGTGGTAACGGCCAGAAAGATCGAGGAAAACCTGCGCGACATACCCCTGACGGTCAGCGCGTTCACCGAACAGGCGCTGGAGGAACAGGGCATCGCGTCGCTGCAGGATATTGCCGATGCCACGCCGGGGTTCGATTTCGCGCAGGCGTTCGGCCGCAACGACTTCAGGCCGGTCATCCGGGGGCAGTCCAACATTCTCGGGCGGGCCAACGCCGGACTGTTCGTCGACGGCATCATCATCGAAGAAGGCAATGCGTCGATTCCGCTGTCCGCGCTGCAGCGGGTGGAGGTCGTCAAGGGTCCGCAGAGCGCGCTCTACGGGCGCTCGACCCTGGCGGGCGCGGTCAACTACGTTCTCAAGACGCCGGGCAACGAGGCCGATGCGGAAGCCACGCTCGAGTACGGCGACAGGGATCATTTCCGGGCCGAAATCCACGCCAGCACACCGTTCTCCGACACCGCCGGCGGAGCCATCACCGTGGCCCATTACGAGCGCGGCGGGGAGTACGGCAACCATTTCGCCGGAAACGCGCTGGGCACGCCGGCCGAGACAAACCAGGTGGGCGGGGAGAGAACCACCAGCGTCACCGGCGTGCTGGCATTCGCGCCCAGCGACCGGGTGGACATCAAGCTCCATGCCATGTACGAGGACACGTTCGACGACCAGTACGCCATCGCCATGAATCCCGCGAGCCTCAACAACTGTAATCAGGTCACGCGCGGGGGGCCGCTGACACAGCCCGCGCCGCCCGAGGGGACGCCGGAAGCGAGCGCCGCGCTCGTCACATCGGCCGGTTACAACGGCAGCGGCTATTACTGCGGTGAGATCGATGTGACGACCGTACTTGAGAACAGCGGCGGCGACGGTCGCACCAGCCTCGAGACCGGGTTTTTCGACTTGTCGGGAACGTCCCGGGAAAGCCTCCGCCTCGGACTGCGCATCGATGCCGACTTGAGCGACAATGTCACGCTGACCTCCCTCACCGGGTACAACGATGTCACCACCGAACAGGGTCAGGATCAGACCTTCGGCGGCGGCGACACGCGCATGCCGGTGATCGGCGTCGGCCTTCCCTTCACGGTGCAGCCGTTCAGCGCGCGGCCCAGAATCCACTCGCGGGTGGGCTTCCTCACCTGGAACGATGACACGTTCGACGACTTTTCCCAGGAACTCAGGCTGAGGTACGAGGCCGACGCGGGCCTGAACTACACGCTGGGCGCGTATTACTACGGCTCCGACACATCCGGGCAGCGGATCACGTCCTTCGACACCACGACCTCGGCCTACATCGACGGGACCCGGCTGTTTGCCCCATTCAATCCCATGTTCGCGCCGGCGACGATTTCGACCAGCGCGTCCCATGAGGGCGCGCCGTTCAGTCACAACGGCGACGAGTCCATCACGAGTACTTCCGTATTCGGCTCCGTGGAGTTCCCCGTGTCCGACGCGGTCACGCTCGGCGTTGAAGCGCGGTACAACCAGGACAATTTCGATGTGACTCCCGGGGGCGCCTCCGCCGCCGTATCGGGCAGTTTCAACGCGTTCCTGCCGAAGTTGACAGCGCGAATCCAGCCCCGCGACAATCTGCTCGTCTATGCCAACGTTGCCAAGGGCAACAAGCCCGGGACCGTGAACAGCGATGAGGGACTGCCGGCCGAGGACCTGCTGGTGGACGAGGAGAGTGCGACCAGCTTCGAGATCGGCGTGAAGTCGCTCAGCCTGGACGGACGTATTGAAACCAATGTTGCGTTCTATCAAATCGACTGGCAGGACATGCAGCTCACCAGCACCCGGGCAGCGGTGGTGAACGGCCAGCCGCGCACCTTCTCCATCCTGGAGAACGTGGGCGAATCCGGTATCTCGGGGCTGGAACTCGACCTGTCCGTGCGCGTCAATGAAGCCTGGAATCTCCGTCTGGGCTATGCCTGGACCGACGGCGAAATCGAGCGGTTCGTCCAGTCGGTGGATGCGGGCGCTTCTGCGGGTTCGGCGTTCCGCGAGGCGGCGCTGATCGCCGGCTACTCGCCCAGTGGCGATGTGATCATCTCCGGGACGCAGTTACCGCAGACCTCCGAGCACCAGGCCGTCCTGAGCAACGTGTTCGACGGCAGTATGAGCAACGGCTGGTCCTGGTTCCTGCGCGCGGACCTCTCGTACAATTCCGAGCGCTACGCCCAGGTGTACAACCTTGCGCACACGGGCGACCGGCAGATCGTCAACCTGCGCGGCGGCTTCCGCAGCGACAACATCGACATCGAGATCTGGGTGGACAACGCCACGGACGACGACACCAGCCCCGCGCTGATCCGCTACGTCCAGGCCAACAACCTGACCTTCAACCCGTTCAACCGGGCGATCGGAGTCACCTTGCCGGAGCAACGCCGCGGCGGCGTCACGGCCCGCTTTCGGTTCTGATCCCGGCCTCTCGGAAGCTGCAGCCCTTGGCGGTTGCAGTACCGGCACCGGCGGCGGGCGACAGCGCATGACATCGGCGACATTCGAGCGCATCGGCATCGATGAATTTCCGGGGCTGCTGATTCGTGACGAACGCGCAAGTTCGGCTTCGCGCGCGAGCAGGAAGAGTTAGGCACACGCCGCCTCATTGATAGGGATTCCTTCAGCCGGGGCGCGGCGTCGCTGATGACACCGTTCTCCCGAGACAGCATCCCTTGCGAATCGATATGTCATATACGCATATACATATGCTATTATGATAAAAGTACAAATCATCCGGTTACACGGCAGTCATTGGAGTCAGCGCCCATGCACCCGAGCCTTGAGTCATTTCGGTCCGCCTGCGAAACCGTTCTGACCGAGACGTCCGCGCCCAGTCGCATCGTTCGCCGGCTCGCGCCTCTCATGCACTCGCTCGTCAAGGCCGCCGAGCGCTTCCTGGAACCTGCGCACCGGCGCGGCGACCCGGACGGTTATGCGCGCAACCTGATTTTCTCCGGCGACAACGGGACCCTCTCGCTTTTCACGTTGGTCTGGGCGCCGGGCCAGTGGACGCCGATTCACGATCACGGCACCTGGGGCATCGTCGGCGTCGTGGAGGGCGTGCTGGAGGAACAGTCCTTCCTGCGCGTTGACGCTCAAGCCGACCTGGACCGCCATGACGGGATCGAGCTGAGCCCGGGCGGCCTCGTCCTGCTTCCGCCGGGCGGCGTATCGACCTTCGTGCCGGATCCCGACCACATCCACGAAACGGGCGTGGCGCGCGAAAGGGAACCCACGCTGAGCCTGCACCTGTACGGACGTGTCCTGAACGACTTTCACGTGTACGACCGCATCGCCGGCACACGCGAACGGATGAGGGTCGCATACCGGGACGCCTGAAGTTGCGCCGCCCCCCCAAGGGTCCGCGCCGGCATGATAAGATATATCGATATATCAATGTAACAAACAAGGAGTTCATGTTGTCTTGGAAGTTGGACTCGAGGCGATGAACCGCCCCGCCCCCGTTCGCACCATCGTCAAGCGCACGACGCTCATCGTCCGGGACATGACGGTCAGCCGCCGGTGGTACGAGCACGTGCTCGGCATGACGGTCTGGCTCGATACCGAATACGTGTTGTCGGGGGAGGGGATCGCCGCCGGGTCCGCGGGCGACCGCACGCACTTGGTGATCATGCGCGCCGAACACGAGAAGATCGGGATGATCGGACTGCTGCAATGGCTTCACCCGCCGTGGCCGGCCCCTGAGGTGCCAACCACCGTGGAATACGGCGCGCCCGTGTTCGTCGTGGAAACGGATGACGCGGCGGAACTGGAGCGTCGGGCTGCGCAACTGGGCTCGCGGATTCACACCCACCGGCGCCGGTTCACGGTTACCGGCGCCGGCGGCGCGATCCGTCACCTGCTCGGCACCGCGTTCTTCGACCCTGACGGGCATTTTTTCGAGTGCAACCAGGTACTGCACATCGAGTCTCCGGAGCCTGGATCGTGAGCATCCGGTTCCAGCGCGCGAATTTTCTCGTCTCCGACATGCGGACGGCGCTTCGGTTCTACGTCGATGTGCTGGGCCTGGAACTGGCCTTTCTCAAGCCCGATCGGGACAAGAGTTATTCGCACACGGTGTTCGGCATCGATCCGTCCAGCACGGTGGGCTTCGCGGCGCTGAGCACGCCGACACAGCCCCGCGTCATGGCACTGACGGAGGTGCCCGGCCTCGGTGAGCAGGCGACACCACGCAGGTCCGCGATCGTGCTCGACATGGAGGACTTCGATGAGGTGGTCGAGCGCGCGCGGCGGGGCGGCTACCGGGTGTTTCCTGAGGAACGGCTGGTCACGCACGACGGGCGTGTGGGCCGGGAGATCGGCATCCTCGATGCCGACGGCAACCTCACCGTGATCTACAGGATACTCGCCGCAACGCCCGGCTGAGTTGCGGCACGGCGCGTTCCCGATCTTGTCTGTCCTGCGATGAATGCCTCGAACCCGGCGCCCCGCTACCCGTCGCCCGGAACCGCCTGGCTGCTGGTGTCCCTGCTGACGATCGCCTACGTGGTGTCGTTCGTCGACCGCTACATCCTCAGCCTGCTGGTCGAGCCCGTCAAGGCCGATCTGGGATTGACGGACTTTCAGGTCGGACTGCTGCTCGGTCCCGCGTTCGGGATCTTCTACGCCACGATGGGGCTGCCGCTCGGCTATCTTGCGGACCGCTCGCGCCGGACATGGATCGTCTCC
The DNA here is from genome assembly GCA_965205045.1 of Candidatus Rariloculaceae bacterium. Lineage (GTDB taxonomy): Bacteria > Pseudomonadota > Gammaproteobacteria > Steroidobacterales > Rariloculaceae > UBA6522. Next base: position 2,629,157 of record OZ242031.1, read on the forward strand.
GCTGGCATCGCCATCTGGACTGCCGCCACGGCCCTGACCGGCCTCACGCGCTCCTTCGCGCAGATGTTCATCGCGCGCGTTTCGGTGGGGGTCGGCGAGGCCACGCTCAGTCCCTGCGCCATGTCGCTGATCGCCGATTCGTTTCCCGCGGACCGGCGAGGAAAGCCGATCGCCCTGTACTCGAGCGCCATATCGGTCGGAGCCGCGCTCGCGGCGCTGCTCGGCGCGGCCGTGCTGACCTGGGCCGGCACCGCGGAGTCGCTTGAGCTGCCTTTCGTCGGCTCGCTTGCCCCCTGGAGGACCACGTTCCTCATCGCGGCCGTACCCGGATTCGTGCTGGCCCCCATTTTCTTCCTGCTCGGCGAACCCGCACGCATCGGCGCGTCCGCCGAGCGCGCGCCCCGGCACCTCGGCCACATGCTGAGACACGTCGGGCGGCACGTACTGACCTACACCTGCTTCGTCGCGGTCTTCTGCTACATGACGATCACGGCCTACAGCCACGGCTGGCTGGCCGTCACGTTTCAACGCACCTACGGCTGGCCGGTGGAGATGTACGCACTCTTCAACGGACTCACGCTCATCGTGGTGGGTCCGGCGTCGGTGATGTTCGCGGGCTGGCTTTCCGACCGGCTGACCCGGCGCGGCCTGCCCGACGCTCCGATGCGCATCGCGCTGCTCGGCCTCTTTCTCTCCATGCCGCCCGGTGTCATCGGCCCCTTGCTCGACAGCGCCATAGCGGCGTTTGTGGTGCTTTCCGCCTTCACCGTCGGCGCCGCCTTCATATCGTCCGTGGGCGTGACGGCGCTGCTGCAGATCGTGCCCCCGCGGATTCGCGCCCAGACGATCGCGCTCTACTACATGACCATCAGCCTGACGGGGCTCTTCCTCGGTCCCAGCCTCGTCGGGCTGCTGAACGACACCGTCTTCGGCGCCGACGGCGTGCGCTACAGCGTCGCGCTGATTCCGCTGATCTTCGGACTGCCGGTCATGCTGATCGCACCGCTGACCCTGCGGCTCTACCGGAACGCGCTCGGCACCCTCACGCGCGAGGACTGATTGCAGGGCGGTGAATGGCGCGCCCCTTGTTTGTCCGCTCTCATCTTGCGCGGACTTGCAAAATCGGGTGGTGGCGTCCCCAAGGGGATTCGAACCCCTGTTGCCGCCGTGAAAGGGCGGTGTCCTAGGCCTCTAGACGATGGGGACGTCGATGTTCCGCGTTTTCAATTGGAGTCGGAAAAATGGTGGAGCCAGGCGGGATCGAACCGCCGACCTCTACAATGCCATTGTAGCGCTCTCCCAGCTGAGCTATGGCCCCAATTCCCTGCGGCGCGAGCGTAAAGACTGCCCGTTGGGGTGTCAAGACTGACAGACAGCCCGCCCAGGAAGGCGCGCGGGACCGCCCCGATCAGAAGGACCTGCGCGTTGATCGACGGACGAAGCGGCGTCGGCGTTGACCAGCCCGCTAACTTGCATCAATATGAACCACTACGACTCACAACGCATTCCTTCGCATAACTATGCACGAGAGATAATCGATGCCAGCAAAAATCCGGTTTTCGGTGGCTCTCGACGATGACGAATACGAGACGCTCGCCGTCGTCGCCGAGAAATACAGAATCTCCATGGCGTGGCTCGTTCGCCAGGCCGTTGCGGACTTTCTCGAACGCTACCGGCATAACGAGACACAGCTTCCGCTGCCCTTGGCCGCATCACGCCCTGAGCGTCGCGGTACCTAGGACTGGAGGATTCGATGGCGCGTAGCGACCTTCCGTTCGGTAGCGAGTTTTCGCCCGCTCAAATCGAGCTGCCGACCCTTCTCGACTTGGCGCACGCGCATGGGGCTGACTGGAAGGGTTTCGAGTCCGCCGTCCGTGAACGTTATTTCGAAGACCACACCACGTCGGAGTACAACAAAGGCAAGCTCGCCAACAACACCAAGCTTTCCCTCCGCGCCTATGGCCTCATCGGCGCAAAGGACTCGACACTCTCGGAAGTCGGCGCGGCTCTCTACGACATTCGCGATGACGAACGCGCGTTGTACAAGAATTTTGGCCGGCACATTCTGACGAATTTGCAAGGCATGAATTTTGTGCAGTGCATCCGTGATATGCAGGCCGCTGGAGAACCCATCGACCTGAACAAGTTACGGCAATGGCTGAAGGAGCGCGGCATTTCCGTACCGCGCGGCGGCAAACATATGAGCACGTTACGGCTGTGGCTCGAACGCGCCGGTGTTTTCGTTTCCGGCTATCGTGTTGACGAAGGACGCATCAACGAAATCCTTGGGCTGAAGATGGAGGAATTCGAGGCGCTCACGAGGTTTACCCCAGAGCAGCGCGCCTATCTGAAGGCTCTCGCCAATGTAGACTCCGTAGGCCCTCACGCCTCCAACGATATCGAGAAGCTCGCAGCCGCGACCTACGGCGTTTCTTTCAATGAGAAAAATTTGCCCAAACAGGTTCTTTACGCACTTCGCGATGCCGGGTATATCGGCCTTGAACGAGGTACTAAAAAGTCTGGACGTGGCGCCAAACCATTTCTGGCTACTACGGCGGCCAAACTCGCGGCGGATCTGATCGCTCCGATGCTCAAGCAGATCGAGCGGCAATTTCAGCCTGAACTTCGGCCCTTGCTCCGCAAGTCGTTGAAGGAAATTCGCGGAGAATTAAATTCAGGAAATCGCCACATTCGCGGCTTGGCGCTTGAGGCTCTCACCTTCAGACTCATGCGCCTGATCGATTTGACTTATGTCGCCACGCGCTTGCGCGGTCACGCGACCGGCGGCGCCGAGGTTGATTTGATCTTCGAGAGCGCACGGCTGGTGTTCTCGCGCTGGCAGGTCCAATGCAAGAACACGGCACGCGTGTCGCTCGATGATGTGGCGAAGGAAGTAGGCCTGACCCATTTCCTGAAGAGCAATGCCGTCGTAATGGTCTCGACCGGCAGGATTGGGCCGGAAGCGAGACGCTATGCAAACAGGATCATGGCCGATTCCAACCTGTGCATCGTCATGATCGACGGTGACGATCTTACCGCTATCGAGACACGGCCCGCCGCGATTGTCGATGTCTTTGGTCGGGAGGCGCATCACGCCATGAAACTCAAGAGACTGGATATCTAGGACGCCGAACATGCCAACGCGAATCCCACTGGCCCATGAGACCTACCACGAAACTCCGCTGGGTCGAATGGTCCATGGCGACAGCCTTGATGTCCTGGCGGCGTATCCGGGCGATTCCGCCGATCTGATCATGACAAGCCCTCCGTTTGGCTTGGTGCGCAAGAAGGACTACGGCAATGTCGCGGCGGACGAATATGTCGACTGGTTCAAGCCCTTCGCCGCCGCTTTTCGGCATGTCCTGAAGGACTCTGGTAGTTTGGTCATCGACATCGGAGGCGCTTGGAACAAGGGCCGCCCAACCCGCAGCCTTTATCATTTCAAGCTTCTCGTCATGTTGTGCGAGGAGTTCGGATTTCACTTGGCCCAAGACTTCTATTGGTGGAATCCTTCCAAGCTTCCGACACCGGCGGAGTGGGTCACGGTACGCCGAATCCGCGTCAAGGACGCTGTCAATACAGTCTGGTGGCTTTCCAAGACGCCATGGCCCAAGGCAAGCAATCGGCGGGTTCTTCAGCCCTATAGTCCAAGCATGCGGGAGTTGCTGGTCAAGGGCTACAGGGCCAAGAAACGCCCTTCCGGGCACGACATCAGCACGAAATTCAATACTGATAGCGGTGCGGCGATACCCCCCAATCTGATTGCGATCCCGAATACCGAGAGCAACAGCTTCTACTTGCGATATTGTGAGGAAAGGGGATTGAAACCGCACCCCGCCCGTTACCCGGCCGACCTGCCGGAGTATTTCATCCGGATGCTGACCGAACCGGGCGATCTCGTGATAGACCCTTTCGCCGGCAGCTGCGTCACCGGTGAAGTTTGCGAGCGCACGGAGCGACGCTGGATCTGCATAGAGCTTGTCCGCGACTACTGCGAAGCGGCACTCGGCCGTTTCGCCCGCAAGCCGCGCCAGGGAACCAAACCGAACTCGGATCCAAGTAGTCCATCCAACTATTATCGCCTGCCCCGCCCGGGGATTCTCTGGAACGGCAATGATCATGAACCATTGCCTGCGGACGGCGGGAGATCGCGCAGACGCAAGAACCACTACATCCCCGACTTCATTCTCGGCAATTTCGCGGGCGACGATGAAGCACTGCGGATAATGAACAAGAAGACGGGCCGCATTTGGGCAAAGAATCCAGCGAGGAAATCCAGGAAGAATCGCCGGCGGGGCGGCTACGATGCGTTCGCGGAAAACAGCTACCACCCGGCAACTGTCGAGGCGGCTCTCGGCAAGTGCGAGAGCGACGCGGCGCCGGTCATTGGGAAAATTATCGAGCGCGCCAGATCTGGCGAGGCGGCCGAGCTCGATTGCGAAGAAAAGGAACGGCTGTGCACGTTCCTGCTTGTGCAGATTTTAAGGAGCCCACGCATGAAGGACTTTGCGCTTGCCCATAACGGGGAATTTCCGGAGAGCAAGGAAATTCTATGGCAAATGCAGTTGGATCTTGGCAGGGGCGAAAATCCGGCAAAGGCAGATCATGAGGCTTTGGCGAATGTTGAGCATGTAAGGCAACATCAAGACCTTGATGGCATCGTCTTGCGGCGAATGACGGAAATGAACATCGACGTGGGCATAGTCAGCGCAAGGGATGATGCGAGTTTCGTGATCGGAGATGAACCCTGTCTGCTGAACGGACTCCTCGCGAAGCCCGGCGATATCGCAACGATGCCGCTCGCCAAGGACGTGTACGTTCAGTTGTCCCGGCCGGAAGATTCCACTGGCGGATTGCACAAGGTCAGCCCGGAGTTTGTCAGGGCGCTGAACGCGCAAGCGTACGGTAAGGCAAAGAGGTTTGTCGCTGGGCCCGATGGAGCGAGTTTGGAGTCCCTGAAAGCTACGGATAACCGGGCCCATTGATCTCCCCGTGGCTGTGCGCACGCCGTCGGATGAACTGCGCAAAGGCAATTTCCAACATCCGATTCCCCCTTACCCGGCAGGACGTAAATTCGGATCGAGCGCGATATGGAGAAACCCGATCGGTCGGTGGGACGCGGAGGAGGAGCGGAAGACAGGCGGTTGAGTGACCCCGGCGCGCTGCAAGGACTGATCCTGGCCGGCGGCCGGAGCCGCCGGATGGGCCCGGACAAGGGGCTGATCGACTATCACGGGCAGCCCCAGGTGAGCTGGCTCGCTGAGTTGCTGGTCGAGTATTGCGCTTCCGTGCAGGTGTCCGTGGGTCCACGGCAGGACCGGACCGGCGGTTATGAGTCAATGGTCACCATTGTCGACGATGAGCCCGGCCTGGGACCTGCCGGCGGCCTGATTTCTGCCTGGAACACAAGCCCGGACGCCGCCTGGCTGCTTGTCGCCATCGACATGCCGTTGCTGGACCGCGCGACCCTCACGGCATTGACCGCCGGACGATCAACAAGGCACTTGGCCACGGCTTTTCGTCATCCCGATGGCGTGCTGGAGCCGCTGTGCACCATCTGGGAGCCGGCCGCGAGGGTCTTGCTGGAGGCAAGTCTGGATCAGGGGGACGCATCCCTGCGGCGCTTGCTCGAATCGGGTCCCGTCCGTGTACTGACCCCTCCCTTGCCGGAAGCGTTGTCCAGCGTGGACAGGCCCGAGGATCGAAATCGGATCAGGCGGCGCCTTCGCAAGCAACCCGGATGATAGTATCCGGTGCGCAGTCCATGGACGATCCACTTGAGCCACCGCGTCACGTACCCGAGGAATGCCTGCCATGATTCGAATAACGGTCGTTGCGGCATTGCTCCTTGCGAGCCTGGGTCCCAATGCGGCCCAGGAACGACCCAACATCCTGCTGATCATCGCCGACGATCTCGGCTACGCGGACCTTGGCGTGCACGGCAGCGATATCCGCACGCCGAACATCGACGCTCTTGCCGACGAGGGGCTGTTGTTTACCCAGTATCACGCCTCGCCCTATTGCTCCACGACGCGAGCGATGCTGTTCACGGGCAACAACAACCACGTCGCCGGCGTGGGCAGACAGTCCCTTACCCCAGGGCCGGCTATCCCGGGACTGGCGGGTTACGAAAACCGGCTTGTAACCGAGCGGGTTGCGGTGCTGCCGCAGTTACTCAGGGATGCCGGCTACCGCACCTACTTCGCGGGCAAATGGCATCTCGGCGAAACGCTGGATTCATCACCCTGGGCCGCAGGCTTCGAGCGTTCCTTTGCGATCAAGTTCGGTGGCGGCAGCCACTTCAGCGGCGTCGGTCTGCGTGACACTTCGTCGCCAAAGTACTTCCGGGATAACGCAGAAGCGAACTGGCCCGACGGCGAGTATTCAACCGACTTCTACACCAATACTCTTATCGGCTACCTGGAAGAAGACAGGGACGACGAACGTCCGTTCTTCATGGTGGCTGCGTATGCGTCCCCCCACTGGCCTCTACAGGTGCCCGATGAAGACCTTGACCTGTATGCTGGCCGCTACGACATGGGTTACGACCGGCTGCGCGAGCTCAATTTCGAACGGTTGAAGGCGGCGGGTGTCATTCCGTCCGACTCCGATCGCCCACCCCGCAACCCGGATATCACGCCCTTCGCCAGTCTGAGCGCAGAGCAGCGGCGGCGCGAGGTCCGAAGCATGGAACTGTACGCGGCGATGGTCGACAACCTGGACCGGCATGTGGGCCGGCTGCTGGATTACCTCCGCGGCAACGATCTCCATGACGATATGCTGATCGTGTTCATGAGCGACAACGGCGCCGCGGCGGAGACCCCGGATGTGCCCGGCGGCGTGTTTCACGAATACGTTCGCGAACGCCATGACATCACCACCTACAAGTCGATGGGGCAGAAGGGCAGCTTCGTCACCTATGGACCGCAGTGGGCGGAGGCGGGCTCGGCGCCGTTTCGGCTCCGCAAGGGGTTTCCGTCCCAGGGTGGTCTCGTATCGCCGATGATCATGGCGGGTCCCGCAGTTGAAAGGCGCGGAGAGTTCACAGACGCTTACATGACGGTAATGGACATCATGCCGACATTGCTGGAACTGGCCCGCACCGAGTATCCGCAGGACAAGACTCCCATGCTGGGAGAATCAACCGTCCGGTTCCTGGCGGGCGAGGAAGAGTCGATCCACGATTCGGACTATGTCACCGTTTTCAGCCACGCCCAACGGGCTTTTCTGCGCCAGGGCGACTGGAAGCTGCTGTCCCTGGAACAGCCCTTCGATGAACGGAATTTCGAACTCTTCAACCTGGCGCACGATCCCGGGGAAACGGCGGATCTGTCGGAGCAGTACCCGGGCAAGCGCGAGCAATTGCTGGAGTTATGGCGGGCTCACCGGCGGCGCCTGGGAATCATCCTGCCCCGGGACCTGTGAAGAAAAACGCGGTTTCGAGCCGGGCCTCAGCACCACCTCGGTGCCGTCCCGCAGGAGGATATTGCTCGCGTGCATGCCGTTGCTGCCGTCCCGGGCAGGGAACCCCGCCAGCCTGAATCGGCTGCCTACAGCGATCCTGTTCAGGTAAATGCCGCGGCGCTGCATTCCCGCCGGGGAATTGGACTCGATGCTCCAGACTTCGCCGTCTTCCGCACGCATGCGGAACTGAACGTGCGGATTCTCCCACTGGACCTCGATCACCTCGCCCTCGATCTCGGCCACCTGGCTGGTGTTGTAGGTGTAGGCGAAGGTGTGATGACCTGCCGATGTGGCGGGCAGCACGGCCGTCAGGGCCACTACGGCGGTCAACCAGGTTTTTCGACGCATCGCCGTCCTCCGTTTTCCCAGGTTGCATCGGTTCGATGCGCTTCCAGGGGAATTTTGCGTCGCTGTTGGGTACACTTCGCCGACGCCGGAAAAGGGTATCACGCCGGATGGCAGTCGCCGAAGAACAAGTAATATCAGGACTCATCGGGGCCGATGAGCCGGCGGCATTTGAAGTCATTCGTGCCGGCACGGACCGGCGCCTGATTGTCGCCTGCGATCATGCGAGCCGAACGATCCCCCGGTCGCTCGGGACGCTGGGCCTCGCCGACCGGTATCTTGACGATCACATCGCATGGGACATCGGCGCCGCCGAGGTGGCCGGAATCCTTTGCAGGCGCCTGGGATGTGTCGCCATGCTGGGAAACTATTCCAGGCTGGTCATCGACCTGAACCGGCATCTGGACGATGCGACGGCAATGCCGGTAATCAGCGACGGCGTGCTGATTCCGGGCAATATGAGCATGAACGAGAGTCGGCGTGCGCAACGCATCGGGGAGTTGTATGCTCCCTATCATGAGGCGTTGCGCCGGGAGATCGTGTCGCAGACATCCAACGAGCGCGTCCCGGTCATGATCAGCATCCACAGCTTCACGCCCCGGCAACATGGGCTGTTCCGGCCATGGGACGTCGGCGTGCTCTGGGACACCGACGCGCGCCTGGCGCTGCCGCTGATGGCGCGGCTCCGGTCGGGCGGGGATATCCTCGTCGGCGACAACGAGCCGTATTCCGGGCGGCATCCGGCGGACTTCACCGTCGATCATCACGCGGAGTCCATCGGGCTGGCCTGTGCGGGCGTCGAGATTCGGCAGGACCTGGTTGCCGACCCCCAGGGCCAGGCTGCCTGGGCCGACAGACTTGCACGTGCATTGGAACCGGTTCTGGCCGACGAAGAACTGTACCGCCGTGCTACTTCCGGACAGGGAGACTGACCGCCATGCAGGAGCCATCCTTTTCCATCGGTATCGAGGAGGAATACCTGCTCGTCGACCGCAAGTCCCGGGATCTGGTCAAGACGCAGCCCGCGAACATGCTCGAAGAGTGCGCCGAACGGTGCAACGACCAACTCGTCAGCCCGGAGTTGCTCAGGGCGCAGATCGAGGTGGGCACGCGCGTTTGCGGGAACATGGCGGAGGCCAGGGCCGCTCTCACCGAACTGCGTACCGTGGTGGCAACCGTGGCCGACTCCCACGGGCTTGCGCCCATAGCGGCGTCCTCGCATCCGTTCGCCCATTGGGAACTGCAAAAGCACACGGAGAGGGCCCGATATGCGGCGCTGTACGCGGAAATGCAGGCGGCGGCCCGGCGCCTGCTGATCTGCGGCATGCACGTGCACGTGGGCATCGACGACGATGAATTGCGCATCGACCTGATGAACCAGTTCAGTTACTTCCTTCCGCACCTGCTCGCGCTGTCCTGCTCCTCGCCGTTCTGGGAGGCCCGGGATACGGGACTCAAGTCCTATCGCCTGACGGTATTCGATGCGGTGCCGCGTACCGGCCTGCCCGAGCGGTTCGACAGCTATGCGGAATACGAGCGCCATATCCGTGTGCTGGTTGACGCGGGCCTGATACCCGACTCGACCATGATCTGGTGGGACCTGCGGCCCAGCGCGCGCTATCCGACCCTCGAGACGCGCATCATGGATGTGTGCACGAGCATGGACGATGCCCTGTGCCTGGCGGCCCTGACCGCCTGCACGCTGAGAATGCTGTACCGGCTGCGCACCAACAATCAGCGCTGGCGCATGTATTCCCGCCTGATGCTTGCCGAGAACCGCTGGCGCGCCATGCGCTACAGTTTCGATGAGGGTCTCATCGACCTGGGCCGCGGGCGGATCATTCCCTTTGCGCAGCTCGTGGAGGAAATACTGGAACTCACCCGGGAAGACGCCGAGGCACTGGACTGCGTTTCAGAGGTGGAACACGTGCATTCCATTCTGACTCACGGCACCAGCGCGCACCGCCAGGTGCGCGTGCACAAGGCGGCGCTGGACGCCGGCGCAGACCCGGAGGAGGCTGTGCAGGCGGTCGTCGACCATCTCATCGGGGAGACGGTGAGGGGCGTCTGCGATTGAGAGCCGTCGCGCCGGGTACCGGCGCCTTGTCGGGCTAGTGCCGGGTTTGCGGCTTGATCCGCTACTGGCGTTGCGGCAGGGCGAACCCACCGCCTGGCGGACGTGAAACGTCCCAGTTTCTGGCCCAATAGACGAAGGGTGTATCGAAAGCCGCGATAAACACCTTGAAGGCATACTTGGCCAATGCCAACTGCATTGCGGTACCCAGATCGAAAATTCCCCACCAGACGATAACTGCATAGAGCACGGTATCGAGCGCTTGCGACGTAATGGTCGACAGGTTATTGCGTAACCAGAGGTGCCTGTCGTGGGTCCATGCCTTGACTGTGTGAAAAAACCAAACGTCGAAACTCTGACTGATCAAGTAGGCCAGCAGCGACCCGAAAACGAAACGGGGCGTGAAGTCCAGGATTCTCGAAAACGCCTGATGGATTTCTGCGGAAAACAGAGCCGATTCGGGGCGGGAAGACGGCAGGTAGAGCAGACTCATGCTCATCATGACGACAATGATGACGCTGACTCCAAAGCCCAGAAGTACCGCCTGGCTGGCTGCGGCCCGCCCATGTTTCTCGCCCAACAGATCCGTCGCGAAGAAGATACTGGAATAGAAGATCACCCCGAGACTGGTTTCCATTCCCATGATCACGGTGAGTTTCGGGCCTTGAAGGTTGGCCAACAGAATCGCCAGCACAATTGCAGCCGTCAGCCCGGGACGACCGAACAGCCGGTACATCAACAGCGTCATGGAAAGGTCGAGAGTGAGCGTAAACAGCCACAGGAGATTCTGGTTCGCGTGGAAGAACACCTGGATTGAATCGGGAATCATCGATCCGGGTCAACAGGCGGGCAATCCCGGCGAACAGCGAACTTCCTGAATGCTGAAGATGGCATGCGCAACGAGCCTGTCGGGTCCTGCCACAGGCTTTCTTCCACTGCGCCAACGGATGGCCAATGGGGTAAAACCACGAAATTCCAACCCCTTGGGCCCGGCCAGGGGTGGCGAGTCTACTTGGGTTTTTCGTTCTTCGTGATGCTGAAGCCCGACTGCCCCTTGCCCCTCGCACGGCGAATGGTATAGCCGTAGTTTCCGAGGCGGAATGATGCATCGTTCTCGTAACCGGACAACGCCGCCGTGATTTTTTCTGCAATCGGGTCGGGTTTCGGCTTCATGGCCGCTTGTTGGGCGAGCCACTTGCCAAAGACTTCTTCGCCGAGTTCGTCGCCTACGGACTTTCTCAGCGCATTGAGTTTTCTCACTTGACCCTTGGTCAACTTGGACTCGTTGATTGCCATGTCGGCGTTCCTCCGTTGTTTGCCTGTCCAGCGTGTTTTTGACGCGCGCATCATACATGACTTTGCCAACAATTAGTAAACCAATCAATTGTGCTGGTTCGGAAAACAATGGGATTTGCGCAAGTTCCTTCACAAGGAACGAATTGCTGAATGTTTCATGCAACGATCAGTTCATCGCAGCCGGTTCCGCGCCAACAGGCGGTCATTCGATTTGACGGCAGGGGTGAGCGGCACACAGCAGAACACGAAACCGGCCAGTCCGGCAGCCAGTGCCGGGGAGTAGTCGATCACCTGCCCGGTAACGGCCTCGACCGGGAACAGGCCCACAACGAACGGGCCCAGTGCCTGTCCGAACGCAATCACAAAGCTGATTGCGGTTAACGGCCGCCCCGATGGGTCGAGCGTGGTCATGTCGGCCAGCAGGTATGGCGAAATGAACCACCAGCCTACTTGAAGAGGAGGGCGGACATGATAAAAATGTTTTCCGACGATGGTGCAGAACCGGAAAGCCCGGATTGAACCGGTATGGAGATATCGAGAAACGCCCTGACGGTAGCCGTTGCCCCCATGATGGAGCGCACCGACCGCCATTGCCGGTACCTGCTCCGGCTGATTTCGCCGGAAACCCGTCTCTACACGGAGATGATCACCGCCGCGGCATTGGTGCAGGGCGGCCGCCCGCACCTGCTTGAATTCCATCCCAGCGAACACCCGGTCGCGCTGCAGTTGGGCGGCAGCGACCCCGGCGAACTGGCGCAGGCGGCGGCCCTGGGCGCAGCGGAGGGCTACGACGAGATCAACCTCAACGTCGGCTGCCCCAGCGATCGGGTCCAGTCGGGGCGTTTCGGCGCCGCGCTCATGGCCGAGCCCGAACGGGTTGCCGTGTGCGTGCGCGCCATGATGGAAGCCGTCGACGTGCCGGTCACCGTGAAGACCCGGACCGGCATCGACGATCTGGACAGCTACGCATTCCTGCACGGCTTCGTGGGCGCCGTCGGAGATGCGGGGTGCCGAACGGTAATCATCCATGCCCGCAAGGCGATCCTCAGCGGACTGTCGCCAAAGCAGAACCGCCGGATCCCGCCGCTGGATTACGACCGGGTCTACCGGCTCAAGTCGGACTATCCGGCGCTGCGGGTCATTCTCAACGGCGGACTCGATTCGGAAGCCAGGGTCCTGGACCAGGCCGGCCTCGTGGACGGAGTCATGCTGGGGCGCTGTGCGTACGGTAATCCGTGGGTCCTGGCCGAACTCGACAGCAGGCTCGGCCGGCGCCGCGGTGTGTCCAGCCGGGAGGACGCCCTGAGGGAGTACCTGCGGTACATGGGCGGCGAAGTCAGTCGCGGCACGTCGCTCAAGGCCATGACCCGGCACCTGGCGGGGCTCTACTCAAGCCGTCCCGGCGCCCGGGCATGGCGGCGGTTTCTGAGCGAGTTGCCGCCCGGAGAGGCTGGCCGCGACTTGCTGCGGCGACGCGCCGATGGGCACCGCAAGGCACCCGCAGTGGCCGCGAACGGGTAGGGGCGGCAGACTCAGGACAGGGCGGACAGGACCTTGCCGTGCTCGGCGCGCAGGCGCTGCGGCACGCGGTCGCCATAGGTCTGGAAGTACTCGCCGATGCTTCGCATCTCTTCCTTCCACGCCTCGGGATCCACGCTGAGCAGTTCCCGCATCGTCTCCGGTTTGATGCTCAGGCCCGATGTATCGATGGCGCCGGGCTCGGGCAGATAGCCGATCGGCGATTCGACGGCGCCGGCCCGGTCCCGGCAACGGTCGATGATCCAGCGCAGAACCCGCAGGTTTTCTCCGAATCCCGGCCACAGGAAGCGGCCGTCGGGATCCCGGCGGAACCAGTTCACATGGAAGATCCGCGGCAGCGCATCGGAGCGATTCTCGAAGCTCAGCCAATGGCCCCAGTAATCGGCAAAGTTGTAACCGCAGAAGGGCTTCATCGCCATGGGATCGCGCCGCACGACGCCCACCTTGCCGGTGGCCGCGGCGGTGGTTTCCGATGCCGCGGTGGCGCCGACCAGCACGCCGTGGGCCCAGTCCCTGGCCTCGTACACCAGCGGCGTCAGTTCGCGGCGGCGTCCGCCGAACACCAGCGCGCTGATGGGCACACCGCCCGGCGCCTCGGCGAGTTCGGAATAACTGGGGTTGTTCTTCGCCGACACCGTAAACCGTGAATTGGGATGCGCGGCCGGTCCGTTCGCGGGATCGTAGGGCCGGCCCTGCCAGTCCATGACGGGTTCGCCGGTGTCCTTGTCTTCCCACCAGGGATCGTTTTCCGCAGTCACCGCGACATTGGTGAAGATGGCGTCGCGGCGAATGCTCTCGTAGGCATTGGGGTTGGTGTGGCGGTTGGTGCCGGGCACGACGCCGAACAGGCCCGCCTCGGGGTTGATGGCCCGCAATCGGCCCTCCCCGTCCAGGTGCATCCAGGCGATGTCGTCGCCGAGCGTCCACACCTTCCAGCCCCGGTGGCTCTCGGGCGGGATGAGCATGGCCAGGTTGGTCTTGCCGCATTGGGACGGGAAGGCGCAGGCCAGGTAGTGGGTCTCGCCGGCGGGATTCTCCACGCCGACGATGAGCATGTGCTCCGCCAGCCAGCCTTCGGTTCGGGCCTGGTAACTGGCGATCCTCAGCGCATGGCATTTCTTGCCCAGCAACGCGTTGCCCCCGTAACCGGAGCCGTAGCTCATGATCGTCAGGTCTTCCGGGAAGTGCATGATGAAGCGCCGTTCCGGGTCCAGTTCGCCAACGGAGTGCAGTCCCCTGATGAAGCGGCCCGTGCGCTCGATCTCGGCCAGTGCCGCGTCGCCCATCCGGGTCATCAGGTACATGTTCGCGGCGACGTAGGTGCTGTCGGTGATCTCGACCCCGTAGCGGGAGTAGGGCGATCCCAGCGGTCCCATGCAGTAGGGGATCACGTACAGGGTGCGCCCCTTCATGCAGCCGTCGAACAGCCCATTCATCTTCTCCCTGGCCTCCGCGGGCGGCATCCAGTTGTTGTTGGGTCCGGCGTCCTCCTTGCGTTCCGAGCACACATACGTCAGGTGTTCGACGCGCGCGACGTCGCGGGGGTCGGAGCGGTGCAGGTAGCAGTCCGGCCAGGAGTCCTGATTGAGTTCGAGGAGGTCGCCGCGGGCGAGCATTTCCCGTACGAATTCGTCGTACTCGTCACGGGTGCCGGTGCACCAGTGGACGCGTTCTGCCTGCGTCAATCGGGCAATCCCGGCAACCCATTCGCTGAGGCTCTCGAGTCGAGTGGTCATGGTGGTTTGAACGCCTTCCGGAATGAAGGGCGGAAGTATAATGAAGTAAGCGGCCGACTCTATAGCCCGTTGTCCATTTTCTTGTAAGAGTTTCAGGCTGCCAGGCGTTCATGGAGGCAGATTGCCGAGAAATGCCTCCTTTCAACGGGCCGGGATCACGCTATAGTGGCGCCATGCCCGAACTCGCCGAAATCTTCGACACTCATGGTCTCCTGGCTCGCCACCTGCCGGGCTACACCCGGCGCGTTGCCCAGGAGGACATGGCGCTGATGGTGGACGAGGCGCTGTCGCACGGCCGGCACCTCGCGGTGGAGGCGGGCACCGGGATCGGCAAGACGTTCGGTTATCTCGTGCCGGCGCTGTTGAGCGGACGACGGACGGCCATTTCCACCGGAACGTTGACGCTGCAGGACCAGCTCTTCAAGCGCGATCTGCCCCTGCTGGGCGCCGTCGTCGGCCGCCCCGTGCGAGTGGCGCTGCTCAAGGGGCGGCGCAACTATCTTTGCAGGCACCGGCTGGAAACCGCGCGCCAGGGGGCGGTGCGCGATCCGGCGCTGCTGGACAAGCTGGCGACCGTACACCACTGGGCGCGCACCTCGGGAAGTGGCGACCTTACCGCGATTGACGATTTCACCGATGACTATTCCCTGCGGACCTGGATTACGTCCACCGCCGACAACTGCCTGGGCAGCCGTTGTCCGCAACTCGACGACTGTTTTCTCGTGGAGGCGCGCCGCGGCGCGATGGCCGCCGACGTGGTCGTGGTCAATCATCACCTGCTGCTGGCCGACCTGACGCTCAAGGAGGCCGGTTTCGGCCAGCTTCTCCCGGACCTGGAAGCCGTCATTGTCGACGAGGCGCACCAGTTGCCGGAGATTGCCCAGCAGTTCTTCGGCGTTTCCCTGGGAAGCCGCGAATTGCAGAATCTGGCGCGGGACGTCGTGGCGGAGACCCGGGCAGCCGGAATCTCCGGTGAGCTGGAGCCTCTGGCCGACGACCTGGCGCGCGCCGCGACCGACGCCCGCCTCGCATTCGGCGAGCATCGCGGTCGCCTGCACTGGAACGCCTGTCCGTCGGGGGTGAACCAGTCGCTCGGGGATTGGGAATCCGCCCTGGAACGGATGGCGACGGCCCTGGGGGAAGCCCGGGACATGAATCCGGGGCTGGAACGTTGCTGGGAGCGCAGCCGCGACGGCATCGCCCGGCTGAAGGCTCTCGACGACGACGAGTCCCGGGGATTGCGTTGGGTCGAAGTCTCGCGCCACAGCTTTGCGGCCCACTGGACGCCCCTGGACGTGGGCGCGGAGTTGGGCGAGCGAATTCGGGCCCAGGACGGTACCTGGGTGTTCACCTCGGCCACCCTGGCGGTGGGCGACGATTTCAGCCATTTCCTGGGCCGCATCGGTGTGCCGGATGCGGCTTCCGCGGTACTGCCCAGCCCGTTCAATTACCGGGAGAATGCCCGGCTGTACCTGCCCCAGGGTCTGCCGCAGCCCGCGGCTCCGGACTACATCGAGAGAGTCCTCGCATGTGTCTGGCCGCTGATCGAAGCTGCCGGCGGCGGAACCTTTCTCCTGTTTACCAGCTACCGGGCGCTCAACGCGGCGCGTGCGTGGATCGATGGCCGCGCGTTGCCCGGCCCGCTGCTGGTGCAGGGCGAGGGGCCGCGCACCGAACTCCTGACGCGATTTCGCAGTACGACAGACGCCGTACTGCTCGGGACCAGCAGTTTCTGGCAGGGCGTGGACGTTCGCGGTCCTGCACTGCGCCTGGTGGTCATCGACAAGTTGCCCTTTGCCGCTCCCGGCGACCCGCTGATTCAGGCGCGGCTGCACGCCATTCGCCGGGACGGAGGCGATCCGTTCTCGGAGTTCCAGTTGCCCCAGGCCGTGCTGGCGCTGAAACAGGGTGTCGGGCGTCTCATCCGGGATTTCTCCGACCGGGGCCTCGTCGTCATCTGCGATCCCAGGCTCAGGACACGGCACTACGGGCGCGTGTTCCTGGATAGCCTGCCGCCCATGGCGATTCTCGATGAATCCGATCAGGCGCTGGAATTTGTCGCTTCGTTGCCCACGGGCGCCGGCGCGGATACCAGTTCGGACACCCCCACAGAAAACCTCGCGGACACCCACACAGACTCCCGCGCGGACACCCCCAAAGACTCTCACGCGGACACCGGCACAGAAACCCGCGAGGAGCCCGGGATCGAGCGCCGTGAAATTGCTGGCGTTTGAAACCTCCAGCCGGGAGGGCTCGGTTGCGCTGCACGTGGACGGCACCGTCCGGCAGGCGTTGATCGCCACCCCACGCAAGCAGACCGAACAGCTTCTTCCGCTGACCGCGAAATTGCTCGACAGTGGAGACCTGTCGTTGCGGGAGCTTGACGCCATCGCCTTTGGCAGAGGACCGGGATCGTTCACCGGCTTGCGCATCGCTGCCGCGGCGGCCCAGGGCCTTGGTATGGCGACCGGACTGCCGCTGCTGCCCGTCTCAAGCCTGGCGGCGACGGCACAGGGGATGTGGCGGACTCACGGTTCCACCAACACTTTGGTTTGCGTAGACGCACGCATGGGCGAGGTCTATTGGGCGGCATTCGAGATGCGGGACGGCCTCGCATGCGTTGCAGGTGCCGAGCACATGACTTCACCCGAGGAAGTGAGCGTCGCCGGTTCGGTTTCCTGGTGCGCCGCCGGAAGCGGATTCGAGGTCTATGGCGACGAGCTTGCCGGGTTGATGGCGCAGGCGGGCGGCGTCTTCCCGCAGGCCCGCCCGCAGGCCATCGATCTTTTCCCTCTGGCGCAGGCCGATCTGGCTGCCGGAAAAGGCCGTGCGCCGGAGGAGGCGAACCCCGTCTATCTCCGGTCGGCGTCCGCGTGGAAACCGGCCGGTGAGATAATGCCTTCGCGATTAATGGAATTGTAATAATTGCAGCGTGTAATGACGGTTTTCGGAAAGCGTGCGATGCAACAGAAAGTTCTTGTCGTGGAAGACGAGGCAGCAATCCGGGAAATGCTGGCGTTCAATCTCGGCCGGGCCGGGTACGAGGTCCTTTCCGCCGCAACGGGTACGGAAGCCCGTTCATCCATGGTCGACAAGTACCCCGACGTGGTGTTGATGGACTGGATGCTGCCGGACGTGAGCGGTCTGGAACTGACCCGCCAACTCAAGCGCGATCCCGAAACCCGGGAAATACCGATCATCATGCTGACGGCACGGGTCCAGGAAGACGACCGCGTGGCCGGGCTCGAGGGCGGCGCCGACGACTACATCACCAAGCCGTTCTCGCCGCGGGAGTTGCTGGCCCGGATCAAGGTCGTTCTCAGGCGGGGGGGCGCGTACCAGGACGAGACCATCACGGTCGGCAGGCTGAAGCTGAATTCGGCGAGTCACCGGGTCAGCGTCGACGGTTCGGAGATTTCGCTCGGTCCGACGGAATACCGGATACTGCATTTCTTCATGCACCATCCGGATCGCGTCTATTCCCGCACGCAACTCCTGGATCGGATCTGGGGCGCCAATGTCTACGTGGAGGAACGCACCGTCGACGTGCACATCCGGCGACTGCGCAAGGCGCTCACCGAGTCCGGATACGATAAACTGGTACAGACCGTCCGCGGCGCAGGTTACCGGTTTTCGCCACGCGAGGCTTGATGTTACCGAATCGGTGGGTATCGCATTTCGTCTATGCCGGAGCATGGCTTGCGCTTGCGCTCCTCGCGGGAATCTGGCTGGGAAGTCCTGCCTGGTGGCTCGCCGGGGCGCTGGCCCTTTATCTGGCCGTCATGCTGCGCAATCTCTATTACCTCGACCGGGCGCTGGAAAAGGGTGCGCCGGTTCCTCCCGCGACCAGGGGACTCTGGGCGGAGCTTTTCTCGATCGTTGTCAGGCTGAGGTCCAAGTCGCGCAAGCGAAGGAAACGTTATCGCCGACTGGTGCGCGAGGTTCGGCAGTCCACCCGGGCGCTGCATGACGGCGGCATCATCCTGAACCCCCGCAACGAGATCCTGTGGTGTAACCGGGCCGCGGTGCGGTTGCTGGGATTGAACCTGGCGACCGACGTGGGGCATCGCATCGACAACCTGATTCGCAACCCGGACTTCGTCAGCCATCTGGAGAATCCGGGGGGCGACTCGGTCAGCATCCCCTCTCCGGCGGTGGAGGGAGGGCAACTGTCCGTACAGATCATTCCGTACGGAAAGAACCAGCGCCTGGCGATCATCCGGGACATCACGCGGGAAGTTCGCCTGGAACGCACACGGCGCGACTTCGTGGCCAATGCCTCGCATGAGTTGCGTTCGCCACTCACCGTGATCGGCGGGTATCTGGACGCGCTGGCCCACGATTCCGACCTCAATCGGGACTGGCGTACCCCCATCGCAGAGATGGAGCGGCAGGTATCGCGGATGACGAGAATATTGCGCGAACTGATCGAACTCACGCGCCTGGAGTCGTCGCATGAGGAGGCGCCGCGTGACTTTATCGATGTGGTCGGTATGCTGAAGTTCATCGAGCGGGAATTCGTTTCAGGTCTGCGGACGCCTCGAATCTCCGTGCACTTTGGAACCGATCTTGCCCTGTTGGGGAGCGAGGCGGAGGTGCATTCGATCTTTCATAACCTGGTGAGCAACGCCGTGCGATTCACGCCTCCCGAAGGCTCCGTCGACGTGCGTTGGGAGCGCAGCGAAAATGGCGCGGTATTTTCCGTCAGAGACACCGGGATCGGTATCCCCGAGGAGCTCGTTCCGCGGGTGACCGAGCGATTCTTCCGTGTCGATCCCGGACGCTCGCGGGAACTGGGAGGCACCGGGCTGGGTCTGGCTATCGTGAAGCATGCCCTGCAGCGTCATGGTGCGTCGCTGGGTATAGAGAGCGAGGTCGGCGAAGGCAGCCTGTTTGCGTGCCGGTTTCCCGATAGCCGTCTCGTCGCTCGTGGCGGTCCCGCAAGGGCCGTGGGCTAGCAGCCGTGGCAAGGGTCCCGCGACTGTTGCCACGGGCTGCCAGAGTGCGTCCGGCGCCTATAATATAATGCGCCGTTATGGAAGTCGAGTCCATCAGTCAGCACACGTCCCGCAGGTTCAACAAGGATCTGGAAGGAATTCACAACCTGGTACTGAACATGGGCGGGCTGGTTGAAGACCAGTTCGACCGCGCCGTCAGGGCGATCGCGGAGGCCGACAGCGAACTGGGCCTCAGCGTGGCCGAGTCGGACCGCCAGGTCAACGAAATGGAAGTCCGCATCGACGACGAGTGCCGGCGCATTCTGGCAACCCGCGCCCCGACGGCGGGCGACCTGCGCCTCATCGTTGCCGCCATGAAGACCATCACCGAACTCGAGCGAATCGGCGACGAGGCGGAAAAGATCGGCGAACTCGCGTCCCGGCTCGCGACAGTGAAACGCCCGTCCACGAACTTTCGCGAACTGCGAAACCTCGCCCGCCACGTGAAGGGCATGATTCGCGATGCGCTGGATGCGTATGCGCGCCTGGATGTGCAGCAGGGACTTGAGGTCATGAAGGCGGACAAGGTGGTGGATGAGGAGTACGAGGCCATTTACCGGCAGAGCCTGACCTTCATGCTGGAGGACCCGCGAACCATCACCCGGGAGATGGACCTGAGCTGGGCCGCGAGGGCCCTTGAGCGAATCGGCGATCACACCAAGAACATCTGCGAGCATACGATCTACATGGCGCACGGAACCGATATCCGGCACTCCAGTCTGACCAACGTCGAGTCCGAAGTCGGTCAGGCTGGTGTCATGAAGGAAGCTGCCAGGTGATCGGGTCCCGGCCGCAGCGGCGGTTGGCGAATCTCGCCGGATGCGTCAGTGTTGCCGGTTTGATCGGCTATGCGCTGTACGCTCAATACGTGCTCGGCCTGGAGGCGTGCCCGCTCTGCATTTTCCAGCGCGTCGCCTTCATCGCCGGCGGCGCGGTGTTTCTCGCAGCCGGACTGCACGCGCCCCGAAGGGCCCGGCTCTACGGCCTGGCCGCGCTGGTCCCCAACGTCGTCGGGGGCGGCATTGCGGCCCGCCACGTCTACATCCAGAACCTGCCCGCCGATCAGGTGCCGGCCTGCGGACCGGGTCTGTCCTACATGCTGGACGCGTTCCCCCTGATGGATGCCTTGCGGCTGGTACTGACCGGATCCGGCGAATGTGCCGAGGTGGTGTGGTCCTTTGTGGGCCTCAGCATGCCCGCCTGGGCGCTGGTCTGGTTCGTGCTGCTGGGCGCCCTGGCCGTGGCGGCGAACTGGATCCGCCTGCCGCGCCCCGGCTCATTCGCCCGACGCTCGTAGCGCGCCCTTCAGTCCCCGCCGCCGGATCGCGCTCCGCCGCGGTGAGCAGGCTTTATCAGCAACAATTCTGCAATCCGGTAGTAGATCCTCTGAAGTGCGGGCAGGTCGTCCACCCGGACCTCCTCGTTCACCTTGTGAATGGTCCGGTTGACCGGACCGACTTCCACCACGTCCACACCGTATGGAGAGATGAAGCGTCCGTCGGAGGTGCCGCCGCTGGTGGACAACTGGGGTTGCTGCCCGGTCTGTTCACGCACGGCCCGGGCGGCCGCCCCGGTCAGCGTTCCCTCGGCCGTCAGAAACGGGCGCCCGACATCGCGCCAGTCGATGTCGCAGTCGATGTCGAGCCGCGCCAGCAGGGACTCGACGTGTTCGATCAGCGCGCCCTGGGTCCACTCCGTGGAATAGCGGAAGTTGAATCGGCACCTGAGTTCTCCCGGAATCACATTGGTTGCGCCGGTATCGCTGTGGACATTGACCATCTGAAAGCTGCTGGGCGGAAAATGGCGGTTGCCGCGGTCAAGGGGATCGCGGTTGAGGGCGGAGACGAAATCCGCCAGGTCGTGTATCGGGTTCCTGGCCTCCTGTGGGTAGGCGACGTGTCCCTGGATCCCGCGCAGCGTCATCAATCCGGTCAGGCTGCCGCGGCGGCCGACGCGGATGGTGTCGCCCAGGACGTCCGTGCTGGAGGGCTCGCCGATGACGCACCAGTCGATGCGTTCGCCCCGGCGGTCCAGCGCCTGCATGACCCTGAGCGTCCCGTCGCGCGCTTCGCCCTCCTCGTCGCTGGTGACAAGGAACGCAATGGAGCCGGGGTGGTCGGGATAGTCGCGCACAAAGCGCCGGCAAGCCACCGTCATTGCGGCGAGACCGGACTTCATGTCCGCCGCGCCCCGGGCGACCAGCCGGCCGTCGCGAATCTCGCCGGCGAACGGATCGACCCCCCACGCCTCCGCGGGCCCCGGGGGCACCACATCCGTATGCCCGGCGAAGCACAGCAAGGGACCGCCTTCACCCCTGCGCGCCCACAGATTTTCGACCTCGCCGAACGGCATGGGCTCCAACCGGAATCCCGCTTCCTGCAGGGCGGTTCCGAGCAGTGCCTGACACCCGCTGTCCGCCGGCGTCACCGACTGCATCCGGACCAGGTCGCGGGTCAGGTCCAATACCGCTTTGTTCCAATCGGTCATCGCGTGTCCGTGGCCGGCAAAAGGTGCCGCTCGCCGGGCGGCCATATCATATCTCGACTCTACTGCAATGATTCCTTAACATTTCGCTGGCACGCTTGCCCACTGCAGCCATTCACTCGAATTTCACTGGGAGCCACGATGGGAAAACATTCCGCTTCGTTCGTTGCGTGCGTGTCCGGATTGGGGGCCGCCTTCCTTGTCCAGTCCGTGCACGCGCAAGCCGCACGGGACTACATCAGCATCGTCGGTTCATCGACGGTATACCCGTTTTCCACCGTGGTCGCGGAGCGATTCGGCCGCACCACCGATTTCAGCACGCCCAAGATCGAATCCACGGGATCCGGCGGCGGATTCAAGCTGTTCTGTTCCGGGGCAGGCGTGCAGTACCCGGATATCACCAATTCCTCCCGGCGCGTGCGCCAGTCGGAAATCGACGAGTGCACCAGGAACGGCATCGCGGAAGTCGTCGAGGTCAAGATCGGATACGACGGCATCGTGCTGGCCAATTTCAAGGGAGCGCCCATATACCGGTTGGCGCGCGAGCAGATCTATCTGGCGCTGGCGAAGGACGTCCCCGATTCCACCGGCAGCGGACTGATCCCGAACCCCTACGAATCCTGGGCCGACATCGACGCTGCCCTGCCGGACGTGCGCATCGAGGTGCTCGGCCCGCCGCCGACATCCGGCACACGCGACGCCTTCGTGGAGTTGGTCATGCTGGCCGGGTGCGAGGCTTTCGCGGTAATCGAAACGCTTGCCGACGATGCCCGCGACGCCGCCTGTTTCACCATGCGCGAGGATGGCGCCTTCATCGAGGCCGGCGAGAACGACAACCTCATCGTCCAGAAGCTCGAGGCGAACCCCTCCGCACTGGGCATCTTCGGATTCAGCTTTCTCGACCAGAATCAGGACAAGGTCCAGGGTTCGCTCATCGACGGCGTCGCACCCGAGTTCGACTCCATCGCCGACGGCAGCTATCCCGTGTCGCGGCCGCTGTACAGTTACGTCAAGAAGCTGCACGTGGGAGAAATCCCGGGGATCGAGGAGTTTCTCGTCGAACTGACCAGCGAGGCTGCGTGGGGCGACTTCGGATACCTTTCCGACAGGGGCCTGATTCCGCTTCCGGAAACCGAACGCCGAACAGTGCTCGAGGCGGTTCAGGGGTTGGAAAACGTGACTCTGTCGCCCTGACCTGAATTCCGTTCGTTCCCCGCAATGACACCACTGTAGAGTCGCCCGGTGCCATCCTCCACGATTCTGGTGGCCCTGCTTGGCATGACCGTGGTGGCCTATGTGCTGGGCCGGCGCCGGTCGGTCCGGGCCGCATCGAATACCGGGTTGACGTTTCACTCCCTGCCAGGCTACTACGGGAGCTACGTGGCCATCTGGTGCGCGTTGCCGGCGCTGCTGCTCTACTGCCTGTGGCAACTCGCCGAACCCGGCTTCATTCGTACGCAGGTGCTTGCGACGATGCCCGCGGCAACCCTGGAACTTCCCGAGGCCGAACTGGGCCTGGTGTACAACGACATCAGGAACCTGGTCGAGGGCAATATCGTCTCCGGCGAACCGAGCGAAGAGATTCTGGCGGCGGCGTCCCGCTACATGTCGCTGCAGCGAATCAGCAATCTGGGCCTCATGCTTGCGGTGCTTGTCATCGGGTTGACGACCCTCGGATGGGCGTTCCGCAGGGTGGAACCGGGCTTGCGCGCCCGCAACAAGGTGGAGCGAACCATGGAATTGCTGCTGATGGCAGCGTCCACCGTGGCGATTTTCACCACCATCGGCATTTTCCTCTCCGTCCTGTTCGAGGCGCTGCGTTTCTTCCAGCAGGTATCTCCGCTGGAGTTTCTGTTCGGGCTGAGCTGGAGCCCGCAGACGGCGATTCGGCCGGATCAGGTGGGGTCGTCGGGCGCGTTCGGCGCAGTGCCGCTTTTCGCCGGAACGCTGTTGATCTCGGGAATTGCTATGCTGGTGGCCGTTCCGGTGGGACTCATGTCCGCGATCTACCTGTCGGAGTATGCCAACTCGCAGGTACGTTCGTTCGCCAAGCCGATGCTCGAGGTGCTCGCGGGCATCCCGACGGTGGTCTACGGGTACTTCGCCGCGTTGACGGTGGGTCCGCTGTTGCGCCAGTTCGGCGAAGGCCTGGGACTCAGCGTTTCGTCCGAAAGCGCACTGGGCGCCGGCCTGGTGATGGGGATCATGATCATTCCCTTTGTCTCCTCCCTTTCCGATGACGTGATCAATGCGGTTCCGCAGGATCTTCGCGATGGCTCGTACGGACTGGGCGCCACCCAGTCGGAGACCATTCGGCAGGTGATCCTGCCGGCCGCGTTGCCGGGTATTGTGGGCGGCATATTGCTGGCGGCATCCAGGGCCATCGGCGAGACCATGATCGTGGTCATGGCGGCCGGTCTTGCCGCGAATCTCACCGCGAACCCGCTGGAGGCGGTCACCACGGTGACCGTGCAGATCGTGACGCTGCTGATCGGCGACCAGGAATTCGACAGCGCCAAGACGCTGGCTGCGTTTGCGTTGGGCCTGCTGTTGTTCGTGACGACGCTGATTCTGAACATCATCGCGCTGCGCGTGGTCCGGCGCTACCGGGAGCAATATGAGTAGCCGCGCACAAGGCGTGAAAGAGCGGGTGGCCCGGGGCATTGCCCGGCGGTACCGGCGCGAACGCAATTTCCGGTTGGCGGGTCTCGGCGCGGTGCTGGTGGGGATGGCCTTTCTCGCGTTCTTCTTCTATACGCTGATCGGTAACGGCTACACGGCCTTCCTGCAGACTCACATCCTGCTGGAGGTGGAGTTGAGCGAATCGTCCATCGACCCCGATGGTGAACGTGATCCGCAGACGCTCGGCCGCGCGGACTACCAGGGCGCGATCAGGAATGCGCTGATGGCCCGTTTCCCGCAGGTAGAGGGCCGGAACGATCTGCGGAAGCTGTTTGCATTGGTCAGCCCGGGGGCCGGGTTCGAGCTCAGAAGCCAGGTAATTGCGAATCCTGAGTTGGTGGGCCAGACCATCCGTCAGTGGGTCGTGGCCGACGACGATGTCGATATGCTCGTCAAGGGCCACATGGACCGCACCGCCGAGGAGTCGCAGCGGCGCATCAGCGACCTGCAATTGGGGTGGATCGAGCAACTGGAGGCGGACGGCAGCGTCGCGCGCCATTTCAACCATCGCTTCTTCACCTCCGGCGATTCGCGCGATCCGGAGATGTCCGGCATCTGGAGCGCGGTTGTCGGCTCCTTCTTCATGTTGCTGGTCACCCTTGCGCTGTCCTTTCCGCTAGGGGTTGCCACGGCAATTTACCTGGAGGAGTTCGCGCCGAAGAACCGCTGGACCGACCTGATCGAGGTCAACATCAACAACCTGGCCGCGGTGCCCTCCATCGTCTTCGGGTTGCTGGGCCTGGCGCTGTTCATCAACTTCTTCGGCCTGCCCCGCTCGGCCCCCGTGGTGGGCGGACTGGTATTGACCCTGATGACGCTCCCGGTGGTCATCATCGCCGCCCGGGCATCCCTGATGTCGGTTCCGCCGTCGATCCGGGAGGCGGCGCTGGGAGTCGGTGCATCGAAGATGCAGACGATTTTCCATCACGTCATGCCGCTGGCGCTGCCGGGCATGCTCACCGGAACGATCATCGGCATGGCGAGAGCGCTGGGCGAGTCCGCGCCGCTGCTGATGATCGGGATGGTCGCGTTTATCGTCGACGTGCCGGAGAGCCCGCTGGATCCGGCAACCGCTCTTCCGGTGCAGGTCTACCTCTGGGCGGACAGCCCTGAACGGGCATTCGTGGAGCGGACCTCCGCTGCGATCCTGGTGCTGCTGGCGTTCCTGCTGGTGATGAACGCCAGCGCCATCCTGCTGCGAAAGCGCTTCGAACGGCGCTGGTAGACAATTTTTTGGTTCTCATTGGAGTAGACTGTGAGTCAGGCGACCAAGGTGGAGAAAGAAACGGTGCCCCAGATTGGTGCAGGCACGGCAGAAGAAACGTCAGCCCGCACAGCCCCTGACATCAGGGTGGTCGGCGACACCTATCGTACGGTGGGCGACTACACCTCCGCCAACCCGGTCGTGCGGGCCAGAAACGTCGACGTTTTTTACGGCGACAACCATGCGATCCAGAACGTCAGCCTGGATATCGGCAAGAACCAGGTCATTTCGCTGATCGGCCCGTCCGGGTGCGGCAAGTCCACTTTCATCCGGTGCCTCAACCGCATGAACGACACCATCGACATCGCCCGCGTGCACGGAGAGATTCTCCTCGACGGCGAGGACATTCATGCCCGCAGGATGGACGTCGTCATGCTGAGAGCCCGGGTCGGCATGGTCTTTCAGAAGCCGAATCCTTTTCCGAAGTCCGTCTACGACAATGTCGCTTACGGTCCCAGAATCCACGGGCTGGCCCGCAACCGCCAGGAACTGGACAAGATCGTCCGGTCCAGCCTCGAGAGGGCGGGGCTGTGGTCGGAGGTCAAGGACCGCCTGGACGAGCCAGGCACCGGGCTGTCGGGCGGGCAGCAGCAACGGCTGTGCATAGCAAGGACCATTGCCGTGGGGCCGGAAGTCATCTTGATGGACGAGCCCTGTTCGGCCCTGGACCCCATTGCCACGGCACACATCGAGGACCTGATCGACGAGTTGAAGAAGAACTTCGCCATCGTGATCGTCACCCACTCGATGCAGCAGGCCGCCAGGGTTTCCCAGCGCACCGCGTACTTCCACCTGGGCCGGCTGATCGAGGTCGGCGACACCGACCAGATTTTCACCAATCCCCAACACGAACTGACGGAAGACTACATTACGGGTCGATTCGGCTGATCCGGCTTCCATCGCGCGTCCTGCAGCCGGTTGCCCGGCGCTGCAAAAAAAGTGCAACAACTGCGTGCGTCTGTAAGAAAAGTGTAATAGCGCCGCGCGATACTCTGCGCCGCACAAAGCTGCTATCCAGCAGGGCTTCAGTGCGGAGGAGTTCGCCCAATGAGATACGTCCTGTCGATTCTGACCGTTTCCTGCCTGTTCGCCGTACCGTCGTTGCGCGCGCAGACCGAGTCCCAGGAGGAAATTGCACAACTTATGGCTCGAATCGCCCTGTTGGAGGAGCGGCTTGCACAGGTCGAAGCGAGTGTTGCCGGGGACGATGAAGAGGAAGCGGAGATCGAGGTCGATCGGGTAGTGGAGCTTCCGCCTCCATCGGCAATGGCGCCATCGTGGACGGAAGGTCTGGTTCTGGACGGCGACCTGCGTTACCGGCACGAAACGATCAACGACGACGCGGTTTCCGTACGGCACAGGCACCGTATGAGGGCAAGGGCCAACGCAACGGCAACCCTGAACGAGGACATGGAGGTCGGTTTTGGACTGTCCACGGGAGGCATTGCCAATGACAGCGGCAATCAGAGCTTCGACGAAGGGTTCTCAAGGAAGTCGGTCGGTGTGGACCGGGCCTACTTCGACTGGGCGCTCAATGAAACGCTGACGCTCGCCGGAGGCAAGATGTCCAATCCATTCTTCCGGCCCGGAGGCTACCACCTGCTTTACGACGGCGACCTGAGGCCGGAAGGGCTGGCGCTCAGAGTCTCTTCCGGAAGTTTCTTCGCCAACGCGTCGGCGTTTTGGGCAGAGGAACGCGGATCGGACCCCGACACCATGTCGTACGGGCTTCAGGCGGGATACAGGGGATCGCCGGCACCCGGGGTGTCACTCACGGCAGGGGCGAGCGTCCACGAACTCAGCCACGCGCAGGGTCGGGCGCCGGTGTTCACGCCGCGCAACGGGCAGGGCAACCAGCTCGACGCAAACGGCAATTATCTCTACGGGTTCTCCCAGGTGGAGTTATTCGGCGAGTTGACTATCGACCTGGCCGGCAACCCGCTCAGGATGTACGTCGACTACGTCACCAATACGGCTGCGGAGGTGTTTTCGGACGGGCTCGCGCTGGGCGTCGACTATCGCCGCGCCACGGATACGGGCACGTGGAACGTGGCATGGATCTACCAGGATCTCGGGGCCAACGCGGTTGTGGGCGCCTTCACCGACTCGGACTTCGCGGGCGGCACCAGCGACGGCGCCGGGCACACGATTCGAGCGGGCTATGCGTTCCCGCGCGGCTGGAACCTGGGGTTGCGGTACATTCTCGGCGACCGGGGTGAGGCCGCCGGCAACCTGCGCGACTACGACAGGCTTCAGGCGGATATTGTTTTCAATTATTGAGTCTTGGGAAGGTACATCCGGCGCCTTCATGAAACGCCAGATGCCGGAACCGCTCAAGCACACATCGAGTCGGCGCGCGTGATCGCAACGGTGTCGAACAGTTATTCGATGCGCCCGCGCGGTTTCAGCTCGCATTCGCGCCGGCACTGTTGATTCTGCCGAGCAACTGCTCGCCGGTCTCGCTGTCCACGATCAGGTCGCCCACCCGGTCAAGGCGGCCGGGGTCCTCCACGGCCCTCAAGCGGGCTTCGAGCCGCCGTCCGGTGTCGGCGCCGAAACGCCGCGCCGCCAGACGCACGAGCAGGGCGCGCTCGCGCGCGATCCCGTCCGCGAGTGCGTCGGCGCGTCCTTCCGCCAGCCACTCCTGCCGACGACGCGCCAGCCAGCGCTCGTTGTTCCTCTGCAGTATCGATTGTTCGGCCATCAGTTCCTCCAGTTTCCTCTCGCGCTCGGGGTTCCAATCCCGCGGACGGATTTCCGGCGCGACCGCCAGGAACCAGTCCAGGTAGCACTGGTACAGGCGCGCCTCGTCCTCGTCCCCGAAGTCCAGCCATCCGCGCACTTCGCCGAGAAGGCGGATGGCGTCGGCATACGACTCCGCGAAAGCCAAGCGCGCCAGCGCTGCCATGCGGTTGCCACGCTCTGGATACTGCGCCGCGGGGTCCCGCAAATCAAGCCGCGCGTAGCATCGCCCGGCGAGCACCGACAGCGGGTGGCCGTCGGGCACATGCACCAGGCCGGTTAGGTCGTCCGGCGCCTGCCAGGGCCGCTCCCCCGTGTACACCACCACGATCAGCAGCGGCGGGAACTTCCCGTCCGGCCCCCGCGCCGCGGCGCCGAGCGATTCGTAGAGCAGGCCGATCCGCGTCATCGCCCTCGCTGCCATGCGCCGGTCGGGCGTGGACTGGTTCTCGATGAGCAAGATCACCGGCCCGCCGCCGGGACCCTCCCGTTCGCCGCCGGGCCGTTCCGGTTCCCGACCGCCGCCCCCGGCCAGCCAGCACAAGTCAGCGATACGCTTTTCGCCGCGTGAACCGATGAACTCGGTGGGCAGCTCACGGAGGTTTGCGGCGTCCGCCGCCGCGGCCCAACCGGCGGGCAGCAGCGCGAGCAGGTCCCGGACCATGCGCGGGCAGCGCAGCATGCGCTTCATGAGGTGGTCCTGGCTTTCCCGCAGCGTGTCCATCGGCGGCTGGCTCTCCGTCGTTTGGGTCCACCGGGCACCATAAGCTTTCCGGGGTGGGCACAACATGGGCAAATCCGGTCGAATCGCCAATAAAGGGGCCGAAACCGGCACACTTTCACCAAGCCTGCTGCCCGGGGATCGATTAGCGATTCGTCTCGGGATAATTGATTCGTGCGGGTTTGGTAGAGATCGTGGATTACCATTGATAGATTGCCGTGAACGCCGAGAATGCCGCGAGGCCGGTGCACGCCTGTGAAGTCCTGCGCGAAGAACTCGACGCGGCCCGGCTAACACCGACCGCATTTCTGGGCGAAATGCACAGTTTGGGGTATCGCCTATTGATCGTATCCATTGGTAGCATGGCGCGTGTAATATATGCGCGCGGCATTTTCGCGACATGCTTGCGGTGAACATGGCTATGATCCAGGAATCGGAACAACGCGCCGCGACCACTGAAATCCGTATCGGTATCGGTCGTGCGTTGCTGATCGCCCTGGCCGTGGTGGTGACCCACGGGGCGGGATTCGGCGTTCTGCATTACGAAGTATCTTCGTTGCGCGAGGAAATGAGATCGCAGTTCGAGTCCCTGCGCAGCGAAATGGCCGAAGATCATGCGGCAATGCGTGAGGACATCGGTGATCGTGAGGGCATCGGAAATTAACAAAATTAACGGAGTTAAAAGACATCTTGTTGAATTTGTTAATTTGTGACAAACAACCGCATGATCTGGAGCCAACGGCACGGCGAAAGGAGCGCCGCGCGGGCTGGTCGTGCAATCCACTAGGCTGACCGAGTTCATGCGCATGTTCACGCCCTCGCAAGCGGTGGCGGAAGGGAATCGTCGTAGTGCGCCTATCCTGGAATGAAATTCGCGCCCAGGCCGCCGACTTCGCCCGCGACTGGCGCGATGCGGCTTACGAGAAGGGCGAGACGCAGAGTTTCTACAACGAATTTTTCGAGGTCTTTGGCGTGCGGCGGCGTTCGGTCGCCCGATACGAGCAACACGTCAGGAAACTGAACGACCGCGACGGCTACATCGACCTGTTCTGGCCCGGCGTACTGATCGTCGAGCAGAAGAGTTCCGGGCGGGATCTTTCCAGGGCCTACGAACAGGCCGGGGGGTATTTCGATGCCCTGTCCGAGCGCGACCGCCCGCGCTACATTCTGGTGAGCGATTTCCGGACCTTCGAGCTTCACGATCTTGGCGAGCGGGAGACGGTCTCCTTCGCGTTGGCGGACCTGCCGGCCCACGTGGAGGCGTTCGGCTTCATCCTCGGCGTGCAGCGGCGGACATTTCGGGATCAGGATCCGGTCAACATCCGGGCCGCAGAGCTAGTAGGCAAGCTGCACGACGCGCTGTACGAGTCCGGCTACCGGGGGCACGATCTGGAGCGCTTCCTGGTGCGGACCGTGTTTTGCCTGTTCGCTGACGACACCGGCATCTTTGAGCGGGACATCTTCCTGGATTTCATCGAATCCCGCACCGGCGAAGACGGCTCGGACACCGGTGCCCGCCTGATCGAGTTGTTCCAGGTGCTGGACACGCCCGAAAGCGAACGCCACGTCACACGCGACGAGGACCTGCTGCGCTTCCCGTATGTCAACGGCTCGCTTTTTGAGGGGGCGCTGCGCATCCCCGCCTTCGATGCGGCCATGCGCGGCAAACTGCTCGATGCCTGCAACTTCGATTGGTCGAATATTTCTCCGGCGATATTCGGTTCCCTGTTCCAGTCGGTCATGGATCCGGAGCAACGCCGGGTTCAGGGCGCTCACTACACGACCGAGAAGAATATCCTCAAGGTCATCGAGCCCCTGTTCATGGACGACCTGCGCGCCGAGTTCG
Source organism: Candidatus Rariloculaceae bacterium (assembly GCA_965205045.1). Taxonomy (GTDB): domain Bacteria; phylum Pseudomonadota; class Gammaproteobacteria; order Steroidobacterales; family Rariloculaceae; genus UBA6522. Next base: position 2,660,347 of record OZ242031.1, read on the forward strand.
AGGGATTGAAGGCCCGCAAGGACAGTCGGCGTCTGGCCGAGCTGCGACGGTTTCAGGCGAAGCTCGGCAGACTTGCGTTCTTCGACCCGGCCTGCGGCTGCGGAAACTTCCTCATCATCGCCTACCGTGAGTTACGGCTGCTCGAGATTGAGGTGCTCAAGCAAATCCATCCAAAGGAACATCGGGGGCAACAGCAGCGGCAGGTGGACGCTCTGGCGGAATTGCTGTCTTCGGTCGATGTAGACCAGTTCCACGGCATCGAGCTTGGCGAATTTCCTTGCCGCATCGCCGAAACCGCACTGTGGATGATGGACCACATCATGAACAACCGTCTGAGCTTGGAGTTTGGCCAGTCTTATGCGCGAATACCGCTGGCGAAATCGCCCCATATTGCGGTCGGTAACGCTCTCGAAATGGACTGGCAAGCGTTTCTTCCAGCCGAACTCTGCTCTTACGTTTTCGGGAATCCGCCTTTCGTCGGGCACCAATGGCGAACTAAGCCTCAACAGAAGGATATGGCGAACATTTGGGGGACGAAAGGGCAGGTCAATAGGCTGGATTACGTGACTTGCTGGTTTCGTAAGGCCGCTCAGTACACCGCAGCGAACAAGTCGGTGGACACTGCCTTCGTATCCACCAATTCGATCACGCAGGGCGAGCAATGCGGCATTCTGTGGCCACCTTTGTTTGCTCAAGGTCTTACGATCCGTTTCGCACACCGCACGTTTCAGTGGAATAGCGAAGCGCGGGGCAAAGCGGCCGTGCATTGCGTCATCGTGGGCCTAACCTATGCAAAAGAAACTGCCCGCTGCATTTTCGAGTACGACCATGTACGGGGCGAACCGCACGCAGCAATAGTGTCGCGCATCAATGGTTACCTGATTGATGGTCCGCAATACGCCGTGCCTGCCCGATCCGCGCCTCCGCCGGGAAGGTTGAAGATGCATAAGGGTAGCCAGCCGACAGATGGTGCGCGGCTCCGAAAGCCGGAGGGTGGCTACATCAAATTCAGCAACCTGATTCTGAACTCCAGTGACCGACAGGAACTTCTCGCCGCTGATGCGAACTGCGAGAAATGGCTCAAGCCCTATGTCGGAGGCGAAGAAATGATTTCTGGAGCGTGGCGTTGGTGCCTGTGGCTGAAGCACGCAGACCCTTCCGAGTTGAAGGCATCGAAACCAATTGTCGAACGATTGGAGCGTGTGCGAGCCGGCAGACTTCAAAGCCCGACACCCAGCGTCCGTAAATTTGCAGATTTCCCAACCTTGTTCACGCAGGACCGCCAACCCGATACGGACTATCTTGCTATACCGGAGGTTTCCTCGGAAACGCGAGCGTACATCCCGATCGCAGTTCTTCCGCCAACCGTAATTGCGTCCAACAAGCTCCAGATCATTCCCGGCGCCCCGTTACATTACTTCGGTATCCTCACATCCGCGATGCACATGGCTTGGATGCGAACGATCGCTGGGAGGCTCAAGAGCGACTATAGCTATTCGCCTTCCGTCTACAACTCGTTCCCCTGGCCGGAAATGACTGCATTACAGAAAGATCAAATTGACGAGCGGTCCCAAGCGGTTCTCGATGCCCGGGACATGTTTTCGAACTCACCACTCGATGTACTCTACGATCCCGATGTAATGCCGCCCGACCTTCGTAGGCAGCACCGGGAACTTGACCGTACGGTGGACCGGCTCTATCGGCGCGCCCGATTCGCTTCCGAGCGCGAGCGTGTCGAGCACCTGTTCATGCTGTACGAGCGCATGCAAACACCCGTGGGGGCTGCGACAAAGGCGGGAAAAAGGCGCCGCCGCGGTGGCTGAGATTACGGCGGACAGCCGATCACAGGTGAACCCAGATAGGAAGCGGGTGGCAGACCCGGAGACGGCGCCGCTAGGCTTGGATCGAATGGATGCGCCGTACCCAGCGCAAAACTCTCTACGCGACAATAGGGGAATACCATGTCGAAGTTACGTGTAGCCCCAGCCACCATGGCCACCGTAGCGGCCACGAGCCTAATTTCCGCCGTGCCGTTTCTAGGTGCTCTGATCGCCCACTTAGAATCGTTTTGGCGACAGCGTCATTCGACCCCCGAGGCGTCCAGCACCGGGCCGACGCCGCACGTCCGCCCGACCGAGCCTCGAGAACTTTACGACGCCAGATCGTCGCCGGCGCAATGACGCTTAGTTAGTGTCTGCCAGAAAACCCCTGTTCTTGGCGTTGTAGCTGTAACTATAAACAGTATTTTGGGCGCGGATCATGCCGTGGAATCGGCTTGCATTGCCGCGCAGGGTGCCCGGAAGGGGCGCCAGCGACGCCGGGGGCCGTCGGCCGGGAAGGATTTTCGGCCGCAGCGCATTTGCGCCCGTCCGGGCCGTTCGATGGCCCGTCCGAGGCGGCTTCCCGGAGTTCGCCCGCCCGGGCGGCGCGGCGGCGGCGCTTGAACTCGCGCCGGCGCAGCAGCCTGCCCAGCCGGTGCGGGTTGGCCGCCAGCACCGACAGCGCCACGGTTCGTTCGAACCCGTCCGCGCCGTGGGCGCGCACCCGGTCTAGGCCCCGGTGCTCCAGCGCGTCGGTCGCCGACTCCACCGCCGGATGTTGCCGGCGCGCCGCCGCGAACGCCCCGTCCGACTCGCGTTCGCGGTCGGCGCGGCCCGGCCGCCCCTTGCGCGGCAGCGCGTTCAACTCCAGCAACCCGTCCAGGCGCGCCCGGTTCGACGGGCTGTGGAAACCGCGGTCGAAACCGCACGCGCGCAGGTCCGGGTGAAGCGCTTGCGCCTCCTCCACCATCGGCACGGCCGCGTCCACGTCGCCGCCCGTCCACAGCACCTTGCGGTGGAGGATGAACCGGTATTGGTCCTCCAGCACGCACACCGGCACGCCCGGCTCCACCGGCCTGCCCGCCTTGCCCTTGGCGACCCGGCGCGTGTGCGGCCCGAAGATCGAAAACACCTTCTCTTCGTGCGCGATCGCCTCGCCCGGCAGCAAACGCCGCCCGACCTGGTTCATCGTAAGCGCTACGCGGACCCCACCTTCCTTTCGGTGAGCCAATGAGCTTGGATGACTCCTTTATATATAGGAGTTGTTCGATGAGGGATCTTGATGTGGATGCCGGGGGGAAAGCTTCTGGCCGGGCGGCAGCGGCCAACGGCGCGGTTGCGGTTGGGCGCAAGCGAAGGAAGCGGAAGACGCGGCGGCGATGGAGTGTGGAGGAGAAGATTCGGATCGCGCGCGAGAGCCTCGCATCCGGCGAGACGATCACGGCGGTGGCCGAGCGGCACGGCATCACGCGCCGGTTGTTGTCGTCGTGGCGCGAGAAGCTGCGCCAGGGCAAGCTGGTGGAGCGGTCATCGGCGCGGGCGCAGCCGGGTGTCGGGGCGTTCGCCGCCCTGGAGGTGGAGGAACGTTGTTCGGTGGTAATCGAGGGCCGGGGCGTGACGGTGCGGCTGGAAGGCATCGCCGATGTGGCCGGGATCGCCTCGATCGCCGTGGCGCTGGCGGGGAGCCGGTGATGGTGTCGCCGAACGGTGCGCGGATTCTGGTGGCGAGCGAGCCGGTGGATTTCCGCAAGGGTCACGACGGGCTGGCCGCGGTGGTGCAAAACGAGCTGGGGCTTGACCCGTACTCGGGGGTGGCCTATGTCTTCCGGGCCAAGCGGGCCGACCGGATCAAGGTGCTCTGGTTCGACGGCACGGGTTTGGTTATGGCGTACAAGCGCCTGGAGCAGGGCCGGTTTGCCTGGCCGGCGGTGCGCAACGGCGTGATCCGGCTCACCCGGGCGCAGTTCGAGGCGTTGTTCGAGGGTCTGGACTGGCGCCGGGCGTGGTCCCCGAGGGTGCGCCGCCCGCGCACCGCGGCCTGACGCCCGAGGCTCTGCACAAGCCCTGGTATCGGCCCGTTTCCCGGGCCGATATTCGTTTATAACTGACTGATTTTATGATAGTATTCTGTCATGCAGGCCCACCCTCAAGCGGTCGATCTCAAGGCGTTGCCCAAAGCCCTTCGGGCGCTGTTCCGGGAGCAGCAGGCGGCCTTCGAGCAGGAGCGGGAGACGAGCCGGGAGCTGCGCGCGCAGAACGAACAGCTCACCGAGGACAACCGCCGCCTGGAACACCTGCTCATGGAGCTGCGCCGGGTCCTCTACGGCAAGCGCTCGGAGAAGCGCCCGGTGGATGATCGGCAGTTGGCGTTCGAGGATCTGGAGGGCGCGGTGGCCGAAGTCGAGGAAGCGGTGGCCGCGGCGAGCGCGGCGGGGACATCGTCCGGCACCCGGCGCCGTGCCCCGCGGCGCAACCTCGGGCATCTGCCGAAGGGCCTGGAGCGGATCGAGGAAGTCATCGAGCCGGACAGCACGCAGTGTCCCTGCGGGTGCGGGGAGATGATCCGCATCGGCGAGGACCGCACCGAGCGGCTGGACATCGTGCCGGCGAAGCTGCGGGTCATCGTCACCGTGCGCCCCAAGTACGCCTGCCGAAGCTGCGAGCAGGGGGTGCTGCAGGCCGCCGCGCCGGCGCACCTCATCGAGGGCGGGCTGCCGACCGAGGGGGCGCTGGCGCAGGTGCTGATTTCCAAGTATGGGGATCACCTTCCGCTGTACCGCCAGGCTCAGATCTACGCCCGTTCGGGCGTGAAGCTCGACCGTTCCACGCTCGCCGCCTGGGTGGGCAAGGCGTCGTTTCACCTCATCCCGGTGGTGGACCGTCTGGCCTGGCACCTGAAGCGGTCCGGGCATCTGTTCATGGACGAGACCCGGGCGCCGGTGCTGGATCCGGGCCGGGGCAAGACAAAGACGGGGTACCTGTGGGCGCTGGCCCGCGATCAGCGGCCCTGGGCCGGTTCGGACCCGCCCGGCGTGGTGTTCTTCTACGCGCCCGGGCGCGGCGGATATCATGCCAAGCGTTTTCTCGAGGGCTTCGAAGGCCACCTGCACGTGGACGGGTATGCCGGCTACAACGTGGTGGCGGTGCCCGGCAAGGGGGTGGTCCGCTGCTATTGCTGGGCGCACGCCCGGCGGAAGCTCTGCGAGGTCAACGACAGCCACCGTTCCACGATCGCCGCCGAAGGGTTGCGCCGGATCGCGGCCATGTACGCCATCGAGAAGGAGATCCGGGGCGAGCCGCCCGAGGTCCGGCTGGCCGTGCGCCAGGCGCGCACCGCGCCGCTGCTCGAGGACTTCGGGGTGTGGCTGCGCCGGCAACGCGCCCGGGTCTCGCCGAAGTCGCGACTGGGCGAGAAGCTGGCCTATATCGCCAACCACTGGGACGGGCTGCAGGTGTTCCTCACCGACGGGCGCGTCGAGATGGACAACAACATCGTGGAGAACGCCATCCGGCCGCTGGCGTTGAATCGCAAGAATGCGTTGTTCGCCGGCCATGACGAGGGTGCGGCGGCCTGGGCCCGCATCGCTACGCTGACCGAAACGGCGAAGATGAACGGCGTCAATCCCCACGCCTACCTCAAGGCCACGCTCGAAGCCATCGCCAATGGCCACCCGGCCTCGGAGATCGATCAACTGCTGCCCTGGGCCTTTACACCGATCTCAAGCTGAAAGCCAGGTGGTGTCGGCGCATCGCTTACGGTTCATCTGGCGCCGCGCGTGCTCCGGATACCCCCGTATCGACGCCCATTCCGCCTCCGGAACCCCTTTCGACGCCAACGCTTCGGGCGTGCCCTCGACACGCCCGGGCAGCGCCCCGCAACGCGCCGGATACGCCTCCACACGCTCCGGACAACCCTTCGCCCGGCGCGTCGAGCGCACCCGGTGGAACAACGTCCCCGCACCCCTCGTCACGTGACGCCACTGGCGCCAGCCGCCCACCCCGTGCCGCTTGGCCAACCGGGCCGTGTCCCGGACCGAGCACCGCGTCGCGTCCCACAACAGGCTCACGTCCGTCGGATAATGCACGTCGGTCTCCACCGCGAAGGAATCGCACCGCCCCCGCAACGGCGCGCCAGGCTTTTTTCCGGCCACCGCGTGGCCGCCCTCCACCACCAGCCTCCCCACCGCCGAGAGCAACTCCGGCGTCATCAACGAGACGTTGTCGATCACCGTCTGCAACTCGTAGCGGCTCTCGTCGGCGAAATCCCCGTGCGCCAGCATCGCCCGCACCGTGCGGTGGTTGTTCGCCAGATCGTGAAGACGGTCGAAATCGCAGCCCAGGCCCTGCTTCAGCACCCCCAGCACCAATATCCGCCACAGGTCCATGCCCGGACGCCCCACCTTGCGGTCCGTGCCCGGCCGGATGTGCGCCTCCAGCAGACCGAACAACTCCTCCCGCTTGTCCGTGTGAAGGTATTGCAACCCCTTCAGCACCGCCGGGATGTCGTCCCGGGACTTCGGGTCCAGCCGGATGTCCTCGATCGCCACCTGGCCGAATTGCATCTGCCGGTACTGAACTCTGCGCATGCCCTTTCCTCGAAGATCGACCGAAATCGGCCCGGAAAGGGCCCATTTTCCCCGATTCCCGGCGCGAAGGACAGTTCTTCGCCACCGAAAAACCGCGCTTTCGCGTTATCATTCAACGAGATAGGAATTTTCGGGCAGACACTAGTACGCCTTCCACCTGATAGTTTCGGATACAACCTGCCACATTCGATGCATGTTATCTGCTTTGGCGAATTTCAATTATCCGAAAATATCTTGTTGACGGAGTACTAGTTAGATCAAGATTCACCCTCGGGTATGTTTTGATCGCCTCTGTTGCCCGCAGACGCAGCGCTTCTTTGATTTATTTCAGCTCCAACTACGGTAGATTGACGTCCCGGGCACGGCACAACATGCACCAGCCTATGAATCTCAAGGCTCTAGTGAACCAAATTTGGCGGTTTGTATCGCGCCTACCGATACCCGGCTCCACGGCCGGAGTTGCCGTAGGTCACGACGCTCTGTCGAACTACGTCGCCCACTTGAACTGGGCCAACGCCGATCCTATCAAGTACCTGTACGCAGGCACCCGTGGGATCAGCCGCGGGATGGAAGAGGCCCATCGTGTGTGGCAGACAATTCCTGAGTCCTTGCGTGCGATGGGTCCGGATGAGGTCGCGAAACATCTGGAAGGGCTCGATTGGAGCCACATTGTCCCGTTCAGTGCTGGCGGGAGCAATGATGCGTCGAATGGCATTTTTGAGAGGGCCGGATTGAATCGCGCCCGCGGCGCACGGACGATGACCCGCAAGGAGATCCGGGCGGCCCGCCAAGTCCTACAAGGTAAAGCATTCTCTGCGGCATTGTCGGCTACAGCCTCCCGGATGTTTGCCGCGGCTGCGGTGGCTGCGGCGACCGAGTGCGTGCTCGCCATCCTGGAGCACGGACTGGAATGGCAGCGGGGGCGAATCGACCGCGATGAGATGTTGCGGCTGATTGCCCAGAAGACGGGAAGGGCTGCCGGTGCCGGCGCGGCGGTTTCCGGATTGATGGTGGCCGTGTCGTTGGCGTTCCCGCCGCTCATTCCATTGGCGGCCCATTTGATGCTACCCCTTGCCGTAATGGGGTTTTGCGCCACCGGCCACAAGGTCCTGCGTATCGGGGTCGGGTGGTACGAGGTGTTGCGCGAGCTATGCGCCGACCAGGCCCCATCCACATTTCAGCCGGTCTTGGCCTTGCCCCCGCCCACCAGGGATCAAGAGAGCATCGCCGATCAACTGGCTCGATTGGAGGGGCGCGGGCCGAATAGCGGTCCGATGCCATCGGACAACATGTGACCATACTCCCCAACGCCTCCGAGGCGTCCGTCGATCGCGCTCACGCGAGAACCCATCTGCCGCTCGCAGCGGCCGGAGGGGGAATCCAAATGGGGCACATCACTACCCTGGTCGCGCGTTGCAGCTACCGAAAATGACGTGCATCGCGCCTAGAAATCTTTTCTTGCCCGTTTCCGTCATATGCGACCGCATTTGACGCACCTGCGGTTTAACCTGCCATGCGTCATGGATTTCACGGGCTTTCCTCCGATGCCGGGCGGACTTGCTGCGAGTTAAGTCCATGCTGGGACCCCGCCCTTCGTACCTATCCAGCCGAGGTGACCTAATGAACAAATCCGCAGCTCGACCTGTCAACCAGTCACCGGAAGCGAATGCCGAACAGCCCTTTCGGGTTCCTCATCCCCTTGAAAACCTGTCGGGTATTCGCGTGCACACGAAGCCTATCCCGCAGGACGTGTACGATCACATCTTGAAGCGGGACGCTCGGATTTTCGAGCGCCTGGCCAAAGTCTGATGCGGCTCGGACTGTATTACCCAAGGCGCCGGTTGGTGGAGGAAAAACACGACTGGCTCATCGCCCAGTACGGCGGCAGCCTCGGCCTTCGGGACGAGAATGCGCTTGAGTCCGCGCTGGCGCGTCCGCTGAACGTGCTCCTTTACAGCGAAGGAACGCCCAAGAACCTGTTCGATGCCGCCGCTGCGTTTGCGTACGGCATCAGGCGCAACCATCCGTTCGTCGACGGCAACAAGCGCGCCTCTTGGCTCACCATGCAGACCTTCCTTGTCGGCAACGGTATCGAGATCGCCTTCGACCCGGCCGAGGCCGTGACGTGCATGGTAAGAGTCGCCTATGGCCAGATGTCCGAAGAAGATCTGGCCGTTTGGTTGCGCGCGCAAGCGCGAAGTCATGCGTCAACACTGGAATGACTCGCTCGGCCCGGCTGCCGATACAGCGCTGCGGAAGGCGGGGCGATGCCACGGGTGGAGATGGACGGTTTTGTGGCGGCGCTCGCCAAGGCCGATTAAGGATGACCGGCGTGACCAAACGGGAGGCTCGGTCTTGCACCTCGATATCCGCCTTGCGAGAATGGACAAGATTGATTCGCAAAACGCTGGGCGCAGGAGATTGAATACATGTCAGCACTCAATATTTTCCAAACCATCCGCAACACGACCCATCGAATCGAGCCGTTCCACTCGCAATTTCTCGGCGACGCCTTGAACGCCAGTCGGGTGGGCGACCGTGCATTGTTCGATGGCGTCTGGAATCTCTGTGCGCCGAATAATTGGGCACCTCCACGGGATGCAAAGGTGTCGAACGAATTTAAGTTGGATGGGGCACAGAGAATCGATATTCTGATCGAAGACAATGAAACGGGACGCGTGGTTGGCATCGAGGTCAAGACCTCACGCGCATCCGCACGGGCCGGGCAACTCGAAGGTTATCTTCAGGGGCTTCGAAACAAGGGCTATGCTGACAAGAATATCGCGGTCGCGTACCTCACGCCGTTCAATCGCATGCGCGCAGAGGAAATGATCGAGGAGGACAGCCAATTCCAGGCTGATGCCGGTGCGCTGTCTACGGTAAGGGTATTCGAGTCGTTTCGCCGCGCGTTCAAGCGGTCACGCCACGTGAGCTGGCTGGATGTGGCAGATATCGAATGGACCGGAGGCGGCGCGAGCTGGAACCAGCACCAGTCCTATGTCCGCGATCAGATGGCGGCGTCGCGCGGCCTAAAGGTTGCGCTGACGCGAAACCGGTCGTTCGAAGGGTTTTTTGGCGATGAAGCAGTGGAGGCGTTCCGGGACGCACTGCTGCCACTAAGCGGGGTTCATTCGTCCGAAAATGGCGCAACGATAGACCTCGAAGAATTTGGAGGTAACGAAGGTGAACTGGCGAGGGCGCTGAAGTTCCTGATCACCGACGATGAGTTTGTCGTGCGGAGCAGCAGGGACGACCGCTTCGACGCAACTTTGCGCAAGCCATTCCTGGAATCGAGCTACAGCGAGTTTCACGAAGCCGTATTCGAATTGTCCGAAGAGTTTAAACACGTCTGGTTGCAGGGGAAGCAAAATTACGGATTACGGGTCGCCCACAAGAATCATTCAGGCGGTGTCAGCCTCTTGACGAGCCAAGACGTAGATCGCCTTATTGTCGGACGCCGCCGCTGACACAATCACCGACGGTCTATTTTCGGAAATCGGACGTCAAAAGGCATCAGAAGGAGCGCGCTTGACTTCGCCCGCCCTCCCTGGCGGCTCAGATCGGCATTCAAATCACCACGCCGACGATGCGCTTCACTGCCGCAAGCAATTCTGCGCCTCTTTCTGCCGCTGGTGCTCTTTCTACCTTTCCGCCGTCAAAGATCCCAGCGCTTCTACCTCTGTCTGCTGTCACTGGAGCCTGTCGTCGGGGCCGGGAGTCTGGCCGCCGTTTCGTTTCAGGACGCGAATCGCAGCTTCGATATCCGCCTCCGAGTTTCGTTTGGCGAAGAACCCGGCAGTCTTCAGGGCAGACACCTTTTCGGCGACTGCCATGGCAATGAACTGATTCATTCTGGTGCCTTCCTCGCGGCTGATCTCTGCAACCGCGTCCTTCAACGAAACGGGCAGCCGCAACCAGCCATTACGGCGGGTAGTAGCGGTTTCCGACCGTGCGTCCGCCATTGCCGTTGGTGCGCGTGAGGTTGCCTCTGAGGGCTTGCTCGCCGAGGGCGACGGCCACCTCCAAAACGGGCAGCGCCAGTGCGCCAATGTAGCGGGAGAACCTGCGCAAGTCCCCCTCCGCCGCACGATCAAGCATGAAGAAGTAGTCCTCCCGGTCGCGGTCCCGGATGGTTGGCGGCGGCAATCCCCGCCGGAAAAACGCATAGGCCATGAGCAGTCGGCTCACCCGCCCGTTGCCGTCGTCGAACGGGTGCGTGCGCACAAACCGATGATGCATCCACGCCGCCTCGGCCTCGACGGGAATGTCGCGGCCGCGAATGTCGTGGTAGATGGCGGCGAATCGGTCCATCTCGGCCTGTACCCGCTCGACCGGGCAGAATTCGAGCATCGTCCCGTCCGGGCGGCGGATGTAATTGTCGGCGGTCTTCCATCGGCCCTTGGTAACGAAGGGTATTTCGTAGTGTCCGCCGTCCGGTTGGAAAACGGGCGTGCCGGTCTGGTGCCGGGTTGTGCGCTCATGCCACGCGAGCACGCGGGGGAGCATTAACGCGTCGCCGCTCTCGGCATCCGCCTTGGCCATCTGGAGCGCCGCGAGTTGGTCGCCGAGCAGGTCTTGCAATACGCGGGAAGTCATTGGCTCGACAACCTGGTCGGCGGAGGCCGTGTCGAATCCCTCGACCACCAGGTCAACATCTTCGCCCATCCGCATCGTGTAGAGGCCCTCGATCTGGCCCGTTTCGAGGGCGAACCGCCGAAGGGTTTCGGTTTCCCATGCGTGAACGAACAACCGTGCGGCCTCGTCCTGCGCGAGCCGGGATCGAATTTCCCGCCACTCGGCAGCCAGGGCGGCGTAATCGGCGCTGCCCCAATCCCCGGCACCATCCGGCAACCCGGTCAGCGGCCTCCACAGATTCGGGTCCTGTCGCTCGCTCATGGCTGAGACCGGCGTGTCGCGGGAGGCGGAGGGAATGGCGAATCTAACCAAAATCCCAAACCCGTGATTGATATGCGTTCCATGATAATAGCCGGTCTCTGAAAAAGACGTTCCGTAGCGCTTTTCCGTTGCTTGCGTGAGGCGCGTCCAATCTTCAGATCGACCGTGGACTGTTTCATTCTAACCGACCCGTTCCGCCACTCGCGGTCGCGGATCACCTCAAATCACGGGCCGTGAGCCAGACGTTCACTTGACCGAAAACGTCCTGCTGTCACCGGAGCATGTCGTCGGGGCCGGGAGCCTGGCCGCCCTTTCGTTTCAGGATGCGAATTGCAGCTTCGATATCCGCCTCCGAGCTTCGTGCGTCAAAGAACTCGGCTGTCTTCAAGGCAGACACCTTTTCGGCGACGGCCATGGCCATGAACTGATTCATGCTGGTGCCTTCCTCGCGGCTGATCTCCGCAACCGCGTCCTTCAACGAAGCGGGCAGCCGCAACGGGTAGGTTCCGATCTTTTTCATGGTGAAATCCTCCGAAGCGCATCCTGGGGCCGGAGCAGTTCGATGCCGAAGCTTGTGGCGGCATCCCCGAAGTCTCGCCGATTGAATGTTACCAGTGCGTCGGCGTAACCGTTGATAGCGGTCTCAAGCACCATCTCGTCCGCCGGGTCGCGTAGCCGGGGGCGCCACAGGTAGTGAATGGCGACGGGTTCCGAAACGCTGCACAGTGCGGTTACGATCATGTTGACCTCCGCCTCGCTCAGGCCGGACTCGATGCGTTGGGCGGGTGCATTGCAGACCGCCTCGTATTCAAGCGCAAGGGCGACCGAAAGCAGCGGGGTGAACGTCCGGCTCAGAGCCCGTTCGATCAGGGCTGCCGAAGCGCCGTTCGGGCTGCGCAGTCCGGCGACAATGATGTTGGTGTCGAGCACGAAACGCATATCGTATGTGAGTTGACATCAAATACGATGTTACTCCAAGCGACAATATGGTGCAACAGCGCGGTAATCGACCCCTTCCGAGCATTGGGCCTGGTGAGGGTGAGCGCGCACATGCCTCGCCCGCGTCGTGGGCGAGGCGCGGGGCCATGGATGGCCAGGAGCGCCGCAACCCGATTTGAGCCCGCCATGGATGGCGGGCGAAATTGAGCGGGCGAGGCATGTGCGCGCTCACCCTCTTGGCGCCGGAAGAATCCCTGCAAACGTACTCTCGCGGCGTCCTTCAGCCACGCTGGGTGCGTCATCGCCGGCTCAAGGTCTCAATAGTTCGTTCAGGCTGGTCCTGGCGCGGGTCCTGGCGTCGACGCGCTTGACGATGACGGCGCAGTAGAGGCTGTAGCGGCCGTCGTCGGAGGGGAGGCTGCCGGGGACGACCACGGATCCGGCCGGGACGCGGCCGTAGGTGATTTCGCCGGTGGTTCGGTCGTAGATGCGGGTGCTTTGGCCAAGGTACACGCCCATGGCCAGGACGCTGCCGCGTTCGACGATGACGCCCTCGACGACTTCGGAGCGTGCGCCGATGAAGCAGTCGTCCTCGATGATGGTGGGGGTGGCCTGCAACGGTTCGAGGACGCCGCCGATGCCTACGCCGCCGGAGAGGTGCACGTTCCTGCCGATCTGCGCGCAGCTTCCCACCGTGGCCCAGGTATCGACCATGGTTCCGGCGTCAACATAGGCGCCGATGTTGACATAGGACGGCATCAACACCACTCCGGGAGCGATAAAGGCGCCGCGGCGGGCCAGTGCCCCCGGTACGACGCGGGTTCCCGACGCGCCGAAAGTGTCCGCATCGAAGTCGGCGTACTTCAGGGGCACCTTGTCGAAAAAGCGCACGCTGCCGTCGCCGACCGGTTCGTTGTCGTTGATGCGGAAGTACAGCAGCACGGCCTTCTTGAGCCATTCGTTGACCGCCCAGCCGCCGTCAGCGGGTTCGGCGACGCGCAGTTCACCCGTGTCGAGTCCGCCGATGCAATGCTCCACCGCCTCGACAATTTCGGCGTCCGCGTGCCCGGGCCTGAGTTCGCCGCGGTTCTCCCACGCCGATTCGATCACACCAATCAACTGCGTCATGCTTCCTGATCTCCCGGGCTTGACGGCTTGCTGCACTCGTGCCGCTAAAGATTCGGCAGCGCCGCCTCGGACAGCGTCAACAGGCCCTACTGGGCCGGCGACGACAACGTGGACTCGATGGCCTGGACGAGGCGATCGCAGCGGGACTCGTCCAGGCGCCGGTTGTTGAGCGTGGTGACAAAGAAGACGTCCTCGGCGCGCTCGCCCAAAGTGGCGATCTTGGCATTGTGCAGGGCGACCCGTTGTTCCTCGAAGATCTTGCCCACCTGCAGCAACAGGCCCGGCCGGTCCGCCGCCACCAGTTCCAGCACCGTGCGGTTGTTCACCGGATCCTGCGAAACGCTGGCCTGGACCGCCGTGGAGAACATGCGCACCTGCCGCGGCGCCCGGCGGTGGACCCTGAGCGGACGGTCGTCGGAAGCGGCCAGCGCCCTCGGCAGCCGGCGGCGAATTTCCTGCAGCCTCCCGGACTCCTCGATGCGGCTGCCGTCGCTCTCCAGCACGCAGTAGGTGTCGAGCGTCTGCCGGCCGCTCATGGGCACGATGCGGGCGTCGACGATGGTCAGGCCCAATTCGTCCAGCGCCGCGGTGATTCGCACGAACGACCGCATCCGCTTGGGGGCGTAGACCATGATGGCGGTCAGGCCCTCCGAAACCTGTTCGCTGACGTCCACGACCACGGGCTTGTCCGTGCCCGACTCCACCAGCACGCGGGTATGCCAGGCGATCTCTTCGGGCCGGTGCCTCAGGAAATATTCGTCCGTGAAAGGTTTCCACACGGGCTTCCAGTCGGGTGGCCCCAACCCGGTCTCCTCCAGCAAGTCGCGGGCCCGCCCCTGGGTTTCGCCGATCAGTTCGTCCGCGTCGATGGGCCGCGCGAAGCCGCGCCGCAGGGCGCGCTTGGTGAGTTCGTAGAGTTCCCGGAACAGGGTGTCCTTCCAGGAGTTCCAGATCTTCGGATTGGTGCCGCGCACGTCGGCGACCGTAAGCGGATAGAGGTAGTTCAGGTGCGTCATGTCGCCCACCGCGCGCGCGAACTCGTTGACCACGCCGGGGTCGTTGAGATCCTTCTTCTGCGCGGTCACGGACAGCAGCAGGTGGTGCCTGACCAGCCAGGCCAGCAGGCGCGCGTCATAGCGGCTCATGCCGTGTTCGAGGCAGAACGCTTCCGCGTCGACGGCGCCCAGTTCCGAATGATCGCCGCCGCGGCCCTTGGCAATGTCGTGGAACAGCCCGGCCAGGTAGGCGATTTCCGGTTTTTCCAGCGACTGCATGATGCGGCTGCATTCCGGAAACTCGTGGTCGAACCTCGGCAGGGCGAAGCGGCGGAGGTTTTCCACCACGAACAGCGTGTGCGCATCCACCGTGTAGACGTGGAACAGGTCGTACTGCATGCGGCCCACGATCCGCCCGAAGGCCGGGATGTAGAGGCCGAGCACGCCGTAGGTGTTCATGCGCTTCAGCGTCCGAGTCACCCCCTGGGGCTCCCGCAGGATGTCCAGGAAGAGGCGGTGGTTGCGCGGGTTCTGACGGAATTCCTCGTCGATCAGATACAGGTGTTGCCGAATGAGCGCGATGGTTCTCGCGCTCACGCCGCGCAGGCCGATATTGCGCTCCAGCAGCAGGAAGATTTCCAGCAACGCCGAGGGATCGTTCGCGAAAATCTCCTCGTTGATCGCCTCCAGATAGCCGCTGCGTGCCTGGAAGCCCTTGCCCACGGGCTGAACCGGGATTTTCCTGTCGACGACGATGCCGTCCTCGAAAAGTTGCAGCAGCATTTCGTTCAGGCGGCTCAACTCCATCACGGTGCGGTAGTAGCGCTGCATGAGCTGCTCCACCGCCAGGGTGAAGGTGGCGTCCTCGTACCCGAGCATCTTGGCGAGCTTGATCTGGTGGTCGAACAGCAGCCGGTCCTCGCGGCGGCCGACGATCAGGTGCAGGGCGAACCGGACCCGCCAGAGAAACGCCCGGCCCGTTCTGAGGATCCGCAACTGGCCCGGTGTGAGAAAGCCCCGCGAGTGCAGTTCGTTCAGGCTTCTGGAGCCCAGATGGCGCCGGGCGATCCAGACGATGGTCTGAATGTCCCGCAGTCCGCCCGGGCTGGCCTTGATGTTGGGCTCCAGCTTGTAGCCGGTATCGTCGAAGGCGTGGTGACGGGCCTCCTGTTCGGCGCACTTGGCGTGGAAAAACGCTGCGGAATTCCACACGCGATCCTGCCCGATGTGTTGTTCGAACGTGCTGAACAGGTCGGCCGGCCCGGTGAGCAGGCGCGACTCCATCATGGTCGTCATGACGGTGACGTCGTTGCGGGATTCGGCCTCGCAGTCCCCGGGCGTGCGAACGGAATGCCCGACTTCCAGCCCGATGTCCCAGAGGAACATGAAGAAGCGGCCGATGGCCTCGTCCACCGCCGCGTCGCCGGTCCTGTCCCGGAGCAACATGAGATCGACGTCGGAATGGGGATGCAGTTCGCCGCGGCCGTATCCGCCGACGGCCACCAGCGCGCAGCGGTCGCGGAGATCGGCCGCGAAGCGGTCCCACGCAGCCAGTACGACCTGGTCGATCACCCGAGCGCGGAAGCGAACCAGGGTCTCGACCGATTCGTTGGCCCGGAATCGGTCCGCGAGCGACTGCTGGGCGCCGGCGAGCACTTCGCGAAACGGCTGGATCGGGCTGCCCGGGCCGGCCAGCGCTTGCTCCAGCAGGGCCCGGTCCACCACCCCGGGGCGTTCCGACTCGTGTGTGACGGCGACCGTACTCATGGGCCTGCGGCGCCCAGCGTCAGAACTTCGAAGCCTTCTGCCGTGACCAGCACCGTGTGCTCCCACTGGGCGGAAAGGGAGTGATCCCTGGTGACCACTGTCCAGCCGTCGTTCAGCAGTCGAACATGGCGCGAGCCGGCGTTGACCATCGGTTCCACGGTGATGGTCATGCCTTCTTCCAGCCGCAGGCCGGTGCCCGGGCGGCCGTAGTGGAGAACCTGCGGGTCCTCATGAAATCCCCGGCCGATGCCATGGCCGCAATACTCGCGAACCACGGAAAAGCGGTTCCGCTCCACGTGGGACTGGATGGCGTTGCCGATGTCCCCCAGGAACGCCCCGGGACGAATCTGCCGGATGCCGAGCCACATGGCGTCGTAGCATACCTCTGCCAGCCGGCTTCCGAGGACCCCCGGCTTGCCGGCAAAGAACATGCGGCTGGTATCGCCGTGAAATTCATCCTTGATGACCGTGATGTCGATGTTGACCGCGTCGCCCTTCCTGAGCCTGCGCTCGCCCGGAATACCATGGCAGACGACGTGATTCACCGATGTGCAGATGGACTTCGGGAACCCTCGGTAGTTCAGCGGCGCGGGAATGGCATCGAGTTCGCCTGTGATGTATTCATGGCAAATCCGGTCCAGCTCGCCGGTGGAGACGCCGGGCCGGACGTGGTCCCCGATCATGTCCAGGACCCGGGCCGCCAGCCTGCCTGCGACCCGCATCCTGTCCTGCTCCAGTGTGGATTTGATTGTTGCGGTCATGGGTAATGCCTTTTCGGCACCATGCGGGCGTGTGCCGCCGGCCCGCGATTGTTGCCGATGTGCGCCTATGGTATAAAGCCCGCGCCCCGGCCCGCAAATCCTGCGGGCATTGGGGCGACTGAATACACACACGTGCCGAAACCCGCGGCGGGGTGCTCCGGACGAAAATCGGGGTTGCTGGCGGGGGCCACGTGGAGGACCAACCCGACGAGGATCTCTCATGACCGACGTATCCATGCGGCGGATGCTGGAAGCCGGCGTGCATTTCGGCCACCAGACGCGCTTCTGGAACCCGAAGATGGCACCGTTCATCTTCGGCGAACGCAACCGCATCCACATCATCAACCTGGAGCGTACGCTCCCCCTCTACCGGGAAGCCTGCGAATTCATCCGGCGCGTCGTCGCCGATGGCGGTACCGTGCTGTTCGTGGGTTCCAAGCGCGCCGCACGCGAGGCGATCTTCGAAGAAGCCGTCCGTTGCGGGATGCCCTACGTGAGCCACCGGTGGCTGGGCGGCATGCTGACGAACTTCAAGACCATTCGAAGGTCGGTCGCGCGGCTGAAGGAGTTGGAGGAGATCACCTCGGACGAGGCGCGCGGAGACTACACCAAGAAGGAAATCCTCGGGCTGAGCCGCGAACGCGACAAGCTGGAGCGGACCCTGGGCGGCATCAAGGACATGGAGTCGTTGCCCGATGCGGTCTTCGTCGTCGATGTCGGCCACGAGGAGATTGCCGTCAGGGAGGCGGCCAAGCTGGGAATTCCCATCGTGGCCGTGGTGGATACCAATTCCTCTCCGGACGAAATCGACTACGTGGTGCCGGGCAACGACGACGCGATGGGCGCCATCCGGCTGTATGCCCATGGCGCGGCGGAGGCGGTTCTGGAAGGCAAGTCTTCGATACCCGACGTGCCGGTGGGCGATGACGAGTTTGTGGAACTGGATGCGGAAGGCCGGCCGAAGGTGGCGGGCAGCCGGCGTCCCGGCCGGGGCGGCGCAGGGAAACGCCACGTGCGCAAGGCCGTGGTGACAAAGAAGCAGTCGAAGTTGAGTTCGGTTCGCGATGCGGCTGCCGGGAAGGCGGGTACGGCCGACGCGAAGGCGGCGCCGGAACCGGCAGCCGATGAAACGGCCAGGTCCGAGCCTGAACCGGAAGCCGCCGCCGAAACGCAGGAAACCGAAGCGTCCGAAGGCGAGGCGTCGCCCGCGGGCGCATCCGATGCCGACGCGGCAGAGGCACCGGAGGCGGCGGAGCCGCCAGGCCCCGATGCCGACACGGCGTCCGAACCCGAAGACGGCGAGACCGAATAGAGGATTGCGAGATGCCGATAACAGCAGCATTGGTCAAGCAGCTCCGGGAACGAACCGGAGCCGGCATGATGGATTGCAAGCGCGCCCTGACGGAGGTCGGCGGCGACCTGGACCGGGCCGCGGAGTACCTGCGCAAGGCGGGCCAGGCCAAGGCCGACCGCAAGGCGGCGCGCGTGGCGCACCAGGGCGTCGTGCTCCTGAAAGAGGATGCGGGCGGAAATCGCTGCGCGGTCCTGGAAGTCAACTGCGAAACGGACTTCGTCGCCAAGGACGGGAACTTCGTGAATTTCGCCGAGTCGCTGGCAGATCTCGTCCTGAGCCGGGCGCCGGCGGATGTCGGGGAACTGCTCGCCATGGAGATGGACGGCGAGAGCGTCGAGGCCATGCGCCGGCAACTGGTCGCCAAGGTCGGCGAGAACATTTCCGTGCGCCGTTTCGAACTGGTGTCCAGCAGCGGGGTGCTTGGCACATACTCGCACCACGGGCGCATAGGCACCCTAGTTGAAATGCAGGGCGGCACCGTGGAGCTGGCCAGGGACCTGGCGATGCAGGTTGCGGCCATGTCCCCCAGTTACGTGAGCTGGGATGACATTCCCGACGCGGTCCTCGCCAAGGAAAGGGAGATTCTTGCGGCGCAGGCGGAGAAGGAGGGTAAACCTCCCCACATCGTCACTCGAATGGTCGAGGGCCGGCTGCGCAAGCAGTTCGACGCGGTGACCCTGGCCTCGCAGGCGTTCGTAAAGGATCCCGACAAGCGCGTTCGGGATCTGCTGGCCCAGGGCGGCGCAAGCGTCCTGCGCTTCCTGCGCTACGAAGTGGGCGAGGGGATCGAAAAACGCGAAGTGGACTTCGTCAAGGAAGTCAGGGAGCAGGCTTCCCGGAACTAGGGAACCTCTGAACAACCCTTTCCGTTGCAGCGAGATTCGTCGTAACTTGTTGATTTCAATGACACTGAAAATCCGCCAACCGAGTTGATCAGACCATTCCTAGTGCTCCTGCAAAGCGCTGATTCGCAATTTTCGCGTTGATGGAGCGCTGACGCGGGCTGCCTGCGGCCGACCTTGGCCTTACAATGGCCCGGAACACTTCGGATGGAGTATCCGGGCAGCGGAGAAAGGGAACCGATGGGGCAGGAGTCGCCAGCCTACAAACGCGTATTGTTCAAGCTCAGCGGCGAGGCGCTGTTGGGTTCTCTGGAATACGGAATCGATCCCGCGATCATTCGGCGTATCGCCGCGGAAGTCGTCGAGGTGCTTGCCCTGAACGTCCAGGTGGGCGTGGTCATCGGAGGGGGCAATATCTTTCGCGGTGCCGGACTCGCCGAAGCGGGGATGGACCGCGTCACCGGCGACCAGATGGGCATGCTGGCCACGGTGATCAACTCTCTGTCGCTTCAGGACGCGCTGGAACGCGAGGGCGCCGTCGCCCGGGTCATGTCCGCCATCCAGATTCACGAAGTCTGCGAGGACTATATCCGCCGCCGCGCCATACGCCACCTGGAGAAGGGGCGGGTGGCGATCTTCGCCGCCGGCACCGGCAATCCCTTCTTCACCACAGATACCGCCGCCAGCCTGCGGGCGATCGAGATCGGTGCGGATGTCCTGATCAAGGCCACCAAGGTGGATGGCGTGTACTCGGCCGACCCGCTCAAGGACCCCCACGCGATTCGCTACGACGGGTTGTCCTTCGACCAGGTGCTTGCCGACAAGCTGAACGTCATGGATGCCACCGCCGTTGTGATGTGCCGCGACAACGATCTGCCGCTGGTGGTGTTCAACCTGACCAACGAGGGCGATCTGGTGCGTCTGGTCCGGGGCGAGAGCCTCGGTACGGCGGTGGCCAACGATCTGCCGCAGACGGAGCACTAAATGATTGAAGAACTTCAACAACACGGCGCGCTGCGCATGCGCAAGAGCGTCGAGGCGCTCAGGGGGGAGTTCAAGCGGCTGCGTACCGGTCGCGCGCACACCGGCCTGCTGGAACACATTACCGTGGAGTACTACGGCACGCGGGTGCCCATCAACCAGACCGCCACGGTCGCCGTGGAGGATGCGCGGACCCTCGTGGTGTCTCCCTGGGAGAAGCAGATGGTGCCCGCGGTGGAGCGGGCGATCATCAACTCGGACCTCGGACTGACCCCGGTCACGGCCGGTGTTGTGATCCGCGTACCCCTGCCGCCCATGACCGAGGAGCGGCGCAGGGACCTGGTCCGGGTCGTGCGTCACGAAACCGAGGTCGCGCGCGTCGCCGTGCGCAACATCCGCCGCGATATCCTCAGCGACGTCAAGGACCTGCTGGCCGAGAAAATGATCACCGAAGACGATCAGCACAGGGCCTACGACGACGTTCAGAGGCTGACCGACAGGTACATCGCGGCCATGGATGGACTCCTGAGCGAAAAAGAGAAGGAGATCATGGAGTTCTGATGGTTTCATCGGCGCGCACTTCGATTGCTGTTGCCCGGGTTCCGCAACATGTGGCCGTGATCATGGACGGTAACGGCCGATGGGCCGAGCGGCGGGGCCTGCCGCGCCGGGCGGGTCACCGGCGCGGGATCGACCCCGTGCGCTCGGTTGTCGAGAGTTGCGCGGATCTTGGGATCAGGTACCTGACATTATTCGCGTTTTCGAGCGAAAACTGGAATCGGCCGGAGGATGAGATTCATGGTCTCATGACGCTGTTTCTCGAAGCGCTGGACCGGGAGGTGGCCGAATTGGACGAGCAGAACGTGCGGCTGCGCTTCATGGGCGAGAGCCACCGGCTCGAGCCCGATCTCCGAAGCGCCATGCGCGCCGCCGAAACCCGCACCGGCGGCAACAATCGGCTGGACCTGTCGGTGGCGGTTGCCTATGGGGGCCGCGGCGACCTGGTCAACGCCGCCCGCAGCCTGGCCCGCCAGGCGGCCGCGGGGGCGCTCGACCCGGACGATATCGATGCGGAGCGGTTCGCGGCGGAACTGGAAATGGCGCGTATCCCCGACGTCGACCTGCTGATCCGGACCGGCAGCGACCGGCGGATCAGCAATTTCGTGTTGTGGAGCCTGGCCTACAGCGAGCTGTACTTCTCCGACGTCCTCTGGCCCGACTTCGGCGCCGGGGAACTGCGTCGGGCCATCGAATTCTACGCCGGCCGACAACGGCGGTTCGGCCGCACGGCGCAGCAGATCGAGTCGAACCGGTGCTGAGAGCGCGCGTCATCACCGCGCTCGTGCTCGCCGGCGGCATGACGGTGACCGTGCTCTACTTTCCCACATGGGCCGTGGCCTGGGTCATCGGACTGTTCTGCCTGGGGGGCGTATGGGAGTGGGCCGGGCTGACGCGCCTTCACGGCGCCGCGCGCTGGGTCTATCTCTCGGCCTTCGCCCTGTTGATGCTGGGCCTGGCCAGGTGGGGGCTGGACCGGGGCTGGACGGCGAACACCATCATGGCCGTCGCGGTCTGCTGGTGGGGACTTGCGGCGCTGACCCTGCGCATCCGCCCGCAACGCATACCGTTGTACCTGGTCGGCGCCACCGGGCCCCTGGCCCTGCTGCCCGCGTGGTTTTTGCTGACCCACCTGCACGCGAACGCGGTGCAGGGACCCAGCCTCACCCTCAGCATCATGCTGATCGTATGGGCGGCGGATGTGGGCGGCCACTTCGTCGGAGGAAACTGGGGGCGAGTCAAACTCGCGCCTCGAGTGAGCCCGGCCAAGACCTGGGAGGGTCTGATCGGCGGTATGGCGCTGGCGACGCTGTTCGCGTTCTCCGCCGGCCTGCTGCTCGATCTGCCCGCCGGGACGTTTGTGGTCATCGGCGTGGCTGCCGCGCTTGTATCCGTCGTAGGAGACCTCACGGTGAGCATGCTCAAGCGCAACGTCAGTGTGAAGGACAGCGGCTGGTGGCTTCCCGGACACGGGGGGATACTGGATCGAATCGACGGTCTGGTCGCCGCCGCACCCATTTTTTTCCTCGGGCTCGTTGCGGCGGGCTACATGGGATGAATGAATCTGAACCCACGGCGACCGGAATGGTCTGAACTTTGCAGAGCGCCATCTTGGGTAGCCGGGGCAGGGTGGGTAGAATAAGCGTGCTGGCGCGCGTTGTTCGTCCGGCACTGGCCAGGGCGGACCGACCGGGAGTGAATGGCGGATGATCGATGTGATTCTTGCGATTGCGGCGTTTATCGTCACCATCGGCATTCTCGTGTCGTTCCACGAATACGGGCACTTCGCCGTGGCGCGCGCACTCGGGTTCAAGGTCCTGCGATTCTCGGTCGGATTCGGCAAGCCGCTGTATCGCTGGCAGGGGCGCGCGCCCGCCGCCGCCGCCGTTGCGGGGACACCGGCCCCGGCGCCGACAGAGTACTGGATCTCCAACATCCCGCTGGGCGGATACGTGAAACTGCTGGACGAGCGCGAAGGCCCCGTCCCGGCCGCCGAGCGGCACATGGCCTTCAACCGCCGCCCGATCCCGCACCGCATCGCCGTACTCGCCGCCGGCCCGGGGTTCAACTTCGTGTTCGCCATCATGGCCTACTGGCTCATGTTCGTCACCGGCGTGCCCAGCCTGAAGGCGTTCGTCGGCGACATTGCGCCGGGTTCCACGGCGGCCGAAGCAGGGCTGGCCGAATACGACGAAATTCTGGCCGTCGGCGATCAGCCCACCCCCACCTGGGAGGCCGCCACGCTTGCGATTCTCGATGAATTGCTGCGCGACGGGCGCATCGACATGACCGTGGAAGGCGCGGACGGCCGGTCCAGGTCGGTGGAACTGGACGTGCGCGGGCGGGAAGCGGAACTGACCGAACCGGAGTCCCTGTGGGATGGATTGGGATTTACCCCCGGAGCGCTGCCCCCGGTGATCGGCGAGTTGACACCGGGCGGCCCGGCGGAACGCGCCGGTTTGCTTCCGGGAGACAGGTTGCTGCAAGCGGGCGGGGAACCCATGGACAACTGGGCGACCTGGGTCGAGTTCATTCGCGCCCGCCCGGACGAGACGGTGTCGGTGATCGTTCAGCGCGACGGGCGGGAGCGCAGATTGACGTTGGCCATCGGCAACGTGGAGCAGGACGGGCAGGCGGTCGGCCGCATCGGCGCCGGCGCCGGCAACTACGTGGAGCAGCGCTACGGCGCGCTCGAATCGATTCCCCGGGGCATCGCCAGGACCTGGGAAATGAGCGCGCTCACGCTGCGAATGCTCGGGCGCATGGTGGTGGGCGACGTCTCGGTGCGCAACATCAGCGGCCCCCTGACGATCGCCGCTTTCGCCGGCGACAGCGCCCGCGCCGGACCGGCCGCGATTCTGAGCTTTCTGGCCATCGTCAGCATCAGCCTGGGTATTCTGAACCTGTTGCCGGTGCCGCTGCTGGACGGCGGTCAGATCGTCTACCAGGTGGTCGAATGGGTAAAGGGATCGCCGTTGTCGGAGCGCTCCATGCTGGTCGGCCAGCAAGTGGGCCTGGCCATGCTCTTCGTGTTGATGAGCTTTGCCTTCTATAATGACCTGGCGAGGATTTTCGGCTGATGAATGAGTTGAACGTCTCCGGATTGGGAACGGCACTGCGAACGGGCGCTGTCGCCGTGTTGGCGCTGGCGCTCGATTGCGCACATTCCCAGGGATTCGACCCATGGGTGGTGCGCAACTTCCAGGTGGAGGGCGCGCAACGGATTTCCACCGGCACCATCTACAACTACCTCCCCCTGAATATCGGCGACACCGTCACGGACCAGCGTGTTCAGGAGTCCATCCGGGCGTTGTACTCGACGGGGTTCTTCCAGGATGTCGAATTCCGCCGGGACGCCGATACGCTGGTCATCGCGGTGCTCGAGCGGCCGTCCATCGAGGAGTTCACCATCGAGGGGAACGACGAGATCAAGACGGAGGATCTGGAGGAGTCGCTGCGCCAGGTCGGGTTGACGCGCGGCAAGGTCTTCGACCGGTCGGTGCTCGAGGAGGTTCAGCAGTTCCTGTACGAGCAGTACTACAGCCGGGGGCGCTACGGCGTCAGCGTGGAAACGCCCATCGAGGATATCGGCGACAACCGCGTCCGGGTGGGTATCGAGATCGAGGAGGGCGCCCGCTCCAGGATCCGCCAGATCAATGTCGTGGGCAATACCAGTTTTTCCGACAGGGAGATCATCGGCGAGTTCGAACTCAGTACGGGCAACTGGCTGTCCTTCATCAGGAATGACGACCGCTATTCCAAGGAGGCGCTGGAGGGCGACCTCGAATCGCTGCGCTCGTTCTACATGGACCGCGGCTTTGCGGATTTCCGCGTGGAGAGCATCCAGGTCGCCATATCGCCGGACAAGCAGGACATCTTCATCACCGTCAATGTCTCCGAGGGCGACCGTTACACCATTTCCGACGTCCAGTTGGCCGGCGACCTGGTGGTGCCCGAGCAGGAGCTCAGGCGGCTGATCTACGCCCAGCCCGGACAACTGTTCTCCCAGCAGGTGATCGCGCTCAGCGAACAGTACCTGACGGCGCGGCTGGGCCAGGACGGGTATGGATTCGCCCAGGTTCAGGCCGTGCCCGAACTGGACGAGGAGACCAGGGAAGTTTCCATCACCTTCTTTGTGGACCCCAGGAACCGCGTCTATGTGCGCCGTATCAGTTTCAACGGCGCCGACAGCATCAACGACGAGGTGTTTCGCCGCGAAATGCGCCAACTGGAGGGGGCCTATCTCTCCAGCGCGGCGCTGGAGCGGTCGCAGATTCGCCTGCAGCGCCTGCCCTACATCGAGTCGGTGGAATTCGAGACGGTCCCCGTGCCCGGCTCGCCGGACCAGGTGGACATCGATTTCCAGGTCGAGGAGGGCCTGCCCGGACAATTCGGCGGCGGC
Source organism: Candidatus Rariloculaceae bacterium (assembly GCA_965205045.1). GTDB lineage: Bacteria > Pseudomonadota > Gammaproteobacteria > Steroidobacterales > Rariloculaceae > UBA6522. Next base: position 2,685,376 of record OZ242031.1, read on the forward strand.
ATCGGCTATTCCGAGTACTACGGGCTTCAGCTCAACGGCAACTTCGTCCATTCCAATTTCATGGGCACCGGCAACCGTGTCGGGGTGGACCTGAGCGGCGGCGAGTTCTTCAAGGTCTACAGTCTGAATTTCACCGACCCGTATCGGACCATCGACGGGCTGTCGCGCACCCTGTCGCTCTCCTACCGGGACATCAGGCAGTTCACTTCGGCCACGTCGGACTTCTCGACGGAAACCATCACCGCCGGCGCCGACTGGTCGTATCCGGTGACCGAGATGCAGTACCTGCGCTTCGGGCTCTCCGCCTCCCAGGCCCAGATGGTGACCGGCCTTTACAGTTCGCAGCAGGCCGCCGAATGGGTCCGCAACCACGGCGAGTCCTTCGCCATCGACGGGGGGCAGTTTTTCGGCACGACGGTTGAAACCCTCGACGTCGCCCTGGGCTGGTCGTTCGACTCCCGCAATCGCGTGATCTTCCCCACCCGGGGGCTGCGCCTGGCCGCGAACCTGAGCGCTTCGATTCCCGGCAGCGAGGTGGAGTACTACATCGGCTCGCTGGACTACACCCAGTACATCCCGCTGTTCGGCGCCTGGATGCTCAAGCTCAACTCGGAGCTGGCGCTGGGCGAGCCCTACGGGGAGGAAACGCAGGCGCTGCCGCCGTACCGCTATTTCTACGGCGGCGGCCCGGGCACTGTCCGCGGCTACCGGGAAAGCTGGCTCGGCCCGCGGGATTCGCTGTCCAATCCCCACGGCGGCAACCTGTTGGTCGCCAACCAGTTCGAACTGGTCTTTCCGCTGCCGGAGCGGTTCGCGTCGTCGGCCCGCGCCGCGCTGTTCTACGACGTCGGCAACGTGTTTCACACGGGCGGCGTGAGCTTCTTCGATCGCCTGGGGGATCCGGTCAGCCACGATTTCGATGCGGAACGGCTGAAACATTCCGTCGGATTGGCGGTAGAATGGCTGGCGCCGCTGGGGTTGTTGAGATTCAGCTACGGATTGCCCCTCAATGCCGACGAGGAGACGGACCGGCACTGGGGCGACCGCACGGAGGAATTCCAGTTCACGGTCGGCAACGCGTTCTAACGGAGAATTCATGAGGTTCAGGATGACATCGTTTGCAAGAATTCGGGTTGGCTTGCTGTTCGCCGCGCTATTGACAGGCGCGTCAGCCATCGCGCAGACGGAGGGGCTCCGGATCGGCGCCGTGGATTTCGGCCGGCTGATCGATCAGTCGCCGCAGGCTCGCCTGGCGACGGAAGCCCTGCAGGAGGAGTTCGCGCCGCGCCAGCGCGAGATCGCCGCGCTGCAGCGCTCGCTGCAGGAGAAGCAGGAAACCTACCAGCGCGACAGCGCGATCATGGGCGAGACGGAACGCCTGAATCTCGAACGCGAGATCACAGCCGAACAGCGCGACATGCAGCGCGAGCAAACCGCTTTCATCGAGGACATGGACATTCGGCGCAACGCTGAACTGACCCGGGTGCAGGAAGCCCTGATTCAGGAAGTTCAGATCTATTCCCGCGCCGCCGGCTACGATCTGGTGGTCGCCAATCCGCTCTACCACGGCAGCGCCGTGGACATAACCGAGGAAGTGTTGCGCAGGCTGGAAGCCGACTTCGCCGCCGAGGACACGGGAGCGGCTGAATAGCTCCCGCGGCGGATCAATCCGGCGCCCCCCCCCGGCGCGCCGCGACGCTCGCTGAACTCGCGGAACGGTTTCACTGCGCGGTGCACGGCAACCAGGGTCGGCGGGTCCATGGTGTCGGGACATTGACCGGCGCGACCGGCAAGTCGATCAGCTTCCTGGCCAACCCGTCCTACCGGCGTCACCTGGCGACAACGCGTGCCGGCGCGGTGATCCTGGAAAAACGTTTCGCCGCGGAGTGCCCCGTGCCCGCGCTGATCTCCGCCAACCCGTATGCCGTCTACGCGCGCGTGGCGCGGTTTCTGCACCCGCCGCGGGTGGCGGAACCGGGAATCCATCCGTCTGCCAGCGTCGACAACGATGCTGCGGTTCCCGGATCGGCCCAGGTATGCGCACAGGCGGCGGTCGCCCGCGGAGCGGTGCTGGGCGAGTCGGTGGTGATCGGCGAGGGTTCCGTGGTGGGTCCCGGAGTGACCATCGGCGACGGAACGCGCTTGGCGCCGCGGGTGGTGCTGATGGACGGAATAAGGATCGGCAAACGCTGCCTGCTTCACTCCGGCGCGGTGGTCGGCAGCGACGGGTTCGGGTTCGCCCGGGAAGACCCGGAGTGGATCAAGGTGCCCCAGCTCGGTGGCGCGGTCATTGGCGACGATGTGGAAATCGGAGCCAATACCACGGTGGATCGCGGCGCCGTCGAGGACACCGTAATCGAAGACGGCGTGAAGATGGACAACCAGGTGCAGATCGCCCATAACGTCCGTATCGGCGCGCACACGGTCATGTCCGCGTTCTCGGGCGTGGCCGGCAGCACCCGCGTGGGCGCGAGATGCCTGTTCGGCGGCGCCGTCGTCGTGGTCGGGCACCTGACCATCTGCGACGACGCGGTGTTCACCTTTCGCACGGCGGTGCTCAGGTCGGTCACCGAGCCGGGCACGTATTCGGGGACGCTGGGCGCCGAGGAAGCCGGCCTCTGGCGCCGGAACGCGGCCCGCTTCAGGACACTGGACGAGACCGTGCGGCAGCTGCGGGCGAGAACGAAGCCGGGACGGAGAACGGGCGGTGACTGAGCGCTATCGCATCGATGTGGAAGGCATCATGGAGCGAATCCCGCATCGCTATCCGTTCCTGTTGCTCGACGGCATCCTGCGCTGCACGCCCGGCGAATCCATTTCAGCCGTCAAGAACGTTTCGTTCAACGAGCCGTATTTCCCGGGTCATTTCCCCGGTCACCCGGTGATGCCGGGCGTACTGATCGTGGAAACCATGGCGCAGGCGGGGGGCGTGCTCATCTGGGAGAGCGTGCCGCCGGAAGAGCGCGACTTCACGCTCTACCTGGCGACCGTGGAAAAGACACGATTCCGGCAGCCCGTGCGGCCGGGCGACCGGCTGGTCGTCACCGTGACCCTGACCTCGCGCCGGCGGAACTTCTGGCGCTTCGATGCCGTGGCCGAGGTGGACGGGACACCGGTGGCGAGTTCCGAATTCCTGCAGACGCCGGGGCTGGCGCGGTGATCGATTCGCGCGCCGTGGTATCCGGCCGGGCGCGTCTGCACCGGGACGTGTCGGTGGGCCCCTACAGCATCGTCGGGCCGGATGTGGAGATCGGCCCGGGTACGCGAATCGAATCCCATGTCGTGGTGAAGGGCCCCTGTGTCATCGGCGAGGACAATCGCATCTTCCAGTTCGCGTCCATCGGCGACGATCCCCAGGACAAGAAATACGCCGGCGAGGTCACGGAACTGGTCATCGGCGACCGCAACACCATCCGGGAATACTGCACGATCAATCGCGGTACGGCCCAGGACACCGGCAGGACCCGGGTGGGGCACGACAACTGGATCATGGCCTATGTCCACATCGCCCACGACTGCGTGGTCGGCAACCAGACCGTCCTGGCCAACAACACGACCCTGGCCGGACACGTTCACGTGGGGGACTGGGCAGTGCTCGGCGGCTTCACGGCGGTGCACCAGTACTGCCGCATCGGCGCCCACGCGCTGACCGGCATCTTCACCGCCGTGACCAAGGATATTCCCGCCTACGTGACGGCGGCAGGCCGTCCGGCCGTACCCCGCGGCATCAATGCCGAGGGACTGCGGCGGCGCGGCTTCGGTTCGACCCGGATCGGCCGCATCCGCGAGGCCTACAGGACGATCTACCGCCAGGGACTCAAGCTGGAGGAAGCGCTGGACAATCTTCGCGGGCGAGCCGAATCGCAGGAAGAAATTCGCATTCTGCTGGATTCCATCACCCGGAGTTCCCGTGGGCTCATTCGCTAGAAGCACGTGACAGGCGCGCCGCGAATCGGGTTGGTGGCGGGCGAGGCCTCCGGCGACACGCTGGGCGGCGGGCTGATCGACGCCATACGCGGCCGCGTGCCCGGGGCGCGCTTCATGGGGGTTGCGGGACCTCGCATGATTGCCGCCGGATGCGAGCCCTGGAGTCACGCCGAAGAGTTGTCGGTCATGGGGCTGGCCGAAGTCCTGCGGCACCTGCCGCGCCTGATCGCGTTTCGCCGGAACCTGCTGCGCCGGTTCCTGGCCGCCGATCTGGACGTCTTCGTGGGCATCGACTCGCCCGATTTCAACCTGCCCCTGGCGTCCGCGCTGAAACGCGCCGGCATACCGACCGTTCAGTACGTCAGCCCCCAGGTCTGGGCCTGGCGGCAGTCCCGGGTGGCGAGCATTCGCAAGTCCGCGGATCGGGTGCTCTGCCTGCTGCCCTTCGAGACGGAGTTCTACGAGGCCCACGGTGTCGCCGCCCGGTTCGTCGGCCATCCTCTGGCCGACGAAGTGCCGATGGACAACCCGGCGGAGGAAGCCAGGGCCGCCCTGGGACTCGATGCCGAAAACCCGGTTCTGGCGCTGCTGCCCGGCAGCCGGCGCACCGAGGTCGCGCGGCTGGCAGGGCCGTTCCTGGAAACGGCGGCGTGGATGCGCGCCAGGCGTCCCGGGCTTCAGGTGACCGCCGGACTGGCCAACGAGAGCACCGCCGACCTGTTCCGGCAAAAGGTTCGCGCGAGCCGCCCCGACCCGCCCCCGGATGTCCATGTCTGCCGGGCGCGCCAGGTGATGGCGGCCGCGGACGTGGTCCTCACCGCGTCCGGAACCGCCAGCCTCGAAACGATGCTGACCAAGCGCCCCATGGTGGTTGCCTACATCGTTTCCGCCGTCACGCACCGGCTGGTGAGGCTCCTGGGGTTTCGCCGGCTGGAACATTTTGCCCTGCCGAATCTGCTGGCGGGCAGGGGCATCGTACCGGAATTCCTGCAGTCGGACGTGCGCGCCGACATGCTCGGTCCGGCACTCGAATCGTACCTTGACGCCGCGCACGGACAGGGCGAGGATAGCGGCTGGTATGAAGTTTTTCGGTCGGTCCACGAGCGGTTGCGCCGCAACGCCAGCGAACGGGCGGCGAGTGCCGTTGTGGAACTGCTGAAATCGAGGTCGTCCTGATCCATGGAGCGGTTGATGTCCGGTGGAACGGGTGCGGTGGCCGGTGTGGACGAAGCCGGCCGCGGGTGTCTCGCGGGACCGGTGGTGGCGGCCGCGGTCGTCCTTCACCCCGATCGTCCGATCACGGGTCTCAGGGACTCCAAACTGTTGAGTCACGCCAGACGCAGGCGGCTGGCGAAAACGATCCGCCGGCGCGCCCGGGCGTTCGCGGTGGCCCTGGCGGCGCCACGGGAAATCGATGATGTGAACATCCTGCAGGCTTCTCTCCGTGCCATGGAACGGGCTGTGCGCGGACTGCCGATCCATCCGGATCTCGTTCAGGTGGATGGCAATCGGGCGCCCCGCTTCAACGGCGGCGGGCCCGCGGTTCAGGCAGTGGTGGGCGGCGATCGCCTCGTGCCCGCCATCAGCGCCGCCTCCATCCTCGCCAAGGTCTATCGCGACCGGCTCATGGGCCTCTGGCACCTCCGGTATCCGGGCTACGGTTTCGACACCAACAAGGGGTACCCCACCCCGGCGCATCTGGCCGCGCTGACCAGGATCGGCCCCTGCGCCATTCATCGGCGGACTTTCGCGCCCGTTCGCCACGCCGACCAGGGCCGTTCGGGTCGGTGATGCCGGCGAGCGGGCCGCGATGATACGCACGGCATGAGTCGATTCGTCCACCTTTCGGTTCACAGCGAGTATTCCCTCGTGGACGGGATCGTGCGCGTCCCGGAACTGGCCCATACGGTGCGTCAGAAAGGCATGCCCGCGGTGGCGCTGACCGACCACATGAATGTCTTCGCCATGGTGAAGTTCTACAAGGCAGCCATCGGACAGGGCCTCAAGCCCCTGATCGGCGCCGATATCCGGGTCGCCGAGACGCCGCGGGACGCGGTTCCGGCCCGCCTGACGCTGCTCTGCGCCAATGCGGCCGGTTTCCGCAACCTGAGCCGCCTGTTGAGTCGGGCGTACTCTCGCAGGCAGGGCCGGGGCGAGGCGCTCGTGCTCAAGCGCTGGCTGGAGACGGACTCCGTACGCGGCCTGATCGCGCTTTCCGGAGGCCAGCACGGCGAGATTGGCAGGACGCTCCTCGGGACCCGGCCGGAACGGGCCGCCGCTGTCCTCGACGAGTGGCTGAACCGGTTCCCGCAACGCTTCTACCTGGAGTTGCACCGCGTGGGGTGGCCCGAGGAGGGCGGCTACCTGGAGGAAGCCGTTCGGCTCGCCGCATCACGGGAGGCTCCGGTGGTTGCCACCAATCCGGTTCGTTTCCTAAGTCCGGACAATAACCGGGAAGATGAGCCCAACGACTTCGAGGCGCATGAAGTACGGGTGTGCATCCAGCAGGGCAAGACGCTGAACGATGCCCGCCGGCCCCGGGACTATACGGAGCACCAGTACCTCAAGTCGCCCGCCGAAATGGAAGAACTGTTCGGCGACCTGCCCGAAGCGCTGTCCAACAGCGTGGAGATCGCCCGGCGCTGCAGCTTCGAACTGGAACTGGGCCGACCCTGCCTGCCCGATTTCAAGGTGCCGTCCGAACGCCTGCCGGCGGACTACCTGAGGGAGATGACGCTTCGCGGGCTCGGCAAGCGCGGCGTGTCGCCGAAGGGAAACGGGTCGATCCCGTTCTCGGACTACGAGGCGAGGCTGGAAAGCGAACTGGATGTCATCTGCGAGATGGAGTTCGAGGGCTACTTCCTGATCGTTGCGGATTTCTGCGGTTGGGCGCGCGAGAAGCAGATCCCGGTGGGCCCCGGCCGCGGGTCCGGCGCGGGATCGCTGGTCGCCTTTGCCCTGGGCATCACCGATCTCGATCCCCTGGAACACGATCTGCTGTTCGAGCGATTCCTGAATCCGGAGCGCGTTTCCATGCCGGATTTCGACATCGACTTCTGCATCGACGGCCGCGACGACGTGATCGGCTACGTCGCCGACCGCTACGGCCAGGATCGGGTTTCGCAGATCATCACCTTCGGCACCATGGCCGCCAGGGCCGTTGTCCGGGATGTCGGCCGTGCGCTGGGCAAGCCCTTCGGCTACGTGGACCGCATTGCCAAGCTGATTCCGTTTGAATTGGGTATAACCCTGGAACAGGCCCTGAAGGACGAAGAACTCAGATCACTTTACGATGACGATGCCGAGGTCAGGGAACTCATCGACCTGGCCGGGAAACTCGAAGGGATCGCGCGCAATGCCGGCACCCACGCCGGCGGGGTGGTGATCGCGCCCAGACCCCTCACCGAGTTCATGCCCCTGTACGTGGAACCGGACGGCAGTTCGCTGAGCCAACTGGACAAGGACGATGTCGAGGCCATGGGACTGGTCAAGTTCGACTTCCTGGGGTTGCGGACCCTGACCATCATCGATCGCGCACTGATGTCGATCAATCGGCAGCGCAAGGCGGACGGTCTCGACCCCCTCGGCCCCGCGCAGATTCCCATGGGCGATCCGGCCACGTACGAGTTGCTGCGGCGGTGCCGGACCACCGGCGTGTTCCAGCTCGAGTCGCGGGGCATGCGCGACCTGATCAGGCGGCTGCAGCCGGACCGGTTCGACGACCTGGTGGCGGTGCTGGCGCTGTTCAGGCCGGGACCCCTGCAATCCGGGATGGTGGACGATTTCATCAACCGCAAGCACGGCACCGACGCGGCGCCCGTGGACTACTTTCATCCGAAGCTCAAGCCGATTCTGGAGCCCACCTACGGGGTGATCCTGTACCAGGAGCAGGTGATGCAGATCGCCCAGACCATTGCCGGTTACTCCCTGGGCGGCGCGGACCTGTTGCGCCGCGCCATGGGCAAGAAGAAGCCCGAGGAGATGGACCAGCAACGCGGCGTCTTCATGGCAGGAGCGGACAATCACGGCGTCGAAGCCGGAGTTGCCAAGAATCTCTTCGATCTGATGGAACATTTCGCCGGCTACGGCTTCAACAAGTCGCACTCGGCCGCGTACGCGCTGATCGCGTACCAGACGGCGTGGCTCAAGGCCCGTCACCCTGCGCATTTCCTGGCGGCCGTGCTGACCACCGACATGGATCACACCGACAAGCTGGTGACCCTGAAAGAGGACTGCGAGCGGTTCGGAATCGAATTGCAGGGACCGGGCATCAATCGGTCGCGATACGAATTCGTCGCTGGCGAGCGCGCCATTGCATACGGGCTCGGCGCCATCAAGGGAGTCGGCCGCAGCGCGGTGGACAACCTGGTTGAGGAGCGGGAGCGCAACGGCCCTTTCACCGGCCTGCTCGACCTCTGTTGCCGAATGGACCAGCAGCGGCTCAACCGCCGCGTGCTGGAGGCGTTCGTGCGTTCCGGCACGCTGGACGAATTCGGTCCGAATCGGGCCACCCTCATGGAAGCCGTGCCCGATGCCCTCAAGCTTGCGGCGCATTCGGCACAGTCGAGATCCGCGGGACAGGGCGCCCTGTTCGCCGAACCCGGTTCACAGGGCGACATCGAGGAGTTGCGCGATCCGGTTCGGGAATGGAGCGCGCGGGAGCGGCTCAGAGGCGAACGGGAGAGTCTGGGCCTCTATCTCAGCGGGCATCCGTTTGACGAGTATGCGGAGCATTGCCGTCATTTCACGCATGGAACCATCGGCAAGTTGACCGAAGCCGCCTCCGGCAACGGCAGTGGAGCCATACCGGGCGAGGTCACGGTCGCCGGTCTGGTGGCAACGGAGGTCCGACGCCGCGGCGGCAGGTTCTCCATGCTGATGGAGGATCGCACCGGACGGTTGGAAGTCACGCTGTTCGAGGAAGTATTCAACCGGTTTCGGCATCTGGTCGACAAGGACGAGATGCTGGTCGCGGCAGGTCACCTCCGCTTCGACGATTTCCTCAACGACTGGCGGCTGACGGCGCGGACGCTCGGTTCGGTTGATGAAACGATCGAGCGGAATGCCATCCGTCTGACGATCCATTGGCCGGAGGGTGTCCCCGGGGGCGAGTTCGTCCATTCCCTGGAAGAGGCGTTGAGGCCGTTTGCCTACGGCAAGTGCGAGGTCTGTATCCGGTACAGGGGTTCAGAAGCAACGTCACGATTGATTCTGGGGGAGCGCTGGGCGGTACGCGCCAGTCGCGATCTGCGCGAGCGACTCGGCGTCCTGCTCGGGGAAAACGGCTTCTCCATTCACTACCCCACGCATCCGGTCTGACCGGCGGTCGCGCGTCGCCGCGAAGCAGTGTCCCGACGGACCATGCGTGCATCCTGGCGGCAATCCAGGGTCGGATATTCATTGTCCCGTCCGACTTGTCAGGATTCTTGCCTTGCAGGTATGGTCCGCCAATGGACCTGAACTTCCTGGACTTCGAACAGCCCATCGCCGAACTGGAGGCGAAGATCGATGAGCTGAAGTTCGTCGGGGATGACTCGGAGTTCAACATCACCGAGGAGATTGCCCGGCTGCGGCGCCGGAGCGAGGCGCTGACCCGCCGTATCTTCTCCAACCTGTCGTCGTGGCAGATCGCCAGCCTCGCCCGGCATCCCCAGCGGCCGTATACGCTGGATTACATCCCGCGCTGTTTCTCGGACTTTCAGGAACTGCACGGGGACCGGATGTATGCCGACGATCAATCGCTGGTCGGCGGGCTCGCGCGACTGGAAGGCCAGCCGGTGATGGTCATCGGTCACCAGAAGGGCCGCGATACCAGGGAGCGGATTCGGCGGAACTACGGCATGGCCAGCCCGGAAGGCTATCGCAAGGCGCTGAGGCTGATGCGCTTGGCCGAGAAGTTCGATACCCCGGTGGTGACCTTTATCGATACCCCGGGGGCCTATCCGGGTGTGGGCGCGGAAGAACGCGGCCAGAGCGAGGCGATCGCCCGCAACCTGCTGATCATGGCGAGCCTGGAAGTGCCCATCGTGAGTATCGTCATCGGCGAGGGCGGCTCCGGCGGCGCGTTGGCCATCGGCGTGGCGGATCGCATTCTCATGCTTCAGTACGGGATCTACTCGGTGATCTCGCCGGAAGGCTGCGCGTCCATACTATGGAAGAACACCGAAAAGGCGGCGGCGGCGGCGGAAGCCATGGGCATCACCGCCGAGCGGTTGCAGAAGCTCGGGCTGATCGACGAGGTGGTTCCCGAACCGCTGGGCGGCGCCCACCGGAACTACCAGTCCACCGCGGAGGTGGTCAAGAATGCCCTGCTGCAGGCGCTCAACGATCTGCAGGTTCTCTCCACCGACGAACTGATCGCGAAGAGGCGCAGCCGTCTCGCCGGCTACGGAATGTACAAGGAAGGCTAGCGGCCCGTGGCAAGAGTCCCCCTGCATGGGGCGGAAGACCGCCTGGCCAAAGACGGCCCATCGGCGGGCAATGCAATGGAACGACTCCTGGACAGCCTCGGCGGGAGCCTGGCCGAGTTGCCGGGCTCGCGGCGGAAGTTCGCGGTTGCCTTCAGCGGGGGACTGGACTCCACTGTCCTGTTGGCGGCGATCTGCCGGTTGACGCCTCGTCCCGAGGTGCGCGCGCTGCACATCGATCACGGCCTGCATCCGGATTCGAAGGATTGGGAAGGGCATTGCAGGGCTGCGGCGGCGTCCCTTGGCGCCGGTTACGGGAACCTGCGATGTCCGGTGGAGCCGGCCCCCGGGGAGAGTATCGAAGCTCAGGCGCGGGCGGTGCGGTACCGTGCTCTGGAGCAACTCCTTGCGCCCGGAGAGGTACTGTTGACGGCCCACCATGCCGACGATCAGCTTGAAACCGTGCTGTTGCGGCTGCTGCGGGGCACCGGCGTGAAGGGGTTGCGCGGCATCGCTCCATTGCAGCCTTTTGGCGCCGGGTTCCTGGCCCGGCCGTTGCTCGGGGTATCCAGGGCTGAAATCCTGGCTGCGGCAAGGGACTCGGGCCTGGAATGGATCGAGGATCCGTCCAACCGGGATACGCGGTTCGATCGCAACTACGTTCGCGCGGAGTTGATCCCGCGGCTCACGGAGCGCTGGCCCGCGGCGGCGCGGACGGTCGGCCGGGCCGCGAGCCAGATGTCCGAAGCCCAGCACATCCTGGACGAAGCCGCCCTGGCGGACGCCCCGGGCGATCCGGACCGGATCGATTGCGCTGTACTGCGCGACCTGTCCCCGGTCCGGCGGCGAAACGTGCTGCGCCATTCCATCGTCCGGCTCGGACTTCCGATGCCGGATGCCCGGCAGATGAAAGAGCTGATCAGGGCCCTCGGGGTTCGCCGCCGCGACGCCGGAACGCGAGTCCGGTGGCCGGGCGGGGAGGCGCGAGTCTACCGGGACCGCCTTTACCTGCTTGAACCGCTGCCGGCCGCATCTCCGCCGGGGTATTCCGGTGAGGTCAGTCTGGCCCGGCCGTGGAGCGGGCCCGAGGGCAGTATCAGATTGGTATCCGGCTCCGGGCAGGGGTTGCCCGAGAACTGGGCGGAGGAGGGTTTCAGCGTCCGCTTTCGCGAGGGGGGCGAGCGCTTCAGGCCGATGGGGCGGCCACACTCCCGACCGCTCAAGAAATGGCTGCAGGAGGCGGGCGTACCGCCGTGGCTCAGGGCCCGGATTCCGTTGCTGTACCGCGAGGATGCCCTCGTTGCGGTGGGCGACCTCTGGATTGCGGATGCGGCGGCGGAGAGTGCAGGGAACCGAACCCGATGGCAGGTTCAGTGGACGGATCATCCGGGATTGTCATGAGCCGGGTCCTTCGCCCAGGCGAGCCCGGGCGGCAACAGGGTTCCGCGGTCGGATCCCGGGCAGCCTGTATCGCCCTGTCGCGACAGTCGATATCGGGAGGGCGCGCTCGTGTTCGCGGCTGCTTTTCAGCAGGAGTACAATCCGGCAGATAAGCCAAATGAGGGGAATTCTAATGAAACAAGAAATGGCTGGCCCGAAGTTTTCAATCGCTGCGGCACCGACGGCAACACGCCGTGGGCGCCCCACGTGGAGATGGAGGACATGGTCATTTCCGGCATGACGCCGGCCGATGTGATCGTTGCCGCGACCCGCAATTCCGCCGCCGCCGTGGGCCTTGACCAGATGGGCACCATCGAGGCCGGCAAGAGCGCCGACTTCATCGTGCTCGATGCGGACCCCCCTGGAGGACATCACCAACACCCGCCGGGTCGTCTCGGTCTACCTGCGCGGCGAGGCAGTGGACAGAAGCACGTACGGGTCGCCGTAGTGGATGGAAGCGACCGTCTTGGATTGCGCAATCGCGCAACCTGATTCGTCGTCTCCACGATCATCGTTGCGCTGATGGTGGTTCTCGCGCCATTGCACCTAACCCATTATGGGCATTATTATGCCCATAATGGGTAATGCAACAACCACGCGATCGGCGCGCCGCAAGTCTGCGAAGGCAAATGATTTGCCAACCGGACTCGCCGACGCTCTCTTTACGACTACCCAGCAGCGAGTGCTATCGTTGCTGTTCGGCCAGCCATCACGCAGCTTCTTTGCAAGCGAACTTATTGGGCTCACCGGTTCCGGCTCCGGCGCCGTGCAGCGCGAACTCAAGCGCCTTGCTTCCAGCGGGCTGGTCACGGTGACCCGCGTCGGCAAGCAGAAGCACTATCAGGCGAACGCCGGGTCACCTGTATTCGAGGAACTCTGCGGCCTGGTGCTCAAGACCGTCGCTGCGGTGCAACCAATCCAGGATGCCCTGGAGGCGCGCTCCGACAAGATTGCTTTGGCCCTGATTTACGGATCGGTGGCAAAGGGCACGGACAGGGCGTCCAGTGACATCGATCTTCTTGTGGTTGCCGATGAGGTAACACTGGAAGAACTGTATGCAGCGCTTGCACCGGTGGAAGCGCGTCTAGACCGGACGATCAATCCTGCCTTGTATGGCTGCGTGGAATTTGCCGACAGACTGTCCGCCGGCAACGCGTTCCTGACCCGCGTGCTCGCCGGTGAGCACACCGTCCTGATTGGGAACGGAAATGGACCGTTCGCCCCTCGATAACCTGGCTCGAATTGGCAAGCTGACGGCCGAGACGACCTCAGAGGATGAAACTCGCGGCCTATTGCGTTCGGGCATACTCCGCTTGGACGACGCGTCCCGCCTGGACCTGAGTCTTGAGAGTCGATTCGATCTCGCCTATAACGCGTCCCACGCACTTGCGCGGGCGGCGTTGCGTTTTTCGGGTTATCGGTCAGAATCACGCTACATTGTATTTCAATGCCTGCAGCACACGGTCAACCTGCCCGCGGAACAATGGCGCGTGTTGGAGCAGGCTCACCGCAAACGCAACCTAGCGGAATACGAGGGCGAGATGGACGTGGACGAGCAACTCGTCGCCGCAATGCTGCGGGTTGCGCGGGAAGTGGCCGAGCGCGTGGAACAATTGACGGCAGTCTAGCTAGCAAGAGTGTTAAGTGAATACGGAATGGAAGGGGTGCAAAGGTACAAAAACGGTAGCCAACGCCGGCAACGATGCTCAGTTCAGCCGCATGGTGACGTCAATGCCGCTTGAGCGCAGCGATGCAGTTTATGCTGTTCAAACCGGTTCGCGGCCCAAACCTGCATCGAGCCGACGCTCTGCGTCGTCAAGTTCGCCCTGCGATGACGCCTACCGCGCAGTACGAGATTCAGAAGAAGCTTCTGAAGCTTAAACGTCACCAGTGCCGGAGATACTCAAAGTGAAGCCGAAATCTCGGAAAAGCGCAAGATGAACCACATTATTGTTGGTCCCGTCCTTCAGCATCTACAAATGATAGGTCTGAATCGGGGCGCCATTACACTTGCGACTGCGTTTTATTCTAGTCGGGCTTTGACTTCCCTCGCCGTCAACGCCGAATCCGTAACAATTATTTGCCGATTGGATCTTAATTCAACGGAGGAGTGGAAGCGAGGATTGGTCGCTCCTGATGCTCTATTGTCTTTCTTGCAAGCACAACAGCAACGGGGCGCATCAACGCTACTGTATGCCGCACCGACAGCTCATGCAAAACTGTATGTAGGAAGCCGAGCAGCTCTGATTGGCAGCGCTAATTTAACGATTCGCGGCTTTGGAGGCGGGGATGAGATTCTATATCGCCTACGTGGTCGACAGGCACTTAAGGAAACCGGCAGGGCTCTATGTGAATATCGAAGCGCACCAAAAATGATAGAGATCGACGTACTGCAAGAGTATGTGGAAAGGAATGAGCGTAGAGTGCGCCGAGCGAAAGCTCGAAACAAATACAAATCGGATCAACTGCCACAATCGAATCGCAGTACTCGGTCTCATTTGGGTAGTTACGACGATTTCCTGAATTGGCTCGACGATGTGCCGAATTCAGGAGCCTCTGAAATAAGAGAAAGAGCTCTCGGAAAACACAATCTACAGGGGCACATCAATCGTAATTTCTTTGGTCTCCGACAGTTTTTTCTCGTATATCCTGAGAATTTCAATCGGATGAAGGGCGCCGATCCGGATACCTACAAGTTAAGCAAGGATGTAGAAATGGAGAATCATCTTTCCGAATTCGTTAACCAATTCGCAGCAGACGAAGTAGATTTTGTACTTGAACGTTGGAAAACGTATCTGCCCGTAGAGTGTGGTGGTAGGGCACAACGTCATGTAGGCACGATTGGCAATCTAAATTACATGCTTCCGCTAGTCGCAGCCTATATGGCGCGTACATTTTAGGCGTGACTCGTTGGAATGAATAAAAGCATACCAGATACTTCAGTGAACAGTGCTGTACAGCAATTTGACAAGCTAGTAGCGCTGCTTCGAGAACTATTTCAGATTGACCAGATTGAACTGGACTTCGGTCTCTATCGTGTCCTGCACGCCATTAGTACCGAGGTGTCAGAATTTTTGGATAACAATCTGCTACCGCAGGTGCAGAGGGCATTTGCGCAATATACGGTCGACGATAAAGCAGAGCTAGAGAAGGAACTTTCTAAGGTGATCATGGGTGTCAAGGAAGCGGGACTGAACCCTGATGACTCGCCAAGGGTTAATGACTTACGCGCCCAGATCGAAAGAAATTCGGTGGATGTAAGCGCGCTGGAAACTGACGTATATGAAATTTTGTTTAAATTTTTCCGCCGCTACTACTCTGATGGTGACTTCATTGCCAAGCGCGTATACAAGCCCGGTGTATACACTGTCCCTTACGAGGGAGAGGAAGTTTTTCTTCATTGGGCCAACAAGGATCAGTATTACATCAAGACTACCGAGTACTTGCGCGACTATACGTTTTGCCTGCGGCCGGACGATGGCGGTAATCTAATGCGCATACATTTTCGGCTGACGGATGTTGCCGAAGGTGAGCATGGCAACATTAAGGCTGCCGAAGGTAAGAATCGAGTCTTCGTTTTGGCGGCAGGCGGCGCCTTAGGCCATGATTTCATTGCTGAGGAGAACGGCGAGCAGGGTAAGGAACTGGTCATTCGGTTCGAGTATCGAGCGGCAGAGCTTACCGACTGGCCCGATAGTGAACGTGCTGGAAAGAAAACCCCTCCTACTCAGCAAGATCTGACCGCGTTGACAGCTCGACGCATTCTAGCCACTTCTGGCATCGAGTTTGCAGAGTGGATGGCCGAGTTAAGAAAACGACAAGTACTGTCAAGTGGCGAACTGGCTACCTACAGCCGGCTAGATGCGCATCTTAAGCAGTACGTCGGGCGGAACACATTCGACTACTTTATACACAAGGACCTCGGCACTTTCCTCCGCCGAGAGCTAGACTACTACATCAAAAATGAAGTGATGCATCTGGACGATGTCGAGAATGAGTCTGCGCCGCGTGTCGAGCAATATCTCTCCAAAATAAAGGCCATCCGGCGGATCGCAAGTAAGATTATCGACTTTCTCTCCCAGCTTGAGGATTTTCAGAAGAAATTGTGGTTAAAGAAGAAATTCATCGTTAACACACAATACTTGGTATCAGTCGGCAGCATCCCGGAGGTATTCTACGCGGAAATCATCGCTAATGAGACGCAGCAAAGGGAATGGGCGAAACACTTTATAGAACCTGATCTCACGGCGCTAGGCCACTCCAATGGGCTCTCGCCCGAGTTTCTGCGTTCGAATCCGACGCTCGTCGTGGATACGCAGCACTTCAGCTCGGCCTTCACACACTCTTTACTTGAGGCCATTGGCGACGTTGATCAACAGACTGATGGCCTGCTATTTCACGGTGAAAATTTTCAAGCACTTTCACTCATGCAAGCAAAATATCGAGCGCAAGTGAAATGCGTTTATATCGATCCTCCATATAATGCTAAGACTAGTGAGATTCTCTACAAGAACACCTACAAGCATTCTTCTTGGTTATCACTCATGAACGATCGATTGCAAATGGCAATGGCACTCAGGCAAGAAGACGGAGTGCTAGTTTGTGCGATTGATGAGAATGAACAGGAAAGGCTCGGCCTGCTGTTCAACAGCCTGTTCCCGGCAGAGGAACGCGTGTGCGTAAGCGTCGTACATAATCCACGTGGTATACAAGGATCAGGCTTTTCGTTCACAAACGATTTCGCGTATTTTATACACCGAAGAGGGCTGTCGTTAGGATTGAAGGCGTTAAGTGATGCTAAGTCAAAGCCGCTAATGAAGACAGGAAGCGAGTCGGAACGCTCTACCGGAAAAAACTGCTTTTATCCTATATTTGTGCGCAATGGCAGTGTCATGGGATTTGGAGACGTGCCTGCCGATGATTGGCACCCGAATACTGCTATTTCACATCGAAAGGATGGAACGATTGAAGTTTGGCCGATCTCTTCTTCGGACAAACGTGAGCGCAAGTGGCGGTACGCAAGGCAGTCAATTGAAAACGTCGCAGAGCAGTTGCAGATTCGGGAAGGTAGAGATGGAGCACCGGTAGTTTACCTCGCAAAGGGATACGAGTCCTACCGTACAGTTTGGAATGATGCTGAATTCAATGCCGCTGAGCACGGCAGCACGTTACTTAAGAATATCCTGGGGGTGCGGAGGGGGTTTTCATTCCCGAAGTCAATCTGGACCGTCTGGCATTCACTCAAAGTCTCGCGCCTCGGGACTGCGGACATTGCGCTTGACTATTTCGCTGGCTCAGGCACTACTGCTCACGGCGTCATTAACCTTAATCGTAGCGACGGCGGTCGGCGAAAGTTTATTCTGGTCGAGATGGGCGACTACTTCGACTCGGCACTGGTGCCGCGCATTAAAAAGGTCACGTTTGCGCCGGAGTGGAAGGAGGGTAAGCCCAAGCGCCTTGCTACTCAAGAGGAAGCGAAGCGAAGTCCTCGCATCATAAAGGTTCTACGCTTGGAATCCTACGAGGACACGCTCAACAACCTCCAAATCAAATCCAAGCGCAATCTAAAGCAGCAACAGCTACTCGATGCCCCCGAAGCGCAAGGCGCGAATGGCCTCAAGGAGCAGTACATCTTGCGTTACATGCTTGATGTCGAAACGCGCGGCAGCCAATCGCTACTCAATGTGCAGGATTTTGCAGATCCTACGGCGTATATTATGAAGGTCAAGAAGCCCGGTTCGGACGAGAGTAGGGAGATCAACGTTGATTTGGTGGAGACTTTCAACTGGTTGATCGGCCTCACGGTTCGACATATCGCCGCGCCACAGAACTTCGGTGCCTTATTTGAGAGAGACATTGAGGAGCGCCTAAGGCTGAAGGGTGGCCTCAAGCAGGAGCCAGACGGCCTGTATTGGTTCCGCACAGTCACGGGTACGCTACCCGACGGTCGCCAAACGCACGTTATCTGGCGCAAGCTCACCAGCGAACTCGAGCGGGACAACCTAGTGCTCGACGAATGGTTCATTCGGCAGGGCTACTCGGCAAAGGACAGCGAGTTCGATCTCATCTACATTAACGGCAGCAACAATCTCGAAAATCTTAAGCCCCCTAACAGCACGTGGAGGGTTCGGCTCATAGAGGAAGACTTCCATCGCTTGATGTTTGAGCCGGGAGGTACGTGATGGTCCCAGTCCGCTAACACAAGGGGCGAGAGGTGTATTGATGCTGGTTATTTCGAGCCAACTTGATTTATCGATCTCGAAACCACTTAGGGCGATCGACATTTATGGGTTTGTGTCGCCCATGTCTAGCGAGTCGCCGGAGGGCAACTGATGCCTAGGAAAAGGACGCAGGCACCATTCACCCAAAAGCTAGTACTGAACCAATGGATTCTGTCTCTATTGAACGTGGAGCGATTCGAGGGTCTGGCCGAGCACCTGCGCGACGAGGCGCTGGAAGGGCTGGATGAGAACAATGTTCACCGCTTCCACCAAGCACTTGGTTTGCATCTCCCCTCAGACCTGCGCCCCGAACTTCCTGACGACGTTCTGCTGGAATACGACCAGAATATCGTCAGGCACACGCAGCGCCTGAACGAACGGCGGGTAACCAGCGGCGACGAACCGATCATTTGGAAGTACTTCCAATACCTGACTCTGCTTTTCAGCGAGATCTACCTAGATCGCTATTTCCGGGACCCTGATGCGCTGCTCGTGGGACTGAACGGTCAGGTGACAGCCTACAACGCGGATATGCCTACGGCAGATCAAATTCCAGCCTTCGACGAAAACGCTGAGGCTTGGCCGCAGCTCAACAAGCTAGCCTTCTGGATGGCCACTGGGAGCGGGAAAACCCTCTTGATGCACGTCAACATTCTGCAATACCAACACGCCTTGACGCGGCACGGTCGCTGGCGCGAGTTGAATCGCATTCTTCTACTTACGCCCAACGAAGGGCTCTCTCAACAGCATCTCCGTGAGTTTGAGGCGGTAGGCATTCATGCGGAGCAATTCAATAAGGAGAGTCCCGGTCTGTTCAGCGGGCAGGTCGTGGAGATCCTCGAAGTGACCCGGCTAAAGGACGATATGGGGCCCACAACAGTTGCGGTGGATGCCTTCGAGGGGAACAATCTGGTGCTTGTGGACGAAGGGCATCGTGGAACGAGCGCAGGAAAAGAGGGCTCATGGATGCGCTTTCGAAATGCGCTGTGCGAGAAAGGATTCTCCTTCGAGTACTCCGCCACATTCGGTCAAGCAGTAAAAGGCAATCCCAAGCTCACTGATTTGTACGCCAAGAGTACATTGTGCGACTACTCGTACCGCTACTTTTATGGAGACGGTTTCGGCAAGGATTACCAGATATTGAATCTGGATGAGGGGACGCAACAGAATCACTTGGATCTTTATCTCGGGGCTTGCCTACTTTCTTTCTTTCAGCAGCAGCGACTCTACTGGGACAGTGGCGGCGACTTCCAGCCATTCAACATTGAGAAGCCTCTGTGGATCTTCGTCGGAGGGCGGGTTGTCAAGGGTCTGGCCAAGAAAGACGCCTCGGATATCATCGAGATACTAAAGTTTCTCGCGCGATACGTATCCGACCGCGCCGACAGCATCCAGCGTATACGCCGAGTGCTCAATCAGGGTTTGGTTGCTTCGGACGGCAGAAACCTGTTCGCTGGGCGTTTCGCTTATCTGAATACTTGCGGACTGTCCCCGACGCAGATATTTGATGAGACGCTCGCTACCCTATTCAATGCGCCTGGTGGCGGTCGGCTTTATGTTGAAAACCTTAAGGGCGCGACTGGCGAAGTGGCTCTCCGGCTGGGTGCAGAGAACGACGCATTTGGTGTAATCAACGTGGGCGACGATGCAAGATTGGTGAAATTATGTGGTATGCAGGGCCTCGACACTGGGGAGCGCGAATTTGCGGGATCGCTGTTCCACAAGATCAATCAACCGCACTCAACCGTGAATCTGTTGATCGGATCGAAGAAGTTCACTGAGGGTTGGAGCAGCTGGCGCGTTTCCACGATGGGGCTGATGAACGTGGGTAAGGGGGAGGGTGCTCAAATCATCCAACTCTTCGGGAGGGGCGTGCGCCTCAAGGGCTATGACCTAAGCCTTAAGCGCAGCGGCAAGACGGCACTTCCGCTGGGCGTCAAGCGACCCAAACACATCGGCGTGCTGGAAACGCTCGGTATTTTCGGCATTCAGGCCAACTACATGGCGCAGTTCCGAGACTTCCTCAACGAGGAGGGCCTGCCCGCCAACGATGACCGCATTGAGCTGTTGCTGCCGGTGATCAAGGGCCTCGGCAAGCAGAAGTTGAGGACTGTTCGGCTCAAGCGGACGATCAACGGCGTAAGAACCGAGTTCTGGAGCGCCTTCCGCATGCTCGCGCCGGTGCCAAGCCTGGGGCCGCCAGACCCCGTCGGCGACCCCCGTACTGTGTATCTCCAGAAGAACCAGGTTGTACTCAATTGGTATCCCAAGATACAGGCGATGCGATCAGCGGGTGTGGTTGGCGGTGACAGCAATGCCGCGCCGCACACTACGCACCTGAGGTCGCGCCACACGGCTTTTCTCGATCTCGATCGGATCTACTTTGAGTTGGAACGTTTCAAGACTGAGCGCGGCTGGTACAACCTCAACATCACACGGCAAGGCATTGAGGAATTGCTGAGTGACCAGACTTGGTACCTCTTGCAGATACCTGCGGAGGAACTGATCGGAGATACCTTTGAGAAGGTGCGTCTTTGGGAGGAAATCGCTGTCGCGCTGCTCAAGAAGTACACGGAGCGTTACTACAATTTCCGCAAGCGCGAGTGGGAGCTGCCTCACCTCGAATATCGGTTCCTCGAGCATGATGACTCTAACTTTCTCCAAGTGAAAGACTCACCGGAAGATGGCTATCGTGTTCTGATCGACCGGTCAGAACAAGAAATCGTCGCAAAACTCAATGAATTGAAGGCTGCAATCAAGCGCGGCGATCTCGGCCCTTGGGAATTCCAAGGCTTGAAGGCAATCTGGTTCGCGAGCCATCTGTACCAGCCTTTACTCTATCTGGACACGAAAATCGTGGAGATCAGTCCTGCGCCGCTGAATAAGGGCGAAAAACAGTTCGTGGAGGATCTAAAGGATTTTCACGATGGGCACGCGGATTTCTTTGGGAACCGTGAGCTCTATCTGCTAAGAAACTTGAGTAGGGGGCGCGGCGTGGGGTTCTTCGAAGCCGGCAATTTCCACCCGGACTTTATTTTGTGGTTGATTGAGGGCGACCGGCAGGATGTTATTTTTGTGGATACTAAGGGAATCCGGAATCTCGGGCCGAATGATCCGAAGATTCAGTTCTACGAGACCATAAAAGAAATCGAGCGCCGCCTCGGTGCCCCGGACGTATGCCTGCAATCGTTCATCGTTTCGAATACGACATCGGCGACGATGCAACGGTTGTGGGGCATGAACAAAAGCGAATTGCAGAAGCGCAACGTCCTTTTTCAGGAAGATGACAAGGACAGTTATGTTGGGGTGATGCTGAATGCGTAGCATGCTGAAGGCGGCAACCCTTGGCGGCGGGTTGCGCCAAGGGAACAGTGAGACAATTTGCGGGAGTCTCTGGGTCAAACGAATTTTCAGGTGCTGTAGCGACAGGCTCGACACCTGTGGCGGGACGGCACGCAAGGAAAACATGGCATGAGACTGCTGCACTACTTGGAAATAGAGAACTTCAAGCGCTTTGGCGACAAGCAGCGCATCGAATTGGATCATCCGGCGGTTCTCATCGGTCCAAACAATTGCGGAAAGACGACAGCCATACAGGCGATCGCGCTCTGGTCGCAGGCCATCAAGACTTGGCACGATGTCAAAGGCAGGGCGCCGCCGAAACAACGCACGTCGACATCATTGAACCGGCTGAACATCGTGTCGGTCCCGGTACGGCGCACGCGCTACTTTTGGCATAACACTAACGTCCGCAAGGGAAACAAGGACATTCCGTTGACTGTTACGGTCGGCGTGTTACATGGGAACACGGTAGCACCGGTGACCATGAGGTTTCGAAATCAGGGTGAGGATCTGGTTTACTGCGCCCCGGGTGAAGAAACGCTGGAGCAACCCGAGATTATCGAGACCGCGGCGCGTCTGAAAGTCGACCTGCTGTATCCGATGTCGGGTCTGGATACGGAGGAGCCCATCCTTCAGCCTGGCCGCATCGATGTGTTGTTGGGGCAGGGGCAGACGGCCCAGGTGCTCCGCAATCTGAGCCTGATGGTCGAGCGGCGAAACCGGGACGACTGGAATCGGATCGCTGACCTGATGCAACGATTGTTCAGCGTAAGCATCGGCAAGCCCCAGGAAACCAGTCGCGGCGGGATCGACCTGTTCTACCGCCAGAGCAACGTCAAGGATGATCTGGACATTGCGCTTGCCGGGCGCGGCCTCCAGCAGATGCTCCTGATCTTCGCCTATCTATATTCCCACCGGCGTAGCGTGCTGTTGATCGACGAACCGGACGCGCATCTTGAAATCTTGCGCCAGAAGCAAGTTTATGTGCTGCTCCGGGAGATTGCCGCAGAGAACGAGTCGCAGGTTGTTCTGGTGACTCATTCCGAGGTCATACTCCACGAAGCACTGGACCGTAATCTGACGTTATTGTTGGGAGGGCAGGCGGACGATCTCGCAGCCAAGGCGAACATTCGCAACGCACTCAAGCACTATGGCGCGGAACACTACGTTCGGGCTCGCCAGCGTGGCTATGTGTTGTACGTCGAGGGCGGAACCGATCTGGACATTCTTCGGGCGCTGGCGCATCGCTTGGGCCATCCGGTGGCGGATGATTGGGACGAGCGAGTCAATGTCTATTACGTGCAGGATAACTTCCCGGATTCGGACCTCGATTCCGAACTTGCACGAGTGGAAAGCGGCTTTGGCATGACTCCTCAAAAACACTTCTTCGCGCTGCGCGAAATTGCGCCAGGGCTGAAAGGACTGGCGATCCTGGATAACGACGGCAGAGGGCGAGAGGACTTCGATGAGGGTGGGCTCCGCATTGCCCATTGGAATCGCTACGAAGGCGAGAATTACTTTGTTACGCCCGATGTGCTTCGACGCTACGCAGGACACGCGTACCAGGACTTGCCGCTGTTCGGCCAGTTGATCGAAGAGGTCTTCGATGGATTGACCTTGGAGCGTGTCTTTGCCGGCAACGCCCGGGACTTCGCCACCTGGCAAGGGCTGGAACCCGAGGCCGCGCGGTTGTTGTGGGAGGCGAGAACCGAGAGAGTCAAGCTCAGCGACTTCGCCGAGGAGTTTTTCCGCCGATTGGCGGATTCGCTCGGGCACGCCATGCTGCTTCGCAAGGGCGAGTTGCACCGCCTGATCGAATTTGTCGATCCCTCGACGATTGCGGACGAGGTCACGGAAAAACTCGATTTGTTGGCGGATATCTTCTCCGATGCGAATCCCGGAGAGGAATCATGACGAGTCGGCGCCGGAATCCGGGCATGGGCGTGTCCGGCCGCTGGCAGCAGGACAGCATTTTTGGTATTTTGCAATACCGTCTTGGAGCAGCGGCCACCAGCGGTCCAGAATCATCCTGGCGGGATCGTCCTGAACCCTCGAGTGGCCAACTTGGGCGGGCAATGACGCGATTCATCTTCATCACCGGGGGCGTGGTTTCGTCTCTCGGCAAGGGCATCACCGCTGCATCGCTGGGCGCCATTCTCGAGGCCCGCGGCCTGCACGTGCGCATGATCAAGCTGGACCCCTACATCAATGTGGATCCCGGCACCATGAGCCCGTTCCAGCACGGCGAGGTATTCGTCACCGAGGACGGCACCGAAACGGACCTGGATCTGGGGCACTACGAGCGCTTCGTCAGCAGCAAGACCGGCAGCTACAGCAACTTCACCACCGGGCGCATCTACAGCGAGGTGATCGCCAAGGAGCGGCGCGGCGACTATCTCGGGGCCACCGTGCAGGTGATTCCGCACATCACCGACGAGATCAAGCAGAGCGTCCTGCGCGGCGCCGGTGGCGCGGATATCTGCATGGTGGAAATCGGCGGTACCGTGGGCGACATCGAATCGCTGCCGTTCATGGAGGCGATTCGCCAGTTGGGCGTGGAACTGGGACGCGGGCGCGCGGCGTACCTGCACCTGACGCTGGTGCCCTACATCGCCGCGTCCTCGGAGATCAAGACCAAGCCCACCCAGCACTCCGTCAAGGAGTTGCGCTCCATCGGTATCCAGCCGGATATTCTCGTGTGCCGGTCGGACCGGCCGCTGCCGGACGAGCAGCGCGCCAAGATCGCGCTGTTCACCAACGTCGAGCCGCGGGCCGTGATTTCCGCCGTGGACATGGACAACCTCTACAAGATCCCGCTGATGCTCAACGGGCAGCTCCTGGACGACATCGTCGTCGACAAGCTGCGGCTCGACGTGCCCCCGGCGGATCTCTCGAAGTGGAAGTCCGTGGTCGACGCCCACGCCAACCCCGAGGGCGAGGTGGAAATCGCCATGGTCGGCAAGTACATGGACATTCGCGATTCCTACATCTCGCTCACCGAGGCGCTGCTGCATGCGGGCATCCAGACCCGCACCCGTGTCAACATCCGCTACGTGGAGTCCGAGGAGCTCGAATCCGATGGAACCGGCCGGCTGCACACCGCCGACGCCATTCTTGTCCCCGGAGGAT
The DNA here is from genome assembly GCA_965205045.1 of Candidatus Rariloculaceae bacterium. Lineage (GTDB taxonomy): Bacteria > Pseudomonadota > Gammaproteobacteria > Steroidobacterales > Rariloculaceae > UBA6522. Next base: position 2,709,842 of record OZ242031.1, read on the forward strand.
TCGGCGACCGCGGTATCGAGGGCAAGATATCCGCGGTGCGGCTGGCGCGGGAGAAGCAGATTCCCTACCTGGGCATCTGTCTGGGACTGCAGGTCGCGGTGATCGAATACGCACGCAACGTGGCCGGGCTTGCCGGAGCGCATTCCACCGAGTTTCAGGCCGACACACCGGATCCCGTCATTGCGCTCATCGCCGAGTGGCGGGACCGCAGCGGCGCGATCGAAGAGCGCACCGAGGATTCGGACATGGGCGGCACCATGCGGCTCGGCGCGCAGACCTGCCATATCGCCCCGGGCAGTATGGCCCGCGCGGTATACGGCCGGGACACGATCTTCGAGCGTCATCGCCACCGCTACGAATTCAACAACAACTACTCGTCGCTGCTGGCCGAGAAGGGTCTGGTGTTCTCCGGCCGCTCCGAAGACGACTTGGCGGAACTCATCGAGTTGCCGGATCATCCCTGGTTCCTGGCCTGCCAGTTCCACCCCGAGTTCACCTCCAACCCCCTCGACGGGCATCCGCTGTTCGCCAGTTTCGTGACGGCGGCGCGTTCCTGCCAGGGACTGAGGCTGCCGCGCGTGGCCCGCGCATGAAGCTCGCCGGATTCGAGGCAGGAAGTTCCTCGCCGTTCTTCCTGATCTCCGGTCCCTGCGCGATCGAAGGCGAGTCCTTCGTCGTCGACGTGGCGGGCAAGCTGGCGGAGATCACGGCGGCGCTTGCGGTCCCGTTCATCTTCAAGTCGTCCTTCGACAAGGCCAACCGATCGTCCATCGGCAGCTTTCGGGGGCTTGGAATGGAGCGGGGGCTCAAGGCGCTGGATGCCGTACGGCAGCAGGTCGGCGTTCCGGTGCTGACCGATGTTCACGAAGACACGCCGCTGGCGGAGGTCGCGGCCGTGGTGGACGTGCTGCAGACGCCCGCGATGCTGTGCCGGCAGACCAACTTCATCGTCTCGGTGGCCTCCTGCGGCCGCCCGGTGAACATCAAGAAGGGGCAGTTCCTGTCCCCTTGGGAGATGACCAACGTGGTCGAGAAGGCCCGGTCCACCGGGAACGAGGACATTCTGGTGTGCGAGCGCGGTTACATGTTCGGGTACAACAACCTCGTCTCCGACATGCGCTCGCTGGTCCTGATGCGCGAGACCGGCTGCCCGGTGGTATTCGACGCGGGTCATTCGGTTCAGTATCCGGGCGCGCGGGGCCATGCTTCCGGCGGGGAGCGGGCCTTCATTCCGCCGCTGGCCCGGGCGGCCGTCGCCACGGGCGTCGCGGGTCTGTTCCTGGAGTCGCACCCGAATCCGGACGAGGCCCTGAGCGACGGGCCCAACGCGTGGCCCCTCGACAGGATGGCGGAGCTCTTGACCCGCCTGAAGGCCATCGACGAGGCTGTCAAGAACGGGGCGCCGGACGAGCGCCCCGACTGAGCATCGGAATGGAGAGGCAATGAGCCGAATCAGGGACGTACGCGGGCTCGAGATACTGGACTCCAGGGGATTTCCTACCGTGGATGCCGAAGTCATCCTCGAGTCGGGCGCCCGGGGGCGGGCGGCGGTCCCGTCGGGCGCGTCCACGGGTTCCCGCGAGGCGGTGGAACTCAGGGACGGCGACCCGCGGCGCTACATGGGCAAGGGCGTCAGGCGCGCCGTGGAGTTCGTCAACGGCGAGATTCGGGATGCGGCAAGGGGGATCGACAGCCGGGACCGGCAGGCGCTCGATGCTCGTCTCATCGACCTGGACGGCACGCCCAACAAGGCGCGGGTCGGGGCCAACGCGATCCTGGCGGTCTCGTTGGCCAACGCCAAGGCCTCCGCGGCGGAGCAGGGCAAACCGCTCTACCGCGCACTGGCCGAGCGGGACGAGTACACCATGCCGGTGCCCATGATGAACATCATCAACGGCGGCGCCCATGCCAACAACAGCGTGGACATCCAGGAGTTCATGATCCTGCCGGTCGGCGCGCCAAGCTTTTCCGAAAGCCTGCGCTACGGCGCCGAGATCTTCCACAGCCTCAAGCGCGTGCTGGAGGGCCGCGGCCTGAGTACCGCGGTGGGCGACGAAGGCGGCTTCGCTCCGGACCTCGACTCCAACGAAGCGGCGCTGGGCGCCATTACCGAGGCCGTGGAGGCGGCCGGCTACACGCCGGGGCGGGACATCTATCTTGGCCTGGATGTGGCCAGTACGGAGTTCTACTCCGACGGCGTCTATCGCCTGGAGTCGGAGGGGCGGCATTTCACCTCGGCCGAATTCAGCGGCTACCTGGAAGATATCGTGGCCCGATACCCCATCGTTTCCGTCGAAGACGGCATGGCCGAGGACGACTGGTCCGGCTGGTCGCACATGAGCGGGCGACTGAGGGGCTGGATGCAACTGGTGGGCGACGACCTGTTCGTGACCAACACGGAAATACTGAGAACGGGGATCGGCCGGCAGGTCGCCAACAGCATCCTGGTCAAACCCAACCAGATCGGCACCCTGACCGAGACGGCTGCGGCGATCGACATGGCCTGCGCGGCCGGCTACACGGCGGTGATCTCCCACCGCTCGGGCGAAACCGAGGACACCACCATAGCGGATATCGCGGTGGCCACGACGGCCACCCAGATCAAGACAGGTTCGTTGAGCCGCTCCGACCGCATCGCCAAGTACAACCGCTTGCTGCAAATCGAGGCCGAACTGGGCGAGCGGGCCGTCTTTGCGGGCGCCCAGGCGTTCCCAATGAGCCTGTAAACGAGTAACATGGATTATCCGGGCTGAGAGTTGCACCCGACATGCGAATCCTGCTGCTTCTGCTGGTAGTTTGCCTGGGCCTTGTTCAAACCCGTCTCTGGTCTTCCGGCGACGGCTTGCGCGAAGTGTGGCGGCTCGAGGGCCTCATCGCCGAACGCACCCTGGAGAATCGGGAACTGTCGGCGCGCAATGCGGCTCTGGAGGGCGAGGTGCAGGACCTCAAGCAAGGGCTCGCCGCCGCCGAGGAGCGCGCCCGCGCCGACCTTGGAATGATCGCCGAGGGCGAAACCTTCTACCAGATCACCTCGCTGCCCTCCGCGCGAACTGCGGAACCCGCGGAACCGTAGGTGTACTCAGCGCCTCCGGCGAAGCAGTACGTACACTGCGCCGGATCCGCCGTCGCGGGCACGGGCGGATACGAACGCCAGGACATCGTCCCACCGGGCCAGCCAGCGCTGCACGCGGGTCTTGAGCACCGGGCCGCGCGGGCCGGACCGCAGACCCTTGCCGTGGATCACGCGAACGCATCCGAGGCCCCTTGCGACCGCCTCGCCAACGAAAAACCGGAGTTGCATTCGCGCCTGTTCCACCGTGAGTCCGTGCAGGTCCGTCTCGTCCTCGATTCGGTAGCGGCCGCGGCGCAATCGGCGAAAAGTCCGTTCGGGCAGGTTTGGGCGCCGGTATGACACCTCCTCGCCGAGTTGCTCCAGGGCGTCGGGACCGTCGTCGGACCCCAGCAGACTCTCGCGCAGCACTTCCTGCCGGGCCGATCGAGTCATTGCCGCGGTTGCCGGGCGCGAACGCCGGTGCGTCGCGCGTTCCTCGTGCTCCAGGCGCCTGACGCCGCGCATGGCGCGCGCAAACTCCTCCTTGTCGTTGTCGACAGCCAGGTTATCGCTCCGCCGACCCAGGTATCCAGTATAGTGGCCCCGAAAGTGCCGAATCCAGCAATCCTGACCAGCAAGACTACTTCGGGCATGGCAGCGGAATCCCTGAACGCCTCGCGGAACCCGTTGCCGTGAGGCACGGTCGCGACGTACGTGGCGTCGGGATGACGTCGGAACGCACCCGGGACCGGCTGATCCTGCGTCTGAAACGCGAAGGCATCGGCAACGAGGCCGTTCTGGCCCGCATCCGCGAAGTGCCCAGGCATCTGTTCGTGGACGAGGCCCTGGCAAGCCGCGCCTACGAGGATGTCGCGCTACCCATCGGTTCCCGCCAGACCATCTCGCAGCCCTATATCGTGGCCCTGATGACGGAGGCGCTCGTTCGCGGCCTGAAGCCGGGCGACAAGCTCAGGCGAGTACTGGAAATAGGCACCGGTTGCGGTTACCAGACGGCTGTGGCGGCGCCCTTTGCACAGCACATCTTCAGCGTGGAGCGCCTGCTGTCTCTCATCACGCGGGCCCAGAAACTGCTGAAGGAACTGGGGATCGGCAACGTCTCGCTGCGCCACGGTGACGGTCTCGGCGGCTGGAAGGCGCAGGCCCCGTTCCAGGGAATCATCGTCACTGCGGCGCCCGCGGACGTCCCCGGGGAGTTGCTCGAGCAGCTTGACGAAGGCGGGCGCATGGTGATTCCGGTCGGCGCCCGCGGCGGGCAGAGCCTGCAGTGCATCACCCGCACCGCCGACGGCTACCGCCGTGAACCGCTCGGCGCCGTCAGCTTCGTGCCGCTCCTGCCCGGTACCGGCAATTGAGCCTGTTTTCCGGTCTCTACGACAGCGCGCTGCGGTGGGCGCGGCATCGCCACGCGGAGCGTTACCTGGCCGGGCTCAGCTTTGCCGAGTCGTCGTTCTTTCCGATTCCCCCCGAGGCGATCCTGGTGCCCATGACGCTGGCCGATCCCCTCAGGGGCTGGCGTTTTGCGCTGGTGACCACGGTGGCGTCCGTGCTGGGCGGCGCTGCCGGATACGCGATCGGCTGGTTCGCGGCAGATGCCGTCGAACCGCTGTTGCGGTCCGTGGGCTACCGGGACGGTTATCTCCTGGCGATGGAGTGGTTCGCGATGTGGGGCTTTCTGACCGTTCTGGGGGCGGGATTCTCGCCGGTGCCCTACAAGATATTCACCATCGCGGCGGGCGCGCTGCATATGCTGTTTCCGCTGTTCGTGCTGGCGTCGCTGGTCGGCCGCGGCGCCCGGTTCTTCCTGGTCGCCGGCCTGATACGCTGGGGAGGAAGGCCCATGGAACAAAAATTGCGCCAGCATGTGGACCTCGCGGGATGGATTTCGGTAGCCTTGCTGGTGGTGTTGTACCTCGTGCTGCGCTAGAGACCCGAATGCGCTTTCGACAACTATCCGGGCTGTTTCTCACCGCGTTGCTGGCGGTGGCCTGTACGCCGACGCTGGTGGACTTCGCGCCTCGCGTCCACGTGGTGCAGTCGGGGGATACGCTTTTTTCCATCGCGTGGCGCTATCAGCTGGATGTGCGCGAACTGGTGGTGTGGAACGACCTCGACAACCCCGATCTGATCCTTGTGGGTCAGCGGCTGTTCCTGACGCCTGACGGAATGGCGGAATCCCTGACCGCCGCTGCCGGCCGGACATCTGCCGGCCCGTCTGCGAGTCCGGGGCAGACCGCACCGTCCCGGCCTGCCGGCGCGCCGGCAGGTTCCGGTAGCGGCGGTCCGGCACCTGCGGCGCCCGGGCCGCTGGCGTCGACTTCGCCGGCCATTCCGCGGCCTGCCCCGCCGGTCGCAACGCCAGTCCCGGCGCCTTCACCCTCGCCGACACCTTCACCCACGCCGGCGCCATCGCCCACACCGGCACCTGCGCCCGCGCCTGCCGCGCCGGCCGCCGGTTCGATGGGGGCTGCGCCGGCGAGTTCCGGGCAAAGCGCGGCGCCGCAACCGCCCGCGCAACCGCCCGCGCAGCCGCCCGCGCAGCCGCCGTCCGGGGCCGTGCTGCCGGCCTCGGCGTGGCAGTGGCCGGTGCGGGGAGCGGTGGTGAGTCCCTATGGCGCCGCGCAGGGGACCGGCAGCGGGATCGGCATCGGCGGGCAGCTCGGTGCGGACATCCGGGCCTCGGCGGCCGGGCAGGTGGTCTACGCCGGCGACGGTCTGGCGGCCTACGGGAATCTCATCATCATCAAGCACAGCGATACGTTCCTGAGTGCTTACGGACACAACGATACGCTGGCGGTCGGCGAGGGCGACGCGGTGGAGCAGGGCGACGTGATCGCCAGAATGGGCATGGGTCCCGAACGCCAGCCCCAGGTTCACTTCGAGATTCGCCGCAACGGCACGCCTGTGGATCCCCTCGGGTACCTGCCCGACTGACGCTCATGGAATGAACAGCGCTGCCACCACCGAGCGGCCTTCGTGGAGCAGCACGTTGTACGTTCTGCAGGCGGCCGGAGTATCCATGATCTCCACGCCGATGCCGCGTTCGGCCATGAGTCCCATCAGGTCCGCCGCGGGCCTGCGCAGAGCCTCACCGGTGCCCAGAATGATGATGTCCGGATCCGTCGCCAGGGCCGGTTCAAGGTCGTCGGGCTGCAGGTCTTCGGGGTTCGATACCGGCCAGTCGCGCACGATCCGGTCGGCGGAAACGACGATATGGCTGCGCAGCCACTCGTCGCCGATCCGCAGGCCACCCCTCCGCCAGGCGCGGACCAGGTTTGCATCGGCGGTTTCCCTGGTGAACTTGATCGGCCTCTCCGGTGGTGCGTGCCGGGCGATTATACGTCGCCGCGGAATCGCTCCGGGGCCGGGGGTTGCCGGGCCGCGCCTTGCCGGGGGCGGGCCTGCGGCCACGGATGCGCAATGGTCAGGTTGAAGGAGCGCCAGGTGGCGCAACCCAGCTTCGTCCAGCGTCCGCCGCTGCCGGGTTCGGAGGATTGGTCATGGCCCGATGGTACCCATCGCGTATTGCGGCAGGTTTTCACGCGCCGCCTGATCGAATCTCCCCGGGACCTTGACCTCGCCCTGAAGCACCTTCGTCCCGTGGGCGGGTTCGACGCCCTGGAGGAGGCGGTGGACCTGTTGCTGCGCCATCGTCACGGGCATGTGATCATCGTCGGGGATTTCGACTCCGACGGCGCGACCGGCGCCGCGTTGCTGAGCCTGTGCCTGAGGGACTTCGGTTTCGAATCGGTCGATGTCTTCATCCCGGATCGATTCAATCTCGGCTACGGGTTGACGCCCGAAGCGGTGGCGCGGATCGGCGGGCAGTCGCCTTCGCTCATCGTCACCGTGGACAACGGCACCAGCAGCCTCGCCGGCACCGCGGCAGCGCGGGACCGGGGCATCGATGTGCTGATCACCGACCACCACCTTCCCGGTCCGGAACTGCCGGCCGCCAACGCGATCGTCAACCCGAACCTTCCCGACACGCCGTTTGCCGGCAAGTGCCTGGCCGGAGTGGGCGTGGCGTTCTACCTCATGGCCGCCCTGGGCAAGCGCCTGGGTTCGGCGGGGCACGCGGCCCGGTACCTGGACCTGGTGGCCATCGGGACCATGGCGGACCTGGTCAGGCTGGATCGCAGCAACCGCATACTGATCGCCCGGGGCCTGGCCCGAATCCGCAGCGGGCGCTGCCGGCCGGGCGTGCTGGCCCTCTGCCAGGCGGCGAAGATCCACAACGCGGCAGTCACGGCGAGCCGCCTCGCCTACCAGATCGCCCCCCGGTTGAACGCGGCGGGGCGGCTGGACGACATGAAGGTGGGCGTGCGCTGCCTGATGACGGACTCCGAAGCGGAGGCGCAGCGACTGGCCGACCGGCTGGACGAACTCAATCTCGAGCGCCGCGCCATCGGCGCGAAGATGGACTCCGAGGCCCTGGAGCAAATCGACACCGAATCGCTCGTGGACTCGAAAGAACTGCCACCGGTGGTTTGCCTGTTTCGGGAGGACTGGCACGAAGGACTGGTGGGGCTGGTCGCTTCCCGGATCAAGCAGCATTGCCACCGCCCGGCGTTCGCCTTTGCGCCGAGCGAATCCGGCGCGCTCAAGGGGTCGGGGCGATCCGTGGCCGGGTTTCACCTTCGCGATGCGCTGGTGGATGTGGATGCGGCGAATCCGGGCCTCATTTCCCGCTTCGGCGGACATGCGATGGCTGCGGGCCTTACGCTGCACCGGGACGGATTCGCCGAATTCCGCGACGCCATCGAGTCGGTGGGGAATCGGCGGCTCGAGCCCGAACATCTTGCCGAGAAGGTCTTCACCGACGGCGAGCTCGACGCCCGGGACATCACGCTGGAAGTTGCCGAATTGCTGCGGGACGCCGGTCCTTGGGGGCAGGGATTCCCGGAACCGCTGTTCGAGGGCACTTTTCGGCTGGTCGGGCAGCGCGTGGTGGGCGGTGCGCACACTAAAATGAAGGTTTTGCCGGTGGGTGCCCGGCATCCGGTTGATGCCATTATCTTCAATCGGAAACCGGACCACTGGTCGCGGGGCCAACGGCTCCGTCTGATCTACCGGCTGGACGTCAACGACTACTATGCTGACCTGTCCGTGCAAATGGTCGTCGAGCACATTCAGGCGGTTGACCCATGATGCCGGGCGCCCGGCGCCCGGTACTGCGAATTATGCGGCACGGTTACGCGTAATCGCTTCGCGCAAGCCCTCCAGCAGACCTTCGACCTTGGCCATGCGTTCGCGCAGTTCGGCTTCAAGCGTTGTCATTCGCCCGCGCAGTTCGGCTTCAAGCGTTGTCATTCGCCCGCGCAGTTCGGACATGGAATCTTCCAGCCGGTCGATGCGCGTGTTCGTTCCCCGAGCGGAGGCCTGAATCAGGCTCGCCAAGCCGACTCCCACCAGCAGGATGGTTACGAACAGTGCCCAGAATGATTCAGTCATGGGTACAAGTTTACCTTACTGCCGTTGGATGCGCGATGCTGTTCTGGCGCGATGACCGGCTTTGTCCGGCGTTCTCCAGAACTTTACGCGACTTCCCGCGCGTCTCGCCGCAATCATTGAATCGCCGTTGCCGAGAATGAGCTATCATTCGCCGCCATCCACCCCCCCCCCGGAACCCGGCACATGGAACTCGGCCAGATCGGCTTGAAGATCGACGACCTCCAGGGGCGCTGCGGCGCCCTCAGGGGGTATCTTTGACTACGATGCCAAGCGCAAGCGGCTGGCGGAGGTCGAGCGCGCGCTGGAAGATCCGGAAATCTGGGCCGATCCGCAGCGGGCCCAGTCGCTGGGCAGGGAACGGGCCGGCCTGCAGTCCGAACTGAACGCGCTGGACCGGATCGGCCGGTCGCTGGACGAGGCGGCGGAACTGCAGGTCCTGGCGGAATCCGAAGGCGACGACGATATCCTGGCCGATGTTGCCGAGGAACTGGCCGGTACCCAGCGGGAAATCGAACAGCTCGAGTTCCGGCGCATGTTCTCCGGAGACATGGACGCCCACAACGCCTATCTGGACGTGCAGGCGGGGTCCGGCGGAACCGAAGCCCAGGACTGGACGGAAATGCTCCTCAGAATGTACCTGCGCTGGGCCGAGAGCCGCGGATTCGCCGGCGAAGTCCTGGAAGTCTCGCCGGGGGAGGTCGCCGGCATCAAGAGCGCGAGCGTGCTGTTCCGTGGCGACCACGCCTACGGCTGGCTGCGGACCGAGACGGGCGTCCACCGGCTGGTGCGCAAGTCGCCGTTCGATGCCGGACACCGCCGCCATACATCGTTCGCTGCAGTCTTCGTCTCTCCGGAGATAGAGGACGACGTGGACATCGAGATCAACCCGGCCGACCTGAGGGTCGACGTCTACCGGGCCAGCGGCGCAGGGGGGCAGCACGTCAACAAGACCGAGTCGGCGGTGCGGATCACGCACTTGCCCACCGGGATCGTGGTTCAGTGCCAGAACGACCGTTCGCAGCACAAGAACCGCTCCACGGCCATGGGGCAACTGCGCGCCAAGCTCTATGAACGGGAGCAGCAGCGCCGCCGGGAAGAAGCGGAGTCGCTGGAGCAGGGCAAGGCCGACATCGGCTGGGGAAGCCAGATTCGCTCCTATGTCCTGGACCAGTCCAGGATCAAGGATCTTCGAACCGGGGTTGAAAGCGGCAACACGGGCGCGATACTGGACGGCGCCATTGACGCATTCCTGGAGAAAAGCTTGAAACAGGGCCTGTAGCAAGCGATGGATGAGGCCACTGCAAACGGCGGTTCGGACGAAGGCCGACCGTCCAACAGTCGCCAGCCGGATGGACGCCAGTCCGACGGCCGTCAGCCCGACGACGGCCGCTCGCCCGGCGGCCACCGGTTCGAAAGGCGCCGGTCCGACGGCCAGCCGCCGGAGAACCGGCTGATCGCCGAGCGGCGCGAGAAGCTGCGCGGGCTGCGCGACGGCGGCGACGCCTACCCCAACGACTTCCGGCGCACTGCGCTGGCGGATGCCCTGAAGGCGGAGTTTTCCGGCCACACGGGGGAGACGCTCGAGGAGGAAGCGGTCCGGGTGTCCGTGGCCGGCCGCATGATGAGCAAGCGGGTCATGGGCAAGGCGAGCTTCTGCCATCTGCGGGACCGGTCGGGCCGAATCCAGTTGTTCGTCGAGCGCGACAGGGTCTCGGCCGAGGTTTACCAGGCCTTCAGGACCTGGGACGTGGGCGACATCGTGGGTGCCGCCGGGAACCTCTTCAAGACCCGCACGGGCGAGCTTTCGGTCCGGGTGGACGAGCTGCGGCTGCTGGTGAAGTCGCTTCGGCCCCTGCCGGAGAAGTGGCGCGGCATCGCCGACCGGGAACTCAAGCTGCGGCGCCGCTACGTGGACCTGCTGATGAGCGAAGAAACCCGCCGCGTTTTCGGGATTCGGACGCGAACGGTGCGGTTTGTGCGCCGATTCCTCGACGCGCTGGGATTTGCCGAGGTCGAGACGCCGATGATGCATCCCATCCCCGGCGGGGCGATCGCCCGGCCGTTCGCGACGCATCACAACGCGCTGGACCTGGACCTGTACCTGCGAATCGCGCCGGAGCTCTATCTGAAACGGCTTCTGGTGGGCGGGTTGGAGCGCGTCTACGAGATCAACCGCAGCTTTCGCAACGAGGGCATCTCCACCCAGCACAATCCCGAGTTCACCATGCTGGAGTTGTACCAGGCCTACGCGGACTACGAGGACCTGATCGATCTCACCCGGACGCTGGTTCGGGAAGCCGCCGGGACCCTCTTGGGGACCGCGAAGGTCGAGTACCAGGGCCGGACATTCGATCTGGGCCAACCGTTCGAAGAGCTGACCGTGGAGGATGCGCTGGTGCGCCGCAATCCGGAACTCGCCGGCGGTCTGCGCAGCGTGGACCGCCTGCGCGGGGCCTGCGAGCGCGCCGGCATCGGTTACCGGCCGGAAGACGGAGCCGGAAAACTGCAGATCGAACTGTTCGAGAAGACCGTGGAACGGCACCTGGAAGGCCCGGTTTTCATCACCCGCTACCCGGCCGAAGTCTCGCCGCTGGCACGGCGCAACGATGAGGATCCCTTCGTCACCGACCGGTTCGAGCTGTTCATCGCCGGACGCGAGTTGGCCAACGGATTTTCCGAACTGAACGATCCGGAGGACCAGGCCGAACGTTTCCGGCAGCAGGCCCGGGCCAAGTCCATGGGCGACGAGGAAGCCATGTACTACGACGACGACTACATCCGCGCCCTGGAGTACGGCATGCCGCCGGCCGCCGGGCTGGGTCTGGGTATCGATCGCCTGGTCATGCTGCTCACCGATTCGCCCTCCATTCGGGACGTGATTCTCTTCCCGCACCTCAAGCCAGAGGCAAGGTGACGTTGCGGCACACGGTTTTGGCCGCGGGCGTCGCCGCGCTGTGTGCGCTGCCCGGACTGAGCGCGGCCCGGCAGGCGGTTCCGGCTCAGCAGGCGGCACCGGACGGCGAAGTCCTGAAGTCCGTCCGCATGGTGAGGACGGATACGCCGCCGGTGATCGACGGCCGCCTCGACGATGCCGTCTGGGCCAGCGCAACCGTTGTCGACGATTTTCATCAGTCGCAACCCATCGAGGGGGCCGAGCCCACCGAACGCACCGAAATCTACCTGCTCTACGATGAAGACGCGCTGTACATCGGCGGCCGCTTCTGGGACAGCCGGCCCGACCTGATCGCCGCCGGTACCCTGCGCCACCGTTCGCTGCGCCTGGGCGACGATGACCGCATCGCCATCGTCCTGTCGCCCTACAACGACCGGCGCAGCGGCTACAAGTTCGAAACCAACGCCAACGGCGTCAAGCATGAAGCGATTTACCAGAACGTCAGCCAGAACCTGCCGGTCTGGAACACGATCTGGGACGTCGCATCCACGACGGACTCCGAGGGTTGGGTCACGGAGATTGCGATTCCCCTCAAGTCGATTTCGTTCGACCCGGAAAACGACACCTGGGGCATCAATTTTTCCCGCGCGGTGCGCAGGAAGGGGGAGGAAATCTCCTGGGTTTCCCGGAACCGCTCCTACAATCCGGGCATCGTCGGCCTGGCAACGGGCTTGACGGGCCTGCAACAGGGGCTTGGCCTGGACGTCGTGCCGTCGCTCGCCCTTAACCGCCGCCGGCTCTTCGATCCTGCCAGCAATCCTTCCGGCGATACTGACAGAGAGCCTGCCGGTATTTCGGCCAGCAATCCTTCCGCCGACTCTTCCAGGTCGCGCCCCTCGCTGGACCTGTTCTACAAGATCACTCCTTCGCTGAACAGTGCGCTTACGCTGAATACCGATTTCTCGGCGACCGAAGTCGACTCGAGGCAGGTCAACCTGACGCGATTCAATCTGTTTTTCCCGGAACAGCGGGCGTTCTTTCTGCAGGACACCGATATCTTCGAATTCGGCCGCATCGGTGGCCGGAATTCCGACACGAATCAGTCCGTCTCGGGACCCAGCCGCGAGAACGGGCGTCCGTTCTTCTCCCGGCGCCTGGGCCTCAGCGATTCCGGCCAGCCGGTGGACCTGGACTACGGGGGCAAGCTCAGCGGGCGGGTCGGCCCCTGGAGCGTCGGCGGGCTCGCCGTACGGCAGGCGGAATTCGGAGGGGTCGAGAGCAGCGATGTGTTCGTAGGGCGTGCTTCGCTGAGTATTCTGGAAGAGTCCGCGGTGGGCTTCATCGTCACGGACGGCGATCCCAATACGAACCTGGACAATTCCGTCGCGGGCGTGGACTTTCGCTATCTGAACAGCCGGTTGGGCAACAGCCGGGTCCTGGAGGCCGACGCGTGGTTCCTGCAGTCCGATACCGAGGGGCTGGGCGAAGACGATCGCGCCTTCGGCCTTGGGCTCGGGGCGCCGAACAGGGCCGGCTTGCGCTGGGGCCTGGCGGCAAAGGAAGTCCAGAGCAATTTCAACCCGGCGCTCGGCTACGTCAACCGGTCCGGAATCCGGGACCGCACGGCGGATCTCGGCTACACGCACCATTTTCGCGGCGGGCCGATCGCGTCGTGGTTCGCGAGCGTTGACGCTCAGCGCATCGAACGCCTGGATGGCGGGCTGGAGACGCAGGTCGTCACGGTCACTCCGCTGGAGATCGACAGCCGATCCCGGGATTCGTTCGTGGTGCAATACAAGTCCACCGACGAAGTGCTGATCCGTCCGTTTCGCATCTATCGCGACCCGTCCGATACCTCGCGTCAGGTCGTCATCCCCGAGGGGCGGTATTCATTCGACGAGTACATCGCCACGGCCTCCAGCGGCAGTCACCGCAATTTTGTTGCCGCGGTGAACTATCGATGGGGTGACTTTTTCAGCGGGCAACGGGAGCAGTACTCCACCATCACGACCTGGCGGCCCACGAAGCACTTTACTTTCAGGCTGGCCTACGACTATCACGACATCAGGCTCCCGCAAGGCGCCTTTGTCACCCGGCTTGCCCATTTCACCTCGGAGGTTGCGTTCAACTCGGACCTGCTGTGGACCAATCGGATTCAGTACGACAACGTCTCCGAAGAAGTCGGCATCAACAGCCGGCTGCACTGGGTGCTGCGGGACGGGCGCGAAGCGTACCTGGTGTTGAACCACAATCTGCAGGACTACGACCGCGACAACTCGTACGACGAAACGCTCGCGGACCTGAGCCTCAAGGTGAACTACACGTTTCGATTTTGACCAGTGGCTGCGATTAAGTATGCAAATGTAATTCTATGAGTTATATTTGCATGGATGTTACATCGGCGCATGCAATCGGAAGTCAATCGTTTGCTGGATTCGAATCCGGCGGTTGTCCTTACCGGACCGCGGCAGGTAGGCAAAACCACGCTCGCTCACGCGCTCGCACCGGAGCGTGGCGCAGTGTATCTGGATCTTGAGCGGCCGAGCGACCTGGCGAAATTAAGCGACGTCGAGCAGTACTGCGACCAGGCCTCCGGCAAACTGCTGATTCTGGATGAGATTCATCGGATTCCCGCGCTGTTCGCGCCGCTGCGCGGCATCATCGACGAACGGCGGCGCGCCGGCAGGCGGACGGGGCACTTTCTGTTGCTGGGCTCGGCCTCCATCGACTTGCTCAAACAGTCGAGTGAAACGCTGGCCGGACGGGTCGCCCACTGCGAGCTATGCCCATTCAACGCCGGCGAGATTCCGGAGCGCGATCATTTGCGCCTCTGGAGCCGGGGCGGTTTCCCGGAAAGCTTCCTGGCCCATTCCGATGCGCTCAGTTTCGAATGGCGCCTGAACTTTATCGGAACCTACCTTGAGCGTGACATCCCGCAGTTCGGGCCGCGCATCCCCGCCGAAACGCTGAGGCGTTTCTGGACCATGCTCGCCCATAATCAGGCGCAACCGCATAACGCCTCGGCGCTGGCTCGGGGACTTGACGTCAGAGGCGTTACGATCGCCCGATATCTCGACCTGATGGTCGATCTGCTGCTCGTGCGCCGCCTGCCGTCATGGACCTCGAACGTCGGTCGGCGGATGGTCCGGGCGCCGAAGATCTACATTCGGGACAGCGGTATCTGTCACGCTCTGTTGGGCATTGAAACAGCCGACCAGTTGTTTGGACATCCCGTCGTCGGCAGCAGTTGGGAAGGCTTCGTCATCGAGAACATCCTGACGGCCCTGCCCCGGCGGGCGGCCGCGGGCTTCTACCGTACATCGGGGGGCGCCGAAGTGGATCTGGTGATCGACATGGGCGCCGGCGCGTTGTGGGCCGTGGAGGTCAAGCGGAGTTCCACGCCGAGGATATCCAGAGGGTTCCGTAGCGCATGCGACGATCTGCGGCCCGCGCGCAGCTTCGTGGTGCACGGTGGCCGCGAGTCGTATCCGCTCGACCGGCACGTCCATGCCGTGACGTTGCACGACATGATCGAACGGCTCGGACTCGCAAGCATTGGGCAGGTCTAGACTCCTTGAGCGGGCGTCATCTTTACAGTTGAGTCAAGTTTTGAAAATTTTCTGTGAAATCAGTAGATTGAAACACATGCCTCGTCGGTCTGAGGCGGAGCCTCGCTAGAATTGTTCAACGCATACGTCTCTCCCTGATCCCCGCCACACGGAGAACCAATCGACACTACATGGCAATTGTCCGCGTCGGTGTGGGATATTGGTTAGGATAGACACCGTTTTGTATCGATAAGGCGTTTTCCCCAATGTCACTATGGCCGCGTTCGAAATTCCGAAACTTGGTATTCGGTAGTGTTCTTGCAGTCGGAGTACTTTGGCTGCGGGGGGCAACGTTGAAGCGCGGGCCGAGAACAGTTGGACCCCGCTGCATGAAGCGGCGGCGGCGGGCATTCCGGGGTCCGCCGAAGCGATTGAGGTTCTTCTGGCCGCAGGGGGAAAGACTGAGGTTCGTACCAGGCACGGCGAAACACCCTTGCATGTGGCGGCAAAACACGGTAGGTCGCACACGGTCGTGGCGCTCCTGAATGGTGGAGCCAACCTGGACGCACGAGACGAGAACGGATGGACTCCGCTGCACGTCTCGGCTTTAAATCCGGACTACTGGAGTCCCGGTGTGAACAATGCGCTCCTGAACGCGGGTGCCGACCTGCAGGCGCGTGACGAGTGCCGCGAGCTGCAAGTGAATGGGCATACGCTGAGCGACTGAGACGTTTTGCGGGACGTTCCCCCCTGGTGCCCAAAGGGCACGTCCGCAATGCGGTCGTCGGCGATTTGCCTTGGAACCCTGATCGCGTAGAGTAGCGGCTCAGCTTGAAGTTCTTGCCGGCGTGTGCCGAGGATCCAGCGTTTTCTGACACGGAGGCCGCCACGATGGCGACGATCGAAGGATTCAGAATAGAAAATTATCGCGTGTTGAAGGATGTAACCCTGGGGAAACTGTGGAATGAGAGGACTGTCCGTCCGCTCACGCCCCTGACTACCGTTATCGGAAAGAATGGAGTTGGCAAGAGCACGATATTCGACGCGTTGTGTTTTCTGGCCGATGCTCTAAGATCCGGTGTCGAGGAAGCATGCGATTCGCGGGGCCGCGGAGGGTTTCGTCGGCTTCGCTCGCAAGGCCAGGACCAACCGATCCGCTTCGAAATCTACTATCGGCAACAGCGCAATTCCCGCCCGATTACATATGAATTGTCGATCGACGAGCGGCGTGGTCGTCCGTTCGTTTCAAGCGAGCGCCTTCGGCAGAGGCGCAAGGGTCAACGATACGGTCGTCCTTACTCGTTCCTTCACCTCTATCATGGCGAAGGCGCTGCCTGGAAGGGTGGAGATGCCCTGAATGCGTCCGATGAGGATGAAGACATTCTTGGAAATGGAACGCCGCCAACGAAGCCAGACGAATCGGGAGAGAAGGAATACGTCGAGCTCGACGATTCCGGTCATCTCGGAATCGCGACCTTGGGCTCGCTGCGACAGCATCCCAGAATCGCCGCGTTTCGGCGTTTCATCGAAAACTGGTACTTGAGCTACTTCACTCCAGACGCGGCGCGCGACCTGCCGCTCGCAGGCCCCCAGAAGCACCTGAACATGCACGGCGACAATCTGGGTAATGTCGTTCAATTCATGCAGAGACAGCATCCAGAACGCTTTCGATCCATCTTGAAGCGTATCGCCGAGAAAATTCCGGGAATTGATCGCATCGACACTGAGCAAACACCTGACGGGCGTTTGCTGCTTCGTTTCAACGACCAGGGATTCGAGGATCCTTTTTTCGCGCAGCAGATGTCGGATGGGACGCTCAAGGTCTTTGCCTATTTGCTCTTGTTGGAAGACCCCGCGCCACCGCCGTTTCTGTGCATCGAAGAGCCAGAGAACGGCCTGTATCACAAGCTTCTTGAGGCATTGGCCCAGGAATTTCGCTCGCACGCCACCGGGCGCAAGGGCGGCTCGCAGGTATTCATTACGACGCACCAACCCTACTTTGTGGATGCTCTCGATCCGAGAGAGGTCTGGATACTGGAGAAGGGAAACGACGGATTCGCTATGGTTCGGCGCGCCAGCGACGATCCGGTAGTCAACAACCTGGTGGCCGAGGGGTTGCCGCTGGGAGGCTTGTGGTATAGCGATTACCTCGACGGGGTTCCACCGAATGCGCCTTGAAATTCTGGTGGAGGATCAGTCCGGCAAGAGGATGCTCGACAATCTGGTTCCACGTATTGTGGGCGGGCAAGTTTCGTTTCGAGTGATTTCGTTCAAGGGAATAGGTCGGATACCCAAGAACCTCGCGCAAGCGCCCGACCCTCGAATACGTACGCTTCTTGAACACCTGCCAAGCATGTTGCGAGGGTACGGGCGTTCGTTTACCGCCGGAGATCCGGGGGCGGTTATCGTAGTCTGCGATCTCGATGACAAGTGCCTGAAGGCATTTCGGCGGCAATTGTATGACATGCTGCGCACCCTCCATCCGCGGCCAATAACTCGTTTTTGTCTGGCCATTGAAGAAGGAGAGGCGTGGTTGCTCGGCGATATCCCGGCGATCATTCAAGCTTATCCAGGGGCTCGTACGGGAGTCCTCCAAAATTACACGAACGACTCGATTTGTGGCACATGGGAACTTTTGGCTAATGCCGTGTATCCGGGTGGTGCGGTCGCCTTGAAGAAACGGGGATGGCAAGCTGTAGGCATGGAAAAATCGAAGTGGGCGGACAAGATTTCGCCGGGAATGAACATAGACAGAAACGCGTCACCAAGCTTTCGGTATTTTCGGGAGGCAACGCGGTCGCTGAGCGTTCCTCCGACAGTGGAGCCACCGGCGCAATAGACTGTTGGAGTCCGCCGCCGACCCGCTCGCCGCGTGCCGAATTGCAGCGATCGTCAGACCAACCCCAAGGCCCACATCAGGCATACCGCCGCGAAGGAGGCGATGCCGCCGACCAGGGTGGCGCCGCCGTAGCCGAAGATGGCGTCGTTTGCGGACAGCCGGCTGAGGGACGTGCAGACCCAGAAGTAGCTGGAATTGACGTACTTGATGATGACCGAGCCGCTGGCGCCGGCGAGCATGGCGGCCTCCGGCGAGAGCGCCAGCGTTGACAGCATGGGCGCGACCAGCGAGGCGGCGGTGATGACGCCCACGGTGGTGGAACCGGTGATCATGTTGCCGATGATTCCGATGACGAAGGGAAGCAGAATCGACGGCAGGCCGTAGGCGGCGAAGAAGCCGGCGATGGTTTTCACCGCGGGCGTGCCCTTGAGGATCTCGCTCAGGGAGCCGCCCAGGCCCGTGACCACCAGGATCATGGCAGACACCCTGAGGCCGTCCTCCACCCAGGCGTTGGTGGCGGCCTTGCGGTGCTCCGGGGTCCTGATGTTGCGGTAGGAGAGCCAGACGCCGATGCTCAGGGCCATCACTGGCCAGCCGATATAGGCGAGTCCCGCCCGGACGATATGGTCTTCGTCGAGGAACAGCCGGGACACGCTCTGCGCGGAGATCAGGATGATCGGCACCAGGATGGGGGCGTAGGAGGCCAAGCCGCTGGGCAATCCGCCTTCGGGATCCTCCGTCAGGAAATTATCGCCGACGAACTCGTCGTCCGGCAGCGTCTTTATCCGCGGCCCGGCGATGTACTGGCCCCAGATCCAGCCGGCGACGGAGCCGACCAGGCACGCGATGGTGCCGAAGATGATGGTCGCTCCGATATCGGCGCCCACCAGCGCCGCGGCGGCGAGCGGGCCCGGCGTTGGCGGCACGATGGCGTGGGTGAGTTGCAGCGAGCCCACCAGCCCGATGGACATGACGCTGACGGTGACGCCCATCATCTTCGCCGCCGAGTGCACCAGGGGACTGAGGATCACGTAGGCCACGTCGGAGAAGATCGCGATGCCCAGGATGAATCCGGTCAGGGTGAGCGCCAGCGGCATGCGTCTGGAGCCGACCGCCCACACCATGCTGCGGGTGATGGTCTGGATCGCGCCGGTGTGGCGCAGCGCCTCGGCGATGATGGAACCCAGCACGATGACCACGCCGATGGATCCAAGCGTTGCGCCGAAGCCGCGCTCGAAGGCGTCGATGAAGTTGTTGCGGGCGACGCCGGGGATGACGCCGAAGAGAAGCAGGGGAATCAGCAGGGCAAGGAATACATGCCACCGCCATTTGGCGATCAGAAACAGCAGCAGTACGATGATGCCCAGAAAGCCCAGCAGCGCCACCAGGGGACTGTTCACTACCGTTGCGGCCGAATCCATTTCTCCTCCGTGCGGATGTCCTGCGGGTTAGTTTCCCGGGCGTTCCCCTAGCGAGCCTGCCCGGCAAGGTATTCGAGCGCCGCGGTGACGCCGCCCGAACCGCCGGGAATACCCGCAACCGCCAGGCCCATCTCCACTCCGGAGAGGGTTCCGGCCAGCATAAGCTCGTTGAAGTGGCCCAGATGGCCGATGCGGAACACCTTGCCGGTCAGCGGCCCCAGCCCCGTTCCGAGCGACATGTCGAAACGGTCCAGGATCACGGCGCGAATGTCGTCCGCGTCGATACCTTCGGGCACAAGCACGGTGGTGACTGAATCGCTGCTCTTTTCCGGGATGACGCAGAAGTTTTCCACGCCCCAGACAGCCACAGCCCGCCGCGTCGCCTCGGCCAGGCGGCTGTGTCGCGCATATACGTTCTCAAGGCCTTCCTCCTCCATCATCCTGAGCGCTTCCTTCAACCCGTAGAGCAGGTTGGTCGGCGGCGTATAGGGGAAGTATCCCGTGTCGTTGGAGGGCAGGGCGTCGGCCCAGCTCCAGTAGGATCGATGCGATGCCGCGCCCGCGCCGGCGGCCAGGGCTTTTTCGCTGATGACGTTGAGGCTGAGCCCGGGCGGAAGCATCAGGCCCTTCTGGGATCCCGCGATGGTGACGTCGACTTGCCATTCGTCCTGCAGGTACTCCATGGACCCCGCAGACGAGACCGCGTCCACCATGAGCAGGGCCGGGTGTGCGGCGGCGTCCATGGCCGCACGCACGCCGGCAATGGAGTTGGTGATGCCGGTGGAGGTCTCGTTGTGAACTACCATCACCGACTTCAGCCGCCGCGGCTTGTCAGCGCGCAGGGCGCTTTCGACCTGATCGGGCTCCACGCCCTTGCGCCAGTCGCATTCGACCAGCTTGATATCGAGCCCGAATCGCTCCGCGACCGTCCGCCACAGGGTCGCGAACATGCCGCTGTCGAACATCAGCACCCGGTCCCCGGGAGACAGCGTGTTGACGATGCCGGCCTCCCAGGCGCCGCTGGCCGACCCCGGGTACATCGCAACCGGTCCCGACGCATTGAACAACCCGCGAACCCGCGGAATGAGGTCGAGCGCCAGTTCCGCAAACTTCGGGCCGCGATGATCGATGGTCGGCATCGACATGGCGGCGAGCACCCTGTCGGGTACGTTGGTGGGTCCGGGAACTTGCAGGAAGTGGCGGCCGCTGCCGGCGCTGCGGCTTGAAGATTCGGTCATGGTGGTTAGCAGATACAGCGAGGGAAGGAACGGGAAGAATACCACGCCGGGGTGCCCACTCCGAAGGCGCGCGCGCAGCCAGATTTCCTTTTTCGGCTGATCGCGTTTCGTGCGTTTTTCGCAGCCCCCACCACGTCTCTGGGTGGTGCCGAGCGGCGCCTACGATGTCCGCCGGCTACAGATATCTGGCCACCGCACCGCGTTCGGCCGCAGCCGCGGCGCTGCAATGCGCGACCATGGCCGGGCTCTTCCAGTTCCCGGCCAGCATCACCGCCTGCATGGGAGCGCCCCGCGCGGTGAGTTCCGCCGCGAGGCCCACCCGCCCGGAATGCCCGGTTATGCGCCCCTTGATCCCAGCCCAGGCCGCCGCCATCGCAAGTCGCTTCGCCAGCGTCGCCCCGGTCAATCCGCCGAATACGGCTTGCTCCGGATGCCGGGCGCCGTTCTTCTCCACGCGTAGCCTCAGCATCGCCTTCGCGCATTCACCCTTGAGATACCGAATGTCGGCGCCGTTGCCGTCGGGATCGGTCTTGGATCGGCGTACGCGAACCAGCACGCCGCCGTCACGAGCCTCGCCGATGTCGGCCCAGACCAGAGCGGCGGCCTCTGAACGGCGCAGCCCGCCCTGAAACAGCACCGCGACAATGCCAGCGTCCACCCGCCCGCGCTCCAGCGCGCGCGCCTCCGATTCCACTCGCCCGCTTCGCGGGTGCACACGGCGCTCGCAGGCGGCTGCGAGAATGGCATCGACATCGTTCGCCGTCAGCCCCCGCGCCTGCCCCCAGCCACGTCCGCGCGCGTTTCTGCGCAATCGCTTCAGCGCGGACACCGTCATCGGCCCAGCCGCACTGGTGGCCCCTTCGCTGCGCGCCCGAAAGCGCACCGCCGACACCACCACCGTGCCCGACGCGTAGGCTCGCCCGCTGTCAATCAGATGGTCCACGTAGTTGGCCAGCGCGGCATCGTCAAGCAACCGCCCGTCAAGCCACTGCTCCAGTCGGCGCAGCGCACCGCTATAGGCGCGTTCGGTGCTGGGGCTCATCACTTCGCGCATCCACTGAAATTGAACGTCGTCCGACAACGGTATTGACGAGACAGAAAGAATCGTACCAGTGTCCGTAAAGATTCACTGTTAATGCTGTTTAACGAGTAATTGCAGACCGAAGAGGGATGCGGTGGTCGACCAGATGGGCTTTTCTGGGCGCGTAATTCGCTCGTCGGTTCGAAAATGGCAATTTTTCCTAAGCCGTCCACGGCGGCGCGCCACCCCGCTGTCGAGGAAAGAACATCGTAGGATCAAACCCGGACGATGAATCAATGGGTTAGGGATGTTCCATACAAGGAAGGTCGATGTTGAAAGCAGTCAACAGGGCGGCTCACGCGGTAACGGTAATTGCCGGCCTGTCCGTTTGGGAAGCACTGGTGAGAGAACATGGAGGGAGTTTGCCGTCGCTGATAAGAGGGGTTGTGGCGCTCAGTCATGCGACAACCTATCAGGCAATGTCCGATCCTTGCGGGATGGCGGCAATAACCGGAGGAGTTAGCGGCGCAGGGGTAGCCAGAGCCTTAAGCGCTTGCCGGTCGCAATTGCCGGTGAGCACGACGCTGACGGCAGGGGAGCGTGTCGTTGAACAGCGCGTAAGTACCACCACCCCTACGGGCGGCACGAGTTCGGCGGTGCCGACTGCGACGCCGACGCCCGCATCATATTGGGGGGGGTTGGCGCGACGTTTTCGGCAAGCGGGAGCTACCTCGTCGTATCGTCGAGCACTTACTCTGATTATTACGTTCGGCCCAGGTCGTCGGGCGACTACCAGTGGGCGTGGAGCACGAGCGGCACGTGGCATACCATCCCTTCGTCGTACATCGGCTCGACGCTCAAACGGCAACTAGATTCATATTTCGGCGGCGGTTCCTCGTTTGTTGGCACTCCGCCGCCGCCCCCGCCGCCGCCCGAACCTCCTCCGACCACGCAGTACGATGACGATTGCGACGACCCGGCAATATCGCCTCAAGTGAAAGGATATTGGTTGTGTCCAGGGTATGAAGATTATTGGTAACGATTAACGGTTGCCGCCATCAACGAACCTCGGCTACGCGCCGGGGTTCTTTCGTTCGGGCCGCATTGTAGGATGCGCTGACAGCCGCTTTTGGACCTCTTATGAGGCTGAGATTGGTATAGTTGGGCTAATCGGGGCGTCCCTACCGGAATTCGCCCGCCAGTGCATCTGCGATGGCTGCGCCCAAATGGAGAAAACCGAGGGGCACCGCCAGAGGGCACCGGCGGTGGCGCTACGCGAGGCCTGACAGTGAACGGCCCGGTGCCCGTGTGTTGCGCAAGGTAGGGAAATTTATGAAGAAACTACGCGCACTAATGCATTGGTTGGATAACACCGAGGCGGGGTAAGGACGGTTTCCTGGTTTATCTTTTTGGCCATAATTGCGCTTGCTTTGGTGTTCGGCGTGTTGCCGGAATTGCGCGCGCAATCATTGTGGTTGTGAGAGGTCGCGTAGGCGCGGTGAAAGTCGCTGGCCATCGCGTGAAACCGCCCCCAGCCTTCTACCGCTCGACCAGCGGTACTCTGTTGCGCAGTGGGCGTTGCGCTGGGTTTTCTTAAAGCGTTGTCACCGCAATGCCCTGAGGGGGTCGGAAGAGTCTCGCCGTCCGCGCCTGCATGATTTGCGTGCTCGCGTTCGCTGGCTTGCGAGTGTAAGAGGAAACGAATACGATTCCAGAACGCACTTCACGAATGGACGAGCTACTCATGAAACGCTTGGTTCCGCTGTCAATTTTCGTCCTTTTCGGTGCCGTTCATTCGACCATTGCTCAAGTGCCCGGCATGGGTATGGGAATGGGGATGGGCGCGGGTCCCACGGCCATGGACGAACGCTTCTACAGTACCGTTCCCGGCATCGGAGAATTGGTGCCGGATGTCCAGGTGGTCAACGATCAGGGTGACCCGGTGAATATCAGGGAGGTGGCCACGGGTCAGTACACGGTACTGGTTCTGGGCTGCCTCACGTGACCTCCCTTCCTCCGTAACGCCCCCAGTTTGGAGACGGTTCAAAGAGACTTTGCACCCAGGGGTGTGGACTTCTATTACGTCTACAAGCCGCTGGCCCACCCCGAGTACAACAACTACGTGACGCCGTTCACGCTGGAGGAGCGGCTCATGCACGTCTCCGAGGCACAGCGCCGGCTGGGTTCGAGCATCACGTGGCTGGCGGACCTGATGCATAACCCCTGGCACAAGGCTATGGGTCGGACGCCCAACAGCGAGCTGGTGATCGATCCGGATGGCCGGGTCGCGGCGCGCCGGACCTGGAGCGATCCGGAGGCGTTGCGGGCGGACCTTGAACGCCTTGTCGGCCCGGTGGAGAAGCGGACGCGCATCGAGGACCTCGATCTGCCCGCGCAGCCTCCGCCGCCTACCGTTGCCAAGGGTGTGGTGCCCCGCGTGGAGATGCCGCCGACCATGGCAGGCATCGAGATCGAGCCCATCATCGAGGATCGTGGCGTACCCTTCTACGTCAAGCTTCGCGCGGAAGGCGATGAGAGCCTCAGGACGACGGGCACGGGCAAGATGTACGTCGGCTTCCACCTGGATCCGTTGTATCGGGTTCACTGGAACAACGAGGCGGGACCGGTGAAGTTTTCACTCACGGCGCCGTCCGGGGGGACGGTGTCTCCGGCTGACGGGCGGGGTCCGGAGCTGGATGTGCCAGCCGATGCCGACCCCCGCGAGTTCCTGGTGGACGTTGCGCTGAGCGACACGACCTGGCCACTGGATCTGGATGTGTTCTACTTCGCCTGCGACGATGCGCTGACCTTCTGTATCCCGGTGAACCAGAGCTACCAAATCCATTTGCAGCGGGACAACCACGGGCGGACGATCCGTACAGGTGCCGACAACGTTCCTGCCGCGGGGCGGATTCCGCCGATTTAGTCAGCCTCGGACTCTCACCGAATTTCGTCCGGCAACTGGCTGCAAACCGGCGAGAGTACAACCTGGCCACGTAACCGACCGGCCGAGGCGGCGGCTGTGCTGGAGCAAGTCATGGAATCGCGTCCGGACCATCCGGGGGCGAATCATTTGTACATTCACCTGCTGGAGTCGTCCAATACGCCCGAGCGGGCGCTTGACGCCGCGGACCGGCTCGCGGCGCTGATGCCCGGTGTCGGCCATATCGTTCATATGCCCGGGCACATCTACGTCAGGGTGGGTCAGCACACCCGGTCCGTGGAACACTATCAGCGCTCGGCCGAGGTGGACGGCGAATTCCTGGCGGCCTGGGGCAGCCTCGAGTTTCCGCAGATCGGAACGTATTTCCTCTCGGCGCAGAATCACCGCTGGCATGCCTACGACTTCATCCGCTATTCGGCGGCCATACAGGGGAACTACGCGCAGGCGGTCCAGGCGGCCACCGACGCCCGCGGCCATGAGCCGGAAGCGCGCATTCTGCAGGGTCCGGCGCACAAGACCATCGCGGCTCGCTGGCTGGTCCACAAGATGTTCGGCCGCTGGACCGAGTTGCTGGCCGAAGATCGCGTCATGGAGGGCAGCCAGTACCTGGACGGGATGTGGAGCTACACCCAGGGCAGCGCGCACGTGGGTATCGGGAATCTCGAGGTTGCCCGCACGAACCTGGAGCGGCTGAGGGCTGTGGCCGCAGATCCGGTGTCGGCGACCGTCCGGCGCAATGCCAACACCGTGGCAACGCTGATGGATTTGGCCGCCCTCGGGTTGGAAGGGGAGATCAAGGAGGCGGAGGGAGACCTCGAAAGCGCCATCGAGGCGTATCGTGCGGCGGTCGCCATCGAGGACGGCCTCGACTACACGGAGCCTCCCGACTGGCCGCAACCCATGCGTCACTATCTCGGCGCGGCATTGCTCGCGGCGGGCGAAGCCGAGGAAGCCGAACGGGTCTACCGCCGGGACATGGAGTTGAACCGCAATGACGGCTGGGCCCTGTTCGGCCTGTCGCAGAGCCTTGAGGCCCAGGGCAGGACAGCAGAGGCGGACGAGGTCCTCCAGGCCCACGAACAGGCGTGGCAATTCGCCGACGTCGAGCTGACGCGCTCTCGATTCTGAATCCTGGAGGGGGCTGGCGCACGGCTCCCGAATCTCGGCAAGCCTGCTCCAACTCTTCCGTTCCGGTCGCGCGCCGTGTTGCGCGCCATTCATCTTGAGAACACTGATCCGCAGCCGTCGTTGCGGTCACAAGCCGTGGCACGTGCCCTGCGGCCGCGCCCGTCTATAATGCCGCACATGGGCGAACGGCATCAGGATTCGGGGGCATTGTTCAGGCAGTTGCCGGCCGTCGACAAGTGGCTGGCCTCCGAAAGCGGGTCGGCGCTCAGCGCCGAGTTCTCGACCGCCGAGGTCACCGACATCATGCGCGAGCACCTGGCGCGGATTCGGCGCAGCGTGGGTAACGGCCTGACCGAACTGCCCGACTTTCAGGGTCAGCAGTACCAGGCGCTGATGAGGGCGGAGCTGCTGGAACGGCGGCGGCCGAGCCTGCGCCGCGCGATCAATGCCACCGGCATCATCCTGCACACCAACCTGGGTCGGGCGCCGCTGGCGGACGAGGCGGTAGCGGCCATGGAAGCGGCTGCCCGGGGCTACTCGAACCTGGAGTTCGACCTTGAAACCGGCGAGCGCGGCTCGCGTCAGGACCACGTGGAGTCGCTGCTGTGCCGCGTCACCGGCGCCGAAGCCGCGCTGGCGGTCAACAACTGCGCCGCCGCAGTGATGCTCGCCCTGGAGAGTTTCGCGGCGGCTGGCGAAGTCATCGTATCCCGCGGCGAACTGGTGGAGATCGGCGGATCGTTCCGCATGCCCGACGTCATCGCCAAGAGCGGCGCCCGGATGGTCGAAGTGGGGACCACCAACAAGACCCGGCTGGAGGACTATGCGGCGGCCGTGAGTCCAAAGACCCGGATCGTGCTGGCGGTGCATCCGAGCAACTTCCGCATCGTCGGATTCAGCTCCAGGCCGGCGCTGAAGGAACTGGCGCAACTCGCCCACGATAACCAGCTGCTCTGCGTGCAGGATCTCGGCAGCGGTGCGCTGGCCGAAGTCCAGCCGGTGGCCTCCATGACCGGGCAGACGGTCCAGGGAGGCCTCGCCGACGGGGCGGACCTGGTCACCTTCAGCGGCGACAAGCTGCTGGGCGGCCCCCAGGCAGGATTGATGGTCGGCCGTCCGGAACTTATTGAAACGGTCAAGCGCAACCCCCTGGCACGCGCCCTGCGGATCGACAAGCTCTCGCTGGCCGCGCTGGCCGCGACCCTGCGGCTCTACCTGCCGCCCTATGACCCGGTGAAGAAGATCCCCGTCCTGCGCATGCTCAGCGAGAGCGAGGCGAGCCTTGCCACGCGGGCGCAGCACCTGCTGAAGCGATTGCGGGACATTCCGGGTCTGGACGCCAACATCGTCGACGACGTGACCTACAGCGGCGGCGGAGCGCTGCCCATGGTGGAACTGCCCACGAAGACGGTGCGCGTCACCGCCGCCGGCGTGAGCGCCGGCACGGTTGCGAGACGCCTGCGCAACGCGGAGCCGCCGGTTATCGCTCGACTCGCCGACGATCGGCTCGTGCTCGATCCGAGAACGATGCTTCCCGCCGATTCGGAGGGCCTGCTGAGCGCATTCCGGCAAGTGCTGGGATGACGCATGAATAGCCCGGCCAATGTCTGCGTGGAATGGGCTGGCGACACCACCCGCCCTGGATGACAGATGGGACTGCCGGCCAATCAAGTCACGCTTGGCGTCATCGGGCACGTGGATCACGGCAAGACGGCGCTGGTTCGGGCGCTGACGGGCATCGAAACGGATCGGCTGCGGGAGGAGCAGGAACGGGGCCTTTCCATCGTCCTGGGGTTTTCGTACCTGGAGTCGTCCCGGGGCATGATCGACCTGATCGACGTGCCCGGTCACGAAGACTTCATCCGCACGATGATTTCCGGCGCCACGGGAATCGACGGGGTCGTCCTGGTGGTCGACGCCAACGAAGGCGTCATGCCTCAGACCCGGGAACACTTCGACATCGCGGAACTGCTCGGGGTGGAACGTGGACTCATCGTGTTGACCAAGACGGATCTCGTGTCCGCGGATGAGCTCGCCCTGGCCGAAGAGGATGTCCGCGACTACCTGAAAGGCTCCTTCCTGGAAGGTGCGTCGATGGTGCACACCTCGGCGCTTCGCGGTGAAGGCATGGCGGACCTGAGAGAGGCCCTGGCGGGCGTTCCGGTGCGCGCCCGGCCGGTGTCGGACGAGGGATTCTATCTGCCCGTGGACCGCGTGTTCGGGATGCGGGGTTTCGGGGTGGTGGTGACCGGCACGCTGCGCGAGGGAATACTGCGCAGCGACCAGACCGTGGAGGTTCTTCCGGGCGGCGAACCGGCCGGCATCCGCGGCCTTCAGATTCACAACAGGCACGTGGATGCGGCGTTCCCGGGGCAGCGCGTGGCGGTGAACCTGAGGCACCGCAAGCAGGCGTCGCTGAGTCGCGGCGATGTCCTCGCAGCACCGGGGTACCTGCAACCCGCACGGCGCATCGACGTGGATCTGCGGATGCTGCGGCACGCCGCTGAACCGCTCAGGAACGGCGCCGCGGTACGCGTGCTCTTCGGCACCACCGAAGAAATCGCCAAGGTACGGCTCCTGGGGACGAACGCGCTGGAGCCGGGTGACTCCGGACTGGTACAACTGCGCTTTCGCCGCGGCGTCGTCGCTCAGAAGGGAGAACGATTCATCGTGCGCGGCCTCACGCCTGTGGCGACCCTGGGTGGCGGCAGCATGCTGGATGTCGGCGCACCCAGGCATCGCCGGTTCGATTCCGCGGTCGTCACGCGCCTCAAGAGTGCGGCGGCGGGCGATACCGTGGCCCTGGTGCGCGCCAGCTTGCAGGAATCGGGGTTCGAGAGCGTCGATCGCGAGGCGCTGAGGCAGAGGTTGGGAATCGCCGTGGCCGACATGGAGGCAGCCGTTCGCTCCGTGGGCGCCATCGAGGTGGCTGACGGGCGGCTGATGGATGCGACGGCCCATGGCCGGCTCGTGGATGACATCCGCGCCGCCGTCGAGCGATTCCATCGCCAATACCCGCGCCGGCAGGGACTGGCCATGGCCGGTATCCCCACACTGCTGAAGGTCGATATCAATGAAGCCGCGTTGCAGCATGCCGTGAACGAACTTCAGTCTCGCGGCGAACTGCGAAATGACGCTTCGATTTTGAGCCAGCCCGGCTTCGATCCGCTGGCAAGCCTCTCGGCCGACGAACGGCGCGTGGCAAAGGAGATCGAGGAGTCGTTTCAAACCTGCGGGCTGATGCCGCCGCCGGTGGAATCCGTGCTTCGGGGCAACCGGGTCCGAACCGGCGTCCTGCGATTACTGACCGACACCGGCGCCCTGGTGCGCCTCAAGACCTACGACCGCAATCGACACCTGGTGATGCACAGGGACGTACTGCGCGACGTGCAGCAGAGACTCGCGGAAAGCTTCCCCTATCCGGGCGAATTCACCGTGGCGGATGTCAGGGACCTGCTGGGCACGACCCGCAAATACATCGTACCGTTGATGGAGCACCTGGACGCGTCAGGCGTCACTATCCGCACGGGCAACATCCGCCGGCTCCGGGATCACTGAAGCATTGGTAAAATAGGTGGATGAGCCACGAGTCCGATGTAGCGTGAGTCCCGATGTTGCGCGAGCCGGTGTAGCGCGAGCCGAACGTCCCGGGTGGTTTTCGCACGCTCCGCGCGCTACGCATCATGGAGGTGAATGGAGTCTGGTGACTCCCCTGGTCTTCAAAACCAGTGAGCCGGCGAACCCGGCTGGTGGGTTCGATTCCCATCCACCTCCGCCAAAAATCATCATAACCTACTGAGTTATAAGATAATATAAATCGGCGACCGGTGAAGTGCCGACGTCTCCGCTGACCGCTCGTACGCGACGAACAGCCCCATAATGGCACGTCCATCTTTCAGAGCCTAGCCACCAGCACCGAATTGACATCGCGTGTAATATCACATATGTTACATCTATGGCGAAGGGGCCGTCAGGTCGAGTCGTAATTGTGCTAGAGCCTACCTTGAAGCAGGAGCTCTATGTTGAACTCGCCCGTCGTGGCCTTACGCTGAAAGAGTGGTTCATCGGGCAAGCAACTGATTTTCTTGACGCAAGCCACCAGCCCCCACTTTTTGTTGCAGAAAACTCCAACAGCCGGAACCCGTTCGTTTCGCAAAGTATTCCTTCATCAAGCGAAGAGGACACTGAATGAGTCATGCGAGATACACCGAGAGTCCCCAATCACATCTAGAACTTGGTGCTGCCTGCTTGGAATCCTCTGCCGTTGTTGCGCCTCCCCATTACACCCCAAAACGCAACCGAACTAGCAACGGTGCCACTCTGGGGCTATCGAACTTGGATTCCCTTACCCGCATCGCCCATCTTAGCTATGGCGAAACCAGCACTGGCAATGTATTAATCCAAGGAGAAAATTTGCGTGTACTGCGTACCTTACAAGATCGTTACAAAAACAGCGTTCGCTGTGTTTACATCGATCCACCGTACAACAATCAAGAGCAGTATCTGCACTATAGAGACTCCCGAAGCCACGAAGTTTGGCTGAACATGATCGTCGCACGACTCCAGGTAATCAAGCCGCTACTATCAACAGACGGCTCTATCTGGATTTCAATCGACGATCGCGAGATGCACTACCTAAAGGTGGCTGCCGATAAGATTTTCGGACGGAATAATTTCGTCACGACCATCGTCTGGCAGCAAAGAACAACGCGCGAAAACCGGAAAGTGTTCTCCAACAACCACGAATACTTGCTTGTGTACGCTATCAATCAAGATGAGTTTCGCGCGACCCGAAATCTTTTGCCAGCTAGTCAAGCACTTCTCTCTCGCTACAAAAACCCCGACGCAGATCCTCGAGGTCGTTGGCAATCAGTCTCTGCCAATGCTCAGGCCGGACACGCGACAGCGTCCCAGTTTTACGATCTTGTGGCGCCCAGTGGAATGGTACATCGACCACCCGAGGGCCGGTGTTGGATTTATACAAAGGAAAAGATGAAGCGCGAGATCGCCGCAGGAAACATCTGGTTCGGAAAAACAGGGCGCGGTGTCCCCAGGATCAAGCGTTTCCTTAACTGCACGAAGGCCGGCCTGACTCCGGAAACATTATGGTTCGCCGCTGACGTTGGAACTAACGACGAGGCCAAGAAGCAACTCCTGAACCTTTTTCCTTGCGAACCCGTATTCGAAACACCCAAGCCCGAGAGACTTATCCGCCGCGTGATCGAAATCGCAACTGAACCCGGCGACCTCGTCCTCGATGCTTTCCTCGGTTCCGGTACCACCACCGCCGTCGCGCACAAATTGAACAGGAAGTACATCGGAATAGAGAATGGAGAACACGCCGTCACTTACTGTGCGGAGCGCCTTCGAAAAGTAGTCGACGGCGATCCGTCTGGTATCTCCAACGACGTTCCGTGGAATGGTGGTGGTGGCTTCGACTTCTATAAGTGACCAAACCTGACTCCCGCTAGACGGCCCTTCTTATGCCGACTACCTCCTCACAGCTTCCTCTTCTCGACGATTCCTCGTCTGACAGGTCCGTTCAGCGCACGATTCACTACTTGGGCAGTAAACTGCGCGTCTTGCGCCAAATCCGGCGTGCCGTTTCCTCACTAGCACCGAACGGTCAACCAGTGTGCGACCTCTTCGCCGGCTCGGGAGTCGTGTCGCTCGCCCTCGCCGCCGATTGGGACGTCACTTCAGTGGATATTCAGGAGTACTCACGCGTACTATGCAATGGATTACTCCGCCCCCCCTT
Source organism: Candidatus Rariloculaceae bacterium (assembly GCA_965205045.1). Classification (GTDB taxonomy): domain Bacteria; phylum Pseudomonadota; class Gammaproteobacteria; order Steroidobacterales; family Rariloculaceae; genus UBA6522. The sequence continues at coordinate 2,741,156 of OZ242031.1, forward strand.
GAACGCAGCCACTAGAGCCGCCCACCTCTGCGATCAAGCCGCTAAGGGGACGCTTCGCAGACGTCTTAGGGCCGCTCTATGCGATCTGCTGGCGCATGAGAAGCAATGCATGACTAACGTCGCTGATGTTGCAATTGAAGACCTCTGCGATCTGCTGGAGCATGGCTCTTTACTTCCGCACAACAGTCAAAGAGACCTTCCGCCAGCGCTCCACACCCACGTCACAGCCGCACTATGCAGGCTTCAAGAACTCGGTATGTCTACTGGCCCGGAAACCGTTGTGACCCGGCATTTCGGCGGTCCGTACTTTTCTTGGCAACAAGCCATCGACTTCGATGCGTTACTGGCCGAGGTTCACTTCATTGACCAACCCTGTCGGGACTTTTTTGTTGCAACGGCACTCGTCGTCGCCAGCGATGTCGTCAACACGGTTGGGAAGCACTTTGCCCAACCTATCAAGCTGCGCGACGCTAGCGGCGTTCCGAAAACGCATTTGGTAAGGCAGACATTGCGCGACCGGTCGCTAAGTGTTTTCGACAGCTACCGCGCGTCTTGCGAATCGCTCATCAAACTTGGCCGAACGTCTGGCCACCACCGTGCCGTGCAGTCCGACTACCTCGACTTCCTCAAGGACGATTCCACCGCATTTGCAGCCTTCTACGCCGACCCCCCGTATACTCGCGATCACTACAGCCGCTACTATCATGTTCTTGAAACGATGGCGCTACGAGACGACCCTGAAGTGGCGACCACAAAAATCCGCTCCAATGGCATGCCGCGCCTCAGTCGAGGCGTTTACAGATTGCAACGCCATCAGTCGCCGTTTTGTATTCCCTCTAAAGCGGCTGGCGCATTTTCTAGCCTATTTGCCGGGGTCGCAATGCGAGCGACTCCACTGGTTCTCTCGTATTCTCCCTATCAGGTTAGTGCCAGAAACCGTCCACGTCTCATGACCATCGACCAGTTACTCGAAATTGCCAAGCAACACTTCAACGAAGTGGAAATCGTCCCCGTTCATGGAATTTCCCACAACAAGCTAAACCTCACAGAGCGGAATGTAATTGTTCAATGCCCCGCGGAAGTACTGATCACCTGCTACCCCTAATGGCTCCAACCCCGCGCTATGTACATTAACGGCGACTACGCCTCGAAGAACCACTTGTCAGGCCAAGCATCCCATAACTCTACTGCCTGCACAATTGTACGGGAAAGCTCGTTACGACGGCGATTAAGCCGGTCACGATTCTCCGCCAGAAAGGCAGCCAAAGGTTCGTAGGATTCATCATCGGGCATTATGATCGTATAACGACAAGTCTGATTATCAGTGCGATGAAATACTCCGATTGGTTTATTGGGCGCTTCTGGATAAGTGCCAATCTCCGCCGCTAAACCTAGCTCGTAATACCAATTTCTGCTTCCTGTTTTGAATCCACATCTCCGCTCTTCCACCTCACCCACACCATCAGCTTCAGTGATAGGAAACAAACTCAAAACGTCCTCGGTTTCCGGCAGAACCTCAAAGAAGTTATGGATGAACCATTGGGGAAAAGCAGCTTGGCCCCATCGCCTCGATCCTGCCAGCTCAGCTACAAGAACGTCATCGTCAAGTCCAACTTCATCAGCCGTCTCCATCCCATTCGCGACGACTTGCCTCACATTCGGATAGTCAACCGGCGGAAGACGGTGGCGACGACCTCGACTCGGAAGCCGAACTCTGTCTCGTTCACCACCCTCACCGGCTCTTCGTCTTGGAGCGCGCGTGCTCGTGAGGATCCCCTGCTGTTCCAATTGATTTATATCGTCATGGCTGTTCACCATGAACAAGCCATCGGGACGTACATCGAACCATTCCCTCACGGCTTCCTTTATCCCGGTGAGCACTTCGACAGAATCACCTTCATCTAAGTCGAGCAGGATTCCAGCTTCTACATTGAGCCCATTCATGCCTCGCGCCGTCATATTCGATGAACCCACATACGCTACTTCTCGTCCGCTGTCATACTGCACGTGGAACGTTTTCGGATGGAAAAACCCGTCCAAGTACCTGACCACTCCAAGAAGGGCATTGGGCCGCGGCAATCCAAGGGCCTCAACCAGTTGGTGTACTGCTGCTGATTGCGTTTCACCGTCATTGGAACCGATTAGAGCAACGGCATCCCGTTCTTCCTCCGCTAGTCTCTGTAGCGTAGGTATGAACAATCCGAGCGCACTGCGTTCATAAAATCCCGATTGCCAATGGATTCCCACAACGTCTTCCGTCAAGACACTCTCCAGCCATGGGAAAAGCGCCTCATCCCGGGGGTCTCCAGTACCGTTATCGATGTACCTCATGGTTCCAACTGCGCGAAATACGGCGACATATTAACCATTACTGACTTCCTCCCCTGCCAAAATTTGTCTAATGTGCGCTCGCCAAGTATTCAATCGCATTTGCCGCGCTGGTCCAAGTCCACTCCCCATTCTGGCTGACTCGACGTTGCAGACTGGCGAGGCAGTTTGTGCAGGGATTGGCGAGGCGCTTGGTCATACTGGTCCCTTCCCCAGCCAGGTTGTCATCGCGGCGCGTCCGCCAGAGTTGGCGAGCCAGAGCCTTGCAACGAAGGTGATTTCGGTGCACCTCCCTCTTGCTGCATCGAGTCCTGCCCGACATACTGATAAACCTATTGCAGCTAAACTCACACGACAGACCACAAGGACTCCTTTGACGAATTGCCGCTTGTGCAGGCCCAGGAGGAAGGTTTCAGACTGCCGGCCAAGGATCGGCGTTTGACTGGCCATCCGCTGGCGGTCGCGTCCAATGAGGCGCGATAGGGACATCGCGCTTTCCTTCCCGATTCGTCTACGACAGCGCAGCAGAACAAGGCATACTGGAACTGAACGCCATGCTGGAAGCCGGCGACATTTCCGTAGCGCAATACGAGGAGAGCGTCCGAAAACTGTTCGAAGCGATGTTGAACGAGAATGCATCGGGCAAGGATGAGGTATAGCCCAGGCCGAGCTGATCGAGCGACGACAGGTATTCGCTAACGGATCGGCATGGATTGCGTAGTGCCACTCGGTGACTTCTGAGGCTTGCCAGCGCAGTGTCGACTATTTGAATCCGCGTTTCAACAGGCGTAGACGCAGCGTTTCGACAATGTGTCTGTTTTCTTCGTCGGAACCTGATCTGGAATAGCCCAGCACCTCGCTTACCAGATTGCAAACTTGGACTATCGACAGATATTTCTCTGCCTGACCGGGTTGATCGACTAGATCGATCCATGCATCCACAGCCTCAACAAGCGATTGCTGCTCAAGTCTATCAAGTATCATCGTATTGCGACCCTTGCACTGTAATTCAGCCTTTGCCGACACAAGAATCGCCACTGTATCGGCGGGCCAAAAACTCGAATTGGAGCCTGAGAAAATCCCCTACTGCGAAAATAGGCAAACGGTAACATAATGTCAATCGGCGACTAATGCGCACTGCCATCCCGCAGCGCGAGCAGTGTGCGCCGCAACACCGGTCTTTGCGATACGATGGGCCACACGATATCTCACGCACGTTCGTCGAGTTCTCGCAGAACCAGTTCTCTGAATTCCCCGCTTACCGCGAGTGCCAGCGTCTCTGCCGTATCTTCAAAACGCTCGGCCAGGGCCTCCAGATCGTCCGTGAGAACGCGCATCAAATAGGCGTTTATCGTTGTCGTGAACTCCGAGCGCATCAGCTCTCGGCCATTTGCCGCGAGTTCGTAGAGCTTGTCGGACCAGTCCATTAAGCGCGAGGTGAATTTTTTCGCTTGACGCAAATCGGACGCCGACATGTCGTCCATTGCGCTCAATGCCCTGATCGCCGACTCGAGCCGCATTCTCAACCACTTGATGGTCACGACCATGAAAAAGTAGTCAATGGTCGCTTCTATGACCTTGCCGTGCAGCTTGGCCCGATTGTCCAGCCTTCTGGCGGTTTCGCCGAGCGATCTGGTTAGATTGTTGAGCCTCTCCAATGGAAGAGCTTCTGCAGTCGTGTCCATCGGTTTTTCCATTACCCGTCCGGCACGCTTTCGCGCCGCGTGAAGCCTTCAAACAAGCCTTCCAGCCGCGCCATGCGTTCGCGCAAATCCGAAATATCGCGGTGAAGTGTCCACAGGAACGCCAGAATCGCGACAATTCCCGCCAATTGAAGCCAAGTGGTATCCATGCGCGTAGCATAGCAGTATCGACTGCCGGCCTAAACGTTCGTTTCTCTGTGGAACGCCCGGAAATAGCGTCACTGGAGGGTGTCACGGAAGCTGGCAGCGTGACTCCGCCCCGTCCCGGAACCACGTCCCCCGGTTGCCCCCACAGGCCACCACGCTGCCGTCCGAGTAGACGATCTCGCCGCCGATCAGCGTCAGGACGGACTTGAGTCGCTTCAGCTCCTCATCCGGCACCGACAGGTAGTCGTCGGAGAGCACCGCGATGTCTGCCAGCTTTCCGGGTTCGATGGAGCCCAGGTCGTCCTCGCTGTGGGCGTCCCAGGCGCTGCCCAGGGTCCAGGCGCGCAGCGCTTCCATTCGGGTGATGGCCTGGTCCGCGAGAATCGGGTCGCCGTAGGAAGTCAGGCCCGTGGTCATGTGGTAGATGGAGATCCACGGCGAGAACGGGCCGCCGTCGCTGCCGGCGCTCATGTGGGTGCCGCTGTCGAGGATCAGGCGGTAGGGCGGTCCGATATCGCCCATGGGAAAGCTGCCATGGTAGTAGTGATTCTGGACGGCGACTCCGGCGCCGATGGCCTTGAGCCGCGCGAGAATGCCTTCGTCGATTTCCTGCACGTGGGACAGGTTCCAGTGCAGGTCGGCGATGGGGAAGATTTCGTTGGCGCGCTCGAACGCGGTGGTGTGAGTCTCCAGCTCCAGCACGTTGACGGAGTGCTGGTGGATCAGCCAGCCGTGCTCGGCGGCAATGGTGTATGCGTCGACAAACACCTCCAGCGGCTGGATGGGCGTGGTATTGGCGACGACGTTTTCACCGAGCCCGGAGACCTTCAGCATGTCGTCGCCGAGCCCCATGAAGTTGTTGTCCACCCGCTGCTGGATGGCCTCGATGCCGCCGTCGACGGTGGCCCATCCCTGGAAGAACAACCGGAACCGCACGGTCAGCTCGCGATCTCGCCAAAGTGCCATGACGGCGTCGTAGTCGCGGTACTCGTCGAACACGCCGGGCCCGGGGAAGGATCCGCCGCCTTCCAGCACGGTGGACAGACCTACGGTGTTGGAGAACTGCATGAGTTCCCGCAGGGAGCGGCGCATGTCATCGAGCGTCTGGCCCCGCTTCAATACCTCGTAGGCAAGCTGGGCTTCGTTCAGTTCCGGGCTCGGCTGGCCGGCGATGGCCCCTTCGTCGCTCACCGTGAGTCCCGCCGCTTCGAAGAACCGTTTGCCGATGGAGTTGGTGACGCCGGGACCGAAGGGATAGCCCATCATGTACACGGGGTGATCCGGCGCCGCCTCGTCCAGGTCCGCCAGCGTCGGCCGGCGCTGTTCGGCGAACTGCCGCGGGCTCCAGGAATCGACGATCGAAATGAAGTCGCTGCCGGTCAGTGCGTCCGTTACCGGTGGCAGCCCGGCGGCGCGGGCGGCGATGACCTCCTGCAGCTCGCCTATCGACGTGGCGGTTTCAACTGCCCTGACGTCGTAGCCGGGCCGGATGCCGGCGCGCAGGAAGTGCAGGTGATTGTTGATGAGTCCCGGGACCGCGGTCCGCCCGCCCAGATCGATCTGCCGATCGCAGTCGTAACTGCCCACGTCGTCCCCGGCCGCCACTATGCGATCGCCCCGGATCCTCACCGTGGACTGGATGGAATCGTCCGCATCCACGGTCAGGATCCGCCCGTTCGTCAGTACGAGATCGCCGCTGATGGCGCACCAGTCGGAAGTCTCCGGGCCGGCCGGTTGCGCGGTGCCGACGCCGGCATGGGTCAGGCCGAGCAACAGGCACAGTACGCCAGGAAGGAGAGGGAGTTGTCCTGTGGCGAATGACCGGACGCGTGCTTCCTTGACGCGGTGTGTCACTTCTGCTTGCATGATGATTTCCTGGCGATCTGTAATCCGGGATGGGAGCGACAGCATAGTTGAACGTTGCCTATACCACTAGTGGCCGCGTAAGGACAGACTGCCCGGTCCGCACCCCTGTTCATGCAGCGATGGCGTAAACTGGGCGTATTGGACCGTGAAACCTGCGGAGTTGAAATCATGAACAGCTTGATACGTCGGGTCGGGCAATCTACGTTCTGGGGCGCGTGCAGCTTGCTGATCCTGTCCGGATCCCCGGTCAATGCCCATCACGCCTCGGCGCCTTTCTACGAAAACCGCGAGGTCGAGGTCGAAGGGGAAATCACCGAAGTACTCTGGCAAAACCCGCACATCCGCTTCACCCTGCGGGACGACGACGGTCGGGACTGGGATATCGAAACCACGTCGGTTTCGATACTGAGCCGATGGGGGCTGGACGAAGACATTGTCGAGGTCGGTACCCGCGTTCGCCTGGCCGGCCGCGCCGGCAGGCAGTCCGATACCACCATGTGGGTGAGCAACATGCTGCTGCCGTCGGGGCAGGAAGTGCTGCTGTCCTCGAGCCCCCGCTGGTCCGACGACACCATCGGCGAAGACCTGCGGGGCGAGGTCGCCGCCAATCCGGAACTCGGCCTGTTCCGTGTCTGGACCAGCGCCGGGCGGCTGTGGAACAACAGCTATCCGCTGACTGAATTTGCGCGAACCGCCCGCGCCGGCTGGGACCCCATCGCCGACGAGCCCACCGCCAACTGCGCGCCGAAGGGGATGGCGTTCATCATGGAGAACCCGTATCCCATGGAGTTCGTGGACGAGGGCGACAGGATCCTGCTCCATATCGAGGAATACGATCTGGTTCGCACCGTCTACATGACCCCGGAGGCGGCGCCTGCGAACCCCGAGCCGAGCCTGCTCGGCCATTCGGTGGGGCGTTGGGAGGGCGATGTGCTGGTCGTGGAAACAACGCACATCAACTACGCGCATTTCGACAAGACCGGCATTCCCCAGACCGAAGCCGTCCACAACCTGGAGCGATTCAGGGTCAATGACGAGGGCAGTCGACTCGAATACTCCGTGACGGTCACGGATCCCGCCACCTTCACCGAGCCCGTGGTGATGACCAAGGCCTGGGCGTACCGGCCCGGCGAGACCATCAACCCATACGACTGCCAGCTTTGGAGTGCCGAATGAACGACAGTATTTCCATCAAGCGTATTTCCAGCCCCATTGGCGAACTGATACTGGGGGTCGGCCGGGGCGGTTGCCGCCTCATCGAGTTCGCGGACCGTAGCGACGCGCGCCGTTCGCTGGCCGCGCTGCCGTACAACTTGCGGGTGAGCGACGCCGAGCAGGCGCTGTTCAGGCAGGTGGAAAGCGAACTGGCCGCGTACTTTGGCGGTTCTGCGAAAGCATCGGGTCCGCCTGCGATTCCCCTCGACCTGCGCGGGACAGCCTTTCAGGTGGCCGTCTGGCAGGCATTGCTGTGGATTCCCCACGGCGAGACCCGAACCTACGCGGAGATTGCCGGCGCCGTCGGCAATCCTGCGGCCGTCCGGGCGGTGGGCAGCGCCATCGGCCGCAACCCGGTGAGCGTGCTGGTGCCGTGCCACCGGGTCGTCCGCACCGGGGGCGGCCTGGGCGGCTACGGCGGCGGTCTCTGGCGCAAGGAGTACCTGCTCGAGTTCGAGGGGAGGCCGGCACGCACGCAGGCGGCGTAACGCTATGCATCCGGTACGAGCGTTGATTTCCTCGGGGCCGGCACGCACACAGGCAGCGTAACGGTGAGCCATTCAACGCGTGGCTTTCGCCGGTCACTCGCGTTGAATGTTGCCCGATATTCGCCTCAAACAACGGGCGAAAGCCAGGGGAGAGCGAACTCGCACCCGTGATTTGTCAAGGCGCAGGCTCTTGGGGTTCGCCGCGAGCGCCGATCCGCTTCAGTAGTCTGTCGAGGGCGTCGGTGGCGTCTGCATCGGCCCGCAGCGACCACTTGAATCTGAGCTTGAACGGGCCATCCATACGGTACGCGCCGGACTTGTCGGCCACCAGGCTGACCAGCAGCACCGGATCGACGGCGGCGTCCTCGCCGAACTGAACCACGCCACCCGCATCGCCGGCGCGAATCTTCTCGATACCCAGTCCCTGCGCCATCAACTTGAGCCGGGCCAGTTCGAACAACGTCCGGGCGGGCGCCGGCAGCAGCCCGAAGCGGTTGATGAACTCGACCTGCAGTTCCCGCAGCTCATCTTCCGAAGCGGCGCTGGCGATGCGCTTGTACTGGACCAGCCGCATGTGGACATCCGGCATGTAGTCTTCCGGGATCAGCGCCGGAAGGCCGATCTCGACCTCGGGTCCGGCTGTCATGGGGGCCTCCAGGTCCGGTTCCCGGCCCTCCCGCAGCGAGGCGATGGCCCGCCCCAGCAGTTCGTTGTAGAGCGCGAATCCGATCGCCTGGATCTGCCCGCTCTGGTCTTCCCCCAGCAACTCGCCGGCGCCGCGGATTTCCAGGTCGTGCGTCGCCAGCGTGAATCCCGATCCCAGTTCCTCCAGGGCCTCGATGGCCTCCAGCCGCTTCGCCGCGTCGGCCGTCAGCGCGTGCGCCGGCGGTGCGATCAGGTAGGCGTAGGCCTGGTGGTGGGATCGGCCCACCCGGCCCCGGATCTGGTGCAGTTGCGCGAGCCCGAGGCGGTCGGCCCGGTTGATGACGATGGTGTTGGCGGTGGGTATGTCGATGCCGCTCTCGATGATCGTCGTGCAGACCAGCACATTGAAGCGGCGATGATAGAAATCCAGCATGACGCCCTCCAGCGTGCGTTCGGGCATCTGGCCGTGGGCGACGCGGATGTCGGCTTCCGGCAGCAGGCGTTTGAGGTTCGCCGCGACGGAGTCGATGTCCTTGACCCGGTTGTGCACGAAGTAGACCTGGCCGCCGCGGCGCAACTCGCGAAGCACGGCCTCGCGCACGGACTGCCTGTTCCACTGGCCCACGAACGTCTTCACCGAGAGACGGGCCGCCGGAGGCGTGCCGATGAGCGAGAGGTCCCGTAGCCCGCCCAGAGCCATGTTCAGCGTTCTCGGGATGGGCGTGGCCGTCAGCGTCAGCAGGTCCACCTCCGTGCGCAGGCGCTTGAGCCTTTCCTTCTGGCGCACGCCGAAGCGGTGTTCTTCATCCACGATCACCAGCCCGAGGCGCTTGAACCGGATGTCGCCCGACAGGAGCCTGTGGGTGCCGATGACGATGTCCACGGTGCCGTCCGCCAGCCCGGCGGTCACCTCGCGCATGCCCTTTGCGCTTCTGAAGCGCGACAGCAGTTCCACGCGGACGGGCCAGGCGCCGAACCGGTCCGCGAAGGTGCGGTGGTGCTGCTGGGCGAGCAGCGTGGTGGGCGCCAGCAGGGCGGTCTGGTAGCCGGCCTGCGCGGCGACGAAGGCCGCGCGCAGCGCCACCTCCGTCTTGCCGAATCCCACGTCACCGCAGATCACCCGATCCATCGGGCTGTCGCTCGTCAGGTCCTCGATGACATCGTCGATGGCCTTGAGCTGATCGTCGGTTTCCCGGAACGGAAACTCCAGGATAAAGCGCTGGTACAGATCATCGGTCAGGCTGAACGCAACCCCCCGCCGTGCGGCCCGCCTGGCGTAGAGTTCCAGCAGTTCCGCGGCCGTGTCCCGTGCCTTTTGGGCGGCCTTGCGCTTCGCCTTGAGCCATTGATCCGAACCCAGCCGGTGCAGCGGCGCCTGTTCCGGCGCCGCGCCGGTGTAACGGCTGATCAGGTGCAGGCTGTGAACGGGGACGTAAAGCTTGTCCGAGTCCGCGTATTCCAGCATCAGGAACTCGGTCATCGTCCCGTCCACTTCGAGGTTCTTGAGCCCCCGGTAACGTCCGATGCCGTACTCTTCGTGCACCACGGGGGCGCCGATGCGCAGGTGCGTCAGGTCGCGAATGATGGCTTCCGGGTCCCGCGGCGGACGGCGCCGCCGGCTGCGCTGCCTGGGCCGGTCCAGTCCCAGTTGTTCGGCGGTCACGACACGCACGGCCCGGTCCGGCAGGATCAGGCCGGCATCCAGTTCGCCGACGCCGAGCGCCAGCGGCGCGTCGCCCTTGAGGAATTCCCGCCAACCGTCCACCGGCATTGGCCTGAGTCCCCTGCCAGCCAGGAGGTCCTTCACCACCTCGCGACGGCCCGGCGAAGAAGCGACAACGAGCGTTCTCGACCCGCTTTCGCCATCCAGCCAGCGCGCGATCGGATCCGTGTCGTGGGCGGCGGCCGGGTTCAGGGGGTGCCGGGTCCCCGCATTGAAACTGCCGGGCCCGGTACCGTCCTCAAGTTCACGGGCGGCCAGTTCCAGTCGCGGAAAGGCCGCGATGCGCTCCAGGATTTCCGCCGGTTCCCAGAAAGCCAGTTCCGGCTCGAGGATGGGTCTTTCGGGGTCGCCGTGAAGTTGCTCGTAGCGTTCCCGGATCAGGTCCGCCCCCGCTTCCAGTCCCTCCCGCGCCCCGTCCATGAACACGATCAGCGTATCGGCCGGCAGGTAGTCCGCCAGCGACACGGTCGAATCGAAGAACAGCGGCAGGTAGTACTCGATCCCGGCGGGCAACTGGGCATCGGAAATGTCCCTGTAGATCGAGGCGCGGGCCGGTTCGCCGGGCACGTGTTCCCGGAAGCGCCGCCTGAAGCCGCGGATGTCCTCGGTATCGAAGGGAAATTCCCGCGCCGGCAGGATGCGAATCTCCGCTACCCGGTCCGTACTGAGTTGGGTATGTGGGTCGAAGAGCCGCAGGTTTTCGATTTCGTCGTCGAAGAGATCGACCCTGACCGGGCATTCCGCGCCGGTCGGAAAGACATCGATGAGCGAGCCCCTGACCGCAAAATCCCCGGGATCGAGTACCTGCTCGACATGCAGGTACCCCTGGCTGACGAACCGTTCCCGAAGCGCCTGGACGTCAAGCCGGTCGCCTGCCTTCAACATCAACGACCGGCTGGTGATGAAGTCCGGCGGCGGCAGCCGGTTCAGCAGCGCCTGGGCGTTGACGACGACCGCTTCCGGGCCGCCGGCGACAAGGCGATAGAGGACCGACAGCCGTTCGGCAAGCAACTCCGAAGGAGGCGAAAAGGCGTCGTAAGGAAGCGTTTCATAGTCGCAGAAGCGCCGCAGACGCACTTCCGGCGCGAAGAACTTCAGTTCGTGCTCCACCGAATCGGCAGCCGATGCGGAGCCGGTGACGATGCACACGGATCCCCGGTGCCGCCCAAGGACCTGGCTTGCCGCAAGACTGCCGGCGGAGCCATAGAGTTGCCCCCAGCGCACCGTTCGCGCCGCCCCCTGCCGATTGTCCGGCAACCTCAGATTCGGAAAAACCCAACTCAAGACAATGGCCCTCGCGCCTGCGAAAGGGCGGAATTATCACACGGGTGAAAGAGCGCTCGGCGTTCTTCAGAGAAAAGAACTACGTGTTGGACGCTATTATGGTCCGGTGCCCTGGATCGCCGCCAAGGGCAACCAGCCGGCATTCAGCGAGTGCCAGTTTGCCGATAATGTGCCAGACGACAGCGGTGCGCCGGAGTTGATCGCAACACGTTTCGCGTGAGATCAGTTCTCCGGGTCATCCTCCACAGGACTTGATTCGGGCGGTGTGTCAATCAACTTGTACCCGCCAACGCTTATGCAATGGTCGACATAGTCGAAGTCTTCCGGCGGTGGCGGCATCTGACGCGTTTCCAAGTATTCTGGGGAGTTCCAGCCGATACAATGCGCCATTCCCGTCACTTCATCCGGGGTTAACACGTTTTTTCCCATAAGGTTCAACATCCAGACAAGATCGAAAAACCAAGTCTGCTGAATCGGAATATGGGCTGGCACTTCGTCATCGACAGGGGCGACGAATCCGCTCTCGGTATAGATGTACCATCTCGACCCCCATCCTTCCCATAGGGGTACTTTCACATACGCGATAATCGGGTCGAGGATGAGCGCATCGGCGCGAACCTTGCTTGCCGGCCACGAAACCAGAGCCAACCCGATCAACACAGCCATTTTCATCGGAGTTCTCCTTGCCCTACTCGGAATCCGGCGGGACCTTGGCTGCCCCCGGAATCGACAGGCCGTTCAGTTCGTCGCGCATGACTGAAACTGCAACAGCTCGCTCTACATCGTTTACGCAGCCTGTTCTGGGAGGTTGTTCCATCTCCACGCATTCCATCAATACATTTCCGGGTCTGGCCGGTTGCAGCCCTTCGTTTGTCCGCATCCGGTCATGAATGATCTCGGCTTGTTGGTCCGGCCCAAGGACCTCGAAATTCAGATCGGTATTCATCGGGGTATTCAATACTCGGTACAGGTATTGCATTCCCTTCTCCATGGGATGCCTCCCGTGCTTCCATCCTTCGCAGAGCAATTGGCAGGTATGCGTCACCTCGTGCAATATGGCGCCCAACGATTCAACATCCTCTATATTAGCTGGATCGTACGATTCCTTATAGTCGGAATTGCGCACGTTGACGATGTGAGGTTCTGTCGAGGTCACATATGCTCTCGAATGGGTGGAGTCATTGTCGCGAAAAAACTCCCTCGACCGTGGCACGATGCGCACTTCGTCGTAACTGAATGTGCCGCTTTCAAGCGGTCCGTAGCCTTCCAGAAACTCAATTTCCTCATTGTTCAATCCTCGACCGGGCTGAGGCGCGTCTTTCACCTTCCGGTCCGTTCCGACCATATGGTCGATGATCATGCGACCGAACGCCGTGACGTTGTCACACCAGATTTCGAACTGATCGAAAACGAGCATCGTCTGCGTTTGCGGACACGACCGCTCAAGATTTGCGTTAAAGAATTTGACACCAAGGACATCTTCCAGAATCCCGCTGAGTTTCCTGGCCTGTTGGCTGCCCAGGGTCACGTCGGGATTGATCTTCCCATTGCTGACTGTGAACTGTCTAGCAAATTCCCGAGCCTCGCTGCTCTTGTTCGTGTACCGGACACCGGAGCGCTCGAGAACGTAAATTGGGTACGAGCGGCAGTATCGTCTTCTTTCGTCGATGAAGCAATTCTCCCGGTATATCGTGATGGTTGCCACGGCGGTCTCCTGGTGTTGCTGGAAGAACATCGGGTTCTGCGTCCAGCTGCCGACTTCGGAGAGGAAGTTTTTCAGCGAGCTGTCCACGGCGGTCAGAATCGTGGGCGAGCCGCCGGTGCGGCCGGGCGCGTAGACGATCTGGTCCAATGCTCCGGTGATCGCCCCGCCCAGTCCGCGCACGAGCACGTCCACAAATCCGTCCAGGTTGACGTCGTTCAGTACGAGGTCAACGGTCGAGGCGACCGACCAGCCGGAAGGGGGCGATCCCGACACACTGCTCGGCGCGACAAGCTCGAACCCGGTGGTGGTCTTGCGCAGCACGATGTCCTGAAACACCCCGCCGCCGGCCGCGCTGGAGGTGCGGTCGATGAACAGCATCGTTGCGGTGGCCGGACTGGTGCTGTTGACCCGGGCCTGGAAGGTGTAGCCGAGCTGCGTGCCGACGGAGTCCGGGTCGGGCCCGTCGACGGTGACGGCGAGGGGGTCGCCGACAGTTTCGCAGACTTCGTGCGCCTCCCGGTAGTTCTGGTACTGCTTCAGATAACAGCCCTCCAACCGGTAGGTGTAGGTGCCGTCGAGACGGCTGGCGATGGCCTGTGTGAACGGCACGCTGGCGTGACGGAACGGTGTGACGTCCCCCCAGGGGTTGGTTTCGTAGAGCGTGAAGTCGATGTAGCTGCGGGTGCCGGTGTAGGCGCCGGACACCGTGTAGTTCGCGCTCGCGGTGGGGTTGGGGCTGACCGAGAGCACCGTGCCGGTGCCGTCGGGCAAGGTCGCAGACCAGTGGAATGTCAGCGTGGCGGTATCGCCGTCGGCGTCGCGCGCCGTCACGGTCGCAGTGCCGGAGCCGGTCGCGAGCGGCGTGCCGGAGAGTTGCAACGTGGGCGACAGGGTGACACCGGCGGGCAGGCCGCTGGCGCCGTAGCTGAGCGTGCCGTTGCCGCCGCTGGCCGACGGCACGGTGAGTGGCGCGATGGCCCGGCCCGCGGTCCAGCTTTGACCGGAAATCATGGACGAAAAGCTGGGTTGTGCATCCGCGGTGACGCTCCAGTCGAAGCTCACCGTCACCAGGTCGCCGTCGGCGTCGCGCGCCGCCACGGTGGCGGTGCCTGAGCCGGTGGCGGTGGGCGCGCCCTGCACTTGCAGCGATTCCAGCATGACCACGCCCGCCGGCAGCCCGTGGGCGCCGTGCAACAGCGGGGCATTCCCGCCAGTGGCCGCAGGGGCGGTGAAGGGGGCGATGTCCTTGCCGGCGACCCAGTTCCGGTTCGGAATCGTCGTCGAACCGAACGCGGGCGTGAGATCCTCGGCCACGACGCGCCAGTCGAACTTGAAGGTGTCGGTGTCGCCGTCGGCGTCGGTGACAGTCACGGTGGCCGTGCCCGTGCCCTCGTTGGCCGGAGTTCCAGACATGGTGCGCGCGGCCGACATCGCGATGCCGGAGGGCAACCCGGTGGCGGTATAGGACAGGGGCGTGTTGCCGCCGCTGGCCGCCGGGACCGTGAACGCGGCGATCGCCTGGCTTCTCGCCCAACTGGGTTGCGGGACCGATGCGGAGGAATAATCCGGCATCAGGTCGGTGGCGGCGACGCTCCAGTCGAACGTGAGCGTGTCGGTGTCCCCGTCGGTATCCCTGGCCGTGATCGTGGCGGTGCCGGAGCCGGCGAACAGGGGCGTGCCCGAAACTTGCCGGGCGGCCGACATCGTGAGCCCGTAGGGCAGTCCGGTGGCGGAGTAGGTCAGCGTGCCGTCCCCCCCGGTGGCGGCCGGGACCGTGAACGCGGCGATCGCATCGTGCCGGGTCCAGCTTTTCGCGGGCACGCTCACCGTGGCGAACGAGGGGGTCCGGTCGACCGGCTCGGCGGCCACGCGCCAGGTGAAGGAACCGCTTTGGGCATTGCCGATGGCGTCGGTGACCGAGACCGTGGCGGTGCCCGATCCGGTGCCGGTGGGCGTGCCCGAGACGCTGCCCGACGAGGACGCGGTCACCCCGGCGGGCAGTCCGCCGACGGTGTGGGCGAGCGGGGCGACCCCGCCGGCGGCGGCCACGCCGAAGGGCACGATGGCCCGGTTCTGCGTCCAGTTCTTCGAGGACAGGACCGGGAGCCGGAGCGGGTCGTAGGTTGTCCAGTCGAAGCTCAGGGTGTCGGTGTCCCCGTCCACATCCGTCACGGTGATCGTGGCGGTGCCGGCGGCGGCCCAGAGCGGGGTGCCGGAGATCGAGCGGGCGGAGGACATGGACACGCCGCGGGGCAGTCCGGCGGCGGCGTAGCGCAGGGGCGGGTTGCCGCCGCTGGCCGCGGGCACGGCGGGAGCCCGCAGGGCCGAACCGGTGACCCAATACTGATCGGTGACCGCCGCGGCGCCGAAATCCGGCATCAGGTCCTCGGGACTGACGGTCCAGTCGAATGACAGCGTGTCGGTGTCCCCGTCGTAGTCGCGCACGGTGACGGTGGCGGCGCCGGAGCCCGCGGCCGTGGGGGTGCCGGAGACGCGCCGTGTGCTGAGCATGCGCACCCCGTCGGGCAGTCCGGCGGCGGCGTAGCGCAGGCGCGGGTTGCCGCCGCTGGCCGCCGGCGCGGTGAACCTCGGGATGGCGGTGTTCTGCGTCCAGGATTTGGCGGCGACCGAGGCGGTGCCGAAGTCCGGCATCGGGTCGGCCACGGTCCAGTTGAAATCCAGCGTGGCGGTGTCCCCGTCGGCGTCCCTCGCCGTGACGGTGGCGGTGCCGGAGCTGGCGTCGGAGCCTGTGGGGTAGCCCGAGACCCGCCGCGTGGAGGATGCCATCCGCACGCCCGGGGGCAGCCCGCTGACGGAGTACCTCAGCGTGCCGTCGCCGCCGCGGGCCGCGGGCACCGTGAACGCCGCGATCGAGGCGCGCAGCGTCCAGCTTTTGTCCGATACCGTGGCGTCGCCGAACGAGGGCGCGAGGTCCTCGTTCACGGTCCAGTCGAAGGACAGCGTGTCGGTGTCCCCGTCGCTGTCGGTGACGGTGACGGTGGCGGTGCCGGAGCCGGCCGCCGTGGGGGTGCCGGAGACGCGTCGGGCGGCGGACATCGTCACCCCGCCGGGCAGGCCGGTGGCGGCGTATCCCAGCGGGGAGTTGCCGCCGCTGGCCGCGGGCACGTAGAAGGCGGCGATGGGCTGACCCACCCTCCAGGACTTGCCGGAGACCGGGGCGTCGCCGAAGTCCGGCATCGGGTCCACCACGGTCCAGTCGAAGGACAGCGTGTCGGTGTCCCCGTCGGCGTCGGCGGCCGTCACCGTGAAGGTGCCCGAACCGGCCTCGGTGGGCCGGCCCAGCACCACCCGGGTGGTTGTCAGGAACCTCACCCCGGCGGGCAGCCCGCTGCCCGAGTAGGTCAGGCGCCCGTCGCCCCCGGTGGCCGCGGGCACGTTGACGAAGGTGATGTGGGTGTTCAGCGTCCAGGACTGGTCCGCAATCGTCGCGTCGCCGAAGTCCGGCATCAGGTCGGGCGTCGCCGGCGCCGCCACCGTCCAGGCGAAGCTCAACGTGTCGGTGTCCCCGTCCTTGTCGCGCACCGTCACGGTGGCGCTGCCCATGCCGGCGGCGGTGGGGGTGCCGGAGACCGAGCGGGCGCTGGACATGCTCACCCCGGCGGGCAGCCCGCTGGCGGTGTAGCTCAACGGTGAATTGCCGCCGGTGGCCGCGGGCACGGTGAAGGCGGCGATGGGCGAGTTCCGCGTCCAGCCCTTCGCCGCCACCGTGGCGGTGCCGAAGTCCGGCATCGGGTCGGCCGGCGAAGGCGGCGTCACCGTGACCGACAGCGAACCGCCGAGGTTGGAGCAGGGGTTCGAATCCACGAGCTCGCCCGCCCTGATCAGCAGGATCAGCGCGCAGGACTGCAGCTGATACGTGTACGTGCCGGGGGGTTGATCGGTGAACGACCGGCTGACCGGGCCGCGGCCCAGGCTGTAGGTGTTGCTGGCGCCGCCGGGCGCGGTCTCCACCAGCCTGTAGGTGTGGAAGCGGCGCGGGTTGCCGACGGTGACGTCCGCCGCCAGCGCCGGCGGCGAGGCGTCGCTGACGGTGTAGCTGCCGGTGGTGGAGGGGTTGGGGCTGGCGCTGAGCGCGCCGAGCGCGGGGCCGGCCATCAACGTGCCGAAGGCGAGTGAGGCGATAACTGGAATGATCGTCCTTGATCGGGTCGGGGTCATGGCGCGTCCTCCGTGACAGGCGCTCGTTGAAAGAGGGGACAAGAGGGCCGATGCCGCGCGGGTCCGGCATCGGCCGGGGGCCGGGGAACGCGGCCCGTTCGCGCGCGGGCGCGCCGTCGGGGACGGCGGCCTCGGCGAGATGGGGCGGGACGGGAAGGATGCGGCGAACGCCGCCCGGGGCACGCGCCGGGCAACCGCCCGGGCGTGCGAACACGGTTCAGGCTGCCGCACGGCGGGACCGCGCCGCGCGATCCCCCGCCCGAGGGCCCGGATGAATGGAAAACGCCGCGCCCCGAACGGGCCCGGCAGGGAACAAAGTGCCGATCCGCGGCGCCGGCGCGCGTTCATCCCTGAACCTCCCGGGGCGCCCCTGCGGGGGGCCATCCCCTGTGGACTTCCTGTCCTGTTGTCCGGCTCGCCGGGGCGTCGGCGCCCGCTTCGGGCGGACGCGCTCCCGGCGGCCGGGCGGAAAACTAACCGCCCGGAAACGCGCTGTCAAGACTTGAAATCGCGCCACCGCCGCGGCAGCGCGCGCCCGCGTGCACGCGCGGGGCCGCGCCCGGCAATGGGCTGCGACCGGCAGATGAGGAACCCGGAACGAATCTCCCCGCCGCCGCGACGTTGCAGCCCGCCGGTGGATCGCCACCCCGCCAGGGACTGCGACCTGCAAGGAGGTTTCACAGTGATCTCGGATCATGTCGCCATCGACTGCAATGCGAGCGCAGTCGTGCCAATGACGCAGCGTCGATCACAAACCGTTGCAAGCTACCGTACTCCAGCCTCGCCCTGAGGAGC
The DNA here is from genome assembly GCA_965205045.1 of Candidatus Rariloculaceae bacterium. Taxonomy (GTDB): domain Bacteria; phylum Pseudomonadota; class Gammaproteobacteria; order Steroidobacterales; family Rariloculaceae; genus UBA6522. Next base: position 2,759,234 of record OZ242031.1, read on the forward strand.
GGGACCCGGCGCGGACGCTTCCTCGAGCGCCGGCAACGTCGGACGGATCTCGTCGCGCATCAGCGGTACGCCGGCCGCGCCCTGCTCAAGCTGCAGGCCGCGGATGTGGCGGTACTTGGCGTCCGTCTGGAACGCGGCTTGCGCGCTGTCGCGCAGGATGGTCGGGCGGATGAACACCATCAGGTTCGTTTTCTTCAGTTCCGTCGAGCGGGACCGGAACAGCGCCCCCACGCCGGGCACGCGGCCCAGCAGCGGCACGCGCTGCTCGACCTCCCGCAACTGATCGTCGATCAGCCCGCCGAGCACCAGAATGGCGCCGTCCTGCACGAACACGGACGTGCGGATGCTTCTCCGGTCGGTGACGAGATCCACCGCGCCCTGCACGCCCTGGCTGATGCTGGAGGTCTCCTGCTCGATCACCAGTTTCACGCCGGAGCCCTCGTTGATCTGGGGCGTGATCATCAGCCGCGTGCCGACCGGCGTGCGGTTGATGGTCTGAAAGGGGTTCACATTCCCGGTGGCGGTGCCGGCCGCGCTGTACCGCCCGGTCAGGAACGGCACTTCGCTGCCCACTTCGATCTGCGCTTCCTCGTTGTCCAGCGTCACGATGGTGGGCGTGGCGATGATGTTCGTGGAGGCGTCGCCCGCCAGCGCCGTGAGCACGGCCGCCCAACTGGAGCTTGAATCTCCGACGCGCCCGACGGCGGAAACCACGCCTTCGGGAACGGAGGTTGCGACGCTTGCTTCGGCGCTTCCCGCCAGAGGGGCCAACTGAAATATGCCCGGCGCGGAGGAGGGAAAATTGGTGCCCGCGACGGGGTTGTTCTCGTACGCGCCGGCCAGCGCCCAGGTCACGCCGAGTTCGTTGGCGCGGTTCTCCGTCAGTTCCACGATGATGGCGTCGACCTGCACCTGCGCGCGGGGAATGTCGAGCTTGTCGATGACCGCGTTCATGTCCAGAAGGATCCTCGCCGGGGCGCTGATGATGAGGGAATTGGTGCCGGGGTCCGCCCACAGGTTGATCGGCTCGGGACCGGCGGCGCCCTCGCCGGCGAACTGCGCCTGAAGGTTGATTGCGAGCGTCTCGGCGTCGGCGTAGTTCAGGTACCGCACATGGGCGTCGCCGCCCTCTCCGGACGGGGTGTCCAGGTGCGCGATCAGCGCCCGGTAGCGCAACCGGCGGTTGAGCGGGCCGTGGACGAGCAGCGTGTTGGTGCGGTTGTCCGCGGCCACCTGAAGAGCGGGCAGGCCCTCCGCGGTCTCGGCCTGGTTCAGAATGCCGAGCATCGAGACGACTTCGCCGGCCGAGGCGTTTTCGAGCCGCACGACCTCGAACGCGGACTCCGACGCGGTGTCCATGCGGTCGATGATGGACAGCAGGCGGTTCACGTTTGCTCCGCGGTCGGCGACGATCAGGGTGTTGGTCCCCGGGTGCGCGGCCAGGTGCGCGTACTGCGGCATCAGCGGGCGCAGCAGCGGCACGAGCTGGGCCGCGCCCACGTTTTGCAGTTCGACGATGCGCGTCGCGATGCGGTCCGCGCCCTCTCCCCCGGCCACCGCCGGGTGAACCCGCGCGTTCGCGTCGGGCACGATCTTGATGACCTCCCCGGACTCGAACGCGACGAACCCGTGCACGGCGAGCGTGGCCAGGAACGCCTCGTAGAACGCCCCGGGCGACATCGGGGAATTGGACAGGAACGTGACCTGTCCGGTCACGCGGGGATCGACGAGGAAATTCCGCCCCGTCACCTCCCCCACCGCCTCCACGATCCGGCGCAGGTCCGCGTCCCGGTAGTTGGGCATGATTTCAAGATCCTGGGTTTGCGCGCCGGTGTATGCGCTCATCGTGAGCAACGCCGTTGCCATGACAGCCAGGAGGAGGGAACGGCATTGAATGAGCGGTGGCATGGAAGTCTCCTGGAAGGGGTGGGGGATGCGGTTCACGGGACGTTCCCGGCGGCCTGTACAACGGATGTATCGACGGTCAAAACCCGGGGCGAGCCGTCGCGGATGAGGACGAGGTTGGCCTGCGAGGATTCGGCGAGGCGTTCGAAAACCTCAGGGGCCTGGCCCGGCTCGCGCAGCGCGGCGCCGTTGATCTCGGTCACCACGTCTCCGGGCTCGAACCCCAGGGCCTCGAACGGCGCCGGACCGCCGCGCGGATTGAGCCGGAAACCCACCATCGTGCCCTGCTCGACATGGGGCACTGCGTGCGCGATCCGGCTCAACCGCAGCGCGTCGCCGCTCGGAGCCGTTTCCGGCGAGGACGGCGATGCGGCTGCGCCCAGAGGCGCGAACGGATTGGGCGCGGCGGCGGTGAACCCTAGACTGTTGTCGGCAGGCTCGCTTCGGGGCAGGCGAAGCGTCTGGAACCGGCCGGCAACGTCGAGGATCACCCGGTCGGCGTGAATCGCCCGCAGCACGGCGCCGCCCGCGCCCTCGATCTCCTCGTTCACCGAGTAGGTTCTTTCGACCCCGCCGTTGGCGATGACCGCCACCCCGAACCCCTCCGCCCGCGCCCCGGACACCGTGGCACTGAGCGACAGGTCCAGTTGCGTCTCGGGCGCCTCCAGCGGCTGCACCGCCGGCCCGGCCGGTTGTTCGACATGCTCGCCGAAAAGGTCCGCGTCCACGATGCGCTGGATGTGCGCGACCGGGGATTGCGGGGGCGCCGGGAGCGTGGCGGCATTGATGACCGGCGCCGGCGCGTCCGATGCCGCGCCCGGAACGAGCGCCCAGGTGATGCCGGCGAGCTGCCGGGCCAGCACCAGGATCAGTGTCAGACTCGCCACGCCCGACAGCGCGCGGTTGGCCCGGTGCCCCCAATGGCTTTGCGGGCGGTGGGGCTTAGTTTGGCGGCGTCGAAGCAACCGCCGCAGGCGGGGCGGGCGCCATGAAAAGACCCGCCGCGCCCAGGCGGCGCGCGCCCACCGAAGCACCTTGTGATCGTCCATGATCGCGTTTCATCCCTGATTGTGTGCGTCCGGCACAGTGTCCGGCCCGTCGTCGCGGCTCAGGCACCAGAGATGCCGGTTCCGGCAGCCGGTAGGCTCGGCGACGCATTGTACCCGAACCCCTGCGGGGGACAATCCCCTTGCGAGAAACAATCCCCGCTGGTAATCGCCGACTGGCGGGTTGTGAGCGTCATCACGCGGGAATCCAGGTACGGAGATAAGAAAACAGGGGGGGTTGACAGCCGTTCGTGCGGCCGGTAACGTGCCGCTCCGGTCGTCGGGGGCGCCCGCCCGCAGGAAGCGGGCACAGGATGCCCCGGCGTACCGGAGCATTGGACAAGACGTCGGAAGGGGATCGCTCCCCGGAGGTTCAGGGATGAACGCATGTCCGTCGACGGGGTTTCCCGCGCCGCGGTTCTGTGCGGTCAAATCGGTTGCGGCGTTCAGGCAGGCACATGGCGCCTGCCGGTGCTTACTGCCTTGGCCCCGCCCCGCCGGTTCTCCCGGCTGGAAGGGAACGCCCGAGGTTGACGCGCCCGCCGCACCCCGGCAACCAGTCCCGCGTCCAAGGCGCCCTCGGCGGCCACCGGCTGGCGGACAACCCACCCCGTCAGCGCAACACCATCGAAACACCCGGGCGAAGTGAATTGGGCGCCGGGCCGCCGCCACGGCGGTCACGGACGATGACGGGCGTTACCGCCTGAACGCGCCGCTCGATGCCGAGGCGACCGTCACGGTTGGCGCCGAACTCGGCGGGGACGAAACGGACCCGCTGGCGCGGGTGCTGGACAACACGCGCGGCGGGGAACAGTACAAGCTGACCGCAGCTCCCTTCGACACGGATGATGCGGCGGCAGGCCGCGCGGGTCACCGTACCCGTACCGGGTTTACGGCGTGAAAACCCATAAGCCGGAGCGCCAGGACATCGCCCGGAAGGCGCAACGCCAACCGTAGTGCTTGAACCCGGCCCGGCGAGCGGATGCGGGCCGCCTGAAGATCAAGACCGGGGCATTCTTCACCGCGACAACTCGGTATAATCGCGGCTGAACGGGCGGGCCGAGAAGGAGTTTGGCGATGCTGATTTTGACGCGCAGGGTGGGCGAAACCGTGGTGATCGGACGGGATGTCACGATCGACGTGATCGGGGTGAAGGGCAACCAGGTGCGCCTGGGAATCGACGCCCCCGCCGATGTCGCTGTGCACCGGGGCGAGGTCGCCGACCGCATCCGGCTCGGGGAATCGGCCTCCGGGGACGCGAAAGACGCGCCAGTCCGTTGACGATTTCCCGTGGCTGGTCAGGCGCACGCGGGCGGGCGCCGGTATCGGGCGCGGTTACGGCGCGTACCGGTCGGGCGCTAACGCGCAGCCACAGTGCTAGTGCCGCCCGGCGTCCAACTTCACGGTCAGCCGGAATCCGTTTTCGGCCTCATCAAGCTCCTCGGCGGTGCCGTTGAAGAACAACTCCCCGGTCGCCTCGTCCAGTTCGAACAGCCCGGATTCGTTGCCGCCCGTCAGGCGGTAGCGCAACGCCTGGCCCAGCGGTCCGGGCGGGCCCAGCGGGCCGAGCGGCACGCGCGCGCGTTCGCCGGGGAGCCCTTCGCCGGGCGAAGGCGCGCTGTTGGCCGAAACCGTCGTGGAGCGGACCCCGCTTCGATCGCCATCCTCGAAGCGGACCTTCAGCACGTACTCGGTCTTGCCGGGCGCCACATCCGCCTCGGTGCCGTTGAAGAACAACTCTCCGGTCAGCGCGTCCAACTCGAACAAGCCCGATTCGTTGCTGCCCACCAGCCGGTGCCGGACGTCCGGTCCCATCCAGTCGGGGCTCGGGACCGTGCCGAGCGAGACGCGGGCCGCGGGGCCGTCGAGGCGCCCGGACGGTGCGTTCGCGCCGTTGCCGCGCGTGCGCCGCACCGCGGGGTCGTGGGATTGCCCGGCATGGCGGCGAAGCGCCTGGACGATGGCCCCGGACGCGGGCGCGGCCTTGTAGCGCAGCACGCAGGGTTCAGCGTCCCGCGCCGGCATGCTAACGCGGGCGTAGTACGCTCCTGGTTCAAGCTTCGCCGACAGCCATGCTTCGGTCGAGCCCCTGTGCGTGCGCCCGCAGAGCGGCATGCCCCCGGCGTCCTCCAGAAAAAGTGCGGCGCCGCCCCGGCTGAACCGCAAACCGAAACTGACCAGCCGGGGTTCGGTCAGCGAGAAGCGGACAAAGCCGAGGGGTTCGGCGTTGCCGTGAAAGCGCGCGACCGGGAAGAGCGACTCCCGCACGCCCGCGATGTCGCCCAGGTCGCCCGCCTGGGCGCGCACATCGTGCGGGTCCCGCATGAGCGGCGAATTGGCGAATCCGCCATCGGAGGCGTCCGGCTCGGGCGAGCCGAGGCTGTAGCCGCAGCCTCGGGCCTCAATGTAGTGGGTGCCGTCGCGGGTCGGAATGAACGAGCACAGCGAGTCAGAGTCCCCGCAATGCTCGGCGCTGGAGGCGCCGGCGAGGAACGCGCCGGCCTCGTCGTAAATGGCCACCCGGCGGGGACACCGCGGCGAGCCTCCCTGCTCGGGATAGTCTCCGAGCCGGGCCGTGTAGAGCTGCCCGGCCGCCATTTCGAGGGCGACAAACTTTCGCCCTTCCCCGGCATCGAAGATTCGGAGATTGTCGCATGGCGCGAGGAGGTGGCCGGGCGGGGACGGGGTCAAGCTGAATTCATCGAACACGATAAGGCTCCTTGGCTTTGCCATTCGTTCACTGTGCGGGAGCGGGTCGGTCGAGTCGGCGAACTCGAACCCGGGTCAAGGCATACCGGGCGGCCCGGCCGGGCGGATGGAAACGCGGCACACGGGTTCTTCTTCAATCGACATACACGATCCTTGTGCATGGTTGTTCACGGAGCGCGATTGTATGAGAACGTCCGTTCTTAAACAACCTCCGTTCCCGAGCGCAGGCTCAATCGTTCAAAGTCGGTTGGCGCGACAGAACGTGCCGAAAACCGATGCGCGAAGCACACCGCGAAACGGATGGGAAAGTCAGACGAAACAGGGCGCACCTGGCGACTTGGGATAATCGCGCCGCTTGTCGGCAGCGGGAAGCCGCGGGGACGGGCGCATTCCGCTCATGCGCCCATTGCCGAACAGTCCGGCGGGCGCGTCCGCGAGTCGGCCGGTCAGAGGGTTTCGGCACCGGGGTCGTGGTTGTCCGGTCGTTGCAGGCCCAGCGCGACGATGAGCGACTGGGCCAGCACGATGTACGGGGCCAGAGGGGCAACGCCATCGATGCCCGAACAGCGGACCGCGATGTTCACGCTGGCATGGCCGGAAAACGGGCCCAGCTCGCCATCGGTGAGGGCGAGGACGGGAACGCCGCGCGCCCGCGCCGAGGACATGGCATGAATCGCGGGGTCCGAATCGGCTTCGAACGCGACCGCGATCATCAGCTCCGCGGGCGTCATGGCCTCGACCTGATTGCGCAACGTGCCCGGGTTGGCGTCCAGGACGAGGCACCGGCGACGCAGCTCGATCAGCCCCTGGGCGAGACAGGCCGCGACGGGCTGCGCGCGGCCCCGCCCGTAGACATGGATGCAACCCGCCGCACCCATGAGGCGCAGCGCTTCTCTCAACGCGCCCGCATCGACGTCGGCCGCGAGCCGCTCGATGCCCAGCACCGAGGCGTCCGACATGGCGTCCAGTATTTCCGAAGGATCCGCCCCTTCGGCGCCCCGCATCCTGCCCCGGACCCTGCGGGCGCGCTCGCGGAACGCGTCTTCGGCCTCGAGCAACCGCCGGCGCAACAACTCGCGCATGTCCGAAAAACCCGTAAAACCGAAGAGTTTGGCGAAACGCACCAGGGTGGACGGCTGCACGCGCATTTCGCTGGCGGCCTCGGCCACCGTCTGGAGCGCCAGGCGGGAGGGCTTGCCCACCGCGTGCCGGGCGATTCGCCGCAGTTGCGGGCTGAGCGATTCGAAGCGTCGATGGAGCCGGTCACGGAATGCGCCGAAATCCTTCGGCGCCGTGTGTTCGCCTTCGCTCACCCGGACCCTCTCGCTGCCACGGCGACCTTCGCCAGTACCAATAGGCCGCGCATCTTAGCAAAAGTTCAATGAAGAAAAACCTTTGAATACTCGTGTTTCCGAGGACGGTGAAAGCCCGCCGGACACGCATGCACGAAGAGCGGTTTGCAATTGAACGGCTTTTCACTTATAGACGCTCGTTCGAACGATCCGTTCAATACGGAGGCACCGTCATGGCCGGCACGCCCCTGGTCCATTCGAGCGCGCCCGATCCGGTGGGACCGGGACACGCACGCCATCGAGCCCACGGCGGTGCGGGCCCGCTCCGCGCGTCTGGACGGTTGAGGGCGGGATTCGCAGACAATCCGGCGTCCCGCGAAGAACCGGTCACGGAGCGCAAACGCTGATGCTCGCGGAAGCGCTCCCGTCATGATTGGCGAAGACCCGGACCCGCTTGACGTTCTGAGCGTCGTCGCCGAGGCATCCGCCCGTGCCGTTGAAGATGTCAGGGCGCAGGTTTCCGGGGAGCGCTTGAGGGAAGCCGCGCGAATGATCGGCGCCGCGCGCACGGTGTCGGTGGCCGGACGGGATTCGGCGTATCCGGTCGCGGCGTTCGTCATGGAGGGTTTGAAACGCCTCGGATACCGTGGTCGGCTTCTGCACAGAACCGGACGCGCGGAGCGCCGGCACGTGGCGGGTCTGCGCCCGCGCGACGTGCTGCTCGCTATCGGATTCGGAAAAGCCTGCCCGTTGGCGGAATTCATTCCGATCGCTCACGAACGCCGGGTCGATGTGATCGGCATCGCCGATTCCCCGGCAAGCCCTCTGGCAACCGAACCGGACCTGAGTTTCGTGCTTCAGACGGATTCGCGCCTTGCCTTTCAGCCCCTGGCGCCCTGTTTCGTGCTGGCGCAGGTGCTTCTCATGGCGGTGGAAGATGATCGGTCGCGCTGAGCCTGTCCCCAGGACCAAAGGGTTGAATAGTCGACGGTGACCGTCGCGGTTGGGAAATCCAGGCACAAGCGCAGGGACCTTCACGGAAGGGCTGACGGGTAGCTGGAACGCGATCTTGGGCGGGGTGTGGGGAACGGGCCGCGGCAAGCGTTCCTGAAAGTACCCCCCCTTGCTGGGAGCAGTCCCTGGCGGGGTGGCGGTCCCGTGCGGGCAGCAACATCGCGGCGGCGGGCGGATTCGTTCCGGGTTCATCGTCTACCGGGCGCGGCCCCGCGCGTGCACGCGGGCGCGCGCTGCCGCGGCGGTGGCGTGATTTCAAGTCTTGACAGCGCGTTTCCGGGCGGTTAGTTTTCCGCCCGGTCGCCGGGAGCGCGTCCGCCCGAAACGGGCGCCGACGCCCCGGCGAGCCGGACAACAGGACAGGAAGTCCACAGGGGACGCCCCCCGCAGGGGCACCCCGGGAGGTTCAGGGATGAACGCGCGCCGGTGCCGCGGATCGGTACATTGTTCCCTGCCGGGCCCGTTCGGGGCGCGGCGTTTTCCATTCATCCGGGCCCTCGGGCGGGGGATCGCGCGGCGCGGTCCCGCCGTGCGGCAGCCTGAACCGTGTTCGCACGAACGGGCGGTTGCCCGGCGCGTGCCCCGGGCGGCGTTGCCCGCATCCTTCCCGTCCCGCCCCATCTCGCCGAGGCCGCCGTCCCCGACGGCGCGCCCGCGCGCGAACGGGCCGCGTTCCCCGGCCCCCGGCCGATGCCGGACCCGCGCGGCATCGGCCCTCTTGTCCCCTCTTTCAACGAGCGCCTGTCACGGAGGACGCGCCATGACCCCGACCCGATCAAGGACGATCATTCCAGTTATCGCCTCACTCGCCTTCGGCACGTTGATGGCCGGCCCCGCGCTCGGCGCGCTCAGCGCCAGCCCCAACCCCTCCACCACCGGCAGCTACACCGTCAGCGACGCCTCGCCGCCGGCGCTGGCGGCGGACGTCACCGTCGGCAACCCGCGCCGCTTCCACACTTACAGGCTGGTGGAGACCGCGCCCGGCGGCGCCAGCAACACCTACAGCCTGGGCCGCGGCCCGGTCAGCCGGTCGTTCACCGATCAACCCCCCGGCACGTACACGTATCAGCTGCAGTCCTGCGCGCTGATCCTGCTGATCAGGGCGGGCGAGCTCGTGGATTCGAACCCCTGCTCCAACCTCGGCGGTTCGCTGTCGGTCACGGTGACGCCGCCTTCGCCGGCCGACCCGATGCCGGACTTCGGCACCGCCACGGTGGCGGCGAAGGGCTGGACGCGGAACTCGCCCATCGCCGCCTTCACCGTGCCCGCGGCCACCGGCGGGGACGCGCCGCTGAGCTACTCCGACAGCGGCCTGCCGGCCGGGGTGAGCATGTCCAGCGCCCGCCTGGTCTCGGGCACCCCCACCGCCGCCGGCATGGGCACGGCCACCGTCACGGTGCGCGACAAGGACGGGGACACCGACACGTTGAGCTTCGCCTGGACGGTGGCGGCGCCGGCGACGCCCGACCTGATGCCGGACTTCGGCGACGCGAGCATTGCCGACCAGTCCTGGACGCTGAACACCCACATCACGTTCGTCAACGTGCCCGCGGCGACCGGAGGCGACGGCACGCTGAAGTATTCGGGCAGCGGGCTGCCCGCCGGGGTGAGGTTCCTGACAACCACCCGGGTGGTGCTGGGCCGGCCCACCGAGGCCGGTTCGGGCACCTTCACGGTGACGGCCGCCGACGCCGACGGGGACACCGACACGCTGTCCTTCGACTGGACCGTGGTGGACCCGATGCCGGACTTCGGCGACGCCCCGGTCTCCGGCAAGTCCTGGAGGGTGGGTCAGCCCATCGCCGCCTTCTACGTGCCCGCGGCCAGCGGCGGCAACTCCCCGCTGGGATACGCCGCCACCGGCCTGCCCGGCGGGGTGACGATGTCCGCCGCCCGACGCGTCTCCGGCACCCCCACGGCGGCCGGCTCCGGCACCGCCACCGTCACCGTCACCGACAGCGACGGGGACACCGACACGCTGGACTTCGGCTGGACCGTGAACGAGGACCTCATGCCCTCGTTCGGCACCGCATCGGTTGACGACAAGGACTGGACCCTGCGCACCTCGATCGCGGCGTTCACGGTGCCCGCGGCCAGCGGCGGCGACGGCACGCTGAGGTACTCCGTCAGCGGCCTGCCCCGGGGCGTGCGGATGGCATCCTCCACGCGGCGGGTCTCGGGCTACCCCACAGGCTCCGACGCCAGCTCCGGCACCGCCACCGTCACGGTCAGGGACGCCGACGGGGACACCGGCACGCTGGACTTCAACTGGTCCGTGGAAGACCCCATGCCGGACTTCGGCAGCGCCTCGGTCCCGGCCAAGGCCTGGTCGCGGAACAACGCCATCCCGAGGTTCACGGTCCCGGCGGCCACGGGCGGCAACCCGCCCCTGCGCTACTCCGCCGCCGGGCTGCCCGACGGGGTCGCCATGTCGAGCTTGAGGCGCGTCTCCGGCACCCCCACGGCCGCGGGCTCCGGCGCCGCCACCGTCACCGTGCGCGACTACGACGGGGACACCGACACGCTTTCATTCGACTGGACCGTCAGTCCCGAGGACCTGATGCCGGATTTCGGCGCCGCGGCGGTCACCGATCAGTATTGGGTCACCGGTTCGGCCCTGCGGGCTCCCGCCGTGCCCGCGGCCAGCGGCGGCAACCCGCCCCTGAGCTACGCCGCCGCCGGACTGCCCCGCGGCGTGTCCATGTCCTCCGCCCGCTCGATCTCCGGCACCCCGCTCTGGGCCGCCGCCGGCACCGCCACGATCACCGTGGCGGATGTGGACGGGGACACCGACACCCTGAGCTTCGACTGGACAACCTACGACCCGCTCCGGCTCCCGGTCCTGTCCTCGAAGAACTGGACGCAGAACCGGGCCATCGTGCCCTTCGGCGTGGCCGCCGCCGGCGGGGTCGCCCCGCTCGCCCACACCGTCGGCGGACTGCCCGCCGGGGTGACCGCGTCCTCGTCGGGCAGCGTCTCGGGCACGCCCACCGGCACCGGGTCGGGCACCGCCACGGTCACTGTCACCGACGACATCGGCAACACCCGGAACGGCTCCTTCACCTGGCGCGTGGCCACCGAGCCAGTCGACCTGACGCCTTCGTTCAGCTCCGTCACCGTGTCCGCCAGGAGCTGGACCCAGCACGAGGCCATCGCCGCGTTCACGGTCCCGGCGGCCAGCGGCGGGGACGGCACACTAACCTACTCCGCCACCGGACTGCCCGCGGGCGTGACCATGTCCTCTTCGCGTGCCGTCTCCGGCACGCCCACCGCCGCAGGCTCCGGAACCGCCATCGTCACCGCCCGAGACACGGACGGAGACACCGATACCGTTTCGTTCAACTGGACCGTGTCGGCGGACCTCAAACCGTCGTTCGCAACGGTCACGCTGACCAAGCTGAACTGGACCGAGGGCCAGGCCGTTGCCACCTTCACCGTGCCGGCGGCCAGCGGCGGGGACGGCACACTGAACTATGCTGCCGGCGGGCTGCCTTCGGGCGTCTCCATGGACTCGTCCAGAACCGTCTCCGGCACCCCGGATCGATCCGGTTCGGGCACGGCCACCGTAACGGCAACGGACGCCGATGGCGACACCGCCTCGGTGCGCTTCGCGTGGACCGTGTCTCCGGGACCGAACGACCGGGCGCCGAGCTTCGCCATGGGCTCGGTCGCGAAGCAGCAATGGCTAGTCCGTCGAGCGATCGCCGGACTCACCGTGCCGGCCGCAAGCGGCGGTGACGGCACCCTCACGTACACGGCCAGCGGATTGCCCGCCGGCGTCACGATGTCCAGCGCGCGCGTCGTGTCGGGGAGTCCGGCCGCCACCGGTTCCGGCACCGCCACCGTGACCGTCACCGACGCCGACGGGGATTTCGCGAAACTGTCCTTCGACTGGGCGGTGGTGGTCTCGACACCCGTCCTTTCTGCCACCCCAACCCTTCCACGACCGGCAACTTCACGGTCAGCTGGAACGCGTTCCTGACCGAGCACAACGAATACTTCCTCGTCGAGACCGCGCCCACCGCGACCGTGACCTCCCATGCGGTGGATGCCGTTCGCTCGAAGCAGTTCGTCGCCAAGCCCGACGGAACGTACTCCTACCGGATGAGGGGATGCCGTACCGAATACGACCGGGACATCAATGCGCCGTCCTACCGCTGTATCGATCTCGGCAATGCGCTCACGGTCACGGTCGACGGGCCGGTGCCGGACTCGGTCGCCAAGCAACTGAGGTACACCTACACCGCCCACGTCGGGGACTTCGACGGCAACAACCACACGGACCTGCTGATCAAGCGCACGTCCGCCGGCGTCGGCGCCGGGATCTTTCAGACCGTCATCCTGAGCCAGGAATCCAAGGGCAAGTTTGCCCTGGAGGCCCCGTCCGAAACCGGGATCTTGACCGCATCCGCGTTCCCGGTCGCAAGCGGCGTCGACCTGGTTGTTGGGGACTTCAACCTGGACGGGTTCGTGGACGTGCTGCTGCGCGGCCTGGGAAGCGCCATCACGGGCGAGCTTGACCGGATCGTGTACGCGCCCGGCGGAAAAACCGGCGGTCATCCAACCAAATTGAAGACCGTGGACACGGCATTCAAAAAGTTCCTCACCCAGGTGAATGCGTGGATCGACGACCCCCGGTATTTCGACAAGAACGCCGTTAGCGTAACGAGCGTGCAGACCTCGGGATTCACGATTGTGTACCATTGCATGGACGACGAATCAAGCAACGTCTACTACACCGACTACCCGTGTCCTTTCAACCATACGGAACTTGATAAAGTCTACGAGCCGTTCACCAACGTAGTTACCGTGATCTCCTACGGGAACTTCAACGGCGATGCGCTGAAATTCTCCCGGCAGTTCTCCTTGGTCGACGGGCGCATCAATCCGGACGTAACCCTGGGCAGCCAGGCGGCCAGAAATCTAAGCGGGATTTTCGAAGACGTTCTTGGTGTCGAATTCTTTAACGGGAATCTCGAACAAGCCTGTTCCGGAACGCTGTCCTACGATGCTGATAGCTCCCTGCCATGCGACAGTCCAACGCGGATCGGCAGGATATTGTTTGGATTGGTCGACATACTCATTCCGCCAGCTCAGGCCCAGGATAGTTCAACCATCAACACGCAATTGCCCGGGGATACGCCGGGAATCGTGGGATACGGTGCAAACTTTCCAGCGTCGCATGGTGGCGGAAACTATCGAAAAGGCCAGTACGGTACCGCCACGACGATCGAGTCACTGGAAGACCTTGGCGAGCGGTGGATAGAGAAGTACCCGAACGGACCGGCGATAGGTGTTGGCGACATCAGCCTGCAGGGTGGCGCGGAGTGGCCCGAGGACTGGCACGAAGGACATCGCGACGGCAAGAATGTCGATATCCGACCGCTACGCAAGGACGGGACCAATCAACGGGTAAGGTACGACAATGAAGTTACATACGATCAAGCAAAGACCCAGGAACTGATCAATGAAATAGAAAAGGACGACAATGTCTGCGCGATTTGGTTTAATGACCCGGATGTTGAAGGCGATAGAATAGAGATAAAATCTGATCCGCGCGGCAAGCACGATAATCACATCCATGTCCAGTACTGCGAGTAGGGTGAAATGAAGCGAGTATTGCTGTTCATTGGATTGATTCAAGCTGGTTATTTTGCTGCACCGATGGTAGCGGCCCAGGATCAAGAGGTTTGGATCGATTTGTTCGCAATGGCCCAATTCCCGCTCTTGGGAGAAGAGGGGTTTCTGCGCTACCCAACGGGGCCTTCCGAGTACAAGCGTCTCACCAGGTGGAACTTGGACAAGTGGCGGGATCGAAGCCCTGAATATTTCGATTTGGTTGCGATCGTGCAAAATCCTGGCACGCTTCCGGTCGGATCGATTGAGCTGCAACTGACCAGAAACGTAAAGATCGGTGAGCGTCGGCATTGGCTTTCCGATGACCCGGAGCCGCCTCCGTGGGAGCTTGCACAGTGGGAAGGCGCGATTCCAGTGGAAACGAAGACGATCGGCGGACTCGAAGCGGATGCGGCGACGTCTGTTTGGTTCGGTCCGTTTTCGGCAGACGAACTGTTGGAGGATTTCAGGGGACAAGACACTTGGCCGTGGGAAGTCATGTATGAGGTAACACTTCTATGCAGCGGCTGTTCACCCTCCAACGGTGCCGCATCGTTCGACATGGTCCCCCCACATTAAGGGGATTGTGTACGTCTCTGGACACAAGAAACGGTGGGCCGGTCGTGCCGCCTGTTGAGTTGATGATTCCGACAATGAATCCGTTGGGAGAACACGCGATAATCGCGGGATGCCACGGACACAGTCTCCGGTCCGCTTCCGTAGTCGATCCGAACCGATAGCCCGGAACTACGGCAACTCCGCCAATTGCTGAAGCAATTGCCCCCTGGGCGTATTCGACGGCGCGAACCGCTGGACTCGGAACGAGTCGACTTCTCCCGTGTAGATGAATCCCTCGGCGTCCACGGCGATCATGTGCAGGCCGAAGAACTGGCCGCCGGCTTCGCCCATGCTGCCCAGTTCGCCCACGACCTCGCCGGTCTCCCGGTCGAGGAACCAGACCTTGTTGTTCATGCGGTCGGAGATGTAGAGAAATCGCTGCTCGGGGTCGGGAGAGAATGCCACGCCGCCTGTGGATCCGCCGCCGCCGGTGCCGGGGGCGAGCACGATCTCCTGCAGGAATTCGCCCGTGCGGGTAGTGACATGAATCCGGTTGGCGCGGCGGTCGGCCGCATACACCAGGCCGTCGTTGGAGACGATGAGGGTCAGGTGGCCGGCGAAATCGCGGGGCATCGGGCCGTTGGGCGTGTATGCATGATCGGCGTCGTCGGTGCTGATTTCCGCGAGGGGCTTGCCGTAGGCGCCCCAGCCGCGCCTGAACTCGAACGTGTCCAGGTCGAATACCAGCACGCGCCCGCCCAGGTAGTTGTCGGCGACGTACATCTCGTCATCGGCCTCGACGATGCGAATCTCCTCGATTCCGCCCACGACCATCGGCGTCCCGGGAGGATGGCGCTCGCGGAACTCGGGGCTGCGCCGGCCTGTGCTAGGATTGACGCCCATCCGGAACGGCTCATACCAATAGGGGCGACGGCCTTTCTCGGCGTCGAGTCGCGCGCCGGTTTGCACTTGTATTTCGCTCCGGAAGAGGTGGATCTTGCCAGTCACCCTGCGTCAGTTGCGCTACTTCAAGGCGGTGGTCGAGTACGGCTCGTTCAGCCGGGCCGCGGAGGGCGTCCATGTCTCCCAGCCGGCGCTTTCGCTGCAGATTCGTGAACTCGAGGCGGGGATGGGCTCGCTCCTGTTCGAACGCGACAGCCACGGCGTCATGCTCACGCCGCTGGGTCGGGCGGCTCACGAGCAGACCCTCAGAATACTGGACGAGGCGCTGCTGCTGGAAACCATGGGGCAACGCTTCGGGGAAGGGCCGTTTCGCGTGGCTCTGGGCGTCGTCTCCACACTGGCGCCGTACCTGATGGCGGAACTGCTGAAGGAACTGGAGAGTGCACCCAGCCGTGTGGAACTGGATGTTCTCGAAGCGCCCAGCAGCAAGATCGTATCCGCGCTTCTCGCAGGCCGGCTCGATGCCGCCATCGTCTCGCTGCCGCTGGGATTGCTGGAACTGGAGGAGCGGCCGCTCTTCGGGGACCGCTTCCTGGTTGCCGGCCGTACGCAAAGGTTGGTCACGTTCAGCGGGCTGGAGGACACGCCGCGGGCCGCGGACCTGGCCAAGTCCGACATCGGTCCGCTGCTGACCCTTGGGGAAAATCACTGCCTGGGCGATCAGGTCGTGGGCGCCTGCTCCATGTGGCGCGTGGAAGACATTCGCCGCGGCTCGGAATCCCTGGCCACGCTCGCCCGGCTGGTCGCGAACGGAGCGGGTTTGACGCTGATGCCGGAAACGGCCGCACTGTGCGAACAGGCCGCGACGCCCGGACTGAGCTACCTGCGTCTTGCCCCGCCTGAACCTTCGCGGCAAATCGGCCTCACCCACCGCGTCGCTTCGCACGACCAGCCGTGGATCGAACTGCTGGTCGATGCCGCAACCAGGGCGGGGAAGGCGCTCACCCGCAAGGCACGAGAGGCGATCGGCACCTCAGTTGAGTGATCTGACCGTTCAGCATCCCGAACGCGCAGGTCAGCGCGTTGCGGGGGATGGTTCCGGCGCCGACCTCGAGCGGCTGCGTGGGGCGGTCCGGCGCGCCAAGTTCACGCCCGAGCAGGCGTCGGTGAACGCCTTGCTTGAAGAGTGGCCGTTCGACGACGCCTTTGCCGCGTCGATCGAGGACGCCGCCGCGGCCATCATCGTGGCCGTGCGAGCGGACCGGGCCAACCGGACCGTGCTCGACCGGTTCCTGGCGGAGTACGGCCTGAGCAACCGGGAAGGGATCGCCCTCATGTGCCTGGCCGAGGCGCTCCTGCGCATACCGGACAGCGCCACGGCGGACCGCCTGATTGCCGACAAGATCGGCGTGGGCGAGTGGTCCGCGCACCTGGGGCATTCCGACGACCTGTTGGTGAATGCCTCCACCTGGGCGCTGATCCTCACCGGGCAGGTCGTCTCCGTGGAACGCGCATTCTCCGCCAATCCGGCCACGTGGCTGCGCCAGCTTGCGAACCGGCTGGGCGAACCGGTGATCCAGGGGGCGGTGCGCCAGGCGATGCGCATCCTCGGCACCGAGTTCGTGCTGGGCCGCACCATCGGGGAAGCCCTGCAACGAAGTTCCGCCGGCCAGAGTTACTCCTACGACATGCTCGGCGAGGCTGCGCGTGACGGCGCCTCCGCGAAGCGTTACTTCGACGCCTACCTGCACGCGGTCGAGTCGCTGCGGGACGCCGCGAAGGACGCCGCCGCCGATCCGCCATCGGTATCGGTCAAGCTCTCCGCGCTGCATCCGCGCTACGAATACGCGCAGCGGCAGCGCGTGCTGGAGGAACTCGGGCCGCGCCTGAGCGCCCTGGCCGAGCGGGCGGCGGAGATCGGGACCGGACTGACCATCGACGCCGAGGAAGCCGACCGTCTGGATATCTCCCTGGATCTCTTCGAACGGGTCGCGAAAAACGTGCAGCCGGGCGGAAGTCCCGGCGTGGGCATCGTCATACAGGCCTACGGCAAGCGGGCCCGGCCTGTCATCGACTGGACCGTCGCGCTGGCCCGCGAGATCGGCCGGCCCATACCGGTGCGGCTGGTGAAGGGGGCGTACTGGGACGCGGAGATCAAGCACTCGCAGGTCATGGGCTATCCGGACTTCCCGGTCTTTACCCGCAAGGCGGCCACCGACCTTTCCTACCTGGTCTGCGCCCGCAGGATCCTGACGCATCCGGGTGAAATCGCAGGCCAGTTCGCGACCCACAATGCGCACACGGTCGCCGCCGTCATGGCGCTTGCCGGCGCGTCGCGAAACTTCGAGTTCCAGCGCCTGCACGGCATGGGAGAATCGCTCTATCGAGCGGCAGCGAAGCAGTACGAACGCTTCCCGGCGTTGCGCGTCTATGCGCCTGTCGGCTCCCACGAGGATCTGCTCGCGTACCTGGTTCGGCGCTTGCTGGAAAACGGCGCCAACACGTCCTTCGTCAACCGCGTACTCAACGAGCGGCTGCCTCCCGAACGGATCGCTGTGGATCCTGTCGGCGCGGTACGCGCCACGCGCCCGGCCGCGCATCCCGGGATCGCTCATCCCGGCGCGCTGTTCGGGCCGAAGCGGACGAATTCGTCCGGCCTCGACCTGACCGATCCCGACCACGCGGGCCGCTTGCAGCGACGCTGCGTACGGCCGTTGAGTTCGCCCCTGCGGGCCGCGTCGATCCTCCGCGGGCATCCCGGAGGGGGCGCCGGCCGCGCCGTATTCAATCCGGCGAACCGCGACGAGCACCTGGGCTATTGCGCCGATGCTGGCCGGGAGGAAATCGGGCGCGCATTCGAGCTGGCATCGGGGGCGCAGCCGGACTGGGAGGCCGCGGGCGGGGAAGGGCGGGCCCGGCTGCTGGAAGCGGTGGCCGACAAGCTCGAGGACGAACGCGAGCGGTTGATCCCGGTCCTGGTCAAGGAAGCCGGCAAGACCCTGCCCGATGCGATCGCCGAAGTCCGCGAAGCGGTGGATTTCTGCCGTTACTACGCGTCCGAAGCGAAGCGGCTGTTTGCCGGGCCGCGGCGGCTTCCGGGACCCACGGGCGAGTCCAATCAGCTCAGCCTGCACGGCCGCGGCGTATTCGTCTGCATCAGTCCCTGGAACTTTCCGCTGGCCATCTTTGCGGGACAGATCTCCGCGGCGCTGATGGCCGGCAACACCGTCATCGCGAAACCGGCGGAGGAAACGCCGTTGATCGCCTTCGAGGCGGTTCGGCTCATGCATGCCGCCGGGATTCCCGTCAACGCGCTCAATCTCGTCACCGGCGGCGCGGCCGCGGGCGAGGCGCTGGTGCGGCATCCGCAGACCGCCGGCGTGGCGTTTACCGGAAGTACCGGGGCCGCGCGGTCGATCAATCGCACGCTGGCGGCGCGGGATGGGCCGGTGGCGCCGCTGATCGCGGAAACCGGCGGGCAGAATGCGATGCTGGTGGATTCCAGCGCGCTGCTGGAACAGGTGACCGACGACGTGATCCAGTCGGCGTTCGGGAGTTGCGGGCAGCGCTGTTCGGCGCTGCGGGTGCTGTACATTCAGGAGGACATCGCCGGCAAGGCCATCGACATGATCGCCGGCGCCATGGACGAACTGCGCGTCGGCAACCCCGCGAGGCTCGATACGGATGTCGGCCCCGTCATTACCGAAGCCGCGGCGTCAGGCCTGCGCGCCCACGTCAGCGAGATGGCGGCGCAGGGCGCCTGCCGGCACGTGGCGCCGCTCGCCGAGGAGTGCGCGAAGGGCACCTTCGTGGCGCCGGCCCTGCTGGAAATCGACG
The DNA here is from genome assembly GCA_965205045.1 of Candidatus Rariloculaceae bacterium. Taxonomy (GTDB): domain Bacteria; phylum Pseudomonadota; class Gammaproteobacteria; order Steroidobacterales; family Rariloculaceae; genus UBA6522. The sequence continues at coordinate 2,778,114 of OZ242031.1, forward strand.
GCATGGGCGCACTGACGCAGGAGCATTTCGGCCCGATTCTTCACGTGGTCCGCTATCCGGGCAGCGGATTCGCCTCGGCGGTGCGGGATGCCATGAGTTCGGGCTACGGACTGACGCTGGGGCTGCACAGTCGAATCGAGGCCCGGGCCAACAAGCTGTTCGAACTGGTGCCGGTGGGAAACGTCTACGTCAATCGAAACATGATCGGCGCCGTGGTGGGATCGCAGCCGTTCGGGGGCCAGGGACTGTCCGGTACGGGGCCCAAGGCCGGCGGACCCCACTACCTGCTCCGGTTCGCCACCGAAAAGACGCTGACGCTCAACACCACCGCAACCGGAGGCAACGCCGAATTGCTTTCGCTGGAATCCGACAGTTGAACGCGCGGCCACCGGGAGGGCGCGTCCACAAGCGCCCATCTGCCTTGTTGCCGTCTCTTGACGTATGCCCGATACGTCGGCGAGCCGGCGCCGCGCATCTGAGCGCCTGTGAACGCGCTGATCCGAATCTATCGGTTGGTTGTCGCACCAGGGCGCAGGCGCATGCGGTTTGAGGCTCCGCTGATACGCGGGACGCTGGTGCGGCGCTACAAGCGCTTTCTGGCGGATGTGGTGCTTGACGACGGCGCCGAGACCACGGTTCACTGCCCCAATACCGGCTCCATGCTGGGTTGCATGACGCCGGGAGCCACCGTCTTGCTGCTGCCCGCCGCCAATCCCGCCCGAAAGTACCCGCTGGGCTGGGAACTGGTCGAAGTCGCCCCGGCCGGCCTCTTGCCACGGGCTGCCTGCGTGCTGGTGGGAATCAACACGGGCCGCAGCAACGCCTTGGTGGCCGAGGCGCTGGAGCGGGGGATGATTCCCGAACTGGCCGGCTACGGCCGCTTGCGGCGGGAAGTGAAGGTGCCGGGGACCCGGTCGAGGATCGACTTTCTCCTTGAAGGTCACCCGACGGACCCCGACTGCTACCTGGAGGTCAAGAACGTCACCGCGGCGGTCAGCGGCGGCATCGCGTTCTTCCCGGACGCGGTGAGTGCCCGGGCGGTGCGGCATGTGGACGAGTTGGCCGGGCGGGCAGCCCGGGGGCAGCGCAGCGCGATGTGCTTCTGCGTGCAGCGCGCCGACGTGAGCGCGGTCCGGCCGGCCGACGAGATCGACCCCGCCTACGGGCGGGCCTTGCGCCGGGCCGTTGCCGGCGGCGTCGAGGTCTATGCACTGCGCGCGGAGGTCACCACATCGCAAGTGCGCCTGGAGCACCGGATTCCTGTGGACCTGGGCTGAAAACACTCCAATATTCGGGTTCCCGGCGCCCACTGTGATTTAATGCGGGCCGATGTTTCGTCCGCTGGAATGCTTCATAGGGCTGCGCTACGTGCGAGCGCGCACGCAGCGCGGCCTCGTCTCGTTCATCAGCCTGGCTTCGCTGTCGGGTATCGGCCTGGGTGTGGCCGCGCTGATCGTCATCCTGTCGGTGATGAACGGGTTCGAGTCCGAGTTGCGGACGCGGCTGCTCAGCATCGGCGCCCACGCGAGCCTGTCCGACCCGTCTGAAGGTCTGGCGGACTGGCCGGCGCTGGCCGCCCGGGTCGCGGCTCAGCCAGGAGTGGACGCGGCGGCGCCGTTCACGCAGCTCGAGGGCATGCTGGCATCGTCGAACTCGATCCTCCGTCCGGTGGTGGTACGCGGCATCGTGCCCGCAGAGGAGGCCGCCGTTTCGCAACTGGAGGGATTGCTCACCGTCGGCAGCCTCGGCGACCTGCAGCCGGGTGTACAGCGGATCATTCTCGGGCGGTTTCTGGCCTCGGCTCTTGGCGTCGGCGTGGGTGACCGCGTCACGCTGCTGGCGCCTGCGGTCGAGGACGGAAGGCTCACGCCGAGGCTGGCCGGTTTCGTGGTCATCGGGCTGTTTCAGGCCGGGGTCCAGGAACACGATGTAGAACTGGCGTTGGTTCACCTGGATGACGCCAGCCGGCTCAAGGGGCTTGGGGCGCGTCCCGAGAGCCTGGGCATTCGCCTGCAGGATCCGCTGGCCGCCGGTCAGCTTCGCGAAGCGCTGGAAATCGATGAACCCGGACTCCGGTACACGGACTGGACCCTGCAGAACCAGAGCTTCTTCCGCGCCATCAACATCGAGAAAGTCATGATGACGCTGCTCCTGATGCTCATCGTCGCCGTAGCCGCCTTCAACGTGGTCGCGTCACTGACGATGACGGTGACCGACCGGCACAGGGACATCGCCATCCTGCGCACCCATGGCCTTGAGGCCGGCCGGGTTGCGCGAATCTTCATCGTCCAGGGATCGGTGCTGGGCATCGGAGGCACGGCCATCGGCGTTGCGCTGGGCATCCTGCTGGCGGCAAACGTGGAAACCATCGTTCCCTGGCTTGAAATGACCTTCAACTTCCGCATCATGCCGGGCGACGTCTACTACGTGACGGAGATTCCCTCCGAGATCCACCTGGCCGATCTCATACTCGTGCCAGCCCTGGCGCTGGCCGTGGCCGTCGGGGCGACGATCTACCCGGCGCGCCGCGCCGCCGCCGTCGAACCGGCCGAAGCCCTGAGGTACGAACGGCCATGAGACAGCCCTATGAGATCTCCATGGCCCTGCGTTACCTGCGTGTGCGCGGCAAAAACGGCTTTATCTCGTTCATATCGCTGGTTTCTATGGTAGGCATCGGCCTTGCGGTCGCGGTATTAATAGTCGTGCTCTCGGTAATGAACGGATTTGAACATGAGCTGCGGCAGAGAATTCTCAATATCGTGTCCCATGCGACGATCAGCGGTGCGGATGCGCCGCTGGCGGATTGGCGGAGCATGCGCGACCGCGTTCTGGCGAGCCCCGACGTGATCGGGGCGGCGCCCTATGTGGACGGCCAGGGGCTGTTGATGGCCGAGGAGGCGCTCGCGGGCGTGCAGGTGCGCGGTATCGACCCTGAGATCGAGTCCGACGTGTCGGTGATTGAAACGCTGCTGGGGCAGGGCAGCCTGGAGGACCTGCAGCAGGGGGCCTACCGGACGCTCATCGGCACCGCGCTTGCAGAGGAACTGGCTGTCGGCGTCGGCGACTCCGTGGTCCTGATCCTGGCCCAGGGCACGGTCACGCCCGTGGGCCTGACGCCCCGGACGCGGGTCTTGCACATCGCCGGTACGTTCGAGGCCGGCATGTTCGAGTACGATCGCGGGCTGATCTACATTCACCTGGAAGACGCGGCGCGATTGTTCCGCACCGGCGGCGAGGCCACCGGGCTGCGCCTGGCGGTTGCGGACATCTTCCGGGCGGGCAGTGTCGCGCTGGACCTGGCCCGGGCCCTGGGCGGTGGGTTCTACATCGGGGACTGGACCGGGCAGCACGTCAATTTCTTCCGGTCCATCCAGCTCACCAAGTCGATCATGTTCGTCATTTTTTCCCTGGTGATCGCGGTGGCGGTGTTCAACATCCTGTCCACCCTGGTCATGGTTGTGCGCGACAAGCGCTCGGACATTGCCATTCTGCAGAGTTTCGGCGCCTCTTCGCGCAGCATCGCCGCGCTGTTCGCGACCCAGGGCACGATGATCGGCGTGATCGGCACGGCATTCGGCGTCGCGCTGGGAATCCTCATCGCCAGCCAACTGGGCGGCATGGTGACAGTCCTCGAGACCGTGCTGGGCATCGACCTGCTGTCGGAAGAGGTGTACTTCATCAGCGACCTGCCGACGGACATTCGCCCCGCGGAGGTGATCCGGATTGCCCTGCTCGCCATTGTGCTGGCGATTTCGGCCACGTTGTATCCGGCGTTCAGCGCATCCAGGCAACCGCCGGTGGAGGCCCTGCGCCATGAATGATCCGGTGCTCGCAGTCGAAGGCCTGGTCAAGCATTTCACGGAAGCCGGCCGCACGCTTGAAGTCCTGCGCGGGGTGGATCTCCGCGTGGATACGGGGGATCGGATCGCCATCGTCGGCGCCTCGGGTTCCGGCAAGAGTACGTTGCTGCAGTTGCTGGGCGGCCTGGACAAGGCCACCGCGGGCGAGGTCCGGGTTTGCGGCGAGGCGATGACCCGGTTGAGCAACAACCGCAGGGGCGCGCTGCGCAACCGGGCGCTGGGGTTTGTTTACCAGTTCCATCACCTGTTGCCCGAATTCAGCACGCTGGAGAACGTGGCCATGCCCCTGCTGGTCCGGGGCGATGCGCCGGCGGAGGCCGCCGCCCGTGCCGAGGAATTGCTCGTGCGCGTGGGCCTCGAGGAACGGCTGACACATCGGCCCGGGCAACTGTCCGGCGGCGAACGCCAGCGGACCGCCGTAGCACGAGCGCTGGTGACCCGCCCCGCCGTGGTACTGGCCGATGAGCCCACCGGCAACCTGGATCGCCCCACCGGCGCCCGGGTATTCGACCTCATGCTCGAACTCAACGCGGACCTGGGCACCAGCCTGGTGGTCGTGACGCACGATCCGGACCTGGCGGCTCGCATGGACCGAACTCTGGAACTGCGTGACGGAGTGTTGCACGCGCTGAGTTGACGGTGACCGACAAGCCATGCGCTCCACCTGGAATCTTCCGCGAGTCCCATCCGGCGGTGTGGTCGCCGCTGCCACGGCGTGGCTGGCAGCCACCGTACTCGTCCACCGAATGCCCGAGCCCGTGGGATGGCTGCCGGCCCTGGGGTTGCTGGCCGCCGTGGCGGGCGCGTGGTGGTTCGCGCGCTGGCGGTGGCTGCTGTGGTTTGCCGCCGGGGCGATCTGGACCGCCGGGCACATTCACTCGCACTTGTCCGACTGGTTGCCGATCGAGCTTCAGAGCCAGGACTTTACCGTATCGGGATGGGTAGACGGTTTTCCCAACGAATCGGCGGAGCAGGTGGGATTTTCGTTCCGGGTTCAGGCCGGCGAGCCCGAGGGAACTGTCCCGGAGCGGTTGCGCCTGACCTGGTACGATCCGCCGCCGGACGTGATCGGACCCGGCAGCGTGCTCGATCTCGTTGTCAGGCTCAAGCGGCCCCGCGGCCTGATGAATCCGGGCGGCTTCGATTACGCACGGTGGCTCTTTCAGGAGGGCTACGGGGCGACGGGGTACGTCCGGGAGGGCAGCGCCGCCGTGCACGAGACCGGCGGAATTCCAAGGCGGTGGCTGATGTTCCGCGCCCGTCTTGCCGAATCGATCCGGGCGGCGGCGGCGACGCCGGACGCGGCGGCACTGCAGGTGGCTCTGAGTATCGGCGAACGATACGGATTCGAGGATGCGCACTGGCGCACGTTGCAGCGCACGGGCACCAGTCACCTGGTTGCCATTTCGGGCCTGCATGTCGGCCTGGTGGCAGGATTGGTGTTTCTTCTCGTTCGCCGGGCGGCCTTGCGGCTGCCTGCGGCAGCAGCCACGCGCAATGCGGAACTGGCGGCGTGGGCCAGTATCCTCGCGGCGGCCCTGTACGCGGCGCTGGCCGGATTCACCGTTCCCACGCAGCGCGCGCTGATCATGCTGGTCGTAGGGCAACTGGCGTTGGTCAGCCGGCGTTCGGTGAGCATGTCCAGCGGACTTTCGGCTGCGGTCCTGCTGGTGGTTGCGTGGGATCCGGTTGCGCCGCTCAGCGCGTCATTCTGGTTGTCGTTCATTGCCGTGGCGCTGCTCTGGCAACTGGCGCGCAGCGAGCAGGCACGCGGACGGGAGCGCGGCGCATTGCGTCCGGTCGCCGCTATCGCACGCGTGCAATGGTGCATGAGCCTGGGTCTGGTACCGGTCACGGCACTGTTCTTCAACGAGGTTTCGCTGATCTCGCCCCTTGTCAACGTCATTGCCATTCCCCTGTTCAGCTTCGTGCTGGTGCCGTTGACGCTGGCTTCCGCTGCCATGGTGCAGGTGCATCCGGTGGGGGAGCATCTGGTCGCTCTCGCCGGTTTCCCCATGCAATGGACGTGGAACCTCATGGCCGCCGCCGGTGAATGGCCCGGGTCGTCGGTCCTTCTGGCGCCCCCGCCGCTTTGGATTCTGGCGGGCGCTGCCCTGGGCACCGCCGCGGCGCTGGCGGCGTTTCCCCTGCCTGCCCGCAACCTGGCGTGGCTGACGCTGGTGCCGATCCTCTGGTGGGAGCCGGCTCGACCCGACAAGGGCGGCGCCGAGATCGATGTCCTCGACGTGGGCCACGGGCTGGCGATTCTGGTCGAAACCCGTTCCCACACGCTGCTCTACGATGCCGGGGCGCTGTACCGCTCCGGATTCGACACCGGCCGGGAGATCGTCCTCCCGGCCATGCGCGCGAAGTCGTGGAAATCGCTGGATATGGTGATGGTCAGCCATGCCGACAACGATCACGCCGGGGGCGTGCCGGCCGTGCTGGAAGAATTTCCCGACGCTCAAGTGCTCATGGGCCCGGACGTGGAACTGCCGGGAGGGGAGATCTGCCGGACCGGGCAGGCCTGGACGTGGGACGAGGTGCATTTCGAGGTCCTGCATCCCTATCCGGCGTTTCACCGCCGAGGCAACGACAGTTCGTGCGTCCTCAAGGTCGACACTCTGGCCGGCAGCCTGCTGTTGACGGGCGATGTGGAGAAGGCGGGGGAACGGGCGCTCATGGCCGATGCGGACGCGCTGTCCAGCGACGTCGTCGTCGTACCCCATCACGGCAGCGCAACTTCGTCTTCGTCTGCACTCGTCGGCGCCACCGGAGCCCGATACGCGATCGTCTCTGCCGGCCACCTCAACCACTGGGGATTCCCGAAACCGCAGGTCGTCCAACGCTGGCAGGGCGCTGGGGCGGCGATCACATCGACTGGTGATGCGGGCTCATTTCGGGTGATATTCGAGCCCGGCAAGCCGGTTCAAGTGCAAGGACAGCGCGCCAGGCAGCGTCGATACTGGAACTGACCTTATTCATGAACGTACAAGTGCAGCGAACATTGGATTGTGTTCACTAGTATGCTATGTTCATAAATAATGAACACACAATATATTTGAACAAATGCAGTTCACAACCAACCAGCCCGATACCATCCTGGATACGGCCATCCAGATCGTAGGGGAAAGAACGGGGCTTGATCTGGTCGCCATTGAACCTGAGCTCGGGCCAGATCTGCTGATACGCATTAACAATGCGCCCGTCGCCACAGAATATCGGGTCGAGATAAAGCAGTATCTCAACAAACAAGCCGTCGGGCTCCTGGCCGCCAACCTGGCCCAGAATCACATGCCGATCATGCTGGTCGCAGACTACGTCAATCGGCAGCAGGCCGATCGACTCCGGCGTCTGGATATTCCGTTTATCGATACCGCCGGTAATGCTTACGTCAACGAACCACCCGTCTTCGTTTTCGCGACCGGTAGCAAGCCGGAAACTCTACCCACCGCGAAGCCTCGCGTACGGCTGTTCCAGCCGACAGGGCTAAAGCACATTTTTGCCTTGCTTAACCAGCCCGGATTGGAGCAAAAACCGTATCGGGAACAAGCCAAGGTTGCCGGCATCGCCTTGGGTGCTGTCGCCTGGATCATGCGCGACCTGCGCGACGGTGGCTATCTCATCACACCGACACCGGGAAACCGGCGCCTCATCAGCAAGCGAGCCCTGGCTGATCTCTGGGTAGAGAATTACCCGGCGCGTCTTCGCCAGAAGCTATTGCTCGGTCGGTATACCACAACGCGCAAGCGCTGGTGGCTTGATACGGACATCGCCGAACATCGCGGCTATTGGGGTGGAGAAATTGCCGCTGATCGACTGACCCACTACCTGAAACCGACAAATGCAACCATCTATGCGGACAAGCTGCCGCCCCGACTGCTGCTTGAGAACCGCCTGCACAATGCGCCCAATGGCAACATTGAAATTCTAAGGCGGTTCTGGCGGTTCGACTATGAGGCGAAGGCTATGCAGGTCGTTCCGCCATTATTGGTAAACGCGGATCTGATCGCGACCGGTGAAGGGCGCAACATCGAAGTTGCCCGCATGGTGCATGACGAACATGTTGCTCGACATCTCGCCGAGGATTGATCGGGCGATTGCGACGGTTATTTCGACCTCGCAGACATTGGCATTGGTCGGATTTATTGCGTGTCCGCAGGGATAGCGTGCTGTTGAAGGAATGCCTGGATCCCGCCGTGCGGAATTCGCTTGAGCTTGCCGAAGTTTGTGTCTTCGTTATAGTCCTTCCCCTCATCGGCTTTGCGCCCGTATGTGGTGCTATCAAGTGGAAGGCCCTGCTCCATTTTATGTACACCCAACTTGCTGGGGATGCAGGGAGTCTCATAGTTGCCAAACCACAGACCGCCGGATTCCATCAACCGTTTGTCGCGCGCCTCGACCAATTCGATCATGGAAAAGACTTCGAGGTCGATGATTGTTGGGGTAACTGCGGCCGGCTGATTCGTTGCCTCTTGAAGCTGATACGCAATGACAAGCATGGCGTCGGTCGCCGGGACGACGTTCTTGACAGTCACCTTCTGTGTGAGCCTCGCGGAGGGTTCACGGGGCGTAGGGGGCTTTTTCGTCGGCACGTCAGGGTTGTCGACGAAGATGAGCTTCAGTTCGACCCGCAATTCCAACTCATCGTGGACGTAGTCTGGGTAACCCTCTCGGTCGCCAAGAATGCCTTGGTGCTTCGTCAGTCCCACATCGGCGACATCGCCGAGATGAGGGATCATTGCATCCATGAGCGTTCCGACGATGGTTCCCACCTGCGACGGTTCGATGTCGGCGAGAGCCAGTTTTGGCAGCATGAGACTCGTGAACTGGACTTCGAGAAGCGGACGAAGCGCGTTACGAAGTTCATTAAGTTGTTTGACTGTGATGCGGGATTCGGAAGTCAAGCGGCACCTGCCTGATCTGACTTGGAGGAGGATTTGGAAGCCAAAGCCCGCGTAAGGCTTTGAGGGAGCACTTCGTCGATACAGATACCCAAGCGCATACACCACTCCGCAGTCTCAACCAAGTCGATCCTGCGCTCGCAGGTCTCGACCTTTGATACGTAAGGCTGTGGTTTACCCAGCAGGTGGGCCAGTTGCGTTTGCGTAATGCCTTTGTGCTTTCTCGCTCGCCTGAGCCTGGCTACGAACTCAAGATATCGAGGATCATGGGCTGCGTGCATTAGTGGCTTCCATTGGCGGCGGCGCTTGCGTGGCCTACCTGCAGGCGTCAGACTCTCATTCATTGCAAAATATTCCAAATTGGTATATATGGTTTTGTCGTGACCACCGTCTTGACACATCTCCCAAATTGCTTGTACGGTGTTCCAACATCGGTGCCACACGGAAAATCATGGCGAAGCGACACTGGAATCGTGAGGGTGACCTTGAGTCCCTGTTCGTGCGTCTGGAAGAGCTCGTATTGGCGAACTCCGGGGAGGACGAGTTCGAGGAGGTATTTAAGCTGCTTGTTGCGAAGCTGTGGGATGAACGGTCAGGGAAGCGGCCGCGGTTTCGTGCGCGTGAAACCGAAGAAGCGACCTACCAAGGGGTTTGCGGGCTGCTCCGTGAGGCGTCGAGCGCTTGGCCGGGCATTCTGGTTACGGATGCAACCCCTCGCCTGAGCCCGGCCCATCTCCAAGTGTGCGTCGAGGCGTTTTCCAGACACACCGTGCTGGCCAATGACCTGCAAGCGCTGGACGGATTCTTTGAGTACTTGGTATCTAGAAGCTCGAAGGGCGCGAAGGGCCAGTACTTCACGCCGAGGCACGTTGTAGAGCTTTGCGTTCGTCTTCTTCGTCCGGGCCGAAGGGAGACTGTCTGCGACCCCGGGTGCGGATCGGGAGGGTTCTTGCTGCACGCGATGAGGTATGTCCGTCAGCAAGAGGGTCTGTCGGATGCGGCGGCGCGAGAGTATTGCCGCAAGTACATATGGGGCTTCGACATCGACGGCAGAGCGGTTCGTGTTGCGAAGGCGCTTATGTTGGTAGCTGGCGACGGCAGTGCAAACTTCGTTCGGTTAAATAGTTTACTCCAGCCGGAAATGGGCGGACTCTTCCAGTTGCCGGGCGACGACGGCGAGGACGATGGCCCGCTAACTGTTGAGGACGTGTGCCGCGGACGCAGGAGGCGGCACGTCGGGTTTGATGTGATCTTGACGAACCCTCCGTTCGCAGGCGAAGTGAGGGAACGGCACATTCTCGACAGCTATACAGTAAGTAGTGGCCGGAAACGTGTGGAACGCGACATCTTGTTCATTGAGCGGTGTGTACGGTTGTTGCGTCCGGGCGGCAGACTCGGAATAGTCCTTCCTCACAACAAGTTTGCCGGGTCCGCCTTTCGCCACGTAAGGCATTGGCTGCTCGGCGAAGCTCAGGTATTGGGTGTCGTGAGCTTGGGCAGGAATACATTCCTGCCTCACACACACCAAAAGGCGAGCGTGCTTCTCGCGAGGCGCCGTGAGAAGGGCGAAAGAAGGAGACGGGACGAACGGGTCTTTTTCGCCGTCAGCGAAAGGAGCGGAAAAGACTCCAAGGGGCGCTATGTGCTGCGTAATGGGGCGGCAGCGACCACGACCTCGACGTTGTGGGACTGCGTGGACCATGACTTCGACGCGATTGTCCGTGCCTTTCATGAGGCAGAATTAAAGGCTGGGGGGGGTGATCGCGCCCAAACCCCGGCATTGTGCGCCACCAGATCCACTACCAATCTGGGCGGAGATATCGTTCTCGCGCCAGAGCGGTACGATCCTCGCCGATCGTTGTCGGTCGCGGAAGGCGCGGTTCCGCTCGGTGATGTCGTGGAAGTTCTTCATGTGACTAAAAGTCCAAACCGAATGGAAAGATCGCCGGCGCTGGTGCTTGATACCTCGGACGCGAGGGAGGGGATTGTCAGTTGCCGCAAAGGACCAATCTCGGTGCGCGAGATCGGGAGCACCAAGAAGCTTGTGCGACGTGGCTGCGTGTTGATTTCACGGCTGAGACCTTACTTGAGACAAGTAGCCTACGTTGATAGCGAGGTTCCAGGATGGGGTGCGGATGTGCCGATGTACTGCTCGACGGAGTTCTTCGTGCTGCGGTCCGCGGACAATCGACCGATCAGCTTCCTGGTGCCGTTTTTGCTCTCTGAACCTGTACAGACCGTGCTTGCGGCATCGCAAGAAGGCGGACACCATCCAAGATTCAATCAGAACACCTTGCTGGAACTGCCCATACCCCATGTTCTGATCGAACGACGTGAAGAGGACTCGCGACGGGTGGAAGAGGCGGTTTCCCTGTTCCGCAGATCGGAGCAACTCAGGGACCAGCTTGTCGAAATGACGACCGGCGTGGTCGGAGGCATGAGAGCTGACGCCCCGGTTGAACCGGGGATTGGTCCTTGATCTATAGTCCATCCAGCAGATTTTGCGGCATGTAAAATGGCCCCATGAACGCCCTAAACATCAACACGCGGTTCGAGCGCGAACCGCCGCCGGTTTTCGCCGGGCGCGAGGCTGAGATCGGGCAGATTCGGCTGTTTTGCGAAGAGGTGCGGAAACGCGGGTCGAACCGCAACGGCATTATTCTGGTGGAAGGCCCCCCGGGAATCGGGAAAACGGCATTTCTGGTCGAGCTGGGCCGCCGCGCGGAGGCGTGGGGAGTAAGGGCAGCCTCCCTGAATGCCGAGATCCTGGATGACAATGGCGTGGTCGTCCCGCGCCTGATCGATCTGGTGCGGAGAACGGGATTCCGCATTCCGCAAGGGTTGAAGAATCTGAGCGGGGGTAGCGTCGCAGGGTTTGGATTGCAATGGCGCGGGCCGACCGCGAGCAGCACGCTGCACCATTTCAGCGATTTGAAGAGAAAACCCGATGCCGTCGGTCTGGTCGCCATCGACGAGATTCAGACGCTCCCGGAAGCCGCGTCCGCCGCGATACAAACGCTCCACAAGGGCGAACATGGGCTGCCCTTCGTGGTCGTTTGCGCGGGGCTGTCGAATAGCGCGCGCGTGCTGGCGGAGCGGGGCGTCTCCCGAATCGATCAGCCGATTTCACTGCAAAATCTGTCGATGGAAAGCGCGCATCGGGCCGTGAATGAAGGGTTGCGCGCGCGTTTGGAAGGGACGCCCGTGGCCGATGCGCCGCACACCCGAACCGAACCCGCGCTGCACGAATTGGTAGAGCAAACGGAAGGATTCCCCAGGCACCTGGCCGTGGTGCAAAGATCGGCGCTGGAAAGCATGGATGCTCTGGGCAGATGCGATTGGGACAGGGCCATCGAGGCCAACGACCGTCTGCGCAGGCAATACTATGCGCAGCGCCTGGGCAGCATTGCCCATGGGACGTGGCTGGCGAGAGTAGCCCGAGCCGTTGGAGACGCGGGAAAGCCGGGGATTGGGCAACCGGCGCTGATGCCCCTTCTCGGCAACTCCACCGAACGGCTCGACGCCGCGTTGCGCATGGGGTTGGTGCGTGCAACGGATTTGGGCCTGTACGTGGCGGGCATTCCCTCATTGGCCGCCTACATCGCGGATCAGGACCCTGGGTAGCCCGTTGGCATGGTGTCCCGAGACTCCAGCAAGGAGGACGAGGGTACAACGACGCGATCGGAACCCGAATGTCATCCCGGACGAGGATTGTCGATGCGCCGCCTGCTGCGCCGACAACGATCATATCGGGGGCGTGCCCGCGGTGCTGGAAGCGTTTCCCGATGCTGAAGTGCTCATGGGGCCGGATGTTGAACTGCCGGGAGGGGAACTCTGCCGGACCGGGCAGGCCTGGACGTGGGATGGGGTGCATTTCGGGTCCTGCATCCCTATCCGGCGTTTCACCGCCGGGGCAACGACAGTTCGTGCGTCCTCAAAATAGTCACTCTGGCCGGCAGCCTGCTGTTGACGGGCGATGTGGAGGCAGCAGGGGAACGGGCGCTCATGGCCGATGCAGCCACGCTGTCCAGCGATGTGGTCGTCGTACCCCATCACGGCAGCGCGACATCGTCTTCGTCTGCACTCGTCGGCGCCACCGGAGCCCGATACGCGATCGTCTCTGCCGGCCACCTGAATCACTGGGGGTTCCCGAAACCGCAGGTCATCGAGCGATGGCAGCGCGCGGGGGCTGCGATGATGTCCACCGGAGACTACGGCGCCATCAGCGTGACGCTTGAGCCCGGCGCACCGGTGAAGGTGCAGGGGCTACGCGAACGGCAGCGCCGATATTGGAACGCCGGTGATTAGCCTTTGCCGGTGTGTTCGTGATCGTGGTAACCACTACTATGTCCTTTGGGTACATACCTCGCTCCAAAAACACTATAGAATTCCATATCCTTCATCGGAAAATTAGCTGATGGAGCCCGAGAAAGAGGTGTTTACGCCAGACGAATCGACACGTTCGCTAAACGTCTCGAACAGGCTTTCGTTTCGTCATCCGAGGGACGGGGGAACACGGCACCGCGAAGTCGCTTCGAATGTGACCGTTGCACCGTCGCAAATCGCTGAGGTCACTCACGACGATATGAGTGTGGTGAAGGGCGTCTACCTCGACTATAACGGATCGGCGCCAATCGATCCGCGCGCCGCGGAAGTCATGGTGGCGGCTCTCACGGACGGCACTGGAAACGCCTCATCAGCACATCGATTCGGCTTGCGGCAGGCCGCCACCGTCGATGCTGCACGGGAAGAGGTTGCTGCCCTTGTCGGAGGCCGTCCCTCAAATGTGCTATTCACGGCAAGCGCTACCGAAGCCAACAACCTGGCTCTTCGCGGGGCGGTCGAAGGCGCACCGGCTAGCCGCTCCAGGATTGTGATTTCAGCAGTTGAGCACGCCTCGGTTCGTCAGACCGCCCGGTGGATTGATGAGCGAGGACTGGCGAAACTGGACATCTTGCCCGTAAATGAAGGGGGCTTTGTCGATTTGCAGGCGCTAGAGTCAATCATCGACACTGATGTATTGCTGGTATCGGTAATGGCGGCGAACAGTGAAACAGGCGTATTGAACGCGGTTGCGGAAGTATCCGAGCGGGTGCACTCGGTCGGCGCGTTGTTCCACTGTGACGCCACGCAGTCAGTGGGTCGACTACCCTTCGACCTCGAAAAAGTTGGCGCCGATTTCGTTTCGATGAGCAGCCACAAGATCCACGGCCCGACAGGCGTTGGCGCTCTTGTCGGAACTCGGCGCAGCCTGCGGTGTTTGCGGCCCGTAATCCACGGTGGTGGACATGAACGGGGGTTACGGTCCGGTTCGTTGAATGTCGCTGGCATAGCCGGGTTCGGAGCTGCGGCGAGCATTGCTACTGAAGAACGAACGACCGAGTCGACAAGGGTCGGAAAACTCCGTGACAAACTGACCGCCGGGTTAAAATCAGCGCTTCCCGGGGTCTACGAGATCGGAGACGTTTCACGGCGTCTCCCGAATACCGCCAACATCCGTTTTGAAGGCGCCGACGCTGAGGCAGTCATTACCAACATGGATCCAGTCGCAGTATCGACTGGCAGCGCGTGCGGTTCCGGCGCGATCGAGCCGTCCGAAGTGTTGCTGGCCATGGGTATCCCCCGGGATGCCGCTTTCGAATCGGTCAGATTCAGTTTGGGACGCCTTACTACCAAGGAGGAGATTGACTTCGCTATTGATAAGGCCGTTACAGCCGTTGAGTACGTTCGGGCGATGAGCGCGGACGATTTCTAGATGCGCTTGATCGACGCAGCCAAGCCAATGTTCGCTCGGCACGAGACGTTCCATCCACGCTATGGATGGTTCAGGAAGGCCTATGCATGCGTGACCGAGAATCCGCGCGCATTCGTCCAGGACGACGCGCCGGTACGGATCGGCGTCGGAAAGAACATGGTCAGAGCGATTCGCTTCTGGGGATTGGCAGCCAAGTTGATCGAGGAAGACCCTCGATCCTCCAATCGACGAACGTCCGACCTGATTCCAACGCCCCTGGGCGATGCTCTGTTTGGCGACACCGGATGGGACCAGTACATGGAAGATCCGGGAACGCTGTGGCTGCTCCACTGGTTGCTACTGGCGCCACCCTGCAGACTGCCGGTGTGGTGGTTTGCGTTCAACGAGTTTCACCCCATCGAGTTTACTGATGACGACCTCGAAGCGGCCACAAATGCCCAACTCGATGCCGTCCCCGAATGGGCCACGCCACATCCGTCATCAATCAAGAAGGATGTCAGCGCCCTGCTTCGTACCTATGCGCCAGCCGAAAAATCAAGGCGCATGCGAATCGACGACGTCCTGGACTGTCCGCTTCGCGAACTGCGCTTGATTGGCCGATCAGTCGCGACAAGTCGATATCGATTTTCACTGGGAGCCAAGCCCGCGCTCCCTTCGGCGATATTGGCGTATTGCGCTCTGGACTACGTTGCCCGCGCCAACATTCGAGGAACCACGGTGACGCTCGGTCGCCTTACGCATGAGCTTGGTGCGCCCGGCAAGGCATTCAAACTTACGGAAGGCGAGTTGCAAAACTCTCTCGAACCGACCATCGACAAGGCGGAGGCACTCAGGCTTACCTCCACGACGGGAGCCATCCAGCTCTCATGGTCGAAGGAACCGATTGATATTGCCAACCGAATTCTCGATGACTACTACGGAGTCTCGTTAGGCGGCGTTCCCGCTAGTAATGAACGTCATCGACAGTTCGCCCCCACATCGGTCGGGATTCAGTAATGGCGCTCCTCGCGGAACATATCTCCGTCCATGGGCGTTTCGTTCGCTCGGCAAACGTCGAACGCGACGCCGACCGCACTGAACCGCTGGATGGCTATATCGTTACCGCGTGTGCTCTCGATGTCGTGGAGCGCATTGCCAGGACCGCGACCGCGGGTCAAGCAGGAGGCGCATGGTCGTTGACGGGACCATACGGCTCAGGCAAGTCGTCGCTTGCGTTGTTGCTTGATGCCGCTCTTGGCCCGGCGACTACTACGCGGGAACTTGCCTGCAGGCTGGTCGATGAGGCTTCGCCAAAGGCGGGGGAGTTGGTTCGTCGGACTCATAGGCAGTTCGGCACACAGAAGTCGGGATTCCATCGAGGCGTGGTGACTGCCAACCGTGAACCGCTGGGATACACTTTGCTCAGGGCGCTTCACGCAGCAGTTCTGCGCCGCTACGGTGGACTGCCTTCCACCAAGGAATTTCGGGCGGCCAACGCGCTCAAGGGCGCGCTGGAAGACATATCGACGAATGATCGGCGCCGGACGGGACCTTTTCCGACCGCGACAGTCGAGATCGCCGAGTGCTTGGCGGAAGACGCGCCGCTTTTGTTGATAATTGACGAGTTCGGCAAGAATCTGGAAGCGATTCAAGACAGCAGCGAAGCAGATCCCTACCTGTTGCAGCAACTGGCAGAGGCGGGACAAGGCGCGGGTTTGCCTATTTTCGTCCTTACATTGCAGCACCTGTCATTGGATGATTATCTGGCCAACGCCGGCAGTACGCGACGCAAGGAGTGGGCCAAAGTTCAAGGCCGCTTCGAAGATATTGCCTATGTAGAGTCGGCAAGCCAGATGCGAGCCTTAATTGGCACTGTCTTCCAGGTCAATGACGACGGGCTTCGAGATAGGATCGCTAACTGGGCCGAACACCATGCGAAGGCAATGCGGTCGCTCGGGATCGCCGATCTCGTCGACCAGGACGTCGTGGCTTCGTGTTACCCGCTGCATCCATTGACCGCGATGATATTGCCCGAGATTTGCAGCCGATACGGGCAGCACGAGCGCACGCTATTCTCGTTCTTGGCCAGCGCGGATCCAGCGAGCGCGGCGTCGTTTCTCGCAACTTCTGAGATTTCGAGCCACGGACCGCTTCCCTCATTAGGTCTTGAAGACGTGTACGATTATTTCGTTACCCATGGTTCTCCAACGGCGACTTCGGTGGCTTGGTCGAGCCGATGGACTGAAATCGCCACTCGACTTCGCGATATTCACGGCCTTTCGGCGTCGCAGGCTCGAATGGCGAAGGCAATAGCCCTACTCAATCTAGTGTCCACGGCTGGAGCGATTCGCGCATCGTCGGGTGTGCTCGCTCTTGTCGATGGCAGGTCGGACGAGCGATTGGACGATCTGGAGTCAGCCGGAATAGTCATCTACAGAGATTTCGCCGACGAGTACAGAATCTGGCAAGGAACCGATGTCGATATCCGTCGCCTTTACGAAATCGCGCACGAGCGAGTGCAGCAGCAATCTCTCGCCGAGGTTCTTGCTTCTGTAGACGATCCTTTGCCCGTAGTGGCTGCGCGACATAGCGCCAAACACCATGTGCTTCGGGTGTTTTCCAGACGCTATGTCGGCAGTGGCGAACACATCGAACCGATGGACACTTTCTCTGAATACGATGGCGAGGTATTGCTTGTCGTCAGTTCGCACCAGAAAGTACCGAGCTTGCCTGAATCGGCGGCGACCGCAAAACCAGTCGTAGCTGCTATTCCGAGCAGTTTGGCGACGCTTGACAACGTCGCCAGGGAAGTAGCGGCCGTCACAGCAGTGCTGAAGGATCCGGCTGTTGACAATGACTGGGTGGCTCGCCGCGAGCTGGGCGAGCGGATAGCGGAGATGCGGGGCGCGCTGGAGCATGCCATTACAAGAACATTCAGTGGCGATGCCTGCCGATGGGTTCTGCTCAATCCCTCCGGTGAACGAGAGTTGCCCGCTGGACGGGGCACAGTTCCGTTATCGGCTGCGGCTGATACTGCCTACTGGTCCACGCCAACGGTCCGCAACGAAATGCTCAACCGGACCCATCTAACGTCCCAAGGCGCCAAGGCGCGTCGTCTCCTTCTCAATGCCATGATCGAACACGGCGCTACTTCGGGCCTTCGCCTTGAAGGTCATGGACCGGAAGTGGCGATGTACCGAGCATTCCTGGAACGAACCGGGCTTCACGGGCACGATGCCCGCAACGGCGCAATGATATTCCGTAAGCCCACCGACCCGTCGTTGCAGGAAGCCTGGAAAGTCATTGAAGACATATTCGCAGGCGCTAAAGACCGTCGCATCAACCTCCGCGATACTTATGCCACGCTGCTCTTGCCGCCAATAGGCATGAAGCTCTCGGTCATTCCGGTGTTCCTGACGGCCG
Organism: Candidatus Rariloculaceae bacterium; assembly: GCA_965205045.1. Taxonomy (GTDB): domain Bacteria; phylum Pseudomonadota; class Gammaproteobacteria; order Steroidobacterales; family Rariloculaceae; genus UBA6522. The sequence goes on from OZ242031.1 coordinate 2,796,035, forward strand.
CGTTGCTAGCTTCCAGCGACGAAGTTGCCATCTATGAGCACGGTACCTTCAAACCACTGCTCACCTCCGAATTATCGGACCGGATGGTGCGTAATCCCGATCACTTCGACGTCAAGCACTTTGCCAACACCACTGGCGCCCGAAGGCAGGTCATCAGTGCACTCGCTGATCGCCTGGGTGTGCGGCCAAGCTTTCGAAAGCATCGGGTCGCCAATGTTCTGGCTATCGTTGGCCATTTGGTTTCCCAGGCAAGGAAGCTGGACAAGTACACTCTGCGGACCCGAAATCTTACGCCGGCGACCCGAATGGCGCGCGACGCAATCGTGACCGCCATCGAGCCCGATGAACTGCTATTCGATAACCTTCCTGATGTGTATGAGCTCCCGTCAGTACCCGCGAACGAGGATTCCTACGAGGGGGCTGCCCTCTTTGCGCAACAAGTCGGCGCCACGCTGGATGAACTGGCGCAATGTCAGAATCAACTTCTCGGGCAGCTGCTCGATTTCCTCCTTGACACGAGTGCAGAGACCACGCGACTGGCGATCAGCGGTCAGGCCGCCGCATTGGAGAACGAAGTCATCAACCCTACAGTGCGTTCGTTTGTTCTCACGCTCGCCAAGGATGATCTGGTACCCGACAGGGAGTGGATAAAGGCCGTCGCGACAGTCGTCGTCAACAAGGCGCCGGCGGAGTGGGCCGACGACGACATTTTGCGGTTTCAGCGTGAGCTTTCACAGCGGATTGCGGCGTTCCAACGCCTTGTTGCACTGCATGCCGAGCGTCGGGCCGACGGCGGTGGCCCGTTCAGTGCGCTCCGCGTGGTCATTACTCGCTCAGACGGCAGTGAGCACGTCCGATTGGTGAGCATCGACCAGAGTCAACGCCGCCATGCCGACATGGCTTTGGACTCTGCCCTTGAGGAACTAACGGAGCTACTGGGTTCCCCAAATAGTGCTCATAAGGCTTTGTTGGCTCTCCTTGGTGAGCGCCTCCTGCCCGAACAGGGCACAATTGAGGACGCGGCGGTTCTCGGCATATCGTATGAAGGGGTCAAGCATGGCTGAAGTCATTCGGCATATCTGCGGCATCTCGGGAGGCAAGGACTCCAGCGCCCTTGCCGTTTACCTTCAGGACAAAGTGCCCGATATGGAGTACTTCTTCTGCGACACTGGAGCTGAGCTCCCGGAAACTTACGAGTACCTTACCCGTCTCGAGGTGATTCTCGGCAAGCCAATTGCCCGCCTCAACGCCAAGCGCGGTTTCGACCACTGGTTCGAGATGTTTCGTGGGACGTTGCCGTCTCCACAGATGCGATGGTGCACCAAAAACATGAAAATCAAGCCGATTGAGGAATGGATCGGCGATGCACCGGCATTCTCGTATGTCGCGATCCGTGCCGATGAGTCGAATCGCAAGGGATATATCTCCACCAAATCCAACATCCAGACTCGTTTTCCCTTCATCGACGATGGAATCGACCGTGATGGGGTGATGCGGATTCTTGAGGACGCCGGCATCGGCGTTCCAGCGTATTACGAATGGAGAACGCGATCAGGTTGCTACTTCTGCTTCTATCAACGCAAAGCGGAGTGGATCGGCCTTGCTGATCGACATCCGGAGCTTTTTGATCGAGCCGTTGCCATCGAGCAGAAGGTGTTGCGTGAGTAAGCGGGCAAACTGGACCGTTCTGGACTTTCGCGGCCTAGTGAAGTGGGGGATCGCGGGCGCGGTCCAGGTCGGACCGTAGCGGATTGTCGGCGAAAAGCGTCTTCCACACCCTTGGGGTCAGTTCGACGGCGCGCTTGGCCGGATGCCGGTCGATCCGCTGCAACACGTCGACCAGGTAGATGTAGGGGTTCACGCCCTGCAGCTGGCAGGTCGCGAGCAAGCTCTGGATCGCCCCGACGCGGCGCGCGCCCAGTTCCGTCCAGGCGAACAGCCAGTTGCGCCGGCCCATCGGGATCGGGCGCAGGCCCCGCTCAAGGTGGTTCGTGTCGATGGCGACCCCGGGGTCCTCCAGAAACACCCGCAGCCCGGCCTCGCGTTCCGCCGCGTAGGCCAGCGCCTGACCGAACGGGTGGCTCGGCAGCAGGTCCACCCGCTGGCGTTGTTGTTTGCACCAGTCGAAAAACGCGTCCACCGCCGCGGCGCTGCGCTCGCGCCGCCAGGCCAGCTTCGCCGGGCCGTCGAGCTTCTTCTTGCGTATCTTCTTCTCGTGCCGGTACAGCGCGCCGATGAGCGACAACGCCGCGGCCACGCCCTCGGGATCGCTCTGCTTGGCATCCACGAAATTACGCCGGCAATGACTCCAGCACTGCGCATGCGCGAGGCCGCGGCGCTTCGCGAACGCCTCGTACGCACCGTACCCGTCGCTCAACAGTGTGCCCGAGAAATCCCCGAGGAACCTCTCCACGTGCTTGTGCGCGCGGCTCGGCGCGTAGTGAAACACCAACTCGTCGTCCTGCCCGTACACCGGCCAGAAGTACGCCGCGCGCATCTTGCCCGGCCCGCTGCGCCCGGCCTTGATCGAGGTCTCGTCCATGGCCACGACCGCGCCGCTCAAAATGTGCGCGGATTGCGCCGAGACCAGCGGCCCCAACAGGTCGATGGCCCGTCCGGCCCAGTTCGTCAGACTGCGCCGGCTCACCGCGATCCCGCTGTCGGCCAGGCGCCGGTGCTGGCGGTACAGCGGCAGGTGATATCGAAACTTGTCCACCAGCAGCCCGGCCAGGAAGCTCACGTCCACCGCCGCGCGCCCCAGCACGTTCGGCGGCGCCGCCGGCGTCAACACCTGCCCGGTGTCCCGGCGCTTGACGACCTGGCGCACGTACCTCAGCACCTTGTAGCTGCCCGGCTCCTGGGCCAGCCGGTGCGTGACCTTCTCCCCCACGAACTCCCGCTCGGACTCCGGAATCGCCTCGATGGCGGGGTCCGTCACATGGATCGTCTCCACCGGCACCGTCTCGTCGAACCGCAACCCGTGCTCGTTGACCGCCCCGTCGCGGCGCTTCTTCCGGCGCCGGTAGCGGATCTCTTGCGTGGGCGCCTCCCCGGCCGGTGTCGCCTCGATGCCCAGCGCCGCGAACAGGCTCGCCTGCTCCGCCTCGTCGAACTCGAGCCGCTTCTCGGACTTCGGCCCGAACAACTGGCGCTGGAACCACTCCAGTTGACGCTTGACCGAGGCCAGTTGGCCGGTGAGGTCGGCGACGGTCGCGTTCAATCGCGCGTTCTCTTGTTGAAGAACCTCGATCCGGGCGTGGGACAAGGGGTTCGCACTCGCCGCCGTTGAAGCGCCGATTATACCCGCTCCACGCCCGTCACGCCGCCATCCGGTAACGCTTGCGCTGGCGCCGGACCACGATGTCCGTCCCCTCCAGCAGCGCCAGCAGCGCGGTGCGAGTCAACGCCAGGGACCCGCCGCCCCGTGCGCCCAACGCCGCGAACCGCCCTTGCTCCAGGCGCTTGGCCCAGATCCAGTACCCGCCGGCATCGAACGCCAGCACCTTCAGCATCGTGCGCCGGCGGTTCACGAACACGTACCACTGCCCGTTCGTGGGATCGCGTCCCAGCTCGTGGCGCACCAGCGCCGAGAGCCCGTCGAAGGAACGGCGCATGTCGCACGGCGGCGTGTACAGCCAGATGCGGCAATCCCCGCCGAGGTTCAACACCGCGGCGGGCGACGCAACCGCAATACCACCCCCTCGCCCAGGTCCAGCTCCGCCTCCCACGCCGGCAATGCCGTCGGCGAATCGGCCAACTCCACGAACCGTCCCGCGCCGTTCGCCCCGCTGCCCGCTTCGGAGCGCCGCAGCTTGCGCCGCCACAACGAAAACGTGCTCGGCGCCAAGTCCTCCGCCGTGCAAAACTGCTTGCGCGTCTGGCCGCTACGCTCGAACCGCGACACGATCGTCCGCCACTCCTCCGCCGAGCGGCGCACCGTCATCCGTTTGCCCTCGCTCATCCTCCCAGCCTCCTTCGTCATGAAAACATCGAAGGAAACCCCATAATCAGGCGACGGACAATGACGGCTCAAATTGCCCGCTTACTTGCGTGACGCAGGCCGCGGTGGCGATGCAGATTTTGGTGGTCAGGCAATGCAAGGCCGCCAGTACACATGGTCGGGAGGAGAAACCCTCGCGGAACTTCTGGCCCGTCGCGAACAGATTCTTGAACGACACAAGGCAGCCATGTCCCGTGCCACCAAGACCAGAACCAATGTTCCGCTGATTGAAGCACTTACCGATGCCCTAGACGAGGATGACGACACGGTACCCTGCACGGTGTGCGCGGTATGACTGGAGCTTCAAAGGCGCTACCCGGTGGACCAGGCCTGACAGTTGCACAATTCTTTGGGTTGATACCGGATCGCGAACTAAGGCGATTCCTGGACCCTGGCGTTTTGTCAATCCTGGACGCGATCTTTGGCGGACACGTAGGCGGTGACGATCTTCAGCGTGTCGCCCGAACGATAGTGGATTTTGATGTACTGCTTGGAGACAGCGCGGGTCGGACGCTTGTATTGAAGCTGCTCCCAGAGCAGAAGCTGATGGAGTTGGAATCCCGCGTCGGGCGGTGCCTTGCGGACAGACCAGGTGATTGGACAGAGGCAGAAACTACGCGGGCCCGTGACTTCTTTGGACTTGTCGAAGAACGGCTCGTTCAGCCGGCATTGCCTCCCACGGACATCACCGCGCCCAAATACGGACTGTTCGATCATCAGAGAACAGCCGTTCGGCAGTTGAAGCCGCTGTTGAACCAAGACGAACGCCGTGCGGTTCTTCACTTACCCACCGGGGTAGGTAAGATGCGGACGGCGATGCATGTCGTAGCGGACTCGCTGCGCGACCAGGAACCATCTGTCGTGGTCTGGCTTGCGTCCGGGAAAGAGTTGCTTGAACAGGCGGTAGTGGCGTTTAGGCAGGCTTGGACGCACCTCGGCACGAGACCTGTGCAGATCGGAGCCATGTGGGGGGACCGGATGCCGGACCTCGACGATTTTTCCGACGGATTCCTGGTGGTCGGTCTGGCGAAAGGCTGGGCTACAATCTCTCGGATCGATTCAGAATGGGCCGCGCGACTCGCCCCACGAGTCCGACTAGTGGTCTTTGACGAAGCTCACCAGAGTATTGCCAGGACCTATAGGCGGATCACCGATGATCTTACGCTCGACTTCAGATGTGCACTGTTGGGCCTTACTGCTACACCGGGGCGAACATGGGCAGATATTGATAAAGACGGCGAGCTAGCCGAATTCTTTGGACGAAGCAAAGTCACCCTGGAGGTTCCCGGCGACAATCCCATCGAATACCTCATTGAGAATGAATACCTCGCACGACCTGTCTTTCGAACGCTTTTTTCCAAACCGGGCCTCCGCATCACTGACCGCGAGCAGGCGCGTATCGCGCGATCATTGGAAATCCCGGAAGAAATCGTGGCCGCGTTGTCATTGAGCGAGCAATATGTGACGGCAGTTCTTCGTGCGATTGAAGAATTGATTGGCACAGGGCATCGTCGCGTGCTCGTCTTTGCCGCCACGGTTAAGCATGCCCGAGTGCTGACCGCAGTTCTCTTGACTCGCGAAATTCGGAGCGAAGTAGTCACTGGGTTGACGCCTGAGCGCGTGCGGAATCGTGCAATCAGAACCTTCGTCTCGGACGACGAGATGCCAATGGTGCTCGTCAACTTCGGCGTTTTGACGACCGGATTCGACGCACCCCAGGCTAGTGCGGTAGTCATAGCCCGTCCAACGAAGTCCTTGGTGTTATTCAGCCAAATGGTCGGTCGCGCGCTCCGCGGCCCCAAGGCGGGCGGTACCGAGAGTTGCGAAATTCTGACGGTCGTCGACCCGAGTCTAACTGGGTTCGGCGATGTGGCAGAGGCGTTTTTGAACTGGGAGGATGTATGGCAGTAACAGAATCTGGCTCTCAGCTGAGTTTTTCGATCATCGACACCAAGATGACCGTTGCAGCGATGCGCGACAGCGGATATAAATCCACCACCCATGCGCTGGCGGAGCTCATTGACAATTCGATTGAGAGTCGAGGAACCGCCATCGAAATTTTCGGAGTCAGTCGGCGGGATAGGCGCACAGGAAGATTCACCCTCAAGGAGTTAGCCGTGCTGGACAATGGTGACGGCATGGACAAAAACACGCTTCGAGGAAGCCTGCGGTACGGTTACGGAACCCGCCGACAGCGGACTGGAATCGGTCGTTTTGGGCTTGGACTCCCCAATTCATCGATGTCGCAAGCAAGACAGGTCGATGTTTGGTCTTGGCAGACTGGTGTCACGAATGCCCTTCACACTCGACTCTCCATTGACGATGTGGAACGTGGCGTACTCGAAGTTCCCGAGCCAACAACAAACCCCATTCCGGATGTGTACCGCGAGGCAAGCCGCGATGGATTCGACGATTCGGGCACTCTAGTGGTGTGGTCAAATCTAGATCGAGTTGAGTGGAAGCAAGCCTCGACGACATTTCGGCATACGGAGGCGCTCCTCGGTCGAATTTACCGGCGATTCCTCGCAAAGCCGTCGGAACGACTGCACACTGAAGATCCGAGGCGTGAGGACATCGGAGCCCGGCACACTATCACGTGTATACCTGTCCAGGAGCACGACAGGACAATAGAAGTCCAAGAGGATGCGATCGTCGAAGTAAGGTCGAACGACCCACTATATCTCATGACCGATACTTCATGCCCGGAAGATTTCGGAACCGGACCCATGTTCATGGAGTTGCAAGGCAGTCCCTTTGTGATACCGGTGAAATACAGGGGCTTCGAATATGATGTTCGAGTTCGAGCGAGCTACGCTCGTGGTCATGTTCGCGACTCATCCGACTCGAAGGCCGATTGGCCTGAAGCGTGGAAGGGAAGGGACGCTGGCCACGCCCCTTGGGGGAAACATGCAGATCAGAACATGGGAGTTTCCCTGGTGCGGGCCCACCGCGAGATCCAGCTCGACAATTCGTGGGTTAACGGCAATGATCCTAGGGAACGGTGGTGGACGGTGGAAGTTGATTTCCCGACCGCGCTTGACGAAGTGTTCGGCGTCACCAACAACAAGCAGGGGACAATGACGTTCCAGCGCCTCGCCCGATACCACTGGGCGCGAGAGGCGCTGCCCGGTGAGGAAACACCTCGCGATGTTCGCCGTCGGATGGAAGAGGATGGCGATTATCGAGTTTACCTTTTGGATCTTCGCAAACAGATCGAGAATGCCATATCGCTGATGCGACCCCGTGTCCAGCAGTCAAGGCAAAGACGAAGAAAGCGCCATGTTCTCAGTGAGGATCAGAAAGCCGATGCGAAAGCCACGGCGGCGATCAAGCGTCGAATGGAGGATGGTCATCAGGGAGAATCTGATCGAGCAGGCGAAACCGGAACTGAAGAGGAACAAAAGGAAACGCAAGTTGAGTCTTTGGTCGAAAAGCACCACCTCGATCAACGAGACGCGCTTCAACGAATAGATGAAACGATTAAAACTGGGAGTCGGGTGCGTTGGATTCAGTCGTCACAGTCCAGCGCTGCTTTTTTCGATGTCGAACCTCTTCCCAACGTGATTCAAGTTGCGCTCAACACGAACCATCCCGTGCATTCACACCTTTACGATGTTATGCACGCCGACGTCGAAGAACTGACCGAAGATGAGGTTCGAGAACGGCTCGCCAAGGCTGCAGCCGCCTTCCGCATCCTCATTTATTCGTGGGCTCGCTACGAAGAAGAACAGACGAATCGGACTCGGCGTGAGGTACGAAACGCGCGCTGGGAGTGGGGCAGGTACGCAGAAGACTTCTTCGATGAAGACGACGATTCTATTCCACCAACGGATCTTGTGTAGGAATTTATGGCGGATCCCAATAGCGCCGGCACACACGGGGACCGTATACGTGCGCTCTTCAAAGGTTCTGCAACAAATGCAACGGTCGTCGCGCCATTTATCAAACTGAACGCACTGCGGTCGCTTCTGGACGTTATACGTTCCGATACGCATCTTCGGTGCGTAACGCGTTGGCTTCCTCGAGAAATCGCCGCTGGCGTGTCTGACCCGGAAATACTAGAGTTGCTTGAAGAACGTGGTAACTTCAGCCTCACGCTTGTAGACTGGCTGCACGCGAAGCTCTATATCTCGGACGACCGTTGCCTCGCTGGTTCAGCTAATGTGACGCTTGCCGGACTAGGCGATGGAGACGGCAACAAGAATATCGAGGTTCTCGTTGAAACTACCGTCGATAATCCCGGAATCGCTGCCACGCTTAGGGAAATTGCTCAAGTGGAGCGCCCGGCAACCAAGGAGATAGCGGAAACCGCCCGGCATCTAGCCAACAGTCTTTCTATCTCGACGACAATGACAGCCGATCTTGAGGCACCCTGGTTTCCTGGTAGTCGACGACCTGAACGTGCATATCGATTCTACACGGAGCCCCCAAGTGGTTACGTAAGGGCTTCTGATCGCATATTGCTCGCTGACTTGGCAGGTTCCAATATTCAACCGGGCCTTGAGAAAGATGAGTTCCAAACCGCAATCCGCTCTCTTCTCGCTGCCATTCCGATAGCCAAGCCAATTCTCGAATCAGCGGAAGACACAACAATTACCCGTGCTGACGCGCATGCATATCTGGAGAACATCGCTGGCGACAAGTTTTCTTCCGATGACTTGTGGCTTGCCTTCGTCAACTGGATGGCCCATTTCTATCCCGATAGAATAATGAAACAGGAGATATCCGAGATTGCACTTCGAGGAGCCCGGTTGCTGGTGCCGCGTCTCTAGCCCACGTTCGTCACCAACTGCGCTAATTGAGTCATTTCCCCTTAAACGCAATCTTAAGGAAAGCCAGACCGATTCTCGAGTGTTTTTTTGCGCGTAGCGTGCCGACAAAATTTTCGGCTTGGTCTAGTGCTCTTCTCGGACCATTTATCGGACGTTGCGTGGCACTGGAAGTACGCCAGCCCAAACTTACCAAGACTCACGGTGGCTGCCTCCTTTTCCTTGAGCCCATCGTACACCACCTCCGGGGAGACGATCTCAAGTTTTACATAACTCATAAAAAGATGCTAAATTACTTACCGAGCAATCGGACAAATGGCGAAAAATTTTGACGCCGTACACCGCAGATAGGGCATGCGCAAGGTGCGTTGACTCCAAGATGCGGATGTGAGGCCCAGCCCAATAATAGCAATTCCAATATGTCGAAGTGACATATCGACAACAGGTAGTATCACAGAAGTCACTGCCCGTCCTTCTCCAAACAACAGCGGAACAAATCCGACGCGTACAAGTTGAAGAGTAGGTAAGTACTGCGCACGTCTTTGTAATAAATTTTTTTTATCCATAAAGGTGATTTAGCCAATAGAATCAGTAGCCAATCATAAGTTCGGAACCACATCACATAAGCATGGAGCAAGAATACTTCCTCTCAATTTACGAAAAGGTGCAACAAGATACCATTCCCAACACGGGCATTAGCTGGAGACCAATATGTGGCAAGAGATAATAGAATTCGCGGCTCCATGGACTGAAAATTTTGCGCTCGAATTGTCACTAAGCGTTTTTGTGGCTCTAATAGAAGCACCCATTTTGGTGTTGTGCACGCAGCTTCTCAAAGTTATGAGAGCTACTAGGCAGAGCTGGTTTTGGGAGTTTGCACACTTCGTGCTGTTTGTTGTTCTACTCGGCGTACTTCTCCGCGTGAATGCTGACACTTTCGATTACACGGAAGTTGTGACACTGTCAGTCTTTCTGATTGCTACGTTGCTATTCGAAGGTTTCCTTAAGTGGAGGGCCATTCATCGGCAAAATCGTGTATATCTTAGAGTAATATACAACACGTTTGTTATCTATGCATGTCTTCATGCAACGGCTACCTCATTCGACATAACTGAGATTGCGACCATTGTAGAATTTTTTGCGCTAGATGTTCTGTATGAGATAGTGCGTCAAAGAGGCAAGAAAGAGGAAAAAGACGATATTCGCTATGAGATAAACCGCAAGATTGATCGCCAACAGCTGAGAGGATTGCTTTCTTCAAATGAGATTCAATTGCGAAACGTAAACTGGATCCTATCTCGCTCCTTTATTCATGTTGCAGCATTCATAGAAGTGCAAATGGTGGGTTTTTTAAATCTTGTTTGGTCCGGTGAAGGGCCTGCCGAAGTTGATTACCTAGCGGTAAACCCTAATGTGCATGGAGTTACAGAACAGCTGCTGCGGTTGGTGGAGGCTGAGGTAGGAGTTGCAGGCATCAGTGAAGTTCAAGTATCCAATAAGGTTATTAGACAAGATCAATCTTTGCAGAAGGTGTTGACAGAATCTAGCTACCAATTTGAAACATGCATGGTAAAGGAGCTGTAAGCATGACTACATGCGGTGCACTTCAGCTGGAAATCTACGGGGGCGCTACGCTACATGGTCGCAACGGTCACGTACTTGCGAAGCATGGAATCTAAGGACGCGAGCGGGGCCACAATTACTTGGAACGAACACTGAGCTAGGACTCAAAGGCCAGCATTTTGCTACTGGCCCTCTCATAACCTGGACTCTCTTTCAAACCACTCCGTCCTTTCACGCAACAATGTTTCGATCTCCAAGTCTTTGAAAGCCGATGCAGTCTGCCGAAAGGAGAGCAATCCTCTATAGTAGTAATTCCAAAGGTCTTCCCCGTATTCGGCGATTTTTGGTGTCCTCAACATTCCACTGAGCCAAAATTTCGGAGGTCTGCCGCCATACATGTCCATGATGTGCGGATATGCAGCATGCACGAACCCAGAGTATGCTTTGGTGACTGTTTTTGATAGTTTGATTCCATCGCTTGGGTTCAATGCTTCGGATTGAAAATCAGCAATGTACGCTTGTATTTTCTTTCTCGGCACCATCGGCCTGTTCTGGTCTGATTCTATTAAATCGCCATCTTCGTTTACTTCTTCCTGATAGAATGCACTTAGGTAACGTTCATGTATCGGATCATCTTTCTTTTTCAAAATCGCAATTACCAAAAACAGGATATCCTCCCAGATCTCTCCCAAGATTCTCTCGATCGCCGCCTGCTCTTGTACGAAGCCGTGCCCAAGCAATATCCGTGCGGCCCGTAATCCGCTAACCATTCGTGCCAATTTCAGCACGATGGCTTGTTTAGTGGTTTTTTCGGAATATCGGTAGCAATGTACTTTCCCAAGCATAATCAGTCTCGGTGCCGGGATTTGCTTTTCTAGCCTGACAAATGCATAGTCCATGGTATCGAGAACGGTACCAGTAAGTGAACGCATCCGTCTCGGCGAGCCGAATTGCCCCTCTAATTTGTGGATCTCCATTCTTAACCCGTTAGTTTGTTAAGTCTGTGTTCCTCAACTGTGCACAAGACGGCATCGAAGTTCAGCGTACCATAGTCCTCGTCTAGTGCAGGTGGAAGGTGTTCCCGTTGGACTTGACAGTGCGCGAAATTCTGATTTCGTCCAGCTTAATGTGTTTCATCCGCCGAGGGTTCGCTCGGAACGAGACAAGCTAGGCTCTCGACAGTCGGTATCTCGAACGGTACCTCAAGCGCATCAATCTGCGATACAACGTAGTTCCGCGCACGCGCCATCGCGTTCGACGTATCGTTGGCCGGGTGCACATCCGAAAACACAACACTGCGGGGCTTATCCGCCAGTGGGTTAAGTAGCTTCATCAATTCCCAATCGCGAACCAAGGTCCATCCGCCTTCATCACTTGGGACGGCAGCCACGACAACGGAGCGAACGGGACCATCCGAGCCGGTGATGCGGTCTCGCACACTAAACACAAAGATAGGCGCGACCAAACCTCGGATCGTGCCGAAAGCCGCCGTCAGTTCCACCGCATCCCCAACAGCGCGATCGACGATGCGTAGACCAACTCCTGCGACATCCTCCCTTTCCTCCGGTTGCGGTTCTCGCGCAAACAATAAGTCGAAATGTTCGACCTCGGCGATCAAGAAGTCATCCTTCCACTCTTCTGGTGGACGGAATCGTAGGCGCACTTCTTCCGCTTGGTCGGGTCTCCGACCCCGAATGGCAAGGAGCGCTTTGAAAAATGGCACAAGATCCGGCAAGTCTACCTTCGGGATCTGGTCGGCCACGGTTCCGAAGTCAAATCTCGAGACATGACCGACGAGAGACCGGACAGTGTTTACCGCGTCCTGACCGCCAAATGTCGCGGTCGCAGTATCGAACCAGTCATCCAGCGTTTGTCCACTCAGGCCCGTACCGGCGTCGGCGAAAACCTTGGTGAACATGTTTGGCGATGCCATTCCAATTACGAGCTGCCGAATGTCCTCAGGATCGTCCATTGCGCTCTGGAACGCCAAGTTGATTCGCTCCAGCTTCTCATCCAGCAGATCCCAGATTCGGCTCTCCACAGTGTCGGGATTCCGGACGGAAACCACATCGACAGGCTCAGTCTGCCCGTAACGGCTAACGCGGCCCACGCGCTGATGCAACCGCATCGGGTTCCACGGCAGGTCCACATGAATCAAAGTGCTGCAATGTTGCTGAAGATCGACGCCCTCGCCAGCCGCTTCCGTGGAAACAAGAAATCGAACTTCTCCGCGGTTGAACCGCGCGGCAGCGCGCTGGCGTTCTTCCGTCCACCCTGAGATGTTACCGGACGCATCCTCCACGTCTTCGACGAAACCGTCTCCATTGATGAACGTCACACATCCGTCGCCGTAACGCTTGATCAGCGCACTCATAAGCAACGCTTGCGTCGCCTTGTACTCGGTGAAGAAGAGCACTGATTCTTCGGGGAACGACTCGTCGACAACGGTCAGGATGCGCTGGATTTTCGTTTCCTCGGTCACATCCTTGGCTGCTGCAAGCAACTCCTCGATCGCCGGAATCTCGCTAGGGTTCAATCCGACTCCGAAAATGCTCTGCGCCAGTCGTTCTTCCAGTCGACTGATCTCGTCTTGATTAGCGGTATCGTCCGCATCTTGCAGTTCTTGGAGCCGCGCCAAATCTTCGCGGCGCGATTCCCCAATCCTTGCCTCCTCCTGTCGCAGTCTGGCGAGCCGGCCAGCAAGAGCCCGCCGTACGGCCGCCACTGAACTCGACGCCAGCTTTTGCATTGTGATCAGGATCAGGATCGCTAAACGTCTGTCCTGGGCGCCAAGACTTGAAGCGTATGCTCGCCCGGTCGAGATGAACTCCGTAAGCTGATCGTAGAAGCGTGCTTCTTGCGGCGAATACGCGTAAGTTTCCTGCCTTGGTCGCACCGGAGTGAAAAGCGGCTCGCCCGACATGTCCGTGACAGACTGTTTGTTGTTGCGAATCATGACAGTACGGAGCTTCTCGATCTGCTCTTCTAGAGGTCGCTCGGGATCGAAATCATCAGGCCGAAGCAACTTAAGCAACGACAGGAATCCTGTGTCTTTGCCGCGATGCGGCGTACCGGTGAAAAGCACCAGGGACTGTACTTTTCCCCGTTCCTGCAGTCGTTCGATGAGTTGGTAGGACAACGTGCGATGGCCCTGATCGTGCACGTTCATGTGATGGGCCTCGTCGATGAGCACTAGGTCCCAAGGACCGGCCTCAAACAACCGCTCCCAACGACCGCTCTTGTCAAGACGCAACGTATGTGCCGACGCGATTATCCGATCCTGAGTATTCCAGAAATCGGAAGTTTCGGTATCGGCGGCCGGAACATAAATCGAGATTCGTATGTCGAACATTTCCCGAAGCCGCACCTGCCACTGTTCAACCAAGCTGGCGGGCGCAAGGATAAGCAGCCGGCGCACACGCCCCGAGGAGATTAGCGGGGTCAGGATAAGGCCAGCTTCGATGGTCTTGCCAAGCCCCACGTCATCGGCGACCAGCCATCGTGTAGGCCATGACTCGAGTACGCGCTTACAAACCCAGAGTTGGTGCGGCAACAAGTCAATGCGGGAACGCGAGAACACGCCCCAGGCGTCGTTAACCGAACGGATGCACTCGCCGAGGATTCGCGTGACGACATGCAGCGCGGAGTCGACCCGTCCCTTAGCCATCCGCTCCGACAAACCCTCCACTAATTCGACATCGGAGGACAGACACTCCTCTATTCCATGATCGAACCGCACCACTACGCTATTTTCTTGATCCAGCAAGACTTGGCCGGAACCGAAGCGTGAGTGTCGCACTGCTGCATTTCTTTCGAAGCGTGTCATCACTCCTCCAAGCCGAATCTGTGGCGCAAATCCGCATCCGAGGCCACGCGCCTTAGTGGTATATCGAACGCTCGATGAAGATTCGGGGCTCTTGTCCCCAACTCGGACGCCAGAAAGTCGAATATGGCGCGCGCCTTCTCCGAGTTGGACACGTGGTCATCCGGTTGTTCGAGGCCGAGTCTTACGAGCAATCGAATCACTTGCTTCGACGGTACCCAGCAACCCGGGAAAAGTTGTTCGCCTTCAATGATTTCCAGACGTACGAGTTCCCGAAGCACCCAGTGGACACCCATGTTGAGAGGTGCGGGTGGAGCATCGAAGTGAGTACCCGCGCCAGTCAATGCCTCGTCGACGCGAGGAGCGAGCAAGCGTGAAACTTGGTACATACCTTCGGGACGTCTCCCTGCCGACTTCAACAATCGACGATATACATCCTGATACCGACTGAGTTGGCAGATTGCCGGAAACAGCGACATCCAGCGCGGATAGGTCAGCTTTGCTAATGCGTCGTCCTGCCAGTCTCGCAGCATTCCCATCCAGGCATTGTCATCGTCGGGTGTCTTGAATACCTCCCACCAACCTTCGCTGTGCACCAACTCGAGAAACCTACGATGATGATGGTCCTTAGCACGGCCCAGGCTCCGACACGCCCCCAGAACCAGAAGGGCGAGCCAGTGATCTTCCGAGTCCGTTCGCAGACCCACCGCTATGCCGTCTCGCTGCAGCCAATCCGGCCAAGCATCCCCCTCGTAGGCTGCTATGACTCTGCTGCGCTCGGCGTCGTCATCCCACCATTCCATTAGCTCTTGAAAGAAGGTGCCCGACTCTGGCGTGATCGGGTCCGGCTGTGAGTCCTGTGCACGGTATTGGCCGGGAAACAACGCGCCCAATAGTGATTGGCGACGCCAGGATTCCTTACATGAATCCTCCACCAGTCGACGAACCTCATCGTACTCTCGAAGCCAGTGGGGTCGCTGGTCTATTGGTACAAGATGCTGTAGAAGGTTGGACCCGAGCTCACCAACCAGCAGGTAGCTGATCGCCACAGGGCGTAGAATCTCTGAAAGATCCGCGTACCACTCCGCCATCATTGCGGTGTCGACTCGATGCTGAACGCGAAGCCACTGAAACACCCGCCAATCTTCTCTGCATTCGATGTACGCCGGATCAAGAACCCGGTCGTCGGGAGCAAAGGCCGCCCGGCGGAGTTCGTCTCTGCCATCCGCGTCAGTCTGACCGAGTAGCTCCGGGGCATCTCGCAGGAGAAGGTTGCGTAGCGGCTGGAGACTTCCATCCACTGCCCTAGCCTTAAGCGCCTGACGCCAAGTAACGCCTTGAGGGTCGTACGCGTCGAGGCTTCGATCCCCACCTCCGCTAATGGGTCGTAACGCATGCAACCGTTGCGGCGTCAAGCAGTGATCCCACAATTCCGCCAGCTCTGCAAACAGGTCGTTCGGGCGAAGCTGGGTCGAAGCGATGTAATCTCCGTCAGCACTCACGAGATCGCACAGTGGGCGGAGGATTTGCTCGATCCGCTCCGAGACAATACCCCGGTCCCGAACCAACGCCAGCAGATATTCGTCTTCGATTTCAGCCAATGCGGCGCACACTTGGCTGTCGAAATCACCGCTCGCGACTTCAATGCGCAGATCCGATGCCAGTGGAGCAAGCATTGACCGGAATGGCGCGGGAAGACCGGTCGGCACAGCTGAGCAAGAACCGATCCAAGCCGTCAGTCCCCGACCGTTTCCGTGCAACGCGCTCAAGAAATTTCGGCGCAGTACACCATTGTTGTCCAGGCCATTTGCGAGAACATTCCAGAGCGAGGACAGGAATTCGCGTCCGTCATTGATGGCCAGACGGTCGGTCGACTCGTCAGTTGAATCGGTGACCGCATTGTGAAGCGCAATCAATCCCCTTCCAAGCGCTTCACCAAGTCGACCGACAGTTCTAAGGGTGGAATCGTCATCAAGCGACACATGGGTTCGACCGGGGTCGAGCTTAAATGGTCCATTGACGACGTATCCGCAACACCAATCCTCACTCGTCGGTGTGACGTTCCAGAGAAACGGAACATCTTGGTCGAAGCTTGTCACAATGCCATCTTTGAGACCGACGGCCAGCGCCGCGGTACCCATGTCTTTCTGTCCTGCGTCTGCGGGCCGGAAACGCAGAATTCGCCAGCGACCGGCGTGGTTGGGAAACTCGATCTCTACACCGACAGACCATCCAGGTGCGCCGACTATCTGCTTTCCGTCGAAGCAGTGCGCTCCTGGGAACGGACCGCCTTCTACAACGACGTCGCGCACTTGGCGCGCAAAAACTGGCAGCAATACACGCGCGTAGCTAAAACGCTGCTCGATCAGCATCCGCGGTTCGACATTCGGGCGTAATGGCAGCCTGACGCGCGTGGGTCTACGGCCTTCGATCACCGGCAATTGAGGTTCCACAGGAACAGTTCCTTCCTTCGGTACCAACCCCCCCGCAATGGAGAATGCAATGAAACCACTGACCACGGAGGGAGACGAGGAAACGAGGTAAACCGACTTGAAGCCCAGACCGAACCGGCCGGTGGTGGAAATCGAAGCTGAGTCCCCAGGCGCCTCACCGGGTTTGCCACTTAGATTCATAACCATCATGAAGTAAAGATCCTGATTCCACTGACGCTCCCGTCCAGCCGGAAAGGCGGCCCCTCCAGTGTCGTTGATCGTACGCCCCCAATGCATGACATCTATGGTGGGCGTGTCGTCATGTTCGTGGATTCGTATCAAGAGACGTCGGACGGCAGTCGGCAGCGGTCCACCTCCGATCTCGGCGGCCTCTGCAAGAGCATCGTCGGCGTTCTGCGCAAGCTCCAGCAAGACGCTTTCTTTGCTGTATCCGTAGCGTCGTATCAGCTTGTTGACCCGTTTCCACAAAAATTCCCGGTGCTGAGGTTCCTCAATGAGGGCCGCCAATCGGTTCAGGGCCTCTATTTCGCTCTTAAGGGCTTCTTCAGAGGGTGCTTGCTCTCGCTTCCTCTGCGCCCGCTCAGCATTCCTGAGGGCATTCCGCAGCGACTCGCTCTTTACATTGAGCTGCTGTAGTGTCAGCGGCAGATGCGCCTTGATGGAGGCAAGCACAGGTACAAAGTCGGCCTGCGAACCCTTTCCCCATTGAGACCACCAATCGTTCACGTTCTCGCGGGGCAACCCAAGGTAGCGGGACCCCCATCTCTCGACGGTGCCGCCTAGTAGCCGTAAGAGGTCCGAGCTAGAACGGTTCTGAGGGTCGACATCTCGCAGCGAGATCTCCCAAAATCCGTTACCAAACTCCCTAAACAACGGCGAAAACTGCGAGCGAGGCCGTTTTACAGGATCGTCCGCGAACAGCGTATCGCTGTCCACTTCTGCATGCATCGGCACCCTCGCTCCCAGCACGTTCATGGCACGGACATGTTCGCCATGCGCCACGTTCGGCAAAACGAACACATTGACGCTTTCGGTGTCCAATTCGTCAGGAAGCCTCTTGGCAACATCTTCCCCAAGCCATTGCTGGGCTAGATTGCCAATGGAATTGCGCACTCCGGTACCCAACAAGCTGAGAAACGCCCCCACGGCGCCATGTGGGACTCGACCGTTCCACGGCGCGAAGTATTTCTCCAGCGTGTCCAATCCGTTTCCCACCGAGTTGCCTTCGACACCGCTTACCTGGACGACCGGGTCGTCACTATTCAGGCGGAGAATGGGGCGGTATTCCGAAATCACCCGATGTCGTCTCGCAACGCCGGTTTCGCTTCGTGCGACATCGTGGCTCGCATGCCAGTTGCCATCTTGGGTCGGCAGATCGAGGTTTGGCAGAACATCCGAAAAGAACTCGTTAGTATCCGCGAGACAAGTGACAAGACTGCGGAACAGTCTCCCGCTGGCGGAATCCTTGGCGGGTCGCGAACCCGCGAGGCTGGTGAGAATCTCAACTTGGCGGTCCGGCGGAATTGGACCGCAGAGCGCCTTCGCCAGCGTCACAATCGCGTCCGAAGTGCTTTGCGTCCCTGCGCCCCGACCGACAGCCTGGGCAGCTGCATGCACCAACTGCCAGCCGGGATGCAATCCGGTAAGCGTTGTTTGCAGTGCAGCCTTGATCAACGGCGCGTCGATGAGGTCGCAATGCGGCATGACAAGCCACGCGCCGCCATCAACCTGAGCTACATGTTGGGAATCTAGAGCGTCGACCATCCGCTGCACTTGACGCTGGCGATTCAAGCGTCCTAGGACCTCCCTCACTACAGGTTCCGCCATCCCCCAAGTCTTTGGGTTGATGGCTTCCGGGAGCCGCTTGTCGCCAAGAGCACCGGCCGCAACCAGACGAAACACCGCATCCAAGAGGGCCTTCGGAGCAAAGATCACTGCTTCAGGTGCGATGCCACCGCCGTCACACAAGGGAAGCCAGCGACTGAGTCTCAGCAGATTACGGACATCGCCGTTTCGCGACAGTAACACTTGCCCTCCCGAAACACGGACGCCTTGCACTATCGGTTCGGCGAAACGCCAGGGACGCGAGTCCTCCAACATAAGTTGAAGAAGGCCGTCTCGGTCCATTTCGGGAACTGTGTGGTAGAGATGAGCGACCCGCGGGTCCGGATCCAGCAGGAAAACCTCCGCTTCGAGTTCTGGCGGCAGCCGCAGTTGATTGGTCTTTTCCGTTGACCGCCTTGACCTACGGTTGAACGCCCTGCGTGTCCCGTCAACTCCCCTATGCAGCGGCATGGTGCGCCAGTGTTCCTGCTCCTCATCTGTTGTGCCGTGCAATTGCTGTAGCAGCGTCGCTGCTTCCCCGTCGCTCAGTCCCGTCCAGTCCACCGGCGTTTCCAGGCATTCGGAAAGCAGGCTATGCAGCGCTCGACTATCGGCCTGTCTGACCGAAAGAGCGTCAAGAGTTTCTTGCGGAAGCGGCTCCACCAATTCTTGTGCAACCACACACCACGACCGGTCAAGCAAGCGCAGCAGGAGATACAGTGCTCGTCTGCTCTCCGTCCGGTCATGAAACAGTCCTGCGTCGTCACCAATCACGGCGGCGGAACGCCCCGCCAGAAGCACGCGTGCGGCCCTGCGAACATGCGTGTTCTCCAAATCCTGCTCCGCCAGCCGCATCAACAACGGCTTTCGGGCAGCGGGCTCACCTAGCGTCGCGGATTGAAGCACCGCAATAGCCAAAGCCTCCGGTCTGGGCAATGGCACGTCAGTAGCGAGGGACGCCACAACATTGCCACTCACCAACCAAACGTCGTCATCGAGTGCCTTCCCGAGCTCCGCGACGGCCTGTTTCGGATTCGGTGGCCGCTCAAGCGAGTTTCCGTCCGTTCTGTCGTTGTCCGATGCATCCCAGCTTGGACCAGCGAATACTCGCCTTGCATCCACCCTGCGACTTAGGCCATCGACGGTCCAAGCCTCTTCTTCCTCGATTGGAAACCTGTTTACGCGCAGCAAGGGCAACCCAGCAAGGCCTTTGCCCATGGGCCGATCATCTCGTCTGGCAAGCAGCGCGTCCGCGAGCAAGAGACGCGAGTGCATCAAACGATGCGACGTGCCTCCGACTTCTAGTCTTTTGCCCAAGGCAATAAGCGCATCATCTAGTCGCTCTTGATGGAGGTGCCGCGCGAATGGCGAAGCTCTTCGACGACGACCGAATGGCACAGGGAACAACATTTCGCCAATTGCATTGTCATTAGCGAGATCCCTGAGCGCCCGTTGGCAGTCAATCGGCGTTTCAAACAACCATGCCATAGGTAGCACGCTGCACATGTCTCTCCATACTTCCCGCAACTCGTCCCGCAATGCACGCGAAACGGTAGGCCGTGTCGTATGGGCCAGCACACCATCCCGAATCTGTCCCACGAGCCACCGCGCGAGTATCGCGGCGCGACTGTCGAATTTGTTGGCGTCTGGATTAATTGCATGACGAACAGCTTTTTCAACCCACCTTAGGTGCTTCGGCGATTCAAATGCAGTGCTGGGAATACTGGCCAGCAGACCCTTGAGGTACTCATCGGTCCAATCATTGAGCCCGTCTGCAATGCGTGCAGCATCCTCGTCGATGAACACGACTTCGTCCGTGCATTCGTCGCAGTACGCCACGAACCGCCGGCGAACGATTTCGGGTGCGTGATTCCACTTGGGGATCGACAAGACGGGGCCGGAACCCACGCTCAATGCTTTCCATTCAACGCCGTCGTCAGCCACAACAGGAAGGAGCCAATGTGATCGCCTGACCGAAATTGATCGGTACTTGACGATGTCCGAGTTGACAACCGCGTCCAAAAACCCTCGCGCTACTCGCTCTTCAACGCGGTTGACAGCATTGGCTAATGCCTTTGGCAGCAACGGGAGCAGCAATTTGTCGCACAGGGCTCGATTCCAACGGCTTCGCATGTCCCCATCAGTGCCGCCATCGCCAACATCCTCGGTGACACCGGGAATGGAGCGGCGATCCTGAGAGGGCCAGAAATAGCCGTGCAAGAGGACTTCCCAGGCGGGCGACAAACCTTCGATTTCAACGATTGCACTAGGGCTCGGTTCGGGATCGTCGTCCAGTGGGAGGAACGCGGCCCAACGCATCCGTGTTCCTGCTGGCTCGAAATCGGAGTCGCTGGGCCGCAGCACGGTCACTGCGGCGTGTTCGAGCGCTTTCTGTGGCACTGTGGAGTAGCGACCGTTCTGCTGTTCCAGGGATTTCGGCCAGTCCGGTTGCATTCGCAGTTGTCGCAAACCTTCGTTACCAAGAGACTCGATTCCAGATACCTTCCAACCATGGTCTTTGGCGACAATCTTGCCCCCGAAGCTCCGCTCGACAAAACCATCGTTTTCGTACCCGTAACGACCAACCCATTTTGCTGCATCCCGCACCACACGCATGCATGTCTCACGATTGCGCAGAGCCTCTGGGCTTGCCGCTCGCTGCACATCGATGGTCTGAAGGTGCCCGCACTGTGCCAGCAACAGCGCAGCCGGCGCCGCTCCTGCGAACCATTCGCAGACTTCGTCTGGCTGAGGGCAACGTTCGCCTAACCCGTGTTGTTGACCTCCGCTACCCCGTTTCAAATGTTCACACCGCCGTAGCGGTATCCATAGCAACAGACCATCGTCCGACGTCCCAAGCAGTTCCGTCGTCACAGATCTCAGTTGCTCGCTGTCAGTCCTTGCGAGTTTGTCCCACTCGGGATAAATGGGATCGTTTTTTCCTTTTGCTCCTGTACCCGCCCATGGATTCACGACGCCAGCCAGCCATTTCGACTTTTCCGCGCCCAGGTATAGAAATGCCTCACACAAGTGAAAGACACTCTTCAATCCAATTCCGAACCGACCGATCATGGCCACATCGTCCTCTTTCGATCCGCCAAGAGCCTCATGCAGGGCGTCGTCGTCCCTTTTTGAGAACGCTCCGTCGTTCGTCACCAGAAGCGCTGGGCCATGCAACAGGCTGTTTTTTGCATTGGGCCAACCACGTTTCACCACCGTTAACTTGAGCGTTTGCGCCTTGGCATCATCAGCATTCTGGACCAGCTCCCGGAACAGCGTCCGCCCGTCACCGGCGTCCTTGTAGACATCGGCCAAGAGGTTCTTGATCGCCTTAATCTCGACAAGCTGATTGCGGACGATTCGTGCGTCGGATCTGACATCAATGTCTGGCAGGTATTCCATGTGTACGCTTTCGCCAACGAGACCGCCGTCTCCGTAGTCGACGCCCGATGGATTCTACGTCTTCGCCACCTCGATGACATACCGACTTAATTGAGGACAGCGAGTTCGCCTCCATCGTGAGCATCCGCGGCGCAGCAACGGCTGTCCCTCGCGCCTCAGCTCGGTTCGCGGGCCCCGTGCCCGGCGGTTCGCTTCACTCACTGCCGTTTGCTTCGCCGCCACAGCGATGGACTGCCCCAGCACCGCAGTTCGTCCATCTGCGTCCACGCCTCGCTCCGGCGCTATGCGTCGCGGTCGTTCTCGGCTTCGCCTTGATTGCGGTCGCTGGCTGCGCCAGCAACCGTATGCACCGGGGTAACGTGTGAGATAAGTGGTTCTGCGCCCCGGGAGCATGTGAAACCATCGCTTCTGCGTTGCGGAAACAACCGCGACCGTTACCGTCACCGCGCACTCCCAGGATGGTGTTTCCCGGGTTGCTACTCGCCGACTCGTCGCCGGCGCCCCGGTTTGTTACCGTGGGTCGCGGAGAGACACTTGGAACGCGCTCGCATGGTCAAGACTTGCATTTGTTCTGTCCACCCGGGGCAGTGGCGCCATCAACGTGACGTATGAGCCCGGTGAGTCGTTCCGTGTACGGGCATTGGGCCCTGAGCGTCGTCGATATTGGGATCGTCCAGATTGATTCGTCGCGGTGATGATGCCTGTGGGAGCCCGGCACCTGCTATCTGGCCACTTGACAATTGCCAATTAATCAGAGCGTTGACTTTGAGATTCCGTGTTGCTTACGTAGTTTCGGGAACTCCAGATTCGCGAACGGGTATGGCCGGTCATTGTTCCTCAAGCACTTCCTTGTACTTGCAGACACCCCAACCATAAACGCCTGCATCAGTCTGTATTCCGATAACTCGGGATCGGGGGATTCAGCATAGTGGACGAACGTTTCAGGCAGAACCGAAAGGGTCTTGAGCCACTGACCTCCACTGTGCGAACCGCTGTTTCCCAACTTGTGCCTGTAGAACTGATTCACCCTTTTCCGCATCGGCCCAGAGGTCTGGCCGATATAGAGGATGTTCTCGTCAGGGAGCCAGTATTCACTAAGGCGCCTTGCAACCGCCTCAGGAGAAGGATTGAGTTTACCGTCAAGTTTGAATCGCGGAGCCCTCCGAAGCCACTTGGCAACTATTCCATGATTGATCGGCGCAGTTTCTAAGAGAAAGTTATTTTCGTCTATGTCCGATGACAGGGAAACGATGTAGATGCCTGGTTTGTCGTTTGGGACTTGTTCCCCCCACTGAACCAAACCGCTTCGTTGGAGCGAGTCTGCCTTAAGCAGATCATTTACTGTCGACATGCGCGCATCCCTTGATCAAACTTTGTGTGCATCTGCGTAGTTCACGATCATCCCGCCTACGCAACGTGTTCGCGTGCAAGAAAATTCTGAGCAGTCAGAGCGATGGTCGACTCTTGCCTAAAATGCTCCCCTTGGTACTCGAACAACATCTTTCCCTCGTACCGTACCCGTACTTCAGGGGAATTGGCAGCCGCGAACCCCGCGCCATGGGCCTGCGATAGGAGTATTTTAGTCCCGTCGAGTCGAGCGCCGATCACCATAGTCCAGCACGCATTCGACAGACGTGGCGTTGCTCGCAATATGCTGCCCGACCCCACCGAAGGGCCGAGCCTGGCCGTGACCAGGACGGCGTTACGTGTCCGTGGTGGCGTAAGCGGGCAATTTGAGCCGTCATTGTCCGTCGCCTGATTATGGGGTTTCCTTCGATGTTTTCATGACGAAGGAGGCTGGGAGGATGAGCGAGGGCAAACGGATGACGGTGCGCCGCTCGGCGGAGGAGTGGCGGACGATCGTGTCGCGGTTCGAGCGTAGCGGCCAGACGCGCAAGCAGTTTTGCACGGCGGAGGACTTGGCGCCGAGCACGTTTTCGTTGTGGCGGCGCAAGCTGCGGCGCTCCGAAGCGGGCAGCGGGGCGAACGGCGCGGGACGGTTCGTGGAGTTGGCCGATTCGCCGACGGCATTGCCGGCGTGGGAGGCGGAGCTGGACCTGGGCGAGGGGGTGGTATTGCGGTTGCGTCGCCCGCCGCGGTGTTGAACCTCGGCGGGGATTGCCGCATCTGGCTGTACACGCCGCCGTGCGACATGCGCCGTTCCTTCGACGGGCTCTCGGCGCTGGTGCGCCACGAGCTGGGACGCGATCCCACGAACGGGCAGTGGTACGTGTTCGTGAACCGCCGGCGCACGATGCTGAAGGTGCTGGCGTTCGATGCCGGCGGGTACTGGATCTGGGCCAAGCGCCTGGAGCAAGGGCGGTTCGCGGCGTTGGGCGCACGGGGCGGCGGGTCCCTGGCGTTGACTCGCACCGCGCTGCTGGCGCTGCTGGAGGGGACGGACATCGTGGTCCGGCGCCAGCGCAAGCGTTACCGGATGGCGGCGTGACGGGCGTGGAGCGGGTATAATCGGCGCTTCAACGGCGGCGAGTGCGAACCCCTTGTCCCACGCCCGGATCGAGGTTCTTCAACAAGAGAACGCGCGATTGAACGCGACCGTCGCCGACCTCACCGGCCAACTGGCCTCGGTCAAGCGTCAACTGGAGTGGTTCCAGCGCCAGTTGTTCGGGCCGAAGTCCGAGAAGCGGCTCGAGTTCGACGAGGCGGAGCAGGCGAGCCTGTTCGCGGCGCTGGGCATCGAGGCGACACCGGCCGGGGAGGCGCCCACGCAAGAGATCCGCTACCGGCGCCGGAAGAAGCGCCGCGACGGGGCGGTCAACGAGCACGGGTTGCGGTTCGACGAGACGGTGCCGGTGGAGACGATCCATGTGACGGACCCCGCCATCGAGGCGATTCCGGAGTCCGAGCGGGAGTTCGTGGGGGAGAAGGTCACGCACCGGCTGGCCCAGGAGCCGGGCAGCTACAAGGTGCTGAGGTACGTGCGCCAGGTCGTCAAGCGCCGGGACACCGGGCAGGTGTTGACGCCGGCGGCGCCGCCGAACGTGCTGGGGCGCGCGGCGGTGGACGTGAGCTTCCTGGCCGGGCTGCTGGTGGACAAGTTTCGATATCACCTGCCGCTGTACCGCCAGCACCGGCGCCTGGCCGACAGCGGGATCGCGGTGAGCCGGCGCAGTCTGACGAACTGGGCCGGACGGGCCATCGACCTGTTGGGGCCGCTGGTCTCGGCGCAATCCGCGCACATTTTGAGCGGCGCGGTCGTGGCCATGGACGAGACCTCGATCAAGGCCGGGCGCAGCGGGCCGGGCAAGATGCGCGCGGCGTACTTCTGGCCGGTGTACGGGCAGGACGACGAGTTGGTGTTTCACTACGCGCCGAGCCGCGCGCACAAGCACGTGGAGAGGTTCCTCGGGGATTTCTCGGGCACACTGTTGAGCGACGGGTACGGTGCGTACGAGGCGTTCGCGAAGCGCCGCGGCCTCGCGCATGCGCAGTGCTGGAGTCATTGCCGGCGTAATTTCGTGGATGCCAAGCAGAGCGATCCCGAGGGCGTGGCCGCGGCGTTGTCGCTCATCGGCGCGCTGTACCGGCACGAGAAGAAGATACGCAAGAAGAAGCTCGACGGCCCGGCGAAGCTGGCCTGGCGGCGCGAGCGCAGCGCCGCGGCGGTGGACGCGTTTTTCGACTGGTGCAAACAACAACGCCAGCGGGTGGACCTGCTGCCGAGCCACCCGTTCGGTCAGGCGCTGGCCTACGCGGCGGAACGCGAGGCCGGGCTGCGGGTGTTTCTGGAGGACCCCGGGGTCGCCATCGACACGAACCACCTTGAGCGGGGCCTGCGCCCGATCCCGATGGGCCGGCGCAACTGGCTGTTCGCCTGGACGGAACTGGGCGCGCGCCGCGTCGGGGCGATCCAGAGCTTGCTCGCGACCTGCCAGCTGCAGGGCGTGAACCCCTACATCTACCTGGTCGACGTGTTGCAGCGGATCGACCGGCATCCGGCCAAGCGCGCCGTCGAACTGACCCCAAGGGTGTGGAAGACGCTTTTCGCCGACAATCCGCTACGGTCCGACCTGGACCGCGCCCGCGATCCCCCACTTCACTAGGCCGCGAAAGTCCAGAACGGTCCAGTTTGCCCGCTTACGTGGTGGCGCACTGGTTGGTCATCCCATCAAAGGCAGGAATGACGCAGCATGAACGAGTTATACGCACGGACAGGCGCTCCCTGCAGCGCCGATACTGGAATGCCGGTAATTGGCCTTTGGAGGTGTTTGCGCCAGACGAATCGACACGTTCGCCAAACGTCTCGAAGCATCGCAGTCCAACGGTTATACGCCTTGGCTCGGGCTAACGCGATGTTGGATTGTCCAGCAGCTCATCCGCCGTCTCGCAGACGATGATTCGTTCGCCGGCATTGGCAAGCTGTGCCGGATCGGTAACGGCTTCAAGCCGGCGGGCGAATTCCGACGCGGCGGCGTTGCCGAACTTCGGCTCCGCGAGGCGGCGCAGCGTTTCCCGATGGGCTGCCAGGCTCTGCTCCCTGGCCTGCCGTCGCTGCGAGCGCAGCAGCGGGTCGTCGTCCGGCCCGGTGCCTTCGCGCGCGCCGAGCACCGCGCCCACACGCTCCAAGACCGCGATCGTCCCGGCCGACGGCACCGGTTCGTCAAGGGCGGCATGAATCTCACCCGCCGTCCAGCCCGGAAACGCCCGGCTCTCCCCGGAAACCCGGTACGCGCCGCCCTCCAGCAAGTAAATGGTCAACTCCGGCAGGCGGCTCTTCGGGCGGCTCGGCGACGCCGCGCTCGGCACCTGTATCCACACCTCCGGGAAGCCCCACGCCTCGTACAGCTTCAGCTTGCCCCGGCGCGCGTCCGTGGAGTGATCCACCTCCACCACCACGTCGGGGAAATCGTGCTCGCCGACCACCATCGACACGTCCCAGGGCAGGTTCGCCGACAGCGGGCGCAGGTACACCGACTGGTCCGCCTGCATGACGCGCCGGGGGGCGCCGTCCGCGTCCCGCACCACCAGGCCCACCGGCCCCAGGCAGGCGATGGGCGAGCCGCGCACCTGCGCGATGCGCTCGGCCAGCCCGGCCAGCCGCTGCGACGGGCGCTCGTGGGCCGCCGTCACCGGCGGCTCGGCCACCCAGGCCGTCGCCGCCTCCGCGTCCCAGAACTCCAGCCGGCCCTCGTAAGCGTCGAGATCGGAGCGGCCCATGGGGATGGGCGTGCAGCCCGGGAACTCGATCCCCGTCAGGACAGGCGGAGTCCAGCAATCCGCCAGGGCCGGACCGGTCGGGTGAAGTTTCGGCTCTGCAGGATTCATCAGCCTGATTTTTTTCAACGAGCCCCATTCTAACCGCGCAAGCCTTTCCCCATCCATGCCGAAACAGGTTCCTCCAGCCCAATTTCGAGCCTGTCTGGCGAATGACAGGAAATTTCCTCACCTGGAGTCTGCGCCAAGCGCAGGGCCGATACTGGAACTTGAATGATCGGTAGCGGAGCAGGCCCCGATCCCGGTGGGTTCATTGTGAGCATACAAGGCCCGCGCTATAGTGCGGAGCCGCACTTCGCTGTTATTCGGGCGCCCGATGCCGCATTCCCGCCCACATGTCATGCTGGTCTACCGGCGCCTGTTGAGCTACGTGACGCCTCACTGGAAGGTGCTCCCGATCGCGCTGGTTGCGATGGTTGTGGCCGCCGGCAGCAACGGGGTCGTGCCCTACCTGATGAGCGAGGTGGTGGAGGTGCTGGAGTCCGAGGGCCGCGGCGCGGGCTCGCTGCTGGTGCCGCTGCTGCTGTTCGCCACGTTCATGGTGCGCGCCACGGTGGACTTCATCGCCGTCTACGGCCTCGGATGGCTGGGGCGATCGGTGGTCAGGGACCTGCGCGCGCAGATCTTCGAGCGCTATACGGAACTGCCGATCTCGTATTTCGAGCACCACTCCTCCGGTGCGCTGGTTTCGAAGTTGACCTACAACACCGAACAGGTTGCCGAGGCCATTTCCAACGCCGTGGTGGTCGCCATTCGCGATTCGCTGACCGTGGTGGTTCTCATCGGCGCGATGATCTGGTTCAGTCCCCTGCTGACGGCCATGGTGGCCGTGGCCGCGCCGGTCGTCGCGGGATTGGTCGCTGTCATGAGCCGCGCGTTCCGGCGTTACGGATTGCGCATCCAGACGTCCATGGGCGATGCCACGCGGGTGACCGAGGAAGCCCTGTCGGGGGCGCGGATCGTCAAGGTATTCGAGGGCCAGAAGCACCAGCAACAGCGGTTCTCGGAGATCAACGAGCACAATCGCCGGCAGTTCATGAAGCTCGTGGCGACCCGCGCGGGGGGCGATGCCCTTTCTCAGTACACGTTGACGATCGCCGTCAGCGCGATGATCGCCCTGGCGTTTTCCGAGACGCTGCTGCAGGGACTGGACGCCCCCGTGTTCATTGGCTTCCTGGTTGCGCTGGGCATGATGCTCACGCCCATGAAGCGACTGGTCAACATCAACGCCGTGCTGCAGCGTGGAATCGCCGCCGGTATCACGCTGTTCGAAACGCTGGATGAACCCGGCGAGCCGGATACCGGTACCCGGCGCCTGGAGCGCGCGCAGGGGGACGTGGAATTTCGCGGCGCCTGCTTCACGTACGACGAAGCCAAGGGCCGTGTGCTGCACGACGTCAGTCTGCGGGTTCCGGCGGGGAGCACGGTGGCGATCGTCGGGCGGTCCGGCAGCGGCAAGAGCACGCTGGTCGGATTGCTGCCCCGGTTCTACGACGTGGAGGCGGGCGATGTGCGGCTCGATGGCGTGGACATCCGGGAATATCGGCTCAGGGACCTGCGCCGTCAACTGAGTCTTGTCAGCCAGGATGTGCTGCTCTTCGACGACACCATTGCCAACAACATTGCTCTGGGGGCGCTGGGGGATGCGCCGCGGGAGGCGGTGGAGGCGGCAGCCGAGGCCGCTTTCGTGACCGAATTCGCAGCCGGGCTGCCCGAGGGACTGGATACACCCGTGGGGCAGCGCGGCATGCTGCTCTCCGGCGGGCAGCGCCAGCGCGTGGCCATCGCCCGGGCGGTGCTCAAGAACGCGCCCGTCCTGATACTGGACGAAGCCACGTCGGCGCTGGATACCGAATCGGAGCGAATCGTGCAGCGGGCGCTCGAGTCGCTGATGACCGGGTGCACGACGCTCGTCATCGCCCACAGGCTGTCCACGGTGGAAAACGCGGACTCGATCGTCGTGCTCCAGGAAGGCGAGGCCGTGGAGCAGGGCACCCACGCGGAGCTTCTGGACCGCGGCGGAATCTACAGCAGCCTCTATCGCATGCAGTGCGCGGACTGATGCCCTGTGGGCGTCCTTGCCGGACAGAACGGTCCCGAATGATTCTCCGGAATGGGTGCACGCCCCGATGAGCCTGTCGCGGGGCATGGATCGGATCTGGTATGGGCGCAGCCCATGCCGTTGGTTGCTGTGGCCACTTGGCGTCTGTTACCGGTGGGTCGCCGGCCTCAGGCGTCTGCTGTACCGCTGGCGCATCCGGCCGGTGACGGAACTGCCCGTGCCGGTCGTGGTGGTCGGAAATCTCACGGTGGGCGGTACCGGCAAGACGCCGCTGGTCATCTGGCTGGCCGAAGAGTTGCGGCAGCGGGGGTACAGTGTCGGCATCGTCAGCCGCGGTTACCGCGGTCGCGCCGGCACATGGCCGCAGGCGGCCCATCGCGACAGCGATCCGGCTTGGGTCGGGGACGAGGCCGTGCTGCTGGCGCGTACCACGAATTGTCCCGTCAGCGTAGGCCCGGATCGGGTGACGGCCGCGCAGGCACTCCTGGACCGCGAGCAGGTGGATGTCCTGCTGGCCGACGACGGCTTGCAGCACCTCTCGCTGGGACGGATCATGGAAATCGTGGTGGTGGACGGCGAGCGGGGCCTCGGCAACGGGATGCGCCTGCCGGCGGGTCCCCTGCGGGAGGGACGCGGGCGGCTCGCCAGAGCGGGTGCGGTAGTGGTCAACGGCGGAAACTGGGGACAGGATGAATCTGTTGGGGACATCTTTCGCGCAGAGCCGAGCGTGCAGGACGTTCGCCAGCTTGCGGGCCCTGCCCGCAAGTCGCTGGAGTCGTTCCGGGGCACGCCGGTTCACGCCGTCGCGGCGATCGGTCATCCGCAACGTTTTTTTCGCATGTTGGCGGCGGCCGGTCTGCAGGTGATCGAACATCCGTTACCGGATCATGCGTCCATCGACGCCGCCGACCTTCGCTTCGATGATTCGGCACCCGTACTGGTGACGGAAAAGGATGCGGTCAAGTGCAGGGGAATCGCCCATGACGACGTGTGGTGCGTCCCCATCAAGCTGTCGTTGCAGCCGGAAGCCTCGGCCGGACTGATGGAGCTGGTGCTGAAACGCATGGAGGAGCGGCGGTGGATTTCTCCGTAGTGATTCCGGCGCGCCATGGCGCCGCGCGGCTCCCCGGCAAGCCGCTTGCCGACCTCTGCGGTCGGCCGATGATTCAGTGGGTCTACGAGGCTGCCGTGGCCTGCGGCGCGGCGGAAGTGATCGTGGCCACCGATGACACGCGCATCGCCCAAGCGTGCGAGCGGTTCGGCGCCCGGGCGGAGATGACCGACAGCACCCATGCCAGCGGGACCGACCGGATTGCGGAGGTGGCAAGACGCCTCGACTGGCCCGACGAGCGGGTGGTCGTCAACGTCCAGGGCGATGAACCCTTGTTGCCGCCGGCGCTGGTATCACAAGTTGCGGGGCTGCTGGATGGCGATCCCGAGGCGGGCATGGCGACGCTCGCAACGCCGATCGCGGATCTCGCCGAGTGGGACGACCCGAACGTGGTCAAGGTGGTCACGGACAGGCGTTCCAGGGCCCTGTATTTCAGTCGCGCGCGCATTCCCTGGCCGCGCGGCGGAGAAAGACCGATCGCGAATGCGATGCGCCATGTGGGACTGTACGGCTATCGTGTCCGGGCGCTGAAAGCATTCACGGAGGCGGGGCCTTGCGGCCTGGAGCTGCAGGAGCGGCTGGAACAGCTGCGCGCGCTATGGCTCGGCATCCCCATTGTTGTTGCTCAGGCCTGTGAAATTCCCCCCAGGGGCGTGGATACGGAGGAGGATCTGCACACCGTGCGCCGCGTGCTGGCGCAACGCGCAACCTGACGGCCGGCCCGGGATTCAGGGCGTCGGCGGGATCCCGGTCTGCGCTAAGGTTAGGACCATCGAGACCACAGACAACAACTCAGGGTCCACCTGAAGTTCCGGAAAGCGCGTCAGCCGCATGCTCGCGTATCAGGCGTTCCGATGTCTGATCGATACTGTTTGAGGAAAACACGGCACCGTCCTGCGAGAGACGTTGTACCATTTGAACCATGCTTGGCTCGTCCAGCGCGACGGCTAGATTGATCGCTGCTGAAACGATATATATTCCTTCGTACCCATACTCGAGGATTTCACTCGCGACGCGAACGATTTCGCGACGAGTTTCCGGTGAGAAACCATTCGCACCAGCGTCTTCGACCATTATGGTGAGCGCGTGCAAATTACGGGCGACGGCTCGGTCCGAAATTCCTGGCGTGTGGATGATGGCCAGAATCTCGGGCAGGGCCCTTACACCGAAAGAAGCGAGCCCGCGTGCGACGGTGATGCTACCGGCGTAACTGCCAACCCGGGCGAGCGCCGGAATTGCGCGAGGATCGTTGAGGCGAGCAACGACTCTTGCGAGCTGTAAGTAAAACTCACCGTTCACGATGTCATTCAATACCATGCCTTGCGCTCTGCCTTTGTCCAGCGCATCATTCGATTGTTCCAATAGCGTTATAAGCGCAACGCGAACTTCGTCGCTCATTCTCTCTGAACCCAATTGCTGCGCAATCCCAACGGCCCGCATGCGCAGGTTTTCGTCGCCACCAAGAATTTCCTGGGCGAGCTCCGCCTGCTGCCTTTCAGCCAAGACGTGTTCCTGGGTGTATCCAACCACCGCAAATGGAATGAGAAGTATCGTGAAGACTGAACGGACAGTTAGAGATGACAATAGGTCACTTGGTTTCATCGGTACAACTCCAGGAAATCAAAGCAGATATGCAACAATTACTGTGCCAAGAACTCAAATTCAAAGTGCAGATGATTATCACTGTAGGCATCATATTCTAAAGTTTCTGCGCCCAAGCTCTCTGCTAGACTTGCTACGATTTCGAATTCACTCTCGTCCCATCCGGGCCGCAATAGATCGGCGGCTGTTCCATGGGTATGGTAGCTGTGGGGAACGCCCCCGACGTTTTGATTGCCATGAGGACACCGATACCCGGAAATCAACAGAATTCCGTCGAAGTTAGCGTAATTCGACGCTATGTGATCTAGCGCATTCTTTAGTCGTTGCGCCACCATACCCCAATATTTATGTGGGTTTCCATCCGTAAATCCACCATTCAACTGCGACCACGTGAAATGCGTCGAGT
Organism: Candidatus Rariloculaceae bacterium; assembly: GCA_965205045.1. GTDB lineage: Bacteria > Pseudomonadota > Gammaproteobacteria > Steroidobacterales > Rariloculaceae > UBA6522. The sequence goes on from OZ242031.1 coordinate 2,828,285, forward strand.
CTCCGCTGTCCGAGAAATCTTCGCACTCGGGGCGGATATTGGACCCGTATCGATCATCCCGGTATTCCCTGTATATCTCGTCGACTTCCTGCTCACCGCAGACTATTTCGCGGTCCACTGTCGCCGCAAGCCAATACACTCGGGATCCCACGTAAATCCTCGGGGAACATGACAGTATACCCGTGACCGTGAGAGAACAAGACTCCAGGTAGTTGTCCACTTGGACGTAGTGATCGGCTTGCGCCGTCCATACGTCGCCGGCGGGGAAAGTCGCCGCGTAATCGGTGCGGGCCGTCTCGATGGCCGCCGCGAACTCGGAAAAAAACCGGCGCGTCCTGGGACTGTCTGTAAATCTCTCCATACAACGATGGAAATGCATACTGCCAGTGATAGCGGGAACAATACCATCCAAAACCTTCCTCGGCGAGCACATCCGTCACCAGCCTCCCGTCCGGCGCATGGGCGGGAACGAGGTCGGATGTGGAGCGGTGGCAGTTCTGAAACAGATCATCGGCTCTACCGTGCGAGGGTAGCCCAGCAAGTGCCCGTCATCGTCGCCAAGCGCGATGCAGAGTTTCCGGTCGAAGATTCGTGGCCCATTGGGTTGGTTTGTCCAGCAGGCTGGGTTTCTCAAACGACAAAGTTCGCATGATTCTACTCAATGCAGTCTGCCGAAAATGCGACAGGGCATTCGTTTGACCGATTACTCAATACTTGCTGTCCTGGAAACGGCGTCGGACGCATGAGTACGAATCAAATCCACTGCTAATGGATCCATGCCACGCGCATCTAGCGCACCAGGGTTGTGAGCGAATTCGCGAACCGTTTGAACCAAGTCTGGTTCCCGCAGCAACATTGAAAGGTCTATCGCCCTGCTCATCGACAAAACGCCTGCTTGTTGGCTATGGAGGCTATTCCTTGCGATCCGTACAATTTCCTCACGAGCTGACGACGAGAGTGCGTCTGCGCCCCCATCTTCGACGATCATTGCGAGTACGGCTAGATTGCTACCAATGGCGTCGTCCCAAACCCCGGGAGATTCAATTACATTCCGAATTTCGGGCAAAGCCAGCTCACCGAAAGAAGCGAGCCCGCGCGCGACAGGCCAACTGTATCCGTGGTTGCCAACTCTAGCAAGTGCCGGAATTGCTCGCGAATCATTTAGCGTTGCAACAAGTCTGGCAACCGCCATGAACTCCTCGCCGTTTACGACTTCATTTGTTGGAATTCCCCGCAATCGGGCTGCATCTTGTTCGTCGTTCATTCGCTCCAGTAGCGATACAAGCGCGGAACGAACGTCCTCACTCATTCTGGACGACCCTAATGACTCAGCAACAAATAACGCACGTTGACGGCGGTCTATGTCGTCGCTGACGAGGTCTTCGGCTATCGCGGCCTGTTCGCTCAGGGCCAGCACTTGATCGTCCGATTGTGCGTGGGCACCCAAGGCAAAAACAAACGCGCAGGCAATCGACAATTGTGCGACTAAACTGTTCATTTCCTTATCGAACTCCTTTCAACGATACTCTGACTCAGAAAGCGACGTGCAAATGATGATCGGAATATCGATCATACGAAAATCGTTCAATAGGGTTTAGTTGGTCAGCAATTTGTGCGACAGCATCAAACTCAGTTCTCGTCCATCCGTTCCGCCATAGATCGGCGGCTCGTCCGTGCGTATGGTAGCTATGCGGGGAAGTACTGCCAACGATCTGATTTCCATGAGGGCAGCGGTACCCCGACCTCAATTCAATTCCGTCAAAATCGGCGTAATTGGAGGCAATGTAATCCAGTCCATCCTTGATGCCCTGCGTCACCATGGCCCATGGCAAGTGCGGGTTACCCCGGACCACGGCGGTTGACGAGTACTTGCCATTGAGCTCATCCCAAGTAAAGTGCGTCGAGTCGCCGCTGTCGGAGAAGTCTTCGCACTCGGGGCGGATATTGGACCCGTATCGATCATCGCGGTATTCCCTGTATATTTCGTCCACTTGCCGCTCGCCGCAGACAAGTTCACTGTCCACTGTCTGCGCAAGCGGATACACTGTGGTTCCCACGTAGAACTGCGGCGAACACGACGGCAGACCTGAGATCGTGAGAGAGCAAAAAACAAGGTAGTGGTCCACCTCCATAAAGTGGTCGGCCTGGGCCGTCCAAAGATCGCCAGCCGGGAAAGTCGTTGAATAATCGGTGCGGGCCGACTCGGCCCCCCACACATATTCGGAAGAAACAGGTTCATCCTGCGACTCTCGGTAAATCTCTCCAAACAATGCTGCAATTGTATATTGACGATGAAATCGCGAGCAGTGAAACCCGAAATCAATATCGTATTCCCAAAATATACATCTCGAGTCAAAGTCCCAGTCTGCCGGATCCTTCCATATTCTCGAATAACCGGAGAGGGTTACCGTTTCGGTATCGTAACCGATTTCGCTCTCGCCGCTGTAGGCGGATACGCGCCCCGGCAGGCCAAACGCGGAAAGGATCAAGCACATCGTTGGAAGCGGACGAATATTCATGTCTTCACCTCGGAGCCATCCGGTTGTCGGGATCTGGAATTCGCATTGGCGATACCGGAATCTCCCCGGAAAAGATTCCGATGTTCGACGCCACCTCGTCCTCAATATACCCTTCAAGCCACAAGAGGCCGTATAGCCCGACCGACTCGGCCAGGGCCTCCCAGTGCGCCCGGAACGCCGAATTCCGCCGTTGTTCCAATCGGTCGAAAAAGCCTTCCTCGGCGAGCACGTCCCTCACCAGTCTACCATCCGGCGCATACGCTGGAACGAGTTCGGACGGTGGCACGTCCGGAATTCTGTTCGGACCGCTGCTCGGGGAAATCAAGGGGGGCAAATCGTGCGGAATGAAACGGTTGCTGATTTCCGACCGCGCCTGGGCGTCGATCAGCTCGAGTTCGTCGAGATACGCATAACCGGCGGCGAGCACGATGTTTGCATCGGTTGCGGAAAGCCCGATTTCCCCGCCGAGCAAGCCGGGAACGACGGCTGGGGCCTCTTGCTGGTAATGTTCCATCCTGCTATGGAAGGCCCGCCAAGCCATCCAGTCGGGCACCGGCACATCATCCGATGCCTCCAGCGCCATTTGCGATTGGGCGGTCTGTTGCGGGGTCGGCCTGTGGTCGGGATGCCCTTGCGCGGCGGCCAAAAGCGGTACCAGGGCAACCGCTGCCGCGCCAATCCGGCGCAGCCATCCCGCCGTTGGGCCAAGTGCGACTGAAGCGCGTGCCGCGGATGCGGATACCGGAAAGCCATGCTTGTGTTTCCATTTTCTCATCGATTCCGCACTCCCATTGGTACGACCGGCAATCGCCCGACTAGCCATGCGCAAGCCCGTCATGGACTCGATCTATCGGCAACTTCGACCGGAAATGCGGCGCAGTAACTTCTGGCGTCGAAACGTCTGCAAACCGAGCCGTATACAGGTTTCAATTGCGACACGAATTCGTCATGTCGTTGAGACGTGGCTGGGTCCTCGGTCGGCTTGACCGCATCGGCTTGGAAATCCGAATACTCAAGGTCCACCGCATGCTCGTTGAACGGAGAGCCGCCCAGTTGCCCGGGCGCATACACGATCCGGTCCCGCGCTCCTGCGATCGCATTGCTGAGTCCGCGGACAAGCATGTCCACGAATCCGTCCCCGTTGAAATCGCCCGGTGCCAGGTCCACCGACACCGTCACCGGCCACAACGACATTTCGGCCGATGTGGGTGCGCCCTCCGAATCCGGAGCCACGAGTTCGAGCCCGCCCTCCGGGGCGTTGCGAAGGATCGCATGCGTGAACAACCCGCCGCCAGCCGCTGCGGAGGTGCGCCTGATATGCAACGCATCGCCCAATCCATCGCCGTCGGAATCTCGAAGGCGCGTTTCATACGTAGCCTTCAGTTGCGTTTCCACGGAGTCCGGCGGCGGACCGTCCACCGTCACGGTCAGCGTGTCGCCGACGGCCTCGCAGATCCGCACCGGCTCGCCGATCCCTGGAATGCGTTCCGGGTAACAACCGCGCAGCCGATACCGATAGGTTCCATTGAGCTTGTTTTCTATGGCCACACTGCCCGCGCTCAACATCTCGGCATCGACGTCCAGTTCCTTCGTTTGCAGCCAGGGGTTTTCTTCAATCAAGGCAAGGTGCCCGTAATCGCGGGTGCAGCTCAAGTCGCCGGTTACCATGAAGTCCGGTCCTCCGGCAGGGTTCGGGTTGGCTGACAACACCTCGCCGATGACAGCGTCGTTGGGCGACGCCACACTCCACGCAAAGCTCAGCGTGTCCGTGTCGCCGTCGCCGTCGCGCGCGGTGATGCGGGCGGTGCCCGAGCCGGTCGTCATCGGAGTGCCGGACACGGCAAGCGAGGGAGAGACGACGATGCCTTCGGGCATTTGCGCGGCGCCGTAACTGACCGGGGCATTGCCTCCCGCCGCCAGCGGCAAGGCAAATGTCGTAATGGCCTTGCCAATGGTCCACGACTTTGAAGGGACCGATGCCGATCCGAATGCCGGCGCGGTATCGGTTGACACGGTCCAGGAGAAGTTCAGCGTGTCGTAGCTACCGTCGCTGTCCCAAACGGCCAACGTGGCGATGCCGGAGCCCGCGGCCGTGGGCGTGCCGGCAAATGTCCAGGAGTTGGCCAGCAGAACTACCCCGTTGGGCAATCCGTAAGCGCCGTAGCTCAGTAAGCGGGCAATTTGAGCCGTCATTGTCCGTCGCCTGATTATGGGGTTTCCTTCGATGTTTTCATGACGAAGGAGGCTGGGAGGATGAGCGAGGGCAAACGGATGACGGTGCGCCGCTCGGCGGAGGAGTGGCGGACGATCGTGTCGCGGTTCGAGCGTAGCGGCCAGACGCGCAAGCAGTTTTGCACGGCGGAGGACTTGGCGCCGAGCACGTTTTCGTTGTGGCGGCGCAAGCTGCGGCGCTCCGAAGCGGGCAGCGGGGCGAACGGCGCGGGACGGTTCGTGGAGTTGGCCGATTCGCCGACGGCATTGCCGGCGTGGGAGGCGGAGCTGGACCTGGGCGAGGGGGTGGTATTGCGGTTGCGTCGCCCGCCGCGGTGTTGAACCTCGGCGGGGATTGCCGCATCTGGCTGTACACGCCGCCGTGCGACATGCGCCGTTCCTTCGACGGGCTCTCGGCGCTGGTGCGCCACGAGCTGGGACGCGATCCCACGAACGGGCAGTGGTACGTGTTCGTGAACCGCCGGCGCACGATGCTGAAGGTGCTGGCGTTCGATGCCGGCGGGTACTGGATCTGGGCCAAGCGCCTGGAGCAAGGGCGGTTCGCGGCGTTGGGCGCACGGGGCGGCGGGTCCCTGGCGTTGACTCGCACCGCGCTGCTGGCGCTGCTGGAGGGGACGGACATCGTGGTCCGGCGCCAGCGCAAGCGTTACCGGATGGCGGCGTGACGGGCGTGGAGCGGGTATAATCGGCGCTTCAACGGCGGCGAGTGCGAACCCCTTGTCCCACGCCCGGATCGAGGTTCTTCAACAAGAGAACGCGCGATTGAACGCGACCGTCGCCGACCTCACCGGCCAACTGGCCTCGGTCAAGCGTCAACTGGAGTGGTTCCAGCGCCAGTTGTTCGGGCCGAAGTCCGAGAAGCGGCTCGAGTTCGACGAGGCGGAGCAGGCGAGCCTGTTCGCGGCGCTGGGCATCGAGGCGACACCGGCCGGGGAGGCGCCCACGCAAGAGATCCGCTACCGGCGCCGGAAGAAGCGCCGCGACGGGGCGGTCAACGAGCACGGGTTGCGGTTCGACGAGACGGTGCCGGTGGAGACGATCCATGTGACGGACCCCGCCATCGAGGCGATTCCGGAGTCCGAGCGGGAGTTCGTGGGGGAGAAGGTCACGCACCGGCTGGCCCAGGAGCCGGGCAGCTACAAGGTGCTGAGGTACGTGCGCCAGGTCGTCAAGCGCCGGGACACCGGGCAGGTGTTGACGCCGGCGGCGCCGCCGAACGTGCTGGGGCGCGCGGCGGTGGACGTGAGCTTCCTGGCCGGGCTGCTGGTGGACAAGTTTCGATATCACCTGCCGCTGTACCGCCAGCACCGGCGCCTGGCCGACAGCGGGATCGCGGTGAGCCGGCGCAGTCTGACGAACTGGGCCGGACGGGCCATCGACCTGTTGGGGCCGCTGGTCTCGGCGCAATCCGCGCACATTTTGAGCGGCGCGGTCGTGGCCATGGACGAGACCTCGATCAAGGCCGGGCGCAGCGGGCCGGGCAAGATGCGCGCGGCGTACTTCTGGCCGGTGTACGGGCAGGACGACGAGTTGGTGTTTCACTACGCGCCGAGCCGCGCGCACAAGCACGTGGAGAGGTTCCTCGGGGATTTCTCGGGCACACTGTTGAGCGACGGGTACGGTGCGTACGAGGCGTTCGCGAAGCGCCGCGGCCTCGCGCATGCGCAGTGCTGGAGTCATTGCCGGCGTAATTTCGTGGATGCCAAGCAGAGCGATCCCGAGGGCGTGGCCGCGGCGTTGTCGCTCATCGGCGCGCTGTACCGGCACGAGAAGAAGATACGCAAGAAGAAGCTCGACGGCCCGGCGAAGCTGGCCTGGCGGCGCGAGCGCAGCGCCGCGGCGGTGGACGCGTTTTTCGACTGGTGCAAACAACAACGCCAGCGGGTGGACCTGCTGCCGAGCCACCCGTTCGGTCAGGCGCTGGCCTACGCGGCGGAACGCGAGGCCGGGCTGCGGGTGTTTCTGGAGGACCCCGGGGTCGCCATCGACACGAACCACCTTGAGCGGGGCCTGCGCCCGATCCCGATGGGCCGGCGCAACTGGCTGTTCGCCTGGACGGAACTGGGCGCGCGCCGCGTCGGGGCGATCCAGAGCTTGCTCGCGACCTGCCAGCTGCAGGGCGTGAACCCCTACATCTACCTGGTCGACGTGTTGCAGCGGATCGACCGGCATCCGGCCAAGCGCGCCGTCGAACTGACCCCAAGGGTGTGGAAGACGCTTTTCGCCGACAATCCGCTACGGTCCGACCTGGACCGCGCCCGCGATCCCCCACTTCACTAGGCCGCGAAAGTCCAGAACGGTCCAGTTTGCCCGCTTACGTAGCTCAGGACCCCGTTCCCGCCCGATGCCGCGGGCGCGGAAAATTCGGCGATGGCCCTGCCAACGGTCCAGGATTGCGCTGGAATGGATGCCGAGCCGAACGTCGGGGCCGAGTCCTCCGGCACTGTCCAGGAGAATCTCAGCGTGTCCGTGTCGCCGTCCGCGTCGGTCACCGTCAGGGTGGCGGTACCGGAGCCGGCCACCGCCGGCGTCCCCGAAAATTCCCGGGCGGAGGACATCGTCACGCCCATCGGCAATCCGCTGGCGGCGTAGCTCAGCGGGGCGTTACCAGAACTGGCGGGGCCAACCGAAAAGCCCTGGATCGGCTGTCCCAGGTTCCAGGACTGGGAAGGAATGGATGTCGTGCCGAATGTCGGTACGCGGTCCGTGTCTGCGTCCACCGTCCACCGGAACTCAAGCGTATCCGTGTCGCCATCCGCGTCGGTCGCCGTGATAATGGCCGTCCCCGAACCGGCAGCGGTCGGCGTGCCGGAGACGACGCGGGCCGAGGACATCGTCACCCCGGGGGGCAACCCTGTGTCCGAATAGCTTACCGTCCCGTCTCCACCGTTGGCTGCCGGTACGGTGAACGCCGTGATCGCCCGGTCCGTTACCCAGGCCTGTGCCGATACGGTCACGCCACTGAAGTCGGGCACGAGGTCCTGCGGAATGGGGCTCGAGGCGCCACCGAAATACCCGGCCAGTTGGGAGCCAAGCGTCGAGCTGATGTATTGCGATGGGACGTTGTACCATGAGCCGCTCTTGCTATACGACCACTGATAGCCGCCCGTCGACGTGCGCTGGACGTAGTAATCGTCGTAAGTGTCCGACGTGACGAGCAGGTAGTTTTGCCCACTCGCCCAGAACGTCGCGTTAACCCCCCAATATGACGCGGGCGTCGGTGTCACCGTCGGTACCGATGCGGCAGGGGGCGTAGGGGTCGTTGGCGGCGGTGTCGGGGTCGTTGGCGGAGGCGTCGGCGGGGGCGTCGGGGTCGTTGGCGGGTCGTCCGCACCGCCACCGAAATACGCGGCCAGTTGGGAGCCAAGCGTCGAGCTGATGTATTGCGATGGGACGTTGTACCATGAGCCGCTCTTGCTATACGACCACTGATAGCCGCCCGTCGACGTGCGCTGGACGTAATAATCGTCGTAAGTGTCCGACGTGACGAGGAGGTAGTATTGCCCACTCGCCCAGAACGTCGCGTTAACCCCCCAATATGACGCGGGCGTCGGAGTCACCGTCGGCACAGGCCCGCTAGACACTGAAGCGCTTTCGGCAATGGCAGCGGCGACAAAGCCGCCCAGAATCAGGACGGTACTGGCAATGTAACTGTTTCGGGCGACGATCCGGGTCATGGTGCGAATTCCGCGTTGATGTGACCGATACCTGTATGTATCGGCGACGCTGGCACGCCGCGGAGGCCTGATTTGCCTCCAATTGACGCCTTTTCTGGCGGTTCCGATCATCCCGGCACGCTGCAAGGCCCGTTGGCCGTTCGAATGGCGCTTGACAGCCGCACAAGGTGTTTGATACATACAGGTATCGCCCATGTCCGGGCGATCCAGGTTCGGTATATTCCGCGCCTTGATTCACATCAGGTCTTGTGCATCGTTCGCAACGGCTTCTTCAGATTGCAGGTGCATCGGATGTTCGTGCTGACCGTGTTTGGCGTATCGGTTTCGATTCAATCGCCGGTCATCGTCCGCCGTGCGCACGGCCTCCGCGACGAGGACATCGACGAGTCGGTGCGCCGGAACCCGTCCATCGCCCCGAACACGCAGCGCGCCTACGCGGACGCGCTGTACCGCCTGAGGGAGTGGCTGGATAAGCGCTCCGCCCGCCTGGACGACGATTCGCTGGCCCGCTACATCGACAGTCTGTTCGAGAAGGGCTTGGCGATTGCCAGCGCGACGATGGCGGTCAAGGCCGTGCGCTTCCTCGCCAGGGCGCGGGGCCGACAATGCCCTGACGGTCCCCTCACCGACGCCGCATTGAAGCGATTTCGGCGCGGGGCCGGGAACCGCGGCAGGGGCCGGGCCGAACCGCTGACGGTCGATGAGGCGGAAGCAATTCTCGCCACGGCCGCGACGCCACGCAGGTATTCGGACGGTCGCCGCGAGTCGGTAGCGCGCGCGTCACGCCGGTCGCTGGTGGACATGGCGCCCGTTTCCGTGTTGTTTCTCGGCGCCCTGCGCCGTGCCGAGGCTGCGACGCTGACGTGGGGCGATCTCGATCACGCTGCGGACGCTCAAGGCATGGTGATTTGCGTTCGATTCTCCAAGACCAACCCGGACGGGACGGACCCGGATGTGCGATACGTCAACGGTCCGTTCGCCGACGCCATCGCGCGTCTGCGGAAGGAATCCGGCGGCGATCAATATCCCGGCCGCCGGGTGTTCGGCGGACTCACGGGTGCCAGCCTTTCCCGCCGGTTGAGCGCTGCCGCAACGGCCGCCGGGATCCAGAAGCACATCACGGCCCATTCGGGCCGGGTCGGTCTGGCAGTGGAGCTGACCCGGAGGGGCGCGTCAACCCACGATGTCATGCACGCGGGCCATTGGAAGTCCGCCGCCATGGTGGCCCATTACAGCGCCGCTGCCCGGGCCGAAATGGGTGCCGTGGCACGTTACATGCGATCGGGATGCGGGCGGGAAACAACCGGATCCATGCCTTCCTGCGCGCGCCCTATGTTGGCGTAACGTTCAGCCTGACGGCCGGCCCGGGTTTCAGGGCGCCGGCGGGTTGCCGGTCAGTGCAACCCGCCGCCAATAGCAGCAACGCCTGCCCAGGCACGTTTCAGGGCGTCGCCGGGCTTCTGGTCCCCGCCACGGATTCGGCCGGTGGGGCCAGCCACTGTGGCGCGGTGGCCGGCGGCGCGTCCAGGGTCGCGAGGAAAGCTGCGAGCTGGGCGCGTTCCCTTCGGCTCAGGCCCAGCGGATTGGCCTCGTTGTGGCCGATCATGGCGAGCGGCGCGCGATCGTAGTGCAGCATCATCCGTTCCAGGGATGGCGTCTGGCCCTGGTGCGAGTAGGGTGCGGTGCCTTGCAGGTTACGCAGCGATGGAGTCCGCAGCGCACCCACGACCTCCGCCCCGGTGCGCGCGAAACGAAGCTCGGCGCAATCCTTCACCGGGTCGTCGCTGTAGGCGCCCAGGCAATTGAAGGGGTCGTCCCGCACCAGGCGGATACCGTCGATTCGGCCGCGATCGGGAATCTTCCCCGCCGCGGAGATGATCCCGGTGTTGTGAAATTCGTTGTTGGTCCGCAGCGGCCCGTTGTGGCATTCGATGCAGCGGGCCTTGCCCACGATGCTCGGCGTATTGCGCTTCGACTCGCCGAGCGCCGCGCCGATGAGACGGCCGCCGGTGAAGCGGCGCTCGGGCCGATGGCAACTCGAGAACGCGAATTCGCCGTTGCCGCTGAGGCGGGGATCGAAGAACAGGCGATGACCGAAGCGGGCGGCACGGGGATCGTCGGCGACGGCGTTGGATGGATCGGGAGGCAGGGGAGGCAGGTTGGCGATCCGCAGCGATTCCATCAGTTCCAGCTCACGGTCCGTCCAGACCGGCTGTGTTGCGGGCGGCAGCCAGTACAAGGCAGAGCCCGGCCAGCACCGCGGTCAGTCCAACCCGGAAGATCACAGACCGGCTGTGTATCACTACAGCTCCAGGGGGATCACGACTTCATCGCTCTGGGCATCCGTTTCAATGCCGAGGACCACTTCCCAATACCCGGCCATGTGAAAGCGCATGCCTTCAATGAGGTAACGGCCTTCCCCGAGATACCCGGCCGCCTCATCCAGTCCCGGATGGAGGTATTCCATGACGAACAGGCTTTCGCCGGTGGAAGGAATGTCTTCGCAGAACTCCTGCCGCTGATGCTCCTGGGGAACATAGATATTGAAATGCGCCTGCAGGTAACCGATGTTGATGACGCAGAGGTCTTCTTCCAGCACCACGCCACCGTGGCCGAAGGCGATCTGTTCACCGTTGGCCAGACATAGCGGGAGGCAGCAGATTGCGAGTCGCGTGCGCATCCGGCATATTTTAGCCAAGCCCGCGGGGACAGGTCTGCGCCGCTCTTGACGCCACCGGCGAAGTAACCAAGACTTGTGCGCAATTTGCAATGGCCGGGTGCGTGCGACGGGCAGTCAAGTGAAGGGATCCATGGACAATCGCCGCACGGGCGAGCGCGGCAGATCCGCCGGCACGGCGGCAAGAGCGGGCGAGTCGCAGCCGTCTGCACGGGTCCTGTTCGTGTGCATGGGCAACATCTGCCGTTCGCCCACCGCGGAAGGTGTTTTCAGGCAGACCCTGCGAACGCGCGCGCCGGATCTGAATGTGCATGTGGACTCGGCGGGCACTCACGGCTACCACGTGGGAGAGCCGCCGGATAGCCGAGCCTGTCGAGCCGCTGCCCGGCGCGGGATCGACCTCACCGATCAGAGGGCGCGGCGGGTGAGCGCCGCGGATTTCTCCGCGTTCGACCTGGTGCTGGCCATGGATGAGGACAATTTCCGGATGCTGTCGGGAATCAGCCCGCCCGAGTATCGATCCCGTATCCGGTTGTTTCTGGAATTTGCGCCGGAGTCGGGACGCGACAATGTGCCGGATCCCTACTACGGCGGTGCGACGGGGTTCGAGTACGTACTCGACCTCGTCGAAGAGGCGTCTCTGGGTTTGCTCGCGTACCTGCAGAAGTAGGCGCGTATCGTACTTGCGGGCCGCGCAACGGCCCACTGGTGAGGAAACATGGTCATGAAGCATTCATTCCCGCGTCCGTTTGCGGCGCTCACAGCGGCATTGGCGCTCTGTTTGCCAAGCGCCCCATTGCCGGCACAGTCCATCACCGTGGTGTCCTGGGGAGGCTCCTATGCCCGGGCCAGCGAGGAGGCGTACCACAAGCCGTTTACGGAAGAGACCGGGATTGAAATCCGGCTCGAGGCCTACAACGGCGGCCTCGCCCAGATTCGCGCGCAGGTCGAGTCGGGGGCCGTGTACTGGGACGTTGTGGACCTGGAGCTGGCCGATGCCATTCGCGGTTGCGACGAGGGCCTGTTGGAGCTCATCGATTTCGCGGATCTGCCGCCGGGCGCGGACGGGTCCAGCCCCGGGGAGGACTACTATCCGGAAACGCTCAGCGAGTGCGGCGCCGGAACGCTCTACTACTCCACGGTGTACGCATACAACGCTGACGCCATGACTGGCGAAACGCCGGAAACGATCGACGATTTCTTCGACCTGGAGCGTTTTCCGGGCAGGCGGGGCATGCGCCGCTCGCCGCAGGTGAACCTGGAATTCGCGCTCATGGCGGACGGTGTGGCGATCGAAGACGTTTACGCCGTGCTGGACACGGAGGAGGGCCTGGCCCGGGCATTCCGCAAGCTCGATACCATCAAGGACCGGATCGTCTGGTGGGAAGCGGGCGCCCAGCCGCCGCAGATGCTCGCCGACGGCGAGGTCGTCATGTCAACCGCGTACAACGGGCGAATCTTCAATGCCCAGGTGCTGGAGGATCAGCCGTTCGTGATCGTCTGGGACGGGCAGGTCCTCGATTCGGGTCCCATGGGCATCGTGGCCGGGACGCCCAGGCTGGCCGAGGCGCTTGAGTTCGTGCACTTTGTCGCGCGGCCGGCCTCGATGGCCCGGATCACCCGGTACATCGCCTACAGCCCGGTGCGCAGGTCCGCGGAGGCGCTGGTGTCGACGCACCTGGAGACCGGGGTGGAGATGCGGCCGCACATGCCCAACACGCCGGAGCACACGCAACGCGCCTTGCGGAACGACTGGAACTGGTGGAGCGACAACGCCGATGAAATGAACGAACGGTTCATCGTCTGGCTGTCGCAATAGCCGGGACGCGATGGGCATGCGCCCGCTGCGGCTCTCTTGTGGCGGCGCTGTGGCAATTCCATTGCAATAGCTCGATTTACCTGCCGTTGCCCAGCCACTTGGCCACCATATGGAAGATCCGGGCGGCTGATGACCTTGGAATGTCGGCTGTCAGTCCCGACCGGCGGCCGGCGGTGGCGCCGCGGGCTTCCCGGATCCGGCAGGTGGCAATTTCGGCGCCGGCTTCTGCTTGTCCTTGCGCTCCGGCCCGCGCTGCTTGCCGGCCTTTTTTTGTGCGCTCTTTCGGCTGCCCGACGATCGTCTCCGGCGGGATCGCCGGCTGCGGCGTTCTTCCGGATTGCCGCCGCCCCGGGCTTTCTTCCTGCCGCCGTCGGAGGCGCCGCCGGCCCGGCCCTTCGCCGGCCCGCGCGATCGCTTCGGCCGCCGGGGGCGGGGGTCCTGACGCTTGCCGCCGCGGGAACTGCGCTTGCGGGATCGTTTCGAACCGGAGCGTCGCTGCTTCCCGGGTTCGGGCAGCATCCATCCGAACAGGCGGCGCCACAAACCGGCGGGCCGGGGTTTCGAACTCGCCTTGCGCTTGGCGGGCTTCGGCGCGGGCTTGCGATGGACCACGCCCGCTACAGCGGCCTTTTCGGGTTTGGGATGCCTGGGCGGTCTGCGGTAGGTGTCCGACGGGTCCTGCTTCGACTCCACCAGCTTGTAGCTGGACACGGCATGCTCCGGCTGACCGGCTTCATCGTCCCGCAGGCGCGTGATGGTGTAGTTGGGGGTCTCGAGGGACCGGTCGCCGACGAGCACGATGTCCACGTTGTTGCTTTGCTGGATCCGGTTGATCCAGTCCCGCTTCTCGTTGAGCACGTAGTTGCTCACTTCGACCGGCAACTGCGCGACGACCCTCGAAGTGCGCTCCTTGCGCGCTTCCTCGCCGACAAGGCGCAGGGTCGCCAGCGCCAGCGATTCAACGCTTCGCACGTGTCCGATCCCGTTGCAGCGGCCGCACACGGACTGCGTCGACTCCTCCAGGGATGGGCGCAACCGCTGCCGCGACATCTCCAGCAGTCCGAAACGCGAGATGCGGCCGATCTGGATGCGGGCGCGGTCCAGCTTGACCACTTCGCGCAAGCGGCCTTCCACCTCCCGCTGGTGCTTGTGGGCGCTCATGTCGATGAAATCGATCACGATCAGGCCGCCCAGGTCGCGAATTCGCAGTTGGCGCCCGATCTCTTCGGCCGCCTCCAGATTGGTATTCAGCGCCGTGGACTCGATGTCATCGCCCTTGGTCGCGCGGGCCGAGTTGATGTCGATCGCCGTCAGCGCCTCGGCGTGATCGATGACGATGCTTCCGCCGGATGGCAGCGTGACCGTATGCGCGAACGCCGACTCGATCTGGCTCTCGATCTGGAATCGCGCAAACAGCGGCACGGGCGCATTGTCGTAGTGCTTGAGCCGGCGCAGGTTATGCGGCATCACCTGTTCCATGAATTCGCGGGCCTGCTCGTAGATGTCCTCACGGTCGACGAGAATCTCGCCGATTTCCTTGGAGAAGTGGTCGCGGATGGCGCGCACGATGGCGTTGCCCTCCTGGTAGATCAGGAACGGCGACGGCCGGCTGACCACCACCTGCTTGATCGCTTCCCAGACATTCAGCAGGTAGTCCAGATCCCAGCGCAGTTCCTCGATGCTTCTGCCCACACCCGCGGTCCGGACGATGCAGCCCATCTCCTCCGGGGGCTGCAACTCTTCCAGCGCCTTGCGCACCGAATCCCGGCCCTCGCCGGTGATTCGCCGGGACACGCCTCCCGCGCGGGGATTGTTGGGCATCAGTACGAGGAACCGGCCCGCCAGGCTGACGAAGGTGGTCAGGGCGGCGCCCTTGTTGCCGCGCTCCTCCTTCTCCACCTGGACGACGATGTCCTGGTTTTCCTTCAGGACGTCCTTGATGTGGACCCGCTCGCCCTCGGCGGGTTCGCTGAGGAAATATTCCCTGGAGACTTCCTTCAGGGGCAGGAACCCGTGGCGGGCGGCGCCGTAGTCTACAAAGGCGGCCTCGAGGCTGGGTTCCAGCCGGGTAATGCGCCCCTTGTAGATGTTGGACTTGCGTTGCTCTCTTGCAGGTACCTCTATGTCAAGGTCGTACAGTCTCTGGCCATCCACGATGGCCACGCGCAACTCTTCTTCCTGAGTTGCATTTACCAGCATTCGCTTCATGATGTTTCGATCCGTTGGTGGCGAACCCTCGTGAGTTCGGCACCGCGGTCTGCCAGGCGGCGGCACTGAGGTGTTCGAGCCCGCCTGCCGCACCGGCATTGCCGTGGAAGCAGGCTGGATGTCGCCGGGGGCGGATTTCCGCTTGGACGGGTCCGGGGGATACAGGCGATGCGCCGACCCGCGGTCCGTGGGAGGAAGCGGGCCCTCCAATGGCGATCGAGCCGGCGCGCGCGTCAGGTTGCCGGCGGGAAATTCGGGCAGGAAACTGTTTCACTAACTAGCTCAGCGACTCGACGTTCCGCTTGTCAAACTCATGGACCCGCTTCGGAGCGTATCCTGAACAGAACGTGATCGCCTGGACACAACCGCGGGCCAATCCTTGCGGGACCCGCCGAAATTAACCGTAACTGTTGGCGTGCCTTCCGGCACGCCCCTTTGCCTGGACCCCCTTCTCGGCGCTTCAGCGCCGCCGGGTCGCGTCGCGTACTATATCACAGCCCCTGAAGCCGAATTCGATGAAGCAGACCGCCACTCGTCCACCCGCCCACTACCGAGACGTTGACGCGGGTTCGGTGGGCCAACGCCTGGACAACTTCCTTCTCGGCGCGCTCTCCGGGGTTCCCCGCAGCCATGTCTACCGATTGATCCGTTCGGGGCAGGTGCGGGTGAACAGCGGCAGGGTACGTGCCGGCTATCGCCTCAAGGAGGGCGATCACGTCCGCGTGCCACCGGTATACCGGCGCGGCTCGAGACCGGCGGAGGTTCCTTCGAACCGCGTCCGCTGGCTGGCGGACAGGATACTGTACGAGGATCGCAGGATCCTGGTGCTGGACAAGCCGGCCGGCATGCCCGTGCATGCCGGCACCGGCGTCGATTTCGGTTGCATCGAGGCCCTGCGGAGCCTCTCGCCGGAACTGCGCGCGGCGGACCTGGTGCACCGCCTGGACCGCGGCACCTCAGGGTGTCTGCTGGTGGCGAAGCGGCGTGCCGCGCTGCGGCAGTTGCACGAGTTGCTGCGCACCGGCGGCATGGGCAAGCGCTACCTGGCCCTGGTGCGGGGGCGCTGGCCGCGAGGGGTTTCCAGGGTGGACGCTGCGTTGAGCACCCGGCGTCGCGGGGGCGAGAGCGTCGTCCGGGTCGATCCGGCGGGAAAGCGCGCCCTGAGCTGGTTCCGTGCTGTCGAACGCCTCGGCGACCGGGCGACGCTGGTGGAAGTCTCGATCGGTACGGGCCGTACCCATCAGATTCGCGTTCACGCGGCTCACGCCGGCCATCCGTTGGCGGGAGACCCGCGATACGGCGATCCGAGGTTCAATGCCGACTTGCTGGCGCAGGGCCTGAAACGGATGTTTCTGCACGCGCACGCGCTGGCGTTCGACTGGCCGGGTTCCGGCGAGGCGTTTGCGATCGGTTCGCCGCTGCCGCCGGAACTGACCGCTATCCTGGGCTCGCCGGAACGGACCGGTCCGGCCCCAGCGGATCGAGACCGGTCTCCCTGAGCACGCCGCAGAGCCAGACCAGGGGCAGTCCCAGCAGTGCGGTGGGATCGGTCGATTCGATGGATTCGAAAAGCGTGATCCCGAGTCCCTCGGCCTGGAATCCGCCGGTACAGGAGTAGGGATGCTCGATGTCCACGTAGCGCTCGACCCGCGCGCGTTCGAGGTGCAGAAACCGCACGCGGGTCCTGTCGATGCCCTCGAAGCGGCGGCCCGTGGGCCCGTCCAGGACCACGCAGGCGGTATGGAAGGAAACCGTCTTGCCCGCACAGTCCATGAGCTGGCGCACGGCCGTGCTGCGGTCGCCGGGCTTCCTGAGCAGCCGCCCGTTGGCCGCAGCCGTCTGGTCGGCGCCGATGACGACCGCATCGGCGACATCGGCGGACCGGCATATCCGGTCGATCTTGGCCCCGGCGAGCCGGATGGCCAGATCGCGGGCATGTTCGCCGGGACGGGCGGATTCGTCCACGTCGGGGGAGAGGATGTCGAATTCAAGGCGCAGGCGGTCGAGGAGATGGCGCCGGTGCACCGAACTGGACCCGAGGATCAGGCGCGGCATCGGGATGTTGCTCGCCTGCTTTTGACAGTCGAAAACCGCCTACCTATCATTAATCGCCTATGCCTCTCTCGTTGTACGCTTGGTACAGCTTGAATGCCCTCGAATCACTCGGCCGACGCCAGGCTCGGATCGCCGGCGAAATCGAATTCGAGCGATTGACGCGGTTTCGTGAGCTATTGCACTCGGAGCATGGAAGTGTACGAGCCGGACTCGGATTTGGCCAACGGACAGCAGGATATACCACCGTGCGGTTAGAATACGACGCGAGTTTCATTCTCCAGTGCCAGCGTTGCCTGGAACCGATGGAGGAGCGGGTTTCCCGAAGGGCTTCATTCGTGATTGTTGGAGGCGATTCGATACCGGCGGGCATCCCGGAGGACCACGAGCCCGTCGAACTTGCCGGCGACCGGTTCCAGCCGGCTGGATTCGTGGAGGACGAACTCATCATGTCGCTGCCCCTGATCCCGCGGCATGCCCGCCTCGAGCAGTGTGGCGCGCTGGTTCGGGGCCTCGGTCCGCCCGAAGACGGGAGCGACAGGGATTCAACGGCTACCCCGCTTGCAAAGCACTGAGGAGAACTGAGTAATGGCTGTTCAGCAACGACGAAAGACCCGATCGAGGCGGGACATGCGACGGTCCCACGACGCGTTGAAGGGCGCCGCGCTGTCGACCGATCCCACCACGGGTGAATTGCACAAGCGGCACCACGTCACCGCGAAGGGATTCTATCGGGGCCACAAGCGCGTGGACGTATCCGAGCCCGAGGCGCGGGAAGAATAGCGCCGTGTTCCTGATGCCCGTGCCTGGCCCGGCCCGTTAACTGTCGTCCGGCGTGCGCGCCGAGCCCATCGCCGTGTCTGCGCGTGCACCCGGTGACCGTTGCGATGCCGGATTCCCGCCGCTTCCCCAGCTCCGGTAGTGGATGAATGTCTCCCAAGGTAACGATAGCGCTTGACGCCATGAGCGGCGACCGCGGTCCGGACGCCGTTGTGCCGGCCGCGCTGTCGGTGCTTGAGGCGGACGACTCGGCCGATTTTCTGCTGGTCGGTCTGCCCGATACCCTCGAGCGCGCGAGAAGGGCGGGGGGCGACCGTTATGGCGGCCGGCTCCGGTTCGTGGAGGCAACGGAAGTTGTCGAAATGGACGAGGCGCCTGCAGACGCGCTGCGCAGGAAGAAGAACTCTTCCATGCGCCTCGCCATCGAGGCAGTGCGGAAAGGCGAAGCGGATGCCTGCGTCAGCTCGGGGAATACCGGTGCGTTGATGGCGACCGCCCGCTACGTTCTCAAGACGCTGCCCGGCGTTGACCGTCCCGCCATCATCTCTGCCGTGCCGGGCATGGGCGGCTATACCTTCATGCTGGACCTGGGCGCCAACATCGGTTGTACGGCTCAGCACCTGCTGCAGTTTGCGATCATGGGTACCGTAGTTGCGGAAGGCATGCTCGATATCCGGGCTGCGCGGGTTGCGCTGCTCAACATCGGGCTCGAGGACATCAAGGGCGACGATCTCGTACGCGAGGCCGCGGAGCTGTTGAGCCACAGTACCCTCAACTACGTGGGCTATATCGAGGGTGACGGCATCTTCAACGGCAAGGCGGATGTGGTGGTGTGCGACGGGTTCGTGGGCAACGTGGCGTTGAAGACCATGGAAGGGGTGGCCGGCTTTATCGCCACGATCCTCAGCGACGAATTCAGGCGCAGTCCGCTTCGGCAGGTTCAGGGCGTCGCTGCGAGCACGGCCCTGCACGCGGTGCGCGAACGTCTGGATTCGCGCCGTTACAATGGCGCAAGCTTGGTGGGTTTGAACGGCATCGTCATCAAGAGCCACGGCGGCGCCGACGAGATCGCGTTCGAAACTGCCGTGAACAGGGCAATAACGGAAGCACGCAACGGAGTTCCGGTGCAGATCGCCAATCTCATGGAAGAACAATGTATTCGCGCATAGCCGGAACGGGGGCGTATCTGCCCGAAAGGGTGCTGACCAACTTCGATCTGGAAAAGATGATCGATACCACCGACGAGTGGATCCGAACACGCACCGGTATCGAGCGCAGACACCTCGCTGCAGACGGTCAAGCCACCAGCGACCTGTCGGAACATGCCTGCCGGGCGGCGCTGGATGCCGCGGGAATGACGCCGGCCGATATCGATCTCGTGGTGGTGGGGACATGTACGCCGGACCTGGTGTTTCCCAATGTCGCCTGTCTGCTCCAGGAGCGCATGGGGATGTCCGGGACTGCCTTCAGCATCGAAGCCGCCTGCAGCGGATTCATCTATTCGTTGAGCGTGGCGGACAAGTTCATTCGCGCGGGACAGGCCAGCCGCGCGCTGGTGTGCGGTGCAGAGGTCATGTCGCGGATCATCGACTGGACCGACCGGGAAACCTGCGTGTTGTTCGGCGACGGCGCTGGCGCCGTGGTGCTTGAGGCCTCCGAAGATGCCGGCATTCTCTACACCGACCTGGGCGCCGACGGCCGTTACCGAAACCTGCTCTATGCCGATTCCGGTGTTTCCAGAGTCAAGGAAGAGGGGTCGGCCGCCCTGGTCATGAAGGGCAACGAAGTCTTCAAGGTGGCTGTGCGCACGCTGGGGCGCATGGTGGACCGCGTCCTTGCCGACAATGGACTTGAGCAGGGCCAGATCGACTGGTTTGTCCCGCACCAGGCAAACCTGCGCATTATCAGTGCAACCGCCAGACGCCTTGGATTGCCCATGGAACGGGTGGTGCTGACGGTCAGGGATCATGGCAACACGTCGGCGGCATCCATCCCGCTGGCATTCGATACGGCGGTGCGCGACGGGCGGATTCAGCCGGGGGACCTGGTTCTGATGGAAGCCTTCGGCGGCGGCTTCACCTGGGGCGCCTCGCTGGTCAGGTATTGAATTCCCGGGTTCAGCCCATACCAATTCACATATTCAGTTATAATGAGGTCCCAGATGAGGAAGACCGCTAGCCTGCTGTTGCTGGTTTTGATTCCGTTCGCCGGATCCGGCGCGCTGGAATTGACGCTTGAGGCCGAAAGCAACCTGGTCGGTACGACGCAGATCGTCACTGCGAAGTATGAGGATACCTTCGTCAAGCTGGCCAGGCGGTACAATCTCGGCCTCGAGGAAATGAAGCAGGCCAATCCGGGCGTCGATCCCTGGTTGCCCGGTGAGGGCACGCAGATCGTCCTGCCGACCCAGTTCGTGCTTCCCAGCGCCCCCCGCCAGGGTGTGGTGATCAACCTGCCGGAACTGCGGCTCTACTATTACCCGGCGGATGATCCCGGCCGCGTCATTACCCATCCGGTCAGCATCGGACGCCAGGAATGGCAGACGCCCCTGGGGCGCGCCGAGATCATTGCCAAGGCCGAGAAACCGGCCTGGTATCCGCCGGAGTCCATTCGCCGGGAGCACGCGGAGGCGGGCGATTTCCTGCCCCGCGTCGTGCCTCCGGGGCCCGACAATCCGCTGGGCGATCATGCGATGCGGCTCAGCATCCCGGGTTACCTGATCCACGGGACGAACAGGCCGTCGGGGCTGGGCATGCGGGTGACGCACGGGTGCATTCGCATGTTCCCGGAAGACATCGAGGGGTTGTTCGGGGCCGTGCCCATCGGCACACCCGTGCATATCGTCAATCAGCCCTACAAGCTGGCGTGGAGTGAAAACGGCTTCTATCTTGAGGCCCATCCGCCGTTGGAGGAGGAAAGGGTGGATGACGCCTGGGCGATGACCCAGTTGACCCGCGCTTTCGTCGCCGCCACGCAAGAAGGGCAAGGCGCAAGCTTTGACTGGGAGCTTGCGGAACTCGCCGTAGAGAAATCACGGGGCATTCCGGAATTCGTGTCGCCGGTCAGCGTCGCAGATCGAAATCCGGAGTAAGCGCGCCCGTACAGGCGTTCTGGCCAAGCCGGATTGTGGCCGGCCACGGTCATGGCCGGCCCAATGGATTATTTGGCTTGCGCTTCCTCGAACATGCGGTCCATGCGCTCGTTGGTGGCATCGATGCCGGCCTGAGCGGCATTGGCAGCCGCAAGTGCTTCGTTTGCCGCAGCCTGAGCTTGTGCCGCCGCCTGCTCGGCTCCGCTTCCTGGCTGACTGGCCGCTGCTTGTTCCGCTGCGGACTGCGCAGCTTCGGCGACCGCGCGAATCTCGGCCAACTGCGCCTCCAATGCGTAATACGCTGGCGTGCATCCGCCGGCTGATGTCAAGACGGCCAAAAGCGCGCCAAGCTGGAGTTTCCTGCCCATAGACTATCCCCTGAGTGAACATTGAAAAGACCGTCGCATTATTTCCCAAAGCACGTTTGATTGCAATCGGGTTATAGGTGCGTATTTGCGCGGGTTTGATTTTTCCGCATCACTGTATACAATACCAGTTAGTGTGCTTATATACAGTGATTATCATGCACGGGCTGACTGCGCGACAAAAGGAAATTCTCTCTTTGATTCAAAGAGTTGTCTCTGAATCAAATATGCCGCCCACGCGTGCGGAAATTGCCCGGGAACTGGGCTTCCGTTCGGTGAACGCGGCCGAGGAACACTTGAGGGCCCTGGAGCGCAAGGGGGTCATCGAATTGTTGCCGGGTATTTCCCGGGGAATTCGCTTGCGGGACCCCCTGCCCGGGCAAATGGGGCTGCCCATGGTGGGCCGGGTTGCTGCCGGCGCGCCCATGCTGGCCGAGGAGCATATCGAGGCCCGCTACCGGATCGATCCGGCCTTTTTCAGGTCGGAACCCCACTTCCTGCTCCGGATACACGGCATGAGCATGCGGGATGCGGGCATCCTGGACGGCGACTTCGTGGCGGTGCGGCGTTCGGTGGATATCAGGAACGGGCAGATCGTGGTGGCCCGCCTGGAAGACGAAGTCACCGTGAAACGCTATCGCCAGGATGGGCACCGGGTGTGGCTCATGCCGGAGAACCCGGATTTCGATCCGATCCGGGTGGATCTCAGGACCCAGGACATGGCCATCGAGGGCATCGTGGTCGGGGTCATGCGCAATACCGTTTGAGTCGGTTGAAGGAGCACTGGTGACCGGCCCGGGTGTTTCACCGAGGTTCGCCGCGGCGGCGCGTGCGGAAAGCACTGCTGACCCCGGGGGCCGGAAGCGTGTCCAACGACCCATCGATCATCCCCTCGTCTGGCGGGCGGGGGAGAACAGCGCTTCCCGGAGAACCTGCCCCACCGGCTTCGAGGCCCTGGACCGCCATTTGCCGGGGGGCGGCTGGCCGGCCACAGGGCTGACCGAGATCCTGACGGAACATTGCGGCATCGGCGAACTCAGCCTGTTGATGCCCGCTCTGGCGTGCCTGGGGGAGGGTGGCGGCACAGGCTGCATCGTCTGGATCGCACCGCCCCATATCCCCTATGCGCCGGCCCTGCACAGCCAGGGGATCGGCCTGGACCGGGTGCTCGTCGTGCGCGGCCGCACCGGCGCCCGGGGGAATCGGGACACCCTTTGGGCCATGGAGCAGGCCCTGCGCTTCGGTTCCTGTGCGGCCGTTCTGGCCTGGACGCGCTCCGTGGACCAGGTTCCGCTGAGAAGGCTGCAACTGGCCGCCGAAGCAGGGCAGTGCTGGGCGGTGCTGTTTCGGCCGCCGGATGCCTCGCGCCAGCGATCGCCCGCAGTGTTGAGGATGCGCCTCACGGCCATCGGCGAGCAGACCCGAATCGAGATACTCAAGTGCCGCGGCGGGCGCCCCGGCACGGTTTCGATCCGTTTCCAAGACCGGCATCCAGGCGATGTGGAGCACGGCAGGCGCACTGCCGGCCCACATCGGGATGTCCCGGACCGGTAGCCCGCCATGGCCCAGCCGCTCAGAGCCCCTTGTCCCGGGGAGACTTCCCCACCCCGGCAACCCGCGCTTTCGCCGAGGCCGCCGCCGAAACGGTTATGGATCGCGGTTCACCTGCCGGAGGTTGAGCGGCAGGAACTCGTCTCCCTTGCATGCCGGGTGCGGAAAATCACGCCGCTGGTGAGCCTGGAACCGCCCCGGGCACTGGTTCTGGAAGTTGGCGGAAGTCTCAGGTTGTGGGGAGGCCTCGATTCGATCGGGAAGGCACTCGACAGGGAACTGGGCCGGCGCCGGCTGACGGCTCGCCTCTGCACGGCGCCCACGGCCCTGGCCGCGCTTTGGCTGGCCCGCGGTGGCCGGGAGGATGTGCTGTCGGCAGAACAGTTGTCCGGCTGTCTGGGCACGTTGCCGCTGCGCGTGACGGGATGGCCGCAAGCCACTCGACGGCTGTTGAAGAAGATGGGGCTGGGGACGGTGGGAGACTGTCTGAGGTTGCCCCGCGATGGTCTGGCTCGACGAGTGGGGCAGCGCTGTCTGGACGATCTCGACCAGTCCCTGGGTCAGCGGCAGGATATCAGGATCGCGTTCTGTCCGGACCGGCGTTTCAGTTCCGTCGTGGAATTTCAGGAAGAGGTGGCAGAGCCGCAGGTCATCGCCGAGGCGGGGGGGAAACTCATTCTCCGGCTGGCCGAAGCGCTCCACAGGCATCAGGCGCAGATCGAAAGCTGCCGGTACGGCTTCCATCACTTGCACCGGCCGGCAACGGCGGTGCGTATCGACCAGGTTGTACCGACCCATGAGCCGCGGAAGATCGCCGATCTTTTCCTGAGCCGGCTGGAAGCCCTCTCGCTGCCCGCCCCGGTCACCGCGCTGAGCCTGAGGACGGGAAAGATCGCTCCCATGAAGGGATTGAATTCGACGTTGTTTCCGGCTTGCCCGGAGATTCCCCCGAGGACCACCCTGGGTGAGTTGATCGCGCGCCTGCGGGTGCGCTTCGGCGCGGAGGATATCCATGGCCTCGGGCTGGCTGAGGATCATCGGCCCGAAGCGGCCTGGAGCAAGGTGAAGGATTTGCGGTCCGGGCCCGTGGCCGCAGGGAGGGTCCCGGATACCCGAGGCGGCCTTTCGGCCGGGCGGCGCCCGGCGGCCCGTCAGGCGACGGCTCCCGGATGCCCGCAACGGCCTCTGTGGCTGCTGTCCGCGCCGGTCAGCGTCGCGGCCGCCGACGGCGGGCGGGGGCGTTTGCGGCTGGAGTCCGGCCCGGAGCGGATTGAAGCCGGCTGGTGGGAGGGGCTCGATACCAGCCGGGACTACTACGTCGCCCGCGGCAGCCGGGGCAGGCGGCTGTGGGTGTTTCGGGACCGCTGCTTCGGCCGCGGCGACTGGTACCTGCATGGAATCTTCGGTTGAGCCGGCCCGCATATCGCGAGGATATGCGGGCGCCGGCACCTCTCGCCGGTCCGTCGCGGCGACTGCCGATTCCACGGCGGCCGCCGGCCCGGCGCAGTCCCCCGGTTATGCGGAACTGCACTGCCTGAGCAATTTCACCTTTCTCCGCGGGGCGTCCCATCCCCGGGAACAAGTGGAACGGGCCGCCGAACTGGGCTATGCGGCCCTGGCGCTGACCGACGAGTGTTCCCTGGCCGGCGTGGTGCGGGCCCACTCGGCGGCGAAGGCACTGCCCATGAAACTCATCATCGGCAGCGAGTTTCGCCTGGAAGAAGGCATCGGGACCGTCGTGCTGGCGCCGGACCGCGCCGCCTACGGAACGCTTTCGGCGCTCATCAGCCACGCGCGAAGGGCGGCCGAAAAGGGCGCCTATCGACTGACCCGGGACGATTTCGAGCGCTATCTGGCGCCTTCGGAATGCCTGATCCTGTGGTTGCCGGGGGCGTCGCCGGGGACGGCGGCGGTCCTGCGGGAAGGCGCCTGGCTCAAGGAACGTTTCTCCCGCCGCCTGTGGCTGGCCGCGGAACTGCTGATGACGGGCAGGGACCGGGTGTTGTTGGCCCGATGGCAGCACGTGGCAGCGAAACTGGGCCTGCCGATGCTCGCCAGCGGCAACGTCCACATGCACTGCCGCGAGCGCCGGAAGCTCCAGGATACGCTCACCGCCATTCGCTTCGGGAAACCGCTGCGAAAGATGGGCTTCGGGCTGTATTCCAACGGCGAGCGTTTCCTGAGGCCCATCGGGGAACTCGCCAGGATCTACCCCGGACGCCTGTTGAAGGAGACGCTCGCGGTCGCCGAGCGCATCGATTTCTCCCTGGACGAACTGCGCTACGAATATCCCCGCGAACTGGTTCCGGAGGGGACGACGCCCGCCAGCCATCTGCGCGGCCTCACTGAAGAGGGCATGCGCTGGCGCTGGCCGGCCGGAGCGCCGGCCAAGGTCAGAGAGCTCATTGAATACGAACTGAAGCTCATCGGCGAGCTTCGTTACGAGGCCTATTTCCTCACCGTTCACGATGTCGTCCGGTTCGCCCTCGGCCGGGGCATCCTCTGCCAGGGGCGCGGTTCCGCAGCCAATTCGGCCGTGTGTTACTGCCTGGGTATCACCGAAGTCGATCCCGCCCGCATGGAAGTGCTCATGGAGCGGTTCATTTCCAGGGAGAGGAATGAGCCGCCCGACATCGACGTGGATTTCGAGCACGAGCGCCGCGAGGAAGTCATTCAATACATCTACCGGAAATATTCCCGCGAACGCGCCGCGTTGGCCGCCACGGTCATCGGTTATCGCACCCGGAGCGCGGTTCGGGATGTGGGCAAGGCTCTGGGGATGGAAGAGATGCAGATTGGCGCTCTGGCCAAATCGGTGCAGTGGTGGGACGGGAAGAAGGTCGCCGCGCAGCAGATCCGCGATGCGGGATTCGACCCGAAGGCGCCCGTCATACGGCGTCTAATGGGACTGGTGGCGGAACTGGTGGGGTTCCCGCGCCACCTTTCCCAGCATGTGGGGGGATTCGTCATTTCCCAGGGGCCGCTGAGTCAACTGGCGCCCATCGAAAACGCGGCCATGGAGGATCGCACGGTCATCCAGTGGGACAAGGACGATCTGGAGGACCTGGGGTTGCTCAAGGTGGACGTGCTTGGCCTTGGCATGTTGAGCGCGATTCGCCGCAGCTTCGAGCTGATCCGCGGTTTTTACGGCCGCGAGTACACCATGGCCAGCCTCCCCGCGGAGGATCCGGCGGTCTACGACATGATCTGCGAGGCCGATACGGTGGGGGTGTTCCAGATCGAATCCCGCGCGCAGATGGTCATGCTGCCGCGCTTGAGGCCCCGGTGCTATTACGACCTGGTGATCGAGGTGGCGATCGTCAGGCCGGGGCCCATCCAGGGCGACATGGTGCATCCCTATCTCAGGCGGCGCAACGGCGAGGATCCCGTCTCCTATCCCAGCCCCGAGGTCGAGCGGGTTCTGGAGCGGACGCTGGGAGTCCCCATCTTCCAGGAACAGGTCATGCAGATCGCCATGGTGGCGGCGGGTTTTACGCCGGGCGAGGCGGATCGGCTGCGCCGGGCCATGGCGGCCTGGAAACGGCGGGGCGGGCTGGAAGGCTTTGAAAGCCGCCTGAAGACCGGTATGGCCGAGCGCGGTTATTCGCCGGAATTCGCCGAACGGATCTTCAACCAGATCAAGGGCTTCGGAGACTACGGCTTCCCGGAGTCCCATGCCGCGAGCTTCGCGTTGCTGGCGTATGTCTCCGCTTGGCTCAAGTGTCATGAGCCGGCGGTTTTCTTCTGCGCGTTGCTCAACAGCCAGCCCATGGGTTTCTATGCCCCGGCCCAATTGGTGCGTTGCGCCCGGGAGCATGGGGTGGAAGTCCGGCCGGTGGACGTCAATCGCAGCGACTGGGAGTCGACGCTGGAGCGCGATGCAACCGGCCGGCCGGTGCTGCGGCTGGGGTTGAACCGGGTCAAGGGCCTGGCGGAGCATGCCGCCGGGCGGCTGGTGAACGCCCGGTTCGGGAATGTTCGGCACAGCGGTGCCCGGTCCGGGGATTCTCAACCCGGCAATGCCTTCGGATCCGTGCCGGAACTGGCGGAACGGGCGCAGCTCGGCAACCATGAGCTGGACGTGCTGGCCGGCGCCGGGGCACTGGAATCGCTGGCAAGCAACCGCCACCGCGCCCACTGGGATGCTGCCGGCGTGGAGAAACCGACGCCGCTGCTCGGCCAGCCCCGCATCGCCGAGGGCATTCCCATGCTGAAGGCGCCGACGGAAGGTCAGGAAGTCCTGGCCGATTACCGGCATCTGGGTCTGAGTCTGCGCCGTCATCCCCTGGCGTTGCTCAGGGACCGGCTGACCTCGGTGGGTTTGCAGCCCGCCGCCGACGTGCTGCAGTTCCCCAATGGCGCCGCCGTTCATGCCGCGGGCCTGGTGATCGCGCGCCAACGGCCCTCCAGCGCCTCCGGCGTCATCTTCGTGACCATAGAGGACGAGACGGGGTATCTGAACCTGGTGGTTTGGGAGCGGGTAGCCGAACGCCAGCGGCAGGTTCTGTTGGGCGCGACCTTGCTGGGCGTCCATGGCGAGGTCCAAAGGGAGGGCGCCGTGGTGCACATCGTCGCCAGGCAGCTCAGCGATCACAGCGGGCTGCTGGGAGAACTGCCGACGCAGTCGAGGGATTTTCGCTAGCGCGGGAACCGGCAATCGGAATGATCCTGAAAAAGATGATTGCGATGCACGTGCTCATCGCGGCGTTTCTCAGAAGTTGCTGGAAGCCCCCGATCGCGGCAATCCGTCCGCTGCGGGCGGATTACTCCGGTTTCATGAACAGCAGCGCGAAGCGGTCCGTGTTTCCCGTCACCGTACGCCGGCCGACCTCGTACCGCAGTTCGTCATCGGGCCGCCGCAGCAGCGTGCTGTAGTCGACCAACACGAAACCGGAATCCTGGACTTCCTTGATGACGAGCACGGGATCCACGCGCCGGCCGTTCTCCGAGTTGTCGGGCTCCATGTGCCGGCGCGTGTGGTCGACGATGCCATACAGTCCGCCCGGCTTCAGCGCGTCGAACGACGACTTGTTGATGGCCATACGCGCACCGTAATCGAAATTGTGATAGTTGCGGAACGTCAGCACCATGTCCACGGGCTCGACGTCCCAGGGACCCGACGCGATCCATGGCGAGCCGTCCGGGTCGGCGGCGGCGCCCCAGCCGAGCGCTTCCACGTCTTCCATGCCCGGCAGATCCGTCACGCCGTTGAAGGGGGCGCTGTAAAACGTCGGCGCGGGATGCGTCACGTAGAGCATACCGGCTTCGTTCAGGACCGGCGCCAGGATTTTCGTGTACCAGCCTCTGAACGGGAGCAGCTCGATCACCGTCATGTCGGGTTCGAGCCGGAAGAAATCGAGCACCTGCGCGGGTTGGCGGTTGCGGTCTCGCGCACGCTCTTCCGCGGTTCTGATCTCGCTCTGCATGGCGTCCATCACGGCCTGCTCCAATTCGTTGGGAGGGTCGCCGAACTGGGCGAATGTGACGGGCGCTGCCAGCAGCATGGTGAGAAGCATTAGAGATCGCATCTGGATTCTCCTTGTCAGTCTGATTTCAGTGTAGGGTGCGGCCCGCCAGGTAGTCTACAACGGACTGCGACTCGGTGTGTCCCGGCACTTCAGCTTCGGCGGCCGCGAATCCGATGTTCGAGC
This sequence comes from Candidatus Rariloculaceae bacterium, assembly GCA_965205045.1. Taxonomy (GTDB): domain Bacteria; phylum Pseudomonadota; class Gammaproteobacteria; order Steroidobacterales; family Rariloculaceae; genus UBA6522. Next base: position 2,856,907 of record OZ242031.1, read on the forward strand.
AATGCATTATGATCCCTGCGGTATGCCCACCCGTGTGGCGGCAGAGTTTACTACAACGATTCGACGAGGATGCATCGCCGGTCGATCGTCGTCTTCGGCCACCCGGTCTTCCGGCCCATGCCGCAGGGCTCTTGCCACGGGCAGCAAGAGTAAAATTGCGATTTTTTCATGGAGACCAGTGCAATCCTCAACACTTCTTTCAGCAATAATATTCATATTCCGAGATGCTTATGCTGCGAGATGTCAGAATCCGGATCGCCGGTCACCGTACAAATTGCATAGCGGGCAAGGATATTCATTAGCTGACCCCACCTGTCATGTTGAGAAGGGAAAACGCACCGCTGCCCGTCTGGATGCTGTTTCTGGCGCTCGGAACTGCACCGGCCGTTGCGCAGATGGATCTCACCGGCATGTGGGTTCCGCTGCCCCGAGACCAGGATGGCAGCGGGGACACCGGCGATGCGGCCGGTATTCCACTGAGCGTCGATGGGCGCAGGCGCGCCCATAGCTGGTCCGCCGAGGAATTCGACACGGCCGAATGGGTGTGCCGGCCCCACGCGTGGGACTACTCTTTGGACGGCCCGCTTTCCCAGATCCGTTTCCTGCCGATCGTCGACCGGGCCACGCAAGAGATCATCGCCTATCGCGGACACATTCAGATGGAGCAACAGGAAACCTTCATCTGGCTGGACGGCCGTCCCCATCCGCCGGCCAACGCCCCGCACACGTGGAGCGGGTTCACCACGGGCGAGTGGGATGGCGATGTCCTGGTCACCACCACCACCCACCTCAAGGAGGCCTATATCCGGCGCACGGGCTTGATGCGCAGCGACCGCACGACGGTGCGCACGCGATGGCGGCGCATCGGCGACTATCTTCAGGCCACCGCGATCATGTACGACCCCATTTATCTGGCGGAGCCCTATATTCGCAGTGCCAACATGTGGGTGGACTCTCCCGAGCGTCCCATGGCCCCATACCCCTGCGAGGAGGCGACGGAAACCGTCGTGCCCCGCGGTTCGGTATCCCATTTCCTACCGGGGCAGAGTCCGCTGCCCGGGCTGGACCCGGACCGGGTCGACGAGTTCGAAACGCCCTACGAGGCGAAGCTCGGCGGCGCGAGCACGATGTTGCCCGAGTACGTCGACGACCTGGCGGCCATGGAGACCAACCCGGCGGGCGCAGACCCTGCCGCGCCGTTCACGCGCCCGCAGGGGGAAGAGATCGGGCCCCAACCCATATGGGGCGTCGAACTGGAGGGAGGGCCGGAACCGGGTGAAATCCAGGTGCTGCCGGTCCAGGGCAATGTGTACGCCCTTTTCGGCGCCGGCGCCAACATCACCGTGCAGGCTGGCGAGGACGGCGTGCTGGTGGTGGATACAGGGGTCGAGTCGATGAGCGAGGCGGTGCTCGAGGCCATCCGCACCATCTCCGACGGCCCGATCCGGTACATCGTCAATACCACGCACACCCGGGAGCACACCGGCGGCAACGAGGTCATCGCCGCGGCCGGGGAACAGGTTCCCTGGCGAGCCGAGACTTACGCCCAGGGTCCCCAGGGTGCGCTGGGCAGGGACAAGGCGTCGGTCATCGCCTATCTCAACGTCTTTGCCCGAATGATCGTGCCTCCCGACGGCGGCGAGCCCCTGCCGGAGGGCGGATGGCCGGACAATACCTATTCGACCTCATGGAAGCGGCTGCACTTCAACGACGAACCCGTGGTCATCACTCATCGGCCGGGCACCAGCGATTCCAACAGCGTGGTGCTGTTTCGAAAGTCCGACGTGGTCAGCGCCGGCGATCTGCTCGACCTGACCCGCTTCCCGCGGATCGACCCGGATACGGGCGGTGGCATCCAGGCGCTTGTGGATGCGCTGAACTACCTGATCAGCATCGTTGCGCCGGCGGAGAACTCCGCCGGCGGCACGCTCGTGGTGCCCGGACGGGGACGCATCGCCGACTACGCGGAAGTCGCCTACTATCGCGACATGGTGGGCGTGATCCGCGACCGGATCCAGGCGATGATCGACAGCGGGATGTCGCGGGAGGCGATCATCGCCGCCGGGCCCACGTGGGGATACGACGCCCGCTATGGCAGCGACAGCGGGGACTGGACCACCGACATGTTCGTCGGGGCTGCCTACGACAGCCTGGCGAGATAGCCGAGGAGAGATTCGATGACGCAACAGCACGTGTGGACACTGCTCGCCGGTGCTGCCGCGCTGGAGGTTGCGAGCGCCGGCTGGACGCATCATTCGTTCCAGGCCACGTACGACGAAGATTCCGATCCCATCGAGATCCAGGGGGTGGTCAAGGAACTTGTGTGGCGCAACCCGCATTCGTTTCTTCGCGTCGATGTCACCGGCGCCGACGGGAGCGTGGAGACCTGGGTGCTGGAGTGGGCATCCATCAACCAGTTGTCCGAGGAACGGCTGACCCGAACGACGTTGCTGCCCGGTCAGCAGATCGTGGCCAGCGGCCTTCCGCCGCGGGATTCCGGCTACAACAGGCTGCTGTTGCGCGAGGTTACGCGCCCCAGCGACGGGTGGTCCTGGCGCGGCCGGGTCCGCTAGCGGGCCATGTCCGGTCGCTCGCAGGGTGGCTCTTTGCAACGGGCCTTCGTCCGGTGGCCGCCGACCGGCGGTTGCCGGGTCGCTGCAATCGTGAACCGCCGCCGCGACCGCGCGACGCAAGGTGCCATTCGCCTGCTCGTCCTGACCCTGGCGCTGGGCGGTGCGGGCGATGCGCTTGCCCAGTTCTTCGACCGGCCTCCGCCTCCGCCCGACCCCCGCAGCGGCCGCGAAGCCGTCGCACAGGACCTGACGGGGTACTGGGTTTCCGTGGTCAGCGAATACTGGCACCTGCGCATGCTGATGCCGCCGAATGACAACTACAGCATGCTGCCGTTGACCGGCGAGGCCCGCGAGTTCGCCGACGCCTGGAACCCCGGCGACGATGCCGGCAACGAATGCCGCAGTTACGGCGCCGCCGCCATCATGCGCCTGCCGGGGCGGCTGCACATCCAGTGGGCCGACGACGAAACCCTGCAGATCGACATCGACTCCGGTACCCAGACCCGCCTGCTGCACTTCGACGAGACCGAAGCCGGGCCGCCCTCGTGGCAGGGCCACTCGGCGGCGTCCTGGGTTAGCCAGTCCGGCGCCGAGGATGCTCGGTACCTCAAGGTCACCACCACCAGCATGCTGCCGGGCTACCTGCGCAAGAACGGCGTGCCCTACAGCGGCGACGCCGTGCTTGAGGAGCACTTCGACGTCTTCACCGAGCCCGACGGCGACCGCTGGATGGTCATCACCAGCATCGTCACGGACCCCGCCAACCTGACGCGGCCCTACGCGGTCACGAACCACTTCAGGCAGGTGGACGACGACAGCGGCTGGGACCCGACGCCCTGCCGGGTGGATCATCCCCGCTGAGTTTCAGTCATTGTGAAATGAGTGGTTAACGGACCCACGTACCGCAAGATTGGGTGCGAATTTTTAGGTTGATTTGGAGGGACTGAGAATGCTCAAACCCAAAGAACGGACAATCGCGGTAGTGGAAGTCCAGCCGGATGATTCCTCTTATGAAGAGATCATGAGAGCAGTGTTGTTTGATCGAATGGTCGCGAGAGGGATGGCGGATGTTCGGGCAAACCGGGTAATTGATGACAACCAGATCGTCGGAAGGATCGCGCAATGGCGCGGCTGATTTGGATGCGTCACACTGAGTAATCGTAGCTCCTTTGCGTGGTCGGCGTTGCTTTCCGATAGAGTCGCGGATGTTAGGATTTGATATCGTTCCAATAGTGTGAGATAGTGCGATTAGGTGCAGCACGTCGTGTACGGATGCGGCACTATGGAGCATTCGGAAATGCCGTCCAAGTACCGGATTTCACTGAACCTTTCTCCCGAAGAATATCGCGAGGTCGCCGCGCTGGCTGAAAGGGCAGGCGTTTCGCGCGCATGGGTCGGCCGGCGGGCCCTGATCGAGTTTCTCGAACGCCACCGCGCCCGCGACATACAGTTTCCGCTTGATCTTGCCACCGGACCGCGAAGGGGTGCTTCGCCATGACATTGAAAACCACTAGTACACCGTCAACAAGATATTTTCGGATAATTGAAATTCGCCAAAGCAGATAACGCGGATCGAAGGTGGCAGCTTGCATCCAAAACTATCAGGTGGAAGGCGTACCAGTTCGCTGCAGCTATGTGCCGGGACGAGATGACCGGCGTTCGGTTTATAGGTCCACCTAACGGAGTTGAGAGTTATTGGGAGATTCTGATGCGGGGGATTATCGATTTCTACCGCCAAGTCTGTGTCAATCGCCTGTCGCGGTATGCCGACGAGTTCTGCGCCTTTCATAACAAGAGTAAGCAGCATGCGTTGGGCTGCGTGCTTGAAACCGCTGCGGGCGTGGACAATCGGCAGATTTCGCATCGTTAACTCGTAAATGGAGACACGGCATGAACGAACCCGGGATTCAACACATACCCGCGACAATGCAAAAGATAGCGAGCCTGCTGGCGGGAAGTGAAATCGAGCAGTACTCGGTTGTCTCAATGTTTTCCGGGTGTGGCGGTATGGATCTGGGGTTTATCGGTGGATTCGAGTTCGGTTCCCGGCATTTCGACCGGTTGCCATTCGAGGTCGTCTGGGCGAACGATTTCAACAAACGCGCTTGCGAGACTTACGAGCTAAATCTCCGCCACAAGATACATACCGGATGCGTCAGTGAGGTATTCGACACTTTGCCGGCCAGCGCCGACGTGGTGATCGGAGGGTTTCCCTGCCAAGATGTGTCGATCAACGGTAGGGGGTCGGCGGAGAACGGCGAGCGAACGATATTGTACAAGGTGATGATCGAGGCTATACGACAGCTTGAGCCGCGTGTGTTCGTCGCGGAGAACGTGCCTGGATTGTACAGTCGTCGTACGTTCTACGAGCAAATGACGGCCGATTTCGGCGCCTTGGCGGGCTACCGAATCACCGAGCATGTTTTGACCGCATCCGATTACGGCGTCCCGCAGCGCCGTAAGCGGCTGTTTATCGTCGGCGTGGATAGCGACGAGCAATTTGAGCCACCAGAGCAGGAGTCATACCAGATAACTACTGGCGAAGCCCTGAGTGATCTGGAGGGCGTGCCAGAGCATGCGGCCATAAGCCACGTATGGAGCAAGGCGGCAGTCAGTCCGGAGCAAGGGAATCGCCACTTGAGACGCGATGAGCCCGCGACCACAATTCGCGCAGAGCATCACGGAAACATCCAGTGGCACTATTCGCTTCCTCGCCGTATCTCGCTCAGGGAAGCAGCCCGCTTGCAATCGTTCCCCGATGACTTCTCATTTTCCGGTGGAATGCGGGAGACGGAGCGGCAGATCAGCAATGCGGTTCCCCCTGTGCTCGCATGGCACGTAGCGCGAAGCGTTGGAGATTGGCTTGACGCCGCAAGACTTTGAGCGCCTCCTGGACGAAACCGCAGGAAGCGACCGATGATCGACACCGTAAGCAAGGAGCGCCGCAGCGAAATCATGTCGCGCATCCGCTCGAAGGGGATGAAGCCGGAAATGATCGTGCGGCGGATGACGCACGCCATGGGCTACCGCTACCGACTGCACTACAAGAAACTTCCCGGCACGCCCGACCTGGTGTTTCCGGGCCGGCGCAAGGCGATTTTCGTGCACGGATGCTTTTGGCACCAGCACTCGGACCCCGCCTGCAAGAAGGCCCGCGTGCCGGAATCGAACCGCGACTTCTGGGTAGCCAAGTTCGAGCGGAACGTGGTCCGCGACGCCGAGAGCCAGGCCAGCCTCGTGGAAATGGGATGGAGCGTGCTGGTCATCTGGGAATGCGAAATCCAACGGGAAGGTGAGGGGCTCGCGAAGCGCATCGAGGCGTTCCTGTCCGATTCGGTTGCGGAGGCGTAGGCATTGACCAGGATTCGCAGAGTGCGGGATAATGCGCCTGTATGCGGCACCATGCGTGCCGCCGGGCCACTGTAGAGCATTGAAAGTGACATCCAAACACCGCATTTCGTTAAACCTTTCTCCCGAGGAGTACCGTGAGGTCGCCGCGCTGGCGGAAAAAGCCCGGGTTTCGAGGGCTTGGATCGGCCGCCAGGCGCTGATCGAATTCCTTGAGCGCCACCGCGCTCGAGACATTCAGCTTCCGTTTGATCTGGCGACCATGCCCCAACGGGGAGATTCGTGATGATCATTAACTCAGCTTGCTTCGGAGGCTGCGTGCGCAGCATGACGAATAATCAGCGCAAGGAATTGAGCGGATATGGCACGGTCGGGCAAACTTCCGTGTTCGGCTGGAAGTTCGTGCCGTACCAAGCACCCGTCTGTGAGCACGGATTGGATGGCGGGGAACGTGGCTGATGGTCTCGCGGCCGAAACTGTTGGATCTGTTCTGCTGCGCAGGTGGGGCCGCAGTCGGCTACCACAGGGCCGGGTTCGATGTGGTGGGCGTGGATGTAGACCACCAGCCACGCTACCCTTTTGAATTTCACCGCCGAGACGCGATGAAACTCGATCAGTCGTTCATCGCGATGTTCGACGCCATCCACGCATCGCCGCCATGCCAAGCGTATTCGGATCTGGCAGCGCGCAACGGAAACGCGCATGAGTGGCCGCGCCTGATTGAGCCGGTGCGCGACATGCTTGAATCGACTGGCAAACCGTACGTTATCGAAAACGTAGACGGCGCTCCGCTGATAAATTACATTGTTCTGTGCGGTACCATGTTTGCCAATTTACGTGTGCTACGGCATCGTCTGTTCGAAACCAATTTCCCCATTCTTACGCCCCCACACGGCAGGCACCCGAAAGTGCATACTCACGATAAGCGTAAGTCGCACTATGGCAAGACGTGCGAGTGGCGCGATTACGTACAGGTTACCGGTGGCGGAAACTGCACGGTCGCCGCCGCTAGCGATGCGATGGGCATCGATTGGATGACGAAGCGTGAACTAAACGAGGCAATCCCGCCCGCCTATGCGGAGTTTGTTGGACGCACCTTGATCCAGCATGCCTAGAAAACCAGGATCGAAGGCTCGAATTGCGGACTTTCTCCGAACACGGGTAGGTGAAGTGGTGACGGCCAGAGAACTGCAGGATACCGCAGGGCCGCAAGTGACCGAGTGGGCAAGGCGATTGCGCGACCTTCGCGCAGAAGGCTGGCAAATTTGCTCTCACAATGACCGTAGCGATTTGAGGCCCGGTGAATATGTATGCGAGAAGGTTGCCGAACCCGGCTATGTGTTCAGCAAGCCGATATCCGGGCGGTTGCGGGCGCAGGTGTTGGAGCGCAACGGCTACACGTGTCAAATGTGCGGGGCAGGGTCGGGCGACGACGACCCTGTGAACCCGGGGCGAACGATCAGGCTGCATGTCGGGCACATCGTCGACAGAAGCCACGGAGGGATGGATGTTCTCACAAACCTCCGAGCGCTGTGCGCCGCGTGCAATCAGGGCGCAAAGAACATCGTCGCGGAACCGCCTAGTTGGGCATGGTTGCTGGCGCAAATTCGGCGGGCAAGTGTTTCAGACCAGCGGAAGGCACTGAAATGGCTAAAGAGAAAGTTCGATGACTGAAGGCAGGGACATTGCCTGCCGTCTCCCAGCCTCGTGGAAATGGGATGGAGCGTGCTGGTCATCTGGGAGTGCGAAATCGAAGCGGAGGGCGAGGCGCTTGCGGAGCGTATCGCGGCGTTTCTGTCCGGGTCGGCCTCTCGGCGGTAGCCGCAAGTATCCGATTCTGCGCCTTGTAGGCTAATTTGGCCACCATGTAATGTTGGGTTGATCGCACCGCTGATTGCGGTGAAGCGGTGCCCGTGACCAGTCAGTTTTCGTAGACGCTCCGGCCCGTGTCCCGATGCGCGCAGTCGAAGGGCTTGACTTCGGCGCCCGGCACCCAGGCGTAGGATCTTCGCCATACGGCGGGTGCGGTCAGGTACACGGGATCGGTGACGGTGACCTCGTAAGTCATGCGCGTTTCGTCATCGCTTGGCGTGAATCGCTCGACCATGGTCACGGCATCGCTCATGGGCGTACCCTGCGCATCGAGGTAAGGCCATGACACGTGGTCGATTTCGACCACCAGCGTGTTGCCGTCCCAGCGCCCGACCGAGTGGCCGAGACGATCGACGGGCGGGTCCGCCGGTGTCGTCGCCGGATCCATGTAGATCACCCGATCGCCGTCCCACTCCTCGATCAGCAGACGGATGCGGTCACCCTCTTCGACGAACTGAATCGGAAAGGGATTGAGGATCGCGTTGGGCATCCCCGGCGCTTCGCAGCGCAGTCCCGGATCGTCCACGGCCTGATCCCACCTGTCCTTCAGTGCCTGTGCCTCCGCCGTGAGTACGGGCGGCTCGATTCCACCGCCAAACCCGCGTACGGAACTCCAGACCCGGAATATCCCTTCCGCGGCTTCTGCCTCCGCCACGGCAGCGCCGGCGGAGACTTCAGACGGCGCCGATGACGGTTCGCTCCACCGAGGCGGATAGGCGCGGTCGGAAATCGTGAACTCTTCGCCACTCGGTACCTGCATGTGGCTTGTCCAGATGGCCTTCACACCGCGGGTAGCAGGGTTGCCGGCGATCCTGATCTCGTCGCCGATGGCGACGGTCTCCGATGTGACTCCGCGCCGCTGCCCGGTGTTCCAGGCGCCGGCCTCGATCTCCCATAGCTCCGTCGCGCCGGCATCGTTTTCCACTTCGATCGTCAGACCCACGTGAGGGTTGCGCCAGAAGACTTCCGTCACGGTTCCCGTGAGTTCGATCGTCGTGCCCGTGTCGTAGAATCCGCCGGTCGAATGGTGGGCAAGCCCGGCGAGGGGAAGGAGCGCGGCTGCGGTCAGCGTGAAGATCGGTCTCATGCCAGTTAATTCATGGATCGGTTGGTTGTTTCGTCCAATTTTACCTGCAAACGCCATCCACCGAGATTGCCGGACCTCAGTCGAAGACCTCGTCGGGGCGAAGACCCCAGGTCAGGCCGTCGGAGGGCCTGAGGAAGTTGAGCAGGCGCACCCGGTTGTCCTCCACGTTGCGGCCGGGGTTGCCGTTGATCACCACGTAGTCGCCGGGCCGCAGCGTTGCCTGAGTCACCCCGGTGGCGCCGAGTTGGGTCGCCGATCCCCATTCGACCACGTAGCGCACGTTCGAGCCGTCTTCCTGCTCGACCATGACGTGCACCAGTGTATGCGGATTGCGCCACAGGAACTGCACGAGGCGGCCTTCGATGGTGACCTCCTGGTTCTCAAGGTAGACCGCGGCGAAGGAATGATGGCCCCAGGCCTTCGTGCCCATCGCGAGCGCGGTGACTGTCAGGTAAAACGCCCGAATCGAAAACATGCGCCACGGACTGCGGCCCGGCCCGGCGGCTGCGAGGGAAAGCGCCTGAACCAAAATCCTGCGCCACGGACCGCTGCCAGACGCGGCAAATATCGGGAAAATCGTTCTCATTCGGTTGCCTCCTCGATCAGCCGGCGTCCGCGCGGGCCGAGTTCGGCAAAACCTCCGTCGTTGCAGGTCAGGTTCGGCGCGCCCCCCGGCAGGCCCTGCCGCTCGATCCAGCCGCAGCAATAGCGGCCGCACGAGGCCGGCGGCCTGTAGCTGTCCCGGATCGTGTTGCGGTACTCCGGATACAGCGTGTGCGCATACCCCATCGCAGCTTCCTTCGGGATGTTGTAGGTGCGGACCATGAAGTCCTCTTCCGGATTTTCTCCCGGCAGGTAGTGGGGCACGAGTCCGCTATCTTCGAGATACGGGATCTCGTTCGCCGTATTGCACTGCGTCCGCTCCGGGCCTTGCCGCCCGTTGGGCTCGTACTGCCAGACCCGGCTCACGACGTGGGGCTCGCTCAGGTAGATCGGGTCCTCCTGGATCACCGTGACGGTCAGCAGGTCGTCGTGGCGGGTGAGGTGTACCGTGAACGTGGTCCGGTCGCTGCCGGGAATGCCGTTGCCGCGCCTGATCCAGGCCGTCTTCACATGCGTCATGCGCACGGTCAGCGTATTGCCTTCCCACTTGCCGGTGGCGAATCCGCCCGACGGGTGCCAGGCGTTCTCCGACGGGTGCTCGCGCCCGTCCATCCAGATCGTGATCGTATCCCTGAGGTAGTTGCCGGCCACCACCCAGGCGATGACGTTGCCGCTGGTTTCGTCGTTGATGCTCCAGATCCGGTAGAGCCGGGGCCGGTAGAGCCCGACCCAGGGCGCCTGCGAGAGGCACTGCCGCTCGATGGTCATGGGCATGTTCGACGTGTAGCTCAGCGCCTTGGCCCTGGCCTCGTCGGTCATCGGCATCCCGGTGAAATCGCCCAGGTCCGAACCGGGACCGCGCTCGATGTAGTCCTCGTAAAGGCGGTCTTCGTACGTGCCCGTGAGCTGGACCTGGGCACTGGAGGGAACGGCCGCGATCAGCAGCGCGCAACAGGTAGTCAGGGCCGTCATGAGAGTTGTTCGAGTCACAAGCGTTGCCTCCTGAGGGTGTCAGAACCTCGCGTCGCAGGGCGTCGGGTCCCACTTGCTGACATCATCTTCCTTCCTGAAGTGGATGGCCGTGATCCACGGGAGCTGCAGATAGACCGGGTCCTCCACCGTGTTGGTCACGACCAGGTATTGGTCGCCGTTGTCCTGGACGTGAACGTCCCAGTACTCCGTGAAGACCGTGCTGTCGCTGTAGGGCACGCCGTTCTTGCGCAGGTACCCGGGCCGCAGCCGGGCGGTGACGGACTTCATCGATCCGAAGCCGGATGCGCCGGCCATGATCCATTCGGCCGTCGATGTGCCCTGCCAGGTGTTTGCGCCTTCTTCGGGCGCGCCGTCGAAGTGAAACAGCCGCGTCTGCATGCCGTAGTCGGACTCGAGCTGCAGCGTGCTGTCGTCCAGCCAGGCGATGCGCAGCCGCGTCGGCCCGCGCATGAGGCCCGGCGCGCCGTAGGCCTTGCAGGCCTCGCCCGCCGCCTCGTCGGCGGTCGGGTCCCAGGCCTCGGCCAGGAGTTGGGCCTCAAAATTCATCGGAATGCTGGGAAAGTCGCCCCGGGCCGGGGTGACCATTCTCCAGCGCCAGTCCTCGGAGATGATCGCGACCCACTGGCCCGTGAGGTCGATTGGGGCGATCTGACGAGCGGGTCCCGCGGGGCCGGGCTCAGTCGGTGGAAACTGGGCGAAAGCGCCGGAAGCGAGTATGGGTGTCAACAAGGCGAGCAACGCGCCAGCGGTCTTCGAGATGGGTTCACTTCGCGTCGGCAAGGCGGTTCCGGCACGAAATCTGCCAGCCAGTTGTCGCCATCGTGCCTGGACCCGAGAGCGGCCGGGCCATCCCATGCGATGGAATCGGCGCATGCTCACTCAACCACCGGCGGATTCTTCAGGCCATTGTAGATGGCCTCGACAAACATCCCGGTCGTCCAGGGGCCCGTGTCGGATCCATACCGCTCGCGATAGCCCTGTGTGGGATTGGCGGCCTGCACCTCCTCAAGACTCATCTCCTTTTCGACGAGATCCTTGATCCTGTCATGGATGATCGTGACCATGTTCTGGTATTCCACCAGCTCGGCGTAGTCGGCAATGTATCCGTTCCCGGGCACGAGCAGCGTCCGCCCCGGTTTCAGGACCAGGGGCATCGCGGGAATCGTGATCTCCAGCAGGTGGTTGAGCGCCGCCAGTTCGCCCTGGATGCTGCCGCCCCTGGCCGGATCGATCACCGGGAACTGGTGCAGGTCCAGGATGTCGCCGGTGGCGATCACGTCGGCGCGGCGAAAATGCACCATGCTGTCGCCATCGGAGTGGGCGCCGGTCTGGCGCATGACGACGATGCCGTCGTCGTTGATGTACATCGTTCTCACCCTGGACGTGTACGTCTCGTTCGGCCAGTCCTCGTAGGGCAGCACGCCCTCGTCGGCCATGCGCAGCAGCACGTTCTCGTGCGCAAGAACGTTTGCGTAGGGGGCGGCGCCAAAGGGAGCGCCCGCGACCGGGATGCCCGTGCTCGCCAGCGCATGGTTGCCGCCGGCGTGGTCGGCATCGGCACTGGTGTTGATGATCAGCCCGATCGGCCGGTCGGTGATGGCCCTCACCGCGGCCAGGACCTTGTCCGCCATGTCCGCGGAGCCGGTGTCGACAAGGATGGCTGCGTCTTCTCCCACGTGCACGGTGATGTTGCCGCCGGCGCCAAAGATCACGTGGACATTCGGTCGGATCTGAATGGTTTCAAGCCCGGGGGTGTCAGGTGCCGGCTGGGCGTGCGGCCCGGTGATCCAGCACGCGGCAAGGGCCGCCACCATCGCGGGGAGGCGGCAACGGAACCGGCCGGAAAGACGGCTACCGCGGCCCGACGAGATGATCGATCGTCTCATTGTCCATTCCCGTTGCGGCGCAGAAAGACTACTTCACGCGCTTCACGATGCGTCGTTCGCGCTCCGGCGCCCGTTCCCTGGTTTGTCTGGTGGTTCGTCCGGTCTTCTCGATATCACGAACCACGCCGATCAATTGCTCGTAGAACAATTTCGCCGCCGGAGACATCGTCGTGTTCGCGCGCATGATGATCTGGACTTTCGGCACCGTCGTGCGGCTGAATTGTTCGATGTCCCTGGCCGCCAGCGGGACGATTGCGGACAGTTCCGAACGACGTTGAGCATCGTATACGGAAGAGAGGGCGAGACGGTCGCTTTCCAGAAGCACCCCATCCACGACCTGGGAACTTCCCGACTCCACCCAGTCGCTCGGCGGCTCGAGACCGCGAGCGTTGAAGTAAGACCGGAACCACTCCGCAATCGGCGTGTCCATCGGCGGCAGAATCCATTTTGCGGCCGCAAGATCCTCGGCTGTCACCGATTGGACCCGGCCCAGCGGGTGCCCCGCCCGCGCGAGAATCCGGGCCTCGGCATCCATGATGGGATGCAGGATCAGATCCGGGTGGTCCGAGGCCAGGTAGCGAACACCGATGACGAAATCGAGATCGCCCGAACGCAGCGCCGATTCCATGACGTGGAGGTCGCCTTCCAGCGTGGCTACCCGGATCCTCGGATGCGATTTGAGGAGTCTGCTTATCGCCCGCGGTGCGATGAGATTGCGGACCGGAGGGAGCGTGGCGATCGCGAGCCGGCCTCTGACGATCCCGTCCGCCATTCCGGCCATCTCGTCAACGGCATGTTGAATCTCGGAAAAGGCCAGGCGTACGTGAGTGTTCAGCACCCGCGAGAAGGGTGTCGCCTCGAGTGTTCCACCCGTGGAGCGCTCGAACAATGGCAAATTGAGCTGATCCTGGAGTTCGTTCAGCGCCCGGTACACTGCGTGCGGGGCAATGTCGAGACGGTCGGCTGCGAACCGGATGTCGCGAAAGCGGTGTACGGCGATGAACGCGATCAGCCGATTGTTGCCGATCTCCATCCGAAAGACCGGCGGGTTTTGCCGTTGATTCGGATCACCGGGCAGATTCCGGTACTCGGCGCCGGCGCGCTCGAACTCGCGGTTGGCACTCTTCAGGCGCTTGACCAGGGCTTCGCCGTAACTCGTCGGTATCATGCCGGCGGTTACACGGTCGAACAGCCTGATCCCCAGTTGTTTTTCGATCTGCGAAACGGCCTTGCTGGTTGCCGAGTGGGAACGCGCCAGGTGCGCGCTGGCATGCGAAATGCTGCCGGTTTCGGCGACACTCAGAACGGCCCTCAACTGTCGGAGACTCAGGGCAGTTGCGTCAACGGGGTTCACGTCGCCTCACGTTGACGCCAATCCGATCAAGACAGGTCGTGTTGTTTGCCCCATGACTATTTCACGCGTTTCACTATGCGGCGTTCGCGCTCCGGCGCCTGTTCTTCGGTTCGGTCGGTGGTTCGTCCGGTCCTCTCGATTTCACGCACCACGCCGATCAACTGCTCGTAAAACAGCTTTGCCGGCGGAGACATCGTCGTGTTCGCGCGCATGATGATCTGCAGTTTCCCCATGGTTGTGCGGCTGTATTCTTCAATGTCGTCAGCCGCCAGCGAAACGATTTCAGACAGCTCCGAGCGTCGCTGTGCATCGTATTCCGAAGAGATGGCGAGGCGATCGCTTTCCAGCAGTAATGCGTCCACGATCTGGGAACTTGTCGAGTCCACGCAGTCGCTGGGCGGATCGAGACCTCGCGCGCTGAAGTAAGTCTGGAACCACTCGGCAACGGGCGTGTCTGCCGGCGGCATAATCCATTTCGCGGCCGCAAGTTCATGTGCGGTCACAGATCGGCGCCGGCACAGCGGGTGCCCCGCCCGCACCAGAACGCGAGCCTCGGCATCCATGATGGGATGCAAAATCAGGTCTGGGTGGTCCGGGACGACATGACGAACACCGATGATGAAGTCGATATCGCCCGAACGCAGCGCCGATTCCATGAAGTGAAAGTCGCCTTCCAGCGTGGCAACGTGGATTCTCGGATGCGACCTGAGGAGTCTGCCTATCGCCCGCGGTGCGATGAGATTGCGCACCGGTGGCAGCGTGGCGATCGCGAGCCGGCCTCTGACGATCCCGTCCGCCATTCCGGCCATCTCGTCAATGGCATGTTGAATTTCGGAAAAGGCCAGGCGTACGTGAGTGTTAAGTGCCCGGGAGAAGGGCGTCGCATGGAGTGCCGCACCCGTGGAGCGCTCGAACAATGGCAAGCTGAGCTGATCCTGGAGTTCGTTCAGCGACCGGTACACGGCGTGGGGGGTGATGTCGAGCCGTTCGGCGGCGAGCCGTATGTCGCGGTAGCGGTGCACGGCGATGAACGCGACCAGGCGATTGTTGCCGATCTCCATCCGGAACACCGGCGGGATTTGCCGTTGAGTCGGGTCGTCAAGCAGATTCCGGTACTCGGCGCCGGCGCGTTCGAACTCGCGGTTGGCGCTCTTCAGGCGCTTGACCAGGGCTTCGCCGTAACTCGTCGGTATCATCCCGGCTCTTACACGGTCGAACAGCCTGATCCCCAGTTGTTTTTCGATCTGCGAAACGGCCTTGCTGGTCGCCGAGTGGGAACGCGCCAGGAGTGCGCTGCCACGCGAGATGCTGCCGGTTTCGGCGACCCTCAGTACGGCCCTCAACTGCCGGAGACCCAGGGCATATGCGTCAACGGGGTTCACGACACCTCATGATCATGCTGGCGGGCAATGGCTTTCGTATAATTACCGTAGAGGCCGGTTACAAATCAGTCAATCCCGGGAAGCTGCGCCGCGATTTCCAGCGGGGGAGCCTCCCGGCGCCGACAACTGGGGAAAACGAAATGAAACGACTGCTCGCAACTCTGGTTTACCTGGCGTTGGTCTCGCCCCTGTCCGCACAGTGGATTTCGCTGCCCACGCCGGGCATTCCGCGTACGGCGGACGGTGCTCCGGACCTGTCCGCGCCTACGCCGCGCACCGCGGAAGGCCGTCCCGACTTCACGGGCTTGTGGCGCACCGGCAGGTCGACCGGCGACCTGGGCGATCGAAGCAAGTTCCAGCCGTGGGTCAATACGCTGATCGAGGAGCGCGGCAGCCGCTACTTTGCCGACAGTCCCCGGTTCCACTGCCTGCCCAGCGGACCGGCCGCCATCAACAGCGGCGGCAATTCCTACGGGCTACGCAGGATACTGCAGCACCCGACGATGATCGCGGTGCTCTACAACGACGGCACCTACCGGGAGATCTTCATGGACGGGCGGAAACTGGAGGAGGACCCGCTGCGCACCTGGATGGGCTACTCCGTCGGCCGCTGGGACGGCGATACGCTGGTGGTGGAGAGCAACGGCTACAACGACAAGACCTGGCTGAACAGCGGAGGCGTGTCGCACACCGATCAACTGCGCATGACCGAGCGCTTCCGCCGCCCGAGCTTCGGGCGTATCGAGATCGAGGTGACCTACGAGGATCCCGGCGCGTTCAATTCACCCCTGCACGCGGCCATCCAGATGAATTACGCCGCCGACGACGTGATGCTCGAGACCGTCTGCACGGAGGCCTACCTGGGCGGGGACCGCGAACATTGGAGCACCGGCGTCACGGGAAGGGTTACGACATCCATGGAGGTCGCCCCCGAGATCCTGGCCCGGTACGTCGGAACCTACACCGGCACTTACCTGGCGAACGACGTCACGATCCGGATCACGATGGAAGACGGGCAACTGTTCCTGCAACGGGGCAACGGCAGACGAGCGCCGCTGGCGGCGCAGTCCGAGACCTCCTTCCTGCCGGACGGCGGCGGCCTGGGCTATGTCTTTACCGCCGAGGGCGATGGGATGGCCACCGCCATCTCGGAGGTCCGCGTTTCGGGTGCGTGGACTTACGAACGGGCGCCCGAATAGTCGGAAAAGACCGAGCCTGATTTGGCTGGACTCCGGGCCGGTTCACTGCCCATCGCGACTCGCACGATGATCGGGTCCCCGTGTCGAGCCGTGAATTCTGCGTAAATTGGCATGAATTAGCTGTCTACCGTTCACCTGTACTGTCGTCCGGGTATCGCCGGACGTTTAAGATGTTCAACTGGCAGAAATCGGCGAGGAAGCCAATGCGAACGCTATTGAAAGCAGTGGCCTGGTGCTACCTGTTGAGTTGGTCAGTGTTGACATTCGCTCACCACAGCATCGCGGCGTATGCGGTCGATGAAGCACGCGAAATCTCGGGCATCGTCTCCGAGGTCCGGCTCGTGAATCCGCACGCCTATTTCGTGCTCGATGTGACCGACGAGACAGGGGCCGTGACCTCGTGGAGGGTGGAAACCGCCGCGCCGGCCGTCCTGCGCCGTGGCGGTTGGGATGCCACGACCGTACGGGTCGGTGACCAGGTTGTGGCGACGGGCGCGCCGCTGGCGTCAGGCGAACCGGAAATGAATCTCGAATTCTTCTTTCTGGCCGACGGCACCCGGATCACTCGCACCGGCAACATCGGAGGTCCACCGGCAGGCGCTGCCGCCGCCGGCGAGGGCGGACCGGCGGTAGCGGCTGGCGGCATGGCGCCTGCAGGGGGCATGGGGCGGCAAGGAGGCATGGGCCGTGGCGCGGGAGGCGCAGCCTTTCCGGCGGAACCGGAGCCATCCGGCGCTCCACGCGAGTTGCTGACCGGCGTATGGTCGACGAATTGGGGTTCGCCCTTTACGCGCTCGACCGACCCGCAGGCCCGCGAGAAGATGACGGCTGCCGGGCTCGCCCGCTTCGAAGCGTTCGACATCAATGTCGAGAACATGGCGAACTGCCGCCTGGTGGGCGCGCCCCGCCTTGCGCGGGGCACGGTCTACTCGCACGAGGTCGTCGACATCGGCCATACGATCTACATCATCTCCGAATACAACGCGGAGACCCGCCGCATCTACATGGACGGACAGGCACCGCACCGGTACTTCGCTCCCAACAAACTCGGTTGGTCCAACGGCGAATACGAGGACGGCGTGCTGACGATCACGACGCGGCACCTGACCGAGGAGTACATCGAAGCGTCGAGCGGCAACTACTTCGGCGGCGGTGAAGACGCCTACATGATCGAGAAGATATTCGTTATCGAAGAGGGAAGCGAACTCGTCTACATGACGTGGTTTCATGACCCCGCGCATTACACGGAGCCCTATCGCACCTCCCAGAACTGGCGGCGCATGGATGTGAATGAGGGCTTCATGCTCGACTGCGAACCCACCGTTTACACATTGGCGGAGTAAGGGCATCATCGGGATGCAGGAAACTCTGCACTGGATTGAGGAGAAAGCTCATGAAATTCTGGACGACCACGATGACTGCGATGGCACTGATGCTGTCGATGACGCCCGTTGTGTCACAGGAATCGGCTTCCGAGCAGACCTACCACATGAAGATGGACGACCCGGCGGGACTGGTGGAAACCGGCTACTGCCTGGAAATCCTCGGCAGGCCCGGCGACGAAATGCTCGACATGCCCCTCATCGCGCATAGCTGCAAGCTGGTCCTCGCTCCGGACGATGCAATCGTCCACAACGGGAAGGGCGAAATCGTATTTCCCGCCTTTGATCTTTGCGTGACTGCCATGGGGTTGAACGTTGCGCTCGAGTACAACTCGCTGATGCTGAAGGAGTGCGGCCTCGTGGAGCCCTATCTGAATGCACCCCCGTTCCAGGCTTTTGAAATCAATGACGGGAACCAGGTGCAGCTCATGGGTTCCGAACTCTGCCTGACGATCGGCGATTCATCGAGCACCACAACGCGCCCGGATCACCACTGGCGCGCGCTGTACCTGCAGGATTGTGCCGGCGCACCGCTGGAGCGCTCGCAGTGGTATCTCAATATCCCCGAGTAGACTGAACGCCGCGGCAAATGGAACGTCGCGCGACTGCTCACAACACGCTCGGCTATTGCGGGCAGTCGGTTGGCGATCGGAAAGGCGGCTCGTTCGTGACGGTGCACGGCATAGCCAAACCGGTTAATTTCGATCCTGGGGGCGCGCCCAGAACTCCACGCCGTCCGACTCCCTGACGGCGCTGACCCATTCGCCGGCCGGCGTACCGTCACGCATGGGATACCCGGTAATCGTCAGGCGAGTCCCGGGCGGGAAGTCGCCAAAACGTATGCCCCGGCGCATCAGGGTGGTCGGACCCTCGGCCTCTAAGCCCCAGGTGGTTACGGAGCCGTCGTCGTTGGTCACGTCCAGAAGCAGCCACGAATGCGGATTGGTAAACTGGAACTCGCGCACAACCCCGCTAAGGGTGATCGAGGACTCGGTGTCGAACATCACCCCGGCGTGATGCGCAGCACTGTTGGCCATCCAGAGCGCGATTGGAACTGCGGATAGAACCAGCGCTATATTCTTCATTGCGATCTCCTGTGCCGGCGAATGATACCGAACGCGCGTCCAGCCGCTCGAACGGAGCGTTGACTTTTGCGCAACTGGGCATGAATAACAGGTCCAATGTTCGCAGAATTGCTCTTGTGGCAATTGCCGGACGTTTAAGATAGTCGGGAACCCGCAGTCGGGAGGAAACCAATGGGGCTCGGGATTGCAAGATTGGCTCTTGTAGCGTTGGCGTCTGTGGGCGCGGTTCAGGCGCAGACTGCAGGAGAGCGGGCCGAAACGGCCGGGCTGGGGCTGCAGTACGAGTCGGCCTGGGCGCATTATGAGACCTTGCGCGAACAGGCCGGGGGTGGCGATCGCCTGGAATGGGCGTCATTGCCGGACTGGTCCGGAATCTATACCAAGCTCGGCGGTCCAGGCTACGAGACCGGCGGGCCGCGCGGCATCGCCACGACCGCGAAGCTGACGCCTGAATATCGGGCCCGCTTCGACGAGGCGCAGACGCGGGCCGCCGAGGGCGTTGTATTCGACCCCCTGAGCGTTTGCGCACCGTCGGGTTACCCGCGATGGCTCAGTTCGGGGTATCTGCGGGAGTTTGTCGTGACGCCCGGCCAGACATGGATGATGAACGAGACGGACAACGAAACCCGGCGCGTGTATACGGACGGGCGGGGGCATCCCCATCCGGAAAATGCCTACCCGATCGTTCACGGCGACTCAATCGGGTTCTGGGACGGCGGCCGATTGATCGTGCACACCAATCAGATTTCCGCGGGCGTTTACGGTAGGAACATGCTGGAGAAAAGTGACCGGCTGGAAACCGTGGAGATTTGGCAGAAACAGGAAAACGGCGACCTCACTGTCGACGTCTGGCACTACGATCCGCCCGTATTGCTTGAACCCTGGCACGTTCGCCATTCCTACGGAGTCGTCGACGATCAGGACCGGCAGATGCGGATACGCTACTGGTATTGCACCGAGAATCAGAACAACGCGGTGTATCGGACAGAGGAGGGCGGTACGCAGTACACAGACCTCGATTTCCTGACCGGAGACGAACAATGAGGACCGGAATGAGTCATTATCGTTTGCTGCGAACCCTTTTCCCGGCTTTGCTCCTGGGTCTCCAGCCGCTTCCGTCCCCGGCCCAGTCTCCGCAGGGCGCACCGGCGCAAGCCCTGGAGGGTCCACCCTACCAGCGTGTGATCGTGGACCCCGAACGGGATCTTCGAACGACGCTCGACGGAGAGTTCAGCCTGGCCGCGGTGGGCGACGTGGTCGCGATCAGGCCCACCGCCAATCTTGCGGTGCCCGAGGTGCAGGCGATCTACGACGTGTTGCGCGGCGCCGATGTGGCGTTCGGCAACCTGGAGATGACCATCGCCGATCCCGTCAATATCGCGCCCTACAACGACGCGCGCATGTTCCAGGCCCTGGGACGGCCGGTCATCGCCGACGACCTGAGCCTGATCGGCTTCGACCTGATGAACTTCGCCAACAACCACACCACCCACTTCAGCATCGCCGGGATGCTGGAAACCCAGCACCACATGGAACGGGTGGGAATCGTCACTGCGGGTTGGGGACGGCACCTGGCTGAAGCCAGGAGCGCGAAGTTCCTGGATACGCCGAACGGGCGCATCGGCTTCCTGGGGATCACCACCAATTCCTTCTGGGACGCAAGGCCCGCCGGCGAGGACTCGCCCGGCGTTCCAGGGGCCAACGCGCTGCATCCGCAACGGATCGTGACCATTTCCCGGGAGTCGTTCGATGCACTGCGGCACGCACATGCCTCGTCCCCGTACATGTTTCCGGGCCTCTACCCCATCAGCAGCCGTTTTTCCTTTGTCGACGACGGCGACCGCATCAGGCTCTACAACGAACTGTACGTTCCCGGTGACAAGGCCGGTTTTTCCTACGAGATTCCCCCGGCGGAACTGGAAAGCTACGCCCGGGAGATCAGGGACGCGAAGTTTCTGTCGGACTTTGTGGTGGCCAACATCCACTCGCACCATTGGCAGGTGCCGCCGGATGCCCGGTCCGCCGGCGAGGAGTCGCGGGACCCGCCGGACTTTCTGATGGAACTCGCCCGTACCGCGATCGACAACGGCGCCGATGCGTTCTTCTCCCACGGCGAGGGCGAATTGCGCGGCATCGAGATCTACAACGGCAAGCCCATCTTCTACCAGTTGGGCAACTTCAACCGCCACCCCTTCTTCCAGGAGGTATTCAACCCGGAGTTCAGGGAAAGAGCGGCACGCAACCCCTCGGTGGATGTCGCAAACCTTACGCGCGCGCAGGTGCAGGCGCTCATGTACCCGACCAACCATGACCGGGAGTATTTCGAAAGTGTGGTGGCTGTGAGCCGCTACAACGAAGGGGTGCTGGAGGAGATTCGGCTGTTTCCGGTGGACCTGAAGTTCGACGGACCCTTCGTGGACATCGGTACGCCCCATCTCGCCAGTGGAGAGGTGGCCCGGCGGGTACTGCAAACCCTGCAGGACGCCTCGGCGGCATTCGGAACGGAGATACGTATCTCCGGCGATACAGGAATTATCGAGATCGGCAGGTAGTCAATACGTCCATGGCGTGGCGATTCCCTCAACCCACCAACCGGAGAAACTGATGTTCAAAGGCAGAATCATCTTCTTGTGCGCCGCGATACTGTTTGCAGCGATCGCGCATCAAACGTATTCCCAGGCGCCCGTCACAACGCCGGAATTGGCAGTCTACGATCTGGACTCGGTCGAGGCCAACGAGCGGGGAGGGATGGTGGCCCGGACGATCTCAGCCGCCACGATTCGCGTTACGCACGCGCAGTGGGCGGCCGGCTCGATGGTTCCCCGCCACAACCACCCGGACGAGCATATCATTTACGTGCTTGAAGGCCGGATGAGAGTGCTTGACGGCGAGCAGGAAACCGTGGTGGAGGCAGGGCAGTTCATTGTGTACCCGGCCTACGTGCCGCACCGCCACGAATACCTGGAAGACACGGTGACCATCGCGCTGTTTGGCCCCGGCCGCATGGCTGGCGGACCGCAGCAGCAGTAATTTCCTCACGCAATTGGGCGTCCGGAGCCGGATTTGCAGAAAAATCCAGGGAGAAGTCAAGTATGAATCCGTTAAGGAGCTACCTGTCTGTGGCCGTTATTGCCTTGTCCGTTGGCGCCTGCAGCAGCGCAACGGATGACTTGGCCGGTGACGCCGGGGGGCCGGTGCTGAGCGATGTCAGCCTGATGCCGAATCCGAATCCGGCAGTGCCGCTTGCCGCCATCCTGAGCCTGGCGACCGACAGGCCGGCGCAGCTCACGATCAACTTCGACGATGGAGAGCGGCGCTGGAGCGTGACGCCCGGCGACGGGTTCGCGACCCGTCACGAAGTTCCAGTGATTGGCATGCGCGCGGGCCGCGAACACATGATCACCGCAACGCTGGCCGATGGTGAGGGCAACGAGACGGTGTCGGAACCGCTGCGATTCGAAACGCCGCCGCTGCCGCCGGAATTCCCCAGGCCGATCATCAGGGTACGCACGCCCGAGTTGATGCAGCCCGGCGTCACGGTGTTCAACGTGAACGGCCGCTGGAACGCCGAAGACAACTATGAACCGAGATACTTCGGCCCGGTCGTCATCGTGAACGACCTTGGCGAGATCGTCTGGTACTACCTGCCCGCCGATCATCGCGCACACGATGTTCAGCGGCTCGAGAATGGAAATCTCGTCTACCAGGCCTTTCCCGACGACACCGGGCAGGTTGAGATCGACATGCTCGGCAACGTCGTCAGGCACTGGCAGTTCCGCGAAACCGAAGAGCCTGAAGAACACGCCATACTCGTCGATACCGACAACATCCACCACGAAATGGTGGTACTCCCGAACGGCAACATGCTGTTCCTGAGCATGGAAAACCGCGTTGTCGAGAACTGGCCGGCCAACTACGAGCAAGACGGAGAGACCCGGACTGCCAACGTAGTCGGCGATGTTGTCGTGGAGATGACACCTGCCGGAGAAATCGTGAATGAGTGGTCGCTCCACGATTTCCTCGATCCCTACCGGATCGGCTGGAATTCACTGCGTGAGAATCCTCGCTTTGCGGGCAGGTTTGAGGAACCTGCCTACGAATGGGCGCATGCGAATGCGGTCATCTACGACGATAAGGATCACTCCTTCATCGTGTCCGCTGCCTACCTGGACGCGGTGGTCAAGGTCAGTATGGATACCGGCGAAATCGTCTGGATACTCGGCACCCACGAGCAACCCGCTCAAAAGGTCTGGCACATGGATCTGAAATCAGACGACGTGGGCTGGGCGGTTTATCGTGCCGGACGCCTGTCCGGTGTGTATCCCTGACTTGACACGCGGAGTGCTGCGCTTGCGGCGCAGCCCCGGTTTGACTGGACTGCCGACCGTAGACGATATTTCATGGTCTGTGATCCAAAAGGCAAGTATCGGTATCCGCTCGGGCGTGTAGCATGAACGTCATGAGAATAACAGGGGCAAAAGCAGCCTGTATCCATTCGCGCGCTAATCCTCAGGAGAAAAGAATGCGAGCCTTGTTGACTGCGGCCGTATGTTGCCTGCTTTCGGGTTGGTTAGTGTCTGCATACGCTCACCATAGCTATACGGCGTATGCGGTGGATCAGCCGATCGAAATTTCGGGCATCGTCTCGATGGTGGGGTTTGTCAACCCGCATGCCTATTTCATGGTCGACGTGACCGACGACACGGGCGCCGTCACGTCCTGGAGGGTGGAAACGACCGCGCCGGCCGTGCTTCGGCGCCGCGGCTGGGATAGCAGCACCATCCAGGTCGGCGACCGGCTGGCGGCCACGGGCGCCCCGCTGACGTCGGGCGACCCGGAAATGAACCTGGAGTTCTTCGACCTGCCCGATGGTACCCGGTTGTTGCGCACCGGCAACATCGTCGCCGGCGCCGGGCTGGGCACCGTGCCGCCTGGCCCCGCCGGTGGAGCGGCAGGCATGGGCATGGGCATGGGCCCGGGAAGCAGGCCCATCCCCGCCGAACCCGAACCCTCCGGCGCGCCGCGCGAATTGCTCACCGGGGTGTGGGCCACCAACCTTGCCTATCCCGACCTGTATCCCAGGGACCCGCGGGGGCAGGAAATCATGACGGAGGCCGGGCGGGCCCGCTTCGACTCCTTCGATGTGGACAGGGACAACATGGGGAACTGCCGGCTGGTCGGCGCGCCGCGGATGGCGCGGGGCACGATCTATACGCTGGAGATCGTCGACAACGGCGACATCATCTACATGATCTCGGAGTACAACGCCCAGACGCGCCGCATCTACATGGACGGCCGGGCGCCCCACAAGTACTTCGCCCCCAACCGGCTGGGCTGGTCGAACGGCGAGTTTGCCGATGGCGTGCTGACCATAACCACGCGCCACATGACCGAGGAACGCATCGACGGCGCCTACATTTTCGGCGGCGGCGAGGATGCCTATGTGGTCGAAAGAATATACATGGGCGAGGACGGAAACGAATTGCACTACTTCGCGTGGTTCCACGACCCGGTCCACTACACCGAACCGTTCCGCACCCTGCAGGGCTGGGAGCGCGTCGATATCGATCAGGGCTTCGTGCTCGACTGCGACCCCGTCAATTACTCGGCGGAGCAATAGCATGATGCACGGAGGTTCCGTACCACGCCTGATCGTCAGAGAGGATCAGGACAATGTTCGGCCGGTCCTGTGCAAGGCTGGTGTGTGCCATTGGCAGCGCCAGGACGGTACACGCGAGTAGAAGAGGTTGTGTATTCATGCATTCTCTCCGTCCGAGGCGATGAGAATTTCGTTGCGCTGGTGCGCCATCAAAATACAATGCACTCGCCCGGGTCTCCTTGACCGACGGCTCTCGCAATGAAGAACCAGTTCACGGTGGCCGTCCCCTCCTCGAAAAGGAACGGATCCACTATGGTCAATTCCGCGTCCAGACGGCTCTGGTCTTCACTCAAGCGATAGACCTCCATCAGTTCTATCGAATCGCCCTGCTGCATTCGAAAAAAGTAGGGCCAATCGATTTTGGTGGTCTTCACGGCCAGCGTCCGTTCATCCTGCCAACTGCCTTGGGAGAATCCGAGACGGGAAGACTCCTGATTCTCCGCGCTCATGTCGGGGTCCATGTAAACAATGCGCCTGGTATTGAGCCAACTGTGGCTCAAGATGATGTTGCCGCCTTCTTGCTGTATGACCAATGACCCTGGGTGCATGATCGGCTCGGGCAATCCCTGGGGTTCACAGCGCATGATGGGATTGTCAAGCTCATTCCATTCATCCCGGCTTGCCTCGGCTTCATCGGTCAGGTCCAGATCCGGCAACGAAGCCATCGGGCTTCTCCCGGTGCGCCATCTTCGGAAAAAACCAAGGTCGTCAGCTTCGGCGTCAACCGGTTCGGGTTCGGCGAATGTATTCGCGGAACCGACAAGATTCGAACCGCTCCAGCGCTGATCTGCCACCTCGCCGTAGAGCGGGAAAACCACTTCTGTGCCACCCTCGGTCAGAACATTCTCCGCCAGGATGGAATCCCGGAGCACAGACTTCCGTCCGTAAACGACGATCTCTTCGCCTACCGTGAACAAATCTTCGGTGATTCCGGCGTTCGCAAGGCGGGGCGGATCGAAGTTGTTCTCCACCCTCCACTCCTGAGCGCCACCCGGTTTGCTGTCTACCTCTACGAACAGGGCCACATGCGGCTGCCTCCACATGATTCTCGCCAGCACTCCGGATATTTCCGTCAGGTCTCCGTCGCCATACTCGACGGCGGCATGATGGGCGGAGGCCGTGGAGCCGGCCACCAGGAGAGAAGCGATTGCGATGGTGGAAATGGCTGGCAGTGCCCATGTCAGGGATGGCAGAACCCCGGCAGATAAGGGGTCTGGATGGTTCCCGGCTGCTGTCGAATACCGTAATCTCACTGATGCATCCTCAGAGCGTCGTCGAGCAAGCCCCGTTCGGCCAGATCTTCGATGAACGGCACGGGATTGCACGGCAGATCCTGGTACAGCGGGACATCTCCGCGAATGGATCCGCGCCGGCGTGTCAGGGGTTCGGTGTAATAATCATCGTGAATGACCATTTCGCGGTCGATCGTCTGCCCGTCCTCGCTGATGTTGTAGGTTTCCACCAGTCGCGTACCGTCCCCGCCGGACATGGGCAATCCCGAGCCGTCAAGCCAGCCCGGCAGCAGATTGGTGGTTTCGACAATGAACGTGTCGCCGTCCCAACGGCCATTCGAGTGCCCTAGCGTCGACAAGTGATCGGGCGCCACCGGCGTCCGCCCGTCCATGAAGATGCGGCGGGCGATATCCCTGGCGCCGAACACCATCAGGTAGTAGTCGCCGGCATCGACAATTTCCATACGCCGGGGCGAACCGAACAGGCGGGGCAGGTTCGGTACGCAGAACTTGTACACGTCCTGCCACTCCTCGGTGGCTTCGTACACCGCGCGCCCCTCGTCCGTGAATGGGGTTGGTTTGGGGGTGAGATCGTCGACAGTCACTCTGAAGTTGTGTCTGTTGTTCCAGGCGCCGGTGATGTTGATCGGGTACTCATCTGCCTGTCCGCCATAGTCCACGTCTCCGGCATCTACGTTTGCCGGATTCGCATCGGCTCCCAGGCTTCCGCCCACGGGGCGCCATGTGCCGCCGTCGAAGAGCTCAACAGTATCGAGATCGAGATACAGTTTTTTCGTGAAGTTCCTGCCCCTGGAACCGGAAACCGTGACCCGGCTCCCGACAGGCAGGGTGTCCCTGTTCCAACCCCTTCCGATCAGACCGCCGGTCGGGAATGTCTGAACCTCCCAGGATTCCGTCTCACCCTGATCGTTGACGATGTCAAGTTCGTAGCTGACGTGGGGATTGCTCCAGTTGACGCCGGTAATGACGCCTTCCAGTTGCCCTGGATCGTTTCTGTCGAATTCCGCCGCAAACGAGTGATGTGCGTTTGCAAGCGGGGATGCCATCAGCGTTGCAATGACTGGAAAGATTCCGGCTGTGCATTTCATGAACATGAACCTCATTCGTCAGGGCTCTATAACCCCGAGATGCTGCAGGGCGGCGCGCGCCGCACGTATTCGATTGCCGATGGTCTTCTCGCCCGCATGGAGATTTTCCGGAAATACGATATTGCCTTCCCCGCGGTCGATGAAGCCAGTGACACGAACGGCCGTACCGACCGGATAATCGTCCTCGTGCGCACCCTGGGCTTCATAAAGCAACGGCGCTCCGACATATTGAAGCCGGTATTCCTGCTCCGTCCCGCCTTCCTCCGTGCCTCTGACCGTCATCGTCACGCTCGTATCGGTCCAGCTTGCGGCTGTTATCTCTCCGGAAAGGGTGATTCTCGGCAGGGTGATGCGCTCCATCGGAAGTCCGGCCGTGAATCGGGCAACGCCTTCGCCCGCGTCAACGGCCTCTTCAGAGTCACGCGGACCTTCCAGCGCAGAGGCAAGCGTCGCGACTTCACCGTCGGGCAGGCGGAGGCTGGCCACCAGCAACCGCGCGTCGTTGCTGACGCGTGAGGGCGAGCCGGTCACGCCGACCCGATCGCCAGGCTGAAAACTGCTCTCGTCCCAGTTGTTGTCCTCCACCATGCGGGGGGTATTGCTGAAATCGAGCTGATACACGGCCGTCTGGCCGTTCGCGTCGGTACTCTCGATCTTCAGATGGGCGTGCGGCATGCCGAGGTACCACTCGACCACGGTGCCGTCCATGGAAATTACCGTGTCCCTGTCGAAGACGGTCAGGCTGTGGTGGGCCAGGGCCCGCAGCGAAAACAGCACCGGCACGCAGGCCGGCGCGATAAGCATGAATCCGAAGCGTCGAAATACAGCCATTTTAGTCATCGGTCAATCAAATGGCGCCGGGCGGAGTCCAGATCGCAGTCCATTTCTCCCGGCACAATGTCGGGTCGGTAGTCCCACTCGTGGGTCTGGGTCACAGGTTCCGCCAGGTAGACAGGATCCTCCACCAGGATATCGTAGATCAACCGTGTGCCATCCTCGGCGAGCGTAAAGCGCTCCACGAGATGCTTCTCCCCGCTCGACGGCACCGGAAGCCGCCGAAGGCTGCTCGCGGGATGCGCCGAGAATAGCGCCGTATCGACCACGAGCGTCTCGCCTTCCCCTTCCCAGTGACCGATGGAATGCCCCTGGGGCGTTCGCTCGCCGCCGCTCGGGTGGCTGCGCCCGTCCATCCAGACCACCCGCTCGATGTTCGACCAGTCCGGCCGAAGGGTGATTCTGTCCTCGTGAATCTCGATGGCGTTGATCGCCGGGTAGAGCATGATGCGCGGCGCCGCATGCTGAACACAGTCGTATTGCGGGTTTTCCCTTGGATCGAACGCCTCGGCAGCGGCTCGCCCCCGCTCGGTCAGCGGATGCGAGGCCCCATTCGGAAGGCCGGCGTAGAAGTCCTCGATACGCGGGAGCCAGCGCCCCGAGATATCCGTCGCCGCGCCGATCTCCACGGCCGGCTCCGGATAACCGGAGTGAAACTCCGAGTTCATCGGCAGGACCGTGCCGTCCGCCTTCATCACGCCTCGGCCGAGCAGGGAGCGCCGCCGCGGATCGATCGGTGGGTTCGCCTCCACGGTGACGCGGTCGCCGATCTCGAGCGAATCCCTTCTCCAGCCCAGCGGCGCCGACATTCCCACGCCGTCGCCTTCCACCTGATAGTTCACGCGGTCGCCGTTTTCGTCGATCGTGTCGAAATTGAAGAAGATATGCGGATTCTTCCACTCGAATCCCGTCACCGTGCCTTCGAGCGTCACCACGGCATCCGTGTCGAACTGATAGTTGCTGTGGTGTGCGCCGGACGTGTGCCAGACGCAGCCGGCGGCTATAGCGAGTAGCACGAGGTCTCGGTTCAAGGTCATGATGCTATGCCTCCACTACCTGTCGGGACGAAGTTCGCAATTGTACGGTTTGATCTCATGCCCGGGCAGCCAGGTCCATGCGTGCTCCATCATGACGGGCTCGGAGTAGTTCGCGGGATCGGTGATGCGCCCGGTCCAGAATAGATCCGTGCCGTCCTCGCTCAGCGTGAAGCGTTCATCGATCAGGACATCCTCGCTCTGCGGCGCGCCGACGTCGTCGATGTATCGCCAATCCGCAATGTCCCTGGTTTCCACGACGAGCGTCCTGCCTTCCCAGCGGCCGGCGGAGCGGCCCATCCGCGGTTGCGACGGCGCGCCGGAGCCATTCATGTGGATGGTGCGTTCGCCGTCCCACTCTTCGAGCCTAAGGATGATCGTGTCGCCGCGGTCTTCGAATTCGATCGGGTAGGGGTTGAGCATGGCCGACGGCATTCCGGGTGGAATACAGCTCAGGGCCGGATCGTTCTCGGGGTCCCAGCGATCGAGTATCGCGCGTCCGGCGTCGGTCAGCGGGTATCCCGCATCGCCCGCTCCGCGATTCCCGTACCCAACCGGTACCCAGACCCTGAAGATGTCGGCACGCAGTGTCGGATCGACATTGTCGGCCTCGAGCAGCGCCATTTCCGTGATGCCGTAGCTGCGACTGGGATTGGCCCCGAAGGCCATTTCCCGGCCGTCGGGAAAGATGACCCTGTTCGCGAACATGGCCGTCAGCCCGTTGCGTCCCATCCGGCCGTAGACGCCGATGCGGTCCCCGACGCCCAGGAGATCCCGCGAGATGCCGATGCGCTCGATGGTGTTCACCGAGCCGAACTCGATCTCCCACTCCTCCACCTGCCCGTCATCGGCCGTGCGCTGCAGGAGCATGCGGACATGGGGATTGCGCCAGAAGACTTCGGTGATCTCCCCTTCGACAACGCCGACCAGGTCGGGATCGTAGCGCCCGGTCGCGGCATGATGTGCTGTTGCGCTGCAGGCCGCGAACGAGGCAATCAACAGTAAGCCGATTCGAATAGTCCTGGAATTCAAGTGTGGTCCCCCGCAATCGTTATCAGAGTGGCTTGCGCTCAAACCATTCCAGATATTACTTCCACAACAGGCTCGTAAACATGCAGTTTCCGCAAATAAACATGCGATTTCCGCAAAGTCAATGAACCACCCCGACTTTTCCGGAGGCTCTGTGGCCAGCACGCCGAAGGTAACGCGGCCCTGGGACCCGCCAAGACCGGATAACAAACAGGACTGGTACCTGCTGCGCCTGCTCAAGTACCATAAGCACCGCATACGGGACACGGCCTCCGGCGATATCCGGGGAGCCCGGATGGCGCCCTGATGCGTCTGGCGCATAGCCTCACCCAGGGCAAAATGTGACAACTGCGAAACTCAAGACCTTCTGGATAAGTCTGCTCTTTGTTGGTAGTGGATGTGCAGCCCTCATCTACGAAATTGTCTGGTTTCAACTGCTGCGTCTGACTATCGGCTCCTCCTCGTTATCGGTCGGTATCACAGTGGCTACCTTCATGGGTGGCATGTGCATCGGTAGCTGGGGGTTTCACCGCTACATCAGGGATCAGTGGCACCCCCTTCAGCTTTTCCTTGTGCTGGAATCGGGAATAGCTCTCTGCGCGATCTTGAATCTGTTTGTTATCCCGAGAATTGCGGGCTTGTACTTTGATGTCGCCGGTTACGGGGCTGGCGGTATCGCGCTGCGGGGAATTGTGGCGGCGATATTCCTGTTGCCTCCAACAATCATGATGGGAGCGACGCTCCCTGCAGTTGCCCGCTGGGTATCCGGCAGCCCTGCGGGTGCGGTCTCACTTGGTTTCTTCTACAGCGCCAACATATTTGGCGCAGTCATTGGCACTCTTGTTGCGGGTTTTGTGTTGCTGCGCCTTTTCGACACCAGGGTCGCGACTGGCGTTGGAGTATTCCTGAATCTCCTTGTTTCCGGGACGGCCTGGTACCTGTCCCGCCGCGATACCAGCTATCGCCCAACAAAACAGATTGCAGCAGCAGTAGGCAGCAAAAAATACTATTGGGTGGTGGCACTCTCGGGATTTGCTGCCCTGGCAGCCCAGATTATCTGGACCCGGCAACTGGCGCTGTTTTTCGGCGGCACCGTCTACAGTTTCAGCATCATTCTGGCCACCTTCCTGGTTGGCCTTGGCGTCGGGAGTGTCGTCTGTACTCGTCTGGTAGAGAGTCGCAAATGGGCTGCCGGACAACTGCTGTTGCTTTGCCAGGTTGGTCTGGTGCCCGCTATCTGGTGGGCCAGCTTCGCCGGTGCCCATCTAATCCACCTGATCGATCCGCTCGGCGCGAATATCATTGACTATGAAGTTACACCTTCCTGGGCACTCAAGAGCATTTCCGATCTCATTCGGGCCTTTTGCATCCTGTTCCCCGCAACCTTTCTCTGGGGAGCGACCTTCCCCGCCGCGCTTGCTTCAACTGCTGAGAAAGATCGCCAGCCCGACCGATATGTCGGAGGGCTCTACGCAGCCAATACTGCCGGTGCTGTTTTGGGTGCGCTGCTCGTGACCATTTTCGTAATTCCGGCGCTGGGAACGGCGTTCGCGAACAACCTTGCCATGCAGGTGTCGCTGGCGGCAGTGGTCTTACTCTGCATCACGTCAAGAGATGGCGTCGGCGAGAAGAAATGGCTGTTGATCGCTCCACTTTTTTTCGTGGCTATCGTTCCCGTTCAACCCAACGATCAAATTCAGTTGCTTGGCCGGCTGCAGTACAACTGGCATGAGGTTCAAACCGAACAAATTGAAGAAGGAATGAATAGCACCGTCGGGATCACTAGCGGTGTCTTTAGTGGCGGGGATTATTATCAGATTCATGTGAGCGGGAAAGTCGTTGCTTCCAGCTTGCCCCAGGACATGCGAATACAACGGCAGCTAGGCCATATGCCCGCCCTGTTCCACCCGGAACCGAAATCCGTACTCGTCATTGGCTTCGGAGCCGGTGTGACTGCCGGGACTTTCACGCTCTACGATTCAATCGAACGCATTGTGATCGTTGAAATCGAGCCCCGTGTTCCCATGCTATCCGGCAGATATCTCGCCCCGGAGAATTACGCCGTGCTGGAGGATCCGAGAACCGAGTTGATCATTGACGATGGCAGGCATTTTCTTGCAACGAGCGATGAAAAGTTTGACATCATCACGACCGATCCGATTCATCCTTACATCAAGGGAGCCGCGTCCCTCTACACTTCTGAGTTCTACGAACTGGTGCTGGATCGCCTCAATCCTGGCGGCATCACTACCCAATGGATTCCCTTCTACGAAACCGACGAGGCAGCGGTCAAAAGCCAGGTCGCCAGCTTTGTCGCGAGCTTTCCCCGCACCAGTGTCTGGAATAGCCAGCCACAGGGTGTTGGCTATGATGTAACACTAATGGGCCATACTGCTCCCGTGACTCTGACGCCCCACGAACTGGAAACAAAGTTTCACAGGCAGCGCATTGGAGAGTCATACGCTGAGGTTGGCCTGTCGAGCATTGACCAGGTCATTGAGCTCTATTCCGGACACGATGGAGACATAAGCTGGTGGCTGGAGGATGCCCAGATTAACCGGGATCACAATCTGTGTCTGGAGTATCTCGCCGGCACGGCGCTGGACGGGAAAAATGCTACCGAAATACTCAACGACATGAATTCACGCACCTCCAGGCAAGCCCTGGAACAGTCGATAAAGGAGCTATTCGGATTGTGATCCAGGCCTGGCCCGGATTTCCCATCATCGGATCCACCCTAGTTGTTGGCTGCGTAACATACAGCTGTTGAATACACGCCGGGCGACGTATGTCGGACTGCCGACCGTAGACGATATTTCATATCTTGTGACCCAAAATGCAAGTATCGACCTTCGCTCCGGCCTGTACCATGAATTCGGTTGATGCATGGCAAACGCCATTGTGTTCGCCAACCAGAAGGGGGTGCCTCCAGTGTATGCCAGCAACAGGTTTGATTTCGGATTTGCTCTAATGGCTGTGCCGATGGCTCTTGCTTGCCCCGTGGCAGCGCAAGACGCCTCTGATCAAGCCGAGTCGGCGTCGCCGACGGCCTTGCTGGAAGAGCTGGTTGTTACCGGGACGCGAATCGTCGGGCAGGAAGGGACCTCTGCGCCTCTCGTACAATTCGACACCGCCGCATTGGAGGAGAACCCAACCTCCACGCTCTCCGAGTTTTTCCGCGAAAACCTTACCGCGATGACCGCGTTTCCCAATGATGTTGAAGAGCGCTCCCAGGGCCCGCAGAGATCCAATGGCAACAGGGTTTCCGGCGTTAACCTGTGGAACCTGGGCGAACACAATACGCTGACCCTGCTGGACGGAAGCCGCCTGATCAAGTTTGCAGCGCCTAACGGCTCCGGTTGGTACACCACGGATGTCAATGCGATCCTGCCCGGCATCGCAATGTCTCGTGCCGACATCCTGCTCGATGGAGGCGGGGCCATCTACGGTACAGATGCGGTTGGCGGCGTGGTAAACCTGGTGCCGCGCTACGGCTTTCAAGGGTTGGAGGTCCGGGCACAAACGGATTTATATCCAGAGGAGACCCTGAGTAAAACCGGTTCGAATAATGTAGCCGCGCTGTTTGGCACGGAATTTGGTGATGGCAAGGGCAACCTGATTGTCGCGGGTGAATTCTCCGCGATTCACCGCAATGATGCCGCAGAGCTGGGTCTCAGCAATGTATTCGATGCGCCCGATACGATGGGTGTTGCATTGGATGGAGCCGCCTACGACGAGCTGGCTGAAAATTACAACCTTCAGACTGGTGGTCGCGGCGGCAATGGGTTCGAGTGGGCTGCCGGCTCCGGCCGCGGCGCCACTACGCTGACAGAGCCACTCTGCGGCGCCAGTATTGACGGGGTTCCCTTCTACTACACGGGCCTGGTCGTGCCCGATGGCGCAACGACGGCAACACCGGGAACGTGTACAGGGTACGGTGTCGCTGGCACGCCAGCCGGTCCGACGACACAGGCCAGGGATAACTCCTCCCGTGATTCGCTCTTCAGCGCGCTCAGGTATGAGTTCAGCAATGCCGTCAGCGGTTCCGTGAATGTCAGCTATAACTCCCGCGAAAACCTGGAACTCTATCGGCACAACCAGGCCGACGGATCAGTTGGTACAAACTTCAATGCGCTGGTCCCGCCCAACCACCCGGCAGTGGGTTATTACAAGTCTATCGATTCTGTCTGGCAGGCAGCATTGAGAGCGGGCAGGAGAGGAGCTCCTTCTCTTTCTGGCGGCGAGACATTCGGAATAGACCATGAAGAAGAGAGCAGTCTGGAATCCACCACTGTAAATGTCCACGGTGCTCTGGATTGGACACTCACCGACAGTGCCGATCTCCGTCTCGGTGCTTTTTACGGCAAGAGCGAGGTGGATTTCTACCGCTACTCCCTCTTTATAGATCGCTACCAGGATGCGTTGAACGGCCTTGGCGGTCCCAACTGCGATCCGGCTACCGGTACCGCCGGGGTTGGCGATTGCATGTACTTCAATCCCTTTATCAGCTCGCTTCTGCCAAACGCGGATACTGTCTGGGCGGGAGGTTCCCTGGCCAATGACCCCGCTGTGGTTGACTGGATGGGAAGCGTTGAAGCGATTGGGCGATTCTACGACACGGAAATTCAGGGTATTGACCTCGCCTTGACGGTTGATACGGGCCTGGAGCTTGCCGGTGGCGGTGTCTTTGTCGTGCTGGGTGGGGAGTACCGTGAAGAGGAAGCATCGGTTGACTACAATGAGTTCACTCAGACTTCCGGGCTTTTGGCTTCGCAACCTCAAGGACAAATACCGTATGCGGGATCTGACGATATCAACGCGCTGTTTCTGGAGACTGGGCTTCCTCTCACTCGTGTTTGACAGTTCATAGATACAGAAATGCGATATTCTTAGGCAAAACAAAGGCTTGCGGGCGTTCCCGAAAGCACCCATGTCACTAGGCGTTCAGCCCAGCTTCAGGATCGGCGGCGGCGGGGTTATTTGTAAGGATTTCAGTCGCTTGCGGGCGTTTGGACGGGGTTCGGTGACCTGCCACAGGTCCCCGTTCGGCCCCGACAATTGGACAAGTTTGATCTGCCGCAGATCGTCGCGGATGTTCCGCCAGGTGTCACCGCAGGCGTGCTCGGCGAGCCGTTCCAGCAACAGGGCGATGACGCTTAGCGCGATGTGCGCGTGGATGCGGCGCGCCACCCGATGGTATACGGGGCGCAGCCGCAACTCGCTTTTCAGTTGCCGGAAGGATTGCTCGACGCGGTACAGCTGCTTGTAGCCCAGCGCCAGGTCCTCGGCGGTGAGCGTGTCGTCGTTGCCGTGGACCACGAACTTGCCGTCGAGGCGCTCCGCGGCCTTGACCTTGGCGCGGTCGACGCGCGGACGCCCGCCCTTGGTCAGGCGCACGTACCGCCCGTAGCGGGCGCTGGCGCGCAACCCGCACACCCGCTTGCGGTGCTGTTCGCCGTCGGGGAGGTCCGACACCGTGGCCAGTTCGGCCTCCAGCTCCGCCAACACCTCCCGGCGATGCGCCCGCCGGCGTTCGGCCTCCCGGGGGTTGAAGCACACCGCGTAACGGCGACGCCGCTCCCCGTCGCCGACGACGACCTCCTTGACCTTGAGGTTCGGCGCCACCTCCCGGTAGCGCCCGCGGCGGCCGACGACCTCCTTGTCCACCTCCGAACCCCGGCGCGCCGGCATGCACACGATGTACCGGCCGCCGCCGCGCGCCAGCGCGCGCAGGTTCTGCGCCGACACCATCCCGGCGTCGCCCACGAACACGCAGCGGTTCAGCCGCCAGCCCCCCAGATCCGCCTTCACCCGCTCCACCGTGGTCACGTCCACCGTGTTGCCCGGAAACACCCAGTGGCGCACCGGAAAGCCTTCCCGCGTCACCGCCAGCCCCACCAGCAACTGCGGCGCGTCGCCGCGCCCGTTCTTCGAATGGCCCCGCTTGCGCAGGCCCGGCGCCCCCGTCTCCGGGTCGTCGGGGTCCTCGTCGGCGATCTCGAAGTGAAGCGAGGTCGTGTCGTAGAACATGACCTCCACGTCCAGGTTCAACAAGTCCGCCAGGCGATGGTACAACCCTTCCTCCAGCGCGTCCTTGTGCGCCTGCAGCACGTCCATCGCCCGGTACAGGTGTTGCGGCTCCAAGCCCCCGCAGCCCTCGATGCGCACCTCCCCGGCCAGCCACCGTTCCCAACAGCGCCACTTCGACGACGGCGCGCACGTCCGGTTGGCCACCAGCGCGAACAACGCCCGCTCCACGGGAAACCCGAACTTGCGCGCGTCCACCAGCTCCCCGATCAGTTCCGGCAAGCCCGCCCGCCGCCACAACGCCCCCAGGACGTGGATGTCCCCGTGGGGCCACGCGTCCACCACGGTCAATCCCGTGTCCGCCGCGGCCAGTTCCTCCGGCGAGCAGCGCTTCAGGATGCTGCGGGCCAACCGCCGCAGCCGCTCCGTGGCCTCGGGATCGTCGGCGCGGCCGCAGTTGTACAGAATCCGCACCCGCGAGCGCTTCTTCGCCGGGTCCCATTCGTTCTCGGCGATTTGCAGGTGCCGGAGCTTGGAGCCGTCGGCGCGCTTTTGCGTGGACTGGCGCAGGTACATGTATCCAATGATACCGAACTCCATACCGGCCCACAATGCCTGACGGATCACTCCATGTATCTATCCATCCGGAGCCTGTATCCAGCCGAAACCGCCGCAAGCCTTTGTTTCTACGTCCCCCCGGACACCCATCTGCCACAATATGTATGAGGAACTGTCAAACACGAGTCTCACCGATCGGCTGGACGTCCAGATAGCCGGGCGCTACGATGACTACGCTTCGGTTGGCAGTACCTTCAATCCGAAACTTGGCTTCAACTTTCGGCCGACCGACAGGCTGACATTCCGCGGATCCTGGGGGACATCCTTCACCGCCCCTTCCATTGCCCACAGCACACTGACTCAGAATGGAGCGCCCTTGAGCACGGACCCCGTTAACTCGCAGGGACGGGGCGCTGCTCCCGGCAACTCCACAAAGCAGATAGTCAACAACACCGAGGCTCTGCCCGGCCTGGGTCCTCAGGAGGCGACTCACTTCAGTGTGGGTGTCGATGCTACTCTCTGGGAATCTCTGGGGGCGCTGGATCGTATGAACGTCTCCGTGTCCTACGTCGATATTGACTTTGGGGACCGCATAGCCAGGGTAACAGCGAGGAATCGAAACAGTACGCTGGGTAACAACCTGTGTGGCACCCTGGTCAATGACCGTCCCGGTCCTCCTGCCAATGTCTTCGATTGGGGAAATTTTTATCTCACCGAGGACACTGATCTGGATGGGGTGCCGGATGGCGGGACCCGCTGCTGGGAAGGCGTAGATGCCAACAATGACGGCATCATCGATGGAGGCTATGACGGGGTCACAGGGGAATATTCACTATATTCCAATCTCGACACTTCGACGCTCAAGGGTCTCAACTTCGCAGTTAACTCAAACTGGAACACGGGGCTTGGTCGATTGTCCGCGGGTATCAATGGCACTTACACGCTGGAAGCCATTGTTCCGGCGGCCAATGTGCAAGGTGCACTCGTAGACTCGGTCGGTTTTACCGGGCTTAACAATGCGACTCCGCAGATTCGGGAGTGGGTGGTGATTGTACCGATCACCGTGAATTGGGATACGGGTTGGCTGGATGGGCATAGCACAAGACTCCTGGCCCGCCATGACACAGACGTTGAACAATATATCACTGGCATAGTGACAAGTGGGGGCGTGACCACTTGGGATTTGCGTCATAATTTCCAGATCATGGATAGCCTGTCGGCTGCGCTGACGGTGCGAAATCTCACGGGAAAAGAGCGCCTGGATCCCACGCCGAATGTCGGGGCTGGTGACAGGAGCTACTTCCTGCAGCTGAATTACGCGCCTGTTGGCGGAGAGTGACAGGTTATCGGCAGTGTTCGTGACAATCCTGCAAGCAGGCCGGCACCAGCCGGCCTTACTTGCGGTTTACTCCCGATCGGCTCGCAACCGCGGCGCCCAAAAACCGATCCCCGTCGCGATGAGGCGCGACTGTCAGAATACACTGCACTCACCGGGGTCGAATGAACCGGCCGGCCGCGCATTGAAGTGCCAGTTCACGGTCGCCGTCCCTTCCTCAAGAAGGAACGGATCGGCTATGGTCAACTCCGCGTCCAGACGGTTCTGGTCTTCACTCAGGCGATACACCTCCATCAGCTCTATCGAATCGCCCTGCCGCATTCGAAAAAAGTATGGCCAATCGATGTCGGTGGTCTTCACAACCAGCGTCCGTTCATCCTGCCAACTGCCCTGAGAGAACCCGAGACGGGAGGGCTGCCGATCTGCTGCGCTCACGTCGGGTTCCATGTAAACGGTGCGCCTGGTATCGAGCCAACTGTGGTGCAGGACGATTCTGTCGCCTTCTTGCTGAACGTCCAATGAGCCTGGATTTCCGACCGTAAACAACGACCTCTTCGCCCACTGCAAACAGATCTTCCGTGATTCCGGCGATTGCGAGGCGGAACGGATCGAAATTGTTCTCCACTCTCCATTCCCGGGGGCCGCCCTGTTCCCTGTCAACCTCAACGAACAGGGCCACGTGAGGTTGCCTCCACATGATTCTCGTCAGTACTCCGGTAATTTCCACCAGGTCTCCGTCGGCATACTCGACGGCGGCATGATGGCTCGTAGCAGCTACCGGGACGAGCAACGGACACAACAACAGAAGCAGGCGTTTCATTCGCGTGTCCCCGACTGTTCAGTAACGTGGGCAATACACCCTGAAGTTGGAGAGTCGGTCCAGCGTCGGCTCGCCTGGCTAGAAGACGTAGCCGACCTGGACGCCAATTCGTCTCCCGTAGGGAGGCAAGAAGGTCCCGGGGTTGTCAGGGTGTACATCTATCTCGTCCGTCAGGTTATTCACGAACAGACTCGCCCGCAACTGATCGGAAACGTTCCAGGTGTAGTTGAGATCGAAGTACAGGGCTGCGTTTATGCCCTCAACGTCCAATCCACTCTGCCAGAAATCCACTGCGGAGATATAGCGGGGGGTGAACAGAATACTGTGCGTGTCCCCTTGCATACTCAGCCCGACGGGCATGTTCGCGCGCCACTTCGGGGTCGGCCGGACAAAATCGACGCCATAGGTGCCAACGGCATCAATGGTCGTCTGTCCGGCGCCCTGCAGAACTTCCATGGCCAGTTGGTAGGTTGCCTGTGGCCGGATAGTCAACATTCCCACAGGTGTCTGGACACGATAATCCAGACGGATATCGATCGACTCGCTATTGATGGCCGACAGGTTTGCGGCAGTGCCGTAGACCGCCGATACCTCATTGGCGTAAAGGCCTGGATCGTAGGAGACAAAAAGAAAACACTCGCCATCCGCCAGACCATTGGGGTTGCGGGGTATGAGCTCGATGACGGCGGAGGCCACACCGAGTAGTTCGGGATTGGCAGGATCGACGTCGACGGCCCTCACATGGCATTCAGGCTGCCTCAAACGCTGATTGTTGGAAACGAGGCGAATCACGTCCTCAAAATCGATGTTGATGTAATCGATGGAGAGGGACAGTTCGCCGGCATCCGCCGACCAGCCAAACATGTCGAACAGACGCAGGTCGGCGCCTAGCTGTATGTTGGTAGCCGACTCGGGCTCGAGATCGGGATTTCCGACCTGGATGCTGCTGACAGTGTAGTTGGCGCGCCGGGTCGGGCCGGTACCGTCACTGAACTCCGGGTCATAGGTCAGCAAGACTCTGCGCTCCTGAATCAGGGCATTTACGTCATTCTGAATAGCGGTTGGCGCCCGGAAGGAGGTTCCCCAGGAGCCCCTGACCGTGGCATCGGGAGTCGGCCTGAAATTGAACCCGACCTTGGGATCGAACGAGCTGAAGCCACCGCTGTTGTCCTCGTGGCGCCCGGCAATCTGAACGTCCAGGCGGTCGGTGAAGGGAAGCGCAAATTCAGCGTAGACCGAATCGGTTGTCGATTCGGAATCGATATTGAGCGCGGGCACGAAAATACCGGCGAGAAGCTGCGTCGGGCTCCGCTCCTCCAGGCTGCGCGTAACGGTGAGATCTTCGGTGCGTGAAGCCAATCCGACCGAAACGCCGACCTCGCCGCCGCCGAGTTCAAGTCCCAGAGTTCCCGTCAGGCCGAGGGAATAGCTCCCGAATTCCGTCTCGTAAACAGTTGTATTTGCCGGGGTGATGTAATTCAGCAGGGCCCGGCCGTTGGCAATGCCCAGCGCATCTGCATTGGGCAGCCCGGCACTCATGAAAGGATTGAAGTACAGGCATCCCCCCACGCCCGGGCTTCCCGATGAGGGTTCGCAATCCGGTCCGCCCAATCCCTGCAATGCATTGCTGAAACGTTCGAGGTGCATGACGGGAACGCCATTCCTGGCTTCGTTCTGCGCTCTGACGACACCGAGACCCAGGTACCAGTCGCTGCTGATCTGCCACTCCAGGTCGGCTGCCACACGCGTTTGATCGTAGTTGTTGAAGCCCACCATGTCGTCACCGAACCCGTCGTACCTCACCAGATCGGGAATCAGGCCGTCGGGATCGGTGAAAACGGCCTGTTGGTTGGCGGTAATGCCCGGCAGGCCGGCGTAGTGCTCGACTGCCGGATTATGAGATGGCACGACCATCGAAAATCCGCCTGACTCGCTGAGCGGCTGGTTCAAACTGAAAATACCCGCGCCTGACTTGTAGTGATCGGCTTGCTCGCGCGTGCTGTAACCGGCCTCTGCCGTCAACCTCAGGCGGTCTGAAAAGTCGTGCGTGACGGTGGCGAAAAGATTGGATTGGTCGCGTTCGATCTGGCCGGTGCGCCAGTTTGCATCCGGCCAACTTTCGCACGATGTGCTGCCGGCCGGCGCCTGCGCGGGCCGCCCCGGTCCGGCCGGAGCTATGTTGAGCGGCGTTCCGGCTGGAGTGCTGCCATCACCGAGCAAACCGGCCTGTATGGGGTCGATCCCCAGGGTGGCGAAGTCTGCGCAAAGCGGATCCGCCACCCAGGCGGGACTCGGCGATCCCCTG
This sequence comes from Candidatus Rariloculaceae bacterium, assembly GCA_965205045.1. Classification (GTDB taxonomy): domain Bacteria; phylum Pseudomonadota; class Gammaproteobacteria; order Steroidobacterales; family Rariloculaceae; genus UBA6522. The sequence goes on from OZ242031.1 coordinate 2,897,614, forward strand.
CCCCCGGTCTGTACCGCACCGCTGCGAGTGGCTCTGGCAAAGGTGTAAGAGCCGGGCCTGCGGATATCGAAGATCTCGGGGACGCCTGTTGCATCGGGGTAGTACTCTTCAATCCCCGTTTGGTGGGACGTCAGAAAATCGGCCGTCCGAAAGTCACCGGCAACCATGAAGTTCGTCGTGTCATTGCCGGAACCGAACTTGAGAGAAAGAACACTGTCGGGCGAGCCGGGTTCACGCCCGTGAGCCAGTGTTCTGAACTGCACGTCCGCACCGCGAAAATCGTAATCGGGGACGACATTCACCACTCCCGCCACCGCATCCGACCCGTAAATGGCGGATCCGCCATCACTGAGAATCTGAATGTTTCCTACGGCGATCGATGGAAGGGTCGCATTGATGTCCACCGCTTGCCAGCCGGAGGCCCGGTCATAGGCCGGATAGGCAACTGTCCGCTCGCCGTTGATCAGAATCAGCGTGTTCTGTGCCCCCAATCCGCGAAGATTGATGGATGTGCCCCGATTTCCCGAATTTCGGGTATCCCCGTTGTTCGCACTCTCGTTGCTGAGATCGAACTGGTTCGCATTCGACGTAATCATTGTCTGCAGGTATTCGCTGATGCTGTCAGCGGGATGCTCGAAGAGTTCTTCCGGACCGACTACCTGCACCGGAGAAACCGATGACTCCATGCCCAGAAGGCGAGAGCCCGTGATCACGATCTCCTCGATTTCGCTGGTTTCCCCTATCTCGGTGCTCTCCTGCGCGTGTACCGTTGCCAAAGAGCCTGCTGCACTCAAGAGTGCGGCGCCCATCATTCTTGTACCATGGTGTTTCATTTTTGATTGCTCGCTTTTCGTTTGCCTTGCTTCACGGACCGTCAACAAGGTTTACGCCATTGGCGCGGTCGCCCCTGGCGTTCCGGAGACCCGCGTCGCCAGGCTTGTCCGGTTCGGGCGTAATCTGACACTTGTTCGCAAATTCACGATACACGCCCGAGCACGTGCCGATACTTGCCTTTTGGATCACAGAATATGAAAAATCGTCTACGGGCCGAGTTCTGGTCATATCCCGGGTGCGCTGGAAATGTAGAATTGGAATCGGCGGGCAGCCAGCGCACGACAGGCTGATGCGGCTCGCAAACATGCTGCCGGCCATCGCTCCGGTTGCGGTTTTGAGTGTTGTAAAGGCGGTGGGGCCCGATGAAGCCGAAAGGTTCCGGGTGGCCTCCAACTTGGGAAGCTTCGATCTATGAGAATATTGTTACTCGCGCTCGGATTACTCGTGCCCGGTTTGTTCGCCGTGAAGCCGGTGGCCGCCCACCATTCCTTCACGGCCGTATTCGACGAGAACCAGCCCGTCACGCTTCAGGGGATAGTCACGAAATTCGAATGGACCAATCCACACGTGTACTTTCTCATGGACGTGACGGACGAGGACGGCCAAGTGGCCGAATGGGCGTTCGAGTTGCTCGCGACCAGCGTGCTTCAGAACCTCGGCTGGACTCGCAACTCCCTGCAGGCCGGCGAATTCGTTGAAGTGCAGGGCGAGCTCGCGAGAGACGGCTCCAATTTCGCCAGCGGCCGCACGATTACCATCTTGCGCACGGGCCAGAGGTTGGTCGGCGTTGGGCGCCCCGGTGAGTAGGGGCCCGGCGAGCGCGAGGATCCGAGTTGGCGCATTGGCCGCCGGTTTCGGCGCATTGCTGATCCCCGTTCTCGGGGCGGGGCAGGAAGGCGCCGCCTCTGTCAGGCCGACGCCGCGCCTGGCGGACGGCGCCGTAAATCTCGGTTCCGCGCCCGGCGAGATCGGGTACTGGAACACCTTGCGCGGCGGCGCGCTGATGGAGAACGCCGTCGCGCTCAACGAGTTCATCGTGGCCAACGCCGACGACGTGGATCTTGTTGCGCCGTTCAAGCCGTGGTCGCGGCAGCTATTCATGGACCGGCAGTCGAACCTTGGCAAGGACGACCCCCACCTGTACTGCGCCGGCAACGGCGGCCCGAGAATGTTCGACACGCCATACGGCATCGACTTCATCCAGGACCCGGCGCGCGAACGCATACTCATAAAGATCGGCTGGTCGCGCCGGTGGCGGGAGATCTTCATGGACGGCCGTTCCCATCCCGGCCCCGATGTCCTCTCACCCGGATATTTCGGGCATTCGGTGGGCCATTGGGAGGGCGACACGCTCGTGATCGACACGGTCGGCTTCAACGAGAGATTCTGGTTTGCGCGAAAACCCACCGGCATCGTGCACACGGACGCGCTGCATCTCGTCGAGCGCATTTCGCGGCCGAACTACGAGACGCTGCGCTACGAGGTCACGATCGATGACCCGAAGGCTTACACTCGTCCGTGGACGGTGAACTGGGAGCTTCCGTGGTCGGAGTCGGAAATGGTCGAGTATCTGTGCGCGGAGAACCCTCGCGGCTACGGTCACATCGTGGGGCCGCAATAGGCGTTGCATGAGTAGTCGGAACGGGTGCGCAAGGGCACTCCCATGAGAGCGACCGTCGCCTTGCTGGGTCTCCTGACGCTGCCACTCGGTGCGTCTGCGCACCATTCGCTGGCGGAGTACGACCGCTCGGCTGCCGAGGAAGTGGAGGGCGAAGTGGTCAGGGTCCTGTGGAGGAACCCTCACGTTCGCCTCACCCTGCGGAGGGAGAACGAACACGGCGGCGAGGAGGTCTGGGATCTGCAGGGCGTGGATCTGAACAGTCTCGATCGCCGCAATGTCCCTCACGATCTGGTACAGGTGGGCGACACGATCCGCGTGACCGGCAACCCCTCGAGTCGCCGCGCGCACCATCTGCTGATAAGCAACGTGCTCGCCGCCGACGGGACGGAGATTCTGATCGAGCCTACGGCCGAACCGCTGTGGTCCACAGCCGTGGTGGGCCGTCTCGCCGCCCCGGTGGGACATACGGACGTTGGCGGCGAGGGCCGCTCGATCTTCCGCGTATGGAGCACCGAGGCGTCGGCGCGGGGCTGGGGAACCCGGAATTTTCCCTTTACGGAGGCGGCGCTCGCGGCGCGCGACGAATGGGACCCGGACGACAACTTCGCGATTCGGTGCGAGCCCGAAGGCATGCCGCGGATCATGACCAACCCGCATCCGTTCGAGTTCGTGGACCGCGGGGCCACCATCGAGCTTCGATCGGAGCTTTACGATCTGATGCGGATCATTCACCTGGAAGGCGCCGCCGACCCCGCGGAAGTTCCGCCCAGCCCGCTCGGCTACTCGGTGGGACGGTGGGAGGGGGATACGCTGAGCGTCGCCACGTCGAGAGTCAACTGGCCGTACATCGACACCATGGGGACGCCGCAAAGCGATGCGGTGACCTACGAGGAGAGATTCTGGCTCGGCGAGGATCCGGGACGGCTGAACTATAGATTGACGATCGACGATCCTGCCACGTTTACCGAACCTGCTCTCTATGAGCGATACTGGCTGGCGCTGGGAGAGGAACTGCAGCGCTACGACTGCCAGGTCTTTTGACGCCCGAATGCCCGCTGTGGGCAGGCCGCCGCCGGTTGCACCGTGCCGCTGCCGGTTACACCGTTCTATCAATTGATAGTAAGATGTTACAACAGCCCATTGAGCGGACCAGGGTGACAAGACCGGTGACCAGATTGGAGAATGCCAGACGCAAAGGCTCCGGAGACAAGCGCTGATGGCCGAAATCAGCTATGGCTTTTTCACGCCGCACTCGCCGATCTTCGCACTTGACCCGAATAAACTTGCGTTGCCCGACGAGGAGGTGTCGCTGACAGGCGGGGAACTGTCTGCCGACTTCGTTCCCCCGACAACGAAATCGCCCGAGCGCATCTATCATTACCGCGGTGGCGTGTACAACCACGCGGAACTCGAGGCGCTGCACGCCGAGGCGGGCAACGGCTGGATTGTCGCAGCCAACACCGATGCGAAGCGCGTGGAAGCGTTCAAGCGCTCCTTTGCCGAGTTTGAGTCCCTGGGCGACAAGATACTCAACGAGGTCAGGCCGGACGCGCTGGTCCTGATCGGCGACGACCACCTGGAATGGTTCGCCGACGGCGTCAAACCTACATTCATGGTGTATTGCGGTGATCACGTCCGGAACATCACCATGGAGAACGCCGGCGACGACGTCATTTTCAAGACGCACAACAACCCGGCGCGCTACCGGTCGCAGCAGCAGCTCAGGCCGGAAGAGGCGGACATCGATTACCCGGTCGAGAGCGACCTCGCCATGCATATCGTGGCCTGCGCGCATCTGGAGGAATTCGATCTCGCCTACGCCAAAGAACCGATCATCGCGCACAATGGCGTCCGTGTCGGTTGCCCCTACGCCTATTCCTTCGTGTATCGAAGGATTCTCCGCGACGTCCCGGTCCCGTTCGTGCCGGTCATGGTGAACGGCTACTTCGATCCGCAACGGCCGACCCCGAACCGGTGTTACAGTTTCGGCCGGATGATCGGCCGTGCGATCCAGTCGTGGGAAGCGGACAAGCGCGTCGCCGTTTGCGCGGCGGGCGGGTTCTCGCACGTCGCGATCGACCCCGAACTGGACCGTGCGATGATGGACGCGTGCCTGAACGGCGACGAGGCTTTCTTCAGGGGCATCAGCCGCGACGACCTGATGATGGGAAATTCTGAGTTCAAGGAGATCGTGACACTGGCGGGAATGCTCAGCGTCACGGATCTTCGGTTCAGCGAACGGGAGCTTGTATTCGTCGTGCGCTCGATGGCGGGGGTCGGTCAGGCGATGGGGTTCGGCGAATGGCAGTAAACCGAGCGCTGCCCCTGGCGACATTGCTCGTGCCGGGTCTGCTCGCGTGCCAGACAAACGACATGCCAGCCAACGAAATACTGCCTGCACCCTCTCCGGGTTTCTTCGCCTACAGCGGCGCCGGGCTGCAGGGATTCGAGCCGGTCCGCACCGAGGAAGGCGTTCAACACGTGATCTACGAGAGCCCGGTGCGCGGCTTCGTCACGGCGTACCTCATCGAACCCGCGAGTGACGGCCCGCTGCCCGTGGCCATTTACCTTCATCCGTCCGATGGCGGAATAACGAAACAGATCGATGAAGCGCGCCAACTGGCGGGGCAGGGATACGTTGTCATGCTGATCGACTCGCCGAAGGTCCGCCCCGACGCCTGGCGAATCAGCGAAGATCATGCCATCCCGAATCACAACCGGGACATTTATCGCCAGCAGGTCATTGACGTGCGCCGCGGCATCGATCTTCTCGCGCAGCAGCCGAATGTGGATGCTTCGAGCATCAGCATCATCGGCAAGAACATCGGCGGTGGATTCGCCGGCATATTGAGCGGTGTCGAAGACCGCGTCGGCACGTTCGTGATTCAGGCCGCGATACCGGAGCTGGGGAAATTCTGGCCGACCATGGCCCACCCGGTGGCAGACTCCATGCGCGAACAGGTCGGGCAGGAACGCCTGGAAGAACACGCGCTGGAAACCGCCGTCACCGACGCGCTGAACTACGTGGACCTGCGTACGGACAAGCGGGTGCTCTACCAGTGGGGCGAACACGACGACTGGTTTTCACCGGAACAGGCGCAGGAAATGGTCACCCGGACGACCGGCGAGGTGACGAGCATCTGGTACGACGAAGGCCACGACTTGATGTCACCGGATGTCGTCCGCGACTATGTTCGCTGGTTGACGCAGGACGACTGATCCTGTCTGTTCGGTAACGGCAATTTGGTGGCGGCACCTTGGTAGCGGCACTTATGCTACCTTGGCTATCGAGTGGTACAATTATCTCTTAACATGCACTCGCGGAGTGAAGGATGAAGAAAATGACTCGCCGGAAAGTGGTGCAGACCGGTGCGCTGGCGGGCATTGGCCTGATCGGCAAGAGCCTCGGGCAGACATTGCGGCCCGAACAGGACGAGTTGCAGGGCGTCGATTCGATCATCGTGCCTCAGCCGGTCGACCCGATCTCGGGCATCACGTGCGGATTGACGCCCGAGACCATCGACGGGCCCTACTACTTCCACGGCTCGGAAATGCGCAGCAGGATCAGCGAAGGCAAGGAAGGCCTGCCTTTGCGGCTTGGCATCCAGGTCGTCGATGTCACCTGGGCGAGCGCGCCGCCGAATCTGTGTTTCCCCATTCATAATGCCATCGTCGATATCTGGCATGCCGACGCGCTCGGCATTTACTCGAACTCGACGCTCGACGCACAAGGCGTCGATACGGCGGGACAGACCTGGTGCCGCGGCGCGCAGGCAACCGACGAGAACGGCTATTGCGAATTCGAGACGATTCTGCCCGGCTGGTATCTCGAGGAAGGTGGGCCGCCCTGGCTGCCGATCTTCGCACGAACGATTCACATCCACGCGAAAATCTATTTCCGCAACAAGGTCGTCACCACGCAGATCTACTTTCCCGACGCCTTCATCGAGTCGGTCTACGCGCAGGCCCTCCCGTACAGGGAGACGCCGACGCGCACCAGCCGCGTGACCGGGGAAGTCCATAGCATCGATCCCAACGAAGCCGACTGGGTGTTTGGTCAAGGCGGGCCGATGACGGAGCCCGAGCGCGACGGAGATGGCTACTATGCCAGGGCGGTCGTCGGGACCATGAACGCCTGATTCGGAGCATCCCGCGGCGCAGCCTTGCATGGCAAGACGACGTAACCCATTGATTATTTGTTGTTTTCTGCGTGTCAGCGCAAATGGCACGCTGCAAAGACTCCTGGAGGATCAACCATGCTGAAAACATGCCTGGTCGGCGAAGGCGGACAGGGCGAAGCCTACATGAAGGCGCTCGGGCCGCTGTCCGACATAGCGGTCACGGCCATCGTCGGCGGTAATGAGGGCGATACGAAGGCCTTTGCGGAGCGCTGGAACATCCCGTTCGCGTCCACAAACCTCGAGGAAGCGCTGCGCCGCGACGATATCGATGCCGCGATCATTGCCTCGCCCACCGGCCTGCACGCCGAGCACGCCCGGCTCGCGATCGCCCGCAATAAGCATGTGTTGCTGGAAATCCCGATGGCGGACAATCTCGCCGACTGCGAGGAGATTGCCGCGTTGGCGGAAAGCTCGCCGCTGGTGTGCATGGTGGCGCACACGCGCCGGTTCCAGCCCATGTTTCGCCATGTCAAGCACAGGGTCGACAGCGGTGATCTGGATATCCACCACATGGTGTTCCAGACCTATTTCTTCCGGCGCACGAACCTGAACCGCGACGGCAACCCGCGCACCTGGGTCGACAGCCTGCTCTGGCATCACGCCTGTCACAGCGTCGACACCGCCAAGTGGCTGTTCGGGGCCGAGGGCATGCAGTGCTGGGCGCAGGCCGGGCCGGACCATCCGGAACTCGGCATTCCCATGGACATCACGGTCGGCATGAAGACGGGGCGCGGCCAGCTCGTCACCGGCGCCCTGTCATTCAACAATCACGGCAAGATCCAGGTCAGCACGCGCTTCATCGGCGAACAGGACACCCTCGTCGTGATTTCCAACGAAGTCAGACTCGTGGGTCACGAGGGCAACGAGCTGGTCAAGGACAAATTCGGGTCCGGGCTGACCGAGCAGGTTCAGGAATTCGTTTCCGCTGTCGCGGAGCAACGGGAACCGGAGGCCAGTTTCGCCGATTGCCTGCAAACCATGCGTTTGCTCGCCCGGCTGCAGGATTCCATCGGCACATAGGGATTCCGTGCGCGATCACCGAGTTACTTGCCCGGCTCGGCAAGGCTAGACAAGAGCCGCAATACCACCATTCGCCGTTCAAGGGCTTGTTCGGGCAGTCGCTGCGCCAGCGTCGCATTTGCGGCGGGCGCGGGCACCATATGACTTTACTGCAACAGGGCTTGAAATTCCTGTCACCCGTCCACGAGCGGACGCCTATTCCGTCTATATTTGGTAGCGGTTGCATGAAACCAACAGTTGCCGGGAGATTCGGATGCCCGCGCGAGATCCGTCGATACACGGCGTTTTCCTTGTATTGCTGACGCTGTTTGCCCTATCGGCGCCCCGCCGCCCGCCGACCGGCGGTCAGGAAGGTCTTGCGGGGCGTGGGCCGATAGATGCATAGCACTTCGACAGGAGAAACGCAGTGAAGATGATTAATGCAAGACTTATCGTGGCGGGCGCCGCGCTCGCGTTTGGCGTTGCGTTCGCGCAGGAAGCGGAAGACGGGCAGGCAGAGGGGGACGGCGCGTCCGAAGAGTCGACGCTGGAAGAGGTCGTCGTCACCGGTTCCCGTATCTTCGGCCAGGGGCAAACCGCTTCGCCGCTGGTGCAGGTCACCAACGAGGATTTCTTCGACAATCCCTCGGCGACCATTTCCGAATTTTTCGGTGACAACATCACGTCCAATAACGTGGTTCCGCTGGCAGTCGATGAAGGTAATACCGGCGGTCAGGCGGGCAACGGCAACCGCGCCGCCGGGGTTAGCCTGTGGAGCCTGGGAGAGGAAAACACGCTCACTCTGCTCAATGGCTCGCGCGTGATCCACTACGCCGCGCCGAACAGCGGCGGTTGGTACACCTCGGATATCAATTCCGTGCTGCCGGCCATCGCCATGGCCAGGGCCGATGTGCTGCTCGACGGCGGCGGCGCCATCTACGGAACCGACGCCGTGGCCGGCGTAATCAACCTGGTGCCGAGGTATGGCTTCGAGGGCATTGAGTTTCGCATGCAGACGGACCTTTACCCGGACAGCCTGAGCGACACCGGATCCAATGCGATCGAAGGGATCTGGGGCACCGGGCTCGGAAATGGCATGGGCAGTTTCATCGCGGCGTTCGATCACCGCATCACGCGGGAAATCGATGCGTTGGCTGTGGGCAGGAGCAACGCCGATTCCTTTCCGGAGTGGGACGGCAGCATGCTCTTGACGGACTATCAGGAAATGACCGGTAACACCAACGACGGCGCGGCCTATGAATCCATGACCCCTGCGATCGGCATGGGCATGAATGCCATCCCTGGCGAGACATTGGTCGATCCGCTTTGCGGTACGGATATCGAGGGCTTGGACTACAACTATGAGGGCTTTCTCGTTCCCGACGACGATTCGTCCGTTCCCGGGACGGAGGGAACTTGTCACGGCTATGACTTTCCGCACACCACCGGCAGCGATACGAACCGTTCTTCGCTGTTCGCCGCGGTTCGCTGGGACTTTTCCAGCCGGGTTTCGGGTTCCCTCGACTTCGGCTACAGCCATCGCGAGAACTGGGACAACCAGCAAACCAGCTTCGATACCGGACGCGGGCAGAATCTGTCATCCGCCGCAATACCGAATTTCGTGGACGAAACCATCACCGCCGACCACCCCGCCTGGCAGTACTACATGACACTCGACGACGACTGGCATCGGATCGGGCAGCCGACCGTCGGCATGTCGAGGGGAATGACTGTCACCACGCCTCCTCCTCCCCTCACCGTGGCCATCGGTCCCGGCATCGGGTTCAAGGACCAGCAGCTCCAGGAGTCGGACACATACAACCTGCATGGCTCGCTCGACATCGATCTGAACGAGACCTTCGGTCTCCAGCTTGGCGCAACCTACGGTCGCAGCGCCGTGACGCAGAATCGTTACGATCTCGTGATCGATCGTTTCGAGAACGCGCTGGCGGGCCTGGGCGGTCCGGGCTGCGATCCGGCCACAGGAATGCCGGGCGAAGGTTCATGCATGTTTTTCAATCCATTCCTCAGCGCATTGCTGCCCAACGCGGATACGATTTTCGAAGGCGGTTCGCTGGCCAATTCTCCGGAGCTCATTGACTACATGTATCCGGGTGACGGTGTGCAACGTATGTTCGAAACCGATTTGCTGGGCGTAAACGCGCTGCTCTCCATCGATACTGGCTGGGAACTGCCCGGCGGAGAAGTCCTTGCGGTCGTCGGTGCGGAGTACCGTACGGAATCCTCGGCGGTGGACTACAACGAATTCACCAAATCGGACGACCGCAACATCACCTTAACGGCCACTTCCTCACCGCAGGTGCCCTACTCGGGAGACCAGACCATCGCTGCGGTGCTGATGGAAGCGGCGGTGCCGGTCCACGAAAATCTCTCCATGCAGTTGGCCGGACGCTACGATGATTACAGCACGGTGGGGGGAACCTTCAATCCGAAGGTGGGACTGACCTGGAATGTTTCGGACCGCGTGGCCTTGCGAACCTCGTATGGAACGTCCTTCCGCGCACCGACCCTTGCGCAAACCACTCCGACCCAGGGTCGCAGTTCCGTGCCGGAGGTCCCCGGTGGGGGCCGCAGGGGCGGGCATGGCGTGACGTCCTTCTTCCGCGCCGATTCGGAGCTCGGCCCGCAACAGGCGGCGCATCTCAGCGTTGGACTGGACACGACGCTATTCCAGGACGTTGGGTCGCTCAACAGCCTGAATTGGTCAGCTTCTTACGTGAACATCGACTTTGAGGACCGGATCGACGTGTCGTCGGCAATCAACCGGAGCTGGGGAGGCAGCCCGGGCCTGAGTCCGTGCGCATTTTCCACGACGAGCGCCACTGGCATGGCCGCGTGGGGCGGATTCTACCTTACCGAAGATGTGGACCTGGATGGCGTTCCGGACCCGGACGGCCAGCTTTGCTGGGACGGGAGCGATCCCGATGGCGATGGCATCATTGCCACTCGCGAGGAATTGAGCGCCGACTACCGTCTTTACACCAACCTGGCCACGACCAGGATGGAGGGCATCAATCTCGCGGTCACCTCCAACTGGGACACGCCGTTTGCGGCGTTGGCCGTAAGGGTCAATGCCACCCGAACCCTGAGTTTCCTCTTTCAGGACACGGTAGCGGAGCCAGTGTCGGAAGTCGTCGGCACGAACGGTATCGGCGGGGCTGCGAATATAGCCAACATCAGAGAGTGGACCGGGAACGTGCGCTTCAACTTGAACTGGCGGGACAATACGTCCCTTCGCGGCCAAACGACTCGACTCACGCTTCGGGCCGATACGGATATCCTGGACGCCGCCGATCTGGCCGACGGTATCGAGACGGTCACGAGCGGTGGCGTGGTTACTGTGGACTTGCGCCATCAGTTCGCCTTCGGCGACGCGTATTCGCTGTCGTTGACGGTGCGCAACCTCAACGGCTCCGAACGCGAGCGTTCCGGCGCTCCGCTGGTCGGCGCCGGCGACCGCACATACCTGTTGCAGTTCGCCTACCGGCCATGAGGGAGGGGCGGCGTCGGGGGTCGCTGATGCATTGGGGCCGTTGACAAGTGTGCCGGTGGCGGTACATGATGATGCCATCATGTTGCAGGATTTGTAATCATGCCATCATTTGTCAGAACACAGGTCCAGCTTACCGAAGAACAAGCCAGGGAGCTCAAAGCCAGAGCGCGCCATGAAGAGCGCTCAATGGCCGACCTCGTGCGTGAGAGCGTCTCGGAATACCTGGTGCGCCGGCCCGCGCGAGATCGTCGCGCCCTGCTTGGCCGCGCCCGCGCCCTTACCGGGCGATTTCACTCGGGATACCCTGACGTGGCGGAAAATCACGACCGGCACCTTGATGAGGCATACGATTCGTGAGTCTGTTCATCGATACATCGGCGTTGTACGCTCTTCTTGATGGTGACGAACACCGGCACGCGGACATGGTTGCGGCCTGGCGGATCGTCACGGATAACGAGCGGGTGCTGTTTACCTCGAACTACGTCCTGATCGAAACCTTTGCCCTTGTTCAACGCAGACTTGGCCTAGAGGCGGTTCATGGTCTTGCGGATGTTTTTGTGCCGCTGCTGCAACCGGTGTGGGTTGACGAGGAACTCCACGCAGCCGCGGTCGCGTCGCTTTTCACTGCGGCACGGCGAGATCTGTCGCTGGTGGATTGCACCAGTTTCGAGCTCATGCGCCGCCTTGGTTTGACCGACGTCTTGGCGCTGGACGCGGACTTTGCCCGTCAAGGCTTCAACCTGCTCCCATCGGCCCGCGCATGATGAGCGATCTCAACGAAAACTACCGCAGCATCTGGACCTGGCTGCAGGGCGTCGCCTTCGAGCAGGGCTACGCCATGGCGGGCGATGTGCGCACGCGTTACCTGCGCAGCGGTTCGGATGAGCTGCCGGGGTTGTTGCTGATTCACGGGTTCGGCAGCCACTGCGATGTGTGGATCAAGAACCTCGCGGCACATGGCGAGCACTTCAACACGTATGCCATCGATCTCATGGGCGCCGGTTTTTCCGACAAGCCGGCGATGGACTATCACGCGCCGGTGCTGGCAAGGCACGTGATCGACTTCATGGACGCTGTCGGGTTGGACAAGGCGTCGGTGGTCGGAACCAGCATGGGTTCGCGCGTCGTCGCCCGCTTTGCCGTGGACTATCCCGACCGGACCAGCACGTTGACGCTCGTGTCCCCCGCCGGGCTGTACTTCGAGAAGGAGCGGGCGGAACGCATTCTTCGGACGCACATCACCGAAACCGACGAATCGACGTGGGAAGGCGCGGAAAAGGGGATCAGGGCGATCATTCGAGAGGACGAGATTTTCGACGACATCATTGCGGCCCGTCGCAACGTCTTCAGGCAACCGCTCATCCGTGAGCGATACAAGCACTTCGCGGTGCATCACCTGGAAGAGACTGCGCACCTGAGCTTCTGTTCCGAAGACGAGTACCGGTCGATCCGGGCGCCGACACTGATCGCGAAGGGCGTCAAGGACGCCCTGACGAGTACGGCGCTGCCGAGAAAGCTCGGCGAACTGATTCCGAACTCGGAACTGGAGTTCTTCGAGGGTTGCATCCACGCTCCGTACTTCGAAGACAGCGAGCGATTCAACGCGCGACACCTCGAGTTTCTTCTCAAGAACGTTTCTGCATGAGCCTGGATATCTGTCCGGTTCGTGAAGAGACGCTGCTGCGCCTTTCCGATGCAGCCGGAGACGATGACTCCCAGGTTGTGACGGCGCAGAATTTCGCTGTGGAGCTCTGGCAGCCATCGAATGCCGCCCGGCTGGAGCGCGCGGGAGAGTTCGAATCCATTGTGATGGTATCCGCTGGCAACGCGCGGGTTGAGAGTGTTGACGATTCCGTTGAGCTCGGTGCGGGCTCCGTCGCGATCGTACCCGCGGGCGCATTCCGTATTGTCGCCGGCGAATCGGTGCAGGTCGCGATAGTCCACTCGAAACCGCCGGATGCACTTCGCCAGCGCGCGATAAACACGGCTCAATACACGAGTGCCGACCCAAGGATCGTTCCACCGGGAAGAGGCTATCGGCGCACCTCCAATCCAGGCCGAATCAATCGCTACGAAGTCGCCGATCTTGCAACCTTGCCCCATGCCGACCGGACCCGCATGATCCAGTCGGACGCCATCAGCATCAACTGGGTCGAGTACGAGGGTGCAAGGGATCCGACCCGTCTCAGTCCGCACAATCATTCGGTGTTCGAGCAGGCATCTCTGGGGCTCAGGGGCACCTTCATCTACCACCTGCGCGTACCGTGGATGCCGGATTCCACTGCCTGGCGGACCGACCGGCATGAACTCGTCGATGCACCGTGCATCGGCGTCTTTCCGGTCGGTCTCATCCACACGGTAACCGGCAGCCCGGGTTCCGGCAGGAACCTCCTGATCGACGTCTTTTCACCCGTCCGCGACGACTTTGTCGAGAAGGGATGGGTCGCCAATTCAGCCGAATACGAGCCGATTGGCTGATTGGGCCGATCAGCCGTCGGCTTGTGCCTCCGTCGAATCGGATGGGAAGTCGTAGAGCTTCGCGGCGTTGCGCACCAGGATTCGCTCCAGGTCCCGGGCCGGGACGTCGAGTTGGGCGAGCCAGTCGATAGGGCCCGCCGTCTCGTGCATCGGCTTGTGGAACAGGGCCGGGTAGGGCCAGTCGGAGCCCCATATCAGGCGTTCGGGATTCGCGTCGACGAGCGCCTGGGCGAACGGCAGCGAACGCGGCCAAGGGTACGACTGGTCGCTCGAATAACGGTAGTAGCCGGATACCTTGGCCCAAATCGACCCGTCGCTTATCGTCTGGAGTAGTGACTGAAAGGCGGGCTGATCGGTTCCCGCATCGAAGTCGTAGAGCCGTCCGCCCATGTGATCGACACAGACCTCAACGGGCAGATCGAGAAACACGGGCAGCAGTCTTTCCCACTCCTCCGCGCCCAGACTCATGTAGAGCAAGTGCCACCCGTACGGCGCCACCTTGTCGGCGATGGTGCGAATCTTCGCTTCGGTCAGCGGCTCGCCGCCGAAGCCGGTAATTCGCGCGGCGCGGATACCGGCATCGTGCCAGGCGGCAATCTGTTCGTCCGACACCGTTTCGTCAGGCAGAACCGCCCCGCGGGCAGACTCGCCAATTTGCGCCATGGCATCCAGCGTAATGTCCGGCGTCGTTCCGGCGACGGTGACGTGAACGACGATGACACGGTCGATTCCGGAGATCCGCAGGTAATTCTCAAGGTCCCGGGCCGTCGCATCGGGCGGGGTATACACTCGCTTCTCCACTAACGGATAGCGATCGAACGGACCCACAACGTGAACATGCGTATCGCAAGTGTTGCGGGGCAGGCGATACGCCGGAGCGCCCGGTTTTCCGGGCCCGGGGCAGGGTCTGGCGTCCACCGATCAGGACTCCCTCTTCCGAATCGTCATCGTCATCGTCATCGTATTCCATTCATTGCACGAAAGAGCGCCGGTTACTCTATCATATGATTGAAATGGCTTGCAGACACATCTGACTTCGAGGAGAACCACTCATGGCATCGATTCCCCTGGCGGCAGCCAACGAAATCTGCGAACGGACCCTGGCAGCGGGCAAGGACATGGGGCTGAAGCCCCTGGCCGTGGCCGTGGTGGACGACGGCGGTCACGTCGTCGCCTTCCAGCGGGCCGACGGGGCGAGCTTCTTCCGGTATGAACTGGCTTTCGGCAAGGCCTATGCAGCAGCGGGGCTGGGTTTCCCGACGACATCCGGCCTGCAGGGCTTTCTGGAGTCCCGGCCGCTGTTCAACGACTACCTCAACGAAAACTCGAACCGCAAGTTTCTTGCCGACGCGGGCGGCGTCAAGATATTCGACAATCATGGCGTATGCATCGGGGCGGTTGGCGTCACGGGAGATGTGTCCATCAAGGACGAGGAAGCGGGGGTCAGGGGCATACTGGCGTCCGGCCTTAGGACCGCCTGAAGACGGTCTGATACCGGATTGAGGAAGGGGGTGTTGTACGGGGACGAGCTATTGCTCAAGGCAGAGGCGCGACGTCCCTTCGAACCATTACCCGTTCACCCCGATGGCTCTGTGTCTTCCAGACGCCTTCGACTGATACGCACCGAACGCGCAGGGACCAGATCGCAACGGGGTGCTCCAACGTAGCCGGCGACGCGGCTGCTTCCCCACCGCGGTGGATGAATACGGTGACGTACGCATGGACTGTGGCGGATTCGGGGCTGTCGACATCGACGAGAACGTTTGAGAGCAAGTGGCGTATGGCCACGGATTCCGACCTCTGCTGGAGCACGCTCAGAATCTTGTCTCTGCCGCTCAGCAGTTCACCCATACGAAGCCACTCGCCGTCCTCCACAAAGAGGTCTGCCGTCTCCCGGTAGGCGCGCTCGTCCAGGCAACGATAGAACCGGGCGAGCAGTTGGGCGCAGTCCCACTCGATGGCTCTTCTTTCTTCAGGCTTCATTGGCGATCTTTCCGAGGTTGTTCGCGGTTGCCGTGGGGGCCGCTGCAATGTGCGGATTCTATCGACCGTTTTAATTCGGCGCCAGAGCGTCTACGATGTCGGCCGGGGACCGAAGCCGCAGAGGGAGGGACCGTGCAGTTCGGAACGATACGGATTGAAGACAGGCCGGAGCTGGTTGTCAGAGTCGACGAGGCCCATCTGGTGGTTTTGCGCGACGCGTACCGAGCGTGCGCAATGGAAGGTGCTCCCGCCACGTTTCAGGCGCTGGTTGAGGCCGGTCCGGACGAACTGCGAAGGGTCTCGGAGGTCCTGGCCAGTCTGGGCAGCGCCCAAGTTCTCTTGCTGGAGATCGAAACGGCCGACTGGCTGCCGCCGCAACGCCAGCCGACGAAGATTCTCGGTGTGGCATTCAATAACGTGGGCATTCGAAAGGCCGCGCACGTCGATCCCGGCGTGCCGAATTTCTTTCTCAAGGCGCCATCCAGTCTCATCGGACACGGGAAATCCGTGGTCGTGAAACGTCATTATGGCCACACGATGCCGGAGCCGGAGCTTTGCGTGATCCTCGGCAGGCGGGCGCGGAACGTCGACGAAACGGCGGCGCTGGATTTTGTGTTCGGCTACAGCGTTATGGACGACGTGACCTCCCACGGGATGAAGTTCGGCATGGACAGCATCGCGACGACGCGGGAGCCGGACCTGCTGCAGCCTGAACACCTGTCCTGGCGCAGACTGCACGGCCCCGAAGATCGGGATGTCTACTTTGTTTACCATGCGCGGTCGAAGGCGACCGATACCTTCGGCCCGATGGGACCGTGGATCACGACCGCCGACGAGATTCCGGACCCGAACACCCTGCGCGTCGACGGGTACGTAGACGGTGAGCAATTCTCGTCGGATACGACGGCGAGTTACACCTATTCCGTCCAGCAACTCGTGGCCGAGGCGAGCCGCTACTTCACGCTCGAGCCGGGCGACATCATCAATTGCGGTACTTCCGCCAAGGGCATGGGAAACTACCCGCGCGCCCACCGCAACATCAACTTTCAGGAGCGCGAGTGCGAAATCGAGATCGAGATCGAGGGCCTGGGGCGGTTATCCCATCTTGTCGTTCACGGCTGAAACTGCAGCGGCATCGAGAGATTCGATGCCTACGGTGACATGCTCGACGCCGGCGTGCGACGGAGGCGCGGTCCAGATCGAGACCGCAATGGGCGTCAGCGCGGCCATGGTCGCCGAATAGTCCTCGGTGCCGCACTCGCCCCCTGACAGGCGAAGCAGGCGATCCCGATTATGACCCGCTGCGGCCATGATCGCGATCATCGAATGGTATCGCCAGTGAAAATCCGTCGCCGATAGCTGTGGCATCCGTTTGCGGAATGCAGCCTGAAAACGGGGGTGCAGCTCGCCGTAGACATTCTTGAGCAAGGTCCGGGAGGTGGTTTGCGGATCGTTCACCAGCCAGACGAGAAACCGCGAAAAATGCTGCCAGCCGGGTTCCGCGCTCAGGCTCGCCTCCACGCTGGGCCCCATGAAAGCCTGTACCAGGTCCTCGAGCCCGGCCGGATCGGATCTCTCCCTTGCTTCCGCCAAACGCTTGAGACGCGCACCGTTGATGGTGCCTAGCCTTCGATCCACCAGGGCATCGATCAACGCCTGACGATCACCGAAATGATAGTGGATCGCCGCGATATTCACCTTTGCCTTGGCCATGATGCGCCGCAGCGAAACGGCCATGCCTTCCTCGGCCAGCAATCGTTCCGCCGTATCGAGAATGGTCTTGCGAGTGGTCCGTTGGGGTACGCCCAACCCGTTGACCTCGTCTCCGAACTCTCGCCGCCAGCGGAACAACGTCTGTTTCGATACGCCGAGCCTGTCGGCAACATCGACAACGCGTTTCCCGCCAGCCTGTAGCCTGGCTGCCTTCTTCAGCAACCCCTCGATTTCGGATTGACTGTGTCGCTTACCCGCCATGGACCACCCATCGTGTCATTATGTGACCAATACCCTAACACGATTGAAATGGTAACAAGTCAAGTGCGTGCAGTCGGCACTGAATCACTTGACACCCGTGAAACATCAACGTGAATTCGGTAGGGCACTATCCTTCTTGTTTGCTGGCGAGCCTGTTGAGTTCCAGGAGTTCTTGCAGCACCTTGTCCTCGCTGATTCCCGCGCCCCACCCATAGGCCGTCGCGACGGCGGCATCGAGTGCCGCGTGCGCGTCGTCGAGCCATTGCGGACGGGCATTGTAGAGGTTGGTCAGCGTACGGGTCTTGACTTCCTTCGCCGCCGCGTTGTCACGCGGTACCGGGCGCTCCGGATAATTTGGAACCGGCTCGGCGACCCGGTTCACCCATTCCGGCGGATTTAGCCAGCGGTCGCGGAGTCCGACCAGGTGCCGGGCCGCATCGGCGATGGCGATTGCGCGAGGTGCGTCGGCGTAGTCGGCGGCGGGGATGTCAGGCGAGAGCCCTTCCGGAAAGGGGAAGGTCTCGAAGGTGGTGGTCGGCGTGTAGCGCGGATCGTTGCCCTTTCCGAGCCACGTGCCGAGCCGGAGCGACCACACCTCGTGAAACCGGCTGTGGAGGATGCCGAAGGTCACGTCGTCGTCGCGAGCGAAGACAATGAGCGCGTGATCGGGGCAAACTCCCGCTTGAAACCAGTCAAACAAGCGGTACTTGGCTACGCAAGGCGTGGCAATAAAGCGCTGCAGTCCCTGCAGCGCCTTCCACATCCCCTGTCTCGGTTCTACATGCCGCCACCAATTCACGCGATACGCTTCCCTGCGGTTCCGTTGCCGCATCGGCCAGACATGCTCCTTGACGTGCGCGAAGGGCGCTTCGTAGAGCGCGGCATCCGCCTCCGTCATGCTCCATCTAAAATCCACAATCCACTTGTCTGCTGGGCGGCGCGTGAGGTCCATACCGTTGACCCATGGCTTGAGAACATCGGCATTGGGGCGCCCGTTCGGATTGGCCGGGAGGCGCAGCCACTCACGCGCTAGGTCGCCAGGAATGTCAAACGGCCCGCCCTTGGTATCGCCCATGAAGGCGACCCCTGAGTTTGCCGGAATGCGCTTCGCCGTGGTCAGGTCGATCCCCACCCCGCCGTGCTTGGCTGTAAGGTCGGAGTGGATTTCGTCGGCAGGCTCGCCGTTTATGCGCGTCTCCGGCCTGTGTTCGTCGTTCGTGCCGGAGAAGCAGACCAGCGATACCCGCACCGCTGCGCCGTCGATTACCCACGGCTCATCCGACCAGGCATCGAAGATCGGCCGACCGTCGGTCGTCGCCTGCAGGGCCCGGCGGTTCGCGCCGCCGCGTATCGAGTTAGTGGCCACCAAGCCTACTCGCGTCGCCTTGCCTGATGCGACTTGCTCACCCGCCTTCACAAACCAGTAGCAGACGAGATCGGCTTCAGGCGGCACGCGGCTCTGCCAGGCCGCAAACATCCGTGAGACGTAGTCCTCGCCCAGCCCGCCGATCAGCAGCTTGCCACCGAGGAACGGCGGGTTGCCGACAACTACATCGGCTTCCGGCCAGACTGGTTCACTACCGTCTGGCGCCAGAATCGCGTCGCGACATTCGATGGTATCGAGCGGATCGAGAATGGGATTATCCGCATTGCTGAACCCGTTACGCCGCATCCACTGGATTTCGCCGATCCACACCGACACTCGGGCAAGTTCCGCGGCGTAGGCGTTGAGTTCAATACCCCTCACATTCGCCGGGCCGACCGCCGGAAACCCGCGCTCCAGCCCGAGAGCCTCCGCTTCGAGCTGAACACGGTGCTCGATGTCCTTGAGTGCGTGGAGTGCCAGGTACAGGAAGTTTCCCGAACCGCAGGCCGGGTCGAGTATCGTGAAGTTTCGCAATCGTTCGAGGAAGGCGCGCAGCAGCCGATCTGCCTGTCGCCGCAGACGAGTTCGCACTGCAGAAGATCCCGCGCCGTCCGCACGTTCGAGTTTGTCCGCGACCTCCGCCTTCTCCGCCTCCCACTCTGCGAGCAGGGGGCGGACGATCACCGGATCGACGATCCGCATGATCTTGTCGCGGTCGGTGTAGTGCGCTCCAAGCTGCGAGCGTTTGTCCGGGTCGAGGCCGCGTTCGAACAATGTGCCAAAGATTGAGGGGTCGATCTCCGACCAGTCGAGCGTCGCTGCCCTGAGCGCCGTTTCGATCCCTTCCTGGTCCAGCGGTAACGCCGTATCGTCGTCGAACAGGCCGCCGTTGAACCAGGCCACCGCCTGAAAGTCGATGTCACCACCGGTTGCCATTGCGCCGAACAGCCGAGAGGCGTAGTCCGCGAACTTGTCGGGAGTGCGCCGTGCATGAGTCAGCATGCGGGTGAACATGTCGTCGGGAAGCAGGCCCACATCCTCCGCGAACATGCAGAACACCATCCGGTTGACGAAGTGCGCGACCATTTCGGGCTCGTGTCCCCGGTCCCGCAAGCCTTGTGCGAGGTCCGCGAACGTGGCCGCCGCGCGCTCCGTCACCGTCTGCCGCGTCTCGCCCGGACGTAACCGCTCCGGCTCCGACATCACCCACTTGAGCTTGTCACGAACCGCGCCATCGGCAAGATCGTCGAGCGTGAATTCGTGCGTCACGCTCACGCAGTTCGTCCAATTGGTGCGGATGCGGAACCTCACCATGTCGGAGACGATCAGCAGGGGCGGGTTTTCCAGCGCCAGCGCGTACTGGCGCAACTGATTGAACGCCCGGTCGAGGTCCTTGTGCTTGCCCTTGTATTCCCAGGCGAAGCACCCGCGTCTCCACACGTCGGCCCAACCGTCGCCGCCGGTGTCCTTCCGCGCGCCTCGCTCGAAGCAATACCATTCGCCTGCCGGATCTGCGTCCGTTGGTGTCGGCTCGCCAAGCAGATGGCAGAGGTCAATGAAGTGCGACTGCGCCGCAGACCGCTCCGTCAACCCGGACGCCTGCCACTTGGCGATGAACGCGCCAGGTGTCATCACCGGCGGCTACCCCGATACGAGGCAATGCTGGTTCGGATCATCTTGATCCACTCAATGGCCATCTCCGGGGCGTAGTGTGCCAGACGACAGCACCGACCGCTCATCCAAAAAAATCGCGAGGAAGATGAACGGAAGCAGGGCATTATGCTACGATTCACTTGATACTTGGGTAACACCAAGACAGTAAGTCTGCGGGTAATCACCCTCGCAGCAGTTCCGACACCGGGCGACCGTTACAGGTTTGCCGAGTGCCTCGGGTGCCCCGCTTCGGCGGGGCTCGTCTTTTATGGCCCGGTAATGTTCAGGGCTGACAGGACACCAGCCTGAATCGCAGCAAAGTCGGGCTCGGCAATACGGAAATTTCGAAGAGTGTCGCGTCCGACTCGCCAAGCGTACAGTCGTCTTAACGATAGCGTATAGAGCATGTCGCATTTGGCCCAACGTGCTCGACGGTCCCACTGCGAGGCCTTTGATAAATGGTGATGCCAAGGTCTTGGCGGGCTGGGTGCCGTGGTACTCAAGGGTACGACGATGGCCAGCCCCGGTCTGGCATTCGAATGCGACAATACGACCACAGGTCGCCGCTTACACATCTCTGGTTTGGAGAGTCCGTGAAAGTCGCATCCCAACACTTCGCGCGCCTTTGGGTAGTGTCTCGGCATCTATTCCTCCTGCTCGGACCGCCAGATTCAGCCATGACCGTACTGATCCAGCCGCTCGATCAACGTGGAACGCGTGATTACGCACTGCCGTTCGACTGTTTCGCATACTACACGACGCGATCGAAAGCTTGCACTGCAAATTTTGGAGGCGTATTCGGAAAAGTTGCCATTTGCGTAGTCACTGGCCGACGACGAACTTTCCGAGAATCGAGATGAATCTTTAATCACGCGATTGATCTAATCTCGGGTAGAGGTCAACATTCGACACTGAAGCGCTCTGCGCTCCCGAAGTTTCCTGATGGTGGTCGACGAAAAGAAAGTCTGCGATGTCCTCGTGGTGGGCGCAGGTCCCGTGGGCCTGGTTGCGGGGATCGACCTGGCGCAACGGGGGCATGGCGTGATCGTCGTTGACGAGCGACCGACGCCCAAGCCGCTGACGGTTCGCTGCAACCACGTCTCGGCGAGGTCGATGGAGTTTTTCCGCCGGCTCGGTTTTGCGGACGATGTACGTGCTGCCGGTCTGCCGGACGAGTATCCTCACAGCGTTTCGCTGCGCACGAGCTTCACGGGGTTTGAAATCGGGTATATCCCGATCGCCGGCCGGTCCGGGCGCCGGCGGGGCGACGAGAGCGTGGACAGCCACTGGCCCACTCTGGAGCCGCCTCACCGCATCAACCAGATCCATATGGAACCGGTGATGATGGCGGCGGCGCAGGCGACGCCAGGCCTGGAGTTGATGTTCGGCGCCCGAGTGGACGATTTCTCCGATGACGGTACGGCGGTTTTCGCTACCGCGCGCAGGGCCGCTGGAGACGTGGAAATTGAGGCAAAGTTCCTTGTGGGCTGCGACGGCGCCCGCTCAGCCGTGCGCAAGGGCATGGGGGCGGCATTCGAGGGCGATCCCGAGCTCGCCCATGTCCAGGCGAGCCACATCCGCGCGCCGGGGCTGATCGAGAAGATGCCTGCTGGACGGGCGTGGGGTATCGTCACCGTTGCGCCGGACATTCAGGGTACGTCGTTTTGCATCGACGGCGAGAGCGAGTGGATGGTCAACAGCAACCTCCGTCCGGGCGCCAGGGCGCAGAGCGTCCCTCGCGACGTTGCGCTACGGCGCATCCTCGGGGTCGATGAGAATTTTCCACTTGAGATCATCAGCGAACAGGACTGGGTCGGGAGGCGGCTCGTGACCACCCGCATGCGCGAAGGTCGCGTGTTTCTCGCCGGGGACGCGGCCCACGTCTGGATTCCTTTCGGCGGGTACGGCATGAACGCCGGAATTGCCGACGCAATGGGCCTGGGCTGGCTTCTCGATGCCGTGCTCCGGGGGTGGGGCGGGGAGGGCATGCTCGATGCGTACGCCTCCGAACGGCATCCCATTACCGGGCAAGTGTCGGAGCTCGCAATGAACATCTCCATGAAGCATCTGAAGAGCCGTTGGGACGTGCCGGCGGAGATCGCGGAGGACTCGCCCGCGGGCGCAAGGGCACGCGAATACGTTCGCGAGAACATCTACGAGCTCAATCTCCATTCCTACTGCTGCGCCGGGCTCAACTTCGGCTATTTCTACGATGCGTCGCCCATCATCTCCTACGATGGCGAAAGAGCGCCCACCTACGACGTTTACAATTACTCGCCGTCCACGGTTCCCGGTTGCCGCATGCCGTACATGACGTTGCCGGACGGGAGATCCTTGTACGACACGCTGGGAGCGGGGTACACATTGTTTCGCAACGATCCGGACGTTTCGGTGGAATCCCTGGCCGCAGCCGCCCATTACCTTGACGCACCGCTGGACGTGGTAGACATAGCGCCCTGTCCAGAGCACGCTCAGAAGCTTGTGCTGGTGCGGCCCGATTTCCACGTTGCCTGGCGGGGCGACGCGGTCCCGCAGGACGCTTACATGCTGATGCAAACGCTATGCGGACGTTAGCCGGCACGGCTGCACCGCCAACTCGCGCCTACAGCGGGTACGTGCTGCTGTGCCTGCTGCTGGGTTATACGTTCAACTTCCTGGACCGGGTCGTCGTGGGCGTGCTTCAGGAGCCGCTGAGAAACGAGTTTTCGCTCTCGGACTTCCAGCTCGGGCTGCTCGGAGGCCCGGCGTTTGCGATCCTCTATACGGTCACAGGCATCCCTATCGCGCGCTGGGCGGACCGCGGCAACCGGGTCTTCATCGTCTCCCTGGCCATCGCGGTCTGGAGCGCCATGACCGCAGTGACCGGTCTGGCGGCAAGCTACGTTCACCTGCTGCTGGCCCGGATCGGCGTCAGCATCGGGGAGGCGGGCTGCTCTCCGCCATCGCAGTCGTTGATTTCCGACTACTTCCCGCCGGAACGCCGGGGCACAGCTTTTTCGATCTTTGCCCTCGGCGTGCCCATGGGCAATCTGCTGGCCGCGGTGGGCGCTTCGTGGATTGCTTACCATTACGGCTGGCGTGTGACGTTTGGCGTTCTGGGCGTTGCGGGCATCCTGCTGTCGCTATTGATCCGGCTCACGGTGCGGGAACCGCAACGAACCACCCCGCCCAAGGCGGCCGGCCGCCTGATCCCGGCCGCCCGGTACCTGTTCGGCAAGCCGGCCTATCGTTTCGTTGTGGCGGGAACCGTTTTCGCGGCCCTCGGCGGCTTCAGCCTGGGGCAATACCTGACTTCGTACTTCGTGCGAGTCCATGAGCTGAACCTTGCCGCGGCCGGTCTCTCCGTCGGCATGGTGACGGGCGTTGCCGCCGGCATCGGGACCTTCTCCGGCGGAGTGCTGGCGGACCGGCTGATGAAGCGCTTCCCGACCGCGCAGAGCTGGCTTCCGGGGATCGGAGTTGCGCTGGGCGTTCCGCTCTACCTGACGGGTCTCTTCGCCGACGGCCCGCGCACGGCCATGATCTTTCTCATGGCCGCGGTCGTATGCCATTTCTGTTATCTGGGGCCGATGTTCGCCATCAACCAGTCCATCGCCCCGCCGCGCATGCGCTCGACGGCCGTGGCCATCCTGTTGCTGTTCGTGAGCCTTCTGGGCCTGGCGCTGGGCCCACCGATCCTGGGCGCCCTCAGCGACTTCTTCTCAGGAATGACGATCCCGGCAGAAAGTGCCTTGCGCTGGCTCTGCCTGGACGCCGAGGCGGGCGTTTCTTGCACACTGGGATCGGCAGCCAGCCTGCGCGCAGCCATGATGATCATGGTGGCGGGCGATGTGGCCGCCGCGGTCTGTTTCCTGCTGGTCGGGCGCACGTTGCTGCAGGACCGGGAAGAGCACGTTCCGGTTTGACCGCGCGCCGGTTCCCGGGCCGTGATCCGGTTGTCGGGCTCCAACGCCACCCGGCTCGCAGCCGTTGTCCGGGCTGCGGTTCCGGCAGGCCTATTCAGCTAGCACTGATCTCTGTCGCTGTGCTTGGAGAGGCTGGTCGTGCCGTCGAAGTCGTAATAGGTATAGGCCGTTTCGCCGTTCATGTAGATGCAGTGCACCTTGATTTCCGGCCTGGCAGGGTGCAGTCGGCCCAGAATATCGATCTCGTCACCCACCGCCAGCGTGTTTTCGTCAAACCCCAGGCGACGGTTCCGATTGGGCGTTGCCAGCACCAGGTCCCAGGCCTGGCCTTCGCTGTCGGTTGCAACCAACTGATCGTGCGCGGCGCCCAAATGGAGCTCCGTAACCACCAGGGTCGCTTCTATGTCGCTGGTATAGCCGGTCCAGCCATGATGCGCCCAGGCGAGAGCGGAAGTCAGCAAGAGGAAGAGGGCTGTCAGGAAGGGCAACGGAGAACCACTACGTAATCTCTTGGTCATGGTAACCACCTGTTCGTAGATAGAGGTACTGGTCAATGATAGCGCAGAGTGCGCACCGGTACCCGTTCCGGCGCGGGCACAGGACTTGATCGGCCGCACGTGCACGGTCGGGAGCGGCATCGCTTCACCGGTAGGAACGCCGCTTTGCGATTGGTCGCACCTGCGCGACCGGGAGCCGCGCATACCGGTCTATCGCGGCAATCGGCTCGGCGAACTCGGCCTGATGCCGTCCCTACTGGGCGCCACCGCCGCCAAAGCGACCCATGCCGCCCGCCGGGGCTTCGCCGCCGGGAGCGCGACCCATGCCGCCCGCCGGGGCTTCCTCGCCGAGAGCTACGGCAATCAGGCCCGGAACGAATCGCGAATAGATGATCGGCCCGCGGTCCCCGAGATCGAGATCATTCGGAACGATGATCGCACGATCGCCGTCTTCCACGAGAAAACCGTCCACGGAAACCGGCGTACCCGGCACAGCGTCGTCGGCGGTGAAATACGCGAACTCCAGCAACATCGGCGGGTCGCTCAGCAGAACCTCGTAATCGCGTTCCGCCTCGCCATCGGCCGCGCCGCGCACGTAAAGCACGACGTTGGGTTCACTCCAGTCCGCCCTCGTTACGGTGGCGTCGATCCCGATGATCGGCAGCCCACGGCCCAGCGCTTGCCCACCCGCCGGATCTGCCCGTACGCCGTGTGGCCTGCTCTGCGTAAACCGTCCAAAATCGGTGACGAGTGTATCGATCAGGATTTCGTTATCGCCCCTGCGCGGCGGGTTGCCTGTCACGCTGATCTCGTCGCCCGGACTGAAGGTCGACTCGTCCCATTCGTTTTCACGCACCATGAGACTGCCACCGCCGAAATCGATCCGGTACGTCTTCTCGTTGCCGGACTCGTCGGTTCCGGCGAACTCGAGATAGGCGTGCGGGCGGCCCGAGTGCCATTCGGTCACGACACCCGACACGGACACCATCTGGTCTCTGAAATAAAGCGCCGGGCTGTGATGTGCGAACGCAAGCGAAGCACCCAACGCCATGACAAGTCCGCCCGCCAGAAATTTCGTACTCATCGGTAATCCCCCATTACTCGTCAGCGCCATCTCCGCGCGCCATCCCACCAGCGCCGCCGGGACGCCCGCCTGCGTTTCCGCCGCGACCGCCACCACCTTCAAACCTGAATTCCAGGCCGACATACTGCGACGCCATGATGTTTCCAATCTGGCCCAGTCGTGACGGCGGCTGGTCGCCGATACCCATGTAGCGCGGGAACAGGATCAAACGCGTGTCTTCCTCTGCCAGAAAGCCTTCCGCAATGACCGGCGTGCCCGGTGCGAAATCCGCCTCCTTGAGGTAGAAGTTCTCGTAGGCGAACGTCGCATCGCCGAGGTGGATCTGGTAGTCCCGTCCGGCCTCGCCCTCCACCGCGCCCCGTACGTGACCGATCGCGTTATCGGAATCCTGCCAGTCGGCACCGGTCGCGACGCCGGTAATCTTGATAACCGGCAAATCCATCCCCGCCGGCGGCGGGGCGAAGCGCGACTCGGCAGTAACCTCCGAGCTGTAGGGTTCGTCTATGGCGAAGGCGCCGAAATTGGTGTCCATGGTCTCAACCAGGATATCGCCGTCGCGAACCCGGGACGGAAAGCCCGTGACACTGACCGTATCGCCCACAGTGAAGGTCGAATCGTCCCAGTCGTTCTCGCGAACCATTGCGCTGACGCCGCCCCACTCGAGCGTGTAGGTTGTTTCCGCACCCGATTCGTCGGTTGCAAGAACCCTGAGATAGGCGTGGGGCCGGCCCGAATACCACTCCACCACCGTACCGGTGAAGGAGACGGTCTGCCCTTGGTCAAAAATCGTCGTGCTGTGATGCGCGTCAGCAATCGGCATCCATATGGCCAGTATCAGCCCGAGTACGATGGATTGGTATTTCATGGCGTTTCCCCGTTACGTCCCGCTCCGCCGCGACCCGCGCCGGCGTCGCCCATACCGGCCGGTGGGCCTCGCCGGCCCTGGAATTCCACGCCCAGGTACGCTGCAACCGCTCTCTGGGTCATCATCGCCGTTCTCACCGGTCCCCTGTCGCCGAAGTCCACTATTCTGGGAAAGACGATCAGCCGCTCACCCTCATCGGCCAGGTAGCCGTCGACTCTCGCTGCATTTCCCGGGGCAACATGATCTTCGGAGATCGCAAGGATGTCGTAGAGCGATGCCGGTGCGGACAAGCGAATCTCGTATTCACGCTCGGCTTCACCGTCGACCGTGCCGCGCACCCATACCGTGACACTGGAGCCTGTCCATTCCGATCTGGCAATCGTGCCCGACAGTTCGATCGCCGGGAGCGTTATCCACTCCGGTATCGGCCCGGCCTCTTCGGGATCGCCGAAATAGGATTCGGTCATGCCGAAGCTGCCGAACGGCGCCACCATGCTTTCCACCAGAATGTCGGTGTCCTTGAGACGGGACGGAAAGCCGATCACGGAAAGCTCATCGCCGATGTCGAAGGTCGAATCGTCCCATTCATTGGTGTTGACGAGCCGGCTCGTGCTGCCGAAGTCGAGAAACCAGGTGTTCTCGTTCCCGAACTCGTCCCTCCCTTCTATCCTGAGGTACGAGTGCGGCCTTCCCCGGAACCACTCGACCACGTTGCCGGTCACCGACACCAGCTCGTTTTCGTTGTAGATCGCGAGACTGTGATGCGCGTACGAGACCGGCGCCGCCATAGCCAGCAACAGGCAGACAGCCACAGAATTCTTCATCGGTAATTCCTCCCAAAATGATTCGATCACTTATTCCGCCGGTATCGCTTCATAGGTTTGCTCCAGGCACGCGATCGGTGGAGAAAGCTCCAGGTCTTCCTTGTGGAAGAAGCTCGTCTCGATCATGAACGGCGCGGTCATGTACTCGGGATCGAAAATTGTCGTGTCAACATCCAGCGCCGTGCGGTCCTCGCGCCAGCGGAACACATGCGTGACGCGCTTCTGCGCACCCGACGGAAGCCCGCGCGCCAGTCCCCAGGGATTGGGTTCGTAGTTCCTGACATCCACGGTCAGGACCTCGCCCTCCCATTGCCCGACCGCGTAACCCCAGGTGAAGAGTTCATCAGCCGGAAGATGCTCGCCGTCGATATGAACGATCAGCTCGTGGCCGTCCCGGCGAAGAATGAACTGCCCCGGGCCGCGATCGATCTGCACCACATAGGAGTTCTCATGATGCGCGAAAAGATAGGGGTCCGGCGAGCACCAGGGCCTGTCCGATTCATCGCCGCCGAACGCCCTGCCGGCGGCCATTCCCTTCTCATTCAATACCGGAACGAAGCGAGTGGATTGCCCCGACAGCCCGGCAAACTCCGCACGAACTTCCCGGGAGGGCCGCTCATACAAAATCCCTGGCGGCCCGAAGATCCCGTCGGGCGGAGCGACCTGGTAGAGACCGTTCCACCCGTCGTTGGGCGTCGCTCCGGCCGACATGTCCCTGCCAGGCCCCCCCGCGGCCTGCGCGTCCTGGCCTTCGGATGCCGTTGAGGCTTCCGCGGCAGCCCGGGCCGGGGCTGCGCCCGGGCCTCTGTTAATGGTGATGACTTCTCCATTCGCCAGGGTGAATGACGCGTCTCCGGCGATCCTTCTTGCGCCCGAGCGAGGCGGGTTCCCGGACGCAACCACCGGATCGCCGACCTCCAGCGTATCCGTCTTCCATCCGTTGAAGTTCATGTGGCTCGGCGAATGCAGTTCGAATCCCCACTCCTCGACCTCGCCGCTTTCGGTGACGCCTTCCACGTAGATGAACACGTGGGGATTGACGAAGTCGACGCGCGTCACCTCGCCCGACACCGAGATTCGCGTGTCGGTGTCGAACATCGAACGGCTGTGGTGCGCGAGAGCCGCCGGCAACCATATGGCCAGTACGAGAGCAATGAGAATCGGCTTGTAATTCATCGGTTTGGCCCGCCTCTTACTTGCAGAACACAAGTATTGTAGTGCCCCCTCCTACCATTACAGCGCGAGATAATCCTCGATCAGACCTTCGTTCAGCAGGTCGCGGTAAAACCCCTGCGGATCGCAGATACCCTCGCGCAACGCCTCATTGCTGCGAGCGAAGCCGCGGGTGCGTACGAGCGGTTCCGTGTAGAGCGGATCGTGGACGGTCATCGTCCGTTCCAGGGTTGCGCCATCGTTCGACGGCGTATAGATCTCGACAAGGCGCGTCTCGGCGCCGGACATCGGCCAGCCGCTGCCGTCGAGCCACATGGGTTTCAGGTGCGTGGTTTCGATGACGAGCGATTCGCCCGCCCAGCGCCCCGTCGAGTAGCCCAACATGCTCAGTGGCCAGTCTTCGGGCGCCTGGCGGCCGTCCATGTAGATTCGCCTGACCCCGCTTACATAGACGAACAGGTAGAACGGCCCCTGGTCGTAGATCTCCATGCTGCCCGGACTGCCGAACAACCGCGGCAGGCCGACACCAATACAGCGCAATGCGTCGTCCTCGCCGAACACCTGGTTCTCCGCGCGCAGGCGCAGCGCCTCGTCCGTTGCGGGTACCGGCTTGGGTTCAAGGTCGTCGACCGTCACCGTGAATCGGTAGCGTCCGCTCCATCCCCCGCTGATATCGAAGGGCGCGTCGTTTGAATACTCAGCCCCGATCTCGGAGAACGTCGTCCAATCGGCCGGCAGGACGGGAGGCCGCCGCCCGGCCTGTTGTTGTCCGCCGCCCGCATTTCCGCCGTCCGCGTCGATGAACGCAATGCGCGGCCCGTCCTCGATGGTGAGACCGGTCAACCACATGGACCGCTGGCCACGCCGGCTCGGCTCACCCTCCGCACGCACGAGGGTCCCCATTTTCACGGTATCCGGCGTGACACCGCTGTTTGCGAGGTTGCGTGCCGGGCGCGTCTCGATCTGCCAGTTCTCGACGGTTCCGTCATCGCCCGTTACGTCAACATAGAACCGCGTATGAGGGTTGACGAACTCGGTGTTCGTGATGACACCTTCGATCGCGATCTCGGTCCCTTTTTCGAAATCGACCGCGGTCGAGTGGTGCGCGAGTCCCGCCGGCAACCATGCGGCCAGCACGAGAGCAATGAAAATCGGCTTGTATTTCATGGAAATGGCCCACCTTTCATGTGCAGAACACAAGATTTTGCGCCGCCCATCCACGCATGCTACGCAAGCCTGTCGCGCGGTCTCTCCTCATCATCGTCAAAATTGCACATTGAAGGCAGGGCGGCAATCCACAGGACCGAAAAAGCAGGTGCTTTTACGAAAAAGGAATAGCGCGGGCCGCATGCGCCCGCTCCGGTTCATTACCATTATTACCACCGCCAGGTATCCTGAAGCTACACCGCACGCGACCAACGAGGACAAATGCCATGCACAACTTCGCCAAAATTGCCGCCGTTACCGCACTGCTCTTCGGCTTGCAGGGCCTTGGCCTTGCCCAGCACGGCCATCCGCTGGTCGGAACCTGGAGCGGATACTGGGGCACGAACGCGGAGGAGCGCAACCGCGTGCTGCTGCTTCTCGAATACGACGGGGAGAACATCGGCGGCATCATCAACCCCGGACGCAACGCAGTTCCGATCACCAGCGCTTCTCTGGATGCCCCCACCTGGACGGTCGTGCTGGAGGGCAGCCGCGAGGACGCCGACGGGAACACGGTCAACTACCGCATCGAAGGCCGTATCGAAAACGTCACTTCTCCTGCGGAGCGGAGCCTGTCCGGCGAATGGGTGCAGGGCGACATGGTCGGCGACTTCAGCGTGACCCTGAACTAGGAGGCTGCGCCGTGGAGGTTACGGCGCCGGAGGTGCTGACCGAGCCGTTCGAGCAGAGCCGCTCCTGGACCGTGATCCTGGGCGCCCGCGTGATGCCCTTCGATTGCTCCTATCTGTACGCCGAACAATAGCCCTTTGTCCGGCGGTTCCTGGTGGGATTACCGCAAGACAATGTTGGCGTACTAATAGTAATACCCTATTAATGTGCTACTATTAATCAGTTGATAGATGTGGGCCAAATGATGGTTCCCTTGAGTTTTTTCCAACGTTCAAATGTGGGGATATTCGAAATGAAGACTATTTGTCACAAGGCTCTGGCGACTCTTGTTTGCGGGCTTGCAGCGGTTACCGCCGTCCAGGCTCAGGACGAGCAGGACGATCAGGATGAACTGACCGTCTTGGAGGAACTGGTTGTCATCGGGTCCCGGACACTCGGACTCGAAGACTCGACCTCACCGATCCTGAGCTTTACTCAGGAGGAATTCGAGGCGAATCCGTCCTTCACGGTCGGCGATTTTCTGGTCGACAACATCACGGCGAACGGCGGACTGACCACGTCCACCGAAGAGGGGACCGGCCGAGGGCGCGCCAACGGCGACCGTTCAACCGCGGTGAATCTCTGGAATCTCGGCGAGGAGAATTCCCTCGTGCTGGTCAACGGGCAGCGGGTGGTCCCTTCCGCCTCGCCAAGCGTCACCGCCTGGTTCAATACGGATATCAACTCGGTCCTGCCGAGCATCGCGCTTCAGCGGGCCGATGTGCTTCTCGACGGCGGATCGGCCATCTACGGCACCGACGCGGTCGCGGGCGTCGTGAACTTCATCCCCCGCTACGGCTTTGAAGGCCTGGAGTTTCGCCTGCAGACCGACATCTGGCCGGAGTCGTTGGGCGACACGGCCAACAATGCGTTCGAAGGCCTGTTCGGGACCGGCTTCGGCGGTGGCAGGGGCAGTTTCATCGCCGCGTTCGAGTACAGGACAGCCACCGCCACGCCGGTGACGGATCTCGGTCTGAACTCTACGGACACACCTCAGTTCACGGGCAATGAAACGCCGGCGGATTTCGAAGAGTTGCTTGCTGTCGGCACCACCCGCGGCCCCCAGGCTGTCCACAACTACGGGGTGGGCAGCCGCAGGACCGGCGTCACCCAGCTCACCGACCCGCTCTGCGGCAGGCACGATCTCGTCGATGCGCCATACTACGTTGTCGGTGAGGTCGTGCCTGAAGGCGCGCTCAACGCGGGCTCTTGCGGCGCCTACGGCCAGCCGGAAATCTACCTGAGGGATTCCGACCGCTACACGCTGTTCACGTCCCTGGGTTACGACTTCAGCGCGACGGTCTCCGGTTCCGTAGACGTTAGCTAGTGTCTGCCAGAAAACCCCTGTTCCAGGCGATGAGTCTGTATACATAAACAGTATTTCTGGCGCGGTTCACGTCATGGGATCGGCGGTTTATGCTGCGTCGGGGTCCCGGGAGGGGCGGCATCGGCGCCTGAAACTGGCGGTCGGGGAGGATTCTCGGCGGGAGCGCACGCCCGCCCGTCCGGTGGCCCGGCCGCGGCGATGTCCCGGCGGGGGTGCCCCGCTCAGGCGGCGCGGCGTCGGCGCTTGAACTCGCGCTGGCGCAGAAGCCTGCCCAGCCGGTGCAGGTTGGCCGCCAGCACCGACAGCGCCACGGTGCGCGCGAACCCGTCCGCGCCGTGGGCGCGCACCCGGTCCAGGCCCCGGTGCTCCAGCGCGTTGATCGCCGACTCCACCGCCGGATGTCGCCGGCGCGCGGCCGCGTACGCCCCGTCCGACTCGCGTTCGCGATCGGCGCGGCTCGGCCGCCCCTTGCGCGGCAGCGCGTTCAACTCCAGCAACCCGTCCAGGCGCGCCCGGTTCGACGGGCTGTGGAAACCGCGGTCGAAACTGCACGCGCGCAGGTCCGGGTGAAGCGCTTGTGCCTCCTGCACCATCGGCACGGCCGCGTCCACGTCGCTGCCCGTCCACAGCACCTTGTGGTGAAGGATGAACTGAAATTGGTCCTCCAGCACGCACACCGGCACGCCCAGCTCCACCGGCCTGCCCGCCTTGCCCTTGGCGACCCAGCGCGTGTGCGGCTCGAAGATCGAAAACACCTTCTCTTCGTGCGGTATCGTCTCGCCCAGCAGCAAACGCCGCTCCACCTGGTTCATCTGGCGCCGCGCGTGCTCCAGATAACCCCGTATTGATGCCCATTCCGCCTCCGGGACCCCTTTCGACGCCAACGCTTCGAGCGTGGCCTCGACACGCCCGAGCAGCGCCCCGCAACGCGCCAGATACGCCTCGACACGCTCCGGGCGGCCCCTCGCGCGCCGCGTCGAACGCACCCGGTGGAACAACGCCCTCACGCCGTTGGACAGATGGCGCCACTGGCGCCAGCCGCCGATCCCATGCCGCCTGGCCAACCGCGCCGTGTCCCGGACCGCGCACCGCATCGCGTCCCACAGCAGGCTAACGTCGGTCGGGTAATGCACGTCGGTCTCCACCGCGAAGGAGTCGCACCGCCCCCGCAACGGCCCGCCAGGCTTTTTTCCGGCCACCGCGTGGCCGCCCTCCACCACCAGCCTCCCCACCGCCGAGAGCAACTCCGGCGTCAACAACGAGACGTTGTCGACCACCGTCTGAAACTCGTAGCGCGTCTCGTCGGCGAAATCCCCGTGCGCCAGCATCGCCCGCACCAGGCGGTGGTGGTTCGCCAAGTCCTGCAAACGGTCGAAATCGCAGCCCAGGCCCTGCTTCAACACGCCCAGCACCAGAATCCGCCACAGGTCCATCCCCGGACGACCCACCGCCCGATCCGTCCCCGGCCGGATGTGCGCCTCCAACAGCCCGAACAACTCCTCGCGCTTCCGCGCATGAAGATATTGAAGGCCCCGAAGCACCGCCGGTATGTCGTCCCGCGACTTCGGGTCCAGCCAGATGTCCTCGATCGCGACTTGGCCGAATTGCATCTGCCGATACTGAACCTTGCGCATGCCCTTTCCTCGAAGATCGGCCGAAATCGGCCCGCAAAGGCGCTATTTTCCCCGATTCCCGGCCCGGATGACAGATCTTCGCCATCGAAAAATCACGCTTTCGCGTTATCATTCAACGAGATAGGAATTTTCGGGCAGACACTAGCTACAGCGATCGGGAAATTGTCGACCTCAATCGGTTCAACACCCTCGCGGGCGGCGATCTCTCTCTGGCCACCTACAACATGCCGCATAGCCATCCAGGCGTCCTCTACAACGCGAGCCTCGACCCGGCCTGGGCCAGGGCAACGCAGGGTGGACGGAGGGGAGGGACGGACCTCAATGGTGGCGTCATCAATCAGATGCCCATTACGAACGGACCCAACTCAGGTTATGGCGAGGACGTCCTCAACATTCGGGGCGCTCTGGAAATGGATCTGTCGGACAGCGTTTCGCTGTCGCTTGGCGCCTCCGTCGGCGAGAGCAGCGCCATGAACACGCGCGACGCCGAGCATGTGGACAACATCACCAACGCGATCCAGGGGCTCGGCGGACCGAATTGCGATCCCCGGACCGGCACCCCCGGAGAGGGTGGGTGCGAGTGGTACAACCCGTTTATCAGCCAGGCTTCGCCCGACGCGATCGCGGCCGACCCGAGGCTGGCCAACTCGGACGAGTTGATCGCCTTCCTGATGCCTGGCGACGCCGCTGCGTATTTCTTCGACTCCAGGCTCAGTTCGATCGACGCGACCTTCAACATCGGCACGGGTTGGGAGCTTGCGGGCGGCGAAGTGGCCGTCGCCGCCGGCGCGGACTACCGCCAGGAAGAAGCCACCGTCAATTACAACCAGAATATGCTGGACGGCGTTCTCAATGGGATCCTTCCGCAAACGCCGTCCGGCGGCGAGGATTCCGTGGTGGGTCTGTTTGGCGAGGCCGCGCTGCCGTTGACGGACGAACTCACAATGCAACTTGCGCTGCGCTACGACAACTATGACAGCGTCGGGAGCACGACCAATCCAAAGGTCGGGTTCAACTACGCGCCCACCGACCGGGTCGCCCTCAGGGCTTCCTTCGGCACTTCCTTCAAGTCGCCCACCATCAGGCACCTGAATCCGTTCACCTCGGCGACCCCGCTTGGGGATGGGGTATCGCCGCGCAGACTGCTGCGTGACGTCTCCACGATTAACCAGGCTATTCCCGGACTCGAACCTCAGACCGCAACCCACTTCAGTGTCGGCGGCGACTTCGTGCTTCTTGAGGACGTGGGCGCCTTGAACAGCCTGAATTTCAATGTCGCGTACGTGAGCTTCGAATTCGACGACCGCATTTCACCGCTCGATGGCCAGTCGCGCCATGTGTCGCCCGGTGAAGACGGGGCAGCGACAGCGCTTTGCGGCACCAACGACGATACCGGTGCGAGAAACGAGTTCTACTACTTCGAGAACAATGACCCCAGCGGGCTGCCCTGCTTCGATGGCGTCGATGCCAACATGAACGGCATTCTGGAGCACGGTGAGGTCCATTCGGAGTATATTTTCTTCTCGAATCTCTCCACGGTCGACGTCAAGGGTCTCAACCTGAATCTCTCCGCCAATGTCCAGACCCCCGTCGGCAACCTCGGCCTGCGAGTGGCGGCAACGCACATGCTGACCTTCGACATCGCGCGCAACTCGGCGGAAGAGCCTGTTGACGCTGTTGGCGTCTCCGCCGCCGGGGCGATCCATCCTTCCGTGGGGAACGTGTACGAATGGCGGATCAATCCTTCGGTCAGCATGAGGTGGCGCGGCGGCCATGCGACAACTCTGACAGGACGCAATAGATCCGACATCTTGCGAGGCGATACTGTGGACTATTCCTATGCCACGGAGTGGCAGCTTCGCCATAGCTGGAGCATCCGCGATAACCTCGACGTTGGCCTGACGATCAGAAATCTGTTCGAGGAAGTGCCAATCCACGGAAACGCAACCTCGCCAACAGTGCGGCCGACCGACGGTATCCGCCTCTTCTTCCTGAACGTGTCCGCCCGATTGTAGGAGCCGGCGCCGTTGGCGCCGGCTGTGGCCAGTTACCGCTTCTGAGGCGAGATTCGGCCGGGGCCGTCAGCGTAGTACACTAACGCGGCAGTATCAGGGGATGCTGATGCGAGGAACGCCGCGCCGCCGTCTCAAAGCGGTTGATTGGAAAGTCTGGATCCTGATCGCGCTGTTGCCTACGTTGGCAACGTCGCAGGAAAGCGCCTTTGTCGGCGAGTGGTTGCTCTGGCTGGAGCAGGGGAACGCGCGTCGCCCAGCCTATGGGACTCTGACGATCGAGCCTTCGGGCGACAGCGTGAACGTCTATATCGACGGTGGACCCGTGAATCTGTTGGCCCTTGAGGAAGACCGCATTCGCTTCGACTTCGACTGGACGGATGTGGGTGACCGCGTGCATCTGAGCGTTCTTGAAGGCGTATTGGATGACGGCGTCCTGACGGGCACGGTCACCGAGGAGGGGGAAGCGCGCGGAACCTGGAGGGCGACTCCGAAGCCGATGCCCGAGAGCTCGCCGCCGGCGCCCGATCCCACCGATTTCACCGGCATCTGGGGCGGTCCGTCCATCATCAGCAAGTATTCCTTCGACCAGACCGAAGCGGGCCGTGCGGCGCATGCGGCCTATGATGTGACCATCGACGACCCGATTCTGCGCTGCGTCTCCGACGGGTTGATGCGCATGTCGCACGGTCCGTTCGATATCGAGATCGTCGAGGGCAGGGGCCGGATCTTCGTTCTTCATGAAGACATGCATGAGGTGCGCAGGATCCACTTGGATGGAAGGCCTTTTCCGGATGGGATCGATGACGCGCACTTGTCCATGGGTTACTCGATCGGACGCTGGGAGGGTTCAACCCTCGTGGTCGAGACCCGGGGATTGAAGCGGGCGGTATGGGATGCGGCCGGAATGCCCTTCAACGCCGGCGCCGTCGTCACGGAGCGCTGGTATATGGACGATGACGGCAATCTGCATATCGAGTTCAGCCTCAGCGACCCGATCAACTATCATCGGCCGATTCTGATGCACCAGGTTCGAGAGCGCCTGCCGGACGATTCGGAAATCGGCGAGTACTCGTGCGACCCCCACGCTTTCTACCGGGGGCTGCAACTGGATGGGCGGCTGGAGGAGTACTGGGGACGGTCGCGTAACCGCCTGTAATGAACCGGGGCAGAACCATGAAGCATGCTCGTCGCAATCTCCTGATCGCCTGCGCTGCCTGTCTCATGTGGTTGCCGGCCCACGGGCATCACGCGCTGTCCGCCAACTACATCGAAGAGGTCGGAACGATCGAGGGAGTCGTGGTGGAGGTCTTCTGGGCAAACCCCCACGTTCACTATTACATCGAGGTAGCCGGGGAAGACGGCGCCACGAGGCTCTGGGACCTCGAATCCTCCAATCTCAACGGCATGGCGAGCGCCGGCTGGACAAGGGACACGGTGAAGGTCGGCGACCGAATCAGGGTGTCGGGCCGCCTGGGCAGGGAAGGAAGGCCGCGTCTGGCGCTGGAGCGCTCATCGCTGGAGATCCTCGAATAGCCGGGGCATCCGTGGGCATCGCGCCTCGTAGTTATCGCGGCGGCTTCGAACAGGCCTCGGCAAAGTCCTGATCGTCCCGTTCGCGCCCTTATTCGAAATCCAGGTGCAATGAACTGATCTCCGGATCGCAGGGTTCGTTCGCGAACGCGCGGTCCGGTTGCTTGCGCAGGATGCCGCTGCGCGTGATGGGTTCCGTCAGATATACCGGGTCCGAGAGCACAAAGGTGTAATCGACCGACAGACCGTCCGGATACAGCTCCAGCCGGCCGTCCACATGCTTCCGATCGCTCGAGTCGAGCCCGCGCCCGAGCCCCCATTTGTCAGCGGCGTAATTCGTCACCTCGAAGACGATCGTGCGGTCGCCCTCCATGCGGCCGACCGCAACACCCAGACGGCTCGGGGGCTGATCCCTCGGGGCGGCCGACTCGTCCAGCCAGATGGTGTACATCCGGTCTCCGCCCCCGGCTTCCAGTTCAATCGCGAGGCGGTCGGCATGGCGGTCGAAACGGATGCCGCTTGGAGCGGTGAACGGCAGGCTGCCCTGCAGGCACAGGTAACCCGGATTCTCCGCCTCGTCGTACGCGGCCATGACGGCCTCGCCCGCCTCCGTCAGGGGCAACCCCCGGACAGGCTCGAATCGCGCACCCGTTCGCAGGTTCTGGCCCGTCAGGTCGGGTCGCCAGTTCCCGGAGAAATCCGCCGATGGCTCGACCGGTCCCGTACCGCCGCGGTCCGGGTCGGGAGCAGCTCCGGCATTGGCTAGCAACTCCGCAGGGATGGCGCCGGTTTCGAATCCGGCCAGCGGCGTGCCGTCGGACATGACCAAGTACTCGATCAGGGCGAAGTTCCGGTCCGGATTCACGTCCGGAAAACCGGCGATCAGGAGCTCGTCTCCGACTTCGAGGGTGTCTCGCGTCCAGCCCAGTCGGCGGGCGCCGGGTGGATTGTGACCCTCGATGAGCCAGTCCTCGCCATTCTCCAACTCCATCCTCCAGTAGATATGAGGATAGGACCAGTTGAACTCCGTGACCGTCCCGCGCATTTCCACCAGGTTGTCGAGCTGGAAGTTAGCTCTGGAGTGGTGGGCGAGTCCTGCTGACGCAGCCAAACCGAGCAAGGGCAGCAGTGCGACTGTGAGATGGCGCATGGCGTGGCTCCGCGGACCTGCTGCCCGGGTCAGTCGATGGTGTTTCCCGTGCCGAAGAGCTCCTGCAGCGAGAACTCCTCGGCCGGCACGCAGTAGATCTGCTCGTCCCACTGGTGGTGGCGATCTCGGTTGAGCGAATAGATTTTCGTGTCGCTCTCCCAGGGCTCGCTGTAAATCACCGGGTCCCAGATGGTCATGGTCAGTTCGAGTGTGTCTGCGTCGAGTCGGCGGTACCGCTCCTCGAGCCGCATCTCCTCGGAATGGGGGTGCCCGTACTTGTCCAACCAGGTCCTGGCATCGAACCCGATGGTCTCCACGACGAGCGTGTCGCCCTCGAAACGCCCGACGGAGAACCCGTTCCAGGTGGGCCAGGTATCCTCGAACGCGGGCAGTTCGCGGCCGTCCATCCAGATCTCCCGCCAGTCGTGACGGTACTCGAAGAATTGCAGGATTCGATCCTCCGTCTGGACAATCTCGAGAGTGTCGTGAGGCTCGATGATCTCGACCGTCAGGTTCCGGGGAATACCGGCGGGCTCGCACCGCCCGAACGGGTCGTTTCGCTCGAACTCCCTGCGGTTGGCGCCGTAGCCGGGCATGTTCTCCAGGTATTGCCTGCGCCCTTCCTCCGTGAAGGGTGGCTCTGCGGTTGGGCCCTGATCGGGTAGTGGCAGGTTGACCGGGCTGCGGAAAGATCCCGGGACATTGCTGTAGGTGACGATGGCGGTTTCCCGGTCCCAGTTTCCGGAGAGATCGCGCGGGTCGAAGGCTTCATCGTTCTGTTGGGCGGACAGAGTGGAAAGGCCCGCGAGCGTGGCGCCTGCCGCAAGACGGACGGGCCAGCTACGTGTTCTGCGGCGGCGGTCTGTAAGTATCATCAATGACTCCTGTCAGTCCTGTTCCCAGGGCCTACACCCCAAGGCCTATACTCCAAGGCCTATACTCCAAGGCCTAATCCCCACCCCAAGGTCCATTCCCCAGGGACCTCACGCCGGGGCACATTCCCCGAGATTCACTCTTCGGGCGGTTCGATAGCCAGCGGCACGTCGTTCACCTCCAGGCTCCTCAGCGATCCGATCGTGGGGTCCAGCTTGTGCGGGACGAAGGTGATCGTGAGTTCGTCACCGGGTCCGATCGTGTCTCGCCGCCATCCCATACTGCGGAGCACGGTAGGCGTCCACCGGATCGACATCCGGTGATTGACCGCATTTCCCTGTTCGTCCGGAATGTCCAGAGCGAAGGAGACATGGGGAAAGTTGAAGGAAAAGTCGGTTGCCGTGCCCGAGACGGGCCCGACCAGCCGGTCGGCCGTCCAGTAGCTGCCGCCGCCGTGGTGGGCCATTGCGG
This sequence comes from Candidatus Rariloculaceae bacterium, assembly GCA_965205045.1. Classification (GTDB taxonomy): domain Bacteria; phylum Pseudomonadota; class Gammaproteobacteria; order Steroidobacterales; family Rariloculaceae; genus UBA6522. The sequence continues at coordinate 2,937,440 of OZ242031.1, forward strand.
CGGCCACCAGGCCAATGCAGCAGACCGGTACCAGAAGCAGGTTCTTCATGCGCATCATCCCTTGAGACGTAAGACAGATTCTACCCAACGGTCGTTGTCGGGGAAACGACCAGTCGTATTGCGCCGCTCTCCGCTGCCACTCCCGAGCGGCCTCTGCAGCACGTCGACTACCATATTGCTTGCCTTGCGGCAGTTCAAATGGCAGCCTGACGCAAAGGCGTTCGATCGAGAGGGCACGGCCATGATCAGGCAGTCGGCGATACGCGAAATCATGAGCAGGTTGCTCAATGCGACTGCAGTGATCGGTCTCTTGGCGGTTGCAGGCGTCGCGGTCTCGCAGGAACCTGCACATGCCGACGGCTCACCTGACGAAACGGCGGCCGACGCGGACGACCGGCCGAACATCCTGCTGATCGTCGCGGATGACATGGGCTATACGGACATCGGCTCCTTCGGCGCGGAGATTCCGACGCCGAATCTCGATGCGCTGGCCATGGCCGGCGTTCGCCTCGCCAACTTCCACGCGGCGCCGGTCTGCGCGCCGGCTCGCGCGATGCTGCTGTCCGGGATGGACAATCACGAGGCCGGCATCGGCTCGATGAATATCAAGAGGGATTACGACGACGTGCGCGAACCGTCTCAGGACGAATCCGGCTACGCGCAGCCGGGATACGAATGCTATCTGAGCCATCGCGTTGCCGCGTTCGCGAATCACGGATCGCTCGCGAATCCGGGTGTTATCTCTCACGCCTATCTGACGATGCAGGACGTGATGCCGACCCTGCTCGAACTCGCGGGCGCGGAACACCCCGGCGACATGTACATGCACCGGCCGGTTCATCCCATGCGCGGGACGTCCTTTCTCGGCCATTTGCGCGGCGGGGGCGGACCCGTCCATGACCCGGAAGAGGTCATCGGCTGGGAACTCAGCGGCCGGCGGGCGCTGGTCCGCGGCGACTGGAAGTTGCTCTGGATGCCGGATGAGGACGGCCAGGCGAGGTTGAATCCATTTCCCATCGAGTTCGTCGATGGGGGCGACACGATCATCCTGCGCATCGAGGAATGGAATCTCGGTCGAACGATCTACATGCCGGGCGCGGCGCGGCCCGCGGGTCTGGCGTCTCCCGCTCTTGGATATTCCGAGGGCCGTTGGGAAGACGGTGTGCTCGTCGTAACCACCACCGATATCGGCTACCCGTACATGGATGACGTGGGCACGCCGTTGGGCGAGGCCGCCGAAATCATCGAGCGCTTCGAAATGAGCGAGGACGGGACGCGCATGGATTTGCGGTGGACAATCATCGACCCCGGGACGTTCACGGAGCCGGTCGAGCTACAGGTCCTGCATTACGAGTGGCGGCCCGACTTGCAGATCAGGCTCTATGACTGCGAGCCCGCTCAATTTGAAAGGTGAAGACCGAGCCTGGACACTATCCTTTAACTGCCTCAGACTAAAACAAATTGGAACAGCTAATGTGGTGTTCGAGGGCAGTAGCAAGCGAAGTTGAGTTCTGATCCACTGGGCAAATCTTGATTGGTTCTTCAATTACCCAACGCATCATTGAATGGTCGAATACAGGTTTTGTCATTATGGCTAATCTCGGATCGACAACACAGTATTCGTTGCGAAACCGAAATCCATAGTATTCATTCCAACTTAACTGCAGATCTCGATTGCAGTCCGCTAGCTCAAAGTGATTTCCCCAGCATATGTCCCAGTCGTGATCGTGATGGGAGTAATAGGCCATCCACTCATTCAAGGAAAGAACTTCATCAGAATTAGTGTCGAGTGATCTGAAATGAGAGCTTTTTGGTCCCCACTCACAGCTTCCAGGACCGATACCAACGAGCAGCGGAAGTGACATCAAAATCAATGTCGGACCATTCACGATAGGCAATTTCTTTACCCACGAACAAAAAGCTAATGCGTTTAGGCTGCTATGCATGATTCCCTTTATTGTCTGATAGCGAGTGCTTCAAGAATCGCAACAGTTCGATTCGATATTCTGGCCCAATCAATGGGAGTAGCGCCGTTGTCATCTATTGCGGATAAATCCGCACCTGATCGAATCAATAACGCAATTACATCGGTATGCTCATTGAATGCCGCAGCCAAATGCAGAGGAGTAATCCCCCCAAGAGAAACGGCTTGAGCATCATACCCAGCGTCCAATAGAAACTTGATGAATGTCGCATCTCTGTTGGCCGATACGGCATAATGTAAGGATACAAGGCCGTTTAAGTCAGTCAAAGTTGGGTCCGCACCCTGTTCAAGCAGTTCTTCAAGAACCAAAACGCTCTTGCTAAACGAGGCGGCCCAATGTAGCGGAGCCACGCCAGCGTCATCTTGCTCATTTGGATCCGCTCCCGCACTCAAGCAGACAATTACCTCATCTACGGTCGCTAACCTAAAGTAACTTTGTGAGTTCCAATTTTCACAATCGGTGTCCTTTGCATACCCAAGGTGAGCGAGCACAAGTGATTGGAATAAAGCTAGAATCTTAAATGCAAAAATATAATTAACCATAAAGAAGAGGAAACCAAAATAAAATAGCTGAACGATTACATAGAACGGATCAATAAATTAATTTTTGAAACTAATCCGTTAGGTTGTCAAGCGGAGATGTTATGCATTGTCCATTATTGTTGTTTAAGTGTGTCAATTTCACGCTGTCTACCCATCCGCATAAGTTCCTAAATAATTGAAATCTTCAAGATAAAAAATCTCAGAAGAGCACAAACGACGGATATCCATTCCAGTTTGCCCAACCTGACCAAAGAGTTCTACTGTCTATAGAATACATGCAAACTACGCTCTTGCGGTTAAATGGGCATCGGCTTTCGACCAGGTACTCATTTACCTGTACGCGATAGTCCACGTCTCCGGCGTCCCCGCTTGCCGGATTTTCTTCGGCCCCCAGGCTTCCGCCCACGGGGCGCCATGTGCCGCCATCGAAGACCTCAACAGTATCGAGATCGAGATACAGTTTTTTCGTGAAGTTCCTGCCCCTGGAACCGGAAACCGTGACCCGGCTCCCGACAGGCAGGGTGTCCCTGTTCCAACCCCTTCCGATCAGACCGCCGGTCGGGAATGTCTGAACTTCCCAGGATTCCGTCTCACCCTGATCGTTGACGATGTCAAGTTCGTAGCTGACGTGGGGATTGCTCCAGTTGACGCCGGTAACGACGCCTTCCAGTTGCCCTGGATCGTTTCTGTCGAACTCCGCCGCAAACGAGTGATGTGCGTTTGCAAGCGGGGATGCCATCAGCGTTGCAATGACCGGAAAGATTCCGACTGTGCTCTTCATGAACATGAACCTCATTCGTCAGGGTTCTATAACCCCGAGATGCTGCAGGGCGGCGCGCGCCGCACGTATTCGATTGCCGATGGTCTTCTCGCCCGCATGGAGATTTTCCGGAAACACGATATTGCCTTCCCCGCGATCGATGAATCCAGTGACACGTACGGCCGTACCGACCGGATAATCGTCCTCGTGCGCACCCTGGGCTTCATAAAGCAACGGCGCTCCGACGTATTGCAGCCGGTAATCCTGCTCCGTCCCGCCTTCCTCCGTGCCTCTGACCGTCATCGTCACGCTCGTATCGGTCCAGCTTGCGGCTGTAATTGCTCCGGAAAAGGTGATTCTCGGCAGGGTGATGCGCTCCATCGGAAGTCCGGCCGTGAATCGGGCAACGGCATCGCCTTCGCCCGCGCCACCAACCTCTTCAGAGGCAGGCGGAGCTTCCAGCGCAGAGGCAAGCGTCGCGACTTCACCGTCGGGCAGGCGGACGCTGGCCACCAGCAACCGCGCGTCGTTGCTGACGCGCGAGGGCGAGCCGGTCACGCCGACCCGATCGCCGGGCTGAAAACTGCTCTCGTCCCAGTCGTTTTCCTCCACCATGCGGGGGGTATTGCCGAAATCGAGCTGATACACGGCCGTCTGGCCGTTCACGTCGGTGGTCTCGATCTTCAAATGGGCATGCGGCATGCCGAGGTACCACTCGACCACCGTTCCGTCCACGGAGATTTCTGTGTCCCTGTCGAAGACGGTCAGGCTGTGATGCGAGTTCGACGGGCCGGCGAACGCGATGATCCCAAGGACAGCCGGAAAAAACTTCACGCGGTTCATTGAATGACTCCTCTGCGGTACCCTTGGAATCTTATAACAACGGGCGATTCCGTTATCGTCGCCGAAACCGAGAGCAGTGCACGGGAGAAAGAAGGTCATTGGGCTGCGGTTCCCATCCAGGGAGGGACATTACAATGGAGCGGATGTGGAATTCGCGGTCAATCCTCCGGCCTATTCTCCGAGCCGTGCAATGCGGCCACGGTCTCCTGAAGGCGCTCCAGGATGCGCTGTTCTTCGCTGGAGATACCATCTCCGAGCAGATTGCGCGATTCGGAGGGATCCGCATCGAGGTCGTACAACTCCGTCCGCTCCCTGATCCTGACGAGCTTGTAGCGGTCATCGCGTATCGTGTGTCCGCCAAGCGCGATACCCTGATTCGTCATGAAGTGTTCGGCGTAAATCCACGTCCGCAAGGGCGGACGGGACGGATCGTCGAAGTAGGGTACTAGGGATACGGCGTCGAGCGTCCGGTCGTGGGGAATCGGGGCATCCGCGAGATCCAGCAGCGTCGAATAGATGTCGGTCGTGTTGACCAGTGCGTCCGTCGCGGCGCCTTCGGGAATGCCCGGTCCCGCAATGATCAGCGGTACGCGCAGCCCGCCTTCGTAAATCATGAATTTCGCCCGCTCGGGATGGAAGGGCGGATCGATGGATTTTCCTGTGGTGCCGTTGTCGCCGACAAATGCGACGATCGTGTTTTCGAGCGCTTCGTTTCCGATTCCCTCGAGCAATCTGCCGATTTCGTAATCCATGCGGGCGATCATGGCATCGAGCGCCGCGTGTGGATCCGAAGGCGATAGCCCGGACGTATCGAGGCCCGGGACTTCGGGTATGTGCTGCGGAAAGTGCGGAAGGTTGAAGGCCAGCCAGAGGAACCAGGGTTGTTCCCGCTGTTCTCCAATCCAGGCCAGCGCATCGTCGATCTTTCTCGCGGGTGTGTAGCCGTGCCGCTCTTCCAGCGTTCCGTCAACGTTCTCCCACCACGCAAAGTAGCTCTCCGGCTCGTTCCGCATCAACACGGAAAAGTGATCGAAGCCGATGCGCCCCGGGTGTTCGAGCCAGCCACCATCGAGGTCGGCGAGGTGCCATTTGCCGATTGCGGCAGTGGAGTATTCGGCGGCGCGCGACAGCTTGAGCTGCGCCGGCAATGCGGCTTCGTCGAGGCGCAACCCGACGCTGATTCGCGGATTGTCGGGGTCGCCGTTATAGACACCGATATATGGCGTCACATCGGTTTCGAGTACTTCGTTTACTTCGGTCAGTGCAGCCGGACCCGGAACGGGGTCGTCGGGATAAGGCCCGGTCATGCCCGGACCACCAACGCCACTCCCTACGCCGGTGCGGAAACCGTAGCGGCCTGCAAGCAGCGTTGCCCGGGTCGGCGAGCACATCGGCTGGGCCCACACCCGGGAAAAAAGCATTCCGCGCGCTGCGAGGGCATCCAGGTTTGGCGTCCGTGCCGGTTCCGGGCCGATTCCGAACGCGGAAACCTGCTCGACACCGATATCGTCGCCGATGATGAGCAGGATGTTCGGCGCCCGCTCCTGCGAAAGCAGCGAGGCCGATGCGACGAGCGCGGACACGACGAGTGTCGACTTCAGGAACAGTTTGTTCATTGGCGAATAGTGCCACATTCGTTCCGGCTAATGGAGAGAACGCAATACGGATTGTTTGTCAGGCCTGTCGAGGCACTGGATCAAGACCAACAGGATCGAACGAAAGGATGCCGGAATCAGGGTGGCACGATAGTACACTTGCACCCGATGCGACCTGCCCGCTATTCAAATCGCGAGGAAGCCAGATCGGTCAAGGTGAGTTCAGGAGAGAGCCGATGTCAGCGCTTGCTCAAAACTTCAATCTGATGAATGAGTTCAACATCCTTCGCATGATTTGCGGAGCGTTTTTCATTCCGCACATGTACGCGAAGTTCTTCGTCCCCGAGGCGCTGGGTTTCTTCAGGGCTGCGGGGTTCAAGCCAGCGAAGGCGTGGATGTACTTCGCGTTCGCAATCGAGGTCGTGTTTGTGATCGGGCTGATCTTCGGCATCTACACTGCAGTCGTCGGCACGATCGCTGCTGTGCACCTCCTCGTGGCGGCGGTGGCCGTGTGGAAGGTCACGGGCGGAAAGTGGCTGTGGAACATCGGCGGTTGCGAGTACTGTCTGTTCTGGGCGGCCTGCTGCATCATCGTCGCCATTCACGGCTGATGGCGCTTCAGCAATCGACCGGTGTGCCACAATGGGCCTCTGCTCGGGGTGGTCCCGGTGTGAATGGGCCAGGAGTCGTCTCGCGCGCCATTCGCTGCCCGGATAAGATCAGAGCGAGACCGTCGAGGAGGACGACCGGTGAGGAGGACGACCGGTGAGGAGGATGGTCGGTGAGAGAGTGTCGCATCCCGCATGTCTTGTCTGCCTTGCCGCATTCGCGCTGGCTGGGTGCGAGCGGCTCGATGAAGTCTCCCCGGAAACGACAGGACCCAACATTCTGCTGATCATCGGCGACGATCTCGGCGTCGACCGAATCCAGATGTACGGGATCGGCGAGAATCCGCCGGCAACGCCCGTGCTCGCCTCGTTGGCCGAGACGGGACTGCTGTTCGAGCAGGTCTGGTCGCAGCCGACGTGTTCGCCGACGCGGGCGACCATGCTCACGGGGCAATTCGGTTTCCGCAACGGCGTCGGGTCGCCCCTCCCGCGGGGACCCGGGGCCGGGGGCGAGGCGCCCGCGGTCCCGGCCGGCTCGCCGCTCGAGCAGCAACTGGGCGTTCGAAGGCAGATCACCGTGCCCTGGTCCATCGCCGCGGCGCAGGAGACGGCGCCGGATGCATACAACCGCGTTCCGAGCGGACTCTCTGTCGACGCCGTGACCCTGCCCGCGCTTCTCCGCGAGGGCGGCACGGGTTACGCGAGCGCGGCCTTCGGCAAGTGGCACCTGGCAGATACCGCAAACGGCTGGCTCGGGCATCCGGGCAATGTGGGGTTCGATCACTATTCGGTTCTGATGGAGAACGGGCCGGAAAGCTATTTCGCCTGGCTCGAGAACGTCAACGGCGAGCTCGAGACGCGCTCCGGTTACACGCCGGCTCGCAAGGTCGATGACGCGCTGGAGTGGATTGCCGCACAGGGCGAACGGCCGTGGTTCCTTTGGCTGGCCATGAATCTGCCCCACGGTCCGCAGCACGCCCCGCCCGGGCGCGCCGCCACGCTTCGAAACCCGGACGACCCGGCTCATCTGGACAACACGCCTGTCTACGTGAGGCTCATGGTCGAGGAGATGGATGCTCAGATCGGCCGCCTGCTGGACGGGCTGAATCCCGAGGTTCGCGGCCGGACCGTGGTGATTTTCATCGGCGACAACGGCACCAACGAGTTTGCCTACGACACCTCATCCGAATACGACCGCGCGAAATTCATGCTCTATCAGCAGGGCATCCATGTGCCGTTGATTGCGGCTGGGCCGGGCATTGCGCAGGGAGAGCGTGTCGGGGGGCTGGTCAATACGGTCGACATCTTCGCAACCGTGCTGGAGATCGCAGGTTACGAAGCGCACTCGGGGACGGACGACGAGCCCGTCGACGCAATCAGCCTGCTGCCGTACTTCGAAGAACCGGGCCGCGCGTCACTGCGTGCGTTCAACTATGCGGACAGGTTTTACCAGAACCACGGCATTGAGTACGGCGACTATGCGATTCGCGACGAACGATACAAATTGATCGGTTCGACAGCCCGCGAGGAACTCTACAATCTCGAAGCGGATCCGCTGGAGCTGCACAACCTGCTGACAGAAGGGGACGCAGACGCCTACGGCGAGATCCACGCACGGCTGAAAGCCCTGGTCCGCACGTTGCATGGCACCGCAGGCCGAACGACCCCGGAATTGCCGGCAGAGGAGGCGCTACAGTAATCCCGACAGGTTCGCCGGCAGCGTCGAACGGGTAGCGCTTGCCAATGTACACATTGAGGCGCCCAGGACGTCACGTCTGCTGTATTTCGCTGACTCAGTCAATCGCCTGCATTGGGGCTTATGCCCGAAAAGGTCGGAACCGGGCCAGGCGCGGTTATTCTGCCCCCCGATTGGCCTGCCTGAACCGCGCGATCATGTCCTTCTTGTGGCGGGTCAGATGCTTCCTGTAGAGCTTTTCCGCAGCATCCGCGTCACGATTCTCCATGTGTGAGATGACCGTCGCGAGAGACCTGGACCTGAATCCCGTCCGTATCGATTCAATGTCGGCATACTCGACCGACAAGTGATAGAGGAGTGCGATATTGGCGCGGGCAAACGCCGCGGTGGCCCGGTTGCCGCACGCCTCGACCAATGCAAATCTCAGGTCGCGAGTCAGCGGGATGACATCCAGATGAGTAGCGTCAGGCTTGTTCGCTTCGGTTTGAGCGGCATTCAGCAAGCTCCTGAAGTCCCTGATCTGCTCCCTGGTTGCGTTCTGTGCGGTTAACCGTATCGCTTCGCATTCGATCAGGATACGCGCATCGAACATCTCCTCGATGGAAATCTTCTCGAGCTTGAACTGAATCGCGATCAGTTCCGAGAGCAGTGCCCGGTCGGGATAGGCAACCTTTATTCCGCCCTTTTGACCGGATACGACCCTGACCACGCCCATGGAACTGAGTTTCCCGAGCGCTTCCCGAACGGGGAACCGGCTCGCCGAAAACGACTTGCACAGGCTCTTCTCGGTGCCGATGTGGTCCCCGGCCTCGAACTGGTCGGCGAAGAGTGCGTCCAGGACCTGGGCGACGATTCGCGTGGAGAGCGAAGCGGAGGTGACGGAATGAAAGTAGGAATGGGCTTCGCTCATCGAGTATCCAAATAATGCAGAAAAATGACGCTAGTACGGTAGTAGTGCATTAGGGCCTGTTAACACTACAGCAACGCGTCGACGATGAGCACGAAGACGACGAAGCCGAGGAATACGACATCGAGTTTCTCGAAGCGCGAGAAGATGCGCCGGAACCCCTTCAGGCGCCGGAACAGCCGCTCGACCTCATTGCGCCGCTTGTACATCTCCCGATCGTACTCCCAAGGGTCGACGCGGTTGCTCTTCGGCGGCACGACCGGCACGAATCCCAGGTCCAGAACCAGTTGGCGGGTGGCGTCGTCCTCATACGCGCGGTCCATCACCAGCGCCGGGCTGTTCGACGGTTTCTCCATGCCTCTCAGCAACTTGCGCCCTTCGGGCGCGTCGTGCGCCTGGCCTGGAGAGAGCGAGAACGCGAGGGCGGTCCGGTCATCCGCGGCAACCATATGAATCTTGGTGGTCCAGCCCCCACGGGACTTGCCGATGGATTGGGGGCCGTTTTTTTTTCCGCCCCCGTGCCGTCCGGATGCACCTTGACGCTGGTGCTGTCCAGCCCCGCCGCCTCCACCTTGACGCGCACGAGCCGCTCCCGTTGCAGGTGCTCGAACACGCGGTCCAGAACGCCGTTCTTCGACCAGCGGTTCATCCGCGTGTAGACGGTGTGCCAATTGCCGAACCTTTCGGGCAGCCCGCGCCACTTGCAGCCGTGCTCGGCCACGTACAGGATCGCGTCGGGCACCTGGATGTTCGGCAGGCTCACGTTTCCGCGCTGCACCGGCAGCAGCGGCCCGATCCGTTCGAATTGGGCTTCGGTGAGTTCCATATCCCTGATTTTCCTCCGGTTTCCGCGTCCTGGACAACGCGACGAAGGATACCACGTTTTTGCCTGCTAGTGTTAACACGCCCTAGTCTGATCGTTGCACAAACAATTGCTTCCGTTAGAAGCTTCCAGCTCTTAAAGACCGTTGCGCAGCCTGGTCACGCCGGATGCGGGTGTATGATGCTTTTTCGCGTTGGATGCGTTCCGATTCTCCTTGCGAAAGCCTGAACAGGCGCTCTGCATTCGTCTGGTAGAACTTTCTCATGTCCTCCTCGCCAAACGGCAACGCATCCACCAGGTCCACTTCCTCGGGAATGTACTGGTAGGGGTAGTCCATCGCGTAGAGCAGTCGATCCGGGCCGACCAGTCGGTGCACCAGCGAGATCATCGGCTCCCAGGGCATGCCGCTGGTCGTGTAGTGGAAATTCTCCTTGAGGTAGTCGCTGGGCTTTTTCTTCAGGGCGGGCGCGTCGCCGCTCTGCACGATCCCCGGGTGGGCGAAATCGAATCGGTACATCCAGAAGGGAAGGGCCTCGCCCAGGTGGCCGGCCACGATGGTCAGATTCGGGAACCGGTCGAACAGGCCGGACAGGATCAGGCGCAGGAGGTGCAGCCCGGTGTCTGCGGCAAAGCCGAGTATCGCCCCGTAGAGTTCGGGCAGATACGGTTCGAGCATGCCGGCCGACGGTGTGTTCGGGTGGATGTACACCGGGGCGTCCAGCGCCTCGGCAGCCTCGAAGATCTCCCAGTACTTGCGGTCGTGTAGGTATTCGCCATTGACGTGGGAGTTGATAATGACCCCGCGCAGCCCGAGATTGTTGAATCCGCGCTCGATTTCCCTGGCCGCCGCTGCCGGATCCTGTGGCGCGACAGTCACGAGCCCGCCGAACCGCTCCGGGTGTTGCGCGATGGTTTCGGCCAACCGGTCGTTGGACTCCGCCGCGAGCGCAGTCGCGGTATCGGCGTCGAACACGTGGACCCCGGGCGAGGTGAGCGACAGAACCTGCATGTCGATGCCGGCAGCATCCATGTCGCCGATCCGTTTCTCGCCGAGATCCAGCAGGCGTTCCATGACGCTCGTCGTGAACGGCGTGTCGGCGTAAAGAAAGAAGCTCATGAGGGCCTTGAAGCCGGGTTCGATGTCGCCGGAGTTCGTGTCCAGCATGCGGCGCCAGCGCTCGACGATCTCCCGGGTCACGAAAGCCTCTTCTACGGCAATGCGCTTGATGCCTCCCGGGAATGGAGTTTTGCGGGACGGTGGGTCCAAATCCATCGCTTTGGTACCTTGTATTTTTTCCGGCATCTAGACCACAGTCCCGCGAATCACTCGCCGTCGTAGCCGCGAATTTGCATGTAGGCAATGAGGCAAATGAACAGCGGCAGCGAAAATACCACGAACAGGGTTGGCCTGCTCCAGTTTGCCGCCAGCATCAGCCCGGCGGCGGCGGGGCCGACAGCGGCGCCGACCCGGCCGACGCCCACCGCCACGCCCAGCCCGGTGCTGCGAATATTCGCCGGATAGACCCGGGCGCCGGTCGCGAGATACCCGGTAAGAAAGCCCACGACCAGAAAGCCCGTGACGGTCGCCAGCAACAGCAGCAGCGCCGTCATCGAGCCGGACCCGATGCCGATCGCCGGCGCCCAGACTTCCGCCGTTCCGAATATCGTTAGGCTGGCGGCACCCGAAGAAACGAAGAATATGCTGAGGCGGCGCAGGCCGAGCGAGTCGGAGAAATGGCCGAGCGTCACGCCGCCCAGGGCGCCAAAGACGGTGAGAAGCGAAGACGCGAAGATGGCGTTGCTTTCCGCCAGCCCGAAATCGAGCAGGACCTGGGTGGTCCAGGAGAGCATGAAGTACAGGGTCACCGAATAGAAAAAGGTGATGACGTACAGACTGGTGCTGGATACGGCCAGCCGGCGGTCCGCGAACAGGGCGGCGACATTGTTCCGGAACTCGACCAGTCCGGAGCCAGGCTTCCGGGCCGGGGCGGACGCCTCCGGCAAACGGTCGATCGGCGCGTGCCCGAGCCTGTCCAGCAGCCGGTTGACCTGCTGAAGCGCGTTGGCCGGGCGTTTGGAGAGGACGAACTCCATGGACTCCGGCAGCAGAAACAGGATGAACGGCAGCGTCAGCAGGGTCATCGCCCCGCCCACCAGAAAGACATAGCGCCAGGCCGCCACGTCCAGGCCCGAAAACGCGGCCAGCAGGTAGACGGTCAGAATTCCGCCGAAACCGGCGCCGATGCCGTAGCCCAGGTGCATGACGCTCAGGGAAAGGTTGCGCCGGCGCCGGTTGGAAAACTCGGCCACGACCGTGTTCAGGCTGGCCAGCATGCTGCCGATGCCGATGCCGGTGAGGAGCCGAAGAATGAACAGTTCGGTGGGATTGCGCACAAAGAACGTCGCGATCATTCCGAACGAGATCACCGAGACGCTGAGGATGATCTGCCTGCGCCGCCCGATGATGTCCGCCAGCGGTGAGATCACGAAGGCGCCAAGGGCCATCCCCAGCGGTCCGGCGGCGTAGATGAATCCCTGCACCCTCGCATCGAACTGCATTTCCGCGGCGATGCGTGCGCCGGTAAACGCGATGGCGAGAATGTCGAAGCCATCGAGCATGTTGATGAGGCAGCACAGCGCGACGACCGTTACTTGGAAGTTCGTCATTGGCCGGTCGTCGACCACGGCCAGGAGTTCAGTTCGGGTCATTCCAGGGTGCTCCGGGTGTGCTTTGACGACGCATACTGCCACTAACAGGCGGATTGAACCCGCCATTTATCAATACTATCCTAATAGTATTGATAGTTAACATCTCAGGATAGTGGGCTGATCGGCCGTTTTCGTACCAGTTCGGCAACTCGCAGACTCGCAGAGGTTCCTGGACAAGCATGCCGTGCATCGAGTTATGGCGAACGCGCGTGGACACGCCCCAGTACAATATGGATGCATGCGACCCGGATCCGTTCTATATCGATTTGTACAACCGCGGCGCCTTCGACGAATATATCGGGAGGACCGACCTTCGCCCTTAGAGGCCGTTAACCCATAGAGGTCACCATGTTCAGAGCACTAGCCACAGCAAGCCTTCTTCTCGCCGCCCTCGTTGCCCGCGGGCACCATGCCTACACCGAGTTCGATACCCGGCAGATCGTGGAGGTCGAGGGAACCCTCGTCACCGCGAACTGGAGAAACCCGCATGCCGTGCTGGAAGTGCAACTGCAGGATGAGAGCGATCCGCCTGTGATCTGGGAGATCGAAGCCCCGCCGGTCAACCACTTCCGGCGCAACGGGGTGCCGCTGGAAATCTACGAAGTCGGCAGCACGGTGAGAGTGGCGGGCTGGCCGTCGCGGCGTTCCGACGTGCGCATGTACAGCACGAATATCCTGTCCGAGGACGGGCGGGAATCGGTGCTGTGGTTGACGGAAACGCGCTGGAACGAAACGGCCTACGGGCTGGGTCTCGAGGTGCCCGTCGAAAGCGCGATCCAGCAGGCGGCCGCGGACGCGCCGACGCTGTTCCGTGTGTGGACATCCGGTTACGGGCGGCCCGGCATCCCGGACGATCCGGACTCCTCGCCGTTCACGCTCTGGAGGACCCCGTTGCCATTGACCGAGGCGGCCCGCGCGGCGGCCGATGCGTTCGATCCCGTGATGCAGTCGAGCCTGACCGGCTGCGAGCCCAAGGGCATGCCGCTCATCATGGGTCAGCCCTATCCCATCGAACTTGTCGACGAGGGGGATGTCATCTTGCTGCGCCTGGAGGAATACGACACGGTGCGCACGATCCACATGAACGGGAGCGGGCCCGAGCCGGAGATATCGCACGTCGGCCATTCGACGGGGTATTGGGACGGCGATACGCTGGTCGTGGAGACGAGCCACGTGCGCACGCAGTACATGGCCCCCAGGGGCGTTCCGCTCGGTGAAGGCGCGTCCTTCGTGGAGCGTTTCACGGTCGGCGAAGAAGGATCGCGCCTGCTCTACACTCTGGCGATCACGGCGCCGGATGCGCTGACCGAGCCGATCGAGCGGAGCCGCTCCTGGATCGTGACCCCGGGCGAACGCGTGATGCCCTTCGATTGCACCTATCTGTACAGCGATGAATGAGGCAGAGGCCTCCCAACCGCACGCTGCGAGAGTCCATATGAAGATCAATACTTCCCACGTGTTTCAGTTGCTCGCCGTTGCCGTCGTTTCGGCCGTGCTGACCACTCAGTTCGTCGATGCACAGGATCGCGAAGAGCCGACACTCGCGCTGACGCATGTCGGCGTCAACGTCACCGATGTCGACGAAGCGCTCAGCTACTACACGGAGGTCATCGGGCTTCCCGAGTTGAACCGCAGGTACGACGATGACGGCAATTTGATACTGATATTTCTGCAACTCGGCGAGAATTCGCGGCTGGAAATCAATCCCGCGACTCCGGAAAACCCGCCGGGGCTGGGCCATTTTGGCGTGAATGTCCCGGACCTCGCCGCCGCAAAGGCGCTGTACCGCGACCGCGGTGCCGAGGTATCCGAAACCATCACCACCCCGAGCGGGGCGCAGTTCGCTTACGTCACCGGCCCGGACGGGGCCGTCATGGAGTTGCTGCAGCCGGGGTCCCGATAGGTTGGGCAGCCGGGATCCCGAAAGGATCGCTATTGGCTACGCGCGCCGCTTCAGGTCAATGCGCAGTCCCTGCGCGACCAGGTCCAGGGTCGCCTCCATTCGTGCCACGCGCTCTCCCAGCGATGCGATGCGCTCTCCCAGCGATGTCATGCGCTCTTCCAGCGATGTGATGCGTTCTCCCAACTTCCCCTCCACCTGCGTCAGGCGCTCCGCCAGCGCCGCCACGTCCCGGCGCAGTTCTGCAAGGTCGTGCCGCTGCCAGGCAAACAAGCCCAGCAGCAACCCCGGTGTGATCCAGTCTACAATTTCCATGTTTTGCGTTTGCCCTCGTATCTCGATTAGTGACTCGTTCGGTCAGCCGCCGCCATTTCGGCGACTACCAACGTTACGGGGCCTGAATTACGCGCCTCCCTGGCTCTCGGCGCAATCGCCATTTCTGCACAAATGGTAGCATTTCGCCTTCTGAACCGCCCGCGCACAGATTCGGAGACTGAAATGAAGCTGATCGAAGCCATTGGGAACCTATTGGCGGGCGCGTTGTTCGCTGCACTGTCCGGCTCGGCGTTTGCGCACCACGCAAGCGTCGAATACGACCGCTCGATGCTGCACGAGATCGAGGGCGAGCTCATCTCCCTCCGCTGGCGTAACCCGCATATCGCCTTCGAGGTTGCGACAACCAATGAAGACGGCAACGAGGTCGTCTGGGATTTCGAGGCGCTCGCCGTCAGTTGGCTGAACCGCCGCGGTGTGACGGGCGAACAGGTTCGGGTCGGCGACCGGGTGCGCGTTGCCGGGTTCACGTCGTCCCGCCGCGAGCAACACATGCACGCCGAGCATCTGTTCCTGCCCGGCGACATCGAGCTGTTGGTCGGATTCAGCCGGGAAGCGCGTGGGTCCGGCACGGTGATCGGACTGGAATCGGGGGTTCTCGATCCGGTCCGGGTCGCAGCCGCCGAAGGTGACGGGATCTTTCGGGTCTGGAGCCGCGATGTGGGGACGTGGTACTTCCAGCCCCCGGGCGAGTATCCCGTAACGGCCGAGGCCGCCGCTGCGGCAGCCGACTGGAACGATCTCGAGGACAACCCGATCCTGCGCTGCGAACCGCCCGGCATGCCCCCGCTCATGGGCAATCCCTATCCGATGGAATTCGTCGATCTCGGCAACGTCATCGAGCTGCGCTTCGAAGAGTTCGACGCCGTCCGCGAGATCCATCTCGACGGCGACGTGCCTGCGGGCCACCCGGCCTCACCGATGGGCTACTCCACCGGTCGCTGGGAAGACGGCGCCCTCGTCGTCACGACAACACGAATCAATTGGCCTTACTTCAACCGCCTCGGAATCCGTCAGACCGGGTCAGTCCAGGTCCGGGAACGGTTTCAGCTCGCCGACGGCGACGAAACGCTGCTCTACGAGCTGACCGTGACCGATCCGGGCACGCTGACGGAGCCCTACGTCTGGAACGGCCGCTGGATTTGGCGTCCGGGCGAGGTTGTCAACCGCTACGACTGCACACTGGAGGAGTAGCGCGGTCTGACAGATCGTGACATCGATCCCTTACTGGTTCTCCCACAGTGGACTGTTGTTGAAACCGGATCCATGGACCTCTGTCCAGGTCGAGTCTTCAATGGCTTCGACATAATGCGGCATGCAGGAAGGGATGATCAGTATGCCGTCCGGTCCCACCACCTCAGTTCTTGAGTTGCGCTTGCCTACCCGCGAGAAGCTGGACTAAGGTTTAGCCTCAATCTTGGACGTTGCGAGAACGCTGTTTCGTTCGGTGGGAGTAGTCGCAGACGGACAGTGTCCTCTGGAGCAAGCCTGAATATGAGAAGAATTACCGAGACGCAGTGGGCGACGGCGACGGCGACGGCACTGATGCTCGTGCCGCTGATCGGAAATGCTCAGTTGGATATGGGGCCGGACTGGCCTGCGGTGAAACAGGAAATGGTCGAGCTTGGCCTGCGTCATGACTCCGCATGGGACCTCTACCAGTACTTCGAGCAGAATGCCGACGACAAGACGCTGGAGCCTGACGAGGTTCCGGACTGGACCGGTTTATGGGAGCACCTGACACGCGGGTACGACAACGACAGGGTCGGAAACAACATCAACGCAAAGCTCAAGGGCGAGTACCTGCAGATGATGCAGGAACAGATCGACAATGCGGAGCAGGGGAGAATCTGGGATCCCCATTCCGGTTGCGGTCAGGCCCGCGGCTATCCCGGCATGCTGAAGAATAATCGTCCGCACGAGTTTGCCGTGACGCCCCATCAGACCTGGCACCTGGGCCAGGCGAGAAACGAGGTTCGAAGAATCTATACCGACGGTCGGGGACACGTCCCTGAGGACTGGGCCTACGATACGGAACACGGCGACACCATCGGGTTCTGGGACGGCGACAAGCTGGTGACGCATACGATGTACACGAACGGCGGCTGGATCGGTCGCGTAATGCCCTACCTGAGCAATCAACTCCAGGGAACGGAAGTCTGGCAGCTGGTCGATGAAGACACCCTCCAGGCCGATGTGTGGATCTACGATCCCGAGGCGCTCGAAGAGCCCTGGTACACGCGGCAGGTCTACGGGCGAATGCACCAGGAGCCGGGTCAGCCGCTTCGCCTGGAGTACTGGTGGAACTGCCACAGCCAGAACAATATTGTCGTTCCAACCGAAGATGGCGGCACGACGTTTCTGGACCTGGACTTCACGGACATGGACGATTCGCCGGCTCCGGTAACGGCCAGCGAGTAGGCCGGGTCTTCGGCGGGGCGACGGCCGTGAAGTGTGCGTCGCACATCGCGGTATGGGCCGCCCTGGGCATCGCGTCGGCAGCCCACGCTCAGGACAACGCGGAAACCGAAACGCCCAACATCATCGTTTATCTTGCCGACGATATCGGCGTGGAAGCGTTCGGCAGCTACGGCGGCACGTCCTACGAAACGCCAAACCTCGATCGGCTTGCCGCGGGGGGTATTCGTTTTACCCGAGCGTACTCGATGCCCTTGTGTACGCCCACCCGCGTTGCCTTCCTGACCGGCAAGTACAACTTCCGCAATTACGATAACTTCGGGTATCTGCACACGGCAGAACGCACCATCGCCAACTACCTGCAGGCGGCCGGCTATGCGACGGCTTTTTCGGGAAAGTGGCAGCTCGGCGGCGGTTTCCAGACGCCCCACCTGTTCGGTTTCGACGAGTACCTGGTGTGGCAGCTCGAGGAAGGCGACTGGTGGAATCGCTACAAAAATCCCATTCTGGCCCGCGACGGCGAGTCGACCCGCAGTCGGGAGGGCGCGTACGGTCCCGATCTGTTCGCGGAGTTCGCCATGGACTTCATGGAGCGGCATCGGGATCGGCCCTTCTTTCTGGTTTTCATGGACACGCTCCCCCACGACCCGTGGCAGCCAACCCCGGACAGCCCCGAGTACGACACGTTCGACGAAACCAGTGTCAACGATGTCAAGTACTTCGCCGACAATGTCCGCTACCAGGACAAGATCGTCGGCCGGTTGATGAATGGACTCGACACGCTGGGCATCCGGGAAAGAACACTCGTGTTTTTCACCAGTGACAACGGCGCCCACTCCCAGGTGACCTCGATGACGAGTCGGGGGCCGGTGCAAGGCGACAAGGGCGGGTCGCTCGATGCGGCCATGCATGTGCCGTTGATCGCGAGCTGGCCTGGCACTGTCGCACCCGGACAGGTGCGCGACGACCTTGTGGACGTATCAGACCTGTTCGCGACGATCTTCGAGGCGGGAGGCGTTCAGATCGACAACGTCCGATACGACGGCGTCAGCCTCTATCCCACACTGACGCAGGCAGTGCCGTCCCCCCGCGAGTGGATCTTCGTCGACTACTACCGGAATCGAACGCCGGGTCCCGACACGGTACGGGGCGGCTTCGGCACCCCATTCCGCCTCGTGCACGACGGACGGTACAAGCTCTATCCCGACGGGCGATTCTTCGATTTCATCGCGGACCCGCGCGAGGAACATCCGCTGCCGGAGAACGAGCGTTCTCCCGATGCCCGCCGCGCCCACGAGGCACTCACGGAAGTCATAACGCGCATGGAAGCGGAGGTGAGGCTCTGGGATTCGCGCCGTGACGAGTCTCCGCAGCAACTCGCGACACCGCCGCCGGGGAGCGCGCAGGACGACGGCCTGTAAGCCGCACTCCAGTCTGTCGTACCAGCGCGAAACGCGTCCTTCGATCGTGGTGGTAGCGTCACAACACGGCGCGGCGAAGAATTCATGGCATTTGACGATATAGTGTTGGGTACTGGACACTGACCAGGGGACTCTTGTAGGAAAATCTATAGCGAAGCCAACCGTTAAAGGCTATGCGAGTGTCAGAAAAATCTAACTTCGAGAGACGCGGGACGGGGGAGACGGGGCCGGCGCACTCTGATTTTGAACGCATCTTCCTGGACTCCTATGACGCCCTCAAGGCGACGATTGCCAGGTACCTGCGAAGACCCGAAGATGTCGAGGACATCGTGCAGGAGACGTTCTTAAAGTCTTTCGAAGCGAAGAGAAAGTCTCGAATCCGAAATATCAGGGCCTATCTGTTCACGACGGCTCGCAATCTTTCCCTCAAGCACCAGGCTCTGCATGCGAACAAACTTACGGACTATATGCAGGATTTGGATGTGCTGGGGGTCATTGATAGAGAGATTCCCCTGGATTCTGTTGTAGAAGCGCATGAGCAGTTCAGTATTTTTTGCGAGGCAGTAAGGGATCTGCCGCTGCAGTGCAGGCGAGTATTCATACTGAAGAAGGTTTACGGTTTGTCGCACAAGGAGATCGCTCAAAGACTGAACATCACGGTCGGCACCGCGACGCAGCACTTGGCCAAGGGCGTTTCCCGTTGCACGCTCTACATGGAGGAGCGAGGGTATCTCCGCGGGACCGGTGGAAAAGGAGTGACGGCATCCGATGGCCAATAGCAACAGGATTGTGAATCTCTCGAGTCGGGAGGCCATTTACCTGAAGGCGGGTGAATGGATCGTCCGCATGGAGGGCAGGAATCTGAACAGTCGGGAGATCGAAGAGTTGAGGGGGTGGCTGGACGAGTCGCCCCGTCACAGGACGGCTCTCATCAGCAGCGCCGAAGTCTGGGACCGCATGGATGCGATGGCGGACCTTGCAGATCTGTTGCCGCTTGACCAACCGGTTCAGAAGCGACGAACGAAGCGTATCTACGCGTTTGCTGCGACCGTCGCGGCCATGGCGATCACAGTACCGCTGCTCTATCGGGTTTTTGCGCCTGAGGGCGCGGAGGGCCCGATCGCATCCTACGCCGGCGACAGCGTACTGGCTGAACTGAATGGGAGTTATGAAACCGGGGTCGGTGAACTGGAGGAGATCGATCTTGTCGACGGCTCCCGAGTCACTCTCAACACGGCGACCGAGATCAGCGTCGAGTTCGGCGCCGGCGAACGGGCAATTCACCTGATCGATGGCGAAGCGCACTTCGACGTCACGCACAACGAGACCGCACCGTTCGTCGTCTACGTTGACGGTACCCGCGTGGAAGCGGTAGGTACGGCGTTCAGCGTTCGAAAGTCGTTCGATGAGGTGGAGGTGACCGTCGCCGAAGGCGCGGTGGCGGTATTGCCCTCCGCCGTGCGCGCGCCGTCGACGGATGCGGGCGCTGGCGAACCCCTCTTGTTGCGGGCAGGTCAGCTCCTTCAAATGGAGGCAAACGTCGTCACGCAAGTCCAGGAATATGCGCCCGAGATCATTGCCCGGCGACTGTTGTGGCAGGAGAGCATGCTCGCCTTCAATGGAGAGGCTCTGCAGGAGGTTGTGGACGAGTTCGAGAGATATACGAATTTCAACCTGCAAATCGCCGATGGGGAGACTGCGGCGATCCGCGTCGGCGGCTATTTCCGCTCAGGCGACGTTGCCGGTCTGTTGACTTCACTGGAAAACAACTTTTCCATCTCGGTCGAACAGGTATCAAGCGATACGTTCCTGCTGAGCCTGGACCCACCCTGATTCTTCCTTGTCTGATCTGATATTGGATGTATCCCGGGATATCACTCCTTCCCATATCAGATAACAGTGCCTCAGAGGTCTTATATACCAGCAACCCTGACGCAGCAGCGTTCTTCGGAGAGGACTGTCGGAGATAGGGCGAATCGGCAATTGTGGCTGGCTGGTGTCTGTCTCCTTTTGTCCGGCCCTGTCCAGGCTGATGACATTCTGTCATTCAGCATTCCCGAGAGTTCTGCCGATCAGGGCTTGAGGCTCTATGTAGAGCAAGCTGGACGGCAGGTGCTGTTCCCGTTCGACCTCATCAGTGCTTACAGGACCAATGAGGTTGACGGCATGTATGAGGCTAACGAGGCGTTGGAAATTCTTTTGGCCGACACAGGGCTGGAAGCCGTCTCAAGCGATACAGGCACCTTGACGATCCGTATCGGTCAGGCACAAGCGGAGGAGATTCCAGGAGTGAGAACCAACATCAGACAGGGCCTGTTTGCCGCGATCCTCGGGTTATTTGGAGCGGGCCAGGCAACGACGGGAATGGCTCAACAGGAAACGGGAACCGGCGAGACCGGGGGAGTCATCGAGATCGAAGAGGTCATCGTGACCGCCCAGTACCGCGAGCAGAGCGTTCAGGACGTACCCATTGCCATGACTGCGTACGGAGCCGAAAAGCTGGATGAATACGGTGTGGCCGAGATGTGGGACATTTCGAAGATCGCACCCGATTTTCACGTGCGGGGCGACGAGGGATTTTCAATCCTGACCATGCGCGGCCTGCAGATGGATGGCAACGGGGAATCCACCGACCAGGCACTGACGTTCAACATCGACGGTGAGTACATCAATCGCGGAACGATGATGAATGCGTCCATGTTCGACCTGGAGCGCGTGGAAATTCTTCGTGGCCCCCAGGGAACGCTGTACGGCCGTAACGCGACCGGTGGCGCGATCAACGTCATTACCCGAAAGCCGGTGGTGGGAGAGACCGATGGGTCGGTATCGGCGGAGTTCGGCAACTACAGCTCGCAAAAGGTGAATGCGGCTGTCAATTTTTCGCTGGGTGAAACGGCGGCCATCCGGGTAGCGGGCATGCTCGCCGAGCACGATGGCTACGTCAGCCATTCGGTCGAGGGTTTCGATCCTACCGGAACTCAGGACCGGTCGGCCGTGCGTGTCGGTTTGAAGTTCGAGCCCACCGATGAGCTGTCCATCTATCTGGCTGCGGAAACATCTCAATGGGACATCGTGACGGCAAGCGGCGGATACAGCTACTATCTGAATGCACCTCATTCGCCCCAGTCCGTCGTCGACATGAGAGCCACCAGCGGCTGCGATGCATCGCTTGGCTGGATCAGACTGGGTGAGTCGAGTGGCCGCAGCATCTGTCAACCGCTGTACACGACTCATCGAGATGCGCTCGACCCCGAAGATTTCATCATAAACGCGCCCTTGTTCGACCCTGTCAAGAAGGCGGAAACTGACGCATTCAGAGCGGAGATCAACTATGAACTGGAAGCCGTGGACATCACGTATCGGATAGGGACCCGCGATGCCCAGCAGGAAGGTACGGGGGCCGGAAACTCCCAAATCGAGTATGCGGAGGAATACGTCGATAACACTTCGCACGAGTTGCGCTTTTCCGGCGAAACGGATGGCGGCCTGTTCTGGCAGACCGGGGCGTTTTTCTTCAGCGAGGGGATCAACAATGCAATGGGCCGGCATAACCCGAATGACGACAATGACATCATGGGTCCGGGGTCCTGGGCGGCCGTAGGCTACATCAAGGATTTTGAGAGCATATCGAGGGCAGTGTTCGGCCAGGTGGAAATTCCCTTCGGCGACACGCTGACCGGAGTACTCGGCGCTCGCTATACTCGTGTTTGACAGTTCATAGATACAGAAATGCGATATTCTTAGGCAAAACAAAGGCTTGCGGGCGTTCCCGAAAGCACCCATGTCACTAGGCGTTCAGCCCAGCTTCAGGATCGGCGGCGGCGGGGTTATTTGTAAGGATTTCAGTCGCTTGCGGGCGTTTGGACGGGGTTCGGTGACCTGCCACAGGTCCCCGTTCGGCCCCGACAATTGGACAAGTTTGATCTGCCGCAGATCGTCGCGGATGTTCCGCCAGGTGTCACCGCAGGCGTGCTCGGCGAGCCGTTCCAGCAACAGGGCGATGACGCTTAGCGCGATGTGCGCGTGGATGCGGCGCGCCACCCGATGGTATACGGGGCGCAGCCGCAACTCGCTTTTCAGTTGCCGGAAGGATTGCTCGACGCGGTACAGCTGCTTGTAGCCCAGCGCCAGGTCCTCGGCGGTGAGCGTGTCGTCGTTGCCGTGGACCACGAACTTGCCGTCGAGGCGCTCCGCGGCCTTGACCTTGGCGCGGTCGACGCGCGGACGCCCGCCCTTGGTCAGGCGCACGTACCGCCCGTAGCGGGCGCTGGCGCGCAACCCGCACACCCGCTTGCGGTGCTGTTCGCCGTCGGGGAGGTCCGACACCGTGGCCAGTTCGGCCTCCAGCTCCGCCAACACCTCCCGGCGATGCGCCCGCCGGCGTTCGGCCTCCCGGGGGTTGAAGCACACCGCGTAACGGCGACGCCGCTCCCCGTCGCCGACGACGACCTCCTTGACCTTGAGGTTCGGCGCCACCTCCCGGTAGCGCCCGCGGCGGCCGACGACCTCCTTGTCCACCTCCGAACCCCGGCGCGCCGGCATGCACACGATGTACCGGCCGCCGCCGCGCGCCAGCGCGCGCAGGTTCTGCGCCGACACCATCCCGGCGTCGCCCACGAACACGCAGCGGTTCAGCCGCCAGCCCCCCAGATCCGCCTTCACCCGCTCCACCGTGGTCACGTCCACCGTGTTGCCCGGAAACACCCAGTGGCGCACCGGAAAGCCTTCCCGCGTCACCGCCAGCCCCACCAGCAACTGCGGCGCGTCGCCGCGCCCGTTCTTCGAATGGCCCCGCTTGCGCAGGCCCGGCGCCCCCGTCTCCGGGTCGTCGGGGTCCTCGTCGGCGATCTCGAAGTGAAGCGAGGTCGTGTCGTAGAACATGACCTCCACGTCCAGGTTCAACAAGTCCGCCAGGCGATGGTACAACCCTTCCTCCAGCGCGTCCTTGTGCGCCTGCAGCACGTCCATCGCCCGGTACAGGTGTTGCGGCTCCAAGCCCCCGCAGCCCTCGATGCGCACCTCCCCGGCCAGCCACCGTTCCCAACAGCGCCACTTCGACGACGGCGCGCACGTCCGGTTGGCCACCAGCGCGAACAACGCCCGCTCCACGGGAAACCCGAACTTGCGCGCGTCCACCAGCTCCCCGATCAGTTCCGGCAAGCCCGCCCGCCGCCACAACGCCCCCAGGACGTGGATGTCCCCGTGGGGCCACGCGTCCACCACGGTCAATCCCGTGTCCGCCGCGGCCAGTTCCTCCGGCGAGCAGCGCTTCAGGATGCTGCGGGCCAACCGCCGCAGCCGCTCCGTGGCCTCGGGATCGTCGGCGCGGCCGCAGTTGTACAGAATCCGCACCCGCGAGCGCTTCTTCGCCGGGTCCCATTCGTTCTCGGCGATTTGCAGGTGCCGGAGCTTGGAGCCGTCGGCGCGCTTTTGCGTGGACTGGCGCAGGTACATGTATCCAATGATACCGAACTCCATACCGGCCCACAATGCCTGACGGATCACTCCATGTATCTATCCATCCGGAGCCTGTATCCAGCCGAAACCGCCGCAAGCCTTTGTTTCTACGTCCCCCCGGACACCCATCTGCCACAATATGTATGAGGAACTGTCAAACACGAGCTATACGGACGACGAAAAATCCGGTCTCGACTTTCGTCCTCCTGCCCCAAGGGGTCTCCCCGGCGGTGTTGAAGGCAGGCCGCCGGCCGAGAACGATCCGGACCCGGAATTCAGTTCATTCGCAAACGATGAAGCCACCTGGAACCTGGGTCTGAACTACCAGCCTGACGCCGGCACGCTGCACTATGCGAAGGTGAACAGGGGCTACAAGGCCGGGGGCTTCGATGCGGCCGCCAGCTTTGACTCCGAACTCGTGACCTCCTACGAGTTGGGTTCCAAAAACCAGTTTGGCAACCATACGCTGAACGCCAACCTGTTCTACATGGACTATGAGGACATGCAGGCAGCGGTGTTCCTCAGTGTGGATGTCGGTACGCAGATATTCAATGCCGGTGAGGCGGAGATTTTCGGTGCGGAGCTGGAGTACCTCGGTACGCTGTTCGACGGTGCGGGCGCACTGAGAATTACGGCCAATTTCCTTTCGGCCGAGTACACGGACTTCAGCAATGGCCTGTCGCCAACGTACCTCTGCTCGGGTCGTGCCACGCCTGGACCTCCTCTGCATTTCCGATGCGATGCCGCCGGGATCATTTACGATCCCACCGGCAATGAGCTGCCCAATGCGCCGGATTCGATCCTGACCCTGGGCTACGACCACATTTGGGATGTGGGCGAAGGGACCCTCACAGGCAGCGTCTTCTCCCGCTTCAAGGGTTCCTACTACAGTACGGTATTCAATTATGAAGACGGTCTGCACGATTCCTACACGCAGACGGATGTGTCCATTGCCTACCGGCCCGCGGGTACAGGGGCCGATTGGAGTGTGATGGCATACGCGCGAAATCTCGAGGATGAGCGGCCGTTGATTCGATACCGGTATTTTGCCGCTGGCCCGAGCAACCTCGCGCAATGGAATTGGGGCGCGCCGCGAACATTTGGCCTCAGGTTCAATTACAACTTCAATTAGTCAGTTCGATTGCACACCGGGAGGAAAGGACATGCCGAATCTGCGCACCATCGCTCTGACAGCGCTCTCGCTGGTCCTTGGCAACGGCGTGGTGAACGATGCATCCGCCCACCACGCCCTCATCGCCTACGACCGCAGCAGCGTCATCGAAATGACCGGCGTAGTCGAGGAACTTTTCTGGGTCAATCCGCACATCCGCATCGTCGTGCGCGACGACAACGGCGAGGTCTGGGAGATGGAGGGCCCGCCGGTCAACCGGATGGAGCGCAATGACGGCGTGCGGCGCGAGTCCTTCGCGGCCGGCACGCGGCTGACGCTGATCGGGATGCCGCACCAGCGGATCGAGAACAACCTCTTCCCGCTGGTGGCGGTCATCGACGGCGAGCGCATCGTCATGGAGCGGCCCGATTCGGAGCGGCTGGGCATCCTCGAGGAGGAGGATACGCGCGTGGTCGTGCGGGACGAGCGCTACGAGGAAGCCGTCCGGAACGCGAACGGCATTTTCCGCGTCTGGAACAATGTTGGCAGGACGTTCCAGATTCCTCCCGGCAGCGATTATCCCCTGACCGAAGAGGGGCGTGCCCGCAAGGCCGAGTGGGTGCAGGACGAGGACGACCTGGCCGTGCAGTGCGTGCCTGCCGGGATGCCCGAAGCGATGATCACGCCGTTCCCGATGGAAATCATCGACAACGGCGATGGCACGCTGACCGTTCTCATCGAGGAGTGGGACAACGTCCGGACCATCTACATGGATGGTCGTCCGAAACCGGACGAACTGCAACACCCGTATCTTGGGTATTCCGTCGGCCGCTGGGAGGACGATGTTCTCGTCGTCAGCACGACCGATGTCGGCTATCCCTATCTGGATGACCAGGGTACGCCGATGAGCGACGATGCCGAAATCATCGGGCGTTTTGAAATGAGCGAAGACGAGACCCGGCTGGACTGGACCGGCATCGTCGTCGACCCTGCAAACTTTGCCGAACCCGTCAGGCTGCCGGTCATGCATTTCGAGTGGCACCCTGAAGTGTTCATCCGCCCATTTGATTGCACGCTGTACACGCCGCCGGGAGAACGCGTCGACGGTGGTCCCACACGCTGATGCGTGCGATCAATCGAACAGGAAACCCTCTATGCGTTGGCTTGTGCGTGACGCTGTTGGTGCTGTGGGGTTGTCAGCCATCGGGTTCGCCTGAATCGGCACCAGACAACAATGTTTCCGAACCTCCCGGTCGCCCCAACATAGTCATGCTGATCGCGGATGACATGGGCTGGGGCGACGTCGGTTATCACGGCGGCGAAATCAGGACGCCCGAGATCGACCGCCTGGCCGCCGAGGGCATGAGACTGAATCGGTTCTACACGCAGCCTGTATGCTCGCCGGCCCGTGCCACGCTGATGACGGGACGTGCGCCGATTCGCACGGGCATTTATGGACCGACCGCCGCGTGGAACAACCGGGGCATGGACCTGAACGAAAAATTCATGCCGGAGTATTTCCGCGAGGCCGGCTACCGGACCCTTGCGGTCGGCAAGTGGCACCTGGGTCCAAACGACAAGGCCTATCATCCGATGAATCATGGCTTTGATCATTTCTACGGCTTTCTTCACGGCTTCATCAATTACGACCTGCACTCGACGTACGGACGGATTGACTGGCAGCGCAATGGCGCAACAGTTCGGGAAGACGGCTACAGCACGCGGCTGATCGGCGCTGAGGCGGTGCGCCTCATTCGCGAACGGGATCCCGAAAGACCCATGTTTCTGTATGTTGCATTCAATGCCCCTCACGTGCCGTTGCAGGCGCCTGAAGAGACCATCGCCGAATACTCGTGGATCGAAGACCCGGTGCGGCGAACCTACGCGGCCATGGTCACGGAACTCGACCGTTCGATCGCTGCAATCACAACGGCGCTCGAGGATGATGGACTCCTCGACAATACGCTGTTGCTGTTCTTTTCCGACAATGGTGGAGCGCTCCGGCACGGTGCCAGCAATGGTCGGCTGAGAGGTGAAAAAGGGCATACGTTCGAGGGCGGTATTCGAGTTCCGGCTCTTGCCTATTGGCCGGGCACGTTGGACAGATCGACTTTTGACGAGCAGATCACCGTCATGGACCTGTTGCCGACCCTTGCGTCAGCGACCGGGATTGACCTGAACCCTCCCAGGCCTGTTGATGGACGCGATATGTGGGGACCGCTGAAGGATGGAGTGCCTCCGCCAGACATTCCCAGGCAATTCTTCGGGCTTCCGCCGGGCCTGGATGCCCTGGGCGACGAGTTGCGATATGCCTATTTCAGCGATCGGTGGAAGCTCGTCAGGTCACCGAACGAAGAGGGAAATCTGCAGGTTTTCCTGTTTGACATACGGAACGACCCTTACGAAGAAAGCGATCTCTCGGCGGAATTCCCCGATGTCCTTGCCGGACTGGTTGCGGAAGTGGAGTCGTTGCCCCGCCTTCAGTCGGTTACGTTTGGAGAGACGGTAGCGGGAGCTGAACTGGCGGGGCTTGGAGGACCGGCCTGGCCTGAGCCCGATTACCGCGCCCCGACCGGGACGCCGTATGCAGAGGAAGAGGATCCCATAGTCCACTACCGGGGTAACTGGTGGGAACGGGTAGAAAACAATTGAATGCCGGAGGCCGGAAATCAGCGCTTGCTCACGGGTCGTCAAGGAGCATCTGGCCGCTGGATGATCACATGGGCTGCGAGGTACTACAGATGAAACAGATCTTTTCTGCCGTTATGCTGGTATCGGGTTTTCTTGCGTCCGTGCAAGGCAGCGCACACCACTCATTTGCGGCGTTCGATGAAACGCGGACGATAGAAGTAGAAGGCGAGATACAGGAAGTCACGTGGGCGAATCCCCATGTTCGGTTTTCGTTGCTGGCCCGCGCTGAGAACGGGGACGAAACCGTCTGGGAGATCGAATCGACTTCCCTGAGTATCGTGGGCCGGCTGGGCCTGTCCCGGGATGACTTTGCTCCGGGAACCGTCGTCACCTTTGCCGGCTGGCCGCTGCGTAGCGGCGCCCCGATGTTGACCGCGAACAACGTGCTGGTGGGAGACAGCGAGTTCCTGTTGTCTCCACGCTCCCGGCCGCACTTCCGGGATGAACTGGCGAACGCCGAAACCGAGTTGTTCCAGGGGGGCACCGCATCGCAGGATCAATCGGTTTTTCGAGTCTGGAGTCAGGATTACGACGATTTTGAGAGCACGCCCGGCGGGTTCTGGAACACCGAATTCACGCTTACCGAAGCCGCTCGCGAGGCAGCGGGCAACTTCCAGGCCGATGAAGGAGAAGGCGGCCAGTGCGTGGCCAAGGGGATGCCGCTCATCATGGAGCAACCCTATCCGATGGAATTCGTCCGGGAAGACGGAAACATTGTTCTGCGGCTGGAGGAGTTCGACACCGTCCGGACCATCTACATGGATGGCGAAGCAGCGAGCCGCGCGAGCCCGGACTCGATCCTGGGCCGCTCCTGGGGCGAATGGGACGGCGATACGCTGGTGGTGATGACGGTCGATATCCGTGGATGGCCGTACTTCAATTCGACTGGTATCCCGCAAAGCGAAGAAATGTCGCTGGTTGAGCGCTTCACCCCCACCGAAGACGGAAGCCGGCTGCTTTACGCAATGACGGTATCCGATCCCCTGGTGTTTACCGAGCCATTTGTGCTGGATCGCTACTACGTCTGGCGGCCCGGAGAGGAAGTTCGGCCCTTTAACTGCATCGCTGCCGAGTAGGGGGAGAGGCTCATGCGTGATTCGAGGGTATTTTGGCAGGCGGTGCTTGTCTCGGGACTTGCGCTAGTTTCCGCTACCGTGGCGGCGCACCATGCGCTGACCGCCTACGACGACGAGAGCATTGTTCAGATCGAAGGGGTGGTTTCAAGAGTTCACTGGCGCAATCCGCATATTCGCATTTTTGTCGAGTCCGAAGACGGGGCCACGACCTACCATGTCGACGGAGCATCGGTGAATCTCTACGACCGCATCGGATTTCGGGGTTCCCCTGTCGATGTTGGCGATCGCGTTGCGGTATTCGGCAATCCATCGAGGAGAGACGAGAACGCGCTTGGCGTTTCGGTGATCGCTGTTGTTGACGGCCCGACGTACGTGCTGAATGAGGGCCGCGCCGAGCAGTTTGGATTGCTCGAAGGACTGACCGACATTGTCAGGGGCGGAAACATGCCCGAAGTGGTTGTGGATCCGGCGGATTTCGATGTCGAGGGCATCTTTCGCGTCTGGACGAATGTGGGGAACTGGAATGCGGACGTACGGGCGTGGTGGGCAAGGGAACATCCGCTCACCGAATCCGCCCGTCTCGAGTGGGAAGCCAGGGCCGACGAAACAGACAACTTTGAGGAAACCGTCGATAACTGCGTGGCCGCGGGCATGCCCGAAGCGATGCTCAATCCCTTTCCGATCAAGTTCGTCGACCAGGGCGACAGCATCCTGCTGCGGATTGAGGAATGGGACAACCGGCGGACGATTCACCTGAATGCAAGCCCGGAAGTGGACGTGCCCCATTCGCCGCTCGGTCACTCGGTTGGCTACTGGGAAGGCAGTACCCTGGTGGTGGAAACGGACCGCATCAATTATCCCTACCTGAGCGATACGGGATTCCCGCAAAGCGAGGCAGTCAGCATCGTTGAACGATTTGCGCTAAGCGACGGCGACACAAGGCTCATGTGGACTGCGACCGTTACCGATCCGGAGACGTTTACCGAGCCGGTTGAGCTCCCGATCATCCGTTACGAGTGGCAACCGGGTTCACAAGTCAGGCCGTTCGGCTGCGACCAGCTCGAATAGGAAGAGTCCTCTGCGAGCGAATTGCCCGATGATTGCATCCATGCAGCCCGCGACTACCCCACAATTGCCTGACACGCCTTGCGGCGAATTCGGTAGAGTGGCACGCCGCCGGGCTTGATGATCGATTGCCTGAAGTCATCGGGGTGCTGCCGTATGTACTCCGACACGTCGCCAACCGGCAATCCGGTTTCCCTCGCTATGCCGCCCACGGTCCGCCAATCGATTTCCGGCTCGCTCATGGCTCTGGCGACCCTCTTCCCGACCGTTGCTCGTATCGTGTCCTTATCCATTGTCGGCGACCTCCTCGGCAGCCCGTAAACACTCAGACTTTACCCGCTCGACTATTGCATCTTCAATAGCGTCCCGATACGAGGAGGACCCCGACGGCGATGGCGCAGTCTGGACCCCGAATCTCGCGATTCCGCCGAGAAATGCATGCTGCGGCGCAAATTCCGATCCGTACAATCGAGGCACTTTCGAATGATCACACTGTCTTGTTCAACAGGAGCGCTTCAAAACATGGTTTTTGGCATTTCAGAAAAATTGGAGATGCACTTGTTGGATCAGCCGGAGTCCGGCATGGGATATCAGGTGCTCGTCACAGACTCGGGGAACTTTGCGGTCCTATTTGCGTCGTTGGCGTTCAATCTTGACGCGAATGGAGAGCCCTTGGAAAAAGACCTTGAATTCGCATGCAAGAGCGTATCCCTTGAATCGGAAGGAACGCAAACCGGACTATCCAGAGTACATGGCGAGGCCGTTCAAGTTTCCGAAAACTCAGGGCGATATCTGAGTGCGCCAGACACTGAAGGCGACGTTCCGGTCAGCAACCAGGGAAGTCAGGCAAGCATTCGTGAAGACGTTGATGCAACAAAACATGCCGCAATCGAAACCATGGGGGACTCGATTCGAAAAATGACCGGGGTCGGAATACTCGACCGGGATGAGGATGGTTCGCTATTGTCACGCGGGGAAAATCCCACTGATGCCGTCCAGCGTTTGAGCTTCAAAGTGTTGACCCGCAACAGTTACCTTTCCACTACGAAAGCCGGTGAGGTATTCGTGCGCTACAGCGCTGTCGTTGCCGATAGGCGAATAAGGGCTGACGGGTCAGTTCGGGCTGGAACTTACGTGACGACGATGGCCGACGAAAAAGTCGTTCCCTCAGGGCTTGCCGCAATCGCGAGGTATGCGTTGCCCAATTGGAGACCGGCAATCTTCAAGCGGCTTCTGGCGCCAGGAACAGGGGTACCGATCCGTTGCGGCACGTCAGCTCCCAAATTTGGTCAGGCGGGCGGGGGCGTTGAAGTGATGTTTCCCGGCTCAACAAGAAACGGGACGGACCTGGGGTATACTCAAATTCTTGAGAAATAGCTTATGAGAGTGCATCTGGACGAACGCTGGACTCGCCACCTGTGCCGGATTCCGGAATCCGGCATGGGCTATCATCGCGTCCATGTATCTCTGCGTGACGGACAAGAAGTAAAAGACGTCGTTGTGTTTAACGCGGAAGAACTTGATTGGCCGCTTGACCAACGCACAATTGGGTCCGACGACATCGCCGAAATTCGCGCCGCAACCGACTAACGGAAAGTATCGGCACCGGAGAGAGGGCGAAACGCGACCGCCACCTCCCAGCGAACATCACCAATTCGTCCGCGTCCGAAAGCTATTCCTTGCCGCTGGCCGGTATATTACGGTCTGTCAGACTCCTTCGGCGGCCAGCCGAGATGTTCCCTGGCGTTGTTGATGGCGTGAACCTGGTTGTAGAGGTCGCGCGTATCCGTCCATATGTTGTGCGGGAAGATGAGGTTTCCCCGCTCCGGAATGAAATAACCGCTGGCGCTGACCTCGCCGCCGATGGGGAAGTCCTCAGGGGTAAAGTTCTGACGTTCGTAAAGAGAGGTCGCTCCGGCCCTGTCGTATGCCGGTAATCATCATGGTGATTTCCGGGTCTGACCAGTCCAGAGCCGTCACGACTCCGTTGACTCCGACGACAGCCAGCGTTAGGAAATATCCGCCGGTGGGAGATAACGAGCCCCTCATCCATGCGGCCCGTAACTACCCCACAATTGCCTGACACGCCTTGCGGCGAATTCGGTAGAGTGGCACGCCGCCGGGCTTGATGATCGATTGCCTGAAGTCATCGGGGTGCTGCCGTATGTACTCCGAAACGTCGCCAACCGGCAATCCGGTTTCCCTCGCGACGCCGCCCACGGTCCGCCAATCGATTTCCGGCTCACTCATGGCTCTGGCGACCCTTTTCCCGACCGTTGCTCGCATCGTGTCCTTATCCACTGTCGGCGACCTCCTCGGCAGCCCGTAAACACTCAGACTTTACCCGCTCGACTATTGCATCTTCGATGGCGTCCCGAAACCCTCTGCCAACCCGATTTCATACGTCGCGCGAGACGCTGGTGTGAGACTCGTCCAAGCGGAAAAAGTATCCATGTTCATTCGCATCCCCGCCATAGTTCCGAAGGTTCCAAAAGTTATGCTTGGTCCGGGGCGGTCGGCAAGGTCGAAATCTGTGCGAAATGGTGCATTTTGAAGAAGAATTGGGGGCAATCGTTCAGGGAACAGATATTCGCACGACATCCGGGCCTGGGCCGAATTCATGCGTAATTCGAGGATTTCTTGCTTGGCGGTGTCTGTCCCGGGACTTGCGCTCGTCTCCGCTACCGCAACAGCGCACCATGCGTTGACCTTGCATGGAACTAAATCCAAGCTTCTTATATTTCAATGGGTTACAGAAAGGAAATTTAACATAATACGGACATGGCTCGAATCGCACATGCGCGAATGTTCCTTTCGCGTCAGCGCAGCGGCCCCGCTGTGAAAACTCCTATCGAGCTTCCGATCATCAACTACGAGTGGCAACCGGTATTGGCTCCTTCTCAGCATTATCCAGAGTTGATCTTTAGAGATTGATTATTGACAATCCCAGAGGCTGTCAGAGCTACCATTAGCTCACCAGACGGGTCAGTCAGTTCCATTGCGGGTCATCAAGAGGACAATACAGACAAATGCGTATCAGGTTGGTTTTCTGCGCTTTACTTGTCGGCAGCTTGTTCGGGGGTTCCGCCAGCGGCCAGGAGTCGCAACCGAACGTCGTTCTGATCCTGATGGACAACCTCGGCTATGGCGAGATCGGAGCATACGGAGGAGGGGAACTACGAGGGGCGGCAACACCAAGAATCGACAGCATTGCCGCAGACGGTATGCGCCTGACCAATTTCAATGTAGAAGCCCAATGTACGCCGTCACGGGCGGCGCTGATGACAGGGCGTCATCCCATACGTTCCGGGCTGCATTCAGTTCCAGGTTCTTTGGCAGACTATGGATTGGTCAACTGGGAGGTTACCCTGGCGGAGTTGGCAAGTGACGCCGGGTACGATACGGCGATCTTCGGGAAGTGGCACTTGGGGCAGGTCAACGGTCGTTTCCCAACCGATCATGGGTTTGACGAGTGGTTTGGAATTGCAAACAGTACGGACGAGGCACTCTGGATCGACAACCAGACCTACGACGAGAACGCACACCCGATGAATGCCGTGCCACATACGCTACAGGCACGGCGCGGTGCGGTCCCGGTAAAGATCCGCCCATACGACATTGAAGAACGTCGGCAAATTGACAGGCGAATAACGGAAAGAGCCGTCGAGTTTATCCGGCAACGAAGTGCTTCCGGCAACGCACCCTTCTTTCTCTATCTTCCGATGACCCAGCCACACTATCCGATACTGCCGCATCCGGATTTTGACGGCTCCACATCGTCGGGATATTGGGGCGACATTTTGGCACAGATGGATGCGTACACCGGGCGAATTATCGACGCCCTGGAAGCAAGTGGCTTGACGGAGAACACAATACTCATATTTACGTCAGACAACGGACCCGATATGCAACCGGAATGGGCAGGATCGCCGGGTCCCTGGCGTGGCACGTATTTCACCGCACTCGAGGGCTCGCTGCGTGTTCCATTCCTGATCCGCTGGCCAGACGGAATTGAAGCTGGACGCGTCAGCAACGAAATCGTGCATATGGTGGATTTGCTGCCCACGTTCGCCGAGATGTTCGGTTCGGAGGCGCCGCAGGACCGAATCATTGATGGAATCAGTCTCGTCGGGTTTTTCCGCGGCGACGAGAAATCGGGACGCGAGGGGTTTCCAGTCTACGTCGGCTCACGATTGCAGGCGATCAAGTGGAGAGACTGGAAGCTGCACTTTTTCGAGCAAGCTACAGGAACGAGTTCGCCTCAACCTGTTGGATTCCCGTTGTTGTACAACATAAAGCAGGACCCACGCGAACTCCGCGGTACCGCGCTTGTAAATTCATGGACAAGATATCCGATGCGCCAGATTCTTGAAGATCATCGCAATAGCTTGCAGGAAGAAGAACCGATTCCGATGGGAGCGGACCTGGACTTCGTTCCGGAACGGATGCAATAGGGCGGCACTCTCGCTCGCACAGGTGTTCATCGACCTGTCGCGAACACCGGCATATCCACCAATTCGAATCAGGCCAGTCCGGCCGGTTTCATCGCGGCCGGTCAAACTCCTTCGGCGGCCAGCCGAGATGCTCCCTGGCGTTGTTGATTGCGTGAACCTGGTTGTAGAGGTCACGCGTATCCGTCCATATGTTGTGCGGGAAGATGAGGTTTCCCCGCTCCGGAATGAAATAACCGCTGGCGCTGACTTCGCCGCCGATGGGGAAGTCCTCAGGGGTAAAGTTCTGTCGTTCGTAAAGAGACGTTGCTCCGGCGGCGCGCACTTCGTACACGGCGACTCCATCGCTGCCCTGTTGCGTGCCGGTAATCATCATGGTGATTTCCGGGTCTGACCAGTCCAGAGCCGTCACGACTCCGTTGACTTCGACTACAGGCAGCGTGATGTCCGGGTCGACTGCCCAGGGCGGGCCGGTGCGCCGGCCTTCACCCTGACGCGGGCCGGAATGCGAGCCGCCATCGGCGAATCGGCCATCCGGTAACGTCATGCTGGAAACGAGCATTCGCGTGTCGTTCTCGAAGCGCGATGGCGCACCGGTGACGCTGATCCGGTCTCCGGGTTGAAAGCTGTTCTCGTCCAGACCGTAGGTATCGAGAATTCGGTCGCCATTGCCAAAGTCCAGCGTGTAGACATGCACCTCCCCATCCGGGCCCGCCGCCTCAACGTCAAGCCGTGCGTGAGGATTTTGCTGAACGAATTCAACCACGGTGCCCTCGATCGAAAACTCCTTGCTCTGGTCGAAGATCGCGGTGCTGTGATGTGCGTGCGCCGACCCTGCCGAAGTCAGGGCAACCAGCGCAACCGCTGCAACCGGCAACCCTTTGCCAAGCCAACTTGTGGTTTTCATTGAACCAATCTCCGCGTTCAAAAATGAGGGAAGGATTTTCTTTACCGTCTATCCCCCGGTTAAGCCTGATGCGGCCGTAGGCGAGTCATCGGCACGGTCGGTTGTCACTCCCCAAAGTAAAAACTCTCCGGGTCATGGGTGGTGTCGTAGGGAACTATGACATTCGGGTCCGCCCCCCTTCTCCGGCGGCCGGGGAAGCCTGTCGGCTGGGTGGGGTCGTAGTCCTGGTTGACGGCCGGAAGGTCCGCATTCACCGATGCTAGGTACTCGTCGAGCGTGGCTTCCAGTTCCGCCGCCTTCTCCGGCATCTGCAGCGCGAGATTGTTGCGCTCGCCAATATCGTTGGCGAGGTCGAACAGCGTCGTCCTGTTGCCTTCGTAATACTTGATCAGCTTGTAATCGCCGACACGAATGGCCGACTGGGGCGTTCCCGACTGGTAGTGGGGGAAATGAAATACCAGCCCCTCGCGCGGGCGCTGAACCTCGCCCACTCCGCCATTCTCAAGCACCGCAGCGAAGCTGCCGCCTTCGAGTCCCGCAGGCAGGTCGGCCGGGTCCACCCGGGCCCACTCCGCGAACGTCGGGAAGAAGTCGAAACCGACGATCGGCACGCTCGACCAGGAATTGGCCTCGATGCCCGGCCCGCGGATGATGAAGGGCACGCGAATGCCGCCTTCGGAGAGGTTGCCCTTGTCGCCCATCAGCGGAGCGGGGCTGTCCGGGTGGTTGCTGGGCATGGCGTTTTGCTGGCGCACGTGCCCGTTGTCGCCCATGTAGATGACGTAGGTGTTATTGCTCATCCCGAGTTCGTCCAGGCCGTCCATGAAGATGCCGACGCTTGTGTCGAGATCTTCGGTGACCGCTGCAGAACGAACACTAGTGTGCATTTCACCCCTGGGGCGTGCCTGGGCCCGGGCGACGGCCTCCGCGGACGCGTGCTCCGCACCGTGCAGCCCGAGAGCGGAAAGCTGCACGAACGCCGGCTGGCCGGCCTCGTTGGCCCGCCGCATGAAGTCGAGCGCCTTCTCGGGCATGCCGATGATGTCCAGCGGGTTGTCCGGATCATCCCACTCCCAGGCAAGCTCGTTGCCGGCCGGCCCGTCGGACTCGTCGTAGCCGTGTGCCTCGGGCGGTTCGTTACCGCCGAGGTGCCACTTGCCGTAGTGCGCGGTGCGGTAACCGGCCGCCTGCAGGACCTCGCCGACGGTGGTGTATTCCCTGTCGATCGCGATCGGATACGGATGGTTCGGCGGAAGCAACGGAAAATTGTTAACCGCAGTGGCGATGGGCTCGGCCTTGGTCATGCGATTCGTGGCCGGGTTCAAGCCATTCTGAATGCTGAGCCGGGTCGGCGAGCAGGCAGGCGATGGCGAGTAGGCGTCCGAGAAGCGCATGCCCTGGCTGGCCAGCTCCTCCAGCCGGGGCGTGTGGAAGAAGTCGCTTTTCGAGTTGGGCAGGTCCGGGTGCATCTGCACGGAGAGCCCGTACCATCCCTGGTCGTCCGACAGAATCAGGGCGATATTGGGCCGCTCCTGGGCAAGACCCGCGTTCGCCGCAAGGAGCGTCACGACAAGAGGTCCCCAAAAAAGTTGTTGTTTCATGATCGCATACCTCAAGAACACTTGAGACTATACGTCAGGATTATGCCTTATGGCATGCTGGAGCCGCCGTTTCCCGACCGCAAAATTCATGGAGTTGTACAAAAAAGTCAGCCATTTGCCGCTCCTTTCAGAGGATCGGCGCTTAATGAGATTGATCAGATAAAATGCCAAGGAGTCACCTGCCTCGCCTTCGTCAGGATGGGTGGCAATTGAAAAACAAGACAATACGCGAGGGAGTATTCACATGAGATACCGCACTGTCGTCCACAGAGAAACTTGTCGATTGATTCCGGCGATCGGGTCAATCATGGCGATGCTCGCGCCTGCGGCGCCTTTTGCGCAGACGCTCGAGGAAGTCGTCGTCACGGCGGAACGCCGCGAGGCGTCGCTTCAGGACACGCCTCTTTCAGTGGCGGCTTTTTCTACCCAGGTGCTCGAGGAGCGGGTGATCGTCGACATGTTCGATATCCAGTCCGCGACGCCGAACCTCAATATCAGGCCGTCGAGGACCCAGGGCGCGACGAACCCGAATTTCAACATTCGCGGCATCTCCGGCCAGGGCACGCAGTCTGCCGTGGCGTTCTACATCGACGATGTCTACTTCCCGAGCCCCAACCGGAACGCCCTGCGGGCGGTCGATGTCGAGTCGATCGAGGTGCTTCGCGGTCCCCAAGGCACGCTGTTCGGACGAAACTCGACCGCCGGCGCAATCCGCGTCATTACGCGCAAGCCCAGCGAAGAGTTCTACGCCAATGCGGAATTGCGGGCGGGCAACTTCGGGCGCGCCGACGTGGAGTTCGATGTCAACGTCCCGCTCAGCGACACCTTTTTCATGAAAGCCAACGTCGCGAGCCTGAATCGCGACGGTTACTTCACGAGAGTGGGCGTATCCGGCGACTCCGGCGATACGGGCGACATCGACGATACGCTCGGCAGCCTGGCCTTTCGATGGTTGCCGAACGACGACGTGACGGTCGATTTCAAGTACCGCACGGAACAGGCCGAGGGCGATCCGTCAACCCGGACGATCACCTTGGTCGAACTGATCAATCCACTGTCCAACCACCTCTTGCAGCTCGACAGATCGCTGACAATGAACGGGCTGCCGCCACTCACGTCAAACGATCAAAGGCTGATTCTCGACGACTTCTCGCAGTCGGGTTTCTGCTTCCTTTACGACATGGAGCCGAGCTGGGATCCGGGCTGCGACACCTGGTCACGCGCCGACAACAACCAGATCAGCGCGAGCGTGAACTGGGCACTTAACGAAGACCACAGCCTGAAGGTCTCGGCGGGACAGCACGACATCTGGAACTCCCGGGCGGTGGACTGGCTCGGCTACGGCGCCGAGATACGCCACGAGACCTATCAGACCGCGGCCACGACGGTCGAGATCGTGCTCAATTCGACGCTGGCCGACGGCAGGATCGATCTGGTCTCGGGCATCAACTACTTCGACGCCGAGGAGACCGAGGATCGCTACGTCGTCCGCAACCACAATCCGGACAACGACGCGGACTTTCGGGACATCTGGTTCGACACGTGGTGGTACGAGGCATTGGGCGTGTTTGCCCAGGGAACCTATCACTTCGCCAACGACGCCACGAGTCTGACGCTCGGCCTGCGGTACACGGACGAAGACAACGCCGTGCGCTTCCAGGAATGGGAGAGCGGCGACTTCAATATCAGGGGATGGAACAATTGCACGACATCGGCTGCCACGTCCGCCGAGGTCCTGGTCAGGGATCCCGACTGCACCTGGGTCGACACGGACACCGAGAACTGGACGGAGACCGACTACCGGGTGGCGCTCGATCACCAGGTCAACGACGATCTCATGATTTATGCGGCGCATGCGAAAGCCTACCGCGCGGGTGTCTATTCGCATCCCGCCGGCAGGGGGGCGACCGACCCGGCCCAGTTCCACCCGGACAATTACGACCTGGCGCCGCTGCCGCCCGAGAAGGTGATCAGCAGCGAGATCGGCCTGCGTTCGACCTGGATGGACGGCCGTTTGCGATGGAATTTCACCCTGTTCGACATGGATCAGCAAAACCGGCAGGGATTTGAACTCGACTTTTCCACCGGGTCGGTGATTCTGGTCCTCAGAAGCTTCGGCGATGTCGTGAGCGACGGTTGGGAAACGGATCTGGACTTCGCCTTCACCGACGACCTGATCGTCAATGTGTCCCTGGGCCATGTGCATGCAGTCGAGACCGATGCCGTACTCTCGGGTCCTTTCGGTGAAAGGGACCAGATTGTCAATACGCCCAAATACTCTTATGCCGTGGCGCTGAATCACACGGCGGACGTTTGGGGCGGGGAGCTCAGGACCAGCCTGAACTACACCTGGCAGGACGACATGGTCAGCTTCGGCAACGTCGAAAGAGACGAATTCACCATTTTGCCCGATTACGCTCTGCTGAACGGCCGCATCACGATGACCTGGCCTGAACAGGCGCTGTCCCTGTCGCTCGAAGGCACCAATCTGACCGACAAGACGTATGAACGCAGCGCCGTCCTGTTCGGAGGCATCTTCCACGGTCCCTGGCCGGCCCGTGGGCGCTCTCCGAACCTGATCAACTATGCCGACCGTGCGCCGCCGCGCATGCTCTCGCTCGTGCTCAGCAAGGACTTCGGCGGCTAGCGCTCCATACCGACTGACAATCCGGAACAGTGCCCGCCTGCTAGGCGGCGGCGATCTCCATGCGGCCGCCGTTCCAGCCCGGGAAGACGGCGCTGTCGTCGTGCACGCCGAGTTGCCGCGCGATGAGAGGCGCGATGACGGAACGAAAATCGGTCGTCACCGGCAGGTCCATGAGGTCTTCGAGTGCGTCGCGTTCGAAGCGCTCGGGCAGTTCGCCGTAGACGCGTCCGCCCTCGACGGCGCCGCCCATGACGAACATCGCGGTCGCACGCCCGTGATCCGTGCCGATGCCGTCGTTCTCGACGACGTTGCGGCCGAAGTCCGTGAGCGTCACGACGACGACGTCGTCGCGCAGCGAGCCGAGATCGTCGAAAAAGGCGACCATCGAGCGCGCAAAGTCGTCTGCCA
Source organism: Candidatus Rariloculaceae bacterium (assembly GCA_965205045.1). GTDB lineage: Bacteria > Pseudomonadota > Gammaproteobacteria > Steroidobacterales > Rariloculaceae > UBA6522. Next base: position 2,977,394 of record OZ242031.1, read on the forward strand.
TGAGCTGAAACGGCCCGTCGGGGGCGGCCTGGTTCGAATGCGTGTCCCAGATGCCCTTGTTGTTCGGACCGGCCCTGACGGACTCGGCGAACGCGAGCTGCAAGCCGACATTGGCCTTGATCAGCCAGGCGATCTCGCTGAGGCTCTGCGCGAAAGCCGAACCTTCGGGGTAGCTGCCGCCGTTCCGTTCCCGGGCCGACCTTGCTTCTGCGAGGATTCTCGCGGTCTCGAGCCCGCTCAGACCGCTTGCGCGAACCAGTTCGTTGCCGGCCTGCGCATAAAGCGAGCGCAAGGTGTCGGCGACGCTGTCGGTGGTGGCCGACTCCGCTACGCTCAGGCTCAGGGAATCCGCATCGGCGAGCGTTGCCGCGGCATGGTCGCCGTAGAAGATTCGCGGCCGTTCCTGCGTCGCCGCGATGGCCCGCAGCGGCAAGCCATCGCGAACGGCGGTCGCGCCGAGCGCCCGGTTGAGCCAGCCGTCGGTCGTACGGTGGTTGCCGGGCGTGCCGGACTCCCACCATAACTGCGCCTCGCCGTGCGAACGCGTGTTGTGCGGCGATCCCGCCGCATGAACGATCGCCAGGTCGCCGTCGCGGAACATCGGCACCAGCGGCGCAAAACCGGGGTGCAGCCCGAACCGGCCGTCAAGATCGATTCGTTCCATCGGGTCGCCGGACCCCGGCCGCCCGAGCATCAGGCTGGGTCGGAGTTTTGCGAGCCGTTGTTCGTCGTCGTACGGCGTGGCCGCCATGAGCCCGTCCATGCCGAAGCGCTGGAAGATCGTGACGACGACCTTCTGGCGCTCGAACTCGCCGGGACCTTCCGCGGCCCGAGCCGAGCGCATGATGAAAGGCGGCAACACGCCGCCCGCCGCAAACAAGGCGATTCCGCCTGACTTCAACAATGTTCGGCGTTTCATCGGTTCATTGCTCCTTCGAAGAATTCGTGTTTCGATAGTTACCTGTTGCCGCTGAACGTCTGCCGCTGCCCCGATCAGCGCAACTGAAATTCGGGGCTTGCGATTAGCATCGCAGTGACCTCGGCCCGTGCGTCGCCGGGTTCGTTCCGGTCGCCGTAGGCGTCACCGAGCGTTTCAATCATGCCGTCCAGATCGCGTCCCGGCAAGAGACTCGCCGCCAGCGTCTCCAGATCGGCCGCAGCGCCGGCCGGAGGCAGCTCGACGCCCTCGATGGCGTCCGCCGCAAGCTCCTGCGCGAAGTTCATGCGCTGTACGATGGCCGCCGAGTCGAGCCAGTAGCTCCCCTTGTCGGGAAAACCCGTCGCCACGAGATACGTGTAAAGCGGCTGGCCCATCTTCGAGATCCACTCGACGACGGCGTCGGGCGATTCCACCTCGGCGTTCACGGCGCGCAGCGCGCTGGCCGCGTACTCGAGCGGGGTCTTGACCTTGGTACGGTCGCCGGCTGCAGCCCAGAAGTCGGGCGATTCGACGAGCGTACGCATCACCGCCGCGATGTCGCCCTGCGTGCTTGAGAAGCTGCTTGCCAGCCGCTCGACCAGCGCGGCGTCCGGTTCGTCGGAGACGAAGCGGACCGCGAGCTTGCGGGCGATGTGCCGGGACGTGTCTTCGTGGGCGGCGAGCAGGTCGAGCACGCGCTCGCCGTCCGCGATGCCGCCGCCGGCCGGCAACTCAAGGCCGAGCACCGACTTGGCGCGCCCGTCGTGCTGGTCTGCTCGGAACAGAAAGCCGCCTTCGAGCACGAAGCCGGCTTCCAGCGCGTGCTTGTAGCCGCGCTCGTACCAGGCTTCGGAGGCGCCGACCGGCATCGTCGACCAGCCCGTGAACGCCCGCCCGATGGCCAGGATGTCGTCGGCGCCGAGCTCCGCCTCCGGGCCGAGCGTCTGCAGACGCGTGAGCGCATCGGCGTAGCTCGGATTCGGCCCCGTCTTCGACCAGAACTCGCGCGAAAGGATCAGGTCGTCTTCATACTCCACGGCGACGACCTCGCTCTGCACGCGCGCCCGCGTCACCTCGGCGGCCGTCGCCGCACCGGGTTGCGCCGCCTCGTTGGCAAGGATCATGTCGAACGTCGAATCGCCCGGGCCGAGTTCCGAAGGTTCTTCGTTTCCCTGATAGTAGGTGCGCATCGCGGGATGCTTCGAGGCCGCGCCGAGCAGCGTGCGGAAATCGCCGAGCGCATTGGGACGAATGGCCCCGCTCTCGAACGAGAGGACCCACAGGCGGGCCCTGAAGCTCGCCGGGCTCGTGAAGAAATGGTTGTGCCAGAAGTCGGTCAGTACTTCGCGGAGTTGATTCTCGGCGTAGACGGCCCGGTCGATCTTCTGGTTGACGAGCTGGGCACGCAGCTCGCGGTCCTGAAAGGGAAAACCGTTGGCTTCGCGGAACTCGTTGACGATGGCATTGACGACCGAGAAATCGAGTATCGTCTCGTCGCGGCCAGGTATGAGACCCTCGTGAAAGCGGCGCAGGTGCGCCGACATATGCAAGCCGCCGGGATAACGCCGGCCGAGTTCCTGGTGAGTCATGCCCAGCGCTTCGTAGTCGGCGAGGTGGGCCGCAAGCTCGGTTTCCCCGGCATCGCCAGCGAGTTGCCCGGTGAGCCACTGCTCGATGCCCGTCTCGATCACGCGGTCGATGTCGCCCGGTCGGGCGCCGTAGGTGAGCCGGTCGAGAACAAAGGCGGCAGCCTCGCGCTCGCTGAGCCCGGCGGCCTGCCAAGGCAGTTCGGCGAGCGCCGCGGGTCTCGCGTAACACAGCAGGACCAGGGCCATACCCGACCACAATTGCAAACGGGTCTTCATATCAGGGTCCCCTCCGGGGAAGATTGGCCGGAAGTCATCCAGAATACTTGCACACGCGACTATAACAGCCTAGTTATTAACGGTTTGCTTAACAGTTAATTACTTGTGGGCAATCCGGGCCGATCTCTAGGCTTGCTCCCCTGTTGCAGTGGGCATCCCACAGTCGCTCAGCCACGACTCGACGCTGCGACATTGGGGAAGGTGGCTGTGCGGATTCACCGTTTTGCGAGTTACCAGGGAGTAAAGCAGTCATGCGTGCCAGCAAGTATGCCAGGTATGTCCGTTGGTCGGCGCCGGTTCTGTTCGGCGTCGGGAGCGTCGCCCTGGGCCAGAGCGCGATCGACGAGGACATGGAAGAAGTCGTCGTCAGCTCGACCAAGCTCGAAAAGTCGCTGACCGATCTGACGCAGTCGGTGACGATCATCGGCGAAGACGAGATCGAGCTCAAGGGCTATACCGACTTCACCGAGATCATGCGCGGCCAGGCCGGCCTCGAATTCAAGCAGACGGGTGGGCCCGGCCAGTTCAACTACCCGAAGATGCGCGGTTTCTCGAGCAGCGCCATTCTCGTCGTCGTCGATGGCGTGAAGATCAACCAGGCCAGTTCCGGCAGCGTCGACCACCTGCTCGGACAGATCGATCCGACCTCGATCGAGCGCGTGGAGATTCTGCGCGGCCCGCAGGCGGTCCTGTACGGCGCCAACAGCACGGCCGGCGTCATCTCGATCACGACCAAGAGCGGGGCGCGACGCGACGCCGGAATTCAGCTCGAGGCGGGCTCGCTCGACTGGGCGCGCGCGGCAGTCTCGTATCGGGACACGACCGAAGCCGGCGAAGGCGATTTCGCCTATTCGGTGAACCTGTCGAGCATCGACAGCGGCAATGTCCACGAGCACGAGTTCTACGAAGACGAAACGATCCAGGCCAAGCTCGGTTATGAGCTCGACCGGGTCGGTTTCGGGCTGAGCTTCTGGGAAACCGACAACCGCTTCGGCTACGCTCAACTGACCGACGCCGGCCGCGGCGCCACGCGCGAGACCTACTGGACATTCCAGACGCCCGACCCCAACCAATCGAGCGGGACGTTGAACCGGGTAGCTGCGGCGCATCTGCGGCACGACATTTCCGATGCCTGGTCGCAGCGCCTGCAGGTGGGGTCGCTCGAGAACACCTACAACATCAGCGATCCTCCGGACGGCTTGCTGGGCCTGCAGACCGCGCCGGTCGACGGGGTCTCCCACTGGTCCTTCGGCGGCCCCTACAATCGCGGCGATGTCATCGAAATCAACGATAGGGCGTCCGAAGTCGCCGCCTTTTACGCAGACGAGAATTCGCAGATCGACTACAACCTCATCTTCAACGGCGACCGCTTCGGCGCGCTGTTCGGCGTCGAGTCCCTCGACCAGAGCGCGCGCCAATGGGGAACCTACGGTACGTCGGACGGCGAGGAAAACGTCACTTCGCTCTACGCGAATGCCGAAATCGACCTCAGCGACCGCCTCATACTCGCGTTCGGCGTGCGCTCCGACGACTACGATACCTGGGGCGACGAAACGACGGGAAGCCTGGGCGTGGTGATCGATGTCGGCACGGGCGGCTCGATCTTCTCGAACTACGGCACGAGCTTCACCGCGCCAACGCTGTCCCAGCTACTCAATCCGACCTACGGCACCCTCGATCTGAGCCCGCAGTCGGGGACGACGACCGAACTCGGGTACCGCACGTCGCTGGTCGACTCGCGGCTCGATCTGGAGGCCACGCTCTGGCACACGGAACTTGACAACGTCATCGTCTATGACGCGACGATCGTCAATCCGCGCGCATTCTACGGTTACGGCCAGTATGCGAACCGCGATGTCCAGGTGACCCAGGGCGCCGAACTTACGGCGAGCTACTCGTTGTCCGACACGCTGTCGGTCTATGGCAACTACACCTATACGGAATCCAATTCGCGTAAGGGCGTAGGCGAGCCGTGGGAGCCCACCGTGCAGATTGCCAGGAACAAGGGCAATCTCGGAGTCGATTTCAGCAACGACCGCATCTATTTCGGGGCCAATGCCTACTATACGGGGCCGCGGCTGCGCTGGGCCGGCGATATCGCCATGAAGAAGTACTGGCGCGTCGACGCGACCGGGCGCATGAACTTCACCGACGCGCTCTCCGGCTACCTGCGCATCGAGAACCTGTTCGATGAGGACATCGAGGAGGGCCTCGGATACAAGCAGCCCGGCATCTACGGCGTCCTCGGTATCCAGTACAACCTCCTCTAGAACCCGATACTGCGGCGCCTGCCCGGGCGGTAGCGCCCCGCCCGGGCAGGCGCCGCAGAACGGCAACTCGGGGGCAACGGCGACCGGCAAGGCATGAGCAGAGGCAGCAAACCGCCAGGCGGAAACGGCAGCGCTCCGGTTTCCGTCTGCTCCCGGATCGTCGCCGCCGTGTTCGGCGGTTACGTGCTCGCGGCCGTCACGTCCATCGGCCTGGTCGGCATCCTGCCCATGGAACGGGGTGACGCGGTCATGACCGCCTTGCTCCTGAATTTCCTCATCTATTGCCTCGCCGTGCTCTGGGTGTTCGCGACGCGATCGGCGCTCCGCGCCTGGATCGGGATCGGAACGTGGACCGCCGTGTTCGGCCTTGTCGCGCTTGCAACGAACGGAGCTGCGGCGTGAAGGGCGGATTCAGGCAGTCCATGGCCTGGCTGCATACCTGGTCCGGCCTCGTCACGGGCTGGCTGCTGTTCTTCGTGTTTCTGACCGGGACGATCGGTTACTTCGACACCGAAGTCGACCGCTGGATGCGTCCCGAGTTGCCGCTGGATCCCCAGACGGTCTCGCAGGCGGAAGGTCTGGCCCTCGGTTTCGATTATCTGCTCGACGTCGCGCCCGATGCCGGGCGCTGGTCGGTCTACCCGCCGAATGGCCACGACATCCAGCAGGTCAGCGTGTTCTGGAGCGGTGCGTCAGGGGACGCGGCCGGCGCCACCGAACGCGGCTCCGGCGTGCTCGACCACGCAACCGGCCGGCCGCTCGAGGCACGGGAAACCGGCGGCGGCGCCGTGCTCTACCAGATGCACTACGTCCTGCATTATTTGCCGCGGCAGTTGGGCTACTGGATCGTAGGCGTCTGCACGATGTTCATGCTGGTGGCGATCGTCTCGGGCGTCATTACGCATCGGCGCATCTTCAGGGACTTCTTCACCTTCCGTCCCGGCAAGGGCCACCGCTCCTGGCTCGACTTTCACAATGTGCTGAGCGTGCTGGCATTGCCGTTCCACCTCATGATCACGTACAGCGGCCTCGTGTTCTTCATGATCACCTACCAGGCCCTGATTATCAGCACAATCTACGGCAGCGGCGGCCGGCAGGCGTTTTTCGACGAGGCCTTCCAGAACCCGGAGGTGCCCGCGGCGGTGGGCATCGCCGCAGCGCCCGCGCCGCTCGACGGCATGCACCGTCAGGTCGTTGCCGCGTGGGGCGAGGACAACATACGGTCCGCAACCGTGTACAACCCCGGCGATGCAAATGCCCGCATCGTGTTTAACCGCGGTCACGTGGATCCCGTCAGCAACGGCGGGCACATGGTTTTCGACGCCGCAAATGGCACGCTGCTGGGAGGCGCGCCCCGCCGCAGCGGGCCGATCGTCGTCAACGATGCCCTGCTGGCTCTGCATGAGGGGCTGTTTGCGGGTCCGGTGCTGCGCTGGCTGTATTTCCTGACGGGGCTGCTCGGTACGGCAATGATCGGCACCGGACTCGTCGTGTGGACGGCCAAGCGCAAGCCGAAATTCAATGACCGAGGCGGTGCGCCGCGCTTCGGCTACCGGCTCGTCGAGCGCCTCAACATCGGGACGATCGCCGGACTGCCCGTTGCGGTCGGCGCATACTTCTGGGCGAACCGCCTGCTGCCGGTCGATATCGCCGCCAGGGCCGACTGGGAAGTGAATGTGATGTTCATCGTCTGGGCAGTCATGCTGATCGTGCCGTGGTTGCGTAGCGTGCGGCAGGCATGGATCGACGAGTTCCGTGCGGCCGCGGCCGTGTTCCTGCTGCTTCCGGTGCTCAACGCCCTGACGACCGATCAGCACCTGGGCGCCTCATTGCCGGCCGGAGCCTGGCAACATGCGGGCTTCGACCTGACGATACTTGCATTCGGCATCGCTTTCGGCCTTGCTGCCAGCGTGCTCAGACGACGGTGGCGCGGCGGCGAAACCGGTACCGTTTCCGACTACGCTGGCGAGTCCGTCGATTCGCTCGACGCGGCGCAGCGCACCTGACAGGGAGAGCGGTTTCGGATGATGACGCTTGCGGCCTTTTGCATGGCATTCGCCGGCTTCGCGGCGCTCAGCCTGGCGATGCGCCGGCACTTTCGGGCCGTATACGGCAACGCGGTCCCGACGCTGCGGCAACGCCGGGCGTTGCGCCTGGCGGGCTGGACACTGCTTGCCGGGGCGTGCGTGGCCTGCGTCGCGGTCTGGGGCGGGTCCGTCGGCGCGGTGGCGCTTGGCGGCGTGCTCAGTTTCGGTGCGTTCGCGTGCGTCCTGCTGATGACCTACGCGCCGGGGGCCGTCGTACGCACCGGGGCCGCAGCCTGCGTTGTCGGCTGCTGCGTGCTCCTGCTTTCCGTCGCGGCCTAGTCCGAAGTGCCGGACTCAAGGCCGAGAACGATCACGGTGCCGGGCGTATCGGCCGTTGTCGCGAAGATCTCCGGCCGCTCGGCGCCTTCGCCGGCGTCAACGTAATTCAGGCGGAGCATGCCGTTCCCGACCGTATAGATCCCCGTCCAGTGAGTACCGTCAGTCAAGAGAAAGTCGATGCGCGCGGGCGAGGCGCTGGCATCGAGTTCGAGCGCGCCGGAGAACTCATTGCCTACAGCGGTTGTGAGCGCAAACGTGTCGTTGTCGATCGTCAGCATGCCGCCGACGATCGCATCGAACGGCTGCCCGCCCTGCTCGGCCGCACGCACGGTCCAGCTACCCTGCAGCGCTGCGGCGCCCGGCGTCGCGTCGCCGTCCTGGGCCGTCGCCTGCAGACAGTGGATTCCGGCGAGAACAACGATGATGGTCCGCAGGTATCGGTACAGCGTATGCGACATGTCATGCTCCATGATCGAATCGGGGACGAGCTTATACTATCAGCCCGGCTTTCAAGCCGAGGGACAACCGTGCGGGAACGGCCAGGGCGATGACACCGGAAACTCTTGCAAGCGGCGATGTCCGTCACCTCATGCGGCGGCTGAGCTTCGCCGCACAGCCGCGCGACGTCGGCGAACTTACGGGCCTCGGCGTCGAAGCGGCGTTCGCGGCGGTGTGGTCGCGCAGCGCGGCGCGTGTCGCGGCGGCTGCTCGAGTTCCTCGGCATCGACGATGCTTCCGGCACGGCCGCACAAGCCATGCAGCAGGCCTGGGCCGACAGCGGCGGCGCGATGGAAGCCGTGCTGCGGGCCGCGGTCATGGCGGATTCGTTCTGGTCGGAATCCTCCCGCTGGAGTCTGATCAAGAGTCCCGCTCACCTGGCGGCCGGCGTCAGCCGGCAACTGGAGATCGAATCGCCGGCGCTTGCGGCACTGGACCGGTGGTGCGAGGGCTGCGGGCAGCGTCTGTTCGAGACGCCGAACAACGGCGAGGGCGGCTGGCTGGGGGGACGCGACTGGGTGACGCCCGCCGATCGGCTTGCCCTGCGCTATGGGCTGTTCGATGCGCTCAGCGGCCGAACGCCGGCGGCGCCGGCATCCGGCAGCGCATCGGGCGCGCTGCCGGGCGCTCTTGAACTGAACGTTGGCATGTCCGACAGTGAAATCATCGAGCGCCTCGACCCCGCACCCGGGCTCGACGTCGAGTTGCTGCGAGGGCAGGCGCCGAGCGGCGCCGACGATCGTACCGAACGCCTGGTTGCAGCGATCCTCGCAACACCGCATTATCAGCTCGCGTAGCAGAACCGACAGCAGAACCGAACCGACAGGAGAAACTCGATGCAGCGCTTGAATCGACGTGAACTCATTCGCATGGCGGCGATTGCGCCGGTCCTTCCGTATGTGCTGACCTCGCGCGCGATTGGCGATACCGTTTCCGGCGCCGCGTCCGATCACGACGGTCCCGTCGTCGTCTCGGTGCGGATGCGCGGCGGCAACGACGGCCTGAATGCCGTGGTTCCGCTTCGCAACGACCACTATTACCGGGCGCGGCCGAACATCGCGCTCAAGCGCAGCGACACGCTGGACCTGCCCGGCGGCGATTTCGGCCTGCATCGCTCGCTCGCCGATTTCATGCACCTCATGGACCGGGGCGACGCCGGCATCGTGCAAGCGGTCGGTTATCCGGATTCCTCGCGCTCGCATAGCCGCGCCAACGAGATCTGGGAGTCGGCGCTGCCTGGCGTCGAATCGCCCGGGACGGGCTGGCTCGGCCGCTACCTCGACTCCCCGGCATGCGCCTGCGGGGAGGAACCCGTCGGCGGGCTGGAATTTGGCCGCGAACCGGCATTGACGCTCGCGGGCGCCGCCGGGCGCAACCGGCTCGTCGAGCGCCCGGAACGGCTCGCCCCCATGCAGGCCGATGCCATGGAGGCACGGCTCGGGCAGGGTCCTTCGAATCCCACATTCCAACATCTTGGCTCCGTCGAACGCGCGCTCGCCGACGTCGCCCGCCTCGCCCAGCGTGCAAGCCGCGGCAGCGGCGCACGCCATGCGTACCCCGACACCGCCTTCGGCCGTTCGCTGCGCTGGACCGCGGACATGATCGAGACGCGTTGCTCACCGCACGCCTACTTCGTTTCGATCGGCTCGTTCGAAGAGGGCGCGGCGTCGTTCGATACGCATATCGAGCAGTTGCCGAAACATCGCCTGCTGTATGACGAATTCGGCTGCGGCATACGGGCGTTCGCCGATCATCTGCGCGCGGTCGGGGACTTCCGCCGCGTCGTGCTGCTTACTTTCTCGGACTTCGGCCGGCTGTTGCCGGAAAACCGCACGCTCGGCACCGAACACGGCGACGCGAGCGTGCTGTTCTACGCCGGCGGCTCGGTTCACGCCGGGGTCCGGGGCGCAGCGCCGAATCTGGACGAGGTCACCGACGGCGGCGTGCCTCATCAGGTCGACTTCCGCTCGGTTTACGCGGACGTACTCGACAACTGGCTGGAGGCGCCCGCCGAAAACATACTGACGGCAGGCGTCACGCCGTTTCCGATCGTGCGCCCTCCGGCATGAGTCGCCCGGAAAACCGAAAGATAAGTATGCAGACAAGCCTCCGTTTCCACGCGCGTGCGTCAACCGCGCTTGCGATCGCGTCGCTTGCAATGGCGGGCACGGCATCGGCCCAGAGTTCGCCGTTCTCCTGGGGCTTTACACGTTCTTCAACTACACCGAACACGTCGTCAACGATCACGGCGAGAACGACGGCGGCCGCGTCCTGCTGACGCGCGCGCTGCTCGACGCCGTCTGGCAACGTTATCGCGGCGTCACGGGTTCGGGTTCCTGATGCAAACTTCGGCGGATCCTTTCGCGACAGCGTGAGCTTCGCGGGTTTCCTGTCCTCGGAGGAAAGCATCGGCCGTCCCTGTGCGCTCTCCGATGTCGACCGGATCTCCGCCGCAGGAATCCAGGCTCGTAGAATTCAATCATTTGATGGATAATGAGCCATAGGGCAGGTCGCCGCTGGCAGGCTCCTGTCGAAGAATTGTGCTTGAACACGCTCGCGGTGACGCGAGCCGTATTACGAGTGAGGTTGTCATGAATCGGTCAGTCACTGTCCTGTGCCTGGTGCTCGCTTCTGCTGCCCAGGCCCACCATTCGCACTATGTCGATTTCCTGCCCAATACCAACATGGAGTTTCGGGGCACGATCGAACGCGTCTACTGGAGCAACCCGCATGTGCGCTGGGAAGCCGTCTCCGAAGACGGCGAGCGGTGGCAGCTCCATGTTCAGCCCAGTGCCACCAACGCTTCGAGAAGCGGCCTGGCGGAAGGCACTTTCGCGCCCGGCGACGAAGTCGTGGTCACCGGCGAAGTGGGCAGGGACGGAAGAAACTGGGTCTTCGTCCAGCACATGATCGATGGCGACGGCGACGAATACGGCTCGGCCGATCAGACGGGTAGCGGGGTATCCCCTGGTGGCGGCGCTGACCTCTCGTCCGACGATCCTGCATCGTGGAGCGTGGATCCGGACTACGTCGCGCCTTATCTGGGCGAGTGGCGATTCGTCTTTCAGCCTGAATCGAGAACGCCTTTGCTGTTCGATGTCGCGATCATCGAATACGAGGGCGAATACGTCGTACAGGCGCACGGCGGTCTCGAGGACCTGCATGTCGACGGCGAAGGCATCAAGTTCACCCTGAAGCTGCGCATGGGGAACGGAGTGCCGTACGAGGGCCGCTTGGCGGGTACGCTGAACGGCGACGGTACGTTCAGCGGCGTCTACCGTGCGAGCAACGCCGAGAACGAGCTTGTCTGGACCGCAGTGCCTGCGGATGAGGGGCCCGAAAATGACGTGGAGTGGGCCCGGACGCCTTTCCGTCTCGACGGTGCGTTCGGCGGGCGTGCGAACAGGGGAGGCGCCAGTACACCGGTACCTTTCAGAGGAGCATTCACCAAGCGCGCATTTGCCTTGACCGACGCAGGGGCCGCTGTCTACGCCCAGTTCGATCCCACGGACGCACCGACACCCCGCTGCCAGCCCTGGGGGCCGATGTGGGACCGAATGTTCGGCATCAACCGGGTCGAGTTCGTGCATGACGAAGAATCCATTCTGCGGATGCGCGACGAGTGGATGGCGCGCGACTGGTTCGCGGACACCCTGCCGGACGATCTCGAGATCGTCCCGTCGGCCAACGGATTCGGTGTCATGACCTGGGAGGAAGACCACCTGAGAATAGACATCACGCACTTGCGGCCCGGTGTCATCGGGCTGATGCACTTTCCTTATTCCGGCAACGCCAGGGTCGTGGAGCGGATCTGGCTCAGCGCCGACGGCAACACGCTGCGGCAGACCCTGACACTGCATGACCCGGAGTACTATCATTTTCCGGTCGTGCACGAGATCTGGCGATCCCGCGGGGACAACCCCCTGTACAACGTCGATGCCTGCGACCCGGATCCGTTCTACATCGACCTGTATGACCGCGGAGTCTTCGGCGAATACGTCGAGCGGAGCGCCGTACGCCCGTAGGGGCTATGATGGATTTCGAGCCCTGACGACACAGCATAGTTTTCGTTGTCGTCGCGGCTCCTGGACACTTCTTCCGGTCGACTTGTTCGGCTACTCGGATAGTTGGAGGCACATTTGCAGTAAGGTGCACTCATGAAGAAAGTTCTTGCCCTGACCGTGCTGTGGCTCGTTGCATCGGTACAGGGATACTCGCAAGACGGAACCGCATCCGAGTCGGTAGTGGGGTCGACCGCGGGAGGAGACGGCCGTCCGAACATTCTCTTCATTCTCGCGGACGACATGGGATTCACCGACATCGGTTCGTTTGGCAGCGAGATCGCGACACCGAACCTGGACAGGCTGGCGTACGCGGGCCTGCGGTTGAACAATCTGCATGCAGCAAGGGCCTGCAGACCGACGCGCCTGATGCTGATGGCCAGTGCCGGCGCCGAAGCCGCGAGTCAGCCGCACCCCGGGGCTTTTCGCGAAAGCGTGCTCGGCCTCGACTACGCGACCATCGCGGAGTTGTTGCAGGACGCCGGCTACTCGACGTACATGACGGGCAAGTGGGATCTGGGAAACGTTTCGGGCTACACGCCCGCCGACCGTGGTTTTGATCGATCCTTTTCCTTTCTGACGAGTTCAAGCGGCTACTTCGCCGACCATTTCCAGGACGACTTCGAGGAAGACGGAAAGCCCCTGACGCGGGATGATTTCCCTGCGGACTACTACTCCACGCGGGCATTTACCGGCAAGATGCTCGAGTATCTGCGGTCCGCGGCGCCCGGCTGGCCCTGGTTCGCCTTCATGTCCTACAACGCACCGCACCTGCCGTTGCAGCTTCCGGATGACTGGCTGGATCGATATGCCGGCCGGTACGATGCGGGTTACGACGCGCTGCGGGAAGAGCGCTTCGCCAGAGCCGTGCACGCCGGCGTCATTCCGCCCGGCGCCGACCTCGAAGGCTTTCAACCAAGCGCCGAGCCCTGGTTGGACCTTAGCGCCGAGGCGCAGCGACGCCGCGCCCGCGCTCAGGAGATCTATGCCGGCGTGGTCGAATACCTCGACATGAGTATTGGACGGGTTATCGATTATCTGGAAGCAAGCGGGCAACTCGACAATACGGTGGTCGTGTTTTCCGCTGACCATGGCGCCTCCATCAGCGAGCAGGGCCTCGGCACGGCCAGCACGGGCAGCACGGCGGGCACTCGCCGGGGCCGAGAGCCCGTCGTCGCTGACAACCGCTTCGAAAACTTTGGCCGGGTCCACTCGTATATCGACCACGGCCTCGGGTTTGGCGAGGCGGCGTCGGCGCCCTTCAGGGGCCAGAAGGGTTCGGTCACCGAAGGCGGGCTTCGCGCGGCCGCGTTCGTGCACTATCCGGCTGCCGTCGAGGGCGGCGGCGTCAGCAGCACCTTCATGACGGTGATGGACTTGCTGCCGACTTTTCTGGACATCGCGGGCAGGGAACATCCGGGCGCCGGACCCTACAGAGACGGACGCGAGATCAACGACATCGCCGGTCGCTCGGCCTGGGCTTATCTGACCGGCGAAGCGGACGCGGTACATCCGGAAACATACAGCGTGGGCTGGGGCGGCACCGGCGCGTTGATTCGCGGAAACTACAAGATCGTCGGCGCCCCGCCGCCCGACGATACGGATTCAATCTCCTGGCAACTCTACGACCTTGTCGCCGACCCAGGAGAACGGCACGACATCGCGGCGGAGCACCACGACCTGGTGGCCGAACTCGTCCGGGAATGGGAGACCCACTGGCGCTGAGTCTCGTCGGCGCGGTGAGGATGTCATGAATTGATCAGTTATTGTCTTCAGACCAGTGAACAGGGAGGACGACCGATGACACGACTCCAATTCCGCAGACTCACAGCGCTGGCCTGCGCGTTTTTTCTTTTGCCGCTCGCCGTCCTGGCCCATCACAGCGGCGCCGTGTACGACCGGAACAGCGAAGTGTCGGTGACGGGCACGGTGACGCGTTACGAATTCGTCAATCCGCATGTGCACGTCTTCGTGGAAGGGGTCACCGACAGCGGCGCGACCGAGGAGTGGAGCTTCGAAATGCAGTCGGCGATTCTGCAGATCGACAGGGGATGGTCGGAAGATTCGTTGCAGGTTGGCGATCGGGTCGTTGCGGTTGGGAATCCGCTCCGCTCGGGTTCACGGAATGTCGCCAACAGCGTGTCTTTCACGCTCGAGAGCGGTGAGGTCGTGACGCAAACTCACGGCCCCGGGATCGTTGCGGCCTCGACCCTGGCCGCCAGGGGATCTGCCAGGGATATCTCCATCGGCGCGACACCGGCGGAGGGTTACGATGGCATTTGGCAGGTCGCTGCCCGTCACGGTATCAGCGGGCGGCCCGTGGACATGTATGAGCCGGTATCGCCGGAGATTCGCGCGGAATTTGCGATGTCTTTGCAATCCACCCGGTTCGTGCCCGTATTGAACGAGAGAAGCAAGGAGATCGCTCGGGCGTTCGATACCGCAGCGCCGGACAACCCCTGGTGCTCCCCGGAGCCCTATTTGTTCGCGCATCACGTTGAAGCCTATATCGTGGAGATAGAGCGGCGCGCCGATCAGGTGGTGTTTCGCAGGGGAGGCGAGGAGCAGATCGTCCACATCGGCGGCGAGCATCCGCCGGCGGATGAACTCTACACGTGGGGGTACGCCACGGGCGAATGGGACGGTGACGTGTTGAGCGTCGACATCCGGAATTTCGAACCCAATCCCTGGGGCATAGCGCGCGGGCTTCCATCGGGTACGCAAAAGCAGATCACGCACGTATTCCGATGGCGCGACGACCGCACGGCACTCGATGTGGACACGACGATGTTCGATCCCGACTACATGACCGCGCCGTTTGCAATCGAGACCAGCTTCTTCCACAAACCGGACCTGGAGCTCACTCCGCCGATCGAGTGCCTGCAGGAAGCCGGAACAGCGGTATACGAGGCTCAGCGAGCCGGTCCCTGAACATGGAAATGGCGCGATTTGCGGGTCGACGCAGCCGGTATGTGAAATGACAATTAATGGGGGTGAATAAAATGATTAAACAGCTTGCGGTTGTCGCCATGGTCCTTGGTCTGGCGGTCGTCGGCCTGTTCGCGCTTGTGCAGGAAAGTCAGCCTGAGCAACCCAACATTCTTGTGATCATTTCCGACGACCAGGGTGTCGTGGACTCTCCCGAATATCATTACGACCCCAACCCGCCCAACACCCCGGTCCTGTCGGCGCTGGCGAACGAAGGCGTGATCTTCGACAACGCTTGGGCGACGCCCATGTGCTTTACGACGCGAGCAGCCTATCTCACGGGCCTGCACGGAGTGCGCAACGGAGTCCTGGCGGGAGGCGTTCCCATCCGTCTCGAGGACCAGACGATCTATGAATTCCTGAGCGACAACGAGGAAACCGGCAACTACGCTTCGGCCTTTATCGGCAAATGGCACGTCGGTGTGGACGAAGTAAACGGCGAGTCCTACCCGGTTGCCAACGGCGTACCGTATTTCGCGGGCGTCATCGAAGGGAATTTCGGCAGCGAGGGCAGTTACGACCGCTGGAATCTGACGATCGATTCGCCGGAGATGGAAACCGTCAGGGTAGTCAGCACCGAGTACAACACCAGCAAGCTCACGCGGCTGGCCGAGGAATGGATCGAAGACCAGGATTCGCCCTGGTTCGTCACCCTGGCCTACAACGCGCCGCATGGCCCCAGACACTGGCCGGACGAGAGCCTCCACGGCATGCAGGAGCGGACCGAGACGCACTTCACCAATGACATGTGCGGGGGTGGCAGTATGGGCGCCATGGGCGCCGGTGCGGCCGAGGCCGGCGGCACGGGTGTCGGAACGGCGGAGGCCGGCGGCACGATTACCAGAGGCCCGGACGACGGCTCCGTTGCCGGTGAGGCGTGCTACAACGCGATGGTCGAGGCGATGGATACCGAAGTCGGCAACCTGCTCTCGAAACTGGAGGAACTCGGGCAGCGCGACGATACGCTGATCATTTTCTCCGGGGACAACGGCAGCAGCGAGCCGACCGTCATTCAGGACCGTCAGGCCAAGTCGACGCTTTACGCCGGCGGCCTGCATGTGCCTTTCTTCGCGTCAGGCGCGGGCGTCACCCGCAAGGGCGTGCGCGAGGATCGACTGGTCACGATTACCGACATCTTCGCTACCGTCGGCGAGATCGCCGGCGCGGACTTCGGCGGAACCGTTCACGACAGCGTGAGCTTCGCTGGCTTCCTCTCCTCGGAGGAGGGAATCGACCGTCCCTATGCGTTCTCGGACATCGACCGTTCGAACACGTCCGGCTGGTCCGTGCGCGACCACGAGCACATGCTCATGCGACTGAACGGCGAGGACACCCTGTTCGAGATCAACCCCGATCACTTCATGTACAAGGACGTTACAGCGTCCGAGCCCGAGATCCTCCAAAGGCTGCAGCAGGCAGGCGAGCGCATACACAGCGGAGAATGACAGCAAACGCATTCGGATCCGAACACGTTCGAGCGGCCGTTCTCGTTGACGAAACTCCTGGAGTGGCGCCCGGGCGAAGACGAGCTACTCACCAGCCAAGCGTTCAATTCGCCGCGCCGACGCACCGTCGCAAGACCACTTTGGCATCATTATGAAGTTACTACATCATCATAATGATGTTACACTGCGTTAACACCAGAGAGGAGGGTTCCATGTCGCAAGGCGCCAGCCAAACATTGCCTCCGCCGATGGCGGGCATAGACGTTCCGATTTCAGCCTTCGGCAACACCAATGCGTTTATACGCGCCGTACGAGAGGGCATTCCCGGAAAGGTCGTGAAGCAGGCCGTGGATGTGGTGGGCCAGCGCGATTTGTTCGTTCGTCTGGTGGGAGTCTCGTCCGGAAATCTGCATCGGGTTTATCAGCGTCCCAGCCTTGGCGCCACCCAGTCGGAGGCGCTCCTGGATGCGCTGCGGGTGTTTTACCGCGCGTCGACGGTCCTGGGTGGGCTGGATGCTGCGCACGAATGGCTGGAGACACCGCTCCCGGCCATGGGTGGCCAACGTCCACTTGATTTCTGCGACACTTTCAGCGGCCGACGTTTGGTGCAGCAGGCGATCGCCAAGATCGAACACGGCGAATTTCCTTGATGCGAATTTACCGGATATGCCGAATCGAGCATCTTGAGAACTTCGAAGGTCACGGGGCCAGTTTCAGACACGGTGGTCGCTGGAACACGGCGGGCGTTCCCGTTCTCTACTTTGCCGAGAGCGCCAGCGTGGCGATGCTGGAAATGGCGAACTATCTGCCGTCACCGCGCCTGGTACCCGCCGCCTACCGGCTCGGTGTCTATGAAGTTGCGTCTTCCACGTCCATAAAGAGATGGCAGGTGCGAGACCTGCCGAAGGACTGGAATGAATTTCCGCATTCGCCGTGGACCCGGAAAGCGGGAACCGACTGGCTGCTTCACGGCACGGAATCGCTTCTCTCCGTACCGAGCGCAGCAGTGCCAGGTGGCCTGGAGAACATCGTGCTGGCGAACCCGCACAGACTTGCGCCTGTCGGGATTCGCCTGATCGAGGCCATTGAGGACATTTACGACTCGCGGGCATTTGCTAGCCGATAGAGATGTTGTGCCGCAAGCCGGGAGTCCGGCTGGAAGGCCACACCGGTGCTTGAATCGCACAAAATGGCGGGTGTCGGGAAGTAGCTCAAGAGCGGTTCCGGCACTGTCAAATCTGTTTGGCTGCGAAGCTGCGGGAGATGACATGGATCACACGTATTTTGCGACGATTTCCTGGGATGAGGATGCGGGAGTCTGGTACATCTCGGACACCGACTTTCCGGGACTGATCGCCGAAGCCGACTCGCAACGGCGGTTGCTGCGCAAGGTCCGCGAGCTTGTACCGGAGTTGTACGAGGTCAATCGGCATCTCTTTAGATGAGCCGCCGTCTAGGGCGATACCGTTGCAAGTTAATGTCAAGCAGACTCGAGACGATCTAATCAATACACACTGCAAACGCCGTTCTCGCGCAAGCGGGCTTGGACAATGCGTTCTGATTTCAAGACGCGGTTGCGGCGCTGGCGATCTCGTCGATGGTGTCTTGCGCGTCGTCGATTTACGCCAGCGCCTCGTTTGACAACCGAGTTGTGTTCTGGCTTTAATGCTCTACAGTCCGATTTTTCTAGGAGCGATCAATGCCGGTTACTCACAAGGTGGTCGTAAAGATGGCCCCCTCGGCCCGTTTGGAATTACGCGAATTTGTCGAGAAACTTAGCCGAGAATACGGCGATAGCCATGGCTCGCTTACTCAATCTTCTGCGGTAGAAGCGGCCCTCTACTATTGGCTGCGACAAGCCACGCTGGATGAACAGCGCGCGGCATTTCGCGAAACCTCTGGGGAGTTGACAACGGCCGTTACATTTCAGCTCACTAACGAGTCGGACCTGCGTGCTGCTTGCGGCGGCGAACTTGCCGTCGAGCGAATTCGCGCCGGGCTTTCGTATCCGTCACAGAAAGACACGCTCCGTGCCGTGATCAAATGCTTGACCAACGCAACAAAAGGACATCGACTGAACGCCCTTTTTGTGGTTCGCGGTGCGGGACCGGTCGTGGATATCGGCACGCCTCCAGGATCGGGCCATCGATCCCGGCAATTGGAGCAAGAGGCTGTGGAGGTCAGTTGCCGAGCAACCTGACGCCTCGCCCGACAACGGATGATGGCGTGCGCTTACAGGGTGACCAGCCGTTCCAGGCACGTCAGTAGTGGTGGCATTGGGAGAACCAGTCGAATGGCTTTCAAGGCACCCAAAATCGGTCTCAACCAGGCCCAGCGTCTGTGCCAGATGCCGCAATCCGACCGGCTCGATTGCATATCCGAGGGATTGCCTATCATTCTTGCAAGCAGCAGGGGTTTCTGGCAAGCATCAACGAAACTGGAAGAACAATTACGGGAGGCAGTGGTTCTAGCCCGCCACGCAGAGGAGGAAGCTGCCAAAGTATTGATATTGATGGATATCGTCAGGTGCCCAAATCGGATTGTTGCCTCCAGAATCGGAGACATGGTGAAGTGGTTTTACAGTCACCTCGCTCGGCTAATCTATGCGGAAGCAGTAAGTTGGAAACCCATGCACGCCGCGCAGCTTCGAACCTACGTCGACAGCAACAGGAAGTCACACGAAGTGGAAGGCGCGGTTGGCGAGTACATCGTGCCGAACTGGACGATACTTAATCGTGAAGGCGTACTCTACAGCGACATTGCTATATACGAAGGTGATTCGATCCAGTGGAACAACCCCGCAGACTTGGTACACGATTTCGCGTTCCCGTCCCATGCGCCTACGGTGCTCCAATTGGCCGAGGCGATGTCGCTCTTGGGAATGTTCACCCGGCGTGGCTTGGAAGTCACCGCCGCAACTTGGGCAAACACCGAGTTCCGGGATCGCGAGAGCTTCCAGGAGGCGCGTGACCTGACGCGAAACATGATCGAGCGGTTGGTCAGCGAGGACTTGCCATCGGAGCAAGCCGATCAGCATCATGTGCACCTGCTGTACGAGGCATGGCCCTTGCCAATGTATCACTTTGATTTTCAACTGATTCCTGTTCCTCTTGAGGATCTAAAAGCCGAACAGGACTACATGCTAGGGCAGGAGATGGGAGTGAGTTACTTCTGAGCCGCTATCGTTCTCCAAGGTACAGCGCATGGCGCGGTGACGATACAGGATAGAGTGTAAACCGAACTGTGCGGTATGCTCCGCTCCGTCTGCCGAGGCAAGTGCCACCGATTGGAGCCGGCAAACGCCGCACCAGGAGGGGGCTGCCTGCCGGTGAACGCGATCGGGCCGCACAAGGAATGACAGTGCATTGCAGCAGGGACGATTGCATGTCGCGCCGTCGTCGGGGACAACTGGCGGCATGGTAGCAATGAGCAACAAACTGACGACCGCAGTTGAGGCGTATTTCGCGGACCTCCGGCGCGTGCACGCCTCCGGCGGAGCCACGGGAGAGCTTTCGTACTATCCGGCGCTCGACGCGCTGCTACGTGCGGTCGGAGGTTCGCTCAAGCCCAAGGTGTACCCGGTGAACAACCTGGCGGACCAGGGCGCGGGGCATCCCGACTTCGGACTGTATGCGGCCAGGCAAGTGCAGAAGGGCCGCCCGCGCGAGGGACAGGCGCCGGAACGCGGCGTGGTGGAAGTGAAGCACGCTGGCGATAGTGCATGGATTACCGCCGAAGGCGATCAGGTCACCCGCTATTGGGGCCGGTATCGTTTGGTGCTGGTGACAAACACGCACGATTTCGTACTGGTGGGCGAGGACGCGGCAGGGAACCCGGCCAAGCTGGAAACGTTCCGGTTGGCGGCGAGCGAAGAAGAGTTCTGGCGCAGAATCGAAAAGCCCCGCGCCTTTGCTCGTGAGTCTGCGGCGCGATTCGGCGAATACCTCGCCCGCGCGCTCTCGCATCGAGCCGCGCTTGCAGAACCGAAGGATCTGGCCTGGCTGCTCGCGTCCTATGCGCGCGACGGGCTCGCGAGGGTCGAGGCAGCGGGTGACGAACCGGCGTTGGCGACAATCCGCGCCGCACTCGAAGAAGCGCTCGGTGTGCGCTTTGAGGGGACGAAAGGAACGCGCTTCTTTCATTCGACGCTGGTTCAAACGCTGTTCTATGGCGTCTTCTCCGCCTGGGTTTTGCGGGCGCGCCAGTCGCCGCCGACAGCGGAGCGCTTCGACTGGCGGACGGCGGTCTGGCATCTGCGGGCGCCAGTGCTCATGGCTTTGTTTTCGCAACTGTCGCAACCAAGCCGCCTACAACCTCTCGGTCTCGTGGAGGTGCTGGACTGGACCGCCGCTGCGCTGGACCGGGTGGACCGCGACGCCTTCTTTGCACGCTTCAACGAGGGTGAGGCTGTCCCGTATTTTTACGAACCGTTTCTGGAAGCATTCGACCCCGAGCTTCGCAAGCAGTTGGGGGTCTGGTACACGCCCACAGAAGTAGTTCGCTACATGGTCGCGCGCGTTGACAGAGCGCTGAAGGACGATCTCGGCATCGCCGACGGTCTTGCGGCAGAGAATGTCTACGTCCTCGATCCGTGTTGTGGCACCGGGGCCTATCTGGCCGAAGTGCTGCGCCGGATTGCGGCGAATCTCGACGGGCAAGGCGTTGGTGCGCTGACCGGCATTCGGGTGAAACAGGCGGCAACGAAGCGTGTATTTGGCTTCGAGATCATGCCCGCACCCTTCGTTGTCGCGCATTTGCAGGTGGGAATTACGATGCAGGACCTCGACGCGCCGCTGGCCGAGGATGGCAGCGAACGTGCCGGTGTGTACCTGACCAATGCGCTTACCGGATGGGAGCCGCGCACCTCCAAGCCGCTGCCCTTCCCGGAACTGGAGGAGGAGCGCGACCGGGCTGATCGCGTGAAGCAGGATACTCCAATCTTGGTCGTCCTCGGCAATCCACCCTACAACGGATATGCCGGCATGGCCGTGAATGAGGAGCGGGAACTCTCGGAAGCATATCGTTCCACGAGGCGGGTGCGCCGACCCGAGGGGCAGGGGCTGAACGATCTCTATGTTCGCTTTTTTCGCATGGCGGAACGGCGCATCACCGAGAAGACGGGCCAAGGCGTGGTGTGCTTCATCTCCAACTATTCATGGCTGGATGGACTTTCGTTTACCGGAATGCGGGAGCGTTATCTGGAAGCGTTCGACAGCGTGCGCATCGACTGCCTGAACGGCGACAAGTACAAGACCGGCAAGGTCGCGCCGGACGGTTCGCCTGACCCGAGCATTTTCTCGACGGAAAGCGACCCTGTCGGCATCCAGATCGGGACCGCGATCACGACTCTGGTACGCAAAGCGGACCATGCACAGGCCAATGGGGTGGGATTCCGCCATCTATGGGGGCAGTTAAAGCGCGAGGAACTCATTGAATCGGCGGAAGAAGCGCCGGATTCGCTATACAAGGGGATAGAGCCGATCTTGCCCCTCGGCCTGCCGTTCGTGCGAACTGCGGTAAGCGACGACTGGTTCGACTGGCCGTCGCTGCCGGACTTGTTTCCGGTGTCTTTCCCTGGAGTCCAGACCAAGCGCGATTCTTTCTTGATCGACGTAGACTTTGGTCGGCTTAAGGAACGTGTTGCCGCTTACTTCGATTCGGATTTGAGCCATGAGGAAGTAGCGCGGCGTTATCCGATCTCGATGAAGAGTTCCTCTGGGTTCGTGGTTCGTGACGCCAAGGCTGTCCGAGACGCTCTGCTGAGCCGCGGAGGACCGGACGAAAGTGGATTTGTCCGGTTCGCGTATAGACCATTCGACGACAGGTGGCTCTATTGGGACGCGGGACGTGGTCTCCTCGGCCGTCCAAGCCCTGAGTACTGGTCACATGTTTTTGCGGGAAATCTGTTTATCGAGGCACGCGAACGCGACACCAAAGAAGACTATTCTAGAGGTACCTTAGTTCGGACCCTCGCTGACAACTTCGGGAATGGTTTTTCTAGCTTCTTTCCAATGTGGCTCTGCGATGATGGAATCGGGCAAGACGGCGACGGTGCGCACCGCGCTAATCTGTCCGCAACCGCACAACGCTATCTCGACCGTCATGGGCTTGTCGTGGAAGACTTGTTCCACCATGTACTCAATACGTTGCACGATCCAGCATATCGCGGCACCAACGCTGGGGCGTTGCGCATGGGATGGCCGCGTATCCCGCTGCCGGGATGGCCGGATGGCGAAGCCGATGGATCGGCGGAGGAACTCGTCCGGTCGGGGGCGCACGGGCGTGAGCTTGCCGCGTTGCTCGATCCAGACGTACCCGTTCCCGGCACAACTGAGTCGCCATTGAGCCCGCAAAGTGGAGCTATCGCGGTGCCGACTACGATCAGCGGACGATACATGACGGACGCAGATTTGGTCGTCACTGCCGGGTGGGGACGCCATGGCCCAGGCAATGCAGTCATGCCGGGCAAAGGGTGCGTCGTCGAGCGTGACTTCTCGCCGGAGGAACGCGCGGCGATGCGTGATGCGCTTCCCACGCTGGGTGACAGAACATTCGATGTCTACCTCAACGGCGAAGCGTTTTGGCGTAACATTCCCGCCGCTGTATGGCACTACCGGCTCGGCGGTTACCAAGTGCTAAAGAAATGGTTGTCCTACCGGGAGCGTGGCGTGCTGGGCCGCGGTCTTTCGCTCGCAGAGGCTGAACATTTTCGCGATTCGGCCCGGCGTATCGGCTCGATCCTACTGCTCACAGGGTCTGGCGCTCGGGGCTCTGCAGAACCTATCGCGCAATAAATCCATTCCATGAAACCCAAGGTCTACATTGAAACGTCGGTTATCAGCTACCTAACGGCGCGTCCGTCGCGGGATGTGGTCATCGCTGCGTATCAGGAGATCACCCGCGAATGGTGGCGCGATGCCCAGGCCAGATTCGATCTCGTTGCATCGGAGCTTGTTGTCACTGAATCCGGAGCCGGTGACGCAGACGCAGCCCGTGCCCGTCTGGAAGCGCTGGAATCCGTCGCCCTTCTTGATGTCGACGAGCGTTCGGAGGAACTGACTCGGCTACTTCTTGATAACGGCGCCGTCCCGCACGTGGCTGCCGCGGATGCTGCGCACATTGCGATTGCCGTCACCAACGGCGTCGATTATCTGGTAACGTGGAACTTCAGGCATATCGCAAATGCCGCAATGCGCTCTCGAATCGAGAGGGTATGCCGGGAAGCGGGATACGAACCGCCCACAATCTGTACACCCAATGAACTTATGGAGCCCGACCATGCAGACGACACAGCCTGACCCGATCATTGCAGAAGTCCACGCTGTTCGGGACGAGTACTCGGCCCGTTTCAACTACGATGTGGGACGGATGTTTGAGGATATTCGAGCCAGACAGGAAGCGTCCAAACGCGAGTACGTTTGCTATCCCTCTCGGCCTGCTGTTGCAGATATTGGTACTCCGCTGAAGTCACAAAAATACGGAACCAATGAGCAAGAGACTGCCTTGTGATTTTTTCTCGGTGCTTTATGTCGAGCGGCGACAGCGGTAGGGAAACGACTCTGGTCTTTACGGTGCAAAGTCTAGGCAAACCGTCATAAACTTCACCGCAGATTCTGAAGGCAACGCTGCCAGCGGAGCGCTTTCGGAGCCTTGGAATGTCCTGATCAGCAAGACTTGCATCGTGCAGTTGCCGACAATCGAACACTTCCGACGCTACTGGAATTGGCTGCGTTCGTTCACAGTCGCATCGTATCGGCATGTGAGAGCGATTATTCTCCATCCTCAGTTTCTGCTTGGCTGGTTCAGATCAGCGACGCACGGTCCGCGAACGAAACAGAGCTCGTCTGGATCGGGGAGAGGCAGCAGCGAAACAGACGACACACAACAAACGAGGGCGGGTATGAAGTGGTTCCGAACCCCTGAAGGCGAAGCCGGTTGTGACCAACTGGACGCCATGGAAGAAAGCATTCAGGCAGCCATCGAACAGATGTTCTGGCAGGTAGCCAAGCGCGATTCGTTGTGCTTCGGTGTGGGGCGCACAGCAGCAAAGTCTTCGGACAGTCCTGACCGAGACCTGCGACTTGACGCGCAAAAGCGGGAGTGCGACGGGCTGATCGTCTTCCACGCCGGCAAGGCGGTGGAAACCGCGCTGCAGGTCATCTACGCGAGGAGCAATAATCGAATTCGCGGTCGCGAGTACCCCAGCGTATCGGCATCACAAATGAAGCGCGACCGGCAGACACACAGCTTGGTCGATCTTTACGATGCCATTTTGAAGTCAGTCAAGACAACGCCCGATCTGCGCAAGCAGATGGAGGACGAGTTCGAATCTGTGTACCAAACGGCCCGCCATCAAGGTGTCAATGACTTGATCGTCGATGGCGAAATCTTGCGTCGGTTCGCTCACGTCGAAGACGAACCCTTCCGAGAAGCCAAATTCGGCGGCATCAGGCAGGGTGCTGAGATCACTTTGGATCACTCCAGCTTCAGGCAGCTTCTGATGCCTTCTGAAGCCGAGTCGAACTTCTCGCGGATGCCTTGCCGAAGCGTCCGCGAATTTCTTCTCAAGGCGGATGTTGCGTACTACGGGCGGCGAAACATGAGATGGGCGCATTACAGCGCCCGTGACCACGAGCGCGGTCGGCCCTATGTGGTCGTTGGAACGCGATTTTTCGCACGGCTCGTACAAGGTCTCGTCGAACTGGCGGGCGAGCAGTGGATGTGGGACGAACAATTCGCCAAAAGGTGGCACGAGCGGCGCCGGGTGAATGTGCGCCATGTAGTTAACGCGCATGTCCGACAGAGCTTCATTGGAAGTCCCGATTTGCCAGAGTTGACCTCCGCTGACGAGATGATGGAAAGGTATCGATCAATGAAATCGTCGCGCAGAGACGATTACGAGAGTCTTCACGTCAAGTGGGAGTTTGATCTACGGCAGTCGAGCAAAGGGAACATCTCCGAAATCCATCCCCCTTTCCCGAGAAGGGCGACCCAAAACCCAAAGGACAGTCCGGGCACCACTTGAGCGGGTGGGATCCGCTCGCCATCCGACCGCAACAGTCCCGTTTTCACATTCCGAATCCGCTCCATGCATCCGTCGTCCAGACCGACTCGCCGATTCTCGTACCGGGCTCTGCTGTAGGCCGCCGACAATCGCCTATCGAAGGACTTCTTCAGAGTACTGGAAGCGCTTGACTCCACCCGTTAGTTCAGACACATTCGACATGTAGACCCCGGACCCGCCTCTGCCGCTATGTGTGGTATGCGCCCGGGGTTCAGTTTTTCCGACCCGGCGCCGAAGCCAGGGCGGCGCTCCCCGAGTCCGGCGAACGTATGAAAGTTACCGCCAGTATCGGAAACAGCACGGGGATTGCGAACAGCACGAAGAGCGTATCGCCGCTCAGTCCCTGTTCCAGAAGGTAGCCCGCGAGCAGCGGTGCGATGATCGCGCCGATGCGACCGACGCCGATGCCCCAGCCGACACCGCTGCTGCGTACCTCCACCGGGTAGACGCGAGCGGCCAGCGCGTACATGCCCGCCATGGTGCCGGCGGAAAATACCGTCATCACGAGAATCAGTGCATAGAGCAACATGAGGCTCGCCTCGGATAGCGAGACCGCAACCATGAAGACGGCTGTCAGGAAGGAGAATCCTCCAATGCTGCGGCGTATCCCCAGCGGGGCAGAGACCACACCCATCAGCAACATCCCGCAGATGGCGCCTATGCTGCTGAGTACGCCGGCAAAGATGCCCTGTTCCACGGTGTAGCCGAAGTATTCCGAGACGATGGTTGGTAACCAATTGAGTTGGAAGTATGTCTGCAACATGAGCATGCCGAAGGAGAACCAGATCAGCAGGTTGGTCGTGAGCAACGCGGGAGTGAGCATGCGCTGGATGCCGACCCGGGTCACCTCCCGCGCGGCCGGGAGGGCTTCCAGCGTCTGGATCCGTAGCCGGTCCAGAACCTCGTTCACCCGGCCGAGCGCGTTCGCGGGTCGCCGCGCAATCAGGAATTCCACGGACTCGGGCGTCGCAAAGTAAACCAGCGGAAGCATGACCAGGGACATTGCGGCGCCGAACAGGTACACCGACTGCCAGCCGTACTGACCGATCAGCAGCGCCGCGACCATCCCACCTACGCCCCCGCCGAGTGCATAACCCATATGCAACAAGGAAATACAAAGGTTTTTTCGCTTGTTGGATGAGTATTCTGCGACCAGGGTATTCAGGCTCGCGAGCATCGCGCCGATGCCCAGCCCGGTGATGAACCGCAGCACGATCAGCGGCGTGAGCGTGCTGACGGTCGCGGTGAACGCCATGCCGAGCCCGATGAGCGTCAACCCGCCCAGGATCATCTTGCGCCGGCCGATGTAGTCGCCCATCGGCGCAAGCGTGAACGCGCCGATGGCCATGCCCACCGCGCCGGCGCTGAAGACGGCCCCGAGCGCGCCGGGCTGGAGACCGAACTCATTCGAAATGGTGGCGGCCGTGAACGCGATCGCAAGCGCGTCGAAGCCATCGAGCAGATTGATGACGACGCAGACCGCCACGGCGACGATCTGCATCCTCTTCATGGGCTCGTTGGCAATCCGCTCGCGCGGGTCTGTCATGGGCTGTGTCAAGGGGCCTCCATCGAATGACCGCTAGCCTGTTGGCTGCCGACCATTGTAGATGAGTCGGGCCGGATCGAGGGCACGGGATGTCTCTGCGGATGCCGCGTTCCCTGTGCAAGTCGCCGGCCGGCGGCGTCCGTCGCATTTGTTGGCAAACAAGGCGCTTTCCAAACCCGGGTTCGGTCGGTAGATGTGCCAAAATGGACTTGCGTTCGGGGCGATTCCGGCGGGTACGGGGAATGAAGCCGGATCCATGACGCAGGCGCATCATGCAAAGGGATTCACTGGATTTTGACGTTGTCATCGTCGGCGCCGGCCCGGCGGGGCTGGCGGCTGCGTGCCGGCTGGGGCAGCTCGCGGCCAGCCGAGGCGTGGAACTCGGCGTATGCGTGGTGGAAAAGGCCGCGGAAGTGGGCGGTCACATCGTCTCGGGCGCCGTTGTGGAGACGCGGGCGCTGGATGAATTGATCCCGGACTGGCGCGAGCAGGGTGCGCCCTTGCGCACGCCGGTGGAGCGCGACTCGTTTCACTGGCTGGCGACCTCCGGCCGGGGACTGACGGTGCTGCGGCCGCTCATCCCGCGGATCATGCACAATCGCGGTAACTACGTTGCCAGTCTCGGGCGGCTTTGCCAGTGGATGGGAGAGCAGGCGGAGGGCATGGGATGTCACCTGTTCACCGGCTTTGCCGCGGTTGAAGTGCTCTACGACGAGGATGGGACGGTGGTCGGGGTGGCGACGGGCGACATGGGAGTGGCGGAGGACGGGTCGGAAAAACCCGGCTACCAGGCGGGTTACGAGCTCAGAGCACCCTACGTGATCTTTGCCGAAGGCTGTCGTGGAAGCCTCGGCAAGGTTCTTGAGCGCCGCTTCAACCTGAGGGAAGGCGCGGATCCTCAGCACTATGGAATTGGCCTGAAGGAGGTCTGGAACGTCGATCCGGACAAGCATGCGCCGGGAACCGTCGTCCATACCTTCGGCTGGCCACTGGACAACCGCACCGAGGGTGGAGGCTTCCTCTACCACGCCGAGGACAACCAGGTGTACCTGGGGTTCGTCATTGCGCTGAATTACGAGAACCCGCACCTGGATCCCTTCGCCGAGTTCCAGCGCTGGAAGCACCATCCGCGCATCCGGGCGGTGCTGGAAGGCGGGGAGCGGGTGTCGTACGGTGCGCGTGCGGTGAACAAGGGCGGTTTGCAGTCCCTGCCGCGGCTGAGTTTTCCTGGCGGCCTGCTGGTGGGCTGCGAGGCGGGCTTTCTGAACGGCGCCAAGATCAAGGGCACGCATACGGCCATGAAGACCGGGATGCTGGCCGCAGAGACCGTGTTCGAGACGCTGCAAGGTGCCGAGCAGTCCAGGCCCCGCGATCTGACCGTGTATCAGGAGCGGGTTGAAGCATCATGGGTGTGGGAGGAACTGCGCCGGGCGCGCAACTTCAGCCCGGGTCTGCACCGGTTCGGGACCATGGTGGGTGCCGCGCTGGCCTTCGTTGAACACAACGTGCTGATGGGGCGCACACCGTTCACGCTGCATAACCGCAAGCCTGACCACGAGTCTCTACGGGAGGCCGGCAATGCTCCACGCATCAAATATCCCCGGCCGGACGGGGTGATTTCCTTCGAGCGGCTGTCGTCGGTCTTCGTTTCCAATACCAATCACGAGGAAGATCAGCCGTGCCACCTGAAGCTGGCCGACCCCGGCATCCCTGTCGGGCACAATTTGCCGAAGTTCGACGAGCCGGCACAACGGTACTGTCCGGCGGGGGTCTATGAGATCGTGGTCGAAGAGGGCGGCACGCCTCGCTTCCAGATCAACGCCCCGAACTGCGTGCACTGCAAGACCTGCGACATCAAGGACCCGACACAGAACATCGACTGGGTGCCCCCCGAAGGGGGCGGAGGGCCCAACTACGCCGGGATGTAGCGAAGGCTTCCACCTTCGGGTTAGCGACCAATTCGGAGGGTCCACTACTCGGGGTTGTAGCGCTTGTGCCAGGGCTCGTCAGCTACTTCTTCTTGCTCGATGGGACCCGCGTCCTGATCGCCCGTATCGTGATAACGTCTTAAGATAATCAACTAATCAATTGATTCATCTGGAATATTGGCAGCAGAATCGCCAGGACGATGGCGAGCACGATCAGGCCCATGAAGATTATGAGCGCCGGCTCCAGGATGCTCAGCATCGTCCCCAGCAGACTGTCCATCTCGTTTTCCTGGTGGCTGGCCGCGCGTTCCAGCATGGCATCGAGTTCGCCTGAAGCCTCGCCGCTGGAAATCAGGTGAATGCTCATCGGCGGAAACAGTTTCGAAAGGGACAGCGCACGCCCGATGGCTCCGCCCTCCCTGACCCGCACCGTCGCCTCCTCGACCGCGTCGCGCATGGGCAGGTTGGTCACCACCGATCCGCCGATTCGAAGCGCTTCCAGCACGGGCACGCCGCTGGACGTGAGAATGCTCAGCGTGCGGGTAAAGCGGGCGGTGTTGATGCCGCGGCTCACCCGCCCGAAGACCGGCAGGGCCAGCAACCACCGGTGGTAACGGCGGCGAATGTCCTCGCGGCTCAGAAGCCGGTTGACCGCCACGGCAGCGATGACGATGACGCCGAGGACGAGCCACCACCAATTCTGCAGAAACGTCGAGAGTCCGATCAGCACGCGCGTCAGGAACGGCAGCGTCTGGCCGGTGGTCTCGAAGACGCCCACCACCTTGGGCACCACGTAGACGAGCATGAGCACCACGATGGCCAGCGCCAGGCCCGTCAGAACCGTCGGATAGATCAGCGCGTGACTCACCTTCTGCCGCAGGGCGTGGCGCGATTCGGTATAGTCGGCAAGCCGCTCCAGCACCGAGTCCAGCATGCCGGCTTGCTCGCCCGCGGCAACCGTCGCGCGGTAGACATGGGGAAATGCGTTGGGAAAGCCTTCAAGACCCGATGCCAGGGCATGTCCCTCCAGTACCTTGGCACGCACGCCCAGCAGGATGCCCTTGATCCTGGGCCGCTCCGACTGTTCGCTCACCGCCAGCAGGGCTTCCTCCAGCGGCAGTCCGGCCCGGACCAGCGTGGCAAGCTGGCGGGTCAGCAGCGCCAGGTCCAGCGCGGATACGCGCCGCAGCAGCGAGAGTCGCCGGATCTGCGTCGGGGACCTGGATTCCACCTCCGTGACCCGCACCGGGAGCAGCGACCGTTCGCGCAGGTGCTGGCGGATCTGGCGCGGCGTATCGCCCTCGAGGATGCCTTTCTGCTCCCTGCCGCGTTGATCCACGGCGACGTATCGATAGGCTCCCATGACTATTGCTGACTTCCCGGACTCCTTCCACGGGCCGCCGAAGAACCGGACCGATTCGATGAGATACGCGCGTTCGAGTGCACGTGGCTATGATAAATGGTCCCGACCCCCGATGCATTCGTGATGCTGGAAGCCGCGCTCAGTGCACTGTTGATCGTATTCGATCCGACGCGACTCGGTATCGTGGCGGTGGGCGTGGCTGGCGCGGCGGCAGGTGCGGCGGCAGGTGCCTCGGCTGGTTCGGGGGCAGGAACCGCCACGTTCGACTCCCGATCGGACCTCAGCGGCCTCGACGCGCGCGAGGCCCGCCGGCGCGCCCTGCGCTACTTCGGCTGGTGCCTCTTCATTCTCGTCGCGGCCTTGATCATCGGCCTGCTCCCCGCGATGCTGGTCTTCCTGATCGGCTACCTGCGACTCGAAGTGCGAGAGGGCTGGGCGCCGACATTATCCGTCGCACTGGGGACCTGGGCCGCCGCGTACGGCCTGTTTCACCTGCTCCTGAGAGTGCCCTGGCCCACGGCGTGGCTCGGCGACCTGGTGCCGGTGCTGCGCGCGAGCGGGTTGACCAATCTGTTGTAGCCGGCCCGGTCAAACCCGCAACGGCCGCAAGTGACCGTAACGAACCCAAATAGGCGGCCATAACAATTCTGATTGGCGAGCCGTTTTCACGATCATCGATTGGGCTATTATGCGTACGCAGATGGTGGGACAAGCCAACGCCAATCAACAAGGCAACCCGTCGACCGGAACTCCACCGCGTACCGGAGGCAGGATGGCCCAGGTGAATGTCATGCAGGATTTGAGAAAGGAAAACTGGGTCTACGGCGGCGCCTTTATCGCGGGCCTCGCCGTCATTGCAATCGTTCAGAGCGTCCTCTGGAGCCGGGCGCCCGGCGACTGCTCGCTGGAAACGTTCGGCGGGGATGCCGCGGCCGCCTGGAACAACCGCGAACACCTCGCACGTTCGGCCTGCTACCAGAAACTGTTCCGCGACCTGTCCGATCTCGACGTGTCCCAGCAGGCGGCCCGCGACATGGAGGCGATTCTTGCAAGCGACCATCCGCGGCGCGGCTACAAGATCGGCGGCCATGACCCGTCCATGTGGGACGTGATCGGACTGCCCGGCCCCATGTTCGGGGTGATCTATGGCGAAGATGCGTTCTTCGAAAACGGCGCCACCGTACCGATCGACGGGCAGGTGCTGAATTACGAACCGGACCTGTTGTTGCGCATCGGTGACGAGCGGATCAATGAAGCCCACACGGTGGAAGAGGCGATGCGCTACGTCGACCGCATCTACGCGTTCATCGAATTGCCATTGCTTCTAGGCGACCCGTACGAACTTAAGGACGGTTTCATCTATCCCTTCCTGATGCAGGCGACGAACCTGGGCGCAAGACACGGCGTCATCGGCGAGTACCTCGACACCGCCGACGATCCGGATGTTTTCGACAACCTCCGCAACATGACGGTAATTTCCGCAAACCCGGACGGCACGCAAAGAAGCATCTACCAGGTTGCCGAGCGCGACTCGGTGCACCCGGTCCTCGTCACCCTGCAGGTGGCGGAGTCCCTCCGGGAACGGGGAGAAGCACTTCGGGTCGGCGACCTCATCAGTCTCGGGGCCATGATGGAAGCCTTCATCGACGTCGCTGTGCCCATCGAGGGGAAACGGCACGTGCACTACTACATCGGCGACCGGGTGATCTCGGTCTCCGCGGGCTTCGGGGAGTAGCGCGATGGGCAGGATACTCGCGCAGACCACGTTGCCCCGCATGGCGAGCAACCATCTCCTGTTCGTGCTGACGGTGCCGATGACAGTCATCTTCTTCATGGCGGCCAGCATGAAAATCGGCGCCAACTGGATGTTGATCATGGGTTTCGATGGCTACGGCTACCCGATCGCGTTCATGTTCTTCCTCGGCTATGCGGAATTCTTCGGCGCGATTTCGCTCTGGATCCGGCGATGGGCATTGCTTGGGGCCATGGGCCTGTCGGTCATCCTGCTCGGAGCGTCATTGACGCATATCGTCAATGACGACCCCATCAACCTGGCGGGCATGGCCTATGCCATGACGCCGGTGATGTTGCTGATCACCTTCTACCACTGGCGAGCCGCCAGGCGGGAAGGCGATACCACGGCCAACCGATAGGCGGAGGCGAGTACCCATGAAGATCAAGTGTTTCCTTACGCTCGCATCGATGCTCTTGTCGTTTGCGGCAAGCGCCGAAACCATCCTGATCACGGGCTCCAATCGCGGCATCGGGCTGGAGTTCGCGAAGCAATACGCGGCCAGGGGCTGGCACGTCATTGCCACGCATCGCCGCGACCAGGTGCCGGAAACGCTTGCCGCGTTGGCATCGGAATTCGACAACGTCCAGGTGGAAACGCTTGACGTCAACAATGGCGCTCACCTGGAGGCCCTGGCCGACAAACTCGATGGCATGCCCATCGACGTGTTGCTGAACAACGCGGCGGTGATGGGGATCAATGCCACGGGAACCCTCGCGGAGCAGACCAACGAGAATTTCGGGACGCTGGCGCCGGAGCATTTCATGCCGTATTTCACGACCAACGTGCTGGCGCCCCTGCTGGTCTCGGAGGCGCTTGTGGAGAACGTGCTGGCCAGCGACCGCAAGATGATTCTCAACATGACCTCGGGCGCCGGCTCGGTGACGGTCGGCGCCGAAGCATTTGCCGGTACCGGATTCTTCTACAAGAGCACCAAGGCGGCGCTGAACAGGAACATGGTCAACCTCGCCGCCCACCTCAGGACCCTGGACCCCGAGGCCATCACGTTCAACATGGCGCCGGGCTTCACGATCACCGAGCGTTTTGCGGGGATGGCCGAGGACGAAATAGGCAATCGCGGCACGCCGGTGAGCGAAGTCGTAGCCGGGTTCATCGAGGTCATCGAAGAGGCGACGCCGGAATACAGCGGCAGAATCTACGGCTTCGACGGCGAGCTGAAGCCGTTCTGAACCGCCTGCGAAGCATTCACGTCGCCTGCGCCCGAGGCCGGGGTAAGGCCCTGAGGCCGGGGTAAGGCGTTGCGCCCGGGGCAGGCGAATCCGTGACGTCTAGACCGACCGCAGGTGCCGCAGGTCCTGGCTCACCTGGTCGCGGGCGTCTCCATAGAACTGTTTGCAAAAACGGCGGTAGACGGCGATCTCGCTGTCGGCGCGGCTCAACCGCGGCCGGGCCAGGTACTGCTTGCGTTCCCAGATGATCACGTCCTGGTCGACGTCCCGCTTCTGCGCCCTGATCATGATGTCGTTCATCAGCGGCGTACGTAGACGCAAGGGAATGAATCCGAGGCCCACTACGAAGCGCCTTGGCTTCGGGAAGTCCCTGACTTGAGAAACGAGGGTCAGCTCAATCTCCGTGGAATTGATCGGCGTTGAAAGCACCCACAGGCGCGCCTCCATGCCAATGGAGTGCTCGGTGATCTCCACGAACGAGTAACCGAGTCCGTGCACATGGGTCACCGCGGAGACGTAGAACTCGACCTCGAACAATCCGGCGATACGGCGCCGCCGCCTGAAATCGAAACAGCTCTTCAGGTAGGGACCATTGACCGAAACGGCGCCTACCGGAAGAACCTCGTCATAGCGGTGAATAAAGCGCAGGTGCGCCAGGTCCACCGAGTTCTCCGTGGTTTCCTGGGGATGACCCTCAAACCGGAAACGATGGAATGCCAGGTTGCTCCAGTCGTCCCCGGTCGGGGGGGGCTCGGGCAGGCGCCATTGAACCGATCGGCCGCTGATTCCCCACCAGCCGAAGATCATGCCGAGCACTTCCCGGGTCTCGAACACCCTGAGTCTGGCGGCTCGCGGGACAGGGGCGTGGGGCGTTGCGACGCACTGGCCGATGGCGTCGAATTCGAACCCGTGAAACGGGCAGACGAGGCAGCCGTCGCGCACCGTACCGCCGCCTTCGGGCCGGAGGTCGGCGCCCATGTGCGGACAGACCGCCTCGGCCACGCAAATGCGCCCGTCGCCGTCGTACCACGCAACGATTTTCACCCCCAGCCAGGATTTCGCCAGCAGTTTTTCCTTGAGGATCGACTCGCGGGTTGCAACGAAGTACCACCCCTCGGGATAGGGATACAGTGTGGTCTTTTCGTCCCGCGCTGTACTGCCTGACTGCATTGTGCCCGCCTCCTGCCCGTGGACGCCTGCGGCTGACCGATTACCTGAGACCGATCCCCGGCCGGATTCGTTCTGCCGCAGGCCTTCACTATATCGCCGTACGGACAGACTGCCCAATACCGATTTCTTTGCCAACCCATAAGATCGGCCAATATGGGACGGGCGGAAGGGCGAGCGAGACGGAGCCGATCGGGAAGTTGCGGCGTGTGTCCCGGCGTCTTGCCGGCAGGCCGGCCCACGGGTAAGGTCGCCGGGTGATCGAGTCGAAACACCGGATTGCCCCCCGTATTCGAACCCGCGGACGCGCCGCTCTGGCCGTTCTTGCGGTGGCCCTGTCACTGGACTCCGCCGTGGTCGAAGCACAGGAAGTAGCCGATTTCTACGCCAACCGGTCGATCGCGATCCTTGTGGGAGCGGGTCCGGGCGGCATCACGGATACCTCCGCTCGAATCATCGGCGGTTTCCTTGAGGAACTCGTACCGGGCGGACCGTCCGTCATCGTGCAGAACATGCCGGGCGGCGGCAGTGTGACGATGGCCAACCACATCTTCCGGGCCGCCGCCAGGGACGGCACGGTGCTGGGCTACTCCCTGCCCGCGATCATCGTGGCGCAATTGATGGAACCCGGCAGGGCCAGGTACGACGGGCGGGAATTGAGCTGGGTCGGTTCGGCCATCACGTCGACCAATGTCATCACGGTACTGGCCGAAATGCTCGAAAGGGAGGATTTCGAAGAGGCGATACTGACTTCCATGCGGGCACCTGTGACGCCGAAGCAAGGGGCCGAACTGCAGTCGATCGTGGTAGATGCGCTGAATACGCCGGATTCCGTCGTGACCGAGGCAAAAGAACTGCTTGGGCTTTAACTGCTCGTCGGAGAGACGCGTGGGGCGGTCGCCCCGACTTTCCTTCCCTCAGGATTTTTCGTCAATAGGTAGACCGTCCTGTGCTGGAACCGTTTCTTCGGGCTCGACGGTTATTTCCAGGCGACCCTCAATGCGGGCGACTCGCTCGACAACATCCAGAACATAGGAGCGTAGCACTCTGATGTCGGCGCGTATTTCCGCTTGATTCGAGTTCATGTCTGTACGGATACCGGAGTGACTCGTGATGATCAGTCCGCCAAGGCCCAGACCGAACGCGACGATCACACCAAAAATGGCCCAAAATTCCTTGCTCATGGTGATTACCCAATATCAATCAAACAGCGTATCGGTCTCGCTCGACGCGCCAAGCGTCTACCATTCAAATAATGATCGAAACTCGGGTCCAAGGTTATGCGCATTTCTGGGTACTTCGTCCAGAAAGTCGGTCTTTTCTTTCACAATCGGAAGGTATGTGCATCGCCCTGTTCTGTCAATTCGGATAGTCGAGTACAAGGCCAATTTTTTCATTAGCTCGCAGCCGGCGGATACCGGTCCAGCCAGTCCCTGACCAGCGTTCTCACCCGGTCGTTGCCCTCCGCGAAGAGGAAGTGATCGACGTCGGTGAGCAAATGCAGTTCCGTCGGTTGTCCCGCGCGCTGGAACAACTCGATGGACTGCTCCGCCGGGCATACCGAGTCGCGCGCCGCGTGCAGCAGCAGCAGAGGGCGGGGCGCGATGTTGCCGACGACGTCCACCGGCCTGAAGTCGAACATGCTCTGTGCGGTGTCCACCGGGAAGTGCATGACCGACTTCGTGGCCAGGTGGCCGCGAAGATGATTCGGGATCGGCACGATGTCGTATCGCGACACCATGAGGGATTCACCCGTGCGCTCGCGATGTTCCTTCCCCGCTGCCAGCATCGCGGTGAATCTCTCCCAGGCTTCCGGTCCGGCATGCTGCGCTCGAAACTTGGTTTCGCCGTTGCCCCAACCCACGGAGGAGATGACCGCGGCCGGACGCGGGTCGACCCCGGCGGTATGGAGGGCAACCGGCGGGTCAGTCGCTGCGGGTCACCCGCAGGACTTCCTCGAGAGTGGTCTCGCCGTCCAGCACCTTGCGGATGCCGTCCTGGCGGATGCTCGGGGCGTTGATTCGGGCCTGGTTCTCCAGCGCGTGTTCGCCGGCGCCCTCGTGGATCATCGTGCGCATGGTGTCGCCGATCACCACGAGTTCGTAGATGCCGGTTCGTCCCCGGTAGCCGAACTCGTTTTCGCTGGCGCGATACAGGGTCGGAGGATTGTGCGGGTCGGCGCCGAGGTACTGGCATTCGTAGTCGCCTGCCGTATACGCCGTGCGGGTCTCCGGATTCAGCACCCGGACCAGCCGCTGCGCCAGCACGCCGATCAGGCTGGAAGACAGCAGAAACGGTTCCACGCCCATGTCGCGCAGGCGGGTCACCGCGCCCACGGCGGTGTTGGTGTGCAGGGTCGAGAGCACCAGGTGTCCCGTCAGGCTCGCCTGGACCGCGATTTCCGCGGTTTCGAGATCGCGAATCTCGCCAACCATGACCACATCGGGGTCCTGCCGGAGGATGGCCCGGAGCCCCCTGGCGAAGGTCATGTCCACCTTGGTATTCACCTGGGTCTGGCCGATACCGTCGATGTAGTACTCGATGGGGTCTTCCACGGTGAGGATGTTGCGGGTCAGGTCGTTGATCCGCTCCAGCGCCGCGTAGAGCGTGGTGGTCTTGCCGGACCCGGTGGGTCCGGTGACCAGGAGGATCCCGTGGGGGCGATGAATGAGTTCGTCCATGCGCCGCTGGTCGCGTTCGGACATGCCCAGGTGAGCCAGGTCCAGGCGCCCGGCCTGCTTGTCCAGCAGCCTCAACACCACGCGCTCGCCGTGACCGGAGGGGATCGTGGAGACGCGAACGTCGACGGCGTGCCCCGCGATCCGCAGCGAAATGCGCCCGTCCTGGGGAAGGCGCTTCTCGGCGATGTCCAGCTTGGCCATGACCTTGACGCGCGAGACCACCAGGGGCGCCACGGCGCGGCGCGACTGCAGGACCTCCTGCAGCACGCCGTCGATCCGGAACCGGACCGCGAGGCGGTTCTCGTACGGCTCGATATGAATGTCCGAGGCGTTCTTCTTCACCGCCTGGGTGAGAACCGCGTTGATGAGGCGAATGATGGGCGCCTCGTCGTCGCTCTCCAGCAGGTCGGAGGGTTCCGGGAGCTGCTGCGCCACCTGGAGCAGGTCGGTCTCGTCGTCCAGGCCCTCCATCATGGTCATGGCGGCGCCGCTCTCGTAGGCCGCCTGAAGTTGCGTCTCGAACGTCTCCGCATCCACGCCGGAGTAGGCGACCCTCGCGCCCACAAACCGGCGCACCTCGGCCAGCGACTGGGGAGAAACGCCCGGGCGATAGAGAACCTGGGGGTGCTCGCCGCGCTCGTACCGCAGCAGCACGCCCTGGCGCTTGGCGAACGCGAACGGCAGCATGCGCTCGCGGGCCGCGGGCTCAGGCGCACCCTGTTCCGATAATGCCTCCGTATCAGCCAATTTGCGCCTCCTCCGAAGTGCTACCCGGCTGGTTCGTCCTGCTCGCCGGGCGTCTCGGCGGTGTCTCCCGCTTCGGGGCCGGATTCATCGCCGCCGCCGGATTCGGCAGCCGGCTCGACTGCCTCCGCCGCTTCGGGCTCCGGCAGCATGGGACGTTGCGCGTCGCCCATCAATTGTACGCTCCGATTCGCTTGCTGGAGTTGCAGATCGCGGATGTACCGGTACTTGGCGTCGGTCTGAAACGCCGCCTGGGCGCTGTCGCGCAGAATCGTCGGGCGGATGAACACCATGAGGTTGGTCTTTTCCAGCTCCGTCGACTGGGACCGGAACAGCGCGCCGACGCCGGGAATTCGCCCGAGCATCGGGACCCGCTGCTCCACCTCCCGCAACTGGTCGTCGATGAGACCGCCCAGCACCAGTATCTGGCCGTCGTCCACGAACACCGTGGTGGAGATGACGCGCCGGTCCGTGACCAGGTCCACCGCTCCCTGAACGCCCTGGCTGATGCTGGAAGTTTCCTGCTCGATCAGCAGTTTCACGCCGGAACCCTCGTTGATCTGCGGCGTAATGGTCAATGTGGTGCCGACCGGCGTGCGGTTGATGGTCTGGAAGGGGTTGAGCACGCCGACCCCTCCGGCGGCGCCGGTGGCCCCGGAGTATTGTCCCGTGAGGAAGGGCACCTCGCTGCCGACGCTGATGGAAGCCTCCTCGTTGTCCAGGGTGACGATGGTGGGCGTGGCGATGATGTTGGTCGAGGCGTCGCCGGCAAGCGCCGTAAGCACCGCCGCCCAGCTCGTGCCATCGTCCCGGATACGCCCCACCGCCGTGACCAGGCCCTCCAGGCTCCCGGCCAGCGCCGCCGCTCCGCCGCCGGCTGCATCGCCGGCCGCGGCCGTGGCTGCGGCGCCCAGCTGCGCGATGCCCGGCGCCGTGGAGGGAAAGTTCGTCGCGGCGACCGGGCTGTCGGACTGCGCGCCCTGCAGCCCCCAGGTCACGCCCAGCTCGTTCGCCCGGCTCTCCGCGAGCTCCACGATGATGGCGTCCACCTGCACCTGCGCCCGGCGGATGTCCAGACGGTCGATCACCGCGTTCATGTCCTGCATGATGCGCGCCGGGGCATTGATGATCAGCGAATTGGTGCCGGCATCGGACCAGATGCTGATACTTTCCGGCGGGACGCCTTCGGCGGCGGCCGCCGCGCTCCCGAATTGCGCCTGAAGGTTCTGCGCCAGGTCTTCAGCGCTCGCGTAATTCAGGTACCGAACCTGAGTATTTCCGGCCTCGCCCGAGGGCGTGTCCAGGTGTGCGATCAGCGCCCGGTACCGCAGCCGCCGGTCGGTGGGTCCGGAGAGCAGGATGCTGTTGGTGCGGTCGTCCGCGGCGATTTGCATGGGAGGAATGCCCTCGGTCGCGGCGCCCTGCTCCAGCGCTCCGAGCATGGTGACCACTTCGCCGGCCGAGGCGTTCTCGAGCCGTATCACTTCGATTTCCTCGTCCGAGGCCTGATCCATGCGGCCGATGATGTTCAGCATTCGATCCACGTTGGCACCGCGGTCGACGATGATCAGCGTGTTGGATCCCGGGTGGGCCGCCAGGTGCCCGTACTGCGGGATGAGGGGGCGGAGGATCGGCACGAGTTGTGCCGCCCCCACGTTGGTGAGTTGCACCACCTGGGTGACGATTCGATCGCCCTCCGTCTCGTCGGTGAGTGCGGGATGCACGCGCGCCGTGGCGTCGGGAACGATCCTGATTACGTTTTCGGATTCGACCGCGATGAAACCGTGGATCTGCAGCGTGGCAAGAAAAGCCTCGTAGAACGCCTCGGGCGACATCGGCGAATAGGACAGGAATGTCACC
Organism: Candidatus Rariloculaceae bacterium; assembly: GCA_965205045.1. Lineage (GTDB taxonomy): Bacteria > Pseudomonadota > Gammaproteobacteria > Steroidobacterales > Rariloculaceae > UBA6522. Next base: position 3,017,141 of record OZ242031.1, read on the forward strand.
TGTCCGGTCACCCTGGGGTCGACCAGAAAGTTCCGGCCGGTGACCTCGCCCACCGCCTCCACGACCTGGCGCAGGTCTGCTTCCCGGTAGTTGGGCATGATCTGCGGGCCCGGGACCTGGGTCCAGACCGAAAAGGACGCTACAAGCCCCGCGAGCGCAAGCGTGGGCATGCGCCAGCGCTTCGATCCGAGCGGATGTGCCTTGACCATGATTGGCTCCTGCGCACTGTTTGTTTCCGACACCGATGCACACTAAGCGAACTGCACCGAGTGCACACATTTTACCTTGTTTCAGGGATACAGCGAGGCTGGCCTGCCTCCCTCTCGCCGGCGGGTGGTATGTGCGGCGCACAAGTGGCTCTGCGGATATGGCAAGCGTCCTCCGCCTTCGGAACTGGGCGTACAAGTATTGCGGCGTGCGTCGACTTCGTACCGAACCTCCCACGGCCACAGGTCGTGCGCGTAGACATCCTGGATAAGTTCGCGCGCCGAAAACAATTCACTCCTTGTACCTGTAGTGAGCCGGGCGCGGCTCGTAGCCGCACACTCCCGTGCGCAGGCCAGCGCGGGCCGTTGGCGAAACCGGTTACCGTTCTTCCGCAAACGCTTGGATCTGGGCCGTGTCGATCGTCAGCACCTGCGGCGTGCCGTCGCGGACGACGGTGACGTTGGCCATGGTGCTCTCGCCGAGGCTCTCGAACACCTGCAGTCCGCGGCTGGGATCCGACATGGCCGTACCGTTGATTTCCGTCACCACATCGCCCGGCTGGAACCCCAATGCCGCAAATTGCTCGGGCTGCTCGCCCGGATTGAGCCTGAATCCCACCATTCTACCCTGCTCGATATGGGCGGCGACCCGGACGATCTCGTTGATGCGGGCCGCGTTGTCGCCGATCGCGCTTCTGAGCGTCGGCTCGGCGGGGACCGGCATGACCGGAGCCGCGTAGACCATACCCACGTTGCCGGACGCGCGCTCGGTGGGCAGCCTCAGGGTTTCAAGCCGTCCGGCGCGGTTGAGGATCACCCGGTCGTTGTAGATCGCGTGCAGTTGCGCCCCGCCGGCCCCCTCGATGACGTCGGAAACCGTATAGGTCTTCTCCACCTGGCCGCTGGCGATGATCGCGGCGCCGCTGCGATTCTCCAGCGTGTCGGATACGGTGGCCTTCAGCAGCAGGTTGAGCGTGGTCTCCGGCGCCTCCAGCACGCTGACCGCCGCCGGCGCCGCCACCGGTTCGATCGCGACCTCGCCGAACAGATTGCTGTCCATGATCCGGGTGACGTCGATGGCCCGGGACGCCGGCGCCGCCGATTCGGGGGCGACGGGACTCACCACCGGGGGCGGCGCATCGGCCGGCGCGCCGGGAATCAGGGCCCACGTGAGCCTGGCCGCCTGCCAGGCGAGCGCCAGCACCAGCAGCGCGCAGACAGCCGGGGGCAGGTAGCGATTGGCGGCCCTGGCCCAGCGCTCCGGGTCCATCTGCCGCCCTTGAAGAAGTCGAGTCGCGAAGTCCATGGATACGCCGCGCAGTCACGGGCTTTCAGTGCCGATGGCCAATGGTAGGCGGGGCGGCGCACGGGAACAAGTCCGGGGCGAACGACAGGCGTGGCGAAATCGGGCAATGAGCGCCGATCCGGTTGGACCGCGGTTTCCACGCTTCCCGCATCCAACCCGAGGTAGTGTCAAAAATCCATCGCACGTTCTTTACTCAGGAGTTGGTTCCATTGCAGATGATCTTCGATGGTCCGGTCTTTTGAACGTGCAGCGGCGGTACTATTGGACCGAGGATAGAACATCCACGCATTGACGCCGATCTGCCGTTACCCAAGTAGGATTACTGCTCATAAATCATTAGGCAGGCCCTTTTTCTCGTCTACACCGCTACCTGGATCCAAAGCACATGTGTCCCCAGCTTCCCCGGCTTGAAATGTCCCTATGGTTACCCGCGGCGCACCCGGTCTGACTGCCATCATGCAGAGCATGAATTCCAGATTCGTTGGGCTTTCATTGAAGACAATCATGGGCGGTGGAGGAGGAGGGGGAGGAGGTGGTGACCTGCATTCAATATACGTCGAATGCTTGTACGGAACAAATGGTATCAAACTTCTCTTGTGTTCTAGTTTAATTGATCCCAGCACAACCCTCCTGGAACCATCAGTTGGGGATTCTACCGGGCGACAATGAAATTCACTTATTGCAGTGCCCCAAATTTCATAAAGAGATCCCATGTTTACCGGGAAAAAACTCGAAGAATAAGGATTCCACGCATCCCAATCAGAGTGTTGTCCGTCCATGCACAAGTAGAAATTGTAGGAGTCTTCCGCACAACCATATGTTTGAGAATTGGCGCTGGATGGAGAAAGAATCCAAAGAAAACATACTAATGCTACCTGTGTGTATAGTGCCTTGATTCCAATCATTTTCATTTCTCCTAGGGTTTAACTTGTAAGTGGACACAAATCGCTTTTCACATGCGAGAGCAACACCTCGGGTTGCTTGCAATGATTTCATGAGCTCGATTTATGCTGTCCAAAACGACAGGATATGAACCGGACGCCTGTAACTCCTTCCACTCGATCAACAGTCTTTCTCGCTCGTACTTGAACAAATCTTCAGGTAAACCATCGTATAATGCAATTCTGGCAGCTAACCATGCAAAATTGTATGCATGTGCATTGACTGCGTCTTCATATGAGGCATGTGCTCTATCGCTGAATATTCTGGACAATCCAAAGAGGCCATGCGTTCCTCCAGTTTCCCACACCTGTCTGAAGTACAGTTCGGCAGATTCTGGATCTGAATTCATGATTTCGTTTGCGTAGATCAAGGCACTCATTTGATCGCCAGCGTCAGCCTCCAAACGCAGAAGCTCCAATGATTCATCCATCATCTCAGCGTTGGTACCCGCACAACGCCGGTAACCTTGTTCCTCTTCGGCAATCCTATCTTCAACAGATGGACCATCCACTACTACGGCATTTCTTAACGCTTGTATCCTTTCATCTAATTGCTCGCGAGTGGAAGCGCGAGTTGTGCAATACTTGAGTTGTTGGTGAAGCATAGTTGCGGCATCGGCGTTTCCATTTCTGGCCGCTTCACTCAGCGGGTCGAAGAAATCCGCACTCACGCCGTCGTCCAATTGCTCCAAGTCTTCCAAGTATTCAAACCATTCAGTACTGACGTTGGGTGAAGCGTCGTATGTGAGGGTGATGGTTTCCCCATCCGGAAATACGAAAATCTTCTGTGCTGTGGAGTACGTTCTCTGCACCTGCGCAAGTTCGGCATTGCCCGAAAACAACTCGTCGCCCGAAGCGTTTAACGCGAGCAATTCGTCGATATTCCATGGTTGACCTGGACGAATTGTTTCAGCATTTCCAAGCGCACGTGGAGCTTGACGATTCGTACGATCATCGGACTGGCCAATCGCGCCTGAATCTACAATGCCTGACTCCGGCTCGCTCGCTCGCGAATCAGGGGTTGGAGAAACTTCCGTCTTGCGCGACATTTCTGCGCGGTATATTGCGACCGAGAACACGCAGACCGTAATCAGTCCAAGAATAACTGCAATACCGCGCATCGTTGCCGTCCCTTTTCTATCCTGTCTGCCGGACATGTAGCCATCGATTTGTGGTAAAGGTACCACAAGGGGGGGCTGCCAAGGCTTGTTTTTCATTGTGCGAATCTGCGTCATGGGATAGCGGTTCGAACCAAAAGACATTCAACAATGAGATATTCAAGGTTGGCGACGACGACCGTCAAACAGCCCGGACGAGGCCATCGCCGATCCCCGATAATGCTCCACGCGCTTCCCTCGCGGTGGATCAAGGCGACAATCGGTACCCCTCACAGCGCATGCCTGCCATTGGTCATCGCGGTTGCGCCCGCTCCCGGCGTGTCCGCAGACAGGCGGCAGCAGGCTATTGAATCGGTCTGTCGCCGCATGTATCGCCGATTCCATTGCCCACGGGTTCGTGTAGCATATCGCCATCATGGCCATTTCCCAGGAACCGGATCGATACGACGACGAGGGCGGCCACGGTCTCGCCACGGCCGAGAGCAAGCCGAAGCTCAAGAAGCCGCCGCTGTATCGCGTCGTCCTGCTCAACGACGATTACACGCCCATGGAGTTCGTCGTGCAGGTGCTGCAGAATGTCTTTTCCCTGGAGCGGACAGTCGCAACTCGAATCATGTTGCAGGTGCATACGCAGGGCAAGGGCGTTTGCGGCGTGTACACTTACGACATTGCGGAAACCAAGGTGGCGCAGGTGACGGAACTGGCGAAGCGCAACCAGCATCCGCTACTCTGCACACTGGAAGAGGACTGATGCTTTCCAGCGAACTCGAATTCTGCCTGAACGAGGCGTTCCGGGGCGCCCGGGACGACCTGCACGAGTTCCTCACCGTCGAGCACCTGTTGCTGGCTCTGCTGGACTCGCCGGAGGTCGTCGGGATCCTGCGGGCCTGCGGTGGCAATCCGGACCGGCTCAGGGGAGAACTGGCGGACTTCATCGATGAGTCGACGCCTCGCCTGCGCAACGGGGAAGGCGAATCCACCGAAACGCAACCGACGCTCGGATTCCAGCGCGCACTGCGCCGTGCGGTATCCCACGTGCGATCCAGCGGCAAGAAGGAGGTGACGCCGGTCAACGTGCTGGTGGCGGTATTCGCCGAACGGCAGTCCCACGCGGTCTACCTGCTGGAATCCCAGGAAATAACCCGTTATGACGTCGTCAGGCACATCGCCCACGGGGTCCCCAGGGTTCCGGGCGGCGTGCCGGAAGAGGGTCGGCCGGGCGAACGCACCGACGGGCAGGACGACGCACCCCAGTCCAGTCCGCTCGAGCAGTTCACCACCAACCTGAACCAGTTGGCCCGCGACGGGGGGATCGACCCGTTGATCGGCCGGGAAGCCGAGGTCGAGCGAACGATCCAGATCCTGTGCAGGCGGCGCAAGAACAATCCCCTGTACGTGGGCGAGGCCGGCGTCGGCAAGACGGCCATGGCGGAGGGCCTGGCGCGGCTCATCGTCGAGGAGCGGGTACCGGAAGTGCTGAGCGAGAGCACGATTTACGCACTGGACATGGGCTCGCTCATCGCCGGCACCAAGTACCGGGGCGATTTCGAGAAGCGCCTCAAGGGCGTGGTCAACGAGCTCAGGCAGATAGCCGGAGCGATCCTGTTCATCGACGAGATTCACACCGTGATCGGCGCCGGGGCGGCGTCGGGCGGCGTCATGGACGCCTCCAACCTGATCAAGCCGGTGCTGGCCAACGGCGACATCCGGTGCATCGGTTCGACCACCTACACGGAGTTCCGCGGTGTGTTCGAGAAGGACCGCGCCCTGGCGCGCCGGTTCCAGAAGATCGACATCGTGGAGCCCACCGTTCAGGAAACCGTGGAGATTCTCCAGGGGCTGCGCAGCCGGTTCGAGGAACATCACGACGTCGAGTATGTCGACGAAGCGCTGCAGGCCGCGGCGGAGCTGGCGAGCCGGCACATCAACGACCGTCATCTTCCGGACAAGGCCATCGACGTGATCGACGAAGCCGGCGCCAGCATTCGTCTGATGCCGGAAGCCGAGCGGGAGGAAGTCGTCAGCGTGGAGCGGGTCCAGCACATCGTGGCCAAAATGGCCCGGATTCCGCCGAAGAGCGTGTCAGCTTCCGACCGCGACGTCCTCAGCCACCTGGAGCGCGACCTCAAGTTTGTCATCTTCGGCCAGGACGCCGCCATCGGCGCGCTGGCGTCCGCCATCAAGATGTCGCGGTCCGGCCTCGGCGACGAGCTTCGGCCGGTGGGCTCGTTCCTGTTCTACGGCCCCACCGGGGTGGGCAAGACCGAAGTGACCCGGCAACTGGCCCTGACCATGGGCGTGGAACTGGTGCGCTTCGACATGTCCGAGTACATGGAGCGGCACACCGTGTCCCGTTTGATCGGCGCGCCGCCCGGCTATGTGGGCTTCGATCAGGGTGGCCTGCTCACTGAAGCCATCACGAAAAACCCGCACTGCGTGCTGTTGATGGACGAGATCGAGAAGGCCCATCCGGAGGTCTTCAACCTGCTGCTGCAGGTCATGGACCACGGAATCCTCACGGACAACAACGGCCGCAAGGCCGACTTCCACAACGTCATCATCGTCATGACCACCAACGCGGGCGCCCAGGAAGCGAGCCGCGCCTCCGTCGGTTTCACCAAGCAGGACCATTCCAGCGACGCCATGGAAGTGATCAAGCGGATGTTCTCACCGGAATTCCGCAACCGGCTGGACGCCATCATCAAGTTCGACGCACTGGATGAGGTTTCCATCGCCCGTGTCGTGGACAAGCTCATCGTGGAACTCGAGGCGCAGTTGGACAAGAACGAAGTCACCATCGAACTGGAACCTGCCGCCCGGGACTGGATCGCGCGCAAGGGCTACGACGAGAAGATGGGCGCCCGCCCCATGGCGCGGGTCATCCAGGAGCACATCAAGCGGCCCCTGGCCGAGGAACTGCTCTTCGGCCGCCTGAGGGACGGGGGCCATGTGCGCGTGGACGTGGACAGCGACGGTGACAGCCTCGTGCTGATCCCGGAACCGACGGTACGGGAACTGGAGCACGTACCGGAGGTCTGAGCCTGCGCGAAGGCCGCTGTCCGACAGCGGGGAATACCGATTATTTGACAGGTTGGCAACTCGCGACGATTGTCACGCGATGCAGGGATGCGCCCGATTCAGGGCATGGTGAATGAAACCGGGGCGGCGGGCCCGAGCGGCAGTCCCAGGAACACCCACAGGATCGTCAGTATCAGACCCGCCAGCAGAAGGAACATGGAATAGGGCAGCATCGTCGCCACCAGGCTGCCGAGGCCGAAGTCCTTCTGCCAGCGCTGGGCGAACACCAGCACCAGCGGCAGGTAGGGCATCAGCGGCGTTATGATGTTGGTGGCGCTGTCGCCGACGCGGTAGGCCGCCGTGGTCATCTCGGGCGAGATGCCCACCAGCATCAGCATGGGCACCAGCACCGGCGCCAGCAGCGCCCACTTGGCGCTGGCCGAGCCGATGAAGAGATTGAGCACGGCGCCGAACAGGATGATGGAGGCCACGAGCAGCGTGTCGGGCATGTTCGAGCTTTCCAGCACGGCCGCGCCATGGATCGCGAAGATCAGGCCCAGGTTCGACCAGTTGAACATGGCCACGAAGTGCGCCGCGGCGAATGCCAGCACGAGGTAGTAGGCCATGTCGCCCATCGCGCCCTTCATCATGTCGATCAGGTCGCGGTGGGTCCTGACGGTGCCCGCGGCGGTCCCGTAGGCCCACCCCGCCGCCAGGAAGACCACGCAGAACCCGGCCACCAGGGATTGGAACAGGGGCGTGAAGCGCGCCTCGACGGGAGCGGATTCGTCGATCAGCGGGGTGCCGGGGCCGATGCACAGGAATACCCAGATCGCCACCACGCCGAGGACGGCCCAGCCGGCCCGAATCAGTCCCCGACGCTCGGGGGCATCGACGCCCGTGTCTGCGTCATCGAGATGCTCGGCGTCGGCGTTCACGTCGGATTTATCGTTGTTTCCGGCGCCGGTTTGAAGTGCGTCGCCGTCACCGCCGGATTCGTTGTTGGCTCCGGCACCGGTTCGGAGCGCTTCGCCGTCGCCGCGGCTGCCGCCCGGCAGGCCGGCCCCGCCGTACGTACCCATGCGCGGCTCGATGACGCGGTCGGTGATGTACCAGATGATCGGCAGAAACACCAGCGTCATGGCGACGATGAACCAGAAATTGCCGGCGATATTCGCATCCCAGCTCGGCAGGATGGTCTCGGCCGCGGCTTCGGTGATGCCGAACAGCAGCGCATCGAGCTGGCCCGGCAGGAGATTGGCGGAAAAGCCGCCGGAGACCCCGGCGAACGCGGCGGCGATGCCGGCTACGGGGTGGCGGCCGGCGGCGTGGAAGATCACGCCCGCCAGCGGGATGAGCACCACATAGGCGGCATCCGCCGCCAGGTTGCCGAGCATGCCGACCAGCGCAACCGCCGGCGTCAACAGCAACTTCGGCACATTGCTCACCGCTGCGCTCATGGCCGTGCCCAGCAGGCCCGAGCGCTCCGCGACGCCGGCGCCCAGCATGACGACCAGGACATAGCCCAGGGGGTGGAAACTGGTAAAGGTCACCGGCATTTCCACCAGCAGGCGCCGCAGGTTGTCCGCCGACAGCAGGCTTTCTGCCCGGATCACCAGGGCGTTGCCGGCTGCGTCGGCCTGGGTCGGGTGCAGGGCGAAGGCGCCGGTGGCGGCGGCGATCACGCTGATCGCGATGACGATCAGGATGCAGTACAGGAAGATCACCACCGGATCGGGCAGCCGATTGCCGCCACGCTCGATCCAGCCGAGGATGCCTCCGGTGCCGTTGCTTTGAGGTATCGAATCAGAGGTCATTGCGTCTGTCTCTTGCAAAATCCGGCCTCGGCATGAGATCCGGAATCAGTGGCCCGCGACATGCCTGGCGCGGCTTCGGAACAGGCAGCGGCCCGGCATCTAGCGAGCCCGGTAAACGATGCGTCCCTTGCTGAGATCGTAGGGCGTGAGCTCGACGGTCACCGCGTCGCCCTTCAGGATGCGGATGTAGTTCTTGCGCATCTTCCCCGAGATGTGCGCGGTGATGATGTGTCCATTCTGCAATTCGACGCGAAACGTGGTGTTGGGCAGGGTCTCGGTGACCAGCCCCTCCATTTGTATGGCTTCCTCTTTCGGCATCTGTGTTGCGCTGCTCGTGTTGCGGCGCACGATTGTTGCATAGACGGGAATACGCCCGCAATGCAATTCGCGCGAGATCGTCAATGCATTTCGCGCGAGATCGTCAATGCATTTCGCACAGGATTGTGCATGCGATTCACACGAGATCGTACTTGCAATTGACATGCAATCGGCCATGCGATGGAGATCTCTTCATGAACGATTCACCCGCCGCACCGCCGGGATGCCCGGCGCGAAAATCGCTCATGATCGCGCCGCCAGTTGTTCGGCTCGCCGGCCGGGACGCACAGCCGCCGCAACTGCAGGAGGAATTCCCCGCGGGGCAGCGTCGTGGCGCCCAGCGATCGCAGGTGCTCCGACCGGACCTGGCAGTCGATGAGTTCGAACGACCGCGACCTCAGATACCTGACCGCTTCGATCAACACCGCCTTGGAGGCGTTGTCGACGCGCGTGAACATGGATTCGGCAAAGAAGACCCGCCCGATGGCGATCCCGTAGAGGCCCGCCGCCAGGTCGTCGCCGAGCCAGCTTTCGAAGGAGTGCGCCCAGCCCATCTCGTGCAGGCACCCGTACGCACCGATCATGTCCCGGGTGATCCATGTCCCCGATGACCCTGGGCGCGGCGCCGCGCAGCCCTCGATCACGGCGTCGAAGGCGCTGTCGGCGCTGAATCGCAGGTCCGTCCCGCGCAGCGACCGGGCCAGGCGCCGGGAGACGTGGAGGTCGTCCGGCCACAGCACGGCGCGCGGGTCCGGCGACCACCACAGGATGGGCTGGCCCTCGTCGTACCAGGGAAAAATGCCCCTGACGTAGGCGGAAAGAAGCCGCTCGGGCCGCAGGTCGCCGCCGGCGGCGAGCAGCCCGTCGGGTTCCCGCAGGGCATGCCGGGCGGGCGGAAAGCCCGCAGGGTCGCCGGCGACCGGCAACCAGTAGATCCCGCTCACAGCGAACTCTGCCGCAGCGACGGGAGGGTTCTCGCGGGACCCGGCTCGGGCTGGTCCTTTCGGTACGGCGTATGGCCGGCCAACTCGCGCATGTAGGCGTTGACGTGGTCATGTTCCTGGTCGAGGAAGCGCCCGATCGCCCGCGCAAACCCGGGGTTGGCAATCCAGTGGCTGGACCACGTTGACGTGGGCGTGAAACCGCGGCTGAGCTTGTGCTCGCCCTGGGTACCCGGTTCGAACAGGCTCAGTCCCTCACGGATGCAGTAGTCGATGCCCTGGTAGTAGCAGGCCTCGAAGTGGAGGCTGTGGAAGTCGGCCAGGCTTCCCCAGTAGCGGCCATAGAGGGTGTCGTCACTGCGGAAACAGATGGCCGTGGCGATGGGCCGCTCGCCGAATCGCGCGAGGACGATCACCAGGCTCTCCGGCATGGTGCGCGCGACCTCCGCGAAGAACTCGCGGTTGAGATAGGGGGCGCGGCCCCGGCGCAGAAACGTGTGCGCGTAGTACTCGTAGACCGCGTTCCAGTCCTCGCGGCCGGGTTCGTCGCCGCGCAGATGCTCGAACGTGACGTTGGCTTCGGCGATACGCCGTCTCTCGCGGCGCACCTTTTTCCGTTTCATCGAGGTAAGGCGTTCGAGGAAGTCATCGAATGACGCGTAGCCGTCGTTATGCCAGTGGAATTGGCAGCTCTTGCGCGACATCAGCCCCTCACCGCCGAGAAACTGCTGTTCGACGTTGGTGGGAAACAGGACGTGAAGCGACGAGGCGCGGATTTTCGAGCCCAGGTTCCGCGCCGCAACCAGGAGTTGCTCCGCGACCGGCTCGAAGTCCGAGTCCGCGTCGACGAGCAGGCGCCGGCCTGTCGCCGGCGTGAAGGGCACCGCGGAAACGAGCTTCGGATAGTAGGCTACCCCGGCCTGCTCGTAGGCAGCCGCCCAGCTCCAGTCAAATACGAATTCGCCGCGGGAGTCGTACTTGATGTAGAGGGGCAGGGCGCCCACCAGTCGGGCGGTTTCGTCCGACGCGGTCAGGTAGGCGGGATGCCAGGCGGTCCTGGGTCCCACGCATCCGGCGTTTTCCAGCGCGCTCAGGAACTCGTGACGCAGGAACGGGGAGTCCGCGGCGAGCGCGTTCCACGCGGCCGGATCGACATCCAGGATGCTGTCGTGCTGCCGGACTCGTAGCGTCATTTCCCGTCAATCATGGTTTCGTGGGCCGCGTTGGCTGTATACTCACTCGCAGCGTCACCCCGGGGCAAACCTGGGTGGCGCCGACCCGATATGCGGCGTCGGGCATTGTTAGTTTCGGGCAAAACTTGAGCAGATCCAAAGTCAGCGATGTGTCGCCATCCGCGTTGCGTCCGCGAATCCGCGGGCTTCGGGAATCTGCACTTTGGGTTCTGTCCGGTCTGGCCATCATTCTATTCCTGGCGCTCGTCACTTACGACCCGGCCGACCCCGCCTTCAGCGTGGCCGGCGGCTCCCAGGCGGTCAGTAACCGGGTGGGGCCGGCCGGCGCGTTCTTCGCCGACCTGGCCTATCTGCTCTTCGGGCAACCCGCCTACCTATTTCCCGCGCTGGTTTTCCTGGCGGGCTTGCTGATTTTCCGGTCGAGGAAGCGGGACAAGGCCCGGTCGCGGCCGGTCGTCTGGTGGCGCTCGGGAGGGTTCGTGCTGCTGCTGGCCACCAGTTGCGGGCTGGCGACGCTGCATGTCTTCGCTCCGGACATGCGCGCGACGGCCGGCGGCATTCTGGGCCAGCTTGTCGGGACCGGGCTGGAGCAGGTGCTGGGCCACCTGGGCGCGACTGTGCTGCTGCTCGTGTTGTGGACCGTATCCATCTCGCTTGCCACGGGCGTGTCGTGGCTTACCGTCATGGATACGGTCGGCCGCGGCGTACTTGCCGGCGCGGCCGGAAGCCGCGCGTTGTTCAAGCAGATGGGCGTGCGCAGCAAGGGCCGCAAGGTCAAGCGGCAGCGCCGCCGCGTGGTGAAGAAGACCCGCCGCGCCAAGCGAAAACGCGCGGAACCGCGGATCGAACCGACGTTCGCCGCACCGCCGGCCGGCGCGCGGGTGGAGCGCGAGAAGCAGGTGCCGCTGTTCGATTCGGTTCCAACCGGCGAGCCGCCGCCACTGTCGCTCCTTGACGACGCCCCGCCGCGTGAGGGGGGGTATTCCGAAGAGGCGCTGGAGGCCATGTCGCGCCTGGTGGAGTTGAAGCTGAGCGATTTCGGCATCGACGTGGAAGTTGTCTCCGTGCACCCGGGCCCCGTGGTGACGCGCTTCGAACTCAAGCCGGCGCCGGGGGTGAAGGTCAGCCAGATCAGCAACCTCGCCAAGGACCTGGCGCGTTCGCTGTCCACCGTCAGCGTCCGGGTCGTCGAGGTGATTCCCGGCAAGCCCTTTGTGGGCCTTGAGATTCCCAACGAAGTCCGGGAACTGGTCACGCTGGGCGAGATCCTCAAGTCCGAGACCTACGAAAAGCTGAAATCGCCGCTGACGCTTGCGCTCGGCAAGGACATCGGCGGGCAGCCGGTGGTGACCGATCTCGGCAAGATGCCCCACCTGCTGATAGCCGGCACTACCGGCTCGGGCAAGTCCGTGGCGCTCAACGCCATGGTGCTGAGCCTGCTCTACAAGTCCCGGCCGGAGCACGTGCGGCTGATCCTGATCGATCCGAAGATGCTGGAGCTGTCGGTGTACGAGGGCATTCCCCACTTGCTCGCGCCGGTGGTGACCGACATGAACGAGGCCGCCAACGCGTTGCGCTGGTGCGTGGCGGAAATGGAGCGCCGCTACACGCTGATGGCGGCGCTGAAGGTGCGCCACCTCTCCAGCTACAACCGCCAGGCGAGCGCGGCGCTGTCCAAGGGCCGTCCGATCCCGGATCCCACCGTCGAGGCCGGGACGCCGGAAGAGGACGTTCCGCACCTGGAACCCTTGCCGTACGTGGTCGTCGTCATCGACGAACTCGCCGACATGATGATGCTGGTGGGCAAGAAGGTGGAGGAACTCATCGCCAGGCTCGCCCAGAAGGCGCGTGCGTCGGGGATCCACATGATCATCGCCACCCAGCGACCGTCGGTGGACGTGATCACGGGGCTCATAAAGGCCAACATCCCCAGCCGCATCGCGTTCCAGGTGTCCGCCAAGGTGGATTCGCGCACGATTCTCGACCAGATCGGCGCGGAGCACCTGCTCGGGCACGGCGACATGCTGTACCTGCCGCCGGGCACGTCCACGCCGACGCGGGTCCACGGCGCCTTCGTGGACGACCACGAAGTCCACGCGGTGGTCAGCAACCTGCGTGCCTCGGGAGCGCCCGATTTCGCCGACGATGTGCTGGCGGGTCCGCCGGAGTCGATTCCGGGGATCGATCCCGTACAGCGTGGCGGGTTGGATGGAGAGGAGGACGCGCTCTACGACGAGGCGGTGCGGATCGTCACCGAGTCGCGCAAGGCGTCCATATCCAGCGTCCAGCGCCGGCTCAAGATCGGCTACAACCGTGCCGCGCGAATCGTCGAGACCATGGAAGAGGTGGGTATCGTGGGCGCTCTGCAGCCCAACGGGACCCGCGAGGTCCTGGCGCCGCCCCCGCCGTCCCTTGACGACTGATCGGTACGGCCCGGAGCAGGTTGTGAAGCGGGCGATGGCGTTCGCACTGGCCGTGACGCGGCGTGTTCTGGCGGCGGCGCGGGGCGTTCTGGCGGCGGTGCGGGGCGTTGTGGCGGCGGTGCGGGGTGCTCTGGCGGTGACGCGGGGTGTTCTGGCGGCGGCGATCGTGGCGGTGGCGGTCCTGGCGCCGATGGCGGCGCAACCCCAGGAGTCGCCGGAACGGGCGCCGGAGGTCGGCGCGGCCGAAGCGGACGGCAACGGATCCGGCGTGCTGGACCGTTTCATCGAGGAGACCCGCACGCTGCAGGCCGATTTCGGCCAGGAGTTGCTGGACGGCGAAGGGAACCTGGTCGAAGCGGCTTCGGGCACGTTTTCCCTCAAGCGGCCGAACCGGTTCCTGTGGACCTATGCGGAACCGTTCGAGCAGCAGGTGGTGGCGGATGCCGAGAACCTGTGGATCCATGATGTGGAACTCGCGCAGGTGACGGTCAGCCCGCTGGAGGGCGCCATCGCTTCGTCGCCGGCCATGTTGCTGAGCGGCGACGGCCGGGTTCGCGACGGGTTCGAGATCACGGAGAGTTCAACAGATGGGGAGATCGTCTGGATTTCACTCGCGCCGAGAGAGCAGGGTGCGGACTTTCGCTCCGTTCAACTGGGGTTTGACACCGGTGAACTCTTTGCGCTGGTGCTGGTCGATGCACTGGGCCAGGTGACGTCCATCGTGTTTCAAAATGTGGCTTTAAACGGGGACATCGAGGATGAGTTCTTCCAGTTCGAACCTCCTGCGGGTACGGACGTCATCGGCGAGCCGGTTGACAATACGCGGTGAGTTGATGGAGGGTTGCGGCCCTTACCCGACCCCGGACTGAGCCAGGCATGCTGGACCCGAAAGAATTGCGTACCGATCTTGAATCTGTCGCCAGGAATCTGGCGCGGCGGGGGTTTGTGCTCGACCGCCGTCACTACCAGGAGTTGGAAGACAGGCGCAAGTCGCTCCAGGTCCGTGTGGAGAAACTGCGTCACGAGCGTAACGAGCGTTCATGGGGCATCGGCCGCGCGAAAGCTGCAGGCGAGGACATCGAACCGCTCAGATTGCAGGTAAGGGAACTCGGCGACGCGCTGACCAAGGCGGAAGCGGACCTGCACGCCCTGCAGGAGGAACTGAGCGGCTTTCTCGCCGGATTGCCCAACCTGCTCCATGACACCGTGCCCGACGGAGCCGACGAGACGTCCAACGCCCTGGTGCTCGAGTGGGGTGAACCACCGTCATTCGACTTCGAGCCGAAGGACCACGTCGCGCTTGGGGAAGGGCTCGGACTCATGGACTTCGAAGGGGCGGCCAAGCTGTCCGGAAGCCGGTTTTCGGTCCTGAAAGGTGGTCTGGCCCGGCTGCACCGGGCGTTGATCCAGTTCATGCTGGACGTTCACATTCGCGAGCACGATTACACGGAGTGCTACGTCCCATACCTGGTCAAGGACGACGCGTTGTTCGGAACGGGGCAGTTGCCGAAGTTCGGCGAAGATCTCTTCTCCGTCGACGGCGAACGCGATCTGCGCCTCGTTCCCACCGCCGAAGTGCCCCTCACCAACCTGGTGCGCGACGAAATCCTGGCGGCCGGGCAATTGCCCATGAGGCTGACAGCCCATACGCCGTGCTTCCGGTCCGAAGCCGGGTCTTATGGGCAGGACACGCGCGGCATGATTCGCCAGCACCAGTTCGAGAAGGTGGAACTGGTGCACGTAGTGGCGCCCGCAGACTCCGACCGGGCGCTGCAAGAGCTGACCGGTCATGCGGAAATCATTCTCCAGCGGTTGGAACTGCCTTATCGGAAGGTGATCCTGTGCGCGGGGGATACGGGCTTCAGCGCAGGCAAGACCTACGATCTGGAAGTCTGGCTGCCCGGCCAGGACCGTTACCGCGAGATCTCCTCATGCAGCAATTGCGGCGCTTTCCAGGCGCGGCGCATGCACGCACGGTGGCGCAACCCGGACACCGGCAAACCGGAACTCGTGCATACCCTGAACGGCTCGGGGGTCGCCGCCGGCCGCGCACTCATCGCGGTGGTGGAAAATTTTCAGCAGGCGGACGGCTCTGTTATCGTTCCCGATGTATTGCGTCCCTACATGGCGGGGCTGACGCGAATTTCTGTCCAGGGCCGGTAACAAGTACTCGAATACCGATTCTCCGCGGGCGACGTGGAGAGTATCGAGAGCAACCCGAGTTACAGTTACGCAGGTGCGCTGCTGGGTTGGCCCAACGCCTCGGTGCACCGGCTCTCCAACCCGGGCGACCGCTACGAGTTTCCGGTCAACGTGCGCTACTGGCAGACCATCGCGCCGTTGTTGGAGCGTGCATCGCCGTTGCGTAAGGCGCATCTGCGCGATCCGCTGGGCCCGCAGAATCACTTTGCCAGCGAATGCTTCATGGACGAGATGGCCGTGGCTGCCGGGGCCGATCCCGTCGAGTTTCGCCTGCGGTATCTGCCGGATGGCGGCGCCGCTTCGTCGTCGCCTCCGACCAGGGAATCGTCGTAAACCCGCTGTGGTTGCGGCGGACCATCGAAGGCAACATCATCCACGCCGTCAGCCGCACGCTTCACGAAGAGGTTCAGTTCACGCCGGAACGGGTGACCAGCGTTGACTGGACCAGCTACCCGATCCTCGAAATGGTGGATGCGCCGGAGGAAATCGACATCGTGCTGGTCAACCAGCCGGACCTGCCGCCCTATGGCGCCGGGGAACCTTCAACCCGCACCGTGCCCCCGGCCATCGCCAACGCGGTCTTCGATGCTACCGGGCTGCGGATCAGGCGCGCGCCGTTTACGCGGGAGCGAGTCCTCGCTGCACGGCACGATTCTGCCGACCGGCAGCCAGGTTAGCCGGCAGCCAGGTTAGCCGGCAGCCAGGTTAGCCGGCAGCCAGGGTAGCCGGCAGCCAGGGTAGCCGGCAGCCAGGTTAACCGGTCGAATCGCGTCCCCGTGCCTTCCGGCTCAAGCGGCGCAGGCGATTGAGTTTCTCCGCGATCCTTTGTTCCAGACCTCGATCGACGGGCCGATAGTAGGTCGGTTCCGGCATGCCTTCTGGAAAATAGGTCTGCCCTGCCGAGAAGGCGTCTTCTTCGTCGTGTGAATAGCGGTACCCTTCGCCGTGCCCGAGTTCCTTCATCAGTTTGGTGGGCGCGTTGCGCAGGTGCGGCGGAACGTCCAGCGAGCCGTACCGTTTGACGTCCCGTCCGGCCGCCGACATCGCCTTGGTCACGGCGTTGCTCTTGGCCGCACAGGCGAGAAAAACCGTCGCCTGCGCGAGCGCCAGTTCGCCTTCGGGACTGCCCAGGCGCTCATAGCTCTCCGAGGCATCCAGCGCCAGGCGCAACGCGCGCGGGTCGGCGTTGCCGATGTCCTCCGTGGCCATGCGGACCAGTCGACGCGCGATATACAGGGGGTCGCAGCCGCCGTCCAGCATTCGTACCAACCAGTAAAGCGCCGCATCCGGATCCGAGCCGCGAACCGACTTGTGCAGCGCTGAAATCTGGTCGTAGAAGACGTCGCCCTGCCTGTCGAAGCGTCGGTAGCTGCCCTGGAGCACGGAGTCTATTGCGCCGGGCGTCAGTGTGGCGCGGCCATTGATCTGCTCGCTCAGTTCGGCGGCCAGTTCCAGCAGGTTGTATCCGCGGCGAGCGTCGCCATCCGCCGAATCCGCGAGTCGCTGGATCAGTTCCGGCGCCGCCTTGAGCCGCGCCTTCCCGAGACCGCGTTCGGGGTCTTCCAACGCGCGATGCAGCAGTTTCTGGATATCCCCGGCATCGAGCGGTTTGAGCACATACGTGCGGGCGCGCGACAACAGCGCATTGTTCAGGGCAAATGACGGGTTCTCGGTGGTGGCGCCGATGAAGACCAGCGTCCCGTCCTCCACAAAGGGCAGAAACGCATCCTGCTGCGCCTTGTTGAATCGGTGGACCTCATCGAGAAAAAGCACCGTTGCCTGACCGTCGTTCGAACGGACCAGCCGCGCCTGCTCGACGGCCGAGCGGACGTCCCTGACGCCCGCAAGGACTGCGGACAGTCCGATGAACTGCGCGTCAAAGGCGGTCGCAACCAGCCGTGCCAGGGTCGTCTTGCCGGTACCCGGCGGTCCCCACAGGATCAACGAATGCAGTCCATGGCCTTCGAGCAGCGCCCGCAGCGGCTGGCCCCCTCCGAGGACATGGGATTGGCCGACCATCTCGGCCAGGTTCCGGGGCCGCATCCGGTCTGCTAGCGGTCTATACTCCATGGTGGGAGTATAGGTCACGCCGAGATGGTGGCGATGCTGCTGACGCGACCGGTGAACGTAGTGGGAGAGATAGCGATGTCAGTGTATCAAGCGATGGTGAACCGATCTGTCTCTACGGTAGGAATAGCTGGCTGAACATGGCTCCGAACATGCCCACGACCGCGCCGAGCATGAGCACCAGGAATGCCAGCATGTAGCGTATCGTGCCGCGCTGAAATCCAAGCATGTCTTGCTGAAAGCCGACCATGTCTTGCTGAAAGCCGACCATGTCTTGCTGAAAGCCGGCCATGGTTTGCTGAAACTCGAGCATGCTTCGCTGAATTTCGAGCATGTTCTGTTCGAGCCGGTTCACGGACTTGCGGAGGTCCTTGATCTCCTCGCCCTGTGCGGCGAATTGCGCGTTCATTTCCTTCCTGAGCCCGTCGATGCGCTCATCCAGAATTTCCGGCGTGACCGCAAAGGTCTCCATCGCCAGCGCCACGGATTCGATCACCGCGTTCGACTGCGGTCTGTTGAATCCTGCGCTTTCGAGAGTGTGGGACATTTTCGCGATTTGTTCGACCTGAGTCTTCATGCGTGAGCGCCTGTGCAAGTATACGCCTTGTTGTCGGCCTCCCTACAAGAACCGCCCGGCGACCCCGGCGATTCCCGCCATATTCCGGCCGTCTTCAGCACGGATGTTCTCGGAGGGGGCGGAAAATATTCGCAGATAAACGTGTCTGCCGGAATCCTCAAAACTACGCACAAACGCCAGTTTTGCGATTCGCTGGTCCATGCCCCCAAGGGCAAATAGTGCATTGCCGTCCGCGCGCGGTCGGTTGCCAAGCCTGCGCCGCACATGCAGCCGCTTGTATCGCATGCAACATGCAAGCCACAATGACAATGGCTCATCACTCTTTGGGTTGACTCGAATGCTGGATTTGCCGCGCAACTCGGGAATTCTCGCGATTGGATTGCTGGTTGGCCAGGTCTGCAATGCGGAGCCGAATACGTATATCCGTGCCGGTGCGATCATCGACGTTGCGGCGGGAGAGATTCTCGACGACCGGATCATCGCCATAGAGGATGGCGCGATTGCCGCCGTGACTCCGTCAACCGGTGCGCCGATTCCAGCGGATGCCGAATTCATCGATCTCTCGGGCTACACCGTTCTCCCCGGCCTGATCGACGCCCATACTCACTTGTTGAGCGATTCGGACGATCATGGATTGAACGCCCTGGTAGTGTCCCTTCCCGAAGCGACGATCAACGGGGTCAAGAACGCGGCGATTACCTTGCAAGCCGGATTCACGACAGTCCGCAACGTAGGCGCCCCGGGATACGCGGACGTTGCGCTCCGGGACGCGATCGCCGCCGGGGAAGTGCCCGGCCCGAGAATGCTGGTTTCGGGTCCGCCCATAGGGATCACCGGCGGGCATTGCAGCGACAATAACCTGTTGCCGCACGAATACGATGTCACGCGGACTGGCGTCGCCGATGGTCCATGGGCCATCCGGCAGATGGTTCGACAGAACGTGAAGTTCGGGGTGGACCTGATCAAGACGTGCTCGACGGGCGGGGTCCTTTCGGCCGGAACCCGGCTCGACGCGGTTCAGTACACGCTGGAGGAAATGGAGGCGCTGGTGGACGAAGCGCATTTGCATGGACGCAAGGTTGCGGTCCATGCCCATGGCACGGCGGGCATCCGCAACGCGATCCTGGCCGGCGCCGACTCGATCGAACATGCCAGTTTCCTGACCGATGAATTGATCGAACTGGCCAGGGAGCGAGGCACGCGCTTCGTCATGGACATCTACGTCACCGAGCACATTCTCACGGAAGGTGAAGCGAATGGCGTACTGCCGGAGTCTCTGGACAAGGAGCGCGAAGTCGGGCAGATCCAGCGGGAGAGCTTCAGGCAGGCGCATGCGGCGGGCGTCG
The DNA here is from genome assembly GCA_965205045.1 of Candidatus Rariloculaceae bacterium. Classification (GTDB taxonomy): domain Bacteria; phylum Pseudomonadota; class Gammaproteobacteria; order Steroidobacterales; family Rariloculaceae; genus UBA6522. The sequence continues at coordinate 3,036,614 of OZ242031.1, forward strand.
AAATGGTATTCGGCACCGACAGCGCGGTGTACCCGCACGGCGACAACGCCCGACAATTTTCGCGCATGGTGCGGTTCGGGATGACGCCCGCCGAAGCGATCCGGGCGGCAACCGTCAATGCGGCGGACCTGTTGGGGATCGGGGACCAGGTGGGCCGGATCGCCAAAGGGCTTCAGGCGGACCTGGTCGCGGTCTCCGGAAACCCGTACGAAGATGTCAGCGTCCTCGAACGGGTCGAGTTCGTGATGAAGGGCGGAGTCGTATACAAACACCCGTAGGAATCCCATGGCCATGAAGAAAAAAATCCGGCGGTCGGCAATCGTCCTGCTCCCGGCCCTGGTTCTGTCCGGCGGGCTGTACGCGGCGCCGAACATTCTGCTTCTGATCGGCGACGACATGGGTGTGGAAACTCTGGCCTCGTACGGTGTAGGGGAGAACCCGCCGACCACGGCCTCCCTGGACGAACTGGCAAGCCAGGGCGTGCGCTACACGAATTTCTGGTCGCAGCCGATCTGCTCGCCCACCCGCGCGACCCTGCTCACGGGCCGCTACGGTTTCCGGACCGGTGTGGGCCGGCCCATCGCGCACGGTCCACCCATGCCCGAACCCCCGGCGAAACCCGATTGGGCACCTTTCGAGCGTCCGATTCCGGTCAGGCCCGAGTCTGAGGTGCCTGTGTACCTGCGGCTCGAAGAGTTCAGCCTGCCCATGGCGTTCAATGCCAATCCCGATCTGGGGTACTCGACCGCAGCCATCGGCAAGTGGCACCTGGCCGATGGCCACAATGGGTGGATCGACCATCCCAATCTGGTGGGGTTCGACCATTTCTCGGGGCTGATCCTGGGGGAACACGCGTCCTATTACACCTGGATCAAGGTCGTTGACGGCGAGGTCAGCGGAGAGACCGGTTATGCGCCCGTCGACAAGGCGGACGACGCGATCCGGTGGATCGGGGCGCAGGGCGACGATCCATGGTTCATGTGGTTCGCATTCAATCTTCCGCATGTGCCACTGCATCTGCCGCCCGCAGAGACCTGGCAGTCGGATTACTCGCACCTGGACCCCGGATCCGTCCCCGACGACAGGATGGCCGCCTACTTCGCGGCAATGATCGAGGCCATGGATACGCAGATCGGACGGATTCTGGCATCCCTGGACCCCGCCGTTCGCGACAACACGTACGTCCTGTTCCTGGGGGACAACGGAACGCCCAACAGCCATGTGGGTCCACCGTTCCGGCGGGGGCGGGCGAAGAACGCAGTCTACGAGGGCGGCGTCAACGTGCCGTTCATCGTCTCGGGGCCGGGCGTTGCCCGCGGAGCCGTGTCCGAGGCCCTGGTCAACTCGACGGATCTGTTCGTCACCATCATGGAAATGGCCGGGATCGATCCGGCAGAGGCCGTACCGGATGACGTGACTCACGATTCAGTGAGTTTCCTGTACTCGTTGTCGAACCCCGACGCCCCATCCCGCCGGGACTGGCTCTATGCCGACCGTTTCGACGATGGTCTTGCCGGCGTGGCGAGTGGCGATCATGCGATGCGCGATCGGCGCTACAAGCTGGTCCGGTTCCGGGGCGAGGAAGAGTTCTACGATTTGCGGGAGGACCCCTACGAACACGTCAATCTGCTGGCCGGAGAGCTCTCGCAGGAAGAGCGGGCCGCATACCGTTCCCTGAACGAACAGATTCTGACTCTCCGGGAGAGCACGTGATCGGAAACGATCGATTTATGGATGAAACCGACAGATTCGGGCATCTGATTCAGCCGCGGGGTGTGCCACAATGGCCTTGCGTTCCGGGCGGTCCCGGGGTGATGGTGGGCAATGAAGTCGGATACACGGATCAACGTCGGCGCGGTGATCGGAATGGGGATGCTCCTGGTGACGATCATGGTGTTCCAGAGCGGCACCACGAACGCCCTCATCGACCGGCTGGACGCCCGCTTCGACCGGATGGACAGCCGCATCGACGGGCTGGAAGCCCAGGTCGACGGCCTGCGTTCGGACATGCGGGAAGACCACGCGGCGATCAATTCGCGCCTGGATGCCGTGCAGTCGGACCTGTCCGAGGTCGCGCAGCGGCTCTCCCACGTGGAAGGGCGTCTGGACATGCCCCGGGGCGGGGGCACGGAAGGCGCGCCCGGGGACTAGAGTTCCGCCGGTCCCACCGAACCGAATCCGGCGACGTCGATATCTTCCCGCGAGACCGTGCCGAAGTATTCGATTTTCCCGGCGCCGGCCAGGCCGCCGGTCAATTCGCCGCCGTCCATGGTCAGCGTCAGGTTGGAGGCGCCCGCAAGCTCGACGTCCGCATCGGTGAAAGCGAAGCCGGCGAGCTGAAGGTCGTTGGCGCCCGCGACCGACAGTTCCAGTTCGCCGTAGCGGCCGTCTTCGCCGGTAATCCGGTTCGCGCCGGCGGCGTCGATCGTGAGCCGTTCGCCTTCAAAGCCCGCAAGCGTCACGCGGCTGCTGCCGGCAGCCTCAAGTGCCACCAGCGCCGGCATGACGATGTCCGCCGAGAACCGCGCATCTGACCGGCCGAAAAAGGATCGCATCCCGGCACCGTCCAGGCTCAATCGTTCGCCCCTGACCGATACGTCGATTTCACCCGCATGGTTTTCCGGATAGGACAGCTCCACCTGCCACTCGTCTCCCCGGGTGGCGGCGACGCTCCAACTGCCGTTGATTTCGATTCTCGTGAATCCGCTGAGGTCCCGGCTCGCCGTTGTCGTCTCGCCGGGGTCGATGTCGGTCTGCGCCCGCGCCTGTCCGTCCCAGCCGATGGCGACTCGCGCCACCACCGCGGCCACCACAATGGTTCCCGCGACGACACCGCCCAGAGAGAGTAGTGCGATCTTGCTTGGTTTCATGTCTCTTTATCTCCGTTTTGTCGAGCCAGGTATCCGGCCAGTTCGTCGAGGCCGATACCCAGCGTTTGCATGGCGCGAATCACTTTTGGAAGCTCGTCGCGCACGAATTCCTCGCGCATCCCGGTCAACGCCCGCTCGGCAGCCATTTCGCTGACGAAGTACCCGCGCCCGCGTTGATTGGCGACGATGCCCCAATCCAGCAGCGCTTGGTAACTCTTGGTGACCGTATTCGGATTCACGCCCAGCTCGATGGCCAGTTCGCGGATGGACGGGATCCGTTCCCCGTCCTGCCATTCGCCCTGCAGGATGCGCTCGCGGACCTGGTCCGCGATCTGCAGGTAAATGCTTCTGGGCTCGCTAAATTGCATCGCTGGCCTGCGTCTCCCGGACCCTCAGCCAGGCAATCGACCAGCAGGCGGCAGGCAGCCCGATGGCAAAGAGTCCGCCAAGCGCCTCAAGCATCTGAAACAGTCCCTGGTAGGACCCGGCCGCCCGCGCGATGAGGCCGTCCAGGTCGGACAGGTCCACTGTCGCAAATGTAAGCCGCAACGTGAGCATGACAAACAGGGCCAACCCGATTCCGACCACGGTGATGGCCAGGCTGGTCTTGATGAAGTGCCGTCTCCTGAACCAGGCCGCGCCGAGGAAGAAGAAGGACTGCAGGAAGAAATAGCCCGTAATGAGCGGCAATACCGTTGGGTCGAGCGGATTGAACAGGCCGTAACCGGTACCCGGCAGCAACAGGAACACCGTCTCGACGAGGACCGAAACCACGGTGGTGAGGACCAGCAGGTAGACGGCCAGTCCGACAGTCACGGCAAGCAGCCGGGCAACGGTCTTTTCGACCGCGGAGGCGGGCAACAGCAGGTACGCCTCGTTGCGGGTCTTGTCGTGAAGTTCCCGGAAGGCGCGGCTCGAGGCAATGACGCCCCAGATGTAGAGCATTCCGCCAAACCACGACATGAAGAACTCCTGGCCTTCGCCGCCGGGACCGAACGAAAGCAGGGATGCAATCAGGATGACGCCGGCCAGCGTGCCGGAAACTGTCAGCAGCGTGCGATAGCCTGCCGTGAAGTCGGCGCGCAGCAGCCACCAAAGCCGTTCGATGGAGAAATATTCGTTCATTTCCGGTTCTCCGTTGTGAGCAGCGCGGCGCAGGCGCCCGGGTTCGCGATGACGGCCTTGAAGAGCAGTTCCATGTCCAGTGCGCCTTCGTCGCCGCCGCGGTCCCTGAAGACGCTGGCGTAGCCGCCGACGGTGCGCTCGGTATAGATCAGTCCGTTGCCTTCTTCGGGGCGGTTCCCGCTGACCGAAAACCGCAGGTTTCCGCTCAATTCGGAGACCGTCTGGTTCAATAGCACCTTGCCGTCGTGAAGGATCACGATCAGGTCGACCAGGGCCTCGACGTCCCGGACTTGGTGCGTGGAGACAACGATTGTCTGGCCGTCGCTCAATGCCTCCGCCACCAGCCGCCGGAACAGCCCCTTGGAGGGGATATCCAGGCCATTGGTCGGCTCGTCCAGGAGCACCAGCGACGCGTTGCATGCCAGGCCGAACGACAGCAGGAACTTCTTCTGCTGTCCGTGGGAGAGGGCTGTCAGCTTCTTGCGTTCGGAAATTTCGAATTCGTCGAGGTAGCGCTGCATTTGGGCCTGATCGAAATCCGGATAGAACGGCGATCGGGCGGCGACGTATTCCTTGCCGGTGACACCGGGGACGTTGAGTTCCTCCGGGAGCAGAAAGACCTTGGCCAGGAACCCGGGGGAGCGCCGGGCAGGATTGTGACCGCAGGCGGTGATCCGGCCCGAACTTGGGAACAGCAACCCCGTCATGAGCTTGAGCAGCGTGGTCTTGCCGGCGCCGTTGAGCCCCAGCAGACCGTAAATGTGGCCGGATGCGAGCGTCAGGTCCGTGTCGCGAAACAGGGGATCGGGTCCGTAACCGAAATTGACGTGCCTGGCTTCGAGCATCTTGTCGATCCGTAAACTGAGTGTCCTAGTAATCTAGTACAGTAGGATAAATATGTCAACAATGCGGAACAGAAGATTGGCGCGTGGCCATGGATTCGGGCGAATTGCCCGGTTCAGTGCGTATGGGTTGACCGGTTGCAAGTGAGCCGGATCACGCCAATGAACGCGGCGCGCGCCATGACAAGGATCAGGAACATCGCTGATAATCCGATTAACGTCGTGGAGGGCGAGATGAAGTACTCATCCATTTTACTGTCAATAGCGCTTTCGGCCATGGCTGGCGCAACGAGCTGCATTGCCCAGGATCGTCCCGCCTTGCCGGATGGTTTCGTGTATCTGGATGAGGCGATTCCGGATATCGTGATCGAGCTCAAGTACGCGACCGGCGACAATTTCGTCGGGCAGCCCATCGACGGTTACCGGCACGGAAACGCGGTCCTGTCCGAACCGGCCGCCGCCGCGCTGGCGGACGTCCAGGCCGCGCTCCAGCCATTCGGGCTCGGGCTGAAGGTCTTCGACGCTTACCGGCCGCAACGCGCCGCGGATCACTTCGTTCGCTGGGGCGAGGATCTCGACGATCAGCGAACCAAGCCCGACTTCTATCCCGACGTCGCCAAGGAGGACCTGCTCGAGGAGGGTTACATCGCCGCGCGCTCGGGCCATTCGCGGGGCAGCACGGTGGATCTCACCATCGTCTTTCGGGACGAGGCGGGCGCAGCCCACGAACTCGACATGGGATCGGGCTACGATTTCTTCGGTCCGATTTCCTGGCCGGACAGTCCGTTCGTGACGGCCCAGCAACGCGCCAACCGTGCGCTGCTGCACAACGTGATGACCTCACACGGGTTCAACCACTACAACCGGGAGTGGTGGCACTTCACCCTGGCGGACGAACCCCACCCGGACACGTACTTCGACTTCCCGGACTGAGGACGACTCGCCGGACCGAGGACGACCCGCCGTACCGACTACGATCACCTGTCTTGCCCGGGAGGAGTGACGCCCCGATTCCTGACTCAACCCCGGCCGGGCTTCGACATCCGCGCGAACTGTTTCCTGTCGAAGCCGAACCGGCGGAATTCGCCGATACCCTTGTAGATCACGCGGCTCAGCAGGACGTACGGGTTGATGCTCTTGTTTCTTCGCCCGCCGATGGTCGAGTGTTCGGCCTGCGGCGACATGGTCACCACGGCGGGGTTCAGCACGTAGATGGGCGTTTCGTGAATCCAGGTCTGTTGTATGAACTTGTCGACGGGTGCGAACACGGTGGTGCTCGCCCGCGTCAATGTGCGGGCAGCCTCGGGGCCGACCGCGTAGGCCAGTGTGTAGGGGGGCGGGTCGCTCAGGTAGTGCACGGACAGCCAGTCGCGGCGGAGCACTTCCCGGGCGGCGGGACGAAGGCGCTTCAGAAGGGCTCGCGGCCCGTGCATGGATTGCAGGCGAATGAACCCGAACTCGTTCACCAGCGGTTCCAGGTCGTCGATGACGTCGGCGAAGCCGGGTTCCAACTGGAAATCGTCCTCCAGAATGACGACGGGTCGATCATGGTTGATCGCCCATTTCCACAGGGAAAGGTGGCTGGCATAGCAACCGATTTCCCCCGGCGTGGGCTCGTGGCGGCGCGTGTTGATCGCAAAGAGCCGGTGATCGATCCCCCTGAACCAGTCGGCGTGGCCCGCCGCCCCCTCGATCGCATCGAAGAATTCAAAGGGTAGGCCGAACTTCGCCATCTGCACGGTCGCTTCTGCGCGCCGGACCTCCGCCGTGCGCAGGCTGATGACGAAGATCTTCACATGGGAACCCTGATGCGGCGGGCCGATTATCGCGGAAGGCGGGAGATTCGCGCAATCGCCGGTATTCGGCATGCTTCCGCCCTGGCGGCGCAACGCCACGATGCACCGCCCGGGTGTGTACCGCCCGAGTGTACCGCCCGAGTGTTGACCGCTTCTTGGGTGTGAATCACAATATGCTGAAATCACTTGAAAAAATCGTCCTGGGCACGTGGTGAAGACATGAAGAAAGCGGCTGATTCGGCACTCCTCTGCGTTGCGGGCGCTCTTCTGTCGGCAAGTACGGCCGGCGCGCAGGGCATTGAGGCGGCGCGCGCGGCATACAGCGAGGGCCGATTCGTCGAGGCCGCGGAGCTTGGCGAAACACTGGAAACGTCGGAAGGGTACGCGCTGGCGGCCGAGTCGCTGGCCATACACGGCTACTACCTCGCCGCCGAGGACGAACAGCCGGAGTTGTTCGCGCGCGCGATCGGCGCTGCGGACGAGGCGATTCGCCTCGATCCCGAGAACCCCGAAGCCCACTTCCAATCGGCCCATGCCATTGGCCGCGAAGCCCAGATCGTGGGCGTCATGGAGGCGCTCAACAGGGGATACGCGCGCAGGACACGCGAGGCGGCCGAAGAGGCGCTGCGACTGGACCCGGAAATGGCCGAAGCGCAGCTCACCCTGGCCTCCTGGCACGCGGAAATCGTGAACAAGATGGGAGGGCTCGTGGCCCGCGTGACGTATCGGGCCACGAGGCGAAATTCGCTTGACTACTATGAAAAGGCGCTTGAGCTTGCGCCCGATGAAATAGGGGTCTACCTGGAGTACGCGAACGGCCTGTTGCTGCTGAACCGAAACCGCAACCGTGAGCAGGCGCGCGAACTGCTCGCACGCGGAATCGAGATGATGCCCGGGGATGCGTACGACCGCATCCTTCACGACCTGGCGGTCCAGCGGCTGGCCGCGCTGGACGACGACTGAACAACCCCCCATCGTGCACCGGATGCATCGGCGCCCGCGGTGGCGTTTCCAGGGACGCTAAGAATGGTCTGATCAACTCGGTTGGCGGATTTTCAGTGTCGTTGAAATCAACAAGTTACGACGAATCTCGCTGCAACGGAAAGGGTTGTTCAGAGGTTCCCTAAGGGTGCCACACCGGCGCATCGCGCCGCCCCGCTGTCGCGGAACGAACATTGCGCGGACACAAAATCAATAGGTTACGCATGTTCCATGGAAGGGTCCAGGGAAGCCACGTAGGCCGACAGTGCGATCACGTCGTCACACGTGAGGTTGGCAACCACCGCGAGCATCAGCGCGGCCGAAGTGCCGGATCGGCTCGATGTCCACGTAGTACTCGGCGGCGGCGCGAACCTCTTCCTCGGTGGCATGGGCTGCGCTCAGCAGCATGCTGTTGTGGCGCCGGTACAGGCTCGTACGGTCGCCGCTCTTGTAGTCCTCCATCTGGCGGACCACGTAGTTGACGGGCAGCCCCGCCATGATGGACGACTCCGGGTGCCCCATGCCGTGCAGCATGTGGCATTGCCCGCACGCCCGTACGTTGGGGGGGACGCCCGTGGGAGACGACCTGCGGCATGTGGAGCAGTTCATCCGGATACCAGTTCGGGGGATTGAACGGATCGTCAATCTGGGTCTGGGTGAGCTGCAGGTCGCTGCCGGGCACGCTGAGCAGGGTGCCGTCATCCGGGCCGCGCCCCCGGCCTTCGTCCATCAGGGGATAGGCCCAGCCGGGCGGTTCGAAGCAAAGTCTTGAGGCGCATGATTCCATGATCAAGGTATTCGCCCGCTCAGGCTGTTCGAAGTCATCCTGGGCGTTCGCCGCGCAGGCGGCAAGCGGTCGTCGCCCCTGCCGGACTTCTATATCGGCGCCCACGCGCAAACACATGGTCTGGCGCTGCTCACCCGCGACCCCGGACGCTACCGGACCTATTTTCCGTCCGTGAGGTTAGTCGCGCCCTGACGTTTTACCTCCAGCGCCGGGGAGGTAACGGGTGTACTGCCGGTCGATGTCCGCCGGGGAAATGCCGAACCGCGCGAGGGAATACGGGGCTCTGGTGGTCTCGCGGTGCAATTCTCCGACAATGGCGTGCATGGAACAACGTGCGTGGCGTGCACGGAACAACGCGCGTGCCTCGCACGTCAGCGCGGCGAGTCGGCCGTGAGAGCGGTCAGAACTTCCGGCCCAGCTTCGCGCCCATGCGCAGGCGCAGCGCATTCAAGCGGATGAATCCCGTTGCATCTTCCTGGCGGTAGGTTCCCTGGTCCTCTTCGAAGGTGGCCGTGTCCTCGTCGTAGAGACTGTCCGGGGACCGGCGGCCGAGCACGGTCACGGCGCCCTTGCAGAGCTTCAGGCGGACGACGCCGTTGACGGGTTGCTGGGATTCGTCGATGAGCGCCTGCAGCGCCTTGCGTTCCGGAGACCACCAGTAGCCGTTGTAGATCAGCCTGGCGTAGCGCGGCATCAGTTCGTCCTTGAGGTGCGCGACTTCCCGGTCCAGCGTGAGGGACTCCATCGCCCGGTGCGCCTTGAGCAGGACCGTGCCGCCGGGGGTTTCGTAGCAGCCGCGGGACTTCATGCCGACGTAGCGGTTCTCGACGATATCCTGCCGGCCGATGCCGTGGGCGCCGCCCAGTTCGTTCAGTCGGGCGAGCAGGCTGGCCGGGCTCATGCGTTCACCGTCCAGCGCCACTGCGTCGCCGGCGGCGAACTCGATTTCGAGCACTTGCGGCTCGTCGGGCGCGGATTCGGGGGCCACAGACCATCGCCACATGTTCTCGTCGGGGGCATTCCATGGGTCTTCCAGTCCGCCACCCTCGTAGGAGATGTGAAGCAGGTTGGCATCCATGGAATACGGCGATTCGCCCTTGCGCTCGAAATCCACGGGAATCCGCCGGTTGCGGCAGTAGTCCAGAAGCGCCTCCCGGGAATTCAGTTCCCACTCCCGCCAGGGCGCGATGATCCTGATATCGGGGTTGAGCGCATACGCTCCCAACTCGAAACGCACCTGGTCGTTGCCCTTGCCCGTGGCGCCGTGGGCGATGGCGTCCGCGCCCGTTTCCGCGGCGATCTCCACCAGCCGGCGCGCGATGAGCGGGCGGGCGATGCTGGTGCCGAGCAGATACTCGCCTTCGTAGAGCGCATTGGCCCGGAACATCGGGAAGACGTAATCGCGGGCGAAGGTTTCCCTCAGGTCTTCGACGTAGATCTCCGTCACGCCCATGGCCTGAGCCTTGGCGCGTGCCGGCTCAACCTCGTCGCCCTGGCCGATGTCCGCCGTGAAGGTGACCACCTCGGCGCCATGGGTCTCCTGCAGCCACCGGCAGATCACCGAAGTATCCAGTCCGCCCGAATAGGCCAGGACGACCTTGTATGCCTTCATGCCGCGTCAATCTCGATTGGCGTCAGGAAAGTCGGTTGCTGGCAGACGCCCACGTCCAGTCCGCTGTGCGCGCGGTGCGCCCGGGGCATGTCGCGCGCCGGAGCGATCAGCACGTGACGACTTGCGGCAACTGCCGGAAGTGGCGGTCGGAGGAGCACAGGACCAAATCGTGCTGGACCACCATGGCGGCGATCCAGAGATCGTTCGTGGGTATTCGGGCGCCCTTGTTCCGGAGTTGAAGATGCAGTTGCGCAAAGTGATGAGTGGTCTGCTCGTCGGGTAGCAGAGCCGACACCCTGGGGCTCGCCAGAAACCGCTGCAGGTTGGCCGCATTGGCCGATTCCCTGTCGCCGGCGGCGAATCCGGCGCGAAGTTCGCCCAGAACGATGATGGGCATGGCAATGGAACGCGCGGCGCGGACGATCTGAACCCGCTCGCCGTCGCCGCGCATGAAGTCGCTGTAGGCGTTGGTGTCGAGCGCGATGTTCATTTCCACGCGTCTTCGTCGACGCGCCCGAAGTCGGCGATGGCCAGATCGAACGCCGGGTCTTCCTGCCAGGTGCCGATCAGATGATCCAGGTCCGAGTGCTCGGCGGGCGCCGAGTCGATATCCAGGCCGCGGGCGAGCGCTTCGACAACGACGGCATTGATGCTCCTGGCCTCGCGCCGGGCGCGATCCCGCACGGCGCGGTCGACCGCCTCGGGAACGGATCGAATCGTGTATTGCATGCTCATAACGCATGCAATGTATACAATGAGTGCAGGCAACGCAAGGGAAGCCCTCGATTCGGGCGCCGCTGCGGATTCTCCACAACCGGATCTACGGTATGCAGGACCGGCCGCCGCCGAGATCGAACGGGACCCGAAGCCGGGACAGCTCTTTTTAGCAGGCATCAATTGACGGTTGACGGGCGTCGCCGGGTGGCTCAGAGTCAAGTCAGTCAGAACTACACGCACTTGCTGGAGACCGGAGATGTCGGCTGTTCGAGAACAAGCAGATCCATGACGCGAACATCGCGGCAACCATGCTGGCTCATGGCGAGCGCCGTCTGATTTCGTTCAACGCCGGCGACTTTCGCCGATTCGGCAACCGTATCGAGATGATCGGATTGGAGACCACGACGTAAGAGGACGCGGCGCGGGGGCGACCTCAACGGTTGTACCGGTCTTCTTGTACGCATACACGCATACGGACTCCTCACCACCACCATCGCTTCCGCCATCGCAGCCATATCTGATTAGAGCGCTTGACCGGGGTCGGCCATTGGCCTATGGTTTGAACAATGGAGTTCGAATGGGACGAGGCCAAGAGCAATGCCTGCTTCGAGCATCGCGGATTCGACTTCCCCTATGCTGTGGCCGCCTTCCTCGATCCCCAACGCATCGTCGCACAGGATCGGCGCCGCGACTACGGAGAGGATCGCTATCGGCTCCTCGGTTCGATCGACGGGCGCGTCTATGTCGTCATTTACACGATGCGGAATTCGGCCGTTCGCATCATTTCGGCCCGCAAGGCCAGCCGGAAGGAGGTTGCGGAGTATGAGCATGACTCGAGTCAGAATTGATCCCGACGATCCGTCCACCCTGCCCTCAGGGAGGATCGACCCCGTCAGGGTGGATGCCACCACCGAGGCGGAGATCGCCTTGCAGCAGCAGGAGGACGAGCAAGAGGCCCTTCAGGACATGGCGCGATACGCTCGCCGGGTCCGGCGGCGGCTCGGGCTATCCCAGACCGAGCTCGCACGGCGCATCGACGTGCCGCGCGAGACGATCCGCAACTGGGAGCAGGGGAAGCGCTGCCCGACCGGCGCGGCGCGCGCGCTGTTGAGGGTGCTCGACAAGGCGCCGGAGACCGCGCTGCGCGTCCTGACTTGACAGTCATTTGAATCGCGGTTTGCTACCGCTCCCCAAATCCTGACCTCGACGTTCCAATCTCCGCCGAACTCCTCGACGCCTGCGCGACCGGACTGCACGAGCGGTACAACACGCTCATGCCTCTGATCGATCATGAGGGCAACGCGAGCGACTTGCCGACAAGTACCGAACTGCCCGTCGCCGGTTCGCTGCGGATGCCGCATTTCCAACATGACGCTCACTCACCAAGGTGCTGAGGGATTCCGGACTGGCTAACGGGGCCACGGTTCACGGTTTCAGATTCTCATTCAGGAACCGGTGCGCGGAAACGGGCAAGCGCCCCGAGATCGATGAAGTCGAACTTACGCATACTGTCGCTGGTGTTGGTTGATGGATTCCTGGACCGACTATCTCTCAGGCTCAGACTCCGAGGTGGTTTCCCTGCATCCATAGCATCTCTGGAGTTTCGCACCCTACCGCCATCATCCAACCCATTTTGAAAAGTTCGCATATCCGTTACTGGCCACCCAGTCGTATGTCGAAAAAAACTGACTCAGATTGTATCCGTTGCCTCTGAACTGTTGTGCCACATTCACTTGGTAGGATGCAGAATTACCAATTTTCTCGTACTTCTTCCATTTCCCGCCAGCAAATTCCCACATCGTGGCACGCTTGCCAGATTCAGAAAAACTAACGCCCACATATTTCAATGGGTCTGGTCCTTTGATCTTTGTCTGTCCGCTATTGCTCTTGATGGAATTAATGTGGACACCAAATATGTGATTGCCTTTCCTATAGCTCTTTAGCAGTTCGTATCGTACCCACGGTCTTTCGTACGTTTTCGACCCGATTAGTACGCAAGTGTTTGATGTCATGTTTAGACCACTATTTATGAGCCGCTTCAAGGCAACAGCTCCTTGTTTTCGCGCCGACTCCCAGATCGATGCATCATAGTATCCGCAGATTTCACGATTAGGCTTCGTTAACCAATGATTTCGCACAACATTTGCTCGAAAGTTAGCCACGTCCTCATAGTGAAAGCTGAAAAATACTCTTTTGGCCATAGCGATCCCTCTTTATATTCTAGCAGTCGACTGTTAATCTTCCATCCAACCCCTGATGCTCACCCATTCGCTTAGACTCTTGTGAATGTAAAAGGAACCATTTGTCAAATCGACATACGGATAGAGGCCCAAGTACTCTCGCCCTTCAAACCTCTCATCCTCGTCCAAAATTGGCGCTACGGCGACCTTCCCAGTTCTGGCATCCATATAACCTAGCTCCCAAGGCATCCATACAGAGCTTTCGGCAGATTGAGACGTCAGGTAAATCAGCGATGTACACCGGTTCATTCTACTCCGAAGTACAGACGCCGTTCTCGACGTCACGGTTCCACGGTCCAAGTGTTCATCTTCAATCCAGTCCACATAGACCTTGAACGCAAGAGCTTCAAGCATTTCCTTAATGACCTTAACTACTCGAGCGTCATCGTATGAATGCGATAGGAATATATCGTAGTCTTCGAAATGAGAGAATTGTGCGCCTGCTTCACTCAAACTGTTTTTCGCATACGCCATCTCACCAGAATCAGATAGCAATATTTCCTGCTGCTGGTTATAGCGATTGATCAGATCTTGTCGTCTTAACACTGCCATCGTGAATTCTGCCGGTTGTGAGCTATTGGACCTGATGCATCCAAATCGGTGAGCGATATCGGCGTCAAAGAATAAAATGCCCTTTACAAGAGAGCTTTAACATTCCGCCCCTCTTATGGTGAGTATCAACACGATTAGAATAGAAGCGAAAAGGACACAGTGAAATGGCACTAGGGTCTTTGAAAACGTCGCCTTCACCCAATTGGGTCCATCTGACGTCTTAAACGGGGTTATGTCCATCGAAAAATCGATGTCTTTGTCCGATTGGTGGCGCACATGGTCATAAAGTTTGCGATATAGCTTTTCCTGACAAAGGAAAAATCCGTCCAAACCCCAAAATACAATGACTGGTATGAAGGCGAGAAAAACAAACTCTATCCGACTCTCTGCAGCGGACAACGCGAAGAGCGCCGCCACCAAGACGACACTCCATCCCTTGAGTAGGAAGGAATTTGTCGACAATCGATTGATAACTCCTTGTACTAGTTCTAGATGCTTGCACTTGCGTTCATCGACCATGATCACCTCTCATTAGAGTCAAGAAATCTCTCACCGTCAAAGTGGATTAGTTTGGTCGTCGCGAAAGCTCACCGGACTTCGGTGTCCCTACACCGTTTCCCAAGGTGATCGTTTCAACCAATAAGAGCCAGTTCGACTCTCGGTAATACAGAACCACATCCGGCACCATTCCATGCAGCTCCATTGTAACGCCGAGCGGCCTGCGCAACGCGAGTCATTGCCGCGCCCTCAAGGTGCCCCGATCAAATCATTTTGCGCATGAGCAACCCGAGATTGAAGGCAGCCGCGGGAAGCAGCGTTGGTCACATGTTGTCCGATGGCATCGGACTGCTACCCGGCCCGCGCCCCCTCCAATCGAGCCAGTTGATCGGCGATGCTCTCTTGATCCCTGGTGGGTGGGGGCAAGGCCAGGACCGGCTGAAAGGTGGATGGGGCCTGACGGGCACATGGCTCCCGCAACACCTCGTACCAACCGACCCCGATACGCACGACCTTGTGGCCGGTGACGCAAAACCCCATTACGGCAAGGGGTAGCATCAAGTGGGCTGCCAAAGGAATGATCGGCGGGAACGCCAACGCCACGGCCACCATCAATCCGGACACCGCCGCGCCAGTACGGGCAGACCTTCCCGTCTCCCGGGCAATCCGCCGAAACATCTCGTCGCGATCGATTCGCCCCCGCTGCCATTCCAGTCCGTGCTCCAGGATAGCGAGTACGCAACCGGTCGCCGCCGCCACGACAGCCCCGGCGAACATCCGGGAGGCTGTAGCCGACAACGCCGCAGAGAATGCTTTCCCCTGCAAGACTTGCTGGGCCGCCCGGATCTCATTGGGGGTCATCGTCCGTGCGCCGCAGGCGCGATTCAATCCGGCGCTCTCGAAAATGCCGTTCGACGCTTCATTGCTCCCGCCAGTACTAAACGGGACAATGTGGCTCCAATCGAGCCCCGCCAGATGTTTCGCGACCTCATCCGGACCTGTGGCACGCAAGGACTCAGGAATTGTTTGCCATACACGATGGGCCTCTTCCATTCCGCGGGTGATCCCATGAGTGCCTGCGTACAGGTACTTGGTAGGATCGGTGTTGGCCCAGTTCAAGTGGGCGACGAAGTTCGACAGAGCGTCGTGACCTACGGTAACTCCCGCCGTGGAGCCGGGTATCGGTAGGCGCGATACTAGCCGCCTGATTTTTTTCACTAGAGCCTTGAGATTCATCGGTTGGCGCATGTGCCGGGCTGGCGACGTCAATCTACCGTATTTGGAGCGGAAATGAAGCAAAGAAGCGCAATGGAAATGTTCCGATCTATCGAGGATCAAGCGATCAAGACTGCCGAACCGATATTGCGACAAAAGGTGCTTGAGCAAGTGCGCCGATCAGACGTTCGGTTTTTGGTGTTGGTGTGTTGCCTGCTGGGACCTCGACGAACGCGGAAAGCAATATCTCATGCCACGCACGCTGCCGCCAAGCAGGTGGGTCCGATCATACGTCCGGGCCTACCGTCAACTAGTGATTTGGCAGAAGGTTTGAGTACAGTTCCCCGCGATGCAATAGACGAAGAACTCACTCGCCGCGTGATCGATTCCATCATTACCAAGATGGAAGGCATCGCGGAAGCCACCATTCGTCAGGAACTAACTCGACTCATCTACTGGGGGTCCGCCGTTTTATTTGCCGTGACTCACTTTATTCATTGGATAGCGTTGTGAGACGACTTACCACTCCCACGGGGATCGGGCGTTACCCAATGGCCGACTGGAAGGGTGTTGGCCAAGCCCGCTCTGGTTGCGTACCGGACCGCTTCGCGGGCTGTAATCTCCCTATCTTCGAACAGTTGAACGCAGAGCCGGACGAGGAATGACTGTTCGCTTTCAAGAACGTCCTTGCCAATTCGAGCAGGTCTGAATCGATCAAATCGTGCATGACGTGATTGTGGAGCGGCCCCAAGGGTTTTTCGACCGCACCGGAGCCTTCTCTGGCCGGCTGACCACATATCAGAGCAATTTAGAGAAAACCCATGTACTGTTCACGCTGACTCGGGTAAGCCGGGCCGCACTGTGAGGCAATAATTCATGACTGCTCTGGATTCGCTGCTCAATACCTACCGCACTCTAACCGCGACCCAGCGGGACAAGGGCACGGCATTCGAAAAACTGATCGCCGCCTGGCTTGTGACCGATCCGGTGCAATCCAAACGCATTGCGAAGGCGGAATTGTGGGGCGACTGGGCGCATCGGCGCGGCGTTCCCCGGACGGACGTTGGCATCGACCTCGTGTGCAAGCGCCACGACGGCGGGTTGGCGGCCGTTCAGTGCAAGCTGTTCGATCCGGACCGCCGCATCATGAAGTCGGACATCGACAGCTTCATTTCCACCTCGAACACGGGCGAGTACGCGGAGCGGCTGATAGTCGAAACGACCGAGGTGCCGTGGAGCCAGAATGCTCTTGACATGGTGGCCGGCCAGTCGATTCCCGCCACGTCGATCGGCCTTCAGAATCTGCGCGAAAGCCGGGTCGATTGGTCCCGCTTCGCGGCGACCGGCGATATCGTCCGGGCGGAACCCAAGACGTTGCGGGACGATCAGATCGAGGCCCTTGAGGATACCGTGAGCGGACTGAAGGCCGCCGACCGCGGCAAGCTCGTGATGGCGTGCGGCACCGGCAAGACCCTGACCAGCCTGCGTATCGCCGAGGAGCTGGCCGGCGAGGGCGGCTACGTTCTGTACCTGGTGCCCTCCCTGGCCCTGATGGCGCAGACGGTGCCCGAATGGTGCGCCGACACCCTCGTGCCGATCACCGCCTTTGCGGTGTGCTCAGACACACAAGTCGGAAAGCGGCGTCGCAGCACCTTCGATGTGGCCGAGATCGAAGTCACCGACCTGGCCTTTCCGGCCACCACGAAAGAGGACAAGCTCGCGCCGGCCGTCGCGGCCTCGGACGACAGCACCATGCGCGTGATTTTCGCCACGTACCAGTCCATATCCGTGATCGAAACCGCGCAAGCCGAACACGGCCTGCCCGCATTCGACCTGATCGTCTGCGACGAGGCGCATCGCACGACGGGCGTTACCTTCGCCGGCGAAGATCACTCGAATTTCGTCAAGGTCCACGACAACGAAAAAATTCGCGGCCGGAAGCGCATCTACATGACAGCCACGCCCCGCATCTACGGCGAGAACGCCCGCTCCAAGGCGCGCGAGGCCAAGGCCGTTCTCGCATCGATGGACGACCCCGATCTATTTGGCGACGTGCTGTTCCATCACGGGTTCGCCCGGGCGGTCGAAAGCGACATCCTCTCCGACTATCGCGTGATCGTGCTGGCCATGGACGAGAGCGTGGTCAGCGGCGCCGTGCAGAATCGGCTGGCCGACGAGAACAGCGAACTGACGCTCGATGACGCGACAAAGATCGCCGGATGTTGGAAGGCCCTGTCGAAGGACGGGCTGAAGGGTCTCGCGGCCGATGACACTGACTCCATGCGCCGCGCGTTGGCATTCTGCCGGAACATCAAGAGTTCCAAGCTGGTCAAGGCCGAGTTCGGCAAGGTCATCGCCGACTACCGCGGGAACGAGCCGGACACCGCGCCTCCGGAGGAATTCGAGTGCGAGATCCGGCATGTCGACGGGACCTACAAGGCCCGGGCGCGCAAGCGGCGGCTGGACTGGCTGAAGGAGGACGCCGGCCCTGACGTGTGCCGCATCCTGAGCAACGCGCGCTGCCTCACCGAGGGCGTCGATGTTCCGGCCCTCGACGCCATCATGTTCCTGCACCCGCGCAACAGCCAGATCGACGTGGTGCAGGCGGTCGGGCGCGTGATGCGCAAGGCGCCCGGCAAGCGGATGGGCTACGTGATCCTGCCGGTCGGGGTTCCGGCTGGCATACGGGCCGATGTGGCCCTCAACGACAACAAGAAATACCGCGTGGTTTGGCAGATCCTGAACGCCCTGCGCGCCCATGACGAACGCCTGGACGCCGTGATCAACCACGGCGGCCTCGGGCAGGACGTGAGCGACCGGATCACGGTTGTCGACGGGCGCGCGTCGCAGGCCGAAATGAAGGCGGTCACGGCGACAGTGGACGCCTTGCCGGCCCGGCGAAAATGCCCGGGCCTGGGCGTCGGCACCGGTGGAGCGGGCGGGCACGAAGGAGTCGGCGAGCCACCGCCGCCGGAGCCGCGCCAGTTGGTCATCGACGAGTTCTCGCGGGCCGTCATGGCGAAGATCGTCGAGAAATGCGGCACGCGCGACTATTGGGAGGATTGGGCGGAGGACGTGGCCGAGATCGCCGAGCGCCACATCGCCCGAATCCGCAGCCTTGTCGAGCGGGACGGCAGCGACGCCCAGGGGTTCTTTGAGGACTTCCTGAAGGAGGTCCGCGACGACCTCAACGAGGCTGTCACCGCCGACGACGCCATCGAGATGCTCGCGCAACACCTGATCACCCGGCCGGTGTTCGATGCCGTGTTCGAAGGGCACGAGTTCGTCGAACGCAACCCGGTTTCCCAAGCGATGAGCGAAGTGCTCTCCGTGATCGACGAGGCGCAGGTCGGGCGCGAGGCCAAGGCGCTGGAAGGGTTCTATGCGTCCGTGCGCCGACGCGCTCGCGGGATTACCGACCCGCAGGCGAGGCAGAACCTGATCGTCGAGCTTTACGACAAGTTCTTCCGCAAGGCTTTTCCGCTCACCACGCAAAAGCTCGGGATCGTCTACACGCCAGTCGAGATTGTCGATTTCATCATCCATTCGGTGAATGACGTGCTTCAGGACGAATTTGGCCAGACGCTCGGTTCCGAGGGTATCCATATCCTGGATCCGTTCGTAGGTACCGGGACCTTTATCACGCGCCTGCTGCAATCCGGCCTGATCGCTCCGCACGAAATGGAAGGCAAGTACCGCAAGGAAATCCACTGCAATGAGCTTGTGTTGCTGGCCTATTACATCGCCGCCATCAACATCGAGACCGTTTTCCACGCGGTCGCCGACCGCAAAGACTACCTGCCCTTTGAGGGCATCTGCCTTACTGATTCGTTCGCGCTGCACGAGGGCGACGACGAGTTGTCGTTCTACATGCAAGACAACACGACCCGGAGAGAACGGCAGAAGACATCGGATATTCGTGTGATCCTCGGGAACCCGCCGTATTCGGCAGGGCAGAAGTCCGAAGATGACAACGCCAAGAACGTCGCTTACGCGGGGCTGGATCAGCGGATCAGGACGACTTATGCGGCACGATCAAACACTACCAATGTAAACGCTCTCTACGACAGCTATATACGAGCGATCCGGTGGGGCTGCGACCGTCTTGGCCCCGCGGGTGTAATGGCCTATGTCACGAATGCCGGTTGGCTGGACGGAATCGCGATGGACGGGATGCGCAAGTGCCTGGCGGATGAATTCGAGACCGTGCATGTTTTTCACTTGCGCGGGAACCAGCGAACTCAAGGCGAAACATCCCGGCGCGAAGGTGGAAAAATCTTCGGGTCCGGCTCCCGGGCGCCGATCGCAATTACAGTTTTCGTCAAGAACTCGGATGCGAAGGAGCAGGGCCGCATCCTGTTCCATGACATCGGGGATTATCTGGACCGCAAGCAGAAGCTCGAAACCATCAAGAGCTTCGTCAGTGTTCGCGGCATCAAAGAAGCGAACCTTTGGACCGGAATTACGCCCGACAAATACGGCGACTGGCTCGACCAGCGCGACGCGAGCTTCAACGCATATTCGAAGCTCGGCGAGAAGAAAGGCCAACCCTCCGATGTGTTGTTTCGGGACTACTCTTTGGGAGTAAAAACCAACCGGGACGTATGGTGCATCAACCCCTCCCGCAAGGCGCTCATTGAGAGCATCGAATCGACCACTGCGTTTTACAACGCTGAATTGGACCGTTGGAGAACCGTGAAACGGGTCTCTGAGCGGGAAGAAGCCCCCCTCCCGGAGGTCGACGCCTTCGTAACGACGAATCGATCCCGGATCAGTTGGACCGACAATCTCAAGCGTGACCTCGTAAAGGGGAGGCCCCTCGATGGATCGGATGGGCTCTTGATGCTCAGCATGTACCGTCCCTTCACGAAACAATGGGAGTTCTACAGCCGCCGCCTTAACGAGAGGGTCTACCAAATGCCCCGAGTTTTTCCAGACCCCGAATCGCCCAACCGGGTGATTGCCGTGACCGGCAAGGGCGAGAAGGCTGGTTTTTCGGCGTTGATGATAGACGTTCTACCGAATCTTCACACTGTGAATAGCGGCCAGTGCTTTCCCTTCTGGCTCTATGACGCGAATACGCCGGACGCCGAACCTGACATGCTCTCTGAACTGGACAGCGGACCTGTCGTTCAGCGCCGTGAAGCAATCACTGAGTACGCACTAGACCTGTTCGCACGAGCGTACCCGACCGAAACAATCGGGCGCGAGGACCTCTTCCACTACATCTACGGTCTGCTGCATTCCGAGGACTACCGCGAGCGGTTCCGGGCCAATCTCGCCAAGGAGCTGCCTCGCATCCCCTGCGTGGCGTCGGTCGAGGACTACCGGGCATTCCGCGATGCTGGTCGGCGCTTAGGTGAACTCCATGTCGGCTACGAGTCGGTGGAACGCTACCCCGCCGAGATCGACACGGGCGGGGCGTCGCTGGAGGGCATTGACCCTGAACCTGCGTATCGCGTGATCAAGATGCGGCACCCTGGCACGGGCCGAAAAAAGGACCGCACCACGGTCATCTACAACCCCCACATCACCGTTCGCGGCATTCCCAAAGAAGCCTGGGACTACGTGGTCAGCGGAAAGCCTGCGCTGCAATGGGTGATGGAACGCCAGTGCGTCAAGACACACAAGGCCAGCGGCATCGAGAGCGACGCCAACCGTTACGCGATCGAGACCGTCGGCGACCCACGCTACCCACTCGATTTGCTCCTACGCGTGATTACGGTGAGCCTCGAAACCATGAAGATTGTCCGGGCGTTGCCGGAGGTATCAGCGGCCCTCGACGCGTGAAATCGCGCAATTCGACATGGTACTTTGACCAAGTACTCGAACGCACAACAGCACAAAGGCTTTGAGTGAAGGTGCACTGCAAGAGTATACGAGACGGTGGTGTGGAGGGGGAGGACTCGAACCTCCCCATGGCGCTTTCGGCGTGTATAACTGTCGACTTCGGGATTCGGCTCCATTACTGGGCGGGTCGGCTTACCACCTGGCTCCACAACGCCGCTGCCTCCACGCACGTTTCGATGCGCATCATCATTACCACCTCCAGCTTCAGGGTCAAATCACCCAAAATAAGAGCCAGCAAACCGACCCACACCGTAACGACTCGCCGAGCCGAATTCGACAGTCCAACTGCCAAATCGTTAACGCTTCGAATTATATCACTTGAAGGCTCAGTTGGATCGGTCGTTTCCGCTGTTATCCGCCACAAGATGATGGGTCAACCCCAGCATGTCGTCAGTCTTTCTCTCCTCTCCCTGCAGAATTCGGCCCTCAAAATCGATCCGGTCCCACGCCCGGAGGTCCGGTCGGTCTACGTGCCTGGGATGCCGCAGGTGCGGCGCTGTCGCAAGGACGGGGAAGACCCCGACCGAATCTAATGCAATTTTACGTACACCGCATCAGGCGTTCGCGCTCACGCGAATATACTCCCTGGCTGCACTGTGACAATCTTTTCGCCGGTAATGCTCTCGAGAAACTGTTCTGGGAGTAATCGCTCCCAAACGGCCAATGCCTCATTCACCAAAGCAAGGTATTGATCTTCATCGCCGCCTTCTATCCGATGCCGTGTGCTTGGCATGTAACGTGCCATGATCGACAGAACATAGAGGGTCGTGGCAGCGATGGTCCTATATTCTCGCTGCCCCCCTACTGTGGGAAACAACAACGTCTCCCCGCTCCTGAATGGCGAGTGATGTAAGGGCAGCGCGCCCCACCAGTAATCGTGACCCGCGTGATCTACCCGCGCCCGAAACGAAATCCCCGCTCCTTCGTGGTCCTTTACCTGTTGAATTTCGGCCAACGGCCAACCAGCATCCGCCAAACTCTTTGCAGCGACTCGCCCCGACCGATCGATAAACAGAGCGTAGCTGCTATCGATCTTCTTCACGGTGGCATGAAAGGACGTTGGCCCGCGGTTGGACTCGGTATCATAAGCAACCGATATCCAGTTCGGCGACCCGCCGAACACTTCGCTGAAGAGATCATTGATTTCAGGCAAGGACGCGAAAAGATCCCGCAACGAGCAACCCAATTCCGGCGGTCGCTCCTCCAGCTTTGTAGAGGATTCAGCCCTCTTGTTGGGAAAGCCAGTCGTATCGTGCCCCAAGTAATTTGTAAGCGGTTCGCCAATCCCACCTTCCTTTCACATAGCCCATGAGTTTGGATGACTCCTTTTGTATCGAGTAAGCTATTCCTGTCGCCTTGGTATCAATGATGTCGCGCGTTAGCGAGTACCCTTCATCCTCTGTCCGTCGGGCTACCAGTTTCTTGGCCAATGTCAGGCTCGTGAACTGCTTCAGGCGCGCCATGACCGCGTCATGCGGGTTCTCACCCGTGAGCCGTCGGACTGTCGGTGCCTTCCTGGACACAGTTGGAACGAAACGCGCCAGCTCCACTTTCTTGTTCAGGGCGACCAAAAACGGAAAAAAGTCGTCAAGTGGTTCGACTGGAACGGTCACCCCATGAGTAAAGGAGTCCAACCGGTATGGCCGACCCTTGAAAAAAATATGATCGACCCGCTCCGACAGCATCCTGTACTGAGCGTTTGAAATTTCGCTACTGCTGTAGAGCACAGCTATCCGTACGTTCACGGTCCCTCTTGCCGCACCGATTTCGATGAAGCTCCCGCGATCAACCTCATTCCCAACTTCTGCCGCCCATTCGTGCGAGCGAAAGCGCTTCAGCACCGATTGCTCGACCTCCCTACGAAGGATATCTAGACGTGGGTTGTTCCAATTACCGTGTTCTTCCACTACTGAAACCGTCACATTTCAAATGAGCACCGGGCCCCATTGTTCTGTCACATATGGCGGCACAATATAATATTGTGACATTTTTAATTTGTCAGAAACCTCCTCCGCTATGGACCGCTGCGCCGGGCGATCCCTCGTTGCTCCTATTAAGCGAACGATCAAGGAGTCACTCTCAGAGTCACTTCCTCCCATTGCGCAAGCAATGGCAGGCAGCAAAGATGAAACATGAACCAGCATGCGTAGATCGAGTCCGTACCCTCACACTCTGCCGCGGTGACCAAACCGTGCGCTAGGGCATGCCTAACTGATGGGCCACCCCGATAGTCGAACAGGTTTTCTATCTCATAGACTATGGAGGGACCGAAGACTTCCTCAAGAGCATCACGATCCTTGTTAAGCATGACAGATAAGGTCCGGTTTTCCTGAGTCATGTCGCTTTGAATGGCGGATGGTTCCACTCCAGCCTGCTTCAGGATGAAACGGAGTGAGTTTTCCAGTTGCGGCACAAGAATGTGCAAGGCGGAAATGAAGTCTCCACCGAAGAATCGCGCAAAGCCTCGTGCGAAGATTTCCGTGCGATCTGGGGGGACGAACGGACTCAACTCGACAAGCAGCTGCAAATCGCGCACTTCTATTGGGTGTTCAGACTGAATCAACTGCCTTGCTGGTTCGATTAATCCCGAGACGATCAACTGCCTGCGATGATCTTCGTTGCGAACTATCAGGTAGCGCAACGCATCTTCCGCTTCCTCCCCTTCTTCGAGTAGACCGACCGACTTCGAAACGACTTTGCCTTCTTTGTCGATCACCGACAACGGCATCATGTTCGATAGGGGAAACCGCTCAGCAAGGCTAAGCGCTTCGGTTCGCAGAGCATCCGGGTCAGGAGATTTTGTCAGAGTTGCGAACTCTCGGAGTGCTCGCGTCAAGCTCACTCCACTCGCTGACTTTCGCACTTGATCCACAATATCGGTCAAGTCAACTTCCGTGGATATTGTGCCAAATTCGTCGCTGACATCGCTCTGAGCGTCACTCAACATCATTTTAAGTTCTGCACGTCTCTCGCCTGTATTCGGCAACCGTCTAAGTTCCTCGATCGCTTGCATCAAGGAACTAGCTGCAACCATCCCTTTTCCGCCCGAAGAGTCGGCAATCTTCACATGGCACTCCGCCGCAGAAATGAAGCAGCGAATGCGTTCGTTGTCCGCTCCCGAGACACGGTGAGCGTTAGCGGCAAGTACCCACAGGTCGTGCGACCAACGTGGATCGATATCTTCGGCATCGGCAAGCGTCTCCGCGTTCGCAGCAATGGTGGCAGCAACATCGATGCGGAAATCCAGCCCGATTCTTGCGACACTCAGGAAACCCCGGTGGTTCCGGTGTTCGAATGCATTCTGAATG
Organism: Candidatus Rariloculaceae bacterium; assembly: GCA_965205045.1. Classification (GTDB taxonomy): domain Bacteria; phylum Pseudomonadota; class Gammaproteobacteria; order Steroidobacterales; family Rariloculaceae; genus UBA6522. Next base: position 3,061,007 of record OZ242031.1, read on the forward strand.
ACGGCCCGAATCAGCTCTCTCAATCGCGACGCTTCCGGGTCCTTCCAACCTGTCGCATTGGCGATTTGGCACGCACGGCGAAGCATGTTCGAGCCATCGCGGCTACTTGGACTTTTGGTGCCGTCGAAGAATCGTGCCTCTCCGCGCAGAACCAGATTCACGCCTTCGCGGTAGGCTTCAATGGCGTGTTGCGCAACGGCCCCGAGGGTTCGATTGTTGTACCAGGCAATATCCGCGAGTCGAGCGCGCAGTCCGGGGTTTCGAATGCTTGGCACAAGCTCGCCCAACAGAGCTGATTGAGCCCCCTTAAGGTCGGATGGAATGACACTTCGTTTTCCATCCATGACGACTTGTGGACCATAGGGCTCCGAACTATCCTTGGGCTTAAAGTGAATATTGGTAATATCCGCAAGCAGTCCGTACACTCGTGCTGCAATATCGTCCCCGCCCTCCTTTCGTTGTTTGGTGGCAGCAGAGCGGTAGAGACCAGCGAGACTCCAACAGTCCACCCTGTTGGTTCCGTGAATCGGAGCTTCAATATCTACAGCCGAAAATTCATCGGCGGTTACCGTCAGTTCGGATTCCTTGGGCGAGCCTTCCGTGGGGTGTTCCGTTTTCAAAACCATGAATGAAAATCTGTGCGTTTTTGCACGTATCGCAGGATAGTAGGTGCTTCAAAAAGCGAGTTCCTGTCTCAACCACCCAGCCAATTTCTAGCTCTTGATGCTCCGCGAACTCACCCAGCAGCATTTGGACTCATCTGCTAGTCTCCTGAACTTAGCCGAACGAAATGCAATTTACCTCGATCTTCTATCCTTTTCGTGCGTGCGTATGTGTCGCAATTTGGTATCGTCCAAGTGTGAATATGGATTCACTGACTGCAGAGTCTTGCGGGAATTATCATATGTCACAAGGATTGTTCCGTAGAAACAGTTCTCGTCTTCGTCAAGCGAAATCCCACCAAAGACCTCGCCTCGATTATAGGCCATCATCATATCCATAAATAGGCTTACAGACTTGCTATACACCTCCTCACTACAATCGTCCGGAAACAGCAGAGTGACGCGACCGTGCTTGAAGTTCGCGCTAATGGTAAGCGTAGTCGAATATTCCTGAGGCTTAATGCCTTTGGCTGTCAAAACATGACTCTTTGGTAAGCCCGGGCGAAGCACCTTTTTCCAGAGACCCACAAACAATTTTTTTGCCACCCTGTAGGAGTCTTTCCCAGCCTCAGATAAGAATGAGTTAAAGAATGGATATGCGATAATGACCGCCAACGCGCTCCATCCAAGCATTTGACTACTCATGAACGGCATCGACTTTTGACGGGTAGTCTGCGTCTCAAGCCCCAGTGAATCCAGTTCGGATTCTAACTCGACAAATGGATTACCTGGATATTGATCGTCTACTAGCAATCTCACGTAACCACTTGATCTACTAGGACCTGACGACCTTTCGCTCTTCTGATTCCGTGTGTTCACAATCTATCAGTTCCCAACAAGAGAAGATACAGGATGCCCGTACAATTTCGAAAAACCAATCGCGTTACCAAGGCAAGTTGCATAAACAAAACGCCATTGTATATCGAGCTTACAGTACGTATATCAGTCTCACAACACACCACAATGTCCATTCAGTTCAATACTCATTTGAATCCGACTGGCTACGATTCCTCATCGATGTACCCTTCTATATGACCTTAACCAAAAAACGCAAGTTTGAAGTCATTGGACGATGCGAATCCTCACAGTTCCGTCGCTGATCTCTATCAACACGGCCTCATATCGGGGAGGCTTTCCCTTCGCCCAGGGCTTGTCGTCGCGCCGTTCCATCCAGTGACCAATCTCCGCGGATCTGAGTTCCGGGCATGTCGTCCAGAATGTAGGTGTGACTCGGCAATGCGCGTGCCTCTCGCGCCCCGGCAATACAAATCGCACATGCCGCAACGTCCGCTGCAACGGTTCGAACACATGGTTTCTCGACTCCTCACTGACGCGAAAGCCTGATGTTCCACCTTGCCATCCGGTTAAAATGACCCGTTGGCCCACAGGCATTGTTTTCATGGTTTCTGATTCTTGGTGGCGACGAATCCCGACGTGCCCTTGCCGCGCGTACGCCGAACTGTGTAGCCGTACACACCTAAATTGAACGACTTGTCGTTGGCGAAGCTGGCCAGTGCTCCCTCGATCCTGACCGCTACCGGATCCGGCTTCGGGGCCGAGAACGCTGCCTGTTGCGCCAGCCACTTGGCGAAGACCTCCTCCCCGAGTGCGTCGCCGACAGATTTTCTAAGCGCGTTCAATTTTCTTAGTTGACCCTTGGTTAGCGTGTTTTCGTCGAATGCCATGAAATTCGTTCCTTGTTTCCCGGCTCCAATGCCGCCTTGACCCGCGAATCATACCGCCAATGACCTCCAAACGTTCGCGCCGGCCCCGTGCCATTGAACCCGGTTTCTATCTGAACACCGTCGAGAGGCCGGGACTGCGTGTGACCGGGGCGGCAGCCGGCGTCCGGCACCAGAAGAGGGTGCCGGACGTGCTGCGGATCACCGGCACGAGAGAGGTAATAGCAATGAATCACATCTAGCGTCTTACGCTGGTAGCAAGAGCATGACCGGATCGCGGTAGGGAGCTACTATAGTACGCGTCTATGGAGGTGTAGCATGAACCACTCTCGAATTCTCGCCTTGGTGGCCCTCGGCTGCCTTTCCGTTTCTGACGGATCACTAGCCGATAATGTGTTCGCCGAGATTGCCGAAACAGCAGTTGAGTTGGGATGGGTTGATGAGCACGACTACATGTGGTGTTCGGAGATCATCAGTACGCGTCCCCCAGCGGAATACTATCGAATCAGCGTTGGTGATTGCGATTGGGCGGATACTGCGGGTACCGAGTACGACGCTTGCGTGGCAGTTTCCGAATTGGTAAGAGGAATTCTCATTTGGGCGGCCTACAATCTCTGCAGGGGCGAGACGCTGGAATGGGTCAATGAATACTACAGCGATTTTCGTTTCTACGTGGACGATCACAACACAATTACGGGCATGTTCTTGCGAGTCGACGACGAAGACGAATAGCCTCAGGTACATGGCAGCCTAGTCTGCCGTTCGCTACAAGTGCGACATGAAATTTTCTGTGATCGGCAGACCGGTGGTTCGCTGCGCTCACTGACGCCTGCCGTCCCGCCGTCGTCGTGAGTTGCGCCGTCGCTCCGGTCGGTCCGCTGTTTCCGCCTCCTCGCGCTGGCGCTACGCGTCTGGCGCGCTTCTACGCTGCGGCCCGACCGCTCACCGGCCGCGGCGGCTCCCCTCCGGTTTCGGTCCCGGAACCGTTCTCCCCATCGTTGATGTCGTCGGCTCGAGCCTGTCCTACGGCCCGGGGCCGGCTACGCACTCACACCCGACGCACCTTGGGTGCATCGGGCGCAGTCAACGCCTGCGCTGCGCATAACTAACCCTCAGACACCAGCAATGCGCAGGACGACCGTGGGTTTCTGCGTCACTCACGGGCAGGCAAACGCAAGCTGCGGACCTGTTCCCAACACTGGGTGTTGAATTCCAGCCGCGAAAGTTCATCGAACTGGGCAGCTCAAGCACTCGCCGCTAGAATACCGTGTCGTCCAATTCTAAGCCTTGATCTGTGGACCCTCATCACATCAGTTTCCAGAATCTCTTCAATGGGCATGTCCAGTACGTCGTGCCACGCTGGCAACGTCGTTACTGTTGGGGGCGATCCGACATCGAACGGCTCGTCGAAGACCTCGTGACGGTTGCAAGAGCCCCTCGCGGAGCAACGCACTACGGCGGCAACCTCCTTACCTTTCCCGAATCGCCTACCGCGGGAGTCGTAATGAATCTTCACCGCGTTGTCGATGGCCAGCAAAGGCTCACGACGGTGAGCATTCTGTTGGCCTGTATCGCGGACAAGCTTGGAGAGGAGGGCCAGTACGGCGACTGGACCGCGGAGTTTATCCGGGAGCATCTGCTGACGAATCCCGGTATGTCTCCGGACAGACGCCTCAAGCTCAAACTGCAGAACGGAGACGACGAGGAATACCGATGGGGGCTTGAAGGCAAGCCTGGAGGCGCTGGGGCGGTGGCCCAGGCCTGGAAAATCATGCGCCGGTTAGTGGCTCGCAAGGAAAACGATGTCGCCCTTCTGCTATCCGGGCTGGAACGGCTGCGCGTAGTAAGCATAGGACTCGACGGAAAGGAAGACCCACAACAGATTTTTGAAAGCCTCAATGCCACCGGCCGTCCGCTCACGGAGAGCGAAAAAGTCAAGAACTGGCTGCTCATCGGGCTCCCCGACGCAGAGCAAAGGGATCTACACGATAACCATTGGCTCCGAATAGAGGAACAACTGGGAGCTAAGCACACCAGCGTACCAATTGATCTCTTCCTGCGGGACTTTCTGCGCTGGCGAACGGGCGAAACGCACGGAATAAGGCATGCTTACGAGGTTTTTCGGAGGTGGGCCGTGCGAACGGGTCATGTTGAGGACCGCCCGGCACTCTGCCGCGAGCTTGCGCACCTCGCGCAAGTCTACGGTGTTCTGACCGGCACGGCGGGGAAGCACCCCGATCGAAAGGTGGAAGGTGAACTCCGGCACATGCGAGCCATGGGGATCGATATCCATCGGCCCTTGACTTTGCGCCTGCTCGCGGAGGCTATCGCGAGTGATCACACGCAGGCAAGAGAAGGGTTAGCGAAGACGATTGGCGCGATCGGTACCTGGATCACACGTTTGTGGCTTGCGGACCGGGCCCTTGGGGGATTGAACAAGGCCATGGCGGATCTCGCCCATGGGCCCGGCCCTGGCGTGGACGACGACTATGCCGAATACTGGATCGACAGAATCCGCAAACTGCGCAACAGCCGGGTTCGCGTTCCGAGCGACGAGGGTGTCCGGGAGGGGATACGAACCCGCAGCGCCTATGGGGGAAGCTCCACACGTTCGTCCTTTGCCGTGCTTTGCGAGCTTATGGAAGCAGAGCACGGAGACGAGGCCCCGGCCCGGAGGAGTTTGACGATCGAGCATGTGATGCCGCAAAAGCTGACCGACGAGTGGAAGCAAGCGCTCGGCGACGCAGCTGAAGAGACGCATGCGCTGCATTGCAATCGGATCGCAAACCTGACATTGAGCGGCGATGCCACCAACGCAAGATTGGGCGCTGGTACCTTCAATGCCAAGCGCCGTTTGTACCGCGCCAGCACGATCGCGATGACGCGGCGCATAGCAGAAGCAAGTGATTGGGATCAGTTGGCGCTTGAAGAACGTGCTGAGGAAATTATCCAGCGGGCGCTCGAGCGTTGGCCATGGGAAGATCCTGACGCGGCGGCGAGAGGACTGCCGGCTGATTCGGCACGCCTGAAGTGGAGAATCGAAGACGGTCCATGGCGGGAAGAATCTACCGCCGCCCAAATGGTCCTTAACGTTGCGGCGGCGCTATTGAACCGAGATCCTGCGAACGTCGAAAGGCTGTCTGGCGCAGCTATTACCTCGAACGTGCACCAGGCCAGTCGCTACCCTGCAGGAAGTCAGGCGGGCTCGCTCACGATGCGCGCGGTGCCAGGGCATGGCGAGTACGTGCTGTACCCCTACGAGCAGGACTATCCCACAAGTGCAAAACGCTGCCAGGACATGGGCTGGCGATGCGGCGTTCAGGTGGAAGTGGCAGGCATTCAACGGAAGACACCCACGCGAGCATTCTGGGAATTCCTGAAAAAACATGAGGGCGGTTTGCCGGGTCAGAAGGATGCCTGGCGGGGACGAAGCCAATGGACGAGCGCCGTCAACTCCTTGGGCGATAAAGTCGGAATATGGATTGGCCCAGAGAATCATTGGCTCTATATTCGTGCTGCGGAAACACAGCACTCGGAACAGCGCGCAGCGCGCATGCGAGGGTTCTCGCACACCATTCGCGACCAGATGGGAGATCAGAAGCTTGGGCAGAACATGGTGAAGGAAAGCGAAGACGGCCGGTCAATTTCCGTTTTGAGGAACTGGGAACTCGATAACGAGGACGACTGGCCAGAGACCGCGGAATGGATCATGGATCAATTCCAGCGACTACGGGCAATCGCGGCCATGAGCTGAGAGAGCTAACTACTCATCGGACAAGGCTTGACAGTTAGTTCGGCTAGATCGACAATCTAGCCAGTACAACTAGACAGGTGGAGTCATGACGGAATGGGCGCTACAGGATGCCAAGAATCGCTTCAGCGCGGTGGTCGACGCCGCGCTCACGGGCAGACCCCAGCGGGTAACACGGCGAGGCAAGCCGGCTGTCGTGGTGATTGCAGTTGAAGAGTACGAGCGTCTTCGGCACCTGGAAAAGGCGGAGGCGCCGACATTGGCGAAATTGCTGCTGGCAATCCCGCAGGACGACGGGGAATTCGATCGGTTTCGGCTACGTTCCAGGCCGGTCGAATTCTGATGTACCTGATCGACACGGATATTCTGTCGGCCCTGCGCAAGCGCGAACGCCACCCGGAGATCGTCAAGTGGATTTCAAGTCAGCGTACATCTGACCTGTACGTCGGCGTCGTATCCATTGGTGAAATAGAGCGGGGGATCGTCCGGCAACAGAATAGGAACCCAGAGTTTGCGAATACGTTGGCCATATGGTTGGACCAGGTGATCGGCTTGTACGGTGGGCGCATCCTGGGCGTGGACTTGCCGACAGCGCGACGATGGGGCCAGCTCTCCGCCGCGCTCAACCACGCCAGCGCCGACCTGCTGATCGCGGCCTCGGCACTGGAGCACGGACTGGCCGTTGTGACGCGAAATGTGCGCCACTTTCGGCCAACAGGTGTGCCGGTTATTGACCCGTCATAGTTAGAACACTGCTCCGCCGGCGCGTTCGACCCCTGGCTCGGCGGCCGGCGTCGCACGTCGGCCCGGCAATGGAGCGGCGCGAGGGCGACCTCATGTGGCGGCTGCGCGCCCGGGAGGCGCCGGCCGAAGGCTGGGTGCACGCGCTGGTGCTGCTGGAGTTTCAGTCCGGCGTGGACCGCAGCATGGCGTTGCGCGTGCTGACCTACACTGGACTCGCCTTGGAGGAATTTCTGCGCAGCGAAAAGCGGGACGGCGGAAAGGCGCGGGACGGCGGAGAGGTGCGGGCTGGCGAAATGGCGCGGTCGCGCGAGGACGCGCGATCAGGCGGCGAGTCGAGGCCGGTGACGCCGCTGCCGCTGGTGATACCGTTTGTGGTCTACAATGGCTCCCCGCGCTGGACGGCGCCCGCGGACGTGTCGAAACTGGCTCCCCCGGCGTCTCCGGCACTGGAGCAGCTACAGCCGAGGAACCGCTACGTGCTGCTGGACATGCACCGCTCGGACACCGCCGGCGTGCCGGAAAACAACGCGGTCGGCCTGCAGGTGGCCCTGGTGCGCGCCACGCCGGAGGAGGCGCGGGAGATTCTGCCCCGGCTGGGCGCCGCGCTGCCGGGGCCGCAGCACAGGGAGCTGCGAGAGGCATTCGCGAAGTGGTTGCGGCGATTATGGAACGAAGAGTACGATTTGGAAGCTGGCGCGGACGAGGCGTTGCGCCGCGAGTTGGACCGATTGGAAGCGGCCGGAGAGGTAGTAGCAATGGCGTCCTTGACAGCGGAAAGATGGAAAGAACGCCAACGGCAGAAAGAGGCGCAGATTCGGGCACAGGCGATGGCGCAGGGCCGTGCGGAACGTCTTGAATTCGAGCGGCGCCTGCTGGCGAGTCAGGCGGCGCGCCGGTTCGGCGCAGACACGGGCGAACGCCTGTCGGCGCTGCTGGCGCGTGTTTCGGAGCCCGGGCCACTGGCGGCGGTGGGCAACGCGATCATCGATTGCGCCACGGGCGCGGAATTGTTGGCGGCAGCGCGGCGCATCGTCGGCGCCGCGAATTGAATCCCGCGCCGGGCTGTTCCTGCCCGACGGCGCTTCGGTCGGCTTCGACTTCGATACCCTGTAGCGGCTGCCGGTCAGCGTAAGTAAGATCGGTCAATTCATGGCTGAGCGAGCAAGGGCCGCTGCGGTCGAAGCCTGAAGCCTCCGATGGGCGAGAAAGTAACGCTTCACGAAGAGATCCGCGACATCCTGGAAAGCCAGGGGAACCGGTGGATGACCACTTCTGATCTGGCAGGCCCGGCTCGGGCTAAAGCCGACCCAGCTGGCCATCGTCATGCAGCAATGCGATTTCTGGTGGGACAACGAGCGCAAGCCCTACCCTTCGAAGCAGGCGTTGGCTGAGCGGCTGTGTATCAGTCCGAGACAGATTTAACGTCACTTGGCGCAACTGGAGAAAGCCGGTCTAATTCGACGATTGGAGCGCCGCAACCGCGCGGGCGCCAAGGTCTCGAATAGGTACGATCTCGACGGCCTCGTAAAGAAGCTGAAGGAACTCGAACCCGAATTTCGACAGGCGGAGGAGAAGGCCAAGGCCAAGCGAAGGGCTGTTTCGCAGCGCGGTCACGCGTTACGGACTGGCGTTAAAAGGCTGGATCGGCCGGGTCGGAATAACTGAACCCCGGGCGCATACCACACGTAGCGGCAGAGGCGGGTCCGGGGTCTACATGTCAAATATGGCTGAACAATCAGGTGGAGTCAACAGCTTCCAGTACTCCGAGGAAGTCCTTGCGGAACTGGAGTCGACACTCTCGCCCGAGCGGTTGAGCACGTACCTGCGCGCCGTATCCGACGGAGACAAGGAACTGGGAGTTCGCCTCTACGTCTGGAACATCGCACTCAGCTCGGCGTTCTATGGCGTGTTGCAAGGATTGGAGGTGACCTTGCGCAATTCCATGCATAGGCGGCTGTCGGCGGCCTACGGCAGAGCTTGGTACGAGAATCGGCGCGTCGGACTGGGCGACGGATGCATGGAGCGGATTCAGAATGTGAAAACGGGGCTGTCGCGGTCGGATGGCGAGCGGATTCCACCCGCTCAAGTGGTGGCCGGGCTGTCCTTTGGGTTTTGGGTCGCGCTTCTGGGGAAAGGGGGATGGATTTCGGAGTTGAATCGCAAGGCCAACTATGAAATGAGCCTGTGGCGCCCGGCGCTGCGTCATGCGTTTCCTCATAGGCGTACACTGAACCGCAGGCAAGCCCACGCCGCATTGGACCAGCTTCGCATCCTGAGAAACCGAATTGCTCATCATGAGCCGATATTCAATAGGGACCTTATGGATGATTACCGGCAGATTATCGAGGTAACCGGATGGATCTCGCCGACCACCAGCGAATGGCTGGATCGGCACAGTCGGGTGCAAGCGATATTGGGCGCCCCTTGGGACTCAGGAGAACTCGCGTTCTAGCAAGAAATTCGTGCACGCACAGAAATAGTTATTGAACTCCCTGAAGAATAACCTACAGGCAATTGAAGGGTGACCCTACAGCTTCGCTCTCCGCCTTGCGCTGGCTCGCAACCTCCTCGAGGTTGCTCTCACCCAACCTCGCTAGTCCGCCGCGCGTCTCGCCACCTACCGGTACCGCAAACGCAGCGAGCCTCTGCGCGATGGCTTTGGCGCTCGGTCGCGCGCCCGGTGGTTTCGCCATGCACTCTGCCACCAGAGCGGACAGCATGGGCGCGACCCCATCAATCGTGGGGGCCGCCCTGTGCAGGTGCCCCTCGCGCAACTCCTCCCGCGACCCTGTGAATGGGCGGGTTCCACGAAGCATCTCGTACGACATCACCCCGAGCGAGTAAACATCGGTTGCGGCTGTTGCGCGTTCAGCTCGCCACCGCTCCGGCGCAGCGTACGCCGCCGTAAGCGCATGCTTTCGCGTCTCCGTCGCCGTCGTGGCCTCAGCGTACCTGGAGATCCCAAAGTCTGCCAAGCACCAGTGTCCGCCGAGCAAAAGCGTGTTCTCCGGCTTTATATCCCGGTGCACGACCTGACCCGTGAGATCCTCGAGTGCGTCAGTCACATCCTTCATTACGGCAACGGCCTCTTCCTCGTGCATGTCGCCTGCCTCAAGACGATCACGTAGCGAACGCTCTGCGCGGGGCATGACCAGTATCCAGTTATTGTCGGTTTCCCCGCTATCGATCACCGGGACCACGTTGCGTACCCCGTCCAAATCCACGAATAGCATTTCGCGTCCGGCTCCCGGGTCTTTCGGCACGAACTTCGCCACACATTGACCCATACCCTCTGACGTTGCCTCCACAACGATGCCGAACCCGCCGCTGCCGACCTCCGATCCCAGACTCCAGGATCGGTTACGTAGTCTTACTTTGCTCATCTTTCCTTCCAATGTAGTCCCGAATAGCGACGACCAGCGTTTTCCACGCAAGGCTAGGAGCTTGCGCGGTAGAACGCTTGCGGTCGAAGCAAGTGGTAAATTTCACCCATATTCGCTCTCATTTTGTTTCGTCGTCCCATTATTCACATGATTTGCAGGCGTAATGTGTGGCGCTGTCCCATGAAAATTTTCTACGGCGCAAGCTCCTGATATGGATTGACCTTTCAATAACTGATTACCTATCCAGTCTCTTCTTCATGAATCAATAATGGTTGTCGGTCCTGTGGAGTTCGTGGGCGAGAGGCGCGCGAATGTGGGCAGGCGGTGGGCAACGCGCCAGCGTTGTCCAGGGGCTGCCCACATGGCCCGCAGGGCGCGTGCCGGTCCGGAGGACTCGTCCACGAAATCCACGGGACGCCGCGCGATCGGGTCGAGGTTCAGGCCGCGGGCGGCGCTCGGACGACGGTGGATCACTCTGATATGCGTGGGTTGGTTACCACCTGACTTCACTTCGTCGCGGAGCTGCCTCGCTCTAGAATCGCGGGTGGACGGGTCCGGAGACCCGCCTCGCATAGGAGCCTCGAGGGTTCTCCCCGCCGGCCGCCCGCGTCCTGAATGTCTCATGCTCGATACCGTCCGTGCCTGTCGCGGCGCCCGGCGCTCAGACCGCCGCCCGGCTGGCGTGGGGCCGGCCGGCCACCTCGCAGGCGATCGCCCGGATGAACCCCGCCAACTCCCGCGCCACCGCCGTGGCGGCTTGGTTTTTGACCTTGCCGGCGCGCAGCAGATGCCGGTAACGGGCGCACAACCGCTTCTGCGCCGCCCAGGCCAGCGCCCGCACCGCCTCGGGCGCCGCCGCGGCCTTGCGCCCCGGGTGCGCGGTCTTGCGCGCCGGGTGCCGATAGCTCCACGCCGCCTCCACCAGCACCCGGCGCACATGCCCGTTGCCGGTCTTGGTGATCGCGCCCTGGCGCCGGCGCGAGCCCGAGGAATGCTCGCTCGGCACCAGCCCCAGGAAACTCATCAACTGGCGCGGCGAATCGAATCGCGTCAGATCGCCCAGCTCCGCCAGCACCGTCATCGCCGTGATCGTGTCCACGCCCCGCAATGCCCCCGGCCCCGCCACCGCCGGCGCCAGCGACCAGCTCCGCAACGCCTCGTGCATCTGCGCCTGAAGCGACGCCACCCGCGCGGTGGCCTGCGCCACCGCATCCACGTACTCCTGAAACACCACCTGCTGGACCGGCGACTCGAAAACCTGCGCCTCCAACCAACTCGAATGCGCCTGCGTCCAGCGGCACTTGCCCTCGTACACCCGCCCGTGACGCAGCAAAAACGCCCCCAGGCGCCGGCGCGCCTTCAACTCCAACCCCTTCATGTCCTCGCGCGCCCGCGTCAGATCCCGCATCGCCTCCTGCTCCGGACCCGGCACCCACACCGACGTGAGATCCCCCGAACGGTGCAACCGCGCCAGCGTCAGCGCATCGCGCCGGTCCGTCTTCACCCGATCGCCCGGCTTGCGCGGAATCAAACCCGGCGCCACCACCTGGCAGTCGTGGCCCAACTCCACAATCTCCCGGTACACCCCGTACCCGCACGGCCCGGCCTCGTGGCAAAAACTCAACACCTCCCCGTGCGGACTCAACCGGCCCATCAAACGCCGCAACGAACCGCGCCGATGCGCGATCTCGCCCCGGTACACCGGATCGCCCCGGCCCGGCAACGCCACCGCCACCGCGATCGTCTCCTTGTGAACGTCCAAACCCACGTACGCGCTATACTCCTTCATGGCCTGCCCTCCTCTATGTGGCTCTGTGCTAAAGGCTCCAACCCCAAACATAACCCACGATGCTTGAGGCCAGGGCAGGTCAATCCATGATGTCTAGGACGCATCAGTTCACGCCGGGTTGAACGCCTGCGTAGCACAGTCACCAGCAGGTCCGACGGACTGAGCAAATCGGAATGGATGCGGAACGCCCCTTTCCGGCGCTTAGGCGTCTTTCGTCAACCTCACGCAGCCCCCTCCCACTGAAATTCCCCCGCAGGCCCAAGCGGCGAAAATGGGTTCCAGGCGAACTCCCAGACATGGCCGTCAGGGTCGGCCGCATAGGCGATATGCCCACCCCAGAAAATGTCGTGCGGTTCCCGGATTCCTCGCGCGCCGGCGGCGAGCGAAGTTTTGTAAAGTGCCGCAACCTCTTCCTTCTCGCGCACGTTGTAGGAAAGCGTGACCCCGGACCCACACAGTTTCTCCGGTGCCACACACATGTCTTCGGCAAGCTTCGCCCGCGGATAGAGTCCCAGTACCTGCCCAATCAGATCGAATACCACGATGCCGTCGGGGCTGTCCACCCGCCGCCATCCCAGCGCTTCGTAGAAGGCCGTCGCGCGACCCACATCGTCCACTGCAAGCGTAATCAGACTGACTCGCTGGTCCATGCCATCAACGTCCTCAAGCGAATGGGCGGATTCTAGCGTTTAACCTAGCTCGTCGGTAAGCTCCCCGGGCCATGTGCGGACGCTTCACCCAACGGTTTTTCTGGCGGGAAGTTCATTACTTTCTGAATCTGACGGGTCCGGCCCTGAACCTGCGGCCGCGCTACAACGTCGCGCCCGGCCAGGACGTGGCGGCGGTGCGCACGGCGGAGGACGGGCGCAGGCTCTCGATGCTGCGCTGGGGCCTGATTCCGTTCTGGAGCCGGGAACCGAACATCGGTTACCGGATGATCAACGCGAGGGCGGAAACGGCCGCGGGCAAGCCCGCGTTCCGCGCGGCCTACCGCGCCCGTCGTTGCCTGATCCCCGCCGATGGGTTCTACGAGTGGCAGCGCAAGGGCAAGGTCAGGCAGCCCTTCTACTTCGGCCTGAACGACGGCGGCCCGATGGCGTTCGCCGGCCTCTGGGAACGCTGGACCGTCCCGGACGAAATCAAGCTGCCGCGCTCGCTGTCCGACCGGGCGCCGGGCGACGCGGTGGAGAGTTGCACGATACTGACCACGTCGGCGAACGAGACCCTGGCCCCCGTCCACCACCGCATGCCGGTGATCCTTCCCCCCGACGCCTTCGACCCCTGGCTCGCCGGCCAGCCGGTCGCCCTCGACCCCTATCCCGCCGAAGCGATGGCGCTCCAGCCCGTCTCGACCTAGGTGAACAAGGCGTCCCATGACGATCCGCGGTGCTTGGAGCCGGTGGTGGTGTCGTAAGTGATGAGCGTGGTCGGGAGGGGCGGTCGCGCACACGCTTGACAGTTAGTTCGGCTAGATCGACAATCTAGCCAGCACAACTAGACAGGTGGAGTCATGACGGAATGGGCGCTACAGGATGCCAAGAATCGCTTCAGCGCGGTGGTCGACGCCGCGCTCACGGGCAGACCCCAGCGGGTAACACGGCGAGGCAAGCCGGCTGTCGTGGTGATTGCAGTTGAAGAGTACGAGCGTCTTCGACACCTGGAAAAGGCGGAGGCGCCGACATTGGCGGAATTGCTGCTGGCAATTCCGCAGGACGACGGGGAATTCGATCGGTTTCGGCTACGTTCCAGGCCGGTCGAATTCTGATGTACCTGATCGACACGGATATTCTGTCGGCCCTGCGCAAGCGCGAACGCCACCCGGAGATCGTCAAGTGGATTTCAAGTCAGCGTACATCTGACCTGTACCTCAGCGTCGTATCCGTTGGTGAAATAGAGCGGGGGATCATTCGGCAACAGAAAAGGAATCCGGTGTTTGCGAATACGTTGGCCATATGGCTCGACCAGGTAATCGGCTTGTACGGTGGGCGCATCCTGGGAGTGGATCTGCCGACAGCGCGACGATGGGGCCAGCTTTCCGCCGCGCTCAACCACGCCAGCGCCGACCTGCTGATCGCGGCCTCGGCACTGGAGCACGGACTGGCCGTTGTGACGCGAAATGTGCGCCACTTTCGGCCAACAGGTGTGCCGGTTATTGACCCGTCATAGTTAGAACACTGCTCCGCCGGCGCGTTCGACCCCTGGCTCGCCGGCCGGCCGGTCGCCCTCGACCCCTATCCGGCCGACGCGATGACGCTCCAGCCGGTCTCGACCTGGGTCAGCAAGGCGCCCAATGACGATCCGCGGTGCTTGGAGGTGGTGGTGGTGCCGTAAGTGATGAGCGTGGCCGGGAGGGACGATCGCGCATAACGGCTTGCACTTGCAAACCGCCTTGCCGCACAATTGGCCTACCACGCGTGTTGTTTCGTTGGCACGCCGCGAGGGCTACCAGGGTGACCTGGCGGCCCTTTGCTTTTTCTGCAGGAGGCGAACCTTCCTGAGCGTACCGCGGTCCATATCGATGGGTTCAACCTTTACTATGGTTCACTATTGGGCGGACCCAATTGCGAAGCGGCTGCGCCCGTAGGCAACGACGCCGGTCTCGTTGAAGCCATTCGCCTGGTGCAAGACAATCTGAATATGGAGAACATCCAACAGACAGGACCGGCCGCCGGCGCCTCGCTCTGGCTGAGGATGGAGGAAGAAGGCGCGGACGAGGCGTTGCGCCGCGAGTTGGACAGATTGGAGACGGACGGAGAGGTAGAAGCAATGGCATCCCTGACAGCGGAAAGATGGAAAGAACGCCAGCGGCAGAAAGAGGCGCAGGTTCGGGCCCAGGCCATCGAGCAGGGACGTGCGGAGGGCCTTGAATCTCATCGGCGCCTGCTGGCGAGTCTGGCGGCGCGTCGGTTCGGCGTGGACACGAGCGAACGCCTGTCGGCGCTGCTGGCGCGCGTTTCGGAGCCGGAGCGCTTGGTGGCGGTGGGCAATGCGATCATCGACTCCGGCACGGGCGCAGAATTGCTTGCGGCAGCGCGGGTCATCGTCGGTCCCGCGAATTGAATCCTGCGCCGGGCGGTTGCGCCCGGTTCGGCCCGCTTCGCCATGCACAAGGCGGCTGCGGGCAAAAATGACTCCCTGAAGTGCCGCGAATCTCGCGATTCTGCCCAAAAACACCATGCCGTTGCGGGCGTCTGCGGTTCGTACAATCCGGCATTCCAAGACGTGCGCAGGCACGTCAAATCATGCCGGAGCCCCCCATGCACGACGCCGCCTACAAGATGCTGTACTCGAATCGGCACATGGTCGCGGAGTTGCTGCGCGGGTTCCTGCCGGACGAGGCCTCGGCCGGCTTCGACTTCGACACCCTGGAGCGGCTGCCAGCGTCGCATGTCGGCCCGGCAATGGAGCGGCGCGAGGGCGACATGATGTGGCGGCTGCGCGCCCGGGGCGCGCCGGCCGAAGGCTGGGTGCACGTGCTGGTGCTGCTGGAGTTCCAGTCCGGCGTGGACCGCAGCATGGCGTTGCGGGTGCTGACCTACACGGGACTCGCTTGGGAGGGGATTCTGCGCGACGGAAAGCGGGCCGGCGATAAGGCGCGGCCGCGCGAGGACGCGCCGGTCGGCGGCGAGCCGAGGCCGCAGACGCAGCTGACGTCGCAGACGCCGCTGCCGCCGGTGATCCCGTTTGTGGTCTACAATGGGTCTCCGTCCTGGAAGGCGCCAGAGAGCGTCTCGGACTTGGTCGCCCCGGCGCCTGCGGCGCTGGCCAGACTGCAGCCGAAGAACCGTTATGTGCTGCTGGACATGCACCGGTCGGACACCGTCGGCGTGCCGGACGACAACGTGGTCGGCCTGCAAGTGGCCCTGGTGCGCGCCACGCCGGTGGAGGCGCTGGCGATCCTGCCGCGGCTGAGCGCCGTACTGGCGGGGCCGGAGCATAGGGCGCTGCGAGAGGCGTTCGCGCGGTGGTTGCGCCGGTCGTGGAACAAGGACTACGATTTGGAGGCTGGCGCGGACGATGAGTTGCGTGGTGAACTGGATCGATTGGAGGCAGCGGGTGAGGTAGAAGCGATGGGATCCTTGACAGCAGAAAGATGGAAAGAGCGCCAGCGGCAAAAAGAGGCGCAGATTCGGACGCAGGCGATGGCGCAGGGCCATGAATTTCATCGGCGCACGCTGGCGAGTCAGGCGGCGCGCCGTTTCGGCGCGGACACGGGCGAACGCCTGTCGGCGCTGCTGGCGCGCGTATCGGAGCCGGAGCGCCTGGCAGCGGTGGGCGACGCGATCATCGACTGCGCCACGGGCGCGGATTTGCTCGCGGCAGCACGGGGCATCGCCGGTCCCGCGAATTGAATCCTGCGCCGTGCCTGGCGGTCAAGGACTTGCGTCGCGCTGAACGCAGCGCGCTACCTGCCGAGCCCGGCGTCTTCAAGGAGGTTGCTGTAATGCCTGACCGCAAACATTGGGACCAGCCAAAAGCCGCCATTCAGGTGGCGTTCCTGTCACTCTTCCTTGGCCCTGGTGTGGCCGTTGTATCGTCCCAGGGGCTCATGCCTCAAGCCGAACAACCAGTTCTGACGGCATTGGATCTCAATGCCGATGGCATGCTTTCAACCGAAGAGGTTCAGTCCAGTCCTGGATCGCTGAGAGCGCTGGACCAAGATGGCGATGGTGTCCTGTCACCGGAGGAGACAAGGCTGGTATTGCCGGAAGGAAGACAATTCCCGCCGGGATTCGAGGGGGAAAGGATGCGGGATCCCAGGATTCAGCCCCTGATGAAGCTCATTGACCGCAATGGTGACGGGACCATCGATGCCGATGAAATCGAAGCCTCAAGCAGTGCCATAAGGCGCCTGGACGCGGATGGCGACTGGAACCTGAGTGGCGCCGAGACTGCGCTACGACAGGGCGACGCCGCTGGAGCCGGGGGAGGCGGCGCGGAGGGCGGCCGGGCAGGGAGTCCGGACATGACCGGATTCCAGGGTTCGATGACTGAGGAAAACCGCGGTCCGTTCGGCGCTACCCTGTTCGACGATGGGGTCGGGCCGGGTCAGGACAACCGGGCGTTCGATGGCTACATTTTCTACATGGAGCACGACACCAACATGAGCCGGACCGTCGGCAATACCACCTGGTTGTTGAATTCATCGTTTCAACCGGTACACCGCTGGGACAATCCGAATCATGCCCACGAAGGCGTTGGCCCCTACCTGCTGGAAAACGGAACGGTCGTGCGTCCCTACTCAACAGTAGACTGGCTGGGCAGGGAAGATTTTTACGTAGCCTCCTTTACCTCGCTCGAGATCATCGACTGGGATGGGAATCAACTCTGGGAATTCGACTATTGCACGCCTTATCGCCATTGCATGCACCATGACTTCGAACCCATGCCCAATGGAAACATTCTGCTGATCGTCAATGATTTCAGGACTCTTGAGGAAGCTGAATCAATCGGCTTTCGGCCCGTTAACGACAGGGCGATAGCCTTTGAACGCATCGTTGAAATTCAACCGAATCTGGAAGACGGATCGACCCGCATTGTCTGGGAATGGAATGTGCTGGACCACATCGTCCAGGATCTTTATCCGGACCGCCCCAACTATGGCGACCCCGCAGATCATGTCGGCAAGATCGACATCAACTATGTTGGCAAATCAACCCGATTCATCCCCGGAAGCATTTTTCACTTCAACTCCATCTCCTACAGCGAAGAACGGGATCAGATCCTGATCAGCAATTTCGGTACCAATGAGATATTCATTATCGATCACAGCACCAGCACGGCGGAGGCACGTACGGATAGCGGAGGTGCGAGTGGCAGGGGTGGCGACCTGATATACCGATGGGGAAATCCTCATGCCTACGGGATGGGAGATGCCGAATCCCGACAGCTTTTCAAGCAGCATGACGCGGCCTGGATACCCGACAGCGTTCCTGCGCGCGGGGATATCAGCGTATTCAACAACGGAGTGGAGCGGCAACCGGCTTACACCGGTTACATTGAGCTGACACTGCCTGCGCTTGGCGACGCGTACCGGCGTGCCGGTAATGAACCGTACGGTCCTGCGAGCCCGGATTACGAATTCAATGAATTCGCAGGCGATCCGCCGGAGAGTTTTTACGCGCCGTTCATGTCGGGGGCCAGGCGTCTGCCCAATGGCAATATCTTCGGCGTCAGCGGCCTGGTGAGTGGAATTTTTGAAGTGACGGAAGAGGGTGAGGAGGTGTTAAGGGCAGTCCCGGGCAGCCGCTCGTCTTTCTATCGTGCTTACAAGTTTCCAAAAGACTATCCCGCATTCAATGACAGAAATCTTGCCCCGCTTTCTACAGGCTGGAGTATTCAGGACTAGGCTGGTCTCGACAAATTGGCTACAAGAAGGTAATTTCCGCCCGTGAGATCGTAGCGGCGATGTCGGCGGATAAGGGGCAGATCAGCCGGGTAATCTAGTCGTTACTCGACAAGAAACTGATCGCGCGAACACAGGATCCGAGCTACGGGCAAAGTTGCTGCCGTTCCTGACGGATTGAGCCGTTCAGTGCGCCGGTCGTCCATTCAACGCTGAATCGGGGAGGAATCCCATGATCGATCATCGAGCCGGTCATGACTGTGCCGGGCGAACCTGGCCGGCATGTGTCACCATCATCACGGCTTTCCTGCCCGTCACGTTCTTCCTGTCCGGATGTGAACAGCGATCCAGTCAGAGCGAGCCACCGGCCGTGAATCCGGGTGTCGCGCCCGCCGACGTCGCCGCCGGCCTGGTCAATCCTTCTCTTGACTACCTTCCCTATACGCCGGCGCCCGATGACCTCGTCATATCCCGGCAGGCGTATGTCGACAAGCTGTATGGCTTCTGGCTGGGTCAGTGCATCGCGAACTGGACCGGGATTGTGACGGAAACGGACAAGATCGGCGGGGAGGGACCGGCCGGGGAATTCTATACCCGCGACGACTGGGGCCAGCCCGATCAGGTCAATATCCGGGGCGGTATTTCAACGACCATCGACTGGGTGCTTGTGGACGAGGACGAGATTTGGGGCGCCGACGACGACACCGATATCGAATACATCTATCAACACCTCCTGTTGAGCAATCAGTCCAGCATGCTCACCGGAGAACAGATCCGCGATGGCTGGCTCACGCATATCTATTCCGACGAGAACACGCCATTCACCACCGCAAACGGCGATAAACAGAACTTTCTCTGGGTGTCGAACCAGTCGGCACACGACTTGATGCGCGTCCAGGGCCTGGTGCCACCGGCCACCGGCGACCCCGCCAACAATCCCGACTCCGAGATGATCGACGCGCAGCTTACGACTGAGATATTCGGCCTGTTTGCGCCGGGCCGGCCCGACATGGCGCTGGAGATGGCCTATCTGCCGATCCGCACCACGGCTTGGGAGAACGCGGCGTGGGCGGCCGAGTTCTATGTGGAGATGCATGCGCTGGCCTCGCGGGTCGACCAGGACCTGCCGATGAGGGACCAGATCTTCTGGATGGCGGACCGGGCGCGCCTGGGCGTGCCGGACGACTCCTACACGGCGAAGATGTTCGATTTCGTCAAGAGCCGATACGAGGCCGGTGTGCCCTGGGAGCAGGCTCGGGACGAGGTCCATGTCCGCTACCAGGTCGAACAGGCTGACGGTTACGACATGACGTCGAGAAACCTGGACTGCAATGGCTGCTACGCCTCCGGCATCAACTTTGCCGCGAGCATCGTCAGCCTCCTGTACGGCGAAGGCGACTACCGCGACACTGTCAAGATTGCCGCCCTTGCGGGCTGGGACTCGGACAATCCTGCGGCGACATGGGGCGGTCTGCTGGGGTTCATGATAGGCAGGGAGGGGGTCGAGCAGGCATTCGGGAGATCGTTTTCCGGCCGCTACAACATCCACAGAACGCGCGGCGGCTTCCCCGACGATGGCATCGATACGTTTCAGGCCATGGCCGAGCGAGGCGTGTTTGTCGTGGACAGGGTAGTGCAGGAAGAGATGGGCGGCGGCGTCGATCTGGTGAATAACCTCTGGTATGTACCCGGTGCCGGCTCGGCTACCGGCTCGGCTACCGGCTCAGCCACAGGTTCGGCCACCGGCTCGGCCACGGGCTCGGCCACCGGCACGGCCACCGGCACGGCTCCGGAATAACCGCCGGAACACCATTGAGGAACTGATATGTTTGTACTGCAAGACTATGCCGTGGCCGTCGTCTTCTGCGTCATCACCATGCTTTGCTGGGGGTCCTGGGCCAACACCCAGAAGCTCGCCGGCAGGACCTGGCGCTTCGAGTTGTATTACTGGGACTACGTGATCGGCGTCCTGCTGGCCGCGCTGGTCTTCGCGTTCACGATGGGAAGCGTTGGCTCGGAGGGCCGCGGGTTTCTTGACGATCTGGCCCAGGCGTCGACGACTCATCTCGGCTCTGCCGTACTCGGCGGAGTCGTCTTCAACGTTGCCAATATCCTGCTCGTGGCGGCCATCGCGCTCGCGGGGATGGCCGTGGCGTTTCCGGTCGGTATCGGCCTTGCGCTGGTGATCGGCGTAGTCGTGAATTATGTCGCTCAACCCCAGGGCGATCCGGTGATGCTCTTTGCCGGAGTGGGTCTGGTCACGGCCGCGATCATCATGGATGCGATGGCCTACAGGCGCCTGCCCGGACAGGGCGGTTCGCGCGGCACGCTCGGTCTCGGCCTGGCCGTTCTGTGCGGCATTCTCATGGGATTTTTCTATCGGTTCGTTGCCGCGGCCATGTCGCCCGACTTTGTCGACATGCAGGCAGGCATGCTGAGCCCGTATACCGCCATGGTTTTCTTCTCCATTGGCATCCTGTTGAGTAATTTCGTCGTCAACACGGTCATCATGCTGAAGCCGTTTCAGGGCGATCCGATTGCTCCGTCCCAATATTTCCGGGGCACCGGCAAGGACCATGTATGGGGCGTTGCCGGCGGGATGATCTGGTGTGTCGGCATGCTGTTTTCCATCATCGCATTCGGCATTGCCGGGCCCGCGATCTCGTACGGACTCGGGCAAGGCGCCACGATGGTCGCGGCATTCTGGGGTGTCTTTGTCTGGAAGGAGTTCAGGGACGCACCCGCGGGCACCGATCAACTGATAGGCATGATGTTCGTCAGCTTCATTCTGGGCCTTGTCCTCATCATCGCGGCGGGGGCTTGATCCAACGGGCTTTGCCGCTCCTCCACCTTGCATGGCCAAGCGCTCCCTGGCGCCCAGGAGATCATGAAACAGACCAAGATCGCAGTCGTCGGCAGTTCCAACACCGACATGATCGTGAAGTCCCGTCGCATCCCAATGCCGGGGGAAACCGTTGTGGGAGGGGAGTTTCTTGTCGCACCAGGCGGCAAAGGCGCCAATCAGGCCGTTGCCGCGGCCCGGTTGGGCGCCGAAGTTCAATTCATATCCCGAGTTGGCGCGGACGCTTTCGGCGATCAGGCCATCGCCGGCTATCGGGGTGACGGCATAAACACGGATCTGATCGTGCGCGATCCGGAGAACGCGACGGGGGTGGCGTTGATACTGGTCGACGAGGCCGGAGAGAACGCGATATCCGTGGCGTCGGGGGCCAATCATGCGATGTGCGTCGAAGACGTCGACCGTGCAGCCGACGTTATTGCCGAGGCGGATATTCTCCTCATGCAGCTTGAACTGCACTTGAACGTCGTCACACGTGCCGCGGAGATTGCTGCTCGATCAGGGGTACCGGTCATTCTGGATCCGGCACCGGCCCCCGACGAGCCGTTGCCGGAGAACCTCCTGCGTAACGTGGCGTGCATCAAGCCGAACGAATCGGAGGCGGAACGCCTGACCGGGATTCACGTTACGGACGAATCCTCTGCCCGGGAAGCCGCGCGCGTGTTGCTCGGTATGGGTCCGCGTTGCGCGATCATTACCATGGGACCGGACGGGGCGCTGCTGGCGGACGAGTCCGGAGCTGTAATGGTTCCCGCCACGCCGGTTGCAACGACCGATACAACCGCAGCCGGCGACGCATTCAGCGGTGCGTTGGCCCTTGGCTGGGGAAGCGGTTTACGGCGGTCCGAAGCGGCCCGGCTGGCCTCGAGTGCAGGCGCATTTGCCGCAACCCGCATGGGCGCACAGCCCTCGCTTCCTTCGATATCGGAACTCGAAGCGTTCTGTCTTGAGACCGGGACCGAATGGCATCTCGAAAAGCCGACAGAGCGAACATGATCGTGGGTTTACAGGCAGCGTACTGCGGTACAGCTGCGCTCCAGGAACAGGGCCGCCGCCGCTGGTAACATTGGTGTTCTCATAGCCGTGCCCCCTGTTGTCAGATTCGATTTGCGCAAGAACCAATGCGGTTGACTAATGAATCCTGGCGCAGGCCAAACGAGGAATTGACCATGACGCAGGCCAAGTCAAACACAATAACACTCTGCCTCAAAGTTGCGGCCATGTGGCTGATTTTCCTCCCGGAACTTGCCCTGGGACAAAGCACCTTCACCCATGTGCACTTGAGGGTGCCCGACGCATGGGCAGCTGCGCATTGGTACCACAACCTCGTCGGCGGAGATCTCCGAGTGGGAGGAGAGCGCGGAATGGGCGCCGCGCGCCAGCCGAACGGCAACATCGCCACGATGTTCAACGAGCCGGACGGGTCGGCGGCGCCGTCCAATGTGGGCAGCGTGATCGATCACTTTTCCGTGTACGTGGACGATGTGGATGCCGCGGTGGAGAAGGCCAGGAGCATGGGCGCGACGATCGATACCGAGCCGCAGGAGGGCATCACGGTATCCAGAATCGCCTACATCGTTGATCCGTGGGGCACGCGCATGGAATTTCTCGAGGATCCCGAAAGTTCGGGCCTGGGTCACGTGCATGTGATGGTGAACGACCGGAATGACGTGCGGGACTGGTTCCTGGAGATATTCGGCGGTGAATATGATTCAGAGCGCGGTGGTGACCGGTACCACGCCATCAGCTACGGTGATGTCTGGATCCATATCTCCGAGGTGGAGGAAGAGATGGCGCCGAGTCGCAACACGTCGCTGGATCACTTCGGATTCAGGATTTCCGAGACCCTGCAATCGTTCGCCGAGCGTATCGAGGCGACGGGTTATCCACCATACCTCATCAGACCCAATCCGCCCGGCTCGGACTTGCTGTGGTTCGAGGGCCCGGGGGGCATCCACATCGAGATTTCCTCCACCGCGGAAGCGCCTGCGAGATAGCCCGACCGTCCACCTTCAGACCATAGTCGTTGCTTCCGGGAATGCATTTGCGGTTGACTCCCTTTGGACAAGTACTCTAATATTACGAGTACACGTTCATTCAGAGCATCAACCGCAATATTGGTAGAGAAAAACATGACCGACACACCATCCATCAAGGAAGATCTGGCCTACGTTCGTGCCGCTGCCGATCGATCCGATCCGGTTCACATACCATCCATCTATCTTCTGTGGGCCGCGATCTGTCTGTGCGGTTTCCCGCTGGTGGACTTCGCCGGTCCGAGTTCCTGGTCGATTCCCGTCTACTGGTTAACCGCTGGGCCGGTCGGCGGCTTACTTACCTGGTGGCTGGCAGAACGCGCGAAACGCCGGGTCGGACAGATCAATCAGGAGGAGGGCAGGCGCTGGGCATTTCATTTTGTTTCGTTCGGCGTGACGGGGCTGCTTGGATACGGCATGGTTGCAGCGGGCCAGCTCACCTGGACCGGACTCACCTCGCTCTGGATACTGCTGATCGGGCTGACCTATGTCCTGGCCGGGCTGCATCTGGAACGCCGCATGCTGCCAGTTGGTATCGTGGTACTGGCCGGCTATCTGGTCGCACTCTTCGTGCCCGAATACGGATTCACCACGATGGGCGTAATGGTTGCCGTGGC
The DNA here is from genome assembly GCA_965205045.1 of Candidatus Rariloculaceae bacterium. Taxonomy (GTDB): domain Bacteria; phylum Pseudomonadota; class Gammaproteobacteria; order Steroidobacterales; family Rariloculaceae; genus UBA6522. The sequence continues at coordinate 3,084,877 of OZ242031.1, forward strand.
ACTCTCGTTGCAGGCTTACCTTGGAACCCGGGGTCAACGTGCCGCGAACTGACCCGAATGTCGGCGGTCTGGACGAGTTGGGTTCGCTTGGCGGGCTCCTTGAACACCGTGTCCGACTCGCCATCTGTGTTCTGCTATCAAAGCATGACGCGATGTCGTTCAGCCGCCTCAAGCAGGTGCTGGAAGAGAAGGACGGCAGTCTCGGTACCCACCTCCGCAAGCTTGAAGATGCCGGCTACCTTGCGATCGAAAAGAGTTTCCGCGACCGTCGGCCGGTGACCTGGTATGAACTCACGGACGCGGGGCGGAGCCGGCTCAAGCTGTATGTCGCGAACCTGACCCGGTTAATCGAAAGGGTTGAGTAGGCGGCTGTATCGACTCGCGGCCCTGCGTTCCGTCAATCGGAAGCGGCCTGGTCGTTTGCATGTTCCGCAGTGCTGAAGCTGATCATCCAGTTGATCCCGAACCTGTCCGTGCACTGACCGAAATAGTCGCCCCAGAACGTGTGTTGCATGGGCATGCCTGTTTCGCCGTTCTCTGACAGCTTGCCAAACAGCTCATCGCAATGCGCCACGCTCTCCGCGGTAACGGCAATGGAGAAGTTATTGCCTGCGGATATCGGTGGGCCATGCGTCGTGCTGGTATCGCTCCCCATCAGTACGCTCGATCCGATCGGCAGCGATACGTGCATGACGCGATCCATCTCCGCTTCCGGAACGCCCATGTCGTCCGGACCGTCGGCGAACGTCGACAGGACTGCGAAGTCGCCGCCGAAGACTTCGCGGTAGAAATCGAATGCATCGCGGCAGTTGCCATCGAAGGTGAGGTAGGTGCTGAGAGTCATTGGTGCGTCTCCATCTTGTGACCTTGCAGACGCGGCGAGAGCATACAATCAGGATGGGCCTCGGGTCACGCTGGCGTCAGGCTGATGAGGCCCACCGCATTCGGCTCACTCCACTACGATACGCACCGTGCCTTCCTGCGGATCGGTGAGGGGTACTTGACGGATATCGATTCTCTGGCCATCGACATCGAACGTATAGCGAATTCGCCTTCCCTCTTCATCGAGAAACTGCGTCAAGTCGTAGTTGGCGTGTGAATGGTGCGCCCAACCGGGCGTCGCCGTTGCCCACGCCGCGACCAGCGGGATCAGGATTCTCGGTCGAATCGCCCAAGCTCCGGGCGGCATGTTCTTCGGTCCCCCGTTTAAGTCGTTCCGTTCCAGTATAGGGGAATAAATGTCACTGCCTTCGCTGCAGCTCGAACGTGGCCGACTCATCACTGAGTTCTCCACCGGACATGCTGTTCCAGTGCGTGGTGAGCCGATCGTCGCCGTGGAACACGAATTCGGCCTGATGCATGTGGTCGTCACCGGGATCGGCCAGATTGGTGATGCTTTCCATTTCCCATCGCAGCCGGTCTTCGTCCGTGGAGATTGCGCTCAGGCGCGGCTGGTTGCCGGCAGAACAATAGTGAGTCATCAATACCCGGTCGCCGTCCACGTGGTAGACATTGAGCATTTCGTAGCCATCGGGACTGTCCGGGAACATGCGCTCCATCAACGTTGAACCGGAGGCTGTGATCCGGAAAGTGGAGCCGACGATGTCGGTGACTTCGCCATTCTCGTCCAGCAACATCCAATCGCCTTCCAGTGCGGCCAGCCTGGACATGATTTCTTCGCTGTCCGCCGCTGTCGCGGACCCGCTTATCGCCAGCGCGGCGACGCTTGCCATCAGCACTTTTCTCTTCATTGAAAAATCTCCAAGTCTCGTCGAAATTTTTTCGGGGGGAGGGCGGGGAGTGTAGCACCAATTCGGGCCACGGACTGACGCGTATGTGACGAGAGGCACTTGCGCGCGCGGCGCGAACCGCCGCCGACCCCGCTGCGCGGACCCCCGCATCCGGCGCATTTCCGGCGCCCCGGATTTCGGCTCCGGACAGGCCGGAACGGCTTCGGCGGCGGCCCGCGGCATGGGCCGGAGGACCGGCTTGGCGGGCGGCCTGGCGGGCGGCCTGGCGGGCGGTTGACAAGGCCGCCCTGTGCGGTGAATATACGGGCATCCACAATGGGCGGAAAGGGATGGCGTGAGGCGGGGGGATCGAGCATGAAGGTCAATGAGTCCGTGACAATCCCGGCTTGGAATTCGGTTATAATTGCCGAGCCGAGCCGAGCCGAGCCGAGCCGAGCCGAGCCGAGCCGAGCCGAGCCGAGCCGAGCCGAGCCGAGCCGAGCCGAGCCGAGCCGAGCCGAGCCGAGCCGAGCGCGGGCGTCCCGCCCCGGGGCCCGGCCCCGCGGCCCGGTCCGCAAGCCGGGGGCGCCGCGCCCGCGCCGCAGCCGCCCCGCCGCGCCGTAACCGCCGCTTCGCGCTCCTTCCGGCCGCCCTGGCGCTCCTGGGCGCCATGGCCCTGCTCCTCGCCGCCGCCCCCGCGCGGGCCCAGGCGCCGCCCACGCCGACGGGCTTGACGCTCGCCGCGGGCGACGGGCAGTTCACCGCGACCTGGAACGCCTCGCCGGGCGCCGGCACCTACGTCATCCGGTACGCCCCCCAGGGCGGGGCATGGGCCGCGGTCTTCGCGAGGCCCGGCACAGCCACGAGCAAGACGATCGTCAGCGGCTCCGCCATCACGATCTCCAACGGGACGACCTACTGGGCCCGGATCAGGGCGTGCGCGGGCGGCTCGACCTCCGGCGCGAACTGCAGCGCCTTGAGCGCGGCGGCGACCGTCACGCCCCGGGCCGCCCCCGCCGACCCGCCCCCGGCGCGGCCGCGGATCGGCTTCGCCAAGGCCGCCTACAGCGTCCACGAGGGCGCCAGCGTCACGCTGACGGTCAACATCGCCCCGCGGCTGGCCTCCGCCAGCGAAGTCATAGTTGATACGGGTAGTGGCTTTACCGCCCGAACGCCCGAGGACTACACCCTGTCCGGGGCGACCGGGACCTCGGGCCTGTGGAATTTGACGCTGCCGGCCGACGCCTCCAGCGCCGCCTTCACGCTGTCCGCCGTGGCGGACGGGACCGCGGAGGGGGACGAGACCGTGGTTTTCCGGCTGAACCCCCGCAGCGCCGACGTGCCCTACGACGTGGCGGCGGCCGGCCGCCAGACGGCGGTGACCATCTCCGACCCCCGGCCCCCGGCCGTCCCCGCGGTCCGGCTGTCGGCCTCCCCGGCCACGGTGGCGGAGGGCTCCCCGGTGACGGTGACCGCGACGCTGACCGCGGCGCTGGCGGAGGACGTGACGATCCCGGTGGCGCTGACGGGGGGCACGGCGGAGCCCGGCGACTTCGGCGCGCTCGCCTCCATCCGGATCCCGGCCGGGTCCGCCTCCGGCGCGGGCACGGTCACGACGGCGCACGACGCCGACGACGAGGACGAGACCTTCACGGTGGCGCTGGGTTCGCTGCCCCCGTCGGTGTCGGCGGGGACCCCCTCCTCGGTGACGGTGACCATCGCCGACGGCGGCGCCACCGGCGACGGCGACGACGCCGACGACGAAGCCCCGGCCGCGCCCACGGTCTCGATCTCGGCATCCCCGAACCCGGTGGCCGAGGGGTCCGCGGTGACCGTGACGGTGACGCTGACCGCGGCGCTGGCGTCCGACGTGACGATCCCGGTGGGGCTGTTCGCGGTCACGGCGGAGCCCGGCGACTTCGGCGCGCTCGCCTCCATCCGGATCCCGGCCGGGTCCGCCTCCGGCGCGGCCGAGGTCGCCACGGCGCGGGACGGGGACGCCGACGACGAGACCTTCACGGTGGAGATGGCGCTGGAATCGCTTCCGCGGGAGGTGAGGGCGCACGCCCGGCATTGGGTGGTGGTGACCATCGCGGACTCCGCGGCCCGCGAACCCGGCGGCGGCGAACCCCCCGGCGGCGGCGCGGACCCCGGCGGCATCGACACCGGCCCGCCCGACACCGGGGCGAGCGCCACGCCGGTCGTCGGGCGGCGCGCGCGCGCCATCGATTCGCCGTACTGCTTCGTTCCCGAGTCCGCCGAACTGCACGCCCTCGGCGAAAGCACGCACCTGGCCTACCGGCTCGACGGCGGGAAGGATTTCGACCTGTGCCTGTGGGACGCGGACGAGAACTGGAAGGACGCCCCCGCCTACGCCTCCTGCCGCGGCGGGGGCGGGGCGTTCCCCAGGCACGCAAGCCCCGAAGTCGGCGCCGAACCCGCCGGCGGCGCCGCCCCCATCGAACCCTCCGGCGAGAAAGCGCTGTCCGCCGAGCGCGCGGCGGGGCTGATGGCCTGCGTCGTGCCCACCGGCGGGGAAGGCGGCGATTGGCTGCTGCGCGTCGCGCCCGAGAACATCGCCCCGGAGAACCCCGGCCCGGAGAACCCCGCCCCGGAGAACCCCGAATGAACGCCGCGAACCGCATCCCCGCCGGCATCTCCCCCCTTCCCCGCCCCGGCGGCTTGGTTTGCAGTTCGTTGCGCCTCCGCCTGCGCAATTCTCCCCATATTTCGGTTCCGATATCGTGCGTGTCGACAGTGATGCGGCCGCGTTGCCAAGGTATCCGGTAGCCAATCAGCGACAAGCGTCGCACGGCCCCGGATCAGACAACTGCCAGGTGTTGTGTTTCGCTGTCTTCGGTCCAGGCAATGACCGGAATCAGGGGCTCGTCGGCGCGTGGACCCAGTTTGCGCAGCGACGCCAGAAAGGCCGCCGCGACGGGAGAAACATCTTCCCTGGAAAGCCCGACGATCCAGTTGCGGGCATCGACCCACGCGCTGAGGTCGGCGATCAAGTCCCGATGCAGTTCTCCGATCTCAGTCAACCGCGCTTCATCCAGTCGCTCGGCCTGACTCTTGACGGACTGGCCAATGCGGTCAAGTTGGCGCCAGTGCGCGACAAAGCTGGCCAAATCCTCGGCACGCTCGTCAATCCCTCGTACGAGATAGAGGATATGGCGCTGAGTTTTCGACATGCGGGTACCGGTAATTCCGAGCTTCCTCTTGATTCGCGACATCGAGTAGTCGCGCCAGGCGAACATCAACTCTGCGATGTCGCGATTCGAGGCGTCGTCAAGCCGGGCGAGGGCGTTGTCAGCCCATGGAATCCGGCGCCAGGACTTCAGTTGTTCGTCCACGGCGACGCGAGCAATCGTGTCAACGTCATTTGCGGTGATTTCAAGTAGCTCCTTTCGCGATAACGACAGCGCGGTGTTGATGGTCACAACGCGTTCGCCCGCATCAGGCGTGTCAAACAGGCCATTGACGATTTTGTTGCGCTCCGTCGCGCCGTCCGCAATGAGCCCGGCGCCCTCCAGGCTTGCGAGGTATTCCCGCAACTCCTTCGGACTGATGCTCTTGTCGGAGTAATTGAGTTGTACGGAGAAGGCGTCCGGCGCGTCGGGCGATGCGATGAACTGGAGGAGGCTGCCGACACGCATCGACTGACTTTCGCCGAAAGCGGCATGTTCTTCGGAGACGTTTGCTTCCGCTTCGAACAGGTTGATCTGGCCGCCGATGCCATTTTCTGCCTTGACTTGTGTGGACAGCGCGCGCCGGGAGGCGACTTCTCGCCCGAACAGGTTGAATGTCAGTCCGGAAGCGACCTTCCGCTGGAATGTGCGCTTGAAAACGCAGTCTTCCAGCGTGATGGCGTCGTTGTCGTCGTCCATCCCGGCTGTCATGGCGTCGGCGAAATCGCCGCTCAGCATCTGTCGATACAGGGACTTGCCTTCCTCCGAACGTGGGTCGAAGCGAAGCCGGAGCAGAGTTGATGCGGCCTTGCTCCGGAAGACGGCTCGCCCGTAGCGAACGGTGAACTGCTCCTTTTCGGCGGTTTCCACCGCCTTGGCGATTCGCTCTTCCAGCGTTCCGTATCGAGCGAGGAGTCGTTTGAGGGGCGCCAGGCGATGCTCTGCGGAGGCGTCCAGGCGATCGAACAGTTCTGCGGGACCCTCAGCGAATCGGGCGAGTGTCGCCGTGATGGGTTTGGCGTCCTCGCGCAGCGCTGCTTTCAGGTCCCTGAGCAGCGATTCGTCGAGGTCATCAAGCGCATCGCGGACCTTGCGTCCCACATGGTCGGCCAGCTCGTCGCGGCGGTCCGGCGGGAGAGGCAAGACGCTGAGACCCTCTTCGACGACCGGGTCGATTCTTCCCGCAAGCAGGTCGGTCCAGTGATCGGCGCTGGCTTCGGCCGATTCCACCAAGGCGTCGATCAGGGAGTTGACGAATCGCCTGGCGGCGGGCTTGCCGCCACCTGCCACGATATCCGTCAGGGCGCGCAAGGACGGGTCCGACGCATTCAATTTCTCCCTGAGCTTGTCTCTGAAGAGCCCGCTGGGCCTGGAGTATGTCTTGACTATTCCGTCGAGCCGATCCGGCAACCGGGCGATTTCCTTCATCACGGGCGCCACGGATTGCCGCAGTCCGCCGATCTTCAGTTCGCCGCCCAACGACAGTGAGCGCGCGGTACGGTTCTTTCCGGTTTCGGTCAGCCATATTCGCATCTGGCCGCCGCGGGCCCGGCTCATGGTGAACCTGAAGTCGCCGGTCCTTTCCCAGTTCACCGTGTAGCCTGCATTCGCCTTGAGTCGGGTTGCGACCGCGCCATCCGGCGCGTCAAGGGACTGAACCCACGATCGACGAGCCTTCAACGCGGCGCCAAAACGTACTTTCCCGGATGTGGTCAGCTTGAGCGACTTGAAGCTCCCGGCGTCCAGCAGCGATTCGGGATCGCCGAGTTTGGCGATGACAGGCAGATCATCGCTCATCGCCTGAATCACACGCGTGTCTTCGGAGTGCGAGAATTTCACGAGCAGGCGGTTCTGGACTGTCCGCTGACGCGAAACGGAGAACTGGCCGAAGGAAAGCGGCGTCTTGAAGCCGACGGCGATACCCGGTGCGCCCTTGAGTTCGTAGCTGGGGCCCGGCAGAATCCTGGCGCTTGCCTTGACGCTGGCTTTGGGGGTGAGGGTCGATCTCCGGGCATCGGCAAGCGTGGCTGCCCGCGATGTTTTGCCGGCCCAGTTGAACCCCTTACGGGGTATCTCCGATATCGGACTCAGAAGCCGCTGCAGATTCTTGCGAGGCCCGGCAAGTCGTGTTTCGTGCGCTAGAACCTGCTCCAGGACTTGCAGTTCCGATTCCGGGAGCAGCGCCCTCAACGCAGCCGCCAATGCAGACTGATCGCCGGCCAGAGCCTTTACAAACCGCTCGAACGGATTGCCGTCTCCCATACGCTTGCAACAACCGCGAGAACGTCGCCGTCCCGGGTCAGTTTGCTCCCATTTCCAGGCGACGGATCACAGGCATCGTGTGTCCGGAAGTATCCTCGGGAGTGACGTCCACCGCCGTTCGGGCGGCAGGTCGATAAATATGTCCGGCGCACCCAATCCAACGACGGGCAGGAATTCGTCGGTCCCCGGAATGGCGCGGGCCTCCATGGTTTCCTGGGCAAATGACCGGACGGGCAGGGTGGCCGCGGCCGCGAGCGCGGCACTGTGAGCCAGAAATTCTCTTCGGTTGCTTTCGATCAGTCTGGCCATTGTTCTGTCTCCGGGGGCAACGGGAATGGCGTTTGCCGGTCCCAGTTTACAGCCTTGCTGTACGTCATGTCGCCGCCTGCGGCCCTGGGCGGGCGGGCTGCGCCAGGCGCATCGAATGCTCTATCGAAAATGCCCGGTTTCCGCAGAACCCGTGAGCGCGGACGAAAACTTTTCGCGGCGAAGTCGCTTCCGAAGCGGCCTCGCGAAATGTCAAGGTGCAAATCTACGCTATTTGTCCAGATTCAGCGCTTCCCGATCTTCTTCCATTCTGGGACGATCAGGCGGCTTGATCTGGGCTCATTGGTCGAGAGCCCGGCCAATAACGTTTTGAGCGAAGGAGAAGAGAACACATGGCAGGAAAGACTGACGTAACGGGCAGAAGGCGGAAACCGAATCCGGTCATGACGATGGCGCCAATAGGGGCCGTCGTCGTCGCCCTGATTGCGGGAATGATGTTCGGATTGCCCATCTACAGGGTCTGGCAGCAAGGGCTGAGGGGAGAGGCGAATCTCGCCCGCGCCGAGCAGGAACGCCAGATACTGGTCGAACAGGCACGAGCGGAGCGGGATGCCGCAATCCTGCGCGCGGAAGCCATTGCAATCGTGGGAGCGGCGGCTCGCGACTTTCCAGAGTATCGCGTGCAGGAGTTTATCGGAGCGTTCGGCGAGGCGCTGCAAAACGGGAACATCGAAAAGCTCGTTTTCGTCCCCACCGAAGCGAACATCCCGATTGTTGAAGCAGGGCGCACGGTGCCATGAGTCGAACAGGCCCCGGTTGACCCGCAAACTCCCAACTATGTACAGTAACCTTGTACATTACGAGGGCGTTTCGATGATTCACGAGACCAGCTATTCGAAGGCACGGCAATCTCTCGCGTCGCTGATGGACCAGGTCACGGACACCCGGGAACCGGTGTTGATCCGCCGTCGCGGGAAAGAGCCCGTCGCCCTGATCGCAGCGGACGAACTTGCCGCCTGGCTCGAGACGGCCTACCTGTTGCGCTCACCCAGGAATGCCCGGCGCTTGATGGAAGCCAGCCGTCGCGCAGCCGAAGGGGCCGGAGAACCGACTGATGTCAACGACCTCCGAGTTCGTTTGGGCTTGGCAAACCCGTGAGTGACCGTTCTCCGCGCAAAGCGGTAATGGATCCCAATTTCCTGGAAGACCTCGAATATTGGACAGGAATTGATCGCAAGCGGGCATTACGAACGCTCCGATTGGTCGATGACGTACTTCGGTCCCCATTCACGGGGCTGGGTAAGCCCGAGCCACTGCGCGGTGAACTCGGCGGACGTTGGTCGAGACGAATTGATCAGGAACACCGGCTTGTCTACCGGGTTGAGGAAACCCACGTGTATTTCTTCGCCGCGCGCTACCATTACTGAATCCCTACTCGTTCGCTCGCTGAGTCTCGACAGCTCTAGCGAACTCCCGTAGCCCGGCCTCGACTCCCCAAACGTTCATGTTCGCTGTGCTGAACACCCCGACGGCATGTAAGATATAGTCTCCGCAAGCGAGCGGCGCTCCCTGGCAAGGGCATTTGCGGGGCTGCTCATGAACTGGCAGGCAGCGTCGGTCACTCGCGATGAAGTTTTTCCGGGCGGCGTTTCGTGGCTCGACGGATTTGTTTGTCCGGCACGCAGGGTTACTTACACAGCAAATGAAGGGCGGAAGCCAGGGATGGGAGTGAATTTGCAGCCGCGATTTTCTACGGCGCACGCTCCTAGGCTCATGACCTGGGGCCCCGGTAGTCGAACCGGTTGGCAACGTGCGCAAAACTTGGTAGAACCTGTCGTCCGAATCCCCCCGTTGGAGAGAAACGTGTTGGACAAGCGCCAGTTCTATATTGACGGTCGGTGGGTTGCGCCCAGCCAGGCCAACGATTTCGATGTGATCGACCCTTCCACCGAGGACGCCGTCGGCGTGATTTCATTGGGAGGCCAGGCGGACACCGACGCCGCGGTGGCGGCGGCGAATTCCGCCTTTGACGGCTGGTCCGCATCCTCAAAGGATGAACGCGTCGCCCTGCTCGAACGCATCCTCGAAATCTACGAGGCGAGGTCCGACGACATCGCTCATGCCATCAGCCTGGAAATGGGCGCGCCGATCGACCTGGCCAGGAACCAGCAAGCGGGGTCGGGCCAGTGGCACATCAATAGCTTCATTCGCACACTGAAGGCTTTCGAGTTTGAACGGATGCTGGGCCCGCACGCGCCCAACGACCGAATCTTCTATGAACCGGTGGGTGTGTGCGGCCTGATCACGCCGTGGAACTGGCCGATGAACCAGGTCACCCTGAAGGTGATCCCGGCGCTGGCGGCCGGTTGCACGATGGTGCTGAAGCCGTCGGAGATCGCGCCGTTGTCGGCCATGGTGTTCGCCGAGGTCATGCACGATGCCGGAACGCCCCCCGGGGTCTTCAACATGCTCAACGGCGACGGGCCCGGTGTCGGCAGGCAACTCAGCGGTCACCCGGATCTCGACATGATTTCGTTCACCGGTTCCACGCGGGCCGGGGAGGACATATCGAAGAACGCCGCCGCCACGCACAAGCGCGTGCACCTGGAACTCGGCGGCAAGGGCGCCAACATCATCTTCAGCGATGCGGGCGAGAACGCCGTGAAACGCGGCGTCCTGCATTGCTTCAACAACACGGGCCAATCGTGCAATGCGCCGACCCGGATGCTGGTGCAGCGAGAGATCTACGATGAATGTGTCGCGGCGGCGGCGGCGGTTGCGGACAGCCACGAAGTGGGCCCGGCATCCAGGGAAGGACGGCACGCGGGCCCGGTGGTGAGCCGCGGACAGTTCGACAAGATTCAGGGCTTCATTCAAACGGGTATCGACGAGGGCGCGCGCCTGGTCGCCGGGGGACCGGGATTGCCGGAAGGCATGGATTCCGGCTATTTCGTCCGCCCGACCGTGTTCGCCGATGTCTCGAACGACATGACGATCGCGCGGGAGGAGATATTCGGGCCGGTCCTGTCGATCATTCCCTTCGAAACCGAAGAGGACGCCGTTCGCATCGCCAACGACACGCCCTACGGATTGACCAACTATGTCCAGAGCGAAGACGGCGCCAAGCGCAATCGCGTGGCGCGCCGCCTGCGTTCCGGAATGGTGGAGATGAACGGTCAGTTTCGCGGTGCAGGGAGCCCGTTCGGCGGCATGAAGGCCTCGGGCAACGGCCGCGAGGGCGGCGTCTGGGGACTGGAGGAGTTTCTCGAAGTCAAGGCCGTCTGCGGCTGGGCGGAGGCGTAAGCTGCCTAATCCGCGCTGTATCGGCTGAACGCACCCCCGGCAATGGGTATCGAGGCGGGTCCTTCCGCGACGAAAACAGTGCCGTCGCCGGCCACCGCCACGCCCTCACCTGCGGTGGATTGATAGCCGCGAGTCTCGGTGGGATAGCCCGGAATAAAGGCAACGATGCGATCTTCGTCCAGAGGTCCGATGCGAACGCCTGCGATCCAGTTGATGTGGTTGTACGGATTGGACTCGGAATCGATCGCGTAGACCATATCGTCGTCGGTGATGAAGATTCCGCTGATGCGGCCGTAGCTGTAGCGGGATTCCAGGTAGTTGCCGTCCAGGTCGAATATTTCCAGCCGATGGTTGCCGCGATCCGCTACCCAAAGGCGATCCTGCGAATCGATCTCCAGTGCGTGGGGCGTGCGAAACTCGCCATGAGCCGTCCCGAGCTGCCCCCACTGCGTGATGAAGGTGCCATCGGGCGCGAACTTCATGATGCGGCCTGTCTGACCGGACTGCCGGCCTTCTTCGACCGCGTCCGCCGTTGTCATGCCCTGGCCGCTGTGGCCGTCTGATACGAAAATACTGCCGTCGCCTGCGACGACCACGTCGTTCGGTTGATTGAAATGGGCGCCGTCGCTACCCGTTTGCCCCGCGACACCCAGGCTCATCAACAGCTCGCCGTCGGGGCTGAACTTGTGCACCTGCTGGCCCTTGGTGCCGTCGGCGTTCGTGGCGAAATCGGTGACCCAAACATTACCGTCATGATCCGCATGAATTCCGTGGGGTATTGTGAAAATGCCCGCACCGAAATTGGCCAGCACTTCCCCTGTGTTGCGATCGAACTTGAATATCGGATCGACCGGATTCGTGTCGCAGTTGACAGGCCCGCCGGCAGCCATGCCAGCCGCAGATCCACAGCGCTCATAGGCCCAGACATGGCCATCGATGGGATCGATGTCGATACCGGCCGTGTGTCCCCAGGTCCGTCCGGCGGGCAGTTCGCCCCATTGGTTGGTGAGCACGGGATTCGGATTGGGCATGCCTTCGCCGGTGATGATATTGGCGACGACCGAGCCTGCGCCGACGAGAAAAACGAAAGAACCCAGGGCAGCCAGCTTTATTCGTTCATTCGACATGTTCTTGCTCCTCTATCTCCCCTCAAATTCAGCACCATTTGGGATCGCCGCCGGCGAGCCAGGTCAATTGCGTCTGCACTCAGGGCAACACCTCCGCGTTCCCTTCGTGCCAGCGCACTTCCATGGCCGGTCCCCGAGAGGGGCTTCCATCCGCTGTTGCCCGGAACAATTCATAAATGATCGAGCCGTCCTCCGCCTGGGTGCTTTCAATGACGCGGATCGGCTCGAACGAATCCGGCACGGCGGCAGCGGCGGCGCGGACCGGCTCAGGCACGGTCGGCCACTCGATGTCGCGCTGTACCTCGTCCACTGTCCACGCGCCGTTCGACTGAACCATATCGACTTCGATCTCGTCACCGTTCGGCAATGTGCCGGCGACCTCGAACTGGTTGCCGGCGGCATTGAGTTCCCCGCCCGTGATGGCGATGTCGGGCACAGCGTCCGAAACCAGCGCCGCGATGTCTGCGGGGACCGAGGACGCGGCGGCTTCAGTCTGCGCGGTTACGGTCGCAGGCGGCGAGCAGACCGCAGTAACCACCGCCGCCAGGGCAATAAGATCTCTATTCGCGTACATCGGTAACCTCGCTGCCAGGATCAGGTCGACCTGAGTGTTCATTGCCAACATACTACAAGAACCGGAGGATCCGGGTGCTGCCGTATAGTCGGAGATGCCATGAAAATCACCAACAAGATCCCTTGCCTGATCCTGCTGCTGGCATCTGCCGCCGGCGGCGAAGCGGTCCGCTTCGATGTGGAAGTTCACGAAGACGTGCTCGGCGGCCGATCCTGGCGCCTTGCCGGTCCCTATGAACGTCTCGCGGGGCGAATCCATTTGGAAGTCGACCCACAAAACAGCGCCAACCGGATCATCCGCGACATCGACTACGCGCCGCTCAACGAAGCGGGCCGCGTCGAGTTTACCGCCGACTTCTACCTGCTGAAACCCAGGGACATCGAAGCGGGTAACGGCACCGTGTTTCTCGATGTCATGAACCGTGGCCGCAAGCGTATACTGCGGTACTTCAACGCCACCGCCGCGACCAACGACCCGCGCACCGAGGCGGATTTCGGCGATGGCTTCCTCATGCACCATGGCTTCACGCTCCTCTATGTCGGATGGCAATTCGACGTGCCCGAGCAGCCGGACCTGATGCGGGCCTACGTGCCGGCCGCCACGAATGGCGACGAGCCCATCGAGGGCCTGGTGCGCAGCGACTTCGTGGTTCGCCAGCCGGCTTTCGATCATTCCCTGGGCGACCGGGGGCATATCCCTTACGCTGTGGTGAACCCCGACGATCCCCGCAATGCCCTGACGGTCAGGGACGCACCGGCAGGGGAGCGTACGGTCATCCCCCGGGACGCATGGCAGTTCGGCCGCCTTGAGGACGGTCGCATGGTGGCGGACCCGACCCGCGTCTATCTCTCCAGCGGGTTCGAGCCGGGCCGAATCTACGAAGCGGTGTTCGTATCGAAGGATCCGCCCATCGCCGGACTGGGACTCGCCGCGATGCGGGATGCCGTCTCACAGCTCAAGTACGGCGGCGCCGACGCATTGGGTATCCCGGCGGGCAGCATCGAACGGGTGATCGCTTTCGGCGATTCCCAGGCGGGGCGATACCTGCGCACCTTTGTCCACGACGGCTTCAATGCGGACGAGCAGCAGAGGAAAGTCTTCGACGGCCTGATCCCGCACACGGGGTCCAATGCCCGTGGCAGCTTCAACCACCGCTTCGCGCAACCGTCGAGGGCGGTGGATGCGAGCTACTTCTATCCGGGCGATCAGTTTCCTTTTTCGGATGTGATGCAGAGGGACCCTGTGACGGGTGTCGAGGATAGTTTGCTGGCCAGGGTATCTCCCGAAACGACGCCGAAGATTTTCTATACGAACACCTCGACTGAGTACTGGCGCTTGCCGACGGCGTTGATTCATACAACGGTAGATGGGACGACTGATGTGCCGCCTGCCGATACATCGAGAATTTACTTCTTTGCGGGTACCCAGCATGTGCCTGCTGCGTTTCCCTCGAATCGCACGGATGGGCTGCGGGTGGGGAATCACAATGACTATACGTGGTTTCTGAGGTCGCTGTTGTTGAAGCTCGATGCTTGGGTGAAAGACGGCACGGAGCCACCGGAGAGTCGGTATCCGCGGATTGCGGATGGGACGTTGGTGGAGCTTGAGAACCTGGAGTTTCCGGATATTCCGCAGGTTCGGCGTCCGGTGGACGTCAGTCGCGCCTACCGGCTCGACTATGGGCCGGAGTTCGAAACGCTGGGAATCATTGCAAACGAGCCTCCTGAAGGAGACATGGCGTTTCCATTTCTAGTGCCGCAGGTCGACGAGACGGGCAACGAAATCGCAGGCCTCAGGTCGTCCGAACTCGCCGTACCGCTGGCGACGCATACCGGTTGGAATCCCTACAGTCCCATTGCCAGCCAGGGTTCGTACATCCCACTATCGCTGACCCGAGATGGGCGGGAGGCTGTCGGTGACTCCAGGCTCTCGGTGGAGGAACGTTACAACAATCGAGAACAATATCTGGGGCTGGTGGCGGGAGAGGCTCTGAACTTGATCGAAGCCGGTTATCTGCTGGACAACGATCTTTCCCCGATCATTCGGCGTGCTGGGGAGCACTGGAACTACGTGATGGGGACTGGCGCAGGAGAATCCAGATTTCCGTTCTGAAGCTTCTCGGCGGGAGTATCGCTCGTCTTCGCGCCGCGTCGATTCCAAAAGAAGTATTGCACGCGTGCGCTCAATGAATCTGGGAGTGTGGATCGAGTGATCACTGTCGAATTGACATCCGTGTCGATGCGCCATAGTGGTAAGGCGGCGTGATGAGCAGAGGATCCCTGCCCACGATTATGGCTGCGTTCGCCGATGTCCTGCCGCGCATGGCCGAGGATGTTCAGGAAAGGATGAACAGTTGGCCCGTCGCGGAGGCTGACGTGTCTGAACGCCTTTTCCTGGACCGGGGAGGTCCGTTCCGACCCGACTTCGAGTTCGGGGACTTTCTTCGGGAGCACAAGGACGTTCTTCTGCCCACGTGCTCTGCCGGAAATCCGTCCTTCTCTGAAATACGTTGGGCGGCCGAACGCGTAGAGAGAAGCCTGAAGCGTATCCTGGACACCTACGACGAAGTGCGGCTTCTGCAAGCTGACGCGTCTATACCGGAGTATTGGTATCTGTTGGAGGACATCTATTGCGACGTGCTCACGCAAATTCAATCTTGGCTTGAGGAGCTGCTGAGTTTACTTGACGATGCCGCAATTAACCTGGAAGCAGTCAACATCGAGGAGAAACGCTTCAGGCAGGTGATCATTGCGCTGAAGCTCAAAAGGCCGCCGCAAATGGGAGAGCTGAAGGAGTGGGTGTTACCGACTGCGTCCGAGGTGAAAGTAAACTTGCTGGGCGGGAATGTCAGGATCCGATGGGGTCGAGGCTGACCAGCCAGATCTCGTCCCGCTGCATTACAGCAGATCGATGCCGACCGGTTCGGCCTCAAGCCAGGCGCGGTCCTCTTTGTCCGTTTTCGGCATTTCATCTTGATCGAGCTCGATGAAATCGGCCTGGCGCAACGCACCCAGTCCCGCATCGACCTCCGAGCGGAGCCGGAACTGCTCGTGCGGCATCCAGTTCACCCGATAGCAGATATAACGGGTCCTCCAGCACGCGTTTCGGAATGGCATTGCCACTTTCCAAGGCATGTCCAACGAATGCCTATTGGATTGCCCCGCTTGGTACAATGCCACTCGCCGAGGGATGCTCGGTCGTTAGCAGGCAGGTAGATGAAATTTGAGTCCGGAGCATTCGCTTTCCTGGTGGGACTATTCTTCACCCTGCAATCGGCGACTCTCGGCGCCATCGGCGGGGTCTACTGGAAAATGGCCAAGTTGGGGGAACGGGCCGCCGTATTGGAAACGAATGTGGACTTGATGGCGACCGGCGTAGAGGACCTGCAAGACGAGGTTTCATACCTGCTCACGCTTCATATCGAGGGGGTGCCAGACGCGCCATAACAGCGTTATGGCGGCGTGTTGACATCCTGTCGGGATTGAAACACAGGCTCCTGGTGACGCTGTTCGACCCGCTCGATTCGGCTCACACGCGATACGTGGATACGTTGAGCGCGATCTTCGCAATCGATCACAAGGGCTTCAATGCCTATCGCATTAAGCGGGGGCGCCGCTGCGTGCCCTTTACCGTGCTCGACATCGGCAACTTTACCGTCAAGTTCGCGTAATCCGGCACCCGGGGGCTACGCCAGGATTGCGGCAAGGCGCGCGAGCACATCGTCTACAATCGGCTCCGGGACGGCTTCGAGGCGCCTCCCGTTCCGGGCGGCGAGATCGAGTGCGCGGGGCTGGTCGCAGCGAATGACGCCCACGGTGCGCGTGCCCGCATCGTGCAGGGATACGGCGAACCCGCGGCGGCGCGCGAAGCTTCCCCCGGTGGTGATGGGCAGGACGACGGGGGTCCGGGTAAGTCGGTTGAAGGGGGCGGTGGAGACGATCAGGACCGGGCGGGTTCCCTGTTGCTCGCGGCCGGCGGTGGGGTCGAGGTTGACCAGCCAGATCTCGCCCCGCTGCATTACAGCAGTTCGTTGCCGACCGGCTCGGCCTCAAGCCAGGCGCGGTCCTCTTCGTCCACCGGAGCGGTCTCGTCGCACTGCGCCAAGAGTTCGTCCAAGGTGTAGCCGGTCCGCGTTCTCGGCGCCACGACCAATTGGCCTTCCGCGACCCCTATGTCCACGCTGGCGCCGGCGTGAAGCTCCAACACATCGAGCAGCGCCGGGGGTATCGCGAGCATCACTGAGCCGCCGACCTTGCGCAGATGGGTGACATGCATGCGTTTCTCCTATGTTATATCCGAATATAACACAGTGTCGGAAAGACTTGAGGCCATCCGGATTGCCATCAATGACTTTTCGAAGCCCGTCAGTCGATGTGCCCGGCCATGTCCATGCGATCATGCAAGACTCGCACAATCGATATTGTTTCCCCGCTCGATTGGAAGAAAATTACGTGGCGACCTTCGCGAACGCTGAAGAGACCGTCCCCGATGTCGGTTCGGTCTGTCCAGAGCTCTTCATTCTCGCTCAACCAGACCATCCTCAAAATCAGGCTGTCGATGTAGCGGTCCGCCTACACCTGACTCCACTGCTCGCTGGTGTAGCGCCATATGCCGTCGAGGTCCGCACGCGCCGGCGCCGAAAGACGCCATTTCACCGATTCTGACGGCAGCGGCCGGCGGACTTGATTTCATCGGCCGCTTTCAGCATTTCGTCTTGATCGAGCTCGATGAAATCGGCTTGGCGCAACGCATCCAGTCCCGCATCGACCTCCGAGCGGAGCCGGGACAGCTTGATGGCCTCCAGTTGTCCGTATCCCGCATATGGACTACATTGGACCATAATTGAACATCGGGAGTGCCCATGAGCGCCAAAGCCGATCCGTCTGGTCGCACCTGGACTGTGTCCGAGGCCAAGGCAAAGCTGTCCGAAGTCCTGCGTCTGGCCGAACAGGAAGGGCCGCAACGCATCGGCGCACGGCGCCGGTTTGTTGTCGTGCCCGCCGAGGTGTGGGATGCCGCGAACCCGCCCCGCAAGCCGCTGGGCCGATGGCTGCTCGAAAACATGCCGCGGGGGATCGACGTGGAACTCCCGGACCGGGCGTCGAAGCGGGCTGTTCCCTTCAGCGAAGATGCCGACGCATGAACGGCTGCCTGCTCGACACCAACGTCGTCTCGGAAACCATGCGCTTTGCGCCGCACGAGCGTGTTGTCGCGTTCCTGACGGCGCGTGAAGAGCTGTGGTTATCGTCGATTCTGATCCACGAGCTTGAATATGGCGTGCAGTGCCTGCCCCGCGGGCAAAAACGCGACGTCCTGCAAAGTGCCTTGCGCAACGTGCTGACCGATTACAGCGACCGAATCCTGGACCTCGATTCCGGGGCCGCCGTTTGGGCCGCCCGGTTTCGTGCGCAGGCACGCGGCCGTGGGCGCAACCTTGAATTGGGCGATGCGCTGATCGCGGGCACAGCCAGGAGCCGCGAACTGACGATAGCGACCCGCAACGTCAGGGATTTTGCCGGTCTGGACGTCAATGTTGTCAATCCTTGGGACTGGGACGCACGCTGATTTCGGTTCCGGATTGGGAGCAAGGTCGCCGCTCGCCCAAGGGGGCGGCCAGGACGCTGCTCCACGTCGCCCGGCATCATCCGGAGGTGCTGGGGAAATTGGCTACATAGTCGAGTGCCGTATAATCGGACTCGAATTCAGACCGTTAACGAGTTACATCGCATGACAACATCGATCGTCAGTTTGAGTGAGTTCAAGGCCAAGGCGGCGCAAATGCTCGCCGAACTGCAAACCGCCCGGCATGCGATTGTCTTGACGCAGCGCGGTGCCGCCAGCGCCGTGGTGCAGGACTTCCAGACGCACCAGCGGCTCCAGGAAGCGCTGCTCATGCTAAAGCTCATGGCGCAGGGCGAAGCCGACATCCCGGCGGAGCGGACCACCGCCCAGGATCGCGTG
Organism: Candidatus Rariloculaceae bacterium; assembly: GCA_965205045.1. Taxonomy (GTDB): domain Bacteria; phylum Pseudomonadota; class Gammaproteobacteria; order Steroidobacterales; family Rariloculaceae; genus UBA6522. The sequence goes on from OZ242031.1 coordinate 3,103,292, forward strand.
TTCGCAGACATCCGGGCCCGCTTGACCACCGCAGCCGGTGGCTGACTATCCGGTTCTGTGGACCGATGCCGCGATATTCGACCTTGAGGGTATCACTGAGTTCATTGCCGCAGAGAATCCGCCCAACGCTCTCGAAGTGCTCTCGCGACTGGAGAACCGGTGCCAAGCGCTCACAGTATGACCCTGGCTAACGCGATGTCTACGGTGCAAGCTAATCATGGCGCAATCGGGAAGCTGCCGAGAGGCAAGCCGGTTACCAGCGCGCGTTTCTGCGAAGTACCGGAAATGGAACGGAGACATGCACCGAGAGAACTTCGATCACGGCTTTTCGGAGGAAGCGTGGGAGGCTGCAAGGGTGGAGGCGCGAGAGTTGATGATCGCCGTAGCCGCGCGCCGGAGCATGATCGCGTATTCCGACCTCGTCGCCAGAATACGCGGCCTCGATCTGGATCCTCAGAGCCAGCACCTGGCCCATATGCTGGGCGAGATTTCGACGGCGGAGCACGAAGCGGGACGCGGAATGCTTACTGTCGTGGTAGTCCACAAGCACGGTGACAAGATGCCTGGGCCGGGCTTTTTCGAGCTTGCGCGTTCGCTGGGCTACGACACGGGAGACCGGGAGGAATTTTCCATCGCGCACGCCGGAGGGTGTGATGGGCAAGTGAGGAAACTTGAGTCGACGCTATTCGCCGACTCGCTCGCGATAGCGGAGGGCGGCCCGTCTCAGTTCCAGATTCGGCGCGGGCGGGTGGAGCAGCGCCTCGTGTAAAGCGTCCCAGTCCGTCGCCGGCAGAACGATTCTCTCGCGCGCCTCGATCACGCGTTCGGCCGCCGCCACGGCGTTTGCCAGCACGAATCGGCTGACCGTCGTTTCCTCATATGCCGCCGCCCGTTCCAACTTGCGCTTGGACTTGGCGTCAAGGCGCAAATGCATCCGCGCGTGCTTCAAACTCGCCGATTCGCCCATTGCCCTGACTCCTGAAATTACAAACTCTGAATATATGCGCCATTTTGGCGTACAACGCAATCATTAGGAAACCTCTGAATAACTCGATCCGTCGCGGTGAGACTCATCATAACTTGTTGATTTCAATAGCACGCTCATTCGAACATCTGAGTTGATCAGAGCTTTCTTAGCATTGCGGTATCGCTCCGAGCCGCCCCAATGGCGCCATTCGTCTACTTCGCGTTCGAGAAAGACAGCGTGGTTGTTGCGTTCGAATGGATAACTGCAGGCCGGGTTCACATCCACGCTGGCCCGCACCTGATAGCCTTCAAGTACGAACCGGTGGCTCAGTCCGCCCACGCCGCAGAAAACCTCGACTACCCCTGCGCGCTGGATCGCGTGTGGGACAGGGGCTGTACCAGCCTCGTGACTGTATCGCCAAGCCTCACGGCGAAGCCAACGTCAAATCCGGGCGGTTGCTTGAGAAAGTCGAGAATTTCATTGTTTGTATTCAACGTGAACCACCGCTGCGGTCACAGGATTCCGTAGCGGGTAGCTCAACGGCTGCAACGGCTACCGCAGCGTCGCGAGCCAACGGTTCTCCATTGCTGTAACTCAGCCTACGGTCCTCGCGCGCCGGTATTCCCGCCATTGTGCCTTCAACTCGGCCAACAGCGACTCAACCGCCGGCCTGGCGCCGGCGCGAAGCGGGAAGCCACCGCGCCGACGACCGAGCAGGTAGTGCGTATCGGGGCCGAAGCCGCGTTCGAGCAGCGACTCGGGGAATTGGGTGTGGGTCCTTACAAGCGGCCCGATGTGAACCTTTTTGGGCCGCCCATCGCGATCATCCTGACCGGGAATCTCACACCAGAGCTCTCCGGTATGGAAGCTGAATCCCATCAGGAGGCCGCCGCCCTCCGGTACGACGTTGTAGGGGAATCGCACGACGCGGATGGTGTATCCGTCCGACGGATCGGTCCAGATTTCGCCTTCAAGTGCGACCGTCATTCCGTGCCTCCTTGCTCTGAGAAACGATACACGAATCAAATTGTGCCCAGCCAACGCTACAATGTCCGCACACATACCCATGGACACCCGCACCCCCAGCAACGCCGGCGCATCATGCAGGCCGTCAAGACCCGCGACACAAAGCCGGAGATGGTCGTCCGACGTTGCCCAGGCGAGATGGCAGCCCTACAAACCGAGCTTCTCAGGCGTTAGCATCGGCAGGAACAGGCGGCACGGCGCGGACGGGAAGCCAAGAGTAGAAGCAAGAGAGTAGCGCGTGACGCGAATGCAAGAAATTGAACCAGTCCCTGGACATGACGCGTTTGCAAGAGACGATCTGGCTGCGGTTCAGTCCCAGGCGGCGTTCTTGCTCGTGCTTGGGGGGCGAGTTGAGCGTACCGATTCTCCGGACTACGACGGGAAGGCAGTGGATGACATTCAACGGTTAGCTGTACCTGAACTGGCGAGCGAGAGCGCGTGGGCGGATTCGGCGATGGAGGGCTGGATACCGCTGGCCGAACCCGATACACGAGACTCGTTTGCCCGTCGCAAGGCGGCCCCGGAATACGTGCCGGAATTGGTGAAGTCACTGTACGAGGCTCCGACCGAAGCGTCAGCGTTCAGTCTGATCGCGGAATGTTTGCTCGTTCGCGACCCACTTGTTCGCGTGGCCGCCGCCGCGGCCCACTCGCAAATTTGTGCAAGGCTGGCGCATCGGTGGATGCGACCAGTCGAATTGGGCGGCGGTGGGCAACTGGCTCCAGGGTCCGATGATGACAGGCAATTTGCGCGTTACCAGCGCTTGTCCTGGCGATCGACAAACGAGATGGTGCGGGGCGTAGGCGAAGCGAACGAACTTGTTCGCGATGTCGCGGCGACAGCACTCGAAAGATTGCGGATGGACGAAATTGTCAGGGCAACCGACCTGTCGTTGCCCGACGCAGAATCGGCCGCTCGCATCGAGGATGCGGATGAGCGGGCGGAACGAGTGGGTTTCCAGCATCCCCGGAACTACAGCGTTGTCATCCATGGGACGACATTCGGGCTCGCCACCGGTTGGTGGAAACCGCGGCGGTCGTTTCACAAGTACCTGAAAGCGCACGTTTGCGCCAATTTGTACAGTGGCGCAAAACCGTTTGGCTGGTCAGGATTGTATAGTGACCGTGCCCGGCAATTGGGTGCCCACGATCTGGTGTCGTGGATCCGGGATCGCACAGCGGAGTTTGATCATGTATTCGCATACAGTCATGGTGGCAGCGTCGCGATGCTGGCGAGCCGGTTGGGTGTTCGGATGAAGAAGCTGGTGCTGCTGAGTTGTCCCGTGCATGCACGGTACGCCCCGGACTTTCAGCGAGCAGACAAGGTCGTGTCTGTGCGGACGAAGCTCGATCTTGTGATTTTGGCGGACGGAGGGGGCCAACGGTTCCGCGACCGGCGTATCGTCGAGAATGTACTGCCAGTGTGGTTCTCTCACAAGGCAACGCGGGACCCGCACGTGTGGAAGCGTTATGGGATTGCAGGTATGGTTTAGCGTGGGAACGGGCCTACATCAAGTTATCGCCCGGTTCACGGGCCAGACGCCTTTCGTGGGACGCGCCGTTCAAAGATCGGGCGCATAACGAGAAAACGCGATGAAGGTCTCAATGGCTACTCGGCTTTTTGTCTCCCGGGCGTTCTGGGGCTTGACCGGGGTCGACGCCGCAGGCCGCGTTCTTGTCGATGCGCTCGATGCGGAAGACGAGGACGTGCGGTCGATTGCTGGAATTCTGCTGACGAGAGCCGGGAGGCGGGCGGAGCCCCTTCTGGAAGAGGCGCTGGCTCGCGGAGAACACGTCCCGATGGTCCTTTCGGTCTTGGGGAGTATCGGCGACCCAGCGATTGTGCCGGACCTCAGGCCATTCGCGCGAAGTGACGATCCCGACGTGGCAAGGGCGGCCCGGGAAGCCATAAGGACGCTGGAAGCAGGTCACATTTAGCAAGGCCGCATAAAGCGTTGCCGCGGGCCTTAACCCTGGCCCATACGATCTCTACCGTAAACGCCATTCGAAACGTAATCAGGATAGCTGCCTAGAGGCAAGCCGTCCGCCAGCGTGGAGGTCGCCAGCCAATTCAACATCAGCATACATATGCCGCCCGCGCTGAGTCGCAAGAACGCACTTCTTGCCGGCCATGACGAGGGCACGAAGGCTTGGGCTCGCATCGCCTCATTGTATTTATAAGGCGAAGATGAATGGCGTCAATCCCCACGCGTACTTCAAGGCCACGCTTGAAGCCATCGCCAATGGCCTCCGCCATCGCTCAATTGCTGTCATCAAAATTCGCTCATTGCCTTCAGCAATTTCATCGTTGCGGGCATGTTCAACTCATCCCCACCTGCAGCGCACGGCGCTCCGCCGCGGCCCGCTCGGCATTTCATCGTTGCGGGCATGTTCAACTCATCCCCACTGTATCTACATTCGTAGAGCCCCTGGAGATTGGAGGGTAGGTCGATTCCCTCCTCAACCAATAACGCGAATCTGTCCTCATAAAGAGCCATCGCCGCCAGTATCCCCAAGACCGGTTCTCTCACCCAGCGCCAGCCAATGTCTCTGGATGAATCGCTTCCAACTTCTCGAAGATCCCCTCAATCACATTGCTCTTTCCAGCGAACAACGCCTCCGGACCCCCCGCATGCAGGCTACTAAACGGCGCCTCATAGAGCGCCGATGGTTCCATGACACCCCGCGCCGTCAACTGGTCGATCACCATCTCGATGAATCGGATCTGCGGCGTGGTAAGACTCCGATTGGAAAGGAACTCAGAAAAAACCTCCTGCGCAGCGGTGCGGTCCATTCCCACCATGCTCCGCACGAAATGAGCCAGTGTGGGCGCGTCGCTCCGAGCCAGGAGGCCCGTCAGCAGTGTCCGGCCGTCGTCCTCGCCGATCTCCACCAGTGTCTGCTCAAGCCCTTGCAAGTCGGTAGTCGTGAGCGGCTGGTTGGTCCGGAGGCGACGGATGACGATGTGGTCAAGATGATTCTCCAAATACTCCTGCACCTTCTTTTCGTATTGAACCCCGGTCATCTTCGGCAGGCTGTCGGCGGTGTCCTGCCGCACGGAGATAATCTCGTCCTGAAAGTCGGTGTAAACAATCTTGCGCGACTTCCTGTCTAGAAAAGGCACCAGGCCACGCAGGCGCATGCGCAGTTCCTCAAGACCGTTCAAGCCGATACCTTCCCAGAAGATGTTCTCCTGCACTGAAGCCAGGTAGGCGAGCTGAGCCGCTACCGCGGGAATTGCGCTCTTCTCTTCGAGCATCATGGCGATCTCCACCACACGTCGGCGGTGCTGCTCAAACGTCCCCGTGTCGCCCTCAGCAAAGGCTAGTTGCATCTTCAGCGCGGTCAGGTCGAATAGGCGAGACTCGATGTCGTCGGTCGCGATCTCACTGGGCAGCCCGGCAACCTCACTCTGCAGTATCTCGACGTCGGACGCAGTGAGCCGCTCCCAAGACTCCCGCTGCTGGAAACGTTCCACCGCCGCAAGCTGCATCCGCACGATAAAGTTCTCGCGGTTCATCGCCGCCACTTCCCGGTGGAGTTCCGTCGCCAACGCTCCGGCCAGCACCACTTCTGGGTCCAGGTCAGGATTTGTCTGAACCTTGGTCAACAACCGCACCCGCGACCGAAATAGCCGCGTCCCGAGCGGCACGCCGCCACCATGCTCGATCCCCTCCGGTTGCTCGCGGAAAAAGTCGAAGTTGAAGCAGAAGTCGAATACTCGGAAGTCCTGCTTATCGTCCCCAGGTCCGAACAGATCGGGACACAGGCGCGTGCCGCGCCCGATCATCTGCCAGAACTTGATCCGCGAGAAGACCGGCTTGAAGAAAACCAGGTTGGCCACTTCGGGCACGTCGATGCCGGTATCGAGCATGTCCACGGAGATCGCGATGTGCGGCGCCTTGTCCTTCTGTGAAAAGTCGTCGATCAGACTCTGTGAATACTTGGCGTAATTGTCGATGACGCGGGCGAAGTGCCCAGCGTACTGCGGGTAGTGGTGGTTGAACCGCTCTTCGACGAACATCGCATGCTCGTGATTGCGCGCGAAGATGATCGTCTTGGCCAGTCGGTCGCCACCGTCGACCTTGTGGCCGTGTTCCATGAGATGTTGCAGCACCTTGTCGGCCGTGTCCTTGTTGAACAGCCAACTGTTGATGGCGGACGCGTTGACCCGGTCCGGCAGCGCGCCGCCGTCCTCGTCGTCGCCCCAGTCGAGGCTCTCCCACTGCGCCTGTTCTTCCTCGCTGAGCGAGTCGTAGTCGATGCCCTCGCGCGGAAACCGGAGATCCACCTGCTGAACCTTCGGCGGCACGAGATAGCCGTCCGCCACGGCGGTCCCGAGTTCGTACGCGTCGGTGGGCACCCCCGGCTCCTGGTCGAACAGTTCGTAGGTGTTCCGGTCGACCTGATCGCGAGGCGTTGCGGTCAGGCCCACCAGGAGCGAGTCGAAGTACCGGAAGATGGCCCCGTATTTCTGATAAACGGAACGGTGCGCCTCGTCGATGATCACGATATCGAAATGCCCGACCCCGAAGCGGGCCTCGGCGCCCGCCGTCTCGTCGATCAGCCCCATCATCGTCGGATAGGTGCAGACATGGACCCGGCCCGCCTTGTCCTTCTCGGTCACCAGGTTCACCGGGCTCGACTCCGGCAGGTGTGCCTTGAACGCCGCCACCGCCTGGTTCACCAGCGAAACCCGGTCCGCCAGAAACAGCGCCCGTTTCACCCAGCCCGCCCTCTGCAGCAGTTCGACCAGCGCGATCGCCACGCGGGTCTTGCCGCTGCCGGTCGCCATCACCAGCAGCGCCTTGCGGCGCGCCTGTCCGAACTGCTCGCCGATGCTGCCGATGGCCCGCTTCTGGTAGTACCGCCCGGCGATGGCGTCCTTTACCCGCGTCACGTCCAGCGGCTCGCGATGGGCTCGACGATGGAGAAGTGACGCCAGCTCATCCTTTTTGTAGAAGCCGGCGACGACTCGCGGCGCGTACGCCTGATCATCGCAGAGGTAGGTCTTGTATCCGTTCGTGTAGAAGATGATCGGGCGTTGGCTATGCATGGCCTCCAGGCGGTCCGCGTAGAGTTTGGCTTGCTGTCGGCCCACTGCCGGATCGACGGTGGTCTTCTTCGCCTCCACCACCGCCAACGGCTTGCCGTCGTCGCCCCACAGGACGTAATCGGCGTAGCCGAGCCCCGAGGCGTTCGGCATGCCGGTGACTTCGTACTCGCGGTTATGTTCCAGGTCGAGCGGCCAGCCGGCACGCTGCAGGGCCAAGTCGATGATCAGCCTGCGAGTCGTGCTCTCGTTCCAGTCACGGGTTTCGGGGACGGTCTCGTTTTCCGCCTTGATGGCGGCGAGCCGTTCACGCAACGCCTCCAACTCGCCTTCGATCTCCTTGCGCGTGTCGTCGGCATCGTCCAGTTGGCTCTTTAGGGTGTTCAACTCTTCGACGCTGGCCGGCGAGTCGCCCGGTGCCAGTGTGGGGACAAGGGACTCATCGAAGGTTTTCCCGTGAAGGTTCTTCGCCCCTTTCCGCAAATAGGTGCGACCCGCCCAATAGAGGACGTGGGCCAGCTCCCGTACCACGTTCAGTGCGTGCTCAGGTGCAGGCGCCTTGTTGCCGTGCACTGCCACATTTCCCGCCTGCCGGATGTACTCTGCCTTCTGCCACACTACTTCGGGCACGACCTGTCGAAAGGCGGGCTCGCTGAGGTAGGCGTCCAGGTTCGTGACCTTTGGCGGGCTCAGACTCTTGTCAACCCTGTAGACACGCTTGACCAAGCGCTCCAGCGCGTGCCGAGCATGGAAGCAGGAGGCCCGCGGGTCGCCGTGGACGTGGCGCTCCGCGTAGCCCGCGCTTTCCGCTGCATGTGGGAATTCCTGCTTCAGGAACGCGAAGTTGGCGGAAACCTCCATGGCGGCTCAGAGAATTCCCCGGAAGGCTCGAGATTGCAGGGAGGCGAAGAGCGTGTTGAGTTCGGCGAGGTGGGTTAGCTGGCTGGCCTTTTGGCGTTCGACGGATTCCACGATAGCGGCGAATCGATCCTGTTCGTTGCGTGGAGGCTGTACCACGATAAGCCGCATGATCGCATCCTTAGTGATTGCCTCACGTGTGGCTCCTGCCCCAGCAATCCTTAAGAGCCGGTGCTTCATGGATGGGAACAGGAGACACTGCTCTAGGAACCTCTGGTCAAAGCCGCTGGTTGGTCGGATGATCGCCACATGCTGGTTGACGCGTGCAGGGAGTATGTCGTGCGGTGCTCGGCAGACACGTGCAACGCTCGCTCCGGTTATGTTGAGCAACACGTCATCGGGTTCCACCACGACTCCGTCGAGACGCGCCGCCTGCTGGTCATCTATGAAAGCGAGACCATTTTGGGAGAATTGGCCATCGCGAACGTTCATGCTCCTTATCAAAGCAATGCCATCTTTCTTGTAAGCTGCCTTTCCTCCCAACGGCGTCGCCCCGCTACCAATTTTGGATGTGTGCGCGCCGAGGGCGACTTCGGGCCACCCCATAGGATTGGTGTTGGGGTCGCCAAACTTGTCGAGGAAAATGGATTGGATGAGGCTGTCGAGCTGGGCGAGGCCCTCGCGGCGCTTGGCCCGCAAGGCATCCGCCGCATCCAGAATCCCCGCAATCCGCTCCTGCTCAGCGAGCGGAGGGAGGGGGATTTGGAAAGAAGCAAGCTGTTTCGGGCTCAGACGAGGAAGGTTTACGCCTGAGCAGCGGTTCGTTGCCAGATTGACGATGTCCGGAGTCCGCAGGAAGTAGAACAAGTAGTCTCGTGACACTCCGTCCTTGGGCAGGATGGGAATTATGTCCGTGCTGCACACACCTGAGAACCCTGGCAAGGCAATTTTCCGAAGATACGGTCGGAGCTTGCCGAACAGGACATGACGGTCGGAAAACTGAAACTTGTTGCTCTTGAGCCCGGCTGAACCAACCGTCTGGATGCAGTTGATTCCACCGTCACCGTCGATATGTTCCAGTCCGAGGTATGGAGTCGCTGCCTCGGCTTCCGAAGGATGGATCGACTGACGGTCAAGAATCGCAATGGAGTCCAAAGCGCCGGTTGGCCACTTCATCCCAGCAACCCTTTCAACTCTGCAGATCCCTTCGCGATCTCAGTCTCCAGGGCAGCCAGCCGATCCATAATCACGATCGGTGGGTCGTACTCCACCGCCTCGTACTCCACCTCCTTGTAGCGGTTGATGGACAGGTCGTAGTCGGTGTCCGCGATTTCGGCCTTGGGCACGAAGAAACTTTGATCCGTCCGCGCACGTTTTCGCTCCGCCTCGCGGTTCCGCCAGCGGATGAGAATATCGGCAATGTCGCTGTTGTCCGGTTGCGGGGTGCGCTTGTCGTCCAGCGAATAGCCGTCCTCCTTCATGTCGTAGAACCAGACGTCGTCCGTGCCTCCGGAATTCGTTTTAGTGAAGACCAGGAAGGCGGTGGAGACCCCGGCGTAGGGTCTGAATACGCCGGAGGGCATGGAGACGATGGCGTCCAGCTTCTGTTCCTCAACCAAGGTCTTGCGCAGGGTCCTGTGCGCTTTGCTGGCCCCGAAGAGCACCCCATCCGGCACAATGACGGCCGCGCGACCCCCGATCTGCAGCTGTCGCAGGAACAGGGCGAGAAACAGCAACTCGGTCTTCTTCGTCTTGACGATCTGCTGCAGGTCTTTGGCAGTGGACTCGTAGTCGAGACTGCCCCTAAACGGCGGATTGGCGAGGACGAGCGAGTACCGCTCGGTGTCGTCCCCTGCTGCTGAATCGGTTTCGGCCAGTGAGTCCTTGTAACGGATGTCCGGATTCTCGATGCCATGCAGCAGCATGTTCATACTGCCGATGCGCAGCATGGTGGTGTCGAAGTCGTAGCCGTGGAACGTGCCCTCGTTGAACCGGCGGCGAGCCTGGGCGTCCTTGTAGATGCGGTCGCCGTGGTGCTCGACGAGATGCTCAGAGGCCGCGACGAGAAAACCGGCGGTGCCGCAAGCCGGATCGCAGATGACGTCGTTCGGCGTCGGCGCGGTCATGTCCACCATCAGCTTGATGATGTGGCGCGGCGTTCGGAACTGCCCGTTCTGCCCGGCGGTGGCGATCTTGCCGAGCATGTATTCGTACAGATCACCCTTGGTGTCTCGGTCGGCCATGTCGATGTCGTCGAGCTGGTCGACAACGTTGGCCAGCACCCGAGCCGTGGGCATCATGAAGAGGGCGTCCTGCATGTGATGGGAGTAGGTGGATCTCTCGTCCGAGTCCCCCGTCTGGCCCATCGACTTGATGAAGGGGAACACTTTGTCGCGCACCGTCTCGAACATCTGCTCCGGCGCAAGCTCCTTGAAACGCGACCAACGCAGAGCATCCTGGTGGGCGGCGAACACCGGCTCCTCGATCGGGTTTCCTGTTCGGGCAGCCTTGCGCTCCTTGCGCGTGTGCAACTCGTCCAGCCCCTTGATGAAGAGCAGGTAGGTGAGCTGTTCGATAACCGACAGCGGGTTCGAGATGCCGCCGGACCACATGGTGTTCCAGATTCGGTCGACCTTGGACTTCAGCTCGCCGGTGATCATGATCAGGAGTTCAGGCCTTTTCTGACAGTTGCCGACTTTGGACCGGGCGGTTGTCCGGGAAGACATGGTCCAGCTTCATTCTCCTTCCTGACATGTATTTCGCCTTCCAGTGGCCGCATCGGCGTTTCACCAACACGCATTTTACCCGGATGCGTGGGTTCATGGTCGTAGCGGTCGATTCGCGAACTGCGTCCGGTCATCGTTGGATGCGCGGTACGGTCACTGCGTCGAGCGGCTGCGCCGGCAGGGCGCATCGGACCTGGACGGCGAGACCCGCGTGCTGCCGGTGGTGTTGTATTCGGGGAAGCCTCCGTGGCACGCCCCGGGCGGCGCCGCGGAGGTGATCGTCACGGCGGACGGCGAGGCGTGGCTGCCGCTGAGCGGCGCCTACCTGCTGCTTGACGCGAACCGCCGGGCGGGGGAGGATTTGCCCCGGGACAACCTGGTCGCCGCGGCGTTCCGGCTGAACGCTGCGAAGACCCCGGTCGGGATGGCCGACCGGCTGCGGGCGATGCCGCGCGATCTTGGCGACGACGCGGTGCGGGCGCTGATCGACTGGATGCGGATGGTGTTCCCGAAGAGGTTCCCGCAGTCGGACGCGGCGGAGGTGATCGCGTCGCTGGAGCGGGAGTTTCCTGAAATCGTGAAGGAGGAAGGGGTGATGATGGCATTGGCGGAGCGGGCCCGGCAGTGGGAGGAGGAATACACCCGGGAAGGCTTTGAGAAAGGGCTCAAGCAGGGCCTTGAGCAGGGCGAGAAGCGGGGCGAGAAGCGCGGCCTTGAGCAGGGCCTTGCCGCGGAGCGCGAACTGCTGCGCCGAATGGCGGCCCGCAAGTTCGGCGCCGCGGCCGGCGACGAGCTGGTCAGCCAGCTTGCTGGCATTTCCGACCCGGAGCGTCTCGCCGGAATCGGGGAGCGCATTGTCGATTGCGGCACGGTCGCCGAGTTGCTCGATTGGCTCGACGCGGACCGGAACGGCGGCGGCGCGCAATGACCGGCGCGAAAGCTCGACAGGACTCGCAACCATAAGGACTTCGCGGCGAAATATCTGGTAACTTTGGTTGACATAGCCACTGCGGCGAAGATCTGCCGGAGTCCCTGATGTCGTCTGATCAGAGCCGCCTCGTTGCCGCCCTCGCGCGCGACCGGATCAATCTGGAACTGAAAACGCTCGACCTGTGCTTTCTTGCAGGCCTTTACCTCCGCGCCGATAGGGCGTCGCTAGCGTCTTTCGAAGAAGACGTGCTCATCGACATGTTCGAGCAGGCGTGTGACGTGGTCGATCCGGGCGCGGAGCGACCGCGCACGCGGGCGACGCACGCTATCCAACGACTCCGCGACCAGCGCATGTTGGCTCGGGTGGATGGGGCGGGCATCTTCCAATCCGGCGAGTACACGCTTACGCGACTGGCAGCCGCAGTCGTCGAGTACTTTCTCGAGGACGAAGCGCTCACACGGGAGAGCTTGACCCTGCTAACTGGCACGCTGCGGGTTCAGCTCGCCGAGATCCTTGGGGAAGCCAAGCGTGCTGACACCGAGGATGTTTGGCGGAAGCGCGTGGTGGCTCCTTTGCGGATAACGGTTGGTGATCTTGTTGGTGGCATCGAGCGTCGGCAGCGAGGGCTCGATTCTCAACAGGAAGAGGTGCAGGCGGAGATTTCCAGACTATTGCAGGCGGATTGGTTCGGCGCAGTCGAGCAATGCCAGTCGTTGCTCGACACGACCACCGATACGCTACGAGAACTCAATGAGGTTCTCCTTCGCGACACTCATCATTTCGCCGCGCTGCTGCAAGAAATTCAGGCATTGGCTTCTGATTCGGAGCAGATAGAGTCCGACAGGGCCGCGCAACGCGTGATCGAGCACGTTGATCGCATTGCCGCGTGGGGCGGTGCAAGGCAGCGCGCGTGGTCGAATTACTATCAGTACGTCCATGGTTACCTTCGCGATGTCGTGCGGCTGGATCCGGATCGAGCCTTGAGTCAGCGGTTACGCGACCAAGTCGCGAGTTGGCCATCGAAACCATTTCACTTGCTCGTGGGAGCAGCCCCGTCGATCCGACTGCTCCGACCGCTTGAGTCGCGGGTGGAGCGGCCGGCTGTAACCAGGCCACGCATGGACCGGGAAGCCTCACCCGATCTTGTTGATCCTGAAGATACTGGCTTGGACATCGAGACTCTGGTCGACGGTGCCTTGGCCGCAGGCGCTCGCTCCCTGGCCGAGGTTACAGCGTGGGTTTTGCCCAAATTTCCTGCCAATGTGCGCTACGCCGTGACGGGTCGCGTGGCGGACGTGCTCGCTCGCGTCACTCGGACGAATAGCGCCTACGAACGCCCGTGGCGGACGGTCGCAGCGAACTTGGAATTGGAGGATTGGGACCTGCCGAGAGTGGAGGAATCAGGGTGACCGCCTCCAGCTTTCAGTCCCTGGAAAAGGCCATTGCCGACGAGCACTTCCCGGAGGTGGATCTCGCGTTACGCCGCGGGCGGCACGTCGGGCGCGACGACGGCGCTGCTTATGACTACCTTGTCGATGCCCTCGACTATCTTGAGCCCTTCTATCGCCGGTTCGGCTGTGAACTGGTTCAGCGGGCGGATGGATATTTTTATCTTCTGCCCTCCGGGGATCGACTCGGTCGGAGCCAGCTATCTGCTGGCGAAATGCTCGTTGGCCAGGTGCTTGCGTTAATGTACCTGGATCCCGCGACCTTGCAGCACGGTGGCATGGTCAAACGCGAGGCGCTTCTGCAGAGGCTCTCGGGGCTATTGGGGACCGAAACGCTTGTCCGTACGCTCAACCCACGGCGCAAGAAGTTCGACGAACGTATTGCCGCCGAGACCGTTCGCGCAAAGGTTGCCGGGGCCCTTCGGCGACTCACGGACCTTGGGTTCATCGATTCGGTAGACGACGTGATGCTCCGGCTACGCCCGGCGTTGTTGCGTTTCGCGGAGCCGGTTCGTGACCTGAGTGATCGGAAGGCTGCGTTGGAGCGGCTGGTCAAGTGCGGTGAAATTGCTCTTGATGACGCTGACGAAGAGAACGGAGACGGCGGCAATGGTATCGAGGACGATGACGAGGAGGAGGACGCGGGCGGATGAGCCGTACACGTGCCCAGGCTGTCGTGCTCGTCAATTGGAAGGGCGTCTTCTACGAGCGGTATCTCGTCGACCGGCATGTGACTGCACTCGAAGGGGCCAATGGCGCCGGCAAGACAACAGTGATGATTGCGGCTTACCTGGTGCTCCTTCCGGACATGTCTCGTCTGCGTTTCACGAATCTCGGCGAGACCGGCGCTACCGGAGGGGACAAGGGCATTTGGGGGCGCCTGGGTGAACCTGGCCGGCCTGCCTATTCGGCCATCGACTTCGTACTCACGTCAGATCATCGGCTCATCGCCGGCGTGCATCTGGAGAGGAAGGGCGAGCCCTCGGTCGAGCCCACGCCTTTCATCATCTCCGATCTTGATGCAGCGGTTGGCCTGCAGGATGTGCTCTTGTTATCTCAAGGTGACCAACAGGTGGTTCCCGAACTGAACGAGTTGCGCGAAAACGCCGCTCGCCTCGGTGGGCGCATGCAGGTCTTCCGCACCGCGCGCGACTACTTCGCTACGCTTTTCAATCATGGTGTCACGCCGCTGCGCCTGGGGACGAACGAAGAGCGCAACAGGCTCAACGAGATGCTGCGTACCAGTATGACCGGAGGTATCTCGCGTGCGCTCACCTCTGAGCTTCGGTCCTTCCTTCTAAAGGAAGAGAGCGGACTGGCCGACACCTTGCAGCGAATGAAGGCAAATCTCGATGCGTGCAGGCGCACGCGCACAGAGGTCCAGGAGTCGCAGCGGCTCCAGCGGGAGATCGGTGGCGTATTCGAGGCCGGGCAGACCATGTTTGCCGCAGCGTTCTTCGCGACCCGCGAGCGTGCCGACGAGCTGCGCCGCCGCGTGGCCGAAGCGGAGGAAGTACAACGCAAAGCACAGCATAAGCTTGCCGAGACCGAGGAGGAACTTGCCCGCGTCCGCAACGAACTCAGCAACAAGGGAGCTCGCCAGGAAATACTGGCCAAGGAGGCCAGTGCTGCGGAGGATTGGGTCCGGCGTCTTCAGCAGGCTCTGGAGACCGCCAAGGAAGTCGAATCTCGCCGCGACGAGCTGTCCGCAGCCGAAGCCGATACGCGGATTGCCGCCAATCAACGCTCGGAGCAAAAGGAAGTTCGAACGGAGTGCCGAGCGACGCGGCGACGCTGCCAAGGCGACTACAAGCGTGCCGGCGCGGGTCTCGCAGACCTACAGCGCGGATTCGACGAGCTTCATCGCCGTGCGGGCACATACAGGCAAGTGATCCGTTGCAAGAGTGAGGCAGAGTGGCTACTCGAAGCTGACGAACTAGCCATCGGAGCCATCGCTGGCCGGATAGCGGAAAACAAGGCTCAGCTAGAGCAAGTGGACCGCTCTCGGCGCGACGCGAAGCAGAGGCTCACCGACGCCGATGCGCACAGACGAGAGCATGCGGATGTGGTTGCAGCGCTGAAACTCATGGTAGACGCGACCGTCGATCCGGGTTCCGCCTACGAGACCGCCCGCGACCAGCTACGCCGGTTTCGAGACCTGCAGGCTCTGGCCGGGCGCCGAAGCGCAATTGCCGCCGAACTCGCCGAGACTCTCAACCTCGCCAGCAGCCAAGCCGAGGCCAGGAAGCACGCTGAAGAATTGAACCTTTCCCTCTCGGCAGAGCGGTCTGCTCGCATTCAAATCGCAGAGCATCTTGAGCGGGCAGATCAGGAGCGCGAGCGATTGTTGGAACAGGCGCGCGAGGCTCAGATGGTCGTGGTTGACTGCGAGAGAACACTGGTCACTGGGCGCGCGCAGCAAAAGGAACTAAATGATCGCGAACCGCTCTGGCGCAACCTCGCAACTCGCGCCAAGCATCTGGCGGACGAACTCGAACTTCCCCTGGCTTCGCCGCCCGAGCTTCAAGCCGCGCGCGATATCGTGACACAGCACGTTGCCCAAGCATCGGCGAGAGAATCCGAGTTCATCGCGAGGCGGGAGAGCCTGCAAATGGAGGCGCGGGAGCTCCTGGCCGCCGGTGGGCCATTCGATCTCGAACTGCTGCGACTCAAGGATGCCTTGGGTGCCGAGCTTTTGGCCGAGGCATTCGAGGATGCTTCGCTTGAAGATGCCGCTTTGCTGGAGGCAAGGCTGGGGCCACTGACCCAAGCGCTTGCCGTCGATGACCCGGCAAATGCTGCCGACCAGATTCATGACCGATCGGAGTCGCTTTCGGATGTGTGGCTCGTAAGCCGTGACGAGGACGCCGCGCAACTCGGTGCCGGAGCGGTTGACCAACGCTCGGAAGCGACTGACGTAATCGTCTCGGAACAGGGTGCGATCCGCGTCACGCGGATCCCGGCCCACCCTCGCCTGGGCCGCGTGGCGCGCGAGAAGCGGGCAGCAGAGCTACGTGATGAGGCCGACGCGCTGGACACTCAGATCGAAACCTCGCGGGCGAAGCGACGCCGGTTCGAGCGCTTGGCGGATGATGGGGAAGCACTGCTTGCTGGTCAGACCGTGTGGCTGGACGGTGATCCGGCACCGGAACTCGCAGCAATCCGTCGTCGGCTGGTGGATATCGAAGAGCAACAACGGATCCAGCGCACCGAAGCGGCGCGACTTCGGGAGGCTGCACGTGAGCTTGCACCGCACATCGAGGCGCTGCGCGGTCTGCTCGGTACAGCCATATTGCTCGATCCCCCCGACTATGCGCAACGGCGGGACAAACTCGAGCGGGAACAAGATGCAGCCCTGGCGGCGCAGGCTGAGATTCAGCGCTGCGGTGACGTTGCCCGAGTAGTCGAGGACAGGCTCGACGTGCTGCGGCGAGTGCCGCTTTCGGAGGCGGACGTCGCGAAACTCGAAACCGAGCTGAGCTGGCTCTCGGATGAGCGCGGACGCCTGGATGCCGCGATCGAGGCCATGGAATTCGTTGCCGCCAACATCGAGGCACTGGGCTGGGACGACGCTCCAGCGCAACTCGAAGCGAATCGGTCGCTGGTTCCCGCACTCAAGGAGCAGTTAAGCAGGGCGGAAAAAACACTGGAGGAGGCCGAGGCAGCGGTCGAGGCCGCAGAGGCGGAATTCGAGCGTGGCACTACCAAGTGGCAGAAAGCCGATGGCCGTCGCCTCGCGGCTGTCGAACAACTCGGGGCTGCGGAACGGCGCTTCGCTGAGATGGAGATTCGGGATCCTACAGAGGCAGCCGTAGAAACAGCCCGTGAGCAGATGCATCTTCTGAAAAGAGAAGCGAAGACAGTTGCTGCAGAACTCAATGTCCTGAATACCGCCAAGGGGGGTTGCGATGCAGAGCGCGCGCAAGCGTTACGCGAGCGCGGCGAAGCAGAGGAGAAAGTCGCACACGAACGCCGCGAGGCAGAACCAGCCCTCAAGCGCTGGAAACGTCTGAGAACGGCTGTGGAGGAACAAAATTTGCTCGCCAGCGTGCTATCACTCGGAAACAGCGAAGTTGGCGAGATCCGCGGCCACGTCAATCTTGTGCTGGAGGCACACAAGCAGCGGGCGGTGCTCGTCGAACGGCTGCGTGTCGCCCAAGGGGCGCAGGATATGCTCACCAAGGTTGACAAGAGCGCCGCGAGTTCTGACGTCAGGTTTGCCGACGTCTATCTTGAACTCTGGCTAGCCATTCGTAACTGGTTGCGCCGCCGCCTGCCAGCGCAGGTGGCAGAAGTGGATGACCCGCGCGAAGCGCTGCTGCGATTGCGAGACCAACTGACTGGACTTGAAGAGCGTTTCGCGCGACAGGAGGAAGATCTCCGTGGCGCCAGCGAAGATGTCGCCCGTGGGATTGACGTTCAAATCAGAAAGGCGCGAGGCCAGGTCATCCGCCTCAACCAGAAGCTCGGAAGCGTCAGCTTCGGCAGCATCGAGGGGATCCGGGTGAAGGTTCAGGCCGTGGAGCGGATGGAGCAGGTGCTTCGGGCGCTGCGGGAAGGCGCTGTGCAGGGATTGCTGTTCCAGGAAAACCTGCCCATCGAGCAGGCTTTGGACGAGATATTTCGGCGTTACGGCGGCGGGCGCACGGGTGGTCAGCGACTGCTGGATTATCGTGAGTACGTTCACTTGCGGGTGGAGGTTCGTCGTGCCGCTGGCTCCGACTGGGAGATTGCGAATCCCACCCGTCTCTCCACCGGCGAAGCGATCGGCGTCGGTGCTGCCCTGATGATGGTAGTGCTCACCGAGTGGGAACGGGATGCGAACCTGCTGCGCGGGAAGCGGGTGCACGGGTCGCTGCGCTTCTTGTTTCTCGATGAGGCCAACCGCCTCTCCCACGATAACCTCGGGGTGCTCTTCGACCTGTGCCAGACGCTCGAACTGCAGCTGCTCATCGCCGCGCCGGAAGTCGCCAGAGCGGGCGGCAACACGACCTATCGTCTGGTACGACGCGTCGACGCAGACGGGCGCGAAGAGGTGCTCGTCAGCGGGCGGAGAATGAGGACTGAGGCGTGATCTGGGAGAGTGACAATGCACGCTTGGCGTTGTTGGAACTGCTCTCGCGTGGCACGCTCAAGCGCAGGCGTGCCCAGGACGAGGTGTACGAAGCCCTCGCGGAGCTTCCCTGGACACGGGCCACCGGTCGCCGCGACGAGATCGGTGTGGTCGAGGAACGCAGGTCAGAGGTTGCGGACTTGATCAACCGGGCATGGCCGGCGTGGCGTGACGCGCTCGCGGATCTGGTGGCTGCGGGGCTACCGCCGACGCCCCAAGGCTACGGTCGGCTCCTCGATAGCGAACGCGCCGCCGGCATCCCTGAACTGCCGGATCGAATCAACCGGCGCACCGCCGCCGCTCTAACGGCCTCGCACTCCAAGGCATCGCTCACGGAAACCCGAAGAGAATCGCTCGGCGAGACCGACCCAACGCATGACGGTTCGATACGACTGCGTCCGCCGACCGGACTATCAGCACGAACGGCAACGGGGGGCGTCGACCTCAGCGGGATAGCTGCGGTGCTTGGTGAGGTGTCGATACCGGAGCGAGCCTTGCTTGACGGTCTGGTGTTCGAGGGGCGCATTCGCGCCGTACTCCTCGTTGAAAACCTGGGGGCGTGGCGTGACCTGTGCCCGCCGCCGGGCTGGCTGCTGGCCCACGTGCCGGGTTGGGACACCGCCACAGTCGGTCACTTACTGGATGGCCTCTCCGGCATCCCCATGGTGCACTTTGGCGACGTAGACCCGAACGGAGTGCGAATCGTGCTGCATTTGCGCAAGCGAGCACCGAATTTGAAGTGGTTTCTTCCGGGATTCTGGTTTGAGCTTGCGGACGTGTGCGGACTCCAGGCTACGTGGCCCCAAGGCATCGACCTCGACTTCGCCCCGCCCCAGGTTCGTGAACTCGCAGCGCGCGGTCTTTGGCTCGAGCAGGAGCGCATCGTCCTCGACCCGCGCACGCCGGATGCTCTTGAGGCGGTGCTCGCTGAGGACACTTCTGGGATGCCCTCTTTCGCCGATGCCGATAGACAATAGGTCAATTGGGGGGGGTTGACGCCATCCTTAAGCCGCCCATCTCTTGAGCACGACAACCCTTCAAATCGTCGCATTCGAATTCATCCGCGGGGCTACAGACGCGCTTCGCCATTGACGATCCGTTGCTTCGGTTCTGGTTTCGATTGGAACAACCTACAGCCACTCGGCTAAATCCTGTTTGCCGATTATTGTCATGATTTCCACGGTCTCGCCGACAATCCGAAAATAGATGCTGTCTCGCTTCTTGAACACGCAACGCCTGTACCCTTCCCGCAATTCGTCTACCTTGGGATACAGCAGCGGATGGTCCGCAATTGCTTGAAACTGGTCTATCAGACCGAAAAAATAGGCATCGGCCTGCGCCTCTCCATGATGGCGCACGCCCCACTGGTGGATGCGAACCAAGTCAGCGTCGGCCTGTTCGCTGAGCTCATATTTCTCCATTGCCGCGCAATGCTTCTTTTGATGCGGCAAGGATTTGCTCAGGGGTACGAGTCGAAAAACCGGATTGCTCGGCGGCAATCAACCGCGCGCGGATAACCTCGATTTCGCGAACACGGCGTATCAGGTCGTTGACCACTTCGCTGCGGCTGGCGAATTCGCCACTGGCGATTTGCCCTTGTATCCATTCGTCGTTGGGTGTCGAAAGCGACAAGCTTGCACGTGTTCCCGCCATTGCTTATGTCCTCAAAAGGGTGTGCGATTGTGATGCATGATTACATCACTTTTGCGTTCTTGTCCAATGCCTTGGTGAAAACGCCCTTGGTGTCGCGGTCGGCCATGTCAATGTCGTCGAACTGGTCGACGACGTTGGCCAGCACCCGAGCCGTGGGCATCATGAAGAGGGCGTCCTGCATGTGATGGGAGTAGGTGGACCTCTCGTCCGAGTCCCCCGGCCGGGCAGCCTTGCGCTCCGTGCGCAAAGCACGGCGGGCGCCCGACCCCGCGATCAGTCCGGCAACGCGAAGATGAACAGGTTGGTGTCGACGCCGGCCTGTAATTCCTCCGATACCAGGCTGTTGAGCTCCCTCAGAGCAAACGAGGATCCGGTACTGACGGCAACATACTGTCTGCCGGCCACCGCGTAGGTCACCGGGTACCCTGAAACCTGCGCCCCGAGATCCGTCTCCCAAAGTACCTCGCCCGTTGTCAGATCCAGCGCCCTGAATCGGCCGGCCGCATCGCCTCCAAAGAGCAACCCCCCGTCGGTGACCATCAGCGAGGCCACACCCGCGGGTTGTTCGTAGATCCAGGAAGTCACACCGGTTTCGGCGGATATGGCGTAAATCGCGCCGACGTTTTCCTCACCGGGCGTAATCTCGTCAGTGTTTTCGAGTGCGTACAGGTCGTTGGTATCAGGCACTTCCGCCGTGGACCGTGCGCTCATGCAGGTGTTCTGCAGCGGCATGTACATCGTATTGGTGGTCGGACTGTAGGCGCCGGTCGGCCAGTTCTTACCGCCGATCAGCGATGGACAAACGAAACGCGTCTGTTCCGCACCGGTGAACAGCACATCCTCGGTGCCCCGTACCGCGCCTGTCGCGCCGTCGATGCTCTCGATGACGTTTTGCACCACAGTGGGAGTTGCCCACAAGAATTCGCCCGTCTCACGATCGAGCGTATACACGATACCGGTCTTGCCGGGGATGCCGGTGACCACCTTGCGAACTTCGCCGGATTGCAGACCGGGATTGATCCAGCTGACCGCGTCGGGATTCGGCGCCACCGCCGTATCCACCAGCAACCGCTCGAACGGATGGTCAAGATCCCAGTGATCCACCAGGTGCTGGTAATACCAGACGATTTCTCCGGTGACGGCGTCGAGCGCCAGCGTGGAATTGTGATACAGGTACTTGTGATCGTTGCCACCCAGCATGAACTTCGGCGCCGGCGCGGTCACCGATGTGCCGATGAAGACGCGCTCAAGTACCGGGTCGTAGCTCGGTACCATCCACGTACCCACGTGCCAGCGCTCCTGGTAAGGAACATCTCCCCATGTGTCGCCGCCGGGCTCGCCCGGGGCCGCAATGGTCCGCGTCCGCCACAGCTCTTTCCCGCTGGAGCCGTCGTGCGCCATGATAATGCAGGCGTCCGGACCGCCCACGGGCAGGCAACTGCGCCCGGAAATGATCTTCCCATCCGCAATGATCGGGCCCGAAGACTGCAGTCCTCCGACTCGATAATCCATGATCATATGCTCCCAGACCAGTTCGCCGGTGGCCATGTCGAGCGCGTAGATATAGTCATCGGCACCAGTGTCAATGATCTTGTTCTCGTAGATCGCCAAGTTGCGGTTGGTGTCCGACACGGAAAAGTACTCGTTCAGGTCGGTCGGCAGGGCGCGGACGTACTCCCAGAAAAACTCACCCGTAGCCGCATCCAGAGCCTGAACGACATCGCCGGGGTTAGGAAAGAACATTACCCCGTCGTACACCAGCGGCGTGCCTTCCTGCCTGCCCGAATGCAGCGACCGGGACCATACCAGTTCGAGTTCGCCGACATTGTCCGTATCGATCTGATCGAGCGGGCTGTGCGCCCAGCTATCGAGCGTGCGGCGCCACATGAGCCAGTCGGCGGGGTCGGGATCCCGCAGCATCGCATCGGTCACGGGGTCAGCCGAACGCTCTTGAGCAAGCACGGGCTGAACGAAACAGACCGGGAGCAGCAGCGCAGCCAAGCGTATCGGATGGCTCATCGGCTTTTCCTCGAGAATCTCAGGTGGGTGGATGCGAACCAAGTCAGCGTCGGCCTGTTCGCTGAGTTCATGTTTCTCCATTGCCGCGCAATGCTTCTTTTGAGGCGGCAAGGATCTGCTCGAGGGTACGGGTCGAAAAACCGGATTGCTCGGCGGCAATCAGCCGCGCGCGGATAACCTCGATTTCACGCACGCGGCGTATCAGGTCGTTGACCACTTCGCTGCGGCTGGCGAATTCGCCACTGGCGATTTGCCCTTGTATCCATTCGTCGTTTGGTGTCGAAAGCGACAAGCTTGCGCGCGATCCCGCCATTGCTTATGTCCTCAGAAGGGTGTGCGATTGTGATGCACAATTACATCACTCTTGCTTTCTTGTCCATTCTCTTGGTGAAACCGCCCCGCGAGCTATGGCTAACGGCCAAGCCTCCGGTCGAACCGGAAATCGGAAACGGGCCCGACCTCGATGAGAGCCATGTCGCGATGGGTGGGATTGAGGATGAGGTTGCTGTCCCCATGGACCACCGCGCTTGGTACCTGTAGCGCGACGGACCGTTTTCCGGCAAGCCAGCGGTCGCCGATCTCGCGTGTCGTGGTTCTCGACCCTGTTTCCCATCCGGGAGGCAGTTCGCCGGGTTCGATGTGCATGACAAGTTCTTCGGGGATGTAGACTGCCATTTTGCGGTAGGTTTCCAAAACGTCCACGTTCCGCAGGTGGACGAGCAATTCCATGGCTGCGAGCGCGAGACTGTCGCCGAGATACACTGCGGGCCTTCCCGGACTGTTCCAGCGGCCCCCGTACAGGCGCGCGCCCTCGCCGGACAGCAACTCGTCCTCAGTTTGAGCGAATTGCGGCGCGGCCAGGCGCCAGGCGACAAGCACTAGCTGAATACGCCGTGACGAAGCTGGCCGATGAGTTGTTCCACCTCGCGGCCGCCGGCTTCAGTGGAAGCGTGGCGGAGCGGCGTTTCGCCGCCCAGCAGCCGGTGTGGCGTCGTCATCCACTCGCTTGCGGCGCCGGGGTCTCCAGCCATGAGTTCCCGTGCCAATGCAGCAAGGCGCGCGACCCGCACCACGTGGTCCGACTCCGTCGGCGTGAGGCGCCCGTTCCTGCGGCGCCGGCCGAGAGTCGTGGCGGGCATTCCAACCACCTTGGCAACTTCCCCCTGGGAGGCGCCCACGGCTTGAACCAGGTTCTGCAGAGCAGCGAATGGCAACCCACTGTGAATCAGGTCCAGAATGCCTTTGGATTGCGCATTGGCCAGCGCCGCCGTGCCTGCCATCAGCATGGCAACGACAGACCGGTCCAGCACCGTGGCATCGTGTTCGACAGACAACTCGCGGGCATCGGCATTTACACGGCCTTGGGACTTCTCAACAAGGAGCGGACCTGGATGAGGCATGGGAATCGAATTAGCCATTTGGACAATAACAAGTGACCATACGGTCAGAATACATTGAGTGCGTCACCAAAACAAGGCGCTACTCAAGCAGCTATCTGCGCGCGGATGGCATCGGGCACGCTGGCGCTGACCGGCAACTACCTGCTGCTTGACGCGAACCGCCAGGCGGGAGACGATTTGCCTCGGGACAACCTGATCGCCGCGCTAATCCAACGGAACGCGGCGGGTATAATCGCGTCGCTCGAGCGGGAGTTTCCCGAAGTCGCGAGGGAGGAAGGCACGATGATGGCATTGGCAAAGCGCGCGCTGGAGTGGGAGGAGAAATACACCCGGGAAGGCTTCGAGAAAGGGCTCAGGCAAGGCCTGGAGCGGGGCGAGAAGCGCGGTATCGAGCAGGGCATCGGGCAGGGGCGCAAGCAGGGCCTTGAGCAGTGCCTTGCGGCGGAGCGCGAACTGCTGCGCCGCCAGGCGGCACGCAAGTTCGGGGCCGCGGCCGGCGACGCGCTGACCCGCCACCTTGCCGGCATCTCCCACCCGGATCGTCTCGCCGGGGTCGGCGAGCGCATCGTCGATTGGGGCACGGGCGCCGAACTGCTCGATTGGCTCGATGCGGATCGGGACGGTGCCTGGCAACGCCTGTTCGGCCTGCCCGACCCCATCGAGCATCTGATCGAGGGTTTCGCAAGTCCCGAGGCCGGGCGCCTCGACTTCTCGACGCTGCGGCAGCAGCCGGCGAACTCAATGGACGCCGACGGCGGGCAACGGCACGGCGGCGCGGCCTGGCGAGTGGATTACGGTGACGGCAGCGGGCGCTCGCTGGTGTTTCTGATCGAGTTCCAATCCAGTGTCGATCCGTCGATGGCCGCACGCACGCGCGGCTACGCGGATGCGGTCCGGGAGCGGCTGATCCGGCAGGGGGAAACGGACGCGGACGGCGAGGTCCGGGTGTTGCCGGCGGTGCTGTACTCGGGGGACGGCCCCTGGAACGCGTTGGGCGGCGTCGCGGAAGTGAGCGTTACGGCCGAAGGCGAATTGTCGCTGCCGGTGGACGGCAACTATCTGCTGCTTGACGCGAACCGCCGGGCGCGAAAGCATTTGCCCCGGGACAACCTGGTCGCCGCAGCGTCCCAACTGAACGCTTCGGAGACACTGGACGAGCTGCGCGCCCGGGTGGGGCCGCTGCTCGGCCGGCTGCGCGGCGAGTCGCGGCGGGCGGTGTTCGACTGGCTGTGCCTGGCGGCCCCGAGGATGATCCCGCAGTCGGACGCGGCGGCGGTGGTGGAGTCGCTGAAGCGGGAGCTTGCGGAAATCGAGACTTGGGAACGGACGATGATGGCTTTGGCGAAGCGCATCGAGGGGTTCGAGGCGGAGTGGCGCCGGGAAGGCTTCGAGAAGGGGCTCAAGCAGGGCCTGGAGCGGGGCGAGAAGCGCGGTGTTGAGCGAGGTATCGAGCGGGGCCGGGCGCAGGTACTTGAGTTGGGCATTGCGGCGGGGCGCGCACTGCTTTGCCGACAGGCGGTCCGTCAGTTCGGCGCTGCGGACGCCGCCGCGCTGGTTCGCCATCTTGGCGGCATTTCAGACCGGGACGGGCTCGCCCGGATCGGGGAACGCATCGTCGATTGCGGCACGACCGCCGAACTGCTCGCGTGGCTCGATGAGGAAAGACTATGAAACGCAACGGATCGCACATCTTCACAACCCATCTCGTCATGCTGAGCCTGTTCGGGGCGTTCGCGCCGGGCGCGCTTGCAGACACATTCGTCGTCTATGGCGCGAGCGGCAACGTCGGCAGCGTGATTGTCGAGGAGGCGCTGAGCCGCGGTCACGACGTGGTCGGCGTTTCGCGCAATCCGGAGAGCTTGGGGAACGAGAACGCGCTCTTCTCTGCTGTTCCGGGCGACATCACCGATCCAGACTCCATCGTCGCCACGGTTCGGGGCGCGGATGCCGTGATCATTGCCGTGGGCGGCGTCGGGCCGGGCAACACGCCCGAGGAAGCGGTGGCATTTCGAGGCACGTTGGCCTACATCGAAGCTGCCTCCCGGCTCGGCGACGCGACCCCGCACGTCATACAGGTCGGAAGCGGCACGACGCTCAACACCAATGGTGTGCGCGTGTTCGAAACGCTCGATCTCGAACCCGGCACGTTCGTGCACGGGCTGTTTCAGGGCCACTGGCTGGCGCTGGAGGCCTACCGGCAGTCCACGGGATTCGACTGGACCGTGATGTCGGCGGCGTACGGTTCCATCCTGGATGAGGGCGAGTCCACAGGCCGCTATCGGCTGGGGGACCAGGAGACGCTGTTCGATCGAAACGGTTCGAGCTGGCTTTCCAGGGAGGATTACGCGATCGCCGTCATCGAAATGGCAGAGAGCCATACGGTGACCGGGAAGCGTGTCGCGGTCGGGCCGCCCTACTGAGCGGACATCGCCGTTTCCGGCCTTCTCCCGGCCCCGTAGCAGCGTCCTGGCTGTTCCCCTGGGCGAGCGGCGAGCGCGCTCCGTCCGGCAGCGTTCGGTCGCAATACCACCATTAACGCTACCAGTGGCGTTCGAAAACGCCATTGTTGATCAGAAGGACGGCTCTCTTTAGCGGGTCGAGGGGCGAGGTTGCCAAGAGCCTGTTGCCGGTGAGCAGGTCCGGCGCATCGTCCTCTACCCAAGCAGCAATATCGTCCAATGTCACGATTTTTTCTGGCCATTTCGTGAATGCCGCGTCCCGTATCTCCTTGAGTTCGGTGCGCCAGGACGGCAGCGATTCGCGGACCACTATGTAGTCCCCATCGTAGAATCCCGCTTCGAACGCTGCATCGACGGCCTTGCTGGGTTCTATCGTTTCAATGAACTCCTTGATCTGTTTTCCGGGCACGTAGGCCATCTATTCTTTTCTCCTCCCGGGAGTTAGTCCCGCGCCGTCCAGTACGCCTGCCATGTAAGCTGTGACTTTGTC
This sequence comes from Candidatus Rariloculaceae bacterium, assembly GCA_965205045.1. Classification (GTDB taxonomy): domain Bacteria; phylum Pseudomonadota; class Gammaproteobacteria; order Steroidobacterales; family Rariloculaceae; genus UBA6522. The sequence continues at coordinate 3,129,434 of OZ242031.1, forward strand.
GACGTCGGTAATTTTACCGTCTAATTCGCGTAGTCCGACACCCATCGACTTTTCCAGGTTTGCCAATTTCCTGTTTGTCATTATGTTCCCCGCAATCGCAATGCAGACGTTTGCCACGAGCGCCAACGAGGCAATGACCAGCGATAGCAGCGACCACCAGTCTTCGTTTGTGAAGGATGACCAGTCCGGCATCAGATTGAAATCCTGCTACGAAGTCGAACCCGCTTGACTGTCATACGCATGCCGTAAAATCCTCATCCAAGCCTATGTCAGGAGCGCTGCCGCCATGAGATGCAACGCTAACGCGAGTATCGATTGGCTCGATGGCGCCGACAAGGACCAAATGTCCGCAAAACGTCGTCATTCGAGTATGCGCCACCCGATCTGGAGTGTTCGCTCTGTCTCCAGAAAAAAAGGTATGCAACCCATGTCTCCGACATGGACGCTGGACAGGTTTTCGGAGAGGGAGGCAGGCAAATGCCGTAGACCCGAGTCGCCGCAGAGTATTCATGCGTCATGTTTTCTCCCCAGTTTTCAGTCGGTTATCTTGCCAGAAGATGTATATTGAGCTAGTGGGGTTTCCTCCAGTCGCCATCAGGACAGGTATAACCGAAGGTACAACCGTGAAGCGATCGAGTGCCGTCCAGATCCAGGGGGCAAACACCGTGATGCGGGACCGCCGGGTTCGTAGTCGAACCTGAACTCGCCGACCTCGCCCATGCCGGGATGGGCGATCGGTGAATACCCGCGCTGGCCGAAACGTTTCTGCAGGGTCAGCGTCGAGGACTAGGCCGCCGGGCGATCCTGCCGCGTCACCGTCACCGTGTACGTCTTGGTCGTCACCTCATCCTCCGCCGTCACCGTGATGTCGATTTCGTTGACACAGACCGCCAGGGCCACGTCCGCATCCGGAGAGAACGACACCTGGGCTGGTTGAAGATTCGGTGTCTGATACACTCAATGATTGGCGGCAGTGTCCCGCTGGTCCCGCTAGAGGATAACCGGATTCGATTGACTCGGCGCGATTCAATGCCAGGTGCAAGATCACTTGAGCGCATTCTCCCTGGTGTCCGCCTGGGTTTTCCCGGGACAGTCTATTCGGGGTGCTCCCCATAATAGAATCGCAGTCGCCACGAGTTCAGCCGCCCTGTGTCGCCATCTGCGACGTCATACACTTCAATGTTCCAGTTTCCACTGGGACTCTCGCCGTAGAAGGCGTTACTCAGAACCCGCCAGCGCAACGGTAGATCGCTGTTTCCGGTAGCCAGTGTTTCATTGAACGCCGGATTGACTATGCTGCGCGTCCCCCGGGGAGAGACAATGTCGATCCCGAGATCGTTGGGAAACGGATGATCGATATCCACCTCCAGGATCACGGCCTCAATGTCCGCCGACGAGTCCAGGCCATTCACCGCCACCGTTTGAGTGACCCCGCTGCCGTCCTCGTCCGGGATGGCGGCATCGACGCTGGAGTTGAACCAGCCGGATTGCCGAAACGTGCCCAGCGAGTCCGGCGTGTAGGTCTCGACGAATTCCACGGCAGCGTCGAGATCCAGCGCGCCGAAACCGTACCAGTTGTGAAAGCCGTAGCCTGCGGCGTTCACGACCCACGCCGTCTGCAGCGTACGTGAAACCGACCCGAAGCTCTCCTCGACCGCTGCACGATCGGGATCGATTCGCCGCGCGGTCTTCGCGAGCACATGCTTGATGTCCCGCCAGGTCAGTTGCGGCTCGGCTTCGAGCAGGACAGCGATGGAACCCGACACGGTTGCAGTTGCCGCCGACGTGCCATTGAAGTTTTCGGTGTAGTCACCGTCCGGGTTCACCGTCGCCTCGATCGCGGGGTCGTCCGACAAGCCTGCGGTATCGCCCCGAAGGCGCCCGATCTGGTCCGTTGTCACCAGGGCCGTTTGACGCGGCCGTACTGCCCGGCCGGGGCGCTGATCCAGAGATTCGCGCCGGCACTTGCATAACTCGATCTCTCCCCGTCCGCATTGAAGCCTCCCACGACGATCAGGTACGGCAGATTGCCGATGGGGCTCCCGATCGCGGAGCGGCACCCGATTTGCGCGTTGACCTCTCGTCGGATGGAGTAGCAGGAGCCAAACCCGTTACCCGCCGACTTGACGTAAATGGCTCCGAGTCCGGACCGCAGGTTGCTCGCGCCGTGGGTGAAAAGGGACTCCCTGTCGGCGGAGACATTGGTCGGCAAGCTCTGTATTCCACCGAAACTCATGTTGAAGATATCGACATCCGTGGAGTTGGGTGCGATAGAGCTTGCGCCCAGCGAATCCAGGAAGGCGATGGACGACTGCGCCCTCAGATAGTTGTAGCCTCGAAGCAGTGCGTCCGGTGCGACACCGCGACCGCCGATACCGTTATTCGCCGCCGCTGCGATCACTCCCGCCAACCTGGTTCCATGATCGCCTGTGGAATTGGAGTTGAACGGATCGGTCACCTCCGCCGTGTACCACCAGGCCGAGGCGGACTCGAACAGATTCGCGTTGAAATTGAACGACGCACCGGTCTCGATGTTGTCCCTCAAATCCGGATGGCAAATTTCCAGGCCGGAATCAACGATCGCCACCCGGATACCCTTGCCCGTTGGTCCGTCATCCAGAACGTCGTCCATCTGCAAGTCCTCGTCGACCGCACCGCCGCCTTCTGCGAACGCGGGCTGACCGGTGTTCTCCAGATACCACTGATGGGATTCAAGCGGATCTGCCATTCCGGAAACGGAACCCCGTCCCGGCTCGATACAGGTGTGCTGAACGCGCTGCAGACTGTCGAGCGAGAATCCGGTCCTGGCTTTTGTCCGGTACTCACCATCCTCGTAAACCTTTGCAGATACGTAGTACGTCTGGTCAGGTCCAAGGTGAGCGAGCGCTATCGGAATCTCCATCCGGTAGGAAGTTTTCCCATCAATACCCGGGAAGGAACGAGTCTCGTGAAGCCACTCTGACTCTTGACCCGATCCGTCAACGTAGATTCGAAGATGGTTCGGTGACGATTGGACAATCCCGAGATTGAAGATGGTGGCTGTAATCACCAGTGGGTCGCGTCCGGATTCGCCATAGCCCGCTCTTAATCTAAAGGTGAGATGTGGGTCCAGGGCGTTTTTGTCGGTTGCACCGACAGATGGCGCCGTTCGCGAAGTTGCCGAATTCGTTCCGTGGATCGGTGCCGGCATTGGCCCGCGTTCGCTTTGCTCCAATTGCAGGGTCGCCTCGATCACACGTGGATCGACAGACAGCCGATCGACGGCATCGACAGGATTGGTCGCCCGATCGAGTTCAATCAGCGCGAATCCCAGGGCGGGATAGGCTTTGCCGCGCACCGCGCCCAACTCAAGCAGTAACCGATCGAGAGTTGAATTGTCCCGCAGCTCGACGCGAACGGTGCCGGATAAAGCTTCGAAGCGTTGACGTGCCGGACTGAAGACCAACCACCTCGTTGAACCGGTGGCGTCAACATGCGCCGTGTAGGTACGCGCTCCGATGCCGGCTCGGTAACTGCGCACGCCGAACGCTTCGGATACTGTAATTTCCACGCCGCCGAGGGACGATGCGCCCACTGGTGCGGACTCGCCGGAAGGCAGCACAAACACCGTGTGGTCGTCTACAACGGTTGTCCGGATGGCCAGATCCTGAGCCGCAACGGAAATGGGCATGGCAGACGCTACCGCCAGGACCGCGACGGAAAGAGCTTGCTTGATCGACATCAACAGATTACTTGTTGAGTGGCGGAGAGGGAGGGATTCGAACCCCCGGTCCGCGCAAACGGACAACGGTTTTCAAGACCGCCGCATTCGACCACTCTGCCACCTCTCCTTGGGTGGCATTGTCGTGGGGACGTTGAACTGACGCAAGCCGCGGGCTGTCCCACTACACACGGCTTCAATAGGCGCTCCGATCAACGTAGGGGTAGAATGACCGAACTATGAACCGACTTACGGTCTCCAGGAACCCGCTCTTCCAGCTCGCCGGCCTCGTTGTCGGCGCCGTGGTCGCCGTGGTCGCCATTCTGCTCGGTGCCGTGGTGCTTGCCTTCATTCTCGGCTTCGCTGTCATCGCGGGCCTGGTCTTCTACGTCCGCCTCTGGTGGCTGCGGCGCCAGCTCCGGCGCCGCGGGCCAGGCCCCCGTCGGCCCGGTTCCGGCGGGAGAGGAGAGGGTGGGGGACCCACAGGCGAAATCGTCGAAGTCGAATACACCGTAGTCGATGAGCGCACGGTCCGCGATCAGGATCGTCACTGACCGAACATGTTTTGGCGCAGAAGAAAACGCAGAGCGCCATTGCGGCAAGTGCGGCGGCGCAGATCCAGGCTGGGCCCGGTCGCCGCATTCGTCGTCATCTGCGTGGGGCTGGCCTGGTTCTTCGAGCAGCAGGCCACCACGACGCTGATTTTCGTCCGCCATACCGATACCGAAGCGATCGCGGGCAACGACCCGCCCCTCAGCAACCTGGGCCTGCAACGAGCCGAACTGCTCGCTGACGTCATCGAGGACATTGACGTAGTCGCCGGCGTCGATGCAATCTACGCCAGCGATCACCGCCGGACCCAGGAAACCGCCGCCGCCGTGGCCGGCCGGCTCGAACTCGACGTGGCGATCCGCGACCCCTACGAAGTCGTGCCGTTCATGGCGCAGGTGCTTCGGCAGCACAAGGGCGAGATCGTGCTCGTGGTCACACTGGGCGATGTGCTCGCGCCCCTGGTGGAGGAGCTTCACGGCAGCAAGAACATCCCGGCGTTCGGCCCGGACGACTACGACGATATCTACATCGTCACGATCCCGTGGTTCGGAAAGGTCAAGACGCTGCGCATGCACTACGGGTTCTACGAGCCGCCGGAGGCGAAACTGCCGAGTCTCTTTTCGAGTTCTGACGACCTGCTCTAGGCAGGGGCGCTCACCGGACCAGGTGCCGCCAGCATGACTCGCGACAGCAAACCGAAGATTCCGGTGGTGATCATCACCGGCTTTCTGGGCAGCGGCAAGACCACCTTGCTCAACCACCTCGTCAGGCAGCCGCACATGAAGATGACGGCGATCATCATCAACGAGTTCGGCGAGATCGGTATCGACCACCTTCTGGTGGAGACAAGTTCGGAGGAGATGATCGAGATCAACAACGGCTGCATCTGTTGCACCGTTCGCGGAGACCTTCAGGACAAGCTCGGATCGCTCTCCATGTGGCTGGACGCGGGGCGGATTCCGCCGGTTGAACGCGTGATCGTCGAAACGACCGGGCTGGCCGATCCCGCGCCCATCATGCACACGCTCATGACCGATGAGCACCTGCTGAATCGCTACCGTCTCGGGGGCGTCGTTACGCTGGTCGACGCCATCGCGGGTATGTCGTCGATCAGGCAGTTTCCCGAGGCGGTCAAGCAGGTCGCCATCGCCGATCAGTTGATCTTTTCGAAGAAGGATCTGGTCGAATCGCTGTCCAGCGCGGATGACTACCTGGAACTGAAGGAACGGGTCCGGCAGCTCAATCCCAGGGCCGCCGTCCATGAAGTAGCGAACGGTGAGATCGATCCGGAGGACCTGATTCCCGACGAATCGGAGGACACCGAAGCAGTCCTTGATGATATTTCTCACTGGATGGGTTCGGCGGACGAGTCCCGGCACGACGCAGACTGCAGCGGGCAGCACCACGCACACACGCACCGGAGCGATCAATCCGGCATAAGGACGTTCCTTGTCGAACTCGACGAGCCAGTGGACAGGGACGAATTCAACGAGTTCATGCAGGGCCTTGCACTGGAATTCGGCGAGAGCCTGTTGCGGGTGAAGGGAATCCTCAACGTCGCGGACAGATCGGAGCAGCCGGCGGTGGTTCACGGCGTGCAACACGTTTTCTTTCCCATCCGCTGGCTGGATCGGTGGCCGGATGAGGACCGCAACTCAAGGCTCGTTTTCATCACCCAGGGATTGGCGCACGAGGCCGTTCGGGCGCGCTTCGATTCGAGGACAGCAGTCGCTCGGCAAGCCGTTTCGCTATCGACTTGATAGCGGGACTGCGCTAAAATAGTGGAACGGGTGTTCTACATACTGGAACACACTCCAACTACAAGGCCCGCATGGCACAACACATCCAGTCCATTGAGCGCGCAGCTCAGGTTCTCAAGGCCCTTGCCGATGGCGGTAATCCGATGGGCGTCACGGAAATCGCCAAACGGGTCAATCTGGGCAAGAGCACGGTGCATCGTATCCTGGCGAGCCTGGTGCGCGTGAGGTTTGTACGCACGGAGCCGGCAACTCACCAATACACCCTGGGTTACGGCCTGCTCCAACTGACCTCCGGCGTGCTGCGCGGATCGGAAGTCTCCATGATCGCGCTCCCACACCTGCGGGACTTGCGCGAGAAGACGCAGGAAACGGTCACCCTGAACCTGCGGTACAACGATCAACGCGTGGTGGTGGAGCGGTTGGACACTTCGCACGAGATTCGATACGTGGCCGAGAAAGGATGGCCCCTCCCGCTGCATGTCGGCGCAGGGGGGAAGGCGATCCTGGCTTTCATGGACGAGGCCGAGGTGCTCGGCATTCTGAAAGATGCCAACTTGAGCGCCACCGCGGTCCGCAAGCTGATCAGGGACTTGAGGGAAATTCGCGGTGCCGGAACCGCCTATACGCTGGGCGAGCGCTTGCCGGGCGCCGGATCCATCTCCGCACCGGTGTTCGACCATGAGGGTACCGCCATCGCATCCGTCAACGTGCTTTCCCTGGAGTCCAGGTTGAATGCCGGAACGGTCCGGAAGTTCAGGCGGCTGGTTCGGGCCGCAGCTGTGACCGTTTCCGGTGACCTGGGATGGCAACCGAATTTAATCCTTAAAGATCAAGGAGTAGCGATATGACCGAAGAAAACCAAATGCCCTTCAAGGATCATTGCGACCGCATGATGAAGGCACTCCACCTGGAAACGCCCCCCGTCGGCGTCCTGTGGACAACCAGAAAACCCGAAGGCATCCCGCGAATCGATCGCAACCTGAAGGGGTGCATGTTCCTCGACGTGGCCAGGCTTGAAGGCAAGACTTTCTTTGCCGACGCACAGAACAACAGCGATTGCAAGAACGGCAGCCATTATCTCGGCTTCACGCCGCCGTTCGAAGGGCAATACTCGGGTGACTGGCCGGCGGGAAGGTTTCCCGACAAGGGCCGCAGCATCGTCAGGTCGCCGGTTGCGTTCCGGCGCAATCTGCCCCACTACGAAATCGTCCCGTCCGGCACGGTCAAGTACATGGTGTTCGGGCCGCTGGACAAGTTCCCGCTGGACATTTCCTGGGGTGGCGGCGTCGTCAACGTCTTTCTCAGCGCGAAGGCCGGGCTGTTCCTCGCCCGTGCTGCGGACTACGAAGCCGGCGGTGCGACAGAAGGGACCACGGGCCCGTCAACCTGCTCCATGGTCATGTCAAAACCGTTGATGACCGGAGAGGTGAGCTACACGCTGGGATGTTTCGGCTTCCGGCAGTTCGTCCAGATCAAGCCGGAGGAAGTCATCTTCGGCATTCCGTTCGAGAAACTGGATAACGTCGTGGAGAACCTGGAATTGCTGCTCGAACTGCGCCCCGACCTGGTCGAACTGTTGTCGGAGCCGGTAGGGACACCACATGTCGCGACCGAGCGGGAGATCGCGGTTCAGCGTTCTCCGGGGGCTGTACTCGACTTCCCATAGGCCGCAAACCGGAAACCGCACCTTGGACGGCCTCCAAACCACGCGACCCGAAGGCCAGGCGCTCAGGTACGTCGGCAAGTCGCCCAGACGTGGCGACCTGATCGACAAGGTCACGGGTAAACTGGTCTACGGTACGGACTTCGGCTTGCCGGGCATGTTGCACGGCAAGGCGCTGAGGTCGCCGTATCCCCACGCGCGCATCGTTTCCATCGATGTAGAGCGCGCCCGGCAGCTCCCGGGCGTCTGCGCCGCGATCACCTCGGCTGACCTGCCGGACCAGAGATTCGGCTCGTCGATCCAGGATGAGCCGTTTCTCGCTCGCGGCAAGGTTCGTTACGCAGGCGAACCGGTCGCCGCTGTGGCTGCGACCAACAAGGACATCGCGCGCAAGGCCATCGACCTGATCGACGTGGAATACGAGGAATTGCCGGGCGTCCATGACGCGGTGGAGGCGATGCAGTCCGACAGCATCCTGGTGCATGAAGACCTGGGCGAATACGAAATGGAGGGGTTCTACAACCGTATCTCCGGGACGAACATTGTCGGGCACACCAGAATCCGGCGTGGCGATGTCGAGCAGGGGTTCGCCGATTCGGATGAAGTCTACGAGGACGTCTTCACTACCCAGAATATCCAGCACTGCTCGATGGAGCCGCATGTGGGCATCGCGAAGGTCGACGAAGACGGCAGCGTCACGGTCTGGACAAGCTGTCAGTCGCCGTACAACGCGCTTCGGGACATGGCCAATGCGCTTGAGTTGCCGCAAAACAATGTGCGCATCATCTGCACGGAGGTGGGCGGCGGCTTCGGCGGCAAGAACTACCTGCGCATCGAACCGCTGGTGGTGGCGCTGGCCAGCCATACCAACGGCCGGCCGGTGAAGGTGGCTTTCACCAGGGACGAGGAATTCATCGCCAGCGTCTGCAAGCACCCCGTGCACCTGACCTTCAGAACCGGCGTCAGGCGGGACGGCACCATCGTCGCGCGCAAGATCGAGGCGGTATTCGACACCGGCGGGTATGCCGATACGGGTCCGCTGGTGGCCCGCAACGGCGCGTTCAGCGGAACGGGTCCTTACCGGATACCCCACGTGTGCGTGGACTCCTACTGCGTCTATACGAACAATCCGCTGGGCGGCTCGTTCCGGGGCTTCGGCGTGCCGCAGCTCACCTGGGCGCACGAGTCCCAGATGGACATGATCGCCACAAGGCTCGGCATCGACCCCGTGGAGATCCGCATGCGCAACCTGTACAACCTCGGCGACAAGACCTGTACGGGCGAGGTGCTTCGCACGAGTGTCGGTGTGAAGGACTCGCTGCGCATGGCCGTGGACCTATCCGAACGCGACATGCGGCACGCGCCTTCCGACAACCGCAAGGTCGTGCGCGGACGTGGCATCGCCACCATGCACAAGCTCACCAATACGCCGTCGACGTCTTCGGTGATCGTCAAGATGCACTCCGACGGGACCGTGAACGTCCTGTGCAGTACCGTCGAATTGGGACAGGGCATCTACACCGCGTTGCGCCAGATCGTCGCCGAACGGCTCGAACTCCCGATGGATCACGTGAGGATGAGGTCCCCGGATACGGACTACACGCCGTTCGATCAATCCACCAGCGGCAGCAGGTCGGTCTTTCATGCCGGCAACGCGCTCATCCGGGCCGCCGACGATCTCACCGCAAAACTTTGCAGGATGGCCGCGCCGTTGCTGGACGCCCCGACCGAGTCATTGTTTTACAGTGAAGGCGCGGTCTGCAAGAAGGATTCGAATGCCTTCATGACCGCGGATGAAATCATCAAGGGACACTTCGGTCCCCGCGGCGCCACCTTGCAGGGTGAAGGCACATTCACCCCGCCGTCGGCGAAGCCCCCCGACAAGGAGACCGGCCAAACCCCCAAGATGTCGGCGTTCTGGATGTATGCGACCCAGATTGCGGACGTGGAGGTGGACGTGGAAACGGGCCGGGTGAAGATTCTGAGAATCGTCGCGGCTCACGACGCGGGCACGATCATCAACCCTGAGGGCGCGGAAGGCCAGATCGTGGGCGGGGTGGTCCAGGGTCTCGGTACGACGCTGTGCGAGCAGATGCACGTGTCCGAAGGCGTCATTACGAATCCGACGTTTGTCGACTACAAGCTGCCGACGACGATGGACATTCCCGAGATCGTGACCGGCTTTGTCGACACCTTCCACGACGAAGGCCCGTTCGGCGCCAAGGGGTTGTCCGAACCGGCGCTCGCGCCTACGTCGGCAGCGGTTGCCAATGCAATCTACAACGCGGTCGGCGCACGCATCACGAGCCTGCCGATTACCGCGGAGAAAGTCCTCAATGCGCTCAACGGAGCCGGGGCGTAGCGCGCCGGGCAGGTCACAGGGCAGCAAGCGATGAGTCCGAAAGAGCAACTGGCCATCACCGTCAACGGCGAAGCGCATGATCTTGAGATCCCGGTCAACAGGACGCTGATCGACCTGATCAAGGACGATCTCGGACTGGTCGGCACCAAGGACGGCTGCCAGCAAGGCGTTTGCGGCGCCTGCACCGTACTCGTCGACGGCGTGCCCATCCGCTCATGTCTGGAATTGGCGATCCGGTGCCGCGGAAAAGACGTGACGACGGTTGAAGGACTGAGGGAAAACGGACGTCTGCACCCGTTACAGGAAGCCTTCATCGACAACGGGGCCGTGCAGTGCGGCTACTGCACGCCGGGCTTCCTGATGATGGCTGCCTCGTTCCTGAAGGAAAACACGCGGCCGACCGAGCACGAAGTTCGCGAAGCATTGGTCGGCAACATTTGCCGGTGTACGGGCTATGCAGGCAGTGTCCGTGCGGTGCTGGCCGTGGCCGAGAACCGGGCCACCGGCCAACCCGAGCCACCTGGGGCGTTTTCATGAGCTTGCCGGACTTCGACTACCGGTCGCCGACGTCCGTGGGTCAGGCGGTGGCCCTGCGCCAGGAATTCGGCGATGACGCGCTGATGATGGCGGGAGGCCTCACGGTCGTGATCCTGCTGCGGGAACGCCTTGTCGAACCGCGGGTCATCATCAGCCTGTCGGACATCCCGGAACTGCGCCGTATCGACCGCAACGGGCGCGTGCTGCACATCGGTGCTGCTGTCACCCACAGCGAGATCGTGCGCTCCGGGCAGGTTCAGAGCGCCGCCCCGCTGCTGTCCGAAGCCTGCGGCCGCGTGGGGTCGCCTGCGATCCGCAACATGGGGACCCTGGGCGGAAACATCAGCCACGGCGACGGCGCGTCGGACCCGGCGCCGGCTCTCCTGGCATTGGACGCGCAGGCCAGGATCGCAGGTCCTGCCGGTGAGCGGCTGATTCCGCTCAAGGACTTCTACCACGATCTGTTCGTGACGGACCTCGCTGAAGATGAAGTTCTGATGGAGTTTCAGATTCCGATCCCGCGAGCCCGCCGGGAAACCCGGTTCATGAAATACACGTGCACCTCCGAGGATGCGTTCGCGACGGTGACGGTGGCTGTCTCGATTCGGCGCGACTGGGTCGGCAAATGCGCAGACGTTCGAATCGGACTTGGAAGCGTGGCGCCCACGCCGATACGGGCGCTCAACGCCGAAGGCGTCCTTGACGGCAAAAGGGCAACGAAAGAACTGATAGCGAAATCAGCGGCAGCGGCGGCGTCGGAAACCGACCCGCCGACGGATGCCCAGGCTTCCGGGGATTATCGCCGGGCCATGACCGAGGTCTGGGTCCGGCGCGTGCTTGAGGACATGCTTCTTGGATAAGGCGCCAAGTCAGGTCTGTCCTGCGCTCAGCGCTGGCCACCAGGCGTTGGTGAGCGGCTGAACGAGCCGGGAGATCCGTTGTGGAAATGCGAGGGGAATATCGAATTGCCGCAGGCCGCGAGGCCGTGTGGGCGGCTTTGAACGATCCCTCGGTCCTGCATGCCTGCCTGGAGGGCTGCGAGAGTTTCGACAAGATTTCCGATACCGACTTCAAGGCGAAGATGACGACCAAAGTCGGCCCCATCCGGACGAAATTCTCCTGTGCGGTCCAGCTGTCCGATCTCGATCCGCCGAATTCCTACACGCTCTCCGGACAGGGTGACGGCGGAGCGTCAGGCCATGCCAAGGGCGCCGTCAGAGTGTCGCTGACGGAGAACGAGGGCTCCACGGTGCTCAGTTATGCGGTGGATGCAAGCCTGAGGGGCAAGATTGGCCAGATGGGGGCACGGGTGGTGGACAACGTTGCGCGCAGCATGGCCGACAAGTTCTTCGGCAAACTGTCGGCGATGGTGGTGGACGAGCCTGCGGGCGCCGCCCCCGAGAGTGAATCATCCGCGGAAATCGAACCTCCCAAAAAAAAGAAGGGGCCTTCGTTGGTCCGTGTCATCCTGATTGCGGCTGCCATCGGGATCGGCATTGCCGGAATCGGCTACCTCATGTCGAACGGGTAGCGACGAACGGGTTGTCTACAGATTGGAGCCAAATTGCATGCGGAGAATGTTCGCAAGGAAACGGTGACGCGAGGTAGCAATGGGCAGCAACGGCGCAGACATTCACGTGAAGGGCGGAGTACTGGTCAACAGTTCCGAACTGCGCGTGGCGGATGTCTTCATCAGCAACGGAGTCATCGACAGCATCGAGCGGCCGGGGAGCGGCAAGACCGCCGACAGAACCATAGACGCAACCGGAAAGTTCGTCCTCCCGGGGATTGTCGAGTCGCATCTGCACCCGGTCTACGCCGACCGGCTGGATACGCTCTCCAGGTCTGCCGTCTACGGTGGCGTCACGACCCTGATCCCCTACATTGGCGCCGTAAAGGCCTGGGGCGTGGAAGGGAATCTCTGGGACGCCGTCAACTACTTCATCGACGAAGGCGCCCAGGACTCGGTGATCGATTTCGGCTTGCACTGCAGTCTGGTCAGCAGCGATCTGGCGGACTTGGACAACCTCATTCCAAGGATCTGCGACCGCGGCGTCCGGTCGTTCAAGGGATTCATGGCATACGAGCGGCGGGGAATGTACCTGGCGGACCGTGACATTCTGCGCATCCTGAGCACGCTGAAGGACAACGGCGGCCTGTTCTGCGTTCACGCGGAGAACGGCGACCTCTGCGATTTCCTGGAAGACCGGTTCACGGCCGAGGGCAAGACCGGTCCCGAATACTACGGACCATCCCGCCCGGACATCTGCGAAGCGGAAGCCGTATTCCGGATTCTGAGTTTCGGAAAGACACTCGACTGCCCCATCTACGTGGTGCACATCAGCACGTGGGAAGCGCTCGAGGTCGTCAAATTGTTTCGCCAGTGGAGTTCGGCACGGATCTTCGCGGAGACCTGCACCCACTACCTGACGTTGACCGACCAGGAAATGCGGGACATGGGTTCGCTCGCCAAGGTCAGCCCCCCACTGCGCGAGCAGCAGGACATCGACGCACTGTGGCAGGCGGTCAAGGACGGCACCATCGACGTCATCGGCGCCGATACGGCCGGTCACCTGATCGACACCAAGGAACCGCGGTGGGGCAATGTCTTCGCCGCGCCGGCCGGCCTGCCTGGCCAGGAGACCATGTTCACCGTCACCTACGACGAAGGGTTCAACAGGCGGTCCATCAGCCTGTGCAAGCTGGTGGAACTGATGGCCGAAAAACCGGCGAAGATCTTCGGCATTTACCCGCGCAAGGGCGTCCTGCAGGAAGGCGCGGATGCCGACGTGCTGATTTTCGACCCGACCAGGGAACATGAGGTCAGGGCGGTGGCGCAACACACGAAAACAGACTATACGATGTACGAAGGCCGTCGATGCCTCGGGGCGCCCGAGCTGGTCATGCAGCGCGGCGAGGTGCTTCTTGAAAACGGCGAACTTCTCGCGACCAGGGGTCGAGCGCAATTTCTTGAAGCTGAACCAACATGATTTCGGCATTTGCCAGAGGATAAATATGTCAAACAGAACAATCAGAGTCGCGGTATTGCAGGAACTGGCCATGCCAGGCAGCAGCGTGCAGGCCAAGGTGAACCGGTCCCTCGCACTGGTCGAACAGGCGTCCAAAGAGGGCGCCCGGATCATCATGGGCGGGGAACTCTGCACCACGGACTACGTTCGCGTATACGGCGAAAAGGACAACGATATTTTTAAGGATGCGGAAACCATCCCGGGTCCGAGCACCGCGGCGGTGGGTGAACTCACCAGGCAGTACGGAAACTACGTGATATTTCCGATATTCGAGCAGGGCGCCCCCGGAATCTACTACAACTCGGCCCCGACCATCGGACCGTCGGGCGACGTGGTGGGCAACTATCGAAAGACCCAGGTGGCCGGCGTGCAGGCCCTGGAGAAGATGTATTTCCGTGCCGGCCAGGACTTCAAGGTAATGGAAACCGAGTTCGAACCGAACGCGAAGTTCGGCGTCATCGTCTGCCATGACCGCCGTTACCCCGAAACCGCCCGAATCAACGCGATCCTGGGGGCGGAACTCCTGTTCTGCCCGACTGCCGCGCCAGGGTACGCACATGGCGTGCACTGGGACAATCTCAACGTCATGCGCGCCGTCGACAACGGGATGTTCGCGATCTATTCGAACCGGGTGGGCCCGGAGGAACAGAACAGCTACTTCGGCGAAAGCATGATCGTCAGTCCCATGGGCGAGGTCATCGCGAAGCTGGGGCAGGAAGAGAACGCCGTGCTCATCGCCGATTGCGATCTCGACCTGGTGGACAAGGCGCGTATCTCCGTCCCGACCCTGCGCGACATGCGCGGCGAGTTCTGGATGAAGTACTACTCGCCCACCTACGACCAGCTCATTTGATGCCGACGGTCCACGCGATGCTGCCCATCTGCGCTACCGGGTGCTGACCCCCCCGGACCTGGGTACCCGTTGATGCGCTATTCGGCGTTCAGCCTGCTCAGGCATGCCCTCGGGGGGAACAAGGGCTGGCCGCGGGCGTGGCGGGACGCAGACCCGAAGCCGACCTACGATGTCGTGATCGTCGGCGGCGGCGGACACGGTCTGGCCACTGCCTATTACCTGGCTAGGAACCACGGCATTCGCAATGTGGCCGTGATCGAGAAGGGCTATATCGGGGGTGGCAACACCGGCCGGAACACGACGATCGTTCGATCCAACTACATGATCGACGGCAACACGCAGTTCTACGAGAAGTCGCTGCAGCTTTGGGAGGGCCTGAGCCAGGACCTGAACTTCAACGTCATGTATTCCCCCCGCGGCCAGATCAACCTGTGCCATACCCCCGCGCAAATGGACGACGCGGCGCGGCGCGGCAACATCATGCGGTTGAACGGCATCGATGCGGAGCTTCTGACCCGGGAGGAGGTGCGCCGCAAGGTGCCGATACTGGATTATTCCGGGCGAGCGAGGTTTCCGGTGCTCGGGGGACTCCTGCAGGAGCGTGCCGGCACGGTGCGCCACGATGCCGTGGCGTGGGGCTACGCTCGCGCGGCGGATCAATTCGGCGTTGACATCATCCAGAAGTGCGAGGTGGCCGGCTACTTGTGGGACCGCGGCAAGATCGTCGGCGTCGAGACGAACCGCGGAAAAATCCATGCCGGTAAAGTCGCCCTGGCAGTCGCCGGCCATACTGGACACCTGGCCAAAATGGCCGGAATTCGGCTCCCCATCGAAACCCACCTCCTGCAGGCGTTTGTAACCGAACCCGTCAAACCGGTCCTCGACCACGTGATCTCCTTCAATGCGGTCCATTTCTACATATCGCAATCCGACAAGGGCGGCCTGGTGATGGGCGGCGACCTCGACGGGTACAACTCCTACGGGCAGCGGGGCGACCTGCCCATCATCGAGGAGATCATGGCGTGCGCCAAGGCGGTGATCCCGCTCTTGTCGACGGCCCGTCTGCTCAGGCATTGGAGCGGGATAATGGACATGTCCATGGACGGCAGTCCGTTCATCTGCGAATCACCCGTGGACGGTCTCTACATCAACGCCGGATGGTGTTATGGCGGTTTCAAGGCCACGCCGGCGAGCGGATGGACTTACGCGCATACGCTTGCAACAGGCCGACCCCATGAGCTGAATGCAAAGTTCACCCTGGACCGGTACCGCCTCGGCTACCAGATGGACGAAAAAGGGATGGGGCCCACGCCGTGGCACCATTGATGGCGAGAAAATGTTAAGGATTCCGTGCCCTTACTGCGGCGTGCGGGACTTCACCGAATTCGTCTACGGCGGTGACGCCTCGCGGCCGTTTCCCGACCTGGCAGATCCGGATATCGATCTCTGGACCGACTACGTGATGTTTCGCGGCAACCCGAGGCCCATGCACCGGGAGTACTGGCAGCATCGCAGCGGGTGCGGACAGTGGTTGCGGGTTGAGCGCGACACCGTAACGCACGCGATCGAATCGGTTACACCCGCTCGCGACGTGTCCTGGCCGGACGACGCTCAATCACGGCAAGAGGATGTCTGAGCAGGCCTGCCGCCTCCCTGAAGGAGGGCGCATAGATCGGGAGCAGGCGCTCTCCTTTTCGTTCGATGGCCGCCGGTACTCGGGATTCTCCGGCGATAGCCTGGCATCCGCTCTGTTGGCCAACGGCGTAAGGCTCGTCGCGCGCAGCTTCAAATATCACCGGCCCCGCGGCATCTACGCGGCAGGCATAGAGGAACCCAATGCGCTGTTTGCACTGAAATCCGGCGATCGCGTCGTTCCCAACGTGCGGGGGACCGGGGTAAAACTGCACGACGGACTCGTCGCCACCAGTCAGAACAGGTGGCCGTCGCTGCGCCTAGACCTGATGAGCGTGGTGGGCCTGTTCCCGAAACTCTTCGCGGCCGGCTTCTACTACAAGACATTCATGGGCCCAACCCGAAAGGCGTGGCTCGTCTATGAGCATTTCATACGCGAGGCCGCGGGAATGGGCGTCGCTGCTTCGGGACCCGATCCGGCCCATTACGAGAAAGCCGAGGCATTTTGCGATGTCCTGGTGGTCGGCGCCGGGCCATCGGGACTGATGGCGGCGCTGTCCGCAGGGCGCAGTGGTGCGCGAGTCATCCTGGTTGAGGACGACTCCGAATTGGGTGGCTCCCTGCTGGCGCGACCGCCGGGAGGTGGAACGGACCAGTGGTTGGATGCCGTGACCGTGGAATTGGAATCCCTGGCCAATGTCCGCATCATGCAGCGGACCTGCGTGTTCGGCGCCTACGACAACCTGGTGTTCGGACTGGTCGAACGCATAAACGAACACCGCAGCGACCCCGAACCGTTTGCACCCTGGCAGCGGTACTGGATCGTGCGCGCGCGACGCGTGATCCTGGCGACCGGGATGATCGAACGCCCCATCGTGTTCGGCAACAACGATTTGCCAGGCGTCATGTTGGGTTCGGCGGCACGCACTTATCTCAACCGCTTTGCCGTAAGGGTCGGGCGCAAGATCGCGGTTTTCACGAACAACAACAGCGCTTACAGCGCAGCGATCGAATTTGCCGGCGTGGGTTCCGACGTCACCGTTATCGATTCGAGGCACGAGATCGATTCCGGCCTGGTTCAGGCCGCGCGGAAAGCGGGCGTCACCCTCCATCGGGGCCACGCGATCATCCGGGCCAATGGCGGTCAACGCGTACGCAGCGTCGAGGTGACGGCGAATCGGGGCGCATCATCGGAATCGCGAAAAACCATGTTCAAGCTGGGTTGCGACGCATTGCTCGTGTCCGGCGGATGGACGCCTGTGCTGCACCTGTTGAGTCAGCGCGGCCCCAAGCCGGTCTATGACGATGAGCGCGCCATGTTCGTGGCAGGGCAGGTGCCGGAGGGGTTCCTCCTGGCCGGCGGTGCCGCGTGCGACCTGGGGTTACCGGGTGGTCTACGCAGCGGTCAGCGTGCCGGCACCGCCGCCGCGGAGCAATGCGGTTTCGCTTCAAGCCCGGCCCGCACATGGGCTTTGCCGGCGCCGACGGACGACGAACCCGATCTGGCCACCGAAGCCATCTGGGAAGTGCCAGACTCCCGCGGTTTCGGATCCGCGATGAAATTCGTCGACATGCAGAACGACGTCAAATCGGACGATATCGGCCTGGCCCACAGGGAGGGATACGATTCCGTTGAACTGCTGAAACGCTATACCACGCTGGGTATGGGCACCGACCAGGGCAAGACGGCCAACCTCAACGCGCTGGCCATACTGGCGGGCCTGCATCGGACGGACATCAAGGATGTCGGGACAACCATGTTCAGGCCGCCCTATCGGCCGGTATTGCTCGGCGCGTTGGCGGGCCAGACAAAAAACGAGCACTTCAGGCCCACGCGCCGTTCACCCATGCACGACTGGCAAGAGCGCAACGGTGCGGTATTCGCGCAGACCAATCTGTGGGTACGGCCCTGGTACTTCCCGCAGCCTGGCGAGTCACTGAGGGCCGCAAGCATTCGCGAGGCGGCGGCGGTCCGGGAACGGGTCGGGATGGTGGATGTGTCCAGCCTCGGCAAGATCGATGTCCAGGGGCCGGACGTGGCCGAATTCCTGAACCGCGTCTACGTCAACAACTTCGATTCGCTCAAACCCGGCAATGTGCGATACGGCATGATGCTTCGGCTGGACGGAATCGCCCTCGACGACGGAACCACGGCGCGAATATCCGAAAACGACTACTTCATGACGACCACCACCGCCGGGGAGTCAACCGTCCTTACCCACCTGGAGTACCTGCTCCAGACCGCCTGGCCCGATCTGAACGTGCAATTGACGATTGTAACGAGCCAGTGGGCGGCGGTCGCCGTCGCAGGTCCGCTGAGCCGTAACCTCCTGACGAGAGTCATTCACGACATCGATTTCAGCAACGAGACGCTCCCGTTCATGGGAGTCGACCACGGGCATCTGGACGGTATTCCGGTACGTGTGAGCCGACTGAGTTTTTCGGGGGAAATGGCCTACGAGGTCTATGCGCCTGCAGCCTATGGCGAACACATCTGGCAGGCCATTTTCGACGCCGGGCAGCCCTTCGGAATCGTGCCTTACGGTACGGAGGCATTGAACATACTGCGAACCGAAAAAGGGCACGTGGCCGGTCCGGAACTTGATGGCCGCACCAGCCTCCTGGACCTGGGAATGGGGCGGATGGCAAGCAGGAAAAAACCCTTCGTCGGCGGTGCCCTGTTGCAACGTGAAGGCCTGGTCGACCCTGCCCGGCCGCAATTGGTCGGTTTGAAACCCGTGAGAGATGGGGACGAATTCAGGGCGGGCGCCATCTTGTGCGCACAGGGGCGACACAGCGGACACGGAATCGGACGCGTCTCGTCCGTGGCCTTTTCCCCGGAACTCGCAACGCACATCGGTCTGGGATTCGTGTCCGGAGGAATGTCGAGGAAGGGAGAGTTGATAGACGCCGTATTCCCATTGCGCGATGAGGTCACGGCCGTTCGCATCGTCTCGCCGCACTTCGTCGATCCCAGGGGAGAACGATTGCGTGGCTGAAGCCAGGTCAGCCCTTGCGGCCGTTTACAGGGCCGGCAGGACAGGCGGCGGGAAAGGCCCGACGTCGGTATCGATCTGCGAACGCCTGGAGAGAAACCTCGTTCAGGTCTCCGGCTGGAAGCGCAGTTTTGAATCTGTCTGCGACAGATTGGCGGCGATTCTGGACTGTCCCGTCCCGACCGATTTTCAACGGGCGAAGTCTTCCGGCGACCGAACGGTCTTTCGGGTCAGGCCGGAGCGCCTCTGGATCACCGGACCGACGAACGATGAAGTCCTGCGACAGTTGAACGAAGCGTCACTTGGTGAAAATGCGGTCATCACTCAAATTGGGCACGGCCGGACAGTCTTGCGGATCGCCGGTCCCAAGTCGGGCCTGTTGCTGGATCGTGGCTTGCCCGTCGACCTGGACCCTGAAGCGTTTCCGGTGAATGCGCAT
The DNA here is from genome assembly GCA_965205045.1 of Candidatus Rariloculaceae bacterium. GTDB lineage: Bacteria > Pseudomonadota > Gammaproteobacteria > Steroidobacterales > Rariloculaceae > UBA6522. Next base: position 3,148,957 of record OZ242031.1, read on the forward strand.
GCCCTGAGTGCCATCCATCACATGCACGTCCTGGTGCACCGAGTCGATATGGCGCAGGAACTCGTGTTCGATGTCTACGTCTCGCGGGAGCTGGCCATATCCTTTTGGGAGTGGTTGACGGAGGCCGCGGCGCCTCTGGGTTGCGAAGTAGGGCAGCCGGAACGGTTCGCCTGGAACCCGTGACTGATTCCCCAACACTGGTCGAGCGCATCGCGAAGTGGTCTCATGCACTGTCTCTGGACGATATTCCCGGCGATGTACAGGAGGTTGCAAAGCGATGCATCGTCGATTTGGTCGGGGTGTCGATTGCGGGGGCACCGCGGGTGCAGTCGCGGCGCATCGCGGACTACGCCCGTCAAACCTATTCATCGGGACCGTCAACGGTCCTGGGCAGTTCCGCTGGTCTGTCCCCGGTCGGCGCAGCACTTGTGAACGGGACGATCGGTCACGTCCTGGACTTCGACGACACCAGCTACACGGGCATCATGCATGGATCCACCACCGCCTTTCCTGCCGCATTGGCTGCCGCCGAATATTCCGGCGCGGACGGCCGACGAGTGCTGGAAGCGTTCGTGACCGGCTCCGAAGTCACCTATGCCATCGCCGAACTCTGCGGCCATGGCCACTACCAAAAGGGGTGGTGGAGTACGGCCACCTTCGGCACGGTTGGCGCCGCGGCCGCAGCGGCTAACGCCATGCAACTATCGGAACGGCAGACGGCTTGCGCACTCTCGTTGGCGAGCCTCCAGTCGGGTGCCCAGAAAGCCGCTTTCGGCACGGACGCCAAGCCTTATCTGGCCGGCCAGGCCGCCGCAGCGGGCGTTGAGTCGGCACTGCTCGCATGTGCGGGACTCAGCGCTCCCCGTTCCGCACTGGAAGGTGCGAACGGCTTCATTCAAGTGCTGAATGACGGCGTGGCAGATTACGAAGGGATCGAAGAGCTCGGCAAGCAGTGGCGCCTGATCGATCCCGGCATTTTCTTCAAGCAGTATCCTGTTTGTTCGGCTGCCCACGCGGCCACTGAGGTCACGCAAGACCTATTGGACAAACATGGGCTGAATGGCGAAAGTATCCGACAGGTCATCTGCGAGGTCCCGCCGCTGGTCGCGACAAGCCTGGTTTACGCCATACCTGGCAACGTACAGGAAGCGCAGTTCTCCATGCCCTTTGCCGTAGGCACCATGCTGGCTCGCGGACAGCTTGGCGTTGAAGAACTGACAAGGGATGCTTTATCCGACCCGCGCGTGCAGTCGTGCATGTCGAAGGTTGAAATGCGTCGTGTGGACTCGCTTGAGGATGAGGAAGCGCCCGAAGGCGCACGGGTTACGCTGTCGACCAATGATGGCGGCGAAGTAGCGGACTACCTCGGTGTCCCGACGGGAATGCCGGGCAACCCCATGAGCGATGAGGAGCTACACGAAAAATTTTTCCGCTGTACTGCAGCGGGAGGCCTGGAACACGGCAGCGCGACTGACTTGTTGAGGGACCTGACGAATATCGAATCGGCAATCGACCCCAGCCACTCTCCAATACAACGACATTCGCTTTGAGGGGCATTGTCGGCACCAGATTAGTAGTGTCAACGTCATTCCATAATGCCGCCCACTACCGATTCCTCAAGCTTCTCGACCAGTTGTACCGAGAGCAAGGCTGGGCATGGCCATTCTTCTAGTCGATTCGTATCCCAACGTGGTACGAGCGCCCCGGCGCCGGTAATCCGAGTTGCGGAAGGACCAGGGCATCGGTCAGGTTGTCGACGGCGGCGGTGAGGAAAATGTCCTGGTCGTTGATCCGGCCGATGGTCAGAACGCCCTTCAGGCCCAGGCTGGTAGAAGCCGGCAAGCGGGAATCGACCCCTTCCTCCGCCAGATCGTAGGCTTGACCGATATAGGAAAGATCCGCGCGTATGTCGAGCCTTGATGTCGCCTGCCAATCCAGAGCCAGGTTCAACTGCTCCCCGGGCCTGTGCAACAGATGCCGGCGCACATCGCTTTCATCACGCGCGACCCGGTTGTCCTGTAATCCCACCGACAGGTTCGCAGCAAACTGCCCCGTGAGCGCCCAGTTTGCCGCCGCTTCGATGCCGTAGGTCAGCGAACCGTTCAGGTTGAACCGCTGCCGTCGAGTCGAGTTGTCAACGGTCACGACTCGTTGGGAGAGCGTATCGTCGCTGTCGTTTGCCCATAGCGTGAGATCAAGCGACACCGCATCCGCCAAGTTGTACTCGAGGCCCAGATCGGCAAGCAGCGAGCGCTCGGGCTGCAGGTCCGGGTTGAGCAGGAAGCGGCCCAGCGCAACACCGAACAATTCACGTGGCGTCGGAAACCTGGAGCGCTGCCCGAGTGTGGCGACGGCCGACAATCGATCCGAAGGCGTCCAGCGCAGTCCGGTGGACCAACCCGTTGCCGAGAGCGATTCCTGAGGCGGCTTGTCGCCGGTGAGCGGCGTCGATGCGCGATCCATGGCCAGACCAACCGTGAAAGTCACCGTGTCGCTCACGCGCAGGTCCGATTCGAGCCCCACGGTCAGCAAGCGCTGCCGGTAGCGAAGCTCGGGTTCCTCCATGAAATCGGCGGCCTGTCCCGTCGCCGTGACGAAATCCGATTGACGGTGCGTGCTGTCCTGAGCGCTCGCCACGAAGCGAAGGGTTGCCGGATCTAACAGCATTGACAGTGCGAGCCGTGCGCCGCTGGTGCCATCCCGTCCTCGCTCACGTTCCCGCAGCGCTTCGTAGGAGTAGTCTCGATAAGCGTCAATGGTTTGATCGAACGTCTGCTGCCAGCCGGTCAATCGCAGATCGACACCTTCCCGCAAGTTCCAGTTTCCGTTCAAGGTCGCTTGCGTCAGATTGCGCTCGGGCATTCGCCAAAAGCGCGGGTTGGCCGTTGCCGGATCCAGGTCGCTCTGTGCAGCGACACCACGCTCGGCATGACCGTGAAGCAGCGAGGCACGCAGAAAGTACCAATCGCCCGAATAGACCGCCGCCGCGAACAAGCTGTCGCTGGACAGATCGGTGTTGGTCCGGGCGCGCGTCGCCGACGGGTCGAACGCGACGCTTTCCCTGTCCGCGATTCGTTCGGCATCGCGAGCGATGGCCGATCCCGCGGCCACGAGCGACCACCGGTTATCCAGGTCGAATCCGGCGACCGCGTTGGCGTTTCGCAAACCGAGCGAGCCGTGCTGAACTTCCGCTCGCAGACTCGCTCCATCCTGAGGAACGTAAGTCACCAGGTCGATCGCACCGGCCACCGCATTGGCGCCGTACTCGATCGGCGCCAGACCGCGCGTGACCTCGATCCGGTCGATCAATCCTGCGGGCAACAGCGCAAGATCGGCACGGCCATCCCAAGGCGCCGCCAACGGCGCACCGTCGAGAAACACCCGCGTCTGGCGTTCCTCGGCGCCGCGGATACGCGCCACCGATTGGCCGCGCGAATTGGTGCGCAGGAAAACGCCTGTGGCCGTGCGAAAAACATCGGCAACCGTAACGGGCTGACGTACCTGCAGAGCCTCGTGACCCAGCACCAGCGCCGGACGCGACGCCCGTGTCGGCTCGCGCGGAGCGGTGAGGATGACTTCCTCAATCGATCCGTCGCCCTGCGCCCGGGCCCATGCGGATACGACTGCGAGAATCCACGCAATCCGGCGGGTCAAACGCATGATCGGCTGCCTGCGCACCGGCGCGCAGGCGCGGCACCAACTGATGTTACCCGGCAATCAATGGACCGCTGCCCGTCCGAGATGTCCACGCGCTGTCGGCTCCCCTGCACCATCGGCAGCACGCAGTCATACCCTGCCCGCCTGCGGCAAATTTTTTCTGCATTTGCCCCATTCTCCAGAGCTTCTCATTACTCCCCGACAGTGATGGGAGCCATGCCGTTCTCTTCGAGCAGGCTGTTGAAGGCAGTCAGGTCCTCGGCAAGCACTGCGTTGAACTGGTTCAGATGGCCATCCTGGAGATCCGCAAATTCTGCAGCCATTTCAGTGAGCTGCACAGTCGGCGGAAAATCGGCGTTGGCGATGTGTCCGACAAGGCCCAGCAGCCTGATGAGCAACCGGCTTGGCTCTCTGAAGGTGTAGTCCTGTCCGCGCCCTGTCGAATACATCTCGTAGAGATTTTCTTCCACCGCGATGATCGCCTGATCCAGTTGCTCCGACGCGGCGACGATAGCCTGCGCGCCTTCATCGCCCACCAATTCGTCCTGGAGGGCATAGATCCGGCTCCGGATCACTTCGGCCTGGTTGATGATTCCCACTACGCTGTTGACAACCTCGCGAACCTCAAGCAACAGGCTGGTCTGAGCCTGAATGTCCTCTTCGGTTCCAACGGTATGGGGATCTTTGATTACCAAGAGATCCCCGCTGGTTTCCTCCCCGTCGACCGAGAGTGTCACGGTGTAGTTGCCGGGAGGCGCCATGATGGCGGTACGCCCGGCTGCCCCGCCGGGGATCGGCCTCCAGCCTTCCGGGCCAAGCTCGACCCACGGTGCGACCAGGGGGCTGGTTCGCAGTCTGGGCTCGTCGGTCAGGTCGTATCGGAGGTCCCACCAGACCCTGTTGATTCCGCGATCCGCCGAACCGTCGAGGACCCTGATCGTCTGGCCCGCCTCATCGACGATGCGGATGGTGACGTCGGTCGCCCCTTCGGTCCCCAGGTAATAGTTGATGGGAGCCCCGTAGGGTGGGTTGTCGCCAACGCTCGGGTCCCCCCGCTGGGCTACAGGCGGCTCGATCGGCTGAAATCGATAAGTCGAACGCAGATCGAAGAGATGCACGTCCGATGCGAGAATTTCAGGCGTGAGCTGCTGGAGTGGCGTAATGTCGTCAAGGATCCAGAAACCGCGGCCGTGCGTCCCCAGCACCAGGTCGTTGAAGTGCTCTTCGACAACCACGCCGTGCACAGGCGTGTGGGGAAGATTCGTGTGCAGGAGGAACCAGTTGGCGCCGTCGTCGAGCGAGACGAACAGGGCGTAGTCGGTTCCCAGGTAAAGCAGACCTTCCCGCACCGGGTCCTCCTCCATGACACGGGTATTGATGCTGAAGGTGTCGCTCGTGGGGAGCGTGGCGGTCAGGTCCTGCCAACTCTCGCCGTAGTCGCTGGTCTTGTAGACAAAGGGATTGCGGTTGTTCTGCTCGTGCAGGTTGACCGCGATGTAGGCGCTGCCTGCGTTATACCTCGATGCCTCGATGTGACTGACGGTTCCCCACGGCGGCAGGTCGGGAATGTTGGCCGTCACGTCGGACCAGTTGGCGCCGCCATCCCGGGTGACATGCATGAGCCCGTCGTTCGTACCGGCCCAGATCACGCCCTCCTGCAGAGGCGACTCGGCAATGGCAAAGACGACACCGTCTTCCGTGCCCGAGTTCATGGGCGTCAGGCTGGGCATGCTCTGCAGTCTGCCGAGATCACCCGTGGAAAGGTCCGGGCTGATGGTCTCCCAGCTATGTCCCCCATTGGTGGTCATGTGCACATACTGGCTGCCGACGTAAACCCGGTTGTGGTCGTGAGGTGAGATGATGAGGGGAAAGGTCCTGTAGAACCGGTACCTGAGGTCGATATCGGCCCAGCCCCACGCGTAGTCCGGCCATACGCCGACTTCGCGTTTGTGGCCGGTGCGCAGATCATAGATATCCATCGCGCCACCGGGGTGGCCGGTGGACCAGATGATGTTGTTGTCGACGGGATCGGCCACGGCAATGCCGGCTTCGGTGCCCCCGACGGCGTGCCATTCGCCCCGGGCGATCCCCCCGCCGCCCCTGACTGTCGTGCGGCTGTTGCTCGGACCGCGGTGCGAAGGCCCGTCCTGAAGGTTGCCGTATACGTTGTAGGGGATCTGGTTGTCCACCGTGACGTGGTAAAGCTGGGCGTTGGGAATATTGATCTGCGACCAGCTGGTGCCGCCGTTCCAGGAGATGCCCACGCCGCCGTCGTTGGAGTCGATCATCCGGTTTCCGTCCGTGGGATCGATCCACATGTCGTGATGGTCGCCATGCATCTGGTTACCGACCCTCGTGATGCTCCGGCCCCCGTCCATGGACAGGCTGAGCGGGGCCGAAAGGAAAAAGATCTTGTCGGGGTTGTCCGGCGCGACTTCGGCCCGGGTGTAGTAATGGGTCCGGCCGGCCATGTCGAGGTCATAGCTCCTCAGTTCCCAGTTCTCCCCGCCGTCCTCCGAGACCCAAAGCTGGCCGCTGCTCGTTTCCTGTCCCTGGAAGGGCATGCCGCCGCCGGTCTCGATCAGGACATAGATTCGGCTGGGGTCGCTCGGCGCGATGGCGATCCCGTGCTTGCCCACCGGCGGTTCGGGCAGACCGTTTCCGGTGAGATGCTCCCACGTGTCGCCGCCGTCCCTGGAAACATGGAGGCCGCTGCCCGGCCCGCCGCTTCTCTCGCCCCAGGTCTGCCACATGCCGGCAAAGAGAGTGTCCGGGTCGCCCGGGACCATGGCGACGTCGGAAGCACCCGTGTCCGGATTGACGAAGAGAACCCGTTCCCAGGTCTCTCCGCCATCCTGTGTGCGGTAAACGCCCCGTTCCTCCTGGGGACCGTAGCTGTGGCCCATGGCCGCCACGAAGACGATGTCGGGATTCTCCGGATGTATCACGATCCGGCCGATCCGGCCCGTCCTGTCCAGCCCCACATGGGTCCAGGTCTCGCCTGCATCCATGGACTTGTACGCACCGTTGCCGATGGGCAGGTACTTGTTGTTGTTCCTGAACCAGATCTCACCGGTCCCGGCCCAGACGATGTTCGGGTCTGAAGGCGCTACCGCCACCTCCCCGATGAAGGGGACTTCCTGGTCATCGAAGATCGGGAACCAGGTGATGCCGCCGTCGATGGACTTGTGGATGCCGCCTGCCGGGTTTCCGGCGTAGTAGACCCTGGGATCGCCGGGAACCCCGGCCACCGCAGAGACGCGGTTGCCCGGGGGTCCGATATGCCGGTACTCGAGTTGATTGAAGATCTCCGGATCTATCGCCTGGGTGCCGGCCTGATTGCATGCAAACACGACAAGAGCCAGGGAAAATATCGCGATCGGATTGAATGACAGGTGCCCTTTGTTGTTCATCTTGATCCCCTTGATGGATATCGCCCGGTTTGTTGTTCTGGGTTCGGCGACCGGACTGCAATCTACCCGAGACCGGTCTGTTGTATAGAGTATAGACCAACGCCATGCCCGCCAGGATCAGCATTGCCCATCCGCTGCGCATCGACCCGATGCAGCGCAGCGACGGTGTTACGCCGTATTGATCCAGACACTCTTGACCTGCAGGTACTCCTTGATCATCTCCGCACCGTTTTCGCGACCGATCCCACTCGCCTTGTACCCACCGGCGGGGGACATGACGCTCACATTCTTGTACTGATTGACGTACACGGTGCCGCACTCCAGCCGGCTCGAAATACGGTGGGCCCGTCCAAGGTCCGACGTCCAAACGCCGCCTGCGAGTCCGAAGTCGATGTCGTTGGCAATCCGGATGGCTTCGTCATCGGTGGAGTAGGGCATGACCGAGAGTACCGGGCCGAATATCTCCTCACTTGCAATTCGCATGGATGGCTCTACGTTCGTGAATATTGTCGGCTCGACGAACCACCCCGTCTCACAGCCGTCGCGATTCGAGCGCGTTCCTCCATACAGGCAGTGCGCACCTTCGGCCTTGCCGATTTCGATGTACTCCAGGATCTTGTTGTACTGGGACTCGTTCGAGATGGGCCCGATCTCGGTGGCACTGTCGGTGGGGTCCCCGAATCTCAGTTCTCCGATCGCCTCGATCAGACGACCGAGGAATTCATCGTGAATGCTCTCGTGTACCAGGAGGCGCGACCCTGCGACGCAACTTTGCCCGTTCAGCAGGAAAATGCCCGACACCACACCGCGCACGGCATTCTCCATGCGTGCGTCTTCGCAGACGATCTGGGCCGACTTTCCTCCCAGTTCCAGTGCGACACGCTTGCAGTCCCGCGCCGCTTGCTCACCGATCCTGCGGCCTGCCTCCGTCGAGCCCGTGAAACTGATTTTCGCGACTCTGGGATCCTCGACCAATGCCCGGCCGATGTCCCGCGAGTATCCGGTCACCAGGTTGACGACGCCCGGGGGCAAGCCGGCTTCATCCAGGACCTCCATGAATTCGACGATGGACGCCGACGCATGATTGGACGGTTTGATGACCACCGTATTGCCCGCCGCGAGCAGGGGAGCCAGCTTCCAGACGGTCAGCATCAAGGGCGAGTTCCAGGGTGTGATGGCGGCGACGACGCCCAGTGGCTCGTATCGTGTGAAGTTGAAAATTTGCTCCTGGTCGATGGGAATGACGTGGCCCTCGATCTTGTCGATGAGTCCGCCGTAGTAGTAGAACCATTCCGGGAGTCCGCGTATCTGCGCCGTCGTATCCGAAATGGACTTTCCGTTCTCGTTTGTCTCGATTTCAGCCAGCCTGTCGGCCTTGCCGGCAAACACGTCGCCGATTCGGCGCAGGACGGCGCCCCGTTTCGAGGGCGGCATCCGCGGCCAGCCGCTCTCCCTGAATGCCCGATGCGCGGCGCCGATGGCGATGTCCACATCGCGCTCCGTGCAACGGGGAATCAGTGCCCATGGACGTTGCGTGTACGGATTGACGGTTTCGAACCACTCCATGGAGGAGGGGTTGACCTGTCTGCCGTCAATGTATGTGAGGTAGCGTTTCACTGCGGCCCCATTCGTTCCTGCAGCGCATCGCGGAAGATCTGCCGGGACTCGGCGCTGTGGATGATGACGTAGTCCATCGGGTATTCGTCACCGGGTTCGGCCTTCAGGCAGACGAAGACCGGGCCTCGCTTCGACAGTATTTCTTCGATTCCCGACTCGAATTCCGCCAGTTCGGAAAACTCGAAAGCGGCTGCATAACCGGCTTCACGCGCCAACCCGGCGAAATTGATTTTTCCATCTCCCGGAATCGGAAAGTTTCCGTTTACCTCGTAGGCGCCGTTGTTCAGCACGAAGTGAAGCAGGTTGGGTGGCGCCAGGTTGGCAATGGTCGCCAGGGAACCGAGGTTCATCAGCAGACTTCCGTCGCCGTCTAGGATGACCACCTTTTCGTCGGGAGCGCCCAGTGCCAGTCCCAGGCCATGCGAGGATGCTTGCCCCATCGCGCCGGTACACAGGTAATTCAACGGGTGTGGACGGATGCCCAACCAGTCGAATGCGGATTGATAGACGGGCACGACAATGCCATCCGGATAGTGATCGGCAAGCACGCGCAACGCCTGGTCGCGTTTCATCATTTCGTTGTCACTCCGGGGATCTGGCAATGAGGATGGCGACGGGTCTTGACTGCTCGTACGCCTTGGCGATCATGGGTTCCACGACCGCAACGTCGGACTCGTCATACAGAATCGCATAGTCGAGTTCCATGGCCTCGCAAATCGGTTCGACAATGCGAACACTCAACTTGTCCGACTGTGACGGCGTTCGGTCGGATTCCATTCCCTGCAATCCCAGGATCATGACGACGGGCAGATCGTATTCGACCGCGATTACGCGAATCGCGTTGATCGAATCCAGGAATCCCAGGTGCTGGATGAGAAGAACGGATCGATGATCGCAGTAGGACAGGGCGGCGCAAATGGAAACGCCCTCGTCTTCCTTGCACACGGGTACCAGCCTGAGGTCCGGGTCCCGTGCGATCGGCCAGAGCACACCGTCGCAGGTCACGATGTCCGGCAGGGCAACGACGGTTTCCACACCCGCGTTCTTGATGGACTGGATGATGGAGGCGCCGCGCAGCGCGCGGGCGGGAGATTTGGCAGGAGGTGTTGTCGCAGCCATATGCAGCTCACGCGAAGAAGTCGCGCATCACTTCGGCTGTGCGCGACATTTCGTGGTCGAATCCGAACGTATAGCGAACGCAATGGGCAAAGTTTGGCGTATTCAGCCGTCTCGCTGCAATGCCGTTTTCAAGCAGGTAATCGTACGCCATCCGGGCGGATCGATCCGGGTCGGGAAATGTCGCCAGCACGAAGTTGGTCTGGGTGGGGTGCACGATGAGCCCATGTTCGGTCAACGCATCGCCGAACCAGCGCCGCACCTTGACCGTTTCGGCGTAAACATGGGCTGTGTGATCCGAATCCTGCAGCGCCGCCATCCCGCTGCTGAACGCCGGACCGGAAATGGGGAACGTGATGCCGACCCGTCCCAGCATGTCGGCGATGGCGGCCGGCGCGTAGGCCCACCCGAGCCGCATGCCGGCCAGTCCGTAAATCTTCGAGAACGTGCGGGTCATGATCACGTTCTGCATTTCTTCCACCAGCGCAACCGGGCTTTCGTAATCGTCCGCTTCGACGTATTCGAAATAGGCGGAATCCAGCACCAGCAGGACGTTGCCCGGCAGGCCTGCGTGCAACCGCCTGATCTCGCTGCCGGTCAGGTATGAGCCGGTGGGGTTGTCCGGATTGGCGATCATGACCATGCGAGTGCGTTCGGTGACGCAGTCCAAGATCGAGTCGACATCCGCCCTGAAATTGTTGTCCGGTGCGGCAATGGCGTCGGCGCCATTGGCATAGGCGTAATTGGGGATCTTCTGGTAGCCGTTCGCCGTGTAGATCAACTCGTCCCCGGCGGAGAGATAGACGCGGGCGCTTCGTGCCAGCAGGTCATCGGAGCCGAAACCGCAGACGACGCCGTCGGGATTCAGGCCAAAGTGCCCGGCGATGGCATGCGCAAGCCTTGTCGCCGCCGTTTCGGAATATCGCTCGATGGTCTGCATGGCCTTGAGGCCGGCGGAAAGTGCCGCGGGGCTCGGACCGTGAGCGCTCTCGTTGGAGGCGATATTGATTTCTATTGGTAACTCGTCGCCCTCTTCCGCGATGATCATGTGCGGGCGAATTCGGAGCATTCCCGGGTGTGGCGTAACTGTTGGCATGGTTGAATCTACTCGTCATTCCTGTAAACGACACCGCCCTTCATGACGAAGCTTACGTCCAGCAGCGCGCGAATGTTCTCGAGCGGACTGGTATCGGTTGCAACCAGGTCCGCGTACTTGCCCGGTTCCAGCGTGCCGAGTTCGTCCTCCATGCGCAACAGCTTTGCGCCGTTGACCGTCGCGGTCACGATCGCATCCATCTCGGACATGCCGGCGAGCTCCACGTAGGCGATGGGTTCAAGCGGGCTCAACCCGTGGAGCATGAGACCGGACCCGACGTCGCTCCCGGCCGCGATCACGACGCCCGCCTCGTGAGCCTTCGCAACACCCAGCGGCTGCAATGTCAGGAACTGATCCTTGCGAACCTGCTGGTAGGGGACCAGTGCATCGAGGTACTCATCCGTCCAGCGGGTGATATAGGCCAGGGTGGGGACAAGGATTGCGCCGGTTTCCAGGTAGAGACGAATGGATTCCTCGTCCGGGAACGAGCCGTGCTCGATGGAGTCGACGCCGTTTCGAAGCGCGGCGTTGATGCTCGGAGTCCCGTGGGCATGGGCTGAAACGATCCGCAGCATGCTGTGCGCCGTCTCCACCACCGACCTGATCTCCTCATCGAACATTTCGGGCGGGTCGTCCGGCCCGCCGTTGTCCTCGCTGCCGCTGCCGGAAACGGCGATCTTGACGAAGTCCGCCCCGCGCCGAATCTGTTCCCTGACCATCCACCGGCACGGCTCGACACCGTCGCAGAGCGGGGTCGAAGATGCGGGTTCCCAGCTGTTGCCATCGGTTACATGGACCTGTTCGCCCGCGAGGAAGATCCTGGGGCCGTCAATGAGGCCGCTGTTGATCCCGTCGCGGACGCTGAACACGGCCGGGCCGTTCGACCCGGCATCGCGCACAGTCGTAAAGCCTGTATTGAGCGCGGCCTGTGCATTGCTCGTGGCCACGATGGCCGACTGCGCGTCGTTGTCGACTCGAGTGCCGGAGACGCGTCTGGCGTCATCCATCAAGAGAGTCGGCACGCCGTTTTGCAGATGCACATGCATGTCCATCAGGCCGGGGAGGACAAAGCGGTCCTCCAGCGACACGACGGCAGCATCGGGGGCCCCGGCGTTTGCCGGCGAAATGTAGCCGTCCAGAATGGATTCAACGATGTCATTTCTGATAACGATCGTTTTTTCGTTCTCAGGCGCTTGACCGGGCACGGCGAGCAATGTCCCGGCGTGAACGATCACCCAGGTGTCATTGCCGTCCTCCTGGGCGATTGAGAGGGATGGCGGCGAAAGCGCCAACGCAAGCACCACCCAAATCCGGACCGGCAAACTGTTGTAGTACTGATGTTTCATAATTCTTGCCCCCGCGAAAAACCAATGAGTTCTCCTGGCAACTCAATCTCTGGGTCAAACAGCCAGATTCTATGCACCACCGTCCCAACGCGCTCTCAAGGTCCATGCGAACAGCACGTCGCCGCTGTAGTTGTCGGCAAACAGGTTGGGCAGAGAAGTGGTATTCCCTTCCGACCAGTAGGAGGACCACGCCGCGACCTGCTTGCTGGATCTTGCCGCGATCAAGGGTCGTCCTGGTCTGTCAGGGCCCGCGCCTCCTCGCTCCAGTAGAACAGGCGGTTCGCGGGCATCTCTATGGATGGCAATGTTGCGGCATCGATCACCGTGTCTTCCTCGACGATACCGTTCAGGTACAGCAGATACGCGACCAGACTGTAAATCTCGTCCGCGGTGAGCGTACCGGGCGTGGCCATGGGCATGGAGCGATTGATGTAGTCATAGAGTGTCGTCGCATACGGCCAGAAGTTTCCGATGGTGCGCGGTAGCGAAGTGTCGCCCGCAAAGTCATTCTCAAGGTCAAAGTGGCTGCCGGAAACCCTTGTCGTCGGTAGCACGACTGCGGAACTGTCACGCGGGTCCGGGACCAGGCCGCCGGCCGCAAGCAGGGCGCTTGCCTTGAGCAGGTTTCGCCGGCTGAGCCTGGTTTTTTCGCTCATGTTCAGCCCCTGTCGGGATACAGTAGTGCGTTGAACAGGAACTTGTACGTTCCGTGGGTCTGGCCGCGGTGCTGGGTGCGAAAACCGATCAGAATGACGCGACCGTCCAGGTAGCCTGCGTCGACCACTGCTGCACGGCGCGCGAGGTGATCTTCGCCCATCATCCAGCCCCGGCGCAGCACGTTGTCCGGCGGATAGCTGGCGACTACCTGCCTGTCCCAGGCGCCCGTCGTGGGTAGTCTGGTGCTGTATGCGACACTTCTGAAAAACAGTACGGCCGCTTCGCTCGGCATGCCGTATCCGATCGGCGATCGGTTGTCCACCCTGATATTCAACAGAGATGTGGGCACAAAGAACTCGCTCTCGGGCAATCCTGACAGCACATTCTGCGCCGGTAGTTCAAGTTCGCCGGCGAATAGCGGGCCGGCGTTGTCCAGCGCGACCAGTATGCCTCCCTCGCCGACGAAGTCCCTGATGGCTTCAATCCCCTCGTCCCCGATACCGCCCTGATACTGGGGAGGAAATGCGCCGCGCTCGCTGGGATACCTGAAGGTTCCGGGCTCGGGCAGCCCGGTTCTGATCACGGCCGGGTTCTCGTCGGCAAATACGATGACGTCGTAATTCGCGCTGAGGTTGCTCCTGACATCTTCGTTGTACAACGTCGTGAAGGGAATGCCGAAATCGTCCAGTACGAACCGGGTCCAGCCTTCATCCATGTTGCCGTTCGGCGTAAACGATTGATACAACCCGATGCGGGGCAGGCGCAATTCAACCGAATCATTACTGTTCATATCCGCCAGTGCGTGCACGCTGGCATGCCATTGTTCGAGGAGTTCCGGGAGAGCATCCTGAACTTGCGGCGTATTGCTGACGATGAAGCTGCCCGTCGGCACCTCAAAACCGTCTCCCGCGATAGTTTCGGTTGAGCGGAAGACATCCGCATTCTGTTCCAGCAGGGCAAAGGCGACCGCGTAAGCGGCATTTTCCCGGGCATCCAGGACAAGATACGGTGTCGATGGGGATGCCATGACGCCTGGATATGGCACGCCCGACAACAACTCCAGTGAGGCATCAAACGGCTCGTCAATCTGGCTGAAGGTCACTCCCATCTGAATCGGCAACGCGTGGGACGCATTGTCTTCGAGTCTGAAGGGCACACCGGCGGGGTACTCCCGTTCCCCAAGCATGTTGAGCACATAGGGCCGGTAGGGCTGAGCCACGAAAATCACGAACGACCCTGCCGGGTAGTTGGTGCCGTCTGCGACAAAGGCTTCGGTGGCCTGATGGATTTCGGCCCTGCCGAACTGCAGCATCTCGATCAGGCGCAGGGTGGTGGGGTAATCGGTTTGCCGCGACGGAATGACGAAGGCGAACGGGTCGCCGGGGCGAGGGGACTCGACGGCGTCCCGGCCCATCTTGTAGAAGTTGTAAAGCAGGTCTTTCCTGTGCCTGGCCGAGGTCTCCACCAGGCTCATGGATGCTCTGAGGATGTATTCCACGGCATCCCTCAGGTGCCACCAGCCGCCGGACCCTGCCTGGTGATGATCGCAGAACACCTGCGGGAACCAGTCATGCCAGATGACGCGGCTGACGGCGCGGGTCTCCACCAGGTTGTGGGCGGTCCCGTCGCGGTTATTGTCGTGGCCGGCGTAGTGGTGATACAGGTGGGGGAAGGTCTCGCCTTCATAGGGCGTATCCAGGCTGTTTCTGTACCAGTCTACCACCATGAGTTGCCCGTCCGGGTTGCCGGCCGGAATCAGGAGCACGATGACGTCGTCCAGCACCTCGTCGGCATCGAACGGGGTGTCGCCGACGGCCAGTTTGTAGATGAACTCCACGCTGTGCTGGGAGTGGGCTATTTCAATTGCATGCTGGCCGGTCTGAATGAGCAGAATCGCCTTGCCGTCCTCGCTGAGTTGCCGCGCTTCCTCGTCCGAGAGGCCCCTGGGGTCGCTCAGTCGCCGGGCGATCTCGCGGTACTGGTCGAGATTCGCCATGTTGTCCCCGGATGTGATCACCGCCATGATGATCGGCTCGCCCAGGGTGCTTTCGCCGATATTCACTATCGAGACTCTTTCGGATTCCGCTGCGAGCAGATCGAAGTAGTCCCGGATCTGGTGGTAGTCGATAAGGTGGCGGTCTGCGCCGACCTGATGGCCCAGAAATGCCTCCGGCGAAGTCTGCGCCACCAGAGAGAAGGGCAGCAATAGCGCTGCCAAACACACGGGTCTCAATGTCATTGGATCTCCCCTTTACGCAGACGGGCAATATTTTTCTGGTACGTTGCCCGTTCATTGGCCCGGAGATCGGCCGGGCTCTCGTTTGTCGAAATTATATGTCATTTGCACTTGACGTTCGGAGTAATGCTGCAACACCATTTCGGCATGCCATAAAGCCGGCAAGCGTTTCAAAGAATTAACAATCGGGATAATCGAAGCGCGATCCCCGGGACGGAGTACCGAGCATGTCAACCGAAAGACGACCGTCATTTGCAGCGTCCATGGCCGTGTGCTTCGGGATCATCCTGATACTGGTCACCGGGATCGTGTTGTTCGGAGTAGGGATTCACGTTCTGTTGATCCTGTCACTTCTGCTTACCGGCGTATTTTCGTATGCATACGGTTATACGACGGCCGAAATGCTTGACGGCATGAAGAACAGCCTGGGCCGGGCTACGCCTGCGATGATCATTTTCATCCTGATCGGAACGATTATGGGCTCCTGGATCCATGCGGGGACCGTGCCGGCGCTTATCTACTACGGCCTGGAATTCCTTGATGCCCGGTATTTTCTGCCGATGGGACTGGTGATCTGCAGTCTGACGTCGCTTGCGACGGGCACCTCCTGGGGAACTGCGGGCACAGTCGGAATCGCATTGATGGGTATCGGGATCAGCCTGGGGATATCACCGCCGATCGTCGCAGGCATGGTCATTTCCGGTGCTTATTTCGGCGACAAGTTATCGCCTGTTTCCGATACGACAAATCTGTCTGCAGCGTCCGCGGAAACGAACTTGTATGCCCATATCGTGGCCATGCTCTACACCACGGTTCCGGCCTACGTAATTTGCCTGATTCTCTATACGATTCTGGGGTTCGGGGCCTCTGCGGACGCCAGCGTCAATTTTGAACAGGTCACGCAAATTCAGGATGTCCTGGCGGAAAACTTCAACTTGAACGTGGTGGTCCTGTTACCGATTGTCGCCCTGCTCGCGATGATGGTAGTGAAGATTAGCGCGATACCCGCCATGATCACGGCAACGTTTCTGGCCACCCTGGTCTCTCTGGCGTTTCAGGGATCCAACCTGCCGTCGGCGTTGAACGCAATCAACAATGGTTATACGGATGAAACGGGGTTTGCGTTGGTGGATTCCATTCTGGTCCGAGGCGGAATCCAGAGCATGATGTGGACATTCTCGTTGGCTTACCTGGCATTGTGCCTGGGCGGAGTGCTCGAGAAGGTGGGGTATCTGACCGTATTGGTGGAGAAAATTGTCGATCGAATTCGTGCCGCCGCCAATCTCGTGACCCTGGTTATCGGCACGACGTTCCTGGCGAACATAGCCATGGGCACGAACTACATGTCCATAATTCTGAACGGCAACATCTATCGGCCAGTCTTCGAAAAGGCTGGAATAAGGCGAAGAATGCTGAGCCGCTTGCTTGAAGAGGGCGGAACCCAGACAGCGGCGCTGGTGCCCTGGTCTACCGCCGGTGCGTTCATGGCCGGGACGCTTGGCGTGGCGACATTTACCTACCTGCCCTACACGTTCCTGAACTACATCAATCCACTGCTGTCGATTCTGCTTGCGTACATGGGCCTGTTCATTTTCAGGGTTCCCGAAGCGGGGCGGGAAGAAGGGTGAGGAGGTAACGGGCTCACCGTGGAAGACGCAATCAGACGGGACGCACGGCGAGGCAGTGCCCACGCTCAATACAGATTGAGCGAAATCGAATTCAAGCGCGGCAACAAGGCCAAGGCGCTGAGATGGTTGAAAAAATCTGTTGCGCAGGATTTTCCCGATGCGTGCTTCAGTATGGCGACGTTTCAGATTGCCGGCGTGTCCGTTGCTTACGATGCCGTTGGTGCAAGAAGAAACGTCGGTATGGCCGCGGAGCAGGGGCATGCCGATGCGCAATTGCTGCTGTCGCAGATGTTGCGAAGCGGGTATGGCGGTTCCAGGGACAGGAAACTGGCCAACTCGCAACTCCTGGAGGTTGCGGGGCAGGGGCATCCGGTGGCGCTGTGTGGCGTTGCCATGTTGCTAGGCATCAGGGAGCGGCAGCATTCAGCGGTCGGATTGCTGCTGGATCGCGCGGCGTCGGGAGGCAGCCATGTCGCGGCCTACGTCCAGGCGGAAAGGCGGCGGGAAGCGGCGCTGAATGGCGACCTTCGGGCACGGGGCGACAGGATCAAGTACCTGTTCCTGTCGGCAAGGGCCGGAAACAAACTGGCAGAGGCGGAGTTGACGGAAAACGACAAGTCTGTGGTGCAGGCAATTCTGGACAAGGCATCGTTTTCGCCCCCGGAAGATTCCGATGTGAATTTCGCGGAGGTTGCGGAGGTATTGGATCAAGACGTCGAGTATGGCTTTGGCCAACCCGAAATTCTCTCGAGCGAAAGCAAGGTTCTGATTTTTCGTGCGTTCATGACCCCTCTCGAGTGCGGCTACATAAGGGCCGCGGCCGCACCGGCCATCAGGCCATCGAGCACGGTTAACCCCATCACCGGAGAACTGGTC
Source organism: Candidatus Rariloculaceae bacterium (assembly GCA_965205045.1). Lineage (GTDB taxonomy): Bacteria > Pseudomonadota > Gammaproteobacteria > Steroidobacterales > Rariloculaceae > UBA6522. The sequence continues at coordinate 3,166,599 of OZ242031.1, forward strand.
AGGAACGAAATCCGCACCAGCAGTTCAAGCAACTTCGATCCCGTGAGCAGGGACCACTTCATTATTTCCATTGATGAGCGAATTGCCGCGGCGACTGATACCGCCGTCGAACAGGGCGAACCGCTAAACGTTCTCTATTATCGAATCGCCGAGGAATACAAGTTTCATTACGACTTTCTGTCGCCGAGCAACGAGGACGAGAGGAAGCTCCTGAAGGACGGTGGTCAACGCAAGTACACGTTCCTGGTTTCGCTGAACGAGGGATACACGGGTGGGGAGACCTACTTTCCGAAGCTGAACGTGAGTTATCACGGCCGGCCTGGCGACGCGCTCATGTTTCAGAACATAGACGGTGACGGGCAACCGGACCGGAAGATGCTGCACGCGGGAATGCCCATCACCGGTGGTTCAAAGTGGGTGGCGTCCAAGTGGATCAGGGAGAAGGAATTCACGCAGGGCGCGCCGACGCCTGTCTCTTGAACCAGCCGATGATGCTGTAGCGGCCTCGCGGCGCGTAGGGGGCCACGTAGCTGACGGCGTGGCGCGTCGGGATCCTGAACAGGTTCAGTGCGTTGAATTTTGGCAGGTAGCCTTCGTCTACATGCCCGTCCTCATCGAGGAAGTGAAGGATTCCGCCGTAGTCGGTGCGCCATTCCGGGGTAAAGCTGAACGTATAGGCGATGAGTCGCCCGGACCGTTCGATGTTGTCGTTGTGTTCCGTCAGGAAATGGCCGGGCTTGTAGAGCGTTGCCTGGCAATCGGCTAACTCTATTTCCCGAACATCGGTAATTTTCCTCACTAGATCGAGCACTTCATTTGAATTGATGAAGTCGTGGAAAGCATTCAGTTCCACGCCTGGATTGGACTGCTGTTCCACGGCATCGGTGATGGAGTAATTCAGAAAGAGATACTGAAAATTCAGTCGTGCATTGTGATGAAATTGGTCCACAAGCAAGGCTTTCCTGTTGTCCGGCAGCACGGCAAGCTGATCCCCGTGGAGGTCATAGGTCTTGGCGCCATCATTGAAATGTGCTTGCCAGGGCACCTTGTCCTGAAGGTGCTCGTAGATCGTTCTGGCCGATTCAAACGTCAGAGCATCGGGTATATGGACGCGTCCGTGGTGCTTGAACACCTCCTTGTAGAGGTGCGCATCCAAGTCTTCATTCAAGTGAATCGGGAGCGTCATTGTGATAAATACTCGCGCTGACCCGTGCAATCAGTCAAGTGGTTGGCCTGACTGCATTTGCCGCTCTACGCGGATCCCTCCGTTTTCGAAAACCGCAAGATTGCCTACAACGCCGGAAGCCTTGAAGACTCGCTGGTCATGGCCACGGGCGACTATCGCGTGGTGGCACAGCCCGAGGTTTTCAGGTTTCGCCAGCGCTAGCTGCAACCGCCAAGCTATACGAAATTGGGAACCGACTGGATTCTCGCCGTGGGAGATTGCAGTTCCCAGAATACCTGGTGCGAATCGTACTGCTCACGGTTGTAATTTATGTGGCCATAAGAGTACTTGTTATAGATGGTTGCCTCCGTCGAAGGGTATTCAACGAGTCGTCTGTCATCGTGATCATCCTTCAAATTGTGATCCCGAAAATAGGCCGGGACATCATGTGCGAGCTGTACCGTGAGGGGGTACGTAAACGCGTCATCGGGCATAACCATTTCGTTGTAGTGGAGCACGGCGTCAAAAGCAGAATCCCGTTGAATCCCATACTGATTCCGAGTGAACTCCGCGACCTCGTTGTAGAACTCATGCCAGCCACCCGGCACGTTCAGATAATGCCTAAAGACCTTTGATGCATAGGTGAGTGCGGGATACCTGTAGGGATGCCCTTCGAGTTCGTCGTATAGCTCATGCAGAAAGTCCAGAGCCGTGATGCCGTGGTCCCAATGCAGGAACCTTAGTACGTACCGCAGCGTCGAGAAACTGTCGGCTACGGAGAACAGGTTGAAGAGCATGTTCATGACATGCAGGTCGTCCGTGGTGTAGCTGAACGTCGACTTCAGGAAGTTGTTGCGATCCACCTTGATCTTGTACTTGTCCATGTAATCGGGATCGGCCATGGGGCTGTTGGGAAGCAGCTCGGTGAGATAGGCCTTTACCGTCACGTCCTTGTCGAAGAAGTACTGCAGGTCCTTCTTGAAGGATTCGACCGTCATTCCGGGCAGGCCTATCATCAGATCGGTAGACAGAGGCAGTCCCGCAACCCGGAATATTTCGGCCAGATCGTCGTACTTGTCGGTCTTGATGTTCTTTCTGTTAATCACGCTCAGCGTGAATGGGTCTCTCGTCTGAATGGAAATCACGCCCTGGCTGCAGATGTCGTGGGCGGCGAAGAGTTCCACGATGACGGCGAGCCTCTTGGTGGCGTTCTTGGTGTAGTTGACCACGACTTCTATCGGATAGCCGTACCTGGCCTTGATATGGCAAATCCATTCGGCGATCTCGATGTCCCGGTCGTAGATCCCGAAGTTGGCATCTGCCACCCAGATGACGCGAACCCGGTTCTTGCCGACCCACTCGATTTCATCCTTGACTCGTTGCAGGTCGAACTTCCTGATTTTCTGCCGGGTCGCAGACCCCCAGTCGCAAAAGGTACAGCCAAACGGGCAGCCGCGGTTCGACTCGATGATGGCCGCGTCGATCGAACCTCGATAGGAAGCAAAGGTCCCCCTGAGATAGGGAGAGGGGAGAACGTTCAGGTCCCGGATGACAGGTCTTGGGGGCGTACGAACAAATGTATCGGATGCCGGACCGTCCGCACCGTTGGATGCGATACGAAATGTGATGCCGTTTACGTCATGCAGGCGGTCAAGGCGCATGTTCGAGGAACCGAGAGAGCCCAGCAAATCGACGATGGTTGATTCCCCCTCGCCGTGCACTGCGATATCGATGGAGCCGTGCCTTGTCATGAAGGCGTTGCACGCTGCGTCATAGCTTGGGGTACTGGGGCCTCCGTGGATGGTGATGTTGCCTCTGTCGTGCTGCTTTACGGCAGCCGATACTTCCAGGTTGGAAGCAACCGACCACATGTAATTGGAAAACAGCCAAACGCCCTGGCCGCACCTGGCGTATTGTTCCGCCAGGATATCCCCAGGCGCACTCGAATAGACAATCGGCACCGGCCTGAATCTTTCCAGTAACGCACCTCCGTTGTGCTCTGAAATGAAGCTGTACATCATGCCGAGCGCCAGGGGGAAATGGTTGGGCATATGGGGTACGAAATAGATCGGGACCCGGCCGTCCATGTCAGTCGGTTCGTTTGACGCGATGACGTTGGCCGGTTTGGCTTTCTTCCCGGTGACGTGCCTGCTTTCAGGAGTGGGCCTACGGGAATTTGTGGGAATCGGGACCAGCAGCCCGATCTCGTGCAGCCAATGCGTCATGTGCAGCGCGTCTGATCCGCTGGCATAGCCTTTTCCTGCGGCCATCAGCTCATACACTTTCTTGCCCGACGCAAAGAAAGCCAGGGTAAATGCCAGTTCCAGGGACAGTACATGGTAGCTGCGGGATACGGGGCTCCAGATTTCAAAACCCGTTCGCACCGGACGCAGCATGAAGTTGTGACTGACTCGAAGACGAGTCTTTCGAAGGGACGTACTCGCTGGCTTCTGGCTTGCGAGTCCCTCGGGAGATGCCGCTGAAGAAGCATCGAATGCAGTTGGGTCCGATGAGGTTGCCCGCAGGACAATTTCCGCGCGCCGTAGCTCCTTTAGTCGGCCAATCGCCTGAAGGCGTGTGACTCTTTGAGACAGGACAGACTGCGCCTTTGCCCTGAATTTGCGGACAATTTCCGGCCGATACGTCGTTTTGGTCATGACGTCGAGCAGGATAAAGTCCGATTCGGTCAAGGGAACCGATGGTTTGTCCATGGGCTGCCAACCGGCAAAGAAAGTGCCCTGCGCATGAAATATTCGCACCTGCGGATTAATCATTAGGGAATCGTCAACCACGGTGTGCAATGTGTGGGCTTTGCCGAGCGATGATAGCACTCAGCCTGAAAGTACCACGACCAACGATGTCGGGCACAGGGCGTGTGAGGCCTGTGTCACTAGGGCGAGCCACCACTGGAGGCCGCCACTCAAATACTGAGTGCGGCCCCTTCGGAGTGGCCTGATTCCCGCTCAGAGATTCAGGAAATCGAAATTCACCCAGAATCTGCGGCCGATGACATCATAGGTTCCGGGCTCGGTATTGCTCTGGATTTGCGCGTCTCCCATGAGAGGCGGTTCCTTGGCAAACAGGTTGTCGATACCGATCCTGAGCGTGGTCGAATCGTTGATCTGCCACACGCCGCTGAGATCTATGTAATTGTAGTCGGAAGTCGATATCGCGTCTGCCGGAATGTTGTCTATGATCGGCTGCGTCGGGAGGCCGAATGCCGCCACGCGTTCGATCCTCGCGTCCGTCATGCCTTCGATCCATCGCCAGTTGAGCGCAACCTGATACGCTCCGTTACGCCACGTGAATCGCGTATTGGTCTGCCATCGCGCTGACGTGGTACCGGCGATTTCACCTCCGCAGGGTACGCCGAACTTGCCCGCACATTCGATAAACGGCAGCAGTTCCGTCGCTTGAAAGCCGTTATCGAATTGATACGTCGACAGGAAGAACACATTCATTCTGCCGGGCATCGAACCCATGTCGAAGGCAACATCCATCTGCATGTCGACACCGGAGACATTCTTCAACGACACATTCGTCAACTGGGAATTGATTGGATCAATGTTTCCGGTCGCGTCCCGATGAACGTTTGAGCAGAATTCGCTGTTCAGGTTGAGCGAGAAGAAACATGATGTGATGTTGTTGTCGATACCGCCACCGAATGGCGCGACTGCGTCCGAAATGTCGATACTGAAGTAATCCGCTGTAATGGCAAATTCGTTCGCCTGCAATGCCACCGGCTGATACACGAACCCTGCCGTCCACGTATCGGCGACCTCGGGCTCCAGGTTCTCATTGCTGTTTCTGAGCCCGCTGACTGTTCCGTTCACTTGCACGAAACCGGTCGGCGCGCCCCAGGAATTACAGAACGCCTGCTGCTCCGCATTCTTCAGGAGACCTGATCCGTCATCGCACGGGTCTTGATAAATGGTCAGGCCCGCACCCTCTTCCGGGGCAAACAACTCAACCACGTTGGGCGCCCGAATCGATTGTTGCTGGCCACCGCGGAATCGGAGTCCGTCAGCGAACGATGGCGACCATTCAAAGCCGTACTTCCACGTGCTGACGTCGCCGACCGTGGAGTAGTTCCCCGCACGGACTGCGGCGTTGATGGCCAGGTAGTCGGCCCCTGGCGCGTTCGCCAAAAGCGGGATATTGATTTCGGCAAATGCCTCCGTTACGTCGTAACCACCGTCCGTTGGCAGCCTGTTGGCGTCGCCGATCATCGCATTACCGTCCGGTTCGGACGTGAAATGCTCATCCCTCCATTCCACGCCGTAGGCAACGCCGATCGGGCCGGCCTCAAGACCCCCCTCCGGCAAATCACCCACGAAAGTCAGACCGGCGGTTTGCTGTGTATAGATGTCCCAGAAGTTGAAAGCCGTCTTGACGAAGTCAATTGCTTCCGGTGAAATCAGATCCCTGCCCCAAATGTTGACGGGTTGACATCCGGCTGATCTGTCGAGGCAGACCGGTTGACCCGTAACGGGATCCGTTACGGCATTGAGGGCCTGTTTCCACTTGTCCACGTCGATGCGATTGTCCTCTCGATAGGCCGTGGAACTGCCGCCGCGCGAATAGTAGACCTCGTACTCCCAGTTGGGATTGATTTCACCATCGGCCGCAAACATTGCTCGCCACACGTCAAATCGACGTTTCTGTATTCGAGGGCCATTCGAGGCGACGCGGTGCCCGAGCCAGCTGACACGGGCAATACCATCGCCCGTCGGCAGGCCCGCTCTCGCGTCGGTAATGAGTTCGGACGCCGCCCAGATCTCCTTCGCATAGTCGGAGAGGAATGGATTGTCCATGAAATGCAGATCCACGCGGTCACTGGATCTGACCGATCTGGGTTGCGGTGCGAATTGCGTGTCCGTTTCCTGGTGCATGTACATCGCTTCGAGCGACAGATTGACGCGCTGACTGGCCTCATGGGTTGCGAACAGGTGCGTCTGGAAACGCTCCTGCGGCACCTGCAGGTAACTGGGCGGCGCGTAGTTGTAACGGTCCTGAGGATCGTTCCAGGCTAACGGGTCCCCGTTTTCGAAAGTGATGCTGTTGGGATTGCCGTTGATGTTGTTTGGAATATCCGCAGGTATGGCGCTCCTGTCGAGAAACAAACGGCTACCCAAAGTCGAGGAACTTCCGCCGGGTACGAGCGTGGGTACGCCGTCCACGACCTTGTCATCCAGCGCAAACTCGGTATACGGGCGAGCTCCCTGCAGGATTGCACTCCGGTCTGAATACCCGGCAAATACGGTGATGTTGCCCCTGTCGTCGGCTGTGTTGACGCCGAATTTGGCATTGAGGGAATAGACGCCGCCGTCCCCATAATCGGTGGTCAGATCGTAGGAACCACCGAGCTCGAATCCCTCGTACTCATTGTCGAGAATGAAATTGACAACGCCGGAGATCGCGTCGGAGCCGTACAAGGCTGAGGCGCCGCCGGTCACGACTTCAACGCGGTCCACCAGTGCAGTCGGGATCCCGGTGATGTCCACGACGCCATCCCCGGTGGTCGGGATATAGCGCTTGCCGTTCACCAACACCAATGTGCGCTTGGCCCCAAGGCCTCGAAGATCCACTGTGGCTGTTCCGGTCCCCGGGAAGTTGGATGTGTTCGTCCACCCCGGCATGATTTGAGGCATCTCGTTCAGGATCGAATCGATGGTAACCGTTCCGGTCTCCGCAATTTGCGCAGAGGATACGACCGACAATGGGCTTGGCGCCGTCAGGTCCGTTCTCCTGATTCGGGAGCCGGTGACCACGATCTCCTCGATTTCAGGCTGCTCGACAACCTCTTCGGTTTCTTGCGCGACGATTGGCGCGCTGGTAAAGGCAACAGCAATTGCGGCCGCAATTGGCGTTTTCTTATAGGGAAAATCCATGGTGACCCCCCGGTTCCATTGGCAAATACTGGTTTATTTGTTCTGACTATCTGTTGAGTGACGCCGCATTCCGCCAATTGTGCTGATGGCTCGGCGCAACAACTGTATACGGATCAGAACCGCGACTCCGGCTTTTCTGTTGCTTCTGAGGCGACAGTTCCAAGCTCCGAAGCTAGGTTAGCACCCGTACCATCATGAGCGCAACACGCGTTCCACGATGTGGAACGTATATTGTATATGGCTGAGTCAAGCGTGATTCTTGTCCCGCTCCAACGGCTCCTGGTTCCAGCCCGGCGGCAATCGGCATCGGCTTTCCTTTCGGGTCCTGACATCGGCGCATTTGCGGCAAGTTTGACAAGGCGTTTGACAGCCGTGGACCATCCGGCTGCGACAGGCGACTCCCGCCCGGGTCGGCTAGAATGGTCCGGCAATGCTGTTCAATCGTCAAATGGCCGTCGAAGTCGCGCAACGCGACGATCGCGATACCGCTCCATTCTTCGCGGGTCGCGAGAAAGAGATCGGCGCGTTTGACATTGCCGTCGAGAACGCGGTCACCAAACCCCAAGCGATTTTCCGCATCTATCAAGGCGCGCCAGGGTGCGGAAAGACGTCGCTGGCCGTCCACCTGAGGGAAACGAGGGCCGACGAGTTGTTGTTCGTGAGCCCCCGCGCGGAGCACTTGCGAGACAATCGGGCGCTGTCGAACTGCATCCAACGTGCGGCGTTAGAGCACGGGCCGGATGGCAGTTCGTTTGCCATCGATCTGGCGACGGCCGCAGCCAGTTATTTGAAAGCGTCGGATCTGGCGGATGGCGTGCGTCGAGGGCTTGCCAAGGCGTTTTCGCGCGGTGCCCGGCTCGTATTGCACTTCGATGAGGCGCATTCCTTTCCGGAAAGCGTTGACCGCACGCTGGCGGAGTTGCACACGATCGGGGCAGGTGTCCCGTGCGTCGTCATGATGACCGGGCTCGCCCATACGGAAGCTCGCGTAACCGCCATCTCCGGGTTGTCCCGCTTGGCAGACAACGCCGTGGTGGAAATGGGCGAGATGGATGCGTCCGAGTGCGCCGCTTCGACCGTCCAAATGCTCGACGCCCTCAATGTCACCGGCTATTCCACTTTCGCCGAACGAGACTCGTTGGCGAAGCTGACGGCCGAGCTCGCCCACAAATGGCCGCAACACCTGCATTGCGCGCAGGTCGCATTGTGCGAGGAACTATTGCGGGTCGACGGCGTGGCGAGCAACGTTGATCCGGACCGTGTGCGATCGCGGTCCGACGAACGGCGGTACAGGTACTACGACCGGCGATTGAAAGCGCCGATATTCAGGATCGACCCCACCGTGACGCATCGGATCATCGTGGAGATCGCAAAGGAGCGACACCCCCCCTTGAAGGCCCGGTGGCAACTGCGGCAGATTTGCGAGGACGTGATCGATCGGGCGGGGATGTCCGATGCGCCCGAATTTCAAGAACTCCCGCGTGTAGCCTTTGCCACGGCCCTGATCGAGAAGGGCATCGTCTCGGATGCGAACGGCAAGTGGGACATCGCGATTCCGTCGATGGCCAATTGGTCTGCGGCCGAGATCGGCGTAGAGCCGCCGGCGGTGAAGAAGTGGCCGGCGCGGTCGAAGTCCGGCGAACGGTAGAGCCGATCCGTCGTCGGCGACCCAACCCCCACCGAAACCCTCGATATCGAGAAACACTTGTATGGAACATGCGTAACTCATTGATTTTTTGTCCGCGCATTGTTCCTCCCGCGACTGCGGGGCGGCGCGATGCGCCGGTGTGGCACGCTTATTCAAAACTTGAAATTGTCATGGCACACTCGTCGGGTGCAAAATGGCTGAACGGCAACTCCAGCTTGAGGGAAACAACAATGAACCCAATTCTGTCGGATTCGTGGTATGGGAATGTCCTGAGCCTCGCCATCGCCCTGGCGTTGGCCGGCTGCCAGCCCGGCGCGGACGCGGACGGCGCCGGAGAAGCCATGGCGCCGGAGGGCGAAGCGGTGATGCCTGCGGCGGCCCTTGAGCCCGCCGCGGCCCTTGAGCCCGCCGCCGCGGCAACGTCGCCCGCCATGCCCCCGGACTCGATCCCCCTGTTCTCCACCGAGCACCTCGCCCGCAAGAGCTCATACTACGTCGGCGGCGACTACGTCGGCGACCCACCGGTGATGGGCGGGCAGATGTACGTCGATGTCTGGGAGCCCCCCGATATCACCCAGCCTTACCCCGTCGTCTTCTTCCACGGCAACGGCCAGACCGGCGTGGACTGGCAGCAGACGCCGGACGGCCGGCCGGGCTGGGCCTACTACCTGCTCGAGCAGGGCTACGTCCTCTACATGGTCGATTACCCGGCACGCGGCCGCTCCGCATACCTGCCCGGCGGCGAGCACGGCAACCTGGGCATCCGCACCGCGGCGCAACTCCAGACCATCTGGACCAACGTGGAAGAGATGGGCGACTTTCCGCTCAACGACAACCACACCCAGTGGCCGGGCGAGGGCACACCGGGCGACCCGATCTTCGACAACTTCATCAAGACCCAGGTGCAGTTCGCGGGCCAGAGCACGACGCTGGCCCGATACGCCGCCATCGAACTGCTGGAGCAGATCGGCCCGGTGGTCCTGCTGACCCACTCCCAGGGCGGCGGCGTGGGCTTCGGCGTCACCGATGCGGTACCGGACCTGGTCGAGGCCCTCATCACGGTGGAGCCGGGCGGCCCGCAGATCGGGCGCGTCAATAACGCCGAGGTGGCCTACACGGGCGCCCCCGCGAACCTATGGGGCCCGGTGAACTACCCGATCACCTACGATCCGCCGGTCAGCGATCCGTCGGAGCTGGCGACCTACCTGGAAGAGGAGGGCGACCAGCCCGGCGAGGTGCCGTGCTACCTGCAGGAGGAGCCGGCGCGCCAACTGGTCAACATGGCCGACGTGCCGGTGCTGTCGATCTCGGCGGACGGCACCTATCACCGCGTCTTCGACGCCTGCATCCCCAAGTGGCTGAACCAGGCGGGCGTGCGAACCGACTTCGTGCGGCTTGAAGACGTGGGCATCAGCGGCAACGGCCACATGATGATGCTGGAGCTCAACAGCGACGACATCATCGCGTACATCCACGAGTGGATTCAGGACAACGTCGAATAAGGAATCCGAGGGAGTTTGGTCATGGATATTCGAAATCTGATCATCGCCGCCGTCGTCGGCGCCGTGGCCGGCGCCGGCGCCGCGTACGTGCTCTCCGGAGACGGAGACGGGAACGGGGACGGAGACGGGGACAGGAACGGTGGCGGGGACGGCGACAGAAACGGGGACCGGGAAATGGAGGTGGCCGACCAGCAGTTTGCCGCCATCCCGGGCCAGAGGGGCGGCCAGGACATGTTCGGACCCTACGAGGTCGTTCCGGACTGGCCACAGGACGTGTCCGAATTGCCCGGCAACGAAGACTGGACCTGGGGCGCGGGGCAGAGCGTCTTCGCCGAATCGCCCGACCGCGTCTTCCTCCTGCACCGCGGCGAACTGCCCAATATCGACCGGCCGCCGCCCGCGATCTACCCGGAGGCCGGCCCGGCGCTGTCCTTCCCGGTGCTGCAGGTGCCGTGGCGCAACGCCTCGGTGGGGCCGCGGGCCAGTCTGCCGGGCGCGCTCGAGGGTAACGACGACGACCGTGGCGAATACGGCGTCGATCACCGCTGGCGGCACTGCCTGGTGGTGGTGAACCGCGAAGGCGAGATCATCGAGACCTGGACGCAGTGGGATTCGCTGTTCCGCCGCCCGCACTACGTGACCATCAATCCCTACGATCCGGAGAAACACGTCTGGGTGGTGGACGACTACCGTCACGCGATCTTCAAGTTCACCAACGACGGCTCGGAACTCGTCCAGACGCTGGGCGTGCCCAACGAACACGGCAACGACGAGTCGCACTTCTACCGGCCGACCTTCATGGCCTTCCTCGACGATTCGTTCTTCGTCGCCGACGGCTATTCCAATACCCGCGTGGTGAAGTTCGACAGCGACGGCAACTACCTCATGACCTGGGGCGAGGCCGGCAACGCCCCCAACGAGACGCGTCCGGGCTACATGAACAACGTCCACGGCGTGGCCGTCGATGCGCAGACCCGGCGCGTGTTCGTCAACGACCGCGCCAACAATCGCGTGCAGATTTTCACCGAGGACGGCGAGTACCTGGACGAATGGAGCTTCGGTCCCGAACCCACCGACATCCACCTCTTCCATATCGGTGCGGACAATGTTCTGTGGGCGGCGGACCGGGCCACCACCAAGATTCTGGGTTACGACCTGGACGGCAACCTGCTGTATTCCTGGGGCGTATTCGGCGATTTCCCCGGCGCGCAGTGGGGCGTCCACGGGCTCAGCGTGGACCAGGAGAGCAACTTCTACATTGCCGAAGTCGGCAACGGCCGGGTCCAGAAGTATGTCCCCAAGCCCGGCGCGCGTCCCGAGACGCTGGTGGGCAAACCGGTCTACGCGGCGTGGGAGTAACTTGAGGGTCGCGGCTCCGGAGCAGGAGCCCGAGAGTGGCTGAACAACAATGAATCATCCCGGCGATTGGCCTGGCCAACGAGGAGAAGGTAGGGAATGACAAAGCAAATTCGACTGAATGTGACCGCCGATACGGCAGCACGCGCGGCGCGGACGGTAGTCGCAGGGTCTGCAGCGCGCGCGGCGCTGACCGCATTGGCCGGTTTCGTGGCGCTCGCGGCGCTGGCCGGCACTGCCCGGGCCCAGCAACCGCCGGACGGAATCCCCATGATGTCCATGGACAACGTCGCCTACCACGGCTTCCTCTACGCCGGCGGCGAGTACGTGGAGTACGGCAACGACGTCACCATGGGCGGCGCCATGTACGTGGAGGTGATGGTGCCCCACGAGATCCGGCAGGACTACCCCATCGTCTTCCTGCACGGCGCGGGCCAGACCGGGGTGGACTACCTGCAGACCCCCGATGGACGCCCGGGCTGGGCCTACGACTTCATCGACATGGGTTACGTGGTCTACGTGCAGGACTTCCCCGCGCGCGGCCGGTCGCAGTACGTGCCGGAAGTAGACGGCAACATAAACATCCGCAACGGGCCCCGGTTGGAGCAGATCTTCACGGCATCGGCCGCCACCGCGGACTTCCCGCAGGCGGACAAGCACACCCAGTGGCCCGGTACGGGCCTCATGGGCGATCCGGTCGCCGACTATTTCATGAAGACCCAGGTGGAGTTCATCGGCGGCCCGCAGGCCCGGCTCACCATCGACGCCAACGTGGCGCTGCTGGACATGATCGGCACGCCCGTCATCCTGCTGACGCACTCCCAGGGTGGCTGGTTCGGCTGGAATATCGCCGACGAGCGCCCGGATATGGTGCACGCCATCGTCACGCTGGAACCGGCGGCCCCGCCGGTCCGCGGCGTGGACACGACCAACGTCGCCTACCGGGAGCGGGGCGGACTCTCCTGGGGCGTGGGCAATACGCCCATCACGTACGATCCGCCCGTCAGCGACCCGTCCGAACTGGAGGTCGAGTTACAGGAAGAGCCGGAAGGCCCGGACCTGGTGCCGTGCTACCGCCAGGTCGAGCCGGCCCGGCAACTGGTCAACCTGACCGATATCCCGGTGCTCTTCATGAACGCCGACGGCGGTTATCACCGCATCTACGACCACTGCCTCGCCAACTGGCTCAACCAGGCCGGCGTGCAGACCGAGTACGTGCGCATGGAAGAAGTCGGCCTCGCCGGCAATGGCCACATGATGATGCTGGAACTCAACAGCCGGGAAATCGCCGAGTACATTCACGGCTGGTTGTCGGAGAACGTCCTGTAAGTGCTAAACGGCAGCCAGCCAGTCTATTATGGCCGTTGCGCCCATGCTCACGGTAAAATGGGTTGTTCGTGGTGAGTGAAGGGTGTGGTTTTCCGGTTCGATCATGAAGATTTTCACGAAAATTGCGGCTTCGCGGGCGTTTGTCACGACGCTGGCCGCCGTGGCGTTGATCGCCGCCCAGATAGTTTTCATCAATCATGATCTGGCCGACAGTCACACGCCGGGCAGCGTCTGCGAATTCTGTGTCTCCGGAGCGGGTCTTGCGGACGCGAATGTCGGCGATACGGAAGCCCCCGTTCTCGTCAAGGTTTCGCTCCGTATCCCCGGCGACGTCTTCCGCGTACCTTTCAGCATTTCCCTACGATACCACTTCGCGCGAGCCCCGCCGACCGCCTCCTGATACTCCTTGCAAACCCGCGGCAGACGGACCCTCGAGTCTGCGGGCCAGTCGTTATTTGACGTTTTGTTGAGTTCCGGAGCAAACAATGCATTTTTCAAGAACCTTTCCATTGCTGGTGACATCGTCATCGTTGGCACTTCCCTGGGCCGTTTTCGCACAACAGGCGCAAGAAGGCGCCGACACAAGCGCCCAGGAAATTGAGGAAGTCTTTGTGACGGGCGTGCTTCGCGAGCGCTCCCCGGATGAACTGGCCCAGTCGATCACGGTCATTCGCGAACAGGCCCTGGAGAGGATTGTCGCCCGCAGTCTGGGCGAGACGCTCGCCAACCAACTGGGCGTCAGTTCGTCCTATTTCGCCGCCGGCGCGTCCCGGCCGGTCATTCGCGGCCTTGCGGGCGCGCGCGTGCGAACCATGGAGGACGGACTCGACACCATGGATGCGTCCACGATCAGCGTGGACCATGCGGTGAGCATCGATCCCGTGATCGCGCAACAGATCGAGATCTTCCGCGGACCGACCACGCTGCTTTACGGCAGCGGCGCCGTGGGCAGAGTGGTCAACACGGTCACGACCCGCATACCCGAGTCCGCGCCGGAGGATGGATTCGAGGGCGTGGTCGAACTGCGGGGAGATTCGGTCGCCGGCGCCCGCAGCGGGGTTCTTTCCCTGGACGGCGGCAATGATGATTTTGCCTGGCACTTCGACTACATCAGCCGGGAAACGGACAATTACGAGATCCCCGGTTACGCGGACCTCGCCGCCCGCGAGGAAGAGCATGACGACCATGAGGATGAAGACCACGACGAGGATCACGAGGACGAGGATCACGAGGATGAGGACCACGAGGACGAGCACGTAGAAGAGGCGGTGTTCGGCCTGGTGGAAAACAGCGACCTCAGCGGACAGGCGTTCTCGCTGGGCGGTAGCTGGCTGCGCGAGAACAGTTTTTTCGGTGTGTCCGTAAGCAGCTTCGAAACCAATTACGGCGTCCCCGGGCATCATCATCATCACGAGGAAGAAGAGCACGGCCACGAAGACGAAGATCACGAGGACGAGGACCACGAAGACGAAGATCACGAGGACGAGGACCACGAGGACGAGGATCACGAGGACGAGGACCACGAGGACGAGGACCACGAGGACGCCGAGGCCGAGGAGGAAGTGCCCGTCCGTGTCGATCTCAAGCAGACCCGAATCGACCTGAAGGGCGGCTGGGTCGGCCTGGAAGGGCCGGTGGAGGCGATCAACCTGCGGTTCGGCGTCAACAGTTACGAGCACTCGGAACTGGAAGGCGATGCTGTCGGCACGCTCGTCGAGAACGATGCCTGGGAAGGCAGGCTGGAGTTCATGCACGCGCCCTGGGGCGCCTGGGATGGCGCCTACGGATTCCAGGTCAACCACCGGAAGTTCTCCGCGCTCGGCGCGGAAGCGTTTGTTCCCCCGGTGGATACGACGAGCTACGGCGCCTTCATTATCGAACGGCGGGACTTTGACGCATGGCACGTTTCCCTGGGCGCGAGGCTGGAGTACCAGCAACAGGATCCGTCCGGCGATTTGCCCACGGTGAACGATTCGGCCACTAGCCTGTCGCTGGCGGGCATTCGCGATCTGGGCGACGGTTACTCATTCGTCCTGAACGCGGCGTTGGCGCAGCGGTTGCCGGTGGCGGAGGAACTCTATGCCGATGGGCCCCATGTGGCGACCCGGAGCATCGAAATCGGCGATCCCAATATCGGCGTCGAGACGTCCCAGCACCTGGATATCGGCATTCGAAGCTCCGGGGGCGGGACGAACTGGAGTCTGACGGCATTCCTGACCAATTACGCCGACTTCATCTACCTGCAGAATACGGGCGAGTTCGAGGACGAACTGGCGATCTTTCACTTCGAGCAGCAAGACGCCGATTTTTCCGGTATCGAGGCCGAACTTTCCACGCCCGTCTGGGTTCGCGGAGAATCGGAGATCGATCTGCGTATCTTCGCCGACTACGTGAACGGCAAGCTCAGCAACGGCGATTACCTGCCGAGAATGCCGCCCTTGCGCTTCGGCTCGCGGATTCAGTACCACGACGAACGGTTCATCGTGGGACTCGAGATGACCCAGTACAATGACCAGGACAACATCGCCGCCATAGAAACGCCCACTGAGGGCTACACGATGATCAACGCCGATTTCAACTGGACCGTCGCCACCCCGGGCGGAACGGCGTTCGATATCTTCGTGATGGGCCGAAACCTCGCGGACGAAGAGGCGCGCAAGCACACTTCGTTCGTGAAGGATACGGTGCCGTTGCCGGGGCGAAACATTTCGGCCGGGTTCCGCACTCGCTTCTGATACGCTTGCCGGCGAGATCCGCCCGCACTTCGAAGACGGCTGCGGGCGGGTACCATTCGCGCTTCCGATACGTTCGCGGCAGGGTGGGAACGGGTAGGCCCGTGCCCGGCCGGCGGTCGCGCGAGGACAGGCATGGACAGTAAGGGCCCTTGGGTTGAACCGGAATTGACTTGATTCGATGACCATCCCGGACAACCGCGGAATCGACACCGGCGCACAGGGCAGGAACACCCGGAGAATCTTCTGGGCGCTGCTGCTGATCGGCGGCTTCATGGTGGTCGAGGTGATCGGCGGCATCATCTCGGGATCCCTGGCGCTGCTCGCCGACGCGGCGCACATGTTCGTCGATACGGTGTCGCTGTTCTTCGCCTGGATCGCCTTCAGGTTGAGCCGGCGCCCGGCCGACAACTCGCGCACGTTCGGCTACCACCGCTTCCCGGTCCTCGTCGCCTACACCAACGGCGTCTTTCTCGTGGTTGTGGTCGGCTTTATTTTCTTCGAGGCCGTCGACCGGTTCATGAGCCCAACGCCGGTCCTCGCGGGTCCCATGCTGACGGTGGCGGTGCTCGGCCTGCTGGTCAATATCGCCGCGTTTGCCGTGCTCCAGGGCGCCGACCGGCAAAACCTGAACATCCGGGGCGCCCTGCTGCATGTCCTGGGCGACATGCTGGGTTCCGCGGCGGCGGTCAGCGCGGCGATCGTCATCATGACCACAGGCTGGACACCCATCGATCCGCTGCTCTCGGTCTTCGTGGGTATTCTGGTGCTGCGCAGCGCGTGGTTCCTGCTCAAGGACGCCGCCCACGTGCTGCTGGAAGGCGTCCCGGCGGACCTGGATGTCCAGGAGATCGGCCGGGACCTGGTTTCGACCGTTGACGTGGTCGAGGACGTTCACCACGTGCATGCCTGGTCGCTGTCGCAGGATCATTCGCTGCTGACGCTGCATGCCCGCATTCTTGAGAACGCCCATCCGGATGCGGCGGTCGCAGCAATTAAATCCCGCCTGGCCAGCCGCTTCGACATCACCCATGCGACCGTCCAGGTCGAAGTGGGAGTCTGTACGGACGAGCACGCCGCCGTACCTGTTTAATCCGGAAACCGCTTACTGCTATTCTCCTGTTGGCCGAGTAATATTGCGGACATCGATTCGCCAATCCCGGTAGTTGCGTGATGGAAAACCAGGCGATGGCAGTGTCGGGCGACGACGAAGTCGCCGTCGGGGCCGGCGCTGGCGGCGGAGTGTCGGCTTGCCTGCTGACGGCGCTGTTGCTCGCATATGGCGCGCCGCCGGAAATTGCTACAGCGCAGGCCGAATTCGACGCCCCGGCGCAGCGCCCGAACATCGTCCTGGTGATGACCGACGATCAGGGCTACGCCGACCTCGGGGTACACGGCAACCCGGTCCTGCGCACGCCGAATATCGATGAGTTTTCCCGCGAGGCCATCAGCTACTCCGACTTTCACGTCTCCCCGACCTGCTCGCCGACACGGGCCGCGCTGCTCACGGGCCGGGATTCCAACCGCACCGGCGTATGGCACACGGCCGCCGGCCGCGGACTGATGCGCCGGGGCGAAGTCACCGTTGCCGAGATGCTGCACGAAGCAGGCTATGCCACGGGAATTTTCGGCAAGTGGCATCTCGGGTCCATGTATCCGTTCCGTCCGGCCGACAGGGGCTTCGAGGAAGTCTTCACGTTGGTGGGCGGCGGGGGCACCGGCAACATCAGCGATTTCTGGAACAACACGAATTTCGATCCGGTCATGAACCACAACGGGCAGTTTGTTCCGACGCATGGCTACATCACCGACACGATCTTCGATGCAGCGATGGAATTCATCGACGCCAGCCGGGAAGAAGGCCGTCCGTTCTTCGTGTACCTGCCGACCAACGCGCCGCACGCGCCCTTCAACGCGCCGGCGGTCTACGCAGAGCGGTATCGGGACCAGCCCGTCAGGATGGCGCACTTCCTGGGCATGATCGAGAACATCGACGAAAACTTCGGGCGGTTACGGCGGCACCTGAGAGAGTCGGGTCTGCAGGACAATACGATCCTGATCTTCATGACCGACAACGGTTCCGGGTACGGCCAGAGTGTCGTCAACGCGGGCATGCAGGGAATCAAGGGCAGCGAGTACGACGGGGGCCACCGCGTACCGCTGTTCTTCCGCTGGCCAGCCGGCGACATGGCGGGCTCCCGTACGATCGACGAACTGGCCGCGCACATCGATCTCGCGCCGACACTGCTGGACCTCGCCGGCGTGGAGGCGCCGGCCGAGCGGCGGTTTGATGGCGTCTCGCTGCGCCTCCTGCTCGAGGGGCAGGAGGCGGACTGGCCGGATCGTTCGATCGTCATCGATTCCCAGCGCATCCTGCATCCGGAGAAATGGAGGAAAAGCAGTGTCATGACCCAACGCTGGCGGCTCGTAAACGGGACGGAACTGTACGACATGGCGTCCGATCCGGGGCAGTCCATGGACGTCGCGGGACAGTATCCGGAGGTCGTCGGCTCCCTGAGAGGCGTCTACGAGCGCTGGTGGGACGACATCGAGCCCACGTTCGCCGATACGCCGCGCACCGTCATCGGCAGCCAGTACCAGTACATGACCCGGCTGGTGACCCGGGAGTGCCTGTCGTCGGGCCTGCCGGCCTGGGGCCAGTCCGATGTCCGGGTTGCCCGGCAGGGCGGGGCGAACGATTGCACGTGGGCCGTCGACATGGCGCGCGCGGGCGATTACATCGTGGAACTGCGGCGCTGGCCGCGAGAACTCAACCACCCCATACGCGCCAGCGTGCCCCCGGGGGAGCCCGTTCCCGGCGCTCCCACGCACCGGGATCCGCCCGGTGCAGCGTACGCAGCGGTTCGCGCTACGCTCACCATCGGATCCAACACCTATACAGACTCAATCGGCGAGCGTGACCGCAGTGTCCTTTTCGACGTGAGCCTCAATCGGGGACCTACGACCATAACCGCGACGTTTGAAGATGAAGACCGCAAGGTGCTCCCGTCGTACTACGTCTACGTGTATCCCCGGCCGTCGGCGGCAACGCTGGCTGTGGAATCGCGGCCGGTGTCGAGTTCGGGGCTGCAGGGATGGTGGCAGCTCGACCTGGGCGGTACTCACGACATCGAATCGATCACACTGAGAGGCTGTGAGGCCAGCGACTGTGGGTGTGAGGCCATCGATTGTCCGGAGTCGCTGAACGACTTCTACGTATTTGTCTCCGACGGGGACCCGGTTGGCCGTTCGTTCGCGGACCTGGCCCGGGATCCCGGAGTCTGGCGCCGCTACTTCCTTGGCGAGGCGGGCGAGACGCTTGCGGTTCCGGTCGGTACCGAGGGCCGGTACGTTCGCGTCCAGCACGCTGCCGAAGGCGCGCCGCCCCTCGCCCGGATGGAAGTTCGTGGAACAGCCGTCACGGACGCCGAAGCCGGCGGGGAGTAGCCCAACAGCGTCCTCATTCCCGCCGACGACCAGAACCCGGTCAACGTTTTCGGGCTCAAGGAACCATGAACATGAGTCGACACCATGCCCTTCTCGTCATCGCACTGACCCTGATCGGGGGATCCGGCGCGGCAGGCGCCCAGGATCGCCCGAACATCATCCTGATATTCAGCGACGACCACGCGTTGCGGGCCGTGAGCGCCTATGGCGATGCGCTTATCGAAACGCCGGGCGTCGACCGGATCGCGGAGGAGGGCATGCTCTTCCGCCATGCAATGGTGACCAATTCGATCTGCGGACCGAGCCGCGAGGCGCTTGCGGCGCGAAACCGGCCCTTCGGCGAGTTGAGCCGGGATTCGGACGACTGGGTGCGGTACACCTACCAGCGCTACAAGCTGATCCACTACTACGATCTCGATGAGTGGGAGCTATTCGACCTGGACCGAGATCCCAACGAGATGCAGAGCGTCTACGGCGATCCCGAGTATCGGGACGTTCAGGCCGGGATGCTGGAACGGTTGGGGGAACTGCGCGAGCAGTACGGGGATACCTGAGTCGCCGAATTCCGGCCCGAAGCCTGAGTGATTTTCGGATTCGGGCGGATTCAGTGGGGTTCAGGGCGCCATTCCGTTTGGAACGCGGATGACAAACGCCTTCAATCGCCGTCCCGAATGGCCGCCAGGGACTGCAGCAGGCGCGCGACCACCTCCGGCTCCTCGCCGGCCAGGTTGAGCGTTTCGCCTGGGTCGCGCTCGAGGTTGTAAAGCTGCACGGCCGGACCGCCCGCTTCCGGGTCAACACGCTGCGGCGGCGTGAACCCGCCGGATCCCAGGCCGTCGATCAGCTTCCATGGCCCCTCCCGGATCGCGAACATTCCGTGGAAGGAATGGTTGATCAACGCAGGCCGGGGTGTCTGCTCGGAATGCCGCCCCAGCAGCGTCGCCGAGAAATCGGCGCTGTCCTCCGCGGCATTCTCCGGGAGATCCTGCCCGAGCAGCGAGACCAGGGTGGCGGCCAGGTCCGTCAACGAAACGAGGTGGCCGTTGGACACGTTCGCCGGCACGTTGCCCGGCCATCGGACGATCAGGGGAACGCGGTGGCCCCCTTCGTGGATGTCCCCCTTCTGGCCGCGCCAGGAGCCGTTGGCCAGGTGGTTGAATTCCTCCATGTTGTTCTCCGTCCAGTGAGCGCCATTGTCGGAGGTCACAATCACCATGGTTCGATCTTCCACGCCTGCCTGCGCCAGCGCATCGACCACTTGTCCGACGACGCTGTCGACGTGGGCCACGAAGTCTCCGTAGTGTCCGGCGCCGGTAGTACCCTGGAACCGGGGGTCCGGGAGCCACGGCGTGTGCGGCGCCGTCAACGCGAAGTACAGAAAAAACGGCTTTTCGGCGCTGCTTGCAGCGTGGTCCTCGATCTGCTCGACCGCGCGCCCGGTCAGCGTTGACAGAACCGACCGGTGGTCGAATCCTTCCGCGATTTCGCCCTTGCGCCAGAACCCCGATCCGCCGCCGCGACGGCCTGTGCTGCCTTCGACCAATCGACCGGTCAGGGGCCGCACCGGGCGCCCGTTTTCGACATACAGGTACGGTTTCATGTCCAGCGACGCCGGAATCCCGAAAAAGTAGTCGAAGCCCACCTCGTTCGGACCCGGGGCGATGCGCGAGCCTGTGCCCAGGCGGCCTTGTTGTTCGTCGGGGTGCGTATAGAAATTCGGTTCGTTGTTGGTGAAGCCCAGGTGCCATTTGCCGACGGCGGCCGTGTAGTAGCCGGCAGACTGCAGCAGCGACGGCAGCGTGTCGAGATCCGGGTCGATCAGGAGCGGGGAATACCCCCAGAGAACGCCCGACTTGAGCGAGGTTCGCCACGCGTAGCGCCCGGTCAGCAGCGCGTACCTCGTTGGAGTGCAGACGGCGGCAGGCGAGTGTGCGTCCGTGAAACGCATCCCCTGCTCCGCCAGTTGGTCCATCCGTGGGGTCTGAACCTGGCTGTGCGGGTTGTAGCTGCCGATGTCGCCGTAGCCCAGATCGTCCGCGAGGATGAGCACGATGTTTGGCGCCTGCGAGTGCTGGTCGGCGGTGGATACGGTCTGGCAGGCGCATACGCTTAGGGTGACTGACAAGACAAACAAGTATCTGCGTTTCGCGCTCTGATTCACTGCGAATCTCCTCCTCGTGGCCGTGCCACTCCTTGTTGCCGCGCGGCAATCGGAAAGGAAAGTACGTCCCAATTTTAAATGTTCTGTTCGGGCAAGGTGCCTGCACCGTGGGAATTCACGGCTGCAAATCCGCTTTCGCGAATTCCTACGGCGCAGGCTCCTGTCGCAGCCCATCGATATCGAGCCTTCGGCTCAGCCAGTACTCGGGGGTGTGGAAGCCGTATTGCGTGGGTGCAAAGGTCCCGACGATGTCGACATCGGCGTGCGCCGGCACGTCGAGGCCCAGCGCCCAATAGGCCGCATTCACCCAAAGCCTCCGCACGCCCCCGGACAGCATGTCGCCCGACGAGCCGATGGTCGAAACGAAGGCGCGGCCCGGGCGGCCGTCCGGCAATTGGTAGGTTCTGGTCCAGGCGATCGGCATCGGCGGGTCGTTGACGGTCACGCCGTCGGCGTCCGCGATCGCCGGCGTCCGGTCGGTGTCCCTCATCCCGAAGTGCAGGTCCCCGGCATCGAAATCGCCGGCCCGCTCGACGACCTCGCCAAGAACGATCGGCTGGGCGTCGCCCGGCAGCGGCAGCCTGACCCGGTACACGTCGGTACTTCCCCAGATGTCGCCGTCTCCGACCCCGGTAAGGACGGGATGCTCGGAAGCACCCGGTGCCACAATGCCGCGGGTGCTCTGATGCCTGTGCTCGCCATGATGGGCGATCCACTGCTCGCCCAGCACGAGGCGCCCGAATCCGCCGCGCCACGCGCCGAATTCCTCGCCTTCGTAGCCATTGCCGTAATGGCGCCACGGCGAATCCGGTGCATCCTGG
Organism: Candidatus Rariloculaceae bacterium; assembly: GCA_965205045.1. GTDB lineage: Bacteria > Pseudomonadota > Gammaproteobacteria > Steroidobacterales > Rariloculaceae > UBA6522. The sequence continues at coordinate 3,188,651 of OZ242031.1, forward strand.
CGAAAGGCGAACGCGTGGGTCGCGGTCCGGATACCGATGACCGGCTTGCCCGCCCTGAGAAAATCGTCGATCAACTGCATCTGTTCGTCGGGCAGCGCAATGAAGCGCGTGAAGATCACCATGAGGTGCGCGCCGTTCAGATGATGCAGGCCGGGAATCTCGACCGGCGGTATCGGGTTGACGAATCCCAACTCGTCCGCATGCTGGGTGAACAGTACCGTGGTGCGAAAGCCGTGGGAGGCGGAGAGGATCCCTGCAAGCTGCGGCAGCGCCTCCTCGGACCGGTATTCCTGGTCCCCGGACAGCAGCACGATGTGGTATTCGGCGTTTTCGCCGTGCCCTTCGAGGTCCAGCCATGGCTGCGAGAACGAAATGCCCGGCAACAGCAGCAATGCCCAGAGGCGGCACTTCGATCGCCCCATCACAGTTCCTCCAGCGGATGTTCTTCCAGCAACGCCGCGACATCGTACAAGCCCGTTTGCGAGCGGGCAGCTTCGCGCACCTGCCGGACCGTCTCGGCGCTTACCATGCCGTCCGGGCCGGAATTGGACCCGGCGCCCACCCGGCCGAACCGCATGCGTACGTAGGTCAGCACGTCGGCCATTTCCTCATCGCTCAACAGCCCCTCAAAACCGGTCATGGGCGGGACGCCGCTGGACGAATCGTACGTCCGGTCACCCACCTGCATCGGACCGTAGACCCCTTTGAGTGTCAGTTTGATCAGCCGTTCGACGTCACCCGCGACCCAGGCGGTTCTTCCAAGCGGCGGATAGATATTCTGCATCGCCCCGGCGCCGTCTTCACCGTGACAGGACGCGCAGTGGCCTTCACGGTTGTAGATTTCCTCCCCCCTCAGATAGGCTGCCAGGTCTTCGGCCCGGAGATTGATCGCCTCGGGCGTCCGGCTGATCTCTTCCTCGTACAGCGCCAGGTCTCCGGCCAGATAGCTCGCGGCCGCCGGGTTGTCCGCGAGATCGACACGGCCGGCAGCGTGCAACGCGCGGATGTTGCCGTCGAGTACCCGCAATACGTCTTCATAGGCGCGCCCCATCCAGCGCGTGACCGGTTGCTTGAGGCCTTCCAGCGCAACCTGCGCGCCATCGGCGCCGTCGAGCCACGAACCGGCGACGACCGCCTCGAGCCGAACCCTCGGGTGGGGATCGCGCACCGCCTGCCGCATCATGTCCAGGTGGCCGGGCACCTGCCGCCACGCGTAGCGCAACACGCGGACCGCGGCGGCTCGCGCGCGAAAATCCCGCGCGCCGAGCAATCGTTCGAGCAACTCGATATCGACCCGGCCCTGTGCCCAACTGACCCATAGCCCTTCCAGCACCAGGCGTTCGTAATCCGGATCGTCCGTCGGCAGCCCGGCGACCCACTCGCGCATGGCCGGAAGGACCTGTTCGGCCGGGCGGCCCCTCAGCTCGCGCCGGGACCGGTAGCGACTCCGGTATTCGGGCAGGGTCAGGTTGTCCAGCAATTCGCCGACGGGAGCGCCCGCCACCGTCGCCGGCGTGACGAGATCGCGGCCCGGGTAGGTCACCCGGTAGATCCGGCCGTGATCGTGGTCCCGGTTCGGGTCCCGTGCCGAATGCTGCATGTGGCCGATCAGGGGATTGTGCCAGTCGATGAGGGACAGGGATCCGTCCGGCGCCGTTTCGATCGCAACGGGTCTGAAGTTCGAATCCGACGAGACGACGAGATCCTGGCGCGGCTCGCCCGTGTAACCTGCGCCGTCGTCCACCACCGCATGCTGCTTGGTGCCGAGAAAACCGATCGTGTTGTTGACCAGGTAATCGCCCTGGAATCGATCCGGGAAATGACGGGAGGAAATGAATTCGCTGCCTGCGGTCGGCCGAACCCGCTGCGTCGTGAACTGCGCGTACTTGGTGGTCTTGCCGCCGTGCAGCGTTCTGGCCGACAGCGGCAGGCCCCACCAGTTGTCCCCCGGCGAGGCATCGGCGACGAACGGTTGGTCCCACTCGTCGAACACGAATCCCCAGGGATTGGAGAAAGAAGTCTGGATAAAGCGCTCCAGGCGCCAGGTTGCGGGGTCGAATCGCCACACCCCACCGTCGACGCCCCGTTGCGGGCCGTAAGGCGTCTCGACCTGGGAGTGCAGAAACACTCCCTCGCTCATGTAGATGGCGCCCGACGCATCGGCCGCGAACGCGGAGATCGCGTGGTGCGAATCGTGGGAATCGAATCCGTGCAGCAGGATTTCCCGGCGATCGGCCCTGTCGTCACCGTCATCGTCGGCCAGCAACACCAGGTTGGGCTGCTGGGCGAGGTAGACGCCTTCGGGTGCGAGCTCGAATCCGAACGGGAGGTGAAGCCGGTCGGCGAACACCGAGACCCTGTCCGCCCGGCCATCGCGGTCCGCGTCCTCCAAAATCAGGAGCTTGTCGTCGGGTTTGTCGTCGCCGGGGCGCCAATGGGGGTACGACGGTGCGACCGCAACCCAGAGACGGCCGCGGTTATCGAATGACATCTGCACCGGATTGCGCAGTTCGGGAAACTCGGACTCGGAAGCGAACAAGTCGATCTCGAATCCTTCGGGAAGCTCGAACCTCTCGATCGCACGCTGCACGTCGAGAAATTCGATGGGCAGATTGAAATTGGTCTCGATGTCCGAAAGCACCAGCGTCTGCGTCTCATCATCCACCGGCGCAGCGTCGGCCCCTTGCGCCAGTTCGTGAACGCGGGCGTCCCGCAACGCCGTCATCTGGCGGATCTTGAGGATCTCCTCCGGGTAGTTCTCCACGCCGAACGGTTCGACGCGCCGTCCGTAGACGTGGACGTCGTTCAACATTCCGTAGTCGTTGAGCCAGTGCCAGTTCTTGTCCTTGACCGCATCGTAGAGCGGACCTGAGCCGGAATTGGCCGCCGAGGCATCCGCGCCGTACACGGCGGAGCGGAGAAGGGTGGCGAATACCCGGTACCCTTCATCGGTCAGGCTGAATCCGTTGATGGTCAGCGGCGAATCGGTGAGTTCGTAGCGGCTCAGCATGGGCGAGAAGACGTCGACAAACTCCACGTCCATGTCACTTGCGACCGCGGCGATCACCTCCGTATAGGCCGAAAGGCGTTCGTTCTCGCGGACCCCGTCCGGAAGCGCCACGGATTCCGACAGGTCCTCGAATGGAATCGGCGAAACCAGAATCAGCCGGGGCGGCGACTCGCCGTTGTACGACCGGGACAGCGTGTGCTCGGCAAAGGCGGCAAGCTCGGCGCGAAAGTTCGCAAGTCCCGGTTCGCCTTCAAAGGACTCGTTGAACCCGAAGAACGCGAATATCGTGTCGGCCCGAAGCTCGGACAGCCAGTCATCGGGGCTCGGGAACTGTCCCGCGCCCCGATGCAGCACTTCGGGGTGGAACCGTTCGGCGCCCGGAAACGCCCACGGTGTTTCGCGCGACGCACGGGGGCGGAACCCCGGGGTATCGCCGGGGCGGCCCAGATTTCTCAGCACCACCCCCGCATCCGGGAATTGCCGGTGCAGTTGGGTCTCGAAATGCGGAAAGTACTGCATCCGATGAGCGAGGCCATTTCCGATGAGCACGATTCGCTCGCCCGGTGCCGGCTCTTCGGCATGAGTCCAGGCTGCGGCGCAGAGGGCTGCGACCAGTGCCAATCGCTTGGTGGGGGACAATTCGGATCAGCCGGAGAACAGTCTGCCGACTTCGGCGTAGGGATACTCCCCGTCGTAGCGCCCGGGGACCGGCAGGTAGACTCGTTCGACGGTCATGCCGATTTCAGACGTGTAGTAACCGGTGACCGTAAGCTGTTTGACGGTGTCGAAGAAGGTGTCGCCGGCGCCGTCGAGCTGCCGTTGCTCCGCCAGCGAGATGATCGCGTCCTGTTGGTTCGGGGCAAGACCGGCAAACGGTGCACCGTACTGTTCCACGGCCTGTGCGTCGGCGGCCTGCTCGACGATGTCCGTCACCATACGGGCTTCGTTCTGCCGCCATTCGACATCGAACTGCATCTGGGGGATGCCGAAGCGATCGACGGCCGTTTCCGAGAGCCGCATGCGATTATCGCGATAGGGCAGCACTTCGCCGAATCCGTAGAGGGAGGCTTCCCAGGGGCCCGGCACGCGCAGGCGCTGTTTCAGGCCGGCGCCGAAACCGCTGCTGTCCCGTGGCGGGCTGCGTCCCGCTCCGCCCTGGTAGCCGTAGCCGCGCACGAAATCCAGCGCGGATTCCTCACCCGGAAGGTTGCGGAAGCGCGGAATGTAGATGCCGTTGGGCCTGCGCCCGTACAGGACGTACTCCTCGAACTGCCCGTGCAGGGTACCGGTTGCGCCGACCGCGAAGATATGGTCGATGACGTAGCGCCCGAGTACGTCGTGGTGGTTGCCCAGGCCGTTCGGCATGGCCTCGCTCCTGGAGTTCAGAAGTATCTGGGTGCTGGGAATGCACGATGCGCACAGAAAAACGAGCCGGGCCCGATAGACCGTGCGCTCACGGGTCCGTGCATCGACAACCCGCACGCCGGTTACCCGCTGCTCCGCCGCGTCATACTCGAGCGATTCGACGACGCGGTCGCCTTCAAGGGTGAGGTTGCCGGTGGCCCGGGCCATGGGCAGCGTGACGGCCTGGGTCGAGAAATACGCACCGTACGAGCACCCACGATGGCACTGATTGCGGTACTGACAGCGCGTTCGGCCCTGTTCCGGCATGTCCCGGGTCAGGTTGGCCACGCGCCCGATCGTGAGCACGCGGCCGTCGAACTCGCGTGCGAGCACATCGCGCAACCGCCGTTCACCGATGTTGAGCGGCATGGGCGGCTGAAACTCGCTGTCGGGAAGCTGCTCCAGGCCGAGCGCCTCGCCGCTGATGCCGACGGTCTTCTCGACGTAGCTGTACCAGGGCTCGATATCGTCGTAGCGGATGGGCCAGTCGATGCCGTGCCCGTCCGCCCGGTTGGCCTCGAAGTCCTGCTTCGACCAGCGGTAGGACTGGCGTCCCCAGACCAGCGACTTGCCGCCGACGGCTGCCGGACGTACCCAGTCAAACGGTTTGTTCTCGTCGTAAACGTAGGGGTGTTCTTCGTCCGTCGCGTAGAATGTGTGGTTGTCCGGGCCCGCAGTGTAGTTTCGGCTGTATTGCTGCTGCATTCCGGGCGGCCAATTGTTCCGGTACGGCAACTCGAAGGCGCCGCGACCCTCGGTCGGGTAGTCCTGCCGGTGTTCGACCATCCGGCCGCGATCGAGCATGAGGGTATTCAGGCCGGCTTCGCACAGCTCCTTCGCGGCCCAGCCCCCGGTAACGCCCGAACCGATTACGATCGCGTCGAACTCCACGCTTTCCGGAAACCCGTGTGCTTGCGGAAACCGGTCGTAGTATATTTCCATCCTTCACCGGCATGCCAATTGAAGAAAAAACCGGAACTGCACGGGGCGGCTCCAAAATCAGGGCAAGAACCATGAACGATTTCTGTTTCCGGATAAGTTGCGCGACGTTCTGTTTCAGTCTGGCCGCGCTTGCCTTTGCTCAGGAGGCCCCTCGCGGCAATCCAGCGGATACCGAGGTCTGGGAGCCCGAACCCGTCGCGGTGGCGCCGGGCACGGGCGGCGCGCCACCCTCGGACGCGATCGTCCTCTTTGACGGTACCGGTCTCGACCGGTGGCAGCACAGGGACGGCAGCGACGTGCAATGGTCGCTCGAGGATGGGGCGGTCACGGTCGTGCGCGGCACCGGCGACATCGTCACCAGGGATTCCTTCGGCGACATCCAGTTGCACGTGGAATGGCGGACCCCGGCGATCATCGAAGGGGAAGGCCAGGGACGCGGCAACAGCGGCATCATCATCCAGCATCGCTACGAGGTCCAGGTGCTCGATTCCTACGAAAACCGCACCTATTCGAACGGCCAGGCGGCGAGCATCTACAAGCAGCACATTCCCGAGGTCAACGCGAGCCGCCCGCCCGGTGAGTGGCAGTCGTACGATATTTTCTTCACGGCGCCCCGTTTCGCGGACGACGGCAGCCTGACGACACCGGCCCACGTGACCGTGGTGCACAACGGTGTCCTGGTACAGAATCACGTGGAAATTGCCGGTTCCTCGCGCTTCATCGGCGAGCCGTCTTACGAACCGCACCCACTTGAACAACCCCTGCAGTTGCAGGATCACGCCAATCCCGTGAGTTTCCGAAACATCTGGATACGCGAGCTGTAGCCACTTGATGATTTCGCGAAGACAACTGGTACTCGGCGCCGCCGCGGCGGCAGCCGGGACCGCCTTGCCGGGGATGTCAGCGGCCCAGGGCCGGCCGGAAAGATTCGGAATGAAGTTCGCCCCGCACCCGGACATGTTCGCGGGAGTAGCGGGCGACGATTACATTGCGCAACTGGAGTTCTCGGCGGAGCAGGGATTCCACGCCTGGGAGGACAACCGGTTCAAGGACCGCGAGGTGGCGGAGCAGGAGCGCTATGGACAGGAGATGGCCGACCTGGGCATCACCATGGGCGTATTCGTAGCCTCGGGGAACCTGGACGAGGTGACGCTTGCTTCCGGAGACAGTGGCGAACTCGAAAGGTTTCTCGCGCAGATCCGGCAGGCGGTCGACGTCGCCGGGCGCGCCAATGCGACCTGGATGACCGTCGCACCCGGCGCTTACGATCTCAAGCTGCCGCACGGGTACCAGATGGCCAACGTGGTGGAGGGTCTGCGGCGCGGCGCCGAGATTTTCGAGCCCCACGGCCTCGTCATGGTTCTGGAGCCGCTGAATCGGCTGACCGATCACCCGCACGCGTTTCTCACCCATATCCACCAGGCGTACGAACTGTGTGTCGCCGTGGACAGCCGCGCCTGCAAGATCCTCTTCGACATGTATCACCAGCAGATCACCGAAGGGAACATCATCCCCAACATCGACATGGCGTGGGAGCACATCGCGTATTTCCAGGTCGGCGACAATCCCGGCCGCGGGGCGCCGACGACCGGGGAGATGAACTACCGCAACATCTTCGAACACATCAAGGGGAAGGACGGGAACATGGTGCTCGGCATGGAGCATCTGCCGTGGCGCTCGACATCGGAACAGGAAGTATGGGATCTGATCGCCGCGTATCGCCAGGTCGATCCCGCGTAACCGGCAAGTGAGAATGCGATGGCAATGAGCAGGAGAGTCCGCATGGGTATGGTCGGCGGCGGCGCCGGCGCGTTCATCGGCGACGTGCACCGCAAGGCCGCGGCCCTGGATGGGCAGATCGAACTCGTGTGCGGCGCGTTCAGCCGTTCCGCGGAGAACTCCAGTGAGACGGGCAAGTCCCTGTTTCTCGATCCACGGCGGGCATACGATTCCTGGCAGGAAATGCTCGACCGGGAGCGCCAGCGTCCCGCGGACGGGCGCATGGAGCTGGTCTCCATCGTCACTCCGAACGATGTCCACCTGCCAATCGCCAGGGCGGCGCTTGAGGCCGGGTATCACGTGATTTCCGACAAGCCCGCGACTCGGGACCTGGCCGAAGCCCTCGAACTCAAGTCGGCTGTAGAGTCGGCGGATGGGCTTTACGGACTGACCCACACCTACCTGGGCTACCCGCTCGTCAAGGAAGCCCGTGATCTGGTTGCGCAGGGCGAGTTGGGCATACTCAGAAAGATCTACGTGGAATACCCCCAGGGCTGGTTGTCGACGCTGCTGGAGGCGACGGGGCAGAAGCAGGCCGACTGGCGCACCGATCCTGAGCGGTCAGGCCCATCCGGCTGCATGGGCGATATCGGCACCCATGCCGCGACGCTGGCCGAGTACATTACCGGCGATCTCATCGCCGAGGTGTGCGCGGATCTGACGATCTTTGTCGAGGGCCGCAGGCTGGACGACGATGGCGCTGTGCTCTTCCGGACCGAGGGCGGCGCGAAGGGCGTGCTGACGGCCAGCCAGGTCTGCAGCGGCGAGGAGAACAACCTCAATATCCGGGTGTACGGCGAATCGGGCGGGCTGGAATGGCACCAGCAGGAGCCGAACACGCTGTGGCTGAAGCGACAGGGCGAGCCGGCGCGCAGGCTGCGCGCCGGCGTCGATCAGGGCTACCTGAGCGCTGCCGCCCACGCGCACATGCGCACACCGAGCGGCCATCCCGAAGGCTACTTCGAGGCCTTCGCCAACATCTACCGCAACTTCGCCTGCGCCGTCGCCGCGCACGAGGCCGGCGAGGCGCACGACCCTCTCCACGACTATCCCACGATCGACGAGGGCGTCTCCGGACTCGCGTTCATCGACGCGATCATCCGCAATGACCGGTCGGGCGAGAAGTGGACGAAAGTGTCGCGGGAATGATCGCCGGGCTCCAATAACCAGCAACCGTCAATTCAGGAAGCAACAGATGAATGACGATGCACGCGCGACGGATGGCTACCACTGCCGAAGGCTATTCTGGATCGGTATCATCGCACCGCTGATCGTATGACTGGCGAACGGCACGATCGGACCGGGAGGTAAAGCATGAATCGACGCGGCTTTGTTGCGGGTGCTGTGGCAACCGGTTTTGGCGGTGTCGTGCCACTGCGAGCTCAGGACAACGGAGGGACCGGCCTCGGCCCGGGACTGCAGCTATACACGATTCGCCGCCTGATGCGGGACGATGTGCCTTCGGGGCTGGCGCTCGTTGCCGGCATCGGTTACCGACACGTGGAGTTCGCCGGCTACTACGGCTATCCCGCCAGTGAGTTGAGACTCATGCTCGACGACCTGGGCCTCGCGGCGCCGGCAACGCATCTTTCGCAGACCGATATGGTGGAGAACCTGGACGCCGCCATCGAGTCGGCCTTGATTCTGGGGCATCGATACCTGGTCCTGCCCGCCATCAACCCCGAATCGCGCGCCTCCCTGGATGGCTACTATCGAATGGCCGGGCAGTTCAATGCCTGGGGTGAGGCCTGCGATGGCGCCGGCCTTCGGTTCGCCTATCACAACCATGCGTTCGAATTCGAGTCCGCCGGCGCACAGGTTCCATACGACGTGCTGCTGGACGAGACGGACCCAGCGCTGGTCGAGTTCGAGCTCGACCTGTACTGGATTCGCGCCGCAGGGCGGTCGGAACTGGAGTATTTCGAGCGCTATCCCGGCCGGTTTACGCTCTGGCACGTCAAGGACATGGACAACGGAGGCGAAATGGCCGATGTGGGCGATGGCGTCATCGAATTTGCGTCGCTATTCGACCGCAATGACACCGGCGTCCGTTACGCTTTCGTCGAGCATGACAACCCGCCCGATCCGGAAACGACAATCCGGCGCAGTTACGCAGCATTGGAGCAGATTCTGAATCGGGCGTGATCGCCGGACGGGGGGCGATCTGTAAAGCCCCGCGCGGTTTGCCGCCGGTAAGCCAACTCGGCGCACCAGCGGCGACCGCGACCGGCACGCTACCTCAGCGCATCGCGGACGATCACGACCGGTACGCTTCCCGCCCGACGCCCTGCACGGGTATCCCCTGGGATGCCATGACCTCGTTCTGCAGCGCATACATCGCGGCCGCGGCCTCGTCGATGGCCCTGGTGAAGGCGACGGAGCCTTCGAGGATCGGCGCCAGTTCGTCCTTGTTCTGGATCCTGGCAGGCGGGTATTCGTGCTCGACGACCAGGTAGGTTTCGGCCGGGTCGATATCGAGCAGTTCGCGGGCCGCAAGCTGGTGATCGAGCCAGTCGACAGTACGGTTCTGCAGATAGGCCAGCGGATCGTGACGCGCCGTGCCGGGTAGTTCGTGCTCGCACAGCACGATCTGCTTCTTCCAGGCGTTGAGCTGGTCTGCCGGGTTGCCCGACGGGGCATCGCCCGCCCAGTCGCCGCGCTCCATCGTCTGCCCGCCGTAGCCCCACCCCGACACGCCCCGGGAATCGACGACCTGCCCCTTCACGTGGAAGGCGTCGATCAGGAAGTCGTAGCCCTCGTCCTTGAGGTACTGGAACATCGACCGCGTATCCTGTCCCATCAGTACGGAGTGGGACGGATCGTAGTGAATCCGGAACTGATCGCCCACGCCGTGCTTCTCGCAGATGCGGTGCAGCGCGATCCACGGCCCGGGCGCGTACGCGATGTTGTTGTGCCAGCGGTCCAGCGCCGTCCATCCCGGCATCGGGCACTGCTCCACGCGATAGGTCAGTCCCCGCGCCCTGGCTTCCTTCAGCAGGGGAATGAACACCTGCTCGAACATCTCGAGATTCGGGTCCATTTCGAGGTCATAGTTGCGCCCGACGAAACCGCACACCGCATCCGTTTCCAGCAATACGGCTGCATCGAATACGCGCAACATGAATTCGTGCTTGAAACGGCGGGCCTCGTCGTCGGCGACCAGCATGTTGTCGAAATAGGCCAGGTCCGACAGACCGACGCCGGTCTCCTTCATTGCCGTCTTGACGCGCTCGGCTCGCCTGTTGTCGAACGGTTCGCGCAGGTCCAGCGTATTGGCGACCGGATCCAGCATGGCTTCGGCCGGGACGTCGCTGACGCTCGGGTGGAGTGCGGTCGACAACTCGATGAAGGGCGATCCGATGTCCCTGGAGAACTGCAGCCATTCCTCGATCGCCAGGTCAGGATCGGGGTCGCGCTTTTCGCGGGGCGTCAGTTCCTGCAACGCGGCGGTCAATACGCTTATCTTCATCGGTTTCGGCTCGAAACCTGCCGTTGGGTTGCCCATGAAATGTCTCCTTGAGTATTGATCGAATTCCCGAGTCCGAAATGTAGCTAAAGCACTGCCGGAAGAAAACAGTCCCTGTCAGCGATCGCTGTCCGCCGCACGGGAAAAGCGTAATCGCGTGACCACGAACAACGCCAGCGCGACCACCACAATGGAGGGGCCCGACGGAGTATCGAAATTGGCCGAAGCGAGAAGCCCTCCGGCGACTGCGACGATCCCCGCGACGGCAGCGCCAACTGCCATGCGTTCCGGACTGGAGGCGAATCGGCGAGCGGTCGCTGCAGGTATGATCAGCAGAGCGACGATCAGCAATACGCCGACGACCTTGATGGCCGCGGCGATGACCCCGGCCAGAAAGATTCCGAATATCAGCCGCGCGCGCTCCGGGTTCATGCCGGCGACCTTGGCAAGGTCGGGGCTCACGGTCGCCGCCAGCAGCGGCCGCCAGATCAGGCACAGCACGCCCAGGGCGAGCGCGCCGCCGATCCAGATCAGCGCCAGATCGGTGCGCGATACCGAGAGTATGTCCCCGAAGAGCAACGCCTGCAGGTCCATGCGCATGTTGGGAAAGAAGGAAAGGGTCACCAGGCCGACGGCGAGGCCGCCGTGGGCCAGAAGGCCCAGCAGCGTGTCCGTGGGCAGCGTGTCGCGGCGTTCGAGCCAGAACATCGCCAGCACGACCGCGGAGGCGACGACGAATATGCCGATGGTCAGATCGAAATCGAAGAGGATCGCGAGCGCCACGCCGAGCAGTGCGGAGTGGGAAATGGTTTCGCCGAAATAGGCGAGTCGGCGCCACACGATGAAGCAGCCGGCCGGCCCGGTCACGAGCGCCAGGCCGATGCCTGCCAGCAGGGCGCGAACCAGGAAATCGTCGAACATGACTCAGGGCGCGTTATGGCCGTGGCCGCGGTGGTTGCGATGGCGGTCCGCAGCGTTGGCGGCATCCTCCGTCATGTAGCCCGGATCGTGTTCGTGGGGTACCAGCACGACAAAACTGTCGGCCTTGGCTTCGGCATCCTTGACGTCGTGTGAAATCATCAATACACCGCAGCCGAAGCTCTGGCGGATTTCGTCGACGAGTTCGTCGAGCAACTCCGCTCCTGCCATGTCCACGCCCTGGGCGGGTTCGTCCAGCACCAGAAGATCGGGCCGGTGTATCAACGCCCGGGCGAGCAGCAGCCGTTGAAACTCACCTCCGGACAAGGTCGCGACCTGCGGATTACCGAGGCGTTCCAATCCTACGGCGGCGAGGGCGGCGTCTACCTTCTCGGCCGAGTACCTTCCGGTGAGCGTCATCAGGCGCCTCAGCGTCAGGGGCAGTGTATGACCGAGAGTGAGCCGTTGCGGGACGTATCCGATTCTCTGCGACCGTGCGCGCCTGACCGTACCCTCGGTGAGTTCGATAAGTCCCAGCACCGCCTTGACGCAGGTCGTCTTGCCGGCGCCGTTGGCGCCGATCACGCACACCAGGTCGCCCCGGTTTACGGTCAGGTCGACATGCCGGATAATCCAGCGTTCATCGCGCTTGATGCCGATGTCGCTGGCAACGAGGAGTGGATCGGACAGCGTAGGGTGCTCCGCCGCAAAAACGCTAGTCTATGGTGCGCAAGTTCCTGCCGCAACGACCCCGGCGGCGCGTTGAACGGCTATCGACAGGCTACGGTGCCGGCCCGCCACCGTGCGTCAGATGCTATATTGCACGGCTGGACTTTTGTCACGGGTTGCCGGGGCAGGCAGTTTCGCGAAAAGGAGATTGTGGATGGGCAATTTCGGGAGCCGTTTCGCCGAATCGGTCGTTTTCGGTGTTTACGGCTACAGCCCATTGCAGGGAATACGTAGGGACGTTCGCCGTCTGACGTTGACGATCGTGTGTTTGGTGTCTGCGTTCGCCGCCACGTCTGAAGCGGGTGCGGCCGTACGGGTCGTTGCCTCGATCAAGCCGGTACACTCTCTGGTTGCCGCGGTCATGCTCGGCGCCGGCGAACCGGACCTCATTATCCAGGGCGCGACGTCCCCGCACGCTTTCAGCCTGCGGCCGTCCGATGCCCGCGACATTCAGAACGCGGAGATCATCTTCATGATCGGGGATGCGCTCGAGTCCTCGCTCGCCGGTTCCATCGATACACTGGGCCGCAACGCCCGGGTGGTCAGGCTGTTCGAGATCGACGGACTGATGCGGCTGCCGCTGCGGGAGGGTGAAACCTTCGAGGGGCACGATCACGAGGGGGAGGGCAGCGAGGAAGCGCTTGAGGGCGAAACGCTGGACATGCACGTCTGGCTGGATCCGGTGAACGCCCGAACCATGGTGCGCGCCATCGCCGATGCGCTGTCCTCGGCGGATGCCGGCAATGCCGCCACCTATGCGGCGAATGCCGAGGCGGCGATCGGCCGGCTGGACGCGCTGCTCGAGCGGATCGACGCGGATATGGACGGCGTGCGGGGGCGGCCGTTCATCGTGCTTCACGACGCTTTCCACTACTTCGAGAGCCGCTTTGGCCTGATCGCGGCCGGGGCTGCCCTGGTTTCGCCGGACCGTCCGCCCGGCGCGCGGCGGATCATGGCGTTGAGGGGCCTGGTCAGCGACCTCGACGTTGTCTGCGTGCTGACCGATCCCCAGTTCGATTCCCGGCTTGCCGGCGTCATCACCGAAGGAACTTCGGCACGGCTGGGCACGGTCGATCCGCTGGGCGCGGAACTGGACGGCGGCCCCGACCTGTATTTCAACCTGCTCAAGGACATGGCCGCGTCGTTCAGGGATTGTCTGGCATAGCGCCAGGGTTCGTCAGCGCGACCCTCCGATTGACAATGCCGCGATTTGCGGCGAATATGCGCGAGTCCGCCAGAGGCGGAAAAGTGCGGCGGTGGAATCGAGCATGAATGCCAATGAATCCGTGACAATCCCGGTTTGGAATTCGGTTATAATTGCCGAGCCGAGCCGAGCCGAGCCGAGCCGAGCCGAGCCGAGCCGAGCCGAGCCGAGCCGAGCCGAGCCGAGCCGAGCCGAGCCGAGCCGAGCCGAGCCGAGCCGAGCCGAGCCGAGCCGAGCCGAGCCGAGCCGAGCCGAGCGCCGCGCTCGTGCGTCCCGCCCGGGGCATGACCCCGTGGCCCGGCCCGCCAGCCGGGGGCGCCGCGCCCGCGCGGTGACCGCCCCGCCCCGCCGCCTCCGCGGCCTGCCCGGCGCGCCCGCCGGATCCCTCCGCCCGCGCACCGGGCTCCCGCGCCTCCGCGCCCTCCTGCCCGCCGCGCTGCTGGCGGCCGCGGCGCTCGCGCTTCCCGCGCCCGCTTCCGCCGACGTGCTGGTGAGCACCGTCGGGCAGACCGCGGCCGCCGGCGGGGGCCGGGTGTGGGCCAACCGGTGGCACGCCCAGGCGTTCACCACCGGGAGCCACACGGCCGGCTACACGCTGACCAGCATCGAGGCGCGCACCAACCAGTCCGAGGCCGCACCCGGCGAGCTCCGGGCGCAGCTTTGGTCGGACGTCACCGGCAACCCGGGCGCGAAGCTCGCCGACCTGACGGTGCCGGCCACCATCACGGCCAGCGGCGCCACCCCCGCCAACATCGTCTTCGCGGCGCCGGCGGGCACCCGGCTCGCGGCGAACACCACCTACTACTTCGTCATCGGCGGCGCCGCGAGCCGGTCCCCCGCCACCAACATGCAATTCCAGATCCTGAACACGGCCAGCGACAACGAGGACAGCGGCGCCGCGGCCGGCTGGAGCGTCGACGACACGAGCCGTTTCGGCGCGGGCAGCGGCGGCAACCCCCCGAGCGGCTGGTCGACCTGGACCGAGACCCGGCTGATCCGCGTCAACGGCTCGGCCAGGGGGGCCGCGCTGTCCACCAACGCCAACCTGAGCGCCCTGACGGCGAAGAGCGCGACGAGCGGGACGGGGACGTTCTCCGCGCTCGCGCTGAGCCCGGCGACCTTCGCCAAGGCGACCCTCGCCTACACCGCCACCGTGGCCAACGGCATCACCCACGTCAAGCTGACGCCCACGGTGGAGGCCACCGGCAAGGCGACGCTGAAGGTGGGCAAGGGCACCAGCCTGACGGCGGTGGCCAGCGGCACGGAGAGTTCGGCGATCGCGCTCTCGGAGGGCGCGAACGCGATCAAGGTCGAGGTCACCGCCGAGGACGGCACCACGAAGCGGACCTATACCGTCACCGTGACCCGGTCGGCCTCGACGACCCCGGCGACCCCGCAGGTGAGCTTCGCCTCGACGACCTACAGCGTCAACGAGGGCGCGAGCGTCACGCTGACGGTGAACATCTCGCCCGCGCTGACCGCGGCCAGCAGGGTCGCCGTCCTGGCGACCACCCCCAGCTCGGCCAACCCTCCCGAGGACTACACCTTCGGCGGGCTGACCGGGCGCGCGGGCTCGCGGATGCTGGCGCTGCCGGCCAACGCCACGACCGCGACCTTCACGCTCGCCGCGGTGGCGGACGGGACGACGGAGGGCGCCGAGACCGCGACCTGGTTCCTGCAGAAAGTCACCGGCGAGCCCTACACGGTGGTCCGCGCGAGCGAGAAGGCGACGATAACCATCGCCGACACCTCCACCGCCGCGCCCGCCTCCGCCAACGCGCTGGTGAGCAATCTCGGGCAGACCACGTTCACCACCACCCTCGCCATCGGCAGCAATCCGGTCGCCCAGAAGTTCACGACCGGAAGCGCCGCCGCCGGCTACACGCTGGCGAGCATCGAGATCGACTTCGCCGCCGCGGTGGGCACGCCGGCGAACCTGCGGGCGGAGCTGTGGTCGGCGACCGGCGCCGGCGCTCCGGACCAGAAGCTCGCGGGCCTCACGGTCCCGTCGACGGTCGGGGTGGGCGCGGCCGCCTTTGACGCGCCGCCGAACACGTCGCTCGACGCGAGCACCTCGTATTTCGCGGTCGTCTACGAGAGCGGCGCCACCACCGGGTCGCTGCGGACCACGAGGACCAACAACGAGGATACGGGCAGCGCATCGGGCTGGAGCATCGGGGACACGCGCCACGGCCGTTCCGGCACTTCCTGGAGGACCAATACGATCGAGTTGAAGATCCGCGTCAACGGCGCGGTCAAGGGGGCCACCCAGTCCACCGACGCGAGCCTGAGCGCCCTGACGGCGAAGAGCGCGGCGAGCGCGACGGGCACGTTCTCGGCGCTCGCGCTGAGCCCGTCGACGTTCTCGGCGTCCACGACCGCCTACACCGCGTCGGTGGCGAACACCGTCACCCATGTGAAGCTGACGCCGACGAAGGCGCACACCGGCGCCTCGATCAAGGTCGGCAAGGGCACCAGCCTGACCGCCGTGACCAGCGGCACGGAGAGCACGGCCATCGCGCTGGGCGCGGCGGGCACCGACACCGCCATCAAGGTCGAGGTGACGGCGCAGGACGGCACGACGAAGCGGACCTACACCGTCACCGTGACGCGGGCGTTGGCGGTGCCCACCGGCGTGACCGTGACAGCGCACCTTGACAAGATCGAGACGACATGGACCGCCGTTCAAGGCGCCGGCTCGTACACCATTTACGTCGAAAGGGTCTCGACCGGGGTGTTGAGCTTTTGGGGTCAAGTCGCGCCGTACACGGGCGCAGGCTTGCCTGAAGAAGCCGGTTTCATCATCGCGCCCGGAGAAAAATACCGCGTCCGCATACGTGCCTGCCCCACCGGCGACTGGAGATTGACGGCAACCGGCTGCAGCGCACAAACCACCGCCGTGACCGCCACCACGCCGTCCAGCTCGCCGGCGACGCCGGCGAACTTCGTCGCGACCGCGGGGGACGACCGCATCGACGTCAACTGGGAGGCGTCGGCGGGCGCCACTGCCGGCTATGAAATCGGCATCGGCAAGGTTTCGGAGGGGGGGTTCCCGTCCTCGTGGGCCGTGACTTCGGCCACGGCCACGAGCAGCTTTTTGACCAAGCAAGGGGGGTTTGCCGCCAACGGGGTCGAGTACCAGCTCCGCATCCGCGCCTGCAAGTCCGCCGTCCCCGCCACGAATACGGGGAAGGGGTGCAGCGCCTGGAGCGCGACGCAGACCGTCACGCCGCAGGCGGCTTCCTCCGCGGACGCCCGGCTGAACGGGCTGACGGCGCACAGCAGCACCGACGGCAGCGATTTCTCCACCGCGCTGTCGATCGGCACTTTCGTCGCGGAGACCGAGAGCTACACCGCGTCGGTGGCGAACAGCGTCACGCACGTGAAGCTGACGCCAAGGACGGCGCACAGCGGCGCTTCCATCAAGGTCGGCAAGGGGACGAGCCTCTCGGCGGTGACCAGCGGCTCGGCAAGCGACGCCATCGCCCTTTCCGTGGGCGCCAACGCCATCAAGGTCGAAGTCACGGCGCAGGACGGCACCACGAAGAAGACCTATACCGTCACCGTGACGCGGGCGACCGCGACCCAGTCCACCGACGCGAGCCTGAGCGCCCTGACCGCGAAGAACCACACGAGCGCGACGGGCACGTTCTCGGCGCTCGCGCTGACCCCGTCGACCTTCTCGGCGACGACGACCTCGTACACCGCCTCGGTGGCGAACAGCATCACGCATGTGAAGCTGACGCCGACGAAGGCGCACACCGGCGCTTCCATCAAGGTCGGCAAGGGGACGGGCCTGACCGCCGTGACCAGCGGCACGGAGAGCTCGGCGATCGCGCTCTCGGAGGGCGCGAACGCGATCAAGGTCGAGGTGACGGCCGAGGACGGCACGACCAAGCGGACCTACACCGTGACGGTGACGCGGGCGGCCTCGGGCACGACCCCGCCCGCCTCGACCCCCACGGTCTCGCTCTCGGCCGAGAACGACAACCCGGTGGTGGCGGAGGGCTCGGCGGCGACGATCGTGGCGACGCTGTCCGCGGCGCTCGGCAGCGACGTGGTCATCCCGGTGACGGTGACGCGGGGCTCGGCGGAGGCCGGCGACATCGGCACGCTGACCAGCATCACCGTCTCCCAGGGGTTCACCGTGGGCGCCGCCGACATCACCACGGCGCAGGACACCGACGCCGACCACGAGACCTTCACGGTGTCGCTGGGCACGCCGCTGCCCCCGTCGGTGTCGGCGGGCACGCCCAACTCGGTGACGGTGACCGTCCGGGACGACGAGGCGACCCGGGACAGCCTGGTCGGGCTGTCGCTGACGGTGGGCGGCAGCGCGGTCACGCTGAGCCCGGCCTTCAAGACGAGCACGACGAGCTACACCGGGACCGTGGCGGTCTCGGCCGCCAGCGCCTCGGTCACCCCCACCTGGATCGAGGGGCACAACGTCGAGACGACGGTCGCCTCGGCGACGCCGGACTTCGACAGCATCCTGACCCAGCAGGGGTCCGCGCTCGCCTCCTCGGGCACGTCGAAGACGGTGACCCTGGCCGCGAGCGGGGCGACCTGGGTGTCGGTGACCGTCTCCGACGACACCGCGGAGACCAGCACCACCTACCGGGTGGTGCTCAACAAGCTCGCGGCGCCGTCGGCGGCGCCGGCGGGCCTCGGCGTGACGGGGGGCGACGGCAAGCTGGACCTGTCGTGGACGGCGCCGTCGGGGACGGTGAGCGGCTACACGGTGCAGTACCGCCGTTCCGACGCCTCGAGCCTGAGCGTGACGGGCGACCCCGACACCGGCTACGCGGATGCCGGCCACAGCGGCACGGGCACGGCCGCGGCGATCACGGGCCTGACCAACGGGGTCGCCTACACGGTGCGGGTGCAGGCCGTGAACGCGGCCGGCGGCGGCCCCTGGGCGGCCGGCACGGGCACGCCCGTGGCCGCCGTCACTGCCCCCACCGCGCTGACGCTGGAGGTGGACGCGCGGCCCGGCGAAGGCGGTGCGGCGAGGTTCATCACGGCGCGGCTCAACGCGGCGGCGCCCGCGGGCGGCACGGCGGTGACGCTCAGCGTCGGCAGCGCCAGCACGGCCACGGGCAGCGGCGCCGGCGCCGACTACACGCTGTCGGCGACGACCCTCACCATCGCCGCGGGGCAGACCTCGGGCAGGGTGACCCTGACCATCGTCGACGACGCCGCGGAGGAGTCCGACGAGACGCTCGTGCTCAGCGCCGCGAGCACCAACCCCGCGCTGACCTCGAACACGCTCACGCTGAGCATCCAGGACAACGACGCCCGGAACCCCGCGGTCTCGCTGTCGGCGGCGCCGAACCCGGTGGCGGAGGGCTCCCCGGTGACCGTGAGGGCGACGCTGTCCGCGGCGAAGAGCGCCGCTGTGTCGGTCCCGGTGACGCTGACGGCGGGCACGGCGGAGCCCGGCGACTTCGGCGCGCTGACGAGCATCGTCATCGCCGCCGGTTCCACCTCCGGCACGGGCACGGTCACCACCGCGCGGGACGACGACACCGACGACGAGACCTTCACGGTGTCGCTGGGCACGCTGCCCCCGTCGGTGTCGGCGGGCGCGCCGGACTCGGTGACGGTGACGATCCTGGACGGCGAACCCCCCGCGGACGGCGGCGCCCCCGCGGACGGCGACGCCCCGCGGGTCTACCTCCTGGCCGATCCGGCCTTCCCGGTGGAGGGCGGGACGGTCACGGTGCGCGCGCTCCTGTCCCGGCGGCTGGAGGCCGACGCGGTGATACCGGTGACGGTGACCGCGGGCACGGCGGAGGCCGGGGACTACGGGCCGCTCTCGCCCCCGTCCATCACGATCCCGGCCGGCAAGATCTCCGGCACGGCCGAGATCGCCACGGTGCGCGACGAGGACCGGGACGACGAGACGTTCACGGTGTCGCTGGGCTCGCCGCTGCCTCCGGGGACGGTGGCGGGCCGGCCGGCCGCGGAGGGCCCCTACGCGGGCCTGTCGGGCTCGTCCGAGGTGGAGATATACGACCGGGACAGGTTGCCGGCCACGGCCCCGCGGGACCTGGCGGCGGCGGCGCGCGACGGCGGGCTGGCGCTGACCTGGAAGGCGCCCTACGGCCCGGTGCCGTCGTACTACACGGTGTGCTGGAAGGCGTCCGCGGCGCCCGACTCCGACGCCGCCTCGGGCGATCCGGCCACCGGCTGGGTGTGCGCCGACGAGATCCGGGCCCGGTCCCACGCCATCTCGGGGCTGGTCAACGGCACGTCCTACGACGTGCGGGTGCGCAAGGTGGGGGTCGCCGACGGCGGCGGCTGGGAGTATTTCGCCTGGGACGCCGTCAGCGGCGTTCCGCGGGCGCCGTCGGGGTTTCCGGGCCCCCCGGGAACCCCGGGAACCCCGGGAACCCCCGGGTCCTTCGGATCCTCCGGCCTGACGCTGAGCGTGGACCCGTCCGCGCTGACCGCGGGCGGCGCGGTGACGGTGACCGCGCACCTGGGCGTGCCCGCGGCCGGCGCCACGGAGCTGTGGTTCCGGGCCGGGGACGATTACGCGCGCTGGGGCCCGTCGTGCGACTACGAGACCGCCACCTCGGTCATCATCCCCGCCGGCGGGCGCGAGGCCGCGGCGCAACTGTGCGCGCTGGAGGGCGCGGCCGGGCGCACGTTCGCGGTCACCGCGGGGTTCCCCGGCTCGCTGGAGGCGGTGGCGGGCGTTTCGGTCCCGGTGGGGGGCGGCAGCCCGCCGGCCGCGCTGACGCTGAGCGCGGACCCGGCCCTCGGCGTGGAGGGCGGGGTCACGACGGTGACCGCGCGCCTGGACCGCCCGGCCGAGCACGGGGTGGTGGTGGGGTTCACCATGATCGCGGGCACCGGGTGGGCGCGGTGGGGCCCGGACTGCGAGTCCCCGGTCCCGTCCGGGGGGCGCGACGTGGCGATCCCGCCCGGCGGGCTGGAGGCGTCGGCGGCGCTGTGCGTGCCGGCGCCGGCGCCCCTCATCGTGGTTTCGGCCTATGTCGAGGAGCCGTATGTCGACGGGCCGGAGCTGGTGGTCGTGGACCCGCCGCCGGAGGAGGATCCGGTGCGGATCCGGGTCGCGGACGGCGAGGCGGCGGAGGGCGACGCGGCGCTGGAGTTCGCGGTGACGCTGGACCGGGCGGCGGACGCGCTGGCGGCGGTGGACTACGCCACCGGGGACGGCACCGCGGCGGCGGGCCAGGACTACGAGGCCGCCTCGGGCACGCTGCTGTTCGCGCCGGGCGAGACGCGGTTGACGGTGCGCGTGGCCATCCTCGACGACGCGATCGACGAGGGCGTGGAGACGTTCGTGCTCCGGCTCTCCAACCCGCGGGGAGAGGCCGCCCCGCGCCTTGAGACCGCTTATGCCACGGGCCGGATCCGCAATTCCGACCCGATGCCCGGGGCGTGGCTCGCGCGGTTCGGGCGCGCCTCGGCGGACCACGCGATCGGGGCCATCGGGCGGCGGTTGCGCGGCGGTGCGCGGGAGACGCATCTCACCCTGGGCGGACAGCGCGTGGAGGGGTGGCTGCGGCGGGACGGCGGCGGCGATTCCGGACCCGGTGCGCGGCGGAACCCGGCGCCCGCGCCATCGGCGCGGCCGGGCGGCGAACGCGCCGGCGAACGGCAGCCGGCCTTTGGCGGTCCGGCGGCCTTCGGCGGTGCGCCCGGCGGTGCGGCGGCCTTTGGCGGTGCGCCCGGCGGTCCGGCGGCCTTCGGCGGTGCGCCTGGCGGTCCGGCGGCCTTCGGCGGTCCGGCGGCGCTTGTCGGCGCGCCTGCGCCTGTCGGTTCGCCTGCGCCTGGCGGCGCTCCGGCCTTCGGCGGCGCTCCGGCGGCGGGCCCTGTGCCCGGCGGACAGTTCTCGGGCGGCGGTTTCGGCGCGATGCTGGACACCGCCGCGGGCGCGGCCGGCGACGCCGGCTGGGCGCGCTGGTACCGCCGGGGCCGCGCGCTGCTCGGACACGGCGGGCGGGCCGGGCTGCGCGGCGTGCTCATGGGCAGTTCCTTTCATTACAGCCCGAACGCCGGCGCCGACGCGAAGCCCGCCGGCCCGTTCGGCGACTGGGCGGCCTGGGGCGAGACGGCCTCGAGCCGGTTCGGCGGCGCGGCCGGGCCGCTGTCGGTGGAGGGCGAGGCGGTCACGGCGCTGCTGGGCGCGGACAGCCGCGGGGCGCGCTGGCGGGCGGGCGTGGCGCTGTCGTTCTCCGAGGGCGCCGGCGCGTACCGCCACCCGGAACTGAAGGGCGGCGCGGTGACGAGCCGTCTCGCGAGCCTGCATCCGTACGCGCGGTTCGATCTGAACTCCCGCGCCGGGGTGTGGGGCGCGCTCGGCTACGGCGCGGGCGAGTTGAGCCTGACGCCGTCGGGCGCGGACAGCCCCATCGGGGCGGACCTGGGCAGCCGGTTCGCGGCGTTCGGCGGGCGCGCGGCGCTGAGCGCGCGCGCGGGCGGGGCCGGGACGTTCGAACTGGCGGTGCGCGCCGACGCGCGGTTGACGGACACGGCCTCGGAGGGCGCGCCGGGCCTGATCGCGGCGCACGGCGCCACGGGCCGGGCGCGGGTGCTGCTGGAGGGCTCGGGCTCGTTGCGCCTGCCGGGCGGGGCGGAGCTCAGGCCGACGCTGGAGGCGGGGTTGCGTTACGACACAGGGGACGCCGAGACCGGCGCGGGGCTCGAGATCGGCGCGGGCCTCGGCTACGCGCGGGGGCCGCTGGAGGCGCGGGCCGACGTCCGGGGCCTGGCCGCGCACCAGGACGCGGAATACCGGGAATGGGGCTTCAGCGGTTCGGTGAACTACCGGCCCGGGCGCGATGGCCAGGGGCTGTCGATGCGGCTCGGCTCCTCCTGGGGCGCGGCGCACAGCGGCGTGCGGTCGCTGTGGACGGCCGAGAGCGCCGCGGGGCTGGGCCGCGGCGGCGGCGCGATGCCGGGGTCGCAGCGCCACACGGCCGAGTTCGGTTACGGGATTGCGGGACGCGCCGGGCGCGCCCTGTGGCGCCCGTACCTGGCGGCGGACGCCGGGGACGGCTCGAGCGCGGTCCGGTTCGGACTGGAGCTCGACGCCGGCGCGCACGCGCGGTTCGGGCTCGAAGCGGGCCGGCGCGACAGCCCCGGCGGCATCGAGCCGCCGGAGCGGGCCGTGCAGTTGCAGGGCCGGATGCTGTGGTAGGCGCGCCGTAGCCGACGATGGCCCGGGGCGTCAAAACGGGAATTGCCGGTTTTCGTTGCCTCACGGTCTCCATTCGCGCTCGCGCTTACGACCGGTCGGCTGCCAGCGCCTCCCGTTGCTCGATGATGGCGCGCATCTCCTGCTGGCGTTCGCGGCTGATGGGATACCCCCACAGGAGTGCGACGACGAGGGAATAGGCCAGGACCGGCAGCGCCACGATCAGGTAGCGAAGGCGCTGCAATGCTTCCTCGGTGTTGTTCATTCCGAGTTCGGGGTCGAATCCGAACGCGGCGAGGAATGAGAATCCGATGAAGATGCCGGTGCCGGACGCCAGCTTGCTCGATAGCTGCAGCAGCGAATAGTAGAGCCCCATGCGCTCGGAGCCGCTTTCGACGTGATCCTGGTCGCAGACATCGGCCATCATGGTGCGGGGCAGGAACTCGTTGGCCGACGTATTCAATCCGACGACCAGGAATGCGGCAACCGTCCACAAGAGCATGCCGGGAGGCAGTGCGAGAAGCACGAGGGGCGCCACGGCGCCTGTGGTGAACGCGACCTGCATGGCGCGGTGCTTGTTCCATGCCTGGGCGAGGTGGAGCCAGACGGGCAGGCCGAGAAGGCCTCCGACGATCAGGAACGCCAGAATGAAGCCGATCCGGTCTTCCAGGCCGAGCGAGTAGGAGACGAAAAATACGAACAGCCCCTGAACGAAGTACGTGGAGAAGGTCAGCAGCGCGTTGACGATGAGCAGGCGGAGCAGGGCCATGTTCCTGAACACGATGGCCGCGCCGCGCCGGAGGCCCAGATGGGGGCGATTGGGTGTTTCGCGTTCCGGCAGGCTGAACAGGCTGATGGCCGCGGTGAGCGGCAGCAGGATGATCAGGAACACCCCGACCGACCAGACCAGCTCCGGGTAGGTCGATTCCCCGAACTGCTCCAGCACTGCGGGTACCAGGCTCATCATGATTCCCCCGATCATGACCATGACCTGCAACAGTCCGGTGATTCGGGAGCGCCGGTCGTAGTCGCGGGACAACTCCAGCGCCCACGACGTGTGGCTGATCGACCAGGCATTGAAACCGACGTAAAGCAGCGAAAGCGAGAAGAACAGGTAAAGTACCGATGCCGTTTCGGGCGGGTTGTAGACCAGCAGCACGGACAGCACCAGAATGGGTACCGACGCGGCAAGCCATGGCCGCCGCCGTCCCCAGCGCGTCGTGTAGCTGTCCATCAATACGCCGCAGGTAGGCGCCACGATCATATCCACCACCTTGGCGAGCAGGAAGACCAGCCCGACAGTGGCGGCGCCGAGTCCCTGCTGTTCGGCGTACAGTGCCGGCAGAAATACGAAGACCGATACCAACAGGGAGTTCAGCCCCAGGGCGGGCAGCGAGAACCCCATCATGCGCGCGTTGCTGGCGTAAATGTCGCTCATCTGAAAATCCCGCTCCCGGCCGCCATGTGAATCGCCCCGGCAGGGTACTCCGGAGGCGGACGTAAGTATAAGGCCTGTGCGTCTGCCCCGGGCGGCTATACGCCGGTGGGGTTGACTGTCTCGGCGGAACTGTGCGCGCCAATGTCTCTGGAGGGCGCACCGCCGTCGATGTTTTTGCCGGTCGGCAGCCAGGCACAGACCAACTCGGGATTCACCCAAACGGTTCGGCACTCCGCGGGGACAAAGTACTCGACGAAGACCAGGTCCTCGTCGCCGTCGTTCACGAAGTTGTGCCGTTCGTATTCGTAGTTGTACAGCGTATCGCCTGCACGAACGGGATGCGGTTCCTCGCTCAGAAGCGCCGTGCCGCTGCCGCTGATGATGTACTGAAAGTGTTCCGCACCTTCGTGATGATGGTTGGAAGCCTGGGTTCCGGGCGGATAGATGATCATTTCGCCTTTCACCGCCCTGGTGCCGAACAGGGTCGGTGTAACCAGGTAGATGCGTTTTCGCGCATCGTGCTCCGAGTCGAGCATGGGCTCCACCCGCCAGTTGACACACCGAAACTCGGGAGGCGAAGCCTCGAATGCGGAGTCGAAGCGTTTCGCGTCCGGCACGGCCCCATATAGAACCGCAGTGCCCGAATCCGTGGCCAGATCACCGGAAAAGCCGGGAGGCAGAAAGACCACGCAGGAGGGGTCGAGCCGATGCCGTCCTTCGCCACCGTTGAGCACCGCGGACCCTTCCAGCAATTGGAACCACGCGAGATCGGTGTCCTCGACCTCGAACGCCTGCCTTGAGCCGGCATCCATCGCCCAGCGATCGATCGCGATGCAGTCGTTTCCCACGCGCTCGGGTGTAATCAGCGCGCGACGGGTCACGCCTGGCGTCACGGGTACGGCATCGACGTCATCGAGGTTGAACAACACGGGCATCTGTCTGAATCCTTTTTCGAACGTACCCAAGACCAATATGGCGAATGTACAACAATTAACCCGGAAGCGGTGAGTTTTGGTTTCAATCCGGTTGGCGAAAAGCGTACACTATGCGCGCCGGAAATCTGGCGTACACAGATGGCATGCGAATTCCCGAGCAAACCGATCATTCGGAAACTTCCCGAATACGCGCTCCGTCGCCGCGCCCATCCGTACAACGAAAAAGTGACCATGGAGATGTCATGACAGAGAATGCCGTCAATCGCAGGTGCGCCATGCCGCTCGTCGCGGCGGTTGTCGTCGCGCTGGCCGCGCCGCCCGTCCTTGCCCAGGACCTGCTGGAGGAAATCGTCGTCACGGCCCGCAAGCGCGAGGAGAGCCTGCAGGAGGTTCCCGTGTCGATTTCGGTCATCAACTCGGACCTGCTGGTCGAGTCGGGTATCCGCGACGCCTACGACCTGTTCGAGATGACGCCGGGCATCAACTGGGAACAGGCCCAGGATCGCCAGGGCAGCCGGCCGTCGGTACGCGGTGTACAGACGGCGGCGCAGAACCCGGTTCGCCAGAAGGTGACCTCCTTCCTCGACGGCATGCCGCTGCTGGGGCAACAGGGGGGATTGCAGTTCGTCGGCGTCGACCGGGTCGAGGTCATGCGCGGACCGCAGAGCTCCGCCTTCGGACGAGCCACCTTTGCCGGCGCCATCAACTACGTATCGCGTACGCCGGGCGACGAATTCAGCGGCGACATGCGGCTCGCGACGAGCAGCCTGGGACGGAACGAACTCCAGTTCGAGATCGGCGGCCCCATCGACGACACCTTCGGGTACACGCTGGACGCGAACTTCGACGAGTTCCGCGGCGCGGACGAGTGGGTTTCCAGCGACGGTTACGAGCTGGGCGGACAACAGACCACGTACGTCACCGGCAAGCTGACGTTTGCGCCCAATGACGCCTTCGACGGCTACGTGCGATTCATTCATTCCGACATCGACGATACGCCGCCCATCGAGTGGTTCCCAACACGCGCGGAACGGGATGCCTGTTCGAATATCACGCTTGGAATGGGAAATCGCTACTTCGAGGGCACCTACAACTGCGAGGTGGCCGTTCCCGCGGGCGGTTATCCCAGGAACCACAGGCCCGAGCTGATCTTCGAGGAGGGTACTCCGGAGTACTATGCCGCGCAGATCTACAGCGTGCTGGATCCGTCGTCGCGAGTCGAGCGAAATCGCATCCAGAGCCAGCTCAACTTCAACATGGAGGGCGGCAGCACCGTGGAACTCCTGGCATTCTATTCCGAGGACGAACTTCGGCGCTGGTACGACTCGGATACGTCCGGGGCCGATCCCGTCGTTTCCTTTCCCATGGGGATGTTCATGGTGGCGGGCGTCAGTTCCATGGCCAATCCCAACATCATCGAGGAGAACTACGTCGAGGCGCGGTGGTTGTCGCCGGGCGAGGACCGGCTGCGCTGGCTCGTCGGTGCCTCGGTGTACGACTATTCGTCATTGACGAACGTATGGTCGGTGTACGCCGGCGTGGTGCTGGAGCTGGAGGACGAAGTCAACGGAGGCAATCCGTTCGTTCCCAACCTGGTGCTGTCGGATACGTCGACGAATACGGGTATATACGCCAACGTCACCTACGACATCACCGACCAGACGACGGTATCCTTCGAGGGGCGCTTCCAGCGGGATGACGTCACCAACATCGACAACATCACCGGGGCCAGCTTCAACCTGACGACCGACAGCTTCCAGCCGCGTATCGGTCTGAACCACAACCTCAACGAGGACGTCTCGGTCTACGGCCAGATTTCCAGTGGAACCAATCCGGCCGGGGTCAACCTGCCCTTTGTGGAGCAGTTGCGCATCGACTCGCTGGCCGCTGCCGCCAGGGCAGGGGCCGTCGCATTCGACGAGAGGACGTTCCTCACATTCGAGGAGGAGTCGTTGACCAATTTCGAGGTCGGCGTCAAGGCGAACACGCTGGAAAACCGCCTGCAACTGGCGGCTGCGGTCTATGTCATGGAATGGGACAAGATGATCAACCCCTTTACGCTGAGCTGGGACGGCGACTGGAATGACGGCTCGTTCGATCCGAACGGAACGACCTTCAACGGCCCGTTCGTGATGGCGCGAACCTTTATCAACACCGGAACAGGGGACCTGTCCGGTGTCGAAGCGGAGGCGACCTGGGCGGCTACGGACAACTGGACCGTGCGCGGCGCGGCGACACTCTCCAACCTGGAGTACAGTCAGTTCTGTGATCCTCTTTCGGTGCAGAACCTCGGGTTGCCGCCGACGCATACGGCTGCAACCGGCGCCGCGACGGCGTGCGTCGAGGTTGGCGGCAATCGGCTGATCGAGCAGCCGGAACAGACGCTGGTCCTTTCGCCCACGTTTCGTTCGGACCCCATCGGTACCAGCGACTGGACCTGGATGGCCCGGCTCGACATGCGCTATGAGGGCGACTGGTTTGTGGATGCATCCAACATCATGGCGTTGCCGGCGACGACCACCTTCAACGGGTCGCTGGCGTTCCGGAACGGGGACCTGACCATTCGCCTGTACGGCAGCAACCTCACCGACGATGCCACGCCGAGAAGAATCGACTTCTCCAACGACAACGCGATAGCCCCGACAGGGCCCGGACGGCGGAATTTCCGGATCAGGCCCAGGCTTCCCAGGGAGGTGGGGGCGCAGCTCACCTACCAGTTTTAGCCGGCGCGCGGCTGGCTGGAGTCCCGCCGCATCGGGGGCCGCATTGGAGGGAAACGGCCACGCCGGGACGGTGCGTCGATGGGTCGATCGGTCGATGGGGCCGCATCCCGGTCGGCTTCGTTGCGGGCCGGCATGGCGTGGTCGGGGCTGGGATGGGTCGAAAGGGTCGAAGTTTCCGCGGATGGAGGCACGAGTTGGGCGGAAGCGGCGCTGTCCGAACCGGTACTGGACAAGGCGGTTACCCGGTTCCGAATGGCCTGGCGCTGGAACGGCGCGCCGGCCGTGATCATGAGCCGGGCGGTGGACGAGACCGGCGCCGTGCAGCCGACGCGGGACGCGATCATCGCTGCGAAAGGCGTGAATTTCGCCTACCACTACAACGGGATACAGGCCTGGCGGGTGGACGCCGACGGACAGGTGGCCAACATTCATGCGTAGCGGGCCCGCGGCCGACGTTGAACCTGGCTTGCCGGTGACCGACGTTGACACTTGGCATGCCGTTGACGGACATTGACACCTGGTGCGCCGGCGGCCGCTGCTGGTTCGTCGGTTTGCCGGTGGGCGCTGATGATTCGTAGCCTGCCGATCATCCTGTGCGCGGGTCTGTGTAACGGGGCATTCGCCCAGGAAAGCCCGAATCTCGGTGTCCCCGCAAATCCGGAGGAGGTCGCCGCCTGGGGTACCGATATCGGGCCCGACGGCGCCGGACTGCCGCCCGGCGCCGGGACGGCCCGGGAGGGGGAAGCGCTCTACGCGATTCAGTGCCTGACCTGCCACGGCCCGGAAGGCAACGGCCAATTGAACGACGTGCTGGCAGGCGGTCACGGCTCCCTGACGGACCCGGCCCCGGTGAAGACCATCGGCAGCTTCTGGCCATACGCGACGACGATCTTCGACTACATTCGCCGCTCCATGCCGTACCTGACGCCCCGGACGCTCAGCGATGACGAGATCTACGCGTTGACGGCCTACCTGCTGTACCTGAACGGGATCATCGCCGAGGACGAGGCGATGGACGCGCAGACTCTGCCCGCGGTGGTCATGCCGAACCGCGACAATTTCATCCTGGCGTATCCCTGGCCGCCCATGCCCATGCCCGCCGGGGCGCCGAAGGTACGTCCCGGACCGAAGACCTCGATCGTCATCGAATCCTCGATCGCTTCGTAGTGATGATCGACATAGGCCGGGAAAACCACGAGTTCGCCCGCTCCCAGCTCCACCTCGTTGCCGCCGCTGAACACGCGGATTCGACCCTCTACCACGTAGACCATTTCCTCGTCCGGGTGGTTGTGGTGAGTGGTGGACGTCCCGGCGGCGACTTCGGCCCGAAGCATCCGAATGGTCGCGGCGGAGACGAAATGGGCACTGAATCCTTCCCTGCCGCGGGGTTCCATCTCGCTGCGGTAATCGGGCCGGGAGATGCGTTCCACCAGGTGCAGCGATTCGGTATGCACCATGCCCATGGGCTTTCTGGTGAACCAGAACCTTTCGTTGAATCCGACCGTGTCGATGACCAGCGTGTCGTCCTCCCAATGACCGACGGAATGCCCGAAAAACGTAGGCGTATAAGTCTCAAGATCCGGATGCGGCCGGCCGTCCATGTGGATTTCGCGCCAGCGTCGCGACCAGCCGATCAGTATCAGGATGCGCTGCCGGCCGGCGTCCTGAACGAAATCGATGCCGTAAGGCGTATCGAACGTGCGTGGACCGCCGTTGCCCGAGCATCGTGGATGCGGGTCGTGGAGGCCGAGGTTGGCCTGTCGCGCCAGGAACAATTCCCGCGCCCAGGGCTTACAGGGCAAACCGCAGGATAGCCTTGCGTGGATCGATCCGTTTCACTTTCCTTGCCTCCACCGGTCCCCGGTACTGTCGATTCTAGCAGGCGGAGTTGGCGATTGAATTGGAAAAGACGGCATCGCCACGCTATTTGGCAAGCCCGAACCAGGGCCGAATGCGGATGCCCAGCACGCTCCCCGCGAAGGCCGCCACCAGCCACAGCCAACCGTGAACAACGTACCCGACGCGCAGCCGCCGCCCAATTGCATGCCGATGCCGAACAGGAACGCCCCCGCGGCCACCGACAGGCTCAGAGGCCGAACATTGCCGCGCAGTTCCATGCCCCAGAGTTGGCCATCCGCAATCAACGGCAGGAACGCCAGCGCCGTGACAGCCAGCATCAGCAGTTGCGCCCGCAATCCCGCCGAACGGCCGGACCGGATGGCACGGCGCCAGGCCGAAGTAAAGCCGAACGCCGCGTGGTACAGGACAATGCCGGCACCGAACCCGACAACGAACAGCGCCCCCTGGCGCCACCCGAAGCTCTGGGCTAGGTAGACGGCAAGCACGATAGCGGCTATCAAGCCGATGCCCACCGGACGCCGGTTCATGGGCAGCATTACGGCGGGTGATCCACCGGCAGTCATCACGGCAGCGCTCATGGTGCCGGCAAGCATACCGCAACCGGCAGATACGCAAAGGGTGTGACGAACATGACGCATGCCTTGTCGCAGGCGAATGCCTCTACGCTGCACGCAGTTTCGGGTAAGCTCGGTACTGAGAGTTTCCGATGCGCATCAACGCGGAAGGTGAGCCATGAGAAGACTACTGTTCGGAGTGCTGGCGAGTCTCTTCGCCGGCGGTCAACTCATGGCGCAGGCCCATGTCGGGCAGTACGAACAGGCCGACATTGCCTACGGTTCAACCCTGTACGCGACGTATTGCGTGGTGTGCCACGGTGAATCCGGCGACCTGTTTCCGGGCGTCAACCTGCGCAGCGGCGTTTTCCGGCACGCTGCCTCGGACGGGGATCTCAGGGGTATTCTGCTGGACGGGATTCCGGGCACGACGATGGTGGCGGGCGCGTACGAGGATGCCGAACTGGTTGCGCTGGTTGCCTACCTCCGCAACATGGACACGGAAATCGGCGGAGTGGCATTGGGCGATGCGACCAGCGGCCAGGCGTTGTTTGCGGGCAAGGGCGACTGCGGAAGCTGTCACCGCGTCGCCGGCCAGGGTCCGCGGTTCGCTCCGGACCTCAGCGATATCGGCGCGATCCGAAGCGCGGCTGTCCTGAGCCGTGCCCTGGAGGACCCTCACGGCTCGGCCCTGCCCATGAACCGCGCCGTTCGCGCGGTCACGGCGGACGGTACCGTGATCAACGGCCGGCGCCTCAACGAGGACACCTACTCGGTGCAACTCATTGCCGAAGACGAGCGGCTGCTGTCCCTGGAAAAGGCGGACTTGCGCGAGTACACGATTCTAACGGCGTGGGATCTGCCGTCCTACGCCGACGTTTTCTCGGAAGAGGAGGTGGCCGATATGCTGGCCTACCTGCGATCGTTGAAGGGGATGAACTGATGGCTCGTGTCGCGCTATTGCTGTTGTTGACGCCTTTTGGGCTCCATGCACAAGTGAGCTTCGAACGGCTGTTGAACGCTGAAGAGGAGCCTCATAACTGGTTGACCTACTCCGGTACCTACGCGAGCACCCGATACAGCCTGCTGGATCGGATCACGCCCGCGAACGTGGCCGAACTGGAGCTGAAATGGGTCTTTCAGGCCCAGTCGCTGGAGAAATTCGAGACTACGCCGCTGGTCGTGGACGGAATCATGTACCTCACGGAGGCTCCGAACACGGCCGTTGCCCTGGATGCGGCGCGCGGGCGCGTATTCTGGGACTACCGGCACAACCCTTCCAACCTGTCCCGTCCCTGCTGCGGCCGGGTCAACCGGGGGCTGGCGATGCTGGGCGACACGCTGTTCATGGCCACCATCGATGCCTGGTTGATCGCCATCGACGCCGTCAATGGGCAGACTGTCTGGCGCACGGAGGTCGCCGACCCCAGCGCCGGCTACGCGATGACCCTGGCGCCGCTGGTCGTGAAGGACAAGGTGATCGTCGGCGTTGCCGGTGGCGAATACGGTATCCGCGGTTTCATCTCGGCCTATGACGCCGAGACGGGCGAGGAGGCCTGGAAGTTCTACACGATTCCCGGGCCCGGCGAACCTGGTCACGAGACCTGGGAGGGCGACACCGATGCCTGGCAACACGGCGGGGCTTCGGTCTGGCTCACGGGGTCGTACGATCCGGATCTGGATCAGACCTACTGGGGCATCGGCAATCCGGGTCCGGACTGGAATCCGGCGCAACGACCCGGAGATAATCTGTATTCGGATGCTGTGGTGGCGCTTGATCCGGATACGGGAGAGCTTCAGTGGTATTTTCAGTTCACGCCGAATGACGATTACGACTACGACGCCGTCCAGATCCCGGTCCTGGCCGACATCGGCCTTGAGACGTTCAGCAGCGGCCGGCAGATGCTCTGGGCCAACCGCAACGGCTTCTTCTACGTGCTGGACAGGACGAACGGCGAGTTCGTCCGCGGTGAGCCATTTACCGAAATCAACTGGGCCAGCGGCCTGAGCGAGAGCGGCCGTCCCATCGAAACGCCGCAGCCGCCGGGGGAGACGACCTATCCCGGCGTGCAGGGAGCGACCAACTGGTACTCGCCGTCCTACAGCCCGCGCACCGGGCTCTTCTACCTCTCGGCATGGGAGGGTTACGGGTCGGTGTTCTGGCCGGAGGAGCAGGAATACCAGGAGGGCGTGAGATTTCTTGGCGGCATCCCGGCCACACCCATTCCAGGGGGACCCAACATCCCGAGCCTCCGCGGCAGCCGCATCAACAACTGGACGGAGGCAGTCGGCACGGGTGCCGTGATCGCCATCGATCCCGTTACCGGCGAGCATCGCTGGAAGTACGAAATGACCGACGTGACCACCAGCGGAATTCTTACCACCGCGACGGACCTGCTTTTCACCGGCGGCAGGGAGGGCTACTTCCACGCCCTGGACGCGGTGACGGGAGACCTGCTGTGGCGGACCAATCTCGGCGGCGATATCGCCAACGGGCCGATCAGTTACGCAGTGAACGGCAGGCAATACGTGGCCGTCGCCGCCGGCAACGGCCTGTTCGTTTTCGGATTGCGGGACTGACTGCCGGCGATTTTGGCGACTAGTCGATCGCGAAGCAGTAGAACAACCCTGCGCCGCCCGAACTGACCAGGTCGTCCTGGCTGCAGCCCGTCGTTGTCCCGGCGGAATTCCACGACTGATTGCCGCCGCCGATCCGGTCGGAGTGGCCGAACTGGGCTGCGCCCTCGCCGTTGCTGGTCCAGTTGTTGCACGTCCGGTCTTCCCCGGGTGGGAAGGCGCGGCCGTCGGTCCGGGAACCGGTCAGAATGGCATGGAGGGTGGGCAGCGGATCGCCGATGCCGTTGACCAGCTCACCGTATTCGGTGAGCGCGAACTGCTTGGACATGTTGCTGCCCCGCTGCGCCTCCAGCAGCGTGTCGCCGTGGATCTGCGACTTGATGAGCGGGCGGTTCAGCCGCCGCTCCAGGTAGTCAAGGATTCTGGCCTTGGAGTGGTACCAGGGGCCGCCGCCGATGCGGTCGCGGGCGTTTACCGCCGGCTGGCCGGGGCGTTCCTGGGTGCTGAGATAGGCGCGCCAGGTCTTGTGCCCCTGACCCACGGCCGCGGCGAGCGCCTCGCAGTGGGCGTCGGCGCCTTCCAGGCCGCCGAGATTGCCCCCGTCGCCGATGGGTTCGCTGGTCACGAAGAACGTCATCAGGCTGGAGGGAATGTCGTCCGATTCCGGCAGTCCGGGACCCGGAGCATTGGCGCCCTGGGCGAACGCGAGTCCGGTACCTGTCAGGGCGATGACCAGGCCCGCCAACATCTGTTGGATTGATTTCATCGTGGGCACCTCAATCGATGGCAAAGCAGTAGAACCTTGTGCACAAACTCTTCGAGAGAGTCGCACCATATCATATAAACCATTGTTTTTATTAAGAGCGACTGGCGCAGAAACGACGACCCCGGGTCTGGCCGGTTGCAGCCCTTCGTTATTGTTCAATCCTCGACCAGGCTGAGGCGCGTCTTTCACCTTCCGGTCCGTTCCGATCATATGGTCGATGATCATGCGGCCGAACGCCGTGACGTTGTCACACCAGATTTCGAACCGATCGAAAACGAGCATCGTCTGGGATTGCGGACACGACCGTTCAAGATTTGCGTCAAGGAATTCGACGCCAAGAACATCTTCCAGAATCCCGCTCAGCTTCCTGGCCTGTTGGCCGCCCAAGGCAACATCCGGATTGATCTTCCCATTGGCGACGGCGAACTGCCCGGCGAATTTTCCCGCGCCTCGGGGCTTGAGTTGGTGTGGCGCGTCACGGTCCCCGTTCCGACGGGCCCTATGACCCATCCACAATACCGTTCAAGGTTTTCGCTGACAACCCTGTCGTCCCAGCACACGCGCACCGGGCCGTAAACGGTTTCGGCCACCCGCCGCGTTGCGTTGGCGAAGTATCTCGGATTCCGTGTCCAGCCGCTGACTTCGGAGAGGAAGTTTGTCAGCGTGCTGTCCACGGCCCGCAGTTTGCCTTTGGCGCCGCCCCGCCGCCCCGGGGCGTACACGATCCGGTCGACCGCGCCGCCGATCGCGCCGCTCAGGCCCCGCACCAGGATGTCGACGAACCCGTCCAGGTTGATGTCGTTCAGCACGATGTCCACGGTGGATGTCGTCGGCCAACTGCCGGGCGGCGTTGCCGCCACGCTGCTTGGCGCCACGAGCTCGAAGGCGTTGCCGCTTTTCTGAAGAACGATGTCCTGGAACACGCCCGCTCCCGTCGCCGGGGAGGTCCGGTCGATAAAGATCGCCGTTGCGGCCGAGGGTAGCGAGTTGTTGACTCGAACCTGGAAGGTGTAGCTGATCTGTGTGCCCAATGAGTCCGGCGCCGGCCCGTTGACGGTCATGTGAAGCGGACCGCCTACGGGGAAGCGGATCTTCTTCAGTTCGGGCTCGCCGGGAATTCCCACATTTTGAAGTCTGCAACCCAACAACCTGTAGGTGTAAACGCCATTCGTGCGCCCGGCGATGCCCTGAGTGAAGGATCCGCCAGACACGTTGTACGACCAAACGTCTCCCCTGGCGCTGGTCTCGGTCAATGTCCACGGCCGGTACGTACTCAATCCGGTGTAGTTGCCCTTAATCGTGTAGTCGCTGAGTGTTCTTTACACGTCATGGGTGCGGAAAGTCACTTGGCGCAAAATTCCACGCCCATAAGAAAACTCCGATCCAAAGAACCAATACTATTGACCTCAGGCGATCATACTGGATTCCTCCAATTGGCCAGACAATTGGCAGTGCAATAAGTGAAAACATGCATAACCGCAATAAATTCCATAGGAGTGAGCCCCGCACGTACGCCCACAACATGCAACCCAACAATATAGTGATCAACAGTAGAGTGATCCAATCAGTCAGGTGCTTTCGATATAGCCAGAGAACAATTAACGAAGGTAAGGAAAGTAAAGAAAATCCAACAAATCGTCGGTTGCCCGCAAACCAATATTCAAGCCAATCTTCAACGATGAACACTCCAATAAATCCAACTACCATTTGTAGCCACGTTTGGTGCGAACGATCAAGCAAAACAATAAGAACAAATCCGATAAGAAACATCACCGTTGAAAGCGGTGGTTTCGGCTTCAACCAACCCAATGGTTTCAAATTGAGCCTATCGTGCATTGCAGTCTCTATCTACGAACTCGCTCGATGGAACAGGCTTATGCCCGAGAAAGTACGTGCTTATAGGCGCATCTGTCATGGCACCAATGGAACGAATTATACCAGCTGCGAATCCGTTGGAATTATACTCGTCTGATCCCAACTGACCCAGAAAATACTCCCGTGGATCTCCGTAATCCAAGTTATCGCAGTACCTTCGTTCGGACTCCGTGAGCGCTACCCAAACGAGGAAGTGATTTGCCTGATCCAAGGTTACAGTACCCGCGAAAGGATTATTTCGCTCAGACGGGTCGTTTCTGTTGGCTACGAGTTTATTGGACTCTTCGTACGCAGCGATTGTTGGATTATGTCCTAGAATATCGTACGTTTCGACCAAGAGTAGCTCCAGAGCTGCGTGCCAATTCAGTTTGCTAATCGCCCATTCCAAGTTTCCAACGCGCCGCTTGGTAACGATCACCTTATTGGCGGGAATATCAACGCTTCCTCGCCCCTGTGGTCCGAACAATGCATAGAGGTTGAATAGGCTCTGCTGAATCTCGTCTATTCTTTCTCCAAGCACTCCGCTTATGGTGATGTCCAATACATCCTCAAGGACATCTGCCAGATCCTCCACTTGGTAGCGTGTTTCTCCAGCCTCCCATATGGTCACGAACCTGCCGACATCCAAGGAAACCCTGGAAAAGTCCTTGGTCGTAACCTTCACGGCAAGCGAGACGTAAAAGTGAGTGCCCGGTGTGGTGCACGCGATTTGTGCGTCGAGATGTCCCTGGCCAAGCAGGGTCGTCACGCAAGTCGCCTCGCTGCCCAAGAAATCGGACATCAGCCCCACATATTCGTAGCAATAGCCGAACAGAGTATAGCAGCGTGCTCGATAAGCCGGTATTTCGCTTGAATCGAACGCGCCGCCGAAAAAGTACGTGCTCCCAGCAAGGTGCTCTTTGTCGAAATGCGTGGTGTCCAAATACCACGCCATAACGGATTTGACGAATCCCTTTAGTTCGTTGTCTACCGCCACTAGACCGGTCGGTTTGCCGCCTGCTGCGGTCGGACTCACTACGATCTGATCCACCGCCCCTTCAAATAGGGCCGTGGTGGGTGCGTCGGTAATGCCGGTCACCAACGCGTCCCATACCCCGTCCACGTTGACGTCCTCAAGCACGATCTCCAACTGTGTGGACACGGTCCAAGATTGCGCCGATGCAACCTGGGCGTCGGACGGGTCGGCCTCCAAGGCGAACGTGCCGTCGTCATTTCTCAAAATGAACTCTCCGACATTCCCTGTGCCCGTGGCCAGCGGCGACAGGTAGATGTCCGTGTCGCCGTCCGACCCCAGATCGCCGGTGCGCGCCACGTAGCTACTGTCGAAGCCGACCGTTGGCGGAAGGGTCACCAAGACCATCTTGATGGCTGACCAGTCGCTGCAACGGGTGGCATCGCAGGCGCGGATCCGGTATTGGTACTCGCCGCTCTCCGTGACGGTGAACGCCTTCGTCGTGGGCGTGCCGGTAACCGATGTGTCGGTCCATGCCCCGCCGTCGCGGCTTTGCTGAAGTTCGTAGCGCGTCGCCCTGCTTACGGCGCTCCATGCAATCGTGTAGGTGCCATCCGCATCCGTGTCGGGACTCATTAGCGCACCGGGCTTGGGCAACCCGCCTGTCACGGATACGGACAAGGACGATCCAATATCCGTGCACACAAACCTTGATAGAGTCGAAGTTGAAAAATAGTCGCACCTTTGCATTCGATAGCTGTAAATGCCATCGGACTTACTGGAGAACGACAGGCTGATATTCTTCGGGTCGGCAATGTCGTGGGTGATCTTGGCGCCATCTGGCTCGGTTTCGATTATCTGATACGTGAGATACGAATTCGGATCGGGTGTCGTCAGGGAGCCAGAGACGATAAAGCTGCCATCGGTACTGGGATTGGGATTAGCGGTTAGGCCGGTTGCGGAGGAAGTTGTCACGGTCCAATGGAACGCCAGCGTCGCGAAGTCGCCATCGGCATCCTGCGCCGTAATCCTTGCCGTACCGAAACCGGTCGCAGTTGGGCGGCCGGTCACGACCTGGGCGGCGGACATCGTGACTCCGTCGGGCAGCCCTTCGGCCGCATACGTGATGGCGCCGTCACCACCCATCGCGGCGGGCACGGTGAAACTCGTGGTTGATTGAAGCACGATCCAGTCCCGATTCAGGATCGAGTCCGAGCCGAACAATGGCACCAGGTCTTCTGCTCCCGGAGACACGGTCCACGCGAAGCGCACGGTGGCGGTGTCCCCATCGGCGTCCGTTGCCGTTACGGTGCCCGTGCCCGAACCGGATCGATCCGGGGTGCCCGAGACGGTTCTTGACGAGTCCATGGAGACACCCGAAGGCAGCCCGCCGGCAGCGTAGTTCAGTGTGCCGTCGCCGCCGGTGGCGGCCGGGACCGTGAACGCGGCGATCGCATCGTGCCGGGTCCAGCTTTTCGCGGGCACGGTGACCGTGGCGAACGAGGGGGTCCGGTCGACCGGCTCGGCGGCCACGCGCCAGGTGAAGGAACCGCTTTGGGCATTGCCGATGGCGTCGGTGACCGAGACCGTGGCGGTGCCCGATCCGGTGCCGGTGGGCGTGCCCGAGACGCTGCCGGAGGAGGACGCGGTCACCCCGGCGGGCAGTCCGCCGACGCTGTAGGCGAGCGGGGCGACCCCGCCGGCGGCGGCCACGCCGAAGGGCACGGTGGCCCGGTTCTGCGTCCAGCTCTTCGCGGACGCGGCCGGGAGGCGCAGCGGGTCGTAGGTTGTCCAGTCGAAGCTCAGGGTGTCGGTGTCCCCGTCCACATCCGTCACGGTGATCGTGGCGGTGCCGGCGGCGGCCCAGAGCGGGGTGCCGGAGATCGAGCGGGCGGAGGACAAGGTACGTCTGCGACAATCTCGGGAACCCGCTGAAGGTCACGGTCGACGGGCCGGCGGCGGATTCGGTCGCCAAGCAACTGAGGTACACCTACACCGCCCACGTCGGGGACTTCGACGGCAACAACCACACGGACCTGCTGATCAAGCGCACGTCCGCCGGCGTCGGCGCCGGGATCTTTCAGACCGTCATCCTGAGCCAGGAATCCAAGGGCAAGTTTGCCCTGGAGGCCCCGTCCGAAACCGGGATCTTGACCGCTTCCGCGTTCCCGGTCGCAAGCGGCGTGGACCTGGTTCTTGAGGACTTCAACCTGGACGGGTTCGTGGACGTGCTGGTGCGCGGCCTGGGAAGCGCCATCACGGGCGAGCTTGACCGGATCGTGTACGCGCCCGGCAAAAAGGTTGGGGGTTATCCTGTAGTGTTGAGCGCCGTGGACACTGATTTCTTGGCCTTTCTCAGGGAAACTAGTTCATGGACACGAGATAGAGCGTACTTCGAGAACAACGCCGTTAGCATAACGAGCGTGCAGTCCTCGGGATTCACATCTGTGTACGAATGCGTGGACGACGAACCGGGCAACTTCTACTACACTGACTACCCGTGTCCTTTCAACCATACGGAAGTTGGGAAAGTCTACGAGCCGTTCAAGGACGTTGTCACCGTAATCTCCTACGGGAACTTCAACAACGATGCGCTGGACTTCGCGCGACAGTTTTCACTGGTCGATGGGCATACAAGTCCAGATATAGCCTTGGGAAGCCAATCTGCTCGAGACCTTAACCGCATTCTGGAGAGGGTCTTTGGCTTGGAGATGCTGAACGGGCAACTGGATGCGACGTACACGGGTTCGTTGGCGTTCGACGCCGACGAACCCATCCCCTGCGACAACCCGGCCTTCATCGGGCGCATGCTCATGGGGCTGGTCAATTTCGTTTTCTCGGAAGCTCGAGCCCAGACCAGCGCTCCAATTACCACGCAACTGCCCGAGCTGACGCCTGGAATAACGGGTTACGGAATTGACTACCCATCAGAATATGCGGACGAGTCGGGCGACGTCAGCTATCGGATCGGCCAGTACGGCACGACCAAAACAATCGAGGACGTGGTTGAACTTGGCCAGCGGTGGAACATGAAGTACCCGAACGGACCAAGAATACTTGTCGGCGACATCAGCTTGGAAAACGGCGCAGACACCCCGTTCCACAATACTCACGAAAACGGTAGGATGCTCGATATCCGACCGATTCGTAACGACGGTGGAAGTGGAGGCCTGACTTGGAAAAGTATGACATACGATCAGGAAAAGACGAAAGAACTCATCACCGAAATACTGAAGGACGAAAACGTAGAAGTAATCTATTTGACGACCCGGAGATCATAGATGATCCGCAGTTTCAACGGGTGGAGTGGCGGAGGCTTCACGATAATCATTTGCATGTCGAATACACGGAGTGAAATTAAAGTGAATCGATCATTGCTGCTATTGGGCTGGATCAGCACTTTGTGCTTTGCCGCGCCGGTGGTTGCTGACGATGTGGCGCTCATTGAGTTGATCCCGCTCGCCGAGCTGCCAGTCTATATTCAACCCTCGTCAGGCGTAATGACCGCGTGGAGGAACCATGCCGCTGATTCGGAAAACCGCCCAAGAAGAGCGGGCCGTATCGGTCATGTCATGATTTCGGAGCAGCGCTACGAGCCTATTTCCGAGTACCGTGTCATCTCGGAGTGGGTCGCATCTCACAACGATCATTCCGCGCCGGAATATGTAGATCTGGTCGCCGTCGTG
Source organism: Candidatus Rariloculaceae bacterium (assembly GCA_965205045.1). Classification (GTDB taxonomy): domain Bacteria; phylum Pseudomonadota; class Gammaproteobacteria; order Steroidobacterales; family Rariloculaceae; genus UBA6522. The sequence goes on from OZ242031.1 coordinate 3,228,641, forward strand.
GAAAATCGTGGCGCTGTGCCAGTCGGCCCGATCTATTTGGAATTGTATCAAGATCGAAAGGTCGGCGAGACAGGTAGGACGGCGTGCGAGTCACCACATGAACCCCATCCGGAGACGCAGGCGACGTGGCAAGGCTCGTTAAGAATCGAAACCAACATGATCGAGAGCCTTGAAGGCAAGACGGCGATAGGCTTGAAATTCGGCTCCATACGCATCTGGGAGCATTTGCTGGACGATTTGTTGGCGCAAGACATGTGGCCTTGGGAAGTCAAGTTTGAGGTCATGGTGCGATGCGCCGAGTGTTCACCTGATCCCGTCTCCATATCGATTCCAATGGGTATGGTGTGCTGACACTGAACGAATTGTTACTACTGTCGAAACTTTAATTGGCCGGTTCGCCACTCGAAATCACAAGCCGCTCGGCGTGGCTGGGGTGGATACCACGAATAGTTTTTTTGGCGCTATTGCATGGACCGTCGGTCCAGCAGCCCGTGGCATAGAACGTTTTCGAACGCCCGGATATTGCATGAGTCGCCGATTTTAGCCTGAAGGTCGAGTGGTTTTCGGGTTTAGACGGATTCAGTGCGGTTCAGGGCGCGCTTCAGGCGGTCGAGGGCCCTGTTTCGGTTCGGACCGAGGCGTGGCGAGGTGGGTTGAGGCGGTTTGGAAGGGGATCGGAGATAGCGGGGCCTGGCGTGTTCGGTCCACTCCTTCGGGAACAGGACGAGTGAGTCTTATCCGCCGGCCAGGCGTCTGGCCACCAGGAAGTACAGGTCCTGGTTCGGACAGGTGCTGCTGAGCAGGAACCGCACGCGGCGGGTATTGATCAGGATCACCGCGCCGATCTGGAACAGCTTCAGGCGGATGGTACCGACATAGGCTTTCGCCAGCGCGGTGCCTTTGAGCCCGATTCGCCGGATGGTCTCGATCAGCGTGTAGGCCACTGAGGCCAACAGCAGCCGGAACTGGTTGGGCCACCAGTGCCGGCAGGACGTGCGGTCGGCGAACAGATCCAACTGGTTTTCCTTGATCCGGTTTTCCATGTCCCCGCGGGCGCAGTACACCCGCTCGTACAACGCCTTCGGATCGCCCTTGAGCGAGGTGACGATGTAGCGCGGGTTGGCCCCGCGCAGGGTGTGTTCGATCTTTCCAATCACCCGGCGGGGCCGGTCCCAGGTGCGCGCCCCGTAGGTCAGCTCGACGAACCGGCGCACCTTCCGTGCGGTCTCGGCCACCTCGGCCGCGGCGGCTTCGCGGTGCTCGGCGGTGAGTGCGTTCAACCGTTCGTTCTTCGCCAACCCCACGATGTAATCCACCCCATGACGATCGCACCAGCGCAGCAACTTCCAGCGGCAAAAGCCGGAGTCGCCCCGGAACACGATCCGCACCCGTGGCCACGCCTGGCGCAGCCGCTTGACCAACAACGCCAGGATCGCCCAACTGTGCTTGGCCGCATCGATGCTGGAGGGCCGAAGGTAGCTGACCAACAACTGATCCCCGCAGAACACGTACAGCGGCAAAAAACAGTAACGACGATAAAAGCCGTGGAAGAATCGACCCGCCTGATCCACGTGCACCGGATCGTCGGTGGCATCGAAGTCCAGGATCAGTCGCTTCGGCGGCGCCTTGAAGGAATCGATGAACCGCTCCACCAGCACCTCGTGGATACAGCTCTTGCGCCGGCGCCGATCCGACACCGCTCCGGCCACCGCCTCGGTCAAACCCAAATACCGGTCGGCCTGACGCAGCAGCAGCGACCCGCCGTCGGAGGTGATCTCCCCACCGTCAAAACGTGCCTCAACGACACGCCGATGCACCCGTGGAAACTCGAACGAGCTCTGGTAACATTGTGTCACGGCAAGGTCTCCTTCGATATCAGCCTAAGCAACTGAATTATATCGAATAATAGGAGCCTTGCCTCCTTATTGGTGCATTATTCGGGCTAACGGTCTGTGTATCCGCTTTTCAATAGGCGGAGGGAACTACTAAAGCAAAGGTGACTCCCTTCATCTTCGGCTTTCTCCAAGCAATCAAAAAGCAGAGAGTTCGGATCCGGGTGGATCCCACTTGCAATAGGCGAAGATTGAGACGAGCAGTGACATGGACATTCAGGAGTCGTTGCTGGTGATCGAGAGGCTTTAAAATGCGGCGAATGGCACGAGCGGACTTGAGTCCCACGGGCTCGATCTGCTGGACAAACATGCGGCGATGATGATCGGCGGCGCGGTGCTCGGTCTGAACGCCCCCATAAAAAACCGGGTGCGGAGACGCGACTGAACGGTTTGTATTGGACATGTCACGTGGTACCGTCCCTGAGGCGGTGCGCGAGTCGTCGTGCCTCTGCGGTTCGGGGCACCCGAATAGCCGGCGTTGTGGCCCGCATTGAGCGCAGCGCGGCCCGCGATGCCGGTAACTGCAGAGCCTCCCAGCTAGTTCCGCGGGTACAGGCCTATTCGGTAGGTTGTGGCGCGTGAGTCATCGTGAATGACGTAGAGCGGGAGTACGCGGGAGCGGGACAGCCGTTGCATCGAAGAGTGACTTCGTACCTGACTTCCCACGGCCACAGGCCGCGGGCAACGAGATCGTGCCATAGCTCGTCCGCTGAGTACGGACCGAACCACACATACGTCCCGGTCTTCCCATCGAGTCTGCCAATGGTTGTGGTTTCGATGTGAACCGGGCCTTCCCAGATCGCTTGCTCTCTGGCCAGCTCCAGCGACCCGGTCCCGGGCTCGTGAAACTCGCCTACCTTCCTGTCCCTGGTCAACTCCAATTCGATCAATTGCTTTGGGAGTTCATCAGGGACCAAAGGGACAGCTACCAGGTCGAAATACTCCGGACCGGTACTTGCATGCTCGGATTCCTGAAGCCATTCAGTCAATCGCCTGTACTCGGAGACCAGCTCCACCGGATACTGCACGTCGTGCCGTTTATGCACAAGGGGGAACTCGGCTAGCGCAAACACTCCCCATATCCAGGGTCGCCGGTTATCCGTCTGGGCCATCGCCGACAGAGAGAGAAAGCAAACAAATGCGATTGCAACGAATTGTAACAATTGTCTTATCATTTCAGATCACGCTGTTAAGTGCGATAGACAAATCTTGTCGTGGCAGCCACATACTAGCCAACCTCAATTGCCATATCGGCACGAGAACTACCATGCGAAGGACAGGGAAAACGACCATGCATTCGTCACGGGCACGCAGCCGTCGCAACTGACAGCAACCTCATACTTGGCATCCCAGGTCCAGAGATTTTGTTCCCAGAGGCCATATGTCAACTCGTTCGCAGACAATGGACCGAAACGCACGTACTTGGCGGTCATCCCGTCGAGGGTGCCGATCGCCTTGGTTTGAATTGGAATCGCGCCTTCCCATTCGGCAGTCTCCCTTGGGTGCGGCGGCTCCAGAGGGATATCGTCGGGAATCTCGCCGATCTTCCTGTCCCTTGTCAGGGTCAACTCGACGGATTCCGACGGAAGCTCGGTTAGATTCTCAACGACCGCAACCAAGTCGAAGTAAGGCGGACTCGTATCCTGCCACTTGTCGGTATGCCAATGCTCGAGAAGCGTATACTCGGAAATTATTGGCGTCGGGTAACGCTCGTCGAAGGAGGCCAGTTCCCGCAACAGTGGGAACTCGGCCAGCGCGTATACGGTAACTTCGATCCGGCGCTCCTGAGCCGCCGCGTCCGGCACAGTGATATAGCTTCCGCACGCGATGCCTGCAAGCATCAACAGTGACCTCATGTCCATTGGCGCTTCCTGTTCTCGTGGCTCTTAATTGCGATCGTAGTCGATATGGATGTGATTGTCGTGAACCGGCCTATTGCCCGGTGAATCCCGGTGCAGGCGACTCTCGCCCTCGAACTCGCTGTCACTGAAAATCATCGGATCGTTGAAAATCACACGCGTCACACTCGAATCCTCGAGGATCATCTTGATCAATTCCTTGGTCTTTTCCCGGTCGTATGTATTGCTTTCCCAGGTAAGCGGTTCATCCGTTCCATCATTGTGGATCGGCCGTACATCGACTCTTTTGCCGTCTCGATGGTCGGCGTGCCATGGGCGGTTGTTTGCGTCCAGTGGCCATGCCCTGCCGTTCCTGACGCTTATGTCGCCCACGTAGATCGGGGGTCCGTTTGGGTACTTCTTGTTCCACTCCGTGCCGAGGGCTTTCAAGTCCTCGATCGTCCCGGCTGTGCCGTACTGCCCCGTCCGATAGTCGCATATGTTCGTCGAACCTATGGGACAGGTTCCATCCCATCCCTGTGGAAAATTGCTTCCGTAGCCCCGAAGCCCCGGCCAATCGCGCGGCAATTGCACGTTGACGTTGCTGTCTGTCGTTTGAGCTTCGGCCGTTGAGACGAAGATGTCAAGCACCCAGCCCAGAATCGTTCTTCCGATCATGCCCGGTCTGTCACAGGGGATGTCTAGCCGGTTTTCGTAGGTAAACGATCCGGTACAAGTTTCTTCCAACTGGCCCTCAAGTATCTCCACGCCGAAGATGCGTTCCAGGATCGTGCTGAGGTTCCTGGCGGACTGGCTGCCCAAAGATACGTTCGGATTTATTCGCCCATCGACCAGTGAGAACTGTCGCGCGAATTCCAGCGCATCGTCGTTGAAGTTCCCGTAGGAGATTACGGTGACAACGCCCTTGAACGGCTCGTAAACCCTGTCAATTTCCGTATGGTTGAAAGGGCACGGGTAGTCGGTGTAGTAGAAGTTGCCCGATTCGTCGTCCATGCAATGGTACACAATCGTGAATCCTGAGGTCTGCACGCTCGTTACGCTAACGGCGTTCTTGTCGAAATACCGGGGGTCGTCGATCCACGCATTCACCTGGGTGAGGAACTTTTTGAATGCCGTGTCCACGGTCTTCAATTTGGTTGGATGACCGCCGGTTTTTCCGCCGGGCGCGTACACGATCCGGTCAAGCTCGCCCGTGATGGCGCTTCCCAGGCCGCGCAGCAGCACGTCCACGAACCCGTCCAGGTTGAAGTCCCCAACAACCAGGTCGACGCCGCTTGCGACCGGGAACGCGGATGCGGTCAAGATCCCGGTTTCGGACGGGGCCTCCAGGGCAAACTTGCCCTTGGATTCCTGGCTCAGGATGACGGTCTGAAAGATCCCGGCGCCGACGCCGGCGGACGTGCGCTTGATCAGCAGGTCCGTGTGGTTGTTGCCGTCGAAGTCCCCGACGTGGGCGGTGTAGGTGTACCTCAGTTGCTTGGCGACCGAGTCCGGCACCGGCCCGTCGACCGTGACCGTGAGCGCATTGCCGAGATCGATACAGCGGTAGGACGGCGCATTGATGTCCCGGTCGTATTCGGTACGGCATCCCCTCATCCGGTAGGAGTACGTTCCGTCGGGCTTGGCGACGAACTGCTTCGAGCGAACGGCATCCACCGCATGGGAGGTCACGGTCGCGGTGGGCGCGGTCTCGACGAGGAAGTATTCGTTGTGCTCGGTCAGGAACGCGTTCCAGCTGACCGTGAAGTTGCCGGTCGTGGAAGGGTTGGGGGTGGCAGAAAGGACGGGTGTCGAGACCACCACCGCCCAGTCGAAGGACAGTTTCGCGAAATCCCCGTCAGCGTCGGTGACGGTCACGGTGGCGGTGCCGGAACCGATGGCGGCCGGACTCCCCGACACGACGCGCGCGCTGGACATCGTGACGCCGGCGGGCAATCCGCTGGCCGTGTACGTGAGGGTGCCGTCACCGCCGCTTGCGGCCGGCACGGTGAGTCCGGCGATCGCTCGACGGACTAGCCATTGCTGCTTCGCGACCGAGCCCATGGCGAAGCTCGGCGCCCGGTCGTTCGGTCCCGGAGACACGGTCCACGGGAAGCGCACCGAGGCGGTGTCGCCATCGGCGTCCGTTGCCGTTACGGTGCCCGTGCCCGAACCGGATCGATCCGGGGTGCCCGAGACGGTTCTTGACGAGTCCATGGAGACACCCGAAGGCAGCCCGCCGGCAACGTAGTTCAGTGTGCCGTCCCCGCCGGTGGCCGCCGGGACGGTGAAGCCCGAAACCGCCTGGCCCTCGGTCCAGTTCCGGTTGGTGAGCGTGACCGTTGCGAACGACGGTTTGAGGTCCGCCGACACCGTCCAGTTGAAGGACACGGAATCGGTGTCTCCGTCCGTGTCTCGGGCGGTGACGATGGCGGTTCCGGAGCCTGCGGCGGTGGGCGTGCCGGAGACGGCACGCGAAGAGGACATGGTCACGCCCGCGGGCAGTCCGGTGGCGGAGTAGGTCAGCGTGCCGTCCCCCCCGGTGGCGGCCGGGACCGTGAACGCGGCGATCGCATCGTGCCGGGTCCAGCTTTTCGCGGGCACGCTCACCGTGGCGAACGAGGGGGTCCGGTCGACCGGCTCGGCGGCCACGCGCCAGGTGAAGGAACCGCTTTGGGCATTGCCGATGGCGTCGGTGACCGAGACCGTGGCGGTGCCCGATCCGGTGCCGGTGGGCGTGCCCGAGACGCTGCCCGACGAGGACGCGGTCACCCCGGCGGGCAGTCCGCCGACGGTGTGGGCGAGCGGGGCGACCCCGCCGGCGGCGGCCACGCCGAAGGGCACGATGGCCCGGTTCTGCGTCCAGTTCTTCGAGGACAGGACCGGGAGGCGCAGCGGGTCGTAGGTTGTCCAGTCGAAGCTCAGGGTGTCGGTGTCCCCGTCCACATCCGCCACGGTGATCGTGGCGGTGCCGGCGGCGGCCCAGAGCGGGGTGCCGGAGATCGAGCGGGAGGAGGACATGGTCACGCCGTAGGGCAGTCCGGCGGCGGCGTAGCGCAGGGGCGGGTTGCCGCCGCTGGCCGCGGGCACGGCGGGAGCCCGCAGGGCCGAACCGCTGACCCAATACTGATCGGTGACCGCCGCGGCGCCGAAATCCGGCATCAGGTCCTCGGGACTGACGGTCCAGTCGAATGACAGCGTGTCGGTGTCCCCGTCGTAGTCGCGCACGGTGACGGTGGCGGCGCCGGAGCCCGCGGCCGTGGGGGTGCCGGAGACGCGCCGTGTGCTGAGCATGCGCACCCCGTAGGGCAGTCCGGCGGCGGCGTAGCGCAGGCGCGGGTTGCCGCCGCTGGCCGCCGGCGCGGTGAACCTCGGGATGGCGGTGTTCTGCGTCCAGGATTTGGCGGCGACCGAGGCGGTGCCGAAGTCCGGCATGGGGTCGGCCACGGTCCAGTCGAAGGACAGCGTGTCGGTGTCCCCGTCGGCGTCGGCGGCCGTCACCGTGAAGGTGCCCGAACCGGCCTCGGTGGGCCGGCCCAGCACCACCCGGGTGGATGCCAGGAACCTCACCCCGGCGGGCAGTCCGCTGCCCGAGTAGGTCAGGCGCCCGTCGCCCCCGGTGGCCGCGGGCACGTTGACGAAGGTGATGTGGGTGTTCAGTGTCCAGGACTGGTCGGCAATGCTCGCATCGCCGAAGTCCGGCATCAGGTCGGGCGTGGCCGGCGCCGCCACCGTCCAGGCGAAGCTCAACGTGTCGGTGTCCCCGTCCTTGTCGCTCACCGTGACGGTGGCCGTGCCCATGCCGGCGGCGGTGGGGGTGCCCGAGACCAGGCGGGCGCTGGACATGCTCACCCCGGCGGGCAGCCCGCTGTCGGAGTAGCTCAACGGCGAATTGCCGCCGCTGGCCGCGGGCACGGTGAAGGCGGCGATGGCGCTGTTCCGCGTCCAGCCCTTCGCCGCCACCGTGGCGGTGCCGAAGTCCGGCATCGGGTCGGCCGGCGAAGGCGGCGTCACCGTGACCGACAGCGAACCGCCGAGGTTGGAGCAGGGGTTCGAATCCACGAGCTCGCCCGCCCTGATCAGCAGGATCAGCGCGCAGGACTGCAGCTGATACGTGTACGTGCCGGGGGGTTGATCGGTGAACGACCGGCTGACCGGGCCGCGGCCCAGGCTGTAGGTGTTGCTGGCGCCGTTGGGCACGGTCTCCACCAGCCTGTAGGTGTGGAAGCGGCGCGGGTTGCCGGCGGTGACGTCCGCCGCCAGCGCCGGCGGCGAGGCGTCGCTGACGGTGTAGCTGCCGGTGGTGCTGGGGTTGGGGCTGGCGCTGAGCGCGCCGAGCGCGGGGCCGGCCATCAACGTGCCGAGGCACAGGGTGGCGAGGGCTGAGACGATCGTCCTTGATCGGGTCGGGGTCATGGCGCGTCCTCCGTGACAGGCGCTCGTTGAAAGAGGGGAAAAGAGGGCCGATGCCGCGCGGGTCCGGCATCGGCCGGGGGCCGGGGAACGCGGCCCGTTCGCGCGCGGGCGCGCCGTCGGGGACGGCGGCCTCGGCGAGATGGGGCGGGAGGGGAAGGATGCGGGCAACGCCGCCCGGGGCACGCGCCGGGCAACCGCCCGTTCGTGCGAACACGGTTCAGGCTGCCGCACGGCGGGACCGCGCCGCGCGATCCCCCGCCCGAGGGCCCGGATGAATGGAAAACGCCGCGCCCCGAACGGGCCCGGCAGGGAACAAAGTGCCGATCCGCGGCGCCGGCGCGCGTTCATCCCTGAACCTCCCGGGGCGCCCCTGCGGGGGGCCGTCCCCTGTGGACTTCCTGTCCTGATCTCCGGCTCGCCGGGGCGTCGGCGCCCGCTTCGGGCGGACGCGCTCCCGGCGACCGGGCGGAAAACTAACCGCCCGGAATCGCGCTGTCAAGCCTTGAAATCACGCCCCCGCCGTGGCACCGCGCGCCCACGTGCACGCGCGGGGCTGCGACCGGCAAAGGGCTGCGACCGGCAAAGGGCTGCGACCGGCAAAGGGCTGCGACCGGCAGACGATGAACCCGGATCGAATCCGCCCGCCGCCACGATGTTGCTGCCCGCAGGGGATCGCCACCCGCCAGAAATTGCTCCCTGCAAGGGGCTGCGCCTCCGCAGGGGGGTGCGACCTGCAACGGGCTGTTCCCTGAAGGGGGGGTGCACAGCGACTTCGGATCGAGCCGTCATCGGCCGCAGTGTGGGTCCAGTCGCGCCGCCGACGCGGCGTCGATCACAAACCGGTGCAAGCTACCGTACTCCGGCCTCGCCCTGAGGAGCGGCCTGCGGCATGGGCGCTTCCTCCAGCGCCGGCAACGTCGGACGGACCTCGTCGCGCATCGGCGGGACGCCGGCCGCGCCCTGCTCAAGCTGCAGGCCGCGGATGTGGCGGTACTTGGCGTCCGTCTGGAACGCGGCTTGCGCGCTGTCGCGCAGGATGGTCGGACGGATGAACACCATCAGGTTCGTTTTCTTCAGTTCCGTCGAGCGGGACCGGAACAGCGCCCCCACGCCGGGCACGCGGCCCAGCAGCGGCACGCGCTGCTCGACCTCCCGCAACTGATCGTCGATCAGCCCGCCGAGCACCAGAATGGCGCCGTCCTGCACGAACACGGACGTGCGGATGCTTCTCCGGTCGGTGACGAGATCCACCGCGCCCTGCACGCCTTGGCTGATGCTGGAGGTTTCCTGCTCGATGACGAGTTTCACGCCGGAGCCCTCGTTGATCTGGGGCGTGATCATCAGCCGCGTGCCGACCGGCGTGCGGTTGATGGTCTGAAAGGGGTTCACATTCCCGGTGGCGGTGCCGGCCGCGCTGTACCGCCCGGTCAGGAAGGGCACTTCGCTGCCCACTTCGATCTGCGCCTCCTCGTTGTCCAGCGTCACGATGGTGGGCGTGGCGATGATGTTCGTGGAGGCGTCGCCCGCCAGCGCCGTGAGCACGGCCGCCCAACTGGAGCTTGAATCTCCGACGCGCCCGACGGCGGAAACCACGCCTTCGGGAACGGAGGTTGCGACGCTTGCCTCGGCGCTTCCCGCCAGAGGGGCCAACTGAAATATGCCCGGCGCGGAGGAGGGAAAATTGGTGCCCGCGACGGGGTTGTTCTCGTACGCGCCGGCCAGCGCCCAGGTCACGCCGAGTTCGTTGGCGCGTTTCTCCGTCAATTCCACGATGATGGCGTCGACCTGCACCTGCGCGCGGGGAATGTCGAGCTTGTCGATGACCGCGTTCATGTCCTGCAGAACTCTTGCGGGCGCGTTGATGATCAGTGAGTTGGTGCCCGGGTCGGCCCACAGTTTGATCGATTCGGCTCCATTTTCGCCCGTGCCCCCGAATTGGGACTGCAGGTTCGTCGCCAATGTTTCGGCGTCGGCGTAGTTCAGGTAACGCACATGGGCATCGCCGCCCTCCCCGGACGGGGTGTCCAGATGCGCGATCAGCGCCCGGTAGCGCAACCGGCGGTTGAGCGGGCCGTGGACGAGCAGCGTGTTGGTGCGGTCGTCCGCGGCCACCTGAAGGGCCTGCAGGCCCTCCGCGGCCTCGGCCTGGCTCAGAATGCCGAGCATCGAGACGACTTCGCCGGCCGAGGCGGTTTCCAGCCGCACGACCTCGAACTCGGACTCCGACGCGGTGTCCATGCGGTCGATGACGGACAGCAGGCGGTTCACGTTTGCTCCGCGGTCGGCGACGATCAGGGTGTTGATCCCTGGGTGCGCGGCCAGGTGCGCGTACTGCGGCATCAGCGGGCGCAGCAGCGGCACGAGCTGGGCCGCGCCCACGCTTTCCAGTTCCACGATCCGCGTCACGATGCGGTCCGCGCCCTCTCCCCCGGCCACCGCCGGGTGAACCCGCGCGTTCGCGTCGGGCACGATCTTGATGACCTCCCCGGACTCGAACGCGACGAACCCGTGCACGGCGAGCGTGGCCAGGAACGCCTCGTAGAACGCCCCGGGCGACATCGGGGAATTGGACAGGAACGTGACCTGTCCGGTCACGCGGGGATCGACGAGGAAATTCCTCCCCGTCACCTCCCCCACCGCCTCCACGATCCGGCGCAGGTCCGCGTCCCGGTAGTTGGGCATGATTTCAAGATCCGGGGTTTGCGCGCCGGTGTATGCGCTCATCGTGAGCAACGCCGTTGCCATGACAGCCAGGAGGAGGGAACGGCATTGAATGAGCGGTGGCATGGAAGTCTCCTGGAAGGGGTGGGGGATGCGGTTCACGGGACGTGCTCGGGGGTCTGCACAACGGACGTATCGACCGTCAGCACCCGGGGCGAGCCGTCGCGGATGAGGACGAGGTTGGCCTGCGAGGATTCGGCGAGGCGTTCGAAAACCTCAGGGGCCTGGCCCGGCTCGCGCAGCGCGGCGCCGTTGATCTCGGTCACCACGTCTCCGGGCTCGAACCCCAGGGCCTCGAACGGCGCCGGACCGCCGCGCGGATTGAGCCGGAAACCCACCATCGTGCCCTGCTCGACATGGGGCACTGCGTGCGCGATCCGGCTCAACCGCAGCGCGTCGCCGCTCGGAGCCGTTTCCGGCGAGGACGGCGATGCGGCTGCGCCCAGAGGCGCGAACGGATTGGGCGCGGCGGCGGTGAACCCTAGACTGTTGTCGGCAGGCTCGCTTCGGGGCAAGCGAAGCGTCTGGAACCGGCCGGCAACGTCGAGGATCACCCGGTCGGCGTGAGACGCCAGCTCCGGCACCGCCACCGTCACGGCGAGGGACGCCGACGGGGACACCGCCACGCTGGATTTCAACTGGACCGTGGCCGACCCCATGCCGGACTTCGGCAACGCCTCGGTCGCGGCCAAGGCCTGGACGCAGAACACCGCCATCTCGATATTCACGGTGCCAGCGGCCACGGGCGGCAACCCGCCCCTGCGCTACGCCGCCTCCGGGCTGCCCGCCGGGGTCGCCATGTCGAGCTTGAGGCGCGTCTCCGGCACCCCGGGCGCCGCCGGCATGGGCACCGCCACGGTGACGGTCACCGACAGCGACGGCGACACCGACACGCTGTCCTTCGACTGGACCGTGAAGGAGGACCTCGTGCCCTCGTTCGGCACCGCCTCGGTCGCCGACCAGGACTGGACCCTGCGCACCTCGATCTCGGCGTTCACGGTGCCCGCGGCCCGCGGCGGCGACGGCACGCTGAGGTACTCCGTCAGCGGCCTGCCCCGGGGCGTGCGGATGTCCACATCCACCCGCCAGGTGTCCGGAAGACCCCTCGGCAACGACGCCAGCTCCGGCACCGCCACCGTCACGGCGAGGGACGCCGACGGGGACACCGCCACGCTGGATTTCAACACTGGACCGTGGCCGACCCCATGCCGGACTTCGGCAACGCCTCGGTCGCGGCCAAGGCCTGGACGCAGAACACCGCCATCCCGAGATTCACGGTGCCGGCGGCCACGGGCGGAAACGCGCCCCGCCGCTACTCCGTCACAGGCCTGCCCGACGGGGTGCGCATGTTCAGCACCCGAGGGGTCTACGGCACCCCCACGGCCGCGGGCTCCGGCACCGCCACCGTCACCGTGCGCGACCACGACGGGGACACCGACACGCTTTCGTTTGACTGGACCGTCGCCGCGGGGGACCTGATGCCGGATTTCGGCGCCGCGGCGATCGCGAAGCGGTACTGGGTCACCGGCACGGCCCTGCAGGCGCTCACCGTGCCCGCGGCCACCGGCGGCAACCCGCCCCTGAGCTACACCGCAAGCGGACTGCCCAACGGCGTGAGCATGTCCACAACGACGCGCCAGGTATCGGGCACGCCGCTCTCCGCCGCCACCGGCACCGCCACGATCACCGTCACCGACGTCGATGGCGACACCGACACCCTGAGCTTCGACTGGACGACCTACGACCCGCTCCGGCTCCCGGTCCTGTACTCGAAGAACTGGACGCAGAACCGGGCCGTCGCGTCGTTCGTGGCCGCCACCGGCGGGGTCGCCCCGCTCGCCCACACCGTCAGCGGACTGCCCGCCGGGGTGACCGCGTCCTCGTCCGGCGGCATTTCCGGCACGCCCACCGGCACCGGGTCGGGCACCGCCACGGTCTCCGTCACCGACGCCATCGGCAACACCGACACCCGATCCTTCACCTGGCGCGTGGCCGCCGAACCCGCCGATCTGACCCCCTCGTTCGCCACGGTGACCGTGCCCGCGAAAAGCTGGACCCGGCACGATGCGATCTCCGCGTTCACGGTCCCGGCGGCCAGCGGCGGGGACGGCACACTGACCTACTCCGCCACCGGACTGCCCGCCGGGGTGACCATGTCCTCGGACCGCTCCGTCTCCGGCATCCCCACCGCCGCCGGCTCCGGAACCGCCACAATCACCGCAACCGACACCGACGGGGATACCGCTACCGTGGCGTTCGCCTGGAACGTGTCGGCGGACGCCATACCGTCGTTCGCAGCGGTCCCGCTCATCAAGCGGAACTGGACCGAGGGCACCGCCGTCACGGCCTTCACCGTGCCCGCGGCCACCGGCGGCGACGGGATGCTCACGTACACCGCATCCGGGTTGCCCTCGGGCGTATCGATGGCCGCCACGCGGTCGGTTTCCGGTACGCCGGATAGATCCGGTTCCGGCACGGCCACCGTGACGGCAACCGACGCCGACGGCGACACCGCCTCGGTGCGATTCGACTGGACGGTGTCTCCGGGTCCCGGAGACCAGGCGCCGGTGTTCAGTCAGCAAAAACTCCAGGAGCAGGACTGGATCGTGCGGCGTTCCATCCAAACCTTCACCGTGCCCGCCGCGATCGGCGGTGACGGCAGCATCGTGTACACCGCCGAGGGACTGCCCGGCGGCATCGCCCTATCGGCGCAGCGCCTCGTTTCGGGGCGCGCCACCGCCACCGGATCCGGCACCGCCCGGATCACGGCGACGGACGCCGACGGGGACTTCGCCACGGCCACGTTCGACTGGACCGTGTACGCATCGGCACCGGTGCTCTCCGCCAATCCGAACCCCTCGACCACGAGCGACTTCACGGTCAGCTGGACGACGTTTCACACCTATGACGAGGAGTACTTCCTCATCGAAACGGCCCCCGACGGCACCGTCAAGTCCTATGGCGTTCTCGCCGCAGTGGAAAAGAAATTCGTTGCCAAGCCCGACGGCATGTACACGTACCGGATGCAGGGCTGCCGCACCGAATACGACCCGCAAGACTTGGAGAAATACACATGCAGCAATCTCGGCAACGCGCTCTCGGTGACGGTCAGGGGACCGAAACCGGACCCGGTCGCCAAGCAGTTGACTTACACCTACACGGCGCACCTCGGGCACCTGGACGACAACATGCTCACCGACCTGTTGATCAAGCGCACGTCACCGGGCGCCGGCGCCGGGATATTCCAGACCGTCGTCCTGAGCCAGAAATCCAAGGGCAAATTCACCCTGGTCGCGCCTTCGGAAACCCAGGTCATGACCATGTCCGCCTACCCGGCCGCCAGCGCCGTGGAACTAGTGCTCGGAGACTACAACCTGGACGGGTTCGTGGACATCCTGCTGCGCGGTCTCGGCAGCGCGGTCACCGGCGCGCTGGACCATATCGTGTACGCGCCCGGCGGAAAAGTCGGCGGTCATCCAGCCAAGTTGAAGACCGTGGACGCCGCATTCAAGAAGTTCCTCACCGAAACCAGTGGATGGATCCGCGACAGCGACTATTTCGAGAAAAACGCCAACAGGTTTCCGGCCGGAGAATATCTGGACGCCACCAGACTACGCCTTTGCCGCCAAGGAGCAACGGGCCGGGAATACCATAGCGAATCCATCTGCGCAGCCGGCGATACGTTCGTCCGGTGGGTGTACGCGCCGTTTCCAAACACGATGACGATCCTCTCGTTCAAACATTTCAACGACGACGCGCTGGAATTCGCGCGACAATTCGCCCGCGACCGTGGCAGAGTGAATCCAAATGTAAGCTTGGGAAGTCACGCCGCCCGAAACCTGGGCAGTATATTGGAAGGGATACTTGGGGTTGAGGTCCTCAACGGCAATCTGGACGCAGCTTGCACGGGTACGTTCAACTACGATGCCGACACTGACTTCCCCTGCGGCAATCCCTCATTTGTGGGCCGACTCCTTATGGGTCTCGTCAGTGTGGTTTTTTCGGAAGCACGTGCCCAGACCAACGCCCCAATCGACACGCAGCTGCCAAAGCCAACGCCCGGAATCACTGGTTACGGCGAGGACTACGAACCGAAATATGCCGACGAATCAGGTGACGTGAGTTATCGTATCGGCCAATACGGCACGGAAGAGACCGTCAATTCCATAGTTGAAGTCGGAAAGCGGTGGCACTAGAAGTACCCAAATGGGCCAAAAATTTTCGTCGGCGATATTAGCTTCGAAGGGGGCGCCGACCACCCCGACCATGCGGGCCATACAAATGGTAGGGTCGTCGACATCCGGCCGATACACAAGCACGGCACAGACGAAGCCTTGGAATGGCGCGATGAGACCAAGTACGACCGGGGAAAGACGAAGGAACTAATCAAAGAGATTCTGGCAGACGACAATGCGCAGTACATCTTGTTCAATGATCCGGAAATCATTAACGATCCACAGATGGAGGGCGTCGTGATATCCTGGGAAATGCACGACAATCATCTGCATGTGGTATACAGGGAGTGATTGGACCATGAATCGGCCATCGCCATGGGTTGAGTGGATCGGATGCCTGTGCTTCGCTGCAGCAGCGTCGGCCGATGACGTGACCGTCAGCAAGCTGATCCCATTCGCCGAATTCTCACTTTACATCCCAGTATCCCCGGGCGTGTCCTCGGCCTGGCGGAACCATGCTGCGGATTCCGAAAACCGTCCGACCAGAACGGGCCGCATCGGCCATGTCATGCTGGCCGACGACAGCTTCCTGTCTATCGCAGAGTACCGCGTGATTTCCGACTGGGTCGCCTCACACAACGACCATGTCGCACCGGAATATCTGGATATGGTCGCGGTCTTGGAGAATCGTGGTGAAGTTGCGGTTGGCCCGATACAGGTTGACCTGTACCGAGACCGCAAAGTCGGTGAGACAGCCGAGGCGGCATGCGAGGCACCACTGACGGTTCCACATCCGAACACGCAGGCCGTCTGGCAGGGTTCGGTCCTGGTCGATACAAACGAAATCGTTAGTCTCGAAGGCAAGACGGCCATCGGTGTGAAATTCGGCTTCATTCCTATCTTTGACAGTCTATTGGATGATTTGACAGTGCTAGGTTTGTGGCCGTGGGAGGTCAAGTACGAGATCAGGTTGCAATGCACTGGTTGCTCGCCCGAGGTCGTGTCCGTGTCCCTTCCCATGGGCAAAGTGTGTTGAACAAGACGCGAGGCATCGGATTATGATTCCCGACACCCTCTATCGGTCAAGGCGGTCATCTTGTGCAATTGCCCCGTTCGGATTAAAGCGGATGTAGCAAAAGAGAGGTGATTGCGCCCCGCTACGATTGACGCAAAAAGTCTACCGCTCGCGAAGCGTGGGGACCGAGGGACATTGGATCTTGAGTCCTTGCCGCGGATCTGAAGCAAGTCTTGGTCGAGCGCATGCTGGACGTCAAAGTCAACACAAAAATGCAATCGGAGCCAGGTTCCGAGTGAGTCCTGCTGGCAAGCAATGCTCAAACACGTTTATAAGCGACTGAAATAAAACAACTTATGTCGTCTGGATCGAAAGCGAGCGCACTACTGCGTATCGTTGACGGCAAAGCAGTAGAACATCCCCACGCCGTGGGTCATCACCAGTGCGGTCTGGCTGCAGCCGCGGGTCCCGTGGGATGAATTCCAGGAGCCGTTGCCGCCGCCGTTGCGGTCGGGGAATCCGATCTGGACATTGGGTTTGCCGGGGAACGCGCCCATCCTCCTCCCCTCGGTTTCGAAGTCGGGGTCCTCGTTGCTGGTCCAGTTGTCGCACGTATGGTCGAGTTCGGGCGGATAGGCGGTCCCGTCGGGCTGCGAGCCCGTCAGGACTTCGTGCCGGTTGCTGTAGGGGGTCGTCCTGACGTATTCCCAGTCGCCGTCGAGCGGATGCGGGTAATCGTTGAGCCCGGGCACGATCTGTCCCTTTTCCGTGAGTCCCGAGAGCTTGTGGAGGTTGTTGCCGAGCCGGGCCTGTTCGATGGTATCGCCGTGCAGTTGGGCCACGTCGCTGGCGATCATGACCCCGTCGTAGTTGTACCAGGGGCCGGTGCCGATACGGTCGCGGGCATTGACGGCCGGCTCGCCCGGGCGCTCCTGGGTGCTGAGGTAGGCGCGCCAGGCGCGGTCGTCCGCGCCCACTTCCTCCGCGAGCATCTCGCAGTGCGCGTCCGCCCCTTCCAGGCCGCCCAGGTTGCCGCCGTCCCCGATCGGGCGGCTGGTGACGAAGAAGGTCATGGGCGTGCCGCCGGGTACGCCGTGCTGGGCCAGGGCAACTGAAACCTCAAGTGTCGAGAAGGCCATAATTGCGGCGAGAATGGTAAATTTCTTCATTTGCGCTTCCATGTGGTCCTCACTCGAAATAATAGCTGAGCCCAGGGATGAAGCCAAAAGCGTGGGCAGGCCCGGTCGTTGCTGAAGCGTCCGATTCGTTCCTGGCCGACACGGCGGCGCAGGAGCCGACGTTCAATCGCGATGTCCGGCCAATCCTCCCCAACAATTGCTTCGCTTGCCACGGTCCCGACTCCGGTGATTGCCGGCTACTCCCAGGGCAGCGGTAGCCGGGTCAACGGCGCACTGGTATCGGTGGCGCACGCAAGCACGCCGGCTGCCGCATCGACGCGGACAACCGCCAACAGGTTGACCTCCGTTTCACCGACGGCCGCGGCACGGACCACCTCGCCAACCGAGTCGCCGCCCGTGTCCAAAAGGCGAGTGCCGATTGCAGGCGTTTGCCGCAACGTCCCGCTGAACAGGAACCCCCGGCGCTTGACGGCGCCCAGGTTCTGTGTGCGGGCAACGATCTCCTGGCCGGGATAGCAGCCCTTGTCGAACGACACGGCCCCCAGGCGGTCCAGGTTGAGCATATGCGCGGTAAAGCGGCCGGCAACTCCGGGTACCAGATTCACGAGTCCCAGCAGGATTTCCTCGGCAGCCGCAGATTCGGCGGACCCTTTCATGAAGCCGTCCTGAACGGTCCGCAGCCCCCCGCGCGGCGCAAGCACGTAGGAAATCCGCGGGCCGATTCGGATAGTTCGGGTTCCGTCCCCGCCGGTCGCGGTGTCGCCGGGTTGCTGTCCCGGCTCGGTAAACGGTGGCGCCGGCAAGGATCGGGCGCTTCCGACCGACGCGGCGACGTCCCAGTCCGCCGTGGCATTGCGCAGACGGACGTCGTCACGCAGCACGAACAGCTTCATGCGCCGGATCAGACTTTCGGTATCGGCCCCATTTATCAGCAACAGCCAGCAGGGGCCGGTCCGCAGAACCCATGTCAGCGCCAGGACCCGGCCCCTGGCGTCATGCCAGCCGGCCAGCGTCGCCCGCGCCGAAGGTCCCGTTTCCACGTTGCGGCTGAGCTGGGCATTCAGAAACGTTTCGGCATCCGCGCCGGCGACCTCGACAAGACCCAGTTCGGTGAGCGGGCACACGGTCGGCCCGCTTGCATCTGCCGCATCTGCCATCGCCTAGAACCGTCCGCGGATTCCGAGGGAGATCCGCCGGTCGGCGTCGAACACACGGGCGATGGGGCCGGTGGGAAACACCGCGGGCTGGATGCGCTGTTCCTTTGTGAGGTTCACGCCGCTCATCGTTATGGCGAATATATCGGTAAGGTCGTAGGACATGGAAGCATTGAGCTGGCCGCGATCGTCCTGGTACAGCGGCTGGCCGTTGGAGACATCGATCGATTCGCTCACCAGGTAATTGTCGCGGAATGTGTAGCGCATACGCCCGCTGAACCGGTATTTTTCATAGATCAACGTCACGTTGTACGAATTTTCCGACAAGCGCACGAAATTCAACGGGAACTCCCGATCGTTTCCGCTGCTGCGCAGGAAAGCGGGCGTACGGAACGTCGCGTCCCGGTCGCCGTCCTGAAAAGCATAGTTGGCGATGATGCCCAGGCCATCGAACGGGCTGGGCAGGTTCCCGAAGTTGTGCTGAAACGCGAACTCGACTCCCTGGATGGTGCCGCCGGGAAGGTTCACCGGCGAAATGCGATTCACGATGACGCCCGGGTCGTTTCCGAACGTGCATGGCGGCCGGGCAAGATCCGGGTCGCCGGCATTCGGGTCCACCGCGCGGGGGTTGCAAATGCCGCCGAATATGGTCTCTCGCCCGATAACGCCGTCCAGATCCTTCCGATAAAAACCGAGGCTGAACACGCTGCCCCTGCGGAAATAGTATTCGAAAGCAAGATCGTACTGGTCGGCTGTCGTCGGCTCGAGACGCGGGTTCCCGACAATCACGGCCTGGCCGACGTTCAGCGGGAATCGCACGGTCGGCGACAAATCGCCGAAACTCGGCCGGCGCATGATCCGCGCGATGCCGAGGCGGACCTGCACGTCTTCCCAGGGGGCCAGCACCAGGCTGGCGCTCGGCAGCCACTCGGTATACCGCTGCGATTCGGAGAGGTCTTTCAGCGTGCCGTCGGGCAACAACTCGCTGCCCAGGGCGGTCTGATCCGTGTTGACCGCGCGCACGCCCGCGTTGCCGCTCAGGGGGACACCGAAGAGCGACCAGTCGAAATCGGCGCGCACATAGGCCGCATAGGTCCTTTCATCCACACCGAAACCCTGCAGGGGATCGGTCACGCCACCCTCGTCCAGGCCCAGCGTTTGCCGAAGCGCCAGACGTTGGCCGGCGATGACGATCGGATCGCCCGTCAGAAAACTGTCGAGATAGGTGGCGTCGTCATTGAATTCGAAGAAATTTCCAGGCGTTGCGGTCAGGAATCGGGAAAGCTCCGCTCCGCTGAAACCCGGGTAGTTTCGCGTCACTTGCGATTCGCGCAGGCGATTGATCGAACGGCCGCTGGCACGAACGCCGAAGCGCAGCGTGGTGACGAGTTGGCGTCCCAGGTCCCAGGTGACGTCGACGGTTTGCGCATTCTCCTTGTTGTCGAAGAAGCTCTCCTGGTCCCGCGCCAGGAACAGGGAGTAATAGTTCGGATCCAGCAATTGCGCCGCGGTTGCCGCGGCGTCGGCGGGGCCGTATTCGAGGAAGCCGCCGCGCGCATCGTACAGGAACGGTATCCGGTAACGCGCTCCGGCGCTGTGAAAGTTCGCGGCGGCCGGATCGTTGAACTGGAACACGAGCGAAAAATTCGGCTGAACCGTATCCGATGCTGCGGCGCTCGCCTCGAACTCGACCGTGATGTCGCCGCGATTCCATTCGCCCCCGACTGCCGCGACATGGGACTCCGTTTCCCGCGCGCCTGACCGGTTGTTGGTCCGCAACTGCAATCCGTCGTTTGGCGCCGCCGCCGCGCCGGGAGGATCGGTGCGGTTGTTTGCGATGCCGCCGCCGATGATCCCCGACGTCATTACGGGCACCTGAACGCCGGCCACGGTGACAAGATCGAAAGTGGCCTCAGCCGCGCCATCCAGCTCGAGATCGGACCTGGGAGTGCCCAGAAACACCGCCTGTCCCCGTTGCCGCTGCGTGTTGTCCAGATAATTCGCCTCGGCAAACAGCCTCAGCGAGTCGCGCGCCTGCCACTCCACCGACCCCGAGGCCGCGAACGACTCGCGGTCGTCGAGGCCAAACAGCAAGTCGCCGAATCCGGGACGATAGTAGGGGTCGTTCGCCCCGTCGCCGTCGAAGTCGATCTGACTGCGCAGATTTCGATTGCCCGCGGTGACATTCCGCAGGCCGGGCGAGACGCGCAGCGTGTCCTCGCGGACCGTCTTGTCGGAGTAGGCCACGGTCAGAATGGCTCCGACATCGCCGCTGTCGGTGGAGAAGTTGTTGCCGAACGTCGCCGAAAAGTTCTCGTTCGTCGCGCCGGAATTTTCCGCATTTTCGAGGTCCACCCGGATGACGCGAAGCGGCTCCCTGAGATTCAGCCCGCGGTAGGTCTTGACATCGATGGTCCCGCCGATGGATCCCTCCACCATGTCCGCCGTCGGCACCTTGACCACGTTCAGCGAGCGCACCAATGCCGCGGGGAGGTCCGCAAAGCCGATGCCGCCCCGATCGGCGCCCGACGGAGTCGTGCCGCGGCCGTTTATCTCGACCCGGTTCTGGTCGCTGCCGCGCACGGACACGTTGTTGCCGATGCCGGAGTTGCGCGTGATTTGCACGCCGGGAATATTCTCCAGCACCTCCGCCACGTTTTCGTCGGGCAACTTGCCGATATCGTCGGCGTTGATGATCTCGGTCAGATTCGTCAGCATGCGCTTTTCATCCAGCGCCGCCTCGAGACCGCCACGAATTCCGGTGACGATAATTTCTTCAATCTCCGCAACGGCCGATTCCGGATCCGCCTCTTGCGCCGGGACGCCTGCGCTCAGTATCGCCACAATGGCGCCGGCAGCCGCGGGCCATTCCCGCCGTTTCGAGAGTAAACGTGCCATCGAGCTCCCCTTGCTTCAGTCTTGTGGTGATTCTTTCACGGCCATTATCCTCAATATTGCCATCTGCCGCTGTGAATTTCTTGCGGTCGGCGCCTGCCATGCGCGTGCCGCCGGGCCGACCGCCGGCGCCGGCGGCACAGGTTGCGACGCCGGAGGCCGCATCGGCCCGGGCAGCCGCCAACGGCTTGACTTCCGCCGAACGGGAAAACGCATGCAGGTCAGGCCCGTTTCTGGCAGACTACGCACCGTGCGAAGGCCGAACCGATCGCAACGATTCGCGCTGGCCAACCTGACGAACAGCACGGACAGACTGACCATGGACAGGGCCGAACGACCGTTGTCACCGCACTTGCAGGTCCACCGGCTGGAGATCACCAGCGCGCTGTCGATTCTGCATCGGGGAACCGGCCTCGTGCTCTCCGCGGGCCTGCTGCCGCTGGCCTGGTGGCTGATGGCCGCAGCGAGCGGCGAGGCCGCATACGCCCAGGCTTCCGCGCTGCTCGGCAGCGTCTGGGCGAAGATCTTCTACACCGGCTGGTGCTTCTGTTTTTTCTACCACCTGGCAAACGGTATCAGGCACCTGCTCTGGGACATGCTGATCGGCCTTGAGCCGGAACAGTATCGAGTCAGCGGATGGGCGGTGGCGTTGTTCGCCGTCGCGGCCACGGCAGCCTATACGCTCGTGGTGATTTTCTGAAGGGGTGCGTGGATGAGGCTGAAGGGGTTGCGGCGATGAGGCTCAATGGAGCGCGCGGATGAGACTGGTCAGCCCGCTCAATCGGGTTCTCGGGTTGGGTTCCGCCAAGACCGGCGTGGAGCACTGGTGGGCGCAGCGCCTGACGGCCGTCGCGCTCATACCGCTCGGCCTTTGGTTCGCCGTGGCGCTGGCCGGACCGGACGAGCTGAACTACGCGGCCGTGGTCGCCCTCATCCAGGCGCCGTTCAACAGCGTGATGCTGATCCTGGCGCTTTTCGCCCTGAGTTATCACTCGCACCTGGGCGTTCAGATGGTCATCGAAGATTACGTGCACACGCCCGCTGTCAAGGTTTTCTCGCTGGTTGCGGCGTTCTTCGCGCATATCGCCGTGGCGGTCGCCGGAATCTTTGCCGTCCTAAAGGTGGCGTTCGGAGCGGCTGCATGACCCGCGAGTACGAATTCATCGACCACAGTTGCGACGTGGTGGTGGTCGGCGCGGGCGGCGCCGGGCTGCGCGCCACCATGGGGCTGGCCGAACAGGGTCTTTCCACCGCGTGCATCACCAAGGTCTTTCCGACCCGCAGCCATACCGTGGCGGCCCAGGGCGGTATCAGCGCGGCATTGGGCAACATGGGGCCGGACGACTGGCGCTGGCACATGTACGACACGGTCAAGGGATCGGACTGGCTGGGCGACCAGGACGCCATCGAGTACATGTGCAGGGAGGCGTCCGCCTCGGTCATCGAGCTGGAACACTACGGCGTGCCCTTTTCCCGCACCGACGACGGGCGCATCTACCAGCGCGCGTTCGGCGGGATGACGACCCACTACGGCGAAGGCATCGCCCAGCGCACCTGCGCGGCCGCCGACCGGACGGGTCATGCCATGCTGCACGCCCTGTATCAGCAGTCCCTGAAACACGACGCGGAGTTCTTCATCGAGTTCTTTGCCGTGGACCTGATCATGGAGGACGGCGTCTGCCGCGGCGTCGTGGCCATCGACCTGGCCGAGGGCCGCCTGCACCGGTTCAACTGCCGCATGGTCATTCTCGCCACCGGCGGCTACGGGCGCGCCTACTTCTCCTGCACGTCGGCGCACATCTGCACCGGCGACGGCAACGCCATGGTCCTGCGGGCAGGATTGCCCCTGCAGGACATGGAGTTCGTGCAGTTTCATCCCACCGGTGTGTATGGGGCGGGCATGCTGATCTCCGAAGGGGTTCGCGGCGAGGGCGGTTTCCTGCTGAACTCCGAAGGGGAACGGTTCATGGAGCGCTACGCCCCGAACGCCAGGGACCTGGCGTCACGGGACGTGGTCAGCCGGTCGATCACCATCGAGGTGCGTGAGGGGCGCGGTATCGGCCCGGACAAGGACTACGTGCACCTGCACCTGGACCATCTGGACCCCGACGTCATCGCCGAGCGTCTGCCGGGCATCGCCGAAACGGCCCGGATCTTCGCCAACGTGGATGTGACGAAGGAACCGATACCCGTACAACCCACCGTGCACTACAACATGGGCGGCATACCCACCAATTTCCGCGGCGAGGCCCTGACCACCGGCGAGGCCGGGGACGAGGTCGTGGTTCCGGGGCTCATGTCGGTGGGAGAGGCGGCCTGTGTCTCCGTGCACGGCGCCAACCGGCTGGGGTCCAACTCGCTGATCGACCTGGTCGTCTTCGGCCGCGCCGCCGCGGAACGATGCGGCGAACTGATCGACCCGGACGATCGCGCCGCGCCCCTGCGCAAGGATGCGGGCGAGGAATCCGTGGAGAAGATCGACCGGCTGCGGCATGCCGGCGGCGAGCATCCCACGGCGCAGATCCGGCGGCGGATGCAGCGGGTGATGCAGGAACACGCCGCGGTCTTCCGCACCGGCGCAACGCTGCAGGAAGGCATCGAGAAGCTGAAACCCGTCTTCGACTCGTTCCAGGACGTTTCCGTGGCCGATCGCTCCCTGGTCTGGAATACGGATCTCATCGAGACGATGGAACTGGAGAACCTGCTGCTC
This sequence comes from Candidatus Rariloculaceae bacterium, assembly GCA_965205045.1. Classification (GTDB taxonomy): domain Bacteria; phylum Pseudomonadota; class Gammaproteobacteria; order Steroidobacterales; family Rariloculaceae; genus UBA6522. The sequence goes on from OZ242031.1 coordinate 3,252,596, forward strand.
CAGGCGGTGGCCACGATCGAATCGGCGGCCTACAGGACCGAGAGCCGCGGCGCCCAGGCCCGTGAGGATTATCCGGAACGGGACGATGAGAACTGGTTGAAGCACACCCTGGTCCGGGTCGATGGGAATGCCGATGTACGCTTCGGCGAGCGCCCTGTACAGTTGGAGACGCTGACGGACGACGTCGAAACCGTAGCGCTCGAGGCCAGGACCTATTGAACACTTCGAGAACGGGGGGTTAGCCCGCGATGGCACAGTTCAGGCTACCAGTCAATTCCCGGGTCAAGCCCGGCAAGACCCATCCGGCCGCAACGGGTGCGGGCAACCCCCGCACGTTCAAGATCTACCGCTACGATCCCGACGGCAGCGGGCCGCCGACGCTGGATACCTACGAAATCGACATGGATGCCTGCGGCCCCATGGTTCTGGACGCACTGATCGAGATCAAGGACGAGATCGACCCGACCCTCACCTTTCGCCGTTCCTGCCGGGAGGGCATCTGCGGCTCCTGCTCGATGAACATCGGCGGGACCAATACGCTGGCCTGCACGAAGGCGGTGGACGATTTCCGGGGCACGCTGAAAATCTATCCGCTGCCCCACATGCCGGTGGTCAAGGACCTCGTGACCGATCTGACCAATTTCTACGCCCAGTACGCCTCCATCCAGCCGTGGCTGGAAGCCCGGACGCCGCCGCCGCCGGACCGGGAGCGGCTGCAGTCCAGAGAGGATCAGGAAAAGATCGACCTCCCGTCCGCGTGCATCCTGTGCGCCTGCTGTTCCACGGCGTGCCCCAGCTATTGGTGGAACCCCGACCGGTACCTGGGCCCGGCGGCACTGCTGCAGGCCTGGCGCTGGATCGCGGACAGCCGCGACGAACACACCGGCGAGCGCCTGGACGCGCTGGAGGATCCGTTCAGGCTGTACCGCTGCCACACCATCCTCAACTGCACCGAGGCCTGTCCGAAGGATCTCAACCCCGGCAAGGCGATCGCCCGGATCAAGAAACTGATTGCCGAGCGGCGCCACTAGGCTGCCTGCCGCCGTGGCCGCCGACCCCACCCATACGCGGCCGGCGTCGGGGGCGCCGGAGCCATCCTCAGCAGATAACGCCGCTCGCAGCGAGCACGCACGCCTGCGGTGGCGATGCCGCCGCGGTACGCGTGAACTCGACACGCTGCTGGTGGGTTTCTTCGACCGGCACTTCCAGAGCCTGCCGGATGCGGATAAGCGGCGATTCCGCCAACTTTTGGAGCTTCCGGACCCCGACCTTCATGACTACCTTATGGGGTGGCATGAAGCAGCCGACCCCGGAATGGCCCGACTCCTCGAGCGAATACGCGCACATTAGGCCGCAGCCCTCGAGGCTGCTGCGTTCGTGGTGGTGGTTCCTCCATGGCCTGGCGGCACTGGCCATCGTTGTTTCATCGCTCGAAGCGTGGTGGAAGTGCCTGCTGGTGGCCGGGTTGTTCGCGCATGCCCGTTGGCGGCGCGTGCCTCGGGTACCCGGCCTTGAAAGGGTCCCATCCGGACATTGGTCAGTGCCGAGCCTGGATCGCCACCATCTGGTTCTCACTGCCCGGAGCCGTTGCGGAGGCTGGTGGATGCGGCTTGTCCTCGAGGATTCCAGGGGAACGCTGGAATGGGTCCTGTACCGCGACCAGTTGCCGGCGCGAAGTTGGCGCCTGCTGGAAGAAGAAGTGCGCGCCGCCGTATGCGGCGGGTCCGGCATACGGGTTAGAATGCGCTGAATTGCGCCGGGCGGCAGCGAAGGCCGCGCGAAATCGAACTTTCGCCGCACCGTGTAGTCTATGAAGAATCAACGACACGCATCCGTAACGGATCGCCCGGTGAGCGAGCGCGCCGCTGATCTGGCACTCATAAAGAGGGTCCAGCAAGGCGATCGTTCGGCTTTTGACGTGTTGGTGATCAAGTATCAGGCCAGGATACTCAAGCTGATCATGAGGTACGTCAGAGACCCGGCAGACGCGATGGACGTGGCGCAGGAGGCCTTCATCAAGGCCTACCGCGCGGCGCCGAACTTCCGCGGCGACAGCGCCTTCTACACCTGGCTCTACCGCATCACGATCAACACGGCCAAGAATCATCTCGTGGCCGCGGGGCGCAGGCCGCTGCAGTACGACATGAATGCCGAGAATGCGGAGCAGTTCGAGAATTTTGCGAAGTTGAAGGACCTCGACACCCCCGAGGGGTTGACCCTTTCGGAGGAAATCCGGCAGACCGTCAACCGGGCGATCGCGGACTTGCCGGAGGATCTGCGAACCGCCATCATCCTGCGCGAAATCGAGGGCATGACCTATGAGGAGATCGCCCAGACCATGGAGTGCCCGGTGGGCACCGTGCGCTCGCGTATTTTCAGAGCCAGGGAATCGATCGACAAGCGTGTCGGTCCGCTGCTGTAGTAGGATAAAACACGGATGTCCGGGGACGACATGAGCGAACAGATTCAGGACCAGATGTCGGCGTTCACCGACGACGAACTGTCGCCGGAGGAATGTGCCTTCCTCGTACGCCGGCTGGAACGCGATCCCGAAACCCGCGGCAGGGTCCTGCGCTATTCGACAATCGGAGCCGCGCTCAGGGGCGAACTGCCGAACCCCGATCCCGATGTCCTGCGCCGGAGGGTGCGGGCGGAACTGGACGGCGTTCGGCCGCTTGAGTCTTCCGGGGACTCCACGAAGGTTCAGAGGCGATACTTTCTTCCTGCCGCCGGGCTCGGGATCGCGGCAAGCGTTGCCGTGGCTGCACTGGCGACGCTCCATGCCGTCAACAGCCCGATCGGCCCGGCGGGTCCCGAGGCGCAGGTTGCGGGCGTACCGACGGGCGTCGCCGGGCAGGGCAACCCGCCCAGTTATGTGGTGCCCAGCGAAGCGGCCGGTCCCCTTGCCCTTGGCGATTCCCTCTCGCCGCCGCCGATTCGCCTGACGAACTACCTCATCACGCACGGGCAGTACGCCCCGGGGATACGGCGCACCTCGATTCATACCAATGTCATCAGCAATGAGGGCACCACGGTGTTGCTGACTCCTCCACCCGTACAGGAACGGTAAGTGAATCGGCCGTCGTCACTGCGTTCTCTGGCCGGGACGGTCGTGGGGTGCGCCACGCTCCAGGCGGCGGCGCAGGACGCGCAGCAGTGGCTCGACCGCATGACGAGCGCGGTCGAGGAGTTGAGCTACCGGGGTACGTTCGTGCACCTGTTGGGCGACGAGGTCGAGACACTGCAGATCATCCACCGGAACGACAACGGCCGGATCGGCGAACGCATCGTCTCCATGGATGGCGTCGGCAGGGAGATCATTCGCAACGAGGACGAGATCTACTGCATCCTTCCGGACCAGCAGATCGTGCTGTTCGAGAGCCGCCGGGACGTCAGCCCGCTGGTTTCGTCGTTGCCCAGCTACTCGGAGGACCTGGCGCGCTCCTACGAGATCGCGTTGCTGCACACCGAACGCGTGGTGGAGAGGGACGCGCAGGTCGTGGCCATCCATCCCAGGGACGAGTTCCGCTACGGGTACCGGCTGTGGCTCGACAGCGAGACGGCCATGCCGCTCAAGTCCCAGCTCAGGGACGGGCAGGGGCGCACCGTCGAACAGATGGCGTTCACCCAGATCGACATCGGCGGGAATATCCCGCCTTCCGCCCTGGATCCCACCATCGACGCCCGGGGGTTCGAACGGATCACGCCACCGGATGACGCGGTGGCGGAAGCGGCGCCACTGTGGCGCGCGACCCGGTTGCCGGACGGGTTCCAGCTTTCGGTGGCAACCCTGACCCGCATGGCCGGTTCCGAGAATCCGGTGGAACACCTGGTGTATTCGGACGGTCTTGCGACGGTTTCGGTGTTCGTCGAGAGCCCGGACAGCGAAACCGAAGTCGCCGGCGGCTTGTCCCGGATCGGCAGCGCCAACGCCTTTTCGTTCGAATTCAGCGGTCGTCAGATCACCGCCGTGGGTGAAGTGCCCGCGGTGACGGTGGAGTCCATCGCAACGTCTTTCGCGAGTCCCTGATTCGGCCCGTTCTATCGGCGATACCGCTCCGGAACCCATGCGCCAGGATGCCCCGCCTTCTACCGAACCGGAGTGCATGACGGCGCGTGCCCGCGTCCGGCGGGTCGAGCGTGGCCGCTGGATCGACCTGGCTATCCTGCCCCCGCCCCGTTGCAGCGGTTGCGAGGGCACCTGCATGTGGGGCTGGAAGCCGCCATCCTCGCTTCGAATTCGAGATACCGGCCGTCACCGGCCGGGTGACCCGGTGTCGGTTTCGCTGCAGGATCGCCATGTGTTCCACGGCACGCTGCTGGTGCACGGATTGCCCTGGGCGGGCCTGCTGCTCGGCACCGTCACGGGCGTCCTGGGTGTCGGGGGCGATTCGGGCGCCTTGCTGGGGGCGGCCGCCGGTCTGGGGCTCGGCCTGCTGGCCGGCCGTCGCCTGCAGGGCCGCTGGCGCGTCCGGCCGGAAGTGGTCGAGGTCTCCGATCCATGACCCGGCGCCCCGCCGGTCTCGGTGCGACGGGGGACTGCCGCCACGGGCTGCTGGCTGGATCGGCCCTGGTTTCCGCCCGAAAGCGCGAAGCGCGCGTATTGCAGCCCCCGGCAAAATGCCCAATACTCGCCCTGCGCCGGCTTCCTTGAAGGATCAGTCTTGGACTTTGCACTCATTCTGGTGATTGCGACCGCGGTTTCGGGGGTGATATGGGCTCTCGATGCGGCGATCCTCAAACCGCGCCGCGTGCGTTCGGCGGGGCAGGATGGACCGGCGGGGGAACCGGTCGTTGTCGAGTACGCCCGCTCGTTCTTTCCCATCCTGTTGATCGTGCTGGTTTTACGGTCGTTCCTGTTCGAGCCGTTCCGGATTCCATCCGCCTCGATGATGCCGACGCTGCTGGAGGGCGACTTCATCTTCGTGAACAAGTTCGCCTACGGGTTGCGGCTGCCGGTGGTGAATACGAAGATTCTTGACGTCGGCGAGCCCGAGCGGGGCGACGTGCTGGTATTCAGGCTCCCTTCCGATCCCAGGATCAACTACATCAAGCGGGTCGTGGGTCTTCCGGGCGACATGGTCACCTACGATGCCGGCAGCAAGCAGTTGTCCATCAACGGAGAGGCCGTGGAGCTTGAGCTGGTCGGGCCGTACCAGGGCAGCCGCACGCTGCAGTTGGGGCGCGAGCAACTGGGCCAGCGCGAGCACGGCTTGCTGCATACCCGGGGCATTCTCAGCCGCGGCGGCACGTACCAGGTACCCGAAGGCCATTATTTCGTCATGGGCGACCATCGCGACAACAGCCAGGACAGCCGCTTCAACGAAGTCCGGTTCATCCCGGAGTACCGGCTGGTGGGCAAGGCCGAACGCATCTGGATGAACTGGCGCTGGCCAGGCGACGGGGGACCGATGTGGAGCCGCATAGGGATGGGCATCAGGTAGCCGCCCCGGAGCCCATGCCGCTGGTATCGGCGCATCACGGGCTGCCGGCCACGGGTTGTTGGGAGCCGCATGTCCTTGGTTTCAGCCACGCGAAAAACCGATTCCACCCGCGGTGCCCAGGCACGATGGCACTGGGCCCGACAGCGCCTGGGGCATCGATTCGAGTCCGGGCAACTGCTCAAGCGTGCGCTGACACACCGCAGCGCTGCCCGGGACCACAATGAGCGACTCGAGTTCCTGGGCGACGCGGTGTTGAACTTCGTTGCCGCCGCCCGCCTCTACGACCGCTACGGCGAGGCGCCCGAAGGTGACCTGAGCCGATTCCGCACCGCGCTGGTCAAGGGCGAAACACTGGGAGAGATCGCGCAGGAGCTGGGCGTGGCGGAACACCTGATCGTTGGGCCCGGGGAGCTGCGCTCAAGGGGCGGCGCCAGTCCCAACATGCTGGCGAACTCGCTGGAAGCGCTGCTGGGGGCGGTCTACCTGGACGCCGGGATCGACGACGCGCGACGGTGCGCGCTTCGACTGCTGGACCGGCGGGTCGAGGCGCTTCCGGAGGCTTCGAGTCTCAAGGACCCGAAGTCCAGGCTCCAGGAGTGGCTCCAGAGCCGCGGCCTCGATCTGCCCCGTTACGCCATTGAATCCGAGACCCGCTCGCCGCGCGACCCGCGCTTCGTGGTGGTGTGCCGGGTCGCTGAACGGGAACTCGAGGTCAGCGGGCAGGGATCGAGTCGCCGGGGCGCGGAGCAGGAGGCGGCCAGGCGCATGCTGGCCACGCTGAACGGTGAATGACGTGAAAGAACCGGATGGCGCAGGGCAGGACGAGGACTTTCGGACCGGCTACGCGGCCATCGTGGGCCGCCCGAACGTGGGCAAGTCGACGCTCTTGAACGCCCTGATCGGCGAGCGTGTCAGCATCGTCAGCGCCAAGCCGCATACCACGCGCCACCGTATTCTCGGCGTTCTGAACCGGCCGTCGCGGCAGACCATCTTTGTGGACACGCCGGGTTTGCAGCGCGCGTCGCAAGGGCGCAGGGGCCATGCGTTGCGGCGATTGATGGCCAGGACGATTCACCAGGCCATCGCGGACGCCGACATCGTCCTGATGATGATCGACGCCCGGCAAATGACGGCGGAAGACCGGCGGCTGGCCGGGCGCCTTACCGACCGGTCCGGCAACACCGTGCTTGTGCTGAACAAGATCGACAAGGTTCATCCCCGCAGCGCCTTGCTGCCCTTGCTCAAGAATCTTTCTGATGACTTTAACTTTTATTCATATATGCCTGTATCGGCTACAAAAGGAACGAATCTGGATCGGTTGGTCGAGGTCATCTCCGAGCGCTTGCCGCCCGGGCCCGCGCTGTTCCCCCCGGATGCGGTGACGGATCGTGGAGAGCGGTTCAGAATTGCCGAATTCATCCGGGAGAAACTGCTCACGGCACTTCACCAGGAGGTCCCGTACGGTCTGACCGTGGAAGTCGAGTACCTCGGACAAAGAGATGAGCAGTGGCTGGTTCATGCCGTCATCTGGGTCGAGCGAGCCAATCACAAGTCCATCGTCATCGGCAAGGGCGGCAGGGTGCTGAAGGCTGCCGGCCAGTCGGCGCGCCGGGACCTGGTCAAGTTGCTCGGGGGGCGCGTTCATCTCGAGCTCTGGGTCAAGGTGCGCGAGCATTGGGCCGACAGCGAGCGGGAGCTCGAGAGTCTCGGGTTCGACGCCTGATGGCCGAACGGGAGCGAGTGCAGCTTGAGCGCGGATTCGTACTGCACCAGCGCGCCTACCTCAATACCAGCCAGCTCATCGAGTGCCTGACCGAGCGCCACGGTGTGATCGGCCTCGTCGCTCAGGGGTCCCGGCGGCGTTCGTCCGGCCGGCGGGCCGTGTTGCAGCCGTTCTGGCCGTTGCGCCTGTCCTGGATCCGGCGTGCGGATCTGGGCCGGCTGACCGGCGTGGAGGCCGCCGGTCCGGCCCTGGGGCTCTCGGGCGACAACCTGTTCGCCGGCTTCTATGTCAACGAACTGATCATGCGCCTCATGGCCCGGGGCGACGCCAATGAAGCGGCCTATTCCTGCTATAGTCGCTGCCTGGCGGATCTGGCGACCGCATCCGCCACCGCTCGCACGGTTCGGCTCTTCGAGTTGCGCCTGCTGCAGGCCCTGGGGTATGGCATCGACCTGGAACACGACGTGGACACCGGCAATCCCATACATCCGCACGACCGATACCGGTTTCGGCCCGAGCACGGCTTCAGCCCTTGCAGCGATACCGGGGCTGCCGCGGATTCGTACAGCGGCAACGAGCTGATTTCGCTGCGCGAGGAGCGGCTGGAAGACGCGCGAAGCCTGCGGGCGGCCAAGCGGTTGCTGAAACAGTCGTTGAACATCTATCTGGGTGAACGTCCGCTGCGAACGCGAACGATCCTGGAAGATGTCATTGCACGGGAGTTGAACCAATGAGTCGACCCATCGCCCTGGGCGTCAACGTGGATCACGTGGCGACCCTTCGCCAGGCACGGGGAACGCGGTATCCGGATCCCGTCGCCGCGGCGCTGGCCGCCGAGCGGTCCGGCGCCGACAGCATCACCATTCACCTGCGGGAAGATCGCCGTCATATCCAGGAACGCGATCTGGAGATCATGCAGCGCACCGTGCTGACGCGCGTCAACCTGGAAATGGCGATCACCGATGCCATGCTGGATATCGCCTTGCGGGTGCGGCCGGCGGACGGCTGCCTGGTTCCGGAGAAGCGCGAGGAACTCACGACGGAAGGTGGCCTCGACGTCGCCGGCCAGGTGGACGCCGTGACCCGGGCCTGTCGGCGACTGGAAGACGCGGGGATCCGGACCTCGCTCTTCATCGACCCGGACCCGGCGCAGCTCGAGGCCAGCGCCGCCTGCGGAGCGCCGGTGGTGGAGCTGCATACCGGCACTTACGCCGATGCGCTGGACCGCAACCGGCAGGCCCGCGAACTGGACAGGATCCGGGAGGCGGCAGAGTTCGGCGATCGGCTGGGCCTGACGATCCATGCCGGCCATGGCCTGCACTACCACAATGTGCAGCCTGTCGCGGCCATCGAATCCATCGTCGAACTCAACATCGGCCACGCGATCGTCGCCCGGTCCGTATTCGACGGCATCGACAAGGCCGTGGCGGACATGAAGGCCCTGATGCTGGCGGCGCGCGCGCCGTGATCTTCGGCATCGGCATGGATGTCGTGCAGCAGTCCAGGGTGGAGAGGGTCTGGCACCGCTTCGGCGAACGCTTCCCGGCACGGGTGCTGCTGGATGCGGAGCGGAAGTGTCTTGAGCGAACGGCGAACCCCGCGCGCTTTCTTGCCATGCGTTTCGCCGCCAAGGAAGCCATCGTCAAGGCCATGGGCACCGGCTTTGCCCACGGGATGTGGGTGAGGGACGTGGGCAGCGTGCCCAACGACCGGGGACAGCCGCAGATCATCTACTCGCCCAGGGGCGATGCCATGCGCGAGAAACTGGGCATCGGCGACGGCCACCTGACGCTGACGGACGAGGCCGGTCTGGTCATCGCCGTGGCCGTATTGATGAAGTCGGAGGCTCGATCTTGAACACCCTGGTCTTCGACATCGAAACCATTCCCGATACGGACCTCGGCCGGCGCCTCTACGGCGTGGAGGACCTGAGCGACGAAGACGTGGGCAAGATCATGTTCTTCAAGCAGCGGCAGGCCCGCGGCACGGAATTCCTGCCAATTGTCCAGCACCGGGTGGTCGCGATTTCAGTCGTGCTGAGGTCGCGCGACGATCTGCACGTATTCACCCTCGGCGACGAGAGCGCATCGGAAAAGGAGATCGTGCAACGCTTCTTCGACGGCCTGGCACGCTATTCGCCCGACCTGGTGTCGTGGAACGGGCAGGGGTTCGATCTGCCGGTGCTGCACTACCGGGCGCTGCTCCACGGCGTCAACGCCGAACGCTACTGGGAGACCGGGGACAACGACCGCGAATTCCGTTACAACAACTACCTGAGCCGATTCCACTGGCGCCACATCGACCTCATGGATGTGCTGTCGGGCTTCCATCCGGGCGCGCGCGCCTCGCTGGACAACACGGCGACGCTGCTGGGGTTCCCGGGCAAGCTCGGCATGAGCGGCGACAAGGTATGGTCAAAGTACCTGGAGGGAGAATTGGCGGCGATCCGCGACTACTGCGAGACGGACGCCCTGAACACGTACCTCGTCTATCTGCGGTTCCAGTTGATGCGGCGCATGCTGGACGAGACTCGCTACGAGATGGAACTCCAGCGGTTGAAGGCCAAATTGCGGGACTCCGGCCGCGCTCACCTGAAGCAGTTCCTCGAGGCCTGGCAGCCGGACGATCATGACGGCTGACGCGGCCGCCGGCGTCCCGGCTGATGCAGGCGTCGGCGTCACGGCTGATCCCAGCGTCGACAACACGGCTGATACCGCCGTCGACACCACGGCTGAGGCCGGCGTCGAGGTCGCCGAGGTCATCGGCCTCAGCCACGACGGACTCGGTATCGCCCAACTGGGCGAGCGGCGCGTTTTCGTCCCCGGCGCTCTGCCGGGAGAGCGGATTCGGGTGCTGCCCCGCAAGCGACGCCGCCAGTACCGGCTTGGCGATCTGATCGAAATCGTCGAGCCCTCCGAATCCCGCGTCGAGCCGCCCTGCGAGTATTTCGGCCGTTGCGGCGGCTGTGCCGTGCAGCACCTGGACCATGCGGCCCAGGTGGCGTTCAAGGAGTCCATGGTGCGCGAAGCGCTGGCGCGCATCGGGGGCGTGGAACCGGAATCCTGGCTGGACTCCATCACCGGGCCCGAGTGGAATTACCGGCGGCGCGCGCGACTGGGAGTCCGCTATGTGAAGGGCAAGCAGCGCGTGCTGGCGGGATTCAAGGAGCGCGCCACACGCTACGTCACCGACATGGGAAGCTGCAGGGTGCTGGTGAAGCCGTTCGACCGGCTTCCGGGGCCGCTTGGCGAGATGATCGGCCAGACCAGTCTGTGGCGCCGGCTGCCCCAGGTGGAACTGGCGGCGGGGGAGGGTGCCCGGGCAGTGGTTTTCCGCGTTCTGGACGAACCATCGGAGTTGGATCTGACACAATTCGCCGAGTTTGGGCGGCAGTGGAACCTGGACATCTACCTGCAGCGTGGCGGTCCGGGGACTGTCCGGTCTCTGGACCCTGAAAGTACACGTCGGCTTGCGTACCGACTGGAGGCGTTTGACGTCGAACTCGAGTTTGCCCCGACCGACTTTCTGCAGATCAACGCCCGGGTCAATGAAGGCCTGGTCGCGCAGGTGGTGCGGCTGCTTGAACTCGGTCCCGCGGACCGCGTCCTGGATCTGTACTGCGGCCTTGGCAACTTCAGCCTACCGCTGGCACGGCGTGCCGGGTATGTGCTGGGCGTGGAAGGCGACGGCGGGCTGGTGGCGCGGGCTGCCGCCAATGCCCGCCTGAACGGCCTGGACAATGCTTCCTTCTCGGCTTGCGACCTGAACGAAACGGGCTGGAGGTTTCTGCGAGAGCATTGGGATGCCGTAGTGCTCGACCCGCCGCGCTCCGGTGCCGAGATGGTGGTACGGCAGATGGCCGAAATGTCTCCGCGGCGCATCGCGTACGTCTCTTGCCATCCGGCGACACTCGCCCGCGATGCGAGGACGCTGGTGCATGAGCATGGATATCGGCTGGTTACTGCAGGCATTGCGGACATGTTTCCGCATACGCCTCATGTGGAGGCGGTGAGCGTATTCGTGGGTAGGTGAAGTAAGCGGTCAGACCGAAGCCAAGTCCCGGTCAGGATGCCCGATCAGTAGACGGACCCACTCCGCGAACCACTCAGATAACTCCCAGTCCGGGTGAAGGACCAGTACCCCGGAGCGGTGTTCGCGGACGAACTCCGGGACTTCAAGCCACGACGCATCCGTTGGTGCCGGGATGAACGACGAGATTGAGTGCCGCTACCACAGCCTCGACTTTTCGGTCGAGAAGACCGCGCTGTCGCTTTCACTTCCTCCGTTGCCTTTCCCCCGCGTGCTAGCATCCCTTCATGCACAGGCGCAAGCTCCCCATCGGTATTCAGACCTTCAGTGAGATTCGGGAAGGTGATCGCCATTACTATGTGGACAAGACCGCCCATATCGGGCGGTTGCTCGACGGGGGCAAACACTACTTCCTCTCCCGCCCGAGGCGCTTCGGCAAGAGCCTGCTTCTGGACACCTGCAAGGAGTTGTTCGAGGGGAATGAGCCGCTGTTCGAGGGGCTCGGCATCCATGGGAGCTGGGACTGGTCGGTTCGGAATCCGGTCATCCGGCTGAGCTTCGGCGGCGGGCACTTCAAGACGCCGGACGGCCTCCGGATCAACGTCATGGCCCAGTTGGACAGGGTGGAGCGCGAGACCGGCGCCAAGTCGCCCTATCCGTCTGCTCCGGAAAGGCTCGCCCACCTGTTGGAACTACTGAATCGCCGGGACGGGCAGCCTGTCGCCGTGCTGGTCGACGAGTACGACAAGCCTATACTGGACGCGCTGGACGCGCCGGAGGTTGCGCGGGCCAACCGCGATTACCTGCGTGGGCTCTACGCGGTGATCAAGGACTGCGACGCGCACATTCGCTTCAGCCTTATCGTCGGCGTGAGCAAGTTTTCCAAGGTCAGCCTTTTTTCGGGGCTCAACAACCTCAAGGACATCACGTTGGACCCGCGCTACTCAACCATTTGCGGGTACGCCGAGGGCGATCTTGACGAGGTGTTCGCACCGGAGATCTCCGGCCTCGACCGCGGGAAGATCCGCGCCTGGTACAACGGTTACAACTGGTTGGGCGGGGAGCGCGTTTACAATCCATTCGACATTCTGCTGCTGTTCGACAGCCGTGCGTTCAAGGGGCACTGGTTCGAGACGGGGTCCCCGACGTTCCTGGTGGAGACCTTGTTCCGCCGGCGGGTGCGCTCGGTGGACCTGGATGGCATGCTCGCCAGCGACGAACTGCTGTCCACGTTCGATGTAGACGAGATCGCGCCGGAGGCGCTGTTGTTCCAGACCGGCTACCTGACCATCGCGCAAGCGGAGCCTCGCGGCGGGGAGACGTTTTATCGGCTCGGGTATCCCAACCGCGAAGTGCGCCAGGGGCTGAATGGCAGCTTGCTGCGCTATCTGGTGAAGGACTCGACCCGCCAGACCACCAACAGCGTGCGGCTGTACGACCTGCTGCTCGCCAACGACTTCGGCGGCATGAAGGCGTTGTTCCACGCCTTCTTCGCGAGCATTCCCTACGAGTGGTACACCAACAATGATATCGCGGGCTACGAGGGCTTCTACGCGAGCGTGTTCTATTCCTATTTTGCCGCCTTGGGTCTGGACGTCACGGTGGAAGACAGTTCCAGCCACGGTCGACTGGACATGGCGGTGCGCTTCAACGGGCACGTTTACCTATTCGAATTCAAGGTCGTGGAATTGGCCGGCGACGGCGCGGCGATGGCACAGTTGAAGGAGCGTCGCTATGCTGACAAGCACCGGGGTTCAGGTGGCCCCATCCACCTGATCGCGGTGGAATTCAGCAAGGAAGCCCGCAATGTCGTCGCGTTCGCGGTGGAGCAGGCGTAGTGGATGCGCGCAGCAATGCCGCCCCAAACGTCGGCAGGTGGATGGCGTTGGCGCTGTTCGAAAAACGCTGACCGGATTTGTTGTCGTACGTCCCCGGTCCGGAGGTCCAGCGGGCGGGACCTGCTATTATTTCTATGTGTCCGGAAAGTCTCCATGCCATGGGTGAGCGGCGGATTCGAGTCAGTCTCGGTGGTCAACGCCTGGATCTGGTGGACGACGGCGCGGTGCTCAGGTCCTACCGTGTCTCGACATCCAGGTACGGCGCCGGCGAACGCGCCGGCAGCCTGCGTACGCCCCGGGGCCGGCACGTGGTTCGCGCCATGATCGGCGCAGGCGCGCCCGCGGGCACCGTATTCCGCGGCCGGCGCAGGACAGGGGAGATCTACAAGGACAAGCTGGCGTCGAAGCACCCCGGCCGGGACTGGGTGCTCAGCCGCATTCTCTGGCTCTCGGGTACCGAGGTCGGCAAGAACCGTTTGGGAGCCGTGGACTCCATGCGCCGCTATATCTACATCCACGGTACGCCGGATCGGTACTCTCTGGGCACGCCCGCTTCCATCGGTTGCATCCGCATGAGCGACGAGGATGTCATCGAGCTGTTCGACATGGTTTCACCGGGCACGGTGGTGGACATCGAGGAGTAGCCGGTCTCACGGAGCGCATGGATAGCGGCAATCGCAGTACGCCCCTCGGCCCTCTGATGATCGATCTCAAGGGGGTCGAGCTGGACGCCGAAGAACGCTCGTGGTTGCAGGCCCCTGAAGTAGGGGGCGTGATCCTCTTTACGCGCAACTTTCGGGATCTCGGCCAACTCGGCGAACTGGTTGCCGAGATTCACGCCGCCCGCAATCCGCCCTTGCTGGTGGCGGTGGACCACGAGGGCGGCCGGGTGCAGCGGTTCCGCGGTCCGTTTACGGAATTGCCTCCAATGCGGTCGCTTGGACGCCTCCACGACCGTAACCCGGGAGAGGCGCTGGCCGCCTCACGTGCCTTCGGCTGGCTCATGGCGGCGGAGCTGCGCGCGCACGGTATCGATCTGAGCTTCGCGCCTGTGGTGGATCTTGACCTGGGAATGGCCGAGGTCATCGGCGCCCGGGCGCTGCATCCCGACGCGGCAGTGGTGAGCGTCCTGAGCGCCGGGTTCTCCGCCGGCGCCAACGCGGCGGGCATGGCCATGACGGCCAAACACTTTCCAACCCACGCGGGAGCGCGCGCCGACTCCCACACGGCGCTTGCGGCCGACGACCGCGACCTGGACCAACTGACCGACGATCTCGATCCGTATCGCCACCTGATTGCAAATGGGCTTGAGAGCGTCATGGTCGGTCACGTCATCTTTCCCGCGGTGGACCCATTGCCCGCCAGCCTGTCGCCGTTCTGGATGCGGGAACAACTACGCGACCGCCTCGGATTCGACGGCGCCGTGCTTTCCGACGACATGAGCATGGCCGGGGCGGACGTTGGCGGCGGCTGCGGCCAACGAATCCTTCAGTCGCTGGAGGCAGGATGCGACATGGCGCTGCTGTGCAACGCGCCGGGGGAGGTGCCCGGGGCTATCGATGCACTGGTCAACCACCGCAACGTCTCATCCTCGCCGCGTCTGGCCCGGCTTCGCGGCGGTGTGCGCACCGGCTGGAAGGAACTGCGTCAATCGGAAAAGTGGCGTGTTGCGCGTGAACAATTGGAATCGCTTCATGCAAATTTGTAATAATCCTTGCGGTTGGGGGCGGTTGGCCGCTTAAATGTGCAATCGATCCAACAGTTTAGCCGCCTTATCCAATAACCAAATAATCGAGCGGTTTTTCATTTCAGCAGGGAGAGTTCTGGAATGCTCAAAAAACAACATACTGTTCCCGCCGTCGTACTGACGCTTCTGCCCGGACTCCAGTTCTTTTCCGGCACGGCATCCGCCCAGGAGTTGGAAGAGGTCATCGTGACCGCCGAACGCCGCGAACTCAATCTGCAGCAGACGCCCATCTCCGTCACGGCCTTCAATCAACTGGAACTCGACCGGCTCGGACTCCAGGACGCGGAAGACATCGCCAATTTCATACCGAACGTCAGTGTGGGCACCGCGTTCGGCACCGGCGATGCCGTCGCCACCTTTTCCATCCGCGGCGCCGGACAATTTCGCAATACCACGTTCTTCGACCGCGGCGTGGGCCTCTATATCGACGAGATGTACTATCCGCGCAATGCGGGGGCCATATTGCGCGTCATGGACGTGGAACGGGTGGAGGTGCTGCGCGGGCCCCAGGGCACGCTGTTCGGCCGCAACAATACCGGCGGCGCGATTCGCTACATCTCGCAGAAACCGGAGCCCGGGTTCAACGCCGACGTGGAACTGATCGGCGGCGAATACAACCGCCTTGATGTCAAGGGGCATGTCAACGTGCCGCTGAGCGACGCGGCGGCTTTCCGGTTCACCGGTGCGAGCTTGTCGCGGGACGGCTATATCTTTGGGGAAAACGGTCAGACAAAGGGAAATCTGGATACGACTGTCGGGCGCGCCCAATTCCGGTTCGCGCCTTCTAGTCCGGCCCCGGCGTGCGCCAGTTCAGCAGCGTGCCGTCGTCCTTGACGATCACGCTCCAGATGGCGGCCGGGCGGCCGTCCCGCATGGGGCGGCCCGTCACCGTGATTCTCGCACCCGGGGGCAGATCGCTCTTGCGCACGCCGCCGTGCATCAGGTCCTGGGGACCTTCGGCCTCGAATCCCCAGGTCGTGGTCGTGCCGTCGTCGTTGTCGATGTCGACGATCAGCCACGAGTGCGGATTGATGTAGCGGAACTCCTTTACCGTTCCGGTGAGGGTGACGGTCCTTTCCGGCTCGAACATTTCGCCCGAGTGATGCGCGCCGGCCGCCGTTCCAAGTAGCGTGCCGGTCGCGGCCAGGAGCGTACCCGCTGCTGCCGCCCCCCATTCTCTCTGCTGTCGCTTGACTGGAATCATTGTGTAGTCCCCCAGGTTAGTTGATCGTCTACATCCGATTGTCTTTTCATGGTTTTACGCTGCTGCCAAGTGTGTTCAAATGACGCGCGACAAGCATGAATGTCTCGATAAGTGTATATCCCTGCCGGACGCATTTGTCCAATCGTACCAACAAGCTGGAACCGTAATCCGGATTCGATTCCCGACCCATGAGCATGACCGCCGCACACGACAGCAC
Organism: Candidatus Rariloculaceae bacterium; assembly: GCA_965205045.1. Taxonomy (GTDB): domain Bacteria; phylum Pseudomonadota; class Gammaproteobacteria; order Steroidobacterales; family Rariloculaceae; genus UBA6522. The sequence goes on from OZ242031.1 coordinate 3,268,798, forward strand.
GCTGGACGAAGCGATCCATGTGCGCAAAACGGCGCGCCAACTGGTCTCGCCGGAGCAGGTCCGCGCCGCCCTGGACCGTATGGCAGCCGCCGCCGGCGAGGTTCTGGCGAAGGAAAACCCGCTGGTGCTGGCGGTCATGAACGGCGGCGCGTTCACTGCGGTTGAGCTATGCCAGCGATTGGACTTTCCTCATGAACTGGATTTCGTCCATGTGACTCGTTATGACGGGGAACTGGTGGGCGGGGAATTGCACTGGCGAGCCTGGCCCGACAGGGACTTGTCGGGGCGAACGGTCCTGGTGGTTGACGACATCGTTGACCATGGCGAAACGCTGGACGCAATCTGCCGGCGGCTGCGACAAGATGGGGTCGGGCAGTTGCATGTCGCCGTGCTTGTCATCAAACGTCTGGATCAACCCCGCGTCCGCATGGAAGTCGACTTCGCGGGACTGGACGTCGAGGACGTGTACGTTTTCGGGTGTGGGATGGACTACAAGGGCTACTGGCGCGGACTGACGGGCATCTACGCGGTCGATACGCAGGCGCAGGCGGTGGGAGGCGGGTAAGGCATGCCGTCCAGTACCCTGGGACTCATCGTCGGCACCGTCCACCACGGGCTGGCGTTGAACGCGGTGGCCAGAAGCCCCGGCAAGACGCCCTACGGGATGCCGTCCACTCCCGTCCTGTGGGTCGAATTCGGAGATCGCCGGATCGCCTGCATCGCCCGCCATGGCGAGCGGCGCCTGATCCCGCCCCATATGATCAACTATCGGGCCAATCTCTGGTTCCTGCAGCAGCACGGCGTGCAGCGGTGCGTCGCGCTGAACGCCGTCGGCGCCATTGCGGCGGACTTTCCGCCCGGGGAACTGGCGGTTCCGGACCAGGTGATCGACTACACGTGGGGGCGGGAGCACACCTATGCCGACGGGAGCCAGGATGAGGTTGCGCACGTGGACTTCACCGAGCCGTTCGATGCCGAATTGCGGGGACAGATTGCCTCCGCGGCGATCGGGGCCGGCTGCAGTATCCGATCGGGCGTGATCGGCGTTACCCAGGGTCCGCGGCTGGAGAGTTCGGCAGAGATCGATCGCCTGGAACGCGACGGCTGCACCATGGTCGGCATGACGACCATGCCGGAAGCGTCACTGGCCCGTGAGCTGGGCATGCGCTACGCGGTGTGCGCATTGGCCGTCAATCACGCGGCGGGGCGGGTTCCGGGCGATACGTCGATCCTCGCCCAGCTCGAGCGGCATACCTCGCAAGGGGCGGAGCGGTTTGCGGCGTTACTCGAACGGCTGATACCGGCGATCGGCTAGCAGCCCGCGGCACAAGTCGCCCGGCATGGGCCGGAAGACCGGCTGGCCGAAGACGGCCGATCGATCGACGATGCATCCCGGCTGACTGTGTTGCTCGTTCGTGCCGCAGTCAACCGACACTATGCAGCGGGACCCCGGGGCGGGCTGAGCGGATCGTCGATTTGCTGCGTTTCCACCGGCTGCGGCCTGACGACCACAAGCAACCCGATGGCAGGGTGATCGAGGTAGTGTATGTCGCCGCTGCGAACCCGGCGCTGGATACGCAGCGCATACCGCAGCGGTAGTTTCAGTTCGCTGAGGACGCCATCGACGACTGGTGTCTCCTGTAGCAGTGGCGGTACCGGAGGTGCGCGGTACAGCAGGTCGACAGTCACATGCAGAAATCTGCTGAGGTGCAGTTGCACGGTGCCCACGGGATTCACCGTTCCGAGCAGCGAAATGTCGACAGGCACGGCCCGGTCCGGGGGGTAGGCAGGCTGAACCCAGCCGCCGTGGGCCAGTGGTGTGTAATCGGCGTCTCTCTGCAGCCGCAGCAACGCGCCACGCAATTCAAGCTCGTCGGCGCGCAGGGTCCCGAACGTCGGATGCGGTGCTGGATTCAAAGGGTCGGGCTCGTCTGCGTCGATTGCGCCGGGGTTAGCCGCATCGTTCCCCAGCGGGTCCAGGTCAATCGCATCCGGGCCCGGCAGCGGAGGGATCTCGGGAATCGGATCGAAAACAAGGGGCACCCTCGACTGATCTTCCAGAGTTTGAAGCGACGCGACGAGCCTCTGCACATAGGCTGTGCGAATAGGGTATCGATCGTCGCCAGGCAATGCGTCGGCGCCTGCGGTCATTGACTCGTGGAGGAGGGCAGAAAGGGTCCCGTCATCCGCCGGGCCCAGCGGCCCGAGATCTGGCACGGGTTCGGACTCCAAAACGCCATCCAGGTCGCTGATCAGGCCGGCCTCTTGCGGGTCCGCCGGTTCCAGATCCCCATTGCCTGGTGTGCTGTCTTCAGAATCTCTGATTTGTTCTGTGGTGGACGGGGCTTCATCCGGTGCAACCTCCAAAGGGAGCACGGGACCAGGCGAATCGGGCGTCGCTGCCGCCATCGTGGAGTCGCTCGATTCATCCTGCACGGGCAATGGGTCAGCGTCCGCAAGTCCAGGCGGCCCCAGGAACTCGGAGTCACGCGGTGCGGGCGCGATGAAGTGCTTCGGCGGGCGCGTATCCAGCGCTATCTCAAAGGGTTCGTCGGGGAAAATCTCTTCGTCGGGGTCGAAACCGTTGTAGGCAAAGGCAATCACTTCGACGCGGTACCATGGATGTGCCCCGTCTTGATTCGCACCGGTTCCGAATGCCTGCGCAAGACCGCCGATTCCCTGAGTCTGAGCAGCGGCAGGGCCCGTCAGGCTCTGCAACGCGCCCAGCAAGACAACCGGAATTCGCCCGCAAATCTTCACGAGGTGATTATAGCGGTTGACCGGCGACCGGCACGCGGGCGGGTGGCACGGCGGCGACGCGAACACCCGTCGGGAATTGGCGGGGAATTGAGCGGTATCGCCGATAATCGATCCGCGGAACTCGCCAGTATCGCCCGCTTGGTCTAATCTTGCCCATCCAGGCGGGACAGGAGAACTCATGAGCTGGTGGACCACGTTGTTGGGCGGCGCGTTCGGCTACATGATCGGTGGGCCGATCGGTGCGTTCATCGGCGCGAGCATCGGGAGTTCCCTCGGGGGCGCCAGGCGGCACTATCGGACCGGTCCGCAGCCTGAGTATCGGCGTTTTGAAACCGGTCCGCCGCCCGGCTACCGGCGTGAGCGGGCCCAGTTGGCCTTCTTCGCGGCCACGTTCGGCGTCATGGGGCATGTGGCGAAGGCGGACGGGCGCGTTTCGCCGGAGGAGATTCGTCTCGCCAACCGGGTGATGGACCAGTTGGGGCTCCGTGGGGAACAGCGTCAGGCTGCCCGGGCCCTGTTCAACAAGGGCAGGTCGCGGAGTTTTGCGCTGGATGACGTCATCGACCAGCTTCGCTCGGAGTGCTTGCGCGGGACAAACATTCGCCGCATGTTCCTGGAGATCCAGTTCCAGGCGGCCTGGGCGGACGGCGACATCCATCCCGAAGAACGCCGTGTTCTGCGCCGCATTGCCATGCGCCTGGGGCTGTCCGAAGCGGACTTCATTCAGCTTGAGCGCATGATGAGTTCCGGTGTCCGCTCGAGCAGCGACGGGCCGACTCTCGACGACGCCTACGAAACCCTGGGGGTATCGCACGACGCGCCGGACGATGAGGTGAAGCGAGCCTACCGGCGCCTCATGAGCCGCCACCACCCGGACAAGCTGGCCGCAAAGGGCCTGCCGGATGAAATGATGCGGGCGGCGACGGAACGCACCCAGCAGATCAAGGCGGCGTGGGATACCGTGAAGTCGGCGAGGGCGGCCTGAACCGGGCAAGACCACGACCCCGCGAATCGTGCGAAAACACCGCCGCGCGAATCGGATGAAACCGCCGGCGCATGAGGTCCGGCTTATGGACCACATAAGAAATTCGTATTGAGCAGACTGCAACGGGGCGACTACATTGGTTGTCCAAAGCGACAAACAGGAAGTCTCAAGAGGCTCGATATGAATTCGATGGTTCGAATCTCGTTTTTTTCGGAATCGCGCTTGTTCTTTCGGCAAGGCTCGCATCGGCAGATCCGTACGTGTCGATAGGGCTGACCTTCGCAACCGACGAAATAGGCGCCAGCACGAGTGGGATCAACCATCCTACGCGCTGTGACAGCGTGCTCTATACCGATCCGTCAATGGCCTCGGATGACGCGGCGTGTACGGACAACACCGTACGTACGTTTCTCAGCGATGCGTTTGACCTGGGCGGCGCGTTCGCGGGTTCCGCGAGCCTCGGTTACGACTGGGATCGGCTGCGGATCGAGGCCGAGTTCCTGAGCCGTGCGCATGAAGGCGGAGTCGCAGTGCTGACCGGCGCCGTCGACAACCCCGCCTTGCAGGGCAAGGCAACCGAGTGGAGTCCGGACGATCCTCCCTATCAACAGGTCTCGGATTTCAGGTCGAGCCAACTCTTTCTGAATGTTTTCTACGACTTCGAAACCGGTTCCGCCTGGTCTCCCTATGTCGGGGTTGGCGCCGGGCTCGCACGCGTGCAGTCGCACTATCGGGCGTCCTTTGTGCGTCGCACGCTCGCGGACGGTTACGTGGAGGCAGTGGGCGGTGATCCCGGCCAACCGGCAGACTGGCAGATAGCCGCCGCAGGTTCGTCCAGCGTCCTGAATACCATGGTGAGCGACGAGGTGTTCGGCTACCAGGTCATCGCCGGGGTGGAGCGCGGACTGACCGACAGCACTTCCTTGTTTCTGACCCTGCGGTGGAGTGACATCGATGACGCGAGTGACGAGGACGTCTGGGATACGATCCGCAGCCATCGTCCCGTCCAGGCGGACGGCGTGACACCATTCACCGGAATCCAGGACCTGACCGACATCGGTGGTCTGTCCGCGACGGTGGGACTGAGGTACGAGTTTTGATTATCGGATTGCCACGACCCTGGACCGAGCGCTGTCCGCACCCACGATTTCTCCGATGACCGCCGTATCGGAGTAGCCTTGAGTCTTCAGCTCGGCTACGCAGTCTCGGACGCTCTCCCGCGGCACGCCCGCAAGCAGACCGCCGGCGGTCTGGGGATCGAAGAGCAGGGAAAATTCGGCTCGTTTCCGTTGCTCGTCGGTGGCCGCGACCTGAGCGGCGAAGCGCTCGTTCTTGGGCTGCAAGGTTGAAAGGATGCCCGTCTCGACAGTTTCGAGTGCGCCCGGGAGAAGGGGCAGCGTGTCGAGATCGACGAGCGCGCCCAGGGGACCGTCGCCGAGCATCTCCAGGAGATGGCCGGCCAGCCCGAAGCCTGTGATGTCGGTGCAGGCATGGGCGCCGTGTTTTCCGAGAGTCTCTCCGGCGTTTCTGCAGGAAACGAGCATGGAATCGATAGCCTCTTGAAGCCATCGACCCTGAACCCTGCCGCGCATGTCGGCCGCGAGCAGTGTTCCGGTACCCACCGGCTTGGTCAGCACCAGCAAGTCGCCCGGTTGCAGGGTCGCCTTGCGCAGCGCCCGGTCCGGTTCGATCAGTCCGGTGACCGTGAATCCCAGGGTCAACTCAGCGCCTTCACCCGTATGGCCTCCCACCAGCGCAACGCCCTCCCGGTCAAAGACATGCAGGGCGCCGAGCAGCATCTGCCTGAGTTCGTCCACCAGTTTGCCTTCCGGCCACACCGGCAGCGTCGCCATGGTCATGGCCGCCTGGGGTTCCGCACCCATGGCGTAGACATCGCCCAGGCAGTGGTTGGCAGTGATGCGCCCGAAGAGCCAGGGGTCGTCGATCATTGGCCGGAAGCCGTCCACCGAGAGCACCGAGAGCCTGTCGGGTGGAACGGCGATCATCGCCGCGTCGTCCGGTGCATCCAGTCCGACGACCACGTCATCCCTGGACGCGGTGCGGATATCCGCCAGCGCAGCCGCCAGCACATCGGCACTGACTTTCGCGCCGCAGCCCCCGCAACGCATGGGATCGCCGGTGTCGTCTTCGATTGCGGGATCACGCAGCGGCGCTGGGATCTCGGGTGTCTCGTCCCCCGGTTCCATTTCGGGAAGAACCTTGTACTTCTCCATGAATCGCGAGTCAATCCAGTCCTTCCAATGCCATACCCAGCGCCCCTCGGCGGACCAGGGGCCACGCGAGGCCACCGCGTAACGGTTCCCTGTACTGACCAACTTGAGGAACCGTCGCTGGGGCCGATACCGGATCAGGGTCTTCTTCAAGAGGTACCGGCGCAGGTTTTCGGTCAGCGGCCGCCCCTGGCGTACGGCGAATACTCCTGCCTTGGGGCGAGGGTTGTTTGCCATGGCCACCACGTCGCCGGCACCGAAGATACTATCGTGGGATGGCGACTGGAGATGGTCGTTGACGAGCATGAATCCCTGCTCGTCAACCTGGATGCCCGAACTGCTTAGCCACGGGGGCGCATCGGCCTGCGTGACCCAGAGAATCTCGTGGAACCGAAACTCGCGTCCCGCGCTGTCGACCAGCGTGTTGGGCCTGACCTGCGTCACCCGCGTGCCGGCGTGCACCTCGATGCCTCGCTCGGCAAGAATCCGCCTGAACCGCCTGACCACGCTCTTCGGATGCTCCTGAAGAATCTCCTCGTCGGCGGTCAGGAGTTCCAGCGCAAGCCCCTCCGGCGGGTTCGGCTGTGTCGTCAGCGCATGATGGACCGCGAGACACAATTCGACCCCGCCGGTGCCGCCGCCGACCACGCCGATCCGTGCACCGGGGCCATACTCGCCGATGCGCTCCCGCAGCCATTCCCATTGCCCGAGGAACCGATTGATGGGCTTGACGGGTACCGCGTGGTCCCCCGCGCCGTCGACGCTGTGGGTCGCGGGCGTCGAACCGGTATTGATGGACAATACGTCGTAACGGACGGTTGGCCTGTCCGACATCGACACCGTCCGCCCGACCGGGTCAATTTCCGTGACTTCATCGTGAAAGAACCGCGCGCCAGCAAACCTGGCCAGCGGTACCAGGTCAATATGGGCCTGATCAAACGAATAGTGGCCGGCGATCAGCCCTGGCAGCATCCCCGAATAGGCGGTCTCGATGTCGCGGCTGATCAGCGTAAGCCGCACCCCCGGGATCGGCCGCATCCCGAACGACTTCAGAACGGCAATGTGGCTGTGGCCGCCCCCCAGCAGGACCAGGTCTTTGATGACCGGTACCGTCTGCATCGAATCAAGGCGCGCCGCTCATGGTGCGCCGAATATACATCGCGAGTCTCGGGGGCGACAGCTTGGGCGGGAAGTGCAGGTTGCCGGGGGTGCGGTGCTGCTCGTTAAGTGACCCCTCAAGTCACCCCTCAAGTCACCCCTCAAGTCGCCCCTCAAGTTCGACCTTTACAGGCAATATCGGGCGAGAAGTCCCGGCGCGACCTTCAAGCAGCGCTCGACATCATCAGGATGTCCTGCGCGTCCGGGTCTTCGGTCAGTCCGTCCAGTGTCGCCGGCGTCTTTTCCTGGACGCGTATCACGCACCGGCGCAGGGACTTCAGCTTCTCGCTGACGATCACTGCGTCCATTCGGCTTGCCTCTCGGCCAGGATTCGCTGCCGGAGCGGAAGGAAGTCGGCGCTGTCGATGAGGTGTCTGGTGAGCAACTCGGCGTAGGTACGATCATCCCCCAGAAGCCTCCGCCCCTTGAACACCTGTCCGAGTATGGGTTGTGGTGCGTGATAGATGTCGACGACATCGACTGGACAACCGAATTCGCTGCTGATCGCTTCCACGAGTTCGCGAACCGTCGCGCCGGACAGCGGTTTCTCCGCCAGCAGCGCGAGGTCGATGTCACTTTCCGAACCGGGATGGCCTCGAGCGTGAGAACCGAACAACATCGCCAGGCGAATGCCTGGGTACTGGCTCAGGATGCGGATCAGTCGGGCGTCGATTGCGCGCATACCCGCATTGTGGCCCGGTATTGTCGGAAGCTCAATGCGAATTGGTGTTGGCGGGTACGGGCAGCCCGAAGGGCCGAGCCCATTCTCCGAAGCTCATTGTGAATCGGGGCGAGCGGGAGCTGTCAATCCGGCGCGGCCGCACCGCGTCGCCAAGGCAGGGCGAGCAACATTGAGGCGTCCCGGCGCGGCTCGGACGCCGCCGCCATATCGGCCCCGGCGTCGGTCAGCCCTCGTGGCGAATGCCCTCCGGCGCCCGTACCCGGTCGTTGGGCAGTACGTCGAAATGCAGCGTGAACTGGAAGTCGTCCGGCGGGTAGCAGATCTCGTCGTCGCAGGTCTGGTAGCTCAGCACGACATCCATCGCAACGGAATCTTCCTGGTACGCCGGCGACAAGGACACTTCACGCGTCAATCGGGCCGTTCCGTAATAGACCGGCACGCTCTCGTCGATGGGTTCCAGGTAGAGGATTTCGTGGTCCGGGAGTTCCAGCGCGCCCTGCAGCACGTGTTCGGTTTCGACGATGTTCAGGTCGGCGGCTACGTAGTCCGAGCCCGGTGCATAGAGATGCATGCGTTCCGGCAGAACGATGTCCGCCACCAGCAGGACGGTATTTCCAGGCTGGATCTGGTCCTGTGACGCGTAGGCCGCGAAGTCGAACTGCGGCATCTGCACTTCGGTTCGGCGGCCTCCGTCGGCGCCGAACGTCTTCATGAGTACAGTCTGTGCGGTAGGCCGGATGCGGTGGCTGTCCTCGAACCACTTGTCCTGCACGATGCCGTCCGTGTCGACGATGTAGGTACCGGGGAACGCCATGCCGTCCGTGCGGCTGCCGGGTTCCGGATTCGGATTGCGGATACCGTAGGCCTCGATAATCTCGGAGTCCGGATCGGCCAGCGTGGAGTAGCGGAATCCGCCCATCCGGTCAGCGAAACTATTCAGGATTTCGACGGTGTCGTAGCTGATTGCAACCACCCCCAGGCCGGCGGCGGTGTAATCGTCCAATGATGCTTCCAACTGCACGAGCTGGGTCTTGCAGAAGGGTCACCAGTCGGCCGAACGGTGAAATACCACCATGGCGCCGTTCGGACCCATCACGTCATCCAGGCTGACCCGATTGCCGTTCTGGTCGTAGGCGGAAAAATCGGGAATGCGTTCGCCGATTTCGGGGCCGCTGACCATGCCCCGGCTGCCTGCCGGAATGTCGGTCAGGAAATTCTGCGCGAGCGCCGAAGCGGCGAGTGTGGATGAGACCAGCGCCAGGAGGGCTGCGCGAATCGAGGGAGAGTTGAACATGCTGTCACTTCCGCTGGAAACGTTCCGGCAGTCTACGCTTCAATTGCGGGCGCGATCAAGGCGGCTCCAGAGGATGCGTTTGCGATACTCGGCGGAATCGGCTTCGGGAGCCTCGTCGGTCTGAGGCGAAGCCTCGCTAATCGGTTGCCTCCACAAGACACTCGTACGGATCCACCGTCGCGCCGGGAATCCATAGCCAGTTCTTGTCGAGGGTGACGGGTTCGGTAAAGATTTCAGGGTTGGTTACCGTAATCTCATAGTCCAGCCGCCTGCCGTCGTTGCTGGGCGTAAAGCGCTCCACGAATACGCTGTCCTCGGAGTTCGGGACGCCGGTCATGTCGGTGTAGGGCCATGTGCTGCCTGTCGTTTCAACGACCAGCGTATCCCCATCCCAACGCCCCACCGAAGTGCCCAACAGGGAGGGCTCCATGTCCGCCAGCTCGGCGCCCATGTGGATTTCCCGTACGATGTCGCCTTCCTCCATCCTGAGATAGATGACGCCGTCGCCCTGTTCGAACTCCATCGGGTAGGGCTGTTCCATGATGGTCGGCATGCCCTTGGCGATGCAGGTGCCGATGATGGGATTGCCGTACATGTCGTAGCCCGCTCTTTCGGCCTGGGCCGCTTCGGTCAGGGGAAATACGGCCCCATCGAAAATCAAGGCATCCGGAACGTCCGCCAGCGACGTGCTCCAGACGTGAAAGATGTCGTCGGGCGCATCCTCATCCGCGAAATCCGCCTCCGACGCCAGCCAGACGGCTGAAGACCCCGCCGTGTCCTCCGTGGACCAACGCCGTTGCCCGCCCGGCCACAGGATGATCTCCGACCTGCCCTCGATCAGCATGTTGGTGAGGAAGATGCGCGTGCTCCCGTCCCTCGGAGGCCAACCGGCCACGGTGACCACGTCGCCCGCCCGGACCGAGTCCGCATCGAGATCCATTCTTCGCAGGATGCTGATCGCGTTCGCTTCGACCTCCCACGAAACGCCGTCCGCCGTCAGTTCGAACGTCGCGTGGGGATTCCGCCAATTCACGGCGGTGACGACGCCTTCGGCCTCGACGGTCCGGGACGCGTCAAAGTAGATGAAGGGAGAATGGTGCGCCTTGGCAAGTGCCGGTGTGCAGACGATCAGTGCTGCAAGCAATGTGTGAAGGGTCGTTTTCATGGCGTGCAAACGGATTCCGTTCGTGCGTGCGTCCTGATTTTGGTCGAGCGTGGCGTCAGACCGTATTCACCTGCAACGGCCCATGGGACTGCGGCTGTCCGGCGGCGGCGTTGACCACCATGTCCGGGCTGACCGGTGCGCGGTTGAAGTCGTAGCCTCCCAGCGCATCGGAGATCGCACACAGCACCGCCGCCGACGCGCAGCCCTGGATGGGCTCGCCGACGCCCTTGGCGCCCACGGGGTTCTGCGGATCCGCGATGTCCACGGCCGCCCACTCCATCGTGGACGGTACGTCCAGGTACGACATGGGCTTGACCTGGTGGAAGCCGACGTTGGCCGGCAGGCCGTTCTGGAAATCGTAGACGTGGCGCTCGGTGCAGGCCATGCCCAGTCCCATGACCGCACCGCCCTTGACCTGGTTGGACAGGCCCTGGGGATGCAGCACCGTACCGCAGTCGGCCACGCTCACGTAGTCGAGGACATCGAACTTGCCGGTCTCCAGATCCAGTTCGATCTCGATGAAGCCGCTGGCGATGGCCGGGACCACGCCTTCGTGGCGCAGGTTGTCCTTCGCGACGCCTACCAGACCGGTGCCGGCGACCCCGGCCACGGCCATTCGCGTGACATCGTGGATGTCCTCCGGAGCCTCTTCGCCGGAGAAGCGCCCGCCCAGTTCGATGGCGCGCTGGGCGGCGGCAGCGTAGGTGAGCGATCGGGAAGGGTCGTCCGTGGCGAATACGGTCTCGTCACCGATGTCGTAGTCCTCCGGCGCGCCTCCCAGGTCCATGGCGGCGATTTCCTTGAGTTTCTCCACCGCGTCCATGGCGGCCACGTAGTTGGTGCGGGTGCAGGTGAAGGCGGTATTGCTGCCCGTCTGGGTCGGTGCCCACGGCAGGTGCCGGCGGCTGTCGCCCCGTACGATGACGCAGTTGTCCCAATCGTGCCTGAGCACTTCGGCTGCAACCCGCGAGGTGGCGGTGTGGGAATAGGTGCCCAGATTGCCGCAGCCGGTATGAATGTGAAGAACACCGTCGGGCGTGATCCGGACCAGGCCGTCGTAACTGTTGCGGCCCGCCGAGTGATAACACTGGCCGATACCGATGCCGATGACCTTCGAACCGTTTCGCTGTCCGCTGCGAGCCTGCTTTTCTTCCCAGTTGAACAACTCCGCGCCCTGGGTCAGCGTCTCGTCCTGGTAGGCGCTGGTCACCGGGCCCTGGCGGCCTCCGATCCTGGCGTCGTTGTCCGCCGAGTTAATGCGCCGTATCGCCAACCGGTCGATGCCCAGCGCCCGCGCAGCCTTGTCGAGGATGGGCTCGACGGCTTCGGCGATCTGGTTCTGCCCGGGGCCGCGCTGGGGTCCCCGCGGCGGCGTATTGGTATCCACCGGGATACCGCGGTAGCGCATGGCGACGGGCTGGTAGAGGATCGACACCGAGTCCGCGGCCGAATCGTTGTCGTTCCAGCCTGTGTGGGGGCCGTTCTCGTGAACGATGGAGAGGTCCAGGGCGAGAATGCGGCCGTCCTCTCGCAAGCCCATTCGGAGCCGGCCCTGAAAGCCCGCTCGGGCGGTACCGAGTCCGTATTCCTCGGCGCGGGTGATCCGCAGCATCACGGGACGGCCGGTCTGCTGACTCAGCAGCGCGGGTACGGCCATGATCGGGTACGGTCCGCCCTTGGAGCCGAAACCACCGCCGCAGGTCTCCGCCACGTAGATCAGATCTTCCTGCTCCACGCCCAGCAACTGGCAGAGCCCGGGGACCATGGCCGTCTGGCTCTGGGATGATCCGTACGGCACGCACTTGCCGTTTTCCCAGTAGGCCATGCAACTTCGAGGTTCCATGCAGTGGTGGGAGAGGCCGGCGGTGACGAAGCTCTCGTCGACTACCACGGCCGCTTCCTCGAAACCGCCGTCCACGTCGCCATAGGCCCATTCGGTGATCGGCTGGCCCATGGGAAGCTGGCCCTCGTCGACGGTCGCGAAATCGTTGGCGGTCCACTTGACCGTCTGCACCGGGATGCTCCGGCCGGTCACGTTGCCGTCGCTGCGGGCGTTTGGTCCGCCGGGATACAGGCTCTCAAGGGGATCGAAGGTATAGGGCAGGGGTTCCAGCTCCAGTTCGATCAGGTCGATGGCGTCCTGGGCGGTGGTCTCGTCGTCGGCGGCCACCGCGAGAATGGGTTCGCCGACGTAGCAGGGCTCGTTGGTGAGGATCGGTGTCGCCGGGGAACGGGGCGCTTGCGCGGGCGGGATATCGTCGGCGGTCAGTACGGCATGTACGCCTTCCAGGGCCATCGCGGCGGAGGCATCGATACTGCGCACTCTCGCGTGGGGCATGGGACTGGTCAGCAGCTTGCAAAATATCATGCCCTCGGCACGAAAATCCTCGGCGTACTTGGCCTGCCCGGTGACCTTGCCGCGCACATCCGGCGGCACGAAATCGTTGCCAATCAGCGTATATGCCATGTCTATTTCCCCTTTTGTATCAGGCATAGGCACAAAGGGCCGCGTGCACGCCCCTTTGGTCCCCGAGATTATCACGAAAACAGGTGCCCACTCATGACGCTCGGGACGCAGTGGCGGACCGCTCCACCTGGGTCCCGTGCAGCGTATACAATCCTGATTGGCAGAGTCAGAATTTACGTTGGACGGCAAACCGGGAGCAACGATGTCACGGCAGTTGGAAGAACGCGGGCGCGACGCAGACGGACTCGACCACGGCGCAGACACGCATCGACGGGACGTTCTGAGGGGCGGTATGGCCCTTGGCGGATTGGCCGCGACGGCCGGCATGCCGTTCTGGTCGAAGCTCGCCCTGGCGCAGGGAGAGGAAATCGTCCCGTTTACCGACGTGCCTGAAACGTTTGCGGCGCCCCCCCGTCGTACCCGGCGGAATCCACTTCCAGGACACGCGCTTCATCGACTCCTTCTACACGCCGGTGGGCGACTTCTACATCGTCCAGCACTACAACCAGCCGGAAATCGCCGGGGAAGACTATCGGCTGCGGATTACCGGCATGGTAGACCGTCCCATGGAACCCACCCTGGCGGAGCTGCAAGCCCGGTCGAAGGTCGAAATCGATGCCGGATTCGAGTGCGGGGGCAATCGTGCGGCAGTTTTTCACGGCCTGATCGGCAATGCACGCTGGGGCGGCGTCAGCCTGCGGGAGTTGCTGCTTGAGGCGGGCATTCAGGACCCGGGTCTCGAAGTGGTCTTCTACGGCGCAGATGCCGGTACCGAAAGCATCCGAGACCAGAGGGTCGAGCAGAACTTCGGCCGCAGCATGCACCGCGACGATGCGCTACTCCCGGAAATGTTGCTGGCGTGGGAAATGAACGGCGAGCCGCTGAACCTCTACCACGGGGCGCCGGTGCGGCTGATCGCCCCCGGCTGGTATGGCATTTCGAACGTGAAGTGGCTTACCCAGATTCACGTGCAGGACCGGCGCTACATGGGCCGCTTCATGGCACGGGACTACGTGACACTGGCCCGCCGGGACATCGGCGGCGTGGAACGCTGGGAGGAACGCTCCGTGACCCGGATGCGGCTCAAGTCGTCCATCGTGCGCGTAACCCGCAACGCAGACGGCCACGAAATCATGGGTTTTGTGCTCAACGACGGCACACCGCTGAGTGCCGTGGAAATCCGCATCGACGACGGTGCCTGGCAGCCCGCGGCCATCGACGCGGAATCCACCCAATACTCATGGAAGCTGTTCCGATACGCCTGGCAGAACGCCGAACCGGGCGAGCACACAATTGTCTCGCGGGTCACCGACGCGAACGGCCAGGTCCAGGCCACCGCCGACCAAATCCCCGAGAAGCCCACCCGCTGGGAGAACTACGCGCAGTTTCCCCGGTCAATATTGATTGGATGACGGGTGCCAGCAGGGCTTGTCGTCGTAAAGGTCTACCATACGGATTGAATGCGTCAGTAGATGCAGCGCTATTCGGTGAAAATTTTGGGAGAATAGTCGCCAATGCTGACGAAGATTACTGTTCGCAACTTCAAGCGATTCGGAGAAGCCGAGATCGAGCTCGGGAATCCGGTTGTCTTTATTGGCCCGAACAACTCCGGAAAAACGTCGGCGCTACAGGCACTGGCGCTCTGGGACATCGGCCTCAAGCGGTGGAACGAGCGGCGGTCGGGCATGAAGACTCCCGAGCGTCGGCCCGGGGTCACGGTGAACCGTCGCGACCTGGTTTCCCTTCCGGTCCCGGACGCAAAACTCCTTTGGCGAGAACTTCGCGTTCGGGACGTCCGCAAGATTGATGGTCGTCAGCAGACCGGCAATGTGCGGATCGACATCGTTGTGGAGGGTGTGACGGCAGACAGAAGCTGGATCTGCGGGCTTGAGTTTGACTATGCAAACGAGGAGTCCTTTTATTGTCGCCCATTGCGCCTCTCGGACGGTAACGTGCCCGAGCGCATGCCAATTCCCGCAGAAGCCTCTTCGGTTCAGATCGCCTTTCTGCCTCCGATGTCAGGTTTGGCAGCGACGGAGACACGCCTGGACCAGGGAGCCATCAATGTTCGAGTAGGAGAAGGTCGGACCGCGGAGGTCCTGCGCAATCTCTGCTACCGAATTCATGAGGACCGCCCCGACAAATGGAAGGTTCTTTCGGAACAGATTGAAAACCTTTTCGGGTCTGAACTCGACTCTCCCCGCTATATCCCGGAACGGGGCGAGATTACGATGACATATCGCGAGCCCGGTGTGAGACTGGATCTTTCATCGACCGGGAGAGGACTTCAGCAGACACTGCTGCTGCTGGCATACATGTATGCGAATCCGGGCGCCGTATTGCTATTGGACGAACCCGACGCCCATCTGGAGATACTTCGCCAGCGCCAGATCTACCAACTGCTGACGGACGTGGGACGCGACAGTGGAAGCCAGGTCATTGCAGCAAGCCACTCCGAAGTACTCCTGAACGAAGCTGCAGACCGCGACCTTGTTGTGGCTTTTGTTGGACGGCCCCATCGCATCGACGACCGCGGAAGTCAGGTGCTCAAGGCCCTGCGCGAAATCGGTTTTGAACACTACTACCAGGCCGAGCAGACCGGCTGGGTGCTATATCTGGAGGGCTCGACAGATCTCTCGGTTCTTCAGGCGTTCGCTCGAAGGTTGGGACATGGCGAGGCGTCGGCGGCGCTGGAAAGACCGTTTGTGCATTACGTTGGCAATCAGCCGAGGGCAGTTCAAAATCACTTTCACGGAATTCGCGAGGCGCTTCCCGGTCTTGTGGGAGTTGCGCTGTTTGATCGGTTAGAGGGTGGTATGCCCGCAATTGCCCCGGTTGAACGCTTGATGTGGGAAAGACGTGAGATCGAGAATTACCTCTGTACGCAGGCGACCCTGGAGGCGTACGCAATCCAGTCCGCCGAAGCCGACATGCCTGGTCCGCTGTTTGCTGTGGCAGAGGCCGACAAACGGCTTCGCGCGATGCGAGAGGCTATCGAGGAGATCACCTCGGCGCTTGAGAGCCTCGGTCGGGGTTCACCCTGGGATCCCGACACCAAGGCAAGCGACGATTTCCTGGATCCACTTTTCCGCGCGTACTTCCATAAGCTCGATCTCCCCAATCTCATGGCGAAGAAGAACTTCTACGAATTGGCTCAGTACGTGCCCCAGGGAGAGATCAACGAGGAGATTCGCAATAAGCTGGATTCGATTGTCCGCATTGCCTCAAGCGCGACGCCTAGAACGGATAGCACTTAGTTCTCAATACGCCCTGACTTCCGATTTCGACGGGTGGACGCGAATTTGCGTCATTTCCCGGCCGCTTCTTCCAGCTACAGCGTGCTGATTCCGTCATTGACGACCACATTCGCCTCCTCAACAAGAAAGCAGCGAGTAGTGGCGATGTCCTGGTTTCGTGCGACTCTCGTCACGAGGACGGTATTCCGCGCACGCCTCGCGCCGCGCTGTTCCGGTGGCCCACTCAGTGGCTCGAAGCCGCGGCCAGTTCCCGTTTCCGCGACAGGGTGGACTCTCTGAGAACCGGCGGTTGGATGAGTACCAGGGTGACGGCGAGGAGGGCCGTGCACAGGGTGATGACCTGGCCATAGGTGCCGCCGGTCAGGATCGAGGCGGCGACGGCGGGTCCCGCGGCGATCCCCATCATCTGCATGGCGACCGCGTAGGTCACCTGGCGGCCGCTGCGGTCGAAGCTCGCGTGGGCGCCCAGCAGGTACGGGTGCGCGGTGTTCCAAAGCAGGTTGAAGAGGCAGGCGGCGATGACGAAGCCCATGGCGGTGCGGTAGCTGCCGAGAATCAGCAGGGAGACAATCGAGCCGACCAGAGCGATGGCCAGCGGCCACGCTCTCCCGTAGCGGCTGCCAAAAACCACGGCGATCAGGGCACCGGCGATGCCGGCGAACTGCGACAGCGTCAGCGCGTTGGCCACCTGCTGCTCGGGAATGCCCGCATCGCGGCCGATCAGCGACATGTAGGTCCAGATGCCGAACGTGGCGACGAAGTAGAGGAACATGGCGCCCAGCGCCATGCCGCGAAGGCTCCAGGGCAGGGTGAGGCCGCCCTCGTCGACGCTGGTCTGTTGCTCGCCGCGGGTGGGCACGTTGCGAACGACCGGAAGCGCGAGACCGGCGAAGGTCGCGAAGACCAGCAGGAGTCCGACGAGTCCGGCCATTGCAAAGATCGTGGGGATGGCGAAGAAGATTACGGCTGCGTAGACCATGAGGGACACGATCAGCAGGCCGAAATTCCGGTCCGCGGCGGCCGTCAGGCCGACCACCACGTAGCACAGCGGTACGATGGTGCCGTTGGCTACGCCGGTGCAGAACCGCAGCACGCGAAACGTCTGGTAGTCGTCCACCACGGTGCAAAGCAGGTTGCCGACCATGAGCACACCCAGCGCGCCGTAGAACAGGTAACGCCAGTTGACCCGGGTGACGAGAACCATCATCAGAAGGCTCTGCACGGCCTTGCCGGTGTTCTCCGCAGCCGCCACGTAGCCCCCCTGCACGGCGCTGAATCCCAGTTGGCTTACCATGCCGTCCACAAAGGCGGGCTGCAGGATCACCGCCTGAGGGCCCACAAGGTGCAGAAACATCAGGGACAGCAGCACCGCCACGCTGTTGACGTTGACGGGCCGATCGGGGTTAAACAGGTTCTGCATCAGGTTTTCGTTCCAGTGCCGGGTGTGGGATGGGTATCGGGTCCCTTTCATTTTCGTGGATTGTACTACTATAGTTCGTCCATGCGAGAGAAGCGGTCTAGCCTGCGCATCATGAACCCCAATTTTGTTGTACAAAGACGAATAAAGTCAGGATTCCCGGCATGACGGTCCAGGCAGCGCAGGACCTGCCGACGCTCTCGGAGCTGGCTGATGAGCGATTCGCGCGGGATCCGGGGTTTGCCTACCGGGCCGCCCATGCGCAGCCGGGACCCGGCCTGTTCCGAATGCCCACCGGCGACGGGCTGATCGCCACCGCCCATCGGACGCTTGCGGACCTGATGCACCATGCCGCTCTCGGCGCGCAGCACCGCCGGAAACGCCGCTCGGGCGCCGGGGCCGAGGGCGCCCTGGCCCGGATGGACAGCTACAGCCCCTTCTTCATGAACGAGCCCGCGCACACGCCCATCGCGATCGCGACCTACCGGCCCATGAGCCCCGCGCGTAACCATCCGCTGATCGAGACGATCACGCACGCCGCCGAACGGGCCATGGACGACATGCTCGACCGCGGCGGAGTGGTCGACCTGCGGCGGGACTTTGTCCAGGTTATCGTTCGCAACTTCTGGGCCCGGTTCCTGGGCCTGCCGGCGGAGGCGGCGCCGCTGCTTGAGAAATGTTCCGCCGACATATTGCCCATGTTGAAGTTCGAGAATACGCCCGAGGAGGTGGAGACCGCGAACCGCGCCGCGCAGACCATGCGGGATTACCTGGAGGCGCACCATCGGACGTTCGGCGACTCGCCGGGCGGAGCTTCGACGGACGGGGACTCGCCAGGCGGAGATTCAACCGGCGGAGATTCGGCGGGCGGAGATTCAACGGGAGAGACCTTTCTCGATCTCTTCGAGTCCGTTCTTGCCGACGGCGACTGGAAAGACGTGCCGAGGAACGCCGCGACGACCGCGGCGGCGATCACGTTCGACGGCATCGACTCCGCGGCGGGCGGCGCCGCCAACGTCATCTATACGTGCCTGAGCCACCCCGACCAATGGGCTCTCCTGGAGGAGAATCCGGGGCTGGTCCATGATGCCTGGCGTGAAGCGATACGCCTCGAGCCGCCATTCTTCGGCCTTCACCGCGGGGCGTACGAGGACATCGAATACGAAGGCGTTCGGCTCGACGCCGGCACCAATCTGCTGATGGCGTGGGGAGCGGCCAACCGCGATCCCCGAGTCTTCGAGAATCCGGACCGTTTCGATATCCGGCGGCCGAAGCGGCGCACGCTGGGATTCGGCGGCGGCCCGCGAATCTGCAAGGGACGTCACCTGGCGATGCTGGAGGGCGAGATCGCGTTGCGCGTTCTGCTCGAGCGGCTCGCGTCCATCGAACTGCTGGTGGACGAACCCGACTGGGGAGGCCCGGGCATGGTTCGCGCCATCCGGTCCATTCCGGCCCGGCTGATTCCGAAGTAAGAGCCTGGGAAGATTCGATGCATTTCATTGAAGAGCCCACGGTGATCCGGAATCCCAATCCCCGCGTGCCGCTGGCCGCGGTGGTCTTCTTCCGGCCCAGCGAACCCGGCCGCACCCGGATTGACATCTGCGATCCGGACCGCCAATGGAGCGTGGAGTTCGGCCGCGACCGGCCGCCGGTCGAGGGGCTGCCCATTCTCGGCATGCGCCCTGACCGTGACCACGAGCTTCGCGTGACGCTGATCGCCGAATCCGGCGCCGAAGTGACGGCGCCTGCGCCGCTTCGCTACCGCACGCCTCCCTTGCCGGCCGGCTACGGCTTTCCCCATGGCATCCGCATCAACCGGGACGATCGCAGCCGCCGCGAGCCGGGCGTCCTGCTGCTTTCCGTGCATCGCATACCCAGGGGGCGGTACGACGAGTGGTCGCAGGAGACGGTGGACTTCGGATTCGGGTGGGGGATCATCGTCGCATTGGACGCCGACAATGAGGTGTGCTGGTACTTCGAGACCGACAGCTTCCTGGAAGGCATCGACCGGCTCCGGAACGGCAACCTGATCTTCCACCGCTGGGATTTCCGCACCTTCGAGATCGACATGCTCGGCAATACCGTCAACCAGTGGTATGCGGCCCGTCGGCCCCAGGGCCCGGTCCCCGGGGCCATTGCCGTGGACACGGCCGGATTGCATCACCAGCCGAAAGAGATGCCCAACGGCAATTTCCTGATATTCACCGCATCATCCCGGGAAATCGACGACTACTACACGGACCAGTACAATCTTGAGGCGCCTCGGCGCAGGGCCATCGTGGTCGGCGACGGCGTGGCCGAGATGGACCGCAGCTCCGGCGAGCTGCTCTGGCGCTGGTCCGCATTCGACCGCCTCGATCCGATGCGGATCGGCTATGGAGGTACGGACGACTACTGGGCCATGCGCGGCTTCGAAGGCGCGCTGGACTGGACCCACGGCAACGGCGCCGGCTACGACGCCCTGGACGACTCGGTGGTGGTCTCGCTACGGCACCAGGATGCCATCGTCAAGGTCGACCGCGCCAGCGGCAACATCAAGTGGATACTGGGCGAGCCGACCGGTTGGGGCCAACTCGGCGACCGGGTGCTGAAGCCCGTCAACCTGGCACGCTGGCCCTATCACGGACACAACCCACGCCTCACCCCGGAATGCACCATCGTCTTCTTCGACAACGGAACCTGGGGCGCCCGCCCGCCAGAGCCGCCGGTTCCGCCGGAGAGCAATTTCAGCCGCGGCGTGGAATACCGCGTCGACGAAGAAGCCATGACCGTCGAGGAGGTCTGGGCGTCGGATACGCGCCATTCCGCAACGTCCCGGCACTCCCCGGACATGGGCGACGCCCACAGGCTGCCGCACACCGGCAATATGATGGTGATCTGGGCGCACTGCGTGGCGCCCGCCGCCGGACAGGTCTACAGCAACAGCGACACGAGCGGCACTTTCTTCAACGAGTTCCACATGCCCGCGCTGCTGCGGGAGTACGTCCGGAACGGCTCATCGGAGGTTGTATTCGAACTCGAACTGTACGACCCCGGCGAAACCGTCAACTGGGGCATGTACGGCGGTCTGATGATCCTGGGTCTGTATCCAACCCGTGGCGGGGGTTGATCGTCAGGGGATGCTGGCGTAGACGCGATGGCTTAAGCGTGTAGAGAGGTTGTTGAGGCTTCCCCCCTACGCCCCCGCATTCGTCAAGGAGCCAAAGTCAGCCCCGCGTCGACAAATCGGCGGAAGTCAGCATCGTTGCTTGTGGCTATTGGCGCACCGTCGGCAATGGCCGCCGCGGCAATCATGCAGTCGATTAGCGATCCACGGCGTCTTCCCGATTCGTTGAACAGGCGCGCCGCGATCTCGGCTTGACCGGGAATGAAATCGAGACGTTGTTCGACGACGCCGGCAGCCAATTCCTTCTCGGCCGGACTGAGCGGCCCGCACAGCAACTCGGCCCAGGCGACGGCGCTCATCCCCAGTATTTCACCGTCCTGAATCCAGAGCCGTAATTGCCGGTCTTCCGGCGACCCACGGTTCAGCGCCCGGATCAGAAAGCTTGTATCCAGGTGGATCACGTGCCGGCCGTGTCACTCCGCTTCAAGACGTTCCGCCTTGACTTCGTATTCCCACGCCGAAAGATCGACGTTTCGCTCGCGCACGCAGGACTGCAGCCGTTCGAGCGCATCGAGCGCGGTTTCGTTGCTCTCGTTACCGCTTCCGGCAGCGATCCGAATGGCGCGCCGCAGCACCTCGGACTTCGATACCTGCCAACGTTGTGCCAAGGCTTCAATCATGCGTACGGACTCCACGTCCAGGGAATAAGTGGACTTGATACTGGTTATGGCCATAATAAAATCTTACGGCCATAAGTTCATGGATGCAAGCCGCGTTTTTGCCCAAAAACACCATGCCGCCGCGCACGTCCCCGGTCCATACAATCTGGCATTCCAAGATGTGCTCCGAGCACGTCAAATCAAGCCGGAGGAGGCGCTGGCGATTCTGCCCCGGCTGGCGCCGTACTGGCGGCTCAAGGGCTGCCTCCCGTCACCACTTCCGTGGCTTGGTCAGTTTCGTTCCGGGTATTGGCGTGGGGAGCTGGCTGCGCTTGAGCGTTGATTCGTATATGACCCGCGGTTTGGTCTTCAGGTGAACTCGGAGCGCACCGGCGGTTTTTCGATGTGGCGATACGAGCCAAAGCGGTTTGCCGATCTCATCGATCACGATTCGAATCGCCTCACCCAGATCCGAATCGTTGCTGACCACCAAGGCGCCTTCATAGGCGTCCCGATGCGCGTCGTGAACGAGCCTGATAGCCAGATTTACGTCGGAGCCCTTTTCTTCGATCTTGATGACGTGCACTGTGGGGCCAGGGTCTGTCTGCCAGCCGGGGATGGCATTGAATAGTCGAGAGTTGATTCGCGCGATCTGGCCACCCCTTCCGGTCAGCTCGCGTTGCTCCAGTGTGCTTCCGGGCGTTAGCAGCTTCATTGCGGTTGCATGGGCGCGGAACTGACCGTACACAAAAAGGGCCGCCGAGTCGCCCCGGTGGCCCTTGGGTCCTGCAGACAAAGCAGCAGGCGAGGTTGGATGGCAAGGGTAGGGACGCAACGGGAAAAAGTCAAAATCAATCAGGACTCTTGGCGTACTTGCCGATGCTGCTGGAGTTCCAGTCCCGCGATGGCTTTTCGGGTGCTGATCTACACGGGGCAGGGTGCGCTGGGGTCCCGTTCAGCAACAACGAGGACTTTGCATTCTTTGGGTAGTGCGGACTTGGAAAGCGTGGGCATAATGGGGATGCTTGGAAATCCCGGTGGGCCGCAAGCGCGGTTGAATGGCAACCTGCGGAAAGGCGCAGCCGATGATCCCCGGGGGTGACGAGACATGGAACTGACGTACGAACAGATCAAGGCGCGATTCGACTCCGAGTGGGTGCTGGTAGGCGAGCCGGAAACGGACGAGGCGCTGAACATCCGGCGCGGCACGGTACTCCACCATAGCAAGGATCGCGAAGAAGTTTACCGGCGAGCTCTTGAACTGCGTCCGCCGCGGGCCGCCGTGATGTACACGGGTACGATTCCCGAAGGTACCGCGGTCGTCGTGTGAGCTATCCGTCCGACGCGGTCGGAACGTAGCCCCGGGGTGTTTACCAGACCGAGGTCACACTCCACTCAACCAGAATGGCCTCCGAAAAACGCGGCGTGGTTCATGTGAGTCGTATTGACGGCAATGCCAGCATTCCTTGGCCTGCGACGGATGGAGACCGGAAGATGGCCAGCCTGAGCGTAAGGAAGCTTGACGACGACACCCTGCGGAAGCTGCGGGTGCGCGCCGCGCAACACGGCGTTTCGATGGAAGAGGAAGTCCGGCGCATCATCAAGCGGGCGGTGTCGTCGCCGGAACGGCTGGGCGATTTCGCCGTTGGCCTGTTTTCCGCGGCGTACGGCGGGGCGGAGCTTGAATTGCCCCCTCGCCGGTCGAGCAGCCCGATGGAATTTCCGGAGTGATCATCCTTGACACCAACGTGGTGTCGGAATTCATGACCTCGCCGCCTTCAACGGCCGTGTTGGACTGGATGAATGCGCAGGAGCCCGACTCGCTGTTCATGACATCGATCTCGGTCGCGGAGATCTGTCTCGGCCTGCAGGCCATGCCGGAGGGCATGCGCCGCCGGCTGCTCGAAGATCGGTTCGAGCAATTCATCGCGGCCGCGTTTTCGTCCCGAATGTTGCGCTTTGACGAAGCCGCGGCGCGTGTTTTTGGCGAAATCAAGGCCTACCGAAAGAAAATCGGGCGTCCCATCAGCGATTTCGACGCCCAGATCGCGGCCATCGCCCGTGTTCAGGGTTTCTCGCTTGCGACCCGGAATCTCGCCGACTTCGAGCATTGCCTTGTCGACCTGGTCGATCCCTTCGCTCTTGGCGGGTCCGGAAGCGTGGTCCATGACGCCTGAAGCCGAAAGGAAATCGATCATGGCGTCATTCCAGAGGTTTACCCTCGATCCGGCGGTCATGCGCTACCCGTTCCCGGCGTAGTGTCATGGTGTCCTGCAATTCGTCGGTTGGTTCGGCGGCGTTGTCAAGCGCGAGAGCACCACGGCGCGGGCTTCGGTTGACAGAACTGTTCGCTCATGATCTGCGTCCGTCGCGGGTCGCCGTAATGTACGCGGGCACGATTCCCGAAGGTACCGCGGTCGTCGTGTGAGCTATCCGTTCGACGACAGCCAAGGCGTCGTTGTTGTTCCGGCCGAATTGTTCGGTCCGTCGGGCAGCGTCGTCCTGCATCTCGCCGTGGACACCGGAGCAACACATACATCACGAACGCCATCGAGAGCCTGCACAGCCAGGTCCACGAGGCGATCCGCAACAAGGGGCGTTCCCCCAGCGACGAGGCGACCATGTAGCTGATATACCTGGCGCTGAGGAATATCACGGCAAAGTGGAAAAACCCGCCCAGGGAATGGCATGCTGCCAAGGCGCAGTTCGCGATCCAGTTCGGTGACCGATTTGTGCTGACAGTTTGAACGATGAAGAACGGCTCGGCACACAAGATTTTTTGCAGGACCCGATCCGAGAATGGACAGAAGGCCCTGCACCTATCGATGCAGGGCCTTCGTTGAGGCGCTTCAACCGGCTTGTCATCGCCGATCAAGCCTGCTGCCCGCAGGCAGTCTTTCAAGCCCGATTGATCGGGAACACGGCAATTGTCGCCTCTCCCCTTTTCCGAATCAAGAGAGAAAGTCCTACCTGACGCGACGGATTGGAGCCCCCGCGTCACATTACCCGATCAGTTCGTCAGGCCAAGAGCGAACATCACCCCTTCGCGGATACCACTCAGATCCTCCACGGTCACCTGTTCGGCTACGTAGATCCGCTTTCCATCGCGGTCCCGGCCTGCCAGCACCCGGTCCAACCTTTCCATCGACACGGTCGTCACCATGTCGCACTTCGCCCAAGTAGTTTCCGTGCGCAGACCCGGTGGCAGCGACACAGTCTCCAACCGGTGGTGGAACCTCTGCACTGTATCAGGCACCCTCGTGCTCAAGGGCACGACCGTACACAATCCGCTTGAACGACGCCTTCTCGGTGAGATCACCACGACCGGTCGTTTCTTGACCATTTCCGGGCGCCTGAAACCCGTATCGAAGTCGCAGATCAGCAGCGTGCCGGGCCCAGGATGAAACTTGAGCGCCATTTTCGGTCAGGTATCGATACGGCACCACGCCGGCGCAAGCCGCCGCCCGTCTTTGTCCCGCTGTTGCTTGCTCCCGACCCGGTCGGTCAAATGCAACAAGGAACGTGAGAGCCTGGTGGCGGTCATCATCAACCTCGCAGGAATGGCGCTTTATGGTGCCAGACGTTTGTCCAAGTGGTCTAAAGGCAAATCTAAGCGCTCTGAGGAGTTATTCGACGCCTTCCCGCGCAGCTACTCCGACATACACACACATTTGGATATATTTCATTGGACTCCGATTGAGTTACGGCATCGCCGTAAGGTCCCGGATTGATGATCAGCGCGGCGACCTCCCGGTCGGTTACGCCGTGCTCCGTCAGCGCCGATAGCGTAGCCGTCGGAAACCGATTCGTACCCGTGCATGTGAGTCTTATTGACGGCAATGCCAGCATTTGCCAGCATTGCTCGGCCTGCGACGGATGGAGAACGGAAGATGGCCAGCCTGAGCGTAAGGAAGCTCGACGACGACACCCTGCGGAAGCTGCGGGTGCGCGCCGCGCAACACGGCGTTTCGATGGAAGAGGAAGTCCGGCGCATCATCAAGCGGGCGGTGTCGTCGCCGGAACGGCTGGGCGATTTCGCCGTTGGCCTGTTTTCCGCGGCGTGCGGCGGGGATGAGCTTGAATTGCCCCCTCGCCGGTCGAGCAGCCCGATGGAATTTCCAGGGTGATCATCCTTGACACCAACGTGGTGTCGGAATTCATGACCTCGCCGACTTCGAGAATTGCCTTGTCGACCTGGTCGATCCCTTTACTTTTGGCGGATACGGAAGCATGATTCATGACGCCTGAGGCCGAATGGAAATCGATCATGGCGTCATTCCAGAGGCTTACCCTCGAACCGGCGGTCGTCGCGTAAGCAATCAGTGCGCGAACAGCCTCGGATCGTAGTCGAAGGGTTCGATTCGCGAGATGGTAATCCGGTTCGCGTCCTGGTGACGGTGGTTGATCATACCGTTTCGGTCAGTCGTCCCTGCCACCGGTACCACGGCGGAAGGAACGCTCATCAGGCACGATGACTCCGCGCGGAGCCAGTTATCGCCTCTGGACCGGGTGATGCGCGTGACGGCACGCCATTCAGGCGGCAAGTCGCCAAGGCGCGTTACGTCGAACTCCACATCGTCCGGCACGTCGTAGCGCACGAGCATTGTATCGTCCGGCAGCAGGCTCGCATCTTCGATGTGCACGAGCTTATCGAGGACGCAGAGCGCGGGTCCGGTGGAACAGTAGGTCACGGGGTTTCCGCGGGAGTTCCATCGTCCATCGCATGCGTATCCGTATCCTCCGTCGAATCGTTCCGCGAATTCCGCTCCGGACAGCCGCCATAGATGCATCAAGCCGGGGCGCCCCAGGCGATCCGCATCAACGCGTCCTCGACGAGTCGGGCGCCGGCATTGGTGCGGATCAGATCGATGGGGCGCAGGTCGTCAAGGGTGCGGAGTTCCTTGTGGAGCCAGCGGCTTGCCTTGTCGCGATTGGCGAACGTTCGCTCGGCAAGCGCGACGGTGCGCGCGACCCTGGCGGCCCGGTCGGATTCCTCCACCGTCAGTCTTTGCCCCTTGGCCCGCCGGTGCGCGAGGGTACGCGGGTTGATGATCAGCCTTGCGATCTCCCGGTCGGTTACGCCGTGCTCCGCAAGCGCCGACAGGGTAACCGTCGGAAACCCCAGCTCCACGGCCCGGGCCATATCCGCATCCGAGCGAACGTCGCACTCGAGCAGTTCGGCCCCGCCCAGATGCGCTGCTGCTTCTTCCGCCAAGCCGTGCTCCGGTTGATTCATGACGATACCTCAGCGCATTTGCCGAGATTGTGTCAGCAAATTGCATTTAGGGTCAAGTCGAGAGTCGAAAGTCGCGCCCGGGCAACGGCAGTTCCAGCAGCGCGCAGAACTTGCGACATGGCAACACACGCGCGCCGTTTGCCAGGTAGTCGCGCTCGCCGAGATGGACTTGGTAGAAGTCGTCGATACCGGTTCTCTGACGGAAATAGGGGATCGCGCGGCTCGGCGCCTTCTCGCCGGACTTGCACTCGACCGCCGACGCGACCCGTTCGACAGGATTCATCAGTCCTTGACCCCGAACGAGAACCGGTGGGAGAGGTACGAGATTGTCGAGTGAGAGCGTCTGTCGGCTCTGCTGGCGGGCGCCGCGTCAGGCCGAGTTCAGGCCGGCGCGGTCGATTCCGCCGAGCAACTGCTCGCCGGTCTCGCTTTCCACGATCAGGTCGCCCACCCGGTCGAGGCGGCCGGGATCCTCCACGGCCCTCAACCGGGCTTCCAGCCGCCGCCCGGTGTCGGCGCCGAAACGCCGCGCGGCGAGCCGCACAAGCGCTTCGCGCCGGCCCTCGGCGCGGCCTTCCCCCAACCACTCCTGCCGGCGGCGCTTCAGCCAGCGCTCGTTGTTCCTCTGCAGTATCGATTGTTCGGCCATCAGTTCCTCCAATTCTCTCTCGCGCTCCGGGTTCCAATCCGGCGGACGAGACTCCGGCGCGGTTGCGTGGAACCAGTCCAGGTAGCACTGATACAGGCGCGCCTCGTCCTCGTCCCGGAAGTCCAGCCATCCGCGCACTTCGCCGAGAATGCCGATGGCGTCGACATACGACTCCGCGAACACCAGCCGCGCCAAGGCCGCCATGCGGTTGCCACGCTTGGGATACTGCGTCGCGGGGTCCCGCAAATCAAGCTGAGCGTAGCGGCGTCCGGTCAGCCACGGCAGCGGATGGCCGGCCGGCATCCGCACCAGGCCGCTCAGGTCGTCCGGGGGGCGCCACGGCCGATGTCCCGTGTACACGACGACGATCAGCGCCAGCGGGAACCGCCCATCCGGTCCCCGCGCAGCGCCGCCAAGCGATTCGTAGAGCAGACCGATTCGCGTCGTCGCCCGAGCCGGCATGCGCCGATCGGGCGTGGACTGGTTCTCGATCAGAATGATCGCCGAGTCACCGCCCCTGCCTTCGGCAAGCCAGCACAGGTCCGCGATCCGCTTTTCGCCGCCCGCGCCGATGAACTCGGTGGGCATCTCGCGAAGGCCGGAGGCGTCCACTGCCGCGGTCCATTCGGCGGGCAGCAGCGCAAGCAGATCCCGAACCACGCGCTGGCGGCTCAGAATGAGCTTCATGAGGCGGTCCTGGTTGTCCCGCAGCGTGTCCATCGTCGATCGTCGCCCTATCGTGCGTATCCAGGGGATACGATAAGCCCTTCCAGGAAGCCGAAAAATCGGCAAATTCGGTGACTTTGCGCGGAAACTGCCGAAATTCCGTCGGGCCCGGAGCA
Organism: Candidatus Rariloculaceae bacterium; assembly: GCA_965205045.1. GTDB lineage: Bacteria > Pseudomonadota > Gammaproteobacteria > Steroidobacterales > Rariloculaceae > UBA6522. The sequence continues at coordinate 3,296,706 of OZ242031.1, forward strand.
CAAGAGGCTGCGGGAGGCGTTCGCGCAGTGGTTGCGGCAGTCTTGGGCCGAAGAGTACGATTCGGAGGCGGGCGCGGACGAAGCGTTGCTCGGCGAGTTGGACCGATTGGAGGCAGCGGGAGAGGTAGAAGCAATGGGGTCACTGACGGCGGAAAGGTGGAGAGAGCGCCAGCGGCAGAAAGAGGCGCAGATCCTTGCGCAGGGACGTGCGGAAGGCCTTGAATTTCATCGGCGCCAGCTCGCGAGTCAGGCGGCACGCCGGTTCGGAGCAGACACTGGCGAACGCATGTCGGTATTGCTGGCGGGCGTATCGGAGCAGGAGCGCCTGGCGGCCGTGGGCGATGCAATCATAGATTGCGGCACAGGCGCGGAATTGCTTGCGGCAGCGCAACGTATCGTCGGCGCGGCGAACTGAATCCCGCGCCGGACGGTTTCCGCGTTGCACGCGGGCCCGGGGCGCCCCAGGCGATCCGCATCAACGCGTCCTCGACGAGCCGGGCGCCGGCGTTGGTGCGAATCAGATCGATGGGGCGCAGGTCGTATAGGGTGCGGAGTTTCTTGTGGAGCCAGCGGCTTGCCTTGTCGCACTCGAGCAGTTCGGCCCCGTCCAGATGCGCTGCTGCTTCTTCCGCAAGGCAGTATTCCGGTTGATCCATGACGATGCCTCCACGCATTGCCTCTAAATTACTCATGAGTGAAGTAGACAAGGGGTGAAATTACTCACAATAAAGGGTTTGGCCCACCTCACATCGCGTTGCGGACGGTTTCGATGCCGATGAACATTCTAAGCGGGCGCCCCGGCTTGAAAATGTCGTCGAGCCGTTGGGTGCCGAGAAAAATGACGTCCGGTCATGCCTGGCTGCCTTGAGTAGCTCGACGAATATCCGTTTCCGGTTTCGCGCCGGTTCAACCGCCATGCGCTACGCGCTCCCGGCGTAGCGCAATGGCGTCCCGCAGTTCGTCGGTTGGTTCGGCGGGGTTGTCAAGCGCGGAGAGCACAACGGCACGGGCTTCGGCCGACAGAACTGTTCGCTCATGATTCTCGATCGTCTCTCTCGCACGCTCAAGCGCCGCGCTGGTCACGAACGTTGTTTCGTCAACGCCCAGGAGCGCTGCAGCTTGCTGAATCTGCGCCTTGACGTGTGGTTTGGTGCGCTGTTCCATTCGGGCGGTATTCGGCTCCTCGATTTCAGCCGCCCAATCGCGAAATTTCAACATTGACCCGTCTCCATTGCTGAATTCAAACGTATGGCAGATCGCCGCACATTGTAGGGCCGAAATGGCTGCAGCGAACCTGATCGTTACCGACCAAGCGCTACACGTGCCATTGCGCGGTCTGCTGCCGCCAGTGCTTGCTCTATATCTTCCTCGGTGTGGTTGGGCGAGATGAAGATCCGCCCGCCGCCGCCCATGAGCACGCCTTCCTCGCCCCAGAGCGCTCGAAAGCGCTCAAACTCGGCCGCATCGCGCTCCGAGAGATCCTCGGGGACGTAAGCGGCGGACTTGTCGACAAAGTCGAAGTAGATGACGCCCAGGGGGCCCTGGAGCAGGCAGGGACGGCCGTGGTCCGCGCAGATGGTAGCCAGCCCTTCGCTCAGTTGCCGCTGGCGTGCCTCCACCACGCGATAGCAGGCGCCGTCGTTCGCGGACAGCGTGTCGATGGTGTGGATAGCCGCCGCGAGGCTGGGCGGGAATGAGTTGAACGTGCCCGGACCGAGTACGCGGTTGTCCCTGAGGAGTTTTAGAATGTCTGCTCGGCCTGCCACCGCGCTCAGGGGGAAGCCGCCCGCCAGGGCCTTGCCGAACGTCGCCAGGTCGGGTGTCACTCCCAGCGCTGACTGGGCGCCGCCCAGCGCCACGCGAAATCCCGTGATGACCTCGTCGAAGCACAGCAGCACGCCGTGCTTGCTGCACAGTTCCCGGACGCCTTCGAGATAGCCTGGCCGGGGCGGGCAGCAACCGTAGTTGCAGAGGATGGGCTCCATGAGAACCAACGCGATGCGGTCGCTGTGCGTTGCGAGGGTCGTTTCGAAAGCGGTCAGGTCGTTCCACGGGATCATCAGCGAGTTGCCGATCGCGCCGGGGGCGAGTCCTTCCGACATGTAGGGGTCGGCGTCGCTCGTGACCGCCGCGGGCAGTTCGGCCGGCTCGGCCCGGCCGCGATTGTCGCCGACGCGCCCGCCGTCTTCGCGGTCTCCGCAGCCATAGCCGCCGGGGTCGCCGCCGCCGGCTGCACCGCAGGAGGCGGCGGGCACGTCGGCAGGCACCCCACCGAACACACCATCGAGCCAGCCGTGATAGTGGCCGAAGAATCGCAGCACGTAGGGACGCCCGGAGTGCGCGCGGGCGAGGCGGACGGCCAATTGCACGGCCTCGGATCCGGAGATCCCGAATCGCACCCACTCCGCGCAGGGGACGTGTTCGACGATCCGTTCCGCAAGTTCGACCTCCAGCGCGCACTGCGACGCGCCTGAGCTGATGGCCGGCAGGCGATCCAGTTGGCGCCGGATCGCGTCCTTGTATGCGGCGTCGCCGTACCCCCAGATCGCGGGACCCATGGAGAGGATGAAGTCGATGTACCGGTTGCCGTCGGCATCGAAGTAATGGAGCCCCTCAGCCCGTTCCAGAAACAGCGGCTTGGCGCCCGGGACGGCGCGAAAATTGCTCTGCCGGCCGGGCATGACACGCTTGGCCCGCTCCGCCAGAGTCCTCGTACGTGGTCCGACTGTCATGTGTCTACCACCTCAATCCCCGTAAACGAACCGCTCGATTTCGCCATGTATTCTGCTGCGGGTCTCATCCGAGGGCGGTGCCGAGAAGCGCGACACGATGATCGTCACGACGAAGTTGACTCCAAGTGACCAGATGGCTTCATGAATCCCCAGCGGCTGGAAGATCACCACCCGCGTGACATACAGAACAAGCAGGCCGGCGATAATCCCCGCAATCACGCCATTGCGCGTGGTGACGCGGCGGCCGGGGTAGCAGACGCCCAGGATGGCCGGCATGAGCTGCAGCGCACCGGCGCCGGAGAGCGTGATCAACGTCACCAGGAAGTCAAAGGTCGACACGGAGAGCACGTAGCCGACCGCCAGCAAAACGAGCACGACGCCCCGGCCGAACAGTACGTAGTGCGCCTGGCTCCGTCCGGGAGCCACGAATCGCTGGTAGATGTCCCGAGTCAGCACCGTCATGTTGGAATGCAGGATCGAGTCCAGGGTTGACATGGCCGCGGCAGTCGCGCCGGCCAGGATCAGTCCCGTAAGCCATGCGGGCGCGTATTGAAAGAGAAGCTCCGGAAAGACCCGATCCGCAATTTCCAGGTCCGGCAGCACCAGTGCGCCGCCGAGGCCCACCATCGCCGCCGGTATGTACAGCGTCATCAGGTAGATGGGCGTGGTTGCGCCCAGCCACTTGAGGGTCCTGGCCGAGGCGGCGGTGTAGAAGCGGATCATCATGTGGGGCTGGAACACGATGCCGAACGAAAGCGCGATGGTCATGCCGAACCAGACGCCCGGCGTGAAGAGTCCTTCCGGCCCCGGCAGGGTCAGCAGGTCGGGGCGCTCGGCGGCGAGGCGCTGCCAGAGCTCGACGGGACCGCCGAAGAGTTCGTAGACCAGCACCAGGCTGCCGACCCATACGGCCACGTACATCCACACGCCCTGAATCACGTCGGTCCAGTAGACGGCCCGCAACCCGCCGGCGATGAGGTAAGCTGCGGCGACGATCAGGAGAATCAGCGTTCCCACTTCGAACGACACGCGGCCGCCGGACGCCACGGAAAGGATGTAACCCAGCCCCTGGGACTGAACCTGGATGTAGAGGATTGTGAAGACCACCGAAACGACGGCAGTCAGCACGCGGACCGCGTCGCTCTCGTAGAAATCCGCCAGCATGTCCGCCGGGGTGATATAGCCGAAGCGTTTGCCCAACGCCCAGATCCGCGTGCCCAATGTGTAAGTGATGACGCCGACGAGGACGGTCCACGTGCCCGCCGCCCAGAAGCCGATCCCGTGGGTATGGAAAAAGCCGCCCGAACCGAGAAAGGCGAATGCCGAGTGGAAGGTCGCCACCACCGTCAGGTAAAGGACGATGACCCCGGCCTGGCGGCCGTAGAGCAGGAAATCCTCCATGTTGACGGTGAGCCGGCGGTTGGCGACCGCGCCGATGACGACCGTCGCGAGCAGGTAGAGAAAGATCAGGCTTGTGGCGACGACCCAGGGTTCCATCAGATCCTCCTGGCCATCGTCCAGACCAGGACGGCGATCATCGCCGCGTACACGCCCAACAGATAGGCGAACAGGAACGGCATTCCCAGGATCCAGGGCTCGATGCGGTTGGCGAGACCGTGCACCACCGGAGGCTGCGCCAGCAGGAAGCACACCAGCAGCAATGCTGTCGCGGTCCATCCCGCCCTTGTCCGGGGTAGATAGTGGGAGCGGGGTACTTGCACGACGCTACTATACCGCTTGATCGGTTCGGGATTCCCGTAATCCGCCCGAACCGTTCCCGCGCGTGATCGCTGCAGTCCGATAGGGAAATCGCCGCTCCGTCCGACGCATGGCATCACGACATAAACCGATCGACAAATTGCCTTGGAGACAAAACGGCGATGCCTCGATAACCCGAGACGCGTCCAAGCGCCCTGTCGCCGCTGACCACATATTCGGTATTGCTTGCCAATGCGCATGCAAGGAACTTGTCGTCATCAGGGTCGTCGCAAACTTGTTCGGGCAAGGGCCGGCATTGCCTGACCCCGACGTTCCCGACGATAAGCGCAATAATGGGTTCCAGTTCGACGGAAGGGTAACGAGTCACCAGGACGCCGGCGGTAGAAACGTATTCTTCGACGATTTCGGGCGAGGCGGACAATTCAATTTCGCCACGTTGCCAGGCAGCCAGGATTCTGCCCGGCGGGCCGCCGAAAAAAATCCCCGACATGACTACGTTCGTGTCGAGAACGATCCTCATCGCCGAGCGCGGGCCGCGCGGATAGCTTTGAGAATTTCGGATTTTCGAATACCGGCGCGGCGCGCCTGCTTGCGCGCCTTCTTCAACAGCGCGCCGAAGTGCGACATGTCGGGCTCGGCGATGGGTTTCAGGACAACGACATCATCGCCCGCGACCACGACAAACTGCGAACCTGTTTTCAGCCCCAGGTTCCGCCTTACGGGTTCCGGGATGACTACCTGGCCCTTTGAAGACATCTTCGTTGTTGCGATTTCGGTCATCTTGCGTCTCGCCGTGCTCTTACCAGTAAGATTATAGAGGGGCTGTTGGAAGATAACCAGACGCAAATTTCAGCCGCGGCAGGCTTGCCGCCATGGGTCGCCACGTCCCAAACAATGGGGTTGGTTACACAGCAAACGTACGGTAGATTGCCGGACATTGCAAGGTTGAAATGGGTGCAAAGCCGCTGGAATTGTCCATTGCTTTCAAGGCAAATTCGGTGCTTGGCCTCATCCCGGTCACGGAGAAACAGGCAAACGGGATGTAACTTGCGACCGTGTCGAGCTCATCGTCGCTCTTCGGCCTTTTTTCCGATGGGCCGACGCAATGCGCCTGATCGTGACCGACCATGCGATACACGCGCCCTTGCGCGGTCGACCGCCGCCAGCGCCTGCTCCATGTCTTCGTCCAGCCAGGGCGTATCCTCGCGCAGCGACTCGATGGATCGTTTTCTGGCGAGTGCGGCGCGATAGCCAGCCTCGCGATTCAGCCAGAATCGCACCGTGCTGCCCAGAACCCTTTCCAGTTTGACGGCGGCGGACTCCGAAAGCGGCACTTTTCCCGAAATCAGTTGGTTGACGTACTTCCTGGACGCGCCCAGCCGGTTTGCCAACTCCGCCTGCGTCCAGTCCCTCTCTTCCAGCAGATCCGCGATGGTATCGCCGGGCGGCGAAATCCAATCCGGATCGAAAGCCGTCGTCATTGCACACATGGTTGTTTCTCCTCTGCGTTACCCACGGTGGTAGTCGCCGATCTCAACGATCATGACCGCGGTCACGCCACTCCAATCAATCCCGCCATCCTCAAGCGCGGGTACAGGATCGTGATCTGGCCTGAAGACCAATCGATGGCCGCCGTGCAGTCCGATAGAGAACCGGAGCTGCCCGATTACGGCGTGGTCAGCGAGCACCCCGGCAAGCTGGACATCAATTTCGGTCCGGGTGTCGGCGGCAACTGGATTCACATGAATTCCTGGGACTACAACGAAACACCGGATCACGTGGTGATCGACAACTCGCGGCTCAGCGAGTTCTACGTCGTCGATCATGGCGCGACGTTCGTTCCCGGCGACCCGCAACGAAGCAGGGATCTGGCGGCGAGCGATGCCGGCGACTTCCTCTTCCGCTGGGGCAATCCCTGCGTATCCGATTCCGGCGACGAATTCAAGTCGCAAGTCGATGTTCCAGGAATTCCCGCTAACGCGATCGGAACGCCGTTTGAAGCGGGGTCGGGGCCGGCCGGGGGGGCCGGGGCCGTCGGCGGGGGGAACGATGCCCCCGGCCCGGCGCCGCATGGGCTGTTTGGCCACCTGTTTCCCTGAAGAACCGGCTTCGGGCGCACCCGGCCGCGGCGGGCGGGTCACGAGGTGTCATACACTTCGATCGTGCCGCGGAAACCGAACGCGATGGCCTTGTGGAGCGTTTCCCGGTCGGGCACGAGGAGGTCCGGGCACATGCTCCGCGGCTTGCGCCGGAAGCACGCGGCGCGCCCGGCCCTGGCCTTGGCCGCCCGGAACAGGGCGCAGCAGCGTTGCTGAACCTGGTCGATGAGGAAGGCTGGCATCATGAGAAAGGCGAACACCGTCGCCAGATGCTTCCCGCCGTGGCCGCAGTTGCGCCCGAAGCCGCAGCCGTGGTTCTCCGGGGTGTTGAAGGTCTCGTTCCCGATGCGCCGCCGGGCCCGCCCGGCGCGCGCCGGGGCGAAGGCGTTTGAATCGCCCACGCGCAGGTCCGTGACCCGGGAGAAATGCGGGACGCGCCCGTCCGGACGGGTTTCCCAATACTCCGGGAAGTTCACCTCCAGCTCGAAATGGGCGTCGTCCGACGGCGCCCCGTTCAAATACCGGAACCGGCGGACCGTGCCGTCGGAGCCGGCCGTCCCGAAGGTCCGCGCGCCGGGTGTCGCATCGACCCGCTGGAACAGGCGCGCGTGGTCCCCGGGCTTGACGCCGGGCACGAAGCGCATGTCCAGTTCCTCCGGCAGCCCGATGTGCGGGCCGTTGGACGCCAAGGGGTCCTCCGCCACGACCGGCTTCAGGTGCGGATGCTCCCGGCGCGTGTCGCGCGGCAACCGCTTCGAGGCGTTGCGCCCGCGGTCGTTCTTCTTCTTCCCGTCGGCCTTGACGATGGGCCCGGGCGCCGGCGGGAACACCTCCCGGCGCTCCGGATGCGCCGGCACCGCGCCCGGCAGCCGGTGGCAATGGGTCACCGTCCCGTCGCGGTGGCGCTTCCCGCGGCACTGCCGGCAATGCACGCGCTTGGAGGAGAATTGCCCCGTGCCGTCCACGCTCAACAGGTAATGGCCCAGCCACATGAACCCCTCCAGGGCCTTGCCGCGCTGCAGGGCGGCGAACACCGCCTTGAACGCGGGCCGCAACCGCTTCGGGTCCACCTTGTCGAGCCGTTCGCGCATCGCCGTGTCCGATGGCGCCCGCCCGACGCCGTACAGGCCCTTCAGGTTCGAACTCACCGTGCCCTCCCGCCGGGCGTCGCGCTCGAAGCCCGACAGCGAGGGGTACTTCAAACCGAAGATCGCCAGCCCCGACATCAGGCAGTCCGCGAGGTTCAATCCCCGGCTGGCGATGGGGTCGTCGATGCGGCGGAAACTCTCGCGCGCCAAGCGCAGCAGACCGGGAGCGCCCGAGGTCTTGCGGAATCGCGGCTTGGACATGGCTCATCACCCGATACTTTAAAAACCGGCGTGATGATACTATTTTCAAGAGAAAAGTTTACGAACAGATTTTTTCAAATCCCTCCGGATGCCCCGAAATCACAGGGTCCCGGGAGATAGCGGGAATGGCTGCATTTACATTTTTCCCCATTGCATCGCCAAGTGAAAGGAACGGATTCGGTGGCCGGGGTAGATCGGGATGTACTGCGGGCAAATGCCCATCGCGGGCTGTCAGTCGGTGCGCGACGACCGTACGTCTTGGGTTAAGGACCCACGCGATCGATACGCTCCGCTCCGAACAGCGTCCAGCCCATGTCGTCGGTTCCCGTGTCGAGGACCACTTCATAGACGACCTCCGGAGGATCGCTGCGCACGTACTCGCGCAGACGGGTCCACTGGTTGAACTGCAGCCGCGAATCGGACGGCCAGTCCACCTGGTCGATGGTGTCCGGGTCGAGGATGGCGCCGTACGCGACGAGGATGTTCTCGGTGACGGGCAGCCAGTCCACGTCGCCCATGGCAATGCTGACGACGCTGTCCGGACCCTCCTGTTCCGACTGCCAGAGCTGGCGGACGCGCATGTTCTCCTCGTCGATCTCGTACTCCACGGCGCGGGAGTAGGTCTCCGTAATGGGCGACGGCGGAGTGAAGGGGCGCGCCTCGTAGTTGCCGTTGTTGTAGATCAGGAGTGTGCCGTTGGGCGTCGGGTTCGGGGAGTGCTGATGATAGGGCCAGTCGAACTCGCCGTCCGGCTGCAGCACCTTGTCCGACAGGTCTCCCCAGCCGCTGGGCTCTCCAAAGATCCAATTGATCTCCCGGCTGGCCCGGTCGATTTTCATGGCGGCGGCCTGGTAGCGGAAATTGATGACGATCGAGTCGTCCGTCTCGTCGTAGAGGAGGTTATTGGCGTGGCTCCAGTCGATGGTGTCCGGAAAACTGCGGCGAATCCAGTAGTTGGAGAAGGTTTCGTAGCCGATACGGAACGGGTCCATGTGATCGAATGCGCGCCATTCCCACACGACTTCTCCCGTCTCGCGCTCGAATTCGACGATGACGTCTCCCATCACCTTCTGCCGCTGGCGGGGGGCGTTTTCGTCGTACTCGTCGGTGTAGTAGTCGTCGATCTCGCGCCACTCGGAGCTGAGCACGATAATATTGCCGTTGGGCAGCTCGTCGATCTCATGGTGAAAGGTCTGCGTGTCCACCGCGATACCCTCGGCGGGACCCTCGGGGCGGTTCGCCGCATACCACTGGTTCACGGTGTTGCCCAGCCAGTCGATTTCGATCATCCGGAAATCGGCGGTGACGAAGATCAGGTTGCCGTTGGCGACCTTCTCGAAGTCGCTGACGCGCGAGTCGACACGGTAGTACCAGGTGACTTCGCCCACATGGTCGACGACCATCAGCATCCCGAAGCCGGCGTTGAAGGCAGCAATCTCCGGACCCAGCCCGACCCGGCGCCGCCGCGGATTGAAGAGGGTGACGCCGGGCTCCATCCGGTCGGGGCGGCTCACGGTGACAGCCATCGGCGGGAACTCGATGCCTACCTCGGGGAGGGGCGGCGTCCGAAAAGTGAGCGGCTCCGCTGAGGTTTCCTCGCCTGCTGCGTTGCGGATCGTCACGCGGACCTCATGGTCCCGGTCCGGCCGCATGCCGACTACGCCGAGTCCCTGTGCCGGATCTTGAGATTCGTCGTAGTCCAGGGTCCAGGCGTTGACGCCATCGCTCACGTCGATCCGCGTGCTCACCGGTTCACTTGCCGTGAATCGGACCACGGCGGCCAGCGGGACGCTCGGATTGGGGTTCGCGGCCAGTTCCGGATCCGCCTCGAACGAGGGGCCGGTGGAGCAGCCCACGACCATTGCCAGGGAAATGATTGGGAGGAGTCGAAGTGAGGTACCTGTCATGGAATTTCGCGTGCAGATCTGAAGACACGCTATTTTAGCCCGCATGGCCAATCACGGGACCATCTTCGACAGCGAAAGGTTCATTGGCGCCATCGCCGTCAGATATGGGAGTAGAATCGGACGGAGAAGAAAAACCTCGGGGTAATTGCCATGAGAACCGTCTCCCGTACGACCGCGTGTTGCACCGTCGCCGTGCTGGCCCTGATGGCCGGCGCAGCCGCAATTCGTGGGACTACAACGAAGTACTGGATCACGTGGTGATCAACAACTCGCGGTTCAGCGAATTCTATGTCGTCGATCACGGCGCGACGTTCGTTCCCGGCGATCCGCAACGAAGCAGGGAACTGGCGGCAAGCGATGCCGGCGACTTCCTCTTCCGCTGGGGCAATCCCTGCGTATCCGACTCCGGCGACTGCCCGTCCATGACCGCCGAGGGAACGTCCACCAGCAACGGCCATCAACAGGTGTTCTTCTCCCACGACATCCAGTGGATCGACGGCCGGGACTTCGGCGCGCTGGAACAGCCGGTTCCCGGCGCGGGCCACTTTTTGATCTTCAACAACGGCGCCCGGCAACCGGGCGCCACGTTTTCCTCCGTGATGGAGATCGATCCGTACGACGGCCCGATGGAGAACGGCATCTACGTCCCCGCCGCCTTCGCCGGTTACGAGCCCATGCCCGTTGGCGGCGGCATGAGCAGGCGGACACAGAACGTTTCAAATCAGGTCGTGTGGAGTTTTCACGGGGTCTCGCCCAACTCGTTCTACAGTCCGTGCATCTCGGGCGCCCAGCGGTTGCCCAACGGCAATACGCTGGTGTGTTCAGGCGCCCACGGTCACATGTTCGAGGTCACCCCGGAGGGCGATATCGTATGGGAGTACATCAACCCGGTCGGCGACAGACTGGTGAACGACCGTGGAATCTATCGAACGATGACCGACAGGGCCGGCGACGAATTCAATTCAATGTTCAAGTGCCAGCGCTATTCGCCCGACTACCCGGGGCTTGAAGGCAGGGACCTGACCCCGAAGGGAACGATTACGGAGTTCTTCCCGGACGCCGTCGAGACCAAACCATGAACGGGCCGAAGCCCTGTTCGCCGGGTCAGGGGGAATACCATATGGGTGAGGAATACGCCCGTTCCTGGATGGTTGCGTTGTAGCCTTCGAAGGGCGGTTCACCCAGCGCCACGGCATCGAAGAGCGTATGCCGCGGCGTCGGAATTTCGATGGCTCGGGCGTAGTAGAACGCGGGTGCTTCCGGATCGAAGTCCGGGTCCTCCCAGACCGCAGACAACTGGGTCGTGCCGATGGAGTTGGTGTAGGTAGCGGTTTCCAAGTCTACCGTACTGCCTACCGAAGGCGCCCGGCCGTCGGCGTCGACTCTGCGCCCGTCCGATAGCGCCACATTGTAGATTTGCTCGCGGGCCGTACCGTCGCCGTCCAGCCAACCCTTGATGATCTGGATGCGGTCGAGATTGGCGCCGAGCGGGTCCTTGGCCGCATGGACGAGGAACCTGATGGCGCGATCGCCCGGCGCTCGTGCGAGTTCGCCGCCCATGGGGACGCCGCCGCCGTAGCCCACTTCCGCCAGGTCGTTGGCGTCGGCATCTTCCGGCGAAAAGTCCCATCCGCCGAAGAAACGCAGGTGAATTCGAGGTCCTGAGGTGGCATAGACCTCCTTGCGGCGGAGGGCGTCGAAGAGCGCCTCGCGGGTGTTTTCCGGGGCCCACACGCCCGCCAGCCCGGCGGCTTCAAAATCGCGCCCGATCTTGTACGTTCCGGGTTCGTTGCCACCCTGCAGGGGCGCGGTCTTGGTCAGCGGCGTTCCCTCCACGCCCATCTTGCCGGTATAGGCGGCCTCGTCCGTCGTCGACAGCCCGGTGTGGATGTCGGTGGAGCCGATGAAACCGAACTTGTAAGGGTTCGTGCCCACCTTCGACTCGATTTCCAGTCCACGCTTGAGCGCGGCCCGTGCATATTCGGCGGAGTTGGGCGGCGGAATCACCACGCCCGGCAGCCGGGCGCGTTCGTAGGTGCCGAAATCGGCGAATTCATCGTCCGGCGACAGGATCGGATGGGTTTCGGAGTCGCCCTTGGTCTGGGTGATCTCCATGATCGGTTCCCAGCGGATTCGGGTGCGGGCGTACTCGCCGCTGATGGGGCGACCCTCGGAGTCCACCTCCTGGAACATCCTTCCCGAACTGATATTGGAATTGTGCGGAATCGACAGGAAGTTCGCGCCGAGGCGCTCGGCGGTCCGGTCGAGCCACTGCCAGAGATCTTCCGGTCGTTCGCCGTGAAAGGTGGAGTAGGGTACAAGCTGCCGGGCGACGTCGGCGCCTTCGCGCATCAGCACCACGCGGTGGATGCCGGCGCCGCGCGGGAAGCCGGTCCACTCCCAACCGATCAGGGTGGTGAAGACGCCCGGGTCATTGTGCCGGTCGGCGGTCTCGACGATGCGCTCCCAGGTGGAACGGATGATCGGCTCCAGGTTGATTTCCTCGAAGGGTTCCTTGCGGTGCATGGATTGGGCCATCTCCACAAGCACCAGCCGTTCCTGGCCCGGGCCGCCGCCCATTTCCAGCAGACGCCGGCCCGTTGGCGTATCCGCCACGCGCTCGTCCCCGCTGAACAGGGCCGTGGTGATACCGAGGTACTCCGCGTGATCCGCGACGACGAGAAAGTCCAGCGGCCGTTCCAGTTGGATACGCCCGCCGAACCCAGGGTGGACCGCCGGCATTCCCCTGGCGAAGCGGTAGGCCACCTCCGGACCCGCGGACCGGTTCTGCATGGTGTAGGAGTCGTAGGAATAGGAGCTGTGGACGTGCGTGTCGCCGAAGTACACCTGAGTACCTGGCCCGGACTGGGCCCAAGCGGAGGTCGACAGGGTACCGAGCACAATCCCGGTCGCGTTGAGCGCGGAATGAAGCACACGGTGGATGTGCGAAACCCGGAGCATGTTTGATAAACAAGATTCAAACATTGTTGTAATCCTATGATTATTAGAGGATAACAAATTGGTTCAGTCGCGTTGGCTTCTGCGAGTCAGCCTCTGCAAGTCAGCTCCTGCAAACAGGCTCCCACGAATAGGCTTCCATAAATCGGCTTCCATAAATCGGCTTCCATAAATCGGCTTCCATAAATCGGCTTCCATAAATCGGCTTCCACAAGTCGGCTCCTACGAATCCGCTTCCACAACGCAGACGGCTTCGCCCACCTCGGCGTCCTCGTCCTCCTCCACAAGAATTTCCACCAGCTTGCCGTCTCCCGGCGCCTCGACCTCCTGCGCGACCTTCTCGGTCTCGATCTCGTACAGCGGCTCGCCCCTGGAAAAGGATTCGCCCGGCTGTTTGAACCACTTGACGATGGTGGCTTCTTCCATGTTCATGCCGACCGCGGCGAGTTTCAGTTTAACGCGCATTTTGACTGGCCTCCGATTATGGTAGCGGTCCCTCCGGCCGGATCACGCCCGAACCAGCGTCGCTGCGGCTTCGGCGATCCGTTCGGGATTCGGCAAGAGCGGTTTCTCCACGTTTGGCGCATAGGGCATCGCGATGTTCGGCACCGTGACCCGCCTGACGGGCGCCTTGAGATCATGGAAAGCCTCTTCCGCGATCACCGCGGCGATATGGCTCGCGGCGCTGCAGCGATCCCGGGCCTCGTCCACGACGACCAGTCGCCCCGTCCTGGCCACCGACGCCTTGATGGTTTCCGTGTCCAGCGGCACCAGCGTGCGGCAATCGATGACCTCCGCTTCGATACCGTCAGCCGCCAGCGCCCTGGCCGCGCGCAGTGTCGGCCGCATCATGGCGCCGACGCTCACCAGCGTGACGTCGTTGCCGGACCGTCGAATGGCGGCTTGTCCCAGGGGCACCATGTGATCGCCATCCGGCACTTCGCCGCGCTGGCCGCCCCGGCCGCCCGCCTCGAGATAGAACGTGGGGTTGTTGCCGCGAATCGCCGTTTTCAACAGTCCCGCCGCGTCTGCCGGCGTGGACGGCACGGCCACGTTGATTCCGCCCAGGTTCATCAACGCCGGGTAGGGGGTATCGGAATGCTGCGCAGCCGTGGAGCGCCCGCCGCCGTAACCCGCGATCACCGTGACGGGCAGCATGATCTGGCCGCCGGTCATTAGCCGGATCTTCGCCATCTGGTTGGCAATGGCGTCGAATCCCGTGTAGATGAAATTGGAGAACATCATGTGCAGAATCACCCGGTATCCGGCCGCTGCCGCACCCACGGCCATGCCGGACAGCGTCGCTTCGCAGATGGGCGTGTTGCGCACCCGGTCGGGGCCGAATCGGTCCAGCAGGCCCACCGTATCGCCGAACATGCTGATCTCCACGTCTTCTCCGAAGAGGATCACGCGTTCGTCCCGCTCCATCTCTTCGGTCAGCGCATCGTTGATGGCCTGGATCAGTCGTTTCTTGGCCATGGGACCGCCTATGGAGCCTGGTTGAAGAACATCAGATCCCGGACCGCGTCCGGAGACGGTACCGCGCTGGCTTCGGCGAAGGCGCAGGCGTCCTCGACCGTGTCCAGGATTTCCTTGTCCATGGCGGCGACTTCGTCCAGCGTGCAAATGCCCCTCTCCACCAGCGTGCGGGTCAACCGTTCGATGGGGTCGCGCCGGTTCCACTCCTCGATTTCACTTTCGTCGCGATACGTCCCGCTGAGCCAATACACCTCGCCTTCGTTATGGCCGTGGGTGCGGTAGGTGGTCGCCAGGACGAACGACGGACCGTTGTCCCGGCGCGCGTGGTCAATGGCAGCGCCCGCGGCTTCCCATACGGCGATGGCATCGTTGCCGTCCACGCTCGTGCTGGGGATTCCGAACGCCCCGGGCCGATCGGCAATGTCGCCGGCTGTCACTGTTTCGGAAGGCGAAAACTCGGAAAACCCGTTGTGCTCGCAGATCAGCACCAGCGGCAGCTTCCACAGCGCGCCCACGTTCATCGCTTCCATGAACACGCCCTGGTTCGCCGCGCCGTCGCCGAAGAAACACACGGCAACCTGGCCCTTGTTCTCGAGCTGAGCGGCCAGCGCGGCCCCCACCGCGATGCCCACGCCGCCGCCGACGATGCCGTTGGCGCCGATGATGCCCCTGGAGAAATCCGCCACGTGCATGGACCCGCCCATACCCCTGCAGATACCGGTTTCCTTGCCGTGAATCTCCGCGATCATCGCCTTCGGATCGCCGCCCTTGGCGAGAAAATGCCCATGGCCGCGATGGGTGCTGGCGATCCAGTCGTCGTCGTTGAGGTGCGCGCAGACCCCCGCAGCGACCGCTTCCTGACCGATATAAAGGTGAACGCCGCCGGGCAGCTTGCCGGCGTGGAAGTCGTCTCGCAGGCGTTCCTCCACGCGGCGGATCAGCAGCATGGTCCTGAGCAGGTCGAGCAGCCGACTTGCCTCCAGTTGCGGGGCGGGTGCGCGGGCGTTCGTCACGTTAGTGGAGTCCATTTGGTGGTAATGTACAACAATTTATTGCCAAATAACGCAACGTATGGTAGAAAAGCTATACTTTGTACTGCAAATCCTGGTGCAGCTTTAAAGGAGGAGCCATGCGGGTATTGCGATTTTCTTCGCTGTTTCCACGAATGGTACGCATGTGGACGGTCGGATCAATCGCGACAGCCGTTTTCATGGTGTGCGGGCCGCCGAACATCGCGTCGGCGCAGGCGGACGCGAACCGCCTGGAGGAAATTGTCGTGACGGCGCAGAAGCGCGACCGCTCGCTGCAGGATGTGGCGGTTTCCGTGGCCGCATTCGGTGCCGAAGATATCGAGCGCCTCGCGCTGGTGGACTCCGAGGAACTCCTGCTCGGCGTCACTGGCCTGGACATCCGTTCCAACGCAGGCTCCAGCAACGCCAACGTCTTTCTCCGCGGTGTGGGTTCCGCGGGAATCAATTTCAACATGCAGAGCGGCGTTGGCATGTATGTCGACGAAGTGGCATTGAACTCGCCCGTCGTCAACATCCTTCAGCTATTCGATCTCGAGCGCGTCGAGGTCATGCGGGGTCCCCAGAACACGCTCTACGGCCGCAACACCACCGGCGGCGCGGTCAATTTCATCACGCGCAAACCGGTCGTGGGTGAAGAGGCGAATGGCTTCGCGAGCGTGGGTTTCGGTCAGTACAGCGAACTCAACGTGGAAGGTGCGGTCAGCGCACCGCTGGGCGAGAACGCGGCGATTCGCATCGCTGCGCAGTCCCAGACCCGCGACGGCATTCGCAAGAACCTCACCACGGGCGAAGATCAGCCGGACCGGAACAAGCTGGCGGCCCGCGTGCAGTTGGCGATCGAACCCGCGGACAACGTCAGTATCAACCTGAAGGCGCACGTGGAATACGTCGGCAGCGACAACAACCGGTTCAAGACCGTCGGGGCATTTGCGCCCAATGCCACCGGACCCGATCCGGCGCAGGCCTGCGCCACTCCGTTTGAACCGGGCGCGTGCAGCAACGGCTACGGATTCGTGGACTCGGCGGACCCGCGGGACATATCCTCGGACATGTCCAATCCGGAGAACAATGTCGATGCCAGCGGCGCGTCGGCGCATATCAACGTCGATTTCGAGAACTTCACGCTGACGTCGATCACCGGGTATGAGCAGAATGCGCAGGATCTCTCGGAGGATTCGGATGCGTCTCCCGGCCACGCGTTCCATTTCTTCATCCAGTCGGAACAGGAGCAGACCAGCCAGGAATTCCGGCTGACGTCCAGTGCCGACCAGCGGTTCCGCTGGATCGTCGGCACGTATGGATTCTGGGAGGAGAAAACCGGTACCACCGGTCCGACCTGGGCCACGCCCATGGGCATCATGCTGGTCCGCTCGGTGGCAAACTGGGATAACACGTCGTATTCGGCCTATGCGGAAGTGGAGTACGACGTCAGCGAGAACCTGACGCTGGTGGGCGGTTACCGTGGCGGTTCGGACAACATTCAGGGCAACACGATTGCGCTGTTCGCTTTCCAGCGGCATGTGCCCGGCCTCGATCTGTCGGCGCCTTCCTACACCGGTTCGCCGATACCGCCGTTTCCGGACCTGCTGGCGGCCGCCGAAGCCAATGGCGCGTTGGTGTTGCGGGTCGGCGGTCCGGCCGATCCCGAGGCGCGTATCAACGATACGACCTTCAACGAGTGGGGCGGCAAGGCCGGCGTCGAGTACCGTCCGAACGATGACCTGCTCGTATACGGTCACTGGACGCGGGGTTACAAGGCGGGCCTGTTCCCCAATGCCCCCATGGCCATCATGCTGGGACTGGGCGACACGCCGAATCTGCCCGAGAACGTCAACAACTACGAAGTGGGCTTCAAGGCGGACCTGGCCGACGGGCGCGCCAGAATCAACGCAGCCGCCTTCTTCAGCGACTACCAGGACCAGCAGTTGAACCAGTTCGTGCTCGGCGAGTTCCGCGTCATCAGCGTGGATTCGGAGATCACCGGCGCCGACGTGGACTTTAGCTGGATCCCCTCGGAAGGATTCCACGTGGACGCGGGCCTGAGCGTTCTCGATACCGAGTTGACGAAATCGCCGGACGTCAGGCAGATCGGCAACGAGCTTTTGCACGCTCCGAAGACATCCGCGCGAATAGCGCTCAGAAAGGACTGGGATCTTGGAAGCGGGTCGATATTTGGCATTGGAGCCGACGGCCGGTACGTGGCCGAGCGCTACTTCGAACTGAGCAATACGGCGCGCGACGGACCGTATTCGCTCATCAACGCGCAGGCATACTACGTATTCGGAGGCGAGAGCCAGTATCGGGTCTCCCTCTGGGGCAAGAACATCACCGATGAGCTGTACTACAACAACCGCTTCATCTTTGACGACAGCGGAGACGGGTTCTCCGATTACCATGTCGTCTACCCGTCCGATCCGGCGACATTCGGAGTGAGTTTCAAGGCCGATTTCTGATCGGCCATCAGGCCTGTTTTCTTGCTTCATGGCCGTACCGCGAAACCGGCAGACGTTCTGCCACCCGGTCTCGCGGTACGGAGTCGTTTAGACTTGTCCCGCTTCATGGCTCATTGCCGGCCGCATGACCGGCCGACGGATTCATTGCCCATGGCGAGAACTCGACGCTTCGTCGCGGCAGACAGTGTCGGGCCCGGTGCCCGGGCCTCCCGGTTGCTGGCGGCCGTTGCCCTGTGTTTTATTCTCTCCGGGTTTGCTGCCCTGCTGTACCAGGCAGCCTGGCTGAAGAAACTCGCGATCGTTTTCGGCACCTCCGATATTGCCGTGGCGACCGTGCTGGCCGCCTACATGGCCGGTCTGGCAGCCGGCGCTGCGGTCGCTGCCAGGTACGCCCACCGTGTCACCCGGCCGATCCTCGTCTATGGGGCGCTCGAAGCGATTATCGGCGTGAGCGCGGTCCTGGTGCCCTTCCTGCTTGACGGCGCCCAGGCGTTGTTGGTGGCCTCTTACGGCGGTCAACCCGAGCCGGTCGCGGCGGAGGCCCTTGGACAGAACCTCTATTACCTGGCTGCGACGTTTCTGATTCTGGCGGTTCCCACGGCCGCCATGGGCGCAACGTTGCCGCTCCTGTCCCGCTACGCCGTCAACGAGGACCGCCAGGTCGGGCCCCGGATCGGCTTGCTCTACGGCATCAATACGGCCGGGGCGGTGTTCGGCGCGCTGACGGCGGGATTTGTGCTCTTGCCGTATATCGGCCTGACAGCGACGCTGGTCGTAGGCGCCGCGGTCAACCTCGTCGTATTCGGCATAGCGGTGTATCTGGCGCGAGTCGCATCGGAGCAGGGGACGCTTGCGGACGCAGGTGAATCGCGCTCGCCCGCCACGGTCAAGGTGGCGCTGCACTGGATCATGCCGATCATGCTGGTCTCCGGCATGGTGTCCTTCACCCTTGAATTGCTGTGGACCCGGCTGCTCACCCACCTCTTCGGAGGCACGGTTTACGCCTTTTCGGTCATGCTGGCCTGTTTTCTCTCCGGGATTGCGCTGGGTGGGCTGGCGGCGGGGCGGCTTGCACGCGATCGGGACGATGCGCTGTCGTATTTCGCCGGAGCGCAACTCCTCATCGCAGTCGTTTCCTGTGCGTCGTATCTCGCCATCGATGCCTTGTTGCCGCAGGGCGCCGCACTCGCGGGCAAGGCGGCCTTCGCGTTTCTGATCATGGTGCCGTCAACACTTTTCATCGGCGCCACCTATCCGCTCGCGGTGCGTATCGGGACCACCGGCGCGAGTGAGACCGCGAACGTTTCGGGGCGCATCTATTCCTGGAACACGATCGGCGCCATCGCCGGTGCGCTTCTGACCGGATTCGCGTTGCTGCCGGGCTTGGGATTCGGCCTGACCCTGAAGACGGCCATGGTCACGAGCAGTTTGCTTGCGCTTTTCACCGCGCTTCTGGCCCGGGCACCTGCGATTCGGACCCGAAAGCCGTTGCCGATGTTCGTGGCGGCGGCCATTGCTGCCGTTGCATCGGTGTTGATGATGGTCCCGGAGCGTCCGGACCGGCTCATCTACTCCCATGTTGCCACTCAACAGCAGTGGGGAGAGGAACACTTCTACGGGGTAGGGCGTTCC
This sequence comes from Candidatus Rariloculaceae bacterium, assembly GCA_965205045.1. Lineage (GTDB taxonomy): Bacteria > Pseudomonadota > Gammaproteobacteria > Steroidobacterales > Rariloculaceae > UBA6522. The sequence continues at coordinate 3,316,065 of OZ242031.1, forward strand.
GCGACCATCCTGATGCGCGAAGCCGGGGGATTCATCAACCTGTCCAGCAACGGGCTCTCCGAATCCGCAATCGGGCGGCAGGGGATGCCGCCATTCAACCTGTCCCAGAAATGGCTGGCCGGCTTGCCGGCACTCGCGCGGCCGGACGCCGATTCCATGCTGATCGTGGGTCTCGGAGGCGGAATCGCCATCGAGGGGGCGCCGCCCCACGTGGAATATATCGACGTGATCGAACTGGAGCCGCTGGTTGTCGCCGCAAATCAGGCGGTTGCGACGCTTCGTGGCACGGATCCGCTGACGGACCCACGCGTCAATCTGGTCATCAATGACGCCCGCAATGCCATCACCCTCACGGACAAGCGCTACGACCTCATCGTCTCGCAACCCTCCCACCCCTGGACGGGAGGTGCGGCCCACCTCTACACGACCGAGTTTCTGGCGTTGGCGAAGGAGCATCTGAACGACGGAGGCGTGTTTCTTCAGTGGATCAATTCGCAATTCGTTGATGAGATTCTGCTCAAGACATTGATGGCCACGGTAGTCGATCGGTTCTCCTACGTGGAGTTGTACCAGCCCGAACGGCAGGTGCTGATGTTTCTCGCCTCCGACGAACCGATCGATCTCTGGACCGGCGGGCGAGGTGCGGCGACAGCGCTTGGCGATCACCCCCGCCACTACAACCGCATGGGACTGCGGGCGGTCGAGGACGCGATTGCCATGATGACGCTGGATGCGGACGGAGTCCGGTCGTTTGCGCAGGGAGCGCCGCTCAATACGGACGACCGCAACCTGCTGGCGTTCTTCAGCCGTCCGCAATCCGATGGCCTGACCGCCGATTCCATGCTGCAGCTCTTCGAAGGGATTGACCCGCTCACCAACCCGCAAAGCGAGTTTCATACGGCCTACGTCCACGAACTGGCGGTGCATCATATCGTTGAACGCCTGTTGCAGGCGAACTTCGTCCAGCGTGTCTTCAGAATGGCGCGCGCCTCGGGGTCGCCGGATGTCCGGGCGATGATCGACGCGCTCGGCTACGACTACTCCAGTGAACCCGAGCGTGCCGAAGCGTCGTTCAACCTGGCATTGCGGGAAAACCCCGACAATCGGGCGGCCCAGTTCGGGTTGCTGCGAATGTACCTGGGCGGCTTTGCGCAGGCGCAGGTACCGGCGTCCATCGCGCAACTGGCTAACCGTCAGACCGGTCCCGATCGCCGGGTACTCGAAGGATGGGTATTCGGCGCGGCCGGCGCGTTCGACCGGCTTGCCGGCCTGGACGAGGAACTGGCAGCCGTTGCGCCGACCTCGCTGGCCCATCCGATTGCCGTAAAGCTGCGCGCCGACTGGCGCGTCGTTGCGGCCCAGAACGCAAACGACCCTGCCATCGCCCGCGAAGCGCTGGAAATCCTGGACGACCTGCTGGCGTCCTACTGGAACATGGACCTGTACGTTCTGCGTTCGGGCCTGGCTGTCCTGGCGCAGGACAGCCATGAATTTGTCGAGTCCGTTTCAGCGGCAGTGAATCAGTTGAGCCAACGTCTCGACGCGCTGGAGCAGGCGGGCGAGGTCATGCCCGCCCGGGAAGCCACGCAACTCAGGGCCCGTCTGGACGGAATGCTGCAGGGCCTGTCAGGACCACTGGTCATGCCCTTGCGGGAACGCGCCGAAAATGTAGCGGAGGAGGTTCGGAGCGTTTCATCACAGTTATAGCGGTTGATATTGGGCTTGAGCTTGATGGAAACTCCGGGCACAGCAACCGCATTTGCCGGAACTCCCTGTCCAGGTACTCCATGCGCCGGAATGCTACGCGCCCTGACCGGTCGTGTGAGCCCGGAAAAACTCCGCTGCGCGCTCCGTGACCCGGTGCGCTTCGGGAATCTCCTGCGCGTTGGTCCGGGAGGATCACGTATTCGGAATCGTTTTGGAGCGGCGAGGTAATCCAGTACGCACGGACACCGTTTGCATCCACTGCGTCCACATCGAATTGCACTCCCTGTTTGCGCACCAGTTCGCAACGCGTATCGGCAATTCGATTGATCGCCGTTCGCGCGGCACGGTAATCGGCCAGACCGGACAAGTGGTCGTCGGCATCGCTCAGGACCGCCCTGGCTTCCCTGCCCAGGCGCGGGGGAGGCGGGACAGGGCTGCCACTGGTGTGTTGTGTCGTCATGAATTGCCGTCCGTCGTCGCTTCGGAGTTACTTCTACGCCGAAATGTTCTACTCTATGGCGGTTTCAAGGCTAAAATAACCGCTCAAACGGCGAATTTGTACTACCGTTTTGGAAGAGGAATCCCGAGTGCGCGTTGACAGGAGAATGGCAACGATTGCGAGACTCGCCGGATTCACCCTGCTTGTAGTGTCATCCAGGCCGCGATTTGCTCAGGACCTCGCCATCGCCAATGCACGCGTTGCCGACCTGGCCGAAGCCGGAAACCTCCACCCTGAGGTATCTGCAACGTGGCAATAACAACCAGGGACCTGTCAACGGCCAGCGCCGGTGAAGCTGGCGTCGCGTACATGGACGGCCGGTTCCTGCCGCTGAGCGAGGCGACGATCCCCATCACCGACTGGGGATTCATCCGCGGCGACGCCGTATACGACGCGATTCCCTTCTCGGCGGGTTTCCTGTTCCGGCTTGGGGACCATATCGAGCGATTCGGGCGCAGCATGGACAAGTGGCGGCTGGAGGTCCCGCCGGCTCACGGCCGAATCCGCGAGATCGTTCACGAGGTGGTGGGGCGGTCGGGACTGCGCGACGGTTTGGCGATGATCATCGCGACACGGGGGGTGCCGCCGTCGCTGGGCATCCGCAACCCGGCGTACTTCGAGAACCGGTTCTATGCCTATGCCCAGATCCTCCCGCCCATCGCCGCGAAGGACAAGCTCCGGGACGGGATGAGCGTCATCGTCAGCAAGGTCCGCCGTATTCCGGAACAGAGCGTGGATTCGACCGCGAAGAACTTCCAGTGGGGCGACTTCATTCAGGCGCGCCTGGAGGCTCACGACCGGGGCGCGGACAATGCGCTGCTGCTCGACTTCGACGGCAACGTGACCGAGGGTCCGGGATTCAATGCGTTCATCGTCAGCGATGGTGCCCTCAGGACGCCCGCGCACCATCGCCTGGAAGGCATTACCCGGCGCACGGTCACGGAAATCGCCGAACGCAGGGGTCGCCGGTGGGAAGAGGCGGACATACCGCTTGCGGAGCTGAAGCGTGCCGACGAAGTGTTCCTCTGTACGTCGGCCGGCGGCATCTTTCCGGTCATCCGTGTGGATGACGAAGACATCGGCGACGGTGTCTGCGGACCCGTTACCGCGTCATTCCTGGACGAGTACTGGCGGCTTCGCGTCGATCCGGAATGGGCGGAGAGGGTAGACTACGGTGCCGACTGATCGGCGTGTCCCGGCCGTGTTCGTCTGCCGGGCGCGAGGCGTCTCCGGCGCGGTCCGCGGGTTGACCGCCAGTTGAGAAAGGAACTCACGTGGCCACAGCGAAAGAAATAGCGTACGAACGGATACGGAACTCGATCTTTTCGGGCAAATTCCAGCCCGGACACCAGCTCAAGGAAGAGGAGTTGGCAAATTCCCTGAACGTGAGCCGCACGCCGGTGCGTGAAGCGCTGCGGATGCTGGCGGACCAGGGCCTCATCGAAATCCGCTCCAACCGGCGTTCCTACGTGGCCGACGTCACCGAGGCGCAGTTCGAGGAACTCATGGATATTCTCTCGTTCCTCGAGAGCTACAGCGCGGCCCGGGCCGCGCGCCGAATCTCGAAGGAAGCGCTGGAGGAACTCAAGCAACTGAACGCCGAGATCGAAGAGGCCGTCGATGACGATCCGCGATTCCTGCAGCTCAACTCCCGGTTTCATCGGGCCATTCACCGCGCGGCGGGCAGCCACAAGCTCTACGAACTGATCGACCGGATCATCGACTTCCACCACAATCTCTACTTCAAGTTCGGCCAGATTCCGGCCAGGCACAACCCGCTCAGCGTGGTCGAGCACGGCAACATCATCGAGGCGCTGGAGGACGGCGACGCGGAATACGCGGCGCTCATGATGAAGGCACACAACGAATCGGTCAGGCGTGCATTTCGGCAGTATTGGCGCGAACGCGGCGAACTGCCGGACGCGAAGAGCGCTTTACGGTGACAGGCCCGCGGCGGTCCGGGGCGACCTCGTCAACGCCCAGTTTCCTGTTCTTCATCACCGACCAGCAGCGTTGGGATCATGTGGGCTACGCCGGCAACGCGATCGTGCATACCCCGAACATCGATCGTATCGCCGCGGGCGGCTCATGGCTGTCGCGTTTCTACGTGTCGTCGCCGACCTGCATGAGCAACCGCGCGACCTTCATGACCGGCCGCATTCCGCGGGTCAACGGCGTGCGTTACAACGGGATTCCGCTGGATCTGGATTCCGTCACCTTCGTCGATCTGCTCCTCGCGGCCGGCTATCGCACGGCGCTCATCGGCAAGAGCCACCTGCAGGGCATGACATCGGAGTCGGCCAAGGTGCCGAGTGAGGTATATCCGGAAGGGCTCAAGGCGCCGCCCGACGCATTGGCCGAGGCGCGGCGGACTTCATACGCACGGGACGATTATGCGTGGGAAATGAGCCAGGAGTGGGCCCGCCCCGGTCACGCGGAGAACATCCGCACGCCGTTCTACGGTTTCGAGGATGTGGCGTTCTGTCTCGGGCATGGAGACCTGGTCACCGGACACTACTCCGCGTGGCTCGGAAAGAAGGCGCCCGGTCTCGAGTTTCAGCCGGGGCTTGCGGGTGCGCGGGCCGTCAGCGAGGTGCGGGCGGCCCAGTTATATCAGCCGGCCGTTCCGGAAGATCTCTATCCGACCCGATTCGTACAGGAGGAAACCGTAGCGTGGCTCAAGAGTCACGCCGAGAGCAGTGAGGGCAGGCCCTTCTTCGTGCAATGTTCGTTCCCGGACCCGCATCATCCGTTCACGCCGCCGGGGCGTTACTACAGCATGTACGACGCGAATGAGGTCGAGCTTCCGCCGTCGTTCCACACACCCACGCGTGATGCAACGCCGCCGCTTGCAAGGCTCTGGGACGAGTACGAGCGCGGTACCGAATCGACTCGCTGGACATATCCCTTCGTCACCGGCGAACGGCGGGCGCGCGACATGCTGGCCAAGACCTACGGCCAGATCACGATGATCGACGATGCCGTCGGCGCGGTCCTCGATACGCTGCAACGTGTGGGTCTGGCCGAAAATACCGTGATCTGTTTCCTGTCGGATCATGGCGAGTATCTCGGCGATCACGGCCTGATGCTCAAGGGGCCGATGCAGTACCAGAGCATCGTCCGCACGCCCTTCGTCTGGCGGGACCCGGACCCGGCATACAACCGCGGGCATCTCGAAGAACTGGGATCGATGCTGGATCTCGCCCGAACGGTGCTGAGCCGGGCGGGGCTACAACCGTACAACGGCGTGCAGGGCGTCGATCTCTGCCCGCTGCTCAGGGGTGAGGCGGCGATGCGCGACGAGGTCCTGGTGGAGTACACCACCCAGTACCCTTACCTGGGGTTCGACGACCTGGTAACGGTCTCGACGCTGATTGACCGTCACTGGCGGATTTCAGTCTGGCAGAACCGTGACTGGGGCGAACTCTACGACCTCTCGAATGACCCCAACGAACTGACGAACCTCTGGGACGATCCCGCATCGGCACGCGTCAGGGAGTCGCTGCTGGTCCGTCTCGTCCACGCGCTCCAGAACCACGCCGATACCTCCCCCTATCCACTCTCGGTATCCTGATCATGAACACTGCAAATGTCCGTACCATCATGGACGAAGGCCCCATGCGGCCGCTCCAGGTCCTGGTCGTCGCGCTCTGTTTCGCGCTGAATTTCTTTGACGGCTTCGACATCCTCGCCATCAGCTTTACCGCGCCGGCCATACGGGACGAATGGGGCCTGTCGCCGGAGACGCTCGGGATGCTGCTCAGTTCGAGCCTCGCAGGCATGATGCTGGGATCGTTTCTGCTGGCGCCCCTGGCCGACCGCTTCGGCCGCCGGCCGGCGATCATCGGGTTTCTGGCGCTGGCGTCGGTCGGCATGCTGATGACGGGCCTCGTAGGCACCGTTTACCAGGCGATGGCGGCGCGGTTCGTGACCGGTCTGGCCATCGGTGGAATTCTACCCAGCATGAATGCGCTGGTGGCGGAATACTCCAACGCCCGGCGCCGGGCGTTCTCCATCAACGTCATGCACACCGGCTACACCGTCGGGGCCGTGGTCGGCGGAATTCTGGCCATCTTCCTGATCCAGGAAGTGGGCTGGCGGGCCGTGTACTTCGCCGGCGGGGCAGGATCCCTGCTGTTGCTGATCGTCGTAGTGTTCACGTTGCCGGAATCCACCCGGTTTCTGGCCATGGGCGGCGGACCGGACAGGCAGGACAGGCTGCGCGCGATCCTGCGGCGGCTGGGGGTCCCGGAGGACGCGGCGACGGCAGGAGAGACCGACGAGCCCGCGTCATCGACAGTTGCTACAGGCGTGAGAGAGTTGCTGTCTCCGCGCTTCCTGGTGACAACGCTCGTCATGTGGACCGCGTTCTTCGTGGTTTACATGGTCATCTACTATCTCTTCAGTTGGCTGCCCGCCAGCCTGACGGCGACCGGCGTGGAGCTTGCCGCGGGGGTCTCGGCCACCATCTTCGTGAGCGTTGGCGGCACGTTCGGCATGCTGGCGATCGGGTATTACTCGCCGCGCTTCGGCCTGGTCCGGCTGCTCAAGCTGGCGCTCGTCCTGTCGGCGCCGGCCATCATTCTTGTCGGGCTGTTGGGCAGCAGCTTCCTTGGAATCGCGCTCGCGTCCATGGCGGCAGGCGCCTTTCTCTCCGGCTCCATCGGCGGGCTTTATGCTCTGGCGGCGCGCGTTTACCCGACGTCGTGCCGGTCGACTGCGACCGGTTGGGCGATCGGCGTGGGCCGTTTCGGGGCGATTCTCGGTCCGGTGTTCGCGGGCTACCTCTACGGTGCAGACTGGACCAACGTCATGGTAATGACGGCATTTGCCGTGGTGCCGTTTGTCGCCCTCGCGGCGTTGATACTCGGTCAGCGCCAGGGTGAGTCCGCAAGAGGATTTGCGGAATGAAGATCGACATTACCGGCGTCATCGAGGAAAGCCGTATCGGCCCACTGCACGTCCTGATCATCGCGATCGGCTTCTTCATCATGATCATGGACGGCTACGATCTGGTCGCGATGGGGGCCACGGTACCGAGTATTTCCGGGGAGTGGGGACTCGAGCCAGCGGAGTTCGCCTGGGCGTTGTCCTCCGCCCTGATCGGCGTGCTGTTCGGGTCCAGCGCGGCCGGCGCCATGGGCGACTGGATCGGTCGCCGCTGGACCATCGTCATCATGCTCGTGATCTCCGGCGTGTCCATGTGCGCGACCCCGCTGGTGAACACCATGAACGAACTGATCGCATTTCGTTTCGTGACCGGGATCGGCGTGGGCGGGTGCATTCCGGTGACGTTGGCGTATACGCTGGAGTTCATGCCGCGCAAGGTCCGCAATGGACTGACGGCATTCATGTACTCCGGCGCTGCCATGGGCACCACGGTCGCCGGGTTCGTCGGGCCGACGCTGATCGGTCTCGGGGGCTGGCCGTACGTGTTCTACTTCGGCGGGCTGATTCCGCTGATACTGGCTGCGCTCGTGGCGGCGGTGATGCCGGAATCGCTGCGGTTTCTCGTCAACCGCGGCTGTGCGCCCGAAACCGCGGGCGCGCTGCTGGGCCGCGTCGACAGGACCTTTGCCCACAAGCCGGAATTCGAATACACCCATGGCGAAGTCACGCACAAGGGCAGCCCGGTCCGTGAGCTGTTCGGCGGGCGGCAGACGGCGATAACGCTGGCCGTCTGGCTTGCGTTCCTGGGAAACCAGTCGCTGGTCTTCCTGTTGGGGCTGTGGATGCCGACGCTGTTCACGGCTGTAGGCATTTCCATCGATACTGCGCTCTACGTGCTGGCCCTGTACGCTCTTGGCGGGGTCGTCGGCGGCACCCTGTTCGGCGCCATCGGCGACCGCATCCCGCCGGCGCAGGTGCTGGTCGCGACCTACCTGCTCGCGGCGGTCTGCGTCTTGGCGCTGGGGTTCTCGGTCGGTTCCACGGCGCTGTTGGTCCTGGTGGCCATCTGCACCGGGTTCAGCGTGCTGGGCTCATCCCTGTTGCTGGGTACGATGACCACCGGCCTGTATCCGACGCGGGCGCGTTCCACGGGAATCGGCTGGGCCCTGGCCGTCGGCCGCTTCGGCTCGATCGCCAGTCCGCTGATCGGCGGGGCGCTGCTTGCACAGGGCTTCGGTACGCAGACCATATTCGCCATTGGCGCGGTCCCGGCGCTGCTCTGCGCGGCGAGCGTTCTTGCGGTCGGCAGGCTGACGCGACCGTCCGCCGCCGGTAAGATTTTCTTATGGGGGAGCCAAGAATTTTGATTGTGCGGCTGGACCAGCGCCCTGGTTCCCTATGCTATCCTGCCAATGGGTGAGGCCCGGTCGAGTGGCCAACGGGAGCGCGCGCGCCTGATGCGAAATATGCAATGCCAGTCGGGACTGCGCCCCTTCGCACCGAATTGTTCCGAATGTCAACATCATGCCTGCTAGGGAGGTATAGGTCCCATGATGCGTCCACTGGTTGTCTTTTCCGGTCTCGCCGCCGTTGCGGCGACCGCGCAGGAATCCGGCGCGCCGCCGGCCGACGGTCCGGTCATCGAGCAGATCGTCGTCACGGCCACGCGCCGCGAGGAGTCCGTCATCGACGTGCCGCTTGCCGTGTCGGCCTACGGCGCCGAGCGGATCGAACTCAGCCGCGTGACGGACATCATGGAGTTGATGCGCATCGCGCCGAGCTTCCATGTCGCCTCCGGGCAGGCCGAGTCGGTCGGCGTCACCGCGCGCATTCGCGGCGTCGGCACCAACAGCGACAATCCGGGGCTGGAGTCATCGGTGGGCCTGTATGTGGACGGCGTCTACCGCAACCGCGCCACGGTGGGGCTCACCGAGCTCGGGGCCATCGAGCGGATCGAGGTGCTCCGCGGGCCCCAGGGCACGCTGTTCGGACGCAACAGTTCCGCGGGCGTCGTGAGCATCGTCACCGCCCTGCCGGACCCGGACGGCTCCGGCTATGCCGACCTCGGCATCGGCTCCTTCGGCTCCACGCGGGTCGAGGCGGGCGCCAGCGGCGGATTCGGCGACGGAGCCTCCGCGCGGCTGGACGCGGTCCTGTTCGAGCGCGACGGGTTCCTGGAGGATGCCAACTTCGACCGCAGCTTCAACGACCGCAACCGGACGTTCGTGCGCGGCCAATTCGTCTTCGAACCCAGCGACGACGTCCGCCTGAGGTTGATCGGAGACTACACCGACCGCGAAGAGAACTGCTGCGCGGCGGTCGGTTTGATCCGGGGGCCGACGGCGCCGGCGGTCGACGGAATCGCGAAGCTGCTTTCGGGCGATCCCGCCACCGCGGGCATACTTTTCGATCCCTACGCCCGCGAGGCCACGGTGTCGCGGGAATCCAGCTACTACCAGGCCGTCCGGGAAGGCGGCGTGTCCTTCGAGGTCGACGCGGAGCTGCCGTTCGGCCGGCTGGTCAGCGTGACGTCCAAGCGCGACTGGGAAACATCGCGGGAGCAGGACATCGATTTCGCCACGATGGATCTGGGCGAGCGCCCCAAGGGGGAATTCACGCTGGGATTCGAGACGTTTTCGCAGGAACTGCGGCTGAACGGGCAGTCGGGCCCCCTGGACTGGCTCGTCGGGGCTTACTTTGCCGACGAGCGCCTGCCGTACCGGGACACCTTGAATTACGGAACCGCCTTCAGCCCCTACGCGAACGGCGCCGCCGCGGAGATCGCGCAAGGGATCGGCGGCGCATTCGGCCAGCTCGGGGCCGGGCTTCCCCGGCTTGAAGCCGGCGCCGACGTAGCCTCGGCGGGCGCTGCCCTTGTTGCCCAGGGCGCCGCGGGCATCGCCGAGGGCGCGGCCGGCCTCGCGCAGGGCGCCGCGGGCCTGGAAGCCGCTCTCGCCCAGTTCGGGCCATTGTTGCCGCCCGATATCGCGGCGCCGCCAGCGCCGATGCTGCCGATGCTGCCGATGCTGTCGGCGGGGCCCGGGGCCCTTCCGGCCTGGCCCGGCTTCCCGTTCGATCCCTGGCCGGGGTACGAAGCGCTCGCCGGCGGCGCCCGGTTCTTCGGTACCGGCGCCAGCGATACATACGAGCAGGAATCGCGGTCGTGGGCGCTGTTCACGCACAATTCCGTGGAATTGGCGAACGACTTCGAACTCACGCTGGGACTTCGCTATACGTCGGAAGACAAGACCATGCACGCGGAACTGAACTCCTCGGACCGGGTCTGCGAGCCGTTCTCCCGGCGGTTATTGGGCCAGGTGGGCGCCACGCAAGCCTACCTCGGCGGCGTGGGCGCTTACGCCCAGGCTCTTCGCGCCTACGCCGGCGCTCTTGGCGCTTACGAGGGGGCTCTTCGCGCCTACCCCAGCGGCGATCTTCAGAACTACGCGGCGGAACTCGAAATGTTCGGCGCGCGGCTCGGCCAGGCCGCGGCGGCGCTGCCGCCGCCGGTGGCCCAACAGTTGAACCAGGAATTGATCCCGAACATCGAACGGATCCGCCAGGGCGCCCTGCAGCTCGGTGGGGCCGTCGCGGGGACCCAGGCCGGCGCGGCGCAGTTGCTTCCCGGGCTTTCGGGGGAGTTGCTTCCGGGGCTTGGGCAGGTGGTCGCCGGCGGCAAGGCGATACTCCGGGACCCGCAAGTGATCGAGGGTCTGGGCGCCATGATGGGGCTGGGCTGCATCCCCTTCACCGACCCCACCCGGGACGGCGTCTACGCCGGGGCGCTGGATGAGAACGAGGTCACGGGCACGCTGCGGCTGTCGCGGCGCATCGGCGGGCACCTGTTGTACGGCGGTTACGCCCGGGGTTACAAGGCGGGCGGGTTCAACATGGACCGGAGCGGCTTGTCCAGCCCCGTCCTGTCGGCCCTGGCCACCGGACAGGCCATCGCGCCGAGCGTCGACCAGTGGATATTCCTCCCGGAGACCGTCGATTCCTACGAACTGGGCGGCAAGTTCAGCCTGGACGCCTGGCGCGGGCTGCTCGACGTCAGCCTCTTCCGCGAGGAATTCGTCGGTTATCAGCTCACCGCCTTCACGGGGTTCGCGTTCGAGGCGCTCAACGTGCCCGAAGTCACCTCGCAGGGCGTGGAGATCGAGGGGCGCGGCGCGGTCAGCGAGTCCCTTGAAATCTTCGGCGGGCTGACCTACGCGGACGTGCGTTTCGGCGACGGCCCCGAACACAGCTTCCGCGCCGGTCGGCAACTGACGCACGCGCCCAAGGTCACCACGGTGGCCGGCGTCACCACGCGCTTCCCGCTGGGTCCGCTGGCGGGCGCGTTCAACATCGACGCGCGTTACACCAGCGAGCACAACACCGGTGCCAACCTCGACCCGCTGAAGCACCAGGACGCCTATACGGTGGTCAACGCCAGATTGATCTTCAGGTCGTCCGACGCCACGAACCCGTGGACGGTCGATCTCTGGGCTCAGAATCTGACCGACGAGGAGTACGCCGTCACCATTTTCGACGCTCCGTTGCAGACCGGCACCTACAACGCCTTTCTCGGCGACCCGCGGCTGTACGGCGTGAGCGTGCGCTACGACTTCTAGTCTCGGTGCCGCCGGCGGCGGCCGGCGCCGCGCCGCCCGGTCCGCCCGACGGCTACAGTTTCGTCGGGCATGGTAGACGACCGTCTCGTCCCGCCGCGATGCTGGCGGGGATGCGGTTCGCGGCGTTCATTCGGGGTTCTCCGGGCCGGGGTTCTCCGGGGCGATGTTCTCCGGGGCGATGTTCTCCGGCGCGACGCGCAGCAGCCAGTCGCCGCCTTCCCCGCCGGTGGGCACGACGCAGGCCATCAGCCCCGCCGCGCGCTCGGCGGACAGCGCTTTTTCGCCGGCGGGTTCGCCGGCGGGTTCGGGGGTTGAGCGCCTGGGGAACGCCCCGCCCGCGCCGCGGCAGGAGGCGTAGGCGGGGGCGTCCTTCCAGTTCTCGTCCGCGTCCCACAGGCACAGGTCGAAATCCTTCCCGCCGTCGAGCCGGTAGGCCAGGTGCGTGCTTTCGCCGAGGGCGTCCAGTTCCCCGGCGCCGGGAACGAAGCAGTACGGCGCGGCGATGGCGCGCGCGCGCCGGCCGACGACCGGCGTGGCGCTCGCCCCGGTGTCGGGCGGATCTATGCCGCCGGGGTCCGTGCCGCCGCCGGGGGGTTCGCCGCCGCCGGGTTCGCGGGCCGCGGAGTCCGCGATGGTCACCACCACCCAATGCCGGGCGTGCGCCCTCACCTCCCGCGGAAGCGATTCCAGCGCCATCTCCACCGTGAAGGTCTCGTCCTCGGCGTCCCCGTCGCGCGCCGTCGCGACCTCGGCCGCGCCGGAGACGGACCCGGCCGGGATGCGGATGGAGGCGAGCGCGCCGAAGTCGCCGGGCTCCGCCGTGACCGCGAACAGCCCCACCGGGATCGTAACGTCCTCCGCCAGCGCCGCGGTCAGCGTCACCCTCACGGTCACCGCGGAGCCCTCGGCCACCGGGTTGGGCGAGGCCGAGATCGAGACCGTGGGCGCGGCCGGGGCTTCGTCGTCGGCGTCGTCGCCGTCGCCTGTGGCGTCGCCGTCGGCGATGGTCACCGTCACCGAGGCGGGCGTGCCCGCCGACACCGAGGAGGGCAGCGTGCCCAGAGACACCGTGAAGGTCTCGTCCTCGTCGTCGCCGTCCCGCGCCGTCGCGACCGTGCCCGCGCCGGAGGCGGACCCGGCCGGGATGCGGATGGAGGCGAGCGCGCCGAAGTCGCCGGGCTCCGCCGTGCCCGCGGTCAGCGCCACCGGGATCGAAACGTCCTCCGCCAGCGCTGCGGACAGCGTCGCGGTCACCGTCACCGGGGAGCCCTCCGCCACCGTGGCCGGGGAGGCCGACAGCCGCACCGCGGGGACGGCCGGGGGCCGGGGGTCGGAGATGGTCACCGCCGTCTGGCGGTTCGTGGCCGCCACGTCGTAGGGCACGTCGGCGCTGCGGGGGCTCAGCCGGAAAACCACGGCCTCGTCCCCCTCCGCGGTCCCGTCCGCCACGGCGGACAGCGTGAAGGCGGCGCTGTCGGCGTTGGCCGGCAGCGTCAAATACCACAGGCCCGCGGTCCCGGTCGCCCCGGACAGGGTGTAGTCCTCGGGCGTTCGGGCGGTAAAGCCACTATCCGTATCAACTACGACTTCGCTGGCGGAGGCCAGCCGCGGGGCGATGTTCACCGTCAGCGTGACGCTCTCGCCCTCGTGGACGCTGTAGGAGGCCGAGGCGAAGCTCACCCGCGGGCGCGCCGGGGGCGGGTCCGGGGCGTCGTCGTCGGCGATGGTCACCGTGACCGAGGAAGCGGTGCCGGCCGACACCCCCGCGGGCAGCTCGCCCGCGGCCAGGGCCAGGATGAAGGTCTCGTGGTCGGTGTCGTCGTCCTGCGCCGTTTGGATGGTGGTCGCGGCCGCGGTCTCGCCGCTCGGTATCAGCATGAAGTAATTCGGCACCGGGACGTCGCCCCGCTCGGCGGTGCCCCGGGTCGTGGTCACCGGGATCGTCACGTCTTTCGCCAGCGCCGCGGACAGCGTCACCTTCAAGGTCACCCGTGCGCCTTCGGCCACCGGGTTGGGCGATGCCGAGATCGAGACCGTGGGGGTCGCGGCCGGGGGCGGGTCCGGGGCGTCGTCGTCGGCGATGGTCACCGTGACCGAGGAAGCGGTGCCGGCCGACACCCCCGCGGGCAGCTCGCCCGCGGCCAGGGCCAGCGTGAAGGTCTCGTCGTCGGTGTCGTCGTCCTGCGCCGTTTGGATGGTGGTCGCGGCCGCGGTCTGGCCGCTCGGTATCAGCATGAAGTAATTCGGCACCGGGACGTCGCCCCGCTCGGCGGTGCCCCGGGTCGTGGTCACCGGGATCGTCACGTCTTTCGCCAGCGCCGCGGACAGCGTCACCTTCAAGGTCACCCGTGCGCCTTCGGCCACCGGGTTGGGCGATGCCGAGATCGAGACCGTGGGGGTCGCGGTCGGGGGCGGGTCGGCGGGGGCGGCCCGGGGCGTGACGGTCGCTGCCGCGCTGAGGGCGCTGCAGTTCGCGCCGCCGGTCGAGGTGCCCGCGCACGCCCTGATCCGGGCCCAGTAGGTCGTCCCGTTGGAGATCGTGATGGCGGAGCTGCTGACGATCGTCTTGCTCGTGGCCGTGCCGGGCCTCGCGAAGACCGCGGCCCATGCCCCGCCCTGGGGGGCGTACCGGATGACGTAGGTGCCGGCGCCCGGCGAGGCGTTCCAGGCCGCGGTGAACTGCCCGTCGCCCGCGGTAAGCGTCAAGCCCGTCGGCGTGGGCGGCGCCTGGGCCTGTGCGTCGGCGGCGGCGAGGAGGGCGAGCGCGCCCAGGAGCGGCAGGGCGAGCGGAAGGAGCGCGGAACGGCGGAGACGGCGCGGCGGGGCGGCTGCGGCGCGGGCGCGGCGCCCCCGGCTTGCGGACCGGGCCACGGGGTCAGGCCTCGGCTCGGCTCGGCTCGGCTCGGCTCGGCTCGGCTCGGCTCGGCTCGGCTCGGCTCGGCTCGGCTCGGCTCGGCTCGGCTCGGCTCGGCTCGGCTCGGCTCGGCTCGGCTCGGCTCGGCTCGGCTCGGCTCGGCTCGGCTCGGCTCGGCTCGGCTCGGCTCGGCAATTATAACCGAATTCCAAGCCGGGATTGTCACGGACTCATTGACCTTCATGCTCGATTCCCCCGCCGCACTTTCGCTCCCCTGGCGGACTCGTCCATATTCACTGCAAAGCGCGGCCCTGTCAATCACTTCGCCGCAGCCCTCGAAACTCTTGTTCTGGCATCGATCCTACCCGGGATGGAAGATACGCGGGCGACCTTGCCGGGGATGAGGCCACGGGGACTCTGCGGCTGTCCCGGAATATCGGCGATCACCTGGTGTACGGCGGCTATTCCCGTGGTTACAAGGCCGGCGGATTCAACATGGACCGCAGCGGCCTGACCAGCCCGATACTGACGTCGTTGGTGGGCACACCTCAGTTTCCCGGTATCGACCAATGGATATTCCTCCCGGAAACCGTCGATACTTACGAGGTGGGCGCCAAGTTCAGCCTCGATGACTGGCGCGGGCTGCTCGACATCAGCCTGTTCCACGAGGATTTCGAGGGTTACCAGCTCACGGCGTTCACGGGCTTCGCGTTCGAAGCGCTCAACGTCCCGGAGGTGACATCGAAGGGCGTGGAGATCGAGGCGCGCGGCGTGGTCAACAACAACGTCGAGATCTTTGGCGGTCTGACCTACGCGGACATGCGATTCGGCAGCGGTCCGGAACACGGCTTCCGTGCCGGTCGGCAGTTGACGCACGCACCGAAGGTGACGGGCGTCGGCGGCTTCACCGTACGCTTTCCGCTGGGTCCCCTGGCAGGCGCTTTTCACATCGACGCGCGCTACACCGGTGACCACAACACCGGCGCCAACCTGGATCCCCTGAAGTACCAGGATGCCTACACGGTGGTCAATGCCCGGTTGATCTTCAATTCTGCGGGCGGAATGAACCCGTGGACCGTGGATTTCTGGGGGCAGAACATCACCGGCACGGACTATTCCATGACCATCTTCGACGCCCCGTTGCAGACCGGCACCTACAACTCCTTCATCGGGGACCCGCAGGTGTACGGCGTCAGTCTCCGCTACGACTTTTAGATTGCCGTAGCTTGACGCATTGTGGAGGCGGAACCTGGCTGGTTCCGCCTCCCGTTGACAGCCGTGCTTGAAAGCCGCTACATATTGTGGCGATATTCTCCGCCCGTTTCCCGCAAGTGCTATTCTGCTGGCTGTAAACCAGACGTACCGGACTTACTCGGCCGCTATGTTCAGACTCCTGAAATGGGCGACCGTTCCGGGACCGATCCACAGCCCGACGGCGCCGGTCTGTCCCGCCAGCTTCAGGTCGTTGACGAGCAGCGTGGGCTGTTCGTTGCCGTGCAGGTAAAGGCGGGCACTCTCGCCCTCGACCTCGACACGGTAACGGGTCCACTCGCCGGGCACGAGATCCGAATACGCTTCGTACAGCCCCGGCGTCTCCTCGCGCAGGCGGTGCCACGGGTAGTCCGGATAGGCGATGTACTGCGTGGAGTGATTGCGCCGGAGTTGGTCGTCCGCGCGGCCGTTGGTCGGGCGAATGTAGAAGGCTTCGAACGCCTCGCCGTCCGGTTGGACGTGAAAGGCCACGCCGACGAACCCCCGCGCCCCGCCCGCAGCGCCCGGGGCCGGCTCGCCGGAGAGCTCAACCTCAATGGCGCCGTCGGTGAACCGTATATCGATGATGACCAGCTTGTCCTCATCGGAGTTCTGCCCGTCGGCCGGTTCGGTCACTCGCAGGCCGGACGATCCCTCGTGCGTTGTCCATTCACCCTGGGTCTTGTGAAATTCCAGTGACGCAAGGTCGCTCAGATCGACTTCTTGCGCCGCCGCGCCGGAACACAACATGGCGGTAGCCAGCCAGACGGCACCCGGGCCAAGTCGTCGAGCGTTAGGTCGGTAAACCGAAAATGCCGACTGGTTCATGTTGCTGTCTCCTTTGAACCCTGAAACGGGAGCGACAGCCCACACCATCCTGGGAGGATCGGGCCGCCACTGGTCGATGGCTTGTCGGCAGCGGGATCAGAAGTTGAACTGTCCCTGAAGCGCGAGCTGCCGCGGTCGCTTCAGCAACGCAAAGTGGGCCAGGTTGCCGGCCAGCGGGTTGGACCCATTCCACTCCTTCACGAATACGTTGCCGAGGTTGCGTCCCACCAGCGCGACGCGCCACCGACCGTCTCCGCCTCCCACGCCGATACGTCCGTCCAGCATCGCATAGGAATCCTGGTACGTGTTCGGATCCGCATTGGAGTTGATGACGTATTCGGTGGTAAAGAACACGTCCGCGCGCCAGAAGAATTCCAGGTTGTTCTGCAGGGGGCGGTTATAGTTCAGGCCGATCGTGCCGGAGATGTCGGGGGCGAATTGCAGCGGCGTGCCCGACTGGTCCTGGATGCGGTTGATGCAGCCCTCTGCCTCTGTTTGAAACGGGTAGCAGGCCCCGGTAGTAAACACGTCGAAATTGGCGTCCAGCAGGCTCAGGTAGGCGCTGAGGGTGAGATTCTCGGTCGCGGCCCAGTCGAAGTCCGCCTCCAGGCCCTGGGACAGCGCCGACCCGGCGTTCTGGGTGACGAACGCCAGTGCCTCAGCATCGAACGTCGAGACCTGCAGGTTGTCGATTTCGCTGCGAAACAGCGCCAGGTTGAGCCGCGCCGCGCCGTCGGCCAGCGTGGTCTTGGCGCCCAGTTCGTAAGCAACGACGTTTTCAGCATCGATCGGACGGTCGAGCGCTGGAACGCCTGGCTGGTGGTTGTTGGCCCCGGCCTTGAAGCCTTTCTTGTAGCTGGCGTACAGCATCCTGTTGTCATCGGGAAACCATTCGGCCGTAATGGATGGCTGGAAGGCCGATTCGGTGTATTGCTGGTCGCGAGTGAACGTCATGGCCGCATTCCGGGGATTGTCCATCCACGGCCGTGTGGCAACGACCATGACCCGCCAGTCCTGCGCGTATACGTTGACCTTGTCGACCTCGGTATAACGTCCCGCCAGCTTCAGGTTGACGGAATCGCTGGCCTGGAATTCGAGTTCACCGAACGCCGCCCAGGAATCGCCGTCTTCGTCGTTGTCCCTGATGACGAGCATCGCCATGGGGCCATTCGGGAATAGCGAGTTCCGGGTAAAGTTGATGTTGCTGTTCGAATCCATGTACACGCCCGCGAGCCAGTTCAGGGGGCCGTCGGCGTTCGACGTGAAGCGCAATTCCTGACTGAACTGGTCGTATTCCTCGACGAAGTTCGCGACACCGAAGTCGGTTTCGCTGTGGGACGGATCCGCGAAAAACATGTTGGTGAAGTCGTAGTAGGCGGTGATCGAGTCCACCGTGAAGGCATCGAGATCCCAGTCGATGCCGAGCATCGTCGAGGTCATCTCGAAATCGTAGAAGTTGTTGTCGCCCGCGGTGACGAACAGCTCGCCCACGCGGATGAAGAAATTGTCCGGATGGTTCGCCGGGTCGGCCCAGCTCGACCGGGTTTCGTTGAAGATGCAGTCTTCGAGATTGGGGTCGATCACCGCCTCCCATGCCGGCGAGCAGTTGACGGTCTGGGTGTTGCGGCCCTCCCAGAAGACATTCATGGTTTCGAGCTTTGCATACACTTCCACGTTGTCGGCAGGGTTCCAGACGGCGCCGATCCGCGCCAGTTCGTCTTCCTGGGTCGGTTCCTTGCGGCCGTTGGCCATGTTGTTGACCCAGCCGTCCAGGCGGCGGACCTTGGCGGCGGCGCGGACGCCGAAGGTGTCGCTGAGGGGGCCACCGGCGGCGGCCGTGAGCACGGTTTCGTCGTGTTCGAATTCCTGATAGAGATCGATGTAGCCTTCGAACTCATTGCCGGGGCGGCGGGAAGTGACATTGATGGCGCCGGCCGTGGCGTTCTTGCCCAGGTAGGTCGGTTGCGGGCCCTTTAGCACTTCCAGCCGCTCCACGTCGAGATAGGCGATGCGCGTGCCGCGCGCACGGCCCCAGTAAACGCCATCGATGTAGAACGGCGCCGAATTCTCGAAGCCGAAGTTGCCGCTGGACTGGCCGACGCCGCGGATGAAGGCGTTGTCGTTCATGCCGCCCTGGGCAATGTTGACTCCGGGGATGTTCATGTCGTAGAAGTTGGTGATGGAGTAGTCGGTCAACAGGACGCCGTCCACCGTATTGATGGCCAGCGGCACTTCCTGCAAGGACTCCTCCCGCTTGGTCGCGGTGACGACGATTTCCTCGAGTTGCTGGCCCGTGGCGGGCAACGCGAACACGCCGCAACCCGCGGCCAATATCAGTAAACGCGTGCATCGTGAATGCATGACTTCTCCCCTGGATTTGCGACGGCAATTCTTTCGTACAGTGTTGGAACAAGGCAACAGAGGCTCTTGGTGAGGAAAAAACTTGTACTACAAAATTCAGAAAATAGCAAGGTATTCACCCCAATTATGGCGATTAAGCTGTACATTGTTGTACAGGACGCCGACGGTGTCCGGTGTTATTGCCTGTAGCGCCGCCAAGCCCCCAACGCGCGGCAGTTAGCGCGGCGAATGCATGCGGACTAACCTCAGACCTCAGACATTTCGCCGCAATTGATCTAATGCGCTGCAGGCAAGTCCGGCCGGTGGTAGATGTCCGGGCTCCTGAATCCGCCGTAGATTTCCCAGTGGTTCAGGTCGAAGTAGGGGACCGCCTCCATCCGGAACACCACGTCGTCACCGTCGTATTCCACGACGCGTCCTCCATAGGGGAGATCCCCGGTGGACCGTCTCGTCTCGTCCATGCTGTCCTGCGTGATGTTCTCCAATAGCGGCAGGCAGAAGGCGAAGATGACGAGGTAGTTGTCGGTCACCGGTAAACGCCAGGCGTCGCTCATGGCGTTGGCGAAACAGGCGTCCTCGCCCGGGCCGTCGCCCGAGGTCCAGACTTGCCGGACGGTCATGTTTTCCTCATCCACCTCGTATTCGACTCCGCGGCTGAAGTTCTCCGGCAGCGGCAGGCGCGGTTCGAACGGCATGGCGCCGCCGTGCGCGCGATTGTCGAAGAGAATCACCGTGCCGGCGTGGGTCATGCGCGGGTTGTGCTGGTAGCCGGGCCACAACAGGTCGCCGACCGGCGTGAGCAGTTTGTCCTGGAGGTTCTCCGGCCAGCCGTCGTGGCGTCCGAGAATCCACTTGATGTCGCGGGTCTCGTAATTCACCTTGACGATGGCGTTCTGGTTTCGCAGCGATACCAGGACCGAATCGTCCGAGGAGTCGTAGCTCAGGCCGTTGGCGTGGGTCCAGTCCATGTAGTCGGGGAAGCCGCGCACCCACCAGTAACTCCAGAAGGTGTCGTAGCCCACCCTGAAGGGGTCCAGCGTGCCGTAGGTGTCCCAGGTCCAGACGGTTTCACCCTCGGGCGTGAACTGCACCACGGTATCGGCCATGACGATCTGGTCGGTACGCGGTGCGTTCGGGTCGCTGTCGCTGCTGTAGTAGTCCTCGATGAGGTACCCGTTGGCGGAGAAGGCCAGGAAATCGCCGTTGGGCATCTCGTGGGGTTGGTGATGCAGGGTCTGCTGGCCGAGAATGGGAATGGCGTCGGGATTCTCGGGCGGGGGGAAGGGCCTTTCCTCGGCGTAGAACTGCCGTATGACGTTGCCCAGCAGGTCGATTTCCACGGTGGAGAAGTCCGTGCGGTGCATGAGTATGTTGCCGTTGGAGAGGCGGGCGATACCTGCCGTTCTAAAGTCCGAGTTGTAGTACCAGATGACGTCGCCGCGCGCATCGAGCGCCAGCAGCATGCCCCAGTCCTCGGAAAAATCCCGCTGCCTTTCGGTCAGCCAGTGGGCGCGCCCCAGGGCCCGCCGGCGCACGCTCAGGAAGGTCGCGCCGGGTTCCATGCGCTCGGGGATCGAGACCTGGATGTCCAGGTCGGGGAATTCCAGCGGGTTGGCGGGCAGGTCCGGCGTGATATGGGACCAGGTTTCCGTGTGTTGTTCGCCGTCTGCCCCGGTGATTGCGAGTGTAATCGTGTGTTCGCGCCCGGGCCGCATGCCTGCGACCGGCAACATGTAGCGTCCATCCTGGGCGATCCCGGCGTCGAATTCTGCCTCCCAGCTATTGGCGCCGTCGCTGATGGACAGCCGGGATTCCGCCGCCTGATCGAGACTGAACCCGATCACCGCCGCAAGGGGCACGCGGCCGGTCGGGTTGGCGGTGAGCGTGGGCGCTTCCACGAAGCTCAGTTGCGCCCATGCGGTGCCCAGGGGCGACGCAAACAGCGCGGTCGTCGTGATGATCCGAAGCCATGATTGTCTGATGTCCATCGATTGAACTCCCGGTCGGTTCGAAAAGTATCCTCAGCAAATGATCGACAGTTTCCCGATCATGCTGCGCGCCTCCAGCCTGGATTGTCCCATGGAAAACCGGACAAACGCCTCAAAAGTTGAACAGACTGCAATCGGGGTCCGACTTGCCACAAGGGAAAATAATTAATATTCAGTAAGTTGGAAAAGCGCCGCTGCAAGGGCGATTGAACGTGCGAAACAAATGTACAACAATACGGAACCAGAAAAAAGGATTCGGTGCGTTAGCCGAACCAATCGGCAAGGGATCCCACGGATGGCATACTTCGCAACCGCAGCGATCGTCCGCGAACCTGGCGGACCGTTCTCGCTGGAACGGGTGGAACTCGATGCCCTGCGCGAAAACGAAGTACTGGTTCGTATCGAAGCATGCGGAATCTGCCATACCGATGCCAAGTTCCAGAGTCGCCTTCCATTGCCCGGCGTCTTCGGGCACGAAGGCGCGGGCGTCGTGGAGGAAACCGGTGCTGCCGTCACTTCCGTGCGTGCGGGCGACCGGGTCATCATTTCCTATCCCTGGTGCGGAGCCTGCCCATACTGCGAACGGGCGGAACCGTTCAAGTGCGAGAACATCCCGGCGCTCAAGTTTGCCGGGCAACGCAGCGACGGCAGCCGCACCGTGCGGTTGAATGGGGAGGCTGTGAGCAGCGCTTTTTTCCAGCAGTCATCGTTTGCGACGCGCGCCATTGCGCTCGAGCACGCACTTGTTCCCGCGGCCAACAATATGGCCCCGGAAATGCTGGCCGCGCTGCCTTGCGGGGTACAGACGGGTGCCGGTGCGGTAATGAATACCTTCAGGATGGGTCCCGGGGACAGTCTGGTGGTGTTCGGGGTCGGTACGGTGGGCCTGAGCGCGATCATGGCAGCCCGGGTAGCGGGCGTTTCCACAAGAATCGCCGTGGACATCAACCTCTCGCGGCTGGCTCGAGCCAGGGACCTCGGCGCGACTCATGCTCTGAACGCCAGCGAGGACGATGTGCCGCGCCGTGTGTGGGAATGGCTGCCCCGCGGGGCCAGTCATGCGCTGGAAAGTTCGATCACGGCATCGGCGCTTGCCGATGCGGTGCAGTGCCTCGGCCAGGGCGGCAAGATCGGAATTTTCAGCGGACCGCCGCCGGGCCAGGAGTTCCGTTTCTCCACCCTTGAACTGTTCCAACGGGTCGGGAGCTTGCACGGCATCATCCAGGGGTCTGCGGTACCGGGCGAATTCCTGCCGCGGCTCATGGAATTGCAGCGTGCGGGCCGGTTTCCCTACGAACGGCTGATCAGCACTTACGACTTCGCGGACATCAATCGCGCATTCGCGGATCTTGAAGAAGGCATCGCGATCAAGCCGGTCCTTGTGTTTCCGCAGGAACAACCATGAGCCGCTTCCGGAACAAGGCGGCGATCGTGACCGGGGCGGCTTCGGGGATCGGTCTGGCGACGGCGGTGCGACTCGTGTCGGAGGGGGCCAGCGTGCTGCTGACGGATCTGAGCGAACAGGCCGGATCCGAGGCGGCGAGTCGGCTCGGGGCGACGGCCAGGTTCAGGGCGCACGATGCCGCCTCCGAGTCGGATTGGGAGTCCGTGGTTGCCGACTGCGTGAATGAATTCGGGCGGCTGGACGTGCTCGTCAACAACGCCGGCGTTGCCTTTCTCGCCGGTCAGCTTCCGCCGGAGGACCTGACGCTGGAGGAATGGAATCGGGTGAACGCGGTCAACGCCGCGGGCGTGATGCTGGGCTGCAAACATGCGATCCGGGCCATGAAATCCACCGGCGGCGGCGCCATCGTCAATATCGCCTCGGTGGCCGCGACGGTGGCTTCTCCGCTGGCGGTCCCCTACGGCGCGAGCAAGGCCGCCGTCGTGCAACTGACCAAGACCGTGGCGTTCGATTGTGCGCGGCGCGGCTACGAAATCCGCTGTAATGCGGTCCTGCCCGGGACGATCGAAACAACGCTCTACAAGACCTTCAGCGAAGAGCAACGTGCCGCCAATGCCCGGAGCGTGCCCGTTGGCCGCGTGGGTACGCCCGAAGACGTGGCAATGGCGGTGGCATTTCTGGCAAGCGACGACGCCCGCTACATCACGGGCGCCCAGCTTGCGGTGGATGGAGGGCTGTCTGCCGTCAATCCCATGCGGGCGGACGACGGGTAGCAGACCGAACCAACGGAGGACATCGTGACATTGGAAGCTCGTCACTGGATCGGCGGGGAGTGGGTCGGGTCGGCCGGGGGCGCAGAGGCCGAGAGCGAGAACCCGAGTACCGGGGAACGGCTTGGCCGGTTCGCCGACGCCGGGCTCGCCGACGCCAACGCCGCAATCGGCGTCGCGCGAGAGACATTCGAGACGTCTTCGTGGGCGCACAAGCCCAGGGTTCGCGCTCAGGTGTTGCTGCAGTTTGCCGATCGCCTGGAAAGTCGAAAGGCCGATATCGCCCGGGCGCTGGCACGGGAAAACGGCAAGCTCATCGGCGAAGCCACGCACGAGGTGGCCGCGGGCATCTCCGAACTACGCTACTACGCCGGCCTCGCCCGGAACATCTTCGGCCGTGTCACCGAGGTGGACCATCACCAGTACTCCATGCTGGCCCGGGAACCCATGGGCGTTGCCGGCATCATCGTGCCCTGGAACGCGCCGATCACGCTGCTGGTCCGCTCTCTGGCGCCCTGCATGGCGGCGGGATGCACGGCGGTGGTCAAGGCCGCGCCGCAAACGGCCCTGGTGAACGCCGAAGTCTTCGCGATGATTGCGGACATTGACGGCCTGCCCGCAGGCGTCGTCAACATGCTGGCGGAGACGGGAAGCGATGTTGCCAGGCGTCTGGTCACTTCGCCGGAAGTTGACGTGATCTCCTATACCGGCAGTACGGAAGTAGGCAAGCGGATCATGGCGGCCGGCGCCGACACGCTCAAGCGCATGAACCTGGAACTGGGCGGCAGCGCGCCCTGCGTCGTCTTTGCCGACGCCGACCTGGATGCGGCTGCGGCGGGCATCGCCCGCACGGGAATGGCTCACGCGGGCCAGGTCTGCGTGGCCGCAAGCCGCGTGCTCGCGGAGGCGTCCGTCGCCGGGGCGCTGCAGGCGCGCCTGGCGCAGCGGCTCGGCGCCTTGCGCCTCGGTGTCGCCGACGACCCCCGCAGTGGCCTCGGGCCGCTTATCGACCGGGCCAGCCAGGCGCGTATGGAACGATTGGTGGACGAGGCACGAGGTCTCGGCGAGATGATTCTCACCGGCAGTTCCCCCATCGGTGAACTTTCCTCCGGATGCTTCATCAGTCCCAGCCTGGTACGCGTGGCAGACTCCGGCCACGCACTCCTGGACCAGGAAATTTTCGGACCGCTCCTTACCGTGGATACCTTTTCGGACGAGGAGGAGGCGGTGGCGCAAGCCAACGACACCCGCTTCGGTCTGGCCGCCAGCGTGTGGACGACGGACCAGCAGCGCGGCCTGCGCCTCGCCTCGCGGATCAAGAGCGGTACCGTCTGGATCAACGCCCACATGAAGCTTCACGCGGAAATCGAGACCGGAGGCTACCGCGAGAGCGGAATCGGACGGTTGCACGGCGTGGAGGGTCTGGATGAATTCCTCCAGACCAAGCACATCTCGTGGCAGACTGCGTAACGGCACAGTCCACACTGCCGCGACAACACGGAAAGCACGTAGCCAGACTTGCTGGAACTTTATGTTCACGGTTATTCCGTCTGCGCCGCCTGGCGAGTCGCTGCATCGCCGAGGTGGCTTGAACCTGGGGCGAAAGAACCACGTTGAAGCGTGCGTGTGAGCAGTTGCCGGCCGGAAAGAGCGACATACGAATGAACGACAGCGCACAGGCACTGGCCATTTTCGAATCGATGCTGCTGATCCGCCGCTTCGAGGAGACGGTGATCGAACTCTGGGCGACCGTGGAAACCGAAGGGCATCGCCATGTCTACATCGGCCAGGAGGCAGTGGGCGCGACAATCATGGAACTGCTGCGCGAAGACGACCTGATCCTGACCACCCACCGCAATCATGGCCACGTGCTCGCCCGAGGCGTCGATCCCGGTCGCGCGCTGGCCGAGATCCTCGGTCGGGCAGACGGCTTCAACAAGGGCCGCGGCGGCAGCGCCGGGCTGACGGTGCGCGAGGCAGGATTCCTGGCCACCACGGGCCAGGTGGGCGGCGGTATCGGTCTGGGCATCGGCGCAGCGCAGGCCCAGAAGATCAGGGGCAGGGGCGGGATCTGCGTGACCTTCTTCGGCGACGGCGGGCTGGAGGAAGGCATAGGCTTCGAGGCCATGAACATCGCCGCGCTGTATCGCCTGCCGGTGCTGCTGGTATGCGAGAACAACAGCGTCGGCGTGACCACGGGTCGCGCCCAGAACGAATGGTCGTCGTCCTCCATGGCAGCCGAGACGCTCGGGGATATCCCCCGCGCGCTGGGAATCGCCACGGAAGTGGTCGCCGGGGAAAGCGTGACCGACGTCCACGAGGCAGCGAGCCGGCTGATCGGCGATCTGCGCGAGGGCAGGGCGCCCGCCTTCATCGAGATGCGAACCCGACGCTGGCCCGGGTCCCGCAGCTTCAACCCGCAACTGGTGACTGGCGTGACCGATCTCGCCGGTATCTGGGATCCTGCTTCGGTAACGGGCGAGCATGCCGACTGGATCAATCACTACGACCCGGTCATCGGCTATGGCAGAGACCTGTTCCGTCAAGGCCGGGTGAGTCGCAGCGAAATCGTCGCCATGAACGAGCGAGTCTGCCGAACAGTCGAGGCAGCGCGCGAGTTTGCGCTCGCCAGTCCTCTGCCGTCGGCCGAAAGCGGACTCGCGGGTACGTTCGCATGATGGTCGGGGGAGATTCGCGATGGCGAGGATGACGTTTGCCGCGGCCATGGTGGACGCCATCGTGGTGAGGATGCACGATGACCCGACCATGACGCTGATCGGCAGCGCCTACCTGCTGGGACCCACGGCAGATCATCCGGCGTTGAACGCGGTACGGGAGCGCTACGCGGATCGGGTCATCGACGAACCGCCCATCTCGGAGTCCGCCGTAGCGGGGCTTGCCATCGGTTCGGCCATGAGCGGTTGCCGCGCGCTGGCGCACTTCGGTCTGGCGGCATTCGCCGTCGAGGCCTGGTCGCAGTTCATTCACGAGGCGGGCGTGGCGCATCATCAGTCGGGCGGGCAGATCACCGTCCCGGCCGTCTTCGTCATGATGCACGGCATCACGCCCATCGAGCACTCCCAGCACAGCCGCAGTCCCTACGCCATGCTGGCCAACTGTCCGGGGATTCAGATCGTGCTGGCTTCCACGCCCGCCGATATCAAGGGCCTGATGACGACCGCGCTGAGAAGCGATAATCCCACTGTGGTCATGAATCATCCGCTACTGATGGCAATGGAAGGCGAAGTCCCCAACGGTGATTTCGCCATCCCGTTCGGCCAGGCGGAGATCAGGCGGGCGGGCCGCGATGTCACCATAGTGGCTACGTCGCACAAGGTGCACGTCGCACTGGAGGCGGCCGAGGCGTTGGCTGCCGATGGCGTTTCTGCCGAGGTCGTCGACCCACGCACCATCGTGCCCCTGGACCGCGCTGCCATCCTGGCGTCGGTGCGCAAGACCGGCCGTGTGGTGGTGGTGGACGACAGCCCTCGCACGTGCGGATTCGGCGCCGAGATCGGGGCGTTGGTCGCCGAATCCGCCTTTGACGATCTCAAGGCGCCGGTCGTCCGGCTGTCGCCGCCGGACATCCCCATACCGAGAGGTACCGTCGCCCAGACGCCGTTCCGGACAACGCCGGAGAAGGTGGTGGGCGCCGTGCGCTCCGTTCTTCAATGAGGGGCCCGCAATTGGATGCCCGCCGTGAGATATTCGCAATGAGAGGCCCGCAATACCGTGGCTCGTGAAATCCTGATGCCGGCGCTATCGCGGGAGAGTTTCTGCGCCGCGTGAAGAATGCCCTGGAACACGCGACTGCAGCGGAGGAATGAGCCGCGCAGCGTTGAATGGACTCCCGTTTCTGAAATCTGTGCGCAGAAATACGACTATACTATTGGCTGTTCGTTGAGCATGCTCGACCGCCATGTCCGATGCTCCCGTTATCTCCCCGAAGCCGCACGAAGTAGCTCAAACGCCGTTGTTCCCCGCTGAAACGGCGCGACAGGCGGTTCCTGCGGCCGGTCAAGCGTATGTACGCGGGCACGCGTCGATCCACTTTGGACCCGCCGAAGATCGGTATGCCGATTGGCCGGTTCCAGATTGCATCATTGCGGATGGCCCCTATGGCGTGGATGGTTTTCCCGGCGATTCCCGTACAGTCGCATCCCTTCCCGACTGGTATGAGCCGCACATCAGGGCCTGGAGCGACCGCGCGACACCGGGAACCACGCTTTGGTTCTGGAATACCGAAATCGGCTGGGCGACCGTCCATCCGCTACTGCAAGCTTACGGTTGGGAATATCGCTGTTGTAATGTCTGGGACAAGGGTCTCGGCCATATTGCGGGCAATGCCAATACGCGCACGCTCAGGAAGTTTCCGGTGGTGACCGAGGTGTGCGTGCACTACGTCAAGAAGGCAAGTTTCATGGTTGGCGGAAAGTCGTTGACCATGCAGCAATGGTTGCGCCACGAGTGGCGACGGACGAAATTGCCGCTGCGACTGGCCAATGACGCGTGCGGTGTACTCAATGCCGCCACGCGGAAATACCTGACCGCCGACCATCTCTGGTATTACCCGCCGGTCGACATGTTCGTGAAACTGGCGAAATACGCCAATGAGTTCGGGGATGCCGCCGGGCGGCCCTATTTCAGCATTGACGGACTCAACCCGATCTCCGGCCGGAAATGGGCGGGCCTGCGGGCGAAGTTTCATTGCGAAGTAGGGGTCACCAATGTGTGGCGTGAGCCACAAGTCGGCGGTTCGGAGCGAATTCAGGGGAAACGCAGCGCCATGAAGTACAAGTTTCGCAGCCTGCATGGCAGTCAGAAGCCGCTAAAGCTCATCGACCTGATTATTCGGGCATCCACGGACAGGGGCGATACCGTGTGGGAGCCGTTTGGCGGATTGTGTCCCGGCGCCGTCGTGTCTCGTAATTTGGGGCGGAGCTATGTCGCTGCGGAAATCAACCCCGAGTTCCATGCGGCCGCTGTGGGAAGGCTGGCGGCGCTATGACGAGTAACTCCGCACCTGTTGCGCCCGCCAAACATCCGCCGGACCCCAGCGCGATCGACAGTCGGCTTTATCGAGCCGTGAAGGAAGCGATCGCCAGTCCGCCAATCCAAATCCGTCTCGACGTGTTCCGTACGGGCCGGGGCGGGTTTGTTTCCAAGTCGATGCCTGCAACGTGACCGTCAGCGGATTTCATTGGCGCGCACTCTTTCCTCGAGGGCAGACCGCCGGCGCGCGTCGATGAGTTCGATGCGGGGGCCGCCGGGCACCTTGTGGTAGGCGAATCGCGAAATCCGGTCTTCGATCTCGTCGTAGGTCAGTTCGAGGGGAAATCCGGCGGCGCTCAGGCGCGCTGACGTGGCCTCGAAGTCGTCGGCCCAGTACGCCATGTGGTGCAGGACGATGCGGTCCTCTGTGTACCAGAGCGTGCCTTTCGGAGCGCAAATGAGTTCCAGGTCGGGCGGTCCCTCCACGGTCCAGAAGGCCTGGAGCGGCACGGAGACCTGCCTGCCGTCGATGCGCAGCGGCATCGCGCCGTTTCCCATTGGCGCCCAGCGGCAACCGAAGAAACCCGTGAACAGCGCCTTGGCCCGCGCCATGTCCGGCACTGCGATGCCGATGTGGGCCAGCGGTCCGATACTCCCGCCTGCATTGACATTCAGTGGGTCAGGAATCATCTGCAATTACTCTTTCGGTGCTTCATCTATTGCTCCTGAGATTGTTCGTACACCGTGCGGCCCTCGAAGATCGTGGCCAGCACCTGGGTCTCGGCAATGTCCCGTACGGGAATCTCGAACAGATTCCGGTCGAGAACGATCAGGTCTGCGGACTTGCCCACTTCGATTGAGCCTGCGATCTCTTCCACCCTTAATGCCTTGGCGCCGTTGATGGTCACGATCTCAAGCGCCGCTTCCAGGTCCACCGCCTGTTCGGCCCACTTGTACTCCTGAGGATCCTCCAGGTAGGGATCCTGCCGGGTGATCAGGGCCTCGACCCCAGGCCACGGATTCGGCGTCGGCACCACTGCCGGCCAGTCCGAACCGAAGGCCGGTTCTGCGCTGGATTCCACCAGTGAGCGAATGGGAAACGAAAACTCGGCCCGCTCGCGGCCGATCGCTGCCGTCTGCGCTTCGACCACTCCCGGAACCGGGTACCAGAGGATCGGCGCCAGTTCGGGGATCGCGGCGACGCGGGCGTTAAGCCGGCCGGATTGATCGAGCGCGTTGTATGCCCTCAGGGCACCGGCCTCGGCGATCGCGTCCTTGAAGCCGGTCACGCCGTATCGATTCAACATCGCCACTATCCACGCGAGGGCTTCCTCGTGCTGTTCCGGGGAGTAGTCGGGGAGCGTTGAAATGGCATTGTAGGCCGCATCGTCGATGAGGATCCCGATGGGCATGCCTTCGCTGTCGCGCACGATGGAACCGCCCTCGGGATCGGGTGTGTCCGGACCGATGTCCAGCCGTTCCAGCGCCAGGGAATTCACCCAGGCGTTGTGGACGGTGGAATCCATGAGGAATACCGGGTTATCCGGCGCAACGGTGTCCAGGAGTTCAGCGCTGATCGATTGATCGAGCGTGGCAAGCCCCACAGCCCACTGCCCCCCGCGTATCCATTCGCCGGCTTCGGCCTCGGACACGCAGCTGGCGACATGCTCGAGAATCTCCTCGACGGTGGAGGTGAACGGAAAGCTGCAGTCGTAAAGAGCGGCCATGGCACCGTCCACGGGATGGATGTGGATATCGAACATTCCGGGCATGGCCATGCGGCCCTGAAGATCGGTGACCTCGGTGTCTTCACCGACGAGTGCATCGATTTCGTCGTCGGTGCCGATGGCGACGAACCTTCCATCGGCGATGGCCACTGCCTCGGCCCACGGCTGGGCGTCGTTGACCGTGTAGATGGCGCCGTTGCGCAGGACTCTGTCGGCGGGATCCACTGGCGTTGTGCCCTGGACAAGAGGCGGCGCTTCCCCCGCCGGCTGGCAAGCGCCCAACAGCACTGCCGGAAGAACGATGCAATGACAACGACAAGACTTCACTTCAGGTGTCCCTCCATGGATTGGTTACAGGGTATCCGCGATGGCCGACCGTAACTCGACATATAGCGCATACCGGGGGCGGCTGCAATGTGGGATTGCCGGAATTCTCGGTTAGACTTGCCGGGAAAGAACGAACAACGACTGCCCCCATGGCAACAGCACGAACGCCGTCGCCGTCATGGCGATCGCCCAACCCACGATTGGGGCCAGCGTGACGCGACATCAGCCGGCTTGTACAGGGCTGCGGTCTTGACTACAACTACATTGTAGTTACACTGTCGGCATGAGTGATCCGGCGTTCGAGTGGGACAAGCGCAAGTCGTCGGAAAACAAGCGGAAGCACGGGGTAACTTTCGAGGAGGCCAAGTCGGCATTTCTTGACGAAAATGCGCGGGTCATTCCGGATCCTGAGCATTCGGTCGACGAGGACCGGTTCGTCTTGCTTGGTCTTGGCATTCAACTCCGCGTGCTTGTAGTAGTGCACTGCTATCGCCAGGAAGCAAACGTGATCCGAATCATCTCCGCACGGAAAGCTGATCGGTCGGAACGGCGACAATATTCGGACTTGGTGCAATGAAGAAATCGTACGACTTTTCGAAATCGGTCAAAAACCCCTATCTGCGCAAACCGAAGAAGCAACTGACCATACGATTGGACCAAGACACGATCGACTACTTTCGTTCGCTCTCGGAGCAAAGCGGTATCCCGTATCAGAGTCTGATCAACTTGTACCTCCGCGATTGCGCCGCCAGGAAAAAAACGCTTCGCCTCGAGTGGGCCAGTTGACGACAGCGGTTCGCGGTGTTCATTCCGGGTTCTCCGGCTCGGTGTTTTCGGGTGCGATGCGCAGTTGCCAGGCACCGCCTCCCCGGCCGTGCCGGACAGGTTCGCCACGCGCACGATGCCGCGCCGCGACGGGTCCGAGGCCGAGGGCAGCAGCCACACCCAGGCCGGGCCCGGCGCCGTCAGCGGGATCTTCACCTCGGCCGCCGGATCCAGGGCCTGCTTGAGCCGCGCCGTCACGGTCAGCGTCTCGCCCTCCGTCACCGGGTTCGGCTCCGCCGCCGACAGCCACACGACCGGGATGTCGGCCGGGGCGATCCTGATCCGCACCCACGTCCTGCCCTGCTGCACCTCCGGCGGCAGGGCGCCGAGCCCCGCCCTGAAACTCTCGTAGTTCTCGTCGCTGTCCCGCCGGGTGGATACCGTGCCGGTGCCGACGGTCTCTCCGGCGGCGATCCAGATCTTCGACAGCGTGCTGTAGTCGCCGCTGGTCGTGCCCTCGTCGGGCGTGAGCGTCGCCGTGACCGTCACGTCCGAGCCCTCGGCGACCGTGGCCGGGGCCGACAGCGAGACCGACGGCAGCACCGACGTTTCGGTGACGAGGTCGGAGACAAGCCCTATGTCCACGTGGCCCGACGTCTCCCCCCCGTCCACGGTAAGCGTCGTGGGCGGGCTGGCGACGACATCGGCGGCCGCGGCCTTGGTCAAGCCGTCGCACCGGACGTTCGCGGCGGTGCCGTACAGCGGCGTCAGGGTAAAAGTCAGACCGCCCGCCGGGGCCGTCTCCGGGAGCACCACGGTCAGCTCCGCAGCCCTCCCCTCGGGCACGAGAACGTGGTTGGGATTCACCCAGAAGACCTTGCCGGTCGGGGTGCCCGTGCCGTGCGCCCAGGGGCCCTCGCGGCCGCCGACCGCCCGCACCCGCACCCGGTAGGGCTGCCGCGGGGTCAGCCCCGTCAGCTCGTACGAGGTCGCATCGAGGGTTCGAGCGTGGGCCCTCACCCAGGCGACTCCCGGGTCGCCGCCGCTGTGCGCCGGATTTTGGCTGGCGTGCTCCTCCGATCATCCGAACCGGCACGTTATCCGTTGCGGGCGATGCATGGCGCAGAGCCGGCACAGGTCTGGAACACACTCAGGACGTTCGAAGTAAAATAGGCCCCTGACGGGACATTTTCGCTGTTTGGAGTTCGCTCCGGAGGTCAACCATATGAACACCAGAGTCGCTGGCGTTTTCCTGGCAACTTCGCTGCTGGTCGTAATGACCAGCGCATCGGCACACCATGGCGGCGCAGCCTACGACGGTTCGGAGACCGTCGAGGTTGTCGGCAAGGTGAGCCGGTTCGAGTTTGTCAATCCCCACGTCCTGATTTATGCGAACGTCACGGACGAAGACGGCAATACGGTTGAGTGGTCCGGCGAACTGACGAGCCCCAATCGTCTCGCCCGCAGCGAGCGCAGCGCCGTCAGGTGGCACAAGGATATTTTCCAGCCCGGCGACGACATCACCCTGATCGGCAACCCGGCCAGAAGCGGCGCGCCCTCATTGCGCTTGCAGGAAGTGCTGAACGGCGACGGGGTGAGGATGATCGGCGGCGATTGACCCGGTGTTGTCGCGGTATATCGGTACAACTGCACCGATAACTCTCAGCCACATCATGTGAGTGAATTCGGGAGCGAATTGACATGCCTACACGGTTTCTTGTTCTGATCGGCGCGGCCTTTGCCGTTGTTTCGTCTTCTTCCTGGTCGCAGGTCGCCGGGCACGGCGATGACCTGTCGGGCGTGTGGACCAACGACCCGGAACCGGACACCCGTCCGTTTCAGAACTGGGCGTTGACCGGAGACCTGCCTCCCATGACGGAATGGGCGCTGGAGCGCTTCGATGCGTCCAGGCCCACCTTCGGCCCGCGCAGCGTGCCGGTTCTGGAAACCAACGATCCCGTGTACGCCTGCTTCCCGCCGGGAACGCCGCGAATCTACATGCACCCGTTCCCCATGGAAATCGTTCAGACGCCCGGACGGGTGATGATGGTTTTCGAATACGACCACGTCGTGCGGGCGATCTATACCGACGGCCGCGACCATCGCACGGATCTCGCGCCCATGTACATGGGCGATTCCACGGGACACTGGGAAGGGGATACCCTGGTCGTGGAGACGGTCAACTTCAACGACAGGACCTGGGTGGACCGCCGCGGCGTTCCCCACAGCGAAGAAATGCGGGTGGTCGAGCGGATTCGTCGCGTCAGCGAAGACAGGCTCCGTATCGACATCACGGTGGAGGACCCGATCGCCTTCACCGAAACCTGGTCCGGGCAACGGCACTATCGACGCGTGGACTGGGATATCGAAGAGTTCGTCTGCATGGACAACGTCAACTTTGAAGCGTACGAGCGGGAGGTGCTGGAATACGAGGGGGAAACGGAGTAACTCCGGCAACGGGATTGGAGAGGCCATTAAATCACTTTGTTCTCTCTCAACACATCCAGCGCGCGATCTCCTGCCGCGAGACGGTTCAGTTGCCCAAAGTGTAGCTGAACTATACGGCATACTCCCCCAGTTTCCGATTGATGCGTGCTGCGGAGATGGCTGGCAGCTCGACCGCTAAATGGAGCCAGGACAAGCGGAGCTTGACTGCCGGCAGGTGCAGTCCGTGGCGGTAGTGGTTCGACTGGCCTTCAACGATAATGGCCCACCCATGGGTGGTCAGCGATGAGTGAACGAGACTCCGGGTACCCGGACTTCCGGGATCACCTGGCGCGTCTCGAATCGCGGGGCCTGCTGCGCCGGATCGGTCGCCCCATCGACAAGGACACTGAACTGCATCCTCTCGTGCGCTGGCAGTTTCAGGGCGGGCTCCCGGAATCGGAGCGCTCGGCGTTCCTGTTCACCCGGGTCACCGGCGCCGGTGGGCGTGCTTACGACATGCCGGTCGCGGTGGGCGCCCTGGCGGCAACTCCGGAAATCTACGCGGTCGGCATGGGCGTGGCGGTAGATGAAATCGGGACCAGGTGGCTCCATGCAATGGAGAATCCCATCCCTCCGGTCAGGGTGGATTCGCCGCCCTGCCAGCAGGTAGTTGTTCAGGGCGGAGAATTGTCCAGGCCGGGGAGCGGCCTCGACAGCCTTCCGGTGCCCATATCCACACCGGGGTACGATGCCGCGCCCTTGACGCAGTGCGGGTTGTGATGGGGGACACGGACGTTGTCAAGGCGGGGGGAGGATCGCACTCCGGGCGGTCCATGCGTCAGGCTGCCACGATCCTCTATTCGGCCTCCCGGGATCTTGTCGACACGGCCAGGGCGGCCGCGGCGGCCCGGTTCCCCCTGGCCGCATCCGAAGTGTCGTTCGAAGACGGTGTCTTTCGTGGACCGGAACCCGGCCAGTCCGCAGACTGGTTCGAACTGGCTGAGTCGGCGGAACTGAGCGTCGTGCGCGAGCACGAATTCGATGCGCCGGTCTTTCCCAACGGTTGCGCCGCCTGCGAGGTGGAAGTCGATCCGGAAACCGGCTTCGTGCGCATCCTGCGCTATGTCGCCGTGGACGACGTGGGCCGCGTGATCAATCCGCTGATCGTCGATGGCCAGACCCACGGCTGCATCGCCCAGGGCGTCGGGCAGGCGCTCTGGGAGCAGTGCGTAATCGATGCGGAGTCCGGCCAGCCCGTCTGCGGTTCGCTCATGGACTACACGCTCTGCCGGGCCGATGAATTGCCCACGTTCCACACGGCGTTGAATGAGGTGCTTTCGCCCACGAATCCGCTGGGCATCAAGTCCGGGGGCGAGGGGCCGACCACACCGGCGTTGGCCGCGGTGATCAACGCCATCGTCGATGCGCTGCACGAATACGGGGTGCGCGATATCGAGATGCCGGCAACGCCTCTGCGCGTCTGGAATGCGGTCCGGGCGGCCGGGGCTACCCGGGGAGAGGCAACCGGATGAGCATGGCGAGCGAAGGCGCTTCCTGTCGAGCCGCCGGACCGTGGCATTTCCTGGACGGGATGCAACCGGATGGGCATGGCGAGCGAAGGCGCCGCGGGCCGGCAGTAGTATTGGGGTTCGTCAGGGTCTATGCTTGGATGTTCGATGCGGCGGGGTGAGGTGGCCACCGTTCGCCGCGTCGGGGAGGTGCCATGAAGCGTGACGATCAATCCCGTCCAGAAGATCAATCCCGTCCGGAGAATTCCACGCACGAAGAATCCGAGAGCGTCAATCGCAGGGAGTTTCTCTCGTCCGCCACTGTAGCGGGGCTGGCTGCCGCTTCGGTCGGCGCGACAGACAAGGCGGCGGCGCAGCAGGTCGCCAGCAACGAGTCGGCGCCCGGGGCACTGCCGCCCACCGCGGTCCAGGAGGCGATGGAATCCGAAATACCCGCGGGTTACAGCGCCGAGGAGGCGCGCGAGTACTTTGTCCGCAATCCCGGCTCCGATTTCATGGTGGACGTGATCAAGCGCCTGGGCCTCGACTACATCACCACCAACCCCGGCTCAAGCTTTCGAGGCTTTCACGAATCCATCGTCAACTATGGCGGCAATCAGGCGCCGGAGCTTCTGACCTGCGTTCACGAAGAGCAGGCGACTGCGATGGCGCATGGCTACTTCAAGGTCACCGGCAGGCCGCTGGGCGTGCTCTGCCAGGGGACGGTGGGGCTGCAACATGCGTCCATGGCGGTCTACAACGCCTGGTGCGATCGCACGCCCATGGTCCTGCTCGCCGGCAACCATCTCGATGCCACCGAGCGCCGTGCGGGCGTGGAGTGGTCGCATTCGGCCCAGGACTGCGTGCGCGTGGTGCGCGACTACATCAAGTGGGACGATACGCCGTTCTCCCTGCAGCACTACGCGGAATCCATGGCCCGCGCCTACAGGATCGCCATGACACCGCCCATGGGGCCGGTGGCCGTGGTTATCGACGGACACTTGCAGGAGGGGGACGTCGGCGATCACTCACCCGAATTACTGCCGGTGACACCTGTGCAACCGCCTGTAGGGGACGAGGCGGCCATTGCCGAAGCGGCCCGCTGGCTCGTGGAAGCGGATTCGCCCGTCATTGTTGCCGACCTGATGGCCCACGACCAGGAAGGCGTGGAGCGGCTCGTCGCGCTGGCAGAGGCGTTACAGGCGCCGGTGGCCAACCAGTTCGGGCGCATGAACTTCCCCAACACGCACTACCTTGCCCAGGGCGCCGCGGCGGTTGCGCAGGCCGATGTGGTGCTGGGACTGGAGCTGTTCGATACGTGGGGCGTCATCAATACGATGCGCGACCGCGTGCACCGTGACGCCGTCCGCAGGGCTCGTCCTGACGCGCGGGTAATCAGTATCGGCGCGAACGATCTGTTCACCAAGTCCAACTACCAGAATTTTCAGCGCTACTATCCGTCGGATCTCGCCATCGCCGGGGATGCTCAGGCGACGCTGCCGATCCTGACCGACGCCGTGCTTTCGAGCATGTTGCGATCGCGGCGCGCAACCAATGCCGAACGGGAATCCCGCTGGCGGAACGCGCACGCCCGCGCCCGCGAGCAGGCGCTGAACGATGCCCGATACGGCTGGAACGCCAGTCCGGTCAGCACGTCGCGCCTCTATGCGGAATTGTGGAACGTGGTGAAGGACAGGGATTGGGCGCTTGTGTCCGATGACAACATGCAAAGCCGCTGGGCTCGACGATTGTGGCCGATCGAGAGGCATCATCAATACATCGGCCGTTCAGGCGGCGCCGGTCTGGGTTACGGTGCGCCGGCGGCCGTTGGCGCCGCGCTGGCTCACCGCGCCGAAGGTCGCCTGGCGGTAAACGTGCAGCGGGACGGCGACATGATGTACACGCCGGGGGCGTTCTGGACCGCTGCGTATCACGGGATACCGCTCCTGACGGTGACCCATAACAATCAGGGCTATCACCAGGAATTCATGCATCTGCAGCGAATGGCTGCGCGGCGACAACGGGGAATCGACGGCAGTTCGTGGGTGGGCAACGAATTGCGCAATCCCGATATCGACCTCGCCCGGATCGCCGGCGCCATGGGCGTGTGGTCGGAAGGCCCGATCACGGAACCCGATGACCTTGGTCCGGCTCTGGCGCGCGCCGTGGAGGTCGTCGATGGCGGCGAGCCGGCCTTTGTGGATGTGCGCTGTCAGCCGAGATGAAATTGAGTCTGCGGAATACCCGGTCAGCCGGGCGCGGCGTGCTGGTCATTTCGCTGTGGGCACTTGGTTCCGCGGTTGCATATACCCAGGAACCGGACGACGATGTCCGCGAAGGCCGGGCGCTGTACGACAGCCACCAGTGCTGGCAATGCCACGGCTACGAGGGGCAGGGGAGCGTGGCCGGCGTGCGGGTCGCGCCTACGCTTTATCCGTACGAGGCTTTCGCGCGGCTGGTGCGGCATACGAACCTGATGCCGGCCTATTCGCCCAATGTGCTCAGCGAGGAGCAGCTTCGGCTGATCTACGCCTTTGTGCAATCCATCCCGGAGCCGCCGCCGTTGGAGGACATTCCGGAACTGGGCTTCGAGTAAATAAGTTAATATATAACAATACGTTGTAATATTTACTTATAATTAACATGAAAATAAATCGCTTGTCGGGGAAGGGTTATCTGGTCCTCGTGATGTCCATGGCGGGCGCGCTGGCCGCGTGCCGGACGGAGCAGCCGGCGATTGCCGAACAGGTCTTGCTCAACGGCAAGATCCTGACCGTCGACAGCGAGTTCTCGATTGCCGATGCGTTGGCCATCGAGGGCGAGAGGATCGTCGCCGTCGGCACCGGCGAGGAAATCGAGGCTCGTGTCGGGCCGGATACCCGCGTGATCGATCTCGGCGGTCGAACTGTGATCCCGGGCCTCATCGACAACCACATGCACTTCATCCGCGCCGTGCAGCGCTGGAATCTCCAGGCACGTATCGATGGTGTGAATTCCAGGCAGGAAGCGCTGGACATCATGGCCGCGAAGGCGGCCTCGATGGAGCCCGGAGAGTGGCTGATGGTGCAGGGTGGCTGGCGGGAGAACCAATTCGCGGACGGCGAAGGCGGATTCACGCTGGAAGAACTAGACGCGGCGGCGCCCGAAAACCCGCTCTTTCTGCAGATCACCTACCAGTCGGTGTATGCCAACAGCCTGGCGCTGGAGGCGGTGGGCGTGTCACCGGAGGAGGGCGCCTACCATCAGGGACCGCCGCTGATTTCCGGTCAACCCCCTTACGGCCTGCTCAACGAGCAGATGCCGGCCGTTTCGCAGGAACAGCTTGAACAAAATCTGTTCGACTTTATCCACGAACTGAATCGCGCGGGCCTGACAAGCGTCTACGACGTGGGACGCCCACCGGAAGGGGATATCTCGTTGCTGGAGCGCATGTCTTCGGAGGACAAGCCGCTGCCGCTGCGCGTCTGGCATACGCTCAAGTACGAGGCTTACGATCCGCAGGGGGCCGACGCGGCGGTCACGCTGGTGCGGAACAGCGCTCCGAACAACGGCGATTACCTGGGGCTGCTCGGATTGGGAGAGCATATCTACCTGCCGATGTTCGACAATCCGGGTACGACCGAGCGCTATTCCGACGAAATCATCGACGAATTCATGAAGATCGCCACGGCTGCAGCCGAGCGCGGATTCCAGGTGCACGAGCACACCATGCAGGATGTCACCGTGCAGAGCCTGCTGGACAGGTACGAAGTATTGAACGAAACGATTCCGCTGGCGCCGTTGCGCTGGACGTTCATTCACGTATTTACGCTCTCACCGGAGAGCATCGAAAGAATCGGGGAGCTGGGCATGACGATCGCCGTGCACAGCGTCGCCTCCCTTGCCGAGGCCCGGGTGCCGTTGCGCGATATCCAGGACAGCGGAATCATCTGGGGCCTTGGGACGGACGCCACCATCGTGGCGCACTACCAGCCATTCATCACCCTGGG
Source organism: Candidatus Rariloculaceae bacterium (assembly GCA_965205045.1). Taxonomy (GTDB): domain Bacteria; phylum Pseudomonadota; class Gammaproteobacteria; order Steroidobacterales; family Rariloculaceae; genus UBA6522. The sequence continues at coordinate 3,354,966 of OZ242031.1, forward strand.
CTGGGCGGTGACGGGCAAGAACGTATCGGGAAATTCGGTTCTGGACCAGACCGTGAGCCGCGAGGAGGCGCTCATTGCGCACACTCGTGCCAACGCCTGGCAGCTGTTCAAGGAAGACGATCTCGGGACGCTGGAGCCGGGCAAGTTTGCGGACCTGGTGGTCCTGGACCGGGATTACCTGACCGTTCCCGAGGACGAGATTTTCGATATCGAGCCGGTATTGACCATGGTGGGCGGGAGAATTGCCTACAATGCCATTGAAGCGGGCGACGAAGCGACGCAAGAGTAAGCGGGAATTCGCCTGGACGGGAGGATGACCATGACCAGGACCAGATTGATTTTTACGCTGGGAATGTTGCTGATGGCGACGGCCACCGGCACCGCTCAGCAGGCCGGTCCGGCGGCAACGCCTCTGGATTCCATCGACGTTCGCGTGAACGAGGAAATGGTCCGGGCGGCTCAGGCAATTCTGGAGAGTACCCGTGACGGCGTAGCGCAGCAGGGCGATGGCGACGCAGGGACCAACCGGGTCGAGCGAATGGTGGGGTACTCGAGAGAGGCACTGCTCCGCCTGCCGGCAGAGGACGAGGCCAGGCGCGACTGGGTGTACTGGCCACGGTTCCGGGTCGGGCTGACGCTGGAATTCATGACCGCCGAGCAGCGGATGCTGGTCCACGACTTCCTGCAGACATCGCTGAGTGCGGTGGGATACCTGAAGACCGTTCACGTGATGCAGACCGAGGAGATTCTCAGCCTCTGGGAGGACGTCGGCCTGCCGAGAGGCAACGAGAAGTACTGGCTCGTGTTCTTCGGAACGCCGTCCATTGAGGAGCCGTGGGCGTGGCGTTTCGAGGGCCACCACGTGTCGCTGAACGTGTCCGTCGCCCCCGGGAGCATTCGAGTCACACCCACATTCTTCGGCGCCGACCCGGCCGAAGTACCCCAGGGGCCCATGGCCGGCTTTCGGCCCCATGGGGCGGTGGAGGATCTGGGCCGCACCCTGGTACTGAGCCTGAGCGGTTCGCAGCAGGAGGTCGCGATACTCTCCGATCAGCCGCCCCTGGAGATATTCGCCACCAATCTCGGCCGACCCCGGGACGACTGGGAGGCCTGGAAGGAGGCCCTGCAACCCGAAGGCATTGCCGTCGCCGATCTTCGTCCGGAACAACGCCAGATGGTGCAGCGGCTTCTCGACGAGGTGGTCACCACGTATCGTCCCGAAATCTCCGGGGCGTACCTGAAGACAATCGACGTGGACGGCCTGAGTTTTGCCTGGATGGGGAGCGTCAATCGGCGCGAGCCGCACTACTACCGGCTGCAGGGCGCCGATTTCGTGTTCGAATACGATAACGTTCAGGACGACGCCAACCATGTCCATACCGTCTGGCGGAGCAAGAGCGGCGATTTCGGAGATGACCTGCTGCCGGATCACTATCAGAGTGCGCACCGCCAGTAGCGGCCTTGTCCGGGTCATGATGGATGATGACCCCCGGGGCTGACCGACCGGCAGACAGGTGCCGCCGCCGTGCCGGGGTACTGCTCTGCACGATTGCGGCGCTGGTGCTGGGATCCTCGCCGGCGCTCACGCAAACGCCTGCGGCAACGGCCTCAATGAAGACCGCGGAGGCTGCTCGCGCCGACGGTCCCATCGATATCGATGGCCGCCTCGACGAAGAAGCCTGGAACGGCGCCACCGTGATCACGGATCTCCACCAGATCCTGCCCGTCGAGTTCTCCGAACCGACTCAGCGGACCGAGTTCCTGGTCCTATACGACGACGAGGCGCTCTATCTGGCGGCCCGGATGTACGACGATCAACCGGACCGCGTGGTGGCAGCAATTCTCATTTTGACGCTCCGGGCCATCGTCGGCTGTGGATTGGGGGGCGATAGGGTTGAAGCGGGCTTGACAGCATAGGGCGTATGGCCTATGTTGCGGGCCATGGGGAATCGGTGGTTCGGATCGAAGGCGGCATCGGGGCTGTGGCAGGCGCTGGTGTCGCTGATGCCGCCGCACGCGGTGTACATCGAGACGCATCTGGGCGGGGGCGCGGTGATGAGGCGCAAGCCGGGGGCGTTGCGCAACATCGGGATCGACCTGGACGCGCGGGCGCTGGCGTCGTTCGAGTGCGATTATCCGGTGGAGTTGGTCCACGGGGACTGCCACGCCCACCTGCCGGAGTTCGCGTTCGACGGTTCGGAACTGGTATACAGCGACCCGCCGTACCTGCACAGCGCGCGCAAGTCCCCGCGCCGCTACCGGCACGACTGCGGGGACGCCGACCACGTGGCGTTGTTGGAGTTGCTCAAGGGGCTGCCGTGCGCGGCGATGGTGTCGGGGTGCCCCTCGGCGCTGTACGACGGGTTGCTGGACGGCTGGCGCAGCGTGTCGTTGCAGGCGATGAACCGGGCGGGGGTCGTCACGGAGAAGGTCCGGTTCAACTTCGAGCCGGACCGGGCGCATTGGGCGTCTGTGGCGGGGCGGGACTTCACGCACCGCCAGACGGTCAAGCGCAAGGCGGCGGGTTGGGGGCGGCGCCACCGGGCCATGCCGGCGGCGGAGCGCCTGGCGGTGCTGGCCGCGATCATGGCGGTGGAGGCGCGGCCGTGAGGCGCCTGGAGGACCATCCGGAGCGGCTGCGGGCGTGCTTCGCCGATACGAAGAAGGGCAAGCAGTGGCACTTCGGGATGAAGGCGCACATCGGGGTGGATTCGGAGTCGGGGCTGACGCATACGCCGGCGACCACGCCGGCGAACGGCTCGGACGTGGCGCACGCGTGCCCGGCGCCGCACGGGGAGGAGACGCGGGTGTGGGGCGACGCCGGCCACCGGGGCGTGGGCAAGCGCCCGGAGCACCGGGACAGGGAGGTGGAGTGGCGCGTGGCGATGAAGCCGGGCAAGCGGCGGTTGCTGGACAAGGACGGCCCCGGGGAGGCGGCGGAGAAGCGCAAGGCGTCGGTGCGGGCGAAGGTGGAGCATCCGTTCCTGTACGTGAAGCGCCACTTCGGCTACGGCAAGGCGGGGTACCGGGGCCTGGCGAAGAACACGCGGCGCATCGCGATGCTGCCGGGCTTCGCGAACCTGTCGGTCGCCGGCCGCCACGCGGCCGCCTGACGGGGCGCCCGTGCGCCCGGTTGCGGTGAAAACCGGCGGAACGGCACGCTCGCACGCCCTGTTGGCGCCCGGACAGGCCGGAAATGGCGGCCACGCGCCGATTCAGCCGGCGCAAGACGGATTTCGGCAGTTGATCAGACCTTCCCTAGCACTCTCGGCGAAAGGTTTTATGCGTGGAGGCTGGGGGGAGTCGAACCCCATTATCCCAACCGGTTGCTATAGCGCTACTAGCAACCCGTTCCATCCCGACCGGGCAGCCTCCACTTACACCATTCTAAGGGCACTCAATCCAAACAGGCAAGGACACCACCACGTAAGGGTAAGGCGTCGCCCTCCCGTCGAAGCTGCCGGTGACGTATAGTTCGGCTCTGGAGCGGTAGGTGGCCGTTTGGCAGTATGGAGCAAAAACCCAAATGCTGTTGTCGGGCCAGAAGGGGGCACCTCCCCTTCTTGTGTTCGGGGCGTTTATGTCATGCGTGTAGTAGTAGCCCCAGAACCACCACTCAATCCATTGTTGCAGCAGAAAGTGCAACTCGCTTGTGAATGTTTGGTAATCACCTTCATAAGTGCACCGACCATCCGCTTTCGCTTTGACGGTTCCGGTGCTCTTATGCGGGTAATGCGGCCGAATCCGGCAAGACATCACCCCTCCTCTTGCTCTTGTTGGGCGGTTTTGCCGCGAAACGCTGTTGTTGCTATCGGGGATCAACGTGCCGCCGCTGGAGCCAGCCAATGGCACGATGACGTCTCCTGCGCGTGCTGCCTCAAGCACGTAACCATGGGCAGTGAGCCGCGAATCCTCTAGTTCGATCGTGCCTTCCGCGTATAGTTCTATGGCTCTATTGAAGTCATTGATGGTTTCGATACGTTCCCCGCGTTCTATAAGCTGCCGATTGATACCGCTGATCATGTCCAGCAGGTCTGATCCGCGCACCGCATCTGGCAACGCTGAGGCATGCTCCACAACCAGCAACCCATTTGCATCAACTTGCACTGCTTCCATGGCACGCGCAATAAGCGATGCAATGTACTCGGTTACTAAGAATCTGTGGTATCGGCCCGTGCAACTCGTTCCAGCGTAGATCTATCGACACCAGGCTAAGGAGTTGGCCAATCTCGTTGGGCAGCTCTCCGATCAAGCCGTTGCCGGCAAGATCGATTTGCACTACGCGGTCGTGTATCGCGGTAATACCGTACCAATCATCTAGCGAGGCTCCGCCTCAGACCGACAAGGCATGTGTCGCAATCTTCTGATTTGGTGAGTGATTTTCAAAACTTGACTCAATTGTAAAGATCGCGCTCGCTCAAGGAGCCTAGAGGGTCGGGGCTCAGCCACCCGTCGGCGTTGGTCCACCCGTCGCCATTGGTGGCATGGAATAGGGACTCTAGCGCTAGTCTGTCGGGCGTTTGTGCGACTGCGGCACCAAAGACGCCTTGCGCGTCAACTGGCTGGAGATCCAAAGCGCCAAACCCGGCGGCGCCGTCACCTGCCGCGGCAGCTTCGTCACCAGCCTGGCCGTGAACCGCGACAACGTCGCCGAACTCGCCCAATGCGCCCGCGCCCGATGGAAAATCGAGAACGAAACCTTCAACGTCCTCAAACGGCACGGCCACCGCCTCGAACACAACTTCGGACACGGCAAGAAAACCCTCGCCGGCGTGCTCGTCGCGCTGAACCTGCCCACCTTCGCCCCGCACACCGCCTGCGAACTCGCCGAAACCCTCTGGCAACGGGCCCGGCTACGCCTCGGCGCCCGGCAGCGGCTGTTCGAACACCTGCGCAGCATCACCGCCTACCAGGTGTTCCCCACCTGGACCGCCCTGATGACCCTGCCCGCCACCGGCCACGCGCCGCCACGCCCGCCTTGAAACCATAAGCAAACCGCGCCCCCAAGCCACCAACCCGACCCGAACCCCACCATCACCACGCAACGGAACAAACTCATGAAACAGCCAAAATGAGAACTGCTGCAACCCAACCGAACGCCATATACAACGCCTCCAACGACGCGTCAGGCCAAAATGAGAACTGCTGCTGAATAACGAGTTTCATTCCTCACTTGCGGACCTGTCGGTACAATACCGGCATACGTTCAGGTTCTGACGCATGCAACGCTTTCAAGTATGTGCTGAATTATGTTTCGTAACTGTTTGATTGTTATTGTTTTGTTCATGTTCGGCTCCGCAGCAGCTCATCACGCGGCCACGGGGCGGTATGCGCCGGACTCCTTCGGAACAATCGAAGGTGAAATCACCGATGTTTTCTGGCGCAATCCCCATGTGCGGCTCCTGATCAGCCGTACCGGCGACGACGGCGAGGCCGAGGAGTGGGAGGTGGAGTTCGGTTCCGTCAACACGGTGGAACGCATCGGGATCACCCGTGACATGGTGCCGGTAGGCGAGCGTGTGAGCGTCTACGGGCGCCTGGGCCGCGACGGGCTCACTGCCATGTTTGCAAACTCGATCATCCTGCCGAACGGCGAGGAACTGCCTCTGCAGGCAGGCATCGAACGGCGCTATGGCCTGACGGAAAGCGCGTTTCGCGACGCCCGCAACACCGATGCCACCGAACGAGCGGACATTTTCCGTGTCTGGCTTCCCCAGGAGCGGCCGAACACGGGCGCAGGCAATACGCAGTATCCGTTGACCGAAGCGGGCCGTGCGGCGCTGGCCGACTGGGATCCCGAGAGCGACCCCGCCCTGCGTTGCATTCCGCCGGGACTGCCGACGGCGATGGACAATCCCTATCCCGTCGAATTCGTCGATCGCGGCGACGTCATCGAGTTGCGTCTGGAAGAGTGGGATGGGTTGCGAACGATCTACATGCAGGGCGAGGGCGAGCCGGCGCAGCCGCGAATGGGGCGTTCGGAGGGCCGCTGGGAGGGCTCCACCCTGGTCGTGGAGACCACCGGCATGACCTGGCGCTACGTGGATGATCTCGGCACACCCCAGAGCGAGGACGCCGCTATCGAGGAACGCTTCACGCTGAGCGACGAGGGTGTCCGCCTTGACTGGGTGGCGCGGGTCACCGATCCCGTGAATTTCACGGAACCGGTGGTGATGGAGGGTGCGTGGACCTGGGTGCCGGGCCACGAGATCAAGCCGTTCAATTGCCAGCTGCCGGATTCCGCGAACTGACGGGCCGATTGCTCAGCCGACGCTTTCAGGTCAAAGTGAGTCTTCGTCCAGGAACGGCACGAAGCGGACCGGAAGCACATCCGAGACGCGCGTGCCGCCCTGTTCGGTTTTCTCCAGCACCTGGAGGGACTGGATTGCATGTTCGGGGCCGACGGGAATGACCATCCGTCCACCCGGCCTGAGCTGTTCGATCAGCGGTTGGGGGATCGTTTCCGGTGCTGCGGTGACCAGAATTGCATCAAAGGGCGCAAATTCCGGCCAACCCTGGTAACCGTCGCCGATTCTCACCGAGACATTGTCGTAGTCCAGGCGCTCCAGCGTCTCAGCGGCCCGGCGGCCGAGTTCATCAAAGATCTCGATGGTGTACACATGGTCCACGAACTCGGCGAGGATGGCCGCCTGGTAGCCCGAGCCCGTGCCGATCTCAAGCACCACCGAGTCGGGTTCCGCGTCGGCCAGATCCGTCATCAGCGCCACGATATAGGGTTGTGAGATGGTCTGTCCGCTGCCAATCGGCAACGGGCTGTCGCGGTACGCGCCGGCGTTCCTGAATTGCTCCGGTACGAACTCGTGGCGGGGCACCGCGCGAAGCGCGTCGATGACCCTGTCCGCGAACTGTGGGCGTCCTGTTTCCCAGCCGGTCAGTTCGGCAAGCTGAACGATCTGCTCCACCATCGCCTGGCGTTCGTCCGCGAAATCGGACTGCGCGCCGCCCGGCAGTGCCGTCAGAGACAGCGATAGAGCGACGAGCCCCCGACCGTGCATCATTCTTGCTCCGTCATGCAGGAAATCCTGGTGGCGCAATTCCTGGTGATGGTAGCGAGTATAGAGCGGTCTGTTACCATGGATTCAGATGTTTGATACAACAAGGTCAAATCAGGAAATGCAAATGAACCACACACGCTTGGCGAGTTTCGTACTGGGAGCTGGGTTTCTTCTTTCCGTGGTGGCGTTCTCCGCGGACGTTGAGGTGACGCTCAAGGACCGTCTGGACGGGAATCTCAATGGCTATTGCCTGGACATCAGGGGCGGCGGTCAGAATATCGACCCATCTCAGGGGCTGCAAGCGCATACCTGCTACAGCTACCGCGGGGACCTGGGCACGGACCAGGCGTTCGATCCCGAACTGATGGCCGGCGGCGAGTTCAAGGTCATCGCCTTCGATGTATGCGCCACCATGGAGGGTACGGAAACGGGCGCCGAGGTTGCGCTGTCCGCCTGTGACGGGAGCGACCTTCAGCAGTTCGATTTCGCGGCGAACGGCAGTATCAGCCCTAAGAGTGCGCCGGGCATGTGCCTGACGGCAGGGAACGAAACGACGTTCGGCATGGGCGGGACCTCTCCCCATCAGATCAAGACCCTGACGCTGCAACAATGCAGCGATACCCTGGCCGCTTACCAGGAGTGGTACGTGCGAACGCAGGATGAATACAACAGTGAGGAAAGCGAATGAACATCAGGCCACTATTGACGCTGCTATTGCTGGTTCCCGCGTGGGCCATCGCCGCGCCCCCGGAGCTGCAAACACCGGAACCGGTCATCTACCTTGCCGACAACATCGACGAACAGGAAGCGCTGGGCTGGTGTATAGACACTCTCGGGAGAGGCTGGTCGGAGCAATTGCAGACACATTCCTGCAAACCTCAGGGTGGCGACGTGCAATTTGCGTACGACAGCGAAGCGCGCCGGATCATGTCGGTGGAGTTTCCGGGCAAGTGCGCGACCCTGAATGAGTCTGCGGACGCCGAAGTGCCTTTTGACTTGCTGGATTGCGATGCCACGTCGACATCCCAGTCATTCATTTATGACGCCGAAACGCTCGAGTTCACGCTCGAGAGCGATCGCGACCTGTGTCTTGCGGCTGGGGCCGAGAGCAGGACGGCCGGGCCATACATGGCCCGCGATCTGGAACTCGCGCCGTGTGCTTCAACCGACGCCGCGCTCAAGCAGTGGATTGTGAAAGGCGATATATGAGCCGGATTGAGGTAATCTGTTAACGGCTTGCGGGCTCGGCTGCTCGTCCGTTGCGGTCTTGTCCTATTAACATCAATAAATGGGGAAAACAATGAATATTGAATCTCGAAGTAGATTGGCCAGATTATCTGCGGTCGGCTTGTTGTGCGCTGCTGTGGCGTGCCCTTTACCGACATTTGCGCAGACCGACAATGCAGACGGGGTACTTCAGACGCTTGAAGAAGTCGTCGTTACCGGACGCAAGCGTGAGGAGAGCCTACAGGAAATTCCGGTAGCCATATCGGTGCTGGGGTCCGATATGATTGCCGAGCTCAACGTCCTTAGACAGGATGATCTGGCCGCATTGGTACCTGGATATTTCTACAACCAGGGTGTTGGCCTGAATGAGGACCGTACTGCTGCGCTTCCGAGTATTCGCGGTATCGGCTCGACAGAACTTGCCACAAATCGGTCCAAGGTCGCTTCCTTTGTAGATGGCATGCCTATTCTGGGTTCGGTTGGCGCCATCAATATCGGCGGTGCGACGCAGGTAGAGGTATACAGCGGCCCGCAGAGCGCGGCTTTTGGTCGTTCTACGTTTGCCGGTGCGATCAACTACGTAACCCGTGATCCAGGCGAAGAACTCAACGGCACTATCGGGATGAACTACAGCAATGAAGGCACCCGCATCGTCAACGGTTCTGTTGGAGGCCCGATTACAGACACGCTTGGTTTCCAGTTAGGCGCAAGCATAGAAGACTCGGCGTCTCCGGATACTCCACTGTATTCGTACACTGACGGCGTAGAGGCAATTACAGAAACGGGTGAGAACCTTTCAGCTCGTCTGGTCTTTGATCCCAATAACCAGTTCAAGGCCAAACTTACCTTTGCTCGCGATACAACGGACGATGGTCCTCGCGCGGATTTTTACGCGGCGCCGGAGGACGCTTTTAACTGCTATAGCTCCGGCAATCTATATGCTTTCTACAGCGGCATGGGCCCAATGACGAACGTTGGCTGGGACGGACCCTGGGAATGTAAACTCGAAGTCCATCCCGAAACGGTCCTGGAGCAGTTAAACGACTATTTCCGCTATTTTAACGCCAATCCGGATGTTTTGACCTCTATTGCTGACGACCTGAGAGCGCAGGGCGCTGTGGACGGCCACCTGGGTTTAACCGTAGAAGAACAGGCCGCGATTATTTACGACGGCTACTCCGTCCATCACGGCCAGTCGGGTTCGGAAAGCGAGCGCGATCGCATCATGGCGCAGTTTGATTATGTGATGGACAATGGCAGCGGTTGGCAGCTTTCGTTTATGCGCAGCGAAGAAGATCTGTTTCGCGGGTATTCGCGAGTTGCTGAGCAGGAAGTACAGCCCGTTTATTGGAACCCTGCCGGCGGATACTACGATCAATACGCAAATCTGGCTCACCTCACAAATCCGATGGCTATGCAGAACGGCCGCCGGGTGCCCGACAATGCACCGACCACCATTGAAGAAAACTACATGGAGGTTCGCTGGGCTTCACCAGGGGAAGATAGACTTCGTTATGTCGTAGGTGCTGCTTACTATGACTATGAATATATTTTCACCGATTATGGAGCACCTGGTTACGTCAACTTGACCAGGGGAACTGCCGACTTGTTCGCGCAGCTGATCGATCCAAGTGAACTAACCAATAGCGGCGGTATTGTCGCGCCCACTACCATCGCATCTGAAGTGACGACAAATACTGCGCTGTTCTTTAACGCATCTTATGATTTCACCGACACGCTAACCGGTTCAATCGAAGGACGTTATGCTTCTGATGACGTCGGGGCTGTGCTGGAGTCACCAGTGGAGGACACCCTCCGAGATTCAGTGAAGACGGATACCTTTACACCTCGTATTGCTCTGAACTGGACGCCGAATGACAACACAACCTACTACGCCCAGTACTCTGTAGGCGTAAACCCGGCGGGAATCAATGCCAATATGCTGGATCCCCTCCTTCGGGCCACGCTGGACAACGGTGTATTCGTGGATGACACCGTATATGGCGGCTCGGTAATGGGAAATGTTACTACCGTCAACTATGACTCATCCCGATATGCGAGCTTTGACGAAGAAGAGCTGACCAACTATGAGTTCGGGTTTAAAGGGACTGCGCTCGACGGACGACTGACTTATACCGGTGCTGTCTACTACATGGTGTGGGAAAACGCGCTGGAAAATATTGCGCTGGACTGGGATTACACCTATGCAGACGATGATCTTGCAGGCCTGTCGGTATTTGAAGCTGATGGTTCAGGTCCAACGGACGTCTATTATGTCCCGGAGACTGACGACACGAGTATCAATCAGATACTGACCAATATCGGTAAGTCTGATACCCAGGGTGTCGAGTTGCAGATGACTTATTATATGGGCGACAACTGGACTATTTCCGGCAACGCCAGCTACATGCAACGGAAATTTACCGATTACTGTTCCGAGGATGACTATCTTGGCTTCGACGGATCGACGACCCATCCTGAACCGGGTGTGCATGCCGGTTTAACAGAGGGTGTCAGTGCAGGTGGCAATCCATGCTGGATTCTGGATGGTCTGGCAGTTCCCGATCAGCCATCCTTCACGATGACCTTGTTACCTACTTATCGCACCGAGTTTGCTAATGGAATGCGATTCAACGCCACTCTCATGCTGCGGCACATTGGCCAGCATTACAGAGACTTCGTAAATATCACGGAAACTCCAGCTGTCGACAGAGTCAATCTGCGGCTTGGGCTTTCGACGGAATCGTGGACCGGAACGCTCTATATCGACAATTTGCTGGATGACACAAATCTGACTCCCAGAGGTGTTACTTCCCAGGGGAGGTTCAATCAGCTGAATGCGCCGGCTGTTCTTCCTCCGCAATACTTGTTCCCGTTCATGGGCGCGACGATGGCTTCGTTCAGGTTTAACCGGAATGTAGGCCGCACCGCCGGTATTCGGTTCAACTACAACTTCTAAGCACAGATCGAAACCTTCCAATCCCATCGACAGAAATGTCGATGGGGTTTTTGGTGGTGCGCCAGGCATGGCGAGCAGCGCCGTGACTGGCGCTGTTCCAGTACACGTGGTGCCGGTAGAGATTCTGCTCGAGCTGCTCCTCGGACGGCGCCGGCATCTCGCGAAACATGCGATTGAAGGAACCCCGGCCCTGCTGCCAGGAGCCGCCATCCGTACCCACTCCTACCGCATTCAGCGCAAGGCTGTTGGCGTAGGCGCCGCGATAACTGACCTGTGCGTAGAAGGGATTGTCGGGTGCCGCACGATCGAGTTCCTCAAGCGCAAATCCACCCTTCCGGTCGGAGAACTGGTCCACCGACCACCCACCCTGGACCATGAACCACTCGCCGGGCGAAAGACCGGCGGCGTGCTCCGAGATGATGGCCAGCGCCTCCTCGCGAGCATCCACGCCGTCGATTCGCGCCTGTTGATGCCAGCGCTGCGCAGTGCGGATGTAATGCACGTGATTGTCTATGAGCCCTGGAATGACGGTGCGGCCCTCAAGATCCATGATCTCCGTGTCCGGATCGGCCAGCGCGGCCATTTCGTCGTTGGTGCCGGTCGCGAGAATCCTGTCGCCGTCGAGTGCAATGGCCTCGACGATAGTGAAATCCTCGTCGACGGCGAGAATCCTGCCGTTGTTCAGGATTCGGTCCGGTGCCGTTACGGCCGCGGTTTCGGTGGTGCTCTCATCGGTGCCACACGAGGCCAGTGCCAGACAGCAGATCAAGCCAGCAACGGAAAGTGTCGATCTCATCTCTGTTCCCCCAACGAAAAAAGATCTCTGAAAGAGGCATGAACGGGAACAGTGTACGAATTAACGTTATGGTTCGTACAGGGTCCGGCGAATCACAATCCACTGCGCGAGCGCGGCTGCAGCCGACGAACGCGAAGAACGGCATCAGGAGGCCCCGCATGGAGTTGCGGGGGCCGCATGCCGGATTTAATTGGCTAGAAATCGTAGGCCAACTGGAGTCCAAGACGTCGCCCGTACGGCGGCAACTGACTTCCGATGGAGCCCAGTTCGTTGTCTATTTCATTTGTGAGATTGTTGATGGACCCGGATACCCTGAACGTGTCCGCCACCGTCAGGATGTAGTTCACATCCCAGGTCAGGGCTGCGTCGATCGTGTCCCCTGCAATGGTATCGACGGCGGAAATGTAGCGCGGTGTCAGGTTGACACTGTGCTGCCCACGCCCACCGAAGCGCAGCCCCATCCGCAAGTTGGCGCGGATTTCAGGGGCGCGCGGAACAAACTGCACGCCGGTCTGGCCGACCGCATCGGTTGTTGGCCCACCGGCCTCCTCGGTGACTTCCAGGCCCAGGAGATAGGTCAGGGACGGCCGGGCAGTAAAGTACCCGATGGGCGTATCGGCTGCGTAATTCAGACTGATATCCAGCGCGTCGGTGCTCAATCCCGCCAGGTTGAGGGACGTTCCGTAAACAGCGATCGGGTTGTTGGATACCGTCGGGTCATAGGAGGCGGTATCGAAGATGAAACAATCGCCATCGACGGGCACGATCCCATTGACCTCCGGATTGGTGGGAATAAGCTCCCAAATACCGGTGTTCGCTCCGGCGGGACTGGCGGGTGTGCCGAAGGCCTCCAGTTCCGTGAAGTGGCACTCCTCCTGTTGCAAGCGAGCGGTACCCGTCGCGACCCGGATCAAGTCTTCGAATTCGACGCTGATGTAATGCAGCGACAGGGTCAATTGATCGGCGCTGTCCATTCCGAAGAGATCGGACAACCGGATATCTGTTCCCACCGTCACGTTGGTTGCCGTCTGCGGCTGGATGTTGGGGTTGCCCACCTGGTAACTGTTTATCTGGTAGTTTGCCGGCCGGAAGTTGGTCGGGTTGCCCGGGTTCTGGGGGTCCGGGTTGCCCGTGATACCGATACGCGGAATGTCGATGTCCTCGGTGAACATGAATCGACGTTCCTGGATCAGGATGTCTTCGGAGTGGATGATGGTGGGAGATCGGAACGAGGTTCCCCAGGAACCGCGAACGGTGATGGCATCGGTCGCGGCCCAGTTGATGCCGATTTTCGGGTCGAACGACTCGAATCCTACGCTGGACTCCTCCTGCCGGCCTGCCACCTGGATCGTCAGGGTATCGGTCGCCGGTAGCACCAGTTCAAAGAACATCGAGTCGTTGGTGATTTCACCGGCGATATCGGTCGCGCCGATTTCCTGCGCGGCCAGCGCCGCCTCGCTGGTGAAGTGACTTCGCCGCACGTCGATCGTATCGGAACGCTGCCCCACGCCAACGGCCACGCCAACAGGTCCGCCGGCCAGTTCGAATGGCAAGGTGCCGGAAAGAATGGCGGAGATATCCTCGAAATCGGATGTGAAAGTCGAGGTATCCGCAACGGTCATCCAGCGCTGCAGGGCGTCGGAATTTGCGAGACTCAGGGCTTCCGCGTTGGGTAGCGCGGCCGACATGGTGGGGTTCCAGTACTCGCATCCGGTCGATCCCGGAGCAATGCCCGGATTGAGCTCGGCTGTGGGTGAACACTCGATGCCGCCGTACCCCATGAGCGCACGCCGGGCACGGTCCATGTGCATGCGGTTGAGGCTGTTCTCGACCGAGTTCTCCGCCAGGACGTAACCGATATCCAGGGTCCAGTCGTCGTTGATGGCCCATTCGAGATCGAACGCGCCGCGAATCTGCTCGAAGTTGTTGAACCCCTCAAGCGTTCTGTTGAAAGAAGCAAACGCCATTTCAGTTGGCGCAATGCCCGCGATTTGCTGAATCCGCGGTGGCCCTGCCGATTGGTCTGTGACGCTGGTCGGAATGACCAGCCCGTGGGCATCCACGTAGTACTGAATCGCGGGATGGTCCGTTGGCATGATCAATTGGCGGTCCAGGTCGGTAATGGTGCCGCCGCGACGAATCCACTGGTCACCACGCAGGTAAGGATCGTAGTCGATCTGCCTGCGCGTGTTGTATCCGAACTCGGCGGTAAATCGCAGGTTATCGCTGAAGTCGTGGGTCACTGCGGTGAATACATTCATCTGATCGCGGTCGATCTGCGAGGTGAGATTGGTGTGTCCGTATTGGTACGGCTGGCAACGGGTACTGCCCTGCAGGGTCGGCACGGCACCGCGACCTGTACCGATCGTGTGGCCGCCGGCGGGAGTGATCATTTGCCCCACGCTGATCGGATCCAGTCCAAGCGCAGCGCTATCCCCGCAAAGCGGATCGGCGAAAGTACTGGATCGCGGCATGACGGCCCGCCCGCGACGGGCAAAGGCTATAGCGTAGGTGCCGTCAGCGCGCTGATAAACCGGAACATACGTATACATGCCGGTCTCAACCTGGTTGACCGGGTCGTTCCACCATTCGGGATATTCGCTTGGGTCGGTAAACGACAGAGCCTGCTCCGTCTCGTAGATATCGAGCCAGTCCGCGGTCCGGTATTCGGCCGCGATGATGGCGTGCGTATCGTCATTGCCGCCTCCGAATATCGCCGAGATCGTGCTGTCGGGGCTACCGATGGCGGACGCATGGGAAAGACTGCGAACCTGGACGCGCGCACCCTCGAACTGGTAGTCCGGCACCACGTTGACGACACCCGCGACCGCATCGGAGCCGTAAATGGCGGTTCCACCGTCGCTGAGTACCTGGATATTGCGCAGTGCGATGGCGGGCAGGGTCGAATTCAGGTCTACCGTTCGCCAGCCATCGTTCCGGTTGAAGGACGGGTACTCGATCGTACGCTTTCCATTGATCAGGACCAGCGTGTTCTGGCTGCCCAGTCCACGGAGATCGACGCTGGTCTGGCGATTTCCGCCATTGCGGATGGCGCCGTTATTGATGCTCTCCCGGTTCAGGTCCGGCACCGAATAATTGGAAGTCAGGTTTTCCTGGAGATAGGCAGTGACACTGTCCGCGGGACGCTCGAGAAGGTCCTCCGTGCCGATAACGGTGACCGGCGATACGGATGACTCCGTATCGAGCAGCCTGGAGCCGGTAACGATTACCTCTTCGATCAAGGCATCGTCCTGGGCATGGGGCGCGCCCAACGGCATGATCAAGGCGCACAGAAGGACCAAAAAACCGGCGCTACACTTGTTTAACGTAACAGGGTACATGGCATTTCCCCGCGTCAGAGAGGTACCAAGCATAGCCCCGATACAGACCAGGACGGGTTGAAATTCTTGCAAAATTGCGTGAAAAATCCGGTGCACGGGCTTCGATACGCGGTTTTCGTACCTATTCTCAAAAAATTCAGGCCTTTTGGTTGTATCTTGGTCCTATAGTTGACGTTGGAGGCACGCGTTGGCACGCATGTCTCCACACGTGGAGGGGATTTGCATCATGCGTACATTTAGGACGGCTTTATTCACAATCCTGGTCATAGTCAGCCACCCGGGACTCGCCCATCACTCCCGGGCTAACTTCCAGCTCGACAATCTCGTTGAAGTGCGCGGCACGGTCACCGAGTTCAACTGGGGCAATCCGCACATCTACTGGCGGATGGATCTGGAGAACGGTGAGAACTGGCTGATCGAGGGCCATTCGGTTCCGGGCGTGAACCGCCTCGGCTGGTCTCGCGACACCATCCAGGTGGGAGACGAACTGCTGGTCGTGGCGTACCCCGATCAGAACACGGACCGCAATTTCGCCCTGGTCGAATACCTGGTATTGGCCGATGGCACGCCGCTGGCCGGATTCACGCCCAATGCCATTCCTGCGGAATTGCGTGCCGATGGCGGCGCCGGCGCCCCTCTGCGCCAGGCACGCGGACGGGGACCCGGGGACCCGGGCGGGCCTTCCACGGATTTCTCCGGCAACTGGCGGGCCGACCTGCGCGGGGTCAATCTGCGCACCGGTGCGTTCTTCGACCCGCAGGCGGACATGCCGCTGACAGCGGCGGGCGAAGCCGTGATGGCCGCGTATGACGAGGCCGAGAATCCGTGGTACGCGTGTGAGGACGCAGGGGGCCTTCCGCTCGGCGGCGGTCCGTACGGTACCCGAATCGACCGCCACGCAGACCGGTTGGAATTCGCCAGCGAGTTGCGAACCTGGGGCAGCACCTACACCATCTGGCTCGACCCGGCGGCGGCGCCGGTGGATCAGCCGCCGAGTCCGTCAGGGCTGGCGATCGGACAGGCGCAGGGCGACACGATCGTCTTTGAAGTGACGAACTACGCCCCGACCAAGTGGGGGCTCGGCCGGGGACTCGATTCCAGCGACCGGAAGCACGTCAGCGGCCGCATGGAACTGCAGTCAGACGGTACCGAAATCGAATACTCCTATGTCATTTCAGACCCGGTTTATCTGACAGAGTCCTTGACGCGCAGCGGCGTATTGCACAAGGAACCGGACCGTGAATTCGTGAACGTGCCGTGCGATCCCGAGATCAGCTCCCTGCACCTCTCCGCGGAATAAAAGAGACTGAATGCAAACGACCCGGACCGGCTTCGGTACACGGTTTTCATGCCAATTCTCAAAAATGTCAGGCCCAATAGTTGTTTCTTGCGCCTATAGTTGACGTTGGAGGCGTGCATTTGCATCCATGTCTCTACATGTGTAGGGGATTCGCATCATGCGCATATATAGGACGACTTTATTCACAATCCTGGTCGTAGTCAGCCACTCGGGACTCGCTCACCACTCCCGGGCGAACTTCCAGCTCGACAATCTCGTGGAGATGCGCGGCACGGTCACCGAGTTCAACTGGGCCAATCCCCACATTTACTGGCGAGTGGATCTGGAGAACGGTGAGAACTGGTTGATTGAAGGCCACTCCATTCCGGGCGTCGTGCGCCTCGGCTGGGCCCGCGACTCCATCCAGGTGGGCGACGAAATGCTGATCGCGGCATTCCCCGACCAGAACACGGAGCGCAACTTCGCCCTGGTGGAGTACCTGGTCCTGGCCGACGGTACACCGCTGGCCGGCTTCACCCCGAACGCCATTCCGGCGGAGTTGCGCACCGGCGGCGGCGGGGCAGGGGCGCCACCCGGGTCCGGCCGCGGCGGCAGCGCGGTCGACGCCGAGCCTTCCACCGATTTCTCCGGCAACTGGCGGGCCGACCTGAGCGGGGTCAATCTGCGCACCGGCGCGTTCTTCGACCCGCAGGCGGACATGCCGCTGACAGCGGCGGGCGAGGCCGTCATGGCGGCGTATGACGAGTCGGAGAATCCCTCGTACCAGTGCGAGCAGGGCGGCCTGCCCATCGGCGGCGGTCCGTATGGCATCCGAATCGACCGCTACGATGATCGCCTCGCGATTGTCGGTGAACACACAAATGTCGGCGAAGAAAACGCGATCTGGCTGGATGCATCCGCCGCTCCGCAGGATCAGCCGCCGAGCCGCCAGGGGCTGGCCATCGGCCGGACCGAGGACGATCGCACGATCACTTTTGAGGTCACGAACTACCTCGCCACGAAGTGGGGGCTCGGCCGGGGACTCGATTCCAGCGATCAGAAGAACGTCAGCGGCCGCCTGGAACTGCAGGCCGACGGTCTCGCCATCAACTATTCCTATGAAATTACGGATCCCGTATATCTGACGGAGCCGCTGACAAGCAACGGTGTCTTGCGCAAGGAACCGGACCGCGAGTTCGTGAACGAGCCGTGCGATCCCGAAATCAGCTCCATGCATCTCTCGGCGGAATAAGATGGGCCGGACGCTTGCAGAAATTGAATTACCAGGAGGCCAGGAGATGAAGAATCGCTGTTCGGCCGCGGTCATTGCCGCGTCAATTTGTTCGTTCGCATGGATTTCGAACGGACTTGCCCAGGACGTGCCGGTCCCGCAGTATCGGGTCGATCCCTTCTGGCCCAAGGTGCCGCTGCCCAATGCCTGGCTCGTTCAGGGCGTGCCCACGATGACCGTGGACGACCGCGATCACGTCTGGATCATCAGCCGCGGCAGGGACATGCAGGCGGACGAGTCCATGGCGGCGTTCGATCCGCCCCGGGGCGACTGCTGCGTGCCCACGCCGGAAATCATCGAGTTCGACCCGGAGGGCAACGTGATCAACGCCTGGGGCGGCCCGGGCCATCATCCGCTGTGGCCCGCAAGCCCCCAGACCGTCATCGTCGACAGCGAGTTCAATGTCTGGGTCTCGGGCCTCGGACAGGGTGAAGGACTGCTGAAGTTTACCCGCGAAGGCGAGTTCCTCTGGGACTTCCCGCACCGCGGCCCGAAGCCCGCGCCGGGCGAGCGCGCCCTGCCGCGCAACTTCCAGGACAACCAGGAGACGGAGGTTCTCAGAAACGGGATCTTCAACTTTGCCCTGGACGAGGAAGAACGGGAGATCTACGTCCTCGACAACGGCAAGCGCGTGCTGGTCTACGACATGGACAACGGCGAGTACAAGCGCGGCTGGGGAGGGCGCGGCAAGCCGTTGAGCGAAATCGACAACGGTCCGGTCCCGCCGTACGAATGGGACGGGGGACCGCCTCCGGACATGGACGGTTTCGTACCGGCGGTCCATTGCGTAATGATTTCCGATGACGGACTGGTCTACGTCTGCGAGCGCGGCATGAATCGGGTCCAGGTGTTCACCAGGGCCGGCGAGCATGTATTCGAGTTCATGGTTGCGCCGAATACGCCCGCCCGCGGGCCGATCTGCGGCGGGCCGCGCAACCCCGATTTGGCCATGTGCGGTTCCACCTACAACCTGGCCTTCTCCCACGACGAAAATCAGCAATACGTGTTCGTCGCCGACGGCACGAATCACCGCGTCTGGATTCACGACCGGTTCACCGGAGAGTACGTGGGGCAGTTCGGCAGCCCGGGGCGTAACGCCGGACAGTTTTACTGGATCGACGGAATCGCCAGCGACTCCGAGGGCAACATATATACTGGAGAAGTTTCCACCGGAAAACGCGTGCAGAAATTCGTGCTGCAATAGGGGGGGGGATGCGTCTACTTCAATTCGGCATTCTTCCGGCGGCCGCGCTGGGAGCCCTTTGCGCAAGCGCTCATCATGCAGCCACGGGACGTTACGACCCCAATCTCAACGGCACCATCGAAGGCGAGATCACCGACGTCTTCTGGCGCAATCCCCATGTGCGCCTGCTCCTGAGCCGCACCGGCGAAGACGGGCAGGAAGAGGAGTGGGAGATCGAGTTCGGTTCGGTGAATACGGTGGAGCGTCTCGGCATCACCCGCGACCTGGTGGCGGTCGGCGACAGCGTCGGCGTGGTCGGGCGCATGGGGCGCAACGGGCTGACGGCCATGTTCGCGACCACGCTCATCCTGCCCGACGGCCGGGAAGTGCTCCTGCAGGTGCCGCCCCGCAGCCGCTATGGCATCACGGAAAGCGCGCAGCAGGAGGCCGACAGCACAGACCCGTCCTTACGCGCGGACATCTTCAGGGTCTGGTTGCCGCTCACCTATGCGAATCCCCTGGCCAGCAATCTCGGGTCCGGCGGCTATCCGCTCACCGAGGCCGGGCGGGCGACTCAGGCCCTGTGGGACCCGGAGGAGGATCCGGCGCTGGACTGCATTCCGCCCGGTATGCCGACAGTCATGGCGAACCCCTATCCCGTTGCCTTCGAAGACCGGGGCGATGCGATCGTCATGCGGCTGGAAGAATGGGACGGAGAACGCATCTTCTACCTGGATGGCGAGGGCGAACCGTCGCAGCCGCGAATGGGACGCTCCACCGGTCGCTGGGAGGGCAACACGCTCGTAGTGGAAACACGGGATATCGAATGGGGCTACGTCGATGACGTCGGTACGCCCCAGAGCGAGGATGTGGTCATCAACGAACGGTTCATCCTGAGCGAGGACGGGACGGATCTGAATTGGGCCGCCGAACTCATCGATCCGGTGAATTACACCGAGCCCGTGCCCCTGGAGGTCCACTGGACCTGGATACCCGGCCGGGAGGTCAAGCCGTTCAACTGCGAGCTTCCCCCGGACCGGCAGTAGCCGTGAAGATGAAGTGTTCGATCATTCGCGGGCCTGAACCGACCGGGCGGCCTTCCACTCGGCGGGCACGAACCTGAGGACTTCGTGCAGGAGCGATGCATGAATTCGGGAGCGGCCTGCTTCGGCTTCGTGTCGGCGACGGTACTGTTGGGCTGGGGCGGATGGGCCGGTGCCGCGCCGAACGTACTGCTGATCATCGCCGACGACTACGGCTTCGACAAATCATCGTTGTACGTCTCCGGTGAGCATGTGCCGCCGACTCCGGTGATCGAGGCGCTGGCCCGTGGGGGCGTGACCTACGAAAACGCGTGGTCGGCGCCGAGTTGTTCACCGACGCGGGCCACCATGATCACGGGTCAGTTCGGCTCTCTCAACGGGGTGACAGGCGTGATCACGCCGCCCCTGGAGGGACTCGTCGATCGGCTCGACTACCCGCACTACCTGCCCAGGGAACTGGGCAGGCTCGGATACGACACGGGCATGGTGGGCAAGTGGCACCTGACCCGTACGGGAGACGGCCCCGTTCTGGCCGGGTACGACTTCTTTGCCGGCCGGCCGCGCAGCTTCGGCGCCGGCGCCGGAGCGGACGAGGACTCGATTGCGGCCTACTGGGGCGGCACTCTGGAAACCTGGCGGTGCGCTCCGGACTGCGAGGAGGTGACGTTTCCCGTGAGCCCAAGTCCGGCGCCCGTACCGGAGAGCCTGCACGGCAACTACATGACCACCTGGGATGTGGATCAGTCACTTGGCTGGCTCTCGGAACGGGCGGATTCGCCGTGGTTCCTGTGGCTTGCATTCCAGACGCCTCACACGCCGCTTCAGTTACCCCCGGAACACCTGGTCGATACGGCGCTGCAAGCGCGCATCGAAGCTCACTTCGGCAGTTACGAAGCCGGGTTCTGGTTTCAGGAACGAGGGGATCCGGTGGGTGGCCGGCTCGTGTTCGACGCCATGGTGTCGGCCATGGATACGGAGATCGGCCGGTTGCTGGAGGCGGTGGACCTCGAGGAGACGGTGGTGATCTTTGTGGGCGACAACGGCACGATCGCATCCCTCTCCGACCCGGCCGTCGTGCCCGGCCGACGCGGCAAGGGAAGCATCTACCAGGGCGGCATCCACGTTCCCCTGGTGATCGCGGGCCCGGGTATCGACAATCGGGGCAGCCGTTCCCGCGCACTTGTGCACACCAGCGACATTTTCTCGACCGTGCTCGATCTGGCGGGGGCGGAGTTGACACCGGACGGCGTACCGGCGTCCATTCCGCCGGAGATCGTGATCCACGGGCGTTCCCTGACGGCCACGCTGAGAGGAGAACCCGTACCGGGACGCCAATATCTGCTCGGGGAGGGTGGCGCCGCTGCGGGCAATCCCTGGGTCCACGAGCAGCCCGCCTTTGGCGGCCGGGAGGCCACGGCGATTCGCAACGGCCGCTACAAGCTGATGCAAGCTACGGTACTGGACGAGAATCGCAGCTTCATCTGCATCGTCGGGCCTCAACCGACGCTTGACGATCCGGTGCCGTGCGGGCGTGACGATCGAGTCAAGTCGTACGAACTCTACGACCTTCTGAACGACCCTCGCGAGTCGAACGATCTCCTCGCAGACGGCGTGGACGGGCTTGAGCCGGACGTCCGCGCGGTCTACGAAGAGCTTCGCGACGCCGTTGCGCCCGTCCGGGCGGGCTTGCTTTGACGGGGAATCCGCATGCCGCCAGGCAATTCACCGGGACACAAGAATCAGAATGGAGAAAAACGATGAGAACGACTGCGAAGATGATTTTTCTTGCTGCATTGTGCGGCCTGTCTTGGCATACCGCGTTCGCCCAGGGGATGGGGGGCGTCGGCGCGGACACGATTGTCCAACTCACCGAAAACGTGTATCGGCGCGGCCCGACATCGAATACGTTTCTGGTGACCGACGAAGGCATCATCATGGTGGACTCCACCTGTTCCGGCAGCGGGATGGAGTGGCTCAAGGAGGAGCTGGACCGGCGCTTCGGCGTCCCGGTCAAATTCGTCATTCTGAGTCACGACCACGAGATGCACATCTGCGGCCTGCAGGTCTTCGACGACACGGCAGTGACCATCGGGCATCGCAACATCCGCGAACACCTCATCCGGGAGAATCGCAATACGTCCATGCCCGACGTGGTGTTCGAGGACGAAATGGAGATCTTTCTCGGCGGCCACCGCGCCGTGCTCTACTACTTCGGCAAGACCCACAGCGACAACCTGATCCAGGTGCACTTCCCGGAAGAAGGTGTGCTGGTAGCGACCGACATCGTGCGCTCCGGCAAGTCGCTGGGCCTGCCGGACTTCCGCGACTCCGACGTGGACGGCGTCATCGATGCGCTGTACGAGCTGTCGAAGCTCGATAACGTGGACATTGTCGTTCCCGGTCACGCGGGCCTCGCCGATCAGCAGTCCTTCGTCTATTTCCGCGAGTGGACCATGGCGCTGAGGGAGCGCGTTTACGATGAAATGCTTGCCGGCGCGACTATCTATGAGATCGTCGAGCGCGTCACCATGGAGGACTTCTCCGACTACGGGAACTACGAGCCCTGGCTGCGTGCCAACGTGATTTCCATGTGGGACTACCTGTACCGTTACCGGGAACCGAGCCCGGGTGCGCCCGGATCGGAGGGATACCAGGAAAACTGGCCGATCGGCTTTCCTATCGGCGGCGTGAACTTCGCTGTCCAGGACGAGGAAGAGTGACGTCCGGCAACCAGATACTGCCGCCGGGGTGCGTCGAAGCGGAAGGCTGGGATCTTTTCAACCCGTTGAACTGAAAGACTTGTATGGAGAACGCTATGAGAGTAAGCAAACTGTTTCGTGCACGAGCCCGGGGCGCATCGCTGGCAATACTGGGCGCACTGTTTTCGCCCATGACCTGGGGGCAGGACCTCGATGCCTTCACGATATCCGCCGAAGATGCGGAGGCGACGCTGATGCCCTACGAGATTTCGGTGGAAACGGCCGAGCGCATTGCGAAAGCCTGCGTTGCATGGGCGCAGGAACAGAATCGGCGGGTGAGCGTCGTCATCGTTGCCCCGGCCGGCAACATCGTCTACGCCTATCGCATGGACGGGCACAATCCCGTCAACATCGACACGGCCCAATACAAGGCCGAGACCGCGCTCTACTATCGCGTCTCAAGCCATGCCGCACGAAACAGATACGATCGAACCGGCAGCGAATCGATGATCCTGAAACACGGCACTTATCTTGTGACCGGCGGCCTGCCCATTATCGCGGACGGCGTCTTGATCGGCGCCATTGGCGTCGGCGGCTTTTTCGGCGGCGACGAGCCCTGTGCGCACCAGGCGCTGGAGTCGGTGGTCGGGCCGCAGCCTCCGTTGATTGAGGACTGAAGGCAAACAGGCAACCCCGAAGCATGCAAGTCCTGGATCGATCGCCGCGCCTGCCATACAGGAGCTCGCTTCGCGGGAGCGAAGCGTAGCGGACATGACATCCACCAGTCCTCACTCGCTGGGCCTCAAGCAGCTCAAGGCGGTCCTGCTCGTCGGCGAAACGGGCAGCGTGACTCGCGCGAGCGCAATGCTCTCCCGGTCCCAGTCCGCCATCACCAAGGCGGTCACGCAAGCCGAGAAGAATCTGGGTGTTTCCCTGTTTGATCGCACGGGATCCGGAATGCTCCCGACGGCGCACGGCAGGATTCTGCTGCGACGCCTTCAAACGGCTGCCCGGGAATACGACCGCGCGCGTGCGGCCTACAAGAACATGGTCGAGCATCCGGATCGAGATTCGAATCTGCCCCTGTTTCGCATGGAAGTCAGCAATCAACGCCTGGCTGCCTTTATCGCCTTGCACGAGTGCCGCGACGCGAAACGTGCCGCGGACAGTCTCGGGGTGACTGCCCAGTCGGTCTACCGCTCCCTCCACGAACTTCAGGAACAGCTCGGTGTCGCGCTGTTTGAAAGGACTTCGGTCGGTATCCTGGACGCGACGCCTTTCTCCAGGATCCTGCTGACCCATGTGAAAGTTGCATTCGCCGAGATCACGCACGCCGTTGAAGAGCTTGACAGCATCGACGATGTCCCGCGAGGGCGCGTCAGGATCGGTACGCTGCCGCCGACCAAGACCGTTATCCCGATCGCCATCAACCGCGTGCTGTCGAAACATCCGCACCTGCAATTGAGCGTCCGGGACGGAGACTTCCCGGCTCTGGAATTCGCTCTCCGGGCCGGCGACCTGGATATGATCGTGGGGACGCGCTATGCCTCTTCCGATTACCCCGATGTGATCTTTCTCCCTCTGATGGAAGCGCCGTTCTTCGTCTTCGCACGCGAGGGGCATCCCCTGGCTAACCTGGAAGCCGTTACGCCGGCGCAATTGTCGCAGTGCAAGTGGATCACACCGCCGGCCCATACGCCGCAACGCAAATGGCTGGAACAGTTCCTGGTCGAGACGGGGGGAGGTTTACCGGCCGACAGTATCGATACCAACTCGTTCGAAGTCATGTCGTCCGTGGTCGTCGGCAGCGACCGTCTTGGGCTGGCGCCACTGCTGGAACTGGAGCGACCCGAAGTGAAAACGCAGGTGGTGCTGTTGCCGGTTTCGGAATTGATCGACCAGCACGACGAGACCATCCCCGGCACGCTCCACGTGATGATCCGCGCCCACACGACGCTGTCCCCTGCCGCAAAGGCCTTCTACCAGTCGCTGATGAGTGTCGCCCGGGAGACCGACACGCGCCAGGGCGAGGGGGTATCGCTCCCAAGGTCCGCTCCGGCTAGAATTCTGCCATTGCGCTGACGAACGATTGGCAGGGTGGAGTGATTTCATGTCCAGACGGAACTTTCTCAAGACATCGGCGGCTCTGGGAGCCAGTGCCGCCGCCGGCAGCTTGCTGACGACCTCATCCCGGGCTCAGGGGAGCGGTTCCGGGGATGGGCCCATCCGAATCATCATGGCCGGCTACGGACCGTCCACAACCAGCTTCAGCCTGGCGTTGAAGCGTATGGGCGACCGGCTTGAGGCCCGCTTCGGGGACGAGGTGCAAGTCCGTTACGTCTACAACATACTCGACCTGGGTTACCGGGGGCTGGATATTCTCTGGCTTGTAGAGGAGGGCATCCTGACCCTTGGGTACCAGTCCAGCAGCTACCTGACCGACCGCGTGCCCGAGCTTGGCCTCGTGGACCTGCCGTTCCTGTTCCGGGACAACCGGAGCGCCCGTGGCGCCATGGACGGGGAACTGGGGCGCGTGCTGACTACGGCTATCGAGGCGCGGACCGACTACCGCATTCTCGGCTACTTCGAGAACGGCCTGCGTCACATGTCCAACCGGGTGCGCCCAATCCGCTCGCCGGCGGACCTGGAAGGCCTGCTCATGCGGGTTCTGCCCAGCCAGGTGCATGCCCGCACCTTCGAACTGCTGGGCGCCGACGCGCAGATCATGGACCTGTCCGAGGCCATCGAGCAGATCGTCGGCGGCACCCTCGACGCCCAGGAGAATCCCTTCGCCAACACGGTGACCTACGGCGTCCACAATTACCATCGGTTCCATACCGCCAGCAGCCACTCCTACATTTCCCGCCCGATCTTCGTACACAGGCCTACGTTCGACGCATGGCCGGAGGAGTTGCAGACGGAACTGCGCGATGCCGTGACCGACGCCGTGGCCTTCCAGCGAAGCCTGAAGGACGGCGAAGAAACCGACGCCGCCGCGGCGATCAGGGAAGCCGGCGGGGAGATCGTCGAGTTGACGCCGGAAGAAGTCGACGCGTTCGTTGCCGCCATTCAGCCGCTCTATGCCGAGGCGCGGGCTCAGTACGAACCGGAGTTGCTGGAGTTGGCGGGCCTGTAGGCTTCTTGCTACCAGCGGTCGATTTTTCGCCAGTTGCGCGTGGGAGAGCGGCGCTGGCGCCACCCATGGTAGGGATGGCGACGCAATAGTTCGCGATCCCTGAACAGGAAAATAAGTGCGGCCCCGGCGACAAACCCGCCCACATGCGCCCAGAACGCCACGCCGCCGCCCTGCGCGCCCAGAGTGGCGAAACCGCTCAGGACCTGGATGAGCAGCCAATAGCCCAGCATCAGGACCGCCGGAACGGCAATGGTCGTGATGAAGAAGCCCAGGAAGATCAACATGTGAACGTGCACCCGGGGATACAGCAGGATGTAGGCGCCCATCACGCCGCCGATGGCGCCGGAGGCGCCCACCATGGGTACTGCCGAATCGGGGTTCGAGATGATCTGCGCCGCCGCTGCCGCCAGTCCGCACAGCACGTAGAACGCGGCGAAACGAGCGTGACCCATGGAGTCCTCCACGTTATTGCCGAAGATCCACAGGAACCACATGTTGCCGATGAGGTGGAACCAGCCGCCGTGAAGGAACATTGATGTCAGTGGCGTATGCCAGACTGAGGCATCGCCCAGAACGCAGATGCTGTTTGGACCGACCTGAAACCTCGTTCCGGCCGGTACCGTCTGCAGAAGTTCCCCCGGAATGAGGCCCAGTTGGCAGATGGAACCGGCGAGGACGGGGTTGGAGCCCAGTCCCTGCACAAAGATCCACGCCAGGGCGTTGAGCGCGATGATCGCGTAGGTCGTATACGGCGTGAGAATCTGGGGATTGTCGTCGCGTATCGGGAACACTGACTTCAGGCTCGACTATCGGCGATCAAGGGTAGCGGGCGACCGGCGCGCCCTGTCGTCCGGCGTCCGCCGCCCCGTTCATTCGCTGATGGCAACCCCAACGTCCTCGGCGTACCGGAACCATTCCCCGATCAATTCCTGCGTCAGATCGGGGCGCTGCGAGGACAGGTCGTTGCGCTCGAAGGGGTCGCTGTCCAGGTCGAACAACTCCCAGCGGGTTTCCTCGTCCTCTGTGGGTATCCACAATAGTTTCCAGGAGCCGCGGACCAGGGCGCGCAGACCGTGCAGTTCCCAGCCGATGGCTTCGTCGGGTTCGTGTACCGGGCTGGCGCCGCCCTGAAGGTGGTCCAGGAAGGACTTGCCGCGCATGGCCAGTACCGGCCGATGGTTGTATTCGCCAGTCGGAGGCTCGGCGCCCGCCAGTTGCAGCAGCGTCGGCATGACGTCCTGCATGGTGAGGTATTCCCGGGAAATACCACCGGTGTCTGACAGGGTGGCATGGGCGGCAAATGCGGCCGCCAGCACACCGCCTTCGGCCACGGATCCCTTGACGTCCCGATAGGGTGCCGTGCCCGCCTCCGCCCAGCCCAGACCGTATTCAATGAACGAATCGCGTCTGCCCATGTTGGCCAGGCTGTTGTCGTAACCTTCGGCGAACGATTCGGGCGCGCTGCCGGAGGCGCCGTTGTCCGACATGAACAGGATGAAGGTGTTGTCGAATTCACCGGAATCGCGCAGATACTCGGTCAGGCGGCCGATGTGGACGTCCATGTTGGCGACCATGGCCGCGTAGATTTCCATGAGTCGCGCCTGTTCGACGCGGGCGGTTTCGTCCAGTTCGGCCCAGGGTGTGGAGCCACGCGGGTAATTCACCATGTCGGCGTGAGGAGGCAGAATGCCGAGTTCCCGGGCGCGTTCCACGCGCCGGTCGCGGACTGCGTCGTAACCGTCATCGTACTGGCCGGCAAACCGGTCGAGCCAGTCGTCCGGAACCTGCAGCGGCCAGTGCGGTGCAGTCAGTGCCAGATAGGCGAAGAACGGTCGGCCGTCGTCCCGGTTTGCCTCGATGTACTCGATGATCTTGTCTGTGTAAACCCGGGTTGAGAAATAGTCCTCCGGCAAACTCGCCACCACGTCCCAGTTTTCCCGGAAAACGAGCGGGTCGGCCCTGCGAATGCCGCCGTGGGCGCCGCCGTCGGCCGGACTCAGGTGTACCGTTGTGCCCGTCGTCTGCACGAACGATGACTCGAAGCCGCGGCCCGCCGGGTTGGTTTCGTCCACCAGGGCCCGGCCCAGGTCCCATTTCCCCGCCATGTAGGTGTGGTATCCGGCGTCGCGCAAGACCTCGGGCAAGGCCGCGACCCGGTGGCTCAGGTAGCCCTCGTAACCCGGCTGCGCGTAGCCGCGGGCCGTCTGATCGGGCTCGGTGCCGTTGTCGAAGAAGCGCTTGATGTCCATGGACCCGATCCCGGCCTCGTGATTGTCCATTCCGGACAGGAGCATCGCCCGTGCGGGTGCGCAGACGGGCGCGGCGTGAAAATTGGTCAGACGCACGCCGCTGTAGGCCAGCTCATCCAGATTCGGCGTTGGAATCTCGCTGCCGAACGATCCCAGATCGGTATAGCCCATGTCATCGGTGACGATCAGGAGAATGTTCGGGCGCGGGTCCGCGGTGGGGGCCGTTTCCAGGGTCTGGGTGTCGGGGCCGCCCATGTCGCAACCCGTCATGCTGACGGCGGCGACGATTGTGGGTAGCCCGATTCCGGTTGAGAGTTTCATGGCTCGCAGAGTCTCCGCTGACGGCTGGAAGGATCAAGTCCGGCTACGCTAACACCGATTGAGATCTCGTGCACAATCGTTCTTGCGTCGCGTCGACGGCCGCCTTAGTGTTAGGCGCCTATCAGGAATGAGGATCGGCTCATGAGAACACGTCTGGCTATACCGGCATTCGTTTTTGCCTGCTCGCTACTGGTATTCGGTTCCGCAACGGCACAGAACATCGTGCTCATCCTCTCGGACGATCAAGGCTGGACCGGTTCGTCGGTACAGATGGACAGCCGGGTTCCCAGATCCGTCAGCGACCTGTACCTGACACCGAACCTTGAGCGGCTGGCCGCCGAGGGCATGCGTTTCTCCAACGCCTATGCGCCGGCGCCGAACTGCTCTCCGACCCGCATGAGCATCCAGACCGGCAAGACAGCGGCGCGCCTGGGCGCCACGGACATCATCGACGTTGTTCCCAATGTACAGGGCAGGCCGGCAATGCCGGGCTTCTACGCCAACTTTTACGTGAACAAGCCCCTGCTCGTGCCGCTTCCGATCAGCGATATCCCCGACGAAGAGGTCACCATCGCCGAATACCTCAAGCAGCACGACCCGAGCTATGCGACCGGGCACTTCGGCAAGTGGCACATGGGCGGGGGCTCGCCGGACCGCCACGGATACGATGCGCACCACGGCATTACCACCAACTCGCCGGGCATGTCGGGCATGCCGGATCCGAAGCGAACTGCCGAAGTCACCGACGACGGACTCGCCTTCATCGAAGAGCAGGTCGCGGCCCAACGGCCGTTCTTCGCGCAGTTTTCGTACTACGCCGTGCACACGCCCGTTCTGGCGATGCCGGAAACCATCGACCGGTTCCGTGAGATGGACAGCCGTCAGCACACGAACACCTTCTACGCGGCCATGACTGCCGAACTGGACGATGGCGTGGGCAGAATCCTCGACCGGCTCGATGAACTTGGCATTGCCGAGGATACCTACGTCATTTTCACGTCCGACAACGGCGGCGAGATCGTCGGGGGCGTGACCAACAACGGCCCGCTGGCCAGGGGCAAGACGCACGTCTGGGAAGGCGGAATCCGGGTGCCCCTGTTCGTTCGCGGGCCGGGTATCGCCGAGGGCAGCGAGAGTCATGTGCCGGCCATCGGTTACGATTTCTTTCCCACCATCGCCGACTGGGTGGGAGCCTCGATTCCTCTCCCGGAAGACCAGGACGGCGGCAGCCTGCACGATGTGCTGAGCAACGGCGGCGCCGGCTCCGTGGAGCGCGGCACCGAGGCACTGATCTGGTACTACGGCGCCTATCGAAACTTGAAGCATGTGGCTCCCCAGACGGCCATGCGAAAGGACAACTACAAGCTGGTCTGGGAGCTGGATTCCCAGCGGACCTACCTGTTCGATCTGGACGGAGACCTGAGCGAAACCAACGACCTGTCACGCGTCCGCCCGGAAATCGCGGACGCGATGTTCAGCGAACTGAAGGGCTACCTGGAACGTGTGGGAACAAAGATGCCCACGGTCAATCCGGATTACGATCCGTCGAACGATCCCGGATTGCTTTCAGTGACCGGGGCGAACTGAGAATGCCCATGGATACGCTTATGCCCCCAACCACTGGGCTGTTGGCTCACCTCATTCCACGTATCACGATAGCCGTGGAGCCCGCCGCCACTCAGTCTTTGGCTTACATCCTGAGTGCGGAGGGAGCGGTTGCCAACGAAATGGCCGCAATTGCCCGGCAAGCTGGTTTGGAGCGATTTGAAGTAGGGCAGATCGCCCCGGAGGAGACGCACGGCGAGGGCAGTGTCCAGCCAGACCTGACAATTCGAGATAGTAGCGATGCCGTGCGGATATTCATCGAGAACAAGTTCTGGGCGGGCCTGACTGACAGGCAACCCGTCGCGTATCTGAACGCACTGCCGGCCGATACATCCTCCCTGCTCCTGTTCGTCGTGCCGCAGCAGCGGATACACAGCATCTGGAACGAGTTGGAGGACAGGTGTGCGCATGAAGACATGCTTCTTGAGAACGAATTTCGGGAGGACAATCTTGTCCGGGCTCAAACGGCCAACCGAATTTTGGCGGTCACGAGTTGGCAGCACTTGCTCGCGAGACTTCAACACGGCGCCAGCGCCAGTGGGCATGTCTTCCTTGAGCAGGACATCCTACAGCTTCGTGGATTAGCCGATCGAATGGATGTGGACGCGTTCCTGCCGTTGCGTGGAGAAGAAATCACGGACATAGGCTTGGCTCGCCGCATGATCAACTACAGTGACTTGATCGACGCTATCGTGGAGCGGCTCAAGGTCGATGGAGTTGCCGATACGCAGGGACTAAGGCCGACGCACGGCTATTACAGCGCAGGACGCTATTTGCGCTTGCATGGGAGGTTCGGCGCATGGATGGGCGTGGACCTTCAAGCGTGGCGGAAGTACGAAATAACTCCGCTGTGGTGGATTATCGGCGTTCCCGGTGACTTTTCTGGCCTCAGCGGTTATACGACTCCGGAGATCAGCCGTCGAGTCCCCGATGTACATGATGGTGACGACGAGAGTTTGTACATCCCTATTCGGCTGACTGCAGGAGTCGAACGAGATCGGGTGATCGACGATGCCGCAGCACAGATACGCGATACTGCCAATGAGTTTCGGGCGGCATTTCCCGATTAATGGGCCCCTTCTGCAAGCAATCCGTTCGTTCGGTCGGATTTCCGGTTATGCCACGGAAAAGCGGTAATGGGCGACCATCGTTAAGGTCACGGGTTTGGCTTAAGAATCGGAGATTCCGGAGAGATCGACAAGGTAAGCAGCAGTTTCATTGGGTTTGCACAGCGGCACTATGCCTCGGCATGGTTCTGCGTCCTAAGGATCCAATCAAGCGCAAACATATAGGGTGAACAAAAGCCCGGAGGCTGTCCCAAGGATCAGAACGTCTCCGGCTACTTTT
Source organism: Candidatus Rariloculaceae bacterium (assembly GCA_965205045.1). Taxonomy (GTDB): domain Bacteria; phylum Pseudomonadota; class Gammaproteobacteria; order Steroidobacterales; family Rariloculaceae; genus UBA6522. The sequence goes on from OZ242031.1 coordinate 3,386,458, forward strand.
TTTGTTGGGAATTCTCGAATCTGCAGGGAGGAGTAGCGCGTGAAGGAAATTTACGATTGGGTTCCCTGGTTCAAGGAACTTGCCAGGAAGATTGCGGACGGTGGTGAGCAATACCTTGTAGAGGCGGCCAAGCAAGTTCAGTGGCGCGACGATGAGAAGATTCAGCCGCTGCTGAGACATAGTGACGAAAATATCGATCCATTCTCGTTCTTCTACAGTTTGGCGAGCCGTAAAGAACATTCGATTGTCAGGGAGCGAATATTTCCTAGCATAGAAAGCGTGTTCAAATTGGAAAGACAACTTCCAGTCGATCTGGACGATGCAGTTATTTTCCCCACACCTCCCGCCGTCAATACTCTATTCCACTATCGAGGAGATGGCGATCCAAACTTACTATGGCAGCTGTATCGGGATGCAGTCAAGGGACGCGAGTCTGTGGACGGCAGCAACTTTGATCGGGCGTTGCGGCTTCGTGGTGTTGGAACAGCAAAGCTTACGCAAGCGCTCTTCCTAATAAATCCCTCGGAATTTTTTCCTGTAGATAAACACACTACTTCGCTGGGAGTATTGCCTTTCTCCAGGCAACCAAAGGAAATAAGTTGGAGAGAGTATTGTGACGGCATTAGCCTGATCAATAGTGCTTTTCCAGATTGTAAACTCTATGAAGCAAACTTGTTCGCGTACTTACGCTCTGCTGGGCATTTGACGGTCAACGCTAGCCGGTGTTTTCAAGTCAGCACCAGAGCTTATAACGACGAGACGGATTATTGGCGGGACGACCCCGAAGCCTTTGAACCCAACAACTTCATATATACGGGTGGCCCTCGGTCGAAAGGGGGTAGGGAATATCCGGTCTCCGAACCGCAGCGTGGCGATGTGGTGCTCGTTCGCTTTGGCCGAACGAGCGGTCGAGGCATCGGAATTGTCTATAAGAACGATTACATTGACGGATACCACGATAACGGAAGATTGCATGTTATCTGGCTGAATAAGTCATCCGCGCAACTATCGTCGCCAACAGTCATAGTCGGATTTTCGGAGGCGCAAGAAGGCACATACAGTGCATTTCGCAATACGGATTCTTACATCCCAACTTTTGATCTGCTTGAACGGCATAGTAGGAGACCTAATGGATCAAGGCGTTCCGTCGAATCTATCCGGAATGACTCTTCTGGGAAAACCACACATCGCCTCAACACAATTCTCTATGGCCCGCCAGGGACGAGTAAGACTTGGAATACCGTAACTTATGCGCTAGCGGTCATCAACGGTGCACCCGTAAATCCTGATATTGACCGTACGAGGTTCGATGAGTTCATAAATCAGGGTCGAATCAGAATGGTGACGTTTCATCAGAACTATGCATACGAGGATTTCGTCGAGGGCATTCGCCCGAAACTAGCGGGTGATGCAAGTCTTGCGTACGAGCTTAGGTGCGGGATTTTCAAGCAGTTGGTCGAAGATGCCATTCGTCATCGAGAGGACCGGTACGTGTTAATCATCGACGAAATCAACAGGGGAAACATTGCCAAAATCTTCGGCGAACTCATCACGCTTATTGAGGACTCCCGCCGCCTCGGCGGAACCGATCCTACCAAAGTTACGCTTCCGTACTCGGGGGACCAATTTGCCGTTCCAGACAACCTCTACATTATCGGCACCATGAACACGGCAGATCGAGGAATTCAGCTGTTAGACACGGCTTTGCGGCGGCGCTTCACCTTCGTTGAAATGATGCCAAATCCGGAACACGAACTTATTACTGACGATATCGACGGCGTCGATTGCCGGAGAATGCTCAAGGTCATGAACGATCGTATTACCTCCCTCTTGGATCGAGAGCACCAAATCGGACACACGTACCTCTTTGGTGTCACTGACATGCAAGGATTGTCAAAAGCCTTCCGTAACGAGATTTTTCCGCTGTTGCAGGAATATTTCTTCGACGATTGGCTCAAGATACGGGACGTGCTTGGTCACAACGGTTTCGTTACCGAACGCAATACCGAACACTTGTTCCGAAGTACGGAGCAGGGGGAGGATTACATCATTTACGAAAGACTCCCCGATAAAGAGCAGGGGTGGATGGATCCAGAATCGTATCGGAGCATCTACGAGGGCAAAGGGGTAGGCAATGCAGACGCCGACGATGCCTAGTGTCGTAACGGTCAGGGAACATAAACTAGTCGAAGATTCTCTGACAAAAGAGGACATTGCCGATCTGAAAGTAATCGCAGGAAGTGTGTTCAAGCACAAGAACGGTCGCTTGCAGGCAAGAAATTATGTCGGCATTGTCACGACAGGGCGTGGCACGGTGATCGAGATTCTCCCGAAAATCGATCTTGGTGGGGAAACTGCTGATTACGAGAAAACAAGGGATATGTTCCTGAAGATGCTACGGTGCTGGCGTAGGCTCAAAAGAACTAAAGCGCTACCAAGAAGTAGTATCCGCGCCATGCGTCGATTTCCCATGCTGGAGATATTTTTTCATCAGTTTCTGGTCAATGTGAACATGCTGGCACGTCGAGGGCTTGCGAGGCGCTACATTGCGGTAGAAGAGAATTTGCCGTATATGAGAGGAAGAATTCTGTTTCGCCAACAACTTCTTGACAACATCGCAAACCAAGCGCGATTTTTCGTCGCGCACGACGAATTAAGCGCTAATCGGCCTGCCAACCGGCTGATCCATACTGCGTTGACTCGGATCGGACCTCGTGTACTAACTAGCGAAAATCGTAAACTTCTTCGCCAGTTGATGCCCTCGTTCGCTGAGGTGCCGCAGGCAGCCGATCCTCACGCCGACTGGCGGAAGCATCATATTGATCGCACCATGCGGCACTACGGGCCGGTGATGCAGTGGGTTGGACTCTTTTTGTTCAACCAAGGGTTGACTACATTTTCTGGTCGCCATGCGAATCTGTCGTTACTGTTTCCAATGGAGCAAGTGTTCGAGGACTTCGTCACGGACAGTTTTCGCCGTTACCAAGACCTTTATGCGGTGGGTCCCCAAAAGCCGCAGAAAAAACTGGCCGAGTTTGAGGGCAAGGACGCGTTCACAATGAAGCCCGATATATCACTCATGGAAAAAGGCCAGACCGTTGTATACATACTTGATGCAAAATGGAAAGAGGTCAACCAATATATCACCGACAATAAACACAATATTGAACAGGATGATATGTATCAACTCTACGCTTATGGCAAATGTTACGAGTGCGATGCGGTGGCACTGGTTTACCCGAGAAACCGAAACTTCACGAGGGAATTGCGTTATGCATTCTTCGATGGCTTGCCCTTGGTCTGCTTGCCGTTCGATATTGCCCGTCCGAAGGAAAGCGTACGACGGTCGGTGAAGGTGCTTCGGAATTTCGGTAAGGCTACGAAGTCGGCAAATGACAGGATGCCGAAGTGAAGAAAGCGGGCATCGCTGGCGGGCAGGGTGTCGTTTCTAACCCAGAGCGTAGCCAAGCTCATTGGCGGCATTCCTTAGTATTTCCAGCATCGCCGGGTCGGCGAGTGCCCGGTGGAAACCGGGTTGCGACGGCAATGCACCGGCAGCCTCCGCGCGATCGGTCAGCACGCAGGCGGCTCGATTAGCGTGCATTGACGACGGATACCGCAGTCCATGTATGGCCGGATAAGCATCGTAGAACCCTCGCGCCCAGTTGCGGCTCACGGATCGCGGTCCGGACACCAGGCCCATGGATGCCCCGGCTCGGGTGGCGAAACCGCCCATCAGGTCGAGTAGCCGAATGTCCGTCGCCAACTCGAATCCCGCCAGCCATCCCGCACGCGCCGAACGGTGAATGGTGCGCGTCTTCTGAAACGCCTCACCCAGGCAAGTCACCGGACTCCCTGCCGCGTAGAGCACGCTCCTTGCCTGAAATGAAGGCTCCTTTCCATCGTGGTGGTCGAACCGGGAGTCCAGTGGTCCCACATGGCGGAATTCAGTCCAGAACGTAGGGTGTTCGCCGCCCCGAAAATAGATTCGCCAGAGTTCGGTGCCCGTGGGAAGCACCAGGACATCGGGTGCGGCCTCGCGCAGTCGCGCGGGGTTCGGCTGGCGAGGAACTTTCGACACGATGCGTCAGCAATGATCAGTTGGGGATAGAGCAAAGCTCGCGGGCGTTATTGCCGGCTCTACCTGTCGGGAACGATCTCGATGACGGCTTGGGCATCGCGGCCCGTTCCGAGCCACTCCAGTGGGGTCATGAGGTGGCCGGAGCTGTCCTCCAATTCAGGGTCCGCGGACGTATACCAGCGCACCGCGGACACCGGGTCGAATTCCGCCAGCCGTTGATTGACCTGGCCGATGTTGGAAATCAGGGCATCGCCGTCGAACTGGAAGGTCGGGACGTGCCACCGGCCGTTCACGCGAATTGCGTAGAGAGCGCGCTGACGGATCATCTGCCGCACTCGCACGGGAGTGAGGCCAAGCAGATTGGCGACCTGAGCCGGAGTCATGCTCGTTGTCAGAATCGCGGCGTACTCCGTCGCGAACTGGAACACCGAATCCTCGTTTCCCGGGTGCTGGTCCACCTCAACTCCCGCGCGCTCGAGCATGGCGACCTCCGCCGCTGTCAACTCCGATCGCGCAGGACCGAAGAGACTTGCCTGAAGACGCCCTATCGCGTCCTTCAACGCCGCATTCAGGGCCTCGGGCGGTTGCGCGCGTAGTCCGTGCTGTTGAAAGTAGTGACGATCAGTCTGTTCAATCGTGCTCATTGCCCGTCCGTATTTTCCTTAACTATCGACGATAGTAAAAGAAATAATGCCACACGCCAAACTGGAACAACACCGCTCATCAAGGCAGTTCGAAGCCAGCTCTGGCGATGATTCTGCGCGCATCCATCCCTTGCAGGAATTCGATAAACGCTAACGCGGCTGAATTGTCGCGGCCCCTGTCCAACAGAATCGCGTCCTGGCGGATCGGCCCATGGTACTCGGGTGGAACCGTCACATACGCGGCACGGCTCGGATCGGCGGTGCCGCCCATATAGGCGACTGCTGCCGAGAGCGCCACCAACCCGAACTCGGCGTTTCGGGTTTCCGCCATGGCGAATGCCTGTCCGACGTTCTCGCCGAACACGATTTTCGCTTGCAGCGTCTCCCACAAGCCCATCGCCTGCAATGCTTCTCTCGCAGCTACGCCGTAAGGGGCAAGACTCGGATTGGCGATGGCCAGGCGGCGAAAATCGCCGTTGGCCAGAGCGTTGACCGTCAGGCCGCCGACGAATTGCGGGTCCCGCGTCCACAGTGCAAGCCGGCCCAGGGCATAGGTAAAGGGCGCGTTCCCGAGACCCGCCTCGGTGAGCCGCCGCGGCCGTTCCCGGTCGGCGGAGAGAAAAACGTCGTAGGGCGCGGCGTTGACGACCTGCGCGTACAACTGGCCGGTGGAGCCGCTCACCAGCGTCAATTCGTGCTCTCCGGACGCCTCGAACAGCGTCTCGAGTTCGGCCATGGGCAGGGCGAAGTTGGCGGCCACCGCCACGGTAACGCGCTCAGTCTGGGCGTTGGAGATTCCAGAGAGCGCCGAAAGGGCAATAAGCAACAGTCTCATTTTACAAGAACCACGGTTGAGCGCATAATTGTACCCTAAAACAGGTCAATAGAAGGGGCATGTGGTGTCAGCACCCGATTTTATTCGAGAGGTGGTTACGGACGATGGATATGTTGCGCCCAAGGAGCTGGCGCGCGTACTCCACATTACGCAGAGGGAACTCGCAAATATCGCCGGGTTGAGGCGCGATGCAGTTTCGAAGCGGTCGCGGGTCCGGAGTCTCGCCACCCAGAAACGGCTCCGGGAAACGCTTGAGATTCTGAATCGCGTAACCGCCTGGTGCGGCGGACCCGGACGGGCGCTGGCATGGTTTCGGTCGCAGCCGCTGCCGTCGTTCGGAGACCTGACGGCTGAAGATCTTCTGAAGGCGGGGCGCGGCGATGCCCTCCGGGCCTATCTGACCAGGGTGTCGCAGGGCGGCTACGCCTGATGCAACTTGACCTGGCGCGCTTTACCGGCCGGGTCTATCGGGCGCATCATCCCATGTGGTCGGGTGCTGCGCTGAGCGGTGCGGGAGCGGCGCGCCACGGAGGTCGATTCAATCGGGTGGGCACCCCCGCGTTGTATACATCCTGCGGTCCGATGACGGCTTGGGCGGAGGCGCAGCAGGCGTTTCCCTTCAAACCGCAACCAATGACGCTTGTAGCCTATGACGTTGACTGCGAAAGGATGGTGGACCTGACCCGTTCGCCGGTGCTTGAAGTGCTGGGAATCGCGCAGGCCGACCTTGCGTGCGGCTGGGAGAGCCTGGCGGATCTCGGCGTTACGCCGCCGACCTGGAAGCTTGCGGACCGTCTCCTCGGCGAGAATGTATCCGGCGTGGTGGCGCCGAGTCATGCTCCGGGAGCGGGCGCGGGCGCCACCAACGCCGTTTTTTGGCGAACTCAGGACACCTGCCGGGTCGAGGTGATCGACAATTTCCGCCGCCTTGCGCCCAGGCCTGACACAAGCAACATCACATGTCCTGCAGAGTCGCGCTAAACACTGACAATTGTGCCACGTTGTGATACTTTGTATAACAAATTTCTGAACACGGGCAGATAATGGCAAACGTGCGACTAAGCGAAGATACACGGAATCGGCTCGAAGCCTTGAGCAAGGCGAGGGACAGAACACCTCACTACTTGATGAAGACCGCGATAGAGCGATTTGTGGAGATCGAGGAAGCCCTTGAGGCCGAGCGTCGGCTTGTGTTGGCTCGATGGGAAAAATTCGAGCTCACCGGCGAAACTGTCAACCATGAGGATGTGAAGGCATTGACCTCCGGTCTCTGGACTTCCGAATCCGAGTCGGATTGATGGCGCGTGTTCGATGGTTGCCGGATGCGTTGAATGACCTGAAGCGGCTGCACGATTTCATTGAGCCGCATAGTCCACAGGCCGCGGTTCGGGCTGTCGACACGCTTGTCGAAGCGGCCGAGTCGTTGAGTGAATTCCCGGAAAAAGGCCGTCCCTGGGATTTGGAACGAGACTTTCGCGAGCTCTTCGTGCGTTTTGGCGCACGTGGCTATGTCATTCGTTACCGCTTCTTTGACGGTGAGGTGATCGTCGTTCGCGTGTGGCACGCGCTGGAGGACAGGTGAGTCCGGGCAGCGGTTTTCCTCCGATCACTCCACAATCCTCCGGCATATGCCGGATTCCACGCAAATTTTCCTGCTGTTCTGTTCAAGGGCTTGGGACCCCGCCTTCTATCTGCTATCACTACTTCGCCAGGGTATCCGGCCGTACCTGGAAGTGAACCACCAGCGGGCGTGTGCCCTGGCCGCCTTCCATCGGCCAGGGTGTGCGGTCGCCGCTGGGGACCCACAGCCCGCGGCCTTTCCAGCCGGCGTCAGGGTCGTCGATGCGGCCTTCGAAGCCCTTGCTGTAGAAGCCCAGCGGGTAGGGGATGCGCATGGTGACGAATTCCCCGTCCACGAGGGCGTGCACGCCGTCGTACCGGAAGGGACGATTCAAGGACCGAACGGCGGGGAAATTCCCGTAAACGGTCACGCTTGTATTGACCCGGGAGAAATTTACCAGCACAGTAGCCTGAAACATCGTGCGACACAGCCAACCATTGCGGGAGACCGCCCGGTATGGCGGCGAGGAGAGGGGAAATGAGCCGAACAACAAGTCTGCCGTCCGCATGCTGCGCGATCGCCGCGTTTGCCGTGTCGCCCATGTCCGGGGCGGCCCAGGAGGACGAGGCGGAAGCGCCCGGGAGCGTGCCGGCGGAGGAACTCCAGGACGCGCCGGTCGTGCCGCAAACGGAACTTGAGGAGGTCATCGTCACCGGAAGCCGCATCGCGCGAACCCCCGAGGAACTGGCGGGCAACCTGGTGGTGCTGGACGGCGACTTCATCCGCGCCTCCGGCGAAGCCACGCTGGAGCGCGTGCTGCGCCAGTTGCCGCAGAACGCCAACGCCACCGCGGAGAGCTTCGGCAGCAACCTCAATTCCGTCCGCAACCTTGCCGGCGCCTCCACCGTGAACCTGCGCGGCCTGGGGAGCGAGTCCACCCTCGTGCTGGTGGACGGCAAGCGCATCGGCCACAGCGGATTGCTCGGCGGCGTGACGGATATTTCGTCGATTCCGCTGTCCATGGTGGAACGCATCGAAGTGCTGCTTGACGGCGCCTCCGCCGTGTATGGGTCCGATGCGGTGGGCGGGGTGATCAATATCATCACCCGCCGCGACTACGAAGGCGCCGAGCTGGACTTCAACTACAACACGCCGAGAGACGGCAGCTACGATGAGTGGCGCGGTTCGATCTCCGGCGGTTTCAACGCCGGCGGCACCCGGATCAGGGCAAGCGTCAGCCACTCGGAGCATTCCGGCCTCGACGGCGCGGACCGCGACGTCACCCTGTTCGAACGTTCGACATTCGACGGTCCGCAATTCGATATCCGTTTCTGCTGCAGCCAGGACGGCTCGGCTTTCCCCGTTCTCTATCGCCTCGACGGCGACGTGCTCACCTTGCCCGAGTACAACATGCTGCCGGAAGCGGACCAGGCCCGGGCCATGCCCGAGACCCACGCGGTGCTTCCGGTGGGCTTCAACGAAAATTCCAGCGTCGACGAAATCACCCGGTTCGGGCCGCCCAACTGGGGTGTGGAAACCCAGGCCGGATGGCATATCCTGCCGGAGAATCGCAGCGACGCCGTATCGCTCGCCTTCGACCGGGACTTCAACGCCAACGTCAGCGGCGAGTTCCGGGTCCGCTACGAGACCCGTGAAACCACGTACAAGCGCGGCTATTTCGGGTTTGGCGGCGCGACGTTTTCCCATTTCAGGAACCTGAGTCCATTCACTCCGTTCGGCAGGAACGTCCATCTTCGCGGTCAGCGCCGCGACCTCCCGGCGCCGGCGACCCTGACCGACTCCGACACCCTGGATGTGGGATTCGACCTGGACGGCTCCTTCGGAGACTGGGAGTGGGAGCTCGCTCTCGGCAGGACAACCCGGAATTCCGACACCCAGAACCTGAATCCCGTCGACCGGCAGCGTCTGCACGCCGGTTTGCTGTCGGACGGCGTGACGGGCGCCACCCAGTTTCTGCCGGGGGAGACGGCGGAATCCTGCGCCGCCATGGGCGGCTCGTTTTTCTTCGGCTTCTGCCGGGTCACGGTACCGCCGCCTCCCGCCGCGAACCCGTTCGGCGACCTGTCGGACTACATCGGCGACACCCAGCATGCTTCAAGCACCAACGGGCAGACGCGCTTCAATGCGCTGCTGCGGGGCCGGCCGTGGTCCCTGCCCGCCGGTGACGTGAGTGTGCTCGCGGGCGTCAGCTCCGAGGAAATCTCGCTCGACAGCATGTCGGAATTCAAGATCGGCGTCGTCGACGCTTCACCCATCGGCGACATCGAGAGGTTCGACACCGAAGCCAGCCGCGGAAACACCGCGGCGTACATGGAGAGCCTTCTGCCTCTCGCGGGCGGAGACGCTGGCGGCCCCGACATCTCGCTGAGCCTGTCCGGGCGCTGGGACTCCTACGACGCGCCGCGCGTCGTTTATACCGATACCGCGCTGGGCGCCACCGAAGTGGCGGACGACCTTCCCGACGCCGGGAGCGCGTCCACCTGGGGAGCCGGGCTGGTGATTGCGCCGACGGACAGCTTCCGCCTGCGCGCCAACTGGCAGACTTCGTTCGTGGCGCCGCAGTTGAACCAGCTATTGCGCCAGACCAGCGAGGTTGAGATGACCGGTTTTCGCGGCTTGCTGGTTCAACTGCCCAACGGCGACCTCAAGTCCGAGGACGCCATCGTTCTCGAGGGCGGCAATCCGGAACTGAATCCGGAGACGGCGGACACGATGAATCTGGGTGTCGAGATCAGCCCCCCCGCGGTGCCCGGACTGAGCCTGAAGGCGACCTGGAACCGGACGGATTTCCAGGACCGGATCAACCAGTACTCCGAATTCATCATCGATCCCGACAACCTGCCGAGAAATACGATATTCGATCCCGGAGACCCCGACGACCCGGACGATGACATCTGGTTCCAGGAGCGGCGCTACATCAATGTATCGTCGGTGGAACGCGAGGGCGTGGACTTCGAGCTCTATTACCTGACCGCCGCCGCTGGAGGCGAGTTGAGCCTGCAGTTGTGGCATTCCCTGACCAACAGTTACGAATTCGTCACCGATCCCGAGCTGCACGATCCCATCAGCGTCGTCGAGCACACCGAGGGCAGTACGATCCTTCGCGTAGTGCCGAAGACCTCGACGACAGCGCAGTTGACCTGGAGTTACCGGGGATTCGAGGCCGGTCTGGACGTGTCGACAAGATCCGGCACGCGCACCACGGGCGGCACCGAGGACCGCCCCGTGACACGCTCCTACGACCCGCCCACGCTGACCGACCTGACGCTGAGCTACAGCTTCGTCGACGGCGGCCTGCTCAGCGCCCCGGACTGGGCGGAGAACGCCCGCCTGTCGCTGACGGTGAACAACGTGGGCGACGACTTCGGCACGGTGCGCGTGGTCGACGGCGAGGGCATGATGCTGGAAGGGAACGAGACCAACCCGTCGCCTGTCTATGGCAGGGTATTCAACCTTTCAGTGCACCTGTCGCTGTAGGGCGGTCGCCGGGCCGGTGCGCCGCATCGGAATGGCCGGTTGAACTCCGGTGCGGCAGGCTGGTCCCTTTGTTAAGGCGCGGCTTGGCCGCGCGTCCGGTAAAACTTGGAAGATAGACATGAAACGATGCTTGAATTGTTCGCTGCCCGCCGTGTTGTCGGCAGTTGCCGCCACCGCCTTCGCCCAGGAGTCCACCTTCGTTCTCGAAGGCGACCTGTCGGCCCACTACGCCGGCGGCGCCTTCGTGGTCTGGACACCCGAACCCGAGCCGGAAGAGGGGCAGGCCGCCATGTCCGTGGCGGGCGCTTCCACGGTGGCGCCGGCCCCGCCGGCCGCAACAGTGGCCGCGGCTACCACGGTGGCGCCGGCTTCGGCTGCGATTTCGGCGCCCTCGGCGGCGGCAACCGCGGCTTCGGCCGCGACACCGGCCTCCGCGGCGGTTTCGGCCGCGACTTCGGCCTCCGCTTCCGGCGCCGCCCCGGCAAGTTCGATGGAAGCGTCGCTCGACGTGATCGCCAGGGCGCCCCTTGCCGCCGACGGCACGTTTCGCGTCGAGGCGCCCGCGGACGCCCCGCGCGCCGTGTATTTCCATGTCCTCGACGCCGTCAGCCACCGGGGCGCGCGCCTCGCGCCCATCAAGGGCAACGCATTCATCCTCGAGGCCGGAAACCTGCGCCTGCACATGACCCGGCCGGGACGCTACTACATCGAAGGCGGCCCTTACAACGATGCCGTCTACAATTCCTGGAAGCGCTCGGACGAGTACATCGCGGCGCAAGCCGAGTACCTGCGCCTGATTCCCGCAGTGGAGGGCGAGACCGAAGACGGGCGCCGCGCCCGCGTCGACGCTTCTTCGGCGGCCTTCAACCGCATGCTGGAACTGGAGACCGAAGGCCGCGCCCGCGTCTCCACCACCCATCCGGACCCGCTGGTGCGCCTTCTCGCCATCGAAACCGCCTGGCTGAGCGGGCCGTGGATGCTCGACGCCTGGCGCGGACTCGCCGACCTGACGCCTGACGACCCCTACGTCATCGATCGGCTCGTGCGGGCCGAGGTGGCCGAGGCGAAGCGGGCCGAGGAGCGGCGGCGCTTCGCGGTGGGCGCCGACATCCAGGACTTCGTGGCGCAGACCCACGACGGCCGGGATGTCCGGCTCGCCGACGTGCGGGCCGGCAGCCGGCTGGTGCTGGTGGAATTCTGGGCTTCCTGGTGCGGCCCCTGCCGGGTGGAGATCCCCCACATGAAGGAGGCCTATGCCAAGTACCGCGGCCGGGGCTTCGAAATCCTCTCCTTCACCGTGGACGAGGACCGCCTCGACTGGGAGATCGCCTCCGAGGAGGAGGACCTGCCCTGGCACGACACCGGCATGGGCATGGAGCACGAGGCGGCGCTCGCCTACGGCGTGACCGGGGTGCCGAAGAACTACCTGGTGGATTCCGGGAGCGGCAACATCATCGCGAAGGATCTGCGCGGCCATCACCTGGACGTGGCGCTGGAGGAGTTCTTCCAGTAGTGGTTCCGGGAATCGGGACCGGGCCCTTCGAATCCTGTCGATTCGCGCTCCGGCGATCGGAGTTCGGGCGTTTCAGGTCCGGGCGGGCGGGGCCACATGCCGGGCGGGCGCTGCTCGCCGCGCTACTGGCCGGGCTGGCCTGGGGTTGCCAGTCCGGCAGCGAATTCCGTGTCCGCGGCGATCTGAGCGAATATGTCACCGACGGCGAGGCCATTCTGACCCAGCTCACCGCCCTGGTTTCCGAAAACGAGCAATTCGCGGCCGCGCCCATCCGGGACGGGCAGTTCGAGATAAGCGGAACGACCTGGGGGCCGCGGGTGGTGTCGTTCAAGGTCCTGGTGGACGGCGAGACCCGGGATTCCATTCAGATCGTCATCGAGCCCGGGGAGGATGTCCGCGTCAGCTACGGCGACTGGATATCGCAACTCGGCGCGGTGGGCGGCCCTTACCACCGGCGGCTCATCACGTCATGGCAGACGAGCGCCGAGTATGTCGCCGCACTCGACAACTACCGGGACATCATGACCCGCAAGCGGGCGCTGGAAGACGCGGGGATCAATCCCACGGGCGCATTGGAGGGCGAACTCTCGCTCCTGGACCGGGCCTGGGCCGGCTGGGAGGCGCTCGACGCGATCAGGAAGGAGGCGCTGGGCGCCTGGGTGCGCCGGCGCGATGATCCCCTGGCCAGCCTGCTCGCCATGGAACTGGGCGGGCGCGACGGCTCCATGAGCGTGCCGGCGACGCTGGACGAACTGGAACCGCTGCTCCCCGAGGAGGTGGTTCGCCTTCAGCTCATGCCCATGCGCGCCCGGTCCGAGGTCATCGAGCAGATCGTCAGCGACGCGAGCGGATTCGAAATCGGCGAACTCGTGACGGATTTCACCGCGCCGGATCTGGAGGGCAACCCGGTACGCCTCTACGGCCTGCTCGCCGAGAACGAAATCGTCCTGATCGACTTCTGGGCCACCTGGTGCGCGCCGTGCCTGGCCCAGTTTCCGCTGCTGAAGGAACTGCGCGCCGAGTATCGCGGCCGCGGCTTCGAGATCTTCGGTTTCTCCGTGGACGCCGAGGAACAGGTCTGGCGCGACACCAGCGAGGAATACGAGCTGACCTGGCCCGACGTGAGCGACGGGCAGGCCCTGTCGAGCCCCGTCGCGATCCGCTACGCCGCCACCATCCTGCCGTTCAATTACCTGCTCGACTCCGAAGGGCGGGTGCTGGGCAAGCGGCTGATGCCCGGCGACCTCGAAGCGGAGCTTGAAGCGCGCTTGGGGCCGCCGTAAGCCCTTTGCTTGACGCCGGTTCGCACCGATCGCGCCGATGCCCCCCATGCACTCGCCGGAATTTACTCATCGTCCCCAAGGCATTCTCCCCTTGTTCGTGTCGTCAGGCCTCGATACGCAGCAACTCCATCAGGTTGCCGCCGACGATGGCGATTTTCTCTTCGTCGCTCAGGTAGGATGCCTCCAGGATCAGGTCCAGGGTATCCGGCCAGTTGAAGGGCGCGTCCGTGCCGTAGACAACCTGGCTTGCGCCCATCTCCGCCACCAGGTGCCGCAGGCCCTCGTGCGAGAACACGATGGTGTCCACGAGTACCTGGTCCCTGAGATACTCGCTCGGCAGCCGCGTGCTGGCGCAGTCCGCATTGCCGCGCACCTCGCAGGCCACTTCGAACCGCATCAGGTAGGACGGCAGGTAGCCGCCGCCGTGCGAGCCCACCACCTTGAGCCCCGGAAACCTGTCCAGCGTGCCGTCGAACATCAGCCGCGCCAGAAAATGGGCGGTCTCAAGCGGATTGCCGATGATGTTGCCGAGGTCGCCGCGGCCGTCGAAGGCGCCCTCCCGGATCAGGTTCGCGGCGTTGCTGGGATGCATGAACACCGGCGCGCCCAGTTCCTCCGCCTTGGCCCAGAAGGGGTCGAACCTGGGGTCGGAGAGGTTTTCGCCGTTGCACGACCCGCCCACGGAGGCGCCCCTGTGGCCGAGTTCGTTCACGGCGTGTTCGAGCTGCTCCGCGGCCAGATCGGGAAATTGCAGTGCGGGCGAAGTCAGGGCGACGAACCGGTCGGGATGCTCCCCCACCCAAGCCGCAAGGCCTTCGTCGTGGGTCCTGACGATGTCCGCCGCCAGATCGCGGTCCGCCGCATACCACCAATAACGGTTGATGCTCAATGCCTGGTAGTCGATGCCGCGTTCGTTCATGTCCGCCAGCCGATCGGGCCCGAGGGCCTGCCAGGCGGCGAATCCGACATCGGCGAGCTCTGTTTCCTGCAGTACTTCCGCCAATTCGGGAAAGACACAGTGCGCGTGCATGTCCACCGTGGTTGCCCGCCGGGCGCCGACGTAAACCTCGCGTCGGGCGGTCTGGGCGAGCGACCTTGCAATCGGCGAGAGGACAATTGCGCCTGCTGTGCCGCTTGCCGCCTTCAGGAAATCTCTGCGATTAGCCATGGTGAACTCCTTTTTCGGGTTTCTTCGCGACCAGTCGCGCGCCGCGCGCGGGCATCGCGATTATTGTTCGTATCGATGCGTACGAATAAAAGTATACAGCCTCGAATGCGCCCGGGAGCGCGCCGAATATCCCGTCGCGCAAACTTAACTTATTGTAATGCCGTGGGGTATCGCTGGCATGGCCACGACGATGTCTCTAGTGTTGCGGGTTGTCGGCCGGATGCGGATGGTGCGGCCGCGACGACTTGGCCACCGTTGATATCCATCGGCCCGGTGCCCGTGGAATCCGGAGAGCGTGGATGCATATCCTGGTAGTCGAAGACGATTCGACCATGGCTCGGCACATCGTGCGCGGCCTCACCGAGGCCGGCCATGACGCCGACCACGTCAGCGACGGCCGCGACATGCTGCGCGCCGCGGCCGACGACTCCGTCGACATGTTCGTGGTGGACCGCATGCTGCCGGGCATGGATGGCCTGAGCGCCATACAGGCGGTTCGCGCCGCTGGAAACGAGACGCCCGTCCTGATCCTGAGCGCACTCGGCGAAGTGGACGACCGCGTTCACGGGTTGAAGGCGGGCGGGGACGACTACCTGGTCAAACCGTTTGCGTTCTCCGAACTGATCGCCCGGATAGAGGCGCTGGCCCGGCGGGCGGCGAGCCGCGAGGTCAACACGTCGCTGCGGGTCGACGGACTGCACATGGATCTCCTGGCGAGACAGGTGTTTCGCGAGGATATCGAGATCGATCTCAAACCCCGGGAGTTCCAGCTTCTGGAATACCTGATGCGCAACGCGGGCCACGTGGTCACGCGCGCGATGCTCCTGGAGGCTGTGTGGCACTATCACTTCGACCCCCAGACCAACGTCATCGATGTCCATGTCAGCCGGCTGCGCCAGAAGATCGACAAGGGATTCGAGCAGCCGTTGATACACACGGTACGCGGAATCGGCTATGTACTGGGCGCATCTTAGAAACGTCTGGCGCAGCGCCACGTTCCTCCTGGGCCTCTGGTTCATGGTGCTGTTCTCGGCGTCCGTCCTGATCATCGGCGGATTCGTGTATCGGCAGACGATGGTGTTCCTGGAGCAGGAATTGCGCGGCACGATCAACCTGGAACTGAATCAGTCGCGGCGGTTCTACCTGGAACGCGGCGAAGAGACCTTCCTCTCCACGATCGGCGGACTGGCGGAGCTGGACCCGCCGGGCATCTACATCATCCTCGACGACGCCTGTCAGGCGTTGGCGGGCGGATACAAGCGGCTGGACGACGACGAATCGATTCAGGAAATCTGTACCGGCGCACCGGACACGGACGGCTGGGTGCGGTTCGAACTGGATATCCCGCGCGGGTTCCGGGCGCAAATTCCCGAATGGGACGATGACGTTTACGCGCGAATCGTCCAGGTCGCACCCGATCGTCAACTGCTGTATGGCCGCATGGGGGGCAATATCGATTCAGCGCGCGAGGTGGTGCGCTCCGCCCTGAATTGGGGACTGGCGGCCATGGCCGTTCTCGCCATACTCGGCAGTTACCTGATGGCCGGCCGCATTGCCGGGCGGCTGGAGCAGATCAACCGGATCAGCCAGGAAATCCGCCTCGGAGACCTGTCGCGGCGTATGCCCCAGGGACGGGGCGGTGACGAGTTCGACCGTCTGTCGGGCAACCTGAACCGAATGCTGGACCAGATACAGTCCCTGATGGAAGGCGTGCGCTCGGTCTCCGATGCCATCGCCCATGACCTGCGGACCCCTCTGGCACGGCTGAGAACCCGATTGGAACGGTTGCGCAAGGCGCCGGCGGGCGAAGTCGAGGCGGGCGTCGAACAGTCCATCGCGGAGGCCGACCGCATGCTGGCCACGTTCAACGCGCTGCTCAGCATCGCCCAGCTTGAAGCCGGCAGCCGGCGCTCCGACTTCGCGGAGGTGGACATGCGGGCGTTGATGGTCGACATTGCCGATCTGTACGAGCCCGTCGCGAGCGAGAAGAACATCGATCTGCGGCTGGAACGGAACGCCGCGGCGAGTTTGCATGGCGACCGGAATCTGCTGTTCCAGGCCATAAGCAATCTGGTGGACAACGCCGTGAAGTACACGCCGGAAGGGGGCCGGGTGCAGCTTGAACTGCTGCGGCGCGGCGAGGGGCCGCGCTTGGTGGTCAGCGATTCGGGCCCGGGAATACCCGCTGAAGAACGCGGGCGCGTATTCGAACGATTCCATCGGCTGGATGCCCACCGTGAATCGGCCGGGAACGGACTGGGACTGACCCTGGTGGCCGCGGTGGCAAAGCTGCACGATTCGCGGGTGGACATGGGGGACAATGAACCGGGACTCCGGGTGGTGTGGGACCTGCCGCGGTCCGGCAGCCGCCCGTTCAGGCAAAAAGGGATGATCTGATATTCTAACGCCGCTTGAACCTGGTAATTCCTGCGGCGACAGGGAGCGGGATATGATGAATGGCTCAACCGCATTTTTCCGCGGCAAGATACCCGGCTGCTGCACAGTGGCGCTGACACTCGTCGCTCTGGCGACCGCTGCGCCGGCCAGCGCCCACCATTCGTTCGCGGCCGAATACGATGCCGACCGGCACGGCACGCTCCGAGGCGAGATCGTCGAAGTCCAATTCGTCAATCCGCACGTTCGCTATCGCATTCGCGCGGAGCTGGATGACGGATCCACCGAAGAATGGGAACTGCAGACCCACAACGTCAGCACCATGGTGCGCATGGGGTGGACCGCCGAGACGATCGAAGCGGGCGACCGCATTGAAGTCTCGGGCGCGCTGGGCCGGAACGATGTGAAGAAGCTCTCGATGGACTCCGTCATGCTGGCCGATGGCACTCGATACAACCCCCGCGGCGGCGAGGTGGCCAACGCCTATGCCACGACCGAGATCAACGCGGATCCGAACAAGTCCTACGGCGTGGCCGCCAACGCCTATCCGATAGACATTACCGGAGTCTGGGACAACACCTATCGCTTCAGATTGAC
Source organism: Candidatus Rariloculaceae bacterium (assembly GCA_965205045.1). Taxonomy (GTDB): domain Bacteria; phylum Pseudomonadota; class Gammaproteobacteria; order Steroidobacterales; family Rariloculaceae; genus UBA6522. The sequence continues at coordinate 3,404,032 of OZ242031.1, forward strand.
GGTGGACGATCTGGAGCCCAAGCCGACGCCCTTTACCCCGGAGGGCAGGGCGGCGTACGAGGCCAACGAGAACTGGGCCGATCCCAGCAAGAGTTGTCGCTCGGGCGGGCTGCCGCGGCTCTTCGGTGCGCCTACGAACATGGAGATTCTCGATGTCGGCGACTATTACCTGATCACCCAGGCCAATCGACCCCGAAGGATCTGGATGGATGGGCGCACCGAACCGCCCACCGGTTCCGCCGCAAGTCCCATGGGGTTTTCCACAGGGCGCTGGGAGGGCGAGGTCTTCATCATGGAGACCACACATCTTCAGCCAGGCTGGCTGGACGGTTCCGGATTGCCCATGTCCGGGGAGGGCACGCGGGTTGTCGAGACCTATACCGTCAGCGGGGATCGGCTGAGCATGGAACGGAGGATGACCATCCACGATCCCTACTACACCGAACCGCTGGTACGTGTTCGAGGCTCTGCCCGCAACGACGATCTGCAATTCGTGCTGGAGCCCGGATGCGATCCCCGGGGCTATTACCGGGACTTGCGGCAGCAGGGCCTGATGGAAGCGCTTTGGGAGAATTGATTGCGCGATTCCAAACGTTTCCGGGCGGTATCGACGGGCCTTGCGGCGGCTGTCACGGCCTGCGCGCTGGCATGTCGGTACGTGGATGGTGCCGAGCTACGACCGGAACTTCAGCGCGTGCTCATCGGCACATCGGTCGGCGCGCCCGCCACGCTGAAGGATCCGGGCCTGAGTACCGCCGACCTTGCGACCGCCGCCGAACTGGCGACCCGGGCGCCCTACCACAATCCCCGGGATCGGTCTCTTCCAGCACGGCCAGCAAGCGGCTGATCATCGTGCCGCCCAGGTCCTCGGGGCGTTGCAGTTCGATGGCCCGGCTGTAATAGCGGGTGACGTCGTGGCCGATCCCGATGGCCAGAAGCTGCACGGGAGAACGGGCCTCGATCCAGCCGATCACCGCGTGCAGGTGACGTTCCAGGTACTCGTTGCCGTTGGCCGCCATGGTGGCGTCGTCGACCGGCGCACCGTCCGAAACCACCATGAGGATGCGGCGCGGTTCGGGGCGCGCCAGGAGCCGCTGATGGGCCCATAGCAGCGCCTCGCCGTCGATATTCTCCTTCAGCAGGTCCTGGCCCAGCATCAGGCCCAGGTTCTGCCTGGCCCGGCGCCACGGGACCTCGGCACGCTTGTAGACGATGTGCCGGAGTTCATTGAGCCGCCCGGGCCGCTCGGGTCTTCCCGCCGCCAGCCAGTCGTTTCGGGCCCGGCCGCCGCGCCACTTGCGGGTCGTGAACCCGAGGATCTCGGACTTGACCCCGCAGCGTTCCAGCGTCTTGCCGAGGATTTCCGCGCAGACCGCCGCCATGGTGATGGGTTCGCCGCGCATGGACCCGGAGTTGTCGATCAACAGGGTGACCGCCGTGTCGATGAACCGGGTTTCGGTCTCCCGCTTGTAGGCCAGCGACTCCAGCGGATTCACGATGACCCGGGTCAGACGGCTGGCATCCAGCAGGCCCTCCTCGAGATCGAACTGCCATTCGCGCGTCTGGCGGGCCATCAGGTACCTCTGCAACCGATGTGCCTGGCGGGTGACCGCGTACAATTCGCCCGGGATATTGGCGTCCAGTTGCTGCCGCAGCTGCGCCAGCCGGCCCGGGCCGCACAGTTCGCCGGCGTCGACGACTTCATCGAAATCGCTGGTATGGACCCGGTAGGGCGCCGATTCGCCGGCATCTTCTTCCGGCGGGGATGTCTCGATCACCTGCCGTTTTCTCAGCGCGAGATCGCCTCTGGTGGGATCCCACCGCGGCACGCCGTCCGCACGGATGCGCCTGGCGGAGCGGTCTTCGCGCGCCTGTTCGAGCCGGCTGGACCCTTCGCGCCTGAATTCCGGTTCGCCTGTGGAGAGCTCCAGCGCTTCAATGAGCCGGGTGGACCGGGCCGCGAAAGCCGCCTGGTCGTGGCGGACCGACGCGAGTGCCTCCAGGTGCTCCACAATACGGGGCTCCATCCAGTCCGGATCGCACTGTTCCAGCGCCTCGGCCGCAGCGCGCGGCAAGGGTGCGCCGAGGCGGTGCCTGGCGACGAGTACGACGGCTTCGATGCGGTTGCCGCGCAGCGACTCCGGTAGCCGGTGAATGCCCGCGTCGCGCAACCGCCAGTCCTGCAGTTCGCGAATGTTCTCCGCAACGCCCGCCATGTGCCGGCTGCCCACGGCCTCCACGCGGCATTGCTCCAGCATGGAAAAGAGCTTGCCGGCCATTTTTCCGGCGGGTGTACCGGAGTCGTGAAGCCGGGTATCGCTATGACCCGATCGAAGTGCCAACGCGTCCAGGCGGCCCCGGAACAGGCTGTAGGGTTCCCCGGGCGCTTCGTTTCCGGGCGCCGGCAGGCTGATCGTCGTGCCGCGGACCCGCAGGCGCTTGCCCCGCAGAACGACCTGCATCGCGCGGCCCCCGCCCATCGCCCGCAGCGCCGCCGCCGAAACCTGTTCGACGAGGCTGTTTATGACCACGGATCGTTCAGTCACCGGAAGAGAGCAGGGCGACCGACGGGGCCAGTTCCACTCCGAAGCAGCGTTGGTAGTATTCCGCCACGGTGGGCTGTTCGGCCTCGTCGCACTTGTTCAGGAAGGTCAGGCAGAACGCGCGCTCGGTATCCCCGAAGATTTCGGCGTTTTCGGCCCAGTTGATCACGGTTCTCGGCGACATGACGGTGGACAGATCGCCCGCGATGAACCCCTGGCGCGTCAGGTTCGCCAGCGCCACCATCTGGCCCACCGTCTGCTGGCCGTCGCTATTGGCATACGAAGGAACCCGCGCCGTGACGATGGCCGCCTCGGCCCCGGCATCCAGGTAATTCAGGGTCGCGACGATGTTCCAGCGGTCCAGTTGCCCCTGATTGATCGGCTGGGTGCCCTGGTAGAGTCCGGTGGCATCCCCCAGTCCGATCGTGTTGGCGGTCGCGAACAGGCGGAACCAGGGATGCGGATGAATCACCCGGCTCTGATCCAGCAGGGTGAGCTTGCCTTCCACCTCGAGCACCCGGTGAATGACGAACATGACGTCGGGGCGGCCGGCGTCGTATTCGTCGAAGATCAGCGCCACGGGCCGCTGCAGGGCCCAGGGGACAATGCCTTCGCGAAACTCCGTCACCTGCTTGCCGTCCCTGATGGCGATGGCGTCCTTGCCGATGAGGTCCAGGCGGCTGACGTGGCTGTCGAGATTGACCCGCACGCAGGGCCAGTTCAACCGTGCGGCCACCTGTTCCACATGGGTGGATTTGCCGGTGCCGTGGTAGCCCTGAACCAGCACCCGCCGGTTGTGAACGAATCCGGCCAGCAGGGCCAGCGTCGTATCCGGGTCGAAGCAGTAGGCCGGATCCACATACGGCACGTGCTCGTCGGCGCGGCCGAAAGCCGGGACTTCAAGGTCGCTGTCGATCCCGAAAGTCTCGCGCACCGATACCGTGGTGTCCGGACGATCCGGCAACGGCACGACGGGGATGTTCGGCGCTTTCGAACTCATGATTCCATGCCCGGTGAACCGCCTATGATGACCGAATTGCCGACGACTTCAACCGGTATGGGGTCCAGGGGTACGTGGGCGTCGGCGCCAGTCGCAAATGCATTGGCAAATCAGGCTCACTTGCAGATGGGGCTCACTCGCAAATGAAATTTTCCGCAACCCAATTCGCCGGATCGTTCGGATCGCCATCGCCCGCATAGCCCGCCCGTTGCGGATACGGGCAGACGATGCGCTCGTTATCCACGACGCCGTCGGTCAGGCGCTGGACCGTCATCGAATCCGGCGCCGTGCCGTTTTCCACCCAATCCACCATGTGCGCCAGCCGGTCCCACCGGCTCGGGCCGGGTCCGCCCCCGCAGTGGGCCATGCCGGGAATCATGAACAGCCGCACGGCATCGTCCGCAGCCGCTCGGTCGCCGCCGTAGGTGGTGTCGAGCACTTCGTCGTAATAGTCCACGATCGGCTCTGCGGGGATGATCGTGTCGGCCCAGCCGTGGTAGATCAGCAGCTTGCCGCCCTCCTGAACCAGGTAACGCGTCAGGTTCGGATCGTCCGCGTCGGTGATGGCGCGCATGGTGTCGCCGAGTCCGGCGGTGAAGTCGTCGAAGTCGAATTGCCACCAGGCGAACTCCGGCGGTTCGCGGGTTGGGTCGGGCGCCAGCGAGAGGTCGGTCGGGCGCGTCGTGGGGACGCCGGGGTCGGTGTCGTAGAAGAGGAAATTCACGTAGTCCGATGCCAGTCTGATCTGGCCGGGCAGATGGTTGTTGCCCTGGTGCGGGATTACGGCTCGCGGCCAGAGCGCCTCGGACCCGAGCGACTTGCCCTTGTAGATGGACTGGCCCTGGGAATCGTGGGGGCCGCTGTAGATCGCCTCGATGGCCGCAAGTTGCGTAGTGGTGAAGCAGTCGTCCGCGTTCACGTCGTTCGGGCACATCGCGTCTGCAAGGTCCCGGGCGGGCGAAAAGTCGCAGGACAGGGGGTCATTGACTACCCCGTCCTTGATCCCGTCGTTGGCGTCGCACTGGGCGAGCACCGCTTCGGTCAGCATGTTGGCCTTGGTGAGGCTGTCGAGCTGTCCGTCGCCGGTGGTGTCGAATGCGGGAGCGCCGGCGTAGTCGTCCTTGAGCATGATCTGCATGTCCCAGTTGTGGGCGAGATTCAATCGCTGCAGGAACGAGGCCGGAGCGCCGGCGACAATGCCGTCGAAGATCGCAGGCAGCCGCTGTGCGGCCATCAGCCCCTGGCGTCCCCCGGTGGAGCAGCCTTCGTGGTAGGCGTAGTCCGCCGGCCGGCCGTAGTAGGCCCTGATGGCCCTGCTGGCCGCCGCGGTCGTCACTTCCAGGTGGCGATAGCCGTAGACTATCTCCGTCTGGCGGTTGTTGAATGCCCAGGTAGCCCCGGGCTGCGAACCGCTGTCGTGGCCCATGTTGCTGTTGGCGACCGCGTAGCCCTCGGCAACCCGGTGGGGCGCGTAATCCAGGTCGCCGTCGTGCCCGCCGTCGCCCCAGTGGAGGAACCGCCCGTTCCAGGCTTCCGGCGGCGGCAGTTGCACGTAGTAGGTGATACCGGGTGCAATCAGGCCCTGGACGTGACAATGGGCGGGAAACCGTTCGTCCCCGGGGTTCCACTCCGCGCGGTAAAGGGTCAGGTTGCGAGTATCCATCATGCCTTCGCAGTGTGCGGCATTGTCGTTCTGGGCGTGGCCGGCAGCGGCACATGCCAGCCAGCCGACAAGGGCCGTCTGAAGGGTTGCAATCGTTCTCATTCTTCGCCTCCCGTGACGTTACGCGATGATTCGGGTTGCGTTGAGAGATTACGCCGCCCGGGTCGCCTTGTCGATTATCCGGACTGGTTGCAGATTGTTTCGATAGTGCCGTCGGGCCAGCGTTTTCCCTATACTATTTCCTGACGGCCATGGCGCCGATCTTCGGCGCGGCGACGGCACAGGAGCAGGCGCTGCGCAGGGTTGACTGACCTCGCCACCACGATATGAAGAAAGTGCCGCTGATTTCGGCAGCAGAGGCTGCGCGCAAGGTCAAGACCGGGGACGTGCTGGTCGTTGGCGGATTCGGCATGACCGGTACCCCCATTCACCTGCTGGACGCGATCGCCGAAACCGATGTCGGCGACCTGACGATGATCGCCAACAACATCGGCGAACCGGGCCTCGGCGGCGGGCGGATGCTGCGCAACGGGCAGATCGGCAAGGCGATCGGGTCCTATTTCACCAGCAATCGCGAAGCCGTCGAGGCGTATCAGACAGGGAAGATCGACATAGAACTGCTGCCCCAGGGCAGCATGGCCGAGGCGATCCGCGCCGGCGGAGCCGGCCTGGGCGGATTCTATACGCCCACCTCTGCCGGTACGCCGTTGGCGGAGGGACGCGACACCCGCATCATCGATGGGATCGAATACGTGTTCCAGCCGGCCCTGACGGCGGACGTGGCGCTGATACGCGCCTGGCAGGCCGATACCGCCGGCAATCTCGTCTACCGCAGGACCGAGAACAACTTCAACCAGGCCGCGGCGACAGCCGGGAAGCTGGTAATCGCCGAGGCGGAGACGGTCGTTCCGGTGGGCGAACTCGACCCGGACCATGTTCATACGCCCGGCTGCTTCGTCGACCACCTGGTCGAGGCTCACACCACGCTCGAGGAATTGGGCAGTTCGGCCTCGGTCGCGGGGAGCCTCAAGAAGGTGAGCGGGGCGCGCATGACCATGGCTCGCGGGGCGCTGGAAGAACTGAATCCGGGTGACGTCGTCAATCTCGGCATCGGCATTCCCACCCTGGTGGCGGACCTGATCACACCGGAGCACGGCATCATCATGCACACCGAGAACGGCATGCTGGGCGTCGGTCCGGAACCGGAGTCCGGCGGGGCCATGGATTACCCCGTCAACGCGGGCAAGATCCCCGTGACCGCCTTGCCCGGCAGCAGCTATTTCGACAGCGCCAGTTCCTTCGGCATGATCCGGGGCGGGCATGTGGATGTGGCGATCATGGGCGGGTTGCAGGTGGACGAGAGCGCCAACCTCGCCAACTGGGCCGTTCCCGGAAAGCCGCTTCTCGGAGTAGGGGGCGCAATGGACCTTGCTTCGGGCGTGCGGAAGCTGATCGTGACGATGATGCACACCAGCCGCGACGGGGCCGCCAAGATCGTTCCGGAATGCACGTTGCCGCTGACGGCCGCCGGTGCCGTGAGCGTGATCGTGACGGAATTGGCCAAGTTCCGTTTCGTGGACGGGCGACTGGCCCTGGTCGAAGTCCTGCCCGGGGCAACCCTCGACGAAATTCGCGCAAAAACAACGGCGCAGTTCGACGTTCGGGTTTGAAAAAACCCGGTACCTCGCCGGGGCGCCGTCAGGCTGCGCCGGGTACAAGACTCGACCTGACAAGACTCGACCTGACTTGACATGTATTAACTAATACATGAGAAAATGCTTATATGTTTATGAATAAAAAGAGACTAAGTTGGCTAGCCAACGTGGTGCCTGGTCTTTTGCCGGTCTTCTTCAACGGAATCCCCCCTGGTCCCTGACGACCCGGTGATTCCCGTCGGCATCGTCCTCGACTACTGAGCCATGCATGTGTCGGCGCGGTCGCCCGTGGGCATGATCGCCTGACTTCTTGCGGTGCTAAACTCAGCCTTCGCAGGAGGGCAACCAGGATGAGCAACAACGCGAGATTTCGATGCATGCGGGCTTTGCTGGCGGCGGTTGCAGTGGCCGCATTTTCCGCAGTCGGCCAGGCGCAGGCGCCCGAGTTCGTATTCGATCCGAGCTGGCCCCAACCCTTGCCGAACAACTGGAAAACCGGCGGCATCACGGGCCTTGCCGTGGACGCCGACGACAACGTCTGGGTATACAACCGGCCGAACGACCTGACGGCGCTGGAGCTCAGGGCGGAACCCTCGCCCCCCATCGCGCTGTGCTGCGCGCGGCCGCCGTCGATGATGCATTTCGACCGGCGCGGCAACGTCATCGGCGCATTCGACGCGCCCCAGGGACACGGCATGGACGTGGACGACGAGGGATTCGTCTACCTCGGCCAGGATACCGTACGCAAATACGATCCGAACACGGGCAAGGTGGTCGCCGAAATCGCGCGCACGCCCGAACGGGAGAACGGCGCCCGGGTGGGCCTGCCGCCGCCCGTGGAGCGCGAACCCGGACAGGGCAGCCGCGGTCCGGTGATCAATTTCCTCGGCCCGCCCGGGGGCATGGCCGCCGACCCGGCCGTGCTGGAGCAGCGGGCCGCGGCGCAAAGGACATTTCGCGAGCGCTACCCGCCATCGACGCCGATGGTCGTTGGCGGTATCGAGGAGATCCGGATCGTCGAAGCCGACAACGAGGTGTACGTCGCCGACAACTACCTGGGCGGACGCGTACTGGTCTTCGATCTGGATACGCTCGAGTTCAAGCGTGGCTGGGGCGCCTACGGCAAGCCGCTGGCGGAGATCAGCATTGATGAAGCCGATCACGATTACACGCCGAACGGCCCCATGCCGCCTGAATTCGTGGGACACCTGACGATCAACGTCTCCAACGACGGCCTTGTGTACGCGGCCGACCGCAACGCCAACCGTATCCACGTCACCACGAAGGAAGGCGAGTTCATTGACGAATTCATCCTCGCTCCGCAAACGGGCGCGGGCGGTTCCACCGGCGGCGTGGCTTTTTCCCATGATCCGGGGCAGCGCTACCTGTACATCTCCGACCTGACCAACAACCGCATCTGGTTCCTGAACCGCGCCGACGGCGCCCTGGTCGGGCAAATGGGCACCATGGCCGACAATGGCGGCCAGTTCTTCGGCCTGCACATGATCGCCGTGGACAGCGGCGGCAACCTCTACACGGGCGAAGTCTTCACCGGCCAGCGCGTGCAGCGCTTCGTTCCCGCCGAAAGCGAAAAGGGGCAATTGCTGCTGCAGATCGCCGAGATGGATTGATCGCAGCCAGGAAACCGGGACCGCCGCCGGAGGACGCGGAAGGCCTGAAGTCCGAAAGCGGCTTGCGGCGCGCGAGCTTGGCGAACTCGGCAATTTGCTCGGAAGCAGCTCGGAAGTGGCCGGTTTCTGAGTAGAATTCAGAGTTGAACTTCAGCGATGCTGGAATCTGATCGGCAGGACTTCACGTTGGGGCGCTCACGCCCGGGCTTGAAGGACTTGCTTATCGAGTCCTGTGGTCCAGAGCCGATTTCGACTACCAATTCCTGACCGATCAACCTTGGCAGGCGGTTGCAAGTCGTGACTTGAGCATTTGTCGTCTGGCAGTATGGCAGAGAGTTGTTTCGGTCGCGGAATGGAGTGCGCCAGAAGAACGCGGAGGATCGGTAATGTCGGGCGCACAAGCCACTTCCCAGCCTCACAAAGGCGGGGAGAAACCCGACCGAAATTCCCAGCCGCGCTCGGGCGCGCATTCCGCTTCAATGAATAGACAGCGTCGAACCGGTTAGATGGCTCGACCCGCTTGGGGAAAATATGACGGGGCGGACGGGTCGTTCCATCACTTGGCCCACCACAGCATGGATGTGGCCGCCGTGTTCCAGCGGCTATTGGGTTTGCCGGTGTTCAAGGACCGTGCCGAGCGCGCCATGCAACGTCCGCTGGACTCGACCACCATAGCGCGCTTGAGCGTGCTGGTATTCCTCCACGATGTCGGAAAGCTTCACCCAGCGTTTCAAGCAAAGGGTTGGTCGAAGGAATGGTGGCCCCACCCGAATCGGGGCCATGTGTCAGAAAGTATCTCCCCGCAGGTGCGGGGATAGACCCCGACAGCCCATACTTGCGCATGAGCTTCTCGGCCGTGCGCAACTTCAGCGTCTTGTCGTGGATCGTGCGGTTGAGCTTCTCGGTGCCGCCCGTGCCCGCCACCACCTTGCGGTTCAGCTTTTCGATCTGGTTCTGGTATTTGAGCACGTCGCCGGTGGCCGCGAACTGCTTGTTCGCCTTCTTGAACGTGTCGGTCAACTGCTTGCCGTATCGTCCGGTTTGCGCTACGGTCCTGACCATCGACTTGTCGATGGTCCCCGCAATCACCAGACCGACCCGGATATTGTCGCTCATGCCCACATCCTACCCGCCGCGCGCCCGGCCGGGAACGCTCGCTTGGTGGTTCCTGTCCACGCTCGCCGCCACTCTCGGCTTCTGGCTGTTTCACGATGACTTGGGATTCTTCGACTCTCTCGTCATCGGCCTCATGATCCTCCCGGCATTCTATGCCCTGGTCTTGTTGCCACTCGCGTGCATCGCCTGGTTGTGCTTGACCATATTCACCGATTTGCTGGGGCTCTGACTCCCTTTAGATACCGCCGCCGATTCTGCGCAGCCGCGATCCGATCTTCGAGGATCGATGGCCATCTGAAATAGATACCGTTTTCGGCATCGATGGCGGCGCCTGGTTTGCGGAATCGATACCTCCGCGGGTAGACGTGTCCTCCGGAGCTTCCGGATATCGATACCTCACGGCTAGACGACCGACGCGATCATGGCGGATACGCGGGTGGCGGCCGCAGCCGCCGCCTCGTCGGCGACATGCGCATATATCTCAGTGATCCGCGCGGCGCGGATCGAACTGGCGCTGTTCCGCGCCTCGGCCGCCTCCTATGCGCGATCGACGACCGGCTGCGCCGGAACCTGGACGATCGAGCCGAGATCGACCTCCTCAATCGGCTCGCCGGCGACGGGCTGCCGGAGAGGGACATGCGCCGGCGGCGCGCGGAACGGGACATCGCCAACGGCGTTCTGATCGAGTTGCAGGCGGGCATCGACGGCCGGCGCCGCGAGATCGGCGAACTGCAGGACCGCATCCGGGCCCTGGACGAGTAGATTCACGCGCTCGGAACCGATGGCTCCGGGGGGGGGGGGGGGGGGGGGGGGGGGGCCGCCCGGCGAGGACCCGGATCCCGCCGAGCAATACGCCGCCCGGCTGCGGGCCCGGGAGGACTTCGAGCGCCTCATGACCCAGAGCAGGTACGACATGGCCGTGGCGCAGCTCGCCATCCAGGGCGAGACCTTCGACCTCCTGACCGCCGAGCAGTGGGCGTACACGGAACAGCGAGCGGAAGCCAACCGCATCGCCGACGAGCGGATCGCGGAGGAGGCGTGGGAAGCGCGGGAACAACGCATCCAGGAGGCACTTGAGGAATACCGCGCCCGCCTGCGGGCGCTGCAGGGGTTCGAGGACGAGGCGGCGGCCATCCGGGCGGCGGCGGACGACGCCGTCCGGGACGTGGATGAGCGCCTCAAGCGCGCCTGGCTGAAGGATCGTGTCGGAGACCGTTTCACGGTTTCCGCCGGTCGAGATGGACTGATCGCAGCCAGGGGTTACGTGTCAAACAGCCTGGAATCGCTCGACCTCGAGCCGCGCCAGATTCCGCGCCTCGCTGCTGAATTCGACACCGATCAGCCAGATCGGCTGGTTCAAGCCGCGGTACTTGTCCGCGTAGCCTCTGGCCTTCAACTGCTCCATCGCCGAACCGGGCGGAGTCAGCTCGATCACCTTGAACTCGAACAGGTAGACGCCGCCCTGGAACCGCATCGCCATGTCCAGCCGGCCGTGGCTGGCGCTGTCCTCCACCGTGGTATCGAGGCCGAGCGCGGCAAACCAGGAATAGAACACGCTGGCGTAGTAGCCTTCGTAACGGGCGATGTCGTTGTTCGTGTGCCATTCATAGGGGATGCTGGCGAAGAAGGAGCGGAAAACTGCCTCCATCCCGGCAAAGTCGTTGACCTCCAGCAACTCGTAGAGGCGAAGGTTGTGGGCGCCCTGCCGCGACGGGTCCGGCCCCATCGCGCGCAGCAAGTGTTTGTTCAAACTCTGCTTGACTTCCCGGTTCGGATAGCCCAGCCGGTACAGGGGTTGGCCGCCCAGGTTTTTTTCCTCGGCGATCGTGAGATACCCCGTCTGGAAGAGCAGCGCCTCCGTCGCGATGTCGTCCACATCGAACTTCGACAGCAGGTCGTCGTCGCTCACCATGTCTTCCAGCGCCAGGGAAGCGGTCCGCCTCTCGAGCAGCGTCTCGATCAGGAACGACGGCGTTCCGGTCTCAAACCAATAGGGGCCGAATTCGCGCCGGTCGAATAGCAGAAGGAGGTCGAAGGGGTTGTAGATCCCTTCCTCTCCCCTCCAGCGATAGCCGTTGTACCAGTCGCGAATCTCCTCCCGGTCCAGACCCGGCAGCTCCGGGCCGAACACGGTATCGAGGTCCGCCTCGGTATAGCCGCAGACCGCCGAGTAACGCGGGTCCAACGTAATGTCCTTCAGGTTGTTGAGACCCGAGAACAGGCTGACCCTGGAGAACTTGCTCACGCCAGTGAGCAGCGTAAAGCGAATGTGCGCGTCGCAGTCCTTTACGACCGCGTAAACGCCGCGCAGGAAATCGCGGTTGGCGCGGGCGGCCTCCGGGTTCTCCAGCGCGTCGAGGATCGGTTTGTCGTATTCGTCGATCAAAACGGCGACGGGGCGTCCGGCCTTGTCGTGAAGCGATTCCAGCACGGCTGCGAATCGGCCGGGGGCCGTGGTGGCGTACTCGCAAAGGACGTCGAAGCGCCGCTGCACCGAGGCAAGCTGCTCCATCAGCCTCGCCTCGGCCTGGCCCGGTTCCTTGAAGTTGCCGCCGCCGAAGCTCAGGCGCAAGACGGGATAACGAACCGACCAGTCCCAATCCGCATGGATCTGAAGCCCCCTGAATAGCGCTTCATTGCATTCGAACAACTCCTTCAGCGTGTCCAGGAACAGGCTCTTGCCAAAACGTCGCGGGCGCGAAAGAAAATAGTGCTTGCCCTCGTCCAGCAGGCGCTGGATATAGCCTGTCTTGTCGACGTAGTAGCAGTTCCGCTCACGGAGTTCGCGGAACGTCTGCATGCCGATGGGGAGTCGTGGCTTGGTCATTTGGCACTTTGCATTATAGAAGAGCGCCGCTGCCGCCGTTGACGGGATTGCGCAAGACGGTCTGCCCGCTGGATGTCATCTCCACGCCGGACGGCGACGCGAGCGCGGTGTTGACGGGGTCGCGCAAGACGGCCTGTCCGCTGGAGTGCGTAGCGGACCTCGAGTCCGAATGCGGCTTGTGGCGCACGGGCCTGCCGAGCTCGGCAATTTACTCGGAAGCAGCTCGGAAGTCGATGGCTTCCGAGTCGAGGCCGGGCATGGGTTGCTCATCGAACGCCACAACCGTGCGCAGGAACGGGTTCGGCGACGAAAGGTCGCGCTTGAATTCGACCGTCTTGCCTTCGGGTTCGCGCAGAATTTCGGTCAGGTCCATTGCTCGGCAGTTTACTCTGAAGCGGCTTGGGTTGTTAACGGTTACGAGTGGTGTTTCCGAGTCGGAACGAAGTCGATATAGACATTATCTCGGGCTGCTGGGCGAGGTGACGGAATCCGCGTGCGTCGTAGTTGCAGCGCAGAAAGTCGGCGCCAACAAAGTCACGGTCCCAACGCCGCGATTGGTATGACGGCCACACCATCGTCCCGCAGGTATCCGTAGCCGGAGCTTACGATGATCCCGAGCATCCCCGGCAGTCTCGTTTTCTCCGTGTCCAGACGGTCGCGGAATTTCAGCAGCGTTCTTGCGGCGTCGTCGGTCTGGCCAACTCCCAGCTTTACCTCGAAAGCGCACCATGCGCCTCTGCGGTCTTCCACCACCATGTCCACTTCGAGATCGGTGTTGTCCCGGTAGTGGTAGACGGAGGCGTCGCAGGCCTGGGCGTACACGCAGAGATCGCGATGGACCAGCGACTCGAACAACACGCCGAGCAACTTCAGATCGGCCATGAGCCTGTCGGGCGAGGCGCCCAGTGCCGCCGTCGCCAGGGAAGGATCGACAAAATGCCGCTTCGGCGCCTGGCGCAGCCTTGATCGCGAACGCAGGTGGGGCGCCCAGGCCGGCTGCTCCTCGTAGACCATCAAGCGGCGCAGCGCATTGAGGTAGCCGCGCACCGTATCGCCATGCAACGGCCCATCGCCGCCACCGGCATCCGCCGCGATGGCGCGGGCGCTGACCGTGGTCGCCACGTTCCTCGCCAGGGAGCGAAGCACCCTGCCCACGTTAACCGGGTCGCGGCGCACGCCGTCCACTCGGGAGATGTCGACCCGGCGGATCTCCTCCAGGTAGTCGGCGCGCGCGGTCAGGCAGGCCGCGTCGGTGCGTCCCAGGTCGCCGGGCCAACCGCCCCGGCAGATTTGCACGGCGATTTCCGGCAGTTCCGGACCAGGGTCCGGGCAGCCGTCGAAGCGGCCGTCCAGCAGGCCCCGCATCGAGATTTCGCCCGAGGACGCGCCGGTTTCCAGCAACGTCATCGGCCGCAGACGGAGCCTCGATATGCGGCCCGCTCCGGTGTGGCGGGTGATGTCGTCGGCGGGTACGGCGGAGCCGGTCAGGATGAACTGCCCATGGCTTTCGCCCCTGGCGACGTTTCGATCGACGGCTCGCCGAACGTGGTTCCAGATTCTCGGTTCGCAATGAATGTAACCGGTCATTTGCAACAAATGCAATGGGTGATTTGCAACAAAAGTAACTGATCATTTGCAACGCCATCGATTTGGGCGTTCGCCACAGGCCTGTCAGCCGGGGAAGATGGCGGGCTCGCAAGCCGGTCTGCCCGTTGGAGGGCGGAACGGACCTTGAGTCCGAATGCGGCTTGTGGCGTACTGGCCTGCCGGACTCGGCAGTCTACTCGGAAGTGGCTCGGAAGTGGGCGGCTTCCGAGTAGAATGCAGAGTCGAATTCAGAATCCAATCTCAGCGAGGCCGGAATGTCGCGAACGGGGAGTCTGTTCCTGTGAGGATCACTGAAATTTTCTCGGTATCCACCGCGGCGCCCGGCGGCGGAACCCACCATTTGAGCGATTACCCGCATACCTGACGAACGAAAATGGACCACCTTGAACGGCTGTACGTCCTTCACCGGACCTTGCGCATGCGCCGCTATCCAGCCAGCACGAGCGTGTTGATGGAACTGCTTGAGTGTTCGCGCTCGACCCTGCACCGAACCATCTCCCACATGCGCGATCACCTCGGCGCGCCTATCCTGAATGAACCCGGCAAAGGCTATTTCTACGACAAAGCCGCCGGGAAGTTCGAGTTGCCGGGGCTGTGGTTCCGTCGCGGCGAACTCGAGGCGCTCCTGGTCATGGAGCACCTGCTCGAAGGCGTGCAGCCCGGCATTCTGAACCGATACATCGACCCGCTACGCGCCAAGGTGCAGGAGATTCTCGATGCGGGGGTGACCGGACCGCGCCCGTTTCCCACCAACCGCGTCCGCATCTTGCGCGCCCACGCGCGCACGGTGACCGAGGGCCTGTTCGTCCCTGTGGCATCGGCCCTGATCGAGCGCCGTCAGATTGCTTTTGCGTACGCCGGTCGCGTGGCGGGCACGGTGACCCGGCGCACCGCCTCGCCCCAGCGTCTCGTGTACTACCGCGATCAGTGGTATTTGGACTGCTGGGATGAAGGCAAGGACGCGCTGCGGACATTTTCCATCGACCGGATGGGGGAGGTCGAAGTCCTCGACCGCGCCGCCCGCGATGTCGGGGACGATGAACTGGATGCGGCCCTTACCGGCGGCTATGGCCTGTTTTCCGGGCCGGCGCGGTACAAGGCGAGGCTGATTTTCACGCCGGAACGGGCGCGATGGGTGGCCGACGAGCGCTGGCATGCCGATCAGGTGGGGCGGTTCCGGGAGGATGGGTTTTATGAACTGGTGGTTCCTTACTCCGACCCAAGAGAGCTTGTCGGGGAGATTCTTCGGCACGGGGCGGGGGTTGAGGTGGTTGAGCCGGAATCTCTCGCGGAGTCTGTGAAGGAGCAACTGGAGGCGGCGTTGGGGCAATATGGCGCTGAGCGTTGAATTTTCCGCGCCGTCCAGTTGGCTGTGTCAGGATCTGACACGTAGCGTCTCTATAATCCTGTAGCTGGCTGGCAAGGTGTCAGGTATATCCCGTATTCGGACGGTGCGGCACCGTACCGCAGCTGTGCGAAACGGGGTGTCCGCCGGTCGTACGAGGAAGTTGGGCGCTTGGAATTGATATTGCTGTTGGTTGTGGCAGGGCTGTTGATTTATGGTGCAGCTTACCGAGTCATGTACGTCATTTTCGTCATCGTCGGCGAACTTGGAGAGCACCTTCGCGGCGAGTGCGGGTGTTACCGCGACGGAAATGGCGTTTAGTTTGGGAAACGCGAATCGGTTCATGGAGTTAGCGGTAATTTTGGCGCGTCCGACATGCTGTTTGAACCTGTATCGATTTTGATATTCGATAACAACCTGTCGCATGGCGTCTTTCGTGCGACGGCCAACGAAATCGGTGATTTTTGGGTGACTGGCGACCGTGGTGCTACTTGTGTCTAAGCTTGAGAGTGAATTCGGTCAATTTTTTGGGAAGTTAAGCGGAGGCAAGCGTCCGCGCGACTGGCAATACAGGCTTTCTGAACCGTCGATCTGCGAAAATCGACTGATTCGGGTACCTACGGGATTCGGCAAAACGCTGGGCGTCCTCGCAACGTGGGCTTGGCATCGAGTGCGCCGGCAAGATGAAGAATGGCCGCGTCGCCTAGTCTGGTGCTTGCCAATGCGCGTCCTTGTTGAACAGACGGAAAGCGAAGTTCGAATGGCCCTCGAACGGTTGAAAGTGCTTTGGGGTAGCAAAGGTACCCACGAGGGCAAGGTTGGCGTCCACTTGCTTATGGGCGGTGCCAAAGCTGGCGAATGGCATCTGTACCCCGAACGAGACGCCGTTTTAATCGGTACACAGGACATGCTGTTGTCCCGCGCCTTGAATCGTGGCTATGCGAGCCCGAGAGCCCGATGGCCCATGGAGTTCGGGCTGCTGAACCAGGATGCTCTTTGGGTGATGGACGAGGTGCAATTGATGGATGTCGGCTTGGCGACCTCTGGACAACTGCAGGCGTTTCGGTTCGAGGACCGGGGCACCGGGAAGTCGTTGCAACCTTGTTACACGTGGTGGATGAGCGCGACGTTGCAGAGGGCATGGTTGGAGAAAAGCCCCGATACGGCGGACCTTGCTGATGAACTGTCGAGCAATACGCACGCCATCGGATCTGAAGATCGCGTAGGGGAACTTTGGAAGGGCATCGACAAGCCTCTGAAGATCAAGGAGCCACCGGAAACCAAAACGCTTGTTTTCATCATCTCTCAATGTCACCGGGATCTTGGATGCGGGAAGAATGGACCGACACTGGTCGTGCTCAACACGGTCAAGCGGGCCATTGATGTCTGGAAAACGCTTCGGCGAGACAAGGTGCTGAAGGATGCCGATACGGATATCCGTTTGGTACATAGTCGGTTTCGTCCTGCCGAACGACAAGCTTGGCGCGGGGAATTTCTGAATCGCGGGGCTTGTGATCCAGGTACCAACCGCATAGTCGTTTCGACGCAGGTGGTCGAAGCGGGGGTGGATTTCTCCGCTTCGCTTCTTGTCACCGAACTCGCGCCTTGGCCGAGCTTGGTGCAGCGGTTCGGTCGGTGCGCGCGATGGGGCGGTGCCGGTGAGGTCATCGTTGCGGACTTCAAGCACGACAATGACAAGAAGGCCGCGCCGTACACCGTGGATGAGCTCAATGCGGCTCGGGACGCGTGCGACAGGTTGGCGGATGTCGGACCGAGGCATCTTGAGTGGCTCGAAAAGGAGCACATATCGCTGTTGCGAACTCTCTATCCGTATGAACCTGCGCACCTGTTGCTGCGCCATGAGTTGGACGATCTGTTCGATACCTCGCCGGACTTGTCTGGGGCGGATATAGACATCAGCCGGTTCATTCGCTCGGGCGCGGAGCGGGACGTGCAGGTGTTTTGGTATGCGATCGGCGACGACGGCCCTAGTGCGAGCATAAAGCCGACACGAAACGAACTCTGCAGCGTGCCTTTCCTGAGTGCACGTGAGTGGCTGTTCAAACCGAAATCGGAGCGCCTCAAGCCGAGCGTTCGAGCGTGGGTATGGGATTGGCTCGACCGAAAATGGCGCACTGCCGCCCGCCGCGATATATATCCCGGACAGACTGTCCTGGTTGACGCTGGCGTCGGCGGATATGTCCCCGATACGGGCTGGGACCCAGCCTCTCGGGCGCAGGTTGATTCCGTTCAAATGGACGACGATGTTGAATCTGAGAGCCACCCCTGCTGGAAACGAGACGGCGAAGGATGGGTTCCGAGCGAGCGGCGAGTTCGCAAGTTGCCGCCCGAAGATAACGCCGACGCGGCTGAAGACGACGAGTCGCTGAGTATTGCGCGAGGCTGGGAAACCGTTGCCAGCCACGGCTGGCACGTCGGAGTCGAAGTCGAGCGTATTGCGGTCGAGGTCGCACAAGCCATAGCGGAGTTATTGCACCTCGCCGGGCGTTGGCATGATCTCGGCAAGGCGCACCCTGCTTTCCAGGTCTCGATTCAGGCTGACGACCGCCCGCAACGAGACGATATCGCCAAGGCGCCTTACATTGCCTGGCCATGTAGTCCGAGGAACATGTACCGAATAGACGTCGAAGATCAGCGACACGGTTTTCGCCACGAATTGGCGAGCACGCTCGGCCTTTTCGGCGTACTTCAGCGACACGATCCTGAGCATGAAGCGTTGCTCGGCCCGTGGCGAGGTTGGCTCGAAGTCATGAGTGAAAAGAATGCTGTTAACGGCCCACTTGGAGGAGGGGATACTATCGAGCCCACGGCCATCGAACAGGAGATACTCGATCTCGGTTCCGATGAGTTCGACCTGCTTGCATACTTGGTGTGCGCGCATCACGGAAAGGTTCGGATGGCGTGGCACGCAAGCCCCGCCGATCAGAAGGCCGATGATGGCCAGTTGCGCATAAGGGGGGTCCGCGAAGGCGATACTCTTCCCCCGGTGCTAATGGCTGCTGCAGATGGCGGGTTTCACCAGCTACCTGCCACGGCGCTGGATCTTTCGCCTTCCAAGGCTGGCTTGAGCTCCCGGACCGGCAGAAGCTGGACCGAACGGGTACTGAATCTGCTCCAACGCTTCGGACCGTTCACGCTGGCGTGGTTGGAGGCCCTGCTGCGCGCCGCCGACCAGCGCGCATCAAGGCGGTCGATTTCGGATAAACTGTTGCAAGGACTGGAGGGCGACGATGCCGAACACGCAGTGGATTCGGGAACAACTCGTGCGCCGTATTCGGCGACCCGCTTCGTCGAAACCTCCGTCGGCATCCTGAGCTATCGGGAACTTGCGCCGTTGCTGGCGAAGCGCGTTGCCGAAACCGAGCTTGTAATCGCCGACCGGGAGTTCGCGGATATGCACATCCGCGACCTGCTGCTCGCTCTTCATCGGCGCATCTGCGTTGACCTGACGATGGGCATGGCAGGACATTGGCGTCGTCGGAATGTTCGCGTTGGCGCGTACAGCGCGCCGCCACATTGGCAGGTCCAGACGCTGATGCATGCTTATGCCGATGATCTCGAAGCGCGGTTGGCGAGCTTGGACGCAGATTCCGACGAACCGCTCATCGATGCCCTCACATTTGCCGAAGGCCGCCTCCTGAACATTTACCCGTTTGAGGATTTCAATGGTCGCGTGTCCCGCCTGTTTCTTATCGAACTGCTGTACCGATTGGATTTGCCGGTGGTCGATCCCGCCACTTCATCTGTAGAGGAGACCAAGCGTTACTTTGCCGCCTTAAAAGCGTATGACCGACGTGACCCGCGTCCTCTCGCCGCCATCTGGCGGTCGCGTTTAGACCGGGGCTCTCCCCAATGATTCACATCCATGAACTTGACGGTTGCGCGCCCGCGCCGCTGGCGCATTATCTCAAGGCGCTTGGGATCCTGCGACTGATTTCGGAGCAAGCTGACAGTGACGCGCGCGGGTGGTGGGATGGGGATCATTTTCGCCTGGGGTGCCGCCTTAGTGTTGGTCAACTCTGCGAGTTTTTCCTTCGGAAATACGCACCTACACCCTTGCTTTCGCCTTGGAATGGCGCGTCTGGTTTTTTCAAAACATGGGATGAAAAGAAAGCGCAGCTCAGGAACAGCAAAAATTTCGATGCCCTCAACAATATTCGAAAGAAAACAGCCCCACGTTGGAAACCGTTTCGCGACGCGTTGAAAAGCGCGAACGTTGCGCTTGAGGGGTTGACAAGAGAAACGGACGTTTCTGAACTAACCAACAAGGAAAGAGCCAACTTGTTAATCGTTCCTAGAGACGATATGGGATCTGTTTTCCCAGTTGTCGACAAGAATATGGATAAAGCGAGCATCCAGAGAGAGATGCAGCGAAATCTGAACAAGTTTCTGTTTTATCGTAGTGCGATCATTGATGTGGGAGCAGACAAACCCGCATATCCGAGTATCTGGGGCTCGGGCGGTAACGACGGAGCAATTGATTTTACGGCCCGGCAAATGGAAAACCTTTTGCTGGTACTTGACCCTAGTTACGCTGAATCCGAAGGCATGTTGATCTCGGCTCTTACAGATAGAAGAATGAATGCGCTCTTGAGGGGTAGTAGAGGTAAGGTCGGACAATTCATTCCTGGTGGGGCAGGCGGGGCCAACTCGGTAAATGGATTTGGCAGTCAAAATGACACACTGCTTAATCCGTGGGACTTCGTGCTTATGCTTGAAGGGGCTATATGCTTTACCTCCCATGTCTCACGACAAACCCGGCTAGCTTCCTCTCGAGCTGCGTCGCCGTTTTGCGTGAACGCCTGCGGTGCCGCATATGCGAGTTCATCGGCGGACGATGAGAGTGCGCGGGGCGAACAATGGATGCCGCTGTGGTCGCAGCCGTTAAGCTACCGCGAGTTGCGCCAACTGCTCGCAGAAGGCCGCGCCCAATTGGGCGCCAAGACTGCGAGCGAGCCTCTTGACCTCGCCAGGGCGGTAAGGCGCCTGGGTACCGTGCGCGGTATCAAGGGATTCCAAAGATATGGATACATCGAACGTAACGGGCAATCGAATCTAGCGGTGCCGTTGGGGCGATTCGACGTGTCGGACCGACCCTCGGAGCAGTTGGCCTGCATTGACGATCTCGATTTGTGGCTGCACCGCCTGCGCCGGGAGGCGCGTGGTCAAAGTGCGCCGGCTCGTCTGACTGGCGGTGAAAAGCAACTGACCGATGCTCTTTTCGCCGTCACCGAACACTTTGGGGTCCCCGAGTTTTGGCAAGGTGTCCTTTTTCGGCTAATGGAAATCGAAGATACAATGTCGTGCGGCACGGGTTTTGCCGCTGGACCGGTACCTCGCCTGCGTCCAGAGTGGGTGACAGCTAGCTACGACGGTACCGCAGAGTTTCGCTTGGCTCTCGCGTTCGCTCTCCAAGCGCGGGGATTTCGGACCGATAGCGGAATGCCAGTCGATCCGATTCGGCGGCACTGGCTTCCCCTCGACCGTGAACAGCCGTGGCGTTTTGCCACAAGCGGTACCGGAGGCGGAACCAGGCTGGATGTTCAGCCGGATGTTGTCATCCGCGGGCGTCGCGGTATTGACGATGCGATCGCCTTACTTAATCGCCGCTTGGTGGAGGCTTCTCACGGCGAACTACGTCATCTGCCGCTCAAGGCGTCGCCGTGGGCATCCGCTAGCATCCCCGACCTTACCAAGTTGCTCGATGGAAACGTGAATATTGATCGGACGCTGCGGTTGGCGCGCCCCCTCATGGCCTTGAATCGTAAAGCTTGGGTCGAGGAGCGACACATTTCCTACGAACCGCCCCGTACCTCGGATTGGCCCGACGACGCGTGGTTGGCGATTCGCTTGTCGACGCTGCCGTGGATGCTTGAAACCCGTTCAGGATTCAAGCTGGACGTCGGAACCGACCCGGCAATCATTCGCCGTCTCGCTACGGGCGATGGGGCATCGGCCGTAGCGCTTGCTCTGCAGCGTCTACGGGCAGCTGGTGTCTGCAGCACGGTGCGTGTCGGTGCCGCGCCCCCCGATGAAGCTCGGCTGTGGGCCGCCGCGCTAGCTTTTCCGATCACGCAAAGAACTGCCAGACAATTTCTATACCGACTCGATCCGAACAAGGAGCGATCATGACCGTCGATCTCACGCCTCTCCATAACGCCAATCGGCTGTTATTCAAGATTTCGTTGAAGCCTTTGCAAGGGAGTCGGTTCCAACCCACGGGATTCCCGTCGCTGGGCGCCGCGACGTTTCAAACCAGCGACGGCATGAGTCTTCTCGTGGAATCCGCCCAGAGCATGGCCTACCATCTTGAGTTGACCGTGTGGGATACGGCCAGGAACGACGTGAAAAACGAGTTCAAAGGACTTTCCCATGTGCGCGTGACCCGCAAAGGAGAGTTTCTGACGGACACGATATTGGAATCGCATCGGCTGAATAGCCCTTACTTGCTGGAAGGAAAGGACAAGACATTTTTTGCAACGCTTCAGACAGAAGTCGGCGTTATGGCAACTGGTCCAATAGACAGGCACAAGCTTGCCAAGGCGCTCTTGAAGTACGACATTAATTCGTTGCTCCACGGAGTGTTTCTGGCCAAAAAAAATCTGGCGGGCGGTCGACTTCGAGTCGCCCGTGCCCTGTCCGCCTTCATTGAGGCGGATGGGGTGCGGGTGGCTCCATCCGGCGGTGTCAAGAACGATCACGTGAACCCGTCCGGGGACACCAAGGACGGCTTCGGAAACGTGCCGTTCGCGCGAGACGAATATACTGCCGATTCGATCACGTTGTACGTCAATCTGGACTTGGCGCAGATTCGGGGCTACGGGTTGGGAGCCGCAGTCGAACGTCTGCTGATCCTGTTGTCGCTATACAAGCTGCGGGCGGTAACCAGCGAAGGAATGCGTTTGCGAACCGCGTGTGACCTGCATGTCGAGCACGAAGAGATCGTGGCCACCATGCCGTCGGGATGGAACCTTCCTGCGCTGGATGACCTGACAGAAGGCGTCACGGCCGCCATTTTCGATTGCAAGGACCGCATGTTGGTACAGGAGGTGGCATTCGAAGATGCGCTCAAGAAGGGCAAGGCCGTGGCGTGATCGGAAGGCGCCGCAAATTAGTGCGAGTAGGTTACATGCCAGTTTCCGTCGCCTTTCGTTTTCCCGCTGGCCGTTACCACGCCACACCGTTCGGTCACCATGTCAATGAAGGACTGATCGAGTGGCCGCCATCGCCGTGGCGGTTGCTGCGTGCGCTGCTTTCAGTTGGCTACACATCTGGCCTATGGAACGGCACAGGTCCGCCCCGTGCCGGGCGTAGTTTGATTGAAAAGCTATGCGCCGATCTCCCGCACTATTCTCTACCGCCCGCAGTGGGTGCCCACAGCAGGCATTTCATGCCGATCGGCGCTCTGAACCGTAAGGATAAAACCGAGAAGACGACATTGGTCTTTGACACTTGGGCACGGGTTGGAGACCGCGAACTGAGCGCTACTTGGCCCAACGTAACGTTGAGCGACGATGAGTTGCCGATCTTGGGTGTTCTGTTGAACCGATTGAACTATCTGGGGCGCTCGGAGAGTTGGGTGGAAGGCCGGGTGATGGGGGAGGGCGAGGCGCTTCCGAAAGCGAACTGTTTCCCGGAACAATCCGGGCATCGGCCCGGTCGGGGATGGGAGCAGGTCTCCATGCTTTCGCCCGAGCAAGCGTCTGTCTACGAGGCTTGGCGGGCGGCACGGACAGAGGAGGCGTTGTCTGATTTGCCGTTGCCGGCGGGACGGAAGCCTTCTGTGGTGCTACTTCGCAAGCGAGCCAGGGCCGAGGAACCGTATCCTGCCGATTTGCTCGATTGCCTGCAGAAGGATACTACGTGGTTGCGTTCCCACGGCTGGAGCCTGCCGCCCGGCAGTCGAAGGGTCTTCTATTGGCGACAATCCAACGCCATCGCGGTGGGTGCGCCCAGGGCAAAGCCCGTCCACCAACCCGAACGTCGCTTTGAAGCAACGCTACTCTCCCTTACGAATGCCAGCCACAACGATCACGCGCTGCCGCCGATAACCAGAACTTTGCCGCAAGCGGAACTGCTGCATCGGGCTCTGGTCGGCATCGCGGCAAAGCGTGCGGGTGTGCAACAGCACGGCGAGGCGCCACAAGAACTGACGGGTCGCGACGAGAACCGTAAACCGCTTCGAGGCCCGCATGAACACGCTCACATCATCCCGCTCGACCTGGATGACGATGGCCACTTGGATCACGTTCTTATTTGGGCCTCGATGGGTTTGGGCGCTGAAGCGCAGGCAGCTATTCGTGCGGCACGCAGAACATACACCAAAGGTGGCGTCGAGCCTTTACGTCTGGCTATTGCCGCGTCGAGCGAGTCGGTGGGCATGATTCGCTTGCCCGGGATGTATGGGATTCGGCTGGAGAAAGTCCTCTCGGATAACGCGACCGTTTGGCATTCAACTACGCCGTTCGTCCCGCCCAGACACCTCAAGAAGCGTGGAAAGAATACGCTTGAGGGACAGATTCTGGCCGAGTTGCAATCACGAGGATTTCCTCGACCCACAGCAGTAGCGGCATCCGGCCCGACGCGCGGGCGGAAGAGTGTCGGCGCAGGAAAACGGCGAACGGACGCGGGAAACTCCGAGATGAGTTGGAGCCGTTTTCGTCATTTCGTGCTGTCCCGCAGGCATGGTCCCGAACCGCCCCAAAGATGTGGATTTGCAATTCGGCTTGAATTCGATCAGCCCGTGTCTGGACCGATAGCACTTGGATATGGATCGCATTTTGGTTTGGGACTATTTTGCTCAGCGTGAACGTTGGAACGGGACATCGCCGTCCGGTGCCACCGAGGGGCGTGTATCGGTCCCCGATCAGCTTCATAGAGTTGCCGGACCGCTGTCGTCTGACCACCATGGCGGCACGAGTACATGGGAAGGCGATGTGTGCCAGCGGAACTGATCGCCGAATCTGCCGCGATACTGCTCATGCATACGCCATACACATACACGCATTGAGTTGCAGAAAGTAGTGTTTTCATGACCAAACGCCGCCTCCCCATCGGCATCCAAACTTTCCGCAAGATTCGGGAGCAGGGCTACTACTACGTCGACAAGACCAGTTATATCCGGGCATTGCTGGACGACGGCACGCATTTTTTCCTGTCACGCCCCAGGCGTTTCGGCAAGAGCCTTTTTCTGGACACACTGAAGGAGTTGTTCGAGGGAAACGAACCGCTGTTTGAAGGGCTGCGCATTCATGACAAATGGGACTGGTCGGCGAAGCACCCCGTGTTGCGATTGAGCTTCGGCCGTGGCGATTTCAGCGAATCTGGATACTTGCGAAAAAATCTCATGGCGCAGTTGGACTCGGTTGAGCGTCGGGCGGGTGTCAAGTCGACCTACGATACGGTGCCTGACCGATTTGCCCATCTGCTGGAACTGCTCCACGCGAAGTCCGGCGAGTCGGTGGCCGTTCTGGTGGACGAGTACGACAAGCCGATCCTGGACGCCTTGGACAAGCCGGAGGTTGCGAGGGCCAACCGCGATTTCCTGCGAGGAGTCTACGGCGCGATCAAGGACAGTGACGAGCACATCCGGTTCGCGTTCCTGACGGGCGTGAGCAAGTTCAGCAAAGTCAGCCTGTTTTCCGGCCTCAACAATCTCAACGACATCACCATCGATGCGCGGTACTCGTCGGTTTGCGGCTACACGGAAGCTGACCTCGACGAGGTCTTCGCGCCGGAACTTCCGGGACTGGGCCGGGACGAGATCAGGGCCTGGTACAACGGCTACAGTTGGTCGGGTCAGGAAAAGGTCTACAACCCGTTCGACATCCTCCTGCTCTTCGACAGCCGCAAGTTCCGGGGGCACTGGTTCGAAACCGGGTCGCCGTCATTCCTGGTGGAGACGCTTTTCAGACGGCGCGTAAGTTCAGTCGCCCTGGAGGACATGCACGGTACGTACGATCTTCTGTCGCGGTTCGATGTGGACGATATCGGAACGGAAGCCTTGCTGTTCCAGACCGGCTACCTGACGATCGCGGATGAGAAAAGCCTTGGGGACAGGACGGTTTACCGGCTGACCTACCCGAATCGCGAGGTGAAGCAGGGGCTGAATGAACACCTTCTGCGGGCCATGGGGGCCGATTCGTCCAAACAGGTCGGCCACGAAATTCGGCTCCGCGAACTGCTTGCCGCGAACGACTTCTCCGGGCTTGAGGCGTTGTTCAGGGCTTTCTTTGCGAGCATTCCCTACGAGTGGCACATGAAGAACGACATTGCCAGCTACGAGGGCTATTACGCTACAGTGTTCTATTCGTGGTTCGCGGCCATGGGTCTCGACACGACGGTAGAGGACAGCACCAGCGGCGGGCGTCTGGACATGTCCGTCCGGTTCGGCAGCAACGTCTACCTGTTCGAATTCAAGGTGGTCGAGACGGCTGCCGAGGGTAGGGCGATGGAGCAATTGAAACGGAAGCGGTATGCGGACAAGTACCGTGGCATTGGCCAGCCCGTTTATCTGGTGGCTGTGGAGTTCAGCAAGAAAACCCGCAATCTGGTGGCGCTGGCGGCGGAGGGCGCCTCATGGGGCGCCACGT
This sequence comes from Candidatus Rariloculaceae bacterium, assembly GCA_965205045.1. Taxonomy (GTDB): domain Bacteria; phylum Pseudomonadota; class Gammaproteobacteria; order Steroidobacterales; family Rariloculaceae; genus UBA6522. The sequence continues at coordinate 3,430,033 of OZ242031.1, forward strand.
CCAGGCGAGCAGGGATGGAGGCAGGCGAAACCGAGTAGGTCGTCCCCGGAGTCGACCATGGCGGCCTCGGAATCGTATCCCAGCCGTCCGGGCCACCCACCTTGATCGAGACGAAAAAGTTACCCGTGGGCTTGACCCGCTCAATCATTTTGCTCAAGGTGTGCCATCGCATGGTGATTCTCATTTCGCTTCCACAAACTCAAGCAGCGGGTGCTACCGACGCGCTTCTTATTTGCATGATCGTGTATGCCATTTGCCAAGGAGACAAAGATGACCGAGCTTGCATTCGAGCAACTCCACGATGCCGTCGCCGGGGGGGCAGTGGCACTACGGTCTCGCTTGACGCTCCAGCCCGCAGGAGGGGAGGGCGATAAGGTCTTCCCGCCGTCCTACGCTGTCGATGGTCGAGCCGACCACAAGTACGCTGTGGAAGAACGACAGGTCGGTGGCAACGACCGGGTGTTCACCACCGTTCTGCTGGATTCCGTCGCTTCTCAAGCGAATCGCGCTGAATTCGCGCTCCGTGATGGTTGGGAGCGGGGCGAGCTGGACTTTCCTGTGCCCTACGTCGATTTTTCCGACGACGGGGGCGCGACGGACTACGAGAAATTGACGGTGCTGGAAGCGCCACATCGGCTGGCAGATGCGATTTTCCGCGACAGCCTACTCGATGGGACGCTGTTTCGCCTGTCGGACATCGGTCGCGCCATTACCGATGCCACACCGCGCAATGCTACCGACCTGTTCCGTTACTCTCCAACGTCCCTGTTGTTTGGCATGTGGGATTCAACCGGCCCAAAGGGCGGTTTGGGCTCAAAGTTTCAAAGGGCCTATGTCTCTGAGATCGTGGGCTTTGACGCCACTGTAGGCAACAGAGTCGGTAGCCGCATCGATCCGCTGCAGATCGAGAAGGTTGCTCCCGCAGATCGCCTGTACAACAGTGCGGAGCCGAACGAGGTGTGGACCGATGGTCCCGAAAATGCCGAAACAGACAAGAAAGGTAACCCTGTCCATGCCTCTCGCGGGAGCGGGAGCGGAGAAGCCGGGCAACCCTCCAAGATCAACCACGGCAATATTGCCCCTTCGATCGACACTCAGGCTGGCGGTGTCACCATTTCGAGCGCTGTGCAGACCACGGTAATCTCGTTTGCCGCCCTTCGCCGGCTGCGATGCAAAGGCCACTCCCGTGACGCGGAAACAGCCGCACACACGGCGATTGCGGCCCTTGGCGTAGCGGCTATCGCTTACCAATACGAGATGGATTTCGATCTCCGTTCGCGCTGTCTGTTGCTCCCGACGCATGCCCCTAGGCTTGAACTGCTTCTCAGAGACGGGTCTCCAGGGAAGGTGGTGGAGGTAGACCGAGCCTGCTCCGCTGCAATACTCAGGGAAGCGGCAGCGCAGGCAGTGGCGGTCGGGATCGGTTGGGAGACCGATGAAATACGACTCGTACCCGCACCGAAATTGCTGGAGTTGATTCGACGCAGCCGCAAGGTATCCGCAACCGAACCTACAGCAGCGTGACCAATGTTGGCTGGCCGGAGTTTCGGTATCGAGGTTAACTTTCTGACCGGTCGATTCGTGGCCACATGCCACAATGATCGTCGGCAGCCGGAGTGGCCGCCGCATCCGGCACGTCTGTTCTCGGCGCTAGTGGCGACCTGGGCCGACGCCCATGAACCGGATATCGCCGAACGCGCTGCTCTCGAGTGGCTCGAAACGCTACCGCCGCCCGGAATTGCGGCGTCCAAAGCCGTGCCGCGGAGCGCGGTCTCCTATTTCGTTCCAGTCAATGATGCCTTCGTTTTCTCTAGAAGGTGGTACGAGCGAAGAGCGGAGACCATCTCTGGACTGGCAGCTCAGCTCCATGCTGAACTCGCCGCTTCCGGTGGTGAGGTGACGCGCAAAGCGGCGCAGATAGACCGAAAGCTTGCAAAGGCGGGAGACGTTAAGGCTCAGACAGAGAGCATCGGTAATACGAACCCGGCTTCTGCGGTGGCAATGTTGCCGGATCAGCGTGGCAAGCAAGGAAGGTTCTATCCTTCCGTCACTCCCGATGACGCCCGGGTAAGCTTTCTTTGGGATCTGCCGGCTCCGAGTGACGTTGCTGACTCCCTCGATACGTTGCTTCGGCGGGTCACTCGTTTGGGCCACTCCTCATCGTTGGTTTCCTGCCGGTTGATTAAGCATTCTTCCGGCGCTACGTTGGAGGTTGGCGAGGGCGGAATCAGCATTCGAACCGTTCGGCGCGGCCAGCTTGCCGAACTGGAGCGACAATTCGCACGCCACAAGGGGGATAGGCCTCGGTCGCTGCCCTTCACGGACGTTCGGTATCGAGCCGTCACGGAGCCAGCGCAGCACCGAGAAAACGTGGACAAGCCGAATACTGCGGGCCAATGGATCGTGTTCGAATTCATGCCCGGTTCCAGGTCTTTTCCCGCAGGGAGAACTGTGGAGTTGGCGGCCACGATGCGTGCGGCCATTCTCCATTACGCCGAAGGCCCGATACCGGAAGAACTAAGCGGGCACATGCCGGATGGCAGGCCGACCGCAGAGCCGCACGTGGCGTTTCTTCCTCTTCCCTATGTCGGTTTTGAACACGCTGACGGTCGATTGCTGGGACTGGCTGTATCCGTGCCGGATACAGCCAGTGACGATGCGCGCCGAGCGCTCTATCGGGCCATTGGCAACTGGGAAAGGAAGGTGGGGTCTGATGTTCTGAAGCTCACCTTGGGTGCGCAAGGCGAGGTTCACCTTTGTCGGCAGCGTGGTCCGTCTACTCTGGTTTCCCTCCGGCCAAACTCCTGGAATAGAGCTTCTCGCAAATGGGTTTCTGTTACTCCAATCGCGCTGCCAAGGCATCCAGGACGGCTCGATGGGGGTTCTGCGGCTGCGCGGGCCAAGGCGTGGGCTTCGGCCGAGTCGTTCGTTTCGTTGGCCTGCGGCCATGTTGGGTTGCCAGACCCAATTTCTTTGGAGGTCTCGCGCAGTCCGTTGCTCAAAGGTGTCCGTTCGGCACGTCGTTTCCCGGCGTTCCATCAGGGTAGACGAGTTGGCCGTCCCGTGCGCCGCCAACTGCTTCATGCCTCGGTGACCTTCGACCATCCCATAGCGGGACCGCTAATGCTCGGTGCGGGGCGATTTCTCGGTCTGGGCTTGATGCGTCCGGCGCAGATTGCCGAACCGTTGGAAAAAGGTAAGGACACCCTGGATGAGTAGCCTCGGTTCCGGTCGGCATATGAATATCGAACCGTATTCGGCAGACGAATTGACCGCGGAGGATTTCGCCGCATTTTTCAGGGATATCCACGGCTGCAAGCCATTTCCGTGGCAGCAGCGACTGACGGCACAGGTGCTCGAGCGGAAAGAGTGGCCGAAGGTTATCGATCTTCCAACGGGTACCGGCAAGACTGCCGTGCTTGACACTGCGATATTCGCCTTGGCCGTACAGCCGGCGATTTCTCCCCGACGAGTTGTGTTCGTCATCGACCGGCGAATTATTGTCGATCAGGTTGTCGAACGAGCAAGGCGAATTCAGGAGCACGTCAAGGACGCTCGGACGCCTGTGTTGGAATGTATCCGGGACCGACTGCGAAGTCTAAGTGACGGCGACCCATTGGGCGTTGCCGCGCTGCGCGGCGGGATTCCTATCGACGGCGAATGGACGCACCGCCCGGATCAGCCATGGGTAGTAGTTTCTACGGTAGACCAATTCGGTTCCCGTCTCTTGTTCCGAGGCTATGGAGTCACGCCGAGCATGCGGCCGATTGAAGCCGGGCTTGCCGGTAATGATTGCTTGGTGATCTTGGACGAAGTGCATCTGAGCGCGCCGTTTGCAAAAACTCTCGCCCGAGTATCCACGCTGCCGCCGGGATTGCTCACTAGACGGTTCGCCACAGTTGAAATGTCCGCGACGCCCAGCGATGAGAAGGCAGATCGCTTCACCCTCGACGTCACAACAGACTTGGATGGATGCGCGGAGTTGCGTCGCCGCGTCTGCGCGGCGAAACGAGCAGAACTCGTCTCCACGCGGAATCGGGAAACGGTGCCGGCCACGGTGCGGAAAATCGTGAAGTCGATCAATGATTCCATTCGCAAGGGCGATTCTCAGGTTCGTAGTATCGGTGTCGTCGTTAATCAGGTGCGCACGGCCCGTGAGACATATCATATGCTTGAAAGCGAAGGCTATGCTGCGCATCTGATCACGGGACGCATGCGACCGCTGGACAGGATCGATGCGCTAGAGAAGATTCGCCCGATTGTCGATCCTGAAGGCGACCAGCGTAGCGATGAACTTGCTGTTGTGGTCGCCACGCAGGCAATCGAGGTGGGCGCCGACTTTAGTTTCGACGCGATCATTACCGAGTGCGCCGCCGTGGACAGTCTCCGGCAGAGATTCGGACGCTTGGATCGCCGTGGAACGTATTCGGAGCGAACCGGCGGTCCGGCCCAAGCGTGGATCATCGGACTCAAATCAGTGGTTGGTTCCAAGAAACCCGATCCGATTTATGGCGAGTCGGTTCGAGTGACGTGGGGGGAATTCGAACGTCGTTCCGACGGCGGGCTATTGGACGTTGGGCCGACTGCTTTAAGGCACTTCCCGAATGAAGCGCACGCGCCGAGAGCACGAGCTCCGCTACTGCTTGGAACGCATATGGACGCGTGGGTTCAAACCCGTCCCGAGCCCCTCGCACAACCGGCCATCGACTGGTTTCTTCACGGCATGGGCCAAGACCGATCAGCGGATGTTTCGATTTTGTGGCGTTCAGATCGATCCTCGAAAGCACTGCGCTTGGTCCCTCCACGGCAAGTTGAGTGTCTCCAAGTGCCCTTGGGGGCAGTGAAGGCATGGCTGGCGGGCAATCCGGAAGCGGACATCGCTGTCGCTGACGTCGTGCAGGAATACGAGTCGGAAGATTTTCGCTCCCGAGCCAAGACGCAAATCAATGATTGGGTGCGCTGGGCCGGATTCGACGACGGTGCCGAGCCGAATCTGGAAGTCAAGGACATTCGTCCTGGGGATGTGCTCATAGTAAATCCGGAGTCGGGCGGCTTGACTGCGGGAACATGGGATCCGTCATCCACGAAGACGGTGGAAGATCTGGGCGATGTAGCACAGATCGAAGGTGGACGAAGAGCGACATTGCGCCTCGATCAGGCGTTGCCGCATATCGATTCCCCGCCGACTCCTGCTGACGAAGCGGAAGCGGATACTCTTGTTTCAGATCGCATTACCCTTTGGCTCAACGATCAAATGGCTAGATCTGGCCAGCGGCCCGACTGGATGCCGAATGCCATTCGGAAGTTAGGCAATAGCTTTGAGGTGGTTGCCGTCGGAATAGGCGGCGCGGACTCCAGCGAGAGTTACTATATCCTGACCGAACGGCACGCCGATACGGGGAAGCTTATCGTTGACGCTGCAAACATGGACGGTTCGGATGAGACTGGTTCCTTTACCTCCACAGGCGTGTCTTTGCGCGGGCATCTCGATGGGGTTGGGGAACGCGCAGGACAAATCGCCAGACGGTTGGGTCTGCCGCCTGTGATCGCAGCGGATCTGCGCCTAGCAGGTCGGATGCATGATCTCGGCAAGGTGGATAGCCGTTTCCAGTTGCAGTTGGTAGGAGGTGACCTGGTGGAATTGGAGATGCGTCGCGACGAGCCGTTGGCGAAGTCTCTCCCGGGCGCACGCAGGATTGCAGGCTATCCAGTGGGCATGCGGCACGAATTGGCTAGCGTTGCCATGATTCAATCTAACCGAGATGTTCTCTGTCGGGCTCACGACAAAGACCTAGTGCTTCATCTCGTTGGGACGCATCATGGCTGGGGGCGTCCATTGCCGCCGATCATTGAAGACCCGGATCCGCAGGCGCTCTCGTACAATTTTGACGGTCACTTCATGAATGCGAGTTCCGATTTGGTCGAGAGTTCCCTGGCTCTCGATATGGCGGATCGCTTCTGGCGCTTGGTTGAGCGTTATGGGCATTACGGATTGGTTTGGCTCGAAGCCATCCTACGACTGGCTGACCACCAGCAAAGCGCCGAGGAGGGAAGGCGCCCATGAATGGAGCTCACCTTCTCGGGCTCGAAGGATTGAACCCGTTGGGTTTTTTTGCGGCCCTGGGCGTCCAGGTTGCATTTGCGAAACAGGACAAGCAGCCTCGGATGTGGTGGAGCGACGACGTTACTCCGCACGCGGTCGTGGATAGGGAATTTACCATTGACCGGATCGTGGCACGCGCATTGGATTCGTTTTCGTATTGGGGGGGTAGCTTGGCAACCAATCCCAGCCGACCAGATGGATCGAAAATGCCGAAGGGTGACGCGCTCAAACTGCTGCCGGACGACATTGAAGCGTATCTTGGTCAGGCGGTGCGTTGCCCTTGGAGCGGTGGACTTGCTACAGCTCTTCTGGCACAAGGAAGCTTGGACAACCAAGGTGTAGCAAAGCCGTCCGACTTCTACTTTACAGCCGGACAACAGAAGTTTCTGGGTATGGCGCGCAAAATATTTCATGCCGCCAGGTTTGAGGACATTGAGTCTGCCCTTGAAGGTCCATGGCGTTACGAGAGTCCGGCACCTTCGCTTGGATGGGATGTCACGGATGATCGGGAATATGCGCTGAGAGCCAACGACCCGAGTCCGGAGAAGAAGTTGACCAATCCCGGCGTAGAAGCACTGGCCCTGTTGGGGCTGAGTCTGAACCCGGTGTATGCGGGGCAGGACCGCACCGTCACACAAGGTTGCTCAGGAAAGTGGAAGGATGGCAGCTATTCTTGGCCGCTCTGGCGTAGACCGGCCTCTCCGCGTGCCGTCAAGTCGCTCCTGGCGCACGCTTATGACCATCCTGCAGCTACGAGACGTGAACGCTGGTATCAGTCATGGGGCATATCCGCTATCCTCCGATCACCGATCCGTCGAACCGATCAGGGCGGCTATGGGACATTTCGCCCGCCACAAATCGTATGGCAACTACCGCCATTGGAAGGTCAGCAGATAACTCCCCAATCTAAGGCGAGTCATCGTTCGACACAGTGAGCCGCATTAGTGTTTTCATGACCAAACGCCGCCTCCCCATCGGCATCCAAACCTTCCGCAAGATTCGGGAGCAGGGCTACTACTACGTCGACAAGACCAGCTATATCCGGGCATTGCTGGACGACGGCACGCATTTTTTCCTGTCGCGGCCACGGCGTTTCGGCAAGAGCCTGTTTCTGGACACGCTGAAGGAGTTGTTCGAGGGAAACGAACCGCTGTTTGAAGGGCTGCGCATTCATGACAAATGGGACTGGTCGGCGAAGCATCCCGTGTTGCGATTGAGCTTCGGCCGTGGCGATTTCAGCGAACCTGGATACTTGCGAAAAAACCTCATGGCGCAGTTGGACTCGGTTGAGCGTCGGGCGGGTGTCAAGTCGGCTTACGATACGGTGCCTGACCGATTCGCCCATCTGCTGGAACTACTCCACGCGAAATCCGGCGAGTCGGTGGCCGTTCTGGTGGACGAGTACGACAAGCCGATCCTGGACGCCCTGGACAAGCCGGAGGTTGCGAGGGCCAACCGCGATTTCCTGCGAGGAGTCTACGGCGCGATCAAGGACAGTGACGAGCACATCCGGTTCGCGTTCCTGACGGGCGTGAGCAAGTTCTCCAAAGTGAGTCTTTTCTCGGGGCTGAACAATCTGGACGACATCACTCTCGACCCGCGCTACTCCGCGATCTGCGGCTACACCGATGCGGATATCGACACCGTATTCGCGCCGGAACTCGCGGGCCTCGACCGGGACGAAATCCGTGACTGGTACAACGGTTACAGTTGGCTTGGCGAGGAGAAGGTGTACAACCCTTTCGACATCCTGCTGCTTTTCGAAAAGCGCAAGTTCGGCGCTTACTGGTTCGAGACCGGCACGCCGGTATTCCTGCTGGAGACATTGTTCAAACGCCGGGTAAGTTCGCTGGCGCTGGACGACATGATGGGTAGCAGCGACCTGCTGTCCACTTTTGACGTGGACGAGATGGCAACCGAAGCCCTGCTATTCCAGACCGGCTACCTCACCATCCAGGACGAGGAAGATCTTGGCGGCGAGCCCGTCTATCGGCTCGGCTACCCCAACCGGGAAGTGCGCCAGAGCCTGAACCGGAGCCTGCTGCGGTATCTGGTGAAGGATTCATCCCGGCAGATGGCGAACAGCGTGCGGCTTTACAGGCTTCTGGATGCCAACGACTTCGCCGGACTCGAAACGCTGTTCCATGCATTCTTCGCCAGCATTCCACACGAGTGGTATACCAACAACGACATCGCCAACTACGAGGGCTTTTACGCGAGCGTGTTCTACTCCTATTTCGCCGCTCTGGGACTGGACATCGCCGTGGAGGACAGCAACAGCCACGGCCGTCTGGATATGGCGGTGCGGTTCAACGGCAACGTGTATCTGTTCGAGTTCAAGGTGGTCGAGATGGCGTCGAAGGGCGCGGCGATGGCCCAGTTGAAGGAGAAGCGCTACGCCGACAAGTACCGGCACCTGGGCCAGCCGATCCACCTGATCGCCGTGGAGTTCAGCAAGGACGCCCGCAATCTGGCCGCGTTCGAGGTTGAGCGCGCCTCATTCCCGACTTCTTTACCCTGAAATCTGTGTGGCTACCCATCAGATTTCAGGGTAGCATGGGTTCATGCTCCAGCGCACGCAACACCTTGCCAGGCTTCGGATGCTCCTGCGCGACAATCCCGTTGTCGCCATTCTCGGCGCCAGGCAGGTCGGCAAGACCACGCTGGCGGTACAGCTCCAGCAAGAGTGGCCGCAACCATGCCATTTTTTCGATCTGGAGCGGCCGCGCGACCTTGCCCGGTTGGCCGACCCGGAACTGGCCCTCGAACCGCTTGAGGGCCTGGTCATTCTGGACGAGATCCAGCGCAGGCCCGGCCTGTTTCCGCTTCTGCGCGTGCTGGCCGACCGAAGGCCGGTTCGTGCCCGATTCCTCGTTCTTGGCAGCGCTTCCCCGGCGCTGCTTCGGCAGGGAACCGAGACGTTGGCCGGGCGTCTCGCCGTGCATGCGCTCGGCGGATTCTCTTTGGACGAAGTTGGTGTCGATGACCATGCGAAGCTCTGGCTGCGCGGGGGCTTTCCGCGTTCGTTCCTGGCGCCATCGGATATGAGGAGCCACGACTGGCGAGAGGACTTCATTGGCGCCTTTCTCGAAAGGGACCTGCCGCAACTGGGTATTCGCATCGGCGCGGTGACGCTCAGAAGGTTCTGGACCATGCTGGCCCATTACCACGGCCAAGTCTGGAACGCCTCGGCTTTTGCCCGCAACTTCGGCGTAAATCACACGACGGTCCGGCGCTACCTGGATATCCTGACTTCGGCCTTTGTCGTGCGCCAGCTCCAGCCCTGGCACGAAAACCTGAGGAAGAGGCAAGTCAAGGCGCCGAAGGTCTACCTTGCGGATCCCGGCCTTCTGCACGCATTGCTCGGACTCATCGGCAGGAAGGACGTGGAGGCTCATCCGATATTGGGTGCGTCATGGGAAGGATTCGCGATTGCCCAGGTGACCGGGTTGCTCGCCGTCCGGCCGCACGAGTGCTTCTTCTGGGCGACCCACACGGGCGCCGAACTCGATCTGCTGGTGGTGCGCGGCCGGCGGCGCTGGGGATTCGAAATCAAGCGGACCGCAGTGCCCGCCATCACGCGCTCCATGCGAACCGTTTTGGCGGATTTGAACTTGGAGCGGTTGTTTGTCATTCATGCGGGCAGGCACTCTTTCGACGTGGCCGAGAAGATTCGCGCCATTGCATTGCCGCATATGTTGGGCGAATTGAAGCCCTGGCGGGAGCAGTGAGGTTTTCGAGGGCGTGCGGACAAACAGGGAACCATTTGGTAAAACATGGCTGTGACCGCCTCCTCGAGCGGGCGCACGACAGTCGATGGAGGAATCGAAATGCCGGAACCAGCAGCCGTTCCCGAACCGCGCGACAGCACTCCCGACGCCGAACAGCGTTCCGAACGCCGCGCGGGCGCGCTGAGGTCCGACCATGCTTCCGACGCGCCCTCGAAAAGCGAGCCGATACAGGCCGCTCTCCCATTGCGCGTGGGACGGCGCGACGGGCGCGCGCCGCTCATTCCCGCGCGAATCCTCAACGAATTCGTTTACTGTCCCCGGCTGGCCTACCTGGAATGGGTGCAGAAGGAGTGGGAGGATTCGGCGGATACCGTGCAGGGCAAGCACGTCCACCGGAAGGTTGACCGTCAGGGCGGAAAGCTCCCCGAACCGGACGAGCAATCTCCGGAGTTGAAGGTCGCCCGCTCGGTTGAGTTGTCCTCGACGCAGCTCAACCTGATTGCCAAGATCGATCTCGTCGAGAGCGCCGGCGGCAAGGTCGTGCCGGTCGATTACAAGCGCGGCAAACGCCCGCACGTGGCGCGCCAGGCGTACGATCCGGAGCGTGTGCAGTTGTGCGCGCAGGGGCTGCTGCTCAGGGAGCACGGTTACGAATGCTCCGAAGGCATCCTGTACTTCGCCGGGTCGCGCGAGCGCGTGAAGGTTCCGTTCGACGACGAACTGGTGGAACTCACCCGGCAGTCCATTGAGGGGCTCAGTGCCGTTGCCGACGCCGGCTTGATCCCACCGCCGCTCGAGGACAGTCCGAAATGCCCGAGGTGTTCCCTGGTGGGTGTCTGCCTGCCGGACGAGACCAACCTGCTGCGGCTTGCGTCGGAAAATGTCCGCCCGCTGGCTGTCCGGCAGACGCGGGCGCTACCGGTATACGTCCAGGCGCAGCGCGGCAAGGTCGCCAAGAAGGGCGAGCGGCTCGCCATCACCAGTGGAGACGACGAGACCGTGTACGCGCGCATAGCCGAGACGTCGCAGCTCGTACTGATGGGCAACGTCTACGTCACCACGCCGACGTTGCATGAACTCATGCGGCGCAACATTCCGATCACCTGGCAGTCGTATGGCGGTTGGTTTCTTGGGCATTCCGTCGGAGCGGGCCACGGCAACGTCGAGTTGCGGACGGCTCAATACAAGGGATCGTTCGATGAACAGGTTTGCCTCAGGCTGGCGCGGGGTTGGGTGCGGGCGAAGATTCGCAACTCGCGGACGCTCCTGCGCCGAAATTGGCGCCGTGACGAGGATGTCGCCCCGGCGCTCACGGACCTCAAGCGGTTGGCCGCCAAGGCCGGGCGGTCGCGGAGCATCGATTCGCTGCTCGGTGTCGAGGGCGCGGCGGCGGCGCGTTATTTCCAGCATTTTTCCGGCATGCTCAAGCAGGATGGCGACGCGGATCTCTTCGAGATGAACAACCGCAACCGCCGCCCGCCGACGGACCCCGTCAACGCGCTGTTGTCGTTCGGCTATGCGATGCTGACGCGGGCGCTGGTGGTCGCGCTTTCGGCAAGCGGTTTCGACCCCTATCGGGGATTCTTTCATCAACCGCGGTACGGACGCCCCGCGCTGGCCCTCGACATGATGGAGCCGTTCCGGCCCTTGATCGTGGAGTCGGCGGTGCTGACCGCGATAAACAACGGCGAAGTGCGTCCGACGGATTTCGTGCGCAGGGCCACGGGCGTCAACCTGTCCAGTGGAGGCCGCAAGCGATTCATCGCCACGTTCGAGCGGCGGCTCGGCCAGGAAGTCACGCACCCGCTGTTCGGCTACCGCGTCGAATACCGCAGGCTCCTGGAAGTGCAGGCGCGCCTGCTGGGCCGGTTTCTGCTGGGCGATACGCCCGACTACCCCAATTTCATCACGCGCTGACGGCATGGCGGGAGAGGTCTATGGCAAGAGGCGAGCGGCTTTATCTGGTGGTCTACGACATCTCGGACGCAAAGCGTTGGCGGTTTGTGTACAAAACGATGCAGGGCTTCGGGGAGTGGGTGCAGCTTTCCGTGTTTCAGTGTCGGCTCCCGCGCCTGCGCCACGCTGAACTGATCGCCAAATTGGACGAAAATATCCACCATGAGGAGGACCATGTGGTTATCATAGACCTCGGTCCGGCGGACAGGGTTGAGCCCAAGGTTCAATCACTCGGCAAGCGTTCATTCATCGCGGTCAAGCGGGAAGCTGTGATCGTTTAACTCGCCGCCGGCCCGCGAGCGCTCCGGTGCGCGTACAACGCCAGGGAGCGCTCGCACGGTGGATTGCTCCTTAAAATTCAGGAAGTTGTCAGCTACACTCGCGGTCACGAGTCGCAGAGGAGGCCGCTATCTCGGAATACAATCGACGAGCACTCGCGTTCACGGTCCACAGGCCGGGCGTGCAGCCGCCTCCAGCGACCGGCGTCTTCCCCCGCATTCTGCGGGGGCCTCATTGAAGCTCATCCAGCGCCGCCTGTACGGCAGCATTGATGCCGGTCTTCCCCCGCATTCTGCGGGGGCCTCATTGAAGCCGGCGCGGTGTATGTGGCCGATGCGGACGCTGAGCCGGGTCTTCCCCCGCATTCTGCGGGGGCCTCATTGAAGCGTTGCCCTCGGCGTCGAGCAGGCGAACATCGCCGGGTCTTCCCCCGCATTCTGCGGGGGCCTCATTGAAGCATTGCGAACTTGGGCCTGTGCGCCTCGCGGTGGTCGGGGTCTTCCCCCGCATTCTGCGGGGGCCTCATTGAAGCCCGTTACCGCCTATCCGCTGGAAGATGCCGGGGCGGGCGTCTTCCCCCGCATTCTGCGGGGGCCTCATTGAAGCCTAGCTAGCTAGAAAATCTAGGGGTTTACAGGCCGGGTCTTCCCCCGCATTCTGCGGGGGCCTCATTGAAGCACATCCCCGCCGGGACCTGCTAGAGTCGCGATGAAGTCTTCCCCCGCATTCTGCGGGGGCCTCATTGAAGCCCGCCCTCTATAAGAGTATATATGCGCTCGTCTGCAGGTCTTCCCCCGCATTCTGCGGGGGCCTCATTGAAGCCTGGCGGCCTACGCGGAAACTTACTCCGCGTCGCTTGTCTTCCCCCGCATTCTGCGGGGGCCTCATTGAAGCGTTCAGGATCGGCTGAATCATTCCGCCGGTCTGATCGTCTTCCCCCGCATTCTGCGGGGGCCTCATTGAAGCGGCATCCGATGAATCTCCCCATCGCTCGTGGCCACCTGTCTTCCCCCGCATTCTGCGGGGGCCTCATTGAAGCTCGAAGAACACACCTTTCACTTCCGCCTTTGCAACGTCTTCCCCCGCATTCTGCGGGGGCCTCATTGAAGCAGCGAGAACAGGGGCAACTGCAGCTCGCTCGCCAGGTCTTCCCCCGCATTCTGCGGGGGCCTCATTGAAGCCGTTAGGCGGGGAGTAGTCCCCGGTTTCAGTTGCGAGTCTTCCCCCGCATTCTGCGGGGGCCTCATTGAAGCACACGCCGGCCGGGACCTGCTAGAGTCGCAACTGAAGTCTTCCCCCGCATTCTGCGGGGGCCTCATTGAAGCGAGAACGCCTTGCAGACGGAGGTTTACAACCTGATCCGTCTTCCCCCGCATTCTGCGGGGGCCTCATTGAAGCCGCCTCCGCGGCCCGGAAGTCTCTCCGAGCTCCGCGTCTTCCCCCGCATTCTGCGGGGGCCTCATTGAAGCCGGTCGTTGAATGCGCTGGAACGCGTGTTGGCCGAAGGTCTTCCCCCGCATTCTGCGGGGGCCTCATTGAAGCCATTTGTGTAGTACTTGACGGAACGCTGCACTGCACCGTCTTCCCCCGCATTCTGCGGGGGCCTCATTGAAGCCCGGCGACGATCCACACGTCGCCGATGTTCACGCCGGTCTTCCCCCGCATTCTGCGGGGGCCTCATTGAAGCTTGTCGATGGCGGATAACAGATATTCCGAAGGCGTGGTCTTCCCCCGCATTCTGCGGGGGCCTCATTGAAGCTTCGGTATCTATCTTTGCCATCGTTCAATCTCCCTGTCTTCCCCCGCATTCTGCGGGGGCCTCATTGAAGCGGGAAGTATTGATGGCGTCGGTACTGGTTGCCTGCGAGTCTTCCCCCGCATTCTGCGGGGGCCTCATTGAAGCAACTCGGGGACCATTATAAGGGGTGATTTCCGTTATGTCTTCCCCCGCATTCTGCGGGGGCCTCATTGAAGCGGGCCGGGGGAGCCATTTGATCCAGCATTGGCGTTTGGTCTTCCCCCGCATTCTGCGGGGGCCTCATTGAAGCAATTTATACGCAGCGTCGAATATCTGCCGCAGTCCTTGTCTTCCCCCGCATTCTGCGGGGGCCTCATTGAAGCCTTGAAGTGCCCCGCCCCGATATTGTTTCGGAATAGCAGGTCTTCCCCCGCATTCTGCGGGGGCCTCATTGAAGCCCGGCTCGAACGTCAACACGGCAATCGGTTCTCGGTCGTCTTCCCCCGCATTCTGCGGGGGCCTCATTGAAGCCGGGATAACCTGTATGCCAAGGGGCTGATCCGGCGCCGTCTTCCCCCGCATTCTGCGGGGGCCTCATTGAAGCAGCCCCGGTTCTACTTTATCCCCCTTGGGGCGCCGCGTCTTCCCCCGCATTCTGCGGGGGCCTCATTGAAGCTGCCACGACGCGCAGGAACGCTTTCGGCAACAGGGGTAGTCTTCCCCCGCATTCTGCGGGGGCCTCATTGAAGCAGATACGTTGGCACCACTTCGCCAACAATTCGGCTGGTCTTCCCCCGCATTCTGCGGGGGCCTCATTGAAGCCTTCGATTTATCGTCCTGACCGCTGTTCGGCAGAGTGGTCTTCCCCCGCATTCTGCGGGGGCCTCATTGAAGCTTCCGGCATCGGACGCACCATTTGATCGCCATCAGTGTCTTCCCCCGCATTCTGCGGGGGCCTCATTGAAGCGCGGCTATAGGTACCCCGGCACGGTTGAAATCGACGGGTCTTCCCCCGCATTCTGCGGGGGCCTCATTGAAGCGAACCGTTCACGGTCGTTATCCCGTCGAAACTGCGGTCTTCCCCCGCATTCTGCGGGGGCCTCATTGAAGCATGAACTTCATGCGCATCTACGGCGAGGGAGGGAACCGTCTTCCCCCGCATTCTGCGGGGGCCTCATTGAAGCCGAACAGCGGGGCAAAACACCTGTACATCGGCGGACGTCTTCCCCCGCATTCTGCGGGGGCCTCATTGAAGCCAATGCCGGGTAACGGTGAACAACATTTATTTGCCGTCTTCCCCCGCATTCTGCGGGGGCCTCATTGAAGCCGCATGCCGCCCTCGACGTTGAATATCGCGGCGATCGTCTTCCCCCGCATTCTGCGGGGGCCTCATTGAAGCAACTGTCAATGTCAACAAAAGGTCAGACCGTGCCCGGTGTCTTCCCCCGCATTCTGCGGGGGCCTCATTGAAGCGGCGGCGGCCAGGCCCGCAGCGCCACCAGCCTCACGGTCTTCCCCCGCATTCTGCGGGGGCCTCATTGAAGCATTGCGCTGGCCGGGATGGTCAGCACGTCGCCGTTGTCTTCCCCCGCATTCTGCGGGGGCCTCATTGAAGCGCGAACAGTCTCAATTGCAATTGATCGGCAGTCAGGCGTCTTCCCCCGCATTCTGCGGGGGCCTCATTGAAGCTAGTGCACCGTGTCCGGATGGTTCATCCGGTGCATCGTCTTCCCCCGCATTCTGCGGGGGCCTCATTGAAGCGGCGGCGGCGCCGACGTGGTCGCCTACGCCGACACGTCTTCCCCCGCATTCTGCGGGGGCCTCATTGAAGCTGGCCCGGCGCCAAACACCCCGTGGCGAGCGTCCAGGTCTTCCCCCGCATTCTGCGGGGGCCTCATTGAAGCACCGTTGCCGATCAGAACAAGCTGAACCGGCTGAAGGAGTCTTCCCCCGCATTCTGCGGGGGCCTCATTGAAGCATCGCATCCTCCTGTGTGGTTGGTTGGCCGTGTGCTGTCTTCCCCCGCATTCTGCGGGGGCCTCATTGAAGCATCTTCTTGAGGATCTTCCCGAGAAATCCGGCGCCGAGTCTTCCCCCGCATTCTGCGGGGGCCTCATTGAAGCGTTGAGCCGGTACGTGAATCCATAGCTCGGCTCGCCGCGGTCTTCCCCCGCATTCTGCGGGGGCCTCATTGAAGCGCCTTCCTGGGTGGCGAGCGTCTGCCCGAGCACCGGTCTTCCCCCGCATTCTGCGGGGGCCTCATTGAAGCGCGGATAACGCGGTCATGCTGCCCTCCTCGCTTCGTCGTCTTCCCCCGCATTCTGCGGGGGCCTCATTGAAGCGAAGCCGGGGCCGACCACTTCGTCGCGGGTCCACAGGTCTTCCCCCGCATTCTGCGGGGGCCTCATTGAAGCCGATACCGATTGGCCGGAGTTTCCGTTCGGGCTTGATGTCTTCCCCCGCATTCTGCGGGGGCCTCATTGAAGCAGTTTGACCTTCCTATTCATCTCCGATCCACCTCCTCGTCTTCCCCCGCATTCTGCGGGGGCCTCATTGAAGCGCGCTGGGCGCGGCGTACTCGGACGATCGCGCCGCGGTCTTCCCCCGCATTCTGCGGGGGCCTCATTGAAGCAGCCTGCTCGAGGGGCTGCCGGAGCGGCGGCTCTCGCGTCTTCCCCCGCATTCTGCGGGGGCCTCATTGAAGCTTCGAGCGTGCGCCCGATTTTCATCACCCGGACCGAGGGACGGTTCCAGGCGAGTTTGCTCTCGGGGCGCTTCGGACCGGCGTTTCTGCCCCCCCCCGACTGTGGCTGCTCCGCGTCGCCGGATTGAAACCTGAGTTCGACACTTCCTCATACATGTTTGGTGTCTGGGCGGACCCGGGGAACGAGGAATCAAGGGCTTGCGGGCGTTGTTCGCGCTTGTGGCCAACCGTGTGCTGGCGCCGTCCTCGAAACGGTATTGTCAGGACCGGTAGCTGGCCGAGGACGTTCGCATCGAAGGCTGACAGGGGCTCGCATTGCAGCACCTGTGCCGGGCCATGGACGTGCTGGAGGCGCACAAGGACGCGTTGGAGGAGGGGTTGTATTTTCGTCTGGCGGACTTGTTGAACCTGGACGTGGAGGTGATGTATTACGACACGACCTCGCTTCACTTCGAGATCGCCGAGGAGGACGGGGACGGTCCCGGCGGTGGGGCTTCGGGGCCGCGCAAGCGGGGCCGAACGGGGGCCTATGGCAGGTCACAGAACCCCGCCTCAACGCTTCCAACCGGCTGAAATCCTTACAAATAAAGCCTTCGCCGCCCATCCTGAAGCTGGGCTGAACGCCTAGTGACATGGGTGTTTTCCGGAACACCCGCAAGCCGTTGTTTTGCCTAAGAAAAACGGAGCGGTGTATCTATGAACTGTCGAACCCGAGTGAAAGCGAGGACGGGCCTCGTTCGGCGGTGATGTTCGCTATGTTCTGCTGATTGTGAGTCGACGTCCTATCGCAGTCACGCCGACAATCAGGGCTCCTGAGCCTTCAAAGCGGTTCGACCCCTCTGTCCCGAGCGATCTGCGGGCAACGCCGAAATGCCCATTGCTACGCCGACTTCAACAGAAACGCGTCGACTGGGATCAGCTTCCGATTGACCGGATCGATTCCCAGACTGAATATCTCCAGGGTGACCGCGCCGAGCAGCGGATGCGATCCCTCATCCCAGAACACGACCGGCGAAATATCTTCACGACCGTCCAGCCGCATCCAGGTTCTGCCGAATCCTCTGCGAATGTGGCTGCCGTCGGCGAGAACGAACTTCCGCGTGCCGTGGGGCTCCACCCCCAACCGTTCGAGTATGGAAGCGGGCATCACAGTGTAAGTCGCGCCGGAGTCCACCATGGCTTCGACGGTTTCGTACCGGTGGCCTTCCGGGTCGGCCACCTCGATCAGGACGGAGAAAGCTCCCATAAGTTCGGCTTCAAAGTGAGCATCAGCCGCAAACGCCGGTCATTGTAACCACGGGGATCATTCCCGGCTCGGAGCGAATCTGGTTTGGATGCCCGGAAATGCCCCACCTCTGGCCGATCAAATTAGTCTTATGCGCAGCCTTATCGCGCTCAACACCCCGTGTCCGGCCTGTATACTTCTCGCGATGAACGCTATCGAACACCGTATCGCCAGCCGGCTGAAGCACGTTCGTCCCAGCCTGCGCCTGGCAATGTTGTTCGGATCGGTGGCCGAGGGTCGGGAACACTTTGAAAGTGATGTGGACCTCGGGTTGCTGGACAACGAGCCGCTCGATGCGGACACAATCATCGAGATCGCTCTGGACGTCGGCGCGGAAATCGGCAGACCGGTCGATATCGTGGATGTTTATGGGGTGCCGCAACCGATCACCGGGAGTGTGCTGCAAGGCAAGCGGCTGCTAGGGTCGGACGAGTGTTTCGCCACGCTCTACACGCGCCATCTGATCGAGCGGGAGGACTTCGGGCGGCTTCGCAGACGTGTGATGACCGAGCGAATTGACGCATGGATCGGATAATCGTTCAGGAAAAACTCGCAGCCCTGCGGGATCACGTCGAGTGGATTGAAGAAATTATCCCGGACAGGTACGAGGGATTGGTTGAGGATCGCGTCGCTAAAGAGAGCGTCATTCTCAACATCATCCAAGCCGTCCAGGTTTGCGTAGACATCGCAATGCATGCTGTGTCAAAAGCCGGTAACGAACGCCCGGCAACCATGCGCGACGCGTTCGATTCGCTTCACAGAATGGGGGTAATTTCGGACACAACATCTCGCGCGATGCAGGATGCAGTTCACATACGAAATATCGCCACGCACTCCTACGTCAAGCTGGACTTGCGCATACTCCATACCGCATGCACTCAGCATTTGGGAGTGTTCCGGTCGTTTGCTACGCAGATCGGACAGCACGCCGGGTTAGTCGACAGATCGTCGCACGGAGCGGACAAATAGAGCGCGACATAGGGGCGGGCCTCATAAGGAGTTTTTGATTACTCAAATCGCGTTCAGTACTGGCGTACGGCACCACCACACGTCATTGCCGCATTCCACCCTGGCGCGCGGGAAAGAGTCGATGGATAACGCGGGATTGATCCGGTTGGTGCCGAGGAGAGGACTTGAACCTCCACGGGGTTGCCCCCACTGGCACCTGAAGCCAGCGCGTCTACCAATTCCGCCACCTCGGCCGGGGTAGGAAGGCGCCAGAATTTACTGGCTGTACCGATGAGTGTCAATCGTGCGTAGCAGCCGGTATCGGCATCCCATCCCTTCGCGCAGCGAGATCGTGAAGGCGATGGAGGCAGCGGGGCGCCCGCTCACGCTGGTCTCGCTCGCAGGGCATTTGCGGCTCAAGGGCTCCAGGAACGAGGCCGCGCTCAGGCGCCGGCTCAAGGCCATGGTTCGTGACGGGCAACTCATCCGCAATCGCGCACGGGAATACTGCCTGGCTCACCATCTCGATCTGGTCATCGGTCAGGTACGTGCGCGCAAGGACGGTTACGGCTTTCTGACACCGGACAGTGGCGGCGAGGACGTCTTCCTCTCGTCGAGAGAAATGGGCCGCCTCTGGGACGGTGATCGGGTGGCCGCCCGCATCAGCGTCACCCAGCGCGGCACCGAGGGCCGCGTGGTCGAGATTCTGCAGCGGGCCGTCAGCGAAGTCGCCGGACGCCTGGTCAGTGAGCGGGGGTTCGACTGGGTGGAAGTGGAGGGGCGTGAGCGGACAAGGGTGCTCATTCCCAGGGGGCAGGGGCAGGGCGCCGGGGCGGACGACCTGGTTCGGGTCGAGATCACCGCGCATCCGACCAGGCGTAACAATGCCGTCGGGCGCGTCGTTCGCGTGTTGGGCCGATTCGACGATCCGGGAGCGCAGACCCTGTCGGCCATCCTGTCGCATGGAATCCCGCACGAATTTTCTCCACGGGTCGAGGCGGCGGCGGCGGCGATGCCCTCGGCTGTCACGGCTGGCGCGCGGCGTGGGCGCAAGGACCTGCGCAAACTGCCCCTGGTCACCATGGACGGCGCGGACGCGAAGGACTTCGACGACGCGGTCTACTGCGAACCGGCCGGCCATGGCTGGCGGCTGATTGTTGCGATCGCCGATGTCGCTCACTACGTCCGCGCCGGGACGGGGCTGGATGAAGCGGCCCGGGAACGGGGGACCTCGGTCTATTTTCCGGATCGGGTCGTTCCCATGTTGCCTGAGGCGCTGTCCAACGGGCTGTGCTCGCTGCAACCCGACGTTGAACGTCTTTGCCTGTGCTGCGACATGACTGTTTCGGGGCAGGGCGAAGTGAAGCAGTCCCGATTCTACGAGGCGGTCATGCGTTCGGCCCGGCGATTTACCTACGACGAAGCGGCCCGGCTGCTTTCGGCAGTGTCCGCAAGGTCTGGCAAGCCCGGAGAGTCCGGAAGGCCTGGAGAGTCCGGGCAGGCCGAAAGGTCTGAAATATCCGGGGAGTCCGGAAGATCCGGAGAGTCTGATGGGAAGTACGCGCCTCCAGCGAACGCGGCCACGTTACGCAGCCTGAAGGCCCTTGCTGGTGTATACGCGGCGTTCCTGGAACGTCGCCGCGAACGCGGCTGCCTCGAATTCGATCTGGGTGAGGTCGTCCTCGAGCTGGATGACCGGGGTCGAATCGCCAGCGTTGCGCCCCGCAAGCGCCTTATCGCCCATCGCATCATCGAGGAGTGCATGATCGCCGCCAATGTGGAGGCCGCCAGGTGGCTCCGGAAAGCTCGTGTCCCCAGCCTCTACCGGGTGCATGAAGGACCGGGTCCGGAGCGGGTCGACGAGTTGATCCTGTTTCTGCGCACGCTGGGCATCGCGTCCGTTTCGCCCGGTCGTCTGCAACCCGGCGACATGAACCGGATTCTTAAGGCGACCGAATCGGGACCCGAGGCCGAACTGGTGCAAACCATGTTGCTTCGCTGCATGGCCCGCGCAGAATACAGGCCGAAGAACAGCGGCCATTTTGGCCTCGCGCTGCCCGCCTACGCGCACTTCACCTCGCCCATTCGCCGTTATCCGGATCTCCTCGTGCACCGGGCCATCAAGCACCTGCTCCGCAAGGGCGGCGTGAAGGGATTTGGCTACGATTTGGCGGCGATGGAGCATCTCGGCCGCCATTGCTCGCAAGCCGAGCAACGCGCGGACGAAGCTGTCCGGGACGTGGAGGAGCGCCTCAAGTGCGCCTGGCTGAAGGATCGTGTCGGAGACCGTTTCACGGTTTCCGTCGCCGGCATCGCGCCATTCGGACTGTTCGTACGTGTCCCGGAACTCGGGATCGACGGCCTGGTGCACATCTCCTCGCTGCCTCGCGACTATTATCATGTCGGCGCCGGAGGAAGCGCGTTGACGGGTGAGAATTCAGGCAGGAGTTTCCGTCTGGCCGACCGGTTGCAGGTGGAGCTGACGTCGGTGAGCGTGCGGGAACGCAAGATCGACTTTGTGCCGGTGGAGCGAAGAAACGAGGCGAGGCACTGAACCCATGGGCGGCCAACATCGCAGGGTCTACGGCGTGCACTCCGTGCGTACGCTTGTGGAAACGCGTCCGGGAACGATTCGGGAAGCTGTCCTGTTGCGGGGCTCGCGGTCCGGCGCCCTGCCTGCGCTTCGTCGTGCGCTTGAGGCGCTGGGCATCCCCATCGAGGAAGCCGACCGGGAACGCCTGGACCGGATGAGCGGCGGCGGGCGTCACCAGGGCGTACTGGTGCGGACGGCGGGAATCGTGGAGATGGGTATCGCCGAGTTCGAGGAACGGGTGATCGGGCGCGGCCGGTCGTTCTCTTGCCTGGTGCTGGATGGCGTTCAGGACCCGCGCAACCTGGGGGCCTGCCTTCGCAACGCCGACGCCGCCGGAGTGGACGCGGTGGTCGTGCCCAGGCGCCGCGCGGCCGGCCTGACCGCGGCGGCGCTCAAGGCGGCAAGCGGGGCCGCCGCGACCGTCCCCCTCGTGCGCGTCAACAATCTGGCCGGAACGCTTCGCTGGCTTCGTGACGCGGGCGTGTGGGTCGTCGGGGCGGATGGCGGAGCCTCCCGGACAATCTACCAGGCCGGGTTCCGGCTGCCCCTGGCGCTCGTGGTCGGTGGCGAGGGTAGGGGGTTGAGGCGCCTCACCCGCGAATTGTGCGACGAAACGCTGTCGATCCCCATGCGGGGTGTGGTGGAGAGTCTGAACGTGTCGGTCGCCGTCGGCGTGCTGTTGTTCGAGGTGCAGCGGCAGTTGCACGGCCTGGAAAGCAGCGGTGCCGCCCGGGGGACGGCAGGCCAACAGGCAGGCCAACAGGCAGGCCAACAGGGCCAACAGGGCCAACAGGGTTGAGACTGGCCGTATCCTGAAGTAGCATCTGTCGCCCTCGACCTGCATCACCCGCCAATGCGCGTGCAGCGCTGCCGGAACTGACGCCGGAAGCCATGGTTCGACCGCACTCGCGGATGGGCAGGGATGAGGGCCGAAAAAATCGTTTCTCCTTGCCTCACCGGGAATCGGGAGGCTTCAACCGCAAGGAGCCTGCATTGAGACACTACGAAGTCGTGTTTCTGGTCCATCCCGACCAGAGCGAGAACGTCCCCGCCATGATGGAGCGCTATCGATCCATGATCGAGGGCGCCGAGGGGAAATTGCACCGCGAGGAAGACTGGGGCCGGCGGCAGCTCGCTCATTCCATCAACAAGATCCACAAGGCGCACTACCTGCTGATGAACATCGAGTGCGGCCAGACCGCGCTGGACGAGCTGGTGGGCGCGTTCCGGTTCAGCGACGCCGTGTTGCGCTACCTGGTGATCAAGCGCGACAAGGCGATCACGGACATGTCGCCCATGGCGAAAGCGCGCGAGGAGGAACGGGCTCGCGAGGAGGCGGCTTCCCAGGCCGAAGCGGCACGGACCCGGGCCGCCGCGCAGCGCAAGGCCGAGCGGGCCGGGGAGAAGGCGGACGCCGGCAAGGGCGATGCGAAGACAGGCGCCGCGGAACCCGCCGCGAAGGCAAGTTCCGCGGAAGCCCCGGCGGAGGAGGGCGCCGCGGAAGCCTCGCCGGAAGAGAACGCCGCGGACGCCTCGGCGGAGGAGAACGCCGCGGACGCCTCGGCGGAGGAGAACGTCGCGGAAGCCTCGACCGAGGAGAGCGCCGGGGAGGCGAGTGCCGAGCCGGTCGGCGGATCCGCGGACTCCGGGGAAACGTCGAAGGACGACACTGACGAGGCAGCCTCCGCCGCGGCTGCCGAAAAGTAGGGAGGACCGACATGGCACGGTATTTCAGGCGCAAGAAGTATTGCCGCTTCACGGCCGACAACGTCGAGGAAATCGATTACAAGGATCTTGCGACGCTGAAGCAGTACGTCACCGAAACAGGCAAGATCGTTCCGAGCCGCATCACCGGCACGCGCGCGAACTATCAGCGGCAACTGGCCACCGCGATCAAGCGGGCGCGCTTCCTGGCGTTGTTGCCGTATACGGATCGGCACTGAGGCATCCTGCCCGCGGCAGCGGAGCGGATTCATGGCGGGTCTGGTGCGGTGGCTACTCTCACGGCGATATCGGCCGATCATTCTGGCTGCCGTGCTGGCGCCCATTCCGGTGGTCCTGTTCGTCTCTTCGGCGCTGATGACGCTGGAGACGCTGTACCGCGGTCCCCGAAATGGCGTTTTCATCGCATTGGCTGCAACGGTTGCGGGGATCCCGTTGGCATGGATATGGGGAGTCAGTCCCACTGGAATGGCCCTGGAGGCCGGTGGCGTGCTCTTCGCCGGCGTTGCTCTGGGGGCATTGTTGCGGCGCACGGGCTCACTGGCGCTGACGTATCAGGGCGTGGCGCTCATATGCGCCGCGGCGGCCTTGTCGGCGGCGTTGCTCTGGCCCGAGCCCGGCGCCTGGGTGACCGCCATTCTCGATCGGCTCGCCGAGGTGGCCCGCTACGGCGGCGTCACGGAAGAACAGGTGAATTCGCTGGTGGAGAACCTGGGGCCGTACTTTACGGGCCTGCTGGTGGCGGGCATTTACCTGCAACTCATGGCGGCGCTGCTGCTGGGAAGCTGGTGGGCTTCGAAAACCCAGGAGGAATCCCAGTTCGGCCGGCAGTTTCGCCAGCTTCGCCTGGGCCGGCTTGTGGGCATTCCCGCGACATTGCTGATGGCTTCCAGTCTGCTGCTGGACGGACCGGTCATCCGGAATCTCTTCCCCCTGGGGCTGTTTGCCTTCTGGTTTCAGGGGATCGCCGTGGTGCACGCCTGGGCGTGGGCAAGGCGCTGGAGCGCCGGCTTCCTGGTGCCGATGTACGTGCTCCTGATCATGCCGGTCACGGCTGCGGTCACGATTCTCCTGCTGGCGTCGGTGGGACTGGTGGATAACTGGATCGAGTTGCGCGGGCCGCTGGCCCGGCAATCCGAAAGGAGGAACTGAGGGATGGACATCATACTGTTGGAGAACATCGACCATGTCGGCAAGTTTGGCGAGCGTGTCACGGTGAAGCCGGGATACGCGCGCAACTATCTCCTGCCGCAGGGCAAGGCGACTGCCGCGACACCGGAAAACATCGCCAAGTTCGAGGCGCGCCGGGCTGAGCTCGCAGCCAAGGCGGCGGACCTGGTCGAACAGGCGCGCATCCTCGCCGAGCAGATTCAGGGCCAGGCCGTCTCGATTCGCGCCAACACCGGGCCCGAAGGGAAGCTGTTCGGATCGGTGGGCGCCTTGGATATCGCCGACGCCCTGCACGAGCGTGGCCAGACGGTCGAACGCAGCGCCATTCGCTTGCCCGACGGGCCGATCCGGGTCGCGGGCGAGTACGCGATCGAAGTGCATCTGCACGCGGACATCGACGCGGAATTGACCGTGATTGTCGAAGGCTCGGGCGATCGGGATGACGCTCCCGGGGAGGCAGCCGAACCGGAAGAATCCGACGACGACTGATTGCCTTCAATTGACAGATATGCGGAGCAATATTTTCGGGACCGTGTGCTAAGCTGGATCGAAGAAGAACCGCCCCCGGACCATGGCCGAAGTCCTGTCCACATCCACGCTTGGCTCTCGAGTGCCGGCACCGCGCCAACCGCCCCATTCCGAAGACGCGGAGCAGTCGCTGCTGGGCGGCATCATGCTGGATGAGCGGGCCTGGGACCGGATTGCGGATGTCGTCGGCGGCAAGGATTTCTACCGTCCGGATCACCGACTGATCTTCGGCGCCATGGGGGACCTGATCGAGCGGAACCAGCCGCTCGACGCGATCACCGTGGGCGATCGCCTGCAGCGGCAGGACAAGCTGGACGATGCCGGCGGCCGCGCCTACCTGGCGCGCCTTGTAGGGAATACCCCCGGGGCCGCCAATATCCGCGGCTACGCCTCCATCGTGCGCGAGCATGCCATGCTTCGCCAGCTCATCGAGGTTGGCGGCGACATCGCCGCCAGCGCCTTCCAGTCCGAAGGGCGCCAGGTTGCGGAACTGGTCGATCGGGCCGAGCAACGCGTATTCGAAATCGCCGAACGCGGTGAGCGCAGGGGCAGCGGCTTCATCGCCCTGAAGGAAGTCGTCCAGCCCAGCATCGACCGGCTCGATGCGTTGAGCAACAGCGAGGATGGCATCACGGGGGTGGCGACCGGATTCGAGGACCTGGATAGCCGCACCGCGGGGCTGCAGGCCGGCGACCTGGTCGTGATTGCCGGACGGCCCTCCATGGGCAAGACCACGCTTGCCCTGAACATCGCCGAGAACGCGGCAATAGGCCACAGTCTGCCGATCGGCATCTTCAGCATGGAAATGCCCAAGGAGCAGGTCACCCTGCGGATGATCGGCTCCATCGGCCGTGTGGACCAGTCGCACCTGCGTTCGGGCCGGTTGACCGAGGACGACTGGACGCGCATCAACTCGGCGGTATCGATGATGTCGAACGCGCCCATATTCGTGGACGATGCGCCGGGGTTGACGCCCACCGAGGTTCGGGCCCGGTCGCGGCGGCTCAAGCGGGAGCACGGACTGGGGCTGGTGGTGGTGGACTATCTGCAGCTCATGCAGGTGAGCGGCGGCACGGAGAATCGCGCCACCGAGATTTCCGAGATATCGCGCTCCCTCAAGGGCCTGGCGCGGGAACTCGATGTCCCGGTGGTCGCGCTGTCGCAGCTCAACCGCAGCGTCGAACAGCGTCAGGACAAGCGTCCGGTGATGTCCGACCTGCGGGAGTCGGGCGCCATCGAACAGGACGCCGACGTCATCCTCTTCATCTATCGGGAAGAAGTCTACGATTCCGAGACACCGAAGAAGGGCGTGGCCGAAATCATCATCGGCAAGCAGCGGAATGGCCCGATCGGCATGTTCCTGCTGACGTTCAAGGGCGAATTCACCCGATTCGAGAGCCATATCCCCGATGATTACAGCGAGGGTGTCTACGGTTAGCCCGGATCGGGCAGACGCGGCCCCGGTCTCGCAGCCGCACCCAATCCAAGGTGATATTCTCCTCCGGTGGCCAAGCCCAAACGACCCTATGCCTGCTCATCGTGCGGCGCCCGTCAGCTCAAGTGGCAGGGTCAATGCCCGGATTGCGGGGAATGGAATACGCTGACCGAGGCCGCGCCGGCCAGGCCCGGTCATGCCATACGCGGCGTCGCCGCGGCCGGCGGGCCCGCGATGACGCGGCTGGACAGTCTGGAGGTGGCCCGGGTGAGCCGCCGCAGCAGCGGGTACCGGGAACTGGATCGCGTCCTCGGCGGCGGCCTGGTGCCCGGCGCCGTGGTCCTCATCGGCGGCGATCCCGGGATCGGCAAGTCCACGCTGCTGCTCGGCGCCATCGCCAACCTCGGCCGCGACGGCGGCGGCTGCTACGTCACGGGGGAGGAATCGCTCGACCAGATCGGCCTTCGCGCGGACCGTCTGGGTGTCGGGCAGGCGCCGGTGCAACTGCTCTCGGAGACTTGCGTGGAGAGCATCGTCGGCGCGCTGGCCCCGGAGCCGCCGGAGGTGCTGGTCATCGATTCCATCCAGACGCTGTTCAGCGAGAACCTGGAATCCGCACCGGGCTCCGTGGCGCAACTTCGCGAATGCGCTGCGCAACTGGTCCGGTTCGCGAAACAGCGGGGCGTGTCCACGGTTCTCGTCGGCCACGTGACCAAGGAGGGCACGCTGGCCGGCCCCCGGGTGCTCGAGCACATGGTGGATACCGTGCTGTACTTCGAAAGCGACCTGGGCAGCCGGTTTCGCATCATCCGAACGGCGAAGAACCGCTTCGGCGCCGCCAACGAACTGGGTTTCTTCGTCATGGGCGGGCAGGGCTTCAGGGAGGTCAAGAATCCCTCGGCCATCTTTCTCGCCCGCCGCACCCAACCCGTGCCGGGGAGCACGACGCTGGTCACGCGCGAGAGTTCGCGCTCGCTGCTGGTGGAAGTCCAGGCACTGGTCGATGCCAATGCCGGACAGCCGCCGCGCCGGCTTGCGCAGGGTCTGGACTCGAGGCGGCTCGGTCTGCTCCTGGCCGTGCTGCATCGCCACACAGGCGTTTCTCTTGCCGCAAGCGATGTCTTCGCAAACGTGGTCGGGGGCTTGCGCGTCGGCGAGACGGCCGCCGATCTGGCGGTGTGTCTGGCCGTGATTTCAAGCTACAGGGAAAGCGCAATCTCCGGCGATCTGGTCGCTTTCGGGGAAATTGGCCTCACGGGGGAAGTCCGGCCCGTGCCATTCGGGGAAGAACGCCTTCAGGAGGCCGCCAAGCACGGTTTCAGGCAAGCGGTGATACCGGCGGCGAACCGGCCGCGCGGCAAGTGTACCCTGGAGGTGATCGCCGTGGAACGGCTTGACCAGGCATTGGGCCGGGTGTTTCACGCTGGCCGTTAGCGGCTGCCCACGGTTTCGCGATATGGCGGCCGGCGCCTCATCGGCCGCGGTGGGCGGTAGCCGGGATCATTGGCATCACACTTCACAACCGCCTGAAAAACAGTAGAATGCGCACTCCCGCGGGCCGTAGCGGCGGTTGCGCCCGTTGATTCTCAGCACAGGGGCCGGATCGAACATGGTTAGTATTCGTCTGTCACGGGGTGGAGCGAAGAAGCGCCCCTTCTACCACATCGTCGTCACGGACAGCCGCAACCGGCGGGACGGCCGTTACATCGAACGGCTGGGTTTTTTCAACCCGATCGCCACCGGCGGTGAAACCGAATTGAGCATCGATCTTGCCAGAGCCGACCACTGGATTTCCCAGGGGGCAGCTCCATCCGACCGGGTCGCCAGCCTGATGAAGAAGCACCGGCGCAGCGAGGCGTCCTGAGCGCGACTGCCGAACAGTCCAGGCCGATCCCGCTCGGTCGAGTGACCGGGCTTTACGGCGTGAAGGGATGGATCAAGGTTCACTCCTACACCCACCCCCGGGAGAACATCGTCAACTTCACTCGCTGGACCTTGCGCCATGCGGACGGCCATGCGCCGGTGGAGGTGGTTAACGGCAGACTGCAGGGGCGTACCGTCGTGGCAAAGCTCCTGGACATCGATGACCGGGATCGGGCAAGGTCATTGATCGGTGCGGAGATCACGGTCGGAAGGGACGATCTGCCGCCGTGCGAGCCGGATGAGTATTACTGGACCGATCTGGAGGGGTTGGGCGTCATGACCGCAACAGGCGAGGATCTGGGGCATGTCGACTACCTGTTCTCAACGGGTGCCCACGATATCCTCGTCGTTGAAGGCGACCGGGAACGACTGATCCCGTTCGCACAGCAAAGAGTGGTGCGGAAAATCGATCTGGAGCGCGGCCTGATCGTGGTCGACTGGGATCCCGACTACTAGCTCCGAGAGCCGGACAGCCCCGCGCGCCAGGTACAGGGGCCGCATCGCAAGGCAAGGCATCGCAAGGCAGGTATGGCATGTTCCGATTGGCGGTCGTCGCCTTGCTTCCGGAATTGGTCGAGCCGGTTTGCCGCGCTGGCGTCGTCGGGCGCGCCTGCGGGCGGGGGCTGCTGTCGGTGAACCTGGTAACCCCGCGGGACTTCACGTCCGACCGACACCGCACCGCCGACGACCGGCCCTATGGAGGCGGGCCCGGCATGGTGCTCAAGTACGAACCCGTCCGGGATGCGATTCGAGCGGCGCGGCGGGAATTGCCTGAGGAAAGCGCTGAATTCGTCCTGAGCGCAAGGGGGAGGGGCTTCGACCAGGCCATGGCGCGCAAGCTGGCGGCGGGTACCGGGCTATTGCTGGTCGCCGGGCGATACGAAGGCATCGACGAGCGCATCGTGAAGGGCGAGGTTTCCGAAGAACTCTCGCTGGGCGACTTCGTACTCAGCGGGGGCGAACTCGCCGCCGCGGCGGTCGTCGACGCGGTGGCCCGGTTGCTCCCGGGCGTGCTCGGCCACGAGGAATCCGCATCGCGCGACTCGCATATGGAAGGACTCCTGGGCCATCCTCAATATACGCGGCCGGAAGCGGTGGACGGCATGCGCGTGCCCGGCGAACTGCTGGGCGGCCATCATGAAGCCATCCGGCGCTGGCGGCTCAAGCAGGCACTGGGCGTTACCTGGCTCCGGCGCCCTGAACTGCTGGAGAGCCGGGAAATGACCGCCGAAGAGCACGAGCTGCTGCAGGAATTCATGCGCGAACATCGGTCGGGCGAATCCTGAAGAAGATTTTTGTGGCAGGCGCGACGCGGGTAGGGTACCCTGCGCTCCGCAAGGGCGAACGCGCCTTTTTCGCTGACGATTGTCGTGAACGAGTCCGGACTCCGGGTACCCTGTCGGCCGGCGGATGGACGGAGATGCAGGAGGAATTCTGCGATGTCGAATCTCATCCAGGAAATCGAGCGGGAACAGCTAAAGGCGGATATTCCCGAGTTTGGCGCCGGCGATACCGTCGTCGTGCAAGTCAGGGTCAAGGAAGGCAATCGGGAGCGCCTGCAGGCCTATGAAGGCGTGGTCATCGCCAAGCGCAACCGTGGCCTCAATTCCTCCTTCACGGTTCGCAAGGTGTCCCACGGAGAAGGTGTGGAACGGGTGTTTCAGACCCACAGCCCCCAGATTGCCAGCATCACACGGAAACGCCGGGGCGATGTACGCCGGGCAAAGCTCTACTATCTACGTCAACGCAGTGGAAAGTCCGCGCGGATCAAGGAGAAGATCTAGTTTCCTCCGGGGAGCGGTTGCGGCGGCGGCAGCCGCCCTGCTGACATGCTTGCTCGGAGGCTGCGTTTCCTACCTGGGCGGTATTGCGGCAGACACCCTGTCGGCGGCGGTCCTCAATCAGGATGATCCGGATGTCGTGGCGTCGGGACTGCCTGCCTACCTGCTGCTCGTCGATGGCATGATCAGCCAGAACCCGCAGCAGCCGGGAATGCTGGCGGCGGGAGCGGAGATCTACGCACTCTACGGTTCCCGATTCGTCGAGGACGACGAACGGTCTGCGTTCATGACGGCGAAGGCCCGGGACTACGGCCGGCGCGCGATCTGTCAGGCTTACAGTCGCGCCTGCGATTGGGACGGCATGTCGTACGATCGGTTTGTCGCCGAACTTCAGGACGTGGGCCGGCGGCAGGTGAGTTACCTCTATGCGTACGCGGTGAGCTGGCTGAGCCATCTGGATGCCACCAGTTCCGACTGGAACGCGGTGGGGGAGGTGCCCTGGGTGCAGGCCGCCATGGAACGGGTGGTCGAACTGGACGATACGTACGATGACGGCGGCATACACGTCTACCTCGGCATGCTCTATTCCCTGCGCCCCCCGGCGTTGGGAGGGCAGCTCGACCTGGCCAGGGACCACTTCGACCGCTCAATTGCGATTTCCGGAGGAAGGGACCTGTCGGCGAAGGTGGAATACGCGCGCCGCTATGCGCGCATGGCATTCGACCGGGAACTTCACGACCGTTTGTTGGCCGAAGTAATCGAGTCACCCTCGGAGGAACCGGGAAGGACACTTTTTAACGTGCTGGCAAAGCAGGATGCGGTAGAATTGCTCGCGTCCTCCGGGGACTACTTCTGATGCAAGGCTCCAAACACGACAATCCGGCGATGCGGCGGGGCTCGTGCCGAGGGCTGCCGCGCGCCGGCCTGCGCCGACGCCTGGCCTGGGTGGCGCTGCTCGCGACGGGTGCGTTCACATTCGAGGCGTCGGCGGTGGAGTTCAAGCTCGCTACCGTTGCGCCGGACGGCACGGCCTGGATGCGGGAAATGCGTACCGGAGCGGAGCTGATCGAGCAGCGCACCGGAGGCCGGGTGCAGTTCAAGTTCTATCCCGGGGGCGTCATGGGCAACGACGCCCAGGTGCTGCGCAGGATGCGTGTCGGGCAGATTCATGGCGGCGCGTTTGCGGTTTCGGGCATGCTGGACCGCTACAACGCGATCGGTCTGTACGGCGTGCCGCTGATGATTCGTTCGCACGACGAAATCGACTATGTTCGCGAGCGCATGGACCCGGGTCTGCACGAGGGCCTGGAAGACGCCGGCTTCATCTCGTTCGGATTCATAGAAGGCGGTTTCGCGCTCATGATGGCCAACGAGCCCATTCGCGGCGTGGAGGACATGCGCCGGCGCAAGGTCTGGATTCCCGAGGGCGACGTGGCGAGCATCGTGGCGCTGGAGGCCCTGGGGTTGTCGCCGGTGGTCCTGCCGATCACCGACGTTCTGACCGGGCTGCAAACCGGCCTGCTGGATATCGTGGCGGCCTCGCCGACGGTCGCACTGGTCTTGCAGTGGCATACCAGGATCAGGTACGTCACCGACCTGCCGGTGGTCTATTCCATGGGCATATTCGCCCTGGACGCCCGGCCGTTCCGGCAATTGTCCGCAGGCGATCGGCAGGTTGTCCGCGAAGTCATGACGGATGTCGTGCGGCGTCTGGACCGCCAGGCGCGGTCCGACAATGCACAGGCCCGGGAAGCCATGGAGAACATGGGGATCGAATTCGTTTCGGTCGATCCGCAGGACGTTTCGGAATGGCGGGCTACCATCGCCGGCGCGATGCCCCAGTTGATCCGGCGCGACGCGATCGACGCCCGTTTCCATGACCGGCTGCAGGGCATCCTGGAAGAGTATCGGCGCGGTGGCGGCGCCGGTACGGCACCGTAGCCAAACCCTCGGCATGCTCACGAGCGCGGCGTGAACGCCCGGCACGCGCGCTGGCTGCGGCAGGCGGCCCTTTGGGGCCGGTGGCTGGAAAATGCCGTCCTGTTCTTCCTGCTGGGCGGGCTGATCCTGCTGTCCGCCAGCCAGATCGCGCTTCGCAATATTTTTTCCACGGGCCTGCCCTGGGCAGATCCTGCCGTGCGCATGATGGTCCTGTGGCTCGCGCTGGCCGGCGGGATTGCCGCGGGGCGGGACCGCAAGCAGATCGCCATCGACGTGGTCACCCGCCTGCTCCCCGGCCGCGCCCGCCGGATCGCCGATACGGTCGCTTGCCTGTTCACGTCCGCGATCGCCACCGCGGTCGCATGGCATTCCCTGCGTTTCGTGCGCGATTCCCACGCCTTCGGCGACACGGTGTTCGGCGCCTGGCCGGCGTGGATCTTCCAGATCATCCTGCCCATCGGATTTGCGGCCATCGCCTACCGTTATTTCCTGCGCGCGCTGATGCCGGAGCCGGACCGATGATCGTTACCGGCCTGCTGCTGCTCGCGCTGGTGCTGCTCGGAGCGCCGCTGTTTGCCGTGATCGCAGCCGGCGCCATGCTGGGATTCCATCGGTCGGGCATCGACCTGTCGGTGGTGGCCATCGAATTCTTCGGAATTTCGGAAATGCCCATCCTGGTGGCCATTCCGCTGTTCACCTTTGCCGGGTTCGTGCTCAGCGAGAGCGGCAGCGCCAGGCGGCTGGTGCGTCTCTCCAACGCGCTGCTGGGCTGGCTGCCGGGAGGGCTTGCCATCGTCTCGCTGGCCGCCTGCGCGCTCTTTACGGCGTTCACCGGCGCTTCCGGCGTGACCATCGTCGCCCTTGGCGCGCTGCTCTACCCGGCGTTGTCCCAGGCGGGATACGAGGATCGCTTCAATCTCGGGCTCATCACCGCCTCCGGCAGCCTTGGACTCCTGTTCGCGCCATCCCTGCCGCTGATTCTCTACGGGATCGTCGCCGGCGTTTCCATCGATCAACTGTTTCTCGCGGGAATCCTGCCGGGATTGCTGATGCTGGCCGTGCTGTCCGGCTACAGTTTCTGGAGGAACCGGCACGTGCGCCAGTCGTTGTCCAGGGCGTCCTGGACGGAAGTCTCCGGCGCCCTGCGCGAGGCGATCTGGGAATTGCCCCTGCCGGTGATCGTGCTCGGGGGAATCTACAGCGGCTACTTCGCGGTTTCGGAGGCGGCGGCCGTCACCGCCCTGTACGTCATCCTTGTGGAGATGATCATCCTCAGGGAGATACCGTGGCGGGAACTGCCCCGGATCATTCGCGAGTCGATGGTGCTGGTGGGCGCGATCCTGATGATTCTCGGGGTGTCGCTGGCCTCGACCAACTACATGATCGACGCCGGCGTGCCGCAGCGCCTGTTCGAGATCATCGACAACTACGTTGCCGGGCAGACGATGTTCCTGCTGGCGCTGCTGATTTTCCTGCTCATCCTCGGCGCGCTCCTGGACATCTTTTCCGCGATCGTGCTGGTGGTTCCGCTGATTCTTCCGGTCGCGTCGCTCTACGGCGTTCACCCGGTTCACCTGGGCATCGTCTTCCTGGCCGCCATGGAACTGGGGTATCTCACGCCTCCGGTGGGGCTGAACCTGTTTATCTCCAGTTTCCGGTTCGAGCGCAGCATCGTCGACGTGTTCCGGGCAACCTTCCCGTTTTTCGTCCTGTTGCTGATTACCGTTGTCATCATTGCCTACTGGCCCGGATTGTCCCTGGTGCTCTTGAACTTGCAATGAACGGCGGGTCAAACTTCGGAGTTGAAACTTTCAATGGATGTGAGTAGTTGATGAACGTAAGCAGATTGATGAAGTCCGTGTTTGTGGGCATTTGGCGTGCTGTCGAAGGTGTCAGGAAGATTCTGCATCTGATCTTCCTGCTCGCCGTCGTCGGCGTTCTGATTGCCGGTCTGGCCACGCAGGAACCGCCGCGCGTGCCGGCGCAGGCTGCGCTGATGGTCGCCCCGGAAGGCGCTCTGGTCGAGCAACTCTCGGGCGGGATACTGGAGCGTGCGATTGCCGAGGCGCAAGGCGTCAACATGGGCGAAACCCTGCTCAAGGATCTGGTCGACGCAATACGCGCCGCCGCGGACGATGACCGCATTGAAGCATTGGTGCTCGACCCGAGTGGCCTGACCGGCGGCGGTCTGAGCAAGCTCCAGGAACTGGCCGACGAGATCATTCGCTTCAAGGAAAGCGAGAAGCCGGTCATCGCCATCGGCGACAACTTTACGCGGGACCAGTACTATCTTGCCGCCCACGCGGACGAAATCTACATGAACCCCATGGGTCTCGTCTGGATTTCCGGCTACAGCCGCTTCCTTACCTACTACAAGTCCGCCATCGACAACCTCTACATCGACTTCCACGTCTGGACGGTGGGCGAGTACAAGTCCTTCGTGGAACCCGTCAGCCGCGACGACATGTCGCCGGAAGACCGGGAATCCTCCGAGGTCTTTCTCGCCGCGCTCTGGGATGCCTACCAGGCGGATGTCACCGCGGCGCGTCAGCTACCGGGCGATGCGCTGCAGCGGTTTGCGGACGACTCGGTCGAGCTTCTTGCGGCGGCCGGCGGCGATTTCGCACGCATGGCGCTGGACTTCGGCCTTGTGGACGAGTTGCTGACCCGCGATCAGATCCGGGAGCGGCTGGAGGAGTTGGTCGGGGACCCCGAAGACGATGACTACGAGACCATCGACACTTCGGAATACCTGGCAGCCGTGGGTGCCCCCGAGGAAAATCCCGATACGGATGACACCATCGCCGTGATCGTGGCCTCGGGCAGCATTCTCGACGGATCGCAGCCGCCGGGAACCATCGGCGGCGACTCCACGGCCGCAACCATTCGCCGCGCCACCGAGGACGACGACGTCAAGGCGCTGGTGCTCAGGGTCGACAGCGGCGGCGGAAGCGCGTTCGCCTCGGAAATCATCCAGCGCGAGTTGCAGGTGTTCCGGGAGAGCGGCCGGCCGGTGGTGGCTTCCATGAGCAGTGTGGCGGCTTCGGGCGGGTACTGGATTTCCATGGGCGCGGACGAAATCTGGGCCAGTCCCGTCACCATCACCGGATCCATCGGCGTCGGCGCGACGATTCCCACCTTCAGCCGCAGTCTGGACCGGATCGGAGTACACGTGGATGGGGTCGGTACCACCCGGTTGTCGGGTCAGGACAACCTGATGCGTGAACTGGGCGACGATTTTTCGGCGATGATCCAGCACAGCATAGAGCGTGTATACGCGGATTTTATCGGCAATATCGCCGAATATCGGGACAAATCGGTGGAAGATGTCGACAGTGTTGCACGCGGCCGTGTGTGGATCGCAAGCGACGCCCAGGCGTTCGGCCTGGTGGACGACCTGGGTAACCTGGAAGACGCCATCGCGTCGGCGGCCATGCTGGCAGACCTCCCGGAGGACGAATACCGTGTGCAGTACTACACAAGGGAACTGACGATTGCGGAGCAATTCGCACTTGAGATGATACGGATGGTGAGCCCGGTCACTCGCGCGCTGAAAGTAGGGCCTCTGTTGCCTGAATCGCTACAGACGTTGCTGGATATCGCGGCGGAACCGTTCCGGTTGGTCGATCACCTGAATGATCCGCAGGACATCTACACCTACTGTTTCTGCGACGTTCGTTGAACGCTCTTTGGATAGTCCCAGTGCAGTAATGTTGCCGGGACCTGAGCGATCTCCGACCAGTCATCCGCGGGAAAATCCATGGCGACATAGGCCGCCGTGACGAGGTTGTCCAGGCGCAAATCGGGCAGCAGCCGATTGGCCAGGTCGGTGAAGCCGGGGTTGTGTCCGACCACGATGATTTCGGGCCATTCGGCGGGTTGCTCCATGATGAACCGGAGAATCTGCCGGGTGCCGGCGAAGTAAAGGCGGCGGCTCGACCGTATTTCCTCAAGGGGATAGTCAAGCGCCTCTGCGACCCGTCTGGCGGTCGTCAGCGCGCGCCTGGCCGTACTGGAAAGAATGGCCGATGGCCGGGCGCCGCGTGCGGCGAGCCTGGCGCCCATCGCCGGGGCATCCCGCTTGCCGCGTTTCGAGAGAGGGCGGTCGTGGTCGGAGAGGCCCGGATTGCTCCAGCTCGACTTGGCGTGACGAAGCAGCGTCAGGCGCATACCGGCACCCGCTATAGCATTCCCGCTTCGAGGAGCGCGGCCTCTGACATCATGGACTGGTTCCACGGGGGATCGAAAACCAGGTCCACGTTTGCCGCCATGATCGTGGGGATGATCTCCAGCTTGTCCCTGACGTCCTGTGCGAGGATGTCTCCCATTCCGCAGCCCGGTGCGGTCAACGTCATCTCAACGTCGACGATGCGCTCGTCCGGCGACGCTCCCGGCAACAATTCGCAACTGTAGATCAGGCCCAGATCGACGACATTGATCGGGATTTCCGGGTCGTAGCAGGTCCTTAGCTGGTTCCAGATCACCGTCTCCAGCTCTTCCTCGGTGGCGTCGGGAGGCACTTCCGGGGGCCTGATGGGCTCCTTGCCGATGGCATCGGCATCGATGCCCGCGATACGAAAGAGATTGCCTTCGATGTAGACGGTGAAACTCCCGCCCAGGGACTGGGTCAGGAAGCCCGACACGCCTTCCGGCAGGGTCACCTCATCTCCGGACGGGATGATGACGGCATCGCATTCCCTTGAGAACATGACCGGTTCATTGTGTCCGTAATACATCGCTCACTCCGTGGAAATTCGGTCCTGCGACCCGGAAATGGCGCCGATGAGCGCGTGCCAGGCCAGCGTGGCGCACTTCACCCGGGTGGGATAGGCGCGCACGCCGGACAATGCGGCGAGCTTGTCCAGTTCGTCGAGGTCCGGGCCGGCCCCTGTTCCGTCGCCGGTGAGCATCTCGTGGACGCGATCGAAGAGACTCTTGAGTTCGCCGATGGAATTTCCCTTCGCCTTTTCGGTCATCAGCGACGAGGACGCCACCGAGATCGCGCAGCCCGCTCCGGTAAAGCGAATGTCGCTCACCCGTTCGCCGTCCAGATTCACATAGAGCTTCATGCGGTCTCCGCAAAGCGGATTGACGCCTTCCACGACCCGGTCGGCATTCTCCAACTCGCCGAAGTTCCGCGGCTGGCGGTTGTGGTCGAGAATCACCTCCCGATACAGTTCCTGCAACTCGTTCACTGGAAGAGCTCCACTGCCCGGTTCAATCCCGCCACCAGTCGGTCCACATCGCCGCGGTCGCTGTACAGGGCGAACGATGCGCGTGCCGTGGCCGGGACACCGAAGCGCTCCATCACCGGCATGGCGCAATGGTGTCCGGTGCGAATCGCGACGCCTTCCATGTCGACGACGGTACCCAGGTCATGGGCGTGAATGTCGCCGAGGGTGAAGGAGATGACGCCGGCCTTGGCGGCTGCGGTGCCGATCAGCCGGATTCCCGGCAATTCCAGCAACCGCTCCGTCGCGTAATCGAGCAGATCGGCCTCGTGCCGCGCCAACTCCGCGAAGTCGATGCCGGAGAGGTAGTCGATGGCGGCTCCGAGCCCGACCGCCCCGGTAATGTTCTGTGTTCCCGCTTCATACTTGCAGGGCAGGGTGTTGTAGGTGGTCTTCTCGAACGAGACGGTGCGAATCATCTCGCCGCCGCCCTGGTAGGGGGGCATGGCATCGAGCAGCGCGCGCTTGCCGTACAGCACGCCGATCCCGGTGGGTCCGAATGCCTTGTGGCCGGAAAACGCGTAGAAGTCGCAGTCCAGAGCCTGTACGTCGATGCGCATGTGGGGCGTGGCCTGCGCGCCGTCCAGCAGGACCGCGGCGCCCACCCCGTGAGCGGCTTCGACAATCTCCCGCACGGGATTGATCGTTCCCAGGGCGTTGGAGACGTGCACCGCCGCGACGATC
Source organism: Candidatus Rariloculaceae bacterium (assembly GCA_965205045.1). Lineage (GTDB taxonomy): Bacteria > Pseudomonadota > Gammaproteobacteria > Steroidobacterales > Rariloculaceae > UBA6522. Next base: position 3,467,785 of record OZ242031.1, read on the forward strand.
CTGGTGCGGTCGCACAGCAGGCGGTGGAATGCCTCCAGATCCAGTTCGCCGGCATCGGTGATGGGCGCGGCCACCAGGCGCGCCTCCGTCTGCTCGCAGATCATCTGCCAGGGGACGATATTGGAATGGTGCTCCATCCAGGTGACCAGCACTTCGTCGCCGGGCCCCAGCCGCATCCTCCCGAAACCGGACGCGACGAGATTGACGGATTCGGTGGTTCCCCGGGTAAAGATGATTTCGTCGGAACCCGACGCGTTGATGTACTTGCGTACCTTCTCTCGGGCGCCTTCGTACGCATCGGTGGACCGTTGACTCAACAGGTGCACGCCCCGGTGCACATTGGCATGGTTGCGCCGCTCGTGCGCGACCATGGCGTCGATCACGGCCTGCGGCCGCTGTGCCGAGGCGGCGCTGTCCAGGTAGGCCAGCGGCTTGCCGTGAACCTGCTGGTGCAGCGCGGGAAAGTCCGCGCGGCGAGCGGCGATGCCCGCGGAACGGGCTGAACTGGCCACGTTGCCGACCGCGCTCACAACAGCCCTCCCCAGTGCTCGTGGTCGGGCAGGTGACCGGCCACGGCGGTCACGACCCGCCTGCGCAGTTCCGGTACCCCGATCCGGCGCAGCAGGTCGTTCGCGAACGCGAATACCAGCAGGCCCCGGGCCGTTTCTTCGTCCATGCCGCGGGAGCGGAGATAGAAGAGTTGCTCGGCATCCAGTTCGCCGACCGTGGCGCCGTGAGCGCATTTCACGTCGTCGGTGTAGATCTCCAGTTCCGGCTTGGTATCCACCTCGCCGCGCCCGGACAGCAGGAGGTTGTCGCTGGATTGGCGGGCGTCGGTCCCCTGGGCGCCGGCGTGCACCACCACCTTGCCGTTGAAGACGCCGCGGCCCCGCTCCCCGACGATGCCCCGAAAGGCCTCGTCGCTGGTGGTGTGGGGCGCGATGTGGTCGATGCGGGTGTGATTGTCCACGTGCTGGCCCCGGGCGGCCAGAAAAACGCCGGAAATGTCGCAGGATGCGCCGGGTTCGGCCAGGTGGACCCGCAGGTCGTTTCGGACAAGGCGGCCGCCGAGGTCAACGTAGCCGAGCCTGGCGGCGGCATCGCGGGCCAGCCGGACGTCCAGCAACTCGGTGTGGAAATGCTCTACCGCGTGCTCCTGGAGCCGATAGAGGGTGAGGGCGGAGCCCGGTTCCTGACTCGCCTGCGTCACCGAGTTCGTCCAGCCGCCATCGCGGGCGGCGAAGTGCTGAACGACGCAGAGGCGGCTGTTCGCGCCGAGGTCGATCAGAAGTCGGGCCTGCGCGGCGCTGTTCGCCGCTGCGCCACCGAGGTATACCAGGTGCAGCGGTTGGGTGACGTCCACATTCTCATCCACTCGAATCAGCGTACAGTCGGGTGAGAACGCGGTATTGATGGCGGTCAGGGGGTACTCGCGGAACTGACCTTCGGTCTGGATCGAACGGATACGTTGCCAGGCCGTGTGTTGATCGGATATTTCCACGCCCGGCGGAAGGGCGCGCGAGTCTTCGTCCGCCAGTCGCCGCCCGTCCAGGAACACCAGTCGCGGCGCGTCCGGTGCGAGTTCGAGGCTCGACAGCCGATCCGAAGTCAATTGGCGACGAGCCTCGCCGGCGGGGCCGGGCAGGGGATCGAAGCGTCCCGTCAGGATGGGCTTCAGGTCGGTATACCTCCAGTCCTCGTCCCTGCGCGTCGGAAACCCGTGCCGCGCAAACGCGGCCATGGCGTGACGGCGGGCCGCCCGTGAATCATCCGACCCGGCCAGCCGGTCCAGGCTGGCATCGAAGACAGCCCTGAGTTCCGCCGTGTTCATGGCCCGCCGGTCCCGTCCCGCAGCCAGTCGTATCCGCGCTCGTCCAGCGTGCGCGCCAGTTGTCGATCGCCCGACTTGACGATGCGCCCCTCCGAGAGCACGTGCACATGGTCCGGCACCACCAGCTCGAGAAGCCGTTCGTAGTGCGTGACCAGCACAGCCGCCCGTTCCGGATGCCGGAGGCTGTTGATGCCCGTGGCCACAACCTTGAGGGCGTCCACATCGAGGCCCGAATCAGTCTCGTCGAGCACCGCAAGCGTGGGTTCGAGCACCAGCATCTGCAGTATTTCGTTGCGTTTCTTTTCTCCCCCGGAGAACCCTTCGTTGACGCTTCTATTAAGAAAATCCCTGGAAATTCTCATGAGTTCCATCTTGTCCTTGATAAGTTTCATGAACTCGAAAGCATCCACCTGTTCGCGCCCGTTGGAAGCGCGCTGGGCGTTGAGCGCAGCCTTGAGGAGATAGGCGTTATTGACCCCGGGGATCTCGACGGGGTACTGGAAGGCCAGGAAGAGGCCCTCCCGGGCCCGCTCCTCGGGTTCCATGTCCAGCAGGTCCATGCCGCGGTAGCGAACGGAACCGCCGGTGACCGCATAGGTGTCGCGGCCGGCCAGTACCTGGGCCAGGGTGCTCTTGCCGGAGCCATTGGGCCCCATGATGGCGTGTACCGTGCCGGGACGCACATCGAGATTCACGCCATTGAGGATGGCGCGATCCTCTACCGCGGCGTGCAGGTTGTCGATCCGCAGAAGTGGTGTCTCGTCCATGGTCAGCCAACCGCTCCTTCCAGACTGACGTTGAGAAGCGCCTGGGCTTCCACGGCGAACTCCATCGGGAGTTCCCTGAAAACTTCGCGGCAAAAGCCGTTCACGATCATGTTCACCGCGTCCTCCTCGGACAGACCGCGCTGGCGGCAGTAAAAGAGCTGGTCGTCACTGATTTTGGAGGTGGTGGCCTCGTGCTCGATGTGGGCGCTGCGTTCGCGGGCCTCCACGTAGGGAAACGTGTGCGCGCCGCAGCGGTCCCCGATGAGCAACGAATCGCACTGGGTGTAGTTGCGCGCGCTGCGGGCCGTCGGCAATACCCGTACCAGGCCGCGGTAGGCGTTCTGGGCCTGGCCAGCGGATATGCCCTTGGAAATGATCGTGCTGCGGGAATTTCGGCCGATGTGGATCATCTTCGTGCCGGTGTCCGCCTGCTGATGATTGTTGGTGACCGCCACGGAATAGAATTCACCCACGGAATTCTCCCCGCGCAGCACGCAACTGGGATACTTCCAGGTAATGGCCGAACCGGTTTCCACCTGGGTCCAGGAGATCTTCGAGTTCGCTCCGCGGCAGTCGCCCCGCTTGGTCACGAAGTTGTAGATGCCGCCCACCCCGTTTTCGTCGCCCGGATACCAGTTCTGAACGGTGGAGTACTTGATCTCGGCGCCTTCGAGGGCCACCAGCTCCACGACCGCCGCGTGAAGCTGATTCTCATCGCGCATGGGCGCTGTACATCCCTCGAGGTAACTGACGTAGCTGCCTTCATCGGCGATGACCAGCGTGCGCTCGAATTGTCCGGTATTGGCCGCATTGATGCGGAAATAGGTGGACAGCTCCATGGGGCAGCGCACGCCCCTGGGAACGTAAACGAAGGATCCGTCGCTGAAAACCGCGGAATTCAGGGCCGCGAAGAAGTTGTCCCGCTGGGGCACCACGCTTCCCAGATATTGCTCGACAAGCTCCGGGTGCTCGCGCACCGCCTCGGAAAAGGAGCAGAAGATGACACCGGCCTCGGCGAGCCTCGTCTTGAACGTCGTAGCCACCGAGACGCTGTCGAATACGGCGTCGACCGCAACGCCCGCCAGCTTCGCGCGTTCATGCAACGGTATGCCCAGCTTGTCGTAGGTTTCGAGCAGCTTCGGATCGACTTCGTCCAGGCTCTTGGGCGCATCGTCCTGGTTCTTCGGCGCCGCGAAATAGGAAATGGCCTGATAATCGATCGGGGGGTAGCGCACGTGGGACCAGGTGGGTTCGTCCATGGTGGTCCAGTGGCGATACGCCTTCAGGCGCCAGTTCGTCAGGAACTCCGGTTCGCCCTTCTTGGCGGATATGAGCCTGACGACATCCTCGTCTAGGCCGGGCGGTACCAGTTCCTGCTCGATATCAGTGACAAAGCCGTGCTCGTAGCCGCCTCGCACAAAATCAGAAATTTCTTTAGGTTGTACTGACATATGTTTGAAATGAATTGAAATTAATGTTTGACCGACTGTCTAATTGCGTGCTTCCAACGATCAGGGGGCATGTTGGGTCCGTCGGGCTGCTGCAGGTCCGCCAGGCTGACTTCGCCGAGCGCCTCGCGAATGCTCAGGTTGATGCTCTGCCACGCGCTGCCGACCCGGCACGAAGACTCCAGTACGCAGAGACCGTGAGCGGAGCAGCACTCGGTGATGGCCAGCGGTCCTTCCAGCGCATCGAGGATCTGCGCGGCGCTGATTTCTTCGGCCGGACGTGAGAGCGCGTATCCACCGCGGGCGCCCCGCCGGGAAACCGCCAGACCGGCGCGGACCAGAGACTTCAGCAGTTTGCTGACCGTGGGCAGCGACAGGTGGGTGTCCACGGATACCTGGTGCGCGCTGGCCAGCCGACCCTCACTGGCGGCCAGTTGGGCGAGCACCAGCGTCCCGTAGTCGGTCAATTTGCTCATTCGCAGCATGGAAAGGACTTCAGGCAGACAAGTAGGACTATTTTAGTACTATTTCGCCGAAAATGCGCGTACCGGTGAGTTGGCGCTGGAAAGAATTTACTGGAAGCGCTCCGGCGGGCCGTCGTTCCGGCCGGTCACTCGGGTGCGAAACTGTTCGCCGACGTAGGCTTCCAGTTCATCGTGCTCGGTTTGAAACCGCTCCCGGTCCACGGGATTCACGCCGGGCGATTCCAGCGCCATGCGGATCTGGTTGAAGGCCAGGGCCAGGTTGCCGACGCTCAGGTAGTAGTGGGACATGTAGTGGTGGGCATTGCCGACATCGCCCTCGGCGTTGGCGGCCCGGGCGATCAGCCGGAACTGCTCCGGCGTGGGGTCGGAATTGTTCAGCAGATCCAGCAGGAGGCCGTGCGCCATTCCCGGGTAACCGGTCCGGATAAGTGCGTCGGCGTAGCTCAGCGTCAGCGGCACGTTTCTGGGCGACAGTTCTACGGCTTCTTCGTACCGGGCGAGCGCCAGGTCGGTCCGATGGCCCTCCATCAACGCCTCGCCTTCGCCGATGCGGAACGCGATGACGCCCGGAAACTCGTCAACCAGATCCGAGAACACCCGCTGAGCGAGATCGTGGCGCCCTTCCCCGTGCAGGCCCAGCGCGTAACCGTAGCGGTCCTCGACCCGGTCGCTGCCGGCATCCATCCGACTCTGGAAGATTTCCAGCGCCGCTTCCGCGGAGGAGGCTGCGAAGACCTCCAGCCGGGCTTTCACCACCCCGTAGCTCACGCTGTCGGTGACATCCACGGCCGGCAGCAGCCGTGCCCGTTCCCGGGCCTCGCCGATTCGCTCCGACGTGACCGGGTGCGTCTGCAGGAAGGACGGAATCCGTTCCGAGGTGAACGCGTGACGCCTCGACAGCTTCTCGAAGAAGGTGGCCATGGCCGTGGGATCGAACCCGGCTGACGCCAGCGTGCCGATGCCGATCCGGTCGGCCTCGTGTTCGTTGGCGCGGGTATAGTTGATCTGGGCTTGAATCGCGGCCGCCTGGGAGGCGCTGATGATGCCCTGCATGGCCTGGCTGTTGGCATCCGCGGCCGCGCCCAGCAGCACCGCCGCGATCATGGCCGCCATCGACAGGATGCTGTTTCGCTGGTTGCTGTAGATGGAGCGCGCGATATGGCGCTGGGTGACATGCGCGACCTCGTGGGCCAGAACGCCTGCGACTTCGCTCTCTCTTTCGCTGGCCAGCATCAGTCCGGAATTGATGCCGATGAATCCGCCGGGCAGCGCGAACGCATTGATGGCATTGTCGTCCACCATGAAGAACTCGAAGCTGTGGTCGCCATCGTTGGCGTGGCCGGCCAGGCGGGCGCCAAGGGTCTGGATGTACTCGGTCACGATCGGATCGTCCATGATCGCGCCCGCGCTGCGCAGTTGAGCCATCACGCCGCGGCCGAGTTGAGCTTCCTGGCCGCGGTTGAGCACGGAATCCGCCGGCGTACCGAAGTCGGGCAGGTTGGGCGTTTGCGCGACGGCGTTCACGCCCGCGGCGAGCAACAGGGCTGCCGGCCAGCCGGCACGGCGGTTTCCGGCGGCGGATGCCCGCGCCTGCGCGGAACTACGGTTCATCGAGCGCCCCGAGTGTCTCGTCCACATGTCCACGGAGTCTCACCTTTCTCCATTCGCAGCGTAACATGCCCAATGTCCAATTCTCGCATCAAGCGGTCTTGACGGGCTCCATGATGGCGTCCAGGTTGAGCCGGTCGCAGAATTCCATGAATTCTTCCCTGATGCCCGAAATGTGGATGTCGGCGGGAATGTTCACGAACATCTGAACCGAAAACATGGGCGTTCCCGTGTGCACGGCCGGATAGCTGCGCGTCGTGACTTCGGCGATCCCGATCTTGCGTTCGGCGAAGAATCCGGACAGGTGATGGACGATGCCCGGCTGGTCGAGGCACACCGCGTCGATCGCGTAGGGCAGCAATTCCTTGTTGTACTCCATGGTGCTGGTACGCCGCACGTGAATGGCCAGGTCTTCGTTGCCGGCGAAGCGCCCGAGATCCTGCTCCAGCCTGCTGATCGAGTGCCAGTTGCCCGCGACCAGCAGGAGCATCGCAAACTCCGCGCCCAGCGCGGTCATGCGGCTTTCCCTGATGTTGGCGCCGCACTCCAGGATGATCCGGGAGATGGTCTGCACCGCGCCCGTGTGGTCGTTCCCCACCGCGGTGACGACCAGAAGTTGTTCCCTTCGGGCAGATCCTGTTGACTCCATCGGGTGAGTGTACTCCGTTCCAGCCGTGGCCTGTTAGCGTGACAGGGACCAGGATGGGCCGAGCCTGGCTCGAAATCGGCTTGCCCCGGGCCGGAATAGTTGCGTACCCGCAGGGGCAATCGTACCATCCCGGCCATTCGTATTCCGAGGCGAGTGGATGTCTTTTGGGAGTATCGTCGCGCTGGTGACCCCGATGAATGCCGCGGGGGATATCGACGAGCCGCAGTTGGCGCGCCTGGTCGAATTCCATCTGGAGGCCGGCACGGAGGGCTTCGTCATTGCCGGAACGACGGGCGAATCGGCCACGTTGACGCACGGCGAGCATATCGGAGTGATCGAGCGAGCCTGCGAACTGGTGGACGGCAGGGCGCCGGTGATTGCCGGTACGGGATCCAATTCCACGGCCCAGACGCTGGACCTGTCCCGCGCCGTGGACGACCTGCCCGTGGCGGGTTTCCTGCTGGTGACCCCCTATTACAACAAGCCGACCCAGGAGGGCATGTACCGGCACTTCTGCGCCGTGGCGGATGCCGTGAGCAAACCCGTGACGCTCTACAACGTACCGTCCAGGACGGGGGTGGACCTCACTCCTGCAACGGTGGCCCGCCTGGCGCGCCACGGAAACATCGGCGGGATCAAGGAGGCCACCGGAGAACTGGGCCGGGTGACGCAATTGCGCCGGGCATGCGGCAGGGGCTTCGTGCTGCTCAGCGGCGACGACGTGACGGCATGCGAATTCATGCTCCGGGGCGGAGACGGCGTGATTTCGGTGACGGCCAACGTGGCTCCGGCGCAGATGAGGGCGATTTGCGATGCGGCCCGGTCCGGGGAAAGGATCGAAGCCGAGCGAATCGACGCTGAACTGGGGTCGCTGCATCGTGCCCTGTTCATGGAAAGCAACCCGATCCCGGTGAAGTGGGCGGTGGAGCAGCTTGGATTTCCGGCGCCCGGGATCCGCCTGCCGCTGACGAGGCTGGCCCGGGGGCATCGGGGGACGCTGCGCCTGGCCATGTCCGAGGCAGGGGTCGAGGTCTCTGCTCCATGATGCGGCGCGCCGTCGCGGCGGCAATTGCGCTGGTGTTCTGTGTCTGCGGCTGCTCGCGCAACGCAGGGTTGCGCTGCGAGAACCAGGCGCGCTACGACACGGCAGAGGAGGTTGCACCGCTCATGATCCCGGATGACCTGGATTCACCGGTCGAAGCCGAGGCCCTGCGAATTCCGGCCACGGGCAGCTCCACGGTGGCCGGCGAATCGCAGGCGCAGGGAGAACCTCGGGAGCCCGCGGAGGACGTAGACGCCGCATCCTGCACGGAGGCGCCGCCGGATTTCTTCCAGGAAGGACTGCCGGGATAACGCCGCGTGCTGCCGCACGCCGCCGGCATACATTGGCGCCCGGCGCGTTGTCGTACTCGTTAGCCGGCTCAGTAGGGTTCGGAACCGCCTCGGGAGCGGTTGATCAGGTAGTCCAGGGACAGCTTCCCGGGACCGAAGGCCATCACCGCAAGCAGCATGAGCCCCCACAGCCAATGGTCGTTCACCGTATTCTCGAAACCGGCGCTGAAAATGACGTGGGCGTAGGCGATTACGGCCACGACATTGACTACGGAGAGTCCCAATGCTCCCAGTCTGCTGGCAAGCCCGGCGAACAGCATCAGCGGGAACAGCAGTTCGCCCCATGTTCCCAGTACAGCGGCAAGCCAGGGCGACAGCAGCGGGACGCGGTACTCGTGTTCGAAAAGAAACAGGGTCGAGTCCCACGAATTCAGCTTGATCATGCCCGCCTTCCAGAACTGGTAGCCGACATGGAATCGCATCAGGACCAGGAACAGGTCCCAGCGCAGCGAGTTCAGAATCCTTGCGGGACCCGTTATCAGATACTTGATGGTTGCTTCCATACCCATGAACCTCGATACCTATGAGCCTCGATCGGTTTTTTCCGTTTGCGCGCCCGCCGCGGACACCCCCGCGAACAGTCCCAGGCTCAGGATGGTTTGCAGGGCCGCGGCCAGGTCCGGCGCCGCCCCGTTGCGCTCTCGTCCCGATTCCCCGCCATCTGGCCGCCAGGCATCCTGAAGGCGGGCGCCGAGGGCCAGTTCCGCCGCCAGGCAGAAGGTCGCCCGGTCGAGCCTGTGCACCTGCAGATCGTGGCTCCGCCTGGCGATCGCGACATTTTCCCCGCCCCGGTCCAGGTCGATGCGGTCGTCGCTCGCGGACTGATTGGCCCGCCAGATGGAGAAGACCGGGTAGCGCGACTGGAGCAGGCGCATGGCACGGCGCGCGGCGAAGACCAGGTTGCCGAAGTCATTTTCGTCGAACCGGCCGAGCCCGGAGACCGGCAGGGCCGCCTCGTCGGGGTCCAGGCGCACCTCTTCCAGCGCCCATTCGAGCGACGCCACATCCGGCAGATACCGAAACCGCGTGTCGCCGTATGTGCCTTCGAGGAAGCCGGGAAAATCCTGCCCGTAACGCTGCAGGTCGCCGGACCGTGAAGGATTTATCCGGGAGTACTCCCGCGCAAGGCCGGTAAAGCACGCATCGCCGACCAGGCGTTCGATGACCGGGTAGCTCGCCGCGAGGGCCTTTCTGAAGATCTCGCGGTGGTTGTTCCGGTAGACCTCGACTCGCTGGCGCGGCTTGACCCCATTGTCCCTCACCAGGGCCAGGAGCTTGCTCGAATCGCCGGTGAACGCCTGAAGGCAGGTCGCCTGCAGATCACGCAGCGAGTTCACTGGCCTCGTCCAGAATCCGCCGGGCGGTATCGGCCTCGCTCATCAGCCGTTCCAGGGGAGGGTAGTCGGAATCCCACTCGATCAGGGTGGGGCGGGGACCGAACCGCGCGACCGCATGGCGGAAAAGGTCCCATACCGGCCGGGAAACCGGCGTGTTGTGGGTATCGATCAGGATCTCGCGTTCGCCGAACCGGCGCGCGGTATGGCCGGCCAGGTGCATTTCCGCGACCCGTGCCGGCGGGATGGCATCCAGGTAGGCGAGGGGGTCGAAGCCGTGGTTCACGGCGTTGACGTGGATGTTGTTGATGTCCAGCAGCAGCCCGCAGCCGCTTCGCCGGGAAACCTCCACCAGGAACTCATGTTCGGGCATGGCCGAATCCACGAATTCCAGGTAGCTGGAGATGTTTTCGACGAGGATGGGCCGCTTCAGGGCATCCTGCACTTCCTGTACCCGGCGCACCATGTGCCCCAGGGCTTCCTCGGTGTAGGGCAGCGGAAGCAGGTCGTTCAGGTGCCGGCCGCCGACGGCGCCCCAGGAAAGATGCTCGGAAACCAGGGCGGGCTCGACTCGGTCGACGAGCGCCCGGAGGCGGCGCAGATGGTCCTTGTCCAGCGGGTCGGCGGAGCCGATGGAGAGCCCGACCCCGTGGAGGCTGACCGGATAGTTCGGGCGGATTCGGTCCAGCGCGCTCCTGGCGATTCCGTCCTCGGCAAAATAGTTTTCGCTGTGCGCCTCGAGCCACGCGATCGGTGGCCGCCGGCCGATGATTTCGCTGTGATAGGGTCCGCGAAGGCCGATCCCGGCGGTTGCCGGGATCGGTTCCGCGTTGATGGATGCCCGCTCGACGCCCGGCGTCATTCCCTGACTTCGCCGCCGGCGATCCGATCGCACGTGCCGGCAGGAAGCAGGATGTACTCGTTGGGGTCGGCGTCCGTGGCGGCCTGTCCCTGACAGGTATGTCCGGGTCCTGCGCAGTCGTTGGCGCCGGCCTTGACGATGCCGTAGCACTTCTCCATTTCGGGAGCATCCTGCGCAGACACGGCAAGGGCCCCTGCTGCGAGAAGGCTGCTGACGGCGGTGGTAATCAGGACTCTTCTACTGGTCATCGGTCAACTCCTTGTCTGGCGTGAACTTATGGTCTTCGACTGTGTCTGTCACCGGAGGATGCCATCGACAATTCCGGGGGCGGCCTTGGTAACAGGCGAGTCTGCGCGTATAGTACACCCGCTCCGCGGGGGAATGGGCATTTGCGGCGCAAATCCTGCCGAATCCCCGTATCCTTTCACAATGCGCTGTTTCGGAAGAATTCTGCGATGACGCTGACGAGACTCGCTCTGGGCAACCCCGTTGCCGCCGCCGTGGCGGTGTTGCTCGTGTTGCTGTTCGGCTCCATCGCGCTGACGCAGATTCCGGTGCAGATGATCCCGACGGTGGTCCTGCCGCGGATCGCCATCAACACGGCCTGGCGCGCGGCGGCGCCCGAGGAGGTGGAGTCGGAGATCATCGAGGTGCAGGAAGACGTCCTGCGGGGCGTTCCGGGCGTGAATCAGATGGTGTCCACGGCGACGCAGGGGTCGGGGTCCGTCACACTGACTTTCGATGTGGGCGTATCGGTGGAGCGCGCGCTCATCGAGGTGATGAACCGGCTCAACCAGGTGCCCAGGTACCCGGCCGATGCCACCGAACCGGTGCTGGTGATCGGTTCGTCGATGGAGGACAACGCCGCCGCGTGGTTTGCCCTGAGTCCTGAACCGGGCAACCCGAACGATATCGACTCGTATCTCGATCTGGTCGAAGAAGCGATTCAGACGCGTTTCGAACGCGTCAACGGTGTGGCCGCCGCCGGTGTCTTCGGGGGGCGCGAGAGCGAGGTCCGGATCACGTTCGACCCCTACAAGGCCGCCGCGATGGATATCCAGTTGCCTGCGGTCGCTTCCCTGGCCGGCAACAACGTGGATACCACGGGGGGCTTTACCGACATCGGCCGCCGCCAGTACACGGTCCGCTACGAGGGCCAGTATGCCGTCTCCGAATTCGAGAACATGGTTCTGGCGTGGCGCGGCGGCAATCCGGTTCGCCTCGGAGATGTGGCCGCCGTGGACCGGCGTCTCGTGGACCGGATGGTCGTGCTGGTCCAGGACGGCAGTCCGGCCATCGGCATCAACATCCAGCCCGACGAGGGCGTCAACATTCTCGAGGTGATGGCCGGCGTCAGGGAAGCCGCAAGCGAATTGCGGGAAGGACCGCTGGCGCGCGAAGGGCTGGTCCTGGAGCAGATCTTCGACGAGACCGACTACATCCTGCAGTCCATCGCGGCGCTAAGGAACAATCTTCTGATCGGCATCGCGCTCGCGGTGGGCGTGCTGTGGTGGTTCCTTCGCCGCTTACAGGCCACGCTCGTGATCGCCGCGGCGATACCCATCTCGCTTTTCTTCTCGTTCTTCGCGCTCAACCTGGGCGGGCGAACGCTGAACGTGGTTTCATTGGCCGCGCTGGCGTTCGCAATGGGCCTGGTCCTGGACGCCTCCATCGTCGTGCTGGAGAACATCGTCCGGTTGCGCGAAAACGGCGAGCGGAGTTCCGCCGCATCGTTGGCGGGCGCCCAGCAGGTGTGGGGCGCCCTCGTGGCGTCCACGACAACCACCGTCGCGATCTTTCTTCCCATCCTGTTCCTGCAGGATTTCTCGGCGCAACTCTTCGCGGATCTGGCGTTTGCCATTTCGGTTGCGATCATCGTGTCGCTGTTCATTGCCATCGGCATCATTCCGACTGCCGCGCACAGTTGGCTGCGGCATGTCAATCTGCACGATCCGCATCGCTCCTGGTGGGAAGGCGGCACCCGATTCGTCATGCGCGCCACCGACACGCCGCGGCGGCGCTACGGATGGATCGCCGGCCTCGTGCTGACGGCTGCCAGCGTCACCTGGGCGCTTCTGCCGCCTGCCGACTACCTGCCCGAAGGCAAGCAGAACTGGATGTTCGCCTTCATTCTCCCGCCCCCGGGTCTGAGCGTCGAGTCCGCACAGACGGAGTTGGTGGACGTGATCGCGGACCGCATGGAGCCTTACCAGAACGGAGAAAAGGAGCCGCCGATCGACTATTACTTCGCCGCGGTCATGAACAGCTTCGGTTTTGTTGGCGTCAGCGCGGAGGATGCGGACGACATCGACGACATCCTGGCGATCTTCAACAGCGAGATCCTGGCCGGCTTCCCGGACACCATGGCCTTTGCGAACCGCGTCTCGATCTTCTCCAGGGTGGAGGGCGCCCGGTCCATCGAGGTCAACATCCACGGCGAAGACATCGATACCCTGCTGGCGGCCGCGCAGATGGGGTTGGGCCTGATCTCGCAGGCCATACCGGGAGCGCAGGTGCGGCCCGACCCGGGAGTGGAGCTGGCGCAGCCCGAACTGCGCCTCATCCCGGACGAGCGGCGTATCGCGGAGGTCGGCTGGAGTCGCAACGTCGTGTCCAACATCGCCCGGGCGCTGGGAGACGGCCTCTTCGTGGGCGAATACTTCGACGGAATCAAGAAGCGAAACATCGTGGTCCGTTCGCTCGGCTGGAACGATCCGGAGGAGTTGGCCGCGATTCCACTGGCGACTCCGCAGGGCGGGGTGGTGCCCGCCGGAGAGCTGATGCGTATCGAGCGCACCGTGGGGCCGGACCGGATTCGGCGGGTGGACCGGCGCCGGACCATTACCCTGATCGTCACACCGCCTTCGGACATGTCGCTGGAGGAGGCCCTGACCACGCTGAGGTCCGATGTCGCGCCGGTACTGCTGGGCCGGCTTCCCGCGGACGGCGAGCTGAGCTTCTACGGCAGCGCCGACGACCTGGAAATCGCGCTGGGCAACATGGGGCGCAGTTTTCTCCTGGCGATCGTCATCCTGTACCTGCTGGTCAGCGCGTTGTTCCGTTCGTTCAGGGACAGCCTGCTGGTGCTGCTGGTGATTCCGCTGGCGACCGTCGGCGGCGTGGTCGCCCTGCGGATTACCGATCTGCTGGTGTTCCAGCCCATGGACCTGCTGACCATGATCGGATTCATCACGCTGCTGGGACTGGTGGTCAACAACGCCATCCTGCTGGTCTACCAGACGCGTACATCCGAGCGCGCGGGTACCGCGAGGCGCGACGCGGTGGAGAAAGCCGTCCGCATCCGTCTGCGGCCCATCCTCATGAGCACGCTGACCAGCCTGTTCGGGATGCTGCCGCTGCTGGTGATCCCCGGGGCCGGCACGGAACTCTACCGCGGCATGGCGGCAGTGATCGTGGGCGGCATGAGCGTGAGCACGGCGTTTACCCTGATACTGCTTCCGAGTCTGCTGCGCCTGGGCGAAGAACGTCGGATCGGGACGGTCGGTTAGACATAGGCGGGCGGTTACGCAGTCCGACAGGGCGAAGGATCATGATGAACGAAAATAGTGTGGTTCGAATGGCGCTCGTCGGGGCGGTTGCCCTGCTGCCGTGGTGGGCCGGTGCGCAGCAGATGGGATTGCCGCCGGCCCCGGTGGTCGTGGACGAGGTCCGGAGCACGGAAATCTCTCCGCGGGTGAGCATTCCCGGCACGGTGGTGAGCCGCGCGGACTCAAGGCTCGCCACCGAAGTGGAGGGGCGCGTCATCTGGTTTGCCGACGTGGGCGCGGTTGTCGCGGAGGGCGACGCCGTGGTGCGACTGGAGAGTACCACCCTGGAGATCCAGCGCGATGAATACCGCGGCCAGGTGGAACGCGAGCGAGGACGGCTCACGTTCCTGGAGCCTGAAGTCGACCGGCTGGAGATTCTGGCGGCCGAGAGCATCGCGGCCGAGAGCCTGCTGGATCAGACGCGGTCGAGCCTGGAGGTGGCGCGGGGGGATCTGGCCGTGGCCGAGGCCCGCCTCCGGCAGATCGAGGACCAGATTGCCAAGATGACGATCGTGGCCCCGTTCGACGGTATCGTCAGCGAGCGCTCGATCAATCCGGGCGAATACATCAATCGCCTGGATCGGGTCATTCGCCTGGTGAGCCCGGACAGCATCGAAGTGACCGCGCGCGCGCCCCTGAACGCGGTGGCATTCCTCGAGGTGGGTTCGCAACTGCCCATCTACAACGACTATCGGCGGGGGCCGGGACTGGTGCGTACCATCGTGACGATCGGGGACCCCCAGTCGCACATGTTCGAATTGCGTATCGACGTGCCCGCCGAGCAGTGGATCGTCGGCGAGAGCGTGCGTGTCGACGTGCCGACGGAGCCGCCCAAGCAGGCCCTCGTCGTACCCCGCGACGCGCTGGTCCTGAGGCGCGAGGGCGCCTTCGTGTTTCGGGTCGGACCCGAACAGCGCGCCCAGCGCGTGCCGGTGATGCCGGGCGTGGGAGACGGGGATCTCATCGAGGTCGACGGCGCGCTCGCGGCGGGCGACGTCATCGTGATCCGCGGCGCCGAGCGGCTGATGGAAGGCCAACCGGTACAGGTGGTCGGCAGCTAGAAGACCCGTTTTAGAACGCGGCTTCCGGCAACCCTGCCGGAAGCGCCCGACCGCACCGCCCAGGTCAGCGCCGATACAGGCTTTCCCTGACTTCGTGGGAGGCCTCAAGCACCAGCGTGACGTCGGCCGTCGCCGGAAGTCTGGCGATCGCGACCCTGGAGAGCCTCTCGAAGTGCTGGACGAACTCCCTCAGTTGCGGCGCGTCCATGATCCCGGGCTGCCCGGCGGACGTGCTTGCGATGAGCTTGCTCTCCTGCTCGCTCCGCCAACGCAGCACCGCGTGCATGTCCGGGGTCTTGAGAAAGATCAGCCGGTCCAGCCGTGAGAAAACTTCCGCATAGTCGTCCCCGAGCCGGTTGTTGACGTAGGTTCGCCAGCGGGCGTCGCTGTCATGACGGGCCTCCAGGTCGTTGACCGGCGTGAACAGTTCGCCGGCATCCTGTGGCGGTACGCCGAGACACCAGCCTTCCAGAATAACGGCGTTCAACGGGCCGGCCACGCGCGGCCAGGTTTCCGGCGGCGACCTGTCGTCCCGGCTCTTGTCGAAGCGGGGCAACGTCAGTTCCCCAGGATTCGGTTGGTCAGCCAGGGGGCCTTGTGCACCGCGCCGTCCCGCGGCTCCAGGATGTGTGCGATCGCAGACCCTGCGCCGAGCGGCAGTCCCGCTGACACGGGTGCCGGGCAAGCCGAGGAGTCGCGGTAACTCAGGGCTGTCGCCAGCCTGCCTTCGGCAGGATCGCCCAGCGCATGGCGGAAGTCATCGGCGGCACGGCATCCGGGCACATAGAATCCGGTGCCGGTGGCCCCTTCCACGGGCACGAACCCGTCAACGTAGTCGCCAAACCCGTCGGCGTTGACGCCACGGTACTGAATGGTGAAGTAGGTCGTTCCGCAATTGTCCGCCGGATAAAAGCCGTAGGGTTTGCCGCAGGTGGGTTCGCCGATCAGGATGACCTCGATGTCGATGCCCCGCAGGGCGTTGATCAACGATTCGCCGGCGGAACAGGTATTCGGACCGGTGAGGAGGATGACTCTGCGCAGGTCAAGGGCCGGCAGCGGCAGGCCACTCGGGTCAGCGACCGTTTCACCGTAGAATGGGATGGGTTGTAGCGGGGCGCCGGTCACGGGGTTGGTTTCCGGGTGCTTGTCATTGAATATCAGCCGTTCGAATACCTGTCCGGCTGTTGCCGCCTCGCCGGCGATCATGTAGCCGAGCTGGCTTGCGATATACAGGTACCCGCCGCTGTTGTAGCGCATGTCGATGACCAGGTCCTCGATTCCTCCGGGAACATCGCCGAATGTCCGAAATGCGTCAATAAGGCCGGCTTCGGCAGTTCGGAGATGGTCATTGAACAGCATGTAGCCGACGGTCGCGCCGGCGGGGGAAGTCACTGTGCTCACATGCTGGACCGGCGTGGAGGCGATGATTTCCGAAGTCAGCACTACGGTACGGGTCGTTTCCGATCCGACATCGCGGAACTCGAACAAATGAGTCTCGCCGGCCGAGTCCGGATACAGGGCGTCGTTGAAAAGTTCGACGCTCCCTCGGTCATTCGCATGCACGAAATCGATCCCGTCGATGCTTACAATTCGTGCGCCCCGCCGAATCCCCGCCTCGGATGCCGGCGTGTTCGGGTCCGTGTAGGCGACGGCGGTTTCCCGGGGCGGCGCTCGGGCGATGACCGACCAGGTCGCGCCATATCCGGCGGCTTCCCCGGCCTGCGACAACGCGTGCCACTCCGCCGTGTCGTACGTGTAGTGCACTCGATCCCTGGGTGTGCCCGAGGGCGTCAGCCGGGTCGTCTTGAGCAGATCGAAGTATTCGAGCGGATCGTCGTAAAGCCCCGGGTCCCGGTCCTCGATCTCGTCGTACCAGAGATAGGTATGGTTGCTCCAGGACCGTAGCCAGTTGTTTTCGTCCAGCGTGCGGCCCTGAATGTCGGGGTACGGAAGATTGTCCCTGGGGTCGGTGCCAGTCCGGGGATTCTCGCATTGCGCGGCGAAGGTCGACGCCGGCAGGAACTGGCCGCTGATCCATCCCGATCCGGTGCCAGGTTCATTAATGTCGGGATCGGCATTGTCGCCTATACCGTCACCGTCGGAATCGGCCCACTCGTGCGGGTCGCGCGGAAACGCGTCGTCGACATCGGGAACGCCGTCGCCGTCGTCGTCATCGCGCCGCGTGAGGCCGGAGTCGTCATTGACAAGCGGGAAGAAATCGTCCCGGTCCGTCACGCCGTCGCCGTCGTCGTCCTGGTCGACTATATTGCGAACGCCGTCGCCGTCGGTGTCGCCCGCGACATTGTGCAGCGCGACACCGCGGTCGGCCCTGCCGTCCGCCTCGTCCAGCACGGCCAGGTCCGCCCCGAGCAAGACATAGGCAACACCGCGATAGCCCTGGGAACCGGCGCCGCCCATCAGCAGGTCCGCCAGCCCGTCTCCGTCCATGTCGCCGGCCGGAAACAGCGTTCGGCCGCCCGCGCCCGCGAACTTCCAGACCGCCGCCCCTCCGTCGAGAGCAGGACCGTCGACCGCGCCGGGCAGCCGGTCCAGATCCGAACCGAGGAGCAGGTACGTTTCCGCGGGATCACTTGCTCCCAACATCAAGTCCCCCGATCCGTCTCCATCGACATCCCCCGCGGCGGCGGCACTGAGACCCCGCACCTGCCAGGAGTCTGGCGGCGATGGCGCCTGCTGCAGGTCGATCAGGCCGTCGGCTCTGCCATCGGCGCTGTCCATCGAACCCAGGCCGGCGCTGGAGACGATGTATGCGCCGTAGGACCCGTCGCCTCCAACAATCAGTTCGGCGAGAGAATCGCCGTTCAGGTCGACCGACGAGGACACAGTCTCTCCGGCATTCGACCGGCGTGGGCCGATGAACTTCCAGTTGCCGGGGAGCTCCGCAACCTCCCGCAGGTCAATCACGCCGTCCGCATCGCCATCGGCGCCGTCCGCCGCCGCCAGACGCCCGCCGGACATCAGATACGCGGCGCCGCCATTGAACCGATCCTCCGCGGGATCGTGATACGGAGCGCCCAGCAGCAATTCAGCCAGCCCGTCGCCGTCCATGTCGTCCACCGGTGAGAGACTGGTGCCAGCCTCCTCCCTCCGCGCTTCGCCAAGCAGCATCCAGGAGTTCGGGAATTTGGACGCACTGGCAAGTTCGACGACGCCATCCGCCACCCCGTCGTCGGCATCCAGCGCCGCCAGGTCGCCGCTGGCGACGACATAAACGGCGCCGGCGTCCCAGCCGGCGGTTTGGAGGGCGTCGCGATCGTGCCCCGGAGCGCCGATGGCCACTTCCGCCTGCCCGTCGGCGTCAATGTCCCCCACCGCGGCCACGGCGGCGCCCGCACCGTCATTGTCGCGCGCACCGACAAGCTTCCACGAACCGGGAAGCGCCGCTGCGTTGGCCAGGCCGATGACTCCGTCCACGCTATCGTCGGCAGCGTCCGCCGCCGCGAAGTCTGAACCGGCCAGAAGGTAAACGGCGCCCTCATCCCCCGACCAATCCGTCCAGTCGGACGCAGCGCCGATGATGAGATCCGTCCTGCCGTCCCCGTCCAGGTCCCCCGTCGACAGACTGCGGCCGGCCTGGTCCCGCTCATCCTCGCCCACAAGTTTCCAGGAATGCTGTCCGGAAGCCACGTGGCCCAGGTGAATCGACTGATCCGCGCTGCCGTCGGCGGCATCCAACTCGTGCAGGTCCGCGGCGGCGATCACGTACACGGCGCCGACGGCCGCCATCCCGAGCGCGCCGTGGCTCGGCGCGCCGATGACGACGTCGAGGCGCCCATCGCCGTCGAAATCGCCCGCGGACAGCATCTCGCCCGCGCCGTCGTCCCACGCTTCGCCGACGAACGAGTAAGAAGCGGTGATGTCGACACCGGAGGGATCCAGCGGCAGCAGGTCCCAGTTGTCTCCCACCCCATCGCCGTCGCTGTCAGCCCATTCATTCGGATCGAGCGGAAAGCGGTCGTCCACGTCCGCAACGCCGTCGTTGTCGTCGTCTGGGTCCGCATCGTCGACTGTCCCGTCGCCGTCAAAATCGCGAGTCGACTCCCTGAAACCGGCGACCTGGAAGCGAACCGCATTGATGCTTGCCACGGCGTCGGCGCCGTCCAGCGCGTCCCTGTTCTTTCCGCATGGCGAGCCGTCGCAGTCCCTGTTCGGGTCGGAGAAGAAATCGAACTTTAACGGCGCATAGGTCATGACCGTGCCGGTGACTTGCAACGCGTCCACATGATGGCCGCGGGCCCACCGGAACGTGCCCACGCTGTTCTGTTCGAACGAGTGTCCCAACCCCAGATTGTGCCCGATTTCGTGGGCGGCGGTGGAACCGCCGCAGTCGCCGTAGACAAGGGAGTAGGGCGACGATCCCGCCAAGTAACCTCGGGAGCGCCCCAGCCCTGGGGAGATGCCTGCGATGTAGGCTATTCCGCAGAGACTTGCGTCCGGCGGTTTCGGCGCGAACATCACCACGAGGTCCGCGCCGTGCGAATCGCGCTGTCGATCGACTTCGGGCGATGTCCTGATTTCGTCAAGCAGGTCTCCAGCTTCTTCATTTTCATTTTCCGCATCGAATTCGACGATACCGGCGACCCGCAGACTCACGCCGGTATCGCTGTCCCGGTAGATGCCTTCCGCCACCGTCATGACATGGTGGATGCGTGTCGCCGGGTCGCCATCGTACAATTCGGCGAACGCCGGGGTGTAGAGCGCGAGCACGTCGATGGCGGCGACCCCCGGCCTGGATTCGGGATCTTCGGGGTCCGTGCCCTCGGAGCGTTCGTTCAGGTCGCCGACGCCATCGCCGTCGGAGTCGGCGAGAAAGTCCAGGTCGCCGACCTCGAACTGCCGGGTCGCGCTCGCCGCCGTCTCCATGAGGACTTTGTCGAGAAGGTAACGGCCATCGTCCCGCTCCTCGACCAACCGTATGCCCAGCCGCCGAAAATCGCCCGAGCCGAGGCGGTCCCAGCGAAAGCCGCGGCTTGCCGTGAGGGCGGTATTGCCGGGCACGGTGCGCTCCAGCGGTACATTGGCGGCGTTGGGTGCGGAGTAGACGGAGGCGTCGTCCGTGCGATGCCAAACAATCTCCAACGTCAACTCGCCGCTTTCGGACTGCCTGAAGCTGCGAACGCCCAGCGTCACCGTGGCCCCATCCTCCGTGGATTCGATACGGCACGGGCAGACGATGTCGATGTCGTCCACGCGCACCTCGCCCGGCGGGTCGGCGCCGCCCTCGACGACGAGCGTGTCCGTGAAGGCTATCGAGTCCAGTATCGTGTCCGGGTCCGGATACTGGGAAGTGAAGAAATGAACGTAGTAGGTGCCGGGGGGCGGCCGCGTGTGCTCCAGCGTCACGCGTATGTTCGAAAAGAATTGTCCTGGTCCCAACTGGCCGTTGCTGGACCCCGTGAACCGGTGGCGCGCGACGTTGTGACCGGAATCGAAAACGCTCGATCCCTCCGTCATGCGAACGGTCACGTAGAGGGTGCCCGTCGTGAGGTTGCCGGTGTTGTTCGCGATTCGCTCTATCTCGACGGTCACACGGTCGCCAGTGATCTGGTAGCTTACGGCGCCCTCGATATCGGCGGACCCGGCAACAGCCTGCAACGCCGCCGCCATGCCAAGCGGAAAACTCGCCAATAGCTGAATCCAGCGCATGACTATGCCCGGTGGCCGCTCACGCATGAACGCTGCAGCCCGCGCCTCCGCCAACTGGATACGGCATGTGCAGATGATACGGATAGCGTCGCCCGGTTTCCTGGCCAGTGTCCCTCCAGGCACGAACCACGATTGGGCCAACCGGCCCCCGGCGAGCCCGGCAAGACTCCCGTTCCCGGCATGACCGTTCCCGACTCATTGCCCAAGAGGCGGCGGCTCTTCGGGATAAACGAAGTCGGGCAAGCTGTAATCCACATGTCGATCCATGTTTGCCGCAGGCATCAGCCAGCCCAGCTCGCCCGTGGCGACGAGCTCGTAGGTTCCTTCAGGCGTGGACAGGTGGGCGAAGGTGTTCCTCGGCCCGACGGTGATCGTGAAACGGTGGACACGGCCGGCGGCCATCGCGAGCGTGCCGACATAGGCGCGGGCGCCGTTGGGCCCCGACTGAATGCGCTCAATGACGGGCGTGAATATCTCGTTGAGTTGCGGTATCGGGACGGCGATGCGCTGGCCGACCCGCCATCCGCCGCGGACGCCGGCGATCCGCACCAACGCGCGGTCCCGCACCGCTTCCTTGTACGCGGGCACTTCCGCCACGGACTCTTCGTCGATGGGCGTCCAGAGTGCGTCAAAGCCCATTTGGGCAGATTCTTCCGCAGCAACGGGCCCGGCGGGCGCGTCAGTCTCCAACGTGAATTCGTCGCCCACGACCATCGGCGAATCGGGCGGGCCATCGGGCGCGGCCCTTTGCGGGGAGTGCCGAGCGATGTAGACCAGCGCCGGAATCAGCAACGCCGCGCCACTGGCCACACATAGCCCGTACCGCCATCTGGACCGTGCACGAATCATGTCCCTATTGTATCCATTCCAGGGGAATCAGGGTTGCTGGAGTGCAGGCGGGAAAATGCGCGGACGCTTCCGGAGCGTTGAAGAAAGCGCAGATATGCTGTATACGAAATCCATGGGGAGTATGGCGATGCAGCAGTTCCCGCTATTTGCGGAACGCCAGTGATTTCGGGGTGTTCCGGGGGGTTGGAAAAAAAAGTTGTTCGTAAACTTTCCTCCTTAAAAATAGTATCATCCGCCTGCGGAGGCCGGTGGGCGGGGCGGGTGTCGCCCTTGAAGACCGGCAGTCCGGCGCGGGCGGGAACGTGTGTGCGCGCGCGAATCGGCGCGGATCATCCGGTCGGCGACAAGGACCCGGCCGGGTCCTCCGGTTCCATGCCGGACCGGCCGGGGGCCGGGGCGGCGGGGAGGGGGGCGTTCGCGGCCGCGATGGCGGCGGGGATGCGGTTCGCGGCGTTCATTCGGGGTCCTCCGGGGCGGGGTTCCCGGTCGCGATGTTCTCCGGCGCGATGCGCAGCAGCCAATCGCCGCCTTCCC
The DNA here is from genome assembly GCA_965205045.1 of Candidatus Rariloculaceae bacterium. Taxonomy (GTDB): domain Bacteria; phylum Pseudomonadota; class Gammaproteobacteria; order Steroidobacterales; family Rariloculaceae; genus UBA6522. The sequence goes on from OZ242031.1 coordinate 3,489,820, forward strand.
CGCCGGTGGGCACGACGCAGGCCATCAGCCCCGCCGCGCGCTCGGCGGACAGCGTTTTTTCGCCGGCGGGTTCGCCGGCGGGTCCGGCGGGGGTCGCGCCGCCGGCGGGTTCGGCGCCGGGTTCGGGGGTTGAGCGCCTGGGGAACGCCCCGCCCCCGCCGCGGCAGGAGGCGTAGGCGGGGGCGTCCCTCCAGTTTTCGTCCGCGTCCCACAGGCACAGGTCGAAATCCTTCCCGCCGTCGAGCCGGTAGGCCAGGTGCGTGCTCCCGCCGAGGGCGTCCAGTTCGGCCCGGTCGGGAACGAAGCAGTACGGCGCGGCGATGGCGCGCGCGCGCCGGCCGACGACCGGCGTGGCGCTCGCCCCGGTGTCGGGCGGGCCGGTGTCGATGCCGCCTCCGCCGGGGTCCGTGCCGCCGGGGTCCGTGCCGCCGGGGTCCGTGCCGCCGGGTTCGCGGGCCGCGGAGTCCGCGATGGTCACCACCACCCAATGCCGGGCGTGCGCCCTCACCTCCCGCGGAAGCGATTCCAGCGCCATCTCCACCGTGAAGGTCTCGTCGTCGGCGTCCCCGTCGCGCGCCGTCGCGACCTCGGCCGCGCCGACAGTGGACCCGGCCGGGATGCGGATGGAGGCGAGCGCGCCGAAGTCGCCGGGCTCCGCCGTGACCGCGAACAGCCCCACCGGGATCGTCACGTCCTCCGCCAGCGCCGCGGTCAGCGTCACCCTCACGGTCACCGCGGCGCCCTCGGCCACCGGGTTGGGCGAGGCCGAGATCGAGACCGTGGGCGCGGCCGGGTCGCCGTCGCCTGTGGCGCCGCCGTCGGCGATGGTCACCGTCACCGAGGAGGGCGCGCCCGCCGACACCGTGGAGGGCAGCGAACCCAGCGCCACCGTGAAGGTCTCGTCCTCGTCGTCGCCGTCGTGCGCCGTCGCGACCGTGCCCGCGCCGGAGGTGGACCCGGCCGGGATCCGGATGGAGGCGAGCGCGCCGAAGTCGCCGGGCTCCGCCGTGCCCCTCGTCAGCGCCACCGGGATCGTCACGTCCTCCGCCAGCGCCGCGGTCAGCGTCGCGGTCACTGTCACCGGGGAGCCCTCCGCCACCGTGGCCGGGGAGGCCGACAGCCGCACCGCGGGGGCGGTCGGGGTGCCCGAGGCGGTGACCCAGGGGCTGTGCTCGTTGCCGTTGTGCGCGAGCACCTGCACGTCGTAGGCGGTGCCGTTGGTCAGCCCGTCGATGGTGTACCGCGTCTGGCTGACATCTTTCTGCAACCAGCCTGTGGACGGGTCGCCGACGGTGGTGGCAAGCCCGCGGCCGGCAGAGGACTCCTTCCACATCACCAAGTACATTGGCGCCGGGCCGCTGGGCGCGGTCCACGTCAGCGTCAGCGCGCCGTCGCCCGGCGCCACCTCCAGGTTGCCGGGAGGGCCGGGCGGCTGTTTGGGTTTGTTGGGCGTGACGGTCGCTGCCGCGCTAAAGGCGCTGCAGTTCGCGCCGGAGGTCGCGGTGCCCGCGCACGCCCTGATCCGGGCCCAGTAGGTCGTCCCGTTGGAGATCGTGATGGCGGAGCCGCTGACGATCGTCTTGCTCGTGGCCGTGCCGGGCCTCGCGAAGACCGCGGCCCATGCCCCGCCCTGGGGGGCGTACCGGATGACGTAGGTGCCGGCGCCCGGCGAGGCGTTCCACCTCGCGGTGAACTGCCCGTCGCCCGCGGCGAGCGTCAAGCCCGTCGGCGTGGGCGGCACCTGGGCCCGCGCGGGGGCGGCGGCGAGGAGCAGGGCCATGGCGCCCAGGAGCGCCAGGGCGGCCGGAAGGAGCGCGGAGCGGCGGTTACGGCGCGGCGGGGCGGCTGCGGCGCGGGCGCGGCGACCCCGGCTGGCGGGCCGGGCCGCGGGGTCAGGCCCCGGCTCGGCTCGGCTCGGCTCGGCTCGGCTCGGCTCGGCTCGGCTCGGCTCGGCTCGGCTCGGCTCGGCTCGGCTCGGCTCGGCTCGGCTCGGCAATTATAACCGAATTGCGGGCCGGGATTGTCACGGACTCATTGACATTCATGCTCGATCCCCCCGCCTCACGCCATCCTTTTCCGCTTATTGCGGATGCCTGTATGTTCACCGCACAGGGCAGCCTTGTCAACCGCCCGTGTTAGTAGTGTCGTCACGGAAGTGGAGTGGATCAACCCCCACATCTACCTGCATCTGGAAGTGACGGAAGGGGACGGCAGCGTCACCCGATGGCAACTGGAGACCGGCCCGGCTGTTCTCGCGGAACCCTGGCAGCAACGGCCGCGTATCGCGCGCCTGGCCGACCGGGAACTGGTGGAGGCGGCACCCTGCATCGAGCGCGACCTGCCGCACATGCAGGATCTGTCGCACCACGACAACGTGCGGTAGGCCTGCCCGCCCATCTCCTCCGTCACTCGCGAAGGGCGGTCGCGGAAATACGGGCCGCTGCCCGGACTCAGGTGCGGGACGCGTCGAAAATCGTCCGGATCGATGCGTCCAGCATGGCGTTGAATGCGTCGTCCGACTGCTGGACATTGAGTCCTTCGGTCAGGGCCCTGGAGAAACTCGCGACCATGCCGGGGTTTTCCGCCAGCCGGCGATTGGCCTCTTCACGGCTGTAGCCGCCGGAGAGGGCAACCAGCTTCAGCAGGTTCGGATGTTCCAGGCATTCCCGGTACAGACCCGGTTCCTCCGGCAACGTCAGCTTGAACATCACCAGCTCGTCGGCCGAAAGGTAGTTCAGATGCGCCAGCAACTGGCCCTTCAGCAGGTCTTCCGCCTCACGCTTGTCGGGCGCGTGGATATCGATTTCCGGTTCGATGATGGGCATCAATCCGGCCGACACGATCCGCCGCCCGATCTCGAATTGCTGGCTGACCACCCGTTCGATGCCGGCCGCGTCGGCGGACTTGATCACCGAGCGCATCTTCGTGCCGAAAACGCTTCTGGAGTTGGCCTTGTCCAGCAGTTCCGGCAGGTTGGGAATCGGGTTCATCACCTGCACGCCTTCGTCCACCGGCGCCAGGCCCTTGTCGACCTTGAGGAAGGGCGCGACGTTCTTTTCCTGCCAGAGGTATCGGGCCGAGTTCATCCCGCCGATGTCCCTGTCGAGCGTATTTTCGAACAGGATGGCGCCGAGAATCCGATCACCGTTGAATACCGGGCTGGTCACGATCCTGGTGCGCATCGCGTGCACCAGGTCGAACATCTCATCGTCGCCGGCGTAGGCATCCTCGCCCACACCGTAAAGCCTCAGTGCCTTGGGCGTGCTACCGCCGCTCTGATCCAAAGCCGCGATGAACCCGTCCTGCGCGCGTACCTTGTCAAGTTGATCCTGTGCGATAGACATGGAAATCCGATGCTCCCCGTGTAGCCGATCCGTAAGGAATGGTTGGTTGCGATCCGGCCAATGATGCACCGCCGGAACAGTCGGGAAGTATACAGCAGGAACCGGTGCCCTATCGGTCGGGCACTTGCAAATCAGTCGGATAGTCGACTAGTGCTCGACGATCCGATCGGTCCGCCACGGTGGCTTGTGAACGATGCCGTCCCCGGGCCCCGGACTGTCCGGCGCATCCGCTTCAGGGCCGAACCCTCCGGAGGTTCCTCCGGATGCCGGACAGGTGCCAGTGTCGCGATACGCCAGAGCGGCGGCCAACCTTCCTTCCATCGGATCGCCCAGAGCGCGGGTCAGGTCGTCCGCGACGCGGCATCCGGGCACCTGCGCTTCGTCCCCGCCGGCTCCCGGCGTGGGTATGAATCCGTCCGCGTAGTCACCGTACCCCTTGTCGTTGACGCCACGGAACTGGATGGTGAAATAGGTCGTTCCGCAGTTGTCCGTCGGATAGAAGCCATAGGGTTTGCCGCAGGTCGGATCGCCGATGAGGATAACCTCGATGTCGATGCCCCGCAGGCCGTTGATGATCGACTCGCTTGCGGAGCAGGTATTCGGGCCTGTGAGTATCAGGACTCGACTCAGTGTCAACTCCGGCAACCGCTCTACACCCCCTGACGGGATCTCCCGGGAATTGTAGAAGGGAATGGGGCTCAGGGCGCGTCCGGTTACCGGGTTGGTCTCCGGGTGCTTGTCATTGAATCGAAGCCGTTCGTAAACCCGGCCCGCGGTCGCCGCCTGGCCGGCGATCATGTAGGCGAGCTCGCTCCCGATGTACAGAAACCCGCCGCGGTTGTATCGCATGTCCACGATCAGGTCCTCGATTCCACCGGGAACCGAATTCAACGCCCGGACCGCCTCGACGAGCGCCGGTTCAGCCGTCTCGATGTGATCGTTGAACAGCATGTAGCCGACGGTAGCGCCTGCCGGCGACATGTGCGTGCCGACGTGCTGGACCGGCGTGGAGGTGATGATCTCCGAGGTCAATGACACGGTACGGGTGATTTGCTCGCCGACGTCGCGGAATTCGAATGCATGGGTCTCGCCGGCCGACTCCGGATACAGGGCGGCATTGATCGCGTCGATGTTTGCCTGGCCGTCCGCATGGACGAAGTCGATGCCGTCCACGGAAACGATCCTGGCTCCGCGCAGGAGCCCGGCCTCGGTTGCCGGAGTGTCCGGGTCGGTGTAGGCAATGGCGGCCTCACGCGGGGGCGAGCGGGAAATGACCGTCCAGGTCGCGCCGTATCCGGGCGATTCACCCGACTCCGACAGCGCGATCCAGACCTCGGTATCGTAGGTGAAGTGAAACCGGTCCCTGCGTGCGCCGGAGGCCGTCCGAGCATTGGTCCGCATCAGGTCGAAGTAGTCCAGCGGGTCGTCGTATCGCCCCGGATCGCGATCGATGATTTCGTCGTACCAGAGGTAGGTGTTGTTGCTCCAGGACCGCAGCCAGTTGTTCTCGTCCGCAGTCCGGCCCTGAATGTCGGGATAGGGACGATCCGTCCGGGAATTTATGCCGGTTCTGGGCGAGCGGCATTGGCCGGCAAAGGTCGAAGCCGGCAGGAACTGTCCCGCGACCCAGCCGGATTCGGAAGGTTCATCGTTGTCGACTATGGTCAGGGTCGCCGCATTGACGGTCAGCCCGGGGGCCGTACCGGTCACCCGCACCGTTTCGTCTTCCTCGTCCTCGTCGTCGTCGGTCGCGACAACCGAAATACTTTCCGATGAGGAACTGGACCCGGCCGCAATCGTGATCCGGAACGGCTCGACCTCTTCAAAATCGTTGGTGTCCGCCGAATCGCCGGCCAGCGACACGGTGACGGCCGTTTCGGTCGGGGCGGTACCGCCCTCGATTGCCGCCGTCACCGTCACGGTGACCGGTGTCTCGCTTTCCGTGACCGAACTCGGCTCCACGGAAAGGTTTACGACACCGGACGGATTGTTATCGTCTCCCGATCCCGTGTTATCGCCGCACGCGCTGAGCGAAACCGCCAATGCCGCGGCAACCATCCCGGGCAGAAACGGGTGTCGGTGTTCCTGCCAACGGAGGTGTCCCGGCAAACGGCGCCGTTCAGGAAACACAGCGGGCATCACCGATCATAAAGAGTGTCTTCCAGAAGGCCGCGCTCGTACAGATCCCGATAGTGGCTGTTGGGATCGCAGACCGGGCTCTCCATGAGCCCGTCGGAAGCGTCGGCGCGCTGCGAGCCGCGGGTCCGCACCAGCGGCTCGGTATACAGGTCGTCGTGGATGGTCATGATACGGTCCATCGTCAGCCCGTCCCCGGCAACCGTCCAGCGTTCCACGATCCTCGTGCCGTCGCCGCCTGACATGGGATAGCCGGACCCGTCGAGCCAACCCGGCTCCAGGCGCGTGGTCTCGATGACCAGGGTGCGGTCCTCCCAGCGTCCCACGGAGTAGCCCATGGACGTGAGCGGATGGTTGTCCGGCGCGGAGCGCCCGTCCATCCATACCCAGCGGGGGCTGTTGTTCTGCAGAAAGAGCATGAAGTAGTGCGTTCCGCCGTCGAGCACTTCCATGGAGTAGGGCGAACCGAATATGCGCGGCAGGCCCGGCGCGAGGCAACGCAGGACGTGGTCGTCGCCGAATTGCCGTGATTCGTAGATGGCCCGGCTCTCCGGAGTGAAAGGCGCCGGCCTGGGTTCCAGGTCGTCCACCGTCGCCCGGAAGTTGTAGCGGTTCATCCAGTAACCGCTGATGTCGACCTCGTAGTCGTTCGGTTGCACCGTATAGTCGACGTTCGGGTCGGCGATGATCTCCTCCACCGAGCCAGAAGCCACGCAACGCCCGAGCCGGCGGCCGCTTTCGAGGTAGATGCAGGTGGCATACAGCCGCTTCATGCCGTCGCGGCCGAGATTGCCCGTCGCCCTGACGCGATCGCCTGCCTGGACCGTATCCTCGTACCACTGCTCTCGCCGATACGTGGGCAGGTTGCCCGGCGGCTGCAGAAACCATACCTCGCTCGTTCCGTCCTCCTGTTGCGCCTCGACGCCGTAGCGGATATGCGGATTGGCCCAGATGACTTCGGTGACCCGCCCTTCGACCTCGCCCTGCCGGTCCGGGAGAAACTCGGTGATGAAGGCATGATGCGCCAGCGAATGACCGCTCCAGACCGCGATCATCGCCGCGACCGGAGAATACAGGTACCTGAGGTTCATGATTCCGTTTCCGACTGTTTTCCGCGTCGCTCCTATATTACTTCCTGTGCCGCTTGAAGCGTACACTCCGATGCCATAACGTAGTGCGGCTGCTGCCGCCCGGGTAACCTGCTCGCCGGACCGGCAGACGCGGGTCGGGGGAGGCGAGCCCGGCGGGCGGTGGCGCAAGTCCAGGATCTTGACAAACACTCAGGAGGTGTCGTCCCAGTGGAATACCGCAACCTCGGAAGGACTGGCGTCAAGGTCAGCGAACTCTGCCTTGGCACGATGATGTTCGGACGCAGCACGAACGAAGCGGAGTCCATTCCCATCATCCATCGGGCGCTGGACGAGGGAGTCAATTTTCTCGACACGGCGGACATTTACGGGCTTGGCGAGAGCGAACGCATCGTCGGCAAGGCGCTGGCCGGGGCCGGCGCCCGGCAACGCGTGATCCTGGCCACCAAGGCGTGCATGCCCATGGACCCGGACGATCCGAATATGGCCGGATTGAGCCGCCGGTATCTCATCAGCGCCTGCGAAGCGTCCCTGCAGCGGCTGAACACGAACTGGATCGACGTGTATTACCTGCATCGTTCCCTGCCCGATGTGCCCATCGACGAAACCCTGCGGGCGCTGGACGACCTGATCCGCCAGGGCAAGATCCGTTACATCGGCTGCAGCATGTTTCCGGCGTGGAAGATGGTGGAGTCGTTGTGGACCGCCAGGGAACTGGGGCTGCACCGGTTCGTCTGCGACCAGTCGGCTTACAACATGCTGGACCGGGCCGCCGAGCGGGAGGCGATTCCCGCCGCGCGCAACTATGGGCTCGCGTTTCTCCCCTGGGGGCCGCTGTGCGGCGGGTTGCTGAGCGGCAAGTACCGGCGCGATGACACCGGCGCCGAGGGTCGCTGGCAGGGCGGCCGCGACAACTTCAACCGCCCGGCAACCCCGGAGGCGTTCGATGTGATCGATCTGCTTGTCGAACTGGCCCGGGAAGCCGGTTGCACGCCGCCGCAGTTCGCCCTGGCGTGGCTGGCGGCGCAACCCGGCGTGACGGCGCCGATCATCGGCCCCAGGATCATGGAGCAACTGGTGGACAATCTCGGCGCCGCCGACGTGACCCTGTCGGCCGATCACCTGGCTCGCGTCAGCGAGGCGGTGCCCCCCATGACCAGTGCCATGCGCTACTACGATCAGGCCAGTCGATTCGACCGGGCGCCCAACGTTTACCGCTGACTGCGGTTTCGACGTTCATCGCCGACCGCGCTTCCAATTGCAATCGCTGACCCCACTCCGGTTGTTCCTATCGCTGAGAGCGCGGTACCGGCGGCTCTACGCCAATGTCCAGCGCGAGCTGCCTCAGGACGTTCCAGGTCTTGATTGGGAGAGGAATCCCGTCCCGTCGGCGTTCGGCCGCCGTTTCGCGTTCGATTTCTCCCGGCAGGTAGATTGCGTCGACGCCTTCCGCCCTCGGCAGGCTCCTGATTGCGGCGCCGAGTGCGTCGATTCGCCGCCGAAACGCCCGGACGTCTCCAAACAGCCCGATGTCGACGGCAGCGACCAGGCCGTTCTGGCTGTGAACGACCGGTTCGCCCTGCAGGGCGGGCGTGAGCAGCGGATGGTCCACCAGCACGCCCTGGAAGCACTCCAGCAGCAGTGACAGACCCGCACCCCTGGGGCCGGCCAGCGGCATCGGCACGACCGCCTCGAGGGGATTGGTGGTGGGCTTGCCGTCTGCGGTCAGCGCGGAACCGGGGGGGTATCGGAGCGCGCGTCGCCCGGGCTTTCAGGATCTTGCCGATGGCAATTTCTGCCGTTGCCATGTCCAGCATGACGAGATCCGATTCATCGCCCGGGGCCGCCATCGCGATGGGGCTGGTTGCGACGCCGGCCTTGCGGGCGCCGTGGTAGGCCATGAGGGGACGGCTCGACGACGCGACGATCGCGAGCATGCCCGCGGCTGCGATCTGTGCGGCGTAGTAGCCCATGGGACCGGTATGGGTCGTTTCGCGAACGATGCCCCAGGCCAGGCCGTTGCTGCGCGCTTTCGCAATGGCGTGCCGCGTGGCGGCTTGCATGGCGACCCCGCCGGCGGCGCGGTCGGCATCGACCACGACGCCATTGCCGGGTGTCTCCGTCATGGGCTAGGGAAGGCCGATGGGGAAGGCCGATGGGGTTGAGCAACGGCGCCGTGCATGCGGCTTGATCGGCAGAAGCGCTCTACTCGTCCGGCGTCTGCAGGGCATGGTAGCCCATCTTCACCCGGGCCTCGTCCAGGCGGTGGCCCTGTTTCAGATAGCCCAGAATCCGTTCCTCCGCCTCGTTGATCCGCTCGGCCACGTCCAGGACTTCGTCTTCACGGGACTTTGGAATGGCCACGACGCCGTCACTGTCGCCCACCAGCAGGTCCCCCTGTCGGACCCGCGCCTGGCCGATGGTCACGGGCACGCGTTCGGCATCCACCTGGACGCGGTCCTTGCCGGTGCGCATGGAGTAGCTGCGGTTGCGGGTCATCCCCGGCCGGACTTCCTTGCGCTGACGAGGTCGATAACCGCGAAAGGCGCGTAAAGGAGGAACAGGGCGCATGCCACCATCCCCACCAGGCCCGGGAGGTACGATGGCCAGGGCCCGAACCAGTCCAGCGGCGACGGTTGCGCAGGCTTTGCGAGCAGGAAGAGATAATTCGACCCGAGCAGGAGGTTGACGGGATATATCAGCAGGGCATAGGCGGCGGTGACCGGCATGACGATCAGCAGCGACCTCGGCCTGGGTCTGAAGCCCATGACCACGGTGGCGAACATGATCGCCAGGAACCCGAGGCCATGGCTCAGGAAGAACAGGAAGAAAACGGGGTGGGGAAACGCCTGCAAAACGTCGGGCGTCATCAGGGCGACCAGCGCGCCTCCCGTTCCCCAGTAATACAGAACCTCGTACAGGCGATAGCTGCGAGTCCAGAGCATGAACGCGCCCAGCGTAACCGTCATCCCGCAAAGATGCAGCGGCAGATGCTCCGCCAGCGGCATTCCGTATACGCCGGCCCTGACTGCCGGTCCGAGGATGATGTCGATAAACATGCAGACTGCAAGGACCTTTCGCGCCGTATCCTGGCCTTGGGGGCTCGCGCGCCATCGCAACAGCAATGGCAGGAACACAGCAATGGCAATGGCGATGCCGGTCCCCACCCAATGCTGCACGCCGAATAGAACAAACGTGGGTACGCTATTGTCCATGGTGTCTTCTGCCTGGCCTGCTGGTCTCTGTTTGCACGATTCCGGCCACCGGCGTGTCGGTGGGCCAAGGCAGGAGATTACAACACGAACGGGTTTTCCACAGGCGTCGGCTATCCTGCCAGCGTGATATTCTTCGGCCCAACCCGTATGAGACAGGACGAAGGCGCCGTCCGCGCCCATGGCCTGCTCCGGGACCAACCGGAACAGCGGTGCCCCGGGCACTGGAGAGACTGGAGAGTCGACACGTGAAATATATCAATCTGTTGCTGGCGTCAATTGGCGCGTCATTCGCTTCGGCGGTACTCGGACACCACAGCGATGCGGGCTACGACCGGGAGACCGTGGTCGCATTCGAGGGTGTGGTCAAGCGCTATGCATTTCGCAATCCCCATGTGCAGATCATCGTGGAAACCGAGAACGAGACCGGCGAGGCCGTTGAGTGGGACCTCGAGACCGGCTCGACCCCAATCATGATTCGCAGCGGTTGGTCGGCGGACCTCGTGAGTCCCGGCGACACTGTCATCGTGCGGGCGCATCCCGAGCGGAGCGGGCGGTTGCGCGCCATCCTCAATACGCTTGAAACCTCCGACGGCAACCTCTGGATGCAGATCGAAGACGACCCCGAAGAAACGGTCGCGGCGACCAGCCTCGACGGTGTTTGGAAGGGGTTGAGCACGTTCAGCCTGGGGCGCAGCCTGAACCGGATGCCGTTGACACCCGCAGCGGAAGCGGCGCGGGCGGAATACGACTACATGACCATGACTCCGGTCAGGGACTGCGTGCCGCCGCCACCGCCTGGGCTGACCGCGTCCACCGTGTACCTCAACGGCATCGAGATTCTCGAAGATCGCGTCATCCTCCGGAACGAATACTTCGACCGGACCAGGATCGTCCACATGGATGGGCGCGACCATCCGGAAACCGACGAGCGCACATCCTGGAACGGGCATTCCATCGGCTGGTGGGACGGCGATACCCTGGTCGTGGATACCAGGCATTTCCGGGATCATCCGGAGGGCAACGGGCGGGGCGTGCCGTCGGGCGCGCAGAAGCACCTGATCGAGCGATTCAGCTTGAGCGAAGACGGGAAGCGCGTGCAGATCGAGGTAATCCTGGAAGATCCCGAATACCTTGTCGGCACGTTCAACGGCTATGCGGAGATGGTTTATACGCCGGAGCTTCAGCTGTATCGCTACGACTGCGACCCCGAACTGTCCAGGCAGGGCGGATTCGAATAGGGGGCCGGGCGTCGCCCGAGATGCATTGACCGGACGCAGGCCCGAGTGAGTCTGGCGGACGCCGATGTGCGATTGGGTGAGTCTCGACTATGCCGGGCGCTGAGGTTCTTGTCCCTGTATTCGCGCTCTTATGGGCGGGCGTTTCGCTCGGGGGATCGCTGGTCGCGGCTCCCGCCAAGTTTCGTGCGCCGTCCCTGACCCGGCCGGTCGCGCTCGATGTTGGCCGCGCTCAATTCCTGTGGGTTGGCATCACTGAAGCAGTTCTATGTGTCGGGCTTGTCTGCGCACTGGTTCTCGGCGCCGGCGACGCCTGGAAGTGGCTGGTTGTCCCGATCGCGTTATTCGTCGTTCAACGATTCGTCGTCATGCCGCCGCTGGATGCACGCACGCGCCGGTTGATACGCGAGGAACAGGTCGGCCCGAGTCACCTGCACCGGGTATATGTGGTGCTTGAAGTGGTGAAGTTCGCGTTCTTGGTCTTGGGAGGCGCTGCCTCCATTTAGCGAGATGCCAAATCACCGCTCGGCTCAAGAAACACCAGCGCGGGGGCCGGTTTATCCTCAAATCGGCAGTGGCACCAACCATTTTTCGTCGATCAGGCCCTGGAAGTGGCTCGATACGCTGGTAGCCAGCGCTCTGTCGCGCAAGAGGATCCCCGGTTCGAGGTTGCGATCGAGTGCGGCATCGGTGAGAAAAAGACTAATGTCGAATAGGTTGGCAATCCGTGGACAGCATAACTGCACTGCACGGTCGGTGCGTCTGATACGATTCGGGCCGAAATGACAAGGAGCTCTTCATGGCGGAACCGAATTGGGCGAACCAGACCATGTGGACCGGGGACAACCTGGACATCATGCGGGGAATGAATTCGGCCAGTGTTGATTTGATCTATTTGGATCCGCCGTTCAACAGCAACGCGAACTATGCTGCGCCCATCGGCTCTGAAGCTGCCGGCGCCGAATTCAAAGATACGTGGACGCTCAGCGATGTGGACGTCGCCTGGTTGGATTTGATCGAAGCGAAGCACCCAGCGCTGAATCGCGTCATTCACGCGGCCATGAGCACGTCGGACAAGTCCTACCTGATCTACATGGCGATCCGGCTGCTCGAAATGCACCGGCTGCTAAAGCCTACCGGTTCGATCTACCTCCACTGCGACCCTACAATGAGCCACTACCTCAAGCTCGTCATGGATGCGGTTTTTGGCGCTGGCGCCTATCTCAACGAGTTGAGCTGGCGGCGAACGACAACGAAGGGCGATTATCGGCAAGGTGCACTCAACTGGCCGCGCGTGCGTGACGTGTTGCTGCATTACGCCGCCGACCCCAAGAGCGAGGGTCGCATGTATCGCCAGACGTTTACCGACTACGATCCAGCGTACATCAAGAGCCATTACAACCGTATCGAGGAGGGCACTGGCCGCAGATATCGGTTGGACAACCTGACGGCGCCTGGGGCCGGCTCGCGCGGCCATCCGAAATACGAGTTTCTTGGTGTGGTCCGCTATTGGCGGTACGCCAAAACGAAAATGGAGCAGTTGTACGCTGACGGACGAGTCATGCAGACCGCGCCGGGCCGTGTGCCTGCCTACAAGCGGTACCTGGACGAGATGCCGGGCGCGGCGGTTGGCGATACCTGGGACGATATCCTGCCCATAAATTCGCAAGCCAAGGAACGGCTAGGCTACCCGACGCAGAAGCCAGTCGCGTTGCTACAGCGTATCGTGCGGGCATCGTGCCCGGACGATGGCGTTGTACTCGATCCGTTCTGCGGGTGTGCGACAGCCTGTATCGCCGCGGAGGTTGAACATCGTCAGTGGACCGGCATAGACATCGCGCCGAAGGCCGCTGAACTGGTGCGGGTCCGCATGAAGAAAGAACTTGGCATGTTTTACGATGGCGTGCACCGTACCGACGTACCGCGACGCACGGATATCGGACCCATCCCACACTACAAGACGCATCGCAAGACCCTGTACGGCGAACAGGGCGGCCATTGCAACGGCTGCGGCGAGCACTTCAAGCCGCAAAACCTCACTGTCGATCACATCATCCCGCGAGCAAAGGGTGGGACCGATCACCTGGGGAATTTGCAGCTACTGTGCGGCTATTGCAATTCGGTCAAGGGCGACCGAGGGCACGAATACCTGATGGCGAAACTGGCCGCATAACCTGAGGCTATCTTGTCAACTATTTGCCATAAGCCCAACCGGTTTTGCGTCCTCGGCCATCTGATCGGAAAGAAACACGCCGAGCCTGTTTGCGTCGACGATCATGCAAATTGATTCGGGATTCAGTCGTCGAACCCCAGCAAGCGATCAGTTTCCTTCAGGAAGAATGACCGATAGCTTGGTGGCGCGTTCTTAACATTCCCGAACTCGTCCAGGGTGAGGTTGTGCATTTTCGCGGCGTTGCGCTCAGGCTCGAAAAAGATGATTGAGACGTCATCCGGGCGCAACAGTTTTCTTCTCACCAGTATGCGCATTCGGTCCACGATGTAATCGCTGTGGGTTTCTATCAGGAACATGTTGCGCCCATCTTTCGCAGCCTTCGCAAACAACTCGGCAAGTTCCGCCTGTCCACGAGGGTGAAGATGCACGTCGGGCTGCTGGAAAAGAAATGTCTTGGCCGCACGGCCATAGCGACGACCGGAACTACGGTTTTCGCTGCCGGACAACAGACTGACCAATATCGGCAGGCTCTGACTGACTCCGTAGCCGACGTCCATGATGTTGGCGTAGAAACCCGATTGGACCTTGACCTGAAGCTGGAACGGGTCACTCATCTGCTTACCGTGCCGCCGCACCTTGATATCGTTGAAAAGCCCGGATTCCGCGCCGAAATTCACCAGGTCATCGTGCAATGATTGCCATGTCTTCTTCTCGCTGTTGTCCAGTCTCGTCAAGAGCATGGGGACGTGTTCGCCTTCGGGGCTGTCGACCTCCCTGACCGGGTCGTAGGTACGCTTGGGCGTGGCCCGAAGCGGAGCGACCGGGATCAGTTTCGTGTGGAGCAGTTCCCGAAACCCGAAGGGAATGCGGCCGACTCCAGGGCTCTTGCCATCGCCGGGCTCCAGTAGATTCCGCACATAGGAGGTTACAGGGTTGGCATCGGGAGAGCCGGACTGCAGTTCCTTGCCGTCCAAAAGAAAGTCCAGACCAAAGTGCCAAGCCGGGAATGAAGGCAACGTGACATCCAATTCCCGGCCCGGAATCGCCAATGTGGTTCTTCCCTCCCTATCTTGGCGCCACTCGAAGAAATCCGATGGGCCGAACCGAAACAGGCAGGATTGCTGCGCGGGTTGCGAGCCTTGTTTTCCGAAGGTGACCAGAACTTCTGTAGGTAGCCCAGTTCTGTCGTATTGAGCGAACTTGAATCCAAGCTGAAATTCATCGATGCGGCCGTTCGGTCCGCGACGGGAGCGGACGATATCCCTGAACGAGCCCATCAAAAACGGTTCCCGATTGAAATCGGGCGAGCCGCCGAATCTATCCTCGAATGTGGAGAACATCCGGTGAATGACGGAGAAACACGCTAGAAACGTGCTTTTGCCGGTACTGTTTTCACCAACCAGGAGCGTGATCGGGCGCAATTGGCCGCGCTGTTTGCCTTGGAAACAGCGAACATCGTTCAGGATTAATTCTGTCGGCTGCGCCATCAATCCGCCTTGGCTCGCGGGCCTTGATAATTCGTTGCCCTTCGCGTCCACGTCGACCGACGACCCTTCCGTTACGAGGAACTGGGATGCTACACACCGATACGACCGATGTCATCCGCGCGTGTAGCAGTGTCTCCGCTTGGACGACTTCATCCACGAGCCATCGTCTGGGGAATACTTGCACCAATTCCCCCACGCGCGGCGAGCGACAAGAAAGGCGCATGGGCTGACTGTTGTTCGGCTCGTGTCCCATAAGCGTCGTCTCGGTTCATCGCATTCGGCGGGAGGCGGAAGTTTGCGTCGCTGGTCGTGGGGGGCGTTGCCGCAGTCCAACAAGGCGCCAGCTTGTTGTCCGGCTCAAAGTTTAGGTGTAACGACCGACACTCGCTCTCCGGTTGCCGCCGACTGCACAATCGCCTCCAAGACGGTCGTGGCATGGAGAATTTCGTCGGGTGTGATGGGGAAGGGCGGGCCGCCCTCGCAATCCCGCGCGAACGCCTCCAGCGCTGCCGCGACCGACGGCAGGCAGGGATAACCGTGGTTTTCCCAGGTTCGCGTTGCCGACTGGTCGCGCGATTTTGTGATTGTCAGCCGATCATGGTCAACGACCTCACCCCATCCATCCGAGCCGAAAGCGTGTAGATGCCAGAGTGGGGCTGTCGAAGCCACTGTGCCGAGAGAGCCCAGTTGACCGCCTTCGAACTCCACGGTCACGATCGTTGCGTCGTCGATATCGAATGGCAGGGAAACCCTTCGGCTGACTGCCTGAACGCGCGAGATGCGTCCAAACAGCTGAATGAAGGCATCAACCACATGAATGCCGAGTGAAGTCATGCCGCCGACAGGGCTTTCTGTCCGGCTGTCTCGCCACGTGCCGGCGGCGGGGGCAAGATTGGTCGAAAAGTTTCCTTCGATCTGTACCATCTTGCCGAGTTCACCCGCGTCGATCGATTGCTTGAGCGCCACGGTGTTGGGGTAGAAGCGGCGGTCGTGACCCACTGCGGCCTTCAGGCCGTTTGCCGCCAGCGCTTGCAGTGCCTCGGCGGCATCGGCAGCGCCAAGGCAGAACGGCTTCTCGCAGTAGACATGCTTGCCGGCGTTCGCTGCCGCGAGAATCTGACCCGGGTGTGTGGAGTGGGGCGTGGCCAGTACCACCGCATCGAGATCGTCGTCCGCAAGCAGATCGTCGAGGGACTCGTACAGGCGCAAACCGGCTTTCCCCGCGTAGTTCACCGACCTGGATGGTGTCCTCGTCGTACCGGCAATGAAGCGAATCGCATCGTTCCCCCCCGAGACGGACTCCACCAGCGCCCGTCCCCAACCGCCCATGCCTACGATGCCAGCGTTGATCACGTTGATGCCCCTCTGCAAAGTCGAATCGATTTGCGCCCGTTGCCTCTCGATATCTCTTGCAATGTTATGGTGTCCCGCCACGTGGAAACCATGCCTGAAGCGTGCGCTTCAGATCTTGGAAGGACCGGTCCTCGCAGGTCTGCAACGAGACCTTTTCTGCGAGCTGCCGGTACAGGGATGCGCTGCGGGCCATGCCCGTTCTCCGCAACGCGGCGTGAAACGCTTCCTTGGGATCATGCGGTTTGGGATCGCTCTCGCGCAAAAGCCCTTTCGCCACCAACCACTCTCGCAGCCGTGGCGACCGACCGCGCCATCCGGCCACCAGGTCGACGTTGGGAGATTCGTTCCAGACCCAGGTTTCAAGTTCCGGCGCGATGACGATGGCCTTGGCGCGTTCGCCCCAACTTGTGCGATCGAACTGGCTGTTCAAGTCTTGTTGCAACGTTTCGGGCGCTATCCGCTCGCGCCCGCACCCTTCATGATCGAACAGGAGCAGGCCGTGGTCGTACTGCGTCGCGAAGTTCGAAAGATAGGCCACACCGTGCCGTACGCAGGCCGGATCATGCTGCGGATGAGAGAATATGTCGTAGGTCAGCGGCCTGATTTCCAAGGATTGGTGTCTTGGCAGCAGCCCCGTCAGCGCTTGCTCCATGTCCTTGTCGGCGACCAGGACGACCAGGTCGATTCGGCTCATCCCAGCACCCCGGACGCCAGCAGGGTGCCGAGGTCCATGTCTCCCCGCCACTGCTGAAGTCTGGGATGCTCGGAGCCAAGCACGATGTCGGTCGCGCCGTCCCCGTCCCTGGCAAAGCACAACACGTCGTCCGGGCTGGCGGCGCTCAGCACGACCGGGGAATGGGTCGCCAGCAGCACCTGCGCGGTGTACATGGAACTGAGCGAATCGTATACCGTCGCAACGTCGCCTGGATGAATCCCGTTCTCGGGCTCTTCCACCAGATAGACGCCGCGCAGGTCGGCCAGGTACGCCGGCAGCGTGAGCGCGGTCAACCGGATCGTGCCATCGGACACCAGCCAGGACGGCACCCGCAACCCGCCATCGTACTCATAGGTCAAGTAGCAGTGCTTGTCTTCCGGGCGTTCGACCGTGCCAATGTCGACCAGATCGGGAAGGGCGGTGCGAAGGTGCCGGATCCAGGCGGCATGTCGGCCGGGATCGTTTCTTCGCAGACGCGCCACCACCCAGGAAAGATTCGAACCGTCGGGCAGGAACCCGGCGACACGGGTGGGAGGGCTCGGATTCATGATGGCCCGACTGTTCAGCACCAGCTTTTGGACGCCCGTGCCGAGAAACTCGCGAAACCAACTCGCGATCGGAAAGGATGTCTCGTCCGCCGGCAGATTGCCCAGCGCCGACTTCCGCGGCCCAAGCCTGAAGGACGGCGCCCAACCCCGATTCGCCGGTTTGGTTTCGGAGTAAAAGTTGTCGTTTCCGCCTGGCGCCTTGTTTATCAGGGTCTTGTTCGTCGATCGCCTGACGCTATCTTGAAGAGACGCAGGGGCCGGGGCGCACCGGGGGAACAGCGTCCGCTGACCGTTCGATGCCATAGTCCGTTTTTTCAGGATTAGAGTCTTCGCCTTGAACACGAACGGTCCGGGAGTTTCGTCGCAGCCCATGGCCACCTGATAGCGAACCGTGTCCAGTTCGGAAGTGACCGATCGTCGCCGCAAACGGTCGGGAACCGCGGCCTCGACTGCAAATTCCATCCGGTTGCCGCGATGCTGGTAAAGAAGGTCCCGGGGATTCGCCGCGCGATCTTCCAGAGCGTGATCCAGACCGTTAGTTACCACATCGCTCAGAAAGCCGATCACGTCCAGAAACGTGGTCTTTCCGGAGGCGTTCGGGCCGACGAGCACGTGAAACGGTTTCAATGGCCGTGCCACATACCGCAGGCAGCGGTAGTTCAACGCCTCTGCCAAGTGGATCATGCCTGTTCTCCGCGAGCGGTTCCGCCGTGCTGCCGTTATTATTGTACGCACGGAACCCATTCGCAGGGAGTTTCATGATCGCTCGATTGACCTCGGCCATACTGTTTGGCTTGTCGTTATCGTCGACGCACTACGCTGCGGCACATCATGCCTTCGCGGCCAATAACGAGATGGACAACGTAGGGACCGTGGAGGGTATCGTCGAGGAGGTGTTCTGGGCCAACCCCCATGTCCATTACTACATCCAGGTTACGAAGGAAGACGGAACCTGGACGGCGGAGCCCTGGTCCGAGCATCCTGACGCTGGCGCCGATCCGGCGCCGCTCGACATTTCGGGCCTATGGAGCAGCGTTTCGCGCGGCACGCACAAGGATGCCTTCGATCTGACACCGACGGGTGCGGCGATCAATGAGGCCTACGATACGACGCTGGACGATCCGCACCTGCGATGCGTATCCGGGGGCGTAATCCGCATGGAGGACGCGCCTTTCGATAACGAGATCATCGATCGAGGTGACCATATCCTGGCGACCGCCCGCATCGGTGGCATGATCGGGTCAACCGACGCGAATCCCTTGATGACGAGAAAGAACTGATGAGACCAATGATTGTCGGGATGGCGTTGTGCCTGTCGGCGGCAGGTTGTGCCGAGACTGGAGAAAACGGCTCTGCTCCCGCGCCGGATTCACGCCCGAACATCCTGCTTGTCGTCGTCGACGACATGGGATTCAACGACCTGGGTCTGTTCGGCAGCGAAATAGAAACGCCGAACCTCGACGCCCTCGCTCGGGACGGACTCACCTTCACGAATTTTCATTCCGCAAATACCTGCTCGCCCGCGCGCGCCATGCTGATGACGGGTACCGATGCGCACATTGTCGGACTGGGCGAGATGGCGGAGGCATTGCACATGCCCGAAGTTTTCGGCCTGACGGATCGGGTCGGCGTGCCGGGATACGAGGGGTATCTGAATTTCAGAGCCGCGACGCTTCCGGAACTCCTGCAGGACGCCGGCTACAACACGTACATGACCGGGAAATGGCACCTTGGGCTGACCGAAGAGACCAGTCCATCGGCACGCGGGTTCGACAGGACGTTCGTCAGTTTGCGTGGAGGGGCGGGGGCCTTTCAGAACCGGCTCGCCGTACTCCCGGACCAGCCGACCATTTATCGGGAGAACGGGAAGCTGGTCGAGACCTTGCCGGAGGACTTCTATTCAACGCGGCATTACACCGACAAGATGATCGAGTTCATCGACAGCGACCTGGAAGACGACAGGCCGTTCTTCGCTTACCTGGCACACACCTCGCCCCATTGGCCGCTGCAGGCGCCGCAGGAGTCCATCGCAAAGTACATTGGCAGGTACGACGAGGGCTACGACGTTCTGAAGGAACGGCGCCTCGCGCGACTGAAGGAGCTGGGATGGTTCGGGCCGGATACCGAGCCTTTTCCGCAGATGCTCGCCCAGCGCCCATGGGACGGTCTCAGCGAGGAAGAGAAACGCTACGAATCCAAAAAGATGGCGATTTATGCCGCAATGGTGGATGACATCGACGTCCATGTCGGCAGATTCATCGATCACCTCAAGGCGATCGGCGAGTACGACAACACCCTGATATTCTTCATGTCGGACAACGGGCCCGAAGGCAATGACCGGAGAAGGTACCCGGGAATGGCCGAATTTCTTGAAACGTGCTGCGATAACCGTTACGAGAACCTGGGCAATGCCGATTCCTATGTCTTTCCCGGCCCGAACTGGGCACAGGCAAGCAACACGCCGTTACGGACCTTCAAGGGATACCTCTCGCAGGGAGGCGTGCTGGTGCCGGCTTTCGTTCATTTTCCGGGCGCGTACCCGGGAGCCAGGACGTCGGATGCCATCCTGACCGTGAAGGACATCATGCCGACCCTCCTGGATCTGGCCGAAACAGAGCATCCGGGAGCGGCGACCTACAAGGGCCGCGAGGTCGTGGCCATGCAGGGCCGCTCGATGCGGCCGCTGTTCACGGGAGAGCGGGGGAGCATTCGGGAGCCGGAAGACTACATGGGCTGGCACGCAACGGGTCGACGGGCAATTCGACAGGGTGACTGGAAGATCCTCTATCTGCCGGGAGACGCGCCGCAGAACAGCATGGTGCCACTCGCCAGCACGAACGTCTGGCAGTTGTACAACCTCGCCGACGATCCCGCGGAGACCGGCGACCTGGCGGCCGTGTATCCGGAAAAACTTCAGGAACTGATCGGCCTCTGGGACGACTACGTGAAGCGCAACGGCGTTCTCGCTGCCGACCCGTAGATCAGCTTCGACACGTCCGGGCAATGTTGTTAACCTGCTTGTCCTGTTCCTGACGAAGAATAGCGTTTCAATCTCGCTCAATAGCTGAGGAATTCATGAAAATCAAGGGCATAGCGGTTGTTATTTCCGCCGTTTCGATGTCTGTCGTTGCCCAGGACGGCTCGCGGGACGGAACCGCGTACGACCCGAGAACCAATCCGCGGCCGTGGGTGCGGCCACTGGACCGGATGGGCGTTCACCTGGGCTTCCCGCTGGCGACCGTCACGCGCATGTTGAGCGGAGAAGATACGGGCGGCCTGTTCGAAGGCAGTGTCGAGCATATCGAAACCGACTATTACGGTCCGGCGCATTACCATGAGGAGTCGGACGAGACCATCATCATGATCGATGGCAGCGCCCATCTCAGGCTAAATGGGCGGGACTTCACGCTCACGAAGGGAGAGTGGCTGCACATTCCCAGGGGCACGATTCACAGCTTCAAGTCCACGGGCAATCCCGCCAAGTGGATCATCCTGAAGTCGCCGCCGGCGCCGCCGCCGCGGCCGGTCACGGCACCGGAGTGCGATCGTTCCACGTTCACGCCGGAGATGAATGCGGACCCGGTGCGAATGAACCGGTGGTATAACGACTGCCTCGACGACTTCTACATGGCGGCGGACGCGGACATACCCGGCACACCCTATACGCCGAGCAGCTACAGCCCGGACTTCGAGGTGCGTTCCTGGGTGCGGCCGCTGGACCGGCCGCATTTTCATCTCGGGTTCCCCGCGGCAAGCGTCACACCGATGCTGAGCGGCGAGGATACGGGCGGTGCCTTTACGGCGTCCGTCGAGCACATCGAGGACGACTACTATGGACCCCCGCACGTGCATTACACGAAAGCCGAGACGATCATCATGCTCGAGGGCAGCGCCCGACTTCGAGTCGGCGGCACCGACTTTACGCTGACGGAAGGCCAGTGGCTGCACATCCCGGCCGGTAACGTGCACGGCTTCGACTCGACCGGGAGCCCGGCCAAATTCATCATCGTGCAGGCACCCGGATCGGGCGAAACCGTCGACGCGGAGCCGGTAGCGGACTGCGACCGCAGCGATTTCACGCCGGAAATGAATGCCGACCCGGAGATCATGATCCCGTGGTATCACGACTGCGCCTACGACTTCTACATGGTGCCGGAGGCGGGCTTGCCCGGCGATGTGTTGTATTGACAATGGCCGGCCCGCCGCCTGGCAGAAAAACGATTTGACTTTCAGCATCCGAATTCAAGGAGCAACCTGATGGCAGTACCGACCGGAGTCTCGGAACAGGACTGGGCCGCCGCACTGGAGGCCTTTTCCTCCGTTGTCGGCAGCGAGTGGGTATTCACCGAAGAAGAACACACCTCGCTCTACCACGACGTATATTCCATCTATCAGGGCGAGCCGGAAGACCCTGTCGTGCCCGCCGCCGTCGCCCCCTACACGGCGGAAGAAGTGCAGCAGTGCGTCCGAATCGCCAACCGGTACAAGATTCCGATCTACCCGATTTCTACGGGCAAGAACCTGGGCTACGGCGGTTCCGCGCCGGTGTACTCGGGGAGTCTGGTACTCGACCTCAAGCGCATGGACCGCATTCTCAACGTGGATGTGGAGAAGGCGACCGTGCTGGTCGAGCCCGGCGTGACGTTTTACGACATCGTCGATCACTTCGAGCGCAACAATATCCCGCTGACGCTGGACATGCCCGACCCGGCCTGGGGCAGCCTCATCGGCAACGCGCTGGAACGCGGCATGGGGCACACCTACAGCCAGCACGGCCGCGACCGCTGGAGCGGGCACTGCGGCATGGAGGTGGTGCTGCCCACCGGAGACATGATCCGCACCGGGCCCGGCGCCTCGGGCAACGACATCCTGTGGCAGGATCAGAAGTACGGCATCGGCCCGGACGTGCACGGCATCTTCACGCAGTCCAACTACGGCGTGATCACCAAGATGGGGTTCTGGATTCGTCCCGCACATGAGGGCTTCCGGCACGCCCGCGTCCACGCGCCCCGCTTCGACGACATCCACAAGCTGGTCGCACTGGACACGCGCTTGCACAACATGGAGATATGCAACGGCATGTCGGTGATGGCCAGTCCCCTCTATGGCAGCGTCGGCCCCATGCTGTTCATGCCCCCGGTCACCGACCCGGAGCACCTGGCGCTGCTGGAGGTCCGCAACGGCGAGCGGCCGGACCCCGGTCCGCTGGCGGCGTACGGAGAGCGCAACAGGCTGGCGTTCTGGTGGCTTGAGCTGAAGTTCCATGGACCCAATTCGGTCACCCGGGCCCAGTGGGACTACGCAAAGGATCTCTTCAGCCGGGAGATTCCCGGTTGCTGGTTCGAGGAATACGAACCGCTGGAGTTTCCGCTGAGCGAGGAGGTCAAGGCCAAACTTAACACTTACGGCCACGTGGAAATGGTCAACGTCGGCATTCCCAGCCTGCATCGTTTCGCCATGAGCATGCGCAATCAGTTCAACCCCGAACCCGGGGTAGGCCATTTCTGGTTCGCGCCGATGATTCCGAAGACCGGCGAACAGATCCTGCTTGCCCAGGAGGTCCTGCAGAAGAACTGCGAGCGCATGGGCATACCGCTGCTGGCCCCTTACTACTCCACGATGCCGCTCATGTGGTATCCGCGGGCCGGGATCTTCCTGGCGGGCTGGAATGTGCACGCGGACCCGGAGCGCAACAGGCGCACTCGCGAGCAGTACGTGGAACTGAGCCAGATCTGTGCGGACCACGGCTGGACGGAATACCGTGCGCCGGCGCCCCTGCATGACCAGATCATGCGCATGTCCAACGGCTTCAACGACCACGCGCTGCTCAGGTTCCACGAGACGCTGAAGGACGCGATCGATCCCAACGGCATCCTCTCCGCCGGCCGCTACGGCATCTGGCCGCGGCGCCTGCGCGAGGAGGGTCAGGGATGAGAATGGTGCGATTCGTTACGTTGCTGTCCGTCCTGCTCGCACCGGCCCTTTCGGCATTGGGCCAGGATGCCGGGGAAGAAACGGCGCTGGAGCGCGGCAAGGCCGTATACGACCAGTGGTGCATCATCTGTCACGGCGAGAACGATCCCGCCTCCGGCGGCGGAACGGCCGCGCTGGAGTTCCTCTATCGGGGCGCCCTTCCGGCGAAACTCGAGGACAGGTCGGACATGACGCCTGAACTCATCACGGAACTGGTGCGGCGCGGACGGTTCGGCATGCCGAATTTCCGGCTGACGGAAATCAGCGAGCGGCAGCTGGAAGACATGATCGCTTACCTGCGGCGCAATTCCGGCCATGCGGAAGCGGATAACGAGTCAGACGATTGAGCGCGCCCGCGGGGCGGCGCATCGCGCCGCCCCGCGGGCGCGGAAGGAACATTACGCGGATACGGAATCAATGGGTTGGGAATGTTCCATGGAAGCGTGAAGCTTGGTCGGCTTGCCGTTGATCGTCAGGCTGCGTAGCGGGTTCAGCCCGGCCCAATAAGTCAGCTCACGCGGATGATCGATGTCCCATTCGGCGATATCGGCACGATTTCCTTCTTCAAGCGTACCTCGGTCATCTGCCAGCCCCAATGCCCGGGACGCGTTTCGCGTGACGCCTGCAAGGCATTCCTCGGGCGTGAGCTGAAAGAGGCCGGCGGCAAGATTCATGGCAATTCGCAACGAGCATAGCGGGGATGTGCCTGGATTGCAGTCGGTTGCGATGGCAATGGGCACACCGTGATCCCGCAATACCGGTATGGGCGGTACCCGCGTTTCACCCAGCGTCAGGAACGGGCCGGGAAGCAGGACGGCTACCGTACCCGCGTCGGCGAGCGCCCTGATGCCATCCGCGGAGGTGTACTCGAGATGATCCGCCGACAGGGCATTGAACGAGGCTGCCAGTTCGGCGCCGCCGCCGTCGCTGAGCTGATCGGCGTGCAACTTGACGGGAATGCCGAGATCCGCCGCGCTCTCGAAGAGCCTGGCTACTTGCGCTGCCGAGAATGCGATGCTCTCGCAATAGGCGTCGACGGCATCCGCCAGCTTCTGCTCATGTACCGCGGGCAAGACGTCAAGAATCAGGTAGTCGATGTAATCGTCCGCCCGCCCGTCGAACTCGGCCGGGACAGAGTGAGCGCCAAGAAACGTCGTCGCGATGTCCGCGTCGTGCTGCCTGCCAAGGGTTCGTGCAGCGTCCAGCATGGCGATTTCCGTATCGAGATCGAGGCCATAGCCGGACTTGACCTCGATCGTTGTCACGCCTTCCCGCACCAGCGCGTCCATTCGCGAGCGGGCGCTTTCGACCAGCAGCGCGGTGTCGGCGAGTCGCGTCGCCCCGACGGTGGATCGTATTCCGCCGCCGGCCCGGGCAATTTCCTCGTAACCGGCGCCGTTCAGCCGTTGCTCGAACTCCAGAGCGCGGTCGCCGGCGAACACGAGGTGGGTATGGCAATCGATTAGCGAGGGCGTCAACCAGCGACCGTGGACCGCTCGAACTTCGGCGGCATTCCCGGCAGGAAGCTCCGACATCGGGCCAACCCAGGCAATTCGGCCGGCAGCGACTGCAAGCGCCGCGTTTTCGATCGCCCCATAAGCCCCCCCATCCGAACGCATCGTCGCGATGTTCGCGCCGGTAATCAGCAAGTCCCAGTCAGGCAGCAGTTTGACCTCCCGTGTATTGCAAACAACGTTAGCATGGACTAAGTTGTATATACAACCTTGGACAATTAACCTCGTGACGGCAATTCTTGCAAGAAAAGCGTTTCTGCATTCGGGTTGGGCCAACAATGTTCGACTGCGCATAGCCGAAGGCCTGATCGAGTCGATCGAGGCCGGTTGCCGCGCAGACCCTGACGACTGCCTGGCGGGCGCAGTTGTTCCCGGTATCGCGAACGCTCACAGTCATGCGTTCCAGCGGGCGCTCGCCGGTCATGCGGAGCAGCGGGAGGCCACTGTCAGGGACACGTTCTGGAGCTGGCGCGAGCAGATGTACAGGCTTGCGGGATCGATCGATGCGGACGGACTCGTTGCCATCGCAAGCCAGGCCTATTCCGAGATGTTGTCCGTCGGTTACACCTCGGTAGCGGAGTTTCATTACCTGCATGGAGGGCCGGCCCATCGCGAAAAAGGGAGCGCGATGTTTCAGGCCATTGCAAGGGCTGCGGCGGACACGGGGATCCGGCTGACGTACGTGCCGATTCTCTACGAGCGCGCCGGTTTCGATCGGCCCGATCCCACAGTGGAACAGCTCCGATTCGCGATGACGCCGGAGGAATTCATCGACCATTATGAGTTCGCGCGCGAAACCGCCAATTGCAACACCAACGTGGGGGTCGGCGCTCACAGCTTGCGCGCTGTGACCCGTTCGTCACTTGGAAGCCTGGCAGATCTCGTCGTGCGTGACGGGTGTCCGATGCACATGCATATTGCCGAGCAGCCTGACGAAGTCGAACAGTGCCTTGCCCGGCACAACGCGCGGCCCGTGGAATGGTTGTTGAAGGAGTTTTCGCCGAACGATCGCTGGTGCCTCGTTCACGCGACCCACGTTACTGAAGAAGAACTCGAGTCGCTGTGCGGCAGCGGCGCGGTGGTGTGTCTGTGTCCGAGCACGGAGGCCAACCTTGGTGACGGGCTGTTTCCGTTGCGATCTTGGCTCGAACGGGGAGGCCGGGTCGCGATCGGTTCCGACAGCCAGATCACGATCAACCCGTTCGAAGAGCTTCGCTGGCTGGAATACGGGCAGCGCCTTTCAAGCCGCTCGCGAAACGTCGCGGCAGTCCATCGCAGCCACACCGGCCGAAGCCTGTTCGAACAGGTCGTCGAGGGTGGCGGCCTGGCGTGCGGTCGCGGGGCGGGGCAATTGCGCGTCGGCAGCCACGCCGATCTGGTCACGCTGGATGACGAGAGTCCGATGCTGGCCGGTCACCATTCGGAAACGATTCTCGACGCGCTCGTGTTTTCAGGTGCCAGGCTGCCGATAGTCGACGTCATGGTCGGGGGAGAATGGCGAATCCTCGACGGCGTTCACGCGAATAGTCCACAAACGAACAGCGAATTCCTTGAAGTCGTGCGCGGCCTTTGGCCACCGGATCGGAGGAGTGCATCGGCATACGAGAGACGCGGGATTCGCTGAACCGTGGAAGATTGATCGATGAATACCTCCGGGAAGCGGGTCATCAAGGCGCCGACCGGCAATACGTTGCAGGCGAAGAGCTGGCTCACGGAAGCGCCGTTGCGCCTGCTCATGAACAACCTCGACCCGATGGTGGGCGAGCGTCCGGACGAACTGGTCGTCTACGGCGGGATCGGCAAGGCGGCCCGAAACTGGGCGTGTTTCGATGAGATTGTCGAGAGGCTCAAGGCACTCGGGGAAAACGAGACCCTGCTGGTGCAGTCCGGCAAGCCGGTCGGCGTGCTGGAAACGCACAGGGACGCCCCCAGGGTCCTGATCGCCAATTCCAACCTGGTCCCGGCGTGGGCGAACTGGGGGCACTTCCGTGAGCTCGACCGAAAGGGGTTGATGATGTTCGGCCAGATGACGGCCGGGTCCTGGATCTACATCGGTAGCCAGGGAATCGTGCAGGGCACCTACGAAACCTTCGTCGAAATGGGCCGCCGCCATTACGCCGGCGACCTGTGCGGAAAGTGGATCCTGACCGCCGGGCTTGGGGGCATGGGCGGGGCGCAGCCGCTTGCGGCGACCATGGCGGGCGCCTCGATGCTGGCCATCGAATGCCAGTCGGACCGCATCGACAAGCGCCTGGAGACGGGATACCTCGATCGCAGAGCCGAAACGCTCGACGACGCGATGGCCGTGGTTGAAGACGCGGTCGAGAGCGGCAAGGCGGTCTCGGTCGGGCTGTTGGGCAATGCGGCGGAATTGCTTCCCGAGATCATCGAACGCGGCATTCGGCCGGACGCAGTGACGGATCAGACATCGGCGCACGATCCGGCGAATGGTTACCTGCCGGCAGGCTGGAGCGTGGGGGAGTGGATCGAGAAGCGCCAGTCCGGTCCGGATGCCGTGGTCGCCGCGGCAACGGAATCCATTGCGGTGCACGTGCGCGCAATGCTCGAGTTCCACAACGCCGGTGTGCCGACGTTCGACTACGGCAACAACATTCGGCAGGTTGCGCTGGACCGGGGCGTCAGCAACGCCTTCGATTTTCCGGGATTCATTCCTGCCTACGTGCGCCCGCTGTTTTGCCGCGGCATCGGGCCATTCCGCTGGGTAGCGCTGTCCGGCGACCCGGAAGACATCTACAGGACCGATCGCAGGGTAAAGGAACTCATTCCGGATGACGCGCATCTGCACGCCTGGCTGGATGCCGCTCGGGAACAGATCCAATTTCAGGGGCTGCCGGCGCGCATCTGCTGGGTCGGGCTGGGCCAGCGCGACAGGCTGGGCCTGGCTTTCAACGAAATGGTCAGGAACGGTGAACTGAGCGCGCCTGTGGCGATCGGCAGAGACCACCTGGATAGCGGCTCCGTTGCAAGCCCGAATCGCGAAACCGAAGCGATGCGCGACGGCTCGGACGCGGTATCCGACTGGCCACTGTTGAACGCGCTGGTGAATACGGCCAGCGGCGCAACCTGGGTTTCCATTCATCATGGCGGGGGCGTCGGGATGGGCTACGCGCAACATGCCGGACTTGTCATCGTATGCGATGGCACGAAGGAGGCTGATCGTCGTATCGCTCGCGTCCTGTGGAACGATCCCGCAAGCGGCGTCATGCGTCATGCGGATGCCGGTTACGAAGCCGCCATCGATTGCGCCAGGGACAATGATCTCGATGTGCCGATGGTCAGGTCCTGATGGAGGCGACGAGCAAACGCATGAATCTTGAAATTGACGAACAAGCCCTTACGCTGGCTGAACTTCGGCGGGCCTGGGAAGCACCGCTGCAGGTTCGACTCGGTCATGCCGCTCGCGACGATGTAGTCAAGTCGAAGGCGTATGTGGACCGATTCCTGAAACGTGGCGACACGGCTTATGGCGTCAATACGGGTTTCGGCCAGCTGGCCACCATTGGCATCGACGAATCCGAGCTGAAAGCTCTGCAGAAAAACCTTCTTCGCTCACACGCGGCCGGCGTTGGCGAACCGCTTGCCGATGCCGTAGTGCGACTTGCCATGGTCATGAAAGTGGTCGCGCTCGCACGGGGTTATTCGGGCGTCAGGCCGCAATTGATTGACGCTCTGTGCGGCCTCATCAGCCACGGAATCTGCCCGATCGTGCCGTCCAGGGGCTCGGTCGGCGCATCCGGAGATCTCGCCCCCCTTGCCCATATCGCCGGAGCCCTGATTGGCGAGGGCGATGCTTCCTGCGATGGTGACGTCGTCCCGGCATCCGACGCCCTGGGCCGAGCGCAGCTTCAACCGTTGGAGCTTGCTCCGAAAGAAGGGTTGGCGCTCTTGAACGGCACCCAGGTTTCTACGGCGTTGGCGTTGGCTGCCCTGTTTCGGGCAGAACACATTCTGTCCGCTTCGGTGGTCGCAGGCGCGATGTCGGCCGATGCCGTAAAGGGCAGCGACACGCCGTTCGACGAACGCGTTCACCGTGTCCGGGGACATCGCGGTCAGCTGGAGGTCGGCGCACTGTTGCGGAAACTGATGATGGGCAGCGAAATCCGCGCCTCGCACCTGGCCTGCAGCCGTGTCCAGGATCCTTATTCCATTCGCTGCCAACCCCAGGTCATTGGCGCCTGTCTGGGCGTGCTGCGGCATGCTGCTGAAGTCCTTCAGATCGAAGCCAACGGCGTGACCGACAATCCCCTTGTGTTCGCCGACACCGACGCGATTCTTTCGGGCGGCAATTTTCACGCTGAGCCGGTGGCGCTCGTTGCCGACTACATCGCGCTGTCCATTGCTGAAATCGGGTCGTTGTCCGAACGGCGCATCGCGCTTCTGATCGATTCGAGTTTGAGCAATCTCCCGGCGTTTCTGGTCGAAGATGGCGGGCTTTGCTCCGGATTCATGGGCGCGCAGGTAACGGCAGCCGCTCTCGCGTCGGAGAACAAATCACTCGCGCACCCGGCCAGCGTCGACAGCATTCCAACTTCGGCGAACCAGGAGGATCATGTCAGCATGGCGACATTCGCGGCCCGCCGGCTGCACGACATGCTTGACAACGTCGGGCACATTGTTGCGATCGAACTGCTGGCTGCCGCACAGGGCATTGAATTTCACCGTCCGCTCAAATCGTCGGATCCGCTCGAGAAGGCATTGAAGCAGGTGAGGCCGATATCGGCACACTATTCCCGCGACAGGTCACTGTCTGCCGAAATCGACATGCTGGCGGAGAAGGTAAATGACGGTCTGTTCTGCGACGATGCCACGTCGATATTGCCCAGCATGAAGCCGTGACGGAAACGTTCTGTTTCGAGCAAGCGGACTCGCCGCTGGTGATCAGTATTCCGCATGACGGTCGTGAGCTGGCGCCGGGCATGGCGGGGCGAATGTCGGACGTGGGCCGGTCCCTGCCGGATACGGACTGGCATGTGCGGCGACTCTACGAGTTCGCCGGCCAGCTTGAGGCGAGCGTTCTGGCGGCGCGTTTCTCCCGATATGCGGTTGATCTGAACCGGCCGTCGTCGGACGAGGCTCTCTACGATGGGCAGCTATCGACCGGACTGTGCCCGTCAGCCACATTCGACGGCGCGAACATCTACGCCAGGGGCAATTCGTGCACGAGCCGCGAACGGCAACGGAGAATGCGAACCTACTGGCAGCCGTATCACGATATGCTGGATGCCGTGCTGACGAATACGCGTCGGCGCTTCGGCTATGCGTTGCTCTGGGACGCGCATTCCATTCGCTCCGAGGTCCCTGCGCTGTTCCGTGGCGTGCTACCGGACCTGAGCATCGGAACCAACGATGGAGCAAGCTGCGACCCCCGCTTGCAGCGGGCCGTTTACCGGGCGGCAAGTGCGACCGACTATTCGGTGGTTCTCAATGGCCGGTTCAAGGGCGGGTATATCACGCGTCATTACGGCAACCCCGGCGACGACGTACATGCCGTCCAGCTTGAACTGGCGCAGCACACCTACATGGATGAGCGGACGTTGCGATACGACGAGGACGCGGCCGACCGGCTGAGGGTTGTCCTTCGGGCCATGTTGGGCGAATTTGTTTCCAACGCTCGACGAGCCTGAGCCCCATCCGGCCTGGCGAGCCGTGCAAACAGCCCCCTGACCGGTGTCATGCGGCGTTGCCGGACTCCCGGCCGATCATTTTTTCGAGCTTGCGCCGAAAATGCAGCGCGGCTGTTCGCAGGCCGCGAATTGAAAACAGCGCCGACATGGAATAACTTGTATAGACAACCTCTTGCGGCCGGCCAGGTGACGGCGGCATCGCGTAAGGATGCGACAGTGCCGACATGACTGCGACTCCAAAACCACGCTACCAGCAACTCAAGGAGCAGATCATTTCCCGAATCTCCAGTGGAGATCTGCAGCCGCTGGACCGGGTGCCATCCGAACACGAACTGGTCGGGTCCGCCGGCGTGTCGCGCATGACGGCCAATCGGGCGTTGAGAGAACTGACCGACGAGGGTTACGTCGAACGAGTGGCCGGCGTCGGCACATTTGTGGCGGACCTGAAGGCCGCGTCGCATCTGCTCGAAGTACGCAATATCGCCGACGAGATTCAGATGCGGGGACACGAACACCGTGCGACCGTTATCGACCTGGAAGTTCGTCGCGCAGCGTCGGACATTGCGGACCTGCTTCATGTTTCAGCAGGATCGAAAGTCAATCACGTGTTTCTGGTTCATTTTGAGAACGATATTCCAATTCAAGTTGAAGATCGCTATGTAACGATCAATTTTGGTAATGATTTTCTAACGCAGGATTTTCAGAGCGTTACGCCGAGCGCTTACCTGAGCCAGATCTCTCCGCTGCAGGAGGCCGAACACGTGGTTCGGGCAAAAATGCCCGGTGCCCGCATCGGTCGGCTGCTGATAATGAAGGCGGATGAACCTTGCCTGGTGGTCACGCGGCGAACCTGGGTAAACGCCAGGCCAGTCAGCTTCGCGCGCCTTTTTCATCCTGGAAACCGGTTCGAACTGGCCGGGCGCTACAGGCCACCCGGGATACCCGGGAACGATCCACAATATTCAAACCTCGTTGAACTCAGGAATTTTGATCGATGAAGGCTACCGTAGCCCGGGCCAACACGTTGATGGTGTGCAGAAACCTTGAGTCGATGTGCCGGCTCACACAGTTGCACCACCCGGGACCCGCCAGGTTCAAGCGCCGGATCCCGGCAGGCGCGTTATTGTTTTCCCTCGCCATGTGCTCATCCGGCCTGGCGCACCACAGCTACATTCGCATCGACCGAAACATCGTTGTTGCGTTCGAAGCCACAGTAGTGGACTTTGACTGGCGCAATCCGCATGTTTGTTTCCGGGTTGCGACCGAGACTGAGAACGGAGAAAGTGTCGAATGGGAAATCGAGTCCGGCAGCACCCCGATCCTCGCCCACAGCGGTTGGTCTGCGGATTCGCTCAATCCGGGCGATGTCATCCGGATCAGGATGCATCCGGAGCAGAACAGCGATCGGCGCTACGCGCTGCTGGAGTCTCTGACGACGGTGGACGGGACGGTTCTCAAACAAGGCATTCTTCCGTCCAGCGCGACGGAGACCACGGCCGACATCAGCGGCACCTGGAAGTCGCGTCTGGAGCCCGACGCACCGATCGAGGTCCTGAGCGGACTGTTTGCCGAGTTCATGACGGTTCCGGTGACTGAAGCAGGACAGGCATCGATCGATGGCCGCAGTTTGACGCTCGACGTGTTTCTTGAAGATCCGGAATTTCTGGCGGAGAGCTTCCGCGGCACCTTGAACTGGGACTATACGCCTGACTTCGAGTTTTACCGCTATGATTGCGACCCGGATGTCGCCACACGGTTCAGTCTGCCGTAGCGCGTCCCGGCGCGTGTCAGGGGCCTACGATAATCCAGGCGCCGATCAACAGCAGGGATGCGCCCAGAAGGCCGCCTCCCAGCCTGGCCGGGCCGCTGACCCGACTCCATAGCATTACGCCGGTCAAGCTGAGAAACAGCAGCATCACGGCATAGGCGCTGATTACAAGGTGCCAGGCGCCGCCTTCCAGGCCGCGGCCGCTATGAAGCCGGTTGACGATGCGGTTGAATCCGCGGTCGCTCCGGGAAATGGCGATCTCGCTGGAACCCACGACCCATTCGCCGCTGAAGTCGCCCCCGGGCGCTTGCCAGCTTGCAGAGAAACTCGGGTCCTGGGCGGCGGCGCCACCTCCGCTGCGGCGACCGCCCCCCATTGCTGGTGACGTGCCGGCCGGTAGCTGGCCCATACCCATGGCCCTGCCGGCAGGTTGGGATGTTGCCTCGCGACGCTCGAGCGTCGGGCTCGTGCGCAGCCCGTATTCTGCAACGAGGAAATCGGCGAGCTCCTGCGGCGACCCGAAGCCGCGTACCGGCGCCGGAATCGTGAACTCGTCGGTCAGCGCCGGTGCACCCAGCGTAAAGTGGGTGCGGTGGTTGAGCATGAAGCCGGACCAGGCGAATATCAGGGCAAGAACGGCGGTGGAGATCCCCGTCCACGCATGGGTTTTCTTCACCCAGCGCACGCCGATGGGGGTCGCAATGGGGGAGGGCATCAGCGGGTGCGATGCCAGTCCGCGCTTTTTCTTTCCAGCTCTCATCATGGCGTCAGCGTCATGAAGTAGAGGGCAAAAACAAACATGCCCGAAAACAGGCCGAGGCCCAGCAGGCGGTGGCCGTGAAGGCGGCTCCACATGAGCATGCCGGTGAGGGCCAGCACGACCAGCGCACCGGTATAGGCGTCGCTCAGAATGCGCCAGCCGAGGGGGCCGCCCTCCGCGCGATGGAGCCGGTTGAGCGTATCGATGAATGAACGGTTCGTCCGCGTGGCCTGCGCCACATCGTCGCCCTCCTGGTAACGGACATCGATCGCATCGCCGGGGGAATTGAATCGGACCTGGTAATTGATGGGATCGTCACTGGGCGTGAAGTTTCTGGGATAGGCGCCCGAACGGCGTGCACCGACCTGCTCGCGGGCATAGACGCGGAAGTCGTCCCAGGAGGCCAGTGCCGATTCGGGCACCGCGAACTCCATCACCTCGTTGGGGACCACTTCGTCGTTCAGTCCGAAGTCGTCATACTCCATGAACAGCGTGGTGATCGAGAACAGCACGCCCGCAACCGCACCGGCGAGGCCCAGCCAGGCGTGCGTGCGCCTCAACCATTTCAGGAAGGTGGGCGTTTGCCAGGAGCCCGGCATGAAGGGATGTGCCTTGACCACCAATCAACCCAACATTTCACCCGCGATACTTGTGCGCTAATGTTACCGGCCGGAGAGGTCGATAATGCAAAGAATTTCCAAGCTCGGCGCACTGATTTCGATTCCGGTCGGCAGCCTGAAGAAATCGCTGGCCTTTTATGGGGACAAACTCGGATTCAGCGTGCAACTGCGAGACGAGCGTCTGGGCTGGGCGGAACTGGAGAGCGACTCCGGGAACGTGCGAATCGGGCTCGCCGAAGTGCAGGAAGTCAAGCGGGGAGGGCCGGTTCTGGTGATCGAGGTCGAGGATATCGAAGCGGCTGTCGAGGCGCTGAGTGAACTCGAGATAGAGGTGAGTGAGATTACGGATGTCAAGCAAATTGCCCGCGTTGCAACGCTTGAGGATCCCGACCGCCACTTGCTGATGCTGCGGCAAAGCTACCGGCCACGCAATTGAACCTCAGACGCTACCTCGATCGAATCGGATACCACGGCGATGCCCGGCCGACGGTGTCGACGCTGGCTTCATTGCTCCCGGTGCACGCCTGTTCGGTCCCCTTCGAAAACATTGATGTCCAACTGGGACGAACGCTCACGATCGACGTGGAGGACGCATTCGAAAAGATCGTCGAGCGTGGCCGCGGCGGCTGGTGCTACGAGCAGAATGGTCTGTTTGGGTGGGCGCTGGCCGAACTGGGCTTCGAAGTCATGCGAGTCGCAGGGGCCGTGCGCCGCGACGAGCGCGGAGACGCGGCGCTCAACAACCACCTGTGTCTCCTGGTTCGTGAGCCGGGTGCCCGGCAACCCGTCTACCTTGCGGATGTCGGCTTTGGCGGCAGCATGATCGCGCCCATCGTGTTGGCCGAGGGCGAGCACAGTCAGGCTCCGTACCGTATCCGGCTCCGTTTTTTCGAAGAGGGGTACTGGCGCCTGTTTGAGGAATCGGCCGACGGCACTTCGAATTACGAATTTGCCGCCAGACCTGCTGACGAGGTTGCGCTGGCGGCAAAGAGCAGCCAACTACAGACCGATCCCCAATCAGGGTTCGTCCACAATCTGGTCGTGCAGAAACGATTACCGGACGCGCACGTTTGCCTGCGCGGGCGCGTCCTGGCGACAACGACCGCCACTGGCAAGCAGTCCGCGTTGCTGGAGTCAGCGGAGGAACTGGAGGCTACGGTTTCGGAACTGTGCGGCCGGGAAATCCCCGGCGTCGCCGGGCTTTGGCCGCGAGTCGTGGCGCGCCACAAGGAGTGGAGCCGGCAGCACCAATAACCCTATAGCGCTTCTTCCTGAAACAGCTCGATGGCGCGGTCGAGGCTTTCCCGGTCCCCCACCAGCACGACCGTATCGTCGGGTTGGTAGCGGAAATCGGGGTCCCGGCGATAGTAGGGACGGCCATCCCGGACCACGGCGAGTTGCACCACGCCGGTCTGGCGCCGCAATTTCATGGTCCTTGCGCTCTTGCCGACCACCCAGGCGCCTTCCTTGATCTCGATCAGTTCCAGGGCGTCGTGAATGCCCAGGTGCTTGATTGCATCGAGCCGCAGGTTGGGTTCCGCCGTGCCGCGCAACAGCCCGTAGTGTTCGGTCCGGACCGTCTCGGCTTCCTGCCAGATCAGATTGATGGGGATGCGATAACTCTCGAGCGCTCTGGCGAACAGTTCGATGGAGGCTTCGAACTCTTCCACCACGACGTCATTGGCGCCCACCGACAGCAGTTCGTCGATGGAACTCGTGTAGCGCGTGCGAACGACGATATGGGCCGAGGGATTGAGGTCGCGGGCGACCACCACGCCCCGACTCTCCTCCGCGGGCGCGGAAATCGCGAATACGATGACCCTGGCGCGGCTCGCCCCTACGTGCGCGAGGACCGTGGGTTGAGTGCCGTCCCCGAACGCGACCGGGATACTGTCCTGGCGTGCGCGGCGAACCAGTTCGGCGTCGTGTTCGACGACGATGCACGCAATTCCTGCCGCGTCCAGGACCCGCGCCAGGTAGCGGCCGGCGACCCCGTAGCCGACGATGACCGTATGGTCCGACATGCTTTCGGAGGCGTCGGCGTCGGCGATCAGTTTCAATCGCTTGTCTGAAGGGGCGATGCGCTCGGCGATGGGCCGGGCGGCGCGAATCATGAACGGCGTGACCATCATCGACAGCACGGCGGCGCTCAGGAACAACTGGTAGTCGCCTTCCCGGAACAGTCCCAGGGGCAATCCCACCGCCGCGAGCAGGATGGAGAATTCGCCGATGTGCGCCAGGCTCAGGCCGCTGATCAACGCCGTGGTGAGCGACGCACCCACCGCCAGCACCGCCACCGCCACCAGCAGCAACTTCAGCGCAATCAGCCCGGCAATCATGGGCAGCAGCACGTCGAGCTGCGTCATCAGCACGGAGACATCCAGCAACATGCCGATGGAGATGAAGAAGATTCCGCTGAATACGGCCCGGAAGGGCAGCACGTCCGACAGCGCCTGCAATCCGTACTCGGACTCCGAGATGATGAGGCCGGCGATGAAGGCGCCGATGGCGATGGAAAATCCGGCCGAAGCGGTGACCACGGCCGTACCGATGCCGAAGAACCCGACGCACAGGGTGAACAGGTCGCGGTCCCGGAAGAGCACGATCCGGTCCAGCGTCCGCTTCACGATAAAACGTCCGCCGACCACCAGCACCGTCATGATGACCAGGCCGCGCAGGAACTCCATGCCGACCGCGCCCATGTCGGCGCCTCCCAATCCGGCCAGTACCGGCAACAGAAGAATCAGCGGCAGCACGCACAGGTCCTGAAACAGCAGCACGGAAATAACCGAGCGCCCGTGCGCCGAATCCAGTTCTGCCCGGTCCGAATACAACTTGGTCACGATGGCCGTGGACGACATGGCGGCGATGGCGCCGTAGAAGATGGCCTGTCCGGCCGGGATGCCGAAGGCCATCGCCAGCCCCGCGACGCAGAGAAGCGTCGTGCCCACCTGCAGCGAGCCGCCGATGAAGACGGACCTCGCCCACTGACGGACATGGGACAGCGACAGTTCAAGCCCGACGGCGAAGAGAAGCAGGGCAACGCCCAGTTCGGCGAGGAATTCGACTTCCCCGGTATTGCCGATCAGGCCCAGGCCGCTGGGTCCCACCAGGATGCCGGCAATCAGAAAACCCACCAGAGAAGGAATCGACGCGCGATGCGCCAGCGCGACGATGGGTATTGCCATGCCGACGAGCAGGGTCAGATCGATCAGAAGTGTCGGTACGTGCACGGGTCGAGCGTCCAATGCTCCAGATTCCTACACTATCGATTATCCCCCATTTGTGGAATCATCGGCGACACGCAATCAAGGAGCCAACCATGCGCGGATTAACTTTCTTCTCCAGCGGCGCACTCGTCGCGGTCCTGATTCAGACGGCCATCGCCCAGATGAACCCGGGTGTCATTCAACTCAATCACGTGGGTGTCGCGGTGGCGGACATGGACGAATCCATCGCCTTCTACACCGAGACGATGGGCTACGAGGAAGCGTTTCGCGTCATGAATGACGCCGATGAGCCCTTCCTGGTCTATCTGCGCGTGAGCGAGAGCACGTTCGTCGAACTGACCCGCGCGAACGAGAACAATGCGCCCGGACTCAGCCACTTCGGGGTTCAGGTCGCAGACATGGAATCGGTCCGGGCGATGTACGAGGATCGTGGCGCCGAGCCGACAGAGACGCGCCGGGGCAGCACCCAGGCGATTCTGTCGAACATCTTTGACCCGCAGGGCGTGCGCATCGAGCTATCGGAGTATCCGCCGGATTCCATGCAGGGCCAGGCGCTGGCAGGCGAACTCTAGTCCATCGCCCGGCCAGCCGGCCGGTCACGGTTACGCGCAGTCGGGGCGATGTGCGCATCGCCCCGGGCCGGTGATCAATACAGGCCGGGAACCAACCGGTGGGGCACCTTTTCCCGGTACTGCCTCCACAGGTCGCCGTACTTGGCCGCGCATCGGCGCTCGTCGATGCGCTCGCGTGAAACGAAGAACGCCGTCAGATAGATGAAGTAGATCCAGGCCCAGAAATTGGTGAAGTGCCCGAGGGCCAGCGCCATTCCCAGCGCCTCCAGGATCTCCCCGAAGTAGTTCATGTGGCGTGAAGCGCCCCAGAATCCGCTGCACAGAAGGGTGCGCTTGCCGTCGGTTACGGTCGCGGGGCGGATGAGACCCAGAAACGCGCGGTCCGGCGCACGCTTGAACATGTATTTTTGCGAGTTCGCGCCGCGGGAAATCATCCAGCCGATCAGGAAGATCGCCGCCGAGCCACCGAGCCAGACGACATTCAGCGACGGGTCGATGTCGGGAGCGGGCAGGCCTGCGGTGCCCCAAAGTGCCACCGGATAGAGCAGGGGATAGACGACGATACATCCGGCGATCAGCTTGAAGCCCAGGCGCTCCTCGAAAATGTCGAAGGTGAACAACTGCACGCGCTCGAACAGGCAATAGTCCGTGATGAACCACACCCACATCGCCGAGTGCAGGAACAGGCCGATGTTTGAAGCCGCGCCGTACTGGCCGAAGTGGTAGGCGGCGCTCGAAACGGCATTCAACGCAAGGTAGACGCCGCCGAAGATGTACAGGAACATCTTCGTGTCGGCGTGGCCAACAAGCCGCACGTTGTATGCGCGGCCCTCGATCCACTGCACAAGCTGGCTCCGGTCGTCACCCGGCTCACGCAGCACGATCCAGGCCGTCACCACGACACTCAATGCCACCGCTCCGGCAATCGCGTGCCACTTGACCACCCAGAGCCAGTCCAGGGGTGCGGTGGTCAGCCCCAGCGACCAGATCAGCAGGGCGCACAGAAAAACGGCGAGCCCGTTCAGCCTGTACTGCGGTGGCGCCGCTCCCAGGTTCCTGTGCGTATAACCTTCCACGCGGTATGCGGGCAGCACCACGTGCAGCGCCAGCAAGATGACGAAGATGGCGGTGGGCGTGAGGAACCCAGCGATGGCCTGCGTGGTTGTCAACCCTGACATGCTGTTGCCTTGTTTTCGTTCATCGACGTTTCCTCCGTCCTTGACCAAGCATAGCTTACACAGTATTTCGCGGCATTACGCTTGCAAGTACCCTACGGTATTTTTGGTCGCCAATAACTACGAATATGGACAATAGACGGCATTTAAGGCAAAAAATGTTGACCAAAACGTATTGAATTAAAGAGTCCTTGTTTCTATAGTGTCCGCATTGTCCAGAAACGGGGACGCATTTCGGTACAGGCGGATACAGATGTCTAATCAGCAATTCAGAAGGAACGTTGTGCTTCGGTCTGTTGTAGGGACCGTAGCTCTTGCCCTGATCGCCTGGGTGACGCCAGGCTTGGCACAACTGGAGGAAATCATCGTCACCGCAACCAAGCGGGAGCAATCACTTCAGGATGTTGGCGTTGCCGTCACGGCGTTTACCGGTGACGATCTTCGGACCGGTCATGTCGTCGAACCGCGCGATCTTTTCAACCGCGTCCCAAACGTACAGTTGCAGACAAACTCGGCAAACGGCCAGATGCAGCTTTCGGTACGTGGGATCAGTTTTCCGACGTTCTCACCGATTGGCGTACAGCCTGTCATGATGTTTCAGGACGAAATCGCCATGACCTCGCCGCAGACGGCCGGACTGTTCATTTTCGACCTTGAGCGGATCGAAGTGCTGCGCGGCCCGCAGAACACGCTGTACGGTCGCAACACCACGGGCGGCGCCGTCAACTTCATCGCACGCCAACCGGTGATCGGAGGCGAGACCAACGGCTATGCGGACCTGACGCTGGGAAGCCACGGCGCCACCCACATCAATGGAGCGGTTGGTGGAAGTCTGGGAGAAGACAGCGCCTATCGAATCGCGATTCAGTCCCTCAACCACGATGGCTATTGGGACAATCTGCTGATTCCCGGGGACACCATGGGCGAGCGGAACCAGAATCTGATTCGCGCCCAGCTGCTGTATGAGCCCACTGACTCAATACGTTGGCTGTTCAACCTCCATGGCGGAAGCAGCAACGGTGGTCCGCGTCCGGTGAAGGCGCACGGATTTGCCGCGCCGGGCACCGATGCGGCGTACTCGTGCAGCGATATTGACATGGACAGCTTCCGTACTTCCTGCGAAGACGGATTCGGCGGCGAGACGATTCCGGACACTGACAAGGCGTTCGGTTATATCGACAACGATATCGACAACACGTCAGCCTGGGGAGGGCTGGTCCGGCTCGACTGGAGTTTCGACGGATTTGACTTCCTTTCGCTCACGGGTCTGGAGTCGAACGAATGGGACAAGTGGGAAGACAACACCGGGCTGCGTTCTCCGCCATTGGTCACGTTTCGCCAAAAGGCGGATACGGACCAGATCTCACAGGAATTCCGCTGGACATCTGCCGGGGACTCGCAACTGAACTGGATCGCGGGCCTGTACACCCAGCAGGACGATGTGTCGTTCTACACTACGGTGCCCATTACGGTGCTTCCATTCGCACCGGTTGCCTTTGGCGCGAACGGGTTGTTCCAGCAGGAAACGACCATGTATTCGGGATTTGGCCAGTTCGACTACGACGTATCGGAAAACCTGACGCTGATTGCCGGTCTGCGACTGGTGAACGAGACCAAGGAAGGCCGCGCCAGGGCGCAGGAAGGAGCCTGGGCGCCCGCCATTCAGAGTGGTGCGCTGGACTTTGAGAGACCGGAACAATGGCTGTTCGAAAACCTGACACAGTACAACAACCCGGAGGTTCCTCCGGCAGATGTGCCCTTCTCAGAGACCTGGGACCAGTGGGGCGGAAAACTGGGACTGGAGTTCACGGCGGACAACGGCACGCTGTGGTACGGACACATTACTCGCGGCGAGAAGGGTGGTCAGTTCGGTGACGCGCCGGATGGTGTGCTTTCCGACTCATTCATCCCGCCGGCGGAACCCGAGGAAGTGGTGGCGTTCGAAGCGGGATTCAAGGCGCTATGGGCAAACGAGACCGTGCGGACGAATGTAGCTGTTTTCCTGAACGACTATACGAATCAGCAGGTACAGGCGACCGTCGTACTCGAGGGCGGCGCGCTCCTGTCGCGGGTCGTCAACGCGGCCGAATCGGAGATCTCCGGCATCGAGGCCGAGTTGCTGTTCGCGCCCGGCAGCGGTTGGTTCGTGGACCTGGGTGTGGGTCTTCTCAACAGCACGGTCACCAGGGATAGCCTGAGCGAGGTGACCGGTGGGGTCCTGGCGATTGAAGAAGGGCGCAATCTCAACAACGCGCCGGAGACGTCCATCAATTTCGGAGTTGCCAGGGAAGTTGAGTTGGCCAACGGCAACCTTCTGTCCGCACGTGTCGATGGCCGCTATTCGTCCTCCCGGGAGTTCCATATCATCGATACTCAGGAGACCAGAATTTACTCGATGGATCCTGCCTATACGGTAGTCAACGCCCAGCTCGAGTACAGATTCGGTCCCGATGCGCAATATCGATTCTCAGTCTGGGGCAAGAACCTGACCGATGAACTCTACTTCCACCGATTCGAAGACATCGGAACGAGCAACCTCGGTTACCCGGCCGATCCGATGACCTTTGGCGTGACCATCGGATTGGACATGTAACTGAGCCGAGTGCGTAATTGCCAAGAGCTTGCCTGCTGGGCGGGCGCCGCATCGAGTATATCTGCCCGGAGGCTGGAACCTGAGCATTCAAACGACGGCTGCTGTAGTTCACTCGCACGACTCGGGCTTCGAGATCGAGCCAGTGCGGCTCGACACGCTCCAGGACGACGAGGTTCTGGTTGAGATCATGGCGTGCGGCATTTGCGGCATGGATGTCGAGGCTACTGCCTTGATGGGACCGCCGTGCATTCTCGGCCACGAAGGCGCCGGGGTTGTCGCCGACGTCGGCTCTCGGGTCAATGCTGTCAAGCGCGGAGACCGGGTGATACTCGGCTACGGATTCTGCGGACACTGCCATCCGTGCCGGAGCAGCCAACCGTACCATTGCGACGCGGGTTGGGAGCTGACCTTCGGCGGGACACGGGAAGATGGCAGCACGACGGCATTCGCGGCCGATGGCACGCCGCTGGCCGCTGCGTTCTTTCAACAATCGTCTTTCGCGCGGCACGCCATTACGCCCGCGCGCTGCGTTGTGCCCATTGCCGACGATGTGCCCTGGCATGTGGCGGCGGCCATTCCGTGTGGATTCATGACAGGAGTGGGCACCGCCTGGAATCTGCTTGATATCGATGCGGATTCCACGCTGCTGGTCAATGGCGCGGGCGCGGTAGGACTGGGAGCCGTTGCCGGCGCAAGGATCGCAGGATGCGGGCGCATTGTCGCAGTGGACCTCGTGTCCCGCCGACTGGACGCGGCAATTGAATTCGGCGCGACCGAGGCATTGAATCCCCGGCACGAGGATTTGGCCGCGTGGCGTGGAACGAACTTGCCGCGGGGTTTTTCCCACGTCGTGGATTCAACCGGCAATCGGCAGGCGTTTGAAGCATCCGTCGACAGTCTGGCTACCGGGGGCCAGATGGCCTATGCGACGCTGCCGGCACCGATGGAAGAATTCTCGTTCAAGCCATTTCCGTTGTTTGTTCGCGGGGCGACCGTCAAGGCGATCTCGTTCGGGTCCAGCAGCCCGGCCGGAATACTGCCCAGAATGCTGCAATTGTGGCGCGAAGGGGAGTTCCCGGTCGCAAGCGCCGTGCGTACCTGGCGCCTGGAGAGTATCAACGAGGCGGTGGCGACCGGTGTTGGCGGTGATGTGATCAAACCCGTTCTGATCATGGATTCCAGCCAGGCGGTATGCTGATGAACCCTGGGCCTGTAATCGAGGGATCGAACTGATGTCGACTGCGCAACATCATGCGTACCGGAGGATTCGCAAGGCGATACTGAATGGAATATTTCCTCCCGGCACGCAGCTTCGTCAGGAACAGCTCGCGGAACAGTTCGACATGTCGCGAACTTCGGTGAGATATGCCCTGCAGGCTTTGGCCAACGACGGCTTCGTTGAGATCGGCGATACGCGCAGAAGCTTCGTTGCTGACGTATCGCCAACCCACGCCGAACAGATGTACGACATTCTTGCAATGCTGGAGAGCTACAGCGCGGGTCTGGCGGCTACACAGGCAACTGACGAGGATGTTGCGGAACTTCGTGTGCTGGTCGATGAAATGGCAGGCGAGATGGATGACGATCTCGCCTATCTCGACACGAATTCGCGTTTCCACCGCAAGGTCCACGAGATGTCCGGCAACCGCACGCTGAGAGACCTGATCGAACGCCTTGTGGATTTTCCGCAGACCCTGTACCTGAAGCTGGGAACTTCAACGGAGAGCGTCGCCGCAAACGAGGAACATCGACGGCTTGTCGATGCCATCGAGCGGCGTGACAGGTCGCTCGCGGAACTGGAGATGCGTTTGCACATCGAAGCCAGGCGGCGAGAGGCTCGGCTGCTTTGGGATCGCAACTAGGTGGCGATGCGTTGCAGTGACTTCTCCCGGTGAATATTCCAGATCGGCGCAGGAGCCTGCGAATCGCGGCTGTGCCTGGGTGAACGGTCGATTCACTTCTCTCGATGACGCCTGCGTGCCATTGCTCGACTGGGGCTTCAACAAGAGTGACGCGGTTTACGACGGTATCCCTTTTGCCGACGGTCTGATTTTTCGGCTCGGCGACCACTTGACGCGGTTTGCTGAAAGTATGCGCAAGTGGCGGCTCACAGAGCCGCTGTCCCGGTCCGAAATTGCCGATATCTGCCACGATCTGGCAGCGCGGTCGGAATTGCGTGAGGGGATCCTGTATGTGTGCGCGACACGTGGTGTTCCGCCGTCCGCGGAGATTCGCGACCCCACAATGTTTCGGAGCCGCTTCTACGGCTGGTCGCAGGAACTGCCAAGACTGGGCACACCCGAACAACTTGAGCGGGGGCTATCGCTTGTGATCAGCAAGGTACCGCGCATTCCTGCATCCAGTGTGGAATCGACTGCCAAGAACTTTCATTGGGGCGACCTGATACAGGCACGTATCGAAGCCGCGGACCGGGGCGCCCAGAACGCGCTGCTGCTGACTCGAGACGGCTGCCTCGCCGAGGGCGTCGGCTTCAACGTGTTTGTTGTAGTCGGCGGTTGCCTCCGCACACCGGCTCGCGATTGCCTGCACGGAATGACACGCCGCACCGTGCTGGAGATTGCCGAGTCATTGGGTGTCAAAACGTCGACCGGTGACATTCCGCCGCATCAGATCGCCGACAGCAGCGAGATTTTCGTTACCTCGTCCGCGGGTGGGATATTCGCCGTCGCGACGCTGGACGGCAGTCGGATTGGTAAGGGCACGATGGGGCCCATGACGCGAGAAATTCGCCGCGAATACTGGCGGCGACGCGTCTCGCCACAGTGGACCGAAAAGATCGATTACGACCGCTTCCGTTGTACAGGGTGAGGAGTGAAGATCATGGCAGCCGTATTCGGCAGGGCGGGAAGCGGGCGGTACGACATCAATTCATTCAGGGTGCTGTTCGCGCTGCTGCTGGTGCACACGATCGGTCCCCAGACGATCATCATCCTGCCGGCGCTCGTTAACGGCTATGTTGAGCAGCTCGGTTTCAGTGAACGGGATGCAGGCTTTCTGGCAACCGTCGAGACAAGCGGAATGTTTGTCGCGGCAGTCGCGCTGACATTGCTTGTTTCAAGGCTGAACTGGCGCGTGCTCATGGGAGTCAGCCTTGTTGCCATGGTTCTGGCCAATCTGGCGTCGATTCTTGCCGACAATATATTGCTGCTCTACATGCTGCGATTTTTTGCGGGCCTCGGGGGCGGAATCATCGTGGTCGTGAGCTACGCCATGATTGGCCTGACGTTGCGCAAGAACCGGAACTTCGGTTGGGCATTGTTCTTCGTTCTGCTCTACGGCGCTGTCGTGTTCCCGATTATTCCCATGATTTACGCGCAGTTCGGAATTGGCGGCGCGTTCCTGTTCTTCGCTGCGTTTGGGCTTTGCGGTCTCCCTGTGGTTCGGAACCTGCCCGACCAGGGAAAACGCGATGCAGAAGGCGACCCGAACGCGATCGATCTGCCATTCCATTTCAAGGGAATGGCCGTTGCCACCATGCTGTTGTACTTCATCGGACAAATGGCGGTCTGGACATACTTCGCCCGCTT
This sequence comes from Candidatus Rariloculaceae bacterium, assembly GCA_965205045.1. GTDB lineage: Bacteria > Pseudomonadota > Gammaproteobacteria > Steroidobacterales > Rariloculaceae > UBA6522. The sequence continues at coordinate 3,534,512 of OZ242031.1, forward strand.
CGGTATCCGTTATGGAATTTCCGAACAGGCCGTCGGTAACGCCTTGTCGATCTCGCAGTTCTTCGGTTTGGCGGGAGCCTTTTCGGTCGTGGTTTTTTCCCGCCTGATCCGAAAGGATGTCGCCTTGCTCCTGGGAATCGGGCTGTCTATCGGCGTGATCGCCTTCCTGTTCGGTACACACGCATTTCTGGGATTCGTGCTCATATCCGGTGCGTACCAGTTCCTCTGGAACATGACACATCCCTATCTGCTGGGTGCACTGGCGATGTTCGACCCGTCGGGACGGGTCATAGTCTACGGTACGGCGATGCAGTTCCTGGGCGTGTCGGTGGGCCCCTTGTTTGCCGCCAGTCTTGTCACCGAAGCATCTCTGGGTAACGTCCTCCTGCTCGGGATCGTCTGCATGTTCGTTGCGCTGGCGACCATCCTGCCGCCCGTTAGAAGGGCGCACTACCTCGTGAAGGAAAAGGGCGCAACGCCATGAGTCAGCCTGAACGATTGAGCACTGCCGTCGCAGATTTTCTCGCTGTACCCAGACCGTTGTTCATCGGCGGCCGGTGGGTTGATTCGTCCGATGGCATGACCAGCGAGGTGGAAAATCCCGCTACCGGCGAAGTGATCGCAACTGTTTTTCAGGGCAACGAAAAAGATGTCGACCGGGCCGTTGCGGCGGCGCGGGAGGCGTTCGAGTCGCAGTCCTGGCGGTACGGGCCGCCTTCGGACCGCGCGAAGATGATGTGGAAACTGGCGGATCTGCTGGACCTGCATGCGGACGAACTGGCCGAGATGGAAGCGCTCAACCAGGGCAAACCCGTTGGAATAGCGAAGCTCCTGGATGTCGAGGGTTCAGCCGAAACGCTGCGATACTACTCGGGCTGGTGCACCAAGATCGAGGGCACCACGGTCCCGGTATCCTGGCCCGATGAGCGGGGCGAGGGTGTGATCGGACCCGCGTTCCATGCCTACAGCGTTCGTGAGCCGATCGGGGTGGTTGCAGCGATTGTCCCCTGGAACGTGCCGTTGATCATGGCGACGGCAAAGCTGGCTCCTGCGATCGCGGCGGGTTGCACGATCATCATCAAGCCGGCTGAGGAAACGCCCCTGACCACGTTGCGCTATGCGGAATTGATGCAGGAAGCGGGATTTCCGCCCGGCGTTGTCAACGTCATTACCGGCCTTGGCAACGTTGCCGGGGCCGCGTTGGCCTCACACCCGGGTGTCGACAAGGTCGCCTTCACGGGATCCACAGAAACCGGCAAGCGCATCGTCGAGGCGTCGACGGGGAACCTCAAAAAGGTTTCGCTCGAACTCGGAGGCAAGTCGCCTGTTCTGATTCTCGACGACGCCGATGTGGCAACGGCCGCAGCCAACGCCGCGGAGATTGTCATGCTCAACTCCGGCCAGATGTGTTTTGCGGGCACGCGGTTGTTCGCCCACAAAAAGGTATTCCCGGAGGTGGTTGATCGCGTCGCCAACGCCGCCAGGAGCGTCAGGATCGGGCCCGGACTGGACCCCGATACCGAACTGGGGCCGCTGGTGTCCGCGCGGCAACTGCAGCGGGTTACGCGCTACGTGGAGGCCGGCCGCGAGGACGGTGTCGATATCGTCACCGGTGGCTCACGTTCAGGAGATCGCGGCTACTTTTTCGAGCCGACGATTGCAGTCACGTCCGATCAGGACATCTCACTCGTCCGTGACGAGGTGTTTGGTCCTGTGCTAACGGTATCCGAGTTCGACGACGCGACAGACATTACAGGGATAGCCGCGCTTGCAAACGACACCGATTACGGGCTCGCAGCAACGATCTGGACGCAGGACATCGGCCGGGCGCACGCTCTGGCTGCCCAGGTCAAGGCCGGCATTGTATGGGTGAATACACCCATCATGCTCGACGAGGCACTGCCGTTCGGCGGCTTCAAGCAGTCGGGTTGGGGTCGGGAAGGCAGCCGTCTCGGTGTCGAGGAATACACCGAGACCAAGTCGGTGGTGGTAGCGCTGTAGTGCAATCGCAGGATTTCCGGAAGTTTCGATGAGCAGCGGTTCTCCTGGCGCGACCGGAACTCTCAGCGCGCACTGGATGGAACGGGCGGCACGGGTCATGCCCGGCAAAAGCAGCAATGTTAGGCGCGGAGCGCAGGGTGTCCCTTTGTTCTTCGATCATTCCGACGGTGCCCGTTATCGCGATGTCGACGGCAACGACTACATAGACTTTGTCGCCGGAATGGGGCCCGCGATCCACGGGCACAGCCGCCGGGAATATCTGGCAGCGATCAAGGCACAAGCGGATCGGCTTTTTTCCATCGGGTCCACAGTGGCCCAGACAACGCTGGAAGTCGAACTGGCGGAGCGGATCGTCGAATTCGTGCCCTGCGCAGAGTGGGTGCGCTTTGGAATCTCCGGCTCGGAATCGGTGCAGCTTGCCATGCGTATTGCCCGTGCCCATACGGGCAGGCCCTATGTATTGCGCTTCCTGTCGCACTATCACGGCTGGATGGACGGCGTTTACGGCGGAGCGGTTCCGCCGGACATGGACGGACTGCCGCATCCAAGGCCGACCGACATGGACACGGCAGGCCTCGCGCCAGGGACCCACTGCGGCTCACTCATGATCGATTGGAACGATGAGGATGCGCTGGCCGCTGCTCTGGACCGTTATGCGACCAAGATTGCGCTCGTGCTCATGGAGCCGATCATGCTCAACCATGGATGTTGCCCCCCCAGGCCCGGCTACCTCCAGGCGGCGCGCGCTCTGTGCGACAAGTATGACGTGCTGCTTTGCTTTGATGAGGTCTTTACCGGATTTCGCGTAGGCTTGGGCGGCGCTCAGAAAGTGTTCGATGTGACGCCCGACCTGGCGGTTCTTGCCAAAGCCCTGGCTGGCGGAATGCCGTTGGGTGTTGTCGCGGGGCGCAAGGAAATCATGCACGTGCTGCATGACGATACGGTGCTTGCAGGCGGCACGTTCAATTCGTTTCCACTCGCCGTAGCCGCCGCCTTGACCAACCTCGACATGCTCAGCCGCGATGAGGGCGCGTTCTTTCGGCGGATCGACGCTTCGCAGGCGCGACTCGTAGAGGGCATTCGCGCGATCGGCCGCAGGCATGGTCACCCGGTTTTTCTGCAGGGGCCGCGCGGCGTGTTTCACCTGAATTTCCTTGATCGCGACGCGGCGTACACTCCCGCGGAACTGGCCGGCGCAGACTGGGAAAAGCTCGCCCGCTTCAACGAGCTGCTGCTCGAAAACCGGGTACTTGTCGGCGGAGGAACCCGCTTTGTCGTGACCGATGCCCTGACCCGGCAGGACACCGACGATGCGCTGGAGAGGATCGGCAAGGCGTTTGCCGCATTGTGACCGAGCGGCCGCAATAGCTGAAATTGCGTCGAAACTGCGCAAACTCGTACCGCGCCTCGATTCGCACATCGGCCTGCGCGTCGTCATGGCTGCAATTGCTTCGGCGCCGTGCAAGGCTTAACCTTCGGAGGCAACCGCGCAGCTTAATTCACGGCAACGAAATGAAACCAGTCCACTTTCTGGCCATTTTGAGCATTTTTTGCTGCTGCGGTGCGGCCTGGACCCAGACTTCGGTCACCGCCCTGGTGACGAATGTCTACGATGGCGACACGTTTACCGTGGACGCCGAAGTCTGGCCGGACATTGGCTGGACCGGCAGCGTGCGGGTCAGAAACGTGGACACGCCGGAAATCAGGGGCGCCTGCGACCAGGAGAAACGCCTGGCGGTTGCCGCCCGTGATTATGTCCGCGAGTTGTTGCTCGATGAGTCGGTCACGCTCACCGAGGTCGATAACGACCTGTACGGAGGGCGCGTGCTGGCACATGTCTATTTGCACGGCGGCGAAAGCCTTTCCGACCTGTTGATTGTCAACGGTTATGGCCGTCCCTACGACGGCGGTACCCGGCAGGGCTGGTGCGACGAAACCATCGAGATCCCGGTGAGGCGAACCTCAGAAAGCGTGATGGCCCCCTCATCGGCTACTGCGGCAGGGTTACGCGACAATGCCGACGCGCCGGCAATTTCAACCGGTGATCCACTGGCGCTCTACGTCGAAAATGTGGCGCGCCACATTTTCGACGAACTGTGCCCGGTTCGGTTATGTGCCGAGTCGCTGGCAAGTGCATGAAATACGTGGCGGCGCCCGTATTGCTGGACACATAATCTTCAAAGCGACTTCAGCCACTTCAGCAGCGTCGGATCATCCCGCCAAATTGCGCCTTTGCGGCGTGCCCCGTCGGAATGTAACGGTGGCGAGCACGCTTCGAGCGCCTTCTCCTTCATGGCGATGGTGATCTCTGCGTAGCGATTGGTGGTCTCCACGCTGACATGTCCCAGCCAGTCCCGTATGACATTGGGTTCCACGCCGGACTCCAGAAGATGGACTGCCGTGCTGTGGCGGATCACATGGGGAGATATCGCTCGCTTGGTTGCGCGAGGTCCGGCCTGAACGAGTTGCGCGGTGTGGCGACGCACGATCTTGTAGATGCCGAAGCGGGTCAGCGCCTGTCCGCGCTGGGACACGAAGACCGGCCGATCTTCGTCCGACGCGGCGAAGGACCCGAGCAGCTCACTCAGCAGCGAGACCGTCCGCTTCCATAATGGGCACACCCGCCACTTGTCTCCCTTGCCGTGCAGATGCACCCGATGCCGGTCCAGCTCCAGATTGGCCAGACGCAGATCGGCGACCTCCTGCACACGGGCGCCCGTGTTGTACAGGAAGAGCAACAGTGTCCGGTCCCTGAGCGCCAACGCACCGGCTGGGTTCATCGTGGCGAACATCGCCTCGATCTGATCCAGTTCCAGATAGTGCGTTCGGGCGGGCGCCGCCCGTTTCGCCGGAATGCCGGCCACCCGTTCGGCTTCTTGCCACGATTGCGGCACCCGCCGGGCGAGGTAATCGAAGAAACTCCTCAGACCGACCAGGCGCTGGTTGCGCGAGCGGACATGGTTGCCGCGCTGCGTTTCCAGTGCATCGAGGAACCGCCCGACGCGTTCGGCCGTCAGGTCCGGAACCTGCAACCGGGTCAGTCGGCAGCGCCGGTCTTCGGCCACGAAGGACAGAAACAGCACGATGGCATCGCGGTAGCTGCCGATCGTGGCCGGGCGCAACCCCTTTTGCGACTTCAGGTGATCTTCGAAGTAGCTTTGCAGCAGCGCTCCCAGTGTCGGCGTTCTCATGGCCGCACCCCCTTCAGGCTCGGCGCCGCGAACCGCTCGAACCGCCCATTGGCCTGCTCCAGAAGTTCCGCGGTGACGGTCAGATAGACGGCGGTCGAGACTGGGCTGACGTGGCCGAGAAAGGTGGACAGGTGCAGCAGGCGAGCCGCCGGATTGACGCCTTCCCGATACCAGCCCAGCAAGGTGGACACGGCGAAGGAGTGACGCAGGCAGTGCAATCGCGGCGGGGAGACGCCGGCGGGCACCGTCAGATCCAGCTCCGGCACGATGCGCTGAAACACTTGACTGACCGACTGCGGGCAAATGGGCGCCGTCGCGTCTTCGGTCAGCGTGAACAGCGGATCCGAGGGCGAGGGCCTCGCATGCGGCCAGCGGACACGAAGGTAATCCTCCAGCGCATCCCCCATTCGCGGCCCGAACGGCACCAGGCGGCTCTTGAGGAACTTGGTCCGCCGGATGTGCAGGCAACGACGCTCCGGGTCCAGGTCCTGGTGACACAGCCGCGAGACCTCGCCCACTCGCAAGCCCAGCCCGTACATCAGCGCGAAGATCATGCGGTAGGTGGGCCCCCTGTGCCACCCCCGGGGGCGATAGTCCCGGAGGTTGGCCGCGCACCCGAGAAGCCGCTTGACCTGCGCCGGTTGAAACAGGAACGGCGTGCGCCGCTGAGTCGATCGGCGCGGGCGGGCCTGCAGCGGCGATGCCGCCAGAACGTCCTGCGCGACCAGCCAGCGAAACAGCCGTCGCAACACGCTGAGCAGATGGTTGTAGCTGCGTGCCCGGGTGCGGGGCCGCGACGCCAGGAAACTCTCCAGCAACATCGGCGTGATATCCGAGAGGCTCCCGGCGCCGTGCTCGAACAGGAACCGGTCCAGCAGCTTCAGGGCGCTTTCCTCGTTGTCGAATCGCTTGCCCAGCGCCCGGTGATGCGACAGGAATCGGCCGATCTCCCCGCCCAGAACGCTCCGAAAGGCGTATGGTGTCGTCATAGCACCGCCTCCCCGTCCCCGAGCGCCACGTCCCGAAGCGCTTCCAGATCGATCTTTGAGTAGACCTCTGTGGACTTCGGGTCACCATGCCCGATGTAGTCGCCTATGGTTTTGAGAGGGAACCGCGCGTCCACGAGCCGTTGCACACAGGCATGGCGCAGGGTGTGCGAGCCGGGACGGGCAACCGATATCCCGGCATTGCGCAGGTGCCGGCCCGAGCGCGCCGAGACCACGGCAAAGCCGATCGGCCTGAACGGCGGCCTCAAGCACAGGAACAGGGCGCGCTCCGCGCTCTCGGGCCGAGCGTGGCGAAGATAATCCACGATCGCTTCCCCGACCGCGGAGGACAGCGGAAAGGCCGTGTTGTGTCCCGCCTTGCGGTCCGGAACCATCAACCGGCCGCGTTGCCAATCGATGGAGTCCAGCGTCAATGCGGCGACTTCCCTGGCTCGCAACCCGTAGGTCACCAGCAACAGCAGGATCGCGTAGTCGCGCTTGCCCGACGCGCTGCGCCGCTCGACGGTCTCCAGCAGGCGTTTGACTTCGTCCCAGGAAATCGATCTCGGCACGCGCGATAACCGGTAATGGCGAGGGCTGTCGACGCTGGTGCTCAGGTCGCGGGCGATCAATCCTTCCCGATAAAGGTAGCGCAGAAAGACACGGACATGGGCGCATGCCGCACCCACCGCCGCCTTGCAAAGACAGCGGCCGGTCTCGATGGTAAACGCGCTGAGCACTGTCGGACACAGCGCCGCGATGTCGTCCAGTCCGATCCGTTGAAGGAATCGCTCCAGGCGCCGGAGATTGCACCGGTAAAGCGCGAGCGAAGTGGGCTGCAATCCGCGTTCCCGGCGAAGGAAATCGAAAAACCCGGGAGCCGTGTCCGCGAAGGGTATTGTCGGCGGTGCCGCCCGAGGTCTCTCGTAGTCCGGCAGCAGCAGGGCGAGCATCTGCTGCACCGGAACCCGCGCCACGTTGGCGATGTGGCGTTTGGCCTCCTTGGTGCGGCCCTTGCGGCGACGGGTCCGGACCCAATCTTCGACGAACCCATCAACCAGCCCCGGCAGCTCTTCGAAGTTGTCGACTCCGGCGTCGTGAGCGAATCCGGCAAAACGCGTGAGCACCGGCACACGGCGACGAACGGAGCTGGGCGCAAACCCTTGCTCGGTCATCCATACGACATACTTCTCGATCGGTTCGCCCAACCAGCAGTTGCGGACCCGGTCCAGCGTCTCGGGCTTGAGGAAGTATTTTTCCAACATCACAATCTCTCCTGTTCATGAAACGAGGGGAGATTGTCGACCGAAAGTTATGTGCCCTTGCCGATCGAACCGACTTTGACAATCAATGGGCTGCCAGCGACTCGGCACATAACCGAACCGGGCACAGTTCGACGATAACGGCAACGGGCGCATTACCTGCGCCGAAGCCGGCGCCCACGGAATCGCTCCTGTCCGGCGCAATCATGCGGCCTATCCCTACATGGCCGACAGGGACGGCGACGGCGTGGTTTGTGAGTAATCGACAGACGCGGTGACATTCTTGCAACGCAACCGCGTAACCGATCCCGAGGAATCGCCCATGACCAGAACGCAAAAGCACCCGCCCAGGCTTTCGATTGAGCAATCGGCATTAGTCGCTGCGGCCCTTGCCCTGGTGGCCGCAGAGTCCTTCGCCCAGGACAGCCCGGAGCCGCCTCCCGTGCCGGAGCCTTCGGCGCTGATCGATTACGCCACGATTGGGGACGTTACGTTACGCGCCCACGTGTTCGAGCCCAGTACCGGCGAACCACCGCATCCGGCCATCCTGTTCTACTTCGGCGGCGGTTGGGTGGGTGGATCCCCACAGCAGTTCTATCCCTTTGCCGAACCGCTCGCCGAGTTGGGATTCGTCGCCATGGCGATGGAGTATCGCGTCCGTGGCAGCCACGACAGCACCATCCAGGACAGCATGGCGGACGCGTTCGCCGCCTTTCGATGGGCACAGGAGAATGCCGGCGAATTGGGCATCGATCCGGCACGCATCGTCGTCAGTGGCGGTTCGGCCGGTGGGCACCTTGCAGCCACCGTCGGCACGATTGCCGAGCATTCGGACACCGGTCCTTCGGCCATGGTTCTCTACAATCCCGTGACTGACGTGGGGGATGTCAATAACATCCAACGATTGAACGACTTGATCGGGGGCGACGTAGTAGCCGTGTCGCCAATTGAGCACATCGAGGCTGGCGCTCCCCGAACCATCATTTTCCACGGCGAAGACGACGCCACCGTACCCATTGCGCAAAGTGAGGCATTCTGCGAGGCAATGATTGCCGCGGGGAATCATTGCGAGCTAAGCCGCTTCCCCGAAGTAGGCCACGGGTTTTTCAACGCCAGGCTCCCGGCCTTTCAACCGGTACTGATGGAGACCATTCGATTCCTTCGCCCTGAACTCCAGGAGTGACGGCAAAGGCAAATAGCCTTTGATGGCTCCCCGGCGGCGGACATGGCTGGATCAACCGCAGAGTGTTCCCTTTCGCCGCGCCCTGTACCTGGTTCATCTGTGGGTGGGGATCGCCACCGGCCTTTACATTCTCATGATCAGCCTGTCCGGGAGCGCCGTCGTATTTCGGCGCGAACTCACCCGCTGGCTGATGCCGCCTGACGGTAATTTCGACGCCGGATACCCCCTGACGCTGCGCATCGTGGAGTGGCTGGTCGATCTGCACAACAACCTTCTGGCCGGGTCCGTGGGCCGCGATATCAACGGCGTCTTCGCCATTCTGCTGATGGTCATGGTGCTCACGGGCGCCGTCATCTGGTGGCCCGGTCGGCGGCGCTGGTCCCGTAGCGTCATCGTCGTACGGCCATCCCGGACGCGGCGGTTCTTCTGGCATCTCCACAGCGCGGCCGGACTCTGGGGCTTCGTCCTGCTTTTCGGTTGGGCGATTACCGGCATCTATTTTGCCTTTCCCGAGCCCTTCGAGTGGTTCTTCACTACCTTCGATGACGATCCAACGGATTTCCAGCGGCCGGGCGAGGGCATCCTGTTGCTCCTCATCGACTGGCACTTCGGCCGCTTCGGCGGGCTCGGCATTCGCACCCTCTGGGTGGTCCTCGGCCTCCTGCCGGCAATACTCTTTTGCACGGGATTCGTGGTGTGGTGGAAGCGGATACGGACGACAGGGAAGTTCGCCGGCAGCCGGGAACGCCAGCGCGGTTAGCCAGCCGTCAGACAGCCCTCTACTCGGGCATGATTTCAACGAGGCCGTCGGATTTCGCGGCCGTCATCATCGTTCCCACGGCGGCCGTGCGCCGCGCCAACTCATCGATCTGCCACTCCTGGGCGCCTTCCACGTCACTGCGCAAGGTGTTCTCGATGGGATTCGTCCACTCTTCAGCTATTGCGTCCGGCCCGAGCACAATCCCCATCACCGGTCCGACGTCGCCCGCGTTCGTATCCGTGTCCCAGCCGGCCATGACGGCGATTGTGATCGTCTTGTCGAAATCGCCATCGCCGTAGAGCAGTGCCAGCGCGTTGACCGCATTGTTCGGGAAGACCCGGCGATTCGTGTCACCCTCCGGAGCCCACCTGGCGTCGATCTGCCCGTGCGTCCTTTCCCAATCGTCCGGCCATTGCTCGTGCCATTGCATGACATCACGGATGCAGCGGGCGTAGTCGGAGTCCTCCGGAATGACGGCAAGCCCTGCTTCCAGCAGCTTCACCGGGTCCGACTCGAAGAAGGCCTCGGCTGTCAGCGCCGCCATGAACATCTCGCCGTAGACTCCGTTGGTGTGGAAGGCAACTTCTGCGTCGATGCGCCCGTACTCCGCGGCTGCTTCGGGGTTCCCGGGCAGAACGTAGCCCCAGAATTCGCCCTTCATCTGGCCCCCCATGAACTCGCCCAGTTCGTGCTGGCCGGACTCCGGAGGCATGATGCCCTGTTTCAGGCGCTCCTCCGCCACTCTCACCGCGCGCCCGGCGTTCCGGGCTTCGAAGACCGAGAACGACGCGAGCCACTTGCCGGCAATATCCTGGCTCGTGATCTCCGGACCCATCTCCTCGAGCAGCAACAGGTTCGCGATCTGGTAGAGCGAGTCATCGTCGGGACCGAACCCCGCCGGACCCCAGTCTTCCGCCGTGTACCATTGCCTGGCGTTCGGGTTACGCTGCGGCGGAAGCCGCCTGATGTAGTCGGCCAGCGGCCATTGCCCCAGCTCAGTGAGATAGGTCTTGAGGTCGTCCTTGTGCATTCCCTCAACGCTCATCCCCAACGCACCCGCAACTGCGGCCCCCAGCCAGGTGCCGTGGACCTTGTCGTAATATTCGTCGGCGGCGAGCGAGCGAACCGGCTCGGCTGTTTCGCCGGGCGGCGCCCCATCCCCGCCGTCCGCGCACGAGGCGAGCATAGCGATCGTCAAAAGCGTGGCTGGAATTGCTTTCATTGTTTTCATGATTTGACCTACAGGCGGAGCAGGCGGCCAACCGGAATAGCCTTGAGGCCCTGCCCAGGGCTATTCAAAAGTCGGGGCGTATAGCCTGAGGCCATGGACGGGGAGGGATGAAGTCATGCCGCCCAACAGCCTGGCGCGCCATCCGACGATCGCGGCCGCGGCGCGGCTGGCCGGGCACCGCGGTGCGAGCGCGTTCGGGGAGTTCGCCGCGCGGCTGGACGGGGCGCCGCGCGTGGAGCGCGGGCGCGCCGTGCCCGAGACCGGGGAACGCGCCCGCGAGACCGCCCGCGGCCCCACCTCGCCCGGCGCCGGGCAGGCCGGCCCCGGCGAACTGCCGGACATCGTGCGCCGCCGCAACGCCGCGGTCTCCATCGTGCGCCGCCGCAACGCCGCGGTCTCCATCGTGCGCGCGACGGGCCGCTTCGATCGCCTCCCCCGGGCGAACCGCCACCACGCCGCCGCCCCGGACCGGCCGGCGACGCCTCCACTCCGGCAACGCGTCCCGGACGGACCCATCGGCCCGCGTCACCGGGAGAACCGCACCGCGACTTTCGAACAGGCCCGCGGCCGGGGCGGTCGGTCTTGAATTCGCAGGCGGATTCTGTTCAAATTCCTTCCACGCCGCATTGATTGCCGGTGTATCGAGGGGCGGGTCATGACATCAAACGTTCGTTTCGTTGCAGGGGTTGACAGGCGCGGTATAATCAGCGCCGAGCGCCGAGCGCCGAGCGCCGAGCGCCGAGCGCCGAGCGCCGAGCGCCGAGCGCCGAGCGCCGAGCGCCGAGCGCCGAGCGCCGAGCGCCGAGCGCCGAGCGATGAGGTGCGCGCGGCGGGAGGCCGGCCCGCCTGAACCGGCCGCCGCCCCTCGCGGGCGGGCGCGCAACCCCCTCTCACATCCCACCTTGCAGACCGGCCTGACCGGCGGCCATGGCGCCGCTCCGGCGGTCTCGCGCCGGGCCGGGTCTCCGTGGTGCCGCCCCGCCCTCCTCCCCGTCCTCGCGCTGCTGCTCGGCGCGCTCGGCCTGTTCGCGGCCGCGCCCGCCGCGGCGCAGACCCCCATCTGGTCGGCGACGCTGACAGTCGGTAGGGACGGCATTTATTTCGGCTGCGAGGTTGCCGCTACCCAAGTTCCCTGCTCCTCGGCGCTCACGGACGATGACTTCGAGTACAACGGTGTGACCTATCAAATCGCACGGTTGTCTCACATCTCTTCCACTAATCGGTTTCTGATGGACATCGAGCCGACACCACGCGCGAAGCTTGCCGGGCTGGTGTTGCATCTCGGCCCTACGCGGTTGACCCTTGGTGATTTCGGCGTTGGAGGAACTCACCAATGGACCGGCGTCAACCCGCAATGGAGCGACAACCAGCAAGTCTCGGTGAGTCTGGTGGATCCGACGGTGGAGCCGCCGCCGGACTCCCTGACCCTGAGCGCCACCGACACCGCGCCGCGCGAGGGCGGCGGCCCGGTCACGGTGACGGCGACGGTGGGCAGGATATACAGCAACGAGGTGCAGCTGAACGTCCTGCTCCGCGGCACGGCGACCTGGGGGGAGGGCAACTGGCCGGGCGCCCGGCCGCATGTCCAGCTCCCCCCCGGCACGCCGAGGGGGGACGGCAGCCGGGCGTTGGCGTCCGGGGCGGACTACTGGACGCCGGCGCCGGACGGCGTGGAACGGGGCTTCTGGTTCGGCGGGGGCTCGTCCGGTTCGTCCGGTTCCATCCAGGCCGGCGCGCTGCTGAAGATCCCCGCGGGCCAGAGGAGCGCCAGCTTCACGGTCGCCGTCCTCGACGACGCGCACGAGGATTCGGGCGAGACGATCGGGATCGAGGTCCAGGCGTACGAGAACATCCCCTACACCGCCACGGTCACGCACGGCCAACACACCTTGTGTCCCCAGGGCCAGACGTGCCAGGTGCAGGCGTCCTGGATGAAGCATCTGACGGGCGCCTCCGGCGCGCTCACCCTGACCATCCAGAACCACGAGGGCGCGGAGGCGGAGGCGGAGGCGGCGGGGCCGGCGGCGCAGGAGCATGGCGGCGGCGTCCCGCCGGGCCATGACGGGGCGCCGGCGGCGGGTTCCGGCGGCGGGGAGGGGGAGCGCGGCCCGCCGACGGCATCCGGGGAGGCGCCCGGACGGCACGTCCCGCCGGGCCATGGCGGGGCGCCGGCGGCGGTCCCGGGCGTCCCGGGCCCGGCCGCGGAACCGGGCCGGGAAAACCGCCGCGCCCATCCGCCGGTGATCGGCCGGCGCGCGCGCGCCATCGGTTCGCCGTACTGCTTCGTGCCCGGGGCCGCCGAACTGGACGCGCTCGGGGAGAGCGCGCGCCTGGCCTACCGGCTGGACAGCGAGCGGGACTTCGACCTGTGCCTGTGGGCGCCGGACCCGAACTGGAGGGCCGCCCCCGCCTACGCCTCCTGCCGCGGCGCGGGCGGCGCGCTGCCCGAACACGCGAGCCTGGTCCGGGGCGCCGGCCGGGAGGAACTGTCCGTGGAGCGCTCGCCCGGGCTGATGGCCTGCGTCGTTCCCGCCGAAGCAGCCGCCGGAGGCGGCGCCTGGCGACTGCGCATCGCGCCCGACAACCCCGACAACACCGGGAAGGAGGACACCGAATGACCGCCATGAACCGCACCGCCGCCGGCATCGCGGCCGCGCCCGTCCTCATCCTCGGCTCCCCTGCCTTCGGCCAATCCGGCGTGGAGGCGGTGGAACCGGAGGCTCCGGTGGAGGCCTTCGCCGGCCGCGAACTGGCCGGGTACGGCTACGGCGAGCACTTCTGCTGGCCACTCGCCGATACCGCCCACGCGCGGGCCGAAGCCCTCGCCGCCGCCACGGGCGACATGCAAACGCCGGTCCACACCTTCGAGCTGCACACCGGGCAACGCTGGGACATGTGCCTGTGGGACGCGGACGGGGACTGGGAAGGGGGATGGAAATACCGCAACTGCGGTTTCGCCCGGGACGGCGGCTCCGCGGACGGCTTCATCCACGACGGCAGGGCGCACCCGGACGCCGGCCACGAGTACGCCGAGTACGACCACCCGGGCCCCTACGACAGCGGCCCGCAGGACGAAACGATCGTCTACGCCGGCCCCATCGCCGGCCGGATGATCTGCGCCGATGCGAGGGAGCCCTACGTGCCCGCCCGCGCCGACCTGCTGCTCTTCGAGGGCGACACCCGCGCCGGGGGAGCGGACGGCGCCGACGATACCGGCGGCGGAGCCACGGAACCGGGCGGCACGTCATGAACCCGGCCGGCGGGGGGCCGCGACGCCCCCGCCGGCCGGCATGTCCCGCGCCTCCGGCGCCGTGTCCGCGCGCGCCCGGACCCGAACGCAATCCATCCGCCGGCCATGGCAATGGCCGCCAGGCCGCGAGGCGCGCATAGGCGATGTTCCCACCGGTTTGCCGGGCGAACGGCCGGACATCCACGAGGACCTGGCGGACATCGACTGGAGCCGGGCGCGCTGGAGCGCCGACACGCGCGACACCCCGCAAAAACCACATGTCCAGCACCGGACCCATCGCTCAGCCTCGCCGGGACAACCGCCAACCATCCGGACACGCGACTTTTGAAAAGGCCTGAGGCCCTGCCGGACCAGGATGACCTGCGAGTATTATCCGCTGAAGAATGTACCATGCAGTCCGAGCTAAAGCGGATAAGGCAACGTTGGACTTCCATGAGCAACGACAAGGACAGGGAGCCGGGCATACCCGATGAGCGCCGTGCGGCGTGGGGCGACAAGTTTCGGTTTCGATACGCGGGTGTGGCGACCTTCCTGCGCCGGCCCTTGCTGGAGAAGCCGGAAAACTGGGCCGGCACCGACATCGGATTCATCGGCGTGCCCTTTGACGGAGCGGTCACCAATCGCCCGGGCGCGCGACACGGCCCGCGCCATCTGCGGGACCAGTCCACCCTGATGGGGGCCTACAACCATCAGACCGGCGTGCAGCCCCACAAGCTAGTCAAGTCTGCGGACCTCGGCGACGTGCCCATAGAGGGGGTCTACGACCTGGACAGGGCGATCGCCGAAATCGAAGCCTGGTACCACAAGGTCGTCGACGCCGGAATTGCGCCGTTGTCGGCCGGGGGCGACCATTCCATCACCCTGCCCATCATGCGCGCGCTGTCGAAGCGATCCGGAGCGCTCGGGATGGTTCATTTCGATGCCCACTGCGATACCGGTCCCGAACTGTTCGGGCACAAGCACCATCATGGCGGACCCTTCCGCTGGGCGGTTGAGGAAGGCTTGCTGGACCCCAGGCGCACGATCCAGATCGGCATTCGCGGTCCCGCAGAGCCCCTATGGGCGTTCAGCTACGAGCACGGCATGACCGTAATCCACATCGAGGACCTCTATGCCATGGGGTTGGCCGCGGTGATTGACAAGGCGCGCGAGGTGGTGGGTGAGGGGCCTGCCTACGTCAGCTTCGACGTCGACGGACTGGATCCGGTGTACGCGCCAGGTACGGGCACACCGGAGGCCGGCGGGTTCAATACCTTCGAGGCGATGCAGATGCTGCGCGGCCTGCGCGGGCTGAACGTGGTGGCGGGAGACGTGGTGGAGGTTTCGCCGCCCTTCGACCCGTCCGGAGTCACCGGCCTGAACGGCGCTCAGATGATGTTCGAAATCTATTGCCTGATGGCGGAGGCCATAGCCGACGGGAAGAACGATGCACGTGTTTGAGCGCGTGTTGCGCTTCGGTACGTGCGCTCGTATCGTGCCTCCGCACCCCCTACTTCGTTCGTTCCACGAGGCGCACGGCCCCGACCCGCATCCCCATGTCGAACGCGCGAAGCGGCTCGAGCGTCTCCTCCAGTTCGCGCAGGCTGGGTCCGAAACGCAGGAAGCGATCCAGAGATGCCCGTTTGTACGCAAAGACAGGCAGCAGCCGAAGACAGGGGGGGCCGCCAAGCGCACCCGGGTCGTAGCTGAACTCGGTGGGCCGGCCTACCTGACACCCGACGACATGGTGAACATGCCTGCGTTCGGCCCACTCGACGGCGACCCCTACGGTCTCGTCGTCCCGCGATGGATCGTCCCAATCCTCCACGACCACGGCGATGTCGATCGTGTA
Organism: Candidatus Rariloculaceae bacterium; assembly: GCA_965205045.1. Classification (GTDB taxonomy): domain Bacteria; phylum Pseudomonadota; class Gammaproteobacteria; order Steroidobacterales; family Rariloculaceae; genus UBA6522. The sequence goes on from OZ242031.1 coordinate 3,550,207, forward strand.
GTCGGCGAGTGGCCACATTAGCGCGCGAATCACATCTTCGGAGTAGACTTCGAGATGACCGTAGACGTTGATCACGACATCGTGGTTGTAGAAGCGGTCGAACTTGTTCACGTGACGGGCCAATCGCTCGGCGCCCGAAAGTGTCATGTAGTTGTGGCGGATCTCGTCGCGATCGCTCACCGGGCGCAGAAAATAGGCGTCGGAACCGCCGAATCGTTTCCTCAGTTTCTCGTCGTTCGTGTCGACTACGATAGACCCGACCCGCGATTCGATAGCGTTGCGCCACGTCGATACGATCCTGTCCCGGGTCGCGGGCTCAACCGTACCCACGCCGTCATCGACGGCAGAGAGAACCACCAGAGGATTGCGCTCCACGCGCGAATACCTTTCCGCGCGGCTAGTCGTTCGATTCCTTGTGCGAGGGGTAGCCGAGCAGACTGGGATGATGGAAATCACCTGGCCGGTAGTTGCCGACTGCTTCTTCCATGTGTTCCATCTTGGTGAAGATCACCGGGCCGTTTTCCGTGACGAGCACGTTCTCTTCCAGGCGGCAAGTCTGGGGGAGGCCGGGATGGCCGGCAAACGTCTCGATGGCGAAATACATGTTCTCCTTGATCTCCGCCGGATACTTCAACGAGTACGCGCGGCTCATCCACATCCCCTCGTATAGCGTGATCCCGATGGAGTGCGCAAACTGCTGAAGAGTGACGGTGCCGTACTTGTCATCGTCATACTCCGGGAACTGGGCAACCACATCCGCCGTGGTCATTCCGGGCCGGAGATTTTCCATGCCGGCATACAATGAATCGTAGGTCTCCCGATACAGGTCGATCTCCTGTTGCGTCATCCGCGCCGCACATTTGAGGGTACGCACGAAATCCACGTAATAGCCGCCAGGACCGACGGCATTGATATCCACGATCAACAGGTCTCCCTGCTGGATCAGCTTGTCGGTCGCCCATCGCCGATACGGACTGGTGTTCCCTCCCGATGCCACGATGATGTCGTAAATGATTTCACAGCCGCGATCGAGCATGAACTTGTGCACGTGCGATTCGATCTGCCGCTCCGTGACACCCGGTACCAGCCACTCGTGCTTGATGTGCCACATGGCTGCATCGCCGATGGCGGCCGACATCTTGATTTGCTCGATCTCATCGGGGGTCTTGACGACACGCGCCCGGGACATGGCAGGCCAACCGTTCACGATATGCAAGCCGGCTTTCTCGAACGCATGCAGGGCCGGGAAGTCCAGATTGTCAACGCCGATCTTTTCCTTGGCGAGTCCGTGTTCCCGCAGGACTTCCATGACCGATGCCACCATCTTGTCGGCCATTTCGCCAACCGCACCTTCTGCCCACTGCCAGGTCATCGCCGGGCGAATGCGCCCCTCCAACCAGGGAAGATCGATCATTGCATTACGCATGTCCGAGCCGGCCGTCTCGAACAGATAGGGCTCCCCATTGCGCGGAAGCACCACGTACCGAATGTTGATGTTGTACTTCCAGTTGCCCTGGTACGATCCCGTCAAGTAGCGTACGTTTGCGCCGGCAAATACCACCAGCGCACCGAGATCGTCGATTTCCATCTCTACGCGCGCTCGGGCAAGGCGCTCCCGTCTGAGCCGTTCATGGTCGACTCGATACTGCCAGTCGGCATTCACGTGGCTGAAGAGACGGCGCGGGTTCGTGTGATGCAGTTCCTGGATAAAATCGGTCGGGATTCCGTATCCCTCATAGCTGTCGCTGGATGTCATCTAGAGTCCTTTTCTGTGAAAGCCTGTTGGAGGTAAGGTCGCCAAGCGTACGGACGCCGGGAGAATGATGTTCTGACGTGACGGGGATGGCCAGCCCGAACCGGTGATCCGGCGCTTTGTCAAGCCAGAATGCAATTATATAGCGTAATGGTTTAACGTTACGCGAATCATGCCGAAATGCAGTCTACGCTGCAACTTCGAGGCGTAGTTCAAATTCACGTCAGAAAATGGTCTTTTCATTGTCAGTCGCCAGTGTGCGCAGACCGCATGCTCTGTGATGCGGGAGTCCGCCGATCGAGACGGCGACGCGGTGTGTCCGGGATGGTGCATGGCACTCGGTTGAGCAAGGTGTTGGCGGTCTGGACCGCGGCACCGATGTTCGTGTCGCAGAGCGGCGCGCAGATGCCCGAGCTGCGGCGCGCGCCGGTCGATCACGTGCCGGTTTTCAGCATCGGCCACATCAACGGCGAGGTCTGGCAAGCGAAAGTGGACAATCACGGCACCGCGTTTCTGGCCACGTCCGAAGGCATCGTTCTGGCCGACCCCATCGGTCCCGGGATGGCGGAGTGGTTGAGGGGGGAGTTCGACAGACGCTTCGGCGTTCCCGTCCGATATGTCGTTTACAGCCACTATCACTGGGACCATGCCTCCGGCGGCGATGTTTTCGCCGACACGGCACGCTTCGTCGGCCATGCCAACATGCTGACGCACCTGGCGATGCCGCCTGAATCCACCACGCTTGCCGACGTCATCGGCCAATACGCGCCTTTCGCCGCACTGGATGCGAACGGCAACGGTCTCGTCGAGCAAGGCGAGGTGCCGGAGGATATCCAGCGATTCTACGGCTCCAGCCAGACCCAGTTCCCGGGTTTCGACGCAAACGGCGACGGCGTGCTCAATGGCGCGGAGCTGGTGCGCGGACCGGTGAGCTTCGTGCGGCCACCCGACATTACCTACACCGACGGGATCGTGATCCGCCTCGGCGGAAAACGCGTGAAGCTGACCTGGCTCGGCGACATGAACCACTCCAGGGACGTGAGCCTCATCGAGTTTCCCGACGATGACGTGTTGTTGGTGGTGGACTACATTTCGTTCGGACGCCTTCCCAACAGGGAGATGGACTTCGAGAACGGTCTGTTCGAGGAGTGGATGGCGGCCATCAGGGAGACCGAAGCGGTGGCGAGAGGCTATGAGTTCGTCGCGCCCGGCCATGGGCCGGTGGGCACGTGGGAGGATGTCCGGGACTGGCGGGAGTACTTCGAGAAACTCCGGGATCAGGTAGCAGCCGGAATTGCGGCCGGTCAGACGCTCGAGCAGATGCAGCAGGGCATCGCCATGGACGAGTACAGCGACTGGCAGGGTTTCGACTGGGTCGACGAGAACGTCCTTGGCATGTTTCACTTCCTGACCGATTGAAGGACGTGTCGAACGCGCAGGCGGGCGCCTGCGCCACAGGCGCCCGCGCGGCGCGGTGGTGGAATCGAGTAATCACGGAAGAAGAGGCGAATGACAATGGAACAGACTGGCGAGTCACACGAATCGGTGGGCGGCGAACCGACGCTGCGGCGCAGCATCAGCCTGTGGCAGATGACGCTCTACGGCGCCGGGGGCATGCTGGGGGCCGGCATCTACGGCCTGATCGGGCAAGTCGCCGCCGAGATGGGGTCGGCGATCTGGCTGGCCTTTGCGCTGTCGCTGGTCGCAGCGGGGCTGACGGGACTGTCGTATGCCTCCCTTGGCTCCCGCTATCCGCGTGCGGGCGGCGCGGCCTATATCACGCAGCGCGCCTATCGCCGCAGTCTGCTGACCCACATGGTCGGCCTGACCGTGGCGTGCTCGGGCCTGACCTCGATCGCCGCCGGCGCCCGCGTGGTGGGCGAGAACCTGCAAGCCCTGGCCGTTCTCGAAGGCCTGCCCACCGGGACGTTGGCGTTCATCTATCTTGCCATCGTGGGCGGGATCGTCTATCGCGGCATCCGCGAGTCGATGTGGGCCAATGTCGCCCTTACGCTGATGGAAGCGGGAGGGTTGCTGCTGGTGATCGCGGTGAGCCTGCGTTTCTGGGGCTCGGCGAACCTGATGGAGTTTCCGGTGGGCCCTGAAACCGAAGCGGGGCTTCCGCTGGTGTTCCTGGCGCAGGGCATCGTGCTCACCTTCTACGCCTTCATCGGATTCGAGGACTCGCTCAACGTCGCCGAGGAGTTGAAGAACCCGCGCCGCAACCTGCCGCTCGGCCTGATCATGGCGCTGCTGCTGACCGTCGTCATTTACATGAGCGTGGCGATCAGCGCCGTCTCGGTCGTGCCCTGGCAGGAGCTGGCCGAGGCCAGCGCGCCGCTGGCCGAAGTCGTGGCGCGCGCCGCACCCTGGTTCCCGGCGTGGGTGTTCATCGTGATTACCGTGTTCGCGGTCGCTAACACCGGCCTGATCAACTACGTCACCACGTCGCGCCTGCTCTACGGCATGGCGCGCGACGGGCACCTGCCGCCCGTTCTCTCGAGAGTTCATCCGGTGCGGCGCACTCCGCACCTCGCTATCGGGCTGATCTTCGCGCTGATCGTGATTCTGATCCTGTCCGGCGACATCTCGGAACTGGCCTCGGCGACCGTATTGCTGCTGCTGTTGGTGTTCCTGGTGGTGAACAGCGCGCTGGTCGTCCTGAAGCTGCGTCCCGACGAACCCCCGGGTGGTTTCGAGCTGCCGATCGCCGTGCCTGCGCTCGGCGCGGCCGTCTGCGTCGTGATGTTCGCAACCCGCGTCGGCGCCGGAGACTGGCGCGCCCCGGTGATTGCCGGCGTACTGTTGCTCGGGGTGGCGGCGCTATATTTCGTGCTGCGGTTCCGACGTGGTGCGGGTGAGGGATAGCATCCGGCCCAGGTCGTGAGCAATATCGTGGTCGCTCATACCAGTCGGGACAGGCACGTTCACTTGCTGGCGTTATTCGATGAATGGAATAGCGCGTTACAAACTGGAAATCCGGAAAATGTTGCTGCCCTCTATGAAGAAGGCACAGCCATTCTGCTTCCGACCATGTCCAATAGAGTGAGACATAATCACGAGGAAATTGCAGATTATTTTGTTCAATTCCTCGCCGAAGGCCCTGTGGGAAGAATTGATGAAGGGAATGTCCGGGTCTTTGGCGAGATTGCCATAAATTCCGGCCTCTATACCTTTACATTCGAAAACGAATCCTCCGTGCAGGCACGGTTCACTTTCGTATATCGCTGGAACGGTGAACGCTGGATGATTGTGGAGCATCACTCCTCAGCAATGCCTGAGTAATCACTACGTAAGCAGAGGTTCCTGGCTTGTGGCGCCCCGGTCCGAAGAATAGTCGGGCACAACTGTGTCCAGGGCGTATTCGACCTTTTCGGGGCCGAGCCTGAGTTGCGGAAGTCGGGCTAACGTCAATGCAACACACTCTCCAGCGCCCTTCGCTGTGCTGCGTGCTTTGTCGGATTTTGCTCTTTCAGCCTTTCCAGGTTGAACACTTTCCACCGAATGGCCGGAAGCTCAGCGGCGCCCGGCAATCCGATCAGGCCGAAGTCCGGTTCTGCGTCGTGCAATGAGAGCAGGAAAGCCGCAACGTCACCCGTCAGACGCGCGCCTACGTCCTCGTGCAACCGGGCTTGAGTCGCCACCAGAGTTTCCTTGGCTACCGGCTCTGCTGTCATTCCCTCGAACTCCGCTTCAAAAAGCGCGTCTTCGAAGCGGGGAATCGGCGCCAATACCTCGTGCATCGGTCTTCGCGAACTCGCCACATAGGCCAGGAACACCCGGAAAAGCTCATCGGTGATGCCTTCGTTCTCGTACAGGAGCATGATGTCGAACAGGTCGCGCGGGTGTTGTCGCGAAAGGGCCGCGTTCAGCTTACCAGCGTACAGGTCCTCGAACGCAACCACGTTTGCCTCGACGAAGCCGAACCGCTCGATGACGGCATCCGACGCGGTCATTGCGGTCGGGGTCGCCACCGTCCCCCGCGTCACCGGAGAAGTCTCGACCTTTATCTCCGAACGACCGTCGCTGACCGCCGTGCGCGTATCACCTGCGCCGCCGCCGCGAATTCGGCGTGTTACCAGAGCCGGATTGCGAGCGGTGATTGCCATGGCAATCCTGTCAAGGGTTTCGTCGATATCCTTCAGCGACGCATCCCGGTCCCTCACCGGCAGATAAGTGAGATCGACATCCACGGACAAACGCGGCATATCCCTGTAGAACAGGTTGATCGCTGTGCCACCCTTGAGCGCGAACACGTCCTCGCTGGCGATATCCGGCAAGACGCTCAGGAGCAGCCGGACCTGATTGACATAGCGATCATCCATCTATACGTGCCTTTTCATCCGCCCCCGGCACGAAATTACTCGGTACGTATATCCGGTAAGTCGGGTGGATTTTGCCTCCGCGCACCAGCGCGCGGGGTCCCGTGCCGAAGTCGACCGTCGAGGCATCCAGGTGCATTCGCCAGGGATGCCCGTGCCTATCCGCAAATACGAAGAACAACCGCCGTACTTTGACGCTGCGGCATGTCGTGAGCAACTCCATCAGTTGCTTCGGACGCAACATCGTCAGCGATTCGAAGATCTTGTCCAGATTATCGAAGCCCGCGCCACTTCGCAGCTCGTCAAGCGCCTCCAGGATGGCGCGTTCGGGTGACGAGGCTCTGATTGGCCAGCGCCATACGTTGACCGCTCCCCGGGATTCCTGCGCATCCCGGTTCGAATCGCCGATACCGGTCGGATCGTTGCCGAACAGCGCGCGCCGACGTACCACGATCCGGGCCTGTGTCGGCAGCCGTTTCAGCCAGGCAGGTACGTCCCCATAGAAGTGAACGCGCTGCGCACCGCCGAGTTTGAGGTAGTGGTAATAGCCCGCCAGTTCGAGCGCACTCTCGCCGCCGAGATGCACCTCATGCGCCAGAATCCTTTGCAGAGACAAGAGCACGCTCTCCCACGATACCTCGGACGCAGGTTCAACGCCCTCCGGCAGGGGACGCCGGTAGACCCCTCGTATCACCCGCTCAAGCCACCCGCGCGAAACGTATCGGTGAATGGATTTGGACTCGATGCCGTGAGCCTTCAGCCACCTGCTGTCGACAAGGAATCCCGGTGGAACCTTGTCCAGGAATGGCTTTAGCCTTTGCGTTCGTAGATGGCCCATAGCCATTGAAATTATCCAAGTTCAAAACTATGGGGCTTATCCCGATAGGTTGACAAAGGGAGTTCCCCATAACATGAGAGCATGGCATTCCGCTAAAACCGACTGTTTGCGACGGATACTTCGGGGAACGCATAACCGGACGTCATGTTGTCAACCTATCGGGATAAGCCCCAAAACTATAGGGATCATTATTTTAACAACTCCGATAATATATGGCTAATAGTCACTTAAATTATGAGAATATGAAATTAGCGCAGTTCACGCGCGGTATCGACTCCTCAAGTGCCAAGCTGCAAGCCGCCGCCTGTATTCAGTCTGTTCTTCGAGACTATGCGGAGATCACCATCGTTGTCGCGGCAAGAAAATGAGCGGTTTGGGGATAATCTCGCACAGGGCAGCCAAAATTTGCGGCACACTCGCAGAACGTCGCTCATACTCTTCGGTCCGGTCACGTTCGCTTGATATCCGCGCGTCCGGCGTCCCGTAGGGAGAGGCAGGCATATTATGAACGAGTACGATAGAGCGCTTGGTCCCGCGGAGATCGCGGCCACGAAGGACGAGAACATCGACTTCAGCGACATCGCGGAGCTGGACGAGACGTTCTGGCAGCAGGCGAAGCTGGTCGAACCGGATCGTACCGAGCAAATCACCTTGCGCGTGAAACGGTCCGTACTTGCTTTCTTCAAGGCGTCAGGAAAAGGCTACCAGACGCGGATCAACCGCGTGCTGGAGAGCTACGTTCGCGCACAAGGCCGACATCGGTAGCACTGCCGTCGACGATCGGGAGGCGAGCGCGAATTGATCAACCCCACCTAAAGCGCAAGCAGGCGATCGGCGATGGACAAATGCCGATATCGCGCCTCAGCGATACGAGAGCCGTGAACTCACAGATTCGGCCATCCAGTGCGGCATTACCGCCCGGGCGGTTGCCAGTTTGCCGCAGCGCCGCCGCAATGCACGATCGTCTCGCCCCACATCACTTAGAGTGCAGTAATCGCTTTGCCGACACTGAGCGCACGTTGCCTCGACCTGTCGGGGCAGAGTGGTTTGGATACTGGTTTTGATTATTTCGAGTGTTGCGTTTATTTCGATTACTCGACACAATTGATCCGTTGCTAGAGAGGGCGCATACCGGCAGGAGTGATGAAGCATGGTTGCAGCGACAAGGCATCTTGCTGATCTGCTTCCATCTGAGCAGGAATCCGCGCAGGCACGGGAATCGAGCCGCGTCCTGTCGGCCTACGCCTGCGACACCGAGCCGCTACAGATCGAGCTAAGCAAGGATGAACGACGGGAAGTGGTCTCACTCCCCGCAGGAGCGGTGCGTTTGCTGATGGACTTGCTCACGCAGATCGCCGAGGGGAACGCGGTCACGTTGACGCCGATGCGCGCCGAACTCACTACGCAGCAGGCGGCCGACATACTGAACGTGTCTCGACCGTATTTGGTCAAGCTTCTTGATGGTGGAACGATCACTCATCGCAAGGTAGGCACGCATCGACGCGTGCTCTTGCGCGATCTGCTCGCGTACAAGCAGCGGGTGGACCAAGAGCGAATGAGCGCGCTGGACGAGTTGACCCGCCAGGCCCAGGAACTGGATATGGGCTATTAGCCGACCGTGGCGAATCTCGCGGCGCTCTATGACGCCAGTGTTCTATATCCGGCGCCACTGCGCGACCTGCTCATGCAACTCGCGTTGTCGGACTTGTACAGGGCTCACTGAACAAACGACATCCATGACGAATGGATTCGCAACGTACTCGGCAACCGCCCGGACGTGGCGCCTGAACAGCTTGATCGTACCCGCGCGTTGATGAATGCAAGCGTGCGGGATTGTCTCGTTGAGAATTACCGCGAGTTAATCCCGGCACTGGACCTGCCGGATCTGGATGATCGCCATGTGTTGGCCGCCACGATTGTGGCCAATGCGGATGTTATCGTCACCTTCAATCTCAGGGACTTCCCGCGCGAGAACCTGGAAACATACGGTATCGAAGCCCTGCATCCGGACGAGTTCATAGGGTCGAGCCACCTGACAAAGTGAGGCAATCTCTTCACCCGACAACTACTCGCTACTACCGTCTACTTCGTCGTCAGCGGTGGCACCACTGGGGAACATAATGGTTTTTTCTGGATGCGTTTATCTCTTGAGTATCGCGTGTTGTCTGACCGGAAGACCTTGATGTAGCAAAAATTCTGGCCAGAAATAGAGGTGGACCCCAATCCTTGGTCAGGTTGGGAGCCAAATTAAGGTGGATTCACTGGCGCTGAAGCGGCACGGCAATTGGAACGATTGTGAGAAAAAACCTCATGAAAGCAAGCGGTTGGCTCGCGCTTCGATCGCTGCGCATAGCTTCATCAGCGCATCGAACGACCCGTCATCGCCGAGCAACATGCCGTCGGCCAGCATTCTCTCGTAGTCGTCCGCAAGCGCCGCGAGCGCGGTGTCGGAAGGAACGAGTTGCAGGCTGCCGGACACCGCGGCATGGTAATCGATTCGCTCGCCATGGACATCGTTCTCCCTGAAGAAAATCGCCTTGTGGCGCGCCACCGATAGCGCAAGTTCGCGGTCGGCAAGCGCACTTGCCGCGATGCCGGCTTCGTCAAGCAGCACGAGATCGTGCCAGTGTCTCGACAGGCGTTCTCCACGGCGCCGCTGCTGGCGGCAATAGACGTGGATGGCAGTCGCCTTCTCCCAGAAGGTGCGCTCGGCAATCATTACGGTGGGGCGGGCCTCCGGAAAGGCCAATTCGGGCAGGTGAGCCGCCGCGTCGCACACGACCGGGTAGATAGCGTGCGGTTCGCCCGTGGAACGCGCGCCGAACTCAATCTTGACCTCGGGGCGCAGGAATCCTGTCTCCTCGAACAGCGGCTCGTATTGGATGTAGAGACAGTCCGCGTCAGCATGAACCTCCGCGGCAAAGCCAGCTTGCGCAAGTTCTTCCTCGACGATTGGTAGGGCCTGATCCCGAACCCACTCGGTCAGCCGGGTGCGGATGGCCCGCATCCAGCGTTTTTCCTGGCTGCGCGTGGGCGGAAGCGCCTCATCGCTGGCATTCGCCACCAGGTCCGGCGCGAAAGCGCGAATGTCGTAGGTGACATCGACATCTTCGGAGAAACGGGAAATCGCGCGCCACACTTTCGAGAGCGATGTGCCGCCCTTGAAGGTCAGGTGTTCGGCGAATGGCGCTTGGAACAATACGTCGAGCGCTGCGATAACCCAGATGTCCTTTTCCAGCAGGTGTGCCTTGTGGCTACTCGTACGATCGGCTACTTCCAGCGCGTCCCGGCGGTCGGCGACGGACAAATCCTGAAATCGCACCTCAGCCATACGAGAGCCGCGCGCTCACCGGTTCGGCAATCCAGTTGGGCATCACCGCCCGTGCGGCAGCCAGTTCGTCCAGTTCAACCGCAGAAAGTTCGGGCACAACTGCGTCCAGGCCGTACTCGACCTCTTTGGGCCCGAGCCATGCCAGTGCACGGATGATGTCACCCGCCTTTCGATGGGGCGCCGCGAGCTGCCAGCGCGGAGCGTGGCGCAATTCGACGGCATGTCCCCCAAAATGCAGCCAACGGCTGGGACCCGACGTGAGATAGACCATCCGCACCGGGTTTTGGTTGGTCAGCCCGAGGCGATTCGCTGCCGAACCGCCACACGGCACGATGGTCTCGCCCCATAATGCCGCTAGCGCCGTGATCGCTTTGCCGACGTTGGGCGCTCGAATTCCAAAACGTGTCTCGATCGGGCGCATGTAGACGCCTTGGCAAATACGCATCAACTTGCCCGACCGCGCAAGCCGCGACAACGCTTGATCGATTGCCGTACGATTCCCGAGGTGTAGCAAAGCGCCCGGACACAGCGGTGTGGCCTCCGGAAGGGCTTCGGCATGTTCCACGATGCGCTTGGGAAGGCCCCACATGGGTTGGTACTCCAGTGTATTTGTCAGAAACGTATAAGTAAAACTAGCATTTTACATTGCAGGAGAGGCTATGGATACTCGACAAGCGGGACGCAGTTCGTGCACTGGAAGATGTTTGCGCACTCTCCGGGTCCGTGGGTCGCGATGTCAACGGCGTCGTTGCCATTCTGCTGATGGTCACACGAGAATGCCGGAAAAATGGGTCCCGCGGAGACCGCGGCCACGAAGGACGAGAACATCGACTTCAGCGATATCGCGGAGTTGGACGAGGCGTTCTGGCAGCAGGCGAAACTGGTCAAACCGGATCGTACCGAGTAAATCACCTTGCGCGTGAAGTCGTTGCTGCTAGTGTGAGCGCCCTGTCGTCACGTCGAGGAGCAGTTTGTGCGGTGGATATTCGGACACCGTCCGCCGAAGAATCCGCGGGGATGGATCGTGCGGGACGGGGACAACCAACTTGGCATCGTGGACTTGGGCAGCGACGCCAGTCTCGAAGTGCGTCACTTGATCGACCGCAACCTGGACAACCACGGAAAACCGTTCGAAACCGGCGGCGAGTTGAGCACGTCCTGCCTCCCCCTGCTGGGCGCCGGGTCGGTCGCCGCTTCGTCGCTGGCCGCCGGCAACGTTTTCCTGGCGACGGCGAATCCTGCCACGTTGATGAGCATCGGCGGTGGTGTCGGTTCGGCGGTCATGGGAACCGGCGGCATTGTGGCGCAGGCGCCGTTCATTGCGGCCAGCTCAGCGATTCTACCGGTGGTGGCGCCCTTGGCGATTCTCATGTCGGTGTCCTCGACGATGTTGTCCGCAAGGTTCGACCGTCTGCAGACGTCGCTGGACAGCCTGACCGAAGCGATTCACTACCTGATGAAGAGGGACATAAACGACGACTGCGCCCGAGCGCTCAGCGCCCTCGCACGGCTTCAGGACATTGCCGGGGAATGGGACTTGAGTCACCGATTCACGGACGACATGAAAGTCCGACTGGCGTTGGTGGAAAGAGATCTGAGCGTAGCGCGATTCAAGCATGGCCTGGCGATCAATGAGCCCGCGCCCGGAAAGGACACCGGTGCGCCTGTCGAGTCGGCTAAGTTGAAAATGCGCACGATGCCCGTCGAGTGGCATCTGTATGCGCTGTCAAGCGTGGCCGGAATCCATGCCGAGGGTTTGCGGCTCAGGCTGGCCGTGCAGGAGAATTCCGCCGACCTGGGGCGAAGGGTCGAAGCGCTTGATGCGAGCATCCAGGCGTTTCGTAGCGGCGCCGGCGAACTCCTTGAGGGCAACTGGCTTGAGCAGTACCTGGAGACGCTGGAAAAATCGCTCAAGGAAACGGGCTGGTGGAAGCGTGAGGTCATTCAGCGGTGGCGCAGCAAGGTGATGAAGAACACCGCCGAACAAGCGAAGACGATCCGAGACAACGAATTGGCCCAGGTGCAAGACTCCGTCAGGTCCTGGTTGCAGGCCATGGAGAAGCGGGACGAAATAGCCCGCCAACAAACTATCGTCTACTACCGGGACGAAAACGGCGAAGGCGAACCCAAGTCGTATTACACGGCCGACCTTCGTCTGGAGCCTCAGAACGATGGGTCCGGAAACTCGGCTGCCTGATCGCGTTTTTCCTCGACAGCCGCGACCAGTTCTTCAGGCGGTTAATGCTGATCGAATTCCTCGTCGTCCTGCGGAATTGCCAGCAGCAACTCGGACAATGCGGGCGGTTCCGGACAGGAAATCTCGTATCGAACGCTACGGCCTTCCCCGTGCGAAACCATCGCGCCCATGCCCAACAGATTGGCCAGATCCCGTGTGGCGGTCGCCGTCGAACATTTGGCGATGGAGGCGTAGTTCTTTCTGGATAACCCCCCGGTAAATCCAGCCCGTCCTTCCCGGAAGATGCGAGCCGTTACCTTGCGCTGTCGGGCATTCAGCCGTTCGCCGTAGCGGTCGTAGAACCGGGTCTTGCCCAGGACGAACGCGATCTCGGCGGCGGCGATGTCCTGCGCCCTGTTGACCGCCGAGGTGAAATAATCCACGAAGTTGCTCAGGTCGAATCGGCCCCTGCCGATGGCTTCCAGGCCCGCGTAATAGGGCTTGCGACTCTCATTGATGGCGGTGGCCAGACACGCAAGTGTCGGACGGCCGAGAGATTGCGAGAGCGCGTGGTCCGAAATCGCACGGCCTACACGCCCGTTACCGTCATCGAACGGGTGAATCTTCTCGAACCAGACATGCGCGATGGCCGCGCGGACCGGTCCGGGGAGATCTGAGGAACTGTCGTTGTACCAGTCCAGGAACCGTTCCATTTCGGCCGGCACATCGGCGGCTGGTGGGGCCTCGTAGTGAATTCGGTTGCCCCAAGCCCCGCTGACAATCAACATCGGCCGAGGGTCGTTGCGGTAAGCGCCGCGCATCAGGAGGCTGGTGATTTGATCCGCGGTGATCAGCGATTGCCAACGTCCCAGCAGTTCGTGGGAAAGCGGTTGATTCCAATTTTGCCGAACGTCGACGATCAGATCGGCCGCTCCAATGGCTTTTTCGTTGTCATGACCCGTTTCTTCGACCACCCTGCCGAAATGGGCCAGTAGGGACGGCATCACCGAGTCGCGGTCCAAAGTCTCACCTTCGATCGCGTAGGAGGCGAGCACTTCGGAAAGCATCAGATCGACGGACGCATCGATGTAGTCGTCGAACGATAACGCATCGACCTGTCCGGAGAGCCGTTCGGCCATGCGATAAAAGGACTCGACACGCCCCGAAAACGCGGAGGCGTCCACGACGAAGTTGGGCCACTCAGGGCGTTGCCAAATCCACATGAGGCGATTCTACAGGCTAACCGAATCATAATCAGCCGGTTTTTGATTCGATTAGCTTCTGTAATCGAATCACGGGACGGAGCGCCTACTCGCCACCACAACAGCGCGCCCTAGCCATCGAAATGCCCACCGAATGCCCCCAGCCTAGCCCCCGCCCGTCATGACCGGGGCAAACTTCTGAATCCGTTTGGCGGTGTCGACTTCGCCGACGAAAACATTGCCGTGCGTATCGATACCGATTGCGTTGGGAAAGTGCAGCTGACCGGCGAGACGACCGTTACCGCCGAAGTACCCGAGTGTCTCGCCGCTTAGCCGATCGACCGACCAGACGACGTCGTTATGCGCGTCGGCGACGAACAGATACTTCTGCTCCGGATCCTTGGAAATGATCATCTTGTACATCGTGCCGCAAATCGAGGAGTAAAAGGTTCCGACAGGCATGGGAGAGGCGGGATCTTCGCGCAGACCGCCGCATCGGCCTCGTTGCGCGGGCGTGTTCGGCGAGACAAGGATGTTTTGTAGCCAGTCTCCGTCGGTAGTGAACACCTGAATCCGGTTCTGGCCACGCTCTCCGATGTAGACGCGCCGGTCTCTGGAGATCTCGATGAAATGCAGCGTCGGCGCAAAATTTCTCTCGTCGGGCGGCGGGCCGCCATCCCAGGTGTAACCCGCAATCGGCTCGTTCGGGATCTCGCTCAGCGGCATCCCGTGCCCGCCCCAGCCACGTTTGAACTCACCGGTCGAGGCGTCGAAGACCGTGACGCGCTTCTGATCGATGATGTAGATCTCGTTGGCAACCTCGTCGAGCTGAAAGCGCCCCACGTTCAAAATCGTGTCAACGTCCTGGTTGTTCTCGGGCGTCTGCGAGGTCCGGTTGTCGGCGTCGGTGCCGAGCCTCGGCGGCCGATGGTCGAAATCCCAGACGAACTCACCGTCGCGCGTGAACTTCAGGATGCTGTCCTGCGCCGCCTCGCCGCCAATCCAGACAAACCCCTGGCTGTCTGCAATCACGGTCTGGAGGTATGCCGGCCACAGCGGATGGTGTCCGGGACCGCCCCAGGCATTCACGACGTTGCCCTCCTGATCGAGCACGATCAACTCCGGCCCGCGCACGCAACACAGTGCCGCTCCCGGCCCGGGTTCCGCCGCCAGTTCAATCGGCAGGGCCGCTCTGCCGCGGTTCAGGAACCAGACATGATCCGTATCGTCTACCCAGATACCCACGACCTGCTGCATGCTCCAGCGGTTCGGCAGCGGCTTCGGCCAGAACGGATCGACGATGTACTGAGGTGCGCCATTCGCATCGACTGCCTGACCCTCCACGACCTGCGCCTCTCCGGCGGTCCCGGTGAAATACACCAGGATGCCGAACAGGCCCGCGACAACGGATAACGCTCCGTTCTTGATCATCGTGACTTCCTTATTTTATTGATATTTATCAGTTGGGGGCTTATATACGTAACTAGACAAGCACCAACGCGCAAGCGGTCGGGCGACTGCCATCGGGGAAAACGATATTTTCCAGCTCTGCTGCGTCGAATGTCATGCGGTAGAGTTTTCCGTCGATGACGTGGTGCCCATCGGGGATCGTGAAATCCAGAATTTTGGCAGTGACAGGCACGGTTGGGTGCTGGCCACCGCCAACGGAGCCGGATTTTTCGGTACAGGTTGGCATGTACATATTCAATCTCCATTTTGTCTAGTTATGTATATAAGCCCCATCAGTTGGTTACAAACAGTAATTGGCGGAGAGGGTGGGATTCGAACCCACGAGACGGTACAACCGCCTACTTGAACTCCAATCAAGCGCCTTCGTCCACTCGGCCACCTCTCCGCATGAGGAATTCGGGGGCAAGAATGCATCGCCCCGCCGAGGCGCGCCAATTATAATCTGTTGATCGAAGGGGCGCCCCCGCAATAGCGATGCTACGCAATTCTGTTTCGGGCTGCGCGTTGGTTGTGGAATTGCGATTGTAGAGTGCTCGCTACACATGAGCTACACGGTTCTTGCGCGGAAATGGCGGCCGCGGCGCTTCGGGGAGATGGTTGGCCAGCAGCACGTGGTGAAGGCGCTGGTGAACTCGCTGGCCGCGGAGCGTCTCCACCATGCCTACCTGTTCGCGGGGACCCGCGGCGTCGGCAAGACCACGCTGGCTCGCATTCTTGCCAAGGCGCTGAATTGCACGAAAGGCATCGTTGCGGAGCCTTGCGGGGTCTGTGAAGCGTGTACCGCGATCGACGACGGGCGCTTCGTGGATCTCATCGAGGTGGATGCCGCGTCGCGCACCCGGGTGGACGATACCCGGGAGTTGATGGAAAACACGCAGTACACGCCGGCCCAGGGGCGGTTCAAGGTGTACCTCATCGACGAGGTGCACATGCTGTCGAACCACTCATTCAACGCGCTGCTCAAGACGCTGGAGGAGCCGCCCCCGCACATCAAGTTCCTGCTGGCGACCACGGATCCGCAGAAGTTGCCGGTGACGGTGCTGTCCCGCTGCCTGCAGTTCAATCTCAAGCGGCTGACGGTGGCGGAGATCGGCCAGCAACTGGAGAAGATTCGCGAGGCGGAGGAATTCGAAGCGGAGGCGGACGGTCTGAAAGCGCTGGCTCGGGCGGCGGACGGCAGTATGCGGGACGGCCTGAGCCTGCTGGATCAGGCGATCGCGTTCAGCGCCGGCGACGTGACCGCGGAGGCGGTCAGTTCCATGCTCGGCAGCATCGACCGGCAACATGTGATCCGGTTCGTCCAGGCGCTCGCCGCTCAGGATGGGTCCGCCTTGCTGAACGAGGTGGCTGAGCTGGATGAGATGGCGCCGGACTACGGCGCCGTGCTGGATGAATTGAGGGGTGTCCTGCAACGGATCGCAGTGTTGCAATTGGTAGGGGCCGAGACTGCCGACGAGGAGGCCCAGGAGTTGCCGGAACTGGCGTCAGCGCTGTCGCCGGAAGACGTGCAACTCTATTACGAAATCGCGGGGCAGGGACGCCGGGACCTGTATATCTCGCGGGACTATCGCGCCTCCTTCGAAATGACGCTGCTGCGGATGCTGGCGTTCCGGCCGGTCAGCGAACAGGAGCCGCAATCGCAGGGAACGCCTCGACCGGCACGCGAGGGTGGGAGCAAGGGGGCGGCAGCCAGCCGTGCCAGTGCGCAACCACGCCGTCCTGCCGCCGCTAATCAGGCCAGTACTCAACCACGCCAGACTGCCGCCGCTCGTGGAGGATCGTCGCGCACTCCCGCTGCTCGTGGCGAATCGTCCGGCACACGAACTGCTGCGCCCAAGCCGTCCGGCACTCCATCCGCCGGACCCCGGCCATCGAATGCCTCCGTTGCTCGCGGCAAACCTTCGATGTCTGCTGACGACCAGGAAAGAGCCCAGCAGCCCAAGGCCGAAGTAAAGGTCCCCGGTCCCGACACGTGGCACGAATTCATCGGCGCGTCCGGGATCACCGGGGCGCCCCGCCAGTTGGCCGAGCACTGCGCGGTCAAGGACAGTTCGGCCGATGGCCTGAAACTGGTGCTGGCCTCCGACAATGCGCACCTGAACACCGAGCGTGTCAGGACTCGACTGCTGGAACAGCTTCGGGAGCAGTTTTCAGGCGGGGTCGCAGTGGCGATCGAAGTCGGGGAGCCTCCGGGCGCGACGCCTGCGCAGACCCGTGCCAAGGGCGAGTCCGAGCGTATGCGCAAGGCGCGGGCCTCCATCGAAGGCGATCCCGTAGTGAAGTCGCTGCAAGCCAATTTCGATGCGGTGCTTGAAGTCGACAGCATTCAACCGCTTGAGACCGAGAAGGCTTGACGAGGATTCGAACCGCAGGTGCGGCATCGGCAGCATGAAACACGTGAACTAACCCGGCTGGAGAACAGCACCATGAAAGACATGTTTGACCTTGTAAAGCAGGCCAATCAGATGCGCGGCGAGATGCGCAAGGTCCAGAAACAACTCGCATCCCTGGAAGTGCAGGGCGAGGCGGGCGGAGGCATGGTCAGGATCGTCATGGCCTGTAACCACCGGGTACGGCGGCTGGAAATCGAGGACAGCCTGGCCGGTGAACGGAAGTCGATGCTGGAAGATCTGATCAAGGCGGCCTTCAACGACGCGCTCAAGAAGGTCGAGCGCACGGTGAAAGACCAGATGTCGAACGTCACCGGCGGAATGATGCCCCCTGGAATGAAACTCCCGTTCTGATGGCCCAAGCGTATTCTCCGCTCCTGGCGCAACTCATCGATGCCCTCAAGTGCCTGCCCGGCGTGGGCGCCAAAAGCGCCCAGCGGATGGCGTTCCATCTCCTGGACAGGGACCGAACCGGCGCCGTGAACCTCGCCCGCTCGCTGGAGGATGCGGCCAAACAAATCAAGCATTGTCGACGCTGCCGCATGTTCACGGAGGAGGACGAATGCGCCTTCTGTACCAGCGCACGCCGGGACGTAAGCCAGCTCTGCGTGGTGGAAACGCCGGCTGACGTAATGGCCATCGAGCAGTCCGCCGCCTTTTCCGGCCGCTACTTCGTGCTGATGGGCCACCTGTCCCCGCTGGACGGGATCGGGCCCACGGAGCTCGGGCTCGACCTGCTGGAAGAACGCCTCGCCGACGATGGCGTGGCCGAGGTGATCCTGGCCACCAGCGTCACCGTGGAAGGGGACGCCACCGCGCACCTGGTGGCGACCATGGCACGCAAGCGCGGCATCGGAGCCAGCCGGATTGCCTACGGGGTTCCGGTGGGCGGCGAACTGGAATTCATCGACAGCGGCACGTTATCGCGGGCGCTGTCCGGGCGGCGAACGATCGGGTTGGAGGAGTAGGGGGCCTGCAGTGCATTGCCACAAGCACTCAAGGCAATTCGGAGACTCGATTTGAGCTTTGATCCCGACTGCCTGTTCTGCAAGATCGTGGCGGGAGAAATTCCCTGCGAGCGCATCTACGAGGACGACGAGATACTGGCGTTTCGCGATATCAATCCCCAGGCGCCATTCCACGCCCTGCTGATACCGAAGATCCACATCGCGACTCTGAACGACCTGGAGCCCGAGCATGCCAGGATGGTCGGCCGGCTGTTCCTGGTGGCCAAGTTGTTGGCGAAGGAACACGATCTGCCGGGCTATCGGGTGGTCATCAATACCAACCCCGAAGGCGGGCAGGTCATCTACCACGTTCACATGCACCTGCTGGGCGGGCGGCAAATGAGGGCCGGGCTTGGGTAGGTCGCCTCAATAGCTGCGCGGAGCCACGTCAATGCGCCCGTGCCGCGTCAAGACTCGCGCGCTGCAGTAATACCCGCGGACGGTGTCAAGATTCGCGCACCGCGTTAATAGTCGCGCGCAGAGGCCGTCAGCTCATAGAGTTTCACGTAGTTCTCGTAGCGCCCGCGGTCGATCGTGCCGTCTTCCAGGGCCGCCTTGACGGCGCAGTCGGGTTCCGCGCGGTGTGTGCAATCGTCGAATCTGCATTTGTCGCGGCGGCTGACAAACTCACGGAACCCGAGCTGCACGTCTGCGGGACGTTCAATAAAGGGCGCGTAGTTGCGTACGCCAGGCGAGTCGATGATCTCGCCGCCGCCCGGATGGCGGTGCAACACTGAGGTTGTCGTGGTGTGGCGTCCCTGGAGAAGTTTTCCGGAGAGCCGGCCCACCCGTTGTACGTCTCCTCCGAGAAGCTCATTGAAGAGCGAGGACTTGCCGACGCCCGACTGTCCGATGAGGGCACTCCGTTCTCCGCCCAGAAGCTGCTCCAGCCCGTCGAGCCCGGTCCTGTCCACCGCGCTGGTCTGCACGACGCTGTATCCGACTGCGCAATACACCTCCAGCGTGTTCGGCGCGGCGTCCACCAGGTCCATCTTGTTGTAGACGACGGCCGCCTTGAGTCCTGCCAGTTCCGCCGCGCAGAAGTACCTGTCCAACAGGAACCAGTCGGGCTCGGGATGCGGCGCCAGCACCACGATGAGTTGGGAAAGGTTGGCCGCGACGGCCTCCGGGCGGCCGCGGGAGTCGGTTCGCCGAAGCGTGGAATCCCGCGCCAGTACGGCTTGAATAACGCAGGTACCGTCGGATTCGCGGCGCAATTCCACCTTGTCGCCCACCACCGGCCGCAGACGGCGGCCCAGAATCTGGCAGTCGTACACGTCGCCGGCCCGGCTCTCCACCAGCGCATGGCGTCTGAAGCGGGCGACAACGAGGCCGGTTTCAGCCATTGTTGCCGGCGCCGGAACCAGCAGAACGCGCTGAGCGGTTCAGTTCCGGGCGGTTTGGCTCCGGCCGGTTCTCCGCCGGGAAGCATTGCTCCGCAGTCTTCCGCCCCGCGCCTGCTACAATGCCGTCGTACCGGCGAACGCCGGATCGGGGGGCAGGGAGACGGTTGCCGTGAAGTCCAGGGATCACTTGATCTGGATCGATCTTGAAATGACGGGGCTGGACCCGGACAGGGACTTCATCATCGAGATCGCCACCGTCGTGACCGACCGGCATCTGCTGGTTCTCGAGGAAGGTCCGGTCGCCGCAATTCATCAGTCCGACTCGGTGCTGGACGCCATGGACGAGTGGTGCACGCGGCAGCACGGCAGTTCAGGGCTGACCGAGCGCGTCAGGGCCAGCAGAACCAACGAGTCAGAGGCCGAACAGATGACGCTGGCGTTCCTGCGCCAATACCTGGATCCGGGAAATTCACCCATGTGCGGAAACAGCGTTTGCCAGGACCGGCGATTCCTGATCCGCCACATGCCCGAACTGGCCGCGTTCTTTCACTATCGCAATCTCGATGTTTCTTCCCTGAAGATACTCGCGCGACTATGGGCGCCGGCGCAGTTCGAGCCGTTCGAGAAACTTTCCACGCACCTCGCCATGGCGGACATTCACGATTCGATTCGGGAACTGAAGCACTACCGCGAACACATGATCGGCTTCTAGCCGGCGCCGCGCGCGTGCCCGGCCAGGTAGAGCCAGGTATCGAGCACCGAATCGGGGTTCAGGGACAGGCTGGAGATACCGCGGTCCAGCAGCCACCGGGCGAGGTCCGGGTGATCCGACGGGCCCTGGCCGCAGATGCCCACGTACTTGTCCTGAGCCCGGCAGGCGCTGATGGCCATGTCCAGCAGGCGCTTGACGGCCTCGTCCCGCTCGTCGAAGAGCGCGGCGATCTTGCCGGAGTCCCGATCCAGCCCCAGGGCCAGTTGCGTCATGTCGTTCGAACCGATCGACATGCCGTCGAAGAATTCCAGGTACTGCTCCGCGAGCAGGGCATTGCTGGGCAACTCGCACATCATGATGAGTTTCAGTCCGTCTTCGCCGCGGGCGAGGCCATTCTCGGCCAGCAGTTCGACGACCTGGCGCGCCTCTCCCAGCGTCCGCACGAAGGGAACCATGACCTGGACGTTTTTCAACCCCATGCGGTTGCGCACGCGGCGCAGGGCGCGGCACTCCAGTTCGAAACATGGCTTGAACTCCTCGTCGATGTATCTCGACGCGCCCCGGAAGCCCAGCATGGGGTTTTCCTCCAGCGGTTCGTACCGGTCACCGCCGATCAGGTTGGCGTATTCGTTGGACTTGAAGTCCGACAGCCGGACGATGACCGGTTCCGGCGCAAAGGCCGCGGCGATGGAGCCGATGCCTTCGCTGAGTTTCTCAATGTAGAACGAAACCGGATCGCCGTAGCCGGCCATGTGTTCCTCGATGAGTTCCTGGACGCCGGCGTCCTGCCGATCGAACTCGATCAGCGCCTTGGGATGGACGCCGATCATGCGATTGATGATGAATTCCAGCCGCGCGAGGCCGACGCCGTGATTGGGGATGGAAGCGAACATGAAGGCCCGGTCGGGATTGCCGACGTTCATGGCGAGCTTCACCGGAATTTGCGGCAGCTTCTCGAGCCGGATCTCGCGTTCCTCGTAGCGCAGCTTGCCCTTGTAGACGAAGCCCTCGTCTCCCTCCGCGCAGGAGACGGTGACTTCCGTTCCGTCCGGAATCTCCCGGGTGGCGTGACCGCAGCCCACGACTGCGGGAATACCCAGTTCCCGGGCGATGATGGCCGCGTGGCAGGTGCGCCCGCCGCGGTTGGTGACGATGGCCGACGCCCGCTTCATCACCGGTTCCCAGTCCGGGTCCGTCATGTCGGTCACCAGCACGTCGCCGGGCTGAATCAGGTTCATTTCCTCGACGCTTGCAACCACTCGGGCAATGCCGGCGCCGACCCGTTGCCCGATGCTGCGGCCGGTGCTCAGCACCTCGGAGTGTTCCTTGAGGGAGAATCGAACCAGGGTCTCGCCCGACCGGCTCTTCACGGTTTCCGGCCGTGCCTGCAGGATGAACAATTCGCCCGTCTTGCCGTCCTTGCCCCATTCGATATCCATGGGCTGGCCGTAGTGCTTTTCGATGGCGACGGCCTGCCGGGCGAGCGAGTGGATCTCCTCGTCGGACAGCGAAAACCGGCTGCGGTCCCCCTCGGGCACGGGCACCGTCACCACGCGTTCCTCGCCCCGGTTGGCGTGAACCATCTTCACGGACTTGCTGCCCAGGTTGCGCCGCACGATGGCGTGATGCCCTTCGGCCAGGGCGGGCTTGTACACGTAGAACTCGTCCGGGTTCACGGCGCCCTGGACGAGCGTCTCCCCGAGGCCGTAGCTCGAGGTGATCAGGACCAGGTCACGGAAACCGGACTCGGTATCGAGCGTGAACATGACCCCGGAACAGGCAAGATCCGCCCGGACCATGCGCTGCACACCCACCGACAGCGAGACCTGGCGGTGATCGAACTGCTGGTGAACCCGGTAGGCGATGGCCCGGTCGTTGAACAGCGACGCGTAGATGCGGTGAATGGCGTCGATGACGTTGTCCAGTCCCGAGACGTTGAGCAGCGTATCCTGCTGACCGGCGAACGACGCCTGCGGCAGGTCTTCCGCAGTGGCGGAGGAGCGGACCGCGACGCTGATGTCCTCGCCGTTGGCCAGTTGCTTCCAGGCGGTGCCGACGGCATCCCGTATCTTCGGCGGAAGCGACGTGGAGAGGATCATCTGCCGGATCTGCGCACCGGTCCGTGTCAGTGCCGCCGTATCGTCCACGTCCAGGTCGTCCAGGAGCCTGTGGATGGATGCGTCCAGGCCATCCTGGGCGAGGAATTCGGAGAACGCGTGGGACGTGGTCGCAAAACCGTCCGGCACCCGGATACCGAGTTTGTCCAGGTGGCCGATCATCTCGCCCAGCGACGCGTTCTTGCCGCCCACCCGGCTGACGTCTTCGCGCCCGCTCTCCGCCAGGCTGAGGACAAGTTTTTCCACGCTATACTCCCGTGCCACCGATCCACGGTGGACAGCAATGGCAGAGCGAACCGTATATTTTGTGTCGGATCAGACCGGTGTGACTGCCGAGACGCTGGGGCACAGTCTGCTCACACAGTTCGATGGGGTCGAATTCCGAACCGTGACTGTGCCATTTGTCAATGACCTTGACAAGGCGATGGAGTTGACCCGCCGGATCGACCGCAATGCCGGTCGCACCGGCCGGCGGCCGATCGTATTCACGAGTTTCGTGCAGGAGGAACTGAGGTCGCCGCTGCTTGCGTGCAACGGGCTGGTCCTGGACCTGTTCGCCGCCTTTATCGGGCCTCTGGAAGACGAACTTCAGATGAGTTCATCGCACACGCTGGGTCGGGCGCACGGCATGACCGACGTGACCCGGTATGACATGCGCATCAGCGCGATGAACTTCGCGATGGACGCCGACGACGGTCACGGCACCCGGCAGTACGACCGGGCCGATGTGATCCTCACCGGCGTGTCGAGGTCCGGAAAGACGCCGACCTGCCTCTACCTTGCGCTCCAGTACGGCATCTTCGCGGCCAACTATCCGTTGGCGGAGGAAGACCTGGAGTCGGGGGAACTGCCGGGGATCCTGCGCAGGTTCCGCGGCAAGTTGTACGGACTGACCATCGAGACGTCGCGGCTGCGGCAGATCCGGCTGGAGCGGCGCCCGGTAGGACGCTACGCATCCGCGCAGCAGGTCAGCTACGAATTGCGAAGCTCAGAGCGTCTTTTCAAGCGACTCGGCATCCCCTTCATCGATACCACGCACTGCTCGATCGAGGAAATCGCCAGCACGATTCTGAGCGAGACGGGCATGGAACGCCGCGCCAACCCCTGACACCGGCCCCACCACCTGCACATGTGGCCGTACCGTACCTGCCGCGCCAAATCGGCATTGCGTCCCGGCAGTGGGCGCCGGGGTGCCGGCACTAGTCCCTCCATCGACGTTGTGGCATGCTCACACCTGCATGAACGGCCACAACCTCGGAACCCGGTTGATGATTGCGGACAGCATGATCGTACCCCAGTGCGTCTACCGGCCCGGCAGCTTCACCGGGCTGATGACCCTGTACGAGAGCAATTACATCAAGCTGTCCCAGCTCATCTCCGAGTTCGACTCCTTTCCCGATGCCCACGAGCGGTTGGCGGTTTCCTGTTCGGAAGAGGACTGCGATCTGCATCTGGCGGTGAAGCGGCGGCGGCCCTATACGACGACGCTGAAGCTGACCTACCTGTTCGCGCTGGACGAGCCCGATGCCTGCCCGGGTGAGTCGATACCGGACCCCGATCTATGGGTCCACATCTATCACGACGCACGGCTGGTGGAGGCGCGGCGGCCGCGGGTACGGCTCACCTCGCCCATGTTTGCCGCGACGACGCCGGCGTGGTCCAGGGAACTGGAGTGGCGCTGGCAGGACAACATGATGCTGAACAAGTGGCTGGACTACCTGGTATTGCGGGGACACCGGTTCGCCGCGCAGCGTTCCTGAACATATGTCCGACGGGCAACCTAGTCAGCCGGGATGCATCGCCGGTTGATCGGTCGTATTCGGCCAGCCGGTCTTCCGGCCCATGGCGCGGGACTCTTGCCACGGGCTGCTAGTTCGCGCGCACGGTTTCCGCGCCCGTGAAGGTGGCCCGGGGCGGAGGTTCGTCCAGCGATGCCATGTCGGCGACGATGCGGGTAGCCTGGTCCAGGAGGATATCCGGAAGCTCTTCTTCGGCAAGCTCCTCCAGGCCGGCTATCGGGTCCAGCCCCAGGCCGGCCCGGCGATCGTTCTCCCGCTGAATTCTCTCCTTGTTCCGGTCTTCGAGTTCGGCCTTGCGCTGCTCCAGGTTCAGGGAAACGATCTTTCGATCGCTCAACGACCGCTGGGCTTCGATGCTGCTCACCATGTAGTTGAAGTCCGGATCGCCCAGCGAACGTTCGTTCTGCAGGGTGCGGAGCACTTCGATCCGAGCCGGCCCCTCGCGGTATGCGGAGAACGGCGTTCGCTGAATTCGATCCCAGGGCAGGGCGGTTTCCCGCGTGCTCTCGCCGACGCTCTCCACATCCCACGGAGACGGCAGTTCGATGTCGGGTATCACGCCCCGACTCTGGGTGCTTTCGCCGGTGACCCGGTAGTACTTGCCGATGGTCAGGGTGAGCTGGCCGTAATCTTCGGATCCGCGAATGAAGCGGTCCAGGTCGAAGAGATTCTGAACGGACCCCTTGCCGAACGTCTGCTGGCCGATGACCAGTCCGCGCTGATAGTCCTGGATGGCCGCGGCAAAAATTTCCGAGGCGCTGGCGCTGTGGCGGTCGACCAGCACGGCCAGCGGGCCGTCGTAGATCGCGCCGGGAATCGGGTCGTTCAGGACTTCCACGTTGCCCTGGGTTTCCCTGAGCTGGACCAGCGGCCCACGCTCGATGAACAGGCCGCTCAACTCGGCGGCTTCGCTCAGGTGCCCGCCGCCGTTCTGCCGCAGATCGATGATCAGGCCGTCGATGTCATCGGCCATCAATTCCTCGACCAGCCGCTCCACGTCGCGGGTGGTGCTGGTGTAGTCCTCTTCGCCCCGGTTGCGGGCCGCCGAATCCAGGTAGAAGCTGGGAATCTCGATGACGCCGATTTGCTTGGTCGTGCTCTCGTCGGGTACTTCGATGATGCGGCTCTTGGCGGCGCCTTCGTCCATCTTCACCTTGTCGCGGACGATGTCCACCATGGTTTCGGGCGAACCCGGCACGGCGCCGGCGGGGAGAATCCGCAGGCGGACGACGGTTCCGCCCGGACCGCGAATGAGCTGCACGACATCGTCCAGCCGCCAGCCGATGACGCTGACCATTTCGCCGGATGCTCCCTGACCGACGGCCGTGATGCGGTCGTCGGGTTTCAGGCGCCCGTCGATCTCTGCAGGCCCGCCCGCGATCAGGTTCTTCACGTTGACGTAGTCGAACTCGTCCAGTTCGAGGGTGGCGCCGATACCGTCGTACAGCAGGCTCATGTGGATGCGCTGCTCCTCGGTATTGCGCGGCGTGAGATAGCTCGAGTGAGGATCGATGGTATGGGTCATCGCGTTGAGGAATCCCTCGAACACGTCGTCCGCGTTCATCTGCGCGGTCCGTCTCAGGCGCCGTTCGTAGTTTCGGCGCAGCTCGTCGGCGGCCTCTTCCCAGGTGAGTTCCCGGCCCAGCATCAGCGCCAGGCCGTCGTGCTTGACCTGCTTGCGCCAGATGTCCCTGACTTCGGCGTCGGTCTGCGCCCAGCCGAGATCGGTGCGGTCGAAGCGGTACCACTCGTCGACGGTGAAGTCGGGTTCCTCGTCCAGAAGTTCGATGGCGTGGTTGAGCCGCTCCTGATTGCGAAGCCGCCAGAGATTGAAAATCTCGAAAATCGGCTGCAGTTCGCCGCTCCGCACGCGGTCGTCCAGCTCGTATCGGTAGGTGCCCAGGCTGGTGTAGTCGCTGTGCAGGAAGTACAGGCGGTTGCCGTCGAGAATGTCCAGGTACCGGTCGAAAATCGCGGAAGAGAGCGAATTGTCGATCCGCGGACGGGAATAGTGAACGTCTTCCACGAATCGGCTGACCCGCTGGCTGATGGCCTTGTGGTGATCGCTCATCATCAGCTCGGCGATGGGTTCGTCCGCGCCCGAAGAGGGAGTGCTGGCAAGCACAAGCCATAATGCGCCGAGCGGCCAGGTCCGTGTCATTTCCCTCACTTTCCCTCCTCGTTCATGTTGGCGCGCGCATGCGCCGATTCCCTGTTCTAATCCTAACGAATCGGCGGCGGTCTGACGATAGCCCTGGCGCGCCACAGGCGGCGCGAGAGCCGCAATAGCTGAACAACGCCATAGGGGCTGAGAACCAGTACCAGGGCCAGCGGGTTCCCGCGGGCCATATCCGCCCAGATGTCCAGGGCCAATGCCGGGACCCCGCCATCGGCCGGATATTCGCCCACAACGGTCTGGCCGACCAGGTAAACGGCGCCCGGCAATACGAAAAAGCCGAAACCGAGCAAGGACCCGGCCAGGACAAGTTCTCGCCTGGTCGTCGCCCGCATGTTCAATCCACCCGGTGCAGCGGACTGTTCCGCATCACTGCAAGTCGGGTCCGGGCGCGTAACTTGTCGGCGAAGTGAGGAATTGCCTCAGTTGCTCGGTCATTCCCCGGCACGCGGCCGCGCGGGGGCGGGCGATGAGCGGTATGGGTATGACGATGGCCGGAAGGGTGGAGCGGCCCCGGACATCGGCGTAAATGGTGCCGGTGGAATCCAGTTCCTGGATATCCCAGACCGTGGCGTCGTAGCGGGCGTCGTCTTCCCACCACGCCAGCCCCATGCATCCCGCGCCGCCCACGCCGGCCGCGCAGGTGATGCCTCCGCCGCTGGCGACGCGGTCGGTGGACCCGTCGAGCCAGACGAGGAAGCGCACGCCGGTGCCCTGGACCCGATCGAAGACATCGGGCTTGTCCAGCAACTCCGAGAGTTCGTCGGTGCTGAGCGGCGCCCGCGACGGTTCGAACCACGGATAGAGCTGATCTTCGAACGCGACGGTGTCGTGCACCTCCAGCCCGTCGCTTCCCGATGCGAGCGCGCCGGCCACACAATCCACGAAGGCGGCTTCGGTTTCGTGCGTGGAGTGGTGCTTTCTGGCCAGTACGACGACTTGCTCGCCTTCGCTGATCACCGCGTCGGTGCGCTTGTACGGTTCCATGCGCGAGGTGACGCTGCAGCCCGCCAGGATGCTCAGCGCAATCGCCGCCGCCAGAGCCTGTGCGCGGGGACTAGTGGTTGCGGCCAGCCTCTGAAGACAATGCCGACTCATTTTGCTTCTCCTCCAGCCAGTATTCGACCGCTGGCTGCGCCGAAAATTCCGTGGAAATCTCGGCTCCGACCTCTCGCATCGCGACGACTGCCGCCCGGTTCAGGGCCGCGCCGCGGTTGCCGTGTTCCGCCTTGCCGTAACCTGTCACCGGCCATTCCGCGATCAATCGGCCGTCGGTTTCGTACAGCCGCATCTGGTACTGCATCCAGACTTCGACGAAGTTGTCCGTACGCTGGATGGGCACGTCGAACTCGAACCGCTCCAGTTCCGGCTTGATTACCGCATCGAGCCGTCCCTGATCGGCCGTCTCCAGAGGCAATCCGACGACCGCTTCCGTGGACGCGAACATCGAGTCGAAGAGTTGGCTCAGCATGGAAACGTTCGCGTCGCCAAGCTGGATCGAATAGCTTGCCTGCTGGGGAATTTTTTCCTCGTGCGCGTACGTGGACAGGGCCTCGTCGAAAAAGATGCCGACGCGCACGGGCAGGGGGTCCACCAGCGGTTGCGGAAAGATGGCGTTGACCACCAGCGAAGTGGAGCATCCGGCCATCGCGGCGCACGCCAATGCCACCCAGCATCGCCGCAACAGACGAAGGTGATTCCCGGTCTCCATCAATTCCATTGTAAGGCCTGTACCAGCCAAACACTAACGGCAATCGTCAGGAAATGCGCAACCTGAACATATCTTGAGATTGCGATGACAAAAAGTTGATTCCCACTGTATCGCTTTCTGGCGGATTTGATAAGGGGACGTGTATCATGACCGCCCGGATTCAAGGGTTGTCGCGTACCCGGCCGCATCCAGGCCAATAACGATAAAGTGCGGGTTCCGGCAACCGTCAAGCGGTACGGAGGCATCATGATCGAATTGCGCAGTCGAATGGTCTTTCCGCTGGCGGTGCTGCTGCCCGCGCTGGCGCAGGGACAGGACGGTCTGCCGGATGGCGACGGCGCGGAACTGGTCCAGGGCGCTTGCGTGGCCTGCCACGAGGTCAACCTGATCACCAATTCCACCGGATACACGCACGAACGCTGGGAGTATGTGATCCGCACCATGATGGAACTGCCGGACCCCCTGAACGCCGATATCACCCAGTACCTGGCGTCGAATTTTCCCGAAACATACGATCGGCGCCCGACCCTGGTGGACGGCGATTTCGAGATCACATTTCAGGAATGGCTGGTGCCGACACTCGGGCAGCGTCCCAGGGATCCCCTGCAGACGCCTGACGGCATGATCTGGTGGGCGGGAATGTACGGCAGCATCGTGGGCCGGATCGATCCCAGCACCGGAGAAATGACGGAGTTCATGCTGGACCCGACCGCTCGGCCGCACAGCATCATCAACGATGTCGAGGGCAATATCTGGTACACCGGCAACAGCAACGCGACGCTCGGAAAGCTGGATCCGGACACAGGGGAAATCACCGAATTCCCGATGCCGGACCCCGCTGCGCGGGATCCTCACACGCCCATCTTCACGCGCAGCGGAGACCTGTGGTTCACCCTGCAGAACAGCAACATGATCGGCCGCCTGGCGGTGGACACCGGCGACATCCGGCTCGCAACGATGCCCACCGAGAACGCCAGGCCCTACGGAATCAAGGAAGACTCCCGCGGCATGATCTGGATCGCCAACCGCGGCACCAACAAGATCACCAGCGTCGATCCCGATTCCTGGGAGTTTCAGGAATACGAGACCCCCGGTCCTCCGCCGGGTGTGCGGTACGGGGCCTATATCCGGCGCCTGGCGATTACCAGCGACGACATGATCTGGTACGCGGATTCTGGGCGCGGCTATCTGGGGCGCCTCGACCCGAACACGGGTGAAGTCAGGGAATGGCCGTCGCCCAGCGGCCCCCGGTCGCACCCCTACGCCATCGAAGTTGTCGATGACAAGATCTGGTACAACGAGTCGTTCCAGCGTCCCGATGCGCTGGTGCGCTTCGACCCCGCAACCGAGGAGTTCCAGAGTTGGCCGGTTCCGTCAGGCATTGGAATCATCCGTCACATGCGGGCGTCGCCGGACGGGAACCTGGTGATTCACCAGAGCAGCACGAATACCGTGGGGCTGGTCTACATCCCGAAGTCCGGGAGCTGAATCAGCGCCAGTTGGTCTCCCACTCGGCGACCATTTCGGCGACCGGTTCCGGGTGTTCGGCCGCAAGGTCGCGGTGTTCGCCCGGATCCGCGGCAATGTCGTAGAGCTGCCAGGGCACGGTTCCCATGCCGCCGCCCGGCGGTGGTTGATTGATGATCTTGTGATTTCCGCGGATCAACGCCCCCGCGCCCGCGTTCCCCTGCGTCCAGCCTGCGATATCGGTCGGCGGTCCGTTGGACGCTGGGAGGACGATTCTCTGGTCGTGACCACGCCACGGATCGACTGGCCGACCTCGCGCTATTTCTCACGGCGGATTCCGCAGAGCCGCGATGCGGTGCTCGTCGAACGGTTCGCGCCGGTTGAAGGCGGCACCCAATTGTCCTACGACATCACGATCACCGACCCGGTGAATCTCACCGGAACCGTTTCCGGCGAACGATATGTCGTCCGGACCACCCGGCCCGGAATCGAGGTACTGCCTTACGAATGCGCCCTGCGATAAACGGGAACTTCTCCTGCCGGGGCCAAGTGCATACGTTTTGGTTATAATGCATTTTTGTTATGAGGCGTTGCAATTAAGGACAACTGTACGGGGAGTGGTTGCGGAGAGGGGTCGGTTGCATGAGCAGCGGTCTCCGACCGAGGGCAGGGCCGGTGATTCAGTCACGCAAAATCCGGTATTTTCTGGCAGCCGCGGATCATCTGCATTTCAGTGCGGCGGCCGCCGAGCTGCACATCAGTCAGCCTGCGCTTTCGCGCAGCGTGCGCCAACTTGAGGAGCGCCTGGGCGTACGGTTGTTCGAGCGCGCTGCAAAGGGCGTGGTTCTCACCCGTTACGGAGAGCTCCTGGCGAGACGGGCGCGGCTCATGGAACTGGACGCCGAACATACGATCGCGGAGATCGAGGCGATCAAGACGGGGTCGGGGGGTACGCTGCACGTGGGCGGCGGACCGGTCTGGTTGCGGGTATTCCTGCCCCCGGCCGTACGCGAGTTGCGACGTCACTATCCCGACCTTCAAATCGACCTCATGACAGGCGTGATCGAGACGCATCTGTCTGCACTCATGAACGGCAAGATCGACCTGTTGTGCGGCGATCTCGATTTCCCCAACCATCCGGAGCTTCGGCGACTGCACCTGATCGATCTTCAGTTCGTCGTCATCTGCGGCGCCGACCATCCGTTGGCGGGAAAACAGGCGGTACGAGCCGACGAGTTGGTTCGGTTCCCGTGGATCGTTCTGCGGGGAGACTACCTGGGAAGAAACCGTCTGGGCGCTTTCTTCACGGCGCAGAATCTGGATCCGCCGAAACCGAAAATCGTGATCAGTCCCGGCGTGGAAAACTTCGGGTTTCTGGCGGAAGGCAATTACCTTGCCTACATACCCGCTCAGGCGCTGAAGATCGCGCGCCGATTCGAGTGCGTTCGTGTGGATGTGGAACGCGCCTTCTGGAAGGCTCGACATGGTGTCGTTTACCGTCGGGCAAAAGTTCCGGAGGCGGCGGTCAGCGCCCTGGTTTCGATACTGCAGCAGCAGTTCCGGGACCGTAGCGACGATCTGAGGCCGGTATTGCGCGTAGCCGAATAGTCGATGGAGAGGTTTCGATGATGAGATTGGCCATTGCGGCAGTGTGCCTGTTGCTGATTCCGTCTGCGGGTTCCACTCACCACTCCCGGGCAGAGTTCTCCGAGCGGGTCGAGGAGATTTCCGGGGAGATTGTCAGCGCCAGGTGGACCAACCCGCATCCCGAAATCATCCTGAGGGCCGAGACTGCGGACGGCGGCGGGGAAGAGTTGCAGATTCAGGCATACGGCGCGGCGAACAACCTCAGGCAGGCCGGCGTGACCGATGAACTGTTCGAAATCGGCGATCGGATCATCGTCGTTGGCCGCCGGTCCACACGCCGGCCCGGTCTTGTACTGGGAACTCACTTGTTGCTGGGCGATGGCAGGCAGGCGATCCTGTCGCGTACTCTGGAACCTTACGGGTCGAGAGAAGTCGTTGGCGGCCTGGAAGCTTTTTTGGCGAATTCTTCAGGACTTGCCGATGCAGCCGCGGAGAATCGCGGTTTCTTCAGGGTCTGGAGCATCGCGCCCGGCAGCGGTGGGGAAGGGGTGACGGCGCATCGCCCCTTGACCGAGGCCGCAACGGCCGCGATGGAGGCATTCGACCAGGCAAATAGCTGGATCGGCCGCGGTGAGGCACCCGGAATGCCTGCCTTCATGCACAGCCGGAATCACCTCGAGTTCATCGATCAGGGCGACAGCATCCGCTACGAGCAACCGGTCTTTGGCATCGTACGCACCATTCATCTGGACTCGGCGGAAAATCCCCTGGATCAGCCGCATTCCCCTCTCGGATACTCGGTCGGCGAGCTGGATGGCGGTACGCTGACGGTCGAAACGACCCGGGTCAACTGGCCCTATCTGCATCGGTCGGGAATTCCGATCAGCGAAGACGTACGCATAATCGAGCTGTTTACGTTGAGCGAGGATCAGGCCCGGCTGGACTATCGCATGACCGTCATCGATCCGGTGAATTTCACCGAACCGGCGACCTATTCGCGCCATTGGGTTGCGCTGGAGAATCCGCCGCCGGAGGAACGGTTCTCGCCGGAATAGCGGGCCGCGCACGGGCGCCGTGCGCATTCTAGCGAAACTTCGGTGTCCCTCCGCGGCGACGGCGACACACGCCGTTGCCGCAGAACTTGACCCCTGCGATCAGGACTCCGGATCGACCCGTTGCGCCTCCACCGTCAGCAGCAGGTTGACGTACATGAAAAAGCCGTTTTCCTTGCCGTAGCTCACATCGAAATCATCGCGATTGAATGTGGCCGTGGCGTCGGCGCCGCATGTTTCCACGCCCGTTCGATGGTGCGGCTGACACTGGAAGTGGTTGATCTGCAGCCGCAGCGGCCGGGTGATTCCATGCAGCGTCAGTTCACCCTCCACGGCGGTCGGCACGCCCGTACGCCCGAATTCGGTCAGGGCGCCGGTGTACGTTGCAGTCGGGAACCGCGCCACATCCAGGATGTCCTCGGCCTTGGCGTGGTCCGTCATTTCGTCCAGCCCGAAATTGATGGAGTCCATGTCCATGATCATTTCAACGGTGCCGGTGCGGGCCTCCCTGTCGAGAACGATCGTGCCGCTCGAGCGCTCGACCTTCCCTCGCCAGACCGAGAGCCCACCCTGGTGGTCGGCTTCGAACGCGGGAAAGGTATGCCGGGGATCGACCCGGTAGGTGACGGGTTCAGCGGTGGCCTGAACAGCGGCCAGCGCGCAGGCCATACCCAAAACTTGAAGTGCTCGTGTCGCGTTCATGTTCGACGTCTCTCCTTTCCGAATGGAAACTGTATCGCTGTATCCGTACCGGTCGTCGGTGGCGGTCGATTCGCCAACCCGGCCGCTATTCCGAAACCAGCCTGAACCTCTGTACCCGGCGGCCCATGTTGGTCTCCGCCACGTAAATGTTGCCCTGCGAATCCGTGGCGATCGTATGTCCGTGAGTGAAGTTGCCGGGCATGTGACCCGGGCGGCCAAAGGTTGACAGCGTTTCGCCGCTCTCGTGATCCATGACGTGGACCTCCTCCTGACCGCCATTCATCACGTACAGATACCGTTGTTCCTCATCGGGCGAGAAGGCGAGCCACCAGGCGGTCCCCCGCGAATTGTAGTTCTCGGTCTCCACCCGGATGTCGCGCACGTGGTTGCCCATCTGGTCAAACACCTGCACGCGATTGCCCTGCCGGTCGCAGACGTAAATGAGACCCGCGTTGCTCATTTCGATGCAGTGGACGACGGCGGTGAAGGTGCCCGGTGTGCCGGCTTCGCGTTCCTCTTCCGTGGCCAGGCTGCCCCACTGACGAAGGTAGTTCCCCTCCGCATCGAATACGACCACGCGCTTGTTGCCATAGCCGTCGGCAATGAAGATGTCGCCGGTTTCCGGATCCGCGACGGCGCCGGCCGGCCGGTGCAGCAATTCCTGACTGGAATTCCTGAACTCCGTCTCGCGCGTGCCGTCTTCCGTATCGAACTGCATCTTGGTACCGATCTGCATCAGCAACTCGCCGTCGTGACTGTACTTCTGGACGATGGCGTCCTGGTTTCCCGCGACCCACACGTTGTCCTCGCTGTCGAAGCTGCAGCCGTGGACGCCCCGGGGTACGACGTCGGGGTCCCCCCACGACTTGATGACATTGCCCTCCATGTCGAACATGACGAAGGTGGGTACGGGTACGTTCGTTTCCATTTCCTCTTCGGTGATGTTGCGGCGGTCCACGATCAGGATATTGTCCCGGGAATCGACGCAGACACCGCCGACCTGGCCGTTGATCCAACCTTCCGGAAGCGGCTTGGGCCACCAGGGATCGATCTCGAATGTCTGATCGGCCTGGCTTGTGATGGCCCAGGCGCCAAGTAGCACCATGGAGATTGTCGGGATACGCATCGTTTGTCTTCCTTCAGGCGATTTCAACCTGTTGTCTGCGCAAGTGCCGTTCGCCAATGGAACGGCGGACTTGGTATTGTACAAAAAGAAAGCTGCAGATCAGTCCGCGAACCGGCGCTCATAACGAACAGTTAAGGATTCAGCCCCGAAATGAATAGTCCAAACGGAATTGCACAATTGCGCCAGGCCATCGCCGGTCTGGGTGTCATTGCCCTGGCCCAGGCGGTCGCGCTGGCTGTCGTCGCCCAGACAACCGTCGTATCGGGGAAGGGCGGCCAGGACCCCTTTGGACCCTACGAGCCCGTACCGGGCTGGCCGAAGGACTTTTCGACGCTACCCGGATACGAGGATTGGACCTGGGGCGCGGCGCAGAGCATTTTCGCCGAAAGCGCGGATCGGGTCCTTGTGCTCCAGCGTGGCGTCCTGAAGAAGATCGAACGGCCGGAAAACCGCCTGATCGACGAGCAGGGAACGCGGCTGCGTTTCCCGGTCGGGCGGCAATACGCGTGGCGAGACGGTACGTTGCCCTGGCGAGACGGAACGGTGGCGAGCCCCGATCGCAACAACGAGCACGGCTGGACGACCTGGGAAGGGGCCGGTTACCGCCGGGGCGTCGATGCCCGCTGGAAGCATTGCCTGGTCGTCGTCGACCGCGAGGGCAACATCGTCGAAACCTGGAGCCAGTGGGATTCCATGTTCATGAAGCCGCATGCGGTGCACGTGAACCCCTACGACCCGGAAAAGCATGTGTGGATCGTCGATGACTACGCCCACGCGATTTACAAGTTCAGCAATGACGGCAAGGAACTGGTGCAGACGCTGGGCACCTACGGTGAGTCCGGGGACGACGAGCATCACTTCGGACGGCCTACGTTCATGGCATTTCTGCCCGATGCCATTTTTGTGGCGGATGGCTACGTGAATTCCCGCGTCGTCAAGTTCGACAACGAGGGCAACTACCTGATGGAATGGGGCCAGGAGGGGATTTTGCCCACGGAGATGCGGCCGGGGTACTTCAACAGCCTGCACGGAATCGATGTGGATCCGGAGTCGCGTCGAATCTATATCAACGACCGCCAGAACAATCGAATGCAAGTGTTTGATGAAAATGGCAATTTTATCGACCAGTGGAGCTTTGGAGATCCTCCCACCGATGCCCAGTACCTTATCGTGGCCAACGGCGCCGTGTGGGTAGCGGATGCCGGAACCACCAAGCTCATCAAGTACGATCTGGACGGCGCGTTCCGGTATTCCTGGGGCACGTGGGGCACATTCTCCGGGGGCATGTGGGGTGTGCACGGGATGAGCGCCGACCAGGAAGGCAACTTCTACGTCGCTGAAGTAAACAATGGCCGCGTACAAAAATTCCGCCCACGGCCGGGCGTGGATCCGGACCTGCTGATCGGGCGCGTGGTTGCCGAGTAGGCCACACGAGAAACGCCGGTCGGACAAATGAGACTATCGGGAGTCTGGACCACGGCTGTTGAGCGTGCCATTGAGAGAAGATGTGCGCGTTGCCCCCGGCTTGCATTGCGCTCCTTGTGCGCTAGAGTGTCGCTCGGACTATCGACAGAGACATGCCATGGCTGAGCGCGACGCACCGCAAAGGCAGCAGAGTCTGGACTTGCAGGAGGCTGCTGAGCAAGCGTTTTCCTCCGAGAAGCGCGAGGACATCTGGGCTTTGCTGATCGCCATGGCCATTCTTCTGCTCAGCGTGGCTTTCCCCGAGCAAGTCCGTCAATTCTTCAGTTCCGCACTGTATTTGTTCTGACGGAATCGACGCCACCTGAATCCATCGTGTCGGTGATCGCCAAACGGGGTTTTTTGTGAAGAGACTCAAGTACCTGATCGTTCCGGACTGGCGCAGGTATGTTCCGGGATTCCTGTTTTGCCTGGTCTTCGCATTCCTTGGCAGGAACCTGGATCGCCTGATTCGCAGTTACCACGAGGCCGGCATGGCCTGGGCCACTTTTCTCTGGGAGAGCGCGCAGCTCAACTATGTGGTGATCCTGCTGTTGGGAGGCATCTTGATTCGCAACACGCTGCCGTTACCGAAGGCATTGCTTCCGGGCATCGGCGTTGCCCGGCCCGTCATCAAGCCGGGCATCATCATCCTGGGCGTGCACTACGTCTGGGCCGATGTCGTCAGGGTAGGGGGCGTGGGCCTGGCCCTGACGGTGGTCTTCATCTTCGGCACCGCCATTGTCGTGATGTGGTGGTGCAAGCGGCGGGGTGTCTCGGACGGGCTGGGCGGCATCATGGGCGCCGGAACGGGCATTTGCGGCGTTTCCGCCATCATCGCCACCTCGCCCGTCGTGAAGGCGAAACCGCTGGAAATGGCCTATGCCATCGGTACGGTGTTGCTGTTCGGAACCCTGATGCTGTTCACGATGCCCTACATCGGGTCCGCCATCGGACTGTCGGAGTCGCAGTTCGGCGCCTGGTCCGCGGTGGCGATCCTGAACACGGCGCAACTGGTGGCGGCGGCGGAATGGTACGGTCCCGAATCCCTGAACACCGCGGTGCTGATCAACGTGGCCCGCATCATGTTCCTGCCGCTGGTGGTGTTGTTCGCCCTCTGGTTCTACATCCTGCGCACCGGGAAGCAGGAACCGGGCCAGACGATCAACAAGTGGCAGTTGGTGAAGGACAAGTTTCCCATCTTCATTCTCGGATTCTTCGTGCTGGTGCTCCTGAACAGTCTGAATCTCGGAGTCCTTGGGGGCCCGGGCATCGTCGGCTCACCGTTCTGGGCCATGGACTCGGCCTATACGTGGTGCTTCGCCATCGGGTTTGCCGGCATAGGCCTTTCCATCTCCATCGAGGACATGAAGAAGGCAGGCGGTACGGCTTTCAGGATCGGCATCTCGGCGTCCATGGTGAAAATGATTCTGGGCCTGGGTGCGGTGCTTGTCATCGGAAGCCAGTTGCTGCGGGTGACCGGAGGCTGACGGCCCCTGGCGTGAGGATTCTTGTCTGCATAGATGGCGAGTCCCATACCCGGGGCGCCATTGAACGGGCGATTTCGCTGGGCCTGTCCCGGCCGGCGGACGTCACCGCCCTGCATGTCATCGACCCCTGGCTGAAGCAGTTCTACAACGAAATACATGCCCAGGGGCGGAAACGGTACCTGGATTACGTGGATGGTTGTCTGCAGGAAGATGCCGAGCGGATTCAACGGGAGTTTGAAGGGATGTGCCGGGCGGAAGGGCTGAACGCAGCGTACAAGGTCCGGCAGGGAGAGCCGATTACGGAAATCATGGAAGAAGTGGGCCACCGGTGCCCGGACTTGCTCATCACCGGACGCAAGTCGCTGAATGCGTGGGGCCGGTTCCGGTCAGGCAATTTGCCTCGGAAGCTGAGCAGGAAACTTGGCGGTCAAACCAGGCTGCTTTCCGTTGAGGCCTGACGATCCCGATTCCCTGAATCGGCGCAATCGCCGGTACGGCAAACGACCCGCTGCCCGGCACTAAACTCGACCTCCCATCTGGACGGACTCGCGTTTGCGGGCGTACGGCTGACCAACTTCCATGCCGACCGGGCCTGTCAGCCGACACGCGTCATGCTCATGGCCAGCCAGGGCACGGCGGCGGCCCTGGAGTTGATCGGCAATCCCATGTCCGGCCGGCGCGGCCACCTGTTGCGCCGCGACTGGGCCATCCTTCCGGAGTTGTTGCAGGACGCGGGTTACACGACCTTCATGGCGGGCAAGTGGGACCTGGGCGCCGGCGAGGGCTACACGCCGGCAACCCGGGGCTTCGATCGCTCCTTCGTTCTGGTGGATGCGTCGGCCAGCCACTTCGCGGAGGTGTTCTGGGAGGACCCGCTTCCCTACGAGGATGATGGCGTCCTTCCGAGCAGGGGGAACCTTGAAGTACGTCTGCGACGTCCTGATTGCGATGGGCATGTGATGTTTGATGCGTGATGCAATGCCGGCTAGTATTGCCCTGGTTTCCAGGAGGCAACGAACATGCGTACAACACTCGACATCGACGATGATGTTCTGGCCGCAATTAAGGAATTGGCAAGACGGGAACGCAAGTCCGCCGGAAAGTATGCCTCGCGATTGATGCGCGAAGCGCTGCACGCCCGGACGAGCAAGGCGGCAGCGAAGAAGCCTCATGGGCAGTACGGTTTCCAGCCTATTCCGGCGGGAGGGGACGTGGTGACGAACGAACTGATCGACGAGATTCGCGAAGAATTGGCCATCTGATTCGTGCGGGGGCTACTGGACATCAATGTCCTTATCTCGTTGCTCGACGAGAACCATACCCATCACAGGGCCGCGTCGGACTGGCTTGGCGAAAACATCCGTCAAGGCTGGGCTTCCTGCCCACTCACTCAAAACGGGTGCGTAAGGATCATGTCGCAGCCGCGGTACCCAAACGCATTGAGCGTGTCCGAAGTCATGATTCGGTTGCAGACGGCGGTATCTGCGCGTCATCACCGGTTTATCGCCGACGATAT
This sequence comes from Candidatus Rariloculaceae bacterium, assembly GCA_965205045.1. Classification (GTDB taxonomy): domain Bacteria; phylum Pseudomonadota; class Gammaproteobacteria; order Steroidobacterales; family Rariloculaceae; genus UBA6522. Next base: position 3,588,958 of record OZ242031.1, read on the forward strand.
CAGTTTGCTGGATGAATCTGCTGTGAACCGCGAGCGCTTGTTGAGCCCCCGGCAATTGACGGATGTCTATCTCCTGGCGCTTGCCGTCGAACACGGCACTCGCCTGGTCACGCTGGACAAGTCCATTCCCGTTGCCGCCGTCCGGCAGGCGGATGGAGAGTCCCTGGTGGTGATCTGAATAGTCGGTGGACGGGGAGGTTGCATTCCCCGGGGTGCCGCGAGAAATAGATTGCCCAAGCCCGACCGGCAGTCGTGGCCGGCCGGGGTTGTTGCAGGGAGTACGGGATTCCTCGCCTCAGAACGAGTAGTTCAGTCGCAGTCCGAGTTCCCGGGGCAGTCGCGGCTTGTAGCGGCAGTTGGCCTGTGACGCACCGCGGCCCGGAAGGCTGCGGTCTCTCCAGCCGCATTGCACGTCCAGAACCGAATTGTCGTCGGTCAGGTTGGCGCCGTAGAAAATGACGTCCCAGTTGTCGTTCGCGAAGGTCAACTGGCCGTTGACCAGCGTCTGAGGCGCCAGTTCCATGAGGTTGATGATGTCGCGGTATTGCGGTCCCTGATAGCGCAGGCCCAGGCGTGCCGTCCAGTCCCAGCCGTTGCCGATTTCGCCGGTATAGGATCCGGAGAGCGTGCCCGAGACCTCGGACACCTCCTCGATATGATTCCCGGAGACATCGACACAATCGGCGATGACGCCGTCCTCCTCCACTGTGTAGTCCGGCTCAAAACCAAAATCTCCGACGGACGCCGGATCGCAATTTTCCGAGTAGACGTTGTCCTGCAATGCCAGGCTGCCGCGGAAGGACCAGTTGTCGGTAGCCCGCCAAGTCGCCTCGAACTCGATGCCCGAGAGGTCTCCGTCGCCGCGGTTGGCCTGGGTGCCCGGGTCGAAGTCGTCATCCTCGCCGAAGCTCACGCCGTTGTACGAGAAACCGTCAGGCGCGATTGGGTCCATATAGGCGTCGAGCCAGCCGGGATCGTAGAGGTTCAGATCGAGCCCGAGGTCGAGGATCATGTCTTGCCAGTCCATGGCGTAGGCGGTCGCGGCAAGCTGGAGCCGTCCGTCGAGGGCGTTGCCCTTGATACCGACTTCGAAGTTGGTCAGTTTTTCCTCGGTCGAGGAGACGAAGTCGTCGGCGTTAAAGGAGATGATGCCCGCTGCCTGCGCCGCATAGAAGGCGGCCTTGACGCCGGGGTCGGCAAGTTCCGGCGTGCTGGTGGCCGGGTTGGTTCCGCTGGAGTACTGGGCATAGACCGACCATTCGTCGTTGAGCGCGTGGTTGAGGGCAAGACGCGGCTGGAACGAATCCGTCACCTGCGTGATCACCGTGCCGCCGACCACCTCGATGGTGGTTCTGTCATCGCGCTGCATGCGCCCCTCGAACGAGAGCGTGGTGGTATCCGAAAAGTCGTAGGTGATGTTGCCGTAAACGCCCGTGGCGGTGGTCTCGTTGAACTGGCGGCGATCCGGTTCGAACGGCTCGCAGTCATTGATCCTGCATTCCAGATCCAGTTCCGGATATTCGATGGCCGCGATCTGGAGGAACGTGTCGTCCTTGTGGGTGAAATCGAAAACCGACACGCCCGCCAGCCAGCGGAGTTGCGAGTCTCCCGGCGATACCCAGCGGATGTCGAAGTAGGTTTCGTCCCGTTCCCTGGGGCTCCCCATGTTATTGGAGGTTCCCCGGCTTACCGCGCCCCTCTGAATTCTGGGGGCCACGTCGGTCATGTCTCCGTCGTGCCAACGCAGGGCTTCTTCCTCGTGATAGGAAGCGATCAACTGCACCAGGCTGCCGTCGTCCATGGACCAGTTGAATTCCCCCTGAATCCGCGAACGATCGGCTCGGGCAGTGGGATCGATCACACTGACCGACTGGGCAATGTAAAAGTCTTGCGAGCCCGGCTCGAAGTAAGTGGTCAGGTCGTGGTTGCGGCGCGGCTGCAGGCCGTCGATCTGGCAGTTGAACTCGCCCGCTACGTAGGGAACGCGATTGGCAAGAACGTGATTGAGGCAGTCTTCGCGAGCATCCGCCGGCAGGAGCAGTTCGTTGGACGGCCCATCGTTGTGCGACAACTGCGAAGCGGTGATTTCCATGTCGAAGCGGTCGTTCGGGGTGTACTTGAGTTTCCCGGCGAAATAATCGGTAGCCGTACTGCCCGTCTGCACACCATCGGTTGCGATCCACTCCTCCGGACCGTCGAACTCCTCGGAAACGATGTCCAGCGTATAGCCCAGCGTGCCGGAGATCGGGCCGTCCAGGGCGAGACCCAGAATGGTGCGATTCTGATTTGAAAACGTCGTCTTGATCGTTGCGGTCTGTTCCTCGCCGGGATCGCGGGTGACGAAGTTGATCGCCCCGGAGAACGTCGCGCGGCCGAAGGCCGAGCTTTGCGGACCGCGCAACACCTCGATTCGTTCCAGGTCGCCGAACCGATACGGCGCCGCATTTCCGAGGATGGGCGCACCATCGATGAAGACGCTCATCTTCTGATTCAGCACATTCTGGGCCGTCTGCTGCACACCGCGAATCGTCGGGCTGGTGCCAAGCCGGTCCCGGCGCTCCTCATACTCGACGCCCGGCGTCTCCGCATAGAGATCGAAGTGATCCAGGACGGTGGCTTCCTGGATGAAATCGTCGGTCAGTACCGAGATGGCGACCGGTACGTCCTGGAGACTCTCCTCGCGTCGCCGGGCCGTAACCAGGACTTCCTCCAGCAAGGCGTCCGCGCCCGCTTCCTGCGCCTGCACGGCCGGGACCGGGACAATTGCCGGCGAGGTCAGTGCCGCGATGACGAGCGCGAAAAAAAGGCGCGACGCACGCGCCGCAGGATGTGTGCTTCCGGACATGATGATTCCCCGAATAGTTGTTGTCTGTACGGCCTGAAAGCCAACGACCGAATGCCGGTAACAGCGCTGCCAGAACGTACGCTCGAGAGCATCATAGCGCGACGGCCGGACCTGGGTAAGTTGTTATCATGGAAAGGTTCACACCGATACATTTTTCTTATGCACTGACACCGTGGATGGGTACTCTGTTATCGTCGTTCCGATTCGCACCGTTTGCGTTGAACGGCTGGTGGCTGGCGGGAGGAAGCGGGTATGAAGTATCGATTGCTCCTCATTGGATTGTGCCTTGCCGCCGGGGCGTTCGGATGCTCCCGGCAGGGCCCTGACGCAGAAGGCGGACCGTCTGCTTCGGCCCCTGAAGCGGAGACCCGCCCCAACATCCTCTTCGTGGTCATCGACGACCTCGGTTACACGGACCTGGGCGCCTTCGGCAGCGAAATTCCGACCCCCAACCTCGATCGGCTCGCATTCGGCGGCTTGCGCCTTACCAATCTCCGCTCTGCGGCCAACTGCCAGACCACCCGCATCATGTTGATGGCCAGCACCAGCATTGCTGCCGGCGAGGCGGAGCTTCCGGAGGACGCCCCCAGGCCCGACGGCGTGCGCAGCAGCTACCTGAGCCGTGACTGGGCGACCATGGCGGCGCTGCTCAGGGACGCCGGTTACTCCACGTACATGGCCGGCAAATGGGATCTGGGCTCGGTACCGGGACTGTTTCCGCCGGACCGGGGGTTTGACCGCAGTTTCGCGTTGGTGGGTGCGTCGGGAAGCCATTTCGCAGCCCCTTTCAGGGGCGGGCCCTTCGTGGTGGACGGTGAGTTGGTCGCCCCCGAGGAGTTGCCGGCAGACTTTTACTCGACTGAATTCTTTACCGACCGGATTCTCCAATACCTGAGCGAGCACGAAGGCGGCAGGCCCTGGTTTGCCTATCTTCCATTCTCGGCCCTGCACTGGCCACTGCACCTGCCCGACGACTGGCTGGACCGTCACGCCGGCCGCTACGATGCGGGTTACGACGAATTGCGTGAGGCCCGCGTAGCCCGGGCCAGGGAACTCGGCGTATTGCCGGATGCCGCGACCCTCGACACTTACCGGCCCGGCGCGGAACCGTGGGCCGGCCTGAGCGCCGAAGAGCAGAGAAAGTACGCCCGGGCGCAGGAAATATACGCCGGAATGCTGGAATACGTGGACATGAGCGTCGGCCGCCTCGTGGACTACCTTCTGGAGACAGGCCAGCTCGCCAACACGGTCATCATGGTCAGCTCGGATAACGGCAGCTCTTCCAGCGAAGCCGCAGTCTACCCGGGCCGGTTACCTGCCGTTCCGGACAATCGCGCCGACGAACGGTTTGACAACAGGTTCGAAAACTTCGGGCGGATGGGATCCTTCATCGACCACGGGAGGGGCTTTGCCGAGGCCGCCACCGCGCCGTTCAGGGAATTCAAGGCAAGCCTCTTCGAGGGCGGTCTGCGTGCGGCCGCGTTGATCTACTATCCGGCAGCCGTCCCCGCGGGTGGACTCAGCGGCGAATTCCTGTCGGTCATGGACATTCTGCCGACGTTTCTGGAGATTGCGGGAACCGAGCACCCGGGCGCCGGCGAGTTTCACGGCAGGCACATCAACGACATTCTCGGCCGGTCGTTCTGGCCGTACGTGACCGGCCAGGCGTCGTCGGTGCATCCGCCGGAGCACCCCGTCGGCTGGATACGGCAGGACGCCGGCGCCCTGGTTCGGGGCGACTACAAGATCGTCAACGATGTGCCCTTTGGCGAACAACGGCTGGGTGGGGGCATGGGCATGGGTCCGCCCCCCACGGCATGGAGACTGTATGACCTTGCAAACGACCCGGGCGAGACCGCCGATCTCGCCGCGGAGCTTCCCGAACTGACCGCCGAACTGGTGGCGGAGTGGGAGGCCAACTGGCGATAGCCTTTCGACCGGACAAGCCTTGAATACAGAATGAAAACCGGCATGCGAATCTTCCCGGAACATGGGACCGGATGGATGGGGTCCGATCCTCCGCGTTCAGCGATTGGCGGGTTTCTGCCGGTGTTGCTGGTGTCTGCCTTCAGTTTTCCGGCGTCTGCCCAGGTCGACATCGCCAGCATGTGGCGCCCGCTGCCCCACAACCAGGACGGCAGCGGCATGATCGGCGATGCCGCAGGCGTTCCGCTGAGCCAGGACGCGAGCTGGCGGGCGCAGAGCTGGTCTGCGGAGGAGTACGATGTGGCCGAGTGGGTCTGCCGCCCCCATGCCTGGGACTACTCCCTGGAAGGGCCGCTGGCGCAGGTCCGCTTTACGGCGGAGTACGACCGGGCCACGCAGCAGGTAGACGCCTATCGCGGACACATCTACATGCAGTGGCAACAGCAGGTCATCTGGATGGACGGACGGCCGCATCCGCCGAAGATTGCGCCGCATACCTGGAGCGGTTTCACCACCGGACGCTGGGAGGGCGACGTGCTGGTGACGACCACGACTCATCTCAAGGAAGCCTACATCCGGCGCTGGGGTCTGATGCGCAGCGACCGGACCACCGTCACGACACGCTGGCGGCGCTTCGGCGACTATCTCCAGGCGACGGTGATCATGTACGACCCGGTCTATCTCACCGAGCCCTACAGCCGCAGTTCCCTGATCTGGATCGAGGACCCCGGGCTGGGCATGGATCCCTATCCCTGCGAGGAAGCCACCGAAACCGCCGTGCCCAAGGGCTCCGTGGCGCACTTTCTGCCTGGGGAAAGCCCCATGCCCGCCTATGATCCGGAACGCTCCGATCCGTTCGGGACGCCGTTCGAGGCGAGGCTGGGAGGCGCCGAAACGATGTACCCCGAATACATTGACAAGATGGCCACAATGGAGGTCTCCGCGGCGGCCCCGAACCCGGCCGACTTGCGTTCGAACTGACATGTCGATCCGCCCGGCACGCAAGATTCTTACCGGACTCGGACTGGCGGGACTGCTTTTCCCGGTGGTTCAGGCGCAGACCTGGGCGCCGCCGCTGCAGGGCCCCGCGGACGGAGAAATACAGGTTCTCCATGTCAAGGGCAGCGTCTACATGCTGGCCGGGTCCGGCGGCAACATCGCGGTGCAGGTCGGCGATCAGGGAACGCTGCTGGTCGATACGGGAAACGGCGCCATGTCCGACGAGGTGCTGGCGGCGATTCGAACCGTGACGTCCGAGCCGATCCGCTACATCGTCAATACCAGCCATGCCCTGGACTACACCGGCGGCAACCCGGCGATCGCCACCGCGGGGCGGCAAGTCCTGCCGTTTCGGGGCATGGGAAGTTCGTCCGTTCAGGGTCAGTTCGGTGCAGACAGGGCCTCGATCGTCTCCTTCTACACGGTCTTTCACCGGATGGCGGCGCCGGCCGGCGGCATGGAGCCGAGAGAGGAGGCCGGCTGGCCGAACAATACCTACTCCATTCCGCTGAAGAGGCTCTATTTCAATGATGAGCCGGTAATGATCATGCACCGGCCTTCCACCACCTACGGCAATTCGGTGGTGCTGTTCCGCAAGTCCGACGTGGTGGCGGCGGGCGCCGTTCTGAACCTGGAAACGTTTCCCGTCATCGACGTGGACGCCGGGGGGAGCATCCAGGCGGTCGTCGATGGCCTTAACGGGCTGATCGACCTGGCCGTCCCCAGCGGCCGGTCGGAAGGCGGGACGCTGGTGATCCCGGGCCGCGGCCGCATCGCGGACTTTGCGGAAATCGCGCAGCAGCGGGACATGATGACCGTCATCCGCGACCGGGTTCAGAACCTGGTCGACAAGGGCATGACGCTTGACGAGGTTATCGAAGCCGGGCCCACGCGCGGGTACGATGCGCGATACGGGCGCGATACCGGTCCATGGACGACCGGAATGTTTGTCGAAGCCGTTTACAGGAGCCTGACCCGATAGTCGCTCCGGGGAGTTTTCGATGAAGAAAAGTTCTGCGTTGAAGCTTGCACTCTTTGTCGGGTGCGCGCTTTTGCTGGCCGTTGCCGGGCGCGCCGTCGCGCATCACTCGTTTGCGGCGACGTATCAGGCGGACGACCGCATCGAAATCCAGGGAACCGTCAGGGAACTCGTCTGGCGAAACCCCCACTCATTTCTCAGGATCGATGTCACGGACGAGGATGGGAACACGCGCACCTGGTCACTGGAATGGACGTCCGCCAATCGGCTGGCGGGTACGAACCTGACCCAGACCACGCTGCGTCCCCTGGACGTTGTCATCGCCACCGGCAGTCCGGCCCGAAATCCGGGATCGGCCCGCATGCTGCTGCGGCAACTGAGGCGGCCCAGCGATGGTTGGGAGTGGATCGGTGATATCGACTGACAGGCAGAACTCGCATCGTTTCGCCCTCATCCTGGCAGGGGTCCTCGGGCTGGGCGGGGTATTGATCCCGGGCGGGGCAACGGCCCTCGCACAGGAGGGGATTCGACTGACCGCCAGGGAATCGACGCCCCCGGACCAGGACCTGACGGGCTATTGGGTCTCCGTGGTCACCCAGCACTGGCACCATCGAATGCGAATGCCGCCGCGCGGCGACTCCGCAAAGATTCCCATGAGCGCGGAGGGCGAGCGCCTGTTCCATGGCTGGGATCCGGCAGCCGACAAGGCCGGCGGCGAAGAGTGCCGGGCCTATGGGGCCGGCAATATCATGCGCATTCCGGGACGCCTGCACATCCACTGGGCGGACGACAATACGCTGCAGATCGATACGGACTCCGGAACGCAGACCCGGCTCCTGCAGTTTGCTCCGGAAATCCCTGCCGAACAGGTCGAGCCCTCCTGGCAGGGACGGTCCGTCGCGGCCTGGGTCGGGCGCGAGGGCGCACCGGAGGGCGACCGCTACGCGGATCAGAACGATCCCGATGCGGCGCGCTACCTGGCCGCGTCAACGACACGGCTTCGTCCCGGCTACCTGCTGAAGAACGGTGTGCCGTACAGCGCAAGCACCCGGCTCGAAGAATATTTCGATACCTTCACGGAGCCCAACGGGGATACCTGGCTGGTGGTCAATACGATCATCAGCGACCCGGAGTACCTGGCCCGGCCTCACGTCACCAGCAATCAGTTCAGGAAACTCCCGGACGGCACGGGCTGGGACCCGACACCGTGCAGCGTGGATCATCCGCGCTAGCGGCAGGAGCCCGGGCGAGACGCCACTTGAGCAAGGAGACCAAACCATGATTCGTCCAAGCATTCTTGCGGTGACCTTCTTCTTCGCGGGCGCCGCCTCGGCGCACCATGCGTTCAGCGCCTTCTACGACACGGACAACGTCGGCGAAATAACGGGCGAGGTCATCGAAACGTTATGGATCAACCCGCACGCGGGTTTCAGGATTCGGACGGACGACGGGGAAGTCTGGAACATCGAGACGGCGCCGGTGAATCGCCTGCAGCGTCTCGGGCTCGCCGGGTCGGTCAGCGTTGGCGAGCGAGTGGGATTCGTCGGCGCGTTTTCGCGGCTGGGAAGAAACGAGGTGCTCGCAACCAACATGATCCTGCCCAGCGGGGAAGAGGTTCTCCTCGATCCGGGTTTTGCGGGGCGTCTGGGTCTGCGGGACAGGGCTACCGGAACCGGTGGCGGCTCCGGGGCTCTCGCGGAGACCGGCGGTGACGAACCCAACGGCATCTACCGGGTCTGGTCCCGAGCGCGCAGTCCGGAAGACCGCGATCCCGAGCGTACGCTGACCGAAGCGGCGCTGGCTGCCGTGGAAGCGTGGGATCCGGTAACCGACGATCCCGCACTGCGCTGCATCGCGCCGGGCATGCCGGTGGCCATGGATACGCCGTTTCCCATCGCGTTCCAGGAGGATGACGGGCAGGTCCTGTTGCGCATCGAGCAGTGGGACGGGCTGCGCACGATTCACATGGAAGCCGGGACGGCGGAAGAAGACCCGGCCGATTCGCTCATGGGGCACTCGGTCGGACGCTGGGAAGGGCAGACCCTGGTGGTCGAAACGACGAACATAAGCTGGCCGTACGTGGACGAGTTCGGAACTCCGAAGAGCGACGCGTATTCGTTGGTTGAACGCTTTACCTTCAGCGAGGACAGCGCCGCGATGACGTGGGAGGCGACCGCGACGGATCCGGCAACCTACGTCGGGCCGGCCTTTCTGGGCAGCGTCAGTTACGCCTGGGTGCCGGGCGAAGAGATCAAGCCCTACAACTGCACTATCGCCGGGGAAGCGCCGTAGGCGCGACTCGCGCTCACAGGGAAGAAATTGATGGTTGACAAGGATACGTCTCTGAAAGAGATTCTTCGCACGCGGCAGCCCGGGATCCGGCTCTACGGCATTTTCATGAAGCCCACCGGCAGGATGCTGGAGATGCGCGGAACGCCGGAACTGGACGAGATGCGCCGGCAGGCGTTCGTCTACCTGTGGCAGTTGGAGGAAAGGAACAAGCTGCTGCTCGCAGGACCGTTTGAAGAGGGAACACCCCGCCAGGAGGGAATGATGCTGCTGAACGTGGAAAGCATCGAAGAGGCGAACGCCATCGCAGCCGATGAACCCATGCACAAGGCCGGTTGGCGCAACAACACGGTGAGGTCTTTCGCGCTCAACGAGGGTGTGCTGGTCGACTCCGTGCGGGAGTTGACCGGGACGTCGGGTTCGTAGCTCATGGCTACTTCTGTCGAAACCATCCGCGCCGCCACCGGAGCCGACACCGAGACGTTTCGGCTGCGGCGCTTCATTGCCGAGCTTCAGCAGGCCGGTGAACTGGAAGTCGTATCCGAGCCGATCCAGCCGGCAGCCATCGCCGAACGCATGGAGGGCAACTCCAAAGCGGTTTCATTTACCAGGGTCGGGGCGGAACAGGCCGAAGTCGTCGGCAATGTCATGGGGTCCAGGTCCCGCATCGCCATCGCTTTCGGCGTGGATCTGGAAGATTTGCTGGACGAAATACGCTCGCGACTGGGGGTAACCCAAACGCTGGTCGAAGTCGACGCCGCCCATGCACCGGTCCAGGAAGAGGTCCTGACCGGTGACGCGGCCGACCTGACGCAACTGCCGGTACCCTTCCAGCACGGCGGTGACGGAGCGCCCTACCTGTCGTCGCCGATCGACGTCGTCGTCGATCCGGCCACCGGGCTGTACAACGTCGGCTGCCGGCGGCTGATGCTGCGCGGCCGGCGCAGTTGCGGTGTCGACCTGAATGCCCCGAGCGACCTCAAGGCCATCTACGAAGACGCTGTGCAGGCAGGCCGTCCCCTGCCGGTGAGCTTCATTCTGGGCGCTCATCCCATCGATCACTTCACCGGTGCGATGCGCGCGCCAGGCGACGAACTCGAGCTGATGGCGAAACTGCGGGGCGCGCCCATGCCGGTGGTCAAGTGCGTCACCAACGATCTGCTGGTGCCCGCGGATGCTGAATGCATTCTGGAAGGCTACCTGAGTCCGGAAGGGCACGTGGAGGACGAGGGCCCGTACGGCGAGTTTCTGGGCTACTACGGCGGCGTCAAGAGAAACCCGGTCTTCCACCTGACGGCGATCACCCGGTGCAGGGACGCACTGTTTCAGACCACGTCCATTGCCGGCCGCCACATGAGTTGTACCGATACGGCGCAACTGGTGTCCCTGAAGGCCGAGTTGGGGCTCTGGAACGCGCTGGCCACGGCCGTTCGCGATCCGGTGGCCGTGTACGCGACAACCTCCAGCGGCGGCTGCTTCAATGCACGGGTCGCCCTTCGGCAGCGCTCGCCCGGCGATGCGCGCAATGCGATCGCGGCGGTGCTGGGAAGCTTCATGAACGTCAAGCACGTCTTCGTCGTCGACGAGGACATCGACATCTTCGATGACGCGCAGATGGACTGGGCGCTGGCGTCCCGTTTCCAGGCAGACCGCGATCTGGTGGTGCTCAACGGCATGCGTCTTCCGCCCGTCGACCCGTCCATGGGGAACGAAAGGGTCAGTGCGAAGGCCGGTTTCGATCTGACCATTCCCTTTTCCGAGCGTGGTACCAGCGAATGGGAGGTGCCGGAGCCTCCGGATCTGACGCCCGCCGAGACGCGCTTCGACTCGGTGGAAGCGGCCCTGCAGGAAGGCCCCAGGCTGTTCGAGGAACTGATGCAGAGCCTGGGATCCGCGGACGGACGTGAAATCGTTGTCGAACTAGAAGCATTGCGCGACAGCGGCCGTTTGGCGCACCGCAGGCCGGGCGGCAGGTATTCTCTAAAGTAACTTCGTAGTTAGTCCTTTTAATTAACTGATAAACAAGAACTAATGCGCGAAGATACAAGCTCGAGGATGATCGGGCGACGACTCCCACGGCTGGAAGACGGGCGTTTGCTGACCGGCAAGGGGCGCTTCAGCGACGATTTCAATCTGGCGGGGCAGTGCCATGCGCAGTTCGTGCGATCGCCCTATGCACACGCCGCAATTGAACGCATCGACACGACCGACGCGCTTCAACTGCCGGGTGTGGTCGCAGTTCTCACCGGAAAGGAGTGGCAGGCAGACGGCCACGGCAATATCTTTCATGTTGCCGACCCGGCCGACGGCTGCGATCCCAAAACCAAGACATTTGCCGACCGCGGCGGCTTCGTCTTCGACGATGGGCAGCCGGTGATTGCGACGGACCGGGTTCGTCATGTGGGCGAACCGGTCGCGATCGTGGTGGCAGAGTCGATGGACGTGGCCAAGGATGCGGTTGAACTGGTCATGGTCGATTACGACGAACTGCCGGCAGCATCGACCATCGAGTCGGCAATGGCCGGGGATGCATGCCGCATATGGGACGGCGCGCCCGGTAACGTGTGCTTGGACACACTCATGTGGGACGAAGAATCCGAGGTCGAGGCTGCGTTTGCAAACGCTGCGCAAGTGATCGAGCGCTCCTTCACGAGCAACCGCATCGCGGGCTGCCAGATGGAACCCAGGAGCGGCGTAGGCGATTACGACCCAACTACGGGCCGTTACTTCCTCTACGCAGGGAGCCAGGGGTCCATTCGGCTCAAGAATGGTCTAATGCGGGTGTTCGGCGTATCGGCCGACAAGGTCAGGGTCGTCTCCGAGGACGTCGGCGGCGGGTTTGGCCCACGCAATTTCCTCTATCCGGACTTCGCCCTGCTGACCTGGGCCGCCCGCCGCACGGGACGTCCGGTCAAATGGACCTCGACCCGCGGCGAAGCATTCCTGAGCGATACCCAGGGCCGCGACAATATTCTCAAGCTCGCGCTCGCCTTCGACGACCGGCACCGATTGGCTGGGGTCGAGTTGGACTTTCTGGCCAATATCGGCGCTGCGCCGGTTTCCTATGCGCCCGTGCAGAACGTCGCGCGGCTATGCACCACCGTGTACCACACGCCGGCAGCCCGTGCCCGGGTTCGCGGTGTGCTGACCAACACGGTCCCAACCGGACCCTATCGCGGCGCTGGTCGACCGGAAATGATCTACGCGTTCGAACGTCTGCTGGATATCTATGCACGGGAGCAGGGCATCGACCGGATCGACCTGCGGCGGCGCAACCTGATTCCGGTGACTGCGTTGCCCTACAGCGGCCGGACCGGCCTGAGCATCGACTCGGGCGAGTTCGAAAAGAACATGGATATGGTCATGGAAATGGCCGACTGGAGGGGATTCGATCAACGCCGCGCGCGGTCGGAGTCCGCCGGGCGCCTGCGCGGCATCGGGCTCGCCAATTTCATGGAGATACCGGTCGGATTCCCGCACGAAACGGCGTACCTGACGGCGACCGGAGATGGTCGAGTGGAACTGACCGTGGGGACCCAGTCGATGGGCATGGGCCACGAGACCGTCTTCGCACAGGTTCTGGCGGACCGGTTGGGGGTCCCGCTGAGCTCCGTCTGTCTCCTGACGGGGGACACCGACCTGACCGGGTTGGGCGGCGGAGCCCACTCGGACCGCTCCATGCGGCTGGTGGGGACGCTCATGGTCGAAGCCGCGGCATCGCTCGCAGCCCGGGCCACGGCGCTCGCTTCCCGTGTTTTTGAAGTCCCGGAAGAGAAAGTGTCTTTCGTGGGCGGCAACTTTGTCGGGGAGCAATCAGGGAGCGTGACCCTGTTCGAACTCGCGGCGCTGCTTGAGGCGGGAAAAGTGCCCGGACATGAGTCCGCAAGGCTGACCGTCAGGGAGGTCATTCACGATCGCTTGCCTGCGTTCCCGAACGGCTGTGCCTGCTCGGAAGTGGAGGTGGATCCGGAAACCGGCGAGGTCGGCTTGGTGCGCCACTCGCTCATCCATGACGCGGGCCTGGAAATCAACCCGATGATCGTCGAAGGGCAGGGCCACGGCGGCATCGCACAGGGCATCGGCCAGGCGATTTGCGAGGACTTCGTCTACGAAGAGTCCGGCGCGCAAATCCTCTCGGGAAGCTTCATGGACTACTGCTTGCCCCGGGCCGACGATTTGCCCATGTTCGATCTGGAGTCCAATCCCACCGCAGCCGCAAGCAATCCGCTGGGTGTGAAAGGCGGAGGGGAGGGCGGCACCACCCCGGCGCTGGGCGCCTTTTTCAATGCTCTGCACGATGCCTTGGCGCCTCTTGGGATCGAGGAGGTGCCCCTGCCCGCCACGTCAGCCAGGGTATGGGAATTGATCGTGCGAGCCCGTGCCGAATAGCCCCCGGCGACCATCGCATAAGCTATTGGCAATGAGGCTGCACGGTTAGCCCGGATAAATCAGTGCGCCGTGGAAAGGCGCGTTTTCCTAGTCGGAAGTTACCCGCCCCCCCATTGACTTTATCGACGTCCTGCGCGACGAAGTGGCGGCGTGGCAGGTCTCCCGCAACCGCTTGCGCGCCACAGTCGACTGGCAGTTCACTGCGGACGACGCGCGTGCGAAACTAAAACGACTATACCCGACATTTGATACTTGACACGACACTAGTCAGTCGGAGACTGAGCTACGCGAAAGCCCGACAGGTTGACCGCTGTGTGCTTGTTCTGCGACTCACCGCGCACTTCCACAGGGACATAGTATGAGCCGCGACCGCCACCACGCGAGACCCTTTGTTCGCAGCGGCCAGCCAACCATGCCGAGCCGTCCTGGGGAGCGTTCTGAAATGTCGGATTCCAGCAGTCCTCTACCCATTCAGCAGCATTGCGCTCCATATCGTACAGACCGAAGGCATTCGGCCCATGATGGCCGACCCGCTCCGTGTACGGTTCCCCATAACATTCGTAAGACAGCAAGCCTCCGCGTGGTGGCTCACAATACATAGACTGATCGAGATTGGTACCCGGGTGGTCCGCCCGCGCTGCATATTCCCACTCAGCCTCGCTCGGCAAACGATAAGGACGACCGGTTTCCGATGCCAGCCACTCTATGTACGCCATCGCATCCGACCAGGTTACGCAGACAACTGGATGATCCTCCGACTGCGGGTGTCCCGGATTTTCCCAAGTCAATTTTCTGGCCGTTAGACGGGGCTGGTCATGATAGAAGGCGCGAAAATCGGAAAGTACGAAGCCAACACAGCCCAATCGCTTGAAAATATCCATTGCTCCGGGCCGTTCGCTGTCAGGACGGTATCCTGTGCGTTCCACGAACGTGCGAAATTGTCCCTTAGTTATTTCATGCACCGACAAGGCGAAGGGGCGTATCAGCCTGACGGCATGGACAGGCTGGTTCTCCGCGCAGAGAATCCCCGACGCGCAGCCCATCTGAAATTCGCCCGGTGCAATTGTAACCATTTGAGGGCCATGACCACCTGATTGTAGCGGGTCCGAAAACTGCGCCACATTCTGGCCACTCGCGATCAGCACCCAAAAGAGACTCGCTCCAAGAAAACCATTTCTCATTGCATCCTTACCGTGTTCGGTCCGGCTCGATGCTTTGGTACGACCGGGGAAAGGAATTGTTCAAGTCAAGAATTTCATACCGCGAGTCTGGATTGAAGTAACCGGCATCGAACTCAATCATTCGCACGTTCCTAAGTTCGCTACGCCTCGTACCGTTCAGAGGGTCCTCCGTGACGGACAAGACAGGCAACTTCGCGCCAAGGGCGACGCTCGTCCAGGACTCCGTCCGTATTTCGATCGGGTGGACGTTACCAATCGTCCCTTGCGGTATTGAAAATATCCACTTTCGCCCGGTGCTTTCCAATCCGTTGATCACATCATTCCCCAGCTCGGTGACTGCGACACTATACGAGTCTGCATCCTGCAACCATGTCGCGCCCAACGCCAAGCCAGTCCCTCCGGGTAAGCCGTCCGAGTGGTGCTCAATCTCATTACCAACATTCGGTTGCGCCTGCTGCCTTACGGCCACGCCTCTCGGAATATCCACTCGCCACGAGACGTCGGCAACGGGGTCGGCTATTATCGCTACGTCATTGAATCGAAAGCGCGTACGACCCTCAATATCTTGGGAATACTCGCCCACCATCGTGCGTTCAATTCGGTTGCCGTCCAGCATCTCCCTGGTTTCGGTGACGATGAAATCGGCTATAACTCCTTGACTCTGCGCAAGCACGCTGTGGGAGAAAGTGGCCCCCAAAGCGATCCAAACTAATCTGGTAATGGCTCTCATAATCATTTCCTTCATGCAATCTCTTGTTCACTGGATCGTGGTTACAAACGTGTAGTAAGTTGAATACAGCGCTGCATCTCCCGGGACTGCGGCCAAGACAAAGGAAACGCCAAAACGGAGACAAGCCCCCCCATACTTGGCAGGATAACGGCATTTGGTTGGGCCAAACCGTCTCGAGTGCAAACGCGGACACGCTTAGCCTAGTGTAATCTGGAACGTTGGTTATCGAAATCGTTGGGCGGGAAATCGGGAGAGAATAAGGATTGTGGGCCCACGTTTCTGCCCCAACCAAACATGGATCAACGCGTTCGACCAGTTCCACAGGAAACTGGCAAGGGTGAATGGTCTTTTCCGGGTGGTTGTTCTTCACGTTCGGGAACGTCCAGACGTCGCTGGGATTTTTCCCCTTGGGGTTGCCGGACAGTTTGCCGATATTGGGACCCTTGAAGTACCGTTTGTTGGGATACTTGGACGGCACGCGGATCGGATCGAGATTCCAGGTGTAGCTATCTCCTCTGGTCCACCAGTTGATGGTTTCGTATCGTCCCGACAACCGCTTCGAGCAGTGCAGCCCGTGCCCGAATGTCCAGACGATCCGATTGCGGAGTTTCAGATCATGGGCGCGGAAAATCGGATAGAGAATCGTGTCCATCGGTACGATTTCTCCCTTGCTCACATAATTGCCCACCTGCCAGCAGATCGAGCCGTCGGGCCGCAGCAGGCGCACGCACTCGGCGATGACCTTCTCCTGAGCGGCGATGTAGAGGTCCAGCGGCGAGCGCGACTCGTAGTCCTTGCCCAGATTGTAGGGTGGAGAGGTGACTATGAGTTTGAAGGTTTCGTCCGGAATTCGCTGCATGAACGCCAGGTTGTCCATGCATTCAAGCACGATTCGCCGACGTTCATCGTCGGTTGCCGGTTTCGGCGTATCCTGCAAGGATTGAACCTTCAAGGACGGTGCAACATCCTCAAGTAGATCGAATTGCGCCACCCCGAAATTTCCCCGCTGATCGGGCGTTCGAGCCGCCCGGAAATCGTAGATGTGTTCCCACTGGTTCCCGCCGAGACCCTAACCGGCATACGTGCGGTACTATAGCATGTCGGCAAGGCTTGGAAGGTGCGAGAAAGTGTGTGTTTCGCCGTGATTCGAGACGGGTTTGGCCATCGGCGCGGCACCGTCGGTTGCCTCGAATCCAGGGCGGGTTCGCCTGCGGTCCGATGCTGGGCTGAACCGATCCCAAGCGAATACCGCACAGGCGTGCTTCCGCTCGTGGACTTCATGGTGATCGAGAATGAATTCCGGGAGCAGGTTGATGCTCATCGCTGCCGCCTCGCTGGTTGACTGGCATTAGCTTGACCGGCGGGGCCGGGCAACACGATCAACAGCATCAACAACAGTCCGATCACCTGCGGCACCGCGTATATCCAGTAGACCCCGCTGGTCGCCCAACCCGCCGCAAACAACAGTCCCGCGAAGGCGGGGCTGAGCGTAGACCCGATGCGGCCGATCCCGATGGCCCAGCCCACCCCGGTGGTGCGGACATGGGCAGGGTAGACGCGCGCGGCGGTGGCGAAGAGGCCCGCGATGCAGCCGTAGACGAAGAAACCGATCGCCGTGGCCAGCACGATGATCGGGTTGAGCTGGGTTCCGGCGAACGACAGCAGGACGATGGCCAGCATGCAGCCGAGGAAATACCACTTGATCACCCTCAGCAGGCCGAGCTGAGTGGAGAAATAACCCAGCAGAAGCATTCCCACGCCTCCGCCGACGCCGAACAGGACATTCACGGAGAAGCCTTGGGCAAGTGCCAGTCCCGCGCCGGTGATGATTGTGGGCAGCCAGCTCTGGAAGAAGAACAGGGTTCCGAACGCGCAGAAGAAGCCGCCCCAGATCGCGAACGTCGAGATACGGGTCTCGGCTGCGAACACCTGGGTGAACCGGATCTTCTCTTCGGTCTCGGGTCTTGCCGGGAGAGCCGTGAGCGCGGGCCGGCCGATCCGGGTCAGTATCCGGTTGGCTCGTTCCAATGCGTTTCGCGGCTGTTTGTTGAGGAGGAAGTCCACCGATTCCGGGAGACCCACGTAGACGATGGGAATCATGATCGCCGACGCCGTTCCCGCAACCACGAAAATGGAACGCCAGCCGTACGCGCCGATGACGCCGACGGCAACGAGGCCCGCAATGATGATGCCGGCCGGGAATCCGAAATGCATGAAGCTCAAGGCAAAGTTGCGCCGCTCCTCGGATGAGTACTCGGCGACCATGGTATTCAGGCTCGCGAGGATCGCCCCGATTCCCAGGCCCGTGACGAATCGGGCGGCGATCACCGTGTTCAGCGACGGCGCCACCGCCGTCAGGAAGAGACCGGCAGTAATCAGCAAGAGAAAGGCCAATATGGTATTGCGCCGTCCGAAAACATCCGCCAGCGGCGCCAACAGGAACGAGGCCACGGTCATGCCGGCGACACCCGAACTGAACAGCAGCCCCAGTTGCTCCGGCGACACGCCCCACTCGTTGCGTATCACCGGGGCGGCGAAGGCGATGACGAAGAGGTCGAACCCGTCCAGCGTGTTCAGTATCCAGCAGATGATGACGACGCGGATCTGCAGCGGCGCCATTTTCTGTTGACCCAGGGCATAGCTGACGCCGGCACCCGTAGTACTCATTCAATGGACTCCGTTCAGAGGGAAAAGACCCGTTCCGCGCCCAGGGCGTGTACGACCGGATACAATAGCCGACAATGAGACCGATTGACCAGAATCACCAGGGGAACAGCTTGTGGACGTATCGGGCGAATACCGTTTGTCAGTGAGCCGGCAGGCTGTGTGGAACGCGCTGCTGGACCCGGAAATCCTCCAGCAGTGCATTCCCGGCTGCGAGTCCTTCGAGAAGCTGGAAGACGACCGGTACAAGGCGACGGTGAAGACCGCGATCGGCCCCGTCAAGGCGACGTTTGCCAGTGAACTCCGTATCGTCGACCCGGTGCCGCCGGAGAGCTATCGCCTGGAGGGAGAGGGCAAGGCCGGTCCCGTCGGGTTCGGCCGGGGCGCCGCCGACGTGACGCTGAGAGAGGAGGGCGGCGAAACCATCCTGAGCTATTCCGCCGACTTCCAGGTCGGCGGCCGCCTGGCGCAGATCGGGTCCAGGCTAGTTGTCGGCGCCACCCGCAAGATCGCCGATCAGTTCTTCGGCCGGCTGACCGGCGTCATCGACGAACACGCCGAAAGGCTGGAGCCGCCGCGCAAGGCAATCCGCAAGGAACTGGTCTGGGTCGCGGTGACGGTTGCCGTTGTCGCCGCGCTCATCTTGTGGCTCGTGTCTCGGTAAGAATTGCAGCCCGGCCGGGGAGTGTCGAGGCAACTCGAGATCTGCTGAGGAAACTGGTGACAGCGCTTGTTGGCCCTGGCCTTCAAGTGCCGGTCAGGCCACCGTCACGGTCGGTATTCGGTATTGCACTCGAACGGCCGCACCAGGGCATCCGGGCGCCAGGTCCAGTACTTTTCAAGCGTTACAGGTTCGGTGAACGTGGCGGGATCGGTCACCGTCAGGCTGTACTCCAGGCGCGTGCCGTCCGCGCTCGGCGTAAAGCGCTCCAGCAATTCGGCTTCCGGGCTCTGGGGGATGCCGGACTGATCGAAGTACGGCCAGCCCAGCCGATTCGTGCGCACGACCAGCGCGCCGCCTTCCCAGGCGCCCCGGGAATGGCCCTGCGGAGTGAGGGGTGATGCGACAGCGGATTCCTCGCCCCCCATGTGAATCGTCCGCACGACATCGTACAACTCGATGTGCAGCACGATTCGATCGCCCTCGTCGATGAACTCCATGGGGTAGGGCTGGCCCATGATTCGCGGCATGCCCACGGGATCGCAGGTCAGATACGGATTGTCCGCCGCCGGGTCCCACATGGCCCGGACGGCTCGGGCGGCTTCCGTCAGCGGGTATTCCGGAGCCGCGCCCGCCACATCCGGGAACAGCGGAAAGCTGGCCGGATTGGCCATATTGGAACTCCACACGCGGAAAATATCGTTGCCGATACCGAGAGACGCGGGGGAACTTTCACCGTCCATGGCCATGGCGCCCGCGGCCCCCAGCAGGTCTTCGGACCAGCGCGCGGCCGTGCCCGGCCAGAGTATCAGTTCGATCCCGTCCGGCAACAGCATGTTCAGCGCGAACAGGCGGTTTTCCCGTTGCCGCCCCGGCCAACCGGCGATCTGTACGCGGTCCCCGGCATTCACCAGGCCTTCGGTCAAGCCCATCCGCCGCAGGATGCTCACGGAATTGCTCTCCACGTTCCAGGATTCTCCGTCCGCCGTCTGAACCGTGAAGTACACGTGGGGGTTGCGCCAGACGACTTCGGTGACCTCGCCCGACAAATCGACCACCGCATCCACGTCGAAGTAGACACCCGCCGAATGATGGCCGAGCGTTCCGGGTGAACACGCCGCGGCGGCCAGACAAACCAGTAGTCGCTTCATCGATCAGACAGGGCAGAACCGGACTCGCGCCCATGGCGCCGCAGCCAATGATGGCAGAGATTCGGCTCGGTTGTCAGCAACACCGGCGGGCCATCGTCCGCGGCCTGCGTAGCGGCAACGTCGACGGCCGAGCTGCGGAAACCCGACCGCCGGTTCCCCCCGGATATCAGGCGGACTTCAACAAGGCAGCCGCACCGCCCTTGGGCTGTTCGGCCGGCACCTCCCAGTCCGATGGGATGCGACCGAAGTCGAAGAACGGTTCGGTGTCGCCCCGGTCGATGGCGTCCTGCACCTGGCGGTAGAACTCGCCCCCGGCCCGGTTCGAAAACGTGATCTCCACGCGCCGGGCCTCGCTCGCATTCTTCGGCCGCTGGCAATACTCGGGGAACGTGGCTTCCCCGGCGTGTCCCGAGGCGTAGCCCCTGGCGAACATCTGCTTGAGGATGCCGAAGCCGTCGTCCTGCACCAGCACTTCGCCGCGGGGATGCCCGCCCATGGATTTCATGTGGCCGATGAACGCGTCCAGGTCGTGGCAGTCGTAGGCGACATGCTGGCAGGCATGGTCGCCATGTTTCTCGACAAAGGACGTCACCTGGGATTTTTCCGCCCGGTCGATGCCTTCGATCAGCGCGATGCCGAAGTCGCCGTAGTCGATGCACCAGATCTTCATGCTGCTGTCGGGGTCGCCGGGCCGGGCGTCGTCGATCCGCTTGATCAGGGTGCCGCCCTCGACCTCGATATGAAACCAGGCCCAGCGCTCGATCGCGCCGGATTCCACCGCGTAGGTGACGTGGTCGATCTTTCTCAAATGGGACATCGTCGGGCCTCCTGCGGATTCGCTTGCTGCTGCCCACAGCATAATCGAACCGGCTTGCAGGATGGATGCATGATTGAGCACATATGGCTGCAAATGCGCAGGAAAATAACTAAAATAATCATTGATACGCAGGAAACATACGATATGGACAAATTGGACGCCCGCATCCTCTCCGAACTCCAGTCGGATGGCCGCCTGAGGTGGTCGAGACTTTCGGAACGCGTGCACCTGTCCGCGAGCGCCTGCCAGCGCCGGGTCGAGTCGCTGCTGGAGCGTGGCGTGATCCGGAATTTCACGCTGAACCTCAACGAGGCCGCGCTCGGGCATCATGTGACGGCTTTCGTGGCCGTGAGCGTCGACCGTCAGAACACGGCTTCCGCGGAGGAGTTCAGGCGATGGGTGCGCACCCAGCCGCGTGTCCAGGCGTGCCACATGCTCACCGGCAGTGTCGACTTCATGCTCCAGGTGGTTGCCGCGGACCTCGAATCGCTCGGAACTTTCCTGGAAGGCGAATTGCTGAAACTGCCGGCGGTCAAGGACGCGTCCACGTCCATCGTCCTGAACGAAGTCAAGCCGAAACGAACCATGGTGGCCGGCGGCTGCTAAAATCCGCGAAATCCGCCCGCCGGTTTCGCGGGCGGGTGAAACAGGAGGATGATGGCAACGACGGGCCCTTGAACCGTTCCCCGGCAAGACGATGAGTGGCGACACCGGAAAAACCATATCCATCATGGATACCACGCTCCGTGACGGCGAGCAGACGCCCGGAATCGCCTACACGCCGTCGGAGAAACTGCACGTGGCCCGCATGTTGCTCCGCGACGTGGGCGTGGACCGCATCGAGATCGTGTCCGCCCGCGCTTCTTCGGGCGAACTGGAGGGAGCGCAACGCGTCACCCGCTGGGCCCGGAAGTCGGGACTCATCGACCGCGTGGAAATGCTCGGATTCTGCGACGTGCATCGCTCCGTGGACTGGATACGCGACGCCGGCGGACGCGTAATCAACCTTCTGACCAAGGGCTCCGAGCGCCACTGCCGCGAGCAGTTGGGGATGACGCCCGATGAACACATTCGGCGCATCGTCGACACGGCCCGCTATGCGCGGGAGCAGAAAGTACGCGTAAACGTCTACCTCGAGGACTGGTCAAACGGTTTTCGCAACGGCTTCGGCTACGTCAAGGGCCTTGTCGATGCGCTGCAGGACCTGGAGGTGGAACGCGTTCTGCTCGCGGACACCCTGGGCGTCCTCGCACCCGACGACGTGCGGCACTTCGTCAGCGTGATGGCCGTCACCTGGCCCGATGCGGTCTTCGACTTCCATGGACACAACGACTACGGTCTGGCGACCGCCAACGCCATTGCGGCGGTCCAGTCCGGGGCCGCGGGCGTGCATACCAGCGTCAACGGTCTGGGCGAGCGGGCCGGCAACACCTCGCTTGCGGAGATCGTCGCCGCCATCGCCGATCACTCTGAATGCAGAACCAACGTCAACGAATCCCGGCTTGCTGCCGTATCCGAATTGGTGGAAACCTTCAGCGGCAAGAACATTTCGGCGAACACCCCGATTCTCGGCGCCGATGTCTTCACCCAGACGGCCGGCATACACGCCGACGGCGATGCCAAGGGCGATCTCTACGCCACCCGGCTGGCGCCGCAGCGGTTCGGCCGCGAGCGCCGCTACGCGCTGGGAAAACTTTCCGGCAAGGCCTCGCTGGACCACAACCTCTCGCGGCTCGGCATCAAGCTGTCCGACGCGAACCGCAAGAAGGTGCTCGGCAGGATCATCGAGCTTGGCGACAAGAAGCACACCGTCGTCCCCGAAGATCTGCTGATGATCATCGCCGACGTGCTCAAGACGCCGAAGGAGCATCTCGTCAGGATCGACCGCTACAACATCGACGTCGCATCCGACAGCCCGCCCAGCGCGTCGGTCAGCGTCTCGTTCAAGGGGCGCGCCAGCAAGGCTTCGGGCACGGGAGACGGCGGCTACGACGCGTTCATGAAGGCGCTCGCGCAAGCCGTGTCCCCGCACGGCATCGACGTGCCGAAGCTGGCCGACTACCGCGTGCGCATCCCCCCCGGCGGCCGCACCGAGGCGCTGGTGGAAACCCTGATCGAATGGAGCGACAGGTCGAACGGCCGGCGATTCTCGACCGTCGGGGTGGACACCGACCAGACCGCCGCCGCCGTCATCGCCACCGAGAAGATGCTGAACATCGTCGCGCACGAACGCGCCAGAGGGGGCTGAACGCACCTTCCGCCACGCGGAATTTCCCCGGCAAGCGCTGTTTGGCGCACCGTGGTCTCCTGACTCGAGTACTCGCGAGGGCCCTTGCAAGAATTGCGAAGCCTTGGCAATTGGACTAGATTGGCTGCACGGAGTCTCGAACCGATGAACCTGCTCGCAGCCATTCGCCGCCGAAAGAAAGTCTGGATACGCAGGCTTGGCGCGCCCATCGTTGCCGTGTGGCTGGCCGTGGCTTGGCAGCCCTGCGTCATGGCGATGGACGCGGAAATGGCGCACGAGCACCATTGCGAGCACTGCCCGCCACCGGAGATCGAGCACTGCGGCGACGTTGTCCGTCACGAATGCAGCGACGAAGACCGCCTCAGCGCCGACCTGCGGGCGGCAAAGGCGAAGTCTGCCGACGACGCAATACAAGTACCCGTCTCCCTGATTGCTTCGGCGCAGCCGCATCGACTGCAGGTTTTCAAGGCCCAGGCCTGTCTCACCGATCCCGCGACCGCCCCTCCGGGGCGGCCGTTACCCGTTCTGTTCTGCTCGTATCTGAACTAGCAATCCCTCGCTGACCGTTTCGTTCCGGCTTCAGCAGAGGAGATTGCCATGTGGTTTACGCGCGGGCGTGCGCCCCGCTTCATTTTTCGGTTCAGTTTCGCCGGCCGGCCGCGCCCGGACCTTGCGCGTCCGTTGGCGGCCTGCGCCTTGTTCGCACTTGCATCAACCGTACTTGCCCAGGAGGGCGAGCCCGAACCGTTGACCCTCGGCCGTGCGGTGGAGATCGCGCTGGCCGCGAATCCGCACCTGGCAGCGGTTGCGGCCCGGGCCGAGGCGCTGCAAACGGTTCCGTCCCAGGCCCGAACGCTTCCCGACCCCGTGCTCGGTCTCAACGCGATGAATCTGCCTGTGGACAGTTTCAATCTGCACCAGGAGCCGATGACGCAGATCCAGCTCACGTTCAGCCAGCAGATCCCGTATCCGGGCAAGCGTCAGCTTCTCGCCGACGCGGCAGGCTACGAGGCGGAGGCGGGGGCGGCCCATGCCGAAGACGCGCGGCTGGCGCTTGCGGGCCAGGTCCGCGTGGCCTGGTGGCGGTTGTTCCAGCACGACCGGGCATTGGAAATCATCGGCCAGAACACGCGGCTGATGCGGGATTTCATCCAGATCGCCCAGGCCAGGTACCGGGTGGGCGGCGGGCTTCAGCAGGACGTCCTGCTCGCCCAGCTCGAACTGTCGAGACTGCTGGAACGCGAACTGCGCCTCAACGGGATGCGCGCCAGGGCGGAATCGGCGCTGGGCGCGCTGCTCCACCGGCCGGCCGGCGGGAGGATCGTCTTGCCGCCGGAACCCGGCAACATGCTGTTGCCCGATATCCCCGCGGACGCCGAACTGGTCCGGGCGGCGGTGGCCGATCGTCCCGCACTGGGCGCGCAGCAGGCCCTGATGGGCGCTGCGCGTGCCCGCTTGAGTCTGGCCGAACTGAATCTGCGGCCGAACCTCATGGTGGGAGCGGGGTATGGACTCCGGCAGGGCGATGACCTGTTTCGAGGCGTCGACCGTCCCGACTTTTTCAGCCTGATGTTCGGTGTCACGGTGCCTCTGTACGCGGAGTCGAAACAGCGCAAGGCCATCGAGCAACAGACCCACGAAGTCACGCGGCAGGAATTCGCTTACGACGACGCGCTTCGCTCCATACAGGCGGCCATATCGGGCCATAGCGCGGACTACGAGGCCGCCAGGGAGCAGGTCACGCTGCTGGAAACCGCCATCATTCCCCAGGCGCAGCAGACGTCCGCCTCGATGCTGGCCGGATACCGCGTGAACGAGGTGGATTTTCTCAACGTCGTGAACAGCCAGATCACGCTTTACAACTCCCAGATCAACTACTGGGAAGCGCTCGGTACGGCAAAGGCCGCGCTGGCAATGCTTGCCGCGTCCGCCGGTATGGAGGTGCTCTATGAATAGACAATCCCTGGTTGCGCCCTTCGTCGGCGCGGTAGCCCTTGCGATCGGCGCCGGCGGCGGGTACTGGTTCGCCGCCCAGCGCATGGAAATGGCGCCTGCCGGGACGACATCGGCCGGATCGGCGTCCGACGCGCCGCAGCCCATTTTCTACCGGCATCCGATGACGCCGGAAATCACCTCGCCGGTTCCCGCCAAGGACGATATGGGCATGGACTACATTCCCGTCTATGCGGATGCCGGCGCCGGCCCGCCGGGCACCGTGCAAATCGATCCGGTGACGGTCCAGAGCATCGGCGTGCGCACCGCGGCCGCGGAACGGCGCACGTTGACCCGCACGATCCACACCCTGGGCCGCGTCGAATACGACGAACAGCTCATCACCCGGCTGCATCCGAAGGTCGAAGGCTGGATCGACGAGCTCTACGTGGAAACCACGGGCGAGCAGATCGCCGAAGACCACATCCTGATGAACATCTATTCGCCCCAGCTCGTGGTGACGCAGCAGGAGTACCTGCTGGCCCTGAGCAACCGGGAAACGCTCAGCGAGAGCCCGTTCCCGGATATTCGCCGCGGGGCGGAAGAACTGGTGGAATCGACGCTGACGCGCCTGCGGTTGCTCGACGTGCCCGGGCACCAGATATTCGAACTGACGCAGACGGGTCAGGTACAGGAGCAGCTTCACATCCACTCGCCCGCGGACGGCATCGTGGTCAACGTCGGAATCCGGGAAGGGCAGTACGTCACGCCGCAGACGGAACTCTATACCGTTGCGGACCTGTCCCATGTCTGGGTACTGGTGGATATCTTCGAGGATGAATTGCCCTGGGTGCGGGTCGGCGATCAGGTGCGCATGACCGTGGCGGCGGCGCCGGGAAGGGTCTTCGAAGGCCAGCTCACCTACATCTACCCCTACGCGGAAAGCCAGACACGGACCGTCAAGGCGCGGCTGGAGTTCGACAACGCCGAACTGCTGCTCAAACCGGACATGTTCGCCGACGTCACGATTCTGGCCAGTCCCGAAGTCGACGCCGTCGCGGTGCCTTCGGAGGCCGTCGTTCGCTCGGGAGTCCGCGAGCAGGTATTCATCGTTCGCGAACCCGGCAAGTTCGAACCCCGGGATGTGCGCCTGGGCGTCAGCAGCGACGGCTGGACGCAAGTCCTGGAGGGAGTCGCAGCCGGGGAGGAGGTGGTCGTATCCGCCCAGTTCCTGATCGATTCGGAGTCCAAGCTCAGGGAGGCCGCTGCGAAGATGCTGGAGACGCGGAATGATTGAACGGCTCATCGCCGCTTCGGCTGACAACCGGCTGCTGGTTGCGGTTCTCGCCGTGGTGGTGGTCGTCGTGGGCGTGCTGGCGCTGCGCGACACGCCGCTGGATGCGATTCCCGACCTCTCGGACGTCCAGGTGATCGTGTTCACCGAGTACCCGGGCCAGGCGCCGCAGGTGGTGGAAGACCAGGTCACGTATCCGCTGACCACAGCCATGCTGGCGGTGCCGTACGCAAACGTCGTGCGCGGTTTCTCGTTCTTCGGGTTTTCCTTCGTCTACATCATCTTCGACGACGGCACCGACATGTACTGGGCCCGGTCGCGCGTACTGGAATACCTCAACTACGTCAGCGGCCGCCTGCCCGAGGGGGTCACGCCGACCCTGGGTCCCGACGCGACCGGCGTGGGATGGGTCTACGAGTACGCCCTGGTGGACCGCGGCGGCCAACTGGATCTCTCGGAGTTGCGCAGCATCCAGGACTGGTACCTGCGTTACCCGTTGCAGACCGTGCCGGGCGTCGCCGAGGTGGCGTCCATCGGCGGTTACGTGAAGCAGTACCAGGTGGTGGTCGACCCCAACGCACTGCTTGCCTACAACATCCCCATCTCCACGGTCCGGCAGGCCATCATGCGATCCAACGGCGACGTGGGCGGCCGTCTCGTGGAAATGTCCGAGACCGAGTACATGGTGCGTGGCCTGGGGTACATCCAGTCCATCGAGGACATCGAGCAGGTCGCCGTCAGCGTGGACGAGCAGGGCACCCCGATCCGGATCCGCGACATCGCGCAGGTGCAGACCGGGCCGGAGTTGCGCAGGGGCGTGGCCGAACTCAACGGCGAAGGCGAAGTGGCGGGCGGCGTGGTCGTGATGCGCTACGGGGAGAATGCCCTTGAGACCATTGAACGGGTCCGGGCACGGCTCGAGGAGTTGAAACCCGGATTGCCGGCAGGGGTGGAGATCGTGCCCGTCTACGACCGCGGGACGCTGATCGAGAACGCTGTCGACAACCTCTCCAACACCTTGTTGATCGAGATTGCACTGGTGACGCTGGTCTGCGCGGTGTTTCTGCTGCACCTGCGGTCCGCGCTGGTGGTCGTGGTCACCTTGCCCATCGGCATTCTGCTGGCCTTCATCCTGATGCGGGTCCAGGGCATCGACGCGAACATCATGTCCCTGGGAGGCATCGCCATCGCCATCGGCGCCATGGTGGACGGCCCGATCGTCCTCATCGAGAACGCGCACAAGCGGCTGGCGCGCGCCGCGGCCGGGAAATCCGCACCGTTGACCGCAGGGGAACGCTGGCGAACCGTCGTCTCCTCGGCCCGGGAAGTGGGTCCGGCGCTGTTCTTCTCGCTGCTGGTCATCGTCGTCTCCTATTTCGCGATCTTCACGCTTGAGGCCCAGGAGGGCCGGCTCTTCAAGCCCCTGGCGTTTACGAGCAGTTACTCGATGGTGGGCGCCGCGGTGCTGGCGGTGACCGTCGTGCCGTTGCTGATCGGGCTGCTGGTGCGCGGCCGCATCCGACCGGAGTCGGCCAATCCGATCACCCGATGGCTGCGCGCGGTTCACGCCCCGGTCCTGCGCGGTTTTCTCCGCTGGCGGGTGGTGACCCTGGTGGTCGCAGCGGGTGTGCTGGCGACCGTCTGGTTCCCGCTCTCCCGGCTCGGGACCGAGTTCATGCCGCCGCTGGACGAAGGCGACATCCTCTACATGCCGACGACGTTTCCCGGCGTTTCCATCACCAAGGCGGAGGAGTTGCTGCAACAGACGGACCGGATTCTGACCACGTTCCCCGAAGTGGAATCGGTGTTCGGGAAGATCGGCCGCGCCGAAACGGCGACGGACCCGGCGCCCCTGTCCATGATCGAGACGGTGGTGCGGCTGAAACCGAAGGGTGATTGGCCGGATCCGCGCAAATCCACATCGGACCTGATGCGGGAGATGGACGCCGCCATCCGCTTCCCGGGCCTTGCCAATACCTGGACGATGCCCATCAGGACCCGGATCGACATGCTTTCCACCGGCATCAGGACCCCGGTGGGGATCAAGATC
The DNA here is from genome assembly GCA_965205045.1 of Candidatus Rariloculaceae bacterium. Taxonomy (GTDB): domain Bacteria; phylum Pseudomonadota; class Gammaproteobacteria; order Steroidobacterales; family Rariloculaceae; genus UBA6522. The sequence continues at coordinate 3,617,113 of OZ242031.1, forward strand.
AGCGGGCCGGACCTGGAAGAGCTGCAGCGGCTGGCGCTGGAGGCCGAGCAGATCATGACATCGCTCCCCGATACCCTGTCGGCGTACGGCGACCGGGCGGCGGGCGGTTACTTTCTGGATTTCGATATCCGGCGTCCGGAAGCCGCCCGCTACGGCCTGACGGTACGGGACATCCAGGACGTCATCATGTCCGCCATCGGCGGCGTCCAGGTGACCGAAACCGTGGAGGGCCTGGAGCGTTACCCGGTCAACATTCGCTATCCGCGGGAGTTGCGGGACGATCCCCTGCAGTTGCGGCGCGTGCTAATTCCCACCCCGTCCGGTGCGCAGATACCGCTCGGCCAGGTCGCGGACATCGAATTGAACCGCGGGCCTCCGGTGATCAAGAGTGAAGGCGCCCGTCCGAATGCATGGGTGTCCGTGGACATTTCCACCTCGGATGTGGGCGGCTACGTGACCCGGGCGCGGGCGTTGCTGGCGGAGCAGCTTACGATTCCACCCGGCTATGCCCTCACATGGTCGGGCCAGTACGAATACATGGAGCGGGCGGCCGCCAGGCTTCGCGTCGTCATACCGCTGACGCTGTTCCTGATGTTCCTGCTCCTGTATCTCAACTTCCGCAACGTCGCCGCCCCATTGACGGTGATGCTGTCGGTACCGTTCGCGCTGGTCGGCGGCTTCTGGGCCGTGCACTGGCTGGGATTCAACATCTCCGTGGCGGTGGCAGTCGGGTTCATCGCCCTGGCGGGTGTCGCCGTGGAAACGGGCGTGCTCGTGCTGACCTTTATCGAGAAAGCGGTCGCGGAACGGCGCCGGCAAAAGCACGAGGCGTTTTCGCACGGCGCGGAGCACGAGGTTTTCTCCGGCGGCGAGGCGCAGGAGGCGTGGTCGCGCGACGGGGCGGGCGCCGCTTCCCTGACGGCCGGGGAAATTGGCGAAGCCGTCCATCTGGGGACCTCGCGCCGGGTTCGTGCAGTGTCCATGACGGCGGTATCGACCATCGTCGGACTACTGCCCATCATGCTGGCCAGCGGCGCCGGATCGGACGTCATGCAGCGCATCGCTGCACCGATGATCGGGGGCATGGTCACGACCCTACTGCTTTGCCTGCTGGTGCTGCCCGTCGTTTACGGCATCGTGCTGCAGTTAAGGGAGCGATTAATAAGGGAGCAATACTAAAGCCTTCGCGCGTTCGGCAGCTTGGCCATTTTTCGATCCAGTGTGAAGACATCCAGGTCCGAGCGATCGTAGTCGTTCGCGATCAGCCGGTCGAACAGGCCCAGCCTGCCGGTTGCCACAAGTGCTTGAATGACCGCTCTGCCGTTCAACGGGCGCACCAGCCCGCTGTTCCCCAAGAGCCTCAAAAGGGCGGATCTGGCGTCCTCCCTGGAAACGCCATAATGATGTTGCACCGCGATATAGGCTTCCCCAATAACCTGATTGGAAGCGAACATCTCGCAGTCGTGCCCCTCAACCAACGCCGTTAGGCTCGTAACGCACCGCTCGTATTCATCTTGCGGATCCTGCGTAAGCAGCCTGACCAGGACGGACGTGTCAATCCCGAAGCGTCGGGTCACGTGCCTGCTCCCGAAAGGCCGCCAGATCGAATGTGCCAAGGCCTCGCTGGATCTTGTCGTGCAAGGTACCCAGATGGGAAGGATCTATTCGCCTTGGCCGAAGGATGAAGCCGTCATCGCCTTCTTCCAGTTCAAGTCGGTCACCCGGGCCGACGCCCAGTGCGTCGAGCACGCGGGCCGGAAACGTAACCTGCCGCTTTGAGGTTATCTTCACGATCACGACGTTCTCCTTACAAATGCTCAAAATTAGTAAGGACTCTAGTCAAGGTGGCGTATCCAGTCAACATGTGAACCACAAATGCAATCGACACCGGCGAGGTACGGTGGCAAGTTCCATGTGCGAGCATGTTGATGGGCTCGACCAAGGGCGGCCCGCGCAAGCGAGACAACAGCGTGTTCCTCGACGAGGTTCGGCAAAACGGACATGGCCGGCGAACAGTGCGCTCTTGCTGTTCAGCGTCAGCGGCCGGATGGTATTTTCCACGACGTTGTTGTCCATCTCGATGCGCCCGTCGGTGAGGAACACCCCCAGTCCGTCCCAGTGTTTGGCGATGTAGGCCAGCTTCTCGCCAGGCGCCAATAGGGCGTCCGAGCGTGCCGTTCCGCCGGTTTTCACCGCAACCGGGCGCACGGGCGCCCCGCCAGGCGGCCGCGTGGCGGCCGGCGATCAACAGGTTCGCGAAGCCCAGCAGCATCGCGATGCGCCGCGTGTTCTTCGCCAAGCCCCGGTACCCCGCCTTGCCGTAGCCGAAGTGGCGCTTCACGTACAGGAACGGATGCTCCACCTTCGCCCGCACCGACGCCTTGCGCTTCTCCGCCGCCTCCTGCGCTCCGGCCTTGTCGAGCTTGCGCCGCCGGCCCGGCTTCATCGCCACGCGCCACTCCACCTCCGCGTCCCGGTTCTCCGGGCGCTTGCCCACGCCCTGGTAACCGGCGTCGCCCCACACCTGCGTCTCCTCCCCATGCAGCGCCAGGCACGCGTGCGCCACGTCCGAACCGTTCGCCGACGTGGTCGCCAGCGTATGCGTCAGACCCGATTCGGAATCCACCCCGATGTGCGCCTTCATGCCGAAATACCACTGGTTGCCCTTCTTCGTCCGGCGCATCTCCGGGTCCCGCTCCCCCGCCTTGTTCTTCGTCGAACTCGGCGCGTCGACGATGCTCGCGTCCACGATCGTGCCCGTCTTCAACCGATGCCCCAGCGACGCCAGGTGCGCGTTGATCTCCCCGAACAACGCCCCGCCCAGCCCGTGCTTCTCCAGCAGATGGCGAAACTTCAATATCGTCGTCTCGTCCGGCAGGGGGCCGGTCAGCCGCAAACCCGCGAATCGGCGCACCGACTCCACCCCGTACAGCAAGTCCTCCATCCCCGGATCGCCCGGGTCGTAGAACAACTGCACGCAATGCACCCGCAGCATCGTGCCCAACGGATACGGCCGCCGGCCGCGGCCCGGCTTCGGATAGTGCGGCTCGACGCGCCGCTCAAGCGCCTCCCAGGGAATCAACCCGTCCATCTTCGCGAGAAACCGCTCCCGGCGCGTCGTCCGCTTCTTCCCGTCGTGCTCCAACTCCGCAAATGTCGCTTGATCCATGACCCCTCCGGAACCTGACAGCCCACTACCGCATTATCGCAGGAATTGGAACTTAATCAGTGTTTCCTCAGCAGTTCTCATTTTGGCTGTTTCATGAGTTTGTTCCGTTGCGTGGTGATGGTGGGGTTCGGGTCGGGTTGGTGGCTTGGGGGCGCGGTTTGCTTATGGTTTCAAGGCGGGCGTGGCGGCGCGTGGCCGGTGGCGGGCAGGGTCATCAGGGCGGTCCAGGTGGGGAACACCCGGTAGGCGGTGATGCTGCGCAGGTGCTCGAACAGCCGCTGTCGGGCGCCGAGCCGTTGGCGGGCGCGGTGCCAGAGGGATTCGGCGAGTTCGCAGGCGGTGTGCGGGGCGAAGGCGGGCAGGTTCAGCGCGACGAGCACGCCGGCGAGGGTGGTCTTGCCGTGTCCGAAGTTGTGTTCGAGGCGGTGGCCGTGCCGTTTGAGGACGTTGAAGGTTTCGTTCTCGATTTTCCATCGGGCGCGGGCGCATTGGGCGAGTTCGGCGACGTTGCCGCGGTGCACGGGCAGGCTGGTGACGAAGCTGCCGCGGTAGGTGACGGCGCCGTCGGGTTTGGCGCTTTCGATCTCCAGCCAGTTGACGCGCAGGGCGTCGTCGCCGCCGCGGATGGGCAGGTCGCTCATCCACCGGTGGCGGTGGATGCGCCGCCGGGCGCCTGTGCCGGAGGCGGCGCGGCGGGTGTGCGGGTCGATGCCTCGGAGGTATTCGTATAGGGTCTTGTGGCTGCCCGGCTTGGCGGCGGGCAGGAAGTCGCCGCCGCTGTCGGGCATGGCCCTGCAGATGGGCTGGCAGGCGTAGAGGTCGTCGCCGGGGTGGACCGGGCGCAGAGCGGCGCAACGGGGTCCGTGGCGTCGCGGCCAGCGCTTGGCGGCCTCGCGTTCGCAGTCTTGCTTGGCGGCGCCGTTGCGGGGGGCGGGGAACTCCGGGGGCGGCGGCGGCGTGCGGGCGTGGCCCGGCGCCACGAGGGTGGCGGCGGGCATTTGGTGGAAGCGCCCGGTGTCGCCGTCGCGGCGCTTGCGGGTGGAGCAGTTTTCGCAGTCGATGTTGCGCGAGCGGAAGAACTCCGTGCCGTCCAGGGCGACGGGCGCGCGCCCGCCGAGGCGGCGCATGGGCGCGGGCGCGCCGTGCGCCTGCAGGTCCTCCACGATGGCGTGGAACTGCCCGTCGAAGCGTTCCGCCGGCACGCCGCCGGGCAGTTGGCGGATGCGGTTGTCGCAGGGGATGCGGGCCAGGCCGAACAGGGTGTGGGCGTTGGAGCGCGCGCGCGCCCCGGCCAGCGCGCGCCGGTGCGCCAGGAACGACGGGGACCGCATGAAGAACACCGGCAGCGCCGCCATGGCGATGTCGGCCATGGCGTAACGGCGGTTGCGCCCGCGGCGCGGGTCCGGCAGATCGGCGAAGCACGCCCGGAGCCGGCCCAGATGGCCCTCCAGGCGCCTCACGGCCGCGCCTCCGCCGCCATGATGGCGGCCAGCACCGCGAGGCGCTCCGCCGCCGGCATGGCCCGGTGGCGCCGCCCCCAACCCGCCGCCTTGCGCTTGACCGTCTGCCGATGCGTGAAGTCCCGCCCCGCCACAGACGCCCAATGCGCCCGGTCCGGCTCGAAGTTGAACCGGACCTTCTCCGTGACGACCCCCGCCCGGTTCATCGCCTGCAGCGACACGCTGCGCCAGCCGGCCAGCAACCCGTCGTACAGCGCCGAGGGGTACCCCGACACCATCGCCGCGCACGGCAGCCCCTTGAGCAACCTCAGCAACGCCACGTGGTCTGCCTCCCCGTAGTCGTGCCGGTGGCGGCGCGGGGACTTGCGCGCGCTGTGCAGGTACGGCGGATCGCTGTACACCAACTCCGAACCGTCGAACGGGAACCCCTCCAGGTACGCGTGGCAGTCCCCGTGCACCAGTTCCACCGGATAGCCGCATTCGAACGAGGACAACGCCCGCGCGTCCAGATCGATGCCGATGTTGCGCAGCGCCCCCGGCTTGCGCTTCATCACCGCGCCCCCGCCCAGATGCGTCTCGATGTACACCGCGTGCGGCGGCATCAGCGCCACCAGCGCCTGCCACAACCCCGACGCCGCCTTCGACCCGAACCACGGATTCCCCATGGCCCGAAACATAGGCCAACCGGCCTATATTGTCAAGACCCGTTCGCCCCAACCGAACGCCCAGTGCAACGCCTGCAACGACGCGTCAGGCCAAAATGAGCCACTTGCGCTGTTCCGAACCCGTTGATTCATAAAGGTTTCCGGGACGCGGGAAAAATACTTTACCCCAGGAAAGGGCGGTTTTGGGCGGGTTTTGGCCCAATTTCCCGCTTCGGGCGCGATTTTCACCCCAGGCGCCCGCGGAGGCCGGCCGGCGGGGCGGGGAAAGGGGGGGAGATGCCGGCCGTCATGAGGCACAATGGGGTTACGAACCAAGCGGCCATTCCAAGGAGGATTCATGACGGTCGGCCAAACCAAGTTACTCTTTTCCTGGGACGATGTCGATGCCTTGCCGGACCTGCGGCGGTTGGGCCTGGTGCTGGATCACCTGCCCGACGGGCCGGCGGTCGAGGCGTTGCGCGCCCGCCGGGGGCGGGGCCGGGACGACCACCCCGTCGAGGCGATGTGGCGGGCGCTGGTGGCCGGGGTGGTGTTCCAGCATGCCTCCATCGGGTCGTTGTTGCGGGAGTTGAACCGCAATCCGGGGTTGCTGTCGCTGTGCGGGTTCGATCCGCTGCCGGGGCAGGGCCGGCCGCGGCGGGAGTTGGGGGCGGACCCGCGGACGGGGGCGGCGGCGGTGGTGGAGTTTCCCAGCCCGGCGCGTTCGCCCGTGCCGGGTGCGTGGAACTTTTCGCGTTTCCTGGCTTCGCTGGAGAAGGCGGAGGCGGAGACGGGCTGCGTGACGGGGATGATGGACGCGTTGCGCGGGCGGCTCAAGGAGGCGCTGCCGGATTTCGGCGAGCACCTCGGCTACGGCGGCAAGGCCATCGAGACCCATTCCACGGGGCGGGCGAGCCGCGGGACCGGCCGGACCCCGGACCCGGAGGCGGACTGGGGCAAGCACGGGACGCGCGGCGTGGACAAGGCGGGCAAGTCCTGGAGCAAGGTGAAGAGCCGGTTCGGCTACGGCTCGCACCCCGTCGCCGACACCCATTGCGAGATTCCGGTGGCGTTCGAGGCGGCGAAGGCGTCGGCGTCGGAATCGAAGGTGTTGTCGCGGATGGTGCGCGAGTTGTTCGCCGACAAGGACCCGGAGCTGGCGGAGCGCTGTTCGGACTCCGGCGCCGACCGGGGGCTGGACGGCGGCCCGTTGAAGAAGGCGCTGTGGGACGATTACGGCATCCGCCCATTGATCGACACGCGGGCGATGTGGCGGGACGGGAAGGCGGAGCCGGGTTGCGACCCGTCCAAGACGATCCTGCGGCCGCTGCATCCGGAGCGTGTGGACACGGTGCCGCATTCGGAGAAGGGCGAGGTGGTGTGCCGGTGCCCGAAGACGGGCGGGGAGCGGCCGATGGCCTTTCAGGGGTTCGAGGCGGACCGGGGCACGTTGAAGTACCGCTGCCCGGCGGCGGCGTACGATCTGCACTGCGAGGGCCGGGCGGCCTGCTGCAAGCAGGCGGGTTGCCGGGCCGGGGATTACGGGCGCGTCGTGCGAATCGATCTGAACAAGGTCGACCGGCGGATCTTCACCCCGACGCCGCACGGCGGCCCTTCGTGGCGGCGCGGCCACAAGCGGCGCGCGGCGCTGGAGCGGACCGACGGGCGGCTGGACAACGATTTCGGGTTCGAGCGCCACTACATCCGCGGCCGCGCGGCGATGACGGCGCGGGTGGGCCTGGCCCTGGCGATCATGATGGCCCTGGCGCTGGGCCACGTGCTGGAAGGCCGTCCCGGCCAAATGCGCTCGCTGGTCGGCCCGGCGCCCTTCCTGGACACCGGATAGCCCCCGCAACGCCGCCCCGCCCACCGTCCGACCCCCCTTCGGCGCCCGGCCGAAGGCCAGCCCTGCCCGTGCGCCGCGACAAACGGGAACCGTTCTCATTTGGGGCGGGCGCCAAGGGCATTTTCAGCCAATCGGCCCGGCTGGACGCTTCACAATGCACCCGACGACTGGCAAACGGCTCCCTCCGATGCATCGGCAGCAGCCAAAAAACGCTACAGCGCAAGTGCCTCCTTAGCGTGGTAAGCTTGTCTCAAGGCTACTCGCCGTGCAAGTGAGCGAACTCGGCCGATGGGTCGCGAATAGCCATGAGAAATTCTGTTCGATTGTTTCTGGCGCTGGCGCTGGCGCTGTCGAACGCCACTGGCGCACACGCTCAGGCACTTCTGACGACCGACGAGGGCATCAGCCTTCGCGGCACCGTCCGCCTGCTGCAAAGCAACGCCGCGACCTGCAACGTTCTGGAAGAGAACGAACCGAGCTACGAGGAAAAGCGCGTCAATCAGGGCCAGCCGCTGCATCTTTGGGAACTGGAGTTTTCCGTTTTCAATGGCTCGGGCCGCGCGCTGGATCACCTGATCGCCTACTACGACATCGCCTCGCCGTGGCCGCCGTGCACGAACTGGACGGAGCGCTACGAGCTGGAGGGCGATCATGTGTACCTGCAAGTGCAGTGGGTGGACCCCAGCGGGCGCATCCAGCACACCGGGGCGGCGACGCCGACGCTGCCGAACCAAACGCATACGGAGACCATCCTGCTGCTGGCGTTCAACGGCGTGCGGCCGCAGTTTACCGATTGGTCGGTGAATTACACGTTTATGGAGGGCGAAGCGGTGCGGGTGGCGGAGACTGAACTTACCGCCGCGCCGGTGGCCAGCGCGCCTATCCTGCCACCCGGTCCACTATGCGCGGATACTTCGGACGAAGCCTGCTGGGTGGAACTCGACACATTGCCGGATTGCTACATTTGGAATCCTGACCCACACTATCTTGCAATCGATACCTGGTCCGGCCAATGTTCTGGAGGTTTTGGCACCGGAACAGCAGTTTACGAAGTAAGCGACGCCGATGAGCGCATCGGCGTGTTCGAGATTCCCTACGTCAACGGCGAGATTCATGGCACGGCAGTTCAACGAGATGTCGATGGCGACGTGATTGAAACCCCCTTTGTTAGCGGCGAGCGACACGGTACGCGGGTTACGAGGCGGGCGTCCGGTAGCGTGATTGAAACGCCCTTCGCTTATGGCGAGCGACACGGCATGCAGATTGAACGCCAGGCCGACGGCGACGTGATCGAAACCCCTTGGGTCAACGGCGAAAGACACGGCACCGGGTTTAGTCGGTTCGCAGACGGCGAGGTATGCGAAAACCCCTTCGTCGATGACGAGCTTCACGGCACGCGGGTTTGTCGTCAGGCCGACGGCGACGTGAGCGAAATCCCTTGGGTCAACGGCGAAAGACACGGCATGCAGATTGAACGCCAGGCCGACGGCGACGTGATCGAAACCCCCTGGGTAAACGGCGAGAGACTCGGCACCGGGTTTAGTCGGTACGCAGACGGCGAGGTATGCGAAAACCCCTATGTCGATGACGAGCTACACGGCACGCGGGTTTGTCGTCAAGACGATGGCACCGTGATCGAAACCCCTTGGGTGAACGGCGAGCGCCACGGCACGCGGGTTACGAGGCGGGCGTCCGGTAGCGTGATTGAAACGCCCTTCGCTTATGACGAGCTACACGGCATGCAGATTGAACGCCAAGCCGACGGCGACGTGATCGAAACCCCTTGGGTGAACGGCGAGAGACACGGCACGGAAATCTATCGCTCTGCTGACGGTTTGGTCCGCGAAACTCCCTTCGTGAACGGCGAGAGACACGGCACGTCAGTTGAGCGCTTTGCTGGCGGCATCGTGTGGGAAATGCGTTGGGCGAACGGCGAGATTGTCTGTTCTACTCGTCGAGAGCCGAACGGCGAAGTGAGTGTTGACGGCTGCAACAGGTGAGAGAAGAATGCAGCCGATGAACACACCGAGCGCATCCGGATTCCGCGGCGTGGCCACCGAACTTCTGGCGGGGCACCGGAGCATTCCGGGCTCGCGGGGGCGTGCTCCAGGAGGTGCTCGGCGCCACTGGCTGGAGCGAGGTGGATCTGCGGCGGTTAAAGCTCGTGAAGTAATCGACGAAGGAGAAAAAGCATGGAATCAATAATGTGGCCGATCATTGGTGTGATTTTGACCGCAATTTCAGTCTCAACGGCACTGCTAATTGCCGTGTCGGGATGGTTTCTCAGGTCCGCAGAGAACAATTTGCACAAATCCATCGAGCCGCTCTCCAAGGACATTGACCTGCTATCCAAGCACATGAATCTGATGGAAACAAAGCTGACCGAAAGCGTTGCGGCGCTTGCGAAGGGGCTCGAAAACCTACAGACTGCCTTTGATAAACGAACTGCCGTAGTCGACCGAAGACTCTCTTCTCTAGATGCCGACATGAACAAGATGCAGTTGGAATTGGGCGTAAGGATCGACAGCCTCGATTCCGATATCGGCAATCTTCAGTCATCTATGAAGGAGAGCATCGAAAGTGTTCACCGCGTATTCCAGGCTCAAGCTGCTGCGCTTCCCTCGCAGGGCGAGCCCTCTACCTAATCCTTCCCAAAACTCATGATCGGCGAGGTCTGCACACCCCGTCGTTGATGAAAAAGGGCATCGTCGCGACGTTGCACCCGTAGTCCTCGCCCGGCCCCCTGGCGCGGTGTTCTCCGGTGGCGGATGATCGAAGGCGGAAGCGGGTCCGTGGACGCTTTTTTTTGCGGTGCTTCGATGCCCGTTTACAAACTGTCCTGACCGACGGCTTCGCACCCCGCCTTGTTCCCGGCGAGACCGTGGACGTACAGCAAAGCGTGCCGCATCCGTTCGGATGCGGGCCGGCTGACCGAAGGTTCCCGCTTCCACCCCGATCACCCAAACCGGAGGAGGAGACACGATGGTACACACCGACACGATGCACGTCATCCACGCCCGCGCCGCGGGGCTGGACGTGCACAAGATGCAGATCGCCGCCACGGTGCGGCTGGCCCGTCCCGGGGCGGACGCGCAGATGCACACCCGAACGTTCAGCGCCTTGCCCAGCGGCCTCGGGGCCCTGTCGGACTGGTTGCTCGAGCACCGGGTGAGCGCCGCGGTCATGGAAGCGACCGGGATTTACTGGGAGGCGCCGTACGACGCCCTGGAGCGGGCCGGCATCGAGGTGCTGCTGGTGCACGCCCAGCACGTCAATCAGATCAATGGTCGCAAGACGGACATCGGCGACAGCGGCTGGCTGGCGCGCATCTGCCAGTTCGGCCTGTGCAGCGCCAGCTTGGTGCCCCCGCCCCACTTCCAGGCTCTGCGCAAGGTCTCGCGGTTGCGCCGCCAGGTGGTGCGCGAACGGGCCCGGATGCGCAACCGCATCCACAAGATCCTCGATGTCGCCGGCGTGCCGTGGGCGGCATCCTCTCCGACCTGTTCGGCGCCAACGGACTGCGTATCCTGGAGGGCCTGGCCCCGGAGCGGATCCTCGAGCGGCTGTCGCATCACGTGCGCGCCCATATCAAGCCGCTGTGCGACGCGCTCTCGGTCGAACTGAGCCCGCAAAGCCGCTTCCTGCTGCACGATCAACTCCAGGCCTTCCACGGCGCCACCGCACGGACCGCCCGCTACGACGCCCGGACCCAGCACGGACTGGCCGAACACGAGGCGCAAATCGACCTGCTCATGACCATCCCCGGCATCGACCGGCACAGCGCCTGCGCCATCCTCATCGAACTGGGCCCGGACATCGGCGCGTTCGCCTCGGCCCGCCACTGCGCGGCCTGGGCCGGGGTCTGCCCAGGCAACAACGAAAGCGCCGGCAAACGCCGCAGCGGGCGAACCCGCCGCGGCAATACCACCCTGCGCGAGGTCCTCATCGAATGCGCGCAGGCCGCCGCGCGCACCCACGATTGCCAGTTCCGCGGCTACCACAAGGCCCCGGCCGTGCGGCGCGGCTACAAGCGCGCCACGGTGGCCACCGCCCACAAGCTGCTGCGCGTCATCTACTGCCTGCTCAAGTCCAATGCCCCGTACCGCGACCCCGAAACCGACGACGAGGCGCTGATGATCAAACGCAACGCCCCGCGCTGGATCCGGATGCTGAAGAAGCATCGCATCGATCCGGCCACCGGCGAAGTCACACTGCCGAGTACCGCCTGAATCCACCCTTCACACCGAGGCGCCCGAGGAACCGGCGTCGGGCCTGACGCGGGGACGCCTACACCGCCCAACTTCGTCGCCTAAGCGTGGCAACAGCCTCATGACACCGGAGAGACCGCGCCCTCCGAGCCTTGCCTGTGCCTGCGCGAGGAGTCTTTTTCACAGCAAACTGGGTATTCGCGGCTCTGGGAATCGAGGCGGTGCTCAAACGGGATGTTCCCACCCGGGAGATTCGCTATCGCCGCCACGACGGGCTGCCGCGCGGTGCCGGGGTAAATATCCGCCGGTCGACTTTTTCTTGGGCGGACGGCGTATTCGGGCTCAATTGTCGTTCTGGTATGTTGCGGATTCCCGGACGGCGTCCGACCAGCTATCGCGCGACATCCAGAGAACGTCGTCTGGCGGAATGTCCGGGAATCGGTGATTCAACGCTATATTTGTTGGTGTAGCCGCCTCGTCGTCGTTGAATACGAACGTCTCGGCGGTGGTGAATTCAAGCGAACCGAGGGTATTCCCACTTCCGTCGCCATTGGAACGGCCATAGGCGCAGATAGTTCCGTAATCGGGTTGATCGCGGACAAGATCAAGACACGATGTTAACGCCTCACCAGTGGAGTTTCTGAGATCACCTGCTTGGTATATGTAGACGGGAACGATTTCCCGCAATCGTTCGGGAGCGACGATCTTCAGCACACTCCAGCTCAATTGGTCGGCGAGCGTGATGTCATGAAGTTCGGCCGTCAACTCGACGGCCTCCGGACCGCCGGATTCCAATTGCGCGTGACTTGGAGGCATGATCGGAGCGCACACGGCAAGTAGTCCGAAGGCGGCGTACCAGCGTCTGGCAATCCGGCGAACAAGGTCGAAGTTACGAACGCCGCACAAACCGGCCGACTTCGTAAAAGCCGTTCGACGGGATGCCGGGCAGACCATCGCCATCACACGCTCCAGGCCGCACGGACCACGACAAGGGAGAGGGCTGGCAGGAGCAAGCCGATGAAGTAAAGCCGGACATGGCTGTGCTTGGTTGCGGCGGTGGATATGAGCATGGCGAAAGCGGAAATCATGAGTCCCGCGACAATCCAGTAGGTGAAGGCGAAGGCAGGGAGGGTGCTCAGAACCGTAGCGCCCGTTTCAGAGATGGCATCGCCCCCCGTTTGGTCCGGGGCAGGAGTTGAGTTCGAGGCCGCGTTGCCCGATACCCACAAATCCAGGTAGTACGCAGTGCTAAAGAAGGTGAAACTCCCGAATGCGGAAGACAGGAATCGCTGGACAAAGGGTAGTGGCTTTTCGAGCTTCAGGTAGAAGGCATCAAACACAGGGTGAATCCAGGATTGCTGATTGCGTATTCTCAGCCAAATGTACCGGTGAATCTCGCCGAAACGTACCACCGATTCTCGTTCAAATGTACCGGCGATTCTCGCTGAAAGTTACCGCCCAAACTCGCTGAAAAGTACCGCTCTCTGGCGCGTCCGCGGCGTGGATGCCGGACCCCATAGGCTGCCTGTTTTCCAACAGAGGAGGCAGGCAGATGCCGAGGTCCAGAATCGCCATGCGACGAGTCAGGGAAATATTGCGTTTGAAGTGGGAGTTGGGGCTGAGCGTGCGCCGGATCGCGCGCAGCAGCGGTCTGAGCCACCCGACGGTGTTGAGGTATATCGAGCGGGCCGAAGGCTGCGGGCTGTCCTGGCCGTTGCCGGCGGAGCTGGACGACGCGGAGCTGGAACGGCGGTTGTTCCCGCCGCCGCCGGCGCCGAGCGTGCCGCGCCCGCAACCCGATTGGTTGGCGGTGAACCGGGAGATGAAGCGCAAGGGCATGACGCTGCTGGTGCTGTGGGACGAGTACAAGGCGGCGCATCCGGACGGCTACGAATACGCGACCTTCTGCCGTCACTACAAGAAGTGGCGCGGGCGTCTGGACGTGGTGATGCGCCAGGATCACCGGGCCGGGGAGAAGCTGTTCGTGGATTACGCCGGGCAGACGGCCGGGGTGATCGACCGGCGCACGGGCGAGGTCCGCGAGGCCCAGGTCTTCGTGGCCGTGCTGGGCGCCTCCAGCTACACCTACGCGGAGGCGACCTGGTCGCAGTCCATGGAGGACTGGATCGGTTCGCACGTGCGCACGTTCGAGTACTTCGGGGCGGTGCCGGAGATCGTGGTGCCGGACAACCTGAAGAGCGGCGTGAACAAGGCGCATCGATACGAGCCGCGGCTGAACCGCACGTACCGGGGGATGGGCGAGCACTACGGGGTTGCCATCTTGCCTGCCAGGCCGAAAAAACCCAGGGACAAGGCGAAAGCCGAGGCGGGCGTGTTGTTGGTGGAGCGCTGGATCCTGGCGCGGCTGCGGCACCTGCAGGTGTTTTGCCTGTCCGATCTGAACGAGGCCATCGGGGAGTTGCTCGAGCCGCTCAATGCGCGGCCGTTCCAGAAGTTGCCCACGTGCCGGCGGGAGCTGTTCGAGACGCTGGACCGTCCGGCGATGCGCCCGTTGCCGCCGCGGCCCTACGAATACGCCGAGTGGAAAACGGTGCGCGTGCACATGGATTACCACGTGGAGATCGAGCGGCATTACTACTCGGTGCCTTACCAGTTGATCAAGGAACAGCTTCAGGCCCGGATCACCGCGAACACCGTGGAACTGCTGCACAAGGGCCGGCGCGTGGCCAGTCACCTGCGTTCGCGCCGCCGCGGCGGGCACACCACCGTGACCGCGCACATGCCGCGGGGGCATCGCGCCCAGGCCGAATGGACGCCGCAGCGGCTCATCCGCTGGGCGGGCCAGGTCGGTGCGTCCACCGCGGCGCTGGTCGAGCGCATCATGGCCGCAAGGCCGCATCCCGAACAGGGCTTCCGAAGCTGCCTGGGCATCATGCGGCTCGGCGAACGCTACACCGAGAATCGCCTGGAGGCCGCCTGCCGGCGGGCGATCGCGCTGGGATCGTACTCCTACAAGAGTGTGGCGGCGATCCTGAAGAACGGGCTGGACCGCAAACCGCTGCCGCCGCGCACCCCGGAACTGCCGAACATCGACCACCACAATCTCAGGGGGCCGGGCTACTTCAAGTAAATCAGGAGGAACTGCACCATGTTGTATCACCCCACCATCGACAAACTCGCCGAGCTGCGCCTGACCGGCATGCGAACGGCGCTGATGGAGCAGCAGGACATGAGCGAGATCGAGGCGTTGAGCTTCGAGGAACGGCTCGGGCTGTTGCTCGATCACGAGGCCGCCTTCCGCGCCGAGCGGCGGCTGAAGTACCGGCTTCGCATCGCGCGGCTGCGCTACTCCGCCGTCGTCGAAGATCTGGATTACCGGCACCCCCGGGGCCTGGACAAGGCCCTGATGACGCGGCTCATCACCGGGCAATGGATCAGGAAGAAGCTCAACCTGCTGATCACCGGGCCGACCGGCACGGGCAAGTCATGGATCGCCTGCGCGTTGGGCAACAAGGCCTGCCGCGACGGCTTCACCGTGCAGTACCGCCGCCTCTCCAGGCTCTTCGATGAACTGGGTTATGCGCACGGCGACGGCCGCTATCCGAAGGTCATGAAAAAGCTCGCCCGGACCGACGTCATCATTTTGGACGACTGGGGTCTGGCCAAGCTCACAGCGCCCCAGCGCCGTGAACTGCTGGAGATCCTCGAGGATCGGCACGAGCGGCGCTCCACGCTGGTGACCAGCCAGTTGCCCATTGAACACTGGCACAAGATGATCGGAGAACCCACCCACGCCGATGCGATCCTCGACCGGCTCGTGCACAATGCCTATCGAATCGCGCTGGAAGGGGAATCCATGCGTAAAATGAAAGCCAGAGGAGGTGGATCACTCGCTGCTTAGCCTAAAAATCCGGCCACGCGTCGCCTCGCGCCGAGCCATCGTTCGACGACCATCGGCGAAGCGGTAACTTTGCCGCGGATCGGGTGGTACTTTTGAGCGGGAACGACTGGTACTTTTGACTGGGACTGGCTGGTAACTTTGAAGGGATTACGCATCTTGTCTTGGAATGCGGAAGGAAACGGCCAGGAGCCCAACCCTGCAACCGAGCCGGACGCAAGTGTCACTGAAGAGGGTCTTCATCGGGTGGATCCATCGATCATGGAGGCGGCTTGGGTCAATCCCGATTTCGATCTCTCGGGTTACACCAGGATCATGCTCATGCCCACCGCCGTGCATTTTCGCGACGTGCCTGAAAAATCGACTAAGGAACCTCTGAACAAGTCGATTCGGTGTTGCGACACTCTTCGTAACTTGTTGATTTCAATGGCGCACTCAATCGAACATCTGAGTTGATCAGAGCTTTCCTAACGCGCGTACCAGAGCCATGACGGAGGAGTTTCCTCTCAATGACGAAAGGAAAGAATGGCTTCGCGGGCTGTGGCGCGAGGCCGTCGGGGCCAGGTTCCCACGAGAAGATTCTTATGAATTCTACGTCGGTGTAGACTCGAACGTGCTCGTCGTTCAGGGATTCCTTGTCGACGTGGTCTCACGGATTCCTCCGATTACTGCCGACAGTGGCTACACCTTCGCCAGGGATCCCTGGTCAGCCGCCATCGTGCTCGAGCTGCGGGATGCGGCAACCGCCGAACTGGTGGCGCGCACCATCGATCAGCGACATGCGCAAGGGCTTCTGGAGGTGGGTACGATATGGTACCTGACGGAGGATTTGGTGGAGCGCTGGGCAGAAGTGCTGTCCGAGCGCCTGGACCAGATCTCCGACCTTGGCGGCCGGAGCCGCGAGGTGCCGGATTGGGCTCAATGATCTCGTCGCTTCGCCATCCTCGTATGGCCTTCCCGTCAGCGCAAATTCCACCTTACGACGCTGTCCGAATTTTGGGGACCACTTCTACATCAAGACTCCGGTGCTTTGGGAGCGACGATTAAGCCCGTGACGAATTCGACACACGTCGGCCAGGGTTGCACGGGTGTCCTGTCTGAAACTGCTCGGCCTCAGCGTCACCGATCTCATCGCCGCCCCATCGTGTAACAAACAGTCGCGCGCATACCGATTTTCTCACCAAAACGCCGCGAATCTCCAAAGTCCGCCCAGAAAGTTGGTCCTGCTATCGCTGCCGCCGCTCCGTAAGATCAAATCATTCGATCTCGTGCCCCAGGCACCTCAACCAACTCACGGACGGACTCCATGCAAGACGCGGCCCACAAACTGCTTTATTCGTACCGGCCCATGGTCGCCGACTTGCTGCGCGGGTTTCTGCCGGACGGGGCGGAGGCGGGCTTCGACTTCGACACCCTGGAGCCGATGCGCACCTCGTACGTCGGGCAGAGGCTGGAACGGCGCGAGGGCGATCTGACGTGGCGGCTGCGCGCCCGGGCCGCGCCGGCCGGCGGCTGGGTTCACGTGCTGTTGCTGCTGGAGTTCCAGTCCAGCGTGGACCGCAGCATGGCCTTGCGGATTCTGACCTACACCGGACTTGCTTGGGAGGGGTTGCTTCGCAGCGGGACGGCATCCGGGACGGTATCCAGCGGCGAGGCAAAGTCCGGCGACAGAGCGCGACGGAAAACGCCCCTGCCGCCCGTGATACCTTTCGTGGTCTACAATGGTTCCCCGACATGGACGGCGCCCGAGGACGTTTCGGACCTGGTCGCCCCGGCGCCGCCACCGCTGGCGCGGCTTCAGCCGAAGAACCGCTACGTGCTGCTGGACATGCAGCGGTCGGACACCGGCGGCGTGCCGGAGGACAACCTGGTCGGCTTGCAGGTGGCGCTGGTGCGCGCCATGCCGGAGGACAAGCCGGCGATTCTGAGCCGGGCGGGTGCGGTGCTGTCCGGCGCGGAGCACGGGGAGCTGCGCGAGGCGTTCATGGAGTGGGTAAAATGGTCCTGGGCGGAGGACTACCGCAGGCACGGGGGCGAGGACGAGGGGTTGCTCGACGAGCTGGACAGATTGGTGGCGGCCAGAGAGGTGGATACGATGTCATCGTTGATGGTGAAGAAGTGGGAAGAGCGCGAGCGCCAGAAGGAGGCGCAGATTCTTGCGCGGGGCATGGAATTCGTGTTGGAGCGTCAAGCAACGCGCCGGTTCAACACGTCCACGGGCGAGCGCCTGTTGGCGTTGCTGGAGGGCGTTTCGGAGCCGGAGCGCCTGGCGGCCGTGAGCGACGCGGTCGTTGAGTGCGGCACGGGCGAGGAACTGCTCGCCGCGGCCGAGCGCATCGTCGGCGCGTAGGATTGAATCCTGCGCCGAACGTATGCCGCGGTCCGAGGTGCCAGCCGTTGGCAGAATATTCACATACGCTGGGAGTAGTCGAAAGCCGGTTCCGGGAATGAGCTGGACAAACACGAACGGCACCTCTTCGGAGGCGCCGTTTTGTATCTGACCTCAAGGCATCAGGTAGCGAACCGGATTGGTCCGGGATAGCGTACGATGATTTCATCCGTGGTCAGCAGTGTAATTCCCTCGATTTGAGCCTGGGCAACCAGAATGCGGTCGAAGGGGTCCCGGTGAATCGGTGGCAGCAGATCGACAACGGTGGCATGAGCGCCGCTCACAGGCAATTCCTCATAGCCGTTCTCAAGCAGGCACCGTCTCAGCAGGCGCGGGTCGACGCTGAAATCCGAGCGCCCAAGTCCGCTCTTGATGGCGGTTTCCCATAGCGATGCGGTACTCACGATGAGTTCCGTGGCCGAATCGTCAATCAAGGATCGTGTCTCTGGTGGGAGCCTCTCAGGTATGCCCGCAGCCCAAAGAACGAGTTGCGTGTCGAGAAGAAGTTTCACTTGCCGCCATTGAACATGGCCTGTATTTGGGCTTCGCCCATGCGGTTGAAGTCGTCAGGCACGGAAATCTGACCGGCCAGAAACCCGGTTCGAGTGCTCGTCCGGGAGTCGGGCGCATCGACCGCAATGACCTTTACGATGGGTTTGCCCGCCCGCGCGATGATGAATGGTTCGCCTTCGGCAGCGGCCCGGATGAGCCGTGAGAGGTGGGTCTTGGCTTCGTGTACGTTCACCGTGCGCATGTCCGCAACTCCAAACTTAGTTTACATAGCTTAGTCATATCAGGCGGGTGCGGCAAGCGGGGCTTCGACTTCGACACCCTGGAACCGATGTTGTGCTTTCTGCATTGTGCACATATAGGAAATTAGATATATTTGCGGCCCGGGCGATAGCAGTTACTCGGATGAAGGGGTATTTCGGGATATGAGCAAGCGAACGGCGCGGCCGATCGAGGCTGGCGAGTCCTCTGCCCTGGACGCATTGCGAAAACGCGGCGAGGACGCGGACGGCTTTGCGGAAGGGTATGGGGAACGCAATGCAATAATGCATGCTGCCCGGATGATTCGCGAAATGCGAATCCGCGCTGGACTTACTCAGGCCGAACTTGCTGCGCGTACAGGAATGTCACAACCCGACATCAGCCGGTTGGAGGCCGGGGTTGGAAAACATGGCCCAAGTGTCGAAACGCTCCATCGGTTGACAGATGCTTGCGGTCTTCAGTTCGTCATGGGGACACAGGAACGCAGGGACGCGGGCACATTCCGCATCGTTCGACAAGAGACGGCGCCAGTCAAACTGTACGTCGAGGAAATGTGAGCCGTCCTGGTGATTCCATATTGGCTTGAGTATCTGGCCGCCCTGGCTGAAATATCATGGAACTTGCATCGATGAGCTGTGCGGTTTTTCGGTTACTGTCAGTGCGTTCTGATGCTTCACACCCCTTGAATTGGAAGATAATCGGCGAGGTTGAACGGATGCGAGGCTCGTTTTTGATCGTTCTGGCAGCAGGTTTGGTGTCGGGCGCCAGTGCGCAGGAGAATCGCAGTATCGACCCTGCCTGGTTGCACGTGCCGGAGATAGTAGGCGGCGGGGAAGCCGTCTTGACCGAACCGGTCATGGGTTCGGATATCCCGGTGGAACTACGGTTCGTGGAGTTGCTCGACGGCGTCTATGCGCCCATCGGCGTCAGACAGCCCGCAGGGGAGGGGCCTTTCCCAACCGTCGTGTTCGCGCACATGAACGGCGGCTACGGCCTGCGCTGGATCCGCGAATGGACGCAGTACGGAAGCGGCACCCTGGAGGCGTTTCTCGATGCCGGCTACGCAGTGGTGTGGATGCGGTACCGGGCCGAGGTCGATACCCCGTTCACCGAGGAACTCACGGTACGGGAGTTCCAGGGCCGCGACCGGTGGAGCCGGGGGCCGCTGGAGTACGAGGACGCCATCGAGATCGTGGAATATGTCCGGGCACTCCCGGACGTGGACGCGGACAGGGTCGGCTGGCTCGGGGTGAGCCACGGCGGTGAGATGTTGCTGAAGGTCGCTTCCGAGTACGGCGGGCTGCGCGCCGGCGTGGCCGCCGAACCGGCCGCCATGGACTACCTGGCGAGCCTGCCGCCGGACCCGAACGCCCCTCCCGAGCCGCCGCAAGCCGAGACCATGCAGGCCAACACGCCCGAGATGCAGGCAGCGGCGGTGGAAGCGCTTCGCCGGGAAATCGACATGGAGCTCGCGATGGAGCGTATTCGGGCCGTCGAAATGCCGATCTTCGTGGCCGGAAGGGACCGGGATCACAACCAGGCGACTTTCCGGCTGGCCTACGAGCTGATGAGCGAAGCGGGGAAGACCGTCGAATGGCGATCGTACGATCATGAGCATCACGGGTTCATCTTCGTGCAGCGAAATGCAGCCGGAATCTACGAGCCGGACCCGCTGCAGCAGGCAGCGGTGGCAGATGCCATCGCGTTCTTCGACCGGCACATGAAGTCAGATTAGCAACCCGGCCAGCCGGGATGCATCGCTGATCGATTGCAGCGGGACCATGACCAGGGGATGCCCGAGTCGGTCGGTTTTCGACGCTTAAACCCTCGATATATCAGGAGTCTTGCGGTGTTTTATTCCTGTAGCTCTACTGCGGCGCAGGCCGTGGCCGCGCGCGGCAAGAGCGCTCCACGGGCGCGGTCGCGGACGCTGACCGTGGATTTGCATTGCCACATGTACGTTCCGGCGGCCGCCGATGCGGTCGCGGACGTCTTCGATATGGAAACCGACGGGCTGCATCGCTTCTCCAACCCGGCGACACGGGAGGTCAACGCCAGGCAATCCGAAACGATTCATGAACAGCTCACCAGCGTGGAGCGCCGGCTCGCCGACATGGATCGGATGGGCATTGATGTTCAGGCAATCTCGCCCGTCCCGCTCCAGTACTACTACGCCCTCCCGCCCGAATCGGGCCGAACGGCGACCCGAATCATCAACGACGAAATCGCCGCGGTAGCGGCAGCCCATCCCGACCGCTTTGTCGGACTGGGCGGGCTGCCCATGCAGGACCCGCAAATGGCCGTTACGGAGCTGGAACGCGTGATGGGCGAGCTCGGTTTCAAGGGCATCGAACTGTGCACGAACGTTAACGGCGAGGAGCTTTCCAGCGAGCGCTTCCGGCCCGTATTCGCAAGGGCCGAGGCTCTCGATGCGCTGATTTTCCTGCATCCCAACGGGTTTTCCGACGGGGCGCGGCTGGCGGACCATTACTTCATCAACGTCATCGGCAACCCGCTGGATTCCACCGTGGCCGTGAGTCATCTGATCTTCGACGGCGTACTGGACAGATTCCCCGGGCTCAAGATTTGCGTCGCCCACGGCGGCGGTTTCCTGTCGGCCTACTCGGGCCGCATCGACCATGCCCATGCCGCGCGGGAGGACTGCCGGCGTTGCATCGAAGAGCCGCCCGGCCACTACCTGCGCCGGCTGTATTTCGATACGGTGGTGTTCACGGAGCACCAACTGGAGTACCTGGCCGGCCTGTACGGCAGCGACCACATCGTTCTCGGAACGGATTACCCGTTCGACATGGGCATGTACGATCCGGTGGGCTTCGTCGAGGGCGCGGCCGCGCTCACCGACTCCGACAAGGAAGCCATCGTCGGCGGCAACGCCGCCCGGTTGCTGGGCATTGGCGTGCCCGGTGGCGACTGACTCAGTACACCTCCACCATGCAGCGAGGGGTACAGCGTACGCCCCGGCGTATCTGGCTTAGCTGCCAATCCGCGGGGTCCACGCCGGCCAGCGACTTCTTCAGGGTGAAGTACCCATCGTCCACTCCGTGTTGCGCCATGGCCTTGAACAGCCCGCTCTGCATGCCCGCCAGCCCGCAGATGTAGAGCAGGGTTCGCGGGTTGGCGAGCACGGGGCCGAAGAGGTCCATCCGCTCGTCCATCAGGTGGTGCACGTATTGGCCGCGGCGGCCGTCCGGGCGCGTTTCCCGGCTGATCGCCCTGTAATAGTGGAAGTTCGGGTGTTCGGCGGCAAGTTCCGTGAACAGGTCGTCGTAGATGAGGTCGGTGGTATACGGCGCGCCCATTACCAGGTGAATCTGGCTTGAGATGGGGTTTCGCTGCAGCAGTTCCATGGCCATGCCCCGGAACGGCGCGATCCCGGTGCCCGCGGCCACGAAGACGTAGTCGTGATTCCCGCGGGACGTGGGTTCCGGGAGCAGGAAGCGTTTGCCGTTGGGTCCGGTGACCTTGATCGGATCGCCCGGGCGCAGGTCGCACATGTAGTTGCTGCAGACGCCCAGGAACAGGCTGTGATCGCCCGGATCGTCACCCTTCTTCTGGGGATACCGCTCGTCGATGACCCTCTTGGTCGTGGTCGAGATCACGCAGCCCGCACCGTCCTCACCGTCGTCCGGACAGGCGATGGAGTACAGGCGTACCTTGTGCGGCTTGCCCCGCTCGTCGACGCCGGACGCCAGCACGCCGAACGCCTGGCCGACGAGGCAGCGCCCCTCCAGCGGCGTGCCGCTGATGTCGATGGCGGTATGGCGGACGAAGCTGGCGGATTTGCCCTTGAGGCACGAATCGTTGGAAACGATATGCCCGGTGACGGGTTCCTTGACGGACGCGAGCCCCATGGGGGCGTTGGGCAGGGTTGGATGATGCGCGTCGGCGTTCTCGCTCATGGCGGGGCCTCTCGGAAGGACGGCGAATTGTACCAATAAGGATTGGGCGGAGCCATGCGGCTACAGGCCATGTTCTCGCGCTGTTCGTGTGGCAGAGGCAGTCCGGGGAAGCTCGCGCTGGACAACGGCGCCGCCGGGTTCCCGCCGCTCCAGGCATGGATGCCCACAGGTGACGGTATCAGCGCTTGTCAGGCAGCAGTTCCCTCGCCCGCAGGAGGAAAATGGCGGCTGCGGCTAGCACCAGCGGGAGGGCGAATACCCGGAAGCTTTCGCCCATGCCCAGTCCCTGGGCCACCAGCCAGCCCGCGAAGATGGGACCGATTATGGCGCCCGTGCGGCCTGCGCCGATGGCCCAGCCGACGCCGGTATTGCGGATGAGCGTCGGATAGATTCGCGCCGCGGCCACGTAGATGCCGATGAAACCGCCTTCCATGGTGAAGCCGATGAGGCCGATGGCCACCATGATCATCAGCGGCGATGCGAAGGCCTGGAAGCCCCACATGAGCACGGCCGCGAGCCCCAGCCAGGCGATGATGATTCGCTTGAGCCCGAATCTGTCGGCGAGATGCCCCAGGGAGACCATCCCCAGGAAGGCGCTGAGGTTCAGCACCACGCTGGCGTAGATGGCGCGGTCCAGCGGCAGCCCGGCATTGCGGCCCAGTTGAGGCACCCAGCTCAGCAGGAAATAGAGTGTCCCGAACGCCATGAAGAAGGCCATCCACAAGAGCAGGGTGGAGCGGCGGTGTTCGGTAGAGAAAAGGGATGCGACGCCGGATCCGAGTGCGGCCATGCCGCCTCGGGTTTCCCCGGTCTCCGGCAGGGCCGGCAACTCCTCAATGGTGTCGTGGCCCATGCGCTGAAGTATCCTGTTGACGCTCTCAAGCGCCCCCGGGGGTTGCCGCTTCAGGAGGAACTCCAGCGATTCCGGCATCCACAGAGCCACCATGGGCAGCACGGCCGCGGTGAGTATCCCGGCAAGCAGGAATACCGACGGCCAACCGAAGGAGGGCAGCATGTTGCCCTCGACGACCACGATGCCAAGCACCGCAGCGCCTACCGGGTAGCCGGCCTGAACGAACGTGACAACCAGATTGCGGCGGCGCCGCGGCGAGAACTCGGCGGACATCGTGGCCAGGCTGGCGAGAATTCCGCCTACGCCCAGGCCCGTGACGAACCGCAGACCGTAGAGCTGGGGCACGGTCCGGGCGAAGGCCGTCGCGATCATGCCCACGGTGATGATCGACAGGCAGAGCATGATCAGTTTTCGCCGCCCGATCAGGTCTGCCAGCGGCGCGAGAAAAATGGAACCCAGGGCCATGCCGAACAGCGCCGCGCTGAATACGCGCCCGAGCTGGGTTGCCGGTATCTGCCAGTCCTGCGACAGCACCGGCGCGGCCAGGGAGATCGCCAGCACATCCATGCCGTCGAGCATGTTGATGAAGAAACACAATCCGATCACGACGACTTGCAGCGAAGTGATCGGGCTTTGGTCGATGGTGTTGCGAACGTCCATGATCGTCCCGTCGGTGATTCGTGTAATTTCTACAGGATACGCGTATCCTCGCCCCGTTGTCCGATACAGGCGGTATCGTTGGCGTGAGCGAAGCGAAGGCGGCCGGCCGCTGGCCACAGCAGTCGAGCTATTCCAGAGAAGAACTCCTGATTTCCGGAAGCGATGGCATTTTCGGCGAGGAGAATGCCCGGCTGCCCCTGCCCGACATGCTGATGTTCGACCGCATCGCCCACATCGACGACTCCGGCGGCAGGTTCAGCAAGGGCGAGATAGTCGCCGAACTGGATGTGGTTCCGGATCTCTGGTTCTTCGACTGTCATTTCACGGGCGACCCCGTGATGCCCGGCTGCCTGGGCCTGGACGCCATGTGGCAACTGGTCGGATTCTGGCTGGCCTGGAACGGCGCGGGGGGCCGTGGCCGAGCCCTTGGAGTCGGTGAGGTCAAGTTTCAGGGGCAGGTCCTGCCGACCAGCACCCTGGTGCGCTACCACATAGAAATGAAACGGCTCATCAGGCGAAGACTCGTCATGGGCCTTGCCGACGGAACCATGTCCGTCGACGGCCGAACAATCTACCGAGCCACAAACCTGCGGGTCGGGCTGTTCACATCAACGGAAGGCTTCTGATCCTCCTGTTATCATCACCCCGCACTTCGCGATCGCCCCGATAGCTCAGCCGGATAGAGCGTCCGCCTCCTAAGCGGAAGGTCAGAGGTTCGAATCCTCTTCGGGGCGCGACCGCCCGTTGGGTCTAATTCAACGAATCAGGACCACCTCCCGTGTCGTAGAATCGAGTTCTCAAGAGCGCAGAATGCGTTCAGACGTTCGCAGGCCAGAGTCCAGGAATTCTCTTGGAGAAACGACTGCACTGCCTTGCCAGTGTTGTCGAGGGAAGTGCTTCAAATTGCCGGTAACAAGATACTCGACCATTGCCGATATGGCTACTTCCAGGAACGGCTCATCGTCCGGGTCGGGGAGCCGGATTGGTAATGGTTCGGCGGTAATCAGCTCTCCGCCAACTCGAATCTGCGCCATGAGCGCCGCGACCTCGCGTTCCGCAAACGGGAATGCTGGTCGTCGCAGGACATCGTTGTATTCGGCGAGTATTCTCGCGTCGTAGCATACGCGCAGCTTGCCCGCGGCTATCAGGCCAGCAATGACACCCGGTGGACCGAACGGTGAGAGCAGGCCGGAGACGAGAACATTGGTATCGATCACGACCCTCATTTGCGCCGCTGTCGCCGCACGGCTTCGATCTCGGCGTTGACGTCGTCAAGCGTCAGTCTGTCGGATTCGGTTTCCTGAGCGCGCTGCTGCATCGCCGCAACCGCCAGTTGTGCGCGAGCTTGCCGAAGAGCTGCCAATGACGCCTCCAGCGTCGACGCAGTTGTCGCCGACAGGACTGCGATCGGTTTGCCATTCGAGGTCACGACCAGGTCCTTTTCCTTACCCAGGGCATCCCACACGGCAGCGGATCGGGTACGCAACTCGCGAACGCTGACAAAGTCCATCCCGTTACTCCAGTCATCAAGTGTATACTCAATTGTGTACTTATATGTGACTCAAAATCAATGATTTCGCCTGGAAACTTCAGCGCGTCAGGTACGCTTTGAACGACGCAACGACTTGCTCGATGTCGCTCTCGCTGATGTCCAGGTGGGTGACGAGGCGGAGCGTGTCGCTTCCCCGGATCAGAATACCCCGCTCCCGCAGGAATTCGGTGAGTTCGCTCGAGTCGTGCTCACCGAGGTTGACGAAAACCATGTTGGTCTGCGTGTCCCCGTACTCCACATCAATTTCATCGAGTTCGCGGAGGCCCCGGGCGAGCGCCTCCGCGTTGTCGTGGTCCTCAGCCAGCCGGTCGACGTTGTTCTCAAGAGCGTAGAGGCCCGCGGCCGCGATGATCCCCGCCTGGCGCATCCCGCCTCCCAATGTCTTCCGCCACCGTCGGGCCTCTCGAATCAGCTCTGCGCTGCCGCAGAGCAGCGAGCCCACCGGCGCGCCAAGCCCCTTGGACAAGCAGAACGCGATCGAGTCGAAATTCCGGCAGATGTCGCGTACGGGAACCTCCTGCCTGACCGATGCATTGAAGATGCGCGCTCCATCCAGATGCGTGCGGAGGTTGAGTTCATCCGCGAGGCGCTTTGCCGCCTGCAGGTAGTCGAGCGGCAGCGCGCGGCCGTCCTGCGTGTTCTCCAGGCAAACCAGCGTCGTTCGGGGAAAGTGCACATTGTCGGGTCTGACCGCTGCGGCCACTCTGTCGGGATGCAAGGTACCGTCCGGTTCGAATTCCAGCGGGTGGGGGTGGATGGAGCCCAGCGATGCCGCACCGCCGCCCTCGTACTTGTAGCTGTGAGCGCGCCGACCGACGATGTACTCGTCTCCGCGGGCACAGTGACAGAGCAGCGCCAGCAGGTTGCTCTGTGTGCCGCTGGTGCAGAAGATGGCGCTCTCGGTCCCGAGGAGTTCCGCCGCGAGTGCCTCGATGCGATTGACTGTCGGGTCTTCGCGGTAGACGTCGTCGCCGACATCCGCCGCGGCCATTGCTGCCCGCATGGCCCCGGTCGGTTTCGTGACCGTATCGCTTCTCAGGTCGATAGTCAGTGGCTTTCTCCTGATTTCGCTGCCTGCACCGCGACGGCTATAGTACGCTTCAATGCGAATCGCCGTAATTCGTGTGGCGCCACGTCACAGGGGAGCAGGTGACGCAAACAGAATCATCCGCAGTCTACCTGTTGGCCGCCGACGCGGTCCTGTTGCTGCATGTGCTTTTCGTCGCTTTCGTCATCGTTGGCCTCGTGCTCATATTCGCCGGCAAGGCGTATCGCTGGAGGTGGGTCCGGAATCCCTGGTTTCGCTGGGCGCATCTTCTGGCCATTGTCGTGGTCGTCATTCAATCCTGGTTCGGGGTGATCTGTCCGCTGACAACACTTGAAATGGCGCTCCGCGCCCGGGCCGGCGATACGGTCTATCCGGGGTCGTTCGTGGCGCACTGGCTGGAGGCGATCCTCTACTACCGGGCCCCGGCATGGGTATTCGCCGTTTGCTATACGCTGTTCGGAGCCGTGATCGCCGGAAGCTGGTTCTGGGTCAGCCCACGCCGTTTCGGGCGGACCGGGAATCAGTGAGATGCACTTTGCCTGATGGTTTGCTCCGGCTGTACCGGCGAAAAGTGGAGCAATTCACTGGCATAAGCGGGAGGCGCCACCATCACGATGGCGGACTTTGCCGTCGCGGTGGTGGACGAAGTGGAGCGGGCGCAGTCCCTGAACCGGCGTGCGGCAGTGGGGCCTCCCGAGTGAGCTGATTCCGGCACTGGTGCCCGTTGACGGAACCGTCCCGAATTGAATGAATGGGCTCTGTCAGAGATCGAACCGGTCGATCAGGGTGACATCCATCCCGGCGCCCGAAGCGCCGTTGGTGATCAGTATCCCGTAGCTGCCTTCGAATCCGACACCC
This sequence comes from Candidatus Rariloculaceae bacterium, assembly GCA_965205045.1. Taxonomy (GTDB): domain Bacteria; phylum Pseudomonadota; class Gammaproteobacteria; order Steroidobacterales; family Rariloculaceae; genus UBA6522. Next base: position 3,644,350 of record OZ242031.1, read on the forward strand.
GCTGCGACGGGGCCGGCGAGAACATTCTGGGTCCCTGATTCGCGTACCGTGATCGTGTAGCCGCCCAGGCCCAGGTACACGAAGGAAAGCGGACTGGTTTCGGCAAGCGTTGCGGTGGGCGGTACCGTGTTCAGATCCGTATCCGGCGGCACGATGAAGACATCGACACTGCCTGCCGTTGTCCCTCCGTAGTAGACGGTGACTTCGGCAACGTCGCGGATGAGCCGCTGGCTGTCCGGAGAGTAGAACGCGGCCAGCGAGCCGGGGGCGCCGCGAATGAACCAGGTACCGCGCTGACCCGGGAATGCCCTGAAGGACGCTTCAGCTTCGATGGCGCCGGAATTGCCGGCGGGCGTGACCTGCAGCATATGTTCCCCCGGGACCAGCAGCGCGTAATCGGTGGGTACGGCAAACATGGCGTTCGGGACCAACGGCGGCGAAAAGATGCTGTTGATCGTGACGTCGATCGGGTCGCGGCTGGTCATGGCGTTGAGTACGCGAAAGCCGGCGCGCAGTTCCCGGTCCGCGAGCGGGGTATCGATACCGGCGCCGCTGACCACCGCGGCGGCCGGGGACGCCGAACTCAGTCCGTCGATGATGGAAAGCGTGGTGCGTACGCCCGCAGCGAGTTCGAACGTATCGGAAGCCATGACGACGCTGGTTGGATTGCCGGCCTGGGTCAGGCTCAACTCGTATTCCCCCGGCGCAATGGCGGCGACCGGTATCGATTCGAGGAAATCCACGGCGCCCCGGGGCGTAGCCGCAGCCAGCACCGTGCCGGGCGGCTCGATGTAGACGTCCACGGCGCTCTGAAGGCCGGCAGCCGTGTTGACGATGATGATTTCCGCCTCGGTTTCGGAAAGTTCGGCCTCCGCCCCCTCGAGAATCAGCTCGTGAAGCCAGCCGTTGGCTTCCGTGAGCACGATGCTGTAGTCGTTGCCGGCTCCAAGGTCCGCTTCGAAGGAATACAGCCGAATCGGTGCGCCCAGAATCGAGCTGTCGATATTGAATGTGTATGGGCCGCTGTCCCAGGAGAACACCTGCGAGGAACGGTAGCTCAGCGTGCCCTCCAGCCGTTCCACCCGACGGAACTCGAGGTTGCCGAAGCGACCGGCGACGTGAATGACGCTGACCTCGGTGCTGGGCGGGCGTACCCGGCCACCTTCCGATTCGCAGGCTGCAAGGACCACGCACGCCAGCGGAACCAGCGCGAGCCGCAGCCACCGGCGGCGCCGGGCCACAGTAGGCCGGTGCGTGGATTTCACGTCTGGGAGGCGCCTTGAATTCATGTCACGTACGAGCGGGAAAGCGCAATGGTACAGGCTCTGGGGGACTTTTCCAGTGCGCGCGGCCCGAAGCCTTCAAGTCTTCCCGATCGACCCCCTGCCGCGGTAGTCGATGCGTGCGGTGTCCGCGGCGCAATACAGCGGATGCCGGGGGCAGCCGCGCTTCGTCACGCCGAGGCACTGAAGCCGCACGGGCGCCCCGGCGCTCGAGATCCAATCCAGCACCTGCCGGTCCTGCCCGCCGCGGGCGCCGTGGTTTCCCCAACCCACGATCACCGGCAGTTCCGGTGTATCCGAGTGGTTGTGGGGGTGCCGCCAAGCGTCGCGAACCGCCTTCCGGACGTAGGACCTGTTCCGGGGACCGACATTTTCCTTGATGGCGAGCAGTTCCCGCGGTTTCGTCGCCATGGCCGCGTACGCGTTGACGAGCCAGAGTCCGCCAAATCCCCACTTCCGGGTAAAGCCGATGACTCGGCGCACGGTGGGATCGTTGCGGACGGATCCTGCGGTGGAACCGTTCAACAGCACCCAGGGCAGGATGGGCCGCTCACGGTCCCATATCCTTTCGAGCCAGTATCGATAGCGTCCGCAAGCGGAAAAGATAGCATCGCTGCGGACCATTTTTATTGATGAAGGCTTCATCGGTTCATAGTTCCTGCATGTACCCTGCGGTACCATTTGAACCAACGGGCACCGGCAGGGGAACGCATGAGAGGATACGCCATCAGAATCATGTGCAGCGTACTCTCGCTGTGGCTGGTCTCCGCGGTCGTTCCGGGATTCAGTATCGTGGGGGCTGGCGCCTGGCTGATTTGCGCGCTGGCCGCGGGACTGAGCAACGGATTGGCTCGAACGGCGATCGTGTTCTATGTCCTGCCTCTTCGGCTGAGGACGGTCGTTCTCCTGTCGCTCGCGATGAACGCGGCTTTGCTTGCGTTCCTGGCGATCTTGCTGGACGGGGTTGCGTTTGATGGCGCCACCGCCGCGGCCATCGGCTGGTTCGTTCTGGCCGGGTTGGCTTCAGTCACCACTCTGTATGTCGGCCCGGATGGAACGTTGTACCCGTTGATTCCGGCGAACCGGCGGCACGCGGCGCGCTGAATCCGATGCGGAAGCGTGTGGCGGCGGCCGCGGTGGCCGTGACCGGCGGCCTGGGTTTGGCGACCCCCGGTGATATGGCGAGCGCCGAGGAAACCTCACCCTTCGATATCCCGAATTTGAGCCCTCCGGTGGCGGTATTCGGGCTGCCGGCGTGGGACGGCCGCATCGACGGCGGCCGCAGCGAATTCGGGATCGCCGCGGCGGTAGGAAATCACTATGTGCTGGCGGGAAACGGTCACGAGGAATTGTTGATCGACGGCGAAAGCTGGCGACTGAACATCTTCTATCGGCACCGTTTCCGCGGGGCCTGGACGGTCAGCGTCGGCGTACCCTGGTATCGGCACTCGGGCGGGTTCCTGGATGACGCTGTCGATGCCTGGCACGGGTTCGCCAATCTGCCGGACGGAAACCGCAACCTGCGCGGCGAAGACGAACTGCAATACCAGTACAAGGTCGGCGGGCAGCGCCGCTACCTGTTCGATGAGTCCAGCCACGGCATCGGCGATGCGCAGATCGGCCTGTCGCGAACATTCGGAGCGGAAGGGGGCTTCACGCTGAAGGCTGCCCTGAAGGTTCCGACCGGAGACCGCGGCGCGTTGACCGGCAGTGGTGCAACCGATCTGGCATTCAGCTTGCTCAGGCGCCACCCCCGGACGATCGGCGGCACACCGGCGGGCATCTACTGGGGTGCGGGCGCGGTCCGTGTGGGCGAATCGGAAGTGTTTTCCCTGCAAAGCGAGGACTGGGTGGTATTCGGCGTGTTCGGTATCGGTTGGCAACCGCTGCAGCGTGTCGGTTTCAAGTTCCAGTTGGACGCCCATTCCAACTATTTTTCAAGTGCCCTGGATGAACTGGGAGCGAGCGCCCTCCAGGCCAGCGCCGGGGGCTGGTGGAAATCGGATTCCGGGCGAACGCTGACGTTCGCCTTCAGCGAAGACCTGATCGTCAAGTCGGCACCCGACTTCGGCATCCACATCGGGCTCGGCTGGACCTTCTGAGCGGACCGCCCGGACTATACTTCCCGACCCATGAGGCCAGGATACACGGCAGGCCATGTCACGAACCTGTCCCGAGGGCGGGGCGTGCGATTGTATGTTGCGTGCCTGTGGACGCTCGTCATGGCGGCAGCGCTTGCCGCTTGCGATGTGCCGGATGAAGACGTCCCCGCTGCAGGCGACGCGATGCCCGGAGAACCGCTGGACGCTTCGCCCCCCGGTGCAGGCGCGCAAGATGTGCCATCGGATTCGGCCTCCGCCACCTTCCTGGCGGAGGCGCGGTTTGCGAATGCGGATTTCGGGCGTGGTGAATTGCTGAGTTACGCCTGCATCGTGTGTCATACGTTGGGTCCGGGAGAAGGGCGCTTGATCGGCCCCAACCTGAACGGCATCTTCGGGCGGCCGGCGGCGAGTGCGCCCGATTTCCCGTATTCCGATGCGCTGCAGGAGGCGGGAATCGTCTGGACGCCGGCGCAACTGGATGCCTGGCTTGCCCGTCCCGACGATTTCGTGCCGGGCAATCTCATGGTGTTTGCGGGAATCTACTCCGTTGCCGACCGTACCGACCTGCTGGCCTACCTGCTGCGCGAAACGGCCGTCGAAGGGGTCACGACCGCGCAATAGGCTGCGTTTGCAGGCGCCGTTTTCGCTAAACTACACTGGCCAACCCGGGGAGCGAGCAACATGAGCGCCGTTCTTGAACGTCAGTACGAATCATCGGCGATCCACGGATCCAACGCGCCCTACGTAGAAGCCCTCTACGAAGCGTACCTGGACGACCCCGCCAGCGTGTCCGGGGAATGGCGGCGCTACTTCGGCCAATTCGGCGACACGCAAGGCGAAGTGCTCCACCGCCCCATGGTTCGCGATGTGCCCGAAGGCCCCGTTGTTGACGATGTGTCCGAACGCCCGGTCGTTCACGACGTGCCGGAACGCCCCGTTGTTCGAGATGTGCCCAAACGCCACGTTGTTCACGACGTGCCCGGCCGAGCAGTCGACAGCGATGCACAAACGCAGCCCCGGCAGTCGCTCGCCGTTGCCGCAGGAATCGGCTGGGAGGGGGGTCCGCCCGCCGGGCAGGCGAGCGAAAAGCAGGCCGCGGTGTCACGCCTGATCCAGGTCTACAGCCTGCGCGGGCATCAGGTCGCCGACCTGGATCCCCTGGGACTCTGGGAACGGTCCGTGCCGGCGGTCCTGAAACTGGATTTTCTCGGACTGGAAGCCACGGACCTGGACGCCGAGTTCTTCACCGGCGGGCTTGCCGGGGCCGGCAACGCCCGCATGAAACTCCGGGATATCCTGGACGTGCTGAAACGCGTCTATTGCGGTCGGATCGCAGTGGAGTTCGCCCACATTTCACGAGCCCGCGAGAGGCTCTGGCTGCGTCAGCGTTTCGAGGAGGATCGCGGCAGCAGCGGCCTGAGCCGCGAGGACCGCCGGCGCGTTTACGCCAGCCTGAACCGCGCCGAGGGACTGGAGCGCTACCTCAATACGAAGTTTGTCGGGCAGAAGCGGTTCTCGCTGGAAGGCGGCGAGACGTTGATTCCGATTCTGGACGACCTGATCCGCACGGTAGGGGAAAGGGGAATCCAGGAAGTCGTGATCGGGATGGCCCATCGCGGACGGCTCAACGTGCTGGTCAACGTCCTCGGCAAGTCTCCCCAGGAACTTTTTTCGGAGTTTGCCCCCGACCGGGACCTCAGCAAGATCCGCGGTTCCGGCGACGTCAAGTACCACATGGGGTTTTCCGCCGATGTGCGCACGCCGGGCAACAACGTCCACGTGGTGCTCGCCTTCAATCCGTCGCACCTGGAAATCGTCAACGCCGTCGTGGAGGGGTCCGTGCGCGCGCGGCAGGACCGGCGCGGGGATATCCAGGGCAACCAGGTGCTCCCGGTGCTGATACACGGCGATGCCGCCTTCGCCGGGCAGGGCGTCGTGGCCGAAACCTTTCAGATGTCGCAGACGCAACACTTCCACACCGGCGGAACCATCCACATCGTCATCAACAACCAGATCGGCTTCACCATCAACGACCGCAAGGACGCCCGCTCGACGCCCTATTGCTCCGACATCGCGAAGATGGTGGATGCGCCGGTGTTTCACATCAACGGAGACGACCCGGAAGCCGCCGTCGCCGCGATCCGGCTGGCGGCACGTTACCGCCAGGCCTTTCACAAGGATGTGGTGATCGACCTGGTCTGTTACCGGCGTCTCGGGCATAACGAGGCCGACGAACCCGCCGTCACCCAGCCGGTGATGTACAACCGGATCCGGAAGCATCCCACCACGCGGACGCTCTACGGACGAAAGCTGCTGGCCGGCGGTGACCTGAGCGAGTCGGAACTGAAGTCCATGGAGGAGGACTACCGGGAGTGCCTGGACGAAGGGCGCAGCCCGAACGACGACTGCCTCGGCCTGATCGGCAATGAGTTCACCGTCGATTGGGAGAGTTACCGGGGAACGCTGGACACCGCGGTGGATACGCGTATCTCCCTGAGCGAACTCCGCCGGCTGGGAGCGTTGATCAATACCGTGCCCAGGGGCTGGAAGCTTCACCCCCGGCTCCAGCGAATCGTTTCGGACCGGGTCAGGATGGCCGCGGGGGAGTTGAGCGTGGACTGGGGATTCGCCGAGAGCCTGGCCTACGGCAGCATTCTCGACGCCGGGCTCAATGTCCGGTTGATCGGGCAGGACAGCCGCCGGGGGACGTTCTTTCATCGGCATGCATCCTTCGTCAACCAGGCGGACGGCGAGGTATTCGTACCGCTTGAACACGTCACGCCCCGCAACGGCGCCTTGATAGTCGGCGACTCGTTGCTCTCCGAAGAAGCCGTGCTGGGTTTCGAATACGGCTACAGCACGGCGTCGCCGGACTGCCTGGTGATCTGGGAAGCGCAATTCGGCGACTTTGCCAACGGCGCCCAGGTCCTGATCGACCAGTTCATCAGTTCCGGCGAATCCAAGTGGGGGCGGCTGTCCGGTCTTACGCTGTTCCTGCCGCACGGTTACGAAGGCCAGGGACCGGAACATTCGTCCGCGCGCCTGGAGCGTTTTCTGCAATTGTGCGCGGAACACAATATGCAGGTCTGCGTGCCGTCGACGCCGGCACAGATGTTTCACATGCTGAGGCGGCAGGCGTTGCGGCCGACCCGCAAGCCGCTGATCGTGATGACGCCGAAGAGCCTGTTGCGACACCGGTCGTCCGTGTCATCGTTGACGGAGATAACCGAAGGCAGCTTCAATCGGCTGATCGGGGACGAAACCGTGCCTCTGGAGGAGGCCCGGCGGCTTGTTTTCTGCAGCGGCAGGGTGTACTACGATCTGGCGACCCTGCGCAAAGAGCACGACATTGTAGACACGGCCATCGTCCGTCTGGAGGAACTCTATCCGTTCCCGGTCGAGGAGTACGCTGCAACCATCGACCGATACGCCCACGTATCGGACATCGTCTGGTGTCAGGAGGAGCCCCAGAACCAGGGCGCCTGGTATCAGATTCGCCATCGCCTGCAGGCGCCCCTGTCGGACAGCCAGCGCCTGTCGTACGCCGGCCGGCCCGGTGCGGCGGCGCCCGCTTCCGGCATATTCGGGCTTCATGCATTGAAGCAGAACATGCTCTTGTTCGATGCGTTGGCGATCGAATCCGAAGAATCGTCCGGGAAGGCGAAAACGTGACGATCGAAATCAAGGTGCCGCAGCTCCCGGAGTCGGTCACGGATGCCACATTGGTCAATTGGCACCGTTCGCCCGGCGATCCGGTACAGAGAGACGAGAAGCTGGTCGAACTGGAAACCGACAAGGTGGTTCTGGAAGTGCCTTGCCCCAGCGACGGAGTCTTGCGGGAAGTCCGTGTGGCCGACGGCGCCACGGTAACCGCGGGCGAGGTGTTGGCGCTGTTGGACCCCGGGAAGGTCTCAGGAACTTCCGCGGAGCCAGGGGCGACGTCCGGGGCCTCCGCGGAATCGGATGGCGAGTCAGGGGAGGTGTCCGGGGCTTCCGCCGAATCAGGGCGGGGGTCCGGAGCGTCTGCGGAACCGGTCGGCGAGCTTGGAGTAGCTGCCCCGGTCGCTTCCGAGGCTGAAGCGATAGCCGCTCCGGAGGTTGCCGCGGTACCGGAACCAAGTCCGGCGACAGCCGATGACGAAACGCTGGAGCGGGCCGGTCCCGCCGTGCGGCGGTTGATGCGGGAACACCGGGTGGATGCGAGCGCGATGAGAGGCACGGGGCGGGGCGGACGGATCACCAAGTCCGACGTGATCGACTACATCGGCCAAAAATCCGACACGACGGAGAGGCAGGTATTCGACGCCCGGGCGCAGGCGCAAGATGTGCCGGACGCCCGCAGCGCGCCGAGCGAACCCGAGAGTCAAAGGACACCAGACACCCGGGGCGCACCGGGCGCGCCCGCCAAACCGAGTTCGCCAGGTACACCGGGCGCGCCCGTCACACCGAGTGCGCGAGGCACACCAGGTGCGCCCGCCGCACCATCCACCTCATCCGCACCCGTTGCGCCACCCGCACCCGCCGGCCACCGCTCGGAGCGGCGGGTTCCCATGACCAGGCTGCGCGCGAGAATCGCCGAACGGCTGGTTGAGGCGCAGCACACGGCGGCGATGCTCACGACCTTCAACGAAGTCGACATGAGCGCCGTCATGGCCGCCCGGTCCCGCTACAGCGAACTGTTCCAGCGCCGGCACGGCGTGAAGCTGGGATTCATGTCGTTCTTCATCAAGGCGTGCATCGAGGCCCTGCAGCGTTATCCCGTGCTGAACGCCTCGGTGGACGGCAGCGACATCATCTACCACGACTACTACGACATCGGCGTGGCAGTGTCCACGGATCGGGGCCTGGTGGTGCCGATTCTCCGCAATGCCGAGCAGATGACCTATGCCGAAATCGAACAATCCATCGTGGATTTCGGCACCCGGGCGCGCAGTGGCGGCCTCGGCATGCAGGACCTGACCGGCGGGACCTTTACCCTCACCAACGGCGGCATCTTCGGCTCGATGATGTCCACGCCCATCATCAATCCGCCCCAGAGCGGTATCCTGGGCATGCACTCGATCCAGCAGCGCCCGGTGGCCGTGGACGGCGAAATCGAGATTCGCCCGATGATGTACCTGGCGATGACCTACGATCATCGCATCGTGGACGGCAGGGAAGCGGTGCAATTCCTGGTTGCCATCAAGGACGTTTTGGAGGATCCTGCGCGGCTTCTCCTGCAGGTGTAATACCCATGACAGAACAGAGCTACGACGTCGCCGTGATCGGCGGCGGACCGGCGGGTTATCCCGCGGCCATTCGCGCGGCCCAGAACGGGCTGCGCGTCGTCTGCGTGGACGAGTGGTGCAATCCGGATGGCAGCCGGGCGTTCGGAGGCACGTGCCTCAATGCCGGTTGCATTCCCTCCAAGGCGTTGCTCGAGTCTTCCGAGCTTTATCATCGCGCCGCCTCGGAATTCAAGTCCCATGGGATCGGAGTGGGCGAGTTGAGCGTCGATATCGGCAGGATGCAATCGCGCAAGGAGCGCATCGTCAGGCAATTGACCCGGGGAATCGAGGCCCTGTTCAAGTCCAATGGCGTTACCGGCGTACGCGGTCACGGAAGGCTGCTGGGTGGCGGCCGCGTGGAAGTCACCGATCCGGACGGCAACATCTCCGAATTGTCAGCCGGGCATGTCGTCATCGCAACCGGCTCAACGCCCGTGGAACTGCCGGTTGCGCCGTTCGATGGCGAACACATCGTCGATTCCTGGGGGGCGCTGGAATTCGAGACCGTACCGCAACGTCTGGGCGTGGTGGGCGCGGGCGTCGTGGGGCTCGAGTTGGGCAGCGTGTGGCAGCGGCTCGGCGCCGATGTCGTGATCCTGGAAGCGCTGGAAGATTTCCTTTACATGGCGGACCAGCAGATCGCAAAGGATGCGCTCCGGCACTTCATGCGGCAGGGACTGGATATCCGGCTCGGAGCCAACGTTCAAAGTGCCACGGTGACCAACGGCGCGGTAGAAGTGCAGTTTCAGCACGGCGGTGAAGAGCAGCGCCTGGAAGTGGACAAGCTCATCGTCTGCGTGGGGCGCCGGCCGTTCACCGCGGGCCTGCTGGGAGACGACACTGGGGTTGAACTGGATGACCGGGGCTTTGTCCGGGTGGACGAACAATGCCGGACCACGGCGCCTCGTGTCTGGGCCGTGGGCGACGTGGTCCGCGGGCCAATGCTGGCTCACAAGGGCACCGAAGAGGGCATCATGGTGGCGGATCTCATCGCCGGAAAGATCGCGGAGGTCAATTACGATGCAGTTCCGTCGGTAATCTACACCGCCCCGGAAATCGCCTGGGTGGGGAAAACCGAGGCGGAACTGCAGTCGGGCGGCATCGACTACAAGGTGGGCATCTTCCCGTTCGCGGCCAACGGACGCGCCAAGGGCATGGAGCAGACCGAGGGCCTGGTCAAGCTACTGTGCTCGGAAGACGACGACGAGCTGCTCGGCGTTCACATCGTCGGGCCCGTCGCCGGCGAACTCATCGCCGAAGCGGTGCTGGCCATGGAATTCTGCGCATCCGGCGAGGACCTGCAACGCACGATCCACGCCCATCCGACACTCACCGAGGCCATCCACGAGGCGGCGCTCGCTGCCGACAGCCGGGCGATCCACGCCATCAACCGCTAATCTGCCCCTCAGCAGCCCCACAAGGGGAGGATTTCCCGCTATCATAGGGGCCGGCAGAGGACTTGCGGCTTGCTGCCGGTGGAGTTACGGAGTGAGTTTACTGACTGACAGCCCCTTGGGGCGGGCGCTGTCGGCTTTCCCTGGACAGCCGGGCCGGGTTCGGGCCGGGAGCATTGCGCATGGCCGGCCACAGTAAATGGGCCAATATCCGGTTTCGGAAAGGCGCCCAGGATGCCAGGCGCGGCAAGCTGTTCACCAAACTCATTCGCGAGATCACTGTCGCCGCCAGGGACGGCGGCGGCGACCCTGCCGCCAACCCCCGGCTGCGCGCGGCCATCGACAAGGCCCGCGGCCAGAGCATGCCCAAGGACAATATCGACCGGGCCATCAAGCGCGGCACCGGCGATGCCGAGGGATTGTCCTATGAAGAAGTCCGCTACGAGGGCTATGGGCCCGGCGGCATTGCCGTGATGGTCGACTGCCTGACCGACAACCGTAATCGCACGGTGGCCGAGGTGCGCCACGCCTTCTCGAAATTCGGCGGCAACCTCGGTGCGGACGGATCGGTGGCCTACCTGTTCGATCAGACCGGATTGCTCAGCTACACCTCCGGTCAGGATCCGGACGAACTCATGGAGGGGGCCATTGAAGCCGGTGCGGACGATGTCGTCGCCAATGACGACGGCTCCGCCGACGTGCTGTGCGAGCCTGCGGATTTCGATGCCGTCAAGTCCGCGATGACGGCTCGGGGCCTGGCGCCCGATCACGCCCAGGTCACCATGCATGCCAGCGTCCAGACGCCCGTGCGGGCGCGGCAGGCGGAGAGCCTGCTCAAGCTCCTGGACGCGCTGGATGAACTGGACGACGTGCAGCAGGTGTATTCCAACGGGGATCTCCCCACCGAGTTGCTCGAGGCGACTGCATGAGCGCTCCGGTCCGCATCCTCGGCATCGACCCGGGTTCGCGGCGGACCGGCTACGGCATCATCGACGATCACGGCACGGGGCGTGAAGCCAGGCTGGTCAAGATGGGTGCCATCGCGACCGCGGGCGATCACAACGCGCGCTTGAGGCGAATTTTCTCGGAGATGGAAGAACTGGTGCGGCAGTTCCGCCCGAACGAGGTTTCCATCGAGCGCGTGTTCATGCATCGAAACGCCGACAGCGCGCTCAAGCTCGGCCAGGCCAGGGCGGCCGCGCTGTGCGGTACCTTCGAGGCCGATGTTCCGGTCTTCGAGTACGCCGCGCGCTATGTCAAGAAGGCGGTCGTCGGCCGTGGCGACGCCGACAAGGCCCAGGTGCAACTGATGGTCCGCGTACTGCTCGGCCTGCGCGAAACGCCAACATCCGATGCGGCCGACGCACTGGCACTGGCGCTGTGCCACGCGTACGTGCGCGGATCGCCCGCGATGGCCGAACTGAGGACTGCGCGGTCATGAAACGCAAGGCGGCACTGTTACGGTCCGGGAGGCGGTGCGATCATGAACCGGGGGATGGCGCGATCATGAACCGGGAGACCGCACGATCATGATCGGGTTCCTGAAGGGGACCCTGGTCTCGAAGCGTCCGCCCGGACTGACGCTGGACGTGGCCGGTGTCGGCTACGAACTCGAGGCGCCCATGTCCACGTTCTACCGCCTGCCCGAAGCCGGCGAGCCGTTGACCCTGCTGACCCATTTGATGGTGCGGGACGACGCGCATTTGCTGTACGGCTTTGCCACCGAAGCCGAGCGGTCGTTGTTCCGCAACCTGCTCAAGGTATCCGGCGTCGGCGCGCGGATCGCGCTTGCCATCCTTTCGGGAATCAGCGCCGAAGGATTTCGGCGCAGCGTGTTCGAACGCGACCTGGTTTCGCTGACGCGAATACCGGGCATCGGCCGCAAGACAGCGGAACGGCTGATACTGGAGATGGAGGATCGGCTCGATCCGCCGGATGCCGGCGCAGCCGACTCCGCGCAGGGTGCCACGAAGGCCGATGGCGAGGCCCGCGGCGCCTTGCAGGCGTTGGGATACCGGGCGGCTGAAGTCAACAGGATGCTCAAGGATATCGACACGGCGGGCATGAATTCCGAACAGTTGATCCGCGAAGCGCTCAAGCGCGTGCACGCCAAATGACGGCCATGCACGAGGAAGCCCGATTGCTGGACGGCGCCGGCACCCACGAGGACGTGGTCTTCGACCGGGCCGTGCGGCCCCGCACGCTGGACGAGTACGTGGGTCAACCCTCGGTCAAGCGGCAGATGCGGATTTTCATGACCGCGGCGCGCAATCGCGGCGAGGCATTGGACCATACGCTCATTTTCGGCCCGCCGGGTCTCGGCAAGACCACGCTGGCGTACATCGTCGCCAATGAACTGGAAGTCAATCTGCGGACCACGTCGGGACCGGTGCTGGAGCGCCCGGGGGACCTGGCGGCGATCCTCACCAACCTGGAAGCCAGGGACGTGCTGTTCGTGGACGAGATTCACCGGCTCAGCCCGGTGGTGGAAGAGGTGCTCTACCCGGCGCTGGAGGATTTTCGCCTGGACATCATGATCGGCGAAGGGCCGGGCGCCCGCTCCATCAAGCTGGAACTGCCGCCGTTCACCCTGGTGGGCGCCACCACCCGGGCGGGCCTGCTCACCTCGCCGCTGCGCGACCGGTTCGGCATTGTGCAACGGCTGGAATTCTACGGAATCGACGAATTGAAGCAGATCGTGAAGCGAACCGCCGGCATCTTCGGCCTGCCGGTGGACGGTGCCGGCGCCCGCGAGATCGCGGCACGTTCCCGTGGCACGCCGCGTATCGCCAACCGCCTCCTGCGCCGGGTCCGCGACTACGCCGAAGTGGAATGCGACGGCGCCGTGACCGAGCCGGTGGCGCAGGCTGCGATGGACCTTCTGGAAGTCGACCCGCACGGGTTCGACAGCATGGACCGCAAGCTTCTGCTCACCGTGATCGAGAAATTCGACGGCGGGCCCGTGGGCATCGACAACCTCGCGGCAGCCATCGGAGAGGAGCGGGGCACGCTGGAGGATGTCGTGGAGCCCTTTCTGATCCAGGAAGGATTCCTGCAGCGCACCGCGCGCGGGCGCATGGCCACACGCAACGCCTATCAACACTATGGGCTCAAGGTGCCCCGGGCGCATGAAGCGCCGCCGGCATCGCCCGGCCTGTTCGATTGAACGGCAGGCCGAACCATGAAGACCCAGGTTTTGCCGGTGCGCGTGTATCTGGAGGATACGGATGCACAGGGCGTCGTCTACAACGCCAGTTACCTGCGCTTTTTCGAACGGGCGCGAACCGAGTGGCTGCGGTCGAACGGGATCGACCACAACGAATTGCGGGAGTCGGCCGACATCGTGCTGGTACTCTCCCGCATCGAGGCGCAATTCAAGGTACCGGCAAGGCTTGACGACATGCTGGAGGTGACTGCGGAGGTGGCGGAGTTGAGCGCGGTACGCCTTGTTTTCAGGCAGGCCATTCGCCGCGTTCCGGGAAGCGGCGAACTTGTTTGCCGGGCGCGGGCGGAAGTGGCCTGCGTGGATGCGCGCACGGGCAGGCCGCGGCGCTTGCCGGCGCGACTCTTTGTGGAACTTGACGGTGGCGGGGCCGAGGAATGAATAACGATCTATCGCTGATCAGCCTGATTCTGGATGCCAGCCTGGTGGTCAAGGCCGTCATGCTGATGCTGTTGGTTGCTTCCGTCGCCTCGTGGGCCATCATCATCGAGAAGAGCCGGTTGCTGAAGCGGGCGACCGGGGCGGCGGACGAGTTCGAGGAAACATTCTGGTCCGGGAGCGACGTCTCGGAAATATACCGGGAACTGGCGGATTCCGACGAAAGCCAGGTGGGGATGGCGGGCATCTTCGAGTCCGGTTACCGGGAATTCGGGCGGCTCCGGGAAGACCGCGCCATCAACGCCGAGCAGATCGTCGAGGGCTCGCGGCGTTCCATGCGCGTGTCCCAGGTGCGCGAAGTGGAGCGGCTGGAACAGAACTTGGCCTTTCTCGCCACGGTGGGTTCGACCAGCCCCTATGTCGGACTGTTCGGAACCGTCTGGGGCATCATGACGTCCTTCCAGGCGCTCGGGAACGTGCAGGCGGCGACGCTGGCGCTGGTGGCGCCGGGGATTGCGGAGGCCCTGGTGGCGACGGCCATGGGCCTGTTCGCCGCCATTCCCGCCGTGATCGCCTTCAACCGCTACGCCGATATCGTCGGGCGGCTGGAGGTTCGCTATGACACCTTCGCCGAGGAATTCTCGGCGATACTGCAGCGCCACGCCGCGCACCTGTACAGGGCGACGCCATGAGACAAAGCCGATCGAAGCGCCTGATGGGCGAGATCAACGTGGTGCCCTACATCGACGTGATGCTGGTGCTGCTGATCATCTTCATGATCACGGCGCCGTTGCTGACCCAGGGCATCCAGGTGGACCTGCCCCAGGCCGCGGCCGAGCCGCTGGACCCCGAATTGTTGCGCGATAATGAGCCGCTGGTGCTGAGTATCAACCGCGACGGCGAGTTGTTCCTGAACATCGGCGGCGACGAGGAGACGCCCGTCGACGAGCAGACGGTGCTGACACGTACGGCGGCGGTGCTGCGGCGGAATCCCCAGACACCGGTGCTGGTCAAGGCGGACGAAGCCGTGGCGTACGGCCGGGTGGTGACGGGTATGGTCATATTGCAGCAGGCCGGAGCGGAGCGGGTCGGGTTCATCACCGATCCGGCAGAGCGGGAGGACAGTCAGCCCTGAATGGGCGGGATGGCGCCGAATGGAATTCTTGCGGGAGCATATGGTGGCGACGACGCTGTCCGTGCTGCTGCACGGGGTTCTGATCGTGGTCTTGACAGTCGGGCTGGATCTGCCGTCGAGCCGGCACGCACCCACGGAACAGGTGGCCATCGAGGCGACCGTCGTGGACGAGACGCTCATCCGCCGGGAGATGGCCCGGCTGGAGGAACTGGAGCAGGAAGAGCAGCGCCTCCGGGAAGAGCAGCAGCGACAGGCGCTGGAGGAGCAGCGGCGGGCCGAACAACAGGCCGAGGAGGCGCGCCGGCAGCTCGAACAGGAACAGCAGCGCCTGGAACAGGTCCGGATTCAGCGCGAGGAGGCGGAACGGCAGGAGCAGCAACGCTTGGCCGAACTGGAACGCCAGCGCCTTGCGGAAGAGGAAGCCGCGCGCGAAGCCGAACGGCAGCGGCTGGCGGAGGAACAGCGGCGGCGCGAGGAAGAAGAGCGGCTCCGTCAGGAGGAATTGGAGCGCCAGCGCCTGGCAGCGGAGGCGGCGCGGCGCCAGGCGGAGCGCGAAGCGGAACTGGCACAGGCGCTGGCGGCGGAAGAGGAAGCACGGCGGCGCGAGGAAGCCGCGGCCCTGGACGAGTACATTCGCCTGATCGAGAACCGGATTCAGCAGAATTGGATACCGCCGGCGAGCGCCCAGGCGGGAATTCAGTGTACAGTTCACGTCACCCAGATACCCGGCGGTGACGTGGTGGCTGTGCGCGTCGGTCAGTGCAATGGCGATGAGGCTGTCGTAAGGTCCATCGAGAATGCAGTGTGGCAATCGTCGCCATTGCCCAGGCCGAGTATTTCCTCGCTGTTCGACCGCAATCTGGAAGTCATATTTCGGCCCGAGGTATAGGCAGGGAATCCACAGGCATGCTTGAGGAAAAGATGCAGAGGCGATTGGCGTGGGCGGCGTTCGTTTGCGTGGTCACGGTAGCGGGACTGATTCGCGCCGACGCCCAGATCGTGATCGAGGTTACCCGGGGCGTGGAACGACCCGTTCCCATGGCCATCGTGCCGTTCGGTTGGGAAGGACCGGGCACGCAGGCGCCCTTCGACGTCGCCGCGCTGGTCTCGTCCGACCTGGCAAACAGCGGGCGATTCGCGCCCATGGCGGTGGAGGACATGGTGGCACGTCCCACCCAGCCGGCCGAGGTCCGATTCCAGGATTGGCTGATCGTCGATGTCGACTACCTGGTGATCGGCGACATGGTGGCCAACGCGGACGGCAGCCACACCATCGTCTTTCAACTCTTCAACGTGCTTCAGGGAGAACAGATCGTCGGTTATCGCCTCACGACGGGCAGCACCGAGGCCGATTTGCGTGTCGCCGGGCACCGCGTGGCGGACATGATCTTCGAGGAACTGACGGGGATTCAGGGTGTTTTCGGAACCCGGATCGCCTACGTGAACGAGCAGCGGATGGGCCTCGAAAGGCGATTTCAGCTCATCGTTTCCGATTCCGACGGCGCCAATCCGCAGGTGGTGGCGCAGTCGTCCGAGCCGCTCATGTCGCCGGCCTGGTCGCCGGACGGACGCAAGCTGGCCTATGTGTCCTTCGAGGGTTCGCGGTCGTCGATCTACGTTCAGGAGCTTCGCACCGGGATTCGGGAACGGGTTTCATCCAGGGACGGGATCAATGGCGCGCCGATGTTCTCGCCCGACGGCCGCATGCTGGCGCTGACACTTTCCCGGGACCAGGGGAATCTCGATGTTTACATGCTGAATCTGGCGAACCAGATTCTCACCCGATTGACGCGACACTCCGCCATTGATACCGAAGCGGTGTGGGCGCCCGACGGTGAGTCAATCTATTTCACCTCCGATCGTGCGGGCGGTCCGCAGGTTTACCGGGTGGGGGCTCGGGCAGGCGGGCGCATCGAGCGTGTCACCTTCGAGGGCAGCTACAACGCGCGTCCCAGGATCTCGCCAGAAGGCGACCGCCTCGCGGTGGTGCACGAAGACCGGGGCAACTACCGCATCGCCCTGGTCGACCCGGACACCGGGTTGACGCAGGTGCTGAGTAATGGCAGCTTGGACGAGTCTCCGAGCTTTGCGCCCAACGGCGCATTGATCATCTACGCGACCCAGGAGGGCGGCCGGGGGGTACTGGCGTCGGTGAGTACGGACGGGCGAATTCGCCAGCAGATTGCTTCTGTGGCGGGACAGGTTCGGGAACCGGTCTGGTCGCCCTTCCCCAGAATCTAGAAGTATTTGAATAAAACGTAATATCTATTTGATTAACATGCTGATTTACCATAGAGGAATCGCCAAATGATCCGGTTATTGCCAATTATGTTGTTGCTGGGCTTCGGACTGTCTGCCTGTGGCGGTGGCGGTTCAACCATTCCGACAGGCGCCGCCGGCGACGATTCGGACTCCACGGCCGCGAACGGTGGCGCAAATGATGCTGGCGGAACGTCCACCGCCGGCATCGGCGCGGACGGCGGTCTTGACGTGACCCGGGTGGAGCCGGGTCAGGGCGACGGGCCGCTGTCGCGGCTGGTGATCTATTTCGACTTCGACCGCAGCGAAATACGCTCCGACTTCAACGACATGTTGAGGGCCCATGGGGCGTTTCTTGCCGACAACGGCGACCGGGCGGTGCGCCTGGAAGGGCACGCAGACGAGCGCGGCAGCCGGGAATACAATATCGGGCTGGGCGAACAGCGGGCCCAGGCCGTCAGGCGGGTGCTCATGCTGCAGGGCGCCTCCGGGGATCAACTGGCCACCGTCAGCTACGGCGAGGAGCGTCCGGCGGCGTTTGGCAGCGACGAGAATTCCTATAGCCTGAACCGTCGCGTCGAGCTGGTGTATCGTTAGACGCCTGCAACATCAACCGAGGTGACAGTCATGCGCGATGCTGTGAAAACCGTACGGATTCCGCTGCTGGCCGTGCTGCTGGCGGGATGCGCGACGACGACTCCACCCGAGGAAGATCCGGTCTTCCTGAAACTGACCGATCTGGAGGCCCGCCTGATACGCATCGAAAGGGTCATCGACAACCAGAGCCTGATCGAGTTGACCACTCGTGTCGATCAGGTTCAGTCCGAGATCCAGACGGTGCGCGGCGAAACCGAGACGCTGGCATTTCAAACCGACAACGCCGCGGAACGGCAGCGCGACCTCTATGTGGATATCGACGGA
This sequence comes from Candidatus Rariloculaceae bacterium, assembly GCA_965205045.1. Lineage (GTDB taxonomy): Bacteria > Pseudomonadota > Gammaproteobacteria > Steroidobacterales > Rariloculaceae > UBA6522. Next base: position 3,662,312 of record OZ242031.1, read on the forward strand.
CGCCTGCAGGAGCTGGAATTGAGGCTGTCGCAGCTGCAAATCTCCATTCAGGAGCTGATTGCGGAGGAAGAGGCGCCGCCGCCTCCGGTATTGCTTCCGGGAAGCGACCAGGACAACTACCAGGCCGCCTTCAACCTGCTGCGGGACGGCAACTACGAGGAAGCCACCAGCGCCTTCGAACAGTTTCTTGCGGTATTTCCTTCCAGCCCGCTGGCCGACAATGCCCAGTACTGGCTTGCGGAAACGTACTACGTGCAGCGGCAGTACATGGCGGCGTTGCCGGCGTTTCAACTGGTTCTGGACGAGTATCCGGGGTCCAGCAAGCTCCCGGACGCCCTGCTGAAGATCGGTTTCTGCAGCTACGAACTGCAGCAGTGGGACGCCGCGCGGGAGGCCCTGCAACGGGTCATCCGGGAATTTCCCGCCACCACGGCGTCGCGCCTGGCAACCCAGCGGCTTGAACGCATCGTGCAGGAGCAGGGCTGAATGTGGACGCGGAGTCCACCGGCCCCGGCAGGTAAGCGATGCCGGCTGCCGCTGACGAGTCATCCCGCGCCGGGGCAGCGGCCGGGGGAAGCCCGGCTGTCGTGCTGCTCTCGGGCGGCCTGGACTCGGCAACGCTGCTTGCCGTCGCCCGGCAGCAGGGTTTCCGTTGCCATGCGCTGAGCTTCGATTACGGACAGACCCACGGTGCCGAGATCGCAGCCGCACGGCGAGTGGCCGCCCACTTCGGCGTGGAGCACCGAGTCCTGACCATCCCCGTCGGCAGTCTGGGCGGCTCAGCCCTGACGGACCCCTCCATTCCGGTACCGGACGAGGGCGGGGAGGGCATCCCGGTCACCTACGTGCCGGCCCGCAATACGGTATTTCTGGCGCTGGCGCTGGCTTGGGCGGAGGTGCTTCGGGCATGTGCCATCTTCATCGGCGTCAACGCGCTTGACTACTCCGGGTATCCGGACTGCCGCCCGGAGTTTGTGGCCGCATTTCAGGTCCTGGCCGATCTGGCGACGAAACAGGCCGTGGAGGGCGCGCCCATTGAGATTCTCGCGCCGCTGGTCAACATGACCAAGGCCGAGATCGTCAAGCGCGGAACCGAACTGGGCGTCGACTACTCGATAACGGTATCCTGCTATCGGGCCGACCCGGAGGGCAGGGCTTGCGGACGCTGCGATGCCTGCCGGTTTCGGGCACAGGGATTCAGCCGGGCCGGTGTCACCGATCCCACCCGCTACACGGCATGACGGCCGGTTTGGACGAGTTCAGGTTGTTCTTGCGCCACCTTCCGGTATCATCCGTCCGTTTCTGTTGTCGCATTCGGCGTGCGTTCGGGGGTATAGCTCAGGTGGTAGAGCATCGGCCTTTTAAGCCGCTGGTCCTAGGTTCGAGTCCTAGTGCCCCCACCATCGATAATGCCCGCAAAGTTCCGCCGTGGTCAACCGCGAAGACCGCGTCGATCCTGAGACGGGCGGTCCCTATGTTAGGATCGAGTTGGAGGAGGTTGTCGGCGATGACGGTTGATCGGTATTACCTGCCGCGCGGCGGAGAAGTTTCCAGGGAGGAGTTCTTTGCCCGCACCACCGCTTCGGATCGTCTGACGATGGACCGCCACCAGTCGGAATGGGGCGGCGACACGATCTACCGGGACGCCGAGGAATTCGCATCGGACGTGGCGGCGACGACCAAGAGCAACCCCGAAAGAGCCCGGGAGCGCGCTATCGAAAGATGGCGAGAGCATCACGGGCCAGAGCAACCCGACGTGCCGCGGTGAGAATCGCGCTCACCCTGGACGACCGGGACCTGCGCGCCGCGCTGTCGGAGGCGATCCGCCGCGGGCAGGACCTCACCCCGGCAATGCGCAGCATCGGCGATGCCCTCGTGAACAGCACGCGGGAGCGGTTCCGGAACGAGGAGGCGCCGGACGGCACGCGCTGGGCGGAGCTGTCGGACGTCACGAAGAAACGCCGGAAATACCCCGGCAAGAATATCCTCACGCAAGAGGGGTTCCTGGGCGGGGCGAGCATCAACAGCGACGCCGGGCCGGACTGGGTGGAGGTGGGCAGCTCGTCCGTCAAGGCCAACGTGCTGCATTTCGGCGCCAAGGCGGGGGAGTTCGGCGGGGTCCGGACGGCGTTGCCGGGGAGGAACTTCTTCCAGAAGATCCCCTGGGGGGACATTCCCGCGAGGCCGTTCGTCGGGCTGTCGGACGCCGACGGGGACATCGTGCGGCGGGAGATCCTGGACTATATCGCCGCGCCGTGGACGTGACGACTCTGTATCACGTCCAGGTGGGCGAGCGCATTGCGGGAGACGTGCGACGCGGGTGCACCTAGGATGACGATGCCGATCGCCTCCCTGGCGACTGCGTAACAGCGGCCACCTGGCTGTCCCGGCATTCCGCCAACTACCGGGAATTTCCGCATTCTTTCGTTATTCTTTCGTTTGGCCTGGCCAACACCGGGTTGGGTTTTTAAACGCGCTAGGCTCGACGCCACGATATTGCGCACCTACTTTTCGCATCAAAACCGAACAACTTTTCGCGTCACTCTACTCGCGCCCCGCCGAGGCGCCTCCCGAACAACCTCAAAACGACTGAATCCCGATACGCTACGGTAACCGATAATCGAAACCGTGACGGTCCAACACCATGTGACCGAAGTCGAGCCATTGGTCCTCGGGCTTCCAGAGGGCGGCTACAGCGTCATAGGCTTCTTCCGGCGCCACTCCCTCGTGAATGGTGCGGTACAGGAAGGTGAACAGGGACGCGCGGTAGTTGACCATGCAGTGGACCAGCACCTGCTCGTGGCGTGACTGGTTGAGGATACCCGCTGAAGAACTCGAAACCGGAACGTAAGTGACTGTTATCTAGGGAATTTCAGAATCAATCGGACGGCTTGCCCCACGGTTTGCCACCGCATCCCGGAGCCTTGTTCCTGCTGTCACCTATCGGCCAGCTTCCGCATTCGCTCCCGAACGAGTTCCCGGCCCATCATCCGCCGAAGATCGTTGATGCGCTTCCGCCCCGCCTTGTCGTAGACACGGGTAATAGCAACGTGTTCTTTTCCGAGCAGGTAGTAAGCAGCGTTCAAACGTTGTCGCGCGTAGCGATTATCCTTTCGGACCAGCTTGAGAATCCTGAGCAACGCCGCCCATTCGTCAGCGGTCACATCCTCGAAGTTCGTAGAGAACGCCATAGTCCCGGCGCATCACGCAATCAACAGCGCGCCGTCCTCTCGTTCGGCAAATGTGATGCACCGCGACATATCGAATTCCGCCAATGCCTGTTTTTGACTTACGCGAACTTCCACGAATCCGCTTCGCAAGACAGTGTAAACGTACCGGCCCCGGAGAAGTTTTTTCATCCTCGCCCGTTCCGCCTTGTGTTGTGCTATGTCCCGATCCCCGTAGTTAGTGAACGTGTGGTGAGTGTGGTGAGTCATGGTCTTTCCTTTTAAGTCGAGCCGAATACCCTCGCACACGGCGAACGCCGCCGCCGCCCGGTACCCTTGGGCTTGTCACTTGGTCCACTCTGCGGACCAAGTTCTCGCACACGGCGAACGCCGCCGCCGCCCGGTACCCTGCGGTACCTGAAACCCGCCGATGGTTGCCGGCAGGACCGGCGCGAGCCGTTCGGGCAACGGAACGGGTTTCCGCTTGCCGTTCGGCTTGCTCGCCTCCCGGCATTTCAGGCAATAGGTAAAATGGTACGTCGGCCCGCCGCATCCCGCACACCGGCCCGTTTCGCGCCAGCGCTTCCGCATCGCCGCCGCCAGCCGCCGCGCCTCGATCAGACACGCCTCGCACCGCGCCTTGCCGTTGACCGGAGCCGCACACCGCACACACAGGCCCGCCTCGCGCCGCGCCCGATACCGGCGCTTGTGCCAGTCGCTCATTGCTCGTTGATGACAAACCGCGCCTCGCCGGATCGGCAACGCGCCCAGGTCGGTTCGGCGGCTTCCCGCGTGAATTCCAGCCATTCGTAAGTCAGCAACCGCATCCGCCCCACATTCTCGTTCGTCGGATCGGTTGCGAAGTCGCAGAATTCCACCACGCCGCCGCCGACGTGCTGCGCGACGTACTTTTGCCCCTCGGTCAGCCCGGCGGTAATGTCCAGAAAGGTTTCGCCGATTACGATTTCCGGTCTTGTGGCCATTGTCACTTCCTCCCGATAGGTCGCCGTGCGCTTTCCCGCGCGATGCGCCGCGCCACCCGGCCAGCGATCGCCGGCCATTGCCGCACCGCCCGCCGCACAAACCGCCGGCCAGGGATGCGCCGGCCCTTGCGGCTTGTGTAGCCCTTCTCGACGATATGCGCGTAGAACCGATGCCACGCTATGCGGATCGGTTCGCCGAGCCGGTACGCCTCGATCTGCGCCTTGTATCCCGGAGTCGCATCGCCGCCGCGCCCCACCTTGGTACGAGGTGAACGCCGGAGCCGCCCGGTACGGACCGGGACATTCGCGAGCGCCGCCTCGGCAACCACGGCGCTACTGATTTTTACCAGCCGCTCCATGTTCGCCGTTGACTTGATCCGAAAGGCCCGCACGTCGGCAACGAAACTTTCAGGCGTCGCCCGCTTAACCATCGACCAGCACTCCGCTTGCCGCTACCGCGTCAGGGAGCGCCATTCCGCCCTCCACGAGTTTCTTGAACGTCGCCGCCCGCCCGGCCAGGTCCGCGCCGTAGTGGTCCACCGTCAGCCGGATTCCGCCGTCCACCTGCGCCTGTAGCTCCCGCTCGATCAGCTTGAGCGCCGGCAGGACCGTGAACAGGTGAAACCGCCTCAGCGCTTCCCGTTGCGCCGTCCCGTCCGCGTCGGAGAACAGCGACACCGAAGCGCCGCCCGCCGCAAGCAACCGCGCAAACGCGCCCTCGGCGAGCCTCACAACGGTTTCGGGCGGATTCGGCCCCAGGCGCGACGCAACCCAGTCGCGGGCGGGACGGTTCGCCACGTCGCCGAAACCGCCTTGCGTGGTTTCGACCAACAGGGCCCGGCCCCGATCCGCCGCCTTGTCTATGTCCGCCCGCAATTTCGCGGTTTGCTCGCTTTCCACGTCCACGCCGTCAGGCAGGGTCAGGAAATGCCGCAATGGCCCGGCCATTTCGTCGCCGATGGCCCGCTCCGATTCCGCCGCCGCCTTCGCCGCGTATTCGGCCAGCCGCGCCGCCGACAGCCCGATATGCGGTTGTATGCCGAGCCGCGCCCATTGAAGGAACACCGCGCCCTCGCGTGGAACGCGAACCGTTCGATTGTCGGTCGGCCCGTAAAGCGAAACCGTCGCCCACCAGTCGCGCTCCGATACCGGCCCGTTCCAATGCCAGTGGCCCGCCGCCTGAAGGTCCATGCCGTCGCCGTGCAGTTCGATGACGGACAAGTGAGCGCCGAAGCGCACCAGCTCGCGCGCCACTTGCGCCAGCCACGTGGGCGACACCGCCGCCCGCGCCCATGCCGGCCCGTCCACGCGGGCGCAAGACAACGTGCGGGCCAACAGCCCGCCGACGGCTTCCACCGCCGCCGATCCGGCCGCACTCGCCGCCGTCGCCGTCGCCGCGTTGTAGGCTGCGGAGACTAGCGAATTCGTATAGCTTCGCCGTTCAATTCGCCGGCGCAACCAGCCCCACACCGTACACCCTCCACGGACTCAACATGGACATTGCCCCCGAACGGCGGAACCAGCCCGACGAAACCGCCTCGCCCGGTTGCCAGTCGGTAGCGGCGAAACCCTCCGATTCCCTCGGATTCAGCACTCTTTCATCCGCGTTCCGATCCGGTTGGAATTGCCGTTCGCTCCCTTGCGTGTCGAGCAGGAACGCCACGCCCCGAATCACCGCCTCGGATCGGGCTGCCTGCGGCGCTCCGGGAGCGTACTTTTCGACGCGCGCGGAAACCGCCGTCGCCATTCGTTGCAACTTCCGGTCGAGCGCGTCGTACCGGCCATAGTCCGCGCCCGATTCGCCGAGCCTGAGACATACGCGCAGATCGTCGAGCGCCGCCCGCAATTGCGACGGCGACGTATCCGCCGGGAACGGCGAAAGCGCGGTCAGAGCCATGCCGGGAACTTCCGCCGCGCGCCGGCCCGCCCGCGCGCCTCCACGGTCGTTTCGTATGAGCCGACGTCCACCAGCGCAGCGCCTTTCAGAGCCGCCCGCGCGATTTCCCGAACACCGGCCCGCCATCGGTCGTCGAGCGCCCGGAATTCCACGCTAAGGCCCGTCAGGACGCCCTCCCGCACCAGCGTCAGCGCGTCCCTGCTTCGGGCGGTATCGGGCAATGCCGCGTCGATAATCACGGCCCGCCCCTCCACTCTCGGAACCACGCGGGCGAGCGCCCGGCCCCGGTCATGCTGAAGATTCAGGACAATGCCGTTTTCCGGCCAGGACAGCGCATTGTCCAGAAACCGCTCGCGCCGATCCCGCGCGAGTTCGCCGTAGGTCAGGAGTTCGCCGTAGAGCCGGCCCGGAGACTGGCGGGTTTCGTCCGCCCGAACTTCGATGGCGCATCGGATTTCGGTATCGCTCATTTCACCCTCTCGAACCAGCGGTCTATCGCCGTCTCGCACTCTGCAGACAGTTCGCCCGTGCTGGCGTCGGCAAGACGGTTTCGGACCACTTCCCGGCCCGGATCCACCACGATTTCGCGAGATCCGGATCCCAACGCCGCGAGCAGCGCTTGCCGGCGCTCCGGGTTGCCGTCGGAGTTCGTCGCCAGGACGCGGAAACCGCGCCCCCGGGCGCCCGTCAGAGCCGCCCGCCGTACATACTCGGTCAGCGGCAGCAGACGATCGTCGCGCAACGGGAAACGCCCGTCAGGCCCGCGAGCGTCGCCTGAGATTGCCGCGTACAAACTCTGAAAATCGACAATGGCGACGGCTTCGCCCGGCAACCGCTCCCGGAGCCGCAAGGCGAGCGCCGATTTCGCCGCGCCCGCCGGCCCGGAGATTAGAACGTTGACCAGCCCCCAAGTAAGAATCCGGTCGAGCAGGTCAGCCAGCGTCGCCACGGATCAGGCAACGAATTTCAGGCGAGCGAAGTTCGATGCGCGCGGCAATCCGAAATTCCAGAGATACGAGAGCGTCAACGCGACTTCGCCGCTCGCCGCTTTGGCGTATGGGTCGCGAATAAGCATCGCATCATCCCAGACTGCAGCGACGCCCGCGCCCTCGATGCCCCGCGCCCGCCCGACGAATGCCCCGAAGTCGCCCGCTGCCGTGTCGGTTTCGATTTCGCCCCGCACCCGCCAGGACAGCCCGGCCAGGCGAAGGAATTGCGCGAGCGTCTGGTTTTCCGCCGCCGCGTTGAAAACGGTTGTTTCCCAGAGAATGTTCGCGCCAACGGACGAAACCACGCGCAAATCGCCGTAGCTCGCCGCGTGGATGCCGTCCATGAGTTCAACGAACGCGGTCAGGGTTTCCGGCCCTTTCACCTTGGAGGCTTGCGTGATTTCCTTCTCCACCACGTTCGCCGCCGCCGTCAGGCCCGTTACGTTGGCGGAATTCTCGTTCGCGCCGGCATCGCCCAGGAATACGGCCCGGTCGATTCCCTCCATGATTGAGGTCCTGATGTCCCTCGTGATCGCGTCCTCAAGGCCACTTATCCGCGCCGCATCCTCGAGCGTGAACACCGCGCGAACGGTATTGCGCGACGGCTTCAATTCCGATACGCCCACCGTCCAATCGGCATCCGCGGCGGCCTCCTCGCGCCCGCGTTGCGCCGCCGATGCCCCGGCGGTTGTGACCGGATAGCTTGCCGTGCCGGGAGCGACGGACTCGAACGTAACGCCGAGAGCCATCGCCGCCGTGTCGGCGAACAGCCGATCAAGCCAGCGCTGCGGAGTCGCCGCCGTGTCCACGTCGGTTGTCTCGCGCTTTTCCACCGGCGCCGGCGCCAGCAACCGCAGCGGGAACCGATCCGCGCCCATGTTGAGCGCCTGATTCAACTCCCGTTCCGCGCCATCGACGGCCCGGCCCTCAAGCGCTGCGGACACGTAGGCCCCGACGTTCGATTGCTCCTGAAGCCGGATCAACTCCCGGTTTTCGGTATCGTCCACGCGCCGATCCCGCTGTTCCTCGTCCACCGCGACGCGCGCGGCCCTCAGCTGGCGTTCAAGATCGGGGGTGCCCGTTTCGATCCGGTCGAGTTCGGCCCGCTGTTCGTCGGTCAGGGATTCGACGCGCGCCAGTTCGGCCATTTTCTGCCGTTCGGTCGATTGTCGGTCGAGCAGGTCGCGCAGAATGCGTTGCGCTTCGGTCATGGCGGGATGCTCCGTTGAGTGAAAACGGCCCGAAAATAGCACTCCCGGAGCCGCCCTCCAAAACGCAAATTTCGGGAGCGCCCCGCCGTTCCCGGCGATTCCCGAAGCGCAGAAAGTCCAGCCATTCCTCGCGCCCTTCGATGGTCGAGCCGCGTTCCCGCATGGACTTCGCGAAATGGCAATCCCGGCAGAGCGCCTGAAGGTTTGCCGGGTCCGTGGGATGCCCGCCGGCCCGCATCGGGCGGATATGGTCCACTTCCAGCCGGCCCGCCCGCCCGCATTGCTGGCACCGATGCCCGGCCCGGTTCAACGCCCGCGCCCGCACTCTCGCCCACTGGCGCGACGGGATGCGCCGATGGTGCTGGCTCACCCGGCGCTCGCCCAACGCAGCGCCGCCTTTTTCGGCGCGACGGATGCCAGCCCTACGGCGATGACCGCCGCGCTCGCCAGGTCGATTCGATGCCGCGAAGCCGCCTTGTAGAGCGCCGGATTTCCGCGCCTGTCCACGTCGAGCGCCGCGCCGGCCATTGCGTAGCGCCACGCCAGCGACGGCAGGACGAACAGCCCGCCGGAAAGCGCCGCCCGCTGAAAGGCCCGAACATCATGGGAACCATCCGCCTTCGCGTGCGCGCCCGTTCCGCGCCAGGTCATTCGCCACTGTAGGCCCGCCTCGCGCAGCACGGTCAGCGCTTCCATCCGCCTGTAGCGGTCGGCCCCGACGCCGCCGATTCGCTCGCCCCGGAGCGCTTCGGCAACGATCTTCAGGAATTCGGCCACGTTGACCACTTCGCCCTCTCCCACGGTCAGCAACTCGCCCCGCTCGTACATTTGCCGGTACAGCGTCCCGATCCCGTCCGCCGTTCCGCGCTTGCGCAGATCGGGAACCGAAGGAAAGGCGCACCAGCCCTCAAGCCGCCCGGTTTCCGGCCAGTACGCCGCCGCCGCTGTCATGCTGGTAGAGCCGCCGAGGTCATACCCGACGAACACCGGCCCGGCCCGTTCGGGCGGTTGCTCGCGCTCGCACGCCCGCCATTGATCGGGCATGAGCAGCATTTTCCGCGACGGGTCGAGCCGCTGATTCAAGTCAAAGGCCCGGAAGTTCGGTTGATCGGCAGGAGTGACCGCGACGCGGGCGGATTCGGCTTCCATGTAGGAGGTCTGCTTGATCGTGCCGAGCGTCGGATTCGCCGCCCGCCATGCTTCGCGGTCGTCCAAATCGCACTCTTCGGGAGCCGCGTAGATATGGACCGGGCAAGCCGGCCCGGCCCGGTCGAGCATTTCCTGTAACAGCGGCGAATCGCCCCGAACGGATATGCAGATCAGCCGCCCGCCCTTCGCCGATACACTGGAGCGCAGCCCGGCCATCAGGTCCCGGGAGCGCTCCGGGAACAAACCGAGTTCGTCCACGATTACCAGATCGTATCCCGACGCATGGCCGGCGCTCTTGTCCGCCGCCAGGGTTTCCAGCACGCCCGACGCACTGGATACCGTCCCAGGGTAAGGATGCCGGCGAATTTGCACACCGAGCCCCGACGCGACGGCGATAGCCTCAACCTGCATCCGCAATTCGTTCGCCTTGTGCTTCGACAAACTCGCAATCGCCCCGCGCCAGCCGGCCACCCGCAGCGGCCCGGCCAGGTAGCCCAACGCCAGCACGGCGCAGATAGAGGACTTGGCGTTTTTCCTCGCGACGCACAGCAGGGATTCGGGAGCCTGCACCGCGTCGGACAGGTAATCGACGGCGAACGGCGGGAGCGCCATCGGTTCGCCAACGGCAGGATGCCCCGGTGGTACTACCAGAGTCTCCGCAGCCCATTCGGACAGAGCCGCAACCGGATCAGCGGGCGGTTCGGGAATCGGATCGGCTTCGGCTTCGGCAAGCCTCAGCGCCTCTCGTTCGGCCCTTTCCCTAGCGCGTCGCTCCCGCATGTAGCGCCGATGGTAGGCCCGTTTTTCCTCTACCGTCCGCGCCATTTTTTATGTTCACGCTTCACGTCTCTTTCTGTATGGCTGGCCCGACTACGATACCCGCCCCGACGGGCATTTCGCCGGTGCCATAAACGCCCCGTCAGCCCGCCTGAGAGCGCCTGAGAGCGCTTCTGCCGGTTCGGCCCTTGCTCCTGCCCGCCCCGCGGCAGCGGCCCGCAGAGCGCCGATCAGTGCGCCTCGCTACGGTCGACGAGCAGGCCTTTCTCCCGGATGATTTCCGCAACCCGCTTGCCGTCCACCGAGCCGACGAACTCCGATAGGCCCTTCACCAGTTCGATCAACGCGGTTGCCGCGCCGTGGTCGCCGGACAGAGCCGCTTGCTCCATCGCCGAGACTGTCGCCGTGGCTTCGGCCAGGCACTCCCGGAGGTTGTCGCCGTGGATTGCGTACTTCGCCCCGATCCGGTTCACCAGAGCCGCCAGCGTCGCCACCAGCCGGGTATTGCCGTCGAGAATGTCCGCCATGTTCCCTCCCGTATCGGAGTGACTGGTAATCCCTTTGGATCGGATCAAGCGAGCGATGCTGAGCCTGTATCCTGAAGCGTAGGCGCAAACAACCATCCCGGTTATAATCGCCGGGTTGGTTGCTTCGCCCGATGCCTCGCCCGCAGAGCCTTCGCATTCGGCGACGCGGGTTCGCGATTAGCACGCCCGCGCTAGCCCGGCTTTCGTCCGCTATCGGACTGTCCACGGCCCAGGCAACCACTTATCGGCAGGGTCGGGAAACCGGCCCTTGCCTTTTGTGGCTCAACCACCGCTGCGGCTTCGGAATCCCTTTGGTAGCCGCACTGTCCACGCATCGCGCCAAATGCCTTCGCGCGGCCACCAGTCAGGCCCGCCGCGCTATCGCGCCCCGCGATGCGGGAGCGTTCAGGTTTCGGGTCGCTGACTCTCAGCCCACGCAACGATATCGCCGACGCGCCACCGCACACTCGTTCGTATGCGGATCGGCTTCGGGAACTTGTCCTCGGACATCAGGCGGTAGATCGTGCTGCGGCTTATGCCGAGCATGGTTTCCACCTGCTTTCTGTCCAGAAAGATCGGCGACACGTTCGGGAACGGTTTTGCATCGGACATCGACGACACCTAGAAACGCTCAAATAAGACGCGGCCTCCATCCCGGAGCGAAGGCCCGTCCCGATTTCGGGACATCTTCAAAGGCCAAACCACGTATGAGCGCAGCGCCGTCTCGGCTTGCGTTCCCGCCCTTGCGAGCATCATTAAGGAACTTCCGCGCCCGGTCATTCTCCGCTGTCCCTGAGCGAATTGCAAACCGCCGGAACATAGCTCCGTTTGTATTACAGGACGGCGGGAATCGCCGCCTGAGCGCTCCGGGCGGGATGCTTGGCACAGCCAGCCCGGAGCGATCCCGCGCCGCCTACGCGCGAATAGGAACGATCTTGGCGGATTCCTCTAGCAGGTACGCGGCCCATTGTTCCATCAGCCGCCGGCGGCGCTCGAATAGATCGGAAGTGAAGTAGCTACCCTCCACGCCGGCGACGGTATGCGCGAGCGCCTGTTCGGCGACTTCGCGCGGCTTGGAAGTCTCAGCGGCCCAATTTCTGAAAGCGGATCGGAAGCCGTGCGGAGTCGTTTTTTCGGCAAGGCCCAGGCGCTTGAGCATGTTGGCGAACGTGCCGTTTGAGAGTTCCTTTCCGCGTTTCACCGGCGATGGAAACACAAGGCCCGAACCGTTGTCGAGTTCCCGCGCCCGTTCGATGGTTTCCACCGCCGCCGCGCTCAGCGGGATTCGATGCTCGCGACTGGCTTTCATGCGGCTTGCCGGTATCGTCCACGTCGCCGCCTGTAGGTCGATTTCATCCCACCGCGCCCCGCGTGCTTCGCCGTTCCGCGTCGCCGTCAGAATGGTAAGCCGGAACGCCAGCCGCGCCGCCAGACCGCCGGAAAAGCCCTCTATGACGTCGAGCGCCGCCCCTACCTCCTGATACGGCAACGCGCGGTTGTGATCCCGTACCGCAGCCGTGCGCGGCAGAGCGCCGTTGATTGCCTCGCCGGCGGGATTCATGCGGATATGCCGATGCGCCATGCCCCATTCGAAAACCGATACCAGCCGCTGGCGGGTCCGCCGCGCCGCCGCTGGCGTCGCCGTCCAGATCGGAGTAAGAATGCTCAGCACGTCCTCTTGCGTGATCCGGTCGAGCGGCGTCGCGGCGAGGACCGGGAGTACGTGCTTGCCCATGCTCTGCCGCCATTGCTTCGCCGAGCTATTGCCGCGCCACGTCGGCGACTTCGCCGCGAATACCGCATCATTCGCCGCCGCAAACGTCGGCATTGCCGCGCGGCGCTTTTCGGCCAGCGGGTCCCGGCCCTCGTAGACCGCCACGCGGTTCGCCATTGCCTTGTGCCGCGCCCGCTCAAGGTCCACCACCGGGAAAGGCCCCAGGCCCAGGTCATGCCGTTTGCCGTTGATCGTCAATCTTTGAATCCACTGCTTGCTCCCGCCCGGAGCCACGCGCAGAAAGAGCGTTCCGCCGTCGGAGTGCAATCCCGGCTTGCTCAAGGATCGGCATTTTCTCACTGTCAATTTCGCCATTTTTCAGTCTCCGTTCAGCGCGTGGGGCAAGGCCCTTGCCCTACTATTTGCCCCACGCATGGACGGTACTCTAGCGTACTCTGCCGTTCCCTTCAATTCCCGCGCGTTCCCACAATGCCCATAGGTATCGGAAAAACCGGAACATTGCTCCGCTTATCGCGAGTGATTTAGAGTTCCGCTGAAGAATTCGAAGTCCTCGTACGTGGGCGCCTGCCAGTCCACGGGAATGTTCACGTAGGCGATGCCGCCCTGGGTCACGAGTTGCCCTTCCTCTGGAACGGTGTTGGGACTCGTGGGTGTGGCCAGGTTGATGACCAGGTCGAATCCCCGGTCCGCCAGGGTGAGGAGTTGCTCGCTGTCGGGTTGTCCCGAGGTGTGCAGCCGGTCGCTGGCGACCACGTAGTTGAGAAGGCCGACTTCCTGTTGCGCGACGCCAAAAGAAGCGAAACCGGCAGCGACAAGCCCCATGGAACGGGCAACCGCGTCAACGAAACGCCTGCGCATTGGATTCTCCCGGGAAAATGGATGATCGTTGCGCGCCATTATTCGCCCTGCATGCGCCCTTCTCAAGTCGGAGATAGCTGCGGTATTCCAGTTCGTCGGCACCAAATCCGGCTTCGAAGAGCTACGGGATGTCAGTACCTGTGTCGTGGGCGTTCCGCCGCACCGCTTACGGGCTGTCTGTGCATCCCACTGGAGACATGGGCGGGCAAGCGGTTAAACTCTTGCCTCGTAGTGGGCGGGGCCCGCGAACGAACGCTCCGGGTTTCGACCGGTCAGCACGCAAGCAGGGAGTATCAGGTTTATGGCAATCAGACATCTATCCGTGGGGGTTTTGGCTCTGGCCGGGACCGCAGCCAGCACTATCGGCATGGCCGAGCCGGTGACCTACAACATCGATCCCAGCCACACGTTTCCGGCATTCGAGGCCGATCACTGGGGCGGGCTGTCGGTCTGGCGGGGCAAGATCAATCGGTCCTCGGGCACCGTGGTGCTGGACAAGGAGGCGGGGACCGGGTCCGTCGAAGTCGAGATGGACATGTCGAGCATCGATTTCGGTCATGACGCCATGAACGAAAGAACCTTGGCCGACATCATTCATGTGGATCAGTTCCCGACAGCAACATATTCCGGCACGCTCGTCGATTTCGAGGACGGTGAGCCGACCGCGGTGGAAGGAACGTTAACGCTTCATGGCGTCAGCCTGCCCGTCAACCTCCAGGTCAACCGCTTCCAGTGTCAGCCCCACTTCAGGCACATGCGGGAAGTCTGCGGCGCGGACGCCTCGGCGACGATCAACCGTGCGGACTTCGGTATCGACTACGATCTGGAGAACGGCTTCTTCCCGGAAGTCCATTTGCTGATCACCATCGAAGCGCAGATTCCTCCGCCGGCAGAATAGGCTCGCGTTGACCGGTTGCCGGCGCCCTGCCGAACCGGGGCGCCGTTGTTGTCGAGCACAGGGGCGGGATAAAGGATTTCTGTCGGAGCCTTCGACACTCTGGCTGAAAGTACGTTAAATCATGCAACGAACCCTGATCCTGATCGGTCTTGCGCTGCTGGTCATCGGCCTGGCGTGGCCCTGGCTCGGCAAGCTCCCGCTGGGCCGGCTTCCCGGAGATATCGTCATCGACCGGCCATCGTTCAAGTTGTACCTGCCGATTACCACGATGATCCTGGTGAGCGCACTGTTGTCTTTGCTCATGTGGCTGTTCCGCCGCTGACGGGCCGATCTTGTCGGCGTGGGCCGCGAGACGCGATCCGGGCTATCCGCGCCGCTGCGGCAAGATGGAGGCGGTGCGTCCAGTGTCGCTACGGTGCGGGCATCTGTTCGCCGTGCCCGACACCGGGCGTGCAGCCGTAGGTTCCCATGGGCAGCGTCGTGCGCATGAGAATGCGCGAGCCGGACGGCGTGCCGTCGTGGTACTCGGGATCGGTGGCCGTCCAGGTCACTTCCAGATCGCCGTTGTCCGGATTGACATGGAATCGCTCGGTGAGTTCGAGGTCCATCGTGCGGACGAAGTCCGATCGTAGCAGACCTTCGGCGAACAGCGCCGTGTGGACGATGAGGTCGCCGCCCTCGTATCGTCCGATGGAGTGGCCCATGGTCGTTCGGGGAGCGTCCGCCGGATGCTCATCCATGTTGAGGTGGACGACGCGCTCGGTGTCCATGAATTCGTGGCGGATGACGATGCGCTCCCCCTCATCGCGGATTTCCGTGGGCAGCCCCGGCTGGGACCACGCACGAATCGGGCTCACCGGGCTGCATGCGTAGACCGGATTGGCGACCAACGGGTCGTTGGCGGCATGGGCCGCGGCGCCTGCCGCGGTATAGGAATCCATGGGATCCGGATCGGCGCCGGCCCCGGGGAAGGCCTTGCGAAACCAGATTCCGAAGATCGAACCCGAATCGTCGGGTTGCCATGGTGCGGCGAACAGGCTCTGCCCGCCGCTGGTCCGAAGCGTCAGCACCGTTCCGTCGGCCAGGTAGCCGGTGGCAAACTCGCATCCCAGCGGGTCGCGCCTGGCCTGAAATCCTTCGATGCGTACAGGGTCCCCGACCTTGAGCGCATCCGGGCCGATTCCCTTGATCCGCAGTTGCGAACTGGCCTGCATCTCGCACCAGCGCACGACGGTTTCCCCCGCCTCGCCGATGGTTCGTACGTGTACGAACGAATGAGGATTGACGTATTGGAACTCGGTGATCGTCCCCTGAACCAGCACGGGCCGGTCGCGAAAATAGTGCGTATCGAACCCGTGATGGGCGAAAGTCGTAACGGCGGGCGCCAGCAGCGCCGCTATCGCGGCCATTGCTGTGCCACCCATTCGGAAACGCCGATTGCTGTCCATGGCATCGGGTCCTTGTAATAGAATGGTTTGGTGCTGGCACCAACCGATTTGCAACCGTCAGTTGGTACCGGCATTAGTATATCGCCCCGCGCGGGCAGTTGGATCAGAGCATGAATGACGACTTGGCGTCGGCGCCGCGAACCGACCTGACGGCTACCGAAGGCACCGACGGTTCCACCCGTGACCTGGCAGAAGAAGTCCGGCGGCTGGAAGGCGACTTGCTGCGGTGCCGAAAGGCCCTGGAGAAGATTCGGGACCGGAGTTTCGAGCAGGCCAATTCACCGCGCCTGATCGATCAGCTCTGGCATTTCGTGCGCTGGTCCAAGTCGGTGGCCCGCGAAGCGCTGGAGGGTTCCCGCGGAAACGGCCGCCGGGGTGCACGGAGGAAATAGCGGGTGACGGCAGCCGGAAGAGGGGATTCGTTCGCCCGCCCCGGGGACATCCTGAGAACCGCGCTCAAGTGGCAGGAAGAGGGCAGGGATGTGGCGCTGGCCACGGTGGTCAGCACGTGGGGGTCTTCGCCCCGGCCGGTCGGCAGCCACCTGGTCATCGATGCCGAAGGGCCCTTCGAAGGATCCGTATCCGGCGGATGCGTGGAAGGCGCGGTGATCCGTGCCGCAAATGACCCAGTCCCGATACGCCCGATGATCTGGCTGCACCTGATCGCGGCATGTCTTCGCAAGTTTCTTTGAGTGCCCCTTGCAGAGCCGAATCCGGCTATGGGTCCAGCGACGCCAGGTACGCCGCGATCGCCACCATGTCCTCGTCGGTGAGGTTGATGACCGTCGCGGTCATGAGCGGCGCCAGGCTGCCGGCCCTGTCGCCGTTCTTGAAGTCGTTTAGCTGGCGGACGGTGTACAGGGGCGAGACGCCGACAAGCCGCGGTACATCTCCCAGCCCCTTCAGGTCCACGCCGTGACAGATGAAGCACTGGATCGTTCGTCCGCCGGCGCCCGTGGTCACCAGTTCCTCCCCGCGCGCCAGGCTGCCTTCGGGGGCGTATACGGTAAACCCGGAGTAGGGGTGCCGGGCGGTGGCCAATTCGCGGTCCTGCGGGACTTCGATGATGCGGCCATCGATGGGTTCGGTGCCGCCATCGGGATGGAAATGCCGCATGCGCCCGTCGCCGATGTAGGTTCTCGGCACGATATCCGCTTCGATCACCTCGTCGATCCAGTCGATGACTTCAAGCCCGGCGAACCACTCCGCCGCGATGCGGGTCTGTTCTTCGGAGACGTCGAAGACATTCATCCAGAAGCGCTCCTTCCTGATCCCGCTCTTGAAGTCTGCCATCTGCGCTTCGATGTATGCCGCCGTCAGACCGGCCAGATGCGACGACTCGGGGTGACCTGCGCCGGTGAATCCATGACAGGCGGCACAGGCGCGCACCAGGGGGCCGGCGCCGTGAGTCACGACTTCGGGGACCGGGGCGTAATGATCGTCGGGAAACCAGTCAGGCGGATTCCAGTGATCGTCGATCTGTTCCTGGCTGCGTTGCAGGGAACTGCCCGGCACGGACCGCGGAGCCTGCAGGTCGATATCCAGGTCCCGCTGGGGGAGTAGCGACTCGTCCAGGACCTGGTAGGCCCACTCCACATCGGCGTGAACAGCTACCGACAGGCCCAACGACAGGATGGCCGTGGCGGATGCAATAATCGCTCGTCGCATCGATCCTTCCTCTGCAGGGAAACGTGAACGGCTTCCAACCATAGCCGAATCCGCGCTACGAATCATGGCCCCCACGTTAACGGAACGTCATGCAAGGGACATTCCCGGGATGATCCGCTATGTTATCGTCAATTCGAGGCGGGTTGAACACATGAAACTGAGTCTGGCTGCGCGGCTGCTGGTCCGCGATTGGCGCGCCGGGGAGACGCCGGTACTGTTGACGGCGCTGGTCGTGGCCGTCGGGGCCATGGCCGCGGTGGGGTTCTTCACCGATCGGGTGGGGCAGGCCGTACGCCAGGAGGCCGGCGAGGTGCTTGCCGCCGACCTGCGCGTCGAGTCCAACTACCCCCTGCCTGCCGACTATCCGGAAGCCGCACGGGAGGAAGGACTGCAAACCGTGCGGGTGGTGCAGTTCCGCAGCGTGCTGATCGCCAACGGCGCCAGCTCCCTGGCCGACATTCGCTGGGTCTCCGCCGGATACCCGCTTCGCGGCGAGGTTCGAGTCGCCGATGCGCTGGCCGGGGAGCCTCGAACCGCAGCCGGCGTTCCCGGGCGGGGCGAGGCCTGGGTCGAGCCGGCGCTGCTGGCGCGACTGGGGCTCGAGGTCGGCGATAC
The DNA here is from genome assembly GCA_965205045.1 of Candidatus Rariloculaceae bacterium. Classification (GTDB taxonomy): domain Bacteria; phylum Pseudomonadota; class Gammaproteobacteria; order Steroidobacterales; family Rariloculaceae; genus UBA6522. The sequence goes on from OZ242031.1 coordinate 3,680,234, forward strand.
GCTGGCGATCGGCGAACTCGACGCCCGTGTCGCGCAGACCCTGGAGTTCCGGCCCGATGAAGGTTGGAGGTTGATGGAACTCGCGCCGACCGTCCTGCTCAACGTCGCGGACATGGAGGCATCGGGGTTGATCCAGCCGGGCAGCGTGGTCGAGTACGAATGGCTGTTCGCCGGCAACGAACGGCAGGTACAGAATTTCCGCGAACGCCTGGAAGTCATGATGGGCCCGGAAGAGGAGATGGATGACATCCGCGATGCACGCCCGGAAGTGCGTTCCTCCATCGAGCGCGCCGAGCGCTTCCTGCTGCTCTCCGCGCTGGTCAGCGTATTGCTGGGCGGCGTGGCCGTGGCGATGGCGAGCCGGCGGTTTCTGGCCCGCCATCTGGACGGCGTCGCGTTGATGAAGTGCGTGGGCGCGCAGCACCGGGACGTGCTCCGGCTTACGCTGACGCAACTGCTGGCGCTCGCCCTGGTCGCCGGGATCGTGGGCACGTTGCTGGGTTTCGTCACGCAGCACGGGTTGGTGCTGTTGCTGGATGATCTCGTCGAGGCGCAATTGCCAGCACCGGGGCTCGACGGCTTTCTGATCGGTCCGGTGACGGCCCTGGCCATCGCTCTGGGGTTCGCGCTGCCGCCGCTGCTGCAGCTGCGCAAGGTGCCGCCCGCCCGCGTGCTGCGACGCGACCTGCAGCCTCCGCCGCTGGGATATACCGCCGTTTACGGCACGGCCGCCGCCGCCGTCACGGCCATGTTGTACTGGCTGTTCCGGGACCTGGAACTCATCGGGTACCTGCTGGCAGGCGCCGTGGCGACTTTCGCGGCGCTCTACGCCTCGGGGCACGTCATGGTCATGGGATTGCAGCGTGTACGAGGAAGGGTGGGGATTGCATGGCGTTACGGTATCGCTAACGTCGCCCGCCGCGGCCGGGAAAGCAGCGTGCAGGTGGTCGCCTTCGGGATCGGCCTCATGGTCCTGCTGCTGTTGACGCTGGTGCGCACGGAACTCATGTCCCAGTGGCAGTCGACGTTGCCGGAGACCGCCGCGAATCATTTCGTGATCAACATTCAGCCCGATGAACGCGAGCGCGTTACGGACGTTCTGGCCGATCATGGCGTGGAGGCGCCCCAATTCGCGCCGCTGGTCCGGGCGCGCATCAGCCACGTCAACGGGATGCCGCTGAATGAGTACGAGTTCCGCGACCGCCGCACCGAGCGTGAACTGCGGGATGACCTGAACATCACCTGGGCGGCGACGCTGAGTCCCGACAACGAAATCGTGGCCGGGCAGTGGTGGGAAGAGAACGATCCCGAACCCCAGTTGTCCATCGCGGCGGAGGAACTGGTGGACTTTGGCCTGGCGCTCGGCGACGAACTCACCTTCGCCATCGCCGGGCGGAGCACGACCGTGAGCATCACCAGCACGCGGAACATCAACTGGGATTCCTTCCGGCCGAACTTCTTCATGGTCGTGAACCCGGGCGTGATGGATGAGTTTGCGCACACCTACATCACCAGCCTCTACCTGGAACGCGATCAGCGCATCGCAATGCTCGATCTGGTCACCGCACTGCCCGGCGTGTCGGTGATCGACATCGACGCGGTTCTGGATCAGGTCAGGCGCGCCATGGACCGTGCGGCGTCCGCGGTGCAGTACGTCTTCCTGTTCACCTTCGCAGCGGGCATCGTAGTTCTGCTCGCCGCAATCCAGGCCACGCGCGACGAACGCATGTACGAGAGCGCCGTACTGCGCACCCTCGGCGCCGGCAAGGGCGTCGTCCTGCAGGGAATCGCCGCCGAATTCACGGCGATCGGTGTGCTGGCAGGCACCCTCGCGGCCGCCGGAGCCGGACTCATCGGCTACTTCGTCGCCAGCGAACTCTTCGAACTGGAGTACCTCCCCGGCCCGATGCTGGTGCTATACGGCCTGCTGGCCGGCGCTCTGGTCGTCGGAGTCAGCGGTACGCTGGCGGCACGGTCCGTCGTCCGGGAGCCGCCCGTGACGACGCTACGGCGAATCTAGCCGGATACGTCCCGGCCGGGTACGAAGGGCCGGTCCTGCCGCTAGTGCCAGTGGCCGTGTTCTTCCGACCAGACGCGGCCCCCGGTGGTGTTGGCGTGCGGATCGTAATCGTCGATGTTGGTGAGGAAGACGACGAGGCCGCCAACCAGAAAGACCGCCACCACGGCTGCCACGATGCGCAACGCCATGGGCGTCTTCACCTTCTTGTTCGCGCAGCATTTCTTGTACTTCAGACCGCTACCGCAAGTGCAGAGCTGGTTGCGTCCGATCTTTGCCATCTTCGATAGCCTCGTAGCGTGCGCTTACCAGCGACACTCCCAATATACAACAAGCAATGGTTCAAAGGCATGCAGGAACATTGGTATCCGACGGAGCACTTGTATGCAAGGGTCATGCGCGAAGCCATCGCGGACCGTCCGTCCGACATGGTCATCTCGATGCACCTCTGCCGCGGGAACTTCGTCTCGACCTGGAGCGCCCGGGGCGCGTACTACCCGGCGGCGGACGCCGTCTTCAGCGAAACCGGCATCGACATCTATTTCATGGAATACGACAGCGAGCGGGCCGGCGGACTGGAACCCCTGCGGCTGTTGCCGAAGGGAAGAAAGCGGGTCCTGCCCGGATTCATCACCACCAAGACTCCGGAACTCGAGTCACTGGACGATCTCAAGCGGCGCTTCGACGAAGCCTCCAGGTACGCCGACATCGACCAGCTCGGAATCGCGCCTCAGTGCGGGTTCGCCTCCACAGAAGAGGGCAACAGGCTGACGGTGGATGACCAGAAGCGCAAGCTGGAACTGGTGGTCGCGACGGCCGAGGCGATCTGGGGCGGCGTGGACCGTTAGCTTGTCACTTCGGCGGAACGGGTCGCGGGGCGAAAACCCGTGGGCTTGCCATCGGACACAACCATCGTTCCAACCGCGTGCGTCATGACGACGGCCCCAATCAGCAATCATGCGTCAGAACCGAAACGTGTAGTAGAACTTCAAAGCCAGGTCTGACCCGGTCGAGCTGAACCGATTGTCCCGGTCGAAGTCCTGGAAGTTGTGGTTGATGACCACGAACCCCTCGCGTCCGGCCTGGGGCACCCAGTGCAGCCGGGCATTGATGCCCATGGATTCGCTGATGTCGTCGTATTGCAGCAGCATCACGAGGGAGAGCCTGGACGAAAACGCCGCCTCGGCCGAGAACCGCACCAGGCGCGTCGTGAATGCGCCCTGGGGCAGCGTGACGTCGTTGTACTGGTAACCCAGGGTTGTGACAAAGTGCCTTGACGGGCGCCAGCCGAACGTCGTTGAAACACGATCTCTTTCACCGCCGTAGAAGTCCCCGGGGCTGTAATTCACTTGTGCCCACACGGGCCGCGTGAAGGAGGTGCTGAACTGAAACTCGGCCCCGTCGAACGAATAGTCGCCCGCGGGAATGACCACCTGCTCGTCGCCTCGCCGCCAGACCACGAAGGGCCGGGCCAGCACTTCCCGTGTCGCGTGCAGGTAAGCATGTCCGCGCAACTGCTCGTCGGTGTCGAATTCCAGGGCTCGCAGTGTGAGCACCTGTGTCTGAAGTCCGCCCTCGACAAGGTCGATGCGCTCGGCGTCGACACCCCAGTACGCCGTGCGTATCGGCGCATTCCGAAACCGGTGAATGTAACCGAAGTTGGCGGCGTGGTTTCTCACCCCGGATCGATTGACGAAACCGAGCGCGGGGTAGAAGTTCTTCTCTATGGTCTTGCTTGCCAGGCTCCCCAGCAATCCCGTCCTGTTGGGAGCCCGAACGCGGAATCCGTAAGCGTCGTCGTCCAGGTGGACCCCCTCGGTCTGCGAGCGCTGATACCAGACATCCGCTTCCAGCACCCTGCCACCGGGAAGTTGGGAATTCGAGTAGCGAAAATCGACGCCGGTCAGCGTGTTGTCCCGATTTGACCGGGGGTCGCCGTCGGTGACGATGACCCCGATCGTCGATTCCTCCAGAATGTTGGCCGTGGCCCGGGCGACGAGGATGTCGGTGGCCTCGACGCCCTCGAACTCATCCTGCCGAATGGCAAGCGCGCCAACGTTCCAGCGGCCGATGCGTCCCGCCAACTTGCCGCCCTGGTTCAGATCCACCGGACGGCCGCCCTGACTCAGGCCGATCCGGCGAGAGAAAAACGGTTGTCCGTTCTCGAGGTCGGGGCGCGAGAAAGTGTAGCCGAGGCCGACGCCGAAATTGCCGATGAATCCGATCTGCCCGAACTGAAAGATGTCGGAGTCGCGCAGGAAGAAGTCCCTTTTTTCCGGGAAGAAAAGGCTGAAGCGGGTGAACTCCACCTGGCGGTCGTCCACCTCCGTGGCGGAGAAATCGGTGTTAAGCGTCAGCGATGCATTCAGTGACGGGGTGACCTTGTAATGGACATCCAATGACGGTTCCGCGGTGTAGTCAGTGGTCTCCGGGGTGACTGTCTTGTGTCCCTTTAATACGACGGACGGTACGACGTCGAGTCCGCGCCCAAGCTCAATATCCGTAAACCCCACCGCTTCGCCGGCGATACTGGGGTTTGCATTGTTGTTTCGCGACACCCAGCCGGACGTCTCATTGGTCCGGCCGATATCCCGCGTGAAATTGATGCCCCAGGTGTCGTTGTCCGGATTGAAGGAAAGCGACTTGAAGGGGATGGCCATTTCCGCCGTCCAGCCGCCGCCGTCTTCCGTGGCGGCGGCGCGCCAGATACCGTTCCAGTCCCAGTTGGTCGCCGTCGTATTTTCGTAAATGGCCTCCATGCGCACGCCATTCGGATTCACCTGGAAGCGATAGCCGTTACGCTTGTCGTTGAACGTATCGATGATCACCGAAAGGAAATCGTCGCTCCAGAACTCCTGGCCCTGTCGGAGAACGTTGCCGATCACCTCGCGGGTCTGGGGCATGCGCGCGCCCACGTAGAGCGCGTCGTCGTCGTAGAAGACCAGGATACGCGTGGGGTTTGACGGGGCCTGGTACTCGAGTGGATCAATCTGGTGAAAGTCATCGACGACGGTCGCGTTTTCCCAGACCGCCTCATCCAGTCGGCCGTCGATAACCGGCGCGGCATCGGAAACGCGGCGGACTTCCATGGTCTTCATGGCCGCTCCCGGAGGTTCCTGGCCCAGGGCACCGCTGCACTGGACGAAGACGCATAGCGCAATGGCCAGTACACGGTGTGAGCGGATAGTCAAGTTCGAAGATCCTGTGCTCAGCCTCATTCCGGAGGTGTTCAGTCACGAAGCGGGTCGTTGATGGTTCGATTGTGCAACAAGTGCTGTTGGGGCGCACGGAATTTGGCAGGCGCTTCACCGAGTCGTGGACCTTAGTCTTGAGTCCGTCCCTGACGCGGCGTGCCGGACGAGTGGTGCCGCAGGAGTGGCGCCGCAGGAAAGGCGCCGCAGGAAAGGCGCCGCAGGAAAGGCGCCGCAGGTGAGGACTCCGCGCATTGTGTATAGTTCACGCGCTTTTCTGCGTGAAGCCGGCTTCGGGGGACATGAATCCACTGATTTCATTGGGCGATGCCCGCTCCTGGCGAATCCTGGGTGTGCTGTTTGCCGGCGTGTTCATGGGGGCGCTGGACATTGCCATCGTAGGCCCCGCGTTGCCGGCCCTCCAGGCAGAATTCGCCGTGGACAGCCGTGCGCTCTCCTGGGTCTTCAACGTGTACATCCTGTTCACTCTTCTCGGCGCGCCCCTTATGGCGAAGCTGTCGGATCGATACGGCCGGCGGGCCGTGTACCTGGCCGACATTGCGCTGTTCGCCGCCGGTTCGGCCCTGGTGGCCATCGCGCCGAGTTTCCCGCTGCTGCTGGCGGGTCGGGCGATACAGGCGTTCGGGGCGGGCGGGCTGTTGCCCGTGGCAAGCGCGGTGATCGGCGATACCTTTCTCCCCGCGCGCCGGGGACCCGCTCTGGGACTGATCGGAGCCGTCTTCGGACTGGCCTTTCTGGTGGGTCCGCTGTTTGGCGGCGTGTTGTTGCAATTCAGTTGGCGCTGGTTGTTTCTGATCAATCTGCCCGTGGCCGGAATCGTGTTCTGGCAGGCGGCGGCCATTCTGCCCGGTGACCGCGATCCCGATCGCCGTCCGTTCGACGCGGCGGGTACGGGGCTGCTGTGCATTGTGCTTGCGTGTCTGGCATGGTCGATCAGCGAACTGGATACGACGGCATTGGCGGGTAGCGTGACCTCGGCGCAGGTGTTGCCCTTCCTCGTCGTCGCCTTCGTTTCGGCACTGCTGTTCTGGCAGGTGGAAACCCGCGCGGAGGATCCCGTCCTGCATCCCGATCTCCTGCGCTCCAGGGAACTGCGGCTGGTGGGTTGTATCGCGGCGGGCACGGGCCTGGCGGAAGCCGGCATGGTGTTCCTGCCCGCGCTGGCGGTGACGTCGCTGGGCGTTGAGGACTATACAGCCAGCTTCATGCTGGTGCCGCTGGTACTGGCGATCATGATCGGTGGACCCCTTGCCGGGGTGCTGCTGACCCGCAGGGGCGCCCGGCAGGTGATCCAGGCGGGCCTCGCTCTCGTGGTATGCGGGTTGCTGGTGTTCGGGTTGCCGGCGCTGACGGTTGAGACCTTTTATCTGGGCGGCGCGCTCGTCGGCCTCGGGCTTTCGGCCTTGCTTGGCGCGCCGCTGCGATACGTGGTCATCCGTGAAACGTCCCGGCAACATCGCGGGGCGGGTCAGGGCCTGCTGACGCTCTTCCTGAGCATCGGGCGAATCGCAGGGGCGGCGGCCCTTGGAGGTTTCGCCGCGTCGGGGCAGGGGGCCGCGGCGGGCTATCGGGCGGCGCTGGTCACCGTCAGCGTTCTCATCGCGCTGCTGATTCTGTTGAGTTTCCGGCTAAAACGGGACCACCCCGCCGCAGCGCGCGAAATCGGCTAGCGCGCGGTGGATGGCGAGTGGTAGATGGCGAGTGGCGGCTGGCGCGCGGTGGATGGCGATTGGTTGGCACACGCCCTTCACTACGGGCAGAATAGCCGCCGACATCCCTGTTCGGATTGAACCGTGCCAATGAACGATTACTGGATCGCTCCATCGATTCTTTCCGCCGACTTCGCCCGCCTGGGCGAGGAGGTCGAGGCCGTGCTCGCCGCTGGGGCGGACATCGTTCACTTCGACGTGATGGACAATCACTACGTGCCCAATCTCACCATCGGCCCGATGGTTTGCCGGGCGCTCCGCGACCACGGCATCGAGGCGCCCATCGACGTGCACCTGATGGTCAGCCCGGTGGACCGGCTGGTCGAGGATTTCGCGTCTGCGGGCGCCAACTACATCAGCTTCCATCCGGAGGCCAGCGAACATCCGGACCGGACCCTGCAGCTCATCCGCAATTCGGGCTGCCGCGCCGGACTGGTATTCAATCCGGCAACGCCGCTGACCTGGCTGGAATACGTCATGGACAAGGTGGACATGATCCTGCTGATGTCCGTCAACCCGGGATTCGGCGGACAGAAGTTCATCGAAAGCGTCATGGACAAGGTGGAAAGGACCCGGAGCCTCATCGAGTCGTCCGGATGGCCGATTCGCCTGGAGGTGGATGGCGGCGTGAAGGCCGAAAACATCCGGCGGATCGCCGAGGCCGGCGCAGATACGTTCGTGGCGGGGTCCGCCATATTCGGCACCGACGACTATGCCGCCATCATCGGCCGGATGAGGGCCGAGCTCGCTGCCGCGCGCAGCGCCTGACAGAAGACAACCCGTGAGCTGGACCGTCCATAAATTCGGCGGCAGCAGTCTGGCCGATGCGGACTGCTTCAGGCGCGTGGCCGGCATCGTTCGCGATCAGCCGGCGGGCAACCTCGGTGTGGTGGTCTCCGCGGTGGGCGGCGTCACCGACATGCTGTTCGACCTCATCGACCGGGCTTCCCGACAGCAGCCGGTGGAAGACGCCATGGACGCGGTCCGTCGGCGCCACGTTGAATTGGCAGCGGAATTGCTCGGTGCGGATGTTGCGGCCCCGTTCGTGGAGCAACTGGAGACCGATCTAGGCGACATCAGGCGGATTCTCGAAGCGCTGGCCCTGGTCAAGGCCACCTCGCGGCGCAGCCAGGACATGATCTCGGGCTTCGGAGAGTTGTGGTCGGCAAGGCTCCTGTCGGCGTTGCTGGCGATACGCGCGGATACCGCGGGTGCCGCCGCTCCGGCCGGTCTCCCCGATGCCGCAAATTCCGCCGCTCCTGCTGGCGTTCGCAATGGCACCGGCCTCCCCGTTGCCGCAGGACCCGCCGATTGTCCAGGAACGGTACTGTTCATCGACTCGCGGGATGTGCTCACCGTGGAACCGGGCGAAATGGGACCCGTGGTGGTCTGGGAGGAAACCCGCAGCAACTTGGCGGCGGCACTCTCGCCGGGATTCGACGGAGTGGCCGTCATTACCGGCTACATCGCCAGGAATTCCGACGGCTTGCAGACGACCCTCGGCCGCAACGGCAGCGACTATTCCGCTTCCGTCTTTGCCGCCTTGCTGAAGGCGGACGCCTTGCACATCTGGACCGACGTGGATGGCGTCATGAGCGGGGATCCGCAGCGCGTGCCCGAAGCCACGGTCATCGACGAGATCTCCTACAACGAGGCCATGGAACTGGCGTACTTCGGGGCACGCGTGATCCATCCCCAGACCATGGCGCCGGCGGTTTCCCACGAGATCCCGATCCGGATTCGCAGCACGTTCAATCCGGAGCACCCGGGCAGCCGCATCATCGGGGCTCCGGGCGGACCCGATACCGTCGTCAAGGGCATCAGCGGCATTGACGGGGTCGCCCTGGTCAATTTGGAGGGCTCCGGCATGATCGGGGTGCCCGGAACCGCCGACCGTCTCTTCGGCGCCCTGCGGGACGCGGGAATCTCCGTCATGCTCATTTCCCAGGGCAGTTCCGAGCATTCCATCTGTTTTGCGGTACCCGAGGAGTCCGCCGAGTTGGTCAAGTCCGTCGTCGAGGAGGCATTCGCGCTGGAACTGGCCCAGGCGCAGGTGCAGAAGGTCGATATCACCACGGGGTGCGGGGTGCTCGCGGTGGTCGGGGACGGTATGGCCGGGACCCCCGGCGTATCGGGGCGCTTCTTTGCGACCTTGGGCAAGGCGGGAATCAACGTGCGGGCCATCGCCCAAGGTGCGTCCGAACGCAATATCTCCGCGGTGATTTCGTCCGCCGACATGACCCGCGCGTTACGCACGGTGCATGCCAGCTTCTATCTGTCGGCGAAGACCGTCTCCATCGGCCTTATCGGGCCGGGTTCCGTGGGCAGCGTGCTGCTGGACCAGATGGCGGGGGAGGTCGACCGTCTGCGGGAAGACTTCAATCTCGATCTGCGCGTCCGGGGCCTTGGCGGGAGCCGGCGCATGGCTCTGGACGACCGATGGGTCGACCTTGAAGACTGGCGGTCGGCGCTGGAGCAGGGGTCCGAAATGGATCTGCCGCGCTTTGTCGACCACGTCCAGGCGGAACACCTGCCGCATGCCGTGCTGGTGGACTGCACGGCGGACGCGGGCGTTGCCGCCCGGTACGCGGACTGGTTGCAACGCGGCATCCATGTCATCACGCCCAACAAGCGCGCGCACAGCGACTCGATGGACAATTACCGCCGGCTCAAGTCGATCTGCCGCAGCGCGAATACCCATTTCCTCTACGAAACGACCGTGGGCGCGGGGTTGCCGGTCATCAAGACGTTGCGGGACCTGGTGGAGACGGGCGACGATATCGCGAGCATCAGCGGGATCTTCTCCGGGACGTTGGCCTATCTCTGCAACGTCTTCGATGCCACGCGACCGTTTTCGGAGATTGTCCGCGATGCCCGCGCTCAGGGCTATACGGAGCCGGACCCCAGGGACGATCTGTCCGGCATGGACGTTGCGCGCAAGGCCGTTATCCTGGCCCGGGAGGCCGGGTTGGAGTTGGAATTGGCGGATATCGAAGTCGAGAGTCTTGTTCCGGCGGAATTGTCCAGTGAGGCTGTAAGCTCGGTCGACGAGTTTCTCGATCGGCTGGCGGATTTCGACGCCTCGATGGCGGAGCGATTCAGGGCCGCGGAACGGGAAAACAGGGTGCTTCGCTATGTCGCCGACGTGGATCTTTCCTGCGGAGAGGCTGAGGTCGCGCTACGGACCTTCCCGCGCGACCATCCCTTCGCCGGAATCAGCCTTACCGACAACGTAGTGCAGTTCGTGACCCGGCGCTACGCTGACAATCCGCTCATCGTTCGCGGGCCGGGCGCCGGGCCGGACGTCACCGCGGCGGGCATCTTCGCCGACATCCTGCGCCTGTGCAGCATGCTAGGCGCCAACCACGCCTGATCGCATGCGCCGCTTCAACACACGCGCGCGCACGGTACGGACCCAGCATGGGTACAGGGAGGCTCAACGACTCCGCAACACACGTTCGCGTACGATTCGGTTCCCGACGGCATGGTTTCCGGAGAACCAATGAGATACTGGAGCACGCGGGGCGCGCACCAGACCGACTTCATCGGCGCCGTCAGCCAGGGCCTGGCGCCGGACGGATGCCTTTACGTTCCCGAAGACCTGCCCCGGTTCGACCCGAACGACATTCAGGGCGATACGCTGGAGGACATCGGCACGCGGCTACTGGCGCCCTTTGCCGCCGGTTCGCCACTGGAGCCCGATCTGCGATCGTTGTGCGCGCAAGCGCTTGATTTTCCTGTGCCGCTCGTTCCCGTGGACAAGGGCAGGGGGCCGTTGTGGGTACTGGAGGTATTTCATGGCCCTACCGCGGCGTTCAAGGACGTCGGAGCGCGATTCCTGGCTGCCGTCATGGAGCGGTCGCTGCCGCTGCTGGAACCGGAAGACCAGCGCTGGCTGACCATTCTGGTTGCCACTTCGGGCGATACGGGCGGGGCGGTGGCCGCCGCCTTTCATCGCCGCCGCGGAATGCGAGTGGGAGTGCTGTTTCCTGCCGGGCAGGTTTCGCCGAGGCAGAAGCACCAACTCACCTGCTGGTCGGATAATGTTCGCTCATTCGAGGTCAACGGCACCTTCGACGACTGCCAGACCCTGGTCAAGAGCGCGTTCACCGACCCGTCCCTGAACGTGCGTCATCGCCTGAGCGCCGCCAACAGCATCAACCTGGGCCGACTGCTGCCCCAGGTGGTCTACCATGCGGCAGCCAGCCTGTGGCACTGGCGGACCGAGCGCAGGCCCGCGAACTTCATCGTGCCCACCGGCAACCTGGGCAACGCTTTGGCCTGCATCTGGGCGCGTGCGATGGGCATGCCCATCGGGGACATCATTCTGGCCACCAACGCCAACCGGGTACTGCCTGAATTCCTGGCGACGGGGGATTGGCAACCTCGTCCCAGCATCCAGACCCTGGCCTCCGCGATGGATGTCGGCAATCCCAGCAATATGGAGCGCCTCCGGCACCTGGTGCCCGATTTCGCCGAACTGCGCAGCTCCGTGGAAGCCTATCCGGTCAACGATGCCGCCATTCGGCAGCAGATTGCCCGAGACCACGAGCGCCTGGAGAGAGTCTGGTGCCCGCACACCGCCACCGGCTTTAATGTCTACGACCAACTTCCGCTGGCGCGCTGTTCCGAAGCCTCCTGGATCGTCGTTGCCACGGCCCACCCGGCCAAGTTCGACAATATCGTGGAGCCGGCAGCGGGCACGTCCGTTCCGGTCCCAGCGTCTCTGGCCGCGCTGCTGGAGTTGCCGAGCCGTTACGAGTCCATCGATCCGGACCTCACAGTGTTCTCGGACATGCTTGATCAGTGGCGTTAATCTTCAGACAGATAAACTCTAATAAACAGATAGATAAAACGATTTATTAATCTGATTATTCGGATTGATCAAAGTCCTTGTCAGTCTGATTCGAAGGTAATGAAAACAGTTGCTCCGCGTTTCTGCGGGTGGCTTCCGCAACTTCCTCTACGGAACGGCTCATGGCCTCCGCCAATCGCACAAGAATGTGTGGCAGGAACCGGGGTTCGTTTCGCCGTCCGCGAGGTCTTTTAGGTAGATCCCGGGGCAGGAGATACGGCGCATCGGTTTCGATCATCACCCGGTCCAGGGGCAGGTGACGAACAGCATCCAGGAGATCGCCGCCCCGGCGTTCATCACAGAGCCAGCCGGTAACACCGATGTAAAGGTCCAGGTCCAGATAGTCGCGCGCCATTCTTGCGGTGCCGGTGAAGCAATGGGCGACACCACCGCACAGGCGGTTGCGAGCCGGCCGCAGCAACCCCACAAACTCTTCGTGGGCGTCGCGTTGATGCAGGAACACGGGCAACTGGGTATCCGCAGCGATTTCGAGCTGCTCGCGGAACGCATGCCGTTGGGCGTCGCGGGGAGAGAAGTCCCGGTAGAAGTCCAGCCCGCACTCGCCAACTGCGACGACTTGCTCTTGTGCCAACAGGCCAGTCAGCGCGTCACCACTGTACGCGTCAAAGCCGCTGGCGTTGTGCGGATGAACGCCGGCGGTGGAGAACAGTTGGCCGGGATATGCTCTGGCCAGTTCCAGCGCCCGAACGCTTTCCGTCAACGACGTCCCGGTGAGGACCATTCGTCGCACACCGGCGCCCCGCGCTTCCCGGAGCACCTCGGCGCGGTCCCGATCAAAACTCTCGTGCGTGAGGTTGGCGCCGATATCGACCAAATCCATCATCCTCTCTGACCTTCAACTACAGAATTGAACGTCTAGCGTCCTTTGCGAAAACTCACTGTTTCCTTCACGGCCAGGGCCATTGCACTGTCCGTGTCCAGATTGGCGTTATACCTCGCTCTGGCGATGATCTCCCCGGCGCTCTCGAAAGGTCGAATGCCGCGCAGCCGTAAGCATTCCTCAATGATGGAGTCTGTCGAGCGATCTTGGCGCGCTGCGGCTTCCACCAGTGCGCGGTGCGTCCCTTCAGTGAGGCTGATTGTCAGACGAATCATGGTCCATGTTCCGGGAAATCGCGGCACCATAGCACGACATGGACAACCCAAGTGTCCGCGCCTGGTGGCTGTCGGCGGTGCGTGCCGAGCCTTCAGCCACGTGATATCGGGAAAAGAGTATGATTCACCCTGATCTTTCGCGGTCGGGCAGAGCCCGCAACAGCATTGTGCGCGACTGTTTGACCGCGATCTCCAGGGAAAATTCAAGACAGGAAAAACGCCGTGAGTGACGCCAAATCGCCGCCCGACGGGGGAAAGAAAGACGCCGCCCCGCCGGACCGACCACCAGCGGACCACCCATTGCCGGACCAGCCGCTGCCGGATCAACCACCGCCGGATGCTCCGCCACCCGACGAACCGCCGCCTGAACAGCCTCCGGCGGACCAGCCGCCGCTGGACCACGTTCCACCGGACGAGCCTCCGCGGGACCATATACCTCCGGAGTCTGACAGCGACTCCAGGTCTCGGGAAGGCGGGATCGGCGAGCATCTCAGTTCACGGGATTCGTGGTTGCGTTTGCTGTTCATGGTCTTGTTCGTGGCGCTCTGGAGCATTACCCGGCTGGTCGTCTTTGCCGTGATCATTCTGCAGGTCCTGTTTCTCTTGTTCAGCGGCAAGCGGAATGAGCGGCTTGCCGGCTTCGGCGCCAGCCTGGCCATCTATTCCTACGAGCTGGTGGCTTACCTCACCTTTGCCAGCGAGGAACAGCCATTCCCGTTCAGCGATTGGCCCGACGGCTCGGTACCAGCGGAGCAGGCGGACGTGGAGTAGAGCCTGTCGCCGTCAGGCCGCGCGGTCCGCGTCGGCCAGTTGCCGCAGCACGTAGTGCAGGATTCCGCCGTTGAGGTAGTAGTCCCACTCCTTGGGCGTGTCGATGCGCACCTGGGCCTGGAATTCGATCGCCGTGCCGTCGTCGCGGCTCGCGCGGACCGTCACACGCTCTGGCCGGCCCCGGCCCATGCCCTTGACATCGATGACTTCCGTGCCGTCCAGGCCCAGCGTGGCAGCGCCCTCGCCGTCCAGGAACTGCAAGGGCAGCACGCCCATGCCGATCAGGTTGGAACGATGGATTCGTTCGTAGCTCTGCACGATGACCGCCTCGACGCCCAGCAGCTTGGTCCCCTTGGCCGCCCAGTCCCGGGATGAGCCGGAGCCGTACTCCGTGCCGCCGATGACTACCAGCGGCGTGCCGGACTCCCGGTAACGTATGGCAGCGTCGAATATGCTGATCCGGTCGCCGCTGGGGATGTGCGTCGTCCACCCGCCCTCGGTACCGGGCGCAAGCTGGTTCCTGAGGCGGATGTTGGCAAATGTCCCGCGCATCATCACCTCGTGGTTGCCGCGCCGGGATCCATAGGAATTGAAGTCCCTCCGTTCCACGCCCAGGCTGCGGAGGTAATGACCTGCGGGACTGTCGAGCGCGATGGCGCCGGCTGGCGAAATGTGATCGGTGGTCACCGAGTCGCCCAGCAGCGCCAGTACGCGCGCGCCGCGAATGTCCTCGATGCCTTCCGGCTGCACTGCCATGTTCTCGAAGTAGGGCGGATTCTTGACGTAGGTGGATGCCTCGTCCCACGCATAGGTCTCGCCGGTGGCCACCTCCAGCCCGTTCCAGTTTTCGTCGCCGTCGAAGACCCCGGCGTAACTGGCGGCGAACATGCCCGCGTCGATGTTCTCGGAAATCAGCTCGTGAATCTCCCTGGAACTGGGCCAGATGTCCCGGAGGTAGACGGGATTACCGTCCCCATCTTCGCCGAGTGGGTCGCGATGGAGGTCGGCCCTCATGTTGCCGGCCAGGGCGTAGGCGACCACGAGGGGAGGGGAGGCCAGGAAATTCATGCGCACCAACTGGTGGATGCGGCCCTCGAAGTTTCGATTGCCCGACAGCACCGAACAACCGATCAGGCCGGTGGACTGAACCGCCTCGGCGATGTCCGCGGGCAGGGGGCCGGAATTGCCGATGCAGGTGGTGCAGCCGTAGCCGACGACACTGAATCCCAGTGCCTCCAGGTCGTTCAGCAGGTCGGCCTTGGCCAGGTATTCCGTGACCACCCTGGAACCCGGGGCGAGTGAGGTCTTGACCCAGGGTTTCGACTTCAGCCCCTTGGCCGCGGCGTTGCGCGCCAGCAGTCCGGCGCCCACCATCACGACCGGGTTGGAGGTGTTGGTGCAGCTCGTGATGGCCGCGATCAGTAGCGCCCCGTCGGTGAGCGCATGCTCCTCGCCGTCGCGCGTCACTGTCGGACCGGGCGGTGGCGCATCGCCTCGCTCGCTGCCCGCCGCGATTGTCAATTCGGAGACCTTTGCCGCCGCGCCGCGCAACGGAATCCTGTCCTGGGGCCGCTTGGGTCCGGCCAGGCACGGTTCCACCGATTCCAGATTCAGAACCATCGTGTCGCTGTAGCGGGCACGCGCCTCGCCGCGCCAGAGCCCCTGCTCCTTGGCGTAGGCCTCCACCAAGCGCACCCGCTCGTCGGAACGCCCCGACAGCCTCAGATAGCGCAGGGTTTCCTCGTCAATCGGGAAGACCGCACACGTGCTGCCGAACTCCGGCGACATGTTGCCCAGGGTGGCTCGGTCGGCCAGTGGCAGATGATCCAGGCCGTCGCCGAAGAATTCCACGAATTTCCCGACGACGCCCTTCCCGCGAAGCATTTCGGTGACCGTCAGAACCAGGTCCGTCGCCGTGGCGCCCGGCGCCAGTTCGCCCCGCAGTTCGAAGCCGATCACCTGGGGGATGAGCATGGTGATGGGCTGGCCCAGCATCGCCGCCTCGGCTTCGATGCCGCCCACGCCCCATCCCAGGATGCCCAGGCCGTTGATCATCGTGGTATGGGAATCCGTGCCTACCAGAGTGTCCGGATAGGCGACGCGCCGGCTGTCGCGCTCGCTGTCGAAGATCACCCGGCTCAGATATTCCAGGTTGACCTGGTGCACGATACCCGTGTTCGGAGGCACCACCTTGAAGTCGCTGAACGCCTGCTGTCCCCAGCGCAGGAATGAATAGCGCTCCCTGTTGCGCTCGAATTCGATGGCGTTGTTGCGTTGCAGCGCCCCCGGCGTGCCGAAGTGGTCCACCTGCACGGAGTGGTCGATGACCAGCTCCGCCGGCGACAGGGGATTGATGGCCGCCGCCCGGCCGCCCAGCTTGACCACCGCATCCCGCATGGCCGCGAGATCCACGACGGCGGGCACGCCGGTGAAGTCCTGGAGTATCACGCGCGCGGGGGTAAACGCGATCTCGGTTTCGGGTTCGGCCTGCGGGTCCCAGGCCGCCAGCGCCCGGATATCGCTCGCCGGTACCGTGGAGCCGTCCTCGTGGCGGAGCAGGTTTTCCAGCAGGATCTTGAGCGTGTAGGGAAGCCGGTGAACGCGCTCATCGCCAACGGCATCCAGGCGAAAGATGTCGTAGCCGGCATCGTCCACCGTCAGGCGTTGACGGGCTCCAAAGGAATCGGTCATCTGCGGGTTCCTCAAGTATTGGTTCGACTTGACGATTGCACTGCCGCGAACCGTCGGGCGGCGGCGCGGATTATAGCAAGGCCGAGGTGCGTGAAGTGTGGTTCCCACCCCGCCGAAGGGCGTCGCTATCGCGCTTCCTGACCGGTCAATCCGTCGGGCGATGAAAGCCGTTATGCATCCGGCACTTAGCCCGAGTGGCGCTTGAGCGGCAGCACCCGCCGCGCGCTTGAGGGATAGGGTCCCGAACCGTCGCGCGGCTTCCGGTCCGTAGTATGGGAAGCACGAGGGAACCAATCAATGCAGGAAGTCTCGATCAGCCGCAGCGTCATTCACTCCGTCCGCTGTGTCGGCGGCGGTGCGGCTTCACACGTTACCTGAGCGACCCAGGAACCGTTGCACTTGGTCCCGTAGCGCCGGGCCGAACCTTGCGCAAGTTACCATCGCGCATCGGCGTCGGCAGTCATGACGGCGCCGCGGACGCTTGCGGCGTGTGGCGCGGCGCATTACAGTGCAGCATGAGGATCAGGCACAAGGGACTGGTGCCACGGCTCAAGCGCATCCTGCTCCGGCTGCAAGAGGCGACGCATCCGCGCAGCGCCGACGCGCCGGGCTTCCGGCTGCATCCCCTGAAGGGCGGCCGCGCGGGCCAGTGGAGTGTTCGCGTCTCCGGCAACTGGCGCGTGGTGTTCCGCTTCAAGGACGGCGAAGCCGTGGATGTGGACCTGATCGACTACCACTGACCGAACGGGAGTGCTGACCATGAACGACATTGCAGGCGAGCGCGCTGGCCCAATGCTGAACCCGCCGCACCTGGGCGAACTGATCCGCGAGAGCATGGACGACATGGGCTGGAACGTGACCGAAACGGCGGCGTGCCTCGGGTGCGAGCGCGGTACGCTGTCGCGGCTGCTCAACGGCAAGGCGGGCGTGTCGGCGAACATGGCGCTGGCGCTGGAGGACATCGGCTGGGGCACCGCCGATCACTGGATGCGGATGCAGGCGAGCTACGAGCTTGCGCAGGCGCGACGAAACCAGACCACCGCGAAGCGGCGCGCGGGCGCAGTGCACGCGTGATCCAGACTTGCAAAACGCAAGACTTGACACGCGGTTGCGATGCCGTCTCAATTCCTCTTCTACCAGTGTGTCCCGGTTTGAATGAGCCAGCTTTTGAGCGCTGAGTATGTGACGCCTCAGTTCGCCGTCACGATCTCAATAGGATGAAATTCAGGCGGTTCTGTCAGCATGAGCGGACAATAACGACACCGGCGGCACCGAATCGGCGCGGCGGAGTCTAGCATACCCAGCTTCCGTGCAATTTCACGTAATCCATCAGGCTGGGAATCCCCGAGTGCCAGAGATTCTCCCCTTCGGGCGGCTTCCAGACATAGCCAAGCTCGGACAATTCGTCTCGAACCCTGCGCGCCGGCCCGCCAGTTCGATTCATCTGTCGGGGTGCCGCGATGGCGGCATTGAATTCGCGGCTCGTCAAGGTCTCCCGTCCGTCGAAAGCCAGCGCCACGCGTTCCGCGGCGCTGAGCAGGTCACGCCGCTCCAGTTCCCCGTAGCGGTCCTGGTAGAAGGACGATTGCTTGAGGGAGAAAGCCTTGGCAGCGACGGCGGCGGTGTCGGCGTCGATGGATTTGACACCGGCATCCGTTGCCGCCTTCCAGAGTCCCGCGCCCCAAAGCTGTACGAAATAAGGATAGCCTTGACTCTCACTTACCGCCTGACCCAGAACTTGATCGTCCAACGCGATGGGCGATTCCAGTTCCGATAGCGGCCGCGTCAAGGCCGCCGCCGCCGCGCTCTCGTCCAGCCGACCGATGCCGAGCCGTTCGGAACGGCTCCAGAACGTCGCTGACATCGCGTTCAGACGCTCCGGAAGATCGGGCGTCCCCGCCAGCGCCAACAGAAACGGCGCTTCCGCGGAAACGGTTTGGCTCACGTTCAGAAGGATTCGGCCCAGGCCCGGTTCCAATGTGTGAGCCTCGTCCAGGAGCAACACCAGCGGCCGTCGCGCGCATCGGGCCTTGAGCAAGGGGCCCAGAGCATCGGGCCGGCCGCCCAGCTCCCATCCCAATCGACCGACCCCGACGGAAAACGACAGCGACCGGGGGCGCAACGCGGCGAAACGGCGCGGCGGGACCAGGCTGGTTGCGAGCGCGTCGAGGTTCGGTAGTTCGCTGGGGGTCAGCCAGAGGTGGTCCATGTGGGGACGACTGCCCTGCACTTCGAGTTGGAGCCACCGCATGAGCGACGTCTTGCCGTTGCCGCGGGGGCCGATCAAGACGGCATCCCTCGGAGTGCCTCTGCCAGCCTTCAGATAGGTCAGCAAATCGCCAAGAGCATCTTGTTCGTTTTCCCGGCCCGCCAGGTAGGGAGGCAACTGCCCACGACCGGGAACGAAAGGATTGACTGCGATCTTTGCTGCCATGCGAATAGGGTATCAGATGGTCCGCAGGGCTGACGGGGGATGTTGATGGGGCGGTGTCGACTCGGTATTTGAAGCTGCCTCGGCGTTCTGCAGCATAAGCTCGTGTTGGGAGCAATTTCTGGCGCATAACGCCATCCTGTTCTATGTGTAATTTTGGCGGAATCGGAGTTCAGCGCGGCCCCTGCAAGTCGTGTGCGGGAGTGACGCCGGAGCGGTCTAGGCGAAACTTCACGCGCCAATTTGGCGGATAGTGTAATGGTTTCAGTCGGTTAGCGTTATTGAACCTGGACGCGTACGGGGAACATTTTCGCCGGATCGACGTCGAGCAGTTCGAAGGCGCGTCTTTGTAGCGGGGTCGGTCGGGTGGCCACGTTGAAGCGGTTCTCGGGGTTGTCCGGCAGATGCACGGTGTTCAGCATCAGCGTGGCCAGGTCATCCAGCAGGCTTGGCAGGCTGTGCACGGGCAGGCCCTCGGCGGTGCGCCCGGTGGCGCTCTTGCGGCGCGCCCGTTCGGAGGTTCGGGCCGGTTGCACGGGCGAGGCGCGCTGGGCGTCGGCGCCTTCGGGGTCGTCGTCCTCGAACAGCATCGGGGCCAGCCGCCGCCGCAGGTGCCACTCCACGTGGCGGGCCAGGGCGCACAGGAACACGTGGGCGCGCACCCGCTCGGGGTTGTACACGTGCACGGGCCGGACCTGAAGCCGGGCGCTCTTCAGATTCCGGAACGCGCGCTCCACGCGCGACAGCGATTTGTAGGCGGCCACCGCCCCGTGCGCATCGAGGTCCTCGGCATCGAGGCTGGTGCGCACGATGTGGATGCCGTCGAGGCGGGCCTCGGCGGCGATCTTCCCGGTATTGCGCTCGAACATCAGGTCCTCGTCCGTCACCGCGATGTCGAAGTGTTTTTCCACCTTGCGCCGGTTGGCCTCCCGCCCCACCCGGCGGTTGATCTTCTCCAGCCCGCGTAGCTTGGACCCCTTGCGGCGCACGATCCCGGCGATGCGCTCCAGGATCGCCTCGGTGGCCTTGAGCAGGTCTTCGCGCTTGCGCGCGCTCCTCGGCCAAGCGCGGATTGAGGCACACCGCCAGACGCTCGCCCGGGAAGTCCGGGCTGAGGATCTCCGCCACCGCGTCGGGTTGCGGCTCTTCGGGCCGCAGCGGGGCGGGGCGCCCGCCGTTGAGCGGCTTGAGCAGCTTGCGCAGATCCGCGGTCTTCAGCGCGGAGATCCAGTCCAGCCCCGCCGGCGCCACCGTCCGGCGGATGCGCGCGGTGGCCGGCATGCCCCGGTCGCCCACCAGGGCGACGCGCCCGATGTCGAACCGCTCCTTGAGCTTGGCCACCTGCGCGGGCACCGTGGAGGGATCGGCGGTGTTGCCGGCGAACACCTCCACGGCGATCGGACAACCCTCCCCGGTACACAACAGCCCAATGGCGATCTGCTGCTTGCCTCGCTTGCCGTCGCGGTTGTGACCGAACTTCGCCAACGGGCAACCGCGACCCTCCAGGTGTCCAATCCCTCACTCGGGTATCAACTACCTTAATCGACCGGTCGCCTGAGCGTCGCGCCCTCTGCGTTGAAGGTGTCACCAACAATTGTCGCTCGGGAGAATCGTGCTTCGGCCCGCGTAATCTCCACCCTGCCGATCTCGGTTTCCTCTGACCCCAAAACTTCGCCGGTGTCCGGATCAACGAACTGTTCGCCGACTTCAAAAGCCACCAGTTGCTGGCCCGGAGCCAGAACTGCGTCTCCGTAGTTGACGATCAGGGTACCGTCGTCCTGAACTTGAATGACCCTCATGGGTATTTGTGCCGTCACGATCGATTCCGAGATGCTGGCAGCGAGCACGCGCTGCACGTCCGCGAACGGGTCGGCGCTTTCTTCCGCCTGGGAGATGCCTCCTATTGAGAATGAAGAACCCGATTCCACTGACGCGTCCATCATGTCTGCCATTACCAGCCGTCCGGTAGACACATCCGCGACCTTCAGGTCGACGCCCATGGTTACTCGGACGCTGCTCGACTGAGCACCTCGACCGAACGCACCACCGGTACGCCCGCCGAAGAGTCCACCCACGCCTTCGCTTCCGCTGATGCTAGTGCCACTTTGAGCAGCCCCGAAACTTGTGATGGTTCCGTAGACGAAGTAATTCACGCCCGTGAGGCCGCCGATCGATCCGCCCGCATCTGTCAAACCTAGCTGACCGATCCCCTGTTCGTTGAGCAGGACATCGATCTGCCCGCGCTCCATGACGTCCATCTTGTTGGCCCGCGTCATCGATGTTTCGAGCATGGCACGGAAACCGAGCGCCAAGTCCTCGTTGCAGTTGGCACGGTCCCAGCCATCGCAGGAGATATTTTGAGCCGCAATATCTATGGGTCCAATTGCCACAACAGGGCGGGTCTGCCCCCATGCAGAAGCACTGATTGCGGATGCTGCGCAAATCGCGATCATCATTGGTAACGGTCGTAGCATGGTATTTTCTCCTGGTAGGTTGACGGCCGGATGGCCTGCAATAGAAGAGTTCCACGGGACGCCAATTCATCCGGAATTGAGTCCGGAATCGAGTTCACTGGGGTCGTCACGTCATCGTCCAGGTCTATGGACGCCATGAGCGTAGGTCTCCGTGTTGTCGCGTTTTCCCGGCAAAGGGTGCCGGGCATTGCAACAACACGTAAAGGTGAGTCCTGCCTATTCGCCAATGCGGGTCATGACTCCGCATCTGGTCGTACGGGCTATTGTATTCAGCAGGTAACCCGACCTAACGAGCTACGTGTTGTTGCAGGATGGGATGATACTCGAACGGCTACGGACAGTCGATAGAGTTGTCAAACTCCCTGAAACGACCTGATGAAACCCCGAAACCGGAAGGTCGACGGCAGCGTGGCTTTCGGGATTACTTGCCGTACGCCCGCGAGAGCGATCAATCGGCGAACGCAAACTTCAGGCTCCGGCAGGCTACAGTTGCTCGATATGGCGGCCCCGAGGTCCAAATAGGACCTCCTGCCCAGAAATTCACTCCTGTAACCGATACTACGAAGCTGCTCGCTGGGGTAATGCTCCTCCTTGCCGGTCTTCTGAAGCATGACGATGTCCAGACGCCTGTCCCGAAGCCAGCGACGGAGATTGCGCCCATTCGTGTTCATGCTGGAGAGCGACGTTTGCGATTTTCAATGCTGTTTCATTTGATCGCCACGGCCGGCCTGACCGCCGTGTTGACCGGGAATGGATACGAGCGCTTCCCGTACCGACGAAGCGGTGAGCGACAACCGACTACAACCAGTATCGGCTACGAAATCGTCCGGCCCAATTCCTTCTTCGATACGCCGAGTGCGAGCAGCGATTTGACCAGTAAGTCGATTGATACGGTGGGGTCGCCGCCTTCCATCTTCGCAACTCTCGATTGGCTGGATTCTATCGCTTTGGCGAGCTGGGCTTGCGTGATTTTCTTGCGCACTCGCCGCTCCTTGAGCTTTTCGCTCAGGGCGAGCTTCATTTCGATGTAAGCGGATTCCTCGGCGGAGAGATCCAGGAACTCGGCAACTGTTCCGACTTTCCACCCCTTTTTTACCAACTTTGCCCTTTTGCGCTTATCCATGGTCGTACTCTCGTTGCAAGCGCCGCAGCAGAAATCCTGCCTCGATCCTCGCCAGCGTGGAAAACGGAGGCGTCTTGACCTCATCGTGCATCCATACGAGCGGCTTGTCGTTCGGACTGGTTAGCAACGACCAAGATATGTCATATCTGACATAGTGTAAATGGTGGAGTGAGAGGGAGGTGCGTTTGGCCGAGCGTCAGTTCGCCGTCAAGACCTCGATGGGATAGGGCTCGGGCGGTACGACCGGCATGAGCGGACGAACTTGCGCCCCAAGCTCCGGCAGCGCTTCGCGGCGGTTGTCGGGACTCGGGTGGGTGCTCAGGAATTGCAGGGGAATGGAGCCGCCTTCTTCCTCCATCTTCAGCCACAGCGAGGCACCGGCGGTCGGGTCGTAGCCCGCGCGCGCCGCCAGTTCGATGCCCATCAGGTCGGATTCGGATTCTCCGGCGCGGCTGTTGGGAAGGGTCACCGCGACCATCGCCGCTACTTCGGTCGCCAACCGCGTTTCCGGGTCGTCGATCAGCGCGACGCTCCATTCCCAGTCGGCGGTTTCGGGATATTGCGTCACCGCAACGGCCACCACGCGCCCGGCCGTCTCCGTGACGTGCGCGGCGAGCAGGGGACCGTCCAGCAACTGCCGCTTGTCGGGGAATTGCACGGCACTGCTTTCTGAGCCTGCATTGACAATGTAGCTACCAGAGACTACTTTCACTTTCATGCGAGCCGTTGGCATAAAATTGTTGAAGAACCGCCTGAGCGAGTACGTACGCCTGGCGGCTTCCGGAGAAACCGTTCTGGTAACGGACAGGGATCGTGTCGTCGCTGAACTCCATCCGCCGGAACCGACCAGAAGTCCTGTGCTCGCGGATGCATTCCTGGCCGATGCCGTGCGCAACGGCTGGTTGCGCCTCCCCGTGTTTCCGCCCGGCGCTCCCTTGCCGGCATCTCATCCGGTGGCGCCCTTGAGCGAGATTCTCCGCGACCTCGATAGCGACAGAAGCGATCGGTGATTTACGTTGACACTTCCGTTGCGCTGGCGGAACTGCTCGCGGAGGATCGCCGTCCGCCCGCATCTCTTTGGGCCGATTCACCAATTGCCAGTCGATTGCTCGAGTATGAGGTCTGGACACGTCTGCATACGCGTGAGCTTGCGGATTCGCACGGTGAAGCGGCTCGGCTCCTGATCGGCCGCATCGCGCTGCTGGAACTCGCTCCACCCTTGCTCGCCCGCGCCCTGGACCCGTTCCCGATACCGGTGCGTACACTCGACGCCCTGCATCTGGCGTCGGTCGAATATCTGCGCGAGAAAGGACAAAGCGTCAGACTCGCCAGCTACGATCGCCGGATGATCATCGCCGCTGAGGCAATGGGTATTGCCATCATTGACTTGGATGAGCTTGCGTGATGTCCTGCCGCATTCCCGCAGCTTCAATCGTCGCACCGCCGAGGCATCGGGAGCCCCGATAGAGCACAACGTACTGCCCGGGCGTGACCGCGCGCTGCGGCCGTTCGAACTGCAATTCCATGCCACTGTGGGGCCGGCGCGTCACGGTACACGCTTGATCGGGTTGGCGGTAACGGGTCTTGGCGCCGCAGGCGAAGGGCAGGTCACCGGACCATTCCGGGGGCGGCCCGTTGATCCAGTGCGTTGGTCCGCTGGTGAGTTGGTCCTGGTACAGCGCCGGGTGCTCCGTCCCCTGGACCACGATCAGTTCATTGGCGTCCAGGTCCTTGCGGGCGACGTACCAGGCGCCCTCGGGGCAGTCCGCCTGTCCGCCGATGCCAAGCCCGCGGCGCTGGCCGAGGGTGTAGAAGGCCAGTCCCTGGTGTTTGCCGAGCGTTCGCCCCTGCGAGTCCTTGATCGCGCCGGGATTGGTGGGCAGGTATTCGCCGATGAAACGGGAAAACGGACGTTCGCCGACAAAGCAGATGCCGGTACTGTCCTTTTTCTCTGCGACCGGCAGTCCGGCGTCCCTGGCGAGTTTCCGTACGTCGCCCTTGAGGATCTCGCCCAGCGGGAACAGCGCCTGGCTGAAGTCATCTTCCTCCAGCGCGTGCAGGAAGTAGCTCTGATCCTTGCCCGGGTCCTTGCCCTTGTGCAGTTCGACCCGGCCGTCTTCTGCGCGCTTAAGGCGCGCATAGTGTCCTGTCGCGAGCCACTTCCCGCCGAGACGCCGGGCGTACTTCCATAGTGTGCCGAACTTGATCTCCCGATTGCACAGCACATCGGGATTGGGGGTGCGCCCCCGGCGCAATTCATCCAGGAAATCCGCGAAGACGAGCTCTTTGTACTGGGCGGAGAAGTTAACCCGATGCAGGGGCAGGTCCAGGTGCCGGCAGACGCGGCGCGCATCCTGGAAGTCCTGTGCGGCCTCGCAGTAGCCGTCATCCTCCCAGTTGCTCATGTGCAGGCATTCCACGCGATAGCCCGCGTCGCGCAGCAGCATGGCGCTGACTGCCGAGTCCACACCGCCCGACAGGGCAACGATGACCAGTCCGTCAGGTTTCATGCGCAAATTCTACGCCCAACGGCAGAATGGCGGGCGATCCTGATTGTTTATCCGCGCATGGGTTGAGGCGCTCGGCCGCAAACCCGGATACAGGCTAAACTCTGCCCGCCAGTTTCGCGGCGAGGCCAACGTAGTCCGTTGGGGACAGGGCGGCTAGCCGGGCCCGCGCTTCTTCGGGAATGTCCAGCCCCGCGATGAATTCGTCCAGTGCCTCGCGCTCAATGGACTGGCCGCGGGTGAGCGCCTTGAGTTGCTCGTAGGCATCGGCAATGCCGTAGCGGCGCATGACTGTCTGCACGGCTTCGGCAAGCACTTCGGGATTGGCCGAGAGATCCTCCTGCAATCGCTCCCGGTCCGCTTCGAGTTTGCCGAGACCGCGCACGCAGGACTCGGTTGCGAGCAGACTGTGCCCCAGCGGAACGGCGAGATTTCGCAGCGTCGTGGAATCGCTCAGATCCCGTTGCCAGCGGGACTGGGGCAGCCGTTCCGCCAGGTAGCCGAGCAGGGCATTGGCGACGCCGAGATTGCCTTCGGCGTTCTCGAAGTCGATGGGATTCACCTTGTGGGGCATGGTCGATGAACCCACCTCGCCCGGCGCCGCACGTTGCCGGAAATAGCCCAGACTGACGTAGCCCCAGACATCGCGGCACAGGTCGAGCAGTACGGTGTTGGTTCGGAGCAGCGCATGGCAATATCCGGCGATCCAGTCGTGGGGCTCGATCTGCGTCGTGTACGGGTTGCTCTCAAGACCGAGGGATTCGACGAACTGCGTGCTGATTCGTCGCCACGGCGCTTCGGGATAAGCGGCCAGATGGGCATTGAAGTTGCCCACGGCGCCGTTGAACTTGCCCCGGATTCGCGCGTCCGAGAACTCCGTTGCCTGGGACGACAGGCGATGCGCGAAATTGGCCATCTCCTTGCCCATGGTGGTGGGTGAGGCAGGTTGACCATGCGTGCGCGACAGCATGGGCACGTCCGCGAGTCCGTGCGCCATCGCTCGCAGATGATCGATCAGGGCGTGAAATCGCGGCAACATCACCTCTTCGCGGGCGTCGCGGAGCATGAGGCCGTAGGCGAGATTGTTGATGTCTTCGGAGGTACAGGCAAAGTGCAGGTAGGCACTCAAACCCGCTGCATCGCCCGGAATCTCCGCCAGTTTCTCCCGCAGAAAGTACTCCACGGCCTTCACGTCGTGGTTGATTTCGGCTTCGATGGACTTGACCCGTTGCGCGTCGTGCTGATCGAAGTCGTCCAGTACTTGCTGCAGCGCGGCATCGACATCGTCTTCGAGGGGCACAAGGCCATTGATGGCTGGTTCCGCCGCCAGGTGCCGCAGCCACTGGATTTCCACCTGCGTGCGGTAGCGGATGAGCGCGGATTCGGAAAGATACGGGCGTAGCGGCGCGGTCCCGGACGCGTAGCGTCCATCCAGCGGTGACAGCGCGAAGAGGCGGGCAGGATCCACCGGCGTGCTCGGCATCCCTATACAAGCAGCAGCAGAGTGCGCATCATACACCGTTACTCCGGGATAACCGATCCTCGCCGTTCGCAGCGGGAGGCCCGCGCCGCACCGAGTCCGGCGGGGCGCCCGGCTGACGGGGCGCGGGCAGGGAGATGCGATGACAACCGACTATCGAATCGAACACGACAGCATGGGCGCGCTGGAGGTGCCGGCCGAAGCGCTCTGGGGCGCCCAGACCCAGCGTGCGGTGACCAATTTCCCGGTGAGCGGGTTGCGCATGCCGCGGCAATTCGTTCGCGCCCTGGGCCTGATCAAGTGGGCGGCTGCCTCCGTGAACCACGATCTGGAGTTGTTGCCTGCGGACAGGGCGGATGCGATACAGTCCGCCGCGCTGGAAGTGGCGCAAGGCGATCATGACGCGCATTTCCCGGTGGACGTCTTCCAGACAGGCTCCGGAACCAGTTCCAACATGAACGCCAACGAGGTGATCGCCAACCTCGCCAGCCGCAAGAACGGGCAGACCATCCACGCCAACGACCACGTCAACATGGGGCAGAGCAGCAACGACGTGATTCCGTCGGCGATTCACGTGAGCGCCGCGCTGGGTCTCACCGAATCGTTGCTGCCGGCGTTGAAGCATCTGTCGGGCGTCATCGGGCGCAAGGCGGAGGAGTTGTCGGGGATCGTCAAGACCGGGCGCACGCACCTGATGGATGCGATGCCGCTGCGATTCGATCAGGAACTGGGCGGATGGGCTTCGCAGATCGGTGCCGGCCATCAACGGGTTGCCGGCGTTCTCTCGCGGCTCAGCGCGCTTGCCCAGGGCGGTACGGCCGTCGGTACCGGAATCAACGCGCACCCTGAGTTCGGAGTCAGGACCGCCGCCCGTCTCGCCGAGCGCACCGGCATCGCCTTCAGGCCGGCCGACAGCTACTTCGAGGCGCTGAGCTGCCAGGATACCGCGGTGGAACTGTCCGGCCAGTTGAAGACCACCGCGGTCAGCCTGATGAAGATCGCCAACGACCTGCGGTGGATGAACAGCGGTCCGCTGGCGGGCCTCGGCGAAGTCGGGCTGCCCGCACTGCAACCCGGCAGCAGCATCATGCCCGGCAAGGTCAATCCGGTCGTGCCGGAGTCTACGGCCATGGCGGCGGCGCAGGTGATCGGCAATGACACGGCCATCGCGGTGGCGGGCCAGTCCGGCAACTTCCAGCTCAACGTGATGTTGCCGGTCATCGCGCACAATCTCTTGCAAAGTATTGAATTGCTTGCGAATTCGGCGCGGCTCCTGGCGGATGAGGCCATCGCGGGGGTCTCGGTCGACGAGTCCCGCATCCGGGGCGCCTTGCAGAGAAATCCCATCCTGGTCACGGCGCTCAATCCGGTGATCGGGTACGACAAGGCGGCCGCCATCGCCAAGCGGGCGTATCGGGAGTGCCGGCCCATCATCGATGTGGCGGTGGAGGAGACCGACCTGGGCCGGGAAGCGCTGGAGTCGTTGTTGAACCCGTCGGAATTGACTCGCGGAGGAATCAAGGGTTAGCGGCCCGTGGCGGGAGTCTCACATCGTATCGGGACCGGCGGGGCGCCCGGCCGGGGAGGCGCCGGCGCCGGCGCAGCGGCCGACGCCGACGCCGACGCAATAGCGGCTATGCGCGCCCATGTCCGGTCGCGGCTGGCCAATGCGCCGCGTTCCGGCGACCCGCTGGCCCGCATGCGGCAGGAGCTGGAGGGACCCATCTCGCCGCCGCTGCTGGAGTTGCTCGAACGGCGGCGCAGTCCGGCCGCCGTGCTGCTGGGCCTGATCGAACGGCCGGCGGGCCTGACGATGCTGTTCACCGAACGCTCGCCGGATCTCAAGGACCACCCTGGCCAAGTGAGCTTTCCCGGTGGCCGAATCGATGCCGGTGACGACGGGCCGGAAGCGGCCGCCATCCGGGAGGCCGGGGAGGAGGTGGGCATGCAGCGTCGCCTGATCACCGTCGCGGGCTGTCTGGACGACCTGCTGACCGTCACCGGATTCCTGGTCACCCCCGTGGTGGCGTTCGTGGACTCCGCCTACCGGCCGGTGGCCGATGGACGCGAGGTTGCCGAAGTCTTCGAGGTGCCCCTGGAGTACCTGCTGGACGAGAGCAATATCCGTTCGACCCATCGCGAACGTCTCGGTACTCGCATCCGCGTGTACGAAATCGACTACGGAGGACATCGGATCTGGGGAGCGACCGCATCCATTCTTGTACAGTTTCTGACGTTGATTTATGACGGTAAAAGAACAAGATAAACGGCATATCTCCAATTTACTGGAAATAATGGCCCGGCTTCGGAATCCGGACGGCGGGTGCGTCTGGGATCTGGAGCAGACCTTCGAAAGCATCGCCCCGTATACGCTGGAGGAAGCCTACGAAGTCGTGGATGCGATCACGCGGGAGGATGTCGACGGCCTTCGGGACGAACTGGGCGATCTGCTGCTGCAGGTGGTCTACCACGCCCGGATGGCGGAGGAGGAAGGCGCTTTCGATTTCGCAGACGTAGTGGAGGGCATTTGCGACAAGATGGTCCGGCGGCACCCCAACGTTTTTGGGACGGATCGGGTCGACACGGCGGAAGGGCAAACCAGGGCCTGGGAACAGATCAAGGCGATGGAGCGGAGCGCGGCAGTGGCCGAGGCGCGGGATGGCGGTGCGGCTGCGGGCGCAACGGCAGATTCGGGCACATCGGCCGGTTCGGGCGCAGCGGCAGATTCGGGTACATCGGCCGGTTCGGGCGCAGCGGCAGATTCGGGCACATCGGCGCGTTCGGACACAACGGCAGGTTTGGACACACCAGCAAATTCGGTCTCGGCGGAGGTTGGCGCGCTCGACGGCGTTGCCGTAGCGCTGCCGGCACTTCAGCGCAGCACGAAACTTACCGAACGCGCCGCCCGGGTGGGTTTCGACTGGCCGGACATCGCAACGGTGCGGGAAAAGGTGGATGAAGAACTTGCCGAACTCGACGAGGCATGCGCTGCCGGCAACCCGGCCCACCTGGCCGAAGAAATGGGCGATCTTTTGTTTTCTCTGGTCAACCTGTGCCGGCACCTGAAGCTCGACCCGGAACGTTGCCTGCGGGAGGCGAATGCGAAGTTCGAGACCCGGTTTCGGCGTTTGGAGGGACTCGTGCATGCACAGCAACGGGATTGGGCCAGCTACGATATCCAGGCCCTGGAAGAACTCTGGCAAGAGGCGAAACGGACGGGGTAAGTGCGCACCGGGCAGGGTAAGGGCGAAACAGTCAGGGTAGGTGCAAACCAGGCTGGGTAAGATCGATACGGGCGAGGTGAAAGCGAAACGGGCGGGTGAAAGCGAAACGAGCATGGTGAATCGGTTGATTTTCGCGGTAGGCCGCCTACACTTGGCATGTACTCAACCAAAGCAGAGGCCAATGGCAAACATCAGTTACCTGGCGCCCGATGAAATCGCCGACCCGGAGGCGAGGCAGTGGCTCGAGGAGTCCATCGAGCGGGGTCGGCCGGGCCCAGAGAACCAATCCATTCGCGCGCACCAGCCGGACGTGATGCGCGCCTTCACCATGACGCGCAAACTGTTGTTCGACAAGCAGGCCGAAGTCGGCTTTGTGGAGCACGATCTCAAGGAACTCGTCCGCACCTACATCGCCTACAGCCTGAACTGCGACTACTGAAGCAACCAGGGTGGCGCCCGTGGGGCGAAGGAAGATCCTGACAACCGCCTGAGCGAACTGCTCAAGTTCGAGGAATCCCACCGGTTCAGCAGCCGCGAGAAAGCGGCGCTGCGCTACACCGAAGCGATCCTTTGGGATCCCCAGCGGGCCGACGAGGCGCTCTGGCGCCAACTGCGCGAGGAGTTCTCGGAGCCGGAAATCGTCGAGATCGGCTATTGGGCCGGATTCACTTCCGGCGGCCAGCGTTGGTTACACACCCTGCACACCCGGCAGGGCGAGTTGGCCGCCTACATGGAGAGCCGCGAGCCGGCCAAGCGCACCGCCTGACGGCGTATACGCGTTCGAATATCGGTTAGGCGCCACCCATGCGCACGGCACGCGCCGCGCCTATGGGATGGCGTGCGCGATCGGGAGAACCGATCAGTCCCCGGGAGCCTCCAGCCGGTCGAATATCGGTTTCACCAGGTCCATCGGCAGCGGGAACACGATGGTATTGGTGTTGCGCTCGCTGGAAATCTCGGTGAGCGTCTGCAGGTAGCGCAATTGCAGGGCCTGGGATTCCGATGAGAGCGTATTGGCTGCCTCCGCCAGCTTTTTCGAGGCCTGCAGTTCGCCTTCGGCGTGAATGATCTTGGCGCGCCGCGCCCGTTCCGCCTCGGCCTGCGCGGCGATCGCGCGGATCATGCTCTCGTCCAGGTCCACATTCTTGATCTCGACGTTGGTCACCTTGATGCCCCACGCTTCGGTGTTCTGGTCGAGGATTTCCTGCACGTCCGCGTTGAGCTTGTCGCGCTTGGCCAGCATGTCGTCCAGTTCGTGCCGGCCCAGCACCGACCGCAGCGTGGTCTGCGCCAACTGGCTGGTGGCCTCGACCCGGTTTTCCACCTGGATGATCGCCTTCTCGGGGTCCAGGACGCGGAAATAGATCACCGCGCTGACCTTCACCGAGACGTTGTCCCTGGAGATGACGTCCTGGGTGGGCACGTCCATCACGATGGTCCGCAGGTCGACGCGAATCATCTTCTGAATGCCCGGAACGACGATGATCAGGCCCGGGCCCTTGACCTTCCAGAACCGGCCAAGCAGGAAAATCACGCCGCGCTCGTACTCGCGCAGAACCTTGATCGCGCTGAAGACGAACAGCGCCGCAGCGGCGATGAGGTAGGTGGGGAGTTGGAAAAACATGGTTTGTCCTTGTCTGTCAGGTTGAATCCTTGTTCAGGTTGGGTCCGTGTTCCGGTCGGGTGCCTGGTGACATTGAATCCTCATACGGGCCGAGACCCCGGTTACGATGAGTCTCTGGGCCTTACGTGCAGCGTGAGTCCCTCCACCCTGACGACTTCAAGGGCCTGGCCCGTGGTCACCGGTGCGGAAGTCCTTGCGGTCCAGCGTTCGCCATGCACCCATATCTGGCCGCGGGCGCCGAAATCGTGCAGGGCTTCGGCGCGCGCCCCGACCATCTCCTCCTGACCGCTCACCACCGGCCGGTCCCGGGACCTCACCGCGAACCACACGATGCCGAGCAGGACCAGGGCGCCGCTGGCGGCGATGGTGACGATGAGCGGCAGCGAAACGCCGAAGCCGGGAACGTCCGAATCGATCAGGATCACCGATCCGAAGATGAACGCGGCGATCCCGCCCATGCCCAGGGCGCCGAAGCTCGGCACGAGGAATTCCGAAACCATGAGGATGACCCCGAGAGCGATAAGCGCCAGCCCCGCGTAGTTGATTGGCAGTACCTGGAAGGCGAACAGAGCCAGCAGCAGCGAAATCGCTCCCACGACGCCCGGAACGATGGCGCCGGGATTGTAGCCCTCGAAGATGAGCCCGTAAATCCCGAGCAGCATGAGCATGTACGCGACGGTGGGGTTGCTGATGACTTCCAGCAACCGGGTGCGCCAGTCTGGATCGATGCGCTCGTAGATGAGGCCGGTGGTGTCGAGTTCTTCGGTTCGCCCGTCGATTTCGACTTCCCAGCCGTCCAGTTGCTGCAGGAGATCCGACAGATCGTCGGCGATCAGGTCGATGACGTTCATCTCCAGCGCATCCGAGGAACTCAGGCTCTCCGCCGCGCGCACGGCGTCTTCGGCCCAGTCGGCGTTGCGGCCGCGCAGTTCCGCCAGGCTCCGGATGTAGGCGACCGCGTCGTTGATGGCCTTGCGTTCGGTGGCTGTCGCCGGCGCCGGGATCAGGTCCGAGGGCTCGGTTACGCCGTCCGCAGCGTCGTCGGCTTCGGCGCCGGCCGCTTCGCTGTCGTCCTTGTCAGCGTCTCCGCTGTCGGCTGAGCCTTCGTCGCCGCCTTCCGCCGCTTCGCCGTCCTCGTCGGAAGCGCCCGCGTCCTCGTCAGCTTCGGCCGCTTCCTGCTCTTCGCCCGCAGGATCGGCTGGCGAAGCCGGCGCGGGCGCGCCGATGGCCACCGGGGTGGCCGCGCCGAGATTGGTCGCAGGCGCCATTGCCGCGATGTGGCTTGCGTAGAGGATATAGGTCCCGGCACTCGCCGCGCGCGCCCCTTGGGGCCACACGTAGGTGGCGACCGGCACCTCCGACGCAAGTATGCCCTGGATGATCTCGCGCATGGCGGTATCCAGCCCGCCGGGGGTATCCATCTCCAGCACGATCAGGGCCGCATTGGATTCTTCGGCCGTCTCGATGCCGCGCGTGACGAAATCCGCGGTGGCCGGCCCGATCGCGCCCTGGATTTGCAGCAGCGTTACGATCCCGCCGCTCCCGGAAGACTCATCCCCGGACGGCGCGTCCTCGTCCTCGACCGATTCGGCGCCGCCCGGTTCCCCGTCTCCGGAGATTTCCTCGTCTCCGGACGCTTCGGAAGCGCCATCGTCGCTATCGGCGGCCGCACCGGAATCCTCCGCCGCGACGGATTCCGTCGCGGCTGCCTCGGCCTCCGGGTCCGGCTCCTGAGCGTGCAGCCAGACCCCGGACCCTGCCAGGAGGCACAGCAGGGCCAATCCACGCCGCAGCAAGGGGATCGGGCGGGCGGGATGCTGGCCAATGCGGGTCATGGCGACATGATACCAGCATTGTTCGGGCGTAATTCGGGCATTATTCGGCCGCAATGCCGGCGTGGTCCGGGCGTAATACCAGCCAGGTTCGGATCCGATGCCAGCATGGTCCGGGCGGAACCGGCGATCCCATCGCGCCGATTTCAACACACATTTAACACGCATGCGGTTTTCTGCATATGCGCCAGCGGTGTATAGTCGCGCCCCTATGGCCGCGACAAAACCATTGATGGACTGGAGCCCCGCAAGTTGGCAGAACCGCCAGGCCGCCCAGCAGCCGCTTTACAGGGATCCGGCCCGACTGCAGGCGGCTGTTGCCGAATTGTCCAGGCTGCCGCCGCTGGTCACGAGCTGGGAGATCGAGGAACTCAAGGCCAGGCTTGCACAGGCGCAGCAAGGAAAGGCGTTCCTGCTGCAGGGCGGCGACTGCGCCGAGAGTTTCGACGAATGCCGGTCGGAAATCATCGTCCAGAAGCTCAAGATACTGTTGCAGATGTCGCTGGTGCTGACGGCGGGCCTGAAGAAACCCGTAATCCGGGTGGGTCGAATGGCGGGGCAGTATGCCAAGCCGCGCAGCGCCAACGAGGAAGTGCGCGAAGGGCAATCGCTGCCGAGCTTCCGCGGGGACCTGGTCAATCGCAGCGCCTTCGACGCCGAAGATCGGGAACCGGACCCGACGCTCATGCTGCGGGGGTACGAGCGGGCGGCACTCACCCTCAATTTCGTCCGCTCGCTCATCGATGGCGGTTTTGCGGACCTGCATCACCCGGAGAACTGGGACCTGGATTTTGTCGGCGAATCGGCGATGGCGGCCGAATACCACAAGCTCGTGAAAACGGTGTCCGATTCCCTGGAGTTCTACGAACTGATCGGCGGGGAGTCGATCGAAACCCAGCGGGTCGAGTTCTACACTTGCCACGAAGGGTTGCATCTGCCCTACGAGCAGGCGCAGACGCGGTTTCTGGCCCACCGGCAGGCCTGGTACAACCTGACGACTCACTTCCCCTGGATCGGGATGCGCACCGCGGATCCCGACAGCGCCCACGTGGAGTACTTCCGGGGCATCCGAAACCCGATCGCCATCAAGATCGGCGTGTCCGCGGGCAACGAACAGCTTCAGAAACTGATCGAGTACCTGAATCCGGAAAACGAGCCGGGTCGGTTGTCGCTGATTACCCGGTTCGGCGCGGCGCAGGTCGACGAACACTTGCCCAGGGTGATCGAGGCTGTGCGGGCTACCGGTACGCAGGTACTTTGGATCTGCGATCCCATGCACGGCAATACGGAATCCACCCGGGAGGGTTACAAGACGCGGCGTTTCGACAAAATCGTCGAAGAGCTGAAGGCGGCGTTTCGGATCCACCGCGAGGCGGGAACCATACTGGGCGGGGTCCACCTTGAACTCACCGGCGAAAACGTGACCGAATGCGTGGGCGGCGCCCGGGGGCTCGGGGAGGCCGATCTCGCCAGGGCATACAAGACCCAGGTCGATCCGCGCCTGAACTACGAACAGGCCATGGAAGTCGCGCTGCGAATCGCCGGACAGTTGAACAACAGTCACTGACCGCGGCGGACGGCGGGATGACGGCGTTCGATCCCAGGGTCTTTGCCGGCAGTCTCACCCAGCGCCCCGGCACGTACCAGATGCTCGACGGCAAGGGCCGGGTCATCTACGTGGGCAAGGCCCGGAACCTGCGCAAGCGCGTCGCAAGCTACTTCGGCGGCAGGCCCCTCGATGCAAAGACCATGGCCCTGGTTGCCAGGGTGGCCGACATCCGGGTGACCGTCACCGCCACGGAAGCCGATGCGCTGATGCTGGAGTACAACCTCATCAAGCGCCACAAGCCCCGTTTCAACGTCGTTCTGCGGGATGACAAGAGCTATCCGTACATTCGCGTGCGGACCGACAAGGCGTTTCCCCAGGTGTCGTTCTACCGCGGCTCGCGCAGGGCCGCCGGACGCCTTTTCGGACCCTATCCCAGCGCCGGTTCGGTCCGGGAGACGCTGAATCAGATACAGAAGCTGTTCCAGGTCCGGCAGTGCGAGGACAGCTATTTCGCCCACCGCCGGCGCCCCTGCCTGCAATACCAGATCCAGCGCTGTACCGCACCGTGCGTGGGCCTGGTGAGTGCGGAGGACTACGGGCGCGATATCGAGCACGCCATGATGTTCCTGCAGGGGCGCAGCGAGGCGATCACCCAGGTTCTCGTGAACCGGATGGAAGATGCGTCGGCGGAATTGAACTTCGAGCGCGCGGCCCAGTACCGCGACCAGATCGCCAAGCTCAAGTCGGTGGAAGCGCAGCAACTGGTGACCCGGTCCCGCGGCGACCTGGATGCCATCGGGCTGGTGAGCGACGGCGGCGTCAATTGCGTGGCCGTCATGTCGTTCCGGGGCGGGCGCCTGCTCGGGTCGCGCAGCCACTTTCCCAGGGCGGCGGACGGAACCACCCATCGGGAAATCATGCGGGGATTCCTGCTCCAGTACTACGGCCGGCGCGAACCGCCCCACGAAATCGTGACCAGTCACCCGGTAGGCGATGTCGACGCCCTCGCGGAAATGTTCTCCGGCAGGGCAGGGCGCAAGGTGCAGATCAAGCACCGGGTGCGGGGGGACCGCGCGGCGTGGGTGCAGATGGTGCTGACCAACGCGGCCCATTCGGCGGCCGCGAGAAGACGATCCGGAGTCGTGATCGCCCGCCAGTTCAGGTCGCTGGCGGACTGCCTCAAGCTGAGCGAGATTCCGCAGCGGCTGGCGTGCTTCGACGTGAGCCATACGAGCGGTGAGTCGACCGTTGCTTCCTGCGTGGTCTTCGGCCTCGATGGGCCCATGAAGTCCGAATACCGGCGGTTCAACATTGCCGGCATCACGGCAGGGGATGACTATGCGGCGTTGACCCAGGCCCTGGAACGATGGTGCAAGCGCCTGACCAGGGTCGAGGCCGGTGTGCCGGACGTCCTCTTCATCGACGGCGGTCGTGGGCAACTCAGCGCAGCCGCCGCGGCGGTCGACGAACTCAGATCGGGCGGGATGCGCCTGGTCGCGGTTGCCAAGGGGCCGGGGCGGCATCCCGGTCGGGAACGGCTCTATGTGGAAGGCCGCCGTACACCGCTCAAGTTGCCCTCCAACACACCTGCCCTGTACCTGGTTCAGCAATTGCGCGACGAAGCGCACCGTTTCGCCGTTGCGGGTCACCGGGCACGGCGTCACAAACGGCGCACGGCATCGCCCCTCGAGGGTATCCCCGGCATCGGCCCCAAGCGGCGGCGCGAATTGCTGCGCCAGTTCGGCGGCCTGCAGGCGGTAACCCGCGCCGGAGTCGACGACCTCGCACGGGTCAAGGGCATTTCCCGCCGTCTGGCCAAGCTGATATACGAGCATGTACACTCCGATTGAACCGGATGACTCATCAACACTTCTCGCGAGGGTGGCAGGAAGGGGAGTCCGGTAACTGATCGGCGCTCGGCGATGCCCCTGACCATACCGAATCTGCTCACGTCCTTCCGAATCGTCGCCATCCCGCTGGTGGTGCTGATCTACTACCTGCCGGCGGACTGGGCGGGACAGGCGGCCGGGGTGTTGTTCGGTCTGGCGGCGGTAACCGACTGGTTCGACGGGTATCTGGCCCGCAAACTGGATCAGGCCTCGAGGTTTGGCGAATTCCTCGATCCCATCGCGGACAAGCTTCTCGTGTCCACATCCCTGATCGTGCTGCTGCATAACGATCCGACGTGGTATCTGGCACTGTTCGCGGCCATCATTATCGGCCGCGAGATCGCGGTGTCCGCCTTGCGTGAATGGATGTCGCAGCTCGGTTCCAGCGCTGCCGTCAAGGTCACCTACTTCGCCAAGTGGAAGACCGCCCTGCAGATGTTCGGCATCGGCTTCATGCTGTACCAGACGCCGTCCTTCGGCATCCCGGTCTATCCCATCGGCCAGGTATTGCTGGCGGCCGCGGCCGGGCTGACCCTCTGGTCGATGGTGGAATACGTGAAGGCCTCCTGGCCGACGATCATCGGCAACGACTGAGCTTCAAGTATCCCAGCCAATTGCGCGCGAAACCTCGCGTCTTCGTCGACGCGCTGGAAGTCGGCAACCATGAGGCCAGACTGCGGATACTTCCGTCAGGTGTCGATCGGATAAACGGTGTTTGTGTAGAATGACATGTCATAAGTCATCCGGAACGGGCGATTATGAATTCGCGGAACGACAGCGTGACGGACGACGATGCGATTGCGGCCCGTCGCGAACAACTGCGCCTGGCCAAGAGGCGGCAACGGGCGCGGGAAAAACGGCGCGGCCTCGCCACGTATCAGCTGCGTTTGCCGCGCCGGCTTGCGGAGAAGCTGAAGGCCGGCGGCAAACGAGCCGGTTTCGTGGACGCGTTGCAGGCGTTCATCGACCGCGAGGTCCTTTGCATCGACGATTACGAGAATCTGCGTCTGATCGCGTGGAATCGCGCCGGACGGTACATGACCCGGGCCGAGGCATTTCAGCTTTACGAATGCAACTGGCGCCACGTGGACCAGAACGGCATGGACCCCGGGGAACGAGAGATGATTGCGCAACTGACGCAGGAGCATGGCAATGGCGTCATCAACGCCTGAGTTCAAGCGCCCGCGGCATCGCCTCGTGTGGAGGGCGTTGGAAGCGCTGGATGCGCAATATCTCGTCGATGCCTGCTGTTACTTTGGCGGCGGTACGAGAATGGTGCTTTCGCTGGGCGAATACCGGCAGTCCGCCGACATTGACTTTCTGTGTGCGGACATCGCGGGCTATCGAAAGTTGCGCAACACGATCACGCAATCTTCTCTGGGTGCGATCCTCAAATCGCCGATCTCCCTGGCTCGAGAGGTTCGCGCGGACCGGTACGGCATACGGACCTTCATGGAACTCGATGGCGAACCCGTCAAGTTCGAGATCATCTCCGAAGGAAGGATCCGGCTCGATGCGGACCAGGCGGCGGAACTGCCGGTTCCGTCTCTGGATGCAGTTTCGTGTTTCGCCGAAAAGTTTCTTGCCAATGCGGACCGCTGGGCTGACCAGTCTGTTCTGAGCCGCGATATCATCGATATCGCGTTCATGATCAGGGGCTGGGGCGGCGATGCGGCGCTCGCCGGCCTGCGGCGTGCGGCCGAAGCCTATGGCAAGGTGGTTGTCGAGTCCACGGGAAAAGCCATCGGTGTACTGGAGGGCAGGCCTGAGTACTTTCGGCGTTGTTTGAGCGAGTTGGCAATTTCCGATGGCAGGGTCTTGCGTAGCGGGCTTCGCCGACTGTCGCACATGCTCGACGGAGATCGGTGCACTGCCGAATAAACCCCTGTTATGGACTCACCGATCCGTACGAGGCCGTCGTTTCAGCCGGACCGGCAGCGTATACTGGAATTGAACCCTCTGCCTTCATCGAAACACCAACCTCATGACGCCACGAAGACACCCGATTTGCGCATTTCCGATCCTGACCGGACTTGCGTTCGCCGCCGCCGCCAATATCTGCGCCTCCCAGGAATTCGACTCGTTCGGACGTTCGGAGATACTGCCGGAGCCCGAACGGGACTGGGTGTTCGTCGACTACAGCCTGGTCGATGTCACCGATGATCATTTCCTTGGGTTGATCGGGGTCGCCCAGACCCGGCGGCCGGCTGCCTTTCGGTTTTCTCCCGACGGGTCGTCGTTGTTTCTGGTCGAGACGTTCTATACCCGCGGCAACCGCGGGGAACGAACCGACACCATCACGATCTTCGATACGGCGACGCTGGGAGTAGCGGGAGAGGTCGTGATCCCTCCCAAGCGTGCGTTGTTGCTGGTAGTCGAGGGTACGCTTGCGCTCACGGACAATGGGCGATTCCTGGGCGTATTCAACCTGACGCCGGCTACTTCAATCAGCGTCGTCGACATCGAAAGCAAGTCATTCGTAGGTGAGATATCCACGCCCGGCTGCAGCCTGGTGTTCTCCGCGGGCGACCACAGTTACATGATGATCTGCGCCAACGGCGACCTGTTGACCGTGACCCTGGACGAGGACGGACGGGAAGTCTCCAAGGCGCGAACCGAACGGTTTTTCGACCCCGAGACCGATCCGATCCGGGAGCCGGGCGTGCGTTTCGGGGACGAATGGCTGTTCGTCTCGTTCGACGGGTATCTCCATACGGTGGACATCTCCGGTGAAATGCCCCGAATCGACGAGAGCTGGTCGCTGCTTTCGGCATCCGACCGCGAGCAGAACTGGCGGATCGCAGGACGCCAACCCCTGACCGTTCACCAGCAGAGCGGTCGTCTGTATGTGTTGGCACGGCAGAACGACGAACCGCTCGACGATCCCGCGGACGTGGACGGAACCGAGATCTGGTCGTTCGATCTGGCATCCCGCGAACGTCTGCAACGGTTGGAGGCACGCCCGGAAAGCGCGGCGAGCGGGGGAGCCGCCGCCACGCTCGGGTCCACCAGCGGCGACGGCGCCTCAAACATCCTGGTCACCCAGGGCGACAGGCCGTTGCTCGTTTCGGCTGGCGGTACCGGGATTTCCGTCCGTCACGCGCTGACAGGGGAATATCTCCACGAGCGACTGCAGCATGCTCCGTCCAGCGGGTGGTTGTCGCTGCGGATGAGGTAGCGGTGGGCCATGGTGGAACCAACCGCCGCGCCAATGCGAATCTACGGGGCTTCTCCTGGCGAGAGCGTGTAGCAATGCCCACGGTGGATCCGATCATTTCACTGGTAATCGCCTTCTTCCTGGCATGGCTCTGGTTCTCGGCTGCGGGGCAGAAACTGCGCGGGTTCGAGGTCTTTGAAGTCGTTCTGGCCGATTATCGACTTGTACCGGGACAGGCTGTCCCGGTCTTGGCCGTTTTCGTGATCGGTCTCGAATTGGGACTGGGTTTTTGTCTGACGTTTCCTGCCATGCGGAGCTTCGCGCTGGTTGGAAGCGCACTGTTGTTGCTCCTCTACGCTGGCGCCATCGGTGTAAACCTGCGCAGAGGGCGGCGATTCATCGACTGCGGCTGCATGGGTCGCGGCGGCCATCAACCTCTCAGCGGTTGGTTGATAGCGCG
This sequence comes from Candidatus Rariloculaceae bacterium, assembly GCA_965205045.1. GTDB lineage: Bacteria > Pseudomonadota > Gammaproteobacteria > Steroidobacterales > Rariloculaceae > UBA6522. Next base: position 3,720,355 of record OZ242031.1, read on the forward strand.
CAATCTCTCGCTGGCATTCCTGGCACTTGCTGGCTTGCTGCCAGTTAGCGAGAGGACATTGGTCTGGTACGACGTGATCACGGGTCCAGCGGCCATCGTCCTGGCGGCGCTGCTCTACGTCGCGACCGATCGGCTGATCGCCAACGGACCGGACCTGGCGCGGTTGAGGACTTGATCGTGTCGGGCGCGCTGCTGGCATCAAACATCCTGCTGTGGATTCTCGTATTGGTCATGGGCGGCGTCATTCTGGCGCTGGTCCGGCAGATCGGGGTGCTGTACGAGCGGGTCGCTCCGGCGGGCGCCCTGGTGGTCGGCAGCGGCCCGAAGGCGGGCGAAACGGCGCCGGAGTTCACTGTCAGCGATCTTGCAAATCTTGAGCACCGGGTCGGGGGCAGGCAGTCGGACGATCGCAGCACGCTGCTGTTCTTCCTGTCGCCGACATGTCCCGTCTGCAAGACGCTGTTGCCGGCGCTCAAGTCCATCGCGCGCGGGGAAAGCAGATGGCTGAACGTGTTTCTGGCCAGTGACGGCGCGCGCAAGGAGCACGAGGCGTTTGTCTCGGAGTATCGGCTGCAGCAGTTTCCCTACCTGCTTTCGTCTGAACTGGGTCTGGGCTACCGTGTCGGGCGTCTGCCCCATGCGGTGCTGATCGATCCGGAGGGCATCATTCGATCGACCGGGCTCGTGAACTCCCGGGAGCACCTGGAGAGTCTGTTTGAAGCCAACGAGCGGGGTGTGGCAACCTTGCAGGACTACATGGCCGCGAAAGATGCCGCGAAAGATGCCGCGGAGAATGCGGCGGAAGAGGAGGTCGCCTAGTGGCGGGGCGTCAGGCTCGCTCCGGCACGGCAGCAACTTACGGAACAGGATTGGACATGGACCCAGCGAACTGGTTTGACCGCAAATTCGAAACCGGCGCGAGACACCTGGCCCGACTGACGTCGCGCCGCAGCTTTCTGACTCGCCTGGGCACACTGCTGGTGGGTGCGGCATCCATCCCGCTGCTGCCGCTGTCCCGGGCGTCGGCGCAGGCCGCGGATGCCGGATTCAAGGACCCCGACATCGACGGGGGCGAAGGCGATCCCACGAACTGCAATTACTGGCGCTACTGCTCCATCGACGGTTTCATGTCGCCGTGCTGCGGTGGGTCGGCGTCGTCCTGTCCGCCGGGAACCGAGATGTCCGCCGTCACCTGGATCGGCACCTGCCGGAACCCGGCCGACGGCAACGACTACCTGATTTCCTACAACGATTGCTGCGGCAAGAGCCCGTGCGGACAGTGCTTCTGCAACAACAACGAAGACGACATGCCCGCCTACGTCACCGCCCGGTCGAACAACATCAACTGGTGCCTGGCCCACAGCACCACGGCCTACAACAGCACCGTTGCGCTGGTGCTGGGACGGGCTGACGGCTGAGCGGGCGCCGTGCGGACCGCGTCGGCAGTCGTGGCGTCGCCGTTCGGGGTGCGGCGGCGCGGCCGCTCCATTGGAGCGTGGGCCGCGCTCGTGATGCTGACGCTGTGGTTCGGGCTGTCGGCGACGGACTCCCGGGCGGCCGGTTCGCCCCAATTCAACTACATCCTGCATTGCCAGGGATGCCACCTGGCCGACGGCCAGGCGACGCCCGGGAAAATTCCGACCCTGGCCGGGGCCGGCAAGTTCCTTGCGGTGGAAGGGGGCAGGGAATTCCTGGTGCGCGTGCCGGGAGTCTCGTTGTCGATCATTCCCGACGGTGAACTGGCGGAACTCATGAACTGGATGCTCTATCGTTTCAGCGCCGAAGACATGCCTGCGGAATTCGAGCCGTACACCGCCGAGGAAGTCGACCGCTACCGGCAGGAGCCCCTGGTCGAAGTGGAAACGGTCCGGGCCGGACTTCTGGACGCCTACGAAGAAACGCGAGACCGCACCGCGGCGCCGTAGGATTGGCGGACACGCCGCGGGACTCGCAGCCTCGCCGCAGGACCTGATGCAATATCCGGGCGGACTGTTTTACAATGGGCGCCAGTCTTTGCGCGGGTGTAGCTCAGTTGGTAGAGCGGCACGTTGCCAACGTGCAGGTCGACGGTTCAAGCCCGTTCACCCGCTCCAACTTTTCCCGGCCGGCACGCAGCGGTGGGTCACGGAGTGGTTCAGGCTCAGCGAAGATCGTACACGGCTGCTGATCGACTTTCGCGTCGAGGACCCGGAGTATTTGGCGGAGACCTTCACCGGAACGGGTGCATGGGTCTACATGCCGGAACTGGAACCGATCGGCATCGGCTGCGGTCCGGAGGTCTCACGCCGTGCCTGGGGGCACTAGGCGCCGGGATTCCGGACACAGAACCATTTCAGGCAGGGGCATTGGACGACCGTGGAACTCTTTAGCGGCCTGTTGCTGACCCTGGTGGTGCTCGCCATCGCCGGGTTCGTCGCACGCGAACTGATCATCGAAGATTCCGGCGGCGCACTCAGGAAATACCTGGGCGATTCTCCCGCGGTCGAAGCCCCCATGCTGGGCAAGCGCGGGATCGTTGAGAACAACACGGGCGAACTGATGCGGGTGCGAATTGAAGGCGAACGCTGGAGCGCAAACCCGATTGCGGACGCGGTACTGCCCGCCGGAACGCCGGTCCGCGTCACCGCCGTGAACGGACTGGTGCTTGACGTGGAAGAAGTCACCGACGGAGACGATGCTGACGAATAAGCGCCTTCGCCGGATTCCCGGGGGCCGTTCGACCAGATCCTGCCGAGGCCTTGCTGGCTGTGTAACCGGGTAGCTCGGCGAGCTTCGGCTCAGCCCAGGATGCGCTCCCGCTCGTACAGTCGAACGGCCGCATAGGCCAGCAGCGCGCCCAGCAGCAGCGTCGTTGCGAAGGATACCGCCAGCATGGGCGCCTCGATGGGTTCCGCGCGGATCAGGTTGGTGATGAGCAGGTGCTGGCTGAGGCTGGGAACGGCCATGAGCGCCAGCGAGGGCCGCACGTTCAGAATCGACGCGACGATCAACGGCAGGGTCGGTACGAGGATGACGAACCCCAGGTAGCTCTGGGCTTCCTTGTAGCTCTTCGTGAAGGACGCCACGACGGTCATCAGCGCCGCACCGAGAGGCGCGAACGGCACAAGCACCAGGAAGGCCGTCAACGCCGTTACCAGGCCGAAAGACGTACTCATGCCAAGTTCGTCAAGCGACATGTAGGGTAAGGCGACAGTAAAGCAGATCAGCGTCAGCGCGAGCGAAAGGAGCATGTACGCGGTCGTGGCGCCCATTTTTCCCAGGATCAGGCTCGAGCGCGGAACAGGCGTCGCCAGAAGCGGCTCGAGTGACTTGCGCTCGCGTTCGCCAGCCGTGGTGTCGGTGGCCAGGTACAGTCCCCCGATCAGGGTCGAGAACAACAGGAAGTAGGTCAGCATCCCGAGCAGAACGGAGGAGCGCTCTTCCGCGGTTGAAACATCGAAGTTGTCGATGATCAACGGGCGCACGACGGCGGGGTCGAGGCCCCGGGCCAGCAACCGCAGGCTTCCGATCTGCTGGGAGTAGGCGCTGATCGACCCGCGGACGCGGCCGACCCGCTGGTCCGAGGCGGTGTCCGATTCGTCATACACCAGGCTGACATGGGCGCCGGCCTCGCTTGCCAGATCCTCGCCGAAGGATTCGTCCACGAACACGACGACCTCCTGCTCGCCGTTGCGAACCGCACCGATGGCTTCATCGATGCTGGCGAGGTCGTGCCCCTCGGCGGCGGAAATGCCGCGGCTGGCGAGAAATGCAACCAGATTGTCCGCGTACCCGGCGCCGATGACCGGCACGTCGATCGGCCGGTCCACCGACGATGTGACCCGGGAGATCGAGACGTTGAACATGACGACCAGGAGTATCGGCCCCATGAGCGGACCGAGGAGGGTCGATGTCAGGAGCGTGCGCCGGTCCCGCGAATTGTCGAAGATCTCCTTGCGGCAGACCGTGAGAATCGCCGACATCATGAGGGATCGCCTCCGATGGCCGAAACGAAGATTTCCTCCAGGTCCCGGTTGCCGAACCGGTCCGCCAGTTCCATGGGTGTTCCCTTGGCCGCGATCCTGCCGTGGGCGATGATCACCAGGTCGTCGGTCAGCGCCGAGATCTCCTGCATGATGTGGCTGGAAATCAGGATGCAGCGGCCTTCCCGGGCGAGTTCCCGCAACCACTTGCGAAGCTGGCGAACGGCCATCACATCGAGCCCGTTGGTCGGCTCGTCGAGCAACAGGTGATGCGGTTCGTGGACGAGCGCCCGGGCGAGCGCCACCTTGGTCCGTTCGCCTTGCGAAAACCCGTCGGCCTTGCGGTCCGCCACGTCACCGAGATCGAGTCGCTGGACGAGCCGGTCGATTCGCCTTGCGAGTGTTGCGCGGTCCACGCCGCAGAGCAGTCCGAAGTAGCGGATGTTCTCGATGGCCGTGAGATGGGGATAAAGGCCCGCGCCGTGGGGCAGGGTCCCGATGATCCCGCGGACAGCCAGGGAGTCGCCCGAAACGTCGATGCCACCGACGCTCGCGGTACCGTGGCTTGGCCGCAGCACGGTCGAGAGTATTCGCAGACAAGTGGATTTGCCCGCGCCGTTGGGACCCAGCAGACCGGTAATCTGCCCGTCCCGGGCGCGAAAACTGACCTCGGAAAGTGCGGCAATCCTGCCGAATGCCTTGCTGAGCGAGTCGACCTGGATCACGGCAGGTATGAATTCGTCGGGAACACGGCAGATCAGGGCCCGGGGCCGGCCGCGCTGAGAAAGATGGGCATTGGAATGACGCGATCGAGACAGCCGGCGTCGAGACTATCGATCGCCGCCGCTTCGACGAACGCCTGCATCAGATCCGGAACGCAGCCGACGGGCGCCATCCCGTGACCCTTGCCGGGGCCGATCAGGTGGAGTGCGTTGCTGAACCCGCCGGCGATGACGTCCTCACCGTACCGGGACGGGGTCGCCGGATCGTTCTCGCCGGACAACAGGAGGATCGGGTGTGCGCTCGCCAGCGGTTCCTTGAAATCCGGGTCGACGTTCCCCTGCGGCCAGAGTCCGCAGATGGTATTCAAGGCATCGACGATGGACGTGCCCAGATAGGCGTCGGCATGCGCGGTGGAAGTCTCCGCCGTCTCGAAAGGATAATCCTCGGCGCATATCACCGAGTTATGCATGGGAAAGCTGATCGCTCGTTCCGAATCGCTCGTGATCATTTCGGCTTGCGCGAGCAGCATTTCGAAGCGCCCGTTCGCGGCCTCGTGGACGATCAGCGGCAGAAGCGCCGCCGTCGTGTCGGAGTAGCTGAAAAGGCGGGTGACGCCCATCAGGTATTCGTCGGTGACGAGGGTTTCTTCCATCTCTCCCGTCGCCGTGTCTCTCACTGCGACAAAGACCGGCGACTCCCGGGTCCGGGACATCAGATCGTCAAACACGGAAGCGATATCGCCGAAACGCGCAGCGCAGGCGTCGTTCCCGGCGCAGCGCCCGAACACGCGGTCGAGGGCCGCCTGTGCGTTGATCGCCATTTCCGGCCCCAGCGTAAGCGTGGGCGGAACCACACCGTCGAGGATTACGGTGCGGACGCGCTCGGGAAAGCGCCGCAGATAGTGCTGGGCCACGCGAGTGCCATAGGACACCCCGTAGATGTTCCACTGCTCGACGCCGAGTTCACGTCTCACCGCGTCGAGGTCCCCTACGGCCACGGACGTAGTGAACAATCCGGGGTCGCGTTCGAGCGCCGCCAGGCAGTCGGCCGTCAGGCTCTCCAGAAGATTCTCGTCCGCTATCTGAAAATCGAATTCGGCGGGCAGATCGCATTCGAACCCTGCCGCCGATCGTCCGGTGCCGCGCTGATCGACCAGGATGAGGTCCCGATCGCGCCGGATGGGCGCGAACACGCCCCGGTGCTGCATGTAGAAGTCCACGGTGCTCTGCCCGGGACCGCCCGTGATCAGTAGCAGGGGATCGGGGAGGGGATTGGCGACCTGCGAAGGAATCCTGGCGACAAAGAGATCGAATGTCCCCCCGCCCGGTGCGTCCGGATCGAGCGGGACAGCAACCGTCGCGCACCGGGCGTAACGTTTCGATATGCCGGCGACTTCGAGCAGGCAATTGGATTCCTCCAGTTCGGCGACCGACTGCCCGGGCGCGACGCCAATGATGATCGCGAAGGGGATGGACAGACCGAACCGGACCCGAGTGAGTTGCCGCATCGGCGTTGCTATTTGCCGCCGGAGGGTATGCCCGGCAGCGACGGGGCCGAACAGGGCTTCCTTGCGGATGCCGGAGCGATCTCGGGATGTTCGATGAGATTGACACGAAGTGCGTTCCGCATCGCTTTCTCCAGGGCGGGGAGCAATAACGCGCGAACCTTACTACAGCCGGAGCGCTCACTACCAGTTGCATTTCTGGCCAATATGCGTGAATTCTCGGGTCTGCATGGACTGGGTACCCACACGCGCGGTTTGACGGCGCACAGGGTCAAGGGCAGGATTGCGCGCCACAGGCAAACGAGGAGGATTGTCTCGATATGAAATTCGACCTGCATACCCACTACTATCCGCCGCACTACTTCGACTCGATACGGGACCTTGGTACGGAGTTCTCGTTTGCTACGGGTATTGCGGGCAACACCCTGCTGAAGTATCGGGGGACACGATTCTTCAGCATCACCCCGCCCATGACCGACCCGAAACTGCGCATTGAGGACATGGATCGGGTAGGAGTCGATGTCCAGGTCGTATCGGTGTCGACGCCCAATGTCTATTTCACCGACGCGGAGCATCAGCCTGCGGTCGCGTCCCGCCTGAACGATGCGTATGCGGAATTGATCGCGGCATACCCCGCTCGATTCAAGGGATTTGCCTCGATACCGATGGACAATCCCGATGCAGCGCTCAGCGAACTGGAGCGCGCCCTGGACGTGTTGAAGCTCAATGGCGTCATCCTGCAGAGCAACTTGTCCGGCGCCCCCCTGACCGACCCGCGGTTCCGGCCCTTTTTCGAGGAGGCCAACCGGCGCGAGGTCTGCATCTTCATTCATCCCATCCTGCCGGCCGACCCGGAGCCATTCGCCGAATATTGTCTCGGGCCGATTGTCGGGTTCCCCGGCGACACGACCCTGGCGGTGGCGAAGTTGTGCTATTCGGGCATGCTCAGGGAGCTACCGGACATTCGCTGGATGATCGGGCACGCCGGCGGCACGATTCCTTGGCTGATGGAGCGTTTGGATAACGGCTACCGCGATTTCCCGGAGTGCCGCGAGAACATCGACGAGCTGCCCAGCGTCTACCTGAAGAAGCTCTACTACGACACTGTTACCTTCAGCCAGCACACGCTGAAGATGCTGCGGGGCATGGTGGGTGCTGACCACATGGTCATGGGCAGCGACTACCCGCATTACCTCGGTTCGATCGACCGCGCCGCGAGTTCGCTCCAGGAAATGGAGGCCAGCGACTCGGACAAGGCGTTGGTGTTTTCGGGTACGGCGCAGTCAATCCTGAACAACGTCGAGTAGTTGGAGTCGGCGAAGTTAATAAGCGGCAGTGGCAGCGCGAATTATGCGAACACGCCATGTTCGAGCCGCGTCAGCGCCTCGTCAACCGCCTGCACGCCAGTGTCAGATTCCAGCAGAGCCAGCGGCGTCTCGCCGCACAGAGTCCGATTCGGCAGAGAAAGCCATGCCTCGGCCTGTTCTTCAGTATCGAACACGGCGAGCGCGTGCTCCAGCACCTCGCGCACGCGTGGTGAGTGGTGAATTGGCGAGCAGCTTGAGTCCGCCCGGTTTCACAGGTTCATGACCGCCACGGTGCAGCCCACCGCGAAGATGGGTATCGGCGCGTAGAAGAGCAGTTCGCCGGTTGCGCCTTCGGCGGCGCCGGCGACGGAGATAAAGGTGCGGATCTCGAAGCCGCCCTGGCCGGCATCCCTGAAGGTTTCCTCGTCCGTGTAGCTCAACAGTTCGTCCTTGCGGTTGTTGAGGAAGCGGTCGAGGAACTCGTGGTCCCAGGCTTCGTTGATGACGCCGGAGTCGGGCGTGGCCGGCCAGTGCGAGAGGCCGCCCGTACCGATCAGCGCGATGCGTTCGGGCTGTTCGTCGCAGGCGCGGCGCAGGGCGCGGCCGAACCGCCAGGCACGGTGCAGGGGGGTCAGGGGCGGGCCCTGGCAGTTGATGTTCACCGGTATCACCGGCAGGTCGTAGCGGGGCGTCAGGAAGTTCAGCGGGACCATGATGCCGTGGTCGAATTTCCATTCCTCGGCATAGGCCAGGTCCGTAGCCTCCATGACCGAGCGGATCAGGCGTTGGGACAGATCCGGATTGCCCGGGATCGTGCGGCGCTTGATCGCGAGCCAGTCCTCGTCCTCGATGGGGCCTTCGTACTGCGCCGCCATGCCCATGCAATAGGCCGGCATGTTGTTCATGAAGAAATTGGCGAAGTGTTCCGCGGCCACGACGATCAGCGCGTCCGGCTCCGTGGCCTCGATGCGCTTGCGCAACCGGCCGTAGTTTGCGTAGAGCGCGTCCCGCAGCGCCGGGTCCGCCAGCTTCGCGCGGCCGGTGATGCCCGGCGCATGACTGCAGACGCCTGCAAAGACCAGGCTCATGGGTCGCGCTCGTCGAGCAATGTGTAGAGGCCGCCCCGAACCGGGCCGTGCTGCTTCACGCCGTCCTTCATGGACCGGATGTATTCATGCCATTCCTGCCCGATGAGGGCCGAGTAGTGCATCAGGATCTGCCCGTTGACGCCCATGACGTAGAGCAGCCCGATATCGCCGTCGCGGATCGCGTTGCGCTCTTCGTCGTCGAGATCGTAGTCCGCCAGCAGCCCTTCGAAATCGTCCCGGTAGCGTTGTTGCGTATGGGGATCGCGATTCAGTTGGTAGAGCAGCTTCTGGACGTAGTAGAGGCTCATCGTGCGACCCGTCCAGGATCAGGAGCCGGGCCGGGCGCCCGTCCGGGTGGTGGAGGAGGTGACGGAAAGGCACATTCGGCGACCTCGCTACCGGCCCAAAGAAGGTACGCGGTGCGTATCGTGGGCAATGCAGATGTTTTTCGTTTCCATGTAGAAGTCGAAGCTGTAGTCGCCGCCGTCGCGCCCGATGCCGCTGTACTTCATGCCGCCGAAGGGCGAGGGCAGGTGGCGGTTGTTTTCGGAGTTGACCCAGACCATGCCGGCTTCCAGGCCCTCGGCGAACCGGTGGGCGCGTCCGGCGTCGCCTGTCCACACGTAGCCGGCCAGTCCATACCGGACGCCGTTGGCCAGACGCAGCGCCTCGGCTTCGTCGCTAAAGGGAATCGCCGTGAGGACCGGGCCGAAGATTTCTTCCTGGGCGATGCGCATGTCGTTGCGGGCGCGGCAAAACAGGGTCGGACGCACATAGTTGCCGCCGGACCCTTCCGGCCCGTCCCGCCAGTCCTGCGCCGCTCGGCCGACCCGCGCCGTTGCGCCATCGTTGCCCGGCGTTCGGGCGTTGGCTCCGCTGGAACGAGCATCGGCAACCCCGGAACCAACGATGACGCTTCCTGTATGGACTTCGGCACCTTCGTCGCTGGCGATATCCAGATAGCTTCTGACCTTCTCCACATGACGAGGGTGGATCAACGGACCGATCTCGGTCGTCGGATCCAACGGGTGGCCAACCTTGATCTTTTTAATTCGTTCAGCAACGTGCGAGACGAAGTTATCGTAAATGCTATCCTGTACCAGCAGCCGGCTGGAAGATGTGCAGCGCTCGCCGTTCAGGCTGTAGATCATGAATACGGCGGCATCCAGCGCGCGCTCCAGGTCCGCGTCGTCGAAGACCACCACGGGATTCTTGCCGCCGAGTTCGAAATGCAGGCGTTTCAGGGTGCCCGCGCCCTGGGCCATGATGAGGCTGCCGGTGCGCGATTCGCCGATGAAGGCGACGGCCTTGATGGACTCGTGTTCGGTCAGGGCCACGCCGGCCCGCTCGCCGATGCCGTGGACCGTATTCAGGACGCCCGCGGGCAACCCGGCCTCGTGGCATGTCTCGGCAAGCAGCGCGGCCGAAAGGGGGCTCCATTCGGCTGGCTTGTGCACCACCGTGCAGCCTGCCGCCAGGGCCGGCGCGATCTTCCAGGTCGAGAGCATGAAGGGCGTGTTCCACGGCGTGATGGCGCCCACCGGGCCGATGGGCTGGCGGACCGTGTAGTTCATGTGTTGCGCCGCCGGCAGGGCCAGCCCGTCGCGCGCGCCCGGGGCGCGATCGGCGAAGAACCGGAAATTTTCCGCGCCGCGCTTGGCCGCGGCAGCCATGAACCGGATCGGCTGGCCGGTATCCATGGACTCGACGACCGCGATCTGCTCGGCCTTGCCCTCGATGGCGTCGGCGATGTCATGGAGCAGCGCGCGGCGCTTGCCTCCCGGCATCCTTCGCCATTCGGCAAAGGCCCAGGTTGCCGCCTGCGCCGCGCGGTCCACGTCATCCGTGTCGCCCGAAGCCACCGAGCCGAGAAAGCTGTCATCCACCGGAGTGTGGTTGTCGAAGGTCTCACCCGATGAGGAATCGCGGGGTTCCCCGTCGATCCAATGGCGCAACGTTTCGCTGCTGAACTGCGCCAGCGAGGCTTTCGCCTTGGCGAGGTTTTCCGTGAACCTGTCGCTCATGCAATATTCCGTCTATGGATTCTGTCGCTCATTTTCCTGAATATGCCGCACGCGGGCCAGCGCTCCGGGCCCGGGCCGCGGGTCGCATTTGCGCCTTCGAATCCGCCGCCAGCGTGCACTTGCTGTTTTTTCGTGGTCCGATCATGTTGACGCCGACGAATCCGCAGCCCGCGCACGCACGTGTTCGTGCAGGTTGTTTCGCTTGTAATTGAGTTCCGGATGGAACTCCTGGATGTTGAAGGAAATCGCCAGCGGCGAATCCCTGAACGGGGTTGCCAGCTGATCGCAGATCACCTCGAACAGCCCCTGTCCGACCTCCTTGCGCACCTCCAGCGGACGCCCGTGCCCGATGATGGCGGTGACGTGGACGAAACCGTTATCCGGATGGCCGTCGGCCACGCGGTAATGCTCCCGGCGCTCGGCGCGGACGCGCAATCCGCCAAGCGGAAAGACATCGTAGCCCGCGGCCGCCGTGTGCAGCCGGTCAAGCAGCCCGTCCAGATCGATCCGGTCTTCGGCGTTGGCGGAATATTCGACGATCAGGTGCGGCATTCGGGCGGTGGCCGGACATCGGTCCGGCGGTGTCGTGGCGGTGGTCTTTGCTCGGCTTGCAATCGCGTGCATTATATAGACAAACCGCTTCCGGTCCTGTCCAATCCACACGGAAAGTGGCCAGTCATCCCCGAGCATTATCACGTGACCAATCATCCTCCTCATGACAGATTGAAGGGCTCCATTCCGCCCGTCATCACGCCGTTCACCAACGGCTCGGTTGACTACGGGGCTTATCGGCGCCTCGTTGAGTTCCAGGTCGACAACGGCTCCCATGGGGTCCTGGTCAACGGCACCAGCGCCGAACCTTCCTGCCTGAGCTTGGAGGAGAGGAATCGCCTGGTGACGCTGACGATGGAGACCGTGAACGGGCGCATCCCCGTGGTCGCCGCAACCGGGTCGCAGTCGCTGGTGGAGACGCGGCAGCTCACCGAACACGCAGTTGACGCCGGTGTCGATGCGTTGCTGGTGGTGACGCCCTATTACATACGCCCGCCGCAGCGGGGGCTGGTGGAATATTACCGACAACTGGCCACGGGCCATGACACGCCCTGGATGATCTACCACATTCCCGGCCGCGCAGCGGTCAGCGTCACCCTGGACACGCTCAGCGCGCTCGAGGATGAATTCGAGCATTTCGTCGGCATGAAGCACGCGGTGAACGACCTCGGTTTCGTCTCCGAGTGCCTCAACGCTTTCGGCGCCGACTTCAAGATCTTCGTCGGTTTGGAGGAGTTGAGCTTCCCGGAGATGGCCATCGGCGCCTGCGGGCTCATGAACGCCGTCGGCAACTTGAGACCCGGCCCTCTCGCGGAAATCTGCCACGCGGTCTGGGACGGCGATCTGGTGCGGGGCCGCGAACTGCACCATGCGCTGTTCGAACTCAACCAGGCGGTCTTCTACGACACCAACCCGATCCCGATCAAGTACATGATGCGGCGCATGGGCCTCCTAGCCAACAACGAGCACCGCCCGCCCATGATGCCGGCCACCGCGGAACTTGAGCGCCGCCTCGATGGCGTGCTGGAGCGAGCCGGACTGCTGCCGGCGAGCGCTGCCTGATGCGATTGTTGAGTTTCGAGTCCGCCGCCGGAGCCAGCTTCGGCGCGGTAAAGGGTGATGGCGTTGTGGATCTGGGTTCGCGCCTTGATGATGACAGACACACGCTTCGTGGATGGTTGGAGCGCGGCTCGGAGGCTGCGGGTATCCGGGAACTGGAGGCGATGGTCGCGCGGACCGACGCCGACCTGCGTCTAGCGGAGATCCGTTACCTGCCCACGGTGCCGGACCCACAAAAGATAATCTGTATCGGCGTCAACTACGGCGACCGCAACGCCGAGTACCGGGACAAGAAGAACCAGGCGAAATACCCAAGCGTCTTTCTCCGTACCCGGGAATCGCTTGTGGGGCACCAGGAGCCGATCCTCCGGCCACCCGAGTCCGAGCAGCTGGACTACGAAGGAGAAATCGTGCTGATCGTCGGCAAGTCAGGCCGGCGAATCCCTCGGGAGCGCGTGTGGGACCACATCGCCGGCCTCACATTGATGAACGAGGGCTCGGTAAGGGACTGGCTCCGGCACGCCCGCTTCAATGTCACCCAGGGCAAGAACTTCGAGCGATCGGGGAGCCTCGGCCCCTGGATGGTTACCCGGGATGAATTATCGGGCAGGGATGTCCTCCATCTGACCACCCGCGTGAACGGCGAGGTGAGGCAGGACGACACCACGGCCAACCTGTTGTTCCCGTTCGATTATCTGGTGTCGTACCTTTCCACCTTCATGCGCCTGCAGCCTGGGGACGTGATCGCTACCGGTACGCCCACAGGGGCGGGCGCGCGCTTCGAACCGCCAAAGTACCTCAAGCCCGGGGATGTGGTTGAAGTGTCCGTCCCTGAGATCGGCACGTTGGTCAATTCGGTATTTAACGAAACTTACTGATCCATATATTTTCAAGCAGGCTGGGAGGCTTCCGTTCTGTGGAATTCGAATGGGATCATGAAAAAGAGCAATCGAACATCGAGAAACACGGCGTGACCTTCATTGAAGCAACCACCGTGTTCGGCGACCCTCTTGAGATCACGATCACGGATCAGGACCATTCCGTCGGCGAATATCGATTCCTGAGTATGGGCGTGTCGTCACTCGGCAGAATTCTGGTGGTATCGTATACGGAACGAACGGCGAACTTCATCCGTATCATCAGTGTGCGCACGGCATCGGCCAAGGAACGGAGGCAATATGAAGAAGGAAGCTGAGCGGGGCTTCATGCGGCCCGAATACGACTTCTCATCCGGAGTCAGAGGCAAGCACCACGATGCATACGCGTGGGGAACAAACGTGGTCTTGCTTGAACCGGACGTTGCAGAGGTATTCAAGGACTCAGCCGCCGTCAACGCGGCATTGCGGGCCCTGGTGCAGGTGGCGCGTACACATGCCAAAATCCGCGGTGGCGAAGCGGCCAAGCGAGTGTACGCTGTCAAGGCGAACAGTCGCGAGCCACGCAAGGGTTCGCTCATGGCGGCGATTCAGGCTGCAATTCGAAATGAGGGCGGCATGGCTTCGTTTGCCAAAATCAGCGAACTCGTTTGCAATGGTCCATATCGCGGTCCCCGTTCGGGGGCGCCGGCGACTCCGAAGAACATAACGGATGCTGTCTGGCACGGCGTTCAGAATGGACTTCTGCGGGTTGTGTCCGGCAAGAAGGTCAACATCAAGGACCCTGAGAAGGTCAAGCGAGCCGGCCATAGAGCCAAGAGGGCAACCGCCAAGGGGAAGCCAAGTCTTCCGCCGAGCGATAGTGACCGCAGACTTTAAGCCAGCAAATTTTCCGATCAACTGGAACACAAGCGAAGCAAGCGTGGAACTAGCCAGGATTACAGCCGGAGGTCAGACGACGATTCCCAGTCCCATTCGGGAGGCGGCCGACCTGCAAGAGGGAGACATCATCGCGTTTGAGCTCGAGGGGGATCACCTGTTGCTGCACAAGGTGATTCTGGAGGAGGATGGCTATCTGAAGGAAATCACCACAATATTCGGTGAGTGGGCCTCGCCGGAGGATGAGGAAGCGTGGCATGACGTTTAAACCGCTGGATGTAGTCGCCCCTATATCTCCCTTCGCTGATCACCCGACAATAGAGCGTCGAGCAGGAATGGGGCCGCGAGGCTGTCAAGATCGCGCTTAAACGTTCCCCGACGGGCGGTGGCTACCATTATGGCGCAAAATCGGGGCATCCCGTTGTCAGCATTGTTGGGGAAACGACCTCCGCTTTGTGCATCTTGACCGCATCGTTACCTTGTTGAGGCAGGCATATTGATACCTTCAAGAGCTATCTCCAGGAATGGCTTCGATTTGGCCCGTCCGAAGAGCTTGAATCGCGACAAGTGCGGCAGACTGACGATTAGACGGCCCTCGTGCGTTCTATGCCGGCGAATTTTCGGTAGCGCCTCCAACCCGACGGCAGTTCCTTCTCCAGTGTTGCGTCGAGGAGCGAAACCACCAGTTTCCTCGCCCTTGCGGAGCAAACGATAATCGCTGCGTCGCGCGGAGATGACCGCAACGCCCGACCCCAGAACCGGCGCCCGAAGTCCATTGACGCTTGGCGTTGCCGCACCGTCAGCGCCTCCCACGACGCGCTTCGAAATGGCGCCACGACGCCGGTGAGCACTTCGGCTGGTTCCACCGGCATGAACTCACACAGCCGCATGAATTGATCCGAGATCGGCGAGCGCGAGTTGGACAGGTCAATCTCGTACGAATTGCCCCGCTCAACCGAAACGAGTTGCTCCTTTGGGTCGGACCCGCGCGGCGTTCGTGCGCCGGGATTCAGCGATAGAAAAACCAATTTGTGATGATCAAGCGTCTTCCAAGGACAGTACAGCAGCTTGTAGCCGCGTTCGAAACGGTACGTCGCTTCTGAGTTTCGCAGCTCGTTTTCCCAGTACGTCCTGTTCATTCCACCGCTTAACCCAGCAGCATTTCAGGCAGCCAAGTCGCGATCCCCGGAAAGATGCACAGCAGCACAATGCCCAACACCATCAACAGCACGTAGGGCAGGGCGCCGCGCAGAATTTTGGGTAGCCCCACATCCGGCGCAATGCCGTCGATGACGTAGAGGTTGAGTCCCACGGGCGGCGTGATCAGTCCGATCTCCATGTTGATGGTCAGGACCACGGCGAACCAGTACGGATCGAAGCCGGCCTGAAGGACGATGGGCATGAGGATGGGGGCCGTCATGAGGATCACGGCCACGGGCGGCAGGAAGAAGCCCGCGACCAGCAGGAAGACGTTGATCATGGCCAGCAGCAGCCAGCGGTTCACCTCCATCGCGGCGATCCACTGGGCGATGGACTGGGTCACGAACAGGCTCGACAGCATGTAGCTGAAGAGCGCCGCCGCCGCGATGATCATCATGATCATGACGCTCTCGCGCGTGCTACTGCTGATGATTCGCCACAGCCTTACCGGGTTCCAGATCCTGTAAACGACCGCCACCATGATCAGGCAGAGCATGGCGCCCACACCGGCGGCCTCGGAAGGTGTCGCGACGCCGCCGTACAGCACATAGAGAATGCCCACCACAATGAGCAGGAACGGCAGGACCCGGACGCCATGACGCAGGTTTTCCATCAGGTTGAATTGGCGCCGCTCCCGGATGCGGCCGAACCCGTCCCGCCAGGCATGCAACATGGACCAGGCGCTGAACAGCACCGTGAGCATGAGCCCCGGCAGGATGCCGGCAATGAACAGGCGACCGATGGACGTTCCGGTGGAGATGCCGTAGACGATCATGGTCACGCTCGGCGGGATCAGGATGCCCAGCGTGCCGCCCGCTGCGATGGAACCGGAGGCCAGGCCGTCCGGGTAACCGCGCTTGCGCATTTCCGGGATGCCCATCTTGCCGATCGCGGCGCAGGTGGCGGGGGACGAGCCGCTCAGGGCGGCAAACAGCGCGCAGGCGCCCAGGTTGGAGATGGCCAGCCCCCCGGGAATGCGGTAGAGCCAGCGATCCAGGGCGCCGTAGAGATCGCCGCCGGCCGGGGAGGCAGCCACGGCTGCCCCCATGGCGATGAACATGGGGATCGAAACCAGCGTGAAATCGGCGAGCCCCGAGAAGAACAACTCCCCCGCAATGACCAGGCTGCCGACACCGTCGAAGAGCGCAAGAAAGGCCAGCGCGATCACCACGAGCCCGAAGGCCACCGGGATGCCGCTGGCCAGGACCACCACCGAAGCGATGCCGATCAGGGCGCCTATGGCCAGCGGACTCACGCGCCGGGTTCCTCTGAGGAGCCACGGTCACGGGGGCGCGGACGCCCGGTGACGAGGCAGAGGATATCCGCCGTGTACTGGAGGGTGAGGATCCCGAGCCCCACCGGCAGCGTGAGCAGGGGGATCCACAGCGGCGGACCCCAGACGGTTTCGGTGGTCCAGCCGAAAGTCCAGGCCTCGTGAAAGTATTGGCCGCCGGTCCAGGTGAGCACGGCGCAGGCGACCCAGGCGCAGATGGAGGCTGCAAGCGCCAGGCGTCGGCGGGGTTGCGCGGCGAGGTAGTGGGGCACGAGGTCCACCGTGACGTGGCCGCGTGTCAACAGCACGTAGGGGCTGCCGAGCAGGGTTGCCGCGACAATCGCGAAGGTGACGAATTCGGTCTGCCAGATGGTCGGCCGTCCGAGAACGTAACGCACCAGGACCATCTGGCATACGACGACGCAACCTGCGGCAAGAGAGGCCGCGGCCACCGCGCCGCAGGCCCTGGAGAGCGCCGTGACGGCGCGAAGGAATGAATCCACGAAGCGGTCGGCCGGTTTCACAGGCGTTGGCGATCAGGTATAGCGATGCGCTGTTGCGGCCGGAGGACCTGTTTCGACAAGGGCCGCCGCCTGGCGGTGGCGGCCATTCGCCATGGCGTCAGGGGGCGCCTCACTCCACGGACAGCGCTTTTTCGATGAGCTCGGCGCCGCCTTCGACTTCTTCGGCGAATACCGTGTAGGACGTCTCCTCGGCAATGGCCCGCCACGCGTCCACCTGCTCCCGCGACATGTGGACGATCTCCACCCCCGCCTCGGAGAAGACCCGTTCGAGTTCCTCGTCCAGGCGTTGCGCCTGTTCGAAGAAGTAGTCCTCGGCGGCCTGCCCGGCAGCGATCAGCGCGGCCTGTTGCTCGGCGTTGAGGCCCTGCCAGGTGCGCGTGCTGATCAGGACCGGCTCGTACATGAACCACAGCCCGTATTCGCCCGGCGCTGTCAGGCACGTCGTGTGCTCCTGGATCCTGAAGGTCACGAAACTGGCGGAACTGGTACTGGCCGCGTCCAGCACCCCGGTCTGCATGGCCGTGTAGATTTCCGAACTGGGCATCGACGTAATGGACGCGCCGGCCCGGACCATCATGCGTTCGAATGCGGGCCCTGCCGCGCGGATCACCTGGCCCTGGATGTCGTCCGGCCAGAGAATGCAGCGCTCGCTGGACACGAAACCGCCCGCCAGCCAGGAATTCGCGAGGACCATGGCGCCGGCATCTTCGACGACCGCCTTGATGTCGTTCATGAATTCGGAATCGTTCAGGCGCGCGGCGTGATCGTGATTCTTGACCAGGCCCGGCATGAGCGTCGCGCTGAACTGCGGATGACGGCCGCTGGCGTAGTCCAGGGGCAGGGCGGTGATGTCCAGCCGCCCGCGGACCAGCGCGGACCACTGATCGCCCGCCTTGAACAGCGACTGGCCCGGATAGACGCGGACGATCAGATCGACATCGGCACGCTCGACCTCCCGGGCAATGGTCTGCACCATCTCGTCTCGAACATCGCCGGTGCCGCCTGGCCATTGGTGCGAGGCTCGCAGAATGGTTTGCGCAGAACCCTGGACAGACGCCACGCTGAGCATGGCGGCCAGGCAGATTGAGTAGCGGTTGGAATTCTTCATTGGCCCGATTGTCACGGTTAGTCGAGGTGCCGGTCAACTTCGCGCCGGAAGTAGTACAATCCCACGCCATGAAGATCGGAAGATACCTGCTCGCGTTGCTGATGGGTGGAACGGCAACCTCCGCTGCCCTTGCCCATGGCATCACCGGCGAGGATCAGGCGTTCCTGCTGAACAACGTCGGGGCGCAGATCGGGCCCTACATCTATCTCGGCGCCAAGCACATGGTGACGGGCTACGATCATCTGGCGTTCCTCGCGGGCGTGATCTTCTTCCTCCACCGCATGCGCGACGTGGTCACCTACGTGACGCTGTTCGCGGTAGGGCACAGCACGACCCTGCTCCTGGGCGTACTCGGCGGCATCCACGCCAATCCCTATCTCATCGACGCCGTGATCGGCTTTTCAGTGGTTTACAAGGCGTTCGAGAATCTGAATGGATTCCGGCATTTCAGCTTCCAGCCCAACATGAAGGCCGCCGTGCTCATCTTCGGCTTCTTCCACGGCTTCGGCCTGTCCACGAAACTCCAGGACCTGGCGATCTCCCCCGACGGGCTCATCACCAACATGCTCTCCTTCAACGTCGGTGTCGAAATCGGCCAGCTTGTGGCCCTGAGCGTGATGCTGATCGCTTTCAACGCCTGGCGCGCCACGGACAGCTTCGTGCGCCACGCCTATGCAGCCAACGTCGTGCTGATGGTGGCCGGGTTCATGCTGATCGGGTATCAGCTCACGGGGTACTTCACGTCGTAACGGGTGTAGTGGGCCGGACACCTGGCCGGTCTCGCCGTGGCGCGGGACTGTCGCCACGCGCTGCCGGGACCGCCGCAGAGTCCTCTCGCGCAACGCTTTTAACGGAACCCGCGACAGGCTATCCTTCCCCCAAGGCTAGGTGGCAGAGTGGTTATGCAGCGGCCTGCAAAGCCGCGGACCTCGGTTCGATTCCGGGCCTAGCCTCCACGACTCCACCCAGTCGTGTCCAGTAAGCTTCAATTTGTTCTTTCAAGCAGGCTGGTGCGCGCCGCGGCCGCAATCAGACCGCCGGTATCGCTGCTCGATAATACCTTCCGCCTTGAGTCGAGCTGTGACTCGCTGCTCCACGCCGGGAATCAGCTCTGCTTGCAAGCGCTGACCGGCTTGCATGCCCTCCTGCGTCAGGATTGGCATTACCTCAATCACTTTTTTGCCGACGGGTGTTTCGTAGAAGGCGATCATGCCGCGTACAGCCTCGGGGATGGACGGGGAATTGCGGACCATGATGATAGCGTATATGCTGTCATTCGATGGCAACACGGATCGTGGTCGATACAAACATTATGGTGTCTGCCATTCTGTCGCCTGACGGCGCGTCGCGAGAAGTGCTGCGGCGATGCCTGACCGGAAAAGCGCAGCCGCTGGTAGGCAATGCTTTGTTCACGGAGTACGAGGATGTCCTGTCGAGAGACAGACTATTCGCGGGAGCGCCGATTGGTCCGGCCGACCGGGCCGCGCTGCTAGATTCCGTCCTCGGAGTCTGTCAGTGGATCAACATCGCTTTCCTTTGGCGGCCAAACCTGCCGGACGAGTCAGACAACCATCTGATCGAATTGGCGGTTGCGGGCAATGCGGAGTGGATCGTGACAAACAACACGAGGGATGTCACGGCGGGTGAATTGGTGTTCGACAGCTTTCGCATCGTTACTGCGGGCGATTGGCTGAAAAAGGAGGGTTGACGTGGCGACACTGACGATTCGGATTCCCGATGCTCACAGGGACCGGCTGGCCGCCATGGCCGCGCGCCGGGGTTTGAGCCTGAACAAGCTGATGGAAGAGTTGTCCGTGCGGGCGTTGACCGAGCATGACACGGAAATGCGCTTTCGGTTGCGTGCGGCGCGCGGCGACACAGCGCGCGGGCTCAAATTGCTGGATGAATTGGAAGATAGGCATTCGTAATCAACACCAAGCCGTTCATTCGGAAAGATGAGGAACGTGCCCCATGAAACCCTATCTCTTCACGTACAGCGCAGCCTGTTCGCAGGAGGGAGTACAAGCGATTCTTAACGCCACCGTCGCTATTCATAACTGGGTCGCGCCGTTTCCGTACTCGGCCATTCTGGTGTCCAATCTCGATACCCGGGAACTCAGCTCCATCCTCCGTCGTCAATTGAATGGCGCATGGTTCGTACTCACAAAAATCGATAATCATTCGATCGACGGATGTTTGCCCGGCGATTTCTGGCAATTCGTCAATAATCCCGCTGAGGCGTCATTGGCGGGACTGCTGCCGCACCAGCCTATGCCGGCTCGCGGTGGAGACGGCGACCGGCCCAAGGGACTGGTGGGCTCCGCCATCGATCACGTCAAGGGGCTGGCATGGGGCGGCGGTCACATTCCCCAGACCTCGATGGTTCTGCCTTCCGCGGTTTCCTTTCGCCGGAACACCCGCTCGTCCCACGACTTGCCCTCCGTGCGGTCGAATACCACCAGGTGGCCCCGGTCCGCGCCGCAGCGGTCCATGTAGGCGAGCGTTTGCCCGACACCCTGGCGGATGGTGCGGGCAAGGCTCCCGTGCAGCAGCTTGCACTCGATGACCGTGCGCGCCTCGCCGCGGCCGCCGGGCAGCGGCCAGATCACCAGCAGGTCGGTGCGCATCCGGCCCAGGCCGTATTCCCGTTCGATCCTGCCACCGCCGTTTACGATGCGTTGCAGGAAAGCCTGCAACAGTAGTTGCGGTCCCGCCTCCTTGTACTGGAAGCGCTCCACCCAGTGCTCCGAATGCTGGCGGAAGAAACGCTGGAAGCCAAGCAGCAGGTCGCCGGTCTTCAGATTGCCCGCGTCGTCCACGTACCAGGCCGGGTCCTGGGCGAGCGTCGCCTGGGTGGTGTAGGTGAGGTCCCGCGGAATGACCTCCCGGTAGATCGGGTTGGCGATGGCGACCGGGTCGCTTCGGGCGATCAGGCCGAGGTCGCGAACGTATTCCAAGTCGTCCGAGGACACGGCCTCCTGGCGACCGGTGCCGCTCAGCAGAGGCTCGATGACCCGGCGCACGCGCTCCTCCCCGAGCTTGTGCGCGAGCTGATCCAGGTGCACGACCCGGCGCTGGATAAGCCGCTCTCGGGCCTCGTGGATGGCATCCTCGCTTATCGGCCGTGAACGGTCGCGGCCCGCCTTGCGGCGGAAGCAGGCTTCGTCGGCCAATGCGTTCACCAACCACGGTTGGCCGCAGGTGGCGTTCCAGATCTCCGCCTTTGCCCCATCGGCCCATGCCTGGCCGGTTTCCCCGGTGTGCTGCATGAGCAGCGCATCGACCTGCTCCGGCGTGAAATCGCCCAGACGCAACGACTCGGCGCTGACGTTGAACGCGCTGCCGCCGAGCACCACGGCGTTCTCGGCCGATGACCGGATGCGGTAGTCGCGCACGTCCCGGACCCCGCACAGCACGATGCTCTGCGGAAATCCGCGCGGGCGGCGGGCGTAGCCGCTGCGCAGTTGGCGCAGCACGGCAAGCAGCGTATCGCCTATCAGCGCGTCGATCTCGTCGATCAGCAGCACCAGCGGCCTGGACGCCGCGCCGGCCCAGAGCGCCAGCGCCTCGCCCAACGCGCTATGCGGTCCGGCCTTTTCCAGGATCGCCGGCCAGACCCCATCGAGGAACCCGTCGCCCGAGAGCCGCGCCTCAAGCGCCACCGCGCTGAGGATCGCCCGCATGGCCGCCCCCACGTCCTCGCGGGCGGATTGGCCCACTTCCACGTTCACATAAATGCAACGGTATTCGCCGCCGGCCTCTAGTTTCTCGGCAAGCGCCAGCAGGGCGGAGGTCTTGCCGGTCTGGCGCGGCGCGTGCAGCACGAAGTACCGTTGGTCGCCGATCAGTTCGAGGACATGGTCCAGGTCCACCCGTTCCAGCGGCGGAATGCTGTAGTGCTCATCGGGCCGAACGGGGCCTTCGGTGTTGAACCTGCGCATGGCCGCATTATGTCACGGCAGTCCGAGTTTGCCGCATGAAGTCCGATAGGCCATCACGCCGATGCCGCGCGAAAGCCGTTTCCGCCCGCCGGCAGATTCCGCCATGGCGGAGAACGGTCGATCCACGCGAGATCGGTGGGATTCGCGAAAAAATCAGAGCTTTCTCCCGGAACGCTATCGAAGGTAAACTACGATACCCGGTTTCCGGCATCGTGCGCGGGGCCGGCGCGGATGCCGTTTCGAGCAAATGTTTTTTGCCCGAAGAGCGGGACTGTCAGGGAACGATGTGTGCGGAGCCCCGAGGCCGAGGAATAGCGAAATGAACGTCAGACGCGATTTGCTGAAAAAGATGTTGTTGGCGCCGGCGCTTTTTACCACCGGGGCGGCGGCAAGGCATGCCTCGCCGCCGCGTCAAGTGGCGCTTCAGGAATCGCCCATCAACGGTTTTCAATACTACGACGGTGAGAGGGCACTGCCGCGGCTGCGCGCGGGCCAGCGCTTGTCATTGCGCCGCGAGCCCGCCAACCGCTACGACGAGCGGGCCGTGGCCGTGCACTGGGGCAACCGGAAATTGGGCTATCTGCCGCGTGTGGAGAATACCGCTGCCGCCTACATGATGGACAACGGCGAGCGACTCGAATGCGTCGTCACGAAAGTGATTCCGGATAATTTTCCGTGGGACACCGTGCGCGTTCAGGTCAGGTGGCTGTCCGGCTGATCGAAATTGGCGTAAGCGTATCAACATGGCGTGTTGCGGCGGCCGGGGAACGCGAATACAGCTAAAATGCGTCAGGTATCGCAGAGACGCGCCGATGAACGATCACTTCGCTCCCCCTGGCTCACGTGGGCGTGGCCCCTTGCCTGACGCCTTCGATTTTATCGGCGAGCTTCGTCCCGACGAGGATTTCGATACGCCCGAGTGCAACATTCGTCAGCCGTTCGACGCCGACCGGGTGGACGGGATCGTCTGCCACATCGTCGCGGGCTCGGCCGTGCCCGTCGACGCCGAAATGTTGCGGGGCGGGCTCCGGGCCGGAAGGTTTCCGACGCCCGCCCATGACGACGCCGTGATGGGCGCGCTCACGGAGCTTTCGACCCCGTTCTTGCGCGACGTGATCGTGCATTGCGGCGCGTCGGTCCGCGAGGTCGCCTCGTTCGTCCGGCGCCTCGGCCCGCGTCACATGGAGACCGTGTGGTGTCTCAACTCGTTCTCGCGCACCGGAAACGACCCGATCCCGAGGGCCATTGAAAAGCAGTTGCTGGCCGGGAGGATCGAATGGCTGCAGCAGTGACGTTGGGTCCGCCATTGTCCCAACTGTTCCGTGAAGCAATGGAAGTGCTCAGCACATTCATTCGGGAAAAGGATGTTCGCCTGGCGGGCGGAACTGCGCTCGCGGCCCGGTGGAACCACCGGCACAGCACGGACATCGATCTGGTTTGCGACCGGGAAACGTTTCCGCAGAACCGCATTCGCGAGATTCGCGATCGCCTGCTGGCGATGCGCCAGCGCGGGCACGAGATAACCGGCATCGCAGCGCGCCACGGGTTCGTCGGCTGGAAAACCCCGCACGGCCCTGTGTCGTTCGTCCCATCGCGATTGGAAAACTTCCCCCGGCTTACCGACGATATTCAGGTGAACGGCACGAAAGTCCGTCTCGCCAGTGTGGAAGCTATCCTGTACGGCAAATTGTCCGGACGGCTGGTGGGACGCGGACGGGCCGCGACTCGGGACGGTTACGATCTTGCAGCCGCGTTACTGATCGAACCGGACAAAGCCCGGTGGTTGCTGGACCGGTACGACCCGGACGAAACGATACGGCAGGCAGTTCGCCGTTCTTCCGGAAAGCTCGACGGACGCCCGATTCTCGACCCCAGGTTCCCGCGCATCGCGGCTGATCCGTGGGGCGAGGCCGAACGAATTCTCGTGCGCGGCGGAGCGTTGAGCGACTACGAGAGGGCCGCCCCGGAGGCGTGACACACGCGGTTTGCAAGCAATGAACCCCGACCGGCTACAGTCGGAGGAATACCGATACCAGACAACGCGATTGATGATTGCAGCCAAGGAATTGCCGCACTCGGTGCCAGCCGAAGAACCGTCGTTGGCGGAGCCCGCAACACACTTGCCTGAGCCGGAAGCGCCTGCCGAACGATCGGCAGGTCCCTTGGACGCCGATGAGGAATGCGCCTCATGAAGCCCTATCTCTTTACGTACAGCGCAGCCCGTTCGCAGGAGGGAGTGCACGCGATACTCAACGCCACCGTCGCTATTCATAACTGGGTCGCGCCGTTTCCGTACTCTGCCATTCTGGTGTCCAATCTCGATACTCGGGAACTCAGCGCCATCCTCCGTCGTCAATTGAATGGCGCATGGCCGCATCATGTTCAGCCACGCCTATTCGTCCCTCCGAGACTCCGCGATCTCCGTTTCGGCGAATTCGGCGAATTGACCCACGGTTTTGTGCTGCCCGAATGCGCGGTGCTCAAGTCCCATACTCAACAAGCCATGGGCAAGGTCCAAACCCGTGCGGAAGCTCCGCGTTTCGCGGTGCCCACCCTTTGTTTCGATGGTGACATGAGCGGCGCCGCTCTTGAAATCGACATCGTGGCCCACGTACATGGAATTCTCGATCGCCTCGATCGCGACCTGCGCGCCGGTCCGGATAATCGGTTTCCAACGAGGCGCCGGTTGCAAAATCGCGTTTCGTGCGATGTTGGGATACTCGGACGCGGTATCGCGCAAGGTGGCGACGACCTCCGCGAGTGTTTGACCATGGATATGGTTCACCGCGCCGCGAAGTGCTTGCGGGTCCAAATCCGCCGCAACGCAAATGTCGAACACATCGCGGGCCGGCAACATTGCGCCGCGCCCCGCCAGCTTTCCGCCCAATATGCAGACATTGGGTAGAATCCGGATCGTCCGCCCCTCCACATGCGCGGTGCGGGACGGGACCGCCGGGGTGGAGTCCATGGCAGTCAGCTCCACCCTTCCGTTCGGGAAGGTGTATTTCAGTGTGTTGGCCGGGACATCCAGCCTGGTCGCACCGAGGCGTTCCATTTCGTCCGTCAAGCTGTCGTCCCGTCCGGGCATGTACGCCGAAAAGTTGCTGGTATGGGGCAGCATGATGTCCACATCCGTACTCAGCCTGTGTCCCCATTGCGCAGCCAGCACGGTGCCGCCTCCCAGCTGCCAGTTGGCTCCCGCCGGCATGATGGCGGGGAGCTTGCGTTCCAGCACGTCGGCCACGCGGATGAACAAGCTACGCCCGGGTTCCGGCAAATCGAGATGAACCGGGTCGCTCATGCCTCAATCCTCGTCGGGGCGTGCCCGCGCAAACCGGTTCAAGAGTCGGTTTATTCGGTTGCGGCGATGCCCGATGCGGTGCACGGCGGCCACCAGTTCACGCCAACTATAGGCTTCCTCGATCCAGGCGCGAACAATTTCGCCGTCCGTGGCCTCGTTTACCCAAGCGTGCAGCACCGCCCGCGCGCGGGGCGAAGGCCGAGGATCGCGAACTGCGCGATAGAACTCGCCGGGTGTCGGCGGCTCCGGCCATCCGGCGGTGCACGAGAAGAATCGCGATCGGACAGCGCTGCTGTTCGGGCCGGTATGCTTTTCGTCAAAACCGAAAGTGCGCCTGATCGCCGCCCGGTCGGTCGCGGATTCGCCCGGGCCGTCGAATGCCTCTTCCGGCAGTAGTTCGCACGGCGACACATCTAGGGGGTCGCCGAATCGAACCTCGATGCCCGAACGAAAGTTGGTGGCCTCGCCGGGCAGGGCGGTCGCTTTTTCGGGCGGGATTGTGGAATGTGAGCGAATACTCATGGGTGTCCCAGCCGCCTTGGGAAACGCAACTAGCAATACATGATACAAAAGCTTGTTCGTTCGCACTCGCGAATGCCGGTAAAATGCGCCGGGTATCGCGGAGACGCGCCGATGAACGATCGCTTCGTGCCTCCTGGCCCATGTCGGCGCGACCCCTTGCCCGACGCATTCGACTTTATCGGCGAGCTTCGTCCCGACGAGGATTTCGACACGCCCGAATGCAATGTTCGCCAGTGACATTCGCGCCTTGACGCCACGCGCGGCGGGCTTGTCTAATTGCGTCACTTCCCCAGGGTGAGCCGGACGTGCCCACGCTCAGTTTCAAAGGCAAGGTCTTCGTGGAGAATCACCATTTGGCGGTTCCCTACCATGAGCTCGTGCCCGTGAAGTCGAAGGGCCTTTCCAAGACCACGAGTCTCCATGACAACCTGATCGTCCACGGCGACAATCTGGCCGCGCTCAAGGCGCTGATGCCCACCTATCACGGCAAGGTGAAATGCATCGCCATCGATCCGCCCTACAACACCGGCAACGAGGGCTGGGCCTACAACGACCGCGTGAACTCGCCGATGATGAAGGACTGGTTTAGCAAGGTTGTCGACCGGGACGACCTCACGCGGCACGACAAGTGGTGCTGCATGATGATGCCGCGGTTGAAGCTGCTGCGGGAGTTGCTCGCCGACAACGGCGCGATCTTCATCATGATCGACGACAACGAGGTGCATCGGCTTCGGTTCCTGATGGACGAGGTGTTCGGGGAAGAGAACTTCGTGGCCACGGTGATCTGGGAGAAGGTCTATTCGCCGAAGAGCAGCGCCAAGTACTTCTCCGAGAACCATGACTTCATTGTCATATACGCGCGATCCAAGGAACGTTTTCGGCGGAGGCTTCTTCCAAGGACGGATGAAGCCAACGCGCGCTACTCGAACCCGGATGACGATCCTCGCGGTTCTTGGAAACCAAGTGACCTATCGGCGCGAAATCCGTATAGCAAGGGTGTGTATTCAATTACTTGCCCCGGCGGACGTGTAATCGAAACTCCGCCAGGTGGTCGCTTTTGGTCCGTCTCCGAGGAAAAGTTCTGGGCGCTCCATGACGACCACCGAATTTGGTGGGGTGCAGACGGCAACCAAACGCCTGCCGTCAAGCGTTTCCTTTCCGAGGTGCAACCGGGTCTCGTGCCAGAGACAATATGGACCTACAAGGAAGTAGGCCATACCCAAGCCGCTCGAAAGGGCCTGCTCCAGATTTTTCCAGGTACCCCACCTACGTTCACTACCAAACCCGTGGATCTGCTCAAGAGGATCGTGCATCTTTCCACAGACAAGGACTCCATCGTCCTCGATTCCTTCGCTGGCTCCGGCACCACCGCCCACGCTGTCCTCGCGCTCAACAACGAAGACGGCGGCAATCGCCGCTTTGTGCTCATCGAGTGCGAGGACTACGCCGACGCCGTCACAGCCGAGCGCGTGCGCCGGGTCATCTCGGGAGTTCCCAAAGCCAAGGACCCCGCTCTCAAGGCGGGTTTCGGGGGAACTTTCAGCTATTTCGACCTCGGCCAGCCCATGCGCAGGCAGTCTATTCTCGACGGCTCCAATCTCCCAGCCTACGAGAAGCTTGCGAGCTATATTTTCTTCACGGCCACCGGCGAGGAACTCGATCCGGCACAAGTCGATCGCGACAATTGGTTCATCGGAGCCAGCCGGCTCTACGATGTCTTCCTGATCTATGCCGACGACATCGCCAAGCTCAAGGATATGGCCCTCACCAGCGCCGTTGCAGCGCGGCTACCGAAAAGCGAGCGCGCCAGGTTGGTGTTCGCGCCGACAAAATACATGGACCAGGAGTTCCTGCACCGCTACCGCATCACGTTCCAGCAGTTGCCGTTCGAGATTTACGAAGCCGTGGAAACGCTGGAAAGATGATCCTGAAGGAGTACCAGAAACGGACGCTGGCAACCGTTAAGGACTATCTCGAACACTTGGACGAATGGCGCGGGAAGGCCGCGACGTTGCTGGAATTGGATCCGGAATACGACTGGGTGCGGCGGGCCTGGTCGAAGTCCGTGCCCGGTCGCAGGTTCATCCCGCGCCGGAATGGGCTTGGCGAACCGCTGCCGGCGTTCTGCCTGAAGATACCCACCGGAGGCGGCAAGACGCTGGTGGCCACGAAGGTCATCGACCTCGTGAACATCCACTATCGGCGGCGGCAGACCGGTCTCGTTCTGTGGATCGTCCCTACCACTCAAATCTACAACCAGACTCTGCAAGCCTTGAAAAACCGCGACCACTTCTACCGCCAGCAGCTCGACCTGGCCTCCGCTGGCCGTACCCTGGTATTGGAGAAGACCAGCGGATTCAGCCCGGCGGACGTGCGCGAGAATCTGTGCGTGCTCCTGTTGATGCTGCCGTCCGCCAATCGCGAAACCAAGGACAAGCTGCGGATGTTCCGGGACAGTGGCGGTTTCGAGCGGTTCTTCCCGCCCGACGACGACATAGCCGCGCAACGACAGCTTCTGTGGGAAGTGCCGAATCTCGATACCTTTGAAGCCGGCGCCGGTCTATGGGAGCGGCAGATCAAGACCTCGCTCGGCAATACGCTGCGTCTGCTCAAACCATTCATCGTGCTGGACGAGGGCCACAAGGCCTACAGCGTCAACGCCAAGGCGACGCTGGAGGGTTTCAACCCGTGCATGATCGTCGAATTGTCGGCGACGCCGCCAAAGACCGCCAACGTGCTGGTGGATGTCTCCGGGCGCGAACTCCTGGCCGAGGAGATGATCAAGCTCGACCTGCACATCCGCAACAGCGCCAGCGTCGATTGGAAGCACACGCTGCTCGCCTCCATCGAACACCGGAACAGGCTTGAAGAGGATGCGCGGGAGTACGAAGCGGAGAGCGGCAACCACATCCGGCCAATCTGCGTCATTCAGGTCGAGCGCACGGGGCGCAATCAGCGGCGCTCGGGCTTCATTCATGCGGACGATGCCCGCGAATACCTCCTGCGGCATCCGGGAATCCACCCAGAACACATTGCGGTCAAGACAAGCCAGCACGATGAACTGAAGGAGGTGGACGAGGTCGGTGGCCTGATGGCTCGCGACTGCCAGATTCGCTACATCATCACCAAGCAAGCGTTGCAGGAGGGCTGGGACTGCGCGTTCGCCTATGTGCTCACGATACTTTCCAATCCCAGCTCTCGAAGCGCGTTGACGCAGTTGGTGGGTCGCATCCTGCGTCAGCCTTCCGCCAAAAAGACCCAGGTCCGGTCGCTGGACGAGAGCTACGTGTTCTGCTTCCAGCGGCGCGGCAACGACCTGCTGCGGGAGGTGCGCAAGGGATTCGGCATGGAAGGATTGCAGGGTCTGGAGGGACGCATCGAACTGGATTCCGACGCCCCGGCGCAGCCGGGCGACCTGATTCGGCATCGGCAACGGCCGAAACTCCAAAAGGCCGCGCGTGACCTGGTGCTGCCGGCCTTCATGATCCAGGACGATGGTGGGTGGCGACTCGTGTACTACGAAGCGGACATCCTCTCAAGGGTGCCGTGGGACGAGGTTGACGTGACGCCGCTATACGATTTGCCCCTGGGACCGGGGGAGCGCGCTGACGTGGAACTGCGGGCCGGCCTGGACCACGAGTCGGTGTTCGACAAATTTGATGACGACGAACGGCGATCCGGAACCGTAGGAAGCGTGGACTACTACTTCGCGGCCAGCCACCTCCTGGACGTGATGCCGAATCCCTGGCGAGGCCATGACCTGGCCCGCCGCGTGTTCGGAAAACTGCTTGCCAAGCACAGTCGGCAGCAGGTGGTGGACAACTATGTGTTCGTCCTGGAAGAGATGCGCAAGCGTCTGGAAGCCGAACGGAACCGGTTGTCCGAACAGGTATTCGCCGAATTGCTCGATGCCGGCACGATGCGGTTCATGGTGGTCACTGACGAACTGGACTTCAATCGCTTGCCCAAGGTCATCGAATCGCCCCCGGCGAAGCAGGCGAATCGCGAGGACGGCGGCGCCTTTCAGCGTAGCCTCTTCGACTGGACCGCCGAAGATGACCTGAACGGCCTGGAAAACAAGGTGGCTACCTATCTCGACCGTCAGGAGCGCCTGTTCTTCTGGTACCGCAACCGCTCCCGCAAGGACTACTACGTACAGGGTTGGAAGCGAGGCCGCATCTACGCGGATTTCGTCGTGACTCTGCGGTCGGACGAACCGGACGCCGACGACGCCTTCCATCAGGTGTACGTCCTTGAGACCAAGGGCATGCACCTGAAGCACGCGGATGACACTGAGTACAAGCGCTCGGTGTTCGACCTGTGCACTGAGCACGCCCGCAAGAAGGAATGGGCGGAGTTCGTCCCCGCCATGCGCGACAGGGCGATGCGCTTCAAGGTCGTCGACGAGGATGAGTGGCAGCAGGGGTTGAATGCGGTCCTGGCGGGCCAAGGTGCCTTGCGTCGCATTCGATGATCCCAAACGACAGGCTGACTCGCCACCGGCTGTGATCGAACCACCGCCAGAAACGTGGGTTCTTCCAGACCGAGAAGGAGGTGGACAAGTTCCTGTCTGGACTCAAGAGCCGCGCGGACTCGTCAGCCAGTTGAAGAAATGCCTGCCTGCCTCGGGTCGTTCAGGGCTCGAGTCGAAGACTTCGTAGGCGACATTGGTATCGACGATGGCGCACATCACAAGCCCACTGATCTCTGCGTTTCGTCCATGAAAAACTGCCGATAGCCAATGGGTGCGTCGAGAACATTGCCGTTCTCGTCGAACCGCAGCGAATGGATGCGAACGCCCAACCCGTGTCGCTGGAAAAAGAGGACGGAGACATCCTTGGGGGTCAGGCCGGAGCCGCCGTCGCGTACCTCCATGCGCACACGGTCGAGCAGGTAATCGCTGTGGGTTTCGACGAGAATCTGCTTGCCGCCGGCGGCGATTTTGCAGAACAGCGTGCCGAGGGCCGCCTGGGCACTCGGGTGGAGGTGAACCTCCGGCTGTTGGAAAAGAAAGAGTTCGGGTGCCTGGGCCCGGAACACCTCGATCAGCACGGGCAGTACCTGGCTTACGCCGAATCCCACGTCGATAATGTTGCGCTTGGGGCCTTTCCTGCCCTTGAGGTCGTGCTTCCGTACCAGCACCTGAAACGGTGCGCCGTCCCAGTCGCCCAGGTGTGCCACTTCCAAATCGTCGAACAACCCTGACCGCTGGCCGAATTCCTCAATACGCTGCCGTAATTCCGAACCATTTCTCTTGGTCAGGTTGGCCAGAACATCCGGAGCGTTGGCGCCTGCAGGATCGGATACGGCTCCCTTGGGATCATATGTTCGCTCGGGGTTTGCTCGAATCGGCGCGCTGGCGTAGGGGCTTACCTTGCCGCGTTTCGAGTCGAAGTGGGCGATCAACGGATGGAACGCTGCAAGGCGTTCGCCATCAAGCTCGCGGCTGCCGACTTTGGGTCAGACCGAAACAATCGCGCTGATCGGCACCGGCGACGTGTCGAGAGCATTCGGGCCGCGGTTTGCCGAGCTTGGCCACGAGGTCGTCTATGGCTCGCGGACGCCTGAACGCGACGATGTTCGGGAGATGGTGCAGGCGACGGGAGACGGCGCGTCTGCCGCGTTGCCCGCCGATGCAGCCGCACAGGCGGACATCGTCATGCTCAACGTGCCCTGGAGCGTCGCCGAGGAAGTGGCACCTGGGTTGGGAGACCTGTCCAGCAAGGTCCTCATTGACCCGATAAATCCGCGCGTCGTCGGGGAAGATGGGTACAGGGACTATCCGACGTATACCTCCAACGCCGAACGGATTCTGGATATGTGGTTGGAACATAAGTTGGAACAGCATCTAGCGAGAATCGAGATACTTTAGGCTATTCAGTCACTTGCGTAAATTGTTCGATTCCGGGCCTAGCCTCCAATCCTTTTTTCTCAGGTGTTCTCTCACCGTCTCCAATCGTGATCCAGGAGGATGCGAAGTAACAATTTGTACTGTTCGGTGATATACGTGGTCGCTTCCGGAGCGTTGACCGCCCGCTCGGGCATGGTCTCCAGAAAGGATGCCAGTTCGCCGCCTTCCAGAACGGGAATGTCGATGCCGCTGCGCCATCTGGACCTCGTCTCGCGGGCATAATGAGGATATGCTGGAAAACCCGGCGGCCCGCGAGGGCCGTTGAATGGCAATCTGCGGAAAGGCGCTTCCGATGATCCCCGGGGGTGACAAGACATGGAATTGACGTACGAACAGATCAAGGCGCGATACGACTCCGAGTGGGTGCTGGTAGGCGAGCCGGAAACCGACGAGACGCTGAACATCCGAAGTGGCACGGTGCTCCACCACAGCAAGGACCGCGAGGAAGTTTACCGGCGAGCTCTTGAGCTGCGTCCGTCGCGGGTCGCCGTGATGTACGCGGGCACGATGCCCGAAGGTACCGCGGTCGTCGTGTGAGCTATCCGTTCGACGACAGCCAGGGCGTCGTCGTTGTTCCGGCCGAACTGTTTGGACCGTCGGGCAGCGTCGTCCTGCATCTCGCCGTGGACACCGGAGCAACCCATACCATGATCAACGTCGCGTTGCTTGCTTTCGCGGGATACGATCCGTCGCTTGAGCCGGACCGCATCCAGGTCACGACGGGGAGCGGAGTGGAGTACGCGCCCCGGGTCTTGACCGATCGTTTCCGGGCGTTGGGGCAGGAGCGCGAGGCGTACCCCGTGCTGGCGCACACACTGCCGCCCAGCGCGCATGTCGATGGTCTGCTCGGCCTCGACTATATGCGGGGACAGACCTTGACCATAGATTTTCGCCGCGCCACGGTGTCGTTGGAGTGATCGGCAAATTGGAGCGTGCCGCCTCATTCATGTCCATTCGGCTAACAATGCCGTGAAAAACACCAACCGGCCGCTGGCGGCGCCACCTTGCGCTGGGGAGCGCACAGAAGGGTTGTACACTCCCGTGGTGTTGGCCTACTAGGGACACCGCGATGGCGATTCGCGGTCACGTTCTGGGGTGCGCGCTCGCGCTCGCTGTCGCCGTGCTGTCCTACCTGCTCAGCATCGGTGTGCTGTCGCTTGAGGCCGTGCTGTCCGATGGGTTCGGCGAGCTGCTGATATTGTCCGGGAGCCTCGCCTGTCTTATCACGATGCCGGTGGGACTGGCGTTTATCCGAAGAACACCACGACTGGCCGTCGCAACGGTGTACTGGCCGGCAGCGGCTCTTGTCGCCGGCGGACGATTCTTGGTGCTCCCCGATTGGTTGTCGTCGGGCCTGCCAATCGCCGGAACCGTGTTGGGGTTGTGGATGTTCTGGAACTACAGGTCTTCGCGGCGCGACGGCTTGATGGTGGACGCCGGTGAAGAGATTCAAGGTGACGATGCGCACGAGCCAGGGCGACGGCCTGCTTTCGGGTTTGGCCTGGTTTCCATGCGTGGCTGGCCGAACGAGGCGAGGCTGGAGCCCGTCGAGGGCATCGAAGCGGTCACGGACACGCAGCCGGCGCAGTGGCTGGTCGACGGCCTTGAGCCGGACTGGACGGTCTGCTCATGCGTGCCGCGGGGGTTCGAAGCCTATGCGCGAATCTTTCATCCGGCTTGGCGGCTACGCCTTGAGGAGGGAGTTGTCATACGGGAACCGGTAACATGGGCTCAAGTGGCCAGCGAGACGGGACGCACGGTGCACAGGCGCATGGAGTGGCGTTCGATCATCTGCCGCGGCAGCCTGGAAGAGTCGGTAATGGATGAATGGGTCGCCAATGGCGAGACCGTCTTTAGCGACCCGAACGAAGGCACGTTGCCGCGGTCGGTGGCAACCCAATTGTGCGAAATCCTGTTGCCCCGCACCCAAGCCCCGGAGGCCTGCTGGTTCGGTGTGTGGATTGGCTTTGCGTGGGAATACCGGGTCGGTGTCCCAAAGACTGAGTCGATCGCCGGGCCAGACCGTGAATGGGATCTGTTCAGAGCGCCTCTGGATACGATGCAGTTGTGTTTCTTCGAGACCGTCGTCGAGCACCAATCAGCAAACTTGGTTTGGGCGCCAGACAGGACCTGGTGCGTCGCGACGGAAATCGATCGGGATTCGACTTACATTGGCGGCAGCGCCGAGCTTGTGTCCGCCATCGTGGGCAGTCACGCGTTAGAGGCGTTCCAAGTGCAACCCGACGATGAAATCGCCGGGGATCGGATCAACCCGCCCGGCCCGCCGCTGGCGCGTTAGTCCGGATGGAAGACGCAGGAAAAACTGCAGACACCGTACCTCGATAAGGGCGTGGCCGCGGAATCGGGCGCCGGGCAGGACGCGCTGCGCCTGGGCCTGAAACTCGCCTCCGGTCCGCACACCGAGGCGGCGCTGAATCTCGGGCGCCGCACCGGACCGCGCGGCCTGCCGGAGAATGCGGCGCGGGACGAGGGCCGGATACATTGGTAGGCGGCGGCGTGGGCGCCGAAGCTACATCGGCGCAGACGCCCCGGGCGGGCTGCCCGAACCGCGGTTCCACACCATCCGGCCGGCGGGGACGTTTGCGCACGGTTGTCGAGTCCGAAAATCGCCCATGAAGCGCCGTTTCTGCGCGGTTGGCCGAGAAATGCCCGTCCGACCGTCGTCGTCCTCTGCAAGACTCCCGGCATGGACCACGACGCCGTCTGGAAACGCCTGTTCGGCCTGCCCGTCCTCATCGAGCATCTGCTCAGGGGCTTCGCGTGTCCCGTGGCGGAGCGCTTGGACTTCACGACGCTGCGGCAACTGCCGGCGGACTCGGTGGACGCGGATGCCAGACAACTGCACGGCGACGCGGCCTGGCGAGTGGATTACGGAGACGCCACCGGGCGCTCGCTCGCGGTGCTGATCGAGTTCCAATCCAGGGTCGATCCGTCGATGGCCGCGCGCATGTTCGGCTACGTTGAGGCGACTAGGGAGCGGCTGCGCCGGCGGTGGTGGAGTCGCTGGAGCGGGAGTTTCCTGAAGTCGCGAAGGAGAAAGGGACGATGATGGCATTGGCGAAACGGGCTCTGGAGTGGGAGGAGGAATACGGTCGGCAAGGCTTTGAGAAAGGGCTCCAGCAGGGCCTTGCGCAGGGCCTTGCGGCGGAACGCGAACTGCTGTGCCGACAGGCGACCCGCAAGTTCGGCGCCGCGGCCGGCGACGCGCTGGCCCGCCAACTTGCCGACATCTCCGACCCGGACAGTCTCGCCGGGATCGGGGAGCGCATCGTCGATTGCGGCACGGGCGCCGAACTGCTCGCGTGGCTCGATGCGGACCGGGACGGCGTCGGCGTGACTCCAGGCTCCCGCAGCAGCTAGCCCGACTTCCGCGTGCGCCGTGAAAAAGGCGTCTTGTTTCAGCGGGTGCACAACCCGCCCAGCACCTATCGCTCAAACTGGTAGCAGCCAGACCTCAACCCGCCGTCCGCAAATCTGCCGTCCGCGGCCAAAGCGAGTGTGATTGGAGAACTTATGAGAGTGAGAGATCATGTCATTGACTTGGCGAATTTCGCAGACCAGCGGATGTTCTCGGAGATGCCGGAGGGCATTCCCCTCATCGTCGAGAGCGCAGAGGAACTGAATGAAGCCGGTGAGTTGCGCGCCAGCACAATCATCAAAGGACTCGCGGAAGAAGAGGCGGCGAAAGTCCTGATCCTTCTGGACTCGTTGCGGTGCCCACCGGATCCCAAGTCTAAGCATGTCGCTTCCTTTTAGTTCCGGCCCGCACCTCTACTGCCCGGAGTGGCTGACGGGTTGACGGGCAGTCGGGCCGGACACCAATTATAGCCGATGCTATACTCAAACCTCTCTCAGCGCATGACGGGAGAGGCTTGTGCGTGTACTTATTTCACTGGCAGGGATGGCGTTTTTTGGCTGCGCATCTGCGCCACCAACACCCCGACCTGAAGCGAGTATCCCAATTAGTGATGCCAGTTGCAGCGAGCTTGAATACCGTGTCCGCGATACAGAACGCAACATCAGCGATCTGCTTCGTCTGGAACAGCCGTCCGTTAGGCAGACTGCTGAAGATAGTCCGTCCTATGGCTACAACAATCTTGGGGATTCTGTGCAGCGTTTTGGTATTAGCGCGCGAGTGCGTGGAATGACACTGGAGCGTGAAACTGCCTACATGGATGCGCTTGTGGATGAGTTACGGTATCGCTGCTGGTAGCCTGAAAAATGAGACGGGCCATGAGTGCGGAGGCTCGCGCGAAGGCCCTAGTACGTGCAATGTATATCGCAGAGCAGCTGACAATAATAACAAAGGAACTACAGGAACTAGCAGAAGCCTCCGAATGGAAAGAGTGGGTATATTTTGGAGCGGCTGCTGACTCTACTCTTGATGCAGTAGAGTCTCTAATGACTGCCCTGAAGGGTCCCGAAGAAATGTTAGAGACCGCATCGAAAGAGCACAAACATAAATAACTAGCTCCACCGGGCAAGAATCGAACCTGCGCTTCTAGAATGTAGAGCCATCGGCTTCAAACGCTCGGTACATCGGTTACCGCTTTATAAAGCGGTTGAAGACCGGCAGAGGTCGCGCCGCGCCAACAGGCGCTTGTGGGTGGACGTGACAGATTTCGACCTTCCGGTTGTGTAGACTCGTCCTGGATTCGGGATTATTGCGCCATCGCGAAAGTCATCCATCAGGGCGCGATCATTCGTGTAGAGCAACCTTGCGCCGCTTGCGGCGGCAAGCGCGAGAACGTGCATGTCGTTGGACTTGCATGTCTTGCTTGCGAGTTCGTCGAGATGTGGCGCGAGGACATCGTTGGCGACGCGACGGACGCGCGCACTGGTGATCGCGGCTCGAAACCAAGTGAGGAACGCGCTGTTGCCGCTGAGTTCCTCAAGCAAGTCGCCCCCGACGACCAATTGGCCGCGCGGACTCGTCAGCCAGTTGAAGAAATGTCTACCTGCCTCCGGGCGTTCAGGGTTTGGGTCGAAAACTTCGTAGGCGACATTGGTATCGACGATGGCGCACATCACAATCCCACTGATCTCTGTGTTTCGTCCATGAAAAACTGCCGATAGCCAATGGGTGCGTCGAGAACATTGCCGTTCTCGTCGAACCGAAGGGAATGGATGCGAACGCCCAACCCATGGCGCTGGAAAAAGAGGACGGAGACATTCGCCGGGGTCAGACCGGATCCGCCATCGCGTACTTCCATGCGTACGCGATCGAGCAGGTAGTCGCTGTGGGTTTCGACGAGAATCTGCTTGCCGCCAGCAGCGATTTCGCAAAACAGTGTGCCGAGGGCCGCTTGGGCGCTCGGGTGGAGATGAACTTCAGGCTGTTGAAACAGAAAGATCTCGGGTGCCTGGGCCCGGAAAACCTCGATCAGCACGGGCAGCACTTGGCTTACGCCGAATCCCACGTCGATAAGGTTGCGCTTGGGGCCTTTCCTGCCCTTGTGGTCGTGTTTCCGTACCAAGACCTGAAACGGTGCGCCGTCCCGGTCGCCCAGGTGTGCTACTTCCAAATCGTCGAACAACCCTGACCGTTGGCCGAATTCCTCGATGCGTTGCCGTAATTCCGAACCATTTTTCTTGGTCAGGTTGGCCAGGACATCCGGTGCGTTGGCGCCTGCGGGATCGGATACGATTCCCTTGGGATCATATGTTCGCTTGGGGTTTGCCCGAATCGGCGCGCTTGCGTAGGGGCTTACCTTGCCGCGTTTCGAGTCGAAGTAGGCGATCAACGGACGGAACGGTGCGAGGCGTTCGCCATCAAGCTCCCGTTCGATGGCACTGCATATGGCGGGTGGGAATAGTCTACGGCCCTCGGTGTTGGTGGGGTCGCCGACGCGCCAATCCAGCGTTCCGATGCCGAACGTGACCTCGGCGATGTCGCCGTTCAGCATGGACTGTTGAACCCAAGCGTCGCCGCAACTCCATCGTGTTCGCGTGGGATGGGAAACGGCATACGATGGCTCGAAGGTCATTTCGACGTCGATGGGACTGCCGCCGCTCAGGCGCGTGAACCCGAGCGCGAACGAAGACGCGCTGGGCTGCCGGATGCGGGAGGCGTGCGCGATCTCCGAATAGGCGCCAAGTCGATACGGCGAATCGTTGAAGCCGGCGTCTCCCGAACCGTACGCGAGGCGCCACGCGGCCCGCACGGCGGCGAGAAACGATGTCTTGCCCGTGCTGTTCTCGCCGACGAGGAGGGTAAGCGGGGCAAGCCTCGCCGTTTGCGCCTCCGCAAAACAGCGGAAATCCCGTAGTCTGAATTCCTGTAGCTCCAAACGCCCCACGCTCCATCACGTCAGACTGAACACGGCGCACTCTTCAGGGACGCTGTTCCCCGGTCCGGTCAGGACTTGCCTGTAGAGTGTATTGCAATTGCGTTTCGACCCGGGCCAGACGCTCGCGCACATCCGACAACTGCCAATAGCTGCCGCCGACGACCGCCAGAATCGCCAGTAGCAGCGTGAAATGAAGGCCAAGCACGGCCAGGTCCGTTCGATTCATTCTTGGAGAATAGCAGGTCCCTCCAAGGGCATATACCTTCGTTTCTGTGTAGTTCGAGCAGAAATTCGATACCGGTTCGCAGTTGATCGGCAGGCGCGCTACTGCCGTTCTCGATCAGCGATACTGCGCGGTTGCACAAGCAGGGGGCGACTCGCATCGTGCGTGGCTCCGCGAGGATTGCCGCCGCTGAAGGACATGCTCTAAGCTGAGAATAGCTGCCCGTAAAATCACCAAGGAATCTGTTATGTCTGTCCGTCGCTGTTTCGCTCTGTTTGCGCTTCTCATCTGGTCCGTGTTTCCAAATTTGAGTCAAGCCGAAACGATCGCCCTGATTGGCACCGGCGACGTGTCGAGAGCCTTCGGGCCGCGATTCGTCGAGCTTGGCCACGAGGTTGTGTATGGCTCGCGGACGCCTGAACGCGACGATGTTCGGGAGATGGTGCAGGCGACGGGAGGCGGCGCGTCGGCCGCGTTGCCCGCCGACGCGGCCGCGCAGGCGGACATCGTCATGCTCAACGTGCCCTGGAGCGTCGCCGAGGAGGTGGCGCTTGGCCTGGGGGACCTGTCCGGCAAGATCGTCATCGACCCGATCAATCCGCGCGTCGTCGGGGAGGATGGGTACAGGGACTATCCGACGTATACCTCCAACGCCGAACGGATTCAGAATCTCGCGCCCCGGGCGTTCGTGGTGAAAGCATTCAATTCAATCAGCGCCGATACAATGATCGATCCGGATGTGCTCGGCCACCCGGTGACGATTCCCGTGGTCGGCAACGACGCAGCCGCCAAGGAAACCGTTATCGCTCTTGCCGAGGCGCTGGGGTACGAGGCCATCGATGTAGGACCCGTACGCTACGCGCATATCGTGGAAGGGCTCTATCTGCTCCGCTCGAACACGAGGGACCTTGGCGGCGACCACTTCGAGTATCATTTTCGACAGCGCGAGACCGCTGCGCCGCAGACGGTGCAGTAACCGCCGGTCGCAGCTTCCGCCACTGCGGCTTGGCGGTTCCATGCGAACTTCGGAAACGTCCGTATCGCGACTCAGCCCATGATGAAGTTTTCGAGCTGCTCGATCAGCGCCTGCTGATCTTCGATGACAGCCTTGACCAGGTCCCTGATCGAAACCAGACCGATTACGCCGGAACCGTCGGTCACAGGTAGGTGACGGATGTGTTTCTCGGTCATCATCGACAAGCCCTGCTGGACTGTGGCGTCCGGAGAAATCGAGATCACCGGGGTACTCATCACTTTTTCCACCGGTGTGTCCGGCGAAGCGAGCCCCTCAAGAATGACCTTGCGGGTGTAGTCCCGCTCCGAGAAGAAGCCGACGAGTTGGCCGTCATCAATAACCAGCAAAGCGCCCACGCCGTACTCGGCCATGCGGCGTATGGCGTCGAGCACTGAGTCGTCCGGAGCGGTAGACCAGATGGCCGTGCCTTTCTCCTGGAGAATGTCACGGATGTTGTGCATAGCCTTTCTCTCTCTTCTTTTCCTATTGTATGTTCAGTGGATTTCCCAGTAGCTGATCGCGGTGGCGTGAATTTCGGCGCCGCCTCCCGTCAGGATTCACTTGCATCCTCTGGAAGCTGCCTCACCCGCTCGATGATTTCCGCCACGGCGTCGGCGCACGGACCCGGCGGTGGCTCTTTCCTGGGACTTGAGTCGTGCTCTGCTTCCCAGCGTTCGACCCGCTCGCGCCGTAGCTGGTCACGAGCCCCGAACCAGCGTACGCGGTCTTCCAGTTCCATG
Organism: Candidatus Rariloculaceae bacterium; assembly: GCA_965205045.1. Classification (GTDB taxonomy): domain Bacteria; phylum Pseudomonadota; class Gammaproteobacteria; order Steroidobacterales; family Rariloculaceae; genus UBA6522. The sequence goes on from OZ242031.1 coordinate 3,760,397, forward strand.
GACTGCACGAACCCCTGCTTGCCCGCGCGAAAGCTCTCCGTGAGCCGTATGTGGCTCGGACAAACCACGTCGCAGCATCCGCATTCGATGCAATCGAACAGACCGAGATCTTCGAGTGCGTCCAGCCGCTCGCCCTTTACCGCCCGGTGCAGTTCCTGGGGCATCAGGTGGGCGGGGCAGACCGTGATGCAGTCGCCGCAGCGAATGCAGGGCAGTTCATCGACGTCCAGACCCAGCTCCTTTCGGGTGGGAAGAAGAATGCAGTTGGTGGCACGCATGACGGGCACGGAGTCGCTTTCGAGGGCAATGCCCATCATGCTGCCGCCCATGATCAGGCGCGTGACTGTCGACTTGTAACCTCCGCAGGCGGCGACCACGTCGGCGATTCGCGTGCCGAGGCGCACTTCGAGATTGCGCGGGCGCGCGACGCCGCGTCCGGTGACCGTCGTGATGCGACGGATCAACGGTTCGCCGGATTCCAGGAAACGGTAGAGCGCGGCGGCAGTACCCACGTTCTGGCACAGGTAGCCGATGTCGGTAGGGTAGGCGAGGGACGGCACCTCGTGTCCGGTCAGGGTCTGGATGAGCTGACGTTCACCTCCGGCGGGATAGATGGTCGGGACAGTGACTACGGTGAGTCGTTTCAGTGCTCCGAGAACGGCAAGCTCCCGTTTCAGGGCTTCGACGGCTTCTGCCTTGTCCCTTTCCACTACCACGCACCCGCGCGCCGCACCTGTCAGAGCCATCAGCACGAGCGAGCCTGCCAGGATCGCCCGCGGCGAGGTTCGCATCAGCATGTCGTCGCAGCTGATATAGGGTTCGCACTCGGCGCCGTTGACGACAATCGTGTGGATGGGCTTGCGCCGTGTCGCCGCGAGCTTGACGCCCGTCGGGAACACCGCGCCGCCGAGCCCGGCGAGGCCGGCCCGGGACACGGCCGTAGCCAGTTTCTCGGGGGTGTCCCACTGGCCAGGGTCGGGAGGTTGGAGATCCGGCCACGCCTCGTCCTCGCCGTCGACCTCGATCACGGCGCACAAGGCTTCCCGACGCCGCGCATGGCCCACCGGATGCGATTCCAGAGAGCGAACCGTGCCGGAGGTGCTGGCATGGGTCCAGGTGCTCAGCGGTCCGCCTCCGCGCACCAGCGGTTGCCCGCGAAGCACTCGCTGCCCGCTCCTGACCGCCGGGCGCATGTCCAGGGTCGACAGCCCGCCTTCCAGTGGCAAGACCAGTTCTTCGGGCAGGGGCGCGGGTTCCAGCAAATTTCGGGTGCTTGCGCGTTTTCGTGGCTGCAGTCTGATGCCCGCCGGCCGACGTACCGGACCTTCGAGGATATCCACTTTCTCAGCCGTCTGGCTCGTGGTCTAACACGAACTTCACCAGGGAATTGCGATTGGGAATGGCCACAATCAAGAGTTGTCTGCCGAGCCGGCCCGTATGCTAGCAGGGATTAATGATCGTACGGGCAGGATTTTGCGAGGCTGAGTCGGCAACGGCCCGGCGAATGGCGCGTGCGGCTGGACGTCGGTATGCCGCGGCTTGCAACTTGAAGGTACTCTGAACGAATATGGAAAACGAAGCATTAACGGGCTTCAAGCACGCGGTTCCGGTGGCCGATTGCCGTTACCGCGGGACCTTCGAAGCCTCTGCAACCAAGGGCGCGAGTGGCGCCTGACAGACTAAAGGGAGCGACTATGATGATTCATCTGAAAAAGAGTGCGTCAGCCATTGCGGGGCTCGCGGCCATGCTGTTGGCAATGAACCACGCCGCTGCTCAGAACGGCGGCAGCGAAAGCCCGTATTTTCACAAGGCCGGCGCGACGGAGATCTATTCGGGAAACAATTCGCGGACCGAGTTCCTGCTTACTGCGGAAGAGTCCCGGGGGCGGTTCAGCATCGTGGATGAGACCTTCTTTCCGGGTATGGACAGCGCACCCGGACATACCCACCACTATCACAGCGAAGTGTTCTACATCATTTCCGGGAGCATGGAGTGGACCGTGGGTGAAGAGGTCGACACCCTGGAGGCCGGAGACCTGGTCTATGTTCCCCCAGGGGCTGTTCACCACACTCGCGTACTCGGCGACGAACCCGTCCGCGCCCTCATGATCTACGAGCCGGCCGGCTACGAGCAGGGCTTCTTCACCAGGAGAGCGTTGACCGAAGAGCAACGCCAGGATTCGGAATTCATGATGGAATTACTTCGCGGCCAGGACGTGGACCCCGTGCGTCGTCCGGGCAGCGGCAACTGACTCCCGGCGGGCCTTGCGGAGGGCGACCTGCCGGATGGCCTGGAGATCGATGGTCCCGTCATGAGCGATCGGCACCTGTTGGACATCGGGCTCGCCATCGCGCATGTCAGGAGTTCGAATGCACGTTGAAAGGACTGGCCATGGAATCATGACCGCGTGGATCAGGACCATCGAGTATCTGGATGCCAGAGGCGCACTTCGTGAACAATACGAACGTGCAAAGACACCTCACGGAACGGTCGACAACGTCATGAAGGCGCACTCGCTTCGGCCGCACACGATGCACGGACACGTCGAACTGTATCGAAGCGTGCTGCATCATCCCGACAACACGCTGCCGACTTGGTTTCTTGAGGTGGTGGCGTCCTGTACAAGCATCTGCAACGACTGTGCATACAGCCTCACGCATCACTTCGCCAATGCCAAACGCCTGCTCGGCGACGACGAGCGGGCCGATGCCATTCTCGAAGCGCTCCGGGACGGCGCGCCGGAGCGGGTCTTCAAGGGCAAGGAGCTGGAACTGCTGCGCTATGCGGCAAAGCTGACGACCAGGGTGGGGCAGATGGAACGGCGCGATGTCGACCGCCTGCGCGCATCCGGTTGCAGCGACGGAGAAATTCTGGAGGTCAATCAGGTCGTCGCCTATTTCAACTATTCCAATCGCCTGCTGAACGGTCTGGGAGTGACGACGGACGGTGACGAAATTGGCTATTACGACTGACCAGGACGTCGGCCGGACCCGACCTGACCTCGCGAGCCGTTGATCAAGCGATGAAGAGCGTCGTAGTCGTCGGCTCCGGTATCGGTGGGCTATCAGCCGCCTACGAACTCCGGAAGGCAGGGTTCGCTGTAACGGTGCTCGAGGAAAAGCACCTGCCCGGCGGGCGAATGGCGGAGGAGAAAGTCGGTTCGTTCATGAACATCACCGGCGCCAGCGGGCTGAATCCCTGGTATCGCGAGATGTTCGACCTGTGCGATGAACTCGGGCACGGCGACTGCCTGGAAAAGCTCTCGAGCTTCGGGACCGGCACCGCGACGGACGGCAAGGTACAGTTCCCGATGAGCAACGCGCCGACGCGCTACGAGTTGCTCCGTTCTCCTGTACTGAGCCTGCGATCGAAGCTGCGGCTGGCGACCCTGCTTCCGGATATCCGCAGGGCACGCCGCCGAGTGGACCCGTGCCTGATTCACACGGCTGCCGATTTCGACGATGAGAGCCTGTCGGAATACCTGACGCGAAAGGTCGGCAGGGATTTTCTCGAATTCGTGGTATCGCCTCTGTTCAATGTGGCGCTCGCCTACAACATGGAGCAGTTGTCGAAAGCCGTGTTTCTCGCCAGGGTGGCCCACATAACGGAGAGAGATGGCTACTGCTTCCGGGACGGCATCGGCTTTCTGACGCGTACGCTTGCGAGCCGGCTGGACGTTCGACTGAATTCCCGTGTCATCCGCATCTCCCGGCCGGACAGCGGAGGCGGCAGGCAAATCCATTTCGACACGCCCGATGGCCAGGAAACAGTCGAGGCGGACATCGCGATCGTGGCCACGCCCGGTAACCGCGTTTCGCAGATTGTCGGGGACAAGACCCGATGGGAGCAGCGATTCTTCGGCGCCGGCGTTCCGTACTGCCAGTTCGGCATGGTCACGTATGTGCTGAACCGCGAAGTCGAGAAGGTCCACGGTTTGTATTTCACGCGCGATACGCAGACTCCGTTGAACTTCTACAAGTTCTATCCGGGCGATCCGGACAAGGACGGCAAGCCGCCGCGTCTCTGGGTCAGCATCGCCGCGGAACGGCTGCAGCATTACATTGCGGAGAACGGCGAGAACCTGGAGGCGTTTGCGACGGAGTGCATCCGCGAATTGTTTCCGGACATCGACCAGCAGATTCGCGAGACCGTCGTTCAGTACGACGGTTACGTCACCCCGGAATTTCCCACCGGGCAAATCCGCAGGGTTCGCGAGTTTCTGGCGACCCAGGAAGCCGGTCCCAAGAACATCTACTACGTTGGCGATTACCTGAGCGGGGCCGGAACCGGTTGCTCCTGCGCGCTCGGCCGCCGCACCGGCCGCCTGATCGCGCGTCACTGGCGGGAGTAACGGCGGGCAGCGCGCCGCGTTCGATCACTTGAGGTCGGAGGTCGACGCGCTGCATGCTAGTGAGCCCCGACCGGAGTCGAACGAAACACATGGTGCGGGAAATGGCTAACGCACCGCTTGTTCGTCACATGATGGCGGTACTCGCGGCTGGTTTGATGACCACCTCTGCAAGTGCCCAGGAGCCCCCCGTCGACCTGTCGGGCGTGTGGTGGTACGGCGCACCGGTTCCGCTTCTTCCCGGCGAATCGCCGGAAGTCGCCAGCATGAGCATGGGCCGAATGGGAACCAGCGCCGGGCCGCTGCTGCTGACCGAGCACGGCCAGGCCCTGATGGCCGAATTCGACCCGGTCGACGGTCCCGCCGTCCAGTGCATTCAGTCCGGCCTCGTGCGCACGATCAGCAGCCCCTGTAAGCTTTTGGACCCTTGTCTTCATTGGAAGGTGGTTAGGATTGATCGGGTTGATCTGAGAAAAAACGGTCGCCTTATCGACAACTGGCACGCTATCATGATCGTCTGGCGACTACGTTCGCGGGGAACTTTATAAAGGGCATGCTACGGGTTCGCAGTCCAGCGCAAGAGAATGACAGTTCGGAAAACAACTAGTACTCCGTCAACAAGATAATTACGGATAATTGAAATTCGCCACAGCAGATAACATGCATCGAATGTGGCAGGTTGTATCCGAAAATATCAGGTGGAAGGTGTACTAGAGCCTCGATTCCAAATTGGCTAGTCTTCCACAAATGGATACCAAGCTGACCTTAAGGGGGGTATCGGTGTCCTCCGAGGGATGTTTTGCCCGCTACAGCTTTCGCTGCTGCGCCCTTTAACGGCGAGTGCGTAAATTGACGGCCGTTTAGCCATTCCCGGAACCTCCATTCATCGCCGCATTCAAGAATCCGCGGAAGCTGGGGCTACGCTGTGCGATAGTAGGTGCATCTAGTTGGCTGGCAATTTCCTCGGAAACAATGGCTGTGTAGAGCCGACGACCAAGGAGATTTCTCAGATGCGTCTTCGGATTCTGAATTTGGTCTGGATTTGAAGTGTCGACTTTGCCAAGCGATTTTTTCAGGTGCGCCTTCAAGTTATCGGCATCCGCAAAATACCAGGCTTCCAAGTGTCGCTGCGCAAAGGCGAAAAGGACATCCGCTTCAACGTCCTGAATCCGTCCGGGCAGTTTCTCTTGAAAGGGTGCCAATACTTGCTGCGGTTCCTTTGCGTCAACGTCAACGACTACAACGAATTTCTGCGTTTGCTCGTGCAGGTTTTCATACCATGCCGCTTTGATCAGCTTTTCCGCCATCGGGACATTGAGCGGCCTGTTCCGGGCCGGTATGCGCACGTCGGTGATTACAACATCCTGCTCTTGAAGATGCGCCACTAGGTGGGGAAGGACGCGCCGTTCGGTTTCGCCCGAAGCGATGACGATGACTCGTTTGGTCACGTCATCATGCTCCGAAACCCTTGGTTTCGTGAAACTCGCCCAGCCCGAAACCGGATTCCTCCAGGGCTTTCATGACGCCTTGAGCGTTATTTTCCGCCATGACCGTCGTATTGCCGTTAGTTCCGCGGCGCACGACACGGATGGCTGCCGGGTCGCTCACAAAATCGAGTAGCAGTGGAGAGTGCGTTGTCATCATCAACTGCATGCGGTCTCGCGCGTCGAAAAGGTATTCGACGAATGCCTCCAACGCCCTGGGATGCACGTAGTTTTCCGGTTCCTCGATGCCGATCAGGTTCGCTTCGGGCTGTGCGTGAAGCGCGGTCATCAACGCCAAAACTCGCAGAGTGCCGCTGGATACTCCCATTTGGTGTACAGGATATTGAAGCCCCGCTTCCGTTTGGACGAAGTAAAAGCGGTCTTCCGTCTCTCGGGGTTCAATGTTTACCGGAAGACCGACAACTGCCTGCGTCGCCTGAATGATCGAGTTGAACAACTTTGGAGAAGACTTTTGGACGCTGTACATGGTCTCTCCAAGGTTTCTTCCGTAGGGATCGAATCGACCGGCATCCAGCCCGGCCCAATCGCGCCGAAGCAGAAATGGACTTGGATCAAAGAACCCCCACCGGCCAATGAATTCAGCCACGCGCCGGCCGGGGAAGGAGGCGTCGGCCGACGCAGCGGCCAAGGCGCATGCAGTATCCGGCTGTTTCAGTTCAATTCGTTGGTTGTCGTCTCCTGACCACCACCAACCTTCGCCTTTCCTGGAGTCCAGAAGCGTTGTCGGGGGCATGCCGGATCGCACCTCGTCCATTTTCTCCTCGACGGAGAAGTCGAATCCATCCCGTACAAGGCGAACCGACCATTCGTAAGTCTTGTTGTCGCCTTCAACGCTCGCGACCATCTCGACGACATCGGCGTGTTCGCCTTTCCACGCCAGATGAACGATGCCGCCTCTGGCAAACACCGGCCTGCGGAAATCTCGTGCCTGGACGCCTTCGTGAAGAAAGCGAAGAGCGTCCAGCAAAGTACTCTTGCCTGACGCGTTGGCACCGATAAAGATGTTCAGATCGGCTAACTCGACAGTTTCCTCGTAGACGCTTCTGTAGCGTCTGGCTCTGATGGAGGAGAGTCTCATTGGTTGCCGATGATCAAGGGTCCCTGACGAGAGGCAACGATTGTAGCATTCTGCATTTGAAAAGAATCAGCCTCCAGGATTCGGACATGGCCGCAGTACGGTGCGGAATTGTTCCGGCATTATCGCGCCGCCGTGGCGATGGTGCCCGGGGCCGGACTCGAACCGGCATGGAGTTGCCTCCGAGGGATTTTCTTACCCGCTACAGCTTTCGCTGCTGCGCCGGCGAACGGCGCATTTGTGGTCTGGACTTTCTCTTTGCCGTACCGCACGCGAGTACGGGTTAGGCAGGAGCCGTCAAGTCTCTACACTTTCCCCGATCCGGTTGCGGATCGGGGCTTAGCTCGGGATTGCCACCGCCTCCTCGCGCTGAGGTTTCCCCGAATTTGACTCCATTCAAACAGGCGTTTCCGGCCTGAGTGCTCAATTCGCCAAGTCCCTTGCGTCTACCCATTCCGCCACCCGGGCGCTTCGCGACGACATTGTATAGCGAAAGAAAACACTCACAAAATAATTGCAGTCAGGCACCTGTTTCGGGGTTTGACATGGGATTGCACCCGGAGCCAGACTTAAGGGCCATGGGCGCGGCACGGCCGGCCTGCCCCGAAAGCAGGTTGGGCGTACCATGGTGGAGGGAGAAGTACGCGTGGTACGGACTGCACCGAAGGCACCTCGATGGTAGAACGAATACGGCCCGCCCTGGCGTGGTTCGATCAGGCGGAAGTCAAGCTCTGCCAGTCGCTGAACAGGATCCGTCAGAGGCCTCTGCTGGGTAACCTGTTCCGCTTCGTCAGCCGCATCAGCGACGGCATGTTCTGGTACGGGTTGCTGGCGCTGTTTCCCGTGCTCTACGGTTGGACGGGCGTCTGGGCCACCCTGCACATGGGCATTGTCGCCCTGGTCGGCGTCGCTGCCTACAAGCTGCTCAAGCACCTTGCGACCCGCGAGCGCCCCTATATCACCCACGATACCATCGACCTCGCGGGTGCGCCGCTGGACCGCTACAGCTTCCCCTCGGGGCACACCATGCACGCGGTTGCGTTCACGATGCTGGCTGCCTACCACGTGCCCGCGTGGCTGTTGCCGCTGGCTGCGTTCGGCGTGCTGGTCGCCCTGTCCCGCGTCGTTCTCGGGCTGCACTATCCCACGGATGTCATTGCCGGCGGGTTGGTGGGCGGAATCCTGGCGTCGGCCAGTATTGGCGTCGTGGTAATGGTCGGTCGCGTTGTTGGATTGGCCTGACCCAACCTAGGAAAATCGCTCCCAGGCGATCATCCCCCAGGTCAGCCAGACCATCACTAGGCTCAGCAGCACCGCCGCAGAGCCGAGATCCTTGGCGAATCCGGACAAACTGTGCGGGTCCGTGCTGACGCGGTCCACGACCGCTTCGATCGCGCTGTTGATCAGCTCGACGATCAGTACCAACAGCACCGAGCCTACAAGCAATAGCCGTTCAACCGCAGTCGTGCCCAGCCAAAAAGATCCGGGAATCATGAACACCGCAAACACGGCCTCCTGGCGGAAAGCCGCTTCCTTGCGCCAGCAAGCCCTGAGTCCGTCTACAGAGTAGCGGAAGGCCCTGGGCCAGCGCCGAATTCCCCGCCTGGGGGGCTCGGTTTGCAACATATCCGTCATAAATCGTTCAAGATTCCTCAATCAATCCTTCAAGAATTCTCAATTAATCCGTCAACTCTTTTCAACTTGCGGATTCTACTGTGCATCCATGGGTTTTCGGCCTTCAATTGCCGCTTTTCTGGTGATTCCGATGAGGGCCAGCCCCTGAAATTCACGTTCTATCAGGCACGAAATCTTAACCGTTCAGCAGGAGATTGCATCCATGGAATACAGGCATGTCCTGACTCTGATTGTATTGGCAGCCGGGCTCGCAGCGTGCGACAGCGGCGACATCATTCTGAGTCCTACCACAGTCGACAACTCCACGTCCACGGACAACTCGTCGACGACGACGGGCGCCGTGGAGGTCGAGAATCCCTGCGCCAGCTACACGGAAGCCGGCCAGACACTTCAGGGTGAACACACCGACGGCAATTGTGTTTACGACTCGCTGTTCGTGAGCGATACGCGTCCGATCACCGTCAGCGCCATTACCTTTCCGGCGCTGGATAACGGCGGCATGCACATTTTCGAAGACAGCCTGTACATCGGCGAAGACGTCGACGCCAACGCCGCCGCCACCGGCAAGCGGATCCCCCAGGAGGGTGAGGGGACGCGTTTGACGATCGCTGCGGACAACACCATGGTTTTCGAGGCTCAGGACAGCTACGTGCGGGTCGCGCGAGGTTCGCAGATTTTCGCGGAGGGCACGGCTGGTAATCCGATAACCTTTACGTCCAACGAGGACGCTATCCTGGACACGGCCACCGAGAGTGACCGCGGCCAGTGGGGCGGACTGCAGATCAACGGCAACGGCCGAACCAACAAGTGCCACGACGGCACAGCGACGGGATCCGGGTCCGGCGCCAGCGACTTCGACGCGACGTCCAACAACGTCCACAACTGTCACGTCACCGCTGAAGGCCGTCCAGCGACCTATGGAGGCAACAACAATGCCGAAAACTCCGGTGTGCTGCGCTATGTGGTCATCAAGCACGCAGGCTACGAGGTCGTCGACGGTGACGAGCTCAACGCACTGACCCTGAATGCCGTGGGCAGCGGCACCACCATCAGCCACGTGCAGACCTACACATCCCAGGACGACGGTTTCGAGATGTTCGGCGGCGCGGTGAACATGGATCACATCGTGGCCGTCAACGTCGGTGACGACTCCATCGACTACTCCGAGGGCTACAACGGCGACATCCAGTTCGCCGTAGTCGTCCACACCTCCGGCGGCAACCGCTGCATCGAAGGCGACAACACCGGCGGGAATCGCGACGACGGTTTCACGCCCACCACCAAATTGCGCATTTCGAATCTGACCTGCGTCACGTCGAACATCGACGAAGGGGCCGGCACCAATCCCAGCTCCAAGGGTGACTCGGAAGGGCCGCTCTACCGTGAAGGCACGTTCTTCGAGATGTACAACTCGATCGTCACCTCCAATGCCGACGGCATGGCCAGTAATGAGTGCCTGGAGCTGCACGACACGGAAGGCTCCCAAACCGGCGACGCAGCGCTCGACGGAACCAGCCGGGCAAGCAGCAACCTGATCGCCTGCACCGAACCGGTCAAGACCAATCGGGACAACTTCAATGTGCGCGAGTGGCTGGCCGGCTCGGTGGGTACCGACAACCGGAACGCCAACAACCATGTCATCGACAACTTGCCCATGGCCATGCTTCTCGACGGCGGCGTGGGTACCCGCGCCTACAAGACGCTGGGAAGCATTCAGGATTCAACGGGCGCTGCGGTCACCGTGACCCTTTTTGACGCATCAGACCTCGGCAGCATTTTCAGGACGCCAACCTACCTCGGCGGCGCAAACAGCGGGGACGACTGGCTGGCTGGCTGGGCCGTCGGTCTGGATACGCAATTGGTACCGTGAGCAACATGAAGAAACCCCTACTCATCGCACTACTTGTATCCGTCGTTCCGCTGATCGGTCGGGCGCAGGAAGAGACTGCCGAACAGGGCGGCGACGCCCAGCCCGAAATCGAGGAAGTGGTTGTCGTCGGCCGGTTCCTCAGCGCCGCGGAATCGCTGGTCGTGGAGCGCATCACCGTGCCGTTTTCGGCGGACTTCCTTGGTGCCGAAGTCATTGCCCGCGCCGGCGATTCCGACATTGCGGCGGCCCTGCGCCGGGTACCGGGACTGACGGTGGTGGACGGAAAGTTCGTCTATGTGCGAGGCCTTGGCGAACGGTACTCCAGCGTCACGGTAAACAGGGCGGCTGTGCCTTCCCCGGAACTGACACGCAGCGTCATTCCGCTGGATCTGTTTCCGACGTCCATCGTCGAATCCATCAAGATACAGAAGTCCCCCTCGCCCGATCAGCCTGCGAGCTTCGGCGGGGGTGCCATCGATATCCGTACCACCAGCGTTCCCAACGACGCTGTGCTCGAAGCGTCCATTGGCCTGGGATCCAACAACGAGAGCTCCGGAGACGGACTCACGTTTGCCGGCGGGGCAACGCCCATGCCCGGCACGATCAGGAACGCCATCGACAGCTACCTCGGGGATATCAGTGTTGCGAGTATTTTCGGCTCGCTGCGTGGCAATGACGCGTCGGCTACCGTTGCCGAAGCCATGGCCATTCATCAGGACCTCATCGACAGTCTGGATACCAACATCGGTACCCGTATCGAATCGCTGGATCCCGATGTGGACGGCAAGATCGCGCTGGGCAACGTCTGGGAAATCGGCGCCAACTGGCAGTTCGGCGCGCTCGTCAACGCCACCTACGGCGAAAAGTATCGCAATCAGAACCAGCGCCGCGAAGGAATCGGAAACCCGGAGGTCAATTTTGTCGACATCGACCAGACGGTCAGGGAAGAACGCGCGGTCGCTTCCCTGAACCTGGGCGTGGAATATACCGGCGATCACTCCATCGAGCTGGCGGCTTACACGCTGACGGATGACGAGGCCCGGGCCAGCATCGCGCGGGGCTTCGACCAGAACAACGAGTTTCCGGATCAGAAGCTGAACTACTCCACACGGCTGGAACAACGTGAGCTGCAACTCACGCAGGTATCGGGTGAACATGCGTTTGTTGAAACGCCATTGCTTTCCGGGTTCATGGAAACGCTTAGACTTCAGGACCTGGCGTTCGACTGGTTTTTCTCGGAGAGTCAGGCCACCACGGACATTCCCAACGAGTCGGATTTCCAGGCCGGCGCGCTGCTTGACGCGACGACGGGCCAGCAACTGAGCACACAGATACTGGCGACCACATCCAGCGGAAAGTTTTCGTTTCTCGATCTCGACGACAATCAGTCGAGCTGGGGTGGAAACCTCGTGTTGCCGATTGAGACAGACCAACTCTTCGTCTCTGTTTCCGGTGGCTGGTGGGGCATGAAGAAGGATCGCGATTACCGTGGGTACAACATCAACCTGAATTCCGTGGGGGTGTTGTCCAATGTGCTCTCCGGAGCGCCCGGCGATGTGCTGGTACCGGGAAGACTTACAACCGAGAACGGTTTCGATCTCTCGCTGGGGACCCAGTTCGGTACGGAGAGTTATATCGGCGCAAAGAAGGTCGATGCGGGTTACGGCATGGTCGATGCACAGTTCACCGACAACTGGCGCGTGACGGTGGGCGGACGCTACGAAGCGTATCAGCAGGCGGTATTGCCCATCGATCTGCTCGACTACACCGGCCAGTCGATCGTCAGGTTGCAGAACCAGTTGAACGAGCCGGATCAACGGATGGCCATCAAGGAAGACGACATCTTCGGTTCGGCGGCACTGACCTACGACGGTGCCGGGCTTTTCGGCACTGACCAGTACCAGGTCCGGCTCAGCTACGGTGAGACGGTGGTTCGGCCCGACTTGCGGGAGGTCGCGGACGTCGTCTATATCGACCCGGAACTGAATGTGCGCGTCAGGGGCAATCCGTCGCTGGTTTCCTCGCCGATTTCGAACTTCGAGATTCGTTCCGAGTTTTTCTGGGGAAGCGGTGACAACATGACGGTGTCGCTGTTCTACAAGGAGATTCAATCACCCATCGAGCAGATTCGGTCAGCCGGATCGGACGACGACGTGGTTCTGAGTTTTGCCAATGCCGAATCCGGCGAGATTTCCGGAATCGAACTGGAGGGACTGAAGGAATTGCCGGCCGGATTGTTCGTCACCGGCAACATGACCCTCAGCGATTCGGAGATCAGGCTCGATCCCAATCTCTCCACCGTACTGACCAATCTCACACGCCGGATGACGGGACATTCCGAATGGGTGCTCAACGCGACGCTGGGCTACGACTCCGGCAACGGCATGCACAGCGCTTACCTGAACTACAACGCCTTCGGCGAGCGCATCTACTTTGCCGGCACGGGTCGAAACGAGGACGCCTACGAGGAACCGTTTCAATCGCTTGGAATCGTTTACAAGTACTTCCCCACCGACCGGATCGAGTTGCAGGCAAAGCTTGACAACATTCTGGACGAAGACCGGGAATTCAGGCAGATCAACAGCCAGGGCGAACTGGCCCGAATCATCAATCAGCGAGTAGGCACCAGCCTGAGCCTCAGCGGCAAATGGTTTTTCTGATCTGACGGCCCCAGAAATACCCGACAGGGCGTCGAGGCGCATGCTCGCGCCCGGCGCCCGCTTTTTCTGTCCGACTTGCAATCGCCCGTTGACTGGCGAAAATGGCGTCTGCTACCCATGGAGACCAGTTTGGTGCGTGCCCCGTGTTCACGGTGAGGTCCCTGGAGGTCAGGCGGGGCGGGGTCGGCCTGCTGCGCGATCTCAGCTTCAAACTGTCTCCCGGACAGACAGCGCTGGTCACCGGCGCCAATGGTTCCGGCAAGACCAGCATGTTGCGCGTTCTTGCAGGACTCGCCGTGCCCGCGGCGGGACGTGTCGACTGGCGAGGATCAGCCGTGCATCGCCTGCCTCCCGAGGATCGCGGGGAAATCGCCTACCTGGGTCATCTGGACGGCTTGAAACAGGAGTTCACGGTGGACGAGAACCTCGATTTCTGCCGCTCATTCTGGAAGGGAAGGGGCCCTGTCGAGCCGTTGGTGACGGAGATGCGCCTGGAATCATGCCGACATCGGAAAATACGTCGCCTGTCGGCGGGACAGCGGCGCAGGGTCGCACTGGCGTGCATGCGTCTCAAGCCCGCTCGCCTCTGGCTTCTGGATGAACCATTGACGAATCTCGACACACGGGGGACCGAGGTGGTGATCGAGTGGCTCAGGGCACACGCCGCAGAGGGCGGGATAGCCGTCGTCAGCACGCATCGGCCGAAACGGCTGGAGACCGCGGCATCCATCGGGGTAGCGCTCTGATGCTCGACGTGTTGCTTCATATCCTGCAGCGTGACCTGCGGCTGGCATTTCGTCGTTGGAGCGAATTGGCGACTCCGCTGATTTTCTTCGTTATCATCGCGTCCTTGTTTCCGCTGGCGGCGTCGCCCGACGAGGCCCAGCTAAGGAGCACAGGGGCTGCGGTGATCTGGATGTCGGTCCTGCTGTCGTCGCTCCTGGCCCTCGACGGCTTGTTCCGCGCCGACTCGGAGGACGGCAGTATGGAGCAATTGATTCTGGGTCCGGCGCCGCTGGGGCTTGTCGTATTGGCAAAGATCGTGGCGCACTGGGCCGTAAGCGGGGTACCGCTGCTGGTATTGGCACCGCTTGTGGCAATGTCCTTTTATCTGCCCCTGACGGCGTTGCCGGAGCTTATCGGTGCACTGGCCCTGGCGACGCCAACCCTCAGCGTGCTGGCCGCTATCGGCGCAGCATTGACGGTGTCATTGCGCGCAGGCGGCACGATCGTCGGATTGCTGATCCTGCCGCTGACGGGTCCGGTGCTGATCTTCGGAGCACGTGCGACGGAACTTGCCGCTCTGGGTGAACCCGTGGCCGGACCGCTGTACCTGCTGGCTTCCCTGGCGGTGCTTGCCATTTCGCTGGGACCCCTGGTTACGGCGGCAGCCGTAAGGACGGCGCTGGAATGAGCGCGATGCCCATGCAGCGCCGTCTCTGGCGGGCCTTCCACCAACTCGGTTCGCCGCCCTACGTCTACCGCCTCGCCGGACGCCTCGCTCCCTGGCTGGGGGCGGCGTCCTGTGTGCTGCTGGCCGTGGGTGCCTTCTGGGGGCTGGTTCTGGCGCCGCCAGACTATCTGCAGGGCAACAGCTTCAGGATCATCTACATCCACGTACCCAGCGCCTACCTGAGTATGGGCGGGTACGTCCTCATGGCTGCTGCCGCGGGCATCGGCTACATCTGGCGCATGAAACTGGCGCACGGAGTGGCCGTTTGCGTGGCGCCGCTGGGCGCCTGGTTCACCGCCCTGGCACTTGTTACGGGCAGTATCTGGGGCAAGCCCACGTGGGGCACCTACTGGGAATGGGGCGATGCGCGGCTGATGTTCGAATTGCTGCTGCTGTTCCTCTACATCGGTTACATGGTGCTGCGGATGTCCTTCGACGAACGCGACAAGGCGGATCGGGTCAGCGCGCTGCTCGCGGTGGTTGGGGTGGTGAATGTGCCGATCATCCACTACTCGGTGGAGTGGTGGACGACGCTGCACCAGGGTCCGACGCTGATACGGGAGGGCGGACCGTCCATCACCATGGACATGCTGATACCGCTGCTGATCATGCTGGCCGGATTCTCCCTGTTCTTCGGCTGGTTGCTCTGCAAGCGGCTCCAGGGGGAAATCCTGCGCCGGGAAAGCCGCACCCGCTGGGTGCGAAATCTCGCTGTGGAGGCGGCCGCATGAGCGAGTTTCTGGCAATGGGCGGGCACGGACCCTATGTCTGGTCCGCCTACGGCGTTACACTTGCGGTTATGGTATACAACGCATGGGCGGCCTATCGGCACCAGGCCAATGCGTTGGCCCGGCTGCAGCAGGCCGAGGCAGAGCAGGAGGCCCGTGCGAAACCCACGGTGAGGCAGATCGGATGACTCCACGCCGCCAGAGAATGGTCCTCGTCGCGCTGGTTGCCGCAGGGGTGATCCTGTCGGCAGGGCTGGCGCTGCGTGCATTCCAGGAAAACCTCCTGTTCTTCTTCACCCCGAGCCAGGTGATTGCGGGCGAGGCTCCGGACAATCGCGCCTATCACCTCGGTGGCATGGTGCTGCCGGACAGCATCCAGCGGGACCCGGGTAGCCTGACGGTGAATTTCATCGTCACGGACTATGCCCACTCGATGCCCGTGACCTACTCCGGCGTGCTGCCGGATCTCTTCGGCGAAGACCAGGGTGTCGTGGCCCGGGGCCGGCCCGACGCGAACGGGCTGTTCGTCGCTGACGAAATCCTGGCCAAGCACGACGAGAATTACATGCCGCCTGAAATCGCCGAGGCCCTGGCCCAGGCAGAGCAGGGCGAGGCCCCGTGATCCCGGAATTCGGCCACTTCGCGCTGATCCTTGCATTGGGTCTGGCGCTGATTCAGGCATCCGTGCCCCTGTTGGGTGCGGCCCGGCAGCGGAGCGACTGGATGGCCTTGGCACGGCCGATGGCAGTGGGTCAGTTCGTTTTCGTGGCTGCGGCCTTCGTGGTGCTCGCCCATGCGTTCTACGTCGATGACTTCAGCGTGCGCTATGTCGCGATCAATTCCAATACTGCGCTGCCCACGCCCTACAAGATCGCTGCGGTCTGGGGTTCCCACGAAGGTTCCCTGCTGCTCTGGATTCTGATCCTGGCCGGCTGGACGCTGGGGGTCGCCTCCGCCAGCCGGGGCTTGCCCGAGAGCTTTGCCGCCCGTGTTCTCGGCATACTCGGCCTGGTCAGCGTGGGCATGCTGCTGTTTACCCTGTTGACCTCGAATCCCTTCGACCGGGTCTTTCCCCCGCCTGTGGACGGCAACGACCTCAATCCGCTGCTCCAGGACCCGGGTCTGGTCATGCATCCGCCGCTCCTCTACATGGGCTACGTGGGGCTTTCGGTGCCCTTTGCGTTCTCCGTGGCCGCCCTCATGGCAGGCCGGCTGAGTTCGGCGTGGGCCCGGTGGACGCGTCCGTGGACGGTGGGGGCATGGATGTTTCTGACCGTCGGGATCGCGCTGGGCAGCTGGTGGGCCTACTACGAGCTGGGGTGGGGCGGCTGGTGGTTCTGGGACCCGGTGGAAAACGCGTCGTTCATGCCCTGGCTCGCGGCCACGGCGCTGATTCACTCTCTCGCGGTCACCGAGCGGCGCGGCATCTTCAAGAGCTGGACGTTGCTGCTGGCCATCGCTGCGTTCACGCTCAGCCTGCTCGGGACGTTTCTGGTTCGCTCGGGAATCCTGGTTTCGGTGCATGCGTTCGCATCGGACCCGGCGCGCGGGTTGTTCATCCTGCTGCTGTTGAGTGCCATCAGCGGCGGCGCGTTGCTACTGTACGCCGTCCGCGCGCGGCGCTTCAGGGACGAAGGCGGATTCCGGCCGATCTCTCGCGAGTCGTTCCTGCTTATAAACAATGTCCTGCTGATCGCGGCCACAGCGGTGGTACTGCTCGGTACGCTTTACCCATTGTTCTCGGATGCACTGGGATTCGGCAAGCCCTCGGTCGGCCCCCCGTATTTCAATATCGCCTTCCTGATACCGATGCTTCCCCTGGCGGCGTTCGTCGGCATGGGCATGCACGCCTATTGGCAGAAGATGTCGGCATCCGTGCTGGCGCGGCGCCTGAGGGTGCCCGCCGTTGTCGCCCTGGTACTGGGCGTTTCACTTCCCTGGCTGTTTTTTGGCGGAGCGGGTGTCATGACCACGATCGGTGTGATCGTGGGCTGCTGGCTGATTCTGTCCTCTCTGCTGGATCCGATCACCCGCGCCATTCGCAATCGGTCGGCGCCTGGACCGCTACCCCGGGCGCAGTGGGGCATGATCCTCGCCCACCTGGGCGTCGGCGTATTCATTCTGGGCGTCACGGTCGTGTCCAGTTACAGCATCGAAACCGATGCGGCCGCCGTCCCGGGAGACCGGCGCGAAGTCGGCGCCTACGAATTCATCTTCCGCGGTACCCGCGACGTGCAGGGACCGAACTACCAGGCGGTGGAAGGCGAGTTCGAAGTGCGCCGCGACGGCCGGCTGGTAACGGTGCTTGCGCCCCAGAAGAGAATCTACCGGGTTCAGCAAAGCCCGATGACGGAGACCGCGATCGATGCCGGCTGGCGCCGCGATCTGCTGGTTGCGCTGGGGGATCCGCTGGGGGACGGCGCGTGGAGCCTGCGAGTGCAATACCGGCCTCTGATACGATTCATCTGGCTGGGCGCCCTGATCATGGCCGTGGGCGGTCTGGTGGCCCTTTCGGATCCGCGTTATCGTCTGGAGCGGCAACGTCAGGCAGCGCCGAGGCAGGCGCCCCGGACGGCGGAGGTGGGATGATGTGGCGATTCCTTGTTCCCGTGTCGATTTTTGCAGTATTGGCGGCCTTCTTCTATCGCGGTCTCGGCCTGGATCCCGGGTACGTGCCGTCACCGCTGCTGGGTAAGCCGGCGCCGGAATTCGAGTTACCGCGGCTCAAGGATCCCGCCGCGGTGCTGGGCAACCGGGACCTGGACGGTCGGGTGGCGCTGTTGAACGTCTGGGCCACCTGGTGCGTCGGCTGCCGGCAGGAGCACGGCTTCCTGGTGGATCTGGCGGAATCCGGCGCCATTCCGATCTACGGATTGAACTGGAAGGATGACCGGCAGACGGCGCTGAACTGGCTCACCGACCTGGGCGATCCGTACGTTGCTTCGGCATTCGACGAATTGGGCGAGGTGGCCATCGACTGGGGCGTGTACGGCGCTCCCGAAACATTCCTGCTGGCCCGCGACGGCACCGTACTGCACAAGCACATCGCACCGCTGGACGAGGCAATCTGGGCGCGGGATTTCCTGCCGAAGATAGCCGAGCAGTGCGGCAGCCTGCCGTGCCCGCTGGAGGCAGGGGAATGATGCGCCGGGCGACGTCTGCGCCGGTCCGGATTCTGATGCTGATCACGGCGTGGGCGTTGTTGCCCGGCACGAACTGGGCCATAGACCCCGAGCCGCCATTCGAGGATCCGCAACTCGAGGCGCAATACCAGGCGCTGATCAACGAGGTTCGCTGCCTTGTCTGCCAGAATCAGACCATCGCGGATTCCAATGCGCCGCTGGCCGCGGACCTGCGCCGGGAAATCCGCGAGATGATGGGGGAGGGCGCCAGCCGAAGCGAAGTCGTGGAGTTTCTTGTCGCCCGCTATGGCGAGTTCGTGCTTTATCGGCCGCGCTTCCAGCCGTCCACATGGGCGCTTTGGGGCGGGCCGGCGTTTTTCGTGATCCTGGGGATGGTGGTCTTTGCACGCATTCTGCGCGCGCGGATGGCGCAACCGCTGGAGGGAGAGGAGTCGCCCTGATGGCCCAGTTCTGGATCGGCGCAGCCTTGTTGTCCGTTGCGGCCCTGGCGTTCGTGATGGTACCGCTCTGGCGGCAGAGGCAGGAGACCGGCGGATGGTCGCCACTGGGTTCGGTGGCTGCCGCGCTGCTGGTGCCTGCGGCCGTGGGCCTCTACCTTGGTATCGGTACATGGGACGGCCAATCCGCCCCGGGTACCGCGAATACCGCGCTGCCGCCCATGACCGAACTGGTGGAAAGCCTGGATGCCCGGTTGCAGGAGCAGCCAGACGATCCCGCCGGCTGGTACCTGCTGGGACAGAGCTACATGACATTGAGCCGCTATGCCGACGCCCGGCGAGCCTTTCGGGAGGGCATGGCACGCGACCCGGCGCCCGGCATCGACATGAAACTGGCGTTCGCCGAAGCGGAGACCCTGACCGATCCGCAGGCGCTGCTGGGTGAAGCCGGGGAGATTTTTGAAGAGGCCCTGGACATCCAGCCCGACAATCCGACGGCGCTTTGGTACGGAGGTTTGTCTGCGGCCGCGACGCAGCGCCCGGGGGTGGCGCGGCAGCGATGGAGCCGCTTGCTGCAACTGGACCCGCCGCAGGCGATGCGCGACGTGCTCGAGCAGCATCTGGATGCCCTGGGCGGCATCGCGGCGCCGGTTCAGGACCCCCCGTTGCAGCTTGCCCAGACGGAAACGCCGGCAGGATTGGAGATCAAACTCCGCATTACGCTCGGGGAAGGGCTCGAAGCGGCCGGAGCAGCCACCAGTCCGGGCGCGGCGCTGTTCATCTTCGCGCGGGCGCCCGAAGGCGGCCCGCCGGTTGCCGTCATTCGCGAAGCGGCGTCCTCCATACCCGGGGAATTCTCGTTGAGCGACGCCAACAACATGCTGCCGGGGCGTTCGCTCGCCGATTTCGAGGCGCTGACGATTGTCGCGCGCATATCGGCATCCGGGCAGCCTACCGAACAACCGGGCGACGTTTACGGAGAAGTTCTCTACACACCCGAAGAGGACAATGCAATCATTGACCTGGCGCTGGACCAGGTCGCTCAGTGAGAGCCTCTATCCGGGCGTAGCGTCGCCGCCCTCGACGATCACCAACTCGTTGTTGCCGACCCCGTTCAGACGGAACTTGCGCGCGTCCTGGTACTCCTGCGACCGGTAGCAGGCCACGGCATCGTCGAACGTCGGAAATTCGACGACGATGTGCCGGTGGTAGAACCCGCCGCCATCCAGGTGCTCGTGATGACCGCCCCGGGCCAGCACCTTTCCGCCGAACTTGTCGAGAATGTCCGGGACGAGATCCGTATAGCGCTTGTATTCCACCGGATCGTTGACTTTTGCTCGTGCGAGCCAGTATGCGGGCATCTGTTGCGTCCTCCTGGGGTGGTGGGTTGCGAAAGCGTTGTCCTTCACCATTCCTGGTTCCTGATCACCACCTTGATGGCGCCGTCGAGTTTTTCCCGGGCGTGCCTGAGGGCTTGCGGCAATTCGCCCAATGGGAAGGTGTGGGTGTGCACAGGCGAGGCGTCGAACTTTCGCTGTGCCATGAGCGCGGCGGCGCGCCGTACGGCGCTCTGACCTTCGCCTCTGATCCCGGACATGTTGTCCGGCACTCGCACCAGCGTATTGACGTGATTGACGGCGTACTGGGTGAACGCGCCGTCGGTGGTGTAGCCGTTGGCGCGGTGACCCTTGGGGAAGGCGCCGAAATTGGCGCCGTAATTCAGACAGGATGTGTACATGCCCATGCGGCAGCGTGGGCAACGCCCGCAGCCGGCATGGATTTCCACGGCAATCCGGTCGCCGACCGCGTATTCGTCCACGGTTGGGCCCAGCGCCACGATGGTACCCATGTACTCGTGACCGGGCGTGAAATTCTTGTTGAAGGGGAGTTCGCCGTCGATCAGGGCAGGGGAGCCGTGGCTGATGATCTCAAGGTCCGTGGCGCAGATCGCGACCGCGTCGATCCGGACCAGCACCTCGGCCACTCCCGGCTGCGGTACGGGTTTTTCGACCGGCTCCAGCTCATCCGGATCGCCCAGGACCCAGGCCTTCATGGTTTCCGGAATATCCAATTCCAAGACCTGCGCCATCACCTAGACTTTAGGTGTTTTGCTGTTTATAACAAGCTGATAAATATAAACTTATCTCTTGTAATCCTACGCTGCATCTGCCTGCTCGGCGGCGCGCTTGTCGTTGATGGCGGCCAAAACCCGCTCCGCCGTCGCGGGCAGGGCAGTGATTCTGACGCCCACCGCATCGTAGATGGCGTTCATGATGCATGCCGCAGTGGGTACCGCCGTGGGCTCGCCGGCGCCCTTGGCGCCGAAAGGACCGGTGGGATCGTAGTTGTCAACCAGTCCGACCTCGATTTCCGGCATATCCAGACTGGTGGGCATGATGTAGTTGGTCAGATTCGGGTTGATCTGCCGGCCTTCCTCGAACAGGATCTCTTCCTGGAGCGCGAATCCCACGCCCATGGAAATCCCGCCCTGAATCTGGCCTTCGACCAGCATGGGGTTGATGGGCGTCCCGCAATCGTGGACCGCCACGATCTTGAGTATCTCCACTTCGCCCGTTTCGTCGTCGACTTCCACGTCGGCAATCTGGGTGGCGTAGACGTAGGTGTTGAAGGGCTTGCCCTGGCCCGTTTCCGGGTCCATATCCACGGTCGGCGGGTTGTACGACGCGCTGCCGATGGCCGGATTGCCCAGTACGGACTCGCTGTGATGCACCACCTTGTCGATGGCGATGGACCTTGCAGGAAATCCCAGCACCTGGATGCGGCGGTCCCTGACTTCCAGTTGTTCCGGCTTGACGTTGAGCAGCGGAGCGGCCGCCTCGAACAGAATGTCGCGCGCCTTCTCGGCAGCGCGGACGATGGCGTTGCCCGTGACGTAGGTGGTGCGGCTGGCGATGGCGCCGGTGTCCATGGGCGTGACATCGGTGTCGCCGGAGACCACATGAACGTCGTCGGTGGCCAGACCCAGCGTTTCCGCGGCAATCTGGGCGAGCACCGTCAGGGCGCCCTGACCGGTTTCCACGGTCCCGGTGAGCAGCGTCGCGGTACCGTCCGTATTCACCTTTACCGTTGCCGCACTGGGGTTGGCCGCCACCGTAAAGCCGATGGGATACCACATGCAGGCCATGCCGCGTCCGCGCTTCTTCATGCTTGCCACTCCTTCCAGCGGAAGCGATCCGCCGCCTGGGTCAGCGACTCCTTCAACGCCACGCTCTGCAGGCTCTGGCCCGTGGGGCTCAGGGAATTCTCCGAAAAGCCGTTGCGCAGCCGAATCTCCAGAGGATCGATGCCCAGGGCGTCGGCGATGTCGTCCATCTGCGACTCGTAGGCAAAGCAGACCTGGGGTGCGCCGAAGCCCCGCATGGCGCCCGTCGTGGTCTTGTTGGTGTAGACCGCGTATGCCTCAACCAGGACGTTGTCGATGTTGTACGGCCCCGGCGCCAGGATGGATCCCTTGCCGATGGTGGTGCCCGTCCATGAACAATAGGCACCGCCATCGAGCACCAGGCGGATCTTGCGGGCAAGAATCCTGCCCTGGTTATCGACACCCGTGGTGTAGTCCATGACGAATGGGTGCCGGATGGTCGAGGAGACGAACTCGTCGCCGCGGCTGTAGATAGCCTTGACGGGCCGGCGGGACTTCCTGGACAACAGCGCCACGATGGGTTCGTTGGTGATTTCGTTCTTGCCGCCGAAATTGCCGCCGACTATCGTGCCGATCAGGCGGATTCGGCTCTGGGGCATTTGCAGCGTGCGTGCCAGGTCCTCGCGGCCGAGGGTGATGCGGCCGAGACTCGACCAGATCGAGACACGGCCGTTGCCGTCCCAGGACGCGATGGTCGCGTGGGGTTCCAGGGGTACGTGCTCCACCATCTGGGTACTGAACCGGCGCTCGAAGACATGGTCCGATGCGGCCAGCCCGGCCTCCACATCGCCCTTCTTGATTACCTTGCTGGTGTAGATGTTGGTATCGCCGCCGTGAACCTTGGGCGAGTCCTCCTTCAGCGCCTCCAGCGGGTCGAAGACGGCCGGCAACGGCTCGTATTCGACCTTGATCTTCTCCAGGGCGTCCAGGGCGAACTGTTCGGTCGTCGCCGCTACGGCCGCCACGCCGTCGCCGCGGTGCCGCGCGATAGGGTAGGCCAGAATCGGCTGGTCCTGGTAGGTGGGGCCGAATGAATTCTCCGGCACTTCGGCGCCGGTCAGCGTCGCGATGACGCCGGGCATTTTCTCCGCCTCGCTGGTATCGATGCTCACGATTCGCGCATGCGCGTATTCGCTGCGCAGGACCTTCGCGTGCAGCATGTGCGGGAAGGTGATGTCGTCGATGTACTGGGTCTGCCCGAGTCCGTGCAGACGCCCGTCGGGTCGTGTGGCCCTCTGGCCTACGGCCGGGGTTCTGAGACGGGCCTCGCTCTCCGGAAGTTCCAGCGGGAAGGTGACAGGCTGATCGATGGGTACCGCGAGCGGCTGTCTCGACGGCGCTCTGGCTTCACGCGCAGTGACCAGATCCTCAACGTTGGTCTGTATATCCTTAACTCGAGTCGCCATTGGATTCTCCTGGTAATGGGCGGCGTTCAGACGGTGGCTTGCTCCTGGCTCATCGTCTCGCCTGCCTCGATGACCGCCTCAATGATCTTGGTATATCCGGTACAACGGCACAGGTTGCCCGCCAGAGCGTCCCGGACCTCGAAGACGGATGGCTCCGGGTTGGTATCCAGCAGGTTCTTTGCCGAGATGAGCATTCCCGGCCCGCAGAAGCCGCACTGCAGGGCGCCGTGTTCCTCGAACTTCTGCTGCAGGGGGTGCAGTTCATCGGCGGTTGCCAGCCCCTCGATGGTGGTGACGTCGCAACCGTCGGCGCGGCCGGCCAGCATCAGGCA
Organism: Candidatus Rariloculaceae bacterium; assembly: GCA_965205045.1. GTDB lineage: Bacteria > Pseudomonadota > Gammaproteobacteria > Steroidobacterales > Rariloculaceae > UBA6522. The sequence continues at coordinate 3,784,153 of OZ242031.1, forward strand.
GGAGTTGACGGATACGCCGTCAACGATCACCGTGCAGGTGCCGCAGTCGCCCACATCGCAGCCCAGCTTCGCCCCGGTCAGCCCGAGGTGCTCACGCAGCATTTTCAGCAGCGTCGTTTCCGGCGGCACGTTGGCCGACCTGGATTCGCCGTTGACCGTAAGTTCCACCAACATGAGTTCAGTCTCCGCTAATGTAGCTTGTCTTTCTCCTGGCGCTCCCGGGCGATTTCCACGGATCGCTCAAGGACTCTTCGCGTCAGGGTCCGTATCAACTGCCGCCGATAGTCCTTGGAAGCACGAAAATCGTCAATGGGCTTGGACTCCGTGACCGCAATCTGCGCCGCTTCGTCCAGCAATTTCGCGTCCACAGCCTGACGGTCCAGCAGCGCTTCGGCCTTGACGGCCCGAATCGGCGTCGGAGCGACCGCGCCAAGGGCAATTCGTGGCGCCACGATGCGTTCGCCATCCAGTTCGAGCGCGGCGGCGGCATTCACCAATGCCAGCGCCTGGCCCTTGCGCAGCCCGAACTTGTAGAAACTCGACGGTTTGCCGAGCGTGTGACTTGGGATCCATATTTCGGCCAGCAGTTCGTAAGGCTCGAGAATCGTCTTGCGCGGGCCGACGAAAAAGTCTTCGATGGGCATGCGCCTCCACCCGTTGATCCCGATCAGTGTCACTTCGGCATCCAGCACCATCAGCGCCGGCGCGCTGTCGGCCGACGGCACGCAGGTCACCAGGTTGCCGCCGATGGTTCCCAGATTCCGGGTCTGGACCGCACCGACCGTGTGAGATGCCGCCACCACTTCCGGCGTTTTCTCAAGACAGACCGGGTGCTCCATGATTTCGCCGTAGGTGACCATGCTGCCGATTCGCAGGCCTTCGTCGGTCTCGTCGATCCCGCGGAATTCCTCAAGCCCGGATACGTCGACCAGGGCGTTGATATTGCCGGGCGCGTGTTTCAGATCGACTACGAGATCCGTCCCGCCCGCGAGAGGGCAGGCGTTCTCGCCCCGTTCCGCCAGAATGGCGACGGCCGCCTCGGCGGACTCGGGAACGATGTAGTTCATCGGGCGCATGGCGCGGCTCTAGGCGGCTCTGGACACGGTACGGGCAACGATCTCCCTGAACTGCTCCTCAGTGAGCAGTTTCTTTGTCTGCAGTCCGGTTGCCTTGACCTGCATGAGTATTTCGGTGGCTTCCTCTTCGGTCGCCTGGGCGCCGATGCGGCTCAGCCAGATGTTCACCGAGTCGATGCCGCTGCCCTTGCCGAGAACCACTTCCGCTTCGGGTTGGCCGACGACCTCGGGCCGGAAGGGGAACAGTTCCGTCTGGTGTTCCAGGCCGCAGTTGTAGAACCAGTTGGCGATGATGCCGGATTCCACCTGGAACAGGCGGTCGCCGACGATGGAACGGTTGCTCGGAACATCCACGTTGGAGAGTTCCTGGACCAGCTTGGCCAGGGAATAGAATTTCTCGGTGCGGATGCCGACATCGATTCCGTACATGGTCAGCAAGGCCATGACGATGTCCTCGGTCGGCGCGTTGCCGGCGCGTTCGCCGATTCCAAGGACCGTGGAGTGCACCACCTCGGCGCCTTCCGCCAGTGCCAGCAGGGTATTCGCCACGCCGAGACTGAAGTCCTGGTGGAAATGCGTTTCCAGGCGCGTGCCGGGGAAGCGGTTCCTGACGTGGCGGACAAAGAATTTCATCGCGTGGGGCGAGACCACGCCGAAGGTGTCCACCAGAACCAGCGCATCCATGTGTCCGTCGGTTGCCACGGTATTGATGAGATCGAGAACCCAGTCGATTTCAGACCGGGAGAAATCGATCGGGAAGAAGACGACCTCCAGTCCCCGCTCATGGGCGTAGGCGGTGGCTTCGACGGAAAGATCGATGGCCTTCTGCAGTGGCCACTTGTAGCCATGTTCGATCAGGTGCGGGCTGGCCGGAACCTCCATGATCAGGCCCTTGACGCCGCAGTCGACGGAGGCGTCGATATCGGCCTTCATGCACCGGCAGAAGGAGTAGATATCCGGCCCCAGGTTGCGCTTGACGATGGCCTCGATGGCGCGGAAATCGTCCTTGGAGACGGCCGGAAGGCCCGCTTCGATCCGGTGGATACCGGCTTCGGCCAGAGCCTCCGCAATACGGATCTTGTCATCGTAAGTGTAGGCGATGGCGGTCTGCTGCTCGCCGTCACGAAGCGAAACGTCGTGAATCCTGATGGACTCGGGGAAGTTGAGATCCCTGGTCACCTGGTCGTTGTAGTTCCAGGCGCTGCTGAACCAGTCATCGGTCTTCCACGGTTGATCGCTCATGTCAATTGCCCTCGAAAATGGCCGACGCAAACAGGAATTATACCGCCTCGCCAGTCCGCTCGCGCTAGCGGGCCCGCGATTAAACAAAGTTTCAGGCCGCTTGAACGATTGCTCAGGTCGCGGGCGTTCGACGGAACTCCTCGTCAAGCGCGGCACGAATCCGGGCCACCCGCTCGGGGTCCGGCGGGGTGGTGAACTGGCTCACGATCAGGGTCACCGGGATATTGACGACCAGGCCCCAGAAGGACGGGTCGAACCGCCATCCGTCGGGCAGCAGTTCCGCGGCGAAGAAGCGCGACAGCAGCGAAACCGCGAGCCCGGCGAGGATGCCTGCAGTGACACCGGCCTTAGTGAAGCGAATGCCCATCGGCACGGTGACCGCCAGTACGGCCGGCAACAACTGGGTAATCATGGACGCCGTTACGCCGATCATGAGCACGACCAGACCCCAGCGATACGCCGCTGCAGCCACCGTGATCGCCACCAGGCCAACGACGATCAGGCGCCCGATGGCGATGTAGTGCCGGTCCGGCGCGTCCTTCCTCACGAACGTGGCGTAGACATCCTTGGTCAACATGGCGGAATTGGCGTTGGTGTCGGCGTCAAGGGATGACATGCCCGCCGCGAGGCCGCCCGCCACGATCAGCCCGGCGAACCAGGCCGGCGCGTAGGTGGCCAGCATCAGCGGGAAGGAGCCGTCGGAGTCCGCTTCGGGCAGGAAATAGAAAGCGGTGAAACCGATCACCATGGCAGGCAGATACAGGGTCATCAGGTAGAAACCCACCGTCAGCCCGATGCGCCGGGTGGTCTGCACGTCCCGCGCGGAGTAAAAGAACATGAAGCCGCGGGGCAGTATCGCCCAGTACAGGGCAAGCCCGAAGACCGGGAAGGTGACCCACCACTCCGGCGTCGCCAGACCATTGGGGCCCGGCAGCGTCAGCATCGACGGTTCGGTTTCCAGGATCCGGTTGAACAGCGTCATTAGATTGCCGTCGATCAGGTCCAGGCACCAGATGGCCGCCGCCCATACCGCCACGAACATCCAGACGGCCTGGGCCACCGTGGTCCAGGTGACGCCGCGAATGCCGCTGGAGGTGACATAGATCATCACCATGACGCCCATGATCAGCAGCGCGCCGACGTAGGGAATGTTCCCCTGGGTGCCTTCGGAGAGCAGCACCGCGGGTCCCGTGACGTTGGCCGTCATCAAGGGGATGCAGCAGGACAGTATGTAGACGGCGATGAACGCGCGGAACTTGCCGTCGCCGAAATAGTCCACCAGCAGATCCGCGGGCGTGATGTAGTTGAACTTTCTGCCCAGGCAGGTGATGCGAGAGCCGATGAAGTAGATCACCCCGAGAGGCGTGAATACGGTCCAAAGGACATTGGCCGCAAAGGCGACGCCGTGCGCGTGGTAGAACCCCATGGAGCCGGGGATGGCGAAGGCGGTATGGAAGCCGCCTGCGATGCCCAGGTAGAGCACGATGAACCCGAAACCCGGTGCGACCTTGAAGTAGTCGTCCATGGCCACCCGGCCGACCTTGGTCCAGCGGCCGGTGCCCACCCAGAGGATGAGCAGCGCATAGAGAATGACGATGATGACGGTGTAGTGCCAGGATTCCATCGCTATTCTCCCCGGGCCGCTTCGCGTTCGGTCTCAATCTTCAGGCCGAGGTAAAGGCAGCCGAAGAGCCACGCAAGGCCCCAACCGCTGCACCACACATACACCATGGGCATCCCGAGAACGGCCACGGGCTCGTTCACGGCCCAGGTGCCGAACCAGACCATCAGGAAACAGAACAGAAACCATCCCAGGTAGAGCTTCTGCCAGGTAGTCTGGGGTATCAGGTGGTTCTGTCTTGCGGGTTCGGCCATGGTTCTTCCCTGTGCTGTAGCAGGAACGGTTCCCAGAATCTGCCTGACGGCATCCCCGAAATCCTGTGACGGCAGCCGGCAGACCGCAGGCATTCTGCTGTATCGCCGGCCCCAAGTCCACCGGGGAAACCTCACGCGTGGCCGGTGCGGTACCGGACAGGGCTCGCATGCGGCGACCGGATGAAGGAACTCCCCGCGTAGCAGTTCCGGTAATCAATGCGTGCGGGTGCAGGCCGGCGCCGGAAACGGACTAACGGAGTGCCTGGGACTGCGTTTCCAGTTCGGCCCAGCGTTCCACCGCCGTCTCGAGACGTGAACGCATCTGTTCCAGTTCGCGAAGCGCCGCCTGCACCGTTTCGTGCGGCTGACGATAGAACTCCGCCGAGTTGACCTGTCGTTCCATCGCCAGCACACGTTGTTCCAGCGCTTGAATCCGCTGAGGGAGACCATCGAGCTCCCGCTGCAGCTTGTAGGTGAGTTTCCTGGCGGGGGAGGGGGGTCGCGCCGACGATCTCCTGCCTGCTCCTGCCGTGGGAGGAGGCGAGTCCCCCACCGCAAGCTGTCGCCGGAGCCGTTCCCAGTCGCTGTAGCCGCCGGCGTATCGATGAACGACACCGTCACCTTCGAATACCAGCGTGCTCGTAACCACCTGGTCGAGAAAGTAGCGGTCGTGGCTGACGACGATCAGGGTTGAGGAATAGGCGAGCAGTCGCGACTCCAGCGCCTCCAGGGTTTCAACGTCCAGGTCGTTGGTGGGTTCATCGAAGATCAGCAGGTTCGCCGGCTGGATCAGCAGTTTTGCGAGGATGACGCGGTTGCGCTCACCGCCGGACAGTGCGGAAACCCGCGTCATGGCCCGCTTTGCCGAGAACAGGAAGTCGGTCAGATAGCCTACGACGTGTTTCTTGCGGCCCTGGATGTCGATGTAGTCGCGGCCCTCGCCGACGATTTCCGCCACCGTCTTCGTGGTATCGAGTTCGCGCCGAAGCTGGTCGAAATAGGCCACCTGAAGATGCGTACCGCGCTTGACGGACCCTGTGTCGGGATTTACTTCGCCCAGAAGGATTCGGAGCAGGGTGCTCTTGCCGACACCGTTGTTGCCGATGATGCCGATCCGGTCGCCGCGCATGATGCGCAGCGAAAAGCCTCGAAACAACGTTTTTCCATTATAACCGTGAGTTACATTACGAACTTCGAGAACTTTCTTGCCGGAAAGCTGCTCTGATTCGTTGATGTGAATGCGCGCCTGCGTCGGCCGCTTGATGCGCTCGTTGCGCTGTTCACGCATGGCTTCGAGTGCCCGTACGCGCCCCTCGTTGCGGCTTTCCCGCGCCTTGATGCCCCGGCGTATCCAGGCCTCTTCCTCCGCCAGCAACTTGTCGAAAAGGGCGTTGGCGCGGTCTTCTTCGGAGTCAGCCTTGCGCTTCTGGCGCAGGTACGCCCGGTAGCCTCCCGGCCAGGATCGCAGGGAACCACGGTCGATGGAGACGATCCGGGTTGCCAGTCGTTCGACGAATCCCCGATCGTGGGACACGAACAGCACGGTACCGCCGTACCGGCGAACTTCCTGTTCCAGCCATTCGATGGTACTGATATCCAGGTGATTGGTCGGTTCGTCCAGCAACAGCAATTCCGGCTTGCCGACCAGCGCCTGCGCCAGGGCCACCCGGCGCCTCCAGCCGCCCGACAGGGCGCTCATGCGCTCGCCGGCGGGCAAGTCGAGTTGCGAGATGATGGCGTCCAGCTGAACGTCGATCGACCAGCCGCCGCCGGCCTCTATGGCGGCTTGCAGCGCTTCGAGTTCACGCAGATGGGCCTTGCCCGGCGAGACTTCGCCGGAGAGGGCGCGAAACGCTTCGATTCGGCCGCGTTGAGCGTGCATTCCGTCGGCCACGACGTCGCGAACGAACCGTTCGGTGGGTTCGTCCAGCGCCTGGTCCAACATGGCCAGGCGCAATTCCGCAGGTAGCTCGACGCGGCCTTCGTCCGGTTCGATACCGCCGGTCAGGAGTTTGAGGGTGGACGACTTGCCCGATCCGTTCCGGCCGATCAGGCAAACGCGCTCGCCGGGGCCGAGGCGCAGGTTCGCCTCCCGGAGGATGATCTGATCGCCGAATGCCAGCGAAACACCGTCAAGGCGCACATCGAAAATCATGGCCAGGGGTTACGCCAACATTCTGGGTTCTTGTCGGAGGATCGGGAGCGCGTTGACCTCGGTCGCCTCGACTTTCTCCTTGCGCCGACGTCCAGCGGTACCAGATTCTTTTCGTACAACATGAACAGGTGTTCCACACGCTCGCGCTCCGACTCGAAACGGGTACGGCGATATAGACGGTCCACGGCGCGGTCGAGCGCCTGATGCGCCTTGCGCAGGTTCGGCGGCATCAAGTCGGGGTCGTAGAGATCGGCCAGCGTGGCTTTCGGATACGTGGCGCGGGCATCCAGCACAGCCTGGGCGAGCGGTTCCAGTTTCGACAGATCCGCCCCCTTCGGCGGCATCGGGAATGTGTTGTAGACGAGGCCGATGGAATAGCGGTATCGGCTCTCCAGGCGTCCGCCGATATGGCGCAGCCATGCCATGTGCATCGCCGAGGTCAGCAGCGCGAAATCCGCCAGTGAAGCGTTTTTCAGGATGCGCACAAGGTTGCTGGGAATGGTCGGCGGCTCCAACCAACCGATCGGCGCATATTCCCGCCGCTCGGAACTGACCTCTGGAATGACGAGGAACGGCGCGCTGGGAAAGACCTCGACATTGTACCGCGTCGGATAATCGGCGATTGCCAACGTACTCTTGCGCCTGCTTTTCTTCCGAAACCGGCGGACCGCAGCCATGCGCTCACGCACCCGAGGGAGATTCTTCAACACAGTCGGCGATGCGTCCTGCAACGCCAGAATCCAGCGCTCGCTGCCTTGCAAGTATTCGCGAGCACCGACATAGGGGTGTAGAAATTGCGCTGCATCCGGCTCTGCTTCCAACAGTTCGGCGCGTTCTTCGGCATTGAAGATGTATTCCCCATCGTCGATAGGCTGGCTTCCGCTGATCAACCTGATCATGCCGTTGATCGGCGCGCTTTCCTCCCGCACCACCAAGTGCGGGTCAGATAGTCTGCCAGCGTCAACAAGGTACGGTGACAGCACGGTGTGGCTGCTTTCCTCCGGCTCGCCATTGATGTCCGGATAGCTGAACAGGCGCCTTTCCGGACGCGCGGCCTCCCGCCGGTCCAAGCCCAGAATGACGACATGCACGTGCGCCTTGCCGCGGGCATCCGATCCCCATGCGAACGTGCGGTGCGCGAAGGCGATCTCCAGCTTGCAGCGCCCGAACAGGACCGGCCAGAGTTGCGCGACCTGCTCCCCCTGGGTGATCGAGTTCGTCGCGACGAAACCGATCCGGGCGTCGCCGTCCCTGGCATATTCCCCCGCCTTGACGAACCACGCGGCGACGTAATCCAGCGTTCCGCCGCTCTTGCCGAGCGCTGCGATTCCGCGCACCTGGGCGCGCTGTGCCGCTGTCTGGTACTTCGAGCCCGCAAATGGCGGGTTGCCCAGCACGAACGAGCAATCGCCCGGCGGCAACAATTCGGACCAGTTCGTTTCGAGCGCGTCGGCTTGCACGATGTGCGGGGATGTGTCGAGCGGGATGCGCGCGTAGCTTTGGCCGAACTCCAGGCTCAGCCGGTTGTTCATGATGTGGTCCATCATCCACAGGGCGGTTTCCGCGATGCGGGCCGGGAACTCGCCAAGCTCGATCCCGTGGAACTGATCCACGTTCACCGCCGACTGCCACGCGGTATCGAGCACCGCCTGCTTCGTCGCGGCGGTCGCGTCCCGAATCGCGCGGACCGCCTCGATTTCGAGAAGCCGCAGCTCCCGGTAGGCGATGATCAGGAAGTTGCCGCAACCGCAAGCCGGGTCGAAGAACGTCAATCGCCCGAGCTTCGCCTGGAACCGTCGAAGCCCGGCCAGACGCCGGCTGTCCTTGCGAGCCTTCAACCGCTCGAACTCGGCGCGCAGGTCGTCCATGAACAGCGGCTCGATGACCTTGAGAATGTTCTTCTCGGTCGTGTAGTGCGCGCCCTGGGCGCGTCGTTGCTCCGGGTCCATGACGGACTGGAACAGGGACCCGAATATCGCCGGCGATATATTCGACCAATCGAAGCGGCACACATCCAGCAATTTGGCTCGCATGTTCGAGTCGAAGGCCGGAATGCGCAACGGTCCCTCGAAGATCTCTCCGTTGACGTAGGGGAAGCGGGCCAGGTCCTCGTCGAGCGTCGCCAGCCGCTCCGCCTGCGGCGTGTTCAGCACCTGGAATAGCTGCATCAGCAGCGCCCCGAGATCCGCTCCGTCCTCGCCGGTGCGGGTCTCGACGAAGTCGAGGAATATGTCGCGCGGCTCGAAGATGCCCGTGTCGTCGGCGAAGAGGCAGAACACGATGCGAACGAGGAACCGTTCCAGGTCGTGGCCCCGGTAGCCGACGTCGGCGAGCGCATCGTGAAGCCTTCCTACCAGTTCGGCGGCCTCGATGTTCGCCGGGTCCTGATCGCGGAACGTGCGCCGCTGCACGCCGAGGATGAAGCCGAACGCCTCCACGTGGGCCGGCAGGTCCGTCAACGCGAATGAGACCACCTCCCGCTCGCCAAGATCGTAAAGCTCGAAGGTCCGGAAATCGCTCACCAGGATGTGGCGCGGGCGGTCGCGCCCGGACAGGGCATCGAAATACCACCCGGCCTGCTCGTAGGCCCTGGAAAGATCCCGCCCGGCGCTCTTCTGCTCGACGATCAGCACGCCGGGCCAGAACAGGTCGATGTAGCCGTCGCGGTCGTTCAGTTTCCTGACGTGTTGCTCGTATCGGGCGACCGAACGCCGCCGCACGCCGAAGACCTCGAAAAAGTCGTTGTAGAAACTCTGCGTCTCGCCCTTCTCGTAAGCCGCATCCCGCCACTCGCGGGCGAAGGCGGCGGCCCGGGCGCGAATTTCATTCCAGGACAGGCGCACTACGACGAGTCCCTTCCGCCATCGCCTGCGAGAACGCGTACATGCGCATGATCCGGGGCGGTACGGCGATTTCGACGGTTGGCCCCCGCGTCGACCCGTTCGTTGCGCGATCTTCTGCCCAACCTGCGGCGTAACCGTTTGGCGCGCGCGCATCGGGAAACTATGCCGAGATACCCGAATCCCGTTCCGAACATCGCCACCACCGTGAGGGCGATCAGCGATGCGGGGCCGATGCCGATTCGAATTTCGGTTGTCGCGGCGCGTTGTTTCGATTCCCGAGTCATAGCCGTGTTCTACGCGAGCGCGTCGCGGAAGCGCCACGCGCATATGTTACACGCGCCATGCCACCGGTGGATACAATCCATGGGCGATACCCGCCGGACGCCGCCGCCGTCACGGTCGCCGCGCGAGGCGGCCGGAAGCGCGAGCCAGGGCAACAGTGCGGCCCTGACCGCAACGGCGCCGAAAAAGGCGCCGTTGCGGTCGCGCCTCCCGGCAGGGGTGGCGTTCTTCACTATCGAAGGCTCGACGGTCCACGCGCCGCATTCAGGCCAGCGTCGTTGTCTGATGACGCCAGGAGACTGTTCGTGAATCCGGGGATCTGAACTCGAAACGCCCCGATCGGCTTAAGGACCCTCCCGGATGGGGCGGCCCGTGCGCCTGCTGTTGCGGGCGAACAGGCCCGCCAGCCAGAGCGCGGGCCGCAGCGGCAGGTACAGGAGGAACAGCCGGTCGGGCAGATTCACCCTGCCCGAGATCGCAGGGCGCCGCGCACAGCCTCGCCAGTTCGTGCGCGGCAGGCGGTAAACGGCGCGAAGGTGCGTCATGGGCAAGAGCCGGGTTCGGGACTCATCAAGTACGCGGTCTCGCAATCGTGGTAGGATTGGCGCTTGGAGGTTCCCGTACCGAATATCGAAAATGAACGGTACCCGAATCCCGGAACGTATAAAACCACAGTGGGAGGAACAACATGAGCCCAGCCAAAATCGTTCGAATCATAAACGTTGTCGTGGTGCTCGGAGTAGCACTGGTCCCCGCAATTCCCATGGGAGGGCTTTGGCTCGCGCTCGCCGGACTTGTGCTTGGGTACTATGTGGCGAGTGACAACAGGGTTTCCCTGGTTGTGCTGGCCGTATTCCTGGGTGCGGGAGGCGACGGCGCGCTGGATGCGATTCCAGCCATGGGGACTTACCTCACGAGCATCCTGAGCAGCGCCGGGGCGGCGTTGGCGGCTGCGAGCGTGACCGTACTGGCCCTCATTACGTATGAGAGGCTCACCGAAGACTGAGCGGCGACCGCGATCGGAACGACTGCGGACCCTTGCGGGGGTCCGCAGTTTTCAAACTGGGTCAAAAGCCTGTTCTCCTCGACCCGCGCCGGGTATAGCCGGTTTATGCTTATGCCCATTATTTTACATAATATAGATTATGCGTATCAAAAGGCGTCCACTCCATAGATGCCATACTCTCCAGGTTCAAGCGTGGCTTTGGGTGTAATCGTGTAAACGTCGCGGCTGAGTTGCACATTCGCTGTCTCCACCAGCCGCTCCGGAGAGCAATCCGAAGAATGTTGGATCCGAGTCGTCCATGCTGACGAGACCGAGGTTTCTTGGCTGCGCTGACAAGAGCGCTCGTCGCCTAAGTGTTTGAACGAAATGTAACGTTCCGCGGTAATCGCTGGAGGAATGATCGAGGACGGCCTGCGCTTCCGCAGTCTCAAGACTCGCCAGAACACTCCAAGCGACCGCTGCGGCACAACAAAACAGGCTGCGATTCGGCGTCAAACTATGGCTGCGGAACAAGGACGACTCGATCAGCCTCGTCCGGTTGAAACTGTGTGACGGTACGAATACTTCCAGACGCCACGATGTAGTCGCTCACGGTCAATGTTTCGCGGTCGACAAACCGAATATCGCCGTTCCGAAATACTTGGAACTCAGAGGCTCGTTCCGGTAGCGGGACTCTAGCCACTTCCGCTCCATCCGAGGTGTCGATGGCCACGACGGCTGCGACGTATCTGTTACGGTATGAGTCGTATACCGCTTCTCCGAGGTACAATAGCTCCTCGTCACCCACCAATCTAATTTGTGGATAAAGCCATCTATCGACCGTTACGCCTGCCTGCGCAGCTCGCGCGGCCAGATCGAAATGCCGCGTCTCGCCTTGCCCGTTCATCTGGATGTCTCCGGTATTCGACACATGCGCGAAGCCGTCGCGCGTGGCGACGCACGTCAGCAACGGTCGCTCATAAAAAAGAATAATATTGGGGTTGATCCGGGGTTGAGGGTTCGGCGTCGATCGCGTCCACTCTTCCGATAGTTCGGAGAACGTTCCCGCCCTATAGACCAGAACGTCGGTGGGTCTTTCCGCGGCCCAGATCAACACACTACCGTCCCGCAACCGAGTCACCTCTCCGCCGCGCACTCTCGTAAGCGCTCTAGGTACCGGCATTGACTGGCAAATTTCCATGTTAAAGCGGCACTCAGTGAGCGCATACCAGTATCGAGATTGCTGTTCGGGGTCGGATCCAGCAAACCACACCGTATCCCGCCACACTGCAAGGCCGGTTCGCGCCAGCCTGGCGCCCGCAGGCGAAGTGTTCAATGCAAACTTGTTTCTCCGTTCGCCGGACTCATAGTCCCAAATCGAGAGCGAGGCTTGCCAGTCCTCTGCCGTATCGCAGTGAATCTCCGTCGTCGAGGGGGGGGAGTATCCGGCGCTACGGGGGGATATGCCGAGAGCCGTGCTCGATCAGGTCATTCCTTTGTTGCAGATTGAGTTCAGCGGCCAGAACGTCATCACGATCGGACCAAAGTTCGATGCGGAATCGTCACAACTGACTATCGCAAAGGACTTTCATGACGGCATCGGCCGATTGGTCGCCAGCGGCCAGTTGGGGGAGGACTCGCCCGCGACCCGGCAAGCGCTCGATTCTCCGGAACAATGTCTGGAAGCGGCGGAGGAAATCAGCGACCGTTCCCTGGCGGCCTGCGATCTCGATTCAGCGCTTGCTGCGCATGCCGAGCCGGGTCTGGAAACGGACGTCCTGAATGCGATGAGATTGAGCCTGGGAGAATGCTGCGCCCGCCTTTGGCCTGGGCGATGAGGCTGCGTTTCAAGGCTTGGGCGTCAGGTTGCCGGCGAGCTTGCAACAAGCGATGTTTCCGCCCTTGGGCCGGTTTGACGAAGAGCTCTCGCCCGTCGTGGAAGCGCCGTCTTCGACGCCGCTCCGAATTGATCTTTACGATCCCTCTCGCGGAAGGCCCCAACCCACGATTCGGCCCCGCTTCCGCTCCGTACGGCGGGCCAATCGCGTTGGCGGGAATGGTTGCGCGGGACTCGGCACGAAGCGATTTTCCTGCCCACATATGCTATCGTGCCGATAGCGGATGAACCTCTTGGTATCTGAGGCATCTAACGGTCTATGTTTGTTGATCTTTGGGGGCAAGCCATGCACCGGAAGTTATCCCGTACGCTGAAGTTGGCCACGGTAGCCGCCGGGCTCTCCCTGTTGGCCGTGAGTACCGCCCAGGCCCAGTTCCTCGGCAAGGGCGAGATCGAGCGCGAAACCCGCGTTCAGTGGCTTACCATGAAGCGGGATCTCCCCAAGCCGGCCGACCCGCGGATTCAACCGTTCGTCGAATGCGTTGCCTGGAGCATTATCGAGGTTCTGGAAGAGCCCTATTCCGAGATGAACTGGGAAGTGGTGGTATTCGACGACGAAGCCATCAACGCATTCGCCATGGTCGGCGGTCAGATCGGCGTCTTTACGGGCATCTTCAAGGTGGCCGACACTGTGGATTCCCTCGCGGCCGTCATCGGCCATGAGATCGCCCATGTGACCGAGAATCACGTGATGGCGCGGGCAAGGCGGCAGATGGGCGGCGACTTCCTGGAAATTCTCGCCGGAGCGGTCGGCGAGCAGATCGGCCGTGGGATTTACGACCCGTATTATGGCAATTACGGACGCTACGGCAGCAGCGTCGGACGAGAAGCGGGCCGTACGTTGGCGCAGTTCGGGCTTCTGTTCCCGTTCAGCCGCGGCCAGGAGACCGACGCGGATCTCAAGGGATTGGAATACATGGCCAAGGCCGGATACGACCCCCGCGCCAGCATCGAGCTATGGAAAAACATGGCCGAAAGCCGCGAGGGTGAGGAACCGGCGGAGTTTGCGTCCACTCACCCGTCCGACGATCGCCGCATCTACGATCTCGTTTCATCCATGACCCCGGCGCTGGTCACCTACAACGAAAGTCTGGAAGAACGCGGCCGCGCGATCTGTGCGCCGTAAAGCCGGAAATTGTAGTTCCCGACGATGGCGGCGTGCCTTACGGCGCGGTCAGGTGGTTTCTTCAGTTTCGACCGGCGATTCCGTTTCGGAAGAATCCTCGCCCGGTTCGACGGCGGGAGCCGCAGCCTCCGAACTCTCTTCGACCTGCAATTCCCCCGTGCCCGTCGGTGGCGGCGGCGGGATCCTGCCCGACGTGGCGTACCGTTCCAGGAGTTCGTCTTCGGAAACGGCCCGGACGTCCCGAACCCGGCAAACATCCTGAGGAAAGACCGGCGAGAAAGCATCCGCGATCAACACGGCGCCGTCCAGGGCGCAGATGCGGCGGTCGTCGTCGTAGAACATCAGGCGGCCGGAAAACGCCAGCTGGCAATCGATCCCATCGACTTCCACCAGGAAGGGACAACGGTAGGGGCCAACCTCCACAACGACGGTGTCCCGGTCCAGAAACTCGAACGACCGTACGCGGTCGCGATCGAAACAATTGTCGAACAGGTCGCAGCGGGGCGACACGACCTGGCTCGGATTCGTCGCGCACCCGGCGAGCAGTGCAAGTGCGGCGGTGTAAAGACTTCGGAACATGGCGCCCTTTCCCCTGGCGACCAGTCTATGCAGGTTGGGCCGTTCAGTCCATCGCGAGTTCGGGTCCTGATGAAATTTGGCGGGTTTGCGTATACCTTGGACGGGTATGGATATTCTGGGCGAAGTGCTGGAAGTGCTCGATCTGAGGTGTTCCTCCGTCCTCTCGATTGGCCCGGGCGGCGTCGATACGGATCGCAAAGCGACCTTGCAGGCCTATTTCGTCGTGTCCGGCGGATGCACGCTGAAGTTCGCGGGCGACGGCGCCGAATACAGACTTCGCTCCCTGGATTGCGTGCTGCTAGCCGATGGCGACCGGCATGAGTTGCGGCCGCGACCGGGCGGATCGACATCCCCTGCCCGCTTGCTGAACAGTGCTTATGCCCTGGACAGGGCCCTGCCCCATCGGACGCGCGTTTCGACGCGTGTTCGGTCGCGCGCCCAGTTCGTTGCGATAATCTTGTTCATGCGAATCACGCGGATCCGACACATGACTCAACATTGGCGTACCGAGGACGATGCCGACGGAGTCCGCTGGCTGGTTCTTGACAAGGCGGACAGCCGGACCAACGTGCTTTCCCAGGCCGTCCTTCGGGAATTGGCGGGCCTGGTCGAAGAGCTGGCCGCAAATCCGCCCGCAGGCGCGGTGATCAAGTCGGCCAAGGCTTCGGGGTTCATCGCAGGAGCCGACATTTCGGAATTTCGCGCCCTCGCCGATTCCGGCCAGGCCGGGGAGCTGGTGAGTCAGGGGCAACGGCTTCTGGAGCAATTGGAGCGTCTGCCCTGCCCGACCGTTGCCGCCATCCACGGCATTGCACTGGGCGGCGGCATGGAGCTTGCGCTGGCCTGCGACTACCGGGTCGCCGTGGAGGGCCACAAGCGCGATCTGGGGCTTCCGGAAGTGCGGCTGGGCATCCACCCCGGCCTGGGTGGAACGGTCCGCAGCGTGCGTCTGCTGGGCGCTCCGGCGGCGCTGAAGCTGATGCTCACCGGCAAGTCCCTGTCCGCGGTGGAGGCTCGGCGCATCGGGCTGCTGGACCGCATCGTACCCGAAGGGGAACTGGATCGGGCAGCGAGGGAGTTCGTGGCCGAGCGGCCACGCAAGCGGCGCCCGCGCGCGCATCTGAGACTGCTGGGCTTGCCGTTCGTGAGACCGTGGCTGGGCCGGCGCCTGCGGGCGCAGGTCCGGCGGCGCGCGCGGCCCGAGCATTACCCGGCGCCGTTCGCGATCGTGGATCTGTGGGTGCGTCACGGCGCCAGGGGCCGATCGGCTTACGAAGCCGAGGCGCGGTCCATGGCGCGCCTGTTGCGAACCTCGACATCGCGACACCTGGTGCGTGTCTTTTTCCTGCGCGAGCGCCTGCGGGGCCTGGCGCCGAAGACTTCCGGAATCGGGCACGTGCACGTGGCCGGGGCCGGCGTCATGGGCGGCGACATCGCCGCATGGTGCGCGCTGCGTGGCATGAGGGTGACAATCCACGACCGCTCCAGGGCGCTGGTGGAACCGGCGCTGGAGCGGGCGGAAGCGCTCTTCCGGTGCCGGCTCGGGGCCCCCGGGGCGGCCGATGATGCCCGCCGGCGTCTGGTGGCCGATGCGGACGGATTCGCCGAGGCCGACCTGGTCATCGAAGCCATCGTCGAGCGACTGGACGCAAAGCGGGACCTGTATCGGGAACTGGAAAGCCGGATGCGTCCCGACGCCGTGCTGGCAACGAATACGTCGAGTATCGACCTGGAACGCCTTTCGGAGGCGACCGCGCACCGCGGCCGATTCCTGGGACTGCATTTCTTCAACCCGGTCGCCGGACTCCCCCTGGTGGAAGTCGTCCGCAGCCATTCCACGGATGACGAGCACATGGCGCGGGCAATGGCTTTCGTCAATGGCATCGGGAAGTTGCCTCTCCCCTGCCGCGGTACGCCGGGATTCCTCGTCAACCGAATACTGGCGCCCTATCTCACCGAGGCGCTGTTCGCACACCATGACGGCTATGCGCTGGAAACCATCGATCGGGCCGCCGAAGACTTCGGAATGCCCATGGGTCCCGTGGAGCTTGCGGACCGTGTGGGACTGGATGTCGTCCTGCATGCGGCAGAAAGCCTGGGCACGGCTTCAGGAGAGGCGGCATCGCGCCTTCGAGGCAAGGTCGAGGCGGGCGAGCTGGGCGCCAAGAGCGGGGCCGGCTTCTACCGGTTCCGCGACAACCGGCCGATCAAGTCAAAGCGCGCCGCGGCGCCTGACAGGGACCTTCGGGACCGGCTGATCCTGCCGCTGCTCAACGCGGCGGTGGCGTGTCATGCGGACGGAGTGGTGGCCGATCCGGACCTGGTGGATGCCGGGGTCATCTTCGGAACGGGGTTCGCGCCGTTCAGGGGCGGCCCGATTCACTACGCGCGCCTGCGAGGCGTCGAAGCGATCGTCCGGCGCATGGAGTCGTTTGCCGCCACACTCGGCCCCCGATTCGCTCCCCATCCCGATTGGGAGATACTGAAACCGGTTCGGCAGGACGAAAACGCGACCTGACGAGGCCGGCCGCGTGGATCAGAGCGTGTGGGTAGGCTCGTCCCCGCCCGAAATTCCCCCAAGAAGTTCTTCGAAATGGGCTCCACAGGTTTCCTGAGCGCCGAACTGCACCCCGACTCCCGCAGCCCGCTTGCCCTGGGCCCGGTTCGGTGTCACCCAGACGACCTTGCCCTTGACGGCGATCGGCACGTCGGCATCGAAAAGACGGATCGTTACCGAGACTTCGTCACCCAGCTCGAACGGAATCCCGGTGCGTACGAATACGCCGCCGTTGCGAAGGAATGGCATGTACGCCTGCCGCAACGCGCTCTTGTCCTCGATCCTCAGCTCCAATGTCCCGGATGTACTCATCGATGCCCTCCCTCCGGCCGGAAACCGGGCAACAATGCCCTGACCGCCAGTTCCACGTTGATTCCACCGCCAAGCTGCCCCAAAAGCAATTCCACGTTTTCGAGCTGTTTGAACAGAAATCGCGTCGGCAGCGGTTCCCAGGCGTCCCGAAGCTCACCGTGGGCCAGCTTCCTGCCTTCAACGGCGGCGGGCGCCAGCCGTGCCCGAATCACCGCCTGCAATCGTGTCGACAGCCAGTTCAGCGCGGCCTCGATATCACCCGCCAACCACTGGTCTGCGACCGTCTGGGGGTCGACCCGGTTAGTCGAAATACCATGAAATGTAGTTTCCAACTCTTTATAAATGTTGTAAAAGCCGCTTTTCTGCCAGTCGATGGCACGAAACGGAGCTCCGCGGGCGGCATCCAGCAGGGGCGTCCACTCCACACCCTCCGGGCCCTTCCCCGCACCGTCCAGCCAGGCGAGCGCCTCGGCAACCGGAGGACAACGCACCGGCAGCGACTGGCAACGGCTGCGAATCGTAGCCGGGAGTCGTCCGGGCTGGTGCGAGATCAACAGCAGATAGGTATCGGCGCTGGGTTCCTCCAGGGTCTTGAGCAATGCGTTGGCGGCCGCCGTGGTCATCGCGTCGGCAGGCTCCAGGACAAGCACCTTGGCCTGGGCCGTCAGGCTGGTCAGCGAAAGAGCCCGGGTCGCTTCGCGGACCTGCTCGACAGTCAGCGTGTTTCGCTTCGGTTCGGGGAACACCCAGTGGAGGTCGGGATGGCGGTCGGCGGGCTCGTGGCGCCGGACCATGGCGGTGGCAGCCTCGCCGGCTTGCAGAGGTGCCACGTCACCGCCGGAGCCCTCCAGCAGCCGGCGCGCCGCGACCAGGGCGAGGTTGATCTTGCCGGCGCCCCGCGGCCCGGCCAGCAGCCATCCATGTCCCAGGCGGCCGGCTCCGTGGGCGGCCTCCAGTTGCAACAGCGGCGCCCGCAGCCATGGGCAGATCCCACTGCTGAGGATCTCGTAGGGAGAAGCGGATATGGACCGTGCCACGAGTTGCTAGCGCCTGAACTCACTCAGAAACGCTGACATTCGGGCCGCGATCCTGGACTTTACTTCCGACAGGGAAGGCGTCGCATCAATCACCTTGATACGGTTCGGCTCATCACGCGCCAGTTCCAGATATGCTTCACGCACGCGAACGAAAAAATCCCAATTCTCCCGCTCGAAGTGGTCCAGGGTTCGGGCGCGAATTCTGTTCAGGCCCACTTCCACTGGCGCATCCAGCAACAGCGTAAGGTCCGGCTCCAAGTCGCCGTGAACCGCTAGGCGCAAAGAGTCCATCAAAGCCTTGTCGGCACACCGTCCGCCGCCTTGGTAGGCCACCGTTGCATCGCTGAACCGGTCGCAGATCACCCATTGTCCGTCGTCGAGCGCCGGTCGAATGACCTTGTCCAGGTGGTAAGCCCTCGCGGCAAACATTAGCAGCGTCTCGGTTTCCGCCGACAATTCGCCATGGTCTCCCCGCAGGACCCAGTCCCTGATTTTGTCCCCTAACTCTGTTCCGCCAGGCTCCCTTGTGGCCATGACGGGAATACTCGCGGCGGTGAGGGTTTCCCGAACAAATGCAAGGCATGTCGTCTTGCCGACGCCTTCGGTTCCCTCGAGGGTAATGAACGCGCCCCTCACCGCTCCGCGGTCTCCGCCAGCGGAGTACCGGATTGGTATCGGGCGACCGCTTGCCGGTGCTCGTCCAGTGTGGTGGAGAAATAGTGACTCCCGTCCCCCAGGCCGGTCGCAACGAAGTACAGTTCCGAACCGGGCGCCGGGTCCACCGCGGCCGCCAGCGACTGCCGGCCGGGAAGCGCGATGGGAGTCGGGGGCAGCCCGGACCGCGTATAGGTGTTGTAGGGCGTGTCCCGGGAGAGATCCGCGCGGCGCAGGTTGCCGTCAAAGCCGTCGCCGAGCCCGTATATGACGGTCGGATCGGCCTGCAGGCGCATGCCGAGCTCCAATCGCCGGTGGAAGACCCCCGAGATACGGCGGCGTTCCTCGTTCAGTGCCGTTTCCTTTTCGATGATCGAAGCCAGGGTCAATGCCTCGTAAGGCGACACCAGCACCGTAGTGGCCCGGTACTCTCCCCATGCCTCTTCCAGCAGGTCCTGCATCGCCCCGTGGGCCTGGCGGAGAACCGCTAT
The DNA here is from genome assembly GCA_965205045.1 of Candidatus Rariloculaceae bacterium. Lineage (GTDB taxonomy): Bacteria > Pseudomonadota > Gammaproteobacteria > Steroidobacterales > Rariloculaceae > UBA6522. The sequence continues at coordinate 3,803,264 of OZ242031.1, forward strand.
CGCCGGCGTGCCTCTTGGAAACCGGTAGGTATCCGGGTGGAACTGGCCTTCCGGGTGGCGTCCGGGATCGCCCAGATCGGCCATGATCGATTGCGGATCCAGATCGCGGGCATCCACCGCCTCATGATTCCTCAACGCTGCGACCATGTCGGCGAATGTCCAACCTTCGATGATGGTCAGGTCGTACAAATACACCCGGCCGCTCACCAGTTGATCCAGCAGCCCTCTGGGGCTGGTTCCGCTGCCGATCAGGTACTCTCCGGCCTGGACCCGTTTCGCGTCGCCCGAAAAGCGCGCATAGGCGTTGAGGGCCCAGGACGCCTCGAGGATGCCGCGCCGGGAGAGTTCGCCGCTGATTCCCGTCAGCGAGGAACCCGGGGCCACATCGAGCCGGGCTCCGCCGTCGGCGACATTCATGGGAGCATCCAGCGACCGCCAGGCAATCAGCAGGGTCGCGCACGCGGCGGCAACGATGCCGCCGCACAACGCCGTGAACATGATCCAGCGCAGAGTCATTGCCTGCATTTCGTCCTGTCGTGCTGCCGTGGGTACGATGATCCGGGTCGCCCATGGTAACAGGATGGGAACGGAGAATTGGCGGGAGACCGCGGCGGCCCGCGGCTCGACGCCAGGCCGGCCGGGAGGATCGGCCGGTCAGTCCGATTGCCTGAAGACCAGGGTACCGTTTGTTCCGCCGAAGCCGAAGGAATTGGACAGGGCAATCCGCACCTTGCGTTCCAGGGCCACGTTCGGCGTGTAGTAGAGATCGCACTCGGGGTCCTGGTTCTCCAGGTTGATCGTCGGCGGCACCACCCCATCCTTGATCGCCATCACGGTAAACAACGCCTCGATCGCGCCGGCGGCGCCCAGCGTATGGCCCGTCGTGGACTTGGTCGAACTGATGACCAGCGATTTTGCGTGCTCGCCGAACGTCCGCTTGACCGCCAGCGTTTCGGCCACGTCACCCAGGGGCGTCGATGTGCCGTGCGCGTTGATGTAGTCGACATCTTCGGGGTCCACGCCCGCGTCGTCGAGAGCCAGGCGCATGCAGCGGTCCGCGCCGGAGCCGTCTTCGGTGGGCGCGGTGATATGGTACGCGTCGCCGTTCATGGCCGAGCCGATCAGTTCGGCGTAGATGTTCGCGCCGCGCCGCCGGGCGCGCTCGTAGTCCTCCAGCACCAGGCAGCCCGCCCCGTCGCTGAGGACAAACCCGTCCCTGTCCCTGTCCCAGGGCCGGCTCGCGCCGGCGGGGTCGTCATTGCGCGTCGAAAGCGCCCGCGCCGAGGCGAATCCGCCGATTCCCAACGGAGTGGTGGCGTACTCCGCGCCGCCCGCCAGAATGACATCCGCCTCGCCGATGCTGATCAACCGTCCGGCCAGTCCGATGCAGTGCGCGGACGTGGCGCAAGCGGTCACCAGGGCCAGGTTCAGGCCCGTGAGCCCGTACTTGATGGAGACATGCCCGGAGATCATGTTGACAATGCTTCCGGGAACGAAGAACGGCGAGATTCTCCGGGCGCCCGCCTTCCGGTACTTCTCGTAGTTCGTTTCGATGGTGTCGATGCCGCCGATGCCCGAACCCATGATCACGCCGAACCGATGCGCGTCCGATTCGGCAACCGCAAGCCCCGCGTCCTCGAAGGCCTCGGTACAGGCGGCTATGCCGTAGTGCATGAAGCGGTCCGCCTTGCGGCTGTCCTTGACCGGCATGTAGTCGGTCACGTTGAAGTCCTTTATGACGCCGGCGAAGGTGGTGCTGAATCCGGTGGTATCGAAAGAGTCCACCGGGCCGATGCCGCTGACGCCGTCGCGGACGTTCGCCCAGCCCCGGGCGACGTTGTTCCCGTTGGGAGAGATCAGTCCCAGCCCGGTAACGACGACCCGCCGCCTGGTCATCAGGGCGACCCCGGCTGAACCTGAGAGGAACAGTAAACGATGCGCAAGGCGTGCGGGCTGCTAGGAATCGCCCTTGTGCGCGTTGACGTAGTCGATGGCATGCTGGACCGTGGTGATCTTCTCGGCTTCCTCATCCGGAATCTCGGTCTCGAATTCCTCTTCCAGGGCCATGACCAGCTCGACAGTATCCAGGGAGTCGGCTCCCAAATCGTCGACGAACGATGCATCGTTGTTGATTTCGTCCGCCTTGACACCGAGCTGTTCAGCGATGATCGCTCTGACTTGGTCTTCGACACTACTCATGCGTGGGGTACCCCTTGACTAAATGACCGGCCGGCGGGCCCATGGCCGCGCTTGCGTGGCGCGTATTGTACTGAGAACAACGGGGGCAATCCACAATGTCACGGCAAAATCACATGCCCGCCATGCATCGACAATGTTCGCTCGCCGAGGCTCAACTCATCAGCAGCCCGCCGTTGACATTCAGGGTTTCGCCGGTGACGTACCGTGCCGCGTCGGACGCCAGGTAGACCACCGCGGCGGCGACGTCCCGCGGTGCGCCGAGGCTGCGCGACGGAATCTGCCCCTTGAGCGCTTCCTGCCGGGATTCGCTCATCTCCCGGGTCATGTCCGTCTCGATGAATCCCGGAGCGACGGTGTTCACCGTGATGTTCCTGGAGGCGACCTCCCTGGCCAGGGATTTGCCGAATCCGATCATCCCGGACTTGGCCGCGGCATAGTTCACCTGCCCCGGGTTGCCGGTCAGGCCCACCACGGAGGCGATATTGACGATACGCCCCCAGCGCGCCCGCATCATGCCGCGGATGGCCGCCTTGCAGACCCAGTAGAGGGAGGAGAGATTGGTCGCCAGCACCCGGTCCCACTCGTCCGGCTTCATGCGCGCGAACAGATTGTCGCGCGCGATGCCGGCGTTGTTCACCAGGATCGCCGGAGGCGTTTTCGACTCTGAAAGCGTAGCGAAGAGCGCCTGTATCGACTCGGGATCGGCCACATCCAGCACCAATCCGCGCGCGCCGGGGGAGACGGCGCCCAACCGCTCGGAAATCGCGGCGGCACCCTGCCCGGTGGTCGCCGTGCCCACGACGGCGGCGCCCTGCAACGCCAGCGCCTGCGCCGTGGCGCGCCCAATTCCGCGAGAAGCTCCCGTCACCAGCGCCACGCGCCCCTCGATACCGGGCCAGCGCCCGAGCTGTGCCAGTTCCATGGAACGGTCTTCCTGTGTTTCGTGCCGGCGCGATTATACGCTGTGGCGCGCGTCGCGACTGCCGGTTTCCGGCCGGAGGGGGCTCCATATGCCGCTGCCGGAAGCGACGCGAAAGCGTGAAAATAGTGTGTTATCTTGGCAGCCACAGCAGGAACGGCGAGAGATCGAAATGATTCGCCCGTCAATCAGACTCACCGGTTCCCGGGCCGGGCTTTCCGGCCGGGAAGCACCGGGGCCGGACAGGAAAACCGCTGCGCGCGGCCAGCGCGGTTTCACGCTCATCGAGATCATGGTGGTGGTCGTCATCATCGGGCTGCTGGCGGCGCTGGTGGCGCCCAGCCTGATCGGAAACATCGACCGCGCCGCGGTGAACCGGGCCAGAGCGGACATCCGCAGCATAGAGACGGCGCTGAATCTCTACAGGCTGGACAACTTCAGCTATCCCACCACCGACCAGGGACTGGAAGCCCTGGTTCGCAATCCCGGGGAGGCGGCCGCGCCCAACTGGAAGGCCTACCTTCGCAGTCTTCCGTCAGACCCCTGGAACCAGCCTTATCAGTACCTGTATCCCGGCCAGCGAAGCGAGTTCGACCTGTTCACGTTCGGCGCTGACGGCGCGCAGGGCGGTGAGAACGTCAATGCGGACATCGGCAACTGGGACCTCAATTGACGCCCGCCCGTCCTGCTGACCTCCGCCGGCATGCGCACTGAATGGCGGTGGCCGTGAACGCGCCCTCAGCCGCCCCGGGCCCTGTTTTCACCATGTGCGCGAGGCACGGCTCAAAGGGGTTTTCGCTCATCGAACTCCTGGTGGCGGTGTTCATCATCGGGCTGTTCGCGGGTACGGCGGTCCTGTCGCTGAACGTTATCGGGGTTGACCGGGAGCTCGAGCGCGAAGCGCTGAGGCTTCAGGGCCTGCTGGACACGCTGATGGACGAAGCGGTGCTGCAAACCCGGGACTACGGCGTGCTGTTCACCAACAACGGTTACAGGATCTTCGTCTACGATTACCAGTCGCTGAGTTGGCTCGACCCGGTGGGGGACGAGTTTCTGAGAGGGCATCGACTCACCGAACCGCTGGCGGTGACCCTGTTCCTCGAAGACAGGGAGGTCGTTCTCGATTCGGAGTATGAGCCGGAAGTCGGGCAACAGCCCCAACCGCAGGTCATGCTGCTGGCGAGCGGGGAGATAACGCCCTTCGAGGCCCGCCTGTTCCGCGACCCGGCCGGCGGCCGATACCTGCTGGAGGGTACGCTTGACGGATCGCTGGAGGTCACCCGAAGTGGATTCGACGAGGGCTAGCCGGGTTCGGGGTTTTACCCTGCTCGAAGTGATGGTCGCCCTGGCCATCGTCGCCCTCGGCATGATGGCGGTGCACGCGCAACTCAACCGTTACGCGGTCGGCGCCGCGATCATCGAGAACAAGGTGCTCGCGAGCTGGATTGCGTCCAACCGCATTGCGGAACTCAGCGTGGCACCCCAATGGCCGCCGCTGGGTGAGACCCGGGATGAAGTCGATTACGCCCGGCGAACCTGGGTCTGGCGCGCCCGGATTTCGGAGACGCCCGTGGAGAACCTTCGCCGCGTCGACGTGTCCGTGTCGCTGGCGACTGAACCCGAGCAGGTCATCCATACCGTGTCCGGCCTCCTGGAGCCCCCTCCCCCGCCGGGCATTCCACAGCCGTACTGGCTGCCCGGCGCGCCCGGGACGGGACCGTGAAGTCCGCACTGAATCGCCGCGCGATGCCTTGCCCGGAGCGGACATCCGCTGGCGGATTCACGCTGGTGGAACTGCTGGTCGCGGTGGCCATCGTAGCCGTGATCGGCGTCATTGCGCTGACCGGGCTTTCCACGGTCCTGCAGCAGCAGGCCATCGCGGAGGAGCGGTCGCAGCGATGGCGCGATATCCAGTTCGCCATGCGTGTCATCGCCCAGGACCTGGCGCAGCTTCATCCCCGGGCCGCCCGGGACGAATCGGGCGAAACCTGGCAGCCCGGTTTCCAGGTTGGCGTCACCGAACAGTTTGCCGTTGAATTCAGCCGCGGCGGATGGGCCAACCCGGCCGGACTGCCGCGAGGTCATGTTCTGAGAGTCGCCTACGGCTGGGAGGAAAACGGCAGTACGCTGGTTCGCTTTCACTGGCCGGCCGTGGACCGTACGCTGACGACGCCTCCGGTGCGGACCGAGCTGCTTGGCGGTGTCGACGACATGCAGATCCGACTTCAGGATCGAAGCGGCCAATGGCACGTGGAATGGCCGCCACTGGACATGCCCGCTCCGGCTTCCCTGGTCGTGCCGCCCCGATTGGTGGAGTTCAACCTCTATCTGGAAGACTTCGGCCACCTGTGGCGCACCGTGGAGGCCGGTGGATGAAGCCTCCCGGTGAACAGCAGCGCGGCGTCGCGGTCCTGACGGCCATGCTGGTCGTGACCCTGGGCACGATGATCGCCGTCAACATGATGTGGAGCGCCAGCCTGGATCAGCGGCGGGCTTCGGCCGGACTGGCCGCGGACCAGGGGATCGCGTACCTGCAGGGCGCGGAGGCGTGGGCGGGGGATATTCTCCGCCAGGACAAGGTCGAGTTTCCGCAAAGCGATCATCTGGGGGAACTCTGGGCCCTGGAACTGCCGCCCCTGCCGGTGGACGGAGGAGCCATCTCCGGCCGGTTGGAAGACCTTCAGGGCCGATTCAACCTGAACAACCTGGTCACGCCCCAGGGCGAGCTGGATCCCCTCTCCCTGGCCCAGTTCGAGCGCCTGCTGGCAACGCTTGGACTGGATCCGACCGTGGCCGGAGCCGTTGTCGACTGGCTCGATGCGGACGGGGAAACCCTCTTTCCCAATGGGGCGGAAGACGACGCCTACGCGGCCGCCAGCCCACCCTATCGCACCCCGAACCGGCCGATCACAAGTACCAGCGAACTGTTGGCGATGAGCGGAATCGAAGCGGAGGGCTACCGTGCCTTGTTGCCCTATGTCACCGCGTTGCCGTCCGGCACGACCCTGAACGTCAACACGTCATCGGCTCCCGTGCTCGCCTCCCTGTCCGATGCCATCGACCTGGCCCGGGCAGCCTCGCTGGTGGAGCAGCGCGGCGACATCGGCTTCGCAGGAATCGAGGGCACTTTCGGGAGCCTGGTCGAGCCGGACGTTTACGCACGCATCGCCGGGACCAGCGATTACTTCCTGTTGACTGCCACGGTGGTGCTTGGCACGCATCGGTACACCCTTTACTCTGTCCTGCAACGGCACCCGAGCGGCCTTGTCGGCGCCGTCTTTCGCAGCCTTGGAGTTCAATAGCGTGCTCGAGCATCTGGTGGTCCGATTGCCCGGGAGTCCGGGCGGCGTCTCGTGGGTCGTACTCGACTCCGCCGGACAACGCCTGTCGCCGCAGGCGCGCGGCACATTGGAGGAAGCCGCCGCGCAGGCCGCGAATCGCCGCGTTCTGGTGCTGGTGTCCGGATTGGATGCGACCGGCAGCCAGGCGGCGTTGCCCGTCAGGAGCCCGAAGCGGCTGCGGCAGATGCTTCCCTATTCGCTGGAGGACGCCGTCGCCGAGGATGTGGACCGCCTGCATTTTGCGGCCGGTCCGCGGGACGCCTCGGGAACGGTTCCCGTCACCATGGTGGCGCGGCGGCAGATGGATTCCTGGCTGGAAGACTGCGAACAGGCTGGATTGAGCCCGGACCGGGTGTACTGCGAAGCGGACGGCGTTCCCATCGTGCCGGGCGCCATGACGCTGGTCGTCGAGGGCGACCGCACGTACGGTCGCGCGCCCGGCGAGGCAGCCTTCGCGCTTCAGGGATTCGCATTGCCGGAAGTGCTGCGGGTAGCGTACCGCGGCGCGGACGAATCCTCCGAACTGCCCCACGTGACATTGTTCGCCGACAATGACGGATACGTACAATGCGAAAGCGATGTCGCCTGGCTGCGCGAGCAGGGCGTCAGCCTGGACGTACAGCTATTGCGCGAGGGCGTTCTGCCCCGGCTGGGTTCGGCTCTCGTTGGCCGCCCCGGATGCAATCTGCTCCAGGGTCCCTATGGCCGGCAGCCCGACTGGCGGTCGTGGTTGCGGCCCTGGCGGCTTGCCGCATCGCTTCTGCTCGGAGTGATCGTGCTGGCGATTGCCGGAGAAGGCGCCCGGTACCTGGCGCTCAGCCGCGATGACCGTAACGTGACCGAAATGCTGGAGACCGCGTGCCGGCTCAACTCGCAGTCGGCCGGCCTGGCATCGTGCGAAGCGGAGATTCGCCGACGCTTCGCCGTCACGGCGGACGGGACCGAAGCCGGGTTCCTGCTAGCGCTTGAGGAGGTGGCGCAGTCCTGGAATGAAGACACGCGCCTGGAAGCGTTGAGTTACCGCACGGGCGTCATGGATCTGCGTATCGTTGCCCAAAGCGTATCCGCACTTGACGAATTCTCTCGCGACATCAGTGGCGATGGCCGCTTGCAGGCATCGATTCAATCGGCGAATCCGACGCAGGACGGCATTCTCGGGCGACTGCGGATCGCCGTGAGTGCGCAATGAAGGACTGGTTCGACACGCTGCAGCCGCGCGAGCGCATCGTCCTGCTGGCCGGCGGCGCCGTTGGCGCGCTGATCCTCGCCTGGAGTCTCGCGTGGTCGCCATTGCGCAACGCCACGCTGGATCTGGATGCGAGGGTGGCGGAGAAACACGGCATCCTCGCGGATGCGCGCCGACTGCAGGCGACGGGCGCGCCGCCGGTCCCGTCGGAAGCGCCCGGGGAATCGCTGGTGCTGGTGGTGGACCGGACTCACCGCGCCCACGGCCTGGGCGGCGCCCTCTCGCGCAATCAGCCCGACGGGGAAGACGGCATTCGCGTCACGTTCCAACGAGTGCCCTTCGCCCAGTTGGTGAGCTGGCTCGGCGCGTTGCGGCAGGGCCATGGGATCGTGGTGATATCCGCGAACCTGGACGGCACGCAGCAGCCCGGCCTCGTAAACGCCTCCCTGGTATTGCGGAGGCCGTGACATGCCGGTCGGGTGGATCGCCCTCGGCGCAGGCGCCTGGCTGGCTTTTGCGATCGCCCTCTTCCCCGCAGACGTTGCTCATCGCTGGTTCGCGCCCGCCGGGTTTCGCCTGTCCGGCGTTCAGGGCACCGTATGGTCCGGCAGCGCCGCGCTTGGATCCGCGGGGCCGCTGGGATTCCACAGCATCCAATGGCGGGTGCGGCCATGGACTGTGCTGCTGGCGCGGCCGGGGGGGTCTTTCGAAACCGGCCTCGGCGACGGTTTCCTGCAAGCCGATGTCCGCGTCGGGCCAGGTACAGTCTCCCTCACTGCGGTCCGGGCAAGCTGCAGTCTGCCGGCTCTCGCCTCGGCGCTGCCCATCGCCGGAATCCGCGGTCAGGCGAGTCTGGAACTCGCCGAACTGGCCGTTCGGGACGGTTGGCCCGCCTCGGCCGAAGGCCAGCTCCGCCTCGGCCGCATCACGGTTCCTTCCCTCGCGGGGGGCGATCCCATCGTCCTGGGCAACTACAACGTCACGCTCTCAGGGGGTGACGGATTGCAGGGCCTGTTCGAGGATAGGGGCGGTCCGTTGCAGGTCCGGGGATCGGCAAGTCTCACCGCTGCCCGGGAGTATGAAATCCGGGGAGTCGCGCGGGCGCGGCCGGAGGCGAACGCTGCCCTGACGCGCGGCGTGGAACTGCTGACCGGCGAACCGGACGATTCAGGTATGCGCGCCTTCAGCTTTACCGGTACGCTTTGACCGGAAAAACCCGACCGGAGGACCGCCAGGCTACGGCTGCCACTGCCTGAAGGCGCGAAGAAGCGGGAAATACAGTCCCACCCTGATGGGCCGGCTGTCGACGCTGGACATGGCCCTGGCGTATCGTTCCAGTTGCCCCCGGTATCGTTGCACTTCCGAATCCAGGAATGCATCGGTGGATCCGCCTTCGTGGGCGCTGGTCTTGTAGTCGATAATCCATCGCGTTCCGGAGTCGTCGACAAACGTCCGGTCCAGACGCAAGTTCTCGATGAGCCCGCCGGCAGCCCGCGAGACCGGCAGCTCCGAGTCGGCCTCACGGCGAGCGGCCAGGATCCACTGTCCGGTTGCATCGTCCAGGACGGCTTCGAGCGCCCGCATCACGCGGTACGACGCCTCAGGGAGTTCGTCGCGGTCCACCCCCAGCAACTCGAGTTCCGCCGCGTAGCGGTCCACGCCGGCCCGGACGCGCTCGGGATCCCAATGCTCGACCCCCTCCCCCGCAATGGTATGCAACCATTGGTGAACCACGACCCCGACCTGCAACGCGGCCTGCCCCGCCCATTGGAAACGGGGACGTCGCTCGCCCTCTTCCCGGGCGATGGCTGCGCCGCCGGGTTGCCGCGCGGTAGCGACAAGGCGTCTGAGCTTCGGCTCGAATGCGTCCTCGGCCGGCTGATCGGCAACGTCCTCCGCGGTGGCCGATTCGAAGGCAGCGGATACCTGCGGCCAGAGGAAGGCCAACAGACTGCTTGCCGGGGGGTTGGGCTTTCCGGCCGGAAGTTGGCCGATCAGGTGCAGGCGTTCCCTGGCACGGGTTGTCGCCACGTAGAGAAGGCGCGCGCGTTCGGAGCGCTCCTTGCGCTGTTCGATCCCCTTCAGCCACCGGGTGCGCGGGTCCGGTTCATCCGCACCCGCGGAAAACGGAGCCAGCAGGACAGATTCCCTGCCGTCGGCGTGCACGCGTTCATGCCAGTACAGCGCCCTTCCCTTGTCGGATTGCGGTACCCGTCCCAGCCCGAGCAGCACAACCGTGTCGAACTCCAGCCCCTTGGCCTTGTGAACGGTCATGATCTCGATGCCGCTCTCCCGGGGACGGTCCACTATGGCGGCCGGATCGTCGAACAGGGTGTCCAGCGTGGCCGGATCGTCCAGATCGCCCCTGACAGCGGCCTCCCTGAGGACGGCGAAGAAATGCTCTGCGCGGTCCGCGTCACGGGAGTCCGGAACACACGCGGGCCCGTCCAAAGTTACCCACGTGCGCTCCACCCAGCGGGCCAGAGACTGGTTGGATCGTTCGAGAAAGGCTACCTGCAGGATGGCCCGCAGGCGCTCCAGGCGAACCCGGCCGTCCCCGGTCAACCCGGCGATGCGCTCCGCATCGTGCATCAACGTCCACACCGCGCTGTCCGAATCGCCCCGGCACAGGACGTGCAGGTCCCTCCAGCTCAAGCCGCACCAGGGGGCCCTCAGCACCGCCAGCCACGCGACGCGATCGCCGCGATGTGTCAATGCCCGGGTCAGCCCGATGAGATCCTGGGTGACCTGATGCCGGTTGGGTGCTTCCAGTTGAACGGCGTGAGCGTCCAGGCCCAGGGCACGAAGGTGGCTCTGCAGGCCCGCAAGGTGACCGCGGCTGCGCACCAGGATGGCCACCGAACCGGATTCCGGCCGGGCCCTTTCGGCGGCGACGATCTCGGCGGCGCGCCGGGTCTCCGCATCCGGATCCGATCCTCGAAGCGCGTGCACCTGCACGGCCTGCCCGCTCGAGGGCGCCCTGACCGCTTCGCACGGATTGAATCGGGCGGCGCCGGCCTTGAAATCATCCTCGACCGGAAAGATTCCCGTGAACGTGTCGTTGACCCAATCGATCAGAACCGGAGCGCTGCGGAAGTTCCGCGTCAGGTCCAGCGTTTCGCATCGTATGTCCCCGATTCCCTCGTGCCTGGCCCGCAGGAACAGCGACATGTCGGCGTTCCGGAACCGGTAGATGGACTGCATGGGGTCTCCGACCAGGAACAGCGAGCGGCCGTCGTCCGGCTCCCAACCGGACGTCAGCAGTTCCAGAAGCCGGATCTGGGAACGCGAGGTATCCTGGAATTCGTCCACGAGAATGTGCTGAATGCGCCTGTCGAGGGCGAGCAGCAGATCCGAGGGGCGCGCCGCGCTGCCGAGAGCGCGTTGGGCGGCCAGCGCCAGTTCGATGAAATCCGCGGAATTTCGTTCCGCGAACAGGACCCGCAATTCGGCCACGAGGTGCCGCAGAAGGCTTCGAAGCGCCGCCATGGCGTCCCACCATGCCGGTCCCGGCAGCGACTCGGGGACGCGCCGCAGCTCCATCAGGGCGACGCGCAACGCCTCCGAATCCGCCACGGACGAGATCAGTTCCTTCAGATCGCCGCCAAGGGGGGCGAATTGACCGGAGAACCCGATCGCGCCCGGCCGCCTCCGCCACGCCCCCTGCCCGGTCAGCAGCAGCTCCGGCAACGCCTTCCAGGCCTTGAGATGGCCCACCCGCGGCGCGGGCATCGCTTCGAGCTTCAACCACGGTTCGAACCGCGGTGCGAACTTCGGCGCGTGTCTGGCCACATGACGCAACAGGGGCACCGACCGCCGGCAGGCCGCCTCGGGTAGCAATTGCGCCACCCGGACCAGAACCTCCTCCATCGAGCGGCGCAACGCCCGTTCGACGATGACGCGCAATTCCGTCTCATCCGCACCGAATACATGGGGCAGCCACTGGTCGCGAGTGGCGAGCATCTGCGCCAGCAGCGTCACCATGCGCTCGGCACTTGCGCCGGAAGTCCCGAGCAGGAAACGCAATGCGCGGGCTCCCGCAGAGGCGTCGCCCAACTGACGGATCATTCGCCTTGCAGCTGTCCGATAGTGCTCTGAAGCGTCGTCGACGATACGCGCCGCCCCGACCCCGCCGGACGCGACCGGCAACCGCTGTGCGAGCCAGACGTTGAGCGCGTCCAGGGTGTCGATCTTGAGCCGGGCCGGCTGATCGACCACCGACCAGCCCAGCTCCCGGTCCCGGGCCAACGCTTGCCGGGCCAGGTCGAAGGTCCGGAGCCGGTGCGGCTGCCCGGGCCGTTCGTACCGGGCCGCTGTAGTCAGCGCAGCCAACACGCGGTCGCGCATCTGCGCGGCTGCCTTGCGGGTGAACGTGATCGCGATGACCTGTTCGGGCAACTCCACGGTCGCCAGCAAGGCCAGAAAGCGCTGGATGAGCAATTCCGTCTTGCCCGATCCCGCGGGCGCCTGAACGATAAAGGATCGGTCGGTCTCCAGGGCGCGTCGGCGCAGCGCTGAGTCGCTCATTTCATGACCCGCCGCCTGACGCCCGCGGCTCCGCCTTTCGCGCCAGCGCCAACCATTCATGAATCCGGGTGAGCGGTGCGATCGCACCCTCTGCCTGCCTGATTTCCTTTCGGAAAATTCGTCCGTCCCCGTCCAGGTACTCCCGCGTCAACTCCTCGATCTTCGCGCGCCACCGGTCGCGCTGCGTCGGCCAGGCAACATCCGCGGGAAGTTTCGCAGCTCGTCCGGGAAATGCGTCGTCGTGCCAGAAACCCTTGTATTCCGGGCTTGCAGGGTTCAGCGCCGCGATAGCCACGGCCGCCACCTCCCCTTCCAGGAAGGATGCGTAGAAGGGCAACTGCAGGTCCCGTGGCCGTTCCTTCAGCCAGTCGCCCGGGTAATTTCCCGTACCGGTCTTGTAATCGATGACCGCCAGTGGCCCATCGGAACCCAGTTTGTCGATCCGATCGATCCGGCCGCTGATCCTGAGACCGCCCACTACGGCCTGGACGGTCTGCTCCACCCCGACCGCCCGGAAAGGCGTTCTGGCCGTTTCCATTTCCAGAAACCGGGTCAGCATCGATCGCAGCCGTGCAAGTTCCAGTTCGAAAAGGGCTCCCAACCGTGTTTCGGCTACGCCAAACAGCCCGCGCAGCGCCCGATAGCAGCTCCGGTCGATGCGGCGCGCCCTTTCCCCGGGGCTCCAGGACAGGATGTCCTGCCGGTCCGGCCGATCGCCGAACAGGCGCCCGACCGCCGCATGCGCGGCGATGCCCCGCTGGCGCGCGTCGAACCCCGGCCGGACGGGTTGCAGCGGTCTCGCAAGAAGGCGGCTTTCGATAAACGCGCGCAGCGGGCAGATCGAATGCATGGACAGCGTGCCGATTCCGCCCCTGAGTCTCGGGGTTTCGACAGGTGGAACCGGGTCGGCGCGCGTTTCAAGGCGGTTGCCGTCAGGTACCAGGCGCCGGGAGCGGCGCGCGCGGGAAGCCAACAGATCCGCTTCCGTAACCAGAGGACAGGAAAGAATCAACGGACTGGGCCGAACCGAATGCTCGTGGACGCTCTCCGGCGAACTCAGAACCAGGTCGGGCACCCGGTCCACCAGCCGCTTCATCGTGACCCGTGATTGCTCAAGCGCCGCGGCCGGTGTGGCCGACGGCATTCCGTGGCTGCGCTGCAATGTCAACGGCAACAGCGGAACGGGTTGCGATGCCCGCGGCCATTGGGTGTCGGTGAGCCCGCTGACCCATACGGCGTCGTATCCCGGACCCACGTCCGCCGGATCGGACAGCAGAAAGACGCCGTACAGCGGCATTGCCCCGCGCCGTTGCGGGCGGTCCAGGATTCGCACCAGTTCCGCAAGTGCGTCGCTCAAGTCGAGCCTGCCCAGAATCGGCGTCAGGAGCATCAGGTCGTTCAGCGCGGATTCCCAGTCCTCGGCTACGGCCGGGTCGTCGCCGCCCCAGCCGAGTTCGGCCAACAGCCTCCGCCAGGCGGATACCCAGGCCGTCGGCGTCGCGCGGCGGGGCTGAGCGGCCATGAGCGACACCGCTGCCTCGAGTTCGTCGGCGAGGGCCGGATTCGCGCTCCGAATTCGCCTCGCAAGGCCGCCCGAGCGGAAGGCATCCATGAAGGACATCTGCGACGAAATGTGTGAGCGAAGCTGTGTTTCCAGCATGCAGCGCGAGTCGGCACTGTCCGGCGCCGCAAAAAACGGACTGCGCAGCCAGCGGCTCAGAACCCGGAAATCGCCCGCGCTGCCGAACAACTCCAGCGCGTTCACCGCAGCGCCGATCACCGGATGGTCCATCGCGGCGGGTTGGCCCTGCAGGCATACGATTTCCCGCCGGCCGGCGCGGGCGCCCAACCGCGAACACTCCGGACTCAGCGTGTCTTCAACCGCGTTGACCACCTCGTCGCGCCGGGTCTCCAACCCGGGCACGACGATCCCCACGCGCTGCCCGGGTTCGCGCGCCAGTCTTGCAGCCGCCCAGGCGGCCGCTACCCTGGCCTCTTCCGCCGCATCGGCAAGCTGTACCCGGCGGCTTTGCGCATTGCACGCCGGCGGCGCCCAGTCCGAACACCTGAATCCGGTTTTCCGAAGCTGTTCCGCGAGCCGCGACTGAACCGGCGTCAGCGCATGGTCCGCCCACACGACGGAACCGGACCCATGGCCCTCCGGTGACGGCGTCCTGGCAACCAGCGCATCCAACGCGTCTCCGGGGTCCAGCCAACCGGCGTCGTCCAATGCGTCCCGATAGGCGCGCTCCCAGCGAATCAATGCCCGGCAATCCGGATCGTCCCGAAACGGGTGCAGGTCGTTGAGGTCGACATTCCAGTCGCGTCGCCGCTGCGAGGCTTCCCGGGCCCAGGCGGCTACATGACGATACCCCGGGGATCCCTGCAGGGCGGCGCCGGATTCGTCGATCACCCGGCGCCACAGCGCATCGACCTGCCCGGGACTGAGGAGTTGGCGGCTGCCGTCGTCCAAATACCTGCGCCACAGGGCGGTCGCCCAGTCCCTGCGGGACAGAACATTCGGGGCCAACCACGCCGATCGCCCTTCCTCCAGGCGCTGCCGGGCCAGGTAGCTTTCGATCTGCCGGGCGGCGATGCCGCCGGCGGTCACCGCGGCAGTCCCTTTGACCGCAAGGTCTGTCAGGGTGGCGGGCATTGGATACTGTTAGTGCTCCTTCAACCTGATCATTGTGCATCAGTGGCCGCAGGCCATTTCCCGCAGGACATTGCCGATGCGCCAGAACACCTCTTCGATCGTATCTTCATCCGCGAGCGTGGTGATCCTGAAGTGATCCCGGTATCCCGTGTTGAAGCTGGATCCGGGCGCGGCCAGCACGTGTTGCCGCTCCAGTTCCATCGCTCGCCGTGCCAGCCGCCCGCGAATTTCGTAACGAACGGACCTGAGCGCCCGGCTTGGTGCAATTTTGGAGGAATGCGTCACAACCTGATCCTGTCGGCGCCTTACCGGAAGTGCTTTAACACATCGAGGGCGAAACGCCAACCAAAACGTGCCGAAAACCTGAAAAAACCCTGAGAGGGTGGACCGTGCCGGTCGTGTCAGGATCCTTTTCCGGTGGCGGTCGGGCGCCCGGGATCGCGAATCCACTCGCTCCAGGAACCGATGTAGACACGGCCGTCGCCCAGTCCGGCCGCGTTGACCGCCAGGAGCAGATGACATGCCGTTACTCCGGAGCCGCACATGGCGATCAGCCCGCCGGGTTGATCCGTCACGTGCCCGAGGCGCGCGCGGAGTTCCTCGCCGGGACACAGGGTCCCGTCGGGCTGCAACGCGTCGGAAAACGGCCAGTTGACGGCGCCCGGGACGTGACCGGCCACGGGATCGATGGGCTCGGTGACACCCTGAAAGCGTTCCGGCGCGCGGGCGTCCACGAGTCTCGCTCCCTTTGCCAGCTCCGACGGAATCCGGGCGGTCGGGACAACCCAGTCGCGCCGCGCGCCGCGTGCGGCATATCGCCTGGCGCGCAGGCGGGGAGTCTCCCGGTCCAGCGGCAACCCCGCGCATTCCCATGCCTTCAAGCCACCGTCGAGAACATATGCGGCACCGTGCCCCACCCACCGCAGCATCCACCACAGGCGCGCTGCGATCGCCCCTGACATGTCGTCGTAAACGACAACGCTGCTGGTGGCGGAGATTCCCCAGCCCCCCAGCGTGACCGCAAAGTCCCCCACCCGGGGCAACGGATGGCGGCCGTCGGTGGGGCCCGGAACGCGGGCGAGGTCATTGTCCAGGTGGGCGTACCGGGCGCCGGGGATGTGGCCGCGGCGATATGCGGCGTGACCCGCGCCGGGATCCGTCAGGTCGAATCGGCAGTCGACGACGACCCAGGCGGCATCGCCCAGCCGTTTCGCAAGCGCCGTCGGTGAGATGAGTGGCGACGCCATGGACGCGCCTGCAATGGCAGTCGCGGCCCGGGTTCAGCCCAGCTGCTCGAGGATCCGATCGGAGGCGCTGATGCCGAACTCTCCCGGCGGTTCGACGTTCAGGTGGGTGACGACGCCATCGTCCACGATCATGGAAAATCTCTGGCTTCGGGTACCCAGACCAAGCCCCGACAGATCCCAGGACAGCCCCAGGGCGGCCGCATAGTCCCCGTTGCCGTCGGCAAGCATGAGCACGTCGTCTCCCGTGCCGGCGGACTGCGCCCACGCGTCCATGACGAACACGTCATTGACCGCCATGCAGGCGATCGCATCCGCGCCGCCGTTCCTGATGGCGCCCGCATCGCGCTGGTAGCCGGGCAGATGCTTGATCGCGCAGGTGGGCGTGAACGCACCCGGGACCGCAAAGAACACGACTTTCCGGCCCTTGAAGAGAGCATCCGTCGTGACCGGTTCGGGCCCCTCCTTGCCCATCCTTGTGAGTGTCCCCTCGGGGACCGGGTCGCCTACGTCGATGGCCATGATCTGGTAACTCCTGTTCAAAGTTGAACCGCCCGAGAAGTTCGCGGGCGGCAAAAGGCGGTTTGGCCAAGGGACGGCCTAGCGGGCGAGGGCCGCTGCCAGTTCCCGGTCCCTGGCCTCTTCCGAATTGACGTACTGGATCCAGCTTCGGGCATTGCCCCGGCTGCGTTCGTCCTCGGCAGCCTCTTCGAATGCGTTCCGGGCCGCGGCGTATTCCTTGAGCTCGAACAGGCAGGCTCCGAGAATCATGTACGCCTGGTCCTCGCGCCGCAGGTCGCCCTTTCGAATGCCTTCCCTGGCCGCGTCCACGCAGGCATCCCATTCGTAGAGATTCTGGTAGGACTGTGCAAGGCTGACGTCAAGCGTGCCGTCCTCGGCCAACCCCGCGGCGCGCGTCAACGCCGGGACGGCTTCGGTGTCGTCCTGGGCGAGCTGCCAGGACTGGGCCAGCAATCGCCAGTTGCGCTCGTTGGATTCGATCGCGCCGTCTTCGAGTCCCGCCTCGATGATCTTCGCCGCCTGCACGGGGACATCCGCCTGGAGAAGCAGCTGCGCAATCTGGATGAGCTCGTTGCTCCGGGTAAGCCATCCGGCTTCATGGGCAACCTGATAGAGGCCCAACTGCCCTTCGTCGTAGCCTTCCTGCCCGTACATCGCGGAAAGCTGGACGAAGTATTCCCGCTTGGGCCAAATCTCGATCATGGTTCGGAGCACGTCGATGACGTTGGGATAGTCCTCCAACTCGTAGTGGAAGACGTTCAGCAACCGATACCAGTTTTCCTGGGGTTCCCGCTCCAGATCCCGATTGATCCGGATGGCTGTCCTGACCGGTTCGATACCTTCCCGATACCGCTGCAGGGAATAGAAGATCTGGGCCCTCAGCACATACGGTTCCGCTCCCGGGTCCTCGGAGAGGGCAAACCAGCGGTCCAGCATCCCCAGCGAATCGTCGTAACGCTCCTGCTGGAAATAGAGCTGGCACAGCGTGTACATGGTGGTGGTTTCCATGCCCAGCGGAAGGTCCGGCTGCTGGAGCACCATTTCGTAGGCCCGAATGGCTTCCCTGTAGTTGTCCTGACCGAAGTAGATGAACGCGTAGAAGTTCCACATCTGCGCCAGTTCATAACTGTTCAGGTCATCCATCTCGCGCACCTGGGCCAGCCGCTGCTGGGCGCACTCGAGATCGTCCATTTCGGCGCACTCCTGCGCCTCGGCAAGCCGGGTGTAGACCCGCTCCCGCATGGCGGGCGTCCTGCGGGTCTGCGCCTCCGCAGCGCTTCCCTCCCCGCCCTGCATGCCGCCCATTCCCATTCCCTGGGAAAAGGCATCGGGAGCCGCCAGCACCGCCGCGAATGCGGCCGCCGCCAGAGGCAGTGATGCTCGAGTGCCGCGCATGGGATCAGTCCTCCGCTACTGGGTGATCTCGAAAGTGATCTTGTTGCGGACCCCGGGCACCTCGACTGCGATCCCGTCGATCACGCGCGGCTTGTACTTGAACTTGTAGGCCGCTTCCACCGCGGCACGTTCGAACAGGCTGCTGGTGGATTCCACGACGAACACGTCCTTCACCGCTCCGGCCTGGGTGACCGTGAATTCCACGATGACATAGCCTTCGAGGCCTCGGGAAAGCGCTCTGGAAGGATACACCGGGGCGACCTTGACGATGGGCAGGTATTCGCCGTCGCTGACGCCGAAACCGACGCCGGAAACGTTCAGGTTGACGCTGGTGGTCGGTGCCGTAACGGAAACGGCCATCGAGTTGTCGAACTGGTTCGAGTTCTGAGGTTCGGGCATCTCGGGCGGCACTTCCGGCTCGGGCGGCTTCTCGGGCTTCTGCTTCTTGGTCTCGATGATTTCATTGCGCTCCACGCGCACGAATTCATCCATTCTGAAGCGTTCGGCATCGGTGACCGCTTCCTCGCCGGTCGCAATCAGCAACTGCATGATGAACAAAAGGCCGAATGTGACGGCGCCGCCGACGGCCACAGCGGCAGTGAATCGGGCAATCATGACATCTCCTCCATTGCATGGTCCTGGTCCAGGCGCTCCTCGGAGCTCATCGGTGCAACGCCCCCCGCGCCACCGGATAAATCTCGACGGTCCACTACGGCACCACCGCCGCCAGGGTCACCTCCTCGATGCCAACCTCCTTGGCGAGATCCATCGCGGCGATGACGTATTCGTTCTGGGCCTCGTTATCCGCCTGGATAACCACGCCCCCTTCCGGAGTTTCCCTGTGCATGCGTTCGACGATGGGCTTCAATCCCGCCAGGTCGACGTTGCGCTGGTCGATCCAGTATTCGTTGTTTGAACTGACTGCGATAAAGATCGAGCCACCATCGGGAATCTCGGCGGTGACGGCCTGGGGCCGGTCCACCAGAATTCCCGGTTCCTTCACAAAAACGGCGGTGACGATGAAGAAGATCAGCATGATGAACACAACATCCAGCATGGGCGTGAGGTTGATTTCTGCTTCTTCCTCGGCCATTGACTCGGAAACGGAATCGCGCATGGCTTACTGCTCCTTCAAAACCGGTCGACTTGTTCCGGTGCTCACGGCGCCTCGGCGATGGAAATGTCGTAGACATCCGCCTGGCGGGAGGCGTCCATCACGGTCACCAGCGTTTCGGCGCGGGACGAGGCGCTGACCTGCACGACGACGGGCCTGTCGGGATTCTCGGCGTGGAGCCGCTGGATGTTGGGGCGAACCGCCCTGGGATCGATGATCCGGTTATCGATCCAGATGTCGTCGGTTTCGTCGACAATGACCAGAATCGCCCCTTCCTCATCCTGGGTCTGAACGGGCTGGTCCTGGTCCGGCCGGTTCGTGTCGAGGCCCGCTTCGCGCAGAAAGCTCGCGGTGACGATGAAGAAGATCAGCATGATGAACACGACATCCAGCATGGGCGTGAGATTGATTTCATTTTCTTCGTTCTCAACCCTGATGTTCGTGATGTGTTTCTTCACCGTGCCTCCTCATTTGCGCATGTCGGCGACTATACCTCATGTTTCTAGGTATATGCAACCCCGCCCGACTAGTGATCCATGGTCATGCCGTCTTCAAGTTTCTGGACGCTTCGCTTCGCGGTACGGGAAAGAACGGTGACCAGAAACACGCCCGAAAGCGCACCCACCATCCCGGCCATTGTGGGGATGGTGGCCATGGAAACGCCCGAGGCCATGGAGCGCGGATTACCGGTGCCGGAAACCGCCATGACCTCGAAAACCGCGATCATTCCGGTCACGGTACCCAACAGGCCCATGAGCGGACACAGCGCGACGAGCGTCTGGATCATGGGCAGGCCGGCGTTGGCGGCCTCGGACACCCTGGAAATCATCGCCGTCCTGATCTGGTGAGCGTGCCAGGATTTTCGCTCGCTGCGGCCCTCCCAGGCGTCGAATGCCTCCTTGCGAAGGGATCTCAGGCCGGTCCGGAAGAATATGAGCCGCTCGAGAATGAGAATCCACATGACCAGGATCACCACGCCGATCATCCGCAGAACCGGCCCTCCCAGTTCGAGAAAGTCCCGGATGGCGATATAGGCGTCGATCAGTGCCTGCATCTCAGTGCGCTCTTTCGGACTGCTCCGCGACGATTCCGGCGGCCTGTTCCTGCAGGATCTGGATGATCCCGCGGCTGCGGCCGCTGACGACCGTATGCAGCAGCACGGTCGGAACGGCCACATAGAGCCCCAACTGCGTGGTTACGAGCGCCTGCGAGATGCCGCCGGCCATTCTCGTGGGATCGCCGGTGCCGAACAGGGTAATCGCCTGGAACGTGTTGATCATTCCGGTAACCGTGCCCAGCAGACCCAGGAGCGGCGCGACGACCGAAATCACCTTGATGATGAGAATTCCCCGCTGCAGGGGTGGAACTTCCTTGAGAATCGCTTCGCCGAGCTTCAGCTCCAGCGTTTCCGTATCCACTTCCCTGTTGCTTTCGTAGGCCTGCAGCACGCGCCCCAGCGCATTCCTGTCGCTCACCGTCTCGCTCTTGAGCTGCGCCTTCACCTTTCTGCCCGCGATACCCAGGCTGATGATGCGCTCGATGGACAGCAACACGCCGAACACACCGAGGGTGATAATGATGTAACCCACGATACCGCCCTGCTGAAGCCGTTCCCGAAAGCTCGGCTCCCTCACCAGCAGTCCGAGAATCTGCCCGGATGTCGGGTCGAGGCCGAACCGCACGAACTCGTCATCGGGCCCCGCTTCCAGCATTTCCGATGTGCTGCGCGTGAACCGCCTCTGCTCGGGCTGGCGCTGGAGCTCGCTCACCGAATTGGTTTCCGGGTCGCGCTCCAGGTAACGGCCGTCGGCCAATATGTTGAACGGGCCGACGCGCACGACGTCCTCGTTGAGGATATCGCCGTTGGCCGCGATCACCTGGAATTCCGGGAGGCGCTTGACCTTGCCCAGTTCTGTCGCTTCGCGCTGCAGTTCGAACCACAACCGCTCGATTTCCTCGATGGATGCGAGTTGGCTGCCGGAACCCATTTTCGCCGCCAGGTCGGTCAGAAACCGGGAACGCTCCGGGTATTCGATGTTGGTCAGGGACGCCTCGAACAGCCCCCGGGCATCGCCGGCCACCTGCTGGAGCACGCCGAACAGCTCGCGCAGCGAACCCAGGCGCACGTTGAGCTGTTCGGTCACGTCCGCGATCAGCAGCTCGTTCTCCTCGAACGTCGTCTCCAGTCGCGCGCTGCGGGCCTCCTCGGCGACTCTCCGTGCATTCGCGTCATTGAGAAGCTGCTGCTGATTGGCCTGGTTCTGCTCGAACTCCCGAATCCTCGCCTCCTCTTCCGCGTTGTCCCGGGCCCGGCCTTCTTCAACCAGGTCCAGCAGTTCGTCCAGGCTCCGGACCTCGGCGTCCTGCGCCTGAAGCGGCGCGCTCAGGGCAAATGCCAGCGCCGCCGCCGGGATCAGTCGTTTGTGGATGTTCATCAGCCTTCCTCCGGGGGCGCCATGGGCAGGAGCAACAATGTCGGCGCCAACTGGTTCAGCGCCAGGCTGATTCCCTGGCGTATCGAGTTGCGGTACTCATTGCCTACGGGGGCCCACTGGCGCACCCGCTGGTCCCACGCGCCGGACTGGGCGCCGTCCGGCGTCTGGTACAGCAGCGCGACGCGGCCGATCTGCAACACGTCGACTTCCCTTGCAACGCCGTCGATTTCCACTTCATCCGTGTAGGTGGAGATCGTCCGCGCGTAATCGTTCTCGATCTGCCAGGCTTCCATGACCACACGGAATTTCTCCGCGGCGGTCACGTTGGCCTGTTCCAGAAGCTCCCTGTTGCGGGCGACCCGTCCCATGCGCTCCTCGAGCAGGAACGGCACATCCAGCGTGACGAACTGCTCCAGACCATCGACCATCCGCGTCAACAGCGGCAGGATCTGCCGTTCGATCACCTGCACTTCGTCGATGGACGTCCTCAGGTTGGAAAGCTCGGTCTCCTGGTCCTCGATTTGCCGGTCCAGCAGGGTATTGTAGACCTTGAGGCCCTCCACTTCCTTGAGCACCGACCGATATTCCTCGGCCAGCATCCGCGTCTGCTCCACGATGCCATCGATCCGATCCTGTGAGTCCTGCGCCTGCTGAATCCGGATCCCCTCGGCTTCGATAAGCCGGTCCACTCCCTGACCCGCGGCCATAGTTGCCGCAAGAAACACGCCAAGCGCGCCGAACAGCAGCGCCGCGCTACGTTTAGCTCTCATGCCCACTCCTCAAATCCCTGGGATTCCTAAATGATCTTCAATTGCTTTCGTGATCGTTATATTGTGCCGCAGACCCGGCATTTCAGGTACTTTTTCTGCCGAAATGCCACGTGCGCGGCTTTCGGGTACCAATAAATCATCTTCCGGTCGCGTGCCCGGTGCCGAAGGATAGCGTAAAAATGCCGATTGTTGCCACAAAAGTTGAATTGGAGCCACTTGCGCTGTGGCGTAATTCGACGGTCGCCCATGCCCTGGAAGGGGCGGCGGTTCGTCCATCGGGGGCATCGTGAAGCGCCCGGCCGGCCCGCCCGCCGGGCGGAAAAATGCCATTGGCGCCCGCCCGAACGGGAACGGTTCCCGTTTGTAGCGGCCCGCGGCATGGGCCGGAGGACCGGCTTGGCGGGCGGTGCTTGGCGGGCGGTGTTACGAGTAAATAGAACTGTCCGCTTTAAGAGTAAATAAACTGTCCGGTCCAGCCGCCGCTCGCGCGGGCAAGGCAGAATGCGCGATCGGCGGCAATTGATCGTCATCGGCACGCCCGCCGGCGCCTTCCCCGCGAAGGGCGCGTAGCGGCCGGAGCGGGGAAGGCGCCGGCGGTGGGCGAACCCGGCACGGGGCGTGGTCGGCCATCAGGCCGCCGCGGGCAAGGGGCGGTCGTCCGCCAACCGGCCGTCGGCGCCGTACCGGGCCAGCCGGCGCGGCCCGTGGCACACCGACAGCGTGCCGTCGGCGTGGCGGCGCACCTTCACGCGGGCCTTCGCGTAATGCGGCCGGCGCCGGTCCGCGGGGATCTGCAGCTTCAGCGTCTCGAAACGCACGCAGTTGTCCCGCCCGGCCACCCGTTCGTGGACTTCGCAGAGGATGTCGTCGAGACCCTCCAGGTCCGGACAGGGCACGAACGCCGAGCCGTCCTCCCGGGCCGGGCGCGCGAACTCCCGGTTGTACTCCGGCCGGTACACCTCCGACAGATAGCGGTTCGCCGCGGCCATGTCCGCGACCCCGGCCGCCGCCAATTCCCGGGGCAGGCGCCCCTGGTGCGTGCGGAAGGCCCGCTCCGAGCGCCCCCGCGCCTCGGGCGAGTACGCCGGGATCATCTCGATCCCCAGCCGCGCCATCGCGCGCCCGAACTGCGTTGGATTCGCCTTGTCCACCTTCCCGCCGGCCTCCGGCGTCGTCCAGCAGTGCGATCCCCGGTCCGTGTACAGCGAACAAAACAGCCCCTTCGCCCGGATCGTGTCCCGAACCCCCCGGAAACTGCTCCACATCCCCTCCTCGTCGCAGAAAAACATCGAATAATGCTCGTTGGTGGCGTCGTCCATCGTCACCGCCAAATCCCACTGGACGCCCTCGACCCACGCGTGGGTGCTGGCGTCCTGGTGCAACATCATCCCCGGCCAGGGCGCCGGCCCGCGCCGCCGCCGGTGCCGGCCGCGGCCCTTCCCCTTGGGCACCGCCCCGGCCTCCTGGAGCTTGTTCTTCACCCAACTGTAGCTGCGACCGCCCCCGTCGCGCCGGTACCATGAGTAAAAATGACGCACGTTCCAGCCCTCGTGGCGCGTCCGGTACCGGTCCACCAACCGCATCACCTCGTCCACCGGCGCCGCCCGGTGCGACAGCCCCGACAACCGCCGGTCCCGCAATCCGTCGATCCCGTTGGCCTCGTAACGCCCCCGCCAACGACGAAACGTCCGCGGGCACACGCCCAGCAACCGCGCCGCCTCCTCCTGCGTCAACCGCCCCTCGGTCCAAACCGAATGAACCTCCTCGAACAACATGGTCCGCCTCTCCTGCCATAAACGAGCCCCGCCCATCCGTCCCACTCCAGCCACCAACCGGAGCACCATTTAAACCGGACACTTTATGAACTCTTAACGCGGACACTTAATTTACTCTCTACACGGTGCTTGGCGGGCGGTTGACAAGGCCGCGCCGCGCGGTGAACATACAGGCATCCGCAATGAGCGGAAAGGGATGACGTGAGGCGAAGGAATCGAGCATGAATGTCAACGAGTCCGTGACAATCCCGGCTTGGAATTCGGTTATAATTGCCGAGCCGAGCCGAGCCGAGCCGAGCCGAGCCGAGCCGAGCCGAGCCGAGCCGAGCCGAGCCGAGCCGAGCCCTGACCCCGTGGCCCGCTCCGCACCCCGGGAGCGCCGCTCCCGCCTGACCTCTCCGGCGCACTGTCTTTCCGGCCTCGCCGGGCGCGTCCGCAAGCTCCCCTCCCGTTCGTCCGGATTGCCCCGCGGCGGCGCGGCGGCTCCGGCGGGCTCGCGACGGGCCGCGTCCGCGTGGCGCCGCCCCGCCCTCCTTCCCGTCCTCGCGCCGCTGCTCGGCGGGCTGTGCCTGCCGGCCGCGGAGCCCGCCCAGGCGCAGACCGCGGAGCTGTCCGCGAGCACGTATGAGGTCTCCGAGTCTGCCGGGAACTTTGCGATTACTGTCAATCTAAGCGAAGCATCGAGCGCAACTAGAGCTTTCGTCGTCAAAGTAAGTAATGGTACAGCCCGGTGGGGCTACGACTTTGGGTCCACCTCCGACAGGAGTAGCACTTCCAAGAGTTTCTCAATCACCATCAACGCCGGACGAACCAGCGCATCGCGCAATCTTCGCATCATCGATGACTCCGTTGTTGAAACTGACGAGACATTCACCCTGGAAATAACAACCGTGGCCATCGGCTATACCAAGGGCGCAAAGGGTTCGGCGACTGTCACCATCAAGGACGACGACGGTCCCTCCACCCAGTCCCCGCAGGTGAGCTTCGCCTCGTCCACCTACAGCGTGAACGAGGGCGCCAGCGTGACGCTGACGGTGAACATCGCCCCGCAGCTGGCCTCGGCCAGCAGGGTCGCCGTCCTGGCGACAACCCCCAGCTCGGCCGACAATCCCGAGGACTACACCTTCAGCGGACTGACCGGGCGCGCGGGCTCGCGGGTGCTGGCGCTGCCGGCCAACGCCTCCACGGCGACCTTCACGCTCGCCGCGGTGGCGGACAGGAAAAACGAGCGCGAGGAGGTCACGACCTGGTTCCTGCAGCAATGGGCCGGCGAGCCCTACACGGTGCCCCGCGCGGGCGGGAGGACGACGGTGACCATCGCCGACACCTCGAGGTCGGCCCCGGCGCGGTCCTCCAACGCCAACCTGGGCGCCCTGGCGGCCGCGGGCGCCCCGGGCGCGGCGGGGACCTACACGGCGCTGTCCATCGGGACCTTCGCCAAGGCCACGACCGCCTACGCCGCCTCGGTGCCGAACGCCACCACCCACGTCAAGCTCACGCCCACGGTGGAGGACGCCGGCAAGGCCACGGTCAAGGTGGGCAAGGGGGCGAGCCTGGCGGCGGTGGCCAGCGGCACGGCGAGCGGCGCCATCGCGCTGGACGTGGGCGCCAACGCGATCGAGGTCGAGGTGACGGCGCAGGACGGCACGACCAGGAGGACCTACACCGTCACCGTGACCCGGGCGGCCCCGGCCGCGCCCCCGCCCGCCGCGACCCCCACGGTCCGGCTGTCGGCCTCCCCGGCCACGGTGGCGGAGGGCTCCCCGGTGACGGTGACCGCGACGCTGTCCGCGGCGCTGGCGGAGGACGTTTCGATCCCGGTGACGCTGACGGGGGGCACGGCGGAGCCTGGCGACTACGGCGCGCTCGCCTCCATCCGCATCCCGGCCGGGTCCGCCTCCGGCGCGGGCACGGTCGCGACGGCGCGGGACGACGATGCCGACGACGAGACCTTCACGGTGTCTCTGGGCACGCTGCCCTCCTCGGTGTCGGCGGGGACCCCCTCCTCGGTGACGGTGACCATCGCCGACGACGGCGCCACCGGCGACGGCGACGACGACGGCGACCCGGCCGCGCCCACGGTCTCGATCTCGGCCTCGCCCAACCCGGTGGCCGAGGGCTCCGCGGTGACCGTGAGGGTGACGCTGTCCGCGGCGCTGGCGGCCGACGTGACGATCCCGGTGGGGCTGTTCGCGGTCACGGCGGAGCCCGGCGACTTCGGCGCGCTCGCCTCCATCCGCATCCCGGCCGGGTCCACTGTCGGCGCGGCCGAGGTCGCGACGGCGCGCGACGGGGACGCCGACGACGAGACCTTCACGGTGGAGATGGCGCTGGAATCGCTTCCGCGGGAGGTGAGGGCGCACGCCCGGCATTGGGTGGTGGTGACCATCGCGGACTCCACGGCCCGCGAACCCGGCGGCGGCGAACCCCCCGGCGGCGCGGACCCCGGCGGCATCGACACCGGCCCGCCCGACACCGGGGCGAGCGCCACGCCGGTCGTCGGGCGGCGCGCGCGCGCCATCGATTCGCCGTACTGCTTCGTTCCCGGCGCCGGGGAACTGGACGCCCTCGGCGAAAGCACGCACCTGGCCTACCGGCTCGACGGCGGGAAGGATTTCGACCTGTGCCTGTGGGACGCGGACGAAAACTGGAGGGACGCCCCCGCCTACGCCTCCTGCCGCGGCGGGGGCGGGGCGTTCCCCAGGCGCGCAAGCCACCCCGAACCCGGCGGCGAACCCGGCGGCGAACCCGGCGGCGAACCCGCCGGCGGCGCGGCCCCCGCCGGACCCGCCGGCGAACCCGCCGGCGATAAAACGCTGTCCGCCGAGCGCGCGGCGGGGCTGATGGCCTGCGTCGTGCCCACCGGAGAAGAAGGCGGCGATTGGCTGCTGCGCGTCGCGCCCGAGAACATCGCGACCGGGAACCCCGCCCCGGAGGACCCCGAATGAACGCCGCGAACCGCATCCCCGCAGCCTGTACGGGTGCCGCGCCGCCCCGGCGCCGAGACCATCGGCGGTCGGCTCACCGACCGGACCTCGCCGGATTATTCCGGCTTCTCCGGAAAAATCGGATCCGCCGGCCATCGGATTGACAATCCGGCGTCATTGCCGGATGATGCGCCATTGCGAACACGAACCTGACTGAGATGAACCAGACGCGCCAGGCCCTGCTCCTTCCCGTGCTGCTTTGCCGCGGCAGGTGCGGGTGTATGGTGTAACGACGAAAACCGATACAGGCCCCGCACCCGAAAGGCTGCGGGGCTTTTTTTATTCCGCGCGCAGATCGCGGACAGTTGAGGAATCCGGGAGGACGAAGCAATGGAACTGTTTGAAGAATCGGACGCCCATCCGGAGGCGCTGGGCGGCGAGCGAATCGCCGTCCTGGGCTATGGCAGCCAGGGGCGCGCCCATGCCCTGAACCTGCGGGACTCGGGCTACGATGTGGCGGTGGGCCTGCGCCCGGAAGGCAGGACCTGGGCCAGGGCTGAAAACGATGGATTTGCGGTCCGGACATTCGAGCAGGCCACGGAGGGCGCCGGACTGATCGCCTTTCTCACGCCCGATATGGTCCAGGCCGATATCTACGGCAGGATTCTGCCCGGGATCCGCGGGAACGCGACGATTCTGTTCGCCCATGGCTTCAATATCCATTACGCGCGCATCGTGCCCCGCGACGATCTGGACGTGGTCCTGATCGCGCCGAAGGGACCCGGCGACCTGGTGAGGCGGCAGTACGAAGCCGGCCGCGGTGTGCCTTGCCTGATGGCGGTGCACCAGGACGTGACGGGACAGGCCCAGGCGCGTGCACTGGCCTACGCCAACGGGCTGGGCGGCACCCGGGGCGGCGTGCTGACGACAACGTTTGCAGAGGAGACCGAAACGGACCTGTTCGGCGAGCAGGCGGTATTGTGCGGAGGCCTGTCGGAACTCATCGTGCGCGGATTCGAGACGCTGGTCGAAGCGGGCTACCAGCCCGAAGTCGCCTATTTCGAGTGCATGCACGAGGTCAAGCTCATCGTTGACCTGCTGCATGAAGGCGGTTTGGCCAAGATGCACGAATTCGTCAGCGAAACGGCCAAGTACGGCGACCTGACCAGCGGACCCAAGGTTGTGGACGATCACACAACCGCGAAGATGCAGGGTGTCCTAAAGGAAATCCAGGACGGGACCTTTGCCCGGAACTGGGTATCCGAATACGAAGCCGGGTTGCCGGAATACAACCGGCTGATGCAGGAAGACCTGAACAGCAGGATCGAGCGGGTCGGCGCCCGATTGCGCGGGCGCATGGCCTGGTTGAAGGAGTGAGACCGGGGCGGAACCGGACAGGGTCCGGAAGGCGCTGCCGGTCGCGGCACCGCGAGAGCGGAGCTACGCAGAGTCCGTGAACCTCACAGGAGGAGGATGCAGGTGAACGCAATGGATGACAATCGAGTCGTAATATTCGATACCACGTTGAGGGATGGCGAGCAGGCCCCGGGCTGCAGCATGACCCTCAATGAAAAGCTCCGTGTCGCCTCCGCACTCCGGGACCTGCGCGTCGACGTGATCGAAGCGGGTTTCCCCGCGGCGTCCCCCGGGGACTTCAAGGCCGTTCAGACCATCGCCAGGACCATCGAGGGGCCGACCATCTGCGGTCTGGCGCGCTGCAATCCCAAGGACATCGAGCGTGTGTGGGACGCGGTCAGGGATGCGGCCAGTCCGCGAATTCACGTTTTCGTGGCCACCAGCCGGATTCACCGCGAGCACAAGCTGCAGATGGCCAAGGCGGAAATACTGAAGAGCGCGGTGGAATCGGTGTCAACTGCCAGGAGCTATTGCGACAACGTCGAGTTTTCGCCCGAGGACGCCTCGCGCACCGAGCTGGAGTACCTGGCGGAGGTGGTGGAGGCGGTGATCGAGGCCGGCGCCACCACGGTGAACATTCCCGACACCGTGGGGTACGCGGTACCCGGAGAATTCGCGGAGGTCTTCGAGTATCTCATCGCCAATGTCCCCGGGATCGGGAACATCCGCCTGAGCGCGCACTGCCACGACGACCTCGGCATGGCGGTGGCCAACAGCCTGGCCGCGGTGCGCGCGGGGGCCCGCCAGGTGGAATGCACCATCAACGGTATCGGCGAGCGGGCGGGCAATTGTTCGCTTGAAGAAATCGTCATGGCGATCAGGACGCGGGAGGAGTTTTTCGGGGTGAGCACCGGCGTGGACACCGCCCGGCTCTACCCTACAAGCCGGATCGTCGCCAACGTCACGGGCATGCACACGCCGCGCAACAAGGCCATCGTCGGCGAGAATGCCTTCGCCCACGAGGCCGGCATCCATCAGCACGGCATGCTGCGGCACCGGGCCACCTACGAAATCATGCGGCCCGAGGCGGTCGGGTTGTCCCGCTCCAACCTGGTGCTGGGCAAGCACAGCGGCCGCCACGCGTTCCGCGACCGGGTGGAACAACTGGGATTTCACCTGGACGATATCGAGCTGAACCGTTGTTTCGAAAAGTTCAAGCGCCTGGCGGACCGCAAGAAGCACATGTACGACCGGGACATCGAAGCCATCATCATGAATGTCGACGTCGGCAAGGCGGGGCCCTGGGTCATCGACGAGCTCCAGATCACGGCCGGAACCGGCACGTTGGCCGCCGCGGCGCTGAGCCTGTCCCACCAGGACGGCCGCCGGACTCGCAAGGCGGCCAAGGGCGACGGACCCGTCGCGGCCGCCTTCGGCGCCCTGGAAGCGGCGACGGGGATCGAGCTCGAGTTGAAGAACTTCGAAGTACGGGGCGTCACCACCGGCGACGATGCGCAGGGTGAGGTCACGGTGACCGTGGAATATAATCGGCAGAGTTTTCGCGGTCACGCCGTCAGTACGGATATCGTGGAGTCTGCGGCGATCGCCTACCTGGAGGTGATCAACCGCATACTGCGGCGCCGGGACACCGACGACCAACGGCCCCGAAGAGCCATCGCATTCGGCCAGCCCTGATCCAGCGAGGAAGTCATACCATGCCCATGCAGCCGAGCAAGTACATCTGGCAGGACGGACGGATGGTCCGCTGGGAGGACGCCAGGGTTCACGTGCTGACCCATGCGCTGCACTACGGCTCGTCGGTCTTCGAGGGCATCAGGGTCTATCCGGGCCCCAACGGGCCCGTAGGCCTCAGGCTCACCGACCACGTCCGCCGGATGTACGACTCGGCGAAGATCTACTACCTGGAAATCCCCTACGAACTCGAGGAACTGGTTGCGGCGTGCAGGGACGTGGTGATTCGCAACGGGCTCCACAACGGCGCCTACGTGCGGCCGCTGGCGTTCCGCGGTTACGGTGAAATGGGGGTCGCCGGCGACCCGGACGCGCCTGCCGAGTGCATCGTCGCGGCCTGGGAATGGGGATCGTATCTTGGAGAGGACGGAATCGACAGCGGCGTCGACGTGTGCATTTCGTCCTGGCAGCGGGCAAGCCCGAACACGATTCCCACCATGGCCAAGGCCGGCGGCAATTACCTGTCCAGCATCCTGGTGACGCTCGAAGCGCATCGCCTGGGATTTGCCGAGGGCATCGCACTCAACAGCGAAGGTTATGTCAGCGAGGGCGCGGGCGAAAATCTGTTTCTCATGAACAAGGGCAAGTTGTATACGCCGCCCCTGTCCGCCTCGATTCTCGGCGGCCTGACCCGGGACCTCGTCATGCAGCTCGCCGGCTCCATCGGCTTGAGCGTCATCGAGCAGAACATTCCCAGGGAGATGCTCTACATCGCCGACGAACTGTTCCTGACCGGTACGGCGGCGGAAATCACCCCGGTCCGCTCGGTGGACCGGATTACCATCGGCAACGGCCGCAAGGGCCCTGTGACCGACAAACTTCAACAGCGTTTCTTCGGCCTGTTCGACGGATCCACACCCGATGAGTGGGGTTGGCTGGAGCCGATCGAGAGCGAAGACGTTCGGCGGATCGACCGACCGCAGATCGCCGTTTAGCGAGGGAAGCATGTCCGCCAAGTCATTGTTCGAAAAGGTCTGGGACCGGCACATCGTCGTGCCGGAGACCGCCGATACGCCGGCCATCCTGTACATCGACCTGCACCTGGTGCACGAAGTCACCAGCCCCCAGGCGTTCAGCCTGCTCCGGGATGCCGGCATCAAGGTGCGCCGGCCGGACCTGACGCTCTCCACCATGGATCACTCCACGCCGACCGTCCCGGTCGGTTCGCTCAGGGAACTGAAGGTGGTCAGCGAGCCGGCCGCGTTCCAGCAGATTCTCCAGATGGAGCGCAACTGCGAGGATTTCGGGCTTGAACTGCGGGGCATGGACAGCGACGAACGCGGTATCGTTCATGTCATCGGCCCGGAACTCGGCGCCACGCAACCGGGCAAGACGATCGTCTGCGGAGATTCGCACACCAGTACGCACGGCGCGCTCGGCGCGCTGGCTTTCGGCATTGGCACCACCGAGGTGGCCCACGTTCTCGCGACCCAGTGCCTGCTGCAGCGAAGGCCGAAGACATTCGCCGTCAACCTCCAGGGCGCATTGCCGGCCGGCGTGACGGCCAAGGACATCATCCTGGCCATCATCGGCAAGATCGGCGTGGACGGCGGAACCGGCCATGCGATCGAGTACAGGGGATCGGCGGTTGCATCGCTGTCCATCGAAGAACGCATGACCATCTGCAACATGGCCATCGAGGGCGGCGCCAGAACCGGCATGTTTGCGCCGGATGACGCGACCTGCGAGTACCTGGCGGGCCGGCCGCTGGCCCCGCAGGGGGCGGATTGGGATGAAGCGCTGAGCCGTTGGCAGAAACTGCCCAGCGACGGCGGTGCCCGTTTCGACAAGGAAGTGTCCATCGACGTCTCGGCGCTAAGGCCAATGGTCACGTTCGGCACGAATCCCGGCATGGTGATACCGGTTGACGACGTGATCCCCTCCCCCGCCGGCGCCGATCCCGGCTTTGCCAAGGCGCTGGACTACATGGCGCTGGAGCCCGGCCGACCCCTGGCGGGTACACCGGTCGACGTGGTTTTTATCGGCAGCTGCACCAATTCCCGGTTGAGCGACCTGAAGGCCGCTGCCGGCGTCATCGCCGGGCGGCAGGTAGCCGACGGCGTGCAGATGCTGGTCGTGCCGGGTTCGGCCAGTGTGAAACGCGAGGCGGAAGCCGAGGGCCTGCCCGAAGTCTTCGAGGCGGCCGGGGCCGAGTGGCGCGAACCCGGCTGTTCCATGTGCCTGGCCATGAACGGCGACTACGTTCCGGCCGGCAAGCTCGCCGTCAGCACCAGCAATCGAAATTTCGAAGGCCGCCAGGGCAAGGGTGCCCGGACCGTGCTGGCCAGTCCCCTGACGGCGGCCGCCTCCGCCATCAGCGGCAGGATCAGCGATCCGCGGCCATTGATCGGTTAGCGATATGGAACCCATTACAGAAATCAGGGCGCGCACGGCCATACTGCCGCTGGAAGACATCGATACGGACCAGATCATTCCGGCGCGCTTTCTGCGAACCACCGTGCGCGAAGGGCTTGGCGAAAACCTCTTCGCGGACTGGCGTTATAACAGCGAGGGCGAGAAGGATGCGGGCTTCGTCCTGAATCGGCCCGAGGCCAGGGGCGCCCGGATACTGGTCGCCGGACGCAATTTCGGCTGCGGCTCCTCCAGGGAACACGCGCCCTGGGCGTTGCTGGACCATGGATTCCAGGCCGTCATCAGCACCGAGATCGCCGACATCTTCCGCAACAATTCCCTCAAGAACGGCTTCCTTCCTGTGGTTGTCGGCGCCGGTATTCACGGCTGGCTGATGGCGAATCCCGGCGTCGAGTTGACGCTGGACGTGGAATCCCGGTCGTTGTCCCTTCCCGACGGGCGCGTCACAGAGTTTCCCCTGGAGAGTTTTTCCCGTTACTGCCTCCTGAACGGCGTCGACCAGCTCGGCTTCCTGCTGAATCACGCCGGGGACATTTCGCGGTTCGAGAACCGGGCCGGCACTTGATGTTTTCGGTCGTCACTCTTCCGGGCGACGGAATCGGCCCGGAGGTCACCGCTCAGGCCACCCGTGTATTGGCTGCAGTTTCGCGGCAGTTCGACCTTGAAATCGGAATCGAAGAGGCATTGATCGGCGGAACCGCCCTGGACCGGGTCGGGACACCGCTGCCCGAAGAGACTCTGGATCGCTGCAGAAATGCAAGCGCCATCCTGCTGGGCGCGGTGGGAGGCGATCGATGGTCCGGCGTCGAAGTGGCGCTGCGTCCCGAGCAGGGGCTTCTCGGTTTACGCAAGGCGCTGGGGCTCTATGCCAACCTGCGCCCGGTGACCGTTGAAGCAGCCCTCGCCGACGCGTCACCGTTGCGGGCGGAACGCCTTGATGGCGTCGACGTACTCGTGGTCCGCGAACTCACGGGCGGCATCTATTTCGGCGCCAGGGGCCGGACGGCCACGGAGGCATTCGACACCTGCGAGTATTCCGTCAGCGAAATCCGCCGAATCGCCCGGCTGGCGGGCGAACTGGCGAGGAAACGGCGAGGCCGGGTCACATCCGTGGACAAGGCCAACGTGCTGGACACCTCGCGGCTTTGGCGGGAGACGGTCTCCGGCCTCTACGCCAGCGAGTTCCCCGACATCGAACTCGAGCATATCCATGTCGATGCAGCCGCCATGTTCCTGCTGAGCCGCCCCGCGACGTTCGACGTGATCCTCACGGACAACATGTTCGGGGATATTCTCAGCGACGAGGCTTCCATGCTCGCAGGCTCGCTCGGGCTCCTGCCCTCGGCCTCGCTGAGCGATGGCGGTCCGGGCCTGTACGAGCCCGTCCACGGCTCGGCGCCGGACATTGCCGGCAAGGGAATCGCAAACCCCTGCGGCGCCATTCTCAGCGTCGCCATGCTGCTGCGCCATTCACTGGCTCGGGATACGGCCGCGAAAGCGGTGGAGACCGCGGTCAGCGAAACCTTGCGGGCGGGGTTACGTACACCCGACCTGGCCCATGGCGGGCAGGAATACCGGGCCGTTGGGACCGAGGCGTTCGGAGACGCGGTGATCGACCGTCTGGATGCCGCGAAAGACTGGTAGGAACACCACCTGACGATGGCATGTCAGGTGGATTCAGTTCCGGGGTTCCTGAACAACGCATTCGAAAGGCTCAATACCCGTGTTCGGCCGGTACTGCCATACCAGGCATCCGGACAGCGTCAGCGGCTCCGTCAGTGCCAGCGGATCCGTAATCGCAAAAAATCACCCCGGACGGGTATTCTCCGTTGTATTAATGTATTATCATGTTAATACGTTAATCTATTAATACATGATGAAGGCCCAACGAAAGATGAACTCACGGCAGGAGGCGCGGGCCCGCGCCGGCCTGTATCGCGCCGTCCTGGCACTGCGGACGGAGCAGGAGTGCGAAAAGTTCTTCTCCGACCTCTGCACGCCGGCGGAACTGGAGGCGCTGGTCGACCGCTGGGCGGTGGTCGCCCACCTGGCGAACGGCCTGCCCTATCGCAAGATCCATGACCTGACGGGCGTCTCGGTGACCACGATCGGCCGCGTGGCCCGCTTCCTCACGGCCGGGAATGACGGCTACCGGATCGCGCTGAAGAGACTGCGCCCACTCTGACGGAAGAATTTCATGAACCAACGGCATCGCGAAGCGGAGCCGCGCCTGCTTTCAAGCGCAACCCAAGGCTGGACCCGCGAGTAATGGAACAGCCCCGAATCAAGATCGCCGTGCAGAAATCCGGCCGGCTGACGGACCACTCCATGGAGTTGCTCGCCCGTTGCGGATTGAGCTGCTCCCGGGGCCGGGACCAGTTGATCTGTTACGGCGAAAACATGCCCATGGATGTGCTCCTGGTCAGGGACGACGATATACCCGGCCTGGTACAGGAGGACGTTTGCGACCTGGGCATCGTCGGCATGAACGTGCTCGAGGAAGCTCGGCTGGAACTGCAGAGCTCGGGCATCGACAATCTCTTCAACCGGGTCCGCCTGCTGGACTTCGGCCATTGCCGGCTTTCCTTCGGCGTTCCCGCCGATGAATCCTGGGAAGGGCCGAAGTCGTTGACCGGCAAGCGGATCGCCACGAGCTACCCGCGCATCGTCGGCAAGTACCTGGAGCGTCACGGGGTTCCGGGATCGGTGGTGACCTTTTCGGGCGCCGTCGAACTGGCCCCGCGACTGGGCAAGGCCGACGTCATCTGCGACCTGGTGTCCACCGGCGCCACGCTCGAGGCCCACAGCCTCTACGAGGCCGAAACCATACTCGAGAGCCGCGCGGCGATCATTCAGACACCCATCTCCGTGGCGCCGGAAAAACAAGCGTGGATTCAACGGCTTCTGCAGCGTGTCGAAGGCGTTCTCCAGGTGCGCGAGAGCAAGTACATCATGCTCCACGCGCCTCGCGGCGCATTGGCGGAGGTTCGGGAACTGTTGCCCGGGAGCGAGTCGCCGACCATCATTCCCCTTGAGGGCCGCGACGACAAGGTGGCCGTCCACGCGGTTTGCCGGGAGAATATCTTCTGGGAGACCCTGGAGGATCTCAAGGAGGCCGGCGCCAGCGCCATCCTCGTCATTCCGGTGGAAAAGATGCTGGCCTGAACCGCCATGAAACGAACCATCTGGCAAAACCTTTCTCCCCGGGAACAGGAGGCGCTGTTGCGGCGCCCTGCGCTCGCCGCCGACGAACGTCTGCGGCGCGAGGTCGCCGACATCCTGAGCCGGGTTCGCAGCGGCGGCGATGCCGCGCTCATCCGGCTGGCCCGGCAACTCGACGGCGTTGAAATTTCGGACCTGCTGGTATCCCCGGGCGAGTTCGAGGAAGCCGAATCCTCCCTGCGGCCCGAAGGCCGTGCGGCCATCCGCGCGGCCGCAGCGAACATATCCGCCTTCCATCGTGCCCAGTTGCCCGAGCCCTTGTCGGTCGAGACCACGCCGGGCGTCACCTGCGAACGGCTGATTCGCCCCATCGCGAGCGTCGGCCTGTATGTCCCGGCAGGCAGCGCTCCACTGCCCTCCACCGCACTCATGCTCGGTGTTCCCGCGAGTCTCGCGGGATGCCCGACCCGGGTCCTCTGCAGCCCCCCCCGAACCGATGGCCGGGTGGATCCGGCGGTGCTTTACGCCGCCGGCGTCTGCGGCATTTCCACCGTGGTGCGCGCCGGCGGCGCCCAGGCCATCGCGGCCATGGCCTACGGTACCGAAACCGTGCCCCGCGTCGACAAGTTGTTCGGACCGGGCAATGCCTGGGTTACCGAAGCCAAGGAACAGGTCGCGGCCGATCCCCGGGGAGCGGCCAGGGATCTGCCGGCGGGCCCGTCGGAGGTTCTGGTCATCGCGGACGAAATGGCCGAACCCGCCTTCGTGGCGGCGGATCTGCTGTCCCAGGCGGAACACGGCATCGACTCCCAGGTCATCCTGCTCACCCCCGGCGAACGGCTGCTCGACCGGGTGCTGGAGGAGATCGAAACGCAGACGCAAAAGCTCAGCCGGCGCGAAATCGTTCGCCAGTCATTGGCGAATTCGCGAGCCATTCTGGTGCGTGACCTCGCGACCGCCGTTGAAGTCTCGAATCGATACGCACCGGAGCACCTGATCCTGCAGATCGAGCATCCCCGGCGGGTCCTCGGCCAGGTCGTTGCAGCGGGCTCGGTGTTCCTCGGCCCCTGGGCGCCGGAGACCGTAGGGGACTATTGCAGCGGAACGAATCACGTGTTGCCCACGTACGGCTTCGCGCGCGCCTACTCGGGACTCGGGGTGACGGATTTCCTGCGGACCATGACGGTCCAGACCCTGACGGAGGACGGGCTGCGGGCCATAGGCCCCATCGCGGAACAGCTCGCCGCGCTGGAGGGGCTGGATGCGCACGGCCAGGCGGTCCGCAAGCGGCTGGAAGCACTGGCATGACAGCGGCGGCAAACAGGGACATCCTGGAACTGGCCCGGCCCGAGCTGAGGTCGCTGATTCCCTACACGCCGGGCCGTTACGAGCCGGGCAGCGTCCGGCTGAACGCCAACGAGTCGCCTTACAGGGCCCCCGGCGATGCCACGGCGCGGGGCCTCAACCGCTATCCCCCGCCGCGCCCGCAAGCCCTGCAGGAACGGCTTGCCGAGCAATACGGCGTGGCTGCCGAAGAACTCCTGGTGACCCGCGGCAGCAGCGAGGCCATCGATGTGCTGATCCGGGCCTTCTGCGCGGCACGCCGGGACGCGGTGATTGTGTGCCCGCCCACATTCGACATGTACAGGCTGTATGCGGGAATCCAGGGCGCGGACCTGGTCCAGGTGCCGCTGCTCCGAAATGACGATCCGTCAAGAGATTTCTCCCTGGATACCGCCGGCGTCATTGGCGCGCTGAACGACCGCACCAAGCTGATCTTCATCTGCTCGCCGAACAATCCCACCGGCATTTCCATGGATCCGGAGGATGTGGAGTCGATCTGCCGCGCCGCCCGGGGGCGAGCCCTGGTGGCGATCGACGAAGCCTACATGGAGTTTTCCTCCGGCCCCGATTTCGAGGCGCTGCGGCAGCGCCATGACGTCGTACGCCTGCGCACGCTGTCAAAGTCCGTCTCCCTGGCGGGCGTTCGCTGCGGTGCGCTCATCGCAGCGCCCCGGCTGATCGAATTTCTTGCCAACGTACTGCCGCCCTACACGTTCCCCACGCCTTCCATCGAGCTGGTTCTGAAGGCCCTGTCGACCGATTCCCTCGGCGTTTCCGGGGAACGGATCACGGTCTTGCGCAGGGAGCGTGCGCGATTGGCGAAAGCGCTCGGGGCGGTGCCGGAAATCACAAGGGTCTGGCCCAGCGAGGGCAACTTTCTTCTCGTGGAAACCGGAGACGCGAATCGGTTCACCGAATCGGCGCGGCGGTCCGGCATCCTGGTCCGAACGTTCGCCAGCCACACGGGCCTGAAGAACTGCGTGAGAATCACCGTCGGCCGTCCGGATCAGAACGACTTGCTGTTGGCGACCGTCGCCGCCGCAGGCTCAGATGCCACCAGCGAGGTGAAGAACCATGCGTAAGGTCTTGTTTCTGGACCGGGACGGTACGCTGGTTGTCGAACCGGAGGACAAGCAGGTCGACGCCATATCCAAGGTACGCCTGATGCCCGGCGTCATCCCGGCGCTCCTGCGGGCCAGGGCGGCCGGCTTCGAATTCGTGATCGTCAGCAATCAGGATGGAATAGGCACGCCGAGCTTCCCGCGGGAAGACTTTGAATCCACACAAAATTTCATACGCAACTTGTTCTTGTCACAGGGAATAGGTTTTTCCGAGGAATTCTACTGCCCGCATTTTTCCGGAGATGGCTGCAACTGCCGGAAACCCAGGGCCGGACTGCTGGCGGACTTCCTGGCAGGCAACGATGTCGACCGTTCACGCTCGACCGTGATCGGCGACCGGGATACCGACCTGGAACTGGCGGCCAACCTCGGGTTGCGCGGGTTCAAGGTGGCCGCGGACGGCTCCGCCGGGCAGAGCTGGAGCGAAATCGCGCACCTGCTGCTGGACGATCCCCGCCGCGCCGGCATCGAGCGCAGGACACGGGAAACTTCCATTCAGGTGCACGTGGACCTGGACAAGGAATCGGATGCCGATGTAAGTACCGGAATCGGTTTTTTCGATCACATGCTCGAGCAATTGGGCAAGCACGGCGGCTTCGCGCTGCAGGTCCGCTGCGACGGCGACCTGGAAGTCGACGAACACCACACGGTCGAGGACGTGGCGCTGGCGCTGGGAGAAGCCCTGAGGCAGGCCCTCGGAAACAAGCTCGGCATTCACCGGTACGGTTTCGTATTGCCCATGGACGAAGCCCAGGCGCGCGTGGCGATCGACCTGGGCGGACGCCCGTACGCTGTCTTTCGCGGCACATTCCCCCGCGAATCGGTTGGCGGATTGCCCACGGAACTGGTCCCCCACTTCTTCCGCTCCCTGGCCGAGAAACTCGGAGCCGCGATTCACATCGACGTGGACGGCGAGAACGCGCACCACATGGTGGAGGCCTGTTTCAAGGGCGTTGCCCGGGGGATCAGGCAGGCTTTCCGCCGTGAGGGCGAAACCCTGCCGACGACCAAGGGGCTGTTGTGATGCCGTCACCCGTCATCATCGCCAGCGGCGGGGCCAACCTGGCGTCGCTGCGCTTTGCCCTGCAGCGCCTCGGCTGCGACGCGCCGGTGAGCGAAGATCCCGGACTCATCGAGTCGGCCAGTCACGTGATACTGCCCGGAGTCGGCGCCGCCCGGGACGCCATGGAGCGGCTGGCCGCCGCCGGTCTCACGGAGGTCATTCCCCGCCTGCGGCAGCCTGTGCTGGGAATCTGCCTCGGCCTGCAGTTGCTGTACACCGGCTCCGACGAAGACGATGCCGAATGCCTTGGCATCATCCCCGGGCAGGCCCGCCGTTTTTCCGCCAGTTCCCGCCTGCCGGTTCCGCAAATGGGCTGGAACGCCGTCCGGAAGGTGGCCGATACGCCCTTGCTGCAAGGCCTGGAGGATGGCGGCTACGCGTATTTCATTCACAGTTACGCGCTTGCCGAGGGCCCCCGGACCTGCGGCGTGGCCGACTACGGCGGAGTCTTTTCCGCGATGGTCCAGCACGAGAACTTCTTTGCCACGCAGTTCCACCCGGAGCGCTCGGCACGGTTCGGCGCGGCGATTCTTTCAAATTTCCTGAGGATCTAACGACCCATGGAATTACTTCCTGCGATCGACATCCGCGGAGGCCGGTGCGTCCGGTTGCTGCAGGGTGATTTTGAACTGGAAACCCGCTATCCGGTCGATCCCGTGGAACTGGCTCAGCGTTATGCGGACCTGGGCGCAAGATGGTTGCACGTGGTGGATCTGGATGGCGCGGCACAGGGGGCGCCTGCGAACCTGGAAGTGATACGGAAAATGGCACGTGGCGCAAGTCTGAAGATTCAATTGGGCGGTGGCATTCGCTCCGGCGACGACCTGGACCGAGCCCTGGGGGTAGTTGACCGTGCCGTGATCGGAAGTCTCGCGGTCGAGGCGCGGGAACGGGTCACCAATTGGCTGCAGGAACTGGGTCCGGATCGAATCACGCTGGCTCTGGACGTGCGTGTGGACGAGGACGACATGCCCCGAATCGCGACCCACGGCTGGACACGGGACTCGGCCGAGACGCTCTGGAGCACCTTGGCTGCCTACGCCGAGTCCGACCTGCGTCACGTACTGTGCACCGACGTCGAGCGGGACGGTGCGCTGCTGGGACCCAACCTCAGGCTGTACGCGACCTGCCGGCATCGTTTTCCCGGAATCCGCTTTCAGGCCTCCGGCGGCGTGCGCGACAGCCGCGACCTGAGCGACCTGGCGGCCACCGGCGTCGCCTGGGCCATTTCGGGCAAGGCCCTGCTGGAGGGGCGGATCACGGACGAGGAGATTCGGTCATTCTTGCCAAGCGCATAATTCCCTGCCTGGACGTCCGGGACGGCGTGGTCGTCAAGGGCGTACAGTTTCGCAACCATCGCGTAATGGGCGAC
Organism: Candidatus Rariloculaceae bacterium; assembly: GCA_965205045.1. Classification (GTDB taxonomy): domain Bacteria; phylum Pseudomonadota; class Gammaproteobacteria; order Steroidobacterales; family Rariloculaceae; genus UBA6522. The sequence continues at coordinate 3,843,817 of OZ242031.1, forward strand.
ATCATCGAGCTGGCCCGCCGTTACGGGGACGAAGGGGCGGACGAACTGGTGTTCTACGACATCACGGCCAGCCCGGATGGACGGACCGTCGACCGCGACTGGGTCAACCGGGTCGCGGAGGTGCTGGACATTCCCTTCTGCGTCGCCGGGGGAATCCGAAACCTGGCCGACGCGGAGACCGTTCTCAACCTGGGCGCCGACAAGATATCCATCAATTCGCCGGCGCTGGAGAACCCCGATCTGATCGAGATCCTTGCCCGGCGGTTCGGCTCACAATGCGTCGTGGTCGGAGTCGACAGCCTGGCGCGGGGGACCGCGAATGGGAACGGTGCCAGTGAGTCGCCGGTCGAGCTCGACTACGCGGTCTACCAGTACACGGGCGACCCCAACCGCAGCCGGACGAGCGGCCGCCGCACCCTGGACTGGATTACCGAAGCGCAGGGGCGCGGAGCCGGCGAAATCGTCCTCAATTGCATGAATCAGGACGGTGTCCGCAAGGGCTACGACATCGAGCAACTGGCGCGGGTACGCGCCGTTTGCCGGGTCCCCCTGATCGCCTCCGGAGGGGCGGGCGCCATGCAGCACTTCCGGGATGTCTTCGAGCGCGCGGACGTGGATGGAGCGCTGGCTGCCAGCGTCTTTCACACCGCCGCGATACCCATACCCGAGCTGAAGCGTTACCTGATCGGCGCCGCCATCCCCATGCGGCCGCCGGAGGAGGAATGACCCGTGGCCGGAATCGATTTCCTGAACACGCTGGAAGGCATCATCCAGGATCGGTTGAACGATCCCCCGCCGGACAGCTACACGGCCCGAATCGCCGCGGGAGGCGAACTGCTGGCCGCCAAGAAACTCGCCGAGGAAGCCGCCGAGGTTGCCCTGGCCGCCGTGGCGGAATCGCCGGCGCGGCTCACCGAGGAATCGGCGGACCTGCTCTACCACCTGTTGTTGTTGCTCAGAATGCGCGGCCTGTCCCTGGAAGCCGTGGCGGCCGAACTCCAGGGGCGCCACAGGCCGGCTCCCTGACCGAGGCAAGACGCGAACCGCGCGCCGGGCGATGCGGAACGGCGCGCCGGGCGATGCGGAACGGCGCGCCGCCCGATACGGAACGGCCCGCCAGCACGATGGCGCTCTCCGGGAAGGGGTTCTCCCGATCGGGCGTTTCAAATCGAGACCTCGCCGGCCGGCTCCCGCAGATTGTACCGGGAACTCATGACATAGCCGTAGGCGCCGGCGTTGGCAATGAGCAGCACGTCGCCCTCGCTGGTGTTGGGAAGCAGCCGGTCGGATCCTATCCGATCACCGGTTTCACAAACCGGCCCGACGACATTGACGACTTCGCTCCCGGGTTCACGCAATCGGGAGAGATTCACGATCTCGTGATAGGCGCCGTAGAGCGCCGGGCGCAGCAGACTGTTCATTCCCGTACCGACACCAACGTAGCGAATCGCCCCCTTGCCCTTGGTCTGGGTGACGCAGGTCACCAATGCGCCCGCCCCTGCAACGATGTATCGTCCGGGCTCCAGCCAGAGTTCCAGTTGCGGCGCCTGCTGCCTGACACGGCCGATGGCGGCGTCAAGCTCGGCCATGTCCAACGGCGATTCTCCCGGCTTCTCCGGAATCCCCAGACCACCGCCAAGGTCAGCATGGCGGGCGTGCGGGAACAACCCCAGCAGACCCGCCAGGCACTCGCCGGTCTGTGCCCAGTTGTAGGGATTGAATATCCCGCTGCCAGTGTGGGCGTGAAGGCCAACTACCCTGGTATCCGCCTCTTCGGCCAAACTCGCGAATTCCTCGACTTCGACCAGCGGCACACCGAATTTCGAGTGAGCGCCCGCGGTGCGCACATGTTCGTGGTGGCCCCGCCCCACCCCCGGGTCGATGCGAACGAACATGTCCCGCCCGCGAAACACGTCGGGCCAGTGCCGGATCGGGTGCAGATTGTCCAGGGTGACCCAAACGCCCTGCTCGAAGCCCCGCACGTATTCCTCCCTGGGCGCGAAGTTGGGCGTAAAGAGAATCCTTCGCGGATCGATTCCTGGCAAGGAATCGAACACGCGCTGAATTTCGCCCGGTGAGACACATTCAAAATTGCCCCCCTGTGTGTCCACGGCACGCAGGATGTCCGGATTGGAATTGGCCTTGACCGAATAGAACACCGCATCCACCGAAGCCAGCGAAGTCAGCGAGGACATCGATTCGGCGACACTGTCCAGATGGTAGACATAGGCGGACCCACGCTCCCGGGCAATTGCGATGAGGCGGTCCCTTTGCCGTTCCCACCAGGGCACCCGTGCCGGGTCCGTGACGGGCTCCCGGGCCTGGAGTTGCTCCCAGGTCGGACCGAACACCCTGCCCTCCCGAAAACGGCTGACCAGCAGGGAGTGAAGCCGCTTCAGCAGCCGAAAGGCGTGGTCCCCGTCCACCACGAACGTCAGGTTGAGGTCATTGGCCGCCTGGGTGAGCAAGTGCACCTTCTGCTCCTCGAATGCCTCCAGGACCGGACTGAGTTCGTGCAGGATGGTGCGGATGCGCCGGCCAACCAATGTGATGGCCGCGCAGTCGCGTATCACGCTTGCCCGGCAGAATCGGCCGAGGTCGCTGACCAGGGCATCAACCGCAGCGGGGTCGGCAAAGCTTGCGACGGGGTCTATGGAAACGGTGACATTGCTTTCGGACGTGGAAATCAGGTCCACCGACAGGCGGTGCTTGCGAAAACAATCGAACGCATCCGCGAGGAACCCGACCTGGTGCCACATCTCCATGGATTCCATCGAGATCAGCGTGATGCCCTGGCGTCTCGATATCGCCTTGATCTGGGGCGTGTCGTCACCCAGCGCGTTCGATACGACCGTGCCTTCCCACCGGGGATGGCTGGTGATCCTGAGAAACAGGGGAATTCCGGTTCGGCGCACGGGCGAAATGCTCCTGGGATGCAGCAGCCCGCCACCGGCCGAGGCGATTTCCTGGGCTTCGCTGTAGGTGAGTTCCCGCAGCAAGCGCGCCGACGGGACGGCCTTGGGGTCCGCGCTGAAGAACCCCGGCACGTCGCTCCAGATCTCGAGCCGGCGTGCCTGAAGTTTCGCGGCAAGGTAGGCGCCTGACGTATCCGAACCGCCGCGCCCGAACAGCACCGTGTCGCCGCCCGGATTGCGTCCGATGAACCCCTGGGTGACGATGAATCCGTCCACCCCTTCCAGCACCTGTTGCAGTTGCGGGTCAGCGTCATGGCCACACGCTGCGGACAGGAACTGCGCCCGTTCCGAGAGGTTGCGTCGCTTTTCGGTCTCCAGCAGCGTCCGGGCATCCCACCAATGCGCCGGCAATCCTGTGGACTGCAGGTGGCTGGCGCCGAGAGTCGTCGCCGCCAACTCGCCGGTGGCCATGACCCGGGCGTGCACGCCAGGGCTCACCTCCCGCAGCAGGTTTACGCCGTCGATGACCCGGGTCAGCGTGTGAAACTGATCGTCAAGGATCGAGGGGTTCACGCCGAGTTCGCCGGCCAGTTGGTCGTGGGTTTCGCGAATCCCGGCAAGAACAGTCGTCGAATCGCCGTTTACAGCCGCATCGAGCAAGTTTTCCAACGCGTCGGATACACCCGCCAGCGCCGAATGCACAACCACAGGCTTCAGGCCCGAATCGAGTCGCTGCCGGAGCAACTCCGCAATCCGGCGCCAGTTTTCCGCCGTGGACACGCTCCGCCCCCCGAACTTCATCACCACGAAGGGCGAGTCCGGAAAGGGGGATTCCACGGAGTCGAAGTCCGTCTGTCTGCTGGTGTCGTCGTTCATGGAACCGCTCCACGCAAAATAAAACCCGCCGGGACAATCCGCAGCGGGTTTTCATTGTGACAATTGTCTTTCTGTTGCTAGACCATCGGTACAGCCAACCCGCTGACGGCGCGTTTGCCGGTCGCCATCATCGTGGTCGTCATGCGCTTGGTGGTCGTCGCCATGGCGCGCAACATACTAGGCATTGCCGGTACGGGTCAAGCAAAAGTGCGAACAAGCAGCGATTCCCATTATGCCCATCAGCACCCTGCGCGGGACGGGCCCGGCGGTCGATCTGGCCCGAATCGGGCGGAACGGCAGGGGGGTGAGCGCCTGACGGCGAAGCCGGTCGCCAAAATGAGAATTGCCGGCAAAGGACAAGCGCCGTCAACGCGTGAGTCCGTCCAATGCGGCCGCAACATCTTCACGCATCTCGCCCCAGTAAATGCCTTGCGATTTTTCGTGATGAAAATCTTCCAACCGATAAACGTGAATCCTGTCGAGCGTTCTGTCGGCGCCGATCAGATATCGCTCATTCGGGCGAATGGCCCCGCCAAGATCGTAGAACGTCTGGGCGTGCAGAACGGAAATCATTCTTGTACTGGCCAAGCCGTCCCTGTCGAACCTTTGTTGAATTTGCGTATAGAGCCTTTCACGTTCCAATTCGTACGCTAGCCGATCAATCTCTCCGGCTTCTAAAGACCGTTCCAGAGCGTCTAATTGCTTCTCGAAAGGTTCCAAATCCTTGGCTTTTAGTATTTGCCATCGCATCGCATAGCGCGACACGTCTTCCCCGGGAAAGACCAGCATGTCATTGACGAACTCGATTTCGATGGACTCCGGCGCCGCTCCCTTATAGAGCCTGTGAATCCGAAATCGAAGCAGCGCATCCTCGGGTTGGAGCGCCCTCAACTCCTCCGGAGACGCCGCCGGAAACGAATAAAACTCCCCATCGGCGACAAGTTCGTAATCTCCCAACAGGTACGACGCGCGCGCCTGGGCGGGAATCGGCCGATGCGTTACTTCCGAGACCGCGACGGAATCCCTGTCCTGACCAAGGGTTGGTCCGCAAAGTATCGGCGTGAAAAACCAGCATGCCGTGATTCGACCCGCACTGATCCACCTTTTAGCCAAGTTCATCATTGAGCACTCCTGGACTCCTTGGGCCGGACTCATCTTTACAAATGAGTCAAGTTCTGCAATGGGCGTTCCGGGAAATCGCTTTACATGCCTCGTCGGCCTGAGGCGAAGCCTCGTCAGTAAGTGTTTCCGCCCGGGCACGTCACTCCTCAAGTACCGCACCGAACTTCTTCCGTGCTTCCACCCGGCGTGAGACAAATAGCCGTATACCTCGGCTGACCCGAAAAGCCCACATGACTTAATCGATGGTGCCAGCGTTGTCGTAAACGAGTTTTTGCACCTGATTCATGTCGCCGATCTCGACCGTCTGTCGGCGAGTAGTGCCATCGAGTTCGATCACTTCAACTCGGGTTATATTCCCGGCTGCGTCATGCCTGTAGCTCACGGAGCCGCCTTGGCCGTATTCAAAAGAGTCCGGTTACCCATCTCGTCGTAGAAGTAGCGATTCACCTCACCGTTCGCGTGCGTGGTGTCGATGATCCGGCCAAGCGTGTCTCGCGTAAATCGTACCGAACGCGTGCCGTGGTGAATCGCCACCAAACTTCCGCCTGCGTCATAGTCGGCGGCGACCCGGAGATCGTCCGTTTCTACATGCAATACGCGGCCATTTGCGGCCAGGTTGATTTCGATCAATTCTACCCGTTGAAGCGCATCCAAGGTCAGCCGCCAAGCCATACCTGTGGTGGATGAGAACGCGGTGGTTATTCCCAGCGAATTCTGTTCGAACAAGTGTACGGGTCCCGTACCTTCCACGACCGAGGTCTGGCCCGGCGCGTAGTGGAACGTATAATCCCGCCCTGCACGCGAACCAACGACTCGGCCAACCTCATCGTAGCTCACGTACAGGAACGGTTTACCGTTGGCGCCAATCGCTGCTTTCAGTCGACCGGACGGTCCATACTCGTACGACCGCGCGTTGCCGGCCAGATCCCGTACTTCGGTCAGGTAGCCATCGGTATAGCGGTAGGTCACCGAGCGCTGCGCTGGCAATCACCAAGGCAAATAGCGCGTTTTTCGATCCATTCACGATGCTGGCAGGCATTTTCAATCTCCCCCCTGATTCGCATCAACTGTCGACTAGCGACAAAATGGCCGGTCTTCTCTCCCCAGCCAAATGGGCCGGACCGTCGGAAATCTTCGCTATATGCCGCTGGCACTGGACCACCGAAACCGTTCCCGCTACGTCCTCGCCAAGCACCTGCCTCGCAAGCTCGTCCGCCGGTCCAACGCTGCCATCGCTCCGCAGCCCGTCGCAGCAATGGTATCTGAGCCGAATTCCGTTGTCACAGGGCAAGAACAAGGGCAAGAGCAAGAGTTTGTTGGCAGCAAGAGCCGCTAATAGCAGAAAGCGTCCGCGCATCGAGAAAACGCCTGCGTGATCAGGTTCGTGGGGCCGGGATGTTGAAGTATCTCAGCGTACCTTCCACCGTTGGGCGTCTAAGCAGGATGCGGTCATCGTTCAGCAGGTATGTGAAAACGTAGCCCACGCCCAGCATCAGTATCCCGATGAGGAAGCAATAGGTGACGGCACGGTTCGGATACTGGTCCTTGAGATAGCCGACGTAGAGCGGACCGATGATGCCGGCCGCCGCCCAGGCGGTCAGGATCGCGCCGTATATCGTGGACATGCGCCGGTTTCCGAAGACATCCACGATGAACGACGGCATGGTGGCGAAACCGCCGCCGAAGCACAGCAGCACGTAGCACACCAGCACGGAGAAGACCCAGGGATTCTGCTCCGTCATCAGGACGCCGAAGACGACCAGTTGGCTGCCCAGCAGGATGCGCCAGACCCGCACGCGCCCCAGCCGGTCCGACAGCAATCCCCAGAACAACCGGCCGACGCCGTTGCAGACGGAACTGGCCGCGATCAGCGTGGCGCCGTAGGCCGCCAGAGTCTCCGGCTCCAGCGTCGGCGCCGCCAGGCCCCAGACGTCCTGAAGCAGCGCCGACTGGAAGCTGATGACCGAAATGCCCGCCGCGATATTGCAGAAGAAGACCACCCACATGCAGGAGAACTCCTGCGACAGGAGGTATTCGCGCATCTTCACGTCGGCATCGTCTGCCTCGTAAGCCCTGGGCGCGGCGGCCGCCGCCGCGGCAGGCCCCTGTTCGGGGTCCGACAACAGCAGGCTGGTCGGCAGCAGGATGCAGGCGAAAACGATCCCGAGCCCCAGGAACACCGTCGGCAGATCGCCTTCGCTGTAGACCACGAGCACCGGCGCCAGCAACTTGCTCAGCAGCAGTGCGCCGATACCGAATCCCATCACCACCGTCCCCGTGGCCAGCCCCTTCCGGTCCGGGAACCACTTGGCCACGGTCGCCACCGGGGTGACATAACCGAGGCCGATCCCGGCGCCTCCGATGACCCCGTACCCAAGGTAAAAGAGCAGCAGGCGATCCATTGCCAGCGCCAGGCTGGCGATCACGTACCCCCCGCAGAACAGTGCGCTGCCGGCCAGCGCCAGCTTGCGGGGGCCAAGTCTGGGGAGCGCCGTCCCGGCCCACGCGGCGGCTACGCCGAGGGAAAAGATGGCCAGGCTGAACGCCAGCGCCGTCTCGATGTTGGTCCAGCCGAGCTGGCGGACGAGCATGGTCTGGAAGAAACTCCATGCATAGACGGTGCCCAGGCAGACCTGCAGCGTCACGCAGGCCGCCAGTATGACGATGCGAGGTATGGGACGCCCGAACATGGCAGTCGTCAGGCCACGGGGTCAGTCCCGCCGTCGCTGGAGGAAGCAGATACATGACCTCCGGAGAAGTGCGCGAACAGCCGCGCAAGCTGACCGGCCTCGTCCTTGCGGCCGAGTACGCCCTCGACGGACTCGGCTTCCTCCTCCTCGCCCCGCGCCAGCGCCACGGCATAGGTCAACACCTCGCCGATGGGCCTTGCCGCCAGGTTGACCAGCCAGATCGCGACCACGACTCCCAGCACAAAGACGATGGAGATGAGGTAGACCTGCCGGCCGATGGCCCGTTGCACCTGCAGGGCGATCATTCCCGTGTCCATGCCGACATGGACGGCGCCGGCTACCCCGGCCAGGATCGGGCGGCTGACTTCCACGAACTCGCCCATGCCCGGGAGTTGACGTTCCACCGTGGATATATCGGTCGGGTCCGAGTTCAGAATCTGCTCGGGAATGCCGGGAACGAACGTGTGGGCGAGAAACTCGCCGGTTTCGTCCCGGATGTAGACGTAGCTGATGCCCTGAACCTCGACGAACTGGTCGATCAGCGACTGCAGCGACGACAGGTCCCGGTTGAGCAGGATGTCCACGCTGGAATCGGCGATGGTCTGGGCGATGCCCTGGCTGTTGGTCACGTATTCCTCGGACAGGTAGGAATTGACCGTGTCGATCAGCAGGAACGAGGTGGAGATGCCGATGAAACCGAACAGGGCGAATACGCCGAACAAAGTCCTCTGAAACAGTTTCCGGACCTTGATGATCCGCATCAGGAGAATTTCTCCGCCCAGTCGGTCAACGTGACGAACCGCCCGTCGTCGACCACCGTATAGTAGACCTGCTGCAACCCCTGGCGGCGGTCTTCGGCGAATGTCACCGGTTCGCCGAGGCCGAGTTCGAAGTCCTGCATCGACATGACCGCGCGCTCCAGATTGGCGCGCGCCGGTTCATCGCCGAGCCTGCGCAGAATCTCGACCATGATCTTGGCATCGAGGAACCCTTCGAGACTCACGAAGCTGTAGTCGAAGGGCGTATACGCCTCCGTGACCAGTTCCGCCGGCATGTCCGGGTTGTAGCGCTCCATGAACTCCCGGTATTCGCGCACCGCCGGGATCGACATGTCGTGGTAACTGGGGACGACCTGCGAGTTGACCAACAGGCTCGTATATTGCTCGGCCTCCGCCGCCTCGCGGCCCTCGGACAGCAGCCCCAGCATGCTCTCGCTGCCGACGAAGGACAGGTTCGCTATCGGCACCCGCAGTCCGAGATCGACCGCATCCCTGGCGAACGCGGCGCACGCCGCGTAGGCGCCGATGCAGATCACCGCTTCCGGTTCCGCGTCCTGGAGCAATTCCACCTGGCCGCGCATCGTGGCGGTGAACTGGGTGCCGCGGCGGTACGTGGCTTCCCCGGCGATGCGCTCGCCATGCCCTGCCAGCGCAGCCCTGACGCCCGCCCAGCCGCTGCGCCCGTAGGCGTCGGCCTGGTAGAAGACGCCGATACGCCGGCGCCCGATCTGCACGAAGTTCTCGACCAGACCGGCGGTCTCCTGGGCGTAGGAGGCGCGCAGATTGAACGCGAATTCGCCGTAGGGCGGCTGGCGCTGGGGTTGCGCGCCGGTGAAGGGGAAGAACAGGAAGACGTCCTGGTCCTGGAATTTCTTGAGGATCGGAAGGACCCTTGTCACCGTGGGGGTGCCCACATAGCCGAACAGGAGGAAGACCTGGTCATCCAGCATGAGCCGCATGGTGTTGTTGACCGACGCGTCCGGCTGATAGCCGTCATCGTAGAGCTTGAGGGTGATGCGGCGGCCCGAAATGCCGCCGGCGCGGTTGACATGTTCGAAATACGCCCAGGCGCCCCGGTACAGCTCGATTCCGAGCCCCCTCGAGGGACCGGAAAACGCCGCGGACATGCCCAGGATGATTTCGCTGTCCGTGACGCCGGCGACCGCTGTTTCCGCGGAGGTCCGGAGCCGGGGCCAGGTCAGGCCGCCGGCCAGGCCACCCCCGATCAACGATCGCCTGGTAAACATCCCCATACATGCACCACTCAGCGCATTCGCCCCCTGCCGAATGCCAGTGATCCGCATTATTTCCGATCTAACAACGTGTTTCCAGTCTTGCCCGATCAGGGGAGAATGTACGATGAGCAGCGACGCGCGGGATTGCCCCCGGTATCGGCCGGCCGTAGCCGGGCGCGTCGCACCGGTCCACGAGGAGGTTGATCATGGCGCATCGGAAGCCCCTGAAAAATCTGGCGACCCATGAGGTTGCCAATCAACCGCCGCCGCTCGCCGCTCTGAACCTCTACGACACCGACGCCGCATTGCGCGGCGCGATGGAGGCTGGCGGCGGCGAGGCGCACCATTCCCGCCTTGCCGCGTTCGGCGGCCGATGCGGCGCGCTGCGGACGCGGGAATGGGCGCGCCAGGCGAACGGGAACCCGCCACGCCTGAAGTCGTTCGACCGCTACGGCAGGCGGCTGGACGAAGTCGACTTCCACCCCGCCTACCACCGCCTGATGGCGCTGGGCCTGTCGAACGGCATTTCGGGCTGCGCCTGGAGCGGCGAACCCGCCGGTCACCTCCTCCACGGCGCGATGATGATCCTGATGACGCAAGCGGATGCGGGCGTCACCTGCCCGATGTCCATGACCTATGCCGGTATCGCCGCGCTGAAAGCCGCTCCGGAACTGGCGGCGTTCTGGGAGCCGCGCGTGGCCGCGCGGGAATATGACAGCCGTTCCATTCCCGCGGCGGAAAAGAAAGCCGCGACCCTCGGCATGGCCATGACGGAAAAGCAGGGCGGCTCCGACGTGCGCAGCAATACCACCCGCGCCGAGCCGGCAGGCGACGGAGGCTACCTCCTCACCGGGCACAAGTGGTTCTGTTCGGCGCCCATGAGCGATGCCTTCCTGACGCTCGCCCGGGCCCCGGACGGCCTCACCTGCTTCCTGGCGCCCCGCTGGCGGCCGGACGGCGAGCGCAATGCCATCCGCCTCATGCGCCTGAAGGAGAAGCTGGGGGACCGATCCAATGCGTCGGCGGAGATCGAATACCACGGCGCATGGGCGCAGCGGGTCGGCGACGAAGGTCGCGGCGTCCCCACCATCATCGAGATGGTTCAGTTCACCCGGTACGACTGTGCGCTCGGTTCTGCTGGCGGCATGCGCGCCGCTCTCGTGCGGGCGCTCTGGCACGCCACCCACCGGCGGGCCTTCGGCAAGGCGCTGATCGACCAGCCCGCCATGCGGGCGGTGCTCGCCGATCTGATCCTCGAGAGCGAAGCGGCCACTGCGCTTGCAATGAGGATCGGAGTTGCTCTGGACCGGGCAGCGACAAGCGGCCAGGCGGCCGCGTTCGCGCGTCTGGCCACGCCCGCGGCCAAGTTCTGGATATGCAAGCGCCAGCCCGGCTTCGTCTGCGAGGCCCTGGAATGCCACGGCGGCGGAGGTTACGTGGAAGAGGGTCCCATGCCGCGCCTGTTCCGCCAATCGCCGCTGAACGCGATCTGGGAGGGCTCCGGCAACGTCATCGCGCTGGACATCCTGCGCGCGGTGGCGCGCGAGCCGGACAGCGTCGCCGCGGTGCTCGCCGAACTGGAAGCACCGGCGGGCCTGAATGCCCGTTACGATGCCCACCTGAATGGAATCAAGCGCGTCCTCGGCGACGATGCCCTGTCGGAGGGAACCGCCCGCGTGTTCGCGCAAGACCTGGGATTGGGCCTGCAGGCCGCGGCCCTTCACCTGTCGGCCCCGGCTCGCGTGTTCGATGGCTTTTGCCGGAAGCGGCTCGACCCGGGGCGGAGGGGGTTCCTCTACGGCGACTCCGGCGATGCGGCCGGTCAGGCGTGGTTACTGGAACGGGCGCGCCGGCCGCTGGACGTTCAGGTCTCCAGCCATCCCGGCAAGCGCTGACAAGCCCTGAGAAACCTCTGAACAACTCGATCCATCGCGGTGAGACCCATCATGACTTGTTGATTTCGATAGCACGCTCGATCGAACATCCGAGTTGACAAGAGCCTTCCTGATTCGGGTCTGTAACGGCGCCCAGCGACGCCGAACTGACCAGTTTCGCGTACTTGGCCAGCAATCCGCGCGTGGCGCCGGGCTGGCGCGGCGTCCAGTTGCGCAGACGCTCCCGGAGTTCTGTGTCGGGAAGCTCCAGATCGATCGTTTTCGTCTCGGCGTTGATCGAGACGCGGTCGCCGTCGCGGACCACCGCCAGCGGCCCGCCCACCGCGGCCTCCGGCGCGATGTGGCCGACCACGAAACCGTGGCTGCCGCCCGAGAAGCGACCATCGGTGATCAAGGCGACCTTGTCGCCCAGTCCCCTGCCGATGATGGCGCCGGTGGGGCTGAGCATTTCCCGCATGCCCGGACCGCCCTTCGGTCCCTCATATCGAATCACGACGACGTCTCCGGCCTGAACCACTCCGTCCAGGATTGCCCGCAGCGCCTCCTCCTCCGAGTCGAACACCCGCGCCGGACCGCTGAACTCGGTGCCCTCCTTGCCTGAAATCTTGGCGACCGATCCCTCGGCGGCCAGGTTTCCGTACAGGACCGCCAGGTGACTGTCCGCCTTGATGGGATCGGACAGCGGCCGGACGATGGTCTGCCCTTCCGGGTACGGCTCCACATCGGCCAGGTTTTCCGCCAGCGTGCGTCCGGTCACCGTCAGGCAGTCGCCGTGCAGCAAGCCGGCGTCCAGCAGCGTTCTCATCAGCGGCTGGATGCCTCCGATTCGAATCAGCTCGGACATCATGTACCGTCCGCTGGGACGCAGGTCCGCCAATACCGGCACGCGGGCGCCCAGCCGGGTGAAATCCTCCAGCGTCAGATCCACCTGGGCGTCGTGGGCGACGGCCAGCAGATGCAGCACGGCGTTCGTGGACCCGCCCAGCGCGATCACCGTGGCGATGGCGTTCTCGAACGCCTCCTTGCTGAGGATGTCCGCCGGAGCGATGCCGCGCTCCAGGAGCCGCATCACGGCCTGTCCGGCCCTTCGGCAGTCGACTCGCTTGGCTTCCGAGATGGCTTCCTGGGCGGAGCTGTTCGCGAGGCTCATGCCCAGCGCCTCGATCGCCGATGCCATGGTGTTGGCGGTATACATCCCCGCGCACGATCCGGGCCCCGGTATGGCCGTGGACTCGACCTCGTGCAGCTCGTCCTCGCTGATCCGCCCGGCGGCCACGCCGCCCACGGCCTCGAATACGGAAATCACGTCACGGTGTTTCGGACCCGGCTGGATCGTGCCGCCATAAACGAACACCGAAGGCCGGTTCAGTCTCGCCAGGGCCATGACGCACCCCGGCATGTTCTTGTCGCACCCGCCGATCGCGACCAGGCCGTCGAACCCTTCGGCGGCTGCCACGGCCTCGATGGAATCGGCGATGACCTCCCGGGAAACCAGCGAGTAGCGCATTCCCCGGGTTCCCATGGAAATGCCGTCGGAGACGGTGATCGTGTTGAAGACGACGCTCTTGCCGCCGGCCCCGTCAGCGCCCGCGCCGGCCAGATCCGCCAACCCGCCGATATGCATGTTGCAGGGCGTCACCATGCTCCAGGTGGAAGCGATGCCCACCTGCGGTTTGGAGAAATCCTCGTCCCGGAAGCCGACCGCGCGCAGCATGGCCCGGCTCGGAGCCTGCTCCAGCCCGTCAACGACCACGCGGGAATACCGCCTGGGATCCACTTCGCCGCGATCGCGCGGCGTCTTTGCAGCCATACCCGCTTCCCTGCCAGTGTCGTTGGGGTCAGGGCCTTTCGACGCCGGCCGGAAAGCCGTCGAAAGGCTGAAGTGGTCGGGGCGACTGGATTTGAACCAGCGACCTCTTGCGCCCCATGCAAGTGCGCTACCAGGCTGCGCCACACCCCGACCGTTGCCAGCTCAACTCACCGGAAAGCCGTCACCGTACGCGCGCAGCGTTCACGGGCGAGCATTGCGGGCTGAACGCAAGTTTAGCGAAATCGGTGGGGTCCGGGATAGTCCGGTGCGTGAGAAAGGCGCTATTTGCGCAGCAACCGCAGCACGTCCTCCAGTTCGCTGCGCACCTGGCGGATGATCTGCTGGCTCTGGCTGAGATCGGTGCGCGCTTCGTCGCCGGCCAGTTTTTGCCGCGCTCCGCCGATGGTAAAGCCCTCGGAGTACAGGAGGCTGCGGATCTGGCGGATGATGAGAACATCCTGGCGCTGATAGTAGCGGCGGTTGCCGCGGCGCTTCACCGGCTTGAGCTGCGGGAATTCCTGCTCCCAGTAGCGCAGGACGTGCGGCTTGACCGCGCACAGTTCGCTCACTTCGCCGATGGTGAAGTAGCGCTTGCCCGGGATCGGGGGAAGTTCCGCGTTATCCCCTGGTTCCAGCATAGACCTCGACTCGTGTCTTGAGCTTTTGCCCGGGGTGGAAGGTCACCACGCGCCGTGCCGAAATGGGAATTTCTTCACCGGTCTTGGGGTTTCGCCCCGGCCTCTGATTCTTGTCGCGCAAGTCGAAATTGCCGAATCCGGACAGTTTGACCTGCTCGCCGCTCGCCAGCGAGGCCCGCAGGTCCTCGAAGAACGTGTCCACCAACTCGCGCGCTTCCCGCTTGTTCAGACCGAGTTCGTTGAACAACGACTCGGCCATTTTCGCCTTGGTCAATGACGCCATGAATGACCGCCTATTCCCTGATGGCCGCCTTGAGTTCGCGCTCCAGTTGCCGCGTTGCGGACACCACGATCCGGTCCGCCTCCGCGTCGGTAAGAGTGCGTGATCTGTCCTGTAAAATCAAGCCCAAAGCGACACTTTTTCGTCCTGAATCTATCCCCTTGCCCCGGTAGATATCGAAAATTGTCACCTCGTGCAACGCGTCTCCGGCAGCGCTTCGGACGCACCGCAGCAACCGGTCGGCCGACACGCCGTCGTCGACAACGGCAGCGATATCCCGCCGCAGCGAGGGAAACTTCGAATACTCCCTGTATCGCGGGATACTGGCCCGGGCCGACCGGTCCAGTTGCATGGCGAACAGGACCGCCGGCCGCCTCCAGCCCATTCGCCCCTGCAAGCGGGGATGCAGGGCGCCCAGCCAGCCGACGGCGTCATCCGCCAGTGTCAGGCGGGCACTCCGGCCGCCGGCCAGAGCCGGGTGATCGGCTGGCTGAAACTCGATGTCGCCGCTCCGGCCCGCCAACGCCAGGATCGCCTCCACATCGGACTTGACGTCGAAGAAATCCACGTCCCGGGCACCGCCCTCCCAATGCTCCGGCCGGTGCGCGCCGATCGCGAGACCGGCCAGTACCCGGCTTTCGCGCACTCCGCCGGTTCCGCGGCCGAACTGCGCGCCGATCTCGAACAGCCGCACCCGCGGCTGCTGGCGGCTCCGGTTGTGCTGCGCGGCCAGCAGGAGTCCGGGCCAGAGCGAGTGCCGCATGACCCCCATCTCCTGCGACAGGGGATTCGTCAGGCTCACGTGGTCCGCGCCGGGGTTCACGGCGTCGGCCAGTTCCCGGTCGACGAAGCCGTAGGTCACAACCTCGGAGTACCCGCGCGAACAGAGCGTGTCGGCGATTCGCTCCTCGGACAAGACGGTTTCCGTTGCCATCCCCACATGCCGCGGACTTTGCTCGGCAACCACGGGGATATTGTCGTAGCCGGTCATGCGGCCGATTTCCTCCACCAGGTCTTCCTCGATCTCCAGGTCGAAGCGAAAATCCGGGGGCACGACGGACCATCCATTCTTCTCGCGGCTTGCCGCGATGTGGAGCAGACCAAGCTGCGCTTCCACCTCGCCGGGCTCCAGGCCCGTTCCAAGCATCGTGTTCAGCCGTTCCATCCGCAGCAGAACGGGTTTTCTTTGCGGCAACTCCTTCGCGGCCACCTCCTCGACGAGCGGACCCGGCTCACCGCCGGCGATGTCCAGCAGCAACTCCGTTGCCCGTTCGATGGCGCGTCCCTGGCGCACGGGGTCCACGCCCCGTTCGAAGCGCAGCGACGCATCCGTGTGCAGGCCGAACCGCCGCGGCCGGCCCGCGATGGAGTCCGGCGAGAAGAAGGCCGATTCGAGAAGCACGTCCCGGGTGGATTCCGACACGGCCGTGCCCTGCCCGCCCATGATGCCCGCCAGCCCGATCGCGCCCGACTCGTCCGCGATCACCAGCACATCGGATTGCAAATCGACGCGGTTGCCGTCCAGCAGCGTCAACGCCTCGCCGTCTTCGGCAAAGCGGACGGAGAGGCCGCCGCGGAGCGCGTGCAGATCGTAGCCGTGCAGCGGTTGGCCGAGTTCCAGCATCACGTAGTTCGTCACATCCACCACCGGGTGCAGGGCGCGCAGCCCCGCCCGCTCCAGGCGCAGCCGAAGCCATTCCGGAGAGCGGCATCCCGGCCCGATGTTGCGAATGACGCGGCCGGCAAAGCGCGGGCACGCCGCGGGCGCGGCCAGCGTCACCGGAAAGGTATCCTCCACGGACGCCGGAACCTGCGGCACCGCTGGCGGTTCCATGCGGGCGCCGTCGAGCGCGGACACCTCCCGCGCAATCCCGAGGACGCTGAAACAATCCCCCCTGTTGGGAGTGATGTCGAAGTCGAGAATGACGCCGTCCACTGCCGGGGCGCCCTCCGTGTCCGTGTCCGTGTCCGTGTCCGTGTCCGCCAGCCGCACGGGTTCGACCTCCAGCCCCCCGAGGGTCAACCGCTCGGCAAGCTGGTCCGCGTCCAGGTCCCGCTGAAGCATTTCGCCGAGCCATTCGATGTCGATACGCATGAGTCGACCCTCAGCGGAACTGCTCGATGAAACGCAGGTCGTTCTCGAAGAAGCGCCGCAGATCCCCGACTCCGTAACGGAGCATTGCCAGACGCTCGACGCCCATGCCGAACGCGTAGCCGGTGAATTTCTCCGGATCGACGTCCACGTGCCGCAGCACGTTCGGATGCACCATGCCGCAGCCGAGGATCTCCAGCCATTTGCCGGATTCCGAGCGTATGTCCACCTCCGCGGACGGCTCCGTGAACGGGAAATAGGACGGCCGGAACCGCAATTCCACGTCGCGCTCGAAGAAGCTGGACACGAATTCGTACAGGACGGACTTCAGGTTCGCGAAACTGATCCCCCTGTCGACCGCCAGCCCTTCCACCTGGGTGAACATGGGCGTATGCGTCAGATCGTAATCCCGCCGGTAGACCCGTCCCGGCACGATGATCCTGATCGGCGCCCCCTCCGAGCGCATCGCGCGAATCTGCACCGGCGACGTGTGGGTTCGCAGGACGTGCCCGGTATCCAGGTAGAAGGTGTCATGCATCGCCCTGGCCGGGTGGTTCTCGGGGATGTTCAGCGCGGTGAAGTTGTGAAAATCGTCCTCCACCTCCGGACCGCTGCGCACCCCGAAGCCGGCGGCGCCGAAAATATCGACGATCCGCCGCAGGGTACGGGACACCGGGTGCGGCGCCCCCACGGGTTGACCGCGGCCGGGCAGGGTGACATCGACCCGGGTGGCGAGTTCCGCTTCCATTTTCGCCGCTTCCAGCCGTTCCCGGCGCGCAGCGATGTCAACGATGACGGCCTGCTTGACGCGATTGATTTCCCGGCCGGCGGAGGCTCGCTCTTCGACGGGCAGACTGCCGAGCCCCTTGAGCCCGGCGGTGATCAGGCCCTTGCGCCCGAGGTACCGGACGCGGACCGCGTCCAGCGCAGCCAGGTCGCCCGCCGCCTGTACGGCGGCCCGCGCCTGTTCAAGCAGTCCGGCCGGGCGGGCCACGGGGAATGCCGGGGGGCGGTCCGCTTCGGTCAGGACGCCAGCGCGTCCCTGGCGGCTTCCGCGATGGCGCCAAATGCCTCCGGATCGTGGACCGCGATATCGGCCAGAACCTTGCGGTCCACCTGGATATCGGCGCGCTTGAGGCCGTTGACCAGCCGGCTGTAGGACAGGCCGTGCAGCCGTGCCGCGGCATTGATCCGGGTGATCCACAGCGCCCTGAACCGGCGCTTGCGCTGCCGGCGGTCGCGGTACGCGTACTGGCCGGCCTTGATGACCGCCTGCTTGGCGACCTTGTACGTGCGGCTGCGCGCACCGTAGTAGCCCTTCGCCCGGCGCAGGATTTTCTTGTGGCGCGCCTTGGCGACGACACCGCGTTTGACTCTAGCCATGACTCACCTCAGCTATAGGGCAACAACTTCCTGACCGCCCCGGTATCGGCGTCGGCGACCTGCAGTGTCTTGCCGAGTTGACGCTTGCGCTTCGAACTCTTCTTGGTCAGGATGTGATTCATGTAGGACTGGCTACGCTTGTAGCCTCCCTTTCCGGTGCGTCTGAACCGCTTGGCGGCCCCGCGATTGGTCTTGAGCTTGGGCATTGCCCTCTCCTCCCGGAGCCCAGCGATCAACGCTGGTGCTTCTTCGGCGCGATAATCATCACCATCTGCCGGTGTTCAAGATGCGGAAACTGCTCAACCGTGCCGTATTCCGCCAAGTCCCTCTGTACCCGTTCAAGAAGCTGGACGCCCAGTTCCTGGTGCGCCATTTCCCGTCCCCTGAAGCGCAGGGTCACCTTGGTCTTGTCGCCGGAGGTGAGAAATCGAATCAGATTCCGCAACTTGACCTGATAATCGCCCTCTTCCGTACCCGGCCGGAACTTGATCTCCTTGACGTGAATCTGCTTCTGCTTGCGCCGCCCCATCTGCGCCTTCTTGCGCTGCTCGAAGACGAACTTGCCGTAATCCATGATTCGGCATACCGGTGGATCCGAGTTCGGCGCGACCTCCACCAGGTCGAGGTTCTCGTTCTGCGCCAGTGCCAGCGCGTCGTCAAAGGGCATGATCCCGACCTGATCGCCGTCCGTTCCGATCACCCGGACCTGCACGGCGGTGATTTCGTCATTGCGTCGAATACGCTTCGTTTGAACGATAGTTTGTGCTCCCTGTTACCTGAACCCGTAATGCATGGCGGCCGTGGCGCCGGTCGAGCGCATTCACTGCCACTCGCCTGGGCCGACGACCGTCCGATATCCAGCGCCCGCGGCCGGTTCATTCTACCACCGCGGGCGGGCCGAGATTGTAAGTCCCGGATCGGACCAGCACAAGAGGTGCGAAATCGGGGTGCGAAATCGGGGGCGCGAGCCCCCGGTCCCGTCAACTGGTAGGCGCGAGTGGGATCGAACCACCGACCCCCACCATGTCAAGGTGGTGCTCTACCGCTGAGCTACGCGCCTGCGGTGCGAACCATAACCATTTCCGGCCGAATTACTCAAGTGTCCGTGCCGATATTCCGGCGGTTATTATGGCTGCCGGGGCCGGGTTGGTCAGGGGTTGGGACTTTCCGATCGGATACCTGTACCGTGACCGTCCGTGCGGGTCAGGCCCACCCGCCTCGCCTCGCCGATCTCGTCGCGGAGTTTTGCCGCTTCTTCGAACTCGAGGTCCCGGGCGTGCCGATACATGCGTTTTTCCAGCGCGTCGATTCGCCGCACGACTTCCTCCGGACTCATCCTCGTGTAGCGTGCCGTGTCCGGCTGGCGGCCGCGCCGCCGCCTGCGGCCCGCCGGCCGCGCGCCTTCCATGATGTCTGGGACCGCCTTGAGGATGGACTTCGGCTGAATGCCGTGGGCCTCGTTGTAGGCGAGCTGTTTTTTCCTGCGGCGCTCCATTTCCGCCATCGCCCGCTCCATGGACCCGGTCACCCGGTCCGCATACAGGATCGCCGTACCACGAATGTTCCGGGCAGCCCTGCCCACGGTCTGAATCAGCGACCCTTCCGAGCGCAGGAAACCTTCCTTGTCGGCGTCGAATATCGCCACCAGGGAAACCTCGGGCATATCAAGCCCTTCGCGCAACAGGTTGATCCCAACCAGGACATCGAATTCGCCCAGGCGCAGATCGCGGATGATCTCCGTGCGTTCCACCGTATCGATGTCCGAGTGCAGGTATCGAACGCGTGTGCCGTGTTCCTGGAGGTAGTCCGTCAGGTCCTCCGCCATGCGCTTGGTCAGGGTGGTGATGAGTACCCGTTCCTTCAGTCGCGCGCGTTCCGATATCTCCGAGAGCACGTCATCGACCTGGGTGCCGGCGGGGCGTACGTCGACCTCCGGGTCCACGAGTCCTGTGGGCCGAACCACCTGCTCCACCGCCTGGTCTGCGCGGTCCCGCTCGTAGGGTCCGGGCGTTGCCGAAACGAAGATGGTCTGCGGCGCCAGATGCTCGTATTCGTCGAAGCGAAGCGGCCGATTGTCCAGCGCGGCGGGCAGGCGGAATCCGTACTGCACCAATGTTTCCTTGCGGGATCGATCGCCGCGGTACATCCCGCCGAGCTGCGGAATCGTGGCGTGGCTTTCGTCCACGAACAGCATGGCGTCCGGCGGAAGGTAGTCGAACAACGTGGGCGGCGGCTCCCCGGGGTCGCGGCCCGACAGGTAGCGCGAATAGTTCTCGATGCCGGCGCAGTACCCCACCTCCATGATCATTTCCAGGTCGAAGCGGGTTCGTTGCTCGAGTCGCTGCGCCTCCACCAGGCGGTCGGCCGCGCGCAGTTCCGCGAGGCGCTCCCTGAGGTCGTCCCGAATCACGTCCACGGCCGCGAGCAGGGTTTCCCGGGGCGTGACGTAGTGGGTCTTCGGGTAGATCGTTGCGCGGGGCACAGGCCGGTCGACCGCTCCGGTCAGGGGATCGAAGAACATGATCCCCTCGATCTCGTCGTCGAACAGTTGCACGCGCACCGCCTCACGCTCCGATTCGGCGGGAAAAATGTCGATCACGTCGCCGCGTACGCGGTACGTTCCCTGGCTCAGGTCCATCGGATTGCGCGTGTACTGCAATTCCGCGAGCCGGCGCAGGATCTTGCGCTGGTCGATGCGCTCCCCCCGGACCAGGTGCAGCATCATGCCGTGATAGGCCTCGGGGTCGCCCAGGCCGTAGATGGCCGACACCGTCGCCACGATGACCGTGTCGCGCCGCTCCAGCAGCCCCTTGGTGGCGGAAAGGCGCATCTGTTCGATGTGCCTGTTGATGGAAGCGTCCTTCTCGATGTAGGTGTCGCTGGTCGGCAGATACGCCTCCGGCTGGTAGTAGTCGTAGTAGGAGACGAAATACTCCACCGCGTTGTGGGGGAAGAATTCGCGCATCTCGCCGTATAGCTGTGCGGCGAGTGTCTTGTTGTGGGCAAGGATCAACGTCGGACGCTGCAGCGCGGCGATCACGTTGGCCATGGTGAAGGTCTTGCCGGAACCCGTGACCCCAAGGAGGGTCTGCCGGTGCAACCCCGACCGGATGCCGTCCACGAGCGATGCGATGGCCTCGGGCTGATCCCCCGCCGGCTCGAAGTCCGCGACAAGCTCGAATGGTTTGGCCTGCACGTTGCTCTCACGAACGCGATGCAATGGCGAAAGATTACGGGCCATGGGATTCAATGATAAGCCGTCGGAGCGACGCTCGAAATAGAATTTTAATAAAGTAGTTTATATTTAAAATGTATCTAATTAATTATAAAAACAATTAACTTCTCATCCTTGACTTCGAGAGGGGCTTCTTTCAGAATGCGCCCCCGTTGAGCAGTGTTCCCCGGTAGCTCAGTTGGTAGAGCGGTCGGCTGTTAACCGATTGGTCGCTGGTTCGAGTCCGGCCCGGGGAGCCAGCTCCTTGTTGCCTTGGGTTGCCTCCGGCTGCCAGGAAGCGCCATGGTTGCAATTGCAGTTGGTGCTTGTTCCGGTTTTCTTGCCGCCTTGTCGACTCGCCACCGATTCGTTTCGCGGTTTTCGAAAGATGACATCCGGGGCTATTTCGCTGCCGAACCCCTGCATGCCATGCTCGACTCGCTGGACCGCGCATCTACGGACTCGAAGCTGCTCAGGGCCGAGCGCAAGCGCTCCATGATCTCTTCCAGCAGCACCTCGGGTTCGGGCAGGTTTTCGAGATCGGTCAGGGATGCGTCCTTGATCCAGAACACATCGAAACTCGCCTTGTCGCGCTGCAGGAGATCGTCGCGGGACCACGCGCGCCATCGGCCATCCGGGTTGCCAGCGCTCCAGGTTTCCTTCCGGTCGTGCCGGTTTCCCGGGTTGTAGCACGAGACAAAATCGCGCAGATGGCGGTAGGTCATCGGTTTCTGCTTGAGCGTGTGGTGCACGTTGGTCCGGTAGTCGTAGTACCAGACCCTTGAGGTTTGCGGGTCGGGGCTGGCCGGCCGGTTGTCGAAGAAGATCACGTTCGCCTTGACGCCCTGCGCGTAGAAGATGCCTGTCGGCAGCCGCAGAATCGTGTGCAGGTCGGTCGTATGGAGCAGTCTCCGCCGAACCGTCTCGCCCGCCCCGCCCTCAAACAGCACGTTGTCCGGCACCACGACGGCCGCCCGTCCCGTTGTCTTGAGCATGGTCCGGATGTGCTGCACGAAGTTCAGTTGCTTGTTCGAGGTCGCCGCCCAGAAATCCTGCCGGTTGTAGGTCAGGCTGTCGGTCGCCTGCCCCCCTTCGGCGTTGGTGAAGCTCATCGAACTCTTCTTGCCGAACGGCGGATTGGCGAGCACGTAGTCGAAAGTACTGCGCGTCGGCGAGACGAGCGCGTCGGCGGGCGAAACGGCCGACTCGCCGGTCATTTCGCCGATGCCGTGCAGGAACATGTTCATCAGGCAGAGCCGCCGGGTATTGGCGACGATCTCGTTGCCGTGGAATGTCGAATGCTTCAGGAACTTCTTTTGGTCCCGGTCGAGCGCGTGATTCTCGGGATTGGCGAGAAAGTCCTGTGCAGCCAGAAAGAATCCGCCCGTCCCGCACGCGGGATCGGCGATGGTCTTGCCCGGTTCGGGGCGCACACAGGCCACCATCGCCCGGATCAGGGGGCGCGGCGTGAAGTACTGTCCGGCGCCGGACTTGGTGTCCTCGGCGTTGCGCTCCAGCAGGCTCTCGTAGATGTCGCCCTTCACGTCCGCGCCGAGCGTCACCCACCTGGTGCCGTCCACCATGTCGATCAGACGGAACAGCTTGGCCGGGTCGGTGATCTTGTTCTGCGCCTTGGTGAAGATCTGCCCGAGCATCCCTCTCTGCTCGCCGAGCTTGCGCAGGAGCGAGACGTAATGCGCCTCGAGCTCTGCGCCCGTGCGGGCGGTGAGACTCGCCCAGCCGTAGCCATCGGGCACGCCGACGTCGCGGCTGTACGGGGGCCTGGCGTATTCGTCCGCCATCTTCAGGAAGATCAGGTACGTGAGCTGCTCCAGGTAGTCGCCGTAACCGACGCCATCGTCACGCAACGTGGTGCAGAAACTCCAAACCCTGGAAGCAATGGATGCCGTATTCAAATTGTTGATCTCCCGTGCTGGATTGGTGTCGTATGGGTGTCGTATGGGTTGAGGGATCGCAACCTGGATTGCTAAAGTATGCGCATGAAACGCAAGTCACTCGCCGAGACGAATCCGCACCTGCGCGACCCCGCGAAGGCAGAGCGACAGACGATTCGCTCGGTGGCCAGTTCGACGGCGATCGAGACCGGAAAGCCGGTGCGGGAGATCGAAGAGAGAATCAAGCATCTGGCTTCTCGTCCGCCTCGCGTAGAGCTCGCTTGACGAATCCCTTCATGGGTTCGTAGTCGCTCAGGCCAGCCTGAATGGCGGCAACGTAACCGCCCTTGTATTCATCCCAAGGCGTGAAGTCCATTTGACGCCGACCGGCCTGCAACGCCATCACATTTGCGACCAGGCGCGACAGCCGCCCATTTCCTTCCCGGAAGGGATGGATCAGTATCAGCTCGACGTGGACGACGGCGATCGCGTCGGCTAGTCGCTCTTCGGACATGCCCACACAGGGAGTGCGGACTGAAAGAACCTCCTTGTCCAGGATGTCCATCAACCTCGGCACCTGACCGCTGGCGGCAAATGTGAAGTCCGCCTTGCTCATGTTGAGTGTGCGGTATTGGCCCGCCCACACGTAGACACTGCCCAGCCAGCAACGATGCCACTCACGAATATCGGCAGCGGTGAGGCGTTGACCCGCTGCGACCGAGCCGAGGACCACATCATAAAGCCGTTTCAGCAGGACCAGTTCGATGTCGTCCATTTCGTCCACGTCAGAAACGCCAAGTTTGTTCGCCAGCACACGGTCATTCGACCCTGGCTCGAACTGCGCCTCCGCGTTGCCGGTGGCGTCGTAGCGGCCGCTCATGCGATCGCTACCTTGCGTTTCTGTTGCTCTGGATTGCGCGACGATCTCTCGCCCGCAATTTTTTGTAGAAGGGCTGCGGCAGGTTCGTCGTTGGGGTTCTGGGGAACGAGTTGGCCGGCGAAGGCTTTCTTGAGAATGGATTGGCGGAGCAGTGTTGCGCGGGCGAGAGACTGATCAATCTCCGTGTCCAGCACATCGGCGGCGTCAAGGCGGTAGCCAAGCAAGCGAGCAATTTCTGCTTGCTCGTTCAAGCCAGGCAGAGGCAATGTGAACCCCAGCACATGCTGTTGATTTATCTTGTAAATGCCCGCCGTTGTTCGCGCAGTTTGTTCGATTTGCTGCCGCACGGCCTGGGAGTTCCACATCAGGATAAAGAAGTCAGGTCGCACTACGCTCCTGTCGATCTGAACCCGGATCATTGTGTCAGGAAATGCCACGGGCTTGAGGTTGCCCAGCACGCGGCCGGCAATGCCAACCAAACGTTTGCTCCCGTTACCGCGCGCCAAAAAAATGTCGTCGCGACCCACCAGGAAGGGGCGCGCATCTTCGTGGGTCCAATTGCCTTCTTTGTGCTCCGCACAGTCTATCTCGCCATTCTTTAGTGCCGTGAGACGTAGTACGGGAAAGCCTCCCGCCTTGCCCTTTACAGAACGACCGTTCACCAGCGGCGCGCCGACCAATGCACGAACCTGGGCTTTTGGCCATGGTGCGCGACCTGATTTGTCTGACAGCTTGAAGACCGCTGGGCGCTTGGGCTTGACCGGTTTCTTGCCTTCTTCGCCATTGGTCCGCCATTCGGCGAGCGCCTTCTCCCATTCGCCAAGGGCGTCCCGGTAGCGCCTCTCGCGTTCCTTGCGGATGCGGGCAATGAGGGCCTCGGGAGCCTCCAACTTATCGGGGTTGCGCACCCGCCAGTCTGCGGTGACTCGGCCCTCGAAGGCAGACTTCAGCAGTGATTTGCGGTACAGGTCGAGCGTGGATTTGGCGGCCCGAAGATTCTCCACGCCCCTGCGGATTTCGTTGAACAGCGCCTCGATCTTCTCGACGATTCGGCGCTGTTCGTTGGCTGGGGCAACGGGAACAGGCAAAGCGCTGAATGCAGAGCCCGATAGCTCCTTGAACGTGGTACCGGTTGCACGCTCTTCAGCGATGTGCTTCGCAGCGTGCAGGTAGTGGTAGAGGTACTCGTTGAACAACTCTCCGTGCGGAATGATCGACTTGAAACCTTGATTAGTCGCAGATGGCTGGGAGTTGATGGCCACGTAGCCCACAGGCGCACGTGACGAAAACATCACGCTACCCGCGGGCATGAGTTTGGCAGACGACTTGGCGAGGCCCGCATCTGAGAGAGTCTTGGCGCCGCGAGCGATAAATTTCTGCTTGTACCCGGTCAGGTCTGACGGCGCGAACCAGATTACATCGCCTCCCCAATACTCGGGGACTCTTGTGGAAGGTGTCCCACCCGAAACGACATCGCCCAATTCCCGGATGACGGACCATTTCCAAGTCGGCGGAATATCCCATAGGCGCTCCGTCATGCCGCCAGCGCCTCGTTCACCTCGGCCATGACGCCGTCCATGCGGTCGCCGAACAGCGCGTACATCCGCCCCAGGCCCCCATGGGCATCGAAGGGCGCGAGTTCCAGATCGTCGCGCTCGATGGCAATGGACGTCGCGAGGTGGTCCCGAATCATGCGCAGCCAAGCCATCTGCTCCTCGGAGAACTTCTCGCCCGCGCCGGCGTGACGATTCAAAATCCAGTTCTGGAAGTTCCGCCGCACCCGGTCGGAATGGCGGGTCAGCGTTTCATCCAGGCCGCAGACGCGCCGGATCAGGGCGACAAGCGCCGGAAGTTTCCCGATCGGATTCTCACCCTTGTAGTTGTCGAGATGGGCATAGGCCCGCCAGACATTTAGCGGAGCAAGACGCGGGCGATCTTCCTCCAGCTTGGCGAGCACGACCTTGATCATGGCGTAGGTGACGCTTGACCGGCGGGCGGGCTGGTTGAAGTAGATTGTGAGCGCCTCGATCTCGTCGCGGTTTTCCTTGAGGTATGCCTCGAAATCCCGCGCGATCTTCCTTGCGTTTTCGTCCGCATCGCCGGCCCATTCCGGGCGCAGCAGCTCGTCGAGGTTGTCGTGGTCGATGGTCTGTTCGTTGTCGCGCCGGATCGTGTCCATGAGGTTGATAAGCGGGCCGGTAAAGACATCGGCCGCCCGCTTGATCCGTTCCTCCCGCGCAGCTTGCATGGCGGATTCGTCCGGCTCGGAATGGCCCGCGGCCCTAGCATCGGCCTCGGCCTTGTCCGGGTCGATGGCGTCGAACAGGTCGCGGACTATGGCGGTGAGGGACATGCCCGCCGCGATCGCGATCTTTTCCTGATCCTTCACACCGAGCTGGTGGTCAAGCCGTGCGAGACGCGCGGCGAGCGAGCTGACGGTTTCCTCGGAGCGGTCGCCCATCATCAATCCCATGGCGAGGTCCTTGAACTTGACCCTGGGTTTGGAGTCGAGCGGCTGGCTCGCGGTCTTTACCGACTTGGTGACGCCCACCGCGTCGACGATGACGTAGTGGGTTTTGGCCGCGGCGTCCGGCGTGACCTTTCGGAGATCGTCCGGTTCAAGGACTCGGGTGCCACGGCCCTTCATCTGCTCGAAGTAGTTCCGGGACTTCACGTCCCGCATGAACAGCAGGCACTCCAGCGGCTTGACGTCGGTGCCGGTGGCGATCATGTCCACGGTCACGGCGATGCGTGGGCTGAAGTTGTTGCGAAACGCGGCGAGCGAGGACTTGGGGTGCTTCGCGCCGTTGGTGATCTTGCGGCAGAAATCGTTGCCCTCTTCGAACTCCCGCCGCACGGTCTGGATGATGTCGTCGGCGTGACTGTCGGTCTTTGCGAAGATCAGGGTCTTGGGAAGATACCGGCGATCCGGGAATATCGTCTGCCAGTTGTCTCGAAAAGCACGGATCACCGTTCGGATCTGGTCCGGATTGACGACCGAGCGGTCGAGTTGCTTCGCAGTGTACGCCGCCCGTTCGTCCTGCGCTTCCCACCGGCGCGCACGGGTCTGCCGTTCGCGCTTCTCGACAAGCTGTTCGGGCTTCAGCGTCCCGCCGCTTTGTGTGACCTGGGTCTCGATCAGGTAGATCTCGTTGCCGACGTTCACCTTGTCGGCGACAGCTTGTTCGTGCGTGTATTCGCTGACGACGTTCTTCTGGAAAAAACCGTACGTGCGGTTGTCCGGGGTAGCCGTGAGGCCGATCAGAAAGGCGTCGAAATACTCGATGACCTGCCGCCAGAGGTTGTAGATCGAGCGGTGGCATTCGTCGATGACGACCACGTCGAAATACTCAGGTGGAATCGCGGCGTTGTAGACAACCGGGAGCGGTTTCCTGGGGCGCCATGCCCGCTCCTCCGGGTGTTCCTCTTCCGCGCCCTCGGCCAGATCCTCGCCCTTGAGGCTGGCGTACATGCGCTGGATTGTCGATATGACGACCTGGTTGCCACCGGCGATCGAAGGCGACGTGAGGCGCTGCACGTTGTAGAACTCCGTGAACTTGCGGTTGCCGTCGTTGGGGATGAACGCCATGAATTCCTGCTCGGCCTGCTCGCCCAGGTTGCGCGTATCGACGAGAAACAGGACGCGCCCGGCCCCGGCATGCTTGAGAAGCCGGTAAATCTGCGTAATCGCCGTGAATGTCTTGCCGGAGCCGGTGGCCATCTGGACGAGCGCGCGCGGCCGGCCGGCCTTCAGCGACGCTTCGAGTTTATCGATCGCCTCGATCTGGCAGCGACGCAGCCCGCCGGAGTCCAGGGGAGGAAGCGAGGCGATGCCTGTGCGGAACGACCTGGCGGCCCGCATCCAGCGCCCGAGCGTTTCCGGGCGGTGGAAGTTGAATATCTCGCGGGAGCGCGGATTGGGGTCGCGCCCGTTGGTGAAGCGCGTGATCATCCCGGTGCTTTCGTACAGAAAGGGCAGGCGCCGGGCATTGGCCATCCACTTGAGCCTGGCCTTGGCGTAGCCTTCTGCCTGCTCTTCCGCCGTGGTGATCTTCTCGCCCCAGTCGTCCCGCTTGGCCTCGATCACACCGACGGCTTGTCCGCCGGCGAAGAGCACGTAGTCGGCGGCGCCGACATCCGTGCGGTATTCGCGGATTGCGACACCCGGACCGGCGTTGAGATCGATGCCATCCTTGTTCTGGACGAGCCAACCGGCATGCCGCAGCCGCTCGTCTATCCGATCGCGGGCGGCTTCTTCCGGGGTCTGGTTGATGTTGCGGGGCATGTGAATTGTCTAGTGGCGCATCTGCTGCAGACTGTCGTTCAACACCGGATCGTTCAACCATCGCGACGGATTTGCGACGACCGGCTTTCGGCGCCGGGAGCGATCGATTGCGATCAGATCCTGGAAGAACATCTCCGCGGCCAGCGCGCCGGCAATGCCCAGCCGGCACTTGCCCGAGCGGATCGCCCCTTTGTTGTCGTGCAGGCACAGGAGCAGGAATTCTTCGTGCAGCGCCAACTCCGCCGGGCTGCTCCCGCTCCCGGCGCCCCCCGCGAAACCGGTAAAGCTCATGATCGGCCAATCATACCGCGCAGACCCATTGCCTTGGGAAGACCGTCCGTCAGTTGACAGTAGCCGCCTGATTCCGAAAATACGGCAAAATACCGTACCGGTCACATGGAGAGGCAAGACTCATGGCTGTACTCGCGCGCTTCGACCTGAAACTCGATAAGGACGACAAGGACTTGTTTGCGCATGCCGCGACCCTGGCCGGCACGAGCATGGCAGGCTTCGTGCGCTCTGCGGCGAAGGAAAAAGCGCTGGCCGTGATTGACCGGGAGTCGCGGCAGACTCTGTCCCAGCGGGATTTTCGCGCGTTAAGCGCAGCGCTGGAAGGCGCATTCGCCCCGAACAAACACTTGCAGGAGGCTCTGCACGGCGTACGTCGGAAAGTGCGCCGTGCTTGAGGAGCGGCGACTCGACACCAAAATCCATGACTGCCACCCCGGAAGGCGCTGACGCCCGGACGGCAGCGCGGATACAACCTCTTCTTCACCGGCGCGAAACAGTCCAAGACCCGATCCGCACGGATCGAAAAGCACATGGCCCGCATATTCGAAGGCAAGGGCATGCACGACCGGTGACTACCCTGCCCAGCCTCCCGGTAGTTTCGGCAGATCGTCCGTCAGTTGATAGTAGTCGCCCTTGTCACATACGTAGATGTGTTCGACCGCTTCCAGCCCGATGGACTCGTCCAGCGTTCCAGCCATGATACTGATGTATTCTCTGCCCCTGGGGCGCCAGAACAAGCTCGAACCGCAACGCCGGCAGAATCCGCGGGACGCAATCTCCGAAGAGGCGAACCATTCGAGACTTTCGCCAGTTTCAATAATCAGCGCATCTTTCGCCACAGCAGTGGCAGCGACGAAATGACCGCTGGTCCGGCGGCATTGGCCGCAGTGGCAATACACGACGGGCCGTAATGGACCCGTTACACGGTAACGCACGCCGCCGCAGAGGCATCCGCCAGTCATCTCGAACCGGCCGGTTGAGTTGGTTTCTGAACCAGAAACTTCACAGGAAAATCATACATCCACCGGGATGGATGCAGTGAGCACCGCGCGGCAGCGATTCCGAATTGATTGTGAACGAGTGCGGCGCCGTCACGCACCGAACCGAATCCGTAACGACTCGTAGCCCGTTTGTCGTCGATAGGCGGGCCAGGCTTCGTATCGGGGCTCGCTGTCAATAACTTCCATGCTGCCGGCCTTGTGGCTGACCTGGTCGATCAACGTGCGCAAGATCAGCCGGGCGTACGAAGCGCCCAGGCAATGGTGCGGACCGGCGCCGAATGCGACGTGGGGATTGGGTTTGCGATCGATGATCAGCTCTTCCGGTGACTCGAAGACCGATTCATCGCGATTGGCGGATGCCCAACAGATTGCAACGCGATGATCTTCCGGCACGTGCGCTCCATGCACGTTTGTGTCGTGCGGACACACGCGAGCCATCATTGTCAGCGGCGACGCAACCCGGACGATTTCCTCGACGCAATTTCGGAGCAGCAATGGATTGTCGCGCAACTTGACGAGATCGTCCGGGTGCATCGCAAAGTGCGCCAGTGTCAGCGATACCGTGGCAATAACGGTATCGCGGCCGCCGGCGAAGACGAGGTTGGCAAAGCCCACCATCTCGTCGCGCGTCAGCGGCCGGCCACGAAAAGTCGCTTTCGTCAATGCGCTGAAAAAATCGTCGCCCGGGTTGGCCCCCGCCCGGTCGAACTCCCGGTTGAGGTAACGGTCCAGGACGTTGCCCTTCTCATCGTCATGACCTTCGGGTCCGATGAAGACGTGCAGGCCCCAATCGATCCATTCATCGGCCGCCGCCATGGGCATGCGAAGCAAGACAGTCAGTGCGCGCGACTGGAGCGGCAACGCGAATTCGTTGATGATTTCGACGGGTCCGGCGTCAATCGCGTCGTCGAGCATCTCGCCGATCAGCGCACCGACTTTCCTTTCCATTTCCGGGCGTTTGGAAATGCTGAAAAACGGCTGGACGATGGCCTTGTAGTCCGTATGTTCGGGCGGGTCGGTCTCGATGGGAAGCTGCCGTACCTTTCGCACACGCTCTTCAGTGGGTATGGGCACGCGAAACGGCGCATCGGAGCTGTAGGTCCTGAAATCCGACGCGGCTTCGCGAACGTCGTTGTAGCGCAGGATCAACGCAATCCTTTCGCCAAGAAAGTCGCCTTCGAGCACTCCGGAGCGGCGACGTGCGTCCGCGAACGGGTCCGATGCATCCCACACGCTCATGATCGCGCTGTCCACGCCGGCGACAGGTCGCAGGGCATTGCGCACTAGTCCTTGAAGAGGACCGCCGTCGGTACGGCCAGATTCACGTCGAGCGTTTCGTGTTCGTCACGATCGGTCGAGACGGCTCCGACGCCCGAGCGATGTTGCACCGCACTGATCCAATTGCCGCCTGCCTCGAGATGGTAAATGGCATTGCTGCCGAGACGTTCGACCCCGCCGACTATACAGCGAACATCGCCGCCATCACCGCCGATGCCGCCGTCACCGTCACCATCACCGCTGCCGTCGCCGATGCCGACGTCTTCCGGGCGGACACCGTAAATCCCCGGCCCTTGCCAGTCGGACAGATGTTCCGGCAAGGCAAAGCTCAGATCCCCCGCAGTAAAGACACCATCCTTCGCAACGCCCGCGATCAGGTTCATCGCCGGCGTGCCCAGGAACGACGCCACGAAGGAATTCGCCGGCCGATGGTAAGCGTCCAGCGGTTTCGCGTGTTGCTGCAGCCTGCCGTCGGCGATGATGGCAATGCGGTCCGCCAGTGTCATCGCCTCCACCTGGTCGTGGGTGACGTAGAGCGTTGTGGTCCCGTGCAACTCGTGCAGGCGGCGCAGTTCGTAGCGCATGCGGTTGCGGAGCTTTGCGTCGAGGTTCGACAGCGGTTCGTCCATGAGCAGCACCCTGGGCCGCCGGACCAGCGCCCGGCCGATGGCGACCCGCTGCTGCTGACCGCCGGAGAGTTCCCTGGGTTTCTTGCCCAGCACCGCCTGCAGGTCCAGCATCGCGGCCGCATCTTCCACCCTGGTCGAGATCTCCGCCTCGCCGACCTTGTCAACTCCCCTGGCGCGCCGCAGACCGAATGCGAGATTCTCGCGAACGTTCATGTGCGGGTACAGGGCATAGGACTGGAAGACCATGCCGATTCCCCGCGCGCCGGGCGGCAGGTCGTTGACCTTGCCGCCGTCGATGCGAACCTCGCCGCCGGTGATGTCCTCCAGTCCCGCCAGAACGCGCAGCGCCGTCGACTTGCCGCAGCCGGACGGACCCAGCAGGACGAGAAATTCCCCCTCCTCTACCTTCAGGTCGAGCGAATCGAGCGCGAGCGTGCCGTCGTCGTACCGCTTGGTGGCGCCGATGAATTCTACTTCCGACATGAACTCAAACCATTGTGAACCCTGGCTCCGTGAACCCTGGCTCTGCGAACGCTGGCTCTGTGAAGCCTGGCTTTGTAATCCGTGGTTTCGCGAACCCGGCCCTTCGAACACTGCCCTCCCCCGCTCATCCCTTCACGCTGCCCGCGCTCAACCCCTGGATCAGCGCTTTCTGGAACAACACGAACAGCACCACCACGGGGATGCTGACCACCAGGCTGGCGGCCGCAAAATCGCCCCACTGCTGGCCGGTTGCCGGGATCATGGAGGAAAGGCCCACGGGCAGCGTATACGCGTCATTGGACGTATTGAAGACCAGGGCCAGCAGGAATTCGTTCCACGCGGTGAGGAACGAGAACAGCGCGGTGATCGCCACCGCGGGCAGGGACAGCGGCAGCACGATCCGCAAGAAGACCTCGACCTGGGTGCAGCCGTCCAGGAGGGCGGCCTCTTCGAGCGCCCGCGGCACGGCATCGAAGAATCCCTTGAGCATCCACACGCAGAACGGCAGGGCCGTCACGGAGTAGGCGACGATCAGGCCGATGCTCGTATTCAGCAGACCCAGCGTCTTCATGACCATGAAATAGGGCACGAGGATGACGATACCCGGGAACATCTGTATCAGCATGAACAGGAACATCGCGCCCTTGCGGCCGGAGAAATTGTAGCGGCTGAACGCATAGCCCGCAGGAATCGCCAAGAGCAGGCCAACGATTGTCGTGCCGACGGCGACCACGACGGAATTGCGTGCCCACAACCAGAAGTTTTCGCCGCCGAGAACCGTGCGGAAATGCTCGAGAGTGAACGCGTCGCCGATGGCGCCGCCGAGTATGTTGCCCGGCGAGACCGCGACATCCAGGATCCACACCACCGGCACGACGATCAGGCCCACCGCGTGGATCAGGAACGTGTGCAGGGCGAACTTCTCCAGCCGCGGCGCCAGGCGCCGGTTGCGGGCCAGCCCCAGTTCCGACACGCCGTTGCCTGCCTTGCCCACCGCCCATGTTCCGCTCAGTCCCGTCGACAGCCAGTACAGCGCCAGCGCGGACGGAACGATGAGCCAGGAGCTCGCCCAGATTTCGAATGGCGTGGGCTGGCCGTGGATCAGCGACCACCCGCCCAGCAGGAGAATCGCCAGGCCGACCGGGCGGGCCAGATGCCGCGGCCGGCCTCCTTTGCCGTCCGGAAGGCACAAACGCAGCAGCACCAACAGTACGATTCCCGTCAGAACGATTCGGAGCGATTCTGCCTCCCCCCGCAGCATCTGGCCGCCGGCGATCACCAGGTTGACGAGCGCCGCGAACGGCAGCCATATGCGCAGCGCCCGGATCTCCGCCGGCACGTACCAACGCTCCGCCAGTGTGCGGGCACTCATGCCGCGACCCCCGTCACCAAGCTGCGGGTGTTCATGCGGCCACCTCTGCCACCATGGTACGGGTACTCATACGAGCGCCTCCGTCACCAGCGTGCAAATGCTCATGCGGCCGCCTCCGTCGCCCGCGTGCGCCTTATGTACGCCCACGAAAAGCCCACCAGCATCAGGAACACGAGCACCGACCACGCCGCGGCGACGCCGTAGCGGCCGTACTCGAATGCCACCGAGAAGACGTACGTGATCAGGGTATCCGTCGCGCCCGGCTCGCCGAACCCCACATAGGGATTCCCGCGCGTCAGCAGGTAGATCGTGTTGAACGAGTTGAACGTCCAGATGAAGCTCAGCAGGCTGATCGGCACCAGAGTGCCCTTGAGGTTCGGGAGCGTCAGGTAGCGAAACTGGTCCCACCGGCTGACGCCATCCACTTCTGCGGCCTCGAACATATCCGTCGACAACCCCTGCAGGGCGCCGCTCAACGCCATCATCATGAACGGCACCCCGAGCCAGATGTTCACGAGGATGACCACCACGCGGGCGGACGTGGCGCCGGCGAAAAAGTCGATGCCCGTATCGAGCACCGCGTTGATGAGTCCGTCCGGCTGCAGCATGCCGTTCCAGGCCAGGATCGATATGTATCCCGGAATCGCCCAGGGCAGGAGCAGGACGGTGCGGTAGATCGTCTTGCCCCGGAGTCCCGACCGGTTGAGCGCCAGCGCCAGCGCCAGTCCGAAGAAGACGTGGGCGACGACGTTGCTGACGGCCCAGATGAACGTGAACAGCGTCACGCGCCACAAACCCGGACTCGCGAAAACCGTGAGGAAGTTGGCCAGCCCGACCCAGGCTTCATCGCCCAGCCGTGTCTGGTCGGCGTTCGTGAACGCCAGCCACATGCCGTAGAGGATCGGATAGAAGGTCAGCGTCGCCAGCGCGATCAGGGCCGGCGCAACGTACAGGTGCGCGAGCCGGGCCCGGGAGCGGCCGCGGCGCGAATCCTGCCAGTACAGGATCGAGAGCAGCGCAATCGCCGAGAGAATCACCGAGCCCAATGCGAACGTGATCGGGCGCGTGTCCGGCGGCGGCGTCCTCTCGTCGGCCGTGTCGGTGCGCCCGGCGACGGGCACCAGGCTCTCCGTATCGATCAGGGCCGCGCCGTCGCCGCCGACCGGGACAACGGCAATCCATTGCTGGACGCTCGGGATCATGCCGCCAAGCGAGCACGACCAGTTCGTCGCATCGGGGCTTACGACCGGGTTGCCGGCGCCGTCGCGGTACACCGGTTCGCCGCCGCTCCAGCACTCCTCGTAGGCTTCTTCTGCCAGCGTCCGCTCAAGACCCGCGGTATCGGCCACTCGAATGACGGAGTGCAATTGGGCATCCTCCGCAGACGCGAAGGCGCTGTCCGAATACCAGACTTCGAAACCGGCGATGGCCTCGTCCGGCGAGTATTCGACATCGATATGAATACGCCGGTACGCCTGCGCGGACTCGTCCACGGTGGCCTGCTGGGCCTGTATTTTGGCCGCGCCCATCGTGGCAACGGCGACCATCGCCGCCGCGCCTGCCTGGCGAACACCTCCCGGGGTGCTTTCAGCAACCATGATTCACAAGAGCGCCCCCTTTCGCATGGCGGAGACACCGTCGTGCATCGGCATCCCGCGCACCTACGGCAATCCCGGCATCAGAACCTGGAGTCGCCACCGTGTTCCCCGTATTCGCGCAGATAGACCGGGTTCGCGGGAACCGTATAGCCCAGGTAAGCGTACGGATCCTCGCCGCACACGACATGGACGCTGCGGTTGTCGGACTCGTGCCGCGATCCATCCGCCAGTTCCTCGTCGAGGCACCAGTGCAGCGGGCTCTGGGTGCTCATGTAGTGATTCACCAGCGCGCGCCGATAGCGGCCGCTGGCGTTCCTCCTGCTCCGATGCAGCAGATAGCCGTTGAAGAACAGCGCGGAACCGGCGCGCAACTCAACAGGTACCTCGCCCTTGTCATCGAAACCGTAACTCTCGGGCGTCGGATCGAATTCACCGGTGCGATCGTGCGTCCTCGACGGATAGAGCGTCCCGGCCAGGTGGCTCCCGGGAATGACCCACAGGCAACCG
This sequence comes from Candidatus Rariloculaceae bacterium, assembly GCA_965205045.1. Lineage (GTDB taxonomy): Bacteria > Pseudomonadota > Gammaproteobacteria > Steroidobacterales > Rariloculaceae > UBA6522. Next base: position 3,878,965 of record OZ242031.1, read on the forward strand.
TTCTCCAGGGTGGCATCGTTAATGGCGACCCACGCGCCGCACAGGCTTCGGTCCCGCGTCGGAATGAAGCACTCATCCTGGTGCCAGGCCTGGCCGGGCTTGCCGGGCGGCTTGGCGAAGAACATCGACTGCATGCACTTCACGCCGCCGTTCCAGTGCCCGTCCTGCATGTGAGCCCCGACGATGCCTCCCAAGACTTCCGCGAGCCGGGGGTGCGCGGTGAATCGCCTTACGACCGGCGAAACGAAATGCGGCATGTGGATACAGAGGATGCGCTCAAGCGCTTCGGTGTCGTTCAGCTCGGCAGGCACGGGCCTGATCCCGTCCACCGAATAGCCGCCCCGCGCCAGCTTGACCAGGTCCGCCTCCAGCTCTGCCAATTCATCCGCATTCAGCAGATCCTCCACGACCAGGTAGCCGTGTTCAGCGTAGAAGCGTGCCTGGCCCAATGGCTGAGCGGCTGTCGCCAAGACTTCGGGCATGATTATTCCACCCAAAATGCCGATTCTACACATCTGCAGAACACTTCAATACGCAGGCCGTCGATGGTGGCGGCCGGTTGACGAACACGCTGTTCTGCTGGTAAATGCCTCAATGGTTCATGGCTCACGTCGGAGATCGAAACATGCCTACGGTCTGTTCAAACCTCGTTTCCCAAGCGAACAGGCAACTGTATGCCGACGAGGGCTACATGATCCTCGAAGGGGTCATACCGGACGACCAATTGCGGATGCTGCGCGAGGAGTGCTCGTACTTCCTCGGCTACATGGATGCGCGCATGGACCACGGACTCGTCTCCGGCGAGGCGCTGTCGCGCCGCAGCAAGCGATACTTCGTCAACAACCTGTACCGTTACAGCCCGCGGCTGTGGCAATTCATCTACAGCGATCTCATGGCCGAGGTCTGCCGCGCCACGCTCGGCAGTGAGGCCTACCTGTTCAACGAGCAATGGGTCGTCAAGGGCGCCGAACAGGGCATGAATTTCTCGTGGCACCAGGATTCCGGTTACGTGAAGTTCATGGACGCGGACACCGTTCACGAACCCTACCTGACGTGCTGGTGCACCCTGGATCCGGTCAGCGAGCGTAACGGGACGGTCTACCTGCTACCCCACTCCCGCGGCGGGACGAAAGGCAGGATCATCACCCACACCAAGGACGCCGCGACAAACGACCTCATCGGCTACACCGGCGACGATCCCGGTGTCGCCATCGAGGCCCCGGCGGGAAGCATCATCGCGTTCTCCAGTTACAACCTCCACAGCAGCGGGGCGAACACCACCGACTCGATGCGGCGTGTCTACCTGCCGCAGTACGCACCCGCCCCGCTCCACCATTCGGAGACTGGCGAACGGTTCAACCTAGCGGTTCCCTTCGTGAACAACGGCCGCAACATCTACGACCACGCTACGGACACGCCGGAAAACTGGGGAGGCATCGCTCCGCCGCCGCCGGATGCGTGATTCCGCGAAACTGCCGAGCCTTTCAGCCGAAATACCAGGGCAACACATCGAACCCCTTGAATCGAAACCGCCGGCTGCCCCCGTGCACGAGCAGCCCGCCCTGCGCCGGGTTGGCCGGCAGCGCGGTCCACCAGGCAAGACCCCGTACCGCGTCCGTCGGAACGGTTTCTCCCGACTTCGCCTCCACCGGGATGAGCCGGCCGCCGTGGTCGATCAGAATGTCGATCTCGTGCCCGGACGCATCGCGCCAGAAAAAAAGCGGCGGGTCGAGGCGGCGGTTGGCGAAGTGCTTGACGAGTTCGCTCGCCACGAAGGATTCGAAAATGGCGCCGCGCAAGGGATGCAGCGCCAGGGCGCGGGCGTCGGGAATATCGAGCAGGTAGCAGATCAGCCCGGTATCCAGCAAATGCAGCCGCGGCCGTTTTCGCAACCGCTTGCGGAAGTTGGCATGGTGCGGCGGCAGGGTGACGGCGAGGAAGCCGACCTCGAGCGCGGTGAGCCAGCGCCGCGCGGTCTGCTGTCCCACACCGATATCGCTGGCCATCCGGTTCAGGTTCACTTCCTGCGCGGTGCTAGCGGCGGCCAGCCTGATGAAGCTCTCGAACGCCCGTGTGTTCGAGACCTGCAGTACTTCCCGAACGTCGCGCTCGACATAGGTGCGGAAATAGTCGCCGAGCCATTCCCTGGGAGAAAGCTTCCTGTCGTGAATGCGTGGGTAGAAACCGGTAAAAAGGGTTTCCCAACGGTCTGCGGAAGACTGGAGCGGCGAGCTTGCCGAAACGCCTTCGGCAAGGTCGAAGGGCGGCAACGCCAGCGTCTCGCGCAGTGTCAACGGATGCAGTCTCAACAGCGCGGTGCGGCCCGCCAGGGATTGCGAAACGGACTTCATCAACAGCAGATTCTGCGAGCCGGTGAGGATAAACCGCCCGGGTCGCGGGTCCTCGTCTACCGCAACCTGGATATAGGACAGCAGTTCGGGCACCCGCTGAACCTCGTCGATGACGATGTTGCCCTGATGGAACAGAAGTCCTCTCGGATCCTCGATGGCCCTCAGGCGTGTGTCCGGCGCTTCCAGGGACACATACTCATGATCCGGAAACAGCGCCCGGCAAAGCGTGGTTTTGCCGGACTGCCTCGGTCCCATCACGGTAACCACGGGATTTTGGGCGGCGGCAGCCAGTACGGCAGCAGAGATGTGGCGTTGCAACATGCACGGCGATTCTCGCCGCGACACCGCATGATGTCAAATTGATGATTTGATCATCAATTTGACTCTGCATAATGGGCCGGTCGTGCTTTGCATCGCAAGAAAATAATCATTGACATCATAATATTGATGTTTATGATGACATCCATGCGTACAACCGTGACCATTGACGACGATCTGGCGGCACAGGTCGAAGCGATACGCAAACGCGAGGGTTTGAGCTTCAAGGCCGCGCTCAACCACTTGCTGAGGCTCGGTGTGCAGGTAAAGTCGACTCCCCCGAAGCCGAAAAAGTTCAATACGCCCACGAGAAAGCTGGGGCTGAAGCCGGGAATCGATCCGACACGCCTGAACGCCTTGATCGATGAACTGGAAACGAGCAATTTTGCTGGCGAGGCGCGTTGATCCTTCCGGACATCAATCTGCTCGTCTACGCAGTCGATCAAACAAGCTCTTTCCACGGAGCTGCCAACACCTGGTTGGACGAGGTGCTGTCATCCGCGAATCCCGTCGGCCTGTGCTATCCGACAATGCTCGGGTTCGTAAGATTGGTAACCAACCGGCGCGTATTCTCCAACCCGCTCCATCTCAAGGAAGCCGTGTACTACGTCGACCAATGGCTGGAACAACCCAACGTCGGCATCGTCGTACCCACGCAGACCCACTGGCCACTCGTGAAAGACCTGCTGAATTCCTCCGGCGCAGCGGGTAACCTGACCACGGACGCCCATATCGCCGCCCTGGCCGTGGAACACGGTTACACCGTCTATTCAAACGATGCGGATTTCGGCCGTTTCCCCAACGTAAAGTGGATCAATCCGCTGAACTGACCCGCTCCCGACTGGCCACATGCTCCCATTAACTGTAAATCAAGACCCACCACAGGCGGGTTCCGGGCCTTCCTCCAGGAACCACCCACCGCCCACATCTGCGCCGCTGAGTTAAACTCACGCGCTGGCTACAGTCCGGAAGCATGTCAATGAGGTATCGAATTTCCCAGTTTGCCGGTGCCGTGTTCGTTTTTTCGGTGCTGGCGGGATGCCAGAGTGAATCGCCGCCCGATGTCGAGGATGTCCCCGCCGCTCCAGTCGAGGACGGCCGGCCGAACATCCTGTTCATCCTCGCCGACGACCTGGGATTTTCCGACCTGGGTGCGTTTGGCGGGGAAATCTCCACGCCCAATCTGGATACGCTGGCGTTCGAGGGAGTGCGGCTGACGAACTTTCATTCGGCGCCCTACTGCGCCGCGACGCGGGCCAGCCTGATGTCGGGGACGACAAGCCGCGAGGCCGGCGTCATCATCCACAACGAACCGCTGCGCCCCGACGTGGCGACGATGCCGGAACGCCTCAGCGCGGCGGGCTATCACACGTATATCTCCGGCAAGTGGAATCTGGGGATCACGCTGGAAGAAAGCGCCCACGCACGAGGCTTCGAATTTTCGTTCGCGCTGGGCCCGCCGGTCGACAATCACCTGGCGCACAGCAATTTCCCTCCGGTCTCCGAATTCGCTCCCGACGGCGCCTACCTGGAAAACGGCGTGAGCTACACGCTGCCGGAGGAGTGGTATTCGTCGGACCTCTTTACCGACAAGATGATGGAACAGATTTCGGGCAACCTCGACGACGGCGTGCCCTGGTTCGGCTACCTGGCACTCACGGCGCCGCACTGGCCATTGCAGGCGCCCGAGGACTGGATCGACCGGTACGCGGAGCGCTATGACGAAGGCTACGACGTGTTCCGCGAAGCGCGGGTTGCCCGCGCAACCGAACTCGGCGTGCTTCCGGCGGGGTTGACGCTGGAGGGATTCCAGGGTCGTGCGCCCGCGTGGAACGACCTCGGCGAAGAGCAGCAGGCCAAGCTCGCGCGAGCCATGGAAATCTATGCGGCGATGGTGGAGAACATCGACTGGAACATCGGTCGGCTGGTGGCGTTCCTGGAGGAAGTCGGCGAACTGGACGACACGGTCATCATCTTCTCGTCGGACAATGGCGCGGCCGGCAGCGACGACACGTTCTATCCGCCCGAGATGCCCCGCACGGACAACGACAACTCCCTGGCCAACATGGGCCGGCAATGGTCCTTCACGGCCTACGACATCGGCTGGGCCGAAGCCGCCACGGCGCCCTTGCGGGAAGTGAAGACGTCGATGTATGCGGGAGGCACCCAGGTATCGACCTTTGTGCGGCACCCCGATGTGGCCGACCAGGGGGGAATCGAGCGCACGTACCTGACGGTCATGGACCTGCTGCCGACGTTCCTGCATATCGCCGGGGCGCCTCCGCCGGCCGAAGAGTTCCAGGGGCGCCAGGTCCTGCCCGTGCGCGGGCGGTCGTTCTGGGATCTGTTACGGGGCGGCGAACCACCGGAAACGAGGCCGACGCCCTGGATCACCACCGACGATCGGCAGGCTGCGCTTGTGCTCTGGCCGTGGAAGATCGTCACCCGGGCGACGGGCGGCAACGCTCAGGACGATCCGCCGCTGGAGTGGGACCTGTTCAACCTCGAGGACGACCCGGGCGAACGCCGGGACGTTTCCGGCCTGCACCCGGACATCAAGTCTGAACTGATGGCGCACTGGGCCGACTACGCCAGCGGGATCGGCCTCGAACCCTGACGCGGTGGCCTCGAACCCGGAGGTAGCGCCTCCAACCCGGACGCAGTCAGCGGCGCCGTCGCGACTTCAACCCTGACGCGGCCGGCGGCGCGGCGCCGCATGGCGCCTACGGCATCGGGTCCGGGTGCGGCGTTTCGTCGATCAGCCACATGGGCCGAATTCTGGACGGGAGGTCGAGCGCGGGTATCACATTGCTTTCCGTTCGGTATTGTTCCCAGGCGGCGATCATCTCTTCGAGCTTGGCAGGCATCCCGGCGGACAGGTCGGTTGTTTCTCCCGGATCTTCCGTCACGTTGTACAGGTACCAGCGATCTTCCCGGAACGGCGGTTCGGTACGCAACAACTTCCAGTCGCCCTTGCGAACGGCGATACGCCCCCACAATTCCAGGCCGAGCACCTCATCCTCGCCGTGAACGATCGCCGCGGGATCGTTCAACAGCCGCGTAAAGCTTTTACCGATCAGCGGCAGGATTTCCCGCCCGCCATAGGTGCCTTCCGGGTGTTCGACGCCCGCCAGTTCCAGTATGGTGGGCGCGACATCGCTGACCATCAGCACGCTGTGGCTGATGGCTCCCCGGGTGCCGACACGCGGGCCGCTGACGATCGCCGGCACGCGAATGCCGCCCTCGGCCGCGTGGCGCTTGAACAGGTTGAACGGCACGCTGCCCGCCGACCCCCAGCCCGGTCCGTAGAACATATCCGATCCCTCGCGCCCCAGGTTTTCGATGCTGTTGTCCGCATTGGCATAGCTGGCAGCCGCCGGTCCCTCGTTCCAGCCGAAGAATCCGGCCGCACCATTGTCGGACATGAACAGAATGACCGTGTTCTCGTACAGCCCCGCCTGTTTCAGGTAGTCGAACACCCTGGCGATGTTGTCGTCCATGTTGTCGACCGCACCGGCATAGACCTCCATGCGGCGCGCATTTATCCGGCGCGCCGCATGGCTCAATTCATCCCAGGGCGTGACGGTCGGCGCCCGTTCGCTCAGCCGGGTGCCGGGCGGGAACAGTCCCAGGTCGATCATGCGGGCCAGGCGCGTGTCCCGCAGTACGTCGTAACCGTCGTCGTATCGTCCCCGATAGAGGTCGATATGCGTCTCCGGCGCCTGCACCGGAATGTGCGGAGCGGTGAAATTCAGGTACGCGAGAAAGGGCCTGTCCTGCTCCGGATCGCTGCTCAGGTACTCGATGATCCTGTCGGTGTAGAAATCGCTGGAGAAGAAACCGTCCGCCACGGGCATCCCGGTGACCTCCACCCCGTTCTCGAAATAGCCGCCCGGCACATTGTCCCGCCCGTTCAGGTTGAAGTGGCTGTCGGCCGGACCGCCTCCGGACTGGGTGAAGGCCTGGTCGAAACCTCTCGCAACCGGGAGTTTGTCCGGCGAATAACCCAGGTGCCATTTACCGGTGGCATAGGTCCGGTAGCCGTTGTCCTGCAGCAGCCTGGCGAAGGTCACCACGCGGTCGCTGAGCACGCCCTCATACCCCGGCACCCCTTCCTGGTTCGGGCTTTGCATTCCCGCGCCCATGGTTCCCAGGCCCGCCAGGTGACTGTCCGTGCCGGACAACAGCATCGCGCGGGTGGGCGAGCAGTTCATCTGGGCGTAGAAGCTCGTGAACCGGATACCCTCCTCTGCCAGGCCATTCAATGCAGGTGTATCGATTTCGCCGCCATAGGGGCCCAGTTCGGCCATACCGACATCGTCGGCGACGATGATCAGGAAATTGGGCCTGCCGGTCTGGGCCGACAGTGCCGCGGGCAACAGGAGGCAGAGAAAGAAAGCCGTTCTAATCATCTGGGAGCCACCGGGATTCCGTACCTGGGCAACGGATAATATAGCGGTTGCCAGGCGACGAGTAGCAACTCCGACGGTCGCTCGCGGGCGGTTTTTCCGGGTACCGATGGCCGAATCGCCGATTTGGTGTACCTTTACGGTTTCTGACAGGTTGCGGGCACGCGCGGCATGGCAAGAGAGCAATTCGCAAAACGATTCGGTCGCACGGTCGCGGCCCTCGTGCTCGTGACCGGCGCACGCGCCGACGCGCAGACTCTCGATCTTTCGGGCGACCTGAGCCTGCCGGCGCGATGGTATCCGCAATCGCCGGCCTTCCCCGAACAGCGCTCGATCACCGGTGGGCTGGTCGCGGAGCCGTCGTTCCATTGGGATGCCGGGCAAAATTCCAGTCTGACGCTGACCCCGTTTTACCGGTACGACAGCGCCGATTCGCAGCGCAGGCACGGGGACGTGCGCGAGGCGTACCTGTTGACGTATGGCGACTGGGGCGAGAATTTCTGGGAGCTTCGGCTGGGACTGGACCGCGCCTTCTGGGGCGTGGCCGAACTGAACAACTTGGTGGATATCGTCAACCAGTTGGACCTCGTCGAGCATCCGCGCGATCGGCTCAAGCTGGGTCAGCCCATGGCGCGCCTGACGATCTCCGGTGACTGGGGCATCACGGAAGCCTTCCTGCTGCCATATCATCGCAAACGAACGTTTCCGGGTCCCGCCGGACGCCTCAGGCCGGGCCTCCCCATCGACGGGAAAGCCTTGTACGAGAGCGGCGACGAAGAGCGCCACGTGGATTTCGCGGCCCGCTACAGTCACTACGCGGGCCTGCTCGATTTCGGCCTGAGCACATTTGTCGGTACCAGCCGCGAACCCTCGTTTCTCCTGGGACCTCCATCGGAGCCGCTACCGGCGATCGTCCCGCGCCTGATCCCGTACTACGAGCAGATCCGGCAATTCGGGATCGACGCGCAACTCACGACCGGGACCTGGCTCTACAAGATGGAAGCCATCCACCGCAGCGGGGTACGCAATCTGCTGGGGCAGGAGGAGGATTACCGCGCCTCGATCCTGGGCCTGGAACGCACGCTCTACGGGCTGTTCGGATCCGCGCGGGACCTGACCCTGCTCGCCGAGTGGCACCACGACGGGCGCGGCCACCGTGCTCCCACCGCCTGGGACAACGACATCTTTATCGCCGGCTTCCTCGCGTTCAACGATGTGGCGGGCACCGAGCTCATCGCGGGCATCCTGGGTGACCTGAACCACGATTACCGGGCGGTGAACTTCGACCTGAAACGCCGCCTGTCGGGGAACTGGTCCATGCGCCTGGAATCGATCGTGGTCGTGAGCGCGGATCCGACGGACCTGACCTACGACGCACGGCGCGACAGCTTCCTGGGTGTGGATTTCACCTTCAGCTACTGATGGCGTCCTTGCCCGATCCCCTATTGTCCGCCCAGTGCGCCGCGACGGCAGGAGGATTCCATGGCCGTTCAGCTTGATCTGCCCCTTGAACTTGCTGCGCAACATGAGGACGAACTAATGCGGCTCGGACCCGCCGCGTCATTTGTGGCGGGGCTGGGTTTGGGGCTGTTCTTTCTTCTGCTTGCCTCGTGCGGGGGTGGCGGCGGTGGCGGCGAAACCACTGCCGTTGTGGCGACTCCTCCGGAACCCATTGCGCTGCTCGATGCCATCCCTGCGCGGGGCGCTACGGTCGACCCGGACACCGGCGGCGTGAACATCGTCCATGTCGGATCCCCCGGCCTGCGGTTCGCCTACTCCGGGGCATGCGGAACGACCGGCGTCCCGGTGCGTCGTACCCTGACCGATCTCAGCACGGCTGATGCGGTCCATATCGTCGATCACAAATTCGCCTGCGCGTTCGCCGATGTCTCCGCCTACCGCGTTACCGTGGACGCCGTGGACGACGACGGCCGCCGATACCGGGGCGCGCTCGAGTTCTCCACCCGTCGGGGCGCAGGCGAATCGCTGGCCGTGCTCGACCACGCGGTGACGCCGCGTAGCGAAGTCGACGAGCTGTTCGTCCGCTACATCGCCGAATCGCTGCTGGACGACATCGAGTCGCCCCTGCTCGCCGTCGTGGCGGCAAGGGTCATCGGCCGGATTGCCGAACGCTCGTGGACGGAGTTGGCCGCGAGCGCGGCCTATGGCGCGGTCGCCCACAGCGTGTCGTACCCGTCGCGGAACCCGGACGGCGAACCGGCCCTGCTCACGGGACTCGTCGCCATGCCGGATGTCGGCTCGGCAAGTCCCTCGGACGGCGGCTTCGAACGCAAGGACCGCGTCGTGATCCTGAACCACGCCACGGGTTCCACGCCGGGCTCGCTCGATTCCACCGGTTCCGGGCAGGTGCTGCCCATCCTGATCGCCAGCCGCGGCTACCTGGTGATCGCCCCGGACAACTGGGGGCGTGGCGGTTCGGGAGGCGATGCCGGCGGCGGCGGCGCCCAACCGGAGACCTACCTGATGGCGAACCGGGTCGCGAACAACACCCTCGACATGGTGGCGGCCGTCACGGCCAGCGACGACTACCGGGTGTTTCACGACCCGGCGGCGGACACCGACGTGTCGATCGTGGGCTATTCGCAGGGCGGGCACAGCGCACTCGGCGTCTGGTTGGCCAACCGGGCTGGCGGCGCCGGCGTGCGCGTGCGGGAACTCTATAGCGGCGGTGCGCCCCACGACATGTACCGGACATTTCGCGGCGCGCTGCAGCACCTGAACGGCAGCTGCGACGGCAATCCCTGGTGCCGGTACGCGGACGCCGATGCGGTTCTTCACTACCTGACGGACCGGATTCTGCCGCCCCTGCTGGCGTACACGGACACCGGTCTGGCGCGTGGGGACGTGTTCGAGGGCGACGGCCTGGCCGGCGACTTCATCGCAGGGATGCTGGACGGGGACGCACGGTACGACACGCTCAGGACACTGCTTCAGCTCAACAGCTTCACCAACATCGTCGATCCGGCGCAGGCGCTCGCGGCCCGGGAGAGCCGCATTCGCCTCTATCATTCGCCGTTCGACCGCCTGGTGCCGCAGCGAAACACCCGGGACCTCATGGATCGGCTGTCGCCCGCCTTCGACGTGGTTTTTCATGACGGGGAATGCGACTCGGATCTGTACGAGCTTGTCTTCGAAACGATCTCCACGGTCGGCCTCGTGCACGCACTTTGCGGAATCGAGATGTTCGACGAGGTACTTGGGGATATGCGGGCAAGGGACGCGATAACCGGTCATGCGCCCCCGGCGCCGGCCGGCGCGCCGTCGGCCTGGTCATCGCGCGGCCGCTGGCGAACGCTGACCGAATCGCTTGCCAGAGAAGCCGCCGACGACCCGGGAGCGATCGGGGAGTTCCGCGCCGGCAGGTCGCAGGAGCAACTGCAAACGCTGGCGGACCTTCTGCGCGAACCCGCGTCGGAGGATCTGGCCCGATTGGCGGACCTGCTGTCAGGCGTCCATTGACGGGCGAGGTCAGGGGCAATGATGTCCAGCACCATGCCCGCCAGCGAGCGAACTGTGACCTCGGTCACGAGATGCAGTCGAGTCCGTCCGCGTCCTGTTTTTCGGTGGGGGCCTTCACAGGGGCACCGCACCTTCGAGGATGGACTCGCGCACCGTCGCCTGCGCGGGGCGCTCTCCTGGCTCCGGTTCCAACTGATCTTCGAACAACATGTCGACTTGTCGGCCGGTCAATTTCTCAGCGAGCGCGGCCAAGCCCAGCAGCCCGTCGACGCGCTGCGTCGCTTGACGGTATGTCAGACGGTTTGTACTGTATGTCCCTCCCCCGCCCCTTGGGTCCTGTCATGCAGCGAGTAACCTCCCGTGAGTTTCAGCGCAACTTCGGCCGGTTTCAGGACGAGGCGCTGAAGGCGCCCCTGTCGATCACCCGAAACGGCCGCGAACGGCTGGTGATCCTGTCCGCCGAGGAGTACACGCGCCTCAAGCGTCGGGACCGGCAAGCGATTGCGGTGGAAAACCTGTCCGACGCTGACATTGAGGCGATTCTTCGCGCCGAACCGCCCGCCGAGGCGGCGCAGTACGACCACGAATTGACGGCGGTGCGTGACGTCAATACCTGACCCGGCACCCGGCCTCGTCATACGTTACGCCTACCTCTGGGATACGGAGGCGGCGCAGGGGCGCGAGGAAGGGTCCAAGTACCGTCCGGCAGTGGTGGTTCTGACGGTCGATTCCGATGACGAGGGTGGCCGCGAGGTGCTCGTCGCCCCGATCACCCATCGCCCAGCGGCCGATCCCGCCGGCGCTGTCGCCATCCCCCCGGGCACCGCCGCGCGCCTTGGGCTCGACGCCGACCCGTCGTGGGTCATCGTCACGGAGGTCAACCGCTTCGTATGGCCGGGGCCGGACGTCCGGCCTGTCGCGCCGGGGCGCTGGGCCTATGGGTTCATCCCGACCGGCCTTTTTCGGGCCGTGCGTTCCCGCCTTGCCGCCTTCGCCCGGCGCGGACGGCTCGGTCACGTGCCGCGCACTCACTGAAAACGCGAGCTATCGCGCTGGCGGTATTGGTCTGTTCGGGCGCAGTTCTCGCGCAAAACCCGCTCGGCGATGACAGCGGGCCAAACGCCAACGACGGGCAATGCGACGATGCGTGATTTGAGAACATCGGCGCGGGCAACTCCAACATCGTGTTTTGGGAGGGCGGCCGCTACGATGGCCGCGACGCAACCGACTGCGCGGACCTGCTGTTGCAGGGGCTGATCGCGTGGCGGCGCGACACTGAGGTCGCAGTGGTCCCTGGTAAGTCGGAAGTGTCGACAGTGTCCGACGCGCAGCAGCAGGAGGCACCCACTGTGCCGGAGGGCGTCACCGCCGAGTCGGTCTGTACCGACAACCCGGAGGGACAAGCCTGCTGGATGGAACTGGACAACATCGCTGGCTGTTATATCTGGAATCCGTATCTACGACAATCTCAAACCGTAATCTGGTCCGGTCATTGCTCCAGCGGATTAGCCGACGGCACCGGCACAGTCACATGGACTATCGAGACTAACGATGAGAACAGAGTAACCGATGTAGTAACTGGCGCAATCCAGAACGGCAAACGGAACGGCACTTGGATTGGGCGCGACGACGAAGGAAGAGTGTGGGAAACTCCCTACGTGAACGGCGAGATTCACGGCCTGATGATCGTACGCCTGGCCGCCGGCGACGTGATCGAAATTCCCTTCGTGAACGGCGAAATTCACGGCACGCGAGTTTATCGATGGGCCGATGGCGGCGACGTGCTCGAAGTTCCCTATGTGAACGGCGTGCTTCACGGCACGGAAATTCGACGCTCGGCCGATGGCACAGTGACCGAGTCTCCCTATGTGAACGGCGAAATACACGGGACGCAGACTGTCCGGTCCCCGAACGGCAGAGTGTTTGTGCAGGTATGGGTAAATGGCTAGTTCGAATCTTCGGGTTGCGTGGCTGGCTGCGACTAATGGAGAACAATGGATTTGCGGGACGTCACCTTCATGGATCCACGGCGAGCAAAGAAACAGGCACTTACGCGCGTTTCCGGTGATTGCCGGTATTTTTTCCATCGTTGAATATGGCGGCGTTTCGCGGTTCGATACAGCGTGCCTTCAAAGGGCATTGTCTCCCTGCGCGTGCGAACACCATCCCGTCAGCACGCTTTCCGAGTTGAACTCCGCCAGCAGCCAAGCCGGAAGTTTCCGCAGCCTGGCCAGCCAGTTGTCCCAGTCGCCGGTCAGGATGTCCTGCCCGACGGACACGACGCTTACCCTGCCGTCGACCCCGAGCCAGCGCGCCGCCAGATTCCTATCCGAGGCGAAGCCTCGTTGGGTATACCGTGTATCGAAACGCGCAGACGTGTCCTCACTCAACGGGTTCCCAGGCCAAAGGCACAAGACAAGCGGCGTTTACCATATGTCCATGCTCCAGGATGCTGGACTGCTTTGGCCACTCGGACCCAATGGGTCCCGATATCTTCGAGCTTGTCGATGGCGCTCGGTTCAGCAGGGACCACTGCTATGTCGGCGCGCTCGACGAGCGTCGAACCGCTCGCCTCCATGTACGCCTCGTGGAAAAGCTGCGAGCAAATCACGGCGCGTTCGCGGAGGCGCAACGCCAACATGAACCGTCTGGGATTCAGCGGACGAAGGAATGTCCGAAAAGCCGAGCCATAGGAATAGGGCTGGGAAAGGCACCTCAGCGCACGGATGGCCAAGCGGAATCGTTGGGATTCGTTGAGGTTCCTGTCACGCCGGACGCGCAACAGGATATTGGGGCCAAACGTCGCCGAAGCGTCGTACCGTCGTGGGCAGAGTGTGAGGCTGAGAGCCCGTCCGCTCAAGTGCCCCGCCGACGTTGTTGGGATCAAGCACCTGCTGCGGCGGCACAGGCGATTTGGGCAGATTCCACGCGCCCACTTCCATCGCTTCGGAAGATGACTTCGGCACCCACGGTGAGACCGAGGTCGCGAAGCGGCTCGCCCGCATAGCTTGACAGCTTGTCGAGCGGGAAGGCGACTCGACGGCGTTCGTCGGTAGCGACTTCGCACAACCCGAAATCATTGATATGGACAATACCTGCCCTTCTTTTCGCTCATCTTGAATGCTACGGGAATTACTACAGCATCGAGCGCAGCCCGGCGCCCAATCGAAAACTGTCGAAGCCTCCGGTAGCGCTTGCGCTGGCGCCGGACCACGATGTCGGCGCCCTCCAGCAGCGCCAGCAGCGCGGTGCGGGTCAACGCCAACGCGCCCACTCCGGACCCGCCCAACGCCGCGAACCGCCCTTGCTCCAGGCGCTTGGCCCAGATCCAGTACCCGCCGGCATCGAACGCCAGCACCTCCGGCATCGTGCGCCGGCGGTTCACGAACACGTACCACTGCCCGTTCGCGGGATCGCGCCCCAGCTCGTGGCGCACCAGCGCCGAGAGCCCGTCGAAGGAACGGCGCATGTCGCACGGCGGCGTGTACAGCCAGATGCGGCAATCGCCGGCGAATCGGCCAACTCCACGAACCGCCCCGCGCCACTCCTCCGCCGAACGGCGAACCGTTACCCGTTTTGATCCGTTCATCGAGTCATCCTCCTTTGTCATGAGAAACGACGAAGGGAACGACAATGTCAAACCCAAGACAATGACGGCTCAAATTGCCCGCTTACGTTCGTATGAACCTGGAAGCGAGAAGCAATGCCTGACCGCAGCCGGCTTCCTTGTTGAAGTCAGTCCGTAACCCGCTGATTTTCTTTGCGTTGGCGCTTATCGTGGCTGAAGGTTCCATCCTCGGTGTCGCCAGCGTGGGCCTCCCCGAACAACACCGGGTCCACGCCATCTGGGCAATGGCGGCCGGGCTGCCGGTCGTGGTCGTCATCGTGGCGGTTATCACCGTATGGAGGCCGGGTAACCTGTACGACACAGTGACGGAGTTGCAGCAGAGCATCAATAACAGAGGTCTTGACCAAGTACACTGCCTTGGCTACGGTAGACCTTGATGGACTGTCACTCGCGCATGCAAAGGAGCTGAGCAATGTCTGGCACAGGAGTTGTATGATCTTTCGAGACCCGGCGATTGCCACCTACGTTCAAACGCTGGTGGTTTTCGCAGGTGTGGCAGTCTCCGCTTTAGCAATTTATTTCCAGCGCGAGTCCGCCAAGGACCTCGCGGCCAAAGCCTCCGCAGTAGAGTTCATCCTACGCTACGAAGTTCACAACCGTGCATGGTGGGAGGCGCGGCTCAACGGTATCGAGTATCTCAAAGGGCTTTCGGAGAATGATCGCCAGCGCGTAGCCAAAGCGTGGTCCGAACGCGAACTTGAGGGTGGCGACAAAGCTGGCGTCGGCAATGTGGTCGATTGGCTGAACCACTTGGAAGTCGTCGCTGTCGCCATAGCGGACGGTTCCTTGCACGAGCCAACATACAGCCGTTGGCAGGGTACCAACCTACGTGAGAACTGGAATCTCGCTGTCCCGCTTGTCCGTGCCATGCGGAGCACCGAACGCGGCAATGATGATCTGTTCGAAGCCATTGAATGGCTGGCGAATAAATCCAGTGTCGCTCAATCCGACTGACGCTGTACCGTTGTCTGGACAAGCTGCGCGCGCACAAGCGGGCGTTTTTCTCGTTTCTACGGGTGCGCTGGGAGACGTTGTTCGAGGCGCACATCTTCGTGGCCTTCATCGCCTACTGCCTGCACGTCACGTTGAAGAGCCTGGCCCGGCCGTGGGCGCCGGGGTTGACGCCCCGGGCGATCCTGGAAACGTTCGCCACCCTGCAGATGGTCGATGTGCATCTGCCTACCGCCGACGGCCGCCACCTCGTGCTGCCCCGCCACACTCAGCCGGAACGGGATCACCAACTGTTGCTGGATCAACCGAAACTGCGCCTGCCGGAACAGCCGCTGCCCCGAATATCGGCCTGAAACGACCGCGCCGACCCCGCCCGTTCGGCACCCTGTAGTGCCGACCTACGGCCTCCATGAACCAAAATCAATCGCTTGCGACCGTTTTGGCGCTGAGTTGCGGAAGTCGGGCTACCAGCACCGGGCCCGTAGTTCGGCAAGCTGCTGAGCCACACGCGGGTGCAGACGACCTCCAAGTACGCGCACCTGGAGGAGGACTCGGTGAAGGAATCGGCGCAGAGGATTGTCGCCAGCATCGGAGATGACATTCTGCGGGGATGACGGGCGCGGCGTTTGACCAAGGCGTTCGCGCTTGAGGTCGGCCGGTTGCCTTGTCACTTCAACGCCAGAGCCCAAGCACGTGAAGGCTGGCGAAGACGACAAACAGCGCGGCCAGGACAAGGAAAAACAACACGAGGGCGGTCTCGGTCCAGATGAGCGCGCTTAACAACAAGGCCACGCCCACCCCGGCCCCGATCGCGATCCCCACCGTTTTCGTCGACTCCGCCTCGCGCTGTTGCCGCTCGCGTTCCCTGCGATGCATCGGCAACTCGCCCATCGCACGCTGTGCGAAGTGCACGCCCTCGAGTTCCCTGATCAGAAGATCCGCCTGCCGGGCCGAGTGCAGTTTCCCCGTCATTTCGCCGCCGGTCGTCTTCAACAGAAACGACACCTTCTTGCGTTGGGCATCGGTCGGGGGTTCGACTCTCGATTTCAGTTCGGAGTACTCCCGCCGGGCGGCTCCGAGCGAGTCCGGCAGCTCGGCCTGGGATCCGATACCGAGCTCTTCGCGCATGAACCGGATGCTGTCCAGCCGCCACTCGAATTCGCCGGGCCTGTCCTTGTTCCGTACCACGAAACGTTCGAATCGATCTTCATCCGGCACGGTTGCCGTTCTCCTCGCCGAGACGTCGGCTCCATTTTATCCCTGTTCGCGGCCGGCCGTTCTACGGCGCTAAGGCGCTGAAGGCGCGTTCGAGGGAGGATGTCCGGTTTCGACACCCGATCTCGACAGGGAGGACATCACGCTGGTCAACATGAGGGGCAACCTGTCGGTGGAGCTGCTCGGGGACCGGCTGCCCAACCCCTCGGTCCTGCTCGTCGACGGCAACGCCGACGCGATCCGCGCCATCGCCCAGGGCCGCGCCGACGCCCTGGTCGAGAACGTGGATTTCTTCATCAGGTTTACCGAGAACTACCGCAACGTGAACTGGCGAGTACTGACCGATCCCATCTTCGTGGCGTATTGCAGCATCGGTGTCGGCCAAGGCAACAACGACCTTCGCGACTTCCTGAACATTCTCCTTTACGACCTGCATTCAGCGGGTGTGATCGACGAACTTTGGGTCAGGTGGTACGGGGCGCCGATGGCCGTGCCGATTGAACCCGATCCCTACTTCTGAAGTTCGTTGCTTGTGAATCAGGACCTGTTGACGCGATCCGGGAACAGACTCGGCAGAGCCACCCCGGATCGCGTCGACCGGCCCTAAACGGAACTTCACGCGCCGAATTGGCGGATAGTGTAATCGTTTCAGTCGGTTAGCGTTATTGAACCTGGACGCGTACTGGGAACATTTTTGCCGGATCGACGTCGAGCAGTTCGAAGGCGCGTCGCTGTAGCGGGGTCGGCTGTTCCGGATGCGCGATGTCGAGCCGGCTCGCGACGGCTTTGCGAATGGCCACGTACGCCGCGATCAACTCCCCATCCCTGTCGGGGCGGAGTTGCAGATTCAGACTGTCGGCGTCGACGATGGCGTAGTAGTCTCCCCCGAAGGCGATGTCGGCTTCGACGTGCCCGAACCCCTCGACTTCGATGGACGCGCCGCTGCGGTGCAGGAAGCTGTCCACGTTGTCGAACGTCACGGACGTCGCTGCCGCGCCGTCCCAGTCCACATGGCAGGTCACCTGCCCGGCCGGGGTGTTGAACCGGACGACGGTCACCGGCGACTGCGCCCGTACCAGGCCGGTCTCCACGACCGTCGTTGCGGCGCCGATGATGCAATGGCCGCTCATGGGAACGTAGCCTTCCTGTTCCATGATGATGACGGAAAAGTCGCAGTCCGCGTCGAGGGGCGGCATCAGCAGCACGGAACACATGAGCCCGCCGCCGCGCGGTTCGAAACAGAGGATCTTTCGCAGCGCGTCATCGCGGTCGGCCAGCCACCGCTGTTTGTCGAGCAGGGTGTCCCCGGGCGGCACCGGCACGCCTTCCATGATCACCCGGGTGGGATTCCCCTCCGTGTGGGAATCCACCGTTCGGACCGTCCGGCGGAGGCCGGAACGCTTGCGCCGGTACTGTCCGATCTTCAATGGCCGCCCCATGTAAAGCGTCGCCGGGTTGCGGGCCATGATCGCTACCTGGGTGCAAACCTGGGAATGCTGCCGTTCCCCACCAGCACTTCCTGCCCGCTGCCGTCCGCATTCATGATCATTATCCGGGACGATTCTCCATCGTCTTCGCTGTAGGAATAGGCGATTTTCCGTCCGTCCGGCGACATCGTGGGATAGGACGCGGCGCCGGGCGTGTTCGTCAGCCGCACCTGCTCCGCTCCGTCCACGTTCATGATGTAGATGTCGTAGTTTCTGCTCAGCGGTTCGCCGTGCATGTCCGACGAGAAGAGTATCCGCGTCCCGTCCGGAGACCAGGAAGGGACTTCATCGAGCGCGCGCGTGAACGTCAGCCGTTGCTGATTGGTGCCGTCCACGGCGTTCGCCAGGTAGATCTCCGGATCGTCCCGGTCGCGGTCGGTCTCGAACGCGATCCAGCGTCCATCCGGGGACCAGGAGAGGAAATTGTTGACGCGCCCGTGATAGGTGTCCTGGGTCAACTGGACCAGGTAGGCGCCCCAGTTTCCCTCTTCCACGTTCCGGCGCCAGATCTGGTCGCTGCCGCTGCGCTCGGAGTTGAACGCGATCATGGAGCCGTCCGGCGACCAGGAGGCGCCGTGATCGTCGGCGGGATGGGTGGTCAGCCTAGTCAGGCCGCTTCCGTCCACGGCGCTCATGATGTAGATGTCGTTGTTGCCGCCGACCTCGAGCGTGAACGCAAGACGCTCGCCGTCCGGTGACCAGGCCGCTTCCCCGCCCGGACCCAGCCTCCTGTTTTCGGAGCCGTCGTCGTACACCACCCAGATCTCCGGCCCGGCTTCCGAAAACACGGTATACGCGAGCTAGTGTCCATGGTCCTGGCCGACGGCAGCAGCAGCCAGCGACAGCGACATCGCCGCAAGGAGCGAGGCGGTGAAGGGCCACAACGCCTTCGATCCCGGGCGATTCCGTCGGCCGGGATTCAGCGGCGGTCGCGCAACCGTCTTCGGCGAGACGGTCCTTAGCCCCTTGCAACCGGACCCCTGCCTCGAGCAGCCGGCGTCCATGCTCAGGCGACAGCCTTGAACGCGCGAATAAGTCCCCTGCCCGTCGTCAGAATATGCGTCTTCAGCAGCTTCTTGGCCCCGCGCTTGTCCCGCGCCCAGCACAGGCGCAACAGTTCGTGATGCTCTTCTTCGGCCCTGGAGAAATCGGCAACTAGTGTCGTGTCCCGGAAATAAATGAGCAAATTCGTTCGATTTTGGCGAGGATCGATTCGGCGGTGGCGACCCAGGCGAAGGGGCTGGCTTGTGCATTGTATTGCTCCACGAAGGCGTTGATTTTGCGGGTCAGTTCTTTGACGACGGTACCACGCGCTCAGGACACTGCTCCAACTCAACAGCTTCACCAACATCGTCGATCCGGCGCAGGCGCTCGCGGCCCGGGAGAGCCGCATTCGCCTCTATCATTCGCCGTTCGACCGCCTGGTGCCGCAGCGCAACACCCGGGACCTCATGGATCGGCTGTCGCCCGCCTTCGACGTGGTTTTTCATGACGGGGAATGCGACTCGGATCTGTACGAGCTTGTCTTCGAAACGATCTCCACGGTCGGCCTCGTGCACGCACTTTGCGGAATCGAGATGTTCGACGAGGTACTTGGGGATATGCGGGCAAGGGACGCGATAACCGGTCATGCGCCCCCGGCGCCGGCCGGCGCGCCGTCGGCCTGGTCATCGCGCGGCCGTTGGCGAACGCTGACCGAATCGCTTGCCAGAGAAGCCGCCGACGACCCGGGAGCGATCGGGGAGTTCCGCGCCGGCAGGTCGCAGGAGCAACTGCAAACGCTGGCGGACCTTCTGCGCAAACCCGCGTCGGAGGATCTGGCCCGATTGGCGGACCTGCTGTCAGGCGTCCATTGACGGGCGAGGTCAGGGGCAATGATGTCCAGCACCATGCCCGCCAGCGAGCGAACCGTGAACGCGGCGCGGCTGAATCCGAATACGGGTGAGACTCAGCTCAGCTCCGCATTTAGCAACTGATTTGGGTATCATGGTCGCAACGCATGATTTCCGCTTTCGCCCTGCTCATATCCACCGCCGCTACCAAGCACAGCCATGTCCGGCTTTACCTCATCGGATTGCTCCACCCAGCCCTCTCCCTAGTGAGGCGTTAACATCGTGTCTCGATCTTGTCCGCGATCAACCCGATTACGGAACTATCTGCGCCTATGGCCGTTCCAATGGCGACGGAAGTGGGAATACCCTCGGTTCGCTTGAGTTCACCACCGCCGAGACGTAAGCGGGCAAACTGGACCGTTCTGGACTTTCGCGGCCTAGTGAAGTGGGGGATCGCGGGCGCGGTCCAGGTCGGACCGTAGCGGATTGTCGGCGAAAAGCGTCTTCCACACCCTTGGGGTCAGTTCGACGGCGCGCTTGGCCGGATGCCGGTCGATCCGCTGCAACACGTCGACCAGGTAGATGTAGGGGTTCACGCCCTGCAGCTGGCAGGTCGCGAGCAAGCTCTGGATCGCCCCGACGCGGCGCGCGCCCAGTTCCGTCCAGGCGAACAGCCAGTTGCGCCGGCCCATCGGGATCGGGCGCAGGCCCCGCTCAAGGTGGTTCGTGTCGATGGCGACCCCGGGGTCCTCCAGAAACACCCGCAGCCCGGCCTCGCGTTCCGCCGCGTAGGCCAGCGCCTGACCGAACGGGTGGCTCGGCAGCAGGTCCACCCGCTGGCGTTGTTGTTTGCACCAGTCGAAAAACGCGTCCACCGCCGCGGCGCTGCGCTCGCGCCGCCAGGCCAGCTTCGCCGGGCCGTCGAGCTTCTTCTTGCGTATCTTCTTCTCGTGCCGGTACAGCGCGCCGATGAGCGACAACGCCGCGGCCACGCCCTCGGGATCGCTCTGCTTGGCATCCACGAAATTACGCCGGCAATGACTCCAGCACTGCGCATGCGCGAGGCCGCGGCGCTTCGCGAACGCCTCGTACGCACCGTACCCGTCGCTCAACAGTGTGCCCGAGAAATCCCCGAGGAACCTCTCCACGTGCTTGTGCGCGCGGCTCGGCGCGTAGTGAAACACCAACTCGTCGTCCTGCCCGTACACCGGCCAGAAGTACGCCGCGCGCATCTTGCCCGGCCCGCTGCGCCCGGCCTTGATCGAGGTCTCGTCCATGGCCACGACCGCGCCGCTCAAAATGTGCGCGGATTGCGCCGAGACCAGCGGCCCCAACAGGTCGATGGCCCGTCCGGCCCAGTTCGTCAGACTGCGCCGGCTCACCGCGATCCCGCTGTCGGCCAGGCGCCGGTGCTGGCGGTACAGCGGCAGGTGATATCGAAACTTGTCCACCAGCAGCCCGGCCAGGAAGCTCACGTCCACCGCCGCGCGCCCCAGCACGTTCGGCGGCGCCGCCGGCGTCAACACCTGCCCGGTGTCCCGGCGCTTGACGACCTGGCGCACGTACCTCAGCACCTTGTAGCTGCCCGGCTCCTGGGCCAGCCGGTGCGTGACCTTCTCCCCCACGAACTCCCGCTCGGACTCCGGAATCGCCTCGATGGCGGGGTCCGTCACATGGATCGTCTCCACCGGCACCGTCTCGTCGAACCGCAACCCGTGCTCGTTGACCGCCCCGTCGCGGCGCTTCTTCCGGCGCCGGTAGCGGATCTCTTGCGTGGGCGCCTCCCCGGCCGGTGTCGCCTCGATGCCCAGCGCCGCGAACAGGCTCGCCTGCTCCGCCTCGTCGAACTCGAGCCGCTTCTCGGACTTCGGCCCGAACAACTGGCGCTGGAACCACTCCAGTTGACGCTTGACCGAGGCCAGTTGGCCGGTGAGGTCGGCGACGGTCGCGTTCAATCGCGCGTTCTCTTGTTGAAGAACCTCGATCCGGGCGTGGGACAAGGGGTTCGCACTCGCCGCCGTTGAAGCGCCGATTATACCCGCTCCACGCCCGTCACGCCGCCATCCGGTAACGCTTGCGCTGGCGCCGGACCACGATGTCCGTCCCCTCCAGCAGCGCCAGCAGCGCGGTGCGAGTCAACGCCAGGGACCCGCCGCCCCGTGCGCCCAACGCCGCGAACCGCCCTTGCTCCAGGCGCTTGGCCCAGATCCAGTACCCGCCGGCATCGAACGCCAGCACCTTCAGCATCGTGCGCCGGCGGTTCACGAACACGTACCACTGCCCGTTCGTGGGATCGCGTCCCAGCTCGTGGCGCACCAGCGCCGAGAGCCCGTCGAAGGAACGGCGCATGTCGCACGGCGGCGTGTACAGCCAGATGCGGCAATCCCCGCCGAGGTTCAACACCGCGGCGGGCGACGCAACCGCAATACCACCCCCTCGCCCAGGTCCAGCTCCGCCTCCCACGCCGGCAATGCCGTCGGCGAATCGGCCAACTCCACGAACCGTCCCGCGCCGTTCGCCCCGCTGCCCGCTTCGGAGCGCCGCAGCTTGCGCCGCCACAACGAAAACGTGCTCGGCGCCAAGTCCTCCGCCGTGCAAAACTGCTTGCGCGTCTGGCCGCTACGCTCGAACCGCGACACGATCGTCCGCCACTCCTCCGCCGAGCGGCGCACCGTCATCCGTTTGCCCTCGCTCATCCTCCCAGCCTCCTTCGTCATGAAAACATCGAAGGAAACCCCATAATCAGGCGACGGACAATGACGGCTCAAATTGCCCGCTTACGCCGAGACGTTCGTATTCAACGACGGCGAGGCGGCTACACCAACAAATATAGCGTTGAATCACCGATTCCCGGACATCCCGCCAGACGACGTTCTCTGGATGTCGCGCGATAGCTGGTCGGATGCCGTTCGGGATTCCGCAACATACCAGAACGATAATTGAGCCCGAATACTGGAGGGAGGCCACACTGGAATGATCGCCAGCGGCGCAGTACGTCTGCCTGATTTTTCCGCTGATTCGCCCACCCTGTTCACGCCGGATTTCCCGGCGGTTCATACCCTCCGCACGCCGGCATCTCGCCGGTTTTGTTGAATGCGACAACAAGACTTACGAATGGTCAGTTCGCCTTGTACGGGATGGATTCGACTTCTCCGTTGAGGAGAAGATGGACGAGGTGCGATCCGGCACGCCCCCGACCACGCTTCTGGACTCTCGGAAAGGCGAAGGCTGGTGGTGGTCCGGAGACGACAACCAACGAATTGAACTGAAACAGGCAGAAACCGCATGCGCCTTGGCCGCTGCGTCGGCCGACGCCTCCTTCCCCGGCCGGCGCGTGGCCGATTTCATTGGCCGGTGGGGGTTCTTCGACCCAAGTCCATTTTTGCTTCGCCGCGACTGGGCCTGGCTGGATGCCGGTCGATTCGACCCTTACGGAAAAAACCTTGGAGAGACCCTGTACGGCGTCCAAAAGTCTTCTCGAGAGATGATAACCACACACTCTCCATTGCTGCTCGATTTTGTGCGCGACCCGGCAGCCATCCGTGTCGTGCGCCGCGGAACATGCCGGCCGGCGGGGGCGTTGCGGCCCCCCGCCGCCCCGGTTCATGACGTGCCGCCCGGTTCCGTGGCCCCGCCGCCGGTATCGTCGGCATCGTCCGCCCCCCCGGCGCGCGTGTCGCCCTCGAAGAGCAGCAGGTCGGCGCGGGCGGGCACGTAGGGCTCCCTCGCATCGGCGCAGATCATCCGGCCGGCGACGGGGCCGGCGTAGACGATCGTCTCGTCCTGCCGCGGGCCGCCGTCGTAGGGGCCCGGGTACTCGTACTCGGCGTACTCGTGGCCGGCGTCCGGGTGGGCCCTGCCGTCGTGGATGAAGCCGTCCGCGGCGCCGCCGTCCCGGGCGAAACCGCAGTTGCGGTATTTCCATCCCCCTTCCCAGTCCCCGTCCGCGTCCCACAGGCACATGTCCCAGCGTTGCCCGGTGTGCAGCTCGAAGGTGTAGACCGGCGTCCGCGTCCCGCCCGTGGCGGCGGCGAGCGATTCGGCCCGCGCCTGCGGCGTGTCGGCGAGCGGCCAGCAGAAGTGCTCGCCGTAGCCGTAGCCGGCGAGTTCGCGGCCCGCGAAGGACTCCACCGGAGCCTCCGGTTCCGCCGCCTCCATGCCGGATTGGCCGAAGGCCAGCGGGCCGAGGATGAGGACGGGCGCGGCCGCGATGCCGGCGGCGGCGCGGTTCATGGCGGTCATTCGGTGTCCTCCGTCCCGGTGTTGTCGGGGTTGTCGGGCGCGATGCGCAGTCGCCAGGCGCCGCCTCCGGCGGCCGCTTCGGCGGGAACGACGCAGGCCATCCGCCCGGGCGCGCGTTCCACGGAAATCTCCTCCCGGCCGGCGCCCTCGACGGGGCTCGCGTGTTCGGGCAGCGCGCCGCCCGCGCCGCGGCAGGAGGCGTAGGCCGGGGCGTCCCTCCAGTTCGGGTCCGGCGCCCACAGGCACAGGTCGAAGTCCCGCGCGCTGTCGAGCCGGTAGGCCAGGCGCGCGCCCTCCCCGAGCGCGCCCAGTTCGGCGGCCCCGGGCACGAAACAGTACGGCGAACCGATGGCGCGCGCGCGCCGGGCGCGGCGGTCCCGGCGGTCACGGAGACCGCGGCGGCGCCATCGCCGGACGGCCCGCCTCCGCCTGAAGATCCGCCCGGCGGGACGTTGCCGGACGCCACCGTCACGGTCCGGGGCGCCTCCGGTTCCGGCTGGAGCGCCGGGCCGCGGACGGTCGCGGCCGACGTGTTCGACAGCGACCGTCCGTCCCGCGCGCACACCGCGCCCGACGGCTCGTCGTCGCAGTCCCGCCCGCCCGCGAGCGCCACCGTCACGTCGCCCGACGACTCCGGACCGGGGGAGCGAACCGGCCGCACCGTCACCCGCCACAGCCCGGCGCCGACCTGCTCCACGCCCGTCACCCGGCCCCCCGTCACCGCGAACGACGACGCGCGCGGCGACCGGCTGAACTTCCCCACCGTCTCGCTCAGGCGCACCAGGAACGCGAACTCCGCGCCGTCATGCGCCCCGGGCACCCCCTCGAACGACGCCGTCAGCGGGCCGCGCCCCTCCTCCCCGCCGGAGCCCGGCCCCTCGCCGCCCTGCATCACATGCAGGCGCAGCGTCGCCGTCGAGGCCGGGTCCTCCGCGCTCCAGCTCAGCCCCGTGCCCCCCCCCACTGGAGGGCGCCGTTGACGTGCGACGCGTCCGCCAGCGCAAGATCTATAGCCGTATGGGCGCCGGTGCTCACGGTCAGCGTCGCCGCCGCCTTCAGGTTCGCCGGGACGGGCCGGTCGAGCGTGAAGGTCAGCGTCCCGCCGCTCAGGGTCACGCCGGCGACCCGGTACGCCGCCCCGCCGTGGACGAAGCCGTTGTCCGTGAGCGCATGGGGGGGGAACACTGGCTGCCGTGATCGTGGTCGTTCCGGCAGCCCGCGCTGGGGAAGTCCGTCCTGCCGGAAATGACGCTGTCGCCGTTTTCGTCGAGAAGCGCCACCCTCTCGTACACGAAGCCGTGCACGCACGACTCGTTGGAGTCGAGGCCGCTGTCGCCAGCGCACGCGACGTGCCCGCCGTCGGCGTCCTTCTTCTTGCGCACCACCATGGGGTTGCTGCCGCGGTCGCGGGACAAGTCCTGCGCCGTCAGCGTCGCCGACCAGGGCAGCGCGCCGGACACCCCGGAGGAGTCCGGATTGGGGCCGACCAAATTGTCCAGGATCACTATCTCCGTGCTTGCGGGGTTGCCGAGCTTGTAGGGCGCATTGGCCGTGTCGATGGATGTCAGCCTCACGACGGCGCTCTCGTTGTTCTCGGTGAGCTTGTCCGGGTGGACCCGGAACGTGATGGTCACGCTCGTCCTGTTCGCCGGCAAATTCAAATACCAGGTGGCGGTCGAGCCGTAACCGACCCTGTGCAGCCCGGCAAGGCCGTAGTCGCTACCACGGGCCACGCCGCGGGTGGCGTGGCCGCTGGTGGTGACCTTGACCCGGCTCGCGGCGCTCAGCGCCGGAGAGATGTTCACAGTGAGGAAGAGCCCGCCGTGTCATTTTCCTGGATGACATAGGTGACTTCCGCGAATTTCACCTCCGGCCGGTTGTCCTGCGCCTGGGCGGGCGCGGCGGCGAGCAGGCCAAGCGCGCCCGCCAGCAGCGCCAGCGCGAGGACGGGAAGGAAATGGAAGAGGCGGGGAAGGAAGTCGCGCCGCCGCCGGGAAGGCGCGCCGCCGGACGGGTCAGGCGGGCCGGCCTCCCGCCGCGCGCGCCTCATAATCGCTCGGCGCTCGGCGCTCGGCGCTCGGCGCCAATTATACATACCGCACGTATACCATACCGTGCGGGCGGGCGCGCCGCGCCCGTCGACCCCCGCAACGAAACGAACGCCGATGTCATGACCTGCCTCCCGGGACACTGACAATCAATGCCACGTGGACTTTTACCGAAACCCGCCCGCAAAATCAACTTCAATTCCCCGCGGGCCACTTGCGCTGTTCCGAACCCGTTGATTCATAAAGGTTTCCGGGACGGGGGAAAACACCTTGCCCCGGGAAAGGGCGGGTCTTGGCCCGGTTTCCCGCTCCGGGCGCGATTTTCACCCCGGGCGCCCGCGGGGGCCGGTCGCACGCAGGACGGATACCTTACGCAGCGTAATTTCATCCCGGGCGCCCGCGGGGGCCGGTGCCCATGTTGAACGCATCGGCCACGGGTATGATTTCACCCCGGGCGCCCGCGGAGGCCGGCCCCGCCCGTTCGGCGGGCCCGGTCGGCGATCGTTCCCGTTTGGGCGGGAGCCGAGGGCATTTTCAGCCAACCGGCCCGACCGGACGCCCCGCAATGCGCCCGGCGACCGGCCAACGGCGCCCCCGGGGCATCGGCAGCGGCCAAAAAACGCCACGGCGCAAGTGCCTCCCATCGCTGTCGTATCGAGGATTCGTAGTCCGGTTTTGATATACTCTTGACACTGGAATGACGACCAGACCGGGAAAAGATACGAACATGAACATGGATACGTGGATCACCATAGCCGCCATCGTCGCGGTGGGCGGATTCATCTGGAACAGCATTTCATCCGGTCAAAAGACAATTGAGGCACGGTTCGACACCGTGGACGCCCGGTTCGACACCGTGGACGCCCGGTTCGATGCGGTGGATGATCGATTCGAAGCAGCGGAATCCCGGTTTTCGGCAGTCGAAACAAGGCTTGGCTCAATAGAAGATCGTTTGGTCGATATGAATACGCGCCTCTCGACAGTAGAGGGCCGTTTTCTTGCCATAGCGCCCGGTCCGGATGTGCCTGAAGACGAAGCTCCAATGCCAATTGGATAATTGGAACCAACGACCGGTCCGCGTCCTGTTTTTCGGTGGGGACCTTCACAAGGGCACCGCATCTTCGAGGATGGACCCGCGCACCGCCGCCTGCGCGGGGCGCTCTCCCGGCCCCGGTTCCAACTGATCTTCGACCAAGTCGAACCGCTCGCCTCCATGTACGCCTCGTGGAAAAGCCGTGAGCAAATCACGGCGCGTTCGCGGGGGCGCAACGCCAACATGAACCGTCTGGGATTCAGCGGACGAAGGAATGTCCGAAAAGCCGAGCCATAGGAATAGGGCTGGGAAAGGTGCCTCAGCGCACGGATGGCCAAGCGGAATCGTTGGGATCAAGCGGAATCGTTGGGATTCGCTGAGACACCTGTCACGCCGGACACGCAACAGGATATTGGGGCCAAACGTAGCCGAAGCGCCGTACCGTCGCGGGCAGAGCGTGAGGCTGAGAGCCCGTCGGCTCAAGTGCCCCGCCGACGTTGTTGGGATCGAGAACCTGGGCGTGGATTTCACCTTCGGCGACTGATGGCGTCCTTGTCCGGTCCCCTATTGTCCGCCCAGTGCGCCGCGACGACTGAAGGGCGTTGCCGTGTCCGTTGCGCCCGCCAAATCCCTGGCAGGGTCCAGCATCGCTCTCATGGCTTGCCCCGCTCACCAATCTTGCCTGCCGCAGGAGTAGGCGGCGTTAACCCAAATAGATAGCCCTCCACACGAGATAGGCGCTGGTCTATGCCGTCCAAACGAGTATCCATTTGGATGAGGCGGGCATCTACTTGCTCAAAACGGGCATCCACACGCTCAAACCCGGAGTCGATTCGGCCATTGATCTGAGCAAACCCGTATTGCATGAAGCCGATCACAGCAAGAACCGACCCTACCGCCGAGCAAACCGCGATCACGTTCTGAGAGTTCCACTTCATTCCTCAATCCCCTGTGAGGGCCTTCCACGCATGGTGTCCATCATACACCATTCCCAAACTTACGGGCTAACCTGTATCGCGGCGCAACATCATTATGGCGTTTCCAGGGAGGACGCCAGATCCGCCTTGTTGAGGCTCTTGGGGAGTAGCGGGCTGGTGCGCCCGTTGAACGGCAGAGCGGTCATTCAAGCACTTGTGGCAACCGGCAGGCCGGGCCTGTTCGACCGCCTGGTGCCGCAGCGCAACACCCGGGACCTCATGGATCGGCTGTCGCCCGCCTTCGACGTGGTTTTTCATGACGGGGAATGCGACTCGGATCTGTACGAGCTTGTCTTCGAAACGATCTCCACGGTCGGCCTCGTGCACGCACTTTGCGGTATCGAGATGTTCGACGAGGTACTTGGGGATTTGCGGGCAACGGACGCGATAACCGGTCATGCGCCCCCGGCGCCGGCCGGCGCGCCGTCGGCCTGGCCACTGCGCGGTCGTTGGCGAACGCTGACCGAATCGCTTGCCAGAGAAGCCGCCGACGACCCGGGAGCGATCGGGGAGTTCCGCGCCGGCAGGTCGCAGGAGCAACTGCAAACGCTGGCGGACCTTCTGCGCGAACCCGCGTCGGAGGATCTGGCCCGATTGGCGGACCTGCTGTCAGGCGTCCATTGACGGACGAGGTCAGGGGCAATGATGTCCAGCACCGTGCCCGCCAGCGGGCGAACCGTGAACGCGCCCCGGCTGAATCCGAATACGGGTGAGACCCAGCTCGGCATTTAGCAACTTATTTGGGTATCATGGTTGCAACGCATTACGCGATTGTTTCTACGCGATGTCCTCATCTTCAAAGCCGAAAGCGTTAGCCAAATCCACGCAGAGCGAACAGCTGCGTAATCCCTTCAAAGTTACCAGCCAGTCCCAGTCAAAAGTACCAGTCGTTCCCGCTCAAAAGTACCACCCGATCCGCGGCAAAGTTACCGCTTCGCCGATGGTCGTCGAACGATGGCTCGGCGCGAGGCGACGCGTGGCCGGATTTTTAGGTTAAGCAGCGAGTGATCCACCTCCTCTGGCTTTCATTTTACGCATGGATTCCCCTTCCAGCGCGATTCGATAGGCATTGTGCACGAGCCGGTCGAGGATCGCATCGGCGTGGGTGGGTTCTCCGATCATCTTGTGCCAGTGTTCAATGGGCAACTGGCTGGTCACCAGCGTGGAGCGCCGCTCGTGCCGATCCTCGAGGATCTCCAGCAGTTCACGGCGCTGGGGCGCTGTGAGCTTGGCCAGACCCCAGTCGTCCAAAATGATGACGTCGGTCCGGGCGAGCTTTTTCATGACCTTCGGATAGCGGCCGTCGCCGTGCGCATAACCCAGTTCATCGAAGAGCCTGGAGAGGCGGCGGTACTGCACGGTGAAGCCGTCGCGGCAGGCCTTGTTGCCCAACGCGCAGGCGATCCATGACTTGCCCGTGCCGGTCGGCCCGGTGATCAGCAGGTTGAGCTTCTTCCTGATCCATTGCCCGGTGATGAGCCGCGTCATCAGGGCCTTGTCCAGGCCCCGGGGGTGCCGGTAATCCAGATCTTCGACGACGGCGGAGTAGCGCAGCCGCGCGATGCGAAGCCGGTACTTCAGCCGCCGCTCGGCGCGGAAGGCGGCCTCGTGATCGAGCAACAGCCCGAGCCGTTCCTCGAAGCTCAACGCCTCGATCTCGCTCATGTCCTGCTGCTCCATCAGCGCCGTTCGCATGCCGGTCAGGCGCAGCTCGGCGAGTTTGTCGATGGTGGGGTGATACAACATGGTGCAGTTCCTCCTGATTTACTTGAA
This sequence comes from Candidatus Rariloculaceae bacterium, assembly GCA_965205045.1. Taxonomy (GTDB): domain Bacteria; phylum Pseudomonadota; class Gammaproteobacteria; order Steroidobacterales; family Rariloculaceae; genus UBA6522. Next base: position 3,908,709 of record OZ242031.1, read on the forward strand.
GTAGCCCGGCCCCCTGAGATTGTGGTGGTCGATGTTCGGCAGTTCCGGGGTGCGCGGCGGCAGCGGTTTGCGGTCCAGCCCGTTCTTCAGGATCGCCGCCACACTCTTGTAGGAGTACGATCCCAGCGCGATCGCCCGCCGGCAGGCGGCCTCCAGGCGATTCTCGGTGTAGCGTTCGCCGAGCCGCATGATGCCCAGGCAGCTTCGGAAGCCCTGTTCGGGATGCGGCCTTGCGGCCATGATGCGCTCGACCAGCGCCGCGGTGGACGCACCGACCTGGCCCGCCCAGCGGATGAGCCGCTGCGGCGTCCATTCGGCCTGGGCGCGATGCCCCCGCGGCATGTGCGCGGTCACGGTGGTGTGCCCGCCGCGGCGGCGCGAACGCAGGTGACTGGCCACGCGCCGGCCCTTGTGCAGCAGTTCCACGGTGTTCGCGGTGATCCGGGCCTGAAGCTGTTCCTTGATCAACTGGTAAGGCACCGAGTAGTAATGCCGCTCGATCTCCACGTGGTAATCCATGTGCACGCGCACCGTTTTCCACTCGGCGTATTCGTAGGGCCGCGGCGGCAACGGGCGCATCGCCGGACGGTCCAGCGTCTCGAACAGCTCCCGCCGGCACGTGGGCAACTTCTGGAACGGCCGCGCATTGAGCGGCTCGAGCAACTCCCCGATGGCCTCGTTCAGATCGGACAGGCAAAACACCTGCAGGTGCCGCAGCCGCGCCAGGATCCAGCGCTCCACCAACAACACGCCCGCCTCGGCTTTCGCCTTGTCCCTGGGTTTTTTCGGCCTGGCAGGCAAGATGGCAACCCCGTAGTGCTCGCCCATCCCCCGGTACGTGCGGTTCAGCCGCGGCTCGTATCGATGCGCCTTGTTCACGCCGCTCTTCAGGTTGTCCGGCACCACGATCTCCGGCACCGCCCCGAAGTACTCGAACGTGCGCACGTGCGAACCGATCCAGTCCTCCATGGACTGCGACCAGGTCGCCTCCGCGTAGGTGTAGCTGGAGGCGCCCAGCACGGCCACGAAGACCTGGGCCTCGCGGACCTCGCCCGTGCGCCGGTCGATCACCCCGGCCGTCTGCCCGGCGTAATCCACGAACAGCTTCTCCCCGGCCCGGTGATCCTGGCGCATCACCACGTCCAGACGCCCGCGCCACTTCTTGTAGTGACGGCAGAAGGTCGCGTATTCGTAGCCGTCCGGATGCGCCGCCTTGTACTCGTCCCACAGCACCAGCAGCGTCATGCCCTTGCGCTTCATCTCCCGGTTCACCGCCAACCAATCGGGTTGCGGGCGCGGCACGCTCGGCGCCGGCGGCGGCGGGAACAACCGCCGTTCCAGCTCCGCGTCGTCCAGCTCCGCCGGCAACGGCCAGGACAGCCCGCAGCCTTCGGCCCGCTCGATATACCTCAACACCGTCGGGTGGCTCAGACCGCTGCTGCGCGCGATCCGGCGCACGCTCAGCCCCAACTCCCACTTCAAACGCAATATTTCCCTGACTCGTCGCATGGCGATTCTGGACCTCGGCATCTGCCTGCCTCCTCTGTTGGAAAACAGGCAGCCTATGGGGTCCGGCATCCACGCCGCGGACGCGCCAGAGAGCGGTACTTTTCAGCGAGTTTGGGCGGTAACTTTCAGCGAGAATCGCCGGTACATTTGAACGAGAATCGGTGGTACGTTTCGGCGAGATTCACCGGTACATTTGGCTGAGAATACGCAACAAGACAAGCGTGCCTGCGACGGACAGGGCTATCGTGCGTATTGTGGTCTTCACAGCTCCCTCCTCTCCGTGAATCAATACCCATCCGAGTATACCGGAGACCCCTTTTCGCAGTGTGTCCGCTGTACAGTCGGTTTTCGCCGCCGCCATTCAATCCGCCTCGCCGACGATGCGCTTGGCCGCGGCGAGCAACTCTTCGCCCGTGCCGCATTCGATGACCGCGTCGCCCACCGTCGCCGGGCGCTCCAGGGTGTCGAAGGCGAGAGCCAGCGGCGCGGAACCTCGCGTATGACGATGCTGGACTTGGAAGAGCGCCGGATTTGGTTGCAACGGTCGCCACGCGCCACAAAGGCTTTAATCACGAAGCAGCATTTATATCATATATGTGTAATTTCAGCATAATATTGGCATATTTTAGAAACATTCTGTACAATCTTGGCGTTACGCCACAATCTCTGGGAGTTCGAAACAATCATGGCAAGGACATCATTCAAATTTGATAACAGGACTACGGAAGTGTTGGAAGAATTGAAGGACCACTATGGCGCCTCATCCAAAGCCGAGGTTCTTCGCAAGGCCATTGGACTACTCGATATCGCAGCGGATGCCGAAAAGAAGCACAGACATCTCGTCGTCGAATCCGAGGATGAATCCGTCAAACATCGAATCCTCGTCAGATAGCCAACACTACGATCAACGAGACGACGGTGAATTCAAACGTCAAATCGAACTCGTCCGAATTTGATGTCGACGAGCGTATACGTGATCGTCAGATTAAGTCACCGGACGAGTTGAGCGCTAACGATTGGGTGCGATTTTCTCTTGCGAAGTGGATATTGGCGGCATCGGGAATCTTGATGTTGGTGGCTTGGGGCATACATATTGCCGTGGAACTTTGGGGCATGCCAGATATCGATGCGTATTGCGCCTCAGCAAATGATACCCAGCCCACCGACGGACAGGGGTCAAATGCTTGCAGTTACGCAAATGCGTTGGCTACCAGCCGAGCGGATGCTGCCCAAGGAATATTTGAATTCGCCAAGACCTGGATCCCACCAATTGTAACCTTGGTACTCGGTTACTATTTTGCCCGCGAGAATGACCAATCTCGCAATACTTGATGCAAGTTAAGGGAATTAACTGCGACAATTTTTTCAATTTGCTGTTTGTGTAGGCATGACATGGCTAATTTGTACGGCGAAACTAACTATGATTACCCGATGGGTTGAGTTCGCGATGGACAGCATTCGAAAATATTGATGCATGATATTCATCAATCGACCGTAGATCATTAGATGAGTTGATAGAGAAAATAAAGGTGTCTCAAGCGGATTTCTTTTACAACTTATTGACCGGAGGTCACTACTATCTCCCGTAGCCTCAAGCGACTTGGGTAATATTTTGCGAGTCCAGGTGCGAAAGTACTCTAATAATATCGCCAAAACAACACACAACTCAGCCGTTTGATTGCAGTTCCATAGTAAACGGGAAAACTTGGCGTTCCGGACTTCGGCCTACCGCCACTTTTGTTCATGTGAGTATCATGTTCTGCATAAGGGAAAGAGCGAAGTAAATTTCGACCACTTCACTCGATAAGGAGAAATGGTCTGGGGGCATTTCACTAGGAGAAAACAATGAATATATCTCAATCAGAGGACTGGATCGTGACAAATCTTGCGCATCGGTTCACCGTTAGTTTTTTTCGGAGTCAATATGGGGATGACCCTGCAGTCATCGCGAGCAGAAGCGACACAAAGAACAAGGAGCTTGTCTATTTCAACGATGCGGATCCGGACAATGATACCGCGGCAACAATCTGTGCCGGGCTACTGGTGAGCTACATGGAGTCGCAGGGCATTCCTTATCACGATGATAAGACGCGAAAGATGTGCTTTGATATGCTGTGCTCGCATTTATCCCACGCGGACGAAACGGTGCTGCTGACGGCTGATCTGATATTGTAGATCATCACTTTCGCTTTATGAACGAAGATCTCATCGATGAATAGTCCACGATTCGCGACGATTACGGCGTTTGCGCTCGTACTTACTATCCAATCTTCTGAGATAATCGCACAGGCACTTACTTCCAATGAGCGAGCAGCAGTTCGGCAGGCAGCCGCAAACTTTTTGCAAACTAAATTGCCTTCTGCGATTGAGATCTATGTCCTAGAGAACACGGATGATAGTCGGCAGTCGCTAGCAGCCCGTTACGAATGGACTTCAACCCGGGAATGGGAGGATGAAATCGAGGAGACGGGCACACGCGACAATGCAACTCTGCGTTTCGACAGTGGCATGCGCAACATTTTTGTGCGTGGCAATTACGTTCGTCAGGAAGAAATGAATCCGTCGGAGATGTCCGAGATTGGAGCGACCTGGGCGCGCCGCTGGTTCAGGGTTTCGGCAGAGAATAGGCTCACGTCAAAGGAGGGCGACCAAGTGCAGCAGTGCATGGATAATGCCCACGATTTTGCGGTCGGACCCGAGGAATGCCGCGAGCAGCTGGGATTCATGCCCTTGAGGTTGTCGTACTGGTATGCAGACGTTGATTTGCATGCGAAAATCGAGGGCGATCAGCAATTCGACAAGCGCCACTATGTTTACGGGATAGAGACTAGCCTTTCACGCGGGTTCGAGTCCCAAGGTGTCATCGCGAATCCGATCCTCACGGTAGGGATCGAACAAGTCGATCCGAAAGGCGATAAAGTCCGCGATGAGTTCCTAGTCAGCGATGCAATTTATGATCGCGCCTACGCGAAGGTTAGCTTTACGGGCACGTTTGGTCGCGTGGCCGGACAATTGATTACATACAGCGCTTCCTATCGGTATTTCAAGGAGCTAAACCCAGAACTCCCAATTGCGAGATCAGGGCTAGACTCATTCGGCTATGCGGCAATTGCAGTTCGCGTGCCTGCCGTGCTTGTGCCGGGATTAGACAATTCGCGCAATAGCCTCGTGCTCACTTACGCGAAAGGTAAGCTGCCTTTCAACCGAACCTCTGAGGCGACTGTAGAACTCGGCTTCAGGCATAATGTCAATTTGGAAGAGTTTTTCTGAATACCAGCGTGCGTTGATGCGCGTCACACGCATCAGGGTCTGATGGTAACCAAATAATAATCGTGCGCCAGTTCATCGAGTACAGTTGCCGCTGAGCCAGCGACATTTGCGGTAAAGCCTCCAAGTATTCGTGCCACGCGTGGCCAACTGTCTGCAATGGCTGGCACAAATGACTCTTTCCAATACAAGTTGGTCAGGATCTGTTGTCTCGCACCAGCTTCGCCAGCCCCTCCAGCTTCTTCTTGCGGGCTATCTTCTCGTGCCGGTACAACGCGCCGATGTGCAACAACGCTGCGGCCACGCCCTGCGGGTCGCTCTGCCTAGCGTCCACGAACTTGCGCCGGCAATGCGACCAGCAGCGCGCGTGGGCGGAGGCCACAAGGGTCCGGCCCCAAATGTAACCCACAATGCTTGAGTTCAGGTAGGTCATTCCATGATGTCTAGCGCAGATAGCGTGTGCCTTGTTTCGCGTTACCAGATTCGGCACACCGATTGGTTGGAGACGAATAGTCCTGTACCATCGGAAGTGGTCTCCAAAATTCGGACAGGGTTGTAAGGTCGCATTTGAGCTGACGGGAGGACCATACGAGGATGGCGGGTCCCGAGATCATTGAACCCAATCCGGCGCCTCGCGGTCCCGGCCGCCAAGGTCGGAGAGCTGGTCCAGGCGTTCGGACAGCACTTCTGCCCAGCGCTCCACCAAATCCTCCGTCAGGTACCATATCGTACCCACCTCCAGAAGCCCTTGCGCGTGTCGCTGATCGATGGTGCGCGCCACCAGTTCGGCGGTCGCCGCATCCCGCAGCTCGAGCACGATGGCGGCTGACCAGGGATCCCTGGCGAAGGTGTAGCCACTGTCGGCAGTAATCGGAGGAATCCGGGAGACCACGTCGACAAGGAATCCCTGAACGACGAGCACGTTCGAGTCTACCCCGACGTAGAATTCATAAGAATCTTCCCGTGGGAACCTGGCCTCGACGGCCTCGCGCCACAGCCCGCGAAGCCATTCCTTCCTTTCGTCATCGAGGGGAAACTCCTCCGTCATGGCTCTGGTACGCGCGTCAGTCGATATTTCGGGCACGTCGCGAAACAGCACGGCGGTGGGCATGAGCATGAGCCTCGTGTAACCCGAGAGATCGAAGTCGGGCTTGACCCAGGCCGCCTCCATGATCGATGGGTTCACCCGATGCAGACCCTCTTCAGTGACACTTGCGTCCGACTCGGTTGCAGGGTCGGGCTCCTGACCGTTTCCTCCCGCATACCCAAACAAGGCCAGAGTGCCTGCGACGGACAGGACTATCGCGCGTATTGTGGTCTTCACAGCTCCCTCCTCTCCGTGAATCAATACCGATCCGAGTATACCGGAGACGCCTTTCCGCAGAGTCTCCGCTGTACAGTCAGGTTTCGGCGCTGCGCGCCATGTCTGGCACACCAAAACGGCGCCTCCGGGGAGGCGCCGTCTTGTTTTCTCCAGCTTGTGCGGAGATTCGGCTGAGGACTACTACTCCCAGCGAACGTTGAACTCCAGACCCCACGTGTCCGGACGCCCGTAACGATAGTAGAAAGCACCGGAACGATTGCCTACGGTGCACCATTCGTTATACCGCTCGTCCGCGATGTTGTGGCCGAATACCGAGGCACTCCAGTTACCGTCAGCGGGCATATACGTCGCCCGCGCCCGGAGCTTCGCATAGGCAGGGGTGAAACAGAGCGAATTCGCGGTGCTGCCGAGGTTCCTGTCGAAATCGTAATCGTCCTGCCAGTACATCCCCAGCATGGGTGTCAGGGTGGCGCCATTGCCAATCTGAAACGCATGTTCCACGGTGGCATTGAGAGTCCATTCCGGCGAATAGTCGGCGGTGCTCACATCTCCCGGGTCGACAGCATGGCCTGCGGGCAGGTTGAACGACCCATACTGGGAGTCCAGGCGGCCGAGATCGACGGAAACAAACCCGCCGTCCCAGGGGGTCGCGCGAAACTCCAGCTCGATACCCCTGATGTCCAGGGTCGCCGCGTTGGTGGTGACCTGTAGGGAGGGGTCGCCGCCGTAGCGTCCGTCAGCGTTGTCGATGCTGATCTGTTGCTGCTTGTCCGTGTAGTCCATCCAGAACAAGGCAACCGCCATTCTGACCCGGTCGTCGGCCAAGGCGCCCTTGTACCCGACTTCATAGTTGGTGACACTTTCCGGCTGATAGGTCAGCAGGGGGGTCAACTCGGGCGCCAGCGTCGTATTGAGTTCATCGTTGAACGAACCTGACAGGAACCCCTGGGCGATAGTCCCGTAGACCATGCCCTCTTCGAAGTTTCGCGTCAGGCTGATCGCCGGGGTCGTCGCGCTGAAGTCCGCCGACGTATCGTTGTAGAACCCGGCCTCAAAAATGGTTTCGAAATTCAGAACATAGTCCGGCGTGCAGAAACCTGAAAGGGGCGGATCGCCGGGCCCGCCGAACCTGCAGGTTCCCGGCACCGTCTCGAGCTCGACCAGGTTGAACACCCGGGTCTCGTCCGTATATCGGGCGCCGAGGTCCAGCGTCCAGGCATCGGACAGGCTGATGGTGACATGGCCGAAAAGGGCCGAGGATTCGGTGCCAATATAGCCGCTCATCCCGGCGGGATAGGGGCCAGGTACTTCCCACGTTCTCGGACTGGACAGCCAGTCGAATTGCGTCCCGCCATCGGGCATGCATGTGAAGGAAGCTCCCGAGTTCGGATCGCTCAACGCGGCAAAATTCGCCAGGGTAGTCCGCAGGCAGTCGCCCTGACCTGCGAATGTCTCGTCATCGAACAGGTGGACGCCCGCCACGAAGTCCACGCGCTCGTTGGCCACGGCGGTGAACAGCAACTCGAAGCCGGCCGTCTCGCGAACGGTTCCGGGACCCGGAAACGGCGGCGTCCCGATGGCGTCGATTTGCATGAGGGAGTAATCCCTGTCCTGATAGTAGTTGTAGTCGGTTTCGTGGGTCGACGCGATGACCTTGATATTAAGATTGTCCAGTCCCCCGATTTCGCCAGCTGAATCCCACTGTATCGTCGCGTTGAAGTTCGTGTTGTCCAACTGGAGCATGGACGCCTTCTCGGAAGAAGTCACGAAATCGCCCATCGCGTTATCGGTGTTGCAGGCTTCCCAGTAATCGAGAACGGCACTCTCATAGAGCCGCTGAACATGTCCGCCGGCGTTGATTCGATACTGTCCCCTGGGATCATCGGGCGTTGTGGGTACCCATTCACCGCCGCTCATAGCAACCGGCGTCACAGGCTCGCCGTTGACAGTCACCACGTTTTGGACGCCGTCGGTGAATGTTCTTGCAAACCTGAAGGCACCGCCCCACTGGCCAACGCCGTTATCGTAGACCGGGCCGTTATAGATCTGCGGGGCGCGCACAACCTCGCCATTAACCGCGATCTCCTTGGCGAGATTGTCGACTTGCCCCTGCGTCGGACGCGCCCGGCACTGGCCCGGCGCATTGTGATCGTCCTGGTAGTTGCCGCGGAATCCCAAATCGACGGTCCAGTTATCGTCCGGCGTCAGCCGGAGGGCGGCGGTGAACGCAGTCAGGTCGGTGGCGCCCCAATCCGAATCCAGGGTCCGGTTGTAGTAGAAGCCGTCCGAAGACTCTTGGGAAGCGCTGAAACGCGCCGCAGCGATATCGCTCAGCGGGATATTCACCATGCCGCGGAAATCCGCCTGACCGAAGCCCCCGATGCGGGCCAGGGCGCTGCCTTCGAACTCCTGTTGGGGCTTGGCGCTGACGATATTGATCGCGCCGCCCGTGGTGTTTTTGCCGAACAGCGTGCCCTGGGGGCCCCGCAATACCTCGATCCGCTCGATGTCCACGGTATTGAGCATGTTGCCCACCGTGTTGGGCAGATAGTGGCCGTCGATATAGACGCCGGCGCCCACGGGCGCGAGGCTGAGGGGCGTGTCGTTGCCAATGCCCCGAATGTACAGGGCGGTGACGCCACGGCGGCCGGTATTGGTGAAGTTCACGTTGGGCACGTGATCGGTAATGTCCATGATGTCGTAGATGCCCTGAGCCTGCATGGCGTCGGCGGTGATAGCCGCTACCGACAAGGGCAGGTCCTGAAGGCTTTCCTCGCGCCGCCTCGCCGTGACCACGACCTCCTCGAGCATGGCCTGCGCGGACGCGGACTGCTGGGCGTTGGCAGGTCCCGCGATGGACAAGAGTATCCCGAGCAACGAAGCAGCGGTTCCTGCGGCAAATAAACGTAGTTTCATCTGGTTTCCCTCGAATAGAACGGATTTATTCAAACGGCACCTTGCGGTGTTTTCTGTTGTTAATGCGCAACATGCAAGCCATGAAGCTTGGCTACACTTTTCTACGGCACGCTTTTCTACGGCAAACGATTGCAATTGTCAATTATTGTGAAAGTTTTGCAATCTCCTGTGCGAAATGGTTATCGCGACACCTGCATGTGCTGAGAGCGGATACTTCGCGTCCGGGCGGAAGAGACGCGCGAGAACTTGTTGACCTCCCGGTTCGGGTGCGTAAAGTAGCATGCCTTGTCCGGATAGTCCCTGCGAGAAATCATATGACGGAAAGGTGGTCGCACCTGGACACCGACGTGCTGGTGATTGGCGGCGGCGTCGCTGGCTGCATGGCGGCCATTCCGGCGCTGGAAGCCGGTCTGGGTGTCGTCGTGTGCGAAAAGGGCAAGGTTCTCGATCACTGCGGCAGCGTCGGCTGCGGCGTCGATCACTATCTCACGATCATGGAGTCGGGTCCCGAATGGGACACGCCCGAGTTCCTGCTCAAGCACGTCCCCGAACTGACCGACGGCATCGTCGACATGGCGGTCACCAGCCGGGTGATCCACGAGATGCCCCGGGTGCTGCGCAGGATCGAGAGCTTCGGCGTGAATTTCAAGGATCCACGCTACAACGACTACTACCGGCTGCGGTCCTTCGGCCTCCCGGGCACCTATCACATCAACTTCGACGGCACCGAATTCAAGAAGAACATCGGCCAGCAGGTACGCAAACTCAAGGGCACGGTGCTGACGCGCACCATGGCGGTGGAGTTGCTCACCGTGGACGGCCGCGTCTGCGGCGCCCTGGCCTTCAACTTCCGCACCGGAAAGTGGTTCGCGGTTCGCGCCCGGGCGGTGGTGCTGGCCGCCGGCGAGGTCAACCGGATTTCGCTAAACGCCTCCGGGATGCCGTTCGATAGCTGGCACTGTCCCTATAACACCGGCGATGCGCAGGCCATGGGCTACCGGGCCGGCGCGCTGCTGGCGAACATGGAATTCGTTGAAACCACCCTCACGCCCAAGGGGTTTTCCGCCCAGGGGCTCAACGCCCTGGTCAGCGAAGGCGCGCATTTCATCAACCGGAGCGGCGAGCGCTTCATGTTCAAGTACGACGACAAGGGCGAGAATGCACGGCGCGCGGTCATTGCCGACGCGGTCATCAACGAATACCTGCTCGGCAACGGGCCGGTCTACGCGGACTGCCGCCATCTGCCGGAAGATGTGCTCGACCACATGGAGGCCACCCTGCAGGTGGACCGTTACACCATGCCGGCCTTCTACGAGCAGAAGGCGTTGAATTTCCGCGAGGAGCCGGTGGAGGTCTCCATTTCCGAACTCAGCATTCGCCGCAGCGGCGTGTATTTCCGCGGCAGCGGCCTGGCCGTGGACACGGCCGGACAGACTTCGGTCGGCGGCCTCTTTGCCGCGGGCGACTGCGCCACGGTCAGCGGCGGCATCGCCGGCGCCTCGGTGGTGGGACATATCGCCGGCGAAGGCGTGGCGTCGCTGCTGGAAAACGGGGCGGGGGCGCAATCGTCGCTTCCCGCCGTGGACATGAGCCTCGCGGAGGACATCCGTTGCCGGGCGACCGCGCACATGCGGGTCCACGAGGCGCAACGCCTGTCCTGGAAGACGTTCGAGGACCGGGTCCGCCGGACGGTCACCGACTACGTGGGCGTGCGGCGCAACGACAAGGGCCTGCGGCTGGCGCTTGAGACCCTGCGCGCGCTCGCCGTCGATGAACCCCGGCTCAAGGCCGACGATCTGCACGAACTCATGCGCGTCCACGAGAGCGCCAGCATCCGCCTCAACGCGGAGTTGATGGCCGAATCGGCCCTGGCGCGCACGGAAACGCGCACCGGCTCCTCGCACAGGCGGCTGGATTATCCGGATGCCGATGACGAGAAATGGCGCAGGTTCGTTGTAGTCGAAAACGGCGGTGACCGCCCCCGCGTCGATACGCTGTCGGCGTCGGAGCCACTGGCCGCCGCCTTCGCCCGTAATTCCGGGACGAGCGGTTGGCAACGCAGCAAGACCGATACGGAGGTGGCTCATGTCGGCTGAAGTCAACGCCCGAAAGTCGATGCCGGCGGACGGGACGGCGCGGGAGAGGCAGACACAGGACGGCGGGGCACAGGAGAGCCCAGTGCGGGACGGAGCGGCGCAGCGAAGAGCATTGCAGCGCGGGCAGGCGCAGGACGGCGCGGTAGATGGCCGACCGGCGCAGAGCGGAACGGCGCCCCACAACCCCATCCAAATCGACCCGGACACGTGCGTGAAGTGCGACCTGTGCGACTGGATCTGCCCCGGCGACCTGATCTACAAGAAGCCGGACGACCGCGAGACGCTGCCCGAGGTTCGCTACCCCGACGAGTGCTGGTATTGCGGCCTGTGCCAGTCCATCTGCCCGGTGGACGCCATCGCCATCATCTTTCCGAAGCAGATGATCCGCTGCCAAACCGACGTGACGACCCTGCTCGGCAAGGTGGTCGACTAGCGCTCGCCGACGCTGACGCGGGAGCGTAAGCACTCACCCATGCTCGAGGCAATCGTCGCCGGACTCGCCGCGCTGGCCACGCCCCAGGCCGTCCTCTTCATGCTGGTGGGCGTCAGCTACGGGCTGGTGATCGGCATCCTGCCCGGGCTGGGCGGCATCGTCGCCCTGGCTCTGCTGTTGCCCTTCACCTACGGGCACGAACTGGCGGCGACGCTGGCGCTGCTGCTGGGGGCCCACATCGCCACCATCTGGGGCGGATCGGTGACCAGCATCCTGTTCAAGGTGCCGGGCGCCGCCAAGAGCCTCGCGCTGGTATTCGACGGCCACCCCATGACCCGGCAGGGACACGCCGCCCGGGCCCTCGGCGCCTCGGCAATGGCGGCCCTGATGGGCGGCCTCATGGGCGCGGTGTTCCTGGCCTTCACCATCCCCATCGTTCGCCCGGTCATGCTCGCGCTTGGGCCCAGCGAGTATCTGATGATGGCGCTCTGGGGGCTGACCATCATCGCCACGTTCAGCGAAGGCTCCCTGCTCAAGGGTCTCGTCGCCACCTGCCTGGGCATCATGGTGGCCTTCGTCGGGATGGACCCGGTGAGCGGAACACCCCGATTCTGGTTCGGCAACGTCTACCTGCTCGACGGCATCTCGTTTCCCGTCGCCATGATCGGCCTGTTCGCCGTGGCCGAAATGATGACCCTTTACGTCAAGGGCGGCGCCATGGTCGACCGCGTCGGCGGCGAACAGCGCAGCACGGTGCTCGACGGCGTGAAGGACACCTTCCGGCATTGGGGACTGGTGCTGAGATCCAGCCTGCTGGGCCTGTGGGTGGGCGTGCTGCCGGGCGTTGGCGCCAGCGTTGGCGGAATCGCGGCCTACGCCCAGGCCGCGCAGACCTCGCCGACGCCGGAACGATTCGGCAAGGGCGCCGTGGAAGGCGTCATCGCCCCGGACGCGACGCTTGGGGCCAACGAAGGCGGCGGCCTCATGCCGACGCTGGCCTTCGGGATCCCCGGCGGCGAGAGCATGGCCATCCTGCTGGTGGCCTTTCTCGCTATGGGGATCGTCCCCGGGCCGCGCATGCTCACCAGCGAACTGGACCTGGTGTTCAGCATGGTATGGATCGTGGTCATCGCCAACCTGTTGACGGCGCTGATCGGGCTGGCGATTTCCTCGCGCCTGGCACGGCTGCCCGCGCTCAATCCCAACGTGATGATCCCACTGGTGCTCTCCGTCTGCCTGCTCGGCGCCTTCGCCACGAGAGGGTTGATCGAAGACGTCGTGGTCGCCGCCGCGTTCGGCGTCATCGGCTACCTGATGAACAAGTACCGGTACTCCAGGGCCAACTTCGTGATCGGCATGGTGCTGGCGGAGATGATCGAGCGAAACCTGCACATCTCGCTGGGCCTGTACGGCGAGTTCTTCCTGTTCACCCGACCGATCACCACCGCCATGCTGGTGTTCATCGTGGTGACCACTGCCCTGCCCTTCGTGCGCCGGTACCGGCGCAGCAGGGCCATGGCGAAAGGGAACGGTTCATGAGTCGCAGAAGCCAGGAAAACCTGATCGCGGGTTTGCTGGTGGCGGTTTTCGCCGCTTATCTGCTCATGACGCTGAGCCTGGGCCCGAACGCCCGGCTTGTTCCCGTGCCCATCGCCCTGCTGGGGCTCGGTTTTCTGCTGATCCAGATCGTGAGCCAGAACCGGAGCGGTGGGAAGGAGTTTCGGCTGGACCTGCTGGCGTCGCTGACGGCCGGTGCCGCTTCGGGCACAGCGGACGCGCCCGGCGAGGAAGAATCGGGCCCCCGGGAGACGCCCGAGTCATTCACGCGCGAATTGCAGGCCCTCGCCTTCCTGGCGGCGTTCATCGGCCTGATCCTGCTGCTCGGACCCATTGCGGCCGTGTTCCTGTTCACGGCCGGCTTCTTCGTCACGACGCGCCATTTCGCGCCGCTGAAGGCTGTGACTGTCGCCGGTCTTTGCACTTTGGCCCTGTACCTGCTGTTCGCGGTCGGGCTGCAGTTGCAGATGTATCACGGCGTACTCGCGCCGCTATTTGAGCCTCGCTGAACTCGGGCGCCGCACGCTTCCACGTTCGCCGAGCCAGACGCCGCACGCTTCAGGACGCTTCGGGACGCTTCGGCTCCGGACGGCATGTGATTCGGGCGGCGCAGAACCTGCGCGCCGCACGCTTGAAGCCCCGCCCGGTCGCACGGCTATAATCGCCGCATGCGCCTCCGCCCCATCGCCTTTCTGCTGGCCCTCCTGAGCGTCGCCATCGCGTGCGGCGCCACGGCCCACGCGGCCAGCGTGCGCGGCGAATTCGTTACCCTGCTGAGCCCCAACAGCGCAGGCGGCATGATGACCCGCTACGCGCGCATGATCGCGCCCTACATCGCGGAGCACTCCGGCGCCCGTGACGTCCGCGTGCGCATCATGACCGGAGGCGGCGGGATCCGTGGCGCAAATGCGCTCTGGTTCGCCGAACCCGACGGCAGGACCATTGCCTTCACCAGCGTCACCACGCTGATCCTGTCCCAGCTTGCCGGGAGCGAAGCCGTCCGGTTCGACGCCACGCGATTCGTCTACCTGGGCCGCGCCGCCACGGAACCGCGCGTGCTGACGGTCGGTGCGGGGTCCGGCATCACGAGCGTCAACGACGCACGGACACGCGGCCGGCCGTTCGTGTTTCCCTCCCAGGGCACGGACGAGGACTTCTATTCCATGGCCGTGCTGGCGGATGTGATGCGCATTCCGTTGAAGGTAATCAGCGGCTACGACGGCAATGCCGACACGGCCCTCGCCGTGATCAAGGGCGACGGCGACGGCCACATCACCGGCTGGTCGGCTTCCCAGGCCGTGATCGAAGCGGGCGACGAGGTGCCCGTTCTCACCCTGGGCCAGGTCCGCTACCCCGACTACCCCGATGTCCCGACGGCTCTGGAACTGGTGGACGGCGCCTCAAGGGAAGCCGTTCAGGCCATCGTCAACATGCTGGACATGCGCCGCGGATTCTTCGGCCCGCCGGACCTGGACCCTGAAGCAACGGCGGAACTGCGCGCGGCCATCGGCGCGGCCCTGGCGGACCCGCAACTCGTGGCCGAGTCCATCGCCCGGGGTCTGCCGCTGCAGCCCTCCCCCGGCGAGGCGGAACAAGTCAAGATCACGCAGATTACTGAAGCCAGTCAGCACCTGGTACCGATACTGCGCGCGGCCCTGGAGGCCATTCGCTGACTGCTGTTTCAGCGGGTTCTGCCGGGCAAACCGTGGGCGCGTTCGCTGCGCACGACAAGGACTTGGTCTGCAGGCAGCACCAAGTGCCCGGTTCGGGCGGCGTTACGACCGCGAGAAGTCCTCCCTGAACACGCGGTCGGCTTTCGCGGCGAAGAAGAAGTCGCTCTCGGTGAGGCCCTGGATCTTGTGCGTCCAGATTTCCACCACGCAGCGGGCCCAGGCGATGTGCAGGTCCGGGTGGTGATTTTCAGCCTCGGCGATCTCCGTCACGCGGTTGGCGAAATCCATCGCTTCGACGAAGTTGCCGAAGCCGTACTGGCGCTCCAGGTGGCCCGCCCCGTTCAACGCCCAACCCCTGTCCAGTTCGGCCAGCAGTTCCCTGGCGCGGTCAAGCTCCATGGGCGGCACGCCGCCGCGGCAGGGAATGCACTTTCTGTCGGCAAGTTCCATGTCACTCGGCGGTGGGGGCGGAGATGATGCCCTGACTCTGCTCGACATGCTCCAGGCGCACCTCGATCCTGCCTACGTTCACACTCAGTTCCGCCAGGTCATCGCGTAGCGCATCGATGGCGCCCTGAAGGGCGGCATGATTTTCACGCATATCGGCGCGCAAGCTACCTAATTCGTTTCCCACGAAACCGAACCCGACCAGCAAGATACCGATCACCGTCAAGGTCTGTTTCCAATCACTCATGCGCGTCTCTCCGTTTCTTCGGCCATCCCGCGCAGTTCGAGATCAACGGATTTGCACACATCGATTCCATGTGCGCATCGTACTGTCCACGGGCTACAAATTCCAACATCTGTACGGTACGGCACGCTCCGGTGATGCGGCGAGAGGAGTTTATGGCAAGATCGTGCAGTTATGGGGGACGGCTGCTCCCGGTTGGAGCATCCACGGCACGGGGGCCGCATTGAGCCGAACTGACAGAGACAAGTGGGATGCCCGCTACCTCGCCGGCGCCTACGAGGCGCGCGTCCATCCGAGCGCCTTGCTGGCGGACTGGGCAGGCAGACTCGGGGTGGCGGGCGCGGCGTCCAGGGCCATTGACATCGCGTGCGGCGCCGGCCGCAATGCGCTCTTTCTGGCTCGCCGCGGCTGGCACGTGGATGCCATCGACATATCCGCGGTCGCGCTTGGGCGCCTGCGCGCTGCCGCGGAGGTAGAGGACCTGCCCGTCATCTGCGTCGAACGGGATCTGGAACCAGCTTCGAGCTTGCTGAACGGGATTGAGGATCGGAAGTACCGCCTGGCCCTGTTGATTCGGTACACCGACATGCCGCTAGTCGAAACTCTGCCGCGCATCCTTGCGCCTGGCGGCTATCTCATCGCCGAAATGCACCTGCAAACCGACGCGGCGGTCGCCGGGCCCCGGAGCCCCCGGTTCCGGGTGGCGCCGGGCGAACTCCGGCGAGCGGCGGCCGCACTCGAACTGCTCTACTACAACGAGGGTTTCGTGGCCGATCCGGACGGCCGCACGG
Organism: Candidatus Rariloculaceae bacterium; assembly: GCA_965205045.1. Taxonomy (GTDB): domain Bacteria; phylum Pseudomonadota; class Gammaproteobacteria; order Steroidobacterales; family Rariloculaceae; genus UBA6522. The sequence continues at coordinate 3,924,966 of OZ242031.1, forward strand.
TTGCCCTGGCACAACTGGTGGGGCGGCGGCGGGCACTGACCACTCTCGGTGCCCTTCCCGAGCCGGGCCGTTCATAGCGCCGGGACTCTTGCCGCGGGCTGCTACGGCAGGTACCGCCGCTGCCAGCGGGGACCGAGTCCGGTCAGGATTTCGTAGCCGATGGTGCCCGCTTTCCGGGCGAGATCGCCCAGGAGCACGTTGCGGCCGAGCAGTTCCACCGTATCGCCGGGCCGCACCTCCGCCGGCGGGAGCCCGCTCACGTCCAGCGTGATCAGGTCCATGGAGACCCGGCCCACGACCGGAACCCCGGTTCCGGCAACGAAGGCGACACCGCGGTTGCCGAGCGCGCGCGGGTAGCCGTCCGCATAGCCTGCGCCCACGGTCGCAAGCCGCGCGCCCGGGCGCACGGTGTGCCTTGCGCCGTAACCGACCGTTCGTTGTCTGGCGACTGTTCTCGTTTGCAGCACCAGGCCCTCCAGGGCGACCACCGGTTCCATGGGACTGTCGCCGCCCGCAAATGGATTGCCGCCGTAAAGGGCGATTCCAGGGCGCACAAGGTCACCCTGGAACTCGGGTCCCAGCAATATCCCTGCCGAACCGCCGATTGAAGTCCTCACCTCCGGCAAAAGCGCGAGCAACTCAGCAAATTCCCGCACCTGCCGCGCGTTCATGGGGTCAGTCGGCACATCGGCGCACGCCAGGTGCGTGAACGCGTACTGTAGTTCCAGTTGGTCAAGGAGACCGGTCCCGCCGGCTTCGCGCACCTCCGCACCCGTCAACCCGAGACGCGACATGCCCGTATCCAGATGGATGGCTGCGGGACGATCCGCACCCGCCGTCCGCCAATGCCGAACCTGCTCGATGGAGTTCAGAACGGGTATCAGGCCGGAATCGATGACGCCGGCGGCGTTACCCTTGCCCACGCCCTCGAATACGAATATTCGCGCCCTTGGCAACACGCCGCGCAACTCGCCGCCCTCCCGCGCCGTGGCCACAAAGAAATCGCGGCACCCTTCGTCCCACAAGCGGCTCGCGACGGGCCCGGCGCCCAGACCGTAGGCATTGGCCTTGACCACGGCGCCGCAAGCCGCCTGCGGCGCCGCTTCGCGCAGGGCCCGGTAGTTCCTTGCCAGCGCATCCAGATCGACCGTCAGGACGCCCGGCGACGACAATTCGGTGTCGGCGGCCACGAAATTTAGGCTACCATACGCCCGACCCGAGCGACCGAAGCCAGGCCTGACCAAGCCAACACCAGCCACACCGACCGAAGACACACCAACCGAACCCAATCCAACCCGACTCACGACCGGTCCCTGTTGAACCTGCGAGCCATGTCCGAACGATTCAGCGCGTTGCGCATCCACCGAACCGACGGCGTCGTACGCAGCGAATTGGAGGAACTCTCCCTCCACGACCTTTCGCCCGGAAACGCGGTGATTCGGGTGGAATACAGCAGCATCAACTACAAGGACGCGCTGGCCGCCACCGGCGCCGCGCCCATCGTGCGGCGGTTTCCCCTGGTGGGCGGCATCGACCTGGCCGGCGAGGTGCTGGAATGCCCCGACGGGGAGTGCCGCCCGGGAGACAGGGTCGTCGCGTTGGGCGGCGGCCTCGGAGAAATTCGCGACGGCGGCTACGCGGGTTTCGCAAGGGTCGACAGCGACCGCATGGTGCGGCTGCCCGAGGGCATCGACACCCGGCTCGCCATGGCGATCGGAACCGCCGGCTTTACCGCGGCCCTGGCGGTGCATCGCCTGGAAGGCAACGGACAGCGGCCGGGGCTCGGTCCCATGGCCGTGACCGGCGCCACCGGCGGCGTCGGCGCCATCGCCATCGACCTTCTGGCCGGACGCGGCTACGACGTGGCCGCCATCACCGGCAAAACCGGCGAGGCCGGCTTGTTGCGGCGATTGGGGGCGAGCGAAATCATTGACCGCCGGGACATCGAACCTGTCTCGAAGCCGCTGGGCCGCGGACTGTGGGGCGGCGCCGTGGACAACCTGGGCGGGGAGGTGCTCGGCTGGCTGACCCGCACCGTGCGGCCGTGGGGCAATATTGCCAGTATCGGATTGGCCGCCAGCGCTGAACTTGCGACCACCGTGATGCCGTTCATTCTCCGCAACGTGAGCCTGATCGGCGTCAACATGGAGGTCCCCCGGAAACTGCGGCGGCGAATCTGGGAACGTCTCGATACGGACCTGCGGCCGCGGCGCCCGGAACTCATCGCCACCCGCGAAGTGACGCTGGAAGAATTGCCGGACTGCTTCGACGGGTATCTGGCCGGCGCGGTCACCGGCCGCACGGTGGTCAGGATGGATTGATCCCGCTGGCGCGGGATGATGGCCACCGGCATCGGTCCGCTTAGCGCCCCGCCCGCGTTGCGTCTCGCGCGCGGCTGCGGGATGATGGCGGCAAACTGGACGACTGGAACCGCAGGGGGACGACATGAGGTATGGTACGCAGGTCGCGCGCGGAGGAAAGACGGCGCGGATTTTGACGAAGGAAGACCTTGAGCGGGGCTTTCCCGGCACCGAAGTGCGCCGCATGACGCTCGCGGAATTCGAAGCGTACGAGCGCCACATCGAGTATTGGGACGGAGACAGCGAGTTGGTCGTCGAAGTCCGGGACCCCACCACCGGCGCCCACGAAACGCCGATAGCGAGCCTCTCGGCGCTGGCGGCGTTGATTGCGGCGTTGCGGGGCGCGCCGATCCGCACCTTTGGTCATGTGTCCCTGGTGGTTCGCGACGCCTCCAACGTCATACGGCGGGTCCTGGAAGCGGACCAAACCGTGTATCTGCATCCGCGCACGGCGCATATGCCGTTCGCCGGGTTGTTCACCCTTGACGAACATGACTATCCCGACGTGCTTTTGGAAGTGGATCACACCACTGACGCCCGCCGGATGAAACTCGGCCTTTACGAATCGTGGGGCTTCCCGGAAGTCTGGATCGACGTGCCGGACATTCGCTCGCCGAGCCGGCCGCTCAGCCGCCTGCCGGGGCTTTCCATCCACGTGCTTCGGGACGGCGCATATGAGCAGGTTCCGACGAGCCGCGCCTTTCCGGGTTGGAAAGCCACCGCTATCCACAGGGCCCTGAACGAACCGGAGCGCTCGCCCGAAACCGCCGCCGACCTGGCGCGGGTCGCCGCCGTGCTGGGCGAACAGGGAGGTACGGGGCCGGACGACGATCTGTTGCTACGCGCGCAGAGGCGCCAGGGATTCGAAAAGGGCGAGCGGGAGGGTCGCGCCGAGGGTCGCGCCGAGGGTCGCGCCGAGGGTCGCGCGCAGATCATCCGGACGATGCTGGCGGAACGGGGAATCGGATCATCGCCGGCGCTGGAGACGGAGTTGGCGAGACACCCCGGCCTGGACCGGGCAACGGTCGTTCGCGCCGCCCTGGCCTGCCGCGACATCGACGATTTTCTGAATCGGCTCGGGCGCGAGACCGATGCCGGTTGACAGGAGGCGACTTCGAAATATCCATCAACTTGAACATGGAAGCCCGCATATCGTGAAAAATTGCCTGAAATCGATCAGTTCCGGAGGATGACCGCTCGCTGATCGTCTTCAATCCCGACATCCGGGGACGCACGGACCGGTTTGCGCTCAGATTCGAGAAGCCCCGACCGCATCCAGGTTTGCGGCACTCAATGAAACGGCTGCCGGCGCCTCTGTGGCGCCGGCACTACCGTTGATTTTGCCGGGGGAACGGTCAGTCGGTTCGGCGGAGATGATAGTCGAACGGCGTTCCCGCGGAGCGCGCGTTGATCCAGATCGCCAGCATGCCCTCGACGATGTGGGCGGCGCTCAGCGGTCCGGCGTCCAGCGGCTCCAGGCCCATGCCCGACACCAGTTCGGCGACGCGCGCCTTGGCGTCGGCGTCGTCGCCCACCAGCGGAATGGACACTGCGCCGCCCGGCTCCATCATCGTCCGAAAGCTCAGCGCATTGAACGCCTTGACCACGCTGGCCCCGGGTGCCGCGGCCTGTATCATCTCGGCGTTGGACGTATCCATCGTGTAGTGCATGAAACCGTCATCGCCCCGGCTGATGCGGTTCGTCGGGTCGATGATGATCTTCCCCGACAGATCCCCCAGGCTGCCCGCCACCTCCGCGGCGACTTCGCCCGGGACGGCCAGCACGACCATATCGGCTCCGGCAACCGCTTCGGCCTGGGTCGTGGCCGACGCGTTGCCGCCGGTACGCTCGACCAGGGCCGCCACTTCATCCCGGCCCGGTTCGCGGGAACCGTAAACGATGTCATGACCCTGGGCGGCGAACTCCGTCCCCAGGGCGCTCGCGACATTGCCCGTGCCGATAACCGCGATGGTGTCGGCCGCGGCAAGTCCCTGTAGCGCGAAACCCAGAACAAGGGTTGCGGTCCAGACTGAAATTCTCTTCATTGACGTCATCACTTCTGTTTCTCCCTGCTGGTGCAGCGAATGTGGATGCAAATCCGGGCCAATGGTATCCCAATTCCCGGTAACTTTTGAACCGCGTGGACAATCCGCCGATCGGGGCATCGAGAGTCCTTATGCCTCGCTGGAATCCCGGTGGCAACAGGCGTATCTTGCATCGTGAGAATCCAGGCATCCCAAGGGAGCGAATCGCCATGGCAACCTTCACCCTCAACGGTGACAGCGTAACGGTCGAAGCTGAACCCGACGCGCCCCTGCTGTGGGTCGTGCGCGAGCATCTCGGGCTCACCGGAACCAAGTTCGGCTGCGGCGCCTACACACGGATCGTCAGGGCCATCGAGCGCGCTGCCGAGGAGGTCGGAAATGAAGCGTAACGACACCCTGACCGGCATGCCCTTCACAGGCATGTCGGCGATATCGATCCGGCGTTCCAATCGGCGGACCGGGTCATCGAAGCCGTATTCCGCTCGGAGCCCGCCTATCACGCGCAGATGGAACCCTTGAGCGCCACTGCGAGCGTGTCCGCCGACGGCCTGTCCGCGGAAATCCGGGTAAGCACCCAGACCCAGAGCCTGACGGCCATGGCGGCCGCGGACTTGCTGGAAACCGATGTGGACCGAATCACCGTGCACGCGATGTACATCGGCGGCGGCTACGTCCGCCGCGCCGAATACCGGCAAAAGGACGTCGAGGACGCCCTGCTCCTGTCCCGGGAGCTTGGCCGGCCGGTCAAGGTCATCTGGAGCCGGGAGGATGACGTGCGGGACGGTATCTTCCGGCCGTTGGCCGCGCAGTACCTGCGCGCGGCCCTGGACGCCGACGGACAGATCACCGCGCTGCACCAGCGAGTGGCAACGCCGAGCGTGCTGAGTTTCATGAACGAGCCACGCTGGGGACTCTCACGCAACCGCGACGGCATTTCCATGAATGGCGCGCAAACGACCCGTTACAGCATTCCCAACATCCGCGCCGAGCATGTCATGGTGGACCGGTGTTCCCGCCTGGCCGCCTGGCGGGGCGTCGCGACCAGCTATACCCGGTTCGCCAATGAATCGTTGATCGATGAGATTGCGCACACCGTGGGTTCGGACCCGCTGCAGTTTCGTCTCGACCTGACCCGGGACGATCCAGCGGCCCGGTCCGTACTGGAAGAAGTGGCGCAGATGGCGGAGTGGTCTCAGCCGCGGGAAGGCACGTCCCTGGGTGTGGCGCTGTCCGACTATGGCGGCGCCTCGGTATCGGCGGGCATCGCCGAAGTGTCGGTGAACGAAGACTCGGGCGTCATAACCGTTCACCGCTACTGGATGGCCATCGACGCCGGCTTCATCGTCTCGCCCCGCAATGCCGAAGCCCAGATGGAAGGCAACATCGTCTACGGCATCAGCAGCGCCCTGAAGGAACGCATCAGCGTCAACGCCGGTTCCGTGGACCAGTCCAACTTCCACGACTATCCCGTGATGCGGATCAACGAAATGCCCGAACTCCACGTGCGGGCCCTGACCAGCGACAACCCGCCCAGCGGCGTGGGCGAACTGGGCCTGGCCACCACCGGACCCGCCATCGCCAGCGCCGTGTTCGCGGCAACCGGCGTGCGGCTGCGCGAGTTACCGATGACGCCGGACCGGGTTTTGGCCGCCTTGCGTGAGGCAAGCGCCTGAAGGTGTCAATTCGGACGATAGATCGCTGGCGCGGCTTGGACGTTTGCGGCGTATTGATGCTGTGCTCAAACGTTGGCGGATGCACGAAAGCCCATGAGTTGCGAATTCCGCCGCTACCCGCTACCGATCATCCATCCGAGCGCGATCCCCACGATCAGCGGCAGGCAGCCGTCGCGATCCTGGCCCCGGTAGTCAGGCAGCGCATCGTCGACCCAGTGCTCGCTCAGATGACCCGGAAAATCGTAGTTTTCCAGGAATGCCATCGTTCGCTTGTAGGGAAGCACCCCCGTCAATGCCCTGCGCTTCACCCAGTCCAATAGTTCATCGAGCTCCAAGGGGGCGCGCAGATCAACTACAAGTTCGGCGCCATTGCCGGATATCCGCAGGCTGCCCTGGTCTTGACCGGCCTTGACCGCCGACTCGGAATCGTCCAGAAACTCAAGCCAATCGTCAAACATGAATTGGATATTGAACAGGATATCGTCATAGATCCCTTCCATGCGCGAGCGGGCTTCCTCGTCATCATCGTCCCCAACGTCCCAGCCTTTCAGTTCGTTGCGATTCTTCAAGATGCGGTCAATCCGGGACTCGACGCTGGCCAAGGGGGGTAGGAGATCGGCCTCGCCGGAATCGAGATCGAGTTTCGTGTCGGCCATGACGTGGCCGAGCCATTCGAAATCGCCGAGCAAGCGTTTGGTATCCGCCGCCACCCGGTCGAGGTGGTCGATGACGAGATCGGCGACGTTGGACGCCTTCCCTTTCGAGGGGCCGTTGCCGGACATATGGCGCTTATGGAGCTTCTCACTGATCGGGCGAAACGCATCGCGAAGCACGGGCAAGAACCACGGGTAGTTGCTTTGCTTTGCCACGAGGAACGCCTGGTCAGCCAAGAATCCTGGAGCGCATGATATAACACCGAATGCCCGACTCTGAAGCAGCCTGCATGCCCTGAAGTACGGCTTGCCGGACTGACCGGAACATTATGTTGCGCAACATAATGTTCCTCTGCATAGTTCCCGAATGCTGTTTCTTGATCGCACGGAAAACAGGTTTGCAGGAGAAACGTGAAATGACGAAAGGCACCGGAAAGCAACCACAGCCCGCACCTGCGACAGCGTTTCCGGAGGCACCCGACACGCTGCACGAGCAGAACAGCCACCTATGGATACCGCTGCGCGGCGAATGGCGGGACGTGACCGACAAGCCGGAGGAAAAGGTACGTCAGCGCTTCATCCGGCATCTCCACGACCACTACGGCTACGCCCTCGATCAGATCGACCAGGAACGGCGCACGATGCACGGTCACCGCAGCCCTCGCGCCGACATCGTGATCTGGGAGACGCAGGATGCCAAGTCGGCGAACAAGACACCGGTCCTGGTAGTCGAATGCAAGGCCGAGAACGTGGATGTCGACATCCGGGACTACTACCAGGGGGAAAGCTACACGCGCGCCTCCGGCTGCGAGTTCTTTGTAGCGCATAACGCACGCTACACCGCCGTTTTCAAGCTGGTTCCCGGTGCGCCGGGCGAGTTCGTGCAGATCAGCGAGATTCCGAAGGCGTCGGATTGGGGCGACGCAAAACGGATCGAGAAAATGAGGAACTCGCTTCGGGCGTTCAACCGCAAGGAGTTTCAGGACCTGCTGTTCGACTGCCACTCAATCCTCCGCGATGTGCACAAGATGGAACCAGGCCGCGCCTTCGATACGATATCGAAGATTCTGTTCGTGAAAATGTTCGTGGAACGCTCGGGCCTGCACGGCACGTTCACGGTCGATTACATCGACCGCCGCGCGTCGACGCGCCTGCCGACCGATCCCTCCGTCCACGACGGCCTGTTCGACCAGACGAAACAGCACTACCGGGCCGACGACCTCTTCGCCGAAGCCGACCGTCTGGAAATCTCCGAGGCAACTTTTCGCCGGATCGTGCAGAAGCTCGAGCGCTTCGACCTGTCGAAGACCGGCGACGACATCAAGGGACTTGCCTTCGAGCGGTTCCTCGGCACGACCTTTCGGGGAGAGCTTGGTCAGTTCTTCACACCTCGTCCCATCGTGGACTTCATGATCGACCTGCTCGATCCGCAAGAGGCCGAATTGATCTGCGATCCGGCGGCGGGATCGGGCGGTTTTCTTATCCGCGCCTTCGAACATGTCCGCGCCGGGATTGCTGCGGAAATTCAGGACGAGAAGGACAGGAAACGAACGGAGATCGAGGCACTGGAACTGGACGTGGACGAGGAAGATGCGCGAATCGATGCGGCGTTCGCGGCCCTCAACCGGGAACTCCTGCCATCCGACGACCTCAACCACCCGGCCGACAGCCGCGTCGGCCGACTTGCGTGGCGCTGCCTTTTCGGCTGCGACGCCGAGCCCCGCGCGGCGCGCACCGCCAAGATGAACATGATCATGCATGGCGACGGCCACGGCGGCATCCACTATCACGATGGACTCGTCGACATCAACGGCATCTTCCCCGGCCGCTTCGACCTCGTGGTTACCAATCCACCCTTCGGCGCGAAAGTCGGCAATGACCAGAAGGTCGGCGGCAGCGAGGAGACGCGGATTCCCGAAGACGACGCCTACCGCACCGACTGCCTGAATCGGTACGGCGAAGCGTGGGAACGGAGTTGGCGCCGGATGCGGAAGGCTGCGGGAAGCAACATCCTCGACCTGTTCGAAATCGGCCGCGGCAAGGCGAACCGCGCGACCGAGATCATCTTTGTCGAGCGATGCCTGAGCCTCCTCAAACCGGGCGGCCGCATGGGAATCGTGCTTCCCGACGGCAATCTGAATAACCCATCGCTCGGTTGGCTGCGCCGCTGGTGCGAAGGCAAGGCGCGCATTCTCGCCATCGTCAGTCTTCCGGAGGAAACGTTTGCTTCGGCCAGGGCGACGGTGAAGGCGTCCCTGGTCTTCCTGCGCCGTTTCACCGAGGCGGACGAAGCGGAGTGGGAAGCGGCGTGGGCGGGAGCGCACGCCCGACACGACGATGACTTCGCGGCGAAGCGGGATGATCTTTGCCAAGAGGTCGGACTGCGTATCGCGACTGGCGCGGACCCAAACGTTTTTGCTGTCAGTGACGAGCTTTCCGGTCTCGGGATCGAGCGAACCCAACCCGGTTGGCGTCTGGGCGCACCGCCTCGCTATCCCCGGGGTATCGGCACGACAACCGTGGTAGCGCCCCGTTGGCAAGGCAAATCGACAAACGCAAAGCGCACCGCAAAGTTAAAGCGCGACTATACGACTCTCCTCGACCAATCCGCCGCTATCCTCGAAAAAGGTTTGCTGGCCGAGTTGCGGGTCGGCCTGAGGCGCATCGACGACGCCCACAACAACGCCTTGTGGGAGACAGTGCGCGAGATTTTCGACTATCCCGTGTTCGTGGCCGCGCCGAGGGCTGTCGGGATTACGTCGACGGGCGAGACCGGCGAGGACGTTTCCAATGATCTGCCGGCTGTTCTCGACGCCTGGCGAGCATTCGACACATGGGTCCAGGCGGGCGCCTCACCGGAGGATGCGCCGGATTTTCGCCTGCCCTCCGCTGCCTGATCCGGCGGTGGAGGGCGCTCGAACGATGGGTCATAGCCGGAAGCATCAAGGATCGGCATTCGCGTTTTACGCCGACGCCACTCCGTAAATTGTTGGTTCGGCGACGAGAAGCGGTCCGGGTCGAGGGCGATTTCGAGGACTGGACACCGATCACGGTTCACCTCAACGGGGAAATTTCGGCTCGCAACAGAAGGCAGCCCTACAAGGGCGCCATGTTTGCATGCTTACCCGGCGATATCGTCTTCTCCAAAATCGACGCGCGCAACGGCGCCATCGGCATATTGCCGCCGGAAATCCCGAAAGCTGTAGTCACCTCTGAGTTCCCGGTCTTCACCGCCGATGACGCACGGCTCAAGGGCGAATTCGTCAAGCTGGTACTGCGAACCGGAAGCTTCATTGAGGCTCTGCGCCAACGAGCAATCGGAACGAGCGGGCGCAAGCGGATAACGCCGGAAACGTTCAAAGACCTTCGCATCCCCTTACCGCCGCTGGACGATCAGCGGACGATCGTTACCGCGCATCGCGCCGCGTTGGAACACTCGGCCACCTTGGAACGCGAAGCCAACAATATTGAAGCACGGGCGACAACAGCGTTCGAGAAGGCGCTCGGTCTCGAGCCGCCGACACCACTTCCCGACCGGCCTGTCCTCGCCGCCTCGTTCAGGGACGTCGAACGGTGGGGGCATGAGGCTATTCTTCGCAGCATCGCAGAAGCCGGCAAGGCTCCCATGTCACCCTATCCAATTGTCCCTCTCGGCGACGTGATCGCTGATCTCGCTGTGGGTTGGAGCCCAAGATGCCTCAGTCGCCCGGCCAACCAAGACGAGTGGGGAGTATTGAAACTGAGCGCGGTGACATCAGGCCACTTCGAACCATCCGAGAATAAGGCGCTTCCACCAACGGTGAAACCAAGACCCGAACTTGAACTGAAACATGGAGATGTGCTCATAGCTCGGGGCAGTGGCGTAACGCGACTCGTCGGAGCCGCAGTCTTCATAGCCATCGAGCCACCACCCAAGATGATGATCTGCGACTTGATTTTTCGCGTGATCTTCAATGAAGCAAGCAAGATTGACCCCGCTTTCCTTGCGGCAACACTCGCAGCACCAGACCTGCGCGATCAAATCGAAGAACGAAGGACAGGGGCGGCCCCAATGATGCAGAAAATAACGAAATCGAAATTGATGTCTCTACGGCTTCCCCTTCCGCCGAAGGCCAAACAGGCTGGCTTGGTAGCCTCGCTCAACGATGCTCGCGCTACCGCCACCGATCTTCGCAGGCAGGCAGGAGAGACGCGTGCCAAAGCATGGGCGAACTTCGAAGCTGCCGTCCACGCGGCGGACGACGACGCCACCGCTGCGTGAATGAGGCACCGCCTCGATTCTGTGCGCTTACGGACAGGCCGGCCAAGTTGACCGGTATACTTCTCGGCACTGGATCGGATGCGATGAGGAGGGACAGGGCGTGCGGTATCGAATACTCACTGTGGTGCTTGCGTTGGCCGGGAATGCTTCATCGGCGCAGGAGGACCTGCTGGCATGCGTGGACCCGGATGTCAGGGAAGGCTTGCTTTTTCGAACCACCGAAATGGGCGCAAGCCTAAGCCGAACCGTACCGGACCAATTGGCGGATTTGCCCGACGCCGACGCGCTTGAGTTCATCGGCAGTTCGGTTTCCTCATTCCTCAGCATCGCCGCCTACAAGACGGCATTGGCGCCGACGGATGCGATGAACACCGCCGCGGCGATGCTGGGCGAGGCCGGCTGGCGCGAGTTCGATATCGGGATGTCGCCGAGCGGTGGATTCGTGACGGGCAATCAGCCTCAGGTTGAAGTGTATTGCCGCGACGACTCGATGCTCAATGTCGTGGGCAGCGCGTCCGGCGATACGACCTATGTGCGATTGCAACTCAACGCCGGTCGCGACGGCGTTCCATGCGATGCACCGCCGGGCGGTCCGCCCGGAACGATTGCCCGGCTGAGCGGCGGGCAGGGTGTTTTCGAACACCTGCCGACGCTTGCGCTTCCGGACGGGATCGCGCCGCTGGCCCGGGGACCGGCACTGGTCGCGAGTCCCGCGGGATTTTCTGGAACCGATCGATCGGCCGGCACGCAAATCGAACTGGAGACAGCATTGTCCGCACAGGAAGTCGCTGAAGAGTTCGGGCGGCAACTGGAGGCGCAGGGCTGGAGTCTGGACGCCAACTGGTCCGGCGAGTATTCCAGCGGGTCGGGCTGGACACGCTCACCCGGCGGGGACCTGGACCTGACCGGACTGCTGGACATCATCGCGCTCGGCGGGACCGCCTACCGGGCCTCGTTTCGTGTGTCGGTGCGGGATGCGGATTAGTCCCGGTCGCGTGCGGGATACACCTGCGAAAGGGGAAGCACAGGCAGAATCAAGGCGAGGCATCCATAGCGCATGTCTTGTCTACGGATGGATTGCGCATGCAAAAAACATACCGCTCGCCGAGGCCATGCCCGGGCGCGGAGGCGGCCGCGGCACATTGCCGGAACGGCGGATGCGGCCCCGGTAGAGGCAACGGGGATAAGCGGTGGAAATCGGAAGTGCTCGAACGCCCGGCAGCTAACTGCATCGACTTAACGGGCGGATTCCGTGTCTACTCGGGCAAGGGCAGCTCTGCGTCCTCAAGAAATCCAGCCAGGTCCGGATGCTGTTCTTTCCAGCGCTGTTCAAACAGTTCCCGCTCGGATGCGCTGTAGGCCGACTCGAAGTCGCGTCGCATGATTTCAAGCGCCTGCCCCAGGCTGAAATCGGTTCCGGCGCGGTTGTCGTGCGCAGCGACAACGGTACGTCTCAGGTGCGAAATCCAGTGATAGTTGACCCCCATGGTCGCGTACGAGCCGTCCCTGCGCGCGTAGCATTCCTGACGAAGTTCTCGCTCAAACCAGAATTCCCAATAGGTGATGCAGCCCATTAGATCGAACAACGCGACCACGGACCCCGTGCGAGTACCGGAAGGAAAGTCCTCGGCCCACACCGAGGATTCCTGAAATTCGGCTGGAGGCCGATCCAGGGGTGGGCCAAATACCGTACTCCCACCTTCGAAAACATCGACGCTTTCCAGAAACTGCGATTCGTGAAACTCCGAAATCGGATCCAATGGCCGTACCGGGAAATACCACCTGGCATGTTCCCAGAGGCTCAAGAGCAAGGCGGCGGCAAGACCGGCGATGACGAGGTTTCTCCAGTCGGTTTTCATTTTCGCTAGGGATCGTTCGCTTTCGCCCTCGGCGCCGACAAAGATGCGCCTTCGCTTGGGAACTGTTCGGCGCCGTGCCACCTGTCGTCAGCCGAAGACGGGTACCCCACCCATAACGCCGCTTCGATACTGCTTTTCCAGGCTGCCGCCACGCCGCAGCCCGGCTACATCGCGTGCACCGTGGACTTGGGTGGCGCCGTCGGAGCTTTTGTCAACGATGAACACTTCCTCTTTTTCAAGGCCATCCAAAACGGACAGGTTATGGAGCGAACAAATCAATTGCGACCCATCGGGATTGGTTTCCTTGCGTCGAAACCAACTCAGGATTTCTGCCGCAAGCTCCGTATGAAGGTCGGTGTCGAGAGCGTCCATGATTGCCAAATGGCCCGTGTCGAGGGCGAGTTGGAGTTGCGGAAATACGTGCACCAAGTGTCGCGTACCCGACGATTCGCCCAGCAGGCCGACGGGAGAATCCAGACCGTGATGCGTAAAGGTCAGAATCCAGCTGCCGTCTGACAGTTTCAGCGGCGCCATCTTCGCCACCCCAAGGTCGAATCGACGCAGCTTGTCAGAAACCTTCTGCACGAGATCCCGGTCTTCCCTGTACCAGCGGGTTATCGCCTCGGTATCCGGCCGCCAGGTATCGTTACCTGCAACGTTCGTCTGAACGTTCCCGATGTCTTGGGCGATCATGGGAAACGACCCCACACCCATCTTGCCGAGAGCCGATATCACCGAGGCGTTCGGCGGGACCGCAGCAAGACGATCATCGCGCGGCCTCACCTTCATCTCTCTAGCAACGTAGATCGCATCGCCGCGGCGGCGCTCGAAAACTCGTCGTGGGCGTCCTTTGGGAAAGGAGTGCAGCGCCTCATGGTGAACTTGGGTAGCATTGAGGATGTCAGGGCTGTCTCGCCCAAGCTCCAAGGTATAACGAAGCAGTGAGGCTTCCGCTCCGGAGGCAAGACCCGGCCATCGGGCATCAAAGTGCAATTCGAAGCGGCTGGGCGCGACTCTTGTCTCCGGCGCCAGAAATGGAACGATAGCGGAGAGGGAAGGATCGGTGTATGAATGCGCTGCAAATCGAATGGTCCAGATCAACGCGCGCAGCAGAGACGACTTTCCGGACCCATTCGGGCCTACCAGCGCGACGACACTCGGGATGCGGACACCTGCACGCGCTTGGCTTTCCCGAAAGTATGGCCTTTCCGGAGTCGTGCGCGGAATTCGGAGATCGAGTTCGGCCTCTTCCCGGATGGACTGAAAGTTGTTGACACGAAAATGGTGAATCATAACTGGATCATTGCATATTTTCGTCATGACCGCATTTAACGTTGCCATTAACCGCCACATTACGCGATGAGCATTCAGATATTGTTGATCCAACCTCCTTCGTCATGTCTGGGCAATAGGGTTCCGGAGCGAACTCGTGTGTGCGGGCATCGAAACATCGATCACGCAGATCGAAATCTTGAGTCGTTCCTCGGCTGACAGCGTGCCGCGCAAGCCCTGTTCGAGTTCGTCGGCGGTTTTTGGCAGAGCTCCTTCCCCCGGCGTTGGGCGGCAGGAGGCCGTGTCTCCGAACCAGAACACGAGATAGATCCCATGTCCATCCGCGCCTGGGTCGCGGGCGTACTTGGCGATCAATTGCGTTCTGACCGCGCTCCAAAGCTCGCGGTGGCAGCTTTTCTTGATTTCGACCGGGATGTTGTATACGCCAGATGAAACGCGGATGTCCGACCGCTTGTCGTCCGCATAGCGGCCTTCGGGTTGTGCGTCCATGCCCAACACTTCCAACCGGTACCGCAAGTCGGAAAGCAGCGCGTCCCGGCAGAGATCTTCGTGTTTGGGGGTGGTGGGTCTGGTCGGCGATTCCATGTTCCAGTATTGCCGCCAATCCGACGTGTTGCCAGCTTGGATTATCCGACGGATCTCCCGTAGATGGTCGAGCGTCAGCGCGGTCAGGTCGGCGGCGTTCGCCGGCTTGCCGTTCTCCAGCACGGCGATAACCCGCTCCCTATCGCGATGGCGAAAGTGGGCCTCGCGCCTGACCGCGTTCTGACGATAGGCTGCATCAGTAAGGCGAGACTGCCATGAATCCAGACTTTTTTCTGCGGCGAGGTTTTCGAGCGCCTGCGAAGCGGTGGCGGACGGGTCGGAAGCGAGTGCGTCGACGAGATCCGAGATTCGACGAGCGGCAGCCTCGTTCCACGTTACGATACCGCCTTCCCGCGAATCATCATTTGAATAATGCGGATGGCAGGAAGCGCCGATGACTCGTATCAAGGCGGCTGTCGCCGGAACATCCAGCAGTTGGCCTGGTCTTTGCGAATAACGGTATGTCCCGGCAATGAATTCGGCCAATCGCCGGACCCGGCGTTCATTCCCGGCAACATACGATTCCAGTTCATCGACATACGGTCCCTGCCAGGTCAGCAGGCCGGCAGCCAGCCAATAAACACGTTGCCCCATGTTCATGCTGCGGCTGGAAAGTTTTTTCTCGGCCAACCGCCGGAACGGCTCGGATTCGCAGTGCAGACGGGCCGCCTGGAGCAAATGATGCAGGCTTTGTAGTTGCCGTTCCGTACAACGCACGGGAAAAGCGCTTAACAATCGCAACGAAACCAGCCGCGCAAGGGCGGCGTGATCCGGTGAATGCGCCAGCCCGCGGAGATCGTGGGAAATATCGGCGCCGCTGCGCAGTCTGGCCCGGGCGGTTCGAATCAGAATGTCGGCAACCATCTCCGGTTGCCGCCGCAACACCAGCGGAAACCAGTCTTGAGGCTCGCCGGTTCGGCTCCGCCGATGAAGTGGAATACGCGAATTGTAATGAATGGCGATCGCCAAACGCATTAGCGCGTCGTCCAAGGGCAAATTGCCGCTTGGCGCGTCTCGGAAAATTTCCTCCAAACCCGCCATGAAGGGCAGCGCCAACAAGTGGGCCCGATTGCGAGTTCCGAGCCGGATGACTTCTTCGTCGGACGGAAGATCGTCGCGACGTATCGTTCGCCGAAAACCAGTGAGGACAGCTTCGATCAGATTTCGGTCATTGCCCAGCAGGCTTTTCAGCCGATCCCGCGGAGTTGTGCCGACGACATCGGCAAACTCCACGAAATAGGTTTCGGCCAAGCGGTGAAGCAGCGCGGGTTCTCCACAATTTTCACGTAGCGCTGTCTGTGCCCGCGTTACCTCATCGCGCCATTTCGACTGATACCGTTCCTCGGACTCTACGTCCGCGTCGAAGGATTCCTGCCATGCATCGCTCTCCTCAAGCGCGCTCAGCCTCTCCATGAACGCGATCTTGAGAACGGCCTTTCCTGCAATGCGCGCCTCCACGCGCTTCCGGGAAAGATTCTCGTCCCAGCGACAGCGATGTACAGCGTCCCCGACCCGGCCCATGAGCCAAGTTGCCGCCGTGAAGTTCTCTGCGGCAATAGCTTGTTCAAGACACCAAACGCCGAAGTCCGGCGGTCGATCAACGCCCAAGAGCCTTCGCTCTTCCTCCATGTGCATGCACCTCGTGAAACCGTTCATGTCAGCGCACTGGGGCGAATCGATACAACGCTGCAGTCCGAGCTCGAACAATGATTTCCACAATTCAGGACGATCCGTAAGCCATGACTTGATGCGTTCGGATTCCTTTAGCGCAAACCTGCGGTCGAGTTCCCAATCTCCTACCCATCCGGCCACCCCCAACCAGCTGAATAGCCGACCCGGCTCGATTCCTTCTGGAGACAACTCGATGAAACGATCCAGAAGGACCATGGGCAAACGACGCAAGAAAAAAATCGGCCGCCGATGCTGCTGAAGTTCGTTGCGTAATGCATCGTAACTCGTGGCCAGTTCGTCAAGGAGCCGAGCGAGTTGGCCGCATGTCGATTTTCTTGGAAGAATGCCGGTCCAAAAATATTCGTATCGGGGGGAATGGCTGGGTCGCTTCGATACCCGCAGATACTTGAGGACTTCCGGCGCCGATATCCCCTCGGGATACAGCGCGATCAACAAACAACCAAGCAGGTCGTCGTCAGGACCCGACAGCCGTTCCTCATACACATCGTCCACCACCGCAATTAGTTCAGTCGACACCTTTTCTTTGTCTATCCGGCGCCGGACAAATGCCTTGACGGCACTGTGTTTGATTCTTGGCCACCAAGCACTGTCCCTGATCACCGCCAACAGAAGATCGGCAAGGTCCGGTAAGGGCTGCCCATGCACGAGCGTTTTCAACGCGATTTCGACAAAGGACTGTCTAGCTGCGTCTCGCGCCGGATCGCCCAGAATGTCGCGGAAAACGCTCTCCATATCGGGAGAAATCAAGTCCCCCAGGCGGGAATTCGATTCGATCAACATGGCAAACCACGGATTTCTATTCGCCTCACGCTCCAGAGCCTTCAGCACTGCCTGTTTTTCGTTTGAAGAAAACTTGCGGACATCACCGTAGAGGACTGTCCCTAGCGGGTCGCGGGCGATGACTTCCATGCGGCTCCGCTTGCTGTGAGCCGCGAGCCATGCCGACAGGCCGCGCAATTGCGGCACGACGAAGTCGTCATGGCCCGTCATCAGCGCGAGAATCCTTCCTGTCGCCAAACCATCGCGGATGAGTCCGGCCAGATATCTGGCCGCGAGAAACTCCGCGATCTGTGGGTGAACCGGCGCGATGTGGCTTCCCGCTCTTGGGTTGGCAGGGACCGCGCCGGACGCCGCGAACAACTTGCTGCGCACCACCTGCCGGCGCACGTACCTATCCTGGCCGGGCACCGAGTCCAAGCTTGGAAAGCGCGGCCCAGTTTCACCGCCAAGCGTCGTCCATCCATCCGCGCCAGTAAGGAGCTGCACCGCGCACAACCGCCCGGCGACGCGCATCAGGGTGGCAATATCGGCGCAATCCGCGTCCGCAATCCGATGATGTTCCAGGTTGTGCTCCGTGAGCAAGGCGCGCCGGCAAAAGAGTTCGAACGCCTGTGTCCGGGTCTCCGGCCATTCGCCGCCGGCGACCGCTTCCGCCATCATCCTGAGGGTTTGGGGATTTGCCAGCAGCCCGTCCACTCCCTGGTTGCGGGCCGATTCGATGAACTCATCCGCGTCGACCTCGATATCGGAGTATCCGCGCAAAATCTCGCGAATGTTCCCCCCGGACAGCGGGCCGAGACGAAGTACCGTAACGTTTCCGTCTGGCGATACGGACTTCAGATGCTCGCTGTCGTCAGGCCCGAACCAGTCCGCGTCACGACAGGACATGCGAAAGCGCGGGCAGCCCAGGCGGTCGAGTTTGGCGCGAATGGCATCCAATGGCGTTCGCCCGTCCCCGGACCCCGCCCTTACCTCATCCAGCCCGTCGATAAACAACGATCTGTCATGCCACTCCGGCCGATCGTCGAACGTCATGAATTCGCGTGCGGTGACGTAGCACCCGTCCGCAAGTGCGGCTTGTCTGCGGAATTCTGTCGTCTTGCCGCCGCCGGGAGCGCCGAGCAGCACATACGCTTCCGTCTCGCGGAATTCATCAAAAGACCGGGAATCCCCTTCGGAACCCTCCCAACGCTCGCGTTGGTGAATTTCGGTGCATGTTCGTTGAACGACAGCCGTCATGGAGCTTCAAACCACTCGTTGGCCGGCGTAGACAGAAATTCCGGCAGTGGAATTCCGTCTGCTCCGATCACAACCGTGGTCTCGCAATCGTATCGGTCCCGAAATGCCGCCAACCCGCTGACGCTTGTCCGGCGCGTGCCGCTCTTGACTTCAAAGGCGACGAGCCTGTTGCCCCGTTGCAGAACGAAATCCACCTCCCGGGTGTTCTCCCGCCAATAATGCAGGCGATGTTCCGGCGTTCCCGTGTTGAACAAGTGCGCGCCGGCCGCACTCTCCACCAGGCGCCCCCAGAACGAGCGGTCCGCCTTGGCTTCCTCGAACGTATAGCCGGAGAAAACTGCCATGAGCGCCGTGTTGAGAACATTGAGCTTGGGGCTCGACGCTCTGGCGCGGACCACCCCGCCGGCGTACTTGAAAAGACCGGCGATCAGGCCGGCACTCGCCAGAAGGTCCAGATAGCGCGCGAGCGTGGTGGTGTTGCCCGCGTCCTGGAGTTGGCCCAACATCTTGTTGTAGGACAAGATCTGTCCCGAATAGGTAGCGCCGAGTTCGAACAGGCGCTTCAGCAGCACGGGTTTGTCCACCCGCTCCATTGCGAGGATGTCCCGTTCAATATTCGGTTCGATCAGCGAGTCCGCGATGTATGCCCGCCAACGGGCCTGGTCGTGAATGAGCGATGCCGCTCCGGGGTAGCCGCCGAAATAGAGATAGCTCGGCAGATCGAAGCCGAAGGCCGCCGACATTTCCGCGAACGACCAATGGCTCAGGCGGATGGTCTCATACCGGCCCGCGAGACTTTCGCTCATTCCCCTTTGCACGAGCAAAGGAGCCGAGCCCAACAGGACCACATGCAAGGGGCGACCTTCGCGCCGGTCCGCATCCCATAGACCTTTGACCGTATCCGACCAACCAGGGATTTTCTGAATCTCGTCGATCGCCAGAGTCAGCCCGCGCTCCGAACGCCCAAGCTGGAACCGAGCCCGTTCCCATTCGCGCACCAGCCAGCGCGTATCCCTTTCACCGGGCACCCGTATGCTTGTATCGTCCGAGAATCCGGTCACATCCGCGGTAGGCAACGGCGGTAAAGTACCGGTATCGGGTTCATCAACCGACAGATAGTGGCTCGGTCGGTCAACCTGGGCCAAAACCTGCTGGACTAGCGTGGTCTTGCCGGTTTGGCGCGGACCAGTGACAACGATCAACCGGTCGGGGCGCTCGTTCAGGCGATCGAGCAGTGTCGATTTCTGGGTGCGTTCATATGTAGCCATCCCAATAGATTACGCTTCTGAGTATTTTTACTCAATAGCGTAATTGAATCGGCATGTTCCAAGAAACAGACCGATCAAAGCCAGCAAAATCCGCTGATTACTCCCGAATGTCGGTCACCTCCCCGCCCCGGACCGACCGGTAGTCGAGTGGCGCCTTGTAGCCCAGCGTGACGTCGAGATTGATGCGGTCGAAACCGGTGTCTTCGTAGAGAGCCCCAAAGGCCAGCGCGGCAGCGCGGCCCGTCATCGGAAAGCACGCAATTCCGTCGAACAAACTGGCATCATTGTCCGTACCCACTTCCGCAGGACGCCGGCCATGCCGTTATTCGACAGCTACGTCATCGTCGACTGGTCGGCAGCGGCCTGTCCGGCACCTGCGCGCGAGAACGCGAACTCGATTTGGTGGGCTGCGGCGCGACGGCGCGAAAAATCCGTCGAACCGCGCTACGTGCGCACCCGCGCCAAAGCCATCGTGCAACTCACGGATTTCATCGGCAAGGAGTTGAATGGGGGCAGGCGGGTTCTCGCCGGTTTCGACTTTCCATTTGGCTACCCGACCGGCGTCGCCGGCGCCATCACGGGCCGGGATTCCGCCATGTGCCTTTGGCGCTGGATCGCCGACCGCAGCAAGGACGGCCCTCGGAATGACAACAACCGGTTTGAGGTGGCGGAAGAGATCAATGGCAAATATTCGGTTGAGGATGGCCCGTTCTGGGGACTACCCAATTCGGCAAGATTCACGCATAGATTCAGAAGTATTCCGGCGAGAAAATCGCAGCGCACCTGTATTGAGCCGAATCCGCTGGAATTTCGCATTGCGGAGCAGCGGGCCAACGGGGCAAAGTCGGTCTGGCAACTGTGGGGCGCTGGCGCCGTCGGCTCGCAGGTGCTGGTCGGCCTGCCCGCGTTGCTCAAACTCCTGCGGGCGATTAATGGAGCGGGCGACACCGGGCGGCGCCGAGCCCAGGTCTGGCCACTGGAGACCGGGCTGGCCGCACCGGTGACGGCGAACGTTCCCGTCGTGCTGGCCGAAGTTTATCCGTCGCTGTTCAAGGACATGGTCAGCGAACTTCGGCGAGAAGGAGAGATAGTGGATAGCGCTCAAGTGCGTGTGCTCGCGCAATACTTTGCGGAATTGGACGGACAGGATCGTCTCGCACCCCTGTTTGCCGGACCTAGCGATTTGGACGCGCGGCAGCGCCGCGCTGTCGAAGACGAGGAAGCCTGGATTCTGGGACTTGGCGACGGCCAGGCCCGTTACGGCCGGGGCTGGCAGACTGGCGGCACTCACCGGGATCGGGTCGCCGACAAACGCACGTTCGGGCCATCCCGGATTGGCGGTCAAGCCGTGGCTCGCGCGCAATTGTGGAAGAGAGTGCCCGATCGTGCCGCGCCTCCCGCCGGCCTGTTCGGCCGCAACCGGGAACTGCGGGCGCTCGGCGGAATGCTTGAACTGGTGAGCGTAGCCGACCGTCGCGATTTTGCCGGCTGCACGCAGGTCATCACGGGAGCGCCGGGTGCCGGGAAGAGCGCCCTGCTCGTCGAATTGCAAGCACGCTGGAAAGACCGGACGGCCGTCATCGAGCTGGAGCCGCACACATTTTCCGATCCCGAATACGCGCTGCGCCGGTTGGCGCGATCCCTTGTCTCCGAACTCGGCAGACTCAAGCGTGCGAGGATTCGCCTGAACGCGCGGTTGCGAGGCGTGAATTTCTTCGGCATCAAGGTGGATGTGGCTCCGTCCGGCCCTGAACTGCCGCTGCGCGCGCTGGCCGACCTCCGCGCGGCGCTTCCGGATGAGGCGGCGGACATTCCCATCGCCGTGTTCGTTGACGAGGCGCAGACGCTGGCGCATGACATGGAGGCGGGGAACGCCAGCAAGCAAAGCAGTCTTCTGATGGACCTGCACAGCGGGACGCATGGACTCAGGATCCTTCCGGTATTCAGCGGATTGAACCACACCGTCGAGCACCTTGCCGCGTTGGGAGTGTCCCGGCTTGGCGCCAACTCGGTGCATGTGCTTGGCTGCCTGTCACCGGACGAGACCACCGCCAATCTGCAAACGGCGCTGCGGATTCTCAGCGTAGAGGGCCACCCTGCGGCGGAACGCTGGTTGAATGAATCCGTCGAGCGCAGTTGCGGCTGGCCGCAGCACATCACGAGCTACATCAAGGGCCTCGCGCTGGCGCTGCTGCCGGATGACGACGCCGAATCGTTGCGGGCGCTCACCAGGGACGCCTGCCGCGAAGCGATTGCTCAGGGAGAGTCTGGCCGGCAGGAGTATTATGGCGCGCGCCTTGCGCCGTTCCGGGACATCGTGCCGGCACTGAAGGCCGTTGTCGCCGCCATCGGAGAGGCCCGGAGCAAGGGGCGTCCCGGCGTGGACAGGGCCGCCATAAGGAAAGCGATAAGCGAATCCGCCGAAGACATGCGATCTCAGGGAATGCTGTGGACAATCGACCTCGCCGCCGTGCCGGACATGCTCGTGCGCCACGGAATTCTCCAGCAAACGCCCGAAGCCGACGGCCTCTGGACCGTCCCCATCCCCTCTCTGGCCGATAGAATCCTGGCGCAGCGGTTTTGACGCACGCCCTTTTGACGCCCGCTCGTGGGCGCGCCGACACAGCGACCAGCGAATGACTGCTGTTCAGCCGCCGATCACTCCTGAAATTCGGCCACCTCCACGCCCCAGATCGGCCGGTAGTCGAGCGGCGCCTTGTAGACCAGCGTGGCGTCGAGATTGATGCGGTCGAAGCCGGTGACTTCGTAGAGAGCCTCGAAGGCCGGCGCGGCGGCGCTGCCGTCCAGCGCCGCTGCCGTCATCACGTCCTCAAGCTCGCCGATGTCCGCAAGCGTAGTAATGGCCTGGGCCGCGTGCATCAAGCCGGAATCCCGCGTGCCGGCCACGATCAGGAACTGATTGCCGTCGGGCCCCGGGAAACTTGACACCAGCCCATAGTCCTCGTAATTGCTCTCGCCGGGAATGGCGGCGCCGCTGGTGTAAAACTGACCGGTGCTCAGATTCAGCAATTCGTCGAAACTGGCCCCGACGGCCAGTCCCGAAGAAGCAAAGACGAAATCCATCAGCGTACCCAGGGCGCTGATATAGCCCACGTAGAGGATGTGTCGGGACCGGATGTCCGCGACTCTCATCTCGGTCATGGTCGTGATCCGCACATCCTTGTCCGCCGCGTAGACGACGCGGAGCAAATCGGTCAGCGCGGTCGCGGTTCCCTGGGGCAGGTAGGTGAGATCAAGGTCCATGTAGTCCGCCAGCAAATCCGGGTCGCTGACGAACAGGCTGTCGAGATCGTCGCTGGAATTGACGTCGAACTCGCGTACCAGGCGGGTGACCGTCCCGAATTCGTCGAGTTCGGCGAATATGAAGTAATCCCCTACCACGACCAGGAGCGGCAGGTCATCGTCCAATAGTTCTGCCCAGAAGGAAGTCGAAGCCACTTCTCGCTGGGCATCCGGCGCCGCCGAACCGAATCTCAGGGCAAGGACCACGACGAGGTTAACCACGAGCAGGGCAACCATCGCAGCAATCCAGACAGGCGGTGTGGCGCGCAACGCGCCTTCCCTGGCCGATTCGTCCTCCTCGACAACGGCCAATCGATACTCCCCCCTCGGTATGGAAAGCCTGACCTCGCCATCGGCGGAATGCGAGGCATAGTACTTCTCGATCTTCTGGCGCAGATTGTGGACATATACGCGGACGAACGCGTCCTGATTGGGGTCGAACTCGCTGCCCTTGTCGAATACGTCGTCGGCGATTTCCACCTCCTTGGGCCGCACGCCGCGCTCCGAACACCGAACGAGGTACTCCAGCAGCCGCACATAGGATCGGGAGCGGCCCAGCGCGCCGCTCTCGACGATCCTGCGAGCCTGTTCGGCTATGACATTGGATTCCGGCACCGCAACGTCCGTACGGGATTTTCCACTGTGAATCGATCAAATCGCCCAAGCCCAATTTTAACCGTTAATAAACGGTTTGTAACTCATTGTTTTGGCGAAGAATCCTTAAGATGCGCCAACGTCAGGGCATTGGCAGGCCGGCATCAGGGCATTTTTTCGCATCGTTTCGGCTCCGGCTGCATTGACGTTATTTGCTCACGGGGAGGTGCGTCATGTGGTTCCCGGGGGAATCGCCCGCGTCAAGCATGGCGGCCATACAGGCCTGCATTTCGGCGTCGCCTATGGGTACCGGTTTTGGCACTGCGGGTACCAGTCTTGCCCGATTTGCGGTTTAATCGTACGGTCGGCTCGGTCAATGCGTTCGGCCGATCACGAACCGGTCAGCGGTAAAGGCTTATGGTCCGATTGCTGTTCTTGATTCACAGGTACCTGGGCATCGCCCTTGGCGTGGTGATCTCGCTGTGGTGCCTGTCGGGCTTTGTGATGATGTACGAACAGTATCCGGAACTGGACGACTCGGAACGTCTGGCCGGCCTGCGGCCTCTGGATCTGGCCGCGTGCTGCCAAATGCCCACGGACTTCAGCAACATCCCGGTCAACAGCTTTCGCCTGGAAATGATGGCGGGCATCCCCGTACTCAGGCTGATGGCCGGCCGCGCCCAATACGTGATCGATCTGCGGACCGGCGAATACCTCCCGGAGTTCTACGAAGCCGACGCGCGATTCATCGCGGCCGCCGCAGCCGAGGAGTACGGCCTGCAGGGCGACCCGAGGCTGGTCGACCTGATCTTGCGCGACCAGTGGACCGTCTACGCCAGTTACGGACCCCACCGTCCCCTGTTCCACTTCGCGATGGACGATTCGGCGGGCACCGAATTCTACGTTTCCAGTACCACCGGAGAGGTTGTCCAGATGACGACCTTCCGGCAGCGATTCCTGAACTGGATGGGTGCGGTCGTCCACTGGCTTTACCCCACGGTGCTGCGCCAGCACACGGGTGTATGGCTGCAGGTTGTCATATGGCTGACCATCGTGAGCCTGTTTCTGGCCGTCATCGGCATCTACATCGGGCTGCGGCAGTTCAAGACGCGGCGCAACGGGCACCGCTCGCCGTACCGCGGGTGGGCGCTGTGGCACCATTACGCCGGCCTCATCTTCGGTCTCTTTACCCTCACGTGGCTGATCAGCGGATTGTTCTCGGTCAATCCGTTCGGCGCGCTGGAAAGCCGCGGCTTTTTTGCCGAGAACCAGCGGCTGAGGGGCGGTGACGTCAACTACGAAGTGGCGAGCGCGTTCGTGAGCGGGCTGCCGGCGGACGACGTTCCCTCCTCTACGGTTCGCCTGGACATCTCGGTGGTCGGCGGACAACTCTATGCGATCGCCTGGGACAAGGAGGCGCAGAGGGTGCGTCTCAACGCCGGCACGCTGCAACCGGAGACGCTCCCCGAGAGCTTTTTCTCGCGGGCGGCCGAGGTCATGCGACCGGATGTGCCGATCGCGGAAACGGGCTGGCTGAATGAAGGCGATGCCTACTATTACAGCCATCATGACGAGCGGCGCTTCCCGGTGTATCGCGTTCGGTACGAGGACGGCGAACGCTTTTATCTCGACAGCGTCACGGGCGCACTCGCCTACGCGGCGGACCGGAACCGGCAGTGGTTGCGCTGGGTCTTCCTCGCATTGCATCGGGGCGATTTTTCCGCCCTGGTACGATCCCGGCCGATCTGGGACCTGATGCTGTGGCCCCTGATGCTGGGCGTGACCGTCGGCGCCATCACGGGCACATGGATCGGTTTCAAACGGATGTTCAGGCCCGTTTGGCGGTATTTCAGGCGCACGTCGCGGCCGCAACGAACCTCACGGACGGTTCGGGCGCGACAACCCGGTTAGCAGCCCGAACCGGTGCTAACCGGCGCAACCCGGCGGAACTCACTCCATCCGACGGGACGAGATCGGGCGCCTGAAGGAGCGTCAGACCTCGTCCGACCAGTCCTTCTCCTCCAGCAGTCCCTTCACACGCTGCAGGAATGCCGCAGAATAAGCGCCGTCGATCGCGCGATGATCGAACGACTGGGCAAGAATGCCCATGGGCCGGATCGCGATGGCATCGCCCGACGGCGATTCCACCACCGCCGGGCGCTTGGCGATGGCATCCACGGAAAGAATGGCCACCTGGGGCTGGTTGATGATGGCCCCCGTCATCAGCGTGCCGTAGGAACCGTTGTTGGACAGCGTGTAGGTGCCCCCCGCGTACTCGTCCGGGTCGAGCCCGCCCTTGCGGGCCCGGTCGCCGATGTCGCGGATGGCATGTGCCAGGCCCGCTACCGTCAGGGAATCGGCGTTGCGGATCACAGGCGCCACCAGGCCCTCGAAATTGAGGTTCACCGCAATGCACAGATGGACCGCAGGGTGAAGCACCAGGGCATCGCCGTCCACGCTTGAATTGATGTTCGGATAGTCGCGCAGCGCCAGGCATGTGGCACGGGCGATGAACGGGAGGTAGGTCAGGGAGAATCCCTGTTTGGACCGCCAATCGTTTCTGAGCGGCATCCGGACGCGATCAACGCCGGCAAAGTCCACTTCCACCGCCTGCATGACATGCGCGCTGGTGGCCTTGGAACGCACCATGTGCTCGGCGGTCACGCGGCGAATCCGGTCGAAGGGTACGCGCGTCACTTCGCCAGAAGGCGCGGCCAGTGGCTTTGCTGTGGGCTTGACCGATGCGGGCTTCGATACGGGCTCGGGCGCCAAAGGCTTCGTCTCCACCGCGGTGCGCTGGTCGACGAAGGCCAAAACATCATTGCGGGTAATCCGACCATCCCGACCCGATCCGGTGATGTCACTTGCGTCAACCCCATGTTCCGCCAGCAACCGGCGCACCACCGGCGACAGGCGCACCCGCCCTTTCTTTTCGCCCCGACCACGCGCCTTTGCGGCCCTGGCGGTCTTGCGTGCTGAACGTTTGGCAGAGGCTCGCTTGCCGGAAGTTCCGGCAGAGGCTTTCGTTTTCCCCTTCGCTGGGACGCCCGAACCTGCTGCCGCTTTCGCCGCCTCTTCCGATTCGATGACGGCCAGGACCGTGCCCACGTCGACTGTCTTGCCCTCGGGAACAAGGACCGAGGCGATCACCCCGGCTACCGGCGCGGGCACTTCCGTCGCCGCCTTGTCGGTCTCCACCTCCAGCAGGACCTCGTTCTTTTCGACCGTGTCACCCTGCTTCTTGTGCCATGCAGCCACCGTACCTTCGGCGACGGTCTCTCCGAGCTGGGGCATCAACACGTTCATGGCCGCTCAGTCCACCAAGCGTATGACGTTGTCCACAATGCCCTCGGCGCTGGGCAAAACCGCGTCCTCGAGCGCATCCGCGGACGGCAGGGGTATGTGCGGTGTCGTGACCCTGACTATGGGTCCCTCCAGGTCCCAGAACGCTTCTTCGGCGACGATGGAGGCGAGTTCCGCGCCCCAGCCGCAGAGCCGCGGGTTCTCTTCCACGGTGACCAGCCGGCCCGTCCGGGAAACCGAGTCGAGCAGGGTCTTCGTGTCCAGCGGCACGAGGCTGCGAACGTCGATCACCTCGGCCGATACGCCGTGCTCCGAATCAAGCATCTCCGCCGCGCTCAGCGCTCTGGGCACCATGGCCGCCAGCGCCGCGATGGTCACATCGTCCCCGGCGCGCACGACCCTGGCCACGCCCAGAGGCACCACATGCTCGTCTTCCGGCACTTCGCCCTTGATGGCGTAGAGCGACTTCTGCTCGAAGAACATCACCGGGTCGGGGTCCCGCACGGAGGCCGCCAGAAGGCCCTTCACGTCCGCCGGCGTGGATGGTGCGACCACCTTCAGTCCGGGAATCGCCATGGCCCAGTTCTCCACGCTCTGGGAGTGCTGGGCGCCAAACCGGCTGCCGCCGCCGTTGGCGCTGCGAAGCACCAGCGGAAACGAGCACTGCCCGTCGGTCATGTACCGGGTCTTGGCGATCTGGTTGGCCACGAGATCCCAGCAGACCGCGAAGAAATCGGAAAACATGATTTCCGCGATGGGCTTGAGCCCGGTCATCGAAGCGCCCATGGCCGCGCCGATGATGGCCTGTTCCGAAATCGGGGTATCCCGGACCCGGTCCGGCCCGAATTCTTCCAGCAACCCGACGGTCGTCTTGAACACCCCGCCGGCCGCGGCAACGTCTTCGCCGAGGAAGACGACGTCCGCGTCCCGGCGCATCTCCTGGGCAATGCCGTCGCGCACGGCCTCCCGGTAGGTCAGTTGCGCCATGACGCACCTCCGTCGGCCCAGACGTCGATGTGGGCGATATCCGTCGGCGGCGGCGGGCTGTTGCGGGCCTCTTCCGTCGCCTCGTCGATGGCCGCGTCGGTCTCGGACTCGATGGCTTCCACGTCCGTCTCGGAAACGCCCAGGTCGAGCAACCGCTGCCGGTACGTTGATATGGGATCCCGTGCGAGCCAGGCCTGCAACTCCTCGTCCGGCCGGTACTTGCCGGGGTCGGCCCGGGAATGGCCGCCATGCCGGTAGGTCTGGGCTTCGATCAGGGTGGGACCGTCGCCGCGGCGCGCCTTGTCCAGGGCGGCGCAGGCGGCCTCGTAAACCACCTCCACATCGTTGCCGTCGATGATGATGGACTCCAGGCCGTAGGCCGAGGCCCGGTCCGCTGCCGGGTTATCCACTGCCGTGACATCGCCGATGGCCGTGTACTCCATGTACAGGTTGTTCTCGCAGACGAAAACAACGGGCAAGTTCCAGATCACCGCAAAATTCAATGCCTCGTGAAAGGCGCCGATATTGGTCGTCCCGTCGCCGAAGAAACAAACGGACACTTGCCCGGTGCCCTTGTACTGCGCCGTCCAGGCGGCGCCCGCCGCCACGGGCAGATGCGCGCCGACAATCGCGTAGGAACCCATGGCGCCGTTCTCCACGCTGGTCAGGTGCATGGAGCCGCCCTTGCCGCGCAACAGGCCGCACTCCCGGCCCATGAGTTCACCCAGGATGGACGTCATGGTGACGCCGCGCACGTAGGTGTGGTTATGGCCCCGGTAGGTGCAGAACGTGTAATCGTCCTCCCGCATGGCCGTTCCGAATCCTGCGGCAACGGCTTCCTGCCCCAGGGCCAGGTGGCTGGTCCCCTTGACCAGGTTCTGCATGAAGAGATCGTAGGCGCGCTGCTCCAGCACGCGGCACTCGTACATGGTGCGAAAGAGTTTCAGCCGGGTCGCGCGATCGATACCCGGCTCCTGCGCAATGGCTTTTTTCCTGGCTACCACGATGTTGCCCGATGCTCCTGCGTGGGATACAAAAATCGCCCCCGCCACGATGGCGAGGGCGATTCGATAGCTTAACAGCTAGCAACAAAGACTAGAAGCGCTAGAACCTGCAGGTCCGGCTCACTCGAACCATATGCTCGACGGGCAATGACTCGGTTACGCAGGAAACCAGGGCCGTCACCGTTGCGGCCGAGAGACCGGCCAGCGTCGCTGCGGAGTAAGCGTGCCACACCGGCGCATCGCGCCGCCCCGCAGTCGCGGAAGGAACAATGCGCGGACACAAAATCAATGAGTCACGCATGTTCCATGGAAGGACTCGTGGCGTAGAAATCAAACCAGAGCCCGAACGATTCCAGAACCGTGCCCGGCGGCCAGCGACCTGAAAGCACCTCGCTGTGGATCAGCACGAACAGGATCGCGCCGGTCCAGAATCCCCACAGCGCCCCGGCCCGGGTGACGCCGTTCCAGAGCGATCCCAGCACAAGCGGGCCACGGCGTCGCAGGCATCCCCGTAGCCGAATTCTCCGCCGCTGCGCCGCGCAAAAATGGGCCGCAGGCGTACTTATTTGTCGATAATAGTTGAAAAATCGCCATTTTAGCGAAATAATCCGCGCGCACTTGAGGAAATCGCGACACTTCGGGAGAACGGGATGATCAATGCCGCCATTGTGGGCATGGGCTGGTGGGGCCAGACTCTGGTTGAATCCGTTTCCGGCAGCAGCAACAAGATCCGGTTCGTGGCCGGTGTTGCAAGACGCGCAACGGAACAACTGGAAGCGTTTACCCGCGAGCACGGACTGGCATTCGTTCATGATTACGGGGAAGTTCTCGCCGACCCGAAAATCGACGCCGTGGTCCTGGCCACCCCCCACTCGGTGCACGCGGACCAGGTCGTGGCGGCGGCCGAGGCCGGCAAGCATGTATTCTGCGAGAAGCCCTTCGCGTTGCGCAAGGCCAACGCCGAGCGGGCCGTGGCGGCAACCGAGAAAGCCGGCGTGACCCTGGGCCTGGGTTACAACCGCCGCCTGCACCCCGAAATGACCAAACTGCGCGACCAGATCGGTTCCGGAGAGCTCGGCGAAATCCTGCACTGCGAAGCCAATATGACGTTTCCCAACGCGCTGTTCCTGTCGCCCGACGCCTGGCGGGCGAGCCGGGACGAGACGCCATGCGGCGGCCTGACACCCATGGGCGTTCATGCAGTCGACGGCATGATCGACCTGTGCGGGGAGATTGACGAGGTGTACTGCCAGAGCTTCAGGCGCGCCGTGGCCGTGGACGCCGACGACACGACCTCGATGCTGTTCCGGATGAAGGCGGGCATGTCCGGGTACCTGGCCACGATGACCGCCACGGGCGGCGGCTTCAGCTTCCAGGTCTTCGGGTCAAAGGGATTCGTCAGGCTGGAAGGGATGACACACATTGCCGGCGCTCCCTCGGAGGAACGGCGCAAGCGGTGCTTCGGTACCTGCTACTTCAAGCCCGTAAAGGGTCCGCTCAAGACATGGGAAGCCGACCAGGTCGATATCGTGAACGCCGTGCTGGAGCGATTCGCCGACGCCGTCGACGGCACCCAGCCGTTCATAGTTCCCACCCGGGAGATGATTCACGGCGCCGCGGTGACGGAAACCATTGTAAGGTCGGCGGCGTCCCATCAGATCGAGAAGGTTGTCTGACCGATTTTCAGACAAACCAGGATTTAAACCATAGACAACGGATAGACCAAGGAGACTCGCGGTGAGAGAAGGCACAGTTGGAATGATGCAGGTGGATTACGAGCAGCGGATGGACATGGACCGCATGCGAGAACACCGCGTGTCGAGAATCAAGAAGTACATGGACGAGTTCGACGTGGAATGCCTGCTGCTGTTCGACACCAGCAACAAGCGCTATTCCACCTCCACCGCCGTGGCCTCGCCGGAAGTGGACAACATGGGACGATACGCGATCGTGCCGCGCGACGGCTATCCCCATATCTTCGGGTTCGGGTCCGAGGTGGCCGCGGAGAAGCTCTATTGTCCGTGGGTCGCCGAAACCACGTTCCCCGCACACGGCACCATGCACGGCGCCCTGCCCATGGCCTGGAAGTGCTACGACGGATTCCTCAAGGACCTCGACATGGTCCTGGACAACCACGGCATGGACAAGAAGAAGGTCCGCATCGGCGTTGACATCGTCGAGTCGCAGATCATGCTGGCGTTGCTGGAGAACGGCTACAACATCACCGACGGCCAGGGCGTGATGCAGTATGCACGGGCCATCAAGAACGAAGACGAGATCATGTGCCTGAAGCACGGTGCGGCCATCGTCGATGCGGCCTTTCACAAGATCGCCCAGACCATTGCACCGGGGGTCAAGGAGAACGACCTGCAGGCCGCGGCCTCCCACGAGATGCACCGCCTGGGCGCCCAGTGGGTGCATAACGTGCAGGTCACGACCGGCAACCGAACTCACCCCCATCCCCACCTGAGTTCGGACCGGCTGATCCAGCCGGGCGACATGATCTTCATGGACATCGTCTGCATGTTCAACGGCTACCACACCTGCGTGTACCGCTGTTTCTGCTGCGGCAAGCCCAACCAGAAGCAGCTGGACATCCACAAGCGCTGTCTCGAGTACCAGCTCGCCGGTATCGAGGCCGTCAGGCCGGGCGTGACGAGCGCGGATGTCGCCGCCGTCTGGCCGGATCACAAGGCTATGGGCGCCCGCAGCGAGCACGAAGTGTTCGGACTGCAGTACGGGCACGGGCTCGGCGTGGGACTCTGGGAGTTCCCGATCATCTCCCGCGCCTACAGCTTCGACCATCCGGTGGAAATCGAGCCGGGCATGGTGTTCGCGCTGGAGACCTACGCGGGCATCGGCTACGACGGAGTTCGGCTGGAAGACGAAGTCGTGGTCACCGAAACCGGCATCGAAGTCATCACCAAGTTCCCGACCGATGAACTCTACGGTTGCGGAATGAACTACTAGCCGGGCCGCATGAGCACGCTGAAGATCGCGCTGATTCCCGGCGACGGGATCGGCAAGGAGGTCATGCCCGAAGGTGTGCGGGTCCTGGAAGCCGCAGCGGCCGGGCATGGCATCGACTTCCAGTGGCAGGAGTTCGACTGGTCGTGCGAGCGGTACCTGAAAACCGGCGCGATGATGCCGGCGGACGGCATCGAAACGCTCAGCGCCTTTGACGCCATCTATCTCGGCGCGGTGGGCTTTCCCACCGTTGCCGACCATGTCTCCCTCTGGGGACTGCTGATCCCGATCAGGCGCGAGTTCGATCAATACATCAACCTGCGACCCGTGAGGCTGTTCGACGGCGTACCCTGCCCGCTGGCCGGCAAGACGGCCGGCGATATCGACTTTTACGTGGTGCGGGAGAACGTCGAGGGCGAGTACTCGGCCATCGGCGGGGTTCAGTACCAGGGAACCGAGAACGAGATCGTCATACAGCAGAGCGTCTTCACCCGGCACGGCGTCGACCGGGTCGTCCGGTACGCCTACGAACTGGCCAATTCACGCTCGGCGAAACACTTGACCTCGGCAACGAAGTCCAACGGAATCATTCATTCGATGCCCTACTGGGATGCGCGGGTCAAGGCGATGGGCGAACAGTACCCGGACGTGAACGTGGATCAGTTCCACATCGACATCCTCACGGCCAACTTCGTGCGCATGCCCGAGCACTTCGATGTCGTGGTCGGCAGCAACCTGTTCGGCGACATCCTTTCCGACCTGGGACCCGCCTGCACCGGGACCATTGCCATCGCTCCTTCTGCGAACATGAACCCCGAGAAGGTGCATCCGTCCATGTTCGAGCCGGTCCACGGTTCGGCACCGGATATCGTCGGCAAGGGCATCGCCAATCCCATCGGCACCATCTGGGCCGGCGCGATGATGCTTCAGCACCTGGGTCATCCGGCCGTTCACGACGCCATCCTCGGGGCCATCGAACGCGTACTGCGGGACGGCAAACGTCTGACACCGGATATGGGCGGCAGGGCCACGACGCAATCGCTGGGCAAGGCCATCGCGGCCTCGGTCTAGGTATTTTCGCAGCGGGTCCGCTGCGCTGACACGCTGGGACCTGGAGGGTAGGTCCATGCTAGCCTGCGCCCGCAACGCGGGGACCGCTCGCCACGGCGCGGAACGGAGGCGGCGGAAGGCAAACTGATTCCGGATGGCCAGAATGCAGATTCAACGCCGCCAACTCTGGCTGGTGCTCCTGGTGGAGACGGTGTTCCTGGGTGTCCTGGCGGTTTGGGTACTGATTCGCCTGGACCGCATCTTCGAGCCCGTCAGCGTGCTTGTGGCGCTCGCGATCATCGTCATCGGCGATGTCATCGCGGTGGTCCTGATGCAGGCGTTCGCGCCCACGCGGATCACGTTCTCGGCGGGTGAACGCGAGTTGATCGGGCACGCCACGCATGGCTTCGGCTCCAGCGACCGCGGCCGGGTCGTGGTTGGAGGCGAAAAGTGGTCCGCGCGACGGCAGGGAACGCGGCCAGTCAATCCAGGCGACCCCGTCAGGGTCGTATCGCGCAAGGGGTTGATTCTGATCGTGGAATCGGCGCCGACCGACAAACCGGACGATTAGCCGATGGGACCTGTGCAGCCACCGAATCGCTGCCTCCTGACCGCCGCAAAAGCAAACGGCCGGTCAGTTCAGCGCTGGCCGGCCGTTGACACAGAATGACAAATCGTACTTCGCTGCGCGATCAACTCGAACCGAATACAAGCCGCACCGATGCCGCAAGACGATTGTTCTGCTGCTAGACGTCCAGCCGTAACAACTCGATCAGGTTCCCGCCCAGAATCGCGACCTTTTCGTCGTCGCTCAGCGACGGCGAGTCGACGACCAGATCGATGGTATCCGGCCACGCAAACGGCATGTCGGATCCGTAAACCACCTGGCTTGCGCCAGCCACGGCCACCAGGTGCCGCAGCCCTTCTTCGTTGAACACCATGGTGTCCACGAGAATCTGGGTCCGCAGGTACTCGCCCGGACTCTTCGTGTTGACGCAATTGGCGTTGTTGCGTGCGCAAGCGACCTCGGACCTGCCCAGGTACGACGGCAGGTAGCCGCCGCCGTGCGCGGCCACCACCTTGAGATTGGGGAAACGGTCGAACGCACCGTCGAAGATCATCCGGGAGAGGAAGAGCGTCGTTTCCAGCGGGTTGCCGATCACGTTGCCGAGACCGCCGGCGCCGTCCAGGGCGCCGGGCTGGATGATGTTCCTCGATCCGTCCGGATGCATGAAGACCGGAACGCCCAGTTCTTCGGCCTTGGCCCAGAACGGATCGTACTTCTCGGTGGA
The DNA here is from genome assembly GCA_965205045.1 of Candidatus Rariloculaceae bacterium. Classification (GTDB taxonomy): domain Bacteria; phylum Pseudomonadota; class Gammaproteobacteria; order Steroidobacterales; family Rariloculaceae; genus UBA6522. Next base: position 3,959,174 of record OZ242031.1, read on the forward strand.
AGGCGCCTCTCCCCGAGCGTGCCCGAGGATTGAAGCGCCCCGATGCCCCAGTTCCGTGACGGCGTATTCGAGCTGTTCCGCAGCCATCTCCGGGAATTGCAGCGCCGGCGAAGACATCGGCACGAACCGGTCGGAATGAGTCGCGCACCACTCGGCCAGTCCCTCGTCGTTGATCTTTACGATCGCCTCGGCCTGCTCCTCGGTAGCCTCGTACCACCAGAACCGGTTCACGCTCAGGACCGCGATGTCGATTCCCCGCTCGTCCAGCTCATCGATTCGGTGCTCGCCGAGCACCAGCATGTCCTGGAGCGGCGCGTTTTCCAGCGGCGTCCCCTCGATAATCGACCGCACCTCCTGAAACAGGCAATGAGCGTGGATGTCGACCACGACCACCTCGTTGCCGCCCACCATCACCTGTTTGCCCCGGGATTGCGCCATGGCCCGCATGACCGGACTCATTGCCAAGGCGCCGGCTGCGGCGCTGCCTGTAGCCGTCAGGAAAGCTCTTCTGTCGATCATTGACTTTCTCCTGTTTGTTCCCGGTCCATGTCCTCTGCCAGCGCGTAGCACTCGTATTCGAGTATACGGATGTCTTCCTCCTGGCGTCGATACAGCGGCATGCGCATCTGCCAGGGCGCCGTGAAGACCTCGGGATCGGTGACGGTGACTTCGTACATCAGGTGATCCGGTCCAACCGGCGTATAGCGCTCGACCACATGCAATGCGTCGCTGTGGAAATTGCCCGACCGGTCGAACCACGTTTCGCCGGTGAAGTGAACGACGTCAACGACCAGCGTATCCCCCTCCCAGTGCCCCCGCGAGTCGCCCATGTACCACTGGATCGGGCCCTCCAGGCGCTCCCCGGTCATGAAGATGTTGCGGATCGTATGGACCCACTCATAGATCATCACGACCTGGTCCGGCGACTGAATGATCTGGAAGGGATACGGCATGTAGGTGATGCGCGGCACACCCACCATCTTGCAGTTGGCCTCGGTATCCAGGGTGTGGCGGTTCTCGTAGTTCCGCTGCCGCTGTTCTAGCGCCCAAGGTTGATAGGGCAGATGATTGCCCACAACGACCCCCTGCCCTGCCGGAACGCCGTACTCGGCGGAGTGGTCCTGGATGTTCCAGATTGCCGTGTTGACGGCCTGCCAGAAGCCCTGCAGATCGGGCTGGCCGTCCGCCGTGCGGGGCGCGACATAGTCCTGGGCCGCCGCTCCGGGGAGCGCGAGGGCAATCGCCGCGAGCACCGGCAGACGGACGAGAGTGTACTTCACGCCGAGCCGGGAAGCGGCCCGAGCCCTGGACCGGGAGGCGGTCCGCACAGCGGTCCGGGGAGCAATCCGCGCGCCAGGCAGGGGAGCGGCCCCACTCATTGATTCGGACCGCTGCCGGAGAACAATGACCGTCCATCCCCCAACGTCACTTCATCGCCCTCGATCTGCCGGGATCCGTCGCGGGAAGGAAGTCCGTGCACCGTGACCTCGGCGCCCACCGGCAGGTCGTCCTGCCGCCAGCCTCGCCGGTACAGTGAATTGGCGCCTCCGAATTCCACGCGCCACATTTCCGGCCTGCCTGCTTCACCCTCGACCTCCACACTCAACCAGGAATGCGGGTTACGCCATTCCATCTCGACGATTCGGCCGGAGATCGTGATCTCCCGGGTCATGTCGTATTGCAGCGCGATGGAGTGATGTCCGAATACCGGCATCGCAATCAGTACCGCAGCGATAGCAACACCGGGAGCTGCGCGAAGAGTGTTCATGGTTCCCATTGCAGTTCCCTTTCCTCCAGTTCCCAGGCCGCCCGCAACCGCCTGGCCTCGTCACCGGAAATCCCCGGGTAGATCTTGTAGCCGACGTTGCGATAGGTCTGCGACGCCAGCTCGTTGTCCTCGTAGCAGGCCTCTTCCCAGATCTCGAACGACGGATCGGGAAGCCGCCTGAACGCCACGGCGATGGTGAAGGGGCGAGTGTAGACATTGGGATCGTCCAGCGTAGCCTGCCAGTGCACCGTGTCGGCGTCGATCAGGGTGAATCGCTCGACCACGTGGGCTTCGTCCGTGAAGAACCGCCCCCGCTGGTCCAGCCACGCGCGGGCATTCTGGTTGCGGGTCTCCACAACCAGAGAATTGCCCTCCCATTGCCCGTGGGAATCCCCGTTCCAGAGCAGAATGTCTTCGCCCAGAGGCGCGCGGTCCCTCAATTCGATGACGCGGAATGCGTGCGCCTCTTCACCCTGTACCAGAAACGTGTCAGCCGTCTGCACGAACTGGAGAATGCCGGTCATGTACATGGTCAGCGGGATTCCGTCCATTCGGCAAATCGCGTTGTGGTGCACATAGGCGACGCGGTTGTAGCGGCGCTGCGCCTCCGCCCAGGATTGTATGGGCACGAAACCGCTGGGTGGGTCCACCACCACGCTCGGCGCCTCGCCGTCATCCAGGGTCTCCGGATGGGCGTGCAGGCTTTCGTGAGCGCGCGCCCGGCGGTTCCAGATACCGCTCAGGTCCGGATATCCGTCCGGCGTGCGAGGTGGATCGAACCGCTCTGCCGCCTCCAGCGCGCAGGCGTGAAATGCGGCGTGATTGTCGTCGGGACAGACCGAATCCGCCCACCGCTGGGCGATGGCTGGAGCCGGCAAAACCACGAAGGCGCATAACGCGCCCAACCCGGAATACAGGATTCTCTGCTTGTTCAGGATCAATACCTCCGGTTCACGGGCCGAGCGCCAAATATCCATGGGTAGAATCGAGGTGTCAACACCGCGATTTCTGCTAATATCGTGTCGTGCCCCCCCGGGACCGGGCCGGGATGCAGCACCATTGGCCGGTGCGATTCCATGAACTTCGGGGGCACCCGACAAACAGAATAAACAACAGGAAGGCCGGGTATGAAACTGCGGCGCCGTGCCAGACGCACACTCATCGGTTTATCGATCACCCTGCCCGTCATCGCGGTGATCGGCGTATTCGTCATGTTGCTCTGGAACGTGCTGGTTCCCGACCTCTTCGGCGGCCCGACACTGTCCTATCTCCAGGCTGTCGGCGTCCTGCTGCTGTCGCACCTCCTCTTCAGGGGATCGCCGCTTCACGGCCTGCGGATCTGGCGCCGGGCGCGGCGGCGCCAACGCTGGAAGCAGCGGCTCGCGTCGCTGACGCCGGAGGAATTCGCCGCTTTCCGCGGCGAACTCGGTATCCAGGACTCCGACGACCGCCAACTGTAGCCGCCCTTCATGAGTTAAAGCGGGCTGGATTCAGTCCCCGTCAACCTCGGTCGGGTCGTCCACGTATACGAGTCCGGCACGCGCCAGGGGCTCCCGCATGCCGTAGATATCCAGCGACAGTTCGCCCGCTGCCAGGCGCTCCCGCTTGTCGACTTCATTCGCTTCCCGCGCCTGCGCCGCTGCGTGGACTCGTGCGACATCGGCACGCGGCACGACGACTACACCGTCATCGTCCGCGACGATGACATCGCCGGGATTGACCTGTTCTCCCCCGCATACGATCGGCAGATTGACGAAGCCAGGAGTCGCCTTGACGGTTCCCTTGGCGGATACGGCGCGACTCCACACCGGAAACTGCATCTCGGTGAGTGTCGCCACGTCACGGCAACCGGCGTCGATTACCAGTCCCTGGATTCCCTGTGCGCGGTAGCTGGTTGCCAACAGGTCGCCGAACATGCCATCCGTGTTGACCGCGCTGAGCCCGACCACGACGATATCGCCTTCCTGTGCCAACTCCGGCGCCACATGGAGCATCCAGTTGTCCCCGGGATGCGCCAGCACCGTGATGGCGCTGCCGGCGATGCGCGCACCGGCGTAGACCGGCCGCATGTAGGGCTGCATCAGACCGCTACGCCCCTGTGCTTCGTGCACCGTGGCCGTGCCCATTTCGGCCAGTCCCTGAATCAACGCCCGGTCCGCCCGCGCGATGTTTCTCACCGCCACATTCTTCAACGCCATTCTCCAGGGAAATCCGCCAACCGAAGGGGCGTCAAGCTTAATCGAACGACACGTGACTGTCATCGCGCAGCCGGATGCCTCGCTGGCCTCGACGCAACACCGCGACTTCGCTGCGGACTGCCGGGCGTTGCGCCGCAATGCGACTATCCGGTCGGCTGACGTTACGCAGCGACGGGGCTTTCGGCGCTGCGGGCGTTGCGCTCGGGCGCGTGTGGCATTAGCGTACGGCCTTCGCCCGGAAGCACGGAGGTGCCAGTGAGTTCCAGCGCACCGCTGCGATACCTGCGTGTCGTTGAAATGACCGAAGCCCTTGCAGGACCCTACTGCAGCATGCTCCTCGGGGATCTGGGCGCCGATGTCATCAAAATCGAACGTCCGGAGCGCGGCGACCAGGCGCGCGGTTGGGGACCGCCCTTCGTCCAGGGAGAAAGCGCGTATTTCCTGTCCGTCAACCGCAACAAGCGCAGCGTGAAACTGAACATCAAGGATCCGCAGGAGCGCGAATTCCTGCTTCGCCTGTTGGAGACGGCCGACGTCTTCATCACCAACGTACCTCGCATGTCGTCCCTTGAGCGCGCGGGCATCGATCCGAATTCCCTGCGCCGCCTGAATCCCCGCCTGGTCTACGCAGCCATCAGCGGTTACGGGCACACCGGACCCAAGGCCGGGCGCGGCGGCTACGATATCATCGCCCAGGGAGAAGCCGGACTTATGGCCATCACCGGGGACGAACACTCCGCTCCTGTCCGATTTCCCACGCCCATGGCGGACATCACGGCCGGCATCTATACCCTGATCGGTATTCTGACCGCGCTCTACGCCCGCGACGACCGCGTGAGCGGGACCGGCCGCGGTCAATTCGTGGATGTCTCGCTGGTGGACTCGCAGACCACGTGGCTCGCCAACCTCGCGGGCAGTTTCTTCGCCGCCGGCGAGCACCCGCGGCCGCTCGGCAACACCCACCCCACGGTGACGCCCTATCAGCCGGTGCGGGCACGGGACAAGATGCTGATTATCGCCGTTGGCACCGAAAAGCTCTGGGCTCAGTTTTGCGAAGCAACGGGTTTGGACAGCACGGTCGTGACGGATCCCAGGTTCGCGACCAATGCAGACCGCAACCGGAATCGAGAGGCGCTGATCCGAATCATCGAGTCGAGACTCGCAAGCGCGGACGCCGCCGATTGGGTGGAAAAACTGGTCGAACGAGGCGTACCTGCCGGGCCCATCAATCTTCCGGGCGAGACGCTCCGCGACGAGCAGCTTCGCGCCAGGGGCATGATCGTCGAACTGGAACATCCGCTGCTGGGCTTGGTGAAATCCCTCGGCAATCCTGTTCACATGTCCGGCAACGGTCCCAGCTACAGGCGCTATCCGCCGCGGCTGGGGGAACACAATGAGGAGGTTCTCGCTGAACTCGAGGCTGGGGAGACAAGGCAATGACTGCGAACCGGGATTCACGCCGCGGCTTTCTTCGATACCTTGCCGCCGGCACGACCAGCCTCGATGCAATCGACCGGAATTACCTGGTCGGCTGAATCTGTTCTTCCAGGTAGGCGCCGAAAGCCCGGCCGACCTGCGCGTCCCGCAGACCGTACTCCACCAGCGCCTGCAGGTATCCGAGCTTGGTCCCGCAGTCGTATCGCACGCCCTCGAAGGCCAGGGCGTGAACCGTTTCCTCCTTCATGAGGCTTGCGATCCCATCGGTTAACTGAATCTCGTTGCCGGCGCCGCGTTGGGTCGTCTCCAACTGGTCGAAAATCCCGGGCGTCAGCAGATACCTTCCCACCACCGCGAGGTTGGAAGGCGCATCCTCCGGCTTCGGTTTCTCCACGATGCCCGTAATCCTTCGCGCGCCGGAGGCCTGCTCGTGCACGGCGACAATGCCGTAACTGGCCGTGCGCTCTTCGGGTACGGTCTGCACTGCGAGTACGCTGCCGCCATGACGCTCGTAGTGGTTCCGCATCTGCTCGAGGCACGGCGTGGCGCTGTAGATGAGATCGTCCGGCAGATGCACGTAGAACGGTTCGTCGCCCACCGCTGGCCGGGCACAAAGCACCGCGTGGCCCAGACCCAGCGGTACCCCCTGGCGCAGAAAAATGCAGCTCGCCGAGGACGGCAGAATCCCGCGCACCGAGGCCAGCAGTTCGGCCTTGCCGGACTCCTCCAATGCCCGCTCCAACCCGGCATCGACATCGAAGTGATCCTCGATGCCCCTCTTGTCGGCAGCCGTGATGAAAATCAGCTTGTCAGCGCCCGCCGCCACCGCTTCCTCCACCGCATACTGGATCAGCGGTTTATCCACGATGGGAAACATCTCCTTGGGCGTCGCCTTGGTCGCCGGCAAGAAACGGCTGCCGCGGCCGGCGACCGGAAAAACCGCGGCGCGTACTGTGGAACTCAGCGGGATGTCCTCCCTGACGGAACCGAGAGCGCATCATACCGGAGATTGGAGTCAAATCGCGCGGCCGGGCCGGCCGGGCCGGCCCACCTCGCCTCGCCCATCCGCCGGCTTGTTTGCCGACGGAAAGGCGGCTGGCATCGGGTAAGCGACCGGCCGGCCGACCGCGCAAGGGTTGCAGACGCTATGCGCCCTCTTCCGCCTCCGGAGCCGACACCAGGATGTTGCCCTTGTTGACCTCCAGCACATGGTCGCCGATTCCCCTGACCCGCGCGAGCGCCTCGGGCGAAGCGAACTCGCCGTTGGCTTCACGGTCGGCAACGATGGCCGCTGCCAGCGCAGGGCCGACACCGGTCAGTTCCATCGCCAGCGTCTCCGCGTTGGCCGTGTTGATGTTTACCGGCCCGGCCAGCACCAGACCCGGCGCCAGACTCACCAGCAGCACGCAAACGAATTTCTTGAATAGTCCTCTCATCAGTCTCTCCTTTGTCAACGATTGGATTGGGACAAAGGAATCCTAGGATGCCGGGAGCGAGACGGCAGCCTTAGAATCCGGCGAAATTGAAGACAAATGCGGCATGAATGCCCCAAATGCCTGCGGCACGGGCGCCTAAGCCGTCATTTCGGCAAATCGAAACGTCTGCACCGGTCGAATGGACTCCCAGGACTTGCAACTCGGGCAGTGCCAGAGCAGACGCTTCGTACTGTAGCCGCAACTTGTGCAGCGGTAGCGGGAACCTGACGTGGCCAGGCGCCGCAGTCCGCCGCAAATCCTGTGGATCGACTCCCGGCGCCTGTCCGGGGGCAGCGCCTTCAGGTGCTCGACATCGATCAGCGGGGCGAGCGTGTCGTTGACCAGGAGAAACTCCTCCACGCAATCGCGAAGCAGCGGTGCCTGTTCAAGCCCGCTCGCTATCGCCGCGTAGGCGATATCCCGCTTGATCGATCCATCCCTGCCGATGAGCCCTTTCAGGTATCGTTCGATCTCTCCGTCGCGGCCGATTTCCCGGCAGGCCGACTCGAGAAGCGGAAGAATTTCCGCCATCAGGCGGCGATCCGAGGTCAGCAGTTGCTTGTACAGCGTCACCGCCTGCGTATGATCGCCCTCCTCGCTGGCGATCGCCGCGCGGATCAACGCGCCCCTCAAGGTACGGGCCGCGCTTCGCCCGGCGTTCTTCAGATGCTGCCGCGCCGTTGCCATGTCCCCATCCAGGCGCGCGCCTTCGGCGAGTTCGCAGTAGTAGTGGGCGACCTCCACCGATTTTTCGCCGGTTCTCGAATCGAGCTTGCGGCGGGCCTCGATGGCCTTCTCCCAGTCCCGCTGCCGTTCGTAGATGTCCACCAGCTTACGCAGCGCCGGCTCCGCCATCGTCGGGCTCGACCGCAGCTCGTTGAAGAGTTTCTCCGCCCGGTCGAAAAGTCCCGCGCCGAGATAGTCGCTGGCCAGTGAAAACAGCGCCTGGTGACGCTGCGTCTCGCTGAGATTGGGCCGGGCCAGCAGATTCTGGTGCACCCGGATCGCGCGGTCCACCTCGCCCCGGCGGCGGAACAGGTGCCCGAGCGCGAAGTGCGTTTCCAGGGTTTCGTCGTCCACCCTGGCCATCTGGACGAAGAGTTCCAGGGCCTCGTCCGTCTGCCGGTTGAGAACGAGGTTCAGGCCGCGCAGGTAGTCTGCGCCGATCGATGACTCCGACGGTTCATCGCGCCGGAAATCCGGCAGGCGGGCAAAGAGCCATCCGATGGCCGCCGCAATGACCAGCAGTCCTGCCAGCAGGAATGTCGATTCAGTCGGCATCTTGCAGCGGAAGACTGCGCAGGCTGCTCACCTCCGCCTCGGCCAGCCTGAGCTTGCGCCGCAATCGCCGCCGCTCGCCCGCCATCCGAACGACCGCCGCTCCCGCAGAGATCAGCCCGACCAGCCATCCGACTGCAAATGCGACGGCAAAGGCCAGCGGAACGGAGACGTTCTCGAAACGGGTAAAGGCAATGTCGACGTCAAGCGTGCCCGGATTGTTCCAGGCAAAGACCGCCGCGATCAGGACAACCAGGAGCAGGACGAAGAAAATTCCGATCTTGCGCACTGCGGCCAATCTCCTGTCGACAGCCCGAAAACCGCTTCAGCGCACCGGAAGCTGACGTTGACCAGGCGAGTCTGTGCTGGCGCCCTGGTCAACTGCGAACAGGCAAATGACGTCCTCCGTTGACGCGCTCTCGCAGATCCTTGCCCGGTTTGAAATGGGGTACGTACTTGCCGGCAAGCGCAACGGGTTCGCCGGTCTTCGGGTTACGGCCTGTCCGCGGTGGACGGTAATGCAGGGAGAAACTGCCGAATCCCCGGATTTCGATCCGCTGGCCATCGGCAAGCGTTTCGCTCATCAGCTCCAGGAGTTGCTTGATCGCCAACTCCACGTCCTTCGCGGGCAGATGTTTCTGCTTGCTGGCGACCGATTCGATCAATTCAGACTTTGTCATGGCCATGCACCATCTTCGATGGGTATCGTCGATACCCGACCTGTGTTCAAATGTTCGGTTGCTAGTCCGAGGTCATCTGCTCCTTGAGCAGGTCGCCCAACGTCGTGCCGGCCGCGGGCTTGCCGGCCGCGGACTTGTAGTCCCAGATGGCCTGCGCCTCTTCGCTGGCCTCCTTCTCCTTGATGGACAGCGTCACGCTCCGGTGCCGGCGGTCCACGCCGGTCAGCCTGGCCTCGACCTCCTCACCCGGCTTGAGCACCATCCTGGCGTCATCGACACGGTCGCGGGAGATCTCCGTTGCGCGAAGCCGGCCCATGACGCCGTCCGCCAGAGCGATCATGGCGCCCCTGGCATCCACTTCCTGTACGACGCCGCGGACGATGGATCCGGAGGCATGTTCGGCAATGAACCGGGACAGCGGATCCTTGTCCAGTTGCTTCACGCCCAGCGAGATTCGCTCCCGGTCCGGGTCGATGGCAAGCACCGTCGTCTCGAGTTCCTCGCCCTTGCGATAGTTGCGCACGGCCATGTCGCCGGGCAGGTCCCAGGAAAGATCGGACAGATGCACAAGTCCGTCGATGCCCCCCGGCAGCCCGATGAAGACACCGAAATCGGTGATCGACTTGATTTGTCCTTCTACCCGGTCGCCCTTGCGGAAGTTCTGGCTGAATTCCACCCAGGGGTTGGGCATGCACTGTTTCAGGCCCAGTGAAATGCGGCGCCGGTCCTCGTCGATATCCAGCACCATGACTTCCACTTCGTCGCCGATCTGGACCACCTTGTGGGGACTGACGTTCTTGTTTGTCCAGTCCATCTCGGAAACGTGCACAAGACCTTCCACACCCTCCTCGATCTCCACGAAGCAGCCGTAGTCGGCGATGTTGGTCACTCTGCCGAATATCCTCGAATTGTGCGGATGCCGGCGCGAGAGGTCCGTCCACGGGTCGGCGCCAAGCTGCTTGAGCCCGAGCGATACGCGGCTGCGTTCCCGGTCGAACTTGAGCACCTTCACTTCCAGGTCGTCGCCGACATTGACCACTTCGGAAGGATGCTTGACCCGTTTCCAGGCCATGTCGGTGATGTGCAGCAGGCCGTCGATGCCGCCAAGGTCAACGAAGGCGCCGTAGTCGGTGAGGTTCTTGACCACGCCCTTGAGCGTTATGCCCTCCTGGAGTCTCTTGAGCAGTGCCTCGCGTTCCGCGCTGTACTCCTCCTCCACGACCGCGCGCCTGGAGACGACGACGTTGTTGCGCCGCTGGTCCAGCTTGATGACCTTGAACTCCAGGGTGTTGCCCTCGAGATAGGCCGGGTCGCGCACCGGCCGGACATCCACCAGCGAACCCGGCAGGAAGGCCCGGACCAGGTCGAGATCCACGGTGAAGCCGCCGCGAACCCGTCCGCTGATGGTTCCCTTGACGATCTTGCCGTCGGCAAATGCCTCTTCCAGCCGACTCCACGTGCGGGTGCGCTTGGCCTTTTCCCTGGACAACCGGGTTTCGCCGAAGCCGTCCTCCACCGCATCGAGCGCGACTTCCACTTCGTCGCCGACATCGACCTCCAGTTCCCCCTTGTCGTCGAGGAACTGATTGGCCGGGATGACGGCCTCGGACTTCAGACCGGCGTTGACGATGACCACGTCCTGGTTCACGTCAACGACCGTTGCCTGCAGGATCGCGCCCTGCTTCATCTGCCGGCTGGCGAGACTCTCCTCCAGCAATTCGGCAAAGGATTCACTCATGCATGTACTTCCGCTTTCGCGGGCCTCCAATTCTACGCCGCCCCATCCTGGGCCGGCGGCCAGTTATTCCGCACCGGCGTCCTGCCGGCGCACTACATCAATTCGAAAGCAACCCACTCTCCCGGAGCCATACCCGGATGCGCGCGAGCACTTCCTCCGGAGACAATCCGGTGGAATCAAGAACGCGTGCATCCCCGGCGGGCTTGAGAGGCGCAACCACGCGGTTGGCATCTCGCTCATCCCGCCGCGCAATGTCCTCCGAAAGGATCGGCAGGCTAACATCAATACCCTTTTGGATCAACTGCTTATAGCGCCTCCGGGCACGTTCTTGCGGGCTGGCCGTGAGATAGACCTTCAATTCGGCTTCGGGGAAAACGACCGTGCCCATGTCACGCCCGTCGGCGACGAGTCCGGGCGGCCTGGCAAAGGCCCGCTGGCGCCGCCAGAGGGCCTTGCGGACCTCCGGAATCGCCGCGATTCGGGACGCCATGGCGCCGCACTCCTCCGTCCGCAGCAGGGCAGTGACGTTGTCGCCGTCCAGGAGCGCCGAATCCGGTTCGGCGGATGCCGAGAACTCGACCCGCATCCGCGAGGCGGCCGCAGCCAGCGCCGCAGGCGCGCTCAAGGCAAGTCCTTCGCGGTTTGCCTTCAGCGCCACCGATCGGTACAGCGCGCCGCTGTCCAGCAGGTGCCAGCCCAGGCTCACCGCAAGGGACCGGCTGATCGCGCCCTTCCCGGATCCCGTGGGACCGTCGATGGCAACGACCGGTACACCGTTGACCGTCATCCGCCCTCCCCGGCGGTTGTGGTCTCGATGCCAATACCGCAGCCGGCGGCGATGCGCTCGAAGTCCGGAAACGAGGTGGAAACCTGGTCGGTACCCAGTATTTCGATGGGTTCCCGGGCCGCCGTGCCGGCGATCGCAAAGGCCATCGCGATTCGGTGATCGCCCTGCGCGTCCACCTGCCCCCCCTGCAATTTGCCGCCTTCGATGACCAGTCCGTCGGCGTTTTCGACGACATCGGCGCCCAGTGCCCGAAGTCCGGCGGCCATGACACCGATGCGGTCGCTTTCCTTGTAGCGCAGTTCTTCCGCACCGCGGATCACGGTCGTGCCCCTGGCGCAGGCGGCGGCGACGAACAGAACCGGAAACTCGTCGATGGCGAGCGGCACCCATTCAGGAGGCACTTCGAGGCCGCGCAGTTCGCTCCTGGAGACCAGGATATCGGCAACGGGTTCGCCCCCGAGGATGCGCCGGCATCGGGTTTCGACACGCCCCCCCATGGCTTCCACGATGCTGAGCAGACCGCTGCGGGTGGGATTGACGCCGACGTTTCGGATCAACAGTCCCTTGGGTGCTGCGAGCAGGCCGGCGACCAGGAAAAAGGCTGCCGATGAGAAGTCGCCCGGAATTTCCGTGTCGATCGGCTGCAGCCGCATTGGTGCACGCACTGAAACGACTTCGTTGAGCCTTGACTCGACGGTTACGCCCATGGACCTCAGCAGCCGTTCGGTATGGTCGCGGCTGCGGCCCGGCGAGCGGATGATGGTTTGGCCACGGGCGCGCAGCCCCGCCAGCAGCAAGGCGGATTTGAGCTGCGCACTGGCCACCGGCAGGGTGTAATCGAGGGCCTTCAGCGGATACCGACCGCTTATGCGGACCGGGGCCGTTCCCGACCGGGTCTCAACGTCGGCTCCCATGGCACGAAGCGGACTCGATACGCGTTCCATGGGACGGCTCCTCAAGGATGCGTCGCCGGTAAGTTCGCTGGCGAAAGGTTGCGAGGCCAACACTCCGGCCAGCAAGCGCATCCCGGTCCCGGAGTTTCCCAGGTACAACGGTCCGTCGGGGGCCCGCAATCCATCCAGACCGACACCCTGCACGCGAAGGTCGCCGCCCTCCACATCGACCTCCACCCCCAGGGAACGCAGCGCCGACGCGGTTGCGAGGCAGTCGTCCCCAAGGAGAAACCCCTTTACCGTACTGCTCCCCTCGGCCAGCGCACTCAGCAACGCGGTGCGGTGAGAGATCGACTTGTCTCCCGGCACGCGCACTTCATCGCCCACCTCCCGTACCGGGTGCACGACGAATGCCTGCCGAACGGCACTCAGCGAATCAGCTTGCATATTTGACCAAGGAGTGTTGCGAAAGTCCGGTATTCCGATGAGGATACCGCTAGAGAATGGCCTTGGGATAGGAACCGAGCACACGGAAGAGGTTGGTGTGGGACTCGACCTGTGCCAGCGCCTTGCGCACGCCTTCGTCCTCGGCATGGCCCTCGATATCCACAAAGAAGACGTAATCCCACCTGCGGCGCCGCGACGGGCGCGACTCGATGCGGGTCATGCTGATGCTTTCGCGGGCCAGGGGATCAAGCAGATTGTGGAGCACGCCTGCCCCCTTGGTTCCGGCGGAGGAAATCAGCAATGAGGTCTTGTCCTTTCCGCTGGGCGGGAAGAGCCTGGGGCCGATGATCAGAAACCGTGTCGTATTGTCGGCGTAGTCCTCGATATTGGGAATGACGATGTTCAGGCCGTAGACCTCCGCCGCCACTTCTCCGGCGATGGCCGCCGTACCGTCTTCGTCCCGGGCACGCCGGGCGGCAGCCGCATTGCTCGATACCGGAATGGTCTCAATGTTCGGCAAGGACTGTGCGAGCCAGGCGCGGCACTGTGCAAGAGACTGAGGATGCGAACAGATACGTTCGATCTTGCGTACGTTTTCCATTTGCCCCATGAGATGCTGGTGTATCCGCAGTTCGACCTCGCCGCAAATTTTCAACGGCGAACTCAGAAACATGTCCAGCGTATGGGTTACCGTACCCTCGGACGAATTCTCGACAGGCACCACGCCAAAATCTGCGGTTCCGCCCTCGACTTCCTGGAATACCTCGTCGATCGTCGGCAATGACAGCGCCCTCACCGAATGCCCGAATTGCTTGAGCACCGCCGACTGGGTAAAGGTTCCCTCCGGGCCCAGGTACGCGACCTTAAGGGGCTCTTCCTGGGCAAGGCACGCAGACATGATCTCGCGGAACACGCGGACCATTTCCTCGTTACCCAAGGGACCTTCATTTCGCCGAACCACCTCGCGCAGAATGTGGGCTTCACGCTCTGGCCGATAGAATTCCGCTGATCGAGAGTACCCTTTCGCCTCGCCCACCTCCCGCGCAACTGTCGCCCGTTCCGAGATCAGCGTCTGGATCCGGGTATCGATCTCGTCAATCCGGTTGCGTAGTGCCCGTAGCGCAGCGTCGCCGCCAGCAGCAAACTGGTCATTCATGTCGTAGCTCTGTCATATGCGTCGAGCGCCGAACGGAGTAAGCCGTAGGGGGTCACAGGCGCCGATCCAATTTCATCGGCCGATTCCACCCCGGATATCTCGCCAAGGTGTGGAAAGGGACCTTGAATTCTTGGGCAATGTGAGCAATTTCAAATACTTACATTGACCCTACAAGGAGGCCCCATGCATACACAGTGTACCTTGGTTGAACTATAGTTTCACCCCTTGGCCCTCCAGCGACGTCGGATCGCCGCTCGTTTCGATGTCGGGCCGCTGACTTCCGGCTGTAACGCCATCCTGTTGGGCGCAGTGGAACGGCGGCTTGAGTATTTGACGCGCTGGACCGCGAGCTGTTGCACTCAAAAGCGCCCGCTCAGCCCGTTGTCGGCGAGTTCCTTAGGCAGTGTTGGGATCCCACTAGGGTCAGATGCTCACAGGTAGCCGACAAATGCCACATTGAAGCACTGGCGATCAGCGGATACTGTTAACCTTGCTGCCAGCCGTCATCGCTGTAACCACCAATCCGATCATTCCACTCACCATGAAATGCTGACCGTTCCAGCCGATGTTCCATTTCTCGCAAAATTGTCGCTTTTCCAGGATTGACAATCGGGCATTATAGGATGACTATAAGTAGCGAAACGAATCGAGTATAGGATTCCCGGAAGGCGAAACGCAAATGGAAACACTTCACCCGCCACGTTTTACGAAACGCTACCACATCGTCACTGAAGAAAAGGCCGGTGGAATCACTTACACGCCCAAAATCCTAGCGGATTTTGTTGCACAACAGATTGTCCAAACCGTTGGAAGACTCCCGTCCGATCAGCTGCTTCGCGTCCTCGATCCGGCCGTCGGTCAGGGAGAGTTGCTCGTTAGCTTGCTTACGCGCTTGGCCGACCAAAAGGACTTGAATATCGAAGTCCATGGCTTCGAGACTAATTCAGAGGCCCTCGACACTGCTACAAAACGACTCAGGCAAGCGTTTCCCAGCATTTCTCTCCATTTTGAGTCGAGCAACTTTCTCGAGTTCGTTATCGAACACTTTGGAACAGATAGCTACGGTGGCCTGTTTTGCCAAGTCGATTCCAAGGCTTACGATCTAATCATCGCAAACCCCCCCTATGTCCGTACTCAGGTTATGGGCGCGACACAGGCGCGGCAAATTGCCAGGCAGTTTGGCCTGACTGGACGCGTAGACCTTTACTACGCGTTCATACTTGGCATGTCACAAGTTCTCAAGTCTCAGGGCGTAGCCGGAATAATTGTCTCAAACCGCTTCATGACTACCCGCTCCGGTGCGTCAGTCCGGCAGGCTCTTTTCGACCGATTCGCCATTCTCCACGCATGGGACTTAGGGGATACCAAACTGTTTGACGCCGCAGTTCTACCTGCTGTGTTGCTTGTCGAGGGAAAGAACGGTCGCGGGGACAAAACACCAGCCTTCACGTCCATCTACCAGACATCCGATCCAGCCACGGAAACGGCTACTGACCCTATTTCCGCTCTCAATAGCAGCGGAGTCGTCCAAATCGCCAACGGGCGGCGTTATCATGTACAGCACGGAGTATTGAACACCAGCGGTACCCCTGATGGCGTTTGGCGCATAGCAACAGACGCAGTTGACGCTTGGCTGGCTACTGTGGAGTCCCATAGCTGGGGCACGTTCCGCGACATCGGCAAGGTCCGTGTCGGTGTCAAGACATGTGCTGACAAAGTATTTATTCGAAGTGACTGGCAGGACATGCCTACCGCCGAGCGGCCCGAACTTCTCAAGCCCCTCACCACCCACCATGTCGCTCGCCGATTCAAATCTCTCTCACCGGACCAACCCAGTCAAATTCTCTACCCGCACAAGGTCTTGCAGGGTCGTCGCTGTGCGGTTGACTTGGCACGCTACCCGCGCAGCCAAGCCTATTTCGAGACGCACCGACCAGCTCTCGAAGGCCGGAGGTATGTCGTCGAGGCAGGCCGCGAGTGGTATGAAATATGGGTACCGCAAGATCCTGACGCTTGGAATCAACCCAAGCTCGTGTTTCGTGATATATCCGAGGAGCCGACATTCTGGATTGACCTAGATGGTTCCGTCGTCAACGGAGATTGCTACTGGCTGATCAGTCAGCTGCCTGGCAAGACGGATCTACTGTGGCTCGCGGCAGCTATCGGCAACTCGACTTTCATTGAGCGGTTTTATGACCTCCGCTTTCACAACAAGCTTTATGCGGGGCGGCGCCGCTTCATCACGCAGTATGTCGAGAAGTTCCCCCTCCCCGACCCGTGCAGCATTCTCGGTAAGGCCATAATTGCCAAAGCCAAGCAGATATACGAATGGACCCCTTCTTCAGAGGCAGCGCAACTCTATGAGGAGCTGGACACCATGGTTTGGAATGCTCTTGCCGGAGGCAAATCGACTTGTAGCTAGGACTTTTTTCACTCTCGATATCGGGAAGCCTTGTTGCTCATTCCAGCTCAGTGTGGTTGATTACGGTATGCGGGTTGCGTCCATGCCGCAGCACAACCTTAGCTGTTGATGACGGCTACTCGTCAAAGAAGTTTGCCGGGAGTGGAATTTGGAGCTTTTTGTTCACTACCTTGCCCCCGAACTGTTCGAATCGTGTAAAGAATTTCTCGCCGGTGGCAAGGAAAAGATGCGTCAGTGTAATATCCCGACCGTCCGTCTCCGCGTAGAACAGCGCGTAACGTACATCGCAGTGGCGGATTTGCTGATCCTCGATTCTCGGCACGTCCAGCGGTTCCTGGCTGTTGGGACGCACTAAGCCGAGATCGATGGTGGGCGCCGTTTGCAACTTCACTTCCAGGAGTTGATGTCTCACATCCGGAAATTGACCGTCATCTTGGTAGCAGGCATATCGCAATTGGCGACACACCAGCTGATGCAACGCTGCTCCCCGATTACGCTCTTGGTCATGGCCCTCGTCCGGAAAACGTTCGCCAACGAGCGATTTCAACCGCTCGAATATGTCACTAATCGGCAGCAATTGCCCCGCACCAGGGTAGTCTATTGGGCTCGGAACTTCTGACAGATCAACGCCCGAACTCACGAACGGCCTCAAGAGTTTCGTGTCTGTGTCGGTAATCAATTCGGCATTCTCCTCGTCGATCTCCAACTTTGCTTGGTACTTCCGGGTTAACGTGCCCGTTCTGTCCAGCAGCGCGAGCGTGCTTCCCGTGACCACTTTCACTTTGGTTACCAAGTCGCCATCCCCAACACGGATAATCACGTAGCGTCGGGTGGACGCGATCTCCTCATTCCAGATTTGCAGGTTATTCGACTTCTGAATGTAGGTATCGAACCGCTGTCCCGGAAAGCGCGGTTGTGTCTTCGTGAAGCTGGATGGAACTGGGTAGCCGAGCGCTTGACAGACTCTTTCCTTGACCACTTTCGACCGGGTGCGAAGCGGCAGCCCGGCGAGCGAGACGTCGTCTACCAGTGCCCGGTTTAGCAGTCGCTCCAATTCCGGTGTAGGAATCCAGAGCTCAGGATCGTCGATTTCAATCGGATCGTAGATTGTCAACCCACTCTTGCGGATCGCTTCCACGTACTTCTCTGGGCCACTACTGTTCGCCGCCATCCTCTTTTGCACGCCTCGTCAGAAGTTCCGGGACACTCATCCCTAGAGCAACAGCCAAAGTCTCCAACGTGCTCAGGGTTACGTTGCGCTCCCCCCTCTCCACTGAACCCACATACGTCCGATGCAGGTTAGACATGTCGGCGAGTTCTTCCTGCGAGATGCGCTTAGCATTTCTGTAAGCGCGTACGTTGTCTGCCAGGGTTTGTCTCAACTCCTCGCTCGATTTCCTGAGTTTTCTATTGCTCATAAGCTCCGGTGAGTGCAAGAGATGGATTTGTGCAGATCATTCAGGCGAAGATGCCTTTGAGTCTACAGACTATGAGTAGTCCGTAAGTCTGTTCAGAGAAGCGTAGTCCTTACCTGTACCAGTCCAAGACGAATCCCTTTGTCACCATTCAGGGTGCGCGCAAAGAAGTCGCTTTAGGTGCTGGGACTGGTGCGAAATGAGCGAGTGGTGAGGCGCATCGACAGGACCCTACGAAAGTCCCGGTCCCGTCAAGCGGCTACGGGCGAGCCGTCGAGGCGGTTCCGTAAGTCTCGCCACCGCACTCACGCCTCCTATATCCGCACCCGCTGGGCGACGGCCAAGGCGGAATGGTTATCCAACGAGGCCAACAAGCGATTCGGGGTGAGCCGTCTGGGACGGGACATGGCAGGCAACCGAGGACTGTGCAGGTATTTGTATTGCTCCCGAGGCGACACGAGAGAATGGATTGGACGCCTCCCAACTTGAATCCGAAGGTAGGAAGAAATGAAGTCACCCTCGCGGTGGTTACGAATCGGCTTCCTGGGAAAATGTGCCTTTCAGGCTGCTAGTCCTCTACCAGCAACCGGGCGCAGAGTATGCCATCGATGGACGCGATGCGCTCCATTGTCGCCTTGCTCACGGGCTCGTCCACATCGATGAGGGTATAGGCCAGTTCGCCGCGCGAGACGTTCAGGAGGTCGGCAATATTGATGCTCGCTTCCGCCAGCGCGATGGATATCTGCCCCACCATGGCCGGCACATTGGCGTTGGCAATGGCCAGGCGATGTGGCCGGCGCCTGGGCAGAAGTGCATCCGGAAAGTTGACGGACGCCCGAATTTCCCCATGCTCGAGATACAACTTGAGGTTTTCCGCCACCATGACGGCACAGTTGGCTTCCGCTTCCGTCGTGGACGCGCCCAGATGGGGCAGGCATACGACGCGTGGCTGCCCCACGAGTGACGCGGTCGGAAAATCGGTGACATAGGCCCCGATGCGTCCCGCCCGGGTCAGCTCCAGCACGGCAGCGTCATCCACGACCCCCTGGCGGGAAAAATTCAGCACGATGGCGCCCGGCGCAAGCAGATCGAGACGGGCACGATTCACCAGTGCCCGCGTTTCGCCGTTCAGCGGCACGTGGGGACTGATCACGTCCGCGCGCTCGAAGATCTCGTCAAGCTGGTTGGCTTGCTGGACGCCGGAAGAGAGTTGCCACGCACGGCGAACCGTCACCTTGGGGTCGTAACCCACGACCTGCATGCCCAGGGCCAACCCGGCATTGGCGACCTCCACGCCGATGGCGCCGAGACCGATGACACCCAGCGTTCGGCTCGGCAACTCGAATCCGGTGAACTGCTTCTTGCCGGCTTCCACCGCCGAGTTGATCTGGCTGTCGTCGCCGGAGAGGCCGCGCACGTAGTCCCTGGCGGCCGGCAGGTTACGGGCAACCATGAGCAGTGAGCCCACCACCAGTTCCTTCACCGCGTTGGCGTTGGCTCCCGGAGCATTGAAGACCGGAATCCCGCGCTGGCTCAGGGAATCGACCGGGATATTGTTCACCCCGGCGCCGGCACGGGCCACGGCGAACAGCGAATCCGGCAGCGCCAGGTCATGAAGATCGTGCGAGCGCAGCATGATGGCGTTCGGGCCGGACACGTCGGGACCCACCTCGTAGCGCTCCTCCGGCAGCCGGCGCAGCCCTTCTTCGGCAAGCTTGTTGAACGTCCGTACCTTGAATCTGTTCATTGACTCTTCCGTGTCTCCTGTGAAATCGACCCTGGCAGCCCGTGCCGGGCTGCTACCCGTGCCGGGCTTCGAAGTCCGACATGAATTCGATCAGCGCGTCCACGCCCGCCTCGGGCAGGGCGTTGTAGATGCTGGCTCGCATCCCTCCCACCAGCCGGTGCCCTTTCAGGTTGGCGAGGCCCGCTCCGGCCGATTCCTCGAGGAATACGGCATCCAGATTCGTGTCCGCCAGGGTGAACGGGACATTCATCCAGGATCTGCAGGCGGGGTCCACGGGGTTGTCGTAGAAATCGCTGCCGTCGATCGCCGCATAGAGCCGGGCCGCCTTGCGGCGGTTCCGTTCGGCCATGGCTGCGAGCCCGCCCTGCTCCCTGATCCATTCGAAGACCAGTCCGGAGACGTACCACGAGAACGTCGGCGGAGTGTTCGACATGGAATCGGAATCCGCCATGACGCGGTAGTTGACCACGGTCGGCGTTTCCGGCCGCGCCCGGCCGAGCAGGTCTTCCCGCACGATGACGACGGTGACGCCCGGCGGACCGATGTTCTTCTGGGCGCCGGCGTAGATCACCCCGTAGCGGCTCACATCGACCGGGCGAGACAGCAGCGTCGACGACATGTCGGCCGCGAGCGGCGCCTCGGAGACCTCGGGAATCTCGTGGAACTCCACGCCAACCACGGTCTCGTTCGTAACCAGATGGAGGTAGCAGGCATCGTCCGACAAGCGCCATGTGTCCGGATCCGGAATACGCCTGAAGTTCCCGTCGCGGCCGGTGGCCGCTTCGTTGGCCCGCAGGTACCGCTGCGCCTCGCCAAAGGCCTTGACGCCCCAGTTGCCGGTGGTCACATAGTCCGCGGCATCTTCCGGGCCCGCAAGGTTGAGCGGCAGAGCCGCAAACTGCATGGTGGCGCCGCCCTGCAGAAACAGCACCCGGTAGTTGTCGGGAATATCGAGCAACTCGCGAAAGGTAGCCGCCGCGCGTTCGGCGAGGTCGACGAATTCCTTGCCGCGGTGACTGACTTCCATCACCGACATTCCGGTAGCGCGCCAGTTGAGCAGTTCGTCCCGGGCCTGCTCGAGCACGCTGGTGGGCAGCGTAGCCGGACCCGGGGAGAAGTTGTAGATGCGTTCCATGACCTGCACTCACCCTGTGCAACCGCACGTCAATCTGCCGGAAGCGACTCCTGCAGGCTCTCGATGCGTTCCATTCCGACCAGGCGGGCGCCTTCGTCCAGGCGGATCAGGCGTACGCCCTGTGCGATTCGACCAAGCACGGAGATTTCCGACACCAGGGTGCGAACGAGCGTGCCGCTGGAACTGATGAACATGATTTCGTCGTCCTCGCCCACCTGGAGCGCACCGACCGCGGGACCGTTGCGTTCCGTCGTCTGGATGGCGATGTTGCCCTGCCCGCCGCGCTTCTGAACCGGAAAGGCGTCGACGAGCGTACGCTTGCCATAGCCGTTCTCCGTGGCCACGAGCACGTCTTCCTGATCCGGAATGCAAAGGTCGATCACCGCGTCGTCGGCATCCTTCAGTTTCAGGCCCCGCACGCCGGCCGCGGTGCGCCCCATCGGACGAACGTCGGATTCCCGGAACCGGATGGCTTTTCCGGAGCGCGAGAACAACATGATGTCCTTGTCTCCGTCCGTAATTCCCGCGCCGATCAGATGGTCGTTCTCGCGAAGCCCGACGGCAATGATTCCCGGGGCAAGCGGCCGCGAGAAGGCGCTCAGGGGCGTCTTCTTGACCGTGCCCAGGCTGGTGGCGAAAAACACGTAGCGGTCATCCTCGAACTCGCTGATGGGCAGGACCGCGTTGATCCTTTCGTCCTTCTCCAGCGGCAGCAGGTTGACGATGGGCCGGCCCCGGGCGCCCGGGCTGGCCTGGGGAACCCGGTAGACCTTGAGCCAATAGACCTTACCGCGGCTCGAGAAACACAACAGCGTGTCGTGGGAATTGGCGACGAACAACTGGTCGACGAAATCCTCTTCCTTGACGCGGGTCGCCGCCCGGCCCCGCCCGCCCCGGCGCTGTGCCTGGTACGTCGTCAGGGGTTGCGCCTTGGCATAGCCGCCGTGGGAAAGCGTCACCACCAACTCTTCCTGGGGAATGAGATCCTCGATGGTCAGGTCCGCGTAGTCCTCGACGATCTCCGTACGGCGTTCGTCGGCGTATCGCTCCCTGATCTCGGACAACTCCTCGCGCATCACGGCGAGCAAGCGGTCCGGGTTGGCCAGAATCTCAATTAATTCATTAATTCTATCTACTATCTTTATGTATTCGTTATTTATTTTATCTTGTTCAAGGGCCGTCAAACGGTGCAATCGAAGATCGAGGATGGCCTGGGCCTGGGTCCGCGACAGGCGGTACCCGCCATCTTCCAGCCCGAATTCTTCCGTCTGGTCCTCGGGCCTAGTGGCGTCGGCGCCCGCACGATCCAGCAGCGCCACGACCTGCCCCGGCGGCCAGACGCGCCCCATCAAGCCTTCCCGCGCTTCGGCCGGCGAAGAGGACTCCCTGATCAGCGCGATCACCTCATCGATGTTGGCCAGCGCCACCGTCTGCCCTTCCAGCACGTGAGCCCGTTCCCTGGCCTTGCGGAGCTGGTAGAGGGTGCGCCGCGTAATGACTTCGCGGCGGTGGCGGAGAAACGCCTGGAGCAGGCTCTTGAGGTTCAACAGCCTCGGCTGGCCGTCCAGGAGGGCAACCATGTTGATGCCGAAGACGCTCTCGAGCTGCGTGTGCTTGAACAGGTTGTTCAGCACCACGTCGGTAATCTCGCCGCGTCTCAGCTCGATGACCACGCGCAAGCCGTCCTTGTCCGACTCGTCGCGCAACTCGGTGATGCCTTCCAGGCGTTTTTCCCGAACCAGTTCGGCGATCTTTTCGATCAGCCGCGCCTTGTTGACCTGGTAGGGCAATTCGGAGATGACGATGGCTTCACGGCCCTTCGTGTCCAGCGGCTCGGTGTGGGTGCGCGCGCGGATGTAGACCTTGCCGCGGCCGGTCTTGTAGGCATTGAATACGCCCTGAACGCCATAAACCTGGCCGGCGGTGGGGAAATCCGGTCCAGGAACCAGTTCGATCAGCTCGGCGATCCCCAGGTCCGGGTTGTCCAGCAGCGCCAGGCAGGCGTCGACGATCTCGCCCAGGTTATGGGGCGGGATGTTGGTGGCCATGCCGACCGCGATGCCCGACGATCCGTTGACCAGCAACTGCGGCAGGCGCGTCGGCAGGACGGACGGTTCGAACTCGGTTTCGTCGTAGTTGGCGACGAAATCCACCGTCTCCATGTCGATGTCGGCCAGCAGTTCCTGCGCGATCCGGGCCATGCGGACTTCGGTGTAGCGCATCGCCGCGGGGGCATCGCCGTCGACGGAGCCGAAGTTGCCCTGCCCGTCCACCAGGATGTAACGCATGGAGAACGCCTGGGCCATGCGCACGATGGTGTCGTAGACGGCGCTGTCGCCGTGAGGATGGTATTTTCCGATCACGTCGCCCACCAGGCGCGCCGACTTCTTGTAGGGCTTGTTGTACTCGTTGCCCAGTTCGCGCATGGCGTAGAGCACGCGCCGGTGTACGGGCTTGAGGCCGTCCCGGGCGTCGGGCAGCGCACGGCCCACGATCACGCTCATGGCGTAATCCAGGTAGGACTGCCGCATCTCGTCTTCGAGATTGACAGGCAGAATCTCTTTCGCCGCCTCCACCATAGAATCCACTACCGTCTCGCGGTTCCCGCGACGGGCTCAGTTTTCCCCGGAAAAATCCCTGTTAATGCAGGCAAAGCGAGTCACCGCAGGAGTCTGTGCGACCCGCGGTTCAGGCTGCCGAAATGCACTTGAAGAAACCGTAATCCAAGCGTTCAGGATGACCGTGCAATTCTACCACAAGCAGGGGCTTGGCCCGCGGCCGCGCCAGGAGCCCGCGCGGCGGGAATTCACCGCTGCAAATCCACTTTTGCGAATTCCTGCGGCGCAGGCCGCAGGCCCGCTATACTTCGCGCCTGTACCCGACTCATCCATGGTGCGACGCCTGCCGTGAGCCAACCCATCGACGCGCTGATCTGCCCCCGCTGGACCGTCCCGGTGGAACCCGATGTCACCGCCAGGGAGTCGCTTTGCCTTGCGATCCGGAACGGCAGGATCCTCGAATTGCTCCCGCGGGAGCAGGCTCTTGCGCGCTACGCGCCCGCGGAGGTCCACGAGCGGCCGGACCACGTGCTGATGCCGGGGCTGGTGAACGCTCACACCCACGCGGCCATGTCGCTGATGCGCGGCTTTGCCGACGACCTGCCCCTGCAGGCGTGGCTCCGGGAAAAGATCTGGCCCACCGAAATGAGGTTCGTGACCCCGGAATACGTGACCGCCGGGGTGCGATTGGCCGTTGCCGAGATGCTGCGCGGAGGAATCACCTGCTTTGCCGACATGTACTACTACCCGCTGTCGGCGGCCCGGGTTGCCGCGGAATCCGGCATGCGACTGGTGGCAGGCATGATCGCCCTTGAATTTTCCACGGCATGGGCGGCGGACGCGGGCGAGTACATTCGCAAGGGCCTGGCGGTTCATGACGCCGTTCGCTCCGAGCCGCTGGTGAGTACGATGTTCGCGCCTCACGCGCCCTATACCGTTGCCGATGAAACCCTCACGCGCATTCGCCAGCTTGCCGACCAGCTCAACGTGCCGGTCCAGATGCATGTCCACGAAACCGCCGCCGAGATCGATGAGGCTGTCTCGGAGACCGGGAAGCGGCCCATTCGGCGACTGGACGATCTGGGGCTGATCAACCCGGGCCTGATGGCCGTGCACGCAACTCAGCTCACCGCCGGGGAAATCGCGCTCCTGGCCCGCAACGGGTGCAGCGTGATCCATTGCCCGCGGTCCAACCTCAAGCTGGCCAGCGGCGCCTGTCCCGTGGCCGATCTGCTGGCGGCGGGCGTGAACGTCGCGCTGGGAACGGATGGGGCCGCCAGCAACAACCGGCTGGATCTCTGGGCCGAAATGGATACCGCGGCACTGTTCGGCAAGCTCGTCGCCGACGACGCCTCGGCCCTGCCCGCGCCCGAGTTGCTGAGGATGGCCACCATCAACGGCGCACGGGCGCTGGGCCTTGAAGACACCATAGGCTCAATCGAGCCCGGCAAGGGCGCGGACATGATCTGCGTGCGTCTGGATGAGTTGGAGACTCGCCCGGTACACGACCCTGTCTCCCAGTTGGTCTACGCCGCCGGACGGGAACACGTCACCGATGTCTGGGTCGCCGGGGAACACCTCCTGAACGATGGCGCGCCGACACGCCTGGAGACGGCTGCCATCGCCGACAGCGCAGACCGTTGGGCGCACAGGATGCACGCACCATGAACCGGACGTCTCCCAACGCGGATCTCCGGGAACTGGCCAAGTTCGAAGCACTGGCCAGCCGCTGGTGGAACCCTGAGGGGCCGATGAATGCACTGCACCGGATCAACCCACTGCGCCTGGACTACATCGATGCGCGTGCTCCCCTGAAGGGCGCACGCGTTCTGGACGTGGGCTGCGGCGCGGGACTTTTGAGCGAGGGAATGGCCCGGCGCGGCGCGCAGGTCCTGGGCATCGACCTCGCCCAGGCCAGCCTGGACGTGGCCGCCGATCACGCCCGGGAAAACGATGTCCAGGTGGAGTACCGGTGCCTGGGCGCCGAGCAACTGGCTGCCGAACAGCCTGGAGCATTCGACATCGTGACGTGCCTGGAAATGCTGGAGCATGTTCCGGATCCCGCGCCAGTCGTCGCAGCTTGCGCCCGCGCCGTACAACCGGGCGGAACGGTGTTCTTCTCCACCATCAATCGCAACCTGAAGAGCTTTCTGCTGGCCATCGTCGGCGCCGAGCACGTCCTCGGAATGCTGCCGAGGGGCACCCACGAATACGAAAGGCTCATACGGCCGTCGGAATTGGCCGCCTGGTGCCGGGAGGGCGGCCTGCAGGTCGTGGATCTCACCGGCCTGCACTACAACCCCCTGACCCGAACCTTCTGGCTGGGAGGCAACGTCGATGTCAACTACTTTGCCGAGACCCAGCGCGGTATCGCGACGTGAGCATCGAAGCCATCCTCGTGGACCTCGACGGCACGCTGGTCGACACGGCGCCGGATCTCGTCGCCGTCCTGAACAAGCTCCTTGTGGACCGCGGTCGTCCGCCGGTTCCCTACGCCATCGCGCGCAACGAGGTTTCCAATGGGGCCCTGGGACTTCTGCGGTTAGGGTTTCCACAGCGGAGCGGCGACGCCGAGCTTGAGCCGCTCCGCCTGGAATTCCTGCAAGTCTATACGCGTGACGTATGCATAAATTCAAGATTATTTAATGGATTGGATTCTATTCTTTCACAACTACATGAATTTTCGACTCCATGGGGTATCGTCACGAACAAGCCCCATTCCATGACCGTCCCCCTGCTCAAGGAACTCGATCTGCCCAATCCACCGGGCTGCGTGGTCAGCGGCGACCGGCTGCCGCAGCGCAAACCACACCCTGCCCCGCTGCGACTCGGCGCCGACGAACTGGGCATCGACGCAGAGCGTTGCGTCTACGTCGGCGACGCCCGGCGCGACATCGACGCCGGACGTGCGGCGGGCATGATGACCATCGCCGCCGCCTACGGCTACATCCGCGCCGGCGACGACCCGGCGCAATGGGGCGCCTCAGCGCTCATCCGGCGTCCCGGAGAATTGCTGGACGCGGTGAACAGCCTGAAATGAACAGCCCCATCTCATTGCGCGCCTACAAGCCCCGCAACGACCTGCTGGAAGGCCGCGTGATCCTCGTCACAGGCGCCAACCGGGGAATCGGCCGGGCGGTGGCCCGGGATCTCACCGTCCACGGAGCAACGGTGATTCTGCACGGACGGGACCCCGCTGCCCTGGATGCGATCTATCAGGAACTAAGCCCGCTCGGACCCGAACCGGCAGTAGCCCCCCTGGATCTGGCGACAGCCCAGGGAGATTCCTACCAAGAGTTGACCGAAAGGATCGCGGCGCGGTACGGCAAACTTGACGGACTGCTTCACAATGCCGGAATCCTCGGCGACCGAAGTCCCATCGAACATTACGACATAGGCTTGTGGCAAACCGTGATGCACGTCAACCTCAATGCGCCCTTCATCCTGACCCGCTGCCTGATTCCACTGCTCCAACGCGCCGCTGACGCTTCAGTCGTCTTCACGACCAGCGGCGTCGGCAACCGGGGACGCGCTTACTGGGGTGCGTATTGCTGCTCCAAGTTCGCGACTGAAGGGCTGGCGCAGGTGATGGCGGATGAGATGGAGAACTCGAACATACGAGTCAACGCCATAAACCCCGGCGCGACACGAACGGCCATGCGAAGCGCCGCATTTCCCGCCGAAGATCCACAGACGCTGACGCGGCCGGAAGAGCTCACCCGCGCGTATCTTTGGCTGCTGGGCCCCGATAGCCACGGGATCACCGGGAGCCGTGTAGACGCACAAGCGTAAGTGAGACCTGCTGTCGTGGCGGCAGTACAAGCCGTTCAGGCCGCCTCACGCTCGCGTTTCAACCGCACGATGTCAAATTGCGCCTGCGCTGCGAGCCAGAACCGGGCCGTTGACCAGCCGATGGCCTCCAGATCCACCGCCAGGCTGACCGGAATGCGCCCCTGCCCGGCCAGAATGCGGGAGATTTTCGCTCGCGAGATATTCAGCCGCGCAGCGGTCGCGGTGACGGTCTCACCGTGCCCGTCTATCCAGTCCCGCAACAGTCCACCCGGATGGCAGGGGTTGGCAAGCTCGACGCTTGCGTTGCCAGTGTGGTTCATGTTCGCACCGTCCGAGCAGCCTGTGGCGAATCTGCCGCTGGTACCGGCTCAATCGGCTTCTAGTCGGTCGAGCAGATCGGCACCCGTGGCGCAGTCGATGATGCGCTCCCCAACTTCCGCGAGGCGGGCCGGATCGGACATGCCGGCCAGGCGGCCGGCAAGCGCGTCGGCGACGTCGGCGCCGAACTTGCGCGACGCCTGGAGACGCAACAGCTCGCGCTCCGCGGCGACCCCCCGCTCAAGTCCCTGCGCGACGCCCTTCCGCAGAAACTCCGCCTCCCATTCCCTGATCCGCTCGGCCAATGCCGTCATCGTCGTCTCCTCCTCCGCCAGAAATTCCCGCCTCAACGCCTCGGCCAACGCCGCCGCGTCCGCCCCCGGAAACAGCCCCGGCCAGACCGCCAGCAGCCATTCTACCAGCGCCCGCAGCGGCCCGGACTCCACCCGGCACGACAGTGCGCGCAGCCGGGCGAGCACCTCTTCCGGCGACCGCGACGCGTTCAGCCACAGCGCCGCAGCGGCGGCGTTGCGCTCCGGCAAATCCTCCCGTCCCAGGCGTCCGGCGTCAAGCAACAGGTACGCCCCTGCCACGGGTAGCGACGCCTCGCCTTTTGCTGTGACGCCCACCTCCGGCACGTCGTCCGACGCCCCCCACGGGGGACGCCCCGAGTACACCACCACCGGCAGCACGCGGGCCTTGCCGTCGGCGTCCAGTTCACCCTGCCGCCGCAGCCCGTCCCGGGCCATCTCCGCGTAGCGTCGCACGCGGCGGGCCATCGACGGATCGACGCCGGACTGGAACTCCAGCAGCACCACCAGCGATCGCCCCGAGCCGTCCCCGTAGTCCACCCGCCACGCGGCGTCGCCGTGGCGCTGCCGGCGGTCCGCCCCCACCCAGCTCGCGGAAAGCTGCCGCAGCGTCGAAAAGTCGAGGTGCCCTGCCACGGGACCCGCGAAGCCCGTGAGCAGGTGCTCGACCATCGCGGGCAGGGCGAACAGGCGTTTCCATGCTGCGTCGTAGTCCATGCCGCCAGCGTGGCATCCGTGGGCGGCAGACTCCTACAGCCACTAATGGCCAGTTCGTGCGGAAATGGAGCAAATTGGGCACCAAAGCATGCTGCGGGACCGCATAGCCGACAGGGAACCGCCAAACGTCGCGACACCTTCCCAACTTGATATTCGCGCTACACCCGTGGGCACGGGAAAATCCTCGGCTGCGCTCCGCCAATGGCGCCGCGTATCTGGGTGAACAAGGCCATATCAGCAAGATGCGTTATTTCAATTCCATCCCTACCACCCCATACAACGCCCCGACCTCCACCGCGCTCAACCGCCTTGTCATGCCGCGATGCAAATCGCCAAGCGAAACCGGGCCGTAGTCGGTGCGCAATAGCCGGTTCACCGGTATGTCCAAGGCCGCGAACAGGCGCCGTATCTCGCGGTTGCGGCCCTCATGGAGCGATACGCGGTACCAAGCGTTGGCGCCTGACCCGCCATCCACGGCAATGCTGTCGAGTTTCGCAATGCCGTCCTCGAGTTCGATGCCCTCTCGCAGTTGCTTCAAGTGCGCCGTGGAGAGCCGCCCGAGGATTCGTACGGCATATCGCCTGACAACCCCGTAGCTTGGGTGCATCAAGCGATGCGCGAGTTGGCCGTCGGTGGTAAGGAGCAACAGGCCGGCCGTGTTGATGTCCAGGCGGCCCACCGCGATCCAGCGTCCGCGCCTTGGCGGCTTGACCTGCTGGAATACTGTTGGCCGGCCCTCGGGGTCCCGGCGCGTTGTGACCTCGCCCACGCGCTTGTAGTAGGCGATGCATTGGGCCGCGCCGGTCGTCGCGGGCAGGTGCAGCAGGCGCCCATCGAGATAAACACGCTCTCCACCCGCGAGCTTGTCCCCGAGTTTTGCCGGGACCTTGCCGACAACCAGACGGCCCTGCCTGATCAAACGTTCGACTTCGCGGCGCGAAGCCACGCCAGCGTTCGCCAGCACCTTTTGAATGCGCTCCGCCACGAGCGGTAGTTTAGCCCGCCTGCCTCATTACGCCACCGCCGCGGCAGTTTCTACGGCGCAGGCCCCCGACCCGCATCCTCCGGCGCCGGGTCTTGCAACAGTTCAGCCTGCGGACTCGGTTCGGGAAGCTCCAGCACCACGTTCAGATCATCGAGATCCCTGATCTCCGACAACGGCGGCAGATCGTCCAGCTTCCTGAGGCCGAAATAGTCGAGAAATTCCCTGGTCGTCGCGTAGAGGGCGGGCCTGCCGGGGACATCCCGGCGGCCGACGACACGGATCCAGCCGCGCTCGAGCAGCGTCCGGACCATGTTGGTGCTCACCGAAACGCCGCGAACCGCCTCGATGTCGCCCCGGGTCACCGGCTGCCGGTAGGCGATCAGGGCCAGTGTCTCCAGCATGGCCCTGGAATACCGCGGAGCGCGTTGCTCCCAGAGCGGCGCAAGCCGGGACGTCATCGATCGGCGGATCTGGATCCGGTAACCGCTGGCGACCTCCTTGAGTTCGATGCCGCGGCCCTGGTAGTCCTTGCCGAGTTCTTCCAGCGCCGCCCTCAGCATGCCGCGCTCCACGTTCCCGGAGTCCGCCGCGAACAGATCGCCGATCCGGTCCAGGCTCAGGGGCCGCCCCGCCCCAAGAAGAGCGGCCTCGACGACATGCTTGATCTCAGCGATTTCCATCGTCGCCGCTCAGTCGCCCCGCTCCCCGATTCCGGCGATCTTCGGTCTGGCGCCCTCCGGTCCGGCGCTGTCCGGTCTGGCGCCCTCCGGTCCGGCGCTGTCCGGCCCGGCGCCCCCCGGTCCCGCGCCGCCCGACCCGGCACCGTCCGGCCCTGCACCGTCCGGCCCTGCGCCATCCGAATCCGGTGCGCCCGCAGCGGCACGCAGGTAGATGGGACCGTAGAGTTCGTTCTGGACGACGTCCACCGTGGCGTCCTTGATCAACTCCAGAATGGCGAGGAACGTCACCGCCAGTCCTGGCCGGCCCTCCCTGGGATCGAAGAGCTGACTGAACTCCTTGAACCCGGTGCTTTCGAGCGTGTCCAGAATCTGCGACATGCGCTCCCTGACCGACAGGCGTTCCCGCTGTACGTGATGGTGAGAGTAGAGGTCCGCCCGCCGGATGGCGTCCTGAAACGCCAGCAGCAACTCTCTCAGGTCCACCTCGGGAGGCTTGGTGACCAGCCGCTTGCCTTCGACCTCCGCCGTCGCCTGCGCGATGTCCCGCTCCATGCGTTCCAGCTCGTCCATGTCCTCGGCGGCCGACTTGAATCGCTCGTATTCCTGGAGACGGCGGACCAGTTCGGCGCGGGGGTCCTCTTCCTCCTCGCTGTCCCCCGATGGTCTCGGCAGCAGCATCCTCGACTTGATCTCCGCCAGCGTGGCCGCCATGACCAGGTACTCGCCCGCCAGTTCGAACTGCATGTCCTGCATGAGCTCGATATAGCGCGTGTATTGCTCGGTGACCTCGGCGATGGGAATGTCGAGGATATCCAGGTTCTGCCGCCGGATGAGGTACAGCAACAGGTCCAGCGGCCCTTCGAAGGCCTGGAGAAAGACCTTGAGGGCATGCGGCGGGATATAGAGGTCCCGCGGCAGTTCCGTAACCGGCTCGCCCTCCACCACCGCAAAGGGCATCTCGCGCTGCCGGGGATCGCCCGCCTCGCCGGAGATGGGCGGCGCCGTCGGGACCAGCTTGAGCCTGGGTTTTGATGAACGCCCGGTCTCTGTCATTCAGGCAAGTCCGGCTACCGTTCGCAGGAAAAATCGCAACAGAGGCAGTCGCACCGGGTTCACCAGCGTCCAGAGAACGCCCGTGAACATCAACGCGATCAGGATAAAAAAACCGAACGGTTCCACGTATTGCAACGCACGGGCTAACCGCGGCGGCAACAGTCCCGCCAGCACCCGCCCCCCGTCAAGGGGCGGTATCGGCAACATGTTCAAAACAGCCAGAAGAACGTTGATGACGACTCCGAACCAGCACATCTGAACGATGAAGTCGCCGCCCAGGTCCAGACTGGGATCGTATGCGATTCGCTGCGATAGCAGCAGCGCCCATCCAAACGCCATTACAAGATTGACTGCCGGACCGGCGGCGGCCACAAGGATCATGTCGCGCCGTGGATTGCGGAGATTGTGAAACACCACCGGCACCGGCTTGGCCCAGCCGAAAACAAACGGTGCGGCACCCATACCGGAACTCACTACTACCATGACAAAGGGAACGATAATCGTTCCGAGGGGGTCTATGTGCTTGATTGGATTGAGCGTCAGGCGGCCAGCGTATTTCGCCGTGGGATCCCCAAGATGCAGCGCCGCCCAGCCATGGGCGACTTCATGCACGGTGATCGCGAATATCAGCGGAATGGCGACCGTCGCCACCAGGATCACGATGTTCATGATTTGCGCGTCCGGCATGCGCGTAGGATAGCCCGGTTTACGCCCCAGTCGCCACCAGACCGTGACGAAAATGCGAGCGGGATCAACGCCAGGCGCGGCTACGCCAAACCGGCCACGCTTCCCTTGCCCTTGCGCAGGATTTGCACATCACCCTTGCTCAGGTCCAGGACGGTGGTCGGCTCGATGCCGCAGGAGTCTCCGTCCACGATGAGTTCCAACTCGTGCTCCAGCCGATCGCGGATTTCCTGCGCATCGGTCAGGGGGATGTCGTCTCCGGGCAAATGCAGGGTGGAACTGATCAGAGGTTCGTCCAGAGTTGCCAACAGGGCCTGCGCAATGGGGTGGTTCGGTACCCGCAGGCCGATGGAACGGCGTTTCGGGTCCTGCAGGCGCCTCGGAACCTCCCGGGTCGCCCCCAGCACGAACGTGTACGGGCCGGGCGTCAAGGAGCGAAGCAGCCGGTAGGCCCAGTTGTCCAGGCGGGCGTACGTGGAAATCTCCGACAGGTCCCGGCACACCAGCGTGAAAGGATGTCTCTTGCGGGCGCCGCGCAACCGGCGGATGCGTTCCGCCGCCCGCCGGTCCCCCAGGTGCGCACCCAGCGCATAGCAGGAGTCGGTGGGATAGGCGATCAGGCCGCCGGACCGGATGATCCGCACCGCCCCTTCCAGCAGGCGGCCCTGGGGATTGTCCGGGTGAATCCGAAAAAACTGGCTCATTGGAGCATTCTATCTCTTGCGAGGCGCTTGTCGCCTCAAACGCAACAACTACGCATCTCGTGGTCAAGCGGCACAAGGTCGGCAGGAAGCCACGAACGGAATCCAGACAAATTGGGCTGGCTTGACCACCATGCAATTGCCCGCCAATGAAGCTGAATCTGAAACGATCAGGGCGTCTTTCGCCCGTTCATCTTGTTTTTGGCCAAAATCTCCGTATGGTGACTTCAGGGTTTCAACGTGGTCACATACCTGCAAATGGAAGACATCTCGCTTGAGCAGTTTGAGGCGCGCTTCGGCACATCGTTCGTGCGAGCATTGCGGCACACAGTTGGATTGCGCGCGTCCGGCGACGAGTCGGCCAAGGTGTGGCGGGCTGGTGAAGCCAAAAATCGCCTCGACGTGCTGCTGGACCGAATTCTGGACGGAGAAGCCCAACTTGTTCGCCGGCGTCCGGAGGATTCCGTTCTCATGCTTTCCGTCACGCAGTTGGCAACTCTTGTCGAACGGGTCGTATCGAAGCGGCGCTTCGCCGACGCCATCGAACATAACCCGGGCCTGCCGGTTGGTGCGCCCTTGACAGTATCCGAAATGGCCATAGGACGTGATGCGACAGCGGCCGGATTGGTGTACCGCGGCGCGACTGCCGACCGAATCGCCGCCAATTTGGCGACGAATCAACGCTCGCGCAACAATGTTGGACGTTCGGAAGACAAGATTACGAGGGACGCGATTGCCGAGATTGCCAGGTCGCGCCGTGAACGTCGGCAGGACGAAGCGTGAGAATCATCCTGGCTGTGCAATGTTGGTGTCTCAGTGCCATGCCGCCATTGAGCCACTGCGGGACTCGACGGTCGCGCGCCTTCGTGTTGCGAGCCGGGGCGGCCAGTAAGAGCATCAGCGCATGCCCATATTGACTTGGTTGACGCGAGAGCAGGATATCCAAACTACGAATCGCGTGGCATATCGCTTGCTTGATGAGGTTCCAGAACATTCAAGCGGTGACGGGCTTGCGGGAAACATGCTCATTCAGGGGGACAACCTCGATGCCTTGAAGGCACTTTTGCCGTTCTATGCTGGCCTCATCAAGTGCATCTATATCGATCCGCCCTATAACACTCGGTCGGCCTTCGAGCACTACGACGACAATCTCGAACACTCCAGTTGGCTGGCAATGATGTGGCCCCGGCTGGAACTGCTGCGCGAGCTACTGGCCGTGGATGGTTCCATTTGGATATCCATTGACGACAATGAGAGCCACTACCTAAAGGTCATTTTGGACGAAGTTTTCGGTCGATCGAACTTCGTTGGAAATGTAGTCTGGCAGAAGCTCTACACTGTAAAGAATTCAGCAAAATACCTCTCAGATATGCACGATCATTTGCTCGTGTATTCGCGGTCTAAAGAACGTTGGAAACGGAACTTCTTCCCCAGAAAGGAAAGTGCGAAGGGAAACTACTCCAATCCTGACAACGATCCACGGGGGGATTGGACAACAAACGCGATACAGGCCCGCAATTACTACAGTCTTGGAACTTACGACATTTCGGCGCCGTCGGGCCGGGTTCATCGTCCTCCAGTCGGGACGTATTGGCGAATATCCAAGAATACATTTGACCGATTGGATAACGATGGCCGCATTTGGTGGGGCAAGAATGGCGATTCAATCCCACGTGTAAAGAAATTTCTTGCAGAGGCCAAAGCTGGAGTTGTACCCGCTACTTGGTGGGGTCACGCCGATGCGGGAACGAATGCGGAAGCGAAGCAAGAAGTCCGAAAACTACTCGACGAGGATGTCGAAATATTCCTTACACCGAAACCGGAGAAATTGGTTAGACAGGTGCTCACGGTGGCAACAAACCCAGACGATCTCGTTCTCGACTCCTTCCTGGGCTCCGGCACCACGGCAGCTGTCGCGCACAAGATGGGCCGCCGATATATAGGTATAGAGATGGGGGAGCATGCAGTCACGCACTGCGTGCCTCGCTTACGGAAGGTGATCGATGGCGAACAAGGCGGCATTTCTGAAAGCGTAGGCTGGAAGGGTGGCGGCGGATTCCGCTTCTACCGGCTCGGGCCGCCTGCCTTCGACGAGAACGGCCGCATCCGCCCCGACATCGGGTTCCCGGTGCTCGCGGCGCATGTGTGGTTTTCCGAAACCGGAATGCCCTGGGATGGCGACGGCGTCTCCCCGCTGCTCGGCATCCATGACGGCAAGGGATGGGCGCTCCTGTACAACGGCGTCCTGGGCGACAGGCACCCCGATGGCGGAAACGTGCTGACCCGCTCAACATTGGGCTTGATTCGCGAGAAGATCCACGATGCTGCGCCGGAGTTCGATGGGCTGCTGACGGTATACGGTGAACGCTCTCGGCTCACGCCAGCGACATTGCAACGCGAACACATCGTGTTCAAGCAGACACCCTACGACATCCAGGCCCGGGCGTAATTGGGCGGTCGTGGAACTCAAGCGGTATCAAATCGATACGCTCCGCGTCCTGCGCCGCTTTTTCGAGGAAGCGCGACTCGGCGGCCCCAAGAACGCCTATGAGGCTGTGACGCAAAAGCCGGAGCAGGCCGGTCGGCTGGGACGATACCGGGGAGCCTACCGACCGCTCAAGGGGATCCCGGAGGTACCCTACGTCTGCTTGCGCCTGCCCACGGGAGGGGGCAAGACAATTCTCGCCGCGCATGCCGTATCCGAGGTCCGCGATGCCTGGATAGAGAAAGACTGGCCCATGGCGTTGTGGCTGGTCCCTACGAACACGATCCGGCACCAGACCGCGGAGGCGTTGAAGAACCGCCGCCATCCGTATCGGCAGGTCCTGGACAATGCGTTCGACGGCCGCGTCCGCGTGTTCGACATCGCCGACTTCGCCCATATCCGCCCGCACGACATACGCGGCAATTGCTGCATCGTCGTCGGCACCATCCAGACGCTGCGCGTCACCAACACGCAAGGACGCAAGGTCTACGCGCACAACGAGGACATGGAGCCTCATTTCACGCGGCTCGCCACCGCTCCGCAGGCGCTGGAAACGCTGGAGAACGGCGGCCCGAAGTTTTCCTTCGCCAACCTGATGCATCTCCATCGGCCGCTGATGATCGTGGACGAAGCGCACAACGCCGTGACCGGCCTCACGCGGGAAATGCAGGCGCGCGTGAATCCCTGCGCCATTGTCGAGTTCACGGCGACGCCACGTTTGAACTCCAACATCCTGCACAGTGTCACGGCAACCGAGCTGAAGGCGGAGGAGATGATCAAGCTGCCGGTAATGCTTTCGGAGTACGACACTTGGCAGAACGCGGTGAACGGCGCCGTCGCGACCCGGCAGTCGTTGGCCGGGGCCGCCGCGGACGAGCCGGATTTCATCCGCCCCATCGTGTTGTTCCAGGCACAGAAGAAGAATGGCGAGGTGCCTGTCGCGGCCCTGAAGCAGCACCTGATCGAGATCGAGCGGATCCCCGAAGATCGGATCGCCGTCGCCACGGGCGTCCAGCGCGAGCTGGACGGGATCGACCTGTTCGATCCGGGCTGCCCCATCGAGCACGTCATCACCGTCGAGGCGTTGAAAGAAGGCTGGGACTGCTCGTTCGCCTACGCCTTCTGCTCCGTGTCGCGCATTCGAAGCGCCACCGACGTCGAACAACTCTTGGGCCGCGTGCTGAGGATGCCCTATGCCAGACGGCGCGAAGCGGATGCGCTGAACAGATCCTATGCCTTTCTTTCCGAGCCTTCCTTTGGCGAGGCGGCGCGGGCCCTCGTCGACAAGCTCGTCGCCATGGGTTTCGACGAAGAGGAAGCACGCGAGAGCGTTGAGCGGACACAACTGGAGATCGATGCGAAAATTGATCCGTTTGCTCAGCGAGACGGCCTCAAGCCCGCATTCAGATACACCCTCCCGGTTCCCCCGGATCTGGTCTCGGGACTGCGGCGGCACCAGGACGTCGCCGTTCGCGAGACCCGGGGCGGCGAGACGGAGATTGCGGTAAACGGCCGTATCGACGCGGTCCTCGAGAAATGGATTCTCGAATCGCTGCCCGAACGGGAACGAGAGGAATTCACGGAGGCAGTCGAGCGGTATCGCGTCGAGACGCAGGACAAGCTTTCACCTGCCGAATTGGGAGAGAGCTTCGCGGTTCCGTGCCTGATGTCGGAGGTCCAGGGCATACTGGAATTCGCCGACACCGACGTGTTCATGGAGCACCACGACTGGTCGCTTCTCGATCATTCATCGAAGATGGGCGGGGACGAATTCGCGGTCCGCGCGACCGCCCGCAGTTTCGAGATCGACCTGAACGGCAACAGAATTGCCTACCAGTTCGCGGCCGAGGATGAACAGTTGGCGCTCGATGTGGATGTCGAGGGCTGGACACCCGAAGCACTGGTTCTGTGGCTCGACGGGCAGGTCCGCCAACCCGATATCGGTCAGGGCGACTTGTTGGGCTGGCTAAGTGGCCTCGTGACCCATCTGACCGTTGCGCGTGAAATGCACATCGCTGACTTGATGCGCTGCAAGTTCATTCTCGCCCGCAAGGTACGCGAGAAAATCGCCGCAATTCGCCGCAAGGAACGCGGCCGCGCCTACCAGCGCCATCTGTTCGCGCCGGAAGCCAAGCCGGAAGTCTCGTTCGGCCGCGCTTTCGCGTTCGAGCAAGGCATTTATGAAAATCAGCGTCGCTACCGAGGCCGCTGGAAGCCGCGCAAGCACTTTCTCGGTCCGGATCGCGTCCCGGCTTTCGACGGTGCGGAGGATGGCGAGGAGCTTCGTTGCGCCCAAGCGATCGACAGCCTCCCAGGCGTCAGGTTCTGGATCAGGAATGTCGCGAGGGATTCGGATTCGTTTTGGCTGCCCACGGCCGCCGGCCGATTCTACCCGGACTTTGTGGCGATGCTGCAGGACGAACGGCTGCTGGTCGTCGAGTACAAGGGAGCCCACATCGCCGAAGGATCGGACACGGCGGAGAAGCGAACCATTGGTGAGCTATGGGAACGCAAGAGCTTGGGCAAGGGCATATTTGTGCTTGCTGAAAAGTTGGTCGATGGCGCGGACACGCGGTCGCAGATTCTCGGGAAGATCGAGCGATCCTCACCGGAACTCGTCGTGGATTGACATGCCCAATTCTCGCGCAATCCGCAATCGCTCCGCGATTCGTTGTAGCCTATCGACACTGACTTGAGACTAGACTCCTTGAGCGGGCGTCATCTTTACAGTTGAGTCAAATTTTGAAATTTTTCTTTGAAATCAGTAGGTTGAAACGCATGCCTCGTCGGTCTGAGGCGAAGCCTCGCTAGATCCATGGATGCCATACGCAAGATGTCTATCGAGGGATTTCGGAGCATCGGGGCGATTCGTGAGTTGGAGTTGCGACCGCTGAACGTCCTGATCGGGGCAAACGGCTCGGGCAAATCCAATTTTCTCGGCGCGATCGATTTACTCAGAGTCGCGATGATTCGATCAACCTGGCTCCCGGATTATGTTCGGCGTCTTGGCGGGGCGGATAGTTTGCTGCACTTCGGTTCGAAGCACACCGACCGTATCGCATTTCGCATACAGTTTGGCCCGGAGATTTCGAATCGCGTCTCTGACTACAACATCCTGCTCAAGCCGGACTATGGCGATTTGCTGACCTGCGTGGTTGCCGGACATCCCCCGCCACTACCGGACCAAATTGAAACCAGTGCGATCGCCGACCGCGGCAAGGATCAAAGGACTGAATTCCTGCGAAGCAAGATGGATGGATGGCGCATTTTCCATTTTCACGAACGGAACGCTCCGGTTCATCGCGCTGGCGACGCTCTTTCTCCAACCGAAATCGCTGCGGCCATCGCTGATTTTGCTTGACGAGCCGGAACTTGGCCTGCATCCATATGCCATCACGCTGCTGGCGTCCCTGCTGAAGCAGGCATCCGTGGCGTCGCAGGTCATTGTCGCGACGCAATCGCCCATCCTGCTTGAACACTTCGAACCGGAAGATGTGCTGGTAGCCAACCGCGTCGACGGCGCGACAGTGCTTGAGCGCCTGGATTCAGAACGGCTCAAGGCGTGGCTCGATGACTACAGTCTCGGTGAACTTTGGGAAAAGAATGAGTTTGGAGGACGATCTCCGAGCTGGACCGAGAACCCGGCGCGGGGGCGATGACTCGATTCCTTGTTCATGTCGAAGGCCGCGCCGAAGAAGAATTTGTCAATGAGGTGCTTGCGCCGCATCTTCGCTCAAACGCCTGGAAGTCATTGCGGACTGAAACTGAGCGCTGCGGAGACCTGCTGCTCGATCCCGGCGCGCCGAACATGAAACGCCGAACCGGGCAGCTACGCTTCGCCAATTCCCTCGCTGGTCGATCATATCGCCCGCAATCAGCCCGCAATCAGCGATGCAGCCCCAACCGTACTTGCGTTAAGATGCAGCGCTCGGAAGCGGCGCCATTGTCATGCAGGCACTGATCGATTTTCTGCCCATCATCGTCTTCTTCGTGGTCTACCAGGCCGCCGACATCTATGTGGCCACGGGGGCGCTGATCGTCGCCATGGCGTTGCAAATCGCTTACCAGTGGCTGCGGACCCGAACCGTCAACAGGATGCTGCTCATTTCCGGCGGCCTCGTGTTCCTCTTCGGCGGCATCACACTGCTCTTCCGAAATCCCATCTTCATCCAGTGGAAGCCCACTGTCGTGAACTGGCTGTTCGCGGCGGGGTTTCTCGCCAGCCGATACATCGGCGCCAAAACGCTGACGGAGCGGCTCATGGGCCAGGCCGTGGAGCTGGAACCGATCATGTGGCGGCAACTCAACCTCATGTGGGTCGGCAACTTCACCTTCCTCGGCGCCGCGAACATCTACGTCGTCTACAACTTTTCCGAAGCGGTGTGGGTGAACTTCAAGCTGTTCGGCATGCTCGGGTTCACGCTGCTGATGGTGATCGTCCAGGTGGCCTGGATCGCCGCCAAGACAGCCGACAGCCAGCACCAGGAAGGCTGATCGTGCTCTACTGCATCCTGGCCCGGGACGTACCCGACAGCGAGCCGCTGAGAGCGAAGGCGAGAAAGGCGCACATGGACCGCTATCTGAAGCTGGTCGACGAAGGCCGGGTCATCGCTGCCGGTCCCCTGCCGAAGGTCGACGCGCCGGACCCGGGACCCGCAGGTGTCGCCGGCAGCGTGACCATCGCCGAGTTCGAATCGATCGAGGAAGCCCGCGAATGGGCCAAGTCGGACCCGTTTGTCGAGTCCGGCACCTACGAGTCGGTGGAAGTGCACCCATTCAAACAGGTCCTGCCGTGAGCGAGGATCGGCGTCGCCTGATGCGTTCACGCGAGCGCCCGCCGAGCCCGCCGCTGCCGGACGCGAGCGGGGCACGCCTCCGCCTGATACGCTCACGGCTGGAAACCGCGTTTGAACCGGAGCAACTGGAACTGATTGACGAGAGCCACCGTCACCGTGGCCACGCCGGCGCCGCCGATGGCAGGGGTCACTTCAAGGTTCGAATCGTTTCGCGCCGGTTCCGGCACACCCCACCCCTGCAGCGGCAGCGAATGGTATTCGAAGCGCTCGGGGACCTGATGAAGACCGACATCCACGCCCTGAGCATTTCCGCACAACCTCCGGCCGCCGGAGAGGCCGGCGGCAATTGACGACGAGACGACCATGAAAAAACACTACGCGAGCGCGAGTTCCCTGCTACTGGCCCTGATGCTTGGCGGCTGCGCCGAGACCGGGCAACCGGCCTCCGGACCGGAAGATGGCCATCCATTTGGCGAGGCCACGGTGGCGACGATCAACGGCGCGCCAATCTACGCCACGTTGTTCGACGCCTACGCCACGGCGCGGCTGCAGCAGCCCGCCGAAGACCTCTCGGACGACGACCGCGACCTGTTGATCGAGGAGTTGATCCAGTTTCATCTTCTCGCGGGAGCGGCCATCGAAGAGGGGCTGCCCCAGGAACTGGATTTCGCCATCGAACAGGAAATTCAGCGCCTGCAGATGCTCAGCCGCGCGATGGCCACACGGTATCTGGACGAGAACCCGCCGACCTCGATCGAGTTGCAGGACGCCTACGAACAGAACATCGACCAATTGTCCGGCGTCCAGTACAAGGCGCGCCACATTCTCGTGGACCGGGAGGACGAAGCGGCAGCGATTATCGGCGAACTCGAGGGCGGCGCCGATTTCGCGCAGCTGGCCATGGAACGTTCCACCGGACCCTCCGGACCCAACGGCGGCGACCTGGGCTGGTTTTCGACCGATACCATGGTCGCGCCCTTTTCCGACGCCGTCCGTGCCATGGAAGTGGGCACGTATTCCCGGCAACCCGTGCAGACGCGCTTCGGATGGCACGTGATTCTCCTGGAGGAAATGGAGGATCGGCAACCGCCGGGGCTGGAATCCGTGCGTGAGGACATCACCTCGGTAGTGGAGCAGCAGAAGGTCGAGGCCTTCCTGAATTCGTTGCGGGATGCGGCGGAGATCGTCATCGGCGGTGACGCCGGCTGATACCCCACCGCAATTCGCC
Organism: Candidatus Rariloculaceae bacterium; assembly: GCA_965205045.1. Taxonomy (GTDB): domain Bacteria; phylum Pseudomonadota; class Gammaproteobacteria; order Steroidobacterales; family Rariloculaceae; genus UBA6522. The sequence continues at coordinate 4,000,058 of OZ242031.1, forward strand.
AATGAACTGATTCTATTCGAAGATTTGTCGATTGACCCCACAAAGGAGGGGTAAGTTTCCTATGGACGGATGCTATCCCGGACTTCTGCTCCTACGAGTTCGCGGAGCGTGACGGGAGCCGAGTATCCAAAGACGCGGCGACGGTGGCGGAACTCCAGCGCAGCGTTGTAGGCGGATTTCAATTCATCCTCCTCGACTGCCGGGTCATCGCCCAGGCATTCCCTGAACCATTGTGCGATTTCGGACCAGTGCCACAACCGGTATCGGCTGCGGGGATCGGTGACCGGTTTCGGAAATCCTCCCGGCCCGCGTGCGCCGCTGACCAGAAGACGAACGCTCTCCCGCGTGCGTCCAACACGGGCAGCGATATCCGCCAGTGAAGCCAGTCCAGCGTCAGCAACGCGGACGACTTCGACGCCATCGAGTTTCTCGATATCGTCGACGGCAGACAGGATCGCATCGTCAAAGGTCTCCGCCTCGCGATCGAAGTCGACATACTGCACGCCATGAGCGCAACCGACCGCCGCGTCGTCGCAACCCGCGTCGAAGAGCGAGTCGATCAACGGCGGGGCCTGAAGGTCCGGACCCTCGACAATCAGCGTGAAGTGAAAGGTAGGCATGTCGACACGCTCCTCTAGTTCAATTCCGGCGGTGAACACAACGCCGGATAAAGCGCCGCACTTGGTTGGCATGATTGCCAGCGTTGCGGGGCGTGGACCATATGGACATCCGGCATTCGGAGCCTCCGGACGCGCCGCAACGCATCATGCCCCAGCGGTGACCGGGTTTCGTCGGCGCCACGGACCACCCGGCGTTCTCGGCCTCGCGCAAGGCTCTTTCGACCTCCTTCTTCGGATGCCTCGACCGGGACATGTTGACACGATACAACACTGTTGAGCGAACGTCCAACTTCGCTTTTGACAGCTTCGCGCACAGGGCAGATCACGTTAGGGGGAACTGCTGATTGGTGCAATATCCGGTTTCGTGCCAATGTGCTTCCAGCTAGAATTACCCGGTCCCCAATCCGTCCACCAAATCGGACATGCACAGACGAGCGTTATGCGCGGGAATGTCCAAATGTCAGCGGGCAGCGGCGCTGCCAGGAACCGATCATATAGGGCTATACCGCACCGGCTGGCGGATCACGTGAGGGGACTAGCAGCCAAGAGTCGCCCTGCTGGCCAAGTTGTCACTGCGAGATCCGGCCTTGAGCGTGATCAGGAACGCCACAACGCCCGACGTACCATACACTGGCTCGACCGCAGCGGCTTGACTTCCGAACCCGCATTGACGCAATTGTCCGCAGAGGTGTTTTGAGACCGATGACCAATACCACGCTCGACTCCGCGCGCCACCGTGCCGATGATTTACGAGTGGAACTGCGGCGGCACGAGCGTCTCTACCATGTCCTCGATCAGCAAGAAATCAGTAACGAGGAGTTTGACGCGCTCATGCTTGAGCTGCGCCGGATCGAAGCGGAGCATCCTGAGTTGGTGACGCCCGATTCGCCTTCCCAACGGGTCGGCGGCGCGCCCCGGGAAGGCGTGGAGAAGGCCGCCCATTCCTCGCCGATGCTCAGCCTGGACAACGCCTTCGATGATGCCGAGCTACGCGACTTCGACCGCCGTCTGCGCGAGCTTGCGGAGATGGAAACGATCGAATATGTCGGCGAGTTGAAACTTGACGGCGTATCGATGGCCGTCCGCTACAATGGCGGCCGGCTGGTACTGGCCCTCACCCGAGGCGACGGCGAGCAGGGTGAGGTGATCACGCCGAACGCCAGGACTTTACCGACCGTGCCGCTATCTATACCGGCGCAGACGCTCGAGGCAAATGGCGTGCCTGCAGACTTCGAGGTGCGGGGTGAGGTGGTCATGCCCAAGCCCGCGTTCGAAGAACTGAACGCGCGGCAGCGGGCGGAGAGCCAGCAACTATACGCCAATCCTCGCAATGCCGCCGCCGGGACGCTACGCATGCTGGACCCTGCGGTTACCGCATCCCGCCGCTTGGACTTTTATCCCTATCTGCTGCTGGCTGACGGGATTGCGGTATTCGATTCGCATTGGACGGCGCTCGAGGCGCTGTCGGCAATCGGCTTAAAGGTTAACCCCCAAGGCGCACGGCTGGATGGCCTCAATGAACTGACAGCGTTCCGTGATACGTGGCTGTCGAAACGCGACTCACTGCCGTATGAAATCGATGGCATCGTGTTCAAGGTCGACTCCGTAGAAATTCAGCAGCAGATCGGCGCGACCGCCAGGGCGCCGCGCTGGGCGATCGCTTGCAAGCCAGCCGCGCAGCAGGCGGAAACGGTTGTACGAAAAATCGAGGTGCAGGTCGGACGAACAGGGGCGATCACGCCTCGCGCCGTGCTGAAGCCGGTGCCTGTGGGTGGTGTAACCGTGTCTCATGCCACGCTGCACAACGCGCAGGAGATCGAGCGCTTGGGCCTACAAATCGGCGATCGCGTGGTCATCATACGCAGCGGTGACGTCATTCCGAAGGTCGTGCGGGTGGTCTCAGAAGGCGCGAATCGCGAGCCTTTCCTAATGCCACCGGATTGTCCGTCATGCGGCGCTCCCGTGGTCCGGGAGGAAGGCGAGGCGGTGGCGCGCTGCAACAACGTCAGTTGTAGCGCACGCTTGAAGGAGTCGATCCTGCACTTTGCGCACCGCTCGGCGATGAATATTGACGGCCTCGGCGCTTGGCTTGTCGACGAACTAGTTGAGAAGGGATTAGTGGATGACCTTGCCGACCTCTACGACCTACAGGCGAATCAACTGGCAGATATCAAGAAAATCTCCATACTCGGTGAGAAGAAAGCCGCGTTCTATGTCGAGGCCATTGCCCGGTCGAAGTCCAACATGACGTGGCCACGGCTTGTGGCCGCGTTATGCATTCCGGGAGTAGGCCCGAAAAAGGCAGAAGCGCTGGCCAAGGAATTCCATAGTCTGGAGACGCTTGCAAAGGCAACCCCGGAGGCTTTGGAAAAGGTGAGGGACATCAGCCGCAGCAATGCCGCAACGATTCGGACGTTTCTTGGTAAGGAATCAAACCGCCTGCTCCTGAAACTCGTGCAACAGGCAGAACTGCCCATCGGGCCGGAGTCACGCGATGTGCTTACGAGTGGGCCCCTATCGGGGTCGGCAGGAGGGGTAATGCCGCTGTTTCCACCAGATGACGGCGAGGAGTACAAAGAGGCCTTGCGACAGTTCATGATCGGGTGCGCCAAGTACATAGACAAAATGGGCGAGACGGTCGCTCGCAAGTTGGTCGATGAAGGGCTGGTGAGGCACCCGGTGGATCTGTATCGGCTGAAGGCGGAGAAACTGGCGCAGCTTCGAACGCCGATCAAGCTGGGCGCGAAGGCGGCGAACAAACTCATTAATGCCCTGAAGAATTCGAAGCGTGCACCGCTGGAGCGCTTGATATTCGGGCTGGGCATCCGCCACGTCGGGGATCGCACGGCGGAATTGCTGGCCCTTCATTTTTGTACACTGGATGCCATCATCGCGGCGTCCGTCGAAAAACTTGAGGAGGTGGAGGAAGTAGGCCCCCGCATCGCCGAGTCGATCCGCGCATACTTCGATTCAGATGCGAATCGGAGCATGATCGTAAGGTTGCGTGACAAAGGGATCAATCTCGGCAAGCCTCGGACTCCAGAGCCGAGTTCCATTCCCGTTGTGGAAAGAACGAAGGATCGTGCGGACATGAACAAGACGTTTATTGCACTTGATGTCGAAACGGCAAATGCGGACCTCGCTTCAATTTGTTCCATAGGCATTGCCACGTTCGAGGATGGCAGGATGACAGACGAATGGCACTCGTTAGTGGACCCCGAGGACCAGTTCTCCGACATCAACATGCGCATTCACGGTATCGATGAAGGAATGGTGTATGGTGCGCCGACCTACGCAGCTCTGGCTGACAAACTGAATCGCAAGTTGGACGACTCCGTAGTGGTGTCCCATGGCTCGTTCGACCGCGCCGCAATCTCGAAAACGGCAACCAGATGGGCTGTGTCGCCGCCGACATGCAGGTGGCTAAATTCCCAGACGATAACTCGTCGCACGTGGCCGCAGTTCGCTGGGCGCGGGTACGGACTCAAGAGCGTAGCCGAGCACATCGGCTACGAATTCAAGCACCACGATGCATTGGAGGATGCCAAGGCCGCTGGACAGGTTGTGCTGGCGGCAATAGAGGAAGCCGGGCTCGACATCTCCGATTGGTTAGCAGCTCTGGATAAGCGACCACGTGCACGAGGATATGCCCGTGCGACCGGGGCAGCGAAGGGTGGTTCGATACGGCGCCAAGGAAATTCCGACGGCCCGCTGTTCGGCGAGGTGGTGGTGTTCACCGGAGCCCTTGAGATTGCTCGCGCTGACGCTGCCGACCTCGCGGCGGAGGTGGGATGTGAAGTCGGGACAAGCGTGACGCGACGTACGACATTACTGGTGGTCGGCGATACAGATCTGCGGAAACTTGCAGGCCGGACCAAGAGTTCCAAGCACCGCAAGGCCGAGCAACTCGTCCTTGCGGGACAACCGATCCGAATCATCGGTGAATCGGATTTCCAGTCAATTATCGAGACCGTTGCATGAGACAGCGAATCAGCGCACCGGGGAACGAGGCTCCCATCCGGCGGTCGCCCAAGCACTGTAAGCGGCGTGGAACGTTTGGCGTACCGAATTCCCGACTGACAGTCGCGAATAGCATCAGCAATCCCGACATCGCCCACCCTTAGTTCGAGGACTGACGGCGGCGATACTCCATCAGTTCCTCGCGAAGGTAGCGTTCGCGCTGGATGGTCCAGGAATTCCCCAAGTCGTCGAGCAGTCGGGCGTCCAACGATTGGCAAAGATCGCGCGCGATGCCGATCATCGTGTCGAACCGCTCGACCGGGTCGCGGGATCCGGGCAGGACCATGAAAAAGGTCACGCCCGGCAATGTCGAATCCGGAAGATTGGACAGATCGAACGAACCGGGCTCCACCAGGTTGGCTACGCTGAAACCGCTTTCCGGCACATTCCGATCTCCGCAATGGTGGAAAATCCCGTATGGGCCGTGCCGCAGCCCCGCATTGCGCAGTGCCCGGACCGTGCGCTCCGCGTCCAGTTCCCCGCCTTCGCGGGGAATCAGGCGCAGACCGACGACCCGCTCCGTATCCCTCGCTGCGCCGGCACTGCCAGTGGCCGCCTCGCCCTCATCGGGATGCTCGCCGGAATCGCCTTCGGGGAGGATGCCGTCTGCGGCGGCCCCGGGCGAGCCACCTCCTTCCTCCACGCCTGCGGCGAAACCACCCAGGCGGCCTCGCGGACCGGCTTGGGCGGCCCCTTCCTCCACGCCTGCGGCAAAACCCTTTTGCGACCGGACCGGCTCCGTTGCCGTGCGGCCGCCCGGCGGCGATGGCCCCGAACTCGACGCGAAACCCTTTTGCGGTTGAACCGGCTCTGCCGCCGGTATGGCCGCCTGCGGTTGGACCGGGTCTGCCGCCGGTATCGCCGCCTGCGGTTCTCGATGCCATATCTCCGGCTCGAACCGGGGCGTTTCAGGCGCCCTGGAACGCGGCTTGATCAAGCCTCCGAGGAAAACGCCAAGTACGACAAGCAGACCGAGGCCGAGCAGTACCCAGCGCAATTCCAGTTCGGACCAAATCATTACACGGCAGCAAGCTGAACCGCCTCGTCAATGTCCACGGCAACCAGGCGGGACACGCCCGGCTCGCTCATGGTCACGCCCGTGAGTTGTTGCATGGACTCCATGGTGGTCTTGTTGTGCGTGATCAGGACGAACTGCACGCGCTGCGACATCTCGCCGACGATCTCCGCGAACCGGCCCACATTGGCATCGTCCAGGGGGGCGTCGACCTCATCCAGCAGGCAGAACGGCGCCGGATTGAGTTCGAAGATGGAGAACACCAGCGCCACGGCGGTCAATGCCTTTTCGCCGCCGGAGAGCAGGTGGATCGTGCTCACGCGCTTGCCCGGGGGGCGCGCCATGATCGTGACGCCCGAAGTGAGCAGATCGTCGCCGTCGAGTTCCAGGTACGCGTGCCCGCCGCCGTAGAGCCTGGGGAACAGTCTCGCAAGACCGGCGTTGGCGGTCTTGAAGGTTTCGTCGAATCGCGTCCGCGTTTCGCGGTCGATCTTGCGGATGGCGTTTTCCAGCGTGGCCAGCGCCTTGCCGAGATCCGCGAACTGGCCGTCGAGATACTGCTTGCGCTGCGACTGCCGGTCGAGTTCGTCGATGGCCGCCAGGTTGACGGAACCCAGCAACCGGATACGCCGTTCCAGTTTCGCAAGACCCGTCTCCCAGGAGGAAACCGATGCGTCTTCGGGAAGCGACTCCAGCAGTTGATCGGCATCGAAACCGGTCCTCGACAGGTCGGCGCCGACCGAATCCATCCGCACCTCGACCTCGCGCACGTCCAGCCGCGCCTCCTCCACCGCCTGGCGCGCCGCGTCCACGCCGCGCTCCTGCTCCGCATGGCTGAACTTCGAGTCCCTCAGGCGCGATTCAGCGTCCTCCACGGCACTGCGGGCCGCATGTAGCCGCTCCTCGACCTTGAGTTTTTCCCGTAGCTGTTCTTCGAGCCTGCGCCGTTCCTCGGCCAAGGGTTCGACGGCAGCCTGGATTTCGGCTTTCAGTTCGCCCTGGCGCCGACGCAGGTGATCCTGCTGGTCCCGGACGCGGTCCAGCGCACCGAAAGCCGACTCCCGGGTGTTTTTCTCCGCCTCGATACGCAACGATAGCTTCTGGACCTCGGCTCGAGCCTGTTCCTCGAGTGTGCGCGATTCATCGAGCCTGCGCCGGTGTTCATCCCGGCGGACTTCCAGTTCCGCCCGCGTGCCGGCCAATTCCTTGCGGCGCGCCTGCGCTTGCTCGAACTCCGCCACGGACTGCGCCTCGCGATCCGCAAGGCCCCTGAGTTCCTCTGCAATGTCGCTGATGCGGCGCTGCCCGGACTGATTCCTCCGAAGCAATTCTTTATGGCGCGAACGGCCGTTCGCAAGTTCGCTTCGAACATCGGCGTAGCGCTGCCGGTGCTCGGCCGCGTCCGCCTGCGCCCCGCCCTGCCCGGCCTCGATCCGCTCCAGCTCGGCGCGGATTCTGCCCAGCCTGGTTTCGTACACCTCGACCCGTTCCTCGCACGCAGCGATACTCTTGCGCAGCCCCTTGATCTCCTCGGCACGTGCCAGCAAGCCAGCCTGCGGATCGGCGTCTCGCCTGATCCTGATCCACTGCCGGCCCATCCACAGACCGTCGCGCGTCACCACGGACTCATGCGGCCTCAACCGGCCGCGGACCGCCAGGGCCTCCGTCACGGACTCGACTGCGCGCACGCCCTTGAGCAGCTTATCCACAGCAGGACCGCTGACAAAATGGCGCAACATGCGCCTGGGTCCGCGGCCGGCCGGATCGTCGGCAATTTCGCCGTCCCAGAGCGTGACCTGTCCCGATGTGAGCTCCGCCAGGCGCGGCGCCGCCTCGTCGAGTCCGTCCACGCATACGGCCTGCAGATAGTCGCCCAGCACGGTCTCGACGGCCGTTTCCCAACCCTCCTCCACCTTCAGCGAGTCGGCGTAGCGCGCGTTGGAAAGCCAGCCGCTGGCGCGGAGCCAATCGCCGACCCGCGTGGACGCGGGCTCCGCTGCCGCCTCCTGCAGTGCCTTGAGAGAAGCCAACCGGCCCCGCTGTTCATGCAGTTGCCGGCGCGCCTCGTCCAGGCGCTGTGCGGCGCCGGCCTCCGATTCGCGCATCGATTGCAGTTGATTCCATGTGCCCTCGAGCGCGGCGGTTGCGGCTTCGCTGGCATGCCTGAGCGATTCTTCTTCTGCGGCCAATTGTTCGAGCCGCTTCTGCAGCCGCTCGACGTTCGCACCGGCAAGCTCCTCTTCCAGCTGTCCACGCTCCTCCTGCAAGCGCTGCCGATGGGCTCGGAGATATCCGAGACGCTCCTCTTCGATCCGTTCCCTGTGCTCGGTTTCGGCAAGCGTCTCGATGATGCGTCCCCACTGCTCCTGGGACGCCTCCCAGGCCTGCTCGGCCTGGCGCAGATCGTCCAGGGCGTCCCGATGCGCGCCGCGGGCGCTATCGAGGCCCGGCCCAAGTTCGTTCAACAGGCGATCCACCTGCGTTATGGCTGCGCGGTCGCTGTCGGAAAGCACCCGGCTCTGCACCAACTGTCCGGCGATCTCTTCCAGGTCCCGCTCCCGACGCCGTTGAAGCCCGCGGCGGTGCTCCAGCGACTGTTCGAGCCGGCTGATCTCCGATTCAACCTGCAGCGCTCGGCTGCGCACATCCCCGTGCCGGCTGTTGCGCTCGTCCAGTTCAAGCCGCAACTCTTCTATCAGCGCTTCGGTGGCGCGCTGTTGCGCCAGCGCGGCTTCCAGGCCGGTTCGTTTCTCGTCCAGGCAGGCGCATCGGGCCCCGTGGTCGTCCTGCAGCGCCGACAACCGCAGCACGAGCAACTCGGCCTCCATCCGCCGCTGATCGGCTTTCAGAGCCTTGTATCGCTCGGCGGCCCGCGCCTGGCGCTGCAGGCGGCCGATCTGCTTGCCGACTTCCTCCAGCAGGTCGGTGAGTCTGTCCAGGTTCTCGCGGGTGCGCCGGATGCGGTGTTCGGTCTCCCGGCGGCGCTCCTTGTATTTTGAAATGCCGGCCGCCTCTTCCAGAAAGGCCCGCAGTTCCTCGGGCCTGGCTTCCACCAGCCGCGATATCATCCCCTGCTCGATAATGGAATACCCGTGGGAGCCCAACCCGGTTCCCAGGAGCATGTGGGTGATGTCCTTGCGCCGGCAACGGCTGTTGTTGAGGAAGTACTTTGAGGTGCCGTCGCGCGAAACGACGCGCCTCACGGAAATTTCCGAGTAGCCCGCGTAAGGCCCGCCAAGGGTTCCGTCGGCATTATTGAACATGAGTTCGACGCTCGCCCGGCCAACGGGCTTGCGCGCGCTGGAACCGTTGAATATCACGTCGGCCATGGAGTCGCCGCGCAGGGTCTTGGCGGAACTCTCGCCCAGAACCCAGCGAACGGCGTCGATGATGTTGGACTTGCCGCACCCGTTGGGGCCGACAATCGCCATCAAATTTCCGGGGAAGGAGATCGTTGTGGAATCCACAAAAGACTTGAAGCCCGAAAGCTTAATCTTGATCAGGCGCATACAGACTTGTGACCGTCGAGCAAAACCAGGCCGCGATTTCTGCTCCAACGGCCCTAGTGTAATGGAAAACGCCGGACAACCCAAAGACTTCCGCTCCGGCGCCATCGCGGTATAATCGCGCGTTTCTCAACTACTGGTATGTGTTGACCCATGGCTGAATCAAGTGCCGCCACGCGGACGCCGACGCGCCGCAAGACAGGCCCGCGCGCTTCGAGCGCCAGAGCCAACCTGTTCACCGGGCCGGTGCGCGGATTCGAACCCTACCGTCCCAAGCGCGGTGAAGCCTACATGAGCGAAGGCCAGATCGAGCACTTTCGAAAGCTGCTCAATGCCTGGAAGCGGGAACTCATGGAAGAGGTGGACCGTACCATGCTGCACATGAAGGACGATGCGGCCAATTTCCCGGATCCCAGCGACCGCGCAACCCAGGAGTCGGACTTCGGGCTGGAACTGAGAACGCGGGACCGCGAGCGAAAGTTGCTGAGAAAGATCGACTCCGCGCTGCTGCGTATCGAAGAAGGCGCCTACGGCTACTGCGAGGAGACCGGTGACGAGATCGGGCTGCGCCGCCTCGAAGCGCGGCCCGTGGCGACCCTCTGCCTGGAAGCGCAGGAACGGCGGGAATTGGCGGAGCGGCAATTCCGCGACCGCGAGGACCGCTACCGGTAGCCGACCGGCGCCGGCAATCGCCTGGCGAACGAACCCGCGGCCGATGGACGCGAACCCCCTTTTGCGGAGAAAATTGGCCCGGATTGGCGGGCAGGATCGAAAAAGCGCGTTCAGGCGGCGTACAAGCGCAAAATTCCCTGAAAATTCGCCAATCAGGTGGTGACAATTCAATTTGCGATGTCTATAATGCGCGCCGGCAGTGCGTTACTCCCCCAGCGCGTTGCTACCGGCCGGAGTTCGGCCGGTTTTTAAAGCCCCCGCTCCGCGGGGGCTTTTCTTTTGCAGGTAGCGCGCGAACCGCCCGGTCCGGTGCGGCCTGCCACCGACCGCAGCGAGACAGCGCAATCACGCCGCTTCCAGATCCCTCATGCTCAACCGGATCCGGCCCTGGCGGTCGACCTCCAGCACCTTCACCTTGATGACGTCGCCTTCGGAGAGCTTGTCGCTGACCTTCTCCACCCGCTCGTTGGAAATCTGCGAGATGTGAACCAGGCCATCCTTTCCCGGGAGGATGGAAACGAAGGCGCCGAAGTCCATCAGCCGGACCACCCTGCCCTCGTAGATCCGGCCGACTTCCACTTCGGCCGTGATCATTTCGATACGCGCCTGGGCTTCGCGGCCCGAGCTGCCGTCCACGGACGCGATGCGGACCGTGCCGTCGTTCTCCACGTCGATGGTGGTGCCGGTCTCCTCGGTCATGGCGCGGATGACGGCGCCGCCCTTGCCGATGACGTCGCGGATTTTCTCCGGATCGATCTTGATGGTGATGATGCTCGGCGCCCAGTCGGACATCTTCTCCCGCGGCGCCCCGATCACCGAATTCATCCGCCGAAGGATGAACAGCCTGGCGCTGCGTGCCTGTTCCAGCGCGTCGGCCATGATCTCGCCGGTGATGCCGTCGATCTTGATGTCCATCTGCAAAGCGGTGATGCCCCTTGCCGTACCGGCCACCTTGAAATCCATGTCGCCCAGGTGATCCTCGTCTCCGAGGATGTCCGTGAGCACGACGTAATCGTCGCCTTCCTTGACCAGCCCCATGGCGACGCCCGCAACCGCGGCCGAGACGGGGACGCCCGCATCCATCAGCGAAAGGCTCGTACCGCACACGCTGGCCATGGAACTGGAGCCGTTGGACTCGGTGATTTCCGAGACGACCCGCGTCACGTAGGGGAAGTTGTCCGGGTCGGGAAGAACGGCCTCCATGCCCCGCCGCGCCAGTCGCCCGTGCCCGATCTCGCGGCGCTTCGGACCGGTCATGAAGGCGGTCTCGCCCACGCAGTACGGCGGGAAATTGTAGTGGAGCATGAATTGATCCTTGCGCTCGCCCTCCAGCGCGTCGATGATCTGCGCGTCGCGCCCCGTGCCGAGCGTCGTGACCACCAGCGCCTGGGTTTCGCCCCGGGTAAAGAGCGCGGAACCGTGGGTCCTCGGCAGCAGGCCGACCTTCACGTCCACAGGCCTGACCTTCCATGACTCCCGCCCGTCGATCCGCGCCCCTCCGGAGAGTACCCGTCCGCGAACCACGGCCTTTTCCAGGCGGCCAAACTCGGCTTCGATCTGACCGGCGCCCCAGCCGGAGGCATCGTCACCCGCCAACTCTTCGACCAGACCGTTCCTGATGTCCGCGAGCCGCGCACGGCGGGCCTGCTTCTCCACGATGTCGTAGGCGTCCCGCACCTGGCCGCCCGCCGCGTCTTCCACGGAACTTGCGAGCTGTTCGTCGGTTTCGGGTTCCTGCCAGCCGGACGGCTCGGCGGCAACCTCGGCCGCCAGTTCGTCGATCGCGGCAATGGCCGTCTGCATCTGTTCGTGCCCGTACAGCACGGCGCCCAGCATGATCTCCTCGGAAAGCACATTGGCTTCCGATTCCACCATCAGCACCGCGTTCCGCGTACCGGCCACCACCAGGTCGAGATCCGACTCCGCCACGGCGGACATGCCCGGATTGGCGATGTAGGCGCCGTTGCGGTAACCCACGCGCATGGCGCCGATCGGCCCCTGAAAGGGCAATCCCGAAAGCGACAATGCCGCCGATGCGCCGATCAGAGCCGGGATATCCGCGTTGATTTCCGGGTCCAGGGACAGCACGGTCGCGATCACCTGCACTTCATTGCGGTACGACTTGGGGAAGAGCGGCCGAATCGGCCGATCGATCAGCCTCGACGTCAGCGTTTCCTTTTCGCTGGGCCGTCCCTCGCGCTTGAAGAACCCGCCGGGAATTCGACCCGCGGCGTAGGTCTTTTCCTGATAGTTCACCGTGAGCGGGAAGAAATCCCGTTCGCCCCCCCGGCCTTTCTGCCCTACCGCGGTCACCAGTACCACCGTGTCGCCCATGGTGACCAGGACGGCGCCGTCTGCCTGACGAGCCATTTCTCCGGTTTCGATGGTGACGGTCCGGTCACCGCATTCAAATGATCTGCTTGACTTCACTCTTCCATTCCCTGCGCAAACGCCCGCCGCCCGCGAAGCGGACGCAATCGATGTTTGCCTTAACGAATCAGAGCCGTCGACACGGCTCTGGGACAATAAGGATTCAACGTCTCAAACCAAGACGGCGTATCAGGTCCCGATAGCGCGCCTGATCGTTCTTCTTCAAATAATCCAACAACTTGCGACGTCGGTTGACCATTCGGAGCAACCCTCGCCGAGAGTGGTGATCTTTCTTGTGGCTTGCGAAGTGACCGGTCAATTGCCTGATTCTCGCCGACAACAGCGCCACCTGTATCTCCGCCGAACCGGTGTCGTCATCGCCGCGCTGATATTCAGCGATGATCCCGGACTTTTCTGCCGCACTCAGCCCCATCCAATGTCACTCCGCACCGGTCGCCGCGATTGTTCCGGTTACCGGACCGGTCATGTTCCGCCTGCCGGAAAAACCGCGTATTCTACTCTCACCTTTCCGTTCATTCCACGCTTTTTTGTCAATTCATCCATCGGTGTTGCCGGATACCGCGAATACGCGCCGTGGCCCCAGGCGCCTCGCTGCAGTCACCTCGCCGATACCCAGAAATTCTTCATCCTGGGCGTAGACCCGAACCTGCCCTTGCGGCCAGTCCGGCTCTGCCGCTACCGCGCGACCGCTCGTGAAATGGTCGCCCAACGGCACAGGAACGACGATGCGCGGCCAGGACGTCAACGCCCTGTCCGCAGGCAGCAGGCTCCCGTCCAACGCCTCCAGCCCCTCCCGGGCAAGTTCCTCAAGCGTCGGTAACGTAACCAGTTCCGCCTCGCTGAACGGCTCGACGGACGTGCGCCGCAGCGCCTGCACGTGCCCGAGCGTTCCGAGCGCCCTTGCGATATCCTCGACCAGGGTCCGCACATAGGCGCCCTTCGAACAGGTCACGTCGAACTCCAGGTGCGGCGCCTGCAGGCGCCGCAGCGTCAGCCGGAAAATTCGTACGGTGCGCGGCTTGCGCGGGACCTCGATGCCCTGGCGGGCCAGCTTGTAGAGGCGCTGACCCTTGTACTTCAGGGCCGAATACATCGGCGGAACCTGTTCGTACTCCCCGACGAATCCTTCCAATGCGCCCTTCACTGCTTCGCTCTGGAATTCCACGGCCGGATTTTCGCCGACCACGGAGCCGTGAGCGTCCCCCGTGTCGGTGGACCGACCGAGACACGCCGTCACGCGATAACTCTTGCGGGCATCCAGCAGAAAGGAACAGACCTTGGTCGCAGTGCCCAGGCACACCGGCAGCATGCCTGTCGCCAGCGGGTCCAGGCTCCCGGTATGCCCTGCCTTCCCGGCCCTGTACAGTCGCTTGACGCGCTGCAGCGCCTGATTGGAGGTGAAGTCGGCAGGCTTGTCGAGCAACACGATGCCGTTGACGGCACGCCGGACGCTGCGCTTCACTCGGCCGGCTCCCCGCCGGAAAGGCCCGACTCAGTGCCGGTGGATTCGTCGCCGGTGGATTCTCCGGTGGCAGCATCGATCAGGCGGGTCAACTCCAATCCCCGTCTTGAGCCTTCATCCACGGAAAACCTCAATTCGGGCGTATGCCGCAGGCGCAGAAGTCCGGCGACTCGAGACCTGAGATAACCGCTGGCCCGTTCGAGGGACGCCAGCACGGGTTCCGGGTCTTCATCGGGATCCAGGGTACTGAAGAACACGCGCGCCACCCGGATATCGCCCGAGACCCGCACTTCGGTGACGCTGACGCCCTGCAGGCGCGGATCCTTGACGTCGCCGCGAAGCAGGTCGTTCAACGCCCGCTGCAACTGCGATGCCACCCGAAGCGTTCTGGTGTTCTGTCCCAAGTGTTCTGGTGCTCCATCCAACTGATAATTGCGCATCAGCGCGTTCACAAGCGCCCGGATGCGCGGGGCGCCGGCTCGCCGACGTATCGGGCATACGTCAAGAGGCGGCAACAAAGCAGATGGGCGCTTGTGGACGCGCCCTCCGGGTGGCCGCAGGTCAGCCCTTGCGTTCGACTTCCGTGCGCTCGTAGCACTCGATCTGGTCGCCGACCTTGACATCATTGTAATTCCGCACGCCGATACCGCACTCGGTTCCCGCCCGAACCTCGTTCACGTCGTCCTTGAATCGTCGCAGCGATTCGAGTTCGCCCTCGTAGATCACGACGTTGTCCCGCAAGACCCGGATCGGGTTGTTGCGGCGCACGTAGCCATCCACGACCAGGCATCCGGCCACATTTCCGAATCGCGGCGAGCGGAAGATGTCGCGGACCTCGGCGAGACCGACGATCTGCTCCTTGATTTCCGGCGCCTGCAGCCCGCTGACTGCCGCCTTCACGTCGTCGATGGCTTCGTAGATGATGCTGTAGTAGCGCACGTCCACGCCCGTTTCCTTCAACGCTTCCCGGGCCGAGGCGTCGGCGCGGACGTTGAAGGCGATCACGATGGCGTTGGAAGCCGCCGCCAACTGGATGTCCGACTCGGTAATGGCGCCAACGCCGCTGGAGGTGATCCGGACCTTGACGTCGGAGGTGGAAACCTGCTCCAGCGCCTCCCGTATCGCCTCGGCGCTGCCGTGCACATCGGCCTTGATGAGCAGTTGCACGGACTCCATCTCGCCTTCGGCCATCTGACTGAAGACATCGTCCAGCTTGACCGCCTGACGCTGCGCCAGCTTGATGTCCCGAGTCTTGGTTCGACGCAGGCCGGCGACTTCCCGGGCCTTGCGTTCATCCGCCACCACCAGCATGTCGTCGCCCGCCAGGGGCGTGCCGGAGAGTCCGACCACCACGGCGGGCGAAGACGGCCCGGCGTCCCCTATCAAGGCGCCGGACTCGTCGAACATGGCGCGAACGCGGCCGTATTCCTGGCCCGCCAGGACGATGTCGCCCAGATTCAGCCGGCCCTGGCTGACCAATACGGTGGCGACGGCCCCACGCCCGCGCTCCAGGCTGGATTCGAGCACCACCCCGGAGGCGGGCCCGCTGTCGGGCGACTGAAAGTCGAGCACCTCCGCCTGCAGCAGGATGGCGTCCAGCAGGTCCCCGATCCCGGCGCCGGTCACGGCGGAAACGTCCACGAACAGGTTGTCGCCGCCCCAGGCTTCGGGAATCACTTCGAGCTTGGAAAGTTCCTGTCGGACACGGTCCGGATCGGCGTCCTCCCGGTCGATCTTGTTGACGGCGACCACGAGCGGGACTTCAGCCGCCCTGGCATGCTTCACCGCCTCCTCCGTCTGCGGCATGACGCCGTCGTCCGCGGCGACCACCAGCACGACGATATCGGTCACCTGGGCGCCGCGGGCGCGCATGGCGGTGAACGCCGCATGCCCCGGGGTGTCCAGAAATGTCACACGGCCCTTGTCGGTGCCCACCGAATACGCGCCGATGTGCTGCGTGATGCCGCCGGCCTCGCCCGCCGCCACACGAGTGCGGCGAATGCAGTCCAGCAGCGAGGTCTTGCCGTGATCGACGTGCCCCATCACCGTCACCACGGGCGGCCGCGATTTGACCCCCGCCTCGCCGCCCGCCTTGACCACCGATTCCAGAAGCTGATCTTCCAGCGCGGTTTCCGTGATCGGCTTGGCGGTGTGGCCCATTTCCTCCACCACCAGCACCGCCGTATCCTGGTCGATGACCTGGTTGATGGTCACCATCATGCCCATGTTCATGAGCGACTTGATGACTTCGCCCGACTTGATGGCCATTCGTTGCGCCAGGTCGCCAACCGCGATCGTCTCGCCGATCGCCACCTCGCGAACCACGGGAGCCGTGGGTTTCTCGAAGGCATGATGGCTCTCGACGCTCAGATGCACCGGACGGCGGCGGGGCCGTTTCTTGCGCCGCCGGGCACTGGTTCCCGGCGCCACGTGCAGCGTGCTGTCCTTCGCCGGTTTTGCCTGCCGCGCCCGCTGCATCTCCATTTTCGCCTGCGCGGCCCGTTCCCGCTCGGCCTCTTCCTTGCCGCGCCGCTCCTCCTCGGCCTTGCGGCGGGCCTCCTCGTCCTTTCGCCGCCTGGTCTCGGTTTCGGCCTGGCGCCGCGCTTCCAGTTCACGCTGTTCCTGTTCGGCCCTGATACGGGATTGTTCCGCGGCCAGCCTGGCTTCCTCGGCAGCCGCCTTGCGCTCGCGCTCATCCCGTTCCGCCTCCACCGCCCGTTCGGCATCGGCATGTTGCCGCTCCTGGACTGCGGCGCGTTTGGCATCCAGCTCTTCCTGCTTTTTGCGGGCCTGTTCTTCCAGCACATCCCGCTTGATGTAGGTGCGCTTGCGGCGCACCTCCACGCTCACGGTTCGCGAACGGCCCTGACCGCTCGACAGCCTGATCTCGCTCTGCGACTTGCGCTTGAGCGTAATCTTGCGGGGCGTGGTGGACGCACTGGCATCCTTGCGCCCGTGGGCACGGCGCAGGTGAGTCAGCAGTTCCAGCTTGGCGTCGTCACTGATCGTGTCGTCCGCCCCCGTGACGTCGATACCGGCCTCGTCGAGCTGGGACAGCAGCCGCTCCACGGGCACCCGCAGGACCTCGGCAAATTGTGTAACCGTTACATCCGCCATTCGGTTCTCCCGGGCGCCCGTTACGCTTCGGCTTCGAACCAGTGCGCGCGCGCGGCCATGATCAGGGTCGCTGCGCGTTCAGGTTCCAGGATTTCAATGTCCTCGAGATCGTCCACCGCCTGCTCTGCCAAGTCTTCCCGGGTCACGATTCCGCGGCTGGCCAACTGGAATGCGAGCTCGGTATCCATGCCGTCGAGATCCAGCAGGTCCTGCGCGGGCTCGGCCTGGTCCAGGACTTCCTCTGTGACGATGGCCTGGGTAATCAGCACATCCCTGGCCCGGGCCCTGAGTTCGGTGACGATCTCCTCGTCGAATTCCTCGATGGAAATCAGTTCGTTCGCCGGCACGTAGGCGACCTCCTCCAGGGACGAGAAGCCTTCCTGCACCAGGATCGACGCAACGACTTCATCCACGTCCAGTTCCGTCATGAAACTGGTCAGCAGTTCCCGCGCTTCCTGCTCGCTCTTTTCCTCGGCATCGGTCTCGGTCATGACGTTGAGCTCCCAGCCGGTGAGTTCACTGGCCAGGCGAATGTTCTGCCCGCCTCGCCCGATCGCCTGGGAGAGCTTCTCCTCGTCGACGGCGATGTCCATGCTGTGTGCTTCCTCGTCCATGACGATGCTCACCACATCGGCCGGCGACATGGCGTTGATGACGAACTGCGCCGGATTCTCGTCGTAGAGGATGATGTCCACGCGTTCCCCGGCCAGTTCGTTGGAAACGGCCTGAACGCGCGAGCCGCGCATGCCCACGCAGGCCCCGACCGGATCGATCCGCGCGTCGTTGCTCCTGACCGCGATCTTTGCCCTCAGTCCGGGGTCTCTCGCCGCTCCGATGATGTCGATCAGGCCCTGGCCCACTTCCGGAACCTCGAGCTTGAACAATTCGATCAGGAATTCCGCCGAGGTGCGGGTCATGAACAGTTGCGGCCCCCGCTGCTCGGATCGAACTTCGCGGAGCATTCCCTTGACGCGGTCCTGGGGCTTGATGGGCTCCCGGGAAATCAGGTCCTCCCGGGCCAGGAACCCCTCCGCGTTGCCGCCGAGGTCGACGTAGGCGCCGTTGCGATCGACCCGCTTGACAATGCCGCCCACCAGGTCGCCTTCCCGGTCCTCGTAGTCCTCGATGACCTGCGCGCGCTCCGCCTCCCGCACCTTCTGAACGATGACCTGCTTGGCGGTCTGCGCGGCGATCCGCCCGAATTCCACCGACTCCAGGGGCACTTCCACGTATTCGCCGGGCTGCGCGTCGGCGTCCACGTCGACCGCATCCTGGAGCCGCAACTCCCTGAGCGGCTCCTCCAGTTCGTCGGAATCGTCCTCGAAAACCATCCACCGCCTGAAGGTTTCGTATTCGCCGCTTCTTCGGTCGATGGAAACCCGCACGTCGATATCTTCGCCGTGCTTCTTGCGGGACGCGGAGGCGAGCGCGGCCTCGATGGCCTCGAAGATGATCTCCTTGTCCATGCCTTTTTCGTTGGAAACCGCATCGGCCACCATCAGGATCTCTTTGCTCATCGCCCGGCTGTCCCCACGAAAAACCTCACAGATTCGAAACCAGTCTTGCCGAGGCGATTTCCGCAGGCTGCAACCGCCAGATTTCGCCATCGACATCCATCACGATCGACTCATCGCGAATGCCCAGCAGGCGCCCGTTCAGCATGCGGCGGCTTTGCCTCGGCTCCCTCAGGCGCACCTTCGCCCGGCAGTCCCGGAAGCGCCGGAAGTGCTCCAGGGTGCGCAGCGGCCGGTCCAGTCCCGGAGACGACACTTCAAGCACATAACGGCCGGGAAGGGGATCCTCCACGTCGAGAAAGGCGCTGAGCTGCCGGCTGACGAGTTCACAGTCCGCCAGATTCACGCCGTCATCCTTGTCGACGTAGATTCGCAGCAACCCATGCCGGCCAACACGGACATCGAGGTCCACGAGCTCGTATCCGAGCGCCTCCACAGGCGGCTCCAGCAGGTCGATCAATTGCCTTTTTCGAATCGCGTGATCCATTTTCCCCGGCACACACAAAAAATGGGCCCTAGGCCCATTGTTCCTCTCTCACCCTCCGCAATGCAGCCGTTTTGGCGGGGCTAAACAAAAGGCCCCAAACGGGGCCTCCGACTCAAAGGCTTACCTTAAAAAACAACACCAACTAGCTAATTTTAAAAGAAAAAAACTAGCAACAAAGTTGTTATTGTCCCGCCAAATCCGATGTATTGTACCCTAAGTCAGGAGCCGAGGGTAGGCTCATCCGGGGAGACATATACGCCTTCATAAATCGTTCGGCAGGGCTGCGGCGCCCTGCAATCTTCGCGCTAACCCGCGCGCATCGCCGGTCGATGGGCCGTCTTCGGCCAGCCGGTCTTCCGGCCCATGCCCCGGGACTGTGGATACGCGTTGCTAGGCCCGCATCGCCGCGAGCACCCTTTGCGGCGTCAACGGAATGTGACGCACGCGCGCGCCGGTTGCCGCAAACACCGCATTGGCCAGTGCCGCCGCCGTAGATGACAAACCAACCTCTCCGATCCCGGTGGGCGGATTGTCCGTGGAGATGGCCCGCACCTCGATATTCGGCATCTCGTGCATCCGCATGATGGGGTGGTCATAGTAGTTGTTCTGCTGCACCTCCCCGCCGGCAATGTCGATCTGCTCGCTCAGCGCACTGCTGATCCCGAAGACGACATTGCCTTCCAGTTGCGCCTCCGAATTGGAGGGTTGCAGCAGATAACCGGCATCCGCGACCAGCCAGAAGTTGTGGACATCGATCGCGCCGCTGGACTCATCCACGGAAATCTCGGCGATGCCTCCCGCAAACGTGGAACTGTAGCCTGCCAGCGCCAGGCCCAGTGCCGTGCCTTCCCGGGGCCGCGGCCAGTCCGCCATTTCGGCAACGGTTTCGAGCACGGTCAACGCCCGCGGATTGTCATGGCAAAGCCGCATGCGAAACTCGAGCGGGTCGATGTCCCGCGCCGCCGCCAGTTCATCGACGAACGATTCGGCGGCAAATTTCGTGTAGCTGGTCGCCACGCCGCGCCATGCGCATACCCGCGAGCAGCGTTCGGTGATGATGTGCTCGGCCCTGAAATTCGGAATGTCGTAACGCGAACTCTCCGAACCGAGCATGGCGATCACGTCCCGTCCGGCCGATGCCTCCCAGCGGGGCGGATTCATGTACTCGAGCACTTTCGGCGCAGCCACCCGGTGGTGCCAGCCCACCAGGTTTCCGTCCCCGTCGAAACCGGCGCGCAGGCACTGTGCCGCGGCGTTCCTGAACGTGCCGTCCTTGACGTCGTCCTCCCGCGTCCAGATGACCTTGACCGGCCTGCCGACCGCTTTGGAAACGAGCAGAGCGTCCTCCACATGGCGCTGGCGCCGCAGCGTGCGCCGGCCGAAGCCGCCGCCAATGTACATCGGATGCAGGGCGATCCTGTCCGGTGTGGTCTCCAGGAATTCCGCAGCGCCGAGGATGGAGAGGCTCTGGGTCTGCGTACTGACCCAGATCTCCGCCGCCTTGCCGTCTTCGGTGACATGGGCGGTCGCGTTCATGGGCTCCATCTGGGCGTGATACGCGGGATCGCTGCGATAGGTCGCCTCGATGATCTCGGCCGCTCCGTCCATCGCCGCGTCAAGCTCGCCCGCGGCCCGCCAGGCCGTGCCGGTCTGGGCAAGGTCTTCCGCCTGCCCGACGTAGGCATCCAGGTCCGTTGCGGAATTGGCCTCCCGGAATCGCGAGGACTCGCTCCAGGTGACATTGAGCGCCTCCTTGCCCCACTTGCTTGCCTCGTAGGTGTCGGCAACCACGGCTACGCCCCAGGGCAGCGCCACGACGTCGGTGACGCCGTCCACCGCTCGGGCCGCGGCATCATCGATGGAAACGGGCTCCTCGTCTTCCACGGGCGCTCTCAGGACGGATGCATACATCATGTCCGGCACGTGAACATCAATGCCGAATTCCGCGCTGCCGTCGGACTTGGCGAGCATGTCCCTTCTGGGCATGTCGCGGCCGAGATAGCGATGGGACCCGAAGGGCTTGAGTTCCCCGTCGCTCACTTCGGGCAGCGTTTCCGGAAGTTCGGTAAAGGCGACGATCTCTCCATAGCCCAGCCGGCGCCCCGAGGCGGGATGGATCACCACGCTCGGTTCGGTCATGAGTTCTTCGACGGGTACATCCCAGTACGCGGCGGCCGACCGCAGCAGCAGCTTGCGCGCCTGGGCGCCGGCGCGGCGCAACGGATCGAAGTAGGCCTGTACGGTCAGGCTGCCAGCCGTATAGAGCATGTTCTGGAAGAACGGATTGCCGTAGGCCTCGTCATGGAAGGCGACCGTCTCGATCTTCACCTTGTCCCAGTCGGCATCCAGTTCGTCGGCGAGAATCAGCGGCAACGCTGTGGACGACCCCTGCCCCATCTCGGTGGCCGGATACTGCACCGTGACCGTATCGTCCGCGCCCAGGGTCACCCAGATATTGGGCGTGATCTCCGTAGACCCCGTTGCCGGCGCCGGCGGCGGCTGTTCCGTTGTACACGCGCCGATGAGGCCGGACGAACCGATCACCAGCGTCAGACCGCCGACTCCGTGGAGGAATTCGCGCCGGTTGGGGGAAAACACGCTTGTGGAATCTTTCCTGTTCACCTCAGACCTCCTCCGCAGCGCGCTCAATGGCCCGGATGATTCGATTGTAGGTCCCGCATCGGCAGAGAATGGTGCTCATGTGGGTGACGATCTCCTCGCGGGTCGGACTCGGGTTCGTCGCCAGCAGATCGGCCGCCCTCATGATCTGGCCGGATTGGCAATAGCCGCATTGCGGGACCTCTTCTTCGACCCAGGCCCTCTGGAGCGGGTGATCGGAGTCGGGCGACAGGCCCTCGATGGTGGTGATCTCGCGGCCCTCGATGGCCGACACGGGCGTCAGGCAGGAGTAGGTCGACGCGCCGTCGATGTGGACAGTACAGGCGCCGCACTGGCCGACCCCGCAACCGAACTTGGTCCCGGTGTACCTGAGGTGTTCCCGGATTACCCAGAGCAGCGGTGTCCGCGGATCGGCGTCGACCTCGACAGCCTGCCCGTTGAGCGAAAAACTGGCCATGGCGATTTCCTCGAAATGCAGCGGCACGGTGCCGAGTTTGCGATCCTAGGTTAACCAGCACCGGCGGGGAATTCCAGACTGACTCGTTCCGAAGTTTCCGATACGGTTGTCGGAGATGATGGTTGTGAGGCGGATCACAGACGCACGCATCGATCAGCGCATTCCACCACCCGCAGATCATGGGTAACGGCGATGATGGTGAGGCCGAGACTGGCGAGGTTCTTGAGCACCTTCCGCTGCAACGCGTCGTTGAGATGCGCGGTGCCCTCGTCCAACAGGAGCACCTTGGGTCGGCGATAGATCGCACGGGCGATCATGACCCGCTGGCGCTGGCCGCCAGAAAGCGTCGAACCCATATGACCCACGAGCGTCAGGTAACGCATCGGCATGCGTTTGATATCGGCGTCGATGCAGGCTAGCTGCGCGGCTCGCTTGGCCCGGTCTGCATCCGGCTGGGTCTCGCCCGCCGCGATGTTCTCAAGCAGCGATGCGGAGAACAGATCGTCGTCTTGCATAACCACCCCCAACTGGCGGCGGTAGTAAACCGTGTCCAACCGGCGCAGATCGTGGCCGTCGATGAGTATTTCCCCACCGCTGGGTACCAGCAGCTTGGCGAGCAGCTTCACCAGAGTCGATTTTCCGGCGCCCGATTCGCCCACGATGGCCACAAACTCGCCGGGAGTGATGTCCAGGTCAAGGTCCTTGAGCACGGCGCCCTCCTCGTCGTTGTAGGCGAAGCTCAGGCATCGCGCGCCGATCCGTTTCCGCCCCGAGCAGCTTGATTGCCCTGTGCTGCTGCACATTCTCGATGAAACTCGTGTTTTCCAGCGCCGCCGCAGCGATGGATTCGTGGGTCAGGTGCTTCAGCGGCGAATAAGTTGCCAAGTTGAGTCCGGCGACCAGCACCAGGAACAGGCACAGTACCAAGGTCATTTGCCACGAATACAGCAGCAGCACCGTCAGTGCACCCACCGCCATGAACGTGTCCACCAACATGGCGAAGGCACCGCTCATCAGGAAGGATCGGATCGGCGCGATGGAACCGAAGCGCGACAGCACATCCCCGGTGTGCCGGGCGCTGAACCAGGCATCGGGGAGGCGCAGCAGGTGATGCGCCAAGCCTCCTACCATGCGAAACGCCGCCGTGTTGCCGACATATAGCACCAGCAACGAGCGAAAGTAGCCGGTAAGGGCGGAGATCAGGGCGATGGAGCCGAACCCCACCGCCAGAGCGACGACGATATTCATGTCGCCCTGCCGGACCCCCCGGTCCACGGTGAACTGCATGTTCAATGGCATGACGAGCGCAAAGACCTGTAGCACCAGTGTCATGGCGAACACCGTCGCGAGCGGCCCACCCAACCCCTTCAGCGCCGTCAGGAAGGATGACAGCCTGACCGAGTCGACCGCCTCCTTTTTCTCGAATGCCGGCGTGGGCGCAACCTCCAGGGCCACCCCGGTGAACCGGGGACCGGCTTCCTCCAAAGTCAGGCGGCGTGCGCCCACGGCCGGGTCCACCAGTCTGAGTCCACGCCGGTTGACCGACTTCAGCACCACGAAGTGATCCAGGTCCCAGTGCAGGATGGCGGGTGTCCGAAGCTGGACCAGTTCCTCCAGTTCCGCGCGCACCGCGCGGCAGCGCAGGCCCATTTTCTCGGCGCAATCGCGGAGGGTGCCAAGCGTCGTGCCGCGCATCGACAGGCGAAATCTTGAGCGCAGCTCCCGCAGCGTGGAACGGTGGCCGTAGTAGCTTGCGATCATTGCCAGGCACGCCAAGCCGCACTCGGCGCGGTCGGACTGAAGAATGACCGGCAGCCGCATGGACGCGAATCCAAAGGTGGCGGACGACGGTCAGAGACGCCGCGCCGTACCGCGCAACGGTTCCAGCATCCAGTCCACCAGCGTGCCATGGTCGCGCACCAAGTCCGCTGTCAGCGTCATTCCCGGGCGCAGCGCGTCAAGTTGCGCGGGCGGCAGGGCGAAACCGTCGGGGAATTCCACGTCGATCCGGTAGATTGCGCCGCCCTGGATCGGATTCCATTGCGCCTCGCCGGGATCCAGCGCGGTCTCGGAGACCGACAGGACTTGCGCGGATTGCGCGCCGTAGCGTTCGTAGGGGAAGGCGTCCAGATAGATGCGCACCTCCTGCCCCGGCTCAATGAACCCCATAGCCGCCGAGGGCGCGAACAGTCGTCCCTGCAGGACGCTGTCCGTCGGGACTACATCCAGCAGGGCGCGCCCCGGCTGCACGGCGTCGCCGATCTCCACGCGCACCGATGCCACAGTGCCGTTGCGGGGCGCTAGAATCCTGAAAGCTCCTTCGCCGAGGATGCGCGACGCCTCCATCGCCAGCGCGTGGGATTGCTCCCGGATCGACGCCAGATCGAGGTCTCTGATGACGGCGAGTTGCTCAAGGCGGGTTTCGTTGAAAACCAGGGTCGAGCGCAGCCGGTCCGCGGCGCGCCGCCCGGATTCGCGAGTCGGCGACTGACGACGCCAAAAGACGTGGCCGTTACCTGCGACCAGCCGGCGGCAGGCGCGAGATACCCTTGCACCTGCTCCTTGCGGGCGAACTCGAACTTGGTGGCGAACGCTACCAGAACAGCGGCTGCGACGAGCGAGAACGCCGCCAATACGTAGCCTGAAACAGGTTGCGACAACAGCGCCGGTTGCCAAGCGGAACCGCGAAACCGCTCCAAGGCTTCGTCGCGAAACAGGGGCGAATCCTCGCCCGCGAACCGCCGGGTCGTCATGAATCTCCGCCCAATAGTTCAGTCGATCGAGTCCCTGCGCACGAAATAGACCCGGAGCGGGTGCAACTCCCAGCCGAAGGCCTTGAAGCGCCGGAATGTGTCCAAGCCGATGAGAATCTGAAAATTTCCTGGCATTATGGTTGGTCCGCTGTCTGTTACTGAACATTTGGCTTCAAGCGTCGGATGTTGGCCAAATGGAAAGGTGGTTACACCGCCGTTGAGCTCAACAAAAGTCTCCGAACAAGTTGTTTGAAGCATCCCAGTGTCAAGCAGCGCATCAACGTGGGATCCATCCTCCAAGGGAATTTGCAAGGCAATGACGAAGTTCCCCAATAATCGCGCACTACCCCCGGTCAGTCCGCCATCGCAGGGTCCCGTCTCTCCGAGATAAAGTTGTTCCTCCGTCCAGTGAAAACAAACTGCAGGATATTGCAGGAATACGTTCATTCCGAGGACATATCCGATCTCGATATGGGGCTGTTCAAGAGGAAGGTGGATATCGACCTCCCGGAACCCGTGGTTTCCGAGCAGAAAACTGTCCACTCGGAAAGCCTCATAAGCGAAAGTTGAGATTGTGGAAGAACTATAGAGCGAAGTCGCGCCGTCCAGATATCGTGCCAACGGCGAATCGAAGCTACTCAGCCAAGTATTGAAACTGCCTGAATCCGCTACAGCCCAGACAGGGTTTCCGTCGATGGCTATTTCCACCGTCGACCAACCGCCAAACTCGTGATCCCGAATGCCCAAAGGTACTACTTGTGGGTCCTGCGTCGGTTGCGTGAGCGGCTCGGTGCGCAACAAGGCACGCTGGCGCTGCGACCATTCGGAGCAGGAACCACTAAGGCCGCGGGTAAGAATGATGTCGAACTGTCGCTCGATCTCCGCAAGCTCGTCCGCATCCGCGGAAGCCTCTACCTCCGTGCGCATCGAGCGCCAGTGTGGGCAGAAGGAGTTCAGATCGCCTGCTTGATCCTCACTCTTGCCCAGCAGTGCGCCGAGAAATCCAATTCTGGGGCAGCTCTTGAAGAGGAAGCACTCAGTGTACAGTTCCAGGTGGAGTTCATTTTGTTCCGGGTGCGAGTGGAATTGAACCAGCACCTCCCAAGCGGCCTCCAAATTGCCGTTTCTCTGGTGCCGGATCACGTCCACAATCAGACTCTCTGCGGTCCGCTCTTGGGCACCGATATCTGCGTCGCCAAACATGACGGCGCAGAACGACAAAACAATGGACCGCGGGACACTCAGAGGACGCCGCCAGTACACGAGCTTAGACCAGATTCGAAGACGACGACGACCAGTCCAAACTTCGAAACCACTTGGTGACGATTTCGTCACGAGTCGCACTGAGATTCTCCGCTGGCAGATCGGCCAAGCGCCTTCGCCCTGGCGACACTCAGTAGCTTGACGCCTAACGGTTGTTCAGATTGCATCGATAATGATGCCACACCAGTCGGGCAGCTACCGCCCGCCAAGGCTTCCAGCGATCGCCCGTTTGCGCCAGCGACGACACGTCCTCCCCCGGGAACAGATCTTCGACGCCCCGCTTCAGCGCCAGATCGCCCGGCGCCCATACGTCGATCCGCTTCAACGCCGACATCAGGTAGATCGCCGCGCTCCACGGCCCGATTCCCGGCTGCGCGCAGAGCGCCTCGATGGCGCCCTCGTCGCTCATCCGGGCAAGCCCCGCGATGGACAGGCGCCTCTCCACCACGGCACGGGCAAGCTCGTGACAGTAGCGCGCCTTCTGGCGGCTCAGTCCCAGTGAGCGCAGACCGTCCTGTCCGGCCCCGTAGACGCGCCCGGCAGTCAATCCCCCGAGAGAGCCGCTCACCCTCCGGGCCAGCGATCGCGCCGCGAGAAAGGAAATCTGTTGTTCGAGAATGATCCGGAACAATGACTCGATGCCCGCGCTTCGGCACCAGAAATCCGGCAGACCCCAACGGCTCAGGACGTCTTCGAATTCAGGGAACCGTGCTGCCAGCGCAGTCGCGTACTGCGGAAAGCTGCGCCTGTCCAAAGCGCCGTAGGGCAGCGGGTCTTCGTGCGGCGTGGCTGATGAGGCCGCGGCGGCCAGCCCGCCGGGACCGCGGCTGGTACCCATTCCTGCCTTCGCTGCCCGCGGTCAGGACGACGCTTGCGTCGACAGGTACGCCTGCTCTGAAATCGCCTGCCAGGGCTGCGATATGGCAATGAACTCCCGAACCGAATCCCGGACTCTCGCAAACAACGGATCGTCCGCGGCAAGCTCGTCAACCACCGAATAAGTCAGTTCCTTGAGGCCGGCGAGGACGTCGTCGGGGAATTTGCGAAGCTCCACGTTCTCATCGGCCTGCAACTGAGCAAGGGCAGTGGCGTTACGCGCCATGAACTCCGAGATCATGTCCAGTGTGGTCGCCTGGCAGGCCACGCGGACGATGGCCTGCAGGTCCTCAGGGAGCGAATTCCACGCATCGCGGTTGATGATGCATTCCAGCGTGGGCGCCGGCTCATGCCACCCCGGGTAGTAGTAGTAGCGGGCTGCCTGGTGCAGCCCGATCGCCACGTCGTTGTAGGGGCTGACCCATTCCGTCGCGTCGATGCTGCCCGTTTGCAGCGCGGTGAAAATCTCCGACAACGGCAGATTCACCGGGGTCCCCCCGGCGCGCCTCAGGACCTCTCCCCCGATACCCGGAATTCGCATCTTGAGCCCGTGAAGATCCGCCATGCTGTCGATGGGGCGATTGAACCACCCGCCCATCTGAACGCCGGTGTTGCCGGCGGGAAACGGCATCAGGTTGAACGGCTCATAGACCTCGCGCCAGAGTTCGAGGCCTCCGCCGTAGTACAGCCAGGCGTTCTGTTCGTGTGCGTTTAGGCCGAAGGGAATCGTTGCGAAGAACTGCGCGGCCTCGGACTTGCCCCGCCAGTAGTAGGCCGCACCGTGACCCATTTCGGCGGATCCCTGGGAGACGGCGTCGAACACTTCGAATGCGGGGACCAGTTCGCCCGCGGCATAGATGGTGATTTCCATGCGCCCGGCGCTCATCTCCCGGATGTAGCGGGCCAGCGTGTTGACGCCGGTGCCGAGACCGGGGAAGTTGGGTAACCACGTGGTCACCAGCTTCCAGGAAAAGCGCTCCGCCGAGGATGAAACATCCTGCTCCTGGGTCTGCGGGGTACAGGCTGCCAGGGCAGCGCCTCCGCCGAGTCCGCCGATAAACTCCCTTCGTTTCATGGCCTCACTCTCCTCTGCGCCCGTACTTGCTCTTCCGGAATTGCCGCCGGATGTTCGAAATCAGACCCGGCTCCCTGCAGTCCAAAGCCAGGGCCCGTTAACGCTATCCAGAATCGCGTGAACAGGCCCTAGTCGCCGTGGACGATGCCGGTGGCGATTCCGAGTTCTTCTGTCACCCCGTAAAAGTCTACTACAGGCGTTCCGCCCCCGCCCGACCGGTAGGCTGCGGCGGCTGCGATCCAGGTATGAAGTTCCATGAAGCCGATACCGCCCTCCTCGACCACCTGACGCGGGTCCCATTCGTCGAATGCGGCCAGATCGTTGGCCGTCAGCACATCCAGAAAGCGTTGGTCAATCTCCGGATTGAGCCGCATCTGCTCCGGTGTACGGACCCCGTCGACGATCATCCGGGCACCCTCGTGGTGCATGGCCTCCAGACGCTCGAGCCACTCGGCCTCGTCGAGGGATTCGGGCCGCGACCCCCCGGACAACTGCCACGCCGTAACACCGTCCTCGCCGGTGCCGAAATCCGGGTAGTAGCGGGTCGGGTGGTGCGACATGCCACCGGATGCGAGAAAGAGCACGCGCCGGCCGATCTTTGCGGCAAACTGGCCGATCGCCTCACCCAGCAGACGGGTGCGCCTGAACGGCACGAACGGTTCGGTGACGCAGTTGATGAAGACCGGAATGGTGGGGTAACGATCAAGCCCGCCCAAGACCCGTGTGAGCGTCTGCGAAAAGGCATGATCCACGGTCATGTCATGGGACACGGCCGGATCCAGTCCGGATTGACGTAGCGCCCGTACACAATCCAGCGCAGTGTCCCCGGGTACCGCCAGCGGCCCCTCGAAACCGCCGATGTCGGCAGCGGCCTGCGCGGCGGCGCCGACGCAGAATGCGGGCATGAGCTTCATGAAGAAACCGTTGAAGTGATCGGAACCGAAAGCGATAACCAGTTCCGGTTCGAACGCCCGCAACGCGGCCCTGCGCTCGCGGTAGACCTGTTCGATCTCGTCCCATCGCTCGGGCTGGCGCGCATAGCAATAGTTCAGCGGGCTATGAGAAGCGCAGAGTAAGGCGCTGGCGTTCATGTTCAAACTATCCCACACGGGCCCGTAGCCCTCAGAATTCGAGTCGCACAGTCAAGAAATCGTCGAAGATCAAGCTATGTCGCCCTCAGCAGAGCATCGGGGACACCGGGGGTACTGGCTGGACCGCAGCGGCGATACGACCGAGTGTCCGAACCTTTACGCAAACGCTGTCATCGTCATACGAAAGGAAATTGGCCTGGGAGGCGGTGCGCAGTATTTCGGGCCACTCTGGCCGACGCCCTCCGTGCGGTACGGGAACCCGCCCCATCAGTTCTTCGAAGTCGCCCCGGCCAACAGAAAATGTATCCGGGCTTTCGCCAGCCAACAGGCGCAAGACCCAGTAGACCGTATAAAGCCAAGGGTTGGCTTGGTAAGCCTGTGCTGAAAGCGCCGCCGCGGCCGCCTCCTTGAAGAATTCATATTCAGGACTCAGCAGCACCCTGTCTGAGCCCAGTTTCCCTTGGGAGAACTCCGAGAAATCGTCTTCCCGAACGTGCAAACCAGCCTGGGGGCGCTTCTGCTCGATCAACCATTCAACAAATTCGACGAGAACATTTGCGGTGAGGAAAGGGTGCCCTGCCGTCTCTTCGAACAATCGGTCCAGAAAACCGGCCGTGCATTCGATGCGTTCGGCGAGAATCTTGTTTACCAGTTCCGCGAACTCGCCGGCAGCGGCGCCCGGCACATGCTCAAACAGCGGAAAGGAATCCTGCGTGACATAGGGCGCGAGCTGGTTCTGATCCATGAGAATGAAGTGAGCATCCGGTTGCTGGCCAAGAAACACCAACAGGTTTTCGCGCGAAAACTCCACCAACTGATCAAGAACTGGCTGCACCGCCCTATACCGGACGCCGTCATCGCGGGATGCGGCACTCTTGAGCAGTCCGAAAAGAGTTTCGTACTCGTCAATGATCAGCACGGTTCGCCTGCCGCCGATATCGAACCTGGCGCATTCGGTAACAAGATCTCCGATGAACGTTCTCGGCACCATCTCGCCCGATACGACCGCACGACGAATCTGATCGTAGAACGCGGTAGCGTCCGATGCCGCGCTACCCGATAACGAGACACCGCAGGTTTGTGGAATCGCCATGGAGTCTCCGGTGGTCGTTTCCATGTCCAGGCAAGCCGTGGTCTTGCCGCTGCGCCGCATACTGCACCATAGCCGGACCCCGTTGCGCCGTTCGAACGTTCGCAGCAGATCCCGCACGCTCGACCGGGTCACGTGGAAGAATGACACGCGCTCCGGAAGACACAGCGGAAATTCGCGGGCAATGTTGTATGTAATCGGCGAACGGGCCATCAACGTGCTTCGGCGGCGGTTGAAGCTGGATCGGAAATTTGGTTGGAATTCGCGTAAGCCACATTGGTTTCGGCAAGCCCCTCAATGCCGTCGTCAAGATACTGCATGAGTGTCCGGCGACGTTTCGTTTGAAATTCCCGAACGATTCGCTCGATGTCCGGACGCCATTCCGACAATGTGACAGGCCCCATCTGACTCATGAGGTCGATTAACTGACTCTCGGGCTCGGCGCGCTTACCCTTGGCCATTCTGTCCTTGATCCGTGTCAGGTGATCTTCGATTTGCATCGGCACTCTCTACTGTTCCCACGGTCTGCCACGGGCTGATCTCGCCGAACAGATTACCGCATCGAATTCTGTCCGCATATCGGATACTCTCCTGCATCGGCGTACCACGCAAGGCGCAAATCCATGCAGCTTGGCTCAATTCTCGTCCGCGATCGCGGAACCGTGATCGTGAACGCACACGATGGCTGCGCGGCGACGCTACGGGATTTCCATACGGCAGCCGGTTTCGGGACCGGACCCGACACGGTCCAGGCGCTTGTCGAGATAGAGGGACCGGGCCGCCTGGCGAACCCAGTCGTGCGCACTCGGGCCGCGCGATGAGGGATTTCCAGCTTCCGCCAGCCACGCTTTCCGACGGGCTGATGCTCATTGGCGTGGACAGAATCCGACCCCTGCTGACGCTGTTGTCCCTCCCCAAGCCCCTTCCGACTCGCAAAGCGGACATGGTCAAGGCCATCGTCGACCGCCTTACCGGACGCGGGTTGCGCCAAACATGGGACCGGCTCGACAAAACGCAGCAACTGGCTGTGCGGGAGACGCTCCATGGCGTCGACGGCACTTTCGACCCAGCCCGGTTCCAGGGAAGGTACGGCAAGTTGCCGTCCGGCTACGAGGACCCCGGTTACCGGAAGTCCTCGCTGCTGCGGCTGTTCCTCTACCCCGAGGGCCGCTACCTTGACCGCCCGGCAATCATTCCCTCTGAACTGAAAAAACGCCTGCTGGAGTTCGTGCCGGAACCGCCCGAGCTGAGACTCGCCGCAGCCGACGAGTTGCCCGAGACCGTCGAACAACGACTGCAGCGTTACATGCCGAAAGGGGACGAGAAATTCCGGTCCGTGACGCTCGTTCAGCGAAACATGGAACAGGCCGCAGCGTACGACCTGCTCGCCGTGCTGCGACTGGTCGACCAGGGCAGCGTGGCGGTCAGCGCAAAGACCCGGCGCGCGTCGGCCGCCGCCATCCGGCGCATCGCCGAAGCGTTGACGGGCGGCGACTTTTTCGATGCCGCCGAGAAAAAGAAGGATCGCTGGAGCCAGGTGGCCGGCCCCATCAGGTCGTTCGCGTGGCCGCTGCTTCTGCAGGCCGCCCGGCTGGCGCAACCGCACGGCTCGAAGCTGGCGCTGACCCGGGCGGGCCGCGCCGCCCTGAGCGAACCTCCGGCGAATACGTTGCGCAGCCTGTGGCAACGGTGGATGAGCAGTTCCCTGCTGGACGAGTTCAGCCGCATCGACGCCATCAAGGGACAGTATCGGGGCAAGGGGAAACGCAGCATGACGAAGCCGGCGCACCGCAGGACCGCCGTCGAGGACGCGCTGATGGAATGTCCCGTGGGCCGCTGGGTGCGGTTTGACGATTTCTCGCATTTCATGTACGTGACACCTTACGATTTCAACGTCACACGCGACCCATGGCGCCTGTACATTGGCGAAAGCCAATATGGCAGCCTTGGCTACGCTGGCCATCACGACTGGGAAATGGTGCAGGGCCGCTATGTGATGTGCCTGCTGTTCGAGTACGCCGCCACGCTCGGCATGATCGATGTGGCCTATACGCACCCGGACGGCGCGCGGCACGACTTCGCCGGCAACTGGGGCGCGGACGAGCTGGTTTTCCTGAGCCGCTACGACGGCCTGCAGTACTTCCGGCTCAATCCGCTCGGCGCCTGGTGCCTGGACATCGCCGACGAATACGTTCCGGCCGCAGCGCCGTCCACCGCCTCCGTCACCGTATACCCCAACTTGCGCCTGCGGTGGGAGGGGACGATTACGCCGGATGAGCGGCTGCTGCTTGAGATGTGGGCCACCGAGGAACCTGGCGGAATCTGGCGCCTGGACGCGGAGAGCGCCTTCGCCGCTATCGAGGGCGGTCACGACATGGACTCGTTGCGCGAGTTCCTCGCCGCCCGCGACGACCAGCCGTTGCCGGAGCCGGTCGAAGGCTTCCTGCGCAGAACCGAACGCGACGCGCGGGCTCTCTCGCAAGTGGGCCCGGCGCTCCTGGTCGAATGCGCCAGCGCCGAAATCGCCGGCCGGATAGCGGCCGACAAGCGGGCCGCGCGATTCTGCCTGCGCGCCGGCGAACGCCATCTGGCTGTGTACGCGGGAAAGGCGAAAGCCTTTCGGCGCGCGATTCACGCTTTGGGATACGGGATGCCGCACGGCTGACCGCCGGAGAGCCATTGCCAAGCCTTCGGTGGAAGGCTCGCGATTAAAGAGTATCGGGACGACTGGATGAGGTCGAGAATCTTGCTGATGCGAGTCTCTCCCGCGCCGCCCGTTCACGCAAGCATCAACCGCTCGCCCTTGGCGTCCGGCACCGATTCCCCCAACTTCCGCGCCGTTTCAATCCACAGTTTCATGGCATCGTTGACGTTCCCGAGAGCCGCTACCTGACTCTCACCGTGCGCCATGCATCCTGGAAGCTCGGGGACCTCCGCGACAAAGGCCCGATCCTCATAGCTCCGATACAGAATGACCTCATACTTGTGCGTCAATCGGACCCTTCCAATGCACACCATCATCCGAAGAACGCAAAGTCCTCGGTGGTGCCGAACGGGAACCGCAGCGCGCCGGGCGTATTCTCGATGCCGAGGTAGCGCCGCAACGCCTTGTGGACGTGCTTCGGATAGATGATCGTGCCGTTGGCGTCGTCGCGCTCGAGCGTCTCCGGGTTGATCTTCCGCGCGAAATGCAGACCGTCCGTCTCGCCCACCACGCGGTTCGTCCAGGGCTGGTTCTTCTCCATGACGATGTAGCTGCCGATCGGCCAGTGGTCCTTGCCGTTTCGGGCATTGTAGAAGTTCGTGCGACCGAAATCGGACCCCATCACCACTACCAACCGGTCGGCCACGCCGTGAGCTTCGGCGTAGTCCCACAGGTAGTCCACCGAGTCTGTCAGGTTGCCCAGAAGCCACCCTTGGTTTTCGTCGTGATTGGTATGGGTGTCGAATCCACTCACCCAAAGGTCCGCGCTGACGGCGACGCCCGTCTTGAACGCCAGAATCGCCAGTTGCGCCTGGCGACGAAGCGCGCTCCAAAACTCCTCCCCGGAAGATGATTTGAATTCCACTGCCCGCTCCAACTGATCGTACGGCGGTATCGCGTCGGCATACTCTTTCAACCCTTCCGAGGCGTGAAAAGCCGTTCGGTAAAGTGAGCGGTTTCGAGCCTCCGTGGGGAGAAGTCCTGGAGCCAATTGCAGTCTCGACGCGGTCTCGGCCTGACGCGCGCGTAGCGACGTCCAGTCCGCTTGGCTGATGTAGCGATTTCCATCGTCGTGATCGAGGACGATGTCGGGTGTGGCGACCGTTCGCAGTAGGCTCGCGTTGTTCAGCCGCGTGTAGCGCCCGATTCCGCCGGTCACCGCGTACCCGCCGAAGCTCAGGTAGGCGGCCGGAAGATCTGCCCCATACCGCGCCGCCAGCAACGCTGTCATCGCCGGATAGCCTTCAGAATTCCGTCCGCTCCAGTTATGTACGACACCGACCGTGTGCGAGTTGGTCTGCGCATCGACGCCATTGATCACGAGCATGCGGGAGTGGTACTTCTCAAAAAAGGCCTCGTTGTTCGCGAATGGTGCATACGGAATATTCCCGGCCTGGCGGATCTCCTCGCGCTCTGCCCAATGGTTTATCACCGGCTCGTCCGGCGTGTTCGCCTTTGGGTCGCAGAAGCTCGTCGGGTCCCATCCGCCGTCCGCCTGGACGAAGACGAAGAGCTTGCCCGCATAGTCCGCGGCAAGCGCCAGCGGCAACCTGAATCCTGCGGCAGCGCCCCCGACCGTAGCCAGCAGGCCTCTGAGCATTTCACGTCGTTTCATCCCTCGTCTCCCTAGAGATACAGGTACCGGTAGTCCATCAGCAGGTACGCCAGCACTACCGTCCAGGTTCGCGCCACGGCGTGCGGATCTGACC
Organism: Candidatus Rariloculaceae bacterium; assembly: GCA_965205045.1. Lineage (GTDB taxonomy): Bacteria > Pseudomonadota > Gammaproteobacteria > Steroidobacterales > Rariloculaceae > UBA6522. Next base: position 4,034,499 of record OZ242031.1, read on the forward strand.
AGTCATGGTTCTCAAAGAACGGATTAATACGGTCCCAATCCCATCCAAGCGGATTGCCATATTCGTCCAGTTCTTCGCTCCAGAACTCGTCGACGATACCGTCGAAGTAGTAGGCGTCGCTATTCCAGTCGAACTCTATTTTCTCCTCGCTCCAGAGAAAGTGATTTCCAAACGCGCCTCGTTTGCGGTCCCACACCTCGACGAACAGCTCGTACGCGTCATGCACTTCTGCCGAATCGATCGTGACCGTAACCCCGTGAAGCTTGTCGAATAAGTCAACCAACTTGGATTTGATGCGGGACGCTCCAGCGGAGATCTCCGTGTCCGAGTGCAATGCAAACTCCAGCATAGGAAGTTCATCCCCCCCATGGTCTGCCCAGGCCACAAGCTCGAGCATATACGCGCCATCGGCCGGGACAGTGAACTGCACGTTCACCGATCCTGAGCAGTACAGGGCGAAGTGTTGCGCTACTGGACGATTGCAGTCACCAGTTGTCTCAAACGCCCCGGGTTCAAGAGTCTCAACCAGTTCGCCCGCTGCATCTCGAATGACAAGCCGGCCCAATCGAATGTTTCGGTCCTCCCGCGGTTCCTCCTGGTAGTGATCGTTCAGAAACGTCATCGACGCCGTCTTCAATCCCGCGCCCAACTGACCACGCAATGAAATCGTTTCCATTCCCGCCTCAGAATCGGCCGCAATCGCAAAGGTGTCGCCGAACTCCATTGTCGGAGTCACCATGATATCGACTCCCCCGAACAGTCTGCGCTGCTCCTCCGGCAGAAGGTAAAGCTCCCGCATCACGATGGGACCGCTCGACCGCAACGCATGCGCCTGTGCCACGCCAGCCATTACTGCAGTGATGTCCCGAGCCCGCTCTATCACGCCATCGGAATCGATGCCACCGTAGAGCAGGGCGTACCCGTCTTCCGGATCCGTGAGGGCGCTCCATCCTTGCGCGTGAAGTCCCCGCCATGGAAACGCGCCCTCTCGCACACGTCCCCACTGGAACCCCGTCAGGGCCAGCGTCTTGCGGGCCAGTTCCTCCGGGCCCATCAATCGTCTGGCGCCGGCACCGTTTAACGCTGCTGCCCGGACCGGGTTGTCGCCGGACAACCCCTGCGCCCGGAACCACGGAGAAAGCACGATTTCAACCAGAAGGTCTTTCAGGTTGAATGCGGCCCCCCCGCCGAACCCAGTCGAGAATCCTGCCGCCAGCTGCTGGATTTCCGCCTCCTGCGCATTGGACGCGAGCAGCAGCCCATCGAAATCTGCGTCCCCCTCGTTTTCAGGCGGTTCCGCGACTTCGCTGCCCATGATCGCAGGCCACCAGAACTTGACCGCTGCCGCTGCGAAGCGCGGGTCCGCCACGATCCGTTGAGCCAGCCATTGGAGGCTGTTGCGAGGATCCGGAGCCAACTCACCATCGAAGCCCGGTGTGCGCATGTCACGATACCAAGTGTCGCCCTTCTGGTAGAAATGCCCCGGCGCCCAGATTCTCAGCGTCGCCGTAGCATCCGGCACTCTGCCGTCATCCTCCAAAATCCAGCCGGCAACACTGACCGTGTAGCCTCCGGCTTGAGGTACTTCTACGGAAACAGCGAGAATGCACTCCCAGAGCCTATAGCTGTCCGTTCGATTACCGTCCGACGACATGACGAAACCGCAGTACTCTCCGTCCACAGGCCAATCCACGCGATCGGCAAACACATCCTCCAACTCGTAGCGTTTCGCGAAACTGCCGTCCGAACTTCGAATCGTGAGGTGGTCTATGCCGAGGTGAGGCGTCCAATCTCCATCGAAATCATGGCCCGGCGGGAGTATGACCTGCAGCCCCACAGTGTTTCTCCCAGACGCGAACGTGCCGTTGACCGACAAATCTTGCCGTTCGCCCCAGGAAAGAGCACTGACAACAGTGTCGACGCCGCCGGGAGGATCATTCTTGTAGAACTCATCGAGTGAGTCCATTCCACCGTATTTATCCCGGTAGTAGCCTTCGTCACCGTAGTTCTGGAATGCCCCGGCAACCGGGTCGAGTACGCTGTGGCAGACTGTGCAGGCCGGGTTTAACATGGTTGGGTTGTTGGTGTCCGCCAGCGCCACCGGATCCGTGGTCCTCGATGCCGACTTCTCCACGTCGACGCCCAGAAAATGGTAATAGGTCCAACGCGACCGCGCACGGTTGCGGTTCGTGGCCGTGCTCGGATACCGGTTCAGAAAAATGTTCGTGTTCAGTATCCCCGCATGCGGATAGTCCGTGGCGAGGTTCCCTGGGTCGATTACCCACAGCCCGATGTCATCATCAAATTCGGTGACCTTAGATTCGTCGTCGCGGTAGTAGCTGACAATCCTGGACGGTTGGAATTCATAATCATCGTTCGGATCATCGAACTCGGTCGACGCGCCATAGGCCTTCGCCGTGATCGGATTTGCCATGATGTAATCCGCCGTCAGGATTTCAGTGTATGGCAAATCATTCTCGACGACATAGGCAATCAGCTCGAGTGGCGCGCGCGTGGCTCCATAGGCGACACTATTGTTGAAATGTACAAACGCGGTTTGAGCCTCACCCATATTTCCGGCGGCGTTGGCGGCCGCCTTGAGTTCGTACCGCATATTCGCCGCATCGGTGAAAAAGTTTTCGATCAGTTCATTACTGGCGTCCCGATCCGTCAACAATCTGTCGTTGCTTGCCCGAATCAGGAACTCGTGGAACTCCGGCCCCGTCATCAGTCCCCGGATCGTTTGGCGCAACGCTTCCTCGTCCCCGGCCCGGATGGCCGCGTACTCCGCGTCCGTAGGTATTCGCCCCGCGAACACCAGCGCAGCTCGCCTCAGCGTCTGGCGCGGCGTTTCCATCGTCACCCCGTCGAACAACGTCTCCGGCGTGATCGATATCGCCGATACCGCCTCTCCCAGCATCCCCAGGAACCGCTGCAGGTTCGCGTAATCCTCCGTGCCCGCCGCGGCCTGCACACCGCCACCGTGAGCAACGCCTTGCACCTTGTTCAGAATCACGTTGGCGCCGTCGTCCACCTCCTCGATGAAATCCCGGAACGCCTGAAGGTTGAGCGCCTCGTGATCGGCGTTGGAGGCCGGCACGAACACCAGCCGCGTGGTCCCGGACACCCCGCCCGGCACATGGCAGAGCACGCACTTCGCCTGCACCATCGGAGAAACGTCGGAGCCGAATACGTCCTCCATCGTCTCGGCGCCGCTGCCGTGCGTGTCCGTTCGGACAATGGGAGGGAGCGGCACGCCGCGCACGGGTCCGGTGGACAGGTTCGTCAGCCGCCCCGCGGGACCGGACAGCAGGCTCATCACCTGCAGCGGCTGTCCGGAATCGATGAGAAGTTGCCGCCCGCCCGTGACCTCGCCCAGCGACCCGGCCAGTCCGGCCCCTTCGCCGGAGGCGAGCTCCGCCGCGGTGTACGCGCGGGCCGCCCCCGCCGGAATCGTCACCGACACTTCGCCGCCGGGAGAGGCACCGATACTGCCGGCTCCGGAGATCGTCACCTGCGCCGCCGTGTTCCCCGGGTTGATCAGCCGCAGCCGGCTCTCCTGTTCGGGACCGGCCTGATCATTGAAGCTCGCTACCCGGTACCGCGTATCCTCGCCAGGCACGATGTCGTGCATCGCTGTCAGCAACCCGTCCCAGGCCCGGACATAGGACAGCACCTCGATGTCCAGCTCGCTCGAAAGCTCCAGCCGCCAGTCGCCCTCGCCGGGGCCGGTGCCCCCGGCCAGTCCCCGGCCGGGGTTGCCCTGTTCCAGATCGTTCGAATCGAACTGCACCGCCTCGCCGGCACCGAGCGACAGCGCCAGCGGGGCGTGGTCCCGCTGCGTGTCGTCGAACGCCTTGATGTGCACCTCTCCGGGCGTTTCCGTTCGGTTGATCACCCGGACCAGGCCCTGTCGGCCCGACGGATCCGATGAGGCTGGCAACAGCGGCACGCCGTGGACGCTTGGCGTCTCATTGATCGGCACCGTGGAGAGGTTGCTCAGGTGCCCTGTCGGGCTCGACAGCAGGTTCATCACCTGAACGGGTTGTGCGGAATCGACCACGAGCCGCCATGGTCCGGTGCCGTCGCCCAACGACCCGCTCAGCCCGGCCCCGCGCCCCGACTCCAGTTCCGCCGCCGTATAGGTCAGCGACGCGCCCCCGGGAATCGTCACCGAGACCCCGGTTCCAAGCGCGCTCCCGTGGTTGCCGATCCCCGTGATCGAAACCTCCGCTGGCCCTTCTCCGGGGTTGATCAGCCGCAGCCGGCTCTCCTGCTCCCATTGACTCCCCGGGTGGAAGATCGGCACGCGGTGACGGGTTCCCTCGCTCGCCACCATGTCGTGCATCGGCATCAGCAACCCGTCCCAGGTGCGAACGAACGACAGCGCCTCGATCTGCACGTCGCTCCACAGCTCCAGGCGCCACTCTCCCACACCCGGGCCTGTACCGCCGTACAAACCCCTGTCCGGGTTGCCGTTCTCCAGATCGTCGGAATCGACCTCAGCCGTCCCGTTGGCCTCGACGAACAGCTTCAGCGGGCCGTACTCGCGGCCGCTGTCGTCCACCGCCACGATGCGCACTTCCGCCGCCCGGGCCGAGCGGTTGCGGATCTGCGCGAGGCCCTGGCGCCCGTGGGCGTCCGACGCCGACGGCAACAGCGGAATCGTGTGTGTCGTTCCGCTTGCCGGGCCCGGCTGCCGGTCCTGGCCTGCCGGCAAGATATCCCCGTGCGCCGCGGCGATGTCCGGTCCCCAGACTGCCGGCTGGACGAGCGGTGTGAGCCTGTCCGGCCACCAGGGCGGGGGCGCACCCGCCGCCCGCGGACCGATCCCCGTGGAGGCTTGCTCGCCGATGTTGATGAGCAGCGTGCCGTCGCTGCGTTCGCTGAAAATCCCGTCCAGCAGCAGGCTTCTCGTGTCGGTCGCCGGCAGCGCCGGACAGGACAGTTGCGTCTCCGACGCGCTCAGCGTCGAGGCGTACAGGCTGCTGTTGTCCTGCTCCAGCCGCATCCGGGCATGCGCCGCCGAGCGCCGGCGCTCGTACTGCCGGCGAATCTGCTCGGCCCGCCTTGCCTCGGCCGCCCGCTGAGCCTCGCGCGCCGCCCGCTCCCGCCAACCGGACTCCTGCGCAAAGGACCCGGCGGCCAGAAGAAAGCTGAGCCATATCAGGACAGTCGCAAGCGTTTGCCTGTCGTGAAACTTCACTCTAATACCTAACAATTCGCCGACGTTGTGCTCGTCTCGCCTCGTTCTGTTCACGCAAGCATCAACCGCTCGCCCTTGGCCTCCGGCACCGATTCCCCCAACTCCCGCGCCGTTTCAATCCACAGTTCCATGGCATCGTTGACGTTCCCGAGAGCCGCTACTTGGCTCTCACCGTGCGCCATGCATCCTGGAAGCTCGGGAACCTCCGCGACAAAGGCTCGATCCTCATTGCTCCAATACAGAATGACCTCATACTTGTGCATCAATCGGACCCTCCCAATCTGTACTTCAGAATCAGCCGCCGAACCTGCCTCACCTGATAGGGTTTCGCGTTTCCGTTGTCCCGCTGGAGATTGACCTTTTCCACAATTCCGTGTTTGTGATAGAGGTGGTGACTTCCACGAACCCGTTCCTCGAACCCCAAGTGTTGCATCAGAGTTCGTAACTCGGCGAAACGGATATTCGCGTCCGATCTCCCCCCGAGAATGGTCTGCACCAGCCGCTCATGCCGGCTCATGGTGCCCTCCCGTCCACGCCAATCTGAACCAAATCGGTTACAGACGCGACCGAATCGGCTGTGACCGTCGGCAGAGGCGTGCAATCTCCAACGTCCGTCACCGTTTGGGCCACAATTGGCGTTGCTTCGCCTACCCTTCCAATGCAAACCATCATCCGAAGAACGCAAAGTCCTCGGTGGTGCCGAATGGGAACCGCAGCGCACCGGGCGTATTCTCGATACCGAGATAGCGCCGCAGCGCCTTGTGGACATGCTTCGGATAGATGATCGTCCCGTTGGCGTCGTCTCGCTCGAGCGTCGCCGGGTTGATCTTCTGCGCGAAGTGCAAACCGTCGGTCTCGCCCACCACGCGGTTCGTCCACGGCTGGTTCTTCTCCATGACGACATAACTTCCGATCGGCCAGTGGTCCTTGCCGTTCTGCGAGTTGTAGAAGTTGGTCCGACCGAAATCCGACCCCATCACCACTACCAGCCGGTCGGCCACGCCGTGAGCTTCGGCGTAGTCCCACAGATAATCCACCGAATCGGTCAGGTTGGCCAGAAGCGCGCCCTGGTTCGCGTCGTGGTTGTCGTGCGTATCGAAGCCGCCGAGCCACAAGTCCGCGCTGGCGGCCACGCCCGACTTGAACGCCAGCACTGCCAGTTGCGCCTGACGGCGGAGCTCGCTCCGAAACGTTGTGTCCGGCGCTGTCTGAATCTCCTGCGGCTGCTCCAGCGCATCCTCCGGCGGTATTGCGTCGGCGTAGGCCTTCAGCCCCTCCGATGCCTCGAACGCCGTGCGGTAGAGGTAGCGGTTGCGGGCGTCGTCCGGAAGCAGCCCCGGCGCCTCGGCCAGGCGCTGCGTCGCGAGCGACAATCGCGACCTCAGCGACGCCCAGTCGGCTTCGCCGATGTAACGTTGGTTCGGGTCGTCACTGACGACATCCGGGGTGGCGATGGTGCGCAGCAGGTCGGCGTTGTTCAGCCGCGTGTAGCGGGCGACGCCGCCGGTCCTCGAATAACCCCCGAAGCTCAGATACGCCACCGGCAGATGATTGCCGAATGCCGCGGCCAGCAGCGCCGTCATCGCGGGATACCCCTCGGAGTTTCGGCCGCTCCAGTTGTGCACGACGCCGACGGTGTGCGAGTTGGTCTGCGCGTCCACGCCGTTGATCACCAGCATCCGCGAGTGGTACTTCTCGAAAAACGCCTCGTTGTTGGCAAATGGCGCGTACGGAATGTTTCCGGCCTCACGGACCTCGTCGCGCTCGGCCCAGTGGTTGATGACCGGCTCGTCCGGTGTGTTCGCCTTCGGGTCGCAGAAGCTCGTCGGGTCCCAGCCGCCGTCGGCCTGCACGAAGACGAACAGCTTGCCGAGGTAATCCTGGGCGTTGGCCAGGGGTAATCGGAAACCCGCGGCAGCGCTTCCGACCGTGGCCAGCAGGCACTTGAGCATTTCCCGTCGTTTCATCGCAGCACTCCCTATAAATACAGATATCGGTAATCCATCATCAGGTACGCCAGAACCACGACCCACGTTCGTGCCACCGCCTGGGGATCGGACCAGTCTATTGTGTCGAAGAACGGATTAATGAGGTGCCACTCCCAACCAATCGGAGCGCCATACTCGCTCGGCTCTTTGCTATAGAATTTGTCGGCGATACCGTCAAAGAAGTAGTGGTCGCTCGGCCAGTCGACGCGGATGTTCTCATCGTTCCAAAACAGGTATCCTTCCCCCCGTTTGCGTTCCCATACCTCTACGAACAACTCGTAGGCGTCCTGCACTTCCGGCGAGTCGGCCGTGACTTGAATGCCGTGCAGCTTGTCGAACAAGTCGATCAGCTTGGTCTTGATGCTGTTTGCACCCGCCGTGTTTTCAGCGTTCGACGATGAAACGGCGATGCCGAGTTGGGCGAGTTCCTCGCCGGCACGGTCCGCCCAGGTAACCAACTCAATAGTGTAATTCCCCGCAGCCGGAATGCTCACGGGCACCTCGATGCTACCTTCATCGTGCATCGCGAAGTGGTCGTCGACCGGAAAGTTGTCGCCAACAGCGTCAATCTGTTCCAGTTCCACGCTTTCCACAACGTCACCTGCAGCACTTCGAATATCGAGCCGGTCCAGATTGAGAACCCGATCGCGGCCTTGGCTGTCCAGATGATTGCCGTCCTCGGCTCTGAAATCGTTTAGGAAACTGAGCGTCACGGTCGCGTCTCCCTCCTCGAAATGCCCGACCAAGGACACAGTTTCCCGCTCAGAACCGGAGTCTGAGCCGATCTCAAAGACACTGCGAAATGCAAGAGTTGGCCACACCGTCCAATCGAAGTCGCCGAACAGCAGGCGATCCTTTTGCGGTAGCAGGTAAAGCTCGCGCATCACAACCGGACCGCTCGACAGCAACGCATGGGCTTGCGCCACGCCGACCATCACCGATGTAATGTCCCGCGCCCGCTCCGTGATGCCATCGGAATCAATGCCACCGTAAAGCAGGGCGTAGCCGTGTTCCTGATCTGTAAGTGTGCTCCATCTTTGGGCGTGTGGTACCCGCCATGGATTCGCGCCTTCGCGCGGGCGTCCCCACTGGAAGCCTGTCAGCGCCAACGTCTTGCGCGCCAGTTCCTCCGGTCCAAGCAGGCGTCTGGCGCCGGCACCGCGTAGCGCCGCTGCTCGAACGGCATCATCGTCAGACAACTCCTGCGCCCGGAACCACGGCGAGAGCACGATCTCAACCAGCAGGTCTTTCAGGTTGAACGCGGCCCCTCCACTGAAGCCGCTCGCGAATCCTTCCGCCAGCCTCTGGACCTGAGCCCCCTGAGCGTTTGACGCGAGCAGTAGTCCGTCGAAATCCGCGTCACCTTCTTCTTCAGGCGGTTCTGCGACTTCACTGCCCATGATCGCCGGCCACCAGAATTTTACTGTGCCTTCTGCGAAGCGTGGGTCCTTTACGATCCGCCTGGCGAGCCAGCGCAGGCTGTTGTTGGCGTCCGGCACAGTCTCGCCGTCGAACCCCGGCGACCGCATGTCGCGATACCAAGTGTCGCCTTCCTTGTAAAGGGTAGCCCCAAGTTTAAACCATGTGACCTCGTCACCGAACTGGTCGGCCCAGAGCGTGATTTCAATGAGATAGGTTGCCGCAGCCGGAACCTCCACGGGAAAGGAACACCCCCAACCCCACCACTGGTAATGGTCGGCCGTGCCGCCAGCCGCGTTGTATTGGCCGTCGAACTCGCACTGAGCATCGAGTTCCGACCACTCGATCCGATCGACAATGTTGCCGCCAGAGTCACGCAGGACGAATTCCTTAATCTTGAGGTCTCGTCCGCAAGTCTCATGTCCGTCGTCTCCACACCCGTTGTTGTGAGGATGCTCAATCACAAGCGAACTATCGGCATCGAGGAGAGTCCGCAGCGAGAAGGTTTGTCGTGCTTCGTAGTTTTCCGCCGAGACCTCAAATCTCTGAGTCGAGCCCTCCTTGTAGAAACTGTCGAGAGAGTCCAGCCCACCCCACTGGTCCCGATAGTAGCCCGCGTCTCCGTAGTTCTGGAATGCGCCGGCAACAGGGTCGAGCACGGTGTGGCAGACCGTGCAGGCCGGGTTTAACATCGTTGGGTTGTTGGTGTCCGCCAACGCCACCGGATCCGTGGTTCTTGAGGCCGACTTTTCCACATCGACCCCCAGGAAATGATAGTAGGTCCAGCGGGATCGCGCCCGGTTGCGGTTCGTGGCTGTGCTCGGATAACGGTTCAGAAAGATGGTCGTGTTCAGGATACCTGCATGCGGATAGTCGGTGGCTAGATTGCCGGGGTCGATTATCCGAAGACCGAGGACATCATCATGTACGGTGATCTTGGATTCGTTGTCGCGGTAGTAGCTGACAATCCTTGACGGTCGGAATTCGTGGTCATTGTCCGGATCTTCAAACTCGGTCGATGCTCCGTAGGCTTTCGCAGTGACCGGATTCGCCATGATGTAGTCCGCCGTCAATATTTCCGTGTATGGCAAATCGTTTTCTGCAATATGGGCAATCAATTCAAGTGGCGAGCGCGCAGCTCCATAGGCGACACCCCTCTGAAACTGTTCCAATGCGATTTGAGCTTCGCCCACATTTCCGGCGGCGTTGGCAGCCACTACAAGCTCGTAAATCATGTTCTGCGCGTCGGTGAATTGAGTTCCGATTAAGTTGATGTCGGCATCCCGATCCGTCAGCAGCCGGTCGTTGCTTGCCCGGATTAGGAATTCGTGAAACCCCGGTCCCGTCATCAGTCCCCGGATGGTTTGGCGCAACGCGTCCTCGCCACCGGCCTGAATAGCTGCGTACTCCGCTTGCGTCGGCACCCTCCCGGCGAATACGATAGCCGCGCGCCGCAGCGTCTGGCGCGGCGTTTCCATCGTCACCCCGTCGAACAGCGTCTCCGGCGTGATCGATATCCCCGATACCGCTTCGCCCAGCAGACCCAGGAACCGCTGCAGATTCGCGTAATCCTCGGTACCCGCCGCCGCCTGCACACCCCCGCCGTGGGCCACGCCCTGCACCTTGTTCAGTATCGCGTTCGCGCCGTCGTCCATCCCCTCCAGAAAATCCCGGAACGCCTGAAGGTTGAGCGCCTCGTGATCGGCGTTCGAAGCCGGCACGAACACCAGCCGCGTGGTCCCCGACACGCCGCCCTGTACATGGCAGATGACGCACTTCGCCTGCACGATGGGAGAAACGTCGGAGCCGAACACGTCATCGATCGTCTCCGCGCCGCTGCCGTTCGTGTCCGTTCCGACAAGGGGAGGGAGCGGCACGCCGCGCACGGGTCCGGTGGACAGGTTAGTCAGCCTCCCTGCCGGACCCGAGAGCAGGCTCATCACCTGCAGCGGCTGTCCGGACTCCACGACGAGTTGCCGCCCGCCCGCGGCCTCGCCCAGCGAGCCGACCAGTCCGGCCCCTTCGCCGGAGGCAAGCTCCGCCGCGGTGTACGTGCGCGACGCCCTTGCCGGAATCGTCACCGATACTTCGCCGCCGTCAGGGGTCTCGGGGCTGTCGGCACCCGAGATCGTCACCTGCGCCGGGGTGCTCCCCGGGTTGATCAGCCGCAGCCGGCTCTCCTGTTCGGGACCGGCCTGATCATCGAAGCTCGTTACCCGGTACCGCGTGTCCTCGCCGGGTACGATGTCGTGCATCGCCGTCAGCAGCCCGTCCCAGGCCCGGACATAGGACAGCACCTCGATCTCCAGGTCGCTCGAAAGCTCCAGCCGCCAGTCGCCCTCGCCGGGGCCCGTTCCCCCGGCCAGACCCCGGTCGGGGTTGCCCTGTTCCAGATCGTTCGAATCGAACTGCACCGCCTCGCCGGCACCGAGCGACAGCGCCAGCGGGGCGTGGTCCCACTGCGTGTCGTCGAACGCCTTGATGTGCACCTCTCCGGGTGTGTCCGTGCGGTTGATTACCCGGACGAGGCCCTGTCGGTCCGATGGGTCCGACGCCCCCGGCAACAGAGGCACGCCGTGGACGCTTGGCGTCTCATTGATCGGCACCGTGGAGAGGTTGCTCAGGTGCCCCGTCGGGCTCGACAGCAGGTTCATCACCTGAACGGGTTGTGCGGAATCGACCATGAGCCGCCATGGTCCGGTGCCGTCGCCCAACGACCCGCTCAGCCCGGCCCCGCGCCCCGACTCCAGTTCCGCCGCCGTATAGGTCAGCGACGCGCCCCCGGGAATCGTCACCGAGACCCCGGTTCCAAGCGCGCTCCCGTGGTTGCCGATCCCCGTGATCGAAACCTCCGCTGGCCCTTCTCCGGGGTTGATCAGCCGCAGCCGGCTCTCCTGCTCCCATTGACTCGCCGGGTGGAAAATGGGTACGCGGTGACGGTTCCCCTCGCTTGCCACCACGTCGTGCATCGGCATCAGCAACCCGTCCCAGGTGCGAACGAACGACAGCGCCTCGATCTGCACGTCGCTCCACAGCTCCAGGCGCCACTCTCCCACACCCGGGCCTGTACCGCCGTACAAACCCCTGTCCGGGTTGCCGTTCTCCAGATCGTCGGAATCGACCTCAGCCGTCCCGTTGGCCTCGACGAACAGCTTCAGCGGGCCGTACTCGCGGCCACTGTCGTCCACCGCCACGATGCGCACTTCCGCCGCCCGGGCCGAGCGGTTGCGGATCTGCGCGAGGCCCTGGCGCCCGTGGGCGTCCGACGCCGACGGCAACAGCGGAATCGTGTGAACCGTTCCACCCACAGGCGACGACAGTGCGTCCCGGGGCGCCGGAGCCAGCCAATCCCCATGCGCCGCGGCGACGTCCGGTCTCCAAGCTGCCGGCTGCACGGGCGGTGTGAGCCGGTCCGGCCACCAGGGCGGGGGCGCTCCCGCGGCCTGAGATCCGATCCCCGTGGAGGCGCCATCCCCGATGTCGATCAACAGCGTGCCGTCGCTGCGCCGACTGAAGATCCCGTCCAGCACACTCGTCGTGTCGGCCACCGGCAGCGCCGGACAGGACAGTTGCGTCTCCGACGCGCTCACGGTCGATGCGTACAGGCTGCTGCCGTCCTGCTCCAGCCGCATCCGGGCGTGCGCCGCCGAGCGCCGACTCTCGTACTGACGGCGAATCTGCTCGGCGCGCCTCGCCTCGGCCGCCCGCTCAGCCTCACGCGCCGCCCGCTCCCGCCAACCGGCGTCCTGCGCAAAGGACCCGGACGCCAGAAGAGCGCCGAATGAAATCAGGACGCTCGCCAGCATGTGTTTCCGGACAAATGTCACCAGAAATACTCGTTCTAGCCGGACTCACGAAAATCCGGCAACCATCACGTTTCCGGCATATTATACTATTGGTGCGCAGGTACTAAGCCGTGGGCTCAGGCCGCCGAGATGGCGTCGCGACAAGGTATCGGATACGTTATTGGCCCGTGTTTCCAAAACCCCGGTCTCCAGCAACCTGGTGGAGAAACAGCTCATGCCGAATGCCACGAAGTTGCTGATCCTCGCACTGGCGGTTCTCATCGCCGAATCGGCCGGAGCGGTCGACGAGGGCGAAATGGCTCCTGATTTCACGCTGCCGGTGCTCGCCGAGCATGCCGCACTGTCGCTGTCCGACACCCACGGCAAGGTCCGATACATCGACTTCTGGGCCTCCTGGTGCGCGCCCTGCCGAGTCGCGATTCCGCAGATCGTCTCGCTGCAGGATGAGCTGGGCGCCGAGGCGTTCGAAGTCCTCGGGATCAACATCGACGAGCGAGTCGAGGACGCCCTGGATTTCGCCGAACACTACAGCATGAATTACGTCAATCTCAGCGATCCCGAAGGCGCGGTTGCCGAGCGATACGACCTGCTGGCCGTCCCCATGTCCTATGTCGTCGATGCCGAAGGCCGCGTCACGCTCGTGCACGCGGGCTTCAGACGGGGTGACATGGAGCCGATACGCGCCCACATCCTGGAACTCCTCGACCGGCAGCAGTCAGACCTCCCATGAACCCGATTGCGCAGTGCCGGCCCGCTGTTTCCGTTTCGTCTTGCGCGAGCAGTGCCGTTCGCCCGTTGATCGTTATCTTGGCACTCCCCGCTGCGCTCGGCCTCGGCGCCTGCGCCGGCGTGCAACCCTGGGAGCGCGGCACGCTGGCGCGCCCGGAAATGCAACTGGACCCCAATCCGCTTCAGACCGGCCTGTACGAGCAGGTCTACGACAGCAAGGAAGCGGCCAGCGGCGGGGCCGGAACCGCGGGAGCCGGATGCGGCTGCAATTGAGGTGAATCCGTCCTCTCCGCTGTCGGCGCTGACCATGGCCGCGTTGTCCCTGCCCGCGTTCTCCGCCACCCAGCCCGTGGAGTCAAGCGTCTCGGCGGGCGTCTCCAATTACAAGGAAGCCGACATCCCGCGAGGCGACGTCGTGGGCGGCGACAACCGGCGCTACGACATCGACATCAGCCAGTTCCGGCTGGTGACGCCCATAGGAAATCGCTGGAGCGTCGACCTCGGGATGTCGCGGGAGACCATGTCCGGCGCCTCGCCCTGGGCGACGGTCCCCGGGCTCGATGGGGAGGCGGACCTCATCATGAGCGGCGCCACCATCGAAGACTCCCGTACTGAGGTGAATCTGTCCGCCGCGCTCTACGGCCAGGACCGAAGCGCGGCCGTGACGCTCAGCCGTTCGAACGAAGACGACTACGCTGCCCGGGCCTTGTCCGTTTCGGGCGAATGGACATTCAACGGCGACCTGACCACCGTGTCCACGGGCGTGAGCCATTCCAGCGACGTGATCGAACCTTCCGATGCTGTATTGTTCGGGCGGGTTGCGCGGGAGGAGAGGCGGACCCGTTCGGTGTCCTTCGGCATCGCCCAGATACTGAACCGGCTTTCCGCGCTGTACGCCGGATTCAGTCTCACCCGCCACAAGGGATTCCTGTCCGATCCGTACAAGCTGCGCGACGTCCGCCCCTCCGCACGGACCGAGCGCGCGCTGAGCGTCCGCTACCGTCGCTTCCTGACTGGCGCGGACGGCGCCATTCACCTCGATTACCGCTACTTCGGCGACGATTGGGGCATCGCCTCGCACACGCTCCAATCGTCCTGGTACCAGAACGTCGGGAACCGATTCCAGATCGTCCCCAACGTGCGCTACTACAGCCAGTCCGCGGCCGAGTTCTTCCTGCCGGTCGACAACTTCCTGCTTTCGTCCGACATCAGCCAGTCCAGCGACTTCCGCCTTTCCGCCTACGGCGCGGTCACCGCCGGCCTCAAGGGAATACTGCAACAGCCCCGATGGGCGCTGACCATCAGCGTCGACCGCTACATGAGCCGCGAGAGATACGGGCTGACGTCCGGATACGAACACCCGGCCCGGCTCCAATTCACGATGGCGTCCGTCGTCCTCGACTACAAGTTCTGATCGTTGGCGCTGCACAGGCATCGGTTCCGCGCGATGGGCTGCCCGTGCGAGCTGCGCTTTCATGCGGACACCAAACGGACCTTTGCCCGCGCCGCCCGCAAGTGCGTTGCCGAGATCCGGCGCTTCGAGCGGAAATTCTCGCGGTATCGGTCGGACAGCGTGACCTCGAAGATCAACCGCGCGGCAGGTGCCGCCCCTGTTCGCATCGACACGGAAACCGCCGCGATTCTGAAATACGCGGCCGTTTGCCACGAGCAGAGCGGGGGGTTGTTCGATATGACATCAGGCGTCTTCCGGCGCGTGTGGCATCGTAAGAGGACTGCACTGCCCACCCAGAACGAGTTGGATGCATGTCTCGCCCTGGTTGATTGGGGAAAAGTGGTTTGCTCGAAAGAGCAAGTCTACTTGCCAATCGCGGGCATGGAACTCGATTTTGGTGGGGTGGTAAAGGAGTACGCTGCTGACGTTGCCGCCATGGTTGCGAGAGAAACCGGCATCCGCCACGGTCTGATCAACCTGGGCGGTGACATCTGCATCGTCGGTCCACAACCCGGCGGCGACCCCTGGCGGGTAGGCATCGTTCATCCACTGAATACGGATTCGGCCCTTGCCACGGTAACTTTGACCGATGGCGCACTCACGACTTCCGGCAGTTATGAGCGTTACGTCGAAATCGAAGGCGCCCGGTACAGTCACCTGATCGACCCGCGCACCGGCTGGCCCGTCGAGGGTTTGTTGAGCGTAAGCGTCGCGGCACCGCAAGCAATTGTCGCCGGCTCGGTAGCGTCAATCGCATTGTTGCAGCCGCCGGACGATGGCCTGAATTGGCTGGAGCGCTGTGATTCGCCCTTCCTGGCCGTCGATTTGCGAATGAATTGCCATGGTCACCTGCTGGAGAACTAACGCGTCGGCTCGCTTATTTTCAACTGAAATCTGTAACTACTCGCCCCCAGTCCCGTCGCTCTGACGGTGCGCCCGCTCTCGTAGGGCGGAACCTCGGTGCATGTTGGGCCATCGCGCTGCTCTTCTTGACATCATATGCGTGGACGCCTATGGTAGTCCCATTCCGCGAGGGTGCGAACCGGCATGGGCAACGCGTATTTTGGTTCCAAGGCGACCGCGGGGCTGTGTCAGCCGCTGATCGCGCTGATGCCGCCGCACAGCGTGTACATCGAGACCCATCTGGGCGGTGGGGCGATCATGAAGCGCAAGCCGGGCGCGTTGCGCAACATCGGCATCGATCTCGACGAACGGGCGCTGGCCGGTTTCCGCTGCGACTATCCGGTGGAGTTGGTGCACGGCTGCTGCCACCGGTTTCTGGCGGAGTATCCGTTCGACGGCACGGAACTGGTCTATAGCGATCCCCCCTACCTGCGCCGCACGCGCAAGTCCGCGCGGCGTTACCGCCACGACTACGGCGACGGGGACCACGAGGCGCTGCTGGACCTGCTCAAGGGGCTGCCGTGCGCGGCGATGGTGTCGGGGTACCCGTCGCGGTTCTACGACGATCGCCTCCCGGGCTGGCGCAGCGTGTCGTTGCAGGTGATGAACCGGGCGGGGGCGGTGACGGAGAAAATCTGGTTCAACTTCGAGCCGGACCGGGTGCACTGGGCGAGCTTGGCGGGCCGCAACTTCACGCATCGGCAGTCGGTCAAGCGCAAGGCGGAGGGCTGGGGCCGGCGTTACCGGGCCATGCCGCCGGCGGAGCGTCTGGCGGTGCTGGCCGCGATCATGGCGGTGGAGGCCGGGTAGGCCGTGGCCACGGCGGACAAGGCGTCGCCGCGCTCGGAGTTCGACGCGCCGGAGGGGCGCTTCGAGGCGCTGTGCGCGGCGGGCAAGACGGGTCCCGGGAGCCGCGCCCTGTTCGATGCCCTCTTGATGCTGTTCGATCTGCCGGTGGCGGTGTTCATGGAGAAGAACACGCCGGGGAACTCGCGCAACTCCGGCCTGCCGGGTTCGCAGGCCGGGGCGGACGGGAGCGCCCGCGGGCGCCCCGGCGCCAAGGGCAAGGGGCCGAAACCGCGCGCGGGCCGGGACGGCCCGAACCGCCGGGTGGTCGAGACCCGCACCGCCCCGGCCGCCGAATGCCGCGCCTGCGGGGGCGACCTCGCGGGCGTCGCCCCGACGGGCCACGAGCGGCGCGTGCGGGTCGACCTCGTCTTCGAGACGCGCGAGTCGGTCGTCGAGGCGGAGATCAAGACCTGTCCGCGCTGCCGGGCCGGGAACCGAGGCCGGTTCCCGGACGACATGCCGGGGCCGCCGCAATACGGTCACGGCATCGTGGCCTTCGCCGCACACCCGATGACCGCCCGGATGGTCTCGCCGGAGCGCACCGCGCAGACCCTCAAGGCGCCGGCCGGACGCGCCGTCGCCGAGGCGACCCTGCCGGCCTGGCTGCTGCGCCTGCACCGGGCGCTGGCCGACTGGGAGGCCGCCGCCATCCAACGCCTGTTCGAAAGCCCCGTGCTTCACGCGGACGGGACGGGGCTGCGCATCGGGGGCAAGAACCACTGGCTGCACACCCTCGGCGCCGGCGGCCCGGCGCTCAAGTTCGCGCACCGCAAGCGCGGCCGCGCCGCCATCGACGAGGTCGGCGTCATCCCCCGCCACGGCGGCGTCCTCGTCCACGACCGCTGGGCCAGCCACTTCCTCTACGAGAACTGCCAACACGCCCTGTGCGGCAGTCATCCATTGCGCGACCTCGCCTTCGTCGAGGACGCCCACGGCCACGCCTGGGCCAAGCGCCTGCAAAAACTCCTGCTCGCCACCCACCGCAAAGTCGCCAAACTCGAAAGCAAGGCGCTCGACGAGCCCGCCCACAAGGCCGTGCGCAAGCGCTACCGCACCGTCCCCGCCCAAGCCAAACGGGAACTCCCCGCGCCCCCCGAACCCATCAGCGGACAGCGGGGACGCATCGCCAAATCCGACGCCGAAAACCTGCACGAAGCCCTCCCCGAATACGAAACCGAAGTGCTCCGCTTCGCCCGCGACCCCGACGTCCCGTTCACCAACAACCGCGCCGAGCGCGACATCCGAATGGCCAAGGCCGAACAGAAAGTCTCCGGGTGCTTCCGCACCCCGAAATACGCCGCCGCCCACTGCCGCATCTCCAGCTACCTGCAGTCCATGGCATACCAAGGCTGCAATCCCCTCTCCGCAATCCAAATCGCGCTCAACGGAAACGCCGCTACAATGGCTGGCATCCCAACGTGGAACGAACCGGCCAATCAGGCTCCGGGGGGCGAGTAGTTACTGAAATCTTATGGTGGTGATCGTACATCGGGTTGGTCTTTAGCTGGCTGAAGCATCGCCACAGCCGCTCCTTGATGCCAATGAGGGACAAGAAGTGCTGAAAGAGTATGTCCTGAATACGCTGTCAGGTGCTGCGCCTTGAATCGAAGTTCCATACCAAGCGTGACTCTACATCGACTCTGCCAGGTTCCAAGGTTGTGGTCTCCGTTGCATCTGGTACATCCGCAGCCTTCCATGATTTCAAGAGCGAGTATCGCCTCGGACATGGCGCCGTCCTCATTCCTGACCCGTAGTGCGAATCGATACTTTCCGGGACAACTCCCGGAAAGATCAGACTCGGCGATTCTTATGGACGCCGCGGCGCACAGCACCTGCTCAACACGGCGGGCCGCGCTGAGATAGCTCGAAATATCCCCAGTGATGTCCTTTCCGAAACATCGATTCAATACCCTCTTGTACGCCTTGACCCTGATCGACGCGAGATCAATCCAGGCATCATCGGCCACGCTCGCAATCTCCACGGCGATCGGAAATGCGGAAAAGGCTTCCCGGCTCGCAGCGCCCTCCTGGGAGGTGCCATTGCCTGAGGGACTGTGACAATATGACGGTCTCCCCGCTCACCTCCCAGCCGCCCCAACAGATCGTACAGCACACGACTATTGCCGATATGCGCGTCGTGCGTCTCTCATTGACCTCGGCTACTCCCAGGCGGCTACCAGACGCATTGAGGCGTCCGTCTCTTAGATCCCAGCATAATTCCCATCCCGAACCAGCTTTTCTGGATCCACTCCGAAGAGCTTCATGTCATTGCGCAGCGCGTATTCGATAAGCCGGTCGCGCAGTTCAACCAGGTCCCAATACTCCTCCGTAACCTCATATAGACCCGTCTGCAGTTCATCCGGAGTCGGCATGTCAAACTGGAATTCTCGCTCACTGCCATCGCGCAGCAACACCTTGTTCTGACCCGCCAAGAATGCCCAATTGACTCCAAATAACCGCTCGTAATGCCCAGGTTGACAATTGCTGGCAGAATTTCCACTGAGATTGCCGTTGTAGACGCATCTGTAGGCCCTCAGGTTCTCGTCGAGCGCACCGTCAATTCCGACATCGGCATCTCCCGGTCGCAGCGCGAGTTCCGCGCGGAACTGCCGAACAAGGTAGTTCTTGGCCATCAGTTTATTTTGGTCGAGAATAGTGATCATCTCATCGCGTTCCGGCTTCGCCTCCTCGTCTTCGAGGCCGGGGGACAGTGTTCCATGAACAAAAGGCAGCAATATGTCGCCGGTAGTGAGGGTCTGCTGTGCAATTGCTAGATTGACGTAGCGGTAGGCCCATTCGATGTACGCTCCCGCATCGGAAAAAGTTGAGAGATCCACCCTATCGGTCAACATTGGCGGACCATTCGGATTGTGATTTTCGAAATCCATAACCGCCGTATATCGGAGGATATCCATTAGCGTGTAGACGAACTCCATGAGCATCTTCGGATGCAAAAGCGGCAGCTCGCTCCATTCCGTGTCCCTCCACTGCCGGTCCCGGTCACTGAACACCGCTGATTCAATGCGAACACATCTGCTGTCACGTTCACGTGAGTAGTACCCTCGCGTTGCTACCTGATCAAAGCGAAGAGGGGAATTGAGCAGTGTGCACCACACATCGATTCCGCGTTGACGGTTTGAGTCTTCGGAATCTGCAGGATCTCCGATATAGTGTTCCCTCAGGTTAGCAATCAGAGGTCGGTAACCTCGCCTGACATAGGTGGCAAACAACGTGCCTTCCTGTTCGGCACTATAGTTGGACATCCGGAGAAACGTGTGGATGTCGGCACCTTGTGCGAAGAAGACATACTTCATCAAATCTAGGCATTTGAACCAAGACGAGCGCCACCGGCCCTGCCCGAAGTAGTTCTCAAGCGCCGCCCAATTCTCAAACTCGCCACTACTCCACCACACGACATTCGGATCGTTCCGGCCTTGCAGGTACAAAAAACCATCCTCCCGGGACCTGCTCTCCAGGAATGTCTCGCAATCGGACCATCTGGCGCCTTCGTAGCTTAGTTCTCTGGCCGCGCGCGCAAGCGTTGAGTTCTCCCACTGCACACTTTCAATAAGCTCTGCAATACTCGTTAGTTCCTGCAAGACATTTCGCTCCACCGCCTTCAACTCGGTCAGTATTGCTTCTTGGCCCGCCAATAGCTCTTGCTGGCCATTGAGCAACTCTTCCTGTCCCTCCAGAAGCTCCTCCTGATTCTTGAGGATTTCACCCAAAGCCTGCATAACAGCAGGATGAGGGGGACTTGGCGATGCCGACCCGCCGCCCGCCAGACCGCCGATTCCGAAGAGAAGCATCGCCGGATTGCCCGAAAAGACGGCCGTCCCGATCTGCGTCGCCGCTATCGCGTAGTTGACAAACTCACCAACCTCCTTCGCGTCTTCCTCGTCTCCAATTATCCCGGCCAGCAAGACCGCCGTCTGTCCCAACTCCTTCTGAAAATCCTGGCTGGTTGTCAGCAATGTGCCAAAATTCTCCATACTGAGATTCTGCAGGCTGCCTGGAAGATTGTTCAGTTTCTGCGCCTCCTCAACGACTCTTGTCAGACTGTCGTAACGGTCTTTCAGGCGCTTTCCGACCTCCAGCACCTTGCTGGCTTCTGCCGCCAAGTCGGACCCACTCGCAACAGTCTCGAAGCTATTCACCACGGTTTCCGTTATCTCCAACCCCACGAGACGCGTCATCTGGTCGGTATCATAGGCGTCAAGGGCTGCGATGTTGTCCTCAACGTCTCCAACCCGGTCCCGAATTTCCCGCCTGATGGATGATTCGGCGATCAGTTCTACGATAGCTTGACCTCTGTTTTCGCTGTTCGGTTCGGAATTCAGGATGTTTCGAAAGATTTCCGAGGCTTCTCCAACCCTACGCATTTCGCGGGCGAAATCTCTTATCGCCAGTTCTGACAACTGCGATTCCACTTTATCGGCAATGACGCTGCTGAGTGGTGTCATGTCAATGTCGAATTGGATGCCGAAAGTCCGCTTTTCCTTCGCAGCCAAGGCGCGACGGGCTTCAAATGATGCCAACCGGGTTTCGAGTTGGAGCGTCTGTTCTTCATCGTCTGCCTGCACTGAAAGCCTCAAAAGTTCGAGGTCAACACTTGCTTGACCGGTTACACCAGTCAGGCAAAACAAGATGCCCGCGCAGATGCGAGGAGGAACCAAGCGGATCGCGCCGCTACGTGTGCCTGCGCTCCGCATTACCTGCACTCCGCCGTGCGACACCGGCAGGCCTTGATGAAAAAGTTCACCGCGATGTTGTTTGGACGGGATTCTCCGACCCCTGAAGCTTTGCTTATTGGATTTACAGCTACGCCTTGCACATACGGAACCCACCAAGCTTCTCGGTTGCCGCCCGCCCATTCGAAATGGTGAGTGTTATCAGGGTCACCATCCCCATCAATGTCATCTACGAGTTCGACCTGATGCTCATTAGCCTTATTTTCATTAATTTCGATGGGAAAGGGCTTTCCATTACGTGTGTTGTGGGTGTTATAGACATCCCTGTATTCGTGGTCGTGTGAACGGTTTTGGTTTTGCTGAAATCTGCCAAGTTCGCGGCCTTCGGCTTCGTTCGGGTCTCGGCTATCGATACAGTCTTCATACGCTTGACTGTCTTGGGGGAATGATCGGCGGCAGAACCCATTGTGGTGCATACGAAGAAATCTCCCCCGGGCATCGGGAAGCGTGTAATCGAGATGAACCACGTAAGGCGCTATCTCTTCGCTGGGGGCGACTCGCCTTCCATCCATCAGCACCCATTCCCGCCCGTTGAGGCCCTGAAAATCCGGCTCGGAGAGGATTGAGGTGCGCACCTCGCCAACGGAGAACACATCGAGGCCTTCGAAGTCTTCCGGCAATGGCAACGTGCAAACACGTGTCGTTCCTGCCGCAGTCTGCGCGAAGGCGCTCTCGCTTGCCAACACGCAGAGCGGCAGAAGCACCGCGAGCAGCATCAATTGATAGGACCTAAACATGTTTCTGAGTCTCCTGTGTTTGTGGTGGTTGAGTTCTAACGTCGCCGAGCAGGTCGTCGAGCAAGTCGTCGGCGGCATCCTTGCAGCCGGCTTTTCGCATGTCCTCCTGGATAGAATGGCGCTCAGACCGGAGATTGCGCCGGGCCACTTGAAATTCGCTTATCTGGCCGTCGAAGCTTCGGCCCGGAGATTCCAGTGACTTTCCGTCTTCCTGCCATTCCTGCATGAAACGATACGCCGACCCCATGTCGCTGAACACGCCCAAGCCGGCGTAGCCGAGAATTGCTGCAAGCGTCACCTTCTTTGCGCTGCCGTCC
This sequence comes from Candidatus Rariloculaceae bacterium, assembly GCA_965205045.1. Taxonomy (GTDB): domain Bacteria; phylum Pseudomonadota; class Gammaproteobacteria; order Steroidobacterales; family Rariloculaceae; genus UBA6522. Next base: position 4,056,657 of record OZ242031.1, read on the forward strand.
GATGCAAGCTCGTACAGCGCGCGAGTTCCGGCGAACAGGCCCCTCAGCCACTGGCCGGGGATTGAGCAGGGAAGGTTGGCCAAGCCAAGCGATACGTTCACACCCTGCAGGATTGCGTAGGCTGTGGCGAAGCCGTCCGCCATGTTTACATTGCGATTGAATTCGGCCCGGGCCTCCCGTAAGGCCGCAATGCTCTCGGTTGCGTGATTAAGTCGAAGCTCCACAATACGGAGCTTTTCTTCCAAGGCCTCGCAGTTCGCGCACATTTCCTGGGCGGTTGCGGAAGACGCGGCGAATGCTACGGTGAATGCTGCGGCGAGGATGGCAAAGCGCATTGTGACCCCCTGCGTGATTCTTGTCCCCGGCATGGCGCCGGACCCTGTGATTGTGACAGCCACGCAGGTAGTGCAAAGACATGCCCCAAACTCGCCATGCGAAAGAGGCCGACTCCCGCCGTTCATGGTATTTTTATTCGGCGGCAGCGCCGACCAGGGGCCTGCCCTGCGTAATTTCCATGGTAAGGAAATTGTACACTAGAGGCGACAGCGCGGTGGTGGGACGGGAACATTCGCCGCATACCGGGGCGAACGCTGCCGACACCGCTGCGGCGCTGGCCGCGCGGGCAGAACAAGTCTGCCGATCTTGCCTGCCCAACGGTCGGAAGCAGGGCAGATACTGGTGCGCCGGCGACGCGCACGGTGCCGCCGGGCGCTCGCTCTTCGTGCGCCTGGCCCCGCCCGGGGCGATCAGCAGGTTCACTGACAGCGCCACGGGCCAGCACGGGGAGCTGCGGGACCTCATCCGACTCGCCATCGGCGCTCGCTCGCTGCGCGAGGCGCTGGCCGAGGCGCACCGGTTCCTGGGCCAGACCCCGTCGCCAGCGGCTGAGCGCCCCGAGACCTACGACCGCACCGCCGCGGCCCGCAACCTGTGGAACCGCTGCCGGCCCATTGATGGTTCGCACGGTGAAGCCTCGCCGACACCGCCTCCACAGAACGATACGCCCACCTCGCCGACGAGCATGTCCGGGAGGCGGCCGGACGAATCTCCGGCATCGTCAACGACGCCATGACGGGAAATGGAAAGGAGGGCGGACGATGAGCACAACCAGACACCGTACCCGGCTCACCGTGAAGGCCATCGCGGTCGCGAAACCCGCGGCTATCCGACTGCTGACCCTGACCGGGGCGCGGCTCTCCGAAGTCCTCAACCTCAAGTGGCAAAAGATCGGCGAGTTGAGTGAGAACGGCGCAAGCGTCCGCATTGAAGACTCCAAGACCGGGCCGCGCACGATCTGGTTCGGGCCGGATGCCGCGAAACTGCTTGCTCAATTGCCCCGGGACAAGGGGGCGGTGCGGGTGTTCCCGGACAATCTCACGTCGGCCCGACTCTATACGTTCTGGACCCGAATTCGGGAGGAAGCGGGTTTGCCCGGCCTTCGCATACACGACTGCCGGCACACTTGGGCCTCGCAGGGCGTGATGAACGGCGTCGGGTTGACCACCGTCGGCCGACTGCTCGGCCACCGCCAGCGCGAGACCACGGCGATCTACGCTAATCTCGATGATCGCGCGTTGCAGGATGCCGCTGCACAGGCGGTGGACATTATCGCTCGCGCTATGGGATACCACTGCGCCGCCGACAGAACCCCAAAAACCAGACAACGCGAGTGACGGCGGACAATGCCTTGCCAATCATCGATCACGCGACGGGGAAACGAGCTTGAGCTTTGCGGATGGGTCTCGTTCAGGCGGCCAAGAAAAGCGCTACTCTAGTGCGTGGGCTCTCGTCGCGTCTTAGCGTGGCGATTACGTGAACCTTGCGATAAGCGTGTCTGTTCAGACCAGCAGTTCTCATTTTAGCTGTTTCATGAGTTTGTTCCGTTGTATGGCGATGGTCGGGTTCGGATCGGTGTGGTGGATTGGGGGCGCGGTTTGCTTATGGTTTTACGGCGGCCGTGGCGGCGCGTGGCCGGTGGCGAGCAGTGTCATCAGGGCGGTCCAGGTGGGGAACACCTGGTAGGCGGTGATGCTGCGCAGGTGCTCGAACAGCCGCTGCCGGGCGCCGAGCCGTAGGCGGGCCTGTTGCCAGAGGGTTTCGGCGAGTTCGCAGGCGGTGTGCAGGGCGAAGGCGGGCAGGTTCAGCGCGACGAGCACGCCGGCGAGGGTTTTCTTGCCGTGTCCGAAGTTGTGTTCGAGGCGGTGGCCGTGCCGTTTGAGGACGTTGAAGGTTTCGTTCTCGATTTTCCATCGGGCGCGGGCGCATTGGGCGAGTTCGGCGACGTTGCCGCGGTTCACGGCCAGGCTGGTGACGAAGCTGCCGCGGTAGGTGACGGTCCCATCGGGCCGTGCGCTTTGGATCTCCAGCCGGTTGACGCGCAAGGCGTCCGCGGTGCCGCGGATGGGCAGGCCGCTCATCCACCGGTGGCGGTGGATGCGCCGCCGGGCGCCCTTGCCGGAGGCGGCGCGGCGGGTGTGCGGGTCGATGCCGCGGAGGTATTCGTATAGGGTCTTGTGGCTGGCGGGCTTGGCGGCGGGGAGGAAGTCGCCGCCGCTGTCGAGCATGGCCCGGCAGATGGGCTGGCAGGCGTACAGGTCGTCGCCGAGGTAGACCGGGCGCAGCGCCGCGCAGCGGGGGCCGTGGCGTTACAGCCGGCGCTTGGCGGCCTCGCGTTCGCAGTCTTGCTTGGCGGCGCCGCGGCGGGGAGCGAGGAACTCCGGGGGCGGCGGCGGCGTGCGGGCGTGGCCCGGCGCCACGAGGGTGGCGGCGGGCATTTGGTGGAAGCGCTCGGTGTCGCCGTCGCGGCGCTTGCGGGTGGAGCAGTTTTTGCAGTCGATGTTGCGGGAGCGGAAGAACTCGGTGCCGTCCAGGGCGACGGGCGCGCGCCCGCCGAGGCGGCGCATGGGCGCGGGCGCGCCGTGCGCTTGCAGGTCCTCGACGATGGCGTGGAACTGCCCGTCGAAGCGTTCCGCGGGCACGCCGCCGGGCAGTTGGCGGATGCGGTTGTCGCAGGGGATGCGGGCCAGGCCGAACAGGGTGTGGGCGTTGGAGCGGGCGCGCGCCCCGGCCAGCGCGCGCCGGTGCGCCAGGAACGACGGGGACTGCATGAAGAACACCGGCAGCGCCGCCATGGCCACATCGGCCATGGCGTAGCGGCGGTTGCGCCCGCGGCGCGGGTCCGGCAGATCGGCGAAGCACGCCCGCAGCCGCTCCGGATGGCCCTCCAGGCGCTTCACGGCTCCGCCTCCGCCGCCATGATCGCGGCCAGCACCGCCAGGCGCTCCGCCGCCGGCATGGCCCGGTGGCGCCGCCCCCAACCCGCCGCCTTGCGCTTGACCGTCTGGCGGTGCGTGAAGTCCCGCCCCGCCACAGACGCCCAATGCGCCCGGTCCGGCTCGAAGTTGAACCGGACCTTCTCCGTGACGACCCCCGCCCGGTTCATCGCCTGCAACGACACGCTGCGCCAGCCGTCCAGCAACCCGTCGTACAGCGCCGAGGGGTACCCCGACACCATCGCCGCGCACGGCAACCCCTTGAGCAACTCCAACAACGCCACGTGGTCGGCGTCCCCGTAGTCGTGCCGGTGGCGGCGCGACGACTTGCGCGCGCTTTGCAGGTACGGCGGGTCGCTGTACACCAGTTCCGAACCGTCGAAGGGGAACTCCGACAGGTGGGCGTGGCAGTCCCCGCGCACCAACTCCACCGGATAGCCGCACTCGAACGAGGACAACGCCCGCCCGTCCAGGTCGATCCCGATGTTGCGCAACGCCCCCGGCTTGCGCCTCATCACCGCGCCCCCGCCCAGATGCGTCTCGATGTACACCGCGTGCGGCGGCATCAGCGACACCAGCGCCTGCCAAAGCCCCGAGGCCGCCTTCGATCCGAACCATGGATTCCCCATGGCCCGCAACATAGGCCAACCGCCCTATGCTGTCAAGACCCCTTCAACCCGCCCGACCCCCAAAACCCCAGTCAGCGATGCCCCTCGGGGTCAAAATGAGAATCGCTGGTATGCATTGCGGCGGCTTCCGATGCGCCCGTGCTCGTCAGCGCATGAGTATCAGAACGCCGCGATTGCCCCGGGCCACCTGCAGGATCACGGTCGAGCGTGCGTTGCCGAGGATGCCGCGCGCTTCCTCCAGACTGCGCACGCGTTGCCGGTTGATGTGAGTGATTACGTCCCCCGTTCGCAGGCCATTTTCGTAGGCGGCACTTCCCGATTCGACGACGGTCGCCAATACCCCTTCCGTACCGTTATAGTCGTCCCGCGCTTCATTGTTGGTGGCGAACTCGGCGCCCGCGAATTCCGGGTCGATCATCTCAGGCCCCTGGCCGCCTGAACTCAATGCGTCTGAGAACGCCTCGCCGGGGGTCAACCCCCAATCCGCTCCCTGCTGCTGCGCCAACTCAGCCTCATCGTATAGTTCCAGCGCGGCCTGATATTGCTCTCCATCCCGTCCAGCTATTTCCAAGTACCGGGTCGCCGACTCTACCGCCGTCTGGTAGAGCCCGGCATCATATGAGACTTGAGCTCGCTTGAACCAGAATACTTCCGGAATCTCCAGTCCATGGTCGGATTGCAACTCCAGAATCAGGTCAAGCGTAGCCAACGCCGCAGCCGGGTCGCCATTGCCGAGTTCCCGCTCCGCTTGCACCAGATACCGGTCCGCTTGTATGGCCGGCGGCAGTTGGGCGCTGGCAGGCATTGTTTCTATCAAGACGACCAACAACGTCGGAAACAACCCCCTCGATAAGAAGTTCAAAACGTTGACGCGTCCGGGTCTTTCTGACATGCGCCACATGGCAATTCTCGCCCATAAATCTGTCTCGGAAACAGCGATTCCCGCTACCTGCCGAACGCCAGTGATTTCGGGGTGTTCCAAGGGTTGGAAAAATAGTTACTCGTAAACTTTTCCAGCGAAAATAGTATCATCACGCCGGTTTTTAATGTATCGGGTGATGAGCCATGTCCAACTTGCGGTTCCGAAAGACCTCGGGCGCCCCCGGATTGCTTCGCTTGGTGCGCAAGCGTTTCGAGCGGATCGAGGCCCCCGTCGCCGGACGGGGGCTCAACCTCGCCGACTGCCTGATGTCGGGCTTGGCGGTGTTCGGTTTGAAGTACCCGTCGCTGTCGGGCTTTGAGCGCGATGCCCGCGGCGATGAGGCGGTCCGTTCGAACCTCAAGAGCCTGTACGGCGTTGGGCGGGCGCCCTCGGACACCGCGATGCGCGAGCGGCTCGACAAGGTGGACCCGAAGCATTTGCGGCCCGCGTTCAAGGCGGTGTTCGCCGCCTTGCAGCGGGGCAAGGCCCTGGAGGGGTTCATGTGGATGGGCCATTACCTGTTGAGCGTGGACGGCACGGGGTATTTTTCCTCCAAGCGCGTGCGTTGCGACCATTGTTGCGAGACGCATCACCGCGACGGTACGGTGACCCATCACCACCAGTTGCTGGGCGCGGTGCTGGTGCATCCGGAGCATCCGGAGGTGTTCCCGCTGGCGCCCGGGCCCATCGTCAAGGCCGACGGGGCGAAGAAGAACGACTGCGGGCGCAACGCCTCCAAGCGGTTGCTGCGCGACACGCGCCGGGAGCATCCGCATCTGAAGCCGGTCGTGGTGGAGGACGCGCTGGCCTCCAACGGCCCGCACATCAAATTGCTCAAGGAACTGGACATGCGCTTCGTGCTCGGCGCCAAGCCGGGGGACCACGCGCACCTGTTCCAGTGGGTCGACGCGACGCCCGGCACGCGGACCTTCGAGACGGCGGACGCCGACGGCACGCGGCACCGCTTCCGCTACCTGAACGGCGCGCCGTCGGACGACGCCAATTTCGAGCTGGAGGTGAACTTCCTGGAATATTGGGAAACCCGCCCGGACGGCAAGCAACGGCATTTCTCCTGGGTCACCGACCTGCCCATCGACAATGCCAACGCCTTCGACCTGATGCGCGCCGGGCGGGCCCGGTGGCGCATCGAGAACGAGACCTTCAACACCCCGGAGAACCACGGCTACGGCTTCGAGCACAACTACGGCCACGGCGTGGAGCATCTGGCGACGGTGTTCGCCTTCCTGATGATGCTGGCCTTCCTCATCGATCAGGTTCAGCAACGCTGCTGCGCCCTGTTCCGGGCGGCCAAGGCCAAGGCCGGGCGCGCCGCGTACTTGTGGCGGAGGCTGCGGGCCCTGTTCATCGACTACTTGCTGCCGGACTGGGAAACGCTGTACAAGGCCATCGCGTTCGGCCATCGCCGCGGCACGCTGGAAGTGCATGACACCTCGTGACCGGGCCGCCGCGCCCGGGTGCGCGCGAAGCCGGCTCTTCAGGGAAACAGCCAGCCAAACAACTCCCACGGCGCCGGGCCAAGGATGCCGTTCCCCCCGCCGAAGGAGCCAACCCCCGGTTCGGCCCCGTTCCCGCGTCCAACGACGTTACAACCGCCTAAGCGGGAATTGCTGTCTCGGAAATACGCCGCTTGACAAACTCCACCACCTACGGTTCGCAGTCCGAGACAACCTCACCATAGATTACGTCGGTGCACACACCGTACCTGTTGCACGCGCTTACACCGGCAACAGGAAATGGATTCCACAGGTTGAGTCCATCCACCACCGGGTCTTCGTGAAAGTTCATGCCGTATTCGAATTCGAACCGCTGGTCAGATGTCGTTCCCAGAAACCCGGCTTCTTGGTTATTGTCCGGAAAGTGGTTCAGATAGATGCGATACTCGCCCGTCGGCCGGGTCGAACTCCGCCAAGCGAGCTGATGTTTGTTGTTCTTGTAGTCGCAGTAGAAATGGGTCACGAACAGCGGCGGTTGCAACGTGTCGATCGCGGCGACACAGTGGTTCTCGTTCCTTGCTCGTCCCCAAGCAAAGGAAGCGTCGACCGAGGGTCCAGCAGCAATGGCGCACTGCTCCGGGCATGACAGCCCAGACGGGTTGTCCGCGCGAGTTACGCCGATACCGGGCAGCGTTGCCCGGATCGACTCGCAGTTGGTGGCGCACATGAACTCGGTAACTTCGTATTGGTCACGAAGACCGGCCAGGCCGGAAGGATTCGTGAACGTTCGATAACACAATTCGGCCCCAGGTGATGTTTGGGGTTCCTCGGGTTCCTCGGCAGTTTGCGCAGGCGTGAACTGCCCGAGCATGTCGGTCACCTGTCCGGTCTCGCTCGCAGTGGATGTCGGCTGGAGCGGCTGGGCGGTACGGCCAGCGGCACTTCGCGCACCGCCGAACATGCCCAGCATGCCGATCACCGTGAAGGTATCGACGGACTGCGCGAGCACGCTTCCTAGCTGCGCCGCGTCCGCCGCATGATGATACGTGCCGTTACTCGCGGTCGCGATATCCTGTAAATCCCGGGCCGCAATGGATTCCGGCTCAATCCCGAATCCCACCGTCTCATGCCGGAAAATCACGCCGGAGGCCTGCAGTTCCGCCATCGCGTCCGCGACGCTTCCGCAGTCGTTTTGCCCGTCCGCCAGCAACACGATCATCCGGTCGCGGGCACTCGCCTGACCCTCCCGCCGCATGAAGCGGTTCGCGAACTTGACCGCTTCGGCCATGGGAGTGCCGCCGCCGGGCTGCAGACTGCCGATGAAGCGTTCCAGCGCTACGAAGTCGGATGTAAAACTGATGTGCCGAGGCACAGGATTGGAGCAATCGCCCTCAAAGGCAAGCACCGCTATTTCCGTGCTTCCCTTCCGCACGGCAATCCGGATTGCGTCAGCAGCCGCCTGCCTGGCAGCATCGATCTTGATCTGACGGTTACCATTGCCGATCGGGTCGCCCATGCTTCCCGATACATCGATCAGCAACAACAGGCTGCTTGTTGTGTTTTGTGCAAAGGCACCTGTTCCATGGGAAAGAAGCATACCGGCGAAAGCCACGACCATCGCCAATCGAACGATCGAAATCCATCCATGAACCCAATTGCTGCCGATAGGACCGTTCATTTCAGCGCGTGTGCCCCGGCGCTTGAGGGTACAATGCCAGCAGCGTCGACTCAAACTTTTTGGCCAGAAACGTGTCCACACAACGCCGAATTTTTACATGACGGATTGGTGATTCACCGCCGCATTCTGGCGCTATTGCCACCCATGACAATGGACGGGACGATCTATGCGCTTCGGAACACTGAATCCTAAGCGTGCCACACCGGCTCATCGCGCCGCCCCGCAGTCGCGGAAGGAACAATGCGCGGACACAAAATCAATGAGTTACGCATGTTCCATACAAGGAAACTCTGATCAAGTCCCCATTCCTGCGATGATACGGATGGTGGGATGTCAGGTTCCGGAGGGGTCATGGATCAAGCGACATTTGCGGAGTTGGAGCACGACGGGAAGAGGCGCACGACGCGCCGGGAGCGGTTTCCGGAGAAGATGGACGGGTTGATTCCCTGGGAGGCGCTGGAGCGGCGCATCGAGCCGCGCTATCCGAAGCCGGGGCGGGGCCGGCGGCCGTATCCGCTGGGCACGATGCTTCGGGTTCACTGCGTGCGGTTGTTCTACAACCCGGGCGGTCCGGGGATGGAGGACTTGCTGTACGGGGTGGAGTCGGTTCGGCGTTTCGCGGGTTTGCGTCCGGCGGGTCCGCTGCCGGACGAGACGACGATATTGAAGTTCCGCCATTTGCTGGAGAAGCACGGGCTGGGCGGGGCGTTGTTCGGGGAGATCAACGCGCACCTGGCGTCGCTGGGGCATCGGTTGAAGACGGGGACGATCGTGGACGCGAGCATCATCGACGCGCCGGGTTCGACGAAGAACAAGACGGGCGAACGGGACCCGGAGATGCATCAGGCGAAGAAGGGCAAGCAGTGGCACTTCGGGATGAAGGCGCACATCGGGGTGGATTCGGAGTCGGGGCTGACGCATACGCCGGCGACCGCGCCGGCGAACGGCCCGGACGTGGCGCGCGCGTGCCCGGCGCCGCACGGGGATGAGACGCGGGTGTGGGGCGACGCCGGCCACCGGGGCGTGGGCAAGCGCCCGGAGCACCGGGACAGGGAGGTGGAGTGGCGCGTGGCGATGAGGCCGGGCAAGCGGCGGTTGCTGGACAAGGACGGCCCCGGGGAGGCGGCGGAGAAGCGCAAGGCGTCGGTGCGGGCGAAGGTGGAGCATCCGTTCCTGTACGTGAAGCGCCACTTCGGCTACGGCAAGGCGGGGTGCCGGGGCCTGGCGAAGAACACGCGGCGCATCGCGATGCTGCCGGGCTTCGCGAACCTGTCGGTCGCCGGCCGCCACGCGGCCGCCTGACGGGGCGCCCGTGCGCCCGGTTGCGGTGAAAACCGGCGGAACGGCACGCTCGGGGCCCTATTGGCGCCCGGACAACGCGAAAATGGCGGCCACGCGCCGATTCAGCCGGCGCAAGACGGATTTCGGCAGTTGATCAGACCTTCCCTAGAGTAACGGTTCGGTTTGAGGGGGATGGTTGCTCAACTCCCTCCCATCCCGTCGGCGGGCGGCCGGTGGGCGGTTCAGGGTCCGATTGTGGTCCGAGGAGGCGGCGCAACTCGGTGCGGACATGCCAGGAATCGCCATGGCGGCCGTTGCCGGAGAAGTCTGGACGAATACCATTCAGCCCCTGTTCGCAGTGCCCATACCGGCGATCGCGGGTCACGCTTTGTCATCGCGGGACGTTTTTACGATCCGCCCGTCCCGCCTTAGTTCCGCGAACCGATGAACGAGCGTTTCAAAGAACCTGGGCGGCAGTAAGCCGTAGTCGTAGCGATCCGCATGCCCTGAAATTTGCCTCAGGTCGTATCCCGGCCAAGTGAAGACGTTAACCTCGTCGAGCACGACCCACGATGGATCGCCGTCCAGACCCAAGTGTTCCCCTACCCTCCGGGGAATCTCGATCGCTGTTTCGGGACCGGGATGCGAACTGTGCGTGATCGGCGCCACGGCCACGAGCGGCGGCCGCTCTTCGAGGTGTTGCACGGCCATGACAATTGCGCACGGCCGAGGTTTTCGACCCTCCACATGGCCGGCGTCCGCTTCATCACTCCATAGGTACGAATAGGAAACTACAAGGCCGACCTCTGGCTCGGGGTACGCGATCGTCCTTGCCCCGCCAGCGGATCAGTCGGCGTCCAGGAGATCGTTGAGATGGTTGTGTGCCGGATCCATGCGGGCCACCTCGATGGCCTCGGCAATCTCGGCCGGCAAATCTTCGAGGCGGTACACCTGCCGCTCAAAGGCTCGCAGCCGTTCCAGTTCGGCGTATTCGCGGGCCGATACGAAATAACCGCTGACCCGCCCATGGCTGGTGATGGCCACGGGTTCTCGCTGCGCCGCTTCCCTGTAGCGTCCGAATCGCCGAGCGAATTCTGTGGCGGTTGCCGCAACCATCGAAATTTCCCATATAATCGGAAAATGCGGATATTGAGGAATTTACGGACTTTTGTCAATGACCGTCAATTTCACCGGATCCGTATGAGTTGCAGCGGCCGCCGATGCCAAGTAAGCTTGCGAGCATGTTTGATAGAATAAAAAAACGCCAGTCCGCCAGTCCGCCAGTCCGCCAGTCCGCCAGTCCGCCAGTCCGCCAGTCCGCCAGTCCGCCAGTCCGCCAGTCCGCCAGTCCGCCAGTCCGCCAGTCCGCCAGTCCGCCAGTCCGCCAGTCCGCCAGTCCGCCAGTCCGCCAGTCCGCCAGTCCGCCAGTCCGCCAGTCCGCCAGTCCGCCAGTCCGCCAGTCCGCCAGTCCGCCAGTCCGCCAGTCCGCCAGTCCGCCAGTCCGCCAGTCCGCCAGTCCGCCAGTCCGCCAGTCCGCCAGTCCGCCAGTCCGCCAGTCCGCCAGTCCGCCAGTCCGCCAGTCCGCCAGTCCGCCAGTCCGCCAGTCCGCCAGTCCGCATTAGGTCAAACACTACAATCCGCTAGAACTCAGGAGCTATTGCGTTACCGCCTAGCGGGCAGACTCTCAGCGGCCTCCTTGAAAATTCTCATTTCGCCCATGACAAATGGGTGCCTTCAACGCTCACCAGTTCATGCGCTCAGATTCCGTGCGCGATTTTCTTTGCTTGTACAAATCTCTACCCACCCTCTCACCTTAACCTTGCCGAAGGAGGGCAAAACCGATGGGTAATTGTCTACGCATCATGTGGTTCCGTCCGTCGCTAATTGCGGCGGCCGTAAGTGTCTGTCTGAGTGGTTGCGCTCCGCGGCTTGCAGACATGTTGCCCGTACCGCACGCCGATCCGCGCGAGACTGATTCAGTTCAATTTGAACTCTTCACGCCGGCGGTATCGGTTCTGGATGAAAACACCGTGCTTTCTCCAAACGCGAGTATCCTTCCGGGTAGCTCATTCGTTATCGACGTCCCGGTGAATCCGCGAATCGAGGGCAGCGGGTCCGACGGCACCGATCAAGCTGACTTTTCCACGAGCGGCTACTTCAATTTTGCCGAACAGGCCATCGAGAGACGGCTGCTTCTCAACGGATTCGTTGTCAAGGACCGGTCAATATTCGAGGCAGTTCTTCGCGACATGCGCGATCAGGATTTTTTCGCGCAATCGGCCGTCGACCCGGCGATTCAGCCCATTCTGGACGACTTGCGCGGTCGCCTCGAAAGCGGGCTGATCTCCGAATCCGAGTACGCCAGTCAAGTGATGGAATTTCGCAACCGTATGCAGATATTTCAACAGGGGCCGTCGAACACCAACCAGCTTGCCGACACCTCGGAGATCATTCGGGCGGCGGGCGCGAGCGACGTTCAGGCCGAGTACATCCTGCAGATCAGCAATTTCGAGACCCTCGACTACCGCAATGAACAGGTCTACTTGCTGTCCCACCCGGACTTTAGAGACTTCGTCGACCGACACGACGCGGCCCGGCAGAAGTTCAACGATGGCAGTTCGGACGCCTATTACGCCTGCGAGGTCGCACAGGCATCCCTGGATGCGAAGCTCATTCACGTCGCGAGTGGTGATGTCGTCTGGATCGGCCACCATACGGTTACGGAGATTGACGCGGAAGACAATCAGGCCGCACTACTGCTTGAGGTCTCGTATGAGCGCGACTGCGCAAACTGCAACGAGGTTCGTCGGCGCATCGCCTTCCTCAATACGCCAGAACTGCGCCGCGAGCGTGCACGAGGCTCGGCTTCCGCGTTCGTGCCTTCATATCAATATGTTGAAACAGTTTCAGATGCGCGCAGGATCGGCGGAAGCCAGTGCCAGTACGAAGAACGGGAAGACACGGAAGCTCTGCAACGAACCCGACGCGACCTCGCTTCACGCGTTGCGGGCGAGTTGATCGGAACTATTCGTCCCCAGGCTCGCCTACAAAGTGAACGTATAAATTGAGCTCGGTGGGACTGATATGTGATTCTCTGGCAGCCCTTGATGAGAGCGCCCGAACGGCAACCGGTCCTGTGTTTGGCGAGGCACCAGCGCCCTATGTGCGCTGCCGTTGCCCGGCGCATTACTTCCAATAGGCCAGATGACCCAAGGCGTCCTGCGATCTGGGGGTGGGGTCTCCGTTATCAAAGGGCGCGCACGACTGAAGCAACACAAGTTGGAGGAAATGATGTTCAATCAACAAGTTATAACGTGGATCAGCATCGCGGCTATCGCTGCCGGCGGGATCTTCTTCCTGGGGCGTCTGGCGGAGCGAGTTGACGCGCTGGACGCGTGGCGAAACAGCTTTCCAGACGGGAGTAGCGTGACGGAATTCAGGATGGAAGTGTCCAACGATGGCCAGACGGATACAGTGGAAATGATCCCCGAAGAAAATGGAATTTGCTACCTGACTCACATTCAAGGCGGGTTCCAAGGCGCAGGCGAACGCGTGTGGATTGAAAGATCGGCCGGGCGGTGGACGCTGAATGCCAGCACTCTAAGGCCACAAGGTCTTATAGTTGCCGCGAATTGTTGGGAGTTCCTGTCGGCCCAGTGAGCTGCGACGAAAGAAGGTGAGGTGTGTCCTGGCCAAAGGCCATTTGGGGTCAGCTCCGCAACCTCACAGTCCAGCGGCTCATGCGGGCGCTTCGGCGCGACGGGTGGCAGGTCGAAACCCATCGCGGCGCGATTCAGAAGTTTGTCAGCGCGGCAATTGCGGGATCTCGCGATTCGGCAATGGCGACGCGCAACGTTCGAGATTCTCCAGATTGGGGCATCGAGTTGGGCGATCCGTGGAAATTTGCATGAGAGTCTGATCGCCCCGTTCGAGTGGTAAACTGGACTGAAGGCTACTCTACGCGCACATGCGCGAACTTGGGCGATGGACGGACAACACCCATTAAGAATTCTATTCGATCATTTGTGGCCCTCGTACTCTCAAGCGCCACTGGCGCGCACGCTCAGCAACCCGCTGTGCTGGAGACCGAGCAACAGGCCGCTGATCCAGCGGGACTGTGTGGGGACGTCGCATGGGGGCATGCTTGCTGGCAGAAACTGCAAAGCCATCCCGCCTGCTACGTGTGGAACCGCTGGCCGGTCGATCCTGGGCGAGTTGGTGGATCAAAACAGAGTGCGTGAAATTCGGCGGCGGTTCCCGGCACGATGTCCTTGCGCAACCCGGTGCCGACGCGGCTTGCATAGCCGATGCCCTGCGGCAGCATCCTCTCGCGGTAGGGTCCCGCATCTGCGCTCCGAGCCCATTCCGAGACCCCGGCGGACGGTCCTTCATGCAGGACACACCCTGCCCGCTACTGGGCAGAAGTGTCCGTCCGACGTACATCTCGGTGCCCGTGAGCGCGTTCCCAAGGGCCGTAGAAGGGCGCGAGCAAGAGTCTCAGGGGTAGCCGCCTGCCAAGTCTCTAGCGGGGTCCAGCATCGCTTTCATGGCTTGCTGCCCCCTTCGACCTTACCAGCAGCAGGGGTAGGCGACTCCAGGCCAAACAGATACCCCTCCACGCGAGAAAGGCGCTGGTCAATTTCGTCTAGTCTGGTATCCACGCGAATAAAGCCAAACTCTACCTTGGCGTCAAGCCGGTCGATCTTGGCGTCAAGCTGATCGAACTGACCGCCTATGGACGCAACCCCGGCCCACAAGATTCCCCCCACGGCAAGGACTGTCCCTACTGCCGAGCAAACCGCGATCACGTTTTGAGCTTCCCACTTCATTCTCTGTCCTTTGCGTAGCCCATCTACGCATGCCGCCTAGTATATCTCATTCCGATATACCCTGTACCTCCACCAGCAGGCCTATTCAAAAGTCACGGTGCGGTTATCCCGGTGGCGCGGGCCGATGGGTCCGTCCGGGACGTGTTGCCGGAGTGGAGGCGTCGCCGGCCGGTCCGGGGCGGCGACGCGCCGATTCAGCCGGCGCAAGACGGATTTCGGCAGTTGATCAGACCTTCCTTGTATGGAACATGCGTAAGTCGTTGATTCATAATTCCTTATGGGACTGCGGGGCGGCGTGCCGCCATGATCGCTTAGGGATTTGCGGCCCGAGGGGCGGCAGCGCTTCACTCCTTATTTTCGGGGCCGGGTTGTGTTTCCTGTGCTTCAGGCTGCTCTTCGTCTACGGCGGATGACGGCAAGTGGATCATCGGGGACGGTCGTCGCACCAACCAAACTGTTACTTGAGTGAAGTAAACAGAGAGTATGGCCGCGCAACCCGACACTGACAGGGCGCTGCAGCGCGAAATCTGGGCTTGACCCGCTTTCGTGGACACCTGAACCTTACGATGAAAGGAGTCCACGATGCCAAAGACAAGAAAACCTTACCCGCCGGAGTTTCGCGAGCAAATGGTCGCGCTGGTTCGAGCCGGCCGTACGCCGGAGGAGCTGTCGCGGGGACGCCCACACCACCCAACTTCGCCGCGACGGCGCGGCAACAAGCTCATGCCAGCGGAGAAACCACGCCCTTCGAGGCTTGCGCTAGGAGTCTTTTGCACAGCAAAAGAAAGGGCGCCGAAACGCCCATTCAGTCCTGGTGCGCTGGCCGGTCATCCGTGGGACCGTTTGTCGCGGTTGGCAGCGTCTCGTCGCTCTGCGAGATAGCCCGCCCACACAACAAACAAGATCCCGAGCAGGATTCCGATTATCACGATGGAAGCCAACATGTCTATGATCACCTACCTTCCTCCATTCCGCAGTTTGGCCGAATAGTGCAGCAGACCCGCCGCAACCATGAGCAGAAACGCGGCCCATGCGACACGTGTTGGATTGAGAAAAATCCCAACCAGAGCCGCAGTCGTGAGTGCAGCTCCAATGCGTTCGGCGATACTTCGGACAACGGTTTTTTCGTAGAAGTCACCAACACGTGCAATTGCCTCTAAAATGGCCTCGACAGCCACTTTGATGGCCTTCTTCACAGGTGCCTCCTCCTCGTCGGCAGAGGCACCCATCCTCCAGAGGGGCATTGATGTGGCCCGCCGGGGTTTCACACACGCTAAAGGGCGCAAGCCCGTTAGCACTCCAGTCCGGATGTTTTGCGTGGCCGGTTCCACGTCTCGGTGCCAAGCACCTGAAAGAGCCCCGATTGTACACGACAGATGGACCTGCACGAGGCGCTGCATGGTGTGGGCTTGCCGCAATGATTCCGTTCGACGTCGGTTAGAGGCGCCCCAGTTGCTCTCGCGGGGTGCGTTCCCGGAGTTTCGCGATAGACTGGACGCGTGAACACTGCCCTGACATACGCCGGAAGCGGCAGGTCGGCGGCACGGCGATGGAAGCGGGCGGCGCGGTCGAACAGGCGCCCGGGCGGCCGAGCAGTTTCGGGAACCCGCGCACCGGGTGGCGGACCGCATCGACGGCCTTCGCAGGGTGCTGGAGGGTTCTGAATGACTTGAGCGGATACCCCGCGGAATGCGCGGATCAGGCCAGGAGCAAACGCACCAGGATCGCGATGTTCAGCGCCGCCACCAGGCCGAACACCCACTTGATCGCGCCCAGTTCCGTGCGCAATGCAGCGATGTCGCCCTTCGTTGCGAGATCGCCCTGACCGTCCCGAATGATCCTTGCGACGGCCTCGGCCTGGGTCTGTTCGAAGCCGGCGGCCTGCAGTCGGGCAGCACTGCGAATCCGCATCGGTCCGCAACCGACCATCTGGCCGCCCTTGGTTGCGGGTTGAAGGGGTGCTTGTCGTAGCTTGACATCATAGCTTGCCGGACCTATGCCACGCCCATTCGGGCGACGGGCGGCGGCATGGGCAACAGGTGTTTCGGTTCCAAGGCGACGGCGGGCCTGTGCCAGGCGCTGATCGCGATGATGCCGCCTCACAGCGTCCACATCGAGACGCATCTGGGCGGCGGGGCGGTCATGAAGCGCAAGCCGGGCGCGCTGCGCAACATCGGCATCGATCTGGACGAACGGGCGCTGTCGGGATTCCGGTGCGGCCATCCGGTGGAGTTGGTGCGCGGCTGCCGCCACGAGTATCTGGCGGCGTATCCGTTTGACGGGACCGGGCTGGTCTACAGCGACCCGCCGTACCTTCTCGGCACGCGCAAGTCGTCGCGGCGCTACCGGTTCGACTACGGGGACGGGGACCACGGGACGTTGCTGGACCTGCTCAAGGGGCTGCCGTGCGCGGCGATGGTGTCGGGGCACCCGTCGCGGTTCTACGACGAGCGCCTTTCGGACTGGCGCGGCGTGTCATTGCGGGTGATGAACCACGCCGGGGCCGTCACCGAGAAGGTGTGGTTCAACTTCGAGCCGGACCGGGTTCACCGGGCGGGCTTGGCGGGCCGCGGCTTCACGCATCGGCAGACGGTCAAGCGCAAGGCGGCGGGCTGGGGCCGGCGCCACCGGGCCATGCCGGCGGCGGAGCGGCTGGCGGTGCTGGCGGCGATCATGGCGGTGGAGGCCGAATAGCCGGTGGCCACGGCGGACAAGGCGTCGCCGCGCGCGGGCCGGGACGGCCCGAACCGCCGGGTGGTCGAGGTCGAGACCGCCCCGGTCGCCGAATGCCGCGCCTGCCGGGGCGGTCTCGCCGGCGTCGACCCGACCGGCCGCGGGCGGCGCGTGCGGGTGGACCTCGTCTTCGAGACGCGCGAGTTGACGGTCGAGGCCGAGATCAAGACCTGCCCGCGCTGCCGGGCCGGGAACCGCGGCCGGTTCCCGGCGGACATGCCGCGCTGTTGTTCCGCGCGGCGGCCGCCGGCTGGCTGGACATGCCCGCCGACGACGAGGCGGCGATACAGGTCGGGGGCGCGCAATCCGCCGGCTGGTCCGCACAGTCCGCCAACATCGAAGCCGCTCTGGCCGAAACCGGCCCGTCCGTTGTGGTGACGGGCTCGGTGGACGCGGACGGCGGCTGGTCGGTGGCCCATGTCGATCACTCGGAGCGCCCGCCAACCTCGGGTGCAGGGTCGTATCGGCTGGCCGCGTTCGGGCCGGACGGCACGCTGGCCGGCGAGGTCGCTTTCGACCCGGCGCCCGTGTCCCACGGCGACACGCTCGTGTGGAGCGTGCGGGTCGGATACGACGGCGAGACACCCATTAGGCTGGCGGTGGTGAGCCCGGACGGGGGCACGGCCCTCGATTGGATCGAAACCGCCCTTTGAGCACGGGGGCGACGCTCGGCCGGGTTCGGCTAATAGGTACATACGTCCCGTAGTAGAATGGGCGGCGGGGGCTACGGGGAAACCGCATGACAGAGCGCGCATCCGAACACGCGCGATCGCATCGAATCCGGGAATATTTCCGGCACCGATTCGACCGGGCCGAACACATCCCCAACCCCCTGTTCGCCGGTCGGGACCGGCTGGTGGACTCGATATTGCGTGACGTGCGGCGGCTGCAACGGTCGCCGGTGCCACTGAAGAATTTGTCGACCGTGCTGTTCGGGGCGCCCGGGAGCGGCAAGAGCGAAACGCTGAACCACCTGCGGAGCCGCATGGATGCGATCGGCACGCAAGACAATCCGATTTGGGTTGTGAGCGGCGGGGCCGACGAGTTGACCGACGCGCTGGCGTTCGCCGAAATGCTCGAAGATCAGATCGAGCGCGGGCCGAAAGACCTGTTGAGCAACCTTGCCGGTCGCGGCGGAGGGTTCAGTATCGGCGGCATCATCGGCGCGACCCTCGGGCCGGACACGAGTCCCGAGCTTCGGAGCGAAACCGCCCGCATGCGACGGTTCGTCCGCGAACTAAACGCCCTGGACCCCCGGCCCACCATCGTTCTGCTGACTGACGAGGCGCAAAATAAACTTGCGGTTGCCGGCGCGCAAAAGGATCGGTTGTCGTTCTGCCAACCGTTCCAGGACGCCGAGATCGACCTGAAGGTAATGCCCGTTTACGCGGGCCTCGGCAACACGCCAGGCGAGTTGAAACGGTGCGGACTGTCGCGCCTGTCCGGGACCAAACGGCACTTGATGGAACGGTTGGACCCGGCGGACGTCCGGAAGATGGCCCGGACCGCACTGCGGGCCATGGACTCGCGCCCGCCCGGCATGGCCGACGAGTGGGCCGAGACCATCGCGCGCAACGCGGACGGCTGGCCGACGCACCTGAGCCATCAATTAGGCGCGGTCGCCGGCGTGGCCGAATCGCGCGGCTGGACGCTGGACGCGGACGGCTTCGAAGCCGCGATGGAAGAGGCGGACCGGCTGCGGGCCGGCTACTACGACGACCGGCTGGACTCGGCGGCGGACGTGTTGAAGCCGAAACACTACCGCGCGTGGGCGCGGATGTTCGACGGGCGCGAGTTCGTGACCGCCGAGCACATGGCCGACGCGGCGGGAAGCGCGGGCGACGCCGACGTGGTGGCCGCCACGGCGGTTCACGCCGGGCTGGTTGAAGAACGGACTCCCGGCCGATACGTCGCGCCGATTCCGTCGATGATCGCGCACATTGCTGCCCGGGGCAGGGAAGTCGCGCGGGGCCGAGATCTCGAAAGATAGGCCCGTCGTCCGTCGTAGGGCCGCCGCCACTGACGTCCATACCGCCGCAGGGACCGCCATAGGAGGCGACGATCCCACCGCCCGTTTTTGCGATGATCGCACCCACAAGGCCGCGAACCACGCGGCCGGGAGGAATTGCGATGCGTTCGATTCGATTGTTCTCGGTATTTCTGGTGGCGGCGCTCGGGTGGCCGGCCGTCACGTCCGCACAACAGCCTGCGCCCCTGCCGATCTGCGAGATCTGCACCGCCTGCGACCCCGACCCGACCGCCGTCCGGCCCTGTGTGCGCCAATGCACGCCGGACCGGGAACTGTCCCTGTCGGGCGTGCCGTTCTCGACCGCGCCGACAGCCCCGGCAGGGGCGGTTTCGCTGGACATCGACACCACACTCCCCCAGCTCATGCGCATCGCCACCGACAGCGGCGTGCAGCCGCGCTGCGATTGCGCGGCCGGCACGGACGAGGTCTACTTCGCCTCCGGAGAGGACATCACGGGCGGGTTGACGACCGTCGCGATGGACGCGAGCGGAACCCCCAGGGTGCGCGCGCAGATGTGTACGTCCAAGCCGGTTCGGGTGGCTCGCCCGCTCGCGCGGTGCAACGGCGCGCAGGCGCCGTTCGTCGTCAGTTTGTCGGACCCGGCCGCCACGATCGGCGTCTCGCCGACGTTCGCGTGGGGGGAGTCGGACATACGCGAAACCTGCCGGGAGCCGATAAACAATCCGCCATGCCCGGACGACTACACGCACGACGGCGCCGGGACCTGCACGGCCACGTCGGTCGACACGTCGGCGCTGGTGTCCGGGTCGACGTCGCACCCCTACGAGTTGCGGGTCGACAACGAGTACATTGATCGGTTCGTCACGTCGTACGCGTGGCGGTTTCCGAGCCCGGCGAACGTGCCGGCGCTGACGTGTCCGGACGGAACCGCCGTCGACGGGACGGGCCGGTGCGCGTTCGTTCACGCGCCCGTCAGCCGCTACATCACGAGGGCCGCGCTGCAAGCCGCCCGAGGGACCGCGCTGGAAACCGAAGCCCCCGAGTTCTTCGGCCCGAACGCGATATACACGCTCGCGTTGCCCGACCCCGTGCCCTCTCGGGTCGGTCGCCCCCCGTGCGGTAGCACTCCGCAACCCCCCTGTTCCTCGGGGCCTCTGACCCTGGACCGGGCGTTCCCGCGCGTCGCGTTGACGCCTGCTTTCCGCAGCCTCCCGCGAGTCACTTTGCCGCCGGGCGTGCTGGGGACCACCCCCAACTTCGCCTACGTCGCGTTCGGCGACGACATCATCGAAGAGGCGCGGGGCGGCGGAACCCGTCCGGGAGGGCGCGCGCACGACCAGTTGGGCACGAACGCGGTCCATTTGCTCAGGGACGTCCGCCCTCCGCAGTTCTTCGAATCGGACGCGTACGTGTGTACGCCCGACACCACCTACGACGACGCGGACGACAGGTGCGAGGGGACCGCGTTCCCGATCCGGCAGAATCATCCGCCCCCGATCGCGTCGTCGGTCCGGACGTGCGGGGCCGGCCTGGACAGCCTCTGGATCTCCGCGACGCGGGCGGGCGGATCGTCCGTAGAGGTCGGGGTGGAGTGTTGGCGGCGCGTTCGCAAGCCGGACAGCGACCCGCTCGACACGGACGACGAGATTGACACACGTACGGGCTGGACGTCGTACTCGTACTACCGGAACAACACGACCCGCTCGATCCGCACGTACAACGATCCGGAGTTGCAGGTGCTAGAGAATCCGATCCCGATTAACGATCCCTACCCCACTCAAGCGTGCCGGCACGGTTATCCGGTCGTGATCGAGGACGCGGCCAACGCCGGCACCAACATTACCGTCTGCTTCACGAACGGGCGCTTCCCGCCAGAGCCGACGGCCGCCACCGACCCCGCCACCGACATGTCCGACGCCTATTCGGCGGCCGTGCCGCTGGATCTCGCGTTCGAGCAAAAAATTGTTCCCGTAACTCCTGTAGCCACTGAGCGATTTCGCGCTGCAGCGCCCTGTCAGTGTCGGGTTGCGCGGCCATACTCTCGGTTTACTTCACTCAAGTAACAATTTGGTTGGCGCGACGACCGTCCCCGATGATCCACATGCCGTCATCCGCCGTAGTCGCAAGGCAAGGCTAACATGGCTCAGCAGGCAATGTGTCTCTCTCCGTGAGGGTCCACTCCGGTCCCTCGGCATTTATGCATCGAGGTTGGAGCCGTCCGCACCATGCTCCCAATATTTCACCGACAATTGGAACGGGACTTCAATTTGTCGGATAATGCAAGTTAGTTCAAAGACTTACATTAAACCGGTTGTCCAGCCGCACGCCTTCAGGGAACCCGCCGGGATTCGATATCTCGAGCCGGTCGCGGCGCCACTGCACGTGCACCGCGCCGAGGCGCGTGTAGTCGCGATGCGTCAGCGCGTTGGCGACGCCCTCCCGGAAGGCGCGTTCGGGGTAGTCGGGCACGCCCACGCGGGACATTCCGACAAGAACCTCCCGCTCACGGCGACGGGCCCGGAAGCGCGCCTCCAGCTCTTCCATGACGCGAAGCAACGGCCACCGGAAGAAGTCGTTGACTTGCACATCGGTATCCGAGAGCGCCTGAAACGCGACCTCGTGAGCAGGCAAGTGGGATGAGAGCGCAGACTCGCGGCATACAAAAGGAGTCATCCAATCTCAGTGGCTCAGCGAAAGGAAGGTGGGGTCGGCAAACCGCTTACACCTATGGAAGGCGACTGGACGACGACCTAGGCGGACCGCGCCTCCGGCTACCTGAACCTGTTCGAGGAGATGCTCCAGCCCGACCCCAGGCGGGCGACCCCGCCAGCCACGACGCCGACACCTACCTCAAGGAGGGCATGG
Source organism: Candidatus Rariloculaceae bacterium (assembly GCA_965205045.1). Lineage (GTDB taxonomy): Bacteria > Pseudomonadota > Gammaproteobacteria > Steroidobacterales > Rariloculaceae > UBA6522. The sequence goes on from OZ242031.1 coordinate 4,078,310, forward strand.
TGCTGCAGGAGCTTCAGAAGCCGCGCCGCGAGGGCGCGGAAATGGCCGCCATGGACCGAGTGAACAGCTTCATGACCGCGCACGAGCGCGACGTGTTCTGGCGCCGGGAATCGTTGATGAGCGAGCTGGAAAAGCGGAGTATTTGTCAGAAGCCCATGCTCATCAAGGGCAACCGCCCGGACCCTGCGCGTCAACTAGAAGGGGTCGGGATTCTGGGAGGGCAGCCCCCCGATAGAATTGCCGACGCTCAGTCTTGCCACTCGCCGTGAACGAAGTGATTTCTAATGGTTTGGGGATTACCCAAGTAATCACGGTACTGTATTCGATGCTCACCATGTAAACGTCCGTTTACAAAGTTGGCTTCTGCTGAATCGAACGGCGGCCTTCTCCGCTCCCAAAACCCATGCCTCTTGCCTCCCACAAACGAGCCTTGGGTTATTTCATCCAATTCTGTAAAGTGCCCGTGTTGAGTTATTACCTCTGCGAATTGCCGCGCCAGCACCCAATGCCCGTGCGCAAGGCCGTTCAGGCACTGTCCTTACCAGGTATATGCGTCGAATCTGGAACCCCCACTAGGTGGGATAGAAGGCGGGAAAGTATTGCCGCGCCTAACAATTCTGCCAAACCACGCATAACAGCCACTATGTCCGGGGACCTCCGCCCAACAATCTCGCTGACCTGTATGTGCCTCCCCGCAACGTGCTCCATACATAACCTCTGTTGGAGTGGGTGTTGTAGCAGCCGGTGCGACCGGTGTTGCCGTGGCCAAGTCGGCTGAATTGCCGTTGCAGTCGGATTCCGTGACCCTGCACGCGCGCCCGCCGCCGGCATCGACGCAGTGTTGGTGCGCGCCTGTTCGGGCCTGTTGAAGTTCGGGCGCGACGGCCCAGCCGAGCACTTCCGCAGGTTCCGAGACTGCGAAGGCGAAACACATGCCTTCGCCGAAGCGATCCACGGTTTCGCAGCCCTCATCCCGCGCGCGGCACTCATTCAGGGCAGCGGTGTCGGCATCCGCCTGGGTTGGGTAATTTACGGTGGCCCCATAGCCCAGGCCAGCCCCGACGGCCAGCGTACCGAAGGACTCTTGCCCGGCGGCGCTCAGCGGTGCGGCAAGAATGGCCAGGCAGAGCAACCTTCTGTTCATTCTTGTCTTTTTGCGAATATGGGCGCGCCTCGCCCGGACGGTGTGTGTTCCCGTCAGAGGGCGTCCGGGTCTGGCGCATCGTGAAAAAAGGAACACACGCAGCCAGCATATCATGAGGTCGGTGCCGAATTTCTGCTGTCGAGGCCGGGGGCAGCAGGATACCCGCGCAAGATAGAATTGCCGGCGTCCCTGCCCTTGGCGGTAAAATGGACGCTCTTGGCGTCGGATCCCTCCACGCTTCAGGACAGGTTTGGCACCGACCCGCCAGCCGGCCAGCAGGATCAGCAATTCTCATTTTAGCGGCTTGCTTCGCCGTCGGGCGCATGCCCCCTGCGGTTCCGGTCCGATTCGGGCCAAATCGACCGCCAAACCCGTCCCGCGCAGAGATCTGATGGGCATAATGAGAATTGCTGGACGGCCTGACTTCATCTCTTCCCGTCTATGGCCTCAGCCTATACACCCCGACTTTTGAATTGCCCTGATTGGACATATATGGTCCGCCCCGCATTTGCCAAGAGCGAGATTCGGCGATGATCGAAGAACGGTCAGCTGCTGACATATATCCGGCCTCGTGCCGGGAGACATCGGCTCCCGGGCCCTGATGGAATCCGCACACGCCAACCTCAACAAGACTGCGGTCTCCAAGACCGTTGTCCAACCCAGGCTCCCGGCGTGTCGGTCCGACCTGTCTTGCCATCACTCCAAGCTCACTCTGCGCAACTGTTGGCGGTCAATTCCACCGAAAAGAAAGCGTCAACATCGGTGCCGCGGCGTACGACTTTGGCCGCTCTGCAGCCCTCAGGCCGCCCGGGCGGGGTAGTCGGCGCCGAAGCTCGCCTCCCCGGCCAATATGGCCCATGCGGTACGCGCGTTCTTGTTCGCCAGGGCGACAACCGCGATGTTCGTGCCCCGCCGCTCCTCGACTTGCAGCGCCCATCGACTGCGCCGGTCCGAACGTCGTGCCGGGTGCCGCAACGCCGACCTTGCCCCGTGGATGAGCAAGAAGCGCAGATACCGGTCGCCGCGTTTGCCGGTCCCCAGCAACCTCGTGCGCCCGCCCGTCGAATGCTGCCGCGGCACCAGGCCCAGCCACGCGGCGAGCTGACGGCCGTTGCGAAACTCCCCCGCGTCGCCGACCGCCGCCACCAACGCGGTGGCTGTCAGCATGCCGATGCCCGGGACCCCCATCAGCCGTTGGCACGACGGCAGGCGTTGGGCGACGGCGCCCAGCTGCGCCTCGAACAGCCCGATTCGCTCGTTCAGCCGCCTGACTTCGTCTCCCAACTCCGCCGGCAGCGCCCGTGCCTCGTACGGCAACTCGTTCTCCGCGTCCTCCAAAACCTCCGCCAACCGCCTCGGCAAGGCCGCCGTCCCCTTGGGCGCCTCGATGCCGTACTCCAACAGGAAGCCGTGGATCCGGTTGGTCTGCGCGACCCGGTTGCGCATGGCCATCCGCCGCGCCCGATGCACTTGCTGGATATGTTCCTGAGCGACCGACTTGACGCCACCGAAACGCATGCACGGCCGCGCCGAGGCCTCGGCGATCGCGTCCGCGCCGTTGACGTCGTTCTTGTTCGACTTCACGTACGGGACGACAAATTGCGGGCTCATCATCAGCACCTCGTGCCCTTGCTTGATCGCCAGCCGGCCCCAGTGATGGGCGCCGCCGCACGCTTCCATCGCGATGACGCAACCGGTTGGCAGCCTCGAGAGATACGATCGCAGCCCGGCGCGCCGCAGCCGCTTGCGCTCCAGCACCGTTCCGCCGTCGTCCAGAGCCGTCACGTGAAATACCTTCTTCGCCAGGTCGGTCCCGACTCGTGTTGCCTTGTCCATGTGGTCCGCTCCGTTGTTGAAATGACCCCGTCATTCTGGCCTCCGAGGCCGTTCGAATGAAGCGGGGCGGGCCATCCCATTAAGACTGGGAGACACATTGCCTGCTGAGCCATGTTAGCCTTGCCTTGCGACTATGGCGGATGACGGCATGTGGATCATCGGGGACGGTCGCCGCACCAACCAAACTGTTACTTGAGTGAAGTAAACCGAGAGTATGGCCGCGCAACTCGACACTGACAGGGCGATGCAGCGCGAAATCGCTCAGTGGCTACAGGAGTTACGGGAACAATTTTTTCAAAAACCCGCTTGAAAGACGTTCCCGTGCCGACTGTGGGAGAACCGCAATGAAGCGCAAACGCAACTTCCCCAGTTTTGGTGTGGCAGGGATCGCGCTGGTCCTTTCCTTTTTTGTGGCTCCCGAGAGCGCTCTTGTACAGGAACAGGACTCTAAGCGTCCGGTAGATACTCCGAAGATTCACATAGTACGTGACGTAGATGACATTAGCTTGCTGGAAAGCGTCATGTTTGCATTGGGTTGGCATCTCGCACCAAGGGCCGTGGCAAACGTAGAACTACTGCACGCTTACGACTTTTATACGGCATGTGAAACTGCAAGTGAATCCTTTGATACTCCAGCGAGATTCGGTCCTGTTGCCGTAATTGCACCCCTGGACGATCTGAATGGATTATATGGAGCGAATTATCGAGAAACTTCTGACAGCGTTGAGCTTGGTGCGCAATACTTTAGTGACTTGCGCTCCGCTATCGTTGCGTTCACCGAACAAACGGGCATTACTTGCGACAGTCAGAGTATTTTGCCGTCAACGACATCTGACGGTTGGCTTATCGCTACCGATCAACCCATTCCAAGTGTTCAACCGACCCAGAGGCTGGTTTCTGGAGAACAAACGTGGATGGCGACCCATTAGTTTAAGGACATAGGAAACGAACGTTTGGTCTATGCGGCAATAACTGATCCTTCTCACTCGGGATCAAGGGGATCGTGCGACAGCCGCGGTTGTCGCCGGCTCGGTGGCGTCAATCGCCCTCTTGCAGCCGCCCGACGACGGCCTGGACTGGCTGCGGCGCTGCGACTCGCCCTTCCTGGCCGTCGATTCGCGGATGAACTGCTACGGCCACCTGCCGGATCACCAGGAATGATCCGATCGACCCCGTTGACGGACTTGCAGTGCAATTGGAATCAACAAGTTTCGACGAATCTCGCTGCAACGGACAGGAATGTTCAGAGGTTCCCTAACGCCTCGGCGCGATCGTTTCGCATTGAAGCTCGGGGCAGTGCGGGCGATGCGCCGGATCCGTATGAGAGTTGCGGCGACCGCCGATGCCAGGTAAGCTTGCGAGCATGTTTGATAGAATAAAAAAGAGCCAGTCCGCCAGTCCGCCAGTCCGCCAGTCCGCCAGTCCGCCAGTCCGCCAGTCCGCCAGTCCGCCAGTCCGCCAGTCCGCCAGTCCGCCAGTCCGCCAGTCCGCCAGTCCGCCAGTCCGCCAGTCCGCCAGTCCGCCAGTCCGCCAGTCCGCCAGTCCGCCAGTCCGCCAGTCCGCCAGTCCGCCAGTCCGCATTAGGTCAATCCCTAAAATCCGTTAAGTTTCAACGACGTCTGCGTTACCGCGTTGCGGGCGCGGTCTCAGCGGCTTCCTCAAGGCTCCCCTGCTCGCCCATGACCTGTGGGCGGGCCCTCCGCGAGCCTGTTCGTGATCTCGGACCCCGCACACAGATTTCTGTGCTCGCACGAACTTTGCCCGCGCGCCCGCCTCTGCCTGGCGCGCGCCCGCCTCTGCCCGGCCGAAGGAGGGCCAATGCCGATGAGTGATTCCCCACGTCCGATGTGGTTCCGTCCGTCGCTGATTGCGATGGCCGCGGGTGTCTGCCTGAGTGGTTGCGCTCCCCGGCTTGCGGACATCTTGCCCGTGCCGAACCCCGACCCGCGCAGGACCGATTCGGTTCAATTCGAACTCTTCACGCCGGCGGTATCGGTTCTGGACGAAAACACCGTTCTTTCGCCGAACGCGAACATCCTTCCGGGCAGCTCGTTCGTGATCGACGTGCCGGTGGATCTTCGTCTTGAGTCCAGCGGGCCTGACGGCGCCGGCCAAGGCGGCTTCTCGACGGGCGACTTCTCGACCCGCGGCTACTTCAACTTCGCCGAGCAGGCCATCGAGAGGGGGCTGCTGCTCAACGGGTTCGTCGTCAAGGACCGGTCGAAGTTCGAGGCGGTTCTTCGCGACATGCGCGATCGGGAATACTTCGCCCAATCGGCCGTCGACCCGGCGATTCAGCCCATTCTGAACGACCTGCGCGCCCGGCTCGAGAGCGGGCTTATATCCGAATCCGAATACGCCAACCAGGTGATGGAATTCCGCAACCGCATGCAGGTGTTTCAGCAGGGGCCGTCGAACACGAACCAGCTCGCCGACGCCTCGGAAATCATTCGGGCGGCGGGCGCGAGCGACATCCGGGCCGAATACATCCTTCAGATCAGCAATTTCGAGACGCTCGACTACCGCAACGAGCAGGTCTACCTGCTCTCCCACCCGGACTTCAGGGATTTCGTCGACCGCCACGCGGCGGCCCGCCGGAAGTTCAACGACGGCAGTGCGGACGCCCACTACGCCTGCGAGGTCGCGCAGGCGTCCCTGGACGCGAAGCTCATCCATGTGGCCAGCGGCGATGTCGTCTGGATCGGCCACCACACGGTCACGGAGATCGACGCGGAAGACAACCAGGCCGCCCTGCGGCTCGAGGTCTCCTACGAGCGCGACTGCGCGAATTGCGACGAAGTAAGTGATCGCATTGCCTTCCTGAATACCGAAGAAATGCGCCGAGAGCGCGCGCGGGGTGAGATTTCCCCGCGTGTGGATTCCTATCGCTATGTCGAAACGGTCTCGGATGCGCGCAGGATCGGCGGAAGCCAGTGCCAGTACGGGGAGCGCGAGGACACGGAGGCGCTGCAACGAACGCGGCGCGAACTCGCCTCGCGAGTCGCGGGCGAGTTGATCGGAACGATTCGTCCGCAGGACATTTTGCAAAGTGAACGCGTTGATTGAGGGCGAGCTTGATTTCAAGATACGCGGAGGCGCGTCATGCTCTCGTAGCGCTGAACGCGGGTGCCTGTTCTATAACAAATTCCCATATTTTTGCTATCGGGGTAAGTTGAGGGTAGGGTGAGATCGTTTGCCAGTATTATTGTTGAGTGGCAATCGCGAGCGATCAGGACACGGTGTACGTTCGGACGCGCCACGGTCATGGTACTGTGGGGTTGTGGCAATAATGGAGGGTATGAGGAGGGGAGCGATGTGCAGGAGAGTCGGGCGCTATCTGGTTTCTGGAGTCATTGGTTTTGTCGTGTCAATAGTTGGTGGATTCATTTTGCAGGCAATGGAAGAAATTCATGTCTGTGTCGGCGGCGGCGACGTAAAACGATGCATACAAATCACGCGCTATAGCAAGGAGTTCCAGCAAAAGCCAAGCGCTGAGAGTCAACAGGAGGATACCGGTGAATAGGTATACGTACATGTTTGGCACCATGGTATTGTTGTGGGGCTGTTTCGCTATGGCCCAGGATATCGATTTCGGTGATGATTCTGGGGCGTGGCCAAATGATGGGGAGTGCGATGATCCGAGGTTCGAGGGGCCGGGTGTATCTGAATTCGGGATTGATTTGTATGCCGATGCAACCGATTGTCGTGACCTCTATGATCTAGGCGAGGCGTTGTTGCTCGAGTCGCCAAGGATGCTGGAAGAATCAGACGATCTATCGTCAAGTGGCGCATATGCAGATCGATATCGGTTCACGCTGGACGCGGACACTCAGATACAAGTTGAAATGGTGTCAGGCGATTTTGACTCTTTAGTGCGCCTTTATCATGAGCCTGATATGAGCTTGGTCGCGGAAGACGATGACGGCGGATCGGGCGTTGACGCAAGAATAATTGCTGAAGTAGATGCCGGTGACTATATGCTCGAAGCGACATCTTATCGTGCAGGTGAGACCGGTGCATACTTATTGACTGTAAGCGTCTTGATTGAAGTAGCGGAGGCAAATTAAACGCTAGGGAGCAGTAGTTCAGGACAGGCTTGCACAGGGAAGTGCCGCTGCTCGACCCAACCTAGGAGCGTGCGCGGTAGAACGCTTGCGGTCGAAGCAAGTGGTAAATTTCACCCATATTCGCTCTCATTTTGTTTCGTCGTCCCATTATTCACATGATTTGCAGGCGTAATGTGTGGCGCTGTCCCATGAAAATTTTCTACGGCGCACGCTCCTAGCATACCCAATGCACGCCCGACGCTAGGCCGTGCACACCGTCGTAGTGTTATAGATATCGGCAAATTTTCGAGGGAAATTACCTATTCAAACTGAATTATTTTCCTGTAAAGAGAATATCGAGGTTTGGACTTCTCAGTACTTTTGCCTATTTTGGCCATGAGGTCATAGGAATATTGACGTTCTCCTCAAATTATCCAGATAAGAGCACGGTGCTGCCCTTCAAGGTATTGCCTCAGAATATCTTCCCAGATGAAAAACATCGACTGTTGGTTGTTGTGGTCTCTACTTTGGTTAGAAACATTGACCGTTACCCTTGTGCCGCCATTTTCAAACATGTCGAAAGTCTGGGGCTGCCCGACCAGTTGCAATTCCTGGGCGATCTCGCCAGCGAACGAGCAACGCCCGGATCGCTCGCCAGTGTTTGATGGCCCACCCAGCCAAAATCGCAAACCAGAATCAAAGGGTCAAATTTCACATACACGTTTTCCAACTCCTCGATTTCCTCATACATCCACCGAATTCCTAAGGTCAAGGGTTCGTCTGTTTCAGCTCCTTGAGTGTGACCCATCTGGCCACTGCTTTCTTTCGATTCAACTATTTCCGCCGGATTGGGCTGCGAGGTACGCAGTTCTTTGCTGTCGCGAAGAATCTTGGGAATCTTTCTCCGAACCTTTACAGTCCTTTGCCGCACCAAGAACGAAATTTCACTGGTGCCGTAACAGTGGTACGAATCACACCAAGGGATTTCGCCTGCAAACGTATGGTATACAGTCGGCTTGTCCGGCAAGGGCTGGACCCCCCTTATGATTGGAGAAATAGTCCACAATTGAATCGACGTCCGTTACCGACACAAGAAAGGCTCTGACGTGTTCAGACGCCTCGAAACTGAGAGTTTGGGGCGCCGACCAGATGAGCTGGCCATCGACCATGGATGACGGTTTTGAGGCAATAGACAGCGCCTCGTTCCTTACCGCCGGGCAGAAGGCCGATATCTTCTATTTCAATGCGGTCCGCTTTCTGGAGCTGCCGGAAGACGAGATCGCCGCGCAGTGGCAAACGAACTAGCCGCAAGTTCCCTTCCCCGCAGCCCGGCCGCACCTGTAACGGTTCGGTTTGAGGGGGATGGTTGCTCAACTCCCTCCCATCCCGTCGGCGGGCGGTCGGTGGACGGTTCAGGGTCCGATTGTGGTCGAGGAGGCGGCGCAACTCGGTGCGGACATTCCAGGAATCGCCATGGCGGCCGTTGCCGGAGAAGCCTGGACGAATACCATTCAGCCCCTGTTCGCAGTGCCCATACCGGCGATCGCGGGTCACGCTTTGTCATCGCGGGACGTTTTTACGATCCGCCCGTCCCGCCTTAGTTCCGCGAACCGATGAACGAGCGTTTCAAAGAACCTGGGCGGCAGTAAGCCGTAGTCGTAGCGATCCGCATGCCCTGAAATTTGCCTCAGGTCGTATCCCGGCCAAGTGAAGACGTTAACCTCGTCGAGCACGACCCACGATGGATCGCCGTCCAGACCCAAGTGTTCCCCTACCCTCCGGGGAATCTCGATCGCTGTTTCGGGACCGGGATGCGAACTGTGCGTGATCGGCGCCACGGCCACGAGCGGCGGCCGCTCTTCGAGGTGTTGCACGGCCATGACAATTGCGCACGGCCGAGGTTTTCGACCCTCCACATGGCCGGCGTCCGCTTCATCACTCCATAGGTACGAATAGGAAACTACAAGGCCGACCTCTGGCTCGGGGTACGCGATCGTCCTTGCCCCGCCAGCGGATCAGTCGGCGTCCAGGAGATCGTTGAGATGGTTGTGTGCCGGATCCATGCGGGCCACCTCGATGGCCTCGGCAATCTCGGCCGGCAAATCTTCGAGGCGGTACACCTGCCGCTCAAAGGCTCGCAGCCGTTCCAGTTCGGCGTATTCGCGGGCCGATACGAAATAACCGCTGACCCGCCCATGGCTGGTGATGGCCACGGGTTCTCGCTGCGCCGCTTCCCTGTAGCGTCCGAATCGCCGAGCGAATTCTGTGGCGGTTGCCGCAACCATCGAAATTTCCCATATAATCGGAAAACGCGGATATTGAGGAATTTACGGACTTTTGTCAATGACCGTCAATTTCACCGGATCCGTATGAGTTGCAGCGGCCGCCGATGCCAAGTAAGCTTGCGAGCATGTTTGATAGAATAAAAAAACGCCAGTCCGCCAGTCCGCCAGTCCGCCAGTCCGCCAGTCCGCCAGTCCGCCAGTCCGCCAGTCCGCCAGTCCGCCAGTCCGCCAGTCCGCCAGTCCGCCAGTCCGCCAGTCCGCCAGTCCGCCAGTCCGCCAGTCCGCCAGTCCGCCAGTCCGCCAGTCCGCCAGTCCGCCAGTCCGCCAGTCCGCCAGTCCGCCAGTCCGCCAGTCCGCCAGTCCGCCAGTCCGCCAGTCCGCCAGTCCGCATTAGGTCAAACCCTCCAACGCGCTAGTCTGGAGATCACCTGCGCTTCTATTTTGCGGGCCCAGTTCAGCGGCCCACTTAAGATTTTCCGTTTGCCCATGGTATCCGCGACGAAGCTGTTTCTGCTCTCGATCAGCACGCGCGGATTTCTATGCTCGCACGTGTGCAAGTTCGTCAGCAAAACACCATGTGCAGCGTTTCTTGGGACGGGCCTTCGTCGCTGCGCAACGAGTGTGCTCGAAATGTGTCGAATAGGAGGCCGGCCTAAAGGCCCTGTCGAGAACCCCGCGTCTGGCAATTCAAAAGACTGGATGGCACACCCTCGGAATTGGCTCGCGCGCTTTTCGGTGCTGTGAAGGCGGGGAACGTGAATTAGGAAAAACAAAAAACTCAGGAGAAGTGACTATGCTTAGACAACTTGCGGCCGCCACCATTGTCGTTGCCGCCATTGTTACTGGCGTGTTGGGCTACGTTTCAATAGAAAATCGGCTGGCTGCGGTAGAAGGCGCCCGACTAATGCCCGCTGGCTCAGTACTTGCTTATGTCGGAAATGGAGGATCGACCGCTGCGCCCAATGGATGGGCATTGTGCGGGTCGAATGAGCACACTCCTGATCTCAATGGGCGGTTCCTGATCGGCACCAACACGGCTGGCTTGGTTGGTCAAACCCTTGGCGACACTCAAGGATTCGAAAACTCCGTATTCGTTACAGGACTTGAGTTTGAGGGGCGATACTATCATCCGGCGAGGCCGGGTGAAGAAGGAGCTGACAATGGTTCCGGAGACAACTGGAACCACAAACATCAGCTCAATCTCCCGACTGTGAAGGTGATGTATTTTTGCAAGCAGTAGTCAACGAGCTGCGTTTTCCTGCTGCCCTGAATGCGCTTCTCGACTGTGATCCTGTTTGGACAGTTACGCGCTATTGGTCGAATAAACATTCAAACTGACGAGAGATAAATCGATAGCTGGGCGCATGTGATCACAACACGGAGAAAATTCACATATAGGAGATTCCACAATGCATAGGTTTATTTTCACTTTTTTCGCAATTTATCTAAGTGGATGCGCGTCATTGCCGAGTACATCACCTTTGCACGATGCAGCCGCGATTGGCGATGTTACTCAGGTTCGAGCGTTGATCGCGTCCGGCAGTGATGTTAATCAAAGGGTAACGTCTGCGTTAATAGTAGGAGAGTGTGAAATCACTCCTTTACATGTTGCCGCTTTCTTTGCGGATGAAGAATCGATTGTACACACGTTACTTCAGGCTGGAGCCGACGTAAACGCTGCAGCGCGACAGCCGCGGGGTTTTTCCGAATTGCTTGACGATTCTCATATACATTGTTTGGGTTGGACCGCACTTTCTATTGCTTCTTTCTTTAATGACAGTCCAGAAATTATTCAAGCTTTGCTTGATGCTGGAGCGAACGTGAATGCAACTACGGGTTATCTGCGCTGGACACCGGCGCATCTGGCGGCTCTAAACCAGAATCCTAGGATCATTGAAATCTTGATTGAGGCTGGGGCAGATATTGACAGAGAAGACATTACCGGTATGACCCCCTTTGATACGGCGACGGACGACGGGAATTTCGAGGTTGCGGATATTCTTGCGTCTGCTGGAGGTCGTGCCAGTTCTAGCGATTCAGGTTTTGGCATTGGTCGAGCCATTGCGGGCATTGCAACTGGAGCGGGAATCGCGGCGGCCGTAATCGAGGGCGTACCGCCGGAGGAAGCGGTGGGATTCGGCATGCAGGTGCTAGGCGCAATCGAGGGCGAGTCCCTGCCTGCGCAAAGTGTCGGCACTAGTTCGGGCGCAACGGGACCGTCGCTACCTTCGTCTACGAGCGCATCGGCCGTTCAGAGCGGCGTAAACGGGCCGTGCGAGATTCCAGGCTTCTATGACGGTGACGTCATGAGCGAATCCGTAATGGAAAACCTACGGTTGTCTTGGTGTCCGCATGGTTCTGGCTCCCGACTCCGGCTGTTTGCTTTGCAAGCAGAGCTCGCATGGTGTCGGCTCAACGTGGAACCGCCGCCTGAAAATGTATCTCAGTTCCTCCAGACGAGCAGGCGCACATGTGATTATCTGGCGGCCCTTGATGAGAGTGCCCGAACGACAACCAGTCCTGGGTTTGGCGAGGTGGCAGCGCCCTATGTGCGCTGCCGTTGCCCGGCACATTACTTCCAATAGGCCGGATGACCCAAGGTGTCCTGTGGCGAGGGGCGGGGCCAGAGTAGAATGCAACCGTCCAAGGAAATCGGGGCCAACATATGAAGCGGTCTATTCTCCATCGAAAAAAGGAGATTCGTATGAAGCGTTTGATTTTGTGCTTTTGGTTTCCGGTACTGCTGCTTACGGGCAGGACTTGGATGGTGAAGAATGGTCCGTATGCGCAGCGCTAAAAAAATCAAGGACACAATTGACCGGACCCAAGGCCTTGATGTGGACGGGGTCCTACCTGATGTAACGAGTGTCCAAGCAAATTTTGCCGTCTGGTCACGAAGAGACGAAGACGGCAATATCCGGTTTTTTTGTTTTCATCGGCAGGAACGCACAAGAAGGAGAAGCTCATGAGCAGTGGTGAAATTTTGGTACTTTTTGTTGGGGCGATTATCGTGCTGCTGGGCGTGGGCGTGCTTCGCTACACGACGGCCATGCTAAAGGCCTTGGCCGAGGCAGCGTCCAAATCGTCCGACAACAGCGGCCTGTACGTAGGGATTACGGCGACAATGATCGCGCTTTTCGGCATACTGATCAGCGGCGTCTTCCTGTTCATGACGCTCCAGATCAACAATTCAGCCTCACAGGCGGCCGCAACGGCCGCTACAAGAGAGGCAAGCAGGATATCGCAAGAATTAGCGCCAAATGCCGCACGAGAAGCCGCACGCGAAGTCGCCGAACGAGAAACTCGATCCGTGCTAAGTGCGATTGTTGAAGATCACCTGAAAGCCGCAGGTATCATTCGTGATGAACAGGAAGAATCCAGCCGATTGGAGATCGATCAGCCACTAGTCGTATTCTTGGAAATGGATGAACTGGGGAGCTATGAATTGGGTCTACAGGCTCAATGGAGCAGGTATCAGATAAACGCCGTAGGTGGAACTGATGACGGTAACTATCAATTCGACACAGTGCTAGCCCTCTATGACAGCACCGACACACTCCTAGAATATAGCGACGATATAGGTGATAGTTTGAATTCGCAGATTGTGTTCGATGCTGACGTGACGGAATCATACTACGTCAGGTTGTACGAATTTGGGGGAGCCGCAGGAGAGGCTACGTTAAGTCTCTCTCCCATACGGTCTGCGCCGTAATCCAGTCAACAGTTGCACAATACAAGGCGCGGCTGTTTCGATTGTGATCACGTCGAGCACTATGACAAGAATGTTTGGAATGTCATCAATAAACATCGTTCGGCCCTTACGGATAGGAGCGCCCATCCTACACAGAGACTCAGTCCAACCGGTGGGTTTCGCCCTCGCGGACCCAATGCTTCCGCGCATAGTCCAGATAGAGGTGCATTTGTCCCGCCTCGGTATGAGTGAATCTGCCGATTTTCAGGTCGATGACAAAAAACATCGCAGTCGTCGATGAAAAAACAGCATATCTACTCGATACCATTGGTCACCGATGCGAAGCCGCTTCTGCTTCGTAGAATTCACGGGCATGCATGTTCTTGACCGAATGTAGTCGCACATTGGCGGACTAGGAGCTTGCGCCGTAGAAAATTTTCATGGGACAGCGCCACACATTACGCCTGCAAATCATGTGAATAATGGGACGACGAAACAAAATGAGAGCGAATATGGGTGAAATTTACCACTTGCTTCGACCGCAAGCGTTCTACCGCGCAAGCTCCTAGGAGAGTGGAATCCGTGAGACGAGACTGGCAGGCGAAACTCCGCGGACGGCGTCCGCGGAGTTTCGCTGGAATGGGGGCCACCGATTCGCCAGACGGTGTCTGGCAAATTCGTCGGCGTTTCCTGACGGCGGCACCCAACCATTGCCTGCTAGATGCCGACTCCGGCACATCGAATACGGGCACGATCCGGGTGTTGGACCGCCTTAAGGCGGTACCTAGAGTATTGTCCCTTAAATAATTTATGTAATTATGAGCGTGTCCATTCCAAGGAGTACGCTCATGCCTCGCGGTCGTCCCGTCGTGCCCATCGCCCTTTCCGATGAACAGAAAAACCAACTGCTCAGCATCGCCCGCTCCCGCTCACTGCCTCATGGGCTCGTGCAGCGAGCTCAGATCGTGCTCGACTGTGCCCACGGCGAGTCCAACGCCTCCATCGCCAAGCGCATGGGCCTGAGCAACGTGACCGTCGGCAAATGGCACCGACGCTACCTCGACCTCGGCCTCCACGGGCTGCACGACGAACTGCGACCCGGTCGGCCCCGAACGCATGAGGACGAGCGCGTCGCCGAAGTGATCAACACCGCCCTTCAGAGCACCCCGCCCAACGCCACGCACTGGAGCGTGCGGTCCATGGCCGAACACACCGGCATCTCCAAGTCCACCGTGCAACGCTGGTTCGATCTGTTCGGCGTCCAACCGCACCGCCAACGCCACTTCAAACTCTCCAACGACCCCTTCTTCATCGAAAAAGTCCGCGACATCGTCGGGCTATACCTGAACCCGCCCGATCACGCCGTGGTGCTGTGCGTTCTACAGCGACAATCAAGATGAGAAGGTGTCGCGACGTTGATGATGCGGTATCGGCGGTGGACGAGGGCAACGGGCGTTCATGACGCCGGCGGTTGGGGATGATTCGGTGTTGTGTCACTGCGTCGCTTCCTCGTGCGCTTCGTTGTTCGGTGACGCGCTACAGTGCGTGGACGAAAAAAGCCAAATCCAGGCCCTGCAGCACACCCAGCCGATGCTGCCCATGGGACTGGGCTACGTCGAAGGGGTCACCCACGACGCTGTTCGCCGCCCTGCACGTGGCCACCGGGGAAGTGCTCGCGCAGTGCAAACCACGCCATCGGCACCAGGAGTTCCTCGCCTTCCTGCGCCACATCGACGCCAACGTGCCCAAGGACCTCGATGTCCATCTCATCGTCGACAACTACGCCACCCACAAGCATCCCAAGGTCAAAGCGTGGCTGGCGCGCCGACCCCGCTACCACATGCACCACACTCCCACCCACGCCTCCTGGATCAACCAGGTCGAACGCTGGTTCGGGCTCATCACCCAACAGGCCATCCGCCGCGGCTCCTTCTCCAGCGTCAAGGAACTGACCCGCAAAATCAACGCCTTCGTGGAGCAATACAATGCACAAGCCAGCCCCTTCGCCTGGGTCGCCACCGCCGAATCGATCCTCGCCAAAATCGAACGAATTTGCTCATTTATTTCCGGGACACGACACTAGAACAGCGATGCAGATAATCAGTCTTTTCATATCGTTCTCCTGAAGATTACTGAATTGGTCCTCCCGATACTTTACCGAAACCTAAACCGTTTCCCCGAGCGTATTCTCGATAATCACCTTGTGTCCGGGATCCGGGATGTCGCGGGACCGCGTTCGAATGAGAAGCCAATTGGCCGCTGAATTGAGCAGAGCGCTATGTCAGGGTACCAAGATCGCACCCCTTTGAACGCGGGTTCAAAACCCGTCCGCACCTTTGCAGGGCTTCATTCCGTCATCCAGCGTGAAATTCGCTGCCTAGAAAAAGGGCCGGAAGTAATCCCGCGCAGCGGGTTCCAAAAACGCCGCCGCATTCGTTCCGCGACCTCGTCGCCACGCCCAGCCACCTTCCTCGCCCGCTAGGTACAAAAAACTGAGGAAATCTGGTTCGCCTGGATCGGGCTCGGGAATCCCTGCGTTCAGCAACTGGTGTCTCTGTTCCCGATTCTCGACCTCCTGATCGAGCAGACTTTGCATGCGAAACATGACAGGAGTCCACAAAGGCACATCGCCGCCATGAGCCCATGTATAAGCGTAGACATCGAGCAGTTGCGCCAGACCTATGTACGTTTCAGAACTGGGGTTCCAGTCGACCACTAGCAGATACCGCGCGGGGTCGTCGTCGTTGATTTCAACCAGCTCTCTCGCCGATACGTGCCACCCCCTATCGAGAGGTTGATCCTGATTGATCCAGGCTTCGTAAATCAGGTTGCGGCCTCCCAGCATGATTTCGCCAGCGGGATGAACAAGCCTCTCCCCGTTTTCCTGGACCCGCTCAAATTTCAAATAGGCCACTTGGATCACCTTTAGTCGTTTCGTCGGTACATCCGGCGGCAAGTTCTTCGACAGGACCGGAACTGGGAGTTCATCGAGGATTCGGAAATCACCACTCTCTCAATCGCACACTCTAGCTGATAGCCAAGCAGCGTAGCCACACCGCTTACCCATTACTGCCGATTCACGCCAGAAATCGGACTTCCGTTCCGCATCGGGGGCGCTCTATCCTGACTCCCTGTTCAATCGACGGGCTATCGCCCGCGTCCAGCGCCGCACGGGGATCCGCCATGTCCAATACAGCATCTGATACACTTTCCGTTGCCCGCAGGCTGAAGGCCGCAGGCGTCGAGGCCAGGCAGGCCGACGCCATCGTGGATGCCATGGACAAATTCACCGGACAATTCGTGACCGTGCAGCACTTCGACGCTGCGGTCGCGAGGCTGGACGCGCGCATCGACGGTCTGGAGGTCCGCATCGACGCCGTACGGACCGAACTGCAGGCCAGCATCGATACCACTCGATCCGATTTGCAAGCCAGCATCAGCGCCGGTCAGGCCGCGATGACGCGTTTCCTCGTCATCGTGGCGGGCGTCATCATTGCCGCCAACGCGTTGATGATCGGGATCCTGCGTTTCTTCCCGAGGGATGGCGCCGTCATGTGAACCTGGCCGCGGCCAATCTGCCCGATACTGGCATGGACCATCGCCGCTACACGCCCATCGGCGATGGTTTCGCGGGGGAGGAGCGTCACGCAGCCATCCGCCGGTAGACCCATCTTACTATGGTGTTATCCAAGCAAACACACACCGAAACGCACGCGTGCTTTTCCCAAACGCACGGCGTGCATTTCCGTGCGTTTCCCTATACGTTTCGCGCATACCGGACGCCCCTTCCCCGAGTGCCGATCCGGCGGAGCGTGCCCTCCGACTCCATCTTCTTGAGCAGCCTGTACGCCTGCGGCGCCGAGATGGCGCAGAGCTCCGCCACCTCGCCACGTGAAATCGGGCCGTGATCTTCAACGTGGCGGCGTATCGCCTCGTCGTGCCGGATCGGTTCGACCCGGCCTCGCCGGACATCGGTTCGATCGCGCAGCCGTGAACTCGTCGCTTCCGAGATATGGAATACCTTCCGCCCAGCGGTGCCGCGCACTTCGACAAGCCCACTCCCGGACAACCGTTTCAGGACGCTCTCCGCGTCGTCTTTCCCCTTCTGGATTGCCGCCGCCGCATCGGACGCCGTCATGCGGCGCCCGCTCCCCAGCGCATTCAGCAACAGCAACTCGTCCGGCGAAAACGGACGTCCCGTCCGACTCCGCTCCGCCACCATGCGCACGAAGCCGAGATTGGCCTCGCCGCCGGGAAGCTCCAGCACGACATCCGTTTCCGTGCTCCTCGCGTAGGACGGCGCCGGGCGGCCCGTTCGAATCTGCTCCGCGAATATCGTGTCGATGCCGCGCGCCGTCCGCTCGACGATTCCGGCCCGCTTGAAGGCATCCGCCAGCAGCGGGTTCCGTGGACGCGGCTGGGTCACGAGCAGGTTGTCCAGCCGCACGCCTTCAGGGAACCCGCCGGGATTCGATATTTCGAGCCGGTCGCGGCGCCACTGCACGTGCACCGCGCCGAGGCGCGTGTAGTCGCGATGCGTCAGCGCGTTGGCGACGCCCTCCCGGAAGGCGCGTTCGGGGTAGTTGGGCACGCCCACGCGGGACATTCCGACAAGAACCTCCCGCTCACGGCGACGGGCCCGGAAGCGCGCCTCCAGCTCTTCCATGACGCGAAGCAACGGCCACCGGAAGAAGTCGTTGACTTGCACATCGGTATCCGAGAGCGCCTGAAACGCGACCTCGTGAGCAGGCAAGTGGGATGAGAGCACAGACTCGCGACCGAAGAGGAGCAGGCCGACGACCCGGACTTCGGCATTTCCCGCCACTTCTTCCACGGCGCCCAAGGCCTTGGCAAGTTCGAGGTCGCCGAGTTCCAGGAGGGCCTCGTCGCCGCGGTGCCGATTTTCGCGGATCGCACGACGGTAGCGGTGGAACTCCAGCGGGTCCAGCGCATTGAAACCGACGGCATCCAACCGAAGTGCCGTGTAGTCGAGCAAGCCCAGATCGGCTTGCCGTGACTGCATCTCGTGGAAGTGAAACGGAACGCAGGCCGGCTTGCCGTCACCGCCGACGATCCGGCGCAGGTAGTGCCCGTCCGACGTCCCGACCGGCTGGCGGAGGGTCGGTATCTCAACCACGAGAACCTCCCGACCGTGAAGCGGGACCACTTCGGCGCGCACCGAAAGCGAAGGGCGAGTCCGGTTCCCGATCAGCGCCTGAACGCGGAGGGGATCTGTTCCGCCGTGCTCGTGGCGCGGGCGGGCGCCGCTGACGCGACCGTCGTCCTCGACGCCGATGAGCAACCAACCAGGACCGTTGCTGCTTCGGTTGGCCAGGCAAACCGCCGTCTCGACGAGTTCGCGATCAGTGAACGGCGCCCGTACTTCACTCTTGAATTCGACCGCGAGCGTTTCGCCGCCTTCAATGAGCTTGCCAAGATGTTCCGGTGTCAAGTGTCCGATCCTCGTAGCAAACGTACCCGCGTCAGCGCAGCGAACAGATCAGTATCCAACATGCAATGTCAGATATCGTAATTGCGGCGAAGTGTGTTTGCCAGACCGTCAAAGCCGCACCGCCAGCGTCGTAGCCCGGCTTCGGGTATCGTCAGTGTCAAATCCCCCCAAATTGCGCTGCGTCCGGTTAAATCTCACCATGAAAAGGTGGGTCCGTACACTGCGCTGCCGATATTTTCTGGCGTAGCAACGCCCCTTCGCCGAGCCTTGGCAGCGCCGCTGCTGGCCCAGCACCAACGGACAACGCTTGCGATCAGTGCCTCGGTTCCGGCTTGAGCGCCAGTTCCCAGTGCGAATAGATCGGCAGCCGGTTCGCCAGGGCGATCACGGCGGCGATGAAGCCCGCCGCCATTCCGACCGAAACGCCGATGTCCACCCAACTGCTGAACGGCGTATCGTCAGGCGAGAACACGGGCACCACGGTGAGGTACTTGTATAGCCAGATCCCCAGGTTGATCCCGATGGCAAGGATCCCCATGGTCCACATGGAGCGCTTGACGAAGGCGAAGACGAACGCCACGAAGGGGATGAAGAAGCAGCAGAACATCATGGTCCAGAAATACGGCGCGTAATGCCCGTACATCTGCCGCCAGAGCGGTTCGGTCTCGTGGGGCAGGTTGCCGAACCACGTCACGAAGAACTGCGCCCAGAAGAAATACAGCCACATCAGGGTGAAGCCGGTGACGACCATGCCCAGGCTCTTGATCTGGTCCATCCCGAAGGGTGAATTGGCGGATTTCGGCCCTCCCAGCAGTGCCGGAAAGACGATCAGCGCGGCGGTGCCCGCGAATATGTTGCCGAACCAGAACAGGATCGGGAACACGGTACTGTGCCAGTGGGCCACCAGCATCATGCCGAAGTCCCACGCGAAGAAGGTGTTGCAGATCACGTAACCCAGCAGGACGAAGGGCGACAGCAGGTAAAGCTGCCCCTCGACCTTGCGGTGATCGGCGCTCCCCCCGTCGGACCCGGCCAGGTCCGGCTGCAGCCCCTTGTAGGCGTAGTACACCGCCAGACCGTAGAACAGCGCGAGTCCGAACAGGTTCCTGTACAGCAGGAACGTACTGTTGAGCCATGGGCTCAGGTGCTCTTCGGGCGACGGGTTCAGCCAGTAGAAGAGTTCGTCGCGCCCGTAGGCATAGATCAGCAGGAATCCCACCACCGCGAACGGCAGGAACGCCAGCGTGCTCAACTCGGCGAGGCGGTAGTAGGGCTTCGACCACTGGGCCTTCACCAGGCGCGTCATGGCGCAGAACACCACTCCGGTCTGGCTGATGCCCATGAGGAACAGGAACGACGCGGTCAGCAGGCCGATATCGGGCCGCGAGCCATTGTTCGCACCCGTGACGAGGGCCGCGATTCCCGCCACGAACAGCGCGGCGAACAGCCAGAACGCCCAGCGGGGAGCAAGCATCGTGCGGGTTGTGGAAGCCATCTGAGTCTATTCCCCGATCTGTGCCGCAGTTGCGGCAATCTGTGCCGCAGGTTCGCCAAGTTGTGCCGCGGACTCGCCGGCCGGGGCCGCAGGTTCGCCAATCGGCGCCACGGGACTGGCGATCGGCGCCGCGGGTTCGGCGACTTGCGACGGGAATCGGAACGTGGCGCGCATGTAATTGATGACGTGCCAGCGCTCTTCCACGCTGAGGGCGTCACGGTAATAGGGCATCGTCACGCGCCCTCGGGTGATGGTGAAGAACAACTGTCCGTCGCCCTGGTCCTGGGTATAGGCATCGTTCATGTCCACCGGCGAGGTCGCCAGCAGCAAGCCCACCGGCCCGTCTCCCCGCCCTTCCGGGCCATGACACACCATGCAGTTGATCTCGTACAGGTACTGGCCGAATGCCACGGATTCGGGCGTCGCGGGGATGGGGTTCTCCAGCAATACGGCGGCGTCCTTGGCTTCGAACATTCCCGCTTCCGTGGTGGGCGCGGGCATCGTCTCGCCGCCTATCACCGGAACGCCCGCGGCGTCCATGGGCGCCTCGGATTCCTGCGGCTTGGCCGACGGCTGATCGACCATGTCCTTGTCCCACGGAAACGCCCAGGCAACCGTTGTCAGGCCCAGCAGAACGGGCACAGTGACGGCGACGCTGAAACGTTTCCCAGGCGTCGCCGCGACGCCCTTCGCGACGCCGCCCTCCGTTGCGCCGCCCCTCACGACCTTCGCGCCGCCGCCCTCAGCGACCTTCGCTCCGCCGCCCTCAGCGACCTTCGCTCCGCCGCCCTCAGCGACCTTCGCGCCGCCGCCCCTCGCGACCGCGGCTCCGCCGCCCCCGATGGGCGATGGCGCACCGTACCCCACGGGCTTCGCTTTGCGGCCGTTCATGAGCGTCACTCCGTCACCTCCCGGACCTCCTCGGCGCCGGCGCCGCGCAGGATCGCCGCCGCCCGTTCGAACACACCCTGGTCCTCGCAAGGCACGGCCACGGCGAACCTGTCCACGGCCGCCTCGGGGACGTAGATGCGATCGCGAAATGCCGGGAACCGGGCGCTGATGAGGAATCCGATGACCGTGGCCAGGATGCCGAAAAGGATCGTCATCTCGTAGGTGATGATCAGGAACGGCGGCCAGGTGATGATCGGCCGTCCCCCCGTGGGATGCAGGTACAGTACCGCCGTACCGGCAGCCAGCGCGAAGCCGCCCAGGCCGCCGAACAACGCACCGAAGAACGTGAATCGCTTGATCACGGATTTCTTCTCGCCCAGCACCTCCTCGGCCGTTTCCAGCGGAATCGGCGAAATCACCGAAGGCTGGCCGAACCCGCTGCCCTTCAACTCGCCCGCGGCGGCGAGCGCTTCGGACGGCGTCTCGAAAAGGCCTAGTGCGTGGGTTGCCATTCGGGCTCTCCGGCCGGGGTGTCGGGTTCGGGTTCGGGCAGCGTCTCCTTGACCTCGTAGATGGACACGCTGGGGAAGATCTTCACGAAGATGAGGAACAGCGTGATGAACATGGCCACCGAGCCCACGATGATCGAAAGCTCGACCAGGCTCGGCACGTAGAGCCCCCAGGCGTCGGGCAGGTACTGACGCGACAGCGACGTGCCGACGATCAGGAAGCGCTCGGTGTACATGCCGATATTGATCAGGATGGACAGGATCAGCATCGGGACGAACGACGTCCTGAACCGCTTCGAGATCATCAGCAACGGAGCCACGGCGCAGAACAGGATCATCTCCCAGTACAGCGGGGCGTAGTAGCCGAACAGCCGGTACCGGATGGCCTCGCCCTCCGTGGACGTGCCTCCGTACCAGCCCGTGAAGATCTCCACGATGTTGATGTAGGTCCAGATGAGCGACAGGACCAGGAGCAGTTTCCCGAGATTATCGAAATGTACCTTAGTAATATACTGCTCAAAGTTCATGTACTTTCTTAAGAAGTACATCACGGTCACAATCCCGGCCGTGCCCGAATAGATGGCGCCCACAACGAAGTACGGCGCGAAGATGGTCTGGTGCAGCGCCGGCACGATGGACAGGGCGAAGTCCCAGGACACGATGCTGTGCACCGAGACCGCCAGCGGGATGATCAATACCGCCAGGAACGTGTAGGCCCAGCGCAGGCGGTGCCATTCGAGATCCGTACCGCGCCAGCCCAGCGACAACACCACGTACATGTGATGCCGCCAGCCCGCTGTGCGGTCCCTGACGGCGGCGAAATCGGGAATCGATCCCATGTAGATGAAGATCGAGCTGCCCGTCAGGTAGGTGGTGATCGCCATCACGTCGAACATCAGCGGCGAACGGAAGTTGGGCCACATCTCCATCTGGTTGGGGTACGGCAGGGCCCAGTGGATGAACCAGGGCCGGCCCACGTGCACCATCACCATCATCGCCGCCACCATCAGCGAGAACAGCGTCATGGCCTCCGCGCTGCGGTACATGGCCTTGCGCCACTCGCTGTTGGTGATGTGCAGCACGCAGGACAGCAGCGTTCCCGAGTGGCTCAGGCCGATCCAGAAAATGAAGCTGGCGAGGTAGGTGCCCCAGACCGAGGGGTGGTTGACCCCGGCCGCACCGATTCCGTAGTAGAGCTGATAGAACCAGGGGAAGAAGAAGCACGCCAGCATGACCGCGATGGAGCACGCCAGGGTGATGTAGTACTTCGAGCCCGTCTCCACCAGGGAACGGACGACGTCCCGGTTGACGTCGGCGTAACTCAGTTCCTGCGGCCGCGCGTCAGACGACATCGCCTTCCACCTTCCTCAGGTAGACCACGGACGGCGCCGTGTTCAGATCTTCCAGTACGTGGTACGCCCGCTCATCGGCCATGATTTGCGAAACACGACTCTCCGGGTCGTTGCGGTCGCCGAATGCCATCGCTTCCGTGGGGCAGGTCTGCACGCAGGCCGGCTGTACCTCGCCGTCCTGCACGCGCCTGCCGCCCTCGTCCTTGGCCACGTCCTTGGCCTGGCGGATGCGCTGAATGCAGAACGAGCATTTCTCCATCACGCCCTTTTCCCGCACGGACACGTCGGGATTCAACTGCTGCTCCAGCGGCGCGTCCCAGTGATGGTTGTTGTAATTGAAGTAACGCACCTCGTAGGGGCAGTACACGGCACACGATCGGGTGCCGATGCAGCGGTTGTAGACCTGGGCGTTGAGGCCGTCCTGGTTATGGTAGGTCGCACTCACGGGACAGACCGTTTCGCAGGGCGCCGCATCGCAGTGCTGGCAGAGCATCGGGATGAAGCGCAGCTTGACGTCGGGAAATTCGCCTTCCCAGTACTTCTCGATGCGGATCCACTGCATCTCGCGGCCACGGGCCAGCGCGTTCTCGCCGACGATGGGGATATTGTTCTCGGCCTGGCAGGCGGTGACACACGCGCCGCAACCGGTGCACCGGTCCAGGTCGATCGTCATCGTCCAGTGGTAGTCGAACGAATCGTAGTAACCGGGCTCCCGGTACTCCCGCCAACTGGCCAGAAAGTCGTCGATGAAGCTCATGCCGGTTCCACCGTGATTGGAATACTGCGCAGGTTCGTGCTTGCGTGCTCTTCCTCGCCCGAAGCCGTGGTCTGGATGATCCCCCTGCCCAGATCCCGCGACAGGCCGCTGGTGCGTACGATGTTGGCGCGCCGGCCGGTGGGATTGAGCCGCACGCGGGTGGCATTCCAGGCCAGCCCCCCGGTCTCGGCGTCCATCTGCGAGGCCAGTATTTCGATGGGATTGGAGCCGCGGCCGGCGGCGTAACGGCCGTATTCCGTATGGCCCTGCCCGATGGGCATGGCCACCACATTCGGCATGATCCCTGGGTAGGTCAGCACCGGTGCGGAAATGGTTCCGCCGGGCGACTCGATGTCAACCAGGTCGCCGTCCCGCAATCCCAGTTCCTCAGCCGTGGCCGGGTTTATTTCAAGCCACGAACCGTAGACGACGCTGGTCAGCGGATCGGGCAACTCCTGCATCCATGGCAGGTTCGCGCCGCTGCCGTCGTGCATGGTCTCTGTCAGGTAGGGCTGCAGGATGAAGGGGTAGCTGTCGCTCGACCCGGCGAACTCGGGGACGTCCACGCCAATTGCATCGATGACCCCGGCATCCACCGTGACGGGGCCGGGTACTGCGCGGGTATTCTCGCCCCAGACGCCGGCCCGCAGGAGGGAATTCCAGAATTCGTCGAAGGCATCGGGCATCCAGCCGGCCGGGTCCGGGTCCGCGGCCACTGCGGCGGCCTCCGCGGGAACACCCTCGGCATCCGCGGTGGCGCCTTCTGCGGCATCCGCCTGGGCGCCTTCGGCGACAACCGCCGGGACATCCTCGGCAGCATCCGCCTGGGCGTCCTGGGCGGCGTCCGCCGGGGCATCCTGGTCGGCATCCGCTACGTCACCCTGTACATCCGTCGCGGCGTCCTCCTCGGGGCCCGCACCGTCCGGCTCGAAAATGCCTCGCCACCGGTCCCGCAGATATTCTTCCGTCGAGGCCCAGGAGAGCCCGCCGTCCGGGTTCGCCGCAGCGGCAACCATCAGCAGCGTATCTCCGGTGTCGCGAGTATCGTAGAGCGGCGAAACCACCGGCTGGGAAATGGCGCCGGCCCGGAACCCCACGCCCGGCTCGGGGAAATTGTCGCCCCAGCTCTCGAGCCAGGTATGGCTCGGCAGGACCAGGTCGGCCATGGCCGTGGTCTCGTCCATGAAGCTCGACAGGCTGACGATGAGCGGAATCCCGGCCAGCGCTTCCCTGATGCCTGACGCGGCCGGAAGCGAGAATACCGGGTTGGTCTGGTTGACGATCAGCACCTGGATCCGGCCCTGACGGGCATCGTCGGCAAGCGCGAGCATCGAACGGTGACTGGCGTGGCGTGCCGCGGCACCTTGCCCCGCCACGGGTTCGGGATTGAAGATCAGGCCGCCCTCGACACCGAGATTACCGGCCAGGTAGTTGAGCGCGGTGATGGCGGTCAGCGCACTGGTGCCGTTGCTGTGCCGGGCCGCGCCGTCTCCGCCGATGGCCAAGCTCGGCCGCGATTCCGCAAAGGTATCGGCCAGCCGCGTAATGGTATCCGCGGCGATGCCGGTCTGTTCTGCGGCTGCATCTGAGGAATAAGGCGCCAGCGCCGCCGCCCAGGCGTCGCTGTCCTCGCCCTGGTAAACCCCCTGGCTGACAATCCGGTTGGCCATGGCCAGCGCGAGAATGCCTTCGGTGCCCGGATTGGCGGGAATCCACTCATCGGCCGCCGCCCCGCTCACCGTCATCCTCGGCTCGACCTGAACGAACCGTCCCCTTCCGCCGTCTCCGCCCTGGCGGCTTCGTCCGAAGCCCAGACCATGATGGACCGGCGACAACCAGGTGCCCAGGTAGTCGGCGCCGAACGAAACCAGGTAGTGCGTATTGCCGAGATCGAAATAGGGAAGCTGCGCCGCCCCGAACAGCCGGTTCATCGCCGCCATCAGTTCATGGGGATGGTCGTAGTCGTAGTACACCAGCCGGTCCGAGCCCATGGAGGACACAAACTGCTCGAACAGTCCATGCATGTGTCCGCCAACGCCTGCGCTCAGGAGGCATACGGAGTCGCCCTGCCCGCTGGCGCGCAGTTCGCCCAGGCGTCCCGAAAGCTGCGCCAGACCTTCGGTCCAGGTCAGGGGCAGCCAATTGCCGGATCCGCGCTCCCCCGTCTGCCGCAACGGCGTGGTGACGCGATCCGGGTTGTAGAGCACCTGCAGCCCGGCCTGGCCCCTGGCGCACAGCCGCCCCTGGCTCACCGGATGGTTCGGATTGCCCTCGATCTTCTTGGCACGGCCCTCGCGGGTGCGCACGGTGATGCCGCAGCCCGCCGAGCACATGGAGCACACCGTGTTGTACCAGGTGGCGATGCCCGGACTGAAGTCTTCGGGCGGCGTCGGATAGGGAACCAGGTTTTCCACCGGGTGCTTGATCGCCTCGCGCAACATGAACCCGGCACCGGTGCCCACGCCGCCGGCGCCCACCAGTTTCAGGAAGTCTCTGCGGTCAATGCTGGCCATCTGGATACCCTTGTCCCCTGTTCACTTGTGGCAGGTCAGGCAGTCGAGCCCGAACTCCACCTGGTGATCCTTGTGGCATGTCAGGCACAGACCCATCTCCACCGGCGCCTGCCTTGAAACCACGTCCATGGTTTCCACCGGGCCGTGACACTCCTGGCACTCCAGCCCGGCGGCCACGTGGCGATTGTGCGGGAAGTGGACGAAATCCGGCAGATCGTGGACCTTGACCCAGGGAATCGGCTCCTGGTTCTCCCAGTACTCCATGACCAGCCTGATCTGCGGCCGATCCGGCACGACCAGCTCATGGCAGCCGACGCACTTGCTCACCGGCGGTACGCCCGCCGAGGCGGACTTGCGCGCATTGGTATGGCAATAGAGGCAGTCGATCTGGTAAAGCCCGGCGTGAATCTGATGGCTGAAATTGATCGGCTGCAGCGGTTCGGTGCCCGGCACGAACGTCCTGTTGAGCCAGTAGCCGAACAGCAGGCCCACGAACGCGGTCCCGGCGATCATGGCCGTCGGCCGGAGCAGCTTCAGCGTGGGTACAAGCGATACGCCCATCTATCCGCCGCTCCGTTGTTCGGCCATGGCGACCAGGTCCACCAGCTTCCCCTGACGCCCGTTGGCGGCGCCGTTGCCCACCAGCCCGACGGAGCCGCCGAAGCGCTCGCCGAACTCGTGGATGAGCTTGGCCAGCTCACGGTTTCGCGTGGCGCGTTGATACGTTTCGGCCATCTGGTGAAACGTCTGGTAGAAGAAGAGATTCATGTCGTCGACGGTGGTTTCCTTCGCCCACAGATCGATCGCCGCCATGGTTCGGCGCTCGGCGTCCCACAGCGACAACATCATCGATTGGCATTGAGTCGGACCGTCCGACTCCGCCTCAGAAGCCTCCCAGGCGATCGCCGTGGGCACGTTGTCCCGGTCGAGATCGACGGTCAGCCTGATTTCCGCGGTTCTTGACATCAACTCATGCTCTTGATTCGATGGAGCCCCTTTCCTGACGGACCCGCCCCAAAATGCTCGACATTCTCATCATCGCCGTGATGATCGGCATCATGGCCAGCCTCGGCGGCGGGCTGTACTTCCTGGTGCGCGACCGCGGCGCGACCCGGCGCACCGTCCAGTCGCTCAGTCTTCGCGTCGCGCTGGCCATCGCCCTGCTCGCACTGCTGGCATACGGATTCGTCACTCGATTCATCGTCCCGGTCCCCTAGAACCAGTAGACGAACGTAAACAGGAACAGCCAGACCACGTCCACGAAGTGCCAGTACCAACTGGCCGCTTCAAATGCGAAGTGGTTCTCCGGGGTGAAGTGCCCCCGGAAGATGCGGATCAGCATGACCGCCAGCATCGTCGCGCCCAGCGTGACGTGGGCGCCGTGGAATCCGGTCAGCATGAAGAAGGTGGAGCCGTAAATGCCCGCGGACAGGTTCAGGCCGAGATCCGAGTAGGCATGGACGTACTCCACACCCTGCAGAATCAGGAAGACGATTCCCAGGGCCACTGTCAGTCCCAGCCAGGCCTGCAGCGCTCCGCGCTGGTTCTTCTTCAGCGCCCAGTGCGCGAACGTCACGGTGACACTGCTGGTGACGAGGATGACGGTATTGATGAAGGGCAGCCCCCAGGCCGCCATCGCCTCCGTGGCGGTACCTCCCGGTGTCATGAAGAGTGGCCAGGTTTCGGCGAAATCGGGCCACAGAAACAGGTGCGTCTCCAGCTTGTCGCCGGCGCCCGCAAGCCACGGCACCGAGATGAGGCGCGCATAGAACAGCGCTCCGAAAAACGCCGCAAAGAACATCACCTCGGAAACGATGAACCACATCATGGCCTGACGGTACGACTGGTCCATCAGGCCGCTCACCAGCCCCTGCAGCGACTCCTTGATGACCGCCCCGAACCAGCCGATCATCATGAAGGCGATTGCGGCAAGCCCCACATAGAAGATGATCTCGCCGGAGGTACCCGTGGCCGTCAGCACCTTGTCCGTGCTCTGCTGGATGAACGTTGCCGCGCCGAAGGCGGTGATGAACAGCGCGATCGAGCCGACGATGGGCCAGACGCTGCTGTGAGGAACGTAGTAGCGCGGAGTGCCGTTCGTGTCGTGAGAGTCGCTCATAGGACGGAATGCTCCGAATGGTCCATCGACATCGTCCCACCGGCCGTTTCGGGCGCGCCGGACACGGGCCGGGTCCCGGACGAAACCGGATACATCGTGTAGGAGAGGGTCAGCGTGCCGATATCCGACGGCAGGTCTTCGCCGACGTAGAAATACACCGGCATGTCCATCTCCTCGCCTGCGGCAAGCTCCTGCTGCGTAAAGCAGAAGCACTCGACCTTGTGGAGGTAGCGGGCGGCGTAACCGGGGGTGACGCTCGGAACCGCTTGGCCGGTAAACTCCGTGTTGGCGAAATTGCGGGCGAAATACTGCGTCTCCGTCACCTCCCCGAGTTGCAGGCGGACGCGGGTTTCGGTGGGCCTGAACTCCCACGGCATCCCCCGGCTCACATGGGCCAGGAACTGTACGGTCACCTCGCGTTCGGCGGAGCCCGAAATCGTCTCCGATGAGGGTGCGGTGGCGGCTATGTCGGGCGCGGCCTCTCCGGACGTCTTGCCGTTCAGGCCGGTGATTTCGCAGAAAATGTTGTAGAGCGGTACCAGCGCGAAGGCGAAACCGAACATGCCCACCGCCATTACAGCAAGCAGCGTCGTGTGCCTGCGCAACCGCGCTTGGCGATCTGTCTGCCGGTCCGTCACAACCCCGCCCCGGCGACCCGGTCAACGAAGCAAGCAATCCTGGCGCCAATCCCCATGGTTCAGTCCACCTGCGGCGGTTTATGGAAGCTGTGCAGGGGCGCCGGCGACGGCAAGGTCCATTCCAGCCCTTCGGCGCCGTCCCATACCTGGCCGGTGGCCTTGCCGGTACCGCCCCTTACCGCGTCCACGACAATGTACAGGAACAGGAACTGGGTCAGGCCGAGAATCCCGGCGCCGACGCTCGAGACCATGTTCAGGTCCGCATACGGCAGCGCGTAGTCCACGATGCGCCGCGGCATGCCGCCCAGCCCGGCGAAGTGCATCGGGAAGAACGTCAGGTTCAGGCCGAACACGGCCGACCAGAAGTGGATCTTGCCGAGACGCTCGTTGTACATGTTCCCGGTCCACTTGGGCAGCCAGTAGTAGATCGCCGCCATCGTCGCGAAGATCGCTCCCGGGTAGAGCACGTAGTGCAGATGAGCGACCACGAAGAAGGTGTCGTGGTATTGGAAATCCGCGGGCGCGATCGCCAGCATCAGCCCGGAGAATCCTCCGATGGTGAACATCACCACGAAGCCCAGCGCGAACAGCATGGGGGTCTCGTAGGTCATCGAGCCCCGCCACATGGTGGCCACCCAGTTGAAGACCTTCACCCCGGTGGGTACTGCGATCAGCATGGTCATGTACATGAAGAACAGCTCGGCCACCAGGGGCATCCCGGTGGTGAACATGTGGTGCCCCCAGACGACGAACGACAGGATCGCGATCGAGGCGGTCGCGTAGACCATCGAGTGGTAGCCGAAGAGCTTCTTGCGGGCGAAGGTCGGGATGATCTGCGAGGCGACACCGAAGCCCGGCAGGATCATGATGTAGACCTCGGGATGGCCGAAGAACCAGAACACGTGCTGGAACATCACCGGGTCGCCGCCGCCCGCCGCCGAGAAGAAGCTGGTGCCGAAGTGCCGGTCGGTGAGCATCATGGTGACCGCGCCCGCCAGAACCGGCATGACCATGATCAACAGGAAGGCGGTGATCAGCCAGGTCCACACGAACAGCGGCATCTTCATCAGGGTCATGCCGGGCGCGCGCAGGTTGAAGATCGTGACGATGATGTTGATGGTGCCGAGAATCGACGAAATACCCATCAGGTGCACGCCGAATATGAGGTAGTCGGTACTCGGCGGTCCGTAGGTGGTGGACAGCGGCGCGTACAGCGTCCAGCCGAAGTTCGGCGCCCCGCCCTGCATGAAGAGCGAGGACAGAAGCATGAAGAAGGCAAACGGCAGGATCCAGAAGCTGAAGTTGTTCAGCCGCGGCAGCGCCATGTCCGGAGCGCCGATCATCAGCGGGACCATCCAGTTGGCCAGACCCACGAAGGCCGGCATCACGGCCCCGAATACCATGACCAGGCCGTGCAGGGTCACCATCTGGTTGTAGAAGTCGGCCCCGACGTACTGCAGGCCCGGCTGCGCCAGTTCCAGGCGAAACACCATGGCCATGGCGCCGCCGACAATGAACATCGCGAAGCTCAGACACAGGTAAAGAGTGCCGATCTCCTTGTGGTTGGTGGTGAGGATCCAGCGCAGGATCCAGGCAATCAGCGGATGTCTTGCCGGGGGTATGGTGTCTGCGTGAGCAATCATGGTCGGCAACCTAGCGGGAATTGTAGATGGTGAGCGGCTGGACGAGGTCGCCCATGTCGTTACCGAAGGCGTTGCGCTCGTAGGTAATGACCGCGGCGATGTCCAGGTCGGACAGCTGCGGCGCCCAGGCCTGCATTTCGGTGTCCACCACGCCGTTCAGGACCCGGTCGATATGCACATCCACGGGCCCGGTGGCGATCAGGCTGCCGGCCTGGGCCGGGTACGTGATGCCCTGGCCTGAGCCGTCCGGCTGATGGCAGGTGGCGCAGTGCTGCAGGTAGACCGCTTCGCCCATGGGCATCAGTTCTTCCATGGACCAGTCGCGGCTGCGGGCGGCCACGGCGGCCTCTCCCGCCAGTTCCATGGCGACTCTTTGATCCTCTATCCAGGTGTTGAACTCCTCCGCCGGCACCACCTCCACGACCACGGGCATGTAGGCGTGGTTCATGCCGCAAAGTTCCGTGCACTGACCGCGGTAGATGCCCGGCACGTCGACCAGGGTCCAGGCTTCGTTGATGAACCCGGGGATCGCGTCCTGTTTCACGGCGAAATCCGGCACCCACCAGGAGTGGATCACGTCGTCGGAGCTGGTCAGGAAGCGAACCTTGAGCCCGGACGGAATCACCAGGGGATTGTCCACCTCCAGCAGGTAGTGCTCGCCCTTTTCCTGCTCGTTGTTGATCTGCTCCGTTGGCGTGGACATATTGCTGTAGAAGCCGATCCCGGCATCGACATACTGGTAGTGCCATTTCCACTGGGATCCGGTGATCAGGACGGTGACATCCGCGTCGCTGTTGTCCTCGATGTCGCGCAGGGTGATGGTCGCCGGCACGGCCATGCCGATGAGGATGAGCGTGGGGATCAGCGTCCAGATCACCTCCACCTTCGTGCTCTCGTGGAAGTTGGCGGGCTCGGGATGCACGGAACGCCGGTGCGCAATGATCGTGTAGAACATCGCGCCGAATACGACGATGCCGACTGCGAGACAGATGAACAGGCTGATGTGGTGCAGCGTCTGGATGCGCTGGCTGATGTCGGTCACGCCCTCGCGCATGTCCCAGCCCTGGGCAAGGACGCTTTGGGGAAGGACCGGGAAGAGACCGATATACAGGTATCGGGAAAATAGTACGGGAAGCCGGGTCAGCGCGCCAATGTCGGCAGATACGGAAGCAAGCGCGCGGAACGGCATCATGGACACGTGCCCATATGCATGTCCGCAAATGCTCCAGGCAACACAAATACTCCAGGCAACACGTTTGCGACGATCACAGGGTAGCGAATTGTCCTTGTGCTTTTGGCGTGCAATGTCTCACGCGCGCCGTAGCATAGGGCAAGACGCCGTCAAGTTCAAAGGAAATCGTTCGGTCCGCTTTAGCGGCTCAATTGCGCGACAGTTCGAAGCTGTCGGATGCCTTCCCAATCACGGTAGCGTATGGCCTCGGACTGCTCCACATGGCCGTTCCAGTCGCCGTGCTCGGCCAGCAGAAAGGCGTCGCCATCGACCCTGGCCTGGACCGGCACGCCTTCCCAATCCACGAAGTCGATGCTGGGGCCGGAATGGCGGTGCCAACTCGCGGCATCCTCCGGAATCTGCACGAATTCGCCGTTGGCGATCCAGGCGGTCCAGCGCACGTTGTTCCAGGCCCGGAACTCCGCCGTGCCCTGCGCCCAGGCTTCGTTGACCGGGCCGGTATTCGTATTCGTCGTCAGTTCGAAGGCCAGCTTCGCCGCGCCGACGGTCGCCGCCACGGCCAACACCAGTCCCACCAAAGCCTTGCGCATCGCCTGCTCCCTTCAGTTCACTGCGTGCGTATTGCATCAGAATGTCGGCTCCGCGTCCATATCTGAAGCGAGGATTCAGCGCTCGACGCGCCAGACCGCCGTTCGCCCCTTGGCAAGCCCCTTGGGAAGCCCCTTGGGAAGCCCCGAAAAACGCATTCAGCTCCGCCGCGCGCGCCACCGCAGCGCGGCGCCGATCACGCCCAGTGCGGCGGCGAACGAGTACCACTGGATCGCGTAGCCGATATGCCGCTCCGGCGGCATCGCTCGCGGCTGCCACACGCGCACGAAACCATCGGCGGCCTCGGGCGACAGCAGCAGTTGATAGTGCCGGAGCGGGGTTCCCAGGCGCGCCTCAAGGTCCGGAAAAGTGGGAAACAGGAGGACCTGGGGCCAACCGCTCGCCGGGTCTCCCCGGTTATCCAGGGTCAGCCCGGGGCGCGGCAGTGCGTCGATCTGCGCCCGAACGGTTCGGGCCGAATCTCCAACACCGACGTCCGGCAGTCGGCGGCGCTCGGGATCCGCGGGAACCCAGCCGCGGTTGACCAGCACCAGTGGCTCGCTTCCCTCGAGACTGATTCCCTCGAGACTGAAGGGTGTGAGCACGTGATAGCCGGCGCGGCCGCCGTGGGTCATGCTGTCGAGGAGAATCTGCCTCGATGGCAGATACCGTCCGCGAAGCTCGATCCAGCGATAGCGGAACTCGTCGAATCGCGCCTCGGCGATCGGAACAGTCAGCGCAGGGCGCCGGCCGGCCTCCGCAAACCCGTCAAAAACCGCCGCCCTCTGGCCGGCGCGCCACACTTGCCAGCTTCCCAGCGACGCGAAGAGCGCGATTCCCAGCGCGAAGCCGGCAACCGGTAGCGCGTCAGTCCGCATGCCGCTTCACGCAAGGCTCTCAGTTCCCGACGGCGCCGGGCAGCCTC
This sequence comes from Candidatus Rariloculaceae bacterium, assembly GCA_965205045.1. GTDB lineage: Bacteria > Pseudomonadota > Gammaproteobacteria > Steroidobacterales > Rariloculaceae > UBA6522. Next base: position 4,111,386 of record OZ242031.1, read on the forward strand.
AGAATGGCCAGGGCGATGAACCCCAGGTAGACCACCAGGACAAGCAGCCCCAGTCCCAACCCCCATGCGCGCACCCGGGTGCGGCGTGCACAGCGAGCAGAAAAAACCCTTTCGCTCAACCCCCATGCGCGCACCCGGGCGCGGCGCCGTGTCCTGTCCTCACTCATCTGCTGTCCCGTTACACCACGCCGGCCGGCCAAATCGCCCGTACAACCGATCAGGCCTGCAAATATACAACCTCGGGGCGATTAAGTTATATTCAGTGTCGGCAGCCGGGAGCGACGGTATGAATTCAAAGGGGACGATTTCGAGTCTGGGGCTCCTGGCCGCTGCGTGCCTGCTCCTGGCCGCAGGCTGCCAGCCGGCGACCGAAGAAGCGCCCGCGGCGGTAACCGAGACCATGCAGGACTTCGGGGACTACACCCTTCATTTCAATGCGCTGACTACCGATCAGTTGACCGCCGAGGTCGCGCAGCGTCACGGCATCGTCCGCAGCGGCAACCGCGCCATGCTCAACGTCAGCATTGTCAGGAAGCGGGAAGGCGCCATCGGGGTACCCGTCCGCGGCACGGTGGAAGTTTCGGCCGCCAACCTGACCGGGCAGCTCAAGCCCGTCTCGCTGCGCGAGATCACCGAGGCGGAAGCGATCTACTACCTCGGCGAAAGCAATGTGGCGGATGGCGAGACGCTGGTCTACACCATCGAGGCGACGCCGGCCGGCGAGGCCACGCCGATGTCCGTACGCTACATGAAGCAGTTTTTCGTCGACTGACGATCGGGAACGGCGGGGGACATCAAACCTTCCATGGAACATGCGTAACTCATTGATTTTGTGTCCGCGCATTGTTCGTTCCGCTACTTGTATGGAACATGCGTAACTCATTGATTTTGTGTCCGCGCATTGTTCGTTCCGCGACTGCGGGGCGGCGCGATGCGCCGGTGTGGCACGCTTATCGGGTTACAATTGTCATCTGTAATTCCCGTTGCCGCCTGTCGGCGGAGCGGTAGGGCGCGAGAGGACCCATGGTCGCAAGTTCGATGACTGATGCCCGAATTGGAACAGCTGTATTGCTTGCAGGGCTGACGTTCGCCGGTTCGGCAATTGCCGCGCCAATCACCACCGCCTATTCCACTGTCGACCTGATCGCGGAACAGGCTTCGCTGCCCGCCGGCGGCGGCACGGTGTCTCTGGGCCTGTACCTTGAACCCAACCCGGGCTGGCACGCCTACTGGCGCAATCCGGGCGACGCGGGCCTCGAACCCAGGATGCGCTGGAACCTGCAGGAGGGATTCGAGGCCGCCCCGTTCGAGTTTCCCGTCCCCCATGTCCTTCCCTACCTCGATCTGATCACCTACGCCTACGAAGAACCGCTGCTGCTGATGAGCGATGTCGCGGTCCCGGCGGGGCTGGCGCCCGGGGAACCGGTGCAGTTGCAGGGCCGGGCGAGCTGGGTGGTCTGCGACGATGAACTGTGCGTGCCGGAGAACGCGACGCTGTTCCTGACCCTGCCGGTGGGCGACGGCGCCCCGGATGCCGCGCAGGCCGGGCGATTTGCCGCGGCGCGCGCAAAACTGCCCGAACCGGTCGACTGGCCGGCGCGATTCGAGCGCCTCGACGGCACCGTCCGGATCGCCATCGAAACACCCGAAGCGGCCACCGATGCAAGAGACCCGTATCTTTTCATTTCGGCGCGCAACCTGGTGGAATACGGCCAGCAGTCCATCTCCTTCACCCCGCGCGGCGCCGTCGTGTCCATGGATTCGGCACGCAGGATGACCGACGCAACCGGGTTTTCGGCGATCCTGTCGTACCTCGACAACGACGGCGCGCTGCGGGCGTTCTCGTTCAATGTGCAGGAAGGCGCCGGCGTGGCGTCCGGCCTGATGGGCGGCACAGGAGGCGGCCTTGTCCCGGCGGCACGGAGCTATTCCGGACTGTCCTTCGGCCTGGCGATGCTGTTCGCCTTCATCGGCGGGATCGTGCTCAACCTGATGCCCTGCGTCTTCCCGATCCTCAGCATGAAGGCGCTGAGCCTGGTGAAGTTGTCGCAGTCCGACCGGCGCGTCGCCGCACAGAGCGGCCTGTTGTATACCGCCGGGATCCTGGTTGCCTTCGCGCTCATCGGCGGCGCGCTGGTGGCGTTGCGCGAGGCGGGGCAGGCCGTCGGCTGGGGCTTCCAGCTCCAGTCCCCCGTGGTCAACCTGGCGCTCGGGCTGTTGATGCTGGCCATCGCGCTCAACCTGTTCGGCGTGTTCGAGGTCGGCACGCGCGTCATGGGCGTCGGCCAGACGCTGACGGCCGGCGGCGAGCGCCGGGCCGCGTTTTTTACCGGGTTGCTGGCGGTGGTCGTCGCCACGCCGTGTACGGCGCCCTTCATGGCCGGCGCGCTGGGATACGCGCTGGTGCAACCCGCGGCGGTGGCGCTGAGCGTATTCCTCGCACTGGGTCTCGGTCTGGCATTCCCCTATCTCCTGCTGAGCTACGTGCCCGCGGCCGGCCGCGCGCTTCCCAGACCCGGCCCGTGGATGGCGACTTTCAAGAACGTCCTCGCGTTCCCGATGCTCGCAACGGCCGTGTGGCTCTTCTGGGTGATCGGCAAGCAGCTCGGCGTCGACTCCATGACCGTGGGACTCATCGCCGCGCTCAGCTTCGCCTTTACAGTCTGGGCCTACGGGCGCGTCGCTCATGCGCGCCGGCCCTACGTGTGGAGCGCCGCGGCCGTGGCCGGCCTCATCGGCACCGTGCTCATCGGACTGCGGATCGAGGACTACCGGGCAGCGCCCGTCTCCGTATCCGGAACGGATGCGGGCACGCTGGGACTGCTGCAACTGGAGCACTTCACGCCCGAGCGCGTCGCCGGCTACATCGACGCCGGCGAACCGCTCTTTCTCTACTTCACCGCGGACTGGTGCGTGAGCTGCAAGGTCAATGAACGGGTCGCACTGGCGACCGATGCGGTGGGCGAGGCCTTCAACGAGCGTGGCATCCGCGTCGTCGAAGGCGACTGGACCAGCGAGGATCCACTCATCACCGAATGGCTCGACCGTTACGGGCGCGTCGGCGTACCGCTGTACCTGTATTTCCCTGCCGGTTCGTCCCTGGACAACCCGGCCATCCTGCCCCAGATCCTGCTGCCGGAGATCGTGATCGATTCGATTGCGGTGGCGGATGCCAACGCGTAGGGCGGATCGCCCGAATCACCCCACGCCGCGTCCGTGCCGACCGGGGAGGACACCCGAAGAAGCACCTTCCAGCGCGATACTGCGGCAAGCGGAACAGACCTGAAAGGATTGGTAGCGGGGGTAGGATTCGAACCTACGACCTTCGGGTTATGAGCCCGACGAGCTGCCTGACTGCTCCACCCCGCAACAGGGGCGAAAAATAATACTCGCGGCGCAGGTTTGGCGCAACAGGAAGCCCTGTCCAGAAGCCCTGTCCACAGGAAGCCCTGTCCAGGAAGCCCTGTAATCGCCGCCCGGACAGCTCATTTCCGGGTGATTTGCACAGTTTATCGGCCTGGGATGCCGCTCTGCGCATGCTACGCTTATGGCGTGTTCCAGCCGAATGGCGCTGGTGGCAAAGGTCGCCAATTCTTGGAGTTCCATATACATGGCCAAAGACAAATTCGATACGCTCAGCGCCGCCCGCAGTCTCGGGACTGCGGGAATCGAGGATGAACAAGCTGCGGCGATCGTGGGCGCGATTCGCCTGGCCGTGAGCGATCTGGTGACCGTCGAACGTTTCGAGGCGGGACTGGCGGAACTCAGGACGCATACGGACACCCTGATATCGGAGCTCAGGGCGCATACAGATACCCGAGTGGCGGAGCTCAGGGCGCATACGAATATCCGGGTGGCGGAGTTGCGGGCGGACAATTGGCGCGCCCGTTTGGCGCTTGCCGGCGTCATCGTCGGCGCCAACGCACTGATGCTGACCGTGGCCGGTTACGTGCTGGCCGCGGTCCTTGGCGTGCCGCCGCGTACGCCTTGATCGAGCACGCGCGGGAACTGCTCCGCAGCGTCTACGGACACGAGAACTTCCGCGGGCGCCAGCACGAAGTCGTGGCCGCGGCCCTCGCCGGCAGGGACGCGCTGGTGCTCATGCCAACCGGCGGCGGCAAGTCGCTTTGCTACCAGTTGCCGGCGATGATCCGGCCCGGGGTTGGCCTGGTGGTCTCGCCGCTGATCGCCCTGATGCAGGACCAGGTGTCGGCGCTCAAGCAGTTCGGCGTGCGTGCGGAGTTCCTGAACTCCACGCTTTCGTGGCCCGAGCAGTGCGCAATACTCGATGCAGTCTCCTCGCGCAATCTGGATCTGCTCTACCTTGCGCCGGAGCGGTTGCTGCAGGAGGCTACGCTCGAACGCCTGGGTCGCGTCGACCTTGCCATCATCGCTATCGACGAAGCCCACTGCGTGTCGCAATGGGGGCACGACTTCCGGCAGGACTACTTGGGATTGAACGTCCTGGCCAAACGCTTTCCGAACGTGCCGCGCATGGCGCTGACGGCCACGGCCGACACGCTGACGCGCCGTGAAATCCTCTCCAGGCTCGAACTCGACGGCGCCGAGCAATTCGTCAGCGGCTTCGACCGGCCCAACATCCGCTACACCGTGCAGGCGAAGACCGACGCCAACGCCCAACTCCTCGCGTTTCTGCGGGAACGTCAGGATGAGACCGGCATCGTCTACGCAATGACGCGCAAGAAAGTCGAGTCGCTGGCCGAGTTGCTGACGGCGCGGGGATTCACCGCCCTGCCCTACCACGCGGGGCTGTCCACCAGGACGCGCAACGCCCACCAGGCCCGCTTCCAGCACGAGGACGGCGTGGTCGTCGCGGCGACCGTCGCCTTCGGCATGGGGATCGACAAGCCGGACGTGCGCTTCGTCGCCCACATGGACCTGCCCAAGAGCGTGGAAGCCTATTACCAGGAGACGGGCCGGGCGGGCCGCGACGGAGAACCCGCCGAAGCGTGGATGGTCTACGGTCTTCAGGACGTGGTCCGCCTGCGCCAGTTGGTCGATCAGTCCGAAGCGGGCGAGGAACACAAGCGCATCGAGCGGATGAAGCTCGACGCGCTGCTCGGGTGGTGCGAGGTCACCGCCTGCCGCCGCCGGGCGCTGCTGGAGTATTTCGGAGACGGCCTCCCGGACGACTGCGGCAACTGCGACATATGCCTGACGCCGCCCAGGACCTGGGACGGGACGATTGAAGCGCAGAAACTGCTGTCCTGCGTCTACCGCACCGGCCAGCGCTTCGGCGCCGCGCACGTGATCGACGTGCTGCGCGGCAGGGATACCGAGAAGGTGCGCCGCAACCGCCACGAGCGCCTCAGCACCTTCGGCATCGGCGAGGATCGCTCCCTGGCGCAATGGCGCTCCATTGTTCGGCAATTGATGGTTCAGGGACTTCTGCGCGCCGATGCGGAGCGCTACGGCGCGCTGCGCCTCACGCCCCGGTCCCGGCCGCTGCTCAGGGGCGAGGAACGGATACGGTTGCGGGAGGACCCCGCTGCAAAACGCGTGGCCAGGCGTGCGGCCAAGACCGCGCCGGCAGACTCATATCAGATCCCGGCAGAGGACGCGCCTCTGTGGGAAGCCCTGCGCGAGCTGCGCATGTCGCTCTGCCGTGAAGCCAACGTCCCGCCCTATGTCATCTTTCACGATGCGACGCTCAGGGAGATGGTTCGGCTGCGCCCGTCCTCGCCTTCCGAACTCCTGGCCGTGCAGGGCGTTGGCGAAACAAAACTGGAACGCTACGGCGAGGCGTTCCTGGAGGAGCTGCGGGGGCACGGCAAACGCGAGTGATCGCCTGCGGCAGCTCCACCCCGTCGAACACCGCGGGCAGCGTCGAGCGAAGCGGCTCGTCCAGCGCCGGCCAATAGGCCCTTTACGATCAGGAGCAGGAACTTGGCCGGCTGGTTCGGGCCGCCGGAAGCGTAGTAGCCACGGGCTTCCCCCGGTACGGCCTGGAGTGGCCGCGCGTTCCCGGCGCGCACCCTGGACGCCGGCAGGTCCTTCGCCTGCTCGCGCACCCGCGCGGCCGACGCGCCGGCGCCGGGACCTGCGCTTACATCGACCCAAGCCTGCAACGCAGGCTCGCGCCAGGGACTGCACACCCTTCACTTCAGACTCTCGCGTCCGTCCACTACGTCAAGCCCGCCGATACCTGCGAAATCCCTGACATTTCGGGTGATCAGCGCCGCTCCACGCGCCACCGCCGTCACACCGATAGCCACGTCCGCAGCGCGCCGCCGCGGCGACCCGAGCAGGCGAAACGCCTCCGCAGCCTCGGCGGCGATGGACTCCGAGAAAGGAATGATGCCGTCCTGCCGAAAGAATGTTCGCGCCCTCACCACCTGATCAGGCGTTCGAGGCCCCCGGGCGAACTCGTACCAAGCGACCGCGCTCATCTCGATGGCTTGCCCCGAAGTTGCCAACTTGAGCAACGTCTGTCTCTCCGGCCCCGCCGCGGACAACGCATAAACCAGAAAGTCGGTGTCCAGGTGGATCGGCATTCAGAACCCCTCGTCCTGTTCCTTGAGCCGGCGGATTTCCTCCGCGGCGTCGTGACCCTCGAACAAGTCGAACAACTCCTCCAGAACCCTTACCCTCGCTGCGCGTTGCCCCCGCGGAATTCCCAGCACAGCGTCGCGATGGCGCAGGACGGCGCGGCGGATCGCTTCGGACACCGAACAACCGTACCGGTTGGCCAGCTTCCGGGCGGCCGTTCGCACTTCGTCGTCCAGCAATATTGTCGTCCTGACAGCCATATAATATGCCTCTTGGGTTTACATATGATATGGAATCATAACGCGGAGGGACGACATTTGGCACCCTTGCCGTTGCCTGCGGGCTAATTCCGTGCTTTGCCTGCCATCATGCACCTTTCGCCAGGCGCCGACCCGGCGCCCGGTCTCGTCCAGGCTTCGTGCGGCGTGCTCGTATCGGCGCCAGTCGATGGCACGAAGATCGTACGCCAGCCGCAACAGAAAGCGCAGCTTCTCCAACCCCAGGTTGGCGCTGGCGAGGTGAGCCTAGCGGCGTCGGGTGTAGGTTGCTTCAATCAACCGTTCCAGCACGTCCAGCGCCGCGACCTGAATGCGGTCGCCCAGCAAAAATTTCCGGTTCCTCGGGAACCGCTCCACCGTCGGGACCAACCACAGAATAAAACGGTAGTGCGCTTCAAGCGCGGCGCCCGTCGTGCGGGCCCGATTCGGCGCAGAGCGGCCGGTGTTCCCCTCCAACTGCGCCAGTCCCCCGGTGACTCAGCCCGCGCCTACCGCCACCAAGGGGGCTGTGCCCCCTTGGAACCCCCGAAAGAGGTAAAGAGGTAAGGATTCAAGGCGTGAGCGTCCGGGCCACACGGAACCCGAGGCTGCTGCTCCGGTACCCGGAGGAGTACCAGTCGCGGATCGCCGAGCGCAGGTCCCTCGGGTTGACGACCCAGGAACCGCCACGCAACACGCGCCTTTCGCAATCCCCGCTACGCCAGGCACTGCCATCGGGGGATGCGCCCGCGTAACTGCCGTTCCAGCAATCCTCCACCCATTCCCATACATTGCCGTGCATGTCGTGTACTCCGAACGCGTTGGCCGCAAACGAGCCCACCGGCGCTGTCCGGTCAAAGTCCCATTGGCTGCCGCATCCGTCGCAGTTCGCCCGGTTCGACCCGATCTCGTTTCCCCAACTGTATAGCGTGGACGAGCCCGCCCGGGCCACGTACTCCCACTCCGCCTCGCTCAACAGCCGATAGGTTTGACCCGTCTGCGCCGACAACCATTCCACATAGTCCTGCGCGTCGTTCCACGACACGTTGATCACCGGGCGCCGGCCCCGGCCCCAACCCGCATCGTCCACCCGGTTCGGGTACGTGTACCGGTCGTAGTCCTCGAACGTCACCTCGTGCTTCGAGACCGCGAACGCCTGCGGAATCGTCACGTCGTGAACCGGAAACTCATCATCGTAGCATTCCTGACCGGATACGCAGCCCATCCGGAACCGCCCGACCGGAATCACCACCATCTCAGGCCCCTGGCCGCCCGAACTCAATGCGTCCGAAAAGGTCTGCCCGGCCCGCAGGGCGGGCAAGGCGGGAGGCGTCCCGCCCGACCGGGATGTGGACGAGGAAGGCGGCGCAGCCGCGGACGAAGCGGCTGCGGCAACGGACCGCGAAGCAGCCGACGCACGCGCCATCGCCTCGATCACCGCCGAATCCACGCCGGCTGCGGCCAACTCCGCCAATTGCGCCACCGAGATATCGAATTCCGTTCCGCTCGCCTCGATCACCGCGACGATGGCCGATGGCGCCAGGCCCGCCTCCGTCAGCGTGACGATGTCCGCGTTGCCCAGAACATCCGCCCCCTGACCCGACGCGGGCGACGTCATGCAAATGCCAATAAGGGCGATCGCCGCCGCCCTGTCCGCTCTTCTCATCGCTCCCGCACCCTACCGCATCGTCCGTCCGATTGTATCAGCGATCCAGAATCGGCCCCGGCGGCGAGCCAACGGGCGACATCTTCCGCTTCCGCGCCGAAAAAAACATATGGAGTAGGAGACAGGCCCGGCTCGCCGGTCACCCGGGAATTTGCCAGGGGCTCCGATATTCGTTCTGAAGAAGCCCATCGGCCGAATCGTTATCCCGAAAACTCAGGGTTGCGGCATCCCAGTCGAGCGCGTCGCCCGTGCGCAGCGCCACGTTGCCCAGGTGAGCATTTACCGCAGCAAGACTTCCCGTCCTGACGTCGCAAGCAGGTTTCTCGCGGGTCCGCATGCAATCGATGAAATTGGCCGTATGGTGGTCCAGACCCCTGTCCTCCGGGCGGGACGTCCGTACCGGTTGTCCCGCCATCCTGTAACCTGGCGGACCTCCCGACCTCCATTCCGTTTCAGGAAAGATTTCCCATTGGTTCCGGTCGACAACGAGCGTGCCGTTGCTGCCGATGAACGCGACGCCGTGTGTCCGCTGGTACGGACCGAGACCTGCGCCCATCGTGTGCTCCCAAAGCATCGTGAAATCATCGAACTCGTAGATCGCCTGCTGCGTATCGGGCGTTTCCATGGCGCTTTCGGGAAAGCCGAAATTGCCCCCCGTCGACATCACGCGTTTTGGATACTCAACCTGCATCCCCCACAGAACGGGATCGATCAGGTGCACGCCCCAATCGGTCATGAGTCCGCCCGCATAGTCCCAGAACCACCGAAAGCTGCCGTGGAAGCGATTGCGGTTGTACGGCCGCAGCGGCGCGGGCCCGAGCCACATGTCGTAATCGACGCCGGTCGGCGCGGATTCATCGGGCCTGACCGGGAGCGGCCGCATTCCGCCGTTGTACATCCAGGCCTTGACGGTGCGAATCCTGCCCAGCCGGCCCGACCGAACGAAGTCCATCGCCTCGATCCAGTGCGGGCCGCTGCGCTGCCACTGGCCCACTTGTACAACGCTGCCGCTGGCTTCCTGGGCGGCCACCATACGCTGGCATTCCACGATCGAGTTGGCCAGGGGCTTCTCGACATAGATGTCCTTGCCCGCTTCGCAGGCGTGCACCATCTGCAGGCAATGCCAATGATCCGGCGTGGCGATGATGACCGCATCGACATCCGGATCGTCCAGCAATTCGCGGTAGTCCGAGAACACGCGGGGCTGCTCACCGTACATCTCCGCCAATTCTCCGCTACGCCGCTCGATGACGTTCCGGTCGACATCGCACAGTGCAATACAACGGGTGCCGGGCACGTTCAACGCCGAACGGGTATTGGCAAAACCCATGCCATTGCACCCGATCAATCCAATATTGATGGTGTCATTGGCCCCCACGCGGCCTGCGTAAAATGCCCCCAGCCCCAGGCCGAGAGACACCATGCCGGTATTCTTCAGAAAATTTCTTCGGTCCAGACCCTGATCGCCTGATTCAGATTCACCCATCGCACACTTCCCCTGAGTTTGTTGTTCACATTCATTATCCACTCATTAGTCCATTTCGTCGAACCTGACCCCGGCCGCCCTGGACTCATACGCGAGAGGCTGGAGATTGCCTGCACTCACGACCTGTCTCGGAGCCGAACTCTTTGATTTCTTAAACCATCGGCAAGCAGTTAACGGTGCGGCCCATGAATGATAGAGTTTGCGAATCTGGAACACGCTCGGCATTTCCATGATCGGAAGCGACAGGACAACGGGGCTATGGACCGCCTTCAGCGTATAGCGCATGGACAGGAATAAGACCGAATTTCACGAACTTCGCGAGCGCGTGTCGGCGTTGGAGGCGCGCATGAGTAACATGCCCACGAAGGCTTGGGTGCTCGGAGTAGTTGTCGGCGGAATGGGTCTGGCCGCTACTATGTCACTGGCAATTGTCAGGATTTTCCTGGTGTGACCAATCCCAGCCGGCGGCGTTTGCGGATTGAAGCGTCGCGTAACCCCTCAGTCTTGATGCACCTTTCTCGTTGTACCATTGGCGCGCCATGGCAAGAATGCGCGTGACGCTTGGATAATCCATGAAGCCGCAACTCGACAAGGACGTGAAGCCCGATTCACAGGGCGCGACCACCGGCTACGAAGCCGAATTGTGGCGCATGGCCGATGCCCTGCGCGGCTCGATGGACGCGGCCGAGTACAAGCACGTCGTGCTTGGCCTGATCTTCTTGAAATACATCTCGGACGCCTTTGAGGAGAGGCACGCACGACTGGAAGAGGAGCGCGCCGAGGGCGCCGACCCCGAAGACCCGGACGAATACCGGGCCAAGAACATCTTTTGGGTCCCGACTGAGGCCCGCTGGAGTCATCTCAAGGCCCGGGCGCGCCAATCCACTGTCGGGCAGACCGTCGATTACGCGATGACAGCGATCGAGGTCGAGAATCCAACGTTAAAGGACGTATTGCCCAAGGACTACGCTCGTCCTACGCTCGACAAACAGCGGCTCGGCCAACTGATCGACATGATCAGCAACATCAAGGTGGGCGACGAGGAGGCCCGATCCAAGGATGTACTCGGCCGTGTCTACGAATACTTCCTGTCCCAGTTCGCAAGCGCGGAGGGCAAGAAGGGCGGCGAGTTCTACACGCCACGTTGCGTAGTAAAGCTGCTGGTCGAGATGCTTGAGCCCTATCAGGGCCGTGTTTACGACCCATGCTGTGGCTCGTCGGGCATGTTCGTGCAGTCCGTCGAATTCATCCGGGCGCATGCCACCGGCAATGGGCATGGAGGTCAACTGCCTGCCGGCGCGCGTGCCGACATTTCGATTTACGGACAGGAGTCGAATTACACGACATGGCGGCTCGCGAAGATGAACCTGGCCATTCGCGGCATCGAGGGACAAATCGCCCATGGAGACGCCTTTCATAATGACCGCCATCCCGACCTGAAGGCCGACTTCATCCTCGCCAATCCGCCGTTCAACATCTCCGACTGGGGAGGCGAGCGACTCGCGGACGACCAGCGTTGGCGCTACGGCGTGCCGCCCAAGGGCAACGCCAACTTCGCCTGGGTGCAGCACATTGTCCACCACCTGGCGCCTGCGGGCGCTGCCGGATTCGTCCTCGCCAACGGCTCAATGTCATCGAGCCAGTCGGGCGAAGGCAATATCCGCGAGAACCTGATCGAAGCGGGTCTAGTCGACTGCATGATCGCCCTGCCCGGCCAGCTCTTCTATTCGACCCAGATTCCGGCCTGCCTTTGGTTCCTGGCGCGAAACCGAAGTAATGGCGGCTTCCGAGACCGACGGGATGAGATTCTCTTCATCGACGCCCGTGCGCTGGGGCGCATGGTGGATCGCACCCATCGCGAATTGACGAACGAGGACATCGCGCGTATCGCGGCCACTTACCATGCATGGCGGAGCGCGGAGGCCGCCCGCGATTACGAGGACGAGCCGGGCTTCTGCAGGAGTACGCCGCTGGATGAAGTGCGAAAGCACGATCATGTGCTCACGCCCGGCCGCTTTGTCGGTGCGCCGCCGCAGGAAGACGACGGCGAGCCGTTCGGGGAGAAGATGCAGCGGCTGGTTGCGCAGTTGCGGGAGCAGCAGTCAGAGGGCGCCAGGCTGGACACCGAGATCGAAGAGAGCCTCACGGCGCTGGGGTTCACGCCATCCCGCCCGGAACGTGGGGTGGCATCGTGAAACAGGCTGGATTGAATGGGAAAAAGAACCGGAAAGAATTTATGGAGTACCCCATCGTGATCGAACAGACGCCGCAGAACTTCTCGGCGTATGCGCCGGACCTTCCCGGTTGCGTCGCAACCGGCGCCACCCGGGAGGAAGTGATCGGTGAGATGCGCGCCGCCATCGCATTTCACATCGAGAGCCTACGTGAACACCGCGAGCCGGTCTCCCGGGAGAATGAAACAATCGACGATCGCCCAAAGGCCACCTCAGATTTTCCGTTAAACTAGGCATCCGTTTTTCGTAGCGAGAGGTCCGATCCAATGAACCTGAAAGTGGTGGTGCATCAGGCCGAGGAAGGGGGGTACTGGGCCGAGGTTCCCGCCATCCCGGGGTGTGTATCGCAAGGCGACACAATGGCGGATCTCCGCACGAACATACTCGAAGCCATCGAGGGTTGTCTGTCCGTCGAAATCGGCGACACCGCCATATCCAGCGATGATCGCGTTATCGAAGTAGCGGTGTGAAGGCGGTTACCGGGAAGCGATTTTGCCGGTTACTGGAATCACGTGGTTGGCGGCTCAAACGGATACGGGGCAGTCATCGCATCTATGCCAGGGAAGGAGAAGCCGCGCGCATCTCCGTGCCGGTTCATGGCGGCGCGACCCTGAAGCGAGGGCTGCAGGCGCACCTGATGAAAATTGCGCAAATTGAAGCGTCGGACCTATAGCCGCGCCCCGAGATTCCGTGCACGATGCGCAATCGAATGAGCAGCCGCGAGAGCCGCTACGCGTTCACAGCGGCACCGCCTTTCTCCGGCGATGCGTTCGCCAACTGGACCGAAAAACAGCTTGGCGACCTAACCGAAAACTTTGACGCCATTCGTGTGCCGGTTAAAAAGGCTGATCGGCGGTCCGGCCGGTACCCGTACTACGGAGCATCAGGCGTAGTTGACCACGTTGACCAGTACCTGTTTGATGGCGACTACCTTCTAGTCGCCGAGGATGGCGAAAACCTACGGACAAGAAATACACCGATCGCATTCCTGGCGACCGGAAAGTTCTGGGTCAACAACCATGCACACATTCTGCGCGGAAACAAGCATGCGGACACGCGCTTCCTGATGTACGCATTATCTAATCTCGACGTCAGTGGGTACCTCACTGGTTCGACAATGCCAAAGTTAACACAACGAAATCTTTGTCGGGTTGCTATCCCGACGCCACCGTTGCACGAACAACGCGCCATCGCTCAAATCCTCGGCGCACTTGACGACAAGATTGAACTGAACCGGCGCATGAACGAAACGCTGGAGGCGATGGCGCGGGCTTTCTTCAAGGACTGGTTCGTCGATTTCGGACCCACTCGCGCAAAAATGGAAGGTAGCGAGCCCTACCTGCCGCCCGAAATCTGGGGCCTGTTCCCCGATACTCTTGACGACGAGAGTAAACCAGAAGGGTGGGAATTCGACACGCTTGCAAGGTTAGCGGCTACGAATAATGAAAGCTGGACTACCCGTCACCACCCGCCAGTGGTGGAGTATGTAACCCTCTCCAACGCGAAATGGGGAAACGTCCGCACGACTACCTTCCTGGATTGGGAAGACGCACCAAGCCGCGCCCGAAGGGTTGCCAAAGCGAGTGACACAATCGTCGGAACGACGCGCCCCGGAAATGGTTCATTCGCATACATTCCGAGAGATGGTTTGACCGTTAGCACCGGTTTTGCGGTTCTTTCACCTATTGCGGCGAAGTACCGAGATGCAGTGTATCTTGCTGCTACCAGCACAGAGAACATTCGACGTCTCGCAAGCTTGGCTTACGGGCACGGGGGAACGTATCCAGCCGTCAAACCTGTCGAAGTATCGGATACTGCCATCGTGTTTCCCGGAGACAATGTTCTGGCTGCATTCGCCCGGCTCGTGTCTCCAATACGTGAAAGGGCTGAGCGTTCCAAGACGGAATCTCAGACACTGACTCAAACGCGTGACCTCCTTCTACCCAAGCTCGTATCCGGCGAAATCCGCCTTCACAAGGTAAACAGTCTGGGAGGCGAAGCATGTACGGAGTAGACCGGCTCACCGTTCGCGGTTTCAAGTCGATCCGCGAGCTTGAGGATTTCAATCTCGGGGCGTTGAACGTCCTGATCGGACCGAATGGCGCAGGCAAGAGCAACTTTATGGACTTGTTCCGCCTCATGGGGAGCTTGGCCGAACAACGCCTTCAACTTTTCGTGGCCGAAGAGGATGGACCGGATGCCTTGCTATTCGGCGGCAGGGAACAGACCGATTGTATTGACATTGAGTGCTATCTCGGCCGAGACGGCTACATCTTTTCGCTTGTTCCGGTCGGAAGGCACTTGGCTTTTCTCAGGGAACTCGCGCACAGTTCAGGAGCAACCACGGACTCACTGGGCAGCGGACACTATGAGTCCAATCTCACGCAAATCGAAGCAAATGACACCGTTTTGTCGGCCCGTTCTCTCCGGGAAGCCATGTCGAACTGGCGCCAATATCATTTCCACAACACAAGCGCGAAATCTCGACTTCGTCAAGCGCAGGCGTTGCGCGATAACCTTTCTCTCAAGCCGGACGGGAGCAACCTCGCGCCTTTCCTGCGGCGGCTTCGTGAGCGCCACCCGGATCACTATCGCCGGATCGTTGAGGCCATACGGCTCGCGGCCCCGTTCTTTGGGGACTTCGTCTATCGTAAAGACGCAGGTGAAAACCTGGAACTGGATTGGGTACGAAAGAACGTCCCCGGCACTGTGCTTGGCCCGCGCCAGCTTTCCGACGGCACCTTGCGCTTCATTTGCCTCGCGACCCTTCTCCTCCAACCTCCGCAGTTGCAACCCGGACTGATACTCATCGACGAACCGGAATTGGGCTTGCACCCATTCGCGCTGGTCTTGTTGGCCGAAATGCTGCAATACGCCAGTGATTCTCGGCAGATAATCGTCTCGACCCAGTCGGCTGACCTCGTCAACGAACTTGAACCCTCCGTCGTGGTGGTCGCAGACATTAAGGAAAACGAATCAACCTTCAAGAGGCTTGAACCCGAGCCACTGCGGGAATGGTTGGAGGACTACGCTCTCGGGGAACTATGGAAGATGAACATATTGGGAGGCCGGCCAGGGCCATGACGCACGTCATCATCGTCTGCGAAGGCCAGAGCGAGGAGGCATTCACAAGCCACATTATCTATCCCGCGTTGGTTGGCCTGAACGTGTTTGTACAGCCGAGGCTTATCCCAACGTCGCCCCACGCGAAAGGTGGCGCGCTCAGCGGTAAACGGGTACTTCGCTTCCTTCGCAAAACACTCTGGGAACGCCGAAACGCATATGTGACTACATTCTTCGATCTATATGGATTGCCCTCCGATTTTCCGGGCCAGAACATAGCCGACCTACCTGCGGACCCTATTAGCCGCGTGCTGGAAATTGAAGCGGGATTTGGCGCGGCTGTGGTCGAGGAGGCCGGATGCCTACCCGACCGCTTTATCCCGCACATTCAACCATACGAGTTCGAGTCACTTCTGTTTTCCGATGCATCGGGGTTTGCGAAGACCGAGGACGGATGGCGCAGTTTTGCTGGCCAGTTGGAGGAAGCGCGCAGGTCGGTCCTCAGCCCGGAACATATCAACGATGGGTTGGCAACACATCCGTCCGCCCGGTTAAGCAAGCTCATCCCCCGCTATAACAAAGTGCGCCACGGCGTAGCCGTAAGCACGAAAATCGGAATCGAACGGATTCGCTCCGAGTGTAGCCACTTCAATAAGTGGCTGAAACGATTGGAAGTCCTGCCGCCCCTGCAAGCGTGACCCAGGAATACTGGTGATCCTTCCCATCATGTACATGCTATCGGAATCTGTCCTTTGACCGTCTTGACGGAATCCCTGGTAGAGGATGCCGCGCTCGACTGGTTTCGGGGTTTAGGATACAACGTCGTCAGCGGGCCGGACATGCCGCCGGGCCCGCTCGCACTTCGGGAGAGTTACGCGGACGTGGTTTTCCCGTCAGCAGTACGTGGCGCCCTCGCCCGGCTCAATCCGGACTTGCCCGCCGAGGCACTGGACGACGCCTGGCGCCGATTGACCCGCCCCGAGGGCTCGTCGCTGGAAGCCCGAAACCGAGCCTTCCACCGCATGACCGTGGACGGGGTGACGGTGGAGTATCGCGATGGCGGTGGCGCGGTACGCGGCGCCCAGGCCCAAGTGTTCGACTTCGATGAGCCAGCCAACAACGACTGGCTTGCAGTCAATCAGTTCACGGTGGTCGAAAACAAGCAAGAACGGCGCCCCGACATTGTACTGTTCGTGAACGGCTTGCCGCTGGCGGTCTTGGAACTTAAGAACCCCGTCGACGAGAACGCGACGGTCTGGACCGCGTGGCAGCAACTACAAACCTACAAGGCGGAACTGCCCTCGCTGTTCGCCATGAATGCCGTGCTTGCCGTGTCGGATGGCGTTCTCGCCCGCGCCGGTACGCTGACAGCGGGTCAGGAATGGTTCAAGCCCTGGCGCACGATCGGCGGCGAGGAACTCGCGCCGGTGTTTCTTCCCGATCTACAAGTGTTGATCGAGGGCTTGTTCGAGCAGCAACGCTTTCTCAACCTGATTCGCGATTTCATCGTATTCGAGGACGACGGCAGCGGCGCGCTGGTCAAGAAGATGGCAGGTTACCACCAGTACCACGCGGTGGAGGTGGCCGTCACCGAAACTTTGCGAGCGGCGCAGATGGTTGCCGAAGAGCGGGGCCGGTACGAGGCAGGAAGAAAGCCGGGCGGAGCGCCCGGCGACCGACGTATTGGTGTCGTCTGGCACACGCAGGGTTCCGGAAAGAGCTTGACGATGGCCTTCTATGCGGGGCGCATCATCCGCGAACACGCGATGGCCAACCCCACTGTAGTGGTTCTCACCGACCGTAACGACCTCGACGATCAGCTCTTCGGCACGTTTGCGCGCTGCCACGAGCTATTGCGCCAACCGCCCGTGCAGGCTTCGAGCCGCGCGGACCTGCGCGACAAGCTGGCGGTGGAAGCCGGCGGCGTGGTATTCACCACGATTCAGAAGTTTTTTCCCGAGGAGAAAGGCGACCGCTATCCCATGCTCTCGGAGCGTCGAAACATCGTGGTAATCGCCGATGAAGCGCACCGCTCCCAATACGACTTCATCGACGGATACGCCCGTCACATGCGCGATGCCCTGCCCAACGCCTCCTTTGTCGGCTTCACCGGAACGCCCATCGAGCTGCAGGACGCCAATACACGCGCCGTCTTCGGCGACTACATCAGCGTTTACGATATTCAACGTGCCGTGGAGGACCGAGCCACCGTACCCATCTACTACGAAAGCCGGCTCGCCAAACTCACGCTCGACGAAAGCGAAAAACCCAAGATCGATCCCAATTTTGAGGAGGTCACCGAGGGCGAGGAGATCGAGCGGAAGGAGAAACTCAAGACGAAGTGGGCGCAACTCGAAGCCATCGTGGGCGCAGACAAGCGGCTGACTCTCATTGCCAAGGACATTGTCGAGCATTTCGAGTCGCGCACCGAAGCCATGGAAGGCAAGGCCATGGTCGTCTGCATGAGCCGGCGGATCTGTGTCGAGCTCTACAATCGACTGGCGCGCTTGCGCCCGAACTGGTGCCACGATGACGACGATAAAGGAAAACTGAAGGTCGTGATGACGGGCGCCGCCTCCGACCCGCCGGACTGGCAAACGCATATTCGCAACAAGCCCCGGCGCGAAGCGCTCGCCAACCGGTTTCGCAACGCCAACGATCCGCTGCACATGGTATTGGTGCGCGATATGTGGCTCACAGGCTTCAATGCGCCGAGCCTGCACACCATGTACGTTGACAAGCCGATGCGCGGGCATGGTCTGATGCAGGCGATCGCCCGCGTGAACCGCGTGTTCAAGGAAAAACCCGGCGGCCTCGTCGTAGACTACATTGGTCTCGCTCACGACCTCAGACGCGCCCTGGCTACGTACACCCAGAGTGGCGGAACCGGACGGACAGCGCTGGACCAGGGCGAAGCAGTAGCGGTGATGTTGGAGAAGTACGAAATCTGCTGCGGCCTGTTCCACGGCTTTGACTGGTCCGAGTGGATTGGCGGCGCGCCGACGGAACGGTTGAGCCTTCTCCCCGCAGCGCAGGAGCACATCCTTGCGCAGGAAAACGGCAAGGAACGCTGCGTGCAGTCCGTCCGCGAGCTTTCCCAGGCTTTCGCGCTGGCGGTTCCTCATGAGGAGGCGATCCGCATTCGGGACGATGTGAGCTTCTTTCAGGCCATTCAGTCCGTACTCGCGAAACGCGCCCCGGCCGATACGCGGGCAGAAGAAGACCTAGATCGCGCGGTGCGCCAACTCGTGTCCCGGGCATTGGCATCCGAAGGTGTGGTGGACATCTTCGCCGCCGCGGGACTGGAAAAGCCCGATGTATCCATCCTGTCGGACGAATTTCTTGCCGAAGTGCGGGGCATGCCGCGTCGAAATCTGGCCGTAGAACTGCTTCAGAAGCTATTGAAGGGTGAACTGGCCAATCGCCGCCGAAAGAATGTCGTCCAGGCACGCTCCTTTGCCGAAATGCTGGAACGCACGCTCCTCCGGTACAAGAACCGCGCCGTAGAAGCAGCGCAGGTAATCGAGGAACTGATCGAACTGGCCCGCGAGCTGCGAGAAGCAAACGCCCGCGGTGAACAGCTCGGGCTATCGGAAGATGAACTCGCTTTCTACGACGCGCTCGAGGTCAACGACAGCGCCGTGCAGGTACTCGGCGACGATAAGCTGCGCGACATTGCGCGGGAGCTGGTGACTACGGTTCAGCGCAATGTCACTATCGACTGGACATTACGCGAGAATGTCCGAGCGAACCTGCGCCGGCTGGTCAAGCGCGTGCTGCGCAGGTACGGCTACCCGCCGGATAAACAGGAGAAAGCGACGCGGTTAGTGCTTGAGCAAGCGGAGGTGATTTCTGCGGAGTGGGCCGTGTAAGTGGACGGACAACTCATTCGTAAATCATCCTCACAATCTGCCAACACGATTAGTCGGCGCCCACGCAGGCGAAACTATGTCTAGGCGAATCCACTTCTCGTTGGCGTTTGAATTACCTTCACGATCACATCGAGTCGCCTTTACCAGCCCGTTGGGCAACGGAAGCGGAAGCCAAATGGTCTTGATGGAGGGACAGGAGTCTTCCATTTCCTGCAATTTTTCATTGAGCTCCCGATTCGCTGACTTCTTCGGCGACATCATTACGAAATAGGGTTCGACCGATTCCGTCCCTGGTCCGCCTGACCGGAAAATATACCGGAGCCGTTTTACCTTGTTGCGCAGTTGTTCATTGTCCCAAGCCGTATCCCCCTTCGCTTCCACCAGAACTACTTGCGTCTTGTCAGCGTTCTCGAAAGCAATAAGAAGGTCGATGTCCTCCTGGTTGCCGGCTACCAATTTTTGGTTTCGTACTGGCCCGCTGCGTCGAGGATGATCAGTCAAATACATTGCCATCTGGAGCCAATCCAGATGATAGTCCATTGCTACAAAGGCGTCTGGCGGAACGTCTACAGCCAATTTCCTGGATAGGTCGTTGCGGAAGGCTTTGCCCAATCGGAAACTCTGATCGGTGAAGCCGAGCGCCTTGTGGAGAAGAATGAACCTCTCCTTGCGATTGAAGGCTTTGAGGTTGTCAATTAGTCGCATATGCGCAGTTTCATCCCAATACCCTTCCACACAAGTCCAATAACTCACCAGGGAAAAGCCCAAGCCCAAGCAGCAGTAATGCATTGGCGCTAACTGCAACCCTCAATCCCGTCGAGGCTTCCAGCACAGCAACTGGCCGATGCTCGTCAGCAGCGCCGCCAATGGCGTCAGCGCTCTCATCCGCCTCCGCGAAGTACATGAACCAGATCACCCGCAGGTAATAGAATGCGCCGATGACGGCGAAGAACACGGCCAACACGGCCAGCCAGACCAAGCCGGCGTCGAGCACGCTTTCGAGTACCACCAGCTTGGCGTAGAACCCCACGAACAGGGGAATCCCGGCCATGCTGAACATGATCATGAGCATCATGAGGGCGAACCAGGGGTCGCGCGCGTTGAGGCCCTTGAAGTCGGCGATGTTCTCGGCTTCGAATCCTTCGCGGCTGAGGAGGATGATCATGCCGAAGGCGGCGGCGGCCATGAACGCATAGGCGATCGTGTAGAACATGGCCGCGCTTAAGCCCTGCGGCGTGCCGGCGATGAATCCCATGAGGATGAAGCCCACGTGGGAGATGGCCGAATAGGCCAGCATCCGCTTGAGGTTGGTCTGGGCGATGGCCGCCACGTTGCCCACCGCCAGCGACAGCACCGAGAGCACGATGACCATGTCCTGCCAACTGCCGTGCAAGCCGCCGAGGCCTTCCACCATGACTCGCCAGGCCAGTGCGAAGGAGGCCAGCTTGGGCGCGGTGCTGATGAACAGCGTCACCGGCGTGCGTGCGCCCTCGTAGACATCGGGTAACCACATGTGGAACGGTACCGCGCCAAACTTGAACGCGACGCCGACGATGACGAAGGCCAGGGCCAGGAGCGCCGCCACCTGCGGTCCCTCGCCGGCCGAGAAATACGCCCCCAGCTCACCGATGTCCACAGTCCCGGTGATCCCGTAGAGCACGGAAATTCCGTAGAGCAGCGTGCCGGAGGCGATGGCGCCGAGCACGAAGTACTTCATGGCGGACTCGGCGGCGATGCTCGACTCGCGGTCGAAGGCCACCAGCGCATACAGCGCAAGCGACAGCAGCTCAAGCCCGAGATAGAGGATCAGCAGGCTGTTGGCGGAGATCATGACCATGATCCCGAGCAGCGCGAACAGCCCGAGGATGAAGTATTCGCCCTTGAAGAGTCCCTCCCGCTCCAGGTAATCGCGCGAATAGAGGAATACAAGGGCGACGATGGCGTAGGCGAACAGCTTGAGCGCATTGCCTGCCGGATCGGAGACGAAGCCGTCAAAGAGCAGCGTGGTCCGTTCCCCTGCTCCGTAGTACAGTGAGCACAGCGCGGTGCCGAGCAGCGCCAGCATGGTCAGGTAGAACGTGGCCCTGCGCCGCGCCGGTGGCAGGAACACGTCCACCACCAGGATCACGCTGATCGCGCAGACCATGAATATCTCCGGCGCTGCCCGGATCCATTCACCCACGGGAATCTCCCGCGTCAGTCATTACAGGTCCTTTCTCAGCCATCCCGCATGCCGGTTCCAGTCCGCGCGAGCCCCTTGCCAGGCTTCGGCTGCCCGCAGGCCGCGCGTATGTATTCGCACCGTTCATAGTTTCGTCTGCTGTACGTGTTCGAGCAGGTTGGCCAGCGTCACTTCCATCACCTCCATCAAGGGCGCGGGCCAGACGCCGAGCAACAGCACGCCGGCCGCGAGCACCGCCAGGTAGAAGAACTCTCTGGAGTCGACATCCTTGAGCGACGCGACGCCCTCGTTGGCCACGTCCCCAAAGACCACGCGCTTCACCAGCCACAGCGTATAGGCCGCGCCGAACACCAGCGTCGTCGCGGCGAGGAACGCGAGCCAGAAGCTCGCCTGGAAGCTGCCGAGGATGACCAGGAATTCGCCCACGAAGCCCGAAGTCCCGGGCAGACCTGCGTTGGCGAGCGCGAAGAAAACCATCAGTGCGGCAAATCTGGGCATGGTGTTGACCACGCCGCCGTAGTCGGCGATCTGCCGGCTGTGCAGGCGGTCGTACATGACGCCGACGCTGAGGAAGAGTGCCCCCGAAATCAGGCCATGGGAGATCATCTGCACCATGCCGCCCTGCAGCGCCAGCATCGCGCCGTCGCCGCCGAAGATTCCCGCACCGCCGGCACCGCCCAGGGCAATCTGGAAGATCACGAAGAACCCCAGCGTCACGAAACCCATGTGCGCGATGGACGAATATGCGATGAGCTTCTTCATGTCCTCCTGGGCCAGGGCCACGAAGGCGATGTAGATGATGGCGATGAGGGACAGCACGATGATCACGCCCGCCAGTGCCGCGCTCGCGTCCGGCGCAATGGGCAGGCTGAAGCGCACGAAGCCGTAGCCGCCCATCTTCAGCAGCACCGCCGCCAGGATCACCGAGCCGCCGGTGGGCGCCTCCACGTGGGCGTCGGGGAGCCAGGTGTGCACCGGCCACATGGGCACCTTGACCGCAAAGGCCAGCAGGAACGCCACGAAGATCCACTGCTGTTCCCGCAGCGTCAGGGGCAGATCGTGGAATGCCAGGATCGCGTAGCTGCCGGCCTGCAGGTACAGGTAGATCAGCGCCACCAGCATGAAGACCGAGCCCAGGAAGGTGAACAGGAAGAACTTCACGGTCGCGTAGATGCGGCGCTCGCCGCCCCAGACGCCGATGACGATGAACATCGGCACCAGCATCGCTTCCCAGAAGACGTAGAAGAGCAGCCCGTCCAGCGCCGCGAAGACGCCGATCATAAGCCCTTCCATGAACAGGAACGCCGCGAAGTACTGGGCCGGGCGAAGTTGGATCACCCGCCATCCGGCCAGAACCACCAGCGGCGTCAGCAGCGTGGTCAACAGCACCAGTGGCAGAGAGATTCCGTCCAGGCCCAGGTGGTAGTAGACGTTGAAGCGCTCTATCCACGATACCCGCTCGACGAACTGCATCTCGGCCGTCGTAACGTCGAAGCCGAAATACAGCGGCAGGCTCAAAGCGAAGACAACAGTAGAGACCACCAGCGACACCAGCTTGCCGCGGTGTGCGCCCGCCTCGCTCGAGCCCAGCGCGAGCACGGCGATCCCCGCCGCGACGGGCAGCCAGACCAGCGCGCTCAGTATCGGAAAACCGCTCACAGCCTGCCTGCCTGGCACCCATCGCGCTTGCATGGAACAACCGCGTGAACCACGCAGTGCATGTCGCTTCCCGCCAACACGCTGAATTCCGCCACCTGCTTCACGATCAACCGCCGCCCTGCCCGCCCGCCGCCTATCCGCCGAACGTCAGCCAGACCAGGAACGCCGTCAGCCCGATGATCATGGCGAAGGCGTAGTGATAGAGATAACCTGTCTGGAGAGTCCGCACGACCCCCGCCAGGTAGCGCACCCCGCGGGCGCTGCCGTTGATGCCGACACCGTCGATGACGCCGGCATCGGCGACGCGCCAGAGCGACCCCGCCAGCATCCGCGTGGCGGCGGCAACGACGTTTTCGTTGAACCAGTCGAAGTAGTACTTGTTTTCCAGGACCCGGTGCAGCACGGCGAGACGGGCCTGAAGAATTCCGGGCAGATCGGGCCGGCGGATGTAAAGGAACCAAGCCACCAGAGCCCCGGCCGCGGCCAGGTACAGCGCCACGGAATGCGTCGCTGCATGCACGATGAACGCCGCGGCGCCATGGAACTCTTCACCCACCAGGCCCACCACGTCCTGCTGCGCGAGCACGAAGATCGAGTCATCGAAGAACCCGCCAAAAAGCACGGGCCCGATGGTGATCCAGCCGATCACGACCGACGGTATGGCCAGCAAAATGAGCGGCACCGTCACCACCTTTGGAGACTCTTCGAGATGCTCCCTGGCGTGACGGTCGATCCGCTCCTCGCCGTGGAACACAACGAACAGCAGCCTGAAGCTGTACAGCGCCGTCACGAAGACCCCCAGCAGCACGCACCAGTAGGCGTAACCCGCGCCGGGCGTGGCGGACAGATGCACCGCCTCGATCAGCGCGTCCTTGGAATAGAACCCGGAGAATCCGGGGAAACCGATCAGGGCCAGCGTCCCGATCACCGAAGTCCAGTAGGTGATCGGCATGTACTTGCGCAGCCCGCCCATCCTGCGGATGTCCTGCTCGTGATGCAGCGCGATGATCACCGAACCCGCGGCCAGGAACAGCAGCGCCTTGAAGAACGCGTGGGTCATCAGGTGGAAGATGCCGGCGGCGTACGCGGAGGCTCCCAGCGCCACGGTCATGTAGCCGAGTTGGGACAGCGTCGAGTAGGCGACGATGCGCTTGATGTCCTGCTGGACGACGCCCAGAAGCCCCGTGAAGATCGCCGTGGTGGCCCCGATCACCAGCATCACGCTGAGCGCGGTCTGGGAGTATTCGAACAGCGGCGACATCCGCGCCACCATGAAGATGCCCGCGGTGACCATGGTCGCGGCGTGGATCAGCGCGGAAATGGGCGTGGGACCTTCCATGGAATCCGGCAGCCACACGTGCAGCGGCATCTGTGCCGACTTGCCCATGGCGCCGACGAAGAGGCCGATGCAGGCCACGGTGAGCACCGACCACTCTGTCCCGGAGAGAAGCGAAATGCGCTCGTCCGCGAGGCCCTCCGCGGCTCCGAACACCGTCTGGTAGTCCAGCGACCCGGTGAAGGACAGCAGCGTCGCGATCCCCAGCAGGAAGCCGAAATCGCCCACCCGGTTCACCAGGAAGGCCTTCATGTTGGCGAAAATCGCCGTCTCGCGCTTGAACCAGAAGCCGATGAGCAGGTACGACACGACCCCCACCGCCTCCCAGCCGAAGAACAACTGCAGGAAGTTGTTGGACATCACCAGCGTCAGCATGGCGAAGGTGAACAGCGAGATGTAGCTGAAGAAGCGCTGATAACCGTCGTCGTCGGCCATGTAGCCGATGGTGTAGATGTGCACGGCCAGCGACACGAAGCTGACCACGGTGATCATCAGCGCCGTCAGGTGATCGATGAGGAAACCGATCTCGAGACTGAGCCCGCCCACCTGGCCCCATTGGTAGACGGCGCCGCTGTAGACCTCCGCCCCGCCCAGCACGTCCGCCAGCACGACCAGCGACAGCACGAACGAGATGCTGACGCCGGCGATCGTGATCCGGTGGGCCCCGGCCCGGCCGACGCGGTGGCCGAACAGCCCCACCACGGCCGAGGCGGCCAGGGGCGCGAGGATGATGCCGAGGTAGGCGCCTTCCACAATCAGCCCTTGAACGGATTCGGTGCGCCCACGGTCAGCCCCTGAGGGTATCCAGTTCTTCCACGTTGATGCTCTGCCGGGTCCGGAACAGCACCACGAGGATCGCAAGCCCGATGGCCGCTTCAGCCGCGGCCACGGTGAGGATGAAGAAGACGAACACCTGGCCCATCTCGTCGCCGAGCATCCGCGAGAAGGCGATGAAGTTGAAGTTGACCGCCAGCAGCATCAGCTCGATGCACATCAGCAGCAGGATGACGTTCTTGCGGTTGATGAAGATTCCCGCCACGGACATGCTGAAGAGCACGGCGGCCAGGAGCAGGTAATGGGAGATGGTGACGGTCATCGGCGCATCACTCCCCCGCACCCGAATCTTGCGCAGCCGATTCCGACACGGTCGATGCAGATCGATTATTTTTCGGTTCAGATAGCGACGTATTCAATGACGTTCGAGACTCATTCGCTGCAGATTCAGCACCAGTCGCGGGATCGACCTTCACCAGTCGCACGCGGTCCTCACGCCTCACGGCCACCTGACGGGCGATGTTCTGTACCTTCAGCCCGGGCCTCCTGCGCATGGTCAGGGTGATGGCGGCGACGATGGCCAGCAGCAGGATCATGGCGGCCAACTCGAACGCATAGACATGCTCGGTATAGAGCACGCTGCCCAGCGCCTGGGTGTTGCTGTAGCCCGGCGGGTACGGCTCGGGCGTAGCCACCGCGAGCACGTCCTGGCTGCGGAACCAGATGACGTGCCCGATCTCCAGCACCACCACAATGGCCACTGCCGCGCCGATGGGCAGGTAGCGGGTGAACCCGGTGCGAAGCTCTTCCACGTTGATGTCGAGCATCATCACCACGAACAGGAACAGCACCATCACCGCGCCCACGTAGACCAGCACCAGCACCACGGCCAGGAATTCGGCTTCGAGCAGCAGCCAGAGCATGGCGCTCTGCACGAAGGCCAGCACCAGGAACAGCGCCGAATGCACCGGGTTGCGGCTGGTGATCACGCCCAGCGCGGAGAGCACCAGGATGAGCGAAAAGGCGTAAAAGAGGAGCGAGGTGATCAAAGGTCGGCTTTCTTCTGTCGGTGGGAGGCTATGACTGGTTCAAGTGGGTGTGGAGTGCTTGCGGCATTGGATCGGTGCGGTCCGTCTCTGGCTTCAACTGGTCTCGGCTGTTTCTATCGGTACGGGGCATCCGCCGCCTTGTCGGCCGCGATCATGGCTTCGTAGCGGTCGCCGACGGCCAGCAGCTTGTCCTTGGTCATGATGTTCTCGCCGCGGGCTTCCATGTGGTATTCGTGGATCCGCGTCTCGACGATCGCGTCCACCGGGCAGGCCTCTTCGCAGAAACCGCAGTAGATGCACTTGAAGAGGTCGATGTCGTAGCGCGTCGTGCGCCGGGTGCCGTCCTCCGCCACGTCGGATTCGATGGTGATGGCCAACGCCGGGCAGACCGCCTCGCACAGCTTGCAGGCGATGCAACGCTCCTCGCCGCTGGGGTAGCGCCTGAGCGCGTGTAGGCCCCGGAATCGCGGCGACTGGGGTGTCTTCTCTTCCGGGTAATGGACGGTCACCTTCTTGACGAACAGGTTCCTGAGCGTGAGCCGCAGCCCCTTGCCCAGTTCCGTCATCAGAAACGTCTTGATCAGGTTTTGAAACACGCGTACCTACCTTGAACCGCTTGGTCGGCCTCTACCGAACCGCTCACGCCGACCACGGCCCTACCTGCGCCACCACCATGACCCCTTCCACGGCGATCCACACGATGGTGACCGGGATGAAGACCTTCCAGCCCAGCCGCATGATCTGGTCGTAGCGGTAACGCGGGAACGTCGCCCGGAACCACAGGAAACAGAATCCGAAGAACGCCATCTTCATCGCCAGCCAGGCGAAGTGCGGCTCGGCGAGAAATGTGCCCGCGAACCCCGGCACCCCGGCGAAGGGCGACAGCCAGCCGCCCATGAAGAGTACCGACGTGAGCGCCGTGATCAGGATCATGTTGGCGTATTCGGCCAGGAAGAACAGCCCGAAGGCAATGCCCCCGTACTCCACGTGGAAGCCCGCCACGATCTCGGATTCGCCCTCCGCCACGTCGAAGGGCGCGCGGTTGGTCTCGGCCACCCCGGAAATGAAATACACCACGAACAGCGGCAGCAGCGGCCACACGAACCAGCGGCTGATGCTCGTGCCCGCCTGCGCCTCGACGATCTGGCCCATGTTGAGGCTGCCGCCGGCCATGAGCACGCCCACCAGGGCGAAGCCCATGGCGATCTCGTAGGCGACGATCTGGGCCGCCGAGCGCATCGCCCCGAGGAAGGCGTACTTGGAATTCGACGCCCAGCCGGCAAGGATCACCCCGTAAACGCCAAGCGAAGTCACCGCCAGCACATAGAGCAACCCGGCATCGATGTCCGCAATCACGAACGACGGGTCGAAGGGGATCACCGCCCAGGCGGCGAATGCCGTCAGCAGCGACAGCACCGGCGCCAGCAGGAACAGCAGCCAGTTGGCGTTGGCCGGTACGACGACTTCCTTGAGCAGCATCTTGATCACATCGGCGAAAGGCTGCAGCACGCCGCGCCAGCCGACCCGGTGCGGGCCGATCCGGTTCTGGATGAAGCCGATGATCTTGCGCTCGGCGTAGGTGAAGTAGGCGACCGCGAGGATCAGGGGAACCAGTACGATCACGATCTTGGCGGTCGTCAATGACACGTACACCATCCAGGCGGGCAGGCCGAAGAAATTCAGCAGGCTTTCGATCAGTGCCAGCAGTTCGGTCATCCGCGCGCCTGCTCAGCGGGCGTCCGCCGCCGTGGCTGCCGTTTCCCGCGCGGCCGCAGTCTGCTGCAACGCCGGTCCCCGGCGAACGAGTCCGTCCACCGAGTAGATGGGTATGTCGAGAGCGGCTTCGTCGCAATCCGCCGGCTCGCAGGCGGGCACGAAGTCACCCTTGTATGCCGTGTCGGCGCCGCAATCTCCCAATGCCCCGGACAACTCCCCTCGAATGTCCGCAGCCGAACGGTACTCGCAACCCGGCAGTTCCAGGTGGTTGCCGAGCACCCGCAGGATGCGCCAGCCTTCGCGAGCCTCGCCGACCGCATCGGCCGCCGCCTCGACGCTCTGCCAGGCGCCTTCGACGTTGACGTAGGTTCCCGCCGTCTCGGCGAAGGTGGCGATGGGCAGCAGGATGTCGGCGACCCGCTCCAGGGCATCGCCCGCATGGGAGGTGAAACAGATGACCTTGTCGGCGGCCCCGAGCGCATCCTGCGCGAGCAAGGCGTCGGAAAGATCGTGCTCCGGCTCGATCCCGAACAGCACATAGACACGGCGCGGCGCGGCGAGCATCGCCTCGGCGTTGAGCCCGGGGGCCTCCACCGGCTGCCCGCCGGGACCGCGATGGGGCAAGACGCCCGCCAGCGCGGCGCCCGCGGCGTTGGCGCCCTCGGGAAGGTAGCCGAGACGGGCGCCGGTGATCCGGCACAGTGCGGCCGCGATGGCGCGGATGTCGGCGAAGCGGGGATGCCGCATGGCGATCTGGCCGAGCAACAACAGGCTTTGCGACTTGCCGAGCAGCACCTGCGCCGCGGCGCGCTGGTGCTCACCGGGCTGCACGGAGCCGAGCAACGATGCCCAATCCCCGTCCGGCGCCCGGCCCAGCGAGTCGTGGGCCGCCGCCAGAACGCCTGCCAGCGATCCCGCCAGGCTCGGGAGCGGCGCCTCGACGCAGACATCGTAGCGGAAGTGGTATTCGTACTCGGACGGGTTCACGAAGCCGACGGCAGCCCCCCCGAGGGCGGCGTTTCGAATCCTGTGCGCGATAATCGGCACTTCCCGGCGCAGGTTCGAGCCCACCACGAGAACGCCGTCCAGATCGTCGATTCCGGCGATCGACGTGCCTAGGGCGGGCCACAGGGGATCGGCCTCCTGGTCCCGGAAATCACGGGTACGCAACCGGTAGTCGATATGGTTGCTGCCCAGGTGCCGGGCGATGCGGTTGAGCAGGTACATCTCTTCCACCGTGGCGTTGGGCGACACCAGGAACCCGAGCCCGCCGCCGCCCTGCTTCGCCGCGTCCCGCAACGTTTGGGCTGCTTCTTCCAACGCCAGCGACCAGCCGATGTCCGCCCACCCCCGGGGACCGTAGACCCTCGGCAGCGTCAGCCGGTCCTCGGTGTAGACACCCTCGTAGCTGAACCGGTCGCGGTCGGATATCCAGGTCTCGTTGATGGCGTCGTTGTCACGCGGCACGACGCGCTTGAGCTTTCCGCGCAGGACATGCCCGTAAAGGTTGGACCCGGCGCAGTCGTGGGGCGAGACCAGCGGCCGCGCGACCATTTCCCAGGCCCGCGCGCTGTAGCGGTAGGGCTTGTTGTTGAGCGCTCCCACGGGGCAGAGATCGATGATGTTGCCGGACAGTTCGTGATCGACGCTGCGCTCGATCCAGGTGCCGATCTCCATGTCCTCGCTGCGGCCGGTAGCGCCCAGTTCCTGGATCCCCGCGATCTCGTCGCCGAAACGCACGCAGCGGGTGCAGTGGATGCAGCGGGTCATGTCCGTGGAGACCAGCGGTCCCAGGTTCTTGTCCTTGACGACGCGCTTCTTCTCCGTGTAACGGGACACGCCGCGCCCGTAACCCATGGCCAGGTCCTGCAACTCGCACTCCCCGCCCTGGTCGCAGATCGGACAGTCCAGGGGGTGATTGATGAGCAGGAACTCCATGGTGGCCTTCTGCGCCGAGATCGCGGCGGGCGAACGGGTGAACACCCTCATGCCGTCCATCACCGGCGTGGCGCAGGCCGGCAGGGGCTTGGGCGCCCGCTCCACCTCCACCAGGCACATGCGGCAGTTGGCCGCCACGCTCAGCTTGCGGTGGTAACAGAAGCGCGGCACGTAGGCGTCCTCGCGGTCGGTGACCTCGATGAGCATCTGCCCGGCCCGGGCCTCGACCGGGACGCCGTCGATCTCGATGGTGACCGTGTTGTCGCTCATGGCCCGCTTCCCGTCCTCACGCGGCCGTATCCAGTCGGTCGACGATGCTGCGCCCGCCGTGTTCGATCATGTATTCGAATTCGTGGCGGAAGTGCTTCATGAAGCTCTGCACCGGCCAGGCTGCGGCGTCGCCCAGGGCGCAGATCGTATGCCCCTCGATCTTGTTGGCCACGTCCACCAGCATGTCGAGATCCTCCTGGCGGCCCTTGCCCCCGGTGATCCGCGTCAGGACGCGGTAGAGCCAGCCGGTACCTTCCCGGCAGGGCGTGCACTGGCCGCAGGATTCGGCGAAATAGAACCTGGAGATGCGCCGCAGCACGCTCACCATGCACGTGGTCTCGTCCATGACGATCGCCGCGCCCGTGCCCAGACCGGAGCCGGCCTTCTGGATCGTGTCGAAGTCCATGGTGAGGTCCATGATAATGTCCGCCGGCAGCACGGGTACCGACGACCCGCCGGGGATCACCGCTTTCAGGCGCCGCCCGCCGCGTACCCCGCCGGCCACGGCGAGCAGGTCGCGGAACGGAATGCCCAGCGGCAGTTCGTAGTTGCCCGGCTTCTCCACGTGCCCCGAGACGGAAAAAATGGCCGGCCCGCCGGAGCGCTCCACGCCCAGGTCCGCGAACCACTGCGCGCCGTTGCGCAGGATCGCGGGCACCGAGGCCACGGTCTGGGTGTTGTTGACGGTGGTGGGCGCTCCGTAGAGCCCGTAGTTGGCGGGAAACGGCGGCTTGAAGCGCGGCTTGCCCGGCTTGCCTTCCAGCGACTCGAGCAGGGCCGTTTCCTCGCCGCAGATGTAGGCACCGGCGCCGACAAACGTAAACAGGTCGTAGTCGATACCCGAATCATGGAGGTTGCGCCCGAGCCAGCCGGCTTCGTAGGCTTCGCGCACCGCGGCATCGAATCGCTCCACGGGCTCGCCCTGGAACTCGCCGCGAATGTAGTTGTAGCCCGCCGTGGCGCCCATGGAGTAGCCGCCGATGGCCATTCCCTCGATGATCGAATGGGGGTTGTAGCGGAGAATTTCCCGGTCGTGGCAGGTACCCGGCTCGCTCTCGTCCGAATTGCAGACGAAGTACTTCTGCACATCCTTGTCCCGGGGCATGAAGCTCCACTTGAGACCCGTGGGGAAACCGGCCCCGCCCCGGCCGCGCAGCCCCGACGCCTTGACCTCTTCGATGATGGCTTCGCGCGTCCAGCCGCCCTCGAGCACCTTCCTCCAAGCCTGGTAACCGCCGCCGGCCAGGTAATTTTCAAGCGTCCACGGCTCGGCCGCCGGGTCCATGGACGGCAGGCAGATGCGGTGGTCTTCGTTGCTGGCCATGCTATGCCAATTCCTCAATGGGCTTGCCCGCCCCCGGTTTACCCATACCCGACCCACTCACGCCCGACCCGTCCACATCATTCTCGCCCGCATCGAGCCCATCCAGGATCGCGCCGACCTTTTCCGTGGTCAGGTTCTCGTGATAGGTGTGATCCACCATCATCATCGGCGCACCGCAACATGCGGCCAGGCATTCTTCCTCGCGCTTCAGATAAATCCTGCCGTCCGGCGTGCTCTCGCCCAGCTTGATGCCCAGCCTGTTCTCGATATACGCGACAATTTCGTCCGAGCCACGCA
This sequence comes from Candidatus Rariloculaceae bacterium, assembly GCA_965205045.1. Lineage (GTDB taxonomy): Bacteria > Pseudomonadota > Gammaproteobacteria > Steroidobacterales > Rariloculaceae > UBA6522. The sequence continues at coordinate 4,143,019 of OZ242031.1, forward strand.
GCATGCAGGAGATGTTCGTGCACACCGAGATGCAGCGCCTGCCCACGGGTTCGGTCTCGAACATCGAGTAGAAGGTGGCGACCTCGTAGACCTGGATGGGCGGCAGGTCCAGGTACTCGGCCACCGCGTCCATCTGTTCGCGAGCCAGGTGGCCGTGGTTCTCGTGCTGGGCCGCCATCAGCGCGCCGATCACGGCCGAACGCTGGCGTTCCTCCGGGAAGCGCGCCACCCAGCCGTCGATCTCGGCCCGCACGTGCCCGGACAGCACCCGCTCGCTCAAGCGCGCCTCCCCGGCCAATGGCGCCTGCGCACTCACCGGTCCGTTTCTCCGCTTGATGGCAGCCGGGCGCTCACCGTCCCGTTTCTCCGCTCAATGGCAGCCTCACGCTCATCGGTCGATCTCCCCGAAGACGATGTCCTGGGTGCCGATCACCGCCACGACGTCCGCCAGCATGTGCCCGGTGACCATCTCGTTCATGGAAGCCAGGTGCGCGAACCCCGGCGCCCGTACCTTGACCCGGTAGGGCTTGTTCGCGCCGTCGGACACCAGGTAGACGCCGAACTCGCCCTTGGGATGCTCTATCGCGGCGTAGGCTTCCCCTTCGGGTACGCAATAGCCTTCCGTGAACAGCTTGAAGTGGTGGATGAGGGACTCCATGTCGTCCTTCATCTCGATCCGGGCCGGCGGGATGACCTTGTGGTCCTCCAGCACGACGGGACCCGGGTTGTCGCGAAGCCAGTCGACGCACTGCCTGATGATCCGGTTGGACTGGCGCATTTCCTCGACCCGCACCAGGTAGCGGTCGTAGCAGTCGCCGTTGACGCCCACCGGGATGTCGAAGTCCATCCGGCCGTAGACTTCGTAGGGCTGCATCTTGCGCAAGTCCCAGACAATGCCCGAGCCCCGCAGCATGGGGCCGGAGAATCCCAGTTGCCTGGCCCGCTCCGGCGACACCACGCCGATGTTCACCGTGCGCTGCTTCCAGATGCGGTTGTCGGTGAGCAGCGTCTCGTACTCGTCGATGCGGCCCGGAAAGCGCGCGGCGAAACTGTCGATGAAGTCCAGCAGCGAGCCGCTGCGGTCCTCGTTCATGCGCTCGAGTTCCTTCGCGCTGCGGTTGTCGGCGGGCTGGTACTGCGGCATCTCCTCCGGCAGGTCCCTGAAAACGCCGCCGGGACGATAGTAGGTGGCGTGCATCCGAGTTCCGGAGACCGCCTCGTAGCAGTCCATGAGGTCCTCGCGCTCGCGGAAGCAGTACAGGAACATGGTCATGGCGCCGATGTCCAGGCCGTGGGCGCCCAGCCACATCAGGTGGTTGAGAATCCGGGTGATTTCGTCGAACAGCACGCGGATGTACCGGGCCCTGACCGGCGGCTCGATGCCCAGCAGCTTCTCGATGGCGAGCACGTAACCGTGCTCGTTGCACATCATGGAGACGTAGTCCAGCCGGTCCATGTAGCCGATGGACTGGTTGAACGGCTTGGATTCGGCCAGTTTTTCCGTGGCCCGGTGCAGCAGCCCGACATGCGGGTCCGCGCGGTGGATTACCTCGCCGTCCATCTCCAGCACCAGCCTCAGCACCCCGTGCGCCGCCGGATGCTGCGGGCCGAAGTTCATGGTGAAATTCTGGATTTCGGGCACCGGCTAGTCCTTGCTCAGATCCGGCCGGTAGCGGTTGTCGTCGCGGATGGCCTTGGGCACCAGCGTGCGCGGCTCGATGCTCACCGGCTCGTAGACCACCCTGCCCTTCTTCGGGTCGTAGCGCACCTCGGCCTTGCCGATGAGCGGGAAGTCCTTGCGGAACGGGTGGCCGATGAAGCCGTAGTCGGTGAGGATGCGGCGCAGGTCGGGATGCCCCGTGAAAAGTATCCCGAACAGATCGAAGGCTTCGCGCTCGAACCAGTCTGCGGACGCCCAGATGCCGGTCACCGAGTCCACGATGGGCCGCTCGTCGTCCTCGCAGGCCACCTTGAGCCGCAACCGGGCGTTGTTGGAGATCGACAGAAGATGATAGACGACGGCGAAACGCGACGGCGGCTGGTAATCGGTTTCGGCCAGCGGTTCACCTGCGCTCTGGCTGCCTGAGCCCGGATCGCCCGGCACGGGATCGCCGGCTCTCGAATCGCCCCGGCCGAGCACGCCGCGGCTGAATCCCGTGGCGGTGGCCGACGCCGTATCCCATTCGGCGCGTCCGTAGCTCAGGTAGTCCACGCCGCAGACGTCCATGAGCATCTCGAATTGCAGGCCCTCCGTGTCGCGGAGGATCCGGCAGCAGGCCAGGAGGTCGCCCGGCGCCACGGCGTACCCCAACTCCCCGGCGGTGTTGTCGAGCCGTCGCGCCCGCCCGCCCAGGCGCGCTTCCACCGCCGCGGCAATGGCCGCATGTTTGGCGTCGAGCGTCATCCGTCCTGCCGTCGAGTTCCTTGTCTGCGGCGCTTGGCAGCAATGGCCGCAAGTTTGTCGTCGAGTGTCATCGGGTGGGGCGGGTCCTGCCGTGGTCGTTCAATGGGAGTCGTTGGTGGAGCGTTCAGCGGGCGATGGTGTTGGTCCGCCGTATCTTCTGCTGCAATTGCACGATGCCGTAAATCAGCGCCTCCGCCGTGGGCGGGCAGCCCGGCACGTAGACGTCCACGGGGATGATCCGGTCGCAGCCCCGGACCACGGAGTACGAATAATGGTAGTAGCCGCCGCCGTTGGCGCACGATCCCATGGAGATCACCCAGCGGGGTTCGGGCATCTGGTCGTAGACCTTGCGCAGCGCGCCGGCCATCTTGTTGACCAGGGTGCCCGCCACGATCATCACGTCGGACTGCCGCGGGCTGGGCCGGAAAATCACGCCGAAGCGGTCGAGGTCGTAGCGGGACGCGCCGGCGTGCATCATTTCTATCGCGCAGCACGCCAGCCCGAAGGTCACCGGCCACAGGGAACCGGTGCGCGCCCAGTTGATCAGGTTGTCGACGTTCGTCACCACGAACCCCTTTTCCATGACCTCCGGAAGGTCAAAGGGCATTTCCCGGCTCAATCCCATTCCAATGCCCCCTTGCGCCATTCGTAGATGAAGCCCACCACCAGGAGGGCGAGAAAGATTCCCATGGACACGAGTCCGAACAGCCCCACGGCGTCCAGGGAGACCGCCCACGGGAACAGGAAGGCGATCTCGAGATCGAAGATGATGAACAGGATGGCGACCAGGTAGTAGCGCACATCGAACCGCATCCGCGTATCTTCGAAAGCCTCGAATCCGCACTCGTAGGGCGAACGCTTTTCCGCATCCTTCTGGCCCCGGCCCAGCGCCAGCCCGAGCAACAGGAGGATCACGCCCAATGCGCCGGCAATGATCAGGAAAATCAGGATCGGAGCGTATTCAGCAAGCATGGCCTGGGCAATCTGATTCCGACGGCGCGGATTGTACCAGCCAGCGGGGTGATTGTGGCTACTCGGGTCGCGAACGATCAACCCTTCCGGCGCGGCCTGGCGGCCCGGATCAAGCACGGTGACATACATTCAATTGCGCCATCAGGTTTCTCCGCAGGTGACCGGATTCCCTGAAATCACCGCTGCCGAAGCTCAGGCGCAGCACGGGATAATGTACCGACCAGTCCCATCGACGATGTAATAGGGTGCGGAAGGTCTGGATGCCGATGGGGAGTTTGAGTTTGGCCACGGAACCGCCCGGCCCTTATCGCCGGTCGAGGTCAGGCCGCGCGTATTGCTCCGTCTCGCGTTTGAAGCCGGGAAGGTTGTCCCGGTTGCAACCTGTTCGTGGCATTCCGAGTGTGTCGCCCGAAGGGGGGCGCGTGAGTATAGCACCCGGGCCGGCCGCGCCACTCGCTGGCCGATGCGGAGCGCTACTCGGACGGGGAATTGCAACCGGACGCCGCGATCGAGCAATTCGAAAAGTTCACGTCGGCTTCGCAACGGGCAAGGGCCGCCGACTCGACGGCGGCCAGGGTTGAACCCTCTGCCAGGAGTGAACCGGCGCAAATCCCTCCGTCGCCGGTCCCGAAACCAACCGCCAGACATTGCCGAAATGAAACGGGGCGGGAGCAACCCCTGACGGTGCCCCCATCGTCGAGACAGGCCTGTTGCGCCGCATTCAGCGCCTCCCGTTCGGAGCGCCGGTCCACGACGATGCCCACCGCATGGTCGACGCAATGCAGAGGCTCGAACGCGAACGCGCCGTAATGGGAAGAACCCGTTGAAGGCGGGAAGACTGTCACCGAGACTGCCGCGGAGCAGTTGTCCGTCGTCTCCGACTCGCCTGGCACCGGGTCCACGCAGGCACCGTAATGGTACGTCCCGGGGGCCTTCGGCGCGGTCAGATCCACCGACTCTTCACGGCTCGTATACGCCGGAAGATCCGCCACCGCAACCGTGCCCACTTGCGTGTCCGATGTTGCGATCGTCCCGTCCGAAGACAGGTAGTAGCGCAGCGTGGTGGCGCCGGCGTCCACATCGCCCTGATTCCGAACCGTCGCGCCCAGGGTAAACGATTGTTCCGCGATCGGGCTTGCTATGGTCACATAGGGTGAGTGGACCATCAGGTCCGGCTGCGGCCGGGGCGGCCCCGCGACGGTCAGCGCGACGGTCCGGGAACAATTGTTCGACGTATCCGATTCCGTTGCGATGGCATCGACGCAAGCGTAGTAGTGGTAAGTGCCGCCGTATGAGGGCGCGGTCAAGAAAATTGCCTCTTCTCTCGAGGCGGAAGCTTCGAGGGGAGGATGCATCAAGTCGCTGCCGACCTCTGTATCGTCGCTCGATATGGCGGCGTCCAACGAATAGTAGTAGCGCAACCTTGGAGACACGGCCGCGTCTCCGTCGCCGCTGTTGCGAACCAGCGCCGTCAAGACGAATCTTTCCCGCGCGTTCACACTTTTCGGCGTCAAGCCGAAATATGCGACAACCCAATCCGGACGTTCGCTCTGGGACGGCGGCGGCGGCGCCACCAACACCAACACCGCCGCGGAGCAGTTGTCCGCGGTGTCGGACTCCCCCGCCACCGCGTCCACGCAGGCACCGTAGTAGTACGTGCCCGGGTCCTGCGGCGCCGTCAGGGCGGCCGACCGCGCGGCGCTCCCGCCCGCCGGCAGCGGCCCCAACGCGGCCGTGCCCGCCGCGGCGTCGGAGGGGGAAATCGCCGCGTCGTCCGAGCGGTAGAAACGCAGCGTCGTGGCCGCGGACTCCGCGTCGCCCGCGTTGCGCACCGCCGCCGACAGCGTGAACGAAGCCCCGGGCCGCGCAACGGCGCCGGCGTCGTCCGGCGCCACCTCTGCCGACACGGACACCACCTCAAGGTCCGGGCCGGACTCCTCAAGGTCCGGGCCGGACTCCTCAAGGTCCGGGCCGGACTCCTCAAGGTCCGAGCCGGACTCCGGCTCGGCCTCCGAAACCTCCAACCGCACCGCCCGGGAGCAGTTGTCCGTCGTCTCCGACTCGCCGAAAACCGCGTCCACGCAGGCACCATAGTAGTACGTGCCGGATGACGGCGGCGCGGCAAGCGTGACCAGCGCCGCCCTGCTGCCCGACGCCGGCAGCGCGCCGACCCCATCCGTGGCCACCTCCGCGTCCAGCGTCGATATCGTCGAGTTGACGGAACGGTAGTAGCGCAGCGTCGTCGCCGGCGAGGGCGCGTCGCCCGCGTTGCGCACCGGCACCGACAGCGAGAACTCGTGGCCGGCAACCGGGCTGTTGTCGCTTATCGAAGGCGTCCCCACCTCCAGGTCCGGATGCTCCGCCGGCTCCTCCGCCCGCACCCGCACCGCCGCGGAGCAGTTGTCCGTCGTCTCCGACTCGCCTGGCACCGGATCCACGCAGGCGCCGTAGTAGTAAATCCCGGATGACGTAGGCGCGGAAAGCGCGGCCAACGCCGCCCTGCTGCCCGACGCCGGCAGCGCGCCGACTCCATCCGTCACCACCTCGGCGTCCAGCGTCGATATCGTCGAGTTGATGGAACGGTAGTAGCGCAGTGTCGTCGCCGGCGAGGGCGCGTCGCCCGCGTTGCGCACCGGCACCGACAGCAAGAACTCGTGGCCGGCAACCGGGTTGTTGTCGCTTATCGAAGGCGTCCCCGCCTCCAGATCCGGATGCTCCGCCGGTTCCTCCACCCGCACCCGCACCGGCGCGGAGCAGTTGTCCGTCGTCTCCGACTCGCCTGGCACCGGGTCCACGCAGGCGCCGTAGTAAAACGTCCCCGCCCCGAACGGCGCCATCAGCGTCACCAGGTGCGCGCCGCTGCCCGAAGCCGGCAACGCCCGCACATGGTCCGCCCCGACTGCCGAATCCAATGTCGAGATCGTCGCGTTCGTCGAGCGGAAATAACGCAGGGCCGTCGCTGACGAGCTCCCGTCGCCCGAATTGAGCACGGACACCGACATCGAAAACTCCGCGCCGCCCACCGGGCCGTCATCGCTCACCTGAGGCGTCCCCACCTCCAGGTCCGGGCGCGCGGTCAGTGAGTCCCTGTCCTGCGAGGGTACTGTCGACAAGTTCGTCAAACGGCCCGTGGGGCTGGACAACAGGTTCGTGACAATCAGTTCGGTTTCGGAACGGACCATGAGCCGCCACTTGCCCAGACCATCTCCAAGAGCGCCTTCAAACGCCGCGCCACCGGATTCCAACTCCAGCGCGGACAGAGTCGCCGCCTGGCGGGCGGGCACCGTCAAGCGCACTTCGGTGCCCGGCGACATGCCTCGATCATCGACCCCAGTGATGACGGCGAGGGCGTCCTCATCGCTCGGATTGACCAAACGCAGCAGGCTCGCCCGGCCAACCTCGCCGGCTGGATTGAAAAACGCGATGCGCCATCCGCCGTATTCCTTCGGCGCGGTGTCGTGCATCGCGTTCACGGTCCCGTCCATTGCGCGGATATACGACAGCGCCTCGACATCCAGTTCGCTCGACAGTTCAAGCCACCAGTCGCCCTTGCCCGGCCCCGTGCTTCCCGCCAACCCCGCCCTGGCATTGCCAAGCTCGAGATCGTTGGAGTCGAAATGCGCGGTTTCATTGGCGCCGATGGCCAGCGTGAGCGGTTCGTATTGCCAGCCCGAGCGGTCGTGCGCGGTGATTGTCACGGCGCCGGCGACTTCCGACCGATTGACCAGGCGCACGAGGCCCTGCCGGCCATAGGGATCGGACGCCGACGGGAACAGCGGCGCGAACTGTGTTCGATCGTTCTCGTTTGCCGAGGAAGTCGACAAGTTCGTGAGGTGTCCGACCGGGCTCGACAGGAGGCTCATCGCCAGGACCGGCTGACTCGATTCGACCGACAGCCGCCATTTGCCGATGCCGTCCCCCAGCGACCCGTTCAGCCCCGGCGCGATGCCGGACTCCAGTTCGGACGACGTGAGGGTACGGGACGCGCCGGGCAATATCGAGAGCGTCACGCCTTCGCCGGGCGACCGCCCGGAATCGTCCATGCCCGTGACCGCCACGTGGGCGGCCGTCTCGCCCGGGTTGATCAGTCTCAGGAGACTTGGCGGTTCCGCGTTGTCCGCCGGATTGAAGGTCGCCACGCGATGCCGCGGACCCTCGCCCGGCGCCGCGTCGTGCATCGCCGCGAGAAACCCGTCGGGCGAAACCGCGTACGACAGCACTTCGATATCCAGCTCGCTTGCGAACTCCAGACGCCAGTCGCCTAAAGCCGGCCCGATTCCCGAGAAGAGCGCGCTCGCCGCGCCGCGGCCCTCCAAATCGGCCGAGTTGAAATGAACCGCTTCGAAAGGGTCGAGCGGGAGCGTGATGGGACCGTAGGCGAGCCCAGCATCGTCAACCGCGTTGATCCGAACTTCGCCCGACTCGGGCGAACGGTTGATCAACCGCGTGAAGCCCTCCAGCGCCACGTGGGAGGCCGAGGGAAAAAATGGGACCGTATGGCGCCGTTCACGCCGCTCCTGGGTCTGCACCGCGGAAGACGAAATCAGGACTCCGATCATTCCCGCGGCAATGCAGCAGCGCGCTTGCGATGTATTCATGCTCGTCACTCCGGCGGCAACATGTCAGCAACGCCGGCGCAAGGCGCCGGGCCATAGCAATCGTCGCTCGGAGTGAGTGAAAACCCCGCCTATTCGCCCGGGTTCGGGAAGCTACTCCGAACCGTTCGCTGAGCTGTTTCATTCGGAGGGTAACCCGGCTTCGGGTACCCCGAACGACAATTGCGGGAGACATCATAACCAATTCTCGCGGGTTGTGGATAGGCGGTGAACGGCCGGAAGACCGGACGCGACTGAAATGCGGCTCGCCTGGGGCTTTTCCCGATCAGCCGGCCGGGTTGCTCGGACGCTGCCGCGCCATCGTCCCATTCCGGCCGCCGCGGTACGAAGCCGGCCGCGCTTGCCCGGCCGGCGCACCGCTCGTCCGCGGCCACCATCATGCCCCTTTCGAGAATGGCGTGCGCGTGGCGCGCAGCGTCGTGGAACGTCGGCTCGGCGCGCAAGCGCCGGGGTGGCGTCGAGTATACTCACAGCCGATGATCGTCTCCGCGCGCGCAAGCGGGCGCTCCGGCCCGCACCGGGCACTGGCCGGTTCGGCAGCGCGCACCGTGGACCTCCTCGGTCAACAGGCGCCGGGCGTCGATCCCGATGTGGCATCGATATTCGATCCGTTCGGCAATGCCGCGCATACGGCGCTGTCCTTCCCGGTGCTGGATGAAGATGTGCTGATCACCGGTGCCGGGCCGATCGGAGCGATGGCGGTTGCGATCGCAAGGCACGCCGGCGCCCGGTACGTGGTGGCGACGGACGTCAATCCCTATCGGCTGGAACTGGCCAGAAACATGGGCGCCACCCTGGCGCTCGACGCGCGTACGGAGCGCATCGCCGATGCCCAGAAAAAGCTCGGGATGCTGGAGGGCTTCGACGTGGGCATCGAGATGTCCGGCAACGACCGCGCCTTCAAGGAGATGCTGGACAACATGTGTCACGGCGGCAAGGTGGCCATGCTGGGCATCCCCAAGAAGAAGATGGCGATCGACTGGAACAAGGTCGTGTTCAACATGCTGACGATCAAGGGAATCTACGGACGCGAGATGTACGAGACCTGGTACAAGATGACCGTGATGCTGCAGAGCGGGCTCGATATCAAACCGGTCATCACACATCGGTTCCACTACTCCGAGTACCGCAAGGCCTTCGAGATCATGCGGTCGGGAGATTGCGGGAAGATCATCCTGCACTGGCATGACTGATTCGTACGAAGCCGTTCGTCGGCAGCTCGGCGACACGCTCGCGGCGATTCGGGACCAGGGCCTCCACAAGGGCGAACGCGTTCTGACCGGCCCGCAGCGTGCCCACATCGGCGTGGCGGGCGGCGAGCGGGTCATCAACCTGTGCGCCAACAACTACCTTGGGCTGGCGGAACACCCGGAGGTCGTTCGGGCGGCTCACGAGGGGCTGGACCGGTGGGGATACGGCCTTTCGTCCGTGCGGTTCATCTGCGGAACCCAGGCGGTCCACAAGGAGCTTGAAGCGCGCCTGTCGAAGTTCCTGGGAATGGACGACACCATTCTCTATACGTCCTGCTTCGATGCGAACACGGGCCTGTTCGAGACGTTGCTGGGGCCGGAAGACGCCGTCATCTCGGACGAACTGAATCACGCCAGCATCATCGACGGCATCAGGCTCTGCAAGGCGCAACGCCACCGGTACCGCAACAGCGACATGGGCGAGCTGGAAGCCAGGCTAAGGGATGCATCCAGCGCAAGAACGCGCCTGATCGCGACCGACGGAGTCTTTTCCATGGACGGCGCAGTCGCCGATCTTCCGGAGATCTGCGAGCTGGCGGACAAGCACGGCGCGCTGGTCATGGTGGACGACTCCCATGCCGTGGGAGTCATGGGGTCGACGGGAGGGGGCACACCTGAATATCACGGTGTTGTCGAGCGGGTCGACATCATCACCGGCACACTGGGCAAGGCCCTGGGCGGCGCCAGTGGCGGCTATACCAGCGCCCGGAAGGAGATCGTCAACCTGCTGCGGCAGCGGTCCCGACCGTACCTGTTCTCGAATTCGCTGGCGCCGGCAATCGTTGTCGCATCGATAAAGGCAATCGAACTGCTCGCGGCCGACACCGAACTGCGCGACCGGCTTCAGGCCAACACCCGGTACTTCCGCGCGCAGATCGCCGAGGCCGGGTTTGAAGTCATCCCCGGTGAACATCCCATCGTCCCCATCATGCTGGGCGACGCCGCACTGGCCAACCGGTTCGCCGACCGAATGCTGGAAAAAGGGATCTATGTGGTCGGCTTTTCCTACCCTGTCGTGCCCAGGGGAAAAGCCCGAATCCGCACACAGATTTCGGCGGCCCACACGCGGAAGGATCTGGGATTGGCAGTGGAAAGGTTCACCGAAACGAAGGCGGAACTCGGCGCATGAATCCAGCGGCGCCAGAGGACTTCAGCCCAGGGACTCGGACGGCTCCGCGTTGCACCAGGACGGATCGATCACCGGCACGCCAGTCGGCTGAAAGTGGCGCACATTACGCGTCACGACAGTCAGCCCGTGTTCCAGCGCAGTCGCTGCAATCAGCAAGTCGGCGCTATCGTGGTGAAGCGCGGCGGAAAGTTGACCCCATCGCCGCGCTGTCGACATGTCCACCCGCAGGATGCGCTCGCCATAAAAGCCGATCACATCATCCAACCATGCGGCCAAAGTCGTCGCAAACACAGGATTCCGGTTCCGCTGCCGTGTGATTCCCCTTTCGATTTCACCGACGGAAACGACACTGAGGTACAGGTTCGACATACGCTGGGCAGAAATCCACCTGACAATCTCCGGACTGCGTTTTCGCCTGCGCAGAGCCGACAAGACATCCGTGTCAATCAGGTACATCAGAACTCGACCGACCTGGAAGGCAGTCCAAGGCGATCGAATTCCACGTCGTCTTGCGGAATTGCCAGCAGCATGTCCGCCAGGGTCGGCGCCTCCACCTTTTCCAGGTGTCGAAGACGCTCATACTCGTCTACCGCGACGACCACTACGGCCGGCTTGCCTCGGCGGGTTACCCGTTGAGGGTTGCCGGCGAGCGCTGCATCGACAACCGCGCTGAACCGATTCTTGGCATCCTGCAGCGCCCACTCCGTCATGATTTCACCTGTCCAGTTGAACTGGCTAGATTGTCGATCTAGCCAGTTCAACTGTCAAGTTTCAGCCTTGTCCAATGAGACATGAGCCTGAACGGGTGCCGTAAATCCAACGAGACATGAGCCTGTAGGGCGGCGTCTGGGATCATCGGAGGATGATCGTGACGTTACAGACGCAGCGGGTCCGGAGCCTGGAACAGGTCCGGGCCTTTCTCGAGGGCAGCGAGGCGGTGGATTTTGTCGAGGGCGACCGGGCAGGCGCCTACGACCTGGTCCGGCGCACGCTGGTGAAGTTGGGGCACCACCGCCTCGGCAAGTCCGACAAGGGCCTGGTGAAGCGGTATCTGGGCAAGGTGACCGGGCTTTCCAGGGCGCAGCTCACGCGCCTGATCGGGCGGCATCGCAAGACCGGACGGGTGGAGGACCGGCGCGGCGGGCCGCCGTTGAAGCCGTTCCGGCGCCGCTACACGCGCGGCGACATCCGGCTGCTGGCGGAGGTGGACGCGGCGCTGGGCCAGATGTCCGGGGCGGCCACCCGCGCGGTGCTGCGCCGGGAGTGGCGCACGTTCGGCAACCCCCGCTTCGAGCGCCTGGCGGGGCTGTCCAACGGGCACTTGTACAACCTGCGCAAGACGAAGACCTACCGCAACCGGCGCCGTGTCTGGCAGCGCACGCGGCCGGCGGCGGTGCGGACCGGCGTGCGCCGCCGGCCCGATCCCCGGGGGCAACCGGGGTATCTGCGCGTGGACACGGTGCACCAAGGCGACCTGGACGGGGTCAAGGGCGTGTATCACATCAACGCGGTGGACGAGGTGACCCAGTACCAGCATGTGGGCACGGTGCGGGCGATCTCCGAAGCCTTCCCGATCCCGGTGCTGGAGTCGCTGATCGGCGCGTTTCCCTTTGAAGTCAAAGGGTTCCACGCCGACAACGGCTCGGAGCACATCAACCGCCGGGTCGCGGAGCTGCTGAACAAGCTGCACGTGGGGCAGTTCACCAAGTCCCGCGCCCGGCGCAGCAACGACAACGCGCTCGTGGAGGGCAAGAACGCGGCGGTCATCCGCAAGTGGCTCGGCTACGGCCACATCCCGGCGCACCTGGCCGAGCCGGTCAACGCCTTCAACCGCGAGTGGCTCTCGCCGTTTCTGAACCACCACCGACCGTGCCTGTTTCCCACCGAGGTGACCGACGCGAAGGGCCGGGTGCGCAAGCGTTACCGGGACGAGGACGCGATGACGCCGTACGGGAAGCTGAAGTCGCTGGACGGCGCCGGGCGGCACCTGCGGCCCGGGGTCGCCTTCGAGACGCTGGACGCGGTCGCGCACGCGACGGGCGATCTTCAGGCCGCCAAGGCCCTGAACCGGGCGCGGGCGGATCTGTTCGCTTTCATCGACGAACACGGCAGCGCCGCGGCCTGAACGGGTGTCGCGCCGCCCCGGCGCCGTCCCGTGGAGTTGTGGACGAGTCCTTCGGACCGGCCCGCGCCCTGCGGGACGTGGGGACAGACCGTGGACAACGCAAGAGCGTTGACCACCGCCTGACCCCACTCGCGGGCCTCTCGCCCACGAACACCACAGGACCCATAACAGGATTGCATTACAGGAAGAAAAAGCCCTGGCCCAAGGCTTGTATCGAGACCGTCGGCGCCCCAGGATAGGGGTTCTTTCAATACCGATCCCGACTCCGCCTGCAGTTCAAGTCAACCTCTCCGTTCAGGCTCATTTCGGTATTGGATTAGACTGTTTCAATCCAGGAAGTTCCTGGTAGATTCGGGTGCTGGAACTCTATTGCCCGTCCCGCTGCAGCCGGCACTCGGCAAGCCGCTCGTCGATGATCCGGGCCCGTTCTCCGACCCGGCCGTCGCCGCCGCCTATATCGGCGCCGTCGGCCAGGCGTACCGACTCCCACCCGAGCATGTTGGCGCCCGAACGCGCCGGGTTGCCCACGATCGTGACGCTATCGCCCGGCATTAGCCCAAGTTTACCAACCTGAGCCTCTATGAGGCCGGAAGCGGGTGGAATATGGGGCAGATGCGGGTGTTTTTTGCGCGCAAGTCTCTGATTGATGGCAGCGATTCCCGCTACCTGCCGAACGCCAGTGATTTCGGGGTGTTCCAAGGGTTGGAAAAATAGTTACTCGTAAACTTTTCCAGCGAAAATAGTATCATCACGCCGGTTTTTAATGTATCGGGTGATGAGCCATGTCCAACTTGCGGTTCCGAAAGACCTCGGGCGCCCCCGGATTGCTTCGCTTGGTGCGCAAGCGTTTCGAGCGGATCGAGGACCCCGTCGCCGGACGGGGGCTCAACCTCGCCGACTGCCTGATGTCGGGCTTGGCGGTGTTCGGTTTGAAGTACCCGTCGCTGTCGGGCTTTGAGCGCGATGCCCGCGGCGATGAGGCGGTCCGTTCGAACCTCAAGAGCCTGTACGGCGTCGGGCGGGCGCCCTCGGACACCGCGATGCGCGAGCGGCTCGACAAGGTGGACCCGAAGCATTTGCGGCCCGCGTTCAAGGCGGTGTTCGCCGCCTTGCAGCGGGGCAAGGCCCTGGAGGGGTTCATGTGGATGGGCCATTACCTGTTGAGCGTGGACGGCACGGGGTATTTTTCCTCCAAGCGCGTGCGTTGCGACCATTGTTGCGAGACGCATCACCGCGACGGTACGGTGACCCATCACCACCAGTTGCTGGGCGCGGTGCTGGTGCATCCGGAGCATCCGGAGGTGTTCCCGCTGGCGCCCGAGCCCATCGTCAAGGCCGACGGGGCGAAGAAGAACGACTGCGGGCGCAACGCCTCCAAGCGGTTGCTGCGCGACACGCGCCGGGAGCATCCGCATCTGAAGCCGGTCGTGGTGGAGGACGCGCTGGCCTCCAACGGCCCGCACATCAAATTGCTCAAGGAACTGGACATGCGCTTCGTGCTCGGCGCCAAGCCGGGGGACCACGCGCACCTGTTCCAGTGGGTCGACGCGACGCCCGGCACGCGGACCTTCGAGACGGCGGACGCCGACGGCACGCGGCACCGCTTCCGCTACCTGAACGGCGCGCCGTCGGACGACGCCAATTTCGAGCTGGAGGTGAACTTCCTGGAATATTGGGAAACCCGCCCGGACGGCAAGCAACGGCATTTCTCCTGGGTCACCGACCTGCCCATCGACAATGCCAACGCCTTCGACCTGATGCGCGCCGGGCGGGCCCGGTGGCGCATCGAGAACGAGACCTTCAACACCCCGGAGAACCACGGCTACGGCTTCGAGCACAACTACGGCCACGGCGTGGAGCATCTGGCGACGGTGTTCGCCTTCCTGATGATGCTGGCCTTCCTCATCGATCAGGTTCAGCAACGCTGCTGCGCCCTGTTCCGGGCGGCCAAGGCCAAGGCCGGGCGCGCCGCGTACTTGTGGCGGAGGCTGCGGGCCCTGTTCATCGACTACTTGCTGCCGGACTGTAAGCGCTACGCGGACCCCACCTTCCTTTCGGTGAGCCAATGAGCTTGGATGACTCCTTTATATATAGGAGTTGTTCGATGAGGGATCTTGATGTGGATGCCGGGGGGAAAGCTTCTGGCCGGGCGGCAGCGGCCAACGGCGCGGTTGCGGTTGGGCGCAAGCGAAGGAAGCGGAAGACGCGGCGGCGATGGAGTGTGGAGGAGAAGATTCGGATCGCGCGCGAGAGCCTCGCATCCGGCGAGACGATCACGGCGGTGGCCGAGCGGCACGGCATCACGCGCCGGTTGTTGTCGTCGTGGCGCGAGAAGCTGCGCCAGGGCAAGCTGGTGGAGCGGTCATCGGCGCGGGCGCAGCCGGGTGTCGGGGCGTTCGCCGCCCTGGAGGTGGAGGAACGTTGTTCGGTGGTAATCGAGGGCCGGGGCGTGACGGTGCGGCTGGAAGGCATCGCCGATGTGGCCGGGATCGCCTCGATCGCCGTGGCGCTGGCGGGGAGCCGGTGATGGTGTCGCCGAACGGTGCGCGGATTCTGGTGGCGAGCGAGCCGGTGGATTTCCGCAAGGGTCACGACGGGCTGGCCGCGGTGGTGCAAAACGAGCTGGGGCTTGACCCGTACTCGGGGGTGGCCTATGTCTTCCGGGCCAAGCGGGCCGACCGGATCAAGGTGCTCTGGTTCGACGGCACGGGTTTGGTTATGGCGTACAAGCGCCTGGAGCAGGGCCGGTTTGCCTGGCCGGCGGTGCGCAACGGCGTGATCCGGCTCACCCGGGCGCAGTTCGAGGCGTTGTTCGAGGGTCTGGACTGGCGCCGGGCGTGGTCCCCGAGGGTGCGCCGCCCGCGCACCGCGGCCTGACGCCCGAGGCTCTGCACAAGCCCTGGTATCGGCCCGTTTCCCGGGCCGATATTCGTTTATAACTGACTGATTTTATGATAGTATTCTGTCATGCAGGCCCACCCTCAAGCGGTCGATCTCAAGGCGTTGCCCAAAGCCCTTCGGGCGCTGTTCCGGGAGCAGCAGGCGGCCTTCGAGCAGGAGCGGGAGACGAGCCGGGAGCTGCGCGCGCAGAACGAACAGCTCACCGAGGACAACCGCCGCCTGGAACACCTGCTCATGGAGCTGCGCCGGGTCCTCTACGGCAAGCGCTCGGAGAAGCGCCCGGTGGATGATCGGCAGTTGGCGTTCGAGGATCTGGAGGGCGCGGTGGCCGAAGTCGAGGAAGCGGTGGCCGCGGCGAGCGCGGCGGGGACATCGTCCGGCACCCGGCGCCGTGCCCCGCGGCGCAACCTCGGGCATCTGCCGAAGGGCCTGGAGCGGATCGAGGAAGTCATCGAGCCGGACAGCACGCAGTGTCCCTGCGGGTGCGGGGAGATGATCCGCATCGGCGAGGACCGCACCGAGCGGCTGGACATCGTGCCGGCGAAGCTGCGGGTCATCGTCACCGTGCGCCCCAAGTACGCCTGCCGAAGCTGCGAGCAGGGGGTGCTGCAGGCCGCCGCGCCGGCGCACCTCATCGAGGGCGGGCTGCCGACCGAGGGGGCGCTGGCGCAGGTGCTGATTTCCAAGTATGGGGATCACCTTCCGCTGTACCGCCAGGCTCAGATCTACGCCCGTTCGGGCGTGAAGCTCGACCGTTCCACGCTCGCCGCCTGGGTGGGCAAGGCGTCGTTTCACCTCATCCCGGTGGTGGACCGTCTGGCCTGGCACCTGAAGCGGTCCGGGCATCTGTTCATGGACGAGACCCGGGCGCCGGTGCTGGATCCGGGCCGGGGCAAGACAAAGACGGGGTACCTGTGGGCGCTGGCCCGCGATCAGCGGCCCTGGGCCGGTTCGGACCCGCCCGGCGTGGTGTTCTTCTACGCGCCCGGGCGCGGCGGATATCATGCCAAGCGTTTTCTCGAGGGCTTCGAAGGCCACCTGCACGTGGACGGGTATGCCGGCTACAACGTGGTGGCGGTGCCCGGCAAGGGGGTGGTCCGCTGCTATTGCTGGGCGCACGCCCGGCGGAAGCTCTGCGAGGTCAACGACAGCCACCGTTCCACGATCGCCGCCGAAGGGTTGCGCCGGATCGCGGCCATGTACGCCATCGAGAAGGAGATCCGGGGCGAGCCGCCCGAGGTCCGGCTGGCCGTGCGCCAGGCGCGCACCGCGCCGCTGCTCGAGGACTTCGGGGTGTGGCTGCGCCGGCAACGCGCCCGGGTCTCGCCGAAGTCACGACTGGGCGAGAAGCTGGCCTATATCGCCAACCACTGGGACGGGCTGCAGGTGTTCCTCACCGACGGGCGCGTCGAGATGGACAACAACATCGTGGAGAACGCCATCCGGCCGCTGGCGTTGAATCGCAAGAATGCGTTGTTCGCCGGCCATGACGAGGGTGCGGCGGCCTGGGCCCGCATCGCTACGCTGACCGAAACGGCGAAGATGAACGGCGTCAATCCCCACGCCTACCTCAAGGCCACGCTCGAAGCCATCGCCAATGGCCACCCGGCCTCGGAGATCGATCAACTGCTGCCCTGGGCCTTTACACCGATCTCAAGCTGAAAGCCAGGTGGTGTCGGCGCATCGCTTACGCCGGACTGGGAAACGCTGTACAAGGCCATCGCGTTCGGCCATCGCCGCGGCACGCTGGAAGTGCATGACACCTCGTGACCGGGCCGCCGCGCCCGGGTGCGCGCGAAGCCGGCTCTTCAGGGAAACAGCCAGCCAAACAACTCCCACGGCGCCGGGCCAAGGATGCCGTTCCCCCCGCCGAAGGAGCCAACCCCCGGTTCGGCCCCGTTCCCGCGTCCAACGACGTTACAACCGCCTAAGCGGGAATTGCTGGATTGATGGTGTTGTGTCGGGCCGGGAGGCCGATGTAGTGCCATAATCGTCCGTTGGTGTATTGACATGTTCCCCGGGGCGGCGGATCATCCCCGCATGTTCATCCGCCGCACCCAAACCCGCCGCGCCAAGGACGGTTCGGCCTACCTGACGCACCGGCTGGTGCGCAGCGAACGGCGCGGCGGCAAGGTGCGCCAGCGCACGCTGCCGAACCTCGGCCGGCACTTCGAGACCGGGCCGGAGTCCTGGCCGCGGTTGCGCGCGCGCGTCGACGATCTGCTCGACGGGCAGCCGGGGCTGCTCGACGATGTCCCCGCGGCGGTGGAGGCGGAGGCGCAACGCATCGCGGCGTTGCTGCTGGCGCGCGGGCTGGGCGAGGCGCCCGGGGCGGGGCGGGCCGGCGTGGCGATCGACCCCGATTCCATGGAACTGGCCCGGCCGCGCAGCGCAGGCGTGGAACAGGTGGGGCTTTGGGCCATGGAGCGGGTCGGGCTGATGCGGTTGCTGGAAGAGCTTGGCGTCAACGGCGCGCCGCGGGCGGCGGCGGCCGGGCTGATCGTGGGGCGTCTGGCGCACCCGGCCAGCGAGCGCGAGACCCACCGCTGGCTGGGCCGGCACAGCGGTTTGGGCGAGTTGCCGGGCGTGGACTGCGAAGCCATGGGGGCGATGCGGTTGTACCGCGCCTCCGACGCCTTGGTGAAGCACCGCGACGTCATCGAGGCGCGGCTGTTCGAGCGCGCCCTGGACCTGTTCGGCCTCTCGGCCACGGTCACGCTGTTCGACCTGACCACATCGTGGAACCAAAAGTCCACCGGTCTCTGTCATTGACCCGGTTGCCGCGGGTTCGATCCGTTGCGGTCCGGACACGGTGGAAGGGACGCGGGTCAACGGGATCGAGTGACAGATCGTAACGGAGTCCTTGCCGATCCGCACTTCGCGCACGAGCAGGCGCACGATTCGTTGCCGTTCGACGATGGACAGCGAGCGGGCCGCGTCGCGCATGCGCTCAAGGAATCGCTGGACCGTGGTGGCGAGGGCCAGCTGGGACTCCCGATCCAGTTTGGCGGTTTGCAACGCATCGAGTTCGGAAAGGATGGCGCGCTGTCGGGTTTGCAACGGCCCGTTGCGCTCGCGTAATTCATCGAGCCCGACGAGTCCTTCCTGGTAAGCATCGAGCAAGCGGCGCATTTGGCGTTGAAGCCCGGCCGCCTCGGCGCGCAAGGCATCGACCCGCCGATCGTGCGAGACCGTTTCGTTCGCCGCGGCGAGCCTTCGATTGATTTCGGACTGGATCAGTTCCGGATGCTCCAGCAGGGCGAGCACCTCATCCCAGACCGCCGTGTCGAGCGCGTCGGCACGAACCGACGGATTGTCGCAGACGGCGCCCTGCGGCCGGCGCCAACCGTCGATGCCATGGCATCGATAGTAGTGGCGGCGGCCCGGCCGGCCGCCCGATCCGGAGTTTCGTCCCATCGTGTAACCGCATTCGGCGCACACGCAGAGCCCTTGAAGCAAGGTCGGTTCGATCGTCTTGCGCCCGGAGAAGCGCCGATTCTCCGCCCGGCGGCGTTGTGCCCGCTCGAAGACGGCTGGCTCGACGATGACCGGAACGGGCAGTTCGATCCACTGCTCGCGGGGGCGCGCGGTACGCCCGGTCAGACGCCGCACCCGCCCCGCCTTGAGCCGCCCGGTTCGGTTGCGGCGCGCCGGCTTGCCCGTGCCGACGGTCTTCAGGTAGGCCGCCTTGCCCACATGGGCTTCGTTTCGCAAAACGACCGCGACCGTGGAGGTCGGCCAACGCTCGGCGTGGCGCGGGCGGATGCCGCGCGCGTCCAGTTGCCGCGGGATCTCGTGCATCTTCAGACCGTCGCGCACATGGAGATCGAAAATCCGGCGCACGACGGCGGCCTCGGCCTCGTGGGTCTCCAGCCGCGCGCCCGATGACTCGGTCTTGCGGATCAAACGATACCCGTAGGGCGCACGCGTGATCATGTTCAGCGAACCTTGGCGGGCGCGATGAATCTTGCCCCGCCGCGAGCGTTCGGCGATCTGGGTGCGCTCGTACTCGGATATCGCAGACAGCATTTGGCGCAACAACATCCCCTGCGGCGTCGCATCGTCCGGCGCCTCGACTAAAACGATCCTCGCGCCGTGGCGGGCGAACTCTTCCTGGAGCAACATCCGATGGGCAAACTTGCGGCTCAGCCGATCGGCCGACCACGCCACCGCCGTAGCCACCTCGCCGCCGGCCACGGCATCGCGCAACGCCTCCAACGCCGGCCGGTCGAGCGTGGCGCCGCTGTAACCGTCGTCGGCGAATACGAGTGCCTCGGGCAGCGTCCAGCCTCGCTCCCTCGCGTGACCCGGCACGGCCTCACGCTGACTGGCGATCGTCTCGCGTTCGCGCTGGATTCGACTCGATACCCGCAGATACGCCGCGACCGTTCCCGTCACCGGTTCCATGCTCATGTCTTGCTCCTCGCGTCGGCCAGGTGCGTTCTCGAACCAACAGCCCGTAGGCTTCCCCGAGACGCTGCTCGGCGAGCCGATCGAACACCTGAACGAGACGGAGGCGCCTCATCCGGCGCTACGGCCCCCGGGACAGGAAGGCGGCGACGGCCTGCGAGACCAGCGAACCCAGGCTGCGGCCCGTGCGTTGCGCCCGCGCCCGCAATTGCTCGACCAGGGGCCGCGGAATGCGCACGGTGATGGGCTGCATGATTTGCGCATCGGCCACGGGACCGTCCATGTCGGCGGCGGCGCGCACGTAGCGGCGCGCCTGAACGATCGAGAGCGCGTGACGCTCGGCCAGCCGCCGAACCGCCTCGGCGGCGCCGTGGCGTTGGCGCAGTTCGAACGCGGCGTTGAGCCGTTCGGCGCGTTGCTGGCGTGTTGCGCGGGCCATGAGTCATATAATAACGCTCCTATATGATCGGCCTCAACCCCGTGGGGTCCTCGATGGACGGGCGATCTGTCGCTCCAGAGCCAACATCGCTTTTGGTTCCACGTTGTTACCAACACTTACTTCGAGGGCGGCGCCGCGAAACAGCCGCTGGCGCGGCACGGGCATTCCAAGGAGAAGCGCAGCGACCGTCCGCTGCTCACGCTCGGCCTGGTGCTGGACGGTTCGGGCTTCGTGAGCCGTTCGCGGGTGTTCGCCGGCAACGTGCGCGAGCACACC
The DNA here is from genome assembly GCA_965205045.1 of Candidatus Rariloculaceae bacterium. Lineage (GTDB taxonomy): Bacteria > Pseudomonadota > Gammaproteobacteria > Steroidobacterales > Rariloculaceae > UBA6522. The sequence continues at coordinate 4,163,541 of OZ242031.1, forward strand.
GCCCCGCAAGGCATGCTGGAGGGCCCGGACGCGCCGGCCGACGCCCTGGTGGTCATGGACCGGGGCATCGCCACCGAGGCGCAGGTCGCCTGGTTGCGCGAATCCGGGTACCGCTATCCGGTCGTCAGCCGCAAGCGCAAGCGCGAGTTCGACGCCGCAGCCGCCGTGCCCCTCGCCACCGCCTCGGGGCACACGCTGCACCTGGACCGAAGGGTGTGCGAGGACACCGCGGAAGTGCGCCTGAACTGCTACTCCGAGGAACGCGCGCGGAAGGAGCGCGCCATGGTCGGGCGGCTGTGCGCCCGCTACGAGGCGGCGTTGACGAAGCTCGCCGAGGGCCTGTCCAAACCCCGCGCGCGGCGCAAGCCCGGGCAGACCGACGAACGCATCGGACGGCTCAAGGCCAAACACCGGCGCGTGGCCGGGTACTACCAGCTCGACCTGACCGTCAAGGGCGGCCGCGTCGCCTCCGTCGCCTTCACCCGCGATCCCGCCAAGGGATCCATGGCCGACCTGCCCGGCGTGTACTGCCTGCGGACCAACCTCATGGACTGGGACGCCGAACGGCTGTGGAAAACCTATGTCACCCTGACGGATCTCGAAGCCGTGTTCCGCTGCCTCAAATCCGAACTCGGACTGCGGCCCATCCACCACCGCGTGCCCAGGCGCACCGAAGGGCATCTGTTCATCGCCGTGCTCGCCTATCAACTCGTGCGGATCGTTCGCACGCGCCTGCGCGAGAACGGCCTCAACCGGAGCTGGAGCGCCTTGCGCAACCGCCTCGCTTCGCGATGCCGCGTCACCGCCACCTTCCGTTGCGCCGACGGGCGCACCCTGCACCTGCGAAAGGCCACCGCCCCGGAACCGCACCAAAAGCCCATTTACGACGCCCTCGGCATCCACCCCGACGCCGGCGGCTTCGTCAAAAAGGTGATCTGAACCGGATCGAAACCGCCGAAAAACGCCCAATGTAGTGCCTTACGGCGAAAATCCAGCCCGTAAGACACTGATTGCACTCACATTACGTTTTGGGTTGGTAAACTTGGGCTAAGTTTGCGTAGCTCCCCCTTGCTAGCCAACAATGCGAAACGGCTGTTGTTGCCGAGCAGCTTCAGCCGCCGGAACTGTCGCTCCGGCGGCCAACCGAGCCACGCGTCCCGAACGCCCACCTTGAATGCGCCCGCCGTCGACCCCACCAGCGCAAGCCAACTGCCACCGCACACCCTTACATAACGCAACGATTGCCCGAACAGACCCTTGAACGGCAGACAGCGAAACTCCCACATCAGCGCAACCCAACGGTGGCGCTTCACCGTGTCCCGCACCGGACAGCGCCTGCGCCGAGGATGCCGCTCAATGCAGCGTATATGGTGCCTAGTGAATTTGTTATGTTCAAGAATATCAACAACTTAGGAATTCAATCCGTCGAAATCAAGAGAAGAGTATGGTGACCTGCACGAGGGCGACCAGATTTATGGCTCCATGCATCACCAGCGGTGTGATCAACGACCTGGTGCGGTACCGCGCCAGACCCAGGACGATCCCGTAGACGAATATCGCCAATAGATGAACGAGGTCATATTGAACATGCATAAGAGTCCAAATTATTGAGGTCAGCAAGATCGTGCCCGTCGCCTTCAGCTTTGTACTCAACCAGCCGCTGAACAGGAAACCGCGAAACATGAACTCCTCAAACAAAGGGGCTGCAATGATCAGGGCAATCCACAGCAGCGCCAGGCTGGTAGTGGATTGATAGGCATTGATCCAGACCGCCGGAATGACTTCCTGCCCGGCCAGCAGCATAATCCCGTCGATTGTGGTGACAACCAGGATGCCGATAGCAAGCCAAGCCATTGCCGAACGCCATGGCAGAACTCGCAAACCCAAGTAATTTCGAATGCTAATACCTCGTCGAATTCCTGCAAGGAGGAGGATCAACAAGGTGCAAAGTACGCCGGTTGTACAGATTGCGACCGCCCATAACTGGCCATTGTTTTCCAGAAGGCTTGCCAATTCTTCCGGTGCCATATCGGGTTGCTCGGCCAGCAAGGGCAAGGCGAATATGTACGCGACCAAGCCCTGAATGACAAAATACACTCCCAGGATGAGCGCGCCAAACCCCGTGGTGCCCCAGAATCTCCAAGGCGTCCCAGCTGATGATGAACCAGCCGCCGATTCTTCCGATGCGCCGAATTGTCGAGAAACTGTTTCGTTTATGGTCATTTCCTCTGAGTATTGCTTGAACAGTCCCTCAGCGACGACACAGAATTTACGCTGGATTCTACGCTACTCAGTGCAATCAGGCTACGCCCTAGCAGCCCGTGGCAAAAGTCCGCCTGGCGAACTGTGGGGTTGATAAAATGCGCTCCCAGGCAAGTGGCACCTGACGAGGACACCGATGGCCCTGGGAAAGCGACCTGAAGGACGGCAAGAGGAGTTGTTCGTGGCCACGGGCGACATTCGCCGGTTGAGCCACCCGTTTTACCGGGCTTTGGAGCGGTTGCTTCGGGCGGAAGGATTCGACGCCTTCGCCGAGGAGGCGTGCCGGGCATTTTATGCCCCGGCCCGTGGCCGTCCGAGTATTCCGCCCGGGGTGTATTTCCGCATGCTTCTGGTCGGATACATGGAAGGCATCGGTTCGGAGCGCGGCATTGCGTGGCGGTGCGCGGACTCGATCTCGCTGCGCGAGTTTCTCGGTTACGGGTTGTCGAGGAACCCGCCGGATCATTCCAGTGTCTCCAGAACGCGCCGGCGGCTGAGTCTGGAGGCGCACGAGGCGGTGTTCGCCTGGGTGCTCGAACGGTTGCACGCCTCGGGGTTGCCGGGCGGCAAGACGCTGGGCGTGGATGCCACGACGCTCGAGGCCAACGCGGCGCTGCGCTCGATCGTGCGCCGCGACGACGGCAGCGGCTACGAGGAATGGCTCGGGGAGTTGGCGCGGGCCTCGGGGATCGAGACGCCGACGCGGCGGGATCTGGCGAAGCAGGACCGCAAGCGCCCGAAGAAGGGTTCGAACGAGGACTGGGTGCATCCGCACGACCCGGACGCGCGGATCGCGAAGATGAAGGACGGTCGCATGCGGCTTGCGCACAAGCTGGAGCAGGCCGCGGACATGGACTCCGGGGCGATCGTGGCGGTGACGGTGCAGACGATGGACGGAGGCGATTGCGCCTCGATGCCGAACACGCTGGAGGAGGCCGAGCGGCAATTGCAGGGCCTTGATGTACAGCCCCGCGAAGCGGTGGCGGACAAGGGGTATCACAGCAACGCGACGATGAAGGGGCTGAAGGGGCGCGGGTTGCGCAGTTACGTCAGCGAGCCCAACCGCGGGCGGCGCGGCTGGAAGCGCGACCGGGCGGCTCAGCAACCGACCTACGCCAACCGCCGCCGGGTCCGCGGGGCGCGCGGCAAGCGGCTTCTGCGCCGACGTGGGGAGAAGCTGGAGCGGGGGTTCGCGCACCTGCTGGAGACCGGCGGGCTGCGCCGGGTGGCTGTGCGCGGGCAACGGAACATCCTCAAACGAATGCTGATTCACGCGGCGGCCTTGAACCTGGGACTGCTCATGCGCCACCGTCATGGGGTCGGTACGCCTCGGAGCCTGCAAGGGCTGGCCGCGGCGTCACTGGCCACTGTCGGGCAGACCGCAACCGCTGTATATCTGTTCATGTTTCTCCGCATGGGGCGCCTTGCAAGCCTCGTAACGTCGATTTTCGGCCCTACGCCGCCCGCCAACCAAAATTCGCCGCTGCGCACCGCGATCCAACGCCAGAGTCCCGAAACAACCAACATCCGTTCAAAAGCCATTTCTGCCACGGGCTGCTAGTCCCAGCGGGAATGAAACTGAACTTGACCGTACACGCCAGCATAGCCCGAGGAGCGGAATGCCCGGATTGGGCACGTCCGAATCTGTGGGAGCCACGGGTGGGCAATTGCGCGTGGCTACCCTGCCGTTATCATTGAGCGCATGGCGAGGTGGTCTAACTGGCATCTGCATAACTTGCGCAAATCCCGAATCTACTGCCGTGTGTGCCAAGTCTTCGCGGGTACTCCCGCCCCACCACGGTGACCAAGTGCCGTTACGTCTGCGGTGTCGATCTGGCAAGCTCGGCGGGGAGTTCCCGCTCAAACAACTTTCCGTCGACCAAATCGAATACGCGATCCGCTCGTGTTAAGAGTTCCGGTCGTTGAGCGACAACAATACGTGTAATTTTCATTTTCGAAATCACCTCGCCGATTAATTTTTCCGTCTGTTCGTCAAGATTCGCCGTGCCCTCATCGAGAAACAAAATACCAGGTTCATGGTACAGTGCGCGAGCTAACAGCAAACGCTGGCGTTGACCGCCCGATAGAGCCGCGCCCATATCGCCAATCATTGAAAGATACTGCATGGGCATTTGGCTGATCTCGTCATGGACTTGCGCCCGCATAGCGCATTCCACAACTCGTTCCATGTCAACCTTTGAGTCGAAAAATGAAATGTTGTCCGCAATCGTTCCAGAAAGAAGCTGATCATCCTGCATCACAACGCCGGCGGCCGCCCGCCAGTTGCGTAATCCAAACGCCTTAAGTGGCAGGCCGTCTACACGAATATCCCCAGTGGTGGGCCTTAACAGTCCCAGCATAACCTTCAGCAGCGTGGTCTTGCCGCCACCCGAAGGACCGGCAACGCCGACGAATTCGCCAGGCTTGATGCATAGAGAGAGCTTCTGAAACACGAACGGATCGTTTTGCGCATATCTAAAGCTGATTTCTTCCAATTCAATTTGCCCGCTTACCCTCCGAATATCGGATGCGGGGACCTCCAGTCCATCTTCTTTGTCCGCCTGCACAATGTCCGAAAGACGATCCAGATGAAGCCCTAACATGCGAAACTCAATACCTCTGTTGACCAGCGCTTCCGAGCGCATGGAGAAATTTTGCCGATACGACATAAACGCGAACAACATGCCTACGGTCAAGTCTCCCGCCAAAATGAACTGGGCTCCGAAGTAGACGATGAGAACGGTTTGAAGGCCGAACAGTAATGTTGAAGCAAACTGATTGCCTATCTATAGCTTACCATAGGACACACCAGAATTTATTACATCAGCATAGAGATTGCGCCACGCGTTTTCCCGTTCCGTTTCCCTGCTGAATAGCTTCACGGCGCGTGAAGCGCGTATGGTTTCAATAACGTGGGTTTGTTCCTTAGTGCTCTTGGCGATCAGGTCTTCCTGACGGTGGCGCATTAACGGAAACAATACCAGTGAAATGATCAGGTAAATAACTGTAAGACCAATGGCGATCAGTGCCAGCCGCCAATCGTATACCAACATCAGAATGATCGTCGCTATTGTCATTGCGCCATCAATGAGCGCCGCTACTACACCTTGAGTCAGGGCTGCTTGGATAGGCTGGATTGATCCCATGCGGGACATGATGTCCCCCACATGGCGTTTCGCGAAAAATTCGGCGGGTAACCGCACGAGGTGGCGGAGTAAATTTCCGGCCATTTGAAAGGTCATGGTTTGGCCCAAGAGAAGGATCACCCATGAACGCAACGCATCGGAGATAGCGTTGATGACGTAAAGAAAACCGAACCCCAAGGCGAGCAGCAACAGAAAATCCTCGTCGAAGCGCGTAACTGCCTCATCGATCACCAGTTGCAAGTAAAAGGGAGAGGCCAAAACAAAGAGCTGCATAACCACCGACAATACGAGGATCTGTATGAACGAACGCTTGAGACCCGTAAGCCGGGTCCACAAGCTGTTCAGATTCGTCTTTTGGTGAGCTTCAATGGGGATAAAGCCTACCGTCGGTACTATCTCAAGCGCCACACCTGTAAAATGATTGGAGAGTTCGGCGGCAGAGAATTCAATACGCCCTCGGGCTGGATCGAGTACGATGAACTTTCTCCGTTTGACTTCCTTCAGGACGACGAAGTGATTTAAATCCCAATGAAGAATCGCGGGAAGCGAGATATCCTTAAAGTGCTCTGGATCCAGCCGCAGGGCTCGCGTACCGAACCCCAGTTCGTCTGCCATATTCATCAGATCGCGCAGACCTGCTCCTTTCAGAGACAGGCCAAAGCGCTGACGCATGGCATTCAGGTCAATTTTGTGCCCATGAAACTGCGCCACCATGACCATCGAAGCAAGGCCACATTCCGTCGCCTCTGTCTGCAGGATAGGACGCATGTAACCTCATTTTGCTGTTAATCGCAACAGCATATATGTAATTGGATACAAAGCAAAAACAGCAATCACAAAAACAATGAGAAGAGCTAACTGATTAGGTATTCCTGGGAACGCCCAAAGAAATATACTCATAAACCCTGGATAGCCATAGTATTCCGTCAAATTGTTAACAAAGGCCAGAAAACGCGCTCCTCCAGCTGACCCTACGACGACTATAGTTGAAACTGATGAATGCACCCTTCTGGATACAAGGTCTACTCTTATAGGTTCCTTCATTGAAGACCACTCGACTTTGGCGTGTGCACAAAGTCCCGTTTCCCTTATGTATTTTTTCACCATGTTCCGATTTCTCATCGCAAACACTGTTGCGAAGGAAAACACAAACAGAAATACGCCATTAATCACTAATAACTTTACCAACAAGAAATCCCCGTTGGAAGCAATTAAGTTCTGATTTATCTCTCTAAATTCGTCGCTAAGGATAACTACCATAACGTAAGTGGATACCATATCCAGAAGAGTGCCAACCCACAGCAGCACTAATACAATTACTATAGGCATTCCTAAATCACCTCAGTTTGCAACCTGAATTCGGTAGGTCTTTTTTTCGATGAATCGCTCAATTGTCTCCTTCTTCTGCATCTGAACCAAACTAAGCGTAACACAAGTCTTTGTTACTAGACATAGCCACTTAAGAGATGCCGTATAGTCTTTGGAGGATGTGGTTGGGTATTCGCCATTGAGTAAAGCAGGCCTCGAAGGCAGTTAGCAACCTGTCGAGGCCGCTGTCGTAGAGGTTGTGAGTCGCCAGCCGGCGTGCGAGTTTCCGAACTCTCTCAATGGCCATTCGCTTCCCGGGTCGATCAACTGGTAGCATACCAGCGTCTTCAACACGTCCATCCAGCGAGTGCCCTGGCGGCTCGGGCGCAGGCGCGGCGCCCAAAAACCGATCCAACTCCAACCGCTCCCACAACGCCAGCGCCAACCAGCACGCGCCACATTGGCTCGGTCGGTGTAGGGTAGACGGGCAAACTAGTACACCTTCCACCTGATAGTTTCGGATGTTAAAGTGACCTCTCAATAGGTGCGGATAACTTATTGAGAGGCAGGGCCATGAAGAAATTGTATGTCATACGTTTAACCTTGAAGGAGCGGGAGCGGTTGCAGTCGCTGGTGCGTACGGGGCGGGCGGCGGCTTATAAGCGGCGCAACGCGCAGTTGCTGTTATGGGTCGATCAGGGCGAAGCCGGACCGGCGCTGCCGGACCGGGAGGCGGCCGAACGGTCGGAGGTGACGGTGCGCACGGTGGAGAATGTGCGCCGGCGTTGCGTGCTTCAGGGGTTGGACCGCGTTCTGCAGCGCCGGCCGCGCAGCCGCGAGCGGTCCCGGGCGCTGGACGGGCAGGCCGAGGCGCTACCGATCGCCATCGCCTGCTCCGAACCGCCCGAAGGCCGCGCCCGGTGGACGTTGCACTTGTTGGCCGACGAATTGAAGCGGCGCCGGGTCGTGGCCTCGATCTCGCACGAGACGGTGCGCCAGGTTTTAAAAAAACACCGTCAAACCCTGGCAACGGACCATGTGGTGCATTCCGCCGAAGCAGGACGCCGCCTTCGTGTGCGCGATGGAGCAGGTGCTGGGCGTGTACACGCGCCCGCACGACCCGGCCCATCCGGTGGTCTGCATGGACGAGACGACCAAGCAATGCGTCAGGGAGACGCGCGCCCCGCGGCCGCCCGCGCCGGGCCATCCGGCCCGCTGCGACGCCGAATACGAGCGCAACGGCGTGGCGCATCTGTTGTTGTACTACGCCCCGCTGGAGAACTGGCGCCGCGTGGACGTGAAGGAGGATCACGTGGCCACGACCTGGGCCGGGGGCGTGCGCCGGCTGGTGGAGGAGGATTTTCCCGAGGCCGGGCGCATCACGCTGGTGATGGACAACCCCGACACCCACGCCGGCGCCTCGCTGTACAAGGCATTCGAACCGGCGAAGGCGCGCCGGCTGCTGCGCAAGCTCCGGTTCGTGTACACGCCCAAGCACGGCAGTTGGCCGGACATGGCCGAATGCGAGTTCAGCGTGCTGGCCCGTCAGTGCCTGAACCGCCGTCTGCCCGATATCGACACCGTCATGGTGGAAACGACAGCCTGGGCAACACGCCGCAACGCTCATGGAACCCCCGCCCAATGGCGATTCACCACCGAGGATGCGCGCATCAAACTGCACAGCCTGTACCCGAAACTATCACATTGATTAGCTACTAGCTTCAAGCTGAAGTCCACGTGGTGTAGCGACACCGCTTACCAAATTCCAAGGGTTGTCCATGTCTCAACGATGTTGGCAGAGACGGGAAGGGACTCTCTTAAATATAAGGAAACCCCGCATCCGAAACGGCTCGGAATACCGGGGAACGGTCAAATCAAATTCTCGACAGTAAGGGATCCAGAACCACTTCCCATAGTCTCCTTTGCTCCTGAACAATATCAGCATTGAGGGTCATGCCCGCCTGCAATGGAAAGGCTTCGCCGTAGGCATCTACCTGCTGCTCTTCCAAATTCACCAGCACACGATACACAGGTTCGACCAGCCCTAGTGTCACCGGTAGTTCTGTCGGCTCGAAGATCGTTTTTGATATAGAGGAAATTCTCCCCACTGTTACGCCAAATCTCTGAAAGGGAAATGCATCAAACTTAATGCGAACAACTTGTCCTTCGCGAATAAAGCCAGCGGCACGTGTGGGTACAAATAACTCCGCCTTTAGCAGCCCTCCTTCCGGCAATAGCGCGACGGCGAGATCCTGTGGCCGGATGCTCTGTCCGTCAGTCACGGGTAAAGCAGCTACACGCCCCGATACAGGTGCCGTCAACACCATGGAACCCTGCTGGGACAGTTGAGCTCGTTGTGCCCGCAGACTGAAAACAGAATCGCGCAAGTCTGCTAATGCTATGTCACGTTGCGCGGGTAGAGTCTGAAGCAGGTTTTGGTGGGTTGTAATCTCCCCTCTTTTACCATCGATCTGTTGATAGACTTGAGCGGCTAATTGCTCCAACGCTAGGACAATTTCGCGCTGCTGTTCCACTTCCAAAATGGAGGTGGCATCTTCCTTGGCTGACAAGATAAGGCGTTCAAGAACGCCATTTGCTGCGGTGATCCGTTGGCTCAAGAGCCGGGATTGTTCCTGTAGATGCGCGAGTTCTGTGCGGATCGATGCAAGCTGTCCTTGAAGTGTTATTTTATCTTGTTCGAAGCGCTGCAGAGTTAGAGCAACCAATTTTTCTCGTTCAGTAATCTGCGCCTCCAACTCGCCAAGAGCAGTGGCAATGACACCTTCACCGCCTGAAAAAACAGTATCTAGATCCAATTCAATAAGGTGTGCTCCTGCCTCGACAGCTTGACCTTCCTCAATGTGGACAGTTTCGACTGTGCCCAACTGGGGCGCAACAATCTTTACAAGGCCCTTGTCCGGTACCAGCCAACCGGAAACCATTTCCTTCCGCGAGTAACTGCCAAGAAATAGCGCAATAACGATTCCTCCAACAATTGTGCCGAGAAGGCCGGTAAGAACCCACGTAGAAATAGGTGTTGTTAGGGTGACATCGCCATAAAGGCGATTGCCCTGATGCTCGATAGCCTGTTTGCGAAAAAGTTCCATTGTTTACAATAATGGCTAGAAATTCGTATTCCTGAGCAAGGGCAAATAAGAGTTTATGTCACTAGTGTCCCATTAAAAAATCGAACAAATTCAGTTGCTAGGAATATGTGTCTCGTCGGTCAGGTCATCCGTTTCCGCAAGTATTTAATTTATCGGGGTTTTTTCGAACAGGGTGAGGCTGAGGGCTTGCATGATTGTGTAGAGGCTGGCGGACAGGCCGAGTCGTTTCTTGACGATTGCCACCAGCACGTACACGGCGACCGCGGTCCAGATCCGTGTCTTCACGGCATTCTCGGACGTGCCGAAGAACGACTTGATGCGCAGATGCTGCTTGATCCATTTGAAGAACAACTCCACCTGCCAACGGCAACGGTACAACTGCGCCACGGTGCGCGCGGGCACGGCGAACCGGTTGGCGAGGAAGTTGAACGTCTTGCCGGTGGCGGCATCGCGGTACTTGACGCGGCGCAAGGGCTGGGGATAGTCCTTCTTCGAAGTGACGCCGGTGAGTACGACGGTTTGGTCGCATCGCACCCCGGTGGACTTGTCGACGGGGTGCGAGTAGCGGCGCCGATACCGGGTGTTGGACTTGGCGCGGATCACGAAGAACGCGCCCATCGAGTGGATGACGTTCAAACGCCCGAAGTCCAGATAGCCCCGGTCCATGATGTAGAAGGCGCCGGGTTCGGGCACGAGCAGGTCCAGTGCGTTGACATCGTGCCATTTGGCTTCGGAAACGTGGATAAACGCCGGAATGCAGCCTCGCAGGTCCAGCAGCGTATGCAGCTTGACGCCGGATTTGGTGGATCGGAACAGGGCCCAGGGAAACACCGGCAGGCACAGATCCACGGTCGAGGAATCGAGCGCGTAGACGGTGTTGTCCAGTTCCATCCCCAGTGGCTCCTCCGTGTACAACGGTCGGGCGACGGCGATCAACTCCTTGGCGAACGCCGCGTAAATCCGCCAGTCCCGGCGTCGGTTCGCGTTCGCCAACGTGTTGGGCGAGACACCACCGTGTATCCCCATGTGGTGGAGCTTGCGGGCATGGGCGCGTCGCGACACCTAGATGTCGCGCAGACTGCTCCGGCAGGGAAAAGACTTCACATAGCGGTTGCCGCCGTACCGGCGCACGCACTTGCGAAACAGATGCCGCGGAGCATGATCCATGACTTGGGAGAAAACCAGCTTGCCTTCGTACATGAAGGACGACCTCCGTTCGAGGTCGACGGCGTCCACGAAAGCACACTGGGCGTTTAAGTCGATGACAGCGGAAAAACACCGTTTTCATCAATCTAATCAACCGGTTACATGCATGAAAAACAAATTTGTTGGGACAACAGTGTGTTTATATTGCTAATTTGAGGAATGATGGAGGGGGTCATGGGGAGTTGTGGCGGAAAGTCACGCTGATGGTGGAATGTGCGGCTATGGAGTGACTCGCCGACTTGCGATAGCCGATTGCAGAGCGATTCTAGCTTACCTCAAAGCGAAGGCGGCGTAAGCCGCCAAGTAAGGAATATGAGCCGCATAATTTTACCCCTCTCGATGCCCTATCTTCCGCCGCCTTACGAAAAAATAAACGCGATATGCGGCTCATTGCCGTTCGCTGAACGTCTATCTTCTCATGCCTTTACTCTCGGTCAGGCGATCAAATGCCTTACCAAGTTTTTTCATGCTTGATGCGAAACTGGAAACGGGCAGCAGACCAATCCGTCAATCTAGCCAACGGCTAGTTCTTGTATCCATAAGAAAACTTGCCGCGTGGCTCAGATAGGCTCAGATAATTTTTTTCGCCCGTCTAGCTTTATACAACTATCAATCTGATTTTGTACAACTACCAATGGCAGCGGTGGTGCCAGCGCCGACAGCGGCACCTACGGCCCCTGCGGCAGCCTTAGAAACGAAGGAGCTAGCGGCACGCCGAACAACGACTTGTACCACTATTACGACGACAACTGGGGCGGGCCCTGGTCCGCCGCTTACATGGTCAATCTCATTGGAAGTCAATTCTCGGATTGGGTTCATCATATTTTTCTCCCCTTGTGTAATAATGTCCATCATTGCCTTTATTCCAGTTGGTTGGAAAAGACAACAAATTTTGTGATTTACTAACATATCATTGGGGTAATGTCGAGACTTTTGCGCTTGCCAGAAATTCCCGCTTGGGAGATTGTAGCGCCGGTTGATGTGGGACTGCGGCCGATCGGAGGGTCGGGTCCGGCGGCGGGGGGAGCGATATTCTTGGCCGGGCGCCGTGGGAGTTGTTTGGCCATCCGTTCCCTTGAAAATCCGGCTTCGGCCACACCCGGCCGCGGCGACCTCTCAGGAGGTGCCGTGCACCTCGATCATGCCGCGAAAACCGAACGCGATGGCCCGGTAGAGCGTATCCCAGTCCGGCACGAGGAGGTTCAGCACAAGCCGCGCAGCTTCTCCCAGAAATACGCGGCGCGCCCGGCCTTGGCCTTCGCCGCCCGGAACAGGGCGCAGCATCGCTGCTGGACCTGGTCGATGAGGAAGGCCAGCATCATCAGGAAGGCGAACACCGTCGCCAGGTGCTTCCCGCCGTGGCCGTAGTTGTGCTCGAAGCCGTAGCCGTGGTTCTTCAGGGTGTTGAAAGTCTCGTTCTCGATGCGCCACCGGGCCCGCCCGGCGCGCGTCAGGTCCATGAGGTTGGACTCGTCGATGGGCAGGTCCGTGACCCAGGACAAATGCCGCTTCGTTCCGTTGGGACGGGTCTCCCAATACTCCAGGAAGTTCACTTCCAGCTCGAAGCTCGCATCGTTCAGCGGCACCCCGTTGAGATACCGGAACCGGTGCGCCGCGCCGTCGGCGTCCGCGGTCTGGAAGGTCCGAACGCCCGGCGTCGTGTCCACCCACTGGAACAGGTGCGCGTGATCCCCCGGCTTGACGCCGAGCACGAAGCGCATGACCAACTCCTTCAGCAACTCTATGTGCGGGCCGTTGGACGCCAGCGCGTCCTCCACCGCGATCAGCTTCAGATGCGGATGCTCCCGGCGAACATCCCGGAGCAACAGCTTGGAGGCGTTGCGCTCGCAGTCGTTCTTCTTCGCCCCGTCGGCCTTGACGATCGGCTCGGGCGCCAGCGGGAACACCTCCCGGCGCTCCGGATGCACTAGCGCCACGCCCAGCAATTGATGGTAATGCGTCACCGTCCCGTCGCGGTGGCGCTTCTGGCAGCACTGCCCGCAATGCACGCGCTTGGAGGAGAAATACCCCGTGCCGTCCACGCTCAACGGGTAATGATCCATCCACATGAACCCCTCCAGGCCCTTGCCCCGCTGCAAGGCGGCGAACACCGCCTTGAACGCGGGCCGCAAAAGCCCCGGGTCCACCTTGTCGAGCCGCTCGCGCATCGCCGTGTCCGAGGGCGCCCGCCCGACGCCGTACAGGCTCTTGAGGTTCGAACGCACCGTCCCTTCGCCGCGGGCGTCGCGGTCGAACTTCAACAGCGACGGGTATTTCAACCCGAACACCGCCAAGCCCGACATCAGGTAGTCAGCGAGGGTCAGGCCACGGGGTCCTCGATCCGCTCGAAGCTCTCGCGCGCCAAGCGCAGCAAACCGGGGGCGCTCAAGGTCTTGCGGAACTGCGGCTTGGACATGGCTCATCACCCGATACTTTAAAAACCGGCGTGATGATACTATTTTCATGGGAAAAGTTTACGAACAACTTTTTTCAAAACCCTCTGGATACCCCGAAATCACGGGGTTCCGGGGGAAAGCGGGAATTGCTGTGCGCTTGCCAGCAGTTCTCATTTTAGCTGTTTCATAAGTGTGTTCGGTGGAATGGCGATGTCGGGTTTGGTTTGAGGTGGTGGTTTGCAGGCTCGGTTTGCTATTGGTTTCAAGGCGGACGGAGCGGTGCGTGGCCGGTCGCGAGCAGGGTCATCAGGGCGGTCCAGGTGGGGAAGACCTGGTAGGCTGTGATGCTGCGCAGGTGCTCCAACAGCCGCTGCCGGGCGCCGAGCCGTAGTCGGGCGCGGTGCCAGAGGGATTCGGCGAGTTCGCAGGCGGTGTGCAGGGCGAAGGCGAGCAGGTTCAGCGCGACGAGCACGCTGGCGAGGGTGGTCTTGCCGTGTCCGAAGTTGTGTTCGAGGTGGTATCCGTGCCGTTTGAGGACGTTGAAGGTTTCGTTCTCGATTTTCCATCGGGCGCGGGCGCATTGGGCGAGTTCGGCGACGTTGCCGCGGTTCACGGCCAGGCTGGTGACGAAGCTGCCGCGGCAGGTGACGGTGCCGTAGGGCCGCGCGCTTTGGATCTCCAGCAAGTTGACGCGCAGGGCGTCCTCAGTATCGCGGATTGGCAGGCCGGCCATCCATCGATAGCGGCGGTTGCGTCCGCGGCCCGAAAGTTCGTCTTCGCGAACTTCAGCCGCAGCCGCCGGAACTGGAGCCTGGGAAGTGGAAAACCGGGTTCACTACGTGCGCAACCTCAGCTACGATGAGGACCGCTGCCGCGCCGCCGCCCTGGACCGACCAGCGACGCTTCCACTCAGGCAACACGTACTGGCCGGATCCATCGCTCCGCGTCACCGGGAAAACTGCGCCGTGACTTTTGGATAGGCCTAGCCTGCGAACGAGCAAAAAACCGAACGCAACCGAAATGCGATTTGCCTGACGCCGTTCTCGATCAGTCGGTCGGATTGCTCAAACGCGCTGACGCGCAATCGTCCCATTCCGACAGCCGCAGTACGAAGCCAGCCGCGCTTGCCCGGTCCACGTAGCGCTCGTCCGCAGTCACCAGTACGCCCCTTTCGACAATTGCGTGCGCGTGGTACGCAGCGTCGTAAAATGTCACACCGTAGCGTTTCGTCAATCTGAGCACACAATCGAGCCAGGCCGGAGAGCGGCGCGCGTCGGCCAGACCAAAGCGTATCAGCACGTCGAGCAATCGGCTTGCCTCGCCGGGACGTTCCCGCGCCAATAGATTGCCGACTTCGTAAATCCACAGCGACGGCACGCGCGCGCGGACATTCCCGGTCGCGATGGCGTCGCGCAGCGCGAGCGCGCGCCGCACATCGGGTTCAGTCGCCGCCGGCAGAACCCATTTCAGAATGACCGAGGCGTCCGGGACGACGACTAGCGTGGCCATCAATGCCCGCCGTCGCGGTCCTCCCTTATCCAGCGCACAATCTCTTCGGAGGTCACGGGGTCCGCCGCCATGGTGTTGCGATACAGGTCCATCTCGGCAATCGCGTCGAGCCGGCGCCTTTTGACAGCCCATTCGCGCAAGGCCTGGTTGATCGTGCGGCTTCGCTCTCCTTGCGGAATACGCTTCAGAAGACGCCAAGTGTCATCCTGGACGATGATATTGATCCGATGGCTCATTGACCGGCGACCCCGTAGTGTGTAGTCGGATACACACCCTACCCAACGATAGCTCAGCGCGCAAGCGCCAGCATTCTTGAATACCGGGGCCACCTGGGACGGCGATATGGACAGGCAGGTGCCCGCGCCGGTACTGTAGCGACACTCGCATTCGAACAGGGGAACATTGTCATGGCCCGTGCTCAACACGCTCTGCTCGGCAGGCCCGGAATGGACTTCAAGGACGAGCGAATCGCGCTGGCGTGCGCATTTCGCTGGGCGGCCCGGTTCGACATGCACGAATCGGTCGCCAACCACTTCAGCATCGCCGTCGACAATGCCGGGACGAAATTCCTGATGAACCCGAGGGGACGGCACTTCTCCCGGATCAGGGCGAGCGATCTCCTGTTGCTCGATGCCGAAGATGGCGAGACGATGGCGCGTCCGAATGCGCCCGATCCCACGGCCTGGGCGCTGCATGGAAACATCCACAGGTGCGTGCCGCATGCGCGCTGCGTGCTTCACGTTCACTCAAAGAGCGCGTCGGTGCTCGCCTGCCTCGCCGGTCCGGAGCTACCGCCCGTCGACATCAATGCGATGCGGTTCTGGGGGCGCATGAGCATCGACCATGGCTTCGACGGCATGAGCCTGGACGATGAAGCCGTACGCATCGCCCGGGCGCTGGAGGACAAGCCCATTCTGCTCATGCGCCATCACGGAGTGATGGCGGTCGGGGAGACGGTCGCCCGGACTTTCGACGATCTCTACTATTTCGAGCGGGCGTGCTCGACCTACATCGCTGCGCTGCAAACAGGTCGCGAACTCGGCACCGTCTCCGACGAGGTGGCGGCAAAGACGGCGCGGCAGTGGCTGGATTATCCGGAGTTCAGCGACGACCATTTCAGGGAGCTTCAGGCCATCCTGGACCGGGAAGAGCCTTCCTACCGCCTCTGAGCCGACTTCACGTTCGCGCCGGAAGCGACTGTCCAGGAACGAGCCGCGACGAACAGCGAATCGCCCGAGTCCACGTTATCGAGTACCGGGCATCCTTGACGGCTTGTCAACGAAGCCCGGGGGACGCTGCCGGGTCAACGAAGCGCCAGGGACACTGCCGGGCCATCGAAGTGCGGATACCGGGGCTCCCACACCCGCCTGGCAACGGCGTCCTCGATCGAACCGCCATACGTCCGTCCGACTCCGGACTCCACCGCACGGCGCCCCACCGAGACGGCGACGGCAAACGACACGGCACGGAGCCGGTCGATGGCCGGGAACATCTGCCCCGCCGCCCGTTCCTCGGCCGTCAACTGCTCGGCGAGCGCACGAGATGCCGCGTCGATCATCTCGTCGGTGACCATTTTCGCCCGGACCGCACTGGCACCGAGGCCGAGTCCCGGGAAAATGAATGCATTGTTGCCCTGCCCAATCTTGTGGCGCCGGCCGCGATACTCGACATCCGGAAACGGGCTGCCCGTGGCGACCAGGCAACGGCCTTCGGTCCATTCGAAGAGATCCCCGGGAATCGCCTCGGAGTTCTCCGTCGGATTCGAACACGGAAATATGATGGGACGCGGTGCGTGACGCGCCATCTCCCGGACGGTCTCTTCGGTGAAGGCGCCGCGGTGACCGGACGCGCCAATCAGGATCGTGGGTTTGAAGGCCGCGACCGCATGCGCAAGGTCCCGCCGCGTGCGCGCCTCGAGACCGTACTGGCGCGCCAGTTCCACCGGCCAGGCCAGTTCCCGCTTGTAGGCGTCGGTTTCCTCGCTCTCGACGATGAGTCCCTTTCGGTCCAGCACCGCCACGCGCTCCAGTTGATCGCGTTCGGAAACGCCTCTCTCGGTCCATTGCGCGCGAATTTGCCTCACGATGCCCAACCCACCGGCGCCGGCGCCCAGAACGACGATCCGCTGTGCCGCGATGTCCCCGCCGGTACGCGCGAGCGCCATCTCGATCCCCGCCAGCACGACCGCCCCGGTTCCCTGGATATCGTCATTGAATGAAGGGATCCGGGTCCTATAGGTGTCGAGAATCTTCAAGGCATTGTCTTTCCTGAAGTCTTCCCACTGGACGAGCGCAAGCGGATGAACCTTGCGGACCGCCTCGACGAACTCCTCGATCAGCGCGTAGTAGCGATCCCCGCGCAACCTCGGATGCGGCCAGCCCAGGTACTGGTCATCGCCCAGCAGGGCTTCGTTATCGGTTCCGAAATCGAGACTCACCGGCAACGTCTCGCTCGGGTGAATGCCCGCACCGGCGATGTAGAGATCGAGCTTGCCGTGGGATATGGCCATGCCGCCCGCACCCTGATCGCCGATGCCGAGAATCGCCTCGTTGTCCGTGGCCACCAGCAGCCTGACTTCCCGCCCGGTCAGGCAGTTCCGCAGTACGCTCTCGATGCGCCCCTGCATGTCCGGGGTGATCCACAGGCCGCGCCCCTGCTGAAAAACGTGGCTGTACGTCTGGGTCACCTCACCCACCGTCGGTGTGTAGACGATGGGCATGAGTTCCTCGATGTGGTCGATCAACACCCGGTAGAAGAGCGTCTCGTCGCGGTCGCGAAGCGAGGCCAGGGCAATGTACTTGTCGAGCGCATTCGGATAGCTGCGGACCCGGGAATAGACCCTGGCCGCCAACTGCTCCAGCGTCTTGCTCTGAAACGGCAGCAACCCTTCCAGCGCCAGCGTCTTCCGCTCTTCGGGAGAAAATCCCGTGCCCTTGTTGAGCGCGGGCTCCCGCAGCAGGGCCCTGCCCCGCAGAGGAGTCCGGCCGCGAAACGGGTCTCGACGGCCGATGCGCTTGTATGCCTTGACCATGATCGAACTATACGCCTTCGAACGGAGTTTTCAAGACAAGATAAGCCAAAAACTCTTTTTATTTCAAAAAGATTTTATTCCTATTTCATAAATTACACGAATCGATAACGTTAAGCCAATATAATGAACATTGATCCGAAACGACCGTTCCCAGTCTTCCGGCGCGCAGCAAGTCGGAGGGAATCGTAAGTTGGCAGGTGACACCCTATAATCGGCGCAGCGCAAGAAAGGAGCGGAAATGGGTCGGAAAAAAACGGGCGGCCTGGCGGGCGTGATTGCCGGCCGAACCGACATTTGCACGGTGGGCAGGGAG
The DNA here is from genome assembly GCA_965205045.1 of Candidatus Rariloculaceae bacterium. Lineage (GTDB taxonomy): Bacteria > Pseudomonadota > Gammaproteobacteria > Steroidobacterales > Rariloculaceae > UBA6522. The sequence goes on from OZ242031.1 coordinate 4,181,819, forward strand.
GGCGCGGGCCTCACCTACCGCGGCTACGACATCTACGATCTGGCCGACCACGCCTGCTTCGAGGAAGTCGCCCACCTGCTCCATCACGGATACCTGCCCAACGCCGGCGAGCTCTCCGCTTACCAGGATAAGCTCAAGTCGCTGCGCTCGTTGCCCGGGGCGCTGAAACGGGCCCTGGAATCCATCCCCGCCGACACCCATCCCATGGACGTGCTGCGCACCGGCTGCTCCGTGCTGGGCAATCTGGAACCGGAGACGGAGTTCTCCCAACAGCGCGACGCGGCCGACCGCCTGCTCTCCGCCTTCCCGTCCATGCTGCTGTACTGGCACCGCTTTCACACCGACGGCAAGCGCATCGAGACCTCCACCGGCGACGACAGCGTCGCGGGTCACTTCCTGCATCTCCTGCACGACGCCCCGCCCAGCGAACTGCACCGGCACACCCTGGACACCTCGCTGATCCTGTATGCGGAGCACGAGTTCAACGCCTCGACCTTCACCGCCCGGGTGATCACCGCCACGCTCTCGGACATCCACTCCGCCATTGCCGGCGCCATCGGCGCACTGCGCGGTCCCCTGCACGGCGGGGCCAACGAGGCGGCCATGGAACTGATCCAGCGCTTCGATTCCGCCGAGGCGGCCGAGACGGGCGTGCGCGGGATGCTGGCCCGCAGGGAGCTGATCATGGGTTTCGGTCACCGGGTGTATACGCGGGTGGACCCGCGCAACGCGGTGAACAAGCGCATGTCGAAACGGCTGGCCGGGGAAGTCGGCGACGACCGGCTGTACGCCGTATCCGAAGCGATCGAGCGGGTGATGTGGGAGGAGAAGAAGCTGTTCGCCAACGCCGACTTCTATTCCGCCAGCGTGTATCACTTCATGGGCATTCCGACGTACCTGTTCACGCCGATCTTCGTGTGTTCGCGCATCACCGGCTGGTCGGCGCACGTGTTCGAGCAGCGCGCGGACAACAAGCTCATCCGCCCCGGCGCGGAGTACACCGGCCCCAGCCTCAAGCCCTGGGTGCCGCTGGCCGAACGGGACTGATTTCGCGGCTCAGCATATCGAGTACCGCTCCGTGGGCGCCTGGGCCCGGAGCACCTCCGGCAGTGTCGCTGCGGCGGCGGATGCGGCGGCGCCCAGCATGAGTTTTCGCCGCGAAATCGTCCCGGCCATCGTCGTCACTCTTCGGCAATTCCCGGCTCGGGCATCATGTCGGCATACCGGTTGGCGGTTCCGGACAAGTCGGTGAACGGGGACCGTTCGAACGTCAACCCGTCTCCGGTCACACGCGGGTCTCCGGCCGCCTCCAGCCCCGCGAGCAACTGTTCGGCAATCGCTGCGCGGACTTGCGCGTAGGCAGGGTCGCCCGCCACGTTGTCCAGTTGATCCGGGTCCCTGCGCAGGTCGTAGAGTTGTTCGCCCGGACGCCTTCCGAAAGCACGTTCGTAGAAGTCAGGCGACCCTTCCTCATTGGCCATCAGCCATGCCTTGGTGGGTCCCGGGTCCATGTCCGCAAACGCCGGAATGCCGTGGTCTCCGGGCGGAATGCCCATGGGACGGCGATCCGGCGCGAAATTTCGGATATACAGGAAATCCGCCGTTCGCAATGCCCGCTGCGGATACGGCAGGAACCCTTCGCGGGCAACATCCACATGGCGCTCGAGCCCGAAAATGACATGGTCGCGCGAGGAATCGATCTGCCCGCCTTCCGGCGCCTGCAGGTGTTTCAGCAGCGAACGTCCGTATATTTCCGGAAGGGGTTCGCCTCCCGCAATCTCCACAAAGGTGGGCGCCAGGTCCGCGAGGCTCACGAAATCGTCGATGATGCGCCCCGGACGTGCGCCCGGGACACGTAACGTCAGCACCACATGCGTGCCGCCGTCGTACAGCGTCGCCTTGCCGGAAGGAATACCGGGCATGCCGTGGTCGCCGCTCAACAGCACAAGGGTGGATTCCATCTGCCCCCGCGCCTCGATTTCCTCGAGCAGGACGCCAAGATAAGCATCCAGCGCCTGCACCTCTCCCAGGTAGTCTGCAATGTCTTCGCGAACCAGCGGCACATCCGGCAGATAACCCGGCAGGCGGCCCTGCAGTTCGTCCGGGTCGATCCCCCACAGCGCCGCACCGGAACCGCGGGCCCAGGGTCGATGGGTGTTCAGGGGGCCGAAAAAATAGTGCCAGGGCGCCCCGTCCGCATTGGCGTTGAGAAACTCCCGGAAGTTGGCGCGCACCTCTTCCAGCAATTCGGCCTTTGCGGCGTCAAGGCTCGCCCCCTCCTCCAGCCGCTCGGCGACATAGTTCGAAAACGCATTTGCGTCGCGGAATACCACGCCTTCGACCGCAATTCGGTCCATATTCGGCGTTTGGAGCAGGTCATTGGGCCCCGGACGACCGTCGATTGCGGCATAGTGCCCGGCGAATCGCCCCCAGTCGTCGGCGAAGAAAAAGAGGATATTCCAGCGGGGCGCCGTGTCGTCGTCCGACTGCTGGGCCGAGACGCTCCCCCAGGAGAGCAGCCACCCGGACAGTCCAACCAAAAGCCAGGCACGCAGGAGGCTCATGTCCCGGCCCTCACGCCCCGCAGCCTGGCGCAGGCATCGGCGATCCTGCCGCAGGCGTGCTCCAGAACATCGGGAGACTCGGTAAAGGAAAGCCGGAAAAAGGGCGACAAACCGAACGGCGCACCCGGAACGACCGCGACATTCGCCGCCCTTAGCAGATAGGCGGCGAAGTCCGTATCCGTCCGGATGGTCTGCCCGTCGAAAGTCCGCGAGCCGATGATACCCGCGCAGCTCGCGTAGGCATAGAAAGCGCCCCGCGGCGTCATGCAGTCAATGCCGTCTATCCGGTTGAGCATCTCGACCACCCGATCACGGCGCCGCTGGAATATCGCGCAGCGCTCCCGGAGGATATCCTGGGGTCCAAGCAGGGCCTCGATGGTGGCCCACTGACTGATCGAACAGGGACACGAAGTGGCCTGGCTCTGGACCTTGAGCATCGATCCGATCAGTTTTCGCGGACCGCATCCATATCCAATGCGCCAACCCGTCATCGCGTACGCCTTGGATACGCCGTTGACGATCAGCGTGCGGCTGCGCAACGCCGGATCGACTCCAACCGGGGTCACAAAAGCCGCGCCGTCATAGACGATGTGTTCGTATATGTCGTCGGTCAGCACCCAGATGCCGGGGTGCCTGTGCAACACGTCGAACAGAGCCTCGTAATGCGCTGGTGAATACATCGCGCCCGCGGGATTGGAAGGCGAATTCAGTACCAGCCATCGGGTGCGGCTGGTGATCGCCGCCTCGAGCTGTTCGGGCCTGAGCAGAAAATCCTGGTCGGCCGGACATGGCACTTCGACCACCACGCCTCTTGCAATTCCCACGATATCCCGAAATGTCGTCCAGAACGGTGCGGGAACAATGACTTCATCGCCCGGATCGAGGCTCGCCACCATCGCATTGAAAAGCACCTGCTTCGCCCCAGCCGAGGCGATGATCTCTCCGGCCTCATAGTCCAGGCCGTTGTCGCGGCGGAACTTCGTGCGGATTGCGTCCTTGAGTTCCGGCAGACCGTCCAGCAGCGTGTACTTGGTCTCGCCGCGCCGCATCGCTTCTGCTGCGGCTTCCTTGATTGGCTGGGGCGTATCGAAGTCCGGCTCACCGGCACTGAGATCGATGATTTCGCGCCCATCATGGCGCAGCTCCGAGGCAAGCTGCATGATCTGCAGGATCTCCGACACGCCGATCGCACCGAGGCGGGCGGCGGGCCGGAAATCCACAGCGCTCATTTCAGCCTAGCCGACGTCGAATGTGACGCCTTGCGCCAGCGGCAGCGAATTGCCGTAGTTGATGGTATTCGTCTGCCGGCGCATGTAAGCCTTCCAGGCATCCGTGCCCGACTCGCGCCCACCGCCGGTCTCCTTCTCGCCGCCGAATGCGCCGCCGATCTCGGCGCCGGACGGGCCGATGTTGACGTTGGCAATGCCGCAATCCGAACCCCGCGCCGAGACGAATGTTTCGGCCTCCCTCATGTCGCGCGTGAAGATCGAGGACGACAGGCCCTGGGACACGTCGTTGTGTTTCTCGATGACCTCGTCGAACTCCGAGTACTTCATCACGTAGAGGATCGGCGCAAACGTCTCTTCGTAGACGATGCCGCACTGTTCGGGCATCTCCACGATCGCCGGTTGCACGTAGTACGCATTGCCGTACTCCTCTTCCAGCGCGCGCCCGCCGCCCATGACGACACCGCCGTCCGACGCGGCGCTCTCAAGCGCATCCTGCATACGGTCGAATGCACCCCTGTCGATCAGCGGACCGATCAGTGTCTCCGGATCCAGGGGGTTGCCCAGCGTCGCCGACTGGTAGGCAGACTTCAGCCGGGGTACAAGCTGGTCATAGACACTCTCGTGGACGAAGGCGCGCCGCAGTGACGTGCAACGCTGGCCGACCGTACCCATGGCCGCGAAGGCGATGCCTCGCAGCGCGAGATCGAGATCGGCCGAGGGGCAGACCACCGTGGCGTTGTTGCCGCCAAGTTCCAGCAGTATGCGGCCGAAGCGCTTTGCGACCCGCGGCCCAACGGCACGACCCATGGGAATGGATCCCGTGGCCGATATGAGCTTCGCGCGCGGGTCGTCAACGAGTTGTTCGCCAACGTTCCTGCCGCCGTAGAGCACGCCCGCCAGCCCCTCCGGCGCCGAGGGGCCGCTCTCGGCGAAGCGCTGTAATGCTCGTTTGAAGATCGCGTGCGCCGCCAGTGTCGAAAGGGGCGTCTTCTCCGACGGCTTCCAGACGATGCTGTCGCCGCACACGAGGGCAATCGCCGCGTTCCAGGACCACACCGCCACCGGGAAGTTGAAGGCCGTTATGATGCCGACGACGCCGAGCGGCTGCCATGTCTCCATCATCCGATGTTCCGGACGCTCGGTCGCGATCGTCAGGCCGTAAAGCTGACGCGACAGTCCAACGGCGAAATCGCAGATGTCGATCATCTCCTGGACTTCGCCCTGCCCTTCGGACTCGATCTTGCCGACTTCGATAGACAAGAGGCGGCCCAACTCGGTCTTGTATGCGCGCAATTCCTCTGCCAGCAGGCGAATGAGTTCCCCCCGCCGCGGCGCCGGCACGTTGCGCCATTCCCGGAAGGCCTCGTGGGCGCTGCCGATGATTCCATCGGCCTGTTCGGCGCTGGTCTCGGGCACGCTGCCGATGCGCTCCCCGGTGATCGGGGAGAAGCTCTCCATGCCTCCGTCGGAATAGGCACTGGCCGGCACTCCAAGTGCGCTCATCAGGCGCGCCGTTTCCGAGGCCATTCTCCCTGCGACATCCGTCGCGGGAGGAAACTGTTCAGGACTGGTGCTCATCGTGCGATTTCCTCCTGTATCCACACATCATTTCTCTCAACTGCCGCTCACGCGGCCAGTGAGCGCTGTTCCGCACGTCCCATCGAGAGGACGAAAGGGCGGCTCTCCTGTATCTCGGCAAAGGCGGTCTTCGAGTCGACGCCAAGCCAACCCGTTTCGCACAGGATCTGGCCGATCGCGCCACCCAGGCTGTCGCCGGGCCCGAGTACGATAACGCATTCCGGCGCAAACTCACGCAAGCCGACGCGGATCGCTGCGGAGAAATCATAGGTCTCCACGATTTGCGTACCCAGCGTATAGTCCCGCAATGCCCGGCGAGAAGACGCGCCGGGCCGCCAGATACGGCCGCTGCCGTCGATCAGGGGCACGCTCGGCGACGTGAAACAGCCCGGGTTCAGGAGTTCGCGCGCCGCATCTCGAACGCCCTTCATGAGCGGCGAGTGATAGGCGCCGTGATTCTCCAGCCGCATTGGGAAACGGCCGGGCCCCTGCGGCCCCTCCCGCTGCAGGTGATCCAGCGCTGCATCGGTTCCCGCCATGACCGCGATGCCGCCAAGTATGACCGAAGTGTAAAGTTCGCACCCGCTTCGTTGCCGGATGTCGGCCACCGCAGCATCCAGTCGCTCCCGCCTGCCGGCTTCGGGCCGCCATTCCTCGTCGATAAGCGGAAATACGAGTTGACCGCCGATGCACCGCTTGTGCGTCAGGTTGCCCATCGTGTTGACCAGGTTGATCGCGTCGTCCAGGTCCAGGACGCCGGCGCATGCCAGCGACGTATACCAACCCAGCGAATTGCCGGCTATCGCGGCGACTTCGATGGCATCCGAGGCCAGCGAACGAAAGTCCGCCAGAGAGCAGGCAAAGGTCAACAGCGATGCATTGTCGCCGCGCGAGTAAGTCGCGAGGCTGAAACACTCCGCCGCGTCGAGTTCGCTGACGGTTCTCTGCCCACCACGTGCACGCCACGCGTCGACCCGCCCGAGCAGGTCCCGCTCCCCCGCATGGTTGCGCAACAGGTAGCCAAGCTCGGACCTGGTATAGGCACCGCGGCCCGGACAGACGACGAGGGCAGATTTCTTCACTGCAGTCATGGACTCAGCAGTCCGCGGTTCCCCGCATTTCGATGCATTGGAGGGCCCGGGTGACGATCGACTCGCGACCGGGGAGCGTCAGCGTGGAAGCCACGCCGATGGGAACAAACGAATCGTCTGCCGTGATCCGCGCCGCATGTACATTCGGTCGCGTTTCTGCGAACAGCGCCATCAGCGATTCGCTCTGCGAACCGGTCCGGCGGCATTCGTCCACAATCAACACGCTGCGACACTCGGAGACGGCAGCCAGCAGGGCTTCCTCCGGCAACGGCGCGAGCCAGCGCATGTCGATGACCCGAGCCCCTACACCGTGTATCTCCAGCAGCGTTTTCTGCGCCTGGCGTGACAGGTAATTGCCATTTCCGTAGGTCACGATGGCGAGATCCGTGCCCCGGCCTTCGGTGTGCACGTCACCGAGCGCAACTACCGACCCCTCGTCGGGCGCTTCGTATACGGCAGTCCAGCCCCGGTCCCCGGGTTCGTGCAGATCACGTGTCATGTAACGCGCGATCGGCTCGAGAAACACGACCACGCGTTTCTCTTCAAGCGCCAGTCGGACGCACTCGCGCATCATTGCAACGGCATCGCGGCCATTGCTGGGACAGGCAATGACGATCCCGGGAACGTCGCGAAGAACCGCTATGCTGTTGTCGTTATGGAAGTGGCCACCGAATCCCTGCTGATAGCCCAGCCCCGCAACACGAACGATCATCGGGTTCGAATACTGCCGGCTGGAGAAGAAGCTCAGCGTCGCCGCCTCGCCCCGCAACTGATCTTCAGCGTTATGCAGGTAGGCCAGAAACTGGATTTCGGCGATCAGCAAAATGTTGTTGTGCGCCAAACCGATACCGAGGCCGAGGATGCTCTGCTCATCGAGCAGCGTGTCGATAACCCGGTCGGCCCCGAACCGCTGCTGCAGCTTGCGGGTGACGCCGTAGACGCCCCCCTTCCTGCCCACGTCCTCCCCGGCAATGACGATGTTTTCGTAATGGAGCATCAGGTCGGTCAAGCACCAGCCCAACAACCGTGCCATGTGCTGAGGCTTGCCCATGAGCAGTTCGTCTTCCGCAAACGCCGCGGCGCGCACGTCGGCTGGCACCTTCGTTTGCGGCCAGGTTTCCCTGGCACGCGGAACAATGCTTGCCATGATCTCCTCGGGCGATTCGAGTTTCGGTCGCTTCACGGCTTCGTCGGCCATCCTCGCAAGCGTCTCTTCAACGCTGTTGTACGTATCGAGCACGTCATCGCCGGTGAGGATGCCGTTGCCAATCAGCGTCGCAGCGGTGTGCAGAAGCGGGTCCTGGTTCTCGATGGCGTCAATTTCTTCTCGCGTCCGGTAGGAGGTTTGAACGTCGGTACCGGCATGCCCCTGCAGACGCACGCAGTGCATGTGCACGAAGACCGGCTTGCGCTCCCTGCGAACGAAGTCTTCAGCCGCAACCGCCGCCTTGTAGGTTTCCAGCACGTCAAGGCCATTGACCGGCATGTACCGCAACACCGCCCTGTCCGCAAACTGCGACCGGATCCATCCGTCGGGCGTCCGGACCGAAATACCGATCCCGTTGTCCTCGCATATGAAGGCGATCGGGACCTCGATCCCCTGGTACGCATTCCAGCATGCTGAATTGATCGCCCCCTGGGCAGTGGAGTGATTGACCGATGCATCGCCGAAAGAACAGATGACTACGCTGTCTGCGGGAAGATTCGTTTCAGTAAATTCAATGCGCTTCGCCAGACCAATGCTCAGCGCAGCGCCCACCGCTTTCGGCATATGTGAGGCGATCGTGCTCGTCTGAGGAGGGATGTTGAGCAGTTTGGATCCCAGCACCTTGTGGCGTCCCGAGGCTATGGGGTCTTCGGACGAAGCGGCCAGACTCAGCAGCAGGTCCCAACCGGGAGTCTGCCCTGCAACCTCCTTCGAACGGTGAATCTGGAACGCGGCGTCGCGATAGTGCAGGAACGACAAGTCACTGAGGCGGAACGCTTCGGCGAACGCCGCGTTGCACTCATGACCGGAGCTGCCGACCGTATAGTAACCCTCATTTGCAGCTCTCAGTTTGCACGCCATCCGATCGACCTGGCGGCTGAGCACCTGCGAATGAAAAATCCCGACCAGTTGCTCGTCGGTCAACCCGACATCGGCAGGCGACAATCGAGACCCGTAGTTCTTCAGGGCATTGGCGCTGATGCGCGCCAGGAACTTGGCATGGACATTGTCCTTGATCTGGACATCCCGAATGGCCCTGCGCCGTGTATCCGGCACAGGGCTTCGCCGCGTTCTTGTTTCCCGCGCCACGCTTGCCACAAAACCCATGGTTCATGAGTATACGGCGAAACCCCCATGCCGGTTTCCAGCAAATTGACAGAAATTCATGCACTTACCGCAAGAACATTGGGGTAGTTGGGCGCAAGACTTCGTCAACACCCCGCGCTACCGGGTGCCATGGCCATTTCAGCGATCGCAAAGAACGTTGACGAGCGCTAGTCGCCGGTAAAAGAGGGCTGCCGCCTTTCTATCAGGGCCGCCACAGCTTCACGGTGATCGGCAGTTTCGTGGACGATGGCCTGTAGAGCGGCGGAGAGTTCGAGTACGTCGTCCAAACGCTGACGCTGTCCTTCGCGCAGCAGCCGTTTGGTCAATCGCAGTGCTCTGGCCGGGTTTACGGCGATGCGTTGCGCGAGAGCGAACGCCTCTTCCATGAGCCGGTCGTCCGGAACGACTTGGGAAACCAGTCCAATGCGTTCGGCTTCCTTCGAAGAGTAGCGATCCCCGGTGAACAGCATCTCGGCGGCATTCGAATAACCGACGGCCTGTTGCAGCAGCCAGGCACCTCCGTCGCCGGGGACGATTCCGACCTTGATGAAGCTTGCCGAAAACCTCGCGCTCTCGGCAGCGATACGAATGTCGCAAAGGCAGGCGAGATCGCAGCCGAGGCCCACGGCGTGGCCATTGACGGCAGCAATCGTCGGAACCTCGATTTCGTACAGTGTACGCACGACCTGCTGCACACCACGCCGGTAGTTCGTGCGGGTCGAATCCGGCTGGTCCAGTGCTCCAATTCCGGTTCGCTGCTGGATCGCCTTCAGGTTACCGCCGGCGCAAAACGCCCGTCCTGCTCCGGTCAGTATGCCCACCGAAACGCTGCGATCGTCGGCCAACGCATGCAGCGCATCGACCAGATCCCGGCAATCCTCGTGGCTGCCGATCGCGTTCAGCGCCTTTTCATTCTGCATCCTGAGCACCGCGACGGCGCCGTGTATTTCGGACGCTACGAAACTACCCATCGAACTGTTTCCTGGAGTGGGTCCGGAACGGACCGGTCAATGCCTGCGGATGCGGATATTGCGGAAAAAAACCGGATCGGCATGGTCCTGCAGGCCGATATGTCCCTGCCGCGCAACGCCCAGGTGCTCGAAGCCCGGACTTCCGAACTTGGATTGGTCGAAGCGCTGCCGCCAATCTTCCGAGTCGCGATCGAATTCGACGGTCCTTTCGCCATTTAGCCAAAACTCGACACGGCCGCCGATCGAAACAACTCGCACCTGATTCCACTCGCCAACGGGGCGCGTCACGTCGCGGTCTGGCGCGTACAGATCGTATGCGGCGCCGGCGGTCCTGTTCGGATAGGCCGCGTCCCGGTGACCATCGTTGTCGAGTATCTGCATCTCCAGACCGGTACGCGACGGCCGTTCCAGACCCTGGTGCTCGGTTACATGGAAAAAGATACCGCTGTTGCCTCCGGCGGAAATCTTCCACTCCAGTTCCAATTCGAAGTCGGAGAATTGCTCTTTGGTGATAATCCCGACCGGATCCGTGGACGTCTTGCGCTCCGGCAGGAATGCCAGCACACCGTCTTCCACGACCCAGGCCGGACTGACTGGTCCATGCTTGTTGAATTCACGCCATTGGTCGAGATTGGAACCGTCAAAAAGCCAGTACCAGTCCGATTCGGCATCCGCCTCCGGTAGAGCGGTATCCTGCGCAAAGCCGATCTCCGCGAAGGCAAGCACAGACAGCAGGCAGCAGCGGATGCTGAGCAACGTTCGCAACATGGTCCAACTCGTACCGGAGCGATGCATTTCGGCGAAGTTACCCATTCGGCAGGACCACACGAACTCGATCAGCCAATTCATCGTAGCACGATACCGTGGCGCGCTGACGTGCGGGTCGCCCGGCACGGCGATTCACGAGATGGGACCGGCCCGAATGGGGGATGACCCGCGCGAATCGGTCGTCAACCGCTGGAACCGGATGCACGCTGCGGCACACACGGGTACAACCGGAAGAAACTCCGACTCCATTGACATGCTATCGATGCATGGAAATATACTAGCAATCGAGCCCTGTCATAATCCCGATCAGGACGGACCATCCACATGATCACCTCACAAATCGACCGGCGCGAGGCACTGGGAGGGATCGCGGCCATATTCGGGGCTGCACTGATTTCGCCCCTGAGGCGCGCGGTCGCCGCCGGCGCGGATCCGGGCATGGGTCCGCAGAACGATATCTTTTCCGCTGAACAGAGGGCGTTGCTGGACGCACTTTGCGAGCGAATCATCCCGACCACGGATACCCCGGGCGCCAGAGACGCGGGTGTGACCAGCTACATCGAGATGATTATCGATGAGTACTACGAGCCGGACGCCCGAGAAGGCTTTCTGGACGACCTGCAGGCCATCGATGAGTATTCACGCGAACAACGTCAGGCACCGTTCGCAGACCTGGCGCCGGAGCAGCAGGACGACATCGTCTCCCTGGCGGAACAACGGCAGCTCGATGGGGCCGACGATGACTTCTTCGAAACCATCAAGCAACTCACGGTCACCGGGTACTACACGTCGGAAATCGGCATGACCGTCGAGCGGATCTACCTGCCGACCCCCGGTCGCTACGACGGCGCGTATCCCTACGCAGAAGTCGGCAGACTCTTCACGGCCTGAGCGGCAACTCCGGACAGTGGACAGGCCACCGGAAAGCACGAGGTTCGATGCGATCGTCATCGGCTCCGGCGCGACCGGGGGCTGGGCTGCAAAGGAACTGTGCGAGAACGGCCTGAAGACGCTCATGCTCGATCGCGGCGGATCGGTCGAACACCGGCAGGACTACCCGACAGAGGGCCGCGGTGCGCACGAATTGCCTTTCCGGAACCGATGGCCGCCCGGCAAACAGGCAGATTACCGCCTGTCACCGACGGCTCGTCCGGAAAACTATCCGTTCTACGCGTCGGATGACGAACAGCCCTACGTTTACGACGAGAGCAAGCCGTTCACCTGGATACGCCCCGGAGTGGTCGGCGGCAAGTCGCTGGTCTGGGGACGCCAGTGCTACCGGTGGTCACGGCAGGATTTCGAGTCCAACCGGGCGGACGGTCACGGCGTCGACTGGCCGATTCGCTACGACGATATCGAACCCTGGTACAGGCATGTCGAAGGGATCGTCGGCATCAGCGGCGAGGCACTTGGCCTGGAGGAACTCCCTGACAGCGATTTTCAGCCTCCCATGCCGCTCAATATCGTCGAACAGCGGTTCCGCGAAGTGTTGGCACGCGACTTCGATGACCGGGTCCTCACGATCGGTCGCGTCGCCAACCTCACGCTGGACATGCCGGAGCAGGGCCGTGTCCGCTGCCAGTTCCGCAACCAGTGCCATCGCGGCTGCTCCTACGGCGCCTATTTCTCCACCCAGGCCGTCACCCTGCCCATGGCCCGGGCCACTGGAAATCTCACCCTGAAGGGCGACAGCGTCGTCGAATCGCTCGAATACGACGCGGCGCAGCAACGGGTGACTGGCGTGCAGGTCATCGACGCGCATACCGGCGTGCGGTCAGTCTATCGCGCCCGGGTCGTATTTCTTTGCGCATCCTGCATCGCCAGCAACCAGATCCTGCTCAACTCCAGAAGCGAGGCCATGCCCAACGGCTTGGGCAACACCCATGACGTACTCGGGCGGTACATCGTGGATCACGTCTACGGCGTTCGGGCCTTCGGTACGTTCCGCGGGCAGTTCGAGCAATTCGTCGAGTACGGCCGCCGGCCCAACGGCTTCTACATTCCCCGCTTCCGTAACCTGTCCGACCGCGAATCCATGCAGGGCTTCGTGCGCGGCTACGGCTACCAGGGCGCGGCGCGGCGCCTGGCGCCCGAAAGCGGCGCGGGATTCGGCGCCGAACTCAAGCAGCGGCTGCGCGTACCGGGTCCGTGGCAGATCTACATGCTCGGTTTCGGCGAGGTGCTGCCGGACCCCGGTAACCGCGTGCTCTTGTCGGAGACCGCCGTCGATCGATTCGGTATCCCCCAGGTTCGGTTCGATGTGCAATGGGGCCAGAACGAGACCCGCATGGGGGCCGATATCGCGCGACAGAGTGTCGCGATGCTCCGGGCCGCGGGCGCGACCGAAATTGTCTCCGAAGACGTACTCGGTGCGCCGGGACGTGCCATTCACGAGATGGGCGGCACCTGCATGGGCGACGATCCCGCGCAATCCATCGTCAATCGCTGGAATCAACTCCACGTGGCGCCGAACGTCTTTATCACCGATGGCGCGGCAATGTCCTCCGGCAGTTGCGTGAACCCGACCCTGACGTTGATGGCAATGACTGCCCGGGCCGCCAATCACGCTGTCGATCTGGTGAGTAACGATGCTGTCTGACGCGCGGGCACGGCGGTTCCTGGCATTCCTTCTGCTGCTGATTGCCGGATTCCAGGCAGCGGCCCAGGATCGCCGTCCATACAATATCGTGTTGATCATGGCGGACGATGCCGGTGTGGAAACGGTCGCCACCTACGGCGGCAATTCCCATGCCACCCCGGAGATCAACCGCCTCGCGGCCGAGGGCGTTCGATTCGACAACGCGCACTCGCAACCGCTTTGTACTCCGTCCCGGGTCAAGATCATGACGGGGCAGCACAATTACCGGAACTATGAGCAGTTCGCCTACCTGCGCCCTGAAGTCACCACGTTCGGGCACGCGCTCAAGGCGGCCGGGTACCGGACCCTGGTCGCCGGCAAGTGGCAACTGGCGTTCGGCACCGGGGAACCCGGCGGCTACCGCGGCCTGCTGCCGGAAGACGCGGGGTTCGACGAGCATTTCGTCGGCTGGCCGGACCCGGACCGCGCCAACACCTCCGACTACGTCTACTGGTGGCCCTCGATCCGCGACGATGCCGATCGGGTGGGTTACGACGAGGACGTATTCAGCCCCGACCTGTACAACCGCCGCATACTCGAATTCATCGAAGCCCACCGAACCGGCCCGTTCTTCGTCTACTACCCCATGCTGCTGCCGCACGTGCCGTTCGTGCCCACCCCGGATGCACCCCGGGCGGACTCCGCGCAGGACCGGTTCGCCGCCATGGTCGCCTACATGGACAAACTCGTCGGCCGCGTGCGCGCAAGGGTCGCCGAACTCGGCATCGCCGAGCAGACGGTCATCACCTTCACCGCCGACAACGGCACCGACTCAAGCCTCGTCAACCGCTACCGCGGCGCTCCGTTGCCCGGCGGCAAGGGGTCGACGCTGCAGCGCGGCACCCATGTGCCGTTCATCGCCTGGGGCGGTCCCGCCCTGCAAGGCCGCTCGAATGCCGATCTGATCGACTTCACCGATGTCTTTCCGACCCTGCTCGAGTTGGCCGCGGTCGAGGATACCGGCAGGTACACGCTCGACGGCCACAGTCTGGTTCCGAAGTTCCGCGGCGAGGCCGGTTTCCAGCGCGACGCGATCTTTATCCACTACGATCCCAAGTGGGGCCCGCCGGGTCAGCGTTATCGATATGCGGGCAGCCGCTACGTGTTCGACACGGACTGGAAGCTGTACTCCGATGGCCGTTTCTACGACATCAGGTGGGACCCCGAGGAAACTCGGGCGATCTCCACCTCGGGGGGGTTGAGGCCGAGCGCGCGGCAAGCCTTCGAGCGGCTGCGCGCCGTCATCGGGCAACATCCCAATAGCCCGAACTGGGGAGAACAGTCCGTCGACGGTGCGGACCGGGGCCCGTAGGGGCCGTCCCTCAGGCCAGGACCCGCCAGATGACCGCGCCGGCGCTGGCGGTGCAGATCAGAAGCACGGCGGGCCTGAATTGCCGGTCGGCGTAGCCGCGCAGCAGCCGCGAAGCCCAGGTACCGGCGGCCAGGGCGGGAAGCAGCGCCAGCGCCAGCCAGATGTCGCGCCAGCCGAGCCAGCCGTGGTACCACACGACGATCGCAGAAACGAGTCCGCCGAAGGCGAAATAGGCGTTCAGGGTCGCACTGGTCTCCCGTCGGCGGGAATGCTGGTAGACAACGCCCATCGGCGGCGCACCGACCGAGGTGATGGTCCCGGTCACCCCCGAGACGACTCCGGCGGCGAAGATCGACCGCGGCGTCTTGCGCGGAGCCATGTTGACGAGACTCAGAACGATGGCGAACAGGATGACGATCGCGACCAGCAGCGAAAACGTGTCGCGGTCGTCGATGAACCCCAGCACCCCGAAAGCGCAGCCGATGCCGAGCGCCCTGCCCGCCAGGGCCGTCCCGAGTTCCCGGCCGTTGACGCTCGCCCGATGGCCGAGGGCGTTGGCTGCCGCGACCAGGCTGCCCATGACGATGACCGTCGCCGGCACCAGGGTCGGATCGACCAGCAGCAGCAGGGACGCGGCGAGCAAGCCGAATCCCATCCCCGTCAACGACTGTGGAATGGCCGCCACCGCGACGACGGCGAAGGCAAGCAGAAACGTTGCCTGATCGATGGCGAGGAAGGCCGGCATCAATCGTCGCCTTCGGCGCCCTCGACCAGCATCACCCAGGACTCCGAAGAGCGGACACGATGTTGGCGGGCCGCGGTGTAGGCATCGGAGAAATACCACTCCCTGAGCGCTTCGTAGCTCGGAAACTCGATCACCACGAAGCGTTCGGGATCCCACTGACCTTCGACCAGTTCATGCCGGCTGTGCGGGACCACCAGCTTGCGGCCGCCGGCCGCATCCACCAACCCCGCGCCCGACTCCAGATATTGCGCATAGCCTTCCCGATCGGTGACATCGACCTTGGCCACGAAATAACCTTTCTTCATTACGAGTACCCTGCTTTTCGACCCTCCGCCCGGGCCTGCGCGTTAGAAAAGCGGCGATCGGTGCAAACATGCTCCCCCATGCCGGTTACGCCGACCGCGCCATCATCGGCAACTAGAGCGCCCGGACGTCGCCGCGCGTGAACCGGTCACCTGCGCTGTCGAAGACTTCCCGGCCACGCAGATACGTTTTCGACACGCGGTACTTCAGGCGCTCGCCCACGAATGGCGTAACTTTCGCCAGGGTGCGCCACTTCGAAGGATCGACCTTCCAGACGCCCGTGCCGGCGCTGCCCGTGACGTGGATATTCTGTTCGGGCAGGCCCTCGTCTTCCTCGACGATGACAAGGTTTGCCTCGTTGCCGATCCTGATCTCACCCGCGTCAAGCCCCAGGTGCCCGGCAGGGCCGGAGCATTGGCAGCGGCAGCCCGTCTCGATGCCCAGTTTCGTCAACGTGTACATGTACGCCACCTCGACTGCCGAATAACCGGCCTTGGGAGTGAACTCGCCGGGAATCGGTTCGGTGCTGAACTTGTCGGGCAACCGATGCGGCGCATGGAACGAAACGACCACGTCGATCTTGCCGTCCATGGCGAGTTGCTGCATCCGCTCCACTTCCTCGGCCGGACGCAATGGCGGCACGTGAAAGGCCGCCGAGCCAATCTTCTTGTACGCCCTTTGCCTGTCGACGAAAAGCGCATGATGGGGCACCTGGATACGCATGTTCGGCAGGCGGTCACGGTGCCCGAGCAGTATCTCGACGCTATCTGGGCGCGTCACCGAGACCCGCGTATGGAATGCCGGATCCAGGCGCCGCAAGAGGGCCTGCAGCGCGTATCGCTCGCCCTCCTCTTCCAACGCCGTTCCCTGAAACGCGAGCTCATCCACGACGATCAGCCCCTTAAGTCCAAGTTCTGCGCAACGCCTGAAGTACGCCTGGCTGTCATCGGTATCGCGCGGATAACGCCAGGGCCGCTGATCCCAGGGCCAGAATTGCACTGAAAACGCGCCGGCCTCCCGGTAACCGTCGAGGTCCGGAGGATTCACCGGCGGGTGACCGGCGATGCCGAAGTCGCACCACGCCTTGCCGGCCACGTCACCGGCGCGCCTGCGCACCAGCTCGACCGAATCGATGCGCGGTACGGTGTTGGACTGATCGCCGACAACTGTGACTCCGCCGGCCAGGGCCGCCCGGGTGCACGTCTCCACTGTCTCGCGTTCGGATTCGCCCCAGTCCCGCAGCGCGCATTGCAGATCGATGGCCGACGGCAGCAGGATCTCCCGCTCGCCCAGTTCGACGCGCGCTTCCGCGGAACCGTCGTCCTCATCCAGGATCGCCGCGATGCGCCCGTTCTCGATCAGCACGGCGCGGTCGCTGACCGCGCCATCGAAGTAGGTGCGTCCACAAATCATCAAGCTCACGGAGACTCCTCGTCAGTTTCGGGCGGGATCGGGGGAAAGACAGTCCGTGAGATCCGCCACATCCGCCACGTTCTCAAGGTCGTCCAGCAACTCGATCAGCCGTTCTATTCGGGCGTCTGGCAGAACGCCGGCCGCATCCCGCTCCAGCACGATTCGCGTCTGATCCGGCGCGAACCTGAATTCGTCCCCCTCGCGTACCAATCGGGCGCCCGAGCGGGTTTCGACTTCGATCCGGGTATAGCGTATCGGCTTGTCCGGGACAAAATCCACCGACATGGCCGCAATCGCGCGCCGGATCTCCGGGTCGGCGAAATCATCGTACCGCGACGGATCCTGTTCCCCGTCCAGTAGCAGCATGGCGCACTGGAAGGCGAATGACGAAGCCGCCAGGCCCGGATTGGCGAACGGGCCCAGTTCGTGACCGGCGGAGAATCGCCGCCTTTCCTTGGGAAACGTAATGCGTATGCGACTCACGTCGCGGGCCCGAAGACCCTGATCGACTACCATCGAGCGCATCAGCTCGATCGGTATCTGGTTGAGCGCCGTGCCCGGATAACGCTTCTCGCAGGACTCCATGACGGCGTAGTCGCGTCCGAGCGAATCGGCGATGGCATCTCCGTCAACAGGGCCGGAACCGAGAAAGGTATCGGCGAATCCGTACCTGCCTTCGATCACGGTGGGCGACCCCCAGGCGCCCGCGCGCGCCGAATACGCGCTGGTGACAGCGTGCCGGCAGATGAGGCTGTACCAGTGCGACACGGGGCCTGAGTCGTGTTCCGCCAACCCCATGGCGGTATGCGCCGCATAGGCCAGTGCAACCACGGTCTGCTCGTGATCCAACCCCAGCAACTTCCCGGCGGTGGCGATTGAACCGAACGACCCGAACGGCTGGGTCGGGCGACGGGGCGGATCCAGTCCCCAGGTGAATTGCCCGAACTTGCCCATGATCTCGTAGCCGGTGACCACGGCCGTAATGAGATCGGCGCCGGACGCGTGGGTGCGCTCCCCGATACCGAGAGCCACCGGCAACGTCATGAGGCCTGCGTGTATACCGGAGGGAAAAATGACGTCATCGAGTCCCATGGCGCGCATCATCGAACAGTTTGCGAACACGGCGTCGACAAGGGTAGCCTTGCGCGACTGGCCGATAAGGGTCGCGTGGCCGCCGCCTTCGCTCAGGTCCAGGGCGAGCGCCACCGCCTTGCCCGCTTCGGGATGCTCGTCTCTGACGGCTCGGCACGCGAGCCCGATGTGGTAGGCCAGGATCTGCCCGGTGCGCTTGACGGCCGCAGGATCGATCCGGTCGAATCGTTCGTCGCAAATGTATTGGGCGAGCCGCTGTGTGAGCGTAGTCACTCCCAGCGGACTCCGATTTTTGCGGCGAAGCGTGCAAGGTCGGCGTAGAGATCCGCCGACAGCACCGCTCCGGTTGCTTCGGCTTGCCTGGCGCGCTCGGCGGACGCCTCGCCGGGGACCCGGACCCGCTCGACCCCGTCCGCGGGCCGCGACGCATGGATCCGCTCGACCAGGTCGTCGACCCGCGCGACGAATTGCTCATGGGGCATCACCGCCTGCGGCTCGATGGCCAGAAAGAACAGGCTCGTGCCCTGCGGCCTGTCGAATACGTCTGGCATGGTCACATCGGACATGAAGCGGTCCCCACCGGCCAGCACGCCGGTCAGGATCTCCCACATGATCGCAAGCCCGGAACCCCTGTGCCGGCCCGCCGGCATCAGAATGCCGTCCAGCGCGGCAGCCGGGTCGGTGGTCGGCAGGCCGTCGGCATCGAGCGCCACGCCCTCAGGAAGCGGTTCGCCGCGCAACTGGTAGGCGTGAATGCCGACCAGCGTCAGTTCCGACAGCGCGGTGTCGAGAATGATCGGATCGCGCTTCCCGGCCGGACAGCCGATGGCGAACGCCTGGTTGCCGAGAATCTTCGAGCGGCTTCCCCACGGCGCCATGAGGGGCGGTGCATTGTTGATGACCAGTCCGATGACCCGTTTCCGGGCGGCGAGTTCAGCGTAGTAGCCCAGTGCCGACGCATTGGAACTATTGCGAACGACCACGGTGCCGACGCCCGTGTTGCGGGCCTTGCCGATGGCCGTGAGCATGGCCCGTTTGCCGATCACCTGGCTGAAGGCATTGTCCGCATCGAATGCGGCGAGACTGTCGGTCTCGGTGACGAGGGAAAGGTTGCCGTGTGTCGCGGCCGCACCTTTCAGGACGCGCGTGCCATATTGAATGATCTTGCGGGCGCCCAACCACGGGTAACCCCGTATGTGCGCCCATGCAATCTGTTCGGCCATGAGGTCGGCGTGTTCGGGCGACATACCCAGGGCCTCGAAATTGCGGGCTGTGAATGCTCTCAACTGCCCGACCGGAATCGTGATGTCCCTTTCCGCCATGTTGTCCTCACCCAGATTCCATGCGTGCGATAGTATCGCCGACTTCCGGTGAATCGCCCGGCTCGGCCAGCAGTTCGGTCAGCGTGCCGGATACGGGCGCCTCAATCTCCATGCTCGCCTTGTCCGTCTCCACCGCCGCGATCGCTTCGCCTGC
This sequence comes from Candidatus Rariloculaceae bacterium, assembly GCA_965205045.1. Lineage (GTDB taxonomy): Bacteria > Pseudomonadota > Gammaproteobacteria > Steroidobacterales > Rariloculaceae > UBA6522. The sequence continues at coordinate 4,201,313 of OZ242031.1, forward strand.
CTCGACGGCATCGCCAATCCCCTTGAGCCACCTCATGATCGTGACTTCGGAAATGCCCTCGCCCAACTCGGGCACCTCAATCTCTGTACTCACATCGAACCTCTAGCTTACCTGCATCCTGATGCGTGCCTGCCGACGTTCCACATCCGGCATCAGCAGGCCGAAAACTTCCGAAGCGTCGTCCTTCGTCTCGAGCCGCGCGACCGACTCGACCAGCCGGTCGATGCGCTCTACGGAGAGCACGCCGCGGGCATGCTTGCGCAGCAGTTCCGCCGCATCGAGCGGCGGAAAAACATGATCGTCACCTTCAGCCTTGAAGACCCGCCCATCTGTCGTCCTGATGGTGACCCGCGCGTAGATCGGGTTGGGGTGCTCGACGAAGCTCGTATCCACCCGCCGCGCGATTTCCAGCACGTCCGGATCATCCTTTGCTTCCCAACGCAGATCTTCGCGGATATCGCCGTCCAGCAGCAGCAGCGAGATCAGGAAATGGCACGAGGCAAACGCTTCCAGCGGCCGTGCGTACGGCGGACGAAGCTGCGCGGTGGGATGTCGCCGGCGCTGCTCGGAGAGCTGCAACTTCACCGACGCGACGTTATCGGCCGACAGCCCGTGCCTCATGACGAGTGCCCGGGTTTTTTCCACCGCCACCAGGTTGAGCATCGTGCCCGGGTAGCGCTTTTCCCGGGACGCCATGATCGCGTGGTTTCTGCCAAAGTCCTCGAGCACCTCCGCCGCCGAACCGGGACTGGCACCGAAGAACGTGCGGTAAAACCCAAGGGGGCCTTCGAGAATATCGTCGGGACAGTCCCCCCCTGCCCCGCCGTAAAGCGCGCTCATGATGCCCGCCCGGCAGGCCATCGCATGGATCTGCGTATTCAGGTTGCAGGGCAGTCCCATGCCGGCGTGCGCCGCGTAGCCGATGGCATTGGCCGTCCGCTCACGGTCCAGACCCAGAAGCCGCGCACAGACGCCCGCGCTTGCCATGGGACCGAATACGGGGCCGGGCCGGCGCGGACTTGCCTCGGACCAGGTCCACTGGCCGATCTTGCCGAGGATCTCGTATCCGGTGACCAGCGCCGCGATGAATTCCGGTCCCGACGCTCGCTGCCCCTCGGCCATCGCCATGGCCACCGGAATGATCATGAGGCCGGCATGCATGCCCGCAGGGAAGATGACGTCATCGTATCCGCCGCCGCCGATCAGATGGCAATTCAGGTAGGCCGCATCGGTTGCCGCCAGCCTGAGATCCTGTCCGATGACCGTGCACGGGCCCGGCGGATTGCCCAGCCCCGCGATCACCGCGAACCCGGTCGACGGATTCAACTCTGCCGCCCGACGCCCCATGAAGGCGGTGCAGACGTGATAGAGAAAGACCCGCTTCGCCTGTTCCACCACGGCCGGTTCGAGTGACTCGAAGCGCAGGCCAAGGACGGCGTCGGCGAACGCGTACTTCATCGCTCAGGCCATCAAGGACAGCGCGACTCCCGACAGCGCACAGAAAGCCACGACGGCGAGCGCCGGAGCCCGCCAGGCCAGCAGCAGCACGAAGCCGATCAGCGCCACGGCGAAGTCTGCCGGCTGAACCACCACGCTGGTCCAGATGGGCGTGTACAGCGCGGCACCCAGAATTCCGACCACTGACGCGTTCACTCCCCGCATCATGGCTTGCACAACTGGCCGCCCCCGCAACGCATTCCAGAAAGGCAGCGCCGACAGTTGCAGCAGGATGCCCGGCAGAAAAATCGCAAACAGGCCGATCGCGATGGCTGCCGGGCCGATGACAGGCGCGGTGGCAACGGCGCCCAGGTAGGCGCCGAACGTGAACAGCGGCCCCGGCACGGCCTGCGCCGCGCCGTATCCGGCGAGAAACTCCTCCTCGCCGACCCAACCCGGCGCGACCACGGCTTCATTGAGAAGCGGCAGCACGACATGTCCGCCACCGAAGACCAGTGCACCGGAACGGAAGAACGCGTTGAACATCGAGTAACCGGAATCGGGGAGCGGCACCAGCGCGGCGCCCAGCAGGACGGCCAGCAGCACCGTCGAAACGATGCCCACGCGTCGCGACACGGAGAAATCAAGAACCTCCGGTTGCTCATTGAGTTCGCCCCCGCACAACCGCCAGCCCAGCACGCCGCCAAAGACGATCGCCGCGATCTGACCGATGGATGTGGGTGCGAGCAGCACGATGACTGCCGCCAGGGCGCCGATGGATGCGCGCGTTGCATCGGGCGTGAGGGCACGCGCCATGCCCAGGACGGCATGGGCGACGATCGCCACCGCGGTGAGTTTCAGGCCGCGGATGAGGCCCTGCCCCGCCGCCGTCTCGGCGATGAACCCGGTACCGTAGGCGAACAGCACCAGCAGAACCGCGGACGGCAGGGTGAAACCCAGCCAGGCCATGAACCCGCCCCAGTAGCCGCCGCGCAACAGTCCCAGCGAGAAGCCGACCTTGCTGGAGGCGGGGCCCGGCAGAAACTGGCAGAGCGCGACGAGATCCGCGTACGCGCTTTCACTGAGCCACTTGCGTTTGGTGACAAATTCCGTTCGAAAATACCCCAGATGCGCAATGGGACCGCCGAAGCACGTGAATCCGAGCCCCGTAAAGATCCTGAGGACCTCGAACGCGGAGCCCTTGCTCCCCGCCGAATTCGCTTGCGCAGGGCCGTTGCCCGCCGATTCGTCTGCCGTGGTCATCGCCCTGGTTGCCTTTCAGCCTGCATCAGGCCGTTCGCTTGAGAGGTTGCGCGGCGATGTCAGCGTCGAGACGCGATCCGCCCACCGCCAGCGGATCCAGCCCGCTGCGCTTTATCCACGTGTACACGGGGGGAATCTCCTCGGCACAGGTCCTTACGTGCACATCCACGAATACCGGGCCATCGTGCGCAAACGCCTTGTCGAGCGCCGGTTCCAGATCCTCCGGGCGATGCACGCCCACGCCGAGGAACCCATAGGACGCCGCCATGCCCACGCAGTCCGACCGGTCGAACTGAAGTGGCTCGGCCTGAAGGCCGCGCACCACCGTCGTGTGCGCGTCGATCCAGCCGAACGTCGAGTTGTTGAAGTGCAGGAGAATCGCCGGAATGCCCAAACGGACAACGGTCTCGAGATCGCCGGCGGACATGCCCAGCGAGCCGTCGCCGAACAAACCGATCGGCCGGTTCGCGCGGTCTGCGTACCAGCCGGCAATCACGCCGGGTATGGCGTAGCCCAGACCGCCGTAGGACCGGTTCATGATGACGCGGGACGCATCGTCCGAAAGGCACAGGTAGCGGCAGGTGTACGGGGTGGGCGTACCGGGGTCCACGAACACCAGTTGCGGCTCGCTGATGCGGCGACCCAGCGACTGGATGACCGCCGAGGGATTCAGCGTGCCGCTCGTTCCGCTGCTGCCTGCCCCGGAATTGGCATGGTCCCAGAACTGCCGTCGCCATCGATTGAGCAGGGCGGACCACGACGGATCCGCATTCGCTGTCTTCAGACTGCCCAGCGCAACCAGTTGGCGGAAGAATTCCCCTGCATCGGAGACGATATTGAGCGCGTCGCGGGTATTGCGGCCCAGTACCTCCGGATCGACGTCAACGTGTACGATCTGCCTCTCCGGGTCCGGCGCCGGAAACGACCACCCGATGGTGACGACCGAGCCCATCCGGCACCCGACGTAGATGAGCAGATCCGACTCCTCCAGGGCCCGGTTCGCATGGGGATGAAAGCCATTGTCGCCGATGATGCCGATGGACAGTTCATGGGTATCGCTGATGGACTGTTGCCCGGTCATCGAGGTGACGACGGGAACTTCATACAATTCCGCAAATTCGGTCAGCGCCGCTCGGGCGTCCGAGCGGTTGACGCCGCCGCCGGCGACGACAAGGGGACGGCGCGCCCTGGCCAGGGCGTCCCGAACCTGCACCAGCTTGTCGCCGGCCGGACCGCACGGGTTCGCCGGCGCCGCCTTGCAGGCTGTATCGACGTGCATTGACACGTCGCCGGGCTGCACCTGCTCGGAGTAGATGTTGTCGGGAATGGCGATGTGTACGGCCCCTGCCCGGCCCGTGGTCGCGATGCGAAACGCGTTGCGGATCGTCTCGGGAATCTTGCGCGCGGACTTCAGCATGATCGACGCCTTGGTCACGGGCTGAAACAGCCGCTGGCAGTCCAGTTCGGCGATGAATCCCCGGCCCTCCACGGCGAGTGAATTGTCGCTGGTGATGGCGATCATCGGCACCGCCGACTCGTTGGCTTCCGCCACGGCGGCGAGGCCGTAGAGCGGGCCGGCGCCGCTGGGAAACTCGACCACACCGGGGCGGTGCGTGACACGGGCGTAGGCGTCAGCCATGAAGCCCGAGGTTCGCTCGTCGCGCGCCATTACATGCTCGATCGAACAATCGTCATCTGCCAGCGCCCGGTATAGCGGGATGCTCGTCTCGCCGGGCACGCCGAACACGACCTCGACGCCGTAGGCATCGAGCATTCGGACGATCAGTGTCGCGCCATCCATCGCCGGCATCCCATTAGGCCAGTCTCCGGACATTGGAGGTTCGGCTAACTGGTACCGGACGCCGCAGCAGCCGTCCACTGCGGGTCGAGCATGCGCACGTAGAGCGCCAGCGCGCAGCCCCATACGACCATCGCGACAGTGACGTGGTAATCGACATATCCGCGTGGTATGACAAACAATTCCAGCACCTCGCCGACAACGACAAGGATGGCGAAAACCCTGTACATCCAGTGCAGCGCGGGCAGAGCCGGGTTGAATACCGCCAGTGCCTGCACGATCCCCAGCGCCAGCACCACCCACGCCAGCCTCGCGTGGAGGAGATAAGCCGTTGCAGCCTCTCCGCTGACCAGGGCAACTCCGGTGACAAAGGCGATCGCTGCCGCCATATGCACGATCACGATCAGCAGGTGTACTGCCACGATCCAGCGGGTCAACTTTGCCATGCCGGGATTTCCGGCTGCGTCAGTAGCAGATGACATCGATATCTATTCCCTGGCTGTGCCGGAAAAGTCGCGACGCTTGATGCAGTACCGCCGACAAGCGCATGACTTCATGAGTATAGTGCCAAAACCCATGTCTGGTTGTTGACGAATTCTCAATATGTTATGCAGCGTGGGCAACAGACCCCCCCCGACCCGTCAAGGAACCGACTTCGTCAGCCCGCCGTCGACCCGCACGCTCTGTCCGGTCACCTAGCTTGTTGCGTCGGAAAGCAGAAAGACGGCCGGAAAGCCGCCGGCTCATTGAGCGAAGCGCATTCCTACCATCATGGCGAACAGCACCCAGAATCCGCTGTAATAGGCGCGCCAGCCCCACTTCAGCGATCGGACCGGGAAGGTCGACCACCAGGCGACCATCCACACGCCGACTACGGCCGAGACCAGGAACATGACGCCATAGGGAGTGTATATGCGGTCGAAAACGCCGCCGGCCACGCCGCGGATATACCCGCTGAGGATGGTCCCGACGATTCCGATTGCCGTGATCTGGCGCACGGCCACCGATCGAAGGCCGCCCTGGACGGCTTCGAGGTGACCCGCCTTCTGCATCTGCGGCCAGAGAATCAACTCGGACCACATGTACGATCCGAACCAGAATATGGCGAAGACCAGATGAATGGTGTGCAGCGTTACGTCAAGCGTCATTGTCATCCCCTTCCCTGAAATGGAACGTCATGGGCAACCCAGTCGACGGCGTCAATACTATCTGGGTATTGACGACTCGTCTCGGGACATTGCCCAGATTCTTCCTGGCCAGGTGGATTCCGTGCATCGAATAGGCATTGGAGACGAGGCCGATGCTGATGACCAGGTCTACATGGCGCCTGAGCAACTCCTTTCCTATCGCCACGCGCGTCTCGCTGGCCGACCGGCGCCCTTCCTGCCAGAGGTCCATCATCTCCACGATCTCGTCCGGAGGCCGCACCCCGGCCGAGCCGCCGGACCGGAACCACTGCGCGAAATCCACGCCCATGATCGCACCAAAGCCGACCGTCGTATACGGAAACAGCAAATCGGGATAGACATAGGGGTCCTCGCTACCGGTCAGCATGACGCCGAGCTGTACTTCGCCGGACATGCTGCGCTGGTTGTAAAGAACCTGGTCGACGATTTCCACGTCCAGATCGATCCCGATCATGCGCCACTGTTCGCGAATCATCTCCGCAACGCCCGTGTAATCGAAGTGCGATACCGCGGTCACGCAATTGAGTTGCAGTCGTCCCGTGCCGTCCCTGCGAAGCCTGTATCCGGACTCGTCACGCTCCCTCAGGCCCAGTTCATCGAGGAGCCGGTTGGCCTGCGGGACATCGTGACTCGCCCATCTCGTAACCCATTCGTCGCCCGGGTAGTAGCGGTTGGTCACCGCAGGCACCGACGCGGACGGGCGGCCGAGCCCGAGCATCAGGGTCTCGTTGATTTCCCGCCGATCGGTCCCCAGAGACAGGGCCCTCCGGAAATCGGGATTCCCGAGCCACTCCCCAATCTCCGGGTCTCCGCGATAGCTCAGGTTGACGCGTATGCCGAGATCCGTTCCCTCGTTGGGGTCGAGATAGATGTTGTAGTCGGAGCGCCGGCGGTTGCTCAGCAGGAACGGCAGTTGCTCGATCTGCAGGTGCCTGTTCTGAAAGTCGAGCTGCCCGGCCACCGCCTTGAAGCTCACCGCGTCGGCGTTGGCGCAGAGAATGTTCTTGATGCTGTCGATATAGGGCAACTGATTGCCGGCAGAATCGACCCACACACTGTATGGATTACGCTCGAGCCGGCAATTCTGCGAGTTGATGGGTTCGGCCACGCGCCACGGGGACAGTACGGGCAATTCCGGATTCAGCGACCAGTCGTTGCGGTTGCGCAGGTAGATCGACCAGTTCGCGAAGCCCTGTTCCCGGGCGACGGCGCTGACCTCGCTCTCGGACCGGTATTTCGGATGAAACTGCGACAGGTAATGCTTCGGCGCATAGCCGCCCATGCCGAACCGGCCATAGAACGAGAGGCCGCCCAGGTCCGTCGAGCTGGCAAGCAACTCGGCCAGGACTTCATACGGCGCCGGGGCGACGAACCGGACCGTGAAGTCGTCCAGCTTCTCGATCAGCACGTCCCGGTTGTCAACCAGCATCGACGCGCTGGGCGCGGAGACGATTCGCCGGTCCAGGTACAGGTCCCGGTACCAGAACAGCACGTCGTCCGCCGTGAACGGCGCGCCGTCCGACCAGCGCATGCCGCGGCGCAGCGACAGGGTCAGCACCCGGTAGCCGTCGCTGAAGCGGAAATCCCGGGCGATGTTGGGGCGTACTGCACGCCAGTCCTTGTCCCAGTGAAGGAAACTGTCGGGCCCCGAGGCCATCCGGACGAGGCCCCATTGATCGCCCGGACCGACGAACGCCCGGCGCAGCGTCCCGCCGTAGCGGCCGATCTCGTGGAGCGGTTCGATCACGATCGGATCGCGGCCGATCCGCTCTTCCACCGGGTCCAGCCCGCCCGCAGCCACGAGTTCCGAAAGCGTCGGCGATTCCCCAAAGGTCCGGGGCACAGCCGCAGGATCGGTAACGATTCTGCCGGATTCCGGCGCGTACGGCCCGAAATCCGCCTCGTCCAGGGCGACCGCCCGGGATGTGGCTTCAAAGCCTGAACGAGAACAGGACCACAGCGCGGTCGCCGAAAGCGCCGCGCAACCGCCCTGCAGGAGTTCGCGCCTGCTGTAGCGATCAGCCATCGTCCCCTTGCTCCTGCACACGGGCCGGCTTGCCGGCCTCACCGACACCTGCCAGCGAAAGTTCCTCAGCCAGGTGGCAGCGAACAAAACGCCCGGAATCCAGTTGCCGCCACTCCGGCCGCTCGGTCCTGCACGCGGCAACGGCATGCGGGCACCTCGGGTGAAAATAACAGCCGCTCGGCGGGTTGCGCGAGCTGGGAGGCTCCCCGGGAGGCGGTGCGAACACACTGCACTGCTCCGGGTCGGGTTGCGGAACCGCCGCCAGCAACGCCGCCGTATAGGGATGCAGCGGCCGTTCGAACAGTTCGTCGCAGGGCGCCAGCTCGACCATTTGCCCGACATACATGACCGCGACGCGGTGACTGATGTGTCTCACGACGCTCAGGTCGTGCGCGACAAAGATGAAACTCAGTTCGTGCTGCTCCTGCAGCTCGACCAGCAGGTTGAGGATCTGTGCCTGTACCGACACGTCCAGCGCCGAGACGGATTCGTCGGCGATGATTACTCGCGGTTTCGGCGCCAGCGCGCGCGCGATGCCGATACGCTGGCGCTGTCCGCCGCTGAATGCATGGGGATAGCGGCCCATGTGCGAGCCCCGCAGGCCGACCGCCTCAAGCAGATTGCCTACTTCCTCATCGAGTTCGCGACGACCCCTTACGCCGAACAACCGCAACGGTTCGGCGACAATGTCGCGAACCGTCATGCGGGGATTCAACGATGAGTACGGATCCTGGAAGATCATCTGCATCTCAGCCCGGAGCGGGCGCAATTGCCTTGCGGTGAGTCCGGCCAGGTTCACAATTTCCCCGGAAGCCGTTCTGAACCAGACCTCGCCCGACGTCGGTACATGGGCACGGATAATGGCACGAGCCGCCGTGGTCTTGCCACAACCGCTTTCGCCCACAAGCGACAGTGTTTCACAGCGGTGCAAGTCGAAGCTGATGTCGTCGACTGCGCGCACCACGTCAGCCCCTTTCGGATGGAAGAACTTGCGGAGCCGCTGGACGCGCAGGATGACCGAATCCGGAAGCGTCTTCGCCATCTCCTGTAATCGTTCCGCTCTCTCGGTCATTGCGGGTCGTGGAGGTGGCAGTTGACGACGTGATGCTCGGCGACCTGCGTCGGGCCAGGCAGGATCCGGTCGCAGACACCGGACATCGCGCTTGGACACCGAGTATGGAAGGGGCAGCCGGCAGGACGGTTCCCCGCCCGGGGCACGGTTCCGCCGATCGCCTTGAGTGCGCCGCGCCGGCGTCGCGTCAGGCTAGGCAAGGATTCCAGCAGAAGCTGAGTATAGGGGTGCATCGAATCGCGGAAAATCGATGCTGCGGGACCGCGTTCCACGATGAACCCCAGATACATGATGGCCACATCGTCTGCCGCGGCGGCCACAACGCCGAGGTCATGAGTGATCAGCATCAGCGCCATGTCATGCCGGTCCTGCAACTCCGCGAGCAGCGTGAGCACCTGCGCCTGAGTCGTGACATCCAGCGCCGTGGTCGGTTCGTCGGCGATGAGCAGCCGCGGACCGCACACCAGCGCCATAGCGATCATGGCGCGCTGGCGCAGCCCGCCGGACAACTCCCACGCGTACTGGCTCATGATGTGCTCGGGATTCGGCATCCCTACATCGCGCAACTGCTCGATTGCGCGTTGCGCCGCCTCCGGCTTGCCGAGGTTGAAGTGCAGGCGCACGGCCTCGATGATCTGATTGCCGATCGTATGGACCGGACTGAAGGAGGTCATCGGTTCCTGAAAAATGAAACCGATGTCGCCGCCGCGAAGTTCGCGCATCTGCGCGCTGTCTCTGGCGAGACCCAGCAGGTCGAGCGTGTCCTCGTCCCTCCGCAGCACGATACTGCCGCCCAATCGGCAGGTTCGCTCGTCCTCGATTCGCATGATGGCCTGCGCCGTCACGCTCTTGCCACAACCGCTTTCACCGACCACACCAAGCGTCCGCCGGGGCAGCACGTCGAAACTGATGCCGTCCACTGCGCGGATACGTCCTTCGACCGTGTCGAAATCCACGGTCAGATCACGGACCTGAACAATCGGGTCCGCATTCGCGCCGTGCTTTTCCGCCACCCTAGCCACCCGGATCCGCCGCATCCCGAAGGCCGTCCCCGAGGAAGTTGAATGCGATGATGACGATGGCGGTCGGGATGGCCGGAATCAGCATCCACGAATACAGCGCCACGTTTTGCAGGCTCTGCGCGGTGCTCAACAGCACGCCCAGTGAAATGGCCGGGGGCCGCAGGCCGAGCCCGAGGAAACCCAGGGCCGTCTCGCTCGCGATCATCGCGGGAATCGCCAGCGTCGTCGTTGCGATGATGTGGCTCGTGGTCTGCGGCAGCAGGTGCACAAACATGATCCGCCCCGGTCCGGCGCCGCTCAACTCCGCCGCGACCACGAAATCCTCCCCGCGCAGGGACATGATGCGGCCGCGAAGTTCCCGCGCCAACTGGGTCCAGCCCACCAGTGCAATGATCAGGGTCACCGTGAAGTAGACCAGGGTGATGCCCCAGGTGGGCGGTATCGCGGCCGCCAGCCCCATCCACAACGGGATCGTCGGGATCGAGCGCAGAATCTCGATCGCGCGCTGTATGAACAGATCCACCATGCCGCCGTAAAACCCCGAAATCGTGCCGAAAAAAATGCCTGCGGTGATACTCACGGCAACCGCAGCCAAGCCGATGAGCAGCGATGTACGGATCGCCAGTGCGATGCGGGAAAACAGATCGCGACCCTGCTCGTCCGCACCGAGCAGAAACAGGCTGGTCTCCGCCGGGGCGCCCTCCGTACCGATCAGATGCCTGTCGGCAAGTATCAGGCCAAGCAACCTGTACTCGTAACCCCGGGCAAAGAACACCACCGGGATTGTCTGCGCCTCGTCCGGGACATACTCCAGACCGTAGGTTTCCGGGTTGCGGGTGCGCTCAAGCCCGTGCACGTGGGGGGCGAAACGGCCATCGTCGAAAAAGTGGATCGGTTGCGGCGGCACCAGTGCGCGCTGGGAATTGGAGGCGGTCGGGTCGGAATACGCGAGGAAATCGGCGAATGCGACCACGAGATAGAACAGGGCAACGACGATGGCCGACACGACTGCCAGCCGGTGCCGCAGGAAGCGCCTGCGGAACAGCGCACCCGGCGACAGCACCGGCAGCGTTGCAGGCGGCATTTCATTGCCATTGTCAGGCTGGGGTACCACCATGACTCCTAGCTCTCCAGCCGGATGCGCGGGTCGATCCAGCTCAGCAGCAAATCGGATAACAGCGTCCCGACCACGGCCAGCGTGGAAAGGATGAGCAGGATTGCGCTGGCGAGGAACATGTCCTGCCCCTGCAGAGCCTGCAGCAGCAGCGGTCCCAGCGTCGGAATGTTCAGTACCATGGACACGATGATGCTGCCCGAAATCAGTGTCGGCAGCGTCAGGCCAATGGTGCTCACAAAGGGATTCAGCGCGAGCCGCAGGGGATACTTGAGTACCAGCGTCAGCTCACGCATGCCCTTGGCCCTGGCCGTGACGACATAGGGCCTGGACATCTCGTCAAGCAGGTTGGCCCGCAGCACCCGCACAAGCCGAGACATGATCGCGAGCGCGAGAATCAGCGCCGGGACGAGCATGTGCCAAAGGGCATCGAAAAACTTCCCGACCGACCAGGGCGCATCCACGTACCGCGGGGAGTGAATGGCGCCCAGATCCGCATTGAAATAGCGGAAACCGATGAACAGCGCGAACAGGGCCAGCAGGAAATTGGGAACGGCGATACCGATCATGCCGAACGCGGAAAATGCATAGTCGCCCATCGAACCCCGGTACATCGCGTTGTACAACCCGATCGGTAACGCCAGCCCCCAGGCAAGCAGCAGTCCCAGGACGGCGAGCATGAGCGTGAGTCCCATGTACTCGCCGATGAGCCCGCTCACCTCTCGATTCCACTGCAGCGACATGCCGAAGTCGCCGCGAATCGCACCCGCCGCCCATCGCAGGTAGCGCACGACCATGGGCTGGTCGAGACCGTAGTCCCTGCGCAATTGCTCGATGCTTTCGGTGGAGCCGATGGCGCCCGTCTGAGCGAGCTGAGCCACGTAGGACGAGACGAAATCGCCTGGCGGCAACTGGATGATGATGAAGGAGATGACCGAAGCGGCAAAAATCGTGACGACGCTAATCGAGGTGCGGTAGAGAATGAAGTTGCCGAGAGACCTTGATTTTCCTGCACGCATGACGCTGTCCGCCGCGCCAATCCGAGCCGGAAACAGCCATCGGATTCCGCAACCTCGCGATTATACCTTCAGCGCGAATGGGATTTTTTCACGTCTGCAGTCCCGGTTTAATCGCCCAAGTGCGGACGCCCGGCCATGCACCGGATTTGCCGCACCGGCCAACCGCAACTTGACAATACGAACGCATATTGGAGAAATAGTGCGTCATCGCTTGCTTCGCCGGTAACCGCATTGCTGGCAATCACACCGCAGGTGAAACGTTACCCGAGACAACGACAAGCTGAAATGTGCAAGTACCGTCATGCCTATACAGGGTTGAAAACCAGATGAGCCTGACTATCAAGGGGCCCGCGTTCATCGCAGGCAAGATCCAGTCTGCCGCCATTCGAATTGAAGGCGGCATCATCCGCTCTGTCACCGACGACCAGGCAGGTGAGGCCGACCAAATGATCGAACTCGGTCCACGCCAACTCGTCCTGCCCGCCGGTGTCGACCTGCTCTGCGGTCTGCGCGACTGGGTTGCCGCGCCCAAGGAAACGGTGGAATGCGCCACCCGAGGCGCGTTGGCCGGGGGCGTCACAGTCGTCTGCGACCAGGCGAATATCGTGCCAAGGCTCAACACGATACAGCGGATCCGCGAACGCGTCCGGTTCGTTGCCGAGCGTGCCTACACCGACTACGGTGTGGCAGCGGCTCCACCGCTGGATCCCGCAGATACTACCGAGTATCGCGATGCCGGGGCCTACTGCGTCGGCCTGTATTCCTGGAATCTTCGCCAGTGGCGATATGCCCGGGACCTCGACGACAGCACTGCGGAGTTCCAGCGCTACGCGGAGGCAGGCGTACATGGCTCGATCGTGGTGGATGAGGCCGCATTCCAGGACACGCCCCTGCACGAACTCGGCGAGCGGTATGCGCTCGGCGCCCTGCTGCGCAGGCTGCCGCCGGAATTCCGTGTGAGAATCCAGGTCACGCAGCCGGAAAGCGTCGACCGGATTCTGGCGGAAGCAGACCGCCTGCCGAACGTGTCCATCCAGGTGCCGCATCATTCCATTTCCATCGACAGCGTCACTGCCGCGGAACGAATCGGCGTGGCGTCCCGGCATGTGCCGCCGCTGCGCTCGGCCGAAGAGGTCGAACGGCTGCAGTGCTATCTTGCCGAGGGCAAGATCAGCATCGTCACATCCTGGCACGCGCCCCACCGCATGCAGGACAAGTTCAGTTCGAATCCGATCCCCGGCGAACTGACGCCCAAGGCCGGGTACTCGGCGATCGACTTCGTTTATCCGCATCTGCTGACGCTGCACGGTCTCGACACCGCCTGCCGGCACTTTTCCGAGTTGCCGGCCCGCTACCTGGGACTGAAAAAGGGTCTCATCGAACCCGGCTACGACGCCGACCTGGTCATCTTTGAAGAGGACGAGGGCCGTCAGGAACAGAATCTCGCCGTATCCGGCGGCTTTACCCGGGGTGTGTGGAAGGTCGAACCGATGGAGTTTCATTCCATGGGCAGGGTGACGCCGTTTTGCGGAGATCGATTGCGGTACCGGGTGATCACCACGTTCCTGCGCGGCGAGGTTGCCTTCGACCGCGAATCGGGTACACACACGCGGCGGGAGGTTCGGCGTGTCGGCGGCTGACGGCGACGGCGACGGCACACTGACATTGCCGGCAGTAACGTACCGGGATCTGTAGGCGCTAAGCAGGCTGTCCCAGGTCGGAACGCCGCGTGATTTCGTGCCACAGCCCGGTGCCGCCCAGGCGGGCCACCCGGACGCCTAGTTTCTCCGCCCAATAACGGTCATTACCGAATTCGGAGCGCCAGCCCATCATTCTCCGTGTCAGCCGATGCAGCGGATACTCTTCGGTAAAACCGATGGCGCCGTGGACCTGGTGGGCAATGGACGTCACCGTACCCACTGCGATGTTTGCGCGTAGTTTGGCGGCCGCGATCTCGAATGCCGCACCGTCTCCGCCGGGGTCCCGGTCCCGTGCCAGTGCCGCGGCCTGGCCGGCGCAGTTGACCGCCGCAGCTTCGGTCGCGAGAACGGCCAGGTTTTGTTGAACCGCCTGAAACTTCGCCAGAACCCGCCCGAACTGCTTGCGGGAATTGACGTGTTCGACGGACATTTCAAGTGCTCCGTCGGCCGCTCCGGAGATCTGCGCGACACGCATCAGTGCCGCGCACGACCGCAGGTCTACATCAGTCGCCGCCGAGTGCGCTGCGGCCCTGGCAAAGTGCAGGTCATCCCGCGGTTCGCCCGCCGGATTGGTGCGCGCATCGATCCGCGCACCCTGGGCCGGCAGGACCCATGCCTGTCCCGATGCTACCGCCACCACGGAGTCCAGATGCCGGCCCCAGGGGACACCTCGCAGCACTCCGCTGAATTTCCCGCCGCTCATCTCTCCGTCGACCTCGACGGCGACAGACGCCATCCCCGATGGCACCCCGAGCCCTGCCCGGCCGGCGCACCAGGTCGCCAACACCATTTCGCCCAGCGGCAACGGCAGGGCACGTTTGCCGGCTTCCCGCATCACCGCATGGAAGTCGGCCCAGTCGCCGCCGAATCCTCCGGACGCCTCGTCCACCAGCAGGATGCCGAACCCGGCATCCTCAATGGCTGACCAGGCCTCCGCCAGGTCCGCCTCACCGATCGCCTCAAGGATATTCTCGGCAGCCTGTACCAGCAGTTCCTGCTGCTCGCTCATCGCAGCCCCAGCCCTCTTGCGATGATCCCGCGCATGATTTCCCGGGTCCCACCGCGCAACGAAAATGAAGGGGACGACTGCAGGAGCATGGCAAGCATGTCGGCGAGCGCGCTGCCGTCCGCAAGCTGCGCCTCGCCGCCCAGGGCGGCCTGGATGGCGATCGGCAGTGCCTGCTCGTAGTTGTTGCCGAGATCCTTGACGACGGCGGCTTCAACCATGGGATCCTGACCCGATGCGAGCTTCGCAGCCACCGACATGGACATCTGCCTCAGTGTCCACAACTCCGCCGCCAATCGGCCGATCACGCCGGCAAGGACGGCATCCGGTTCGGATCCCGCCGCATCGATCAGGCTGGCCAGCAGCACATGGCTCGACAGGTACCGCTCCGGGCCAGATCGTTCCAGTGCCAGTTCCGCGGTCGCCTGTGTCCAGCCTTCGCCCTCCACACCTATCAGCGCGCCGTCCGGAACCTCGGCATCGTCGAAGAACACCTCGTTGAACTCATGGTGCCCGGCCAGATCGATGATCGGCCGTACTTCCACGCCGGGCAGATCGAGATCGACCAGGAATTGGCTCAGTCCCTCGCGGCGCTCGGAACCGGCTTCCGTTCTTACCAGTGTCAACATGACCGCGGCGGCGTGTGCATTGGTCGTCCAGACTTTCTGGCCATTGAGCCGCCAGCCGCCGTCGACGCGCATCGCCGAAGTGCGGATGTTTGCAAGATCCGAACCGGCGCCCGGCTCGCTCAAGCCGATGCACGCAAACAATTCGCCGCGCGCCATGCCGGGCAGGTACTTCCGCCGTTGCGCCTCGGTGCCATAGCGCAACAGCAACGGCCCGGTCTGCCGGTCCGCGATCCAGTGCGAACCGACCGGCGCGCCGGCCGCGAGGAGTTCCTCAAGGACGATATAGCGCTCCAACGGGTCCCGCTCGTGACCGCCGTAACGTCTCGGCCACAGCATGCCGATGAAACCGGCCTCGCCCAGCTTGCGGCTGAAGTCCGGATCGAGCACGGCCCAGCAGTTGGTGCGTCGTGCGGGGACGCTTTCGGGCAGGTGCTCGGCCAGGAATGCCCGCACCTCCCCGCGCAAGGCCTGCGCATCGGAGGGCGTCGCAAACGGGTGGATGGCGAAGACCGACAACCTGTTCTCCGGAGACCCTTGGCGCTACGCAATTTTAGGCGCTAGACACCCAGACCTTCATGCAAAATCCGCAATGGGTCGCGCCACAGAAGAAACAATCGCGCCAATTCTGTACTGGCCGCATTGCGCTGTCGCCCACAACCAATGCGCTATTCTACCAAGTGCGCGTTTTCTCCGGCATCTGAGGAAAGCAACGATAATGGCTTCTATTGAAAGGCGGCGCGTCGGCAACACACATACTTCTGTCGACACTCTCGGTTTTGGCTGTGCCTCACTGGGCAATCTGTTTCACAGCGTGTCGCAGACAGAAGCGGCTCGAATTCTGGATACCGCGTGGCGGCACGGTTTTCGCTACTTCGATACCGCACCCCACTACGGACAAGGTCTGAGCGAAAGGCGCGTCGGCGATGCACTGCGTCCCAGGGAGGGAAAGGAGTATGTTTTGTCAACAAAGGTCGGCCGCCTCCTGCGACCGGCCGGATACGCCGTCGAGCGTCATGGCTTTCTGTCCCCAATGCCCTTCGATATCGTTTACGACTACAGTTACGATGGAGTCATGCGTTCCTTCGAGGACAGTCTCCAGCGCCTGGGACTGGATCGAATCGACATACTCTTCATGCATGACATCGGGACGGCAACTCACGGTGCCGACAATGAGAGGTTATTTCCCGTTGCCATGGATGGCGGGTATCGTGCGATGCAGCAACTCCGCAGCCAGGGCCGGGTGGGCGCCATCGGTCTTGGCGTCAACGAGTACGAAGTCTGTCAGGCAGCGCTTGAGTACGGAGACTGGGACTGCTTCCTGCTGGCTGGCCGCTACACGCTTCTGGAGCAGGAGCCTCTCGACTCTTTCCTGCCGAAATGCATGCAGCGAAACTGCTCCATCATCATAGGCGGTGCATACAACTCGGGAATTCTGGCCACGGGTGTCAGAAACAGAACACCTCTCCGCTACAACTACGCCGATGCGCCGGACAGGATTGTCGACAAGGTCTCAAGAATCGAAAGTACGTGCGAAAGGTTCGAGGTGCCATTGCCGGCGGCGGCTTTGCAATTCCCTCTGGCTCACCCTGCTGTTGCCAGCGTCATTCCGGGTATCGGAAAGCCAAGCCGCATCGAACAGACCCTGAACCTGTTCGCTTTCGAGATTCCGGCGGAATTCTGGTCCGCGCTGGTCGAACAGAATCTGCTTCGGGACGATGCTCCCGTTCCTGGGTGAAAAACGGGGCCGCATGCTGAGCATGCGGCCTCTGGGTAATACAGCGAAACCCGACGATTATTCGAAATCTGCCGTAAGCGTCAGCCCTACTCTGCGGCCGATGTGATCGAAGTACCGGACGTCGGTGTTCTCCGTCGTAATGCTGCCGGCACCCGAGTTATTGGTGAACGGCGGATCGTTCTGGAACAGGTTGTCCACACGCAGGTTGACCCTGATGACATCGTTGACCTGGTACCAGCCGCCGATGTTGAAGATGCCGTGTGAATCGACCTCCCTGTCGGGCCGACGGCAAACACTGCCGCAATCGTCGTAGCCGTTCTGGAACTGATGCTGAAGGAATCCGGTCCAGTCGTCATTCGACCAGCGTAGCGTCGCGTAGTGCTTGAGTTGCAGCGCCGGACCGAAATGACGGGTAAGGAACCGATTGAGGCGCGACTGAACACCCGAACCTTCATAGACTTCCTGGTCATAATCGGTCACGTAGGTCGCATTGTAGGTGAACGCCCAGTCGCCGATATCAGACGGCAGATCCCAGAGGAACCTGAAGTCGACACCTGACGTCTCGACAACACCGATGTTTGCGTTCGTCTGCAGAACGGCGCCGATGTAGTCGTTGAAGCGGAACGCCGGATCGTCCGGGCAGTTGTTGAGCCGATCAATTTCTTCCTCGGTGAATGTGCTGCAGCGGAAAATGAAGTCGCTGGCGAATCGGTCCCAATCGCCAAAGATCGCCTCCGGCGGAATACCGGAATTAACGACGTTGTCGATCCTGTAGTCCCAGTAGTCGAGCGCGACAGCAATGTTGCCGAAACCGATTTGATCGTGGTCGAAGCTGATCGCTGTACCGATCGCAAACGTCTCGGATTCTTCGGGCTTCAGATCGAGGTTACCGCCCGAAAGCCGGTTGACGCGGAGGTCGCAGACATTGAATGTATCGTCCCGCGGATCGCTTGGTGTCACGCCGTCCGGACACAGTTCCCGATCGAAGATAAAGGCAGCGGCGGGTATTGTGCCGACCAGGCTCCTCGCCTGGAACAGGTCGACCAGCGTCGGTGCCCGAAAGCCCTTGCCAAATGAGGCGTGCAGATTGACGTTTGGCATTACGTCGTAATTGATCAGCAATTTCGGATTGGTCGTGTTGCCGACGTCGCTGTAGTCGTCATACCGAACGGACGCGCTGACTTCGAGCTCGTCGGTGATCGGAACCTGGACTTCGAGAGTCGCCGAGTAAAGGTCGCGGGCACCCGAGACGTTGCGGTCCGGACCGAGGCGAACCTCCGGCGTCTGATTGGTGGCCGCAAGGCGTTCCAGCGACAGACCGGTAAAAAGCTCTTCTTCCGTGTATTCAAATGCGAATGCCAGGGCCGCCGCACCCGCACCGACGTCGATCTGCTCGATGTCCCGTCCGAGCGTAAAGCCGACGTTTCTGAGCTGCGCGTCGGCAATACGGTCCTTGACCTTGCCCATGTAGCTGCCGGTGATGTACGCCTGTGCATCCGGCGACTGGCCTGCGAAGTCCGCCCAGGGGTTGATCCACGTCGCACCGTCTCTGCCGTCAATTCCATCCACCCAGCGGTTGTCGTAGGATACGATCGCCTGTTCAAACTCTGCTTCGGACTGCAAGGCCCAGACTTCGTAGTCGAACGCACCGATGACGCCGTCGACCGACGCCATCAGGCGCCAGGTGCGGTCCGTTACAGTGTTTTCAGGTCGTTCGAGCGCGACCATCGATATGCCGTATGTCTCGACAGCCGAAGTCATATCCTGCCCGGAAATCGCCGGCACGATACCGTTGCCAGGATAATACGGCGAGGTGACAGGTATTTGACGGCCCTGTATTCTCGGCCATGGCCTTTCGCGCGTGATGTCGCTCCACGCATGGAAAAACTGCAGCGAAAACGTGTGCTCGTCAGCAAATCGCTTGGATACCTGCGACGCCAGAGTGTGTTGCTCTTCCTCGGAAATCGTGACGAAGTTCAGCCCGGTCAATGTGTAGACGCAGCTGCCGTCGCCAACGGCGTGAATGTCCCCCGTGCTTAACTGATCGGACATCACCGGACAGTCAGGGTATGGGCTGGCCCCGGTATTCGTCGCAATCTGGCCCGATGCCAGTGGATTGTTGCGCTGCCTTACGTTGCCGGGAAAGGCTTCCCGGCGGACGCCAAAATTCGGGTCGGCACCGGGCTCGATGATGCCATGCAGAACACCGCCCCACGGTCCTTCCAGGTAGTCGCGATCGCCAGCCCTGAGATCATCACGATTACGAGCCGATGCAGCGACATAGAAATTGTAACCGTCAGCGTCAAGATCGCCGACGCCGAGAATCGTAGAGTACTTGTTCAGGCCACCGCCGTCACCTTCAGTCGGAAATGTCGACGTCAAGTTCAGGCCGGAACCTTCGTACTCTTCATACATCTTGAAGTTGATAACGCCGGCGATTGCATCTGAACCGTAAATGGATGACGCGCCGTCGGGCAGGATATCCACACTGGAAACGGCCGCCTGCGGCAACACGTTGAGGTTGGTGGCAATTCCGGCGAACGGGTCGCGCACCACGCGCTTGCCGTCCAGCAGGGTCAATGTCGATTGTCCACCCAGTGAGCGCAGGTTCGCGAAGTTGGCAAAACTCGGATTGAACAGGTTCAGAGTGTTGGAGGTAACCTCACTCGCCTGAATCGACGGGATCGTATCCAGGATCTCGACGGGATTACTTACCCCACGATCGATCAGTTCCTGGTCGTCGAGCGTCACGACGATGTTCGAACTCTGTTCCTGCCTTATCAGCGAGCCCGTAGTGACGATTTCCTCGAGTACCTCGTCGTCCTGTGCCGTAGCCGGCTGGGCGACCAGAATGAGGCTCGCCACTATCAGCGGCACACATAGAAAGTCTTGGCGCCCTGAAGTCGGGCGACGAATCAGTTTTGTCATGGAGAACTACCCCCTGGTCAATTGAAGCCGGCACATCGCGGCAGGCGACCAACGCTTTATTGGTCGCTTTGAAAAACGCAAACACTTCATGATTATATCGCTATGTAATGCCACCATATCTTGCTTTTTCGGCACGAATTTATGATTCATCGGCAACGGGTACGGCATGTTTCGGATGAAAAGCGATAGACATCGTTGTAGGCACAAATTCGTATATCAGCACTACTACTCATATACGAGAATGCTTCACTGTGCGGGTCGAGTTCTTGCCAATAACGCACGAGTCAATGCCACTGCGGCACCGGCAGTTCCGACGTCGGAAACGGGTTGCCTCAGACGGAGGCGGGCAGAGGTGTTCGGAGAGCCTTGACGGGTTATAGTCGGCGTCAAACCCGATCTGTAGATGATCGCTGCAGTCCCGCCAAAACGTATTCTGGAGCAATTGATGTACGCAATGCGATTGTTCATCGTGCTGGTCGCAGCTGTTCTCGCGGCCAGTGGTCCCGGCGCCGAATCTGAAAACGACGGTAACCGGACGCCACCCAATATCATCGTAATTCTTGCCGATGATGCGGGCGTCGAGGCCTTCGAACCCTACGGCGGATTATCGTACGAGACACCAAACATCGACGCGCTCGCGGCACGGGGCGTCAAGTTCACGCGGACCTTCAGTCAGCCGTTGTGCACGCCATCGCGCGTGCAGCTGCTCACCGGCAAACACAACTACCGCAACTACGAGGCGTTCGGCTGGCTCGATCCGGACGAGCAGACGTTTGCGCAAACGCTGCAGAGCGCCGGCTACAAGACAATGGTAGCTGGTAAGTGGCAGTTGTCCGCGCCAGATTACCCGATTGAATACGATGCTTCACGCGCCGCACCGAATGTAACGCCCGACGTAATGCGTGAAGACTACGGCTTCGATCAATACTCGCTGTGGCAATTGAATCACGTTGGTAGCGAGGGCGCGGGGCCGCGTTACTGGGCTGCCAAACTCGAAGTCGACGGTCGCGACCTGACGCTCGGGGACGACGGGTACGGCCCCGACCATCACACGGCCTACCTGATCGACTTCATTCGAGCGACCACCGCCGAATCCCGGCCGTTTCTTGCTTACTTCCCGACTTCCCTGCCTCATAGCCCCTGGGTGCCCACGCCGCATACGGCGTCCGGCCCTGCCAGCGACACGATGCGCGCGCGCGAGAACTTCGGCGCGAATGTCGAATACCTCGACTTCCTTGTCGGGCAAATTACCGCCGCCGTGGACGAACTCGGCATCGCCGACAACACGTACATCGTATTCACGAGTGACAACGGCACGGCAAAGAGCATCACGTCATTGACCAATGCGGGCCCTGTCAAAGGTGACAAAGGTGATCTATCTGTCCCCGGCACGCACGTGCCACTCATCATCGCCGGCCCGGGCATCGAACCGGGCAAGCGTGACGATCGCCTCGTCGGATTTGCCGACGTTGCAACCACCGTCGTTGCGTTGGCCGGGGCGGACAATGACGGACTCGACGGCCGGCCTCTGGTGCAGGTGCCGGACCGCTCGCCGGCGGATGAATTGTATTCCTGGTACGACCCCAAGGGTCGGCCGTTCGCGCCGGGTGCCGTGGCCATGTCCGCCGCGCAGCGCGTGTATGACGACGGCCGCGTAACGGCGATTGAGCCGCAGGAATCGTGTTGCATAGTGCGGGAGGTCCCGACGGTGGACGCGCCCGATCCTGAGCTGGAAACGCTGCTCGGCCGTCACGCGCAAGGTAGCGCCAAACCCAACGTGCTATTGATCTTCACCGACGACCAGGGTTACGCCGATGTCGGGGCTTACGGCTCGACCTTCATCGACACGCCCAACATCGATCGGATGGCCGCAGACGGCGTGCGCTTTACACAATTCTATGCGGCGGCCCCGGTTTGCGCACCGTCGCGCGCGGGGTTGCTGACCGGCAAGACACCCGACAAAGCCGGGGTTACCACCAACGTCCACATCGACGCCGGGCCGGGCCGCGGTCTGCAGCTCGAAGAAGTCACGATCGCCGAAGTACTGGCCGACAACGGCTATCGCACCGCTGCCATCGGGAAGTGGCACCTGAGCGGCGAGATGACCACGACGCCGAACTACCAGGGATTCGACCACGCGTTCGGTCACCTCGGCGGTGTCATCGACAACTACTCGCACACGAACCATGTCGGACGAGTCGGTCACGACCTCTATCGCAACGGCGAAGAGGTCTTCGAGAATGGGCGCTTTTTCGCGGATCTCATGGTGGAGGAGACCCTCGAGTTCATCGATCGTGACAATGCGCGGCCTTTTTTCATCTATTTCGCACTGAATTCTCCGCACTATCCGTACCAGGGCGATCCCGAATGGCTGGCGGTCTACAAGGAGCACGATCTCGAGCGTCGGCAGCTCGAATACGGTGCGTTCGTCAGCACGATGGATGCACGCATCGGTGACCTGCTGGATGCGTTGGAGCAGCGCGGCGTGCTCGACGACACGATCGTGATTTTTCAGAGCGACCACGGCTTTTCCACCGAACAGCGCGCACTGTATGGCGGCGGCAGCGCCGGCATCTATCGCGGCGCGAAATTCTCGCAGTTCGAAGGCGGCCTGCGCGTACCCGGGATCATCCGCTGGCCCGGGAAGATCCCGGCGGGCGAGGTCCGCGATCAATTCGCCGTAAGCCAGGACTGGTTCCCGACGATCCTGGAGTACGCTGGTATCGACTACGACGTCAGCGCGCTCGACGGCCACAGTCTGGCACCGCTCATCAGCGATGCGTCGGAGTCCACCACGCACGACAGCTTCGTCTGGCACCAGTTTGATTACTGGCGCACAAAAAACCATTCCTACGCTGTCCGGGAGGGCGACTGGAAGTTGTTGTTGAACCCGCGGGAAACCTCGCCGCTGCCCGACGGCAAGGCGATTGACGAGAATCTCGAGGGGACTTTTCTCTATAACCTGGCCGACGATCCCGGCGAGACGCAGAACGTCCATGAGCAGCACCCTGAGGTTGTGACGAGGCTGCTCGCCATCCGCGACGCCTACGTCGCAGAGCTTGAGGCTATGGGCCGATTCGACTACCCGGCTCAATGAACAAAACTTCTGCGCTTTGCCGGTGCCTGCAGCCCGACGCGAGCGAGCCTGCTGTCCGGGCAGGCCTACCACGATACGGGCATCCAGCTCGTTGCCGGACCGAATCTCGCGGAGGATCAGGCCGATCTGGCGCGAGCGATGTACGAAGAATGGCTGGAGTGGGCCGAATCCCGTAACGTCGTCCTAAAGCCCACGGCGAACTACCCACATGAGCCGGAGTATGTTCCTTATTAACGAAACACTTATCGTGTCGTAACTGGGTCTGTGAAGGGCGGCCTCTCGAAGTGCAGGCCATCGCCCTGGAGCCGCGGGTCACCGGCCGCCTCGAGCGCCTCGAACAGGCGCGTACTGAGCGTCTCCCGGATCGATTCGTACGCCGGATTCCCGGCGAGGTTCACTATCTGGTCCGGATCTTCGTTGACGTCGTACAACTCTTCCGCGGGGCGATGCATCAGCTCGCGGTGAAAAAAGCCTTTCCAGGCGGTATCCTGGGCATGCTCGATGAGCCAGGTTTTGGTCGGTCCGCCATCGAAATCCGCGAACGGTGGTCCGCCGTCGACACCCTCGGGCGAACCCATTGGCCAGCGGTCCGGGGCGTAGTTTCGTATGTACAGGTATTGATCGGTTCGCAGCGCACGCTGTGGATAGGGCAGCAGCCCGTCTCGCGCCTCGACATAGTGTCGCTCTCTGCCGGTTACGACCCAACTGCGGTCCGCATCGATCTGGCCGCTTTCCGAGGACAACAAATGGGGCAGTATCGAGCGGCCGTCGGCACCGTCGAGTGGCGGTGCCCCGGCGATCTCCAGCAGCGTCGGAGCAATGTCCGCAAGGCTGACGAAATCGTCGACGACCCGCCCCGGTGTGCCGCCCGGTACGCGAACGATCAGCGCGACGCCCGTGCCGCCATCGTAGAGCGTCGCCTTACCGTGCGGAAATCCAGGCATACCGTGGTCACCACTGAGAACGATTAGTGTCCGGTCGAGCTGGCCGCGAGCTTCGAGCTCGTCAATGAGTACTCCGACATAGGCATCCAGTGCCTGAACCTCGCCGAGGTAGTCGGCAACGTCCTGACGTATATCGGCAACGTCCGGCAGGTAAGCCGGCATTCGCCCTTGCAGTTCCGACGGATCGATATTCCATAGTGCCTGAGCGGAACCTTCGATCCAGGTGCGGTGCGTGTTGCTCGGCCCGAACAGGTAGTGCCACGATTCGTCATCACCAACATCATCAAGAAAATCGGCGAAGTTACGGCGTACGCCGTCGAGAACCTCGGCGTTCGCCTCTGCAAGACCGATGCCCTCCTTCATTCGCCCCGATACGTAACGAGAGAATTTCGCGTTGCGTTCGGAAAATTCCTGGTAGGCGTAGTCCTGGCCACCGAAAGGCGCATCGGCCGGATGGCCCGGTCGCCAGATCTTGTACGACTTGCCGATGCGGTATCCGGCTTCGCGCAGTGCAAACGGATAAGACGGCACGCTGCCGTCCCAGACAGCCGTCCTCAGGATGGCACCGTGCCCGGTGTTAAAGAAATGACGACCACTCATCAGCGCGGAGCGGGACGGTGTGCAAGACGGCGCACTCGCGAACGCGTGGCGAAAGACGGTACCTTCGCGCGCAACGCGATCGATGTTGGGTGTGTGCAGGATCGCGTTGATGCCGGGCCGAGCGTCGATATCGGCGTACGCGCCGGCGTAACGTCCCCAGTCGTCGGCGAAAACAAACAGAATGTTCCAGCGCGGCGCATCGGCCGAGGCATCCGGTTGCTCAGGCGAGCAGGCAACAACGGTCAACGCAGCGAGCAGCAGGGCCACGCGGGCCGACAGGATTCTGTGCGGCATGTCCGTCAATCAAGGACCTTTACGCGAATATCCTTGTAATGCACCTCGCTGCCGGGGTCGTGCGCCTGCAGCGCAAACGTGCCGGAGTCGATGCGCCGGCCCGGCCGTGCCCAGCCTTCAGGTTGCGTCCAGATAATCTGTGTCTTGCCATTGATACGGGTCTCGACGGTGTGGCCCCTTACGATAATCGTGTACTCAAACCACTCCCCGGATTTTGCGGGCGACTCATCGACTAGCACATGGGAAACATCCCGGATGTACCTCAGGACGAAATCCGGATCGTTCTCACGCGGAGTGCGGAGGTCGGCTACGTCATACAAGCTGCCCGTCAGTATCGCACCGCCCCCGCCGTTGTTGACCTGGGCTTCGAAGCCCTTCTCGGGCCAGTCCTCGTCCTGGTATTCGGTATGAAAGTAGATGCCCGAGTTGGAGCCGGGTAAAGTTTTTACCATCGCTCGAAATTCGAAGTTGCGAAAATCGGCATTGGCGACAGGACCTGAATAGAACAGGTGCGTTCGCCGGCCCTTCACCTTGATTACACCGTCTTCGACCACGATCGAGTCCGGGTTCTCGACGTTGACGGTCCAGCCGTCGAAGTCATTGCCATTGAACAATTCGTGCCATTCGCCGTCATCGGCGATGACATGAGCCGAATTGCAGGCGACCAACAGGGCTGCCAGTAATACGCAGGAATTTGTAAATCCGGATTTTAGGGTCAACGATCTACTCCTCTTTGTTTGTTTAGAGCTGCGGAATGCCCGACCGCGATCTGAAAATTCATATATCAATACGTATATTTATATGCGATCATAATGTCACACGTGAATATTGTTCTTGCCATTGGCGTATCGAGCCATGCGCAGGCCGCATTGACCGGTTGTGGGGCTTCCGTGGAGAAAAATAACATCAACTCGGCGCTGGCGCCGCTACCGGACTCGAAGCTGCTCCGAGATGGCACGTGCCGTCGCTAGGACGTGCTTTCCCGCCGCCCGCACATTGATGTCCGCATTGAGCTTGTGGATGAACGGTACAGCGAGCGCGGCAACCGCGCGTCCGTTGGCGAACACCGGCGCACAGATATCGGTCACGCCGCTGACGTAGACACTCTCGCGCGAGACGTATGTTTTCCCGGAAACCCCGTCCACCGCTCGCACGAACGCGTCGGCATCATCGACCTGACCATCTTCCATGAGCCATCGCAGCCAGGTTTCCCGCACGTCCGCCGGTTGGTGGGCGAACAACAACTGGCCAGATGTCGCCTTGGCCATCTTCTGGATGTGCCCGAGCCGCAGCGACAGGCGAATCGGTCCGGGATCGTCGACTTCCGCCACGTTGACGATGTGGCTCATTGACGGGACGGCAAGATGACTCGACTGTTGAATGTGATCATTGAGCGCATGCATGAGCGGTACCGCAACCTCGAGCAATACCTGGTTGCGATTCCGCGACAGGCCCATTTCGAACATCTTGTTCGTGACTTCGTACTTGCCGTCCTCGCCCGACCGCGCAATGTAGTCACGTTCTTCGAGCGTGTGAATCATTCGCACGATCTCGTTGCGCGTTCGATCAAGCTTTTCCGAGATCTCGTTGATGCTCATCGCCCGATCCTCCGCCACGAGCAATTCGAGAATATCGAGCCCCTTGGTCAGGGCCGGCGCTCGATAGAGGCTGCGCGTATCGGAATCGGTTTTTGTGGTTGCCATGTGACTCGTGTCGATGCATTCGGATGGCCAGCCGATGATGCGGGCTATCCCGCGCAAAAACAACTACAGCTCCGGGCAGCTTGCCGCCGCGAGCAACGAAACGGTTCGTAACGCCGTGGGTACGATCAGGAAAATCGCAACAAGCGACATCCGCTTCCGGCTCGACGAGGGCGCCGGGACCGACGCAGTGCACGGCAACCCCGAGTACAGCTATGCGGTCGTGGTTCTGGAAGACGGCGGCGGCCTCGTGGCCGAAGGCAGTACGTTTACGCTCGGCGCCGGTAACGACATCGTGTGCAGCCTCGCGGAATCCCTGGCCGGTGAACTCGAAGGCCGGGATATCGAGTCGCTGATGTCCGGCTGGGGTGCCGTCAGTAACCGGCTTGCCAACCACTCCCAGCTGCGGTGGCTCGGTCCGCACAAAGGCGCGATTCACCTCGCGCTTGCGGCGGTCACCAACGCTTGTTTCGATCTCTGGGCCCGCCATCGTGGACTGCCACTCTGGCAGCTCCTGCTCGATCTGTCCGACGACGAACTGCTGGCACTGCTCGACCTGAGTTACGTGGAAGACGTGCTGCCCGCAGGACGGGTCCTCGAGCTACTGGCTGGCGCGCGGCCGACGCGTGCCGATCGAAAGTCCGTCCTCGACGAAGGCTACCCTGCCTATGACACCTCGGTCGGCTGGATCAACTACAGCGACGAGGTGATCGCCGAGAACGCGAAAAACGCCCTTGATCGTGGCTTCGACGCGATGAAACTCAAAGTCGGGTCTAACGATCTCGAACGTGACCTGCGGCGTGTCCGCATCGTCCGCGACGTCGTCGGTCCGGATGCAACCCTGATGGTCGATGCGAATCAGCAGTGGCGCTGGCCGCTCGCCGAAACCGCGTGCCGGGAGATGGCCGAACTCGGCGTCTACTGGATCGAGGAGCCCACGCACCCGGACGACGTGGCCGGTCATCGCCGGCTCGCCGATATTGCGGCACCTTCGATGATAGCCGCCGGCGAGCACATCCCGAACCAGGTCGTGTTCAAGAACTTCCTCGCGGCCGGGGCTATCCAGGTCTGCCAGGTCGACGCGCTGCGCGTCGGCGGCATCAGTGAGTTCCTGACCGTAAGCCTGCTGGCGAAGCACTTCGACGTCCCCGTCATTCCGCACGTCGGCGACCTGGGGCAGCTGCATCGGCATCTCGTCCTGTTCAATCACATCGCGCTGAACAACGAGCGACTGTTCCTCGAGTGCATTCCGCATCTTGCGGAGTACTTCGAAGATCCGGCGGTCATCGAAGACGGCCGCTACCGGACACCGTCGGTGCCGGGCGCGGGGCTGAAGCTCCGATGACCTCGGCGCTGGGTACTCTCGACTGGTTCATCATCGGCGCATACCTGGTCGGCATCACCGTAATCGGAATCCTCAGCGCACGTCGCAGTACGCGTTCGTCCGACAGTTACTTTCTCGCCGCTCGCTCCCTGCGCTGGCCGACGATCGGGCTGGCCCTGTTCGCGACGAACATCTCGACGGTGCACCTGATCGGACTCGCATCCTCGGGATTCAGCGCCGGCATGGTGGTCGGAAATTTCGAATGGCTCGCGGCCTTGTGCCTCGTACTCCTTGGCCTGGTCTTCGCCCCGTTCTATTTCCGCAGCCGCGTCGCGACGCTTCCGGAATTCCTCGAGAAACGCTTCAGTGCCGGATCCCGCACGATGCTCGCCGTCATGGGCGTATTTGGTGCGCTGTTCGTGCACATCGGGGTAAGCCTGTATTCGGGCGGTGTCGTCGTCGACGAACTGCTCCGCCCCGGCTCCGCCGACGTCGATAGGGGCAGCATAATCGCGTCGATTCTGATCGTGTCGGCACTGACGGTGCTCTACACGGTGCTCGGCGGGCTCAAGGCAGTCGTCGTGACGGAGTCGATCCAGACCGTACTTCTGCTGCTCGGAGCGCTGGCCGTTACCGTGGCCGGCGTGCTCGCGCTGGGCGATTCCGCGACAGCGGCGAACCAGGGCCTGGTCGAACACCTGCGAACCCGCACGCGACCCGACCAACTCTCGATGGTCCAGCCCTCCGGTGGCTACGCCTGGTACGCAATGCTGCTGGGCTACCCGGTACTCGGCATCTGGTACTGGTGTTCGGATCAGACGATCGTCCAGCGTGTGCTGGGTGCCAAGACCGAACGTGACGCGCAGATCGGCCCTCTGTTTGCCGGCCTGCTGAAGGTTCTGCCGCCGCTGCTGATGGTCCTGCCGGGCGTATTCGCGTACGTGCTGTTCGAGGACCTGATAGCCGCGAATCCCGACAGCACGCTCGTCGTGCTGGTTCTCGAACTGCTGCCACCCGGTATTCGCGGCCTCGTCCTGGCCGGGCTGCTCGCCGCGCTCATGAGCACGGTCGCCGGCGCGCTCAACTCGACATCGACGCTCGTGAGTATCGATATCGTCAGGCGCATCCGGCCCGGCATAGCGGACCAGCGACTCGTGCGTATCGGTCAGGTAACGACCATCGTCGTCATGCTTCTGGCGATCGCCTGGTCGACGCAGGGCGACCGCTTTGGCGGCATCTTCGCGGGCATCAACCAGATGATCTCCGCCCTTGCGCCACCCATCTCGGCCGTATTCCTGCTCGGTGTGCTATGGAAGCGCGGGACTGCACAAGCTTCCCTGTTCACGCTGACGATCGGTTTCGGACTTGGTATCACCGTGTTCCTGATCGATTTCCCGGCGGCGAGTGGCGCGATTTTCGGCGAATACACTGCCGCAACCGCACCTCAGGCCCATCTCGTGGGTCAGCCGGTGCAGCTCATTACACATGGCCTGGGCATCGGCTTCCTGTTACAGGCGTGGTGGCTGTTCGTGATGTGCTCGTCGATCTTCGTCGTCGTCAGCCTGTTGACGCAGGCGCCGGATGCAGACGTTGTCGACAAGTACTGCTTCAGTCGCGCACCCGGCGCAGCACGCGAGAGCATGTCGATCGGTGACCCAAGGACCCTCTCGATTGCGCTGTTGGGCGCGATCGCCGTGTTATACATCCTGTTTTCCTGAATACGGGCCGGAGGACTGCCTGTGTCGAACATGACGCTCATCGATTCTCATGTACATCTCTGGGATTCCGCAAGGCTGGACTATCCGTGGCTTACCGGCATTCCGGCGATCGACAGTCCCCACCTGCCCGGGGAATACCGTGACGCGTCCGAAGGCTACGACGTCGAAAAACTCGTGTTTGTGCAGTGTGATGTCGCGGACGGGCAGTCCCGCGACGAGGTGCGCTGGATTTCAGAACTTGCAGAAACCGACGAACCGCGCATCGCCGGCATCGTTGCCTGGGCACCCGTCGCCGAGGGCTCGGCCGTAGCCCCGGAGCTCGAGTGGCTTGCGACCAGCTAGGGCCTGTTAACACTCATGGGGCTGTTGACCACCCGGCCGTCACCGTCG
The DNA here is from genome assembly GCA_965205045.1 of Candidatus Rariloculaceae bacterium. GTDB lineage: Bacteria > Pseudomonadota > Gammaproteobacteria > Steroidobacterales > Rariloculaceae > UBA6522. Next base: position 4,231,316 of record OZ242031.1, read on the forward strand.
AAGACAAGTTCATAATTCGAACGCCCTGGACAATGCCGAATAAGGCCGGCCGCGTGCTGGTTGAGGCCTCCGGGAAACTGCCGGACACCATTTCGGCAATTCAGCTCGAGTTCCTGGGTCCGGACGAAAGCGAAATCAAACCCGAGGATATGGAAGCCGAACCCTGGCTCGCCTTTCATAACGTCACATTCGTCGTTCGCCATGCGGATGGCCGAACCGACGAGTCGGGACTGGATTTTCACTCTTACACCGGCAGCGACAGCCCACCAAACTTTCACGCGTACCGCACCTGGACCAAAAAGCGCGTGCCCTACTTCCGCTATGAACGCGACCGCGTCATCGACTACCGTGAGGAATTGCTGGGCAACGTCGCGAGCCTGCATTTGCAGCGCCCGCTCGAGTGGAGCGACGGTGCACGCCTTGAAATCCGCATGGAATTGGCGTGGGACGACGGCCTGCCGAACAGCGAAGCCGGTTCTCTGCCGAGCCTGCGCCTGAATGCCACTGATCACCCATACCCGGGCCCCGACTACGGCCGGGCGCAGGCACTTGCGCGAAAACCCGAGTCGAATCGAACCGAAGAAGAAGCGCTCGAACTGAAACGCTACTACCAAAGGTTCAGCGAGGCCGGCGTGACACTCGGAAGAGCAGCTCTCGATGCCGAATACGAACTGCTCGAATACGCCCAGTATGCCGCGCGTACCTGGGCGACTCAGCGCATTGACGAGCCGCGGGTGACTCGAATTCTTCCGCGCGGCGACTGGATGGATGAAAGCGGTGAGATCGTCGAACCGGCGATACCCGAGTTTCTTGGCAAGCTCGATATCGGCGACCGATATCGGCGGCAGAAGCGTTCGGCCCTACCAACCTGACGGGTATCTGGGTGACCTGAATTTCCCGCGCCGCGTCTGGCATGCCGATTCCGGGGAGAACCAGTACCGACGTGGCATGTACACGTTCTGGCAACGCACTCGCCTGCACCCGACGTTGCAGGCATTCGATGCGCCATCACGTGAAGAAGCCGTCGCTCACCGGGAGAAATCGAATACGCCACTTCAGGCACTGGCGCTGCTGAACGATCCGACCTTTGTCGAGGCCGCCCGTGCCTTCGGTGAGGAGATCCTGGCGCAGGACGGCGATGTCGAAGCTCGCATCGACTGGGCCATGCAACAGGCGGTCGCGCGACCAGTGCGACAAAACGGCGAAGCCGAACTGCTGGCCAACACGTACGAGCAAAGTGAAACGTACTTCGCGAACAATCCCGACGAGGCGGCCAACCTGCTTGGCATAGGCCAACGGCCAATTCCTTCTGACGTCGATCAGGGTTCCGCCGCGCTGGTACTGGACCTCGAACAACGCGGCCTCCTCGAAGACACCCTCGTCATCTGGGGCGGAGAATTCGGACGTACTCCTATGGGCCAGAACGGCGACGGTCGCGATCATCACATCCAGGCATTCTCAATGTGGATGGCGGGCGCCGGCATCAAGCCAGGCATCATTTACGGCGAAACCGATCCGTTCGGCTACAACATCATTCGCGACGAAGTCCACGTCCACGACTTTCACGCAACGATCATGCACCTGATGGGCATTGATCACGAAAAGCTTCGCTACCGTTACCAGGGTCGCGATTTTCGACTGACCGACGTCCACGGACACGTTGTGAAGAATATTCTCGCCTGAGACTGATGCGATTGCGCACAATGGCCCTGCCGTCAGCTTCGACATGAAGCTATACCTGTGCGTTGTCCGCATGTTGTCATGCCTTTTTGTTGGTCGTCAGGTTCCGAATCCGGAACTGAGAGGCTCGTTCGATGGAACATCGAACTTCTCTTTTTGCTTCCCAAGATGCGATTCCAGATTGCGTCGAATTTCTCTATACCGGGGATCGTCGTATACGCTGCGCATTTCCATCGGGTCCTCGATCAGGTCGAACAATTCCCACTCGTCCGATATCAAGAAATGAATCAGCTTGAAACGTTTGTCGGCAACTCCCTCATGCGGCTCAACGAGGTGGCTACCAGGGTATTCGTAGTAGCGATAGTAGAGTACATCGCGCCATTGGTATTCGAGTTCGTTTTCCAGGATGGGGCGTAAGCTTAGTCCCTGCATATGGGGATCGGCATCGACGCGGGCGATATCCAACAGGGTCGGGGCAATGTCGAGGTTGGAGACGAGCTCGCTGGTGGAGGTTCCCGGTTCTATTCTTCCCGGCCATTGCATGAGCAATGGCGTTCGAAATGACTCTTCGTACATAAATCGCTTGTCGTACCAGCCGTGCTCGCCCAGATAGAAACCCTGATCGGACGAGTAAATAACGATCGTGTTGTCTTCCAGGCCGTTGGCAATGAGGTAGTTGAGAATCTCACCGACACTGTCGTCTATGGAACGGATTGTGCGCAGGTAGTCTTTCAAATAGGCTTGATACTGCCAGCGAACGAGATCGGCACCCTCGAGAACAACATCTGCAATATCAGCGTTTCTTTTCTTGTACGCGGCATACCAGAGGCGTCGCTGCGCATCGCTCATATTGCCGTACATCCACTTCGGCCATGGTGTGTCGTTCTCGACTCCGTAGGCTTTCAGGTCTTCGCGCTGGGTTTCCTCACTGGGGTCATAGATTTTCAGATCCGCCCGAGGTCGGAAATCGTTGGCAATCGTCATCGCCTGATTGCTCGCCGCTGATGCTCGATTTTCGTAGCGGTCAAAGAGATTGGCAGGCTCCGGGATCGTCTGGCCTTCGAGAAAGTACAAATGTCGCGGACCTGATACCCACGGTCTGTGCGGTGCCTTGTGCTGCATCATCAACAGAAAGGGTTTGTCCTTCCCGCGGACCGTCTCAAGCCAGCGAAGCGATTTTTCAGTCGTAATATCAGTGACATAGCCAGGTACGGTTTCGATACCCGCTTTCGTCTTGAATTCCGGGTTGTAGTACAACCCCTGGCCTGGCAAGACATCCCAGTGATCGAAGCCGGTCGGATCGGAACCCAGGTGCCATTTGCCGATAATTGCCGTTTCATACCCATTCTCCCGAAGCATCTTGGGAAAGGTATTTTGGCTGCCATCGAATGTGGTGGCGTTGTCGCGAACGCCATTGAGGTGGCTGTACTTCCCAGTCAGCACGACAGCACGCGCCGGCGCGCATATTGAATTCGTTACAGTGGCCCGGTCAAAGCGAATACCGTTCCGCGCAATACGGTCAATGTTCGGCGTCGGAGCGACATCCTTCAGGCGGCCGCCATACGCACTGATGGATTGAAACGCATGATCGTCACTGTAAATAAAAATGATGTTGGGGCGAGCCTCGCTCGCAGCAGAAATACACGGGAGTAAGGCTGCAAGCGCGCCGAGCAACAAGCCTCGCTGTGGGATACTCATTCTTGCTCCTTTGGATATCGGCCCACAGCCTCTAGCTCTTCGATATAAGCGTGTTGACTGCGATATTTGCCGCCAAGAGAATTCTAGAGTCATGATTGCACTGACAAAAGCGTCAAACTGTCATGACTTCATGTAAATATTGCTTCAATCTTTGGGACTTGTATCGTTGACTGCGCAGCTGAACAATAATGCCCGAAGGGGGCATCTGGCAGGTGCCCCACCCTGTGAATGGGGTGTCGCAAGAGTGTTTGGACCTTGGAAACCCGCAAAAAACACCCTGCCCGACGCTATCGATCAACCTGTATGCATTATTCCGCGCGTTGCGCAGTCAACGATATAAGTCCCCTTTTTTTTGCACTACATTATGTCTATGGGGCAACTCATGGCCGGGAACTGATGCACTCGTTGCCGAACGCGACGCATGTAGCGTCTGCTCCGCCTCGCGCAGGATCCAGCTGCACAATTCCGTTACGATGGGGGCTGTCGGCCGGTTTTCCGGAATGGCGATATAGTAGCCTTTGCTGGACTCGATCGCGCTGGTGCTGGCGAGAACGAGCTTGCCGCGTCCCAATTCCTCCTCTACGAACAGATCGGGTAGTAACGCTGCACCGAGACCGGCAACGGCAGCTTCCGTCAGCATGGAAAACTGGTCCAGCAACCAGCCTCTGTAGGCGTTCCTGGTGGAAATTGACAATTGCGTACACCAGTCCACCCATGCAGTACGCCGCAGGGACAGATGCAGCAGGGGCGCGCCTGCCAGGTCCGCATCGGAACGGATGTTGTGCCTGCGAAGGAAGTCGGGGCTGCTGATGGCGATCATGCGCTCGTCGAACATATGGTGCATTCGCGTCCCGGCCCAGTCCGGCGTGCCGAAGTGTATGGCGATGTCGAACGGTTCAGCATCGAAGTTGAACGGATCGAATTTGGAAGTCAAACGAATTGAAGCCTGGGGATGTTCGTCATAGAACTTCGGCAGGCGCGGAATCAACCACCGCGAGCAGAAGGTCGGCAATGTCGCCATCTCAATAAGTTGCACCCCCTTGGCGCGCGCACTGACCCGGGTCGAAGCCGCTTCCAGGTTGGCCATGATGGGCTGGATCTCCTCCAGGTAAGCACGGCCTGCCTGGGTCAACACGATGCGCTGCCTGATCAGGTCGAACAGCCTTGCGCCAAGCAGGTCCTCCAAGCCCCGAACCTGCCGGCTGACGGCGCTCTGCGCCAGGCAGAGTTCCTCTGCCGCACGCGTAAAGCTGCCAAGGCGCGCGGCCGCCTCGAAAGCGCGGAGAGACTTCAGAGTAGGCAGGATTTGCATGAAGTCATGAGGATTTAATGCTTTTAATTGTTGATTTATAGCTCTAATATCGGGTGGACTGCAAGTTGTACACACGCAACGGAACCGTTCATGAGCAAGGTTTACGAAGAAATCAGCGACAGGTTGGCGGCATTCATTGAAGCACAGCACATCTTCTTCGTCGCGACGGCGCCGGAACGCCCGAATGGCTTGGTCAACGTTTCGCCGAAGGGGCATGACAGTTTCCGCATTCTCGGGCCGCGGCGGGTCGCCTATCTCGACATCACCGGCAGCGGGGTGGAAACCATCGCGCACGTCAAGGAAAATGGCCGCCTCACCGTCATGTTCTGCGCCTTTGACGGGCCCGCCAAGATCCTGCGGCTATACGGTAACGCTCGGGTCTGTGAGCGTGGCGACGAGGGCTACGACGAGTTGCTGGCCAAGTTTCCCGAGTACCCTGGCATCCGCTCCATAATCGTCTCGGACCTGTTTCGCATCGCCGACTCCTGCGGCTGGTCGATTCCGTTTTACGACTACCGGGAAGAACGCCAGCAATTGTTGCGTTACGCTGCGTCCTTTGACGAGGAGCAACTGCTGCAAAAGCACCGCGACAATTGTTCACACAGCCTCGACGGCCTGGTGGGCGTAAAGCCCGACCTGTAGCGAGGCCGGCGCACCGCGTTCAATCGCCAAATGTTGAAGTTGGCCAGGTCTCGACGTTCGGTACTGCTGACGCTGTGCGCATTGCCGGCTTTCACGGCTACCGTGGCGGAACTGCTGGCGATCCGCGATGGCTACGTGGCCGAACTTCAGTCGGCCGGAAAGTTCGAACCGCCTGCCCGGTAGCGCGCCCGGAGCGGATCGCCGCAACTCAGTTATCCCCGTACCGTGAACGCAGGGCCTGCAGGCGCTCCAGCATCCCGGCCTGTACGTCCCGGTAGTCCGGGTCGCCGTATACGCTTTGCATTTCGTCGGGGTCGCGCTGCAGGTCGAACAGCTCCCACTCGCCCAGATCGTAGTAGTGGATCAGCTTGTAGCGCGCCGAACGCACCCCGTAGTGGCGCGGCACGGCGTGTACCGCCGGCGGCCCCTCGTAGTAGTGGTAGTAGATGGCGTCGCGCCAGCCGGCTGGCTCCCCGCCGCGCAGGAACGGCGTGAAACTCTCGCCCTGCATGTCTTCGGGGACCGGCGCTCCGACGGCGTCCAGCAACGTCGGCGCGATGTCGATGTTCTGGATCAGCGCGCCGGTCTCGCTGCCCGGCGCCGTCACGCCGGGCCAGCGGACCAGCAACGGCGCATGCAGGGATTCCTCGTACATCCAGCGCTTGTCGTACCAGCCGTGCTCGCCGAGATAGAACCCCTGGTCGGATGTGTAGATGACGATGGTGTTCGCAGCCAGTCCCGACTCGTCCAGGTAGTCCAGCAGGCGGTCGATGTTCTCGTCCATGGCAGTCACCACGGCCAGGTAGTCCTGCATGTAGCGCTGGTAGATGTGGCGTACCCGGTCGTCTCCGCTGAGACTGCCCTCCACCAGCGGCCGATTGCGCTGTTCGAACGCGTCCCGATAGGCCTGCCGCTGTCCCGGCGTCAGCCGCGAGACCATGTACCGCCAGCCGGCTTGCCGGGGGATGTCGTCCGGGCGAACGGCCAGGTCGGCCTCGCCCGGCAGGAATTTAAGATCGCGGTCGTTGAAGTGGCGCGCCAGCGTCATTTCCTGTTGCGCCGCCCCCGACGCACGACCCTCGTAGGTATCGAACAGCGAATCGGGTTCCGGGAACACCGTATCGGCGTACAGGTTCAGGTGCCTCAGCGGAGGGAACCATTCGCGATGCGGCGCCTTGTGCTGGGACATGAGGAAAAACGGCTTGTCGCCGGCGCGCTGCCGCTCGATCCAGTCGATGGTCTTGCGCCCGATCACGTCGGTGGCGTATCCGCCGAACACGGCTTCTCCACGCGCGCTGATGAAGGTCGGCTGGAAGTACTCGCCCTGGCCCCGCAGTATGTCCCAGTGGTCGAATCCGGTCGGCTCCGAACCCAGATGCCACTTGCCGATGATCGCCGTCTCGTAGCCGTGCGCCTGCAGGTACTTGGGCAGCGTCGGCTGGGAACCGTCGAACAGGCCGCCGTTCGTGAACTTGCCGTTCACATGGCTGAACTTGCCCGTCAGCAGCGCTGCCCGGCTCGGACCGCAGATCGAATTGGTCACCGTAGCATGGCGAAACAGCATGCCTTCGTGCGCGATCCGGTCGATGCCCGGCGTTTCGATGAGCGCGTCGCCGTAGGCGCTGACCGCCCGCAGTGCGTGATCGTCGCTGAAGATCAGGATGATGTTGGGGCGGTCGCCGGTCTGGGCCAGACCCGACCCCCCGAGCAGGGTGAGCGAGAGGAGCAAGAGCGAAGTCAATCGAATCATGATCAGGGTCCCTTCAGTCCGAAGAAGTTGGCCTCGTCCCGGCCGTCCCCCGACACCGGCAGCATGGCCGGGGCCGCCCGGGGCGCGGCCAGCAGTAATGCTTCGCCGGCAGACAGGTCGCAGAGCGCTTCGTCCTCCGCGACGAATTCGAGTCGTTCGGCGTCCGCGGATGCAGCCGCGGCAAGCCTCGACAGACCTTCCGCCTTCACGCGGCACGGCGCGCCGGCCAGGCTGGCGACGTGCAGGCGCGCCAGTTCGCCCGCCCTGCGCTCGGCACTGACCAGGAAGGCGCCTTCGCCTCGCAGGCTCGCAAAGGCCACGTCCTCCCAGTGCTCGGGCACGGCGGGGAAGACCCGCAACTTGCCGCCCCAACTCTGCAGCAGCATGTCGTTGAGGCTGACCGAGCCGGTCAGCGAGACCTCCTGGGTCATGCCGCTGACCGAGTGGGCGTAGTAGTGGGTATTGCCCCGCGAGATGTCGGCGCCGCCATAGGTGTCGACGAAGGCGTCGAGGTAGGCATAGGCCTGCTCGCCGTCGCCCATGGCAGCGTACATTGACGCCGCGATCGTAAACGAGTAGCCCGCCACGGCCACTTCACTGTGGGACGCGCGGATGTCCTCGACGAAGCTCAGCCAGAAGTCCACCGATCTGCGGATCCTCTCCGGGCCTCCGGGTTGTTCGATGTGAACGTCGTAGAACGGGTAGATCATCATCAGGTGGGAGAAGTGCCGGTGCGCGTCCTCAAGCTTCACCCCGGTGCCGATGGTATAGCCTTCCTCCGGGTCGTAGGGGTAATCGACCAACCGCGCGGCGATGTCCTGCCACTCCCGTATCTGTTCCCCGGTAACGCCGTCGGCCACCGGCGCGTGTTGCAACAACATCCCGACAGCCCACTTCAGGACGGTCAGATCGTAGTTCGCGTTCGGCGCGTACACGTATTCCGGCGAATACATCACCGGCAGGTGCAGCCGCCCGTCCGCGCCCTCCTGCATGACCTGCTGGTAGAGCCGCACGCCCCTGACCAGCAGCGGGTAGAGGGTCCCCGTCAGCAGTTCCTCATCCATCGTGTAGCGGTGAATCTGCCAAAGATTGTGGCACAGCCAGAGGAAGCTCCCGAAAGTGGCCCGGTGGAAAACCGCGGGGATGGGATTGTCGCGCTTGAACGCCTCCGGGATGTCGTCGTACAGCAGAATCGAACTTTCGCCGGGGCCCGGCGGGATGAAGTCGGGTGTGGTCCTCGAAACCAGTCCGTAGCCGCCTTCGTAGGGTCCGGCCATGGCGGCAAAGCGTCGTCGGTTTTCGTTCATGTGGCGAATCAACGGCTCGGCCAGTTCGGGCGCGTTTCCGGTACTCAGAAGCCAGTAGGCGATCTGGATGTTGAGGTTGTGCCAGACGGCCGGCCAGGGTGAGCGCGGGTCGAACCAGGTCGCCTGCAGGTCGATGAGGTTGCCGCCGGGGCGAGTGCCGCCGCGCAGCTTGTGGTACTGAATGTAGTAGAACGATTCGAGCTTTTTGTCGGGGATGGAGACGAACCGGCGGCTCATGAACTCGTTCCAGACTTCCGTATGCCGGTCAAGCCGCGCTTCGGTTGTCTGAGCGCGCGCCGCCTCGAGCGTTGCCAGCGCCGTTTCGCGCGTGTCGATCCCCTGGTTGCGGTTGTAAGCCATGGTCGCGTTGCGGACGGTCCACCCGGCTTCGCCGGCTTCGTCCCAGGCAACGGTGATGTCGCCGGCAGGCTCACCCACCTCCGTGTAGGCCAGGCTGAAGAACCAGGCACCCCGCTCCCGTCCGGTGGTGGGCGGGGCCGTTTCGTACGGGCCCAGGTAGTAGGGACCCACGTTGCGCGCGCGGTTGGTGGGCTGCGGGTCGGAATCGCCTTCGAAACGCCACTCGGCGGCGGCGTCCCCCGAGTTTCGGGTCAGCACCGTGAGAACCTCGCGTTCAGCCTCGATGAACGCCTGAAGCTCGATTTCGCCCGTGCCAGTCCGCAGCGTACCCTCCATCAGGCCGTCGAAAATCCGTACGCGGAACGGCCGTGCCGGCTCGAGGTCGATGGCGGCATCGGTCTCGAGCACGAAGCGCCCGATGGGTTTGCGGTGCGGAAAGACCTCTTCGGAAAGGCTGTAGACATCCGAACGGGTGACCAGGAAGACCAGCCGGTTCGGTTGCTCCACGTAGACGAGCGCTCCCATGACGCCGTTGCCGAGGATGAGACCGTCGTAGTATTCCGTGGGCAGTTGCGTATACACCATGTCGTGATCGGCGAGATACGCGCCCATGTCGATATGTCCGGCGGTATCGAGCGTGTTCACATCGCGGAAGTTCTGAGCGCCGGCCTCGGCCATGAAGACCGCAACGGCCAGACACACCAGCGGCAAGACCGATCGTTGCCGGAACATTAGTGCACCCTGCTTTGTCCCGATTCGATGATGGCCTGCAGCTTCGACTGCAGGTCGAGGACGAGGTCTCGCTCCGCCTCGCTGACGCCGTCCTTCAGCAGGTCGTTGGATTCGCCGGGGTCGGCGGTCAGATCGTATAGCTGCAGGTGGGAATCGAAATCGAAGGTTTCGCCGATGGTAGTGAATGGATCGATGGGCACACCGCCGGAGAATCCTCCGGCCGCCTGGCCCCCGAAGATGAGTTTCCATTCACGGCCCTGGGCATCGATTTCGCGAATCGCGAAGCCGCCCCGGTGGGAATGGTTGACACCAAGCGTTCTCGGCGCCCGCGAGTCCGAAGGGGCCGCGTTTCCCAACAACAGGCGCGCCATGCTGATGCTGTCGTGCCCGCCAGCGGATGGTTCCTCAACACCCAGGATGTCCGCGACGGTGCGGTAGATGTCGTTCAACTCCACCAGGCCGCTGCTGACCCGCGCCTCTCCGATCCGCCCGGGCCAGCGGAACAACAGCGGCACGCGGTGCCCGCCCTCGAAGGCGTCGGCCTTCTGCCCGCGCAGCAGAACTCCATCAACGAAGCCCGGCGAGATGCGGTCGTGGGAGGCGAAGGACTTTGACGCCCCGTTGTCCGAAGTAAAAATCACCAGCGTATCTCCGTCGATGTCTGCGGCATCGAGCGCATTGAGTACCTGTTCCACCGACCAGTCCACCAGGCGAATGAAGTTCGAGTAAAGCGTCTGTCCGTCATCCCGGGAGAATTCGCTCAAGCCCCGTTCGGCATCCGCAGGCACGAGTGCGGGCGGTACGATCGGCGCATGGGGGGCCGTCAACGAAAGGTAAACGAAGAACGGACGGTCCCGGGTTGACTGCTCGCGAATGTAATCCACCGACCGGCCGACGGTCTCCGGTAGAACGTCGCCGAACTCATATCCCTCTGCCCTGAATCCGTACAGAACCTCGTCCTTGAGCACGGGCTCAGTGGGCATGCCGATCACACGGTCGTCCTGCATGAAGGCGAATGGCGGGAAATTGATCGTGTCGTCGCCGAAATACGTGTCGAAGCCGTGATGGACCGGACCGCCGCCGAACGGTTGGGCGTAATCCACGTTTGACCCGGTCCTGGCGGGTACCTTGCCGTCCGTCGTCGCCCAGTCTAGGCCCAGGTGCCACTTGCCGAACATGGCGGTCGCATAGCCCTCGTCCTGCAGCAGTTCCGGCAGAGTCTGCTCGGCCGGATCGATCAGCGAGGGGGCGTGCATGACCACCGTGCCGGCCTTCAGCCGGGTACGCCATGCATACCGCCCGGTCAGCAACCCGTACCGGGTCGGCGAGCAGACCGCCGACGGCGAGTGGGCGTTGGTAAAGCGCATGCCTTCGTCGGCCAGGCGGTCGATCGCCGGAGTCGGCACCGGCGAGTCCACGGGGGCGACCGCCGTGTTGGTGTAACTGCGGACGTCCCCTAGCCCAAGATCATCGGCGAGAATAAGGACGATGTTGGGCGATGCATCTTCCGCCTCGGCTGCCTCGACAGCAGGTGTGCCGCGAACCTCCACCTGGGCCAGCGTCGGTGCACCTTCTCGGGCGTGCTGAACCCGAACGTAGCGGCCTTCGGCGCCCACCGGAATCTCCAGCGACGGACCGGCGCCGCCGAACGTGAACGTCTCTTCGAATCCCCGGTCCTGAGGACGGAATGGATACTCTCCGCCGAGATGCCACTTGCCAAAGAGGCCGGTCGCGTAACCTGCCTCTCGCAGCACCTGGGCAATGGTGACTTCGTCCCGGCGCATCAGTCCGCGGCCGGCGGCCGTGTGCCAGACCCCGGTCCGGTTCGGGTCACGGCCGGTGAGCACTGCGGCCCGCGTTGGCGAGCAGGTCGGGGAGACATGAAAGTCCGAGAAGACGATCGCCTCTCGGGCAAACGCATCGATATGGGGCGTACGCACGACAGTGTTTCCGTGCACGCCAAGATCGGCATAGCCCTGATCGTCGGTGAGCACCAGCACGATATTCGGGGGCAGTTCTACGCCATTTGCACTGTCTACACCGGGCACACACACGCAGAGCACCGCCAGGAGAGCAGCCGCTGAAGTATGGGCAACCCCCCCGTTCACGGTGACGAAATCGTTGTAGCCGTCATCATTCAAACTACCGGGAACGCCATGCGAGGCCCCCATTCCAGGTTGACTATATCTGCGGACACGGGAAAGGTTCACGCAGTTAGAGCATGATCTCATAATGCGGGTGCGCAAACGTTCACCGCCGCGAAGTCATCCTTTGCCATGGCTGAACGCCGCCCACCGGCCAAGGCGGCAAAACGGCGACGCCGGGGGCGCCGGTCATTGGACAGGGGCGGGCAAGTCGCATTAGCCTCAACCCGTCGACATCTTGCGTCACGCACTCGAATACGCCTGGCCGGAAACCCGTTTCAACATGCCTTCCCCAGCATCGTCTGGTCGATACTCATCGTTTCCGGACTGGCGGTGCTGTACACGGTGCTCGGCGGACTCAGGGCCGTCGTGGTGACCGCGGCGATCCAGACGGTGCTGCTGCTGCTCGGCGCCATTGGTATCCTGTACCTGATCTTTTCCTGAAGAGACGGCCAGAGAGTCGAGCATGCCGGGTTTCCCGATCATCGATTCCCACCTGCACCTTTGGGACCCGGCACGGCTCACCTACCCGTGGCTGTCCGCGGTTCCGGCCATCGGCGGCCCCCGGCTGCCCCGGGACTTTCGCGCCGCGTCGGCCGGATACGCGGTGGAGAAAATGATCTTCGTGCAGTGCGACACCCTGCCGGAGCAGGCCCGCGACGAGATCCGCTGGGTGGCGGAGCTGGCGGCGGATGAGGAGCCGCGCCTGGCCGGAATCGTTGCCTGGGCCTCCGTGTCCAGCGGCGCGGCCGCCGTATCCGAACTCGACTGGCTTGCGGCTCAACCCCTGGTGCGGGGCGTTCGCCAGCTCATACAGTCTGAGGATGACGACCGTTACTGCGCCCGGCCGGACTTCGTGCGCGGTGTACAACTACTCGGCGAGCGTGGCCTGTCGTTCGACCTGTGCATCAAGGGCGACGGTCAGTTCGAGAGCGTGCTCGAACTGGTAGGAAGATGTCCCGAGGTGGCATTCGCTCTGGACCATTTGGGCAAGCCCTTTATCGGCCAGTCCCGGATCGAACCCTGGGCCGAACACATTCGGCATCTGGCCGACGCACCGAATGTGGTCTGCAAGGTCAGCGGGATGTGTACCGAGGCAGACTGGAACGACTGGACGGTGGACGATCTCAGACCCTACGCCGAGATCGCCTTCGAGGCATTCGGCCCCGGGCGCCTGATGTTCGGCGGCGACTGGCCGGTGGTGGACCTGGCGTCCACATGGGCGCAGTGGGTGCAGACGCTGACCGAGCTGACCGCCGACTTCAGCGCGGCCGACCGGCGCAAGCTTTTCCGCGACAACGCCGCATCGTTCTATCGCATCTGAGAGCAGACGCGCAAGCTGAAGACCGGCGCCGGCGCTACTCGACTTCCGGCATTTGCAGGCCCAGGCCGGCGAGGGCCGCTTTCAGGTGCGCCAGCGCCTCCGGCGTCGGCCCCGGATACTCCCCGATGATGGGTACGTTGCCGATATAGCCGATATCGGCGCGGCCCTCCTCCGTTGCATAGAATGCGCTGAGGGCCAGGTTCCGGTATTGGTGGAAGAAGGCGGCGGTATCCTCGAGACCCGCCTCGACGCGATCGGCAAAGGCGATCCGGTCCAGAATTCCGGCACGCTGATCATCGGTGAGATCCGCGAATCCGGCTGCGAAGCGCTCCCTGGAGGACCGCTCCAGCCATTCCAGGCCGTCGAAAACAAGCTCGCGGTCGCGCTGCTGGTCCGGATACGGCGCGCTGACCCACTCGTCGATGAATTCGTGCACGCCCAACGCGGTGGCCGCCGGCGAAACTTCATCCTCCGGCAGGATCATGTCACACAGGGCTGCGGCGACGCGCAGTTGCCGGGGGGTCATGGTGCGTTCCCAGGGGACAGTCGGGTTCAGCAGATTGGGATCCCGCCCGTATCCGGGACCGCTTGCCGGCTCGGGCGTACCAAGCAGCGAGAGCCCGGTCCCGGTATCCGTGCCGGCGCTGCCCGGAACCTGGGCGCGGGCGGCGCCGGCAGTCACCAGGGCGGATGCAAGCCACTTCAGCGTTGTGCGCCGATCGACCATGGGCAGACTGACGTCCTTCATATCTCGTTCCGCCTCATACGCTCGATCAGATTCTCGGTGCTGCGCCATGCCAATGCCAGGATGGTGAGGGTCGGATTCTTGTGGGCCTTGGACGCGAACACCGAACCGTCGGTCAAGTACAGGTTGCCCACTTCCCAGGCTTGGCCGAACCCGTTCGTCACGGAGGTTTCCGGATCGTCTCCCATACGCGCGGTACCGACCTCGTGAATGATCACCCCGCCCGCGGAAATGGCCTCCTGCGGAGGGCGCACGTCCGTCAGCAGCCTGCCGCCGAGCCGGTCGATGAGGTCCAACGTGGTCTGCTGAAAGTGCGCCACCTGCCGAAATTCGTGCTCGGTATGCCGGTAGTGAAACCGGAGCACGGGGATTCCGAATCGGTCCTTGATCCCGGGGTCGATCTCGGCGTAGCAGCCGTCGTTGGGGATCATTTCCCCCCGCTGCCCGAAGCGCAGCACGCTGCCGTAGTAGCGGCGGGCATCCTCCTTCAGGGACCTGCCGTAGCCGTCGACAATGAACGGGATGTAGTCAATACCGTAACCTGGCTCCCGGAATCCGCCGCCCACCTCGTAGTGGTAGCCACGCGGGAAGTCGAGCCGGCCGGCATCCTGTTCGTCGTACAGCCAGAACGGGATGTAGACGTGTCCGCCCATGGCGCCGTCCTCGTTGTAGCGCGGACGATTCTCAAGCGAAGGGATCTGCGCGGCCATGCCCGCGCCCACCGTATCCATCAGGTTCCTGCCCACCTGTCCGCTGGCGTTGGCCAGCCCGTCCGGGTGCCTCCCGGAGGCGGAATTGAGCAGGATGCGCGCGGTCTCGCCCGTGCTTGCGGCAAGCACTACGGCCCGCGCCGGGATGTGACGGTGCTCACCGCTGCCCTTGTCGATGTAGTTGATGCCCGAGGCGCGCCCCCGTTCGTCGGTTTCGACCCCGTACACCATGGCATCGGTGAGCATTTCCAGTCGGCCCGTCGCCTTCGCCCACGGGATCAGCGATGTGGTCGACTGAAACGCCGCGCCGATGGAGCAACCCCGGCCGCACGCGGTCGCATAGAAGCAGGCGGCGCGGTCGTCCATGGGCCGCGTGAGCACGGCACGGCGCATCGGTACACAGGGCATGCCCATGGACTCGGCGACCGACTTGATCATCAATTCCGCGATCCGCGGTCTCGGCGGCTTGTGCAGGATGCCGGGTCCGGAGTCGGGTGAATTTGTCAGTCCGTCATTGCTGCCGTAGACGCCGATCAAGGCTTCGGTCCGATCGTAATAGGGTTCCAGATCCTCGTAGCCGATCGGCCAGTCGACCCCCAGCCCGTCCCGGGACCGGGGCTTGAAGTCCAGCGGGCCCATGCGGAACGAATTGCGGCCCCAGTGGTTGGTTCTCCCGCCGAGTACCCGGGTGCGGTACCAGCGGAAGTCCGAGTCCTCCCCGGTGCTGTAGGGCTCGCCGGGAATTTCCCATCCGCCGCCCACGCCGGCATTGTAGAAGCCGAAATCCTTGTCGGGCGTGCGAAAGCCAAGCAACGGAGCCTCGTGGCTGGTATTGAACATGGGCGTTTCGGTAAACGGGTTGTAATCGCGGCCCGCCTCCACCAGTACCACCCCGATACCCGCCCGGGTCAGCAGGTACGCGGACATGCCGCCTCCCGCCCCGGAACCGACGACAACGACTTCGTGATTGCCCGACAATGCCATCGATGTTTTTCCCCGCGGCAGCGACCGGGTACGATGATCGTATAGCCACCATCGTGCCCCGATGGAATCGACAAATACAGTAGGCAGTTTTCCGGCGATAGGCAAATGCGACAACGCAAAATCGCAAGGCACCTGACCGCGGGACACGGCCGCCGCCTGGCCGGCGCGGCTCTGGCCCTGGCGGGCGCTTGCGCTGCGCGCGCACAGGTGGACACCGACTGGCCCGCCTACCACGGCGGCTACGACAACGGCCACTACTCCCACCTGGACCAGATCGACCGCGCCAACGTCGGCGAACTCGAGGTGGCATGGGTTCTGGATACCGGCGACCTCTTCCCGGGAAGGGAAATGTACGCCCAGCCACTGGTCATCGACGGTGTGATCTACGTGGTTTCTCCCAAACTGAAGGTAATCGCGGCAGACGCGGCCAGCGGCGAGATCATCTGGCAGTTCGACCCTTTCGAAGGCCGCCCGGCGCTGGGCCGGTACCGGGTGCGAGGCGTCACTCACTGGTCCGGGGACGATGACGCACGGTTGTTTGCGGGTCTGCGCCATCACCTGTACGCCCTGGACGCGCGCACCGGGGAACCGGTACGGGGCTTCGGAGACCAGGGAAAAATCGATCTGCGCGAGCACCTGGACCGGGACCCGGAAGCGCTGTCCGTGCAGTTGACGACGCCGGGCGTCATTTTCGGGGAGATGCTGATCGTGGGCAGCACGGTGAGCGAGTTCCTGCCCTCGGCCTACGGCGACATCCGCGCGTTCGGTATTGGAGAGATTCCGCCAGTACAGAAGCGGCGGGCAGTTCACTCCGCAGAGCCTCACGGGGACGATCATGCAGCCGGGCCTGGACGGAGGCGCGGAATGGGGCGGCGGCGCCTGGGATCCAGAGACCGGCCTGCTGTATCTGAACGCCAACGACGTACCCTGGCTGGTGCGTCTGTCCGAACGGCCGGAGTCCGGCGACGTCATCAACGGTCGCGAAATCTACGACCGCGAATGCGCGGTCTGTCACGGCGCCGATCGGCGCGGCACGGCCGAGTTACCGCCACTGACGGGTCTGGGCGAGCACCATTCGCTGCTGGAGGTGGTGCAATTCGTGGCGCTCGGCTCCGGCACCATGCCCGGATTCCGCGGACTCGGCGCCGACGCGCTGTACGCGGTGGGAGAATACGTATTGACGGGGCGGGAAACCATGGCGGCCGCCGACACACAACTGGCCCGCGAGACCCGGTCGGCCAACGCGGCCGTCACCAGCCCCTATACGCTTGCCGAAGCCGCCAGGTTCCAGGATCCCGACGGCTATCCGGCTATCGAACCGCCCTGGGGAACGCTCAACGCCATCGACCTCGATACGGGCGATTACGCCTGGCGCGTTCCGCTCGGAGAGTATCCAGAACTGGCCGAATCGGGCGCGGAACCCACGGGCAGCGAGAACTACGGCGGCCCGTTAGTGACCGCGGGCGGTCTGGTATTTATCGCCGCTACCATCTTCGACCGCAAGCTCCGGGCCTTCGACAAGTTCTCGGGCGAGTTGCTGTGGGAGACCGTGTTGCCGGCGGCCGGCCATGCCACACCGATCTCCTACCGGATCGGCGGCCGCCAGTACATCGTCATCGCAGCGGGCGGTGGCAAGGCCACTGCGAGGGCGGGAGCCGAAGATGCCGGCAGCGGCGCTTCCTACGTAGCCTTCGCATTGCCCGACAACTTCGATCCCTGACGGCGCGGGTAGAAACGTTATCGGTACGGCTCTGCCGATTCAATGTAGTGCGGATGGCCCGCCCATCGAACGGCTAGTCCTGGCTGAGGTCGTCCGAGTGCCGGCGGCCGGAAGGTGGATGGGTTACAGCGCGAATGCGGTCACGTGCGCCGATCGGGACCTGACCGGAGGAACGGTGTAGACTCTGGCCAGGGAAAACAGCCATCAGGACAACAAGGAGCAAGTCATGTGCGATGATCGAACATTCAGGGAATCCAGCGAGTATCTGGACGGCAAAAATGAATTGACCCGGCGTGAGTTCGGCACGCTGTCGGCGGGGGCCGGGCTCGCGGCGCTGCTGCCGCGAGCGGCCAATGCGCAGGCGGTCACCGAACAGGACGTCGAGGTCACCACCCCCGATGGCGTCGCGGACTGCTTCTTCGTGCACCCCGCTTCCGGAACCCATCCCGGGGTGCTGATCTGGCCCGACATTCTGGGCCTGCGTCCGGCGTTCCGGCAGATGGGCCGGCGGCTCGCCGAGTCGGGCTACTCCGTACTCGTGGTCAATCCCTTCTACCGCTCGGTGCGCTCACCGGTCGTACCCGAGGGCGCGAGCTTCCAGGACGAGGACACCCGAAACACGGTCATTCCGCTCGCGCGCGCGCTCAACGCCGACACCCACATCTCCGACGCGCGGGCCTTCGTCGATTTCCTCGACGCCCAGGATGCCGTCGATCCGGACCGCAAGATGGGCACGACCGGATACTGCATGGGCGGCCCGATCACGATGCGCACCGCCTGGGCGCGCGCGGATCGCGTCGGCGCCGGTGCATCGTTCCACGGCGGAGGTCTCGTGACCGACCAGCCGAACAGCCCTCACCTGCTTGTCGCGGAGATGGAGGCGCACTACCTGTTCGCCATCGCCGAGAACGACGACATGGAGGATCCCGAGGCGAAGAACGTGCTGCGCGAGACCTTCGACGCCGCCGGACTGCCCGCGGAGATCGAGGTCTACGAGGGAGCGCTGCACGGCTGGTGCCCGCCGGATTCAGCGGTCTACAACGAAGCGCAGGCCGAACGGGCGTGGAGCCGGCTGCTGGTGCTGTTCGAGACGGCGCTCGCCTGAGGAAGGCCCAGGCAAAGCGGGAGACTTACTCCGAGCTAGTTTCTGGGAGTGCCACTTCCACGAGCCCGCCACTGACGGGGAAGTGAACCCAACATCCGGCGCACTGGAGGCCGGCTCCCCCTAGCGCGTCCGCGTAGGCGGCGAGTTGGCCCGAGTATTCCAGCGCCTCGTCGGGCCATTCCGATCGCGGGCGCGGTGAGGATTTGTGGTCGATCACGACCCACCCCTGCCCGGTTTCCAGCAGAAGGTCGATCCAGCCGCGCAGCACCTGGCCGTTGTCCCGGACGAGTTCGACAGGGTGCTCGACCAGCATGCGGCGGGGAGCGAATACGGCGTTGACCGCGTCCATCAGGCGTCGCGCGCAATCGACGGCATCGCGAGGGGACAATGCCCCCTCGCCTGCTCCATTGCGGATGAGCGCCGCAGCGCGGTCCACCGCATCGTCGCTGTGCGGATTGACAAGCTCTGCCGCGATCACCGCGTGCAGCGCCGTGCCGACCTTCCCCATGTCGTCGGAATGAACGGCGATTCGCGGCCCGATCTCGACCCTCTTGCCTACGGTGGCCCCCTTGACGGGGCCGGCATCGGAGGGGCTTAGCCGCTCCCGGAGTCGGACCTCGCTCGGCGATCGCTCTGCAAACCAGGCCGGTGCAAATGGAGCCGGCGCCGGCGCCGCGGATTCAGCGGTTGGCAGATCCACCACCGCCGAGGGGATAGGCTCACCGTCGGGCAGGGGGTGTTCGTCGCTTGCAGGAACCAGATGCCGGGAGTTGAAGTTGCCGAGCCACGCACCGCTGCGCGGCCCCGATGGCGGCAGGACGATGATAAGGGTGTCCCGGGCTCGGGTCATGCCCACGTAAGCCAGGCGGCGCCCTTCGGCCTCCGCTGCGGCGGCGGTCCTCGCGCCCTCCTCCGACGACATGATGTTGTCCAGGACGGGAACGCCCCTGATGTTCCTGCCGAAGACGTTCGGGTAGAAGCGGATGGCCCGCCCATCGAGCGGATTGTCCAGGTCGAGGTCGTCCGAGCCGGATTCGACGCGAACGTCCCAGATCCGGGGCCGCCACACGTAGTAAAAGTCCGTCGCGACCACCACCGGCCACTCCAGACCCTTTGCGCGGTGGTAGGTCAGCACGTGCACGGCATCGCCGCCGGTGACCACCGGCTGCAGATCCAGCTCAGGGGACGTCGGATTCTCGAGCCAGAACAGGAACCCGGTGAGCGTCGCCGCCTCGTGCTGCGATGCGCAATGGTTCTCGTACTCGACCGAGAGGTGGAGGAAGGCATCCAGGTTGCGCTGGCGCTGGGCGGCGGTGATGGCGTCCGGCCCCCAGGCGGTCACGATCGGGCGGACGCCGACGTAGTTGAGCACCCGCGCCAGGATCTCCACCGGCGACTGCGTCATCGTCTGGCCGCGCAGGTGGGCGATGCGGGACACGATGGGATCGTCGGCCACCGACCAGTCCCGTTCCCGTTCCCCGGATGCCAGCCAGCACAGCCGGTCCGCAAGCCACTCTTCCGGCTCCTCGCAGGCGCCCAGGGCCCGGATTTCTGCCGTGGCAAGGGTGTCGGAGGGATCGTTTAGCCGGCGCAGGCACGCCCTTGCAAGGCACACTTCCGGCGTTTCCAGGAGCCCGGCCAGGGTAATCTTCATGGGCACCCGACACAGGCGCAGTGCTCTGGCAATTTCCTGGACGTGGCCGTTGGTCGCGGCGAACACCGCGATGTCGCCGTAGGTGACGGCCCGCACTTCGCCCGTCTCCGGGTCGCTCACCCGATGCCCGGAGCCGACGAATTCCGAGATGGCGAGCGCCAGTGCGCCGGCCTGTACCTCACGTTTCCCCTTCGGGAGCGTCCAGCGCACCACCGCCGGCGACCCGTCGATTTCGGGGCGCTGCGGCGATAGCTCGATCCGATCGGGACTCATCCCATCGCGCTGGAAGGCTTCACCGAATACCGCGTTCAGGTAACGCACGAGCGAAGGCCGCGAGCGCCACGAGCGATCGAGCACGTCGAGCCGGCTGCCGCGGGCGACGAGCGCGTCGAGCGTGCTTCCCACAAGCTCCGGATCGCTGCCCCGGAAACCGAATATGGCCTGCTTGACGTCTCCGACGAAGAACACCTCGCCGGCAAAGCGGGCGAATTTCATGAACAGCGCCAGTTGCATCGGATTGGTGTCCTGGAACTCATCCACCAGCAGCAACCGGACCTCCTCGGAAAGCCGCTCGGCCACCGCTGGCTCGTCGAGAGCGCGCAGCGTGAGTTGTTCCATGTCGGGGTAGTCGACGAGGCCGCGCGCGGTCTTCAGGCCCTGGAACCGGTCGAGGGTTTCCCCCGCGATCGCGAATACGCCCTCGATGTAGCCGCGTATGTCGCCGTGAAAGTCCGCGTGACGGTCGTAGCAGGCGGCCGCGGCCCGCACGGGGATGGCCGCATCCTCGCTGCGTTTGGTCGGACCCGCCTTGCTTAGCGAAATCCACATCGTCCATCGGCATTCGTCGCGCCGAAGTTCCGCCGCGGCGTTGCGCAGTCTGGCAACGTATCCGCGGGTACCCTTGGTGGTATCGGTTACGAGGTCGATACTTGCAATGGCATTCTCGACGGCCGCAATCAGCGCCTCCGACGCCTCCGCTCCGCAAGTGGCCTCCGGAAAGTAGCCGAGCAATCGCTTCGCGCTCTCCCGGCCCATCCCGGGCAGATCGGCCGGGTCGATATCGTTGCTCCTCGCCTCCTGGGCGATTCTGCTTACATGGTCCTGCCAGCCCGTGCCGGCGCGGTCGTCCACGAGCGCCAGGCGCTGGGCGCGGAGGTTCATCTCGCGCACCCGATCGGCACTCAGTACCTCGTCCAGTGCCTGGTTGAACAGACGCGCGCCGTCTTCGGCGCCCGCGACGTTGATCTCCGGCGAGAGTCCGAGTTCGAACGCAAACCGGCCGAGCAGGCGGGCACAGACGCCGTGCACGGTGCCGATGAGGGACTGCGCCATCTGCGCCGAAAGCAAGGGCCGCCCGCTGCGGATCAGTCGCGTCCGCACCCGGTCCTGAAGTTCCGTCGCTGCCTTGACCGTGAACGTCGTGCCGATCACGGCCGCGGGCATCACCCGGCCCTCGCCAAGCGCCTGTTCCAGTTCCCGGGTCAGGCGGTACGTCTTGCCGCTGCCGGATCCGGCGCTGATGAAGCGTACGTGTTCGAGGTCCCGCTTCTTGCTGCTCACGCGGTGTTCTCCCACCGGTCGCGTCCGCAGTTCCGGACGCTCACGCCGTGTTCTCCCACCGACCGCACTCGCCGTTCCGACTGTTCCGCTTGCGCACCGCGCCGTTGGCCATTCATCGGGAACTCTCCCACCCGGTCAGGCGCGTGAAGTCATCGTAAGGATCGCCTCCCGAAACCGAGCGGAGACCTTCGTCCGGAGGAGCCGACTGTTCGTCCGGTTCGGTATGGTCCGTGACGACCTCGATCCGCCCCGCTCCCAGTTGCTCCCAACGCCAATCGCACGTGACCCGGAGGCGATCCCAAAGCTCCGCCGTACCGCTGCCGTCCTCCGGCGAGTGCACGATGGCATCGGGGAAGCTTGCCCGGTTGGCGGCGAGCACGTTTCCGGTCGCGAGGATGAAGAATGCGCCTGCGGGCCATGTGTCGCTCCCGTCCCTGCTCTTCTGCATGTAGGCGTAGGTGGCAAGCTGCAGGGCGCGATTCTCCGCCAGCAAACCGCCGCGGTATTTCTCTCCGGCCCACTTGACGTCGAGAACGGCGCGCTGCCCGTTGCCGCGGGTCAACAACAGGTCGATGGTGCCCGTCAGGCGGCGCCCCTCGAACGGAGCCTCCCCCGAGTCCTCGGCCGCCGCCTCCACCACTCCTGCCGGCCGGAGGTGTTCGAGGAGCCGGACCAGCGCCCGCTCCAGCGTTGCCGCGACTCGCTGGCGATCCACGCCGCGTCCGTGCCCAAGCAACACGGCGCCTTCGCGTTCGACAATGCCGGGTAGTTTGGAGCGTACCCAGTCACGCACGGCTTTGTCCGGCATGTTTCGCCAGTCCACCTGCGTCGAAAAGAACTCCTCGAATAGCCGATGACCCAGGTTGCCCAACAGGCGGGTACCGTCCATCACCGCGGCGGCGCGGCCGGCGCGGAGCCGCGCGGCGTACTGCAATACCCACTCGTGCGGGTAGTCGCAGAGCTTGGCAAGACTGGAATAGGATTCGGTTTCGCGCGGCGCCACGGGAAATTCCACCGGCAGCGACCACCACCTTCGGGGGGCGCGCAATTGCCTGAGCGGCAACTCGCGCGTGCGGATTCCGAGCGGCTCGAGAGTTGCGCCTCCCCGCAGTAACACCGGCTCGATCTCCACCGTCGCCAGCCCGTCGAACAGGCTCTCGATGCGTGTCCACAGCGGATGCGTCCCGCGTTCGTCATGGTGCACGACCAAGACAAGACGCTCGCTCGCATTGCACAGTGGCCTCAGCCATTCCCGGCTGCGCCGGCGAACGATGTCGTCGATTTCCGGCAGGTCCACGCCGGATGCGCGCAGCGCGTCGAGCTCCCGCCGCGACCAGGGATAGGAGATGGCAGTCGACTCGCGCGCGAGATTCCACCAGACCACGGTCGGCCAGGAACCCGTCACCGCAGCCGGCGCGGTGGTCGCCCTTGCGCGCCCGGCCTCGGCGTAGGTCGATGGGTCCGGCGCATCGGTCGTCACCTCGTCGATCCGCCGCTGCAGCTCGAGCCGTTCGATGCGCCGGGCGCCGTTTTGCCGAAGTTCCTCCAGTTCCGTCAGAAGTGCGTTTGCCTGGCCATGGGCCGCCGCGAACATTGCAGCTTCGGACTCGCTCTCCACGGTATTGGTTTGCGTGCTCGCCCAGGCCGAGATACGCCCTGTCCGCTGGAAGAGCGCTTCCAGGGGTGCTCCTGTATCGGGATCGTATCGCTCCGCCTCCAGCCAGAATGCGATGTCGGACCGATACCGCTCGACCTCCTTCTCCCCCGCTTCGTAATGTTCCCGCAGCGTTTGAGCAATTCCCTCAATGGCATCGATCCATGCCGGGCCGCCGATGCCGGGAGACGCAGCCACGGCATCGGCCAGCCGCCACCGTATCCACCTCGGCAGAGGACCGCTGGGATGAAGCAGAAACTGCAGCATCCGGTGCGGGTCCACCGGCTCCCACACCAACGCCAGAGCGAGCTTCAATACCTGCGTGGCCGACCGAAACCGCGTGTAGTGCCGAAAACCGCACCGCGGCAAACCCGCGCGTTCAAGCGCGTTATCCAGCACGATTCCGTCGACCTCGGCAACCAGGAGCGTTCTGCCGATTCCCCCGGTTTCCAGCAGGAATTCGGCGATCGCGTCCGCAGAGAGGTCCTTCGAGGCGGACTTCACCAAAACGAGTGAACCGTCGCCCTGCAGGGACTCGCGTTCCGCGCCGCCATCCTCGTCACGATCGGCCATCGACAGCAGCCGCCTCTGCACCCGCGCAAGATCGGAATCCCGCAGACCGGTTACCGCGAGTTCGAGTCCGGGCGCGGGGACCCACGGCAAGGCGCGGACCACCTGCTGCCAAGCATGCGGAAGGTCCCCGACAGGCGTGTGAAGCTCGACCTGCCCGATCTGGGTCCGGCGCTCGGCGAGCGCCTCCGCCACGCGCTGCAGGCGCTCCCCGTGCGTGGGCGGCACGCGATGCCTGGCGATGGCTTCCACGGCAGCCATATCGGCCAAGCGCGCGTGCGCATCGTCCGGAAACGTGCCGTCCCAACCGGCCTCGTACCACCGTGCCCGCCAATCCAGAAGCGTGCGTGCGACATTGATCGGATCGATTTCCAGCGACCGGTGGAAGAACCTGTCCGGCGTCGACGCCTCCCGCAGGCACTGAAGATAGCCGAAAGGCGCCTCGCTCGGGTGCGTGTTCGGCGTCGGCAGCCCGAGCTGCCCTTCCAGCACCTGGAGGAAACCCATTGGACCGAGCGTGATTTCGCCCGCCGCGTTCCGCGGAGCCGCCGGGTTCAGGCCGTCAAGGTGGAGTCCGAAAGCGATTCGCATGCTCGATTCTCGATATTGCCGATCCGTAGCTCTAACGAATCGGTGGGCGAGTATATATCGCGGGGCAGCCGGAACCATTGCCCGTAATCTCCAGATAAGCCAGCGCCTCAATCGGCAGGAGATGCCGCGCACTCATCCCCACCTGGCTAAAATAGCCTGCTTCCCGGCATCGCCCGTGAACGTTCAAGGACAAACATGACCAACGCCGACATTAACTGGATCGCGAACTACATATGGGGCATCTGCGACGACGTCCTCCGCGATCTTTACACCCGCGGCAAGTATCGGGACGTTGTCCTGCCCATGACCGTGCTGCGCCGGCTCGATGTCGTGCTTGAGGGAACAAAGCAGGCCGTGCTGGACATGAAGGACATGCTGGACGGCGCTGGGGTCGTCGACCAGGACGCCGCCTTGTGCCAAGCATCGGGACAGGCTTTCTACAACACCTCGAAGTTCACGTTGAGCGACCTCCGGGCGCGAGCCAGTCAGGCCCAGCTCAAGGCCGATTTCGAAGCCTACCTCGACGGGTACTCCCCGAACGTGCAGGAAATCCTCGACAACTTCGAGTTCCGAAACCAGATCCCGCGGCTCAGCAAGGGCGACGCGCTTGGGGCCCTGATAGAGAAGTTCACGTCCCCGACGGTGAACCTGAGCCCCGAGCCGGTGAAGGACAAGGACGGGAACGTCAAGCTGCCCGGCCTCGACAACCACGCAATGGGCACGATGTTCGAGGAACTCGTTCGCCGCTTCAACGAAGAGAACAACGAGGAGGCCGGCGAGCACTGGACTCCGCGCGATGCGGTCCGTCTCATGGCGAAGCTGGTGTTCCTGCCCATCGCCGACCGGATCCAGTCCACCACATACGCCCTCTATGACGGTGCCTGCGGGACCGGGGGAATGTTGACGCTGGCGGAGGAGACGCTGGAGGAATTGGCGGCGGAACAAGGCAAGAAGGTCTCCACGGTCCTGTACGGCCAGGAAATCAACGCGGAGACCGCCGCCATCTGCAAGGCCGACCTGATGCTGAAGGGCGAGGGAGAGGCCGCCGGGAACATCGTCGGCGGACCCGAACATTCGACTCTGGCGAACGACGCGTTTCCGTCGCGCACATTCGACTTCATGCTCTCCAATCCGCCGTACGGCAAGAGCTGGAAAACCGACCTGGAGCGGATGGGCGGCAAGAAGCACATGCGCGACCCGCGGTTCGTGATCGAGCACTGCGGAAACCCGGAATACTCGCTGACCACACGGTCGAGCGACGGCCAAATGCTTTTCCTGGCCAACAAGCTCTCCAAGATGAAGCAGGACACGCCGCTCGGCAGCCGCATCGCCGAGGTACATAATGGCAGTTCGCTCTTCACCGGCGCTGCTGGCCAGGGCGAGAGCAACATCCGGCGGTGGATAATCGAGAACGACTGGCTGGAAGCCATCGTCGCCCTGCCGCTCAACCTGTTCTACAACACCGGCATCGCCACCTACGTCTGGGTGCTCACGAACCGGAAGCAGGAGCACCGCAAGGGGAAGGTCCAGTTGATCGACGCGACCCAGTGGTTCCGGCCGCTGCGCAAGAACCTCGGCAAGAAGAACTGCGAACTGGGCGAGGACGACATCGAGCGTATCTGCAGGATATTTCTGGATTTCGAAGAGGCGGAGCAGAGCAGGATCTTCGATAATGAAGCTTTTGGCTACTGGAAGGTGACTGTGGAACGACCGTTGCGCATTGAAGGGATCGAGAAACGCGCCTACAAGCCGAGCGAGATCAAGAAACTCAAGGAAGCCGGCAGACGCAACGAGCATGCGCCGCCGGTCATCCGGCGGATTCACAAACGCAGCGTCGAGCACGACCCGCTGCACGGGCTGTTCGAGGACACCATCGACGACAAGACCGTCGCGGTCGAGTACGAGCCGGATACGGAACTGCGCGACACCGAGCAGATTCCACTACAGGAGCAAGGCGGCATCAACGCCTTCCTGACGCGCGAGGTACTGCCCTACGCCCCAGACGCCTGGTACCGGCCGGACAGCGCCAGGATCGGCTACGAGATCAGCTTCAGCCGCTACTTTTACAAGCCGCAGCCGATGCGGACGCTTGAGGAAATCCGAGCGGAAATACTGGCGCTGGAGCGCGGGTCGTCGGGCCTTCTAGGCGGCCTGCCCGGAGTGCGGGAACCACGCCCGGATTACGGTGCCAAGTTTAGAATATACGTGGACACATCGGTCATAGGCGGCTGTCATGACGAAGAGTTCCGGGAGACATCACAGGCGCTCATCGATTTGTTCAGGGATGGGAGCGCGGTGCTTGTCCATTCCGAACTGTTGCTCAGGGAGCTCGTGGGCGCGCCCCAAGCCGTACGGGACACGCTGGAGCAATTGCCCGCTGAGGCCACGGAGTCGATAGCCGTGACGGATGAAGCGGTCCGCCTCGCGGACGCCTACGTCGACGCGGGGGCCATCGGAAGGGCGAACCGGGCTGACGCGAGGCATGTCGCGCTGGCAACCTGCGCCAAGGTCGATGTATTGGCGAGTTGGAATTTCAGGCATATGGTTTCTCGATACCGACTCAGAGCCTACAATGAAGTGAATCGCCGAATGGGACACACAGAACTGCGGATCTTGACACCGGAGGAAATTGGCCGTGTCGCACGAAACACCCGATCAGTTTGACAGCCGACGATTCGTGCAATTGGCGCGCACCGAGATTGAAGAGGAGACAAAGGGAATGTCTCCCAGCCAGATCGTCGAGTATTACCGGACTTATCCTTACGAAGCGCCGCACGCGGAGATCGACGCAACGCGCCTGCCGTGGTGGGGAAGCGGAAGTGAAGGAGACGCTGGCAGCTCTGTCGACGGTCAATTCGACTGCATCGCTTTTGTTCGCTGGATCCGCGCCAAGATGGCAGCCGAGAGGAAAGGCGTTGCAGGGAACGAGCCATGAGCCCGACGGAGTTCATCTTTGAAGTCACCGAGTCGCCGGAAGGCGGATACGAGGCACGGGCGCTCGGCCACGGCATTTTTACGCAGGGCGACGACTGGGCCAACCTGAAGGAAATGGCGCGAGATGCGGTTCGCTGCCACTTCGACGATGAGGATGTCCCGCAGGTTGTCCGCCTGTACCCTGGCCGATGTGGCCGAATTTGTCGGACAGTCGAAGCGAGACGTCCGTGAAACCCTCTTCGGGTGAGGCAATGCTTGCGGGGCTAAAGCCGTATCCGCGGATGAGGGACTCGGGCGTGGAGTGGCTGGGGGAGGTGCCGGCGCATTGGGAGGTGCGGCGGCTACGGGCAGCGGCGTTTATCCTGAACGGAGCTACGCCCTCGACAAGCAGGGAGGAGTATTGGGACGGCGACATTCTCTGGGTCACCCCGGAAGACCTCGGAACACTTCAAAGTCGGCGAGTTACTGACAGCGCGAGAAAAATCACGGCGCAGGGACACGCATCATGCGGTACATCTCTCGCCGCCCGGAATAGCATTGTTATGTCTACTCGTGCGCCCATTGGTCATCTGGGAATCCTTTCGTCTGCGGGATGTACAAATCAGGGGTGCAAGCTATTGGTTCCAAATGTCAGCATTGCGCCAGAATACCTATATGAAGTGCTGAAATCCGCCCGTTCTGAATTGCAATCACTTGGACAGGGAACTACGTTCGCGGAACTCTCAAGGGCGAAACTGGGAAGCTTCCGATTGTCGCTTCCGCCCCTCTCTGAACAAACCGCCATCGCCCGCTTCCTGGACCACGCCACCGATCGGATCGACCGCTACATCCGCGCCAAGAAGGAACTGATCGTCCTGCTGGAGGAACAGAAGCAAACACTCGTCCACGACGCCGTCACCGGCCGGATCGACATCCGGTCCGGGGAGCCCTACCCGACCTACAAGCCCTCCGGCGTCGAGTGGCTGGAGAACGTGCCGACGCACTGGCAGGTGGTCAGAAATGGACAGCTTTTCATTCAGCGCCATGAGGTAGGGTATCCGGAACTTCCAATCTTGGAGGTGTCGCTGAGGTCAGGTATTCGTGTACGCGATTTCGAGAACTCCAAAAGAAAGCAGATGATGTCAGATCGCAATATGTACAAGCGAGCCGTCAAGGGCGATATCGCATACAACATGATGAGAATGTGGCAAGGAGCGGTTGGTTTGGCGCCAGTAGATGGTCTGGTCAGCCCAGCATATGTCGTTGCCAAACCGCGAGCGGGAACCGAACCACGTTACTTTGACCATCTGTTTCATACGGGCGCATACATGACTGAAGTGGACAAGTACTCTCGTGGAATCGTCAAAGACCGCAATCGGCTGTATTGGGAGGATTTCAAACGAATGCCGGCACCCTGTCCTCCGCCGGACGAACAGGTTCAAATAGCCGGTGCCATAGATTGCGAAGCTCAGTTCACGAGCACTGGGATTCGAAACGCGCGGCGCCAAATTAGTCTGGCAAACGAATACCGCACCCGCCTCATCGCCGATGTCGTCACCGGCAAGCTCGATGTGCGTGAGGCGGCGGCGGAGTTACCGGACATGAACGCCACCGCGTGCGGGAACGGAATCGATACAATGCAGGCTGGGACAAATTCACATAAGCCCGAACCCGGCATTGCAGAGGAGGCGAACACGTGACGGACTGGACGAACTGCCCAGCGGTTGAACGTAACCCCCGCAAGCTCAGTGGAGCCTGGGCCTTCTCTGGAACGAGGGTCCCGGTGCATGCCCTCTTCGAAAATCTGGAGGCCGGCGCCACAATCGACGAATTCGTCCAGTGGTTTCCGGATGTCAGCAAGCAACAGGTTCGCGCCGTGCTGGAACACGAGGCACGGGAGTTGAGAACTGATCTGGCGCGTTGAGCGCATGCCATGAACCCGCCGCGCTCCACAAAGGACTACGTCGCCCTCGTCCGCGCGCTGTGCCGCCCGGACGGCGAGACGGAGTGGGTCGAGTACAAGCAGAACCATGCCGACCCACAAGAAGTCGGTCGATATATCTCGGCGCTGGCTAACGGAGCGGCGCTGAACGAACAACGCTACGGCTACCTGATTTGGGGAGTGGAGGACGGTACGGGCACGCTGGTGGGAACCACCTTTGACCCAGGTACCGCGAAGAAAGGGAACGAACCGCTGGAAAATTGGCTCTTGCGATTGCTGGATCCCAGGATCCATTTCGGCTTTCACATCGTCGATCTGGACGGCAAACGAATCGTTATCGCCGAAATCGACCGTGCAACGAATGTCCCCGTGCGGTTCCGGGGCGTGGATTACATTCGCATCGGCTCGGTCAACAAGCCACTCAGAGAGGCACCCGAACGGGAACGGGCATTGTGGCGCATCTTTGATCGAATACCCTTCGAGAGACGGGTCATCCACAGCGGGTTGACGACCGACGGTGCGCTGAGGTTGCTGGATTGGCCCGCCTATTTCAAGCTGCTGAAGCTTCCCGTGCCACAGGATCCAGCCGTGGTCGCCAGCGCACTGCATGCGGACGGACTGCTTAAAGATAACGAGGCGGGCAGTTGGGATCTGACCGGACTTGGCGCCACTCTGCTTGCTGGTGACTTGAGAGATTTTCCGACGCTCCAACGAAAGGCGGTGCGGGTAATTCAGTACGCGGGTAAGGGAAAAATGGAAACCACCCGCGAACATGTCTTTGATCGCGGATATGCGGCGGGATTCGAACAGTTGCTCGAATACATCGGCGCCCTGCTTCCGGCCAGCGAGATAATCGGCAATGCGATTCGGGAGGTCGTGTCCACATTCCCCGGAATTGCCATTCGGGAACTGGTGGCGAACATGCTGATCCATCAGGATCTGGCGGTTACCGGCGCAGGACCGATGGTGGAGATCTTCGCCGACCGGATCGAAATCTCGAATCCGGGCGAATCGCTGGTCGCAACGGATCGATTGATCGACGCGCCGCCCCGGTCCCGGAACGAATCCATGGCTGCACTCATGCGCCGCTTCGGCATCTGCGAGGAACGCGGCAGCGGGATCGACAAGGCGATGCTCGCGATCGAGTTGGCCCAGCTACCGGCTCCGCTATTCGAGACTCCGCCCGGGGCGACGCGAGTGACGATATTCGCGTCCAGGAGCCTGAAGGAAATGACCAGGAGAGACAGGATACGCGCGGTCTATCAACATGCATGCCTGCGTTACGTGATGAGCGAGCAGACCACCAACGCGACTTTGCGCGAGCGATTGGGCATTTCCAGCCGAAACGCGGCCGTCGCTTCCCGCCTGCTGAATGATGCCCTGCAGGCCGGCATGATCGTGATCGCGGATCCTTCGACGGGGCCCCGGTACCGCTCTTATCTGCCGTTCTGGGCGGTGACGCCTTCCAACGAGACCGGACATTCTATTTGACGGGAAACTGTCAACAGCCAATTCTGCAGCAGGCTGGATAGCTATAACTGACTGATATTAATACAATTGTTTTGTTTTGGTTTTATTTGACGGTCATTTGACGAATTGGTCGATTTTGCGGCTTGATCAACGAGACCCAAGGAGCCGAAGTTACCTGCCGTTTTGGGGGCGGCACCCGACCATAAAACCGGGTTCTTATTTGATGAGTTGCTTGCAATTTCGCTGTCTTTCGAGGCGGATGGAGCGTATTTGATTGATATTGTTATGGTTTTTCCGTTCCATTTTATTTGACGGTCATTTGATGAATTGTTGTCTCAGACGCCTCGGCAAGACCGGCTCTCTGCGCCATGTCGGTCCAGTCATCAACCGATCAGGCTGCTGAAAGAGCCAATCGAACTGCCATGACCACCGACACCTCCGAACGCGGCCTCGAACGCCTGATCTGCACCGCGCTCGCGGGGCATCCCTGCGAGCCGCCCGCGACGCCCACCGTCGGCGAACCGGCGACCGGTTACGGCGGCGTGGGTTGGAGCGGCGGCAACTGGCTCGACTACGACCGCGAATACTGCGTCGATCCTGTTCAGCTTGCCGCGTTCCTTCGCGCCACCCAGCCCGAGGCCGCGGAATCGCTGTCGCTGGACGAAGATGGCCCAACCCGGCGGAAGTTCCTCGCGCGGCTGCAGGGCGAGATCGCCAAGCGCGGCACCATCGATGTCCTGCGCCATGGCGTCAAACATGGCCCGCACCATTTGGATCTCTTCTACGGCACGCCGTCTCCCGGCAACGAAAAAGCAAAGGAACGCTTCGAGCGGAACCGCTTCACCGTCACCCGGCAACTGCGCTACAGCCGCGACGAGAGGCAGCGGTCGCTGGACATTGCGCTGTTCATCAACGGCCTGCCGGTGCTCACGTTCGAGTTGAAGAACAGCCTGACCAAGCAAACCGTCGATGACGCCATCGAGCAGTACAAGCGGGATCGCAATCCGCGCGAGAAGCTGTTCGAGTTCGGCCGCTGCGTGGCTCACTTCGCGGTGGACGACCACGAGGTGCGCTTCTGCACCCACCTGAAAGGCAAGAGGTCGTGGTTCCTGCCGTTCAACCTCGGGTGGAACGACGGGGCCGGCAACCCGCCCAACCCCAGCGGCATCAAGTCCGACTACCTGTGGCGCAAGGTGCTTGTCCGCGAGAACCTGACCAACATCCTTGAGAAATTCGCGCAGGTGGTCGAGTCCAGGGACGAGAAGACCGGCCGCAAGAGCAAAACCCAGATCTGGCCCCGCTATCACCAACTCGATGTTGTGCGGCATCTGCTGGCCGATGCCGCGGCAAACGGTGCGGGCAAACGATATCTCATCCAGCATTCCGCCGGCAGCGGCAAGAGCAACTCGATCGCCTGGCTCGCACACCAGCTCATTGGTCTGGAGCACAAGGGGTCCGTGGCCTTCGATTCCATCATCGTCGTCACCGACCGGCGCATCCTCGACAAGCAGATACGCGACACGATCAAGCAATACGCCCAGATCGGCGCCACCGTCGGGCATGCCGAACGATCCGGCGATCTCCGCCGGTTCATCGAGGAAGGCAAGAAGATCATCGTATCGACGGTGCAGAAGTTTCCCTTCATCCTCGACGAGATCGGCAACGAGCAACGCGGACGCCGGTTCGCGATCATTATCGACGAGGCCCATTCCAGCCAAGGTGGCCGCACCAGCGCGGCCATGTCCGGAGCGCTTTCCGAGGCCGGGCGCGTCGAGGAGGACGAGACCTACGAGGACCGGATCAATCGGTTGATGGAATCCCGCAAGCTTCTGCCCAACGCGAGCTACTTTGCCTTCACCGCGACGCCCAAGAACAAGACGCTGGAGATTTTCGGCGACGCGGACCCCCAACCGGACGGCAAGATCAGACACCATGCCTTCCATAGCTACACCATGAAGCAGGCCGTCCAGGAGGGGTTTATTCTGGACGTGCTGGCCCACTACACGCCGATATCGAGCTATTACAAGCTTGCCAAGACCATCGAAGACGACCCGAAGTTCGACACCAGGAAGGCGCAGAAGAAGCTGCGCCGCTTCGTCGAGGGACACGAGCACGCCATCCGCGCCAAGGCCGAGATCATGGTCGACCATTTCCATGACCAGGTGATCCGGCAGAACAAGATCGGCGGCCAGGCGCGGGCGATGGTCGTCACCAACGGCATCGGGCGGACCGTCCAGTATTTCCACGCCATTTGCGACTACCTGAAGGAGCGCAAAAGCCTTTACAAGGCGATCGTCGCCTTTTCGGGAGAGCATGAGTTCGGCGGGAAGCCCGAGACCGAGGCCAGCTTGAACGGGTTTCCCTCCGCGAAGATCGAAGAGCGGTTCCGCGAGCACCCCTACCGATTCCTGGTTTGCGCGGACAAGTTCCAGACCGGCTACGACGAGCCGCTGTTGCACACGATGTACGTGGACAAGACGCTCGCTGGCGTCAAGGCGGTGCAGACCCTTTCCCGGTTGAACCGAGCCCGCCCCGACAAGCACGACGTGTTCGTTCTGGATTTCCTGAACGATGTCGACACCATCCAGGATGCTTTCGAGCCCTACTACCGCGGAACGGTTCTCGCCGACGAAACGGACCCCAACAAGCTGCACGATTTGGTGGCCGACCTAAACGGCGCGCAGGTCTACTCAGAGGAGCAAGTCGACAGCCTGGTTACCCAGTACCTCGACGAAGCGGACAGGGACCGGCTCGATCCGATCCTGAACGATTGTGTGGCCGCCTACATCGAAGAACTCGACGAGGACGAGCAAATCCGCTTCAAGGGCAAGGCCAAGGCATTCGTGCGGACCTACGCGTTTCTGGGATGCATACTCCCCTACACCGACCCCGGCTGGGAAAAGCGCTCCATCTTCCTGAACTTCCTGATCCCCAAACTCCCGTCACCGGAGGAAGACGATCTCTCCAGGGGCATCCTCGAGGCGATCGACATGGACAGCTACCGGGTCGAGAAGCGCGCGACGCAAAAGATCCTGCTGGCGGACGATGAAGGTGAGATCGGGCCTGTGCCCCCTCCCGGTGGCGGCGGACGCCCGGAAGCTTTTCATGGATGACGCCGGGTTCAAGCGCTGGTTGACGGAGACGATGTTTCGACTCACCTACCACGAGACCGTCTGATCTGCACTCCATGAAAGGAACCACGATGAGATCAATCACTCCCTTTCTCTGGTTCGACGGCAACGCGGAAGAAGCCGTCGATTTCTATTGCTCGGTTTTTCCCGACTCGGAAATCACCCGCGTCAGCTACAAACCCGATGAACCCGGGGCCGGGTCCGTGTTGACCATTGAATTCAAGCTGCGCGGTTCATGGCGGTCATTCGGTGTCCTCCGTCCCGGTGTTGTCGGGCGCGATGCGCAGCCGCCAGGCGCCGCCTCCGGCGGCCGTTCCGGCGGGAACGACGCAGGCCATCAGCCCGGGCGCGCGTTCCACGGAAAATTCCTCCCGGCCGGCGCCCTGGACGAGGCTTGCGTGTTCGGGCAGCGCGCCGCCCGCGCCGCGGCAGGAGGCGTAGGCGGGGGCCGTTCTCCAGTTCGGGTCCGGCGCCCACAGGCACAGGTCGAAGTCCTGCTTGCTGTCCAGCCGGTAGGCGAGGCGCGTGCTCTCGCCGAGCGCGCCCAGTTCGGCGGCCCCGGGCACGAAACAGTACGGCGAACCGATGGCGCGCGCGCGCCGACCGACGATCGGCGTGGCGGCCGCCTCGGTGTCGGGCGGGCCGATGGCGCCGCCGCCGGGTTCGCCTCCGCCTCCGCCGGGCTCCCCGCCTCCGCCACCGCCGCCGCCGGGTTCGCCGCCGCCTCCGCCACCGCCGGGTTCGCCGCCGCCTCCGCCACCGCCGCCGCCGGATTCGCCGCGGCGTACTTCCGTCGTCGAAGTCTGCTCGGGGGGTGCCTCGGCATTGCCCCGAAGCACTCTCACCGTGTAGGTCCGCGACTCCCCGACCGGATTCCTCACCACGATTTCAATCGGCGTGACATCCTTCGGTTCCACCCAAAGAGAGGAGTAATACGTTTCCTCCGGCTCGCCGTTGATGGATACCTTCGTCGGGTCTTCAGGGTTACTGTATCGGACTCCGGCACCCACCCTTATATGCCGCACCCAGTCGTCTACGCGCACCGTGTAGTTGAGGGTGTCTCCGTGGAAGGACGGTTCAAGATCATCTTCCACTAATCCCCCGCGTCTCGCGTAGGGTCTGTTGTCCACGGCGAAAAGGTAGAGCTCCCGCAGGGCGGACGGGTGCTTTGACGGCCATATGTCCAAGATCCTCATCTGGATGGATTTCACGCTGCCCACAACCAGATTCGAGGTCAAATTGTCCTCGAAAATCTCCACCGTGAACATCTCGTCGTCGGTGTCCTCATCCAGTGTCGTGGCGAAGGTAACCGTGCCAGCGGTCTGCTTGGCCGGGATCACGATTTCACGGTAATTCTCGTAGTCGCCTATCTCCGCCGTGCCCCGGTTGACGCCTCCTACGGCAAACGGAATGACGGAATCGCTCTTAACCGCCCTGGACAGAGTCGCCGTCAGCGTCACCGAATCTCCCTCGGTCACGGGGTTGGGAGAGGCCGAGATCGAGACCTCGGGGGACGGGGTGGGGGGCGGGCAGGACGAACGAATGCTCAGGGAAATCGTTTCGCCGTTGTCCCAGACGATCTCTCCAGGTGACCAGAAGGTCCACTTTCCCTGGGAGTTGCTACTCGAAATAGAGTCCGCAAACGCAAGCTGCTTCGATTCGAACCCGTCGTCAATGCAGAGCTTGTAGCTGCTCAGCGCGGTGTGCGGGTGCGCAGTGTCCGGGTCGGCGGGGTCCTCCCATATTATTATCAGGGCACCGTTGGGGTCTTTCTTGGTCACCAAGATTCTTTTTATCGTATAAACCGTACTACCGACCGTAACATCATCGTCCGTCAACGTGGAGGTCGAACTGCACCTATGGGAAGCTTCGCTATTCGTATCGTAGCAGCCGGTTTGCGCAGAAGCCGGCCTCGTCGTCAGCGTCGCCGACCAGATGGTGGTCTGCGCCGCAGCGGGTGTGGCGTTCATCAGGCACAGAAACCCGAGCAGCGGGAACAGGAGAAGGGAGAGCGCCTTGGGGCTCTTGCGGGGAAAACCGGGGGAATCAGAACTTAGGGGGGGGGGGGGGGGGGGATGCATCTTCTTGGTCATCAGCAACGGATTTCTTTCTGTTTTGCCCATCTTTCTGTCTAACCTCCAACCGTCGGTATAAACGGCAAGCGGGAATAAATTTTACAAACTGTTCCACGCTATCTACCTGCTCAATACGAATGTTTGATGTCATGACCCGCCCATCGGGACACTGGCAGTCAATGCGGCACGGAATTTTAACAGAATCCGTCCGGCCGTGCGCAGGCCAAAAAATAGGTACATTCACCATGAAAGCCGTAAGTGTTCGCGAACTGAAGAATAATCCCTCGGCGGCGTTGCGCGCGGCGCGCGAGCAACCCGTCATGGTACTCAATCGGCACGAACCGGAAGCGTTGCTGATCCACCTCCGCGACGACTCGGTACTCAGCGAGTCCGGCGTCCGGCAAGCCATCGCCACGGGCCTGTTTCGGGAACGCAGCCTTTCCCAGGGTCTCGCGGCGAAGTACGCCGGTCTTGGCGTAGCCGAGTTCATAGAGCATGTGTCGAGGCTCGGAATTCCCGTGATTGCGGGAACGGTGGAGGGAGTGGTGACGGAGTTTCTGCTCCGTCGCCCGCATCTCGCGCTGCTGATCGATGTCCGCAACGACGCCGGGGAAACCGAGCAGTGGACCGTGGAGTGGGGCAGCCTGAGGCGGTTGCAGGAAGCGGGCTACGACGGGAATGCGTTCCAACCCGGCGACCGGGTCGTCGTCACGGGTCAGCCCGCATGGACACCAGGAAGGAAGTCGGTGCGGATGCGCTCGCTCTCCCGACCGGCGGATGGCTTCACGTTGAGCGAGCGGCAACGTCGCTGAACAAGTCCGGGCAGCGCGGCCTCGTCAGAGTCGGGGCGGCAACGGGACCTCGCTCAGGGTATCGAGCACGCCATCGATGCACTGGGCGCGGGCTCCTTCCTTGAGCTGCTCCGTCAAGTCGTTGACTCTGTCTTCGCCGTAAATGGCGAGCTGCACGGCCAGGACAATCGCCTGAATATACGCCCGCTCCAGAAACCTCGCTTCGTAAGAGTAGAGGCTCGTGTCGACGAGGCGCCGGCCCCGCTCGGCGTAGGCGTCCAGATCGGCCAATCCCGTTTCGATGTCGGGAGCGGCTGCCCGCGCCCACTGAAAGAGCAGGTCCCACTTCTCGATGACCGCGTCGCAGTAGTCGTCCGCGACGGCAGCGTCCGCGGGCTGCGGCTGCTGCGCAGGTACGGACAGCGTCCACAGAAGGCTCATTAGCAGGATCCCGTGCCTCATGACTATCCCTTGAATGTCGGTAGGTGACGAGTTTACCCCTAAGCGTGCCACACCGGCGCATCGCGCCGCCCCGCAGTCGCGGAAGGAACAATGCGCGGACACAAAATCAATGAGTTACGCATGTTCCATACAAGGAAACTCGTTCTGCAACGTCGCCTTCGAACACGCTGCGGCCCATGGCCTGCTTCGAATTGAGCAGGCAGTGCGCCAGGGGGGCCGCAGGCCCGCAGGGCCGGTCAAGTCGGGACGCCGCTGTGGAAGCGTAGCTGGGAATCGGGCTCGAGCATGAGCGCCTGCTCCGATTCCAGGAACTCGTCGATCCGCTCGGCCACGGATTCCCCGGCCTCGTCTTCGGCGAGCGCCAGGTAGTCGGTAAAGTGCCTGGCCTCCGACTTCACCAGGGAGCGGTAGAAGTCGGCGAGTACGGGGTCTACAGGCCGCAGCGCCTCCACCAGGCGATCGAAACGCTCGCATGAGCGGGCTTCGATGATCGCGCCGACGATCAGCGTGTCCACCAGTCTTTCAGGCTCGCGGCTGCGGACTTGGCTGTGCAGCGCCGCGGCGTACCGGGAGGCCGAAATCGGTTGATACTCGACGCCGCGCCTTTCCATCAGCGCCAGCACCTGTTCGAAGTGCCGCAACTCCTCTCTGGCCAGCCGGGACATCTTGTTCAGCAGCCGCAGTCCCTTCGACCCGGTCCGCCCGGCATAGCGCCGGATCAGGCTCTGCGCCTGCTGGGCCGCCTTGAGTTCCAGGGAGGCATGATCCTGCAACAGGGTCGGAATGTCGGCAACCGCCCGGGCAACCCAGCGGTCCGGCGTTCGGCACCTCAGGAAACCGAGAATGGGAGCGATCATGGACATGGGTGCTTTTCATTCTACTACGCGCACGTGAACGACTTGCCCTGCGAATCGCCCCGTGGATCCGGGGAGCAGCCGCACCGAGCGACGTTGCGACGCCGGCGGGTCGTGAGGGCAAGATCGAGGCGGCTTCCGTTTGCCTGGCCAGTTATGGCGGGTCAGTCTCTCGGGGAGAATCGGCCAGGGCCGGCGCCGGTCCGGCGGGCGCCCCGTTCGACCTCTTGCCGGCTGAAAGCTGGTGCACTGACGGTTCATGTGTGCCTAGCGCGGCCAAGTTCAGGCGTGCAAAAGCCAACCTTCCAGTTGTCAAGTTCCCCGGCTGGACACCGTTTGCCGGACGTTGTCCATGGTGCCCGGACGTTAAGGGAAGCGGTTGGGCGAACTCGGATGCCAGGTCCCATCTGAGACCGAAAGATTCAATGGTGCAGAAACCGCCTGACAGCGCGGACAAGGGAGCGGACCGGGCGCCCGTTCGGGTACGGCCCATCCGCAGGTGGCGGAAGAAGCCAGAACTTGAACTGTGAGTCCGGCGGCCGTGTGAAGTCTTCGGCCCGGACCGCGGTCTTCCTGGAAAAGACAATCCTCAGGACACCCTTGTCGAGACGGGCCGAAACCCTGTCCGTGTCGATCTCCGGCGGCAACCCGATGCAACGCCGAAAGGCACCGTACCCGCGCTCCCGGCAATGGTGCCGCTTGTGCACGTCCCGTTGCCCGGTGTCGGAGCGTTTCTCGCCCTTGACGATGAGCACGCCGTCGTTGAGCGTGATTTGGATGTCCTTTTCTTGCAGACCCGGCAACTCCGCGGTCACCTCGAACCGCCCGCCGGTTTCGCTCACGTCCACGTCCGGCGAAAAGCGCCCGTCGCGACGGACCGGGTTGAGGTGGTGCACGCGTGCGCCCATGACGTCCGGGAACATCGGATCGTCCGTCAACTCGCGCCTCGTCCGCGGGCGGTCCTTGCGCACTGCAGCCAATTCATGCATCGACATTGCCAGTCCTCCTCAGGTCCCGCCCTTCATGGCCCTGCCCGGCGCGTTTCGTTCGGGCAACCGCAGTGGGCATCGAACCAAAAGTTTCTCGTGCCTGCGACGTGACCCACTATTCGCCCCGAGGATGAAAAGCGCAATTCGGACTTGTACTTAAGTAGAAACGCGTATCCATCGGTGCCCGCTTCCACTCCAGGAGTCGCCTCGCTAGCCTTCCCCCGGACCGAACCCGGCAGTGATCGACATTCGCACCAGATGAGACAGGCTTTGCGCGCCCATTTTCGTCATGACGTTCTTTCGATAGACTTCGATCGTGCGGTGGCTGATGCCCATGTGATGGGCCGCCACCTTGTTGGACTTGCCGATGACCAACTGCCCGAGGACATCCCGCTCGCGGGCCGTCAGGCGATCCATCCGCGCCGCGATCTCGTGTTTTTCCTCCTCCTCGCGGCGGACGTTTCTGCCGGCATCGATGGCTCGCGCAACGCTTCCGAGCAGGCGGTCCCGGCCGACCGGTTTCTCGATGAAATCGATCGCGCCGGCGTGCATCGCCCGCACCGCCATCGTCACGTCGCCGTGCCCGGTGACGAAGACGATGGGAAGCAACGCGCCGCAATCGTTCAGGCGCCGCTGAACCTCCAGACCGTCCATCCCGGGCATCTTGATATCGAGCACCGCGCAGCTGCCCGAGGGCGGCCCCAACGAAGCGAGAAAATCGGTTCCGGATGCGAACGCCTCGGTTCGATAGCCGGCCGTCTCGAGCAGTGCCTGGAGCGCCTCGCGCGCGGCCTCGTCATCCTCGACAACGTAGATCAGCTCGCGTGGCATTGCCGGTCCTCCGTCTTGTCGAATACGGGCAGGGTCACGCGAAACGTGGTGCCCTTCCCCGCCTCGGTGTGAAAGGCGATCTCGCCGCCGTGCGACTCGACGATCGTGCGGCAGATGCTCAGCCCGATGCCCGTGCCGCCGGGTTTGGTGGAAACGAAGGGCTCGAACGGCCTTTCCCTTACGCTGGCGGGAAGCCCGGGTCCGGTATCGCTGACGGTGATCTCGATGCTGTCTCCGAGGCACGCCGTGGCAATGAGGATCCGGCGCGTCCGGCAATCGGCCAGCGACTGGATGCTGTTGAGTACCAGGTTCAATACCGTCTGCTGGATTTGAATGCTGTCCACGAACACCGGGGGCAGGTCCGGCGAGAGCTCCAGTCCCACGTCGATGTTCTCGGTCCTCGTCCCCAGCGTTGCCAGGGCGCAGATTTCCTCGATCAGAACATTGATGTCCTCGACGGAACGATCCGTGTCGCTCTTGCGCGTAAGCTCGCGCAACCGGCGGATGACGTCACCGGCGCGATGGGTCTGAGCCACGGCCTTGTCCATGTACTCCCGCAGCTGCTCGGGCACCGCAACGCCGCTACGATCGAGCAACACCGTACTGGCTTCCACAAACCCGGCGATGGCCGACAGCGGCTGATTGATCTCGTGCGCCAGCGCCGTGCCCATGGTGCCGAGCGCGCTGGCGCGCGAAACGCGTATCAGGTCGGTCTGCAATTCCTCGATGCGAGCCCGCGCGCGCTGTCTTTCGCTGAGGTCGTGGATCGTCCCGACGAACAACGGGCCATCGCGCGCGCGGCTGAGTTCGCCGATCGACAGACGCATGGGAAACGTGGAACCGTCCTTGCGGCATCCGGTAACGTCGCGGCCGATGCCGATGATCTTGGGAACGCCGGACTTCAAATAGTTCCGCAGGTAGCCGTCATGGTTTTCCCGATCCGGAGACGGCATCAGCCGATTGACGTTGCGGCCCAGCACTTCACCGGCGGCATAGCCGAACAGGCGTTCGCAGGCGGCACTGTACAACACGATGCGCCCGACATGGTCGATCACGATCATGCCGTCCACCGCGGTGTCGATGGCCGTGCGAAGTTCGCTCTCGGTGAGTGCGCGGTCGGGGCGCGTTCGGGCCGATATGGACATGATGAGAAATCGAATTCAAGTCTTGCGGTGCCGGTTGCCGATACCTTTCGGACCCGTCGGGCATGGAATGAAGAGAGTATCCGGCTTTCCCGGTTCCGTTCAAGCCACCGCGTACCGACCGTGCGGCTCCCGAGCGGGCCCTTGCGCTCCGATCTTCCATGACGCGATTGCGCCAAGAAGCTACGGCATCGTGAGCGCGAACAGCCCCTGCTGGATATCGCTGACGAGGATCGTGCCCGAGGGCAGGTACGGGTACACGCTCCAGGCGCCGCCGTCGGTACCCGGTTCGTCGCCTTGGGGAGCCGTATCGAAATAGGCAATTTCCGCAAGCTCCCGGTTGGCCAGGTCGCCGAACCGCAGCACCCTCAGTCCGGTCGTGTAGTTGGCCTCGAACACGAGATCGCCCCGCACGTAGAGATTGTGATCCGTGGCGCGCGTGCCCAGATCGTGGGCGTACAGGTACACCGGTGCGTCCAGGTCCGAGACGTCGAACACGTGCGTTCGGGTGGACAGATTCAGGTCGATCTCGTCCAGTTCGTCGCCGAGCAGGAAAAACCGGTGATCCTCCGTCAGCCACCCCTGGTGCACGTAGGCGAACTGCGGATACGTCGATGAGGACAGCGTCAGCGGGGCGGACTTCTCCGTCACGTCCACGACCTCCAAATGATCCACGTTGGAGCTGACGCAGATCTGCCGGCCCCGGTGCGCCGCGTCCGGCCCGCCGTAGACGACGCACTGGGTGTCGTGGGTGTGGACCGTGTCGTGGCAGCCGGCGAACATCGGGTTGTTGGGCGTTCGGATGTCGATGATGTGAAGACCGCCCCCGCAGGTGTCCGTCGCCACCGCGTAGGCAAACCCCGTGGCCTCGTCGATCGCAAGATTGTGCGAGTTCTCGAAGTTCACGTAGCGTGCGTCGGTGGTAAACGTCCGGGGTCCTGCCAGGCCCCGCAGGCGCGTGAGATCGAACACCTGCATGCCGTGCGCGCCGGCGCCGTCGGCCACGATGTAGGCGTGATCCCTGTAGACCTTGATGTCGCGCCAGATCGAGTCCGTCGTGTGCGTCGGGAGCCGTCCGAGGAAGAGGGGATTCTCGGGTTCGGTGACGTCGACGAAGGCCGTGCCGCCGGTCATGCCCATCAGCGCGTACTCGCGCCCCGTCTCCGAATCGTGCCAGCCCCAGAGGTCGTTGCCGGCGTTCCCGCCCATGGTCTCGAGCGCCACCCGGCTGGCGAGCGAGACGCCCGAACAGGCAAAGTCCCCCGCGCGTCCGTCCGTGCAGGCGGCCGGCCCGGTGCTGAGCGGCGGCGGTGGCGGCGAACCCGGGTCCCCCATCGATGGCGGCGGCGGAACCACGCCCGCAGGCGGCGGGACCGGCGCCGGGCCGCTGGCTCCACTGCTGCATCCGCCGAGCAGCGCGG
This sequence comes from Candidatus Rariloculaceae bacterium, assembly GCA_965205045.1. Lineage (GTDB taxonomy): Bacteria > Pseudomonadota > Gammaproteobacteria > Steroidobacterales > Rariloculaceae > UBA6522. The sequence continues at coordinate 4,273,579 of OZ242031.1, forward strand.
CGCACACGGCGGCGGCTGCGCCCGCGCGGGCTGTTCCGGTCATCCTCTCTATCGTCACGATTGGTGCGCTCGCCGTGTGCCGTCCCTCAGGCCAGTGTACCCCGTTCAACGCCGCCTTGGACGATCCATCGGCCGAATGGTTCAAGAGCGCGCGATTCGCTCCAGTCATCCGGAACGCACGGGCGGCGATAGATGAATTTCAGCATCGGCAGCGTCTGGTTCGCCCCCGCCCACGGGGAGACGCTGCGGACCGAGGTCCCGCAAGAGCGGGACGGGCGTGAAGCGGAGTTCGACTGTCCGGAGCTGCACGATCCGGGGACCGGGAAGGTTATACCGGACAGGGAGCGGTCGGAACAACTGCGAAAAATAAAAAAACCTTTATATATCAGTGGTTTGTTCGCACCTTCAAGGAACAAATGGGAACGGGGGATTCTTGAGTATGGTGCCGATGGCCGGACTCGAACCGGCACGGCTTGCGCCACTGCCCCCTCAAGACAGCGTGTCTACCAGTTCCACCACATCGGCATTGAATTTGAGTCGGTGCAATCCGCGTGTTTGCGACAGCGGGAGCCTACGGTTGGGCCGGATCATCGACCGGAGGTTCCTCCAGGCCGGGCAGCGACGGCAACTCGGGCAGTTCGGGAAGCTCTGTCGGAACCGCCAGGGGATCGGGCTCGGAGACTTCGGGCTCCGGCAGGGTCCCCATCACGGATTCATCTTCCAGAATGCTCGTCGGTGCGGAGGGGGTCTGCCCGGCAAGATAGGCCAGTGACAGGCTGGTGACGAAGAACATCGTCGCCAATACGCCGGTCGCCCTGGAGAAAAAGCTCGCACTGCCGCGAGCGCCGAATACCGTGCCCGAGGCGCCGGCCCCGAAGCCGGTGCCGGCTTCCGCCCCCTTGCCGCGCTGCAGCAGCACGAGGACGATGATCATCAGCGCCACCAGCAAGTGTATGTAGAGCACTATGGATTGAATCGCCATTCGCCGATCTCCGTCCGCCTATGCCGCTGCTGCCTCGAATATTGCCAGGAAGTCCTGCGCGTCCAGCGATGCGCCGCCCACCAGGCCGCCGTCGATGTCGTCCATGGCGAGCAGTTCGCGGGCATTGGAACCCTTGACGCTGCCGCCGTAGAGGATCCTCAATTCGGCGGCGATTATATCATCCTGCCCTGCGATCAATCCGCGAATGAAGCCGTGAACTTGCTGCGCCTGCTGCGGTGTGGCGGTGTGCCCGGTACCGATGGCCCAGACGGGTTCATAGGCCACGACTGCGTCGGCAAACGCCTTCACCCCCACTGCGGACAGCACGCTTGCCATCTGCCGTCCCACGACCTCTTCGGTTCGCCCTGCTTGGCGATCTTCCAGTAATTCGCCGACACAGAGGATCGGAGTGAGGCCCTGCGCTTGCGCCGCGCTGAACTTGGCCGCAACCGTATCGTCGTTCTCACCGAACAGCGCGCGCCGTTCCGAATGGCCCACGATGACGAAGTCACAGCCCAGGTCTTTCAACATCCTTCCCGACACTTCGCCCGTATAGGCCCCGGAATCGGCGAACACGGCGAGATTCTGGGCGCCGAGATGGATGGGACCGCAGGAGAGGCAGCGGGCGACTGTCTGCAGATAGACGGGCGGCGGGCACAACAGCATGCTCGCCTCGGAGGTGTCGCCGGTCCCGTCCGTCAATGCGGCCGCAAGCGCCTCGCAGGACGCAAGCGAGCCGTGCATCTTCCAGTTTCCCGCGATGAGCGGGGTTCTTTTCGCCATATCCGTAGTCGCCTGGAGATTGAATGCCGGTCGGCGGGCGCAGAGCTTACGAAGCGGCGGCCATGGAATCAATACGGCTTCTCACCGAGTCCGCAAGGCGATGGGCCACCGACGAGACGGTTTCTTCATCCTCGCCTTCCACCATCACGCGAATCACGGGTTCCGTGCCGGAGGCCCGAAGAACCACGCGGCCGCGTTTTCCGAGCACCGCTTCGGCTTCGCCCACCGCGTCGCGGATGGCAGGTTCTTCGTTGACATCGACGCTGTTTGCAGCCTCAACGTTGACGATCAGTTGCGGATAGACCGGCATGTCCTCGACAAGCTCCCGGAGGCTGGCTCCGTTGCGACGCATTACTGTCAGCACCTGGAGCGCCGTAACGAGGCCGTCGCCAGTGGTGGCCTTGTCGAGGCACAGTACATGCCCCGACGTCTCGCCGCCCAGTATTCCACCGCTGGTCTTTAGCATCTCCAGGACGTGGCGGTCGCCTACCCTGGCGCGGCGAAATTCGATGCCGAGTTCCCCAAGCGCTGTTTCAAGGCCCAGGTTGCTCATGACCGTGCCGACGACCGGGCCTCGCAGCGCACCCCGCTCCAGCCTGTCGCGCGCCAGGATATAGAGGAGGCGGTCGCCGTCGATCAGTTCGCCGCTCTCGTCCACCATCACTACCCGGTCGCCGTCGCCGTCCAGTGCCAATCCGGCATGGGCGCGCACGCCCGTCACGGTCAACTGCAACAAGTCCGGCCGGGTCGCACCGCAGCCGTCGTTGATGTTCCGCCCGTTGGGGGAACAGCCGACCGGCACCACTTCGGCCCCCAGCTCCTCCACCACCCGCGGCGCGACCTTGTAGGCAGCACCGTGGGAGGCATCCACAACCAGTTTCAGTCCTTCGAAGTTCATGCCCTCGGGAATCGTTCGCTTGCAGAACTCCTGGTATTCCACGCGCGTGTCGGCGATATGCCTGGCCTGCCCCAGCGCCCTGGAGGAACGGGTCACGACAGGCGATTCGAGCTTCGCTTCGATGGCCTCCTCGATCTCGTCGGAGAGCTTGGCGCCGGCGCGGTCGAACAGCTTGATGCCATTGTCGTGGTAGGGATTGTGAGAAGCGCTGATGACAATGCCGAAGTCGGCGCCGAGCTGTTTCGTGAGAAACGCGATCGCAGGCGTCGGCAACGGCCCCGTGAGCAGCACGTCCACGCCGGAGGCCACAAATCCCGCCTCCATGGCCGACTCGAACATGTAGCCGGAAACGCGCGTGTCTTTGCCGATGAGCACCGATCCGCCATCGGGCGCAAGCACGCGCGCCGCCGCACTGGCCAGCCGCAACGCGAATTCCACGGTCATCGGCGGCCGACCGACTTCCCCACGAATCCCGTCAGTACCGAAATAGCGTTTGCCCCGCATGCGTCAGCAACCTCTGTCGCGCAAACCAGGCATGAGTTTCAAGGATGGAAGGGGCGCGCGGGCGCCTCTGTACGTGCCGGTTGGCTAGTGCTGGCCTGCGGGGCCGCCGAGCGGTGGCGTGCCCTTTTCCTCGGCGGGCCTGGGTTTGGCCGAAAGGCCCTCGCCGGGTTCGGAGTCGTCCCAGTCTTCCGGCGGGCTGGGCTCGCGGTTTTCCATGACTTCCCGGATCTGGTTCTCGTCGAGGGTTTCGTACTTCACCAGCGCGTTGGCCATCAGGTGCAGCTTGTCCATCTCGCGATCGAGAATGCTCTTGGCGTCGACGTAGCAGACGTCCACCAGCTTGCGAACCTCTTCGTCGATGGCGTGCGCGGTCACGTCGGACACCTGCTTGTGCCGGGTGACGCTGCGGCCGAGGAAGATCTCGCCGTCGTCCTCGCTGTAGGTCAGCGGGCCCAATCGGTCCGACAGGCCCCACTTGGTCACCATGTTGCGCGCGATTTCCGTGGCGCGCTCGATGTCGTTGGAAGCCCCCGTGGTCACGTAGTCCGCACCGTAGATGATCTCTTCGGCGATGCGGCCGCCGAACAGGCTCTTCATCTGGCTGAGAAGACGCTGCCTGGAGTAGCTGTAGCGATCCTCTTCCGGCAGGAACATGGTCAGGCCAAGCGCCCTGCCCCGCGGAATGATCGTTACCTTGTAGACCGGATCGTGCTCCGGGACGTGCAGGCCGACGATGGCATGACCGGCCTCGTGGTAGGCCGTGAGCCGCTTGTCGTCCTCGCTCATGACCATGGAGCGGCGCTCGGTGCCCATCATGATCTTGTCCTTGGCGCTGTCGAACTCTTCCATGCCGACGGTGCGCCGGTTGGCCCGCGCTGCCAGCAACGCGGCCTCGTTCACGAGGTTCGCCAGGTCCGCACCGGAGAATCCGGGCGTGCCGCGCGCAATCACCGACGGGCGCACGCTCTTGCCGATCGGCACCTTGCGCATGTGGACTTTCAGGATCTGCTCGCGGCCGCGCACATCGGGCAGCGGCACCACCACCTGGCGGTCGAACCGACCCGGCCGCAACAGCGCCGGGTCGAGAACGTCGGGACGGTTGGTGGCGGCGATGACGATGACGCCCTCGTTGCCCTCGAAGCCGTCCATTTCCACCAACAGCTGATTCAGTGTCTGTTCGCGCTCATCGTGCCCGCCGCCGAGTCCGGCGCCGCGATGGCGCCCCACGGCGTCGATCTCGTCGATGAACACGATGCACGGCGCGTGCTTCTTGGCCTGCTCGAACATGTCGCGGACCCGGGATGCGCCCACACCCACGAACATCTCCACGAAGTCGGAGCCGGAGATGGTGAAGAACGGCACCTTGGCCTCGCCGGCGATGGCGCGCGCCAGCAGCGTCTTGCCCGTGCCCGGCGAACCGACCATGAGCACGCCCTTGGGAATCTTGCCGCCGAGGCGCTGGAACTTGGCGGGGTCCTTGAGGAATTCGACGATCTCGACGACTTCCTCCTTGGCTTCCTCGACGCCCGCCACATCGGCAAAGGTCACGCTGACCTGGTCTTCGCCCAGCAGCCGGGCCCGGCTCTTGCCGAAGGACATGGCCCCGCGGCCGCCGCCGGCGCCCTGCATCTGACGCATGAAGTAGACCCACACGGCGATCAACAGCAGGATCGGGAAGGAGGACACGAACAACTGCAACAGGAACGACTGCTGCTCGGGCGGCTGCGCCTGGATGCGCACGTTGTTCTCCTGCAGCGTGGTGATCAGCATGGTGTTGTCGGTTTCAGGGTTGTAGGTGACGAACTGGTCGCCGTTGCGGTCGTATTCGATGGTTTCGCCCGTGAATGTCACGGTGGACACCGACCCGTCCTTGACCTGGGCGATGAATTCCGAATAGGGGACGGTTTCGACGCGCTGATTCGCCGGCCCGAAACTTCGCACCACCGACGCCAGCACCACGGCGATGACGATCCACAGAATCGCGTTCTTTACCAAGTCGTTCAAGCCCTTATCCCCTTCGGTATCTCCACCGAATACCGCAGCGGCCGCCTACAGCGGACCCTACTACATCCCATGGTTTCCCGCCAGCAAATACATTTCGCGACTCTCCGGCCTCGAGGCCTTCGGTTTGACGATTCGAACACTCCCGAATCGCTTGCGCGTACGGTCCGCAAACGCCTCGAAGCCTTCGCCCTGAAAGAGTTTGACCAGGAAACTCCCCTTGCGTTCGAGCGCTTCGCCGGAAAATTCCAGGGCCTCCTCGGCCAGATGCATGGCCCTGGGCTGATCCACCGCAGGATACCCGGTGATATTGGGGGCCATGTCGGACATTACAAGGCCGGCCCGCCGGCCATCCAGTGCATTGACGAGTTGCTCCCGGACTTCTGCCGCGGTGAAGTCGCCCCGGATGAAATCGACTCCGGGTATCGGGTCCATCGGATTCAGATCCACCGCCAGCACACGCCCGGAGGAACCGATTTTCGCCGCCGCATACTGGCTCCAGCCCCCCGGACAGGCGCCCAGGTCCACGCAGACCATCCCCTTTACGAACAACCGCGCCCTGGCGTCGATCTGCTCGAGCTTGTAGACCGACCGGCTGCGCCAACCCTCCCGGCCGGCGCGGGACACGTACGCATCGCGGCCCTGGCGATGGCGCCAGTGGCCGGAGGTTCTTGATCGGCGGCTCATCGCGTATTTCCGTCATGATCGTCCAGCAAATCCGTCACATGCCCGCGGACAGTCTGCGCGCACGGCGGCCGGGATACACTCGGCATTTCTGCGCGATCGTTGCAGAAACGGACGCTAAACGTACTCCACTCCGACGATTTCGTAGCTCTGCCGTCCCTTGGGGGCGGCGACATCGATTTCGTCGCCCTCCCACTTTCCGATCAGGGCGCGCGCCAGCGGAGAACTGATGGATACCAGTCCCTGCCTGATGTCGGCTTCGTCCTCGCCGACGATCTGGTAGGTCCTTTCGGCATCGTCCTCGGTGTTGACCAGGTGAACGGTCGCCCCGAACACCACCTTTCCGCCGGCGTCGAGCCTTTCCACGTCGATGACCTGCGCCATGGAGAGCTTGGCCTCGATGTCCCGGATACGCGCCTCCGCAAGCCCCTGCTGCTCCTTGGCGGCATGGTATTCGGCGTTTTCGCGCAGGTCGCCGTGTTCCCGGGCGGCGCCGATGGCGGCGCTGATCTGCGGCCGCTCGGCCTTCAGGCGCTGCAACTCCTCGCGCAGCAGGCGGGCGCCGCGGGTTGTCAGGGGCACCTTGTTCACCGGGCGAACTCCCGGTGCAGGTCCCGCAGCCGGTTCACGACCACGTTGTCCATGTAGTCCAGCGCCTCGCAGGTCGCCGCCGCGGCGGGGAGCGTCGTGTAATACGTCACCTTCCGATGCACCGCCGCAACCCGGATGGAGTGCGACTCCTTGATGGCCTGCTTGCCCTCGGTGGTGTTGACGATGAGGCTGATCTCGTCGTTCTTGATCATGTCCACCACGTGCGGGCGCCCCTCCCGAACCTTGTTGATGCGCCGGCAGCGGACCCCGCCTTCCATCAGCGCCCGGGCCGTACCGCCGGTGGCCACGATTTCAAACCCGCGGCCGGAGAGGACATGGCCCAGCCTGACTGCGGCGGGCTTGTCCGGATCCCGCACGCTGATCAGCGCCGTGCCGCCGCGCGGCAGCGACACCCCGGATGCCGCCTGGGCCTTGGCATAGGCCTCGCCGAAGCTGCGCCCGGTTCCCATGACTTCGCCGGTGGACTTCATCTCCGGGCCGAGTATCGGGTCCGCCTCGGGGAACTTGATGAACGGGAATACCGACTCCTTCACCGAGAAGTAGGGCGGCCGCGCGTTGAACTCAATGCCCTGCTCGCGGAAGGTAATGCCCGCCATGGCCTTGGCGGCGATCTTCGCGAACGGCTGGCCGGTGGCCTTGGAGACGAAGGGAATCGTGCGCGATGCCCTCGGGTTGACCTCCAGCACGTAGATCGTGCCGTTGTGGATGGCGAACTGAGTGTTCATGATGCCCACCACGCCCAGCGCCCGGGCCATGGCGGCCACCTGCTCCTCCAGGGCCTGCTCGGTTTCGGCGCTCAACGTGAAGGGCGGCAGGCAGCAACCGGAGTCGCCGGAGTGGATGCCGGCCTGCTCCACGTGTTCCATGATGCCGCCGACGATCACCTGCTCGCCGTCGCATACGGCGTCCACATCGACCTCCACGGCAAGGTCCAGGAAGCGGTCCAGCAGCACGGGGCTTTCGTTGGAGACGCTGACCGCCTCGCCCATGTATTGCCTGAGATCGTCTTCCTCGTAGACGATTTCCATGGCCCGGCCGCCGAGCACGTACGAAGGCCTCACGACCAGCGGATACCCCACGTCCGCCGCCATCTTCACCGCCTCCCCGGTCGTCCGCGCGGTGCGGTTTGCCGGCTGCTTGAGGCCCAGGCGCTCGATGAGTTGCTGAAAACGCTCCCGATCCTCCGCCAGGTCGATGGAATCGGGGCTGGTACCGATGATGGGGACACCGGCCGCTTCCAGGGGCCGCGCCAGCTTCAGCGGCGTCTGGCCACCGTACTGGACGATCACGCCCAGCGGCCGTTCCGTGTCCACGATGGCCAGCACGTCTTCGAGCGTGAGCGGCTCGAAATAGAGCCGGTCCGACGTATCGAAGTCCGTGGACACGGTCTCCGGATTGCAGTTCACCATGATGGTCTCGAAACCGGCCTCCTTGAGAGCGAAGGCGGCGTGGACGCAGCAATAGTCGAATTCGATCCCCTGCCCGATCCGGTTCGGCCCCCCGCCCAGGATCATGATCTTCTGCGCCGAGGAGGGATCCGACTCGCATTCGCTTTCGTAAGTGGAGTACAGGTAGGCGGTATGGCTGACGAACTCGGCGGCACAGGTGTCGACTCTCTTGAATACTGGATTTAAGTTATATTCATAACGCTTTGTTCTTACTTCATTCTCTGACCAGCCAATCAAATCCCCGATGCGACTGTCGGAGAAGCCCTTGCGCTTAAGTTGCCACATGCGCTCGGCCGTCAGGCCATCCGCGCCCAGGGCCTCAAGGCGCTCCTCCTCCTCCACCAGGTTGCGGATCTGTGCCAGGAACCACAAGTCGATTCCCGTGAGGTCGCCCACTTCCTCGAGATCCAGTCCATGCCGGAACGCATCGGCGACATACCAGATGCGTTGCGCGCCCGCCATGCGCAGTTCCCGCTGCAGCGCTTCCCGCTGTTCTTTCGTGTGCACGTCCCCGCAGACGGGATTGAGCCCGTCGGTCCCCGTTTCAAGCCCGCGCAGAGCCTTTTGCAGAGACTCCTGGAAGGTGCGGCCGATGGCCATGACCTCGCCGACGGACTTCATCTGCGTGGTGAGCCGGTCGTTGGCCTGGGGAAACTTTTCGAACGTGAACCGGGGCACCTTGGTGACCACGTAGTCGATGCTCGGCTCAAAGGACGCGGGAGTCGCGCCGCCGGTGATCTCGTTGCGCAACTCGTCCAGCATATAGCCCACCGCCAGTTTGGCCGCCACCTTGGCGATGGGGAACCCTGTCGCCTTGGAGGCCAGCGCGGAGGATCGCGACACGCGGGGATTCATTTCGATGATGATCAGGCGGCCGTCCTCGGGATTCACGGCAAACTGCACATTCGAACCGCCGGTATCCACGCCGATCTTGCGCAACACGTCGATGGAGGCGTCGCGCATCAACTGGTATTCCTTGTCGGTCAGTGTCTGCGACGGCGCCACGGTGATGGAGTCGCCGGTGTGGATTCCCATGGGATCGAGGTTCTCGATGGAACAGACGATGATGCAGTTGTCGTTGTGGTCCCGGACCACCTCCATCTCGAATTCCTTCCACCCCAGCACCGACTCTTCCAGCAAGACCTCGGTGGTCGGCGACTGATCCAGGCCGCGGGAGACGATCTCCTCGAATTCCTCGCGGTTGTAGGCGATCCCGCCGCCGCTGCCGCCCAGCGTGAACGACGGCCGCACGATGGTCGGGAAACCCACTTCCGCCTGGATCTCCCAGGCCCTGTCGAGGTTCTTCGCCACATCGGCCTTGGGGACCTCCAGCCCGATCTCCCGCATGGCGTCGCGAAAGCGCTCGCGGTCTTCGGCCATGTCGATGGCATCGCGGGAGGCGCCGATCAGTTCCACGCCGTATTTCGCAAGCACGCCGTGGCGAACGAGATCCAGCGCGCAGTTCAGGCCCGTCTGACCGCCCATGGTAGGCAGCAGCGCGTCCGGCCGCTCCCGCTCGATGATGCGCTCCAGGGTCCGCCAGTGAATCGGCTCGATGTAGACCGCGTCGGCGCTTGAGGGGTCGGTCATGATCGTGGCCGGGTTGGAGTTGGCCAGAATCACCCGGTAACCCTCCTCCTGCAGCGCCTTGCAGGCCTGGGTGCCGGAATAGTCGAATTCGCAGGCCTGACCGATGACGATGGGCCCGGCGCCGATGATCAGTACGCTCTCGATGTCGTTTCGCCGCGGCATGCTACTTCGCCCTATGCTCGCTCATGGAACGGATGAAGCGTGCGAACAGGGGATCCACGTCGTGGGGCCCCGGGCTAGCTTCCGGATGTCCCTGGAACGAGAACGCCGGCCTGTCGACCCGCTCGATGCCCTGCAACGAGCCGTCGAACAGCGAGCGGTGCGTGGCACGTACGTTTTCGGGCAGCGTGCCCTCGTCCACCGCGAAGCCGTGATTCTGGCTGGTAATCATGACGCGCCCGCTGTCCAGATCCACCACCGGGTGGTTGGCGCCGTGGTGCCCGAATTTCATCTTCACGGTCCGCGCGCCGCTGGCCAGCGCCAGAAGCTGATGCCCGAGGCAGATGCCGAAGGTCGGCAGGCCCGAGTCCACCAGGGCGCGGATCGCCTCGATCGCGTAGTCGCAGGGCTCGGGATCGCCCGGTCCGTTCGAGAGGAACACCCCGTCGACACCCAGGGCCAGGACCCCCTCCGCGGACGTCGCCGCCGGCAACACGCTGACCCGGCAGCCCGAGTCGGCCAGCTTTCGCAGGATATTGCGCTTGACCCCGTAGTCGTAAGCCGCCACATGCCAGGACCCGGTGCCCCCGCCGTCCGAAGGTTGCTCCGGCCAAAGACTGCCCTCGTCCCACTGGTACGGCACGTCGGTGGTGACATCCTTCGCCAGGTCCATCCCCTTCAGGCCGGGGAATTCGCGAGCGGCCCGGACGGCCTTCTCCGGGTCCGCGCCGGGGCCGGCCAGGATGCAACCGCCCTGGGCGCCCTTGTCCCGGATGATGCGCGTAAGCTGACGCGTGTCGATATCGGCTATCGCGACGGTCTCGCCGCGGCGCAGGTAGTCGTCCAGACTCTGCTCCGAGCGCCAGTTGCTCACCGCCATGGAGAGATCGCGAACGATCAGGCCAGCAGCATAGATTCGGGGGGACTCGAAATCCGTGACGTTGGTGCCGGTGTTGCCGATATGGGGATAGGTCAGCGTAACGATCTGGCGAAAATAGGAGGGATCGTTGAGGATCTCCTGGTAACCGGTCATCGCGGTGTTGAAAACCACCTCGCCGACCGTCTGTCCGGATACGCCGATGGACCGGCCCCTGAAGACCGTACCGTCCTCCAGCGCGAGTACCGCTGTCTCCGTCACCCCTGACTCCCGGGCCATTCGCATGCGCCCCAGCAGCCCGCGGCAATAGCCCGGCTGCATTCGACCGCCGATGCATCCCGCCCGAACTGCGTTGCTCGTCGCTCCAATAGGCCCACTATTCTCGCTCCTCGCGCCTTGCCGGGCGGGCGCCTCGACGGTCTCGGTGCGACGCCGAGCTATCGCCGCGGGCTGCCGATAATCGAAGCGGGACAGCCGCAAGGCGCACGGCTCATCCCGCCAAGTCTTCCAACACGCCTATTTTAAGCCGAGAACGTCCTCCAGCGAATAGAGTCCGGGCGGCTGGCGGACGACCCACTCGGCCGCACGCAGCGCGCCGCGTGCGAAGACGGCCCGGTCCGCCGCGCGGTGCACCAGCTCGACCCGCTCCTCGGGCCCGGCAAACAGAACGCTGTGATCGCCGACGATCCGGCCGGCGCGGACGACCGAAAAGCCGACGGCGCCGCGTTCCCGGGACCCGGTCTGGCCGTGACGCGCGTACGCGGCCACTTCCTCCAGCGACCGTCCGCGGGCCGCCGCGACGCGCTCTCCGAGTTCCAGCGCCGTGCCGGAGGGCGCGTCCGCTTTCTGCGCATGGTGCGCTTCCAGGATCTCGATATCGTAGTCGTCACCGAGCGCGGCCGACGCGCGGGCGGCCAGGTCCTTGAACAGCGCCATTCCCACACTCATGTTGCGCGCATACACGATCGGGATGCGTTCGGCGCCGGACTGCAGTGCCGCCATCTGTCCCGATCCCAATCCGGTGGTACCCACGACCATGGCCACGCCCTCGGCGACCGCGGCAGCGATATTCGCTTCCGTGGCAGAAGGCAGGGTGAAATCGACAGCGACCTGCGCGCTCCCCAGGCCCGCCCGGGGGTTGTCCGTCAATGCCACCCCGGCCGACGGCAGACCGCAGACCCTTCCCGCATCCTGTCCCAGGGCGACATCGGTGGACTCGGTGACCGCGCCCGCAAGCCGCAGGCCCTCCGTGTCGGCAAGACAACGGATCACGGCGCGCCCCATGCGGCCGGTGGCCCCGACTACGGCAACGTCAATCACTAGGCGCTCAGCCGATCGAAGAACTTCCTGACTCCGTCGAGCCAGGAACGTGCCCTCGGGCTATGGTGGGAACTCCTGGACTGGAGCGACTCGTCGAACTGTCGCAGCATTTCCTTCTGATCCTCGTCCAGTTTCACCGGGGTCTCCACCTGAACCTTGCAGAACAGGTCTCCGATGCCCGTGCCGCGCACCGACCGCACACCCTTGCCGCGCAGGCGAAATACCCTTCCGGACTGGGTTTCGGGCGGGATCCTGAGCACGACATGGCCGCCCAGGGTGGGTACATCCACCGAACTGCCGAGCACCGCGTCGGCAAAGCTGATCGGCACCTCGCAGTTCAGGTTCCGGCCGTCCCTGGCAAATATCGGATGCGGATTGACTGCTATGTCCACGTAGAGATCGCCCGCCGGGCCGCCATTGCGTCCGGCTTCACCCTCACCGGCCAGCCGAATCCGGTCACCCGTATCGACGCCGGCCGGGACCTGGACGGCAAGGGTCTTGACCTTGCGAACCCGTCCGCGTCCGGAACACTCGATGCAGGGAGACATGATGATCGTACCCTGCCCCCGACAGGTGGGACAAGTCTGCTGGATGGAGAAGAAACCCTGCTGAACGCGCACCTGCCCGCTGCCGTTGCAGCGAGTGCAGGCGGAGCGCTGCGTGCCCGGCTCGGACCCCGCGCCGCGGCATCGGCTGCATTCCACCTTGGTCGGCACTTCGATATTGACGGAGTCGCCCGCGACGGCCTGCTCCAGCGACAGGGGCAATTCGTACCGCAGGTCGGCCCCACGGAAAACCTGGGTGCGACCGCGGCGGCCGGTACTGCCGAAGATGTCCCCGAAGACGTCGCCGAATATGTCGCTGAAAGCATCCGCGCCGCCGCCGAAGCCGCCGGCCTGGCTGGCATCCACGCCGGCATGGCCGAATTGATCGTAGGCTGCCCGCTTCTCCGAATTGGAGAGAATCTCGTAGGCTTCCTTGGCTTCCTTGAACCGGGCTTCGGCCTGCTTGTCGTCGGGGTTGCGGTCCGGATGGAACTTCATGGCCAAACGCCGGTAAGCCTTCTTCAACTCGGCTTCACCGGCGTTTCTGCCGCATCCCAAGACTTCATAGTAGTCCCGCTTGGCCATGCCCCATCCTTATGGCCTGAGCGTCATGCGGGCCGCTTGTCTTCGCCGTTGCCCTTGACCTCCTCGAACTCCGCGTCCACGACGTTGTCGCCGCCGCCCGCGCCGGCCTGCGGTTCCGACCCGGCAGTCTGCGCCTGCTCGGCGTACATTTTCTGGGCGATCGGCGCCGAGGCTTCGCTGAGCGCGTTGATCTTGGTTTCGATAATGCCCTTGTCGTCACCGGAAACCGCCTCCCGGAGTTCGGACAGCGCCGCCTCGACGCCGCCGCGCTCGGCGGGCTCCACTTTCTCGCCCAGTTCGGAGAGCGTCTTTTCGGTTGCGTGCACCAGCGCGTCGCCCTGGTTGCGCACCTCGACGAGCTCGCGGAACTCGCGGTCCTCCGCCTCATGGGCCTCGGCGTCGGCCACCATGCGCTCGATCTCGTCGTCGCTGAGGCCCGAGGACGCCTTGATGACGATCTTCTGCTCCCTGCCCGTCGCCTTGTCCTTCGCGGAGACGTTCAGGATGCCGTTGGCATCGATGTCGAAGGTCACCTCGATCTGCGGCAATCCGCGCGGCGCCGGCGGGATTTCGGTCAGGTCGAAGCGGCCCAGGGACTTGTTGTCCTGGGCGCGTTGCCGCTCACCCTGCAGCACGTGGATCGTGACCGCGGTCTGGTTGTCGTCGGCGGTCGAGAACACCTGCGTGGCCTTGGTGGGAATGGTGGTGTTCTTGTCGATCAGCCGCGTCATCACCCGGCCAAGGGTCTCGATTCCCAGCGACAGCGGTGTCACGTCGAGCAGCAGGACATCCTTCACTTCGCCCGACAGCACGCCAGCCTGGATGGCGGCGCCGATGGCGACCGCTTCGTCGGGATTGACGTCCCTGCGGGGCTCCTTGCCGAAGAAGTTGCGCACTTCCTCCTGGACCTTGGGCATCCGGATCTGACCGCCCACCAGGATTATGTCGTCCACATCGGATACCTTCAGCCCGGCATCGTTCAGCGCCGTGCGGCAGGGATCCAGCGTGAGCCGGACCAGGTCCTCGACCATGGACTCGAGCTTTGCCCGGGTCAGATTGATGTTCAGGTGCTTCGGCCCGGTGGAATCGGCCGTGATGTAGGGCAGATTGACCTCGGTCTGGGCCCGGGTGGACAACTCGATCTTGGCCTTCTCCGCCGCTTCCTTCAGCCGCTGCATGGCCAGGGGGTCCACGCGGATGTTGATGCCGCTCTCCTTCTCGAACTCCGACGCCAGGTAGTCGATGATGCGCTTGTCGAAGTCCTCCCCGCCCAGGAACGTGTTGCCGTTGGTCGCCAGCACCTCGAACTGGTGCTCGCCGTCGATCTCCGCGATCTCGATGATGGAAATGTCGAAAGTGCCGCCGCCCAGGTCGTACACCGCCACCTTGCGGTCGCCGCGGCGCTTGTCGAGCCCGTAGGCCAGCGCTGCCGCGGTGGGCTCGTTGATGATTCGCCGGACTTCGAGCCCGGCGATGCGCCCGGCGTCCTTGGTGGCCTGGCGCTGGGAATCGTTGAAGTACGCCGGCACCGTGATGACGGCTTCAGTGACGGTCTCGCCCAGGTAGTCTTCGGCGGTCTGCTTCATCTTCGTCAGAATGCGCGCGGACACCTCCGGCGGCGCCATTCGCTTGTCGCCGGCCTGAACCCACGCGTCGCCGTTGTCCGCCTTGACGATCTTGTAGGGGACCATTTCGACGTCCTTCTGGACCACGTTGTCGGCGAAGCGGCGACCGATCAGCCGCTTGATGGCGAACAGCGTGTTGGTGGGGTTGGTGACCGCCTGCCGCTTGGCCGTCTGGCCTACGAGCACCTCGCCCTCCCTGGTAAACGCCACCACCGAGGGCGTCGTGCGGTCCCCCTCGCTGTTCTCGATCACCCTGGCGCTGTCGCCGTCCATGACGGCCACGCAGGAATTGGTGGTTCCCAGGTCAATTCCGATCACTCGTCCCATGATTTCCCATCTCCATACATGGTCACTTGTCCTGCCCTTCTACTTGGGGCGGGATTCACACAATTCAAGGCGCAACGGCGCACCGGCACGCTTCAAAGCGTAGCGGCGCCCTTCGACGCGTAGCGGCGCGTCACTCGCCGTTTTCCGCAGGCTCCCTCGCGACCACCACGCGGGCCGCGCGCAGCAACCTGTCGCGGATGGAATAGCCCTTTTGAAATACTTCGATGACCGTGCCGGGTTCGGCATCCTTCGAAGGCGCCATGGCCATCGCCTCGTGCAAAGCGGGATCGAAGGGTTCGCCGTGGGGGTCCAGTTCCTTGATGCCGACCTGCTCCAGCGCCGCGTTCAGCAGGCGCATGGTCGCCTTCTTGCCGTCCAGCAGCGACTCCGCGCTGGCCTGATCCGCGGTCGCGAGCCCGGCCTCCAGGCTGTCCAGCACGGGCAACAGCGCCTTTGCCAGATTTTCGACACCGTATCGGCGGGCGTTTGCCACGTCACGCGCCGCGCGCTTGCGCACGTTCTCCAGTTCCGCCACCGTACGAAGGTACCGGTCGCGGTTGGCCGCCGCCTGTTCCCGCAGGGCCTCCACTTCCACAAGCGCGGCGTCATCGGATTCCTTGCCGTCTGCGCCGGACTGTTCGCCGGCGTCCGGCTGCCCGGCTGCTTCGCGCTCCTTCTCCGAACCCCCGTTATCGGCACCGACCGTCAATCCCTCGTCACCATCCTGGATCATCAAGTTCATTCCCTCCGCTCAGGTAGAGTCACCACCGCAAAACGCACCCGGCTGCGCCCGCCGGCGTGCGCACGTCCAATGATGTTGAGATATGGGCGCTAGTTCCTGGAGTTCAAGGCACTGCCGAGCAGCTTCGCGGTGACGTCGACGATGGGAATCACGCGTTCGTAGGCCATGCGGGTCGGTCCGATTACGCCCAGGACGCCCATGGTGTGGTCCTCGGCCTCATAGGGCGCGGCCACCACGCTGTACTCGTCCAGCAGCCGATAACCGGATTCCTTGCCGATGAAGATCTGCACGCCGTGGGCGTTCAGCGTCTTGTCGAGAAGATGCAGGATGTCGTGTTGCCGGGCGAACGCCTCGAACAGCCGCTTCAGTTTCGACATGCCGCCCATACCCTCAAGGCCCATCAGGTTGGTCTCCCCGGCGACGATGAATTCGCCTTCGGATTCGGTAGCTTCAAACGCCTGCTGGGCCATCTCGATGGCATCGAGCATCACCGAGTTCATGCTTTCCCGGGTCTCCCGAAGCTGCCTGATCAGGCGATTGCGCACGACGTCCAATTCGCTGCCGCCAAACTGCTCCGTCAGGTAGTTTCCTGCCTTTCTGAGCTCATCTTCGCCGAAATCGCGGTGAACGTGCAGGATCTTGTTCTGAACGTCGCGATCATTGAGAACCAGTATCGCCAGAATCCGCTGGTTGGAGAGCGGCAGGAACTCGATCTGCCTGAGCGCCGTCTGCGCGGGCCTGGGAATCGTTACCACGCCCGCAAGCCGGGTCATGGCCGACAACAGGTTGGACGCCGACAGTACCAGCGCCTGCGGGTCGGAATCCCGCAGCGCGTCCTCGAACACCTGCACCTCGGTCTCCCGCGGCGGCCGCAGCTTCACCAGCGTATCCACAAAGAACCGGTAGCCCTTGATGGTGGGCACGCGGCCGGCGGACGTGTGCGGGGCGGAAATGAAACCCATGTCTTCAAGATCCGCCATGATGTTGCGGATGGTCGCCGGGCTGACCTCCAGGCCCGACTCGCGCGACAGCGTGCGGGAGCCGACAGGATGGCCCTCGCGAATGTAGCGGTTGACCAGCACCCGCAGCAGATGCTGAGCCCTTTCGTCAGGAATTTCCGCGAGCCGCCTCGCCCGCATTGCACCAACCCTCTCTTGAATGGATGGACACGATCGAAAACAAGCTAGCAATCGCATCCTCGGACTGTCAAGCAATCTTGCCCGGCTTTTTGGCCGGTTTTGCTCCGAGCACTGCGCAGGCGACTCAAGTACAATTCCCGGCGGTTCAATCCACTCCCCATGACTACAGCATTCAACAGGATCGGGCTCTTCTGGGGCCGCAAGAACAAGAAGGGCTCCGTGTCGCTGGCGCAGGAGATCGCGTCGCAACTCGGCAGCCTCGATCTGGACGTGTTTGTCCCCGAACATCGCCGGTTGCCCGAGACATTCGACGCCTGTCACAGGGTGCCGGCGAAGAAGCTGGCCGCACAAGTGGACCTTATCATCGCCATTGGCGGAGACGGGACCATGCTGGACGCGTCGCGCGGAGCGGCCCTGCACGGCGTGCCGCTGCTGGGAGTCAACCGGGGGCGGCTGGGTTTCCTGAACGATATTTCCCCCGACAACCTTTCGACCGCAATCGAAATGCTTCTGCAGGGCGACTACGTGGCCGAGAGCCGCCAGATGCTTCAAGCCCGGATTTTCGAGGGGCCGGAAGACAGGGGCTCGCTGGTCGCCCTGAACGACGTGGTCCTGAAAACCGTCGACACGGGCCACATGGAGGATTTCATCACTACCGTCGACGGCGACTACGTCAACACCCACGGCGGCGACGGGCTGATCGTGGCCACCGCCACCGGGTCGACCGCCTACGCGCTCTCCTGCGGCGGGCCCATCATCCAGCCCGACGTGGATGCCCTGGTCATCGTGCCCATCGCGCCGCATACGCTCTCCGACCGGCCGCTGGTGGTGAAGTCTTCGTGCACGATCCGGGTGACGGTGGACCTTCGCCCCGGCAGCCGGGGCGCACAGGTGACCTGCGACGGCGATACCCTGGGAACCGTGGGCAGGAACGGCGCCGTGGAAATCAGGGCCGCCGAAGAAACGGTACAATTGCTCCATCCGCGGGGTCAGAACTTCTACCAGCAACTGCGCTCCAAGCTCAACTGGGGGCATACGAACCGGCCACCGAGGCGCCGGATCGACGTTGATTAGCGTCCTGTCCCAAGCAGCCCGTGGCAGAAGTCCCGCGGCATGGGCCGGAAGACCGGCTGGCCCACGAAGGCCGATCGACCGGCGATGCGTCCCGGCGACGCGCGCCCTCCAGTCGAGTGACAGATGCTCAACCTGATCGCAGTCAGAAACTACGCCGTCATCGACGAGGTCGAAGTGGAATTCGACACCGGCCTGAGCGTGCTTACCGGTGAGACCGGAGCCGGCAAGTCCATTCTCGTGGATGCCCTGGGCCTTGCGCTGGGCGATCGCGCCGATGCCGGCGCGGTACGCAAGGGCAGCCGGCAAGCGCAGATCAGCGTGCTGTTCGAGTGCCCGGACGAGCACCCGGCGCTGGACTGGCTGGCCGAGCGCGGACTGGAACGGGACGGGACCTGCCTGTTGCGGCGCGTAGTCAGCGCCCGGGGACGATCCCGCGCGTACGTCAACAACCAGCCGGCCACACTTCAGGACCTGCGTGCCGTGGGGTCCAGGCTGGTGAACATCCACGGCCAGGGCGCTCATCAGGCGCTGCTGCACGCGCCGGCGCAACGCGGCATCCTCGATCACCATGGCGGTCATCTGCAGCTTTCGGCACAGGTTGCCGCGGCATTCGGCGCCTGGAAGTCCTGTGAGGCGGCGTACGAGGCGCAACGGCAGCAAGGCGCGGACCGTGCCTCGGAACTGGAATTGCTGCGATTCCAGGTCCGTGAACTCGAAAACCTCGACTACCGGGAGGGCGAACTGGACGCCCTTCAGGAAGAGCGCGGACGGCTCGCCAACGTGGACCGGTTGTCCAACAGCATCGAAAGCGCATTGAGCGGCCTGTACGAGCGCGATCACGGTTCGGCCCAGGAACTCATCGCCCAGGCGCAGCGAGCGCTGTCTGAAGCGAAGGCGCTGGATCCTTCTCTGGCGGACGCTGCGGACCTGCTCGCGGAGGCGGAGATTCAGGTGCAGGAAGCCGTCCGGGGGCTGGCCGGTTACCGGGACCGGCTGGAGCCCGATCCTGAGCGTCTGGACTGGGTGGAGTCGCGGCTGGCAACCCTTCGCAGCCTGGCGATGCGGCACCATGTGGAGGAAACGGACCTCGGGCAATTGCTGGAACGGCTTCGCTCGCGAATCGACGCGCTGGGGAACGCCAGGGAGTCGCTGGAAGCGGCGCGTCAGCGTGCCCGGGAAGCCCGGGACACGTATTTCGAGGTCGCGGAAGAACTGAGCAAGGCACGCCTGCATGGCGCTGCATCCCTGAGCGAGGCGGTTGAAGCGCAATTGGCGGTGCTTGGCCTTCCCAACGGCAAATTTCGCGTCGAAATCCTCGGAAAGCCCCACGACCGGGCGGACGCCACCGGCCTGGATCGTATCGAATTCAAGGTTTCGCTGAATCCGGGACAGGAATTCGGGCCGCTGTCCCGCGTGGCCTCCGGCGGCGAACTGTCCCGCATCAGCCTGGCGCTGGAGGTAGTGGCCGCCGGTGCGACGTCCATCCCGACGCTGGTTTTCGATGAAGTGGATGCCGGGATCGGCGGCGGCGTGGCCGAAATCGTCGGCCGCAGGCTCGCCGACATCGCGTCGAACCGTCAGGTCCTGTGCGTCACCCACCTGGCTCAGGTTGCAAGCCAGGGACGTCACCACTACCGAGTAATCAAGCAGGCGCACGACCAGTCCACCCGGACCGGCGTTCTTTCACTTAGCCGCGACGAACGGGTCGAGGAACTGGCGCGCATGCTGGGAGGCGTCGAAATCACCGCACGCACGCGGGCTCACGCCGAAGAGATGATTCAGCGTGCAGCAGACCGAAACTAACCCGAAAGCACAGCCGACAGACGAAGTAGAAAGATCAAGGCAATATCTGCGCACATCCTTACCTCGCGTTGCAACGACGATGGAGGCTGGCCAAAGTGATTGTTGTCCACGGAATGCGAGTCTTACAGGGATTCGTGATACTTGCCGAGCACATCCTCTAGGATGAATTCCTCGTGGACCATCAGTCGTCGCCCCCGATAGACCGCCTGCAACGCGCTGTCCCAAGGCGTCGGCCCGCAACCAGTGCCGTCGCGCCGCAGCCGTACGCGATTTCGCTCGGCTAAGCCGATAGCGCGCTCGTAGTTGCGAGCGTCCATCATCCAGGGCGTCAAGCCAAACTCACTCATGCGGCGACAGATAGCGATGCCGGCCGCATCGAAATCGCCGTGATAGCGGACGCAGGCACCGGACAGCCGAAATTGCGTCAACAACTCGATGACCGCCCCAGACGGATTGCCGTTGCCTGCCACGACGCAACCGGGCAGGGCGCGTTCCGCAGCAGCCTCTACCAGCCGAGGATTCTCGACCACCAAAATGGGCGTTCCTCGCGGTACGGCTATTGGATGGCGTCGCAGGGCATACAAGCTGACGTGCAAGGGCAGTTTTCCCTCGGCGGCAGCGAGCATCTGCCGATCAAGAGATGAGGCTCCCTTCGTTGGAATGGACCAGGTAAGCGCCGGTGCCGAAACTCGATCTGCAGCAATCCCGGCCTTTTCCCAGAGCAATCGTTCCGACGACTCGCTATCCTTTAACCGCCACCGTAACGCCCGCGTAACCAAGTTCGCGAGTCGGGTACCCCGGTCCAGCGCGTGGGCGGAGCCAAATAGCGCAGCAGCGAGCTCAGTGCGGCTCGTGCATTTCGCATTGAGCCGATCAAGGCGGTCAAGCAGTCGCCGCGCGTCCGCAATCAAGGTTGTTGTCTCTTGGCCGTCAAGACCGCGGAGCAGTCCGGCTCTGCGAACTCCCTCGGCCCATTGGGATGCCCAAGGCTCGCGCCATAACGCGATTGCCTTGGCCAGCGCCCGGCGGGCTGCGGTCGAGCGTGCGCGCATGGCGCGCCGCTCCCGCGCCGCCTCGGAGGGCGGAAAGCCAAGGCGAGTCAAAGCTCCGCTCAAGTCGCGACTGATGCCGCGCTCCACAAATGCTTGCTCCAAGGCATCCAAGTCAAGTCGCTTAGGCGGTTTCCGACCGAGAAGCGATTCGAGAACAAGCGCGCTATGCGCATCCAATACGGGTCTTGCGACGGTACCGCGGCGCTCTGAGCCGAATCGGTCCAATTGACGGCGTGCGTTTTCCCAAACCGGATGTAGACCGGAGGAACACAGAGAATCTGGAATCGGACGGATCGTCACAGCAGCGAGATTTGCTCGTGCCGCACATCCACAGCGTAGCGCCAAGCTGCCGGCAGCAGGCGCACTTCATCATTGACAACCTCGGCAAGACGATGATCTTTCAGCAGACCCAGGACGTTGCGAGTGAGGTTTCGTGCATCGTCGGCGAGGTTCGACCAGTAGCGGCGATGTTCCCCCGCCAGTTCCGCGACCGCCCCGACAACCGTGCTGAGAGATACCGGATTTCTGTCCATCTCAACCAATCGTTCGATCAACAATAACGCCGCATGGCCGGTTGTTCCTGCAGAGGGAAAGCGCGTATCGGTCATTTCGCTATCTGGGTCGATCACCACCACGCCTTCAGCGCGGGATTCAATGCGCGCACCGAACATCTCGTCGAAAATGTCTGCCTCGTTGCCGAGCCGCCGGCGCAGTTCCGACCATTCCGACTCGGTGAGGTCTTCGCGATAGAGCGCTGGTTCCTCAAGCAACATCGAACGAATACGGGCGCGAAGCGAGACACGCTGACCGGACCGATCAAGCAATTCGTCGACCGTTGTGGCGCGGGCCAACGCAGGCAGCGGCAGCAGCGCGACGCGGTCCGGGCGGACCCTCAATACAGCGTCAGCGGTCTCGTCGGCAGTGTAGCCTTCGATTCGATCATGCATTTCGGTCGCCACGCCGTGACCTATCAGCCAGCGTAATGCCGTTACCAGCGCCCGACGATCGGCGCGCGTATCGGTTAATGCGACGGCAGCTTCGACCGCTACGGAACGGATTCGATGGACTAGATCGCGCAAGCTGACAACATCCGGGCCGGTAGCGATTGCCGCCAGGGCTAGGGACAACATGACGTACTCGCGGAGGGAGAACGGTCGCTTCTTGCTCGTCGCCCGCAAAGGCCGCCGGATGGCGACGGTCGTGGATTTGAAGAGTCGGGCGGCGTCGGCTGTCACCTGAAGGCGATAGCCGAAACGCTGGGTGAACCAGCGGTCGAGTTGCTGTTCATGACGGCGGATCAGACGAAACTTGTCCGGGGTGCGCTCCGCCAGCACGAGCGGACGAGAAACCAGATAGCGCGCGGCCTCGCGAAGTTCAGGGACTGCCGATGGTGTAGACGGGCCAATCATTTCACTACCGCCACTCCAGAAATTGCATCAAGGCCAGAGATGTTCCCCCCAAGACTGGCCAAGGCACTCTCCATTCAAGAGAGTTCCGGTTAACCGAGGTAAAGTCATCGAACGACAACATTTGGCCACTCGACGGGCGGATTGGGCGATGTCCGTGTGAGGGTTGCCGGTGCTCTCGACCGTCGCTCCGCTCGCCCATCGAAGGCCGTCACCGTCACGGCCAGTTCCTGCAACACGAGCCTGCCTTCCTGACACATTATCGTCGTGCTTCCCGGCTTTATGTGCTGTACTTCGCAAACGACTCCGGCATCCGACGTCACACGCACATCCTCGCCGGGCCTGCGCCGAGACGCCGAACGGCCAATCAGGTCGCGCAACAACACAAAAGCGGGCATGGACAATGTAGCCCCATCAATGGAACCGTCCTCGCCCGCGCTCGCGAGTAACTCGGCGGCTCCGATCTTCCGCGACTCGAGCTCACTCTTGCGGCGATCCTCGATCACTCGGCGTTCCCTCCTTCGATCACGGATTGGCGTCGTGTTGCCGCGTTGATGTATCTCGCCGCGCTCCCGAAGTGAGACGGGCACGACCGCTCGGGGTGCGCCCTTCCAAGGCGTGCTGATGGGAACCGGGTCGTCGGCGTCCGCCGCCAACGTTCCCAAGCGGCGGCAAGAGCCGAGCCCGAATGCCGATGCCGCAATCCGATGGGCTTCATCGGCCGTCGTCGCACGGTCGAAGAAACCCGCGAGGCGCACAAAATCGGCACGCCGCGAAACGGCGCCGAGACCGAGGCGCGACAGGCGGCTTACGTTTGCTGTCAGTGTGCGCACCGCAGCCAGTGCCTGCCCAGTAAGCTGGTCGAGACGCGCTGGTCGCCCGTCCGCCGCGATGAACCAAGCGGCGAGATGGTCCCAATCTGCAGGTTCAGTCCCACGCGCCCGGCGCACGGCAACATGATCATCAAGGCCGGCTTGTTCAACGCGCGCCGCCAGCCCCGATCGCAGGGCGGGCAACAAAGCTTCGACATGGGGCCGAAGGCGTTTCAATGCGCGGGCGATCGGCCGGACCATGCGTTCGATTTCGCTGAGCTGTTCGCTCACGTAGTTGACGAGCACGCCGGCGAAGAATTGGACTTCCTCCGCCTCCAGGTCGTAGCGGGTCTGCCAATGATTCAGTTGCGCGAAGAATTGCGTGAGTTCGTTGGCGAACTGTTCGTGGTGATCGAAGACGCTACGCGCCGCAGCAGCGGCATCGTCGCCGACTGTCTGACCGGCGCCTGATTCAACGTAGTCGATCAACTCATTGAGCGCACGATGTAACCGCCGCAGCCGGCTCGCATGTACATCACCTATTTCCGCAGCCCCTTCAAGCACGCGTTCGACAAGATCGTTTACCTCCTGGCCAACGCGAGTAATGAGATAGCGGTGGCGGCGACGGTAGTAGTCCTCTAGGCTGGTTGGGCTGCCAACCGATGACGATACGGTCAGATTACCCCAGCGGCGCAGGCTTTCGAGCCGATCCTTGATCACCTCTGGATCCAACCCTGCCACCGCAACCCGTCCAGCCACTTCCTCAGGTGTGAATTCGGCGAAAAAAGTGCCCGCGAAAACCTTGAGGATCGCTCGGTATTCTCGCCATTCGTCGCCGCCGAGATAGCGGAATAACAGCCTGGCACGATCCGGATCGTCGTGAAGCAAAGCGTGGTAACGGTCGCCTTCTTTGGTCATGCCGTGCCCGCGACGCGTTCAAGAGTTGCCCCATCCCAGCGATAGTGTTCAAGAAGAATGGCGCGGAGCGCAGCATCGCGAACAACCTCCGTAATGGAGAGTTCGGGTACGCTACGGTGCGTGCCCCACAGCCGTTCGCTGGTAGCGATCAGATCGAGATCGAGTTTCACGAGTAGCCCGAACAATTGGTCGTGATTGTCCTCCGACACCTTGGCGAAAGCATCGTCGAGCAGAATAAAGCGGGCAGTGCCCGATTTCTCGCCATTGCGCGCCGCTCGGTGTTGTTCGCCAAGCGCGTCGCTCGATGCGGCCACCGCTGCAAACAGCGGCAGGTAAGTGACCAATTTCTTTTCGCCCTCGGACAGCCGAGTGCGGCGGTTAAGCTTCTCTTGCTTTTGGTAGCGATTCAAGATTACCGCCATTTCGTGCCATTGCTTGTAGTCCAATGTCTGCGCGATGATTTGGCGGTACGGCGCTTCGGGCTGTTCGGCCCGTGCCTCTTCGAGCCGTTGCGAAAGCGTCAGGCGCAGTTCACGTTCGTCCTCGTCGCTGCGCAGATCGGGTACTTTTGCGAGCAACTTGATCATACGAGCCGTCGGCGGATCGAGGTCGCGCCGACGCTGCCAACGTAACTTGACACCCACTCGGTGTGCCGTGGTAACGGCGCTCAGACGCTGATTCATCAACTCGATCAAACGCGCGGCGTCAGTCATCTTGGTGGACATTTCCCTTGCCACCATGCCCTGCAGCAGTTCGCGCAAGGCGTCCGCCTGTTTGCGATTTAGCAAGCTGGCATTCTGCCGATACTGCGCGGTTACCGTGCGCAGGGAGTCCGCTAGCGGGGCCCGACCGAGCGGTCCCGTTACTTCAACGAGAAGCGGCTGTGCAGGGTCGGGCTGGCTCGCCTCGGCGTCATAGCCGGCGCCAAGCGTATCTTGACGACGCAATAGTGACTGACGGACACCATCAGCCGTGACCGGACCGGCCTCGGCTATCGCTTCGTCAGTCGGCAGAAGCTCGCCGATGGCGTCTAGCAGCTCGCGAAGGCCATCCGCGCCCGAAGACCGTGCGATGATCGGCACATCGCTCGACTGTTTCTCGCTGGATTCGCCGTCCTTGTAACTTATCGCGCCAACGTAGCCGGGGGTCCCCAGGACGATCTGGAGCGCGTCCCTTTCCGCCTCGCACGCCGAACTCGCCTGCTTGCGCTTGTCTGCGGCAGTCTGCGCTACGACTTCGTCGCGAGCGTGTCTCGCGACCGTGGCATCCCGTTCCTTGCGCTGTCCCAGAAGCCGTTTGCCTGCGTCTGCCGCGTCTTGCCTGCAACGATCCCGCTTGGCGACAACTGTTCTGTATTCCGCGCCAATGCTCTCCTCAATGGCGCGCAACCGCAGTTGTGCCGTCTCTTGTTTTACCTTCTCTTCACTCAACGTCGCGCATTCATTGGCGAGATCCTCGCACGCGGACCTCCAACGGCCAACGGCAGTGCGCCAATGCGCCAGCGAGCGATTCAGCGCGTCGACGGACGCACGACTTTGCATTAGCGTTGACGAGAGTTCCTCCAGATCGCGGCTCACGGCGTCAAGTCCATGTGTGTCGTGAGGCAGAACCAGTTTGGATGCCAGCCTGTGCAAAGCGTTGTCCGCCTCGATCTCGCTACGTTCCAGTTCCGATACTCTGGCCGCTGCGCGCTTGCGTTCGGCGTCTTCACGACTGTGTACTCTAGTCGCAATTTTCACTTCCGCACGAGCGTTCCGTATGGCTTGGGTTTCGGGTAGCCGATCACGCAATCCACGCACCTCTTCCTGCAATTGTTGGCACCTACCGAGTTCCGTTCGACTGCGGGCAACAATGTCGCTCGCCTGCTGAAGCTGGTTGGCCGCTTCTTCGCGGGCGCGGATGAGCGCAGCGCGACGGGCGGTAACGCCTATATGCTCGGCCCGCTCCTTGACGTGACGCCCCCGGAGCGCACCGAGACGGAAGTTGCCTGCCAGGTCTACGGCATTCCGGGCATTGCTCGACACGTCGGTTGAAATCGATCGCAGCAGCCTTGCCGCAATCTCTTCGTCGATAGCGTCGGCCAATCGGGCCGGGATGGTGACAAGCAGGCATTCGGTGAGTGGTTGATGCACTCGCTCCCCGGAGATGGCGATGAGTTCGCCATTCGCCAATTCGACAGCGCCATTGTCGGCGAGGCGCGCGGCGAGCAAGCCGGATGCCTCCAGCGCCCCTTCGAGTCCGGCTCGCTGCGCCTTGTTGAGATGCGGGGAGAAGTCCAGCAGGTCGGCCAAGCGATGGTCGACTACGGCTTGCCAGTCCAACCTGGGCGGTTCCGGCTCGGTCTGTTTGGCAAGCTGGCTTACCAGCGCTTGAGCCTGTGCCTGGGCTTCCCGTTCGCCGGAAAGTCTGGATTCGATCACGCTAATGGCCTGTTGCCAATGATCGGCAAGTACCTGGATTTCCGTTATCAGGTCGGCTCGCAACCTGTCGTGATCGGCTTGCAACCTCTCATCCGCCAAGTTCGACGCCAATGCTACTGCAACTGGTCCGTCGATCTCCGCCGCCAGCATGTGTTCATGCACGGTTGTCGCCCAAGCCCGGATCGCGTCCTTCCATTCGCGCCTCGCCGCCGTCAAGCGCCGGTTGCGCCCTGTCAACTCGTTGGCTGCAGCTTCAACAGCCTTGACGCGACGCTTGAAAACCTCTTCGGCCTCCGTGCGTAAACGCTCGGCATCATCGAGTTGCCACCGAGCGTCCTTGACTTTGACGATATCATCTCGTCGGCGAATCAAAGCCGAATCCGCGGTTGAGATACGGTCGAGTATCTCCCTCTCGTTCAAATCGCCGGGTTTGGCCGCGTTGATGCCTTCCAGCGGCGTCTCGGCTACTGCCACTGGTCCCGGTGGCCGACTTGGAATCCTGTAGCGTGCGCCAAGTTTCGTTGCTGAGGCGAGCTGGATATTCAGTTCCTGCAGATCACCTTGGCTACGCCGTTGCGCCCGAACGATTTCCCGGGAAGCTTCGCTGCTACGTTTTTCGGTAGCCTCGACCCGGGCTCGCGCGGCTGCGACTTGGCGGGCGAGTTCCGCCACCAGTTCGTGCAATGGTTGGAGTTGCTGACCGTCCCGATAGGCGCTCGATTCCTCAAGGGCTGCGATTTCACCCCGCAGCCGTTCAATTTGCTGCCGAAGTTCGCCAATTTCAGCATCAAGTTGCTTCAACTCGGTTCGGGCAGATCTCACTGCGTGCTGCTTGCGACGTTCGTCGCGCTTACTCGCGAGCAATTCGGCCAACTGTTTCTGGGCGGCCTTGGCCCGTTGACGCAAATCATGTTCGCAGTAGGAGTGGTAAACGCGGAGCAGGCCGGTGACGGCATCACGTGTTTGTTCAAGTGCTGCAACGCTACGCCGGTGTTCCTCAAGATCTTCCAAGGGTTGGGCCGCCTCGGATAACGCCTCTTCGGAAAGCTGGGGTAACGCGCCAACCAGGTGTTCGGCAAGATCTACCTCGATGCGGTCGCCGATCCGGGGATGGCGAACGACATTGAGTAATTTGATGTGCCGATCAATTGATGCACCGTTGAACAGCCGCTGCTCCACCCGCCGCCGGTAGTCGGCTCGCTGCCGATGGGAATAGACCTCGTCTCCATCGAGCGTGGCGCGTAATCCTTCCATGGACAGCGGTACACCACCGTCGACCAAGTCGATCTCAAGTCCGGGGCGCTTCGGCGTCACAAACCACCAGGTTGTAACCTTCTCGGATTGTCGATTGGCGCGAATGCCGCATCCGCAGACCAGAAATTCGTCCTGTCGTCTGAACTCGATCCACAGGTATCCGACCGGCTGAGCATCATCGCGACCGTCCAGCATCCAGGATTTCAAGATGCGGCTCTGTTCGCCAGCAGCATCGATGCGGTTTTGCCGCGCGGTCAACAGGAACGGCAGCAGCATGTTCATGGCGGTTGACTTACCAGAACCGTTGACGCCCCGCAGCAACAATCGTCCGCCCCCGAAATGGAGAATCTCGTTCTCGTACTGGTAGATGTTGACGATGCCAGCGCGATTCAACCGCCAGCGCCGGGGAGGGTCGTCGATCACCGCGCCGTTGACAGCTTCGCTCAGCATGTCCTCGCTGGCTGCTCTTGCGACGCTTGGGGCTGGGTCTCGGCTGCGGGCGAACCGGAGCCCTTGCCGTATTCCGACAGAACGAATTGGCTGAGAGTCGGAATCGGGGAGACGCAGCGCTTGTGTTGGTCGAGCGAAACGATGCCGGCGCGTAGTAGGCTCTCAAGGCATTCGTCGCTGGCGGCGAATCGTCCCCCGATCGACCGTTGCATCCCTGCAGGCAGTTCGCCGATGGCATCGTCGATGATGCCCATGGCCTGATACTCGTCGAGCGGCTCTCCCAGCGCGAGCTGTTCGTGAAGCGCTCCAACAACGCCGATGGGTAGCCCGGACCGGGAAATCCGTTTGATGTAGTAATCCTCCCGGCGTGCGTCTCCCCGCTGAATAGTGGCGTCGAGATCGGCGGCGTCCAGCGCGGGACAATCCTGGGCGGCAAGGGTTTCCCAAGTGGCCATGAAATAGCTTTGGAGATGACGGGGCCAGCCATCCGACGACGCCGCGATGCGTCTCGCCCAGCGCTGCACAGCCTCGTCGCTACCGTGCAGCCCCCGCTGCCGAACGAAATCAAGGGTCGCCCTTGCGCAATCAACAGTCTCCTCCTTTGTCAGGGAACCCAAGGGGATGCTGTTCTCGGTACCAAGCCGGGAGAGGCCAGCGCGGCCAAGAGTATCTTCGCTGTTCGACAACCCCGAGCATACCAGCAGAACGGGGATGCAGTCCTGGGTATGCAGGGCGCGAACGAGTCGGCACTCGTCCGCCTGAGTATTGGTAGAGATGTTCTGAATCTCGTCTATGAAAACGACCGCACGCTCGTTCGGCTGCCATGGCCGTCCGGCGCGAAGTTCCGCGATGCTCTCCGGGTCTTCCAGGGTCGGCGGCGCCACGCTTGTACCCTCCGAGAGGTCGCCACCAACACCACCAGGCCGAATGGACAAAACCTTGTCGGCCCGGACGGTGGTCCGGCTCGTGTCGGACGGCACGCCGGCGAGGACGGTAGCCAGTGCAGCGTAAATTGCCCGGATTCGCCCCGGCGAGGGAATTTCCGGCTGCACTATCGTAGTTAACCCGTCCTTTTCCAGCCGGCGGGCGATTTCGCAGACGAGCGCTGTCTTCCCAGCTCCGGGCGCGCCGTGGATGAGGATGGTGTTGCCCTTGGGTCCGTGCGGGGGAAGATGGCGGGCGATCCTCATCACTTTGTCGATGATCCGCGACCGGCCGCCGAATACAAGGGGATTGTGTCGCTCGCCGGCTTCGGCCAGTGTCCGAAGCATCGCCCTGAGCGACGCCGAGCGCTGTGCGCCGCGTCCCTTGACCTCAGGTGGCCAAACTCCGGTTCCGGACATGGCTGACTCTCCGCGCCTATTACGACGATTTCGGCCGAACGTAGAGCACCAGGCTGTGGTCTTCGATCGTATAACCGTGGCGGTCCGCAATTTCCTCCTGAAGCTGCTCGATGCGGTCATTGACGAACTCGATGACCTTGCCGGTCTCCAGGCACACCATGTGATCGTGGTGGCTGCGGTCGGCGAGTTCGAAGACCGACATCCCGCCTTCAAAGTTGTGCCTGTCGACCAAACCGGCGCCTTCGAACTGCGCCAGTACCCGGTAAACCGTAGCCAGGCCGAATTCGTGGCCCCGCTCGAGAAGCGCCCGGTAAATCCCCTCGGCACTCAGGTGCCGTTCGTCACTGCTCTCCAGCACCTCAAGAATCTTGAGGCGCGGAGACGTTACCTTGAGTCCCGCATTTCGAAGGTGTTGCCCTTGCACGTTCCAAGACCTTCCCGGTAGGGTATGATTCGCGCCTCCCCCATGGGGAAACTGCCATTTCAGTCAATTGATCAGCGCCGCGCCAAGAAGCGGCGCCAGATGCGCCGAAATACTTGCCGTGGCGAGGAATTACTCGCCGTAACGAGAATTATAGCCCACCGTGGAGCCCGATATGCCGCTTGACAGGCTGTCTCGCAGATTGCCGATGGCGTCAGGCATCGCCGTCGTTCTGCTTGCCGTCAGCGCTTGCGTATACCGCATCGATATCCAGCAGGGCAACCTGCTGGAAGAGGACGTCATCGAGCAGATAGAACTGGGCATGACCCGGAGTCAGGTCCAGTTCCTGCTGGGCACGCCCATGATCGCGGACAGTTTTCACCAGGACCGCTGGGACTATACGTACTACTTTCGGCGCGGACGATCCCGCAACGTCGACCAGCGCTGGTTGATTGTCTTCTTCGAGGATGACGAGGTGGTACGCATCGACCGGGATCCCACCGTATTCCCGATCGGGCGCTAGCCTTTCTGTCCCATGTGCCGGCCGGCGGCCACGGCGCGGCGCCTCATCTCACGCGGGTCCAGCGACAAGGGCCTGCAAATCTCGACGCGATCGCCGTCCATGAGCACGTGGTTACGCTCGATTTCGTTGCCGAAAAGTCCCAGCACCAGCGGCCGACTGCGTATCTCCGCATGATCGTCCAAGAGCCCGGAGCGTTCGGCGGCTTCGATTGCCGTGATTCCTTCCGAGTACGGAATGCTCTCGATCCACTGCTCGTGAGTCAGTGCATAGACGACCTCAATCATCGACCTTGTTGCCGTAGATGGCGTCGGCACGACTCACGAAGGCCGCGACCTGCGTGTGCACCACCTCCTCGAACAATGAGGCAAACAGAACTTCCAATGGCGTTGCCGACACTTCGAACGCCAAGTTGAGTTCGACCGTACAGCCGCCGTCGGCCGCCGCTGCGAAGCGCCAGTCTCCATTGAAGGCATCGAACGGGCCCGAAACCAGTTCCATGGCGATTTCGCCGGGCCGTGCCAGCGAGTTTCTCGTGGTAAAACTCCGGCGAATCCCGCCGATTCCGACTTCCACCGTGGCGACGACCTCGGTTTCGCTGATCTTTTCTACGGAACTGCCTCTGCACCAATGCAGAAAATCCGGGTAGGCGGTTACGTCGTTGACCAGATCGAACATCTGCTCCGGCGTGTAGGGGACCAGGTGCTGCCTGCGGACGCTTCTCAACCGCCCATCCCGAGCCAGCCGAGTACGCCGATGGCGTTCAGAAAGATCAGCACGACCGCGGCCGGGGCGACAAACCGGGAGCCGAAGCGCCACAGGCGGTAGGCGGTCGGGTTCGCCAGCCGCAGTTCTCCGGCCGTGGAACGGCGACTCATGACCCATCCCGCGAAGACGGCGATGGCAAAGCCGCCTGCCGGCAACATGATATTGCTGGTCAGGAAATCGGCGCTGTCGAAGTACGTTCCCCACATGAAGTTCACGTCGGCCATCACGTTGAACGACAACACGCTGAGCAGGCCGAGCGCCCAGATCGCCGCCCCGATTCCGATCGTGGCGGCCGGCCTCGAGATGCCGCGGCTCTCGGTGACCCACGCAACCACGGGCTCGATCAGCGATATTGCCGATGTCCAGGCAGCGAACGAGAGCAACAGGAAGAAGGTTGTGGCGACGATCGTTCCACCCGGGATATTGCCGAAGGCCAGCGGCAGCGTGACGAAGATCAATCCGGGGCCTTCCGCCGGATCCAGCCCGTTGGCGAACACGATGGGAAATATGACCAGTCCGGTGATCAGGGCGATTCCGGTGTCCATGCAGACCACGGTGACGGATGTCGCGGAAATGGAGACGTTGTCGGGCACGTACGCGCCGTAGGCCATGACCGCGCCCATGCCGATGCTCAACGTGAAGAACGCGTGGCCCAGCGCCGACAGAACGCCCGTCGGGGTGAGTTCGCCGAACCGCGGCTCGAACATGAAGATCAGTCCCTGGACGAATTCGCCTTCGACCATGCTGTAGCCCAGCAGCAGCAACAGGAGCCCCAGCAGGACCGGCATCAGAACGCGCACGGCGCGCTCAAGCCCCTGAACGACGCCCCTGACCACGACGAAGACCGTCATCCCCATGAACAGCGTGTGCCAGAATGCCGACGCCACCCAGTTTCCAGTCAAGCCGCCGAAGATCGCGGTGATCCGATCCGGGTTCGCACCGGCGAAGTCACCGGAAACGCTTTCGAAGATGTACGCCACCGCCCAGCCGGCGACGACGCTGTAGTAGGAGAGAATGATGAAGCTCCCGCCGACGCCCAGCAGGCCCACGAGCCACCATTTCCTGTTCCCGCTCTCTTCCTCCCCCAGCAGCCCCATGGTCGCGACAGGATTACGCCGCCCGCGCCGGCCGATGAGGATTTCCGACATCATGATGGGCAGGCCGACGGCGAACACGCAGACCAGGTAGATCAGAACAAATGC
Organism: Candidatus Rariloculaceae bacterium; assembly: GCA_965205045.1. GTDB lineage: Bacteria > Pseudomonadota > Gammaproteobacteria > Steroidobacterales > Rariloculaceae > UBA6522. The sequence goes on from OZ242031.1 coordinate 4,305,843, forward strand.
CCCGCCGCCGTTCACGCCCGCAATGTAGGGAAACTTCCAGATGTTACCCAGACCGACGGCAGCGCCTGAAAGTGCCAGAACAAAGGCAAGCCGGGATGTCCAGCTACCCTGCGGCGACCGGCGCCGGGCTTCGCTTGTAACCACTGGAAACTCTCCTTGGCGTGTTATTTCCCGCGGATTCTAGGATCATTGAGTAGCGATGGCAAAACCAACGGAACAGGCGCGCGCCCGAATCGCAAGGAACAAGAAGGCCGCGTTCAACTACTTTATCGAAGAGCGGTTCGAAGCCGGCCTCGCCCTTAAGGGCTGGGAAGTGAAGAGCATGCGTGCCGGCAAGGCCCAGCTATCGGAGGCGTACGTGACGGTGAAGGACGGCGAGATCTGGCTGTTCGGCGCCCACCTCACGCCGCTCAGTTCGGCTTCGAGCCACATCGAGGCCGATCCCACGCGTACCCGCAAGTTGCTGATGCACCGCCGGGAGATCGACCGCCTCACCGGTCTGGTGGAGCGGCGGGGATTTACCCTGGTGCCGCTCGATCTCTATTGGAAGCAGGGGCGGGCAAAACTGGCCGTTGGGCTTGCCAGGGGGAAACGAAAACGGGACAAGCGCGCGGCGGAGAAGGATCGCGACTGGGCCCGGGACAAGGAGCGGATACTCAAGCATCGCTCGCGCTGATGGAGTCGCTGCGAGGCACGATCGCTCTCATCGTGCCGCGACAGGCATCTCACCCGATTTTCATGTTGCCATACGCCGCCAGGGCGCGTCCCTGCTGTCGCCGACTGCTGTCGCTGGCAGATGCACAAGGTATGCGGGTACACTAGGCGCCGTGGGGGCGATCGGTTTCGACGTGGGCCGTGAAACCCTGTGTGCATGCCGAGGCGCAGAGTACCTCGTTAATCCATCTGCAAACCAAATAGTTGCCAACCAAGACAACTACGCGCTAGCTGCCTAAAAGCCAGTAAGGCGCCTTCCGCCCGGCTCGTGCTTGTGCGTCCGGACCCGGGAGTCATCATCGCAAGCTCGCCGGAGGGTACGTTCGGGGCCCGAAGGTCAAAACCTCACCGGACTGGCTTTGGGTTTTCCTCGTCCGTCAGGTAACCCAAGGCAAGAACAACGGCGGAATAAGCATGTAGAGCACCGGACGGATCGCTTGCGGACGCGGGTTCGATTCCCGCCGCCTCCACCACACACTTCATTCATGACCTAACGTAGCTTGCCAGAGTATCCAGCCGGCCCGCCGCCGTCTCGAATACGTCCCGCCGATCCTGGCTCGACCGTGCCAGGAAATCCTCGAAGTCGCCCCTCATTGTGCCGGTTCTTGAGACGCCGTCAGATTCTGTACGATCGGAACAGCCCATCCCGGCAGGCTGCCGCAATGACGGGCAAGATCGCGCTTGACATCTTCGGGTAGTCTTCGGCTTAGTGTCGTGACTACCCATTCGTCACAAGCCGCCTGCGGCCCCAGCCAGCGCAACGCCTGAACAACCGGCGCTGCCGAACGACCAGCCCACGACATGACCTTCGCTCCAGCGTGACGCAGGTGAATCGTGCGCCCGCCGACCCTCAACGTCCGGCTTGCGCCATCCGTCACGTAACTCGCCTTGCCCGGAACGGCGTTCGTCAAGCCCAGCCGATTTGCGCTCGCCATGCCGTCCGGCATGATGCGGATACCGTCGCGGCGCGCCAGCGCCGAAACCACGGAATCCAGGTCCACCGGAACCGGCCGATTCGTCATCCTGCTTACTCGCGGCCAGTCGTACAATCCGTGGCCGACTCGCCTGAGATCGTTACTCTTGACCAAGCGCGACAGCGCCTGATCCACTGATGCCCGTGTTCCCAGATCCAGGAAGTCCTTCGGCGTACACACCCACTTTCCGCGTCCCCGCGCCCGCACCCGACGCATGATTTTGTCGGCCGCACCCATCATCTGCAAGCCCAACTCGTCTTTCCACAGTAAGAAAAATAATCTTTATTTCTGACAAAGGCAAACCCTTGGTTGTTCCCGCCAATTACAAACTTTAGCCGTGCATACCTTCAACTGGTGGCCATTCGCAACGCCAAACCAACCCCTGCCTCCCGTTCGGCGGCACATGACTTCGCGTCAGCGCCCGGCCCTGTAGTCATCGGGCCACACCCGCGCTTGCAGCTCGGATGGGTCAACGCCGGGAATGCGGCGGGTCGGCAGGGGTGGCGGCTCGCCCATGTCCAGGACGGCGTGCCAGTAGGCCCATGAGCGCCGGTCGAAAATACCGGCGCGCGCGTCGCGAAGGGATTGGCGCAGCGTCTCGTCGGTGTAATGCTTGCGAATCGTCCGCACGACATCCAGCGTGCCGAACTGCATTGCCTGATTGAGGAACAGGGTCTCGTTCCGAAGCGTTTCCTCCGGCGGCATCCACCAAACCACCTGGCGGGCCGCGCCGAGCAACGCGGGGTCAGCGGGGGTTCGCGGAAGGCGGGTCATCGCGGACTCCTGCGAGGATTGTCGGTCTGGTTTCGAGCGGCCCGATCTTGGACACGTCCACCTCGGACACTGCCCGGAGCAGAGTGTCGCGCACATCGCGCGGAAGATCTCCGCCGGAAGCATCGCGCAACTCGGGATCGCCGTGATAGGAGAGCGCCTTCAACGTAAGCATCGGGTTGAATTCCTGCCCGAATATCCCGACGCCCGCCGACAAGGCCGACGACAGCGAAACGCCAGCGGTTATCAATGCGGCCATGTCCACGTAGTCCTTGCGATGCGCCCGCTGCTGAACAACGGCGGCTTTCGTGCCGGCCAGATCCAGCAAGGACGCGATCCGGGTTGCGTTTTGAGGCCCCTGGTCCGGCGCCTGAACGGACCGAAGCGGGAGATTGCCGAAGAACGAGACCTTCACACCGTCAGGCTCTCCCACAATGCAAGTCAACGTGTTCGCGAGGTTTTGTTCGATACGGCTACCTCGCAAATACGGGACGCCCGTCCGAAGTTGTTGCGGATTGAACGGCTCGTTCGAAAAGAAATCGAAGTCCTCCGACACCCGATGACCCAGCCGCAACGCAAGGGCCGTACCCCCATACAGCACAAAATGCGATGGCGTTTCGTTCAGGCGAGGCCACAAGGTCCGCTGCGCGGCCGGCAGGGTGTCGAGAAACCAATCCACGGCCAGTCTATGCCTCCGCACGCTGTCCGCGCAGGAGGTCGAGGATCGTCCAGGCCGCCGAATATTCGGCGTGAACCGGGCGGCCCGGCACCATGTTCGACAGGGCAGGATCACGTTGGGCGGCGTTCATCGCGGGCTCCCCGATGTGCGCGTGGGGATTCTCAATCAATTTTACCCGACCCGGCAGCCGGTCGCGCGTGCGGGTGCCGGGCCGCTTGGTTCACGCTGCCGGATGATGTCCGCCCGGTTTCGTCCCCTTCCCGCCATGAACGGAAGGTTCCGCGCACCATTGCAGGCGCAGCGTGTCGAGCGCCCCGAGCAGACTCCCGTCCAAACCCAACACGTCCACGAGCATGTGCCGGTCGAGGGCTTGCCGCGTCTTGTCGCGGTATGCCTCGTTGGCCGGAAGAAAGTCCCGGTCCTTGAGTTCCTGGAACACGACCTCGCACAACTCGATCTGATCGGCGCTCAGTGTCCGGGTGTCCAAAACAGGAAGGGCGGGCAACTTCGTAAGGGTCATGATCGTGCGCCCTTGCTGTTGGCGCGTGCCCGCCCACCAGAAACCGATCAACCCCGGGGTGGTGTTCGCCCACAGCACCAGCGGCACTTCGTGCGAAGCGTCATGCGGAATCACGTTGGGCCACGCCCTGCCGCCGATGGACCGGCCCGCCGTCAGGCACATCGCGAGCGGCTGCGAGTTGAGGCGGAAGTCGAGATTGGAGTGCAAACGGGATGCCGTGCGGTCCCAGGTTTTTCGAGCTTTGGCTTGGTATCCCGCCCGTACTTCGGCTACGGAATCGACGCCGATAATCAAACGAGTTTCGCGTCTTGCGTCGTGGGACCACAAAGTCGCGTAGCTCGGCACTTCGCCGGGTTTGATGCGGCGTATGTCGAACGCGCCCCGGCCGCCGGCCCCGTTGATGTCCCTGTGCAGGAGGCCCGTGTCGGCCACATCCGCCAATCGCGCCGTCGGAAGAGTGACGGGCGCCCGGCGCGGCAAGTCGAGCGTGCCGGAAAACAATTTCCGGGCGGTCCGCGCCACGTCCCGTTCACGCACGCCGACCGCCCGCAAATCGCCGATTGTCCGGGCTGGGTCGAAGGACTTGGCGGCCAGGCTCGCCTTGAAAGGCGACTCGGGACGCGCGCGCAGGTTCCATGTGCGAAGGGCGGCCCGACCGTTCCCCTTTCCCTTTGTCGCGATCAGCAGGCACTCCGCCATGCCAGTGTCGGCGGAAAAGGCGCGATCCTGAGATCCGTCCGACGCGATGGCCAGAACGACCGCATCCTGGTAGCGGTCCCGCACCAGCGCGCGGGCATTCGCCCATGCGCCGCCGCTCGCGAACGGCAGCGGCAGCACCAGCGCCAGCACGCCACCGTCCTTCAATTTGACGTGCCCCAGGTCGATAAAGTTCGAGGCGAGCCCCGCGTTGCCATGTCCGGCTTCGCCCCGCATCCTCTTGAGCTTCGCGCTCATGAGCCGTTGTTCCTCGTCGGGAGTCCCGAATCCGGCAAATGACGGGACCGGGATCTCCGCATGACTGCTCTCGTGGTTGGTCGGGCGTGTGAACGGCGGGTTCATCACCACCAGATCGAATGACCCATCCGGTGCTTCGACGCCGCGCCCACCTGTCTCGATGCCGGTGGAAGATTGACGCTCCGGCGCAATGTCGAACAGGCCCTCCGTCCGGCCTTCCCGCAGCAAGTCCAGGCTGCCGATGTGCACCGTGCCATCCTTGGCTCCATAGGGCATTGTCTGGATACGGGCGCTTCCGTAACCGACGCCCGGATGGGTCGAGGACAGCATCGAGCAGGTCAGATGGGCGGCGGCGGGCATGATGTCGAGGCCCACGAGCGAGTGCTCCATCATGCGCCTGTGCAACTCGCGATCGTCGCCCCCGGCCCGGCGGTGGCGCCGGTGGATGGCCAGCTGCACTGCGGACAAGAGTGCCCCGGTGCCGCAGGCGAAGTCGGCGATCTGCAGAGCCCCGACACTTTCGGCGTCCGTCCAGTCCACGGACAGGCGCCGCACGGTCAATTCAGCGAGCAGGCAGGCCGATGGGGGCAGCGTGTAAAACGTCGCGAGAAACTTCCGGTCCGCAATCAGCGTCTGGAACATGCGCCCGCACAGGTCGTGATAGGTGGTCGCGCCGATGGCGGCCAACTCCTCCACGCCCTGGCGAACCGGGGCCAGCATGTCGGCGAAGCCCCGCGCCGGCATTGGCTCCGCGACGGCCCGGGCGATGCTGAAAATCGGCCAGTAGTTGACCTTCAAAATGTCCGTCCAGGCCGTCAGGAGCTTCGATTGCGTCAAACGGTTCGGTGGAAGCAGGCGTTGGACGCGCGGAATCCCCGGCTGGCCGTCGATGGCCGCATGGAAGACGAAGGCGGACGTGAGGATCGCGCCCGCCATGCGCCGCGTCTGCTGGCCCGGCGACTGGTGCAGAACCCGCGCCATTTCCACAAGAACGTTCTCCGGCACGCGCTCCGCCAGCGTTCCGGCGGTTTCCGCGACGGTCCGCTCCAGAAGTTCCGTTCCTTGCGCGAGGCGGCGCTCCGAAAGGCCCAGGTGTTCGATGGCGTCGGCGAGGTCGTCCACGTCCCCTTCGATCCAGCCGGACGCCGGATGCCGTTCGCGATTGCCGTCGGCGCCCTGGAAGTGGGCCGCGTAGTCGAACCGGACGGTCTCCACCTTCGCGCCGGGTTGGGTTTGCAACGTGGCGGGCAGGCGCACGGCGATGACGCCTTCGATGGGTTCGCCGGTGCGTGCGATGTGTGCGCCGAGGCGCGAGCGCGCGTCGGCGTCGACAGTCCGGGCGGGCGCGAACTCCGTCTCGACGACCACAGGCCAGCGCCCCTTTTCCATCACGAGGATGTCGGGGCGTTTCTGTCCCGAACGCAGGACTCCCGTGGATTCGGCCATCAAAGTTTCCCGATCCCATCTCGGATGGCGATTGCGGAGTGCGGAGGCGAGTTCGCCGTTGACCAAAGCCTCCGGTTTGCGAGGCCCAGCCGTCACCGGTGCCTACTCACCATGTTGGCGAGGGCGGAGCGAGACTTGGAGTTGAACAGTTGTTCCGGGCAGCTCAGATCGCCGTTCGCCGAATTCATGCCCCGCATGATTTCGAGGTTGTCGCCGGTCCAAACCGTTTCAGCAGCGCCCGCCATTCGGCGTAGGCCGGGCCGTCCTCTCCCCGAAGCTCACGCCACCTGTCAAGATTCTGCTGCGGGATCTCCAGCAGGGAGGGGTCGGCGTCGATTTTCTGCGCGATCAATCGATGAGACCGCAGCCGGATCAAATCCAACCGCGTTTTCGGATCGTTGCGGCGGTCGTGCGGATCCCGCACATCCGCTGGATGGCCGGGCCGGCCGGCTGAGACTTGTCGCTCCATGGTGATATCCATTTTAGCCGACCAGGGCACCCTTCGCCCGCAGTCCCGTGGGCACGAGCCGGGCGGCGGTCGATTCCCCGGTTCAGAGAACCGCCCCTTCCGGCAGCTCCGGACCCAAAACCTCCCGATCCGGAGCGGACGCCACCGGCTCGTAGTCCTGGAACCGGCCATATTTGCGCATCCACTCCACGGAGGTCCGAATCGCTATCGCGGTGGTGTTGTCTTTCGCCTCCCCATCGGAGAGCGCGCCTTCCACCGCCGCCAGGAACTGTTGCGGGTTCCCGCGTCGGTACACGTCCTTCCACATCCGCGCTTGCTCCCGGCTTTCCGGCGTTCCTTCGTAGGTATTCAACGTCCAGGGCCCTTCCAGCACGTCGATCCCGTCGCTGGCCACGATCACCATGCGACCCCCGGACACGTCGCGCGTCCCGGGGTGGAGGTCGATCCTGCTCGCGCAATACTCCGCCCTGTGCGACTTCTCGTGGGAAGTGCGCCCGTCGCCGGCGATCAGCCCGGACTGGACCCAATTGCCCCGTCCGTGGCGCCCGGTCAGCCGCGCGGGCCTTTGCGAACCGCCACCGGCATCCGGGCCCCAAATGCCGCTGTCCCCGACGTTGATCCAACGGATGCCGTCCGGGTCCACCCACACCGCCGCGAGGGTCGTGGCCATGCCGTAGCTACCGCGCCCCGCCTCGACCGCCGCGTTCATTGCGTCCAGCGCCCCGGCCAACCCGTCCATGAACCGCTCCGCCCATGTCAAGTTGTTCTCGAAGCCGTCCGCGGGGACGCCAAATCCCTTCTCGAAACCGAGCACCGCCGCCATCGAGGCCACGTGTCCCGCAGGTTCGCCGCCCATGCCATCGGCCACGACAATCAACCGGCCCCGGCCGAGCCGTACATGCAGGGCGGAATCCTCCTGCCGCTCCCTGGGGCCGAGGATCTGCATGGCTGCCACATCGGTTAGCCAGCTGTCATCATCGCTCATCGTGCATGCCCTCCTTGATCAATTGACGGCATCGGTCTTGGATTGCGCGTCCGGTGCTTCACCCGTGAAATGGGGCCAAGCGGAACGATCATGCGACTTGCCCATGATTTTCCCACACGATCATACGTCCAGAAGAAGAGACTGGGAAACGAACGGCACAAGATGGAGATACTCGGAGCGTTGATGATCCCGCTGTGGATATCCTCGTGGCGCCAAGACGCTCGAACTCGCGACGCTCGCGCTGCTCGACGGCGTTGAGCGGACGCACGCAGCCGCGGAATCTTCCGCCAGCCTGCGGAAGCGCCCGCGCGTAACACGCGGTAAACTGCCGGATCAACAAACATTTTCATGCCTCCAGGAACAGCGGCAACAATTGTTGGACGATTCACGTCCCGGATTAGGCACCGCGCCAATTCCGGCCGCCCGGCGCGGCGGAACCAATGGCGGGCGCTGCCGTCCCGGTCGGGTGAAAATTTCGCCCAGCCGAGTCCGTGCAATCAGTACGCCTATGCTACCCTGCCTGCCGTGAACGGCGGGGCGAAAAACGCGAGGCGCAAGCTACCCATCGGCATCCAGACCTTCCGCGTGATTCGCGAGGAGGGGCACTACTACGCCGACAAGACGCCGCACATCGAAAGCCTGGTTGAACGCGGCACGCACTTCTTCCTGTCGCGCCCGCGCCGCTTCGGCAAGAGCCTGCTGCTCGACACGATCAAGGAACTCTTCGAGGGCTCGGAGGAATTGTTTCGGGGATTGCACATCCACGGCCGCTGGGATTGGGGGCGGCGGCATCCGGTGGTGCGGCTGAGTTTCGGCGCCGGCGACTTCAGTTCCCGCGAGCGACTCGAACTTGAAACGCTCGCGCTGCTCGACGACGTCGAGCGGACGCACGACGTCGCGCCGCGGCACGCCTCTCCCGCCGCGCGGCTGCGGCGCCTCATTGGGGCATTGCACGAGCGCGCCGGCGAGCGCGCCGTCGTGCTGATCGACGAGTACGACAAGCCGATTCTGGACGCGCTGGACAAGCCGGCCGTCGCCCGCGCCAACCGCGACTTCCTGAGCGGGCTCTACGCGGTCATCAAGGACAGCGACGCGCACATCCGCTTCACGCTGCTCACCGGCGTCAGCAAGTTCTCCAAGGTCAACCTGTTCTCCGGGTTGAACAACCTGCGCGACATCACGCTGGACCCGCGCCACGCCACGATCTGCGGCTATACCGAAGGCGATCTCGACACCGTGTTCGCGCCGGAGCTCGAAGGCATCGACCGGGCGCGGGTGCGCGAGTGGTACAACGGCTACAACTGGGACGGCGAGGAGCGCGTTTACAACCCCTTCGACATTCTGCTGCTGTTCGACAGCCGCAGGTTCCGCGCCTGGTGGTTCGAGACCGGCACGCCGACGTTTCTCGTCGAGACGCTGCTGCGGCGGGGGGTGAACACCTTTGCGCTCGACAGCATGATCGCCGACGAGGACCTGCTGTCGAGTTTCGACGTGGAGGAGATCGCGCCCGAGGCGCTGCTGTTCCAGACCGGGTATTTGACCATCGACGAGTCATCCAACGAGGACGGCGAGATCTGGTACCGGCTCGGCTACCCGAACCGGGAAGTACGGCAGAGTCTCAACAAGTCCCTGACCGAACGGCTGATTGGCGACGCCCCGAACGGCCACCCGCGCCGCGTGCGCGACCTGCGCCGGCACTTCCGCGGCCACGACCTCGCCGGCGTCGAGGCCGAGTTGCGCGGCGTCTACGCCGGCATTCCCGCCGACTGGCACCGGCGCAACGACATCGCCCGCTTCGAGGGCTACTACGCCAGCGTCTTTTACGCCTGCCTCGCCGCGCTCGGCCTCGATCTCCGTGTGGAGGACGCCTCGGCGGCGGGCCGGGTCGATCTGGCGCTGCGCTGCGGCGGGCGCATTTATCTGTTCGAGTTCAAGGTCGTCGAACGCGCCGGAGAAGGCGCGGCGCTGCGGCAGTTGAAAGAGCGCGGCTACGCCGAAAAGTACCGCGCCTCCGGCACGCCGGTCCACCTGATCGGCGTCGAATTCAGCGAGAAATCCCGCACCATCACCGCCTTCGAAAACGCCGAAGCGTGATCCATCGCCCGGTCATTCCGAGCGCCGCCGCGGAATCTCCCATCGGTCTGCAAAAGCGCCCGCGCGAAACACGCGGGTATCTGCCGGATTAACGTTATATTGTTTCTTTTCCATGTTTCATAACGAGATGATTCGTCGGGGTTTCCGACGCCTCGCCCTTGCGGCCCTCCTGCTGTGCCCCTCGGCGGCTCGCGCCGATATCTACACCGTGCCGCTGCTGGTGCCGTCGGCCACAGCGGGCGAGCCCCAGGGGATGGTGCGGATACTCAACGCCACGGACGGGGCCGGGACGGTGGCGATCCACGCCAGTGACGACGCCGGCATGCGTTCCGGACCAGCCACCTTCACGCTGAACGCTTCGGCGGCGGTCACCATCGGCGCGCTGGACGACAGCGGCACCGCGGCGACCGGCGGCGAGGTACCCATTCAACTCGATAGCGGGGGGTATTTCGAGGAGGGCGGTCACCGGTACACGTGTCAAAGCGCCGGAGGCTGCGAAATTGTCAACCGGCAGGTAAGGAGCGGGACGATGCCGACCGGCAGGACTTCGCCTGTGTGGACGCCAATCGTGACGGGTGGCTGAATGAATGCGATCCGTTTAGTGAATCGGATGCGGCGTGGTCGCCCGTCTACGAACGGGCGCCGTTCATTCTCGACGGCCGCGCCTGCACGCTTGAAGTGGCTGCCACCGGCCACCTCACCAGGCCCCAACGATTCGGGTCGGCAATATAAACGAACCGCAAATTTCGATCATCCAACAAAATAAAGCAGGCGCCTTGCAGGCCGTACTGTTTGCTGCGCCTGCGACGCTGGCCTGGCCTGATCCTGGCGGCGGTTGGCGACAACGGAGGCTTTGACAATGCAACTGAAACTGAAAATTCACGCTCTCCTGGCCCTCTGCTTGCTGCTCCCGGGCCTGGGTTCGGCGCAGGCGCCCGACCGGATCCTCTACAACGGCAAGGTCCTGACCGTCGATCGGGACTTCTCGGTAGCCAGCGCAATCGCCATCCGCGGGGAGCGGATTCTCGCTGTCGGGGAGACCAATGGGATCCGCCCTTTGGCCGGTGACGATACCGAAGAGATCGACCTGGAAGGTCGCACGGTCATTCCGGGATTGATCGACAACCACATCCACTATCTGCGAGCCACGAACTTTGCGGCGTACGAGACCCGCATTCACGGCGTCACGTCACGCAGGGAGGTCATGGCGCGCATTTCCTCCAGGGCGAAGGAACTGGGGCCCGGCCGGTGGATATTCATCCTCGGCGGGTGGAGCGAGCAACAGTTCGCGGACGAGCCGGGAGGCTTTACCCGCGAGGAACTGGATGAGGCCGCGCCCGATAACCCGGTCTTCATCCAGAGAACCTACAACACCTTCTACATGAACAGTCTGGCCGTCGATCAGATCGCCCCGGCCATTCCGGAGCTGTATGAGGGCGGCTCCGTCGTCAGGACCAACAGCCAGGACGGGCGGACGGTCATGAGCGCGGCGCTCGAGCATTTTCCATTCGCGGAGACGCTGGAGGAACGCAAGGATGAGGTTCGCGCCTTCAATGACTACCTGACCAGCATGGGCGTGACGATGGTCTACGACGCAGGCTATCTGGACGGCTCGTACGAACCTGTGGAGGCGCTCTACGAAGCGGGCGAATTGTCCCTGCGTGTCTTCTATGCCGCCCGTTACTGGGCCGATTCACCGCGTACTGCCATCGCAGCCGCCGAGATGCTGGATCGTGAGGAGCCGTTTCAACGTGACGAGCGTTTCGGAATGTTCGGCATCGGCGAGCACGTTTACGGGCTGCTGCATGACTCACCGCGGTCGGATGTTCCGTTCTCCGAAGACATCTATGCCGCCTGGCGCACCATCATCCGAGCGGCAGCCAGAAACGGCTGGTACGTGAACGAGCACGCAATGCAGGGCAGCACGGCAGCGAGGATGATTGAGATCTCGGAGGAAGTCAGCAAGGAGTATCCAATCACGGATTTGCGCTGGTCGTTGGGACACGCCAATCGGGTCAGCGAGGAGACCGTGCACAGGGCGCGGGATCTGGGCTGGAACATCACACTGGCCAATCACACCCTCTCCGGTCAGCTCAGGGTCGAGGGCGGACCATCGCCGCCCATCCGCATGATTCAGGACAGCGGGATACTCTGGGGACTCGGATCGGACGGGACAATCGTGGCAACGTACAACCCGTTCCACACGCTTTGGGAGTACACCTCGGGCAAGGTGTTCCCGGACAGGGTCAAGTTCGAGGCTGACGAGGTCCTCACGCGGGAGGAGGCCCTGATTGCCCACACCCGGTCGAACTCCTACATCCTGTTCATGGAGGACGATCTGGGGACACTGGAAGCGGGCAAACTTGCCGACCTGGTGGTATTGGACCGGGACTATCTGACCGTTCCGCCGAACGAGGTACGCGAAATCCGGCCCGTGATGACCATGGTGGGAGGCGAGATTGTTCATGAGGCCTCGGACTGACTCGCGCTGATCGGATCAGCGCAGTAAACGAACTGCGAGTATCGAGCATCCGAAGTTCGAAAGACGACAGATCGATACGAACAGGCAGGGGTATGCAGATGACAAACAGGCTGATTCGACTTACTGCTCCGGGCATCTTTGCGCTGTGTTTCTCCGGAACCGCTTCGGCGCAGGAAATGACACGCTTCGAAATAATCTCCGAATGCACACAGACCATTCAGCGTTCGGCCATCTATCGCGATCAGCCGGATGCCGAGCGGTATTCCAACCTGTTCGTCGAGGACGGTGTCATCGTGATCGGCAGCAACGCCACGGAAGGCCGGGACGCGATAGCCGAACGCGTTCGAACGTCGGACCCATCGGAACTCGACAGGCATCTGACCGGCTCCATTGTCGTGGACATCGACGATTCGGGCAGCATAACGGCGAAGAGTTATGCCCTTATCTACGAGGGGGTAACGCCGGAATCGCCCGGCTCGGTACGGGCTACGGAATACCTCATGGCGGACTACGACGATCAGATGGTAATGACGGATACCGGATGCAAGTTCGTTCGTCGCCAGGTGACGATGATTTTCAGTGGCGACAGCTAGTGCTGCGGTCCTGCCGGGCAGCGCGCACCACTCCCGCTCCAATTTCGACCTCAATACGCTGGTGGACCTGGAAGGTACCGTGAACCAGGTCCACTGGTTGTTTCCGCACACCTGGATTTACCTGGATGTCGAGGATGAACAGGGTCAGGTGCAGACGTGGGTCATGGAGGGCGGGGGTCCGCCGTCGATTCGAGCGGCCGGCGTTACTGAAGACCACATACGGCCGGGCGACCGGATCAAGATGCGCTGCCATCCTCTGAAAGACGGCGCGCCGGGCTGCGTGTCCGGTTTCGTGACGCCGATGCACGGCGACATGGCGCGTGGGCACGGCGTCGAGAGAGCCTGGAATTGAGAGCTGGAGATGAACTTATGAGGGCCTTATGGATCGTTTTCGGAGCACTGCTCACGGTGCCGATGGGCGTCACCGCCGTCAATGCGCACCACTCTTTCGCCGCGTCGTTCACTGACGAGCGGATCATGCGCGAAGGCGTGGTGGAGCGTTACGTGTTCAGAAACCCTCACGTACTGCTCTATATCGCCGTAACCGACGATGACGGCGATACCGAGACCTGGATGGTCGAGGGTAGTTCCGCGACGGGTTTGCGCAGCGCCGGCTGGTCGGCGGATACGCTCTCAAGCGGCGATCATGTCCGGATCAATGGCCGCGCGGGCCGCAACAACCGGCCCATGATTTCCATGGAATCCGTCGCGGTTCTGGACCCCGAGTCGAAGATCGTATTGCGGGATCTTCCCCTGGAGAACTTTGCCGACAGCAGGGAACCCGCCGAGATCCTCTCACTTGCGCTCACGCGGGCCGACGGCCTTCCAAACCTGACGGGGACCTGGGGCCGCGGCCGCGGCCGCCCGGCTTTCTTCGACCATCGCGCGCCGCCGTTCAACGAGGCGGGCGCCGCGCTGCAGGCCGAATGGGACCCCGCAAACGATCCGCAGGTCGCGTGCGAGGACCCGACGCTGGTCCGCCAGGCCGGCTACACGCCCCATCCGGTGCGAATCGAGCAGTTCGCCGACCGCGTCGTGCTCTCCTACGAGGAGTATGCCGGCGTGCGCGAGATCTATCTTGACGGTCGCGGCGCCGCTCTTCCGGGCGACGGGCACGCGAAACTCGGGCGCTCGACAGCGCGCTACGAGGGAGATCGCCTCATCATCGAGTCGATGCATATCACGGCCGGCCCGACCGGCACGGAGGGCAACCAACTCACAAACCAAGTCACGACGGTTGAGACCTATCGCCGCCTCGACGATCCGACACAGGGTCCCATGGTGGAGATGGAAATGATCATCAACGACCCCGGGCACCTCTACGAGCCCTGGGAGATGGTCTGGAAGAAGCTCTACCAAGAGAACTACGAGTTTATCGAGGTGGAGTGCCACACTCCGTACCTGGGCTAGCAACCCGGAGCGAAATAAACGAACTGCCAATCCCGGACATCTAACGAGATAACAGAGGACCTACATGGGCCGCCCTGTGCACAGGACGAACGTATCGCGCAAAGCTGCGACAATCGTTTCCGGACCCGAACCGGGGTTGGAAACGATCGACAGGAAAGGCGTAATGCGCTACGTACGAGCGGCTCAGGGCGGCGACATCGACGCCTTCGAGAAGCTTTACCGGCACTTCGCAGGTCTTGTTTACGGTCTGTGCCTGCGGATACTTGCATCGCCGGCGGATGCGGAAGACTGTGTGCAGCTCACCTTCACGAAGGCGTGGGCCCAGCTCGACCGGTTCGAAGGACGCAGCGAGTTCGGGACCTGGCTTCACCGGATAGCCGTCAATGAAGCGCTGATGGAGGAGCGGCGGCGCAAGCGACGATTTCAGCTGGTGCGTTCGCAGGACGAGCCGGCTTCGGAGAAAAGCGGTACTGCGGCGGCGCTCGATATCGAAGACGCCATTGCCGGCCTGCCGATGAGGCGCCGCCACGTTTTTGTACTGAAGGCCGTTTACGGATACAGCCACGAAGAAATCGCCGATCTCCTCGGGATTTCTTCCGGAACCGCCAGAGCCCATTATCACCAGGCACGCCTGACACTGATGGGCGTGCTGGGTCAGGAGAAGCAGCATGAGCGAAAAACAGGATCCCCGTGCCGAGCAACTGGATGAGCGCGTCGCCGGCATGGCGCGCGAAATCATGCCCGAGAGAGACCTCTGGCCGAAGATCTCCTCACGCCTCGATCCCCGCAACAGGGCGGCATCGACTCCACGGGCCGCGTGGCAGCCTCGCGGCTGGGCCTCGATCGGGGTAGCGGTCGCCGCAGGCTACCTGTTCGCGACATGGTTTCCGTTGGCATCGATGTTCACGCAGCCAGGACAACTGACGCAGCCCGCCCAGCTTCGGGCCGAGCTGCTGGCCGAAATCCAGCCGACGCTCGATCAACTCCCCGCAAGTACGCGGGCCGTGGTCGAGACGGACCTGGCCGGATTCGAGCATGCCTGGCTCGGGATCGAAGAGGCCTCGGAAACGGAGCCCGATAACCCCTTGCTGAACGAGCTGCTGATGTCCGCGCAGGATCGGGCCCAATCGGTTCGGGATCAGCTGGCTCGGTTAACAAACGATCAGGCGGAAGCGGTGGAAATATGAAACCAATGAACGGGAAGTTTGGGACGATGTTGGCTGCGGCCTTGCTTGCCGGACACGCCGATGGTCAGACGGATGACCCTATCGTCATCGATGAGCAGACATTTGAACGGATTTTCCCGGCACCTGTTGCGGGACAGGTCTCCGTCTCGATGGCGATGGGCGAACTGATCGTCAGGGGATGGGACCAGGACGAAATCGAGGTTTCGGGGGAACTCGGTGAAGACGCGATTCGCGTGGAGTTGACTCGGAACGAAGGGCAGATGCTGATCAATGTTATTCCCGTTCCCGAGGGCGCCGAACCGCGGTACGGCGGCGAAACCGACATCTTTGTCAGGATGCCGCGCCAGAGCAGTCTGACATTCTCGACGACCGACGCCGAGGGGCTGATCGCGGGCATCCATGGCAGCCAGTCGCTGAATACGATCAGCGGCGATATCGAGACGGAAATCTGGTCGGGGCCCATTACCGCAGAGTCGGCAAGTGGAGACGTGTCGGTCTCCAATCGGACCGGGTTCGGTGTGCCTGGAGAGCTGCCGAACTCCAATGCGTCCGAATTGGGTGCGGTCGTACTGACGACCCTGAGCGGCGAGATCGAAGCTCGTGGCCCCTTGAATCAATTGACGGCATCGACCGTGAGCGGCGACATAGAACTCGACGTCGCCAATGTTTCGATGCTTCAGCTTGAATCCAGCAACGGAGATATCGAGGTTCAGGCCACCCTGAGTGCCGGAGCCGAAGTGAGTGCGGAAACGATCAACGGCGACGTGGAACTCGACATCGGTGAAGAAGGCAACCTGACGCTGGATTTGGGGTCGTTCAGCGGCCGCATAGAGAACTGCTTCGGGTATGACGATCTGCCGTCGATCCCCGGCTCAGGACGCGAGTTACTCATCGATGGCCCCGACAACTCGCCGAGCGTACGTGCCCGGACGCTGAATGGCGATATCGAGATCTGCTCCTCGTAGTTCTTGCGCGCGAAACCGGAACCAGCAACTCAACCGATTGATTGACAGGGCTTTCTTTATGAAGGATCAAGACTTTCGTCCGCCGAAAACAGGCGACGCTCCTCATGCGGTTACCCTGCTGGTGCTTTCGTTGGGCTTCGGCCAGGCGCACGGCCAGGAGAGCTCGCCCTCAAGCGCATCGGCCGAACGCGACAAGATGCTGAGAATAGCCCGGACCGAGACCGCGCCGACGATAGACGGCGTTCTGGACGATTCGCCTTGGATGCTTGCGCCGGTTATCGACGATCTGCACCAGTTCGACCCCGTGGACCACGGCGAGCCGACAGAGCATACCGAAGTCTACGTGCTCTACGATGACGACAATCTCTATATTGCGGCCCGAATGTTCGACAGCGAACCGGATCAGATACGCGCACGGCAAATGGTGCAGGGCCAGGGGATGTGGTTCGATGACTCGTTCACCGTCCTGCTCGATCCCTTCAACAACAAGCGCACGGGATACAGCTTCCAGGTCAACCCGGTCGGGAATCGGCGGGATGGAATCTACGAAACGCCTACCGAGCAGAACCAGGACTGGGAGGGTATCTGGCACGCCGAGGCCCGGATCAACGATGAAGGCTGGGCGGCCGAATTTTCCATACCCTTCAAGACGCTGAATTTCGACCCGAACAATGCCGACTGGGGATTCACGGTGGAACGCAGCATTGCGCGCAAGCAGGAAGATATCGCCTGGGTGTCCTTCAATCGCGACGTCAACCCGGGAGCGACCGGTGTGATTTCCGGTCTGACCGGGCTGCAGCAGGGTGTGGGCCTGGATATCGTGCCCTCGATCGTGACCACTCAGTCCAGGGACTACGAGGCGAGCAGTTCGGGCTCCCGGACAGATCCGTCCCTGGATGCGTTCTACAACTTCACGCCGTCGTTGACGGGCGTCCTGACGCTGAACACGGACTTCTCCGCGACCGAGGTCGACGATCGACAGATCAACCTCACTCGCTTCTCTCTGTTCTTCCCGGAGAAGCGCGATTTCTTCCTGCAGGACGTCGACATATTTTCTTTCGGCGGGCTCGAGAGAAACGGCATTCCCTTCCATTCGCGCCGCATCGGGCTGGGCGACAGGGGGCGGCCCGTGGATCTTGAGGTTGGCGCCAAGGTCACGGGACGCGTCGGCCAGTGGAACGTGGGCGTTCTGGATATCCAGCAGGAAGGGTTCAACGACGTAGACGACAGCAATCTTTTCGTAGGTCGAATCTCGGCCAATGTGCTGGAGGAATCCAGCGTCGGCATGATCCTCACCAACGGCGATCCGCGCAGCAACCGGGGCAACTCGCTGGCCGGCGCGGACTTCCGCTATCGAAATACACGCCTGCCGGGAGACCGGACGCTGGAAGGCGAACTCTGGTTTCAGCAATCCGATACCGAGGGAACCGACGGCGACGAAACCGCCTGGGGACTGCGTCTTGCGTCACCGAACAGCGAAGGACTCCGGGGCGAGTTGGCATACGATACCTTCTCCGAGGACTTCAACCCGGCGCTGGGCTTCGTGAACCGGTCGGGCATCGAAAGGACTGAGTTTGCGCTCGGATACAGCTACCGGCCCGCCATCCATCGCTGGCTTCGATCGTTCCAGACAGGCATCGATTTCGAGACCTTTGACCGGATCTCTGGCGGTCTCGAAAGCAGCCGGTTCTTTCTCGAGGTGCTTGAGGTGGAAGCCCATACCGGCGACGAATTCTCGCTGAACCTGGCCCGGGATCGGGAGGTTCTGCTGGAGCCTTTCGAGATCGAGGATGACGTCGTGATACCTCGCGGCGATTACGAGTTCGACAGCATCAGGATCGAAGTGGGTGGTGCGGATGAGCGCGCCATCGCCCCGGAGTTGGAACTCGACGTGGGCGATTTCTACAACGGCGAGATTCTCTCTGCCGGCGCTGGAGTCAATTGGCGCCCCAACGAACACCTCTTCCTCGGCTTCGGCTACGAGTACAACGACGTCGATCTGCCCGCCGGAGAATTCGTGACGAAGCTGATTCAGGTGGAGGCGAACTACGCGTTCGATGTCCGCTGGTCCTGGGTCAACCTGATCCAGTACGACAACGAGTCGGACTCGGTGGGAATCAACAGCCGGCTGCGCTGGAATCCGCGCGCGGGCCGGGATCTCTATATCGTCCTGAATCACGGCTTCGACGCCGAAGGTGCTTTCTCCCGATTGCGTTCCTCCGAGTCGAGCCTGTCGGTCAAGTACACCCAGACCTTTCGCCTTTGAGTCCGGCGCCACGTCGCCGTCACGTCGCCGTGGTAAGGTAGCTCGCGTTGTGCGGGGACAGTAAACCCTTCTCGATACCGGGTCAGCGCGAAACCTGGTGAAACGCCTCCTGCCCTGCGCAGCACCTGTGTCAAGGAGGAGAATAACGTGACCTACGTGAACGGAATGTTGGCCGCGGTGCCGACCGCCAACAAGGACATCTACCGCGACATGGCCGAGCAATGCGCCAAGGTCTTCAAAAGGCATGGCGCCCTGTCCTACGTGGAGTGCTGGGGCGACGAAGTGCCCGAAGGCAAGCTCAACTCGATGCACACAGCCGTGCTGCGCGAACCCGGCGAAACGGTCGTCTTCTCGTGGGTCACCTGGCCGTCGAAGGCTGTCCGCGATGAAGGCATGCAGAACGTCTTCAGCGACCCGGATATGCCGAGGCACATCGACCCGATGCCCTTCGACAGCAAGCGGATGATATTCGGCGGCTTCGAGGCACTCGTCGAAGCCTGACGGGCAATTCCGGCAACCACTACGATCACAAACCAGGACTCAACATTCGAAAACCCGATTATGGAAAAGACAAGAAGAACGTTCATCAAGGAAGCCGCGATGCTGTCGTCGGCGTCGGTTCTGGCCGGCCAGGGGATTATCAGGAGCGCCGGGGCGCAGACGCCGGACTATCGGCGCATCGCGGTGGAGGAGATTTACTGCCCGCCCGAAGTGATGGAGGCATCCATCAGGGCCATCAACGCCAATCCGGATCTGGAACCGAATTTTCTGGGTAATTTCAGCCCGGACAACGCACGTTTCGTCAACGGCCGAATCATCGAGCGGCTTCAGGACATCGGGGAGGAACGCCTCCGGGTCATGGACGAAAGCGGCATCGACAAGGTACTTCTCAGCAATTGGGCACCGGGGGTGCAACTCTTCGAGGCCGAGGAGGCGAAGGAACTGGCGGCGATCTCCAACGACCGAATGGCCGAGGCCGCGGGTGCGCACCCGGACCGCTATGCGGGCATGGTGACCATCGCGCCGCAGGATCCCGAGGCCGCGGGGGTGGAGATCGAACGCGGCCTGTCCCTCGGGCTGACCGGCGTCCTGATCAACTCGCACACCCACGACGAATACCTGGACGACCCGAAATTCTGGCCGATCTTCGAGGTCTGCGAGGCCCGCGATGTTCCCATCTACCTGCACCCGCGGGTACCGGCGCCCCAGATGTACCCGCCGTTCTCCCAGTACTACATGCACGGAGCCATGTGGGGGTTCGCCATAGAAGCATCGACCCACGCGCTGCGGTTGATCGGCGCCGGCGTATTCGATCAGTTCCCGAACCTGACGCTCGTTCTCGGCCACATGGGCGAAGGCCTGCCGTTCTGGCTCTATCGGCTCGACACCACGTCCGCTGCGTACGTAGGCAGTACGTTCAGCAGACCGCCCAGCGAATACGTGCGCGAAAACATGCTGATCACGACCAGCGGCATGGCGTGGGACCCGGCGCTCCTGCTGAGTCACTCCGTGCTGGGAGCCGAGAACATCATGTTCGCCGTCGACTATCCCTTCGGAAACTACGCCCGGGATACGGCCTGGTTCGATGCCATCGACCTGCCGGAAGCCGACAAGCGGCTGATCTACGCCGGCAACGCGGAGCGCATCTACAACCTGAGCTAGCGGCAAAATAGATTTGCCCACGCTTCTTGAAGCCAGGAGCTGCCGCTCCCATGCGATTGCTACAGGGCCTTTGAAGTTACTATCCTTGACAGTGTTGGCCGGGAGCGGAACCGATGAAAGTGCCCGAAGTGGAAGCGCCAGGGAGACGGGATCGATGGGGTTGCGCACTCATTCTGCTCCTGTCCGCGTTGTTCAACGTCAGTCTCTCGTTGGCACAGGAACACGTGGCACGGCCGAACGTTCTGTTTATCGCGGTCGATGACCTGAATCACTGGGTTGGTCATCTCGATAGCCATCCTGGCACTTTGACGCCGAACATCGATCGTCTTGCCGGCAAGGGCGTGACCTTTGGCCGCGCCTATTCGGCAGCTCCGCTGTGCAATCCTTCGCGGGTCAGCCTGCTCACGGGCGTCATGCCGGCTCGCTCGGGAGTCTACGGCAATTTCGAGGAACTTCGTGAGCAGCTACCGGATGCCGTCACACTACCGCAGTACTTTCGCCAGCATGGGTACAGCGTCAAGGGAGGCGGCAAGATATTTCATAGCGGATCGGGAGATGGGGAACTCTGGGACGAATATTTCCTGGCCGGGAATTCGAATGCGCCCAATGTGCAAGCAGGTAGTACACAAACAAGCATGTGGGATCCGTGGGGACCGTCGACTCTGGATGATCGCGCGATGAGTGACGCCAGGATTGCCGATCGCATCGTTGCGGAGCTGGCAAGTCAGCATGACAGGCCATTCTTTCTGGCCTATGGCACATACAAGCCGCATTTGCCGTGGCACGTTCCTCAACAGTACTTCGAGATGCACCCCAGGGAATCGGTCGTATTGCCGACGGTGGTAGAAAATGATCTCGATGACGTACCACCCTTCGGCCGCAGGCTTGCCGCCGAAGTATTGGACATTTCGAATAACAGGGACTTTGCTACCCCGGGCGGCGACCACGCCAACGTACTCCAGCACAACCAGTGGCAAGCAGCCGTGCAGGGTTACCTCGCCAGCATCACCTTTGCCGATGCGCAAGTTGGCAGGGTTCTCGATGCATTGGCAGATTCACCCCACGCTGACGACACGATCGTCGTGCTCTGGGGAGATCATGGTTACCATCTTGGGCAGAAGGAGCACTGGCGCAAGCACACGCTGTGGGAGGAAGGACTCCGAACCACGCTGGTAATCTCGGCTCCCGGATACACCGGGAGCAATGTTCGCAGTGATCGCGTTGTCAGTCTGCTTGACCTGTATCCAACGCTGATTGAACTGGCGGGTCTGGAGCCGCGGCAGGGAATGGACGGGCAATCCATCGTGCCTTTGCTGCAACAGCCGGATCTACCCTGGTCGCGGCCGGCGGTCAGTACCTACGGTTTTCAAAATCATTCGATTCGTACTGAACGTTGGCGATACATCCGCTATCACGACGGGACCGAAGAGCTTTACGATCACGAAGTGGATCCCAACGAGTGGACCAATCTTGCCGTGGCACCCGTCGCGGCCAGATACCGGGAGGTGATCGATCAACTCGCCAGGTACCTCCCCGAAGTCAACGTACGCGGCCCAGCGCACTGAGTTTCGCCCTCTTCGACACTCTCGACCGCTCCAATACGATTGCGATAGAACATTTAGAATTCCTGTTTATTGCCGATTCGCGGGAGCGGAATCAGTGCGGGTGTCGATGCTTGGTAGTCCCTGTAACCGGGATACTTTGCTGCCGAGATTGATTCGGTGAGCCTCAGCGACGGAACAAACAATGCGGTGAGCAGAATGAACCCAAGGCCCGTCCAGTGCAGCCACTGGCCGGACGCGGCGACGGCGAACAGGTAGAAAACCCACCACATACCGAGTTCGCAAAAATAGTTCGGGTGCCGGCTGTAGCGGAACAGGCCGGTCGTGAGGAACGGCTCAACGATCTCCTCACCCGCGGCCATTCTCCGTTTCTTGTCCTGCTGGAACCGCCACATCTGTTCGTCGGCCAGGGATTCGAATATCAGGAACACCAGGAACAGCCCGGCGGCCACCGCATCGAGCCAATTCAACGGCACCTGTTGCCACACCCACGCCTGGTGGATGGGCGACGTGAACAGCCAGATCAGCAGCATCTGCGCCGGCGCGATGAAGACGATGTTGAGCAACTGGAACCCCACTGGCCCCGTTTGCTTGCGAACGGTATCCCAACGGTAATCCTCGCCGCCCTTCCGATATCCGCCCTTGCGGACGAAATTGAACGTCAGCCGCACCGACCAGAGCACCACGAGCAACGTCATGAGATTCACGCGTGCGGCGTCGAAACTTGCGGCATAGGCGACCATGAGACAGTAAATCGCCGGGCAGATCGACCACGCGCGGTCCACCCAGGAGACTTCCCGCGTGATGACCGACAGCAGCCATATGGTGGCCGCGAGAATGATGCACAGATCCAGCGCCCAACCGAACGGCATGCCGGTGAGCGGGTGGTTGATGAGATTCATGGCTGCCAGCCCCCTGGGTTACACAGTACGCGCATTGTAAACGGGGACGACTGCGATGGCTTGAGTCGGAATGAAAACCTCTCAAGGGCGGGCGAGTGACTCGGCCAGACGGCCCGATGAAGGATCAGAATCGGAACGTGCGGCTGTACTTCACCGCAAATTCGGACTGTCTCGAATGCAGTTGGGAAAATGCCGCCAGGGCATCGAAGTCGTGGTTCCAGACGACGTACAGGTCCTCCCCGGCTCTGGGGTTCCAGCGCAGGCGGCTGTTGATCCCCGCGCTTTCGGACAGATTGTCGTACTGGATCAGGTTGACCCAGGACCACCTCACGTTGAACGCAAGATTGGCGCGAATCTGGATCAGGCGCGTCCGGAAGTGGCTGTGCGGCAACTCGATGTCGTTGTATTGATACGAGACACGGGCGTACCAGCGACTGCTGGGACGCCAATCGACGCTGCCGGTCAATGAAACCTGATCGCCTCCGTAGTATCCATACTTTCCAATGGCAATCGCTGGCGCAAGCACCCGTTCCCGCGCAAATTCCGCTTCCAGCTCATAGCCGCTGTCGTCATATTCTCCAGCGGGTATCACGGTGCCGCGGGCCACCGTAAACGGCTCTGCCAATACCTCCGGCAAATTCATCACCGACAGGCTGTATTGGTCGCCGCGATGATTCTCGAGGTGAATCGCCCGCCACCAGTAGCTCGCGGATTCAAACTCGCCTGTCGAGTACGTGTCGTAGTGTTCCAGTGAGACAAACGACGCGATTCTTCGAATCCAGGGGTGTCCCCGGGGGCGATGATTGTAGGAGCCCCACAGCCGCGTACGTTCGTAATCCCTGCGGTTCAGGAAACCCAGCGCCGGGTTGAAATTGGGCTGCATGATCTCGTATTCGACCCTGCCGGCGAATCCTTCGCTCGCAGTCACGCCGAATTGCGCGCCCCAGTTCGACTGGTCCACGTCGAGATTCCCGCTGTCGCTTTGCTGGAAATAGACGGCGCCTTCCGCGGTTCGTCCCGGGAACAGCCGCCTGTTGCGGTAACGGAAGTCGGCGCCGGCAAGGGAATTGTCGATATTGGAGCGGGGATTGCCGCTGGTGACGATCATCCCGACAGTGGACTCCTCCAGGATGTTGGCAGATACCCGTCCTACGAATAGATCGCTCTCCTCCACATACCCTCTTCGTCCCTCGAATCCATCCTGATTGACCCCCAGGACGCCCACGTTCAGGCGCCCGATTCGCCCGGTCAGCTTTGCGCCGCTGTTGATGTCGACGGCCTGTCCCGCGTCGCTCAGGCCGATGCGGCGCGAGAAAAACGGCATGCCGTTCATGCCCATGTTGTTTGGCTGCATGCCGGTGGGTCCGAATGAAAAAATATCCACGTCCTGCAGGAAGAAATCCCGTTTTTCCGGGAAGAAGGTCGAGAACCTCGTCAGGTTGACCTGCCTGTCGTCCACTTCGGTGGCGGAAAAATCCGTGTTGAACGTCAGCACGCCCGTCAGCGAAGGCGTGAAGTTGTAGAAGACGTCCACCGAAGGATCCGTCCGGGTAGCCTGATCTTCGGTCGCGAAGTCGTGGTGGCTGGCCAGACTGACCGAGGGAATGATGTCCAGCCCCCTGCCCTGCCGCAAACCGGAGAATCCCGAGAGCACGCCGGCCGACGAGGGATTGATCGCGCGGTCGAAGGACGACCAGGCCATGCTCTCCTTCTTGCGTGGAATCGCCCGGGCGACGGTGAATCCCCAGTCGGGGTTGTTCGGATTGAAATTCAGCGTCTTGAAGGGGATCGAGATTTCCGCCGTCCAGCCCTGCTCGTCGATGACCGCTTCGGCGTGCCAGATGCCTTCCCAGTCCTCGTTCACCTCCGTCGCGCGGTCGAACAACCCGTCGCGGCGCACACCGTTCGGATTGAGCTGGAACCGGTATCCCGTGCGCATGTTGTTGAAGGGATCCAGTATCACCTCGATCCGGTCGTCAACCTCGACGGTCTGCCCCTGGACCATCTGACGGGCGGCAATCAATGCCGGCTCGCTGTCCAGAAGCCGCGCCCCCACGTACAGGTTGTCGTCGTCGTAGAGCAAATAGAAGATCGATGACTCGCTGGGTTCGCCGTGGTCGACCGGCTCGTATTGGTGCAGGTCCGTGATGACGGCGGCATCGGCCCAGACGGGATCGTCCAGCCGGCCATCCAGCAGGGGCGGCGCAGACGCGCGAACGATGTCCGTCACCTTCCGGGTCAAACGCTCCTGGGCGACGGCCGCGGCGCCGGACATCGCCAGGATGACGGCAAACGCAACTCCCGATCGGACTCTGTGGCTAATCGGCGTCATCGTGCCAAGGTATCAGAACCGGAACGTGCGGCTGTACTTCACCGCGAATTCGGACTGTCTGGAATGCATTTCCGAAAATGCGGCCAGGGCATCGAAGTCGTGGTTCCAGACGACGTAGAGATCCTCGCCGGCGCGGGGATTCCAGCGCAGCCGGCTGTTGACGCCCACGCTCTCGGAGAGATTGTCGTACTGGACCAGGTTGACCCAGGACCACTTGACGTTGAATGCAAGATTGGCGCGTAGCTGGATCAGGCGGGTCCGGAATTGGCTGTGCGCCAACTCCACATCGTTGTACTGGTACGAGACGCGGCCATACCAGCGGCTGCCGGGGCGCCAGTCGACGCGACCTTCCACCGAAATCCGCTCGCCGCCGTAGTACTGCTCCTTCCCCATGGCCAGCGACGGTGCAAGCACACGCTCCTGCGCCCACTCCATTTCGATCTCATACCCGGACTCTTCGTACTCTCCGGCGGGAATCACGATGCTGCCGGCCACCGTGAAGGGCTCCGCCAACACCTCGCGACCCCTGGACACCGCCACGCTGTAGTTGTCGCCACGATGATTCTCGATGCGAAACGGCCGCATCCAGAGGCTGGAAGATTCGAATTCGCCAGTCGAGTACGTGTCGTATTCCTGCACGGAGACCAGGGCCATGACGCTTCGAATCCACGGGTGCCCCTGCGGGCGGTACCGATACGCGCCCCAGAGCCTCCGGCGTTCGTAATCCCGGCGGTTCACGAAACCCAGCGCCGGGTTGTAGTTCGGCTGCAGGACCTCGTACTCGAGCCTGGCCGAGAGCCCTTCGCTGGAAGTCACGCCCAGAGTCGTGCCCCAGGCCGACTGCTCCAGGTCCACGTTTGCGCTGTCGGTGCGCTGGAACCAGGCGGTGCCATCCGTGGTCCGTCCCGGCAGCAACCGCCGGTTGCGGTAGCGGAAATCGGCGCCCGCCAGTGAATTGTCGATGTTGGATCGGGGACTGCCGCTGGTGACGATCATGCCGACACTGGATTCCTCCAGAACGTTGGCCGACAGGCGGCCGACGAATAGATCGCTCTCCTCCACATACCCTCTTCGCCCCTCGAATCCATCCTGATTCACGCCCAGCACGCCCACGTTGAGCCGTCCGATTCGCCCGGTCAGCTTCGCGCCGCTGTTGATGTCCACAGCCTGTCCCGTATCGCTGAGGCCTATGCGCCGCGAGAAAAACGGCAGGCCGTTGCTTCCCCGGCCGCCTCCGCTCCTGCCCGGACCGAACGAGAATATATCCACGTCCTGAAGGAAAAAATCGCGTTTCTCCGGGAAGAACGTCGGGAACCTCGTCAGGTTGACCTGCCTGTCGTCCACTTCGGTCGAAGAAAAATCGGTGTTGAACGTCAGCACGCCCGTCAGTGAGGGCGTGAAGTTGTAGAAGACGTCCAGGGAAGTATCCGTCCTAGTGGCCTGATCCTCAGTCGCGAAATCATGGTTGCTGGCCAGGCTGACCGCGGGAATGATGTCCAGCCCCCTGCCCTGCCGCAAACCGGAGAACCCCGACAGGATACCAGCCGACGAGGGATTTACGTCGCGGTCAAACGATGACCAGGCCATGCTCTCCTGCTTGCGTGGAATCGTTCGGGCGACGGTGAATCCCCAGTCCGGATTGTTCGAATCGAAATTAAGCGTCTTGAAGGGGATCGCGATTTCCGCCGTCCAGCCCTGCTCATCGATCACCGCTTCGGCGTGCCAGATTCCGTCCCAGTCCTCGTTCACGTTGGTCCCGCGGTCGAACACTCCGTCGCGGCGTACACCGTTCGGATTGAGCTGGAACCGGTATCCCGTGCGCATGTTGTTGAACGGATCGAGTACCAACTCGATGCGATCGTCGACGCTCACCGACTGCCCCTGGACCATCTGCCGCGCCGCGATCAATGCCGGCTCGCTGTCCAGGAGCCGCGCCCCCACGTACAGGTTTTCGTCGTCGTAGAGCACATAGAAGAACGACGTTTCGCTGGGTTGCCCGTGGTCGACCGGCTCGTACTGATGCAGGTCCGAGATGACGGCGGCCTCGGCCCAGACCGGATCGTCCAGCCTGCCATCCAACTGGGGCGGGGAAGAAGCCCGAACGATTTCCGTCGCCTTTCGGGCCAATCGCTCCTGCGCATCGCTTGCCGCGCCGGTCATGGCCAGGCAGCCAGCGACGGCAGGGATCAATCGAGCTTTGAAGTCCGACGACATCATCCAATCTTTCCATTCGTTTCGGGCACACCCAAGTGCAAACCTGACGGCTGCAGGATGCGCCCAACTCGAAACATCCCATTTCCCCCAACGCGGCAGCGAACCGAACGGCTCCAAGTATGGCCCGAGCACTGTATACCAAGCCACTGACGGATTCCCTAAAGAATAGTTAATACGCGCGACGGCGCTTGCCGTACCAGGCTGGGTTTCGCGAGGCGCTTGCGCCAGCCGACAGGGTTGGAAACGTAGCAGGATTCTGCTGCCGCGGCAGCTAGACTTTCAGCCCCATTAGTGGAGATTCTCCTTCCATCCCGGCGTACTCCAGGCTGGGTTCCTCGCCCGCGGACCATGCCGGAACGGTGAACCGAACGCGTCGCCACACCGCCGGGCCCTCGGCGCCCGGGTGTGCGACCGGTTCGCCCACGGTGACGAACTCCGCGCTGACGCCGTCGTCAGCGAACCGCACAATCACATAACCCACGCCGTCGGTGTCCACGTAGTGAAGGTGGGGATTGACCGCATCAACCGCCTGCTGCATGGCCGCCTGCTCGTCACCGGTCTGCCCCAGCCTCGCGGCCGCTTCGGCCCCGAACAGCAACCAAGCGTTGAGCGCAGGCATGATGGCTCGCGGATATCCGAACAGGGAACCGTCGAACCGCACCCGCCCGTTCAACTCCGGGACGGCCTGCGTGGCGTTGCTCTGATTCTTGAGCCGCGGCCCGGAACTGATGGACGAGCCGGCAAATTCCGCCATGACGGCCCGGGGCGAATCGCTGTCGAAATCGTCAAATACGACGCCTGCGAAATGAGCGTGCCGGTCGCCCGTCAGGGAAACCGCATTCGTGATGCCCTGGTCCGCGATGAACGTCATCAGCTCCCGGCGCTCCAGCGGGTAGCCGTCCCAGGCGTCCGTCCACCACAGATCGTCATGGCTGCCGTAGTCCCTGAAACTCATGTCGAACCCGAAACGCATGAGCGCTACGTCGTTGCAGATAATCTTCCAGCGCGACTCGCTTTCCAGCAGCGAGGCCGTGAGCCACTGCTTCTGCCCGGCGCCGAGCAGCGATCCCGCCGGGCTGTCCCTGCGGCTGTTGGGCATCTCCTGGCCGCCCAGACTCACGGTCTCGGGCGGGTTGCCGCCGTTGGCAGTGCGGCCCGCGTTCTGTGTCTCCACCAGGGCGGCGGGCACCGGTTCGCGCGTCAGGAACTCCCCACCCGGAATCGACGCATCGACGCCCCGAGGCCCCCGATAGCTGCGCCCGTCCACCAGCAGCAGTTCCGCCATCCGGCCCCACCTGAGGCTCCGGTAGATGGACAGGGTCCCAATCGCCGCCAGGTTGTTGGGCTCGCGGCTCAGGTAGTTGTCGTCGAAGCTTTCCAGTTCCACGTCGGACACCTCGGCCGGCGAGAAATCCCGCGCCGGATTGCCGGGCGCAGGATTGCTGCCGAGCACCGCAGGGATGTACTCGAACCACGCCTGGTTGCTGTCCATCTTGCGCCGCTGAGCCGGACCGCCGGGGTGATAGCTCTGCCAGGCGTCGTTGTAGAACTCATGGTCGTCCCAGATGCAGACGAAGGGATACGCCGCCCGCGCGTCCTGCAGGTCGGGATCGAGAAGGTAGATCTTGTACAGTTCCCGATAGTCGTCCAGCGACTCGGCAACCAACTGTTCACCCATCGGCCCGACGGGGCCCTTGGACGGCAAACTGGCCACCATGCGTGGCGAACCGTCCGCATTGCGCAGGTCGATTTCCTCCCCGTCCAGGCTGACCAGCGGACGCCGGTTGCCAGCTTCGTAGATGAAGTCACCGACATGCACGACGAGGTCTATCCTGCGGTCGTCCGCCGCCTGCTCGTCATCCAGCAGCAACCGCCGGTACGCACTGAACAGGCCCTCCTCGTAGTGCTGGCAGGAACAGACGGCAACGGTCAGCGGACGATCAGCGTCCTCCGAAGGCGCTGTTCGGGTTCGACCCACACGGCTCGCGCTGCCATCCGGCGCGAGAAAACGGTAGCGGTAACTCCGATCGGACTCGAGACCCGCAGTGAAGCAGCGCACGGTTAAGTCGAAGCTGCGTTCGGCAAGAACCGCCTGTTCGAGAATCACATCGGAAAATTCGGGATCGCGGGCAACCTGCACCCGCAATTCCACGCTGTCGGTGTCGGCCTCCCCGGGCTCGACCCGCGTCCAAAGGACCACCGCGTCAGGCAACGGATCCGCCGAAGCCACCCCCTGCGGAAATCCAAACTGACCCGACGCCGGCCGCGGCCTCGAGCAACCAACCAGCGTCGTCGCCGACGCCATCGCCGCAAAGCAACCGGCAGTCCGCGCAAAGGCCGCCATGAATTCGCGGCGTGAATACAAGTTGGAAGAAGGCATGGCGGAATAGTGCCACAGCGCGTGAGAGCTTACAGAATTCAAAAGGATGTCGCGGGGGGGGGACGACCGAATCGCAGTTGGCCGGCGGACGTGTACGAACATTACGAAGCCTTGCGGATCGCGGCCTCGAAACCGGGTGGTCCGGCCCAATGCTAAGATGCGCCCGGTGGGAAATTTGTGCCCTTTTGCATGACGTCGCGAGCGGTCGCCCTTTCTGTCCTGGCCTCGTGTGCGCTGGCCGCCTGCGGGCCCCTGCGCTACGTCGACGTGGATTCGGCGAACCAGAGCAACCGCATCAACCACCTCGTCATTCACTTCACGAGCACAGACTTCGCAGAGTCGTTGCGACTGCTGACGGAACGCACGGAGCGCCCCGTCAGCGTGCATTACCTGGTGCCGGAAAACGGCGACCCTACCTATCCGCGCCAACGGCTCAGGGTGTACCGCCTCGTCGATGAAGAGCAGCGTGCCTGGCATGCCGGACAGAGCCATTGGCACGGCGACAATGCACTGAACGGAACGTCCATCGGCATCGAGATCGTGAATCGGTCGAGCTGCATCGCCGTGGCTCCGGGCACCGAACCCGGCGAGCCGGAGGATCGCTGCGAGTTTCTCGATTTCGACGCCGAACAGATCGATCTCGTCATCGAACTCACGCTCGACATCCTTCGGCGCAATCCCGGCATCGATCCGGTCGATGTCGTCGGCCACGCCGACATCGCGCCCGATCGCAGGCTGGACCCCGGACCGACATTTCCCTGGCGCCGACTCTACGAACGCGGCATCGGCGCCTGGTACGACGACGACACCGCCGACCGATACCGCGAACGCTTCAACGCAGAGCCGCCAGCCCTCGCGCTGCTGCAGCGAGGCCTCAACGCCTATGGCTACGACGTGGAGGACACCGGCGAACACGATGCGCGGACGCGGGACGCGCTCAGGGCGTTTCAGATGCACTTCAGACCATCGGACTGGTCCGGACAGCCCGACCCCGAAACCGCCGCCATCCTGTTCGCGCTGCTCGAAAAGTATCGGCCGCGGGAATTGTCCGGGCTGCTGCAAACGCTGCTGTAGCGAGCACCGAGCTTCTGAACCGCACCTGGAGACTATGGAACTGCCATGGCGAATGTGATTCAACGCGTGGCCGGCGCAAGCGGCTACCCGATCATGGCCAACGACCCGCACCGGGCCCAGTCGGCGCCTTCGCTGCGGTACTGGGCGCACCTGG
The DNA here is from genome assembly GCA_965205045.1 of Candidatus Rariloculaceae bacterium. Taxonomy (GTDB): domain Bacteria; phylum Pseudomonadota; class Gammaproteobacteria; order Steroidobacterales; family Rariloculaceae; genus UBA6522. The sequence continues at coordinate 4,336,632 of OZ242031.1, forward strand.
TCGGGCCGGGGTGGAATGTGATCGGGGGCGGGGAGCCCGAGATCCCCGGAGTGAGCATCGGCCACAACGGGCACGGCGCGTGGGGTCTGACCGTGTTTGCCACCGACAGCGAGGACCTGTACGTCTACCGGACGCATCCTTCCGATCCGAACCGCTACCGCTATCGGAACAACTGGGAGCGGATGACGGTGATCACCGAGACCATCCCGGTAAGGGAGCAGGCCCCGGTGGAAGTCGAACTGAAGTACACGCGGCACGGTCCGGTGGTATACGAGGACCCGGACAACAACGTCGCCTACGCGGTACGGGCTGCGTGGCTCGAGCCGGGGGGAGCGCCGTACCTGGCGAGTTTGCGCATGAATCAGGCCACGACATGGGAAGAGTTCGTCGAAGCGTCCAACTACTCCAATATTCCCGGCGAAAACATGGTCTGGGCCGACCGGGACGGGAACATCGGCTGGCAGTCCGTGGGGATTGCGCCCATCCGCCGCAACTTCTCCGGGCTGGTTCCGGTTCCGGGCGACGGCCGCTACGAGTGGGACGGGTATCTGCCGATCGTCGCCAAACCGAGCACCTTCAATCCGGCCGAGGGATTTTTCGTCACAGCGAACAACCACCTGACGCCCGATGACTATCCACACTTCGATGCCATCGGATTCGAGTGGTCGGATCCGTACCGGTGGGCCAGGGTGTCCGAAGTCCTGGACTCGGGGCGTCGCCATTCCATGGCGGACATGATGGACCTGCAGATGGATACGCTGTCGATACCCGCGCGAACCCTCGTCCCCCTGCTCGAGCACGTGGAACTGGACGAAGGCGATGCGATTCGGGCGCGGCGCTTGTTGCTGGACTGGGACCACGATCTGGATCCGGCATCGGTGGCGGCCGGGATTTACGTCGCGTTCGAACGCAGACTGCAACGGGCGATGCACGAATTGCTGGTACCGGATGAGGGCCGGGAGTTCATCCGGGGCGTTTCCATGTCGGTGATCATCGATCATGTTCTCGCGCCAGGCGGCGAGTTCGGGAGCGACCCGATCGCCGGCCGCGATGGGCTGTTGGCCGAGAGCCTCACCGCCGGTGTGCAGGATCTGCGGGAGAAACTCGGTGCCAACATGGACGACTGGCAGTACGGCCAGCCGGACTACAAACACGCCACGATCCATCATCCGCTGTCTCGCGCGTTGACGGGCGAAATGCACGACCGTTACACGGTGGGCCCGCTGCCGAGGGGCGGAAACTCCTACACCATCAACAACAGCGGAGCCGGCGACAACCAGACCACAGGCGCGTCGTTCCGCATCATCGTCGACACCGCCGACTGGGACCGGGCCGTGGGCACCAACACCCCCGGTCAGGTGGGCGATCCCGATTCCGTCTACTACAACAACCTGTTCGAACTGTGGGCCAATGACCGGTACTTCCCGGTGTTCTTCTCCCGAGAGCGGATCGAATCAGTGGCCGCCGAACGCTGGGAACTGCTGCCCGGGCCGTGATTGGGGAGACGAAGTTAACAGGATTAACAAGAACTCTGTTAACGCCGTTAATTTTGTTGATTTCTTTGAAACGCACTCATCCGTGACGAGCCGAGAAGACGGTAGCGACGAATGGGGGGCACAGTATGCGGCCCATGGCGGTATCATGCTCCAACGCAAGTAGGCTGCGTCGAGAGTTCCGTTGATTCCCAAGTATCCCAGCACGCCGTACTGGCCTTGGTCGCCATCCGTCGCCCGGGGGGATGCCCTGCACCCTGACCCACGCCGATTTGTCGGCGAACCCGTGGTGATCACCGAGAAACTCGACGGCGGAAATACGCTCCTTCACGCTGGCGAAGTGTACGCGCGCAGCACATCCGCCCCGAGTGCCGGCAAGTGGATGGCCATGGTCAAAAAACACCATGCCTGGAAAGTGCGGGAGCCCGATGTCTATCTTTATGGCGAGGATATCTACGGCGTGCACAGCATTGCCTACGGGCCTGTGCCGGAAAGTGAAACGTTCTATGCATTCGCGCTCCGTGACGGAGACGGCGCGTTCGCACCTTTCGACAAGCTTGAGTCGTACGCGATGCGACGAGGGATTCCGGTTGTTCCGGTCCTTTTCAGAGGCCGGTTCGAATCAATTGGGGAAATACGTACGTTCATGGAACGTGCCCACCTTGAAACCTCCGTGCTTGGCGGTGCGCGGGAGGGCGTCGTGATGCGGTTGGCAAAGGGGTTCCCGGCGTTGGAATTCAAGAATAACGTCTGCAAGAGCGTTCGCCCTGACCATGTACAGACGGATGAACACTGGACCAGAAACTGGAAACCCTGCGAAATCGTGCCGAAATTCGAATCGGATCGTCAGCCAGGGACCGGCTGAACGCTTCGACCCCGAACTCGAACCAACTGGACCCTGCTGGCCCACCACATTCGTTCGCACCGCGGTTGACAATAGGCACATGAGTTCCCAAACTGACATGCATTAATACCCCTCGGCTCACCACCCCAGCGGGACTCAATGGGGGCCGAGCATCACCACCCCAGGGACGCTTTGGCGTCCCTGAATCCATAACGGCCACCGATCGCATGCCGGACGACGACGCCCCGACTACGCCTCGCCATCGCGTCCGGGTGTTCGTGATCCAAGATGAAAGTTCATTGCTGCAGCGACGTTTCGGCTATGCTCGCCATGACCGTGGACGGTAAAATCGGGTGCCAGGAATGGGACTGGGCAACTGGCAGTCACCAAGAATTCCCCTCCGCAACGGTCGAATGAAAGACACGACTTGAGAAAGTCTGTGTGACACACGGCGACCTGGCATTACCGTGGGTGGAATCAAGCCGATCGGTAAATTCAGATTGTCTTGCACCAGGCGAATGGCTTCAACGAGATCGCTGTCGTTGCTTACGATCGCCGCCGCTTCGTAATGTCCCGACCACGCATCGTTCAAGAGATGCACCGCAAGATTGACATCCGACCCCTTTTCTTCCGTTTGCCAAACGTGAATGCGATCATCAGGCGCACCATCAACGGGTTGTCGCCAGACTCTATGGCGCGAGAAATGCCCTCGTATGATTTCCAGCTCAGGAATGTACGCGTCCAGAGCCCTGAGGTATATCTGTTGTCTACCCTGTACGCCACTGTCGTTGGGGACAGCGCGAACGTTCGCGGTGAAATACTTGATGCCAATTATGTCGTGTTCCCCGCCCAATACGCGTTGACACATAGCCCTGGGATCAAGCCAACGATTAGGTCCGCCCTTCAGTGCACCATAGTAAAGGTTGAATCCATCGATATAGACAGCGGTACGCTTTGGAATGTTCGCCTCCTGCAGAAAAAGCAAAGGGCTGCCAAGTCACCCTGGTAGCCCTCGCGGCGTGCCGACGAAACGACACGCGTGGTAGGCGAATTGTGCGGCAAGTCAAGGCGGTTTGCAAGTGCGAGCCTTGTCCAATGAGACATGTGCCTGAACGTGGGCCTCTGGAAAAAATAAATTAATAATAACAATATGTTAGGTGGGTTGCGGCGTTGTCCGATTGGTGAACGGAATCGTGCCGGTTACCACATGGGTACCATTTCGCTTCCAATTCCAGCGCGCCGCAGCGTAGCTGGGCAACCTCTCAAGTCGCGACACGACGGTTTCCGCGCCCACGGCATTTCAGACCATCGGATTGGTCCGGGCAGCCCGACGCCGAAACCGCTGCCATTCCGTTTGCGCTGCTCGAAAAAATACCGGCCGATCAGCAAACTGCTAGCAACACTGTGAAGATGCACTAAAACCAGCAGTTTGAAGTTGTAGGTTTCTGCAAGGTCGTTTCGGTGGCCGCGATCACGATTCGGTGTTGGCGTCTTTCATGCGGTAGCTCTTGCCCTCGATGACGACGGTTTCGGCGTGGTGCAGCAGGCGGTCGAGCACGGCGGAGGTGAGGGTGGCGTCGTTGTTGAAGATCTCCGGCCATTTGCGGTACACGCGGTTGGTGGTGATGACGGTGGAGCCGTTCTCGTAGCGCTGGCTGAGGATCTGGAACAGCAGGTCGGCGCCGGTCTTGTCGATGGGCAGGTACCCCAGCTCATCGAGGATAAGGAGTCTGGGCCTGAGGAACCGGTTCAGTGCCGGTTTGAGGGGTCCCGTGGCCTGGGCGGCGGCGAGGGTGTTGACCGCGTCGATGGCGCTGGCGAACAGCACCGGGTAGCGGGCCTCGCAGGCGCGCAGGCCCAGCGCGATGGCCAGATGCGTCTTGCCCAGGCCGACGCCGCCGATGAGCACGACGTTGCTGGCCTTCTCCACGAAGTTCAGCCGGAACAGGTGCATGATCTGTTCGCGGTTGATTTTCTTCGGCCAGGTCCAGTCGAAGGCGTCGAGGGTCTTTTTCACCGGGAAGCGGGCCAGTCGGATGCGCCGGGCGATGGAGCGCTCGCGGCGCAGGGCGGCTTCGCCTTCGATGAGGCGCGCGAGCAGCGCCTGGTGATCCCACTGCTGTTTGGCGGCGCGCTTGATGAAGTCCTCGTGGTGTTCGCGGATGAGCGACAGGCGCAGCGTTTTCAGGTCGTTGTGGAAGGCGTCGAGGTCGACTTTGGGGGGTCGTTTCATTGGTCGGTCTCCGGGTCGAGGTGGCGGTCGTAGTCGCTCAGATCGGGCTCGGGCAGTTCCAGCTCCAGCGCATCGCCCGGGCGGGTCAGATGCAGCGGGCCGGGTTCGTCCAGGCGCCGGGCGCGGCTTTCCAGCAGGTTGGCGATGTACTGGCTGCCCAGGGCGTGGAAGTGCAACGCGTCGGCGAGCGCCCGGGCGGTGGCCTCGTCGCCGTGGATTTCGCTCAGGGCGAGGATCTTGAGGATATGGTGGGTGGGGTTGAGGCGCCGCTGCTGCAGTTCGGCGTAGTAGCGCTCCGCGCAAGGCGCCAGCGCCAGGAAGCGTTGCAGGCGCCGTTGCTGTCGGGCGCTGCGCCGCTGCGCCAGCAGGGCCCTGGGATGGTCCGGATCCTCAAAGTCGCCGTGGCGGTCGTGGCTTCTCGGATGCCGGGCGACGAGGCGCTCTTCGCGGTAGATGCAGACGTGCTCGGGGTACGCCTTCAGCGTGAGATGCCGGGAGGCGTACTCGGCCGGCACCGAGTAGCGGTTGGTTTCGAAGGTGACGCGGAAGCGGTTGGAGGCGCGCACGCCGTGCACGGTGCCGATGTCGTGCACGGTCTCGGGCAGCGGTTGCAGGCGGGAGCGTTCTTCCTCGAACATCTCCACGGGGCGCCGGCGCGTCTCCCCGTGCACGCGCACGTTGGCGATCTCCTCCAGCCATTGCCGGGCGATGGGATTGAGCTGGCTGAAGTCGGTGATCCGAAGTCCCGCCAGGAGGTTCTTCTTCACGTACCCGACGGCCGATTCCACGCGGCCCTTCTCGTGCCCGGCGCCGATGTTGCAGGCGGAGATGTCAAAACCGTAGTGGCGGGCGAAGTCCACGTAACGGGGGTTGAACACCGGCGCCCGCCCGCTCAGGCGGCGCAGCACGGCGGACTTCAGGTTGTCCACCATGATGCGGGCCGGCACCGCCGCGCCCAGCGCCTCGAAGGCGTTCGCATGGCAGCCCAGGAAGTGCTCCATGGTCTGCGAGACGGTGAACTCCACGTACATCATGCGGCTGTAGCACAGCACCATGACGAAGAAGCTCAACCGCCGCCGGGTGTTGCCGACGGGGACCGAGCCGTACTGGCCCCAGTCCACCTGGGCGCACTCGCCGGGTTCGAAGTGAAGCGTCAGGAACGCCGGCGCCCGGCTCGGGCGCACCCGCCGCACGTACTGGCGCACGATGCCCACACCGCCCTCGTAGCCGTTCTCGCGCAGCCGCTGGAAGACCTGCTGGGCGCTGTACGGGTAACGCTCCAGCCACCGGCGGATCGCGGGCTTGTACGGGTCCAGCTTGCTGGGCCGCGGCGTGCCCTTGCGCGGGCGGAACACCGGCTCCCCGAGCCAGAACCGCACGGTGCGCGCGTCCGCCCCGATCTCGCGGGCGATCTGCGCCACGTTCAGCCCCTCGGAGCCGTGAAGGTGATGGATGCGGCGGTAGGTCTCGTAGTCGATCACGGGCGTGTCCGCGCCTCGCGCAGCACGTCGGCGAGACGGCACGGCCCGCGGTCCGCCCGCGCCGGCGCCGGCCCGGTCGGCCGATCCAGCGACAACACCTGGTACAGCGGGGCTTCGTAGGCGATGAGATCGGCCTCGATCAGCGCCTGTCTCGCCGGGCCGAGCCGGCCCTCGCCCCAGCCCAGGCGCGCCGCCACCGAGGCGTCGCCGTAATAGCTCAGGCCCTTCGCGTCGGCCACCGTGACCAGGAACAGGTACAGCGCCAGCGCCTCGCCCGGGCAGCGCTCAAGGCGGCGCTCGCGCACCAGCCGGTGATCCACCCAGCTGAACCGGCTTGGCACGCAGCGGAGGCGCTCGGGCCGCAGCAAGCGTTTGTGCACCATGAGGGGGGTCTCCCTGAAAGATGTCCAGGGCCAATTGTTGATAACGACGCCGGGTGCGCGCTATGTCCTCTTGTAACGCGCTGCCGGTCAATGTGGCGATAAGTCCCGTCAAAACAAGGCCTTGCGCGCGGCAGTCCTCTTGTAACGCACGCCCCCTTAAGAAGCCTGTTTTCCCAGCAGGATCAGTGACTTGCGTCGATGAGTGATCTTGTAACGCCCGGCGCCCGCGGGCACGGTCCGGATTGGCCGCCCGCCAGGCCTGTACCCGCAGCACGTGCTCGGGGCCGCGGAAGTAGTCCCGGTTCTGCGGTTTGGCCAGCCACCTCGCCTGGCTGGCCGCCTTGCTGGCCTTTCGGCACGGGGGCTCCGAGCAGTACCGCTGATGGCGCACATTGCGCGGGTCGGGGCGGAACAACCGCCTGCAGTTCAAACACTTGCGTCGTCTTCGTCTTTTCATCGATCGGCCTCCCGGGGCCGCCGATGATGCCGCCGCCGACACCGGATCGGGACATCGAAGACGAACGGAACGAAGAAAACGAAGAAGCGTTTAAAGGAAGGTTTTCGAAGAAGACGCCGCCGAAGAAAACGACAATTTCAGACTGATGGATTTAGTGCACTTTCAGATTGTCGGTGACACAAACAAAGGTATTCAGACCTCAGGGCGGCCCCGGATTCCCGTCAGGCCGCGGTATCAAGGTGAGATTCAGCCGACAAAGAAGGAATGTCGTCCCAGGTTCTGCCGTCCAATACGCGACCGCTGGTCTTCTTCCCGTACCGTCCCATCGGCGTCGTGTAGGAACGGCCGTCGAGGATGGACCGAGGCTTCGCGCATTCGGGAACTCCGATTGGCGCCCAGTCGCCCCATTGCTTGAAGTGAAAGGGGGTCGCGTGGGCAATGCACTGGTCCCGCAAGGCATAAAACCATCTGGGATCGCTCGGTCGTGCCCTTGGACCGCTTTCTCCGCCGGCGATTACCCAATTGACGATCTTTCGGTCAAGCCAATGGTCCAGCGAAATTGCGTCGAGCAAGGGCTCGCAGGACAGGAAACGGATACGCGCTGGATTCTCGCTGAGGTATGGGAGGCGCTTGTCGACCCACTTCTGATTCTCGACAGTTGTTCCGAGCCAAACGTTCTCCGGCCAGTCGCTGCCCCATGGCGTAAGCCGCTGAACCAGGTGCGGACGTTTCGTAAGCAGTAGCCAGTCCAAGGATGGAGTTTCTTCGATCACGCTCCACAGCCGTTCGCGCCACCGGGACAAGCCCTTCTTCCACTCGAACACATCCGCCATGGAGGCGCAGAACACCCTTGCCCGTCCCCCGCTCTGTTCGGCTTCATCGTTCCAACGGTGGGGTTGCCGCCAATACGCGTCGCTCAGAAAGCGCCGCGAGTTGCGTGCGCTCCAAATGTCAAAACCCACGCGCTTCGCCCATGTTTCGGCATAGCAGTGGTCGCAGGCCGGCGACACCTTCGTACATCCCCACCAGGGATTGAACGTGTGATCCGTCCACTCGATTCTGGAGTCACGAGCCATGTAAGTCCCCCTTTCCCAAGCCCGATAAACGTGTGCGGGGTCGGCTACCGGATGCTGTGGGGAGACAACTGAATCGCAGGGAAACCATTCGACTCCGTTGCTCTCACATTCGCCGATTCGGAGTGTGCTTGAGCAGTTCGGGCATCTGGCGTTTCATGAAGGCGCCGAACAAGGGTACGGTGAATGCGGTTTCGCCGTGCCTCTGGCTCCAGACCATGCCCTTGTTGATCAGGCGCTGCCGTACCGTGGCAACGGAACTGGCGCGTGTTCCCAAGATCGTCGCGACCCGCCCGGTCAGAATCGGGCCGGGATCCAGTTCCGCCATTGCACGCAGGTATTTCTGTTCCAGGGGCGTCAACTGGTCGAAACGCACGCGGAAAAAGTTGTTGTCGAGGTGCGCTATCACGTGCGGGGTAGCGGCGTGCACCATGTCGCGCGTAATGGGACTGGCCGGCGCCGCATTCCAGACGTGAAATCCCCATTCCTGGATGAAGTAGGGATAGCGTTGCGTCGCGTCGAGCATGGCCTCAAGCGCGGCATCGTCGAACGACGCCCCTTCGGCCGAAGCCGGCTTGGTCAGTGCCTGCCGCGCATCGTCGCGCTCGAGCCGTCCGACCTGCGGAAAATCGAACAGCCGTTCCGCATAGGACTTGGCCTTGCCTGACAAGGCGGCGATCTGGGGAAGCCCTGCGCCGATGAACAGCAGCGGCAGATTCCTCTGCGCGATTTCGTGGCAGGCGACGATGACCGCGGCCAACTCCTCGTTCGACAGGTACTGCACTTCGTCGATGAATAGCCCCACGGCGGTTTCCCGCTCTGCAGCCGCCTCGGCGACAGCGATCAGCAGGCGCGGCAAATCCTGTTCCAGCCTGCCTGTGTCCGCTTCGCCGGGCGCAAGGTCAACGCTGAACTCCAGGTCGCCCATCCTGACCTTGAACGCCCGGGCAAAATTCGCCAGTACGCCGGCAGCGCGGCGCAAGCGGCCGCCCGCAGCGCGCCGGAGGTCGAGAGCGTAGATGGCTCGCCGCAGTTCCGGTACCAGCAGTTCCGGGAGCGCTTCGCCTTCGGGCGCCTCAATCCGGACTGTGCGATACCCTTGGTGCTCCGCGCGGTCGCGGAGCCGGTTCAGTAGTACGGTCTTGCCGACCCCCCGCAATCCGAGCAACATCGTGGCCCTGGCCGGGCGGCCAGCCAGAACGCGGTCCATGCCGACACTGGCCGTCTCGATCAGGGACTGGCGGCCTGCCAGTTCGCGCGGCTGGATACCGGCTCCGGGGACGAACGGGTTGCGACGAGGGTCCATATCGTCTGTTTATCACAAAATTAACAAGTTTAACAAGAAGTCCGTTAACGTCGTTAATTTTGTTGATTTCTTTGAAACGCACTCATCCGTGACGAGCCGAGAAGACGGTAGCGACGAATGGGGGGCACAGTATGCGGCCCATGGCGGTATCATGCTCCAACGCAAGTAGGCTGCGTCGAGAGTTCCGTTGATTCCCAAGTATCCCAGCACGCCGTACTGGCCCTGGTCGCCATCCGTCGCCCGGGGGGATGCCCTGCACCCTGACCCACGCCGATTTGTCGGCGAACCCGTGGTGATCACCGAGAAACTCGACGGCGGAAATACGCTCCTTCACGCTGGCGAAGTGTACGCGCGCAGCACATCCGCCCCGAGTGCCGGCAAGTGGATGGCCATGGTCAAAAAACACCATGCCTGGAAAGTGCGGGAGCCCGATGTCTATCTTTATGGCGAGGATATCTACGGCGTGCACAGCATTGCCTACGGGCCTGTGCCGGAAAGTGAAACGTTCTATGCATTCGCGCTCCGTGACGGAGACGGCGCGTTCGCACCTTTCGACACGCTTGAGTCGTACGCGATGCGACGAGGGATTCCGGTTGTTCCGGTCCTTTTCAGAGGCCGGTTCGAATCAATTGAGGAAATACGTAAGTTCATGGAACGCGCCCACCTTGAAACCTCCGTGCTTGGCGGTGCGCGGGAGGGCGTCGTAATGCGATTGGCAACGGGGTTCCCGGCGTTGAAATTCAAGAATAACGTCTGCAAGAGCGTTCGCCCTGTCCATGTACAGACGGATGAACACTGGACCAGAAACTGGAAACCCTGCGAAATCGTGCCGAAACTCGAATCGGATCGTCAGCCAGGGACCGGCTGAACGCTTCGACGGCCACTAACCGGAATATCGCGCTTTAACGGCCTCCAAGGTTGCACACAAGCATAGAGCCGCAGATGGTGGATTCATGTCGGATTGTCTACCCTGAGCAGCGAATGAGCCTCAATATCAAGAAGGCGTGCGTGGCGCCGGTTCGGCAAGGGCCGCCATCCGGCAGCGTTGAATTTCGGTGACTGTTTCGCCTATGCGCCGGCGGACGTAACGGGCGAACCGCTGCTGTTCAAGGGCGACGATTTTGTCCGCACAGATGTTCGGGCGGCGCTCCCCGCAAATGGGAGCGCTGACGACGTTGATATAGTCGTCCCGCGTTGAAAGAGTGACCTTAGTGACATAAAATTATACTCATTAATATCACCATGCACGAGTGGGCGAATGAGTACGCATACGATCATGACCAAAGGCGTCCGCCTGCGAACCGCCGGGCCCACCCCCAATAAGACTGCCGAGACGACCGGCGAATGGCTCGTCGCGCCGTACAAGCGTTCCGCGCCTTCGGTGACGGCAGGGGAGATTCGAGAAAGCATCCCGGTCTTCAAGGGACATCGCGGCACGCAACAGGCGGAGAAGAACCTCGCCGACATCATTGAAGGACTCCTGGCGGCCGAAAGCTCGGGGAGGCAAATAGGAAATACGCTGGGCCTGGAAGCGCAGGAAGAGGATCTCCTGGTGGTATCCGCTGACGATCCGGCAACGCTTGAGAACGCCAGGTTGCTGATCGAACTCCTGGACCAGCGTCTGGGCGATTTGGAAAAGGCCGAGATGGAGCGAATTATCGAGGCAGTCGTGCCCTCGCTCACCGACCGGCCGCCGCCCGCATTCATCGATCAGGCGCGGCGCAATGCGGAGGCACGCGCGGCTTTCCTGCGGGAATACGAAGTGCTCGACGCCGATCAAGTGCATGAGATATTCGGCTCGAAGGCGAGGAATCGCTCGGCGTTGGCGGCTCGCTGGCGCTCGGGCAAGAAGATATTCGCCGTACAGCACCGCGGACGGTTCCTCTATCCGGCGTTTCAATTCGATGCGCAGGGGCGCCCCAGGCAGGTGATTTCCAAGGTGTTGGCCGCATTGGGTACCGAGGTCGGCGGGTGGCAAACGGCCCTTTGGTTCGCGTCGCCGAACGGCTGGCTCGATGGAGAAAAACCGGTGGATCTGCTTGATCGCGAGCCGAGCGCGGTGCCCGATGCCGCCGCCGACGTGGCTGAGCCGGTTGTCCATTAGTGACGGACAACGACGCCACGCAACGTCCAACCGCTCACCAGGTCAGTGACAGCCAAGCCCGCTGTTCCATCGCCGCCAACCCACGTCGATCCACTCACCACGACCTGGAGTGCGGGCCGCCGGCTGTATCGAGTGCACCCGGTGAGCTACGCGCCGAACCGGTTCAATCCGGGGAAAGATGGCCAGCGCGGCCGATTTCATCCCATACGTAGTGCACAGGGAATTCCGATCCCGACACTCTATGCCTCGGACCGAATCGATGGCGCGCTGTCGGAAACGGTGTTCCACAACATCGTCGCCGGTGGCGTCATCTTGCGGGCGGAACTCGCAACGCGCTGCTTGGCCCGAATTGAATTGCTACGCGATATCACCATCGCGGACCTGAGCGGTCACGGATTACGGAGACTCGGCCTCGATCGCTCGCAGTTGCTCGAAACCGGGACGTCGACCTATGCGCATACGGCGCGATGGGCGGAAGCCATTCACCGATCCGACAGTATCGTCGATGGAATTGTTTGGGTTTCGCGGCAGTTCGATACGGCGAAGGCCCTGCTCGCATTCGGCGATCGGCTGCAGGCGGCCGATTTTGCCGTGATTGGCGAACCCGAGCGACTCGATCGTGGCAACGGATACCGCCGTGCGCAAGAGGCGGCAAGTTCCGCCGGGATCACCATTGCCGAGGGCTGATGGTTTTTCAAGGGATGCGAGCAGCGGCCTAATGGAGAAAAAACGAACAGTAGCCGACCGAGAGGTGGAACAGGGAACCGTTCACGCCGGATTGGCTGCGCCGTATCCTTCAGTGAAAGATCTCCCCGCCACGCAGCTCACCCAACGCATCGCCGACCCGGCCTGGGAGAACCCCCTCGACCCCGGTTTCGCGGGCCGCCGAGGCGGGCGGTGGAATCCGCCGGACAGTTTCCCGGTGCTCTACCTCAACGAAGACATGTTGACGGCGCGGTTGAATCTGAGCACCTTCGTCGCGCATTGGCCGTACGAACCGGAGGATCTCCGCGACGAAACAGGACCCGTCCTGGTCGGGTGCGCCCTGCCCCACCGACAGATCGTGTGTGAGGCTCATACTGCGGCTGGCCTGCGCGCGGCCGGCTTGCCCAATACTTATCCGCTTGATGGAGATGGGGCGCCAGTGGCCCATGCTCGTTGTCAGCGCATCGGGGAACAGGTCAAGAAAGCGGGTCTGCGCGGCGTTCGGGCTCGGTCCGCCCAATCCCGCGACGGTGCGGGACGTGAGTTGGCCTGGTTTCCCGCTTCTTCTCGCGCCGTGGCACGGCGGTTGCGCGTTTTGGAGTTTGGAGGGTGGTTTCGAGGTTAACGGAGCATAGGGACGCATGGAACACTCGATATCAACGCTGATCCGGTCGGACTTCGACCAACTTGATCAATTGATGAAGGAGAACAGCAATACCCTTGGTTTTCTGCCACGGGAGGCCCTTTACAGTCACATTGACGGGGGAACCGTCTTGGGTGCCAAGACTCCTGCTGGGGATCTCATCGGATACCTGCTATACGCCAAGTATCCGGATCGCATCCGTATTGCCCATCTGTGTGTTTCGCAGCACTTTCGTGGGCAAGGCATGGCGAAGCGCCTGTTCGAAGCAGTGAGGTCGCAACGCACCACGCAGAGCGTGATTCGGCTCAACTGCAGGAGGGACTACGGTGTAGATGAGCTTTGGTCTAAGCTGGGCTTCATTCCGGTAACCGAGAAGCCCGGCCGGTCGCTGGACGGACATCCATTGACTTGCTGGGAATATCGGCTGAAGAAGCCCAGTCAACGAGACCTCTTCCAGGAAAACGCATCGGATCAATCGCGAGATGTGGTCATCGACACACACGTCTTGATTCACTTCAAAGAACCGCCGTCGGAGAAGTCAAACCCCTCCAAGGCCCTTCTCGCCGACTTCTTGATCGACTTGATTCACATTCATATCACGGATGAGGTCTTTATCGAATTGAATCGTCATAAGGATCCAATGGTCAGGCGCGACTCGCGCGCCCTCGCCACCTCCTACTCGACGATATCCCACGACAGAGAGGTAGCGCAGCAATTTGAAAGCGAACTGGAATCCTTGCTGAAACCGCGCACTGATTCAGACTGGTCCGACGTCAGGCACATCGCCAAGACAGCAGCGTCCGATGTCAACACTTTTGTGACGAGAGACGACAAAATCCTCCGTCATCGCAAGGAAATAAAGGACCTTGCTGCGGTTGAGGTAGTCGACCCTGTTGAGCTAGTCATACAATTGCATGAATCTGTCCAAAGGGCGTCCTACCGGCCACATCCCGTATCCGGTCAAGATCTGGCTTGGCGTAGGGCTCAGGCGGATGATCTCAGCCCACTATTGGATATCCTGCGTTACCCGCACGAACGTAAAGGGACACTCCGGCAGACGCTTCAAACCCACCTGTCTCGCCCAGAAGATTGCAGGTTCGAAGTCCTTGGCCGACAGGACGAGATTCTGGGAGCAAGGGCTTGGATGAAGGAAAATGATTGCGCGACCATCCCGTTCATTCGCGCCGCGAGAACCGCCAATCGGCGCTTGATCGAGCAATTCCTGGTTTCGGACGTTTTGGCGGAGTGCGTTGCCAAGGGCATTGCCGCCGTCAGGATTGACGGCAACGGACTGGTAGCATCCATGAAGAGGTTTCTGGCTGCAGCGGGATTTCACTACGCTGGACCGGACTACGTGAGGCTCTGCCCGACTGGCGTAATGACCCGATCCGAGGTTGAGCAAAAGGCGAGCCTGTACTTCCCCGACGAATCGGGCGCATGGTCAAGTCTCGCGGGACGCGAACTGTTGGCTCGATGCTCTCCAGCGGCGTTTACGGATGTCGAGGAGACAAGTTTCATCATCCCGATCAAGCCAAATTATGCGATGAGCTTGTTCGACAGAAAGAAGGCCGGAGGCGACCTGTTTGGGGGAAAGTCCCAGATACTAATGCGCTGGGCGAACGTCTATTATCGAGCAAATACACATCACCGCATCCTGCGAGCGCCCGGTCGATTGCTTTGGTACGAAAGCCATCCGGAACAGGCGATTAGCGCCTGTTCGCACCTCCGGTCAGTGGAGATCGGAACGCCCAAGACTCTGTTCCGAAGGTACCGAAAGTCCGGCGCGTTGGAATGGTCTGACGTTGAGCGGATTTGCCATGGTGACCTCACGCGCAAAATTATGGCTTTGGAGTTTTCCCACACCTTCGATTTGCCATGTCGGGTTACTCTGGACGACTTAAGGAGAATGGAAGGACGTCAGCAAGTTCCGCTACAGTCACCGAGACGGATCGACAATGACTTGTTTCTTACGATCATGAGCGAAGGATTCGCGGGGACGGCGGCATGACCGCCGCCCCGGTACTGCTGTCACTCCGCCCGCGATTTGCTGAGCTGGTGTTCAGAGAGCTCAAGCTGGTGGAACTAAGACGCCGGTTCGCCCAATTCGCCGAAAACAGGGAAGTGTTTATCTACGTGACCAGTCCGGAGAGGGTGTTGCGTGGCGGCTTTCGTGTCGATCACGTCTGGAAAGGCACCCCGGAGGACATTTGGCATGAGGTCGCGAAGATCGCTGGCATTGGCAAGCCCGAATTTGACGACTACTATCGAGGCAGCAAGGTAGCGTACGCGTTGCGGATTGCCGATGTATGGGAATTCGACACGGCTACTTCCTTAGAGGAGTTACGGAAGCGCTTAGGCAATTTCACAGTACCGCAGTCTTGGCGGTACGTTAAGGCTAGCGAGGCCAAATTGTTCCGTCAGCTGCAAGGGAATCAACCAAGCAGTCGGATGCCCGACGATCACGGGAACGAAAAAAGTATCATGAGTTCGACAGTGGATCAGGTTTCACCCATATCCAGCCGGGCTGTCCGCGTCGGATGACACGGCTGGCGGGTGATTGAGGACGGGGCGTCTGGAGAGGCGGAGGAACGAGCAGCGGCGATGGAGCGTCTGTACCGAAAATGCCAATATCCGCGACATGAGAATAGGATCGACGATGGTACCCTGGCTGAACCGGACCCGCACGCTCGCCCGGGGGGCGGGCTCGCTTCTGGATATCGCGCCGACCGTCTCGCTTGATCGCTTTCCGGCGCACGAAACCGCGCAAGAGCGGGTGGTGGCTTCCTGTTTTCGGCGAGTCGGCGACACCCTACGTCACGCCATGGCGGAGGAAGGCACGGAGTCATCAACCCATGAGCTGGCGCGAGCGGAAGCGCACCCTTTAGACCCATGGGACCCATAAGACCCATAGGACCCGTCTCAAGTCCCGCTACCGCTGTCTCCAGATCGAGACCATCGGGCCCAACAACACCTCGCATAAGAGAAAACTGCAAATCTCAGTTCAAGGCGTTCGTACCGATACATCACCAGTTGATTAATTCCTCTATAGCAGTAAAGACATCTCACCAGTGCTGACGCAATTGGTTGAGGATACCGGGCGGCACATCCGAGAGTACTGCATTTTAACATCAATCACTTATTTGGTATTGTTACGACCGCTTCTAGCTGTCAGCTAACCGTAATTCAATGGTGCCGGGTAAAGCGGAGGGCATCGCCACATGGCTGAGAACTCGAAAATCGAATGGACTGAACACACGTTCAATCCGTGGTGGGGCTGTACGAAGGTGTCACCAGCCTGCGACAACTGCTACGCAGAGGCATGGGCAAAGCGAACCGGACACGAAGTATGGGGGGCCAAGTCAGGGCGACGTCGAATGAGCGAGGCACACTGGTCGAATCCGATTCGCTGGGACCGGGCCGCAGCCGCGTCGAACATTCGCGCTCGAGTCTTCTGCGCCTCGATGGCGGATGTCTTCGAGTGGAAGCATGGTCTCAATGAAGACCGAAAACGGCTCTGGGAGTTGATCGACTCCACACCGAATCTCGACTGGCTGCTCCTGACTAAACGTCCACACCTCGTCAGTCGCTTGGCACCATGGGGCACCAATTGGCCGGAAAACGTCTGGCTGGGCGTGACGGTCGAGAACCAGCGGTTCGCTGAGAAACGCTTGGTTCATTTGTTGTCGATCCGTGCGCATGTGCGATTCCTGTCGTGCGAGCCACTTTTGGGGCCTTTGGACCTGTCAAGATGGATCCACGGCTTGCACTGGGTGATCGCCGGGGGAGAAAGCGGGCCTCGCGCGCGAAAGAGCAATCCAGCTTGGTTCCGATCTGTCAGGGATCAGTGCCGTGATACTGGCGTCGGCTTCCACTTCAAGCAATGGGGCGACTGGTTTCCGCTTGAGGAATCGCCGGAGAATGTTGTGTTCGAGCGTCGTGGCAAAGCACGTTCCGGCAGGCTCCTCGACGGCCAGACATGGGACGAGCTACCGAGTGTCAACTGACATCGACCTGTTTGGACCGGTTCCTCCTAAACCCAAGCCGCAGAAGAAGCCCGCAAACCCTGTCGAACTCTCCGGGCGACTGTGGACGGGGCAGAAATCTCGGCTCATAGCCGAGTACCTGCATCGCTTCCTGCACGTGACCAAGTCAGGCACATATCTCGATTTGTTCGCCGGACCCCAAAGCGAGGCCTACAATGAGGGCTGGTCGATAAAACGGGTAATCGAACGAAGGGACGAAGGACCGAATATCGGGTACTTCGCTGGTTGTGACAATAGCCCGCACCAGATCAAACTACTCAAGCGTTTGCGAGACTCGTGCGCTGACCGTCCGTTCACGTTTAAGATATATCATGGCGACGCCAACGAGCAGGTAGAGAAGATTCTCGACGAAGCTCCTACGAACCTGCCGAGCTTCTGCCTGTTAGACCAGAGGACATTCGAATGTGACTGGGCGACGGTCAAGAGGGTCGCTGAATACAAGGGCGACGGTGACTTCAAGATTGAGATTTTTTATTTTCTTGCTGAGGCTTGGCTCGACCGTGCCTGGAAAAGCCGGAAACATCGCGAAACGTTGAGGCGCTGGTGGGGGCGCGACGATATCCTTGAGTTTTTCTCACTGAAAAACGTCTTTCGCGCCCACGGTCTGAAGCAGAGGTTCATCGACGAGTTCGGGTACAAATATGTGCAGCCTTGGAGCATCCACAAGAAAGGAAACCAAGGCAGAACGATGTACTACATGATCCACGCGTCAGACCATCACCGCGCAACTCGGCTTATGTCTGAAGCCTACAATGCGGTTATTCAAGCTAGTCTAGATGGGATTCATCAGCACAACCTGTTTGTGGATGGCATGGACTGCAATGGATAGCGCGCCAAGTCACCCATGAGTTGCAAGATTGGACGCGCTGGTACATTTACTGGAAACCACCTGTGGCTGTCGCTGCCTTCGGCAAGAGAGACTACCGGTAGCTCATTTGTCATTCATCAGATCTGATGTCTCGCACTGTAAGGTCGATTATATTTTGGAAGGCAAGCGGTTCGATACGCCGGATGTGTCCGATCCTGACCTTGGACATCAGCCACTGACATTGACTGTATAAGGCCCGATCATGGAAGGAAAGCGCACTCGAAGGGTCATGCTCGTCATTGAGGCACAAATGATTCCCGACGATGGAAGGCGAAACGACTCTCGCTATCTTCTCTTGGTAGAGCGAGCAGATAGACGAACCTGGCGCCCACCGACCGGCGAGGAAATTCTCAAGCTAGACGCGATGTATCCGAATTTCTTCAAGCAGATGAAGAAGGGCGATTACGACATTCCCGAGTGACACTAACCCAGCAATTCCCGCTACCTGCCGAACGCCAGTGATTTCGGGGTGTTCCAAGGGTTGGAAAAATAGTTACTCGTAAACTTTTCCAGCGAAAATAGTATCATCACGCCGGTTTTTAATGTATCGGGTGATGAGCCATGTCCAACTTGCGGTTCCGAAAGACCTCGGGCGCCCCCGGATTGCTTCGCTTGGTGCGCAAGCGTTTCGAGCGGATCGAGGACCCCGTCGCCGGACGGGGGCTCAACCTCGCCGACTGCCTGATGTCGGGCTTGGCGGTGTTCGGTTTGAAGTACCCGTCGCTGTCGGACTTTGAGCGCGATGCCCGCGGCGATGAGGCGGTCCGTTCGAACCTCAAGAGCCTGTACGGCGTCGGGCGGGCGCCCTCGGACACCGCGATGCGCGAGCGGCTCGACAAGGTGGACCCGAAGCATTTGCGGCCCGCGTTCAAGGCGGTGTTCGCCGCCTTGCAGCGGGGCAAGGCCCTGGAGGGGTTCATGTGGATGGGCCATTACCTGTTGAGCGTGGACGGCACGGGGTATTTTTCCTCCAAGCGCGTGCGTTGCGACCATTGTTGCGAGACGCATCACCGCGACGGTACGGTGACCCATCACCACCAGTTGCTGGGCGCGGTGCTGGTGCATCCGGAGCATCCGGAGGTGTTCCCGCTGGCGCCCGAGCCCATCGTCAAGGCCGACGGGGCGAAGAAGAACGACTGCGAGCGCAACGCCTCCAAGCGGTTGCTGCGCGACACGCGCCGGGAGCATCCGCATCTGAAGCCGGTCGTGGTGGAGGACGCGCTGGCCTCCAACGGCCCGCACATCAAATTGCTCAAGGAACTGGACATGCGCTTCGTGCTCGGCGCCAAGCCGGGGGACCACGCGCACCTGTTCCAGTGGGTCGACGCGACGCCCGGCACGCGGACCTTCGAGACGGCGGACGCCGACGGCACGCGGCACCGCTTCCGCTACCTGAACGGCGCGCCGTCGGACGACGCCAATTTCGAGCTGGAGGTGAACTTCCTGGAATATTGGGAAACCCGCCCGGACGGCAAGCAACGGCATTTCTCCTGGGTCACCGACCTGCCCATCGACAATGCCAACGCCTTCGACCTGATGCGCGCCGGGCGGGCCCGGTGGCGCATCGAGAACGAGACCTTCAACACCCCGGAGAACCACGGCTACGGCTTCGAGCACAACTACGGCCACGGCGTGGAGCATCTGGCGACGGTGTTCGCCTTCCTGATGATGCTGGCCTTCCTCATCGATCAGGTTCAGCAACGCTGCTGCGCCCTGTTCCGGGCGGCCAAGGCCAAGGCCGGGCGCGCCGCGTACTTGTGGCGGAGGCTGCGGGCCCTGTTCATCGACTACTTGCTGCCGGACTGGGAAACGCTGTACAAGGCCATCGCGTTCGGCCATCGCCGCGGCACGCTGGAAGTGCATGACACCTCGTGACCGGGCCGCCGCGCCCGGGTGCGCGCGAAGCCGGCTCTTCAGGGAAACAGCCAGCCAAACAACTCCCACGGCGCCGGGCCAAGGATGCCGTTCCCCCCGCCGAAGGAGCCAACCCCCGGTTCGGCCCCGTTCCCGCGTCCAACGACGTTACAACCGCCTAAGCGGGAATTGCTGACACTAACCCGACTTCCACAACTCGACCGAGTTTTCGCCTGATTTGACTGGTTTTTGGTCGTCACGCCCATTCGGGAACCAGTTCCCGGAAACCAATCCGTCTAGCCTTACTAGACGCTCGAAATGCCCGGCCAGTCTTCAGATACGTCTTGCCGTTCATTAACCCTTTCCAAAAGAAACGCATCTACTGAACAAATAACCAGCAGTCAACCCAAAATTACTTCGTCGATTACTGATGCGATCATTGCTGCGTCCAAGCCCCCGCCCGATTCGTCTCGAGTTTCGATCAGTATTCCTTCGGGGCCACCGCCCTCGTTGTAAGGACCGATCCCGCACTTCAGGTACTCAGCGCGTTTTCTCTCCCATCGAACTCTGTACCCTGGGTTGTCAAGCATGCCGAGGTGCTCCCAGTAGAACGTCACGCCCCGCGCGTGATCCGCGATAGTGAAATCCGGGTAACGGGTGCGGCCGTTGGACAGCACAAGAGGCTGCTCGTAGGCGTAATCGATCCCGCGGGCGTGGAGCTTGTCGGCGATCACCAGCTCCGACTTTGAGCGCACAAGGTCACTGCCCTCGGTTCGATGAATGAGCCCGTCTTCGAGGAAGCGTTGCTGGGTGTTGACGGTCACTTGCCGCGGCAGCGGATCCGCGAATAGGTTCGTCATACGTAAGCGGGCAAACTGGACCGTTCTGGACTTTCGCGGCCTAGTGAAGTGGGGGATCGCGGGCGCGGTCCAGGTCGGACCGTAGCGGATTGTCGGCGAAAAGCGTCTTCCACACCCTTGGGGTCAGTTCGACGGCGCGCTTGGCCGGATGCCGGTCGATCCGCTGCAACACGTCGACCAGGTAGATGTAGGGGTTCACGCCCTGCAGCTGGCAGGTCGCGAGCAAGCTCTGGATCGCCCCGACGCGGCGCGCGCCCAGTTCCGTCCAGGCGAACAGCCAGTTGCGCCGGCCCATCGGGATCGGGCGCAGGCCCCGCTCAAGGTGGTTCGTGTCGATGGCGACCCCGGGGTCCTCCAGAAACACCCGCAGCCCGGCCTCGCGTTCCGCCGCGTAGGCCAGCGCCTGACCGAACGGGTGGCTCGGCAGCAGGTCCACCCGCTGGCGTTGTTGTTTGCACCAGTCGAAAAACGCGTCCACCGCCGCGGCGCTGCGCTCGCGCCGCCAGGCCAGCTTCGCCGGGCCGTCGAGCTTCTTCTTGCGTATCTTCTTCTCGTGCCGGTACAGCGCGCCGATGAGCGACAACGCCGCGGCCACGCCCTCGGGATCGCTCTGCTTGGCATCCACGAAATTACGCCGGCAATGACTCCAGCACTGCGCATGCGCGAGGCCGCGGCGCTTCGCGAACGCCTCGTACGCACCGTACCCGTCGCTCAACAGTGTGCCCGAGAAATCCCCGAGGAACCTCTCCACGTGCTTGTGCGCGCGGCTCGGCGCGTAGTGAAACACCAACTCGTCGTCCTGCCCGTACACCGGCCAGAAGTACGCCGCGCGCATCTTGCCCGGCCCGCTGCGCCCGGCCTTGATCGAGGTCTCGTCCATGGCCACGACCGCGCCGCTCAAAATGTGCGCGGATTGCGCCGAGACCAGCGGCCCCAACAGGTCGATGGCCCGTCCGGCCCAGTTCGTCAGACTGCGCCGGCTCACCGCGATCCCGCTGTCGGCCAGGCGCCGGTGCTGGCGGTACAGCGGCAGGTGATATCGAAACTTGTCCACCAGCAGCCCGGCCAGGAAGCTCACGTCCACCGCCGCGCGCCCCAGCACGTTCGGCGGCGCCGCCGGCGTCAACACCTGCCCGGTGTCCCGGCGCTTGACGACCTGGCGCACGTACCTCAGCACCTTGTAGCTGCCCGGCTCCTGGGCCAGCCGGTGCGTGACCTTCTCCCCCACGAACTCCCGCTCGGACTCCGGAATCGCCTCGATGGCGGGGTCCGTCACATGGATCGTCTCCACCGGCACCGTCTCGTCGAACCGCAACCCGTGCTCGTTGACCGCCCCGTCGCGGCGCTTCTTCCGGCGCCGGTAGCGGATCTCTTGCGTGGGCGCCTCCCCGGCCGGTGTCGCCTCGATGCCCAGCGCCGCGAACAGGCTCGCCTGCTCCGCCTCGTCGAACTCGAGCCGCTTCTCGGACTTCGGCCCGAACAACTGGCGCTGGAACCACTCCAGTTGACGCTTGACCGAGGCCAGTTGGCCGGTGAGGTCGGCGACGGTCGCGTTCAATCGCGCGTTCTCTTGTTGAAGAACCTCGATCCGGGCGTGGGACAAGGGGTTCGCACTCGCCGCCGTTGAAGCGCCGATTATACCCGCTCCACGCCCGTCACGCCGCCATCCGGTAACGCTTGCGCTGGCGCCGGACCACGATGTCCGTCCCCTCCAGCAGCGCCAGCAGCGCGGTGCGAGTCAACGCCAGGGACCCGCCGCCCCGTGCGCCCAACGCCGCGAACCGCCCTTGCTCCAGGCGCTTGGCCCAGATCCAGTACCCGCCGGCATCGAACGCCAGCACCTTCAGCATCGTGCGCCGGCGGTTCACGAACACGTACCACTGCCCGTTCGTGGGATCGCGTCCCAGCTCGTGGCGCACCAGCGCCGAGAGCCCGTCGAAGGAACGGCGCATGTCGCACGGCGGCGTGTACAGCCAGATGCGGCAATCCCCGCCGAGGTTCAACACCGCGGCGGGCGACGCAACCGCAATACCACCCCCTCGCCCAGGTCCAGCTCCGCCTCCCACGCCGGCAATGCCGTCGGCGAATCGGCCAACTCCACGAACCGTCCCGCGCCGTTCGCCCCGCTGCCCGCTTCGGAGCGCCGCAGCTTGCGCCGCCACAACGAAAACGTGCTCGGCGCCAAGTCCTCCGCCGTGCAAAACTGCTTGCGCGTCTGGCCGCTACGCTCGAACCGCGACACGATCGTCCGCCACTCCTCCGCCGAGCGGCGCACCGTCATCCGTTTGCCCTCGCTCATCCTCCCAGCCTCCTTCGTCATGAAAACATCGAAGGAAACCCCATAATCAGGCGACGGACAATGACGGCTCAAATTGCCCGCTTACCGTCATACGCCGGGCAATCGCCGAGTGCTCATCGCCCGCATAGCGGCGATACTCGTCAAGCGGTCCCTGATGCAGGATGATCAGTCGGTTCTGATGTCGGGTCAACGCCGTGTACAAGAGCTCGCGGGATAGCAGCCAACATGGATTGGTAAGCACAACGAAGGTGACGCCAAACTCGCTGCCCTGCGTCTTGTGCACCGTCAGACAATAAGCCAACTCAAGCGGGTTGAGACCTTCGTCTCCGAACTCCGCGGGGTAGAACCCGTACTTGTGTCCCAATTGCCCGGCGAACTCAACCTCGAGCTTCCACGGTAGACCCCTGAACTTGCTATTCTTGCCCTTGTACTGTCCTACGACTATGCCGATGTCGCCGTTGGCGATGTAGGACTCCCCAGCGGGCGGCGGCCAGACGTCACGTCGGCGCTGATTAATGACGTTTATAACCTTATCGCCGTAAAGTAGAGCCTGCCGACCGACGGGACGTGGCACTTTGCGGTTCGCACCTCGAACCTCGGAAAGCTCGCGGACCTTCGCCCGAAACTGTGCCTGGAGCAAGCGGTTGAGCGCGTCCACCCCCACGAGCCCGGCGCGCATGGGCGAGAGCATCTGCCAAGCTTCAACCTGCGCGGCTGCCCCGGGATTGTCACCGTACCGGTTTCTGAAAAAGGCCCACGGAATGTCTTGGAAACGCTTCCCACCTAGCGATTCCTCGAATCCCAGTTCGTCGTCCGGACCAGCGAGCCCGAACGCCGCGACCAGCTCCGCGACGAGCTTGTCCTGAAGCTCCTGCGGCTGACTCCACTGCACTAGTCGGAGCCGTCCGTCAGTTCCGTTCTTACCCTCGTCCAAAACGGCGTCTACGCCAGGATCGAGTGACTGTCCACTGAAATGCGATGCCAGGAGCACGTCTGACCGGGCCTCGCCCTTCTGGCGCCGCGGAATCGTGAGCTCGGCATAACCAGGTCCGCACCGCGGAAAGAGCGTTTCGGCGTTCTCTGGCGCGAGATCTTTAACAATATCCACAAACGGGCGACCGGCCCCAATCGGCGGCAACTGGCGTGGATCACCGACGAGCACGAGCCGCTCGACATTGCTGAGAGAGTCGATCAGTGCGGCGAGTTGCTCTTCAGTCAACATCGAGCACTCGTCCACGATCACAGTTCGGTGGTTTCCGCAGCGGGGTGCCCTGCGGTTGGGGAAATACGCGCCAGTTTCCCCATTGTAGCGCTGCTGCCGGATCAGAAACTGCGCCAGCGTCTGGCCGGAGCCCTGCATGCCAGTCTGATCCTCCAGTCGCACGCGTGCCTTGCCCGTGGGTGCGAGTAGCAGCAGTCCCTTGTCCGCGACCACGGAAAGCGAGCACAACATCCGGAGTAGCGTCGTCTTGCCCGTTCCCGCTTGGCCGATCAGCACCGACAGCCGCGAACGGAAGAGCTGTTCCAGTGCCGCCGCCTTCTCGTGCCGGGCACGCTCCTCCAACTCGCGTTCGTCTACATCCACGGGCACCGGCACATTGAGCCCCTTGTCCACAAGCACACGCCAGTCCAAATCAGCCGTGTGCGGCTTTCCCTTCTTTCGGTCTAGCACTTCACGACGTATGATCGTTCGGCACTCGATGAGCCGGTCCACCTGATACGCAGGCTCGCCAGCACGGGTTCCCGTCTGGGCCAGGACCGGCGCGAAGTCTTCCTCGCAAGCGTCCAGCACGTTCTCGCCGAGCGGGCAAGGAGGCTGTAGTGCGCGTTCCCGCGCCCTCTGGATGACCCAACTCCGGGGGAGCAGCGTATGACCTTCGACTGCGGCTTCCTCGAGAAGGTCCACGACCAATGCCCGCACACGTCGCGGATCCGCCGGATCATCGACGAGGCTCGGCGTCGTTAGAGGGAACTGCGTCCGCACTGCCTCATCCGGAAACAGGCCGCGGTCCACCGCGTGAAACGCAATCGGATCGGCGGCGCGCCGGTCGCGCTCGAAGAGGAGGTACGGATTACGCAGCAGCTCCACGTCGCTCGCCTTGATGCTGGCCTGCGCCCGCGCTGTGGTGTCGTAGATACGCAGCGCCTGATCGTCCGAGATGGCACAACGGCCGAGTAGCCGGATGAGTGATCGACGCTCGTCAGGGAGACGATTCCATCCCTTGCGTAGTCCTGTCGTGAGCAGCTGGGCGGTGGGCCCGCCGAGCATGCCGGGATCGTTCATCACAGCATCGACGAGCGCCCATGGATCGCCGCCTCCATCCCGTTCGCGCATCAGCTCGATTTCGTAGGCAAGCAGACTTCCGTGCTGGAATCCCCACTCGTACCTGTTAATCGGCGTGCAATATTGACCCACTAGCGGGGTGATCGGCGTCCAAAATTGACCCACCCCAAGTAGAGCGATTCAACTCGCCTCGTTGTATGGATCGACGAGGTGAGGGGAGATGCTGGTAGTGGAGACGATTGCACGGATACGCCGGGAGCATCTGGACCGGGGCAAGTCGATCCGGCGGATCGCGCGGGAGTTGAAGTTGTCTCGGAACACGGTTCGCAAGGCGATCCGCGGGGATGTGACGGCCTTCGTTTACGAGCGTTCGGTGCAGCCGCTGCCGAAGCTGGGCCCCTGGGTCGGGGAGCTGGAGGGGTTGTTGGAGTCCAACCGGGGCAAGCGCCGGCGGGATCGTTTGTCGCTGGTGCGGATGTTCGAGCGGTTGCAGGCCCGGGGCTATGAGGGCGGCTACGACGCGGTGCGCCGATACGCCACGTCCTGGCGGCGGCGGCATTCAAAGTCGGGTTCGCAAGCCTATGTGCCGTTGGTCTTCGATCCCGGGGAGGCCTACCAGTTCGACTGGAGCCACGAGTACGCGGTGGTGGCCGGCACCACCACCCGGGTCAAGGCGGCGCACATGCGGTTGTGTCACAGCCGGCTGTTCCTGGTTCAGATTTTCCCCCGTGAAGGCCAGGAGATGGTGTTCGAGGCGCACGAGCGCAGCTTCCGGTTTTTCGGCGGGGCGTGCCGGCGCGGCATCTACGACAACATGAAGACGGCGGTGCAGACGGTATTCGTCGGCAAGGCGCGGACCTACAACCGGCGGTTCCTTCAGCTGTGTTCGCACCACCTGGTCGAGCCGGTGGCATGCACGCCCGGGGCCGGTTGGGAGAAGGGCCAGGTGGAGAGCCAGGTAGGTCATGTTCGCGGCCGGCTGTTCGTGCCGCGCCCGCGCGGTCGCAGTTACGCGGAGATCAACGCGTGGCTGGAGGATCAATGCATCGCGGAGGCGAAGCGGCGGCGCCATCCCACGATCAGGGACAAGACGGTGTGGGAGGTGTACGAGGCCGAGCGGGCGTACCTGATGGATTACCTCGGCCCGTTCGACGGGTTCCACGCGGTGGCCGCGGCGGTGTCCAAGACGTGCCTGGTGCGCTTCGATCGCAACCAGTACAGCGTGGAGTCTCGGGCCGTGGGCCGCACGGCGGACGTGTGCGCGTACGCCGACCGGATCGTGATCCGCCAGGAAGGGGAGACGGTGGGGGAGCATCCGCGTAGTTTTGAGCGCAACAAGGTGATCTACAACCCCTGGCATTACGTGCCGATTCTCAAGCGCAAGCCCGGCGCGCTGCGCAACGGCGCACCGTTCAGGGACTGGGCGCTGCCGAAGGCCCTGAGGCGTGTACGGGCTCGATTGGCCCGTCACGGGGACGGTGACCGCCAGGTGGTGAAGATCCTTGCCGCGGCGCTGGAGGACGGTCTGGAGGCGGTCGAGGCGGCCTGTGCGGAGGCGCTTGCCGAGGGTGCCTGCAGCGCCGACGTGGTGCTCAACATCCTGGCGCGGCGGCGTCAGCCCGAGCCCCCGGCGCCGATCCCGACGCCGGAGGATCTGCGCCTTCGCATGGAACCGGTCGCCGACTGCACCCGCTACGAGCGCTTGATGGAGGCACCCCGTGGAGCGGCATGAGGTGCTGGACATGATGCGCACGCTGCGTCTGTCGGGCATGCGCGCGGCCTACGACGAGATCGTGGCCCAGGCGATCAAGCGCGAGCACCCGATCCAGCGTGTCATCGGCGAGCTGCTCAAGTTGGAGATCGCCGACAAGAAGGCGCGCTCGATCAAGTACCAGCCGGCCATCGCGAAGTTGCCGATGGTCAAGGAACTGGCCGATTTTGACTTCGCCTCAAGCCCGGTCAACGAGGCGTTGGTGCGGGACCTGGCCACGGGCCAGTTCCTGGGCGCCAAGCGCAACCTCGTGCTGGTCGGCGGCACCGGCACCGGCAAGACGCATCTCAGCGTGGCCATCGCGCGCGCCTGCATCCGCAACGGCGCCCGGGCGCGCTGCTTCAATGCGGTGGACCTGGTCAATCATCTGCAGGCCGAGGCGCGCGAGGAACGTCAGGGCCGCACCGCCGACCAACTGGCCCGGCGGGACCTGGTCGTTTTGGACGAACTGGGCTACCTGCCCTTCGCCCAGACCGGCGGGCAGCTGCTGTTCCATCTCATCAGCAAGCTCTATGAACGCACCTCCATCGCCGTGACCACGAACCTGGCCTTCGGGGAATGGCCCAGCGTGTTCGGCGACGCGAAGATGACCACGGCGCTGCTGGACCGCCTCACCCATCATTGCGATATCGTGGAGACGGGCAACGAGAGCTGGCGGTTCAAGAACCGATCCTGATCCGCCAAGCCCGGCCCGTCCGATCCGGACAAGACGCGCAGTTACCGGCCGGACTTACCCACCCCTTGCACACCGCCCCGCCAGTGTGTTCGAGGCACGCGGGACCGTGCACAAGGCGTGGATAAGTCCGGCTCGCGAGACCCCGACACCGTCACTTGAACCCCACTTGGGGTGGGTCAATTTTGGACGCCGATAGTGGGTCAATTTTCAACGCCGATTGACATCGTACCCAAATGCCGAAAGCGCCGAGCCCAGGCCAGGGAACGCGCCGCGCGCCTTCCAGAGCCGGTTGAGCTGCGTGTCGATCCAGGCAAACGCCAAGTCCCAGGGACCCTCGATCCGACCGCGGATTCGGTGCAGCGTCGCGGCGCAGGCCACAAGTGACGCCA
Source organism: Candidatus Rariloculaceae bacterium (assembly GCA_965205045.1). Lineage (GTDB taxonomy): Bacteria > Pseudomonadota > Gammaproteobacteria > Steroidobacterales > Rariloculaceae > UBA6522. Next base: position 4,364,398 of record OZ242031.1, read on the forward strand.
CCGCGCCGTCGTGAGTCAGCAGTTCCGAGCCGTAGGAGTAAGCACCAAAATGCTCGTCGGGGGCGAAGGCCACAAACTCTTCGGGGTCGTTCCCCTCGCGTTCGGCCAATGCCAGCGCTTCCTGGTACGGAAAGAGGAAACCTTCGGCGAAGCCGGGCCGAATGGAGTGCCCGATGTTGCGTTCCCAGAGCACGCAGCGGAGCGGCGGGTTATCGCCATTGTATGCGTACTCGGTCGCGTCTCCTACGGAAAGCACGCGGCCCACGCCAACAATCACGCGCCGCGACTGTTCCGAAAGCGGTGTGCGCTTCGCGTAGAAAAAACAAAGGGGCTTATATACGTAACTAGACAAGCACCAACGCGCAAGCGGTCGGGCGACTGCCATCGGGGAAAACGATATTTTCCAGCTCTGCTGCGTCGAATGTCATGCGGTAGAGTTTTCCGTCGATGACGTGGTGCCCATCGGGGATCGTGAAATCCAGAATTTTGGCAGTGACAGGCACGGTTGGGTGCTGGCCACCGCCAACGGAGCCGGATTTTTCGGTACAGGTTGGCATGTACATATTCAATCTCCATTTTGTCTAGTTATGTATATAAGCCCCAAAACAAAGCGATTCATCCGGCCTAATCGCGCTGAAGAAAGTGTCGAGCAGCGCAAGCTGATTGTTACGTTCCTGGACCCATTCCGTCTTGACCGATTTACCCTGGTGATTGCGGATATCGGGCTCGCGATCCGGAACCCAGGCGATCTTCATACGTTCGGCTATCCCGATCTCGCCATCCTTCGCGCTCCCCTCGACCGCTTCGCGCAACATCCATTGATAGGGCACGCATGCAGCAGAAAACGCCGGCTGCACAAAGCGGGTTGGTGCCATGTGGCCATGGGTCTCGGCGAAGAAATCCGTGTACGGATGCGTAATCGTGCGCGTGAGCGCAAAGGGCGCCATGAACGAGACTCGCTCGGCGACACAAGGCGGCAGTTCGGTGTGATTCAGCTTGTCCAGCTGCTGGCCGGCGCAACGCGCCTCTACTTCGTCCCGCCGTCCGTCGCCAATGCGAGGCAGGATGAGGCAGCTCGTGTTGTTCAGCGGTTGGGCGCAAACGCTTCCCGCCCAGCCACTGTCATGCCACGGGACGCGGATTGTGACGTGGTGAAGTGGCAACCGCCGTGCTTCTGCTGAAATAGCCCTCATAACGGAATCTCCTTTTCCCTAGTCGAGTACGGTGCCAGTTTCGCGTGCGGCTTTCCCGACCTCACCAATAACGTACCAGCAGAGCAGCTGCTAAACTTGACTGAAACGGCCAGACGGGAGCGTAGTGTAAACGGCGCGACCGTTTGTGTGGGTTCACTTCCCACTAGAAGCGACGGATAATTGAAGAATCCGTCAATAGGAGGACAGTTCGACCGTGACCTCCCAGCGCTGGACACAAGTTGTCATAACATGCACGTCGCTCCTGTTGGTCATCGCGCATCTCTCTGTTCCAAACCTCCGAATCGACGCGACAACGCTGGTACTTTTCGCGGCAGCCGCCATCCCGTGGCTATTGCCGCTGTTCAAGAGCGTAGAGCTTCCGGGCGGATTGAAGCTGGAATTCCAGGAGTTGCAAGCCGCCGAGCAACGTGCTGAAGAAGCTGGGTTGCTTGACGAACCTCCTGACCCGGCCCCGATTCACGAATACTCATTTCAGATCGTCGCTGACGAAGACCCAAACTTGGCGCTCGCCGGACTACGGATTGAAATCGAGAGACGGTTGGGTCATTTGGCCGAGAGCACCGGCAAAGGCAGCGCCAAAATGGGCATCAATCGTCTACTTCGCCTACTAGGGGACCGGGGAATTCTTACGCCCCAACAACGGAGCGTCTTGTCGGACATGGTGGGCCTTTTGAATTCCGCAGCACACGGTGCGAGCGCGGACCGGCAATCCGCCGAATGGGCGCTCAAGGTTGGACCTAGGCTACTGGCTACGCTGGATAAGCGTATCGAGCAGCAATAGCATTTAAGCTGTTGAAATATTGGCATATACGCCGCTTCATCCACGCGACATCGACACCTACCAGAAGAACGGCTCCATCGTGCAAACTAGCCGGTGCTGAATCATCCACCCTTCGGAGTAAGTCCCCTGCCGGAATTGAACTTTGCCAACACCATCCTTAGCATGCTCGCCGATTGCATCAAGCACATCATGCGTTCACCAGCAAGGACCCTTGTCGCGGAAACTACGCTAGCATGAACTCCAACAGGACCAAGTACTCTCCAGCGTTGAGGCGTTCCGCATGCTGACAATTGAAGAACAAGACAATCTAGTCTCGGAGCTCGCCGAACGGCCAGGCCACGAAAAAGTGCGGGTTCTGTTGTACCGCTTGCTCGTAGAAACGCTTGGTGCCGATAGCCGTGAAATTGATTTTGAGAAACCGGCTCCTGAAGTTCGTGGAAGGATCGACGCCTTGCTCGGCCGGACCGTTTTCGAATTAAAGTCCGACCTCAGGCGCGAGCGAAACGACGCTGAACATGCGCTTGGCAGATACCTCTCTGAGCGAGAAGATCAAACTGGCGAGAAGTACGTTGGCGTAGCGACCGATGGAGCTCAATTCGTCGCGTTCTTCCTGAAGAGCGCAACACTTATCGAAGTCGGTGCGTACGACACCGACCCGCGGGACGCCCGCGAACTCATTATATGGCTACAAGGCGTCGTCGCAGTAGGAGACGAACTCTTACCAAACCCTCAACGCATCAAGTCCGAATTTGGGCGTGAAAGCCTCGCGGCGCAGCGTGCGCTCGCAGACTTGAAGGGACTATGGTCGCGGATCGGAAACAGTCCCGAAGCGAAGCTGAAGCGGGAGTTATGGATCACGCTCTTAGGTTTGGCGTATGGGGCAGATGTCGGTAACGATGCGTTATTTCTCCAACACACGTATCTCGCCATTGTCGCAAAGGCCATCGCGTGGGGCGCAATTATCGGTGTACCTCCACAGGAGGCGACTGCGCTTCTTCACGGTGAAGCGTTCCAGGAACTTGGCATTTCTGGACAGAATGAGCCCGACTTCTTTGACTGGGTTCTGGATGACGGCAATGGCCGAGACTTGGTAACACGCATTGCGTGCCAGGTTAGCCGGTTCAATCTTCACGATATCCGCACCGATATCCTAAAGGTGCTCTACGAAAGTCTCATTGATCCGGAAACGCGCCATGATCTTGGCGAGTACTACACTCCGGATTGGCTTGCAGCCCGGCTAGTCTCTACAACGATTGTTGATCCATTAAAGCAACGCGTTATTGATCCAGCCTGCGGCTCAGGCACATTTCTTTTCCATGCGATACGCGCCATTCTGGATGCGGCACAAGTCTCAGGGCTGTCGTCAGCCGACGCAGTACGGCTAGCGACCAATAATGTTGCCGGAATCGATATCCACCCCGTGGCCGTGATCTTCGCGCGCGTTACATGTCTACTTGCTCTATTGCCGGCATTGCGAGACGAGCATCCGGGCGACATAGCTGTACCGGTGTATCTCGGCGACGCGCTTCAATGGAATATGGCTCCAACTGGCGAACAAACCAATCAGCTCAATCTATTGGCCAGCGGCGAAAATCTGGAGATTTTTGTTCCCGAAATTGAAGTGAGCGAGCCCAAACCCAAGCGGCTCAACGAGACTACTCTTCGCTTCCCGGCTGCAATTGCCAGGGACGCAGTACTCTTCGACCGATTGTTGCGGGAAATGATCGATTATGGTGCTCGCTCCGAACCAACGGCCAATTTTTCGGCCTGGATGGAACGACACACCCCCACGAACCAAGATGATCATTCGATCTTGCTGGATACCTACAATGCAATGTGCGATTTGCAGAGCGAAGGCCGCAACCACATTTGGGGCTATGTTGCCCGAAATTTAGCTCGACCAGTGTGGCTTTCAAGCGAAGCACAGAAAGCCGATGTTGTCATTGGAAATCCACCATGGTTGTCGTATCGATTCATGAGCAAAGACTTTCAGAGTCGATTCCGCAAAGAATGCAAAGCAGCCGAATTATGGGTCGGTGGCAATGTTGCAACGCAACAGGATCTTTCAAGTTACTTTTATTTTCGCGTTGTCTTGCTCTATATGCGTCGAACCGGGCGAGTCGCTCTAGTCATGCCTTATGCGAGCATGTCACGCAAAGCCTATGCCAAATTCCTGCAAGCCGAAGTATTCTTGGCACGCCAACTGATGTTTCGCCTCCGCTTCCAAGAGGCATGGACCTTTGGGCCGGAGGTACAGCCACTGTTCCCTGTGCCGAGTTGTGTGTTGTTCGCTGAACGCTACGACTCCTCCCTAGCCGCACCACTACCCCCTCGAGTGCTAGCTTATTCGGGAACCCTGCCAGAACGAGATGCAGACACGGCTCAAGCAGAAACCAATCTGGAAGAGGCCTACGGTCGTTGGCCTGACGAAACGTCCAAGATAAAGGAGCAAATGTCTCCCTATGAGGGTGCGTTTCGGAATGGTGCAACCCTGTTCCCCCGTCGCTTGGTGCTCGTAACGGCTGTTCCTGGTACGAGCGTGCTTCCACCCAACCCAGAGTTCCCGCTTGTTTCTGGACGGGTTGGTAGTCAGGACAAGAAACCGTGGAAGACGATACCGCCCCCAAGAGGCACGGTAGAAAAATTATTCTTGCGACCTATTTTACTAGGACAGTCGATTGCTCCATATCGCGTGCTTGAAGTATTTCAAGCCATAATTCCTTGGGATGAAGAACGGAGTCGACTCTTGGATGCGCACAGTGCCGCCAGACGTGGCTATCCGCGACTCGCAAAATGGCTGGAAAACACCGAGCTCATTTGGAACGAGCACAAACAAGGAGAGCAAACCTTTCTCGAGCAGTGTGATTATTACCGCAAACTATCCGGCCAATTCCCAATCTCACCCATTCGCGTCGTCTATACGAAGTCTGGCACTAATCTCGTCGCGGCAATGGTCCAAGACGAATCTGCCATCGTCGATCACGTACTTTATTGGGCACAGGCGCAGAGCACTGACGAGGCTCTCTACCTTTGCGGTGTACTCAACAGCGAGGCACTACGCACGGCTGTAGAGAAATTCCAGTCTCAGGGACAATGGGGCAAACGTCACTTCGATAAGTACGTCTTTAACGTACCGTTTCCGCGTTTTGATATTGACAATACCCTACATTACGCTCTGTCTGAATCGGCTCGACTCGCGGAGAGACTGGCGTCCGGAGTGGAAATTGCCCAGGGTGAGCATTTCGTACGTGTTCGCAAACGCGTACGTGCTGCACTTGACCATGACCCCGTCGCCAACCGCTTGGAAGAACTGGTAACCGATCTGCTCCATGGTGCACATAGTCTGTAAGCATCTAGGGATGGTTGCACATTAGAACCTTGATTGGACTGGCTATTTCAGCCAAGAGTACCAGCTGTTTCGCCAGCAAGGTACCGCTCGCTCCGTGCAAAGTTACGACTCGGTAGGAACGCAACGACGCAGTGCTGACATAATGACTTGGTTTTGAGTCCCTGACCTCGTCTCGCATTGTTACATGACCCAGCGTGATCTTAAGTGCTTCGTCAATACAGGCACGATGGAAAATGATTACTTGGGTATTTGCATTGGCAACAATCGAAAGTTGACGCTTCGACTCCAATCAATATAACTGAATGGTGAGAAGCTGATCGGCGCCGATATACGGATTGCATGATCCGAAGAAGTTCAGAGCTGATACGACACCGTCGGACCGAGCCCAAAGTCAAATACCCTAGCGACCTATGCGAAATTACGACTTTGCTATTGTTGCCATCTCAAAGCTCTCACATTTCCGCCTAATTCCCATCATCACCTGTCGGTATGGGTATCCAGAGCTCAAATCTTGTACACAGCTTCCAGACTTTCTGCAGTTCTTCGTCTAGTCTATGCTCAAGTTGGTCGTTAACCATTGACGCCATTTGCCAGATACACGTAATCGCTGTCGACAAGGCCATATGATCACGCAAGTCTTCATAGTCCGGTACACTGCTTTTGGTCGCAAGACCTTGTGCTCGAAAGTGCTCCATGTAGTCCGTGCCGTGTACATTCCTTGAAAAGTTTCTGTATACAACATTGTAGAGATCACTCAGACCCAAGGTGATTGCACGATCCCTTACAGACAGTCCCGAAAAACCATGCCGCCTCATACCCCTTGCAGCACTGGCCCCGTATTCCGTGACCAGCTCTCTTTCCAAGGAAAGTAATGTATCTGGATTAGGCGCCCCATCAACCAACTCAAGACCACGAAAGTCTGATTCTCTTTGCTGCCTGACCTTGTCCAGCATCATAGCGTCTAAGACGCGTCGAGCAGCCCGCTGCGGATTTTCGGCACTTAATCGAAGAAACATTTGTAAGTCAATCCGCACTTCCACGAGCACGCGAATTAGCACTTGTGCCTGTATGGAAAACGATGCGGCATATAGAATTGCGATAGCGCGATACGTGTCGAGGCCGTTTTGAAACAGCGCCAGTGCTATTCTCACCCTTACGTCGTCCCTAATCCTAGAGCGTAGCTCTTTAGTCAGCAGATCGCAGACTGGCTCAACGCTTGCCATCAACTCTTGCCATGCGTATTGATCCTTCACGGTAAATGCCTTGCGAATGTGATGTCCATCGGACGAACGTCAATAAAGTGCGCAAACGTAGGGTCAATGAGTACACCGTGCAGTTTCCATATCATCCGCTCCAACCGACAATCCTCCAATGATTCCAGTCTCGCGTGCCTCGCGGTTTCGGCAGATGAACCCTCTCGCAACCCTGCATCAGCTTCGAAATTCCTTGCTCCATTTCAGTGCGCCATTGAATTGAAACTGCCTGTCTGGGATGTCGCCGAGAATGCTCCGGTAACGCTTCATAATGCGATTCCTTGATTCTCTTCCACGCGCCAGATCGACCACTCGAATCGCTGAACCGGGAATATCCTTCAGCGCTTCGGAAAACAACGTCCGGGAGGCCATATCGGTCATTGGGAACGAGTAGCCGACGAACGTGACGCTGTGCGCCCTGGCCAATATTTCGAACGCCAGGGACCACACCAATCTCAACACCGGCTGCCCGACAAGGCTCGACTTCGACAACACCGGTGGTGCAATTAGGGGACGGCGTTCAAGATGCCTCTCGACTAGCTCGGGATCTCGTGTTTCCCACCTACCGTTATCGGGCCATGTCTCATAATGAGTAATTGCCTCCAATTCATACGGTTCCGAGTACCCTCGCCGCGGTCTCCAGTTCATCGAGCCGTGCAGCTTCAGAACCAACATAGCCGTCTTCCGCCCAATATTCGCGTCGTAGTGGTCACCAATGGTTCCGATCGAGTCGCGGCAATAGAACCCGTATCCTCCATTGGCGTGCCATAAGGAGTCTCCGCTAGGTTCTACCTCTGCAAGTGCCTGATCGAGAACGTCGTCGTAATTGAACGTGATGCAATCGACTCGATGACTCACGCAGTACCGCGCGACTTGCTGAAGTGCCGTGTTCGGCTCTCTTGCAGTCCGGGCGCGCCTGATGCGATCAAGGAAACTGTCCATCAGCGCCGAATGCAGAAACCGGTACTCGTCCGTCGCGCCCTGATCCTCATCGTACGGCATCAGACTGTCGAGTCGGGTCATCAACCTTTCGATATTGATGTACCCTTTCCCGTGCTGGTTCCGTTCCCAGTCCAGCACCCGGCTGGCGTTCGGCATCCCCATTACCTTAGCCGCCAGTTTCGGCGCGCCGAAGTCATCCACCAACAATGGCGAGTCGGGAAGAAAGGCGCGCGTAAAACCCGCTCCCGTGACCAACACGGACCCTTTCGCGCGGCCGTGTACCATCGTCGATCGGTGGGCTCGGCTCAGGGAATTGAGGATTTCAGCCGGTCGCGACCTGGTGATGCCGCGCGTCTTGCTCGCGCATCCACGCCAGCGCGCTTGCCCGCGTGGTCATCTTGCCGACCTTGACAATTTTGCCGTTCGGCCATCGGAACCGATGCTCGGACTCGCGACGCTTCAGGTCGTTCGTGACCCCTCGAATCACGACTTGGCCATCGACCTGGAATTCGTATTTGTATGTGTCGAATGCCGCTACCATTTGAATGCAACCAGCGAGCTTGGACTCCGAACTATTCCGCCGAGTTGAGTATGTATGGCCCCTACCATCCGGGTCAAGATGCCCACGCGCCCGCTTAAACTACGCAGGAGCAGGGGTCTTCACCCATTCCTGGGGCTGCCATGAGATTTTGGCTCGCAGCGAGTTCCTGACACCCAACCACCAGCGCGACAACCCAGCGAGGGCGTGCGCGGACAGCCCTTGTGCGCGTCGTCGGCGACGAGCGGGCCAGGGATGGCCATTAGCGAGGAGCCGTCGATGCTCCCCCCGCCAGGGATGGCGGGGGGAGCTTGAGCGCACAAGGGCTGTCCGCGCACGCCCTCGCGGCAAGCTCAAGAATCGCTCAATGAACGCCTAAAAACGCCCCCGCGCCCACCTCAAACAAGCACCAAACTCAACTGCGGATAAACAATCAACAGAATCAACACGATCAGCATGATCACCGCAAACGGAAACGCCCCCGCAAAGATATCGAACAGCGAGATCCGATCTTCGTCTGCAAGCGTCGCCTTGATCACATAGCAAGCTATCCCCAGCGGCGGCGTCAGCAGCCCGATCTCCGCCCCCACGATCGTCACGATCCCGAACCAGACCAGGCTCACGCCATACGGCTCGATGATCGGCAGGAACAGCGGCACCATGATCAGGATGATGGAAGTCGTATCCAGAATCGTCCCCATCAGGATCAGGATCACCACGTAGATCGCCAGGATGCCGTAGAGCCCGATCTCCGCCTGGGCAATCCATTCCCCGAGATCGTTCGGCAGCCCCGACAGCGCCAGCATGCGGCTGTACATCGTGGCCGCCACGATGAGCATCAATATCGACGCCGTGATGTGCCCCGTCTCCACCAGCACCCGCCAAAGCGTCGTCCGGTTCAGCTTGCGCTTGACCAGAGCTACAACCAGCGCCCCCGCCGCGCCCACCGCACCCGCCTCCGTCGGCGTAAACAGCCCACCGTAAATGCCCCCCAGCACCAGCAACACCAGCACCACGATGGGTACCGTCTTGGACGTGGCCTCCCTGGCCGACATCCCCGCGGCGGCGGCAGCCGCTTTCGCACTGTCCTGCCCGCCCACGTAGGCCGGAATGAACTGCGCCATCGCAATGATCGCCACCGTATACGCCAACGACAGCAGAATGCCCGGAACGATGCCCGCCGTGAACAGGTCCGCCACCGACTGTTCCGTGATCAGCGCGTAGATGATCAGCATCACGCTCGGCGGAATCAGCATCCCCAGCACCGAACTCCCGGCCACCACGCCCACCGCAAACCGCGGCCGGTACCCGAACCGCAGCATCTCCGGCACAGATACCCGCGTAAACACCGCCGCCGAGGCAATGCTCACACCCGTAATCGCCGCAAAGGCCGCATTGGCCGCCACCGTAGCCACGCCCAGCCCCCCCTTGAGCCTGCGCAACGCCGCATTGGCCACCTGGTAAATGTCCCGCCCGAGCTCAGCCTGGCTCACCAGCAACCCCATCAGCACAAACAGCGGGATCACACCGAATATGTAGTCCTCCAGGCTGTTCGACGCCGCCAGCGTCAGCAGATAGATGGGCGCCTCCAGCGAACCGCGCAGCAACCACACGCTGATGAAGGACACCAGGCCCAGGGCCACCGGCACGTACATGCCGGAGTAGATCAGGACCAGGATGGCCAGCACCGAGAGCAGGCCGATTTCAAAGCCCGTCATGAGGCCGGCCTTCGCAGCTTCTGGATCGTCTGGACATTGCGCCAGGCCAGCAGCGCGAACTGCATCGCCACAACGATGCAGCCGATGACCAGGATCAGGCGGATCGGCCAGACCGGCACCACGAAGAGACCCTCGTTGCCCGCGAAATAGCCTCGCTCATAGGCCTCGATCAGCCGCGGCACCGCCCCGAACAGGATCGAGATGAAGAACAACGTCCCCGCAACGTCGAACGCCGCGCCCATCGAGTGCCCCAGCACAGGCCGGCGCTTCACGATCTGCTGAAACAGCCCGTCCGACCGCGTCAGCCGCCCGGCCCGGACCGCATCGCTGATCTGCAGAAAGACGATGCCGACGATGGACAGTTCGACGATTTCGGCCACGCCCTGGATGGGTGCGTTGAACAGGTAGCGGGACAGCACGTCCACGTTGATGATCACCATCAGGGCGAAGATCCAGACCGTGCCGACACTGTTGAGCCCGGCCACAAGGCCGGAGAATGCGCGAATCACTGGGTTGCCGGGCCCGGGCCCGGCGTCGGCGCCTGCGTTCACAGTTCCCGATCCCAGTGCCGGACGATGGGCTGGTTGTTGGCGCGCATGATGTCCATGTAGTCGCGCAGGATCTGCTTGCCCGGCAGTCCGCGCTCTTCCAGGTCCTCGGCCCATTCCTGCGCCATGTTGGGCAGGCTCTCCGCCCAGACCCGGCGCTGCTCGTCCGTCAGCGGCTGGATCGTGCCGCCCAGCTCGACGAATTCGTGGCGGCTGGACTCGGCGCGCCGGTCCGTCTCCAGCGCCAGTTCGTCACGGTAGTCGACGGCCGTCTCGGCGAGCACGCGGCGAACTTCCTCGGGCAGCCTGTCCCAGGAGCGCCGGTTCATGGTGATGACCTTGGAAGTGACCGCTCCAAGGCGAATGTCGATCATGTAGGGGGCGACCTCGTAAAGCTTGTAGGCCACGGCGGACTCCGCCCAGGCCACCGTGCCGTCGGTCAATCCGGTGGCGATATTGTTGTAGAAGTCGCCCAGGTTGCTGCTCACGGCCGCCGAACCGAGCCCCTGTACGTAGCGCAGGTTCAACCCGACGCCGCAAATCTTTGTGCCCCTGAAGTCCTCCAGCGTTTCAATGGGTTCGTTCATCAGTACCTGATACGTATCGATTGCTCCCGCTGCAGTCAGAAAAATCTGGTTGTAGTCATCCCACTGCTCCTGCAGCTCCGGGTAGCGTCCCACCAGTTCATCCACCGTTCGGGCCACCAGTCCGATGTCCGCGGTGACCAGTGGTGTCACATAGCTGATGTTGAAGAACGGGATCTTGTCCGGATGAAACGGCGACGTGATGATGCCGATATCCGCCAACCCGTACTGCAGGGCCTCGAGCACGCCGCCCGTCTTGGCCACCGTGCCGCCAAAGGCGCGGTTCCAGTCGATCTCGTAGTTGCCGGTCTCCGCCAGCCGGCGGTCCACCTCGGGCATGTAGTAGTCGAGGAACACCCGCACCCACAACGCAGTCGGCGCATACGCATCGATGACGGTGAGCGGCACGGCCTCCTGCGCGCGTACCGGTTTGGCGCCAAGGAGTGCGGCGCAGATACCGGCCAGCATCAGCAGGCGGGCGCGGCGGAGCGGCTTCGGGGGACGAACTGGATTCATGGGAACTCTCTTTTCCGTTTGGACCGGCTGCGAATGCCAGTCTACAGTCTTTGAGACCATTCGCGTGTTTCGGCTGGCTGGTTTCCCACGTATACTCGCGAAATCACGCTACGGGGCGAATTTTAGCGATAATTTCCTCGGCAAGGAAATAATTTCGAAAACTGCGCCCCTTGATCCGGACCAGGGAAGTTCAATGCCAAGCGCAACTGCCACCAACGGCCGCGAAACCCTCGCGTCCATCGCCTACCAGCGGCTGCTGGACGATATCGTGGGCGGGCGGCTGCAGCCCGGTACCAAACTTCGGCTCCAGTTTCTCACCGAACGATATGAAGTGGGTAACAGCCCGCTGCGCGAAGCCCTCAACCGGCTTTCCGCAAACGGCATGGTGCAGCGCGAGGAGAACCGGGGGTTCCGGGTCTCGCCGGCCTCGGCGGATAAATTGTCGGAACTGATCCGGACCCGTTGCTGGCTGGAAGAAGTTGCGCTGCGGGAGTCCATCCGGCTTGGCGATGCGGCATGGGAAGAAGGCGTGCTGGTCGCATATCACCGGCTCTCGAAAAGAAACCGGCTGTCCGACGAACGATATGTCAGTTTCGACGGGACCTGGGAGGATCTGCACCGCGCCTATCATCTGTCGCTGCTGTCGGCCTGCGATTCGAGTATTCTTCTGGGCTTTTGCGCGCAACTGCACGAACAGACCCTCCGCTACCGCAATCTCAGTTCCATGAAGGATTATCGGGACCGCCACGAACTGGACGAGCATCGCACGATTCGCGACGCGGTATTGGACCGCGACGCCGACGCGGCGGCTGAGCTGCTGCGGGCGCACTACCGGGTTACCGGCGAAATCGTTCTCGCCAGCGGTAACCTTTCCTGAACGAAGCCCGGTCGGCCTGGCTCGCATCTGACACAAACTACACTCGGAGACACGTGATGAAAGTCGGTTTCATCGGCCTGGGACGCATGGGCCACGGGATGGCATCGAGAATCCTTCAGGGCGGACACGATCTGGCCATCTTCGATCTGGTACCCGCTCTTCTCGAAGATCTCGGCGCTGCCGGCGCCACCGTTGCCGACAGCGTTGCGGACGTCACCGCCGGCCGTGACGTGGTGATCTCGATGCTGCCCCACGACGAAGCGCTGAGCGCGCTGGCCCATTCTCCAGGCGGGCTGCTGGAATGCCTGCCCGAGGGGGCGATTCACATGGTCAGCGGCACCCACGGCGTGCAGATCATCCGGAAGCTCACGGCGGCGCATGCCGAAGCCGGCCAGGTTCTCGTGGCCGGCCATGTCCTCGGCCGGCCGGACCTTGCCGCGGAGGGCGAGCTGACGCTGGTACCGGGCGGCCCGCCGGAGGCATTGCAGCGGCTCAAGCCCATCTTCGACGTGCTCGGAAAAAGTACGTTCATCACCGGCGACGAGCCCCAGACCTCCACGGCCGTCAAGATCGCCAACAACTTCGTGCTCGGCAGCGTCATCGAGATCATCGGCGAGAGCATGTCGCTGGTGCGCAAGTTCGGCGTGGAGCCGGCGCTGTTCCAGCAGGTCATGACCGAAGGGCTGTTCGGGGCCCCCGCCTTCCATGTCTACGGGCAGATCATCGTGGACGAGGCCTACGACAAGGTCGGCGCATCCGTGGAGATCGGGCTCAAGGATGCGAACCTGTCGCTGGCCGCCGGCGAAGCCGTGGACGTGCCCCTGCCCAGCGCCAATGTCTGGCGCGACCGGCTCCTGGGCGCCAGGGCCCACGGCGACGGCGATCTCGACTGGGCGGTGATGGCGCGGGAACAGGCCCGGGCCAGCGGCATCGAGTAGGATCGATTGGCGCCGTTCCGCACAGCAACTCCCGAGATTGACCGATGCCCGAACTGCTGACCGATCCCGCGTTTGTCGCCATTGCGATTATCGCGGTGCTCGTTACCGGCATCTCCAAGGGAGGGTTCGGCGGCGTCGCGCTGCTCGCCGTACCCCTGATGTCGCTGGTCATATCGCCCATCCAGGCGGCGGGCATCATGCTGCCGATCATGATTCCCATGGATTTTCTCAGCATCTGGATGTACCGCAAACGCTGGGACGCGCGCAACCTGGCCCTGCTCATACCGGCGGCCACGGTGGGCATCACCATCGGCGGGTTGACCGCCGGCTGGGTCAACGACCAGATCGTGCGCCTGCTGGTGGGCATCATCGCCGTGGTGTTCACGATTCACCGCGTCAACGAACTGTACCGGCACCGCGCGGCGGGGCGATCGCAGCCCCGCAGGATTCCCAGCAAGCCCTGGGGCGTGTTCTGGGGCACCTGTGCGGGGTTCACCAGCTTCCTGGCTCACGCCGGGTCGCCGCCCTACCAGGTCTATGTCATTCCACAGGGCCTGAAGAAGGAGATCTACGCCGGCACGAGCGTGATGTTCTTTGCCGCCGCCAACGCCATCAAGCTCATCCCCTACGGGATGCTGGGCCAGCTCTCCGTGACCAACCTTTCGGTCTCGGCGGCGTTGTTGCCGCTAGTGCCCGTGGGCGTGTTCCTCGGCGTGTGGATCAACCGCCGACTGCCCGAGAAAACCTTCTTCGCAATCGTCCTGGCGTCCATCTTCCTTGTCGGCCTCAAGCTGATATGGGATGGTGTGTCCAATCTGATCGGGGCGTGATACGTTGCCGCCCGATGGGAGAATCAGCATGAAGAAACGCAAGAACGCGCGGCTAGGGTCGTTGCAGGTGGCGCGGTGGCCGCGGATGGGGCGGCGGTTGCCGGCAGTGCCGCCGCTGCGGGCAGTTTGGTGGTTGCCGGCCCTGCCGTGGATGCTGGCTGCGTGCGCCCCGCCTGCACCGCCCCCCGAGCCCGCCGACGCACCCGCATCGCAGCCCAACTTTCTGTTGATCGTCGCCGACGATCTCGGGTACACCGACCTCGGCGCGTACGGCGGCGAAATACGAACCCCGGTGCTGGACGATCTGGCGTCACGGTCGGTGACGTTCACGAATTTTCACGTCCTGCCCATGTGCGCGCCGACCCGCGCGATGCTGCTTGCGGGAACGGACCACCATGTCGCGGGGCTTGGCTCCATGTTCGGGCACAATTGGTTTGTGGGTCTGGAGGAAGGCCAACCCGGCTACGAGACCTACCTTTCCGAGGGTGTGGCTTCGCTGCCGGAACGCCTTGCCGAGGTTGGCTACCGCTCCTACATGGCCGGCAAGTGGCACCTTGGCCCCGACCCCGGGCAATGGCCGGTCGACCGCGGGTTTGACCGCTCGTTCGCGCTGCTGCCGGGCTCGGAAAGCCACATGGTCATACCCGAACGTACGTACGTGGAAAACGACGAATGGGTCGAGCCCACGCGGGAAGGGTTCTTTTCCACCCGCGCGCACACCGACAAGCTCATCGGTTTCATTGACGAATTTCACGGCGATGGACGGCCCTTTTTTGTCTACGCCGCCTACACGGCGCCCCACTGGCCGCTGCAGGTCCCGCCCGACTTCATCGACCGGTACGCCGGCGTCTATGACGAAGGCTACGACGCGCTGCGGGTCGCGCGCATGGAGCGGGCCGAAGCGCTAGGCGTCATCCCGGAAACCGAGGCGGGCTACTTCGAACCGCTCGGGCCGGCCTGGGACGAGCTCAACGCCGAGACTCAGGCCCACCACGCCCGGCGAATGGAAATCTACGCCGCCATGGTGGAGAACCTGGATTACCACGTGGGCCGGCTGATCGACCACCTGGAAGACATCGGCGAACTGGACAACACCGTCATCCTGTTCATGTCGGATAACGGCGCGGCAACCGAAAACATGGAGTACAGCCCCACCTTTTCCCTGCGAATCGAGCGGGACAACAGCGACAATTCACTGGAGAACCTGGGAGCGGCCAATTCCCACATCAGCTACGGTGCGAGTTGGGCCCAGTCGGCCACGGCGCCCTTCAGCCGCTTCAAGGGGTACGTGACCGAAGGCGGGACTTTGGTGCCCGCGTTCATACTCCGCGGTGACGGGACGAATCCCGCGGGGCTCGACGGCCAGTACCTCGGCGCCATCGATATCGCTCCGACCCTGCTGGAGCTTGCCGGCGCGTCCGTCGACAGCACCTCGGTCCAGGGCCGCGAGGTGGCTCCCATCACCGGTCGGTCCTTTGCCCGCGTGCTCGGCGCCGATGCGGCGCCCGTCTACCCGGCAGACCAAATCTTCGCGGTCGAAATGCACGGCAGCCGCTCGGTGCGCCAGGGGCGCTACAAGCTGGTGTGGGAGCAGCCCGCCGTCAACACCTGGTGGCCGTTCGAGGTACCGGAGAGCTGGTACCGCTGGCAGCTTTTCGATCTGCAGACCGACCCCGGGGAACGAAACGACATCAGCGCGGACCATCCGGAAGTGATGGACCGGCTGATCGCGGCGTGGGAGGACTACGCCGACACCAACCAGGTGGTTCGCGAGGTGCGGATCAACGAGTTCGAACGATGGCAAGTGCTTCCCGAGAATTATCCGAACAGGTGACGGTAATCGGCGGCCGCCGGAATCCAGGATGAACGGCCTGTGGCAAAAGCCCGGTTGTATTCCGCCGATGAGGCATGCCGGCGGACGGCGTTGCGCATCGGTCGAGTCTCCCCAATCTCCGTCCTCCCGGCGCTTTGCAGGACAGGCGCGTCGTCGGTCCCTGCGCATCGCCGGACTGTTACCGCGGGCTGCTGCTCTGATCGCCGCGCTCTGTTTTTTGGACGTGGCGACGGCTTGGGGCGAGACTTACCGCCTGACCGCGGGAGGCCCCCAATCCGCCAGCCTCCCCTGGATCGGCATCATCGGGACCCTGGTGGTACCGGAGTCGAACGTCCGGCTGGAAGCCATGGGCAGCGAGCACCGTATCGTCTGGCGGGAAGCCTATGGCGGCTCGCTCTACAAGTGGCAGAACTCGCTGGAGGCCATCGAGATCGGCCTCACGGACATCGGCTGGGTGGGCGCGCTGTGGGAAACGTCGAAGATGCCGCTGCAGAACGTGACCTACTACACGCCCTTCGTCACCGACGATCTGCGGCTGCTGCTGGACCTGTTCAACGACCTCCACGAGACGCTGCCCGCACTGGCCGACGCGTGGGAGGAACAGAACCAGATTCTGCTCGGCGCCAGCGGAGTCGACACGTACCACCTCATGTCCACGTTTCCGGTGACGCGGGTGGAAGACCTGCAGGGCCGGAAGATTCTCGCTCCGGGACCCTCGGCGACGTGGCTCGAAGGCACCGGCGCGGTACCCGTCAACGGCGGACTCTCGACCTACTACACCCAGCTCAGTACCGGCGTTGCCGACGGCGTCCTGACCATTCTCAGCGGCGCCTATCCGTACCGGATCCACGAGGTAGCGCCGTACATCACCCTGGTGGGCATCGGCGCCCAGTTCAACGGCGGCGTGGCCATCAACAGGGATACCTGGGAGCGCCTGCCGCCCGATGTGCAGGCGGTCATGTCCGAACTCGGCCGCGACTACAGCCGCACCCTGGCGGACGAGGTGAACCGGCGCTACGAGGATGCGCTCGCGGCGGTCCAGCGCGAAGGCGCGCAGGTCACCACCCTGCCGGACGCCGAGAAGCGCAAGTGGATCGACGGGCTGCCGGACATTGCCGGGCAGTGGGTCCGGTCCGCAGAGTCCCGGGGGCATCCCGCGGGCGAGACCCTGCGTGCCTACCTGGCGGCCCTGCGCGCCCGCGGCGGGGAGCCGCTGCGCAATTGGGACGAGCCGCGCTGAACGCCTCCGCTCCGATTCCCGGCAAGTTCGTTCGGTGGATGGGCCTCGCCGACGCGATCCCCGGCAGACTCATTCGGCGAACATGCGGCGCCGCCGCGATATTCGGCAAGCTCCTTCGGTGGATTACCGACGGATGAACAGAGTGGCTACGATCTTTCGCAGGCTCATCCAGTGGATGAACGGCGCCGGCGTGGTCTGGGTGTTCGCCCTGACGTTCCTGATCTGTGCGGATATCACGGGGCGTACGCTGTTCGACAGCCCGCTTCAGGCCGTGCCCGAGATCGTTGCCCTGTCGCTGATCGCCTGTGTCTTCCTGCAACTGGCGTTCGCCCTGCACGGCGGCCGCCTGACGCGGGCCGACATTCTCCTGAGCCAGATACGGCGCCGCAACGCCGGAATGGCGGCCGGCCTCGAACGGTTCTTCGCCATCGCCGGTGCGCTGGTGCTACTGGCCATGACGGCCGGAGCCTGGCCCGACTATCTGCGGGCGTTTCGCACCAGCGAATTCGTAGGGGTGGAAGGGATTTACACACTGCCCATCACGCCCATCAAGTTCATCGTCGTGCTGGGGGCCGCAACCGCGGCGTTGAGCTTCCTGTCCTTCCTGAGCCGACGTCCCGGGGGGAAGTCACGCACCGCCGGTTCCAGGTCGGCCGACGATGCAAGCCCGGGCACCGACACCAGGTCAGACGCTGATGAAACGCCGACCGCCGATGCAAGGTCAACGGGCGCCACGTGGTCAACCGCCGGCGCATGGTCGACCGCCGCGGTCGCCGTCGCCGTCACAGGCGTCATCGTCGCGGCGGCATGGAGCCTCCAGCTAAGCGACCGGGCCATAGGTGCGCTCGCCATCTTCACGGTACTGACCTTCATCGCGCTGGGCATGCCCATCGCCATCGCCCTGCTCGGGGTTGGGTTCGCGGGACTCGGCCTGCTCAAGCGCGACTTCGGGATCGCCACCGACACGCTGTCGCTGGCCGCGCAGGGCACCATCTCGGAATACGTCTTCGCCACCGTACCGCTGTTCGTGCTGATGGGGCTCTTCGTGAGCGTCTCGGAGATCGGCCGGGACAGCTTCAGAGCGGCACAGCAGGTCTTTGGCCGGATCCGAGGTGGGCTGGGGGTTGCCACCGTCGCCGCGAACTCGGTGTTTGCCGCGATCACCGGAATTTCTATTGCCTCAGCCGCCATCTTCTCCAAGATCGCGGTCCCGGAAATGGTCGAGCGCGGCTACACGCCGAAGTTCGCCGTGGGACTGACCGCCGGTTCTTCCGTGCTCGGCATGCTGATTCCGCCCAGCCTGCTGCTGATCATCTACGGGGTGATCGCGGAGGTGTCCATCGGCGGACTGTTTCTCGCCGCCATCGTGCCGGGGGTGATCCTGGCCGCCGCGTTCGCCATCGCCGTGCTGGTGATGGCGCGCTTCTGGCCGGGCTTCGTGGGGCACATCCAACCCGGAGAAGCGAGCGGGTTGGGTACGGGGCGATGGGATTCGCTGCTCGCCGTATTCCCGGTTGCAGCCCTCATCCTGCTCGTTCTCGGAGGCATCTACGGTGGCATCTTCACGCCCACGGAGGCCGGCGCCGCCGGGGCTTTCGCGGCGCTGTGCATCGCCCTCCTGCGCCGGCGCCTGACATGGCCGGGACTTTGGGACGTCATGCGCGAAACGGGCCAGGTGACCGTCACCATCCTGTTCCTGATCATCAGCGCCAGCACCTTCAGCCGCATGCTGGCACTGACGGGGCTGCCGAGTGACATGGCCGGCTACCTTGCCGGACTGGGACTGGGACTGGCGGGATTCCTGAGCGGGTACCTGGTGCTGCTGATCGTGCTCGGCACCGTGCTCGATTCCACGTCCATCCTGCTGATCCTGCTCCCCCTGGCGCTGCCGGTGGTCACCGAACTGGGCGGCAACCTCATCTGGTTCGGCGTGGTCACGGTCATCGGCGTGGAGATCGGCCTGATGACGCCGCCGCTCGGACTGAGCGTCTACGTGATCAAGTCCAGCCTGAACGATCCCGACATCAGCCTGGGCGCGATATTCGCGGGATCCTTCCCGTTCGTGGTCATCACCTTCGTGGTGACGGTGTTGCTGATGGCCTTTCCTGGATTGAGCTTGCTGTTCCTGAATTAGGCGACGGTTCAAGTGTAGTCACGCCTCGCCACGAGTTTCTTCACATTTTGCCCAGAAATAACCGTGGCCGCAGCAGTTGCCGCTATGGTAGCGTTTGCTCATGACTACGGTTCCCAAAGTCGGCGCGGCGGCCGACGGCACGCGGTCGGCACCCGGCTCCGGAGACAAACTCGACCGCTTGAAGGCGCTGCTGCGCGAGATGTTCCAGCTCGACCGCGGCGACCTGGATTTCGGCCTGTACCGGATCATGAAGTTGAAGTCGGCCGAGATAGCCGCTTTCCTCGACGACGACCTGCTGCCGCAGGTGAAGACCAAGCTCAATCTGACAAGCGCCGAGGACCGCGAATTGCTGACCAAGGTGCTGTCGAATGCCCGCGAGCAGGCGAAAGCCTCGGGCTACAATCCCGACAGGAACCCCTCCCCGAAAATCATCGAGCTGAACCGACGGCTCGCCGAGATGAAGAAGGACGCCGACGCGGAGGCGGACGTCTACAACCACCTCGCCAACTTCTTCGACCGCTACTACAGCGAGGGCGACTTCATCTCGAAGCGGCGCTACTCCAGCGGCGGACGTTCCGCCTACCTGATCCCCTACGATGGCGAGGAAGTGAAGCTTCACTGGGCCAACGCGGACCAGTACTACGTCAAGACCACGGAGAACTACGCCTCCTACGTCTTCGCGGTCGGCGCGGGCGACGCGGCGCGGCGCGTGCGGTTCGAGATGGCCGGGGCCGACAACGAAAAGGACAACATCAAGGAAGCCGAGGGAAAGCAGCGCCGCTTCGTGCTCGCGGGCGGCAAGGGCGCCGTCACGACCGAAGGGGACGATCTCGCCGTCCGCTTCGAGCACCGGCCGCTCAAGGAGAGCGAGAAGAAAAAATGGCCGGGCAACACGCGCACGCAGCAAGAACGCATAAACGAGGCGGCAGCCGAACGGATCTTCCACGCGCTCGATCCGGGCTGGCAGGTTCTGCTGGCCGTGCCGGCGCCCACCGACGCCAATGGCGAACGGACGCTGCTGGAGCGGCACATCGAGCGCTACACGGCCAGAAACACTTTCGACTACTTCATCCACAAGGACCTGGGCGGTTTCCTGCGCCGCGAGCTGGACCTTTATCTGAACACCGAAGCGCTGAACCTGAACGACCTGGAACAGGGCGACGCCCCCCGCCTGGACCGCGCGCTGGCGCGCGTGCGGGCAACCCGCCACATCGGCGGCAAGATCATCGACTTCCTGGCGCAACTGGAGGAGTTTCAGAAACAGCTCTGGCTAAAGAAGAAATTCGTGCTCGAAACGCAGTGGTGCGTGACCCTGGACCGCGTCCCCGAGGACATGTATCCCGAGATCGCAGCCAACAACGAGCAGTGCAAGGAGTGGATCGAGCTGTTCGCCGCCGACGAGATCGAGGGCGACCTGGCGAACGGTGGCGTGTCATGGAGCGACCCGCCTCACGCGGAATTCCTGAAAGCCAACCCCTACCTAATACTGGATACGCGGCACTTCAACGCCGATTTCACCGACCGGCTCCTCGCTTCCCTTTCCGACGCCGGACCGCTGGACAGGCAGATGGACGGGCTACTGGTACACAGCGAGAACTTTCAGGCGCTGAACCTCTTGCAATCGCGATATCGAGGGCAAGTGCAGTGCGTTTACATCGACCCTCCCTTCAATACAGGAGCGTCGCCGATACTTTACAAGAATGGTTACAAGTCATCAGCTTGGATGTCCCTGATGGAGAACCGCCTCCGGAGCACTCCGTCCTTACTTTCAGAAGATGGCGTTCTTGTCGCGGCAATTGACGATGAACAGCATAAGGAGTTGAGCTTCCTACTTTCGGACATCTTCAAGAATCAAATTCTGGGCACAATTTCCGTCCGTACGAATCCATCGGGCCGACCGACCAAGAGCGGATATTCGGTGGCGCATGAGTACCTTTTGTACGCCGGCCGCGGGCAGACTTCAGCGATTGGTCGGATGCCCCCAACAGAAAAACAGGCAAGGCGTTTCTCCGCACGTGACGAAAGAGGGGTTTTCGAGTGGAGAAACTTGAGGCGAGAGGGTTCAGGTTCTGATCGCGACGCGCGCCGCTCGCTCTACTACCCCATATATATCCAAGGTTCGAGTATGCGCGTTCCGAAAATGACTTGGAATGATTCAGCCCAAGAATGGATTGTGGAAGAAGAGCCTTTAGCCGATGAACAGGTAGTGCTTCCGAACAACGAGGAAGGAGAACAAAAGCGATGGCGCTGGGAGTGGAATACCGTTATGAACTCCCTTTCTGACCTCTCTGTGCGAAAAGACAGATCCGGTAACGATTATATCTACTACAAAAGGCGTCCACATAAAGAAGGCGTGGTGTCGATGTCGTGCTGGTTTGATGCGAAACATTCTTCGGTTGAACATGGTACGGCACTTCTGAAGGAAATATTCGGGACTTCGGTCTTCTCGTATCCAAAATCCATCCACGCAGTAATGGATTCTATACATATTGCGGGCGCCTGCCGGGAAGGCGCTTGTGTTCTCGACTACTTTTCCGGCTCTGGTACTACCGGCCATGCGGTGATAAACCTCAACCGGAACGACGGTGGGCGCCGTAAGTATGTTCTCGTGGAGATGGGCCACCACTTCGATACGGTGCTGTTGCCGCGCATGAAGAAAGTCGTTCACTCGCCGGACTGGAAGGACGGCAAGCCGGTTTCCCGTGAGGGCATAACGCAGTTGTTCAAGTACATCCGGCTGGAGTCCTACGAGGACACGATGGACAGCCTTGAAGTCACTCCGCCATCAAAGGAGCAGAAGGACTTTCTGGCGGACAACCCCACGCTTGCCGAGGACTACCAGTTGCGCTACTCGCTCGGTATGGAAACCTCCCGTAGCGCCAGCCTGCTGGGCGAGGAGTTTAACGATCCGTTCGCCTACACCCTCTCCGTGGTGCGCGATGGCGTTCGCCGCAAAGTCCGGGCCGACCTGCCGGAAACCTTCAACTACCTGATCGGCCTTCGCGTGAATTCCCGCCGGTGGATCGACGGGGTACTGGCCATCACGGGAACGGATGGCCGGGGCAGGAACTGCCTGATCCTCTGGCGCGATCTCGACGAGATGGATTACCTGGCGTTGGATGCCTGGTTCGAGCGAAACCGGTCGCAATTCGCCGGCCCGCTGGACATCATCTACGTCAATGGCGACCAAACGCTTAACGCCATGCGCCAACCCGGAGAGACATGGGTCGCCAAACACACGGAGTCCACTTTTCACGAGCGGATGTTCGAAGGAACCTCGGATGATGTTCTCTGACGAGGCGGCCTGTAAACCATATCCCGTAAACCACATGGGGCACTCCCGCCGATGCCGCAGCGCCGCCGCTTGAAGAGCAACCCGCCGGTCCTCCAGAACCGGCTCGTCCTGCACCGCTTCGTCTGCCGTGAGTTCGGCTACGAGAATATGGACGCGATGCTCGGGCGCCTCCGGGATCTTCCAGCCGAATACGGTACCGGCAGCGAAGACAGCTACGCCCAGGCGCTCTCCCTATACGCGATTCCCGCGCTCCGCCAAGTCACTCCGGAACGGCTCGCCGAATACGAAGATAACATCGCCGCGCACAGCCACCGCCTGGGGATGACGGCGGAGCACGGCCGGACCTGGAAGCCCCACCAGTACCTCGCGCTACTGTTCACCGAGCACTACCTGCGACGCTACTTCGACGACCCGGAGGCCTTGCGTGCCGACCTGAACCGGGCGAAGAAGACGTACCGGCCAACCTGGGAACTTCCCGACTACGAACCGGACGACCTGCGCACCCTCGCCTTCCAGAGCGCAACCGGATCCGGCAAGACACTCATCATGCATGCCCACATCCTGCAGTACCGGCACTATCTGGACCGGGCGGGCGAGCGGCTGAACAATGTCGTGCTGGTGACTCCCAACGAGCAGATGTCGGCGCAACACGAGCGCGAACTGGGCGAAAGCGGCCTGCACGCACGCCTATTTTCCAGCGAGGCGGGCTCGGATCTGTTCGCGCCCGTCGAGATCATCGACCTGAACAAGCTCGCCGAACGGAAAGGCGTGAAGCGGGTTGCGGTGGGGGATTTCGGCGACGACAACCTGGTGCTGGTGGACGAGGGCCACCTGGGCGCATCCGGAAAGGTTTGGCGGCAGCGCCGCAGGGAACTGTCGCGCGGCGGATTCACGTTCGAGTATTCCGCCACATTCAACCAGGTTGTGGGCAGGAGGGACGCCACAGACCTCTTGCACGCCTATGGTAAGTGCCTGCTCTTCGACTATGCCTACCGCCGGTTTCACGAGGACGGCTACGGCAAGGACTACGCCATCCTGAATCTCCCGGGAGGGGTTCAGGATGAAAACAGCGACATGTACCTGCTTGGCTGCCTGCTGACCTTCTATCGGCAATGCCGCATCTGGCGCGAGGAAGGCGCGCTGTGGCGGGCATTCAATCCGGCGAAACCGCTCTGGGTATTCCTCGGCAAGACGGTGACCGGATCGAGCAAGGCAGCCTCGGCGACCCGGTCCGATGTGGCCCGGATCCTGAACTTTCTCGGCTGGGTGCTGGCGCGCGGCGATTCGGTGCGGCCCATGATCGAGCGTCTGCTGTCAGGGCAGTCGGGACTGCTCGACGACTCCGGCAGGGATTACTTCGCCGGCCGCTATTCCCATCTGCCCGAAACCGCCGACGAGACCTATGCCGATCTGTGCAAGACGCTGTTCCACGGTCCGGGGCGGTTGAATGTCGTTTATCTGACTGCCGGAGAAGGCGAACTGCACCTTCGCACCGCCGACCGCGACCCCTTCGGCGTGGTCAATGTCGGCGACGCGGCGGCGCTCTACAAGCTGCTCACCGCAAACCCCAATCCCCACTACGACGTCCACCGGGAGATGGGTTTCGCGACGCGTCTGTTCGACGCTGTGGACCGCCCGGACTCGACGGTGAACGTCGTGATCGGCGCGCGCCGCTTCATCGCGGGCTGGAACTCCTGGCGCGTGAGCACCATGGGGCTGATGCATGTGGGCGTCCGCGAGGGGCCGGAAATCATCCAGATGTTCGGCCGTGGCGTGCGCCTCAAGGGCTGGAACATGAGCCTCAAGCGCCACCGCCAGAGCGGCGGGGACTTGCCCGAAGACAGCGCGGGTCTAGCGGAACTGGAAACGCTGTACATCTTCGGACTGCGCGCCAACTACATGCAGACATTCCGGGATCTGCTGCACAAGGAAGGGATGCGCGCCGAGCAGGAGACGTTTACCCTACCCGTCACCTGGAACTTTGCGAGGAACACCGACCTCAAGCTGATTCGGCTCAAGGCCGACAGCAAGTACGGATTTTCGGAAGAACGGCTTGCTCTGCCCGATCCGGCTGACGCCGGCCTCCCGCTGGTGACCGTGGACCTGTATTCGCGGCTGCAATCTGTCGCCTCGGACCGCCCGGGGGTACGCGAGGGAGAAGGAACGGGTTCCCACACGCTCAAACATCACGTCGCCTTCTTCGACACAGCCCGGGTCTACAATCGGCTGCGGCGGCGCAAACGGCAAAGAGGTTGGCACAACCTGGTCATTCGACGGTCGACGGTGGAGCGGCTGTTGCGAAGCGATGACTGGTACGAATTGAATCTGCCGCCGGAGAGACTGAACGCCTCCACGCTCCAACAGGTGCGGGGGCTGGAGAACATCGCCCTCGATCTGGTCACGGAATACGCTGCCCGCTACTGGCGCCGGCAGCGGCGGCGCTGGGAGCACGGACGGATCGAAGTCGTTACGCTGGGCGAGGACGACCCGAACAACATTCGAGCCTACCAGCTATCCGTGGATGCGGCGGAGGCCCGGTTGGTCAAGGACGCCCGCGAGTTGGCGGCCACCGTTCGGGATGGCCGTTTCGACAGCCTGCAGGACTGGTACGAGCACTTGAAGTTAGGCGTCGTCCGGATCACTCACCCGATCCATGCCTATCAGCCGTTGCTCCATGTCGGCCAGGACCGCGTCGTCACGGTTCAACCCCTGCCTCTCGACGAGAACGAGAAGCGAGTCGTCGAGGGGCTGGCATCGCTCGCGGCATTCAACGATGACTGCCTGCAAGGCCGGGAACTTTATCTGATCCGCAACCTGACGCGCGGCCGGGGCGTATCGTTCTTCGACGACTTCGGATACTACCCGGACTTCATCGCCTGGCTGCAGGACGGGGCGCGCCAGCACGTGTTGTTCCTCGACCCGAAAGGCTTGGGCCGATTCGGCGGAAAGGAGCGCCGGAAGGTGGGACTGCACCGCGAAATTGTGAATATCGAGCGTCGGGTGCGCAAGGACGCTCCGAACCTTCGCTTGCGCGCGTATGTCCTTTCCGTCACCCCGGTCGCCCAAATCGACAATGGCGCACGCTCCTCCGGCGATTGGAACCGGGATGGCGTCTATTTCCTGAACGAGCCCGATTGCCTGCGACAGGTTATTGAAGACGCTCTCGCGCCCGCATCCGCCGCCTGATCGGAGTATCTCTCAACGCAAGTCGTTTGAGTCTACGGTCAGGGACCGACCGCCGTCCCGTCTTCATGTGTCAACGAATCCCAGCCGATGGTGTTGGAACCATCGCGGGAGGGGTTCCCCACGATGGTCAATCTCGATCCCGGCAGAATGGTTTCGTCGGTCCAGCCACGGCGGTACAGGACGTTGCGCCCGCCGCCCTCCGCCATCCACTCCTCGACCTCACCGTCTTCATTGGTGACTTCGAGATAGATGCGCGTGTGCGGATTCTGAAACCACCACTCGGTGACGACGCCCTCGATCGTGATCGGCCGTTCCCGATCGTAGTGCGGCGCATTGGAGTGGTGGGCACCGGCCGTGGCCCATGCGAACCAGAGTGCCGCCCCGCTTGATATGACGAAGATTTTTCTCATGATATGCACACTCCTCTGTGCGCCGCCGCGCCGGGGACTCGTGCCCATGCCAACCGGCAAGATGCGTATCGGTTGGGTAGCGCTAGAGTCTCTCGCGCAGAATACAGTCAAAGGTCAGCAGTTCCTGATCGTACGGATTCCAGGTCTTCTGTAGCCGCCAGGGCTCGCTCAACATCACCGGATCGGTCAACTCCAGGTCCATCACCAGTTGCCCCCGATCCGTCAGCCAATAGGTTTCAAGCAGGCTCGCTCCATCGCCCGTCCAGAAGAACCCCTGGCTCATGTTGAGACCCGGCGAGAAACCGGTTGTGCGCACGATGAGCCTTTCCCGGTCCAGTTCACCCATGGAATGGCCCATCGGACTGGGTTCGTGCCCGTCCGGCGGCGGCATTTCCAGGTGCACCAACCGCTCGACCTCCCATTCCTCGTAGCGAATGCTCACGACATCGCCGCGGTACTCGATTTCCACGGGATAGGGGCTGAGGACCTGTCTTACCAGTCCCGGCTGCTCGCAGCGCACGGCCGGATCGTCCTCCGGATCGAAATCCGCCATCAACGCCTGACCGTGTTCGTTCAGCGCGGGCGGCGGTCCCGTGATGCCCATGCCGCCCATGCCCCCGGCCATTCCCGGAGGCTGGGACTCGCCGGGCAACAGCGGCACCGGCGCACCCTGCCACCAGATGCCCGTCAGGTCCACGGTCGCATCCTGGGCGACGGCCGGCGCGCCAACCAGCAGTGCGGCCATGACACCGGCGACTACCGAGCGGATTCGGGGAAGATCGTTCATCGCAGTCTCCAATCTCCTCTTTGACAGTCTATACCAGTTCACCGGAGCGGTCGGCGAACCGGCTGTAGAGCAGCCACAGACCCGCCGCGGCGAGGCCCATCAGGTCCGTCATCAAGCCCTGGCCGAGCAAGCCGATACCGGCCAGCGCGATCCACAGGCGCCCTACCAGCGTGAGGTCGCCCCGCAAATACCCGACGATCGCTGCCGCCAGCAAGAACACGCCAAGTACGCCGGTCACCGCCGTGGACCCGATATCCAGGAATGATCCATCGGCGAGCAGCGCCGGCCCGAAGAAAAAGGCGAACGGCAGCAGGTAGCAGACCAGGCCGTAGCGGAAGGCCGTCCACCCGACCCGGTTGACGTCAGCGTCGGCGACCCCGGCGGCGACATAGGATGCCAGCGCCACGGGCGGGGTGATGGTGGAAACACAGCCGAAGAAGAACACGAACATGTGCGCCGTCAGCAACGGAACGCCCATTTCCGCCAGCGCCGGAGCCACCACGGTGGCCAGAATCAGGTAGGCCGCCGTGGTCGGCAGGCCCATGCCCAGGATGATGGCCGCCACCATGGTGAGCAGCAGGCCGATCAGGGGAATGCCTCCGGACATGGAAATGATGAAGATGGAAAGCTTGGAACCCAGCCCCGTGACGGACAGGATTCCCGAGATAATGCCGGCGGCGGCGCACGCTGCGGAAATCGGTACGGCGCTTCTGACGCCGGCAACGATTGCCCGGCCGATCTTCCTGAACAGCTCCATCGAGAGCGCTCTCGTCCAGAGCAGGTGCAGTCCGAGCAGCAGCGCGATGGCGTAGAAGGAAGCCTTCACCGGCGAATAGCCGGCGATCATCATGCCCACCAGGGCGATGAAGGGAACCACGTAGGGGACACCGCTCAGCAGCGTCCTCGACAAGCGCCCGCCGCCGGCTTCCGGCTCGGCCGGACGAATACCGCTCTTCAACGCCTGCAGATGCACCACCACCAGCACCGAGACGAAGAACAGCAGCGCGGGCATCAGCCCCGCCTTCATGATGTTCACGTAGGGCGTGCCGACGATCTCCGCCATGATGAAGGCCGCCGCCCCCATGACCGGCGGCATGATCTGTCCCCCGGTCGACACCACCGCCTCGATGGCCCCGGCCTGGTGCGGACGGTAGCCTTCCCGCTTCATCACGGGGACCGTGAATGAGCCGGTGACCGCGACGTTGCCGGCCGCCGAACCCGAGATCATTCCCAGCAGGGTGCTGAAGATGACCGCCGTCTTGGCCGAAGCGGCCGTCATGCCGCGCGTCAATACGTCGGAAAACCGGAAAAAGAAACCGCCGGCGCCGAACTCCGAGAGAAAGGCACCGAAGATCGTGAACAGGATGATGTAGGTGGACGCCACGCCGATGGGAATGCCGTAGAGGCCCTGGCCGGAGAGCGACAGGAACGAAATCACGCTCTCAAGACGCACGCCGCGCCCGTACAGCACGCCGGGCAGATACGGCGAGACCATGGGATAGGCCAGAAACACCGCCGTGATCACGGCGAGGAAATTGCCGGTTGCGCGCCGTGCCGCCTCCACCACCAGGAGGATGATCAGGACGCCCACCGCGATGTCCGTGGTCGTCGTGGCGCCGCCGCTGAACGCGATATCCTCCCAGCGGGCCAGCAGGTAGATGCCGGTACCCATGGCCGCCAAAAAAAGCAGCGCAATCAACCAGAGGCCCCCACGCCGCCGGCCCGACTTTGCGGAATCGCCGGCAAGCAGAAAGATCAGCCCCAGCATCACCGTCAGGTGAACGGCGCGCACGACCATGGTGGACAGCACCAGCAACCCGGACACATTGGCCAGGTGGAACAGTCCGAGCGCCAGGGCAAGCGCGCCGATCAACCGCGTGCGCAACGTGTCCAGGGAACCGGCCCGCGACATCAGGGTGTGGAGCCTCGCGGGTTTTCGAGCACGATGTGATCCGGCCCGGTGAAAGAACCAACCGATACGGGATGATCCGTTGGCGCAGGCACTACTGCCCGGCGAAGTATCGTGCGGCGCCGGGATGCAGCGGCAGGGGCAGATCGACTGATCGTGCTGCATCGATCTGCCCGGCGATCGCGTTGGACTCGCTCAGTTCGTCGAGGTTGTCGTAGATCGACGCCACGACTTCGTAGACTGTATCGGTGGATTCGCTGCCGCGCACGATCAGGACGTTGGCAATTGCGAGTACCGTTGCACCGGATTCGGTGTCGTAAACGGCGGGTGGTATTTCCACCGGATAGTAGTAGGGATTCTCCGCCACGAACTGTTCGATCACGGGCGTTTCCACATGGATGAAGGCCAGCTCCTGGGTGGCGCGTGTCTGCATCACGGCCGCCGCCGGATATCCCGCGAGCGCGAACGAAGCATCCACGTTGCCGTCGCCCAACTGGGTGAAGCCATCGGAGTACGACAGAAAGCTCGGTACGACGTCGTCCATCGTCATCCCGTGGGACTGAAGGAGCAGGTCCGTGAGCGTGACGGTAGGCCCCCCGGCCGGCCCGATCGCCAGCCGTTTGCCGCGCAGCTCGGCGAATGTCGCAACGCTGCCGCCGGCCCTTGCAACCAGGTGCAGGATGCTGGGATGCAGCGCGCCTGCCGCAAGAATATCCAGTGGCCCCTCGAACGGCCCTTCGCCCCGGTAGGCGAAGTACGCCAGATCGGCGTTGGTCAGGGCCATCTCCAGTTCGCCGGCATCCACCAGCCGGGGGTTTGCCAAGGCGCCGCGCGTGATGATCGGCACCATGGAGATGCCGTCCGCGTACCGGGTCACGAGGCTGGCAAGCCCTTGCCCGAGCGGGTAGTAGGCCCCGCCCAGCGCGGCCGTTCCCAGACGGTACTCCTGCCGGTCGGTGGGCGGCGCACAGGAGGCGACAACCGCCGCTGCGGCGATAACGATGAGCCGATCCACTCTCACGATATATGGGCCTTCCGGAAAAGCGCGCGGCCACAAGGCTACGCCAAAGGAAACCAGTGGGACAATTGTGTAGCAGTTTGGGAGAGATTGCGATTCCGGCCGGATGGCTGCCATGACCCACTGCCAACGACCCAGCCGGGTTGACTTGAACACGGAAAGGGAGTATATCTCATATGAGATACAGGAGACGCCGATGACCACGCAAAGCTCAATGCTCCATGTCCGCATGGACAGCGGACTGAAGAGAAAAGCGACCCAGGCGCTGGCGGCGATGGGCCTCACGGCCTCGGAAGCCGTGCGCCTGCTGTTCCACCGCATCGCGGTCGATCAGGCCTTCCCCCTGGAGTTGAAGGTTCCCAACGCGCAAACCAGAAGGGCCATGGCCGAAGTAGATGAGATGGTGAAGAATCGCGAAGCGCGATTCGCGAATGCGGACGAGATGTTTGCGGAACTTGAAAAAGCCAGCCGCAAGTAAGCGGATCAAGCTACCGCGCCGCGTAGATTACGCCAGGGGTTTTCTCAAGGACTGGGCGCGGGTCTCGCGTTCGGGACGATACGATATGAAGCGGCTGAAGGCGGTCATGCTGCTGCTCATCGCAAACGACGCCCCGCTTGGTCCCGAACGGAAAGACCACCCGCTGAAGGGTGAATGGGCGAATTACCGCGAATGCCACATAGGCGGGGATTTTCTACTCGTCTACCGCATTGACGATGCGGATGGCCCAAGCGGTACGGTGTATTTCACACGCGTCGGCACCCATGCGGAGCTGTTCAAATGACCGTTACCGAGATCGACTTCATTGAGCAGAAAGAAACGTAAGCGGGTCAGGGCAAAATCCGTCGCGCCTGCGGCGGCGCCCGCCTCCCCGCCGTCGGCCGCCGGCACGTTGCTCGCCGTGAGCGCCTGCTTCGTGCTCTCGGGCTTTGCCGCACTGCTCTACCAGACGGCCTGGATGCGTCAGTTCTCGGTGGTGTTCGGCACCTCCGAGCTTGCGGTCGCCACCGTGCTGTCGGCCTACATGGCGGGACTGGCGGTGGGCGCCGGCATTGCCGGGCGCTACGTCAACCGGATCACGCGTCCCGTTCTTGTGTATGGAATCCTGGAAGCCGGCGTGGCGCTGTCCGCCCTGGCGGTACCGCTCTTGCTGGCCCTCGCAAACCTCCTCTACGGCGGAAT
Source organism: Candidatus Rariloculaceae bacterium (assembly GCA_965205045.1). Taxonomy (GTDB): domain Bacteria; phylum Pseudomonadota; class Gammaproteobacteria; order Steroidobacterales; family Rariloculaceae; genus UBA6522. The sequence continues at coordinate 4,395,479 of OZ242031.1, forward strand.
TCTGGGCGGGCAGCCGGAGCCTGCCGATGCCAGCGGCCTTGGCCAATCCATGTTCTACCTGGTGGTGGCCTTCATCGTGCTGGCAATTCCCACAGGCTGCATGGGCGCCACGCTGCCCATGCTCACCCGGTACGTGGTCCGCTCCGAGGACCAGATCGGACCCCGGGTGGGATGGCTCTACGCATTGAACACGGTAGGCGCGGTGGGCGGCACCGTGACCGCGGGATTCCTGTTGCTGCCGGCCCTCGGATTGTCGGGGACCGTCTGGGTGGGGGTCTTCATCAACTTCCTGGTGTTCCTGATCGCAGCCTGGATCGCCCGGAGCCTCGCGCCGCTGCAATCGGCCGACGGCGCTTTCCCGTCCCCCGCCGCCGCCGCGGAGGCGGCATCGACACCAACGGCGCGGTCGCCCGCCGCCATCGGGCGGGGCACGGCATCGTCGCCCGCTGCCGCCAGGCGGGCCGCGGCATCTTTGCCCTCCTCCGCAGGGGCCGAGGCTGCCGGCACCGCCACCGCAACGCCCTCCCCATTCGCCACGAGCCCCTTCCGGCACCTTGTCGGATCGTTCTGGATTCTCCCGCTCATGCTGATCTCCGGCGCCAACACATTTACCTACGAGGTGCTCTGGACCCGGTTGCTGGGACACATTCTCGGCGGCAGCATCGTGGCGTTCTCCACCATGCTCGCCGCCTTCCTGAGTGGTATCGCCATCGGCAGCGCGCTGGCCGCCCGCTACGCTCGAAACGCCGGCACGGCACTCACCGGATTCGTCGTAATCCAGTTCGGGATCGCGATTACGTCGATCGTCATTTACGAGAGCCTGCACCTGCTGATTCCCGAGGCAGCGGGACTTCGGGGCAACGCCTCGATCGCCATGATCGTTCTGCTGCCGTCGACACTGTTCATCGGCGCCACATTCCCCTTCGCCGTGCGAATCCTCGCAACCGGCGAGGCCGATGCTGCGCCGGCGTCTGCGCGCGTTTATGCGTGGAACACATTCGGCGCCATCGTCGGTGCCGCCGTCGCCGGATTCGTTCTCATCCCCTTGCTGAAATACGAGGGCGCGATCCGGATGGCGGTGATCCTCAACGCCGCCCTTGCGGTTGCCGCCAGCCTGCTTGTACTACGGCGCCGCTACCGGACCGCGGTAGCCGCGGGTGTGGGCCTGATCGCCATTGCGCTGATCTACCGGCCGGAGCTTCCGGAACAGGTCCTGCGCACCTCGCCGATGACCGACTACGGCCAGGGCGAAATCCGCTACTACGAAGTGGGCCGCTCCGCGACGGTCCTGGTGCTGGAAGAAGACGGGTTTCTGAATCTGCGAACCAACGGCCTGCCGGAAGCCTCCACCAATCTGCGCGGGGCGCCGCCCTACCAGCACAATCAGCACCTGCTCTCCACGGTCCCGGTGCTGGCCCGGCCCGACACCCGGGACATGCTCATCATCGGGTTCGGCGGCGGTGTGGCCGTCGAGGGCGTGCCGCCGTCGGTGGAAGCCGTGGACGTGGTGGAACTGGAACCGAAGGTCATCGAAGCGAACCGGATTCTGAGCGAGGAGCGCGCGATCGATCCCCTTCAGGACCCGCGGGTTCAGGTGTTCATCAACGATGCCCGGAGCGCCATGCGGCTGACTTCGAAGCGCTACGACGCCATCGTTTCGCAGCCTTCGCACCCGTGGACCGCCGGCGCATCGCACCTGTACACGCATGAATTCATGCAGTTGGCGAAGGACCGCCTGAATCCCGGCGGCGTGTTTCTCCAGTGGATGAACAGCCAGTTCGTTACCGAATCGCTGCTCAGGAGCCTGTGCGCCACGATCCTGGATGTCTATGACTACGTGCGCGTCTACCAGTGGACCACCGAAGTACTGTTCTTCCTGGGATCCGACGAACCGCTGGACATCGAGCTGAACCTGAGCACCACGGGCCGGCCGCTGATCGACGAGCCGATTCACTACCTGGAGAAAGGAATCGGTTCGGTGGAGGACGTGCTCACGGCCCTGGCCATGGACGAGGCGAACATCCGGCGCTTTGCCGACGGCGCGCCGCTGCTGACCGACAATTTCAATCGCATGGCGACCGAGTCGGCCGTGGCCATGGAGCGGGAAGAGACGCTGGCCTTCGGCGAACTGATCGAACTTTCGCTGCCCTACGATCCGCGTTTGCAGGCCGGAAGCTGGGTGCATCGGAACTTCCCCGTCGATCTCAACTTCGGGTACATCTCGGAACGGCTGGAACGCGGGGGATACAAACGGCATGCGGTGGAACTGGCGGAAACGCTGGAAGAGCTGAACTCTCCGGAATCCCTGCTGCTCATCGGCATGGGGCTCGAGCGGCAGGGGGAGGCATTCGAGTCGCAGCGCGTTCTGCTGTCGGCCCTGCTGGCGGACCCCCGGGACGACCAGGCTCGCTTCGCCCTGCTTCGGCCCTGGCTGAACAGGCTGGAGCTACCGGATACGCCAGCGTATGTCACCGATATCGCGGGCCGGCTCACAGGGTCCCAGGCGGCCGTCGTGGAAGGCTGGCGCGCCGCGGCCCAACAGGACTGGCAGCGGCTGGTGGATCTCGACCCCGAATTGGCCCGCACGCGCCCCACCGACCAGTGGTACCTGGAGTCCGTCAAGCTGCGGGCCGACTGGCGCATCAAGGTCACCACGCCCGAGTTCCAGCCGCGGCTTGCACGGGAAGCCAGGCGGCTCATCGACAATGCCATTGCGATATTCCAGGATCCGGAGTTTTACAGCATGCGGGTGGCGGCCGCGTTCGTGGCCGACGATGCCATCGACGTGATCGAGACCAGCCGGCGTCTGCTGTACGTCTTCGACAACGAAGTCAACAACGCCGAGGAGGGCCGCCTCGATCTGACGCCCGCAGCCATCGACCAGAAGCTGCGCCAGATCGAAACGGTGCGCCTGGTGGTGGACCAGGTGCGCCGCGACCACGACATCCCTGGCTACAAGACCGAGCAGATCGACCGGGAACTCGGCAACATCATCCGCCGCCTGGAGCGGCTTGGGAACACGTTGTAGTTCGAATGGCAAAGGCCATTGTCGGTCGATGGGACTGGCCGCAGACAAGCACTTCCTGTCCATTCAGAGGTGGACCATGAGCGTAAGACGAGTCGTCACCGGCCACGACGAAAACGGCAAGGCCATCGTTGTCTCCGATGACAATGCCACAAACATCGTTCGGCCGGCCCATCGGCCGGGGGTCGCCATTCACAACATCTGGCGTCTGGATGGCGCTCCGGCAAGGGTTTTCGGTCCGGAAGACACCACTACGGACACCATCGGTCTGCTGCCGCCTGCCAACGGCTCGGTTTTCCGGGTGATCGAATTCCCGCCCGAGAAGGGCTGGATTGACGAAGTGGATTCCGATGCGGCGAAGGCGGCGTGGGACTCCATCGGCGCCGGTCATGTGGGCGACAGCAGCGGCGCCGCGCCGCATCCCCTCATGCACCGGACCGAAACCGTCGACTTCGCCCTCTGCCTGGAAGGCGAAATCCACCTGGTGCTGGACGACTCGGAGGTCCTGATCGAGGCCGGCGACACGGTCATCCAGCGCGGAACGAATCACGCCTGGAGCAACCGTTCCGATGCGGTGTGCAAGATGATGTTCGTTCTCGTCGACGGGACCTTCGAGAGCGAAACCGACTAACGCTGGTCCGGCACTGTATCGACGCCACCCCCGGGCTGCGATCCGTCGGGCCCGTGCGCGTTGGCGGCGGAAGCCGCAACGAGCAGCACGATTGCCGCAATCTCTCTCATGTTTCGGCTGCCTGGCTAGCGCCCATTACCTGTATAACGCAGGCCGCTGGTATTCGGCGCGGCCTCAGCGAGCCGTCGGCATCGCAGCCGAAACGGACTCGCGCCAGGCATGAAGCCGGGCACGCAGTTCGGCAGCTTGCTCAGGCTGCTCGGCGACCAGATCGCGCTGTTCGCCGGGATCGTTCTGAAGATCGAAGAGCTGCACGGTGCCGTTTTCGAAGTACTCCAGCAGCTTGTAGGCGCCATCCCGGACCGCGCCGCCGGGACTCTGCATGCCGTGATTGCTGTAGTGCGGGAAGTGCCAGAAGATCGCCCCGCGCTCGAAGGCGCCGCCGTCGAGCGCGGCGGCAAAGCTCACGCCGTCGACGTGCTGATCCGGCCTGGCCGGCAAGCCGGCCATCTCGAGCAGGGTCGGATAGAAGTCGGTGCTGATCACGGGTTCGTCGCGAACGGCGCCGGCCTGGCCGACGCCCGGCCACCGCACGATGAGAGGCACCCGTATGCCGCCTTCGTACAACCAGCCCTTGGCGCCGCGCAGGGGCAGACTGGATGTGGCGTAAGCGACGTTCAACTCGCCGGGGTCCACCACCCGCTCCGGATTGCCGAAGTTGGCTGCCGCCATGCCTCCGTTGTCGGAGTAAAAGACGACAATGGTGTGCTCCGTCAGTTCCAGTTCCTCAAGCATTCGGAGCACACGCCCCATGCTGTCGTCGACGGCCGTGACCATGGCGGCGAACTGGACATTGTCCTGATGCTGCTTGATCTTGACGGTGCGCCGGGGCAACACCCGGTATTCCCCATGCGAGGGCTCCTGCCCCAGGGCATCCAGTTGGGCGGGCGAAAGCGGCTCGGGATCGTCCGGGTTACCCTCCAGACGGTATGCCGGCCCGGCCGGCGCCTCCGCCAGCTTCAGCTTCTCCCGGTATCGCAATACCAGGTCCGGACGTCCCTCGATCGGGTCGTGTACGGCGAAGTGCGACAGATAGAGGAAGAAGGGCGACTCCCGGCTCTGCTCCATGAACTCGAGGGCAAGGTCGGTGATCCGGTCCGTGAGGTAGGTGTCCTCCTCTCCCTCGACCGTCAGGCCTTCCATCAAGTACGGCGGGAAGTAGCCGCCCCGAGGGGTCGAGCCGTAGAATCGAGGCGCCTGGACGTCGAATCCCTGGTGGAGGGGGCCGGCTTCGCCCTCGCCGAGGTGCCACTTGCCGAAGATCCCCGTCCGGTAGCCGTGCTCCTGCAACGCTTCGGCCAGGGTGAGTTCCCCAAGCGGCAGGGCCGCCAGCTTCTCGCCGCTCAGCAACCGTTCGAAGTCGCGCCCGGAGCGCCCCGGCAACCAGTCCGTCAGGCGCAGCCGCGCCGGGTACTTGCCGGTCAGCAGCGCCGCGCGCGTCGGCGAGCAGACGTGTGCGGCGGCGTAGGCGTTGGTGAAGCGCGCGCCCTGTTCGGCCAGCCGGTCGATGTTCGGCGTCTCGTGGAACGTGCTGCCGAAGACGCCGATGTCACTCCAGCCCAGGTCGTCGACCATGAAGAAGACGATGTTCGGCGGCCTTTCCGTCGCTGCCGGAGCAACGGGCACGTTCTGCGCGAAGCCAAGCGCGGCGAACAGACAGAAAGGCACGGCAACTAGAGCGCTGCCGATGGTTGTGATCGAGAAATTCGGCCTGGAATTCATGGTGCCTCCCTGATGGCGGAATGTTTTTTCATGATTCAACCTTAGACTTTTCGAGCCCTCCGGCATAGAGCGTCGTTCCTTGTATGGAACATGTGTAAGTCGTTGATTCATGTTTCTTATGGGACTGCGGGGCGGCGTGCCGCCATGATCGCTTATTCTAAGGAGATTCAAAGAGCGGCGGGCGCGTTTCCATGGCTGCCTGATGCTCTCGCACGGCCTCGAGCATCTCCGCCAGGATCTCGGGGCGCTCGGCCGCCAGGTCCCAGGATTCGCCCGGGTCTTCACCGAGATGGTAGAGAAGCGGCGTCTCATGCTCGGTCCGCTCCGGTCCGATTCCGTACGCCTTTTCGGTGATCAGGTGAATCTTGTACGGCCCCTTGCGAAGTGCATACAGCTCACCGGCGCGGTAGTGGGCCAGGACCTCGCGTGTTCCCGGCTCGCCCCGCAGCAGTGTGCCGCTCAGGTCGACGCCATCCAGGATGTCTTCGGTCGTACCGCCGGCGAGCGCGAGCAGGGTCGGGAAGAGATCCATCGCGGAGCCGATGTCGCGAACCACGCCCGGCTGTATGCTGCCGGGCCACCACATGACGCCCGGTACCCGGATTCCACCCTCGAAGGTTGTCCCCTTGCCGTTTCGCAGCGGACCCGCGGTGCCCTTGTCGGTGCGCATGGTGAGCCAGGGGCCGTTGTCACTGGTGAATACCACCAGGGTGTCTTCCGCCACGCCCGCGCGCTCGAGGCTTCGGCGTATCTCTCCCGCGCTCCAGTCGATTTCCTCGATGACATCTCCATAGCGTCCCGCAAGGCTCGTGCCCGCGAACTCGGGCGCCGGAAAGAGGGGCGTGTGCGGCATGGTGTAGGGGACGAAAAGAAAAAAGGGCCGATCCGAGTGGCGGTCGATGAATTCCTGCGCCTGTTGCGTATAACGGCGCGTGATCGTCTCCTGGCGGGCCGGCCGTTCGAGGATCTGGTCACGATATTCCTGGCCAACCAATTGACTCTGCATCAGCGGGACGTTCCAGTACTCGACTCTCGGAGAGAAATAGGCATCGGCGCCGCGTTCATTTGACCAGTCCATGTCGTTCGAATAAGGGATTCCGAACCAGTAGTCGAAACCGTGCCGCGTCGGCAGGTGGTCGGGCCGGGCCCCGAGGTGCCACTTCCCGACGATCCCGGTGGCGTATCCCAGTTCCCGCAAGGCCTCGGCGATCGTGGTGTTCTCTTCGGAGATGCCGCCCGTCTGATTGGGAAAGAGTACACGTGACCTGTGGCCGTACAGTCCGCTGCGGTTTGGCTGCTTGCCGGTGAGCAGGGCGCCGCGGCTGGGCGAGCACACCGACGAGGCCACGTAGAAGTCGGTCCACCTCTGGCCCTCTTCCGCCATGGCGTCCAGATTCGGCGTGCGGATGGAAGGGTGCCCATAGCTCGAGAGGTCGCCATAGCCGAGATCGTCGGCGAACAGGATGACGAAGTTGGGCATGCGCCCTTGAGGCGGTTCCACGGGCTGCGCTGCGAGGGTGAGTGGCAGCAGAGCCAGGCAGATGAGGAAGCAGAGGTTTCTTGTTCCGGTCACTTTTTGCTCCTGAAAGTCATTTCTTCCCAGCATCGCCAGGATGCGCTGGCGACCCGCATCCGGCGATCGTCGAGCTTGAACATACACTATTCGGGCAGGGCGAAGGCAATGTAGGCATCGCCTGATTTCGTGCCGATCTTGCCGCCGCCCGCGGCCTGCACCACAAACTGCCGGCCGTTCACACTGTAGGTGACGGGCGTGGCGTATCCGGCGGCGGGTAGTCTGGTCTCCCACAGGAGATTGCCATTGGCCATGTCGAAGGCGCGGAAGTGCTCGTCGCGGGTCGCGCCGATGAAGACGACACCGCCGGCGGTGATGATCGGGCCGCCATAGGACTCGGCGCCGGTTGGCGGACTGCCGGGCGCGACCGCTTCCGGCCAGTCGCCGAGCGTGACTTTCCAGAGAATCTCGCCGGCGTTCAGATCGATGGCGTTCAGGGTCGCCCAGGGCGGCTTGACGGCGGGGTAACCGTCGGGGTCGAGGAAGCGGCGGTAACCGGCAAAGGCGTAGATCGGATCGCCGGTACTCCCGGCGGACCTCGCTTCCGAACCGGACGCCGGGTCATCCACCTCGAACAGGTAAGAGGCCAGCGCCTCCATGTCGTTGTCCGTCAGGTAGGCAACAGGCGGCATGGTGCCGCTGCCCTCTCGAATAATCGCGATCGCTTCTGTCACCGTCATCCGCTCCGCAAGACCGACGAGGCCGGGGAAGACGCCCAGGGAATCGCCGCTTCGGTCCGTTCCATGGCATTGCTGGCAGTGCTGAGCATACAGTCGATGACCGGTTTCGGCGGCGCGGCTGGCGCCGGGATCGACTTCGACGATTGCGCCGATCCAGGGGATGTCATTGCCGTTGACGTACATGATTCCGGTACCCGGATCCACTGCTGCGCCACCCCATTCGCCGCCGCCGTCGAACCCGGGAAAGACGATCGTGCCCTCCAGACTGAAGGGAACGAACTGCCCGCCGCTGCGCATGCGCGCGAGCTGTTCGCCGACGATGCGTTGCGCTTCCGGGGTTCTGTCGGTGACGTCGCTTGCCGAAAGCGTCTGCCGGGTGAACGGGGGTGGCCTGACCGGCAGCGGCTGAGTCGGCCACGCCCGTTCGCCGGGTATGTCGGACGGCGGATAGGGCCGTTCCTCGATCGGAAACAGGGGTTCGCCGGAATCCCGATCGAACAGAAAGACGTGGGCGGTCTTGGTGATCTGGGCGACGGCATCGCGCTGCACGCCGTCCCGCGTCACGGTGACCAGATTGGGCGGCGCCGGGAAATCCCGGTCCCAGATGTCGTGGTGGACGGCCTGAAAGTGCCAGATCCGTTCGCCGGTGGCGGCATCCAGGGCGAGTAACGTGTTTGCGAACAGGTTGGCGCCCTGCCGGTCCCGGCCGAAGAAGTCCGGCGTGGCGGATCCGGTGGGCACATAGACGATGCCCCGCTCCCGGTCGACGGACATCCCCGCCCAGTTGTTGGCTCCGCCGACACGCAGGTAGGCATCCTCCGGCCAGGTGTCGTAGCCGAATTCACCGGGGCGCGGGATGGTGTAGAAGGTCCACCGGACGGCGCCGGTCCGTGCATCGTAGGCACGAATGTGGCCGGGCGCCGCCGGCTGGCCCTCGGAGACCCGCACGGGCAGTATCAGGAGGTCCTCATACATGACCCCGGGCGTGTTGGAGACCAGATACAGGTCGCTGACATCGCGCCCGAGGCCCGCCTTGAGATCGACGCGGCCGTCATGCCCGAATTCGCTGATGGGACTGCCACTCCGCGCATTCAGGGCAAACAGGCTTGCCCCGGCAGTCAGGAATATGACCCCGTCCGCACCGTCGTCCCAATAGGTCACGCCGCGGGCAAAATCGCCGCCGGTGGCGGTTGCTCCGTTCTGAAAGGGATCGAATCGCCACAGCTCGCTGCCCGTTGCGGCGTCGAGGGCGAAATGGTGCAAGTGGGGCGATGCGCCATAGAGGATGCCGCCGACCACGATCGGACTGGTCTGCATCTGCGAATAGTTGTTCGGATCGGTCCCGCCTGCGTGGTAGACCCAGGCTGTTTCCAGGCGATGGGCGTTTGCCGGCGTGATCTGATCGAGGGTGGAGTGCTGACTGCTGCCTCGTGTTTGACAGTTCATAGATACAGAAATGCGATATTCTTAGGCAAAACAAAGGCTTGCGGGCGTTCCCGAAAGCACCCATGTCACTAGGCGTTCAGCCCAGCTTCAGGATCGGCGGCGGCGGGGTTATTTGTAAGGATTTCAGTCGCTTGCGGGCGTTTGGACGGGGTTCGGTGACCTGCCACAGGTCCCCGTTCGGCCCCGACAATTGGACAAGTTTGATCTGCCGCAGATCGTCGCGGATGTTCCGCCAGGTGTCACCGCAGGCGTGCTCGGCGAGCCGTTCCAGCAACAGGGCGATGACGCTTAGCGCGATGTGCGCGTGGATGCGGCGCGCCACCCGATGGTATACGGGGCGCAGCCGCAACTCGCTTTTCAGTTGCCGGAAGGATTGCTCGACGCGGTACAGCTGCTTGTAGCCCAGCGCCAGGTCCTCGGCGGTGAGCGTGTCGTCGTTGCCGTGGACCACGAACTTGCCGTCGAGGCGCTCCGCGGCCTTGACCTTGGCGCGGTCGACGCGCGGACGCCCGCCCTTGGTCAGGCGCACGTACCGCCCGTAGCGGGCGCTGGCGCGCAACCCGCACACCCGCTTGCGGTGCTGTTCGCCGTCGGGGAGGTCCGACACCGTGGCCAGTTCGGCCTCCAGCTCCGCCAACACCTCCCGGCGATGCGCCCGCCGGCGTTCGGCCTCCCGGGGGTTGAAGCACACCGCGTAACGGCGACGCCGCTCCCCGTCGCCGACGACGACCTCCTTGACCTTGAGGTTCGGCGCCACCTCCCGGTAGCGCCCGCGGCGGCCGACGACCTCCTTGTCCACCTCCGAACCCCGGCGCGCCGGCATGCACACGATGTACCGGCCGCCGCCGCGCGCCAGCGCGCGCAGGTTCTGCGCCGACACCATCCCGGCGTCGCCCACGAACACGCAGCGGTTCAGCCGCCAGCCCCCCAGATCCGCCTTCACCCGCTCCACCGTGGTCACGTCCACCGTGTTGCCCGGAAACACCCAGTGGCGCACCGGAAAGCCTTCCCGCGTCACCGCCAGCCCCACCAGCAACTGCGGCGCGTCGCCGCGCCCGTTCTTCGAATGGCCCCGCTTGCGCAGGCCCGGCGCCCCCGTCTCCGGGTCGTCGGGGTCCTCGTCGGCGATCTCGAAGTGAAGCGAGGTCGTGTCGTAGAACATGACCTCCACGTCCAGGTTCAACAAGTCCGCCAGGCGATGGTACAACCCTTCCTCCAGCGCGTCCTTGTGCGCCTGCAGCACGTCCATCGCCCGGTACAGGTGTTGCGGCTCCAAGCCCCCGCAGCCCTCGATGCGCACCTCCCCGGCCAGCCACCGTTCCCAACAGCGCCACTTCGACGACGGCGCGCACGTCCGGTTGGCCACCAGCGCGAACAACGCCCGCTCCACGGGAAACCCGAACTTGCGCGCGTCCACCAGCTCCCCGATCAGTTCCGGCAAGCCCGCCCGCCGCCACAACGCCCCCAGGACGTGGATGTCCCCGTGGGGCCACGCGTCCACCACGGTCAATCCCGTGTCCGCCGCGGCCAGTTCCTCCGGCGAGCAGCGCTTCAGGATGCTGCGGGCCAACCGCCGCAGCCGCTCCGTGGCCTCGGGATCGTCGGCGCGGCCGCAGTTGTACAGAATCCGCACCCGCGAGCGCTTCTTCGCCGGGTCCCATTCGTTCTCGGCGATTTGCAGGTGCCGGAGCTTGGAGCCGTCGGCGCGCTTTTGCGTGGACTGGCGCAGGTACATGTATCCAATGATACCGAACTCCATACCGGCCCACAATGCCTGACGGATCACTCCATGTATCTATCCATCCGGAGCCTGTATCCAGCCGAAACCGCCGCAAGCCTTTGTTTCTACGTCCCCCCGGACACCCATCTGCCACAATATGTATGAGGAACTGTCAAACACGAGCTGCCGTCGCCGAGATAGGTTGGCCAGTCGATGTCTTCGGGTACGGTATCGCAGGCGGCGACCGACAGTGCGCATATCAGCGCAGACGCGTACCCTGCCCGTTGGCTGCCACACATTCCGTGTTCAATTGATTCCGGTACCTGCATTCCCCTGCAACGATTGGGATTCACTTGACCAGTCGGATAGTATCACCGACAAGCGATTGGGCACGGTTTAACGTCAAGGAAAGCACTCAAATGCGTGAAACGCTACTCCGCCTGCTGGCGCTTCTTGAAGATCAAGGAAATAAATTCAGGTAATACAATGAATAAAGCGATACTTTTAACTTCATTTATTAGTACATTGCTGGTGTCGGGCGGACTCTTCGCCGAGACTCCCGCCGAGGTCACGCTGGTGGACAGGCTGGACGAACCCCGGGGATTCTGCCTGGACACCCTCGGTTTTCAGGCCAATGCCCGACCCGAGGACGGTCTGCAGACGCACAGTTGCTACAGCTACCAGGGTCAGCTTGGGGTCGACCAGGCATTCGACGCGGACGGTATTCCCGACAATGTGTTTCGCCTGATCGAATTCGATCTGTGCATGACGGCGACGGGCCTGTCTGCCGGCAGCGAGTTCGCGCTTGAGCCTTGCGACGGAAACGACAATCAGCGATTCGAACACCGCCCCAACGGCAAGATCATGTCGCTGGCGGCTCCGGGTAACTGCGTAACGGCCGGCGAAGGACCGAGCCGGCACGGCGGCGGCGGCGACCCGGTACACCTGATCCGAGACCTCACGCTCGAAGTCTGCGACGGCAGCCGCGACGACCGCCAGCAATGGCGGCTCCGCGAGACGTTCGATTAGCACCTGCGGTTTTGCTTGCGCAGTAGCAATCCGTCGACTTTCTGCTGAATTTGCCCATTTTCGGCGCTTGATCTACTGGGCGGTGCGGAGTATATTTCCGGATATATATCCGGAAATATCTTCGATCAGAAATGAGCACATCTCAGGAACAAGCTGTCCGGAACTACCGTCGCCGACTCAAGCAATGTGGAATGAAGCGGCTTGAGCTTCAGGCCACCGAGCAGGACGCTTCGCTGCTAAAGGAGCTTGCGAAGGTATTGCGGCAAGGTGACGGCGAGTCTGAACTGGTCAGGGCACGTCTGCGCGACGTCGTCAAGCAACCTGCATCGGCAAAGGCGTTGCTGGCCGCAGCGCCTTTGGAAGGCATTCGAATCACACGTTCCACCGATCATGGCCGGATTGTCGAGCTTTGAGCTACCTGCTCGACACCAACATCATCTCCGAGGTTCGCAAGGCGGGTCGTGCGAACAAACACGTCACCGCCTGGTATGAATCGGTTTCCGATCGGGATCTCTACCTCAGCGTTCTCGTACTGGGGGAAATCAGGCAGGGCGTCGAACGCATAAGGCCTCGCGATCCGATGGCGGCACAGGCGCTTGAGCGGTGGCTCGGCCAGGTTCGGGACACTTTTGGTGCAAGAATACTCCCCGTGTCTCTCTCAGTGTCGGAAGAGTGGGGACGCATGAACAGTGTTCGTTCGTTACCGGTCATCGACAGCCTGTTGGCTGCCACTGCAAAGGTGCATGGCCTGATTCTCATAACCCGCAACGTTGGCGACATTTCCGGAACAGGGGTGGCCTGCATGAATCCCTTCAAGCCCGGATAGTGTGCCGCGACAACGGTTGCTGCGGAACAGTAGAAGGGGACGCCTACGGTGGCGGTATCGTATCGAATGATCCGGCGCATCGACAAACGTGCGCCGGGATGCGGCGACGAATAACCCTACAGGTAAGCGATCAGCCGCCCGCAGACGACGGCAAGCACCCAGAACACGATCGAACTGATCGCGAGCCAAGTGCCCATCTGCGACACAGTGCCTGACGACTGCCAGGCCTCGGCTTCCTGCCGTAGTACGCGCTGGGTCAGATGCAGATTGGCGATTCCGAGAATGACAAATAGAATCTTGAATCGGAATGGCCAGCTGGTTACGTAGAACGTCGCCTGCGCCATGAACAGCGACAGTCCCGAAAAAGCGTTGACGGCGATGCCCACCCAACCGTAGGCCAACAACGGACTCAGACCGACATAGGGTATCGGCTTGAAGAATCCGAGCATGCGCAGGTTGATCGCGAACATGATGCCGACGACGGCTGCAAGCCCGATCGCGTGCATGGACAGCATCAGCGGCCAACCCAGCAACCCGGCAACGATCCACTCGGAATAGGCCGTGCCCTCCAACCAGCTTAACAAGCCCATAACTTCTCCAGCTTAACCGGCATCGTTGGCGTCGGCTTCTCTGTCGATGACATACGCGAGAACCACGACAACCACAAAAGTCGAGACGACGATAGATAGAGCGAATAGGAAACCGCCCATGGTCTAGCCTCCCTCACCGTAGTAGGGCAACAGCCGGCCGAACACCAGCACGGCAGCCCAGGAAACCATTGTCAATGCCGCCATCACCTTGGCCCGCGGGGGTGCGTCCTCATCCGACTTCACATCCCAGATGTCGTCGAAGATCGTGAAGTAGATGATGGCGAGACCGCCCACCATCAGCCAGATGATCTTCGGGGGAAACCCGTCCATGGCGACGTAGCGGCCCGAGTCGGCGATGAAGAAGAACATGCCGGTGATAATATTCACCAGCAAGGCCAGCGCCCCGAGCGGCAGCAAACGATGCACTGCCGAATACGGCACATTCCTGGCGACGCCGAGTACGCGAAGCCCCACCAGCAGCACGACGCCGAACAGCACGGCCATGCCCACAAAGTGCGCTGCCTCCATGGACGGCCAGGCCCAGATGATGCTCTGAATGGCCCCTTCGATTGCGGCGGTAAGCCCGATGGGTTCCGCCATCGCGCCCTCGCGAAGTTCCGGCCGAAGTACGGTGCCGCCCAGGCTGCCGGCTTCGACGATCGTCAGCAATGCGACAATTCCCAGCGCCAGCACCGCATAAAATCCCGCGGTGGACACGCGGCCATAGCGGCGTTCCCGCCACAGGACAAGCCACGACACGAGGCCCGTGAGTCCGATAAACACGAACGCCATCAACGCTGCGTCGCGATGGGCATCCAGAATCTGGACCGACATGTCCGGCCGGCCCTGGTAGGCCCAGCCGGCCGCCGCGCCGGTGATATAGGTGGGAATCGCCATCAGGCCCAAAACCACGAACAGGATCAGGCTGACCCTGCGCATGTCGTCGTTCTTCATGTAGGCCGAAGCGATCAGCAACCCCAGGACGAAAACGCTCCCGATCAGCGGGAAATGATTCAGCACGATGTGCAGGTGCGGGCCGGTATTGGGAAATACGTCCATGGGGATTTTATCTCTTGATGAGCGGCATGGGACCGCGAAGGACTCTACAGCACAAACGGTGAGTATTGCAATGTATCATTCTCCCTTCTCATGGGGATTTACGCTTTAGGAAAGGGTCAGGAATGGTCAAGGTACTGGTATCGGGATTTGGCGTTATCGGGCAGCGACTCGCCGACGGAGTGGCGCTGCAGGAGGACATGGAACTGGTGGGTGTCGTGGATGCGGCGCCGACCCTTACAGTGCAGGCTCTGCGCGACAGAGGCATGCCGTACAGGCTGTTCGCGGCCTATGACGACGCCCGCGCACCGCTGGAAGCCGCCGGCGTGCCGGTGGCCGGCACGATGGACGAAGTCCTGTCCGACGTGGACGTCGTTCTCGACGCGGCGCCGGGAGGAATTGGCGCGAAGAACAAGGAACTCTATATCAAGCACGGCAACAAGGCCGTCTTCCAGGGTGGCGAAAAGGACGAAGTCGCCGATGTCTTCTTCCACGGCTATGCGAACTACGAGAAGGGGCTGAATGCCCAGTTCCTCAAGTTGACGTCCTGCAACACGACCGGGCTGATCCGGACCATCGACTGCCTGGATCGAGGCCCCGGCGTGGAACGCGTCGCCATCACCATCGTGCGGCGCGTGGCCGACCCCGGCGACTACCACCGGGGCATCGTCAACGCCCTGAAAGTGGACAAGGCGCCCAACCACCAGGCGGTGGATCTGATGTCCATCATGCCCCACGTGGACGCCACCGGGTTGCTGGTGCACACGCCGATTACCCACGGCCATTTCATTTCGGTTCTTGCCACACCAAGGGACGATTTGTCGGTGAACGAAGCAAGGGACCTGTTTGCGGCGCATGACCGAATCCGAGTTGTTTCCATCGAGCAGGGATTCCTGGGCAACGCCTCGATCTTCAAGTACGCGCGAGACCTGGGATTCTCAAGGGGAGACATCTACGAAGTACCCGTTTGGGAAGACACCCTGGTGAAGTCGGGACGCGACATCATGTTCGGTATCCATATACCGCAGGAGTCGGTGACGATCCCCGAATCCATCGATGGCATTCGTGCGTCCATGGCCATGGAGACGGACCGGCTGAAGGCCGTCGGCGATACCAACCGTTACCTGGGCCTGCCCTACTGGAAGTAGTCCGCGCCGAAGCTGGCCGGGAGGCTCGTCGATGAATGGACGGCACGTCGCGCGGAGGCGCGGTTTCCGTGGCTTGCGCATGTTTCCATCCCGCGCTCCGCAGTTGCGCCCGGCGGCGGCAATCTGCCTCAAACGCTTCGGGAGACATCCGTGGCAAGCATGACCCGTCTCGATCATTTCGACTACAGAGGAAAAACCGTGCTGCTGCGGGTGGATATCAATTCGCCCATCGATGTCGACACGAAGCGCATCGTCAACGAAAACCGCATTCGAAAAAGCCTCCCGACGATTCGGCATCTGCTCGATGACGGCGCCCGGCTCGCACTGATCGCGCACCAGGGCGACACGCTGGACTATCAGAACCTGATACCTCTTGCGGAACACGCCGAGAAGTTGACCGGGTACCTGGACCGGCCCGTGACCTACATCGATGACGTGGCCGGACCCGCGGCCCGGCAAGCGGTAAAGGCCCTCCGGCCCGGAGAAGCCGTTCTGCTCGGCAACCTCCGCTACCTGAGCGAGGAGATTTCAACCTTCGAGACTGCCGTGAAACTGGCGCCCGGGGAAATGCTGGACACGTATCTGGTCCGCGGGCTGGCGCCGCTGATCGACTACTACGTCAACGACGCCTTCGCAGCCGCCCACCGCAACGCTCCTTCCATGGTGGCCTTCCAGGAACTGAAGCCCACCGCCGCCGGAATTCTGCTGGCGGACGAGGTTGCAGCCCTGGACCGGGTGATGCACGCACCCGAGCACCCCTGCGTCTTCGTCCTCGGTGGCGCAAAGATCTCCGATGCCTTCGGAATGATGGAGCCGGTGCTCGCATCGGGTACGGCCGATCGGATCCTGGCGTGCGGCATTACCGGAGAGATCATGTTGCAGGCCGGCGGATACAGCCTCGGCCGCAAACAGGAGCAGTACCTTGCGGACCGCGGGCTTGACGTCTTCGTCCAGCAGGCTGAACAGTACCTGCGTGAATACCCCGGCAGAATCTCGATGCCCCTGGACCTGGCCTATGCCGAGTCCGGCCAGCGCCGCGAGATTGCCGTCGGAGACCTGCCCGCCGAGCACCTGTTCCTGGACATAGGCGAGCGCACAATTGCGGCATACGAAGCCGAACTCCGCGGGGCAAAAACCATTTTCGTCAACGGACCGCCGGGCGTTTACGAACAAGCGGAGTTTGCCGCGGGGACACGTGCCATATGGCGCGCGATAGCTGCCTCGCAGGGCTATTCGGTGATCGGCGGCGGCGACACGGTCACGGCGGCGGCGAGTTTTGTCGATACGGCTGACATCGACTACGTCTGTACCGCAGGGGGCGCAATGGTGCGGTATCTCTCCGGTATCCGGCTGCCTCTCATCGAGGCCATGGAACAGGCCCACGCCCGGGATTGTCCTTGATCACTCCAGCTTGTAGCCGACGCCATAGACGGTGCGAATCACTTCCTCATCTGGAATAAACTCTCGAACTTTACGTCGCAAGTTCTTAATATGGCTATCCATTGTGCGGTCGCTTACCGTGCGGCTGTCCTTGTAGACCCGATCCATCAACTGGTTGCGGGAAAAGACGCGGCCCGGATTTCCGAGCAATACGCCGAGTAGCCGAAACTCGAGCGGAGTAAGATCCAGAGCATATCCGTTGACATGCGCCCGGTGGTGTTCGCGGTCGATGACGATGCCCAGGTACTCGCCACCCGGGGCATTCTGCGAAGCCACGCGCCGCATGATGGCATGCACCCTGGCCACCACTTCCCGCGGACTGAACGGCTTGCAGATGTAGTCGTCGGCGCCGAGTTCCAGACCCAGCAAACGATCGATTTCCTCCACTCGGGCCGTCACCATGACGATGGGAACGTCCGAGAATCCCCGAATCTCCCGGCAGATGGACATGCCGTCCCTGCCGGGCAACGTGATATCGAGCAGGATGAGCCGGGGATCGTGGTCGCGCACCCAGGGAACGACCTCTTCCCCGTTGCCGATATGGTGTGTCGGATAGCTCGCCTGCACCAGGTAGTCGACGAGAAGCTGCGCGATCTTCGGCTCGTCCTCGACCACCAGGATCGGCGAGCCGTTGATCGCCGTGGCCCGCGTGACGGTCATCCTGCCGCGTGAACGGCTGCCGGTAGCCGGACGACCATTTTCAGTCCGCCCAGCCCTGACGGCGATGCGCTGATACTCCCGCCCAGCGCATGCGCAATCCGCTTGCAGATGGCGAGCCCCAACCCCGCACCGCCCGTCTGGCGGCCCCTGGAACTCTCCACCCGGTAGAGCCGCTTGAACAGACGGGGCATCGCATCCTTCGGCACATTCGGCGCGGAATCCTCGATACTGACTTCGATGTCCTTGCCCCGCTGCACGCAGGCGACACGTACACGTCCACCCCGATCGGTGTACCGAATCGAATTTTCAAGCACGTTGGTGAAGAGCTGCCCGAGGCGGTTGACGTCGATCAACGCTTCCAATGGCCCTTCGGGATAGCGTGTTTCCAATTCAAGACCCGCATCGCGAATCCGCGCCTCGAACAATTCCACCGTATCTTCCAGCACCTGTCCGACGTCGGCGACCTCCTTGCGGTAGCGAAGCGCCCCCACATCCGCGACGGAGAGCTGGTAAATGTCGTTGACGAGTTTGGTGAGCCGTTCGACCTCGCCGCTGAGGGACTTGCGGGTCGTTTCGTCGAATGGCCGCACACCGTCTTCCACCGCCTGCAGTTCGCCCCTCAATACGGACAGGGGCGTACGCAACTCGTGAGAGATGTCGGCGATCCACTGACGCTGGGCTTGCTGGTTCCGTTCCAGTGTCTCGGCGAGGACGTTGAAGTTTCTCGCCAGTCCGCCCAGTTCATCGGAAGACCGCACGTTGAGCCGTTCCGTGAATCGCCCGTCGGCAAGCGCCTGCGTGCCCCGAGTCAGTCGGGAGATGGGCGAGACGATCTGACGGGAGAACGCCACGGCGAACACGCCCGCCAGGAGGAGCGCGAATACCGCCGTACCGTAGATCCAGCGAACCTGCTGCTGCGAAAACTGCTGATCCAGGTCCCGGGCCAGCGTCTCCAGCGGATTGAGATGCAGGTTGCCCACCACTTCGCCGACGACGACGATGGGCTCGATGCGCAGCGGCGTATCCCCGGCGGGCGGACCGAACAACCGGTTTCCCGAAGCGTCAAGCACGGAAATTCGCGGTGATACGGCCAATGGATCCCTGGACACGGCAGTGCCGTCGTGCGACGCCAGCATGCGTTGTGGAAGACCGTCAGAGCGAGTCGTACCAGGTGGAGCCATGAGTTCCAGCCACCGGTCCCGGTCTCTCCCGACGGTCTCCCAATCGCCCTCTTCCCCGTAAACCTCGGAGAGTCTCAGGGCGAAATAGCGAAGTGCCTCGGCCTCGTTCTCGTTAACGTAGTTCAGGAACCCGCGCTCGAAGCTCCAGCGTGTGACACCGGTGGTCAGCGCAAGCACCACCAGGGCGGCGAGCAGGAACCCCATGAATATTTTCTGTCCGATTCCGATGCGCATGATGCTGATCGATTCACTCCAATGAGCAGAGCCGCCGGCACTGTCGAACCGCAGGCAGTTCGACAGAGTCGTGCTGCGACATAGTATAGGTAAAATCGAAATTTGGTCATAACACCGGAAATCGGGAATTCCTCCATAATCTCTACACATTTCTTGGTTATGTTGTGCCTGAGGGGAAAGGTGTGCCTGTTGCATCTCTGCAACGAGCGCAGCAGATATGGTGATAACAGGGGATATGCAATGATCCGAATCAGTCAGATATTCATGGTGGGAGTCTTCGCGACTCTGGCCGTGGGCGAACCCGTCCAGGCCCAGACGGAGCAGGACTTCGTGCTCGAGGAAATCATCGTCACGGCACGCAAGCGTGAAGAGAGTCTCCAGGAAGTACCGGTATCCATCTCCGTACTGAGCGACGGTCTGATCGAAGACACGGGCATTCTGACCCAGGAAGAATTATTCCAGTTGGTGCCGGGCATCTACTACGACGAAGGTCCCGACCGTAATGCCGCATTCCCCAGCGTACGCGGCGTCCAGTCCAACGAAATCGCAACCAATCGAACCAAGGTAACGGCCTTTGTCGACGGCATGCCGATCCTGGGTTCCCAGGGCTCGCTCGGATTCGGCAACCTGGAGCAGGTCGAAATCTATCGCGGTCCGCAAAGCGCAGCCTTCGGACGTTCCACATTCGGCGGCGCGATCAACTACGTGACCCGGGACCCGGGCGAGGAATTCGAAGGCAACGTCCGCGCAGAAGTGAATGGCTACGGACGCCGGCTCCTGCGGGCGGGTGTTTCCGGCCCGATAAGCGACACCGTGGGCTACATGTTGAACATCGAATACGAAGACAGCACGGCCCCGGACGACTACCTCGCCACCAACATCGCCGGCGACGAACTCCAGTACGGCGAGCGCAATACCGACTCAGTTTCCGGCAAGATGGTCTTCAATCCCTCCGACAACCTGGAAATCGAGCTGACATACAGCAATATCGTCACCTTCGATACGCCGGGCGTGTCCTACTACATCACCGAGGAAGCCCGGGATGCCTGCTTCGCCGACAACGGAATCATCGTCGTGGGCATGGGCGCCGGCCTTGCAGTCGACGGAACCTACGACTGTCCCGACTGGAGCCAGGGCGCATCGCTGTGGGCCCAGAACGATCGATCTTCGGTCCTGGCGCTGGCCTTCGACAACCCCGAATATGCGCGCCAGTTCCCACAGTATCAGGGCCTGAGCCAACAGGAACAGGAAGATCTGCTTTTTCTGGCGCGGTCACAGTCGGTTTTCGGCGACTATTTCTCCGCACACGACGAGCGCGACCGTTTCTCGATTCAGGCCGATTATGCGACGGACAACGGCCATGCGCTGCAATTCACGGCTTTCAGCGGTTCGGAGAAATACATTCGAGGGGCCGACGGCACCCGTGATCCGGCCACCCCGATCACCTTTGTGAGGCCCATGGCCATGGGCCCGCCCATGGGGCCGCTGCCTCCCTGGCAGTATGCCGACATGGGGCCGGGGGCCACCGTCGGATCGATCATGTCGGATCCGACCGATATCAGCGAGGCCTATGCCGAGGTCCGTTGGGTTTCTCCGGCGGAAAACCGCCTTCGCTATGTCGTTGGCGCTTCGCATTACAACTACGACTTCCTGACTACCCTTTACTTTGGCGGTTATGACGCATTGGTTCGCGGTGACGAAGCGGTTCAGCGCTATCTGGCGCTCACGGGAGACGATCCTTCGGTTCCCGATCAACTGCTCGGTGAGTCGGCCTCGAACACAAGCGTTTTCTTCAACGCCACCTATGACGTGACGGATCGGCTGGCCCTGACCGCAGAAGGCCGTTATCAGAATGACGAAGTATCGGGTGAAGACACCATTTCAGGGAACACGGGCTCGGTGCTGACCAAGAAGTTCGTTCCCCGATTGTCCTTCAACTACAACTTCAGCGAGACAACCTCGTTCTACGGTCAGTTCGCCAGAGGCAACAACCCCGCAGGCGTGAATGTGGGATTCTTCAACGAGGCTCTCCAGGAAACTCTGGCCCGGGCAAACCAGTTGTGGGAATCCACAAACGGCGACCAGGGCGTTCCCTACGATCTGGATACCGTCATCAACTTCGATGAAGAGCAACTGACCAATCTGGAGTTCGGCATCAAGGGCAGCGCCTTCGACGGCCGCCTTCAGTACGCTACGGCGATTTACGTCATGGAATGGGAAGGCAACGTCCAGCCGATAAACCTCTATTGGGGGGATCCAAGTCTGCCAAGGAACCAGCGGGACCCGAACGAGAGCAACCGTACCTTCCTGAACAACGGCGACCAGGAGATGAAGGGTGCGGAGTTCGAAGGCAACCTGTTCGTCACGGACAGCTTCAGCATCCGTGGAGCCCTTGGCCTTCTGGATGCCCATTACACGAACTTCTGTGACGTGAATATAGCCGCCATGGGCGGCGTGGGTGACTACGCGTTGGCAACCGGCCGCCCGGTGGTCCGGGAAACCGGCGGGCGATATGCAGCATGCTACCGCGTGGACGGGTTTGAACAGAGAGAACAACCCAAGGTAACCGGTTCCCTGAGTCCAAGCTATCGCGGCGTCGTGGGTGACGCCGGATTGAGCTGGAATGCACGGGCGGACGTGCGTTTCGAATCGGAACAGTGGCTGGATTCGGCAAATATCGTTGCAACCCCGGGGGTGACTACCGTGAACGTTTCCGCCGGCCTGAATGGCGAAAACTGGAGTGCGGTCCTGTACGTCAACAATCTGACCGATGAAGACACGCCTCGCAGGCTTGCATCGGGTGAAGACGTGACGATCAGCCCCCTGAGTCCGGGGAGTCTGGCCATAGCTGCCGCGGCTCCACGCGGCGTAACCATTGACCCCAGGGAAAACTGGCGGGTCACTCCGCGTCCACCGCGTACCGTCGGCCTTCGGGTGAATTACAACTTCTGAGGCACGGGCGGATGAAATTTCGCGCAGCAACGACTGTACTGACGGCTGCGGCGCTGTGGCGCCGCGCCGCCGGGATGGCGTTGGCAGCTTTTGTTCTGGCGGCCGGAGCAGCCAATGCGCACCACTCCGCCAACGCCGCCTTCACCACGAACGTCATCGAGGTCGAGGGAACGGTCACCGAACCGGCGCCTGGACCATGGGTCCCGGCGGTGGCATGGGGGCGGGCGGAATGGGGATGGGCGGCGGCCCCGGTGACCGCACACCGCCTCCCTACAACGAGGCGGGCACGGCCGCGGTGGCGGCTTTCGATCCCATCAGCGACCCGGTCGTGGCCTGCGAACCTCCGGGCCTGGTCCGTCAGGCGGCGTTTACGCCCCATCCCGTGCGGATGACGCAACTGGAAGACCGGATCATCCTGGAGTACGAAGAGTACGGCGGGCGCCGCGAGATCCTGCTGGACGCGCCGGACCCCGGCGATATCGAACATACCCATCTGGGTTACTCGACGGCGCGATACGAGGGCGGCACGCTGGTCATCGAGTCAAGCCGGCTGCTGGAGAACTACACCAGTCCTCTCGGCAATCCCGTGAGCGACCGGACCACCATGGTAGAGACCTTCAGGCGCATGGACGATCCCGGCATCGGCGCGGCGCTGGCGCTGGAAACGGTCATCGCCGACCCGGCCTATCTGACGGGTCCCTGGACGCTTCGCTGGCTCAAGTACTACACGCCGGAGTACGAGTTCATCCCGAATGATTGCCGCGTGCCGCCGGTGTACCAACCGCCCGAGTGATCGGCCCGCACCAGCGGGCTACATCCTGCGAACACTCGCGCCATCGGGTATCGAGGCGCAACCGACGTTCAACGCGATGGCGCGCGCCCGTGCCCGCAGGTCGCGTCTTCAGTTACGCCGCGTGCTATCCCGTCAAGCGTTGACGCCTACTCGGCAACGGAATTGACCCGGACAGGCGTCCAGGCCATGCCGTCGGGGTCGCCGACGTCGGAAACCAGCACCTCGCGGTCGGTCAGGCCATCGAGGTTGAATGTCAGCACCTCGCCCGCGCCACGGTCGCCGACAAAGGCCAGGCCGTCGTGGATCAGGACGCCGAAGGAGGAACCCCGGGGCTCGTCGCCCAGCGGAACCTCGGTCAACAGCGACCTCGACCCGACATCCCACAGCCGCAGGTACTGCGGCACCGGCCCGCCGCCGCCACCGCCGTTGGGCGATATGGCAAAACCGTCCGGCCCCATCTCGATACGTCCGGTGTAGCGCCTGGAATCGAGCGTCTCGACAATTTCCAGCGATTCCGCATCGATGACGGAGATGGTCTCCTCCTGGCGGTTCGCGACCCATATCTCGCTGCCGTCGGCGGAAACGTCGATTCCCTCGGCGCCCGGTCCGGTCTCGATGACGACCGGAGCGCGGTCCTCGTCCAGGAAGATGGCCGAAAAGGTCCCGTCGCCGAGCCGGCTGCTGACGTAGGCCCGCGACCCGTCGGGGCTCAGTCGCACCATGTGGCCTTCGCGCCCGCCGGTGGCATAGGTCCTGACCACTGTCTGCGCCTCCAGGTCGATCAGCGCCAACTGGTCGGAATCCTGCATCGTCGCCACGGCGTGACGGCCATCCGGGAGAAACAGCGCGGTATGGGGCCGTGAATCGGGACCGAGATCGATCCTCGCCACGGCGCTGGCCGTGGCCACGTCCATGAGAATGACGTGACGTCCGGGCCGGTCGTTGGGCCCGTATTCGGATGTGAGCGCCATCGTACCGTCGGGCGATACGTCAACCTCGTGGGGAATGATCTCTCCTACCGGCACCCTGGCAACCTCGGCACGCGTTGGCAGATCGATGAATGCAATGCTGCCGGAAGCCCGGTCGGTCACCAGCAAGGTACCGTCCAGCATGGCGCCATCCGGCGCCGGGCCACCGTCGGAACAGCCGAAAGACCAGAAGACGGCCGGCAAAACGAACACCCACCGCACGATACGACGACCGCATCGCCCCAAACCTCGACCTACAGGCATCCGCCTCTCCCATCATGAATTCGTCCCGCAATCAGAACACGGGACGAATTCCCTGCGCAAGGATGCCCAAGCCGGTTTGTTCACCGGCGCGATGAATTTGTTAAGGTCCTGCTGCAACTTCCAGGCAGAGCGTGCTGCATTGCGACCGGTCAGAGCCGACAGAACCAATCCCGTATCGGGCCCCGGGTACCGTGTCCCCGGTATCCTGGCATGGGTGCTGCTCGTCCCGGCCGCGGTAGCCCAGCAGGTGGGATCCGAGCCGGGCGACTGGCCCAGTTACAACCGCGGTCTCGCCGGTACCCGCTACTCGCCGTTGAGCGAGATCAACACCGGCAATGTCACCGAACTCCGGCAAGCCTGGTCATACGCCCTGGGCCGCAACGTCACCACCGGCGACCTGGGCGGGGGCTCGCAGTTCGTTCCGCTGGTAATCGGCGGCATCATGTATCTTGCAGGCGCCGATCACGTGGCTGCGCTCGAGGCGGACACCGGCGATGAGATCTGGCGTTACGAAATGCGCGTGCCGCCGTCGCGGCGCGGACTCGCCTGGCGGCCCGGCGACGGTGAACTCCCGCCGATGCTGTTCATCACGGTGGGGTCGCAACTGCTGGCCATCTTTCCGGAAGAGCTCGATACCACCTCGCGCACCATGCCCGTGGCTTATCTCGGCGCGCCCGTCGTTTTCGAGGACCTGCTGCTGGTCGGGTCCAATACGAGCCCCGGGAGCGTCCGCGCCTTCAATGTGCGGACAGGGTCCGAGGCCTGGGTCTTTCATTCGACGCCGCAACCCGGCGAGTTCGGCCACGACTCCTGGGAAAGTGACGCCTGGCGGGATCAGCCCAACGTGTTCCACTGGGCATTCTCGCTGACGGTGGACGAAGAACGGGAACTGGTGTTCGCCGCCTTCGAGAGCGCCGGCCCATCGGACTACTACGGCGGCGACCGGCCCGGGGACAATCTGTTCAGCGATTCCATCGTCGCGCTGGACGTGCGTACCGGCGAGCGCCGCTGGCATTATCAGACCATTCACCACGACATCTGGGACTTCGATCTGCCCGCGGCGCCGGGTCTGCTGGACGTGGAGATCGACGGCGAGACGGTGCCGATCCTGGCCCTGGCCGGAAAGACCGGGTACATGTACATCCTCAATCGGGAGACGGGCGAACCGGTATTCGGCATCGAGGAGCGTCCTGTGCCGCAGAGTAACGCGCCCGGCGAGCGGACCTCGCCGACCCAGCCGATCCCGGTCAGGCCACCGCCGATCGCCAAGGTCGATTTCTCCGTCGAGGACATCGTCGGCCCGGAGGACACCAGCGAAGAACACGCGCGGTTCTGCCGGCAGGTGTACGAGGAAAGCGGCGGATTCCACAATGACGGACCCTTTACGCCCTACGGATTTCGCGAACCCGGCAGCGGCGCATCGTCCACCATCGTCTTTCCGGGCTCCATCGGAGGCGCCAACTGGGGCGGCACGGCGGCCGATCCGGAGTTGGGCTACGTCTTCGTGAACACCATGAACGAGGGCAGCTTCGGCTGGATCGAGGAAGATCCCGTCTATCCCGGCAACTATTGGCGCAACAGCATCCACGGCCCGTTGTCGCGCTTCTGGTGGCACGAGACGCCGCCGGAATCCCGGGGCAGCGCGCTGAGCGGCGGCGAGTCCGCCTGGCCGTGCAACAAGCCGCCCTGGGGCAACCTGGTCGCCGTGAACGCCGCCACCGGGGAGATCGCCTGGAATGTCCCGCTCGGCATCACCGAAGAACTGCCGGAAGACAGGCAGCGAACCGGGCGCCTGGGCATGGGCGGGCCCATGGCGACCGCAGGCGGACTGGTGTTCATCGGCGCCACCAACGACCGGCGGTTCCGCGCGTTCGACTCGCGGACCGGGGAGGAACTCTGGGTTACGCGGCTTGAAATGAGCGCCTTCGCCAATCCCATTACCTATCTCGGGCGAGACGGCAAACAGTACGTCGCCATCGTCGCCGCGGCGGCATCCGCCCTGGACGATCCCAGCCCCGACGAGGCCCAAAAACTGGTGGTGTTCACCCTGCCGTAGTGTACTGTCTCGCAAATTCCTTACCGATTCTTTTTCCCATGCCTTTCAGACAAAATTAATGTAATCAATAAGTTGTCACGATTGCCCCGTGCACTTAAACGTAAAGCCACTTGCGAGACGCTACAGTAGCGAGGCCGGTTCACTCCTGCGCGCCCTCTTCGACCGACACCGGCTCCAGGGAATGGGCGACCCGCCTTGGGCAACTTGTCCGAACCGCTCAGTGAAGCGTGTTCTTCAGTATGAGCACGGACTCGCCCGACTCCACCAGTTCGTCGTACAGGTCCGGATTGCCGAACAGGCCGATTTCAAGGTAACTGCCGCCCAGAACCACATCCACGTCGGTGTCTCCGTCGACGTCGCCGATATCCATGGTCATCCAGCGGCCGTTGTTCAGTTCCTCGTTTGTGGAGGGAAGAAATTCCAGCCCGCCCTGATTTTCCAGGTAGGCGAAGGATTCCCGCTGCGGGTCCGTAAAGTCGGGATAGAACGAAACGGCGGCGATGTCCAGGTCGCCGTCGCCATCAAAGTCGGCAGATCGGGCGATAAAGGCCCCGTACATCGGGTAGAAAAACGCTTCCTCGAACTGCAGGTCGCCCCTATTGAGGTAGATGCGCACGCCATGGAAGTTCTTCGGCGTGTTGTAGGGATCCGAGTCCACGTTGTCGCCGTTGACGACCAGCGCGTCCATCAGGCCGTCGCCGTCGAAGTCGTTCAGTTCCAGGAAGGTGTGTCCGTAGGAGGAGTCGGCATCGAAAACCGTGCGCAGCCCGAATTCTCCGTCGCCTTCGTTCATCAACAGGTGCAGGCCCTCCCGCGCATCGGATACGAGCACCATGATGTCGGGAAGGCCATCGGCGTCGAAATCGTGGACCCTTGCCTTCACGGCCCCCGGCAGGGGCAGCAGTACATGTTCCTCGTAGCCGCCGCTCTCCAGGGACTCGAACCATGAGACGCTGCCGAAGATGGAACCGAATCCGCAGACGATGAAGTCCGGACGCCCGTCACCGTTGAGGTCCGCGACTTCCAGGTCGGCCATGCGAAACAGCCCGTCCAGGACCACTTCGTAGGTGGCATCGGCGATGCTGTCGTTGACAAGCCTCAGGGTGCCCAGATGGGCCGGCCCGGCGTTGGCCTCCCGCTGGGCCAACAGGTCGCCAATGGAACCCAGGTAGGCCGTATCGTCGATGAACTCGATGTCCACCGGCGTGATCGCCGGTCGAAACTGCCGGGATGTACGCGGTCGGCCGTTGCCGTCGAGCACCGTCAGCGACTGGGCCAGGCTGTCGCCAATGTAGATGTCGCCCGTTTCCTCCCTGACATGCACCATTGTGGTGATCGCGAACGATTGCCGATAGCTGGTGCGGAAAATATCGAAGCGCTGCAGATCCCGGTCGAGCGGCGGCTTGTCGACCTGCGGCAGAGGCTCGGAGGGGGCCGTTCGGAGGTAATACTGTCGCAGCAGCGCCCAGTCCTCCTCTCCCAGTAAGGGCGCAGCGGGAAAGACACCGTCGCGCTGGAGAACCTCAAGCCGGCTGCTGACGTTGGAGCGAACGAACTCCGGCGCATCGTCCAGAAAACCGATGTCCTCGATGCCGAGCCAGTAGCCCATGTAACCCAGGGCCGCGACCCAACTGCGCCGCGGAAGGATTTCCGGCGCCGGCTCCAGGTGACACGAACCGCAATACAGCGCCGACAGCTCCGCACCACGCTGGAGCGCGCGGTGGTTCCGCACTTGCCACACGGCCGCCGCGGCAACGGCGACCGCAGCCACGACGATCAAGGCAAGTTTCCTGGACATATTCCGAATGCGGAGCCGCCTGCGGACTGCTGCGAACACGCCGGCTATTTTAATCGCCGGTACAGTGGCACTGTGCGAAAAAGTTCGCCTTGGGCGCATACACTTCGTTCCGACGCCTTGCATTGGCCTTTTGCGCATTTGGGGCGTAAGCTCCAACAAAGTCGCTAAGGTCTCAAGAAAGATGTCAAGTTGGGGGAACAATATGAATCGCTTCGGGTTTCCATTCCGCAACGCCAGGGTGCTGGCTTCTTCAATTGCTCTGGTGACTCTCCCCGTCCTCGCGCAGGACGAACCAGGCCAGGAACTGGAAGAGGTCGTCGTGACCGGCTCCTACCTCTACTCCGCCGTGGATTCCCCGTCTCCCGTGACGGTGGTCACCGGCGAGGACCTGATCAGCTACACGCCGCCCGACCTCAGCAGCTTCTTCTTCGACAACGTCACGCAGAACTTCTCCAGCGCCAACATCAACCAGACGGAGAACGACGGCCAGGGCCGGGCCCGCTCCATCCGCAGCGCGTCGATCAATCTGCGGGGGCTGGGCGACGAGAATTCGCTGGTGGTGCTCAATGGCCGCCGCACCATAAGCTACCCTGTGGCCGACGGCACCGGCTGGTACCGCACCGACATCAACTCCATCGTGCCCCGCATCGCGGTGCAGCGAACCGAACTGCTGCTGGACGGCGGCTCGGCCACCTTCGGTTCCGATCCGGTGGCCGGCGTCGCCAACTTCGTGACGCGGAACAATTTCCGCGGCTTCGACTTTTCCCTGGACAACCGGGCCCTGGAAGAAGCCATGGACGCCAAGAACGCGACGGTCGCCGCGCTTTGGGGCGCGGGCGATGACAACACAAGCGTCATCGCCGCCCTGGAGTTTCACCAGGAAGACCTGATCGAACTCATCGACATCGATCCGACCTATACGGAGATTCCGGATGTCACTCCGGAGACCGGTATCGGGCTGGAGCCCCAACCCCACCTCGAATACCGGAGCAGCATGGGTCCGGCCCGTTACGTGGACCCCGACTGCGGCAATCCCGCCTTCGGCAACCCCATCCGGGCGCACTGGCTCGCATACGATGCGGCGGACGGCAATGTTCGCGAGGCCGCGGACTGGGCGAGCGCCGACCAGTGCGCCCGTCCCGCCAACTTCAATTCCGCCGGCACGCTGATCAACAACAATGTCAAGCAACTGATCGCCTTCGTACGCGCCGAGCACAACTTCAACGAGTCGCTGCGCGTCAACGCCGAGGCCAACTTCAGCCGCCAGCGTTTCGACGACATCGACCAGTGGGGCGACAACGGCTCCAACAACTGGAGCCCGCAACCGGTGACCTTCGGCGCCGCCTACGCCATACCCAGGGACAACCCGGGACTGGCCAGGGCACTGCAACTTCAACCGATGTTCGGTTTCATGGCGCCCGGCGGCCAGATTTACCAGGTTGGCGAAACACTGCCCTTCCAGCACGAGATGCCGGCGTTCAACAGGAACAACCTCGTTCGGGCAGCGTTCGGTATTGAAGGCGACATCAATGCCGACTGGACCTGGCTCCTGGACACCTCCGCCGCCTACAGCGAGGTCACCAACGGGGTCAGGGACATTCTCAGAAGCCGTTATCCGCTGGCGATTTCCGGACTGGGCGGACCCGACTGCGATCCGGAGAGAGGTTCGCCGGGCCAGGGCAACTGCTACCACTACAACCCGTTCATGAGTTCGGCGCTGCCCGATGCGGCTTCCATGATGACCGATCGTTCCCAGTCGGGCCTCGCCAACGATCCCCGTTTGCTGGAGTGGCTCATTCCATTGAGGGTGGACGACTTTCTCGGTACGTTCTTCCACTTCGACGCGCGGTTGGTCGGGCAGTTCGGGGAGTTGGCGGGCGGCCCCATCGGCGTGGCCGCCGGCGTCGCCTACCGCGAGGAGTACGTGGAGCGCGACGCGGATACGCTGGCGAACGGCGGCAACTTCGCCACCCTCGGGGTATTCAACGACTTTTCCGGAAAGCAGCAGGTGGACTCCGTTTACGCCGAGCTTGCCCTGCCCGTTCGTGACGACCTCAATCTGCAACTGGCCGCACGGAACGAAAGCTACCAGGGCGGGTTCACCGAACTTTCACCGAAAATCGCCGCGCTCTGGACCCCGATGGACCGGCTCGCGGTGCGGGGTTCCTGGGGCACTTCCTTCAAGGGCCCGTCGATCAGCCAAGCCAATGCAGCGACAATATTCAGCGGCATGGGACCGCCGCGACTCACCGTTGCGGGGACGACCTACGGCCGGACGGGCGGCGCACCCACGTTCACGTACGAAACGACGCCCAATCCGGACCTTCTGCCGCAGACTTCGGACAACCTCTCGTTCGGGTTCGACTACGAGGTCAACAACCGGATCAGCGTCGGCGCCAGCTTCGTACAGATCGAATTCAAGGACCTCATCACGGCGCAGACCGCCAACAACGTTCTTTCCAACTGCGTGGTCAAGGACGCCAACGGAATCCCGCTCACACAGAACGGAACATCCATGGGCAGCCTGATGTATCCGCTGAACCCGGACGGCACGTGCGTCAAGGCAGTGGTGGAAATGGATCCTGCGATCGTTTTCGACGTCAATGGCGACGGCGTTCTCGACACGATCACCGACAACATCGGCACGCTGGCGAACAAGCCCACAAACATCGGCTTCGTCGACACGCAGTTCCTGGACCTGCGCGCCAACATGCGGTTCGACACGCCTGTGGGGGCGGTGAGCTTCACGCCGCAGGCGACCTTTACGCTGCAGTACGACTTTCCGGTCGGCGGCGTAGCCGGACGGGACGATCTTTGCCCGCCTCCCGAAGGCGTCTGCAGCGCAATCGGCCGCAATCTGGGAATGGGCTTCAACGGCGTCACCAACATGCCCCACTGGCAGGGCACGTTCTCTGTGGCGCTGAACAGGGGCAATCACCGGGTACGGGTAATACCGCGGTACCGGGACTCCCTGAATACGGCTTACGGCGATCTCTCGGACGATGCCCGCGTGGGCTGGGAGCACGACGAAGGCCAATGGACGCTGGCGGCAAACTACAGCTACCAGTTCCCGCAGGGATCGAGCCTGGCGCTCACGATCAACAACCTGTTCGCGACAGACCCGCCGAGGCAATCCGGCGCGCGGTTCGACCGCCGCAGAAGGGAGTTCGGCTTCCAGTTTCGGCATTCATTCGAGAACCAGGCACCATGAAATGACCCGCCCGCGGATGTGCTTCAGGCCCTCCTCCGGAAATTCCGGCCCGTTGCAGGTCATCGACGTGGTGACGCCGAGCCCGCGCCATTTGCCGCGATGGAGTGGATTCATGGGCCTCTCTCCGGTTTCAGCGCGCACTCTCCGGGATAGCTTAACCTGATTCCACCGCCGGCATTGGCACCATGATGCCGTGAATCGACCGCAACCCTTTCGCCTGTCCCGCAGGTTACGCCTGTCCCGCCGGTTCCGCCTGTCCCGCCGTTTTCGCCTGCCCGCCGCCATGGCGGTCACCCTGATGCTGGCGGCCTGCGGCAACGAACCCGAAACGCTGGATATGCGCGGCCGAACCATGGGGACCTCGTACTCCGTCCGCGTCGTGGCGCCTGCCGACGGCTCCCCTGTTGCCCCGGAAGCGTTGCGGCGACGCGTGGCGGCACGGCTTGAGGAGCTGGACAACCTCTTCTCGACCTATCGGCCGGATTCGGAAGTGAGCCGATTCAACGCGCATCCCGGACTGGAGTGGTTCGGCGTCTCGCCGGATTTTCTCGCTGTTCTCGAACAATCCGTTGCGGTGAGCCGACTCACGGGCGGCGCATTCGACGTGACCGTGGGCCCGCTGGTGGAGTTGTGGGGGTTCGGCGCCGGCGATGCGAGCGGGCGAGTCCCGGATCCGGAGGAGGTGGACAGACTGCTGCGGGCGACGGGGTCCGGCCACCTGCAGTGGCGTGAATCGCCGCCTGCGGCGCGGCGCACCCGACCGGACGTGCGGCTGGATTTCTCCGCCGTCGCCAAGGGCCATGCCGTCGACAGGCTATGGGAGCTGCTGTCCGAAGCCGGTCTTCAAGACTACCTTGTGGAGGTCGGCGGCGAGGTTCGCGCGCGCGGCCGCCGCGCCGACGGCCGCGACTGGTCCGTCGGCATCGAGAACCCCGACGGGCCGGGCGTCGCCGGGGCCGTGCCGCTGCGGGATACAGCGGTCGCCACGTCGGGCGACTACCGCAACTTCTTCGAGCACGACGGCCGGCGCTACTCCCATGTCATCGATCCCCGAACCGGTTGGCCCGTTGCCCACGATCTGGCCTCGGTCACCGTCGTGAGCCCGACTGCGGCCAGGGCAGACACGCTGGCGACCGCTCTGCTGGTACTGGGGCCGGTAGCAGGCATGGAGTTGGCCGAGAGCGAAGGGATTGCCGCGCTCCTGGCGGTGCGCGCCGATGAGAGTCTCGAGGTGATGCGCTCATCCGCCTACCAGGCGTTCATCGGCAATTGAAAATGGTTCCGGCGCGCCGACGCGTGGTCTTTGGCCGCTTGCTCATCGGCGAATGCCTTCAGCGGTAATCGAATATAATTCCGGCGCGCTCCAACAGGCACTGCGCGGGACCACCCATGGGCATCATCACGCCACGGAACAAGGCTGTCACCGAATACAGGGGGCTGCACCTGTACCACTTCAGCCAGTCCAATTGCTCGATGCGCGTGCGCATGACACTGGAGGAAAAGGGCCTTGAGTGGATCAGCCATCACGTGCACCTGCACAAGGGCGAGAACGTCACGCCGGAGTATTTCGGCATTCATCCCAAGGGCCTGGTGCCTGCCCTGGTTCACGACGGTGTGCTGATCATCGAGTCCACCGACATCATCGACTACCTGGACAGGCAGTTTCCGGACCCGCCCCTGCGTCCGCCGGGCAAGGCGGGACGGGCTGACGCCGTGGAGCGCTGGATGCGCGCGGCGGCCGACAACCACATTCACGTCAAGACCTACATGTTCGCGTATCGTCTCGGCGATGTCATGGCCAAGAGCGACGCCGAACTCTCCGTCTACCGCGAACTGCAGGACAACGAAGAATTGCTGGAGTTCCACGAGGAGAATTCTTCGCCGGAAGGACTTTCCCGCGCACGGGTATCCGGGTCAACGCAAGTGCTGGACGACTGCTTCGCCGGCATCGATCGAACGCTGGACCATCGGCCGTGGCTCGCCGGCGACGCGTTTTCGCTTGCCGACATCACCTGGATCCCCTTGCACGTGTCGCTCGACAAGGCCGGATTCCCGTTCCACCGCTATGCCAATGTGGCACGCTGGAAGGACGCCGTGCACGCCCGCCCCAGCTTTTCGCGCGCCGTACTCGACTGGACGGGCGGAGCGTGACCGGCCCTTGCACCAGTGGATCGGGATCCCGGTTCCGACCATAGCAACAGAGACAGCCATCATGCGGAATCTGACAGTTTTTCCGACCATGGGTCTGCCGGCCGCGGCCCTGGTGGCCGGCACGATGACCATCGCTGCGGCCGACAGCGCGGCGCAAACCGGTACGATCGAAGAAGTCGTCGTCACGGCGGCCACCGGCAGCCGGATCGTCCGCCAGGGGGATTCGCCCTCCCCGCTTTCGAACTACGACGGGCAGATGCTGCTCGACTCCGGGCTGAAGGATATCCGCGATCTCGTCGGCGTTCTTTCCATCAACGCCGGCGCGGAAAACAATTCCGACAACCTGACCCAGAACTACACCGTGGGCACCGCCAACATCAACCTGCGCGGGCTGGGTGTCGCGTCCACGCTGGTCTTGTTGAACGGCAGGCGGCAGGTCCTGTCCGCCGCGCAGACCGACGACGGTTCCAGTTTTGTGGACCTTGCCGGCCTGGTCCCCATGCTGGCTGTCGAGCAGGTGGAAATCCTCAAGGACGGCGCCGCGGCCATATACGGTTCGGAAGCCGTCGCCGGAGTCGCCAACTTCATTACCCGGCGGGGGTTCCGCGGCGTCGAACTGCAGACGGAATACCGCAGCCGGGTGGGCGACGGAACGCAGGATGACTTTACCCTGGACGGCGTGGCCGGCGGCGAAATTGGCGGCGCCGGAGAGTTTCTGGTCGCGGCAAGCTACCTTGACCGCACCAGCCTCGTGCTGACCGAAGTGGACTGGCTGCGTCCGTCCACCAGCGGTTTCGGGAACCCCGCCAGCTTCAATGTACCCTCGCTGGGCCGGACCGTGGCCGACCCCGATTGCGAACGCTATGGAGGACTCTTGCAGGCATTACCCGGCGACAGCACGATCTGCCGCTTCGATTACGGTCCGCAGATCACCGCGGTCCCCAACGAACAGCGCCTGCAGACCTGGGGCCGGGTGGACTGGGGCCGGAGCGACGCAGGCAACGTCTGGGCCGAGCTTGGCTACGCCAACAATGACATCGATCGAGATGTCTCGCCCAGTTTCCCGGTGTTGAGCACGCCGGTTGTTCCTTCATACCACCCGGGGAATCCATTCGGCGAGGATGTCTATTTCCAGGGCCGGCCCTACGGTTTCGGGCAGCCGCCCGAAATAAACTACTACGAGCACGACACGGTCCGGCTGGCGGCCGGTCTCGAGGGCCGGATCAGCGACACGGCTTCCTGGAACGTTTCGCTGGTACGGGCGCGGAACGATACGCTTCAGAATCCGCGCGATGTGAACGCGGCGAACTTTCAGGCGGCCCTTCTCGGATTCGGCGGCAGCGATTGCGACGCGAATCCGTTGACCGCCGGACCGGAACAGGCAGGCACGGGCGGTTGCCTGTTCTTCAACCCCTTCAGTTCCAACTTTGCCGCGCGCCCGGGTGAAACGCTGCACAATTCAGCGGCGCTGCGCCCCTTCATCATCGGCGATTACTTCGGCGACGGGTGGTCGCAACTGACGACGCTGGAAGCGAATGTCACGGGGTTTCTGCCCTGGCGCGATGCGGGCTACGCCGCCGGAGTGCAATACCGCGATCAGTCACTGGACTTCTTCTACGATGACATCACGCGCGGTGACGGTTTCGCATTCCTGATCGGCAACCCCGACTTCGACGCCGCCGACCGGGTCCGTGCAGCCTATGGCGAGATCTGGCTTCCGTTCCCGGAGAGCCTGGAAATCACCGGGGCGTTGCGTTACGAGGACTACGGTGCGGGAGTCGGCGATACGCTCGATCCGAAAATCACGCTGCTCTACCGCGCGAAAGACAGCGTCTCGATTCGTGGTTCCTACAGCACGTCGTTCCGCGCGCCGTCGCCGTTCCAGACCCGCGGTGCGCAGACCAATTTCACCAACATCGTCGATCACGACGGTTCCAGAACGTTTGCCGGCCGGCGCACGCTAGGGGATCCGGACCTCAATCCGGAGACGTCCAGCGCCTTCAACGCCGGAATTTCCTGGCAACGCGCCGGAGACTGGGCACTCAACGCCGATTACTGGCGCTATTCGTTCAAGGACGTGCTGCGCAAGGAGAACGCCCAGGCCATCGTCAACGCCAACCCGTTCGACCCGCGCATCGAACGCACCTCCGCCGGCACGATCGCCATTGTCAACGTTGCCTTCATCAACGCCGACCGCATCGAAACCTCCGGGCTCGACGTGTCTGCGAACGCGACCCTGGACGTCGGCGGCGGGTCCATCGATGCCTGGGCGGAGGCAACGTGGCTGCTGGAGTACGACGTGACCAACGCGGGCGTGGCCGTCGATGCGCTGGGCAGACTCAACCGTGCCAACGTCGGCGCCCCGAATCAGCGCTTCAGGACGGCCGCCGGAGCCACCTGGTCACGAGACTCCCTGCAACTCACAGGCCTGCTGCGGCACGTCGGCGGTTACGAGGACGACGGCGGCGGCTCCATCGACAGCTTTACCACCCTGGACGTGAACGCCCGCTGGTCACTCGGCGGGCGTCGGAGTGAACGCTTCGACGCGTCCGTCACGCTGGGTGCGGCGAACCTTCTGGGCGAAGACCCTCCTTTCGTGAATATCGCGGGCAGTTACGATCCGCGTTCCGCCGACCCGCGGGGGCGGCGCGTGTTCGTGTCGTTCGGTCTCAGGCGGTAGGTGAGCAGCGAACCGGCGGCAACGGCAACGGCAACGGCAACGGCAACGGCAGGAAAGGATTCCGTGGCGACCAGTGAGAAATCGACGCGACTGCGGCGCATAGCCATCGTCGGTGGAGGCGTTTCGGGGCTCGGGGCCGCGTGGACGCTGCATCACAGTCCGGACCGCTTCGATTTCCGGCTGTTCGAGGCGCAGGACCGGGTAGGCGGAAACGCGGTGACGGCCGATATGCCCCAGGATGCAGGCGGCTCGATTCCCTTCGACATTTCCGTCACCGCCCTTATCCCGTCGGTCTACCGTCACATCCTGCTGCTGATGGAGAAGTTCGGCATCGAACTTGTCGATACCCGGTTCAACTACAGCGTCAGGTATCGTGGCCGCATTTACGCTCACGACTTCGACTCCGACATCAGGGAAGATCTGCAATCGGAAATTGCCAGGTTTCAGCAGGTATTGAAGCGTCTTCATTGGTTCAGTCCGCTCACCCACTCCAGATCGAAGCTTCTCAACGCACTCAATCCCTTCAATTACATCAGCATGGGGACGGTCCTGAACCTCGCCGGCCTTTCCGGCGACTTCAGGTACATGATTCTCAAGCCCATGTTCGTCAACTTCCTGATGGCGACCAATGTGTTCGACATGCCGGCGGCGCTCTTTGCGAGGTATCTCGAATTCTTCGATATCGAGTCCGCCACGCCCATGCAGACGTGGGACCAGGGAACCCGGCGCATCTACGAAAACCTGGCCGCCGGTTTCCGCGACAGGATTTATCTCAAACGGCCTGTCAGAAAGGTGTATCGCGAATCGGACCGCGTCGTGATCGAGGACGAAAGCGGGGAGCGGGAAACATTCGACGAGGTGATCTTCGCGTGCAATGCGAACCAGACGCTGATGATCCTGGGCAGGCTCACGATGCTGGAGCGTTACGTTCTCTCGTCGGTTCGCTACGAGAGCGAACTGCACAACCACGCCATCGTGCACTCGGATTCTTCCGTGCTGCCGGACAATGCGGTCAGGGCGCTGGAGACCCGCAGCACCCATGTCGAGCAATACGGCGCGCGGCCGGACAATTACGAAATCACGTACATCATGCACAACCAGCAGCCATGGGCGAATCGGTCCGACAAGCCCTGTCTGGTGACCTACAACCCGATCACTCCCATCGATGGGCAACGGATTGTCGAGAGGCGGTGGTTCCAGCACATCGTGCACGACGTACGGCATGTCACGTGGCTCGTTCCCCTGTTCCGCTTTCTGCAAGGCAAGCGGCGGACCTGGCACTGCGGCGCCCATACGTTGATCAACAGTCAGGAAACCTGCCTGGTCAGCGGGATCGCCGCCGCCCGACAACTCGGTGCGGATTACCCCTTCGACGATCCCGAAGCAAGGCGGTCGTTCAACCATTACGGGAAGATCCTGCACGGGTGGCGTTTCAGGAAAGCGTAGCGCCGATTGAACAACCCTGCCGGCCGATAATTCGGCGCAGCCAGGCAATCGGCGGACCCCCCCGGACGATTCAGCCGAACAGCAAGGGCGGATGGAACAACAAGCCCATGAGTTGTCCGTAGAAGGCCCACAGCACCACGAGCACGATCCCGGCGTAGAAGCACGCCACGCGCCAGCCGTAACCGCCCCATGCCACCAGGTAC
This sequence comes from Candidatus Rariloculaceae bacterium, assembly GCA_965205045.1. Classification (GTDB taxonomy): domain Bacteria; phylum Pseudomonadota; class Gammaproteobacteria; order Steroidobacterales; family Rariloculaceae; genus UBA6522. The sequence goes on from OZ242031.1 coordinate 4,433,022, forward strand.
GCGGCCACGAACAGCGGCAGCGCCACCAGCTGCCCCGCCAGATAGGTGACGCCCACAACCCCGAGCACGATCCCGATGAATATGGCGCTCGGTCCCAGCTCCGCCTTGTCCGCCGCCGCCCGCCACGCGCTTCCGAAACCGTCGCCGCCAATGGTAACGCGGGCCGCCATCACGTCTCTCACAAGCACCCATGCTGCCAGCGGCAGGGCCACGATCAGGATCGCGTTGGGGAATTGCGCGGTGGCCGTCTGCTCGAACGCGCGCGTGATTCCGTATGCGACTGCGAAGGCGGCCAGAAGCCCGCCGGCCAGGGGGGCGGACACCAACGGGTTCCGCTTCGCGCCCTCCCCCGCTTCCGACACGTCGCCTCCGGGCCGGCGGCCACGGATCGCGAATACGACGGTCGCGACGACAAGCAACTCGATGCCGACGACGATCGGGCGGCTGTAGAGCCATTCGTACTCGCCGTAGATCTGGGTCGTGAGCTGAAAGTTGTTCTCCATCAACCCGCCGAGCACCAGGGCGAGGATCAGCGGCGGGCGCGGCCAGCCGCCCTGTTTCATCCAGTACCCCAGTACGCCGAAGCCGAGACAGATCCACCAGTCGCCCATGGAATTGGTCGCGACCCAGGTCCCCATGAGCAGCACGGTGATCACGCCCGGGACGATCAGGTGGCCCGGAGCGAATGCAATCTTGTGGACGTGACGGGCCAGGAACATCAGCAGCGCCGCCGCAACCACGTTTGCCACCACGATGGCCCACACCATGCTGAACGTCAGCGGCAGATTGACCGTGAGCATGTCCGGGCCGGGCCTCAGGCCCTTGATCACCAGCGCGCCCAGGAGGATGGCGGTGCCGATGCTGCCGGGAATGCCGAACGCCACCGTGGGGATCAGCGCCCCGGCCTTGTGCGAGTTGTTGGCGGTTTCCGGAGCGATCACGCCGCGGATGTCGCCGCGGCCGAAGCGCGACTTGTCCTTCGCGCTCTGCAGCGCGTGGCCGTAGGCGATCCAGTCGACGATCGCGGCGCCGAGTCCCGGCAGCATCCCGATGTAGGTGCCCAGAAGGGAACAACGCAGCACCAGCCAGCGGTACCGAATCGCATCCCGGATGCCGCGGATCAGTCCACGCCGGGGATCTTCATCCGAGGCCACCCGGGCGATCGAAGTGTTCTTCACCGCCAGGTCCATGAGTTCGGGCAGGCCGAACAGCCCGAGGACGATGGGAATCAGCGGGATGCCGTCCAGAAGGTAGTTGATGCCGAAGTAGAACCTCGGAATCCCGGTGGCTTCGGCATAACCGACGGTGGTCAGCAGCAGGCCCAGCAGCGCCGCGACCAGCCCCTTGGCCAGCGAACGGCCCGAGAGCACGCCCACCATGGTCAGTCCGAGCACGGCCAGCATGAAAAACTCCGGCACTCCGAAGGCGAAAATCACCGGCATGATGATCGGCAGCGACGCCGCCAGGAGCAGCGCGCCGAGCACGCCGCCGAATGCGGATACCGTGTAGGTCGCGCCGAAGGCCCGGGCCGCCTGCCCCTGCTTCGCCAGCGGATAGCCGTCGAGGATCGTGGCCTGCGAGGCCACCGTCCCCGGGATTCCCAGCATGATGGAAGCAACGCTGTCGCTGGTCGAGGTCACCGCGTACATCCCCAGCAGCAGCGCGAACGCGGGCACCGGGTCCATGCCGAAGGTGAACGGCAACATCAGCGCCAGACCGACCGCGCCGCCCAGGCCGGGCACGGCGCCCACCCACAGGCCCAGGAATACGCCGAGAAGGAGGTAACCCAGCGCCGGCCAGCTCAGCGCCAGCACAAGGCCGGACAACATGCCGTCAATCATGTGGGATCGGCCTCGTGGTGCAGGCCGGACCGGCGCCAGGGTTTCCGGCCTCCGGTATCGAGGTCCTCCGGGCTCCTCGCGCGAACCGGTGCAGTACGGCCGGGCGCCTTGCCGATCATTGTGCCACGGGGGACCTTCATCGAGGATTGACGGTCAATTACGTTACCGACTCTCGCGAAGCTCGTGAACCTGGCGCCTCAAGGTCTCGAACTCAAGCTGTTCCTGCCCGGTCAGGCCGCTCTCCAGCAAGTTCACGTGCTCGTACGGATCTTCCCGCAAGTCGTAAAACTCCTCGTCCCCCTCGAATCGAACCAGCTTGTAGCGATGGTTGCGCATCGCGTAGTCGGCCGTCGCGACGCCGTCGAAGCCGCCGAAGAATTCGTCCACGTACAGCCAGTCCCGCCGTGACGGCGCGGCGGGGTCGGACAACGCATCGAGAAAGCTGACGGAGTCGTGCGTGACATGTTCCGGGACGGCCCGGTCGGGGTCCAGGCCCGCCATTTCCATGATGGTCGCTAACAGGTCCGTCGAGTTGACCAGCGATTCGGAGACGCCGCCCCGCGCCACGCCGGGTCCGGTCACGATCAACGGCACGTTGACGCCGCCCTCGTAGACGGTGCCCTTGGCGCGACCGTCCCGGAAAGGCGGGCTGATGACCGGGCCCCAGGTGCCGTTTAGGCAAAGGCTCGCCAACAATCCGGTTCGCCGACGGCACCGCGACGATGGGTAATGCAGTGTATTTGTTATTTTCATGACCGGGCAGTTTACTCCAACTCGATGGCGCGACGGCGGTCGTCACACACCCCACGCATCCTTGATGCACAGAGCGAGGTCCCGCCGGCGCGCATTGGCCGAGAGATTTCCTCTATGTGACAGTAGGTTAGACCAGATTGGGCCGGTGGTCGCGTTCGCAAGCATGAGCCGCCTTGTCTGTTGACAACGGTCGTTCTGTTCCCATGGAAAGGACCCTTGCCCAGGACATGCCGGTCGTCATGGCACTTGCACTGGATGGCGACCCATTCGCCGGAGTTCCGCCGGGCCACGAGATCGATTCCCATGTCCCGGCCATCGAGTCCGGTCAACGCCTCGCGCTCGGGCCAGTCTGGCCAAGCTATCGTCGGCCAGCAGACGTCGCCAACTATCCGGCAGCGTGGAGATCCGTGCCGGCGTTCAGCGTCGGCAACCGGGCGATCGCCGCGCCGTGCTTCTGTTCCGCCCGCCGCAGTTCGTAGAGTTTTTGGAGGTTCAGCCAGAACTCGCCCGAGGTGCCGAAGAATCGCCCCAGCCTCAGCGCCGTGTCACCCGTGACAGAGCGCCGACCATTGAGAATCTCCGTGATGCGGTTCACCGGTACCTCGACGCGCCGCGCCAACTCCGCCGCGGTCATGTCGAGCGCGTCGAGGTCTTCGCGCAACGTCTCGCCGGGATGGATCGGTTCACGCATGATGTTCCTCCTCTCAATGGTAATCTACGATTTCCACATCGGTCGGGCCGGAGCTGCCCTCGGGCCACTTGAAACAGATCCGCCACTGCTCGTTTATGCGGATGCTCCATTGCCTCTTCCGCCGCGCCTTCAATGCCTGCAGGCGGTTGCCGGGCCGCGCCAGATCGCCCAGCCGCGTGGCCGCATCGAGCTGGTCGAGCTTCCGCGACGCCGTACGGGCGAAGCCCGAAAAGGCCGCGACCCGGCGGCCCCTGTAAAAAGCCTCGGTCTTCCTGTCAGCGAAGCCGACGATCACGTCACACACCGCTCCTGTGGCAACCGAACCGGATCCACCGTAGTGCCTGAATCCGCATTACGTCAAGCATAACTTATCGATCGATCATCGCGCATAGAAATTTGTACACATGGTCTTCCTTTCAAACCGCTCCAATCGCGCACCAGCGAACAAAATCAAGTTCGCCGATTGTCGTGTTTGCCGGATGTCGCCTGCCGCTATCCAAGTGGCGAATTCCCATTGCCGCTATTCGCCAATTGGCATAAAATATCTCGTATTACCTTAAATTGGCAGGACGAAATGGCTACCAGTTCGTTGGAGACGCGGGCAAGCATCGATGATCGCTCCCGCATGAACACGGTCGCGCTCAAGATGTTCTTCCGTCTCGCGACCGAATGGGGTTTGAATCGGCGGCAGCAGATCACGCTCCTCGGTCAACCCAGCGAACGAACCTTTTACCGCTGGCGGTCCGGTCAGGTGGTTCATCTCCCCCACGACACCCTGGAGCGGATCAGCGTGCTGATCGGCATCCGGGAGGCCACCCACCTGTTGCTGCCGGTGCCCGAGCGAGCCAATGCCTGGGTGAAGCGTCCAAACACGGCCCTTGAAGGCCGATCGGCGCTCGAAGTCATGCTGATGGGGCGGGTGGAGCATCTTTACCAGGTCCGGCGGCTGCTCGAATCCTGGAATGCCTGAAATGCCCGCGCCGTCGCCCACCCTCCTCGCGGTTCGCCGAAAATGGACGCGGGTTGTCCGCGCCAACCCGGATCGCAGGCCGTTAACGGAGCTTTTCGCCAACCGCGAAGACCGCGCGGCGGCCCGGGAAGTCGCGGCGATAACCAACGTCGCGCTCGCCGGGCCCTGGCCGCCGATTCCCCGGCAATCCGGGGCGGCCGTGCGACTTGCGCCATTCAGGGCGCTGGGCCAACCCAGCAGGTTCAGCGATGGCGCCTACGGAATGCTCTATGCCGCCCTCGACACGGAAACCGCGATCGCGGAGACGGTTTTCCACTCCGAGCGACACCTTCGGGCTACCGCGGAGGGTCCCATCGAATTTTCGATGCGGAGCTACGTGGGCAAGGTGGCGAAATCGCTGGAGGACTTGCGAGGCGCCGCATTCAAGCATCTTTGCCAGGAGGCCGTCGAAACCTGGCCAATCTGCCAGGCATTCGGCCGCGAACGTCGATCCGCCGGCGCTTGGGGCCTGCTGTATCGGAGCGCCAGACGTCCGGGAGGCGAATGCATCGGCGTATTCCGGCCGGACGCCGTATCGGTCCCGGAACTGGGCCCGTTGTACCGCTATTGCTGGAACGGCACAACCATTCACAGGGTGCTGACAATCAGCGAGGTGAGAGACTTCTCGCCAGCCTATCGGGCGGCATAGGGCGTCAATTCGGTCTGCGAGTGGCCGCAGCGCGGTCAACTGGATAGAAATGGAATGTACAGCGAGAAACGCACGACAGAGCATTGCTCACGGAGACGCGAATGAAACTGAAGATCGTCGTTTGCCTGTTGACCGGCGCACTGGCCGCCGCCTCCGCCTTCGCCCATCACGGCCGTGCAGCCTATTCCACGGAAATCGTGACAGTCGAGGCTACCGTGACGGAGTTCAGATTCGTCAATCCGCATGTGCAGATTTATTTCGACGTCACCAACGAGGCGGGCGAAATCGAGCAGTGGCAGGGCGAGCTGACGGCCCCCAACAAGCTCGCCCGCGGCGGTTGGACCAAGAATACGCTGCAGGCGGGAGACCGGATTCGGATCAGCGGGCGTCAAGGGCGAGGCGGCGGACTTTCCGTGGCGATCAACGAGATTATCATGCCCGACGGTCAGTCAATCCCCCTTTGGGAAGTGCTGGACGCACCCACACGATAGCGCCGCGGTCGCCGATGCGCGATGATCGGCAGGTTGCGGCACCGGCCGGACAACTGAACGAACCTTTCTGGAGGTAGGCCATGGAACGGACAAGCTGTTCGATCCTCGCCATGATCGCAATGCTCGGATTTCCGGGCGTTGCGAATGCGCAGTTCGGTACAGGCAGCCCGGTCAACGCGGAGCCCCTGGAAAACGGTCCTGCGCCGGCTCGCGACCTTGCCGGCGTATGGACACGCATCAGGCCCGAGGGCACATTCGGCAGCGGCGCCACGTGGACCCCGGACCCGCCTCGACTGACCGCCTGGGGCGAAGAACGCTTCGCCACATCGAGGGATTCCAATGCCGGTGGTTTTTCGCTTGCAGAAACCAATGACCCGGTTCTCACCCGTTGCTATCCGCCCGGCACGCCCCGCGTGTACTTCCATCCCTATCCATTCGAAGTCGTCTATACGGATACGCAGATGATCATGCTCTACGAGTACGATCACACGATCCGGCGAATCTTCACCGACGGGCGCGAGCATCCCGGGGACCCGGTCGCCCTGTGGATGGGGCACTCCATCGGGCACTGGGAGGACGACACCACGTTCGTCGTCACCACGGTGGGCATCGACGAGCGCACCTGGATGGACCGGTCGGGCTACCAGCACAGCGATCAGTTCAAGGTCACGGAAGTGTTCCGCCGGATCGACCTGCTCAACCTGGAAATCGACATTACATTGGAGGATCCGGTCGCGCTGGCCGAACCGTGGGTCGCCGAGACTCTCTACTACCGCCTGGCGCCGTTGCACTGGGAATTGAGCGAGATCAGTTGCTCGGGCGACTACCTGGATTTCAGCGCCTTCGAGAGTTTTCTGGAAGACGGCGAGGAATAGGCGCGACCGATGACCTGGCGGGCGAAACCAATCAACCAGGCCGGTTTTTTCCGATCGAGCCCGACAGCATGACGACACGGAGATTCGCCCGCACGGTCGTGATTCTCGCGGTGCTCGCCTGTCCCGCAACCGGGGCTCTGGCGCAGGCGCCGGACGGGACGCCCGACCTCAGCGGCATGTGGAGCGATCCGCCCGCAAGGGCCGAAGACAATTTCTGTCACGTCGGCTGCACGGTCGCCGCCCGGGACTACCTCACGCAACTCCTCGACGACCCCGACAATCTGGACCGTTGAGGCGGCAGGCAAGCTGTCCCTGGCCCGGCGGGGATGGACGGACGACATGTTCCGGCAGGGTGAAGTCATTACAGCCGTCGGCAACCCGGCATTGTCCGGCGACAACGCCATGTGGATGGTGAGAATCGTCGGGTCGGACGGCAGCGAGTACTTTGCCCCGAACGTCGAGGACGCGAATGCCATCGAAGCGGAACGCCGGGAACGAGCCCGCCGGGCCCGGGAACAGCAGTAACGGCCGCTTCCCGAACCTCAGCGGACCTCGTCGACATAGGCGGCCAGAAAGGCCGCAATGTCGCCGGGTACATCGTACAGGCTGTTGAGAATCTCGGTGCCCTCTTCCGCGCCGATCAGGGGCAGGCTGAAGCCGTACATCGTCTCCTCTTCCGCCTGATATTCGGGATCGAGCGCCACCTGAACAAAGCTGTCGCGCAGTACGTTCACCTGTGCTTGCGGCGTATCCGGCGGCAGCAGTGCCGCGTAGACGATGTTGTTCACGCGGGGCAGGATCCACTTGTACAACTCGTAGAATTCACCGGCGGGTTCGGTGCCGGTCACCTGGCGGTAGAAGTCCATGTAGCTGGGAATATCCGCGGCCACGTCCAGGGGAGTCACGTTGCCTGCGGTGTCTGCGGACGGATTGTGCCACAGGGGAATCGCCAGGCCCTCGGCGACCAGGGTGGGCTCGATGGAGAATCGATAGAGCCCCAGCGAAGCCACCTGGATGTCCACCTCACCGCGGCGCACGGCATTGAATACATCCGCTGCGCCCTGAAAGCCGGTGATGTAGCGGTACTCGGCGCCCAGCGCATCCAGCGCCAGCCGGCCCAGCAGATCGAAGCGCAATGCCGGATTCTGACCGCCGAAACGCAATCCGGTTGCCGTCAGTAGATCCTCGGGACGCTCGACCTTGTCGGTGCGCACATACGCCATGTTCGGACTCAGCAACCCGCCGACGAAGGGCATGGTGGAGAAGTCGGCCCGCAGCCCGGGCTCCTGCAACACGGCCGCGGCGCCGTTGGTGGGGGAGAAGAGCACGTGCAGGCCGTCGGCCGCGGCAACTTCCGCACCGTAGTTCCACACCCGCGTGCCCCCGCCGCCCGGCAGGTTCCGCACCACGATAGTAGGTTCCCCGGGAATATGCCCGGACCAGAAGCGGGCAAAGACACGCGCCGCAAGGTCGGCGCCGCTGCCCGGCGTACGGCCTACGTAGACCGTGATCGTCCTGCCCTCGTAGTAAGGCGCCGACTCCTGGGAATGGCCGGATTCCCCTATCGCGAACCCGGCGATCGCCAGAATCGAGACCCGCCAGGCGCAGGCGCGGCCGGCGAATTGCCCTCTGTCCGGCAGGTTACGGATCGACATCCTGGTCCTCCCGCGATTCGCGACCCTAGAACACCCGGTGCATGGGCGGCTCACCGCGCACCACGACTCGTACCACGTTATCCCATGCGCTGCTGAAGAGATACGCGGAAGCCTGGCGCGTAACGCCGGCGACATGAGGCGTAAGGAGCAGCCTTTGCGCTGCCTCACCCTGAAGCGACAGAAGCGGATGCGACGCCCGCGGCGGCTCCTGGGCATAGACATCCACCGCGGCGCCCCCGATCTCCCCGCGCAGCAGGCCATTGGCCAATGCCACCTCGTCCACCACGCCGCCCCGGGCGGCATTGATCAATATCGCACTGCGCTTCATGACCGCAAATTCGGCGGCGCCGATCATGTTTCTTGTCGCGGCGACCAGGGGCACGTGCAACGTGACGACATCGGCATCGGCGAGCAGTTCAAACATCGGCAGCGGTTTCGCGCCCAGTTCGGCTGCAGCCACCGTATCCGCGACTCCCGGGTCGCTGTACACGATCCTGCTGCCCATCCGCTTGAAAGCGGCCGCCACGGCCATGCCTACGTTCCCGAGACCGACGACACCCACGGTCAGGCCTTCCAACCCCGTCACGTTGGCCGCCAGCATGTGCGCCCGGGCAGCGGAGTACTCGCCGCGCCGGATCTGCCGGTCCGCCCAGCCGATGCGCCGCAGCAACACCAGCGCACACGCCAATGCATACTCCGCCAGGGCTGAATTGGAGCCCCCCGGCACATTGGCAACCGGGATGCCGTGCGCCTTCATCGCAGCTTCGTCCAGGCGGTCCACCCCTGCGCCGGTGACCTGCGCCAACTGCACCGTGCTGTCCGCAAACCATTCACCGGGGATCGGCGGACCGACGGCGGGAATCACCACTGCCCCGGTGTGCCTGAGCCGCGACGGTACCGAAGGGTCGCCCGGCGCCACGAAGGCGATGTCCAGTTCCCCCGGGGGCGTGACACCGACGCGGAGAAAGTCCGCCTCGGGCCGCAGGCAGAGTACGTCGAGATTCGCCACTTGACCTTCCGCCACTTCGCTCAACGCTGGCCGCCGCGTTCCCCGGCGCCCAGTTCGGCGACCGGGAAAAAACACAGCAACTCGAGCGGTTCCCGGCCCACGTTGCGCGTATGGTGGCGCTCCCCCGGCGGCACCAGGACGGTATCGCCGGGACGCAGCGGCCGTTCGCCCTCCTCCGTACAGAACAGCCCCGCTCCGGAAAGGACATGGATGCACTCTTCGCAGTCCGGATGCGAGTGATGCCCCCGGCCCGGACCGCCGTCGCTTTCAACCGGAATTTCCACCCATCGCAGCGTCACCGCGCTCGACCCCCTGGCGCCCGAGACAATCTCCCGGGAAACCCTTCCGGGCAGATCAAGCTCCGTCGCGTCGCCCGCCGAAACGATCAGTGCCATGGAGCGATTCCGTTCAACCGACCTGTTGCAACCTGCGCACTTCGGCCGTACCGCCCTGAACGGCATCGAGCCGCGCGAAGATCTCGGCCGCCTCGGCGCCGATTGCGGCGGCGACGCCGTCCAGCATGCGCCGGGCCTTCTCGACCGTGGCATGCTCCGGCGAACCGTACCAGCCGGTAGGCGCAATGGAGCGAATGTCGGTCAACACCGGCTGATAGCTGTGCGTGCGCCGCAGCCGATCCATCTCCTGACCGCGTTCCGCGTTGGAGGAATAGTCAATGCGCTCCAGGTGAACCAGCTCGGGACGGTAGGCCAGCACCGCCAGGACCTCGATCTCTCCGCCGTGGGTCAGGCCGCCGAATTCCTCTCCGAACAGTTCTGCGGCGACGTAGCACGCCTGAACGGTAACCACCGACATGCCGTGCTCCCGATGCAGCGCGTCGGCGGCGATGGACAGCGACGGAATGTTGCCTTCATGCCAGTTGAGGATCAGGCAGCGGCGCGCGCCGTGGCGGGCCGTGGAGACGCAGGTTTCAGTAACCACCTGCATGTACGTTTCCGGCGTCAGCGTGATGGTGCCCTCGAAAGGTGCGTGCATCGGAGTAACCCCCAAAGGCCCCCCGGGCAGAACCAGTCCGTTCATCCTCTCCGCCACCGCGTGCGCAACGACATTGGCAGCGTAGATGTCTGTGCCGGTGGGCAGGTGCGGGCCATGCTGTTCCACGCTGCCGGCCGGAAAGATGACCAGCGGATTGCGCCGCAGTTGCGCGGCAATCTCAGGCTGCGTGAGATCGATGAAATACCGGGTTGACAGATCGCTCATTTCAATGCTCCGCGAGAACGACGCTCGATTCCAGGCCGCATCACGCTGCGGCCAGCCTGGCCCGCGACGCCTCCATGACATCATCGAGCCTGATCAGGCCGCCGCCCCGCTCCACGGAAACCAGCGCCGCGTTCACCACGGCCAGCGCGACGTTGCCGCTGCGGGCCGTCAACTCGGCAGGTTCGCCGGTCGCGCACACATCGGCGAACATCTCCAGTTCGTCCTGAAACATGTCGCCCCGGGGAAGATCGATCACCTCTCTGCGCGCATAACCGTCCTTGCCCCGCTGAATGTACAGCAAGGACGTCTCGTGCAGTTTGTCGGGTGTATCCCAGGTGCCGAAATCCAGCTCATAGTGCATCAGGCCCTTCTGACCGAATACCCGAACGGAGAAAATGCCCGGCGAAGTCCAGCTGGAACCCACGTAGCCGAGCTTGCCGTCGGCGAACTTCAGTACCGTCATGGACTGGTCGTCCACCTCCGCCCCCACCGGGGAAAGCTTGGAGGCGACGGAAGAAACCGACTCGATCTCTCCTCCGAGGAAGTGCAATGTATCGAACTGGTGGATGGCCAACTGGGACAGCGGACCGCCCGGAGCCTTGTCGCGGTACCAGCGCCATGTATCGGGCGTGATCTCGAGCGCCCGTTCATTGGAGAAATTCGCCTCCATGAAGACCACCCGACCCAGTTCACCGGCGTCCATGGCTTCGCGCATCAGGCGGACGCCCTTCAGAAGCCGCGCGCTGTGTCCGACCATCACCTGCACACCGTAGCGTTGCTGGAGCGCCTCGATCGCGAGACCGGACTCCAGGGTATTGGCGATGGGTTTCTCCGTATAGACCTGCTTGCCTGCGCGGGCGACCTGTTCGGCCACGGGCAGATGCTGTTCGTTCGGTACGGTGAGGATGACGCCTGCGATACCGGGATCCTGAAGCATCACTGACAGTTCCGGCACCGCCCGTATGCCGAAGTCCCGCTCGTAGGCGCGCCGTTTTTCCTCCGAGCGACTGTAACCGGCGACAATTTCGAGGCGCCCCGACTTGCCTGCCGCACGGGTGAGAACCCGGGACCAGCGGCCGAGTCCGACGATTCCCGCCTTCACCGGCATTACACTCATTTCACGTATCTCCTGCCCCTTCCCGGGCACCTGAAAGGCGCAATATCGTAAACTATCGCGCCCGTGACCGCAGGCGGGCGAATCGGGCAGGTTACAACGAACATGAACGCCGGGCGGGTCACCGGAAGAACAAACGCGGGGCGGGTCGCCGGAACGACTGACGCCAAGCGAGCTACAAGGAGGATAGACACGTGAGTATTCCGCATTTGCTGGTGCACGACCGCCGCGACAACGTCGGAGTGGTCGTGGTGGAAGGCGTGCAGGCGGGCATGGAGTTGCTGGCCGTGGTGACCGAAGATGACAGCGATTTCACGATCGCGACCCGGCACGACGTTCCCATTGGCCACAAGATCGCGCTGGCCGACCTGGCCGAGGGCGATACCGCGATCAAGTACGGCGTCGATGTCGGCCTGGTGGTCGCGGACACCAAAAAGGGCGAGCACGTCCACACACACAACCTCAAAACCAAACGATGGTAGGTGCGCACATGACGGCAAACGGAACCTTTTTTGGCTATCGGCGGGAAAACGGCCGCGTAGGCATACGCAACCACGTGGCGATCCTGCCGGTGGACGATATTTCCAACGCGGCCTGCGAGGCGGTGGCCGGCAACATCCACGGCACCATCGCCCTGCCCCACGCATACGGCCGACTGCAGTTCGGCGAGGACCTTGACCTCCACTTCCGGACCATGATCGGCACCGGGTCGAATCCGAACGTCGCCGCCTGTGTGGTCATCGGCATCGAGCCGGACTGGACGCAGGAAATCGCCGACGGCATCGCCGCCACCGGCAAGCCCACGGCGAGCTTTTCCATCGAGCGGCACGGCGACATCAACATCATCGCGGCGGCATCCCGGCAGGCGAAGGAATTCGTGCACATGACGTCCGGGCTGCAACGCGAGCCCTGCAATGTCTCCGAACTGTGGGTCGCGGCCAAGTGCGGCGAATCCGATACCACCACCGGACTGGCTTCCTGCCCGGCGGTGGGCAACCTGTACGACACCTGGATCCCGGAAGGGATCTACGGTTGCTTCGGCGAAACCACGGAGATCACGGGCGCCGAGCACATCTGTGCGGCACGGGCGGCCACGCCGGAAATCGGCCGGAAGTTCCTCCGAACCTGGCAGGCCTACCAGGACGACGTGGTCGAGCCCTACAAGACCTCCGACCTGTCCGACAGCCAGCCCACCAAGGGCAATATCGCCGGCGGGCTGACCACCATCGAGGAAAAGGCGCTGGGCAACCTGGAAAAGATCGGCAAGCAGGTCAGCTACATCGACGTGCTGGAACCGGCCGAGGCGCCGTCGAGCGGGCCGGGACTGTATTTCATGGACACTTCCTCGGCGGCGGCGGAGTGCAACACCATTCAGGCCGCGGCGGGCTACGTGGTGCATTGCTTCCCCACGGGCCAGGGAAACATCTGCGGCAACCCGATCATGCCGGTCGTCAAGATCACTGGAAACCCGCGAACCGTGCGCACCATGGGCGAACACATCGACGTGGACGTATCCGGCGTCGTGCGCCGGGAGATGACCATTCCCCAGGCGGGCCAGGCGCTGATGGAAATGGTCATCCAGACGGCCAACGGGCGCCTGACGGCGGCGGAGACCCTTAGACACAATGAATTCGTCATGACCAAGCTCTATCGCAGCGCTTAGCAGCCCAATATCCTGGTGCTCGTTGCCGACGACCTTGGCACGGAAACCCTGGCAGCCTACGGCTTCGGGCAGCCCACCGCCGTCACGCCCAACATCGACGCGCTTGCCCGGGACGGCCTGCTGATCAGGGATTTCTGGGCGCAACCCACGTGCTCCCCGACACGCGACGCGATCATGACGGGCCGATACGCCTTCCGAACCGGCGTACGCAGTGCATTGCGTGCTGGCCAGCGACCCTCACGAAATCAATCCGCTCGCGCTGGACGGGTTGAGTGATCCGGATCGTCGCAACCATGACGAACTGAAGCGAATCTATGCCGGGTTGCTGGCCTCCGAAGACACCGAAGCCGTTACGCGCTGACTCACCAGCAGATTCATCAACTCATCCACCGTGGTCTCCTCGAAACGCTCCTGATCCGCCGCGATCCCGGAAAGCCGCGTCCAGGCATCCGCCTCGAGCCATGGGCGAACGCCGGTTTCGAACTTCTGCATCAGCACCGGCAAGGCCTCCCCGCGCCTTTCGCGGTGCCCGGCAGGGCACGAAATCTCGACCCTGTCGGTGACGCTCCCGTCAGTGAACCTGACCTGCACCGCGTTGCCGATCCAGCGTCTTGCGGGATCGTAGTAGTCGCGGGTGAAGCGCGGATTCTCTCGCACATTCATTCTGGCGCGCAACGCATCGATTCGCGGGTCGCTGGCGACCGCCTCTTCGTAGTCGTCCGCCGTCAGCCTGCCGAAAATCAACGCGACGGCGACCATGTACTGCAGGCAGTGGTCGCGGTCGGCCGGATTGTGCAGAGGTCCGGTCTTGTCGATGATGCGGACGCCTGGTTCCTGGGTTTCGATCATGACTTCGGCAACGTCGTCAAGACGGTCCCCGATCTCGGGATGCAAAGCCATGGCGGCTTCTACCGCCGTTTGCGCGTGGAACTCGGCGGGAAAGGAAATCTTGAAGAGGATGTTCTCCATTACGTAGGTGCCCAGAGGCCGCGCCAGGCGGACCGGTTTACCATTGAAGAGCACGTCGGAAAACCCCCATTTCGGGGCGCTCAGCGCCGACGGATAGCCCATCTCGCCGGCCAGCGTCAGTAGCGCGAGGCGGACCGCGCGGCTCGTGGCATCGCCGGCAGCCCAACTCTTGCGGGGACCGGTATTCGGCGCGTGCCGGTAGGTCCGCAACGCGCCGCCGTCAATCCAGGCGTTGGCAACACTGTCGATGACCTGTTCGCGGCTGCCGCCAAGCAGATGCGTGGCCACCGCGGTGGAGGCTATTCGAACCAGCAGCACATGATCCAGCCCGACCCGGTTGAAGCTGTTTTCAAGACTCAGCACGCCCTGGATTTCGTAGGCCTTGATCATGGCGGTGAGCAGGTCGCGAACGGTCATGGGCGAGTGCCCACGAGAGTCACCCCGGCGATCCCGGTAGTCCGCGACTGCAAGAATTGCACCCAGGTTATCGGATGGGTGCCCCCATTCGGCCGCCAGCCAGGTGTCGTTGAAGTCCAGCCAACGGACCATCGCGCCGATGTTGAAGGCGGCGGTGACCGGATCGAGTTCGTACGCGGTCCCCGGCACGCGCGCTCCGTTGCGCAATTCGGCGCCCGGGACCACGGGGCCGAGGAGCCTGGCGCACTGGGGCGAGCGCAGCGCCATGAACGCGCAGGCGAGGGCATCGAGGAGACAGTAGCGCGCGGTTGTATAGGCCGCAGGCGCATCCGGTAGCGCGCCCACCGTGTAGTCGGCTATTGCGGCAAGAATCGGATCGGGGTCCGGCCGCGCGGCGTGGCGGAGATCGACGTTCGACATGGCGTGCGCGATTCTACGCGCCCCGGTCCTGTAGCGACACCCGGAAATTCAGAGTGCCGACGAGGTCGGGAACCGCACTGACGGAATCCTGATCGATTCCGGCGCACAGGGCAATCGCATATTCAGTGCGTCATCGAGTAGATCAGGTAGTTGACGGCGAACCGGTAGGCCAGCGCGGTCATGGGTTCCGGGTACCACGGGTCGTCGGCGTGTTCCCAGGCATCGCCCATGTCCATGTTGAAGTTGATGGCCACCATGAGCCGTCCGTCGTCGTCGAAGATACCCCGCCAATGGGGCACCGTACCTTGCCTGTTGCCTCCCCGGCCGGGAATCTGGGTCCGCTGGTCCAGGTCATAGAGCACGTGCAGCAAGGGATGATCTTCGCCGAGTTCGAGGATGGGACGGTCGGGAAAGACCAGCCGCATGGACTCGTTGAAAATGTACCACTCGTACTCCCCCCAGAAATCGTCCACAATCAGGAACCCGCCGCGGTCGAGATACTCTCTCAGCAGCGCTGCTTCCGAAGCGTTGAGTTCCCACTGGCCGACCTCGACCGCGTAGAGCCACGGGTAGTCGAACAGCCGGTCGTCGTCCAGGGTGATGAGCCGGCCGCCGTCCCCGTAGTAGTCGACGGCCTGCCCATCGACGCGGGTGAGACGGTTGACACCCTGCATGAGATGGTACTCGGCATCCGCGTAGTCCGTGCTCCAGGCGCCTCCGCCTCCCCAGCCCCGGCCGCGGCGACTGGAGGGAGAGTTTCTGTACACGAGCCTGGCAATGTGAAATTCCGCGGTGGGATCTCCCTCGAGTCGGGCGTCCCCTCCCTGCCCCGCGGCTGTTTCGACCCACAGGCAAGCGGCGAGCGCCACAGCGGTCAGCCCGGACACGGCAGAGGATTTGCCCTGGCGAATCATTTCCACCTCGTCTCGCCTCACTCTGGTCGAAAACAGCGAAAGGATTATGACACTCATCCAGTTGCGAGCCAATGTACCCGACCCGCAGGGCTCTCCAAAGTCGGGGTGTATAGCCTGAGGCCATAAGCGGGGAGCGATGCAGTCAGGCCGTGCCAGGGTCTGGCTATTCAGAAGTGGTTGTTGTATGACGGGGCCATGGCGGTGGCGGAGTGCGGTGGAAGCTGGCTTGCGCTGGCGGGCGCACGGCTCCCAGCGGATTCGGAGTTATCCAATTGGCCACACGCGGCGCGGGACATGCCGGCCGGCGGGGGAGTCGCGGCCCCCCGCCGGCCGGGTTCATGACGTGCCGCCCGGTTCCGTGGCTCCGCCGCCGGTATCGTCGGCGCCGTCCGCTCCCCCGGCGCGGGTGTCGCCCTCGAAGAGCAGCAGGTCGGCGCGCGCGGGCACGTAGGGCTCCCTCGCATCGGCGCAGATCATCCGGCCGGCGACGGGGCCGGCGTAGACGATCGTCTCGTCCTGCGGGCCGCCGTCGTAGGGGCCCGGGTGGTCGTACTCGGCGTACTCGTGGCCGGCGTCCGGGTGCGCCCTGCCGTGGTGGATGAAGCCGTCCGCGGCGCCGCCGTCCCGGGCGAAACCGCAGTTGCGGTATTTCCATCCCCCTTCCCAGTCCCCGTCCGCGTCCCACAGGCACATGTCCCAGCGTTGCCCGGTGTGCAGCTCGAACGTGTAGACCGGCGTTTGCATGTCGCCCGTGGCGGCGGCGAGGGCTTCGGCCCGCGCGTGGGCGGTGTCGGCGAGCGGCCAGCAGAAGTGCTCGCCGTAGCCGTAGCCGGCGAGTTCGCGGCCCGCGAAGGACTCCACCGGAGCCTCCGGTTCCACGGCCTCCACGCCGGATTGGCCGAAGGCCGGGGAGCCGAGGATGAGAAAGGGCGCGGCCGCGATGCCGGCGGCGGTGCGGTTCATGGCGGTCATTCGGTGTCCTCCGTCCCGGTGTTGTCGGGGTTGTCGGGCGCGATGCGCAGTCGCCAGGCGCCGCCTCCGGCGGCCGCTTCGGCGGGAACGACGCACGCCATCAGCCCGGGCGCGCGTTCCACGGAAATCTCCTCCCGGCCGGCGCCCCGGACCAGGCTCGCGTGTTCGGGCAGCGCGCCGCCCGCGCCGCGGCAGGAGGCGTAGGCCGGGGCGTCCCTCCAGTTCGGGTCCGGCGCCCACAGGCACAGGTCGAAGTCCTGCTTGCTGTCCAGCCGGTAGGCCAGGCGCGCGCCCTCCCCGAGCGCGCCCAGCTCGGCGGCCCCGGGCACGAAGCAGTACGGCGAACCGATGGCGCGCGCGCGCCGGCCGATCACCGGCGGCTGGGCGCGGCGGTTTCCCCGGCCCGGTTCCGCGGCCGGGCCCGGGACGCCCGGGACCGCCGCCGGCGCCCCGCCATGGCCCGGCGGGACGCCGCCGCCATGCTCCCCGGGCGCATCGTCCTCCCCGTCCGATGCCGTCGGCGGGCCGCGCCGCCCCTCCTCGCCGGAACCCGGCGGGGTCCCCTCTTCGGGCGTCCCCGCCGCCGCCGTCCCCGCGGCCGCGGCCGGCGCCCCGGCCACCTCGATGCGGTAGGTCGTCGTGCCGCCCGCCATCACCCACAGCTCGGTCGCGCCGCCGTCCGGCGCCAGCGCCAGCTCCACCGCCGTGCCCGAGGGCCGCACCCGCGCCGGGCGCGTGAAGGTCGTCCCGCCCCGGCGCGAGCCCGCGAACACGCTCGCCCCGCCGTCCCAGCGCGGCGCCAGCGTCACGCGCGCCGTCCCCGCCGGCACCGACGCCCGGTACGACAGCACATCCGTCGAGAAGGCCGGGCTCAGCGCCACCGCCCCCGAACCGGCCGCGAGCGCGAGCCCGGTCACGGTCTGCGGGTCGCGCTCTTGGTTCCTCGCCGCGTTCTGGGGGTCCTGGACAATGACGGTCACCCGGGCGCCCAGGTAATCCGCCGGGACCTCCGGCGAGTCGACGCCGTGGTCGACAACCAGGACCTCGTTGCGGGAGTCCGCGTCCCTTCCGGCGCTGACCGTGAACGTTATCGGGCCCGTGTCTCCCGCCTCGACCCGGACCCGCCCGGGAGAGACCGCGATCGCGCCGGGGTCGCTGTCGCCGGGGACGCTGACGCGCGGGGAAATGTACGCGGCGTCCCCGAGCGGCTCCTTCAGGCGGACGGTGTAGGTCGCGCTGCCGCCCTCCTCCACCGACACCTGGCCCGGGGAAGCGGCCAGATATTTGCAGTCGTCGTCGATGATTTCGATCGAGATCACCAGGCCATGGTGGCGGTCCTGCCGGTCCCAGCCTCCCCAGTCGGGACCGCCGCCGCTGCCGTGGTGCCTGATCCAGTACCGGGTGCCGGGCGGCGACTTGCACTCGTTGTCGTCCACCGCGGTGAGCCCGACCGATTTGGCCTGCTGCCAGTCCCCGCTCAGGTAGTTGGGGTGCGGGGCGGCTTTCCATGTGACCGCGTTGTGGATCGTGAGCAGGCTGTTGTCGACGTTGGGGTAGTCGCTGCCGTCCGGCCGGACGTTGTGGTGTCGCGGCGTGATGGTCAGATCCGCGGTCGGCGGCTGGTGGATCACGATGCCGTAGGTGATCGATGCGCCCTCGGCGATCTTCATGCGTCCGGGTCCCATCGGGTGGAACCCGTCGACGGACATGCTGCCCTGGCGGCCTATCGAGACCGGGGGCAGCACCAGCCTCACCGCGACTTGCTGGTTGTCGGTCCAGGTCACGCCGGAATTGGCCCAGCTTAAAGCTCTGCCGAATGATACTCTGACGTCATTACCAACGGTTAGCTGCGCAGTGCCGAGATGCAACGTCATCCCAGCAAGATTCGACCCTGCATCCGGGTCGACCTCAAGCGTCAGCCGCCCAGTGGTAGAGCTCACAAATAGCCGATTGACTCGATAGGTCACACCCTTGTACACGAAGTCCTCGTCCGTGAGCCCCACGGTGCAGCTGTCGTGGCCAGCTATGAAGGTGTCGCAGCCGAATAACACGCCGTCCTGATCTACTGTCAGCGTCGCGGACCAGATGGTGGTCTGCGCCGCGGCTGGAGTGGCGGGCAGCAGGGACACCGCCCCGAGCAGCGGCGCGAGGACGGGGAGGAGGGCGGGGCGGCGCCACGCGGACGCGGCCCGGCGCGAGACCGCCGGAGCGGCCAAGCGGCCGCCGGTCAGTCCGGATGAAGGGGAGGGGAGCTTGCGTGCGCGCCCTCGAGGGGCGGCGGCCGGTTCAGGCGGGCCGGCCTCCCGCCGGGCGCACCTCATCGCTCGGCGCTCGGCGCTCGGCGCTCGGCGCTCGGCGCTCGGCGCTGATTATACCGCGCCTGTCAACCCCCGCAACGAAACGAACGTCTGATGTCATGACCTGCCCCTCGAGACACCGGCAATCAATGCGGCGTGGAAGGAATTTGAACAGAATCCGCCTGCGAATTCAAGACCGACCGCCCCGGCCGCGGGCCTGTTCAAGAGTCACGCCGCGGTGCCCGGCCAGCCGCGCCGCGGTCGCGATCGTCGGATGGCGCGCCAGGCTGTTGGGCGGCCTGACTTCATCCCTCCCCGTCCATGGCCTCAGGCTATACACCCCGACTTTTGAATAGTCCTGACCCGACCCGTACGTATAATGCGCCGCATGAGGTCACCGCACTCCATCGTTGCACTTCTGTTCGTACTGGCTCTGCCGGTTGCCCGCCTGGACGCGCAACCGGCTGCGCCTCCCGACATCCTCTTCATTTCCATCGACGACCTGAACGACTGGGTCGGGCCGCTCGACGGACATCCGCAGGCGAAGACGCCCAACATGGACCGCCTTGCCGAGCGAGGCATGGTGTTTACCAACGCGCATTCAACCTCCGCAATGTGCAATCCCGCCCGGACGGCTCTCATGACCGGTCTGAGTGCTGCCACGACCGGCGTTTACGTGAACCAGCCCGACTGGCGTACGATGGCAGTCTTCCAGGACATTCGTACGCTGCCCGGACACTTCCAGGATGCCGGCTACGCAACCTTCGGCGCCGGCAAGCTGTTCCATTCCAGCACCTTCAACGCCTGGGCCTACTACGGCTACAACGACACCACCGCCTGGAATGCCTACTATCCGTCCCTGGACCGGCAGATCCCCGACGAAATCAGGCCCCACGATCTCCCGGCCAACGGCAACCCCCTGACCGTGAGGGTCGATTGGGCACCGATCTTCGCCGACGACCGCGCCATGGGCGACGGTCAGGTTGCTGCCTGGACGGTGCGGCAACTCCTGACCGAAACCGGCGGTCCCCGATTCGATGCCGTGGGCATCTATCGTCCCCATCTGCCCTGGTACCTGCCGCAAAGGTACTTCGATCTGTACCCGTTGGAGACCGTGGAACTTCCACCTGTTCCGGAAAACGATCTCGACGACATTTCCGAGATCGCCAGAATGCAGGGCACGGCCACCGGGTCAGCGATGGAAGTACACCAGTGGGCGCTGGAGGCGGGCGTCTGGAAGGACGGCGTGCGCGCCTACCTGGCCAGCGTCAGCTTCGCCGACGCCATGATGGGACTGGTGCTCGATGCGTTGGGAGGAAGCGGGCGGCGGGAGAACACGATCATCGTCCTGTTCTCCGACCACGGCTTTCATCTCGGCGAGAAGGCGCGCTGGCGCAAGCAAACGCTGTGGCGGGAATCCACCCGGGTACCGCTGATAATCGTCGCTCCCGGCGTCGCGCAAGCCGGCAGCCGCTCGGATGTGCCGGTATCGCTCCTGGACATTTACCCCACGCTCACCGAACTGGCGGGGCTGCCGACGCCGCAACACATGGAAGGCGTGAGTCTCGTGCCGCTGCTCGACGATCCCGACGCGACCCTGGACCGCAAGGCCGTGGTGACGACATACGGATACCGCAATCACGCCGTCAGCAGCGACCGTTACCGGTACATCCTCTACTCGGACGGGTCCGAAGAGCTTTACGACCTCGAAACCGACCCGCACGAATGGACGAACCGCGCCGCTGACCCCGCCCTGGCGGACGTAAGGGCGGAGTTGCGCGAGTGGCTTCCGCGGCATGACGAGCCCGACGCCCGGGACCAGTAACCGTTGTCCCAACGAACGGAGGATTGGTTTGGCGTCGTTCCGGTGCTTGTGGCCGCGCGCGGTAACTGCCATGCGAGCGAACTGAATATTCGACCGGGCCGACTGGTTGTCACGGCTATAATCCCGCTGTGATCACCAACCGGAAACCGACTCATACCCTGCCCGTTTCCGCTCCGGACTGGCACTGGCCTCGGCTGCCGGGATCGCGTACCCGTCGGCCGCCGCCCGGCAAGTGCGCCGTGTTTCCTTACGTGAATCACGCCGAAGCAAATGCGGCCTGCCGTTCTTTTTGGCAGAATAGCCATTGATCCAGCGTATCCGAGGAGACTCCGCATGCTCGCTACGAGACTGATCTCACTGGCGACGATTCTGATCTTCAGCAGCTCGGCCTTCGCCCAGCGTTGGGCGCCGTTTACCAGCGAGGACGGCGAATTCCGGATCATGGCGCCCGGGGGCCAGTTTGAAATCGAATCCGTCGATTTCGAAACCGAGTACGGCATCGTCGTTCCCGCCCGCGTCCACACGGCGCAGGACACTCACGGCACCTACACGCTGACCGTCGTCGACTACACCGATTCCATGGCGCTGCACAGGGAACGCATCGCGGAACTGGACGGCGTCTATCTCGATGTCTACGGCGAGGTGGATGCACGTGGATCCGTGGCGTACTTCGCCAGGATGATCCGGGAGAGAGCCGAGTCCGTGGAGTACGACAACTACCACTACATCGGCCGCGTCGATGGCCACCAACTGCATACGACCAACCCCGACGGCACCCGGACCTTCGCGGCCCTTTACCTGCTGGAGAGCAAGCTCTACGCCATCGACGCAACCATCAGTCCGTCAGCGCCGACCGGCGGCATGTTCCAGCAATCGTTCGAGTTCATCGACGAGAACGGCAACATGATCATGTTCCCGAGCTTTCACGACGTACGCAAGGTCAGGCTCGGCAGCGAATGGCGGCCGCGTGGCCGGTAGCCGTTCGGGCACAACGAACCAGCAGGAGCCAGCAATGCATCCAAAGCGATTAGCCCTTGTCTTCACCGCGACCCTGGCCGTAACACTGACCGGTTGGGCGCACCACTCCCACGGCAACTACGAGATGACGGAGTACACCGAGCTTGACGGTACGGTTGCTGACCTCTACTTCATCAATCCGCATGCATGGCTCTACATGGATGTAGAAACCGAGGCGGGAGAAACCATAACGTGGGCGATGGAGGCCGCAGGTGCGTCGACGCTCACCAGGGCCGGGATTTCCGAAGACGAACTCGAGCCCGGCGACCGGATCCACGTGAAATGCCACGCGCTGCGGGACGGATCGCCCGGTTGCCTGCTTGGCTTCGTGACGACTCCGGACGGCGTCGTGAAAGAGTGGGATTAGCGGGGGGAGCGGCTGCGCGATCGGACGCAAAAACCGGCAGCGGGACCGGGAATGCAGTCAGACGCATTAGCGGCAGCGGAATCAGACGCAAGACAAACCTATTAGGAGAATCACAGATGACCGCCAAGGTTGACTGGTACTACCACCGCCCCGGGTGAACAGGCTGCAAGCGGGCTTCCAAGTTTCTGGAAGCCAATGACATCGAGATCGGCGAACGGGTGCCAGCGAGCCGGAAGCTGAAAGCGAGCGACGCGGCAGCCATGCTTGCGAGCGCGTCCCGGCTGGTCGCCGCAAGAGGCAAGAAGGTCAGCGAGTTCGCGGGCGACAGCCTGTCATCGGACGATGCCGTGAAAGCGATGCTGGGCCCAACCGGCAACCTGCGCGCCCCGACGGCCCGAGTCGGCGAAACGGTGCTGGTGGGATTCAATGAAGACGCCTATTCAAGCGTCTTTGGCTGAGGCGAACGACGAAGACGCCACCGACGCGCTGCTCATGCTCATGCTCATGGCGCAGGGCGAAGCCGACTTCCAGGCGGAGCGGACCACACCCCAGGATCGCGTGTTCGCGGACATCAAGGCCCGCTTGACGACCGCTGACGGTGACTGATTGTCGATTTGACTCTACCAATCGCCCGACTTAATCTAGCCACGTTAGCTAAGTCAGTCCGCCCTCCCCCCAATGGAGCCCACGCATGCTCGTCAACATGCACGAAGCCAAGTCCCAGCTTTCGAAACTTATCTCCGCCGCAGAAGCCGGCGACGAAGTGGTCATCGCGCGCAGGGGCAAGCCGGCGGTCCGGCTCGTGCCCGTGCAATCCTCCGGATTTCGTTTCGGCGCGCTGGCGCATCTTGTTTCCGCCGTACCCGACTTTGACGAGCCGATGGACGAGCATGAACTTGCGCTCTGGGAGCGCGAATCTTGAGCGCGATACTGCTCGACACGCATGCGTGGATATGGAGCCTGATGAAGCCGTCGCGACTCGGCGAGGCGGTGAAGACCGCGATCGTGGAGGCGGACTCCGTAGCCGTCAGCCCGATCAGCGTCTACGAGGTGACGCGCAAGGCCCACCTGGGCAAATGGCCGGAGATCATTCCGCACGTCGGCCAACTGGTCGGGGAGACGCAGACCGTGTCAGCGCCGTTTACCCGCGCCATCGCGGCACAGGCCGGCACGCTCGACTGGACGCACCGCGACCCGTTCGATCGCCTCATCGCCGCCACGGCAATCGAAATGCGCTGCCCACTTGTCTCGAAAGACATCGCATTCGATGCGCTTCAGGGAACCGCGGGCTGGCAGGGAAGAGTCTGGTCGTAAAGGCGACAGGGACGGTAATCGCGACCGACAGCACGCTGGTCCGCCATCTTGCCGGCGTCGCTGTACCAGATCGGAACACCATGAGCACGCAGGACATCGGCGAGTCGCTCGACGAAGGTTCGATCTTCGCTGGAGTACGAGAGAAAGACTTCGTTCGGCACGAGAAAGGTACGGGGGCGGGAGTGCGAGAGGAGTTCAGGCCGCGACTTGAATCGCATCCGCAATGCGATCGAATTGAGTGTCCTCGTTTCCTGGATCATCCAGTTCGACCGACGGCAATCGACGAACGATCCACGGAATGTCGTGTGTTGAAAGTCTGGCGGGGTCGCCGACGAACACGGGAATCAGCCGATTACTGAAACGCTTCTCGCCGAGGGCGTACTCCATTTCGCGCTTGACGTGTGAGGAATTGACAGCGGCGGGCGTCAATAGCACGACCATGGCCTGGGACTCCTCAAGCGCACGGGCCACCTTTGCGGCCCAATTGTCGCCCGGAAGCAAGTCCACGTCAGGATCCCACACGTCGAGGCCCTTCCTTTGGAGTGCCTCGGAAACACGCGTCGCCAACGGCGCGTCCGTGTGCGAATGGCTTAGAAATACTTTCATTGGACCAGGTTACTCTGGAAACGCTGCCGTCCGACGGCGGGGGCTGCATCGGAACTCAGCATTAATTCGTTGACAGTGCAGCTTCGTCATCAGTATAGCAAACGGGCTTTCCCGCCCACGCTGCCTGAAAATGGACATTTCAACCGGATTCAGCGGTTGAATGCGGCGCGCGGGATAGCGTATTTCAACGCCGCAAGTCTTGTGGAGTTATTGGCCGCGCTTGCTCGACGAATCGCGCGAAGCCCCTCGATGCGGTACTCCGGGTTGCTCGCGCGCCGGTATTCCTTCCATTGTACCTTCAGTTCGGTCAACAGAACCTCGGCTTCCGGCCGGCTACCGGCGCGAAGCGGGAAGCTTCCGCGCCACTTGCCGAGCAGGTAGTGCGTCTCGGGGTCGAAGGCGTGGTCGCGGAGCACCGCCAGAATCTGGGTATGCGTTCTTTCAAGCGGCCCGATATGAACCTCTTCGGGCCGCTTGCCACGATCATCCTGACCGGGAAACTCTCACCAGAGCTTTCCGGTGTGGAAGCTGAATCCCATCAAGAGTCCGCCACCCTCCGGTACGACATTATTGGGAACCTCGACCCTTGCCCATGCGATGTCCTTCAGTTGAACGCACATTCAATTACCTTCCGCTTGTCGCTGTCGGCGCCGGATCACGACTCCGGTGGCGCGATGCGCAGCACGGCCCCACGGAAGGTGGACAGGTACACCTCGCCGTCGGCATCGGCGGCGAACCCCGACACCGGCCGCGGGCTCACGCCGATCTCGACCGCGTCGCCGCCATCCACGGGGAGGGCCCATAGCCGCCTGGTGCACCAGTCGGAGAAGAGATAGTGCCCGGCCAGCGCCGGGACGGCCCGGCCCCGGTACACCACACCGCCCGTAACCGCGCAACCGATCTCGTGGACGTATTCCACCACCGGCGGTACGGCGCCTTGTCGGTCGCACCCCTGCGGCGGATGGTGGCAGCGTGTGCCTTCGAGACGGTTCCAGCCGTAGTTGCCGCCGGCCTCGATGAGGTCGATCTCCTCGATGGCGCCTTCTCCGACATCGCCCAGCCACAGCGCCCCGGTCGCCGGATCGAACGCCATCCGCCAGGGGTTGCGGAACCCGTACGCCCAGATCTCGGGGCGCGCGCCCGGCACATCCACGAACGGGTTGTCGGGCGGAACGGCGTACGGCACGTCCGCCGACGCCCCACTGACGTCGATGCGAATGACGCTGCCCGGAAGGGTGCCGGGGTTCTGCCCGTGGCCCCTGGCGTCGCCGCCCGGTTCGCCGTCGCCCAGCCCCAGGTACAACATTCCGTCGGGTCCGAAACGGATGCTGCCGCAGCCGTGGCCCAGATGCGGCTGCGGCACATCGAGAACCACCAGTTCCGATCCCGGGTCCACGCGCTGGAGGTCTTGCAGGTCGACCGTGAAGCGCGAAAGCCGTGCCCAAAGCGCCGGGTTCTGGACCGAGTAGCAGAGCCAGAGGTGGCCGGTCGCCTCGAACCGCGGGTCGAGCGCGACGCTGATCAAGCCGTCCTGGCCGCCGGCCGTCAATACGCGGTCGCGAATGTCGAGCAGTTCGGCGGCCTCCCCGCCATCGGGGTGCGGCAGCAGGATGCGGCCTTCCCGCTCGGCCACGAACGCGCCGCGCCCGGCGCCGGCGCCCGGTCCGGCCGGGTAGGCCCCGATCTCCGTCGGTTCGTCGAACTCCCGTCCGCCGAACGCCTCCGTCAAAACGACCTCGATCGGTTCCGCGAAGGGCGGAGACATCCCCGTGGCGGGCGTGACGCGCACCGGCGCCGGGGCGTCCGGAAGCGCCCCGCTCAACTGGTTGCCCCAGACCAGAAGCGATTCCAGGCTGGGGAGCCAGGCCAGCCCCGGCGGCAGCTCTCCGCTCAATCGGTTCGATTCCAGCCACAGCACTTCCAGGTTGGCGAGGCCGGCCAGTTCCGGCGGTATGGGTCCGCTTAGCTGGTTGTAACCGAGCAGCAGCGACGTCAGGCTGGCAAGGTAGCCGAGTTCCGGCGGTATTTCTCCGCCCAACCGGTTTGCCTGAAGCCACAGCTCCGTCAGATGGACAAGATTGCCCAACTCCGGCGGTATCTCTCCGCTGAGCTGGTTGTTGTTCAGCCGCAGCGACGTCAGGCCGGCGAGGTGGCCCAGTTCCGGCGGTATCGCCCCGCTCAACCGGTTTGCGTCCAGCCACAGCTGTCTCAGGTCGGGGAGGCGCCCGAGTACCGGCGGGATCGGCCCGGTCAGCCGGTTGGTGCCGAGCTTCAGGTATCTGAGGTTGGCGAGGTTGCCGAGTTCGGTGGGTATCGTCCCGCTCAATTGGTTGTCGTGCAGCCACAGGGTGGTCAGGTTGGCGAGGTTGCCGAGCTCCGGCGGAATGTGCCCGGTCAACCGGTTCCCGCTGAGCCCCAGGAATCCCAGTTCGGCGAGGTTGCCGAGCTCCGGCGGTATCTCCCCGCTCAACGAGCGGTTCTTGTAAAGCCCCAACACTTGCAGGTTGGCCAGCTCGGCCAGTTCCGGCGGGATCGGCCCGCTCAACCGGTTCGCGCCGAGCTGCAGTTCGGTCAGGTTGGCAAGGGAGGCCAGCGCGGGCGGTATCTCTCCGGTCAACAGGTTCCTGTAGAGCGACAGCCGTTCCAGGCTGGCGAGGCCGCCGAGCTCCGGCGGTATCTCTCCGCTCAACTGGTTGTAGCTGAGTACCAGCCGTTCCAGGTTGGCGAGATTGCCCAGTTCCGGCGGTATTTTCCCGCTCACGCTGTTCGAGCTGAGATTCAGCCTCTCCAGGTTGGCCAGCCCGGCCAGTTCCGGCGGGACCGGCCCGCTCAACCGGTTGTTCCTGAGCGTCAGCAATGTCAGGCGCGCGAGGCGGCCCAGTTCCGGCGGGACCGGCCCGCTCAACCTGTTTCCGTCGAGCCGGAGAACGGTCAGGTCAACGAGGCGGCCCAGTTCCGGCGGGACCGGCCCGCTCAATTGGTTGTTGCTGAGCGACAGCAACGTCAGGCGCGCGAGGCGGCCCAGTTCCGGCGGGATCGGGCCGCTCAACCGGTTTCCGGCGAGCCGGAGAACGGTCAGGTCAACGAGGCGGCCCAGTTCCGGCGGGATCGGTCCGATCAGGTAGTTGGTGTCGAGTCCCAGCCACGTCAGGTTGGCGAGGCGGCCCAGTTCCGGCGGTATCGGGCCGCTCAACCGGTTCCTTTCGAACGCCAGAACCGTCAGATTGGCGAGATCGGCCAGTTCCGGCGGTATCTCACCGCTCAGGTAGTTGCCGTAGAGCCCCAGCCATGTCAGGTTGGCGAGGCGGCCCAGTTCCGGCGGAATCTCGCCGCTCAGATTGTTTGCGCCGAGCCGCAATTCCGTCAGGTTGGCGAGGTTGGCCAGTTCCGGCGGAATCGCCCCGCTCAGGTAGTTGCCGTCGAGGCCCAGCCACGACAGGCCGGCGAGGCGGCCCAGTTCCGGCGGTATCGGGCCGCTCAACCGGTTGCCGTTGAGCCGCAGCACTTGCAGGTTGGCCAGCCCGGCCAGTTCCGGCGGAATCTCACCGCTCAGCAGGTTGCCGTGAAGTCCCAGCCATGTCAGCCCGGACAGCCCGGCCAGTTCCGGCGGTATCGGCCCGGTCAGTCGATTGAAACCGAGCGACAGGGCTTCAAGGTTGGCGAGGCGGCCCAGTTCCGGCGGAATCTCGCCGCTCAGCCGGTTCGTGTCGAGGCGCAGCCCGGTTACGAGTCCATCCCCGTCAACGGCCACGCCGTACCATTCCCCCACGGACGCGTCGGTCAGCCAATTGGCGTTGTCGGTCCAGTCCGGGCCGTTCGTGGCGCGGTAGAACGCGCTCAGAACCAGTCTCTCGAGGTAGCTGGCGGGGTGCGGCGCCTGCGCGTGAAGGGCGCCGTCGCGCGCCGCCGGCGTGACCATGATCGCGGCCAACGCCAGGGACGCGATGTGCTTGGCTGTCATCGGATACCGGCCCTCTGAAAGCGAATGGGTGTCGGCATGGCCACCAGTCCGGACCAGGCGCAACGAACCGCTGCTTTGGATGCAGGATCGACCCGATAGATTCGGATTCATCGGGCCGATCTTGCGCTGGCGCTGTCCTGCGCTGTCCCGACGCTCGGCCATGCTACCGAATGATGGCATCAAAAGCACCCGATTCTTGCCCATGGAGCCGGAACCATGGCCAACCGGGCAAGACCTGCGGCCGCCGAAGTCCGTTCCAAGTCGCGACCCTCGACGCCCGCAGGGAGTTGTCCAGCCTGGCCGACGCCGTGTGCGCAGGGCTGCGGGGTTGCCTCAGGCATGTTGCTCAGCCGAGCTGCGCTTGCTCTTGGCCGTGTAGACGCGCGGCGTCGCGGTCATGTACAGGCGCTTCTTCGTCTCAACAAATTCATTGGAATGAACATCCTGGGACGAAAACCCGCCCTTCTTGCGCGGCTTGTCCCGGACAATTCCCGTAGTCCAATGCGCCTCGTCGATGATGGTCAGATCGAATGGCCCGGCACCGTGAGTCGCTTGCGCGTCCGTGACACGGCGAAGTGACTGGTGCGTGCAGAACACGACGCGCATCGCGTCCCCATCGCGCGCCAGAAATTCGGAAAGCACGCCGGAGTTCCGCGTGACCGGACAATCGAGTTCCAACAGGGCCAATTCGTCGTCTCCGCTGCGACCGGCGCTGCTGTCCGAGCACACGATTACGCTGGCAATCTCGCCGACCGCCTGCCTGAGCCACTCCTTCCGGGCCTGGCCTACCAGCGCTATGCTTGGCGCCACAAACAACACGGACTTGGCGCCCAAAGCTTCGGAAATTCGCAGCGCCGTGAAGGTCTTCCCGGTTCCGCAGGCCATGATGAGCCGGCCCCGGTCGTGGTTTCGCAGCCCTTTCACGCAACTCTTGATGGCAACGTCCTGCTTGGGGAGGGGTGAGTGCGGGCGCTTGATGCCCTTGTAGTCCAGCCGGTCGTCGCGGTGCTTGTGGTAGAAGGAGATGTGGCGGCCGTTGCGGCCCCGTAGCTGTTGCAATGCCGCGCCTGTCAATGGGCATGTTGCGATGACCATCAGGCACGCGAATTCGTGATTGCGCTCCCTGATGGGGGCCGCATCGGCGAAAAACGTGGCCAGATCCTTGTAGGACAGCTTGCGATGCTCGGCCCAGAACTTGCACTGGATGGCTACGAATTCACCCGAGTTCAGTTCCGCGACGAGATCGATGCCGAGATCCGACCGGTCCCGGCCCATCCGCGTTTCCCGCTCGGGCCAATCGCCGAAGCGCCAGACCTTGCGCATTTCGTATTCGGGGAGGGTTGGCAGCACCTGGCGCACCAGCGTCTCGAAGCGCGTGCCCTTGTCACTCTCCGTCAACGCGGTCCGCCGGATAGCGCCGATGGCCTCCCCGATCGTCTTCGGATTTCCTGCTCCGAAGTCGTCCCAATAGCCGGTCGCAAGCTCAAGTTGGCCCTGATCCTTCACAAGGCTTGTTCCTCCCGTCCGGCATTTCCCATGCCAGCGAGCGCATCATGCCAATAATGGGCCAGCCATACAAAATGCGGGGCAATTTCGGACAGTCAACAACGTCAATGGCCCTACGCCTCATATGGATCGAGCCATTGCAAAGCGTGGTGCCGCCAGCGCCGTGGTGCTGGACTTCCAAGTACACCAACGACTCCAGGAAGCGCTGTTCATACTCTAGCTCATGACGCAGGACGAGGCCGAATCGGGCTGGTTGCGGGTGTATTCAATATTGTTTAACCTGAATACGATTCAGGCGGGAAACTAACCGATGCGGCACACGACCACAATGACAGTGCGCGTCAGCGGCGCGCTCAGCGACTTCGTCGCGGCAAATGTCGGCGAGACCGGAGCTTACGAAAGTGTCAGCGAGTACGTGCGGGATCTTATACGCCGCGACAAGGTGCGCGCGGAGCGCGAAGCCTTCGACCGGCTGAAGGCCGAGCTGGCACGCGCCTTTGCCGCGCCGGACGATTCTTACCATGCGCTGTCGGCATCCGAGGTCATCGCGAAACACAATGCGCCTCCCGGCGCATGACACGGATACGCGTCCAGGATGCGGCGGCGGTCCGCATCGACGAAATCTATCAATACACCCGCGAGCGCTGGGGACAGGCCCGGGCGGATGCTTACATCCGCAGGTTGTTCGATGCATTCGATGGAATCGCCACCGGCGCGATCGTCTCGCGCGCGGTTCCTGCGGAATTCGGGGTAGACGGATACGTCTTCCGCCACAAACGGCACTTCGTCTACTGGAAAAAGCTCGACGACGGAGCGATCGGCATTGTCACCGTGCTGCATGAACGAATGCACCAGATCGACCGTTTCCTGGACGATCGAGAGCCCTGAGTCAACCCGGCAGCACTTATTCGAATCGTGCCATTGACCGCGCTGGCGGGATTCAACGACGACACATTACGGGGCGTACTTGAATGGGGCGGCTGAACCCCAAAAGTCACCAAGATCGCCAGTTTCGCACCGGTTGATTGTATACGGCAAAGCCGTATAATCCGCCGATGTACAGCTTTATCGAAACAAAGCTCTTTACGAGGCTGGTCAAGAACTACTTGACCGACGACGAGTTCGCGGCGCTGCAGGCGTCCATGATTGCGGACCCTGGGGTCGGAAAGGTCATTCCGGGTTCTGGAGGACTTCGCAAGCTTCGTTGGCGCGCGGCGGGACGCGGGAAGCGCGGTGGTTATCGTATCATCTATTTTGTCCGACGTTCCGAGGGAATTTTCTGGATGCTCACGATGTATCCGAAGAGTATCAGGGACAATGTGCCGGCACATGCATTGCGGCAGATTCGGCAGGAGATCGAAAATGAATGAAGAGCGTCGAGACATCGGTCGGGAGATTCTCGAAGGACTGCGTGAACTCAAACGCGAAGAGCATGGACGTATTGTGAGCGTGCCAGACGTCGCTTCTGTCCGGGAGAAGGCTGGTTTGTCACAGGCGCGTTTCGCCGAGTTGCTCGGAGTATCGGTGAGGACGCTTCAAGACTGGGAACAAGGACGCAGATGCCCGTCCGGCGCAGCCCGCACACTGCTCGCCATTGCTGACAAAGACCCCGCAGCGTTGCTGGAGGTGGCTTGATGGCCTTCGCGTTTCGCGGAAATTCCCGGTATCGGTAGAGGTAGTCGTACATGGCGATGATGTTCGGCTCGATAACCTGTTGCAGGTTGGTGTAATCGTCAAAGTGCTCCGAAATCCGGTTGATGCCGGGCTCGGACATGTCCCAGCCCGTTTCGTACTGGGCGTACGCTTGCGTACCGGGCAGGATCAGTCCTGCGAGCGCAAGTAGCTTGATGTTTTTCATCTGGCCCCCCCCCAGAAAAAGGCAATTTGGTGGAGCCGAGGAGATTCGAACTCCCGACCTCTGCATTGCGAACGCAGCGCTCTCCCAACTGAGCTACGGCCCCACAGCCTTGTGCTCACGGAATTATCCCGTATTTGGGGCAACGTAGCCATATTGCCCCCGAAGAGTCGTGCCGACGGGACCTGTTCCGGAATGGAATTCTCTTGATCGACGGCCTGCAGAGGCGGTAGTGTTTCAGCAGCATTCGTAAACTACGGTATTGCGCTCTG
This sequence comes from Candidatus Rariloculaceae bacterium, assembly GCA_965205045.1. GTDB lineage: Bacteria > Pseudomonadota > Gammaproteobacteria > Steroidobacterales > Rariloculaceae > UBA6522. The sequence goes on from OZ242031.1 coordinate 4,464,702, forward strand.
AAACGCACGGGATCGCATATGAAGCTTCCAATCCATCCAACGTGGCTCTTTCTTTCAATGACCCTGGCAGTCTGCGCGCCGGCCGTGCCGTGCGAACTCACCGACTTCCAGAGCCTCGCCGAGGAGTCACCGCACGGCGTAACGCTTGCCAGCGCTGAACGGGTTACGGTTGTCGGCAAGCAATTTGCCGAGGGGTACTACGCGCGGGCACCCGATCACTCCTATTTTCGCGGTTGTTCCACCGGCGGGCGCCAGGGGCTGATGGCCATGCAGCGCTATCCCGGAGATTTCGACGGCATCATTGTGGGCGCCCCGGTCTTCTCGCCGGCTCGCATGATCGTGTCCGGTCTCTGGACGACCCAACAGGTCGCCCGGCTCATTGCCGAAGACCAGCCGCTTGCGGGCGAGCAGCTTGAGTTGCTGAAGGATGCCGTGCTCGACGCTTGTGATGCCATCGACGGGATCGAGGACCAAATCATCGACGACCCCCGGCAATGTCGCGTCGATCCCGGCATTCTGCAGTGCAACGAGTCCGAATCTCCGCCCCGGTGCCTGACGGACAGCCAGGTCGAATTCGTCCGCACGATCTACGATGGCCCGGTAACCATGTCCGGCGAGCGCATCTACCCCGGGCTCCTTCACGGCGGCGAGTATGGCGCCGGCATGGGCATGGGCGGCTGGGCGCGCTTTACCGCGGGCGCATGTGCAACTCCGGAAGAATCGGGACAATGCGACTATCTCGACTATCTCGCCCAGGTCTGGTACCAGGATCCGGACAGGGATCTGCTGAACGACTTCAGCATCGATAACCCCGACGATGTCGTGGCAGCCGACTCTTCCTATTACTCGGCAGTGACGCGTGCCGACAATCCCGACGTGACGCCCTTCGTGCAACGCGGCGGCAAGGCCCATCCTTTATCACGGCTGGAGCGACACCGTTGTCACCGCGACACCTACGGTCGAACTGTATGAAGCCATGGAGTCGACCGTCTCCCGCAAGCGGGGGAAATCCGACTTCCGCGACCATGTACGCTTGTTCATGGCCCCCGGTATGGCCCATTGCGGCGGCGGCTATGGCCCTTCCACCGAAACATGAATGACGATCCTTCCCGCTACCACCGCCAGACGCTGCTTTCCGGCTTCGGCGAGGACGGGCAGCGTCGGCTGGGCGAATCTACAGCATTCATTCTGGGGTGCGGGGCGCTCGGCAGCATGGCCGCCGAACTTCTCGCCCGCGCCGGCGTCGGACACCTGGTTATCGTGGACCGCGACTTCGTGGAGATCACGAATCTTCAGCGGCAGGTCCTGTTCGATGAGCAGGATGTCGAAAACGCCATCCCCAAGGCGGAAGCGGCTCGGCGCCGTCTTGCGAGGATCAACTCCACCGTCCGCGTCACCGCGATCGTCGACGATCTGAACCATGGCAATATCGCCCGCCATGCATCCGGAGCCGACATTCTTGTCGACGGGCTGGACAACTTCGAAACCCGGTACCTCGCCAATGACTATGCAGTCAAGCACGGCATTCCCTACATGTACGGCGGCGCGGTCGGTACCGTAGGCGCGGCGTTCGCGATCCTGCCCCACACCGCGGAGGGAGACGCGCCGTGGGAACGGGATACCGCAGGCAGCAGGGCGACGCCGTGCCTGCGCTGCCTCTTCGAGGAAGCACCGCCGCCCGGCACGACGCCGACCTGCGACACCGTGGGCGTGCTGGCTTCCGCCGTCACCACCGTCGCAAGCTTTCAGGTCGCCGAGACGCTAAAGGCGCTCACCGGAAACTTCGAACGTATCTGCCCGACGTTGCTCAATATCGATCTGTGGACGAACACCGTCATGCAACTCAAGGTCGCCGGCGCGTACGAACGCGGCGACTGTCCGTGCTGCAAGCAGGGCCGCTTCGACTACCTGGACGGTCGGCTGGGATCCGGGGCGGCGACGCTCTGCGGCCGGGACGCCGTGCAGCTTACCCACAGGCAGGATCCCGAAGCGCTCGATCTCGACAGAGTCGCGGGGCGCTTGCGCGAGCATGGCGAAGTGGTTGCAAGCCGGTATATGCTCCGCGCCAGTATCAGCGACGGCGGCAATGCCTATACCCTGAGCCTTTTCCCCGACGGTCGGGCCATCGTTCACGGCACGCCGGAGCCGAACCTGGCGCGGAGTGTGTACGCCAGGTACGTCGGTATCTGAGAAGCATCCGGCACCACTAGATCAAGCTGTCCGGGGAGGGTGGCAAACTCTATTCGGAATCCGGTCCCACGACGGGATTGGTCAGCGTCCCGATGCCCTCTATCGCGCATACCGCTGTATCGCCGGGCTGCATGTAAATCGGCGTCTCGCGTGCCGTTCCCACGCCCGACGGACTCCCCATGGCATAGATGTCGCCCGGCTGCATCGTCGCGATGTGGGAGATGTAGCTCAGCATGTCGTAGATGTCATGCGTCATGTTGCCGGTGTTGGAGTCCTGCATGACGGTGCCGTTCAGCGTCAGCGTCTGCCTCAGGTTCAGCGGCTCGGGCACGAATTCCTTCGGGACGATGAACGGACCCAGCGGCGCAAACGTGTCATGGTTCTTCTGCAGAACCAGTCCGAGCCCATTCGGCCATCGCAAATTCCGCGTGAAGTAAAGTACCGCCGCCTCGTCACTTCGGCAACGCCTCGCGGAATATTTCGTTGAGCCGTACCCGGATCGTGTCTGGATCAATCAAATCCGGACGCCCCAGCCCCGAGAACGCATCTTCATGCCGTTCAAGTTCCACCCGAATGAAGTGTTCGAGTTCGAGGATCGGTTCGCCGTGCCCCAATTCCACAGTCCCGCGCTTTGATTCGAGAAGGCTCGCGATACTGGGCCGTATTCCCTCGGGCGCCACCGCGTCCACGAGTTCCTCGAAAAGCACGGGTGGGATGCCCCGTCCGCTTTCAATGTAGCGGATGGCCAGCAATGCCCGCAGCACGTAAAAGTACTTCTTGAGCCGAATCTGCCCCTTGAAGACGTACTCGCGAGCGTTGCCCCTCGCCAAGTGGCTGTAGTGGTAACAAAGTGCCTTGGCGTTGAGATGCCTGGGGGCAAGCTGGCGCAGCGCTTCGGCAAATCCACCTCGCTCGACGTAGCGGATCGGGCTGTTGAGCCACTCCAGCAACGCGCCGTTCGTTCGGGTAAACAGGTGCAGCGCTTTGCGCAGGTCCCAACCTTGGCAATCGATTGCGTCCTGAATGGGACGCTCGATCACGTCCCTTCGCCGCTCGACGTCGAACGACAGGTACCAGACGCGGTCATGCGCGTAGACATACCGAACGTCATAGTCGGAGTCCGGCGACGCGAACCCCCACGCCCGGCTGCCGGATTCGCATGCATATAGCACCCTTACGTCATGCTCCGATTCGATCCTCGACAGGCAATCGAGGATTGCCCGCGTGGCAACCTGATCGACGGCCGCCAATTTTGTGTTTTCACCGGATTTCATTTGGCTTGCTGCAGCCGATCACGGCGACTACCTCCTCCACGGTTCGCGGCCAGCGTACTCGCCAGCGCTTGTCCCGCCAAACCCCTCTCTCGTCGGTTCCGGGTTCGAGATCGAGGTCGGCAGTGATGGGCTTTATGGGCGTCAATTCACCTTCGAGCGGCCCCAATTCCAATGCGTCGGCGAGGGAGCCCAGCCGCCGTAACGCTGCCGCCCAACCCAAACGGCGGGCATAGTCCATCAGGATCTCGGCGTGCAGGTCGGGAACCGCGGTGGCGAACGCTTCCGCCAGCACCTCCAGCCCTCCGACAAGCCGAGGTCGCTGCGCGGCATCCAGGACGGCACGATGGTGATCGGATACATACGACAATCCCCATGGCGTGCTACCTACGCCCATTATTTGTGGCTGTTCGATAACGACCTTCAGCTCCCGCCCGGAGAGGCGCTTGGTGCGCACCGGACGTTCAGTCGCGACCTGGATGGACCGCAGAGGGTGGACCACCAAGTCGTGCTCGTAGAGTGCGCTTCGATACGCGATGCGATGCGACAGGCCTTTCAACGCCGCGCTGACGCACAGCGCGACATCTTCCGCGGCGGCCGGTGTGCCGAGCACGCCCAACTGGCGTACAACGTAGTGCCCGCGCCGTACGCGATCTATCAGGCCAGCTTTCTCCATGCGTTTGAGGACGTTTGCAGTGGCCGTCTTCGACTTTCCGAGACGCTGTTCGGCATTGCCGAAAGTGAATATCGAATGGCCATCCGCAACTAAATCGTTGGCGAGCGCCAAGCCCTGTGTTGATGATACATCTCGCATAATTCACCTAATAAGTGAATTACTGCGTAATATACACCTTATTTCAAACGACTGGCGCGGCATTAGATGGCAACGGATCAAGTCTCGTAACTGACCGCCAGGCGCGGAGCCTGCGAAAGACCGGCCCGCGCAAGCTCTTCGTCGTCAAGATGCAGTTCCAGCGCACCCCTGAGATTGGCCAGCGTTTCGTCCAGGGACCGACCCTGCGTAACCACCGCAACTTCGAGGCATTCCGCCACGTACCATCCTTCGCTTTCCGAAATCACGGCATGAATCGCCGGGCGTCGGTTGATCTCCCTGTTAGATGCCCTCATATCGCCGCTCCGGTCAGTCGCCGCCGCCCAGCATGCGGATGAAACCATCCTGACGTGAGGTGATGAAAATCTCCCCGTCGCGACCCTCGCTGATTTGCAGGTCCGCGCGAATGACGGTTCTGCCCATGGTCTCTTCCACCAGTTCCCACAGCGTGACGTCGCGGGTGCTGCCGTCCGCGTTGCGAACGTAGAGCTGGATTTCCTCGATGGCCGCCACGGTCTCGGGAATGCCGTCGTCGGCAGCTTTCATCTCCGCGACGCCGGCGGCGAACACGCGTCCCCGCTGAATATCACCGAACACGAACTTGCCCTGGAGTTCGGGAACGGCTATCCCGTCAGGCGCTCCGTCCAGAAATCGATCGTTCGGCTCCACGCCAGATCGGCGGCTTCTTCGTTGTAGCGCGGCGTCGAGTTGTTGTGGAACCCGTGATTGGTGCCCTCGTACATGTGCATCCGGTAGTCCACGCCGTTCGCCTGCATCGCCGCCTCGAAGTCAGGCCACATGGCGTTGATGCGCTCGTCGGTCTCGGCGTACTGGATCATCATGGCCGCGCGGATGCTTGCCACGTCCTCGGTCGCGGGCGCGGCGCCGTAGAACGGCACGCCGGCGCTGAGATCCTCGCCCAGCGCCACCGCCAGGCGATTGGTCATGCCGCCGCCCCAACAGAATCCGGTGGCTCCCAGGCGGCCCGTGGAAAGCTCGTGGGCCTGCAGGTAGCGCGCGCTGTTGATCATGTCCTGACTCAGTTCGGCCGGGTCGAGGCCACGCTGCAGGGTTCGGCCATCGTCGTCGTTGCCGGGATAGCCACCGACCGGCGACAGCCCGTCCGGGGCCAATGCAAGAAAGCCCGCAACAGCCGCGCGTCGGGCGACATCCTCCACATAAGGGTTCAGGCCGCGGTTCTCGTGGAATATGATTACCGACGGAAAGGGTCCCTCGCCGGCGGGCTGAACCAGGTAGCCGCGCATCATGCCCGAGGTACCGCCCGGCGACGGATATTCCACGTAGATCCCCCGGATGCGCTCGTCGGTGAAGGAAATGGTCTGCGCCTCGGCGTAGCGCGGCATCAGCGCCTGGGCCATCCACAGCGCGGAAACGCCGCCGATGGTGATCGCCGCCGCCTTGCTCAGGAATTCACGGCGGTCGATATAGCCGTGGCAATACTCGTCGTAAAGGTCGAAGATTCGTTGGTCGATTTCCTGTGCCATGGGTGATCCCTCCTCTGTGCGCACTTGCTTCTTCGATTGTTCTGCGCAGCGCCGCCCGAAACCGGCCTGCAACGACTTCCCGAATCATACCGCATGTTTCGATACCGTCAGCGCTTGAACCTCATGACAATTTCGCAACAGGCGACGCCTGCGCGAGCGCTCCATCCAACCGATCATTGCGTATCGGCTGGATGCAGCACTAGGAACAACCGAGCGGACAGCGCATAATGAAAAACCCGGAAACGCGGTGAGAGCGCTCATGCACACAGTTAGCCTGTGTCCCATTGGAGCACGGCAGCTGAAAACCGCCGTAGCATTGATTTTCCCGGCCGCGTGCCTGGCGGTCTCCGGTTGCGGCGACCCGGCGCCGGCCATCGGACAATCCGACATGCGCTGGCTTGCCGGAGACAATCACGTGCACTCCCGCTACAGCGTCCTGTGGGATCGGGAGTCCGATCCGCCGGAACCCCTGATCGGCGCTCACGGCGTCTATCCCATCGCCCTGAACGCGCTGATGGCGAAGCACCACGGGTTGACCTGGATGGTCACCACCGACCACGGCGGACGCTTGCACGCCAAGCTGTACCTGGACGAAGCCTATCCGAACCTTCAGGTCGCCCGGGAAGTGGTGCCGGAGTTGATCCACTACTACGGCCTGGAGTTGAACGTCCCGGCCGGGGACCACGGCAGCGTCATCTTCCCCCATACCCACGACGAAGCCCTGCGCCTCTACGAATTCGAGTCGCGGTTCGACCGGCGCAGTGACGGCCCGCCGGATCCCGGCAGGGACACCGAGGCCCGGATGCTGGAAGCCCTGCAGATGCTGGATTCGCTCCCGGAGAAACCGGTCGTGCTCGCCAATCATCCATCCAGAACCGCCATGGGCGGGGCGCCCTACGGCCGCTTTACGCCAGAGGAGTTCCGCAACTGGAATGACACGGCGCCGGAGGTGGCGGTGGGCATGGTGGGGTCCCCGGGCCACCAGGCGATCTCCATCAATCGCGACGGTTCCCTGCGCGAAGGCGGCACGCGGGGACAGTACACCGGCGTTCGCACTCGCGGCGGTTTCGATCCCATGACCTCGATTCTGGGCGGCCTCTGGGACTCCATGCTGGGCGAGGGCCGCCGGTGGTGGATCACCGCCAATTCGGACTCCCACCGGCACTGGAGCGACGGCGGCGTGGACTTCTGGCCGGGCGAATATTCCAAGACCTTCGTCTATGCGCGGGAGAACAGCGCCGACATCCTCGAAGCGCTCCGGTCCGGCCGCATATTCGTCTCGACCGGCGACCTGGTGTCCGAACTCCACGTGAACGCGGCAACCACGGACGGCAACGTGGCGGACATCGGCGGGACTCTGCGATTCGAGCCCGGCGACAGCATTATCGTGATGATCCGCCTGCGCGACCCGCAAGGAAAGAATTTCCACGGCGACAACCCGAGCGTGCGCCGCGTGGATTTGATCGCCGGCGACATCACCGGTCCGGTGTCAAAAAGGAGTCGGGACACCAACCCCACCACGCGGATTGTCCGTCGATATGAAGAGGGCGACTGGACCCGCGACGGCGAGTTCATCGCCATTACGGAGCGTTTGGACGATGTCGGAGACAGCCTGTATCTGCGGGTCAGGGGCACCAATACCACCGAACTCGAACCGGCGGAGGACACGCGCGGCGAAGATCCGTGGACCGATCTCTGGTTCTACTCCAATCCGATCTTTGTCGAAGCGAATTGAGGTCGGGAATCCGTATCCCATGGAATTCGTCCAGGTTGGCGATACGGCTGCGCGCCCGAAGGTCAACCTCGACTCAGGGCGGGCGACCTGGAAGAAATCACCCTCGCCAGGGCCGGGCGATGTCCGGCCTGTTCATGCCCGGCGTGGGGTGTGAAGTTCAGCCAGACGATATCCCCGGCCTCGGGGACATATTGCGCCATCAAAGAAGTTCCTTGCCCATTGGATCGCCGAAGTCAACAGGGCCGTGCAGATTGTCGGCGGTAATGCCCGCAAGGAGGTCGGCCAGCTTGTAGTCCGTTTTGGACAGAGGAGCGATGACAATCTGCCCCCCCACTTCCCGAATATCGACGGGCATATCCAGTTGGAGATGCGCCGCCTCCATGATGGCGGCAGGGATACGCACCGACGCGCTGTTACCCCATTTTCTGACCACGGCACGCATGGCTCGCCCTTGTGTTGCTACAATGTCGATACGATAGATGCAACACGGGATTCGTGTCAACGATAATGCCCCCTCCACCAGGGATCTCCAAAAGTCGGGGTGTATAGCCTGAGGCCATAAGCGGGGAGCGATGCAGTCAGGCCGTGCCAGGGACTGGCTATTCAGAAGTCGTTGCAGACCCGCGAAACCCCTCCCCGTCACCCCCCGCCGCCCCGGTTCATGACGTGCCGCCCGGTTCCGTGGCCCCGCCGCCGGTATCGTCGGCGCCGTCCGCTCCCCCGGCACGGGTGTCGCCCTCGAAGAGCAGCAGGTCGGCGCGGGCGGGCACGTAGGGCTCCCTCGCATCGGCGCAGATCATCCGGCCGGCGACGGGGCCGGCGTAGACGATCGTCTCGTCCTGCGGGCCGCTGTCGTAGGGTCCCGGGTGGTCGTACTCGGCGTACTCGTGGCCGGCGTCCGGGTGCGCCCTGCCGTGGTGGATGAAGCCGTCCGCGGCGCCGCCGTCCCGGGCGAAACCGCAGTTGCGGTATTTCCATCCCCCTTCCCAGTCCCCGTCCGCGTCCCACAGGCACATGTCCCAGCGTTGCCCGGTGTGCAGCTCGAACGTGTAGACCGGCGTCCGCGTCCCGCCCGTGGCGGCGGCGAGGGCCTCGGCCCGCGCCTGCGGGGTGTCGGCGAGCGGCCAGCAGAAGTGCTCGCCGTAGCCGTACCCGGCCAGTTCGCGGCCGGCGAAGGACTCCACCGGAGCCTCCGGTTCCACGGCCTCCACGCCGGACTGGCCGAAGGCCGGGGAGCCGAGGATGAGGACGGGCGCGGCCGCGATGCCGGCGGCGGTGCGGTTCATGGCGGTCATTCGGTGTCCTCCGTCCCGGTGTTGTCGGGGTTGTCGGGCGCGATGCGCAGTCGCCAGGCGCCGCCTCCGGCGGCCGCTTCGGCGGGAACGACGCACGCCATCCGCCCGGGCGCGCGTTCCACGGAAATCTCCTCCCGGCCGGCGCCCCGGACCAGGCTCGCGTGTTCGGGCAGCGCGCCGCCCGCGCCGCGGCAGGAGGCGTAGGCCGGGGCGTCCCTCCAGTTCGGGTCCGGCGCCCACAGGCACAGGTCGAAGTCCCGCGCGCTGTCCAGCCGGTAGGCCAGGCGCGCGCTCTCCCCGAGCGCGTCCAGCTCGGCGGCCCCGGGCACGAAGCAGTACGGCGAACCGATGGCGCGCGCGCGCCGGCCGATCACCGGCGGCTGGGCGCGGCGGTTTTCCCGGCCCGGTTCCGCGGCCGGGCCCGGGACGCCCGGGACCGCCGCCGGCGCCCCGCCATGGCCCGGCGGGACGCCGCCGCCATGCTCCCCGGGCGCATCATCCTCCCCGTCCGATGCCGGCAGCGGGCCGCGCTCCTCCTCGCCGGAACCCGCCCCCGACGCCCCGTCATGGCCCGGCGGGACGCCGCCGCCACGCTCCCGCGCCGCCGGCCCCGCCGCCTCCGCCTCCGCGCCCTCGTGGTTCCGGATGGTCAGGGTGAGCGCGCCGGAGGCGCCCGTCAGATGCTTCATCCAGGACGCCGGCGTCGTGCACGTCTGGCCCTGGACACAGAAGTCATGACCGTCACCTGTGAACGTGGCGGTGTAGGGGATGTTCTCGTACGCCTGGACCTCGATCCCGATCGTCTCGCCCGAATCCTCGTGCGCGTCGTCGAGGACGGCGACCGTGAAGCTGGCGCTCCTCTGGCCCGCGGGGATCTTCAGCAGCGCGCCGGCCTGGATGGAACCGGACGAACCGGACGAGCCCCCGCCGAACCAGAAGCCCCGTTCCACGCCGTCCGGCGCCGGCGTCCAGTAGTCCGCCCCGGACGCCAACGCCCGGCTGCCGTCCCCCCTCGGCGTGCCGGGGGGGAGCTGGACATGCGGCCGGGCGCCCGGCCAGTTGCCCTCCCCCCAGGTCGCCGTGCCGCGGAGCAGGACGTTCAGCTGCACCTCGTTGCTGTATGTCCTGCCCACCGTCGCCGTCACCGTGACCGGGCCGCCGCCCTCGCGCGGCGCGGTGTCGGTGGCGCTCAGGGTCAGGGAGTCCGGCGGCGGCTCCGCCGTCGGATCCACCAGACTCACCGAGACCTGCTGGCCGTCGCTCCATTGCGGGTTGACGCTGGCCCATCGGCCGTGGGTCGCAACATCTGTACCAAAGGTTACCCGCGTAGGGCCGAGATGCAACTCCAGCCCGGCAAGGCGCACCTGTTGTGCCGGGTTCGGGTTGAGGGTGATACGCACCAAATTATGGGCAGGAAAGTAATTGATACTCCTGACTCGATAGGTCACACCGTTGTACTCGAAATCATCGTCCGTGAGCGCCACGGAGCAGTCGGTTTGGGTAGCCCGACCGACGTCGCAGCCGAAACGCCCGCCGTCCTCATCCACCGTCAGCGTCGTGGACCAAATGACAGTCTGCGCCGCGGCTGGAGTGGCGGGCAGCAGGAACACCGCCCCGGGCAGCAGCGCGAGGACGGGGAGGAGGGCGGGGCGGCGCCACGGGGACGCGGCCCGGCGCGAGACCGCCGGAGCGGCGCCATGGCCGCCGGTCAGGCCGGTCTGCAGGGTGGGATGTGAGAGGGGGTTGCGCGCCCGCCCGCGAGGGGCGGCGGCCGGTTCAGGCGGGCCGGCCTCCCGCCGGGCGCACCTCATCGCTCGGCGCTCGGCGCTCGGCGCTCGGCGCTCGGCGCTCGGCGCTCGGCGCTCGGCGCTCGGCGCTCGGCGCTCGGCGCTCGGCGCTCGGCGCTCGGCGCTGATTATACCGCGCCTGTCAACCCCCGCAACGAAACGAACGTTTGATGTCATGACCCGCCCCTCGAGACACCGGCAATCAATGCGGCGTGGAAGGAATTTGAACAGAATCCGCCTGCGAATTCAAGACCGACCGCCCGGCCGCGGCGAACTCCCCGAACGCGCTCGCGCCGCGGTGCCCGGCCAGCCGCGCCGCGGCCGCGATCGTCGGATGGCGCGCCAGGCTGTTGGGCGGCGTGACTTCATCCCTCCCAGTCCATGGCCTCAGGCTATACGCCCCGACTCTTGAATTGTCCTGGCAACGGACCGCGGTCGCAATTGGCCCCGGACGCGATTGCGATATAATTCGCGGCTGTTTACGGCCCAACACCGAGGGGACGGCATGACATCGAACTTGAAATGGCCAATCGGGTGCTTGCTGTTCTGCGGGCAGGCGCTTTCCGCCGCGGAATGGAACAGGTTGGGTTCCAACAGTTCGGTGAGCTTCAGCGCGATTCAACAGGGATCGCCCTTCGAGGGGGAATTCGGTTCCTTCACCGCTGAAATCGACTTCGACCCCGGCGACCCCGCCAACGGCAGCATCGTCGGCGTCGTTGAGATGGGATCGGTCCGTACAGGCGACAGCGAGCGCGACCGGACGCTGCTGGACCGGGAATGGTTCGACCCCAACAACCATCCCGAGTCCCGGTTCGAATCCGAAAGCATCGAAGCCACGGAGGCGGGGTTTCGCGCCAACGGCCAACTCACGCTGAAAGGCGTCACGCAGCCGGTGGCCATGGATTTCACGTTCGAGGACACCGGCAGCGGCGCCACCGCGCACTTCTCGGGCACGTTCGAACTGGAACGGCTTCAGTTCGGCGTGGGCGAGGGTTTCTGGAGCGATACAAGCTGGACCGGCAACGAGGTCACGGTGACCGTCGAGCTCGACCTGGAGCTTTGAATCCGGAATTCCCTTCTGGCCGAACGGCAGCGCGGGCGGGCCACCAGCAGTCCGTGGCGGCTGTCAGGTCAGGCGGAAGTACAGGTAGATCGGGAAAACAAGCGCAAGAATCGCCGTTCCCGCGACGCTCCAGGAGCGAATCCACCCGGGCGGCTGCCGATCGGGGGGGATTTCCCCGAAAAACATGATGCGGTGATTCATGAAGGCGACCGCCGGCGCCGTCAGAAAACCCAGGGCCGTAATGAAGTCGATGAAAGCGCCGAAGCTTCTCGGCAAGGCATACAGAACGGCACCGGACGTGACGATCTGAATCCACAGGAACCCCCGATAGAGCCGCTCCTCGGACGGCGCTCCCGTGCCCCTGGCCAGTTTCGCCACGACATTGGCATACACTCGCGGGAAACCATCGACCACCGCCAGTACGGTCGAAAGCATGACCGTCATTGCCGCGACACCCACTATCGGTTCCGTCCACTGCCCGATCACTGCCGTGAATATCCCGACAAACTGTGCGGCGAAGGCAGCCGACGAGCCGGCCAATTCGACTTCCCGCCCAAGCAGGACAACCGTGCCCATGATCAGGAAACAGAATGCCAGCACGAGGCTCGTGATGAAGCCGACATGAAAATCGAAAAGCGCGACGCGTTCTGTAACAGGCCGGCCCAGGGTTCTGCCGCGTGCAATCACCCAGGCGGAGAGAAAGATCGAGCCACCGAGACCTATGGGCATCCAGCCTGCCACGGACACGGAGAAGAACAGGTTGGACTCGTTGAGTTCGAAAGGCGCCGCGAGAGGTTGGCCCGGCCCGATTCCGGCGATGGCCGCCAGCGTGGCCAGAACCGCCAGGACAGCGAAGAGCGCGACGAATACCCGCGTGATGTTCTCCAATACCCTGTAGCGGCCGACCAGCAGCACGATACTCGCGGCAAGGACTGTCGCCACCGTGGCGACGACCGCATCCACCTGCGCTCCCAGCAGGTTCATGCCGAGTCCCACGGATACCAGGGTGACCGCGGGGACAACCCCCACGCCCTCGACGAACGTCGCCAGCAGTATGAGCGCCAGCAACCATCGCCCCTGCCTCTCGTAGCCGCTGAGCACCGTTCTGCCGGTCAGGGCCGCGTACTCGGCGCCGAACCGGAATGCGGGGTACTTGATCGCGCAGGCGGCGAGAATCAGGACCAGGAGCGTGAGCCCGAACTCGGCGCCGGCGCGCGTCGACTGCACCAGGTGCGATACGCCGACCGCGGTGGCGGCGAACAACAGCCCGGGTCCCAGCCGCCCCAGCCATGAGGCAACGGCGCGAGTGACGCCCGACGTTTTCATGCCGACGCGCCGCATTGGGTTTTTTCGGCCGCGGGACACACTGTCAGCCAATAGCAGCCGAAAGCCGCAATACGGGCCCTGGACTTCATTCAAACCTCCGACGCGCGAGCAACTTACGCTAAAATCCGATCTGCTATTATAGTTCAGCGATTATCGAAAACGCTCTGCGTCGCGCGTGGCGAGAACGGCATTCAAGGATTTGCCATACAGTAACCGAATCCGGAAGCACCGGATCCGAACAGGTTCACCATGAGCACCGAAACACCCGTACTCGACGACCCTTACGAGGTCGTATCGGTGCGTCCGTCCGAGACGCCCGCCGGAGCGGAGGGTACGGACTGGCACCGCTACGAAATCGTTCAGGGCAAGAACAGGATCAAGGGCTACCGGCGAGGCAGCCGTGAAGACGTGACGGAAGCCGTGACCGAGATCGCAGCCCGCCTCAACGAGCGCCGTTCCGGCAAGCGCGGCCGGGTCAAGCTGACGGCGCCGCAGAAGAAAAAGAAAAAGCAGTAGCGCCCCATCGGTCTGCATCGGCTTGCCGGACCATGAAGAGCAAGCCCCCGCGCACCGACCGATCGGCTAGCCTGCGCGAACGGAATCAGGCGGCAACGCCGCCTGCCGTTCCTCCAGCATCAATTGTTCCTCCGGATTGGGCGTCGCCTCTTCCTGGAGTTCCCATGGCAATTCTTCGAGGGCAGGCAGCCCTTCCTCTTCCGGATGTTCGAATTCGGGCCGGTCCGGCGCGGATTCGGGTACGACCGGCACATTCGGTAGCTGACGGCCGCGATCGGGCGCGGGTATGTAGTCCGTGATCCTGAAGTACTGCGTGGAATCCCTCAACAGGTACCTGCTGGTCACGTCATCCATCAACAGCAGCAGGCCGACGGTGACGGCGACCGCCCCGAGCGCCGCAAATACCAGGCGGGAAATCATCCTTCCGTTCCAACGGTGCGCAACCCTCGCCGCACAGAGGCCGCAAGCGAGGTTGCCGCAAATGCCGTCGTCGCGTCAACCGGCATCGATGGCCCCCTTGGGACGCAGCACAGGGAAGTTGACCACCGTCTCCGGCGCCACGCGGTCCAGGTCCAGGTCGGGATTGTATTGGCGCACCAGCCACACCGGCACGCGAAAGTCCTGCAGGGCGAGTTCCCACAGGGACTCCCCGGACCGCACCTCATGATGCTGAACGCCGGTGACGTCGTAGGCCTGGAAGAACGCCTCCTGGGTTTCCCGCTGATAGGCGACACGCCTGGCCTCGAACTCGTCCCGGGACACCACGGAGAAGTCCAGGCTCAATCGCCGCCCGATGACGACCGGCTCGCGGAAGGGCATGCCATTGATGTCCCGAAGCCGCTGGGTTCGAATCTCAAGCCAGTCCGCGTAGTGGCCCAGAGTCTCCAGCGCCTGGACCTCGATGGTTCCGTCCGCGCGAACCAGGTAGTCGCTGGGGTCCGCCGCCAGTTCAGCCTGATCGCTGGCCAGCACGTTGACCGCGGCCTCGGATTCGGCGTCGGCCATGGCCGGGGCGGCCACTGCCACCATGACTTGCGGCCCGGATTCCGAATCGGCCACTGTTGCCGGTTCCGGCGCCGGCTCTGTGGGCTCCGGCAACGCCGCCTCGACCGCTCCGCCGACAATCAACTCCTGGCCGATGTAGATCCGGTCGGAATCCGCAATCGCGTTCCTGGCCAGCAGGTCCGCTGCGCTGACGCCGTACATCCGTGCGATTCGATCGATGCTGTCGCCTGCGCGGACGATGTAGGTATCGCCGTCCCCGGACGGCAGACCGTCTCGCTGGGCAAGCGTAATCGGCCGTGCCCCATTGCTCCCGGGCAGCCTCAACACCTGGCCCTCGCGAATGAAATTCCGGCTCCGAAGATTGTTGATCTCGACCAGGGCGCTCTGGCTGACCCGGTAGCGCGTCGCGATCCCGGAAATGGTCTCGCCGCGCTGGACGCGGTGCAGCACGTCGGGACGCTGCGCCGTATAGCGCAACGTGGCTGGAATCCCGGCCATCCGCCCGGGCGCGTTGGCAACGGCGTTCGCCGGAACGCGCAGCCTGAATCCGCTGGGCACGAATTTCTCTCCGCTCCAGACCGCCGAAGTCAGCGCGGGATTCCAGTTGCGCAGCAGGTCGTGACTGACATCGAAGGCATCCGCCAGCGTGGACACGGTGACGAAGTCGGGGACGTTCATCACCACGGTATCGGCTTCGGGATCGGGATTGAGGGGGCCGAAATATTCCTCCGCGTTGGCATCCACATCCACGGCCGCGAGAAACGCCACGTAAAAGTTCCGCGAGGCAAACCCGAACAGGCGGCCGCTGTATTCCCGCAGAATGACTTCTATGCGATCGGTTCCGGTACTGCGCACCGCGTTGCGCATGCCCGCCTGGCCATGGTTGTACGCGGTTATCGCCAGCGCCCAGTCCTGCAGCACCTCGTGGTTGTCGCGCAGCAGCCTCGCCGCGGCCACCGTGGAGAAGAACGGGTCGCGGCGGTCATCGACGATGTGATCGATGCGCATGTAGCGCAGGCCGGTGGAGCGAGTGAACTGCCACATGCCCGCGGCCCCTGCCCGGGAGTAGGCCGTGGGATCGAAGGAGGATTCCACGTGGGGCAGCGCAACCAGTTCGATGGGCACTCCCTCCTGGCGCAGCACCTCGTGGATGTAGGGCTTCCAGCGGCCGGCGCGCACAAGGCCCGCGCGGAACCGGTTGGACTGGCCGCGCTGCCAGCGTATCCGGTCGGCGGCCGATGCGAGCGTCTGATTGCCGACGTCTTCGGGCCAAAGGGAGAGCACGCGCCGTTCCTCCGGCGTCAGGTTGTCGCGCTTTCCGCCGGCCAGCGTACGGAGCGTCGCGCGAATGGACTCGAAGGCGGCGTCGACCTCGTTCTGCCGGCTTCGCTGGCTGGCATCCTCGTCGAACCGCATGATCCGGTACACGACGTCCAGGAAGCGGTCGTCGTGAATGAAACCGCCGTCGGTGTCGACCTCGGTATAGACACGCGTCCAGAAGCGGATATCGGGCTCGATTTCCGGAGGGCGCGGCAACTCCTGGGCGGACAGATTGCCAGTCAGGCAAGCAAGCAACCAGCCCGTCAGCAATCCTGTGAATCGAGGGGCGTGAGGTGTGCCGGGGGAGAAAATTCGAACGGATCTCATCGCGTACGCAACTCCAGGGGGTGCCGGTGATTACAACAAAGTTTCCGGTTCGTATCCATAGCGAAACCACGATCCGGCGAAACTCGGCCCTTTCCCGATCGACCTTGGCGCGACACGCAGGAAGGCCAGCGCAGTGATCGGCATGATCACCGCGATCAGCGCAGCCGGCATGGCGCGCGTACAGAAGAAATCCATGATGCTCATGTGTTCGCGTCCCGGTCCGGATCGAACGGATGACGCCGGATGATCACGGCCTCCCGGCCCGGCCCGGTCGAGACGATGTCGACCGGGATTTCCACTTCCTCTTCCATGCGTCGCAGAAAGTCGCGCGCTTCCCGGGGCAGGTCCGCAAATGCGGTCTTGCCCGATGTCGGTTCACGCCAGCCCGGCATGCTTTCATACACGGGCTCGCACTCGCCGTAACGGTCCATCCGCAACGGCGGTGTGTCCAGGAGTTCGCCATCCAGCCGGTAGCCCGTGCAGATCTTGACCTCGTCCAGCCCGTCGAGGACGTCGAGTTTGGTCACGCTCAGGCCGGTAAGCGAGTTGGTAAAGGCGGCCCGGCGCAGGGCGACGGCGTCGAACCAGCCGCATCGCCGCAGCCTGCCGGTGGTGGATCCGAACTCGGCGCCCACCTTCGCCAGATGGCGCGCCATGTCGTCAAACAGTTCCGTGGGAAACGGCCCCGCGCCGACGCGGGTGGTATAGGCCTTCACGATGCCCAGCACGCAGTCGATGGGCGCGGGACCCATGCCGGTTCCCGTGGCTGCGCCGCCGACGGTCGTATTGGACGAAGTCACGAACGGATACGTGCCCAGGTCGATGTCCAGCAGCGCGCCCTGAGCGCCTTCGAAGAGCACGCTGCGCCCGGCGCGCTGCATCTTCCGCAAGAGTTCGGGCACGTCGGCGATCAACGGCCTCACCCGCGCGAAGAAACCGGCAAGCCGTTGCAGTTCGTCCTCCAGGGAAACCGGCTCGGCTGAGTAGTACCTCCGCAGCAGGAAATTGTGCAGATCGAGCAGGTCGGCCAGGCGCTCGCGCAGTTGCTCCGGCTCGAAGAGGTCCGCCAGCCGCACGGCGCGCCGCGCCGCCTTGTCTTCGTAGGCGGGGCCGATACCCCGTCCCGTCGTGCCGATGGCCTCGGACCCGAGCGCGCGCTCGCGGGCGCGGTCCAGCGCCTTGTGAGAGGAAAGGATCAGCGGACACGCCGGCGACAGCCTGAGCCGGTCATCCACGGGGACGCCCTTTTCGGCCAGCCGGTCCATCTCTTCCACCAGCGCTTCGAGACTCAGCACCACGCCGTTGCCGATCAGGCAAACGACCCCGGACCGCAGGATGCCGGATGGAATCAGGTGGAGAACCGTCCGTTCGCCGTCGATGACCAGCGTATGCCCCGCGTTGTGGCCTCCCTGAAAGCGAACCACGGCGTGGGCGCGCTCGGCGAGCAGGTCCACGATGGCGCCCTTGCCCTCGTCGCCCCACTGCGTGCCGACCACGACGACGTTTCGGCTCAAGAGCTATCCCCGGACGACATGGAGCAGGACGAGTCCGGCGATGGACAGGGCCAATCCAAGACCCCGCAGTTGACCGTCGTTCATCCGGGAGATTCCAGCCACGCCCCGGCGCCACGCGCGTGGCGCGGCGAAGGGGAACAAGCCCTCGAGGATCAGGAGAAACGCAACGCCGGCAAGAAGATCCGACCAGGCCACGATGCGACTGGGTTCTGTTGACGCGCGCCGCGGAAATCAGAGCGTCGAGCCCGTCTGCTCCCGCAGGAACTGGAAGAACTCGCTGTCCGGGCTCAACACCAGGACGTCCTGCTCCTTGCCGATGGCTTCCCGGTAGGCCGACATGCTGCGGTAAAACGAGTAGAAATCGGGGTTCCGTGTGTAGGCGTTGGCGTAGATTTCCGCTGCCCTTGCGTCGCCCTCGCCACGGATGCGCTCGGCATCCCGGTACGCTTCAGCCAGAATCACCGTGCTCTGCCGATCGGCGTCTGCGCGGATCCGCTCCGACTCCTCGGCGCCTTCGGCGCGAAGCTGCGCCGCCACGCGGCCACGCTCCTGCTGCATGCGCGCGAATACCGAACCGCTGACCTCGTCCGACAGCTCGATGCTCATCACCCGCACGTCGACGACCTCCAGTCCGAGCTCCGGCGCCTGCCGCGCTGCCGTTACCAGCATCTGTTCCATCAGTTCCGAGCGCTCGGCCGCGACCACCTCCTGCACGGTGCGCCGCGAGAACTCCGCCTTGATGCCCTCGCGGATAATCGCGGACAGGCGTTCGGAAGCAGTTAGCTCGAGGCCGCCGGCGGCACGGTAGAACT
Source organism: Candidatus Rariloculaceae bacterium (assembly GCA_965205045.1). Classification (GTDB taxonomy): domain Bacteria; phylum Pseudomonadota; class Gammaproteobacteria; order Steroidobacterales; family Rariloculaceae; genus UBA6522. The sequence continues at coordinate 4,483,200 of OZ242031.1, forward strand.
GCGCGGGATCGGCAATGCGCCAGGTGATGTAGTAATCGACGATCAGATTCTTCTTTTCGCCGGTCAGGAAGCGTTCCTGAGACTCTTCGTAGGTCAGGATTCGGTCCGGAAACCGCCGGATGTTATTCACGAACGGAATCTTGAAGTGGAGCCCGGGCCGATAGTCCGACTTGACGATTTCGCCAAAACGGAACTTGATGACATGTTCGCGTTCATCCACGGTAAATACCGTCAGCCAGATAGCAACTGCGGCAAGCAACCCCACCGCGAACACCAGATTGAATTTCGAACTCATCGCTTATCCTCCGCTCTAGCGGCTGTCACGCACGCGGGCGCTTGAAGTCAGCCCCCCGCCCGTGAGCGGCGCGCTGGCCGGCGCCAGCACGTCCTGGGGACTCTCGCTACGCCTCTCCACCAACCGGTCCAGCGGCAGGTAGATCAGGTTGCCGCCGCCTTCGGCATCCAGGAGCACCTTGGTGGAATTTGCCAGAACCTCTTCCAGCGTCTCCAGGTACATTCGCTGGCGGGTCACTTCCGGCGCCTTTTCGTACTCGAGCAGGACCTGGACGAACCGGTCCGCCTCGCCCTCGGCATCGGCAATCACGCGCGCCCGATAGGCCTCCGCGTTATAGAGTTCGCGCGCTGCGGCGCCGCGTGCCCTGGGAAGTATGTCGTTGGCGTAGGCCTCGGCCTCCAGACCCATTCTCTCCCGGTCTTCGCGGGCACGAATGGCGTCCTGCACGCTCTCTTCCACATCGCCGGGAAAGTTGGCGTCCTGAAGGTTGACCTCGTACACGGTGATTCCCGTTCCGTAGGAGTCCAGGGTGGCCTGAATCAGGCTCTGGGTCTCCACCGCCACCTCGGCACGGCCTTCCGTGAGAATGAAATCCAGCAAGTTCTTGCCGATCACTTCCCGGATGGCGCTGCTGGTGACGTCCTCCAGGGTATCGATGGGTTCTTCGACGTTGAAGAGATAGGCTTCCGGGTCGGTTCGGCGATACTGCACGACGAGAGCCACCACCACGATGTTCTCGTCCTCGGTGAGCATGCTGCCGCGGTAGTTGTAACGTTCCGTCGCGTTGGTATTGATCCTCTCGACGCGGTCCACCAGCGGAATGCGCCAACGCAGCCCGGGCAAGGTAATCGCGTGGAATTCGCCGAATCGCAGCACAACGCCCCGTTCGGCGTCATCCACCATGTAAAGGCCCCGCAACCCGAACGCGGCCACGACCAGCATCATGACGGTCGCCGCAATGCTCCTGCCGCCGTTTCCCGGCCGGCCGGCCCCGTTGCCCCGGCCTCCGCGGCCTCCGCCGCCGCCGCGGCCGCCGCCGCCGAACAGCCCAGCCAGTTTGCGCTGCAAGTCGCGCACCATGGCGTCCAGATCGCCCGGACCCTGGTTTCGATCGGTCTGCCAGGGATTCCTGTTGTCGTCGTTGTTCCAACTCATAGCTCTACACCCGCTCAAATCCCTCGCCTGAGAACCCCTCCCGATGACACAGTTCCCGCCATCGTTTCGAGGTCAGCGAAATGTCCAAAGTCCAGCCACCCGCCTCGCGTAGACGTTCTCCGCGGACGGCCCGAAGCTCAAACAGCCTTGCACGCAATCGGCTGTCGCCCGGTCCCAACACCAGCCGGCCGGCGACCGGTTCACCGACGGCATGCGCCCGGATCAATTTGCCGAGCTCCTCGACACCGCTTCCGGTGACGGCCGATACCCACGCCTTGGGCGACCTTCCGGCGCCGGCCGAGCCATTGAATTCCTGAAATGGCGGGGCCGCCAGAAGATCCACCTTATTGTACACCTGAATACAGGGGACGTCGGCCACACCGATCTCCCCGAGCACGGTCTCGACCTGGCGTCCGCGGTCGACATGGTGCGGATCGCTGACGTCGATCACGTGCACCAGCAGGTCCGCCTCCCGGGTCTCCGTCAGCGTTGCGCGAAAGGCCGCGATCAGTTCGTGGGGCAGGTCGCGGACGAAGCCCACGGTATCCACCAGCAGCACCTCGTCCAGTTCGCCCGGCGACAACCGCCTGATGGTGGGATCGAGCGTCGCGAAGAGCGTATTGCGGGCCCGAACGCTGGCGCCGCAGAGCGCGTTGAAGAGCGAGGTCTTTCCCGCATTGGTATAGCCGACCAGCGCCGCCGTGGGCACCCCCGCGCGACGTCGGCTGCGGCGGCCCAGATTCCGCTGCCGGTCGACCCGGTCGAGCCGGCCCTTCAGGTGCTTGATGCGCTGCCCGAGCAGGCGGCGGTCGGTCTCGAGCTGGGTTTCGCCGGGACCCCGCAGGCCGATTCCGCCCTTCTGCCGTTCCAGGTGGGTCCAGCCCCGGACCAATCGCGTCGACAGGTGCTCGAGCTGAGCCAGCTCGACCTGGATCTTGCCTTCGTGGGTTGCGGCGCGCTGGGCAAAGATATCGAGAATCAGGCCGTTGCGGTCCAGCACACGCGTCCGGAGCAGCCGTTCGAGATTGCGTTCCTGGCTGGCGGACAGGGGCTGGTTGACCAGAACCAGGTTCGCCCCGGTTGCGCGAACCGTGTCGGCGAGTTCATCCGCCTTGCCCTGTCCCACGAACAATCGGACGCTGGGCTGGCGCCGGCGGGCCCGCAGTTCGCCGGCGATCTCCGCGCCCGCGGAAACGGCCAGGGCGCGAAACTCCTGGACTTCATCGTCGGAACATGCCCGTCCAAGGCCGATTTGCAGCAGAACGCAACGTTCGCCGAGGCTCGCCCCCATGTATCAGCAACCCCTGGGCACGGACGCCGGTCGGCGAGCCGGGGCGACGCGTTCAGTCATGCTGTTCCGTGTCGTCGGAAACAACGCGCACCACCCGCCCGGGCACCACCGTGGAGATCGCGTGCTTGTAGACCATCTGACTGACGCTGTTGCGAAGCAATACCACGAATTGGTCGAAGGACTCGATATGGCCCTGCAGCTTGATCCCGTTCACCAGATAAATGGAGACCGGCACTTTCTCCTTGCGCAACGTGTTCAGGAACGGGTCCTGAAGCGATTGTCCCTTGGGCATGTTTTTTTCCTTGAATCCGGTGCGCGCAACAACGGGAAAACGGCCTGCCCCCGTTGCCTGATCGCTTCATTGATCCCACAGCATCGAAATAGTAGCACAGGCGCCAGATTTCAACCCCTGTCGACTTCCTCCAGCAACCGTGCCAAAAGAATTCTTGACATTCCCGTATCCGCAGGCACCTGCCGGGTCGCCGGGTCCGAGCGCAGCCACGTCAGTTGCCGCTTGGCAAGCTGGCGCGTCGCGGCGACGGCCCTGTCGCGCGCTTCCGCCCAGTCGCAATCCCCGTCCAGGTGGGACCAGATCTGGCGGTAGCCGATCGTGCGCATGGACGGCATCGCCGGGTCCAGGTCGCCCCGGTCCCTGAGCGCCTTCACCTCATCCACGAAACCGGCCTCCACCATCGCGTCGAAGCGCTGCTCGATCCGCTCCGCCAACCGGCCCCGGTCGGGCGGAACGAGCGCCACTGCCCTCACGGGCATCCCGGGCTTCAGTCGCGTGCGGGACTGGAGGACCGAAATCGGCTCCCCGGTCAACTCGTAGACTTCCAGCGCCCGTTGAATCCGCTGACGGTCCGCCGGCGAGATTCGACTGGCCGCGGCCGCATCGACCGTCTCCAGCCGGTGATGGAGAGACGCCCAGCCGTCACGCTCCGCCTCCCGGTCCAGGCGCCGGCGAATCGCCGGATTCGCGCGTGGCAGCGCCGCCAGGCCGTCCCGCAACGCCCGCAGATACAGCAGCGTCCCGCCCACCAGGACCGGCAGCCGCCCGCGGCTCCCGATGCGCTCGACGGCGTCCCGCGCGTCGACCGCGAAACGCCCCGCCGAATAGGTCTCCGTGAGCGCCAGGATGTCAACCAGGTGGTGCGGAATTGCGGCCAGGATGTCCGGCGCCGGTTTGGCCGTACCGATATCCATGCCCCGGTAGACCATGGCGGAGTCCATGCTGATGACTTCCAGCGGAAATTCTTCGGCCAGCGTCAGCGCCAGGTCTGTCTTGCCGCAGGCAGTGGGACCGGTGATGCACACGCACGGCGGAATACCTTCGTTCACCGGCTCCGTGCCGCTACTGGCCGCGCAGAAACAGTCGATCCAGTTCGGCCACCGAGACCTGTGTCCAGGTGGGCCGGCCGTGATTGCAATGGTCGGCGCGCTCGGTGGACTCCATCTCCCGCAGCAGCGCGTTCATTTCGCCGACCTCCAGTTGCCGGTTGGCGCGGACGGCGCCGTGGCATGCCATGGTAGCGAGAATCTCGTCGACAGCCGCCTCGACGCGGTGGGCGCCCGCGTTGTTCGACAGGTCGGCGACCACGTCGCGGAAAAGCGGCTCAACCGAGGTCCCCTCGAGCATCAATGGGATCGCCTCGATGCGTACTTCGTCCATCCCGCGCCGCGTCACTTCGAATCCGAGGCGCTTGAGGTCCCGTTGCGAGACTTCCACCGCCTCCGCCTCGCTTTCGGCCACCTTCAGGGTGGCGGGAATCAACAGGGGCTGAGACTTGAGTCCGCTAACCTTCAATTGCTGCTTGAACCGTTCGTAGGTGATGCGCTCATGCGCCGCGTGCATGTCGACGATCACCAGGCCGTCGGCGTTTTGCGCCAGGATGTATATGCCCAGCAACTGCCCGACCGCAAAGCCCAGTGGGTGAGCGCCGTCCTCCACGGGCTTCGTCCGGGGCGGCGCATGCAGCATTTCCTGGAGTCGCGCGCCTTCGCGGACATCGAGCCGGCGCGTGTCCAGACGCATCTGACCCTGCCCCGAACGCCGGCCGGACGGGATTCCGCCGTAACCTTGCCGGACCTGCGAACCGGGAAGGCGCGCGGGAGGGCGGGGATGATCCCTTTGTTCGGTGTCCAGCTTCCTGGCCAACGCGGTTTCCACCGTGTGGTGGACGAAACCGTGTACGCGGCCCGAGTCCCTGAAGCGAATTTCCAGCTTGGCAGGATGCGCATTGACGTCCACCCGACCGGGGTCGAGGCGCAGGAAGATGGCGTAGGCCGGCTGCCGCCCGTGGAAAAGCACGTCTTCGTAGCCCAACCGGACCGCGTGGCGCAACACCTTGTCGCGCACGAAACGCCCGTTCACGTAGGTATATTGCATATCCGCATGACCGCGGGAGAACGTCGGCTCCGCCAGCCAACCCATAATCTCCAGGTCTTCGCTGGTGCGCTGGAAAAACCGCGCATGTTCGATGAAACGCTCTCCGCAGACCCTGGCCAGACGCGCTTCCTGCTGCTCGCGGGTCTGCGCGGGAGCAAGCGACAGGGTGGCCCGGCCGTTATTCTGCAGGCGCCATTCCACGTCGAACCGGGCCAACGCCATGCTCCGCAACACCGAATCCACATGCGAGGACTCGGTTCGTTCGGTCTTCAGGAACTTGCGCCGGGCAGGAGTATTGAAGAACAGGTCGCGAACTTCCACCGTGGTGCCGGGCGGATGCGCGGCCGGTCGGGGCGCCGCCGCGATCCCGCCGTCGCACTCCACACTCCACGCCGAGTCTGCGCCCTGTGCGCGGGAGACCAGCAGAAACTTCGCGACCGAGGCGATGCTCGGCAAGGCCTCGCCCCGAAAGCCCAGGCTTGCGACCTTCTCAAGCTCCCCAAGCGTCGAGATCTTGCTGGTGGCATGGCGCGACAACGCGAGCGCGAGCTGGCCCTTCGGGATGCCGATGCCGTCGTCGCGGACGCGAATCAGTCTCGTGCCTCCCGACCGAATCTCCACCTCGATGCGGCGCGCGCCGGCATCCAGGCTGTTCTCGACGAGTTCCTTGACGGCGGATGCCGGACGTTCGACGATCTCTCCGGCCGCGATCTGGTCGATGAGGTCCGAGGGCAGGATGCGGATCGACATGGCCCTATTTTAGCTCGTGCGCCACCGGACGTGGCCGCAAATTTCTAAACGGCGTGGCAGCAGGGCCGGCGCCGGGGCAGTCAGCCGACCGGTATGGTCAGTACCTGGCCGATCCGGATCATGTCGCCGGACAGCCCGTTGAAGCGCTTGAGGGCGGTCAAGCTGACGTCGTAGCGCAACGCGATCTCCGAAAGCGTCTCTCCGCGGGCGATGACGTGCCGCACCGCACGTTCGCGGTAGGGCGGCGGATTGGCCGCCAGGTAGCTGCCCGGCGGCGGGTTGTCGCGGAAATAGTCGACGATGCCGTCGTGAATGGCCTGCGCCATCGCGCGCTGGTACTGGGAAGTCTTGAGCGCGGCTTCCTCGCGCGGGTTCGAGATGTACGCCGTTTCGATGAGCACGGACGGGATATCCGGCGCCTTCAGGACCAGGAACGGCGCGTGCTGCACGTGGTGCTTGCGAATCTTCGCGACGGAATCCAGCCGCTTGATGATGCTGTGTCCCACCTGCGAACTGGCGCTGATGGCCGCGTTCTGGGACAGATCGAGCAGAACGCTGGCGAGCACCTCGTCCTTGTCCGCCAACGACACGCCGCCGATCATGTCGGCGGCGTTCTCGCGCTCGGCGAGCCGGCGGGCCGCTTCGTCGCTGGCGCCCTTGTCGGACAGCACATAGACTGTGGAACCGCCGACGCGGGGGTCCCGGAAGGCGTCGGCGTGAATGGATACGAACAGGTCCGCCTCGCCCTGCCTGGCGCGCTCGGTGCGCGTGCGATGCGGCAGGTAGTAGTCGCCGTCGCGCACCAGTATGGGCTCCATGCCGGGTTGCGCGCGCACTTCTTCGGCGAGGTATCGCGAGATTCCCAGCACGATGTGCTTTTCGTACGTCCCTCCGGGGCCGATCGCTCCCGGATCCTCGCCGCCGTGCCCGGCGTCGATGGCGATCACCACGGGACGCCCGCCGGGCGTGTCGGCGCGGGTGGCGCGCCGCACCGGCGGCGGCGCGGGCGTCGTCGGGGTGAGGTCCACTACCAGCCGGTACCCGTAGATTTCGTTGGGTTCGAGCACGAAGCTGTCGGCCTGCGATGGCTGATTCAGGTCCAGCACCAGGCGCATCGCGCCGCCCGGACGGATTCCGGTGCGCAGACCCGAGACCAGTCCGCGGGCTTCGGCGATATCCGCCGACGCGGAGAGGCGGCTGTCGTCGAGATCGATGACCAGCCGGTTGGGATTCTCGAGACCGAAGACGTTGTAGGCGGTGGGTCGGTCGAGGTCCAGGACCACGCGCGTCGACTCCGGACTCGCCCAAAGCCTCACGCCTTCGACTTCGTTGGCCTGGGACATGGAGGCCAGAAAGCCTCCTCCAAGGAACAGAATCGCCACAAAGCGATATGCCCTTCCAAGCATTGCTGCACGCCTCTCCCACAGACTGCCCGCCTATGTTTGCAAAACGAGCAGTGAAATTCAACGCTTTTTTTCGAAAAAATAGAGGATTAGACGGCAAACCTAGAACGTTAGGGAGATCTGGGGCCTAAATCTGTCATTAGTGCAGCGCCGACCGGCGAGTGCGATGTGACCGAAATGCGCCGCCCGGCGGCTCCCGTGATTTCAAACTCCACCAGCAAGTCGCAGCGGGCGGTCAACTGCTGCGACCGGCCGGGCCACTCCACCAGGAGCCACGCATCCGGCCGGGCAAGCCAATCGTTGACGCCGATGGCCTCCAGTTCGAGTGCCTGGCGGGCCGAGGTCTGATCTTCGGGTAACCGGTAGAGATCGATGTGAACCAGCGTGACGTCGCCCAGTTCGTAGTGTTCGAGCAACGTGTAGGTGGGCGAGGGAACGCGCCCGCGATGACCCAGACCCTCCAGCATGCCGCGGACCCAGGTGGTCTTTCCGGCTCCCAGGGGGCCATCGAGGCCGATCAACAGCCGACAGGGCACGTGGTTTCTCCAGCGACGCGCAAGGACTTGTGCCAGTTCCCGGAACGCCCCCTCCCCATCCGCGTTCCAGGCCATGGCGGGCACCGGTGGTTTGCCGTCAGCCAGCGGACTACTCGATGGGAGCGAGCAACACCAGCGCGGTCACGAGCCGGCGATATCGCGTGGAGTCTGCGGCCCCATGTCCACGCCGAGCCCCTCGCCCGGCGAATCCGGCGAATCCGGCGAATCCGGCGAATCCGGCGAATCCGGCGAGGCGTCGGCAGACACGGCGGACTTCGGCATATCCTCGCCACCGCAACCGGCTGCCAGTGCGATCAGCCCAATACTCAAACTGTGTGCAATTCTCATGATCGTGGCTCCCGACGTGAAATCCTGCCTGCGTCGGCGTTCCAAGCGCCTCCGCCGATACTATTGGAGCGCTTCCGTGTCGTCAAAAGGCAGTATCGCCAGACAGTTCAGGGAACAGATTAAAGTTTGAATTCAGAGCGTCGGCCATTGTTTCATAAGTCCCTTGCGCTCATGACTTATCATTTGATAGGCGCTTTATGGTTGAAAAAAATCCGTGTTGGTCTACCATTCCGATATGACCGCAGCCGAACAGCGCATCAACCCAGCAGACCACAAGTCCGCCGCAGACCTGCGTGCCGGTCCAGCAAGTTTCCAAACGGATGTTCGCGGGCTACGCATGAGCATGGGCCTGACTCAGGAGCAGTTCGCCAGGCGATTGCACGTCACGCCGCTGACGGTGTCACGCTGGGAGTCCGGCCGGTCCAGGCCCCGGCGTCTGGCGATGACGCGGTTGCGCGAACTCGAGGAAGAAGCATCGGCGGCGCGCGCGTCAAGCCAACTAACGCCGACACCGCAAGCACGCGCCGCGCCTCCATTGGATTTCGCCGGCGACCCGGATGCCGTTTCGGCGGTGGCCGAAGCTTGGCGCCTCGCCTACGGTCACCAGTTCAATCCGGCCTTCGCCAGCGAAATCTCCCGCATCCATCCGCTGCCTCATCAACGCATCGCGGTTTACGAGCATATGCTTCCGCAGGAGCCGTTGCGGTTCCTGCTCGCTGACGACGCCGGCGCCGGTAAAACCATCATGACCGGCCTGACGGTGCGCGAGATGCTGTCCAGGGGGCGCATCCGGCGTGTGCTTGTGGTGCCGCCGGCCGGTCTCGTCGGTAACTGGGAGCGGGAGATGCGCACACTGTTTCGGTTGCCGTTCCGCATCGTCACCGGGCCCGACGCGCGCACCGGCAACCCCTTTAACGATCTAGGCAGCGATCTGGTCATAGTCTCCCTGGATACGATGGTCGGCGAGCGCCTGTTCGCCAAATTGTCCAGCGCAGCGACGCCAGCCTACGATCTCGTCGTCTTCGATGAAGCGCACAAACTGTCCGCTTCGACGGAGAATCGACGGACTCGCAAAACACGTCGCTACCGATTGGCCGAAGCTCTGGCCGGTTGCGCCGACCCGGACGGCGACTTCGGAGGTCTGCCGTGGTCGAGCCGCCACCTGCTCATGCTCACCGCCACTCCGCACATGGGCAAGGACTCGCCCTACCATCATCTCTGGCGCTTGCTCGACCCGCACGTGTTTACCACCAGCGAGGCGTACCGGCGTTTTCCGTCGGCGGACCGATGCCGGCACTTCATTCGCCGCACCAAGGAGGAAATGCTGGACCTTGCCGGCAAGCCGCTGTACCGCCGGCGCTCCTGCGACACTTTCGGCTACGCCCTCGGCCCGGGTCCCGAGGGCGAGCAAGCCTTGTACGACGAAACCACGAACTATCTCATCGACACGTATGGCCGAACGATCGGGAATCGAGGCGCCGCCCGGTTGGCTATGGGCGTCTTTCAGCGCAGGCTCGCCAGTTCAGCGTGGGCGCTCTCGCGCTCGTTCCGGCGGCGCATCGGCAAGCTGGAGGGGGTGGTCGAAGATTTGCGGACCGGGCGCTTGACCGACGCCAATCTGCGGCAACGTCAAAGCAAGCTGGATGGGCGCTATCGGCGCGATTTCTTTGACGACCACGGTGCCGACGAAGACGCCCGCGACGACGGTGCACGCGAAGCCAATGAGGATTACGAAATGGCCGTGCTCGGCGCGGTCGTGTCCGTCTCAATCGAGGAGCTGGAGGAGGAAATCGAAACGCTCAAAGGCCTGGACGAACGGGCCGTTGCCATTCTCGATTCCGGCAGTGAATCCAAGTTCGAGAAACTGCGCGAAGTGCTTGAAGACCCGCGACATGCCCACGAAAAGTGGCTCATCTTCACCGAGCACCGCGACACCATGGACTATTTGGTCCGCCGGTTGGAAGGGCTCGGCCATGCCGGGCGCGTGGCGCAGATCCATGGCGGCATGAATTGGCCGGAACGCGACCGGCAGGTCAGGCGCTTCCGCCGCCCCGGCGGCGCGCGCTACCTCGTCGCCACCGATGCCGCGGGAGAGGGCATCAATCTGCAGTTCTGCGCCTTCATGGCGAACTACGACATTCCCTGGAATCCAGCCCGTTTGGAACAGCGGATGGGCCGCATACACCGTTATGGCCAGACCCGCGACGTGCGCATCGTCAACCTGGTGGCCACCAGCACAAGGGAGGGCCGCGTGCTGGAGGTGCTGCTCAAGAAGCTCGAAGCGGTCCGCCGGGAACTCGATTCCGACAAGGTATTCGACGTGATCGGCAGGCTGTTCGAGAACACCTCGCTCACGGACTACATGACTGAAGCGCTGACCGACGAAGGCGAGCGCAAAGCCGTGGCCCGAATTGGCGACACAGTGTCCGGCGAGCGCGTACACGGCGTCGAGGCAGCCGAGGGAAGAGCCTACGGCCCCACCGGCGATGTGGCCACGCGGCTCGAAGGGTTGCGCACCGACATGCAGCGGGAACGGTATCTGCAACTCCTGCCCGGCTATGTGCGCCGATTCGTGGAAAGGAGCGCCTCGCTGCTCGATCTGGACATTCGGGGCGACCTCGACGGTTACTTCTCTCTCGCGCCACGACGCGCGGGGGCGCTCGACGGCCTATTGCCCGTGCTGGCGGACTATCCCGCCGAAGCGCGGAAACGATTGTGCGTCCACCGCGTCGAGCCCGGTGCGGATTGCATCTGGCTGCACCCCGGCGAACCGGTGTTCGATGCCCTCGCCGCGCAGGTCATCGACCGCTTCGCCCACGACGCCATGCGCGGCGGCATTTTTGTCGATCCGAAGGCGGAAGAGCCCTATCTGTTTCACCTCGCCATCGCTTCGGCGGAAATCGAGGCTACCGCCGATGCGCCCAGACAGGTACTGGAACATCGCTTGCTGGCCGTGCGCCAGTCTGCGGATGGCGCACCCGAGGAGAGCATAGTGGAACCGTTGCTTCTGCTGCACGGCGGCGGCCATGTCGCGCCCGGGGCCATTCCCCTGGCGAGCCGGGGCATCGCGCTACGCGCCGAGGCGGCGGGCTTTCTGGGGGAACTGGCGCAAGCGCAACTTGTGGGCGAACGGCGGGACGCGCTGCGTCTCGAATTGCCGCAACGCCGTCGGCAAGTGAGCGCGGGGTTCGACCTTGGCATCGCGGACCTGGCTGGCCAACGGGCGCGGCTCGCCAGAAACAACAGGAACCGCAGGAATACCAAGATCCCCATTGATCCCATTGATCCCACCGATGCCGCCGCGGCAGCGGAGGAACTCGACACCGTCAAACGGCGACAACGATCCCTGACGGAGGATAAGGCGCGGGCGCTCGCGGCACTGGAATCCGAACCGGACCGCATCGTTCCGGGAAGCGTCCGTTTCATCCTCCATGCTTTGGCGGCACCCGCGACCGGCGCCGACGAAGGCAAGCGTTACGATGAAACCGTCGAACAAATCGCCGTCCGCATCGCCAGCGCGTGGGAGAATGAACAGGGCGCGGACGTACTGGACGTGAGCAAGCCGGCGCTCGCCCGCGCGGCCGGATTGGCCGACTGGCCGGGCTTCGACCTGCTCGCCACCCAGCGCGGAGGCGAAATTCGGCACATCGAGGTGAAGGGACGCGCCGGACGCGAGGCCATCCAGGTGGAGGCCAACGAGTGGAAGCAAGCCTGCAACCTGGGCGCGGATTATTGGCTGTACGTAGTTTTCAACTGCGCTACGCCCTCCCCCCGCCTGGTGCGCGTGCGCGACCCGTTCAGCAAGTTGTTCGCGGCGGAGCGGGAGACCGGGGCTTACGCAATTTCGGCGAAGTCGCTGGTAGATGCTGCGGAGCCGGGAAGTTGATCATGCTCGATTACAAGGCAACCCATCGGGGACTGGTCGATGCATCCGAACTGTATGACAATTCCGGCGCGACTCCCGGATTCATCGCCGAAGAGGACAATGAATGAACACATCAAGGAACGTGCCATCCGATACTTCACGCGATCCCGATTTCGTTGCCGCCGAAGCGGCCATGCACCGCGCCGCCAAGGTTGGGGGCTTATCCCGATAGGTTGACAAAGGGAGTTCCCCATAACATGAGAGCATGGCATTCCGCTAAACCGACTGTTTGCGACGGATACTTCGGGGAACGCATAACCGGACGTCATGTTGTCAACCTATCGGGATAAGCCCCCAAGAAAAAGGCCGGATTTCGTCTTGTCCAGCCAAGAAGGCATAGCTCAGATCGTTGAAATAAAGAGACCCGGCCACGCCCTAGCCAACGATGAAATGGACAGAATCATCAACTACCATGATTGCATGCAGGAGTTTCTCGCTGATAGTGCGAACACGGACTTCGGTAAATTCTTTCACGGTTTCCACATTACCCTTGTATGCGATGAATTAGCTCTTACGGGTGCTCAGCGCGCTGCCTTTCAAGGCTACCTGAATGACAAACTGACTCATATTAATTGGCGAAGCTTCCTACTGAAAACCGAAGAAGTACACAAGGATTTCCTGGAAGAAGCCCGGCGACAGCAAGCCCTGACCATTGAGACTACGGACAGTTGACATGACTCTGGAGGCAATAGACGTATTCTCGGGCGGAGGCGGGTTGACCGTTGGATTAAAGCGAGCGGGCTTCGATGTTGTCGCGGCGGTGGAACTTGAACAGCACGCTTTTTCCACCTACACAGCCAACCATCCAGAGGTGCATGCATTGCGCCAAGACGTCACAACGGTAACTGGCTCCGATCTGGGCAAACTGTGTTCAGGCGAGACCGTTGATTTGCTGGCTGGCTGTCCCCCTTGTCAGGGATTCACTAGCTTGACTGCGAAATACAAAACCGAAGATCCTCGCAATGAACTGATTTTCGAAATATCCCGTCTGGCCGAAGAGATGCGCCCACGGGCGATCATGATGGAGAACGTGCCGGGTTTGGCGAACCAGGGGAGCGCCGTTTACAAAGATCTCAAACGGCGCCTTCGACGAACAGGCTATTGCCTGACAGACGGCATTCTGGAGGCTGCGGACTATGGTGTTCCGCAGTTTCGCCGCCGACTTGTGTTGCTCGGTGGACTCGGATTCTCGATCGAGTTGCCCAAACCGACCCACGCCAAAAGACCGCAGGACGGTTTGTTGTCATGGAAAACGGTCAAGGACACGATAGGGCACATGAACGAACCGGTTACGCTGGACAATGCGAAGAAGAATGGCGGTATAGAACGGTCAAGCTGGCATGTCGTCAGGACTATGTCGCCGGAGAATACCAAGAGGATACAGGCTGCGCGAGCTGGCGCCAGTTGGACGACGATACCGGAATCGCTTCGACCCGAATGTCATCGAAATGGTTATCGAGGCTTCAGCAACGTCTACGGGCGTATGGAGTGGGATAGTCCCTCGCCAACCATTACAGGCGGCTGCACCACGCTAAGCAAGGGCCGTTTCGGACATCCCATCGCCAACAGGACAATTTCCGTTAGGGAAGCGGCATTGCTGCAAACGTTTCCAGATGAGTATCTGTTCGATACCCCATACATGGAATATGTTTGCAATGTCATCGGAAACGCATTGCCTTGTGATTTTGCGGAGATAGTATCCAGGCAGTGTAGCAACAGGCTTGCTGAAGTTGACAGTTCATGAGCGCCTTGCGATGAGCGTGTCTGACAGTAATCGACCTTCGGAAGGTCGTGAGCGAGAATCAGGAAATCCCGGTTTTTCTCAGGATCGAGGCGACATGACACTTCCGGCGCGGCTGACGCCATTCATGCTCGGGGCGTGCGCATCTTTCGCGAGCCACCTCGGGCGAAAGCACGCGGGGGGAGGGGCGTCTTGACCGACCGCCGCCTGATTGAGGCTGCCTTCCCGCTGAAACAGGTTTCCCTGGACTCCGTCCACGAGAAAAACGTTCGGCACGGCCACATATCCACGCTGCATATCTGGCCGGCGCGGCGTCCGTTGGCGGCGAGCCGGGCGGCGCTGCTCGCTACCTTGCTACGCGACCCCGGCACGACGGAGGCGCGGCGGGACATATTGCGCCGCATGGCCGGGACGATTGTGGAAGTCCCGGACAAGTCCGGCGAGCGCATGCGGGAGGCTACCCAGGGCGGCATAACGCACTGGGGTCGCGAGGGTGCCGCCGCAGGGACAAAACCGGGTGCCACGGGGGAATTGGAAGTGTTCCGCCGCGAAATATTGGAAGCCTACGGCGGGCATGCACCGCGGGTACTCGACCCGTTCGCGGGCGGGGGCGCCATTCCGCTGGAGGCGATGCGGCTCGGCTGCGAGGCCGTGGCGGCGGATATCAATCCCGTCGCCTGGTTCATTCTGCGCTGCACGTTGCACTACCCCCACCTGCTGGCCGGGCAGAAGCGGCCATTGCCCGATTTCGCCTTGCTTGACCGGGAGTTCATGACCGCGTTTCTGAAAGCCCAAGGCGTCAAGAGCAAGAAGGCGCTACGCGAAGGGCTGGCGATTTTCGGGCACTACGAGCCTGCATCTCGGCAACTCGCGTCTTCGGGTTCTTTCCTGGTCAATGCGACGGTTGAAGCCGATCTTGCCTGGCATCTGCGCGCATGGGGCCGCCATGTACTCGCACGGGTCCGCAAGCACCTGGCCAGCCGGTACCCAACGTACGCCGAGTTCGAGCCGGTACGGCGCAAGGGAAGGTCCCGCAGGCGGGCGCTACCGGAAAAACGTTATCGCCCCAGGGCGCGGCGTCTGCTGGTTCCAGATGAGGACGGAGAGGTGTCGGCGCAGTCGCTCAACGCGGAATTCGACTCGCTGTATCTGGAAGACGAAACCAACCCTCGTTGGGTCGCGAAACCGACAGTTGCCTATTTGTGGGCGCGAACAGTCCCCTGCTCGGGGTGCCGCAAGGAAGTACCGCTGCTCAAGACCCTCTGGCTCTGCAAAAAACAGGCAAAGCATGTCTTGCTGACCTTGACTACGGACGAGGCGGGCGTGGCGTTCGGAATCGATCACGACGCCTCCGCCAACGCTGACGCCGCCGGCACCATGTCCGGCAGCGGCGTGACCTGTCCCTCGTGCAAAGTGATCGCGACGATGGCGGACCTGCGGGCGGCGGGGCGCAGCGGGCGGATGGGGTCTCGCATGACAGCCGTTGTCGTGGACGGCCAGCAAGGTAAGGAGTACCGGCTGCCGACGAACGAGGAAATCGAGGCGGCGAAGTTGGAAGGAGATGAATTATGCCGCCTTTATGAGCAGATCCCCCATGGGTTGCCCGAAGAAACCATCGACGCCGCACGGCCATCGCCCAATTCTCGCGGGGCTTCGGGCCTGCCGCGTTATGGTTTCGACACTTGGCGCAAGCTATTCACCGACCGGCAACTGCTGGCGTTAGGCACGTTCATCCGTGAAATCCGTTCCTGGCCTGTGGACTCGGACCTTTACTCGGATGGCTCCGAAGGTTATTCGCCAGGTTGGCGCGCGGCGCTTACTGTTTACCTTTCCTGCATTTTCAGCAAGCTCACAGACTACAGCAGCGCGCTGTGCTCGTGGCATAACGGAGGTGAGAAATTACGCAGCACATTCGCTCGGTTTGCGCTGCCAATGGTCTGGGACTACTGCGAAGTCAACCCGCTTTCCGAATCTTCTGGCGGGTTCGCTGCCATGGCCGAATGGGTCGTCCGCAATGTCGAACATGCCGACAGAGCCTTGCACGCCGCGCCTGAACCCAAAATCGAAACGGCAAGCGCCACCGACCTGAAAGTCGACGGCGTGGACCTAGTATGCACCGACCCGCCCTACTACGACGCCATACCCTATTCCGACCTGATGGACTTCTTCCATGTCTGGCTGCGGCGCATTCTGTACGGACTGTCCACGGAAACCGACTCCGTGTTCGCCAACGCGCTTGGACCAAAGTGGGACCGTGAAAAACAAGATGGAGAGTTGGTCGATCAACCCAGTCGTTTCGATTCCGATTCCGCCGCCTCCAGAGCCGCATATGAGGACGGGATGTTCCGCGTATTCCGAAACTGCCTCGGCATGCTAAACAATGACGGGCGGCTGGTGGTCGTATTCGCCAACAAGCAGCCCGAAGCTTGGGAGACGCTGGTATCTGCCCTGATCCGGGCCGGTTTCGTCGTGGTCGCGTCCTGGCCAATACAAACTGAGATGCAGAACAAGGTCGCCGGCGGCGCGCGCTTGTCGTCCTCCATCTGGCTCGTTTGCAAGAAACGTCCGCAAACGGCCCGGCCTGGCTGGGACCGCAAGGTTCTCGCCGAGATGCAGGCCAACATCACGGAACGTTTGCGGGAGTTCTGGGACGCCGGTATCCGCGGCCCGGACTTTGTCTGGGCCGCCACTGGGCCGGCGCTAGAAGCATTCAGCAAGCATCCGATAGTGAAGCAGACGGACTCCCCGGGCGCGCGGTTAACGGTGGCGGAGTTCCTGCGCCATGTGCGGCGCATGGTCGTAGGCTTCGTAGTGAGCCGCCTGTTCAGGGAAGAAGGCGCTGCGGCCGAAGAACTCGACGACCTCACCACGTACTACCTGCTGCATCGTAACGACTTCGGCCTCGCTCCAGCTCCGGCCGGTGCCTGCATCCTCTACGCGGTCTCCTGCAACGTTTCGGACACCGAACTAGCCGGCCGTCTGGACATCCTTATCCGGGGCCAGCGCAATGCCAGCGCTCAAGGCGGCGGGGGCGGGAACGCCGCAGGCGCACGCATGGGAAGCCAAGTGCGCCTAAAACCCTGGAACCGCCGCGTTGCCAAGAACCTGGGCGAACCGACGCCTGACGGCCAGTTTCCGCCCCTGATCGACTGCGTCCACAAGCTGATGCGCCTGTGGAAGACCGGCGAGCAGAGCCGTGTGGACGCCTACCTGGAGAGCAGGGGCCTGTGGCGCCACGAGTTATTCGCCCGCGTCGTGCAGGCGTTGATCGAACTCGCCGAGGCGGGTTCGGAGGAACGGGCCACCCTGGAATACATTCAGAATCACCTCGCCGCCCAGGGCGGAGCGCCCGCGCCGCGCCAGCAGTCAATGCTGTAGGATTCCGCCATGCTGCGCCGGATACAAGCCCTGAACTACCGCTGCCTGCGCCACGTAGACGTGGAACTCGACCGGTTTCATGTGCTGGTCGGCCCGAACGGCAGTGGCAAAAGCGCTTTTTTCGACGCCATCGCGTTCGCGAGCGAGGTCCTGTCCGGCAGACTGCATGATGCCGTCGACGCACGCACGAAAAACTTCCAGGATCTGGTCTGGAGTCGGCCCAAGGACAATTTACAGTTTGAGATCGCCCTGGAGTTCGACGCTCCCGACTCTTCAACTGTTGATCGACCATCGCGAGAAATCGACAGTCCGTTGCTTCGTTACGAACTGGCGGTTTGCGAGACCGATGGCGATATCCGCATCGCTGCGGAAAACCTCGATGTAGCAGGACAACATGCTGGAATGAGCATCTCGCCCCGGTCGCCGGATGCGGTTCCCAACTCGATACTGTCTCATGGCCCGTCGCCGTTTGCGCCCAAACGGGCTCGCGAGCGCTGGTTTGACCATATTGGGGAAAATAGTTTGCGACGCGGGATGCGCACCGTATTTCTTGATGATCGACTCGCGCATACGTTCAAGAACGAGTGCCGATTGATTTTCCTGGACAGCAGGCGCCTGCAAACCCCAAGTCCGCCGAGGGCCATCAATGGACCGCTTGAGCGGGACGGGTCGAATCTGCCTTGGGCCGTGCGGAGGCTCAAGGCAGTCGACAGCGCGCGATTTGCCCGTTGGATGGATCATGTGCGCACGGCAGTGCCAGGAGTTGCTGGCGTTCGGGTAGTTGAGCGCGAGGAAGACCGGCATGCCTACTTGATGATTCGCTATTTGAGCGGCGTGGAAGTGCCTTCCTGGGGAGTCTCTGAGGGTACGTTACGGCTGCTCGCGCTGACACTCATCGCTTACCTGCCCGATTCCGGCTGCATCTATTTGTTGGAGGAACCGGAGAACGGGATTCATCCTCGTGCGGTCGAAACAGTCTATCAATCCCTGTCTTCGATGTGGGACTCCCAGGTACTCGTTGCCTCTCACTCACCCGAATTCCTGGTGTGTACCGAACCCCGAAACGTACTGTGCTTCAGCTCGGACAAGGGAGGCGCGGTACGGATTGTTCCCGGCGCCCTGCACCCGCACTTGGCCCATTGGCGCAGCGCCGCCGATGTCGATCTGTTCTTCGCCTCCGAGATTCTGGGATGAAGGATCTGTTCGTCCTTGCGGCCGACCTGGATATGCGCACAACGGTGGAAGGCTTGCTGAAGCGCCCCCGGTCTCTTGGCATTCGTCAGGTTCGCTACAGGGCCGACAAACACCGGCATCGCGACCCCGGCTGCCGTACGGATGCTCCCGAATCGTTGCGTCCATTTCTGAACCAGTACGAATACGCAATCGTTATCTTCGACCGGGATGGCTGCGGCCGCGACGACGCGCCACGGGCCGCAATTCAACTCGAAGTTGAACGGGATTTGTCGCGCAATGGATGGGAACGAAGGTCGAAAGCCATCGTGATCGAACCCGAACTTGAAAATTGGGTGTGGAGCGCCTCGAACGAGGTTCCCCGAGTTCTCGGCTGGAACAGCTATTCTGAACTCAAGAATTGGTTGCGCAATAGAGGTCATTGGCCTGATGATGAGGCGAAGCCTCCCGACCCGAAGAAAGCCATGGGGGCCGCACTGGCTAAAGCGGATCAGCGCGTCTCCGCCGCACTATTCGGTCAATTGGCAGATACCGTGTCCGTGCTCGGTTGCGAGTGCCCCGCGTTCGGGGAATTGAGAGACACTCTACAAACTTGGTTCCCCGCGGTGAGCGCATGATTACCTCACTTCAGTTGGCCAACTTCAAGAACTTCGCCGACGAGACGCTACGGATGGGGCCGTTCACCGTGATCGTGGGGGCGAACGCCAGCGGCAAAAGCAATATCCGGGATGCGTTCCGCTTTCTTCATGGCATAGGCCGCGGCTATAGCCTTTCGGAAATCGTCGGCGGCAAATATGGCGCCGGCGGTCAGGTCGAATGGAAAGCGATTAGGGGAAGCGCCAATGAGATCGTCCGTTTTGGGCATTCGGAATTTTGGTTGAAGGTAAATTTGATTGTGCCTCGCATCATTCCATCCACTGCGTCTTACGAGATCGGAGTCGGCGTCGACAACATTGTCGAAGAAGGGCTTCTGGTTACAAGAGAGCAACTCCGTATTGGGGAAAATGAGCCGCTCGAATTGGTCTTCAATGTGCTGGACGAAGATGATGACGGAAGTTTACGAGTAGATTTGTATGGTTTTCTAGGGGAAAGCAAATCACTGAAAGCCCGCAACAATCAACCTGTCTTCTCACAGATTGGGAAAAACAAAAAGGCGGACGACTTTAATAAACTGCGCGTTGAGCACGTTATCGATTTGCTCGGCAACGTTGGCGACGGGCGTTTTCTTGATCTATCGCCGAACAGCATTCGCCAGCCGGCTTTTCCCGGCCAGACTGTTTTGGGCGACAGAGGCGAAAACCTGCCAACCGTTTTGAGGGATATATGCCAAGACGCAAGTCGGCGTGACGCGTTGTTGGAATGGACGCGCGAGTTGACACCGATGGATGTCGTTGACTTCGAGTTTGCGCCAGATCCTGCCGGCCGAATCCATCTTTCTTTCCGGGAAGCCAGCGGCAGAACCGTATCCGCCTATTCGGCGTCGGACGGCACCTTGCGTTTTCTCGCGATACTCGCGGCGCTTCTAGGCACGAACCCCTCCGGCCTTTATGTGTTCGAAGAAATCGATAATGGCATTCACCCATCGAGACTGCATCTGCTGCTCGACTTTATCGAACAACAAACCGCCAAGGGACAAATTCAGGTAGTAACCACCACCCATTCACCGGAGTTTCTGTCGATGATCAGCGACAGGACCTTCGAGAACACATCCGTTGTTTGTCGCCGACCGGATACCGATGATGCGGTCATTCGACCCATCGCCGAACTGCCGAATGCGAAGGAGCTGCGAAAATCCCAGGGATTGGCAAGGCTTCATACCGGCGGCTGGCTGGAAACGGCAGTCTGGTTCAGCGAGGCCAAGAGAAAGGATCAAAGCACCAAAGCATGAATGTCCTCGTCATCCCGGAGGACTTCCGCAAGGATCAATACCTCCTGAAACCTCTCTTCCACCGGCTTTTCCGAACGCTTGGAAAACCAAACGCGAATGTAGACATTTGTCGGGACCCGCTTCTCGGCGGAGTTGGAGAGGCGCTAAAGTCCGAGCGCCTTGCCGAGGTTGTTGCGCAGCATGGAGGAATGACGGATATTCTGATTCTCTGCGTTGACCGGGACGGCGAAATAGGCCGTCGGCAACGACTCGACCAAATCGAGGAAGAATTCGGCGGCGACCGTATTTTCCTTGCCGAAAATGCCTGGGAGGAACTGGAAACTTGGTCCCTCGCAGGCTTGGACCTTCCTCCAAATTGGCGTTGGCAGGACGTACGCACCGAAGTACAAGTCAAGGAACGTTACTTCGATGAGCTCGCTCGAATACGTAACGTCACCGATACACCCGGAGGCGGACGCAAACCGCTGGGTGAACAAGCAGCGCGTCGTATTCCGGCGATTCGGCGAAAGTGCCCGGAGGACTTCGGCGCACTCGCGAACCGGCTGACTGATGAATTGGACGGCACACCATGATGTCTAGCAGGCTCAAGTCTTGGCACGAACTCGTCCACCTCAAGGACGAACTGCGCAGTGGCGAACTGACGCTGGCTGAATTCGCCGCCGACCTGCACGAGGTAATGCTGGCTCGCGGCAAGCGGCAGATTTACGAAGACCCGGAACAGTTCTTCGCGCTCACATATCCCACGCTCGCGCTGCGGGAGTTGGTGAAGGATGTCGCAGCCCGCCTTGCCGGGCAGAGCGACAAGGCGGTTCGGCAACTCGAACTCACCTACGGCGGCGGCAAGACGCACACGTTGATCGCCCTCTATCACCTGTTCAGGAATCCGGATGCACTGCCCGACATGCCAGCCGTGCGCGAGTTCCGCGAACATGTGGGCGCGCCGCTGCCCCGAGCGCATATCGCGGCGCTCTGCTTCGACAAGATCGACGTGGAAAAAGGTATCGAAGACGTGCGGGCGCCAGGCGGCGAGACGCGCACATTGCGCCACCCGTGGAGCGTATTGGCCTGGCAACTCGCGGGTGCCGATGGGCTGCGCGCAATTCACGCCGATGGCCATGACGAAGAGCGCGAAACGCCGCCGGCCGAACCGCTTCTCACCAAACTCCTCGAAACACCCTCACACTGCGGGCTGGCAACACTTGTTCTCGTGGATGAGGTGCTGATGTACGCCCGCGAGAAGGCGGGACTCGATCCGGTATGGCGCGAACGCATCGCCGACTTTTTCCAGTACCTGACCCAGGCCGTGGTCAAGGTGGACAGCGCCGCCATCGTCGCGTCGCTGCTCGCCACCGACCCGCGCAAGCAACAGGGCGAACTGGGCAGCGGCTTGATGAATGAGTTGTTCGCCGTGTTCCGCCGCCAGCGCGAAGAGGGCGTGCTGCCGGTGCAGAAACAGGATGTAGCCGAAGTGCTGCGCCGACGTTTCTTCGAACCGGAGAGCTTGCGCGACCGGGATGCCTTCCGCGCCCACGTCATCGGCGTGGTGCGCGGTCTGGCGAAACTCGACGGATCCACTGCCAGGAAACGGTCCGAGGAAGAAGCCCGGTTTCTGCGGAGTTTCCCGTTTCATCCGGACCTGACGGACATTTTCTACAGCCGGTGGACGCAACTGAATGGCTTCCAGCGCACACGCGGCATTCTGCGCACACTGGCCTTGGCGTTGCGCGAGTCTGAGCGGTGGGATACCTGCCCGCTGGTGGGTCCGGCGGCGCTGCTGGCCAAGCCCGACAGCGGCGACATCTCCGATGCCGTCAAGGAATTGTCCAACGTGGCGGATACGGCCGACTCCGGCCGGTCGTCGGACTGGGGCAGGTTGCTGCAAGCCGAGTTGGAGAAAGCGCGTCAGATACAGGACGAGTTGCCGACGCTACGCGACAACCGGGAAGCGGAACAAGCGGTCGTGGCGGTGTTTCTGCACTCTCAACCCATCGGCGGCAAGGCCAATACGCCGGAACTCCTGCGAATGGCCGGAAGCGCGTCGCCGGATGCCATCGAGATGGACAAGGGGTTGCGGCGCTGGCGGGACATATCCTGGTTCCTGGACGACGCAGACTCGGACGACGACGATGAACATGGCCTGCCGAAGTCCTGGCGTCTCGGCAACCGTCCGAATCTCCGCCAAATGCACGACGAAGCTTGCGCGCAACGGGTGGCCAGCGACGAGGTGGAGGCGCGTTTGCAGGAAGCGGTCCGCGGCGCACGGAGCGCCCTCGACGGCGGCGCGTCGGTAGCGGGGGCGAAAGTACACATGCTGCCGCGGTCGCCCCGGGATGTGGGCGACGACGGCGGCTTCCGTTACGTGATTCTTGGCGCGGACGCGGCCTCGGACTCCGGCAAACCCAGCCCCGCCGCAAAACGCTACATTGAAGAAACGACCGGACCGAACAGGCCGCGGGTGCATCGCAACGCCCTCGTGCTGACGGTACCGTCGCGCGACGGCCTGGCGGCGGTGCGCGGCGCCGTGCGTTCGCTGCTGGGTTGGGAGGACGTCGAGCGGCAACTACGGAATCAGAACGTCGATCCCATTCAGGGCGAGCGTCTTCGGCGCCGGCTGCAGGAAGCTCGGCGGCGGGTTCCGGACATGATTCGTCAGGCGTACTCGGTGGTCGTGACGGTCAACGAACAAAACAGGGTCCACGCCTTCAAGCTCGCCGCAAGCGCCGGGCCTCTGTTTCCCGAAATCAAGAACGACGACCGATCCCGCGTCAAGGAAACGCCGGTGGACGCCGAAGCGCTGTTGCCGGACAGTCCCTACGACCTGTGGCGCGACGGCGAGGACACCCGCTTCGTCAAGGACCTGGCCGGAGCATTCGCCCGCGACCCGCGTCTGCCGAAGATGCTGAACGCGAGAATTCTGTTGGACACCGTGCTGCAGGGCGTGGAACGCGGGCTGCTAGTGGCGAGATTGAAGCGACCGGACGGCACCGACCGAACCTGGTGGCGGCAGACGGTGGATCAAGAGGCGGCGACGGACCCGATGATCGAGGCAGTCCTGCCGGAAAAGGCCGAACTCGCGGCGCTGCCCGAACGGCTGCTGGCGCCGGATGCCCTGCCCGGCTTGTGGACGGACGGGCGCGTTACGCTTCGGCAAGTCCGGGATTACTTTTCCGGGGAGCACACGGTGGAAGTCGCGAAGGAAGGCTACGACGAAACGCTCAGCATTCCGCGTTGTTCCGAAGTCGCCGTCGGCGAAGCCGTCGAACGGGCTGTCGCGGCAGGAACGGTCTGGCTGGTGAGCGGCCCCACATCCTGCTGGAGGGAGGATGTTCCATCAAGTGCAGTTGGCGACAACGCTCTGTTGCGGCCCCCGCCGGAGTTAATCCAAGTTCAGGATTTGCTGCCCGAAGCCTTGCCGGATGCCTGGGAAAACGGCGAGACGAACGCGGCGGCCATCGTGCGAGCCTTGTCGCACGCGAGGGGCGAAGCGGTTCCCTGGGGTCTTGTTCGAGACAGCCTCAGCGCCGCCGTGACGAGCCGCTGGCTGGAGACCATTGGGACCGATACGAGCGTGCGCGAGCGATACGAATCCGCAGGCGCTTGGCGGTTGAAATTGCCCGAAAGGCCGACTGACCCGCCCCCCGTCAAGCCCGCCGATGCTGTTGAACTCGACGGCACCCAGATTCAGGACTTGGCCGACCGGATTCCGGATCTGTTGTCGGCCAGCGCAGGGCACGAGTTGAGATTCAACTTGGGAGTCAGTTTGCAGGACGGCGCGCCAGACAGTGTACGGGCGGACATAGACCGACTCCTTGGTGAAGTATCGCCTCGTCTCAAGAGCAACGCAGCCGAGTAGTCAGAACTCGCTTATTCTGACTTCGACGATTCGAAATCATAACTCATTAATAATATTGAATTTACAAGAATTAGCTGGGTGCCGGGCAACCATGATTGATGCGACTCTGGTTTATCGGTCCTTCTCCGTGCTACCATCCCACGCGTTAGACAATTCGTAGTATTCCCGATGAGCAAGAACAAAGGCATGGTGGTCCGCATCAATGATTTCGGCCTGTGCGAAGTCGCCTCCACCGAGGGCATGCGTTTCGCCTTCACGCTCGACAAGCTGTCGGACTACGCTGGGCAACCGCTTCGCGATCTTGGCCTCCGGGTCGGCGCTGAAGTCGTCTTTCAGAGCGACAAGTTCGGTCGCGTGGCCTCTGCCCAGGTAGCCCGTGCCGCCACAGCAGGTTCTTGATCCCAAGGACATCGCCGCCGCGCGGCGACCAAATCAGTCGCAGCCTCACATACTCCCGCAGTTTGTACGTGAGTTCGGGTATGTTCCCGATTTTGACGATTGGCTCCCCGGAGATCTCCTGCTTTTCTGCTCATCACGCGGCAGCTTGATAGCTCAACAGATTGTAAGCACGCAACTCAAACTGAACTATGCTCCCGACCACGCCCGCTGGCACCATGCCGCCGTCTACATTGGCGATCGCTACCTCTGCGAAGCTCGCCGTGGCGGCAATGACGGAGAACGTTCCGACTGCGACGGGGAGATGCTGATGATCTGGCGCACATGCGACATGACGCTGTGACGACGGACGCCATTCCGCGATTCCCCAATCCGTGCGGGCGTTAGCTCGGCAGCGGCTGGATATGCGTAGGAAGATAGGGTCTGTCAACAGGCCCTATCAAGGAGGTTCACCGCGCGCTGGATGTGCGCCAACAGATCACCCGCCAGCAATCCCCGCTCGCCGCTTTCAGCGGCGGCATCGCCGCAGGCAGCGTGAATCCACACACCTGCCCGCGCAACGGCAGCAAGGTCCCCCGATTGCACCAGCAGCCCGCCGAGAATACCCGCCAGGACATCGCCCATACCTGCCGTCGCCATTCCGGGATTGCCCCGGTCGCATAGCCTGACCGGGCCCTCATCCGGCCCGGCAACAACGGTCCCTGCGCCCTTGAGAATGGCTACGCCCTGAAACAAACTGGCGATTCGCACCGCAGCTCCCGGCCTGTCCGCCTGAATTTCCCCGGTGGATGTTCCCAGCAGTCGGGATGCCTCGCCTGGGTGGGGCGTCAGAATCCATCGGCCCCTCGCCCTGCCGTCCTCCGCGAGCAGATTCAATCCGTCCGCATCCAGAACAAGTGGAAGGTCGCTGGCCAGTACCTGCTCCCACGCTGCGTGCGCCCAGTCCGACTGACCCAGCCCAGGGCCAAGCACGACACCGTCCGCCGCCTGCAGCCAGGGCTCCAGTAGCGCGGCATCCTCGATGCCAACACACATCACCTCGGCTCGACCGGCCATGACAGGACCCACCGAGTCCGGATGAGTCGCCACGCGCACCAGGCCGGCGCCCGAACGAAGCGCCGCCTCGGCGGCCAGGCGTATTGCGCCCGGCATGCCCGGACCGCCGCCCACCAGCAGGAGACTGCCTGCGTCGCCCTTGTGCGCGGTCCGCAGCCGGCGCGGCAGAATGGCCCGCACGTCGGCCCGCGTGATTCTTCGAATCGGAGCCTCAACCTGCGCATGGGCCGCAGGCGGGATGTCGAGACCGGCGAACTCCAGCGCACCCCTGAAGTTGGCGCCATCGCCGACGAACAGGCCCTGCTTGAGCCCCACGAACGTGACGGTCAGGTCCGCGTGGACGGCGGCGCCCAGCGGCAGGCCGGTATCGGCGTGAAGCCCGGTGGGAATATCCAGCGACAACACGGGACGACCGGCCGCCTCCATGGCCGTCACGGCCGCCAGAAAGTCGCCGCGCAATTCACGGTCCAGGCCGCTCCCCAGGAAACCGTCGACGAGGATGTCCTCCTCCGGCACGCGGCCGGCGTCGAACGGCTCGAACGTCCCGCCCTGCTTTCGATAGTCCTGCCACGCGCGGGCCGCATCCCCGGAGAGCCGGTCCGGCGGCACGACGGCGATGACCCTGACGCTCAAACCGAGGCCCCCGGCCAGGCGCGCCACCACGTAACCGTCGCCCGCGTTGTTGCCCGCTCCGCAGTACACCGCGATGGACTGCGCGGCAGGCCAGCGCCGGCGCAACGCCGCAACCGCAGCCTCGCCTGCGCGGCACATCAACGTGTAGCCGGGTATCCCGAACTCCTCAATGGCGATTCTGTCCAGTTCGCGGACCTGGTCGGCTGTATAGACCGCCTCGGGGAGTCTGGGGCTGGGCGCTACCATGGGCGATATACTAACTTGCCTGCTTCGCCAGGGACCGCCCCCCTTGGGACTGCCGCGCGTGGGCTCTGCTTGCAGTGCCCGCCGGTTAGACTGAGCAATGCGCTCAGGACGGTGGGTCCAGCGCGACAGGACGAAGGCAGCATGCGGAAATTGACAATAAGCCGAAGGTGACAACCCGGAGCGACGGCCCGAACGCCCACCGATTCGATGCAGACTGAACACCCACACGATTCCCCCTCTGCCGCCACCGTCCCGCCCCGGCTGGACAAGACGCGACTCGCCGATTTGGCCGACGCCATCAAGTGTGAGGGCCGCGCGCTGGGCTTCCAGCAGGTCGGCGTCGCGGGCGTGGACCTCGGCGAGGCCGAATCCCGCTTCAGGTCCTGGCTCGCCCGGGGATTCCAAGGTGAAATGGGCTACCTCAGCCGGCACGGAAGCAAGCGCACCAGGCCCGCGGAGCTGGTGCCCGGCACCGTGCGCGTCATCACGGCAAGAATGGACTATTGGCCCGAGGGGGGTGCCGACGCGGAAGGCATGCTCGACAGGTCGCCCCACGCCTACGTGTCCCGCTACGCCTTGGGGAGGGACTACCACAAGGTGCTACGCGCCCGCCTGCGGCGACTGGCCGGGTTCATCCGGGAGCGTGCCGGGGGCAGCGGTTACCGCGTGTTCGTGGACAGCGCGCCGGTGCTGGAAAAGCCGCTGGCGCAAAATGCGGGCCTTGGCTGGGTCGGCAAGCACACCAACCTGATCAACGCGAACACCGGGTCGTGGTTTTTTCTCGGCGAGCTCTTCACCGACATCCCCCTGCCCGTGGACGAACCCGCCCAGGACCATTGCGGGAGCTGCAGGGCGTGCATCGATATCTGTCCTACCGGCGCCATCGTCGCTCCCTACGTTCTGGACGCGCGGCGGTGCATTTCGTACCTGACCATCGAACTGCGCGGCAGCATTCCGGAGGAATTCCGGCGCGCCATCGGCAACCGGGTCTTCGGCTGCGACGATTGCCAGTTGGTCTGCCCCTGGAACAAGTTTGCCGTGCCCAGCAGCGAAGCGGACTTTGCCGCGCGCCACGGTCTCGACGCCGCCCTTCTGATTGACCTTTTCCGCTGGAGCGAAACCGACTGGGATGCCGGTACCCGGGGCAGCGCCCTGCGCCGCGCCGGCTACGAAGGCTGGCTGAGGAACCTGGCGGTCGCCTTGGGCAACGCGGAGACGACGCCGGAGGTCACCGCCGCTTTACGGGACCGGATCGATCACGCCTCGGAAATCGTTCGGGAACACGTGCACTGGGCCCTGGAGCAGCATCGATCAACGGCCTCGGCAACCGTGCCCGCAGACGCCTGACCCGTCTGTGATTTCGGGCTCGAGGCCGGGCGCCGGCCAACGCTGGTGCAGGATCAACTCGATAGACACGGATCCGAATTCATCAGGTGGATCCCGCACTAGATTCGCAGGTTGTCGATCAGCCGCGCCTTGCCCAGCCACGCCGCCGCGAGGACGATCAGATCGTCGCCGGCCGACTCCAGGCCGTTGGGCCGGCTCAGGTCCCCTGCCCGGCGGACTTCAACGTATTCGGGATCGAACCCTGCCGCCTGCAACGCACGGGAAGCCTGTGCTTCCAGGGCGCGAAAATCGCTTTCTCCGTCATGCAACGCCTCGCGAACGCGCTTCAATTCGCCGTGCAGCTTCGGCGCCGCGCGGCGCTCCGACGAGTTCAGATAGCGGTTGCGGGAGCTCATTGCCAGCCCATCCCGTTCCCGCTGGATCGAGCCCCCGACCACCTTGATGGGAAGCTGAAGGTCCCGGACCATACGGCGCAGCAACACCAGTTGCTGAAAATCCTTTTCCCCCAGCACCATGACGTCGGGCGCGACAATGCCGAGCAGTCGCAGGACCACCGATGCCACCCCCTCGAAGTGCCCCGGCCGGCTCGCGGCGCAAAGTTCGTCGCTCAACTGGGGCACCGACACCTTGACCGCCGCCTCGACTCCGTACGGGTAGATGTCCTTTTCGTCCGGCGCGAAAACCAGGTCCACCAGCCCCTGCTCGGCCAGCAGCGACTCATCGTCGGCCAGGGAGCGCGGATAGGACTCATAGTCCTCGCCGGCCCCGAACTGCGCGGGATTGACGAAGATGCTGCAGACGACGCGGTCGGCATGTTCGCGCGCGATATTCATCAGACTCAGGTGCCCCCGGTGCAGATTCCCCATGGTGGGAACCAGGGCCACCGTCTGGCGGGTCAATCTCCAGCTACCGACCAGCTCGCGCACGGCCTTCGTGGTATAGGCGCCTTGCAGCGGAACGCCCGGAATGTCCACGTCTGATCTCTCCTCGCGCCGAAACGGGCGCATTCTATCAGGAGAAACAGTGCTCGCCGGAAGGATAATCGCCGTTGCGCACGGCGAGAACGTAAGCCTGGAGGGCTTCGAGCGGCGAGTCCGCGTCTTCCATGAAGTTCTTCACGAAGCGCGGCGTACGGCCCAGGGTGATCCCGAGCATGTCGTACAGGACGAGGATCTGGCCGTCTACCGCCGGGCCCGCGCCGATGCCGATGATGGGCAGTTGAATCGCCCCGGAGATCTTCTCGCCCACCTCGTTGGGTACGCATTCCAGCAGCAGCACATCGGCCCCGGCGCCCTCCAGGGCCTTCGCGTCCTCCACCATCTGCCGTCCGGCCGAAGGTTCCCGGCCCTGAACCTTGAAGCCCCCGATCTTGTGCACCGACTGCGGCTTGAGTCCGACATGGGCGCACACGGGAATGTCGTGCCGCGCAAGGCACGACACGACATCGACCTGGCTCTGGCCGCCCTCGAGCTTGACCATCATCGCGCCGCCCTCCTGCATGAGCCGCACGGCGTTGTCCAGCGCCTGCTCGGGTGAGGCGTAGCTCATGAACGGCAGATCGGAGACCAGGAATGGCCGCCTGATTCCGCGCGCCACCATCCGGGTGTGATAGACGACGTCGCCCACGGTGACCGG
The DNA here is from genome assembly GCA_965205045.1 of Candidatus Rariloculaceae bacterium. Classification (GTDB taxonomy): domain Bacteria; phylum Pseudomonadota; class Gammaproteobacteria; order Steroidobacterales; family Rariloculaceae; genus UBA6522. The sequence continues at coordinate 4,512,656 of OZ242031.1, forward strand.
TACGGTGGTTTCGTGCCCCTGGATGACCATGCCCAGGGAATCGCCGACGAGAACCAGGTCCACGCCGGCCAGATCGACCAGTTGCGCGAAGCTGGCGTCGTAGGCGGTCAGGCAGGCGATGGGCACGCCATCCTCCTTCATCTGCCGCAGAGTGGAGACGTTGACCGGAGGGGACGGCATGCCCCGCTGTTGCAGTTGCTTGTACATTTCGAATCCTCCGGGCCGCTAGACGATCGTCGTCGCGGCCGGATTGAAGAATTGCCGTCCGGGCCGGACGCGCCCGATTTCCCGCAGCATTTCCCGGTAGTCCGAGTCCCGCTGGGCGGGATCGAATTCCGCCGCGTTCACGATGAGCAGCGGCGCCTCATCGTACTGGTAGAAGAAATTGGCGTAAGCCTCGCACAGCCGCTCCAGATAGCGAAGATCGATACCCTTTTCGGTCTCCAGACCGCGGCTGGCAATCCGCCGCAGGAGGACCTCCGGGGGCGCCTGCAGGTAGATCACCAGATTGGGCCGGGGTGGATTCATGTCAAGGGTCTGGTAGACCTGCCGGTACAGCGCGAACTCGCTGCGGTCCAGGACGCGTTCGGCGAAGAGGCGATCCTTGTCGATCAGAAAATCCGTGACGCGAACGTTGCAGAACAGGTCGCTCTGGCGAATGTGGTCCAGCACGCGCGCCCGCTGAAAGAGGAGAAAGAGCTGCGACGGCAACGCCGCCTGACGGTGATTCTGGAAATAGCGCGACAGGAACGGGTTCTCCCGCGGGTTGTCGAGAATCAATTCGCCATCGAAACTCTCCGCCAGCCGGCTGGCCAGACCCGCCTTGCCCGAACCGACCGGCCCTTCGACGACGACGTAGCCGGGATTGTTCGAAGGCAGCGCCATTCGATCCTACCCCGCCCGGCCGTGACCCGACCCACCTGCGGCGGGGCGGCGCGAAGCCCGTCGGCGACGGCGCGGGCGCCGCCGCCGCCGCTTCACGGCAAAGGCCTGGCCCTGCTCCTCCGGCGCGAGCGCCTGGACTTCGGTCCACCAGCGCGCCAGTTCGGGGTCGGCATCGCCGCACTCCGCGCGCAACAGCAGGAAGTCGTAGGCGGCGCGAAACTGCCTGTGCTGCAACAGCCTGCGGGCGCGGGCGCCGCGCCGGTGGTGGAAGCGCCGCTGCATGAGCAGCATCTCCTTCATCGGGGAGCTGAATCGCCGCGGCAACGCGGTGTATTCGCGCTGCTCCCCGACGATCTCGTCGCAGGCGTCCAGAAAGGCTTCGATTTCGCTGCCGCCGTCTTCGCCGCGTATCCGTTCGGCGGTTTCCCGGATGGGGAACCACAGCAGCACGGCAAAGAGGAACATCGGCGTGACCGGCTTCTCCGCCTTCACCCGCAGGTCGGTGTTGTTCAGGCCCGCCTGGATGAACTTGAGGACCACACCGCTCTCGTCGGACGCAAGCGACCGGGCCGTGTCGGGGAAGAGGTGTTGGAACAGACCGAATTGCTGCAGTCGCTCGAGGCTGCCAGCGGCATGGCCGGCCTGAAACAGCTTGAGGGTTTCGTCGTACAGCCTTGCCGCGGGCACGTCCTGCAACAATTCCGCCATTTCGCCGATGGGCCTTGCCGTGCGCTTCGCGATCCTGAAGCCCAGTTTCGCCGACAGGCGCGCCGCCCGGAGCATGCGCACCGGGTCCTCGCGGTACCGGGTCTGCGGGTCGCCGATCAGCCGCAGGGTGCGGCTGGCGATATCGTCCATCCCGCTGGCGTAGTCCCGGATGGTGAAGTCGGCGATGTTGTAGTAGAGCGCGTTGACCGTGAAATCCCGGCGCCAGACATCCTCGTCGATGGTGCCGTAGACGTTGTCCCGGAGAATCCGGCCGCTGTCGGCGTGCTCGCGGTCGTCCTCGGCCCCGCTTTGCGACGACCGGAAGGTGACCACCTCGATCACTTCCCTGCCGAAACGCACATGCGCCAGGCGGAATCGCCGTCCGATCAGCCGGCAATTTCGAAACAGCTCGCGGACCTGTTCGGGCCGCGCGTCGGTGACCACGTCGTAGTCCTTCGGACTGAGTCCGAGCAGCAGGTCGCGCACGCCCCCGCCGACGATAAACGCCTGGTGCCCGCACCGCTTGAGTCGGTAGAGGACCTTGAGCGCGTTGCCGGACACATTGGACCGGCTGAGCGTATGCCGCGGCCTGCGGATGACCGCAGGGGCGGCTCTGACTTGATCTTCCGCGGCGTTCAATGAAGTTTCGGAGCTAACCCGCAAAGGCTACGGAACGCCCCGCAGGGCGACCGCAGCAGACAACTGGAGAGAACCGCGAGCTTTCCAGCAGGTCAAGTTTCACCGTTCCCGAAAGATCGCTATCATAACAGCCCGAATTTCACCGATCACGGCGCTCCCTTCGTCTAGCGGTCAGGACGCGGCCCTCTCAAGGCTGAAACAGGGGTTCGATTCCCCTAGGGAGCGCCACTTCTCCATGCGTAAAAACCACATGACCCTCTGATTTTCCGGGAAATACCTTTGTGGGCGCCTGCCTGCAGAACTCGGCCAATGGACCACAAATGCGCCCATACCTATTTGGCAGGGTCGTCGGCGACGGGCCGAAAATGGGGCCGCTCCCGTGATCGACTACGGGACCTGCCGCCGCATCCACCGCCTCCTAGCTCACGCACCGCGGCTCACGCCCGGACCGATCACGGTGTCGGGACAGCACGTGGGTCATGAGCGACGGGATGCCCGGACGCCAGCAATCCCTGTCGGGATCTTCGAGGGTCTCCCACACGAAGCCAAGCGAGTGCAGCCGCTCGCGAATATCCGGAATGAGGGTTGCGGCCGTGTCCTCGCCGGCACTTGCTCCTGATCGAATGGCCTTGGTGATCTCGCCGAAATTCCGAGGCTCGTCGTCCGACCCGAACAATTGCGCGACGGCCACGGCTGCGCCCAGCAGGTTCTCATCGGCCGCCAGTTCGCGCGTGCGGGTTGCGTACTGGCCCGCGATGGCCCTGCGCACGACAGGATGGACGCGCCGCACGGTCAACGAATCGATCCGGCTCGCGCGATGGCGGGAAACGTGCCCGTACAGGGCCTTGCCCCAGGTTTGCAGGAAGAACGGGTAGCCCTGCGCCTCTCTCACAACCTCCTGGAGAGCGTCCGGCCCGATGTCTACGCCGGCCTCGCGCATGGGGCCGACAATCGTGTCCGCGCTCTCTTCGCCAGAAAGCAACGCCAGGGGTTTGGGCGGATACCTGTCGCAAAAGGTCGCGGACGCCCGAGCGAGGCTGGTCCACATCTTTGGCGTGCCGGCGAGCACGAACATGAGGGGGTGCCGGGACTTGCTTACGGTTTGCGCCGCGTTCAGAAGCACTTGCCCGGGTTCGGGCCTAAGTTCGCCCGCCTCGTCCACAACAATGACCGTGGGCCGTTGCTTCAATTCGGACACCAAAAACCGCTCGACGGACACCCTTCGCGATACCGAATGGCCGAGGCCCATTCCGGCAATGCTGACACTGCCGCCTTCCGTAGTTTCGTAACCGCCGGACTCGTCGCCGGCGATCACCGCGATCAGTTCGTCCGGCGTTCTGATTTGCGATGCGGTCGTGCACACAACCCGGGATCCCACCGGTATGGACGCCGCGGACTCCGCGTTGAATTTGTCGAGCAATGCGGTCTTTCCGTACCCCCGAGGCGCTACGATCACCATGGGTTGCGGGTTTGGATTCGTCCGCTCCCCCATTTCTTCGACCGCGCCCATGAGTTCGCCCAGCAGAGCGGTCCGGCCCGCAAAGTGAGGCGGTGTCTCGCCCGGACCGGGCGCGAACGGATTGGGAGGTAATCTGCGAGGACTCATGCCCGCATTTTAGCCGACCTTGGCGCCCGTCGCGCTGGATGCCGTAGCGCCCGGTTTGCGCTATGGTCCTGACCATGCTGGTCGACTTGCCGGGACTCTGACCTTCTTTCGATACCTCCGCCGGCGCGGCGCTGGAAGTCAAGTGCAACGGCGAAGAATCGGCTAATCTACCCGGGCGGGCCGGCAGATTGTCGAAGCGGTCGAGGAACCGGAACTTGCGAACAGCACGATCGGTATCGTCACGGTCACGGGCGGCGAGGGCGTGAATGAGTTCATGAATGACGGTCTCGTGGCCTACGCGACCCGGGAAGCCAATCGGCGGTCGGCATTCGTATTTCCGACGGACACTCCGCGACATATGGACCTCGGAAAATAATGAAACGATTGAAGTTCTTGCTGTTGACAGCACTCGCCGCCCAGGCAGCAACTGTTCCGGCGCAGGATCGGCCGCCCAACTTCCTGGTGCTGATCGGCGACGACAAACGTCAGAACAGGCCTACGCGATGAACCCCTGCAAGATGCCCCACAACGTCGCCAGCAACAACGCCACGGTGGGCAGGAAGGTGATGAGCATGCCGGTCTGCCGGGCCGCAGGGTCCCTGGTGTAGGCATTGGCATAGACGATGCGTCCGACGATCCAGACGGCTCCTATCAGGCCGGTCAGGGCGTCACCCAGAACATAAAGTCCCAGCCAGAGCAAGGGCAGGAACAGCACGATTTGCTCGATGGTGTTCTGGTGGACGCGGTTGGCGCGCTCGAACCCGGGGTGACCGGACGTGGCCGGCGCCTTCACGCCGTGTTCCTGGCGCATCTTGCCCACGCGCATGCTCAGCACGAACGTCAGAACGACGGCGGCTACGGTCACCAGCGCGGTATACTTCATCGCAATCATTTCATTCACCTCATCCGTGAGCGCCTAGCTGCCTGGCCGCCCAGTCCTGGCCGGTCGGCAGGCGCAGATCCAGCGGCCCGCCCGACTTTTCGTCGTGATGCGGATGCCCCGCTCCGGACCACATCTGGCGGTCTGCATTGACCGCGGCCCGGTACAGCCGGTATGCCCCCTGCGGGTCCATGATCCGATCCGTGGGGCCGTAGCCGATCAGCATCGGGCACTCGATCCGGTGGGCCACGTGTTCCACGGTGTAGTCGACGAGCTTGCGCCGCGCATCGGCGAGGTCATCGGCGCCGATGATCCAGCGCACACGGTCCCGGATCGGCGGATAGAACTCGAACAGGTCGCGGAGAACGTCGTGGGAGCCGGCGCCCATCCACACCGCCTTGATGCGGCTTTCGCCGCTGGCCGCCCGGGGCGCGGAATAACCGCCCATGCTCTGGCCGCGAAGGCCGATGCGCTCGGGGTCCACGTCCGGCCGCGACCGCAGGTAGTCCACGATCGACGAAACCAGCCGTTCCGTGTCCGGCGGCATGTGGAGGCTCATCAGCCGCTTCGGCGCGCCCTGCCCGGGCAGGTCCATGACCAGGTAGGCCATGCCCCGGGCGACGTAGGCTCCGGCGCCGCTCAGGGTGTTTTCGGCCAGCGAATCCGCCCCCTGGTAGTTGATGACGGCCGGGTAGCGCGTGCCCTCGGGGCCATTGGGTTTGCGGAAGTAGGCAAGGAGATCGTTGCCGTCCACGTTGATCGTGACCCGTTCGAATGGCGGGTCCTGCAACTCCCACGCCTTGTCGAAGAATTCCCTGAACTTCATGTAGCCCGGCATCATCGTCTCGTCGGTGTCCTCCTGGTAGACGATGGACAGGCGGTGAAAGCGGCTCGCGCGCAGGTAGAAGTTGTGGGCCGATACGTTCAGCCCCTGCTCTTCGTAGCCCACGGCGATTTCCTCGTTGATCTGCGCGACCCGGTTCCATTCCGTGTACCAGGAAAGCGGATCGAAGGGGCGCATGCGCCGTGCGACTTCCAGTTCGTGGGGATCGTCGGTGTGGATCGACTGGTTGAGCCGAATCTCCATCTGACCGCCGCCCTCGATGGGCTCGCCGGTATAGAGCCGCGCCGGGTCCCGGCCGCCCACATCGCCGACGTGGGCATTGCCCGGTCCCAGGTCCTGTGCGGACGCCGGCGCGCGCAATGCGCCGGCCACGGCTGACGCGCCAGCCGACATCATGCTCCATTTCATCATCGAGCGCCGTGTCAGTTTCGATCGCTTCATCGTCATCCCGGAATCCTCGCTACTCTGTTTGCCTGCGGCCGTCCCCTTCCGGACGCGGCCGTATCGGCGACTGGCGACCGTGACCGCAGTTTCCCACGGCGCGGGCTTGTATGGAAATACCCTTTTCCCTATGCGTCGGCGCTCCGCTCGCCGGGGCGAACACCGCTAGCGTATCATGCCGCAACCCGCGCCAACCATGACAGCTTGCATGACAGCCCTTTCCGGCGACTCATGAACCGCAACGACCTCGCATTGGCCAGTCTTCCCCGACGTGCCGCCGCAATCTTCTACGACCTCTTGCTGTTTGCCGGTCTGGTCATGGTGCTTACGCTGGTGCTCGTCCTGTTGCGCGGCGGAGAGGCCATACCGCCGGCATCGTGGTGGTACGACGCGCTGCTGCTGGCGGCGAACTTCGTCTTCTTCGGCATTTCCTGGACCCGCGGCGGCCGGACTCTCGGAGCCAGAGCCTGGAGATTGCGGGTGACCGCCATGGACGGCAACGATGTGAACTGGCGGCAGGCGGCGCTTCGATACTTGTCCGCGTGGCTGTTGTTGCTGCCTCCGGGATTGGGCCTCATATGGGCCTGGTGGGACCCGGACGGGCTTTGCTGGCACGATCGGCTCTCGGGGACCCGTGTGGTCCGGGAGCCGTAGCGGGCATGTATCTCGCTTGCCGTTCGCCGCCATTGCGGGATTGACGCGCAGGGATGCTGCTAGCGGACCCTGGAGAACGCCAGCACATTGACCAGCAGCAGGGCCGCCGCGGGCAGCCATGCGACCGCGCGGGGATCCAGATCGAATACCTGGCCGCTGTTGGCGAAGGCCTGTGCCGTCACGTAGTAGGCCAGGCCGATCAACAGTCCTATGAGGACCCGGACACCGGTCCCCGTGGAACTCATGGCGCCGAGCACGAAGGGAAGCGCCAGCAGGGTCATGAGCACGACCGAGACGATGTCCGCCATCCGCGCCCAATAGGCGATCAGATACGCGGTTGCGTCCAGTCCGTTCGCCTGCAGGTAGGCGATGTAGCGGGTCAGTCCGCTGGTATCCAGCAGATCCTGCCGAATCACCGAGAACTCCAGCAGGTCAGGGCTCAACCCATAGTCCTTGACGGCCTGGCGTTCCGTGCTGGCGGTCACGCCGGCCAGCCCTCCAAAGACGGTTTCGGCGTAGTTTTCGAGGATCCATTGATTGGCCTGATCGATATCGGTGTTGTCGGCGTGCGCGATGTGCGTCAGGCCCTGGTCGCCGTCCAGTTCGAACAGGTAGACGCCGCCGAAGCCGAAGCCGTCGACTTCCCTGCGCAGGTTGACGATACGATCGCCACTCTTCAGCCAGGTGGAGGCACCGCCTGCCGCCAGGTCCTCCGTGTCCAGAAGAGCCCGTGTCCGCATGTCCCTGGCGTACACGGTCATCGACGGCGCAAGCGACTCGCCCAGCACGGCCATCACCACCATCAGCACCACGCCCGCGGCCGCCACGGATCCCGTGAGACGCGCGAGAGAGGCGCCGCTGGCGCGCATCACCACCAGTTCGCGCTGCACCGCCAGGTTGCCGAGGCCAAGCAATGCGCCGATCAGGGCGGCCGCCGGAAGCAGTCTCACCAGGAGGCGGGGGATGCGAAGCACGACGAAGGCCAGGGCATCGCCGATCGAATATTGAGCGGTACCGACGTCGGGTAGCTGACCCATGAATTCGAACACCGTGCCCACGGAGATCAGCACTGCCAGCACCAGGGCCGCGCCCTTGAGCACGGCGGTGGCGACGTAGCGGTCCAGTACGTTCATGCCGAAGCGGCTCCCGCCGGTGCCGCGCGCCCGGCCCGGGTAAACCACCCGGACTGCATGCCCAGCAGAACGAGCCCAAGTGCGCCGAGCATCGCGTGCACCCACCACACGCCCAGCCAGTCGGGTACCTCGTCCCGCTCGACCCAGGCCCGGGCGATGGACAGCAGATTCAGGTAGGTGATGTATATGAGAATGCCCATTCCGAGACGGGCGTAGCGGCCCTCCCGCGGCCGGGACCGGCTCAGCGGTACTGCAAGCAATGCCAGGACGAACAGCGACAGCGGTGAGGAGATTCGCCACTGCAGCTCGGCGCGGTCCGCGGGATCGGATGACCCCGCCAGGTCCGCCAGCGTCTTCGTCTCCACGGGCTGCTCCCCGTCACGGCGCTGGACGATGCGCACGGGCATGCCGTGTTCGGCGAATTCAACGATGCGAAAGCTCCGCTCCCCGGGCACGCCCTCATAGCGACGGCCGTCGTAGAGCACAAAGGACAACCGGCCGTCCGCCTCCAGCCGCCGCTCGCCCCGCGCCGCGACGATGACCACCACCCCGTTGCCGTCGTTGCGCTGGATGAAGACGTCGTGGATCTCGTTGCCTTCCACCTCTTGCGCATAAATGATCGTCTCGCCGGAATCGGGGCTCGTGAAGGTCCCGGCTTCCAGCACCCCGATCTCCAGCGATTCCCGGGCTTCCAGTCGAATCCGTTCCACCTGCCGGGAAGCCTCCGGCGTGCCGATCAACGACAGCCACGCCACGGTCGTGGAGAGAATCAGCGTCAGCAGGCTGATTGGGAGCAGGAGGCGCGGCGGCCCTACCCCGCAGGCTTCCAGGGCAACCATCTCCGAATCCCGGTTCATGCGGGCCAGCGCCAGCAGAATGCCCAGGAACAGGCCGATGGGCGCGAGCCAGGTGATGTACTGCAACGATGTCAGGCCCAGGACCGCAAACACGGCATCGCGCGGCAGTTCGTTGCCGGCCGCATCGTCCAGGGTCTCGGCGAACTGATTGCTCATGAAAATGACGACGAGGACCGTCGTCACGATCAGCCACGAGGAAAACGTTTCTCGGAGGACGTAGCGGGATATCAGGTGCACGGCGGAACGGGTTTCAATGTGCCTGAAGCAACGAGTACACTTAGCCCGCCTTCGGGCAGTGTATCGACACGATAGCATAACGCCGCGGCGGGGCGGTGCGCCGGACGCTCCCGCCGAGGATCTGTTCCCATGCCCGCGGCGCGCAGGAGACTTTGACATGCAATTTTCCGTAACGACGGGTTCTCCCGCTGACGAGGCGACCGGCTGCGTGATTCTGCCCCTGTTCGAGGATGGGCCGTTGCCGGCCGCCACGCAGACCGTGGATGAGTCCTGCGGCGGAGTCCTGAGCCGGCTCGCGGATGTCGGTGACGCATCCGGCAAGCCGGGGCGCACGCTGCTGCTGCCCGGACTCGAGGGGGTCGGGGCCGAGCGGGTGCTCCTGACAGGTTGCGGCAAGCAGGACGACTTCGACGCGAAGGCCCTGAACCGGGCCGTTGCCGCCGCGGCGCAGGCGCTGGGCCAAACAGGCGTTGAAGACGCCGCCAGCTACCTTTCACAGGCCGGCGTGGCGGGCGTGGACGCCTATTACGCCGCGCGCATCACCGTGGCCGCGGCCAGCGGCGCCGCCTATCGTTTCGACGAACTCAAGAGCAATGCGCCGGAAGACGGCAAACTGACCCGGTTCGCGATCGCGGCCGCCACATCCGGCGATGCGCCCGAAGCCGAACGCGGAGCGGTCCACGGTCAGGCCATCGCCGTTGGCGTGGGCATCGCCCGGGACCTGGGCAATCGCCCCGCGAACGTCTGCACGCCTTCTCACCTGGCGGACGAGGCTAGCCGCCTGGCGGACCGATACGAACACGTGGAAGCGGAAATCCTGGACGAGGAAGACATGCAACGCCTGAAAATGGGGGCGCTGCTCTCCGTGACCGACGGCGCCGAGGAACCGGCCCGCCTGATCCTGATGCAGTACAACGGCGCCGACAGCGACAGCGCGCCCGTCGCCATCTGCGGCAAGGGAATCACCTTCGATACCGGCGGAATCTCCATCAAGCCGTCCGCCAAGATGGACGAGATGAAATTCGACATGTGCGGCGCGGCCAGCGTCCTGGGCACCATGGCCGCGCTGGGCGAATTGCAGCCGCGGATCAACGTCGTGGGCATTGTTCCGGCGTGCGAGAACATGCCCGGCGGGCGGGCCACGCGGCCGGGCGATATCGTCACCAGCATGTCGGGCAAGACCGTGGAAGTGCTCAACACCGACGCCGAGGGCCGGCTGATCCTGTGCGACGCGCTGACCTACGCCGCCCGCTACGAACCCCGGTGTCTGCTGGACGTGGCGACCCTCACGGGCGCCTGCGTGGTCGCCGTGGGCCACCTCTACACGGGGCTGTTCTCCAACGACGAGAACCTCGCCGCCGACCTGCTGGAAGCCGGCAAACGCTCCCTGGATCCTGCCTGGCAACTGCCCGTCGATGACGAGTACGGCGAAGGTTTGCGCAGCAACTTCGCCGATTTCGCCAATATCGGCGGCCGTTACGCCGGCGCCAGCATCGCCGCGCAATTCCTGTCCCGGTTCGTGGACGGCACGCCCTGGGCGCACCTGGACATTGCCGGCGCCGCCTGGCATCCGTCCGGCAAGCGCAAGGGGGCGACGGGCCGCCCGGTGCCGATGCTGGTGGACTATCTGCTCAACCTGCAATGACAGGGCGCCGCGGCCGCAACCGGTTCGCAGCTTTCCGGGCAACCGCATCGTGACCCGGATCGATTTCTATGTCCTGTCGACCGACAACGCGGACGCGCGGCTCAGGATCGCCTGCCGGGTCGCGCAGAAGGCCGTGCAACGCCGGCATCGCGTCTTCGTCAACGCCGCCGATCGGGGCGACGCCAACCGGCTGGACGATCTGCTCTGGACATTCTCCCAGGGCAGCTTCATCCCTCACCTTGTCGCCGGACGGGGGCTGCCGGCGGACGGCGACGAGCCGGTGGTTATCGGCGTGGTCGACCCCGACGCCGCCGACGATCCACCCGCCGAGGCCGGCGAGTACTGGGATGTCATGATCAACCTGGCACACGATGTACCGGGGTTTTTCAGCCGTTTCGCCCGTGTCGCCGAAATCGTCGATGCCGACCCGAACCGCAGGAACCAGGGAAGGCGGCGCTACCGCTTCTACCAGGACCGGGGCTACAAGCTGGAAACGCATCCGGTCTGACACCGTCATGAACGCTTCCAGGAAGGGCTATCGGCCCGAAGAAATCGAATCCCGCCAATACCGGCGCTGGGAGGAGGCGGGCTACTTCAAGCCGTCCGGGCAGGGCGAAAGCTACTGCATCGTCATTCCGCCGCCCAACGTGACCGGCACCGTGCACATGGGTCACGCGTTCCAGTACACCATCATGGACGCGCTGATCCGCTACCGCCGCATGTGCGGCGACAACACCCTCTGGCAGATGGGAACGGACCACGCCGGCATCGCCACCCAGATGGTCGTCGAGCGGCTGCTGGATGCCGAAGGCAAGACGCGCCGCGGGCTGGGGCGTGACGCCTTCGTGCGCCGGGTGTGGGAGTGGAAGGAGCATTCCGGCAACACCATTTCCAGGCAGATCCGGCGGCTCGGCGCTTCGGTGGACTGGTCCCGCGACCGGTTCACCATGGACCCGGAACTGTGCGAGGCTGTCACCGAGGTGTTCGTGCGGCTGTACGAAGAAGGGCTGATCTACCGCGGCAAGCGGCTGGTCAACTGGGACCCGGTACTGCATACGGCGATTTCCGACCTGGAGGTGCTGGTTGCGGAGGAGACGGGGAAGATCTGGCGGTTCCGCTATCCGCTTCTCGACAGCGACGGCCACCTGGTGGTCGCCACCACCCGGCCCGAGACGATGCTGGGCGATACGGCAGTTGCCGTACATCCAGACGACGAGCGCTATGGGCACTACGTTGGCCGGGAAGTGCGCCTGCCCCTGGCCGGGCGAACGATTCCGGTCATCGCCGACGACTATGTGGACCCCGAGTTCGGAACCGGTTGCGTGAAGATCACTCCGGCGCACGACTTCAACGACTTCCATGTGGGGCAGCGCCACGGTCTTGCGGCCATCAATATTTTCGACGAGTCCGCCGCGCTCAACGATGCCGTTCCGGAGCGGTTCCGCGGGCTGGACCGGTTCGAGGCGCGTAGCCGGGTCCTGGACGAGTTGCAGGCCCGGGGGCTGGTGGACGGCGAGCAGGACCACCGGCACATGGTCCCCCGCGGCGACCGCAGCGGCGCGCTGGTGGAACCGCTGCTCACGGAACAGTGGTACGTGCGCACCGGCCCGCTGGCGGAGCCGGCGATCAAGGCGGTGGAGGACGGCAGCATCCGGTTCGTGCCCGGGAACTGGGCGAAGACCTACTTCGAATGGATGCACAACATCGAGGACTGGTGCATTTCCCGCCAGTTGTGGTGGGGACACCGGATTCCGGCCTGGTACGACGACGACGGGCGCGTCTACGTGGCCCGGAGCGAGGCTGAGGCCCGCGCGAACCACGGCATCGGCCCGGGGGTGGCGCTGCGGCAGGACGGCGATGTGCTGGACACCTGGTTTTCCTCCGCGCTGTGGCCATTCTCGACGATGCACTGGCCCGCGGGCTCAAGGGAGCTGGAGACGTTCTACCCCACCCAGGTGCTCGTGACCGGTTTCGACATCATCTTCTTCTGGGTCGCGCGGATGATCATGATGGGACTGAAGTTCATGGACGACGTGCCGTTCCCGGACGTCTACATCCATGGACTGGTCCGCGATCAGGCCGGGCAGAAGATGTCCAAGTCCAAGGGCAACATCCTCGATCCGCTGTTCATCGTCGACGGCGTGGACATTGAGACGCTGGTACGGAAACGCACCGAAGGCATGATGCAGACCCACCTCAAGGAGCGTATCGAGGCGAGCACGCGGGAGGAATTCCCGGACGGCATCGCCGCGTACGGAGCCGACGCCCTGCGACTGACCTTCGCCTCGCTGGCAACCACCGGGCGGGACGTCAGCCTGGACATGGGCCGAGTCGAAGGCAACCGCAATTTCTGCAACAAGCTCTGGAACGCCGCTTCGTACGTGTTCTCCCGGGTGGAGACGCCGCTACCCGATGCGACGGTGGAATACACCGTGGCGGACCGCTGGATTCGTTCGCGGCTGAGTTCGGTCATCGGGCGGTTCCGGCGCGCGTTCGGCGAGTATCGATTCGATCTGGCCACCCAGGCGCTGTACGAGTTCACCTGGCACGAGTACTGCGACTGGTACCTGGAAATGACCAAGACGGTGCTGAACGATGCGGATGCGCCCGAGGCCAGGGTTCGTGCCGCTCAGCGGTGCCTGTCAGACGTTCTCGGCGCGCTCCTCCGGCTGCTGCACCCGATCGTCCCCTTCGCGACGGAGGAATTGTGGCTGGAGCTCTGCGAGCGAACCGGACGCGACAGCGCCACCATCATGCTCGAAGCGCAGCCCCTGCCGGAGTCCTTTGAAGTCGATGACGAGGCGGAAGCCGAAATCGAATGGCTCAAGGCGTTCGTCATGGGCGTTCGCCAGATTCGGGGGGAAATGTCCATCGCTCCCGGCAGGCGGCTTCCGGCCCTGCTGGCAGGCGCCACCGACCTGGACCGCGCCCGGGTCCGCCGGCACGAGCCGCTGCTGAAGAGCCTGGCCCGACTGGGCGAAATCGGCTTCGTCGAAGTCGCGGACGAGGTTGCCGGCGCTGCCACCGCGCTGGTGGGCCGGATGACCGTCCTCGTCCCGCTGGAAGGACTGATCGACATGGCTGCCGAGCGGGCCCGGCTCGGCAAGCAGATCCAAAGGGCTGCCGGCGACCGCCGGCGCAGCCAACACAAGCTCGCCAATCCGCAGTTCATCGCCAACGCACCGGCGGCGGTCGTCGACAAGGAACGGCAACGGGCGGCGGCGCTGGACGAGCGGCTCGAACAGCTCAACGAGCGTTTGGCGCGCCTATCCCCCTGACCTCCCTGACCTCCCTGACCTCCCTGAGCGCTTCGCCGATGCTGGCGGCGAAAATGACCGCATCCTCGCGGCCGCCGTGGGCCTGGTAGTAGGACGGACGCACGCCGATCCGCTCGAATCCGGCCGAACGAGACCCATTGCCGCATCGTTTGAAGGCCGGACTTCGAGAAAGGCGCGCTCGACGCCCATGGCCCGGGCGCGTGTGCAGAGGGCGTGGAGCAACTGGCGGCCGTATCCCTGCCGCTGAAGTTCGGGATGCACGCACAGGTTCAGGATGTGCGCGTCGCTTGCGGCCACCGACATGATCGCATAGCCGTTGGTATCGCCGTCGATGACCAGGACCAGGCATTGGTAGCCTGCCAGGAGGCAGTCCCTGAAGATGCGCGGTCTCCACGGAAACTCGTAGCTGGCCTGCTCCACCGCGGCGACTCCCCGCAGATCCCGGTTGGACATGGTGCGGATCTCCGTCCGGGGTTGAAGCGCCGCGCTCACTCCGGGGCCCGCAGCAGGCGCTTCACGATCTTCAGATCCTCCCACGACTTGGACTTGGCCAGCGGGCTGCGCAGCAGATAGGCCGGGTGATAGCTCACCACCAGCGGAGTCGAGGCGGCGCCGAACCGGAACGTGCGGCCGCGAAGCCGCCCGATGGGCGTGTCGGACTGCAACAGCCACTGGGCGGCGATCCTGCCCAGCGCCAGGATGACCCGCGGCTGCAGCAGCTCGATCTGACGTTGCAGATAAGGCGTGCAGGTCGCGGCCTCGTCCGATTTCGGATCGCGGTTGTCGGGAGGCCGGCACTTGAGGATGTTGGCGATGTAAACATCTTCGCGGGCAAGATGGATCGCAGCGAGCATGGCGTTGAGCAACTGGCCGGCACGGCCGACGAAGGGCTCCCCCCGGCGGTCTTCTTCCGCCCCAGGAGCCTCGCCGATGACCAGCAGATCCGCCGTCTGGCTGCCGACGCCGAATACCGTCTGGGTCCGGCCCTCATGCAGGGCGCAACGGGTACAGGTGCGCACCGCTTCGCGCAATTCGTCCCAGTCGGCGGACGCTTCCTCAACCGCTTCGGCGACCGGCTCCGGCTCCGTGTCCGCGGCATCGCGCAACACCCACACCGGGATGCCCATCGCGTCAAGGTATTGTTCCCGCAACCCGGGCATCGTCATCGGGATCGTCGGGGCCGCTCATGGGCGTGAGCTTAGCATGTAACCGCGGCGCCGATTGACGCGCAGGCGGGTCGAATAACCTACAATGCGCGGGTCCGAAAAACGGCAAGGGACGGCATGAAGCTTTCTCAATTACCCCTCTCTACCTTCAGGGACGCGCCCGCCGATGCGGAGGTGATCAGTCATCGGCTCATGCTGCGGGCCGGGATCGTGCGCCGGCTCGCGTCCGGGCTCTATAGCTGGCTTCCGCTGGGCGTTCGGGTGCTGCACCGCATCGAACGCATCGTCCGCGAAGAGATGAACCGCGCCGGAGCGCTGGAAGTCTCCATGCCCGGCGTCCAGCCGGCGGAGTTGTGGCGGGAGTCGGGCCGCTGGGAGGATTTCGGCCCGGAGCTGCTGCGGCTGCAGGACCGGCACAGAAGAGACTTCTGCCTGGGTCCCACCCACGAAGAGGTCATCACCGATATCGCCCGTGCGGAACTCAAGAGTTACCGGCAGTTGCCTGTCAACTACTACCAGGTCCAGACGAAGTTCCGGGACGAGATCAGGCCCCGATTCGGCGTCATGCGGGCGCGTGAATTCGTGATGAAGGACGCCTACTCCTTCGACCTGGATGAAGAAGGCCTTGAAGATGCCTACCAGGCCATGCGCCGCGCCTACTCCCGGATCTTCGACCGCCTGCAGCTCACTTACCGGATCGTCCAGGCCGACTCCGGCGCCATCGGCGGCAGTCAGTCGGAGGAATTCCATGTGCTCGCCGACTCCGGCGAGGACGCCATCGCCTTCTCGGAGGCCGACGGCTTTGCCGCCAACGTGGAAACGGTCCCGGTGCTGCCGGATAGAGAATCGCTCCGGCCGGCACCGCGGCAGGACCTGCAGCGCGTCGCCACACCGGGCGTGCGCACCATCGCCGATCTTTGCGAGTTCCTCGACGTTGCGCCCCGGCAGTGCCTGAAAACCCTGCTGGTAGCGGGAACGGAAACGCCCGCGGTCGCGTTGCTGCTGCGCGGCGATCACGAACTGAATGTCCACAAGGCCCAGGCGCTGGACGCCGTTGCCACTCCGTTGCGCATGCTGTCCGCAGCACAGGTGGAAGCGGCAGCGGGCGTTTCTCCCGGGTCGCTGGGTCCGCTCGGACTGGAGGTACCCGTCTTTGCCGATCAATCGGCATCACGGGTCGGCGACTTCTCATGCGGAGCCAATCGCGCCGAACACCACTACACGGGCGTGAACTGGGAGCGGGACGTGCCCCTGCCGTTCGTGGCGGACCTTCGCAACGTGGCCTCGGGAGATCCCAGCCCCAACGGCGGAGGATCGCTGACCGTCGCCCGCGGCATAGAAGTGGGGCACATCTTTCAGCTCGGCACCAAGTACAGCGACGCCATGGGCGCCACGGTGCTGGACTCCGGCGGCCGCCCCCGCAGCATGCACATGGGCTGCTACGGGATCGGCGTGACCCGCGTCGCGGCCGCGGCCATCGAGCAGAGCAACGACGCGCGCGGCATCATCTGGCCGGATGCCATCGCGCCGTTCGACGTCATCGTCATTCCCATCGCCCTGGACAAGTCCCACCGGGTGCGGGAGGCCACCGACAATGTCGCCGGACAGTTGCAGGCCGCGGGACTGGAGGTGCTGGTGGACGACCGCAATCAGCGGCCCGGATCGAAGTTTGCGGACGCCGACCTGATCGGAATCCCTCACCGGCTGGTGGTCGGGGAGCGGGGTCTCGACCGCGGCGAAATCGAGTACAAGTCGCGCCGCGACGATGCGATCGAAATGATCGCGCTGGACTCGCTGGTGGAGTTCCTGGACTCGAAGCGCGCCTGACCCGGGTACCCGGGCCCAACCGCTGTCAGAGAGTCCGGAATCCCGGCTCGACGGGATCGTTCCACTCCTGGACTTCCACGCCCGTCACCCTGGCGCCGGAGGGCCCTTCCCACAGCCAGGCGCACAGCCGGGCGATGGCCTCCGGACCGCCGGCGGCGATGACTTCCACCGCGCCATAGGACAGGTTCCTGGCCGAGCCTCGCAGCGCCCACTGTTCGGCCTGGCGCGCGGTGGTCACCCGGTACCAGACGCCCTGAACGCGGCCGGACACGATGCAGCGAACAGCTTGCTCATCCATGGCGGCAATCACGTGCAGGGCTCGATGGTGGGGGCGGGACGATCCCGACGGTTGCTCAGGCTATTCCTCGTCGACAGCCTGACTCGCCTGCAGCGCCTCCACGGCCCGGTTTCTGGCGCGAATCGCGCTGTCCTGCGCCAACAGGTAGTAACGGGCGCGGAGTTGGGTTTCAGCCTGTTCCAGCAGGGCCCTGGCTTCGTTCAATTCGTCCGGCGCGAGGGTTGCCGCATCCGACTCCTCCGCCGCGGCGATCGCCTGGCGTGCGTCGCTCATTTCCTGTACCGGCGGACCGGCGGCACATGACGCAATCAACAGCGTCAGGAGTATGATAGCGCCTCGGTAACTCATCAATCGACCCTGGAACACCCAAGCGGGAACGTAACAGGGGCGCCAGATTCCCGTCAAGCGCGGGCCTGTCGACGCCCAGGGGAGGACATGCGTGAAGCCCAGAATCTACCACAATCCCCGATGCTCCAAGTCCCGCGCGACCATGGCGTTGCTCGAGTCCAGAGGCATCGACATGGACGTCATCGAATATCTGAAGACGCCGCCGGATGCCGCCGTGCTCGCCGGCCTGCTCGAAAAACTCGGAATTCCCGCGCGGAATCTGGTACGAAAGGGGGAACGGGCTTTCCGGTCGGCGGGTGTCGATCCCGATACCGCCAGCGAGACGGCGCTGATCGAATTGATGACAACTCATCCGGTATTGATCCAGCGGCCCATCGTGGAAACGGCCGAGGCGGCGCGCATCGGCCGTCCTCCGGAACAGGTCATGGAACTGTTTCCGTAGAAAATGCCCTCCGACGCGAAAATTCTCGTCCTCTACTACTCGCTCAAGGGACGAACGGCGGAGCTGGCGCGATACGCCGCGCGGGGGGTGGAGGCCGCCGGGGCGGAGGCGATCGTTCGTACCGTGCCCCCGGTATCCTCCACAACCGAGGCCGTCGATGCCCCGGTCCCGGACTCCGGCCCGCCCTTCGCTGCCCTGGAAGACCTGGCCGACTGCGATGGCCTGCTGTTGGGAAGCCCGACCCGGTTCGGCAACATGGCGGCCGCGCTCAAGTACTTCCTCGACTCCACCTCGGGGCTCTGGTTGAAGGGCGCCCTGGTCGACAAGCCGTTCGGCTTGTTCACCAGCACCGGTTCGATGCACGGGGGACAGGAAACGACATTGCTCGCCATGGCCCTGCCGCCGATCCATCACGGCATGCTCTGGACCGGAATCCCCTACACGGAACCGCGGGTCACGGCCACGCGCACCGGCGGCGGGCCCTACGGCGCGTCACACGTCGATGTCGGCTGGAACCGGTCGCTGTCCGACGACGAACGGGCGCTCGCCACCGCGCTGGGACGGCGGGTTGCAAAACTCGCCGGGGTTCTCAAGTCCCGGGAGCCTGCGCCGTAGAAAACCGCGAACGCCTGGATGAGAGTGAACTTGCAGCCGTGATCTTCCAAACGTGCCACACCGGCGCATCGCGCCGCCCCGCAGTCGCGGAAGGAACAATGCGCGGACCCAAAATCAATGAGTTACGCATGTTCCATGGAAGGCGCAGGCTCCCGGCAGCGCGGCACGTGCCGCCGTCCGCTAGTTGCGCGACATCGGAAACCGCCTCGCCTCCTGCAGGCCGGTGAACGAATCGCGGCCGTCCCAGATGGCATTGAGAATCTCGTATTGCCCGGCGGCGCCTTCTTCGTCGCCCGTTTGTTCCAGGGCCCTGGCCAGACCCAGCACCGAGCGGGGCCTGTTCGGCATGCGCAGCAGCGATGTCTCGAATTTGGTTGCCGCGTCTTCGGGCCTGCCCAGCTCCAGAAGAATCTCGCCGTACAGTTCGTAGGCCGGCTTGACCGGATCGGCCGCTCCGTAGGGCGGGCGAAGTTGCGCCACGATTTCCAGCGCCTCGTCCATCAACTGAACGGCGCCGTCCGCGTCGCCCCGAGCCGTGCGCACCAGGGCGCCGACCTGCTTGTGCATGACCTGCACCCAAAGGCGCCCCGAGCGCATGACGCCGCCATCGCTGCCGGCAGCCACCAGGCGCGCCAACGCCTCTTCGGCGCGCCCGGCCGTTTCCACGTCGCCGGTCCTGACCGCGCTGAGGCCCGTGGCGAGCAGCGTGTGCGGAGAGGTCTCGCCGGTGATCTCGTCGATCCGCCACTCCTCGGTCTCGACCACGTAGCGCGCTTCCATCAGCGGCAACGTCATGACCGCCCGGGCCTGGCCCTCGCTCGCCTCGATAATCGCATCGAGACGGTCGATCCACAGACGGGCCTTCTCGTAGTCGCCCAACTGCAGGTCGCCGTATTGGCCCCAGTCCAGCGAGTGCACCGCGTCACCCACCGAGTCCCCGGGCTGCCAGAGGGCCTGCGCCGCGTCGTAGGCAGACTGGTTCCCGGCAGATACCCGGTCCCACATGCCGTGCTGGATGAAGATGTGCGTGGGCATGTGCCGGGCGTGGGATACCGCCGGGGCGATGTCGGCAAAGACGTACGCGGCAGGCAGCGCGATGGGGGCATGCAGAGGATCGTCGAAGGCGTGGATCACGAAGTGGGCTGCGCCGGGATGGCTGGGGTTTCTCTCCAGCACGCCCAGTGCGATGGCGCCGGCCCGCATTTCCAGCCGCAGGCTGTCGTCCGCGAGGGCGCGCGCGCCGCTCAGCATGGACAGCGCGTAGAAGGTGGCGATTTCGTCGTCCGCCGGATACCGCTCGTGGAGGCGGGCCATGGCGTCCATGTAGGCTACGCGGCGCTCCCGCCAACTGCCCTCGCCCCAGAGCATCTCGACCGCTTCGAGCAACCCCCTCTCCCGCGCGGTGGGCGCCTTGGCCAGGCGCTCCTCCGCCGTTGCCCCGAGCCGCGCAAGGGCTTCCCGCGGCGATTCGGCGTTGGCCTCGGGCTGCAACGGGTGATTATAGGAAAGCGACTCGCCCCAGTAGGCCAGCGCAAAATCCGGCTCGATGGCCTGGGCGGCGCGGAACTGCTCGATCGCCTGCTTCCAGCCGAAGCTGTGCAGGATCGCGACGCCGCGCAGGAAGTGCCGCTGCGCCTCCTCGCCGGCCGAAGTGGGAAAGTCGATGGTGCCGACATTTTCGAACTGGGTATGGGCGGGTCCGCCCACTGTCAGCGCAACGAGGGCAAACAGGGCGGAAATCAGTCGGATGCTCTTCATGGGATTCGCTCCACGCGTTGGACCTGATCCCGAACAATCATCAGACAAACCGCGCATCCGGTCAATCCGGCAAGGCATTTCCAGGTGGTCATGTTCGGGACGGGCTGCTGGTTCTGCAATCAACCGGCCAATTCGGAACTTTTGGTTGCAACGACCGCGCGCTTCTCCTGCCAAGCCCGCGTGCTCCAGTCGAGTACGTAGTCAAGGCCGCTGGTGATGCTGGTGAAGACCACCGCGGCGCCGGCGGTCACCACCCAGATGTCCGGCGGCCAGGCGAAGGCGCCAGCGGTCAGCGTCAGCCCCACGAACAGGAACTGGCAGGTGGTGTTGATGCGGCTGATGAGCCTGGGTTCTCCCTCCAGCGGAGCCACGAGCCACTGGTAGGCCCCCGCGCCGCCGACGATGACCGCGTCCCTCACCACGACCAGAATCGCCAGACTCGGGGGGATCAATCCCAGGTAGGCCAGCGTGAAGAAGACACTGATCGCCAGGAGCTTGTCCGCCGCCGGATCCAGGATGCTGCCCAGGCGCGTACGCCAGTGAAACTGCCGTGCAAGGAAGCCGTCGATCGCATCGGATATGCCGGCGATGCCGATCAGTATGACGGCCGTGAGGTACTCCTGCTGCGAGAGGAACACCACGATCGGGGCGACCAGTATGACGCGCGCGATGCAAATGGCGTTGGGTATCCAGTTGAGTGGCATGGGCAATCCCGTTCTCGAATCTGTCCGTCTGGTATCCGGAATCAAGTCCCGGGAACGTGACGCCGGGCGCGAGCCGGTATTCTCGCGTTATCTGGTCAGCGAGTAAATCAGGTCGGCGCCGATTTCGTCGCCGCCCGCGGAAGTTCCGGACAGCACTTCGCCCAGCGCCAGGACCCTGTTCAGAACCAGGGCTCCGCCACGGGCTTCCACGCGCAACGTCATTTCCGTTCCCACGAGTTGTTCCAGTCGCACGGACTGCAGGACGCTCAGGCTTTCCAGGTAACTCATCACCCGCCCGTAGTCATCCAGCGTCTCGACGCCCGCGACCACGAGGCGCGCGCTCGTCGCACCGCCGATGCCGCTGAATTCCACGGCGTAAAGATCGGCCAGGTCGTCCAGGCCCGACCGGACCGCGGCGCCCGGCAAGGGGCGCAGGTTCCCGCCCCTCAGCAGGGTCCACCGAGCGGTTTCGATACCCTCCTCGCCCAGGCGGATGCGGCCGCTCAGTACCGCATCCGGAGCGTAGCGCTCCGATGCCCGGTTCAGGCGCTCGGAAAAGTTGCCCCAGACGTCGATAAAGTCCACGGTATTCAGATCCTCGACGTCCATGAGCGGCAGGGAGATGGGGAGACCGCGCTGGTTTGCCGCTTCGAGCAATTCCTCGCGCAACGTCGCGGCAGCGGCCTCCACGATCTCGCCGCCCGGCGCCGGCGAAGGGCTTGCCGCCAATATCCCGCGTTCCCCGGGACCCCCGTCGATGGCGACCCAAAGCAACGTCAGCGGACGCTCTTCTCCCCACACAGGCTGGTTTCTGGCCGTCAGCGCCTGCTGCAACCCGGGCGAATCGAAGACGATGAGCAGATTCTCCCTGTCCGGATTACCTCTTTGAACCACATATCGGCCGGCGTCACGCACCAGGTCCAACAGGGCCGGATTGGTCGGGGCATCGCGTCGGCCGGTGATGCGAATCAGCAATTCCCCCATGGCGAACCGGTCGAAATCCGCATCCGTGCGCAGCGCCCGCTGACTCGTGACCCGAGAATTCAGCGGAACGGTAACCGTGTAGAGATTTTCGAAAATGGCCGGAAAAACCGCCGCCGGCATGACGACTGTGGCAATCCCCGTCATCAGCGCGCAGGTCCGGACGAGACCAGTCCGGCCAGTGGATTTCGTCATGGATACACTCGGGATGCGGTACTCCCGTATTATAGCGGCTGGGCGGCCCGCCTCCCGGTACCGTGGGCGCTGTGTCAAGGAGAACAAGAGAAGTGCGCGCCAAACCACTACTGACCTACAAGGCCGCCGGCGTGAACATCGACGCCGGCCAGGAGTTGGTCGAGCGAATCAAGGGTGCGGTCGCCCGCACGCGGCGTGTGGAGGTCCTGGGCGACCTGGGCGGATTCGGCGGACTGTTCAAGGTGCCCGTGGACCGCTATCGCCGTCCCATCCTGGTTGCCGGCACCGATGGCGTCGGCACAAAGATCGAACTGGCCATCCAGTACGATGCCCACGAAGGCGTCGGGATCGACCTGGTCGCAATGTGCGTCAACGATGTGATCGTCGTCGGAGCGGAACCGCTGTTTTTCCTGGACTACCTCGTCACGCCGAAGCTGGACGTGGATATCGCCGCACGCGTCGTCAGCGGAATCGCCAGGGGCTGCGAGCTGGCAAAGGCCGCCCTGATCGGCGGCGAGACGGCAGAGCATCCGGGCATGGAAATGTCGGTCGACTACGACCTGGCCGGTTTCTGCGTGGGCGTGGTCGAGGAGCCCCAGATCATCGATGGGCAGGATATCAAGCCCGGAGACTCCATCATCGGCCTGGGTTCTTCGGGTACACACTCCAATGGTTATTCGCTCATACGCCGCGTGCTGGATCACACGGGGGCGGACGAGAATACGCAGGCAGGCGAACGACCCCTGATCGAGCAACTCCTGACGCCTACCCGAATCTACGCCGATACGATCATCAAGCTGATACGGGAAGTTTCGGTCAAGGGCATCGTGCACATCACCGGCGGCGGGCTGATCGAAAACATCCCCCGGGTGCTGCCGAACAAGCTGGGCGCACGCCTGGACTCGACCTCCTGGCCTTCGCAACCCGTATTCGACTGGCTGCGGGATGCAGGCGTCGCCGAACCCGAAATGCTGCGTACCTTCAATTGCGGCATCGGCATGTGCGTGGTCGTTTCGCCGTCGGATGTCGAGGAAGCCCTCGCGATACTGCAGGACTGCGGCGAGGACGCCTGGGTCATCGGCCGCATCGTGCGGGACCGATACGAAAAGGCACGAGTCAGTTGACTGCGACCGTGGCGTTCCGGGTCGTCATACTGAGCTCGGGTGAAGGCACGAACCTGCAGAACCTGATCGACCACGCTGCACGGAGCCATGATCGCATTCGCGTCGCGGCGGTGTTCTCCGACCATCGAAGCAGGAGCCTGGAGCGCGCGCGGGAAGCGGGCATCGCAGCCCATCGCCTGTCCGCGAAGGGCTTCGCGGACCGCGAGGCATACGACGCCGCCCTGGGCGACGCGATCGAAGCCTGCGAGCCGGACCTGATCGTGCTGTCGGGCTTCATGCGGATACTCGGCAAGGCGTTTGTCGCGCGCTTCGACGATCGCATCGTCAATATCCACCCGTCCCTGCTGCCGAAGTACAAGGGATTGCATACGCACCGCCGCGTACTCGACGCCGGCGACGCCTTCCACGGCGCCACGGTCCACTTCGTCACCGAGGCACTGGATGCCGGCCCGGGCATCATTCAATGCCGCATCGCTGTGCTCGCGGGCGACGATGAGGCAAGCCTTGCGGCGCGCATTCACGAAGTCGAATACGCGATTTTTCCCCGCGCCGTGGACTGGTGTGCCAGCGGGCTGGTCCGATTTACCGGTGATGAAGCGGTTTTCGACGGTATGCCCATGATCGGGCCGGTACAGGTGAAGCGTGCGAGTTGATGCCCCGGCCGCAGCGCTACTGTGCTTCGCTGCCGGCGTTGCCGCCGGAAGTGTCCATGCCGCGGACGAACTGCCGCGCTACAACGCCGTCTACGAGGTCTACGACCGGGGCCGCGCAGTTGGCGATTCGGAGTTCTCAGTGACACTTCTGGATGCCGAGCTAGGCATTTACGAGTTTCGCTCCGTATCGCGTGTCAGGGGCCTGTACAGGCTGTTCGTACCGAGGCCGGTGGAAGAACTCAGCGTTTTCGTTCTTGATGGCGGGCAGATCCGGCCCTTGACGTATTCGCTGCATGACGGCACCCGGCGGGAGAGGAACAGTTTCGACATCGAGTTCGACTGGGAGCGCGGTCGCGCCGCCATCGCGGCCGGAGACACTCGCCTGGAGCCGCGGTTGCTGCCCGGCACGCTGGACCGGGGAAGCGTGCATGTCGCGCTGATGCTGCTCGGCGACGATTTCTCCACCGAGCAGGTGACCCTGCTCGACATGGACGGTCCCGAAACCCACGAGTTGCGCGCGGACGGGGAGGAAACGCTGGATACGCCGCTGGGTCCGGTCCTGACCCGAAAGCTGATCCAGCAACGGCTGGGCTCGTCGCGCCGGACCCTGGTGTGGCTGGCCCCCGACCTGCGCGCCCTGCCGGTTCGAATCGAGCGTCAGAACGACGGCGAAACCCGCGCAGCCTTTCAGCTTGAGAGCGTGCGGTGGCACGAGCAGCGTCCGTGAACTTGCTTCTCGCGCTATCCCTTCGGCAGCGTGACTCCCGTCTGCCCCTGGTACTTGCCGTTGCGGTCCCGGTAGCTGATCTCGCAAACCTCGTCCGCCTCGAAGAAGATCATTTGGGCGACGCCCTCGTTGGCGTAGATTTTCGCTGGCAGGGGCGTGGTATTGGAGAATTCCAGCGTCACATGCCCCTCCCACTCGGGTTCCAGGGGCGTGACATTGACGATGATGCCGCAGCGGGCGTAGGTCGACTTGCCCAGGCAGATGGTCAGCACGTTGCGCGGTATGCGAAAGTACTCGACGGTTCTCGCCAGGGCGAAGGAATTCGGGGGCACGACGCAGATCTCGCCCTGCTTGTCGACGAAACTGGAGTCGTCGAATCCCTTGGGGTCGACGACCGCGGAATTGATGTTGGTGAAGACCTTGAATTCCGCCGCACAGCGCACGTCGTAGCCGTAGCTCGACGTGCCGTAGGAAATCACCCGTTCACCGTCCAGGCGCCGCACCTGTTCCTGCTGAAACGGCTCGATCATCCCCCGTTCGAGCGCCATCCGCCGTATCCAGCGGTCCGAACGGATGGTCATTCGTTCTCTTCCACCGTTCGGATGGTCACGCGTTTTCCTCCACGGTGATGGTCGGGAACAGGCTGCTGTAGTCCTTGCCTCCAGCGGCCAGTTTCGCCCCCGCGGCCAGGGCGATCCGGCGGTAGTCCCGGGCCAGCGCGCCTTCCGGTTCGGCCGCGACCGTGGGCTCGCCCCGGTCCGTGGTCTCTCGGATGCGGCTGTCGAGCGGCAGGCCGCCCAGCATCGGCAGATCGTACTCGACGGCCAGCCGCTCCGCGCCGCCATGCCCAAAGATGGGCTCCTCGCGCCCGCAACCTGAACAGATGTGCCGGCTCATGTTTTCCACGATCCCCAGAATCGGCACGTTGACCTTCTGGAACATCTCAAGGCCCTTGCGGGCGTCGGCCAGCGAAATAGCCTGGGGCGTGGTGACGATGATCGCGCCGCTCACCGGCACGCGCTGCGACAGCGTGAGCTGGATGTCGCCGGTGCCCGGCGGCATGTCCACCAGCAGGTAGTCGAGTTGGCCCCAATTGGTATCGTTCAGCAATTGGTTCAACGCCGAGGTGACCATCGGCCCGCGCCACGCCATCGGCTGGCGCTCGTCCACCAGAAAGCCGATCGACATGGCTTTCAGGCCGTGGGCCTCCAGCGGCTCCAGCGTCTTGCCGTCGCGGCTCACCGGCCGCTGCCCCATCAACCCGAGCATCCGCGGCTGGCTCGGCCCGTAGATGTCCGCATCCAGAACGCCGACACGCGCGCCCTCCTGGGCGAAGGCCAGCGCCAGATTGACGGTGACGGTGGACTTGCCGACTCCGCCCTTGCCCGAAGCCACGGCGATCAGGTTGCTGACGCCCTTCATGGGCTTGAGCCCGTGCTGCACGGAATGGGACTCCACCGCCCAGTCCACCTCGAACGTAATCGACCGCCCGAGTTCCAGATCCGCGGTATGGTCCCGCAATGCATCGACCAGGTCGGCGCGGCTGCGCGCCACGGGAAATCCCAGCATCACCGAAACAGCGTACGCCCCCGCCCCATCCCCGACGCTGAACCGGGCGCCCGCGCCGCCCAGCCGCACCGCCGCGTGAGGGATGTCAAACCCGCCGAGGCGCTTCTCCAGCGCCTGAATTTCGTCGCTCTTCATTCCGCCCGCCAGCCACGGTCAAGGGCGCGGATTATAGCGCGGCGCGTTGCTCTGACGACGAGCGAACTGCCCGCAACACAGGGCTGTCCGTGGTACTTGATACGAGTCATTCCATAATCGCCAACGGTCTTGGGCATGGCCACGCGGGTCGCGGCTGTCGCTGGTCCAGGAATGGAAGCTTGATTTGGACGTTTTCGATCTCGTTGATGCTCACCCGATGGGAGGATCGCGAGTTGGTCAGGGCGGCGAAGGGCCTCAAGTTCCTGGTCTTCGACGAAATTCATACCTTCCGGGGCCGGCAGGGCGCAGATGTGGCCATGCTCATCCGGCGTTGCCGCCATGCCTTCGGGGACCGGAACGGCGGCACCGACATGCTTCGCATCGGCACTTCCGCCACAATGGCCAGCGAAGGTACCAGCGCGCGACAGCGGGAGGCGGCCGCGAAGGTGTCTCAGACCCTGTTCGGCGTGGAATTTTCTTCGCAACAGGTCATCGGGGAGACATTGGAGCGCGCGCCGATCGTCGACATCCTCTCGGAACTCGCGCACTCCGAGTGCCGGCCCGCAGGAGGCGCCGGTTCGCGTGCGGAGCGCCTGGCCGCGCTGCGCCGACGTTGCGACAGCCGCATCGAGGAGCGCTGGCTCGAAAACGTGGACTCCCTTGGCCTTCGCTTGCCCAGCGACGCCCAGTACCGGATTCCGCAAGTTGCCACCCGCCCCGATTTCTACTACCGGGAATCCAACGCCGCAATCTACATTGACGGCCCACCCCACGACGCCCCGGACCAGATCCGGGAAGACGACGGCATCGCCCAAGCCCTGATGGAGTTTGGCTACATCGTGGTACGCTTTCACCATGCGTCGGATTGGCTCGCCGTTTTCCGCCGCCATCCCGACATTTTCGGCATTCCCGCCGCTTGAGAGCAACGACCAAATGCGCAGTGCACATCAAAGGGGCAGTCTCGAAATCGAGGTATCCGACTTCGGACCAATCGCCCGCGCCAACATCGATTTGCGCCCATTCACGGTATTCGTCGGTCCCAGCAACACAGGCAAGTCGTGGCTATCTATACTGATTTACGCGTTGCATCGTTTTTTCGGCGGTCACGGCAAAGGGACCGCCGGAACCCCCACCATCTGGCGTGTTGGCGAAACCCAAGGCGCATCAACGGAAACGCGCAGGGAAGTCCTCGACACATACAAACGAATTCATGGCGCGGAAGAACTCGAATCGGAAGCCATCGTACCCATATCGGCGCGTGTCACGGAGCAAATCAGTTCAGAGTTCGAGTCGCGCAGCGAAATTCTTGACTATGAAATTCGCCGCTGTTTCGGTGTCGCGTCTACTCGCGACCTGATACGGAAATCGTCGAAGCGCGGGGCGCAAATCGTCATGAAGTCCGCTTGCAAAGGGTCAAGTCGCATCTCGCACCAGCTATCGCTGACGAAGTCGCGCACCGCACTCAAGATGGACGTCCCGCAGGCACTGGATGTTGGCGCCGACGCCCTGCCGGATAGCGACCAAATTCCCAATCTTTACGCCTGGCACCGCATTCTGCTTGCCGGTGACCCAGTAGCCAGTGGCATGGGCTGGGGCGAACCGGAACTGGTGAGGGCCCTGACGGACAGCTTGCTTCCGAGGATCGTCGCACCACTGCACATGCCCGCCTACTATCTTCCAGCGGACCGCACAGGCGTGATGCATGCGCACAGTGTGGTTGTCAACGCGCTAATCGGAAATGCGCCGCACGCGGGACTGCATCCACCCAACCGCACTCCGATACTTTCTGGTGTGCTGGCGGATTTTCTCTCGCAACTAATCGAAATTGACAAGGTCTGGCCGCCAAGGGGCGAGCGACAGCCTCCCGACCTGGGCAAGCTGATCGAGGACACGGTGCTCCGCGGATCGATACACCTGAACCGTTCGCACGCTATCGACTATCCGAACTTTTCTTACCGCCCGGAAGGATGGAAAGACGCCTTGGCACTCCATCACGCATCATCAATGGTTTCCGAAATTGCGCCAGTCGTCTTGTACCTGCGTCACTTGATCGAAAGAAATAACGTCCTAATCATCGAGGAACCCGAATCGCACTTGCATCCAGGCATGCAGGTGGAACTTACTCGCCAGCTTGCAAAACTAGTGGATGCGGGCATCCGGATTATCGTCACAACTCACAGCGAATGGCTGTTGGAAGAACTGGCGAACCTTGTAAAGCGCTCGGAGCTTTCCGAGGAAAAACGCGACGGAAAGGGCGCGTTACGGCCCAACCAGGTAGGCGCGTGGCTCTTCGAGCCAAAGAATCGGCCGAGAGGATCGGTCATTCGGGAAATATCACTTGACGAGTCCGGGACGTATCCATCCGGTTTCGATGATGTTGCGGTTGCGCTCCACAATGACTGGGCCGAGATTTCCAGCAGCATCGAGGCTGGCTCTTGACCAGCCTGGTCGAGGAGGTCGCGCCCAAGGTTGACGCGAGGTGTATCGTAAGGCGGGGCTTGAGCAGAGAAGGGTGCATAGTTGTAATGACTGGAGTCCCACAGGAGCGACTGGTCATTGACTTCGACAAGCCGGGATCCCCGCTCCAGCAGGACTCAACGCGCTGCGATTATTTGTGCATAGCCGAAGCCGATAACGGCGATGACTGGATTGTTCCGCTTGAACTGAAGAAAGGCGGATTCAGCGCGAAGGCAATCGCTCAGCAGCTTCAGGCCGGCGCCAACGTCGCTGACAAACTTGTCGCAACAGCCGCATCGTACAGATTCCGCGCGGTAGCGTTCTCCGGAAATGTACGCAAGGCCGAACGCCTCAGCTTGAAACGCCAACGCGTACAGTTTCGAGGACGTCGGGAGGAAATACGCAGAACAAGGTGCGGCGACCGGCTGGCATCCATGCTCCGCTGATGATGCTCCGCTTATGACTGTAGAGCGTAGGAACCTATTGAAGCCTCAACAGACCAGTCCGGCTCTTTCGTGAGCGCCGCTCCCCTCTCAAGTCCCGGCACGCTCGTCCGTGCGCGAGGCCGCGAATGGGTGGTGCTGCCGGATTCCACCGACGAGCTGCTGATGCTCCGGCCGGTGGGCGGACTCGACGAGGAGATGACCGCCATACATCTCGTCGGCTGCGGCCTTTCGCTGGACCGCCGCGCCCGTGGTCAGAGCGGCGCGGCGGCTGCGAATCCGCACGGCCTCGTGCAGGAATTTCTCAATCGCAGCGACCCCCATCTTTATCAGCAAGCGCTGCGGGAGGTGATCGGGCGCTGCCTGTACGGCGTCGATATCGACCCCATGGCTGCGGAACTTGCCCGCGGACGAACATGGTAACTGGCGGCCAGCGCGATGCACCGACGGCTGCCCGGGAGACGACGCCCGAGGAACTCGGGGCGCTCGAAGCGTGGTTCGCCACACCCAGAGACGCGGCTGCCTATATCATGGATACATTTCCCATCGTCCGCCAAAAGGATGAGACGGAGCATGGCGAATACCGCATGCGACGAGTGGTTCTCGAAGTTTACGATGCTGTACAGGTAGCCAGCGCAGCCGGGGAGCCTTGGCGGACACGCCTACACCCTCCCCCGGCTGATCCAGACTGTTGCCACAATTCCACGGAAACAATTCCAACATGATTCGACGGATAACCATCAAGCGATTCAAACGGTTCCGTGATCAAACCTTCGAGCTTGCGGATTCGGTCGTTTTGGCAGGACCGAACAACTCCGGAAAGACCACTTTGCTTCAGGCGATTTCCGCTTGGAAGCTCGGTCTGGACCGCTGGATCGCTCATCGCTCCGGGAGGAACGCCTCTCGGCGTTCCAGCGTACCCCTCTCTCGGGCGGACTTTACAGCACTACCAGTGCGGGAAATGAACTTGCTCTGGGAAGGCCGCAGAGTCACCGGGCCCAAGGGAGCCGCGGGCGGCGCCCGGCTCATCGAGATCGCGGTGGAGGGGGAAGCGGACGGAAAATCCTGGACCTGCGCCCTTGAGTTTCGATACGCCAATCGCGACCAGATGTATGTCAGGCCGCAAGTCTCGAAGGACTCCGACCACGATGCATTGCGAAACTTTCCGCCCAATGCGGCCAGAAATCTGAGCGTGATTCATGTGCCTCCGTTGTCGGGCATCGAACGCGAGGAACCGCGCCGCGAACGGGGGATGCAGGACCTGCTGATCGGCCAGGGACGCCCCGGCGATATACTCCGAAATCTGCTCTGGGAAGTCTCCGAGGCCAACGCCGAACATTGGTCCGAGCTATCCGGCCATGTAAGGGACCTGTTCGGAATCACGCTTGAAAAGCCGTCCTACTCTCCGGTCCAACCCTTCATCGTATGCGAGTACGCCGCGGATTCCGCGCGCCCTCTCGACCTCTCCAATGCCGGCAGCGGCACACTTCAGGTACTGCTCCTGCTTGCCTTCCTTTACCTCCGGCCCGCTTCCCTGATCCTGCTTGACGAGCCGGACGCGCATCAGCACATCATCCTGCAAAGGCAGGTCTACGATCTCGTTCGAAAGATCGCGCGCCGCCACGGCGGCCAAGTGATTATCGCCACCCATTCCGAGGTGATTCTCGATGCCACCGAGCCGACTCGCGTGCTTGGGTTCTTTGGCGACGCGCCCGCTCTGCTCACACACAGGACCGAACGAGACCGATTGCGCGAGGCGCTCGAGCGGCTCACCACCACCGACCTCCTTCTCGGTCGGGAGATTGGGGCGGTTCTGTACGTCGAGGGCGAGAGCGACGAGCGGATACTGGGCGAATGGTCCCGCAAGCTCGACCATCCGGCAAAGGCATTTTTCGAACGTCCGTTCGTCCACTGGCTCGGAGGACGGAGTCTTCAGGAAGCGCGCGGCCACTACTTCGCACTTCGCGCGGCCTTCCCGAAGATACGCGCCGTCTGCCTGCTTGATGGCGACAACCGCGATGAGCCGGATGAGGAAGTGATTGCCGCAGGCTTATTGGTCCTTCGTTGGCGACGCTACGAAATCGAGAACTACCTGCTGCTGCCGGAAGCCATCAAGCGGTTCGTCGGCGACCCAAGCCTCGACCGGAGTATCGAAGAAGAATTCTGGAAGCAGGTTCCGCACGGCACCGACCTGTTTGGCGACCACGTGTCGCTTAGCCGTATCAAGGCCAGCCACGAGTTTCTGGTACCGCTGCTCGAACGTGTTCGACCTACGCCCAAGCGAGATCTCTACCTGTTGGCCTCCCAGCTGCAGCCCGACGAAATTCATCCGGAAGCGGCCGGAAAGCTCGACCGTATCGCCTTTGAAGTTCGATCTCGCGAAGTTTGAGCGGGAACGGCAGGCGAATCGATCGCGGGCCGGTTCAATCCGTGAGGCGATGCCTGCACAGGGAGCATCCGCCAAACGTCAATGGCATAATCGCGCACCAATCCCTGTACCACGTCAAATCCCCGATCGGAGTCCTGCGGAGTGGCCGACCCACGCGACATTCTGGTGACCAGCGCGCTGCCCTACGCCAGCGGACCGCTGCACCTTGGGCACCTGGTGGAGTACACCCAGACGGACATCTGGGTGCGATTCCAGCGCATGCGGGGGCATCGCTGCATCTACGTTTGCGCCAGTGACGCCCACGGTACGCCGACGATGATGCGGGCGGATGAGGCGGGGGTCGCCCCCGAGACGCTGGTCGCCGAAGTCGCGGAAGGGCATCGCAAGGATTTCGAGCGCTTCAGGATCAGCGTCGACAACTACCAGACGACGCACTCCGCGGAGAACCTGGAACTGACCCGGGAGATGTATCGGCGTCTCAGGGAGAACGGGCACATCGACCGGAGGGTCATCACCCAGGCTTACGACGACGAGCGGCGCATGTTTCTGCCCGATCGATACGTGCGCGGCGAGTGCCCGTCCTGCGGCGCCGCGGACCAGTACGGAGACTCCTGCGAGGTCTGCGGCGCAACCTACGCACCCATGGACCTGAAAAATCCCGTGTCGGTGGTGTCGGGTACCACTCCGTCGTTGCGCGAATCCGAACACTTCTTCTTCCGGCTGAGCGCGTTCGAGGAAGAACTCAGGGCGTGGGTGCCCGAACACGTCGATGCCTCCATGGTGAGGAAGCTCGAAGAGTGGTTCCGGGCCGGGCTCAAGGACTGGGACATTTCGCGGGATGAGCCCTACTTCGGCTTCGAGATCCCGGGCGAGACCGGCAAGTACTTCTATGTCTGGTTCGACGCGCCCATCGGCTACATGGCGAGTTTCCTGCAGCTATGCAGGCAATCCGCGGCGGAGGGCAGCGAAACGCGTGGCTCCGGCGTCGAAACCGACAACAATCCGCGCGACGCCGAATCCGACGAAAACCGGCGCGGCGCCGAATCCGGCAACAGCCGGCACGGCGCCGGACTCGTCTTCGACGACTACTGGGCCGCCGACGCGAAAACCGAGCTCTATCACTTCATCGGCAAGGACATCGTCTATTTTCATACCCTGTTCTGGCCGTCCGTGCTCAGCGGCGCAGGGTATCGCAAGCCCTCCGGCGTCTTCGTGCACGGGTTTCTCACCGTGGACGGGAAGAAAATGTCCAAGCGCAGGGGCACGTTCATCATGGCCTCCACCTACGCGAAGCACCTGGACCCGGACTACCTGCGCTATTACTTCGCCGCCAAGCTCAGCAAGTCGGCGGACGATATCGACCTGAACCTGGACGACTTCATCGCCCGGCTCAACTCGGACCTTGTCGGCAAGGTGGTCAACATCGCCAGCCGTTGCGCCGGCTTCATCCACCGTCACAACGGCGGACTGCTCGGCGAAACCCTCCACGACGACGCGCTGTACCGAAGTTTTGCGGACGCTGCGCCGCAAATCGAAATCGATTACGAACAGCGCGACTACTCCCGCGCCCTGAAACGCGTCATCGCGCTGGCCGACCGCGCCAACCGTTACATCGACGGCGAAAAACCCTGGATTCTCGCGAAGGATCCGCAGCGGTCGCAACGCGTGGTCGATGTCTGCACGCAGGGCATCAACCTGTTTCGCTCGCTGATGGTTTACCTCAAGCCCGTCGTCCCGGGACTGGCGGAGCGGGCGGAAGAATTTCTCAACGGGGCACCGCTCGCATGGAGCGACGCGGGCACGCCCCTGCTGGATCATCGCCTCCGGAGATTCCGGAGCCTGCTGGAGCGAGTACCACCCAAGGAGGTCCAAGCCATGGTCGACGACAGCCGCACCGGCCCCGACACCCCCAAACCCACCTACAAGGACGAGATCGACATCGAGCAGTTCGCGAAGGTTGACATGCGCATCGCCCGGGTCATCGAAGCCGGTTACGTGGAGGGCGCGGACAGATTGCTGAAGCTGCGCCTGGACCTGGGCGGCGACGAGCGGGAGGTGTTTGCGGGCATTCGCTCCGCCTACCGCCCGGAGGACCTGGTCGAAAGGCTGGTGGTGGCGGTCGCCAACCTCAAACCCCGGAAGATGCGTTTCGGCACCTCCCAAGGCATGATATTGGCCAGTGGCCCGGGGGGGAGCGACATATTTCTCCTGAGTCCCGACAGCGGCGCCAAACCCGGCATGAAGGTCACCTGAGCCACATGGCGGAGCCGGCGGTTATCATGTTCCCGACCGCCCCGATCAACGAACAGGTCATCCGAACATCATGACGGAGTTGGTGGTAATCATTTTCTCGGCCGCCCTGGTCAACAACTTCGTATTGGTTCAGTTTCTCGGGCTCTGCCCCTTTCTCGGCGCCACGCGCAAGCTGGAAGGCGCCCTGGGCATGGGGCTGGCCACGGGCCTGGTGCTGACGCTGGCCTCCGCATTCAGCTACCTGGTGGAGCGGTTCGTATTGATCCCGTTCGATGTCGCCTACCTTCGCCTGGTGTCTTTCATCGTGGTCATCGGCGCGGCGGTGCAATTCACCGAGCTGGTATTGAGCCGCGCCTTTCCCCTGCTTCACAAGGTTCTCGGCATCTACATTCCGCTGATCGCCAGCAATTGCGCCGTGCTCGGCGTCGCGCTGTTGAACTCCAATGCCAGCCGCAGCCTGGCGGCCGCCATCTTCTACGGCGCGGGCGCCGCGCTGGGCTTCGGCATCGTCCTGGTGCTGCTGAGCAGCCTGCGCGAACGCCTGGAAGGCGAAGACGTGCCGGCGCCGTTCCGCGGCTCGGCGATCACGCTGGTCACCGCCGGGATCCTGTCGCTGGCTTTCTTCGGGTTCAACGGGTTCAGCCGCATTTGATGATCACCGGCACCGTTGTCCTGTCGAGTCTCGCGATCGCACTGGCCATCGGGCTGGTGCTGTGCAGCCGCTACATGGCGCAGTCGGAAGATTCCGTCGTTGACGAGGTCGAGCGGATGCTGCCCCGGATCCAGTGTGCGCAGTGCGGCTATCCCGGCTGCCGGCCCTATGCTGCCGCCATCGTTGGCGAGTCGGCGCCGCTCAACCTCTGCCCTCCCGGTGGCGAGG
Organism: Candidatus Rariloculaceae bacterium; assembly: GCA_965205045.1. Taxonomy (GTDB): domain Bacteria; phylum Pseudomonadota; class Gammaproteobacteria; order Steroidobacterales; family Rariloculaceae; genus UBA6522. The sequence continues at coordinate 4,547,427 of OZ242031.1, forward strand.
ACACGGTAAGGCGGCTCGCCAGGTTCCTGGGACGCGACGCCGCTCACCTTGCAAGTCCGGAGACCGTCGCGGGAGCCGCCGCGGTTCCGGCCAGCCTGGACGACATCGCCGTCATCGACGAGGACCTGTGTATCGGGTGCAATCTCTGCGCGCGCGCCTGTCCCGTGGATGCCATCGTGGGCGTTCACCAGATGATGCACACGGTGATAACCGATCACTGCACCGGGTGCGCGCTGTGCCTGCCGCCCTGCCCCGTGGACTGCATTTCTCTGGCGCCGCGCCATGCTTGAGCGGAGCCTTCAGCGCGAGCTTTCCGGCGGCTTCAGAATCAGGGCGAGGAAGGCCATGTCGACGGATTCGCCCATTGCCCGTGGACTCTTGCCCGAGCGCCTGATCATTCCAATGGACCAGCAGGCGGGACCGGCGGCGGTGCCGATCGTGGAAGTCGGCCAGCGCGTACGCAAGGGAGAAATGATCGGCCGGCCCGGAGGCCTGCGCTCGGCGGGCGTACATGCATCGGCTTCGGGCACGGTCAGCGCGATTCGGGAGGGACCGTCACCCACGGTAAACGGACTGACGACTTCGCTGTGCGTGCACCTGGAAACCGACGGCGGAAATGAGCAGGCGCCGTCCGGGGGCTGGCCGAGAGAGCGGGATGCGCGAATCGATGCCATCTGCAACGCCGGAATCGTGGGTCTGGGCGGTGCGGTCTTTTCCACCGCGGAGAAACTGCGCGACGATGCCGAATGCGATCTGTTGATTCTCAACGGCGCCGAGTGCGAGCCGTACATCAGTTGCGACGACATGCTGATGCGGGAGCATCCGCTTGAGGTTGTCCGCGGTGCGCTGGCCATGATGGACCTGACAGGCGCGGAGGCAACCGTATTCGCGGTCGAACGGGACAAGCCGGATGCGCTGCGGGCCGTACGCGAGGCCGCCGCGCAACTGGGCGATACGCGGATCGAGTTCGCCCGGGTCCCCACGGTCTATCCCGCCGGCGGAGAACGCCAGCTCGTCGAGTTGCTGACCGGGCGCGAAGTGCCCAGCGGCAGCTATCCCCCCGCGGCCGGGTGCATCTGCCAGAACGTGGGCACGGCGTTCGCGCTGGATCGATTCATGCGGCGCGGCGAACCGCTGACCAGCCGGATCGTGACGGTCACCGGTAACGGCATCGCCAACGCAGCCAACGTGGAAGTGCCCATCGGCACGCCCATTCGCGACCTGATCGATTTCTGCGGCGGTTACCGGGGTGAGGTTGCGCGGCTGATCCTCGGGGGGAACATGATGGGCTATGCGCTTCCCGGCGACGACTTGCCCGTCACCAAGGCGGGCAACTGCATCGTCGCGGCTCATTCGGACGAGGTCCGGGAATCTTTCGGGGAGTGGCCGTGCATCCGCTGCGGCGATTGCGCCGACGTCTGCCCTCCCCGGCTGCTGCCCCAGCAACTGCTGCGGGCAGCCTCCGTGCGGGATTTCGACCGACTGGACGCCCTGGGTCTGAACGACTGCATCGAGTGCGGATGCTGCGACGTCGCCTGCCCCAGCCAGATCGCGCTGACCGAACGATTCAGGCAGGCCAAGCAGGCCTGGGCGTTGGTGTCGCAACGGGCCGCGATGGCGGACCTGGCTGCCCGGCGTCACCGGCGCAAGCTGGCGCGATTGGCGGCACAGACCGAGGACATCCACCGGCAGCAGGACGATCTGATCGCCGCGATCGGCAGCGGGGACAGCCGTGCAATGATCGAGGCGGCGGTGGCGCGGGCGAGCGGGCGCCGCAGCGAGAGCGAACCGACCCACTGATGCAATTTGAACTGAAACCGCCGCCCCACGCCCTTCCCACCACCAGCGTGCCGCGGGTGATGCGCCATGTGATTTACGCGCTGGTGCCCGCGGCGTTCGCCCACGTGTGGTTCTTCGGATGGGGGATCTGCATCAACGCGCTGATCGCCACTGCAGCGGCCCTGGGCGCGGAGGCCCTCATGCTTCGCGCGCGAGGCCGGCCCGTCAAGCCCGCGCTGCTCGACGGTACGGCGACGGTCACGGCCGTGCTGCTGGCCTTCGCGATCCCGCCCCTGGCGCCCTGGTGGGTGCCGGTGATCGGCGCCGTGTCGGCCATCGTGCTTGCGAAACACCTGTACGGCGGGCTCGGATCGAACCTGTTCAATCCCGCGATGGTGGGTTACGCGGTGTTGCTGATTTCCTTTCCGGTGGAAATGACCTACTGGTTGCCGCCGCGCGGTGCAGAACTGGGCCTGCAGTCCATTGGCGCCTGGGACAGCCTGCGCTTCGCCCTGACCGGCTCGCTGCCCCAGGGGCTTGCCGTCGATGCGGTTACCCAGGCCACCCCGCTGGACCTGGTGCGCGAAGGGCTGACCAGCATGCAAACGCTGGCTGAAGTACAGGCCGGCCCCCTGTTCGGCGGCATGGGCGGCCGGGGCTGGGTATGGGTCAACAGCCTGATCGCCGTCGGCGGTCTCTACCTGCTGTTTCGCGGCATCATTCGCTGGCACATTCCCGTCTCGATGCTGGCGGCCATCGTGGTGCTCGCGGCGGTATTCCACGCATTCGATGCCAGCCGGTACGCCTCGGCGAGCTTTCATCTTTTCAGCGGTGCGAGCCTGCTGGGCGCCTTCTTCATCGCCACGGATCCCGTCTCCGCGGCGACCACCGACCGGGGCCGGCTGATTTACGGGGCGGGGATTGGCATACTCGTCTACGCGATCCGTATGTGGGGCGGCTACCCGGACGGGGTCGCCTTCGCCGTGCTGCTGATGAACGCAACGGTTCCCCTGCTGGACCGCTACACCAGACCGAGAATTTATGGCCGACCGAGATAGACAGGGCCTGCGCGCCATCCTGGTAGTTGCCTTGATCGCCGTGTGCGCGGCCGGGCTGATCTCTGTCAGCCACGAAATCAGCGCCGAGCGTATCGAGCGCAACATTGCCGAGCGGGTGATGCAGTCGCTCCACGAAGTTCTCGACCCGTCCCTCTACGATAACGACCTGATCCGATCCCAGGTTCGGGTGATCGCTCCCGATCTGCTTGGAACCACGGATCCCGTACAGGTGTTCTTGGCCACGCGCGGCGGCAAACCCGCCGGGGCGATTTTTGCCTCGGTCGCCCCACGGGGCTACAACGGCGCCATCGACCTGCTCGTCGGGATCGATGCCGGGGGCGTTGTCCAGGGCGTGCGCGTGACCGATCACCGGGAAACGCCCGGACTGGGTGACCGGATCGAGATTGCGATTTCCGACTGGATCACCGGGTTCGACGGGACCAGCCTTGCGGACCCGCCACTCCCGCAGTGGGCCGTGACGGCCGATGGCGGCCGGTTCGACGCCTTCACCGGCGCGACGGTGACGCCACGGGCGGTGGTCCGGGCGGTACGGGATACGCTCGTCTACTTCGATGAAAACCAGACGGAACTGTTCGAGCGCGCCGCAGCCGAGGAGGCTGACGCGACGGGTGCGGAAACGGAAACGGTTCCCGAACGCGTGCGAGCGCCGGTCGCCGATGGCAGACTGCGCCCGCATCGAACCACGGTTCCGGATCCCGCGGGAGCGCCCATTCCATGAATGGCGCGGGAACCCTCTTCGCGGACGGATTCTGGCGCAACAACGCTGCGTTCGTGCAGTTGCTGGGGCTCTGCCCACTGCTGGCCATCACCACCACGTTGGTCATCGGGCTTGCCCTGGGCATTGCGACGACCCTGGTCCTGATCGCGACCAATTCGGTAGTTTCCCTGATCCGGGGGGCACTGGTGCCGAGCGTTCGAATCCTGATCTTCGTGCTCATCATCGCTTCCCTGGTCACCACCATCGACATGTTGACCAATGCGTTCTTCCACGACCTGTACCGGGTACTCGGACTGTTCATCCCCCTGATCGTCACCAACTGCACCATCCTGGCGCAGGCCGAATCGGTGGCCAGCCGCCATCGAATCGACCGGGCGGCATTGTCCGGCCTGGCGACGGGCCTGGGATTTGCCGCGGCCCTGGTCATGCTGGGCGGGCTGAGGGAGATCGTCGGATCCGGCACGTTGTTTTCCGGCATGGAGTTTCTGCTGGGCGAAGCGGCCCGGGGCGTCTATATCGACCTGCCCTATGAGGGCATGCTGGCAGCAATCCTGCCGCCCGGCGCTTTCTTCGGACTGGCTGTCCTGATCGCCGCGCGCAACTGCCTGGCGGACAGGAAAAAGGCTGATCCCGCCCCGAGCGAAGCAGCGGCGGTTCGACAGTGATGTCCGCGCTCACACCGTGAATTCCGCACGCATACCGTGATCGCAGAGCCCACGCCATGAACTCGGCCAAGCGCCGCAAGATCTACGAGCGGCTGGCCGCCGCCAATCCGGAACCGACCACGGAACTGAACCACCACTCGCCTTTCGAGTTGCTGGTGGCGGTGGTTCTCTCGGCGCAGGCGACCGACGTGGGCGTCAACAAGGCCACCGCCGGTTTGTTCAAGGCGGCCAACACGCCGGAGGCCATGCTTGCACTGGGCGAAGCCAGGCTCCGGGAACACATCAAGAGCATCGGCCTGTTCAATACCAAGGCAAAGAACATACACCGCGCCTGCGCCATCCTGGTGGAAGAACACGGCGGCGAAGTGCCGAAGGACCGCGAGTCGCTGGAAGCCCTGCCCGGCGTGGGCAGGAAAACCGCCAACGTGATCCTCAACACGGCCTTCGGACAGCCGACGATCGCCGTGGACACCCACATATTCCGCCTGTCGAACAGGACCGGTCTCGCCCCCGGCAAGGATGTGCGCGCGGTCGAAGACAGGCTCGTGCGCGTCACCCCCCGGGAGTTCAGGAAAAACGCCCATCACTGGTTGATCCTGCACGGCCGCTACGTCTGCAAGGCACGCAAACCCGAGTGTCCCCGGTGTGTCATCGCGAACCTTTGCGAGTACAAGGAAAAGGTGGCGGACCGGGTTGGCTGACGGGCGCCCCCCAGGCGACCGGCATGGTGGGAGTCGTCAACGCGCCGACGCACCCGGTGGCGCGGCCGTCGGAGCGCTGCCGCGCCCATGATAAGATCGCTGGCCGACTCTTACACACGTTCGGAAACCTCGTGAAATTCATCATCGTCCTGTTGCCACTGGCCCTGGGTCTCGCGGCGGATTACGCTTCCGCTCATCATTCCTTCGCAGCGTCGTTCACCGAGGACGAAATCGTCCGTGAGGGTGTCGTCAACCGGTACGTGTTCAGGAATCCGCACGTGATCATCTTCATGTCGGTCGCGAACGAGAACGGAGGGCAGGCCGACTGGATGGCCGAGGGCAGTTCCGCGACCGGCCTGCGCCGGGCCGGGTGGTCGGCCGATACGATCCAGCCGGGCGACCTTGTGCGCATTACCGGCAACGCCGGCCGCGATGGCAAGCCGATGATCTCGATGGAAAATGTCGAGGTTCTCGATCCCGATTCGCACGCAGTCGTTCGAAACCCTTCAATGAACATTGATCGAACCGAGGTTGCCGCAGGCGAGAATGTGTCCATCCCCTTGCATCTGGCTGATGGGCGCCCGAACCTGACGGGCGCCTGGACCCGGGGGCGCGACGGCCCGGGATTCCGCAATCACCGTCTGCCCCCCTTCAACGAGTCCGGCGCTGCGCTGCAGGCCGAGTGGGACCCGATCGACGATCCGCAAGTAGCCTGCGAAGACCCGGGCCTCATTCGCCAGGCCGGTTTCACGCCCCATCCCGTGCGCATCGAGCAGCATGACGACCATGTCGCGATCTCGTACGAGGAGTATGGCGGCGTGCGCACGATCTACTTCGACGACAGGGACATGACCGACGAGTTCCGCCCGCTCGGCCAGTCCGTGGCACGCTACGAGGGCGACACGCTGGTCATCGAGTCGACGCACATTCCGGCGAACCCCACCGGCACGCCCGGTCACCGGCTGAGCGACCAGGCGACCGCGGTCGAGACCTATCGCCGCCTGGACGACCCGACCCAGGGGGCCATGGTGGAGATGGAGATGATCATCACGGACCCGGGTTATCTGACGGAACCCTGGGAAATGGTCTGGAAAAAACTCTACACGGAAGGCTACGAGTTCATTCCCGTGGAGTGCTGCGCCCCGTATTGACCGGCGCATTTGGCGTAGACATATCGTGACCACGGAGAACCAGGCAGCCGGCGGAGCTGCAAGCGCCTCCCCGGACATGGCCGGGCGCTTTCGCGGTTTCCTGCCGGTGGTCGTGGACGTGGAGACGGGCGGTTTCAATCCGGCCACCGACGCGCTGCTCGAGATCGCCGCGGTGTTGCTGCGGTTGGACGATGGCGGAAAACTGCACGCGGCCGAGTCTGTCCGCTATCACGTAGAACCTTTTCCCGGCGCGCGCCTCGATCCGGCCTCGCTGGAAGTCACCGGCATCGACCCGTTCCACCCGTTCCGCCTGGCCGTGGACGAAAATGAGGCGTTGCGCGGGGTATTCGACATGGTGCGCAAGGAAATCAAGGCGCAAAAGTGCAACCGGGCCGTGCTCGTGGGTCACAACTCGTTCTTCGACCTGCAGTTCGTCCACGCGGCAGCGGAGCGCAACAAGATCAAGCGCAATCCGTTCCACCCGTTCACGAGCTTCGACACTGCAACGCTCGCAGGTGTCGCCTATGGCCAGACAGTACTCAGCCGCGCCGCCACAGCCGCAGGAATAGCGTGGAACGAAAGCCAGGCCCACTCGGCCGCGTACGACGCCGATGTTACGGCGCGAGTGTTCTGCGAAATCGTGAACCGGTTCAGGCCGGTATACGAGAAGACACTTACCGGCGAAGCACTTGCATCGTAGATCTGTTCGCTAAGCACACGTCGCTTTTTCAACGTACACAAACCGATCCAACATGCTAAACGTGTGACGAATACGTTGCAATGTGCATATATCGTGTGATATATAGCGCACTGTATGTCACGCGACTTAGTATTTTCGAACGATGGATCCAGATCAAGTTCGTAATCTCAGAAACTCGATGGGCCTCACTCAGCAGCAGTTTGCCAAGCTCCTGGGCATTTCGTTCGTAACGCTAAATCGTTGGGAAAACGGCAAGTCCAAACCGTCCGCCATGGGACTTTCCAAGCTTCAGAAATTGGACCTTGAGCGTCAAGAGCCAGTTGCTTTTCCTGGGGAGGCGGCCACCACTCATCAATCCCCACTTGACCAACTTCATCGACTTGACTTTTTGGGCGACGCCAACGCCCTGCGCGTGCTTGTAGAGGGCGAGCGTCTGTCATATGGGCACCTGTTCAATCCAGCATTTGCCACCGAGATCAGCCGGATTGATCCGCTTCCTCACCAACGCATTGCGGTCTACGAGCGGATGTTGCCGCAACGCAGACTCCGATTCTTGCTGGCCGATGACGCCGGGGCGGGCAAGACGATAATGACAGGCCTGTACATACGCGAAAGTCTCGCGCGACGCACGCTGCGCCGTGTGCTTGTCGTAGTTCCAGCAGGCTTGGTAGGAAACTGGCTCCGGGAACTGCGAAACCTGTTCCATCTGCAATTTCGCATCGTTACCAGCGAAGACGCAAAGAGCCGCAACCCGTTTGCAGGTGCTCATGGCGACCTGGTCGTAGTAAGCATGGATAGCTTGGGCAGAGATCGGCTCTTTAGGTGCCTGAGCGACCCAAGTGTATTGCCATACGATCTGGCCGTTTTCGACGAAGCCCACAAATTGTCGGCGAATAGAGAAGCGGACGGGACATTCCGTGCAACTGACCGTTACCGTCTGGCAGCAGCTATCGCAGGCGTGCGCGATGCGCCCGACGATTGGAAGCTGCCTTGGTCAGTCCAACATTTGCTTCTCCTGACAGCGACACCACATATGGGCAAACCGTTTCCCTACTACTGCCTTTGGCGCCTGCTGGAACCGGAGTTGCTCAGTACCGAAACTGCTTTCTCTCTCTTTCCTGCCAAGTCCCGCGACCGCCACTTTATCCGCCGAGTCAAGGAAGAAATGATTGACTTGCGTGGCCAGCCGCTCTTCCCCCAGCGCGTATGCGACACGGTGCAGTTCGAACTCACCCAGGGAGGGATGAGTGAACAAACCTTGTACGACAAGACCACCGCCTATATTCGCGACTATTACAACCAGGCGCGGTTACTTGACCGGCAGGCGGCGCGATTTGCAATGACAATTTTTCAGCGACGTCTGGCCAGCAGCACCTGGGCCTTGCTGTGCTCGTTCCGAAACCGTCTGGAAAAACTTAACCGGCTCATCGACGATATCCAGTCTGGCCGAATCCCGGAAGAGGAGTTGCGCCACCGTCAGCGCCGGCTGGAAAGACGCAAGCGCGAAAACAAGCTGGTCGATGTTCTTTCCGCCAAGACAGCCGAAGAAGAAAGCGTTGCAAACGGTAGAGAGGAACACGAAACCGGCGAGGCCGAAGCCATGGGCGCCTTCCTAGCAACCAGCTTGGCCGAATTGATAGTAGAACGACAACAAGTAGCCGAGTTGATTCGCCTGGCAGAAGCAGTGAACGCCAGTGGCCATGAATCCAAATTCCAACGGATGAGCGCACTGCTTCGCGCCCCGGACTACCGCAATGACAAGGTCATCATATACACCGAGCACAAAGACACGCTCGACTTCCTGATACGAAGACTTGAGGGCATGGGTTACGCAGGTCAGGTCGCCTGCGTTCACGGAGGACTCGACTTCAAACAGCGAGATGCGGAGGTAGAACGCTTCCGCAAGCCGCACGACGCGCGTTCCGGAGGGGCTCGGTTTTTCGTCGGTACGGATGCTGCTGCTGAGGGCATCAACCTGCAATTCTGCTGGATTCTCATCAATTACGACATTCCCTGGAACCCCGCTCGCCTTGAACAACGCATGGGCCGCATCCATCGCTACGGGCAAAAGCGGGACAAAGTGACAATCATCAATCTGGTAGCCGCGAAAACACGCGAAGGCCGGGTAGTCAAGACGCTGCTCGACAAACTGGAAGGAATCCGCGAGGAGTTGGGCTCGGACAAGGTCTTTGACGTCGTGGGCCGCGTATTTGAGGGCATGAATCTCGCCGACTATGTGCGGCGCGCTGTCCAATCGGAAGACCACGCGGACCGCGAAATCATGCGACTTTCGGGCGAACTCACTACTGAGCAGGTCCGGGCGATCAACGCGACAGAGGAGAGCATTTATGGCAAAGGCGGCGATGTGAAAGCCAGCTTACCGCAACTTCAGAGGGCGCTCGCAATTGAGGAGCTGCGCCACCTGCTGCCCGGCTATGTGCGTCGTTACCTCGAAAACGCCGCCCCGGTCATCGGCTTCGATTTGGTGGGCGACCTGGATGGCACATTCCTGCTTCGACCGCGGCGACACGGCGTACTTGACAGAATAACGTCGATGATCGAAGAGTATCCGGAATCGGCGCAGGGACGTTTCACGGTTTTCCGCCCTGACGACTCTCGCGCTGCAATTTTTCTGCATCCTGGCGAACCTGTCTTCGATTCTTTGTCGAGTCTGGCCGCGGAACTATGCGCTGAGTCCGGTAAACGAGGCGCAATTTTTACTGATGTGTCTGCTACTGCGCCTTACTTGTTTCACGTTGCCCGCGTTACGGTGGCTCGTACAGCCGATCCAACATTCCCGACCTTGAATTCTGAGGAAATTGTCGAGCAGCGGCTGGTGGGGCTCATTCAGTACCCGGACGGCCGCGTGACGGAAGCGCCCGCGGAACAGCTATTGTTGCTGAAGCCGACCACCAAAGTAGCGCCCGATAGTGTGGTGCTTCTTGCCAAGGCCGAAAACTGGCGCCTGGAAGCTGAAAGGCAAATTCAGGTCGAATTGCTCGGCAAGCTCTCCGAACTGCATCGTCTGACTGCAAAAAAACAGCTTGACGAAATGGAAGGCAACCTGCTTCGGGCGTATGACTATCAGGAATCAGAGCTTGCCGCCGATCGCAATCGCGTTGCCAAGAAGGCGCGGAAGGGCAGCGCCGCTGCTTTAGCGCAACTGAAGAGGATTAAGCGGCAGCAACGAAGCCTCGGAGAACGCCGAACACTGGCAATTCGCCAAGCGCGTAGACAAGTGGATCTGATTCAGCCCGCCGTAGTGGAAATCATTGCGACCGCGCTCGTGCAGCCATCGGAGGACCCGCAAGATCTCAAGGCTCGCGATTCCGAGGTCGAGCGCATCGCCATGGAAATAGCGATTGCCCATGAAACCGCTCGCGGCTCGGATGTCAGAGATGTATCCACACCGGAAAAGTCCCGGCTGGCTGCCCTCGGCGACCATCCCGGCTTCGATGTTCTATCCAGGCGGCCCGAGGCGGAGCGCTGCATCGAGGTGAAGGGCCGCACTAGCAAGGGCGAGATCGAGCTGACCGAAAACGAGTGGATCCGGGCCTGCAACCTTCGGGACAGATACTGGCTTTACGCCGTGTTCGACTGTGGCACGGCCTCACCTCGATTGTTCAAGGTCCAGAATCCCTTCGCAAAGCTTGTAGTCAAGTCGCAGACAAGCATGACTGTAGGGTACCGGGAAGTCGTCCGCACGGCGGAGACGGCAGAATGAGGGCCGACGCCCATAAAGAAACGCCCCCATTTAGGGGGCGTCGAGCCGGGGAGACGATCCCCGGCGGGGTTAACGCTGTGAAGTGTGAAGCAATGCCAAACCATTGTCAAACACTACGATACGTGGCCCGAATCCGACCAATAGCGGTGTCGGCATGAGCAGAGTGATCACATACGTTGATGGATTCAACCTGTATTTCGGCCTCAAGTCCAAGAAATGGCAGAAGTACTACTGGTTGAATCTGGTTCGTCTTGCCAACCGGCTACTGAAGCAAGGTCAACAACTGGAAGCAACTCATTATTTTACTGCGATCGTGCCGGAGGGAGGAAGCAACGCGGCAATGCGTCGGCAAAGAAACTACCTGGATGCTTTGCGCACTCTGGACAACCTTACATTGCACCTCGGTCACTTTCTTGAGAAAGCACTGAATTGCAGAAGCTGTGGAAATCAATGGCGAAGCTACGAAGAGAAGATGACCGATGTGAACATCGCTACCCAAATGCTGGCAGATGCATTCGATGATGGCTTCGATACAGCCCTATTGCTATCGGCCGACAGCGATCTGACCACTCCTGTGCGCCTGATACTGAACCGATTCCCTGCGAAGCGCATCGTAATCGTACAACCGCCCGGGCGGTTTTCAGTAAATCTATGCAGCGCTGCCACCGCATACTTCACCCTTGGTGAGTCCCACATACGGCATTCGCAGCTACCGGATATTGTAATGCGGGAAGACGGATACATGCTCCACCGGCCGGATCGTTGGCGATGATCGCGCAGGCCCAAACAAACGGCGAAAACCGACACGCACGTTGAATCGATGAAAGGCAATGGGACAAGCAGGATCGGAGGTTCAGAAAGAATCGTGAGTAACAAACGACTCATCGAAGTCGCCTTTCCTTTGCGGCAGGCATCCATCGATTCGGTGCACGAGAAAAATGTGCGTCACGGGCACATTTCGACTCTGCACATCTGGCCGGCGCGACGGCCCTTGGCTGCATGCCGTGCAGCGCTAATCGCCACACTGTTGCCTGATCCAGGCGACAGGAAACAGCGCGATGAAATTCTCAAGCGCCTCGGCGGAACGCTCAAGAAGACCGTCAAGAAAAAAAGAATGCCGAACGGAAACATCCAGGAGGTCGAGGCGTGGGTAACGTCAGGCGGAATCCTCCACTGGGGGCGCGAATCAGGTCCAGATCTCGACTGGTTTCGAAAGGAGATTAGAAAGACATACGGAGGCCAGGCGCCCAAGGTTCTGGACCCATTTGCTGGCGGCGGCGCGATTCCGCTGGAGGCGATGCGTCTGGGCTGCGATGTCAGGGCGGCGGACATCAATCCTGTGGCCTGGTTCATCCTCAAGTGCACGCTTGAGTATCCGCAGAAACTCGCCAGAGAAAAGCGGAAACTTCCAGATTTCGCATTGCAGGATGCTGAGTTCATGGCGGCCCGGTACAAGGCCAAGGGGTTGAAGCCGAGAGGAGCCAAGCGGGGGCAAACAATTGAACTCCTTCAGGAACCCGAGACTGATACCGATCTACTAGAAGCTGACCTTGCATGGCATGTGCGCGCCTGGGGCCGATGGGTGCTCAACGACGCACGCAAGAGCTTGGCCCGCTTTTATCCTACCTATGCCGAGTACTGCTCGGTGAAACCCTATCGACCGATGCCGCTGGACGCCGACGAGACATTGAAGTTGGTGCCGACGAACGACGGGGGCGAGCCTCAAATCGAACTTTTGAACGCCGGATTCGATGAAGACTACTTGCAGAACCTCAGCAACCCGCGATGGGTGGCGAAGCCGACCGTGGCCTATTTTTGGGCACGCACGGTGCGCTGCAAGGCATGCCGGGCGGAATTGCCACTCCTGAAAACGCGCTGGCTCGCCAAAAAGGCTAATAAGCGTGTGCTGCTGCAAATGCAACCGCGCCATGACGAGTCAGGGGTCACGTTCGGAATAGAGACGAATGTTGAGATCAAGGGGGACAACCCGGCTCAAAGGCGCGAGCACGACAAACGAATCGGTGGTGGCACCATGAGCCGAGCAGGCGCGACCTGCCCATGCTGTGGCACTACCATGACAATGGACGATCTGAGACTGGAAGGGCGAGCAGGACGGCTAGGCGCGACAATGACCGCAGTGGTTGTGAGCAGCCCAAAGGGAAAGGAGTATCGGCTGCCGACGGCTCTGGAATTGGAAATGGCATGCGCGGCGGAAGGGGAACTCGATCAAGTGTTTGCCGACCTACCATTTGGCGTACCGAGTGAGCCTACGCCGAAAAGTGGCAGCGGTGCATCCAGGGCTTTCTCTGTGGACGGATACGGGTTCGACCAATGGAAAAAACTGTTCACACCAAGGCAGTTGCTGAGTCTCGGATCCCTTGTCAGGTCCATCCGCAAGCTGACCAAAGAACTCGACGCACTCGGCTATCGAGGTGACTGGAAGGAGGCCATCATCGCTTACAACGCGATCCTGTTCGACAAGACAGCCGACTACGGATCGTCAATTTGTACGTGGCACAATTCTCGAGAATTAATCGGTCATACGTTTGCCCGCTTCGCTCTACCCATGGTTTGGGACACAGCGGAACTTGCCATACCGAACGACGTGGGTGGAGCTTGGGGGGCACAGCTAAAGTGGGTGGCTCTCTGTATTGAACACGCACTAGCGGCCGCAGATTCTGGAAACGCGACTGCAAGTAAGCAGTCAGCCCTCAACGCCGCACCCGAAAAAGTAGACATCATAGTTACAGACCCGCCCTACTATGACGCGATTCCCTATTCCGACCTGATGGACTTTTTTCACATCTGGCTTCGGCGCACACTGCACGGAATCTCGCCTGACTGCGATGCAGCTTTTGCAGAACCTCTGTCCCCGAAATGGAGCAAGGAAGCAGATGATGGCGAACTGATTGACGATTCCGCTCGTTTCAATGGAGACAAGGAGGTTTCCAAGCGAAACTACGAGGTCGGCATGGCAAAAGCCTTCGAAACCTGCCACGAAGCCCTGAAGACCGACGGGCGCCTCGTTATCGTTTTCGCCCACAAGCGCCCGGATGCCTGGGAGACGCTGGTAAGCGCAATTATCAAGGCGGGCTTTGTGGTGGACGGTAGTTGGCCCATTCAAACCGAGATGGGCACTCGAATGCGCGCTTTTTCGTCGGCGGCGCTGGCCTCCTCCGTCTGGCTTGTCTGCCGCAAACGCGATCCACTGACTCGAGCGGGCTGGGACACGGAGGTCCTCAAGGACATGGAATCCAATATCACCAAGCGCCTGCGGGACTTCTGGGACGCGGGCATCCGCGGTCCCGATTTTGTATGGGCGGCTACTGGCCCGGCGCTTGAGGCCTACAGTCGCTATCCCGCCGTCAAGAAAGCCTCAGAAGCCGGCGCACTGATGGGTGTCGAAGAGTTCCTGCGTCATGTGCGTCGGATCGTGGTCGATTTCGTAGTCGGGCGCGTGCTATCGCGAGGCGACGTAGAAGGGCAACCCGGCAATCAGCCGCTTGACGATATCACCACTTACTACCTTCTTCACAGAAACGACTTCCGGCTCGCCAACGCTCCCTCCGGCCCCTGCATCCTCTACATGGTTTCGTGCGGATTGTCGGAAAAGGACCTTGCAGACCAGAACGGACTCTTGGCCAAGGGCGGCAAGTCTACGCCCGGAGACGCGGACGGCGAGTCCCTAGGTAGCGGTGTCTTCAAACTCAAGCCTTGGTCCCGGCGACGGCACAAGAACCTCGGCGAGGACAGTCTAGACGGTCGTTCCGCCCCCCTGATCGATCAGCTTCATCGAGTGATGCACCTCTGGAAAGCTGGCGATTCGTTCAAGGTTAACGACTATCTCGATAGGCGGGGCCTGCGGCGCAGCCAGGTGTTTGGGCAGCTTGTTCAAGCACTGATCGAACAGAGCCGCGAAGAAGGTCAGGATGACGAATGTTCCTTGCTTGAGCGAATTGCGAATCACTTAAGAGGCGCGGAGAGTTCGGTGCAACGAGAACTTGCCGTCGACTAGAGATTTGAGAGGAACTGCTGGATGGCCAAGATGAACACCAAACCCTGGCATGAAATTGTGCGTGTTCGCGCAGACATCAAGAGTGAGGAGCTGTCCCTCAAAGCATTTGCAGCGGACCTGTACGACGTCATGCTCGGACGAAATCCCGGCGTGTATCACAACCCGGAAGAGTTCTTCGCACTGACGTACCCAACATTACGGCTTCGCGACTTGGCTCGCGACGTTACCAGGCGACTTGCTGGTAAGTCCGAGAAAGCCGTTCGGCAACTGCATGTCACCTTTGGCGGCGGAAAAACGCACGCCTTGATTGCGCTGGTGCATCTGGTAAGTAAGCCGAAGGCCCTGCCGGACACTCCGGCTGTGAGCGAGTTTCGCACCCACTGCGATCTCGATGACGACTTCCCAAAGGCGCGGGTGGCTGCGGTGGTTTTCGATCGCCTAGATGCGGAACAAGGCATGGAAGCCAAAGCTCCGGATGGATCAATTCGAACACTCAAAATGCCTTGGAGTCAGCTCGCATGGCAACTGGCGGGCGAGGCGGGCCTGCGAATTCTTAAGGAAGACGGTGCGGAACGGTCGAGCCCGCCGGCAACCAACGTGATGGAGAAATTGCTTGAACTGGCGCGCGACGACGTGCCATCGATTCTTATCCTCTTCGACGAAGTACTCTGGTTCGTACGCACCATGGCGGATCAGGATCCGTCTTGGATCGGGCGTATGGCCGACTTCCTCCACAGCCTCACGCAAGCAGTCGCCAAGGTGCCCCGCTGCTGCCTCGTGGCGTCCCTGCTGGCGTCCGAAACAAGCAAGATGGACGAACTCGGCAGGCGAATCAGCAAGGATCTCTATGATGAATTCCGGCGCGTGGCTGACGAGGGAATTCAACCGGTGGAAAGCCAGGACGTGCCGGAGATTCTGCGTCGGCGGCTTTTCGAGCTTGATAGTTATTCGGACCAAAGTGCCTGGCGGTTGCAAGTGATGACCGTGCTGAACGGCATAGAGCGCCTTGACGACTACACGGCCCGAAACCGCACCATGGAGGAGGACCGTTACCTTAGGGCCTATCCGTTCCATCCGGACCTGGTTGACCTCTTCTACGCGAAGTGGACGCAGCTCGAAGGCTTCCAGCAAACCAGAGGCATTCTCAAGACACTTGCAACGGCGCTACGAGATGCCGAGCGATGGGATACACAACCAATCATTGGCGCTCAAGCGTTCCTGACTTCGCCTGTATCGGAAGGCTTGAGTGCAGCGGCGCGCGAACTAGCAGAAACTGCACAACTTGAGCAGTACGACGGCTGCCGACAGAACTGGCCGGCGATCCTCGAGGCGGAACTCTCGCACGCAACTAAGGCACAGGAACGACTAGGCAGCCTTACCTGCCGGGAAATCGAGCAGGCCGTAGTCGCCACTTTTCTGCATTCGCAACCTATCGGTCAGCGTGCAATGGCGCGTGAGCTGAAGCTGTTAATTTCCGGCGGTGAGCCCGATCCCATCGAATTGGAACAGGGATTGGAGCGTTGGGCAGACACTTCGTGGTACCTGGACGACACCTTCATTGACGATCGCGAAGGCAAGCTGCCGAAACTGTGGCGGCTGGGTTCAAAGCCCAACCTCAAGCAGATGCACCATGACGCCCGAAGTCAGATTGGAGCGACGATGCTGGACGAAGTGCTTGAGCAGGAACTTCGCAAGGCAAAATTGCTCACCGAGGGTGCGCGTGGCCATGGTGTGAAAGTCCATATGTTGCCGACTCGTCCGTTGGAGATTGCGGATGACGGCGAATTCCATTACGCCGTACTCGGGCCCAAGGCGGCTTCTGATGCCGGCACGCCAAGCGCGGAAGCCAAGCGGTTTCTCGACGAAACAACAGGGCCCGAAAAACCGAGAGCACTTAACAGAAACGCCGTAGTGCTGGCCGCTCCTTCCCGGCAGAGTATTAAAGTTGCACGGGAGAAGGTACGCGACCTTTTGGGATGGGAGAAGGTACGCGAGCTGCTCAAGGAACGGGATGACGTTGATACGGCGGCTACCGCGCGCCTCGAAGGCAATCTCAGGGCCGCGCGTAGTGAGATGACATCACAGATCGTTATGGCATGGTGCATTGCGGTAACGGCGAACGACTCAAACCAGATCGCCGCCTATCGTGTCACCGTCGACAATAATCCATTATTTGCGAGGCTTGTGGCCGACCGGCGCTTGCGGATACAGAGCGCGGCTATCAATGCCGAGGCCCTGCTGCCAGGCGGACCTTATAACCTGTGGGCTGCGAACGAAAATGAGCGTTTCGTAAAAGATCTGGTGGGAGCCTTTGCGGCCACGGCAAAACTTCCAAAAATGCTCAATCGCGAGGCAATTTTGGAAACACTGTTACAAGGGTGCGAAGCAGGCGATTTCGTTTTACGGTTGACGCGTAGTGACAACTCGGTGCGGTCTTTTTGGCGAAACCGGCCGGATGAAGTCGCCTTGGCCGAACGGAGCCTGGAGGTCGTGTTATCCGATTCCGCTGCGTTGACCGATCTCGATCACTCTCTCCTGGCGCCCGACAACCTGCCGGAACTTTGGCAGCAAGAAAGGTTGACGCTCGCCGAATTGGCTTCCTACTTCTCGGGTAAACACCTGGTATCAATCGACAAGGGAGGTTTCAACGAAGACCAGGTTGTTCCCGCAGCAGACGAAACCACGATCAAGGGAGCGGTGGCGCGAGCAGTAAAGCACGGTCTGGTCTGGCTGGTGAACGGCACGATTAGCGTATTTGGCGATGAAGCGCCACCGGGATTCCTGAACGACAACGCAACATTGTATCCACCGCCCCCACGTATTGAAGCAGCAGACCTTCTGCCAGCGCAGCTTGCCGACGCATGGAATGGCGAAGAAACTGACGCACACCTGATCCATGGTGCGCTCTCCGCCAAAGCGGGCAAGCCTTTACCGTGGCTGCCGGTTAAACAAGCGTTTGCAGACGCCTTTCGCTTGGGAGTCTTCGAACGAACGGTTGATTCTGGACCTTGGCCGTGCGATTTGGCGGGAGCGTCTGCGATCAAGATCAGGGTAACCGATTCCCAAATATTGGACCCGCAAGTCAGTGTCTACGGTGGTAAACAAGCGACCGCAGAACTCGAAACGCATGAAATACAGGATCTGGCTGAAGGGATTGATGAACTGCGTCAGGTGACAGCGGGTCACCTGCTTCGAATAGAAGTAAAGGTTGAGTTCGGAGAGGTCGGCAAGGTCGATCAAGAACTGATAGACCAAGTAAATGCCATACTAGACAAGATAAAGCCGGGATGGCGTGTCGAGTGATATCGACACGTCGATACCTGACCGACCACCGGCGGCTTGTCAGTCCGCTTCGGCCTCCGGGGGCGGCGCCGCGGACTCCACAACGGTCTTGAGCTCGCCGGAATGGTACATCTCAAGGGCGATGTCGCAACCGCCGATCAGCTCGCCGTTGACGTAGAGCTGGGGATACGTGGGCCAGTTGGAATAGACCTTCAACCCCTCGCGTATCTCCGGATCCTCGAAGATATTGACAAAGGCAAAGGGCTTGCCCACGGCCCGCAGCGCGGCCACGGTCTGCGCGGAAAAGCCGCACTGGGGAAAGTCCGGCGTGCCCTTCATGTAGAGCAGCACCGGATGGCTGCGCAGTTGGCTCTCGATCCTCTCGTTGACGTCCATTGCTTCCACAGACCTCCGTTGACAAGCGACCCACGGCCATCGGCTTCCAGACAGGGGAAGCCGATGAACGGCGGGCTGATGATTGAATAATGCGGGTCCCTGGCCTATTCTTCAAGTTCCAGAACAACGGCTCGACCCGGCTGGCCCGATCGAGTCCGTATAACGCTTCGCACAAGCATTCGGAGAGGAAATCCACACATGAATCCCCTGAACACAGTCAACGGAACCATCGCCGCCGGCGTCGTTCTCGCCATCCTGATCGGTCTCGTCACCATGGGTATCGCTTTCAACACGGCGAGTTTCCTGGTCTGGATCCACGTAATTGCGGGCATCACCTGGATCGGACTGCTCTATTACTTCAATTTCGTCCAGGTCCCGGCGCTGGCCGAGGCGGCCTCCGACGAGGGCGGTCCGGGCGGCGCAGGTATCACAAAGTACGTGGCGCCCCGTGCGTTGTGGTGGTTCCGCTGGGGCGCTGTGGTTACGTGGCTCTCCGGCGCCGCCTATCTGCTCCACCTCGGCATACTCCTAGATGCCTTCCTGCTTCGTGGAACCTCGCTTGTCATTGGGGTAGGCGCATGGCTCGGCACGATCATGCTGTTCAATGTGTGGGTGCTGATCTGGCCGAACCAGAAGAAGATTCTCGGCATGGTGGAAGCGTCCGCCGACGAGATCGCCAAGGCGCGCCGAGTGGCCTTCCTCGCCTCGCGCACCAACACCATGCTGTCCATCCCCATGCTCATGAGCATGGTGGGAATGGGACACCAGGGCTTTTTCATCTGACCGGTTAGCCGGCAGGCGCCTGAAGCCCGGAACGGCGGATCGCCTTTCCGGGCAATTTCATGTTCGCGTTAAACTGCCGTCATGACAGTCCCGCCCGTCTCTGCCGATGCGATTGCGAAGGCCGTAGCCGATGCTCTTCGTGAGGATGTCGGCGACGGTGACTTGACGACCGAACTGATCCCCGCGGACGTAGCCGCGCACGCACAGGTTAGCGCGCGGGAGAGTTGCATCCTCTGCGGAACCGGCTGGTTCTCCGAGGTTTTTCGCCAGATCGACGCGAGCGTGGCGGTGAGCTGGCACCGCTCCGACGGAGAAGCCGTCGCGCCGGAAACAGACGTTTGCCAACTGCAGGGTCCGGCCAGGGCACTGCTGACCGGCGAGCGGACCGCACTGAACTTCCTTCAGACGCTGTCGGCAACGGCAACCAGCGCCCGCCGCTACGTGGATGCCGTCGCAGGCACCGGAGCCACAATCCTGGATACGCGCAAGACGATACCCGGCCTCCGCGACGCCCAGAAATACGCTGTCCGTTGCGGCGGCGCACGCAACCACCGCCGTGGCCTCTACGACGCCATCCTCATCAAGGAAAACCACATCGCCGCGGCGGGTGGACTACGTCACGCAGTGAACGCCTCCCGGCGAAGGGCGCCCTCGGTAATGCTCGAAGTCGAGGTGGAGAGCCTCAATGAGTTGCGCGAGGCGCTGGCTTGCGAAGTTGACCGCATTTTGCTGGACAATTTCAGTTTGGAAGAAATCAGACAGGCCGTGAAGGTTCGCGACGCCAGCGACGTCACTGGCGTCGCACTTGAAGCCTCGGGTAGCGTCGACCTGGAAAGTGTCCGGGAAACGGCATTGGCAGGCGTGGACTACATTTCCGTCGGCGCGCTGACCAAGCATATCCACGCGGTGGACTTCTCAATGCGGTTTGTCTGAGCCATACAAGGCCATGCAAGTTGCGGCACTCTCTTACGCGAGCATCAGGCCTTCGCCGCTGGGATCCGGAACAAGCTGTTCCAGTGCCGGCGCAGCTTCGGCCCGGCCGATTTCATCCCATCTTTAGCGCGCAGGGAAATCCGATACCAACACTTTACGCCTCGGATCGAATTGACGGCGCGCTGTCGGAAACGGTGTTCCACAACATCGTCGCCGGTGGCGTCATTTTGCGGGCGAAACTCGCAACGCGCTGTCTGGCCCGATTGGTCCAATGGTGCCCAATCGAGAGTTGTTCGCGAGAGCGCTTCCGGGTGCGTTCATGTTAGAGTCGTATTACGTTTTCTTGATCGATAGCGAGCACAATGCAACAAGTAAAGGTATCCCCCAAGTTCCAGGTGGTCATCCCTAAACCGGTGCGCGAGTCTCTTGGAATCCGACCCGGCCAGCGCCTCCAGGTCTTGCCCTACGGGGACCGCATCGAATTGGTGCCGGTCAGAGAAATCGGCGAGATGAGAGGATTCCTCGCCGGCATGGATCCGCGATTCGAGCGCGAGCCCGATCGTGAAGTCTGACCATGTCCGCGAGTCTGCTCAACCTGGTCGATTCCTCCGGCTGGATCGAATTTTTCACCGATGGCCCCAACGCCGGTACGTTTGCCAGCCCGCTTTCGGATGCAAGCCGGCTCGTGGTGCCGACAGTGAGTGTTTACGAAGTTTTTCGAGTGGTACTGCGCCGTCGCGGTGAGGACGATGCGCTTCGTGCCGCTGGCTTGATGAACCGCGGTCGGGAGATCCCGCTTTCGTCAGCGCTTGCCCTGGAGGCGGCGCGGCTCGCACACGAGAGTGGCCTGGCGATGGCCGACGGCATTATCCTGGCCACGGCGCGACTCACAGGGGCAACGCTGTGGACCCAGGATGTTGACTTCGAAGGCATGCCCCATGTGAGGTATTTTCCGAAAGTTCCGGCCTAAAGCCGACCCGTCTCAACGAACCTGAGCGACCGTTCGAGCGCATCCAGCGCTCCCTGAAGCAGGATCTCTCCCTGCGGCAGGTCCCCACGCGTCTGGCCCTGCGGGCCGAGCACGAAGTCATGGTAGCCGTGCTCGTAGATTTCCATCCGGACCGCAGTGCAGATCAATTGTAAGCGGGCAAACTGGACCGTTCTGGACTTTCGCGGCCTAGTGAAGTGGGGGATCGCGGGCGCGGTCCAGGTCGGACCGTAGCGGATTGTCGGCGAAAAGCGTCTTCCACACCCTTGGGGTCAGTTCGACGGCGCGCTTGGCCGGATGCCGGTCGATCCGCTGCAACACGTCGACCAGGTAGATGTAGGGGTTCACGCCCTGCAGCTGGCAGGTCGCGAGCAAGCTCTGGATCGCCCCGACGCGGCGCGCGCCCAGTTCCGTCCAGGCGAACAGCCAGTTGCGCCGGCCCATCGGGATCGGGCGCAGGCCCCGCTCAAGGTGGTTCGTGTCGATGGCGACCCCGGGGTCCTCCAGAAACACCCGCAGCCCGGCCTCGCGTTCCGCCGCGTAGGCCAGCGCCTGACCGAACGGGTGGCTCGGCAGCAGGTCCACCCGCTGGCGTTGTTGTTTGCACCAGTCGAAAAACGCGTCCACCGCCGCGGCGCTGCGCTCGCGCCGCCAGGCCAGCTTCGCCGGGCCGTCGAGCTTCTTCTTGCGTATCTTCTTCTCGTGCCGGTACAGCGCGCCGATGAGCGACAACGCCGCGGCCACGCCCTCGGGATCGCTCTGCTTGGCATCCACGAAATTACGCCGGCAATGACTCCAGCACTGCGCATGCGCGAGGCCGCGGCGCTTCGCGAACGCCTCGTACGCACCGTACCCGTCGCTCAACAGTGTGCCCGAGAAATCCCCGAGGAACCTCTCCACGTGCTTGTGCGCGCGGCTCGGCGCGTAGTGAAACACCAACTCGTCGTCCTGCCCGTACACCGGCCAGAAGTACGCCGCGCGCATCTTGCCCGGCCCGCTGCGCCCGGCCTTGATCGAGGTCTCGTCCATGGCCACGACCGCGCCGCTCAAAATGTGCGCGGATTGCGCCGAGACCAGCGGCCCCAACAGGTCGATGGCCCGTCCGGCCCAGTTCGTCAGACTGCGCCGGCTCACCGCGATCCCGCTGTCGGCCAGGCGCCGGTGCTGGCGGTACAGCGGCAGGTGATATCGAAACTTGTCCACCAGCAGCCCGGCCAGGAAGCTCACGTCCACCGCCGCGCGCCCCAGCACGTTCGGCGGCGCCGCCGGCGTCAACACCTGCCCGGTGTCCCGGCGCTTGACGACCTGGCGCACGTACCTCAGCACCTTGTAGCTGCCCGGCTCCTGGGCCAGCCGGTGCGTGACCTTCTCCCCCACGAACTCCCGCTCGGACTCCGGAATCGCCTCGATGGCGGGGTCCGTCACATGGATCGTCTCCACCGGCACCGTCTCGTCGAACCGCAACCCGTGCTCGTTGACCGCCCCGTCGCGGCGCTTCTTCCGGCGCCGGTAGCGGATCTCTTGCGTGGGCGCCTCCCCGGCCGGTGTCGCCTCGATGCCCAGCGCCGCGAACAGGCTCGCCTGCTCCGCCTCGTCGAACTCGAGCCGCTTCTCGGACTTCGGCCCGAACAACTGGCGCTGGAACCACTCCAGTTGACGCTTGACCGAGGCCAGTTGGCCGGTGAGGTCGGCGACGGTCGCGTTCAATCGCGCGTTCTCTTGTTGAAGAACCTCGATCCGGGCGTGGGACAAGGGGTTCGCACTCGCCGCCGTTGAAGCGCCGATTATACCCGCTCCACGCCCGTCACGCCGCCATCCGGTAACGCTTGCGCTGGCGCCGGACCACGATGTCCGTCCCCTCCAGCAGCGCCAGCAGCGCGGTGCGAGTCAACGCCAGGGACCCGCCGCCCCGTGCGCCCAACGCCGCGAACCGCCCTTGCTCCAGGCGCTTGGCCCAGATCCAGTACCCGCCGGCATCGAACGCCAGCACCTTCAGCATCGTGCGCCGGCGGTTCACGAACACGTACCACTGCCCGTTCGTGGGATCGCGTCCCAGCTCGTGGCGCACCAGCGCCGAGAGCCCGTCGAAGGAACGGCGCATGTCGCACGGCGGCGTGTACAGCCAGATGCGGCAATCCCCGCCGAGGTTCAACACCGCGGCGGGCGACGCAACCGCAATACCACCCCCTCGCCCAGGTCCAGCTCCGCCTCCCACGCCGGCAATGCCGTCGGCGAATCGGCCAACTCCACGAACCGTCCCGCGCCGTTCGCCCCGCTGCCCGCTTCGGAGCGCCGCAGCTTGCGCCGCCACAACGAAAACGTGCTCGGCGCCAAGTCCTCCGCCGTGCAAAACTGCTTGCGCGTCTGGCCGCTACGCTCGAACCGCGACACGATCGTCCGCCACTCCTCCGCCGAGCGGCGCACCGTCATCCGTTTGCCCTCGCTCATCCTCCCAGCCTCCTTCGTCATGAAAACATCGAAGGAAACCCCATAATCAGGCGACGGACAATGACGGCTCAAATTGCCCGCTTACGATCAATTCGCCGTCCGGTGCGCTGCAATCCAGCCGCTGCCCCGGAGCAAAGAAGTTCTGCCCCAGCCAATCGTATGACGAGGGGCCACGATCGCCCGCTGCAGCGAGATAACTCGACGCATCGTCGACAGACCCGTCGCCCGAATAGACGGCCACCTGGGGATACGGATACAGCGGGCGTGAACGGGTGCCTGAAACGTCAGCACTTTCTTCATCGGCACTCGCTCTCGCGACGACCATCTCCGGCGCGCGATCGTTCTCCACCCAATCCATGACCGCCGAGAGCATGTCGATGCTGTCGGGCCCCGGACCGCCGCTGCAATGGTATACACCGGGCATCATGAACAGGCGAGCGAACGACGACGTGCGCTCGGGTCCGAGCAGCGATTCGACCGCCTCGTAATAGGCGATCGTACCGATCGGCGAGATGTGCTGATCCGCCCAACCGTGCCACAGAATCAACTTGCCGCCGGCGGCCTCGAATGGCGAGAGATCGGGGTCCGTCGCCGCGTAGAGACCGTACAGGGGACGGACCTCGTCGAATCCGGCCGCGGTGAACTCCACCGAGTCGATGGAAAAGGGCTGAGGCGGGTTTTCCTCATAAAGCAGATACGAAAACGCATCGGTCGAGATGATTCTGCTGAACAGCATGTCGCTGCCCGGCCGCGGCACGAAAACGCCGGGCCAGGACAGCTCGGAGCCGTACTGCGGACCGCCGAGCGTCAGCGACAGGCCGGTCTCGGGGTCTTTCGGGCCCTCGTAGAGCCTTCTGACCGTTTCGACCTCCGCAGCGGTCAGGCAGCCTGCGTTTTCGCTGTCGTCCGCGCACTGTATGGTGGCAGGGTCGAAGTCGCATGCACGCGGGTCGGCAATCAGCCCGTCCTGCAATCCGTCGAGGTCGTCGCAGGCAGCGAAAACGGCCTCGGAAAGGATCGGCAACCGCTCTGCCACCAGAATCGGGGCTCCGCTTTCGTCCGTATTGGAGCGCGCCTGCCAGGCGTGGTAAAAGCCGTCGAGCTGCGGCAGGTTCATGGCCGGCGCGCCTGCCACGATTCCGTCGAAGTCTTCCGGATAGCGCTGAGCTTCCATGAGCGCCTGTCGCCCACCGGTCGAGCACCCGCTGAAATAGGAGTACTCGGCAGGCTGCCCGTAATACTCGGCGATCAATGCCTTGGAGGCGATGGCGGTCATGTGAGTGGCACGGTAGGCGAATTCGATACGCAACTGGGGATCGTTGCCGAAGGAACCGCCCGGACCCTGGTGTCCCATGTCCGTCGCCGACAACGCGAAGTGGCCTTCCATGACGGGCAGGCAGCCGTCGGCAGCGGCGATGCGCACGGAAACATTTCCGCAATGCCCGCCGCAACCGGTCTGAAGATAGCGCTGCCGCCAGGTGTCCGTCGGCAACAACACCTGGAATCCCGTGGACGGCGCCAGCATGCCCTGAACGTCGCAAACGGCAATACCCTCGAACGTCGACAAAGCCACGCTCGTGATTCGGCTGCCGTCGCCTCCGATCGCCGCCAGATCAAAACTCCGGAGGGACTCGCAACTCGTGACGGGTGTGACGACTGCCAGGGGTTCGCGACCGGTTGCGGATTCGTCAACCGGTCCGGATTCGTCAACCACAACGGGAGATTCTGAGTCGCAGGCGGCAAGCATGCCCGCGCAAACAAGAATGAAACCAGCGGCCCCTGACGAGCCGGCTCTCACGCTAAACATAGGCTTCCCGCTCCTTGATCCGGTGAAACTCGCCTTTCGCGGTCGGCAACTTGGTCGGCCGGGCCGGTTCCACAGCCACATGATTGTCCATCCGGCGCTAGAAATCATACGCAAGTGTAATCCCATAGGTGCGCGGGCGGTTGACGTTGACCGTGATTTCGTTCGCGCGGTCGGGTGGCCGAAATCCCCCGATGCCGCTCGTCGCCTGAAGTTCATCTTCCAGATTACGCAGAAAGAGGCCGATGCCGAGCCGCTGATCCGCGCTGCGGTAGGTAAGGTTCAAATCCGTTCGAGTGAAGCTCCCCTGCTCGTACTGGAATGCATTGGGAATGTCGGACATGAGATAGCCGCTGCTGTACTTGGTACGGACTCTTCCGATCAGCGTGGCGCCGTTTTCCAGTGCGAAATTGCGGGAATACGTGACAGCGCCGGCAGCCTCGGGCATGCGATCGAGCGCAAACCCATCCCACGACGTAAACGGAACACCCGGTCCGAATGGCGTATTCCCCCGGGCGCCGGCGTCGAAATCAACGTATTGAGAATCTCCCAATCGCAACTCAAGATCGAGTTGAGACTGATCGTCAGGACGCCATGAGAGCTCGTTTTCCCAACCCGAGACCTCCGTCGGTGCGGTGACCGTGAACAACACGAACGTGGCAAACGCGACCTCACGAACATACGAGAGTTGCATCACCTCGTAGTCGTAAAAGAACACCGACGTGTTGTAGGTCAGCGTATCGGTTATATCCCCCTTGTAGCCGGCTTCGTAGGCGATCAGGTCTTCCGGACTGTAGTAGTCGGCTCCGGCCAGGGGCCCGGCCGGCCCGAAGTCGCTGAAACCGCCCGCCTTGTATCCTGTGGCGATGGAGCCGTAGATCATGCCCGTATCGCTCACGTCGTAGTCCAGGCCCAGGCGATACGTCACCTTGGTGTTCTCCTGATCGGCGTTGTTGGGAACACCGATACAGGGATCCGGGGCGCGGCAGGGTTCGCCATCGGGATTGCGCCAGGCATTCGGCGGCACTCCCGGCGGGGGCGGCCCGGGCGGGTAGCCCGTTCCGAGAGCAAATGTGCCGCGGCGACTGACGCCATCTTCCGACCAGCGCAGTCCGAAAGTGAGGGTCAGATCTTCCCTCCAGCCTTCGCTGTTATTCGAATTCAGGGCCAGCCTGAGCTTGACGTTGTCGGACACCGGCATGTCCAGTCCCGCCGTCGTTCGAATCGTGTTGAAGTTACTCAATTCGAGATCGATCTTGCCGCCGAATTCCTCGCCGGGCCGCCGGGTAACCACACTAACGACACCGCCGGACGTGGCCTTGCCGAACAGCGTACCCTGCGGCCCGCGCAATACCTCGATACGCTCGATGTCGAAGAACGCAAGTGCCCGTTCTCGTGGACGCCCGACATTGATGCCGTTGATCGTGTACCCGATACCCTCGTTACCCTTGGGCGTACTATCCGTTGTGGTGATGCCGCGTATGGCGATGACGGGACCGAAGAACCCGTTTTCGACCTCGACTCCAGGCGCGACATTGGGTAGGTCATGGATGTCCGTGATGCCGGATTCAATCAGGGCATCCCCCGTCAGCACGGTGAGCGCGATGGGCGTTTCCTGCGCCGTGCCGCCCATCTTCGTGGCAGTAACAACGATCTCTTCCAGGACATTGTCATCGCCGGCCGCATCCTGTGCGTACACTGGCGTGACAGCGGACAAGGTGAGTCCGGCAACGAAGCAAATGAGGTATTCTCGCGGGCGAATCATGATCTCTCCCCTTTCGTCAGCAATCGCTTGCACTGTTAAGGCACACTAGAAATACATAGCTATCTATATATAATTTGACCATAACGCGGAAATTTTTCAAATTCAACCGATGGGCTATCTCTTCCAACATGACATGACGGCACAATGGCCTGACTGCGAGTGATTGTTTCCATGAAAAATCCTGTCGAGACGACTCAGGCGTGCGGCCTGTCCCTGTCCGAAAGCGTCGCGGCCATCATGCGGTCGCTGGCACGTGACTACACGCGCGCGCTGGAACGCCGTATTGCCGCGCACAACGTCACGGTCAGCATGTGGTTCCCGTTACGAATACTCTGGGAAGAAGATGGGATTACCCAGAATGAAATTCAGCAGAGGCTCGGTCTGGCCCAACCGACACTGACCATCGCTCTGGAGCGGCTCGAACGGCGTGGGCTGATCGTGCGGCAACGCAGCGAAACGGACCGCCGCAAGATTCGCGTTCGCCTTACCCGTGAAGGTATTGTTCTGAAGGACGAAGTTCTACACTACGCGGACGAGGTTCAGGCGATCGCCACAAAGAACGTCTCCAAAGGGGAACTCGATATGCTCTACCGCGTCTTCGCAAAAATGAGAGAATCACTCGAAGCAGAGCAGGAGACAACGCGTGTCCGCTAAGGTATACGAATTCGCGTTCTCGGTCCTGCTGTACGCCATCTACCGGGCCATTCGGCTCACGGCCTGGCGGCATCGGGATTTCGCAGACCGCCTTCGAGAACGGAACCTGGTTGCGCAGATGCGCGCCAGGGAAGGACCGGGACGATATTTCGTCATAAGGGAGGGAACGGTTTCGTCGCGGCACGGTATCCACCCGGCGCCGGACGTGACGGTCGGGTTCAAATCGGCGCGTCTGGCCCTTCGCATATTCCTGAATCCGGGCGATCAGCTCGGACGAATCAACGCCGCCAAGACATTCAGCATGACTCTGGATGGCCCGGAGGACAAATCCATCTGGTTCATGTTCACGCTCGAGAGCATGGTCTCTGCGGGCTGGCGTTATGGCATCGATGTCGGCAACGGCGAGACGCGCTACTGCAACATGGCCAACGGCGGTCCGCTGTTCGTCTATGTCCGCGACGGCAAGATCGTGCGCATGACCCCGATCGTATTCGACGGCGACGACCCCCAGCCCTGGTCCATCAGGGCAAAGGGCAAGACCTTCACCCCGCCCCGAAAAACGACGCTCGCGCCCCACGGCCAGAATGTCAAGTCCATCGTCTATTCTCCCGACCGGTTGCTCCACCCGATGAAGCGCGTCGATTTCGACCCGGACGGGGAGAGAAACCCCGAGAATCGGGGGGTCTCCGGCTACGAGCGCATAAGCTGGGACGAAGCGCTCGATATCGTCGCAAACGAGATCAAGCGGCAGAAAACCGTTCACGGACCGGGATCGATTGCCTGCAGTCACCCGTCCCATCACACGTGGGGCAACATCGGCTACTACCTGAGCGCTCTGCGCAAATTCGAGAACGCGGTGGGAATGACCGAAGTCCACCACAACCCGGATAGCTGGGAAGGCTGGTACTGGGGGGCAAGTCACCACTGGGGCGGCTCCATGCGCGTGGGGCAGTGCGAGACCTACGGCACCGTAGAGGACTGTCTGAAAGAAGCGGAAATGATCGTATTCTGGTCAAGCAACCCGGAATCGAACAGCGGCGCTTACGGCGCCCTTGAGGGCACGGTCCGCCGAAAGTGGCTCAAGGAAGCCGGCATCAAGCTCGTGCATATCGACCCGTACTTCAATGACTCGATCCAGTTTCTCGGAGGCAAGTGGATCGCGCCCCGCCCGACGACAAGCCCCGCGCTCGCAATCGCCATTGCCTACGTCTGGATCACGGAAGACCTGTACGACAAGGACTACATTGCAACGCATACGACCGGATTCGAGACATGGCGGGACTACGTACTCGGCAAATCCGACGGCATACCCAAGTCACCCGAATGGCAGGAGGACGAGACCGGCGTGCCTGCGAGCGACGTCAGGGCGCTGGCCAGGGAATGGGGCACGAAGAAAACCTACCTCGGGGCGGGCGCCTGGGGTAACGGCCATGGCGGCGCCTGCCGCAACGCCACCGGCATTCAATGGGCGCGAACGATGGTCTGTCTCATTGCCATGCAGGGATTGGGCAAGCCGGGCGTCAATATGGGGAACCTGCAGTGGGGCACGCCGCAGGACTTCAATTTCTATTTTCCGGGTTACGCCGACGGCGGAATGTCGGGCGATCTGCGCAAGACATCCATGTCCGTCGCGCTGTACCAGCGCATGCCGCAACTCCCCTCGATCAATACCAACACGCAGGTCATCCCGAGGATGCAGCTTCCCGAAGCGATTATCGACGGCAAGGCCGAAGGTTACGCCTGGGACGGCTCGAGCATCGAGGCACAGTTCACCAAGATCACTTACCCCAAGCCGGGATTTTCCCCGGTACACATGCTCTACAAGTACGGCGGATCCCTCGTGTCGACCATGCCGAACAGCAACCGCTACATCAGGATGTTCCGGTCGCCGAACCTGGAATTTGTCGTCAATCAGAACATCTGGATGGAGGGGGACACCCTGTTCGCCGACATCATTCTGCCGGCCTGCACGAACTTCGAGCGGCCGGACATCAGCGAGTGGGCCGGGCTCGGCGGCTATGCGCATCACGGCGAGATGCAACTCAATCATCGCGTCATCACGTTTCAGCACAAGTGCATCGAGCCCCTGGGCGAGTCGAAGTCGGACTTCACCATCTTCAGGGAAATCTGCGAGCGGCTGGGACTGGCAGCCTATTTCTGCGAGGGCGTCAACGAACTCGGTTGGGTCAAACGCCAGTTCGAAGGGTCTGACCTTCCGAAATACATCTCATGGAAAAAGTTCATCCGCAAAGGGTACTTTGTAGTCCCGACGGAGAAGGAAAAGTTGCGCGTACCCGTCTCCTGGAACTGGTTCTACGAGGGCAGGAAGAAGGACGTGCCGGAACCCATGCCGCTGCCGTCCGATTATTCGGAGGAGTACCTGAAGGGGCTGCAGACGCAGTCGGGGAAAATCGAGTTCGATTGCGAGAGCCTCAAGCGGTTCGATCCGGACTGCGAAGAGCGGCCGACCATCGTCAAGTACCAGCGCGCCGACGAGAGCCCGAACGGGGAAGGCTATGAAGCGTATCCCCTGCAGCTCATCTCGCCGCACCCCCGCTTCTCGTTCCACACCCAGGGCGACGGCAAGGACAGCTTTCTCAACGACATTCCCGAACACCGCGTCCTCATCGACGGCTACTACTACTGGATCGCTCGCCTCAATCCCGCCGATGCGGAGGCTCGGGGCATCGAGGAGGACGATCTCGTACGTCTGCACAACGCACGCGGCGCCGTCATCTGCGCCGCAAAGCTCACCCACCGCGTCGAGCCGGGAGTCGTCCACTCATACGAATCCTCCGCCATCTACGACCCGGTCGGCGAGCCAGGCTACTCCGCCGACAGGGGCGGCTCGGTGAACCTGCTTTCGTCCAGCCGCTCGCAGATTCGCAAGGCCCACTCCATGGGGGCGAGTTGCTGCCAGATCGAAGTCGACAAATGGCACCCGGACCAGGCTTCGATGCCCCCTCCGACGCACCGGAAGTTCGCAGGGACTGAAGAGTCTTCTGCCAGGCAAACAGCATGAAGAAGTGGAACCTCATCGTCGACGTTGCCGAATGCACGAACTGCAACCTGTGCACACTGGCAAACCAGGACGAGCACGTCGGCAACGAGTTTGAAGGCTACGCGGCGCCGATGCCACGCCACCGCAACCGATGGATCGAGATCCTCTCCCGCGAGCGCGGTCACGGCCCGGTAATGGACGTCGCCCACGTACCGGTCATGTGTCAGCACTGCGACGACGCGCCATGTGTGTCCGCCGCAGAAAACGGCGCAGTGACAAAGCGCGAAGACGGTATCGTCGTCATCGACCCGGTCAAGGCGAAAGGCCAGAAGGCGATCGCCGACGCCTGCCCCTACGGCGCGGTGCGCTGGAACGAAGACGCCGAACTGCCGCAGCACTGGTTCTTCGACGCCCATCTGCTCGACAACGGTTGGGACGAACCGCGCTGCAGCCAGGTCTGTGCAACGGGCGCCCTGCAGGCCGTCAAGGTGACCGACGCGGAAATGGCGCAACTCAAGGAGCGGGACGGCCTTCGCGAGCTCAAGCCGGAAGCGAGAACGCAGCCGCGAATTCATTACAGGAATTTGCATCGGTTTACGCACGAGTTCGTTGGCGGTACCGTCGTTGCGACGGTAAACGGCGTCACCGACTGCGTGGCGGGCGCGTCCGTAAGACTGTCGGCGTCGAGCACAACCGTAGGAGAGACTGTCACTGACGCCTTCGGCGAATTCAAGATCGACTACCTGGAGCCCGACAGCGGCGAATACGAGCTTGCGATCGAAATCGACGGACGGGCGGTCAAGGCGCTGCGCGTGGAGGTCACCGACAGTGTCTACCTCGGCAGAATCGATTTGACCGCCTGACGGGCACGGTGCCGAACACAACCGACACAATTGCATCGGTGGCCGCAGGGCGCATCCACCAGGGAACACGAACATGATTGCGAGCTACAAGGACCGATTCCGCAGTTCGGCAATCCTCCTGCTCATCGCTACGCTCACGCCTGCCGTAGGGCTGGCCGAGCGCTTTCGCATGGGCGTTCCCACTCCCCCAACCCATGTCTGGACCATCGAAGCGATGGCCTTCGCCGAGAATCTCGAGGAACGGACGCAGGGCGCCCACTCGGTCGCCGTTTTCCCCGCCGGCCAACTCGGTAACGACGCGCAAATGCTGCAACAACTGCAGACCGGCGCGCTGGACATGGTCTTCATGCCCATCGCGGAGATCACCAACAGGCTGCCCGAGTTCGGCGCGCTGTACGCCCCCTA
The DNA here is from genome assembly GCA_965205045.1 of Candidatus Rariloculaceae bacterium. Taxonomy (GTDB): domain Bacteria; phylum Pseudomonadota; class Gammaproteobacteria; order Steroidobacterales; family Rariloculaceae; genus UBA6522. The sequence goes on from OZ242031.1 coordinate 4,579,281, forward strand.
CCTTGTCGACGATGTCGCGAGCGCGTCAGTTTTGTTGAACAGCGACATCGCCCGGGGGCTGCTGGATCAGCTTCCCGCCAGAATCGGGGTCGTCGGAATCGGCTATGCGCTTGGAGGAATGCGGCAGATCGTGTCCCGAGATGCCATTTCCTCGGCGGAGGATCTGCGGGGACTCAAGTTGCGCGTCACGCCGTTGGAGCCCATCAGGGACTTCTATCTCGAGCTCGGTGCGGCGCCCATCCCGTTGCCCATCGGTTCCGTCTACGACGCTCTCGCCAACGGCCAGATTGACGCCATCGACATGGACATGGAGAACACCTGGAAGCAGCGATACCACTCCCTCGGCGAGACCGTCGTGCTGTCGAATCACATGATGTTCCCGATGATCGGGCTGGTCTCTGGCGTACGCTGGCGTACGCTGACGCCGGAAATGAGAGAGCTCGTCAGCTCGCTGATGACCGAGCACTTCTCGTCGATCGCGGCAACCTACGTGCAGGCGGAGATGGAGTACGAGGCGCAGCTACGGGAAGCCGGCATCGAGGTCCTGCGAGCCGGGCCGGAATTCTTCGGAGGCGCACTGGAGCGATGGGAAGAGAAGTGGCTTGTAACCGCTCCGATTCTCGAAGATCTGCGCCACCTCGCGGGCACCTTGCCTTAGGCGCCACTGCCCAGCACGCCAGGCATCCCACGGCGAAGGTTCCCCCGAATTCAAGCGACAATGCACCTATCGCGACTGTCCGATGCGCTGCTTCGCCTGGAGAAGCTGCTGATCACGGCGCTGGCGGCCGTTCTCGTTCTTCTGATTCTTCTGAGTATTGTCACGCGTGCCGCCGGTGCGCCCATCTTCTGGGTTGACGAGCTGGCCATCTACACGATGATCTGGATGGCACTCATCGGCGCCTCTGCGATGGTCAGGATGCGCTCCGGAGTCGCCGTGGTGCTGGTAACGGAGCTACTTCCGGCCACTCTCCGGAGATACGTCGCACGGTCGGTGGACGTACTCGTCGTCTTGTTCGCGGCCGTGGTGCTTTACCTGTGCTGGGGCTGGTACGAGCCGCTCTCGCTGGCGCGTAGCGGCTTCGACGGAGATCTGTTTGTTCGGAATACCTTCAATTTCATCTATAACGAACCCACCAACACGATCGGCATCAGGAAGTTCTGGATCTGGCTGGCCGTTCCGCTGATGGCGCTCGGCATGACGCTGCACGCGGTCGCAAACCTGCTGGAAGGTCCGCCCGAGGACGCGGCGGGGGACGACGGCAGCCAGACGCCGATGAGCTAGAGCGTAGACAGTGATTGGCCTGATCTTTCTCCTGCTTCTCTTCCTGGGCGTCCCGATTGCCTTCGTGCTGCTCGGTACCTCATTGGCCTATATCGAACTCTCCGATAACTCCGTTCTGTTTCAGTCCTTTCCTCAACAACTCTTCAGCGGCATCGAGAAATACGGCCTGATGGCCATTCCGCTGTTCATGCTCGCCGGCGAGATCATGAATCGCGGCGGGCTGATCCGCCGCCTGATCGGGCTCGCAAGCATTTTCGTCTCCGGCCTCCGCGGCGGCCTGACCTACATCAACCTGCTCGCCAACATGATGATGGCCTCCATCATCGGTTCGGCAACCGCACAGATATCGATCATGACCCAGGCCATGGTCCCGGAAATGGAGAAGTCAGGTTACAGGCGGGATTTCGCCGCTGCGACCACGGCCGCCGGCGGACTCCTGTCGCCCATCATCCCGCCATCGATGCTGTTCATCATCTTCGGCGTCCTCGGCCAGATTGCCATCGGCGACCTGTTTATCGCCGGCATCGTCCCGGGTCTCATGCTGGCGTCGGGCTTTATCCTGGTCGTCGCGCTGCTCGGAATCGTTCATGATTTTCCGCGAGGGCGGTGGCCGACAGGCAAGGAGATGCTGCGCGCCGCACTGAGGGGACTGCCATCGACGACCGTGCCGATCGTTATCGTCGGCGGCATCCTGCTCGGAATCTTCTCACCGACGGAATCGGCCGCGGCAGCCGCTCTCACAGCGCTGGTCATCGGCAGATTCGTTCACAAGGAACTCGCGTTCGACGAGCTTCCCGACATGCTGCTGCGAACCGCGATCAACTCGACGACGGTGCTGTTTCTGATCGCAACGGCGAACGTCTTCGGCTGGGTCATCGTATTCGAAGAAGTACCGCAGCGCCTGACGCTCTGGTTGACCCAACTCTCGGACGATCCATTCGTCTTCATGGTGCTGGTCAACCTGGGACTGCTCCTGATCGGCGCCTTTATCGACTCGATCGCCGCTCTGATCCTCATCGTGCCGCTGCTGCTGCCGATCGCGGTACAGACTTACGGAATCGACCCCTTCCACTTCGGTGTCGTCATCTGCATCAACCTTGTACTGGGCATCCTGACGCCACCTGTAGGGACAGGTCTCTTTATCTCTGCAACACTGGCACGCGTAAGGCCCGGGAAACTGTTCATCGCCCTGCTCCCGTTTCTGTTGGTCACCTTCGGCATTCTCATCCTGCTGAGCTGGCAACCCCAGCTTGTGACCTTCGTCCTGACGGGCCGGTAGCGACTACGTCCGGTACAGCAGTTCGTCCGCCGTGTCGCAGCGGACGATGCGCTCGCCGGCTTTGGCAAGCTGTGCCGGATCGGTAACGGTTTCAAGCCGTCGGGCGAACTCCGACGCCGCCGCGCCGCCGAACCTCACTTCTACCAGGAGGCGCAGCGTTTCCCGATGGGCCGCCACGCTTTGCTCGGCGCCCTGCTGGCGGGCCTGGCGTCGCTGCGAGCGCAGCATCGGATCGTCGTCCGGCCCGGTGCCTTCGCGCGCGCCCAGCACCGCGCCCACGCGCTCCAAGACCGCGATCGTCCCGGCCGACGGCACCGGTTCGTCAAGGGCGGCATGAATCTCGCCCGCCGTCCAGCCCGGAAACGCCCGGCTCTCCCCGGAGACCCGGTACGCGCCGCCCTCCAGCAAGTAAATGGTCAACTCCGGCAGGCGGCTCTTCGGGCGGCTCGGCGACGCCGCGCTCGGCACCTGAATCCACACCTCCGGGAAGCCCCACGCCTCGTACAGCTTCAGCTTGCCCCGGCGCGCGTCCGTGGAGTGATCCACCTCCACCACCACGTCGGGGAAATCGTGCTCGCCGACCGCCATCGACACGTCCCAGGGCACGCTCGCCGACAAAGGGCGCAGGTAAAGCGACTGGTCCGCCTGCATGACGCGCCGGGGGGCGCCGTCCGCGTCCCGCACCACCAGGCCCACCGGCCCCAGGCAGGCGATGGGCGAGCCGCGCACCTGCGCGATGCGCTCGGCCAACCCGGCCAGCCGCTGCGACGGGCGCTCGTGGGCCGCCGTCACCGGCGGCTCGGCCACCCAGGCCGTCGCCGCCTCCGCGTCCCAGAACTCCAGCCGGCCCTCGTACGCGTCGAGATCGGAGCGGCTCATGGGGATGGGCGTGCAGCCCGGGAATTCGAGCCCCGGCAGGTCAGGGGGCGTCCAGCCATCCGGCACGGCGGGTTCGGTCGGTTGAAGTATCGGCTCCGGACGGTTCACAGGTTTGCTCGCACTACGCTGATGCCCCCATTCTAGCCGCGCATGCCGTACCGCATCTATACCGAATCAGTTGCCTTGGCTATCTGGGAGAAACAACACCGCGCTGGACAATCCGGGGGCTTCCCTCGGGGACCGCATGCCGAGTGCGGTCGATGAGATAGCGAGCGCTACCCCCCGATCCACTCCACCACCGTACTCACCCCCATCCCGACGCCGACGCACAGCGTGGCCAGCCCGTAGAACGGCCGGGGCTGCTGCGGCGCGCGTCGTTTCATTTCGTGGATGAGCGTGACCAGGATGCGGGCGCCCGAGCAGCCCGTGGGATGGCCCAGCGCAATGGCACCGCCGTTTACGTTGGTGATGTCGTGGCGCAACCCCAGCTTGCGCATGCAGGCCAGGGTCTGGGCCGCGAACGCCTCGTTGATCTCGATCAGGCCGATGTCGTCCAGAGTCAGGCCCAGGCGATCCAGCAGCTTTCTGGTGGAGGGGACCGGACCGTAGCCCATGACGCCCGGGTCGACACCCGCCACGGCGGAGCCAACCCAACGTACCAGGGGGCGGAGGCCGAGCTGCGATGCCCGCTCGCCCACGGTGAGAACCAGCGCCGCAGCGCCGTCATTGATGCCGCTTGAATTGCCCGCCGTAACCGTCCCGCCCTTCTGAAACGCCGGCCGCAGTTTTGCCAGCCGCTCCAGGCTCGTATCCACCTCGTAGTGGCCATTGACGTGCCGGTAACGTGGATGTTCGTCGACGTCCACAATCAGGGGATCGCCGCGCCGCCGCGGAACCTCCACCGGGACGATCTCATCCGTGAACCGGCCGTCGTTGATGGCCGCGACGGCGCGCCTCTGGCTTTCCAGTGCGAAGGCGTCCTGATCCTCGCGGCTGATCTGCATGTCCTCGGCCAGCGCCTCCGCCGTCTGCCCAAGGCTGATGATCGGATACAGGGCATCCATTTTCGGATTGTTGTAGCGCCAGCCCACCGTGGTGTCGTACATGACGGGCGGTTTGGTGCTCGGGGTCCGATCGGGCTTCGGCACGCTCCACGGCGCCCGGCTCATGGACTCCACGCCGCTGCCGATACAGATATCGGCCTCCCCGGCCAGGATGGTCTTGGCGGCCAGGTTGACCGACTCCAGCGCCGACGAGCACAACCGGTTGACGGTCACTCCCGGCACCGTGCTCGGGAACCCCGCCAGCAATGTCGCCATGCGCGCCACGTTGCGGTTGTCCTCCCCCGCCTGGTTGCTGCAGCCCGCGTAGACGTCGTCTACGGTGGCGGGGTCGATCCCTGTCCGGCGTATCAGCGCCTCGTAGGTCACTGCCAGCAGATCGTCCGGCCGCACGCTGGATAACCCGCCGCCGTAGGCTCCGATCGGCGTGCGAACGCCGTCGACGATGACAACTTCCTTCATTCGAACAATCTCCTTCGGCGATATGCGGCTGCGATCATGGCGCAGGCATCGAAACAAATCGATATTAGCGCATCACTGATCGCAAAATCGCCCATGTGGCGTGCGTGCAAATCATTGCTGAATGCCTCGGCAGGTTCACGCCCTTGATGTTGGCATGTCACCCGCGAAGCGGCGCAGATCGCCCTCGACACGCGGGATGGGGCGGGAGCTGCCGCGCCGCTTGACGATGACCGGACTCAACGGTTCCCAGAGCTTGCCGTCGGGCGAGGATTCGTGCTCGAACGACGTCTCCGCACTCGCCACCAGATTGCCATGGCCGACGGATGGATTGCGTTCGGGTCCGGGCGCGCGCGGACACGGCGCCGAAGGCGCGGGACATGCCGGCCGGCGGGGGAGTCGCGGCCCCCCGCCGGCCGGGTTCATGACGTGCCGCCCGGTTCCGTGGCCCCGCCGCCGGTATCGTCGGCGCCGTCCGCCTCCCCGGCGCGCGTGTCGCCCTCGAAGAGCAGCAGGTCGGCGCGCGCGGGCACGTAGGGCTCCCTCGCATCGGCGCAGATCATCCGGCCGGCGACGGGGCCGGCGTAGACGATCGTCTCGTCCTGCGGGCCGCCGTCGTAGGGGCCCGGGTGCTCGTACTCGGCGTACTCGTGGCCGGCGTCCGGGTGCGCCCTGCCGTGGTGGATGAAGCCGTCCGCGGCGCCGCCGTCCCGGGCGAAACCGCAGTTGCGGTATTTCCATCCCCCTTCCCAGTCCCCGTCCGCGTCCCACAGGCACATGTCCCAGCGTTGCCCGGTGTGCAGCTCGAAGGTGTAGACCGGCGTTTGCATGTCGCCCATGGCGGCGGCGAGCGCTTCGGCCCGCGCATGGGCGGTGTCGGCGAGCGCCCAGCAGAAGTGCTCGCCGTAGCCGTACCCGGCCAGTTCGCGGCCGGCGAAGGACTCCACCGGGTTCTCCGGTTCCACGGCCTCCACGCCGGATTGGCCGAAGGCCGGGGAGCCGAGGATGAGGATGGGCGCGGCCGCGATGCCGGCGGCGGTGCGGTTCAAGGTAATCATTCGGTGTCCTCCGTCCCGGTGTTGTCGGGGTTGTCGGGCGCGATGCGCAGTCGCCAGGCGCCGCCTCCGGCGGCCGCTTCGGCGGGAACGACGCAGGCCATCAGCCCGGGCGCGCGTTCCACGGAAATCTCCTCCCGGCCGGCGCCCCGGACGGGGCTCGCGTGTTCGGGCAGCGCGCCGCCCGCGCCGCGGCAGGAGGCGTAGGCCGGGGCGTCCCTCCAGTTCGGGTCCGGCGCCCACAGGCACAGGTCGAAGTCCCGCGCGCTGTCGAGCCGGTAGGCCAGCCGCGCGCTCTCGCCGAGCGCGCCCAGCTCGGCGGCCCCGGGCACGAAACAGTACGGCGAACCGATGGCGCGCGCGCGCCGGCCGATCACCGGCGGCTGGGCGCGGCGGTTTCCCCGGCCCGGTTCCGCGGCCGGGCCCGGGACGCCCGGGACCGCCGCCGGCGCCCCGCCATGGCCCGGCGGGACGCCGCCGCCATGCTCCCCGGGCGCAGCGTCCTCCCCGTCCGATGCCGTCGGCGGGCCGCGCCGCCCCTCCTCGCCGGAACCCGGCGGGGTCCCCTCTTCGGGCGTCCCCGCCGCCGGCGCCGCCGGCGCCGCGGCCGGCGCCCCGGTCACCTCGATGCGGTAGGTCGTCGTGCCGCCCGCCATCACCCACAGCTCGGTCGCGCCGCCGTCCGGCGCCAGCGCCAGCTCCACCGCCGTGCCCGAGGGCCGCACCCGCGCCGGGCGCGTGAAGGTCGTCCCGCCCCGGCGCGAGCCCGCGAACACGCTCGCCCCGCCGTCCCAGCGCGGCGCCAGCGTCACGCGCGCCGTCCCCGCCGGCACCGACGCCCGGTACGACAGCACATCCGTCGAGAAGGCCGGGCTCAGCGCCACCGCCCCCGAACCGGCCGCGAGCGCGAGCCCGGTCACGGTCTGCGGGTCGCGCTCCTGCGTCCTCGCCGCGTTCTGGGGGTCCTGGACAATGACGGTCACCCGGGCGCCCAGGTAATCCGCCGGGACCTCCGGCGAGTCGACGCCGTGGTCGACAACCAGGACCTCGTTGCGGGAGTCCGCGTCCCTTCCGGCGCTGACCGTGAACGTTATCGGGCCCGTGTCTCCCGCCTCGACCCGGACCCGCCCGGGAGAGACCGCGATCGCGCCGGGGTCGCTGTCGCCGGGGACGCTGACGCGCGGGGAAATGTACGCGGCGTCCCCGAGCGGCTCCTTCAGGCGGACGGTGTAGGTCGCGCTGCCGCCCTCCTCCACCGACACCTGGCCCGGGGAAGCGGCCAGATATTTGCAGTCGTCGTCGATGATTTCGATCGAAATCACCAGGCCATGGTGGCGGTCCTGCCGGTCCCAGCCTCCCCAGTCGGGACCGCCGCCGCTGCCGTGGTGCCTGATCCAGTACCGGGTGCCGGGCGGCGACTTGCACTCGTTGTCGTCCACGGCGGTGAGCCTGACCGATTTGGGATTCATCCAGTCCGTGTGGAGGTAGGACTGGGCCGGAAAGGTGACCGCGTTGTGGATCGTGAGCAGTCCGTTGTCGACCTGGGGGTAGTCGCTGCCGTCCGGCCGGACGTTGTGGTGTCGCGGCGTGATGGTCAGATCCGCGGTCGGCGGCTGGTCGATCGCGATGGGGTAGGTGATCGATGTGCCCTCGGCGATCTTCAGCCGTCCGGGTCCGAGCGGGTAGAGCCCCGGGGTGGACATGCTGCCGGCGCGGCCCAGCGAGGGATGCGCCAGCCTCACCGCGACCTGCTGGTTGTCGGTCCAGTCCGTGGCTGGATCGTACGACCATTTGACGCCGCCCTCCTCAGCTGTGGTGGCGTCGTTGGCGGCAAGCGGTGTTCCGTCGACGGTCAGCGTCGCGAACCTGCCGATGGCGACCTCAGAGTCGGGGCCGGTGGAGCCCGGATTGCGCTTGTTGAAGAGAATGAAAGCGTTGGCAGGGAGTGTACCGCCGTTTATATGCACAACCAAGTGTAGTCTATTAGTTGCTGAATCCCAATAGAGTGACACGACCTTATAGTTCGCCCCGTTATAGGTGAATTCATCTTCCGACAAGACGGTCGAGCTTGAGCAGTTGTCCTGGGTGGCCTCACTGTTGTCGCAGCCGAAAAAGCCGTCGTCCTCATCGACTGTCAGCGTCGCCGACCAGATCTGGGACTGCGCCTGGGCGGGCGCGGCCGCGAACAGGCCGAGCGCGCCGAGCACCAGCGCGAGGACGGGGAGGAGGGCGGGGCCGCGCCATGCGGACGCGGCCCGGCGCGGGCCCGCCGGAGCGGCCAAGCGGCCGCCGGTCAGTCCGGATGAAGGGGAGGGGAGCTTGCGTGCGCGCCCTCGATGGGCGGCGGCCGGTTCAGGCGGGCCGGCCTCCCGCCGCGCGCACCTCATCGCTCGGCGCTCGGCGCTCGGCGCTCGGCGCTCGGCGCTCGGCGCTCGGCGCTCGGCGCTCGGCGCTCGGCGCTCGGCGCTCGGCACCAATTATACCGCGCCTGTCAACCCCCGCAACGAAACGAACGTTTGATGTCATGACCTGCCCCTCGAGACACCGGCAATCAATGCGGCGTGGAAGGAATTTGAACAGAATCCGCCTGCGAATTCAAGACTGCCCCGGCCGTGCGAGCGGGCCTGTTCGAAAGTCACGGCGCGGTTCTCCCGGGGGAGGCGATCGAAGCGGCCCATCGCGCGCACGATGGAGATGGCGGCGTTGCCGATCGCGGCGAGGTTTTGCGGCGGATGCCCGGCCGCGGCGCGGCGAACTCCCCGAACGCGCTCACGCCGCGGTGGCGGGCCAGCCGCGCCGCGGCCGCGATCGTCGGATGGCGCGCCAGGCTGTTGGGCGGCATGACTTCATCCCTCCCCGTCCATGGCCTCAGGCTATACGCCCCGACTTTTGAATAGTCCTGCGCGCGTGCGCACGGTTACGGACGCGCGTATCCAAAACCATCGATTCGCTCCAGCACACCGGCGTATCTCAGGCCAGTTCCCTGCTCCGTCGGGCGGCGGCCTGCACCGCCTCGCTGAGGAGCGCTTCCAGAGCGCCCGAGTCGCCGATCAGCACCTCGAGCGCGGCCTGCGTCGTCCCGCCGGGACTGGTGACCTGGCGGCGCAGTTCCGCCGGGTCCGTACCCGACGCCATGGCGTAGGCACCCGCGCCGGAAACCGTTGCCAATGCCAGCCGCTCGGCCAGACCCCGCTCGAAACCGACCTTCACCGCCGCCGCCGCCAGGCATTCGATCAGCAGGAATACATAGGCCGGGCCGCTGCCGGAGACGGCGGTTACCGCATCCATGAGGCTATCGTCCTTAAGCCACACCACCTGTCCCACCGCGGCCATGAGCGATTCGCAAAGCCGCTGCAGGTCCGGGCCCACGACGTCGCTGGCGGCCAGCGCGGTGATTCCCCTGCCGATCGAAGCCGGCGTGTTGGGCATGCCGCGGACGATGGCCGCACCGGTGCCGAGCAGGCCCTGGTAGAACGCGATGGTCTTGCCCGCGGCAATGGTGAGCAAGACAGCCCGGCCGTCGGCCAGGTCGCGATAGTCCTGCAATGCTCCCTCGACCAGGTGTGGCTTGACGGCCAGTACGATCACATCGGGGCGAAACGAATCCGGCCGCCCCGGGGAGGCCTTGATACCCAGCGATTCGACGGCCGCGCGCGCCCGGCCGTCCGGGTCCACCACGTGAATCGTCTCCGGCGCCCGGCCGTCCGCGAGCCACCCACGCAGCAACGCCTGGCCCATGTTGCCGCCGCCCGCCAGCAGAATCGCTTTCCGACCGCTCATGATTCCGACTCCAATCCAGCTTTTGATTCCGATGTCGGTGACATTGCGCTCTCCGCGCTTCCCCGGGGACCGGTCACTACACGGCCCTTCCTGGCCAACACTTCTGGAACCCCCTCGCTGTGGGCCACCACACACGCCGTGACACCGTCGCCGGTCACGTTCACCGCTGTCCTCATCATGTCAAGCAACCGGTCGATCCCGAAAATGAGCGCAATACCCTCCACCGGCACACCCACCTGAGTCAATACCATGGTCAACGTGATCAGGCCGGCGGAGGGGACCGCCGCCGTGCCGATGGAGGCAAGCGTGGAGAGCAGGATAATCACCAGGAAGTCCGCAAAGACCAGATCCACACCGTACACGTTGGCAATGAACACGGTGGCGATGCCCTGCATGATGGCCGTTCCGTCCATGTTGATGGTCGCACCCAGCGGGACGGTGAACGAGGCAATGGAATTCGGCACGCCCAGGCGTCTCGTCAACGCGTTGAGCGTGACCGGGATCGTCGCCGCCGACGAGGCCGTGCTGAAGGCAAACGTCATCGGCGACCGCATGCGCGCCAGAAACCTGAGCGCATTCAGCCCGAAGGCCCGCAACACGAGCGAATAGACGACCAGCAGATACGCCAGCAACGTACCGGCGAGGAGCAGAAAGTAGCCCGCCAGCGGAATGAAGATTTCCCATCCCTGCGTGGCGAACGTTCGGGCCAGCAGCGCGAAAAGTCCGATCGGCGCAAGCTGGATGATGAGCATCACCATTTTCAGGATCACGTCGTTCAGGCCCCTGAACAGCCTGACCACGGGTCCTGCCCGCTCGCCGGCCAGATTCGCCGCGAACCCGAACAGCAGCGCGAAAACAATAACCTGGAGCATCCGCCCGTCCGCCATGGCCTGGAACAGATTCTCCGGGAAGATGTCGATGAAAGTGTCCGCCAGGGGAGGCATTTCCCGGGGCGCGACTTCGCCGAAATCGCCCTCCAGTTCGAAGCCGGCTCCGGGCGATACCGCAAGGCCCATCGACAGGCCGACGGTGACGGCCACGGCCGTGGTCGCCAGGAACAGGCCCACCGTCTTCGCACCCACCCGCCCGAAGGTCTTGAGGTCGCCCATGGCATTGACCCCGCAAATCAGCGAGACGAGAACCAGCGGAACCACCATCAGCCCGAGCAGCGCGAGGAATATTCCGCCAACGACGTAGAAGAGACCGTCCACGAGAAACGCGTTCAGCGACGGCAACGCCCCCGCCGATGCGTTCAGGCCAATGCCCACCACGATTCCGGCCAGCATCGACAGCAGAATTCGCTGCGTAAAGCTCACACGGTCTCCTTGTGCCCGGGGAATCCCGTAAATTCGCGACACTTCCTGTCTGCATTGAAGCCGCCGGACATCGGCAACGCCCGGCGTACCGCTGTAGAATACCGCACAGAAGGACGCCCGGCATTCTTCGGGAGTGTGGGTTGTGCGCCTTCAGACCACGACTATTTTCAACTTTTTTGAGGAGAAACCGATGAAGGGCACCTTTATTCTATCGACGGCGGCGTTGATCCTGCCGGCCCTGGCGGCTGCCGAACCCATGGAGTATTCACTGGACATGAGCCACTCCCGGGTCTTTTTCGATGTCGACCACCAGGGATATTCCATGATGCGCGGAATGTTCCGAAGCTTTGACGGCACCTTGATGTACGATGAGGAGGATCCGTCGGCCAGTTCCGTCAGCATTGATATCGACGCTTCCAGCGTGGACATGTACCACGACGGCCTGAACGATCACCTCCTGAACGACGACTTCTTCGGCGTGGAAACTCACCCATCGTTGACGTTTGAAAGCACGTCGGTCGAAGATCTGGGAGACGGGCAGCTTCGCGTCAATGGCAATCTGACCATGATCGGCCAGACGCATCCGGTCACGCTGGATGCAGTTCTCAATCAGGCCGGGCAGTATCGCGGCAACCCCAAGGTCGGTTTCAGCGCCACGGGTTCCCTGGATAGAACAGCCTATGGAATGAACTTTGCCGCGCCGATGATCGGTTCCGAAGTCAATATCGGCATCCAGATCGAAGCCACGCGGCCCGGCGAGGGCGGCGCCGCCCCGGCCGGCATGGGCATGGGTATGGGCATGGGGCAGTAATCGGGTCAAATGGCTCGATCGTGGCCACCGGAGCGCCCGGTGCGTTTGCGGCGGTTACAGTCTCCTGGTCGCTCGAAGTCGCGGGCGGACAGCGGTTGGGACCTTTTCCGGGGGAGTGTCATGCGCTCGAGGCTTGTGATTGCAATCGTATTCTTTCTCGTTCTATCGAATAGTTACGCTCAGGATACCAACAACGATCTGGAAGACCGGATCCGCAGCCTGGAGGCTGCGGTGGCGACGCTGGATACCCGCCTCGCAACCCGGACCACGGCAGGCGCAGGCTCGCTGGATACTTCCGTGGCGGGCCTGTCGGTGCAGCGCCGCGTCGACGCCCTGGAGAGGCAGGTTGAGAGCCTGGCACGCCAGGTAACCGCGCTCCAGCGGCAGGTAGAGCAAGCCGGGCGCGATGCATCCAGCGCCATTCGCGAAGCCGAGGCCGCCCGGCGGGACGCGCGGGATGCACTGATGCGCGCACGCTGAGGTTCCTGCGCGAGGATCGCATCACGCCATCAGGGCGCACGGCGGCCTTCCTCGACCGGTCCGAGGTACCGTGTCGCTCGGGGTGGCGTCGCACCAGGCCATCGGGCCGCACGGCGGCCTTCGCCGCCTGTGTTAGCCTATGCGCCCAACGCCGCTTGAACGCGCAAACAACGGAGTTGATCCATGGCAGACAATCCAGCGGATGGCGAAATCCGCATGTCGGCGGGCAACCTCTACCGGGAGGAAACCTATACCGACCGGCAGGTCGGGAGCCTGCAGATACTCACTCCGGTCAAGAAAGACGGATCCACCGACTTTTCCCGGCAGCGATTGTTCGTGGGCCAGACCCAGATCCTGACGCCCGCGGGCGCCTTGCCCCTGAGTTTCGAGATCGAGGCCAAGTCGCTGGAAGAGGCGATCGGGAAGTTCGGTGACAGCGCGCAGACGGCGCTCGCGGGAACCATGGAGCGCATCGAGGAGATGCGCCGGGAAGCCGCCTCGTCCATCATCGTGCCGGGGAGCGATCCGATGGCAGCCCCGGGCGGGGGGCTCCAGGTTCGCTGACGCGTCGCCGCTGCACGGGCGCCAGGGCCAGGCCGAGTCTCTGCGGATGCAACGATGAGAAAATTGCTGAAGGATCCGCTGCTGCACTTCGTGGTACTGGGCCTCGGCCTGTTCCTGCTCTATCGACTCACCGGCCAACAGGCCGACGGCGACGAGGTCCTAATCGACCGGGATGCCCTGCTGCGCCACTTGCAGTACCAGTCCGTGGCCTTCGACCGGGCACAGTTCGAACTGTTCCTCGAAGACATGGCCGGGCGCGAAACGGCGGACCTGATCGTGGAAGCCGCCCGGGAGGAAATCCTCTACCGCGAAGCACTGGCCATGGGACTGGACCGGGACGACTACATCATTCGCAGCCGTCTCGTTCAGAAGCTCATGTACCTGGCGGAAGGCTTCGCCAGCGACGCGGTCGGCCTGAGCGAAGAAGAAATTGAAGCGTATTTCGAAGCCAATCGCGACAGTTACGAACTCGATCCCTACATTACGCTGACCCACGTGTTCTTCAATGCCGAGCGCCGCGGGTGGGATGAGGCGCGCGCGCTGGCCGAGGCCAAACTCCGGGAACTCAACGACGGACTCGTGCAGTTCGAAGAAAGTTCCGCCCATGGAGACCGGTTCCCGTACTTCGTGAACTACATCGAGCGGCCTCCGCAACTCATCGCCAGCCACTTCGGAGGCGCAATGACCGAGGCGCTGTTCCAGCTCCCGGTCGACGCGGCATCGTGGCGGGGGCCGTACGAGTCCCGGTTCGGAACGCACCTGGTGATGGTCACCAACCAGCAACCGGAGCGCATGCCCGACTTCGATGAAGTCAGGGACCGTGTGGCGGCCGACGCCCAGGCCGCCCGCGACCGGGCACTGACGGACGCGGCCATCGATGAAATCGTGGCGCGCTACACCATCGTCATCGGCGCCGATCTGCAAAGCGCCGATGAGGGGACCGGGGCCCCGCCGGAATGAGGCGGCTTGCCTTACTCGCCAGTTTGAGGTGGCTGGCCGCGTTCGCCGGTTTGAGGCGGCCTGCGCCACCCGCCAGTTTCAGGCGGCCTGCGCCACCCGCCAGTTTCAGGCGGCCTATGCCACCCGCCGGTTTGAGGCGGCCTGCGTCACCCGCCGGTTTGAGGCGGCCTGCCACACTTGACGGTTTGAGGCGGGCACCGCTCCTTCTGGGCCTTTGGCTCGCCCTCGCCGCCACCGCACTCGGCCACGATCTGCGCCCGATTTTCATCGACATATCCCAGACGTCGGAAACCGATACCACCCTGCGCTGGAAGATCCCGTACACGATATCGCGGGCTCAGCTCCCGGCGATTTCCCTTTCGGAGGAGTGCACACCGGAATCCGAACCTCGCCTCGTCGTGCGGGCCGACACCTACCAGGGCGAGCAATCGTACCAGTGCACCGCGGCCCTGGCCGGTGCCGCCGTTTCGCTGGACTTTCCCTCAACCAACCCATCGCTGACCACCATCATCCGGGTGCTGACCCACGATGGCCTGCCGCTCTCGGGACTGCTGGCCCCGGACGAAGTCACCTGGACGATTCCCGAAGCACCCGGGCGCTGGGAGGTCGCTGCGAATTACACCGAACTGGGCATCGAACACATCGCCGTGGGCTGGGACCACCTGCTGTTCGTGGCGCTGATGGTCCTGCTGGCCCGCACCCCCCGGCGCACCCTGATCATGGTCACCGGCTTCACCGTGGCCCACTCGCTGACCCTGGCGCTGTCCACCCTGGACCTGGTGTCGCTGCCCATCCCGGTGGTGGAGACCGCCATCGCGCTCAGCATCGTATTCCTCGCCGCAGAAATCGCCCGCGGCAACCGGCAGACCCTGACGCACCGCTTCCCCCTGCTGGCGACCGGCCTGTTCGGCCTCCTCCACGGCTTCGGGTTCGCCTCGGTACTGCGCGAAGTGGGCCTGCCGCCCACCGAGCTGCCCACCGCCCTGCTCTTCTTCAACGTGGGCGTGGAAATCGGCCAGATCGTATTCGTGGTGGTGATCTACGCCGCCGGCCTCGGTTGGCAGGCGGCGATGCGCCGATCGCGTTTCGGGCGCCGCGGGTTCATGGTTGAGGGGTCCCCCGCTGCTACGGCGACCGCCTACGCGGTGGGAGCCATCGCCAGCTTCTGGACGATCGAGCGGTTGCTGGCGATCTGATAAGGGAAAAATCGTTCGACGGTTTCGACGTGATTCGGTTGTGGTGAACGCAGCGTCGTCTTCCGCCATTACGGGGACTTGGAAGATGAATTGCGACTGACGGATTCGGTCAGCCGTCCGTCCCGGTCCTGTGCCGGTCCGGATCGGAATCCGGGTCGGGCGGGTCCACGCGTAGCCGGAAGAAGGTTTCCACTGTGGCCTTGAGGGCAGCCAGACCCTGTTCGACCTGGCCCAGCCGATCACTCAGCCTGTCGAGCCGATCATTCAGCTTGTCGATGCGCCCGCTTTGTTCCTTGATATCCTGGCGCAACTGGTCGCCCATAGCCTTGATATCCTGACGCAGCCAGGCAAACAGGCCGATGATGAGCGCGGCCAGCGCGATGAAAGATGCCCACTCGTTCATGATCGCAGTATAGCAGTCCCGGTCCCCGGGCAAGCTGTTAAAATCCCGCCATGTCCGGACCCGATTGCGGCGTCGTGCCCGCCTGCGGGTCCACAGCACCTTGCCGAAGATGCGGGTGCCCACGCTCTGCGAGCCATCATGCGTACATCAAGCGCTCGCCCTATCGCCACGGGCCTGTTTCGGGAGCGCGGCCTTTTCCTGGGTCTCGCGGCGAAATATGCCGGACTTGGAATAGCCGAGTTCATCGAGCATGTGTCGAGACTCGGAATTCCGGTGGTTTCGGGAACGGTCGAAGCTGTGCGCGACGACACCAGATCCGTGGAAGCATGGCGCCGCGGCTCGTCGTAGCCGACGTCAGCGCAGGATTCCGGCATGCGATCCCACACTCTCTCGCGGCTGCCAGCGCGACAGACCGTGAACAATGCCACGGCATTGGCCAATGGCTGCCACGCGATGACCGGGTTGACGCGCAGATCCATGTCTATCCATAATGTCCATTATGGACACATGGGGAATTGGCGAAGCAAAGCAGCGGTTTTCGGAAGTCGTCAGGCGATCCGGAACCGAACCGCAGAAGATTTACAACCGCGACCGTCTGGTGGCCGCCGTGGTGAGCCCCGATTTGCTTGACTCCGTCCAGAATCTCCGTAAGGAGCAGTCCACTCGCTCGCTTGCCGAGGATTTTTCCGAAATCCGTGAAATCTGCACGGAGGAGAACTACAACCTCGAAATCGGCAAACGCCAGAATCGCAGGAATTGGATCGTCGAGGATTCGTGATCCTGGTCGACACCAACGTTCTCGGTGAACTCTGCCGACCCCGCCCGGCCCCCGCAGTCCAGCGATGGGCCGCGGAGGTGTTGCCGCCATTCGGGTTGAGCGCCGTCACCATTGAAGAGATCCACTTCGGACTGTGCTGGAAACCAAATGCTCGGATCGAAAATTGGTTCCGACGGTTCCTGGCGGAACGATGCGAGACCTTACCTGTAACTGCGTAATCCCTTCAAAGTTACCAGCCAGTCCCAGTCAAAAGTACCAGTCGTTCCCGCTCAAAAGTACCACCCGATCCGCGGCAAAGTTACCGCTTCGCCGATGGTCGTCGAACGATGGCTCGGCGCGAGGCGACGCGTGGCCGGATTTTTAGGCTAAGCGGCGAGTGATCCACCTCCTCTGGCTTTCATTTTACGCATGGATTCCCCTTCCAGCGCGATTCGATAGGCATTGTGCACGAGCCGGTCGAGGATCGCATCGGCGTGGGTGGGTTCTCCGATCATCTTGTGCCAGTGTTCAATGGGCAACTGGCTGGTCACCAGCGTGGAGCGCCGCTCGTGCCGATCCTCGAGGATCTCCAGCAGTTCACGGCGCTGGGGCGCTGTGAGCTTGGCCAGACCCCAGTCGTCCAAAATGATGACGTCGGTCCGGGCGAGCTTTTTCATGACCTTCGGATAGCGGCCGTCGCCGTGCGCATAACCCAGTTCATCGAAGAGCCTGGAGAGGCGGCGGTACTGCACGGTGAAGCCGTCGCGGCAGGCCTTGTTGCCCAACGCGCAGGCGATCCATGACTTGCCCGTGCCGGTCGGCCCGGTGATCAGCAGGTTGAGCTTCTTCCTGATCCATTGCCCGGTGATGAGCCGCGTCATCAGGGCCTTGTCCAGGCCCCGGGGGTGCCGGTAATCCAGATCTTCGACGACGGCGGAGTAGCGCAGCCGCGCGATGCGAAGCCGGTACTTCAGCCGCCGCTCGGCGCGGAAGGCGGCCTCGTGATCGAGCAACAGCCCGAGCCGTTCCTCGAAGCTCAACGCCTCGATCTCGCTCATGTCCTGCTGCTCCATCAGCGCCGTTCGCATGCCGGTCAGGCGCAGCTCGGCGAGTTTGTCGATGGTGGGGTGATACAACATGGTGCAGTTCCTCCTGATTTACTTGAAGTAGCCCGGCCCCCTGAGATTGTGGTGGTCGATGTTCGGCAGTTCCGGGGTGCGCGGCGGCAGCGGTTTGCGGTCCAGCCCGTTCTTCAGGATCGCCGCCACACTCTTGTAGGAGTACGATCCCAGCGCGATCGCCCGCCGGCAGGCGGCCTCCAGGCGATTCTCGGTGTAGCGTTCGCCGAGCCGCATGATGCCCAGGCAGCTTCGGAAGCCCTGTTCGGGATGCGGCCTTGCGGCCATGATGCGCTCGACCAGCGCCGCGGTGGACGCACCGACCTGGCCCGCCCAGCGGATGAGCCGCTGCGGCGTCCATTCGGCCTGGGCGCGATGCCCCCGCGGCATGTGCGCGGTCACGGTGGTGTGCCCGCCGCGGCGGCGCGAACGCAGGTGACTGGCCACGCGCCGGCCCTTGTGCAGCAGTTCCACGGTGTTCGCGGTGATCCGGGCCTGAAGCTGTTCCTTGATCAACTGGTAAGGCACCGAGTAGTAATGCCGCTCGATCTCCACGTGGTAATCCATGTGCACGCGCACCGTTTTCCACTCGGCGTATTCGTAGGGCCGCGGCGGCAACGGGCGCATCGCCGGACGGTCCAGCGTCTCGAACAGCTCCCGCCGGCACGTGGGCAACTTCTGGAACGGCCGCGCATTGAGCGGCTTGAGCAACTCCCCGATGGCCTCGTTCAGATCGGACAGGCAAAACACCTGCAGGTGCCGCAGCCGCGCCAGGATCCAGCGCTCCACCAACAACACGCCCGCCTCGGCTTTCGCCTTGTCCCTGGGTTTTTTCGGCCTGGCAGGCAAGATGGCAACCCCGTAGTGCTCGCCCATCCCCCGGTACGTGCGGTTCAGCCGCGGCTCGTATCGATGCGCCTTGTTCACGCCGCTCTTCAGGTTGTCCGGCACCACGATCTCCGGCACCGCCCCGAAGTACTCGAACGTGCGCACGTGCGAACCGATCCAGTCCTCCATGGACTGCGACCAGGTCGCCTCCGCGTAGGTGTAGCTGGAGGCGCCCAGCACGGCCACGAAGACCTGGGCCTCGCGGACCTCGCCCGTGCGCCGGTCGATCACCCCGGCCGTCTGCCCGGCGTAATCCACGAACAGCTTCTCCCCGGCCCGGTGATCCTGGCGCATCACCACGTCCAGACGCCCGCGCCACTTCTTGTAGTGACGGCAGAAGGTCGCGTATTCGTAGCCGTCCGGATGCGCCGCCTTGTACTCGTCCCACAGCACCAGCAGCGTCATGCCCTTGCGCTTCATCTCCCGGTTCACCGCCAACCAATCGGGTTGCGGGCGCGGCACGCTCGGCGCCGGCGGCGGCGGGAACAACCGCCGTTCCAGCTCCGCGTCGTCCAGCTCCGCCGGCAACGGCCAGGACAGCCCGCAGCCTTCGGCCCGCTCGATATACCTCAACACCGTCGGGTGGCTCAGACCGCTGCTGCGCGCGATCCGGCGCACGCTCAGCCCCAACTCCCACTTCAAACGCAATATTTCCCTGACTCGTCGCATGGCGATTCTGGACCTCGGCATCTGCCTGCCTCCTCTGTTGGAAAACAGGCAGCCTATGGGGTCCGGCATCCACGCCGCGGACGCGCCAGAGAGCGGTACTTTTCAGCGAGTTTGGGCGGTAACTTTCAGCGAGAATCGCCGGTACATTTGAACGAGAATCGGTGGTACGTTTCGGCGAGATTCACCGGTACATTTGGCTGAGAATACGCATGTAACTGGGTCGATCGCACGGCGTGCCGGTGAATTACGCGGAAATTTTCGCTCTGCTGGCCAGACTCGCACCCAGGCCGACATGCTCATAGCCGCAACGGCGCAGGCGCACCAACTTACACTGGCGACACGCAACGTGCGTGATTTCGAAAATTGCGGTATCGCGCTTCTCAATCCTTTCGACCTGGTGGGGCATCAAAGGTGAACTGACAGCAAACCGGGGAGGCGACTTTGAGATACAAAAATAGCTCCCATGGAGGTAATGATCACAGGAACGATGGCGCCAACTACGATGGAATCGTAGCTGGTTTCAGCGGTCAGCGACCCGGATAGCCACCCGACGGCTGCCGCAGCGACAAGGGCAATTGCCGCCGAAAGCGCCTTTACCTTTATGTTCAATTTGATTAGCGCTGCGACTCGGCTAGATGCAAATATGCCTGGAACCGCTCAGCGGCGGAAGGGGTCCAGATTCTGGCGCCAATAGCACCAACTGAGGCCGCGTCAGAATTATCCCCATTCTCATTTTCAACTTTCGTTAACAGTCCCTGAAAAGGATTGGCAGTGGAAGGAGGAGCGGAAACATGGACAAAACACTCTGCTGCGGGCTTTTCACCCGCATCAACGCACTTCCTGAACTCAGCAGTCTCGTCACTTGCCCATGCTGAAGAATTGAGCAGCACAATTAGGCATAGTGAAAAACCTGCATAAATTCGCGACATAATGGCCACCTCGTCACGTTAAGAAACCAGTGTATTTTGGGCGAAGCCGGAAATCAAGCTATCAAGCACGTACTGTAATCCATTGATTAATAGTGCATTTTTTCTCTAGGTAGTACATTGGCAATCAGGCATTTCCGTTACGATTTGGAGGGGACGAGCGTAATCGTTCAAACTTTCCACTCGTCTTGCAGATTCGACCTCGCCTTTACGAGCAGGTCGGGTTCGGTCCAATCGCGCATGACGGGATTGTAGGGCGGCTCAAAGTGATTTTCGATAACCGAAACTGGCGGAAACGACCGGAAATGGGCACCACGACGGTATCCAACTGCACAGACATGGGCGCAGCCACAATCGATAGGCGAGGGGTCGCGCCTTAGCTCGCGCGGCAGCAGCTCCAGGTCCACGCCGCTGTCCGACCCGAACCAGGCTCGGGTATTCTCCGCAAGATCGCTAGAACTCGCCTTGCGCTCCACCGCCTCGTGAAGAATTCCCCACCCAGAATCCGTTACCGATCCGCAACGCCCCTTGCGAGCAACTGGTCAAGGCTGGTGGCTACCTCGTATTTGGCGGGGTTCTCACGCACCCCCAGCGCTTGGAAATGCTCCTTGCCACACTTGATCTTGTAGGCTTCGGTGAGGCGCAGATCATCCTGCAGCGTGCTGCCTTTCGTCTCGACCACGAGATATAGCCGTTCGGCTTCATCGGTGTCGATCAGAACGGCCCAATCGGGGTTGTAGCTCCCGAGCGGCGTGGGAACCTTGAACCAGCCCGGTAGCTTGGCATAGACCTTGACGGCGGGGTTGTTCTCCAGGTCGTTCGCGAACTTCGCCTCGGTGCCGTGCTCGTAGATGACCTTCTCGTACACCGATCGTTCGGCGTCGAGCATGTTGCGCAGGTAGCCCGTTAGTTCCTCCTGTTCGAAGAGTTCCTGCGCGTAGCAGGATCGATCACCGATTCGTTGGTACTTGATGCCGTCCACCAGGACACGCCGCTTGCACCGGTTGATGATGCTCGCGGCGAGCTCGATAAACTGCTGCGGGTTGCGCTTGAAGTCGTTGAGGCGCTGACTGCCGATCAGGATTCTGCAAATGCTGCGCCGGGTGAGCTGCGTCCGGTCCTGCAACTCGGTGAGGATATCCGGTAACTCTATTTCCGGCTCATCGAGTACGACCGTAGCGGCACCTGTGACCTCGCTTGCCTCCACGCCTGCCTGACCGATGGCGATACCCGCCTTTCGCCATTGCAGCCGGGTCCGGGGGATCGGATCCGAGTTTCGCAGCTCGCCGATCGATCGCTCCAACAGTTCTTCGTTGTCGAAGGTCACGCGATAGGTGGTCTTGTGCTTGATGCGGTCCCACAGGGCCTTGAATTCGGCACCCTCGAGCACTGCCTGGCGCGGGCGGACAGCCCGACGCTCGTCGGCGTTCTTGACCTTGAGACGCCCTGAGAGTTTCCTCAGTACGGCGGCGATGTCCGCCCTCTGGGCGGCAAATTCTTCCGGCAGGTCCAGAGTATCGTCCCGGATCGCCTTTCGGAGAGAGTCCTGTATCCGCCCCTGTGGGTCGATATAGCCTTGCGACCGCAAGTGCTCGTACAGGGTCTGCGACTGTTCGAATCCGAGGGCTGCCGTTTCTCCCGCATTGACCGCTACCGGAATCTGCGCAAACTGATGCGGTTCGACAATGCCGAAGCGGATTCCAGTCTCCTCCTCGATCTCGCGTTGAAGGTTTTCGGCAAACTCTTCGTAGCTCTCTCGGGCGATCACCGTGAGCGTATTCAATTCGAAACCGTGCAATCGTTCGCCGTCCTGATTGACGCAAAGGCGCAGCCCTCGCCCGATCGTCTGCCGGCGTTCGCGCTCGGTCCGGATGTCGCGCAGGGCGCAGATCTGGAAGACATTGGGGTTGTCCCATCCCTCGCGCAATGCAGAATGAGAGAAGATGAACTTGAGCGGCTCATCGAGGCTGAGCAGCTTCTCCTTCTCCTTCATGATCAGGTTGTAGGCGCGCTCGGCGTTGTCTCGATTCGTCTGGTTGTTCTCGGCGGTGTCGATCCATCCGCCCTTCTTGTCAATCGAGAAGTAACCATCGTGAACCTTCTCCGCCGCCGCGGTGAGGTCGGTCTCTCCGAACAGCGGCCGGTAGACGGGGTGGCGCGCAAACTTCCGGTATTCTTCCTCGAACATGCGGGCATAGTCGCCCTTGACCGCGTTGCCCGCCTCGTCGTAGCTGCGGTAACGCTCCACCGCGTCGATGAAAAAGAGGCTCAGCACCTTGATCTCCTGCGGGCGCAGGCGCTTCTCCTTGTCGAGATGCTCGCGAATGGTTCGCCGGATCATTTGTCGCGTAACGGCGGCGGCGTCCACGTCGCCCCAGGCTTCGCCATCGCTGAGAAAATGCTCGCCTCCCGGCACGCGGAGTTCGACGAACGCGCTTTCCCGTCCGACCCTGATCTCGCCGATGCGGCAGTCTCGGTAGACCGGTCGGCCTGTTGTCTGTTCGAGATCGTCGCCATCCATGACGACCCTCTCACCGCGACGCACTCGTCCGGCACTATCCACATCGAGCTCGACCTTCGCGCTGATGACGCCGCGTCTGTTGCTTGTCGAGAGCAGCCGGACATAGGGGCGGTTGTGGGCGTCCTCGACAGTCGCGGACGCCACCTCGATCTGCTTGACGAGCTTGCGCTCGTAGGCATCGACCGCATCCAGCCGGTAGACCATGTGGTGCCTGTCGACGTGCGTTGCCGAGTAACGCAACGTGCAGAGCGGGTTCATCGCACCCAAGGCTGCCTTGCCCTGTCCCTTGAGGCCGCCGTCCACGCTCTGCGGTTCGTCCACGATCAGGACAGGCCGGGTGGCGCTGATTAGGTCGATGGGCTTTTCTCCGCCAGTCTTCTCGCTGTCCTTGTAGAGATTGTTGACAGCCTTCTTGTTGATGGCACCCACTGTCACCACCATGATCTGGATTTGCGGGCTGGTGGCGAAGTTTCGGACCTGGCCGAGTTTCGCCGAATCGTAGAGAAAGTACTCGAACGGCGTGCCAGAATACAGCGCCCGGAAATGATCGTCGGTTATCTGCAGCGACTTGTAGACGCCTTCCTTTATCGCGACCGACGGGACCACGATGACGAACTTGGTGAATCCGTAGCGCTTGTTCAGCTCGAAGATCGTGCGCAGGTAGACGTAGGTCTTGCCGGTGCCGGTCTCCATCTCCACTGTGAAGTCGCCGGAGGCCAGGGACCCGGACGGCGGCAGGCCGTTGCGAAGCTGGATGTCGTTGAGGTTCGCCAGAATCTCTTCGTCCAGCAAGTTCAGCCGGTTGCCGACACCGAGATTGTTGTGCGCAAAGGCAAGCGCTTCCTGCCTATCCGACGGGCTCCGGGTAACCGTGAACTCCGTGCGGCAGACCTCCTGGCCGTGGAACAGATCGCACACGGCACCCACCGCCTGCAACTGGAAATCGAGGTTGGGATCGAAGCGGAGCTTCATTTCTCCATGTCCGCTCTAAGGCGTGCGTTTAGTTCGCCGGGGACGATACGGCCTTGCTCGATCGCTGATGCCAGGAGCGCCTTCACCCGCGCCTTGCTTATCCTCCGCCAATGTTTCTCCCTGACGGCCGCATCCACCTTTTGAGCCAGCCTCCCAAGGCGTACGTAATCGAGCTGGCAAATGTCAACGTGGCGCTCGGCAAGGTCGGCGACGGGCGTTCGTCCCGGCGAGTCCCTGAGCGGGTGTCCATCGGATCGTAGCGCCTCCTCGTCCACCCAGACGATGTCCACCTTCGCAACGCGCTCCGCCGCCGCTGCAATCGCCAGCACCGCATCCTCGATGTCAGCGACCGCGCCAGCGTGGCATCTCCAAAACGACAGGGCATCCTGCCGGGTGCGCAGATCGCCAGTCACCGCGTCCGCTGAAATTTCGCCCCTCGACAAGCCACGCGATAAATTGCGGTCATCGTCCCACTTCGAGCGGGAAAACTTCCGGGCAAGAAACACGACGGGCGCCTACTCGCCGAGATCTTCCAGGACATCTTTAATGTAATCGCGGAGCCACGATACCTTTTCGGTATGGCAACGAAGTACGTCCTGGACCTCCGTGTCGCCCCATTCCTCCGCAGCCTGCACGGCTGCGTCCCTCATCTCGACATCGTTGGATGCAAGCGCATCTCGCGCAATCCGAGCTCGCCATGCCGACGTTGCGGGCCGGCGACGGCCAAGGCAGCGTAGAACCGAGGCCGCAATGCCCGGTTGCTCTACATCAATGGCCAGTCCGCGTAGCCATGAAAGTGCATCATGACTATTGAGCGAAAGCAATGCGTCGTCGATTATCTGCTCCGCTGGATGAGTGATACCATCTTCAACAGGTTCCGATTCCAGGGCAATTCTCAATCTGGTTTCAAACGATCTCGGGTCAAGGGCCAAGCCGGGGTCCAGGTCCGCAAAAAAGGTTCTGTCAACGACGGCTGGAAAAATCGTCTCTCCCAGCAAAGCAACAATCGCTGTTCCATCCGCCACATCAACCAACTCTTGCCCTAACTCGAGGAACAGGACCCTGAGGCGGGCTTGTTCCGGCGACGCTCCCAGCGACTCCCTACCGCTTGGCAAGACGGCCATTCTCTTGTAAGGCACGCTACGGCGTTCAAAACGAGAAATTGAATTGCCATGAATCATCGACGGCGACCGCGACTCTATTTTCCTGGCTTCAAGCGGCATCGAAAATCCTCCTGGCCTTGTCCGTTACAATTGCTTCGAATGCGGAACCAACTCGTTCGTGAAGAGCATCGGCCAAGACCGACGCCTGCTCCGAGCCGATTGGTGGTTCCTCGTCTCTTATGGCATCCAGATCGAGGAGACACTCCACGCCGCTCTCCGAAGCGCCAAGTAGTCCGTACGATACGACCAGTCGTGCTGCATCGTCATATATGTATTCCACCCGGCTGAGGAAATTCGAATAGTCCTCTGGTAGCCCTTCGACCTTCATGTGTGCACAGTTGAGATACTCTTCGATCTCCACGTTTTGCCCAGGAATCAATATTCGATTGATGTATCGCACCCCAACACGACTGATCGCGCTTCCTTCGACGATCTTCAAGTAGGCTTCCAGCGCATCCATGATGCGGGGCCTGAACTCCTTCCAACCGCCTCGTTCAATATGTTCAGCGCTTTGGTACGGGCGCAGCATATGGATGCTGAGCACATTCGGGCCGATGCCGACCAGTCGGTTTCCGTCTTCGGTCACGAGTTGGACCTTTGCCACCCCCTCTTCGTAACTCAGGTTGGCTGGCTGCCCATCCTTGACGCTGAGTTCGACTTGCAACGCCTTCTGCTCTCTCGACTTGCCGGAATATTCGTTTCCGAGAGCTGCTTGAAGCTTTCCCGGAATGGTGAAGTCCCAATCCGACCCTGGCACAAATCGAAACTCACAGAACGCTTCCTGTATGGGAGGGCTCCTGTACCTTTTGCGCTGGTTCATTGTCTGCTTTCTCGAGTTGGGTTTCTGTCTACAGGCCCGTTACAGGGACCACTTAACTCCTGCAATCGGAAATCGAGGTCGAGTTTGAAGCGGAGTTTCATGGTTGTGGCCAGCCATTCTTTTCTCAGGATCGGTTGCGAACCGTCATGCGTACATCAGGCGCTCGCCCTTCGGCTGGGGAATTGGATCGCCAAATTCCCCAGCCGTGTCGATCCAGAGTTGCATTGCCTCGTTGACATTTTTCAGCGCATCGTTCTGGCTGTCGCAGTGGGCCACGCAACCCGGAAGCTCCGGCACTTCGGCAATAAAGGCCGAGTCCTCGTTGCTCCAGTACAGGATGATCTCGTACTTGTACATCAACGTTACCTTCCCTATTGATATTTCAGGAAAATCCGACGAAGCTGCTTGACCTGTTTCGGAAAAGCGAATGTTGGCATCCGACCTTCCGCCGAGGATGGTCTGCAACAGACGCTCATGGCGATTCATGGGTTGTCCTCGTCAACTCTTCGGCATCACAGGCTTCGGACGTTGCCGAGACCGCGCTGCTTGAGGATCTCTGTGAGGTTTGTCTTGGCGACATCGTCGGTGAAGGCGCTGTCGCGAAACACGACGGTGGAGTCACCCGCCGGCGCGAGCGCATCATGCCAATTGGCGATGCCCTCCGCCAGCGGCTCCGCTTCGTCGCGGGAGATTGCTTCGTCGAGGCAGGCAATCAAAGTGCCAGCGCCGACTGAGTGCACGGACTTATCCAAGATGGATCGCGTTTCGATGGGAACGCAGAGATCCAAGCCTTGTTTCAGGAGGATTTCATAGAGGATGTCCTGCTCGGTCCGTCCCAGCTCGATATGGTCGAGATCGGAAAGCAGTGCGCCTTCCAGATCGCTTGGCGTCGGGTCCCAAGCCCGGATGTTCGAAGTATCGAGCTTGAAGACGCGGAAGCCGAGATCACCATGGTAATTGGGATTTTCGTCCCTGATCTTTCTTGTGGCGCGGCGAAGTCTCTCTTTTGTGAGTGCGGCAATGTTTCGCGGCATTCCAAGTTGGTCGCAAAACTCAACAGCAGATCGATGACTTTTGTTGCGCGGGCTAAGCCGTTCCGGTAACTGCACAGAAATATGCCTTCTGGCCCCTCCGTCAATAGAATTCTGAGCCATTACGGCGTGTGCGGTAGTGCCCGAACCAGAGAAAAAATCCAATACGACATCATCCGGCTTAGTTGTTATGAATACGCATCGACGCAACAATTCGACTGGTTTAGGATGATCGAATACCCCGCCCATACCCAAACGTCCGAGCTCCTTGGTTCCCTGTTCGCTGATAAACTCTGTATCAAGCCAAATCGATTTGGGTTTGGTCGTGTTCTTTCTCGATTTTTGATAGACATTCCATTTTCCATCGCGAAGCTTACGCGCAACCAATACAGGAGAATTATCCTTCAAGGAGAGGCTCGATATTTTTTCTTTACTCCAACGCCAACAGCCATCCTCTCCCTTGCTGTTCTTTGGGTATACCGCAATAGAATCAGAGTCATTCGTCAGAGAAACCTTGGAGTAGCCACATTCATCCAGTGAATCCTCTCTTGCGTATATTGGAAAAAAAAGATTCGGCCTATTATGTCGACCAAACTTTGGGTTTCTGTTACGCAATTCCCATAAGTCGAATGAACCGAGAGAATCCTGATAAGGAAGCGAACTATTTCCCTTCTCCAATTCATTAAGGCCAATACCTTCATCTTTCGAGTAGATCACCAAGAATTCATGTGTTTTGGCGATCTGCTTGTAAGTCTGTCCTCGCTTATTGGATTGGACAATAATTTGTGCTTGAAATTGTTCTTCGCCAAAAATTTCATCCAATACTTTGCGAATATTGGATACTTCCGTATCATCAATTGAAACTGCAATTAGCCCATCGACCGTCAAGAGGTTTCGTGCAACTTTGAGTCGAGGATAAATCATACTTAGCCAGTCCGTATGGAATCGGCCTGATGCTTCTGGATTGGATGTTACGACGTGGGTGTTCTCATCTATCTGACCTGTGATCGCAAGATAGTTCTTTACGTTGCTACGATAATCGTCCGGATAAATAAAGTCCTTGCCAGTGTTGTAGGGAGGGTCGATATAGATCAGTTTCACCTTGCCGGCGTAGCTCTTTTGAAGGAGCTTCAGCACTTCCAGGTTGTCGCCTTCTATCATCAGGTTTTGCGTCGAATTCCAATCTATGCTTTCCTCGGGGCAGGGACGCAGAGTGCCGGTTGACGGTGTGAGCGCGAGTTTCCGCGCACGGCGTTTGCCATGCCAGTTGAGGCCATACTTCTCCTCTCCTTCGTCGACCGAATCTCCGAGAAGCTGTCGGAGCACGTCGAAATCCACTTTTCCCTCAGTGAATGCTTCGGGGAGCAGACCTTTCAGTTGTTCAAGGTTGTCGGCGACGATATCCGCCGAGTGCGTTTCCGGGTCGCCGGCGACGATCCTTTCCATAGTGTGCGTCTCTTTCACAGTCTAGCCCGCGCCGCGTCCCGGCCGACGCGCAACCGCGCCAGCTCAATATTCATTTCGGCTCGACGGGCCATCTGTTTCTCCTTGCTTGCGGCGGAGTATACATTCGCGATCCTCTCGCTGAGATACCTGTATTCCCGTAATGCTGCCTCCTTTTCGGAGGCAGCGGCCGCCGTGGGCGGAAGGCGAAAGCCGCCCGTAATCGTGGCAGCTTGGAGCGCCTGGACCGTAGCGATCCACCCCCGATACAAATCCCGGAGCGTCCCGCGCGGTTGCCTCACTAGGGCAAGGGCGTCGCGAAACGCTGC
This sequence comes from Candidatus Rariloculaceae bacterium, assembly GCA_965205045.1. GTDB lineage: Bacteria > Pseudomonadota > Gammaproteobacteria > Steroidobacterales > Rariloculaceae > UBA6522. The sequence continues at coordinate 4,607,443 of OZ242031.1, forward strand.
CAATGACTCGCCCGGGCAGTCACCGCTGACCCGCGTGGAGACGATCTCACCGTCGATCACGATCTTGTGGGATTCTCCCAGCGAATGGCGCTTGTGGGCCAGCGAGAGTCCCGGCGTTCCTTCACTCCATGCGATCAGGAGCACCGGATACGGGATGGAACGGTGAATCAATTCGACAAGACGCTCGCTACGTGCGGCGGGACGCAGCACGAGCTTCAGAATAGTAATCTCATGGTACTCTCGGTCGGCGTCACGGTATTCGGCAACGCCGACGGTGGCCGGTTTGAGCGCCGCGAGCCACCGTAATTCCTCGATACCCTCCCCGATGCGCCGCCGGTCGCCCGCTGCGAAGGTGCCGTTCTCGATGAGCAGAGTCTTGGGAACGCGGCGGTCGACGAGCGCATCAGCTGGGAGCGCGAGCGCCTCGAAGGGATCGAATGGTGTCACGACGCTACTCCCGCGAGCACGACGAGAAACGCCACCACCTCAAAGTCGTCCATTCCGGCGAACTCGCCAGACAAGGCGTGAGTGCCTCCGGGTGAGAAGAGGCTGGCGATGGCGCGCTCCTCACCCTTTCCGACGATGGCAGAAATGGCAGCGGCAAGCTGACGTTGCACGGCGTGCATTTCCTTCCCCTGGCGGGTGGCCGCGTCGAAATGGCGACAGGCCGAAGCATCAGGTATGTCCTTGCCGACACAAAGCCGCTTGAGGCGATCGAGAATGGCCTTGGCCTGGATGAACGGCAGCAAAACCGACCCATCCTCACCAACATGGACCAGATAGTGCGGCGCCAGCGGATAGCCCGGCTGAAACCGGGCATCCGCAGCGGTGCCCTCGGCACGCAGACAGAAGATCACGCCCGGTGGAACGTCGTCGTCTGCCGCAATGGCGATCGCGTGCATACCGAGCGGGACCGATTCCAGCGCTTCCGGGTCGGCCCTGCGATAGTCGGCCAGGTCGATCCGAAAATCGGTCAGCGTCAGATCGGCGATGGAGACGCCCGATGACAAGTCCTCCAGATCGATCACCGCGTCCAAAAGCTTCAGGAGATGCTTGCGTCGGTACGCCAGATCATTCATTGGATCGCCGGACTGCTGCTCGATCAGGTTTTCCTCGCCGGTGGCGGAAATATCCAGAAGCACCATGCGCCCGCTCACGCGCTGCTCCAGCCGAAGATATTCCTCCAGTTCCATGTTTGGCCAAAAGTTGACGAGTTGGATCCGCTCGTTGGGCGAGCCGATGCGGTCGATGCGCCCGAAGCGCTGGATGATGCGCACCGGATTCCAGTGAATGTCGTAGTTGATGAGCCAGTCGCAGTCCTGCAGGTTCTGACCTTCCGAGATGCAGTCCGTCGCGATCAGAAGATCGATCTCGCCTTCGCTCGCCAGATCGTCCGGACACTCCTTGGTTCGAGGCGCGAAGGCGGTAAGGATGGACGCAAGGTCGCGCCGCAGGTCGGGCAATGTCGTCCGATTGCCCCCCGTGCCGGTGACCAAGGCGGCTTGCACCCCCAGGGAATCCCGCGCCCAGGGCGCCAGCGCGTCGTACAGGTAACGCGCGGTGTCGGCGAAGGCCGTGAACACGATGATCTTTCGGTTCCCGACGTTGATTGGCTCGCGGCATTTCCGCTCGATCATCGCCCGCAGCTCGGCCAGCTTCGCATCGCGTTCAGCGGTCACCTTGCGGGCTGCGGCGTGCAGCGTTGCCAGCCGGTCGCGGTCTTCGATCAGGTCCTGGCGCCAACGAACCGGATCGACGTCCTGGAGCAGAACCTTGACCTTGCGGCCGACCAGAAGGCTCTCAAAGGTCGGATCCTCGATATCGATGTCAGCGATATCGAACTCTTCGAGGTCGGCTTCTTGTGCCTCGATACGCGCAAGCAGGACCTCGATGTCATTGAGCTGACGCTGCACGGTCAGCGCGAAGGAGGCGACCGAGCTTTCCATGCGCTTCGGCACGTTCGCGCGCAGGAGGTGAACCAAGCTCTCCTCGCGGTCCAGTTGCCGGAACGTCCCGCCTCCGCGGCGAAGTCGGGTGCTGTATTTCTTGTCATACGCTTCTTGCCTGTGCGCCAATACATAGCGCAGCGGTGCGTACTCGGTGGCGAATGCAATCTGGTTACGCAGATCCGCCAGCCGATTGTTCACGGGCGTCGCCGTCAGCATGAGGACCCGGGTCTTCACGCCTTCACGCACGATGCGGCGCATCAGCCGGTCGTAGCGCGTTTCGCTGCCCTGCCGGGGTGATCGCTTGTTGCGGAAGTTATGCGACTCGTCAATGACGACGAGATCGTAGTTGCCCCAGTTCAAATGGGCCAGGTCGATATCGCCCGACAGGCCGCGGTCGCGCGACAGGTCGGTGTGATTGAGCACATCGTAGTTGAAGCGGTCGCGCGCCAGGATGTTGCGGCGGTCGTTGGCGCGGTACAGGGTCCAGTTGTCGCGGAGCCGCTTGGGACAGAGCACCAGAACGCGGTCGTTGCGTAGTTCGTGGTACTTGATGATGGCCAACGCCTCGAAGGTTTTTCCGAGCCCAACGCTGTCGGCAATGATGCAACCGCCAAACCGGTCGAGCTTGTCAATCGCACCGACGACTCCGTCGCGTTGGAAACGGTAGAGTCTCTGCCAGACCTCGGTTTCGCGAATCCCGGTTGCAGATTTGACTACCCGGTCTTCATCGAGTTCGCCACCCTCGATACGAAACAGGTGGTGCAGGATCAGCGCGTAGATGCTGGACGGAGCGCGATGTTCGGCAAGGCGACGCAACGTGTCAATTGTCAGCAACTTCGCAGTGTCGTCGCCCGCCAATCCGGACCACTGCGAATCGAACCATACCCCTAGCCGCTTACATTCTTCGGGCGTTTCGGACGCCTGAATCAAGTTGAGTGGATTGCCGGGTGCGAGGCCGAGCCCGTCGGTGCTGAACGAGAACGAACCGATCAGAGCCTGTCTCGTGCGACCATCTCCGTTCCGCAGCACGATCGCGCCCTGTGGGACCGCTCCGTTTGCTTTGCGCACCTCCGCCGATTTCTCGACCCAGTCCGCGCATTGGCCCGCCAGCCAGCGGGTCTGCAGGCGATTACGGGCGGCGCGATCCGCATCGGTTCCCAGAAGGTCGAGTTCGGCTGCTTCGGGAGGCAGGACGAGTCGCGCACCGGCCATTTTCGCCAATTGTCCGGCAAGCTCTCCAAACGCAAAAAGCGACAGCGTTCGGGACGCGAGATCGACCCGATTGCCGGTCCCTAGCCAGGGCCGGACGATGTCGACCACGCGGTCGGCGCCGGTATTGGGAACGATCCTCATCGTGGCCCGGCGGTCCATCGGTTCAGGGTGGCGACACCGGAGTTGCGGCGTTCGTCGGTACTCTGCGTTACTACTGCAACCCTGTGGCTGGCCGCTGCCGCACGAATGGCATCTGGCAAGCGATCATCGAGCAGTTCGCCACGCCGGTGGTTTTCCCCCATGATCTGCGCACGTTCCCGGCTGTCAGCCAAGACCCACCCGACTATCCGGCCCACGAACGGATCGTCGAGATTGCGGGTCGTGATGCCGGCCATGGCCGCGCCTTGCGGTAGTTGCGGAACGCCGAATTATGCCACGCTCGCGGCTTGATCACGGTACGTGGCCAAGCACGCCTGCGATTGCCGAGGTCGATAAGCCTGATTTTGTAGCCAATGAGTTACCAATAACTCTCCATTGACAATTGTGGTCCCGTCCTCGCTGGTGGAAACCTCCATGCTCAGGGCCCCGAGGCGTCCAGCAATTAGAAGTGGTCGGCCTTCCAAGATAGGCAGCAAAAATCCCCATGACGACGACATGAAACTCGGCAGGGTGCGTTCGAGCCAACCGCCCCAAGGTCAAGACGCTGCTGACCCGAATGATCGCCGATGGCTTGATCTCGCTGCTTGTTTCCTTGCCAAGGAGATCGGCTGCAGCGAGAAACTGTTCCTATCGAAGACTCTTGTCGGCCGTCCAGAACCTCCATGCAGCAAAGATCGCGGCAAAAATGGCACCTGCCAAAGTGCCCACTTGCAAAACAAGGTCCGGGCTACAGCACATCGCAATCTCCACGCTATGGGTCGGGACAGGCACGAGCCTTACCTCCCGAATCTCTCAATCTGTTGAAGTCGTTCAATTGTCGAAGTATGCCGCAACCCTTGTATGGAACATGCGTAACTCATTGATTTTGTGTCCGCGCATTGTTCTTTCCGCGACTGCGGGGCGGCGCGATGCGCCAGTGTGGCACGCTTACAAGAATTTTCCGACATGCCCATACCGCGAACGAAGAAACCGAAATTCACGGTCCTGTTCCCGCGCATTACGCAACGGTAGGAAGCTTTCGCCGTGCGGGGGGGTTCAGCGGTGTCGACCGCCACGCCGTCGCCGGCGGGCTACGCGGTGTTGAAAGGCGACCTGCAGCGACTGATCGAGAAGGGCTGGCCGGCGCTCGTCGACGTGCCGGTGGTCTTCGTGTCCGCCTATGGCCCCGGCGACACGATCGCCCAATCGCTGGAGACCCGCGCCCTGAGGCCTTGGAATCGGACAGGGTTTCGCGATTGACAGCTACGGCGGGACAAGCCGACAGCAAGACATCATCATTTACGAGCGAGACATTTGCCTGGTATTCTGCGTAAACGAGACGCCAGAGGTGACCTACTACCCGTGCGAAGGCGTGGTCGCGGTGGGTGAGGTCAACAGTTATCTTAATCGGCATTCCCTTGAAGACGCGTTCGCAAAAGCGGCATCGGTGAAAGCGCTACAGAGGCATATTGTCTCCGATCAAGCACCCCATCCGACGACGGGGGAACCGATCCCGATGAGACGAAATTATCTGTCTCCGCATGCCCCATCGATCAGAGTGTTGAGCGATAAGCCGGAAAAGAACCAGCGCCGCTTCAGCGAGTTCCCGCGTTTGCTCACCCTCTCCACACCTGTCGAGGAATCTGGACCGGAACCCGCACCGAAGCGCGTCGACGCCGAGATAACGAAGCAGCTTCGACCGCCCGTTGTCGCTCATACGCTGTCCGGTCGCCTACGGGAAGGCCAAGTCGTTCTCCCGTAATTCTTGGGCCTCGGCCAAGACCTCCGCCGCCCGACAGCTAACCGGCAACCGGTGCTCGCGCCCCGCCACATCCCGTTTCGGCAGGGTCGGCGTAGTCCCGCAGCGACGCCTCCGATTTCGCGTTACGCTAACGTGGGGTCCCACAAATCCAAGCGCATTTCCGTTACGTGAAAGATTGTTATAACCTTCTGATTTATTTATGTTTTCTATGCGTGTGATCGCACGTAATTTCTCAGATACTTACGGGACAGGACACTAGGTCGCACGGTGCAGATTTATCACCGCGGCACCCTATCCGTTCCATCATCTTGCCGCGCTTCCTTCATTGGGTCTAAAATTACAAATGGCTTTCTTACCCTTGGGTTATTACAGTCAAATGAATTCTGAGGCCCAACATCCCCAGCAGGCACCCTAAGCCCCATCGCTCTGGTTAACAATTTCAGGGATTCACTCCGAGAAATGGAGACTATCACTTCAACGCCGACACCAAAATTCGATGCGCGCCGCGTGCGCCCACTGAAGTATTCCGCACGAGACGTTCAAAGTCCTGCAGAAGCAAAGCAACAAATTCCAAAACAATTTCACCGATGGCGAGAACCTCTTCTCCATCGTGTTCGCTCAATTGCTGATCATTGGCCGTTCTTGTCGACATCAGACGACAGCCATTTGTTCTGCTGGCCCGCGCAGCTAGGCTTGGTGCTCTCTTTTTCTCGCGGACAAACTCCGAAACCTGTTCGTGCACCTCTTTGTACCCTTCCGAAATATCCTCCAAAACTCTATAGACTTCGGCTCTCGCGCCACAGTCGAGGGGTACATCACCGCCTGAAAGCGCGACGCCATCGCAGGTGCGAGTTTTTTGATGCTTCGCGGGAGAAAACGGCCACACGCCTCATCCAGAGCCACGCACGAGGAAACCGCATCTCCCGTCGTTGCCCTTATCTCAGTGACCAACGTCAACCTTGGCCGACTGCAGATTCAAATCCCATTTGCCCAAATTGCACCAGCAATTTCCACACAATCAAGCTTATTTGTACTGAGGAGCACAATGCGTTACTTGGCTCGACTTAAGGATGATCCAGCAACCTCCGCATTGGCATTCGCTGACGCCCGCGTTGACGCAACAAACCGTGTACTGCAGGTTGATAAGATCTCAAAATTTCAGCAAAGCGTCGACTCCCGAGGGCAAATGGCTGATCGACTGCGGGAACATGACATGTCCTTCGTTGCCCATCCGATTGCGCAAACCCCGATCAGTGGCATCGCGGTCGTCGATGGAACCCATGAGGCAGTATCGGAGCTGGGAATTTCGTTTCCCGAATACGAAATCATCGCCGACGCACCCATTTCTCTCATCAGCCCAGAACAAACCGACACACATCTCACGTCCGACGACACCCTCGACCTTTGGCATTTGGACAAAGTTTTCGCTAGCAGTAATCGCGAGGACGACGGTGGTGAGGATGTGAGGGTGGCTGTGCTAGACACTGGTGTTAGTAACGTGCCGGAGATCGTCGGCCGAATATCCGGCCATCAGGCTTTGGACGTTAACAATTGGCAGGTCTCAACAACCACACAAGGCGATACCCACGGTCATGGTACGCACGTTAGCGGCTTGATTTGTGGGGAACGTGTAGGCATCGCCCCAGGCGCCCAAGTTGAGAGCGTCACGATGATCCCCAACGGCACGGGAAACATGAGCAACTTTATATTGGCGATGGAATGGGTGGGCGCGCAGCCGGAAGTATCGATTCTCAACATGTCAGCGGGCATTGTCGGCTACAGGCCCGGGATGCTTTACATTATCGAAATACTTCAGCGTCTTGGCGTGCTCACGGTGATCGCCACTGGAAATGAAGGTGTACACCAAACTCGCAGTCCAGGCAACTACAGCTCACCGATTTCCGTCGGCGCCAGCACGAAAGAAGACAAGATAGCCTCCTTCAGCAGTGGCGCCGACATGACGATCGACGGCGTCAATTACACGGTGCCTGACTTAGTCGCGCCTGGCAAGGAGGTTACATCATGCCTCATGAATGGAGGATATGCCGCGTGGAACGGTACATCCATGGCCACTCCAGTTGTGGCAGGCATTGCTGCACTCCATATCCACCACAATCCACAGATTCCAGTGTTGGATCTACGCGAAAAAATTCTGAACTCTTGCCGGGACCTTGGGTTCCGAGCAAACCGGCAAGGAGTCGGATTGATCCAAGTCCGATAATGGGAGATAGAGACATGGACGAACCGAACAATTGCAAGATTGATGCTCTCTTGCTAGAGGCGCTCAAAAAAGCCGCCCCAGACGAGGAAATTCGCATAATCGCTACCTTGGACACAGGTACGTCAAGAACAACAGAGGCCTTTACAAACATCCCTACTGGAAAGTTACTATCCCGAGCCGAACTCCGGCGACATGCCATCAAACAATATGACGCTAGCGCAGATAGCGCAATGCAAGACATAATGACCACCTTACGGAACATTGGCCTAACGGTCAGGGGATCTGGATTAGTAGGTGCCTTGGTGCTAGATGGTACGCCCACTCAACTACGCCACTGCCTGGAATTGCCCGCAATGACCTCAGCGACGCTTGATCGTCCAATCGATAGCACATTGCCTGCACGGTGGCGACCGTTGCCTTGAAAGGCGCTTGCTGCTTTGTTACTTGAATCACGGAACACCAAACGCACACATGCCAGCGTTAAGCCAGATACAAAGCACAAACGTTAGCGCGTCCGCGCCCGTTTCAAATGAGGCACCCCCTACCAGATCTCGTATGTCTCGAACAACACCGCCACAGCTAGGTCCTTATCTAGAGTCGCCTCTCCCTCACCAACGCTTTCCGTGTACGTCCTGACCGCAGTCTCAGTTTTTGCGCCAGATCGAGGTAATCCACGACTAGGCCGCTAGGCTGGTCCTTGAACACATGGTGACCCGGGCGATCATTTGCATCAAGCTGTGTAGGCGGTTCGCCTATTCCACCTTCCATTCGTTGAGCCAATGAGAATGGATTACTCCTCTTATATGTGTAGGAGGAGCCGTCCATCCGTTCGACAGCATCGTAGCGGGTGATCCCAAATTTCTTGTTCACGAGGGCGCGACAGGGACACCGAAAGATTGCTCGGAAAATCAATCGGTCAGTGTGGCACCCGTAAAAACGCCCCAGCAACCTCAGCCGAAGTACTCCCGCCTCACCACAAACAGCCCCACAAGCGGCGGCACCGCCATCACCAAGTGCTGAATTTCAGCATTCAGGCTCGGGGCGGCGAGTTCGACCATGAAGGGTGTGCCGGCCCAGAATGGCGCGTAGAACCCCAGCAGCAGCACCAGCATGGTCCACTAGATCACCGGTGCCCGGAGTTGAATTGGCACCCACAGCAGGATCAGGACTCCGATCATGGCGCCGAAGTCTCCGAATACTTCGCGGAAAAATGGTGCCAGCTATGTGATCGTGCGAGGGGAGTCTCCGGGGTGAGCAGAAACAGGTCGCTGCCGATATGCCCACAGGTGAACATCACGCTGCGCAGCCCCACCACAAAGCCAATAATCACCAGCGCCCGGCCGATGTTCATGCGGTTGATGTATTCCATGGGTGGATCTCTGAACTCGCTACGGCGTATCGAGTGTACCAGCACTCCATCCCGTGGCAACGCGCTCCGCTCCGCGACATGCGCTCTGCGACAGCGGTCCATCAGAGCGTTCCGCGATCAGGGAAATCCATCGCCGCCCTTGTGGGTATCGGCGGCTTGCCTTAACCTGCGGAGCAGGTCGGCAACCGGTTGATTGGCGGTATGGTGGTTACGCATGTGAAGACCTGCACTTCCAGACATCCGAGTCCACGCGCCTGCGCGAACCGCGTTGCGCCACCGCGCTCCACTGCCGCTGCGCGCTCCACTGCCGCTGCGCGCTCCATCGCAGCGTGGACTCTGGCGGCGGCGCTGCTCGCCGGCTGCGACAACACCGACTCGTCCCTGCCCGCCGTGGGCACGCTGGAACGCGACCGGATCGAACTGGTGGCCGAAGCCAACGAACCCATTGTGGAGATCGCCGTCACCGAAGGCCAGACCGTCGAGCAAGGCCAGCTTGTGCTGCGCCTGGACAACGCACTCCACGAAGCCCGGCTTGCGGCCTCCGTCGCCGCCCTGGAGCGGGCGCAGCAGCGCCTGGCCGAACTGGTCCGCGGACCGCGCTCCGAACGCATCATCGAAGCGGAAGCCCGCGTCGAAGGCGCCCGGGAGAATCTCGACGCCCAGCGCCGCGAGCACGACCGGGTGCAGGCGCTGGTGGATGACGGCTTGCTCAGCCCATCGATGCTCGACACCGCGTTTGCGCGCCGCGAGTTGGCGGAGGCCGACTTCGAAGGCGCGGAAGCCCGGCTGCAGGAATACCTGGAAGGCACCACGCCCGAAGAATTGGCCCAGGCCAGGGCCGCGGTGGATGAGGCCACCGCCACCATCAACGCCCTGCGCATCACGGTTTCGCGGCTTGCCGTGCACGCGCCCGCGGCCGGCGCCGTGGAGGTGCTGCCCTACGAGCCTGGTGAACGCCCCGCCGCCGGCGCGGTGGTGGCCACGCTGCTGGTCGATGCGGCCCCCTATGCGCGAATCTATGTGCCCGAGCCGGTTCGCGCCCGGGTGACGCCGGGTCTGGCGGCGGTGGTGCGGACCGATGGAATCGACACCGAATTCGAGGGCACGGTCCGCTTCGTGTCCTCGGAGGCCGCCTTCACGCCCTATTTCGCCCTCACGCAGCGGGACCGCGGCCGTCTCAGCTACCTTGCGGAAGTGACGCTGACGGGAGAGGCGGCAGCCAGCCTGCCCACCGGGATCCCCGTGGAAGTGGATTTCCCGACGCTTCGGGAGTGACGAGTGGGGCTGCGCGACGGGCCGATGGCGCCGGCGAAGCACCGCATGGCGCCGCAGGAGTGAAGCGTGGGGGCCTCCGCCGCCATCGTGACGCAGAACCTCAGCCGCCGGTTCGGCGCGGTCCTGGCGGTGGACGACCTGCACCTGCAGGTTCCGGAGGCGCAGATCTACGGGTTCCTGGGTCCGAACGGGTCGGGCAAGTCCACCACGTTTCGGATGCTTTGCGGCCTGCTCAAGCCCACGGCGGGCGAGGTCGACGTGCTGGGGCGCCGTTTGCCCGGGGACGCCGAGCGAATTCGCAGCCTCATCGGGTACATGACCCAGCAGTTCTCCCTGTACCGGGACCTGACGGTGCTGGAGAACCTGCAGTTCATGGCCCAGATCCAGGGACTGTCGAGGCGCGAGCGCCGCGATCGCGTCCGCCACAGCCTCAGGGCCTACCGCCTCGAGCGTTACCGCAAACGCCGTGCGGAACACCTGAGTGGCGGCGAGCGCCAGCGCCTGGCCCTGGCCGCCGCCCTCCTCCACCGCCCGCCGCTGCTGCTGCTGGACGAACCCACCAGCGCCGTGGACCCGCAAACCCGCCGCGATTTCTGGGACGCGCTGTTCGAGCTCATCAACCAGGGCACGACCATCCTGGTATCGACCCACTACATGGACGAGGCCGAGCGCTGCCACCGGCTGGCCATCCTGGACCGCGGCCGTCTGGTCTGCGAAGGCGAACCGCTCAAGCTAATCGGAAACATCGACGCCACCGTCATCGAGATCACCGGAGCGGACCTCAAGTCGCTGCGCGAAACGCTGTCCGGGCTGCGCGGAGTCTGGAATCTCACGCAACTCGGCAGCCGCCTGCACGCGCTGGTGGACCCCGGGACGGAGCGACCCGTCGAACTGGTCCAGGGGACGCTCGCGAACGCCGGCCTGCAAGCAAACGTGTCCATGGCCGAGGCCGGTCTTGAAGACGTGTTCGTGGCCGCAACCGGCCGGAGGCCTTCGTGAAAGGGGTTCGAAGGATGTGGGCCGTTGCCCTGAAGGAGTTCAGGCAACTGGCGCGGGACCGCCTGACCTTTGCCATGGTCATCGGCGTCCCGTTGATATTCATCACCCTGTTCGGCTACGCGATCAACATGGATGTGCGCGGCTTGCGCGCCGGAATCGCGGACCAGGCCGGCACCCAGACGTCGCGGCGGCTGGTGGCCGACCTGACGGCGACGCAGGTGATCGCCCCGGTGCGCCGGGCGGCCACCGCGGAGGAACTGGAACGGATGCTGCTCGGCAACGAGATCGTCGTCGGCGTGTTCATACCGCGGGATTTCGAGCGGCGTTTGCAGGACCCCAACAGGGAAGCGGCCCAGTTGCTTGTCGATGCCACCGACCCGCTCATCCCCGGCATCGTCTCCGCGATCGCGGACATGCCCTTTGCGCTGCGGGAACACGGCGCCTCATCGAGGCTGATCCCGCGCACCGGGCGCAGCGAGGAAGGCCGCCTGTTTTCCATGCGCCAGTTCTACAATCCGGAGGGGCGCTCCGCGGTGATGATCGTGCCGGGGACGATCGGCGTCATTCTCACCGTCACCATGGTGCTGTTCACCGCCATCGCCATAGTCCGCGAGCGCGAACGGGGCAACCTGGAACTGCTCATCACCACCCCCGTCCGGACGGTCGAACTGATGCTCGGGAAGATCATCCCCTACATCTTCATCGGCCTGCTGCAGGTGAGCCTGATCCTTTCCGCCGCGGCATTCCTGTTCGACGTGCCGCTGCGCGGTTCGTTGCTGGATCTGTACGTGGCGTCGCTGGCCTATGTCGTCGCCGTGCTGGGGTTCGGACTGCTGATATCCACGATCGCCAAGGTGCAGTTCCAGGCGTTTCAGTTGACGTTCTTCCTGTTGCTGCCGTCGATCCTGCTGTCCGGGTTCGTCTTTCCGTTCGACGGCATGCCCCGGCCGGCGCAATATTTCGCCCAGGCGTTGCCGCTGACGCATTTCATCGTCCTGGTCCGCGGCATCCTGCTCAAGGGCGCCGAGCTTGGCGACCTTCTGTTACCGCTGCAGAAGCTCGGCATCCTCTTCGTGATCTCGATGACCCTGGCGATGATCCGCTTTCGCAAGCGGCTGGACTAACGAACCCCAATTTGGTGTATCCTAGAGACTAGTCTTACATTTAGGTCTAGATTATGAACAGCACGGTTCGGGTCACAGCATACGAATGCAAGACCAAACAGGCAGAGATCTTCCGGCGAGCCGCCGCCGGCGAGACGATCATCGTCACCAATAACGGGAGGCCGCAAGTGGAGATTCGCAAGGTGTCCCCCGAAAACGACAGGATTGCGGCCGCGGTCCGCACCCTCGGTGAGTTGCAGCGAGAGCAGTTGGCGGCGGGCGTCGGCGGCGGCGCGGACGAATTGCGCCGAATACAGGAGCAAGGACGGGACTGATGGCGGCAGACATCATCGTCCTGGACAACAGCATCAACTCCCGCATGCTTTGGCCGGATTCGGAGAGTCCGGAGAACAATGCCTACGCCCTTCGGACGATCCAGCAGGCGGACGGCGGCAGCGTGTTCCACGTGCCCACGATCTGGCACTACGAGGCAGCGCATGTTGCCGCAGCATTGGTGCGATCGGGTCAAGTATCGCAAGCGAGCGCGACCCGTTATTTCGAGCAAGTCGGGAAGTTGCCCATCAAGACCGATACGACCAGCCATGACATTGCCAGCACGGCAGTATTCGCTCTCAGCATCCAGTTTGGCCTGTCCGTTTACGATGCCGCCTACCTGGAACTCGCTTTGCGCTCGGGCGCCACGCTCGCGACAAACGACAGGCGATTGAAAGCCGCGACGCGCGAGGCCGGTGCGCCACTGTTCGAGTGACGGGCACTTGAAGATGCCGTTGCTATACGCCGCCCGCAACCCCAACCCGCGCCCATTTGCTGGAAATTTTCTCAAGCGTCGCTTGACACTCCAGGGGACGGGGACTCTTTCCGCGAACTGCCCTTGCCGGACAGGTTCTGCGACGGGCGAACCGCCATGAGTATCCCGGCGACCACGAGGCCCGCACCGACCAGATGGTAGGCGAACAGGCGCTCGTCCAGAAAACCGATGGCGAGCGCGGCGCCGAAGACCGGGATCAGGTTCACGAATATCGCCGCGCGGTTGGCCCCGACGGTACGAATCGCCGAATTCCAGAAGTACACCGCATACAGCGAGACGCCAATCGAAAGAAAAATGACGGCGCCAATGGTATGCGGCGTCGGCAGGAATGGCCGATCCAGGAGGCTTTCCGCCAGGTAGAACGGCAACCCGGCGATGGCGCCGCCCGCAGCGATCAGGAACAGCAGCACCGCCGTACCGGGTAACTCTGTCGCGCGATGCAACGTAATGGCGTAGAGCGACCAACAGCACACCGCAACGAACATGATCAGATCGCCGCTGTTGACGCTCAATTGGAGCAGTGCCTGAAAGCTGGCCTGAAACGCCATGACGAGGATTCCAATGAAGGCCGCCACGACCCCCAGGAAACGAACCTTCGTGAGCCGCTCCGCGAACACAAGGAACGCTGCGAGCGCCGTCACCGCAGGTTGCGTGGCGTTGATGACGGTTGCATTGATGGCCGTCGTATAGCTCACGGCAACGACCGACAAGGTGGAGCCGGCCACCATGTACGCGCAGATGAGCGCTACCTGTCGGCGCGCCGACGGCGACGACGGGAGTTCCCTGGCCACGCGGTTCCACACGAACGGCAGCAGCATCAGGGTCACGCCCAGCCAGCGCCAGAATGTCAGCGCGAATGGCGGCGCGATCTCGTGAACGCCCCGAACGACAACGGGCCCGGCCCCCCACAGCGCCATGGCCAATACGAGGTACAGGTAGGCGACGGGTCGCCGAACCGGCTTCACGGTGCGACTCCCCGCTTTCGGACTATGCCACGGGCACGAGCGAGTAGCGGCCGTCCGCCGCCAGGCAGTCGGCTTCCGGCAGTCCCAGTTCGCGCTTCACGATGTTGGCGCCCTGCACCAGCGCGGCCATCTTGTAGCGGGCGTGCCGGCGGCTCATGCCTTCCCGCCCCATGCCGCAGTCCGAGCACAGGATCAGCCGCTCGGCAGGAATGTGCTTGAGGGTATCCCGGATCCTCTGGGCGATTTCCTCCGGCCGCTCGATCTGCAGGGAATGGTGATCGATCATGCCGATGGCGATCTTCTTCTCCTCGATCACCCTGCCGATGGCCGGTATGTCCCGCATCCCCGAACTTGTGGATTCGAACGTGATCACGTCGGCATCGACACCGTTGTACGTCTCCAGCGCCGATTCGTAGCTCTGAACCTCCTTGAACATCCGCTGCTGCGACGGGTTGCCCCAGCACGTGTGGCACCAGACCTCCGTCTTCTCGCTCAGACCCTTGACCGTGTTGTCGTATACACCCGCCATGTCGGCCATGTCGTGCTTGCCGAAGACCTTGCCCCGCACCGGGATCATGTGGATGGCCGGTTCCTCGATCTGGATGACCGGGCAGCCGGCATCGGCCAGATCGTTGAGTTCCTCGTTCAGCGCATCGCTGAACGCCATCATCCGGTCGAAGGGGTCCTTGTAATAGCGGTCATCCACGGCCGCGGAGAGGATGTCGGGCGTCACGGTGCCGAACTTGACCGGCCTGGGGGTGAGCCGCTGGGCCGTCTTCCACATGGCGGTGTACTGCAGGTCGCCCCGGCCGATGGGCCCCACGACCCGCGGCATGATCCGGGCTTCCAGGTAGTCGTGGAGGATATGTCCCATGGGGAACGCCACGCCGCCGGTTTTCATCACGGTTGGCTGGGGATCGGTACGGTCGAGCCCGTCCATGTGGAACAGCGGATAGCTCGTCCAGCTCTGTCCGCCCACTTCCTCGTCGTAGTGGGCGTCCCCATCGGTGCAAATGTCCAGGCCCGCGATCTCCTGATCGCGCAGGTGCACCGCCACCGCATCCGTGTACTGTTCCCGGTAGCGGGAGTTCATCATCCGTCGGAGAAACGTCTCCGAACCCAGATTCTCGGTAAACCAACTGGGCCGGGGCAGCGATCCGATGATCGTTGTCGGAAGCAACAGGTCGGCGGTGGCTCTCAGCATGCTCTGAAACTCCTTCGGTTGATGCGGGGACCGTACCCCCGCAGAGCGATTTCGAATGGATCGAACCCGAGCTTGCGGCGGTTGGCCAATCGCTGGCTGCCGTTATGATGCGGCGATGCGGAAAAAAGTCAAACGACGCTGTCGCGGCGCCTGATTTTGGGCGGAAGCGTGGCTCCGGCTCGATTGCGCCGGCACGCCTCCCTCCTATAATGGCGGTCGCACACTGCGAGCAAGCTGCAATTGGGGTCGAACCGATGACTGGCAACAAGATCATGCGATTACCGGAATCCCTGCAAAGGCGATCACGGGGACGTACCGGCGATCGCTGCCATCCGGGCTCGACGCCCTGCATCGGCCGCCACAAGGGCGCTTTCCTGGCGGGATTCGTCACGGTGCTGTGCGGTGTATTCGCGAGTGCGCCAACGCTCGCCCAGGGCTTCGATACCTACGGTGGCGAATGGCTGACCTACGGAGGCGACCTCGCCAACACACGCTACGCGCCCCACGGCCAGATCAACGCCGAAAACTTCAACGATCTGGAAATCGCCTGGCGCTTCAACACGGCTTCCCTGGGCCCGGAGCCCGAGTTCAATCTCCAGACCACGCCCCTGATGGCCAACGGCGTCATCTATACCACGGCGGGAACGCGCCGCTCGGTGGTGGCGCTGGACGCCGCGACCGGCGAACTCTTGTGGCTGCACCGCGAGAACGAGGGCGAACGCGGCGAGGTGGCGCCCCGCCAGCAGTCCGGGCGCGGGCTGGCTTACTGGAGCGACGGCGAGCAGTCCCGCATCCTCTATGTCACCAAGGGCTACCGGATGATTTCGCTGGACGCGGTCACCGGGACTCCGGACCCGGGGTTCGGCGAAGGCGGCGTCGCGGACCTGAAACTGGAGGCCGATCAGGACATGGACCTGATCACCGGCGAAATCGGGCTGGCGGCCACGCCCATCGTGGCCGGGGACGTGGTCATCGTCGGCGCCGCGCACCTGGTCGGCAACCGTCCCGTGAGCATGCGCAATGAGAAAGGCTACATTCGCGGCTACGACGTTCGCACCGGCGAGCGGCTGTGGATCTTTCACACGATCCCGATGCAAGGCGAGTTCGGTTTCGATACCTGGGAAGGGGATTCGGCCTCGTACACGGGCAATACCGGTGTGTGGACGCAGATCAGCGTGGACCTGGAAAACGAACTGGTATTCCTGCCGGTGGAGCAGCCGACCAACGACTGGTACGGCGGGCACCGCCACGGCGACGGGTTGTTCGGCGAGAGCGTCGTGGCCGTCGACCTGTACACGGGCGAAAGGCGCTGGCACTTTCAGCTCGTCCACCACGGCATCTGGGACTTCGACATTCCCAGCGCCCCGGTACTGGCCGATCTTGTCGTTGACGGTCAGCCGGTCCCGGCGGTCATTCAGCCGACCAAGCAGAACTGGCTCTACGTCTTCAATCGCCTGACCGGCGAACCGGTGTGGCCCATCGAGGAGCGTCCGGTGGAAGCGTCGGATGTTCCGGGCGAACTGGCGAGTCCGACACAACCATTCGTCACCTGGCCGCCACCCTACGCCCGCATCACCGCCTACGACATGAACACGGGCAACATCGTCTGGCAGGTCCCCCACGGCGACACGCCGGACGAGGTGCGCGATCATCCATTGCTGGCGGGCATGGACATCCCGCGCACCGGCCGGCCCGGCCGCGGCGGCGTGCTCGCGACATCGACCCTGTTGATCGCGGGCGAGAACGGCTTCGTCACGACACCCCACGGGCGCGGTGCCATGCTCAGGGCATACGACAAGGCGACGGGCGAGGACATCGGCGCCGTCTACATGCCGGCGCCGCAATCCGGCGCACCGATGACCTATATGCTGGACGGCAAGCAGTACATCGCGGTCGCCGCCAGCGGGCAGGGCTTCGGCGCGGAACTGCTGGCGTATGCGCTTCCTGAAGAAGAATAGCGAGAATATGGAGATTAGGATGAAAGGACTTTCACTGGGGACAGCAACGGTCCTCTTGTTGTCGGGCCTGTGCGCCCACGCTCAACAGACGCTGGACATCTACTGGACCGATGCCGACGGCGCCGCCGCGACGTTGATCGTCACGCCCGAAGGCCAGTCGATCCTCGTCGATTCGGCCTTCGAACGGCCGGAGAACACCTACGCGAACCGCATCAAGGCCGCGATGGACGATGCCGGCGTCACGCAGATCGACTACGCCTTCACGACTCACTATCAGGGCGATCACGTCGGCGGGTTGTTTGCGCTGGCTGAAATGGTGCCGATCATCGAGTTCGTCGATCATGGGGAAACGACGTTGACCGACGAGAACGGACAGGCGCGGTACGCGCGATATGTGGAACTTGCCGCAACCGGAAAGCGAACCACGGTCCGTCCGGGCATGACCCTGCCGGTGCGGGGCGTGGACCTGATCGTCGTCGCGTCACACAAGGAGTTTCTGACGGAACCGCTCACGGGATCGGCCGAACCGAACCCCATCTGCGAGACGGCAAACCCGTCGAATCAATATTGCAGAGGCGACGAATGCGTGTCGACGGCGCTTGCGGATTTCGACGGCGAGGACATCTACAGCGCCGGATTCCAACTCTCCATGGGCAGCTTCGAGTACGTTAACGTCGGCGATCTGTCCTATGGCGGACTGCACGCCCTCGTCTGCCCCGTGAACCTCATCGGCACGATCGATCTGCTCGAGTTTCCGCACCACGGCAACGACGTGGCGCCGCAATTCGTGTCGTCGCTGGCTCCTGTCGCGGCAGTCTCCAACACCGGCGCGACCAAGGGCGGCAATCCGGACGGGTACGAGGCGGCTGCGGCAAGCCCGGGGCTTGAGGGATTCTGGCAAGCGCATTACGCGACCGGCACGGATGACGAGCACAACACCGAAAGGCGCAAGATCGCCAACCTGGCCTTTGAAAACGAACACGGTCACTGGATCAAGGCGGAAGTGCAGCCGGACGGCAGCAGCTTCACGATCACCAACGCGCGCAACGGCTACAGCGAAACCTACACGTCGCGCTAAGAAACGGATTCTTGGGCGCATTCGAAAAGTACCGCCGGGAGACCGAAATGCCGCAACTCCGTGAACTCAGCCGCAGGACTTTCTTGAAAGGAGCGGGGACGACGGCGGCCCTGGGCGCGGTCGGGGCAAGGCCGACACTGGCCGGCGCGCAAGGACTGCCGGCATCCGGTACCCGACAGACCTTCGATTTCGACGAGATCTACGATCGCAGGGGCAGCGAAAGCATCAAGTGGGACCGGCCCATCGAAGGGGTCGAAGCTGAAATCGAAGTCGGCATGGGAATCGCCGACATGGACTTCCGCGCCGCGCTCATCGAAGGCGATGACTGGCTCGATCAACTGCTCCCCTACATCGACGCCAATCACGACTTCGTGGAACGCTACCTGCGGGAAAACATCCCCGCGATCAAGTACACAAAGGCGCAGGGAACCTACCTGGCGTGGCTGGACGTGAGCGAATTGCCGGAGCGGGTCGGCGCCCGCGAGATGGCCGAGCGGGAGAACGGCACGGCGGAATCCACGGTCACGCCCGAGGAGATCATGCAACGCTGGTTCGGCAACAACGCGAGGGTCTACCTGAACCCGGGCAGCGCCTACGGCACGGGCGGTGCCGGCCACATGCGCATGAACCTCGCGACGTCGCGCCTTCTCATCCGCCGGGCGCTGGACAACATATCGGCGGCAGTGGCGACGGCGTAAGCCGAGGCGCCACTCCACAGAGTAATGCCTGATGGCGTGGCGTGGGTCGTTTGAAACAAATCTGCGTTTGATTGCGGTTTTTTTCGCATCATCTGTTCTCTAGTACAACCAGGCCGCGTGGTGCGGGTCTGCACTATGTTTCCTACGGCTTGATTACGCGTGAGCTGGAACGGGTCGGCTCCGGCTACCGCTCGATGATGAGCGTACAGTCGTCGCTGGTCATGCTGCCGATTCACGAGTTCGGCAAGCCGCTGGCCGCCAGCTCGCTCGCGGGCATCTTGAATCTACTATCCGGAAATCAGATGACGTACGCTCATATCACGTCAAGTCCATTCCAGACATTCATATAGAGGAACACGCTCATGCGCCAGGCCACCATTGTTTCGACCGCCCGTACCCCGATCGGTAAAGCCTACCGCGGTGCTTTCAACAACACCTCGGCACAGGTACTTGGCGGACATGCGGTAATGAATGCCGTCGAGCGCGCCAAGGTCGACCCGGCCGAGATCGAAGACGTGATCATGGGTGCGGCGCTGCAGCAAGGCTCATCCGGTGGCAACGTCGGTCGCCAGGTGGCGCTGCGTGCGGGATTGCCGACCAGCGTTCCCGGCATGTCGATCGATCGCCAGTGCGCTTCGGGCATGATGGCTATCGCTACCGCAGCAAAGCAGGTCGTCGAAGACGGGATGCAGGTGACCGTCGGCGGCGGGCTCGAATCGATTTCACTGGTACAGAACAAGCATCGCAACCTCTACCGCGCACAGGATGAATGGCTGAAAGAACACGTGCACGCAGTCTACATGTCGATGCTGGAAACGGCGGAGATCGTAGCCGAGCGCTACGGCGTCAGCCGTGAGTCGCAGGACGAGTTCGCATTCCAATCACAGCAGCGTACAGCGATCGCGCAACAGGCTGGAAAATTCGACGACGAGATCGTGGCGCTGACGTCTACCATGTTGGTACAGGACAAGGAGACCAGGGAGATTTCACAGCGCGAAGTGACGCTGGAAAAAGACGAAGGCAACCGGCCGTCGACGACGACGGATGGCCTTGCGGCGCTGCAGCCCGTGTTCAAGGACGGAATGGTCGTCAGTGAAGGCAAGCACATTACCGCCGGCAATGCCTCGCAACTTTCCGATGGCGCCTCGGCTGCGGTGGTCATGGAGGCCAGGGAAGCCGAGCGGCGCGGTCTGCAGCCACTCGGAATCTATCGCGGCATGGTTGCCGCCGGCTGCTCGCCGGATGAAATGGGCATCGGACCCGTCTATGCGGTGCCGAAGTTGCTGGAGAAACATCATCTCAAAATGGACGATATCGATCTTTGGGAACTCAACGAGGCGTTTGCCGTGCAGGCTCTCTACTGCCGTGACAAGCTCGGCATCCCCAATGAGAACCTCAATGTCAACGGCGGGGCGATCTCGATCGGCCACCCGTACGGGATGTCGGGCGCGCGCCTGGTCGGCCACGCCTTGATCGAGGGTAAGCGCCGCGGCGCCAGGAACGTTGTCGTCACGATGTGCGTCGGCGGCGGCATGGGCGTAGCCGGCCTGTTCGAGGTGGTGTAGTCGTTCAGTTACTCCGTTGACGACCAGCATTTCCGGGCCTTGGCGCCAGGAATTTTCTTTTTGCATCGGATCGCGAGGCTGTTATCTTGACGCCCTTTGATCGAGACAGGCCGGAAAGACCCTGGAGGAAATCATGAAGCCGGTGAGCGCGGCCGACTACACCGTTGGTGTTGTGGGCGCAGGCACGATGGGGCAAGGCATCGCTCAGGTATCGGCTCAAGGCGGCCTCAAGGTGCTGGTGTTCGATGCCAGACCAGGTGGTGGCGCAGAGGCGGTTGCTCAGGTTGGGAAGCGCATCGACCGGCTCGTCGAAAAGGGGCGTATTGGCGAAGATGATGCCGGCAATGCCAAGGCCAACCTGCAGGCGGTGGACGAGCTCGATGCTCTGGCCGGATGCGATGTCGTCCTCGAAGCCGTATTCGAAGACTATGGTGTCAAGGCCAGGGTCTTCAAGGACCTTGAAGCGATTGTATCCAGGGACTGCATCATCGCCTCGAACACATCTTCGATCCCGATCTCGTCGATCGCGCGCAATTGCGAGAAACGCGACCGCGTCGCCGGGCTGCATTTCTTCGTTCCCGTACCGCTGATGAAGCTGGTGGAGGTGATCAAGGCAGCAGAAACCAGCGACGAGACGGTCGCAGCACTGACGGAACTCGGCAAGCGCATGACGCGCGTGCCTGTGACCGTTGCCGACATGCCCGGCTTCCTGGTCAACATGGGCGGGCGCGCGTTCACTACGGAAGGGCTCAGGATCGCACACGAGTCGGTCGCGCGACCGGAACAGATCGATGCCATCATGCGCGACTGCCGCGGCTTTCGGATGGGTCCGTTCGAACTCATGGACCTGATCGGGATCGATGTCAACTTTCCGGCGAGCCGCCAAATCTACGACGGCTATATGCAGGATCCGCGGATCAAGACATCGCCGAACCACGAGGCGATGTTCAATTCCGGACAGTTCGGCCGCAAGACCGGTGGCGGCTGGTACCAATATTCGCACGGCAAGATGGTCGAAGCGCCATCCGCTGACCATGCGACCGGTGCGGCGCCTGCGGGCAAAGCAGCGCTGGCGGAAGCCGACGATGCGCTTGCCGCCCTGTGCAGGGAACTCGAGCTCGCGCTGGGTGAGGATGACGGGTCGTGCCCGATTCTTGCCGCGCCGTTCGGCGACGATGCGACCCATACGGCATTGCGCACCGGTGCTGACCACACGCGCCTGGTGTGCGTCGACCTGTCATGCGACACCTCCAGACGCCTGACGATCATGACCGCGCCCGGTGCCGACCCGGCGATACGTGACTGCGTTGCAGCCGCTGCGAATGCTGCCGGCCGCGCCGTTACCGCGATCGGCGACAGCCCCGGCTTTGTCGCGCAACGCATGACCGCGATGATCGCCAATCTCGGCTGCTACATGGCGGAGGTGTCGCTGGCGACACCGGACGACATCGATCTCGCCCTGAAGTTGGGCTTGAATTATCCGCTCGGGCCGTTGGAGCTGGCCGCCGATCTCGGGCTGAATCGATGCCTGCAGATTCTTGAACGCATGCAGGCCATCACCGGCGAAGATCGCTACCGCCCAACAATGTGGTTGCAGCGTCGTGCTGCGCTTGATCTGCCGATCCATCTGCCTCACTAGTGGCCTGTATCGGCTCGCCCGGGAGCGGATTCATGAGCTGGGACACCAGAACACAACGGGACCCTGATTATGACTACGATCAATGATCTTCTCGCACCAAGGTCGGTTGCCATTGTCGGCGCCTCCGACAATCCCACGCGTATTGGCGGACGGCCGCTTTCGCACTTTCAGAACCTCGGTTACGAGGGTCGCATTTATCCTGTGAACCCCAATCGTGATGTTGTGCAGGGTCTCCAGGCCTATCCGACCCTTAATGACATCTCCGGTGACGTCGACTTTGTTCTGGTCGCTGTGCCGGCAAAATGGGTGCTCGACGTCGCGCGCGACGCTGTCGCAAAAAAAGCCAGGACCGTGATGATCTTCTCGGCCGGCTTCAGCGAAATGAGCGAGGCGGGACAGCGCGCCCAGGATGAGCTTACGCGAATTGCTTGCGACAGTGGCGTGCGCATCATCGGGCCGAACTGCTTCGGCGCATTCAATGCCGCAATCAACTTCTATCCGACATTCTCCGCGACAATCGCGTACAAGCAGCCGACACCGGGTGGTCTTGCCATCGCCAGTCAATCGGGCGCCTACGGCAGCCACATTTTCAACCTGGCCCACCAGCGCGGACTGAATATGACTTACTGGATCACAACTGGCAACGAATGCGATGTGCATGTTGCCGAAGCGATCAAACTGCTGGCGGAGAACGACGACGTCCAGACAATTTGCGCCTATGCAGAAAGCATCAACGACGGTGACGTGCTCGTTGAAGGTCTGGAGGCAGCGCGTGATGCGCGCAAGCCGGTGGTGTTCATGAAGGTCGGGCGCTCGGAAGTCGGCGCTGCAGCCGCCAGTTCCCATACCGCCTCATTGGCTGGCGAAGACGCGATTTACGATGCGATCCTCAAGCAATACGGTGCCTATCGCGCGCGCACCACCGAGGAAGCGCTCGATGTCGCTTATGCGGCCCGGCCGCGAATCTTTCCCATTGGCAAGCGCATTGGTCTTGTCTCCGTGTCCGGCGGTGGCGGCGTGTTGATGGCGGATGCAGCCGCTGACCATGATCTCGACGTCGCGGAAATGCCGGCTGAGGCCCAGGCGGAGATGAAGGAGCTGCTGCCGTTTGCAGCGCCACGTAACCCGGTCGACGTCACCGCGCAGATTCTCAATGATATGACGTTGGTGCCGCGCTTCACCAAGCTGATGCTCGATCAAGGCAACTACGATGCCCTGGTCGGTTTCTGGTCGGCGACCGCGAGCGTGCCTGAGATCACGTCGGCGCTGCGCAAGCACCTGGCCGAGGCCATGGACGGTCAGGATAACAAACTCTTCATCCAATCGGTGATCGCGCCACCGGAACTCCGCAAGCAGTACGAGGACGAAGGCTTTCCGTGCATTGAAGATCCGTCAAGGGCGGTTGCAACCATGGCCGCCTTGATGTCGTACGGAATGGCGTTTGCCGCCGGCCGCCCGGCCATGCCCGAGATCCCGAACCTGCCGGCCTTGCCGGAGGGCCCGCTCGGCGAAAAGGCGGCAAAGAAAATCCTCGCCGATTTCGGTTTGCCGCTGGCGGCCGATACGCTGGCAACCAATGCTGCGGAAGCTGCAGCGGCGGCCGAACGAGCCGGCGGCCCTGTGGCGATGAAGGTCGCCTCAGCGGATATTCTTCACAAGACCGACGTTGGCGGCGTCAAACTTGGCGTCAGCGGCGACGATGGCGTGTGCGCCGCGTACGACGAAATCGTCGCCAACTCCAGGGCGGCCGTGCCAGATGCGAAAATCGATGGTGTTCTGATTTCAGCAATGGCCGCGGACGGTATTGACTGCATTCTCGGCGCCAAAGTCGATCCGGTGTTCGGGCCCATAGCGATGTTCGGTCTGGGCGGCGTCTTCACCGAAGTGCTGAAGGATGTCAGCTTCCGGCGCGCACCGGTGAGTCCGGAAACAGCGCGCGGCATGATCGATGAATTGAAAGGCGCCGCACTGCTCAAGGGAGCCAGAGGCGCCGAACCCTGCGATCTCGATGCGATCTGCGATGCGATTTCGAAACTATCCGTGATTGCCGCAGCCCACAGCGACGCCATCGAAAGCATTGAAATTAATCCACTTCGGGCCATGCCAGAAGGATGCGTTGGCCTCGATGCCCTCATTGTCAAACGAACCTGAGGAAATGTGATCATGGCGCTACCACCCATACTGCAGAACCTGCGTATCCCTGTGATCGGTGCGCCGATGTTCATCGTCTCCAATCCCGATCTTGTCATTGCCCAGTGCACGTCCGGGATTGTCGGTGGTTTTCCGGCGTTCAATGCGCGCGAAGAGGAAGGTGAACCCATCGAGCTCGATCGGTGGATTACACGCATCAAGGAAGGGTGTGACCGGCACAACCAGGCACACCCCGAGCGCCCGGCAGCGCCGTTCGCGACCAACCTGATCATGCATCGTTCGAACGAACGACTCGAGCGTGACGTCGACATCTGCGTCAAACAGGAAGTGCCGATCGTGATCACGTCGCTCGGCGCGCGCGAGGAAGTCTACGAAGCGGTGCGTTCCCATGGCGGCATCACGCTGCACGACATCATCAATAACCGCTTCGCAAGGAAAGCCATCGAAAAGGGCGCAGACGGGCTGATTGCAGTCGCAGCCGGTGCCGGCGGGCATGCGGGAATAACGTCGCCGCTCGCCCTGGTGCAGGAAATCCGCGACTGGTTCGACGGCCCGCTGGTGCTGTCCGGCTGTATTGCAAGGGGCGACTCGGTGCTGGCCGCAGAGGCCATGGGCGCCGACCTCAGCTATGTCGGGTCTGCGTTTATCGCCACAGAGGAAGCCAACGCGGTGGATGGCTACAAGGAAATGATCGTCGAAAGCGCCGCCGACGACATCATCTATACCGACCTGTTGAGCGGTCTTCACGGCAGCTATCTCAAAGGATCCGTGCGCGATGCCGGGTTGGATCCCGACAATCTCGAGACTTCCATTGCCTCAGTCCTGAAAGCGGACGAAGGCTCGTCGACGGCACCGAAGTGGAAATCAGGCTCGTCGCGACCGAAGGCGTGGAAAGACATCTGGAGCGCCGGCCAAGGTGTCGGTGCGATCAAGGACGTGCCGGCGGCGGCGGAACTTGTCGACCGCCTGGAACGCGAGTATCTGGCCGCACGCGAGCGCCTGAGCCTGAACAGTGACCGCGTCTAGGACCAGCTGAAGTCGCGGCGCAGGCGGCCCAATTTGCTATAGAACGCGTCAGAGCGTTCGTTGTCGGCTGCGGTATTCGGATAAAGCAGGGAACATACGGGAATCACAATCAATGGCACGAGCAGCGTAAGGAATGAGGGATCGCTCCATTCTCCCAGATAGGTAATCAATTCA
Organism: Candidatus Rariloculaceae bacterium; assembly: GCA_965205045.1. GTDB lineage: Bacteria > Pseudomonadota > Gammaproteobacteria > Steroidobacterales > Rariloculaceae > UBA6522. Next base: position 4,632,758 of record OZ242031.1, read on the forward strand.
TACCACCACTGAGCAAAACCGCCGGCCGTTGCGTTTTCCACACCGTCAAACAAGGTATTCAACAGCCACATAATCAGTCCGCCGGCAAAACCTGCCGCTATTCCCCAGAACGCCGCCCGTTCCGACGTACGACGCCAGTACAAGACAAAGGTCACCGCAATTGCCGGGGGCACAACCATAGCTAAACCAAGTAACAAGAGTTGCAATACCGAGCTGATGTATCCGAGGCTGGCAATGATTGTCGCAATCGAGCCATAGATAATGGTGACAATCTTGTAAGCCCGTAGCTGTTGATCGCTGCTAAAGTTCTTGACACCGGGTACCCAGTCGTTGACGAACATGGTTGAGCTCGCCAATAGTATCGGCGCGCCGGTAGAGATTATCGCGGCCAACACGGCTGCCAGGGCGATGCCGGCCAAAACGGGCCCACTGTCGATCGCCAATTGCGAAATATTCCGGTAACTACTCAGCCCGCTCTCGGGGCCATAGGCCGCCATGGTCAAGATACCAATGAATCCTGCGACAAAGGACACGACTGCAGCAATGATGCCGGCAAAGAAAAACGCCTTGATCAAATGGTCTTCTTTGGCCGCCGAATTTGCATAGTTTGCGTAAATTGAAACCGCCGGTGTGTGAATAGTTGCTGCAACAAACAGGGCGATGATAGTAACCAGACCGATGCCGGAAAAACTCCACCAGGCAAATTCATCTCTTCCAGCTTCCGCAAGTCTGATGGTCGATTGGGTGACGACGGCATCCCAGCCCCCCATATTCTGCATCGCCACCGTGCCGACAAGAAGAAGTCCGAACAAAATGACAGCACAATGAACGAAGTTTGCGGCTGCAACGCCTTTCAAGCCACCGGTTACCGTAAAGGAAATGATAAGTAATCCACCAATGGCAGTACTAACAACAAAAGGCAGACCTGTTACGCCAGAAATGATCGAGCCAATCACGTAGGGCTCGAGAATGTTGATTATCAGATATTCGGCTTGCACACAGAGACTGATTAGCCACTGGCAGCGATAAGAACCAAATCGACGATCGAATATCTGGCCGACAGTGACAACTTTCAGTCGTCGATAAGGGATTACGAAGAATAGACCTACCAGAAGCAGGGCCGTGAAGGCATTTACGCCGAACCAGAAATGGCCTATGCCTTCGCTGACTACATCACCCGCTACTCCGTAGGTAGCGACTCCACCGATGCGTGTTCCGGCAACGCCCGTCATCAACGCGAACAAACCGAGCGTACCGCCGCCTATCGCCCAATCCGATCCACTGGCGTTGCTGCGATTCATGTAAATTCCGAACGCAACAAAAAAAACCAGGTATAGGATGATGATAATCGTGGTGATGCTCATGCAGAGCTCCTTCTACTCTCCACTGCTCTCAACGCATCAACGCATAAACCGCATGGAAGATCGGGTGTGTGTCGGGTAACTCGATGATGGGCCGGTCCGGAAAGATGCGAATCATCCCTCGCACGAAGCCTTGCCATTCAACGGTGCCGCAATAGCTGTCGCAGAGCGGAAAGCCAGCTCGCAGCAAGTACTCGCGCAGCTTCAGAGCGTGCGCGTCGGTGAGATCCCAGGCACCCATCTGCGTCGTTGTCGTCTCTTGACGTGTGCCCAATACGTCGGCGAGACGACGCATCGCATCTGAGCGCTTGTGAACGCGCTGATCCGAATCTATCGGGTTGAAGGAGCACTAGTGTTCCACGGCGGGCCCGGCTACTTCGGCTCCGGCCGCCGGGACCTCGTCCCCGGAGTACTTGTCACCGACTCCGGAGCCGTCGAGCCGCGCGCGCCAGACGCCTTTGAGTTCTCCGATGTTGTCCGGCGTGATGTCCGTAAGGGGGGAATAGCGCTGGTTGTAGACGTTGCCGCCATTGGTGATCCATCCGTCGGTGGGCAGCGCCTTGAGTTCATCGCCGCTGAACCCCGATCCGCTGCCGCCTTGCTGTCCAAAGGCAGCGGAAGCGAGCGTCGCGGTTATCAGAGCAACTGGGAGAACGGTGCTTCGTCTGGCAACGCGCATCGTGCCTGTCTTCATATCTGACTCCGTGTCAGCCGCTATCAGCGTTCGAGCGAACTCACAACAAGATTTCGCGCCTGACGTTACCACGAACAGAACAGATGAGGTTCGCAAAACCGTAATTTCGTTCAGACTCTTCTCACAAGACCATCGCCTTTGAGCCGCCACAGCAGGACATCAAGGCGATCCTGGCCAAAAAACGGTTCTCCCCTGTAAGCGCACGTCGGCACGCCCCAGTGCCCCGCCGATTCAAGATCCGTCTGGTTCTTCTCGATTTCGGATTCCAGGCGATCGGCATCCGAAATCACCAGTTTGTCCAGTCCCTCAAGACCCAGACCCGCCTTTTCACTCGCGAGCGCAAGATGTTCTCCTTCATGCCAGTTTACGGTTCCGCCCCAGATGAGACGGGAAATCTCATCTGCAAATTCAATACCGTGGCCCAATTCAGCCGCTACTATTCCCAAGCGGGTCAGTCTGTAAATGTAGGGCTGTTCCTCACCAATTTGCCTTAACCCACTATCATCGATGTAGAAAACAAGCGGGTCGGGATTTGGCCAGACGAGCGGCAATTCCAGAAACTCGGCCACCCGAAACAGATCCTTCATGAAGTATGAGGCCCACAGGGGATGGAGCGTTTGGAAAAAATCAGGCATACGGATGGCAATGGGATACACGGGCCGGAGATTTACCTCGAGCTGATACTCATGCTGCCACTGCCTCAGTCGCGGTACGGCGAGGTATGACCACGGGCTCCGGAACGACCAGAACACATCTATTTTCAGTGGCTCGCTCACTGGTCGCCAGTGGCTGTTTCAGCCTCCCTTCCGTGTGGCGGTTTCAGAGCGGCAGATAATGCCGCAATACCTTCCAATGGGTATGCACAACGCCCTTGTCGACCAACGCCACGATTTCTTCTTCGCTGTAGCCTGCCTCGCGTAATATCGAAATCGAGTGTTCCCCGGGTGGGGGCGCCGGATGCGTAGGCGTCAGGGCCGAAAGTTCCGGCCGAATCCAGGTGGCCAATGGGCTCGTTGTCGGGTATCCGGAGGGGTGCGGCCCACGTAGCAGACGGAACGAATGGTCGGGAACGCTATCGCTGCCGTCGACTGTGGTCTCGACCGTGTATCTCTCACGCAGCTCTGCCAGTGTCTGTACCGCGATAGCGGCTGCCCCCGGTAGCGCTGCGAGTTTGTCCCTGAGTTGGGCCAGCGTCAGGTCGCGTGCTTCATTGCCGATCGCTTCGGCAGATACCGATTCGGCACCGACCGCGCTCGCGAGTTTGCTGCCGTCGCCGGCGCGGCAACCAACGAACGCCCAACCGTCAGCGAGTTGGTACAAGTGCTGTTCGCAGCCATCGCCGCGCGCCGCTTGTCCCGATGGAATCGCTTGCTCCGATTCGCTGTGGCGTGTCATGAACGGAAACTGCACGAGCTGCACGGCCATGGCGAGCGAGGTCCGCACGAAACTGCCGCCTCGGCCTCGTTCTCTGGCGAACAATGCCTGCGCAATGCCCACCGCCGCAGCGTAGCCGGTGATGTAATCGACGCAGGACGCCAGTGCATGCGGGACCGGTCTGTCCGGCTTGCCGAAACGCGTCATGATGCCGCTGGCAGCCTGCAATACGGGATCGAACGCCGGGTCGTCCTTGAACGGGCCACCCTCGCTGCCGCCCCAGGCGCTGATCTGGCAGGTGATGATGTCCGGACAGACAGCGGTGAGCTGGCCGTGTGCAATGCCTAGTGAACGCGCCGACCTATCAAGGTAGTTATGCAGCACGACGTCGCTGTCCTTGACCAGCCGCGCCATCACTTCACGGCCGGCTTCGGTTTTCAGGTCCAGCACCATAGCGCGCTTGCCCTTATTGACGTCGATGCCGAACGACATGGTCAAGCGCGGCCCGCACAGTGGTTCGGGCGGGTCGATGCGCACCACATCGGCGCCGTGCTCAGCAAGCATACGCCCGGCTACGGGTCCGGCAATAACGTTTGACAGATCCAGCACGCGCACGCCTTCGAGCAATCCGCCCGACACCGAATCCCCGACAGAAGCGGGTGTCAGTGGCGACTGCTTCCAGTCCGCGCCAGACACATGCCGGCGTGACCGCAGGTTCGGAGACCGAGTTGCCGCACCCTCGATCGAGACGAAGCGCCCCGGCATGCGCACTGCTCCGAGATGCGGATCCTCCATATCGGCAAGCACGCCTGCTTCCAGCAGCTTTTCGTCGGCCAGCCATTCCGAATCGGTTTGCACCACGGTGACGGGCACATTCGCGTCGCGCAGCAGTTGTTCCCACACCTTGCCGGGCCGCGTCTCGATGCGTTCGGCAATCATGGTCCGCAGGCGCTGGCGGTTGTGCGGCGAGAGCTTGGCGACATGGTTCAGGTTGTTGCCGTCACTATTCTCGCTGTAGGGATTGCCGACGACCATGCCCTCGGCGATAGCACGGTCAAGAACACCGACTGTCTCGAGTAACGTGCGGGTTTGGTAGACGTGGTCCGGCGTAGCGACATACAGAATGCGTCCATCAGAGCATCCGTAGAAGGCATTACCCGGAGCACCGCGGCTTTTCAGGAAGTCGACGATGCGACCAATATGCTCCTCGGTCATATGTTCGCGCAGCTCGCGCAGGATCGGAAACACCGTATGCAGCATGGTGTTGTCGATCATTGGGGTATTGTAGCGCTCAGGCCATCCGTAGATTTTTGCAATCAGCACTCCCACCGACGATAACACTGCATCTGCCAACGGCACCACAGCGCGTTGCCCCTGCCCGCTACGCTCCCTTTGATAGAGCCCCATCGACGCTGTTACTGCGCCAAGCACTCCGCCATAAGCCGAAGCCATCGGAATCGCGGTGTAGACCGGAGCACCGCCGATCAGTGATCCAAGCGGACTGATGTCGGTATAGACGCCGACCGCGGCATCGACGATGCCTTCCCATGCCGGCAGATCGAAATTTTCGTCACCTTCGGCAAATCCCGGCAACGACACGTAGACAATGCGCTCGTTGTTGCCCAGGCTGGCGTAGTCGAGCTGCAACCCCGCCGCGGCGCCGGCGCGCATGTTCTCGAACACGACATCGCTGCTGGCGACCAGCTCGCGAACCTTCTTCCTTTCGGCGCTGTCTTTGAGATCGATTTCGAGCAACCGCTTGCCGCGATCGAGCAGCGGGTCGCACGGGTGGACGTCGCGCCCGGGGCGGACAAACTCGACGACGTCCGCACCCTGCTCGGCGAGCAACATCGACGCGACGCGTCCCGCCCAGCCAGTCCCGATGTTGACGACGCGGACACCTGAAAGCGGTAGTGACGCTGGTTTGGTATTACTGGCCATTTGATTCCGGGTTCCGTTCGACGTCAGCGGTGAAACGAGAATATGCGCTCGGCATTGTCACGTACAGAACAGACGAAGTCACCAAAACCGCAATCAAGCGCAGTTAGAGTTTTCGCCCGCCGAATTACAAACGACACCGTTGAGGGTGCCGGGTTACACAGCCGGGCACGCCACAATCAAAGCAGTGACCGCGCCTGCCTAAGACCAGCTAAAGTCGCGGCGCAGGCGGCCCAATGTGCTATAGAACGCGTCATGGTGTTCGTTGTCAGCAGCCGTATTCGGATATAGCAGGGTAACAACGGGGATAACGATCATGGGCAGCAGCAGCGTAAGGAACGAGGGATCGCGCCATTCTCCCAGATAGGTAATCAGTTCATACCACCACTGAGCGAACCCGCCGGCCGTCGCGTTTTCCACACCGTCAAACAAGGAATTGAACAGCCACATGATCAGTCCGCCGGCTAAACCTGCCGCCATGCCCCAGTACGCCGACTGTTCCGACGTGCGACGCCAGTAGATGACAAAGGTTACCGCAACTGCCGGGGGCACGATCAGAGCGAAAGCAAGTAACAAGAGTTGCAGTACCGAACCGATATATCCGAGGCTGGCAATGATTGCCCCAACCGAGCCATAGATGACGGTGACAATCTTGTAAGCCCGTAGCTGTTGATCGCTATTGAGGTTTTTGGCTCCGGGCAGCCAGTCATTAACGAACATGGTTGCGCTCGCCAATAGTATGGGAACACCGGAAGATATTACCGCGGCCAACAAGGCTGCCAGGGCGATGCCACCCAGAACAGGCCCAGTGTCGATCGCCAATTGGGCGATATTGAGGTAACCGCTCAGCCCGCTCTCGGCACCGTAATTCGCCATGGTCAATACACCGATAAATCCTGCGACCAACGGCATGAGTGCGGCAATGATGCCGGCAAAAAAATACGCTTTAACCAAATAGTCTTCTCTCGCCGCCGAATTGGCAAAGTTCGCGTGAATCGAAACCGCCGGCGTGTGAATGGTTGCCGCGATAAACAGGGCGATGATAGAAGCCAGGCCGATGCCGGTAAAACTCCACCAGGCAGCTTCATCTTGTCCAGCTTCCGCAAGCCTGGCGGTCGACTGGGTGACGACGGCATCCCAGCCACCCATATTCTGCGTCGCCACTATGCCGACAAGAAAAAGTCCGAAAATAATGACGGAACAATGAACAACGTTTGCGACTGCCGTGCCTTTCAAGCCACCGGATACCGTAAAGGTAACGATAAGCAAGCCGCCGATGGCAACACTTGCGACAAAAGGTAACCCTGTAGCGCCGGAAATTATCGTGCCGATCACATAGGGCTCGATGATGTTAACTATGAAATAGGTGGCTTGCACACAGAGACTGGTCAGCCACTGGCAGCGATAAGAACCGAATCGACGATCGAATACCTGGCCGATAGTGACGACTTTCAAGCGACGATAAGGGATTACGAAGAACAGACCTAACAGAAACAGGGCCGCGAAGGAATTTACGCTGTACCAGAGATGGCCTATGCCTTCGGTGATTACCTCACCTGCGACTCCATAGGTGCCGACTCCACCGATGCGCGTACCGGCAACGCCCGCCGCCAACATGAAGACACCGATCGAACCTCCGCCAATCGCCCAATCCGATCCACTGGTATTGCCGCGATTCATGTAAATGCCGAACGCGGCAAAAAAACCCATGTATAGGACGATGACGACCGCGGTGATGCTCATGCAAAGCTCTTGCTACAGTTTTGCCAATAGTCCAACAGGCTCAGCAGATACGGTTTGTCGGTTCCGTACTCCCAGCTAACGTTATTCAATTGATCCGGAATACGACTCAGCGACAAGCGAAGATTCAGATCATCGATTGCCTGATCCGACACGGCAATGGAGAATTCTCGAATGACCGCATCTGACAACGCGCCCTCGCCCGTTGGCTGCGCGAAGGCAGTGCCAAAAGAAACAAACAAAGTGAAAAATAGAGATAACAGTCGAGCAGACATCGGCAAATCCTTCGTCAGAATTCTTCTTTCCAGGCCCTGTCTTGATGAATCAGCTCGACGGCATCCGCAGTACCTGCTTGGCCAGGATGTTGCGCTGGATCTCGTTGCTGCCGGCGTAAATCGGGGTCCGACGCGCGTTGTAATAATGACTGAGGACGTCAATGGACGACGTACCGAAATCGATCGCGCCGGTACGTCCACCGGCATCGCCGGCGGCCTCGAGCATGAATTCACTCAAGCGGCATTCCGTTTCGCCGGCCCAGATTTTGAGTACCGACACATCCGCGCCAAGCGTCTCACCGCGCCGAAGGGTGTCGGCGAATTCATTGTACAGCGATTCGAGATCGGCGACGTCGATCTCGAGCCGGGTCAGGCGATCGAGAAATGCGGGGTCATCCAGCGATCCGCTCGCCTCCGCCAGTTCTCGCAAGCGGCTGAGCCCGCGCTGGCATGGGCCCGGACTGCCGACGAAGAGGCGCTCGAATCCGAGCAGCGTCTTGGCAACGGTCCAGCCGTCGTTGAGCTTTCCGACGAGGCTCTCCACCGGAACGCGCACGTCGTCGAAGAAAACTTCGCAGAATTCTTCTTCACCGGCGATGTTGCGAATCGGGCGGATGGTGATCCCGCCGACAGCGAGATCGATGAGCAGGAAACTGATCCCGGCCGTAAGCGGGCAAACTGGACCGTTCTGGACTTTCGCGGCCTAGTGAAGTGGGGGATCGCGGGCGCGGTCCAGGTCGGACCGTAGCGGATTGTCGGCGAAAAGCGTCTTCCACACCCTTGGGGTCAGTTCGACGGCGCGCTTGGCCGGATGCCGGTCGATCCGCTGCAACACGTCGACCAGGTAGATGTAGGGGTTCACGCCCTGCAGCTGGCAGGTCGCGAGCAAGCTCTGGATCGCCCCGACGCGGCGCGCGCCCAGTTCCGTCCAGGCGAACAGCCAGTTGCGCCGGCCCATCGGGATCGGGCGCAGGCCCCGCTCAAGGTGGTTCGTGTCGATGGCGACCCCGGGGTCCTCCAGAAACACCCGCAGCCCGGCCTCGCGTTCCGCCGCGTAGGCCAGCGCCTGACCGAACGGGTGGCTCGGCAGCAGGTCCACCCGCTGGCGTTGTTGTTTGCACCAGTCGAAAAACGCGTCCACCGCCGCGGCGCTGCGCTCGCGCCGCCAGGCCAGCTTCGCCGGGCCGTCGAGCTTCTTCTTGCGTATCTTCTTCTCGTGCCGGTACAGCGCGCCGATGAGCGACAACGCCGCGGCCACGCCCTCGGGATCGCTCTGCTTGGCATCCACGAAATTACGCCGGCAATGACTCCAGCACTGCGCATGCGCGAGGCCGCGGCGCTTCGCGAACGCCTCGTACGCACCGTACCCGTCGCTCAACAGTGTGCCCGAGAAATCCCCGAGGAACCTCTCCACGTGCTTGTGCGCGCGGCTCGGCGCGTAGTGAAACACCAACTCGTCGTCCTGCCCGTACACCGGCCAGAAGTACGCCGCGCGCATCTTGCCCGGCCCGCTGCGCCCGGCCTTGATCGAGGTCTCGTCCATGGCCACGACCGCGCCGCTCAAAATGTGCGCGGATTGCGCCGAGACCAGCGGCCCCAACAGGTCGATGGCCCGTCCGGCCCAGTTCGTCAGACTGCGCCGGCTCACCGCGATCCCGCTGTCGGCCAGGCGCCGGTGCTGGCGGTACAGCGGCAGGTGATATCGAAACTTGTCCACCAGCAGCCCGGCCAGGAAGCTCACGTCCACCGCCGCGCGCCCCAGCACGTTCGGCGGCGCCGCCGGCGTCAACACCTGCCCGGTGTCCCGGCGCTTGACGACCTGGCGCACGTACCTCAGCACCTTGTAGCTGCCCGGCTCCTGGGCCAGCCGGTGCGTGACCTTCTCCCCCACGAACTCCCGCTCGGACTCCGGAATCGCCTCGATGGCGGGGTCCGTCACATGGATCGTCTCCACCGGCACCGTCTCGTCGAACCGCAACCCGTGCTCGTTGACCGCCCCGTCGCGGCGCTTCTTCCGGCGCCGGTAGCGGATCTCTTGCGTGGGCGCCTCCCCGGCCGGTGTCGCCTCGATGCCCAGCGCCGCGAACAGGCTCGCCTGCTCCGCCTCGTCGAACTCGAGCCGCTTCTCGGACTTCGGCCCGAACAACTGGCGCTGGAACCACTCCAGTTGACGCTTGACCGAGGCCAGTTGGCCGGTGAGGTCGGCGACGGTCGCGTTCAATCGCGCGTTCTCTTGTTGAAGAACCTCGATCCGGGCGTGGGACAAGGGGTTCGCACTCGCCGCCGTTGAAGCGCCGATTATACCCGCTCCACGCCCGTCACGCCGCCATCCGGTAACGCTTGCGCTGGCGCCGGACCACGATGTCCGTCCCCTCCAGCAGCGCCAGCAGCGCGGTGCGAGTCAACGCCAGGGACCCGCCGCCCCGTGCGCCCAACGCCGCGAACCGCCCTTGCTCCAGGCGCTTGGCCCAGATCCAGTACCCGCCGGCATCGAACGCCAGCACCTTCAGCATCGTGCGCCGGCGGTTCACGAACACGTACCACTGCCCGTTCGTGGGATCGCGTCCCAGCTCGTGGCGCACCAGCGCCGAGAGCCCGTCGAAGGAACGGCGCATGTCGCACGGCGGCGTGTACAGCCAGATGCGGCAATCCCCGCCGAGGTTCAACACCGCGGCGGGCGACGCAACCGCAATACCACCCCCTCGCCCAGGTCCAGCTCCGCCTCCCACGCCGGCAATGCCGTCGGCGAATCGGCCAACTCCACGAACCGTCCCGCGCCGTTCGCCCCGCTGCCCGCTTCGGAGCGCCGCAGCTTGCGCCGCCACAACGAAAACGTGCTCGGCGCCAAGTCCTCCGCCGTGCAAAACTGCTTGCGCGTCTGGCCGCTACGCTCGAACCGCGACACGATCGTCCGCCACTCCTCCGCCGAGCGGCGCACCGTCATCCGTTTGCCCTCGCTCATCCTCCCAGCCTCCTTCGTCATGAAAACATCGAAGGAAACCCCATAATCAGGCGACGGACAATGACGGCTCAAATTGCCCGCTTACTCCCGGCCTGCGGTTTGGCTGAAGTATCGGTACGCACCAGGCAGAATATGTGGGTCGCATGCTGCGCCAGGGTGGTCCAGATCTTCTGGCCGTTGACGACGAATTCGTCGCCGTCGCGTACCGCGCTGGTGGTCAGCGACGCCAGATCCGAACCGGCATTGGGCTCGGAATATCCCTGGCACCAGATATGCTCGCCGCTGAGCGCGTTCGGCAGATAATGCGCCTGCTGTTCGGGTGAGCCGTACTGCATCAGCATCGGGCCGACCATGATGACGCCTTGATCAAGTGTCCGCCCCACGCCCCATCGCTCGCGCTCTTCCATGAAGATCAGCAATTTGTCCGCCGCCAGGCCCATGCCGCCGTGCTCGACCGGCCACGCCGGCGCCGCCCAGCCGCGCCGGTACAAGCACGCGTGCCACTCGCGGCTGTGCTCCGCGCTCAGTCGCGTCGGCGGATAGCGCAATTCCGGCAGATAGTTGCGCTCGAACCACTGTCGCACGATTGCGCGGAAGGTTTCGTCGTCCAGTGCGTTCCAGTCCCCACCGGGCGGATCAGCGTCGGCGGCGACTTCGCGAACGTCCGCAGGCAGCGTGGCCGCGCTCGGCGAACTCCGCGTTTCGCGCCGGATGCGCGCAGCATGCGCGTCCGCCTGCCCGTAACGGGCTGCCATCACCAGTGTGCGATTGACGTACAAACTGACATCGCATTCATCGGTTAAACCGATCGCGCCGTGCAACTGCACCGCTTCGCGCGCCATAGCCAGCGCCGTGGTGCAGGCGCGGAAGCGCGCGCGACTCGCGGCGCAGGACATCGCTGTTGCACTCCGATCGGCTGGCGATCGGCCGGCTTGTTCGACAACCGCCGCTGCCAGTCGTAGCTGTATGTACAAATCGACCATGCGGTGCCGGATAACCTGAAAGCTGCCGATGGCCCGGCCGAACTGGCGCCGCGTCGCAACGTATTCCAGGGTGATCTGAAACAGCGCCTCGCTGAGGCCGAGCAGATAAGCGCTCGAGGCGACCTCGGCCCGAAAACGGGCGATGGCGAGCGCATTCGTTGCCTCGTCGCCGCGTCCGAGCAGCATTGCTGCCGCACGATCGAACCGGAGGCACGCGTCATGGCCGCCATCGGCAAGTATCAGCCGTGTCGCGCTGGCCCCCTGCGTGCCGGCGTCGAGATAGAACCAGGCCGGCTGCCCGTCGCAACGTGCCGGTACCAGCCAGCCGTCGGCGTCGCCGCCGAGCGGGACACCGGCGCAACATCCGCTTAGTGTGTACACACTGCCATCGGGGGTGGCATCGACGCCGTCGAAGGTACTCCGCTCAACCCCGCCAAGGGCCGGCACGATGACGCGGTCACCACTCCCGCAATCGCGCAGCAGCGGGTCGCCGGACTCCAGGCAGACCAGCAGGGTCGTCGCACAGACGGCGGTTTCGATCACCGGTTCGGGCGCGAGCACTGCGCCGAGTTCGCGGCACACACCGGCCGCGACCGCCATGCCGAGACCGAGTCCACCGCGCGATTCGGGCACGAGCAGCCCGCACCAGCCGAGATCGGCCATCTGCCGCCACACCTGACGGTCGAACGTCGACCCGTCCCGGCGCATCCGGCGCAGGCGTTCACGCGGTAACGCGCGCTCGCAAAAGTCGCGAGCACTTTCGCGCAGCATCGTGACGACGTCGTTGTCGGCCGCCGCGGCAGGCGAATCAGTCGATTCAGATTGAATTTTCTTCATGTTAATGTTGCGACCCTTTCAGAATATCGCGCTTCCGAGAAATCCGGGGCGGTATAGCCTAACTGCGCGATGCAACTATATCCGGTTCCGGGTCTTGCGGAAATTCGGAGGAGTAGCGATGTATGAAAGCGGCATATGCAGAACAAATCGGACCGCCAGAAGCGCTGATTTACGGTGATCAACCCGAACCCGAGCCGGGGCCGAATGACGTCAAAATCCGCGTGCGCGCCACGTCGGTCAATCGCCTCGATGTGTTTATGCGCGCGGGCTCGCACGGCACCCGCATTACGCCGCCGGAAATTCTGGGCCGCGACATCTGCGGTGAGGTCGCCGCGGTGGGGAGCGAAGTCCAGGGTTTTGGCCGTGGCGATCGCGTCGTCGCGAGCGGCACCGGCAGTTATGCGGAATACGCCCTGGCCTCGGGCGCGCGCACGTTTCACTGGCCCGACTCGTGTTCGTTCGATGACGGGGGAGCGTTGCCTATCGCGGGTCTCACCGCCTATCAGATGGTGATTAATCGCGCGCGTGTGCGCCCCGGCGACGATGTGTTGGTGATGGCGGCTGGCAGCGGCGTGAGTAGCTATGCGATCCAGATAGCTCGTGCCGTGGGGGCTCGCGTTATCGCCACCGCCGGCAGCGATGACAAATTGATCAAGGCCCGAGAACTGGGCGCGGATGAAGTGATCAATCACTACACCGAAGACATTGCGGCGCGCGTGCAGGAGTTGACGAACGGCGAAGGGGTTGACGTGGTGATCGAGCATGTCGGGGCCGCGGTGTGGCCGGCGTGTTTCCGCAGTTTGAAAGTCGCCGGCCGTTTGGTTACCTGCGGCGTAACGGCTGGGCACCGGGTCGATTTACACCTGGGTGCGGTCTTTATGCGCGGCCTCAATATTATGGGGGTGGGGGCCTGGGATTTGGAGGCGCGCCGCGCACGCAATGATATGCGCGAACTGATCAAACTAGTGGCCCTGGGCCGCGTGCAGCCGGTGATTCACCAGCGCTTGCCGTTGTCGGAGGCCGTGGCGGCACACCGCATGCTGGAGGATTCAACTTTTTTTGGCAAGGTCGTGTTAAATCCCTGAGGATGTGATAGCGCGAGGCGAGGCTCTCAAGAAACTTGCCACTGAAAGTGAGATCAGCGCAGCAGTTGTCTTCTTGCTATCTCCGGCAGCGAGTCATATGACTGGTATGATCGTAAAAGTAGATGGAGGTTTTTCTCTTTGCGGTCCCATGACTCCAATAGAAGAATATGAAGCTGGCAAAAGTTTTGACGGATTCACCTGAGAAACAACCGGCACTAACCCGTTTATTGCATCTGATGCATCGAGTGGTCCATCTGCACCTCCCGCCCTCTTACGACTGAAGGAGCTTCCGCGTCGGGCCCGAAGGAAAAGCTGTAAGTGCCCTTTATGAGTGTCTCGGTGTCATCGAGGATGGCCCACTCGGCAGAGTAGTAGGCAGTCTGTTGCAGTGGGGGTAGCGGCAAGGAAAACCGATCGTTCTCTCTCGGATCGTATCGAAAGTTAATGTCGACCCATTCCCTTGTCTCGTCGTACAGAACCCATTTGACCAGCCGCACTGGCTGCTCGAACCCCAGGCCGAATTCGTTCGGGGCATTAGCCAGCACCGAATCATCAACCGGCGCGGATTCGACTGTAATCCCAGCCTCAGCGGCGCTGATACCGAACGTAATACCATGCCCCTGACGCATCGCGACTTGTCTTATTTCTGCCGACACGCCTCTCGTGCTGTCGATCACAGGCATTTCATGTTCTCCCTGCTGTTGTTGGGCGTAAACAGCTTGCAAGCCCATGAGGGACGTCGCCACCAGCATTACCGCCGGCAACAGGATTCTGGCCGAGCGCTTGAGTATTCGCATTTTGAAACTCCGATGGAGGCCAACAAGACGGTATTGATTCTGGCATTATTCTACCGTTCAAGCCATTTCTCAAGAACCGATGCCTTCTCGCGCTTCCTGGTCGTCCGGAAACATGGACCCACACACTGGAATGGAAATCGAATTCGGCGGAATCGACACACCCAGCCTCGATGCGAGCGAGAGGCCGCTGCAGACATGAGGGCGGTCTGGTACGAAGGCGGTGGCCCAGCGGCCGAAGTCCTGCAAATCGGGGAACTGGAACCGCCGCAACCCGGCGAGGGTGAGGTGCGAGTAAAAGTCGCGTATTCGTCGGTTAATCCTTTCGATATCAAGAAACGCGTTCACGGTGCGGAGCTCGCATACTGGGACCGGGTCGTGCCTCACGTGGACGGTAGCGGAGAAATCGAAAGCGTGGGCGGCGGTGTTTCCGAATCGCGCGTCGGTGAACGCGTCTGGTTGTTTGGCGGAATTTTTGTGCTGAGCCGGAAGCGTCTGTCGACACTGTTCGAACAAGTGAATCGGGTTGCAGTCGCACCGGGATTCGAGTTTCGAATCGGCGCAGAAATATCGCTCGACGAGGTGGCGACGCTACATCAGCGCGTCGAAGGTGGCGCAGTGCCCGGCGCTGCCCTGATTCGTATCTGAGTCAGCGTGCGATGCTCGAAGTCGCGTTCCTGTTCGAGGATAAAGGGAAGAATCATCCCGGCGGTCTTTTCCACCTGGTTCATGTGAAAATCGTGGTTTCCCGTCAGCAGTTCATGGCGGCCGTTCGGGATGGCGGCGGTGCGCGTTTGGTACAGTGTTTCGCTGATGGATGACATGAAAGGCGTTGCGATCAAGGTCAGCACCGGGGCTGTGATGCCTGCAAGGTACTCAAGGGCCTGCTCCTCGGTCATCAGGATGGGGGAGACCCAGTACAGTGCCGGATCACTGGTCCATTCGTAGTGGTCATCAACCCGTTTTGCCGAGCGCTCGCAAATCAGCCGCGCCGGTTCATCGGGCAGACCGGATTTGGCCTGGCGAGCCTTGATCATCTCGTCGATGGAGGCATAGGGGCGTTGGCGACGCGCATTGGCCCGGTCGCTGTGCAGGCTTTTTCGGACTCGGGTGACGCACTTGTTCGCGGGCTCGCTGAACGGACCGAGGGCATCCAGCATAACCAGGCTGCGGACCCGTTCGGGCGCTGCCGCCGCGTAAACAGCCACAATGCCTGCCCCCAGGGAGTGACCCACGAGGTGGCAGGTTTCCCAACCGAGTTCATCCAGCGCCGCATCGACGTCGCGCAGGTTTTCCATGAAGTAGTAGTTGGCCGAAGGGTGACGGTGGTAGGAGTGGCCATGGCCTGGAAGGTCCACGGCAACCAGGTCCAATCCGGGCAACCGAGTCGACAGCGGAAGGAAGGACGCCGCATTGTCCTGCCAGCCGTGCAGGCACAACACACGCGGCCCGTTTGAATCTTCGCCGCGCAAGCCGGCCATGACGCCACGCGGTGTTTCGAGCCTGACTTCGTTGGGCGGTTTCATGATCAACGGGATTCCGGATGCCAGTTGGGCTTGACTGATCGTAGCGGGGGAAAGCACATTTGAGGACAGGAAATTCTATCGCGAACGAGTTGCCTGCGTGGCCTGGCAAGTCAGAGGGAATCGGAGATGAAGGCATTGATGATTGGTGGCACGGGACCCACGGGACCCACGGGACCGCATATCATCGCTGGACTACTGGCCCGGGGCTACAATGTCGCAACGCGGTCACCCGATCAGGGGCAGGTGCCAATTGGGTTTCGATCCCTTCTGCGTATGATTACGGGTTTTTCCATCTCGTCTGTCAAAGGCTAAACTGAAACCGATCACCAGCCAGAGCACGAACATGAGCCCACACATCACGATGGATATCGAAGGCGGCGTCGCAAGCATTGTCATGAACCGGCCGGAGGCGAGAAATGCACTCAGCGAAGAGCTACGCGCCGGCCTCGCCGAGTTCATGGAACAATGTGAAATGGATGAGGCGATCCGCTGTGTTGTCTTGCGGGGCGCAGGTGGCCATTTCATGGGTGGCGGCGATGTCAAGGGCTTCAAAGAGCACGAAAACATGGCGCCCGCAAAACGCAAGGCTATGGTTGTTCGCCTCCTCCATACCTTGCACTACGCAATACACCGAATGCGCGGGATGCCCAAGCCGGTGATCTGTGCGGTTGAAGGTGCGGCGGCTGGCGCCGGCGTATCCCTGGCGGTGGCGGGCGACCTCACCATTGCTGCCGAATCCGCCTTTTTCACCTTGGCGTATGCACGGATCGGCCTGAATCCGGACGCGTCCAGCACCTATTTTCTTCCGCGAATGATCGGCCTCAAGCGCACCTTTGAAATGATGTACTCGGCCGACCGGTACACCGCCGAAGAAGCCAGGGAAATGGGCCTGGTCACGCGGGTCGTTCCCGACGATGAATTCGACAACTACGTCGCCGAACTCGCGGCCAGGCTGGCAGACGGCCCGACCTACGCGTATGGGCGAGGAAAAGCGTTGCTCAATGCATCGTTCGATAACTCGATGGAATCCCAGCTTGAACTGGAGTCATACGCCATTGGCGATTGCATGATGACCGACGATCACATCGAAGGCATTACGGCCTTTGTGGAGAAACGCGCCCCGATCTTCAAGGGCAAATAGCCCCGGGACACCCAATCGAGGGACTTGACGGATCGCCTGTTATCGGACGTGCCGCGCAGCAAACCCATTGGAAATTGCGAGCTTGTTGCTTTCTTTCACCTTGGCCTGAAATGCCACTCCTGCATCGACGTCCCATCCTTCAACCCGAAGCGTCTGTCCAGGTATTACCGGAGAACTGAAGCGCAGATCCAGGGATTTCATTCTTGTGGGATCGTAATCGAACGCCTTGCGCAATACGGAGAAGCCGCATATTCCATAGGTGCAAAGACCGTGAAGAATGGGAAATTCGAAACCGGCTTTTCGCGCCAGCTCCGGGTCTACGTGTAAAGGGTTTCGATCGCCGTTCAGGCGATACAGCAATGCCGCCCTGTTGCTGGTGGGTATCTCGTCGACAAAATCGGGGGGCCGCTCGGGCACACCTGGGAGCGGCTCCGGCGCTTTGCCAAACCCGCCTGCTCCACCATCCCCCCGCAGGAATAGTGCCGATGAGACAGTGCAAAGATGATCGCCTGTTTTATTGTCGGACAGAATCTTGTCAAAGTAGACCAACGCGCCTTTGCCCGCACCTTTGTCGACTACCGCACCGATGCGATATTCTCCGCGCAATTCAGCGGAGGGTGGCATGGGCCTGATGTATCGTGCCCGTTGCTCGCCGTGTAGCATCTTGACGACATTTATTCCAAACTCCTTATTGGTAACCCAAAGACCAAGGGATGCCAACACAGATGACATACTCGGGAGCACACGCAGATCTTTCTCATAGACGAAAGGAAGCTCATTCTCATCGAGGGGATTATCGCAAACACCCAGACTGAGGGCATAAAACATCACATCGCGATCGGTATGAGAGGTAACCATGGTTTCGAATTTGTGCTCTCGTAACGCTTTCAGATTCATGATTCTTCAGTCCTCAGCTATTGGTTGGTGTGATTCGGGCCTGGCCTGCTCATTTTCGAAAGTGAAGGACGCGAATCGTGGTTCACTGTACGCCGTCAGAACCATTCGGACGGCGAGGGTCCGGACTCAAGAGAGTACCCGGCTCATCAGGTCTGATTCAAGCCACCTGCGGACGGTCCACCAACGCCGCCGCGCCGCCCTCGGCATAGCGCCGATACCACCCATGGAAGGTGGACCGAGGGGATACCCAGCGTCGCCGTGTCGCCCCACGGCAATCCTTTCTGCGTCTGAATTGCGGGTTTTTCCATCTCGTCTGTCATGTGTGTGGCAGGGCCGCAATAACAGCCCTGGCCAACGTCTCGTGCAACAGAGAGCTTCGGAGGGGAATGCGTCAGCGCTACCTGATACTTTGATCGGCCAAATTCCCCCTGCTATAGTGGACCAATCGCGCGCGGGCGCGAGGGGCTGCGCATTTCACATGTTACGCGCGGCTGATTCGAGAGGCCCCCTTGCAGGCGCCCTGCATCGGAATTCTCTGATCGCAGTCATCATCTCAATCGGGAAAATCCAGAGGATAGAACCATGCAATCCCCGTCCAGAATGACTCTCGTTCCTCTGTCCGCTCTCCTGGCCACGCCTTTGGCCCTGGTGGCGTCAGAGTCCGGAGATATCACATTCCACAAGAATATCGAACCGATCCTGCAGGCCAATTGCCAGACCTGCCATCGTCCCGGTGGCGCCGGGCCCATGCCGCTCTTTACTTATGAGCAGGTCGCCCCTTTCGCCGGGCTGATCGAGTACAAGACCGGCCTGAGAGACCAGGCGGGGGCCATGCCGCCCTGGTATATCGAGAAGGATATCGGCATCCAGGACTACAAGGACGACATGTCGTTGAGCGATGAGGAGATCGCCACCATTTCCACCTGGGCTCGCAGCGGCACACCGCAGGGCGACCCCGCCGATGCCCCAACTCCGCTGGTATTCGATGACAGCGTCAAGTGGACGCTGGGCGAACCCGACCTGGTGGTCGTACTGCCTGAAGTCAGCATGAAGGCCAATGCACCTGACTTTTGGGGTACTGTGCCCCCGGTGCCAACCGGATTGACCGAGGATCGGTATGTGAAATCTGTCGAAATGGTAGAAGTTAACGATCTCGACATGTCGAAGGTTCTCGGCGTAGTGGGCGGGCGTTATATCGTCCACCATATGGAGGTCCGCACCGCTCAACCGCGTGAAGACGGTAGTTTACAAACAAATAATTATGATACGCCATGGCCTGTGCACGAAGTCGGCCGTAACCCCGACATATTCGATCCGCGCGCCGGACCAATACTAAGAGCGAATTCGGAGCTCTACTCCGGCTCGATACATCTGCACTCGACCGGCTTCGATACAACAGCCCATATGGAAATCGGTTTTCGGTTTCATGAGAAGGGTTATGAGCCCGAGTACCAGGAAGTCCCCAATACCATCGGTAACGGCGTGGATATCAGTATAAGACCGAACCACGACGGTCAGGAGCTTCATGCTTACCGGGTTCTCGAGAACCCCATCAAGCTGGTCGCCTTTGAACCGCACCTGCATGCGCCGGGGAAGCGTATGTGCATAGAAGCCATCTGGGGAGCCAATGTAGAAACGCTGGCCTGTGCTGGCTATGACCACAACTGGGTCCGCACCTACGTGTTCGAAGCCCACGCAGCGCCGCTATTGCCAGCGGGCACTATTCTTCATATCTATGGAGAAATGAACGTTACACCTACCAATCTCAACATGACGGAGACACGCAACTGGACGGGCTCAGGCAATCGCTCCGTGTCGAACATGTTTATCGATCTGGGTCGCCATGTGAACTTGACGGAAGAGCAGTTTTTTCAAGAGATGGCCGACAGGCGTCAAGCGTTGAATCTTGGGCCGAATGACCATGTGATCGGCTGCCCACTGTGCACCGCACCATTGGTCTCGGCGACTCGTCCCGACGAAGCTGTAGACAGCGCCTGGTATACGATTGCCGGCATCCTGTCTGGCATGAATCATTTCCCGAATGACGCACAGAAAGCCGAGTTGCTGGAGATTGCCAACGATCCTGCGTCCAATCGGGCCTTGGGTATGTTGGCCGGCGTAGTAGCAGGCCTTGAGCACGCACCAAGTGCGCAAGACAGAGCGATGATGGAGCGTGTCCTTGATACCGGGACGACGCGATTGCCAGTGGAAGCGCTACTAATAGCCAGGGGCGTGCTTGAGTTTGATCACTCGGTCGGCACAGAAGCCAAGGCTGCTCTGGACGCCATGCTGGAAGACACGTAGTACAAGACGGAATCAATACGAATAGAGAATATTCAGCGCAGTGCAATTGAAAGCATTCAGCAAGTGAGATTTGTCATGCCAGTGAATAGCTACACATCCCGTCTTTTCGCAAGAAAAGTAGTTCCTGGTCTGGTCTTGTTGCTGTCGCCGGCGCTGGGCAGTGCCGAGACCTACCTGAGCGGTGCGCCCCTGTGGGCGGCGTATGAGGGCTGGAATGAAAATCCGGATGGCTCGACAAACTACGTATTCGGCTATATGAACGACAACTGGGAAGAAGAGATTCGAGTGCCGATCGGCGAAAACAATTCGTTTTCGCCCGGAGAGGCCGACCGCGGTCAGCCTACCTTCTTCATGCCGCGGCGTAATCGCTACACCTTCACCGTCACCGTACCGGCCGATTGGGGCGATCATGAACTGGTGTGGACACTGAACGCCAACGGAAATGAATCCAGCGCTTATACCAGCAAGCATCAGGATTTTTTCATCGATAATGTCATTATCTCTTCAGATGGCGGTTCGCTGGGTGTCGGCAGAACCACTCCGGAAGTTTACATGAATGTGGAGCCTACGCTCTCCATCGAGGGCGACAATGAGCGCTCGGTAGCCATAGGCGAACCGCGTCATCCCGGCTACTTCGGCCGGCCGGGACCTGCCGAGCACTCAGTACGCGTGGGCGAGCCCCTCAGCCTGCGTGCTCACCTGACAGATGACGGCTTGCCGCGCCCGGCGGTTCAATCGACGCGCACCGAGCAAGAGCTAGTGCGTATGATGCGTGCGCCGCCCCAGAAGGTTACGGTGCGCAAGATCAATGCGCTGTATCTGAGCTGGAATCTGTATCGGGGTGAAGGCCAGGTCACGTTCGACCCACCCCAGACAAAGGTATGGGAAGACACCCGACCCGCCTCGAATTCTCCCTGGGGTGTGCTCTGGCTCCCGCCGGAAATCCCGGCTGATGGCATGATCGAGGCGACGGCGACGTTTGATACACCCGGTACCTATGTCTTATGGGCCAGGGGAGATGACGGCAGTCTCCAGACCGACGGCTACATCACCGTCAACGTCACCGAATAGAGCGCGAAGACAAGCTGTGCCGACATCGGGTCGCACTGAGAAGGTGGCCTGACTCACAGTTATAGAGTCTCCGGCATTCCCGGGACGGTTCACTTATCAAAGAAACTACTATGAGTTCTTCGGGAATCACCGGTTTCGGGGCGTATATCCCCCGCCTTCGAATCGATCGCTCCCACATCGCAAATGCCCATGCCTGGATGGCGCCTTCCTTGCGCAGGGGGGCGAAAGGTGAACGGGCCTTCTGCAGTTGGGATGAAGATGCGATCACCATGGCCGTGGAGGCGGGGCGGGACTGCCTGAATAACATTGACCCGAGATCTATCGGTCGCATAACGCTTGCATCGACCACCTCGCCCTTTGCCGACCTCCAGGGCAGTGCGATTGCGGCAGGTGCCTTGAGATTGGAAGAAAACACAGCGAGCATGGACATCGCCAACTCACAGCGAGCCGCTACATCGGGTTTTATCCAGACGATTCAATCCGCACAGTCCACGCTGTTCATTGCATCGGAGCGACCAGCGGCCAAACCCGCCAGCCCTCAGGAGCTGGGCTTTGGGGCCGGTGCCGCAGCGTTTGTAACCGGTACCGGGAATGTGATTGTCGAATTTCTGGCAAGCGCAACCGTGACAGCCAATTTTGTCGACCACTTCCGTGCTGCAGAGGAGAAGTACAACTACTACTGGGAAGAACGCTGGATCAGGGATGAAGGCATTAACAAGCTTGCAATCCAGGCGGCGACTTCAGCCCTTGAGAAAGCCGGCGTCGCCGCGACCGAAGTAAACCATCTCATCGTGCCGCCAGTTCAACGCGGTGCCGCCCAGGCTGTTGCCCGGAAGCTGGGCTTCGTAGGCAACCTGGCCGATGACCTGCAAATGGGTTGTGGATACACCGGTACTGCACATCCGCTTTTGATGCTTGCGAATGTTTTGGAACAGGCGGGACCCGGAGAACGAATACTTCTTGTCGGGTTTGGTCAGGGCGCGGATGCCATAGTGCTGCGGACAACCGAACATCTGGCGTCACGTCAACCAGCACGTGGAATCAAGGGCAACCTGGCCGACAAGCTGGACACCCGGGAATACCTGCGCATGCTGTCTTTTTACCAGGGAATTGAACTGGAATGGGGCATGCGCTCGGAAAAAAACACCAAGACCATGCTATCTACCCAATACCGGGCCGTGGAACAGACGGCCGGATTTAATGCTGGACGTTGTGGACGTTGCGATACCGTCCAGTTTCCGCAATTGCAGTATTGTGTTAACACCGACTGTCAGACAACGGCAGCAGATTTTGAAGATGTTTCCCTGATCGATGAACCCTGTGAGGTGTTCACCTTTACCAGTGACTGGCTCTCCTTTTATCCCGCCCCACCCCTCCATGTCGGCTTTATCCAGTTCGATAATGGTGCCCGCGTGTCAATGGAAATGGTGGATGTTGGCAACGATGGGCTTGCGGTTGGCATGCCCATGCGTAATGTCTTCAGGGTCAAGGATATCGATCAGCAACGAGGCTTTCGACGCTACTTCTGGAAAGCAACGCCTACAGTAAGGAAAGAGGCTTGAGCATGGCAACAGGAATCAAGGACAAGGTCGCAATACTCGGTATGGGTTGTTCACGGTTTGGAGAACGCTGGGATAGCGATGCCGGCGACCTGATGGCGGAGGCCTTTGATGAAGCGCTTGAGGATGCGGGTGTAGAAAGGCAGCAGATCGAGGCGGCCTGGTATGGTTGTTATGCCGACACGGTCAATGTCGGCAGTTCCGCCATCCCTGCATCGACTGCCCTCCGTTTGGATGGCATTCCCGTAAGCCGAATGGAGAACCTGTGCGCAACCGGCACCGAGGCTCTGCGCGGCGCGACCTATGCTGTTGCCGCCGGCGCCGTGGACATCGCGCTCGCCATCGGTACGGAGAAACTGAAGGACACGGGTTATGGAGGGTTACCCCCCTCCTTCAAGGGCAATTTTAACGACATGTGGTTGCCTTCCGGCTCTGCACCATCCGGATTTGCCCAACTCGCCCACGGTTACGAACACAAGCACGGGATACAAAAGGAGACCATCAAGCAGGCGATGGCACATGTCTCCTGGAAAAGCCATCAGAATGGAACACGCAATCCCAAGGCGCATCTGCGCAAGGCGGTTCCCATGGAGACCATCCTTGGAGCGCCGATGATATCGGACCCGATCGGTCTCTATGATTGTTGCGGTGTGTCCGACGGCGCCGCCTGCGCCATCGTTACGACACCGGAAATTGCCAAATCGCTCGGAAAATCCGATCTGGTTTCCATCAAGGCACTCCAGGTCTCTATCAGTAGTGGGTTGGAATCAACCACCGCTCAGTGGGACGGAAGTCACGTACGCAATACCCGAATTGCCGCTGAACGCGCCTATAAGGAAGCCGGGATAGACAAGCCCCGGGAACAGCTCAGTCTGATTGAGGTACACGACTGCTTTTCCATTACCGAGTTGGTCACCATGGAAGACCTGTTCATTTCCGAGGAAGGCAAGGCGACTCACGATATTCTGGATGGATTCTATGATTCTGACGGCGGCGTCCCTTGCCAGACAGATGGTGGGCTCAAATGTTTTGGCCATCCCATCGGCGCATCCGGGTTGCGCATGGGCTACGAAATATACTCCCAGCTCCTGGGGCGCGCCGGTGAACGACAACTGGATAGTCCCAGCTTGGGTTTGACGCACAATCTAGGTGGCGTGCCCTATCTTGGTATTGTGGCAGTTTCCATCCTGGGATTGATCTAGAAACCAATAATCGGATTCGCACTGCATAATCACGAATCCACCAAGGAGCGGAACAGCTCATCACAGGAGCAGCTCTATGGCAGGGGTATTGGAAGGCATAAGAATCCTGGACTTTGGCCGCTATGTGGCGGGCCCTTACTGCGCAACTCTTTTGGGTGATCTCGGCGCCGAAGTGATTCGAATTGAACGACCCGAAGGCGGGGAAGACCGCGATCTGTCGCCCATTGGTTCCGACGAAGGTGCCGCGCTTTTTCTTGTTGTCGGCAGAAACAAATCAGGCATGACGTTGAAATTGGGTAGCGAAGAGGCAAAACCTATTTTGGAACGACTGGTCAAAAGCGCAGACGTGGTCATCGCCAACCTGCCCTACCCAATACTGAAAAAAGTCGGTTTGGATTACGATAGCTTAAAAGCCATTAAGGAAAACATTATTCTCACCACCCCAACTGCTTATGGTGAAGGTGGACCCTACAGCAACAAGGTTGGTTTCGATGGCGTAGCCCAAGCCATGTCCGGCACCATGTATTTGTCAGGTGAACCTGGAAAGCCCACAAAAACTTCAGCCCCTTATGTCGACTACGGCACAGCTTGCCTTGGCGCTTTTGCTACGCTCGCCGCCATTTATGAATTAAAAAACAGTGGCAAAGGTCAACATGTAGAAACCTCGCTCTTGAGTACTGCTTTAACGATTGGAAACCTCGCGATTGCTGAACAAGCACAGCTCAATATTAATCGTGAACCCATTGGCAACCGAACACAGTACGCGGCGCCTGCTGATTCCTTTCAATCGAAAAATGGTTGGGTAATGGTTCAAGTGGTTGGCCCTTACATGTTCAAGCGTTGGTGCGCATTAGTCGGCAAGCCGGAATTCCTGCAGGACGAGCGTTTTAAAGATGACGACAGTCGTGGGAAAAATGGTGCTTACTTGAGCGAAGTTATGCAAACCTGGTGTAGTCAGTTTACCAGCAAGGAAATAATCGCCAAGCTGGACGCCAGCCATCTGCCCTGCGCAGAAGTGCTCACACCTCAACAAGCGCTTGAAGATGAACATATCATTGCCACTGAACAGTTTATCGATGTGGAATTTCCAGGTTTAACGAAACCCGCCAAGGTCGCTACGCCGCCTTTTAAACTCTCAGAAACACCCACCAAGACTATGGAGCGACCACCTTGTTTAGGCGAGCACACCGATAAGATCATTGCTGAACTTGGCTACAGTGATGAAGAGCTAAATCAGTTTAAGGAAAACAAGACCATATAAACGGATCCCTCCCCCGCTTTGTCTTTTGCTCGGGCCGAAGCAGGTGCAGGATTCTCGTTACCTCAATAACAGCGCATCCTCAGCGTCGTTCTTAGGCATCCATTTTGCCAGTTCAGCCTTGATCTCGTCATACGCCGGATCGGTTGCCAGATTCGCCCACTCGCCCGGATCCCCTTCGTGATCATAGAGTTCCTCGTTACCATTGTAGTAGCGAATGTAGCGATAGCGTTCACTCCTCACCGCATGATTACCAAATTCATTCGTCGAAAGAGCAGCGCGATCCCAGGCCATATCCGGATCTTCCAGCAGCGGTTTCAGGCTCACTCCGTCAAGATTGTCTGGAGCGGCGATACTTGTCAGCTCGGCGAGCGTTGGATAAATATCCACCAGCGAAACCGTCCGTGCGCTACGAGTGCCCGGCGTCGTCACACCGGGAGCAACGATGATCAACGGTACGCGTGTGGCTTCCTCCCATAGCGTCTGCTTGCGCCAGCGATGCTTCTCTCCCAAGTGCCAGCCGTGATCCGACCACAGAACGATGATGGTGTTGTCGACCCGCTCCGTCCGTTCCAACGCGTCAAGTAACCGGCCGACCATCGCGTCGGCGAATGTTATGCTCGCCAAATAGGCCTGAACGCCTTCTTTCCACTTGCCTTCATCGATGACCCACTGATGCAGCTCCATGGGCGCCATCGAGGTTCCCGCCTGAAACTGTTGACCGATCAATGGCACATCGTCGAGGTCGTCTGGCGGAACTTCCGGAAGCACAGCATCTTCCAGCGGATACATATCGAGATATCCCTGTGGGACATACCACAGCAGATGCGGCCGGTAGATACCCGCCGCGACGAAGCGCGGGCCGTCGTCCGCGGCGCCAATCCTCTCCTCCGCCCACGCCGCTACCTGCCCGTCTCCCATCGCTCTGTCATCAGCAACCACGGCAGACCAGTCAAAGTTAGGCGACAGCGGATTACCGTTAGCGGGAGTAACGTGGGGACGGATTGCGCATTCGTAAACAGAATGCCGCGATCGGCCAATGCGTCCATGTTGGGCGTTAGTGCCTGAGGATGACCGCCGAGCACGCCGACCCAGTCGTTGAGATCGTCGACCGAAATGAACAGGATGTCGGGCCGTTCCTGCGCCTGCACGACACCCCCAAGCAAGGGGAAGATCAATAGGGAGACAACGAACCGGCGCATCAACTCGAGACTCTTGTATCCCTACTGTGGCGCGCGTGCGTCGACAACCCTAATTGGGTGGTGGCGGTGGTGGCGGCAGATCAGCCGGCGGTGTCAGGTCGAAGCGCTCAAATCCCGTGTCGGGATCAACCGAGCGATCATACAACGAACAGACGTCGTGGTCGCGGTAAACGTACCCGGGGTCACGTTGGTAAACGGTGGTGAAATTGATCGGCGCTGTCAATAACTGCGGCGCAGTCAACACCGTATCGATGACCAGCCGATCCTGTTCATTGAGCCGCAATCTTTCCACGACATGAACATTTTCTCCTATCTGCGGGAGATTGGGGTTCGATGCCGTGGGAAAGGTCGTATCGGGGTACAGACCGATGGTTTCGACAACCAGGGTATCGCCCTCCCACCTGCCGACGGAGGTACCGCCATTGGAGGGTTCGGGATTCTCGCGTAGAGGACGGCCGTCGATGGGAATGCGTCGCAGCAGCCCGTCTCCGTTGGTAATGGTGAGCCTTTGCGGCATCAACAGGAACTCGACGTCGTTGGTCAACCCACCATTGAATCCGCCGTTGAAACGGTGGGGAATACAGTACACCCCTACACCGCCGCGATTCACACCGGGCACACGGGCTGCCGCTGCGATCCGCCTGGCTTCAGGCTGATACACCTCCAGATTCGCAAGCACCGGACGCACCCCGTTGCCACTAGTGCTTTGACCTCCCGCCTGTGATGCGGCGCGCACCGCCTCAAACCCCCCTTCCATCTCCCACCATCCGCTCCAGTCCGGTAACTCGCTCCAGTCCCGGAACTGCTCCATCGATGCGGCGGCAGCCGGATCGTCGGTGGCCGTGCTGTCGGGGCTCTGTCCGCAGGCGGCCACTAGCACCGCAACAGCGCAAGCAAGCAGTTTCCGGGCGATACAACGGCCGGCACCCACATCACGCACTCTGGTATTTTCGATCGGTGCGTAGGAATGGTGCACGAATGCCGACGGTACTTGCAGCAACAACCGCACACCGAAGAATCCCATGGCATTGGCGAAGAAATGAGATTTCTGTCCTGGCAGTAGCATCTCGAACGCTCCTGATTTTTCCGGGATCCGCTGACCAATCAGTCAGCCACCGGCGTGAGCCACCGGCCCGCATTCACCTCGCCCCGAATGATGACGACCTCCTCCTGTCGGGAGAGATCGATCGCGGCAAGTAGAACTGCTGCAGCGAACACGGTCATGCGTCTGAGAATGTTCATACCACTCTTCCTTACTTTCTATCCGTGACGCCTGGAACGAATAGTTTACACGCACACCGATCTCCCGCGGCAGCAGCGGACGACAACGCCAGCAGGCACCGCACGGTCTCCGTTCCAGTCCGTCGATGAAGGCCCTCAGCAGAAGCCTCTGAATGGAAAACAACCGACGCGATGACTTCCTCAATGAAGTCGGTAATCTGATGGGACCAGGCGCGCGTCTGCATGCGGATTTTTCCATCTCATTTGTTATTTGTGTGGCAGGGCCGTACCAGCCGGGTCTCCCTGTATTCGTGTAAAATCCAATAGCTGGAGACGTCTCCACGATGTCTGAGTAAGTCCAGAGGACAAAACAATGCGATTCCCAGCCAGAATGTCTCTCGTTCCACTTATCGCCCTCCTGGCCATGCCTTCGGTCTTGGTGGCCGCGGAAGTCACATTCCACAAGGATATCGAACCGATCCTGCAGGCCAACTGCCAGATCTGCCATCGACCCGGTGGCGCCGGGCCGATGCCACTGATGACTTATGAGCAGGTCGCCCCGTTCGCCGGGCTGATTGAGTACAAGACCGGCTTGAGAGATGTGGCGGGCGCGATGCCGCCCTGGTATATCGAGAAGGATATCGGCATCCAGGATTACAAAGACGACATGTCGTTGAGCGAGGAAGAAATCCTCACCATTTCCACCTGGGCGCGCAGCGGCACACCGCAGGGCGATCCCGCTAATGCCCCGGCTCCGCTGGTATTCGATGACAGCGTCAAGTGGACCTTAGGCGAACCCGATCTGATCGTCGTCATGCCTGAAGTCAGCATGAAGGCCGGTGCACCTGACTGGTGGGGTACGTTGGACCCGGTGCCAACCGGATTGACCGAGGATCGGTATGTGAAATCTGTCGAAATGGTAGAAGTTAACGATCTCGATATGTCGAAGGTTCTCGGCGTAGTGGGCGGGCGTTATATCGTCCATCATATGGCTATCCACAGCGCGGTAGTGACTGAGGGAGGTAATATCCAAAGAACTGCTTTTGATACCCCATGGCCTATACACGAAGTCGGCCGTAACGGTGACGTATTCGATCCGCTGGCTGGACCCCTACTACAAGCGAATACGGTCATCTATGCCTCTACGTTACATCTGCACTCGACCGGCCAGGATACGACAGGCCATATTGAAATCGGCTTTCGGTTCCATGAGAAGGATTATGAGCCGACGTACAGGCAAGCACGGTCCCTACTTGGTAGCGGCCTGGATATCAGCGTCAGACCGAACGAGGACAATCAGCTACTTCATTCTTATAGGATTCTCAACTCTCCGACAAAGATAATCCGCTTTGAGCCGCACCTGCATGCGCCGGGAAAGCGTATGTGTATGGAAGCCATCTGGGGAAGCTCAATCCGGTACTATTCTTCATGTCTATGGGGAAATGAACGTTACGGCAACCAACATCAACGTGCCGGATATACGTAACTGGTCAGGTTCAGGTAATCGTTCCGTGTCGAATATGTTTGCCGAGCTGGGCGAGCATGTGGAACTGACGGACGAGCAGTTTCAGCAAGAGATGGCCGCGCGACGTGAAGCGCTGGATCTGGGACCGAATGACCATGTGATTGGTTGCCCACTGTGCACGCTACCGTTGGTCTCGCCGACGCGTGCCAACGAAGACACTAAGGTAGACACCGGTTACGTTGTAATCGCTGAGATCCTGTCTGGTATGAATAATTCCCCGAGTGACGAACAGAACCGTGCGTTGGTAGCGCTTACCAACGATTCGAATAATCGGCTCGTGATCATACTTGCGGAGATCGTAGCCAACATTGACGGTGTAGCAAGCGATGAAGACAAAGCACAGATACGCAATATCCTTAGACGTAATGAAAGCACGGCGCCTAGAGGCGTCATCGCTGTTCCAGCGCCAGCGGTAGCAATAGCTGAGGCCGCACTTGGATTCAATCAGGTGGTAAGCGCGGAGGACAAAGCTGCGCTGGAAACTATTGGGGAAGGCACGCGGTAGTGCAAGGCTAAATCAGTACCAATAGAGAATATGATGAAACAATACGCATCCCGGGTTTTCGCAAGAAAAGTACTACTCAGTCTGATTTTATTACTGTCTCCGGCGCTGGGCAGCACCGAGACCTACAGCTACGGTGCACCGCTGTGGGCGGCGTATGAGGGCTGGACTGAAAATCCGGATGGCTCGACGAACTACGTATTCGGCTATATGAATGAAAACTGGAAAGAAGAGCTTCGAGTGCCGATCGGCGAGAATAATTCCTTTTCGCCAGGTGAGGCCGACCGCGGTCAGCCGGCCTTTTTTATGCCGCGACGTAATCGCTATACCTTCAGCGTCACCGTGCCGGCTGATTGGGGTGATCGTGAACTGGTGTGGACACTGAACGCGAACGGTCATGAATCGAAGGCTTATACCAATAAGCATCAGGATTTCTTCATCGACAATGTCATCATCTCTTCAGAAGGTGGTTCGCTGGGTGGCGGCAGGACTACGCCGGAAACTTATATCAATGTAGAGCCTACCGTCACTGTTGAGCTGGATAATGAGCGCTCAGTGGCCGTGGGCGAGCCGCGTCCTGCGGGCTTCATTGGCCGGTCCGGACCTGAGTTTCCGGCCGAGTACTCAGTACGTGTGGGCGAGCCACTCACTTTGCGTGCGCACCTGGCAGACGACGGCTTGCCGAGGACGCGGGTTCGATCGACGCGCACCGTGGATGTGCTTCAGCATATGATCGTGCCGGCCTATAGGCAGGGGGTGATCAAGATCAATGCACTTTTTCTGAGCTGGAATCTGTATCGGGGCGCAGGCGAGGTGACGTTCGACCCGCCCCAGACGAAGGTATGGGAAGACACCCGGCCCGCCTCGAATTCTCCCTGGGGAGTCTTTTGGCTCCCGCCGGAAATCCCCGAAGACGGCATCATCGAGACAACCGCAACGTTCGATACACCCGGCAGGTATGTCTTATGGGCCAGGGGAGACGACGGTAGTCTCCAGGCCGACGCCTACATCACCGTCGATGTCACCGAATAGCGCGGCGGGGAAACACGCGCAAAAGAAACCCATTACGAGAGGAATACGCGCGATGACAAGACTAATGACTGCTACGACTGCGTTGCCTGCAGTCCTCTCAATGCTGTTATGCCTGATGCTGTCTCCTGCTGCCGCGCAGGAGCCAATGCCAGGCGTCCATCGAACCCCTGATGCCCGTTTTGCGGACCTCGACAATTTTCCGTTCGAGCCGCGCTACATCGAGATCGATGGGCTGCGGATGCACTACGTCGACGAAGGACCGGGCGACGCAGGCACGTTCCTGCTTCTGCACGGCGAGCCGACCTGGAGCTACCTCTACCGCGACTGGATTTCGGTATTGACCGCCGCCGGCTATCGGGCAATAGCACCCGACATGATCGGGTTCGGCAAAAGCGACAAGGTGATCGACCGGGAGTGGTACACGGTCGACCGCCATGTGCATATGCTGACGGAGTTCGTCACAGGTCTCGACCTCGAGAACATCACCGTCGTCGTGCAGGACTGGGGCGGACCGACCGGGCTGATAACCGCAGTCGACCTTCCGGACCGGTTTGCCCGCCTGATCATTCTGAATACCTGGCTTCATAACGACGGTTTCGACTACACCAATCTCCGGAGATGGAACGTGCGTTCACAAAGCGTCGATTTCACCGACTGGACGAGCGAAGGCTGCGGTATCCCCCCTTGCCGGCACGGCATGGACAGGACGGCGTATGGCGCGCCGTTCGATAGTGAGGACGCTACTGCGGGTGCATTACGCTGGCCGTGGATGTTGCCGTTCGCGCAACCCGAGGCCGGCGCCGCCGAGCGACAGGCGGCCGCCTTTGCGGCACTTGCCTCCTGGGATAAGCCCGCGCACGTCATTTTCGGTGACCAGGACCAGGGCTTCACCCCGGCGTGGGGACGCCAGTTCGCGGCGCACATTCCTGGCGCGACCTTCGACACCGTTGAGGGTGCCGGGCATTTCGTCCAGGAGACCGGCGCGCCGCTGGCGGAGTTGATTCTGCAGCGTATCCGCGAGGAGTAATCGGGACGATGTCGATCCCGCACGGTAGGTTCGCATGCCGCAGCGTCGCGAGATCCTGAAGTTTTTGGCGGTGAGTCCCTGGCTGATCGGCCTCGCGCGCCCAACGGTAGTGAAACATCCACTTGTTGCCCCACTCGTCAGCGAATTCCTCGATCAACTCAGAGAGAAAACGAAGCGTCCCGCCGTCGGGGTGAATGGATGGCTCGGGCACGCGGGCCTCCAGCGACTCGATTATGGGTGTCGAGTCTTGCAAACCCTCACCCTCGGGCGTCGCGACTGCGGGAATGATCGGCAGCCTTGCGTACCTCTTGTACTCGGCCATCGTATTCGTGTCGCGCACATTCCACTCGTGCGAAATTCCCTTGTAGCGAAAGTACGAACGAACCTTGACCGAATACGGAGACAATTCCGCGCCGAAAATTCTGAATTTGTCTGACATCTCAAGGCTCCAGATGAGTTCGGTAATCTAGGGCCTGTTAACACTACAGCAACGCATCGACGATGAGCACGAAGACGACGAAGCCGAGGAATATGACATCGAGTTTCTCGAAGCGCGAGAAGATGCGCCGGAACCCCTTCAGGCGCCGGAACAGCCGCTCGACCTCATTGCGCCGCTTGTACATCTCCCGATCGTACTCCCAAGGGTCGACGCGGTTGCTCTTCGGCGGCACGACCGGCACGAATCCCAGGTCCAGAACCAGTTGGCGGGTGGCGTCGTCCTCATACGCGCGGTCCATCACCAGCGCCGGGCTGTTCGACGGTTTCTCTATGCCTCTCAGCAACTTGCGCCCTTCGGGCGCGTCGTGCGCCTGGCCTGGAGAGAGCGAGAACGCGAGGGCGGTCCGGTCATCCGCGGCAACCATATGAATCTTGGTGGTCCAGCCCCCACGGGACTTGCCGATGGATTGGGGGCCGTTTTTTTTTCCGCCCCCGTGCCGTCCGGATGCACCTTGACGCTGGTGCTGTCCAGCCCCGCCGCCTCCACCTTGACGCGCACGAGCCGCTCCCGTTGCAGGTGCTCGAACACGCGATCCAGAACGCCGTTCTTCGACCAGCGGTTCATCCGCGTGTAGACGGTGTGCCAATTGCCGAACCTTTCGGGCAGCCCGCGCCACTTGCAGCCGTGCTCGGCCACGTACAGGATCGCGTTGAGCACCTGGATGTTCGGCAGGCTCACGTTTCCGCGCTGCACCGGCAGCAGCGGCTCGATCCGTTCGAATTGGGCCTCGGTGAGTTCCATATCCCTGATTTTCCTCCGATTTCCGCGTCAAAGACAACGCGGCGAAGGATACCATGTTTTCGCCTTGTAGTGTTAACACGCCCTAGTGAACCAGACTCCCGCAGCGTAACGAGCAGGCACCGTAGATGCGACGACCGTACCGGACGCACTTCAGCGCTGCAGCGTCTTTTGCGCCTCCCTGGCAAACGCCTCGGCCGCCTTTTTGTCTTTCGTCATCCCAGCCCTGCTGAACGGCACCTCGACGCCGCGACGCAAGGCCGGACGTTCCTTCATTTTATCCATCCACCGCTTGAGATGGGGCAGCCCTTCTCGCGAGACGCCCGACCATTTGTACGTCCGCGCCCAGCACCAATTGGCGATGTCGGCAATCGAGAAGTCGTCCGCCAACCACTCGCGGCCACTGAGATGCGAGTCGAGCACCTCAAAAAGACGCCGGCACTCATTCTGGTACCGGTCGATCGCCTGTTGAATCTTTTCCGGGAAGTATCGGTAGAAGACATTCGCCTGGCCCATCATGGGGCCGACACCACCCATCTGAAACATCAGCCATTGAATGACCCGGGACCGCCCCTTGGGATCGGCCGGCAACAATCGCCCGGTCTTCTCCGCCAGGTAGATCATCAGTGCGCCCGACTCGAAGACCACGAAGTCGCCCGCTTCGCGGTCGATGATGGCAGGGATCCGGCCGTTCGGATTAATGCGAAGATACCAGTCTTCCTTCTGCACCTGCTTCGCCAGCTCGATGGTGTGTACTTCGTAGGGGAGCTCGAGTTCTTCGAGCGTGCAGGAAGCCTTCCACCCATTCGGTGTGGGTGCGGTGTACAGATATCGATCATCTCGGTGGCCGTGTGTTCGAACGCGTGCCGCTGACGCCGATTCGCGATTCAGGATCGGTGTAGTCGACGACCGTCAGCGTGAACGTCCCTTGATCGGTCACGGCCTTGTGCACCTTCGCGGGGACCACGATGCCGTACTCGGTCTCGAAGTCCACCGTCTCGATGTCGAACGTGCCGCCCGGCGGCATGATCCGGAACTTGCCGTCTTCATCGGTAAACGGCGCCCACCGCTGGGCGAGGGCCGTGCTGCTGAAGAGCAGGATCGATGCCAGTGTGAGAAATCGCAGAAGGCGCATGGGTAACTCCCAAAGGAAACTTCCATTTTTCGAAAATCTTGCCACAAGGGGGGCGTATTGGTCCATTTGAAGGGGGGTCAGGAAGAGCCCCGGGATGCACGCTCACCACGGTTCAACATACGTTCGGACGTCTGTTTCGAAGCTCCACGCCGAGCGCGGTTGGGCATGTAACTGCCAGTAGATCTCCGCCAGCTCATCCGGCTGCATGAAGCCGTCCGCGGGGCGTTCAGCGAACCATTCCGGAAACCGTTCGCGCGCAAACCGTCTCGCGATGGCGGAGCCCAGGAAGTCACCCGTCCCCACCACTAAAGCTACTCTGCCAGCCATCACACCATCCTCCTCTGACATGTGTGTGCCAAGGTCGCTCGCCTGCAACGGTCCACAGGTGTCGAGGTACCCCGCCTCGCCGAGGAACGGATACCATTTCTCGGCGCATCAGTCAGAAAGGTCGACGAAGTGACCTGTTTTAGTATTCCTCTTCTTCCGGGATCGCCACCGCCTCGCCGACAGAGGGCGCAAAGGCGCTGCCGTGAAACACGGTGATGGGCCCCTTCGGCGTGAGATCCTTGCCCGCCAGCCCCGGATAGTCCGGAGCCCAGCGCAGGGGGGACCAGCCGTTGAAGACATTCTGATGATCCGGGTTCTCGGTAATCAGCGTCTTCACGATCTCCCCGCCCCAGGTCAAGGGGTTAACGTACTCCCAGACCACTTCACCGTCCGGTGTCAGCTCCACCATGCGGCCAGGCCTCGCCAGTTGCGCGAGCGTGTTACCGTTCGGCAGGCGCTGGACCGCCGAGCCGTGGAAGCTGTTGAAGCCGTCAGTGGTGTGGTACATGGACACGATCTGGTTCGAGAACAGACGACGGGATGCCCTGGGATCCTGTCCCAGGGAGCGTCTCGTGCCCGGCATGACGTTCGTGTAGCCGGCTTCCGGCGGATTCACATAGTGGTCCTTCTCCACCCCGTTTTCACCCAGGTACGGATTGAGCTCCATGAACTCCGACTGGGGATCGCCATCGCCGAACGCTCGCGGCACCGACAAACCGTTATTGAACAGCAGCAGATTCCCGGCGCCGGGGAGTCCGTCCCTGATCCACTGAATGTCGTGGACGCCCCCAACCTGCAGGTGGCCGGAGAATTCCTGGAGCGCCCAGTTCTTTTCCGCGTAGTGAGGGTGCTCGCCCTGACCATAGATCGCCGGATTGCCGAAGCGGTAGAGAAAATCGCCGGCCTCGCCGGCCGCGAGCTCGAGGCTCTGCTCAGGATCACCGGCCACGAACGTTCCGTCATGATCGATGATGTATATCTCTTTCGTAAAGTTGCAGCTGACGGCGATATGGCCCGTCTCCGGGTTGTAGTCCAGCCCGTTGCAATGCACGTAGTCCGGCGAGAGCACGCCCCAGTTGATGTCGAGCCGTTGCGGATAGTCGGCGATGGAACGTCCGCTGCCGACGTAGTTCTGCTTCGAGCTATCGATGTCCTGGACGAGGTGATCGCGAAACCGCCACTCCCAGATCACGGTGCCGCTACTGTCGATCTCGACGATCGTGTCGATTTGCGCGCCGTCGTAGCGTTCGGCGGCACCCGGGTTCGCACCGAGTGCGATTGCCTCGTCATGCGTCAGCCGCGCATTGGCGATATAGAGGACCGTGTAGTCATCAAGCTCGGCGTTATAGATTCGCAGATGATCGTGATGGGGGCTGTAGTCCTCGCGCGACTCGGTGTAGTCCCAGAGCGCCTGGCCTTCCCAGTCCCGAATGGCGAACCTCTTGTTGCCCAAATACCCGAATACGGTGCCGTCTTCCTGCAAGTAAGCGTCATGAAAATCGGGAAAATAGTTTACGACCTGACCCGCCATGTCGACCAGATAAGCGCCCGGAACCCGCTGGGTCTTCACCATCGTGTAGCCGAAATGGGCTTTGTGCGGGTCCCAGTAGATTACCTCTGTGGGTCCGCGGGAGGCCTCGTAGGCGGAGACGGAGCCCGCCATGACGACCAACAGTCCCGCGATGAAGCCAACCGATAGATTTGCAAGCCTGGTTCTCATTTGTCTTTACACCTGTCCAAGAAAAAAAATTTAGCCGGTCTCGTTTGTCTGTCGGGCGCTCACCGCGCCCCCTCCTCCCGGATGACACAATCGTAAGGGTCGATCTCCTGCCCGGGCAGCCAGGTGTAGTTTCCTAAGCGGACCGGCGATCCGATCAGATAGTCTGGATCGATAGACGTCAACTCGGAAGTCATGGTCCGGCCGTCCGCGGACGGCGTGAACCGCTCGATGTGCATGGCATCGGCACTCTGTGGCACGCCGGTGCGATCGGAAATTGGCCAGTCGATGCGTGTCGTCGTAATCACCAACGTATCGTCTTCCCATCTCCCAACGGAGTATCCGAGCGGCGTCGCGGGCTGCGTCTCAGGATCGACATCCGAATTCATGTGGATGGTCCGCACCAGGTCATATTCCGACTGGAGAAGGATGATAGTGTCGCCCTCGTCCACAAACTGAATCGGGGTCGGGACCTCCATGCCGATCGGCATACCCGGCGGGATGCAGTCCGGATTTTCCAGATAGAGCCACGCGTCGAAATCCGCCTTGGCCGCCTTGGCCGCTTCCGTCAGCTCGCTCTCGTCCAGTCTCCGCAGGCCCGCCCGCCCGCGCTGCCAGACCCTGAAGATGCCTTCGGCCTCCTGAATCGCGGCCTCTGCCCTCGCCTGGCTCGGCTGCGGCTGCTCGAGACCGAGTCTCTCGTCGGCGAACCGCAGTGGATAGTTTCGGGCAGAATCCGCGAACTCGAGACCGTTCGGCAGTAACAGATTACGAAGGCCCATATAGCGAGGCTTCCGTCGCGATACCACGCCCGCTACCTTGACCTGGGAACCGATCGGCAAGAGATCGGGGAATCCCCTGCGCGCCATGAACCCCCCCGGATTCGTCTCCATTTCCCAGATCTCGCCGATCTCTGGACCGGCGGTGACCCGGATGCGAATACGCGCGTGGGGATTGTGCCAGAATACTTCGGTCACCTCGCCCTCGAACTCCACCAGCTGACTGGTGTCGTATAAAGGCTCGACGTTCGGTCCGTGATGTGCCGCGGCGCTGACGGCAAAAACGGTCAAGGCACCGAAACTGGCGATTCGACGCGCCATCCTGCTTCTATCCATTGGAGTACTCCTGAATCATTGCCCCCCTGGGATCGGGATGCTCGCGCCCGTCCATATAGACCATCCGCGTATGCCCGTCCTCACAGCGAATGATGACGACCTCCTCCTGTTGGGAGAGTTCGATCTCCATTCTGATCAGTTCGGGCTGAGGTCGTGGCGACGCCGCAGCAATATCTGCGAGGCGAGCTCCACGTAAGCACCGCCTTCAGCACGTAATTCTTGCGCCTCAGCGGGGGGGAGCCTCGGCGGCGCGTTCAACGTGTCCCGATCTTCAGCCAAATCGACTGAATACATCGTGCGCGAATTGCCGCCGTAAACAATTTGGGTCAACAACATCCCTTCGGATCCCGCCTCGCGTTGAAACGGATACCATTTCTCGCCGTACCAATTACTCAGGTCGGCGAAGTGACCTGTTCCGGCGACCCGCGTCCGAACGGTTGCGAAGTCGTATTGCTTACCCTCCACCGGCGGAATACTTGCCGGGTGGACCCGCAGTACCATATTCCGTCGCGAAACCAGCGTGTCGTTGACACGAGCAGCCCACTGGGCGGCCTCATCGGCCGGCAGCGGCAGCTCCCCCTCACCCAACCGCGCAATCGGCGTGAAAATATGGAACGTATCCAGGTCGCCGATCTCTACCTGCCAAAACTCCCTGGCCGGCATGCCGG
The DNA here is from genome assembly GCA_965205045.1 of Candidatus Rariloculaceae bacterium. Classification (GTDB taxonomy): domain Bacteria; phylum Pseudomonadota; class Gammaproteobacteria; order Steroidobacterales; family Rariloculaceae; genus UBA6522. The sequence continues at coordinate 4,670,467 of OZ242031.1, forward strand.
CTTCCTCTCGCGCTGCGTTCAGCTCTTGCTGCAGCCCTACCCATTCCGTGACTCGATTGGGCTTGACCGTCACGATGCGCAAATCCAGCAAGCCGGGTGCTTGCCCCTGCGGATAGCTCGGGTGGAAACCGATCAACAACGTCAGACCGGCCAGAAACACCGATAGATTCCTAAGCCAAATACTCATTTACATTGACACCTGTCTAAAAGGAAACTCCATAATTCGAATACGAGCTACTATCATATACAGGACTAAAGTGCGCCGCGTTGGCCTGTAGGGCGTTCACTGCGCGTCCTCCCAGATGACACAATTGTAAGGATCGAGCTCCCGACCGGGCATCGACGTGTAGGTTCCTGTGCGGACCGGCGATTCGATGTGCGATCTCGGCTATATCCATCAGAAACCCCAGAATCACTGCCCGCCTCCCGCAACCACCACCTTCATGGTGAAGCAGACGTTCGGATTGCGCCATACAACGTCGACAACCCTAATTGGGTGGTGGCGGTGGTGGCGGCAGATCAGCCGGCGGTGTAAGGTCGAAGTGCTCAAATCCCGTTTCGTGATCGACCGAGCGATCGTTCAACGAACAGATGTCGTGGTCGCGGTAAACATACCCGGGGTCACGTTGGTAGACGGTGGTGAAACTGAGCGGCGCTGTCAATAACTGCGGCGCAGTCAACACCGTATCGATGACCAACTGATCCTGTTCATTGAGCCACAGTCTTTCCACGACATGAACATTCTCTCCAATCGGCGGGAGATAGGGGGTCGATGGCATGGGAAAGGTCGTATCGGGGTACAGTCCGATGGTTTCGATAACCAGGGTGTCGCCTTCCCACCTGCCCACGGATGTACCGCCATTGGACGGTTCGGGATTCTCGCGCAGAGGACGGCCGTCGATGGGAATGCGCCGCAGCAGCCCGTCGCCGTTGGTAATGGTGAGCCTTTGCGGCATCAACAGGAACTCGACGTCGTTGGTCAACCCACCATTGAATCCGCCGTTGAAACGGTGGGGAACACAGTACTTCACTCCACCACCGGGATCCGCACCGGGCACACGGCCTGCCACTACGATTTGCCTGGCTTCAGGCTGAAAAAGGTCCGGATTCGCGACGGCCGCAAACACCCCGTTGCCACTACTGCTTCGCCCCCCCGACTGTGATGCGGCGCGCACCGCCTCATATCCCCCTTCAATCTCCCACCATCCGCTCCAGTCCGGTAACTGCTGCGCCGATGCGGCAGTCGGATCGTCGGTGGCCATGTTATCAGCGCTCTGCCCGCAGGCGGCCACTAGCGCCACAGCAGCGCAAGCAAGCCAATTCCGGGCGATAAACCGGCCGGCACTCATTGCGCCTCTCCCTGTTCGGCCGCGCGGATTGCGTTCATAAACCTGAGCGCGGGAATATCGCCCGGGGTAACCGTGCCGTCCGCATGCGTGATCGTCCCCAGCGATCCACCGGGCTCGCCGCTGTGTAGCGGAAGATACTCGATCGTCACCTCCTCGCCGACTTCGACAGTGCCCTCGCGCGTCCAGCCGGCTTTCACCATCATTGTGATGCTGCCGGTTTCAAATGCATACAGTTGATAGCCGCTCTCCTGCGTTTCGTCGGCCACATAGGCCCAGAGAAAAACGTGCGGGTTGGTCCATTCGAGCTGCGCCACTGTCGCGGTTACCTCGAGTATTCTCGTGTTGTCGATCGGTGAGTAGGAATGGTGCGCGAATGCCGACGGCACTTGCAGCAACAACAGCACCCCAAGACATCCCATGGCATTGGCGACGAATGAAGTTTTCTGTCCTGGAAGTAGCATCTCGAACTCTCCTGATTTTTCCGGGATCCGCTGACTATTCCTGGACCCACCGGCCCGCATTCACCTCGTCGCACTCCCCGTATATCATTTCGAGATGTGGGGAGGGAAGCAACTCATGGTAGATCACCAGGGGCCTTGCCAGATACTCGGGGGGGTACCGCTTCATTTTATTGAGGTTCATCCGCCATATACCCTTGAGACCTCGGTATTATAAAGATCACTGCGTTTTCACACAGCCTCGGCCAGAAGCGGTCATCAGAGAACATCAGCTCCGTTCAACCCTTCAAAGATCTTGCGGCAAGCCGAATCGACTACGAAAATCGGTAAGCTCGATTGTGAATTCGTCCGCAGCGAGGAATTGCTCGTCAGTCATCTCTGGCTGCTCTGCTTCCTTGTACCATTCGGCATAGGTATCCAATTCACTCGAGTAGCTTTCGTAGTAACTTGAATAGGTTCGTACGTCGACTCTTGGATTAGCGCCGAGTGTGTGAAAGATCATTTCTCGAAACCAGCCATCGCCAGTAGCCGCAGCGCGTCCCTCCGGTTGGCCTGCATCGACAGCAGACTGGCCACGCCACTGGAAGTTCGCCAGTAGCTGATAAACCTCATGCCCGTATTCGTTCTGGTCGATTCTCATCGCCTGACCCGGTTGATGCCCGCTCAGGACCATGAATATCTGATCCGTCTTGCTAATGAACTCCTGCCATAAGCCCTCCGCGCTATTGTTGCGCTCGGGATCTATCGACGCCAGATCCATAACAACGAATAATCTCTCGCCGCGAGGATTCAGGTAATCATGCGTCGAGATAATTGTCGGGATTCCGGGGAAGTCATCGATGACGCCCTGCGCCCACTCAACCACCTGATCGCCCGCTTGCATCTCGAGAGCCAGGTGCAGGAATCTGTAACCCCCCGCAGTAAACACCTGAGCGCTACTGCCGCCACCCTCAAATCCACTGACGTACCAGTCCTTGTCTCGGAAGAAGTCCGTATCGCTTCCGAAAGCTCCGCGGAAGTTGTTAAGGCCTCCAACATGTCCCGGATAATTCCCCCGCGCATTCGGTTGGGTTCCGGCGACGAACCACCAGGCATCATAGTCATGATTTCCCGGTGCGACGCCAAAAGGGATTTCCGCATCGCTGATCAGCTGATAGCCCTCAACGGCTTTAGGTATTTCAAAATTTATGGTCCCTTCAGGCTGGACCCATCTGGCGACCTCTTCCCGCGACCCAATTCCGCGCGCCTCATGACCCGGGTCTATGCTACTTGTTACATGCTGCCAGACGTCGCCCACAGAGGCGACAAACACGACGTCACCGCCGTTCGATTCACCCTCGCTGGCAATGTGTTGCATCTGTTGGATGTAGATGTCGGCGCTGTCGATCGCAAACCCTTCTGCTTCCTGTCGCGTGAAGTCGATCATTGCTTGAGTGTCCGGGATCACGACGATCGTGAATGTCTCATCGCCGGTAACAGGCCTGTCGGTGGAGCAGCCGAAAGCAACGATGCAGAGAAGTGCGATCGAGAGCCCGCTCGTTCGCCAATTATTTTTCTTCACGCGAATCTCCTAGTCCTCGGTTACCAGTTACTCGAAATTCGTTCTAATCCGCGACGCTTAGAACGTAAAGTTCACCCGCAAACCGATCTCCCGCGGCCTCCGGGGCAGATAGGTCCAGGTGTTTCGGTCGCCGGGAATAGCGAGTTCGAACCACTCTCGCATGTAGACTATCGTATCCTCGTCCGTGAGATTGTTGCCGAACAGGATGATTTCCCAGTTGTCGTTACCGAAGTTTATCTGGCCTGTCGCGGTCGTCACTGCCGGAATCTCCGCTATATTGACGACGTCATAAAATGCCGATCCTTTGTGGCGGACGCCCAGATTAGCACCCCATCGCCAGTTTCCGGCGAGCGGCGCTGTGTAAGAAGCCGAGACCGACGCCTGGACGTCAGAGTTGGTCTCGATCTCGTTGCCGGCGACCTGCTTACCGGGGAGGCCGCCTGCAGTCACGCAATCTGGAGCGAAGCCGTAACCTCCCCCGGCCCTGGGCTGCCTGCCGGCGGCACCTAAATCGCAGTTCTCGTCATACTTATTGTCCTGGAGTGATAGTGACGCTCTAAACGACCAGCGGTCGGTCGCGAGCCAGTTCGCCTCAAACTCGATGCCCTTCAGGTCGCCACTACCCGAGTTAAGCCGTACGCCCGTGAGTGTGGTGGTTGTAGGTGGATAGATCACGCCGTTGGGGTCGAAGCTACCGTCGTTCCAGCAACCCGGCACACCGGCACAACTGCCCATGACCGGAGGAGTGCCGCCGAAGAAAAAGTTCTCGCCCAGGATCATGTCTTGCCAATCGATGACGTAGATCGCTGCCGCTAGTTGCACCCGTCCGTCGAGCGCGTTGCCTTTAATCCCGAACTCATAGTTTGTCAGCTCCTCTTCGTCGGTTGACGTAAATTGGTCGGCCGTGAAATCGATGACGCCCGCCGCAAAAGCCGCCTCAGTCGCCGCCTGTACCAGCGGGTCGATCATCTGCGGATTGGCTACCGCCGGGTTCGTGCCCTGAGATAACTGGCCGTAGATGGACCAGGCCTCGTTGAGCCTGTGAGTAACCGCCAGGCGCGGTTGAAACGAGTCGGTGGTTTGATCCACCGTGTTGCCGCTGACGACGTCCAACGTCAGGTTGTTGTCTCGCTGGAAGCGCCCTTCGAATGAGACCGTGGTCCGATCGCTGATGTCCCAGGCGAAGCTTCCGTAGAGACCGGTTGCTTCCGTGGCCTGATCGGTCCGTCGTCTCGGCAGAAACGCCATGCCACCGTTGACCAGGTCCTCCAAACCGAGCTCGGGAAACGCGACGCCGGCGTATTGAAGGAAGACCGTCGAGGTAAACTCGAACTCATAATGGGAGGCGCCAACCATCCAGCGCAACGACGAATCGTCCGGGGAGATCCAGCGAACGTCCAGATAGTTTTCCTTATCGCTGCCGCTTGGAACGCCCATGTTCAAGGTCAACATGGGATTGAACATGCCCCTGAAGTTGGTCGTCTGCCCCTCCACGCCGCCTGGCGATGCCCACCGTAACGACTCATCCGTGGCCGAGGAGACGATCGCCTGCAGGAGACCGCCGTTGTCGAAACTGAAATTGAACTCGCCGGCGATTCTTTGGCGTTCCCGCGTGTCCGTCGGGTCGAGCACGCTGTACGACAACGCCTGATTGTAGGCGGGAGTTCCCTGGACAAACCCATCCTGAGTGAGATCGTTAAACACCGGCATCGGTCCGGTGCCTAGCTCGCAGTCCCACTCACCCTGCACATAAGGGCGCATGTTGCCCAGCACGATGTTGTTACAAGCAGGGGCCGTCCCCCGAGGGAGCGAGTATTGGGCAGACTGACCATCGTCCGTCTCGGTGTACGAAGCCGACAGCTCCATATCGAAAAAATCGTTCGGGGCGAACTTCAGCTTGGCGGCGATATGCTGAGTATTCGTGGCCCCTACCTCGAGACCGTCGGTCGTGATCCACTCGTCGGGACCTTCGAAGTCCTCCTCGTAGAGGTCCAACGTGAAGCCCAGCGTATCGGTGATCGGGCCGTCGAAATTCGCGCCCAGGAGGGTGCGGTTCAGGTCCGAAGCGATGATCTTGAACGCGGCATCAAACTCATCGCCGGGATCCCGCGTCACATAGTTGATCGCGCCTGCGAACGTCGCCCGGCCGAATGCCGCGCTCTGGGGTCCCCGCAGCAACTCGACTCGCTCGAGATCAAGGTACTGGAACGTCGACCCGTTGCTCCCGACGATCGGCACGCCGTCGAGAAAGACGGTCATTTTCTGGGCGAGGGCGCCCTGGGAACCGGGGGAGACTCCACGAATCGTCGTTAGCGACCCTGACCGGCTGCCGCCAATCTCAACGTAGTCGACGCCCGCCGTCACCGCGTAGAGGTCGTTGGTGTCCAGTAGGTTCTCCAGCTGCATGAAGTCGGCGTTCAATACGCTGATGGAGACTGGCACGTCCACAAGGAGTTCTTCCCGCCTGCGGGCCGTGACCACGATCTCCTCCAAGGTAGCAGGGACTGCCGAGGCATTCGGGGCTTGCGCCTGCCCCTGCCCGGGAATGGCCGCAGCGGCCGCCAGACCCAGTGTCGCCGTCAGGCCCTTCCAAAATCCTGTCCTGTTACTATTCAGCATCTCCGTTTCCCGTTGATTGATGGGAGCTTCAATGGAAGCCTCGCTCTGTCCAACTACCGTATACTCTTCAATAAGAATCTGGACGACTCGTCTATCGGAGAGCCCGCCCGACAGCCCGGAGCCCTCGAGAATCGCATCGAGCGCCCCCGTCAACGTGAACCGCCCGACGACCGCATTGGCCTGTCGGATTACGACGAGATCATAGGGAAAAAGCATCACCGCGCCGGTCTGCTCAGCCAGTTCATTCAGCGCTTCCGCAGCGTTCAGCGATGGAATGTCGATGTCGTAGAGCGGCTCCTGAGCGAGGACGGCCTGGCTTGCCATCAGCAATACCACGCCAACTGCCTGGTTGCGCGCCCTGCTGCAGCGTTCTGCTCGTATTCCCCTCCGAATCTCTCTGTTACACGAGACGTTGGCAAGCCCTGTCGTTGCGGCCTTGCCACAGATATAACAGACGAGCAGGGGAAAACCGCAATAGATGCCAGAACCGATTTGCACCAACCGATCGGCCAAGCGACAGAAGAACAGGTTCGAGCCTTCAAAGTGGACTCTCGCCAGCCCCACGATTCCCCCCCTTTTTCAGATTCCGATCAATTCGGATCTCAGTCAGTTCATCACTCGGCTGCCGCCGACAACACGACGTGGTCACGGCTCAATCTCTGCACGCGCAGCCCGAAGTTCTCTTCGAGCGCGGAGAGCATCGCATCGGTTTCTCCCACCGGGAATTGGCCGCCGATCCGGATCGCTCTCACGGCAGGATCCGGAATCTCTATATTTACCATGGTGTACCGGCCGATCTCCTCGACCGCCGTCTCGAGCGACTCGCCTGAAAATGCGAGCAGACCCTCTCGCCAGGCAAGCAGCCGGTCGATATTCGGGAGATCTATCCGACGAATGAGATCCTCTTTTCCGGCGTCCGGCGTGCTATCCGCAACGATTACCGTCTCGCCTGCCTCGAGCGTCCCCAGCAGCGCTTCAACCGGGGCGACGCCAGACGTTGACGCGTCTGCGCCTGCTGGCTCGTGCGAGAGCAGCGCGACCTTCCCTTCCGAGACCGTCACTTCGACCTCGCTTTCGCGCAGATGCACGGCGAATGCCGTACCGACGGCCTCAACGCGGCGGTTCGCCGCAAAGACACGAAATGGGATCACGTCGCTCTCGGTCACCGTGAAGTGCGCTTCGCCTCGCAGGAGCTGTATATCGCGGTACACTCGGCTGTAGTTGACCTGAATTCGGCTGTTCGTGTTCAGCATTACGGTAGAACCATCAGCCAATTGCGTCGTCCGCTGCTCGCCAATAGACGTTGAATACACCCCGTTGGTTGTTGTCCATGAATCGTCATGGTTCAGGGCAGAGACAAGGACCGCGACACTGAGAATGAGCATGGCGGTGAACCCGGCTAACGCAACGCGCATTCCGATTCTGCCGCGATCGGCCGGGCGAGTCGCTCTCGCGCGCACTCCAGCATTTCCCAACGGCACTGCCAGTTCCGTGAGCACATTCATGTTGCCCCATAGTCTTGCGAGGCTGCCCAGCTCCTCTCTATGGACCGGACTGCGACTGAGCCATTCACGCAAATTTCCAAGCTCATCGGCCGATGGCTCTGAGTTGCGGTCGAGCTTGATCAGCCAATCGGCGGCCTCGTGTTCAACGCGGCGCCGATCGGGAAATTCGACGATATCTGTCATTACCATCTATCCTTCGTGCCTGAGTGTGGCTTCGGACTGTTAACGCCTGCCCGAAGCGCTCCGTTCTCTTTTTCGTCGATCAAGGCCCTGCATGCCAGCACGCCTTGACGCAAGTACTTCTCAACAGAGCTCACGGACAGCGACATCCGGCTTGCTATTTCCTTGTGAGCAAGCCCGTGCACCTTTCGAAGCAGAAAAACCTGCCGGCACTTCTCCGGCAGAGATGCCACAGCTTCGCAATACAGTCCGAAATGCTCCTCTGCTTCAATTTCCTCTACGGTAGAAGCCTCTGCATTTATAACAACCGACGCGCTGACTTCCTCAATGAAGTCGGTGATCTGCCGGGATTTTCTTGTCAGCTCGTTGAGCGCGACGTTTCTTGCGATTCGAAACAGAAACGCTTTCGGCTGCTCGATGTGCTTTTGCTGTTCGGCCGCGAAGGCGCGAAGATACGCTTCCTGAGCAACATCCTCGATATCCTGAGCGTTCGCAAAATACCGCGCCAGGAATCTCTTCAGGAACAGACTGTTCTCGACGAACGTTTCCGACACCGACGCCACGCGTCGTTCGCTTCCTCTGGCGTCTTTTCCATCCGTCATATCGATCAGTTTGGCTGCCCTGGCCCGTCTCAGCTTCAACGAGGACGCCCACTGGTCAGTTACCAGCGAGATGCCGATATCCGCAATCCACCTGCCCATTCTTGCCGCTGTGGGCTCCGAATATCTGTGTCGCTTAATTGTATTGCAAATTCATCCAGAGCGGGCGAGCCCTCCCATAGAACGGGTAGCAGCTGAACGAAGGACGTAGGAGCGGCGACCTCGACGCGAGTTTTCGGCGACAGTAGCAGCCGTACCGGGCGCTCTTACAGATACGCGTCGTCCGAGCAATCCAGGGGGATCTCTTGTATCTCAATGCCCGGAACAGCCATCCACCCCAGGCGCTTCGTTGAAGGCGCGGTCAGCGTTCCCGGGTCCGTGAACGTGATCTCATAATTGAGCCGAAGTTCGTTCTCACTAAGAGCAAACCGCTCAACCGCGAAGCCATCTTCGCTCATGGGCGCACCTGAGGTGTTTTGCCATGGAAAGTTCATGCGGCTCGTCTCAACGATGAGGGTGCTGTCGTTCTCCCAGCGGCCAACGGAGAATCCCATATGGCTCCTCGGCTGTGTCGACGGATCGATATCATCCGCCATGTGAATGACGCGCTCGTTGTCCTCGAACTCGATCCGGAAGAGAATCGTGTCGCCCTGATCGATGAACTCCATGGGATAGGGATTCACCATGATTGAGGGCATCCCACGCCGCTGGCAACGGACGACCCAGTTGTCGGCTACGTCCCAGGTCGCCAGTACAGATTCAGCTTCCGGCGTTAAAGATAGAGGTTCCATATCGCAGTCTCGATTAATGCAACCCTCAACACTCGCCAACTTCCATACGGTAAAGAGCCCTCTCGGCTCGGCGCTCGCCGCTTCTGCTACTCCCCATTCCCCTGCGCCGATGACGGTCCGCGCGTTGGGCCAGTGAGGATCGACAGCAGGACCGAGTCCTCGCCACAGTACCTCGGCCCCGTCTGCCATGAGCGCGCTGTTTACGATAAAGTTTAGTGGACGGCGAGTGGACGGCGAGCCCACTACAGTGATGACGTCGCCGACCTGTAGTAATTCCGCCGTGACACCGCGTCGCGTAAGATGATTCGGTGAGGTTCCGGCCATCCTCCAAAGTTCGTCTTCACCCTCGTCGTTCGTAATCCTCATCGTCCAGCGTATGTGCGGGTTTGCCCATACGACATTGACGATCTCTCCTTCCATCTCATAGACATTGCTCCTATCCCATTCCGCCATTGAATGGTGCGCCGACGCCTGCAGAGGAAGAGCGGCGGCGATTGCCGCCATGGCCAGGTTAAATTTCGTTTTCATCGTTAACACATTCCTGCTAAATGTCTTTTTTGAAGGACGGATACAATCCTAAATTAGTCAGCCCATTAGTCAGAGCGATCCATGAGTATATAACCACGAGGATGTCGATATCCGCAGTCTGCCTGCCCCACTCTTGCGCCACACCAACGTGCCTCAACGTGCTCTAACTTGCGGATGGCGCTGTGGAGGCCCTACCGAATGCTTTTATTATCAATACGTTAGAACTCACCGATTGCCTTCGGGAGGCAGGGGTCGGAGGTTCACTAAATCGCGCAGCGATTTTGGGCGCCCGAAGGGCGGCCCACAAGACCGAGCGGCGTAGCCGCGAGTCAAATCCTCTCACCCCGACCAGGAACACTCTATAGTAGATAGAAGAGAAGCGATTTTCGTTTCTAATTTCTGGAGGATTGCCAAAATGAATGGAACTCCGCTGCCAGTAATGCGTGTTTCGGCGCTCGCGCTGAGCGTCGCCGTCACCGCGCCCGCCGTCACGCAAGAGATCCAGGAAGCGCCCTCGACAGTCAACGCAACCTATGTGGCGGAATCGGCCACCGACGCGCTCGAGCCCGGCGAGAAGATCGAGAATCTCTACACCAAGAACATCACTCAGGACTACATCCTGCAGCGACTGACCGATCGCATCTGGTTCCTCCAGGTTCGGTTCGCCGGCACGATGTTCTACGTGGGCGACGAGGGCGTCCTGCTCATCGATGCGGCGGCAGGGCACGCCGATGCGATCGGCGCGGCGATCGGGGAGGTGACCGATCTGCCGATCAGCGCGCTGCTCTACAGCCACAACCACGCCGACCACATCGGCGATGCGTCCGTCCTGGCGGAGCGGATTCCCGGTCTGCGCGTCATCGCCACCGAGGCCACGGCGAAACTCATGGAGCACCTGGGCTCCAGTCATCCGAAGCCGACCGAGGTGATCGGCGCCGATACGAATTCCTTCCGCTTCGAAGACCTGACCGTGCGCGTCGTGCCACTGGAGCATTCCGGTCACGCGCGCGATCACGCCATATACGTGCCCGAAGGTACCGGAGTCGTCCATGTACCGGATATTTTCAATCCCGATCAGCCGCCGTTCTGGGCCTTTGCGGGCGCCGAAGGCTATCTCGGCTACCGCGGCATGGTCGAGACGGTCGGATCGCTGGAATGGGACTACCTCTCGGCCAGCCATGGCAACGTGGGTTCCCGTGATGACATAGCGTTCTATCTGACCTACCTCGACGATATAGAGGCAGCCGTGGCCGAAGCGATCGGTAACGTGCCGCCGGGCACGGGAATCGAAAACCCCGAAACAGTCAATAACCACGCAGCGGGTATTGCGACCTGGATTCCGGCGATTGGCCGATACGCGACAGATCTGCTCCGCCCGACCTACGGAGACTATTACGGTTTCGAGTACTCGACGCCGAAGAACGCGGAAATGGTCGCCTGGTGGATGTTCGCATATCGCTGAAGGCGGGCCGGCGTGCTCATGTCCGATGGCGCATCACGACGTTGAAACAATGATGGCTATTCGCTGCTTCTAAGCTCCTGGATCTGCTCTCGCAACGTACGGTACGCCGCTTCCTCTTCAACGGACAGTTCTCCGGTCAGAAGATTGTCGTATTCGTAGGGGTCTCTCTCGAGATCGTAGAGTTCCTCCGTGTCGCGGTACCGCAGCAGCTTGTAGCGATCGCCGCGCATGGCATAGTCGCCATCCGCTACCCCGGGGAATCCGCCGTCGAAATAATCCGCGTAGATCCATTTCCGCCCGGTCGAGGCATCGGGGTCCGACAGTACCGGGAGAAAGCTCACTGAATCGTGCGTGACCTCGTCGGGTATGGCCTCCTCCGGATCGATACCCCCCATCTCCATGATCGTGACAAACAAATCCGTTGTGTTCACCAGTGCTTCGCTTACGCCCCCACGCGCTACTCTCGGGCCTGTAACGATCATGGGCACGTTGATGCCGCCCTGGTACACGGTGCCCTTGGCGCGCTCCGGCCGGAACGGTTCCGCCACCCAGGTCCCGGGGCTGCCGTTATCGCCAATGAAGATGACGTAAGTGTTGTCGCGCACCTCCGGATCGAGTGACGCCAGCAACCGCCCGATCTGTGTGTCCATGGCTTCGATCATCGCGGAAAAGTAGTCTCCGGTTAGCTCTTCCGGCACGGACTGCGGGTCCAGGTGCGAATAATCCGATTGCCACATTTCCGCCGGCGGGAGGTGTAGCGGCACGTGCGGAAGATTGAAGGCAAACCAGAGAAACCACGGGTTGTCGCCCTGCTCGTCGATCCAGCGGATGGCGTCGTCCGCCTTGTCGGCCGGTGTATAACCTATCGTTCCGCTGACTTCTCCGTTGACGACCTTGTTCCAGGCGAAGTACGAATCCCTCGTCGTCCTAATCGACCCCCCGATCAGCCCCGAGTAGTGATCGAAACCAACCCGATTGGGATGTTCGATCCACCCAACGGGGACGTCGGCGAGGTGCCACTTGCCGATGGCCGCTGTTGCGTGCGCGAGATCGTCACCCCGCTTCAGAGCCATAGGCAGGGTGAATTCCTCGGGCAGGAGACCGGGCCTTGTTTCTGGGTCGATGCCTGCGCCGACCCTGCCGCCCGGTCTGGGGCGCTCGAAGGATGCCCACGCCGGCTTGTCCGGCGCAGGTACAGGCGGGCCGTCCGGGAGCGCCATGCCGATGCCGGTCCGGAATCCGTAACGGCCCGTGATCGCCGTCGCGCGCGTGGGCGAGCAGGACGGCTGCGACCAGACATTGGTGAAGCGCACACCTTCTCTGGCCAGCTCGTCGAGCGCGGCCGTGGTGGGTGGGTTTTCCCCCAGACCATAGGAAGCCAGGGTCTCCACGCCCATGTCGTCGCCGATGATGAGAAGGACATTCGGTGCCGCAGCCACATTGCCCGACAGACCCAACAGGAGAGACGACACAGCCGTCGCACACCAGATCTTGTAAGGAGACGGAGCGGCTATCTTTGGCCCCCGTTTCATGATTACTCTCCTAATGCGCCTCGATTTAACAAACAGCCTCACCTCCGGAGGGGCCTGATGTCAACCACTGGCTTGCAAAACGAGGGGGAGTCCATTTACGGTCATTCGCGCCTGCCTTAAAGACCTTCCGGCGGCGGAATTCCGTGAATAGGGAGGGCACCTAATTCAGGACGCACTGAATGTTCCCTCGGCATCCAGTCTTTCGAACTCGGTCCGGCTCAGGCCCAGCCAGTTGCAGTAAACCTCGCGGTTGGCGGCACCCAGGTTCCCGTTGCAGATATGTTGCGGTGGCTGGCTGCCGGCAAATCGCAGCGGCGATATCGGTAGCGTCATACGACCGTATTCGGGATGATCGACTTCGCGCAGGAACCCACGCGCGCGCAGATGTGGATCGCTGGTCAGTTCGGCGAGATTGCGCACCGGCGCGACAATGGCATGATATTCACGGAAGATAACATCCAGTTCGGCTTTGCTGTGCTGACTCGTAAATGGCTATCAGGACTTTCTGCGAATACGTCGACAGCGGATGATAGTAGAGTTCGAATTGCGGCCGCGATCGCTCATGCGCGTCGCTGGCTTCGCGCTCCTGCTCCTGGTGGCCCTTCAATGCGACTGCGGCGTCATGCTCGGTTTCGTAGGGACCGTGCCAGTTGTATTGCTGATCGTGCCAATACCACCCTCCCGGCCAAGGCTCTTCGGCAAACTTCGTCGCATACCACTGGGAAGCCCAGTACCTGGGATTGTTCAATTGAAGGGTCTCCTGGGTTGGTGCGCTCAGAATACCCTAATCGTTGTACCGAATGGCCAACACGACGACCTCGACGGTTCCCCCGCACTCGAGTCGCCGGATCGTCGTCTGAGAACGCGGACGATTCGCGGATGCGCCCTCGGGTCGCTAGTATCCGCCCATGGAGTCACAGGACGCAGTAGTGATCGGTGCGGGCGTCGTGGGTCTCGCCATCGCCCGGGCGATGGCAATCGATGGCCGCGACGTGCTCGTGATCGAGCGAAATGAAGGGATCGGCGAAGAAACCTCGTCGCGCAATTCCGAAGTCGTACACGCAGGTATCCACTACCCTCCGAACAGTCTGAAAGCGAAGCTGTGCGTTCGCGGCAAGGAACTGCTGTACCGCTACTGCCGGGATCGATCGATCCGCCATCGGCGCTGCGGCAAGTTGATCGTCGCGGCGAACGAAACCCAACACGCGGAACTGGAGGCGATCCAGGCCCAGGGGCAGGCAAGCGGAGTCGACGATCTTTCGATCATGGACCGGGCCGGGGCGGCAAGACTGGAGCCTGCGGTGGTTTGCACATCGGCCCTGATTTCACCCTCCACCGGAATTGTCGACAGCCACGGGCTGATGATGTCGTTTCAGGGCGATCTGGAGGCAGCCGGAGGTACCCTCGCCCTGCGATGCGAGTTTCTGCGAGGGCTGGTGGACGAGGAAGGCTTCAGGTTGAGCGTCCGATCGGCGGGCGAACCGGTCGAAGTCAAGGCAAGGACGGTCATCAACTCTGCCGGACTGGCCGCGGAACACGTTGCGCGGCGCATCGACGGCCTGCCGCAGCGGCTCGTCCCCCGCATACGTTTCGCCAAGGGAAACTACTTCGTCTACCGGGGCAAACACCCGTTTCGCCACCTGGTGTTCCCGGTGCCGGAACCCGGCGGACTGGGCGTGCACGTCACCCTCGATCTCAATGGCCAGGCGCGATTCGGTCCGGACGTCCAGTGGATCGACGCGCCCGACTACTCGGTGGACGAGTCGCGCCGGGACCGATTCCACGACGCCATCCGGACCTGGTGGCCCAAGGTGGACCGCGACCGGCTGGCGCCCGGATACGTCGGCGTGCGCGCCAAGCTCATCCGCCCCGGCGATCCGCCGGGCGAATTCATGATCCAGGGGCCGACTGAGCATGGGATTCCGGGGCTGGTCAACCTGTACGGCATCGAATCGCCGGGACTCACGTCATCGCTGGCGATCGCCGAACAAGTGGTACAGGCGTTGGCTCACTAGCGATTCATCGACGGATTGGGAAACGGGGATCGCTTGTAGTTCGGTTCCAGACCGGAGACAATCGGCTGTCAGCGGTGCATTCAAGAGCCGGAGGTACCATCATGAAGAATAACTGGCGCTACCTGGCAGCGGGCGTGGCGCTGTTGGCGGCATTGGCCCAAGCGTGGAGTACTCAGCTCATGGCCCAGCCGAACCTGGACGAGATGTTCATCGCCGAGGATACCGACGGGTTCGATCCGGGTCTGGCCATCGGCGAGCAGTTTCCGCCCATACGCGCGCTCTACGAAGGTGAGGAGATCTCCTCCATCGACGGATTCATGGGCGAAAACGGCGCCATCTTCATCGCCAACCGTTCGGCCGACTGGTGACCCTTCTGCAAGAACCAGCTCGTGGAGCTGCAACAGCACGTAGATGCTTTCGAACAGGCCGGCATCGGAATCGTCGTTGTCACCTACGACGCCCCGGAACTGCAACAGGCGTTCGTTGAAGACGAAGGGATCACGTATCCGTTCATCTCCGACATCGACACCGCGACCATGGTGGCGCTCGGCATCCTGAACGAAGACCACCAGCCCGGTGACCGGACGTACGGCATCCCCCACCCCGGGATATTCGTGCTCAATCCCCAGCACGAGATCGTCGGCAAGATCTTCGTCGAGTCGTACCGCATCCGCGTGGACGGCGAAGGCGTACTCAACTACGCCCGGCAGGTGCTGGAGTAAACACTCGTTACGGCTATTGGCCCTGAACCGCCTCCAGCGATCTCAACACGTTGTCCGCCGGTGCGAGATCGCTGATCGTCTCGGCGATCTTGCCGTCCGACGTCACGATGAAGGTCGTGCGCTCGACGAAGTCGTGGCCGATCGTGACGCCGCGCGTATCCGTCGCCTCGGGATTGCCTTCGCGAATGTTGAGATCGTAGGACCTGGCAATCTCACCGCTTGAGTCGGATGCGACCGCCAGCTTGCCCGCGCAGTATTCGGGGTCCGCGGAAAAGTCATTGAGCCGTTCGATGCTGTCGAGCGAAACACCGATGACACTGGCGCCCGCCGCGTTGAACGCCTCCATGTTGTCGGCGAATTCACGCGCCTGTATGTTGCAGCCGCGCGTATACGCAGAAGGATAGAAGTAGACCACGACAGGGCCTTCGTCCAGCGCGTCACGCAGCGAAAAACCGAACGACTCGCCCGCCAGCGACGCGGTCGCCTCGAACAGCGGCGCATCGTCGCCGGCCTGGAGCGCCGCATGCACCGGCAACGCGACGGCAAGGGATGCCAGGAATCCGAATAGATAGTTCTTCATTGAATTTCCCAAGTTTGTGTTGATCTGGAGGGAAGAGAGTAGCAACTGTGTCTGCTGCGTATCCTGACCACAAGCAATGGTTCGCGCAAGTCCTGTTGAACTGTCCCGCAAGTTCGCGCCAATTCGGAGCAAGCCGGAAGGGACTATTGCCAAGGGCTGCCAGGCCTTACGGCGTGGTTCCACCCCGCAACGCATCGATTCGCTCCGTCAGGTCCTGCACCACGGCCTGGTAGGCGGGTTCGCCGGCGAGGTTGACGGACTCACTGCCCCCGGCGCCCAGATCGTACAACTCGGTGGCGTATACCGCTCCCTGCCGGGCCGTATCCCGCCAGAGCGAGAACCGATGCCGATCCGTCCGGATGCTGTACCCCATGATTTCCCGGTACGGCTCCATGAAGTGCCGATACTGGCTCAGCACCGCGTCCTTGTAGGGCGTGTCCAGATCGTTCATCAGCGGCGCGAAACTCTCGCCGTCAAGGCGCGGCGACGGATCGAGCCCGGCCAGTTCCACCAGACTCGGGTAGATGTCGATCAATTCCACCAGCGCGCCCGTGGACTCGCCGGCGGTCTCCTGACCGGGCACGCTGACTATGAGGGGCGTATGCGACGACAGTTCGAACAGGCTGTGCTTCGCCCAGATGCCCTGCTCGCCCAGATGGAACCCGTGGTCCCCCACCAGGGCGACGATGGTATTGTCCCTGATGTCCAACCGATCCAGTTCGTCCAGCAGCTTGCCCACCTGGGCGTCGACGAAGCTGACCGCAGCGTAGTATCCGTGAATCAACTCCAGGACCTGCTCCCCGATCAGCTCGTCGTCCGACGGAATGCCCCGATAGGACTCCAGTTCGCTGTAGACGTAGGGAATCCCCGTCGTGCCTTCGGGCCGGGCGGAGTCTGCCGCCGGCCGCAGTTCGGCGCGGTCGTACAGGTCCCAATACCGGCTCGGCGCGGCGAACGGCAAGTGCGGCTTGACGAATCCCACTGCGGCGAAGAACGGCTGGCCGGCGTATTCGCGCAGCACTTCCACGGCTAGGTCGGCGATCTTGCCGTCGCGATAGTCGCTGTCGGGCAGATCCGCCCGTTCCACGGCGCCGGCGTTGAATTGATGGAACAGCGCGTTCGGATCCTCCTGCAACGCTTCCTTCCACAGGCGCCGCCTCCACTCATGGGTCTCGGCAGAACCGTAGCCCTGCCAATTGTCGTCGTTCGGCGCTGCATTGAAGGGCGGTTCGCTCCAGGCTTCCAGATCGTCGTCGCGGGCGTGGTAGACCTTGCCGACGGAGTACGTCCGGTAACCATTGCGCCTGAAGTGCGCCGGCAGGGAAACCACCTCGGCGTCCGACGAGTCCAGTCGCCGGCCGTTGTTGTAGATGCCGGTGGTGTCGGGCCGCAATCCACTCAGCAGGCTGGCCCGCGACGGGCCGCATACGGGCCACTGGGCGTACGCGCGCCGGAACAGCACTCCCTCCTCGGCGAGGCGGTCGATGTTCGGCGTGTGCATGATGTCGAAACCGTAGGCGCCCAACTGCGGGCGCAGATCGTCGACGATGATCAGGAGCACGTTCGGGGCTGACCGGGGTGTGGCCTCCTGGGCAACGGAATCGCCCACAATCCAGGATTGCAGCGATACGGCCGCGACCGCGCCGGCCACAATGGACGTCGGACGACTTCGCGCACCGAATCGCATGGACCTTTGCCCGGAACCGTGCACGGTAGCCGGATCAGGGTCTGTCAACGCTGCCGAAATGGCGCTGTTGACCCTCCGGCCGGCTCCCGACATCGGTCACTCGGGCGGCGTCACGCAGGGACTCGACCTGCAATACCAGCGCAGTGCGCGGCGCCAGGTCGATGGCCGATGTCAGATCGTACGCACCGCCGCGAATGACGTCCACGCCGCGTGTGGAATCCCCGAGCACTTCCTCAAAGCGCTCCAACGCGAGCGTATGCGGTTCGGTGTTCTTGTTTAGCACCACCATCACCTTCTCGTCGTCCAGATAGCGGAAATAGACGTAGACGCTGTCCTTCGGCAGGAAGTGAGTCAGTCCGCCGCGATGCACGGCCTGAGAGTCCCTGCGCCAGTTGAAGAGCGTGCTCACCAGTTCCTGTGCCCTGAGCTGATCGTCCGTCAGGCCCCGGCCGGAGACCGCGTCGGCCGCATCGCCCTCCCAGCCGCCCGGGAAGTCGCTGCGGATGATGCCGTGATCGCCGCCGCTGGCGGCCAGAATCTCGGTTCCGTAGTAGATCTGCGGTGCACCGCGCATGGTCGCAAGGTACGCCATGGCCAGTTCGAACAGCGCGAAGTCTTCCCCAAGCTGCGAGTACACGCGCCGCATGTCGTGGTTGTCGCCGAATATGACCAGTTCGTTGGGGTCCGGATAGAGGACATCGTTCGCCAGCATCGAGTAGAGGGATCGAAATCCGTTGGTAAACCGTTCCTCGGCCACCAGCGACGAGGCGAGCACGGCATTGAGCGGAAAGTCCATGACGCTGCGCAGCCAGGAGCGGTAGCCGTCATGCTTCTCCGCCCCGCCCTGCCAATAGGCGACGATCAGGGGATTCTCGCTCCACTCCTCGCCGACCACGTTGAAGTCGGGAAATTCCTCCATCACCCTCCGCGTCCACTCCGCCATGAATTCCGCGCCGGAATACGGATAGGTATCCATGCGCACGCCGGCAAGGCCCAGGTACTCGATCCACCAGATGGCGTTCTGGATGAGGTAGACCGACATCAGGGGATTGTCCTGGTTGAGGTCGGGCATGCTCGGCACGAACCAGCCATCGTAGAACTCTCGCCGGTCGACCTCCGCGCCATAGGGATCGACGCTGAGCGACTTGGCATGGGTCGTCCCCACATAGCCGTCCCACTGGTGCACCCAGTCGTCCATTGGCGGGTCATCCATCCACCAGTGATACAGGCCGCTGTGATTGACGATCATGTCCATGATCAGTCCGACGCCCTTTTCGCGTCCGACCCGGGCCAGTTCCGCCAGATCTTCATTGCTGCCCTTGCGCGGGTCCACCCGGTAGAAGTCCGTGGTCGAATAGCCGTGGTAGGAGAATTCCGGCATCGCGTTCTCGAGCACGGGATTCAGCCATACCGCGGTGAAGCCGAGTCCGGCGATGTAGTCGAGCCGATCGATGATGCCCCGGATATCCCCGCCGTGGCGTCCCCTCGGCAGGCTCCGGTCCAGCACGTCTCCCATGCCTTCGACCTCGTCGTTTTCGGGATCGCCGTTGGCGAACCGGTCCGGCGTGATCAGGTAGATCGCGTCGGCAGAGGAAAAGCCGCGGGTGTGGTTGGGATCGGGGTTGCGCCGGTCCAGCCGATACGGCCAGGCAAGGGTCTCGTCCCCGCCGCTGAACACGATGTCGAACTGGCCGGCTTCGGCTTCTGCGCCGATATTCAGGTGCACGAACAGGTAGTTCGGATTGCCCGTTGCCGTGACCTCCCCTACGGTGACGCCCGGCCAGTCAACGGTCGGTGACGTCTCGCCGATTCCCTCGCCGTAGACAAGCAATTGAAGTTCCGGATTCTCGAATCCGACCCACCAGAACGGCGGTTCGACACGTTCGATCTCGGCGGCGGGTGCGCTGGAAATCATGCACCCCAGTACCATCGCCCAAGCAGGGAATGGCCGGTTCAATGATCGTTTCATCTGGACCTTCATCGCGTATTCGCCCTCCATCAGTCTGTCAACCCCGACCTGACTGCCAGTCGCCGTCGTTCATCCTCCACCAGCGCAGCCGCAACCCTCCATCAGCCTGTCAGCCCCAGCCCGACGGAGGCTCCGATCCGAAGTCAGCCCTCCATCTCCTCCAGTTCCAGCCCGCGCGTCTCATGCACGTACCGGATGACAAAGTATACCGACACCACCGCGGCCAGCGCGTAGAGCGAATAGGCGCCCATCAGGCCGATGCTGACGAGCAGTATCGGAAACGTCATGGTAATCCCGAAGTTCGAGCCCCACTGCGCGAGGCCGCTTATGGCAAGTCCGGAACCGCGAATCTGGTTGGGGAACATTTCTCCCAGCATGACCCACATCACGGGTCCCCAGGAGGCGTTGAAGAAAAACACGTAGAGATTGGCCGCGATCAGCGCGACGGTGCCCATGGTACCCGTCAACTGCAGCGCCCCCTGTTCATCCAGGGTCGCACTGGAGAACGCCACCGCCATGGCGGAGAGCGTGAAGGCCATGCCCACGGAACCGATCCACAGCAGCGGTTTTCTTCCTATCCTGTCGATCAGGCTGACCGTGATCAGGCAGGCCCCTATGCTCACCGCGCCGGAGATGACATTGATCAGCAGCGCGTCGCTTTCTGAAAACCCCACGGACTGCCAAAGCACCGCCCCGTAATAGAAGACCACGTTGATGCCGACGAGCTGCTGAAAGGTCGCAAGGCCGATCCCGACCCATACGAGCTTGCGGACGCGGCCGGTGGCGCTGTCGATCAGGTCGGCGAACTTCGGCCGATGGTGGTCCTCGGCCAGGGACTCGTCGATCTCGGTGAGCTTCGCCGCACCCTGCTCCGGGCCGTAGAGGCGGGTCAGGACCGCCTGCGCCGTCTCGGTCTTGCCGCCGATCACCAGGTACCGGGGGCTTTCCGGAATGAACAGCAGGCCGGTGAAGAAGAGCACGGCCGGCGCGATCTCGATCCAGAACATCCAGCGCCATGCCTCGAAGCCGAACCACAACTCGGCGGTCGAAGCGCCGGCAACGCCGGCCAGCAGGTAGTTGCTGACGAAGGCGCTGAACAATCCGGTGATGATGGCGATCTGCTGAATGGTGATCAGCCGTCCCCGGTAGTGCGCCGGCGCGACCTCGCCGATGTAGGCCGGCGCGATCACGCTGGCCGCCCCGACCGCCATGCCGCCGAGCACGCGGAAGATCACGAATTCGACGGAACTGCCCGCAATGCCCGAACCCCAGGCGCTGACGAGAAAGAAAACCGACGCCACGATGAGCAGCGAGCGGCGGCCGATGATGTCGGCCAGGCGTCCGGCGAAGAATGCCCCGGCCGCGCACCCCAGGAGCATCGATGCGACGTTGAAGCCGGTGCCGACGCTGTCGGACTGGAACGCGAGCTGGAGCCCGTCTACGGTGCCGTTGATGACGCCGCTGTCAAAGCCGAACAGGAACCCGCCGATGGTCGCGATACAGCTTATCGCGATTATGAACCGTGCGTTCAATTGGCTTCTTCCGCCCAGAACTGCCGATAGAGCTCGGCGCGAATGGCCCCATCCCTGCCTTGCCCCCCCTCGGGAACCGCGTACAGCTGCGACATGATGACCCCGACGAATTCGCGCTTCGGATCGACCCAGAAATGGGTGCCCTCGTAACCGCCGCCGATCCAGAGTCCTGCCTCACCTTCTCCCCGGGCGCGCATCGGTTCTCCAGGAACCCATAGATTGAATCCATTGTGTCCTTCGGGATTGTCGAGCTGCGTATGGGGCGCGTAGATGTTCTCGACTGTTGCCGTCTCCAGGAATCGCTGCCCGTTCAGGGTTCCGTGGTTCAAGAGCATTCGCAGGAAGTCCGCGTAACCGTCCGCCGTTGCCAGCATGCCCTCTCCGCCCAGGTACAACTCGTGGTCCGGTTCGTAGCCAGGAACGTCCACTCCGAAGATATCCAGTTCCTCCTGGTGCGCGACCCGCAGCGTGCCGTCGCGTCCGCTGATTCGCGGCAGCAACCCGGCGCCCTCCGGCAAACCGTACTGCAGCCCGTGGATACCCAGCGGGCCGGTCAACCGCTCTTGCACCAGTTGCTTGAGGCTTTTGCCGGCTGCCCGCTCGGCAACCATGCCCAACACCGTCGTATTGGTTCCGTAGGAGTAGCGCGTCCCGGGCTGCTGGATGAGCGGCAATCGCGCCAGGCGATCGATGAAGTCCTGCGTGTTTTCCGCTACGGCCACATTCTCTTCGATCAGCGGTGAGTCGATGCAGGGGATGTTTGTGGTTGCGTAGTAGAAGCCGGCTTCGTGGTTGATCAGGTGCCGGACGGTCATCACCGAATCCGCGGGCGTCAGTTCAAGGGGGCAGACCGACGCCCTCTCCTCGTTGTCGATTTCGCTCAGAGTCCTGCCGTCCGCGGTGACGGCCACCTGCATGTTCTCAAATTCGGGAATGTACTGCGTAACCGGGTCTTCGAGGCTCAGGATGCCGTCTTCCACCAAGTCGAGCACCGTGGAGATGGTGACGATCTTGCTCATGGACCAGATGCGGATCCATGTCTGCCCGTCGATTTCCGCATCCGGCAGCAGGTCGCGATTGACGGCGCCGTGCTCGTAGACGACGTTGCCGTCACGATCTTCAAGTCGCGCGTAAATAAAGGGATAATGTCCGCCTTCCACGAAGCGATCGATCACCGCGTCCACGGCATCGGGATCGGGAATGTTGACGGCGGCCGAAGCCGGGCCGGATGGAATCGAGAAAATCAGTCCCGCCAGAGCGAGACGCGCAGTACGAATGATCAACATGAGGTTGGAATCCTTGCGAAGGGTAGCGAACAAGCCGGAAGGCGTCATTTTAGCACTCGGGAAGCCTTGGCACGGACGCGTGGGCGCGCATTCCTCACGGGCTCGCGCGCTGGCGTCCCAGGCGCGCAAGACTACCCTTCGATGTGGACCTCAATTCACCATGCACGCTGCAACTTCCCGTAGTTGCAATACAGCGGGCTGGCGCGAAAACAGTGCCGCTCCGTCATGAGCCGGTTCCTCGGCATCGATGTCGGCACTCAAAGCCTCAAGGCGCTCGTTTATGACAGCGAGCAACGTGAGGTGGCGGCCACCGGCAGCAGCGAACTGCAGTTGATCGGCCGTGCCGACGGCACACGTGAACAACTGGCCGAGTGGTGGATCGAGGCGCTGCACTCGGCCCTGGCGCAGATTCCTGAGGCCGTCAGGTCCTCCGTAAAGGCGATCGGAGTTTCCGGGCAGCAGCACGGGTTCGTTCCCCTGGACGCGGAGGGGACGGTTCTGGCGCCGGTGAAACTCTGGTGCGATACGGCGACCGTGAGTGAGTGCGAGGAAATATCCGCGCGCTTTGGCGGTGACCAGCGCTGCATCGACTCGGTCGGTAACCCGATCCTGCCGGGCTATACGGCGTCGAAGATCACCTGGCTCAAGAACCATCGCCCGGACAGGTACGCCAAACTGGCGACCATCCTCCTGCCGCACGATTACCTCAACTACTACCTGACGGGCGAACTCGCCATGGAGTGCGGGGATGCCTCGGGTACCGGACTGCTGGACATCCGCTCCCGCGGCTGGCATCCGGAGATGCTCGCCGCCGTGGACCCGGAGCGGGATCTGTCGGACTGCCTGCCGCCGCTCGTCGGCGCCGCCGACACCGTGGGCACACTGCGGGCGCCTCTCGCCTTGCAACTTGGGTTGCCGGACGGCACGCCCGTCGCCTGCGGCGGCGGCGACAACATGATGGCCGCCATCGGGACCGGCAACGTCACCGAAGGGCGCCTGACCATGAGCCTCGGCACGTCCGGGACGCTGTTCGCCTACGCCGACGCACCCTGCATCGACCCGGTCGGCGAACTGGCCGCGTTCTGCTCGTCCACCGACGGGTGGCTGCCGCTTTTGTGCACGATGAACTGCACCGTCGCAAGCGAACTGGCGCGCTCGCTGCTGGAGATGGACCTGGCGACAATGGAGTCAGCCGCCGGCGGGGCCGCGCCGGGCGCCGACGGCGTCGTGGTACTGCCCTTCTACAACGGCGAACGCACACCCAACCTGCCCAACGGCAAGGGCTGCATCCTCGGGCTCAACGGCGACAACATGACCTCCGCCAATATCGTCCGGGCCTCCATGGAAGCCGCCGTTTTCGGCCTGCGTGCCGGGCTGGAAGCCTTTGCGCGAGGCCACGACACGCTGGTGGACGGGATTGACGAAATCCGGCTCACCGGCGGTGCCGCAGGCAGCGCAGTCTGGCGCCAGATCGTGGCCGACAATTTCGGCCGGCCGGTACGTCTGCCCGCCTCCCAGGAGGGCGCCGCCATGGGCGCCGCGTTGAATGCCATGCTCCTGGGCAGCGCCAGCCACGGCGACTCGCGCGCACTGGCGGCGGAAATCGACGAGCACATCGCGTTCGATGAACCATCCAGCGCGGTTCCGGATACGGAGGCCGCAGCCGTTTACGATCGGCAATTCACGATCTACAACGCCTGGCTCGACGAACTCAGGCCCCGGTTCGAGTGAGCGATATGAATTGGTACCCGGTTCCCCGTTTGATCGGGCGGCACGATGCGAAACCCAGGCTTCTGTTTGAGTGATCGGCATGACCTGGAACCAACCCTCGAGTTCGAGTGAACCCCTATCCGATCCCTTTTCCAGTCAACGCCCATCCAGTCCATTTTCGAGTGACCCCAAATGACACGTAACCTATTCATCGGCGAGCGGGAATTCTTCCCCGGTATCGGCAAGATTCGCTACGAGGGAAAGTCCTCCGACAATCCCCTTGCCTTCAAGTTTTACGACCCCGATCGGGTGATCGGCGGCAAGACCATGGAACAGCACCTGCGATTCGCGGTCTGCTACTGGCACACCTTCCGCGGCACGGGCGCCGACCCGTTCGGTCCCGGCACGCAGATTTTTCCCTGGGATGAGCCAGCGGACAGGATGGACGCCGCCAGGGCCCGTGTGGATGCGGCATTCGAGTTTTTCAGCAAGCTCGGCGTCCCCTACTACTGCTTCCATGATCGGGATATCGCGCCGGAGGGCGCCAGCGTCGCGAATTCGGAGCGAAATCTCCGGGACATGACCGAACTCGCCGCAGAACGGCAGCAGGCAACCGGGGTCAAGCTGCTCTGGGGCACCGCCAACCTGTTCAGTCACCCGCGCTACATGAACGGCGCCGCCACGAACCCCGATTTCAACGTGGTCACGCACGCCGCGGCCCAGGTCAAGGCAGCGCTGGACGCCACCGTCGCGCTGGGCGGCGAGAACTACGTCTTCTGGGGCGGCCGGGAAGGCTACGCGAGCCTGCTCAATACGGACACCAGGCGGGAACTGGACCACCTGGGGAGGTTCATGGCGGCCGCACGGGACTACGGGCGCACCATCGGCTTCAAGGGGACCTTCCTGATCGAACCCAAGCCCATGGAACCGAGCAAGCACCAGTACGATTTCGACGCCCAGACCGTAATCGGCTTCATCCGCCACTACGGGCTTGAGGGCGATTTCAGGGTCAACGTCGAGGCCAACCACGCCACCCTGGCAGGCCACAGCTTCGCTCACGAACTGCGGATGTGCGCCGACGCGGGACTCCTGGGCAGCATCGACGCCAATCGCGGCGACCCGCAGAACGGCTGGGACACCGATCAGTTCCCGGTGGATCTCTACGACACGGTTTCAGCCATGCTGGTGGTTCTGGAGAACGGCGGCCTGCACACGGGCGGCCTGAATTTCGACGCCAAGGTACGGCGCGAATCGGTGGACCCCGAGGACATCTTCATCGGCCACATCGGCGGCATGGACGCCTTCGCCCGCGGCCTTGCCATCGCTCACGACCTCATCGAGCAAAGCCCGCTGGTCGCAAACCGCGCGTCCCGCTATGCGAGCTTCGACAATGGCGACGGCGCCGCCTTCGCCAACGGCGACCTGGGCCTTGAGGCGCTACGGGATATCGCCGCCGCTAACGGTGAACCCGCCAGCATCAGCGGTCGACAGGAGTGGCTGGAAAACCTGGTCAACCAGTACATCTAGCGGTTCCACGAAAGCCAAATTGTTATGAATACGATTCAGCGGTCCAAGGACGATCTGGTGACTTCGGATCACTTCGAAACCCGCACCACCGAAATGCGGACATACGTCGATGGCAGATTCGCGGAATTGCGAGCAACCATCGACAAGGGGTTCGCAGCGCAGGAAGCAAAGCTGTACCGGGCCCTCTGGCTTCAGGGAGCCGCCATCGTCGGCGTTCTCACCGGACTGGTCGGGCTGGTAGCGGGACTGCAAACGATCCTGGGCGGGGGATAGCCCACCGGCATCAAAGCGCGCCGCCAAAGTATCGCCGGGCGCGCGCAAACGCATCCAGCCCCACCCGTTCGCCGATTTGCCGCCCGGGAATATCATCCGCCGGTGGATGAATGCCGCCCCAGATGCGCGAAAGGCTGGTCTGATCGGCGGCGTCGCGATACGTGGCCCACTGCAGGGTCATTTCGACGCTGGGGCCGCGTTCGAAGACGAGAAAATCATTCGCAGGAATTTCGAACTCGCTCATGCCGCCGGGAAAGAACTCGCTTCCGGTCACCGCCGCCAGCACTTCCGCGGCCGCCCGCGAAAACGTGGAGTGTCCGGAAACGTAGCCCGCAAACGGAGGCGTCACGAAGGTTGGGCGCTGGTAGGGTACCCAGCGCTCGGCCAGGATCCAGTCCACGCCTGCCGTATCCGCAGTGGGGTCGTCGACGAAACCAGTTCCCCGCCAGGCCTTGAGCTTGATCTTGCCGACATGCTCGGCGGCACCGCCGCCGATCGGGTCGCCCGGCTGGACCACTTCGATGTAACCGGGAAAGAGCGGGATGCCGTCCTCCGAATACGAGGGCGCGGAAGGATCCGAGCTCTGGCCCCGGTCCGCCATCGCCCTGATGGCGGAGACCGGCCGCAGGTAGTCGTACCAGCCCTTGATGCCCCACGCGGCGATCGCCGCGTCGTGCATCGCACCGCCCAGCGCGAAGTACGCCTTGACGTACCATTCCAGCGAATCCAGTTGCGGGCCGGCGCCCTCCAGCCGTAATTCCAGCATGGGATGATCGGCCACTTCGTTGAGGATCGAGAACCAGTGCCCGGGCGGGGTTTCGGAATCCGGGCCGTCCGCCCAGAATTCCGCCAATACACGAGCGTAGTCGCCCCGTGGTACCAGTTGCCGCTCGTAGGGGGCGCCGGTTACGGGATTGATCGCGTAGCCCAACCCCCCATCGCCGCCGTTGAAGAAATCAAAGAACGCATCGTACTCCTCGCCACTCGTAGGATAGCGCAACACGTTGCCCGATCCGGCCGGGGAAATGTCGATCATCACACCGTCGCTCGGATCCAGATGCGAGGACCAAACCGCGACCATGGAGAATCCCCGCTTGTAGAGGTCCGATTCAGCCCCCCGGAAAGTCGGCGGCGGACCCGGATCGTGATAGACGTAGTAGTCGAATTCGTCGCGCCGGTAGACGGTCAAGTCGGCCCCTTCAAGGGCAAACGGCACAACATTGCCCCATTCGGGCCCAAGAAAGGGCGGAACGCCGTCCTCGAGCAGATTGCCCGCCTGATCGACGAAGACCGGCAAGGCGACCGGCTGCCAGCGATCCGGATCGACGATGTCGGGATTGCCCGGCGCCGTCGGATCGATACCGGGATTGACCGGTTCATAGCTCGTGATGGCGTAGTTGTCCTCCTCGTTCGATCCGTCCTGCAAACCGAACCGGATGAAGCAGTCGGCGATGTGGTTCCCAAGGGCTGCCGCAGACCCGGCCGCATAGTCGAGCGACGTATCCTCGATGTCGAATTCGTGCTCCTCCATCAACAGTCTCGATGATCGCCTGACGTCGGCTATCCCCGGCGATTCGGCAAAGCGATGTGCAATCAGCCGGTAGGCGCTGTGGCTGATCGCCTCTTCCCGGGCGGCGCGGACGTCGCCCGGCCGGGTGAATTCTGCAAGATCACAGGCGAATTCCCCGATCTGCCGACCCAGCAGCCAGGTCGACGCCGTATCCGAATACACCGCCCAGGCGTCGTACATCGCCGCGGAAACATGGAACAGGTTGCGCGCGTGCACTGTCGGCCGGGCGAAATCGTTGCGAATGGCCTCAAGCAACAATTCATTCCACTGCCGGGCGACAATGGGTCCCTGCGGTTCCGGGACTACCGGAGTGAGTCCGACGATTTCACCGCCCATTCCGCCGGAATCGCCTCCTCCCGGTCCACCGCAACCCGCCACCAATACCGTCAACGACGCCGCCACCGGAAAGAATCGACTGCGCCGGTTAATCATCGCCGCGGATGATCGATGACCAACTCCCGATTGGCGGCGAGTGTCTGCATGACGGTTCGCTCCCCGTCGGGCCATTCCACGGTCAGCCGATCGACCTGCGTCATGGCGCCCAACCCGAATAGTTGGTCGGTGGGGTTGTGGGAGGCGAAATTGCTGCCGAGGATGACTTCACGCAGGTGATTTTCGCCCGCGATGGTCGCAACGACCCGCGCGCCGACGGCCTGGGTATTCGGCGCCGCGCCGCGGAGCCGTACGCTCAACCAGTTGTTGGTCGCCTGGTTCATCCACAGCGTCGCTGCATTTCTGGCGTGCATATGCAATAGCAGGATATCGGTGTCCCCGTCATTGTCAAAATCCGCACAAACGATGCCGCGGCCCTGCTCGGTGTCGTCAAGGCCCAGTTCTTCCGCGTTCTCCGTGAAGGTCCCGTCGCCGTTGGATACGAACGCCCTCGATTTGTCGGCCGTGAACCCTCCGAACTCGTCCCACTCCTGCCATCCGTTGGTGTGATAGATGTCCAGGTCGCCGTCGTTGTCCAAGTCCAGAAAACAGCTTCCCCAGCCCCAGCCGCCCTCCGTGACGCCGGCCTCGACCGTCACGTCGACGAAGGTGCCATCGTCGTTGCGGTAAAGCCGATTACCGACGCGCGAGAGGTGCGTCGGTACGTCGTCTCCGACGGCGCGGATGCTGCTGACGAACCAGTCGAGATCGCCGTCGCCGTCGAAGTCGCCCACCGCTGAACCCATGCCGTTGCCGTCGATGATCACGTCGTAGTCCGTAACGTTGCTGAACGTGCCGTCGCCGTTGTTGATGAACACCTGCGTCGAGTTGAAATCGGCCACCACGAGGATGTCGGGAAACGCGTCATCGTTGATGTGTGCAAACATTGGCGTGAACGTGTTGTCGGATGTGCGCTGCGTCACGAGCGGGTCCACGTTGACCACTATCGACGGCGCGATTCCGGTCGATTCGCTGACGCTGGTAAACCGAATGCCGTTGCTGTCGCTGTCGTTGCGCCAGAGGTGTTCGGTATCTCCCGGCCCGCCGACCAAGTCCAGCGGCGTGCCCCAGTGCGCCAGCATCAGATCGAGATCGCCGTCGAGGTCATAGTCGCCGAACGCCGGCGACATGCTGTATTCGGACCGCATGCGATCCAGGCCCGAACCCGCCGATACATCCGTGAACGTACCGTCGCCGTTGTTGGCGAACACGATCGTGGGATCGCTGTCCAGGCCCGGCAGCAGCAGGTCCAGATCGTTATCGCCGTCGAGGTCGGCAAACCCGGGGGAGCCGTGGCGGAAATTCTCGAAGGCGGATTTTGTCAGCGCCACGCCCGCCTCGGCAGCGACGTCCCCGAATACCAGATTACCGTTGTTTCGATAGAGAAGGTTGGGCCCGATGTCGCCGCGTACGATGAAGAGATCAACGTCGCCGTCGTTATCGTAGTCGCCCGCCGCCGCGCCGCTCGGCACAATAATCTCCACTTCGGGATTTTCCAGCCGTTGCAACCAGCCGACGGTGAAGCTGATTCCGGAGGCGGACGTCACGTCGGTGAACGTGGCGGTGCCGGCGGGGGGCGGTGGCGAAGGCGCCGGTACGGTTGGCGGCGAGCCGCCGGTAACGGCGGGCATCGCCGGATCACCGCCCGAATCACCGCCGCAACCGATCACCGCGGCGGTGCATCCGACTACAGCGAGTGGCCTGAAGGGAACCGCCATCGATCACACCTCGCCGCTGCAAGCTACGCAGCGACGGGCCGGATTATCCGGAATGCGCGGTCGGAACCGGCACGGCCCCCCAAAATTGCGATGACAAGCATCGAAATCGATAAGGGCGCCATCGCGCCGAAAAACGCAAACCTCATCACGATCGACTCATCATGATCGACACTCGATGGAACATCCATCGCGGGGCGTTTGCCAAGCGCCGCCGTCGGCGGCTTGCTTCGTGAATTTCCAGCGGATCATTCGGCACAGGGTTGAATTCCAGCTCGATTAGCTCCTTTACGAATGGCCGTTCTGGATCGTCGGGGTCGGATTTTTGCATCTTCCAGTCGAAAATCCCACCGATGGTGTTGTCGATCATTGCCATCCGGCTACTGCCAATCGCCGATGCCTCAACGCCGGTAACTGCGTCCTCGAGAGAAACCGTCGAAACTACACCGTCAACCCCGCTGCACCCGCTTTGTTGCGCCCCTACCCTTGACAAACGCCGCAAGGCGCACCATTCTGTTCAACATGATGCAGCGTGCTGCAAACCGCTTCGCCTGAACCGATTTCCATGGCCACGAAACCGCGCATATCCATCAGCGTGTCGGAGCAAGAGTACACCGAACTCTCGGCCCTTGCCGAGAAGCATCGCATATCCCTGGCCTGGCTTGGCAGGCGGGCCATCGCCGAATTCCTGGAACGCTACCGGGAACGGTCTCTGCAGCTTCCGCTTACCCTGCCGACCGCCGGGCCGGAAGCGCAATGAACGCCCGGCACGGCACCGCGATCGACCTGTTCTGCGGCGCGGGCGGCCTCTCCGAGGGTTTCCGCCAAGCCGGTTTCCGGATTCTGGCGGGCAACGACATCGACCCGCACGCCGCCGAGACGTTCGCCGCGAGCCACCCCGAAGCGGCGTTTCTTTCCGGCCCGATCGAAGATATTTCCGCCGACGACATGCTGGACGCCACGGGGCTCGGCAGCGGCGAACTGGACTGCCTGATCGGCGGCCCGCCCTGCCAGGCGTTCAGCGTCTACAACCACCGGCCCGGACGCCCGCTATATTGCGCGCATGGACCGCGTATCCCCCGAAACCCGCAGCCGGACGATGCGGGCCATCCGAAGCAAGGACATGAAGCCCGAGCTTGCCGTCCGCCGCCTGGTTCACGGCATGGGTTACCGCTACCGGCTTCACCGGCACGGCCTGCCGGGCCGCCCCGACATGGTGTTCGCAAGCCGCCGCAAGGTCATCTTCGTTCACGGCTGTTACTGGCACCAGCATTCCGACCCCGGCTGCAAGATCGCCCGCCGCCCGAAGTCGAACCTCGATTATTGGCTTCCGAAGCTTGACGGCAACGTGGTCCGCGACGCCGACAACCAGGTTCGCCTCCGGGAGTTGGGCTGGGACTCGCTTGTGATATGGGAATGCGAAGTGAGGGCGGGTGACGGGATTGAGGAGCGTATACGGAACTTTCTGGAATGAAAGTAAATCCGATTGGCTATGCGTCGGATCGTGCTCCTATATCGTTCATTTCAGCCAAGCTGCAGCTGTTGACGGTTTCAAAACTAAATGACCGAGCCGCAACGCCAGATACATCGAAAATGGCAAGCGTCGGGCCCGCCCGGAGCGACCCCGGCGGACGTTCGATTTTTGTTGACTGCACGCTGGACGGCACAAAAGCCATTCAAAAGATCGCTCCATAAGAGAAATAGACGCCCGCAACAAACAGGAGTAGCGATAAAATTAGCATTCCCATGGTGCACAGCGTCCACTTATCAACGCGGTCGAGAGATTGCTTATCCTTTTGCCGAAGGTGACGAATTGCTTGCACATGTGCCAAATATCCGGATGCACCACTAAGCGCCCCAAGTAATGTTCCGATAGAGAAGCAAACAAGCGCGCAAGCAATTGTGGATAGTGTGTTGCCCTTAGCGCTCTGCAGTGGATCTCCAAAAACAGCCAGCAATGCTACTGCGGCTCCGCCATTGATCAACATGGAGGCCTTTAGCGTCGCAAGTGCAAAGCCCATCCCCGAACGGAAAATTTCAAGTCGAAACTCGTTGTCATTCGCGCCATTTCTACGCTCCGTATTCACAATTTTGTCCACTCTTGGCTATTTCGGCCAAGGTTACCATCTGTTTTGCAACCTTCCTAAGAAAGTATCAAAAACCGTAAACAAAGCGTCGGCTCCACCTGTTCTTCAGCTTGGGACTAGCGAAATGATCATTTTTTGAGCAATACACCCCACGAAAAGTATAGGGCTTACACGCCCCTACTACCAACTATTCAGAATCCACAAGCCGAATAGTTAAGGTAAATGTTCCAGACTCGCCGTACCACTCTGTTACTTCCACATAGTACTGCCCAGCACTTAGCGCTCTTGTAATCAGTGAATTACTATCACCCAAGCTATCGTCGTCAAAATCTATGTTTCGAGGTACATCATCAATCATCTGAAACAAGGAAATCTCGGGATCGAAATCATCTCTTCCCACGGCAGTTATCTCATATGTACCCTCCAAATTCGAGTCAATCGAAAAAAAGAATAAGCCTCTCGATTCGGCCTCAATCATCTCAGTTGCAGAAGAGCCTACAGAAATTTGTTGAGCATCCTCGTACTCTCCCAAAACCGTTAGCGTATTCAGATGCCGCACTGCACTCCGCACCGCATCATCTAGCCTCGCCGGCCATTCTTCCTCCAATATTCTCGCTATTTCTCTATCGGCCTGAGTCCTAGCGACGTTAGCCGCCGTCGATTGTGCTGCAAATTGCGCAGCGCGTTCTGCAGTTGTATTTATCTGAAGTGTCATAAACACAAAAACTCCAGTAATCAAAATTCCAAATAAAGCAATGCAGGCAGCCGTGAGACCAATATACCATTCGAAACTTCCTCGGCTTGACGCAACCGACGACGCTTGAAGAATCTTTCGCCCAACAACAAACATGAAGCCAACGAGTCCAATCGAGAGAACCAATATGGCTACCCCAAAAAGCCAGCTAAAAGTATTTGAAAAATTTATAGCACCCATCGGAGAAGCGCCATTCGAGGGTGTTTGCCCATACGCTGCGCCTGATACACACAGAAACGCTAGTGCCAAGAGACACGTTGACGTTACTCTACACGAAATTGACATTATCCACCGTACAGAAGTCGTCCATACACTCAACATCATTAGCTCCTTCACTCAATAATTGCTCTTATTTTACTTAACTCCGCTGTCCGGAATGCATGTTTCTCGATCAGCCCAAAATCAAGAATTTTGGTTGGCTCGCTCCCGCACGCTTACACGATGTCTGCAATATCAAAGTCTGCCGGTAGGCTGATGGGTGGTTGCTGCAGCCGAAAGCGATGGCCGAAACCATATGGACCGATCCACATCCTACCATATGACCATCATCAAAAGTCACGTTAGAGACTATTCGAGCCCAAGTTGGTGAATATGCACATTTCTGCCGCCGATCGAAAGTGCCTCTTGCCAGTGCTCCTCTCTTGCCCGATTCTGGGGCAGTCTACCATTTCCAACCGCGAGGTTAGATTACTCCAAAAACCTCGACGCCTCATTAACGAGATCGCGAAAAACATTATGGAAAATGGAATCGACCGACTCGTCAACATGGTTATTGTTCCAGAGACCGGAACGCCTCACACGCTCCCGCGTTGAATGGCGCCCGAGCCAACCAGGCGACGGTGGTTGCACCACGGCTCCGACATAACCGCTCAGCAGCGCAATCGCATTCCTTTCGATGAAACCGCGAAGGCTGTCACGGCCCGGCTCATCCTCCACGGGCAGGAAAACAACGCTCATATCCCCGATGCGCTGGCTGACCAGGCACTCCAGCGGCCGTTCCGAATCGCGGACAGCCCGCGACGCACTGTCCTTCCGGCCCCATGTCTCAAACCTGAGGCTCGGCGTTTGCGTCGTCATCGCATCACCCACCAACTTGCGGAAGATGGAACCGCGATGATTGCCACCCGGTGGATTGAGAGTCCCGCGGTGTTGGCGCAACCGTCCCCAGAGCGTCGTCCCCGATCCTGCCTTCAGTGCATGCGTACCGACGCGAACGACGCGGGATCCCGCTCCGCTGCCGGAGCGCCTTTCTCCGGGCTCGAAAAAGAAGTAGACGCCACGAGTGGGCCATCGCATCCACCCCGTTGCATCCGCGACCCGTCGCCGCCCGCCGATATGGCGCTCAAGCTCGTCCAGGAGCGCGTAGAAGCCGAGCGTGGCTTCAACCCTGTCCACGCTTCAACCACCTCAATTGCTGACCGATTCGGAGTCCTTCCATGGGCACTTGCACCGAATTGAACCTGCGCCGGAGGTAACCTTCGAGATATTCCCGATAGCGCTGGCCGGCGAATATCACTACTTCGTCTGCGTCCGGGAGCATTTCGTCCATTTGAGTTTTGACCCACGCAGCCCATTCCCGCCGTTGGACAACGCCCATCCTGTTCAACGTCTCGTCGTAAGGGGCGATCTCGGTATCCGGATGCACGAGGCCATACTTGGCGGAGAGTATGAACCAGGGTGCCTCTTCCCGCTCCACCGAAGCCCGCGCGAGATTGAAAAGCGGGGACTGGTAGAGATGCTTCGCCAGCGAGGCGCTGGCCTGCTTCTTCGAGACGCACGAGACGAGAAAAAGACGATCGGTCAATTCCGAACCTTCTTGTCCGGCGCGCACATCAGTTGCAAGTTGGCGGCAGAAATGAAACGCCGGCCCGAAGTGAAGGAATTGCGCCTGCCCTTGCTGTAATCGCTTGGAGAGTGGCCAGAGTGTCGAGGGTACTCATATTCAAAGCTGCTACTCAACGTTAATGAGGCTGCTCAACGCCAACGCGATAAGGAAGCGCGACGACGCGCAGAAACACGACGGCCCGCCGCCGCATTCAACGCAGCGGCAGGCTGCTCGAACTCAGAGACCCGACGGGTACGCCCCTATCAGTACCGGTACGACCCCCCAAAGAAGTACGTCGCGCCGTACTCCTGCCAGTCCTTGACCTGGCGATGATCGTTGTTCAGGAAGCCGGTGAACGGTTCGTTGGTCAGGTTGGTTCCCTGGAGATACAACGTCAAACCATCGAAACGCCCGCCTTCAAAGCTGTAGCTGACCTGAGCATCCAACAGGTTTTCCTCGGTGATGAAGCGCAAAGTGCGGCTTGAACCGAAGCCCTGCACTTCGCCGAGGAAATCCGATCGGTGATTGCGGCTGACGCGGGCGGAGAATCCGCCCCGCTCATAGTACAGGGTGATGTTGTAAACCGTGTCTGACAGCCCCGGCAGCGGCGTCGATGGGTCGCCGGTGCCGCGCTCGATCTCGCTATCCGTGTACGAAGCGTTCAATACGGCGCCGAATCCCAGCAAAGACGGCGTAAGAGCTTCGCCAGCCACCT
This sequence comes from Candidatus Rariloculaceae bacterium, assembly GCA_965205045.1. GTDB lineage: Bacteria > Pseudomonadota > Gammaproteobacteria > Steroidobacterales > Rariloculaceae > UBA6522. The sequence continues at coordinate 4,705,450 of OZ242031.1, forward strand.
GAAGAGACAACTCAAAGCCCGATAGCACGCCGCCGTCGCCGTTTGCCGGACGGGACACGAACCCGGACGAAAGTTCAGGAATCACGTCGCCAGTTGGGAACCCGGCAAAGTCCGTCAGTCTCGGCAATTCATAAATGTAGTTCCTGAGGTGCTTGTAGAATACCGCGACAGAATAGTATCCCAACCCGTCCGGGAAGTACTGCTCCAAGGACAAGTCGATCGAGTCTGCTACCCAGGGCCTGAGTTCTGGATTGCCGCCGCTGCCGCCCCAAGGTGAATTCGCCGGGTCCGTGGAACCGGCAAACGCAGCATTGAAACTGACCGAGCGACTCGCCCGCATTTCGTCCATCCGCGCGCGGGCCAGAGTTCGAGCCAGCCCGAAGCGAATATACTGGCCATCGTCGACCTCGAAATTCAGGTTCAGGCTCGGCAGGTACTCCGTGTAGTCTGCGCCACCGCTAACCGTTTGCAGTCGAGCTGCTTCGGCCGATAGCGCTTGTCCGTTGTTTGCGCTCGATCCTGTCGAACTCTGATCCGTACTCACTACCTGGACGCCGAAACTACCCGTCACAGGCGTATCTCCGACCTCAGAGTCAATGCCGAACTGAAGGTAGGCAAGAGCGATGTCCTCGTCTACGGACCAATCGCCGGAAAGGACGCCTCCGTGGAAATTGTCCACTCGACGATAGATTCCACTTTCCCACATCGCCACGGGATCAAAGGTCGCAATCGCGGGCAGACCGAAGGGAATAGTCACCGATCCGGTGGGCGAGAATTCCTGGCTCAGTTCGCCGGATACCAGCGCAAGGAATCCTTCATCGCTGTTGATCCTGGACTTGGTGCGGCTGTCGAACTGCACGCCGAAACCGACGCTGCCGATCGGCCCATCCATGTAGCGCTCGGCGCTCAACCGGATCTGCGTCAACTCGTCGTCGATCGAAGGCCTGTTGTCGTATCCAACCTGGCCGCCCGGGATACCGGAACCCCAAGCGCCCCAACCTTGCGGACTTGTGAGGCTAGTAGCGCCAGGAACGGTATAGTCCAGCAAGGACGAAAAAACGGGCGCGCCAGCGCCTACCGAGAAACTGATGTCGTCTACGGCGCCTTCAGACTGATGGGGCCCAGTACCGGTATTGAGCCCGAGAATAATGTCCTGGCGATCAATCGCGGAATGGCTGACATCAACGGTTGCGGTCCACGCCTCGCCGATATCCGTCTCCAAGTTCCAGCCGGCCGCCCACAAGCTCGCATCGCGCGCTTCCAGATTGTGGCTGAGCACAGTCTTGACATTGTTGTATGTGCCGTCGGTTACGAATCCATCGCTAACCTGTTGGTCGCTCATCGTCGTTCCGTATGCCCAACCAAACCAGGGCGGGAACAGCGGCATTCCGATTTGCCGGACCAGGATTGTTTCTTCGAAGTTCGAGCTGTACAAATCGATGGTCGAGGAAACGCGGTCGCTGGGCTGGAATTCGAGCACGGCCATTATGCCGTCCCGCTCCAGCGAACCCGACTTTGAGAACGCGTTGGCGCCGGTTAGAGCCAAGGCACCGTCAGCGGGCCCATATGGATTGTATCCCCACAGGTCGATGACTTCCCGCTGGCTCGGAGAGTCGATCCGGGAATAACCAAGGGCCCAGCCCAAAGTGCCGTCCTCCGACTGATCGGTGTAGGACAAGCTGTATCGCAATCCGCTGTCACCGACCTCGGGGTTTAGCGCGCCAAACTCCGTCCACTCGTTGCGTACCGTAGCCGAAATTGTGCGCTCGCCATACCCGATGGGGCTGATCGTGCGCATGTCCACCGTCCCGGCGAGCCCTTGTCCCGTCAGCGACGCCGCAGGGGTCTTGTAAACGACCACCTCGCTTAGCAACTCGGAAGGATACTGGTCGAATTCGACGCCGCGGTTGTCGCCGGCGCTTACCTGCTGGCGTCCGTTAAGCAGCGCGGTAGAAAAATCCGGCGCCAGACCGCGAATGCTGATGACCTGCTGGCGTCCGTTAAGGCGCTGTCCGGCCAGACCGGTCAAACGCGTCAGCGCCTCTGCGATGCTGTTGTCGGGAAGCTTGCCGAATTCATCCGCGGAGATCGCCTCGACGATCAGTTCGGAATCCCGCTTGATTTCCATCGCATTCTGGAGACTCTGGCGAAAACCGGTCACCACAATCTCTTCGATCATCTGCTCATCCTCGGCCGCCTGAGCGTCCTCGGATTCCTGCGCCATCACGTGCCCGGCCATTGAGCCTACAGCCGTGGCCACCGCCAGTGAGAGCGGGCTGAACTTGAGTGCCCCCCCCCCGGAAATACTACGTGTGCGTGCTCTCGACCTCTTGCTTCGCGCCATTTTTCACTCCCGATGTTATGCCGTGATGAGGTATCCGGCGAATTATAGGCGCAAGTGACGTTCCGGGGAGTGGCCTGCATACGTATTCATCTGCATTCGCATGCATCCTTATGTGGCCCGCAAACAACAGGGGCAGTTCGGCCGCTCAACGATGCGTGTAGGTTACTGTCTCGCTGGGGGCGTAGCCGAGGCGATGGGCCACGATTTCGATTCGCTCGCCCGGCTCGAGTCGTAGTGGTCCGGCGTACAGATTCCAACCTATCCAGGGCACCGCTTCGCCCTGGCGCCGATACCCGATGGAGGCGCCTTCCGTGGCGCTTGCGATCGTTACTTCCGCGCGGGCGCTTTCGACCACCGGAGCGGCGGTGTCCGGTTGTTGACTTCCGGGCCAGAACTGATCGATCAGATCCGTCTCGGGGATGAAGCCCATGTCACCGGTATCGTCCATCCACTCCTGCAGTGCCTGCCGGAACTCTGCCAGTCGCTCCGCATGGGCCGGGTCGTCGGCCAGGTTGTTCAACTCGTAGGGGTCGTTCCACGTGTCGAACAATTCCTCTTCGGGCTTGGACGAGCGAAACCACTGGGACTGGATTTCGTTCAGTTCGCCGGCATCCCGCAGCCTCAACAGCTCCTGCATGGTCGCCATCTGTTCCCTGTAGTCCAGGGGCAGGTAATAACCGCGCTCGGGCTGATAATTTCTCAGGTACTTGTATCGCTTGTCCCGCACCGCCCGGATCGTGTCGTAGTGGCCGTCGAAGCGGTCGGCTGCGGCGAAGATGTAGGGACGTTCGTCCTCCTCAAACTCGCCGTCGAACGCCCTGCCCTGCATGTAGTCGGGCGCCTGTATGCCCGCCCGGGACAGTAGCGTCGGCGCGAAATCGACAAAGCTGATCAGCCGGTCGTCCAACTCGCCGGCCCGTTCCCCGCCGGGATAGCGTACGATCATCGGCACGTGCAGGCCCGAGTCGTAGAGCAATCGCTTTTGACGCGGCAGCGGGCCGCCGTGGTCCGTGTACCAGACAATGATGGTCTCATCGAACAACCCGTCTTCTTCCAACTGGTTCAGCACGACGCCGACGTAGCTGTCCATCTCGACGACATTGGAGTACATCCGGCGAACATCATTGATGACTGCGGGCGTTTGCGGGAGGTACGGCGGAATGGGAACGTCAAGATCCGCGGGGATGTGCAACTCCTTTTCCACGCCCGGAGGAAATGGAAACCAGACCAACTCCTGATTCCGGTCCGGTGGAAACACTTCCCGGCCGTAGCGCAGATTCCAGACCGTAGCGGGGTTCCAGATCTGGCCTTCGTGGGTCACCCCGAAGTTGAATATCGAGAAGAACGGCTTGCCCTCGGGCCGGTTGCGCCAGTGAGCGAACAGGCTGGTCTCGTCCCACGCCATCAACGACGGATGAAACTGGTAATCCTCCTTGGAGTTGTTGGCGGTGTAATAACCGTGCTCGCGCATGATCTCGCTGACCATCCTGACATGCGGCGGGGGCACGACCTCGTAGTCGATGATGCCCATTTCCCTGGCTTCGGGCTGCTGGTAGGTGGTGCGCATGTGGTGAGCGCCAATGCTGGTGGGATACATACCCGTGGCCAGCGCGGCCCGACTCGGAGAGCAGACGCCGGAGACCGAAAACACGTTGGTATAACGCACCCCCTCGGCCGCAAGCCGGTCGAGATTGGGCGTGGAGACGGTAGGGTCACCAAACGTGGCGAGATAAGGGCTCAAGTCCTCGGCGACCAGCCAGAGGATGTTGGGGCGTTCTGGCGTGGGCGGGGATTGTGCCCAGGCGGGAGCTAGGATAGTAAGCGCGCCGAAAACCGACAGGGCCACGCGAACCCGCAAGGGCGTGAAGCTCCACGCGACAATCCGTCCAACCCGTACATTCTGCCGCTCAACCATATTGCGGTGACGTGTCTTACTGTCGGTTGGCGCTGAAATAATACCCGAAGACAAGCCCTGCAATGGGGCCAACAACAAGCCACACCGCTTTGAGAAGAGGATCCAAGTCTTGCACTTGCATGGCCCCAGACAACACACCGACAACCGCCAAAGTAGGAATGCCCACTGTCCCGTAAGCGGCAATCAACGCGAGGTGACCGCGGGTCTTCGTATCGGAAGGCATGTCGACTGTGCAGGGCCCTGCTATCAGAGATGGCCCAAAGCTGCCTCAACGTTGGTGATCAAGGAGCCGACCGCAGGACCGGCGTAGATATTTAATTTTGGAAGAGAGCCTTCTTCCTCAATGTGCCAGCGTCCAAGGGGAGCTTTCGAATACACTTGCCCCGTGGCGTTCGCGATGACGAACAAATCATCTCCTAGTTCAACGAGCTCAAGGTTAGCAACCTCGCGACGCTGCCATTTTAAGCTCAGAAAACCGTGGCCGTCGGTCTCCGTCACTCTCTCCAAGTGTACCGATAACACTCGCGAGGAGTCGTCCATTTTGATATCAACGTCAAAGTCGACACGAAATTCTACCAACTGCTCCTGCAAATCCAAGGCTTCCCCAGTTGTGAATTGCCGTTCGTGACGGTCGGGAGATTCCTCGACACCGGATGATTCTTGGGCTCCTGTCGCTCCAACGAAGGACAAGAGCGGGACAAGGGCTAATAATATGGTGTTTCGCATAGTCCGTTGCTCCGCGTCATAGCAGACTGCGCCGTCAGCGCTGAACCTGAAATCAAATATACATCACTCACCGGGGCCATTCCATGCTCGTTTCTGTGTCTTTCCGCAGGATTTGCGCTGCCGTGGCGGTGGGGCGAACGGGCCAGCCTCAATGCCAATCAGGGCCACCGCTACTGATTGTTGTGGTAGCGATCATATTCTTCCTGGAATTCGGGCAATATCGCGGTGAGTTGGGAGGGCACTCTTACGACGGAGTCGCTGTGGGCGGTGGCGAGCGCCGTGATCTGTTCCACCACCTCGGGGTGTTCTTCCGCCACGTTGAACGCCTCGGACGGATCGACTTCGAGGTTGTAGAGCAGCGGCAGGTCGCTGTCCTGTATTTCGTCCGACCATGGATTCGGATCGTTGACAAAGAGCTTCCAGGCGCCGTGCCGGTACGCCACAAAGTCGTCCTGCCGGTAATAGATGACTCGCTCGCGCACGGTACGCAGCTCCAGGAAAGTCTCCGTGATGTCGATACCGTCCAGGTCCGGGTAATCGCCCACCTCCCCGCTGGCCATGTTCACGAACGTGGGGAACAGATCCATCGTGGTCCCGAGAGCATCCGACACGACGTCGGCCGGCACCGTACCGGGCATCCAGACGATGGCGGGTACCCGGTATCCACCTTCCCACGGACTGCCTTTCTTGCCGCGCAGCAAACCGGCCGAGCCACCGTTGAGACCGGCCCACCCCCACGGGCCGTTGTCGCTGGTGAAAATGACCAGGGTATCCTCGGACAGCCCTAGACGCTGAATCACCGCGACGATTTCTCCCACGCTCCAGTCGATTTCCTCGACCACGTCGCCGTACAGGCCCCGCTTGCTGGCGCCGGCCCGTTCCGGGGTGACCATCAGCGGCGTATGCGGCGCCGTGTAGGGCAAATAGAGAAAGAAGGGTTGCGACCGGTTCGCCTCGATGAACTCGATCGCCCGCTGCGTGTAGCGTTCGGTGAGCAGGCTCTGGTCGACGATTCGCTCGATCACTTCCGTTCCTTCCATTAACGGCAGAACCGGAAAATTCTCACTGGCATAGTCCCAATTGTTCTCGGGGCGCATGTCATTGGAATAGGGGAGACCGAAGTATTCGTCAAACCCGTGCGCCGTGGGCAGATGTTGCGGTATGTGGCCCAGGTGCCATTTGCCGACCGTGGCAGTGGCATAGCCCTGAGCCCTGAGCGCCTCGGCGATCGTGGTCTCCGACGACGGCAATCCGCCGGCAGAATCCGGAAACAATACGCCGCGCCGCCCCGCCATGCCGTTTCGGATCGGCAGCCGACCGGTCATCAAGGCCGCCCGGCTCGGCGTACACAGCGGCGCGGCAGAATAAAACTGCGTGAGCCTGAGCCCTTCCCGGGCGAGCCGATCCAGGTGGGGCGTCTTGATGGTGGGATGCCCGTAACTGCCCAGGTCGCCGTAGCCCAGGTCATCGGCGAACAGAATGACGAAGTTGGGCGGGCGGTCATCGGGCATGCCGAGTGTGCCGCCTGAATCGGGCGTGTTGACCGATCCAGGCGCATCAACCGTATCCGCCGTGTCCGTGCAGCCGGACACGATCATCAGGCAAGCAAGAACGCCCGCGACCAAGGCTGGCAGCCTGCGGCAAGCGCTCCTCCGCGCTCCACTGGCCGCGTAATGGCGCGGCGAAAGCCGGCCGGCCACGCCGGCGCCAACCCGCAGGAGCACCGAACCGCTGGTTCCGGCGCTGGCGCCAGCACATTGCCGCGGGGATACCGTTCCACCAAGTCGAATCTCCATCACAACCTCCCCGCCTGTCCGGCGATCATTCGCTGGAAGAACTCGATTTCGCCGATACTGGAATACGCCTTGCTCAACAAGTCGCGCCGCTCGTCGAATGTCAGGTCCTGGCCCTGCTGCTCGGGTGACCACTGCAACAGTCCGGGCGTGAAGACAACGCCGAAATACGGAGCGTAGAGAAAACTCGCGGCATCACCCAGCACGCGCGGGTCCCGGCGGGACTCCAGGTAGGCGAATAGCTGCGAACGGAGGCTCTCGAACACCTCGGCGTAGGCCTCGTCGCCCGCCAGATTGTGCATCTGGAAGGCGTCTGCACGCACGTCATAGAGTTGATATTCGTCCCGCAAGCCGAAGCTGTGTTCGTACAGCGACGGGTACTCCTCGGCGTGTTCGATCATGAACGAATTGGTGGGGCCGCCGTCAACGTCGCGAGGCATCACGTCCGGGCTCGTATTCCAGACCAGCAGATAGTCCTGCGTTCTGATGGCCCGGGCCGGAGTCGACATTCCCCCGGTACCGGCATAGAAACCGTGCCGCTCCCGATACATGTAGACCGCGTCGCGGGACGCCTGACTCGGCTCCCCGGTCAGAAGGGACGCGAGACTCCGCCCACTCATTTCCGAAGGCGCCTCCACTCCGGCGATCTCCAGAATCGTCGGCGCGATATCGGTGTGACTGACCAATTCGTCGACCCTCTGCCCGCCTTCGATGTTATCGCCCCACCACGCGACCAGCGGCATGCGCGTGCCGTAGTCGTAGAGCGTGGCCTTCGCCCGCGGAAACGGCATGCCGTTGTCCGAGGTGAAGATGACGAGGGTATCGTCCTGCAGCCCGCGCTCGGTCAGCGCCTCCAGCAACCGCCCCACGTGCCTGTCGACATGCTCGATTTCGGCGTAGTACTCGGTGATGTCGTCCCGGACCTCCGGTACATCCGGGAGGAACGCCGGCACCGTCACTACCGCCGGGTCCTTGCCTGTCGCCGCCGCGATCCCCTGCGTGTAGCCCCGATGCGGTTCATAGGTTCCCATCCAGAACGCGAACGGCCGATCCGGGTCAGTCGAATCCAGAAACGCCTCGAAATTGGCGGCGTAGTCGATATCCGACATCGCCACGGAATCGAACAGGTCTTCAAAGGGCGCGTTCCGGATCTGGTTGTACGGCTGGCCGGCCGGATTGACTTCCCGGTCGATGAGGAAACCGGGCGCCCAGCCCTTGCCGGTGGCCCCGACCCGGTAACCCTGCTCCGCGAGCAACTCCGTATACGTCGGGAACTTGGCCGGCAGATACCCCCAGAGCGAGGCGCCCTCCTCCAGTTCGAATCCGTTCCTTCCGGTGAGGACCGACGCTCGCGACGGCGTGCAAGAGGGCGTGCTGACGAAGGCGTTCTCGAAGATCACGCCTTCGCCGGCCAGCCGGTCGAGGTTGGGCGTGTCGATTTCGTCGCTGCCGTAGGCGCCCATGTGCGCCCAGCTCATGTCGTCGGTGATGATGAAGACGACGTTGGGCGGCGCCGCTCCGGATTCCTGGCCGACAGCAGCCACCGGAATCATGGCCGCCGCCACGGCCGCAACCACCGCCCCAGCCACCACCCCAGCCACCGCCGTAAACAACCCTCTCCGCAACCGTACGCGCATCCAGTTCAGACTGCGATGACCGCGATAGCGGGTCGACCGCGGTCCGGTCCGCTCGCGATTCCAGGCCAGCGGACCTTCTCCGCTTCCCGCCCGCCTGCACATCCAGTTCATGAGATACCCCCTCATCGCCTACAGCCTCTCGAAGCCCTTGTATCGCACCCAGTCGAAGTCGGCATATTCCCCCGAGTCCTCGCCGTTGCCACTACTGTATACCCCAAGATAGGCGCCGGTGTAGCCCCGGCTCAACAACCGGGCGGCGTCGGTTTCTGCCAATTCGGCGAAGGTGTTGCCCCGGTCCAGGGAATACTCGTACACATACCGGCTGTCCTTGGAGACCACCCGGAATACGATTTCGCCGTCGTAGTCCGCAAGCTCTCGCTCTTCGACGGTGCGCGGCTCCGACCCGTCTTCCGCCAGCACCAGCCGCAGGACGTTGACGTCACCACGCCGCGCCACCGTGAAGTTCAGGTAGTTGCTGTCCTTCTGAAACAGGCTGACGCCGGCTTCCACGTTGTCCTGTTGCGGGGAGAAGGCCATCCTCGCGCTGTATTCGAAATCGCTCTCCTGCTGCCGTACCCCCATCAGGGCCGCCCGTCCACGCTCGGCGATCACGTTGGGGTGGGCATAAAGGCGCAGGTGTCCCGGCCGTTCGGCCAGGGAGTAGATTCCGGGCATCGGAACTCGCCGGAAGTTCCATTGCAGATCGAGCGTTTCGGTGTCGAAGTCGTCGACAAAGGCGTCGTTTCGGTGTTGCGCGGCGCCTTCGAAGGGTAGCGGCGTGCGTCTTTCCACGCGCCCCGTTTCGGGCGCCACGACCGGCCACTCGTACTTGACCTCCTTCCACTCGAACGGCTCGCGCTCCCAGGCCACCGGAACCAGGTGCGATTCGCGCCCCATGTTGGAGTCGCCCTGCTCGTCGTTGCGCTTGCCCAGCGCCACCATGTACCAGCGCCCGTCGGCCAGTTCCACCAAGTCGGCATGGCCGGTGCTGTGCACCCAGTTGCTGTAGGAAAGATTCCGCGTCGTGAGGATGGGATTGCGGTCGTTGGATATGTACGGCCCGGTGATTTCATCGCTAACCGCGATCATGACCGCGTGGTTGTAGCCCGTACCGCCCTCGGCGATGAGCAGATAGTAGCGCCCGTCGCGCTTGTAGATGTGCGGCCCTTCCGCCCAGGTGCCGTCGCAGGCGCCCCGCCAAAGAAAGTGCCGCTCGCCGATGAGCTGCCAGTTCTCCGGATCGAGCTCCTGCAACCAGATTTCCCCCTGGCCGTTGAACTCCGGATCCGGGGGACCGTGGTTGCCCACGTACCAGACCCTGCCGTCATCGTCGAAAAAGATGTCCGGATCGATGCCCGGCGCGCCGTCGATGACGTGGGGCTCGGACCAGGGACCGGCCACGTCTTCGGCGGTGATGATGAAGTTCACCATGCGGGTGGGCAGACCGGGCCCCGAATTGTAGACATTCGTCGTGATGACGTAGAAAAGCCCATCGTGCCAGCGGATGGACGGGGCGTGAATGCCGCCGTTGGACTGCACGTCCACCAGGTTGACCTCGTCCCGGTACAGGTCGGGGTCCTGGATGCCGTACCCGGCCAGTTCCCAGTTCACCAGGTCGATACTGCGGTGGATGGGCAGACCGGGAAAGTACTCGAACGTGGAGTTGACGATGTAGTAGTCGTCGCCCACCCGGGTGATGGACGGATCGGGATATCCGCCGCGAAGGATCGGGTTCCGGAAGGTGGCGGTCTGGGCGGCCGCTTCCAGTGCGAATACGGCGACGCACAAGGCCGCGATCACACCGGTCAACCCGGCTCTGACGAACATCGATCCAATTGGCCTCGTTGATCCGGACGAACTTGTCGGTCTGAATGATATTGCCGATCTGAATGAACTTGGACTCATTGCTTTTCACCTGAATATGAAGTCATGAGGATGGCTGCCGCTCCACGAAACGCACCGCCGCGGCGGCCACAACCATCGAAAGGCCGGCCAACGGAAGGGCGAGGATGACCCGTCCGCCAAACACGTGCTCCACGATAATGCCGAGCACCGCAGCGGCCAGCAACTGCGGTATGACGATAAAGAAATTGAAGATGCCCATGAAGATGCCCATGCGCGCCGCCGGAATGGCGTTGGCCAGGATCGCGTAGGGAATCGACACGATGGACGCCCACGCAAAGCCCACGCCCACCATGGATACCAGCAACCACGCCGGGTCCCTGATGACCAGGAACGACGCCAACCCGACCGCACCGAGCAACAGGTTGAGCTGATGCGAGCGAAACAGGCCCAGCCAACGGATGAACAGGGGGATCGTCATCGCTGCGGCGACGGCGACGACGTTGTAGCCGGCGAACAGAACGGCCACCCAATCGGCGCCCTGGTTATAGAGCAGTGAAGTGACATCGTCGGTACCGTAGTGATAGGCGGTTACCGCGGGCGTCGAGTAGATCCACATGGCGAACAGCGCAAACCAGGAAAAGAACTGCACCCACGCAAGGCGCTTCATCGTCTCCGGCATTTCCACCAGGTTGCGGCACATGTCGAAGTAGAGGTTTTCCACGCTTCCGCGCCGCTGCATGTCGATGGCGAGCCACTGCAACAGCCCGAATACGGTGATGCCGGCCGCCAGCAGGTAGATGGGCGGGTCCGCGCCCAGTATCGCCGCCAGAGCCAGGGCTGCAACGCCGATTCCCGTCCATATCACGGCGTGCCTGGGACGAAACACGGTCGCCGAACCTTGTGCCCGTTCTGCGCTGTCTCCGGCAGGGTCCTCGAAGGAAGCCAGTTCCTCGGGGTCGTATTCCCGCGAGCTGACCACCGTCCACATGACCGCACAGAACAGGACGGCAGCCCCGAAGTAGAAGGAATAGCGAACGGAATCGGGAATCTCGCCTGCCGGCGCCGTATTCGCAATCCCCAACCAGTTGCTCATCATCCACGGCAATGCCGATGCCACCACCGCCCCGAGCGCGATGAAGAAGCTCTGCATCACATAGCCGGTGGAGCGCTGACTCGGCGCCAGGTTGTCGCCCACAAACGCCCTGAACGGTTCCATGGTGATGTTGATGGACGCGTCCAGAATCCACAGCGTCCCCGCCGCCACCCACAACGCCGGGGAATTGGGCATCACCACCAGGGCCAGGGTCGTAAAGATGGCCCCGAAAAAGAAGTACGGCCGCCTGCGTCCGAGAAAATTCCAGGTCCGGTCGCTCATGTAGCCGACGATGGGCTGCACCACCAGCCCGGTCAGCGGCGCAGCCACCCACAGCAGCGGCAGCGTATCGATATCCGCCCCCAGTGTCTGGAATATCCGGCTGGCGTTGGCATTCTGAAGCGCAAACCCGAACTGAATGCCGAGAAATCCAAAACACATGTTCCAGATCTGCCAGAAACCCAGCAATGGTCTTTGTCGAGTCTGCATCACCTGCTCATGATCGAAGATGCGCCGCCCTCAAATCCGCTGCGCTGATCGTTCCATCCATGTTCCAGTCCTCCATCAACCTCAAGAGTTCCTTCCCAAAATCCCCGACGCACTCGTCCGGTGGTTGGTGCTCCTTCAGGACATGGCGCTTGCCGGCTCCGTCTTGCGCTTGCATCCAGATGGCCGGTCGTCGAAAGCCACCCGGATTATTGAAACTCCTTTGCGTTTCCATGCGCACCGTCGTGATGTTCTCTCGCTCAACGTCTTTATTGTCAATCAGCGACGCGACCGAACAGCTTTGGCGCTCATGGGCGCTCCCAATGTTCGACTATGGCCCAATGTAATCCCAATGCCGGATTCGGGCGAGACCGACGTAAAATTGTGAAATTGCCGATGCGTGTCTTGGGCCAGTTCTCGCCTTGCGTGAATTCGACGATCGCATATGGACAACGGCGACAACCGCCACCGGCGCACCCTACCCAACCGCCTCCGAATCCAGCACGGCTTCGGCGCGCAGTTTCAAGCCCAAGGCGCCGACGACTCTGAGAACGGTGTCCAATGTCGGTTTGCGTTCTCCCGAAAGCGCCTTGTAGAGACTCTCGCGGGACAACCCGGCATCGCTTGCGACCTGAGACATGCCCCTGGCGCGGGCAATGTCCCCCAGCGCCCTGGCGATGAACGCGGCGTCGCCATCGGCCTCCTCAATGCTAGCTTCCAGATAGGACGCCATCTCCTCCGGTGTGCGGAGGTGTTCGGCGACATCGTACGGTGAGGTAACGGTCTTGGTCATGGTCGACACCTACAGGTTTCGTGCGAGGCGCAACGCCGTTTTGACATCGTCGCTTTGCGTGCGCTTGTCCCCGCCGGCCAACAGAATAATGATCGTGCGGGCCTGCTTTTTGTAATATACGCGGTAGCCCGGTCCATAGTCGATGCGCAGTTCCGAAACCCTAATTCCCTGTTAAGCAGTATAGCCGAAAGCCAAAAACCTGATGTCGCACAGGGACTTGTGTGAGAAAATAGCAGCTCCGCAACTTTCACCTGCGGGGTGAGTCTTGAAGAAGCGCAAAATCCGCCCGCCCAGGGTGGAGATGGAGTTCACGGATTTGGGCCTGACCGGCTTTGGCGGCTCGTCCATTTTGGCGCACACGGCACGGCGGTTCGAGTTGTTCAAGCTGCTGGAGGAGGCGGTCAGCGTGAAGGTGCGCGACCGCGGCGCGAGCGATGCCGAGATGCTGTGGTCGATGATCGCTTCGCTGGCGCGCGGTCACGGGGCGCTGTCGGACCTGGACGCGCTGCGGGCCGATGCGGTGGCGTGCACGCTGCTGGGTCTGGGCCGGGCGCCGGAGTCGCGCCGGGCCGGGGAGTGGCTGTCGCGGCTGCGGGTGGCCGACGTGAAGGGGCTCTGGGAGGCCGCGCGGGAGTTTGCCGAGCGGGTGGCGCCGGAGATCGTGGCGTACGAGGCGAGGGTCCGGGGCTACGTGCCGGTGTTCATCGACGCCACCGGGATCGAGGTGGACGGGCGGCTGTTCCAGCGGGCGCGGCCGGATTACGAGGGCCGGCGCGGCTACTGGCTGCACGCCACGTTCCTGGGCGGGCTGTGGGCGGCGGGGCAGTTGTGCCCCGGCGGGGGCCGGGTGACGCTGAACTGGCGCAAGCAGTTGGAATGGGTCGCGCCGATGCTGCCCGAAGGCACGCCGGTGTGGCTGCGCGCCGACAACGCCTACTACAAGGGGGCCCTGGTGCGGCGGTGCGCCGCGCGGGGATGGGATTACTCCATCAGCCTGACCCACCGGGGGTGGCGCAAGCCGGTGCTGGAGCAGCTGGAGGGGCTTGAAGACTCGGCCTGGACGGACATCGGGATGGAGGAGGAGGCGATCTTCGCCACCCACCGGCCCGCCGGCTGGGATGCCGGGCAGCACTACGTGGTGGTGCGCCGGCGCACGGAGAACGGCCAGGGGCTGCTGGTGCCCAGATACACGGTGATGCTGGTCTCGCGCAACGATATCGGGTTGAAGGACTTGGTGCGCCGCCACCGGGGCAAGCAGGGGCAGGAGAACGCGTTCAAGGGTCCGCTTCGGGACATGGACCTGCATCACCCGCCGTGCCGGGGGTATCGGGCCAACCAGGCGTTCTACGCGCTGGGCCAGATCGCGCAGGTGCTGCTCAGGGCGGTGCAGTTCACGGCGCTGTCGAAGCGGGCGCGCCGCCACGGCATCGCCCCGGTGATCCGCTACGTGATGAGGACCGCGGCGTACATGGTGCGCACCGGGCGCCGGCTGGGCCTGAAGTTCGCCAGGACGAACTTCAGGCTTCAGTGGCTGTACGCGGCGATGCGGCACCTGGAGGCGCGTGCCCCGCCAGCCCCGCTGGCTGCCTGACCGCTCCCGATCCCGCAACGCCGGGCCGCGGCGGGGAGACCCTCCCTCCGGTGGCGGCAAAAACCGCCCGGCAGGGTGCCGAAACGCCTGTTTCCGGCCCTTCTGCGCATCGGCCCATCGCGCGAGACTCCAATCCGTCGGCGCGCCTGCCATCCACGAGGCTCGATCGACCGAATACCGCGATAGTCGGCTGCTTAACAGGGAATTAAGGTTCCGAAACGCCTTCGCCCACCGACCGGACATCGCCCGGGTTTCCTGCGGCCAGCCGCTCAACCCGAACAAGGACGCGAGCCCGGGCGCGCGTGTCCCGCAAGCTGTCCAACCACTTGGTGTAGACCTTTGTCTTGCGAACATCGAACATGCGCGAAATGTAGCCAGCGGGCTACAGTCTGTCAATTCCCAACGTGAGTGGCGGATGGCCGGTCAATCGGACTGGCCACCGTTGTCAAGTATCGCATCGAGTTCCTTCAGCGCCTGTCCGACCGGCAGGGCGGTGATATCGCCCGGGTACAATCGCGTTGTGCCACCGTAGAAGATGAAGCATTTCGCCGGCGGATAGTCCTTCCTGAATTCCCTGAGCGCCCTGGTGTCCTTGCTTTGAAGCTTCGTCGATCGCTTGATTTCGATGGCCAGTAGACCGCGCGGGCCGTAGAGCACGAAGTCGATTTCCAGCTTGCCCCGGGTGCGCCAAAAGAACAGCCGGTAGTCGTACTCTCCGTAATCGTTTATCGCCCGCAATTCCTGGAGCACCAGGGTTTCGAGCGCCGGGCCGGTCACTCCCGCTTCGGAGTCCAGGGGTCCCATCGGACGGATGGCCCGAAACACGCCGGCATCGAAGAAGTAGAATTTCCGTTGCGCAATGAGTTTGCGTTTCGCCTTCCGGGAAAACACCGGCAACCGCACGGCGATCAGCAGATCCTCCAGAATGGAGAAGTAGTTCTCGGCGACCGGCCGCGCAACTTGCGCCTCGGTGGCGACCCCGCTGATGTTAATGGTTTGCCCCTGGGACAGGCTCGCGGCTTCCAGGAAGCGGGAGAAATGGCCGATGTTGCGGGTCAAGCCCTCCTGCATGACTTCTTCCCGCAAGTAAGTCTGAACGTAATCCTTCAGGTACCTGCCGGGATCCTTGTCGTTGAACCGGGCGGGCAAATGGCCGAAGTTCAGGGAATCGCGCAGCTCGAAGGCTTCGCCCTGCTCGCTCACCGTCAACGGGTGCATGAAGTAGGTGCGGGCGCGGCCAGCCAACAGGTTGACGCCCTTGCGCCTCAATGTCCGGGCGCTGGAACCGGTAAGGATGAAGTTTTGCCCCTGAGCCTCGATCAAGTCGTGCACCTCGTTAAGCAGCGCCGGTATGCGCTGCACTTCGTCGATGACGACCCAGTCCGGGCGGTCTGGGGGAATCAGGTCCCTGATGTGCCCGGGATTCGCTGACAGCCGGTTATAGAATTCGGATTGCAGCAAGTTGATGAACGGCGCTTGAGGCAGATGGTGTTTCAGCCACGTGGTTTTGCCGGTTCCCCTCGGCCCGAAAAGGAAAAAGCTCTTGCCGGATTCCAGGGGCTTCTTGAGCGATCGCTCGAACATCGGGGCCTCGCGGTGGTGGATATTGCGGCCATTTTAGGCATTTTGTCTGCAATTTTCATGTACTAAGTGAAAATATCCCGCCTTTTTTCACTTTCTAAGTAAAAAATCCCAGAAACCGTGGATGGAAGGACTCGCCGGTGATCTATTGCGACGCCGTCATCCACATTCCCGGTTCCAGTGGCGGCGCGACGATCTATCGCTGCGCCGCGCAGTGCGCGCGGATGAATTCTTCATGCTGCGGCATCTGCCCCACTCCGCCGCGGATGATCGTCGTGAGGTCGCGCAGGAACTGCTGGAGCTGCGCTGAGGTGATGCCGTCGGCGATGGAATGGTAGCCGCGCGGCATGATGTTCTGGCCGAGCATCACCTGAAGCCAGGCCGCCTCGGTGAACAGTTCGCCCAGTTCGCGGTAGACGCCCCCCGCGGCTTCGAACAGCGCCAGCCGGTGCTTGAGCCGGTCCGGCACGGCCAGGTTCCGGCAGTCCCGCCAGAACGGCGCGTCGTTCCGCTCGGTGGCCTTGTAGTGCAGGATCAGGAAGTCGCGGATGCGGTCGAAGTCGAACAGGCAGTGGCGGTTGTACTCGTCGATGTTGGCCTGCTCGAATCGCCGGTCCGGGAACAGGCGCACCAGCCAACTGACACCGGTCTGGATGAGGTGGATGCTGGTGGACTCCAGCGGCTCCATGAAGCCGCTCGCCAGGCCCAGCGCGACGCAGTTCCGGTTCCAGAACTTCCGGCGCCTGCCGGTTGTGAATCTCAGCAACCGGGGTTCGCCCAGCGGCTCGCCGTCCAGGTTGTCGAGCAAGGTGGCGGTGGCCTCGTCGTCGCTGATGTAGCGGCTGCAATAGACGTGGCCGTTGCCGATCCGGTGCTGCAACGGAATCCGCCACTGCCAACCGGCGTCGCGGGCGATCGCCTGCGTATACGGCCCAACGGGCCTCGCGGGTTCGCTTGCTACCGCGACGGCGCTGTCGCACGGCAGCCAGTGCGACCAGTCGTCGTACCCCGTGCCCAGCGTTTGCTCGATCAGCAGTCCACGGAAACCGGTGCAATCGACGAACAGGTCGCCCGCCACGCGCGTGCCGTCCGCCAGCACCAGCGCGTCGATGAAACCGTCCGCCGGACGGCGCTCCACCCGCGCGATCCTGCCCTCGGTCCGGACGACGCCGAGCCGTTCGCTGAATTCCCGCAGATACCGGGCGTACAGGGAGGCGTCGAAGTGGAACGCGTAGACGATGCCCGGCAGCGGGCTGCCGGGGATTTTTTCAATGCGGTCGAAGCGGTTGGCCAAGGCGGCGGTCTCGTTGACCGAATAGTTCCAGAAGCGTTCGGCATATCCTTCGCGCAGGCCCCGCAGCCAGTACTGATGGAAGTTGCCCATGCCGAGGTCGCGGCCGATGTCCCCGAAGGCGTGCATGTAGCAGTCGCCCCGCCGGCCCCAGTTCCGAAACTGGATGCCCAGCTTGAAGGTGCCCTGGACCCGGCGCAGCATGTCGTTCTCGTCCAGGCCCAGCACCCGGTTGAACTCCTGAAGCGGCGGAATCGTGGCCTCCCCGACCCCGACAGTGCCGATCTCCTCGGACTCCACCAAGCGGATCCTGACGGTTGTCCCCATCGTCTTGGCGAGCAACGCCGCGGCCATCCAGCCCGCGGTGCCTCCGCCGGCGATGACGACCTGTTCGATGGGTTCGCGGTCCATGCGCCAGCACTATACCGACACGCGAGCCGTCGAAACTCGGGGCGTCGAAACTCGGACCGTTCGCGAACGCTCGTCCGATGAGTGTCCGGCGGGCGCACGATCCGGCATGGCTCACCGGGTTCCTATTGCCCGGCCCGGGTCAACCGGACGGCTGCGCCGCCACCCGGCGCGAGGTAGAGGGACAGCCGATCCGCCGCCGCGACCTGGCGCGTTTCAATGGTTATCGAGTACGGGTTGGACTCCCAGTGAGCATCGTCTCCATCGACATAGATTTGCGCTTCATGGGGGTCGTCCGCATTCAGAAAAGAGAGGTCCACTTCGACTTCGCGCGCCTCTTCGTTCGTGATCGCGCCCAGGTACCAGTCGTCCCCGCCTCGCTCGCGGCGGGCGATCACGACATATTCGCCCACCTCCCCCGCCAGCGCGACAGTCTCGCCCCAGTCCGCCGGAACGTCGCGGATGAACTGGAACGCGTCCGGGCGCGACTCGTAGTTCTCGGGCAGATCGGCGGCCATTTGCAGGGGGCTGTGGATGATGACGTACAAGGCCAGTTGCTTGGCCAGCGTCGTTTCCACGCGGCTTTCCGGGCTCCCCCTGGGCATGTCCTCACGCACCGGCGGGCGTTCGTTGGGCATCAGGTCGAAAATTCCCGGCGTGAAGTCCATGGGTCCCGACAGCATCCGGGTAAACGGCAGTATCGTCGTGTGTTCCGGCGGATTGGGCGGCAGACCCCAGGCGTTGTATTCCTGGCCACGGGCGCCTTCGCGGGTGACCCAGTTCGGATAGGTTCGCCGCAGGCCGGTATCCTTCACCGGCTCGTGGGGATTGATGGAAATGCCCCGCGCGGCGGCCTCCTCGATGACCTTCAGGTGATGTCGAACAGCGAACTGGCCATCGTGGTACTCGTAGTGCGGAACGCCGTCCTCGTCGACCCACTTGAGCCACGAGGTACCCGCGACATAACCCGTCTTTACTCGCGTCACGCCCAGTTCCTCGTACAGATCGAAGGCCGCGCCCAACTGCTGCTCGTAGTTGGTAATGTTGCCGGACGTCTCGTGGTGTCCGATCAACTCCACGCCGCGCTCGTGACCGTAGCGGGTCACTGCTTCGATATCGAAGTCGGGGTAGCTCTCGGTAAAGTTGAACAGGTCGCCGGCCGCCTGCCAGTCGCCGTCCCACCCCACGTTCCAGCCCTCCACCAGCACGCCGGCGAAGCCGTTCTCGGCGGCGAAGTCCATGTAACGCATGGTCTCCTCGGTGGTGGCGCCGTGTACCCCATCACGGCCCCAGGTGCGCTCGTTTATGTGCATGGCCCACCAGATGCCGACGTATTTCCCGGGCTTGACCCAGGACACATCGCCCAGCTTGTTGGGCTCGTTCAGATTCAGGATCAGGCTTGAATTGACAAGCCCGACGGCATCCGGCGCGATTTGTATCGTTCGCCAGGGACTGACAAAGGGCACGGCTGTCTTCACCAGCACGCCGTCCGACCATGGCCTCAACGCAGCCCGGAACCTCCCGGTGTCTTCCTGCAGCAACGTCATGCCCGAGTAATCCACCAGCGCGGCTTCGTGGATGCTCAGGTGCGTGCCGCTCGGCAGGCGGAACGTCACCGGGGTGTGAACGCGGTCGATTTCCTCGAGGCCAGTTTGCCGATAGAGCCATTCGTATCGATTGGTCCGGTCCGCCGGAATCCACCACGCGGTCGCTTCGGGCGGCACGGCGAACTGCGTCAGTTCCCTGACGATGTTCAGCGACTCGATTCCAGGCTGCTCCGGCATCTCGTAGCGGAACCCGATACCGTCGTCGAAAGCACGAAGCCTGATATCGATCACCGCGCCGGACACTTCGTGCCGGGCGGTCACCAGGAGTTCGTTGTAGTGATCCCTGACGAAGCGATTCTCGCCCCAGGGCTGTTCCCAGGTCGTGTCGGCGCTGCGCCGTTCCGGCTCCCCTGTCAGAACCATCCCATCATTGAAACCGTGACGACTCTGGAAGAGCAAACCAAGCTGCGACGGCCGGACGACTTCTTCGCCCCGGTAATGAACGGCGTATCCCAGACGGCCGCCCAGTGCCGTTACGCGTACCTCGATGTCGCCGCCGGGCGACATCAATCGTTCGCCTGCAAACTCCTGTGCGCTGGCGGTGGCTGCTGTCCACAGTGCCGCTACCAATGCCGCGGCTCGAAAGGTATGAGGCATGTGTTGCTTCCCCGGAAATTTGCAAGCTTCGCGGACGACAGGGGTTCCCATCGTACGCCAGTCAGGCTGCCTCGCGCTCGCGCTCGCGCTTCAGCCGCGCGATGTCGAATTGCGCCTGCAACGCCAGCCAGAACCGGGCCGTTGACCATCCAAGGGTTTCCAGGTCCACTGCCAAGCTGGCCGGAACGCGCCCCTTGCCCGCCAGAATGCGATTGAGCTTGGCTCGCGAGATATTCAGCCGCTTGGCCGCGCCGACGACGGTCTCACCGTGCCCGTCGATGCACTCCCGCAGCAGCTCGCCCGGATGGCAGGGGTTGACGAGCTCCACGCGCTCGCCACCGTTGTCGATATCGCTCATGTCTCGGTCCTCTAGTGGTAGTCGGTCAGGTCCACGTCCACGGCTTCCCCTTCGGCGAAACGGAAGGTGACGCGCCAGTTCCTCGTTACACGGATACTCCAATACCCGGTCAGGTTGCCTTTCAGCGGATGCAGCCGAAACGCTGCGTCGGCCACTTCGCCCGGCCGCGTGGCTGCGGACAGCGCCGAGAGAATGCGGCGGAGCTTGCCGGCCATCGTCGGGTCGATGCCCTTGCCCGAGCCCTCGATGGCGAATTGCCGCAATCCCTTGTGCTTGATTTTCATATCGGGATTGTCTCATATTATGGTGCACCGAGCATCGTAACCGATGCTAGGTACTCATCCAGGCGGGCCTCCAGTTCGGCTGCCTTCTCCGGCACGGAGGCGATGCTGCCGCCCTTGATTTGGTCACCGTTCCCGACTTGCCGGGATGCATCGCCGACGGCGAGACCGCCGAATCCGCCATCGCGGAAGCTCACGATGCCTTCAACGCTTGGGCGATGGCCGAACGGGAAGATAATGACGACATCCCCGTGCCGAAAATCTACAGTGGACTGTTCGTACAGCGCATTCCCAAAACCCTGCACATGCGCCTCGCGAAGAGGGCGGTAAGCGAGGGAGTCAGTTTGAACCAACTCGCAGCAACGCTGCTGGCCCAGGGCTTGGCCGCTCGGTGAATTGCCGGGCTCGTCTGCGACGAGGATGCGCGGCTCCGGCAATTCGAGGCGATTTGCGAGGCCGAACACCCCGGTGACTCGGTGCGCGCCGTCATCGCCGCCCACGCTTGCGGGCGCGGGCAAGTGCCCGAATCGGCCAACCTAGCCAAGTCCACTACTGCCCTGAGAGAATGTTCCAAGCGACCCGAAACCGCGAAGCACGGCGGCTTCGCGGCCCTGGATCTTTTCCGGACGTAACTATTTCAGTCGGTGTCCCACTACAGCCTGTAGGATGCGCCCAGCAGGAAAGTGCGCCCGTACACGCTGAACCTGCTCGCCAGGCGAGGATCACGCTCAAAATAGAGGTGCCTGATCCGGTCGGTCAGATTCTGGCCCTGGAGGAAAATGTTCAATCCGGCCAGAGAGCCCGAAGTGAAGTTGTAACCGACCTGCGCACTCACGATCTGCTCGGCCTCCGTGGCCTGGTTGTTGATCCCGCCGAGGCCTGCAACGGCGACGATGAAGTCGGAGCGAAATGTGGAACTGACCCGGGCCGAGAATCCGAAGCGCTCGTAGTAGAGGGTCGTGTTCACCACTTCTTCCGACAGGCCCGGCAGGCGCGCCTCCGGGATTCTCGGGTTGACAATGATGCTGCTGTCGGTGGCGGATGCGTTGAAGACCGCGCCAAAGCCGGTCAAAGCCGGAGTCAGCATCTCGCCGGGGATCTGCAGACTGAATTCGACGCCGTACAGATCGCCACCCATGCCGTTTTGCGGCCTGTTGACAATGCCCTCGCTGAGAACGGGAACGGGGTCGGTCGGAAAGCCTTCGAAATCCACCAATAATTCGTCATTGAAAATGTAAGTTTCGAGATCCTTGTAGTACGCGGCCACGGCCCAGTAGCCGCGGCTTTCGGAGAAGTAGTGCTCGTAAGAGAGGTCGATCTGATTCGAGATCCAGGGCCTGAGCAGGGGATTCCCGCCATTGCCCCCCCAGGGCGACATGTAGACATCGGTACTGTCTGCCCTGCTTGCATTGAAGTTGATGCTCTGGCTGGCGCGCATATCGTGAATGGGGGCACGCGCAAGGGCCCTGGCGATGCCGAGGCGAACCACCTTGCCCTCGGCCACCGCAAAGTTCAGGTTCATGCTCGGCAGGTAGTCGGTGTAGGTGGCGCCGTCGGTGAAGTCTTCGCTGACGAGACCCTGCCGCCTGTTCACAATGTTGTTGGCGTTCCTGAGTCTCGCCCCCGTCGAACTCTGGTCGGTGTTGATGATCCGCACGCCGAAATTGCCGGTGACCGGCACATCGAAGAGCGTGGAGTCCACTCCGAACTCCAGGAAGGCCATGAGCAGTTGCTCATCCACGGAATAGTTGTTAGCCAACACACCGCTGGCCAGGTTTCTCTCCAGCTCGTAGATGCCGCTGTCAAAGACGGCCCTTGCGTCGTAGGCCGCTATCGAGGGGAAACCCCATGGCAATTGTACAGCCCCGATCGCCTGGATCGGCGCAGTCAGCATCCCATCGGCCATGACGATGAACGCCGCCTGGCTGTGGTCGCGGATCTTGCTGCGTTGATCGTATTGCACACCGAAATGAATGTCGCTCAGGCCGCCCACATCGAGCGTGCGCTGCGCGGCGCCGCGCACCTGGGAGATTTCATCGTCGGTGGCCGGCACGTTGTACCAGCCGACGGCTCCACCGGGGGATGCGGCCCCCCCCGTGTTACCCCCCGGGTTTGTCAGGACCAAAACGCCAGGCGCGGTATAGTCAAGCACTCCGCTGAATGTGGGGAGCCCGACATCGTTTATCGTGAACGTCAATGTATCCCTCGCCCCCTCGCGCCCGCGGCCTGTAGCGGATCTTGATTGAATCTCCGTCTGGCTATGGTCAATGACCGAAGTGTTCAACTTGATCTCTGCCGACCAGGCATCGTTCAGCTCGAATTCCGAGGTCCACGCAATCGCCCCCAGTTTGGCATCCGTAGCTCTATCCGTATTGACTACGGTCAGCTTCAGGTTCTCGTAAGTTCCTCCGACCACCCGACCGTCCTCCACTACCGGATTCGGCCCGAGAGTATCGGGTTTATTGCGTGTTGGGGGGCGGTGAATGTTGAATACTGTCTGGGCCAGTCGCGTTACATTGCGTTCCTCGAATTGCGAGTAAAACAGATCCAGGACATGGGTCGTTCGTTCGGACGGCCTGAACTCCAGGACCCCCATGACGCTATCGCGCTCAAGCACCACTGACAGGGCTTGCGACGCGAAACCCCTCAGCGCCACGGGCGGGGTTACCAGACCGACGTTCGCATTGGCGATGTCAGGGTTGCCCCAGTTCCAAAGGGGCAGCGAATCACTCTGCGTCGGCACGGAGACGCCGGCGTATCCGACGGCAAAACCGACCTTTTCGTTGTCGAACTGGTCGATATAGGAAATAGTGTAGCGTTGTCCCCGGTTCTCTCCATCCGGGTTGGCGGCCGGCTTGTCATTCCACTCGTACCGCACGTTGCCCGCGATGGCGGGCTGGCCAAAGTCAAGCGGCCGGACGGTCTGCATGTCCACCGTGCCCGAAAGGCCCTGGCCCGAGAGCGAGGCGCTCGGCGTCTTGTACACCACCACGCTGGACAACAGCTCCGAAGGATACTGGTCGAACTGCACGCTGCGGCTCGTAAGCGAGGCGCTCACCTGCTGCTGACCGTTCAGAAGCGCGGTGGCGAAGTTGCCCGAAAGTCCGCGAATACTGATGTTCTGTTGACGGCCCGTTTGCAGGTCTCTTTCACCTGCGAGTCCGGGTAGCCGGGTCAGGGCCTCGGCGATGCTGTTGTCCGGCAGCTTGCCAAGCTCCTCGGCGGAAATCGCTTCGACGATCTGCTCGGATTCCATCTTCAGGCGCATGGCCTCCATCAGGCTCCCCCGGAAACCGGTCACCACGATTTCTTCGATGCCCGCTCCCTGATCGGCCGCCGAATCCGAACTTACCTGCGCCCACGCGTTCACGCTGAGCGCGCCGGCAACCGCCAGCAAAATCGGCCTGAATCCGAGCGGGAACCCTTTCCGCGTTGACTTTCTCTGTGCTATCGACCTCTCGAACCGTGCCATTTCTCCCTCCGAATGTGATTCTGTTGCGAAGCGCCCGCAGAATATTTGGCCCAAGTGCGCTTGAAACCATTATAGGCGCGAGTATCCTTGCAACCTGTGGACTGCATACGTATTCATTGTGTCTTCCAACCAACATCGCGATGAATGGCTGACTTCCACTTGCACGACCGGATAATGAATCCTGCTTGAGGCCGTGCCTTCCTCCTCCGACGAAAGACATCGGGTAATGCTCCGAGGTCGCATCGTCCAGCGTGACGACCGGACCCCGCCTCTGGCCGTGCGCCCACTCGTGGGTGGTGCGGCACCATTCCCCGCTACGGCGCACGGGGGACGATTGCGGTGCTTGCCGGACGCAACGCCTCGGCGCGAGCCATCCTGCCCACCGGCGCCCGCCGCGCCACGACCTGGCCCAACCGCTTGTCCACCAAACCGCCCCTCTTTCCCGTATCCATCCACGCAACGCGAAACGTCCGATCGCACACCCCCAGCAAACGGGCCGCCTCGCCCTGCGTCAATCGCCGCGACCGCCAACCCGCATACGCCCCCACAAATCGCATCCGTCCAATCTCCCGCAGCAACTTCGTTCGGTTCATGGGACACCTCCTCTCGGTGTCCCATCAAACCGGACAGATGACGTGCTACAAAACCGGACAGATCATTTGCTACTAACAAGCACTAACAATCAGCGTTGAACTCTGTCAACCTTTATGACACCATAACGGCAGGCTCGGAAGGTTTGACAACCCTCAACAAGTTGGGACATGAGTCAACAAATCGCGGGACAGGCACAGCCCACAGGCAATGGCCGGAGCAGACAGTACTTCAGCGAAGAAATCGCCGAATGGTTCCGTCTTCTCCGCGAACATTGGTTTCAGGATTCCGAGAAAACTTGGAATAGGAAACAACAGTTTATCTTTACATTCCTGGGGTCATTGTCGTTCTTTGTAATGATGCCTGTCTTCACTTTGACCACCGGAAACGTTGCGTTTCAAACCTATATTTTTTCCGAAGGGATCGTTCTTTTCACTATGTTTCTTATTGCTATGCTGGCGTCAGGCTTTTATGGTGTCATGCTTGCTTGGGTGCCTCGAAAAACCGGCCCTACCCGCCTTTACCTTTCGGGCATAGCCCTGCCGTCCCTTGTCCTGTTTATCGCATCGTTCCCCTTTCGTTATGGAATGGTATCGTGATATCGAATCATCGTGGTTTTTTTCATGTTTTTGGATATATGTTGGCATTTTCCGGTAGCGGATTATCATTTTCGGCAGCCGCTCAGGATGCGCCGCCAACACCGATGTTGAATCCTCATGAGTTTTCGGCTGTTGCGATTCCAGACAACTTTGATGTTTCGGATTATATCGCCTGGGGTGCGAAGGCCCTGCTAAATCACTCAGACCTCAAGGAAATCGTCCCGGTTTTCGGCTATAGATCAAGCGATGTTTGTAATCGAGATAATGGCGGCCTCGCGTTGAACTTACCCGACGCTGGACCGGGCGCGTTACTCTTGGATGTGGAGGAACCAAAGTCGGGAAGAGCAGTTTGGTTTAATGCGTTGGAAGACGTATGTATTCCAGGAGAAAACAAGGGTAGCGATAACATGATCTGGAATACTTCCGACAATGCTAACTCGTTGTCTTGGGAATACGTTGCCGCCAAAATCGGTAAAGACTTGCTGACCAAATCGCAACAGACGATTGGCGAAAACGCACAGCCGGAACACTACATTCTTACAGTTGGCCATCTACCGGGTGTCACGGAGGTGGGTAGCTACTGGTGGATTTGCAATACCGAAAGGCCGCCAACGGTGAATAATTCCGCGTGCCATGTCACACTTTCGGCCTCACCGTACATTCAGCATAGGAGCCTTCTCCAGTAACTAGCGAGGCTTCGCCTCAGACCGACGAGGCATGTGTTTCAACCTACTGATTTCACAGAAATTTTTCAAAACTTGACTCAACTGTAAAGATAACGCCCGCTCAAGGAGTCCAGTGCCTGCCCATAACTCCTATATGGGCCCAAGTGCACATGCAAACTGCGGACTGCATACGTATTCATTGTGGTTCTCAGGCAACATCGCATTACATTAGACGGATCACCCACCACAGGCGCCAATACGTGTACCGCCCGTCGGCAACTTCTGGAACCGGGACCCGTCTGGCCGGGATGATGCAAGGATGAATGTGATGGAGGATCGCGTGAGAACAGCGAACCGGGTCTTAACTGCCATGAACCGGGTCTACACCGCCATGAACCGCGTCTGCACCGCTATCTTGTGGGCCCTAGCGCTTGCAATGCCCTCGGCGATGCATGCCCAGCAGTCGCTCCCTGCCCAGTCACCGCACAATGTACTGTTCCTGATCATCGACGACCTGCGCCCGGAACTTCCTGCCTACGGCAGCACGCACGTGCATGCGCCAAACATCGAGCGCCTCGCGCAACAGGGCCTAGTGTTCCACAACGCCTACGCCAACGTGCCGGTGTGCGGCGCCTCCCGCGGCAGCCTGCTGACTGGTTTGCGGCCGACGGCCACCCGCTTCGTGGGGTTTCAGGCACGAATGGATCAGGACACGCCCACGGCGGTTCCGTTGTTTGGAGCCCTCAAGGCGCAAGGGTATCTCACGCTGGGTTTCGGCAAGGTGGCTCATGTGACCGACGATTTCGCTGAGCATTGGAGTCATGCTCCGTGGAATCCCTGGACGGAGGCGAGGATGCGCCAACCAATGGCGTACCGTGATTACCTGCTTGAAGAAAATCTTCAGGCGGTCGAGGAAGGTGGACTGGGTCCCCCCTTCGAATCGGCCGACGTCGCCGATGACGCCTACTTCAGCGGCCAGATCGCCGATCGTGCGATCAGCACGATCGAGGAGCTTGGCGAACAGGAAGACCCGTTCTTTCTCGCCGTGGGCTTGCTCAAGCCGCACCTGCCGTTCAACGCGCCGCAACGCTATTGGGATCTCTATCGCGCCGAGGACATAAGCCTTCCGGAAGTGAACGACTTGCCAATCAACGCGCCGAGCGAGGCCTGGCACAACTGGGGTGAATTGCGCTACTACGATGACATGCCGGAAGCACCCGAACCCCTGTCCGACGCTCTGGCCCGAACCCTGATTCACGGGTATTACGCCACCGTGTCCTACATTGACACGCTAGTCGGCCGCATCCTGCTGGCAATTGACGAAAACGGCTTTTCCGACAACACCATCGTGGTGTTCCTGAGCGATCATGGCTGGAGTCTCGGCGAGCACGGGCTCTGGGCGAAACACTCCACGTTCGATGTCGCCACCCGATCACCGCTCATCCTGAGAGCGCCGGGCGTCGCGCCGGGCCACACCCGGGCGCTGGTTGAATACGTCGACCTCTATCCCACGCTGATGGAAATGCTGGGATTGGATGTGGCGCCCCATCTGCACGGCCGGAGCTTCGCGAATGTCCTCTCCGATCCAAACGATCCCGGCAAGGACGCCGTGTTCATGCGCTGGCTGGGCACGGAAGCGATCAAGACACCGGATTTCGCCCTCAGCGAATGGTACGACGAGCAGGGCGAGGTCTCGGCGAGAATGCTCTACGATCATCGCAACGACCGCGACGAGACGATCAATCTTGCGGATGAGCCTGAGTATCGCGAAACGGTCGAGGCGATGCATCGCGAGTTGATGAACAACATCAGGGACCGGGAAGCAATTGATTAGCAGCTGCCGCGGGCTGCTGGACTTTCCGCTTTACCCTGGTCGGGCAGTCGCTTGCGCCCGACCCGGTTCAGGTCCAGGATTGGGGCAAATACTTGTATGGAACATGCGTAACTCATTGATTTTGGGTCCGCGCATTGTTCCTTCCGCGACTGCGGGGCGGCGCGATGCGCCGGTGTGGCACGCTTACAAGGGGAATTCGATGAAAATGACTGTGCGGCAGTTGCGAAAGAGGATGCGGCTCCCGGTGGTCCTCTTGTGGGCACTCGTTCTTGCGATGCCCGCGATGTTGCACGCTCAGCCGTCGAGCAATGTGCTCTTCCTCATCGTCGACGATCTGCGCCCGGAACTGCCGTCCTACGGCCACACGCAAATCCATGCGCCCAACATGGAGAGCATCGCGCAGGAGGGCCTGGTGCTTCACAACGCCTACGCCAATGTGCCGGTTTGCGGCGCTTCCCGGGAGAGTCTGTTTACGGGAAGGCGGCCGTTCCCCGGTGGTTCCGCAGCGGTTCACGCTCGAACGGAACCGGTCGCACCCCCCGCCGTGCCATTGTTCGGAGCCCTGAAGGCGCATGGGTATCGAACGATCAGCCTCGGGAAAGTGGGCCAGTGGCAGCACGACACGGCGGGATACTGGAGCCGTGCTCCGTGGCATCCCATGAGGGAAGGACCGCCGCGTCAGCGCCTTGCGAACCGCGACTATCAGCTCCCGGAAAACGCGCAGGCGGTCGAAGACGGTGGACTGGGTCCGGCCTTCGAAGCTGCGGACGTTTCGGACGATACCTACCTGAACGGAAAAATCGCGTTCGAGGCGGTGCGCACCATCGAGGAACAACGCGGTCGGGAGGAACCCTTCTTTCTCGCCGTCGGGCTGCCCAAACCGCACTTGCCGTTCACCGCGCCGACA
This sequence comes from Candidatus Rariloculaceae bacterium, assembly GCA_965205045.1. GTDB lineage: Bacteria > Pseudomonadota > Gammaproteobacteria > Steroidobacterales > Rariloculaceae > UBA6522. The sequence goes on from OZ242031.1 coordinate 4,733,864, forward strand.
CGCTACTGGGACCTCTACAGCGAGTCGGACATACGTCTTCCCGGGGCGAACCAGTTGCCCCTCAACGCGCCTCCCGAGGCCTGGCACCCATGGGGTGAGTTGCGCTATTTCGACAACATTCCGCCTTCACCCGCGGCGCTGCCGGACGACCTGGCCCGCACCGTGATTCACGGGTACTACGCCAGTGTCTCCTACTCGGACGCGCTCATCGGCCGCATCCTGGAAGCACTTGAAGAAAATGGCTTCGCGGACAACACCATCATCATGCTCTTCGGCGATCACGGTTGGAGTCTCGGCGAGCACGGGCTCTGGGCGAAACACTCCACCTTCGATGTCGCCACGCGCTCCCTGCTCGTCGTCAAGGCGCCCGGACGGCCCGCGGGCCACTCCCGGGCGCTCGTTGAATTCATCGACATCTATCCGACCTTGATGGAACTCCTGGAGCTGGACGTGGAGACGAACCTGCACGGCGAGAGTTTCGCGCGGCTGTTTTCCGATCCCGAGGCCCCGGGCAAGTCCGCCGTGTTCACGGGCTGGATGGACTCGGAGGCGATAAAGACGGAGGAGTTCGCATTCACGGAGTGGTTCGACGAACAGGGCGAGGTCTCCGCGAGAATGCTCTTCGACCATCTCAACGATCGCGACGAGACGGTCAACCTTGCAGAAGAGCCCGCCTATCGCGACACGGTCGCTGCAATGCATGGCGAGCTGATGCAGAACCTCCGGGAAAGGGAGCCCATCCATGTAGTTTCCCCACCGCCAGTCAACTGAGAAAGAACACTGGCGATGCGCCTCGTAGCCGATAGATACGCCCCACTCCGGGCCGATGGACCCACCGCCAATGCCGAAATTCGTACCAACAAACCAATTCCAGAAAACCGGTGCACGCAATGACCAAGATAATCCGAACTCTTTGGACAGCCGCATTCGCCTGTCTCGCAATTTGGGCACTCGCGGCCCAGTCAGCGACGGCTGCCGAGCTGCCCCGCAGCACGCCGGAACAACAGGGCATCGACTCCGCCGCGCTCTCCGATTTCGTCGCCGCGCTGGACACCGAAATCGAGGACGTGCACGGAGTGATGGTCCTGCGCCACGGTCACGTGGTGGCCGAGGGCTGGTGGGAACCCTACCGCCCCGAGTTCATCCACTCGCTGTTCTCGCTGAGCAAGAGTTTCGCCTCGACCGGCATCGGCCTGGCCATCGCCGAGGGACACCTGAGCGTTCACGACCAGGTCATCTCCTTCTTCCCCGATGCGGTGCCGGAGGAACCGACCTGGCAACTGGAGGCCATGCGCGTCAGCGATCTGCTGACCATGTCGACCGGTCATATCGGGGAGGATCTGCGCGCGTTTTCGTTCGACTCCACCTCGCCTCTGCCGGAAGCCTTTCTGAGTCTTCCCGTGGCCCACAAGCCGGGCACGCACTTCAACTACAACACGCCCGCCTCGTACATGCTGTCGGCGATCGTTCACAAGCTCACCGGGGAGAACCTGCTGGACTATCTGCGCCCGCGGCTGCTGGATCCGTTGGGAATCGTTGAGGCCACCTGGAGCGAGGATGCCCAAGGCATCGCGCACGGCGGCTTCGGGCTGAGCATCACGACGGAATCGATCGCCCGCTTCGGGCAACTGTATCTGCAGCAGGGCATGTGGGAAGGCGAGCGACTGCTGCCCGCCGAGTGGGTGGAGCAGGCCACCAGCCGGCAGACCTCCAACGGCAGCAATCCCGAAGGCGATTGGGATCAGGGATACGGCTACCAGTTCTGGCGCAGCCGCCACGGTTACCGGGGCGACGGCGCCGGCGGCCAGTTCGCGATCGTCCTCCCCGAGCACGACGCCGTTGTCGCGACCACCAGCGGTACTGCGCAGATGGGCGAAATCATGAGCATAGTCTGGGACCGCCTGGTGCCGGCCCTGCAAGACGAACCGCTCGATGACAATCCGGCTGAAGCGGAGCGCCTTCGCGAGCAACTGAACAACCTGTCGATCCGTGTGCCGGCCGCTGGTCCGGCCGCAGACGGTAACCAGGAATGGCTGGGACGCTCCTGGCAATTCGAGGACAACGATTTCGACATCGACGCGCTGGCCCTGGAGAACCGGGACGACCGGACGATGGTCGTCATCACCACACCGGCCGGCGACCACGAGATCGCCATCGGCGACGGGGCCTGGGCCGCCGGCCGTACCGGCCTGTTTCCGGGCGCCGCCGGTGTGTTGCTGGGCGAAGATCGGGGCGAAGGTCACCGCATGGCGGCCGCCGGAGCCTGGACCGGCACGGACGAGTACACATTTCGCCTTGCCTATACGGAGACTCCGCGGGTCGCCACCCTCACGTTGCGGTTCAGCGAGGAGAGCCTCGCCCTCGACATCGATCAGATCGGGGGGTTCGCACCGAGAGTTCCGACGCTGACGGGCACACCGGCCGGCGAGTAATCGCACCGGGCCGACGATCCCCCGTCGAGACGGGGCATCGCCCCGGCGTCGGCGGGCGCGGGCGAGCCGCGACGGCCCGGCCCGGGCCCGCGACGTGAAGTACCCGGCGTCGGCGCGCGCGGGCGAGCCGCGGGGCACGGGCGCAACCATCGTCTCGCATCGCCCCCGTGTCGGCGTGCGCAGCGCGGGACCTGCTGCCGCAATTCTGGTACCGTCAGGCTTTGGCATGAGACTGTGGCATGCAAAAGGTTACCTCGCTTGAAATCGCGCAACTGGCGGGCGTTTCCCAGTCCACCGTCTCCCGCGCCTTGCGCAAGAGTCCGCTGGTCAATCCCGACACCCGGCGCAGAATCCAGCGGATCGCCAGGGAGCACAACTACAAGGTAGACCGCAGCGCCAGCACCCTGCGCTCGCAGGACAGCCGCACCATCGCCATGCTTGTGCACGAAGAGTCGGGGATGGACTCCGACATCAATCCTTTCTTCGTGTCCATGCTGGCCAGCATCACGAGAGCGGCGGCGGCCAGGAACTACGATGTACTGCTGTCATTCCAGCAACTGAGCAAGAACTGGATCGTCGACTACGAGAACAGCAACAAGGCCGAAGGCATCATCCTGCTGGGCTACGGCGGCTACACCGACTACATCCGCAAGATCGAATTGTTCGACGATGCCCATGTGTTGACCTGGGGTCCCGTCATCGAGGGCCAGCCCGGTCACTTCGTCGGCTGCGACAATCGGCGCGGAGGCTACCTCGCGACCCGGTACCTGCTGGAACTCGGCCATACCCGCATCGCCTATCTCGGCGACATTTCCGATGACTGCCCGGAATTCCAGGACCGCTACCGGGGACACCGTGCAGCATTGAGACAGGCAGGACTGCGTGAGGACCCCCGCCTCCAGGCTTCGTCACTCTCATCCACGCACACCGGCCATCTGGCCGCGCGGCAACTGATTGCCCGCGGAGAGGACTTCAGCGCGGTCTTCTGCTGCAGCGACCTGACTGCGCTCGGCGCCATCCATGCGCTTCAAGAGGAAGGCCTGAGCGTGCCGGGGGATGTGTCGGTCGTGGGGTTCGACAACATTCCCTCGGCAACGCACATGTCGCCGGCGCTGACGACCATTCGGCAGAATACCGTCAAAGCGGGGGAAGTGATGGTGGATACCCTGCTGCGGCTGATCCGGGGGGACTATGTCGAATCGCAGCTCGTGCAGCCGGAGCTGATCGTGCGCGAATCGTGCGGCCCGAGGAGAACCGAAACCCCGGACCCGGCCCGCCTGGACATCAGCGGACAGGGACAGCCCTCGAAACTGGCTTAACGGACCTCCGCAATCAACATGGAGCGCGGCGGCAGCAAGAGCGCTTCGCCGGCGATCGCGCCCTGCGGCGCCTTGAATCCGTCGAGTTTCTCCAGGCGCGCACCATTGAAGTGGTCCAGCTCGCTCCGACCGATACGACGCTGCTCACCGTCCAGATTGAAGGACAGCAACAGGGTCTGGCCGTCCGTGGATCTCGTGTAGGTCAGTACGTTGTGATGCACGGGGAGGAAGTTGAGGTCGCCATGCAGCAGCGCCGGTTGCCGCTTTCGGAAGTGGAGGAAGTCCCGGACGCACTCGTAAACGGAGTCCGAATCCCCGGTTTGGCGGTCCGCGGCCAGTGCAAAGTGACGCGCGTCCACGGGCAGCCAGGGCGTCGCGCTCGAAAACCCGGCATTCGGCGCATCCTCCCGCCATGGCATCGGCGTGCGGCACCCATCCCTGCCCTTGTAGGCGGGCCAGAAATTGATGCCGTAGGGATCCCGCAGGTGCTCAAACGGGATGTCGGCCTCAGGCAACCCGAGCTCGTCGCCCTGATAGATGCATACGCTGCCCCTCAGGCAACTCAACAGGATCGAGAACAGTTTGGCCGACTCCGCGTCGGGCGCATTGCCGGTCCATCGGCTCGCGACACGTTGCACGTCGTGGTTGCCGATGGCCAGGCAGCACCAGCCGTCCCGGGCCTTGCGCTGCAGGGATTCCATCGTCTTCTTGATGTAGCTCGCCGAACCGTCCGGCCCCATCAGGTCGAAACTGTAGGCCATGTGCAGGCGGCTGTTGCCGCGGGTGTATTCGCCGATGACTTCCATCGAGCGTTCCGAACCGATCTCGCCCAGGGCCACTGCGTCGTATCGATCCAGCAAACGCCGGATTTCTTCCATGAACAGCAGGTTGTCCGGGTGCGTATGGTCGTAACGATGCTCCTGCATGGCATAGGGAGAACCGATCTCGCCGCCGGTGAGAAACTCGTGGCCGGCGGCCGACTTGGCGGGGTTGTCGCGCAGTTGCGGATCGTGCATGCAGAAGTTCACCGCGTCCAGGCGAAAACCGTCCACGCCGCGCTTCAGCCAGAAGTCCAGATTGCTCAATCCGGCCTGCCTCACGTCCGGGTTATGGCAGTTGAGGTCCGGCTGGCTGGCGAGAAAATTGTGCAGGTAGTACTGGCCGCGGCGCGGCTCCCACTGCCAGGCTACCCCCCCGAATACCGAAAGCCAGTTGTTGGGCGGACTGCCGTCGGTCCTGGGATCGGCCCAGACATACCAGTCGGACTTGTCATTGTGCCGGTCCTCGCGGCTTTCAAGAAACCACGGATGGCGATCCGAACTGTGGCTCAAGACCTGGTCGATGATGACCCGGATACCGCGCCGGTGCGCTTCCTCGAGCAGCCTGTCGAAGTCTTCCAGCTCCCCGAACAGCGGATCGACCGCGCGGTGGTCGCTGACGTCGTAGCCGAAATCCTTCATCGGCGACTTGAAGAACGGCGAAATCCAGACCGCGTCGACGCCAAGCGATTGAATGTAATCCAGCCGCGTGGCAATACCCCGCAAGTCCCCCGTGCCGCTGCCGTTGCTATCCTGGAAACTGCGCGGATAGATCTGGTAAATGACGGCATTGCGCCACCAGTCGCTCACGGCAGCATACCCCTGGGGTTACGGCGACCGACGCAAATGCAGGCGCGACAGACACGTCTGTTCAAGGCGTTTCGACTCATTCTCGCGATGACTCAATCGTATCCGGCCAGAGTTTAGGGCAAAAAGGCGATGCGGCGATCGTGCTGCATTCGTATTCATACCGCGTGATGTCGAATCCGCCGGGTGACCCGGCCTTGTCTTCCGGCAGGACCGAGCTCGATTCGCCCAAGATCATGAATGAAGTACCGATACGCCGGGGAAGCGACACACGGAGGCAACGCCAGGCTCGATGCGAGACCGAGAAAAAACCATCGTCGATCGAGTTGGCGCATCGGCCGTCGACCCGATCAGCGCGCGCAACTTATTCGTAGATTGCGATAGGACCTGTAACGCCCATGTCCCGCTTCCAGTCTTCGATGAGCCCCTGGAACTCGGCCACGAGATCGGGGTATTCGTCCACCAGGTTGTGCTCGGCCCGGCGGTCGACGGTGACGTCGTAGAGCACCATTTCATCGGTATCCGCGTACCACAGGAACTGCCAGCGGTGGGTTCGCACGTAATAGCCCTCGGCGCGCTCGCCCATGGGCGTGGTCATCGAACGCCGATTGTCCGAATAACCCACCAGATACGACCGCTCCGGCATCGAGCGCCCCTCGATCAGGGGCAGCAACGAATACCCCGGCAGTCCCGCCGGAATCTCCACGCCCGCCAGGTCCAGGATCGTCGGGACGATATCCATGGAAGAGACCAGGCTCGAGGTGTTGAAGGAGCGCCCTATCCGGTCCTTCCAGTAGAAGATGAGCGGCGAGCGGAAGGACTGGTCATAGAGTCCGTTCTTGCCCAGGGGGCCGCCGTTGCCGAGCAGAAGATTGTCCGCGAGGGTCGCGTTCTCGCCCTGCTGGTACTCGACACCGGCATCCTGCTCCCAGCCGTTGTCGCTGATGAAGACGAACACGGTGTCCTCCATGAGTCCGCGGCTCTCGACGTGGTCCATCAGCCTGTCCACGCCGTCGTCCCACCAGGTGAGGTTGGCATAATAGAGTTTGGCAGACTCCGAGATGTCCATGTCCTGATAGTACTTCCTGTAGGTGTACGGCGCATCGAACGGCACGTGGGGCAGCGACGGCGCGAACCAGATGAAGAACGGCTGGTCCCGGTGCCGGTCGATGAAGTCGAACACCGGCTCCATGGTTTCGCGAACGAGTTCGTTGCCCTCAGCGCCCATCAGCTCTTCGAAAAACGTGTTCCCGCCGTAGGCGGACATGTCCCAGCCTTCGCTCATGCCTTCTGTGAAATGGCCGTTGCGGTAGGTGTTCTCCCACCACTTGCCGCCCTGCCAGCTCACGTAGCCCGCCTCGCCAAGCAACTTCGGCAGCGTGTCGAACTCGCGCATGGCGGCGGCCTTCTCGACCTGCTCCCACAGGCCCTTCTGCTCGTCGCTCAGGGAGGCGTAATTCGGGTCGGCCTGGCGGCGGCTCTCGACAATCTCGTTCTCGCGCAGAACGTATTGGACCGGGTGCAATCCGGTGATCATCGTGCGCAGCGACGGGCGGCAATAGGACGCCGTGACATGGGCGTGGGAAAACGTCACTCCGCCCGCGGCGAGCGCATCCATCGACGGGGTGACGACGTTCTCGTCGCCCATGAACCCGTAGTACGGATAGCCGTGGTCGTCGCCGACCAGGAACACGATATTGGGCGGCCGCTGGGCGAATGCGGTACCGGACAGGAACAGGACCAGGACAGTTGCGAAGAGATTCGTGGGAACTACGCGATTCATTCAATACCTCCAGAATGGCGGGCGATACCTCCGGAATGGCAGGCGCCAACCGTGCCCCCCGGTTGCTTGTCGACAAAATCCTAAGCGGCGTTGATGGGCGTGTATAGATGATCGTTCGTGAATACGTATGCAGGTAAACGCATTGGGGAACCTCTGAACAACCCTTTCCGTTGCGGCGAGATTCGTCGTAACTTGTTGATTTCAATGGCACTGCAAATCCGCCGGCCGAGTTGACCAGACCATTTTTGGCAGCGCTGTCCGGGTCGGAGCCGGGTCGTTCCGGCACAGAAGCGGCGCGCGCCCGAGCACCCGGTCACGCCGGCGTCAACGGCCAGATCAGCGGCAGCAGCACCATCACGGTGACAAAGACCACTACCGTCAATGGCAGTCCGAGCCTGAGATAATCCCCGAACCGATACCCGCCGGGACCCATGACCAGGAGGTTCGCAGGATGCGAGATCGGGCTCGCGAAGCTGGCCGAGGCCGCCATCGCCACCGCCATCATCGCCGTCTGCGGCGCGATCCCCAGATCCGCGCAGGCCGAGAGCACAATCGGGGAGATCACCACCGCGAGCGCGGCGTTGGGCATGATCAGGGTGCCTGCGGCGGTGATGATGTAGAGGCCGCCGATCACCCACCAGGGACCCAGTGGACCCACGTACTGCATCGTCAACTGGGCGAGATACGCCGCCGTGCCGCTCTCCAGCATGGCCGTTCCCAGGGGCAGCATGCCCGCGATCAGGAAAATGGCGCGCCAGTCGATAGCCCTGTACGCGTCCTCCATGGTCAGGCACTGGCTGAGCACCATCAGCGTGGCGCCGATCACGGCGGCGACATAGATCGGCAACCAGCCGGCCAGCACGCTCAACACCACGCCCAGCATGATGCCCCCGGCAATGGGCGCCCGGCGGGTGTCCAGCGCCCGCTGGGTCACCGGCGTCAGGATGATGAATTCCGGATCGCGCTCCAGCACGATCAGCCGCTCCCGGGGTCCGAGCACCAGCAAGGCGTCACCGTGTTCCAGATTCAATTGGTCGAGATTGGAGCGAATGGACTCGCCGTGACGCCACACGGCGACCAGTTCCAGCCCGTAGGTATCTCGGAAGTTGATCTCGGTAAGGGGCCGCCCCGCCAGACCGGAACGGGGTTCCAGCGTGGCCTCCAGCAGGCCAAGCCGGTCCGACTCGAAGGCATTCAGATGCGCGTGTCCGCCCCGCTGGACCTCCAGTTCCTGCAGTCCCCGCAATACGTCGAGATCCTGTTGGCGCCCCTGGATGAGCAGGATGTCACCGCCCCTGATCGGCTGGTCCGGCTCCGGCATGACGCTCAGATCGCCGTCGCGGAACAGCGCCAGCAGGCGGAAGTCGAAAGCGTCGCCCAGCCGGCTGCGTTCCAGCGTGTCGCCCGAGAGCTGGGACTCGAGCGGTATGCGCACCACGAATATGTAGTCCTGGAGCCGATACGTGTCCCGAAGTTTCTCTTTGTCGACTTCGCGGCTATGGGCGAAATCAGGCGAATGCCCGAGCTCGAGCGCGCTTTCCGGCCTGGCCTGCAGCAGCAACGTATCCGCCGGCCGCAGCGGGACGTTCCCCAGATTGGACCGCCGCACCAACCGTCCGCGGCGGATGGCGAGCACATTGGCGCCGTACGCCTTGCGGAACTCCGAATGGCGCAGCAAACTGCCGGCCAGCGGCGAGCCTTCCTCGACCACCACCTCCATCAGCCTGACCTGGCCTTCCATCAGCCCTTCCAGTACCGGCGCTTCCCGTTCGATGATCACTTCGCTCCAGCGCTGAAACTCGCGGAACCGGTCCAGTCGGCCCTGCACCACGAGCTTGTCGCCGCCCTTGAGCACCGTCTGGCGCGACGGCATGAGTTCGATCCTGCCGTCTTGCTCCCGGGCGATGACGATCAGGCCCGCCGCAACGCCGATGCGGCTCTGGGCAAGCGTCTTGCCGACCAGTATGGAATCGTGCGGCACGCCCATCTCGAAAACCCGGGTATGCAGCCCGTACTGGGTTCGCAGATTGCGCTGGCTGCGGCGCTGGGTTTCATCCTCGCGTTTGATGCTCGGCAGCAGGCGCCGGCCCAGCAGCGCGATGAACAGCGTCCCGGCGACCAGCACGCCGCCACCGACGGGCGTGAAGTCGAACAGGCCGAAGCTCGGCTCCCCGGCCTGCTGCAGCGCGCCGGCGATCAGCAGGTTGGGCGGCGTGCCGATCAACGTCGTCAGCCCGCCCAGCAGGCAGCCGTAGGCCAGCGGCATGAGCAGCTTGGAGGCCGGAATCTTGGTACGGCGAGCGATCTCGATGACCACCGGCAGCATCAGGGCGGCGACGCCGATGTTGTTCATGAACGCGGAAAGCACCCCGCCGGTGAGCATGATGACCACGGTAATGGTCTCCCGGCCGGTGCCCGCAAACCGAAGCACCGTGCGGCTGATGACGTTGGCGATGCCCGTTCGCGTCAGCCCGTCGCTCAGGATGAACATCGCCCACACGGCAATGACGGCGCCGTTGGAGAATCCGGCCACCGCATCCTCGGGCGAGACCAGGCCGGTCACCACCAGCGCGCCCAGAACGATGAGCGCGGTGACGTCCATGCGGACCTTCTCGCTGACGAACAGCGCCAGCGCGACGCCGAGGATGGTCAGAACCAGAGCGATTTCGATCGTCAAGTCGCGGCCTCTTGGCGGCGGGCCGGAATCCTCACCGACGCCGAACCAATCGTGTATGGACCACCGGCAGCTACAGCGGCAACCTCCCGATCAGCATCCGCGACAGGAGCAGGAGCAGCCCGCCCGTGATGAGCATGGCCAGGCCGGTGGAGACGCACCAGCGCACGATCACCGGCCCGCGGGACACCACGACCAGTACGGGAACGGATGCCAGCGAAGTCAGCAGGACGAACTGCCGCAGCACGGCCGGTACCCACGGCCACCGAAAAGCCCACGACTGGAATTCCGGGTGGCGCATGACCTCGCCCGCCAGTACGCGGCGCGAACCGAGCCGCTGCATCGCTTCGGCGGATGCCTCGGCAGGCGGGCATCCCGCCGCCAGCGACTCGGCCTCAAGGTCTTCGAAGTGATCGTACAGTTCGGCCAGCGTGCGGGTGACCATGGCAGGCGCCACACCCCCGCGGAGGAGTTCCCGCCTCAACGCCCTGAATTCACTCGCGGGCGCCGAAGCCGGGTATTCAGACATGCCCCGCCTCGCCAAGAGCGGAATCCACGCCGGCGCTGACCCGGTCCCACTCGCCGCTGAGCCGCTCCAACCGCTCTCGCCCCTGCGGCGTCACCGCGTAGTAGACCCGCGTGCGGCCATTGACCGGCTTGCGCTTCGCGGTCAGGGCCCCGGCCTTTTCCAGCCCGTGCAACACCGGGTAGATCACGCCCTCGCCCAGGGAAATCGCGTCGCTGGTCACCACGCGTACCGACTTGACGAGTTCGTAGCCGTACATCTCCCGCTGGGAGAGCAGCCTGAGCACCAGGAGTTCGGGAACACCGGTCATGAAGGGGGGATTGGTCTTGCCCATAGCAGCATGCAACCTGGCAGGAAACGCCGCTACTATACCTCATACTTCAAGGTATGTATATGGCGGCCGGCTCACGCGGGTGCAGGTTTCACGCATTGGGGATTGTCTCTGCGAGCGCGGTTGAACCCGAGTTCCACGGGCTGGAGTGCGCCGGGAAGATGGATTGTCGCTGCGCGCGCGGTTGAACCGGGCGGACACCGTCCCCGAGGCCCTATAATCGGGAAGCGCGCCGTAATTCCGGCAAGGAATGTGACCATGAAATCAACAGGAACTGCATTCGCTGCCATCGCGCTGATGGTACTTGCAACGGACACGAGCGCCCCCCAGACGCAATCTGCGGAGAATGACGAAGCCATGCAGACCGAACGCGCCCTCGCCATCCACGAGGCGGTGATGACCGTCGACAGCCACGACGATATCCCGTTGAACTTCGCCACCGAAGCGGTCGACCCGTTCGATGCCCGCCGGCAGTTGACCCTGGAAAAGATGCAGGCCGGCGGCCTGGACGCGGCGTTCTTCATCGTCTACGTCGGCCAGACCAGGCGCACTCCGGAGAACTATGCCAGGGCGCAGGCCGACGCCATGACGAAATTCGACGCCATTCACCGTATGGCGGACGAGATGTATCCCGACCTGATCGAAGTGGCCCGCTCGGCCGACGATGTGGAGCGCATTCACGCCGAGGGCAAGCTGGTGGCGGCGATCGGCATCGAGAACGGCTACGCGATCGGCCGGGACCTCTCCCTGCTGCAGCGCTACCACGACCTGGGCGCCCGTTATGTGACGCTGTCCCACAACGGCCACAACGACATCGCCGATTCCGCGCAGCCGCGCATGGACCTGGGAGATGCGGTTTCGGAGCACGGCGGCATCAGCGAGTTCGGGGAGCAGGTCATCGCCGAGATGAACCGGCTGGGAATCATGGTGGATCTCTCGCATGTCTCAAGGGCCGCGGCCCTGGACGCGATTCGCCTGTCCCGGGCGCCGGCGATCGCGTCCCACTCCAACGCGCTTGCCCTTACGAACCATCCCCGCAACATGGACGACGAGACGCTGCTGGCGTTGCGCGACAATGGCGGCGTCATGCAGGCCACGGCACTTAGCGTGTTCGTGAAGGAATTCTCGCCCGAACTGCGGCAGGCGACATCCGGTCTCCTCGCCGAATATGGACTCCGGGGCTTCCGGGAATGGTTTACGCTGACCGACGAACAGCGCGCCGAAGCCTCGGCGAGGCTGGAGGAAATCGGTTATGCCGACGTCGGAGATTTCATCGACCACGTGGACTACGCGGTGGACCTGATCGGCATCGATCACGTGGGACTGAGCTCGGACTTCGACGGCGGCGGCGGCGTTCTCGGCTGGTGGGACGCCAGCGAGACGGCCAACGTGACGCTGGAACTGGTTCGCCGCGGCTACAGCCGGGAGGACATCGAGAAGCTCTGGGGAGGGAACCTGCTGCGCGTGTGGCGGGAGGTGGAACAGTACGCAGCGACGGCGCAAGCCGCGCCTCCGTAGGATTGTCATTGCAGACCGCGGGCGCAGTCGATCAAACCCGAATCGTTACACCGGAAATCTACACCATCGTCGCCGAGCACAACCCCGCCACCCGCGGCACCGGCGCCACGAGGGCAGTCAGGCAGCAGCCGGCTACACAGGTTCCCTGAACGGGTTGACGACGCGAAGGCCTGCGAACATCTGGCCATGCTGCAGATCCTCGGTCAGCAACATGCCGGCTCCTGCTTCAAGGGCACTCTCCACAATCAGCGCATCCCAATACGACAGTCGCGACGTCATGCTTCGGCGAGCCGCCAACAGGGCCAATTGCGGATGAATGGATCGGACTCTGAATGTGTGGAGATTCTCAAGCGCCACCATGGCGCGCTCGGGCGTTAGCGGACTACCCAACTTCCGGGTCACTCGTGTTTGACAGTTCATAGATACAGAAATGCGATATTCTTAGGCAAAACAAAGGCTTGCGGGCGTTCCCGAAAGCACCCATGTCACTAGGCGTTCAGCCCAGCTTCAGGATCGGCGGCGGCGGGGTTATTTGTAAGGATTTCAGTCGCTTGCGGGCGTTTGGACGGGGTTCGGTGACCTGCCACAGGTCCCCGTTCGGCCCCGACAATTGGACAAGTTTGATCTGCCGCAGATCGTCGCGGATGTTCCGCCAGGTGTCACCGCAGGCGTGCTCGGCGAGCCGTTCCAGCAACAGGGCGATGACGCTTAGCGCGATGTGCGCGTGGATGCGGCGCGCCACCCGATGGTATACGGGGCGCAGCCGCAACTCGCTTTTCAGTTGCCGGAAGGATTGCTCGACGCGGTACAGCTGCTTGTAGCCCAGCGCCAGGTCCTCGGCGGTGAGCGTGTCGTCGTTGCCGTGGACCACGAACTTGCCGTCGAGGCGCTCCGCGGCCTTGACCTTGGCGCGGTCGACGCGCGGACGCCCGCCCTTGGTCAGGCGCACGTACCGCCCGTAGCGGGCGCTGGCGCGCAACCCGCACACCCGCTTGCGGTGCTGTTCGCCGTCGGGGAGGTCCGACACCGTGGCCAGTTCGGCCTCCAGCTCCGCCAACACCTCCCGGCGATGCGCCCGCCGGCGTTCGGCCTCCCGGGGGTTGAAGCACACCGCGTAACGGCGACGCCGCTCCCCGTCGCCGACGACGACCTCCTTGACCTTGAGGTTCGGCGCCACCTCCCGGTAGCGCCCGCGGCGGCCGACGACCTCCTTGTCCACCTCCGAACCCCGGCGCGCCGGCATGCACACGATGTACCGGCCGCCGCCGCGCGCCAGCGCGCGCAGGTTCTGCGCCGACACCATCCCGGCGTCGCCCACGAACACGCAGCGGTTCAGCCGCCAGCCCCCCAGATCCGCCTTCACCCGCTCCACCGTGGTCACGTCCACCGTGTTGCCCGGAAACACCCAGTGGCGCACCGGAAAGCCTTCCCGCGTCACCGCCAGCCCCACCAGCAACTGCGGCGCGTCGCCGCGCCCGTTCTTCGAATGGCCCCGCTTGCGCAGGCCCGGCGCCCCCGTCTCCGGGTCGTCGGGGTCCTCGTCGGCGATCTCGAAGTGAAGCGAGGTCGTGTCGTAGAACATGACCTCCACGTCCAGGTTCAACAAGTCCGCCAGGCGATGGTACAACCCTTCCTCCAGCGCGTCCTTGTGCGCCTGCAGCACGTCCATCGCCCGGTACAGGTGTTGCGGCTCCAAGCCCCCGCAGCCCTCGATGCGCACCTCCCCGGCCAGCCACCGTTCCCAACAGCGCCACTTCGACGACGGCGCGCACGTCCGGTTGGCCACCAGCGCGAACAACGCCCGCTCCACGGGAAACCCGAACTTGCGCGCGTCCACCAGCTCCCCGATCAGTTCCGGCAAGCCCGCCCGCCGCCACAACGCCCCCAGGACGTGGATGTCCCCGTGGGGCCACGCGTCCACCACGGTCAATCCCGTGTCCGCCGCGGCCAGTTCCTCCGGCGAGCAGCGCTTCAGGATGCTGCGGGCCAACCGCCGCAGCCGCTCCGTGGCCTCGGGATCGTCGGCGCGGCCGCAGTTGTACAGAATCCGCACCCGCGAGCGCTTCTTCGCCGGGTCCCATTCGTTCTCGGCGATTTGCAGGTGCCGGAGCTTGGAGCCGTCGGCGCGCTTTTGCGTGGACTGGCGCAGGTACATGTATCCAATGATACCGAACTCCATACCGGCCCACAATGCCTGACGGATCACTCCATGTATCTATCCATCCGGAGCCTGTATCCAGCCGAAACCGCCGCAAGCCTTTGTTTCTACGTCCCCCCGGACACCCATCTGCCACAATATGTATGAGGAACTGTCAAACACGAGGGTCACCGCAACGAAGAATTCACCAAGTACCTGCGTGCTCAGGACGAACTTCTCCGAGTGGCCCTCAACAAGTTCTCTGGCGATCGCCTGTTTGGCAGGCGAATCGGAATCGAAAAGATAAACGAAGATGTTCGTATCGACGAACGACGGATCATCGATCGTGAAGCTCATCGCGCGTCCATGTCGCCTCGCCTCGTCCGCTGGTTGCGGTGCCGGAAAGAGTCAGCAACCGCTCGACTGCCACGCGCCGCGGACCGGCGGCCCCGGCATAGGCCGCGAGAAAATCCCTCACGACGGAGTTGACGGACGTATCCTCCATGATTGCCCTGATTCGGGCTCGCTTCAATACGTCGTTGTCGACAGTAACGGTAAGGTTCATGATGCCATCCTTGAGAACACGGGATCAGTGTAGCACGGATTACGTGTGACCATGGCGGATTGTCGGCGAACAGCGTCTTCCCCACACGTAGCGTCAGCTCGATGGCGCGCTTGGCCGGATGCCGTTCGACCCGCTGCAACACGTCGATCAGATAGATGTAGGGTTTTACCCCCTCTAGGAGCGTGCGCCGTAGAAAATCGCGAAAGCGAAAATTCGATATCGCCCTGGATTTCGCCCCTCATTTGAGGCGAATATCGGGCAATATTCAACGAAAATGAGGGGCGGAAGCCAGGGATGAGAGCGAATTTGCAGCCGCGATTTTCTACGGCGCACGCTCCTAGTACACCGTCAACAAGATATTTTCGGATAATTGAAATTCGCCAAAGCAGATAACGCGTATCGAAGGTGGCAGCTTGCATCCGAAACTATCAGGTGGAAGGCGTACTAGTTGGCAGGTCGCGAGCAAACTCCGGACCGCTCCGTCGGGGCGCTTCTGCCGGTGCCGGTAGCGGATCTCCTGCGTGGGCACGTACCGACCGACGCGGCCTCAATGCCCAACGCCGCGAACCGCCTTGCGAGCGCCGCTATTCCGGCGCGCCGGCACGCTGTCGATTCGCCTCGGAGCCCGTCGCCACCGAATAACTCGTGCTGCGCCCGCCGCCGGGGTCCTTGCGAAGCGCGCCCCGCTCGACGAGGTTCATGATGTCCCGATAGGCCGTGTCCTGCGAGCATTTCGCGAGTTTGGCCCATTTCGATGAGGTCAATTTGCCTTCGAAGCCGTCCAGAACGCGGTTCAGCACCTTGATCTGGCGCTCGTTGAACGCTGCTCGGGAAAAACGTTCCCAAAAGCGCGCCTTGTCGAGGACAGAGGACAAAGTGTCCTCGGCGCCCTCGATCGCGCGCAGCAGACAATCCAGAAACCATGTCTGCCAGGCCGTTGCGTCGAGGCTCGCCCGCTGCGCGCGTTCGAGCGAATCGTAGTAGTTCTTGCGTTCGGCGCAGATCTGTCTCGACATGCTGTAGAAACGCTGGCCGGTTCGGTCGGCGCGGGCGAGCGCCGCGTCGGCGATCGCTCGTGCGATGCGGCCGTTCCCGTCATCGAATGGGTGAATGGTCACGAACCACAAGTGCGCAAGCCCCGCGGCGAGAAGCGGGTCGATGTCGCCCGGCCGGTCGAACCAGGCCAGGAACCTGTCCATCTCGCCGGGCACCCGTTCGGCGGGCGGCGCTTCGTAGTGGACCTTCTGCCGCCCGATCGGGCCCGACACGACCTGCATTGCTCCCATGGCGTCAGTGCGCCAGCTCCCGACGACGATCGGCGTCATGCCGCTCCTGCCGGTCGGAAACAGCGCCGCGTGCCAGGCGAACAGCCGCTCCGCGGTGAATGGCTCGTCGTAGTTGCCCGTGGCGTCGAGCATCATTTCGACGACGCCTTCGACATCGCGGCCAGAGTGAACGGCGCCGCCCACGTCGACTCCGAGCCGCCGCGCGACCGAAGAGCGGACCTGTTCCCTGTCAAGCCGTTCGCCCTCGATCTCGCTTGATTTGACGACGTCCTCGGTCAGCGTGCGCAAGTGGGCCGTAGTGCGCAGTTCGAATCCCAGCGTTTCCATTTTGCCGAGAAGCCGGCCCTGCTCCCGGCTGACACGGGCAAGAAGCTGCGCCAGGACGCGATCGTCCCAACCCAGCGCAGGCCACTCGTCAAGTTCCCAGATGTAGCTCATCGGATCACCGCACCGCTAATATCCGCATGTCTTGCGGATATTATGGGCGATATTCTCCGCATAGGCCAGAGCATTCTCTGCGCCAAGTGCGGAGATAAGACTCGATATTCTCCGCACGGTGGTAAGGTGCCGGTGCCGAAACCGCCGCGTGATACCGCGTTCGCGGCGATTAGTTGCCGGACGGGCTGCGCCGCCGGGAGGACCGGTTGGCGAAGGAGCGATTGGAAGCGCGCGGGCGCTCGACGCGTTTCTCAAGGGATCCGTGCTGTCGGGCGGTCCTGCCGATACACGACGCCTGTTCGTTGAATGACCGCTCGATCGGGTCCGTGCGACGGACCGTCCCGGGTGCGACGCGAATTCGTGCGACGAACCGTCAGGCCCCCGGCTTGAAATCCGCGAACCTGCCGCCGTTGCGGCCCAGATCCTCCAGCAGTTTCGGGACTTCCCAGCACATCGGGCCGAACCGGTCGCGGAACTCGCACACTCGGGCGTAGACCTTGTCCACCCCGATGGTGTCCGCATAATGCATGGGCCCGCCCCGATACCTCGGGAAACCGTAGCCGTTGATCCAGATGACATCTATGTCGCCAGACCGGCTCGCGATCCCCTCCTCCAGGATACGCGCGCCCTCGACGATCAGCGCGTAGATGCACCGTTCGACGATTTCCTGCGCGTCGATCGACCGCCGCTCGACGCCCAGCGCCTTTGCCTCGCGGGCAATCCACGCCTCGACTTCCGGGTCCGGAATGGGCGCCCGGGACCCGGATTCGTAGCGATACATGCCCTTGCCGGTCTTCAGGCCCAGCCGGCCGGCTTCCACCAGCACATCGGCCATCCGGTAGAAGCGGGGGTCGTCCGGCAGATCCGTGCGTTCCCGGCGCACGCTGTAGCCCACATCCAGGCCGGCCAGGTCACCCACTGCATGAGGCCCCATGGCCATTCCCCATTCCTGGAGCGCGCCGTCAATTTGTTCGGGCGCAGCACCCTCCAGCAGCAGCAACTGGCTCTCCCGGCCGTATCCGTAGAGCATCCGATTGCCGACAAAACCAAAACAGTTGCCCACAACCACGCCCACCTTGCGCAGGCGTTTCGCCAGGGCCAGGGCGGAAATGATGACCGAGTCCCCGGTCGCATCGCCACGGACGATCTCGACCAGCCGCATGATGTGGGCCGGGCTGAAGAAATGCGTTCCAATGACCTTTTCGGGCCGGCCGGTGGCCGCGGCGATGCGGTCCACGTCCAGCGTCGAGGTGTTGGTGGCGAGAATCGTGTCCGGCCGGCACACCCGGTCCAGGCGGGCGAATACCTGTTCCTTCACCGCCATGCTTTCGAAAACCGCTTCGATCACCAGGTCCGCATTCGCCACCGCGCCGTAGTCCTGGGACGTCGCCAGCCGGCCGAGTCCGTCCTCCGCCTTCGACGGGCTGACCTTGCCGCGCGCAACACCGCCTTCGTAAAGCCCCTCGATGGTCTTCCGCCCCCGGGCAAGCCCGGCCTCGTCATAGTCGAGCACCGTGACTCGAAACCCCGCGCCAAGACAGCTATAGGCGATACCCCCACCCATCGTGCCGGCGCCGATGACCGCAACGTGCTCGATCTCGGGGCCAACCGCGGTTGGACTCACGCCCGGAGGCGGCTTCACCGCCTGGCGCTCCGCGAAAAACAGATGCCGCAACGCGCTCGACTGCGGCGACGCCATGCACTCGAAGAAATGTTCCCGTTCCTGCTTGAGCGCCTCATCGATCGGCACCTGCAGCGCCGCCTCGACGCATCGCACGATCCGCTCCGGCGACATGAGGCCGCGTGTCCTGCGCGCGGTCCGCTTGCGGTACTCGCCGAAGAACTCCGCGTCCACCGGATCCACTGAAAGATCCCGAATGAGCCGCGGAGGCTCGCCAGCTGAAACCAGTTCCCGCGCAAAGTCCATGGCTTCGCCGAGCAGATCTCCGCTCTCGGCGAGCCGGTCGATGACGCCCGCTCGAGCGGCCTCGCCGGCACCCACCGGCTTGCCTGAAATCATCATGTCCAGGGCGCGCTCCGCACCCACCAGCCGCGGCAGCCGCTGGGTACCGCCCGCACCGGGAATCAGCCCGAGGTTGACTTCCGGAAAGCCCACCCGGGCTGTCGGCACGGCTATTCGATAGTGGCACCCCAACGCGAGCTCCAGGCCCCCGCCCAGCGTCGTGCCGTGGATGGCGGCCACCACCGGCCGGCGGCACGCCTCGATGCGGGCGATGACTTCGGGAAGCCAGGGCGGCTTCGAAGGCTTGCCGAACTCGCGGATGTCCGCACCGGCGACGAAGGTCCGGCCCGCGCAACTCAGCACGATCGCGTCGGCGCCGGCGTCCTCCGCCTCGTCCACCGCACGGACAATCCCCGCACGCACCGCCTGTGACAACGCGTTCACCGGCGGGTTGTCGATGGTGACGATGGCCAGATTGCCCCTTGACTCTACGCTGACGACACTCATTGGATACTCCCCTTCCCGCTGGTTTGTTCGCTGCTCCCGGAGAGCGGCCCTGTCCCGCCGATTTTGCCCCTTCCCGCCCGATATCGCGGTTGAATGCGGCCGGAGTCTCCCGCGCGCGCCGCCGCGGCACATTGATGCCGTCGTGGCCTTGGCGCGTGAATCGGTCTGGACAGACTATGACATGATAAGGGCCATGAAGAATGAAATCGAGATTCCCGTGGAATGGGGCGACACCGACCAGGCGGCCATCGTGTTCTACCCCAACTACTTCAGGTGGTTCGACATCGGCACGCGCCATCTTCTGGACGCGGCGGGCGTGCCCTACGGAGTCCTCAAGAGCGAGCTGGGGCTCCTGGGACTGCCCCTGGTCGAAGCGGGCAGCCGGTTCCTGAGTCCCATCCGCTTTGGAGACACCGTGAGGCTGACAAGCCACATCGCTTCCTGGCGGCGAAAGACGGTCCGGATACACCATCTCGTCACCGTCGGCGGAACACGCTGCGCCGAAGGCCACGAGGTGCGCGTGGTCGCGAAAGGACGGGATGGAGAAATCGAGACGGTCGCGCCGCCGGAACGGCTGATCGAGGCGCTGGCGCCGCATATCGCAGCCGAGGAGGCCGCGCTGCAGGAAATCCCGAAAGCGAATTAGCGGCCGAGATTTTCCATGGCGCGGCCTCCGGGCCTCCGGAATGCGGATATAATCCGTTTCCCCCGCAATCATCCCGAATCCGGAAACCAACCCCGACACACGCCGTGCCGACTCCACCGGAGCGCCAACATGCCGCCGATGCCTACCGGTCCCTGCCGCGCGCGGGCCGGCTGCTCGCGCAAGCCTACGGCGCCGCCTCGCCCTATGCGCTGACCGTTCCGCAGGTCAGGGCCCTGCTGGGAAGGGCCGACGTCGGGCAAAAACACGGCGCGTTCAGCCGGGCCAACGTCCTGCGCATGAACGCCGCGATCGTCAAGTCGGGCCTGGGCGCGCGCAAGACCGCGCCCGCCGCGATACGGGCTGCGCCGGAATGGGCGGTCGAGTTGACCCGCCGGGCGCATGCCGAGGGCCTGCTCACGGCCTTGCAGCGGTCGATGAGGTACGCGGTGCCCTACGACGCGAACCATGAGCAGCCGATGAGGTTCCGCTGGGCCGTGATCCTGCAGGACTTCGCGACACTCAACGCGATGCGCGCGGGCAACAGGCGGCCGTACGATCCGTGGCGGGCATTCGCGGTCCCCCCGGCGGTGGGCACGATCGAAAAGCTCCCCGACCGCCATCGCGAGGATGCGCTCGAGGGCTGCCTTCGGGAAACGATCGACCGGGCGGCCCCGCCGGCGCCGATCGTCGATGCCTGCTTCCGCCTGAGCGCAAGGCCCGAGACGCACGCCGCCGAGATTGCCTTCGCCTATGTTCTCGGCGGCCGTTTCGAGGACGCCGAGGCTGTGTTTTCGGCGTTGCCCGCGGGCGCGGCGCACGGCAAGACCGCCGCCGCGGGCCTGGCCTCGACGCGTGCCATGATCGCTACGCTGCAGGGCGACGACCCGGCCGCGGCGGCGCTCATCGACGCCGCCGTCAAGGCCGAGCGCGGCGGCACGCGCAAGCAGATTCTGTTTCCGGATGTCCGGGCGTTCGTGTTTTCGCTTCTGAGCCTGGAGAGAATCGACACGCCCGAGACCGGCGCGCGGATCCGCCAATTCATGGAGTACGCCAATCGGCTTGAGGTCGATCGCGCCGATGAACTGAACCTGGTCGACGCGATGCGGTTTCTTCGGGCGGGCCGGACGTTTCAGAGCCCGCTTGGCGGCGAAACATGGTTGGAGGTGATGGTGGACGGTCTGGCGCTCCTCCAGGCCGAAGCGAACGTCCAGCCGAGCGAACGCAAAGCCTGGCTGGCCAAGGCGGAGCGCTACGCCCGGCGGGCGGCGGAGAACGGCTACCGGTGGGTGGCGGCGGAGTGCGCCGCGCTGAGGCGCATGCTCCTCGATGGCGGCGGCGGGGGCGCCACCGACCTGCCGGACCCGGACGCCCTGCACGCGGAACTGGGCACGCAATCCATCTTCGAAAAGGTCATCCCCGCGGATCCCTGGGAGCGCTCGCTCAAGGAACTCGAGCAACTGGCGTTCGAAGTCGGCCGCAAGAAGCCGCGCAAGCGAGCCGCGGCAGCCGTGGAGAAGCGGCTGGTTTGGCAGATTCTGGACTACGAGCACGATATAGAGGTGGCGGTCCGCGAGCAGCGGCGCACCCGCGCGGGCGGCTGGACCAAGGGCCGCAAGGTTGCCCTGCGGCGGCTGGCCGAGCAAGCCCACGGGATGGAACACCTGACCGACGCCGACCGCGCCGCCGCGGGAACCATCCGCCGGTACGAGACCTGGAACCGCACCGAATACCGCATCGGCCCCAGCGGATTGTACGCGCTGGCCGGACACCCGCACGTCTTCGACGCCGGCGGCGACCCCATCGACATCGTGCGAGTGGAACCGGAATTGCGCGTCGACGAGGAATCCGGCGACAGCGTGCGCGTCACGCTCCAGCCTTACCCCTGGGGCGACGACTACCACTGGCTGATCGGCGCGGGCGTCGGCGACCGCATCGAAATCACCCGGTTCACGGCGGACCAGATGCGAATCGCCCGCCTGGTGCCGGAGGGCGGCCTGACGCTGCCCGCGGGCGCGAGGCCCCGCCTGCTCGAGGCCATATCGGATCTCGCCTCCAGCGTCCGCGTGCAGAGCGCCGCCGGCGAGGCCGAGTCGGCCGTGGCGGTGGAAGCCGACCCCGAACCGTGGATCCGCATGGAACCGTACCAGACCGGACTCAAGGCGTCGTTGCTGGTCGAACCCATTCCCGATTCCGGCCAGTTCCATGAGCCGGGCAAGGGCGGCGGCACGGTATTCGCCAACCTCGATGGAGCCAGCGTCCAGGCCCGGCGCGATCTGGATGCGGAGCGGGCGCGGGTGGCGCGCCTGGTCGAACGGTGCCCGCCGCTGGCGTCCCGGCCCACCGAATACGCGCCCCTGGAAATCCCGGATCCGATGCATTGCCTGGAACTGCTGGAGCTGATCGACGCCGCGGGCGCGCGCTGCAAGTGGCCCAGCGGGGAGCCCTTCCGCATCGCCGCCCGGCATTCCACGCCGTCGTTGTCGCTATCGGTCAGGACCGCCGACCAGTGGCTGGAGGCATCCGGGACGCTGGCCGTGGACAACAGCACCGTGCTCGACCTGAAGCGCCTGCTGGACCTTCTCGACGCCAGTCCCCGATCCCGCTTCGTCAAGCTCGACGACGGCCGGTTCCTCGCCCTGAGCGCGGCCCTGCGCCGGCAACTGGATAGTCTCTCCAGCCTTTCGGCGCCGGCGGCGGGCGGTGCGGTGCGCGTGCACGCGCTGGCCGCCTCGCCCCTTGGCGACCTGTTTGCGGATTCCTCCCTGGATGCCGACGGCGGCTGGCGGGACCTGAACGAGCGCATCGAGGCATCGCTCGGGTGGGAACCGCCGTTGCCGGGCACGCTTCAGGCCGAGTTGCGCCCCTACCAGACCGAGGGCTATCGCTGGCTGGCGCGGTTGAGCAGGCTGGGCGCCGGCGCCTGCCTGGCCGACGACATGGGGCTCGGCAAGACCGTGCAAACGCTCGCCGCGCTGTTGCAGCGGGCGCCGGACGGCCCCGCGCTGGTGGTCGCGCCGACCTCCGTGGTCGCCAACTGGACAGACGAGGCGCGGCGATTCGCGCCGACGCTGAACGTCCGCGTCTACGCGGGCGCCGCGGCGCGGCGGGCGGAACTGCTCGACGGTCCCGCGCCGTTCGACCTGTTCGTCACCAGCTACGGGCTGCTGCAGAACGATGCCGAGCGGCTGGCGGCCGTCCCCTGGCATACCGCCGTGCTGGACGAAGCCCAGGCGATCAAGAATCCCGCCACCAAGCGGGCCCGCGCGGCGCGGCGGCTGAGCGCCGATTTTCGCGTCGCCACCACCGGCACGCCCATTCAGAACAACCTGTCGGACCTGCATTCGCTGTTCGGCTTCCTGAACCCCGGGCTGCTGGGATCGCGCCAGAAGTTCCGGCAGCGGTTCGCCGAGCCGGTGGAGCGCGACGGCGACGAGCAGGCCCGCGCGAGGCTGCGCGGCATCATCGCGCCGTTCGTGCTGCGCCGGCTGAAGAGCGAGGTGCTCGACGATCTGCCGGAGCGCACCGAAGTCACCATACGCGTGCCGCTGTCCCGCGCGGAGGCCGCCCTGTACGAAGCGCTTCGGCAGCGGGCGGTCGAGCAGCTCGAAGCCGCCCGCGTGGGCGCGCCGTCCGCAGCGGAAGGCGAGCGCTTCCAGGTGTTCGCCCACCTGACGCGGCTGCGCCTCGCCTGCTGCCACCCGAGCCTCGCGACGAAGTCGATCGCCGAATCGAAGTCCGGCGGGCCGGCGGAAGCCGCGGCCGATTCAAATGGCCCGCCGCAGGCCGGCTCGCCCGGGAGTTCCAAACTCGAAACATTTGCCGCCATCCTCGACGAGCTGCGGTCCGGCGGGCACCGCGTGCTGGTCTTCTCGCAGTTCGTGAAGCATCTGAGACTGATCGAGGAATACCTCCGGACAAGGCGAATAGCCTATCAGTACCTGGACGGCGCCACGTCGGCGAAAGCCCGCCGCGAGCGCATCCGGGCGTTCCAGTCCGGCGAAGGCGAAGTCTTCCTGATTTCCCTCAAGGCGGGCGGCACGGGCATCAACCTGACCGCGGCGGACTACGTGATCCACATGGACCCGTGGTGGAATCCCGCGGTCGAGGACCAGGCGTCCGACCGCGCCCACCGCATCGGCCAGACCCGCCCCGTGACAATCTACCGCCTGGTCGCGGAAGGCACCATCGAGGAACAGATCGTCGACCTGCACCACCACAAGCGGGACCTGGCGGACCGGCTGCTCGAAGGCGCCGACGCCACCGCGAAGCTGAGCACGGACGAGTTGCTGGACCTGATCCGCCAGCCGCTGGGGGACGCCGAAAAGCCGATCGAGCCGGCGTAGCGGGCAGGATCGGGCGCCACTCCCGCTCTCGCCGAATTGCGCGGCGCGGGCGGGCGGCGCGTTCCGGGTGAAATCCCCGCGCGATGGCGGTATCATGCGGCCCATGCCGGGGCGCGTCCGGCGGCGGCGCGTCCGGCGGCGGCGCGTCCGGCTCCGCCCGCCCGGCCCGCCGAGTCGAGATCCCGCCGATGGCCGAACGCTTCTTCAACACCTCCGGGCCGGTGGTTCCCGCAGACCACTACTGCATTCCGCCGCTGCAACGGTTCGACCTCGAGGAGATCCTGCGCCTCATCGGGGCCAAGCGCTACTTCGTCCTGCACGCGCCGCGCCAGACCGGCAAGACCTCGTCGCTGCTGGCGCTGCGCGACCTGCTGAACGAAGGCGGCGAACACCGCTGCGTCTATGCCAACCTGGAAGCCGCGCAGACGGCGAGGGGCGATGTGGCCGCAGGGATGCGGACGGTTCTGGCGGAAATCTCCGAACGCGCGCTCGTCGCCCTCGGCGATGGCTTCCTGGACGGGATGTGGGAACAGGCGCTGGACCGCGCCGGTCCCCACGGCGCCCTGCGCCAGGCGCTCGGCCGGTGGGCCATGAACGACCCCAAGCCCCTCGTGCTCCTTCTCGACGAGATCGACGCGCTGGTCGGGGACACGCTGATCTCGGTGCTGCGCCAGTTGCGCGCCGGGTACGACATGCGCCCGGCGGGGTTCCCGCAGAGCGTCGTCCTGTGCGGCGTCCGGGACGTGCGCGACTACCGCATCCATTCGGAGTCGGGCGGCGAGATCATCGCCGGGGGCAGCGCCTTCAACATCAAGGCGAAGTCGCTGCGGCTGGGCGACCTGGACGGGGACGACGTGCGCGCGCTGCTGGGCCAGCACACGGCGGAGACCGGGCAGGCGTTCACCGAAGGCGCCCTGGCGGCGGTGTGGGACCAGTCCCGGGGCCAGCCGTGGCTGGTCAACGCGCTCGCCTACCAGGCCTGCTTCGAGGACAAGGCCAACCGGGACCGTTCGCGGACCATCGGCGGGGAGGCGGTCATGGATGCGAGGGAGGAGCTCATCCTGGGCCGCCAGACGCACCTGCACCAGTTGGCGGACAAGCTGCGGGAGGAGCGGGTGCGGCGGGTCATCGAGCCGATCCTCAGCGGCGCCGCCGCGAGCGATGCGAACAAGGCCAGCCCGGACGACATGGAGTACGTCCGCGACCTGGGGTTGCTGGCGCCGCGCGGCGCGGCGCGGGTCGCCAACCCGATCTACCGGGAGGTGATCCCGCGGGAGCTGATGTACGCCCGCGAGGCGGTCATCCTCCAGGAGACGGAGTGGTACGTGAAGCCGGACGGGGATCTGGACGTGGAGGGCCTGCTGGCGGCGTTCCAGCGGTTCTTCCGGGAGCACTCCGAGCACTGGATCGAGCGGTTCCAGTACAAGGAGGCGGGTCCGCAACTGCTGCTGCAGGCGTTCCTTCAGCGGGTGGTGAACGGCGGCGGGCGGATCGAGCGGGAGTACGCGCTGGGACGGCGGCGCACGGACCTGCTGATCGTGTGGCCGCCGGGGCGGTTCGCGGGCACGGCCGAGCCCGGGACGCCGGCGCGCCGTTACGTGGTGGAGTGCAAGGTCCTGCGCGGCGGCCTGGGGGCGGCCATCCGCGAGGGCGTGGAGCAGACCCTGGCCTACATGGACACGTGCCGGGGCGAGTCCGGGCACCTGGTGATCTTCGACCGCGACGCCTCCAAGCCCTGGGAAGAGAAGCTCTACCGGCGCGAGGAGTCGCTCGGCGGGCGGGCGGTGACCGTGTGGGGTGCTTGAGGCGCCCGCGCACGGTTGGGCGGTGGCGCCCGCCGCGGGTGTCGGTTCAGACCACTGTCAGGCCGTGCTTCGGCGCCTGGCGGCGAACCGGGAGCCCGGCCGCGTCGCAGAGGGCGGCGTGGGTATAGTGTTCGGCCATCTTGCCCCGCCATGCCGGCACGAAGTCGGTATTGCTCATGGGGGTGGCGTCCCTGCGCGCCCGGTGGGCGACGGCCGCGATCAGGTCCTCGGTCAGTTCCTCGCCAACCAGCAGGTCTTCCGCGTCGCTGACGCACACGGGGCTTGAGCCCACGGCGCCCAGGTAGACGGCAGCGCGGTCGACCGCGTTCCTGTCGTCCATCCACAGCGCGACCGCCACCGACAGCACCGAAAAGTCGATGGAACCCCTGCGGCGGAGCTTCCAGAACGCCGAACGGCAATGGTCGCGATCTGAATCGGCGGGGACGATGATCCGCGCAAGGATCTCGCCGGGACGCATGCCCAGGTACTCGATGCCGTCGTCTCGATACAGGCCGGTGAGGGGAATCTCCCGCTCGCCAGCGGAGGAAATCAGCCTGACCCGGGCGCCCAGCGCGCAGAGCATCGGCGCGGCGTCGCTGGCCGAGTGAGCCCAGCAGCGGGGCGAGTTGGTGGCGACCCAGCAGATCGTGCCCTGCTCCTTCATGCAATAGTCGATGGAGCGGCGCCATTCCTCGGTCTGGTTGTAGTAGGTGCAGCGGGTATCCACGCAGAGATTGCCCCCGAGCGTACCCATGTTGCGCAGGGGCGGCGAGGAGATGGCGGCGACGGCGCGGGCGAATCCCGGATAGCGGCCGCGGACGGCATCGCTGCGCAACAACGCGGTCAGGGTGACCGTCGAACCGATGTCCAGGCCCTGCGGCGCCGCCTCGATACCCCGCAGTTCGTCGATTCCCATCAGGCTGACGACGGCGCCGGCCTGCTGGTGGCGCCGTTTCATGTTGGGCCACAGGTCGGTGCCGCCGGCGACCAGCCGAACCCGGCCGTTGCCGCCCGGGCCGCTTCCGCGGTCTCCGCCGCCTCCGCCGCCCTGGCCCGCTCCGCCACCTCCGCTGGTTCCGCCACCTCCGTTTCCCTGGCTCACCGCGCCGTCACCGCCATCGTCCGGGCCGCGGCCGGCCAGCAGGTCCAGCACTTCCCGCAGGCTGGAGGGCGAGCGGAAATCAAGCGGTGGTAAGCGTAGCACTGCGCCGCTCCTTCAGGGCGTCTTCGCGGTCCTTCATCGTTCCGGAAGCCGCGCGCACGCTCCGGCCGCGATGCTTCGGATCGTGCCGGGCGCGCCCGTCGCCGCCCTGGTCCGGGGTTGGCACCTCCACCGGCGTGCCGTAGTCCACCCTGGGGAACCGGGCGGGACCGACCCGCGCCGGTCGTCCCTTCGCCTTGGCCTCCAGCGCCTTCAGGACCAGTTCCGGCGTCGCCGGCACCTGGTCGACCCGCACGCCGACCGCATCGAAGATGGCGTTGACCACCGCCGGCATGATCGGCAGCAAGGGACCCTGGCCGACTTCCTTGGCGCCCATGGGCGCGCGGTCGTCCCTGGATTCGATCATGTAGCTGGTCATCCCGGGCATGTCGTGGAAGCCGGGACTCTTGTACTCCAGCAGCGACGGCATCTTGTGTACCAGCGCCGGGGACAGGCGCTTGGGCAGGCGCCGGAACACCTGTTCCTCCATCATCGCCTCGCCGAGGCCCATGTAGATGCTGCCCTCGATCTGGCCCAGCGCCAGCACCGGGTTGATGGCCCGGCCGATATCGTGCGCCATCCAGACATGCTTGCAGCCGTAGACGCCGGTTTGCGGGTCCACTTCCACCTCGACCACGGCGGCGGAATAGGAATAGGTGGGCGATGGCCCCACGCCGGCGCCGCGGTAGCGTCCCGGCGCGCGCGGAGGAATGTAGGAACCGGTGGCGCCGAGCGTGCCGAAGCGGGCCTCGGCCGCCACCACGGCCGCATTGAAATCGAGTCCCCTGTCCGGGTCGCCGGCGGGGAACACGCGCCGGTCCGCGAACACCAGTTCCGCCTCGGAGACCTCCAATTGCGCCGCGACTGCCCTGGCGATGGTGTCCCGGGCGCGCTCGGCGGCCTGCATGGCGGCATGGCCCACCATCATGGTGACCCGCGAGGAGTAGCTTCCCAGATCGACCGGGGCGAGGTCGGTGTCGCCCACGCAGAGTCGGATGTCCTCCAGTTCGATCCCCAGAATCTCGGCCACGATGGCGGCGAGCACCGAGTCCGAACCCTGGCCGATCTCGGTCTCGCCGCAGAACACGGCCACGCAACCGCTGCGGTCCAGCTTGATCTGCACGCCGGACTGGGGCATGTGGTTCCAGTAGATCGGCAGGCCGGCGCCGCAGAGGTAGGCGCCGCAGGCAAGACCCAGGCCCCGTCCTTCGGGCAGCTTGCCGTAGCGCTCCTTCCAGCCGCTGCCGCGCACCACGGCCTCGATGCACTCGCCCAGTTCGATGGAGCCGATGCGCAACCAGTTCGCCGTCACCGAGTCGGGCGGCTGCAGGTTCCTGAGCCGCAACTCGGCGGGATCGATGCCCAGATGGTGGGCGGCCTTGTCCAGGTGCACCTCGAAGGCGAAGCGGGGCTGCGGCGTGCCGTGGCCGCGCTTCGGGCCGCAGGGCGGCTTGTTGGTGAAGGCGCGGGCGCCCTCGAACCAGTAATTGGGGATCCTGTACGTGGTGGTCTGGAGCGCGCCGGTGTAATACGTGCTCGCCACGCCATAGCTGCCGAAGGCGCCGCCGTCCAGCGCAGTGCGAAGGTGCTGCGAGGTGATCGAGCCGTCCTTCGTGAAGCCGGTCTTCAGATGCATCAGCACCGGGTGCCGGCCGCGATGACAGTAGAAGACCTCCTCGCGCGTGAGCGTCACCTTGCAGGGACGGCCGAGCTTGAGCGCCAGCTTGGCCACCACCATCTCGTGGTTGAAGGGATCGCTCTTGCCGCCGAAGCCGCCGCCGTTGGAACAGGCCACCACGCGGATGCGCGACGCCGGCAGCCCCAGCACCTTGGTCAGCGCCCGGTGCACGTAGTGCGGCGTCTGCGTGGACGAATACACCGTCACCCGTCCCTCGTCCTCGGGAACGCCGACGGCGCTGTGCTGCTCCATGGCCAGGTGGGTATTGCCCTCGAAATAGCACGTGTCCTCGAGGATCACGTCCGCTTCCTCAAAGCCCTCCTCCACGGCGCCGAACTTGAGGGACACCTTCTTGTGGATGTTGCCGTCATCCGCGTAGTCGTGCATTTGCGGCTCGGGTGTCTTGAGCGCCTCGTTGAAGTTCGAGATGGTGGGCAGGAGTTCGTACTCCACCTTCACCGCCAGCGCGGCTTCATGGGCGATGTCTTCGGAGACCGCGGCGACGGCGGCGACGGGATCGCCGACGAAGCGAACCGTGTCCACTGCCAGCGCGTGTTCGTCCTCTGAAACCGGCAGGATGCCGAACTTGTCCGGCAGTTCCGTGCCGACCAACGTGCCGAGCACGCCGTCCATGGCCTCTGCCGCCGACAGGTCGATATTCCCGATGCGCGCGTGGGGAACGGTGCTGCGCACGAGCTTGACGTAAGCCATGCACGGGAAATTGAGGTCGTCGGCGAACTGCGTCTGACCGGTGACCTTGGCACGCCCATCCACGCGCCGAAAGGCCGTGCCGATGAGCCGGTACTCTTCCCGGGACTCGCGTCCGGCGCCGATGGGATCGGCCTTCGGGTTAGCCGCCATCGCCCGCGCGCCCCGACTCATCTGCGCCCGCCAACCGCGAATCACCTTCGCCCACAAACCGCAATTCACTCTCGCCCGCGGGCCGCGATTCACCTTCGCCCACCGACCGCAATTCACTCTCGCCCGCAGGCCGCGTATCACCTTCGCCCACCGACCGCACGGCGGGCCGCGATGCCGGGTACGGCGCCTGCGAATCGGCGCCGTGGAAGTCTTCCTCCGGCGGCCGCCAGTCGTCGCCGCGCGCCATCGCGCCCGCCCAACGCACCGCCGTCACGATCCGGTGGTATCCGGTGCATCGGCACAGGTTTCCGGACAGCGCTTCGAATATCTCCGCGTCGTCCGGGTCGTCGCTTCGATCCAGCAGCGCGCTTGCCACCATGAGGATGCCAGGCGTGCAATAGCCGCACTGAGCGGCGCCGAAATCGGCGAACGCCCGTTGCAGGGGATGCAGTTCGTTGCCGTTCTGCAGCCCCTCGACGGTCTCCACCGAGCAACCCTGAACCTCGACGGCCAGCCTCAGGCACGACAGAACGGCATCGCCGTCCACGCGCACCGCGCAGGCGCCGCACTCGCCCAGTTCGCAGCCGTGCTTGGTGCCCGTCAACCCGCACTTCTCCCGCAGGACCTCCAGCAAGGTGTGGTGAGTGGGGAAAACCACGGGATAGTCCTCGCCGTTGACCCGCAGGACGGCGGCGGTGACCCCGGGCGGCAGCGCCGATGGCCCGCTCACGGCGCGACCCTGAACCGGCGGCCCCATATGGCTGCGTGGCGGCAGGCATTGGGCGGGCAGATACAAACCGTTGCATGGCGGCCCGCCCTGGGTGGGGAACCCCGACCCGGCGCATGGCCGGCCCCGGGGGAGTGTGCCGTCACGGTACGCATGCCGCTAACTGCCCGCCCGGGTGAATTCGATGGCGCCGTCGGGGAGCAGGTAGAGCACGATGGCCCGCCCGCCAGTCACAGTGGGGAAATGCGCCGAACCCGGTTCGTAGACCACCCAACCCCGTCCGTGGCCGTCGAATTCGGCCTCCGGATCCTGGGGGATGATCATGTCGATCTCCCCGTTGGGATGGCGATGGTGGGGCCCGACGATGTCGTCCATCTCCACCACGTCCACCGAGAAGCCGGCCGTTCCCGGCCCCGGCTTTAAGGCGCGGCCGAACTTGATGCCGCCGTGCTCGCGGTTGGCCAGCCAGCCCTCGCGCACGCCCTGCTCGCACAGCGAGGCCAGCGATCCGAACGTCTCCCCGTCCGGCGGAAACGCGGTGGCCAATTCCTGCTGGAGTCCTTCGTCCAGCGCCGATCCCGCAACATGGTCGGCGACGGTGGTGACCAGGCGTTGGAATGATTCCAGGCTCATGTTCCAGTCCTCCTTTACGCCATTATCAGGTTGAAGGGGCACTAGGCCGCCAGCTTCACGTATTCGAAGTCGCCGGGCATCCCGTTGATTCCGGCCCGGGGCGGGGCGATCCAGTTGGCGAACCTGCCGGGCTCCGTGCAGGGCTGCATCAGGGACAGGATGTAGCCCATGTCCGCCTCGCTGGGCAGCCACTCGCCCTGCCGCTCGGCCCACTCGGTCTCGGAGAGGAGTTCGCCCTGCGGTGTCGCCCGGACCTCCGCAAACTCGCCGACGGCCCGGTTGAAGGCGCGATGCGGCAGGCTCAGCCGGAAGTCGATGTCATGGGCGTTCAGCGCCCAGTTCCACCGCTTCAGGACGTTGTTGCAGTCGGCGATGAAATCGTCGGACAGTCTCGCGTTGATCGAACTCAGCGCGGGAACGTCACGCTCCACGATGCGGTCGCCGACCACCCGGGTCACCGGATAGGTTTCGTTGGCCAGTTGATGATCGTCGTCGATCCGGTTCTCCCGGAACCGCCCCTTGAGGCTGGCGTTGAAGGCATTGGCCGCATTCGTGGAGATCTCGGCGCCGAACAGGTCCAGCGTGACCGCCACATGGAAGTTGATCTTCTTCTGAATCGTCGGCAGGTCGACGACGCCGTGCTTCCGCGCGGCCTGAATATCGTTCGGATCGTCGATGCCCTGCTCGTTCAGGACCTGGCAGGTCCGCTGCACGATACGCTCGACTCCCGTACGGCCCACGAACATGTGGTGGCCTTCCTCGGTGAGCATGAAGCGGCAGGTCCTGGCCAGCGGATCGAAGCCCGACTGCGCCAGCGCCTCCAACTGGAACTTGCCGTCCCGGTCCGTGAACGTCGTGAACATGAAGAACGACACCCAGTCGGGCGTTGCCTCATTGAACGCCCCCAGGATCCTCGGCCTGTCCTCGTCGCCGGAGCGGCGCTGCAGCAGGTCTTCGGCTTCCTCGCGGCCATCGCGTCCGAAGTACTTCTGCAGAAGGTAGACCATCGCCCAGAGGTGCCTGCCCTCCTCCACGTTGACCTGGAAGACATTGCGCATGTCGTAGAGCGAGGGGGCCGTGCTGCCGAGAAAGCGTTGCTGCTCCACCGACGCCGGCTCGGTATCGCCCTGGATGACGATGAGCCTGCGCAGCATGGCCCGGTATTCGCCGGGAATTTCCTGCCAGACCGGTTCGCCCTTGTGCTGCCCGAAGGCGATGGTGCGCCCCTCCTGCTGCGGCGCCAGCAGCACACCCCAGCGGTAGTCGGGCATCTTCACGAATCCGAACCGCGCCCAGCCCTCCGGGTCGACGCTGATGGCGGTGCGCAGGTACACCTCGTAGTCCTGGAAACCGTTGGGACCCATGCTGATCCACCAGTCCAGGTACTTGGGGTACCACCGCTCCATGGCGCGGCGCAGTTTCATGTCGGCCGCCAGGCCCACGTTGTTGGGAATCAGGGAATCGTAGTTGACTTGTGTGTCCATGGCTGAACTCGCTCTTGAACTGTCTTGTGGTTGTTTCCGTTTCGGTTGGTCTGCCGTTCTAGACTCGCTTTCGATCGTACTGAGCCCTGCGCCCGGTGCCGTAGAGCTTGAGCGCGCCCTCGTCCCCGACCGCGTTGGGTCGCTGGAAAATCCAGTTCTGCCACGCGCTCAGGCGGCCGAATATCTTTGACTCCAGCGTTTCGGGGCCGGCAAAGCGCAGATTGGCCTCCATCCCGGTGAGCGCATCGGGCGAGAAACTCGCCCGTTCCTCCAGCAGAAGGCGAATCTCGTCTTCCCAGTCGATGTCATCGGGCGCAAACGTGACCAGGCCCGCATCCAGCGCGTCCAGACCTTCCTGCGGTTCGCCGATGAGTCGTTCGGCGCGTTCG
Source organism: Candidatus Rariloculaceae bacterium (assembly GCA_965205045.1). Lineage (GTDB taxonomy): Bacteria > Pseudomonadota > Gammaproteobacteria > Steroidobacterales > Rariloculaceae > UBA6522. Next base: position 4,766,735 of record OZ242031.1, read on the forward strand.
ACGCTCTCGGGCTCCCCGATGAAGCGCGTCTGCAGGCGGGACAGCCCGTTGGCCATCTTCAGGTACCCGAAATTCAGCTTCGACAGCGTGATGGTGGGCGCGGGATTCGGATCGTCCTCCAGGCAGCCGTCGAGCATGTAGGTGCGATCCACCGCGAACAGCAATTCGGCCAGGAGTCCGGTGAAGCAGCTTCCGGGCTCGACGAAGGCGAAGCTGGTGCGCGACGTGATGTCCAGGCGCTTGAACACGCGCTGGGCGAAGAGCAGCACCTCGCGGATGAACCAGTCCGAGGCGTGTTCCTGCAGAAGGGCGTCAAAGGCGGCGACCTGCCGGCTGTCGCCGCGTGTCTTGATGATGAGCGTGCCCAGCGTGGGTTCGTTGAACCGCAGGTGCAGCAGGGCGTCGTCCAGCGCGCGCATCAGCGCCAGCGGCCAGAATGCCGCACCCTGGCGCCTGGCCTCGTCGGCGTCGGCGCAAGACTCGGTGGGCGCTTCCAGGGTCAGGGTGGCGGTGAGCCCCTGAGAATCCAGGTCCATCGTCAGGTGCGGGTATTGCACCTGCAAGCCCGAGACCGTCTTCTCCAGGCGAGTGAGCGTGACGCCGGACTCGTTCGCGGGCCGATCGGACTTCTCCGCCAGCGCGATGGCCCGCTCCTCCACACGCTGCTCGAATTTCGAGCGGGGCGCGATCTCGTCCACCAGCCGCCAGTCGACGGCCCGCTGGCCCTTGATGCCCTCCTCCACGGTGCAGAACACGTCGGCCAGGTCCCGCCGCACGCCGCGCTTGTCCACCACGCGGGTCAGCCCACCGGTACCGGGCAGGACCGCCAGCAGCGGGACTTCCGGCAGGGAAACCGCCGCGTTGCCGTCGTCGATCAGGATGATGTGGTCGGTGGCCAGCGCCAGCTCGTAACCGCCCCCGGCCGCCGGGCCGTTCAGCGCCGAAAGATAGATCTGGCCGGAATTTTCGCTGGCATCCTCCAGCGAGTTGCGCGTCTCGTTGGTGAACTTGCAGAAATTCACCTTGTGCGAATGCGTGGCGGTGCCCAGCATCCGAATGTTGGCGCCTGCGCAGAACATGCCGATCTTGCCGGAAGTCAATATCACGGCGCGGACTTCGGGGTGCTCGAACCGCAGGCGCTGCACGGCGTCGTAGAGTTCGATATCGACACCGATGTCGTAGGAATTCAACTTCAGTTCGTAGTCGCCGAACTGGGGCGCGTTCTCGTCCACATTCATTTCCAGGCGCGCGATGGGACCCTCGGTGGAAATCGACCAATGCCGGTACCGGTCCGGGTGGGTCCGAAAATCCAGTTGTGTGGGTTCAATACTTGCCATAGGATGAAGTATAATGCATTGGATGTTGAGTTACGCCCCAAAAACTGCATGATAACATACAAGAATGTCGGTTATTGGCAAGGACGCACGACATATACTTCATCCAACCCATGTTGATTCGGGTCGCCCGATGACAACGAGTTCGGCGCCGGCTCAAGACACGGACAGCCTCCTGGAGCAACTTGGGCTGCGCGTACGTTCGTTGCGTTCCCGCCTGGACATGACACGTCGTAGCCTGGCCGCACAGGCCCGCGTTTCCGAGCGTCACCTGGCCGACCTGGAGACCGGCCGCGGCAACATATCGGTGCGTCTTCTCGATCGAATCGCCGCAGCGCTGGATACGGAAATTTCCGACCTGATGGAGACTGCCGGAGACCGCACGCCGGAAGAAAACCTTGTTGTGGAGTTCGTCCGCGCGCTGCCCGCGGACGAGCAGAAACAGGCGTTGCAGTTGCTGCACGAGCGCTTCACCCCCACACCGGAGACCCGGCGCAGGATCGCGCTGATCGGTCTGCGCGGCGCCGGCAAGAGCACGCTGGGCGTGAAGCTCGCTGAACGGCTGGGACTCCCGTTCGTCGGCCTGGTCGGCGCGGTGGAGCGCCTCGCCGGAATGAGCGTTGCGGAGATCTTTGCGCTGTCGGGTGAGACAGGCTATCGGCGCCTCGAGGAACAGGCGCTGTTCGAAACTCTGAACCGGCACGAAGGCTGCGTGATCGAAACCGGCGGCAGCATCGTCTCCGATCCGGGATTGCTCAGCACGCTGCTGACAGCTTGCTTCGTCGTATGGCTTCGGACGGAGCCGGAACACTACATGGCACGGGTGGTGGCGCAGGGCGATCTGCGCCCCATGCGGAACAGGCCCGACGCCATGTCCGACCTGCGCAGGCTGCTGGATGAACGCGACCCGTATTACTCTCAGGCGCATGCCACGGTCGATACCACCGATCAGACGGTCCACGAGTCCCTGAACGCACTGCTGCAGTCCCTGCCGGATCACATGGCCGCAAACGGACACGGTACGGCCGGGTCCAGTACAGGTAAGCGAACTCATGCTGACGGGTGAGTTCCTCAGGCTCTCCGCGCGGCGCGCACCGGGACGTACCGCGATCATCGGCGCGGGGCGCAGGCTCACCTACCGGGACCTGGACGCCGAAGCCAACCGAGTGGCGAATGCCCTGCTCCACCTGGGCGCCGGCCGCGAAACCCGCGCGGCCATCATGTCCAGCAACCGGCCGGAGTACGCCGCCGTCTACTTCGGCGCAGCCCGGGCAGGCGTCATGCTCGCCCACATATCGACGCGCTGCACTGTCGACAACCTGGTCCATATGCTCGACCTGACCGGCGCGGAGATACTCTTTGTCGAGCAGCAGTCGGCAGCGCTGGTCGAACGGGCCCGGGCAAGCTCACCGCAACTGAAGCACGTGATCGCGCTCGACTCGCCGCGCGATGGCGAGGGGTTCCGGCGGGCACCCGAAGGCGAGCACCGCCTGCTCGACTCCGCGCGCGATGGCGAGGAGTCGCAGGCAGCCCGGAGTTACAGCCAACTCATCGCGTCCACGGCGGACACGCCGCCCGGCGTCGACATCCGCGATGACGATCCACTGGGGGTCACCTTCACCGGCGGCACCACCGGACTGCCCAAGGCCGTGCTGGTATCCCACCGCGCGCGGGCGGCGACCGCCTTCGCCGCGGCGGTGGATTTCGGGCTTGGGGAAAAGGATATCGTCGCCGCCACGACGCCGCTGTTTCACTGCGCGGGCCTGTTCGTCTGGTTCGCGCCGGCCATCATGCTCGGGACCACGGTCGTCACCCTGCCCGGCTGGGATGTCGGACAGTTCATCGCGGTGACGGAACGCGAAGGGATCACCGCGGCATTCTTCGTTCCGAGTCAGCTCAACGATCTGGTCAGCCACCCGGCGTTCTCCGCGGAACGTCTGCGAACGCTGACGAATGTCGGCTACGCCGGCGCGCCCATGGGCCGGTCGCTGCTGGAACGGGTCCAGGCCGCCCTGCCCAACGTGGCGTTCACCGAGAACTACGGCCAATCGGAAACCTGCCCGCTGACCATCCGTTGTCCTGAGCATGGCGAGGACAAACTGGGCACGGTGGGCCGCCCTGCCTTTAACGTGGAACTCAACATCGTCGACACCGACGGACGCTCGCTTCCCGCCGGCCGGATCGGCGAGATCGTAACCCGGGGCGATCAACTTTTCGACGGCTACTACCGCGATCCCGAACAGACAAGCGCCGCGTTTCCCATGCGGGACGGGTGGTTGTGGACCGGAGATGTCGGGTACATCGACGACGACGGCTTCCTGACGCTGGTGGACCGCTCCAAGGACATGCTGGTGTCCGGAGGTGAGAACATCTACCCCGCCGAAATCGAAAATGCGCTCTACGGGCACGAGGCAGTGGCAGAATGCGCGGTGTTCGGCATCCCGGACGACCACTGGGGTGAGGTTCCCGCCGCGCACGTGGTGCTGTCCAGGAATTGTTCCGCCACCGAGAGCGAATTGATTGACTATTGCGCCTCAAGGATTCCGCGCCACAAGCGCCCGCGACTGGTACGGTTCGTCGAGCAGTTGCCGCGCACGCCGGTGGGCAAGATCAGGAAGGCCGAATTGCGGGATCGCTACTGGCGCGGGCGGGACAAGAGGATTTGAGGGTTGACCGGCATTGGTTGATCGAAACAGCCACCGACCCGCGGCAATGGAGGTCGGGACGCCCGCGATTGTCGATTTCGCGCGCCGCGCATTTGCCACGGGCTGTTCTGCCGCGGGCTGCTGCCGCGGGCTGCTGCTAGGCGCGCTCAAATCTTGCGGCTACAATACCCCCGCCCGAAGCCGGGGAAATTTCCAGCGAGGACAAGCGTCATGACCTATGTCATCACCGAGAGCTGCATCAAGTGCAAGTACACCGACTGCGTGGAAGTGTGTCCGGTGGACTGTTTCCACGAGGGTCCGAACATGCTCGTCATCGACCCCGAGGAGTGTATCGACTGCACGCTGTGCGAGCCGGAGTGCCCGGTGGAGGCGATCTGCTCGGAGGATGACATTCCGGACGGCCAGGAACACTTCCTGGAGCTGAACGCAGAACTTTCCCAGGGATGGCCCGTCATTACCGAGGCGAAGGATCCGCCCGGCGACGCCGAAGACTGGGAGGACGTGAAAGACAAGCTCCAGCACCTGGAGCGGTAATTACGGCTGCAGCAGACAGGAGAACTTGAGGAAGAGCTGTTTGCCGTAAAGGCGCTCCCGCAGCCGGCACCGGAACCCGATTGCGCCATGATCATCGACTGCCACGGCCACTACACCACCGAACCTCCCCAGTTGAAGGACTACCGGGAGCGCCAGAAGCTGGAGGTGGAGAGGGATCCGTTCCACCAGGCCGGGACGGTCGATCTGAAGATCACCGACGACCAGTTGCGGGAGAGCGTGGAGGGCGCGCAACTGAAGTTTCAGCGGGAGCGGGGCACGGACCGGACCATCTTTTCCCCCCGGGCCAGCGGCATGGGGCACCACATCGGCAATGCCTCAACCAGCCTCACCTGGAGTATCCAGTCCAACAACCTGATCTATCGGCTCACGCAACTCTATCCGAACAATTTCATCGGCGTCTGCCAATTGCCGCAGTCGCCGGGAACCGACATGCGGGCCAGTATCGGTGAGCTGGAAAGGTGCGTGGAACAGCTCGGCTTCGTCGGCTGCAACCTGAATCCCGATACCAGCGGCGGCTCGTTCGATCTGCCGCCGCTGGGGGACCGGTACTGGTACCCGTTCTACGAGAAGATGTGCGAGCTTCGCGTACCGGCCATGATCCACGTCAGCGCCGCCTGCAACCCGGCGTTCCACTCCACCGGGTCGTACTACCTCAGCGCGGACACCACCGCCTTCATGCAGATGCTCACGTCGGACCTGTTCAGGGACTTTCCGGACCTGAAGTTCATCATTCCCCACGGGGGCGGCGCCGTGCCATTTCACTGGGGCCGCTTCCGCGGGCTTGCGGACATGCTGAAACGGCCGCCGCTGGACGAACTCCTGCTGGACAACGTCTTCTTCGACACCTGCGTGTACCACCAGAAGGGCATCGACCTGCTGGTGGACGTGATGCCCATCGACAATATCCTGTTCGCCTCGGAAATGGTGGGCGCCGTGCGCGGTATCGATCCGGAAACCGGACACTACTTCGACGACACCAGGCGCTACATCATGGGTAACAGGAACCTGAGCGAAGCCGATAGAATGCAGATATTCGAGGGCAACGCGCGGCGGGTGTACCCGCGGCTCGGCGAGTTGCTCGACAACTGAACGGGTAGCGTGGCAGCAAGGGGGATGGACTGATATGCGCACTCGACTTGCAACCCCCGGGTTCGCGGGCGTCGCAGCAGTGATCTTCGCCGCTTCCGCCCACGCACATCATTCCGTGTCGACAAATTACTTCAGCTACGAAGAGGCGCCGGTGGAGCTCGTCGGTACCATCACCTGCGCGAACGGCGTTTACGCAGTTGAACGCCGCCCGTGTGGCCGAATAGTTTACGGCACCCTCGATTCCATTCGATCCGTGAGCGAATCCGCAACAGGTAACGCTTGTAGGCGTTGTTGTGCATAGTCTGCCAGGACTGGTGCGCGGCGTGCGACAACGAGGCCCGAGATTCGAAACTACCGGTTATCATTGCCGGCGCAATGTCGCATGAAGGCCGGTCAAGGGAGAACGACACGCATGGCCATCGACGAAGGCAAGAGCACCAAGGGTCAAGTGAGCAAACCCGGTGCGTTGCGCAAACCCGTCGGGGACGATCTGGACGAGAACGTGGGGCCGTGGTTTGACCCGGCAGCGAGTGAGGGGGTAGCCGCCGGGGCGGCGGGTTCGAATATCCCGGACATCAGGCCGATCAACGCCACCGCCGAAGCACGGTGGTTTTGCGATGCCCTGGATCCATCGTTCGAAACCCTTGGTGGGTTGCTGCCGAGCGGATTCGAGGCGTACGCGAGAGTCCTGCACCCGGCTTGGCGCGTACGCCGGGAGGACGGCCGGCTCGCGCGCAGCCCCGTGCGCTGGGCGGAGGTGGCGGAGATTCGCGGCACCGTTGCGCACCGGCGAATGCAGTGGCCTCAGGTCTGGGCGCTGCCGATGTTCGACGACCCGGTCATCGAGGCGTGCACGGAGGCGGGCCTTGAACCCATCGTGCAACCGGACGAAGGCACTTTGCCGCCGGAAGTGGCGCGCGCTTTGATTGAAGTGCTCGGCGAACATACCGCTGCGCCGGGGTCGTGCTTCGTCGGGGTGTGGCCCGGATTCAATCGCGAGTACCGGCAGGGCATTCCCGAAACCGGGCGGATTTCAACCCGTGCCCGGGATTGGGACCTGTTCAGGGCCCCGCTGGAGGCGCTGGCGTTGGATTTTTTCGACATCGGAACGATGTTCCGCCAATCGCCCAACCTGGCGTGGCCAGAAGACCGGCGTTGGTGCCTGGTCACGGACATCGACCTGGTTTCGACTTACGTGGGTGGCCCGGAGGCGCTGATTGCGCAGATTCTTGGCCACGAGTCCCTGGAGGCCTACGAGGCGGTTCCGGAAGACCGCTTTTGGGAGGATACCGAGAATCCGCTGCCCCCCGAGTCGAAACACCGGCTCGGGTTGATCGCTGACGACGACATGGTGCGATTCGAGCCGCTCGGTATCCGGGTTGTGCGCGGATGTTACAACTTGTTGTTTCGATTGAGTGGAGGAAGGTTTCCGGCCGGTGGACGCATCATCGGCCTAAAATGATCTTCCCGCCGAGCGGTCATCACGTTTGTAGGATTTTCAGCCTTGAAAACGGTGATTCGAATCGGTGCCGATTGCCACTGTCATTCTGATCCCAGATCGCGACGTAACCGTATTTCGTTGGCGTCCTCCTGGTCACTCGCGTGTCGTAGTACCAGAAGAAGCCGTATTCGACTCGTATCTGCAACGCCAGCGACAACCGATATGTGATCAATTGGTCGGGTCCATAAACGTAGACGCAAAGCCCGCCCGTCTTGGCCTTCGCGACTCGTCGGTAATTGTCCCAAGACTCGTGGACATCGTGCGGCCTCAGCGTGGCGCACGAAATGTACGCAGTGGCGCTTGCGGCGGAGGACTCGGGCGACATACCGAACTCCGGTTCGTCCGAGAAGCCGACGCTGCCCCTATTGGACACCAACCACGAGGCGACGCTCGGTCTGTTTAGCGACCGAGTATTGAATGGTATACCCGGCACAACACCGGGTTCGTGTTCTTCGATCTCGATTCCTTCGCCCTCATACGATTCGATGAGGCGATTCAAATCGTCTACGGTTTCGATCCGGTCGCCCGATTGGATCAGCTCCCGATTTATTTCCTGAATGACCTCCGCAAGCCTGCCCGAAGGCAGGCCACCCAGGACTATTCAAAAGTCGGGGTGTATAGCCTGAGGCCATGGACGGGGAGGGATGAAGTCAGGCCGCCCAACAGCCTGGCGCGCCATCCGACGATCGCGACCGCGGCGCGGCTGGCCGGGCACCGCGGCGTGAGCGCGTTCGGGGAGGCCGGCCCCGACGAACTGCCGGACATCGTGCGCCGCCACTGGGAAGTGGGGAACCGGGTCCACCACGTGCGCGACTTCAGCCACGGCGAGGACCGCTGCCGCGCCGCGGCAGCCCCGTGCACGCGGCGCCCACACTGCCTCCATGTGCCCGTCCATGCCCCCGGGCAGACCCGCGAACCGCCACCACGCCGCCGCCCCGGACCGGCCGGCGGCGCCCCCGCTCCGGCAACGCGTCCCGGACGGACCCATCGGCCCGCGTCACCGGGAGAACCGCGCCGTGACTCTTGAACAGGCCCGCAGCCGGGGCGGTCGGTCTTGAATTCGCAGGCGGATTCTGTTCAAATTCCTTCCACGCCGCATTGGTTGCCGGTGTCTCGAGGGGCAGGTCATGACATCAAACGTTCGTTTCGTTGCAGGGGTTGACAGGCGCGGTATAATTGACGCCGGACGCCGGACGCCGGACGCCGGACGCCGGACGCCGGACGCCGGACGCCGGACGCCGGACGCCGGACGCCGGACGCATGAGGTGCGCGCGGCGGGAGGCCGGCCCGCCTGAACCGGCCGCCGCCCCTCGCGGGCGGGCGCGCAAGCTTCCCTCCCCTTCATCCGGACTGGCCGGCGGCCATGGCGCCGCTCCGGCGGTCTCGCGCCGGGCCGCGTCCCCGTGCCGCCGCCCCGCCCTCCTCCCCGTCCTCGCGCTGCTGCCCGGGGCGGTGTCCCTGCTGCCCGCCACTCCAGCCGCGGCGCAGACCGTCATCTGGTCCGCGACGCTGACAGTAGATCAGGACGGCGTGTTATTCGGCTGCGACACCTTCATAGCTGGCCACGACAGCTGCACCATGGCGCTCACGGACGAGGACTTCGTGTACAAGGGTGTGACCTATCGAGTCAATCGGCTATTTGTGAGCTCTACCACTGGGCGGCTGACGCTTGAGGTCGACCCGGATGCAGGGTCGAATCTTGCTGGGCTGACGTTGCATCTCGGCACTGCGCAGCTAACCGTTGGTGATGATGTCAGAGTATCATTCGGCAGAGCTTTAAGCTGGGCCAATTCCGGCGTGACCTGGACCGACAACCAGCAAGTCGCGGTGAGGCTGGCGGAGCCGCCGCCGGACTCCCTGACCCTGAGCGCCACCGACACCGCGCCGCGCGAGGGCGGCGGCCCGGTCACGGTGACGGCGACGGTGGGCAGGACATACAGCAACGAGGTGCAGCTGAACGTCCTGCTCCGAGGCACGGCGACCTGGGGGGAGGGCAACTGGCCGGGCGCCCGGCCGCATGTCCAGCTCCCCCCCGACACGCCGAGGGGGGACGGCAGCCGGGCGTTGGCGTCCGGGGCGGACTACTGGACGCCGGCGCCGGACGGCGTGGAACGGGGCTTCTGGTTCGGCGGGGGCTCGTCCGGTTCGTCCGGTTCCATCCAGGCCGTCGCGCTGCTGAAGATCCCCGCGGGCCAGAGGAGCGCCAGCTTCACGGTCGCCGTCCTCGACGACGCGCACGAGGATTCGGGCGAGACGATCGGGATCGAGGTCCAGGCGTACGAGAACATCCCCTACACCGCCACGTTCACAGGTGACGGTCATGACTTCTGTGTCCAGGGCCAGACGTGCACGACGCCGGCGTCCTGGATGAAGCATCTGACGGGCGCTTCCGGCGCGCTCACCCTGACCATCCAGAACCACGAGGGCGCGGAGGCGGAGGCGGCGCGGCCGGCGGCGCGGGAGCGTGGCGGCGGCGTCCCGCCGGAGCATGACGGGGCGTCGGGGGCGGGTTCCGGCGGCGGGGAGGGGGAGCGCGGCCCGCTGCCGGCATCGGACGGGGAGGATGATGCGCCCGGGGAGCATGGCGGCGGCGTCCCGCCGGACCATGGCGGGGCGTCGGCGACGGTCCCGGGCGTCCCGGGCACGGCCGCGCATCCGGGCCGGGAACGCGCGGACCAGGAAAACCGCCGCGCCCATCCGCCGGTGATCGGCCGGCGCGCGCGCGCCATCGGTTCGCCGTACTGTTTCGTGCCCGGGGCCGCCGAGCTGGGCGCGCTCGGCGAGAGCACGCATCTCGCCTACCGGCTCGACAGCGCGCGGGACTTCGACCTGTGCCTGTGGGCGCCGGACCCGAACTGGAGGGACGCCCCCGCCTACGCCTCCTGCCGCGGCGCGGGCGGCGCGCTGCCCGAATACGCGAGCCTCGTCCAGGGCGCCGGCCGGGAGGAGATTTCCGTGGAACGCGCGCCCGGGCTGATGGCGTGCGTCGTTCCCGCCGAAGCGGCCGCCGGAGGCGGCGCCTGGCGACTGCGCATCGCGCCCGACAACCCCGACAACACCGGGACGGAGGACTCCGAATGATTACCATGAACCGCGCCGCCGCCGGCGCCTTTGCCGCGCCCGTCCTCATCCTCGGCCCGCTCGCCTTCGGCCAGTCCGGCATGGAGGCGGCGGAACCGGAGGCTCCGGTGGAGTCCTTCGCGGGCCGCGAACTCGCCGGCTACGGCTACGGCGAGCACTTCTGCTGGCCGCTCGCCGACACGCCGCAGGCGCGGGCCGAATCGCTCGCCGCCGCCACGGGCGGGACGCGGACGCCGGTCTACACCTTCGAGCTGCACACCGGGCAACGCTGGGACATGTGCCTGTGGTCCGCGGACGGGGACTGGGAAGGGGGATGGAAATACCGCAACTGCGGTTTCGCCCGGGACGGCGGCGCCGCGGACGGCTTCATCCACCACGGCAGGGCGCACCCGGACGCCGGCCACGAGTACGCCGAGTACGACCACCCGGGCCCCTACGACAGCGGCCCGCAGGACGAAACGATCGTCTACGCCGGCCCCATCGCCGGCCGGATGATCTGCGCCGATGCGAGGGAGCCCTACGTGCCCGCCCGCGCCGACCTGCTGCTCTTCGAGGGCGACACGCGTTCCGGGGGAGCGGACGGCGCCGACGATACCGGCGGCGGGGCCACGGAACCGGGCGGCACGTCATGAACCCGGCCGGCGGGGGGCCGCGACTCCCCCGCCGGCCGGCATGTCCCGCGCCTCCGGCGCCGTGTCCGCGCGCGCCCGGACCCGAACGCAATCCATCCGTCGGCCATGGCAATGGCCGCCAGGCCGCAAGGCGCGCATAGGCGATGTTCCCACCGGTTTGCCGGGAGAACAGCCGGTGGATGAGAGGCGACTGGCTGTGCCCGGCCGGAAAGCCGATTACCGCATAACGGTCCGGTGGCCGGGTCCGGGAGTCGTCGGGGGCGGCGCCGCGTGTGGCCAATTGGATAACTCCGAATCCGCTGGGAGCCGTGCGCCCGCCAGCGCAAGCCAGCTTCCACCGCACTCCGCCACCGCCATGGCCCCATCATACAACAACCACTTCTGAATAGCCAGACCCTGGCACGGCCTGACTGCATCGCTCCCCGCTTATGGCCTCAGGCTATACACCCCGACTTTTGGAGAGCCCTGGCAGGCCACCAGGCAGCGCCGTCGGATCGACCCATAGCAACCCGTCGCGAACGTAAATCGCATCCATCGTGCGTTTAATCACGTCGCGCGTGTAGTCGCTTTCCGGGAGCGACCTGATCGACTCGTCGATCAGGTCGGAACCCGAACGGACAACGCCCGAATATCCGCTATGGATCCCGATGCCTTCAAGATTGGGCAAGTATTCGAGCTCGGGAGGAAACCCTCTGGTCCAGTCGTTATGGGAGAGTTCGAGATAGTTCAAACCGTGTAGCTGTCCGAGCGCCGCTGGAATCTCGCCCGTGAACGCATTCGACGTAAGCCACAATTCCGTCAATTGACTGAGGTTTCCGATTGCGCTGGGAAGTTCTCCGTAAAGTTCGTTCCACCGAAGGTTCAGCGAGTGCAGTTCGGTCAGCAGACCGATCTCCGACGGAAACTGCCCCTTCAGTCCGTTGTCCAGGAGATCAAGCACGGTGACGCGGCCATCGTAGACAGTGACTCCGTACCATTCGTCGAGCGGTTCCTCGCTCAATCATCCGTCCCGATTGGTCCAATTCGGACCGTCTGTGGCGTGATAGAGCGTCTCCAATACGAGGCGGTCGGACGGTTGTGCGACCGAGGCAGCGCAGCACACCAGCCAAGTCAGCAAGGTCGTTGCAATCCCTCTGTTCATCATTTTCCTTCCGTGAGAAAGTTGATCTTTGAAACATCGGATTAGAACATCGGAGAACTACAGGGTCAATTTCGACAGGGTCAACCTCGGCGCGCCGGCTTCACAGGGTGTTGGCGGCAAGTCAACCTTCGATGCGGTCGACTGCGACCGGCAGAAGAGCATTCGGTTTCGCGTGGAATTGGAACGGGAGCCCGCCGGCAGATCGGGTGACCTTCAGATACGGCACGTCACGGCACACCTGCGCCGGCGATGGAGACAGCCGGGGCCCTGCCCATGAAATTCGGACAAAAAAGACCGAAACAATGGTGATTCAACGGACATTAATGTCCTATCATGTGCCTCATGACCGGGAACGAATTCATCAGGCGAGTCAGGAAAATCGGGCGCGAGCGCGGCGTGACGGTCCGCCTCGCTACCGAGCGCGGCAAGGGCAGCCATAGCACACTGTACTTCGGCGACCGCTTCACGGTGGTCAAAGACAAGCGTAAGGAACTTGGCGCCGGCCTCCAATCCGCCATGATTCGTCAGCTCGGTCTCGACAAGAGCAATTTCCGTTGAACCCTTGATCCATTTGGAGACTGCGATGCGATTTACCTATCCTGCCCGATTGCAACGATATTCCGCCGACGAGATCGTCGTCTCGTTCAGGGACCTGCCGGAATGCCTGACCTCCGGCGCCGACGAATCCGAAGCACTGGCCGAGGCTGCGGATGCGCTAGAAGAGGCCGTGGCTGGCCGCCTTAATCGGGTCGATGAGCTTCCGGCCCCGAGCGCCCGCCGCGCCGGAGAACACCTTGTGGCGGTGCCGCCGATCACGGCGGCCAAGGCGGCACTATGGCTGGCGCTGCGCGAGTCGGGGCTGACTCGCGTGGCTCTGGCTCAACAGCTCAGCGTCGACGAGAAGACGATCCGCCGAATGCTCGACCCTCGGCATCGATCCGCCATTGACCGCATCGACGAGGCATTGCGCGCATTGGGGAAAGAACTCGTAGTGGAAACGCGAGCTGCTTGAGCAAAGACGGGAAGTATTCTGTCTCGCGAATAGCATCGCATCGGACAGCATCCGCGGACCTTGCCCTAACCTACGGCTCGATACCGAGCTGGCGTAACAACCACGGCTGCACCACCTCGTCCCGAATTCGGCCGCCCGGCCAGTGCTCCGATCGGCCCATGTGCCCGCCGACGGGGTTGACCCAGGCGGTCTTGGGATCGCCGTGTTTCATCATCAGGTAGAGGTCGCCGATGGGTTGCTGGGTATCCTGCTCGCCGTTCACCAGCAGCATGGGCGCCGACGGCTGGTCGATGAGGCCCCGCTCCACCAGGGAGAGCCTGGGCCCGTAGGCGAAGAAGTCCTCCATGGTCTCCACGCCGTAAACGACGGATCGCGCGGGAAAGAGATCGAAGAGATATTCGAGGCTGAGCACCGCGTGCTCCTGCCATTCCGGCTGATAGTAGTGATGTATGCCCACGCCGTGCACCGCGGCGCCGAGAATGCGGTCGCGTTCGGTGTAGGCCAGTACCGCGGCCCAGTACCCGCTCCAACTGCGACCCTGCACGACGATTCGCGAGCCGTCGATCTCCGGACGCCCGGCCAGGTGGTCCAGTGCGGCTGAGAGCATGCGCTCGGCGCCCACATCGATCAGGATAGGCGCCTGCCCCGTTCCGGGCATGTCGATGGCGGATGCAGCGGCACCAGCCTCGATGTAGGCATCGCTCCCGGCCATGACGCCTTCCTTGCGGGAATCCAGCCCGTTCATGCCGAAGACCAGCGGGGCCGGACGGACGCCGTCGGGCAGCCGCAGGTAGAGGACAATCTCGCTGTCCTCGAAGGGGATGGTTACCGTCTCCACCGGGGGGTCCAGCAAGCGGCCCCACTCGTTGAACGCGACCAGCCCCTGCTCGTAGGACTCGCGCTTACCGTCGGAGTGCTTCTCCGTCGGCCAGCGGCCCACGTCGAAGTAACGCCAGGCGTAGTAGAAGTTTTCGCGGGCCTCGTCCTCGGTGGTGGCCGCCCGTGCCCGCTCCAGGTACTCCTCGCCGATGGACGACCAGGCGGCGGCCCAGGTGTCGCGCTCAAGATCGTGCAGCGCAGCCACCGCCCGCTCGGCATCCTCCATCCTGACCACGCCGATCGGGCCTTCGCCGTGAAGCGCCCGGCGCAGCGTTTCCTGCTTGAGTTCGTCCAGGCCGCGCGGCCCCCAGCTCTGCGCCGACGCGAGGCCGGCGGCGGTCAGTAGCGCCGAAATTCCGATGCCGCATGCATATTTCTTCATGTGTCAATCCTCAATTTGTCTCGTCCCGGTGCGTAGACCGCGACCGGAAGGTCATACCGTAAACGCTCCAAGCTCCACCTCCCGAACGCGAACCTCCAGCTTGAAAATCTTCAGCAGCACGGCCACCCGCATCCACATGCCGTTGCGCTCCTGGCGCCAGTACATCGCCCTGGGGTCCGTGTCCACGGCGGGGTCGATCTCCGGTCCCCGCGGCAACGGATGCATGACGATGCCGTGAGGCTTGAGCAGCTTCATTTCCCCGGTGCCGATGCTGAACCGTTCGGTATCCACCTGGTGGGATTCACCGTCCCGGTCCCACTCCGACTGCATGCGGGTCACATAGAGCGCGTCAAGCTCCGGCAGGACGCTGGGCAGATCCTCCGTCTCCGCGTAAGGGATGCCGTGCGTCGCCAGGAATGTCTTGATGTCATCCTCCATCGCGAACCGGACGGGCGCGATGAACACAAGGCGAACGTCGCGGTAGTTCCGCATCAGCATGGACAGCGACCTCACCGTGCGCCCGCGCTTGAGGTCGCCCATCATGCCGATGACCTTGCCGTCGATGCCGCCCAGTTCGGAAAAGCTGCGGTCCAGGGTGTAGATGTCCAGCAACGCCTGGGTCGGGTGCTGATCGCTGCCGCTGCCGCCGTTGATCACCGGCACCGGACGGGCGATGGAATCCATGAGGTCGGCCGCCGCCGCGGCGCGTCCCGGGTGCCGGGAGCGCATGATGATCACGTCCACGTAGGAGCTGAAGGTGCGGATCGCATCCTCGAAACTTTCTCCCTTGACCTCCGACGACGTGGACGGATTGCGAATCTCGCTGGTGCGCATGCCGAGGATGTGGCACGCGTTGTTGAAGGACAGGAAGGTCCGGGTGGAGGGTTGCGTGAAGTAGAGCATCGCCCGGCGGTTGGGCGCCAGGTCCTGAAGAAACCTCGCCCCCGCGGGTGTCTTGGCAATGGACCGCACGCGGGTCGCCAGCGCGCACAACTCGTCCAGGAGCCGGCGCTCGAAGACGCGCGGGTCGATGACGTGGAAGAGCGTCGTGAATTTCCTGGCCACGGCGTTGGAGACGGCTCAGGCGGTGCTCACCCGCAAGGGCCCATGGGGAACGTGGCTCGGGAACAGGCGGCAAAAGACCATGCCGTCAACGCGAAAATCCTCCGCGTACTTCGCTCCGCCGGTTACCTTCGGTTCCACATCGGCAGGCAAGAAGTCCTTGCCGAGCAATTCATAGGCCATGGGTCTTCCCCCCGGTCAGGATTGTTCTTCGGGAAATTGCGCAAGCATGCCGGAACCATTCCGGCGCAGCAAGAACGCGTGCAGGCGTCGCGTCGAACATCGGCCCGGACCTGGACGATCTCTCCGTTCGGACCACCATGCTGTGCCGGGTCAACTCCACCAACGACAATAAACATCGCGCGGACCTGAATGCGGGATACTGCAGGGCTATATGGGAAGGACCGGCCTGAGCATCGACTGGCTCAGAATGATCATCGTTTCGATGTCGGCGACGCCTTCCACCGTCGCCAATCTCTCTTTCAGGAAGCGGTCGTATGCACCGAGATCCGGCGCAACGATCCGCAACACGTAGTCATGGCCGCCGGTGACCACGCAGCACTCCATGACCTCCGAAAGCGCAGCCACCGATCGTTCGAATGCCCTGCCCTTCTCGGCCGTGTTCCGATCCAGCTTCACGAACGCGAATGCGCCGACATGGAGACCGACCGTCTCCGGATCGACTATGGCCGTGTAACGCTTGATGACGCCACTTGCCTCCAGTTTGCGCACCCGCCTGAGGCAAGGAGTGCGTGAGAGATTCACGCGTTCGGACAGTTCCACGTTCGTCGCCCTGCCGTCGGCCTGAAGCTCGCGCAACAGTTTCCTGTCTATTCGATCCAAGTCTGACATATGTGACTACTCATATGCATATTCTAAGGATTTTATACTAAAAATATGGATAATATTGATACAGAATGGTCAATTTTTCCCCATCGGGAGTGTTATATTCGAGACTCTGAAAACCTCTGCGATGCGCAGAGCCCTGGACGGAGCTACAACGCGTGGACCGGGCGCATTTCTATTCGATCATGAACGGCGGCGGGGACCGTGACTACGAGATCTACCTCGATACCAAACGGCTGCTGTCCTGCCAGAACGATTTCGACAAGCTGTGCAACGCGGACGAATTGCAGTTCCAGATCGTGCACCAAGTCGAAGAGCTATGGATGAAACTCATCGCCTACACGCTGCTGGACATCGACGACTACATTCGGGACGGCAATACGAACCGCGTCGTGACGCTGTTTCGCCGCATCCGCATTACGCTGCGCCTGATGTCGGACCAATTGCAGTTGCTCGACACCATGTCCCCCAAGGAATACCAGGAAATTCGCCTGCAACTTGGCAACGGCAGCGGTCAGGAGTCACCGGGATTCCGCACGCTGCTGCAGATGCCCATGAAGCTGTGGCAAAGCTTCGTGGAGAGTTATCTCGAGCCTGACGGTTTGACCGTCAAGCAAATCTACGATTCCGGCTACCGGCACTGCGACGCCTATCTGGTCGCCGAAGCGCTGCTGGACTTCGATGCGCTCTTCCAGAAATTCCGCCAGGATCACATTCAATTGATCTACCGGTCCATCGGCATGGATGCACACTCGCTCAAGGGACGATCGGTGGAATTGCTCCGCAAGGGCGCAGGGACCCGGTTCTTCCCCGAACTCTGGAATATCCGATACGAAATGACGAATTCGTGGGGCGCCGAATACGGTGTCTGCCGCGAAAGTATCGGCTGAGTCGTTGGAGTACAAGGAGCAGGCTATACTCCTTCATGACCTGCCCTCCTCAATGTGGCTCTGTGTCAACGGTCCGACCCCAAACATAACCCACGATGCTTGATGCCAGGGCAGGTCAATCCATGATGTCTAGAAACGATAGGTTGCCTCCAGTCCGAAAGATCGCGGCTGGTTCTGGACCCTGTTTCGATTGGATGATCCGATTGAGATGTTGGTCGCATGGCGGACGTCACCGACGTTACGGCCCCACAGGCCGACGCTCCAGGAGGCCGCATCCAGGCGTACGTTCAGGTTGATGAAATTGTTGGTTGCTGTTTGAATCTGGTTAAAGGGATCGAAGTAGTAATCTCCGCGTCGGCGAAAGTCGGCGTGCCAAAGCAGTTCCAGTTCGTTGGTCAGCGGCTGGGTATAGGACAGAGCCAGGTTGGCGGTCAACTCCGGGACCAGCGGTGAGCGATTGCCGTCGACCGTGGCGGTGATTCCGAGCACTTCCAGCGCCGATGTGTCGGCCGACGTCACCACCGCATCGGTATAGCCGACCCCCAGGTCCACGCGCAGGTTATCGGTGGGTGTTGACGTCAGCTCGAACTCGAAACCGTTGATGTCCGTTTCGCTCAGGTTGAGCACGCCGCGCTGGGCGACGCCTTCATCGAATAGCACGAACGACAACTGCTGGTTTATGTAGTCGATTCGATAGAGTGAGGCGTTGACGGTCACCGATCCGTCGGCGATCCGGCCCTTCACGCCAACTTCGTAGTTCGCCGTTTCCTCATCCTCGAACCGCTCGTTCTGGGTAAAGCCGCCGGAACGGAATCCTTCGGAATAGCTCGCGAAAACCAGCGCTTCATCGGCCCACTGGTGCGAGAGCTGGATCTTGGGCTGAAGTTTGCTGAAGGACGCGCCAGCGGCTGTCGGACCAGGATTGTTTTGGTCCGCGGTGGTCTGTTCGTCGTCGTCGTGTCTCAGCCCGAGCGAGAATTCGGTCCGGTCGCTCAGATCGTAGTCCAACTGGCCGAACGCAGCCCACGAGTCGCTGGTGGTCCTGTTGCTCTGGTCAAGGATCGTTATTCCCGCGTTGACCGGCGATCTCTCGGAAAACTCGACGAAGACATCCGCCAGTTCATCGCGCTCCTGGTAAAACACACCGGCCAGCCAGCGAAGCCGGCCTTCGTCGTCGGAGGTCAGGCGCAGTTCCTGATTGAACACGTCCGAGGTGAACGTCAGGTCCTGGATTACGACGTCGACCGGGCCAAAGTCGGCGTCGCCGTACACATCCTGTTGGGCGTCGGCCAAGGCGCTGATGCTCGTCAGTGTGGCGCCCCCCAGGTCGTAGTCGAGCCGGACGGAAAAATCGCTGAAATCCGTGTCTTCACGACCGATAATGTTGCTGCTCGGACCCGGATTTGTGACGTCGTCCGGGGCCACAGGGTTGCCGTCATCTCCGAGAATGGGCCGGTCCTGCATCGCTGCGCCACCGGACCCGGACGACGTAGAGCCCCTGATGCTCAGATCCAGGTTCTCGCCTTCGTAATCCAGCCGGGCTCTAAGGCCCGAATGGTCCGAGGCGTCGATTTTCTCGCCCCTGACATTCTCGATAAGCCCGTCGCTGTCACGGGCATATCCGGCAAGGCGAAAGTACAATTGGTCTTCCACAATGGGTCCGGAAACGCTCCCGGCCAGCCGCGTGCTGGCCTCGTTGCCGTAGGATGCCTTTACGAGCCCTTCGACTTCATTGGTGGGTGCCGCCGTCACGATATTGACGGCTCCGGCGATAGCGCCCTGGCCGAACAGCGAACCCTGAGGGCCGCGCAGCACTTCGATGCGTTCGATGTCGTACAGGTCCTGGTTGATTAACTCGTTGCCGCCGAGTTGCACGCCGTCGACGATGAAGCTCGCCGCGGGCAGGCCGCCCTGGGCGGTGGAAATGCCGCGCATCGTGATGAATGTCTCGTTGGACCTGAAGGTCTCCCGCACAATGACGTTCGGCGTCAGGTCCACCATCGCGCGCAACGAATCGATGCGCCTGTTCTCGATGTCAAGCGCCGTGAACGCAGTGATCGATTCGGGGATTTCCAGGACGTTTTCCTCGCGCCGGCGCGCCGTCACGACGATCTCTTCGAGCTGTGCCGTGGAGCCGTCTGCCTGCGCTTCGGCACGCTCCGCAGTCAAGAACACGGCGGCGCCCAACGATGCGCCAGCCAATGCGGCCAGTCTTCCGTAATGTGCGATGCTCATTTCTGTTGGTACTCCCGCTCCGCGGCGCCGGAGGAATTCCGATCAGTGCATTGAGTCTATGAACGGGGAGAACCGCCAACAACGGAGTTTCAGGACGGTTCTCGCGAAAAGATGGATTGCCGTCGAATATGGTCAATTAAATCCCAACTACCCGTTTGAGTAGGTTCTCATCGGTGCACTTCGGCTAACATTGATTGGCAGGCTCGAAGATGCGCAGAGTCCCATGTCGGAGCTTTCCCGGAACAATGCGTTTCCCGAATGGCTGATTACAGCCAAGGTGCACCCTGCGATGCAGCGGGCCGATCTGCTGCCAAGGGATCCGCTTACGACCCGGCTGGACCGGGAATTGAACGGTTCGCTCACGCTCCTTCACGCTCCGGCAGGGTACGGCAAGAGCACAGCGCTGGTGGGTTGGCGCCGCTCGCTCCTGACCAGGCAAGTCAACGTGGCCTGGCTCTCCCTGGACAAGGATGACAACGATCCATACCAGTTGGTGCTGTATCTGGCCCTGTCATTGTTCGTCGCCGGAGTCGATCTGTCCCAGTACGACATTGGGAGCAGTTCAACCGACGACTGGCGATCCGCACGAAGGTTGCTCAACTGCCTGCATGGAGCGGTCGAGCGCCACGACCGGCGTGTGGTGTTGATGTTGGACGACTTCGAGAATCTGTCCGTGGAGACTGTGGACGAGATCATCGACCCTCTTGTCAGATACGCACCTCACAGCCTCCAAATCGCGATTGCGAGCCGCAACGACACGAGACTGAAGATATCCGACCTGGAGTTGCGTGGGCAGGTCCATCGGGTGGGCGCGGAAGACCTGCGATTCACACTCGAGGAACTGGTCGAGTTTCTGCATCCAGGACTGGATAAGGCGCAGATCCGCATGGTGTTCAAACTTACCGAGGGCTGGCCGGTTGTAGTGCAGTTGCTCAAGACGGCAACGCGATCGAGGCAGAGGGCTGCCGACCTGCTTCAGAATCTCGCCGGAGTCGGCGGCAAGATGGCGGGGTACCTGTCCGAACAGGTATTCGGCGACTTGTCCGATGAGACCAGAGCGTTCCTTGCCGACATTTCGATCGTAGATCGGATCAACCCGGACCTGGCCGACTTCCTGCGCGAGCGCGACGACAGCGCAGCCTTCTTCTACAAACTCCGGCACCTTGATGCCCTGGTTACGCCGCTCGACGGCACAAAACGCACCTGGCGATTGCATCCACTCTTCAGGGAGTACCTGTACGACTTCCTGAGCCTCGAGAATCGCGATCGCGCGATTCACTTGCACAGGCGGGCCGCCCGCTGGTTCGGCGACCGGGATCGATTGGTCCACTCGGTTCGCCATTTCGTTAACGCGCATGACCAGGAGAGTGGCGCGCAAGCGATCGAGAATTCCGGTGGACTCATGCGCTGGTTGTCGGAAGGTCTGACGCCGTTCCGTTCGGCCCTGGGACTGCTTGAGCAGGAAACGGTGCATTCGCGCCCAAGGCTGGCGCTGATCCAGTGCCTCATCCTCATGAAGACCGGCCGTTCTCACGAAGCCAGGCGACTGTACGAATCCATGGTAGACGAATTGGGAGAACGGGAAACCCTGGAACGCGCGCTCGCGTACGAAATGATTGTGATTGAATCCCTGTTGTACGCGTATGACGCGCGGGGGCTGTCCGACGAATTCCTGCACAAGCTTGAACAGTCGCGCGCAGCGCTCCCGCAAGATCAACCTGTGTTCCGGGGGCATCATTTCACGGTGCTTTGCGGGCTGAATTCGAGTTGCGGTTACTTCTCCAGAGCCCGTCGCTTCGGCGATGAGGCCATCGGCGCATTTCGGGAAGCAGGCTCCATATACGGCGAAATCTACATCCACATCCACTTGGGAATTATTGCATTCAGGCAAGGAGAGACTGACGCAGCACAAGAGCACTATGACCACGCTCTGAAACAGATACGCAGCCGTTTCAGGGACGATGAGGCGATGAAACTGATCGTCGCGGTGCTGCTGGCCGAATTGCGTTACGATCTCAACCGCCTGAACCTGATCCCACAGAACATGGCCACATGCCCGAAACGGCTGGAACGATTTGAGGCATGGTTCGACATTTACGCGGCCGCCTACGTAACCGCCAGCAACATCGCCTCGAAACGGTATGGAACGGATGTCGCCCTGGCAATGATCGATGAGGAAATGGAATTTGCATCACGACGGCAATTTTCGAGCCTGCGTAACGTGATCACCTGTCAGAAAGCCACGCTGCTGTTACGGGCCGGCAGAATGAAGGAGGCGGATTCGTTTATGGCCGACTCGGGACTGAAGACGTCCGTGTTCGAAGGCGGTGACGCACGGAAGGCGGCCTGGCGCGAGCGGGACATTGTCGTACAAGCCATCGTGCGGCTACATATCGCCTGCGGTCGGTCCCGGCAGGCGTTGGCCGAGATCAACGCCTTTCTGCCGGTCGCCGAGTTTGAGAACAATGTGCGGTCCGTAACGACCTATCGGATATTGCGATCACTCGCCTGTTACGTCGATTCGGCTCACGATACGGCGGTGGCGGAGCTTCGACAGGCGCTGGCGCTTGCCGGCGGATCGGGATCCATACGCGCGTTCCTGGACGAAGGTCCCATGATGCCGGGATTGCTCAAGCTTGTGGCCGAGCCGCCTGAACATGACGGTCGCGGGCAGGACGTATTCGACCGCGCGCGAATGCTGGGCGAGCTGTTCGGAGACAGGAGGGCCAAGCCGGAGTGCCCCCTGACGGTGCGCGAACTGGAGATTCTCCGGGAACTCGGGCACGGCTACTCCAACAAGGTGATCGCCCGCAATATTGGTGTCTCGCACAACACGGTTCGTTATCACCTGAAAAACATCTTCGCGAAACTGAACGTGCATTCGCGCCTGAGCGCCGTGCGCGTCGCCCAGGAAACCGACATCATATAGACCTCATGCCTCTGAGCGGGGCGCCAACGGAGCGTTGCAGCCCGAGTGTTGGCGCTCGCGATGGTCCAGCCTCCTACAGGCCGCGTAGTCCTGGAATGCGCTCGATTTGCGTTGCCGCTGCGATCTCCAACGGCGGTTGACCACAGCGGAATAGTTTGCCGCCCGGCTCACCGATCAACGTGACCCGCGAGTCGATCACTCGCAGCATGCTGCCTTCGCGCAGGCCAATCACGGGTTCCCTGTTCAATTCGTGAAACTCGCGTATCCGATCGTCTCTGGTTTCCGATGTGAGCCCGGAGTTCGGGTCGGGATCAAGGTAGTGTGGGTTGATGTTGAATCGCACCAGTCCCAACGCGTCCAGGCTGGGCGGACCGACGATCGGCATGTCATTTGTGGTCTTGATGCTCGCGCAGGCGATATTCGTCCCGGCACTGGATCCCACGTACGGTATTCCAGCGCGCACTTGTGACCTGATTGCATCCAATAGGCCCAACTCGTAAAGGCTGTTGAGCAGACGGAAGGTGTTGCCGCCGCCGGCAAACAGGGCTTCGGCGCTCAGGACCGCATCGACCGGTTGAGCCATTTCGTGGATTGACTCCAGCCGGTAACCCAGATTCTCGAACGGCTCGCTCGCCACACGACTGTACGTGTCGTGGTCATGCTGCGCGTACGGAAGAAAGAGGACACCCTTGATTGAACTGCCCAACAGGCGTCGGATTTCTCCCTGGCAGTGTTCGAGAAACGCCGAGCCGGAAGTTCGCGACGAACTGATCAGCAATAGTCGCCTTTTGGGCATGCCGGGCCGTGTGCAACGATGATCGGGACAGGAATGACAAGACGTGTCAGCCTACGGTGCCGTCAGTCCGCGTCCGGGATCGACTGCAGGTGATGCATGTCGCCGTACATCGCGCGCAGTCTAGCGAATTCTTCCCTGTCGTAAAAGGCGACTTCGCCCCGGCCGAACTGCTGCGCGCACTCCACGATGAAGCGCCCGACCTCCTCTACCCTGAACGGGTTCGACACGCCGCTCGCGCACCCGGGCACGGATCCGGCTGCCGTCAGCGCAATGCCAACTACCGGTGCTTGCGTCACCACGGCTGGTTGCATAATGCTGTTGATGTGGAACACGTCGCCGACGTAGGGAACAATGTCCTGCATGGTGATTGGAAAGGCG
Source organism: Candidatus Rariloculaceae bacterium (assembly GCA_965205045.1). Lineage (GTDB taxonomy): Bacteria > Pseudomonadota > Gammaproteobacteria > Steroidobacterales > Rariloculaceae > UBA6522. The sequence continues at coordinate 4,790,143 of OZ242031.1, forward strand.
GCCGGTAGACTTCCCGTCGTGTGTTCCATGACCCGCAGCAGATCGTCGGAGACTTTCAGAATCCAGCCTTGCCTGACCGTGGGTGTAATCGCAAAGCCGTTGCTGTTCAGAAGCCGATTGCCGCGTGAGGTATCGATACTCAGGATCGCGTCCATGTCCGTGGCGACCTCGAGCTTGAGAATCGTGTTGAGCTCGACCGGCGTGTCCATGAAATCCACAGGCTTCATCGGAAGCACCGGCGCGTCCGTACGCACATGCGTGGCAATGATCACGTCCCCCTCCAGAACATCGCCGAGGGCATTCATATTGGCAAGCTTCAAACCTGCGCTCAACGCCACAAGAGCACCGTCGCCATCTGATACAAGGCCCTTGATCGGTGGGCGGGCTCCGACCCCGCCCAACCGCCCGATGACGCCCAACGTATCCGCGTGGCCGCCCGAGGACTTTCCCTGCCTGCCGGGTACCCGGATCTGAATGAATTCAGTCTCGCCCTTCCTGTCCGAGATATCCTCGACGCGCAACTCGATACGTTCAGTCGGAAACAGGTTCGCGATCTTGCAGCCGACTTTGCCTGGTTGGTCCAGACACTCGTAGACTTCCTGAATTTCACGAATCAACACGATAGAAATGTCCTTTGCTCGCAAGCCGCGCAAGGAAATGCGGCTGATCGTACCGCGACAGTAAGGGAATTGATTCCTTCAATTGGACGGCTGCCGCCGTTCGCTTGGGTGGGGATTGCAGCCGCTTCATTTGTCGTTCACTACCCGAATGGATAGCGACGATTTCGGGCCGGTTCGCTCGCGTATAGTTGGCGCGTAACGGCCATGAACGAATATGTAACGTCACGTGTACCCAAACATCGTACGACCAGCGGTTGGCAGATCGCGTTAGTCAAGATTGGGGTTGTCGTAGCGCTGCCCGGGTTCCTGACAGGGGCCGAAATCGGCGCTCAACTTGGACTGGTCGACGCCGCCATTGCGATCATCGCCGGCTGCACAGTGCTGGGGATCATCTGTTCCCTGACCGGTACTGTGGCAGCAAGAAGTCGCTTGCCGACCGCCGCGATCACAAGGTTCGCCTTTGGCTACCTTGGCGCGAAGATCGTCAACGCGATGTTGGCAGTCACGCTGATCGGCTGGTTCGCCGTGACTGTGGAGCTGTTCGCCAGAGTGCTGCTGGGTATGTTCGAAAATGCGCTGGCGGGGCCCATGTGGAACCTCGCCTTCGTGGTTGTCGGGGGAACGCTGATGCTGCTGACAACCCTGTACGGCTTCAAGGCTCTGACGTTGCTCTCGCGATGGGCCGTGCCTGTGATGATGCTCGTCCTGTTCGTCATGGCATACGTGACAGCAACAGAAACCTCGCTTGGCGAACTGTTGGCCGCTCCGGAGGCCACCGCTTCCATGGGCGTTGCAATCTCGGCCGTGATCGGCGGCCCAGCCGCGGGTATCGTGATCTTTCCCGACATTTCACGATTTGCCCGCTCCGTGAATCACGGCCGCGCGGCCGCTGTGATCTCGTATTGCCTCGGCATGCCCGTCATCCTGCTGTCGGTGGGGATTACCGCCATTGCAACCGGTGAAAAGGATCTGGTTCTGGTCATGCTCGGTCTCGGGCTGGGTATCCCTGCCATGGTGTTTCTCGTTCTGACCGCATGGACGACGAACGCGGGCAATCTCTACTCTGGAGCCATATTCCTGTCGTCCTTGTTGAACATGTTGCCGTATCGCCACGTCGCGGTGATCGCCGGCGGGGCGGGAATCGGGATCGCGTTGCTCGGACTGACGGATTACTTCGTCCCGTTTCTCGTTACGCTGGGCATTACCATCCCCCCGATTGCAGGAATCTACGTGACGGACTTCTTCCAGCGCGGACAGCAATACAACCTAGACGAACAGGATACGGGACGTCCCATCAGGCTGACGGCGGCGCTTGGTTGGGCGGCCGGGGTGGGCACAGGCTATGCCAGCGCCACCGGTACATTGACCGTGACCGGCGTTCCTGCCTGCGATTCCATACTGGTCTCAGGCGCGGTGTTCATTGCTCTGTCACGCCTGTGGCCTCAGGGTACCGCGTGAGCGTACGCCCGGCTTGCGGCGTTCATCCCCAGTTCCATCTAAATGTACCGGTTCGATTGAGCCGCTGCGCCGTAAAAGCATCCCAACGACATGACGGTGACCGCCAGAACGATTTGCCTCAATAACATGCGTTCCCCAATCCAGCCCTGACCATTGCGGCGCCTGCCTCGAAGGCGACGAAGTCATGAATTCCGAAACTACGCTGGAGTCAAGGATAATCGCTCAGAGCGCCGAAGTCGCGGCAGCCGATGGAGCGGATGGCAGCGGCGGCCAAGTCAGACGCCTCATTACCGGCGAGGAACCCTGAGCCCCGACTTTCCCTGGATATTTTCCATGACGAGCCCGGCGAGAAATGCGGCGAAGGGGCGTCAGGGAATGCGAATCGACATGTCTACGAGAATGTCGGTATAGGGTACGGAGGGTTGTTTTTTCCCCTGTGCGCCGGTCGTCATCCTGACCAGGCCATAGTGCTCCATCTTCTTGAGCGTACGTGTCAGATTCGATTGCGAACGGTGGGACAACTTTGCCAACTGGGAAATACTCTCAGGCTCCTCCTGTACAATGAGCGCGAGCAGTTCACGGTTTTGGTCAGATAACACTTGGGCCAGCGAAGCCGCTGTGGCGCGCACGGTAGTGGCGTCCGCCGTGGCCGCCCCAAGCCGCCCCAGGCCGATAACGACTTTGTAAGCAGGCCAAAAGCTAGGCTGCTTTGCCGACAATAGCCTCGCGGAGTCCCTCAAGGAGACCTTCGAGATGGGCCATGCGTTCACGGAGCGCGGCGGATTCCTGGCTGGTCTGCTCGCGGAGCGCGGCGAGCTCCCGACCGGTCTGATCGCGGAATGCGATGAGTTCGCGGCGTGTTTCGGCCGCAGACCGCTGGCCGCTCAGAATCAGGCCCGCCAAGCCGATCGCGACGCCAATGATCGTGCCGATAATTGTATATGTTTCCATCGTCATGGCTTGGTATCAGTCTATGCCGCCTTCCGCTCCACGATCCGCCAAATGGTGATGGGCAAACGTTAGCATACCGCCATCCGTGGCCGATACGTTCCAATCCGGGCATTGTGGCGAGTTTCTCCCTGCCCGCCCGCTCGTATTTCCCGAGCGGCGCGCAAGGAATCTTGCGCCTTGCACTTGACCGGAACTCGATATGGCCACCGCCAAGTTCGCTACGGATCGACCGGCGATGTCCGGACGGCCCTTCCCCGATGACCTGAATGACCACGGGGCTGGGCTAGCCATATCGAGCCCCTGAGGGCACCCGACTGAGGCCCATTGTCGAAATTGGATCCCAGGCTGTCGACACACGGCGGGACGGATAAACCATCGCGGGCAGCCTCGCGACCATAACTCGTGGATTAACAATTGACCCCTACGCTGCCGTCCGAAACTCGCCGCGCACCGCCTGCTGCCAAACGTGGTCATAGACGTCATCCGCCAGAGCCGCCTTCTCTTCCGGTGTGAAGGGCGGCGTGGGCAGACCGACGTGAATCTGGTCAAGGATGAACACCTTCACGTCCGCCTTGGTCTGTTCCTTCTCCCAGAAGCGATCAAGCTCCCCCAAGAGCGCTTCGATTGACGCAAGCAGGTCTCGACTCGCCTGCTTCACACGCTCCCGCTCGGCTTTGCCGAGATTCTCCTTCTTCAGCAGGTCAAACAGCGCGAGCTCGTCCTCGCTGAGCCCTTCCTCGATGGCGCGACTTTGCTCCGCATAGACGAGTGCCGACGGTTCCGTGACCAGAGCCTTGAAACGAACGAACACCTGGCGGGCAAGCAGTTCGTACCGGCGCTTGGCATCGTCGGAAGTGTAGGCCGCCTCAACGGCATCCCTGAGCCCCCCGATGCGCGTGAAGCCGGTCGAACCGATCAGCACCGCCGGATCGAAGCCCAGCCGCCGAAGATGCGACTCCGTCGCCTCGATGGCCTCGATCAGCGCCTGCACGCGCTCCTCAATGGGGCCGGCGACCTCCTCGCCTCCGGGACCGTCGTCCTCTACCGCGTACTGTGCCAGCGCTTCACGCAGACTCTGCAGCACGCCGTTGTAGTCGACGATCAGGCCGAAGTCCTTGCCCGGATAAACTCGATTAGCTCTGGCGATGGCCTGCATCAAGGAATGCGCCTTCATTGCCTTGTCCATGTAGAGCGCAGATAGACACTCAACATCAAAGCCCGTGAGCCACATGGCACAGACAATGGCGACGCGAAACGGATGGTCGGGATTCTTGAACGCGGTCTCGACGTCCATTCGCTTGCCGTCGCCGGTCTCGAAACCCCGTTTCATCCGGTCACGATGCGGGACAATGTCGAAGCCCCACCGGTTGAAGTCCCTGACCTCGTTCCGTGCTTCGCTGATGATGATTTCGACGATGGTCTCGTCGAGCCACGCGGCCTGGGCGGCAAGCTTGTCACCCTTTTCCGCCAACGCTCCACGCTCAGCCTCGTCAACCGCAGCCTCAGCCTCCGCATGCCTGGCGTCCGCCGACGCGCGAACGTCCTTCGCCTTCGCCTGCCAACGCGGCACGATGAACTGGAGCATCCGAGCACAGGTAATCTTGTCGATGCACACCAGCATCGACTTGCCCGATTGCCACCGCATTGCACAATGTTCGACGAAGTCGGCGGCAATCCGCTCGAGCCGTTCGTCGGCGGTAATGACCTCGTAGTCCTTGCCCAGCAACTTCTCGAGCGATGCCTCCTGGTCGGAGTCGAGCGTCGCCGCTTCGATCTTCTCCGCGATGCGTTCGTTCAGGTCCGCACGCCCGACACCCAGTTTGTCGCCGCGGTTCTCGTAAACCAGCCTGACGGTCGCGCCGTCCTGTACGGAGCGAATGAAGTCGTACCGGGAGACATAGTCCCCGAATATGCGCTTGGTTAGCTCGTCGTGAATGAACAGAGGCGTCCCGGTGAATCCGATAAAGGCCGCGTTCGGCAACGCATTACGCATGTTGCGAGCCAGACGTCCCGCCTGGGTCCGGTGCGCCTCGTCGGAGATAACGATGATGTCGTCCCGATCACTGTACGGTCGCTTCCGGTCGACATCCTTGTTGAACTTGTGGATCAGGCTGAAAACGTAACGGTGGTTCTCCTTCAGGCGCTTCTCCAGGTCGTCTCCGGACGCGGCGCGCGGCGTTGTGTCGTTCGCAACGCCGCAACCGACGAACGTCCTGAAGATCTGGCTGTCCAGATCCTTCCGGTCGGTCATCAGCACGAACGTGAAGTTCCCTTGCAACTTCCGCCGAACCTTCTCGGCGAAGAAAACCATCGAGTACGACTTGCCGCTGCCCTGCGTGTGCCAGAACACACCGAGCCGACCGAGGTCTTCGTGTGCACGTTCGATTATTTCAACCGGTCCTTTGGGAACGAACGGCTGCTCATCGGCGACCTTGAGAGATTTCGGCCCTTTGAAAGTGGGAGCGAGGGATTCCAGGGGCAGATCGACCACCCGGTATCTGAGCCGTCGCGCGGGCGGGAACTCCTGCTTCAGAGCCTCCTGACGTTCCGCCGACGCCACCGCGCGGTTGACGCCCAGTACCTGGTGGTTTCGGGCGATGATCTTCCGGGTGGCGCCCGGCTTGCTTTCGTCGAACAGGATGAAATTCTCGACGATGTCGAGCAGCCGATCATGGGCGAGCATACCGTTCAGCAACGTCTCGGCGTCCAGGCTGCCGTCGTCCGCCTCGTCGTACCGCTTCCACTCCGCGAAATGTTCCCATTCGCTGGTAATCGACCCGTACCGGGCTCGGTCGCCGTTCGAAACGACCAGAAACGCGTTGTGATGGAAGGCATGGGCGATGACGTTCTCGTCCATGTAGTCCGTGAGGTTGTCGTCGAAGCCCTCGCGTATGTTTCTGTAGACCGCCTTCAATTCGATAAACACCAGGGGCAGACCGTTCACGAAACAGACCAGATCGGCCCGGCGGTTGTAGTTGGGGGTGCGAATGCCCGTGAGCTTCAGTTCACGCACGGCGAGGAAGCGGTTCGAGCCCGGTGCGTTGTCGAAGTCGATCACTCTAGCGCGGGCGGATTTCCGGTGGCCTTGCGCGTCGCGGTATTTCACGGGTACCCCTGCGCGGAGCAAGCGGTAGAAATCGCGGTTGTGTTGAACCATTGAGCGGCTTACGTCGTAGACGGTCAGCTCCCGCACGGCGGCGTCGATGGCGGAGACTGGCAGCTCGGGATTCAGGCGTTCCAACGCCGTCCGCAGATCGCGGGTAAGCACTGCTTCCTTTGTGTTGAGACGTCCGAGCATGCTTCCCAGCCCGAAGGTCTCGTTGTTCCATGCATAGACGCATTCCCAGCCAAGTTCCTGCTCCAAATGCTCGGCGAAGGTCGCTTGTACCAGACGGTCTTCGCTGTGTAAGCGGGCAAACTGGACCGTTCTGGACTTTCGCGGCCTAGTGAAGTGGGGGATCGCGGGCGCGGTCCAGGTCGGACCGTAGCGGATTGTCGGCGAAAAGCGTCTTCCACACCCTTGGGGTCAGTTCGACGGCGCGCTTGGCCGGATGCCGGTCGATCCGCTGCAACACGTCGACCAGGTAGATGTAGGGGTTCACGCCCTGCAGCTGGCAGGTCGCGAGCAAGCTCTGGATCGCCCCGACGCGGCGCGCGCCCAGTTCCGTCCAGGCGAACAGCCAGTTGCGCCGGCCCATCGGGATCGGGCGCAGGCCCCGCTCAAGGTGGTTCGTGTCGATGGCGACCCCGGGGTCCTCCAGAAACACCCGCAGCCCGGCCTCGCGTTCCGCCGCGTAGGCCAGCGCCTGACCGAACGGGTGGCTCGGCAGCAGGTCCACCCGCTGGCGTTGTTGTTTGCACCAGTCGAAAAACGCGTCCACCGCCGCGGCGCTGCGCTCGCGCCGCCAGGCCAGCTTCGCCGGGCCGTCGAGCTTCTTCTTGCGTATCTTCTTCTCGTGCCGGTACAGCGCGCCGATGAGCGACAACGCCGCGGCCACGCCCTCGGGATCGCTCTGCTTGGCATCCACGAAATTACGCCGGCAATGACTCCAGCACTGCGCATGCGCGAGGCCGCGGCGCTTCGCGAACGCCTCGTACGCACCGTACCCGTCGCTCAACAGTGTGCCCGAGAAATCCCCGAGGAACCTCTCCACGTGCTTGTGCGCGCGGCTCGGCGCGTAGTGAAACACCAACTCGTCGTCCTGCCCGTACACCGGCCAGAAGTACGCCGCGCGCATCTTGCCCGGCCCGCTGCGCCCGGCCTTGATCGAGGTCTCGTCCATGGCCACGACCGCGCCGCTCAAAATGTGCGCGGATTGCGCCGAGACCAGCGGCCCCAACAGGTCGATGGCCCGTCCGGCCCAGTTCGTCAGACTGCGCCGGCTCACCGCGATCCCGCTGTCGGCCAGGCGCCGGTGCTGGCGGTACAGCGGCAGGTGATATCGAAACTTGTCCACCAGCAGCCCGGCCAGGAAGCTCACGTCCACCGCCGCGCGCCCCAGCACGTTCGGCGGCGCCGCCGGCGTCAACACCTGCCCGGTGTCCCGGCGCTTGACGACCTGGCGCACGTACCTCAGCACCTTGTAGCTGCCCGGCTCCTGGGCCAGCCGGTGCGTGACCTTCTCCCCCACGAACTCCCGCTCGGACTCCGGAATCGCCTCGATGGCGGGGTCCGTCACATGGATCGTCTCCACCGGCACCGTCTCGTCGAACCGCAACCCGTGCTCGTTGACCGCCCCGTCGCGGCGCTTCTTCCGGCGCCGGTAGCGGATCTCTTGCGTGGGCGCCTCCCCGGCCGGTGTCGCCTCGATGCCCAGCGCCGCGAACAGGCTCGCCTGCTCCGCCTCGTCGAACTCGAGCCGCTTCTCGGACTTCGGCCCGAACAACTGGCGCTGGAACCACTCCAGTTGACGCTTGACCGAGGCCAGTTGGCCGGTGAGGTCGGCGACGGTCGCGTTCAATCGCGCGTTCTCTTGTTGAAGAACCTCGATCCGGGCGTGGGACAAGGGGTTCGCACTCGCCGCCGTTGAAGCGCCGATTATACCCGCTCCACGCCCGTCACGCCGCCATCCGGTAACGCTTGCGCTGGCGCCGGACCACGATGTCCGTCCCCTCCAGCAGCGCCAGCAGCGCGGTGCGAGTCAACGCCAGGGACCCGCCGCCCCGTGCGCCCAACGCCGCGAACCGCCCTTGCTCCAGGCGCTTGGCCCAGATCCAGTACCCGCCGGCATCGAACGCCAGCACCTTCAGCATCGTGCGCCGGCGGTTCACGAACACGTACCACTGCCCGTTCGTGGGATCGCGTCCCAGCTCGTGGCGCACCAGCGCCGAGAGCCCGTCGAAGGAACGGCGCATGTCGCACGGCGGCGTGTACAGCCAGATGCGGCAATCCCCGCCGAGGTTCAACACCGCGGCGGGCGACGCAACCGCAATACCACCCCCTCGCCCAGGTCCAGCTCCGCCTCCCACGCCGGCAATGCCGTCGGCGAATCGGCCAACTCCACGAACCGTCCCGCGCCGTTCGCCCCGCTGCCCGCTTCGGAGCGCCGCAGCTTGCGCCGCCACAACGAAAACGTGCTCGGCGCCAAGTCCTCCGCCGTGCAAAACTGCTTGCGCGTCTGGCCGCTACGCTCGAACCGCGACACGATCGTCCGCCACTCCTCCGCCGAGCGGCGCACCGTCATCCGTTTGCCCTCGCTCATCCTCCCAGCCTCCTTCGTCATGAAAACATCGAAGGAAACCCCATAATCAGGCGACGGACAATGACGGCTCAAATTGCCCGCTTACTTCGCTGTTGATGAGCGTTATGGCCATGATGTACAGTGGCTTACGCCTTTTCGAGGTTGGTGCATTAGACGACTATCGTCCCGTTCATCAGGCGCGGGAGGAGGAGGTCGCGGGCTTCTGCGAGCTTCTCGTTCTGGCTGGTCAGACAAGCAATCTGTCGATCAATCACACTTGCATGATCGTCGAACTCGCGCACGAGCTTAGGTGGTGGCTCAAGAAAAATCTGGCCTTCGAGCTCTTTCTTGTTGGTGGCCGCGTAGATCGCACCTGTTCCGATGATGTCCTCGGTGTAGAAGTGGTTCTTCAATGCGTAGAAGAGAAATGACTGATACCCGGCGCGCGACCGAATTGCTGCAAGACCCCGTCCAAGGATGATGTCATCCCGCGTAACGTTGATGCGACCGACGGGAGCCCTAACGCTGACCAATATATCCCCTGCTCTTCCGACCTTGGTTATCACCGACGAGTAAACACGATGCGACACGAAGCGATAGCCATAGTCCGTTACGCCCTGATGAAACGGAAGGCCCTCGCCAGTATCGTTATAGAATTGAGATTTTGGGCTCTGTCCCATAACGACTTCTGCAATTTTAATCAGTGGCCGATGTCTCCACCCCGCAGGCAGACCGTCAATGATCTTGACGTGTTCGTGACCCGGAAAGCGCAAGTGTACGAACCATTCACGGTAGAGCAACCCTGCCGCCTCCTCCAGCAATGCGATCCGGCGTCGGTTGTTCTCGATCAGGTTGTCATAGGCGGACAGCACTGAGGCAATGGCTACTTGATCCTCCGGTCCCGGCGCACTCACATTCAACGTATGAAGCACATTGCGATCAAATCCTGGAACTGCGGCCTTCTCGGACTGATAGTTGCGAAGCGTGTTCCGGAGCAAGTACGCAACGTATCGGGGGTCGTTTCCTTTGAAATCGATTACGTAGAGAGCTGTGTTGAGAGGCCAGAAGGGTTCTTCAACGAAGTACACTTCACCCAAAGTCCCGTAGCGACCGGTAACCACGCCCGGTGGTTCAGCCTTCGCAACGTTGTGGAATCCCGTAATTCCAGCGGACGATACGATCGGCACAATGCCTGGTTGCCGTTTCCTTTCGGGGAGGTCATGCCCACGCTTCAGCGTCAATACTTCGCCGAGCACTTGGTCTTGCCAAGTCACACTCCAAGCTCCTGAAAGCTACGCGCGATGCGCACGGCGAGTTTGGCTGCCTCATCGTTCAGGTCCTTCAAGTCGATGTGAATGGACCGAAGTGTCTCTTCTAAGTCGAAATCCTCGTCCTCCTCCTCGGGCGCGACTCCGACATATCGTCCGGGCGCCAAGCTCCAGTCGTGCGCCGCAACCTCACTGCGGTTGACCAGCTTCACCAAACCTTCGACATCGCGTAGCTCGGCTTCGGGAAAGCGGTCTTGCAGCCAGTCGGCCTGCCGCACGGAACTCCGCGTCCGCCGAAGCGCCTCGACCGCGTTGTGCCTACCATCCTCCAGCGCCTTGCGCGCCTTGTTGATGTCGGTGTTGTTCCAGAGGCTCGACTTTCGTGCTCCAAGTTCCTTCGCGGCTATATCGACCGCCCGGCTAGCGAGTTTCTTCGCCAAGTCGATCTGCTTAGTCAAATCCCGGCAACGCTGCGCAATATCGTGCAAGCCCTTTCGTTTAGCATGAAGTGCGGCATTGTCTCGCGTCTCGCCGTGTCCACCTTCGTTCCAGTTGGCGGCTCGCTTGGCAACTGCGGCAGCGAACTCCTCGATGTCGTCCGATAGCGTGGCTTGGGTGGAAACAAGCTCCTTAAACGTCTCGGTAAGCAGATTGCGATCATGCTTTTCATTCGCAAAGGGCTCGGCAAGACCGATCAATTTTCCGAGAGCGTCGTTGAGCGCCACGAGCGTTTCATCGGTCGCCTGCCCTTCGGAGACCGCTTGCGTAAGGTAACTTTCGACCAGATCGAGGAAGCGACGGGACTGCCCGCGATAAAGCCAGACGATGGCAGCGATGTTTTTCTGCTGCTCGGGCGTGAAATCGTAGATCGCCCGAGAGACCTTGCGGCAAATATTGCGCGCATCAAGCATCAGGACACGGCCGCATCGCTCCGGGTCACGCTCCTTCGCACGGTCGAAAAACCAGAGCTGACAGGGCACCGTGCGGGTGTAGAAGAAGTTGCTGCGAATATCGATCATCACGTCCACGGCACCGGTTTCGGCCAACTTCTGCCGCACCTTGGCCTCGTCCCGCCCAGCGCTGGATGCCTGCGACGACATGACCACTCCGGCCCGGCCGGCCTCGTTCAGGTAGCTGTAGAAATACGAGAGCCACAGGTAGTTGGCGTTCGACACCTTCTTCGCCTTGTTTACGCCGGGCAGACCGAACGGCAGGCGGTTATCGCCCTTGATCTTTTCTGCATCCACTTTGTCCACGTTGAACGGCGGATTGGCCATGACGAAATCGCACTTGCCGACCAGCTCATGCGGATCCTTGTAATAGGTGATGGCTTCGTTTCCGGCGCGGATGGTGCCCTCCAGCCCATGAACGGTGAGATTGATCTGGGCTAGTTTCGCAGTAGTCTCGTTCTTCTCATGGCCGTAGAACGTGACCCGCTTCATCGTATCCTCGCCGGCATTCTCGATGAAGTGGCTCGATTGCACGAACATGCCTCCCGAGCCGCAGGCAGGGTCGAGGACGACGCCGTGGTCGGGCTCGATCACGTTCACGATGGTCTGGACAATCGAGGGAGGGGTAAAAAACTCACCGTCGTCGTGTGCGCGCTCCTTGGAAAATTCGGCAAGGAAATATTCGTAGATGCGGCCAAACACATCGCCCGAGGCCGTCCGCAACACTTCGGAATCGAAGGTCCGCATCATCTCTTCCAACACATCGTTTTCGAAGCGCTCGTAGTCCTTCGGCAGTTGGCCCGCAAGCGGCGGGAATTGGGCTTCCACAGCCTCCATGGCGGCGGTCACGGACGTGCCGAGATTGCCGTCCTTGGGCATTTCCAGCAGCACGTCAAAGCGCGCGGCTTCGGGCAACATCAGGGCGCGGCGACGGGTAAAATCGGCCTCGATCAAGGGGCGATCCGGCATCTTGCCTGCGGCCTTGTCGGCTTCGATGGCCGCCAGTGCCGTGTAATAGCGGTTCGTCGCATGCCGCAGGAAGATCAGACCCAGTATGGGCATGAAATACTCGTTCGAAGCGAGGTTCGAATTCGCCCGCAGGTTGTCCGCGACGTTCCAGAGGTCCGCTTCGAACTGTGCGATGTCAGTCAGATGGTCTGCCGTCACTGGCTGGTTCCTGCGCATCCATTGTTTCGCAGAGGTGCTACTTTATGCGCGATGGCGCCAATGTTCTACTTTGCATTCCAGCCATGTGGTCAGCAAGCGAAGCGAGCCTCTCTACACACATACGGCCCGCGCATTGACTTCCGGTTCGCGGCTCGCCTATGCTTACCCTCAATTGCTCCCCGCCGGACTCGCCGAAAGGCCCCGGCGGGGTTATTTTTTTCTGCCATGCCCGCTTAACCGAACACCAAACGCGCCATTTCTTTCTTCGACGGGCAAAACCTATGCCACCACGCGAAGGACGCATTCGGCCACCATCACCCGAACTACGACCCGCGCCTACTTGCGGACGCCGTTTGCGCAGAGCACGGTTGGGTCAATCGCGGAGTCCGATTTTATACCGGCATCCCCAGCGCACGCGCCACAACCATGTGGCATGGGTACTGGACACGGCGCCTCACAGCGATGAGGCGGGCTGGTATCCACGTCACCTCCAGACCGCTTCGCTATCGCCTGGAGTCGATCCGCCTTCCTGACGGCTCAGTTCACGAACTGCCCACTCAACGCGAAAAGGGCATCGACCTGCGCTTGGGATTGGATGTGGTGCGAATGGCACGCAATGCCGAATTGGATGTCGCAATACTCTTCAGCCAGGATCAGGATCTGGCCGAAGTGGCTCGCGAAGTGCGTGACATCGTCCGAAGCACCAACCGCTGGCTGAAGATTGTGTCCGCATTTCCGTACGGTCCGCACGCTACGGCCTCAAGAGGTATCGACCGAACCGACTGGTTCCGAATGACCCAAGACTTCTATGATTCTTGCTTGGATCCCAGAGACTACCGACCGGCTCGATAACCCAACGAAATCGCGAAATTCCAAGGAACCTTCGCCCCCGGCTTCCCTTCGATGTTGTCCTTGACGAGTCCAGCGAGATATTCAGCGAAGGGTACGACATTGCCCTCCACGCTCGCAATTTCAAGCGCCGCCATGTAATCGTTACGGCGCTCGACCGGGGTCACGGTCCACGGATAGCCGCCCGATGCCAGCATCACATTCATCAGGAAGCGGCCCATGCGCCCGTTGCCGTCCAGGTACGGGTGGATGTAGACGAAGACGAAATGTCCCAGCACAACCCTGACGGCGGGCTCAGGCTCTTCGGCGAGCAATTCGAAGAGCAGCGGCATCATGTCGCGCACCGCTTCTCGGGGCGGCGGTGTGTGCATCGAACGGCGGATAAAGACCGGGGCGTTCCGGTAACCGGCGAGATCGGTTGCGGTGACGATGCCGGCCTCGACGCCAGGGCCCCACAATGCACGATACCAGTCACCATGGTCGTCTCCGGCCACGGCGCCGGCATTTTCGCCTTTCAGCACCTTTGCGACGCTCTGGTTGACGCTCCGGAACGCGGCGTAATAGCCGCGCGCGGCGAGCGCGTTGCGCTCTTCCCGGTCCTGTTCATCCTTGTCGGGATTCCAGTCGCCGGAGCGCACACGTTCGATCAGCTCCGCACTGACTCGGTAGCCCTCGATCGACAGCGAGTGGTAGGCGTCGGTCACATAGACTTCCTCTACGCGCTTCATGTAGGCGGCGATATCCGGGGGAAGGCCCGGCGCTGCCGGGAATGTCTCGATGACCGGTTCGCGCATCGCCTCCCACACGATCCGCAGACGACTCGCGTAGGGCGAGGACTCGCGCGTCGGCAGGGTTAACGCGGGCTTTCGCGAGAACGGGTCCCTCTCGCGAACGTCATATCCGACATGCTTCATCGTCTTGACGATCTCATCGGCAATCTTCTCGCGCCCGATATTGCGGAACGCGCCGGCGAGACGGCCGGCCACCGTACTGTGCCCGCCTTCCAGCAGCACGGCGAGCACATCCGAGGCATCACGGACCATCGCGAGGGCCGCTCTCGCATCGGTCGCCCTTCGCTCAAAGTATCCTGCGCCGCAGGCGACCAGCGCCGACGGCAGGGAAAACAGCCGCAGGCCGCCCATGGCCACGACGGTCTTCTTGTCGGGCAACGCGTAACGGACATCGAACAGCGAGGTGCCATGCGGCAGTCTTGTTGGCTTGTTGCCGCCCTGCGGCGTGTGGACGAGGAGTTGCTGCGGCACTGTGCGGTTGCCGACATGCAGCGCCAGCGAGTGATCGGGCGACAGGCACCACCGATCGCCGAAGCGATGCTCAAGATAGGCGGCGCAAAAATCCCAATAGGAGGTATACCAGGCCGTGCTGTCCCCGGCGCTCCGGTCGGGCCGGGCCGGGATATACCAGCCCTTCATGACCTCTTGCAGAAAGCCGTTGCGGACAAGGCGTTCGCGGTGGGAGCGGCTGAGATCCGCCGAGCGGACCGCGGTAGCGCCCTCGTTCTGAAGGGCTTTCAGTACCTGGAGAGAGTCCGCGAGTTTTTCCGATGGGGTCGCCATAGTCGGTGCTTTCTACAGGATTTTCACTGTGCCTATTACAGGGAATTGTGTCGTGCGCATCATAGGCTATACTGTTGTATCACTTATAGGGCATTGTGTCGAGCGAAAAATAGGTTATTCTGCCTTGGAACGGGCCAGCGCGTCATCAAATTGTCCAGTCGGCGGGGTTCACTCCACTCTCTGGACGAAACCTCCAGGACGAACTCTTCGGTGATTCTGGAAACCACGCTGCATCGTCGGCCGGAAAGGCAATCTCATCAGGACCTGCAACCATGAAGATACTCGGCATTTCGCTCGCCGGCCTGCTCGCCATCGCAGCAGGCATATACGTCGCTTTCTTTTTCAACCCCCAGACCCCGGAGCAGGCAGAGATCAACGCGGTGTGGGTTCAGTTTGGAGAGGACATTGCGGCGCTCGGCGAGCTTGTTCAGGGGGCGCCCTTCAACCAGGACGAACGGACCGCAGCGGAGGGGTACCGGCACATGGCGCGCTTTCTGGCGACATTCCTGGCCTACCACACCGACCTCGCCGACCCCGACTATCCGCAGTTCATGCGTTTCCCCAACGCCGTGGCACGGGTCGGCTGGGACAATCCGGACAACCCCTATCTGTCGTTCCCCGTCCGCGGCGACCACGTGTATCGGCTGCGCGGCAATGTCAATTCCTTCGATCTCATCACGATCAATGTGTACAGCGGCTTGTTGGGCCACACGCCGATTGCGGACATTCGTCACGTATCGGGCATGGTCTCCGACGATCTGATGGTCGTGCCGATACACCAACATCCAGCTCGCCAATCCATGGATGGAGTCGCTGGATTACGCCAGCCACCAGTCGAGCCTGAATCACGCGACCACCCATGCGGATGAGGACGGCCGCGTGCGCTACGTGATCGGCCTGCGGGATCCGGGTATACAGAACTGGCTGGACACCGCAGGCCTCCCCGAAGGCTCCTTCCTCGCGCGATGGACTTACTGCGACGAATATCCGTCCGACATTTCATCTCGCGTGATCAGCTTGGACGATCTCGATGACCATGTGCCCGCCGACACGCCGAGGGTGACGCCCGAGGAGCGTGCGCGGGTCATCGCAGCACGCCAGGCCGCAATAAGCAGGCGTTACGCCGGCGGGTCCTGACCTGCCACGGGCACCCCCTGCGTCCCGTCATTGCGACTGACGCCGAGGCACCAGCGGACGCACCTTACTCGCGGCCTGCGAGCGCCGCGTCGACTTCAGTCTTCGGTATGAGCGACCCGGGCTCGAAGCGCGGGCGGCCGGGCTCGACTTCGGACAGCGGCGAAGCCTCGCGGACCGAGTGGAGACTGCGGGCAGCCAGCGCCTGGTACTCACGCGTGGCCCGGGTCTTCCACGCCACTTCGTGATCCTCAAGCGTGCGAAGGACCCGCGCGGGACTACCCACGACCAAACTGCGCGGCGGACACTCGAACTCGGACTTGACGAAAGCAGTAGCGCCGACCAGGGATTCTGCACCGATCGAGACATTGTCCATGACGACCGCGTTCATGCCAACCAGTGCGTTTCGACCGATTCTGCAACCGTGGAGAACCGCTCCATGACCGATGTGGCCGTCAGTCTCTACCGTACAATCCCTGCCGGGAAAACAGTGCATGACGCACGTGTCCTGCACGTTGCAACCGTCCCCGATCATGATTCGGCCGAAGTCGCCCCGAAGCACGGCGTTGGGTCCGATAAAGCAATTCCTGCCGATGATCACGTCCCCGATCAACACGGCGGTGGGATGAACCCAGGACGACGGATCAACGACCGGCACAAGGTTTTCGAAAGCGTAGCAAGGCATCGCGACTCCAGCCCTCGGCGACTTCACGGACGAGAATTATAGGATCGGGGCAATGGACTTCGAAAACAATGTTGTTGTGTTCGGACTACCCGGTACACAGAACGATCGCGAGTCCCGGCTTCAGCTTGAGCAACCCCGGGAGTGCGTCGCCTTGACGCTCGATTTTCTCGAGCACTGCAATCTCGTTTGATGCGCCGCAACGGTACGCGCGATGTTGCTCAGAAAATCTCTGCCTCGATACCGGCCGCCAGCGTCATGCCCAGTTCCCGGCATTGCCCGAGCCAGGTCTCCTGGAAGCTGCCGACCATCAGCAATGGTTCGGCCACCTGTTTCAACTTGAGGCCGGTGACGATGCGCGTGACGGCATTGACTGTGCCGGTGCCGTCATTGCCGGCCTTGACGACCAACGCGTAGGGTTTGCCGTCGACCTTGTCAAGGCAGGGATAATATGAGCGGTCGAAGAAATCCTTGAGCGCCCCGCTCATGTAACCGAAGTTTTCAGTGGTAGCGAAAATGACCCCATGGGCCTCAAGCAGCTCGTCAGGACCCGCTGCCAGCGCTTTTGCCGGGCGAACATCAACCGACTCGATTACCGCGTCCGAAGCGCCATCGATGAGCGCACCGACTATCCTGCGGACGTTATCCGAGGGTGCGTGGTAAATGATGGCCAGTTTGGAGTGCATGTCTTGCCAGTAGCTGATGGGCGCCCTTGCGTTCCAGGGTCAGGCAATCTCAATCGGGTCTTCCCAGCCAGAGTTGCTGAATCCCCAGATTCTGCACACTTATGGCACGGCATGCATTCGGACGGCTGGACAACGCGACTTGCGCACTGTACAAGCTTGGTAGTCCTTTCGTTGTCGGGTGCGTGCTGGCATGCCGCGGTGCCGGCGCTGATGGAGAGCACATATGGGCGAAAATCGTTCAGCCGACTCCTGGTCATCGCTGTATGACGACCACTCAGCGGCATGGGAGCAGCGCTTCGCCGATGCGTGCGCCGCCTGCGGCATCGCCGGAGCGGTCGTTTTTTCCGGCGCGGTGAAGTATCGCCACCGGGACGATCTCCAATACCCCTTCTTTGCTGAGCCCTACTTCAAGGCATGGGTGCCGCAGGCCTATCCGGGCTCGGCGGTCAGGATCGTTCCGGGTGAGACGCCGCTGCTGGTTTACCTGCGCGATGAAGACTTCTGGCACATGCCCGCGCCCGAACCCGAAGGCTTCTGGCCGGACCGCTTCGAAATCCGCTGTGTCTCGTCCGGGAAAGCACTTCTGGAGGAACTGGACGGGGTATCGCGTCTGGCCGGCATCGGCGAGGAAGCACACGAAGGAATGGGGTTCGCAAGCGTAAACGACCCGGCGCTGCTGTCGCACCTGGACTATTCGCGTGCATACAAGACACCGTACGAGGTGGCTTGCATGGAGGAGGCGAGCCGTGTCGGCGCCATTGGCCACGCGGCTACGCAGCGCGCGCTGGCCGAAGCGCCGTCGGAGTTCGAGCTCAACGAAATCTATTGCCGCGCCTCTGGGCAACGCGAGTCGGCGCTACCCTACCAGAATATCGTGGCCTTGAACGAACACGCCGGGATCCTTCACTATCAGAATCTCGACCGGCAGCCTCCGCCGCAGTTCCACTCGTTTCTGCTGGATGCCGGCGGCGACTGCAACGGCTACGCGTCGGACATCACCCGGACGTGGACATCGCCCGGAGACCCGTTCGCCGACCTGATCGCCTCCCTCGATGCCATGCAGCGGCAGCTATGCGCCGAGGCGCGCCCGGGCACGAGCTATGTCTCCCTGAATGACCGGGCGCACCGGTTGCTGGCCAAGGTGCTCGTGGCGCATGGAATCACTCGCTGCTCTGCCGATGAGTGCTACGAACGGGGCATCACGCGAGTCTTTCTGCCGCACGGGCTCGGCCACCTGCTGGGCCTGCAGGTACACGACGCCGGCGGCCGCCTGGAGGGACCCGGCGGAGCCGAGCGCCCTCCCCCCGCCGAACATCCCTTCCTGCGCCTGACCCGGGCGCTTGAGCCGGGCTTCGTGGTGACCATCGAGCCGGGCCTCTACTTCATCCCCGCGCTGCTCGGGGATCTCAGGCAGAGCGACGCGGGCAGGTTGGTGGACTGGGGCCGCGTGGCGCGGTGGCTGCCGTACGGGGGGATACGGGTCGAGGACGATGTGCTCGTGACCGAAACCGGGAGCCGCAATCTGACCCGGCCCGCGCTGGAGATTTGCGGGCTCGCCTGAATCCCGGGCACGGCGCAGCTTGGATCCGCACGACACAGTCGCCGGCATCAGGATGCGAGTTGAGGAGCAGGCGAGCCGTTTCGATCACGTGCGCTGCGATGGCGAAAACCCGTCCCCGGGCCCGTACTCCACCTCTGCGTACACCGCGGCGTTGGCCCGGTTCCACTCCCCGGCCGCGATCGGGCTGAACCGTCGGCGATGCCGTCGGCGGCAATCCGGACAAGTCGTCGCGCGCTGGCAGCGGCGTGCATGTTCGTGGACTCTCGGCGAAAGTGTTTGCTCAGGCGCCCGGCGGCTCCGAACGCAAGATCGCGTCGAGGGCTTCATCCGCCGACTCGTGAATGTCGAGCATCCGATCGAACCCCACCACCTCGAACGTGCGCCGAACGGGCTCGGCAAGCCCGAACAACGCGAAGCGGCCCCCCTGCTCTGCGCTGCGCCTGGCGAACAACAAAATTTCCCTCAATCCGGCCGAGTTGATGTACGTCATGCCCTTGCAGTCGAGCAACACGGGCCCGGCCCACCGGTCGCCGACCTCGGTGCTGATCCAATCGGAGAACACGTCGGTGCGCGGCAGCAGCACGCGCCCGAACACGGACACAATCATCACGCCCTCGCGTGCCCGGCTGGACACTTTCAAGACAGTACCCCTTCGTCACGGGCCGCTCCCTCTACGCGGCCGCCCAATAGCCAGGAAAATTCCAATCGCCAGGGCCCTGACGTTTTCCCTGACCCTTGATATCAAGTTAGTTGGAACCGTTCGCCAATATCAACAATGTTTTCTTTCAGGCTCGATAAGTTTTTCCTATCCCCGGGACCAATTTTCCACAAGTATGTGAAGCGAGCCAAGGATCACGATGACCGAGCCCCCCCTGGATCCACAGGTAGTCGCTGCGCAATTCGCCGGTTGCAAGCTCGTACCGGCTGTTGGTGACGCGCACGCGATGGCCTTCGCAAACCGCTAGAAGCGAACCCCCACTCCCGTTTCGATCGTGCGTCCCGGCTGGGGCGCCAGGTCCTTGACGACGGAGGTGTGCAGCCGCTGCTCGTCGTCGGTGAGGTTGCGCCCGGCGAGATACAGGTCGACCGTCGCGTCGCCCGGGCGAAAACGCCAGGCGACTCGCGCGCGCAGGTCGTCATAACCGTCCGTCGGCAGCTCGAATTCCGCGACGTCGTCCTGGGCGGAAGCCCGCACGTAGTCCACGTTGGCCCGCAGGCGGTCGCCCGTGAACTCAAGGGAAACGCCGATCCGGTCGGGCGGAATGAGCGGCAGGTTGTCGTTGCCGGAGATGTCGAGTTTCGGCGACACCGTGTCGTAGAAAGCCCCGATTTCGAGGCGTCCGGCGCCCCACTCGGCGACGGTCACGCTGCCTTCCACCTCGAAGCCCGGCAACGTCGCGTCGGCCTGGGAGTAGCGGCGCACGTCGAAGCCGTCCCGCTCCTCACCCGTCGCGGCCTGGTAGATGAAGTCCGCGAAGGCCGTGTAGTAGAAGGTTCCCCGCAGGGACCATCCGGCGCCACCGCCGGTGAGCGTCGCCGCCAGGTTGCGGGCCTGCTCCGTCTCGAGTCCGGGATCCCCGATCTCGTAGAGGCCCGTGCCGGGATGCGGGCTGTCGGAGAAGAGTTCCTCGCCCACCGGAGCGCGGGACGAGTAGTCGGCCAGCAGCGTGCCCTCCCAACCCACGCCGAGCGGCACGATCAGGCCGAGCGAAGCGCTGCTGCCGCTGAAGGCGCGGCTGGAACCGTGGGCTGGGGTATGCTCGACCCGGTCGAAGCGCAGGCCCGCCTCCAGCCCGAGTTCGCCGAGAGAGCGCTCGCCGACCCAGAACAGGCCGGTCGACGACGTGTCGACGGGGGGCGTGAAGGCTTCTGCGCCCACCACGAAAAACTCGCGGTCGCCCAGTTGGGCGCCCAGGGAGCCGCGCCAACCGGCGACCGGACCGTGCGTCAGTTCGGCGCGCGCCTCCCAGGCCTTGTTCGTGAAGGCCACTCCCACCTCGCCGGCTTCGTTCTCCACGTGTTCGTAGTCGTTGATGCCGAGCCGGAGGTTCAGGTTTTCAAAGCCGCCGAACGGATCGACCATGCCAGCCTCCAGGTCGATGCGCGTCTGCTGCAGGATGAGGACGGGCGGGACCTCGACGCCTTCACCGTGCCCTTCCTCGTGATCCTCGTCGTGATCCTCGTCGTGATCCTCGTCGTGATCCTCGTCGTCGTGCTCGTCGTCGTGCTCGTCGTTGTGCTCGTCGTGCCCATGGGCATGGGTGTGGCCGGGGATGCCGTACTCGGAGTCCAGGCCGCTGACGGCGACGCCGAAGAAACCGCGCTCGCCGACGAAGGAGAGGCCGACGGAACCGCCCTGGACCTCGACGGCGCTGCCGGGCAGGTGCCCATAGGCTTCTTCCTCGCCGTGGTCGTCGTGATCCTCCTCGTGGTCCTCCTCGTGATCCTCGTCGTGGTCCTCGTCGTCGTGGTGACCTTCCTCTTCCTCCAGGGCATGCAGGGCCTCAGACTCGGCAAACCCGGGGATGTTGTAGTCGCCCGCCTCGCGGGAGAAGGCGTCGACGTGCCATGCCACGTTGCCGCCACCGCCATCGAATCGGAACACGCCGTTCCTGCCGTCACCGTTGTCGGAGCCGCGCAGATCAAGGGCGCCGCGGACGCGCTCCGGCACTTCCTGCGGGATGCGTCCCGTCTTGACATCGACCACGCCCCCGATGGCGCCGGAGCCGTAGAGCAGCGTCGCCGACCCCTTCAGGATTTCCACGCGGTCGGCCACGAAGGGATCGACCGTAACCGCGTGGTCGCCGCTGCTGACGGAAACGTCAAGCGTGTCGATCCTGTCCTCCATGATGCGCACGCGTGCGCCGCTGAGGCCGTGGATGACGGGGCGGCCCGCGCCCGCGCCGAAGGAACTGTTGTGGATGCCCGGCTCATTGCCCACGGTGGCGCCGATGTTGTCCACCGCCTTGCGTTCGAGCTCGTCGGCTTCCATCACGTCGGCGGCCTGCGCGAGCCCTCCTCCCGCGAGCGGGTGCGCCGTTACGACAATTGTCTCGATCTCAGCCGGCTGTTCGCCGTCGGGCGCCTCTTGAGCGGACGCGGCCATGCCGAGGCAAGTTGCCACGGCCGCAGAAAGTGGTTGCATGCGATTCATTGTGAATCCTCTTCATTTTCATGGTAGTGCGGGTGCGCGCCGGCGACCGATTGCCCGGCGCACAGCGCCAACGCGGCAGGCAACACCCATCGCCGCAGCGCGCGGCGCAGTCCGGGTGGCGCACTCGCCATCGTTTCGGCATTGGAGATTTGGGACGCGGACATGGAACTCCGGCGCAAGGCACCGCTACGACGAGCGAACAAGTATGTTATAACATATCCTTTTCGGGGAAGGAAACGGCACATGGCAGGCAATTCCCATGATCCAGCTTGACGCCAAGGGTATCCGGTGGAGTCCGGTAGCGCGCCTGGACCTGTACGCGGCCGGGCTCTCGACGCTGTGCGTGCTCCACTGTGTCGCCCTGCCCTTACTGGTGGCGCTGATGCCGATGGTTGCCCAGGCTGCGGATAACGAGCTTGTGCATCGACTCCTGGTGGTCGCCGCGGTTCCCGTGAGCCTTCGGGTAATCTGGAAGACACGGCCGCTGAGCGGCAACAGGCTGTTTGTCAGCGCGGCACTGGTTGGCCTCGGGCTGCTGTTGCTGGCCGCGTTCATGGAAGCGTTGGCGCCGTACGAGGAGCCGATCACCGTTGCCGGCGGCGTGCTCCTGGGCTCCGCGCATATCTGGCACTGGATGCGACGGTGTGGCAAGGGTGGCGCCCACCGCCTCCCCGTTGAATCCGCTGAACCTTGATTGTAGGCTGCAGGGAGTGATCAGCGGACTCCCGAGGGTGCTTCGAATTGGATAAACGGTCGGCGAGAGCGGCGCCGCTCGCGGCGAAATGGCGAAAGCTCGCCGAACGGCGCTGCGCGGAGAAGGGCGCGCGGCTGACCCCGGCCCGATTGGCGGTCTACGCGGAAATGCGGGCCTGCGGTCGGCCGCTATCGGCCTACGATCTGATTGCGCTGCTGGAGCGGCGGCAGAAACGCAAGCTCGCGCCGCTGACCGTCTACCGTCACCTGGACTTTCTCATGCGAACCGGGCTCGTCCACCGGCTGCAATCCGTCAAGACCTACTTCGCGTGCGACCACCCCGACCATGCTCACGAGAGCCAGTTCCTGCTTTGCGACTCCTGCGGCCAGGTGGACGAGGTGGAGTCCAGCGGGGTCGAGACGCTGCTCGCCCAGATCGCAGACGAGCGCGGATTCCGCGCGGTCAACGCGGTGGTCGAGGTCAAGGGAGTGTGCGGCACCTGCGTCGTCGACGAGCACGCCTGAGCGCGCTGCGCATCGGCGCAGGCCGCCCGCGCAGAGGGTTGCGTCGGGATCGAATTCGTGCAGAATGGCGCCATGCCGAGAATCGCCCAGCACAATTGGCTGTCAAAGCTCGCCATCGTTCTATGTGTGGCCGGGCAGGTATTCCTCGTTGCACATGCGAGTGAATTCGGCCCAGCTCACCATGAGCACAATGGCGTTGCTTGTCTTGCGAACCTGGTTGATGGGCAGGAAGGACTCGTTCCGACCGTAAATCTCACTGCGTCAACGTTCATCGCCCTGGTCTCTGCTGTACCCCAAACCGGGAGACAGGCACCGCCAACGCGGCTGCACTCGATTCGACCCCCGTCTACAGGTCCTCCCTCCATCTAAAGCTCCTTGACTTTTTGCACCTTCAGGGGCGTCGGCGCGCTTGCGTGCTGCGCTGTTTCTTTGCGGTATTTCAAGAGTTTACGGATTGGGAAAATGACTAAACACACATTCAAGCCGGCAGCGCTCGCGTTCGCTGCCGCACTCACAGTTCCATTCGCGCTGCCTGTTGCAGCACAAACGACACAGACAGCCGACGACGCGGAAGTCGTGGAAGAGGTCTTCGTATTGGGCGAGCGCCGCGCGTATCGGGGAAATTTCGACAATCTCGAAAGACCATCGGCGGACCAGACAATCGATGAAGACCTGCTTCGCGAAGCCGGTGCGATAAACCTCAATCAAGCGCTGGATTTGTCGGCATCCGTTGCACGCCAGAACAACTTTGGCGGATTGTGGAACAGCTTTTCGATTCGCGGCTTCTACGGAGACATCAATCTGCCAAGCGGATTTCTGGTTAACGGATTCAATGCGGGCCGCGGGTTCGCCGGGCCGCGGGACCTGGTGGGCATCGAGTCCGTGGAAGTGCTCAAGGGGCCGCGCTCGGCGCTGTTTGGACGTGGCGAGCCAGGCGGCACCGTCAATCTAGTGACCAAACGGCCGCAATTCGAAACGCTGGGGGACTTCCGCGCCACCTACGGGAGCTGGAATCAAATGCGTTTCGAAGGGGATTTCCAATCCACGGCCGGGACCAACGACGAGTTCGGGCTGCGCATCGTGGGATTCCAGGAGAATGCGGAGAGCTTCAGGGATACGGTTGAGACAGCGCGTACCGGACTTTATCCGTCGATCGCCTGGGCTGTCTCCGACGCAACCAGCGTGACTTACGAAATGGAGTACACGGTGCAGGAGATTCCCTTCGATCGAGGAGTTGCCTTTTCGGAAGACTATGGTTTTACGCCGCGTGAAACTTTTGTTGGCGAGCCCGGTGACGGTCCCATCGAGACCGAGGTGCTTGGCCATCAACTCGAAGCCCAGCACAACTTCTCCGATAACTGGAGTCTGCTTGCCGGTCTCGGGTACAGGGATACGTCCTTTGAAGGCAACGCATCCGAAACAAACTTCTACGGACGCCAGACTTACGCTCTGGATGGTCGAACCCTGTCGCGATTTTTCCGCTATCGAAACTTCGAGTCGGAGTATTTCGTAGCCCGGGCTGAGGTTGCGGGCGAGTTCAATACAGGCGCGCTTCGTCACAGGCTGCTTGTGGGCGGCGACTATGACCGTTTCGATCTGAATTGGTTTATCCAGCGCTACCGGCCGGGGTGGTTTCCGGGGGGGACGGATATCAACACGCTCGATCCGGCGGCATATCTTCTTCTGGACGTGTTCAATCCAGTCTACGGCCGGCATCCGCAACCCGTGCCCGGGCCAAACACGAACCGGGACGAAAACCTGGATGGATTCGGCGTCTACCTGCAAGACCAGATCGACATCACGGATCGGTTGCAGGTTCGCCTGGGCTTGCGCTGGGACGACTTCGAGCAGGATTTGACCAACCTTCTCAGGACGCCCGCAACTACGTCCACGACATCGGATAATCGCGTCTCACCGCAGTTCGGCGTGGTTTACTCGGTCAATGACGGATCCAGCCTCTACGCTTCCTACGGCGAAGGCTTCCGCCAGCAACCGGGGTCCGACTATCAAGGCAACCAATTCAATCCGAATCTCACCGAGTCCGCAGAGTTCGGGCTGAAACTGGATATGGCGCAATTTACCGAAGGGGTCTCCGGCTCGCTCACTTTTTCCCTGTTCCGGGTGGACCAAAGCAACATCCTGGTGAACGACGATCGGCCGGAGGCCCAAGCGCTCGGGTGGTTTTCTCATGACGCAGGCAAGGCGCGCAGCCGCGGGGTTGAGATTGACGCGGACCTTGCCTTCGAGAGCGGCGCCAATCTGTGGTTATCCTACGCGTATGCCGACGCGATATTCACCACCACCAGTCTCGAAGCGGACTGGGGCGCGACCATTGAAGCCGGCGACCCGCTCATCAACTCGCCGGAACACCAGGCGAACGTGCAGTTCAGCCAGAGTTTCCAGGTGGGAGGCATGCCGGCTCAGGTAGGCGCCGGCGTTCAATATACCGGCGAGCGGCTAGGGTTTACTGCCTTTGACTTCTACTTGCCCGGCTATACCACCGCACGGTTCTTTGGCCAAATCGCACCCATGGAGCGTTTCACGATTCGCTTTGACCTGGACAACGCATTCGACGAGGTTTACTACACCAATTCCTATGCGGACGTTTGGGTCGAGCCGGGCGCACCGCGTCACTACCATGTCACAGCGGCCTATTCGTTCTAGCCGGCCTGAGTCCATGGCTGCGTAATTTCCAAATGGCGATACCGCGCGTTTCGCCGGTATCGCCCTTGACCCGGGAGTTGAAATGATGCCCGTACTATCCGCTCAGGCGCTCAGCGTCGTACGCTCCGGCCAGGAAGTGTTGAAGGACGTCTCCTTCAGCATCGCGCAAGGCGAAGTCCATGCCTTGCTGGGGGGCAACGGCGCCGGCAAGACAACGACCTTGCTCACCTTTCTCGGATTCCTCCAGCCGGTTTCGGGAAGTGTGCATGTGCAGGGCCGCGACGTGAACGAGAATCCGGGCGCGGCCCGGCAGGCCATCGCCTACCTGCCCGAGGCGGCCACTTTGTATGGGCACTTGTCCGCCTATGAAAATCTCCGCTACTTCCTTTCGCTGGCGGGGACTGACACCGGCCGGGACGAACTCGATGCCGCCCTGGACCGTGTAGCCCTGCAACCCGAAGCCCGGGGCATGCGGATGCAAACCTACTCCAAGGGCATGCGTCAGAAGGTGGCGATTGCCCTGGCCATCCTGCGGGATACGCCTATCCTGCTACTGGACGAGCCGACATCGGGTCTCGATCCCGTGGCGATCGACGAATTCAATCGGCTGGCCCGGGACCTGGCCGAGGCCGGCCGGACCATTCTCCTGGTCACTCACGATGTCTACGGCGCCTGCCATGTGGCAGACCGCATCGACCTGTTGCAGAATGGCGTACTTGTCGGCGCCTTCGACCGGCCGCCCGGCATGGACCGGATCGACACCGAGGCGGTGCATGCCGCCTTCGCGAAGCACGCGGCAGGATGACCATGAACAGAATATTCGCGATAGCACGAGAAGAGTGGCGGCTGTGGCTGAGATCGCGGCTGGCGCAGTACACCTTGCTGATCTTTGCCGTGTTGCTGACGGCCACCAGCATCGCCACCTCACTCAGGATGAGCGAGGAACATCGGGAACGCTCCGAACAGCAGGCACTGGCGGAAGAAACCTTTCTGTCCCAGCCGGATCGCCATCCACACAGAATGGTGCACTACGGGCATTACGTTTTTCGCGCGCCCCCGCCGCTCGCGATGATCGATCCCGGCGTCGACGCGGTCACCGGGCAATCGATATTTCTGGAAGGCCACCGGCAAAACACGGCGATGTTCGCCGATGCCAGGGCGAGCGCCGACCTCGGCGGCTTCGAGGGGCTGACCGCGGCCCTGGTGTATCAATTGTTCGTACCCCTGCTGCTGATCGCCCTCGGCCATGGCCTGATCATTCGCGAGCGCGAAGAGAACACGCTGGCGCCGTTGCTGGCCCAGGGCGTGACGGGAATTGAATTGTACGCGGGCAAGTGGATTGCCCTGGCGGGAGTTGCGCTGGCGCTGCTGTTGCCGCTGGCCGCCGTGTCGGGGGCGGCTGTCGCCGGAGGCGGTTCGCTGACGGCAAGCGCGGGAATCATCGGCCTCTATGCGCTCTATCTGCTCGTCTGGTGCGGTCTGATCCTGCTGGTTTCGGCCCTGGCGCGGTCGCGCGCATTCTCCCTCGGCGTTCTGGCGCTGTGCTGGCTCGGCGCCGCCTTGATCGTCCCGCGCATGGCCGTCGAATCCGCCAGCACGGTCATGCCCATTCCGGGGAAGCTGGAGACCGACCTGCGCATGCAGGAAGAGTTGCGCGTAGTCGGCGACGGCCACTACGCCGACGCGCCGCAATATCTGCAGCTTCAGGCGAATCTGCTGGCGCAATACGATGTCGAACGCGTGGAAGACCTGCCGGTCAATTTCCGCGGCGTCGTCTCGGAGGCTGCGGAAGCCGGAATGGCGGAGGTGATGAACAGATATGCCGACGAGCGCATGGCGCTCGAGGCGCGCCAGGCCCGGTTCGCCGAATACTTCGGCTGGCTTTCGCCGGCCGTTGCGGTTTCGGCGGGCTCCCGCGCGCTGGCGGGAACCGATCTGGCGACTCACCATCGATTTCTGCGCGAAGCCGAGGAAGTGCGATTCGATTTCGTGCAGGGCCTCAATCGTGCCCATGTCGAGCGACTCGCGTATGGCGTTGACATGAATCGCAACATCAATGCCGAATCCTCACAGCGTGCCCGCATTTCGGGCGAAAACTGGAACGTGCTCGATGAGTTTTCCTTCCGGCCCGCCGCGGCCGGCGAACGCCTGACTCGCGCCGGTGCGCCCCTGGCCATGCTGTTCGCCTGGTTCCTGTTGCTGACGGCCGGCGGAATCCACGCAGCGCGAAAGATGCAGCCATGACCGGACTGATCCGGGAAATCCGCTTCCTTTCGAGTGACCGGGCGGCCTTGCTCTGGCTGGGAATCGCCGTGCTCGTCGCTACCCTGTCGGTGGTTTTGGGGCTGCGCGAAATCGCCTCGCAACGCACGGTCCTGAACGAATTGATCGAAATCGACCGTGTCGAACGGGAAGTGGTGACGGGACTGTACCGGGACTGGGGCAATGCGGCCTATTACACCTTCCACCTGACCTACGATTCGCCGTCGGATTTCGCATTCGCCGCACTGGGCCAGCGCGATACCTCTCCCTGGAAGCACCATATCCGCGCAATCGCACTGGAAGGGCAGATTTACGAGACTGACGCGGAAAATCCGGACTTTGCCCTGATCGGCCGCTTCGACTTCGCGTTCGCCGCGAACCTGCTCGCCCCGCTATTGCTGATTCTCCTGTTGCATGATCTGCGCTCCGCGGAGCGCACCGCAGGTCGCTATGAATTGCTCAGCGCGACAGCGGCAGTCCAGGGCAGCCCCTGGTTCGCGCGGGCGGTCCTGCGGGTTGGAGCACTGATGCTCTGCCTGATCGCTCCACTCTGGGCCGGCGGTCTGCTTGCCGGAACGGGCGCTTCTGACCTGGCGCTTGCAAGCCTCATCGTGGCCTTGCACATCGGATTCTGGTGGGGCGTTTGCGCATTTGTCGACCGGTTTGGCCGCAGCAGCCCGGTCAACCTGACCGTGCTGATCGGCGCCTGGCTGGCCCTCGCCGTAATCGTCCCGGCGGCTATCAAGCTCTCGGTGGAGGCCGCCGTACCGTTGCCGGATGGAGGCGACATCCTCCTTACCCAAAGAGAGGCGGTCAACGACGCCTGGGATCTGCCCAAGTCCGCGACGATGGAGCCGTTTGTGGAGCGCCATCCCGATTGGGCGGATTACACGGAAGTCAGTCAGACTTTCGAATGGAAGTGGTATTACGCTTTCCAGCAGGTCGGCGACCAGACCGTCGAGCCGCTGTCACTGGCTTATCGGGAAGGCCGTATCAGACGCGACCGCCTTGCGGGAATGTACGCCTGGCTATCTCCGCCCGCGCTAGCCGAACGAGCCCTGCAAGCTGTCGCAGGTACGAATATGGCGGCCTCGCTGGCCTATGAACAACGCGTGCGCGACTTTCATGCCGCCCTCAGGACCTACTACTATCCCGGGCTGTTCCGCGATGATGTCTTCTCGGATGCGAGCCTCGCGCAGCGGCCTGAATTCCGCGGTTCAGAAAATCGGATCGAGCGATAGAAGCAATCGTTCACCAGCTCCATGGGGAGATCGGTGAACGACACCGCCAAAGCACTCGTTCCACGCGCCACCCTTCAGTATCGACCAGTGGCCTGTGGTCAATCGCCGGATCTGCCGGTTCGCCTGGACGGGAGGCGCCATGGTATCGAGATCGGCCAAAACGGCCCAATCGACATCGCTGTTGGGAATCCATTCCGTGCCCGATCCGCTGAGCGTGATCAACATGCGGCAAGGCACATGATCCACATGAAATCGCGGGCACATGGGAGCGCTCAGCGTCTTGAGTCGAACACCGACCCGCTCACAGTGCACAAGCTCGCCCAACAGTTCGCTGGCCTCGGCGATTTGATCGAGCAGCGCAGCATGTACGTCGGCGTCGATTGTCGCCGGCAGCTCACTCGCCGGGGCTTCGGGATCATCCGCAGGCTGGACCCATCTCAGTCGCGGAGCCTGACGCGAACGGATCAGGCGCTTTGCCAGGGCTTCACAGGTTCTGGCTTGCGGGCGCGACACGCTGACGATTTCCACATCCTCTTCATAGATCGCTGCAAAGTCGCCAAGCTGATCACCGATTACCTGTCGCATCAGACGTCTGCCTCCTCGAATTCGCGAATCCATTGCGGGAACGGGTCCGGGAACCGTTTCCAACCGTCCGGGCCGGCAACAAGCTCTTTCTCATTCAGAAGGCATGCATCCAATGCCCGAATTGCCTGTTCTTCATCGAGGGCCTGCCCAATGAAGACAATCTCCTGACGCCGATCACCGAAAGGCGGTTTGCACTTGCTTTCGATTGACGCTCTATGCTCCATGTGTTCAGGCCACTCATCCTCAGGCACCGCTGACCAGAACAGGCCGGCATATCCGTGATTCATGATGCCGCCTGCCTGAGACCATGAACCCGCCTGATCGAAACGTGAAGCCAACCAGAAGTAACCTTTCGATCGAACAAGGTTGCCGTGACGCCAACCCCTCACGAGAAAGTCGTAGAGTCGCTGGGGGTGAAACGGCCTGCGCGCCCGGTAGACAAAGCTGCCGATACCGTATTCCTCGGTCTCCGGCACGTGTTCGCCACGAAGTTCCGCCAGCCAGCCGGGCATGTTCTCGGCCTCGGCCATATCGAACTTGCTTGTACCGAGAATGGCGACTGGCTCGATCCTTCCGTGGTCCGCGACGAGCACCTCGGCGCCGGGATTGAGGCGACGGAGCGTGGCGAGCAGCGCGTGAGTTTGAGAGGAATCGAGCAAATCGGTCTTTGTCACCACGATGACATTGCTGAACTCGACCTGGTCGATGAGGAGATTGGCGATATTGCGTTCGTCCTCCTCGCCGACCTCCATGTTCTGGTCCTTGAGGCTTTCGGCCTCTTCCATCAGCCGTGGAAAATTGTAGGCGTCGACGACGGTAACCATGGTGTCAAGCCGGGCTACCGACGACAGCGAGCGGCCCAGTTCATCCTCGAACGTAAATGTTTCCGCCACCGGCAACGGCTCGGAGACACCGCTCGATTCGATGAGGAGGTAATCGAACCGTCGCTCGTCTGCCAGGCGCGCCACCTCGACAAGCAAATCCTCCCTGAGCGTGCAGCAGATGCAGCCGTTGGTCATCTCGACAAGCTTCTCGTCCACTTGCTGGAGCGACACGTCCTCCCGGAGGAGATCGGCGTCGATGTTGACCTTTCCCATGTCGTTCACAATGACCGCAACCCGCAGGCCCTCACGATTTTTGAGAACATGATTCAGGAGCGTCGTCTTGCCGGCTCCAAGAAACCCTGACAACACGGTTACGGGTAGAGATGATTCCATGCCTGCCTCCGAAAATTTGTTACCTTATAACATATCTCCGGGGGGCAGGTTTTCAAGTCTGTCTCGCCGGTTCGTGCATACTCGACATGCGAACGGGATTATAAAAGGTGTAACAGACAGTGTGTCTTCCATTGAATCGGCCATCGACAGACTACCGACTCGTCATCGAGTTCTGGTTCGGCGAACTGCCCATGCAACCGGACAGCCTGGCCGACCGTCACAAGCTCTGGTACGGAGTCGACGCCGCGACCGACACGTTGATCAGGGATCGCTTCGGAACGATGGTCGATGCCGCGGTCGCCGGATCGTACCGACACTGGGAGACTCAGGCCCTGTCCCGGCTGGCGCTGATCGTCGTTCTGGATCAGTTCACCCGCAATATCCATCGGGGCCGCGCCGGCGCTTTCGGCGGCGACGCCCGCGCGCTTCGTCTCGCGCTGGACGCCATCGACCGCGGCATGGACCGCAAGGTCGATCCGATAGCGCGAGGGTTCTTCAGCCTGCCGTTGCAGCACGCCGAGGACCTCGCCACCCAGGAGCGCTCCGTGCGCGTCGCGGAGCGTTTCGATGCCGAGTGCCAAGCCGCGTTCGGAAATTACCCGGCGGCTCTGGCGCGTTATGCCCGCGAACACCGGGACATCGTCGCCCGCTTTGGCCGCTTTCCGCACCGCAACGAGGCGCTGGGCAGGGGGTCCACGGCAGACGAGCTGGCGTACCTGGCCGGCGACGCGCCCTCCTACGGCCAAGCCTATGCCGAGGATTGAGTGGCCTTAAGTCCTGTCCTCAGCGGCGGGTGCAGTTATGGACAGTGTCGATTGGAGGGGGGATCGGGTATGCCGGTGGACGGAATCCAACAGATAAGATAACTGATTGTTAAATAAAGAATTTTTGACTACCTAATGGAAGTGTATCCAACGATTTACGCCACGGTCGGTATATTTCTTTTCGAGCAGTGACGCGCACATGGTTCGGTACTTGTCGGAAAATCGCTCGCGTTGCCCTTGTCAAGTCAGGACGCGCAGCGCGGTCTCCGGCACCTTGTCGAGCACTCTCAACAGCGCGCGTGCCGCGCCGGTCGGGCAGCGCTTCCCCTGCTCCCAGTTGCGGATCGTCTCGCGCGGCACGTCGATGCGCTGCGCGATGATCCGTTGGGGATCGAGGAAGGCGGCCACGGCGTAGGCGAAGTCAATAGGCACTTGTCGTCTCGCGGCCTCATCGTCCAAGCCCCAATTCCGTCCTGTTCGTCCGGCGGACGCTGAATTTACTCAAAATCGACACAACAGAGGTCAACGCCGCACATTTCTCCGATTGCCTGAATCAAGTTCACCGCAAGCCACCATCGTCTCTGGAATGTGTCACCGTGTGCTCAAAGCGCCCGGTCCAGAAAGTCCCGCGGGGACCAGACCTCAACCGGCCCATACCGCGCCTCGGTAAAGTCGCGCGTGTTGCCGGTAATCAATAACGCGCCACCGGCCACCGCAGTTGCCAGGTATACCTCGTCGTCAGGGTCGCGAAGACCGAAAACGACATCGGCCGGCTCGACAACGATCGCCAATTGCTCTATCTCCCTGATCACAAACTCCATTGTGTCGCGGTACGGGGATTGACTTGGCCGACGGGCGATTGCCTGGTACTCGGACAGGACTGGTCCAGACAACACGACTTCGTGTTCTCGAACAACCTTGTCGATGACTTCGCGGCAGGTGCCGTCGACTCTCGCGGCTGATACCACGACATTGCAGTCCGGGACGACTCTCATGCCTTGCGGCCGCGGCGTTCACGGCGCGATCGGGCGATTTCGTCGATCGCCTCTCTCATGATCTCGTCCTCGGACCGCCCGAAATCGTCGGACGAGGCCCGGGCCGCCGCAAACTTGCCAGCGATACGGTCGGCGACCGCGTTCCTGTCCACCACCTCCTTGGGCTTGAACAAGATTGCATCGCCGACCAGAGTCGCTTCCATTATGTCTCCCTCGCGAAGGTCGATATCTCTGCGCAGCTTGGCCGGAATGGTCACCTGGAATTTCGGTTTCACGGTTACGAATGGCATTTCGGTCTCGCGTGAGTGCGTCGGAAAGTTGTAAATTCATACCATGGTGAAACGGAAATAGCAAGCCCTCGCTCTTGAGCGTATTGACCCTGGCCGAAACGCTGCCACTTTCCCAGCACACCTCCAAATGATGTCTTACGAACCGGCGACGGGCAATGTCGGCCCACGGTGGGGCGTTGTGCATCCGCCAATATTTCATCGAGCGCATGCACGCCCCTGATTGTAGAAAGTTCCGTAATTCTGGAAGTCCGAACTAATCACACCAAGTTCGCGAATGGGCGCTTGCCGTCATGCATGGTCTTGAATGACTCGATCAGAGCCCTTTCGACATCTCTCGGATCGCGTCCGGCGATTGTCTTCCAGCACACCACCAATCGATCCGAATCCTCGAGCTGCCAAATCAGTCGTCCGCCCCAGTGGCCAACGCGAGCGCCCTGCCCGAAACGGATCATCTGGTGGACCCGCCGTGCGAGCGTTCCCGTACTACGGCTGCCCGTCTGACCCACGTAGACAATGAGCGCGCCCTCCACCCATTCCCTGCGCAACCGATCGAGAGGTACATTTGGATCCTTGTTCTTGAATCGACCGCCGGTCCCCTCGATCAGAAACTTGGGTGCCGCCGCAAGAGTACGCAAAAACAGATAGACGCCGGGTTCGGCAGGTAGTGCGCTGCGTTCAGCGCGACGCAAGTCCTTGACCGTCAAGAAACCTTCAAAGCCCAGCCGTCGCAGCGCGGGAACCGACTTCAAGCCCTTTGGATCGCCCATGGAGGCCACGACGGCTTGCTCCGGGATCACGCGAACCCGACTGCCGTTTCGCTCAAACAAATGGGAATAGTTGCGCGTACGGCCATGAATCTGAAAGCGGCTGACCGCAGACCCGTCGCGCTTGCGGTAGCGCCTTCGAAGATTGATCCGAGAAGCCAGATCAGAAGTGGTCATCCACCGGTTCCCCTGGCTTTCGAGAATGTCACG
The DNA here is from genome assembly GCA_965205045.1 of Candidatus Rariloculaceae bacterium. Taxonomy (GTDB): domain Bacteria; phylum Pseudomonadota; class Gammaproteobacteria; order Steroidobacterales; family Rariloculaceae; genus UBA6522. The sequence continues at coordinate 4,824,088 of OZ242031.1, forward strand.
GATCTCTTCGTGAAGCGTTACCTTCTCGCCCATCGGAGGCTCCTGGTTTCTTTCGCGGCGGCCCTGGCGTGCTCAGCCATGAATTGACCGATCTCGCGCACGCTGACCTTCTCGGTCGCCTTGTGGGCGAGGATGCCCGCGGAAAGCCCGGCCAGCAGCGCAAGGCCCGCGGGGCCGCCCAGGACGGCGACCTGCGAAGCGGCAGCCAGCGAGGCACCCGCGCCGATACCCCCCTTGAGGTGGCCGTCTACGAACTCCGCGTACTCGCCGCTTTGGCGCGCCTTGTGAAAGGCCCTGGCCAAGGCGACGACCGTGACGACCAGCAACAGCGGATTCGCGCTCATCGCGGCGGACACGCCCATGCCGCCGACCAGCGTCGAAAACTGCTCCGTGTCCGCGCGGTTCCAGAGCAACGCAGTCGCCACGACGCCGATGACGCCGCCCAGCAGTTCCGGGGCATCGTAGCTGTTGAGGTCGTAGAACCAGTCTTTGGGGATGCCGAAATTCGATTGCAGATAGTCCGAAACCCGGTCATAGGTCGCCTTGTCCCAGTTGGCCAGTGGCAGTCCCTTGGGCGTGGTCACGTCCTTGAACATGGCCTGAACGAACCCCATTGCTTCCTGGATCATGGTGTCATCGGGTGATGCATCGCGAACCCTGGCGATGGCGCCGGCGACGGTATGCCCGCCATCGAAGAGCCTGTGGTTGCCACCGCCGATGTGGGTGGCGAGGTACGTGGCATCAAGCGCCCTGTCATAGAGGGTGGCGGGTCCCTCCACCATGTTCTGGAGCAGCGCATTGAGATCGGTGGACAGCGCGCTCGCCAACAGCCCCTGGCTGATGGCATGTAACGCGCCCGCGAGGGACCGAGTTGAATCCATGGCCTTTCCGGATCCGGTCTTGACCCGGTCGGTGGTCGCACGAACAACCTGCGACGACATCTTCGGAGCGGCTCGAATGGATCCCAGGACCGACGATACAAGGCGCTTGGGCAGGCGTTCCCATTTATCGTACTTGGCGGCTTGGGGATAGCGTTCTTCCAGCGCGGCAAGTCGTTCCGGGTTATTGGATTCGCGTGCGCGCCGGATGGCGCGAAGTCCGTTGATGCGGTACTCGGGATTGCTCGCGCGCCGGTATTCGCGCCATTCCGACTGCAGCTCCGCCAACAGGGCTTCAACCGCAGGCTTGCTGCCAATACGAAGCGGATAGCCGCCGAGCCGGCGGCCGAGCAGATAGTGCGTATGGGGTCCGTAACCGCGTTCAATGAGCGCAGGTGGGAATTGGGTGTGAGTCTTTACGAGCGGCCCGATGTGGACCCGTCTGGACTGTTCACCGGAATGCGCCTGTCCGGGCGTCTCGCACCAGAGCTCTCCGGTGTGCCAGCTCATACTCGGGGAACGAGCACCGTCCTCCGATTGGATCTCCGAAGGACTACGCACCACGTGGACGGTGTAGTCGTCCGCGGGGTCGGTCCAGATATCCTCTACGTGCGGGACGGTCATCGTCTGCCACTGTGGCCCGAGTTGCGCCTGCTATTGTAAGCAGTCCCGTTCCGGTACCCCAATCGACACGAGGGACGCCAACGCTCGCACGGACCGTTCTTATTGTCGACAGGCGCAAAGCGGCCGGTGTAATAGCGCGGAGGCGATATCTTTTTGAATGTAATCGATGGAACCGGATTTTTTGGGCTAGAATTTGCTGTGTAAGTAACCCTGCGTACCGGACAAACAAATCCGTCGAGCCACGAAACGCCGCCCGGAAACACTGCATCGCGAGTGACCGACGCTGCCTGCCAGTTCATGAGCAGCCCCGCAAATGCCCTTGCCAGGGAGCGCCGCTCGCTTGCGGAGACTATATCTTACATGCCGTCGGGGTGTTCAGCACAGCGAACATGAACGTTTGGACCCGCTAGTAGCACGTCCGGCTCATCCATTAAACCCATCTTGAAGAATACGCCCTTAGGGTTGGAATGAACTTGATGACTCGCGAGGCGGAAATACGAACGCAGATGTTCAATACCAGCGGCCCGTTCTATATCGGAGAAACTCGGATTGCGCCTCTGGGCAATACTGGCGGCCCAACCGTAAGGCGCCTTGAACTCTCGGCCATAACGACTAACCGCATCCTCGTACTGCTGTTCGAGTTCACTTAACTCTTCACGCGTGAGCGGTTCGTATCCGAGTGTATCGCAGTGTTTCTGATACTCGCGTGCTGCCTTTCGTGACTCAACTACTTCATGAGCGACGTATCGCTTCGCGAGAGCCTCGCCGTGATCACAAAGAAGTAGGCCGACAACCGCGATTTCGTGGAGTGTTCTCCATCTAGCCATCGCACCGTCCGCGAATCCGGCACCAAGCAGGCAGATTATTTCCTCGGACACTTGGCATGCCCTGGCGTGGAGCCGCGCCTGAACGTCCATCAATGTCGGTCGACTTTGATCTTCCGACTCGAAGTACGATGTCGAGACTTCCTCGCCGAGTTCCCGAGATATGGTAACGAACATACGGAGGAGACTGAGTGCGGGCTCCCAACGACGTCCGAGACGGCTCCGAAACCGTCGAATCTCTGTGTCTTGCTTCCGTTTCTCCCGTCTCCAAGTTTTTCTTGGCGTACCCAGTATCAACTCCGCGACGTCCGCGGATACCTCGTCGATCACTTCTTGGAGACCGTTCTCCAAGAACGAAGAGAAATCCATTTTGAACTGTTGGAGTTCCTTTTCGGTGATTTTGATGGAGACATCTCGTTTTTCCCACAATTTCCAGCGTCGCAGTCGAAACTTGCCAGCGTCGTCGGTCTCAGACCGCAATGTGCTTTGCAGGCGTTCGCGCTCCCGAGGTGATAGTGAAATGCCTTGAGCTTCCAATTTTATTTCGATTAGTTCGGTAAACACCAAATACGGTGTATCGTTAAGCTGCTGTTCCAGTAGTCGTTGTAGTAGTCCCATACTTCTGTCAGAGATAGTCAGTCCAAGTGTGCGATTCAGGGTTAATTTGGACCATTATAGCGTTAGACTAACTCATTCACCTGGAATCAGTTGGTACCTTGGAACCGGCGTGGCGTATCGCTATACCTAGGCCCGACAATGCGAGGAGACCGCAGTGACTACGAGACTTTCTCATGACATTCCTTGAGTTTCTGTGGAGTGCCCCTAGAACGGTGACACCGCCGAACCTAAAAATTAGGCTTGTTCGAAGGAATCGGGGCTGACGCCACAAAGATGGCTGTGTCGGCGTTCTTGCCAGGAACTTCGGATACTGAGGAACAAGGCTGCTCATGGATTGGAGCCCGACCTCACGCCGGACGTCGCGCGAGGCTACATTTGTGTTGCATCAGATGTTGAAACGGCAATCGGAGCCGCAAGCGCTTGACCGGTGACTATATCCGCTCTCCGTCGAGTCGTCACCTACGTCTCCTCGCCGCCTTCCAGTATCTCGCGAAACAAATCCTGCCATTCGCCGTGATCTCCTCGGTGGACTGCATCTTTAATCAATTCCATATCGGTGAGTGAATATCCGGCTTTCCCCGCGAATTTCCCACAAACATGGTGAACCCCGTGTGGGAATGGTTGGCACAGGGTGGAGGCGAGGACGCACGATTTGAAAATCGCGTGACAATGAGGATAACGACGCCAGACGTAGTCAGATGGCGTCAAGAATAAATCTATGTCCGGCGTCAAAGCGAGGGAGAAGCGTGCAATTCAATTGTTGAAGCTCCTCAACAATGTTCTCATCGTCAAAGTCTCTGGTATTCCTGTTCAAGAAACAGCTTGGTTGAAGATAGAGTTGGGTCAGATGTTGAATAACCGAGGAATATACAAGTGAATCCTGTGGAGATAAGCCATGGACCGCTTGTGATTGAGCTGAATGAAGTATGGCATCTTTGCCAAGTGGTACTACGTCTGCGCAATTGACAAGCCTGGAGATTGTTTGATCCAAATTTGTGGCTTCGTCTTGTGCGACGTTGACTAGAATATCGGTGACGCCACGAAACTCGTCAAGGCGTTCGACGTAGGTCGCTGTTCGTGCAATTTGAGAGAGTTCCCTATCGAAGGCCTGTTTCATACCGTGACGTCGCTTCTGATGTCTAATGAGTGTTTCGAATGGCTCGACTAGGCAGTAGGCCGGCACGATCAATTGTATCCGTCCATCTTCGGAAAGGCTGATGATTTCGAGACAGCTGGCGTGCTGCTCTTGAAGAAGGGCAACTTCCAGTACGAAGTTAATCTCAACGTAGACGTTCACGCAAAGGCTTGATGTTCGACGCGTCCGCCAACGAGGGCGTTGCGAAGGCCCGACTGCGTGAGCCAAGTAGGATCATCTGAATCGTTGGTGTTGTCCCCGTTTCGTGTGAGTTCACTCAGCCAGGTCGACACAATGAGTTCAAAGGCATGTCCACTGACTCGCTTAGGGTCGACGTGAGCCCTTCGGAAGTAGGGTTGGAAATGCGTTTGCGTGTCAATCGTGTAGGTCGGTAATGTTGGAGCTGATGATGTGTCTGAACCCGTCCATACGTATAGTCGGTCGGGCGTGACAAGCAGGAAAAAGTCTGCGTCAACGGACAGTCCATGCGCGAAAATATTGCGCCGCGTTCGTGCCGCCCACTCGCGTGTGGTGCCAAGTTTGCTCTTGACTTCGACCATTGCTGTCAATCGTCGGTGGCGGTTATAGACCGCAAGATCAGCGTGGTTGGACATTTCTGAAGTTGCTACGTCGGGTTTGTGTACAGGAGCGAGTATGTGCATAGTCCGAGAATTGGTCAAGAAATCCCGTTAAGTGCGATACGGCGCGTGCCGTCACCCGGGAACGAAACGGTTGCGCGGAGGGTAACCGTTCGGTCCTGGGGGCGGCGGCGGCGAAGCGTTCCCCATAGGGGCCGGCCTCGAACCGGTCCAGTTCCGCCGCCGCGGCCTTGGCCAGCGGTTTTCGCTCCTTCCAGGAGGCGAACTGCAGAGAGTAGCGGATCAGATGCACGATGCGCCCGCTGCCGGTGTCGACCGTCTTGCGCGACGTGCCGTTGCGGTGGTTGCCGGTCTGACGTTCGCCCGGATCGGCCAGATGCGCGTCCATCTCCGCGCCCAGCATGCGCTCGGCCAGGGCTTTCTTCAGCTCCCCGGCAAGGGACTCGAAGTCCAGTGCTCCGCGGAGGGTACCAATGTCTTCAACCGCACGGCGAGCAGGATAGCAGTCGTATTCGCGTTTGGACGTTTCCTGCCTGGCTCGAATGTCCTGGAACACCCGTCGCTCGTTGTAGTTGAAACGGGCGGCGTACTCGTCCCGAACAGCGTGGACTTCTACAATTATCGGCTCAGGCTGTATCGTGTGCGTGGTCGGGTTATCGAAAGGCCCCCGTCAATATCGGCGCACGATGGGGCGTATCGGTCTGAGGCGCGAATCGAGTATGCCGGTGGACGGATTCGAACCGCCGACCCACGCATTACGAATGCGTTGCTCTACCGCCTGAGCTACACCGGCTTCGGACTCGTTCGGGCCGCATATTATCCTTCTTATTGGCCGCGCTGCCCATAGCTTTCCGTGCGATGAGCCGCGCGTCAGCGCGGTCGACACCGCCGCCCTGAGCCAATTGCGGAATCGGACTTGACGCCTCCAACGCCCTTCAGCGCGGAAAATACCGCTTTTCTGCCAAGTTTGCCCAGATTCAAAGCTGACGCGGGCCGCCCTGCCCCGATTAGGCTTCAGTTCAACCTTTTCTGGAGGCACACGCATGAACCGATGCCGAGGCGTTACATTGCTGGAACTGCTGATTGTGCTCATTGTCGCCGCCGTGCTGGCGGCGGTGGCGATTCCCGGTCTCGACGCATTCATCCTGAACGCCCGGCGCACGTCGGACGTCAATGGATTCGTCACCGCCGTGCAACTGGCTCGCGGCGAGGCGTTCAAGCGCGGGCGCCCGGTTGTGTTGTGCAAGACGGTCGACGGCGCGAGTTGCGGCGGGTCGGACGTGGGTTTCGACCGGGGCTGGATGGTGTTCGTCAATGACGACGGCGACAATCCGCCGCGGCGTGACGACGACGAACCTCAACTGTATTGGTATCAACCCGCAATCACAGGGAGAATCACGGCCAATCGGCGACTGTTCGAGTTCCGGCCCTTCGGGCGGCGAAGCACCAACGGCACGGTGACCTTCTGCGATCGGCGCGGCGCGGAACAGGCGCGGGCGGTGGTCGTCAGCTTCACCGGCCGGCCGAGGGTCACCCGCAACGGCCCCGGCATGCCTTCCCTGGCCTGCGAATTCTGAGCGCGCGGCCATGCAGAGCGGTCTCACCCTGATAGAAACGCTGGTCGCGCTGGTGGTGCTGTCCGTCGGCCTGCTTGGAATCGCCGCCCTGCAGGTTCAGGGCATGGGCGCCGGGCGGACCGCCCACTACCGCGCTCACGCGGCCAACCTGGCCGCGGACATGGCGGAAAGAATCCGGAGCAACCCGCTGGGACTGGACGCGTACGCCGGGTCCGGCAGCGACAACCGCTGCGCCGCCGCCGCGGGAGACGGGCTCGACTGCACGCCCGAACAGATGGCCGCTCACGACCTATTCCTCTGGGAGCGGGCGATTCGGACCAGCCTGCCCGAGGGCGATTGGGACATTCGGGTCGATTCGGGATCGGCACCGGCGGGATATCGCCTTGAAATCTCCTGGGTGGAGCCACGGCACGGTGAACTCCAGTACGGACTCTCGATAAGGGCATCGCAATGATGGCGCCGCTGCCACAGGATTGCACGGATACTTCCGCTTCCCGCCGTGTCAGCCTGCCGGCTGCCGGGGGGAGAACGATTTCGCGCCGGGCGCCGGAGCGCCAGCAAGCGTCATGCAGCGGCGGCATGACGCTGATCGAATTGCTGGTAGCGATGGCGCTCGGCGCATTCCTGCTCCTGGGCGCGATGACCCTGTTCACCCAGGGACAGGCCGCATTCCGGGTGAACGAATCCACGGCACGCCTGCAGGAGCACGCCAGGCTGGCACTGGCCTTGCTGGAGGACGACCTGCGAATGGCCGGGCATTTCGGACTCACCACACGCCCGGGCGATATCGCGAATCGCGCCTCGGCCGCGCAGCCGGTGCCTCCCGGGCTTGGCGTTCGCAACGATTGCGGGCGCAACTGGGCGATCAACCTCGATGCGCCGGTCGCGGGAACCGGCAACGGCTTCGGATGGACCGGATGCGCACCCTACGAGCAGGCCCAACCCGACTCCGATACGCTGGTGGTTCGACGCACAAGCGAAGTCGCCACGCCACCGGGTTCGTTACGTCCAGGCACGCTGTATGTGCGAACCACGCGTTTCGGGCGCGGAACCCTATTCGACGGCGGGGATCGGCCCGCGGAACCGCCAGCGTCGCAGTCCCGGTCCTTTCAACTCCTGAGCCGGGGCTACTACGTCAGCCGGCGCTCATCGCTGGACACGCCCGGCAATCCGGTTCCGTCGTTGCGCATGAAGACGCTGGCGGGCAGTTCTCTTGGCCCCAGGATCGTCGATCAGGAGGTCGTTCCGAGCGTCGAGGACCTTCAGGTCCAGTTCGGCGTGGATACAGACGGGGTCGGCGAGTCGGGGCGGGGTTCGGTGAATCGCTACGTCAATCCGGGGGACGCGCTGCTCGACCCGGACGATCCGGCATTCCTGCCGGAGGCTCGGGTTCTGTCGGTGCGAGTCTGGGTGCGCGTGCGCGCGGAACGGCCCGAACAAGGGTTCACCGACTCAGGGGAATACGTGTACGCGGACCAGGATCGACCGGCCCCGAACGACGCGTATCGGCGTACGGTGGTGACCCGGACGATCCAACTGCGCAACGCGAGGTCGTCGCCATGATGGCCGCTCGACGGTGCGGTGCGAGGCTGTCATCGCGATGGCCGCTCCACTGCGCAATGCGAGGCCGTCGTCGTGATCGCCGCTCCGCTGCGCGGCGCGGGGTATTCCTGATGGCCGCTCCCCAATGCGTCCGGTCGCCTGCCGGCGCGAAGGCCAGTCGTCGTGGCGCGGATGGTCTTCGGGGCCGGCGCCAATCGGGCGTCGCGCTCATCGTCGCGCTGGTAGTGCTGGTGGCCGTTACGGTGGTCACCACATCGGCCATGAGCACGGCGACGCTGCAGATCGTCATGGCAGGTAACGTGACCTCCTACGATCTGGCGTTTCAGGCGGCCTCGTCCGGCATCGACCTGGCCATCGCCCGGGGCGCCTTCAGCGTGGAGTCGCCGGGCGCCCTCCCCCTCACCCGGCTCGGCGACGGCGCCTCTGCCGCCGCGGCCACGATCGTTTTTTCCGAAGCGACGCCCGTCCCGGGCGCGGCTTTCAGCCTGGGAGAAGGATTCGCCGGGCTACAGGCGTTTCATTTCGAGATCGCGGCCGTGGGAACCGGGCCCCGGAATGCCGTCTCCACACAACGTCAGGGCTTCTACGTCCTGGGGCCGGGTGAAGCGCCCGCTCCCTGACGGCCCGGCATCACAGGCAGGTCTCGCATGCATATTTGGACTACACCCCGGCGCCCGAGTCGAATTCCGGCCCGGATGCCTTCAGCCGCACTCTGCGCGATGCTCACCGCGACGCCGGCCGCGGGCGACGACACGGAACTGTTCGTCACGGATACCCGCCGATTCCCGCATGCAAGGCCCAACGTGTTGTTGATTCTGGACACGTCGGCCAGTCTGGCCCAGGCCGTCGAGACCCAGGAACGCTACGATTCGGCCGTTCAGTACACGGGCCACTGCGATGCTTCGCGGGTGTACTGGCGCACGGGCGTCGGAGCGCCGCCGCAATGCTCGACCGAGCGCTGGTTCGAGCGCACGGCGCTGGTTTGCCAAAACACGCTGGACGCGTTCGACCAGGGCAACGGTGGCCACATCGATCGCTTCGCCCGGTTCGATGCGGCCGGGGGCGGCCGCTGGGAGCGCCTGGAAGAACAGGACAAGAGCCTGCCGGTGGAGTGCGAAGACGATGGCGGAAGCCACGGCGACGGCACTGATCCCCTCGCCGTCTTCGCGCGCAACGGAGACGCCAGTTCTCCCTGGAGCACCGACCCGCGCGACGAAATTGCCTGGGGCCAGAGGCCGGCGGATCGACGGTACACAGTCTACGACGCCAACTACCTCAATTGGTACCACGGCCCGCGTCCGGTTCCGGGGACTCGCCACCTTGTGCTGAAGGAGGTCGCCACGAGCCTGATCACGCAGGTCGATGGCGTCAACGTCGGCCTGATGGCGACCAATTTCGACCAGGGCGGATCAGTCCTGCACGCGATCGAAGACATCGACACCGCCCGGGCCACGCTGATCGCCACCGTCAGCGGACTGACGGTGGCGGGCTGGTCGCCGCTTGCCGAAACTCTGTACGAGGCCGGGCAGTACTTGGCGGGCCGTGCCGTCGATTACGGCGACGGGCACGGACCGCAAGTCTCCGTGGCCCAGTCCCGCGACCCGGACAGAGGCGGTGCCCACTACGCGTCGCCCATGGGGCTGGGGTGCCAGAAGAACTTTATCGTGCTGCTGACCGACGGCGCCCCCACCCAGGACGTGGATGCCGACGACAGAATCGCAGCCCTGCCCGGCTTTTCCGATGCGGTGGGTTCGGCTTGCGACGGGACCGGCGACGGCGCCTGCCTGGACGACATGGCAGCGTACCTGTTCGCGGCGGATCTGGATTCGTCCAGTCCCGGCAAGCAGAACGTGATCACCTACGTGGTCGGCTTCACCGCAGACGATCCGCTGCTTCAAACCACCGCGATACGAGGCGGCGGCGCCTATTTCACCACTGCGGAGAGAGCGTCCCTCCAGACCGCGCTGACCAACGCGCTCACTTCGATTCTGGAAACACAGACCGCCTTTGCCACGATGACCGTGCCGGTGGATCGCTTCAACCGGCTGCGCAACGGCGATGAACTGTACCTGGCGGTGTTTCGCCCCACCGCCAACGCACACTGGCCGGGCAACATCAGGAAGTACCGATTGCGCGGTTCCGACGGGGCAATCCTGGATGCCCGGAACCAGCCCGCCATCGACCCTGGAAGCGGGTGGTTCGTTTCCGATTCCCGCAGCTTCTGGTCCACCGGGGCCGACGGCGAGGACGTGGCTCTGGGCGGCGCAGCGGAGCAGATTCCCGATCCGGCGTCGCGCAACGTCTATACGTACCTGGGCGAGCCCCTGCTTACCCATTCCGACAATGCGCTGCAACACTCCAACAGTCTGATCGACGAGGCGTTGCTGGGTATCGGGGACCCGGGCGATCCCGCGCGGGATGAAGTCATCGACTTCATTCGCGGTTCGCTCGACGCGCGCACCCGGCGGCCCGGCGAACTGCCGTCGCGCATGGGGGACCCCCTCCACGGCAAACCGGTGGCGGTCATCTATGGGGGTACGGTCAATAACCCCGATCCGGCAGATCAGGTTATCTACGCCGCCACCAATGACGGGTTCCTGCATGCGATCGATGCGCAAACCGGCACTGAGCACTGGGCGTTCATACCTGCGGAATTCCTCCAGGACCAGTTAATCCTCCGCGCCAATGACGCGACCCCCGACAAGCACTACGGCATCGACGGGACCATCCGCGCCCACGTACAGGCCGATGGCGACGGCGTCATCGAGCCCCTTGAGGGTGAACGCGTGTACCTGTTCTTCGGCATGCGTCGCGGCGGCAGTTCCTATTACGGGCTGGACGTCACCTGGCTCGACTCACCGCAAGTACTGTGGCAGCTCGACGCTACCGCACTGCCCGGCCTGGGACAGACCTGGTCCACGCCCGTGGCGGCACGTGTCCGCGTCCAGGGGGCCGGGCAAAATGCTCAGTCCCTGGTATTGATTTTCGGCGGCGGGTATGACCCGACCCAGGACAGGTACGAAGGCAGTACCGATTCGCAGGGCAACGCCCTCTACATCGTCGATGCCCTGGACGGCAGCCTCCTCTGGCACGCCGCTCCGACCGGCTCGGATTTCGACACCAACGACATGCAATACTCCATTCCCGCCGACGTGCGGGTCATCGACATGGACATCGACGGATTCGCGGACCGGTTCTACGCGGCCGACATGGGCGGTCAGGTCTGGCGCTTCGACGTATTCAACGGCCGGCCGGCCGCCAGCCTGATCGCCGGAGGCGTGATCGCCCAACTCGGCGGAGCGCCGGACACCTCGCCCACAGCGGCAGAGTCGCGCCGCTTCTACTACGCCCCGGATGTAGCCCTGGCGGGAATCGGCACCCAGCGATTCATCCACATCGGCATAGGTTCAGGACATCGCGCGCGTCCCAACAGCCTTGCCACCCACGACCATTTTTTCGCCTTGCGGGACCATGCCGTCTTCGAGTCGCTCACGCAGAGCGAATATGCCGCCATGACCCCGATCACTACCGCCGACCTGGTTGACATCACCGACAACCTGCGCGAGTCCATCCCGTTCGGCAGCCCGGGGTGGCGGCTTGAACTCAACGACGGCGGCTGGCGAGGCGAGAAGGTCCTGGCAGAGAGCCGAACCTTCAACAACCAGGTTTTCTTCACGACCTTCACCCCCGCGGCCGGCGCACAAGGCAGCCTCGACAATTGCCAGCCGCAAATCGGTACCAACCGACTCTACGTCGTGAACCTCTTCAACGCCGATCCCGTCCGCAACCTCAACCGCCTGGGCGAGGACACCCAACCCACTGAAGAAGATCGATCCGTCGAAATCCCCGGATCGATACCCGGCGAGGCCGTATTCCTGTTTCCCCCGCCCGACGATCCCGACTGCATCGGCCCCGAATGCGCACCCCCGCCGCTGGTGTGCATCGGATTGCACTGCCTCCCGACCGACTTCGACAACGCCCCCGTCCGCACCTACTGGCGACAGGAGATCGGATAATGAACAAGGGCCGGATTCGCGGATTTACGCTCATCGAGCTGATGGTGGTCCTGCTGATCGTCGGCATCCTAAGCGCCGTCGCCGTCCCGACCTACCGCCAGTACGTCATTCGAGCTCAACGCACCGAAGCCAAGACAGCGTTACTGCGGTTGGCCGCGAACCAGGAGCGCCACTACCTGCAGAACAACACCTATACCGACGACCTGGCGTTGCTGGGATTCGAAACCGGTGTCAGCGAAAACGGCGTCTACACGCTAAACGTCCCCATTGCCGATACCGCCACCTATCAAGCCATCGCTGTACCAACGCCAGGCGGCGGTCTGAATGACATCGACATGAGCCAGGACGAAGCGTGCGCGAGATTTATTATCAATGCCGCCGGCCAGCGCAGAGCCTTCCCCGACCCCGATGGCATCTGCTGGTAACAACCCTGCCCGGCTGCGCCGACTTCACCAGGGTACGCGGATAGCGTATAGTGAAGTAACGTGATCTTCGTTGAGACGTCGATATTCACGAAGGAGTTGGCTCGACATCTTGACGACGACAGCTACGCCGCCCTGCAGTGGTTCCTGAGCGCCTACCCTGAAGCCGGCGACATCATCCGCGGCACTGGCGGAATCCGCAAAATCCGGTGGTCGATGCCCGGCCGCGGCAAGCGCGGAGGTAGCCGGGTAGTGTACTACTGGCTGGTGGAGCAGGACAAAATCTATTTGCTGACCGTGTACTCCAAGGGCGTAAAGGACGATCTAACGGCCGCCGAGCGCAATGCGTGGCGCAAGGCTGTGGAGGCAATCCGCAATGACTGAACGAAATATCGCCAGCGAGGTTCTGGAAGGCCTTCGGGAGGTTCGCAGGCATCGCGCCGGCAAACTCACCCTTCGAACGGCGCAGGTGGAGCCCCGGCCGCTCCCCGAACTCACACCGGAGGCCATCCGCAGCATCCGGAACCGTCTGGACGTCTCAAGGTCTGTGTTTGCCCACATGATCCGCGTGCCCGTGCGCACCGTCGAACGGTGGGAACAGGGCAGGTCCAGACCGCCCGACTCGGCTGCGGCCCTGATTCTTATGGTGAAGAAATACCCCGACACATTCGATCGCTTGGCGTCGCTTTAGCCTTGCCGCCTCGTGCAGTGCCCCACCGAAGCCCCTGTTCTGCTATGCGGTAATCCGCGCAATCACCAAGTCCCTCAACGTCACCATACCGATCACGTTTCTCTCCGCATCTGCCACCAGCGCCCGCGACAGCCCCAGCGCTACCAGGTGCCGGGCCGCGTAGCGCACCAACATGGTGGAGGGGACCGTGACGACGGGCTTGGTCATCACTTCGTAGACGTGCACCCGATCCGGTGCGCGGTTCTTGGCGATCACCTCCCGCGCGATGGCGACTACGTCGATGAGGCCCGCCTCATCGTCCTCATTTCGGCGCTCAACCACCAGTGAACTGATCGAGTGTTCCTGCATGATCGCCACGGCGTCGGAGACGGTTGCGAGCCCATCGATGGATTGCAAGTCGCTGACCATCACTTCGCTGACGTGAATTTTTCGCTTGTAGGTCATAGTTCTTTCTCCACCTCTTTGAGCATGATCGGCAATTGCGTCGTCAGGCCGACTACGTCCTCGATGTCGATCTGGAACGCCACCCCGGCCCCGGGTTCTTCGTCGAAACGGCCGACATCCCGAATACGCTCCAGAATATCCTGCGATCGTTCCTCCACCACCAGAAACAGCAGCAAGTCTCTCTTGGAGGTGATCTCCAGTCCGAGAAAGGTCTTCTCCGGCTTGAGGCCCTCGCCGCGCACGCTGGTAATGACGGTGGCGCCGGTGGCGCCGCCCTCCCTTGCGGCATCGATGATGGTATCGGTCTTGTCGTCCGGAGCAAGAACGACGATGAGCTTCATTCTCATGACTGGGAACTCCTTCTGAGGCCCGTGTTGGCGCCGCGCAGGCGCGATATCAGTGGTACGACCATGGCGTACCCGAGTACGGACATGATGGGAAAGGCGCTGGCAAAGGCGATCAGGCCGAATCCGTCGATCAGCGGACTGCGCCCGGGGACCGAGGCCGCGAGCCCCAGGCCCAGCGCCGCCAGGACCGGGACCGTCACCGTGGATGTAGTGACGCCCCCGCTGTCGTACGCCAGCGGGATGATGGTGCGGCTGGAACGAAACGTCTGCACGATGACCACGGCGTAGGCGGCCACGATGTACCAGGGCAGCGGCGTTCCGGTGACGATGCGGAAGCACCCCAGAGCCACGCCCACGGCGACCCCCAGCGCCACGGCGAAGCGCAGTCCCTGCGCGCCCACCGTGCCGCCGGAGACCTCCTCTGCCTTGAGCGCGACCGCGATGAGCGAAGGTTCGGCCACGGTGGTGGCGAACCCGATGGCGAAGGCAAAGGCATACACCAGCATGTAGTCGTCCCACTGGACGCCCGTTGCCGCAGGATCGACAACCGCGGCGGCGGTGAGTTGTGTCACCATGGTCTCCCCGATCGGGAACAGCGCCTCTTCCAGACCGACCAAAAACAAGGACAGCCCCAGCAGCACATAGACGAAACCCATGACAATGCGCTTCAGGTTTGGGATTTTGCGGCGCAACACCGCCACCTGAAACAGGATCAGGATCGCGATGATCGGCGCCACGTCAAAGGACGTGGATACACCCGTCTGAACAAGCGTCAGCACGAATTCCATCACGCCACCATCCCGTAGGCGAGCACGAAAATTATGGGCGTGAGGCTCGCGAATGCGATGAGGCCGAAGCCGTCGAGCATGGGGTTGCGGCCCTTGATGGACGACGCCAACCCCACGCCGAGCGCGGTCACGAGGGGCACGGTGATCGTGCCGGTGGTCACGCCGCCGGAATCGTAGGCCACGCCGATGATCTCGTCCGGCGCAAACAGCGTCATCACTGTCACTATCACGTAACCCCCGATGATCAATCGGTGAAGCGGCCAGCCCTTGAGGATGCGCAGCACGCCCAGCACGATGGCCAGGCCCACCGAGCACGCCACGACCATCCTCAGCTCAAAGGCGTAGCGCGAGCGGGCATCATCCGTTGCCGGGATCGCACCCGCCTCGGCCGCCACCTCGGCGGCTTCGGCGCCGACGGCGATCAGCGCCGGTTCGGCCACCGTGGCTCCGAAGCCGAGGCAGAAGGCAAATGCCAGCAACGCCACTGGGCTGCCCTTGTTGACGAAAGCGTGGGCGATGGCCTCGCCAAGCGGGAACAGTCCAAGCTCGAGCCCCTGGATGAACAGCGCCAATCCGGCCACCACGCACACCAGGCCCACCGCCACACCGGCAAGGTTCGGAAAGGGTTGTTGCAGAATCGCGATCTGAAAGAACGCGATAACGATGATGATGGGCGCCAGATCGCGCAATGCTCCGGCGAACCGCCGCACGAGCGCGTCCAGGGTTTTAGCCACTTGCTTCCCTTGTCACCGCTTGTTGCCCCTCGCCGCCCGTTGTCACCGCGTCAGGCCGGACCGTCAATTCGGGGCGGCACGGCGGCCGCTCAGCACGCTATCCAGTATCAGCAGTATCGCCCCGACGGTGATCGACGAATCGGCCACGTTGAACGCCGGGAAATACCACTGCCGGTAGTGGACATGAATGAAGTCGATCACGTGGCCCAGCAGGACCCGGTCGATCACGTTGCCCAGCGCGCCCCCGATGATCAACGCAAGCGCCGCCGCAAGAAGACTCTGTCCGCGAGCCGGCAAGCGCTTCAGCCAGACCACCAATCCTGCGCTCACGCCGACCCCCAGCGCCGTGAACATCCAGCGCTGCCACCCCGATGCATCGCTCAGGAAGCTGAACGCCGCCCCCTCGTTATGGAGCCGTATCAGATCGAACACCGGCAACAGCGTCAAGGACTGATATTCGACGAAGTTGCTGGTGATCAGCCATTTCGTCCACTGATCCAGCACGATGACGGCCAGCGTGAGCCACAACCACGCCCAGGCGCCAAACCTCGACTCCGCCCGTTCGCCGCCGGATGGATTCATGCGTAAATCCGGGTCTCGCCCGGTCCTTCGACGTTGCCCACGCAACGGCCGCAAAGTTCCGGGTGTTCCGCGTGCCGCCCCACATCGGCGCTCTTGTGCCAACAGCGCGAGCACTTTTCGTGCGGGCTGGGCGTGATTTCGATCCCGATCCCATCCATCGGCCCGACGGTTCCGTCCGCATCGGGTGATTCCTGTGCGGGCAATCTCGACGGGTCGGGCTCCAGCGAAGTGTTCACACTCGCGCTTGACGTGATGAAAACGAAACGCAATTCGTCCCCCAAATGTTTCAGCGTAGCCGCCAGCGGGTCCGCGCAGTCGATGACTACGTCGGCATCCAGCGACGAGCCGATGAATCCCTTTGCCCGCAAATCCTCCAGTCGCCCCTTTACAAGCTGGCGAACCCGCAGGATCGCGGGCCAGTCCACCCCGGCGCCATCTCCGTCGGGTTCGGATACCCCGGAGCCCGCGACTCCGGGACCAGGGACGCTGGGCTCCGGGATCTCGTGCCAGGTCGACAGCAACACCGAATCCCCCCGTTCCCCCGGAAGCTCGGCCCATATCTCCTCCGCCGTAAAGCTCAGAATCGGCGCCAGCCACCGCACCATGGCCTCGGCGATGTGATACATGGCCGTCTGCGCCGATCGGCGCGGCACGCCATCGGCTGGTGTCGTGTAGAGCCGATCCTTGAGCACGTCCAGATAGAAGCCGCCCATGTCGACCACGCAGAAATTGTGCACCTTATGGTAAATGCGATGAAACTCGTATCGCTCGTAGGCTTTCGCCACCTCATCCTGTAACGCACGGGCGCGGTCCAGCGCCCATCGGTCCAGGGCAACCATCCGTTCGTCCAGCACCTGGTGCCGCTCGGGGTCGAAGCCGTGCAGGTTGCCCAGCAGGAAGCGCTGCGTGTTGCGCATCCGCCGGTAGGCGTCCGATACCCGCTTCAGGATTTCCCCGGAGACACTCATCTCGGAGCGGTAGTCCGTGGCCGCCACCCACAGGCGCAGAATGTCGGCTCCCAGCGTACGGTACACCTGTTTCGGATCGATGACGTTGCCCAGGGACTTGGACATCTTGCGTCCCTGCTCGTCCACCGTGAACCCGTGGGTTAGTACTCCCCTGTAGGGCGCGCGGCGGTACATGCCCACGGAAGTCAGCAGGCTCGACTGGAACCAGCCGCGGTGCTGGTCTGAGCCCTCCAGATACAGGTCCGCCGGCATGGATACGTCCTCCCGGAGCGTGCCCACCACGTGGTGACTGAAGCCCGAGTCGAGCCAAACGTCCATGACGTCGGTGACCGGGTCGTACATTTCGGCATCGTCACCCAAAACCTCCAACAGGCTCGGCTCGAACCAGGCGTCGATCCCGTGTTGTTCCACGATGTCTGCTGCCCGGAGCGCCAACTCGGCGGAATCCGGATGCATCTCACCCGTTTCCCGGTGCACGAACAGCGGGATGGGCACACCCCAGGTCCTCTGCCGGGAAATGCACCAGTCCGGCCGGTCCCTGATCATTCCGCGGATGCGTTCCTCGCCCCACTCGGGCGTCCATTCCACTTGAGTTACCTGCTCGAGCGCGTCGGCCCGCAATCCACCCTGGTCCATGCCGATGAACCACTGCGGCGTGGCCCGGAAGATGACCGGTGTGCGATGCCGCCAGCAGTGCGGGTAGCTGTGATCCACCCGTTCGCGGTGAAGCAACGCGCCGCGTTCGCGCAGCACCTCGACGATGCTGTCGCCAGCCTTGTTGATGTGTTGCCCTGCGAACAGCGGTGTGGACGGCAGGTACTTGCCGTCGCCGTTTACAGGACAATCCAGGGGCAAGTCGTACTCCACACCCATCGCAAAGTCTTCGTGACCGTGCCCCGGTGCGGTATGCACGGCGCCCGTCCCCGCCTCGGTGGTGACGTGATCGCCGAGCACAACGGGCACGACGCGGTCGTAGAAGGGATGCCTGAGCTCCAATCCCTCGAAGGCGGCCCCGCGTGCCGTACGCACGACAGTCCGCTCCCCCATACCGAACCGTGCCGCCACACTCTCGAGCATGTCTTCGGCGACGAGCAGGCACTCCCTGCCCTTGCCGACGTCCGTCTCCACCAGGACATACTGCAGCGAAGCATTCAAGGCCACAGCCCGGTTGCCCGGCAGCGTCCACGATGTGGTAGTCCAGATCGGGATCGATGCCGGACAATCCGGTGCGTCGGCTCCCAGCGCATTGCCGAGCGCATCACGATCCACCACGGTAAAACGAACATCCATGGCGTCGGAGCGCTTGTCGTTGTATTCCACCTCGGCCTCGGCCAGCGCGGACCGGCAGTTGAGACACCAGTGCACGGGCTTGTACCCCCGGAACACCAGGCCGCGCTCCAGCAGCCTCGCAAACGCCCGAAGCTGCTCGGCTTCGTAGCGCGGGTCCATGGTCAGGTAGGGACGCTCCCAGTCGCCGATGGCGCCCAGACGCTTGAGATCCTCACGCTGACGATCCACCTGCTCGCCGGCGAACTCGCGGCAGGCCTTGCGGAACGCACGGGCATCGAGCCCATTGCCCAGCTTGCCGAATCGGCGTTCGACCTGGTGCTCGATGGGCAGCCCGTGGCAGTCCCAGCCGGGCACATAGGGTGCGTCATAGCCGGCGAGCGTGCGCGACTTGACGATCATGTCCTTGAGCACGTGGTTGAGGGCGTGGCCCAGGTGAATGTCGCCGTTGGCATAGGGTGGCCCGTCATGAAGGACGAAGCGCGGGCGTCCTCTGGAGACCGAGCGAATCTGCCCGTAGATGTCCTGCTGCTCCCAACGTTCGAGCATCTCGGGTTCCCGCTTCGCGAGGTTGCCCCGCATCGGAAATCGCGTGCGCGGCAGGTTGAGCGTGTCCTTGTAGTTGGTCATGCTTGCTCAGTAATCCGTCATGCCCGCTCGATGGCCCGTCACGCTTGTTCGCTGGCCAGTCATGCTAGTTCGGTCGCGCGTCATGGCGGTTCAGGCGGCCAACGCCGCGCGGGCGTTCTCCACGTCCTTGTACATCTGCACCTTCATGGTGGCCAGGTCGGCGTACTTGCGCTCTTCGCGAAGCCGCCGAATGAAGTGCACGGTGATGTAGCGGCCGTAGATCTCGCGATCGAAATCAAAGATGAAGACCTCCAGCAGCGGCTCGACGCCGCCGACGGTGGGCCTCGTGCCGACGCTGGCCACCCCGTCCAGCAGCCCATCCGCAAGACCGCCGATGCGCGCGGCGAAAATACCGTCCACGGGCGCTTGCCGACGGTGAAGGTTGACGTTGGCGGTGGGAAATCCCAGGTCCTTGCCCAGACCGATCCCCCGGACGACCCGCCCGGAGATGGAGTAGTCCCTGCCCAGCATGTCGCTGGCCAGGGCAAGGTCGCCCCCGCGCAGGGCCTTGCGTATGGCCGTGCTGCTGACGCGCCGCCCGCGCCAGTAGATCGCCGGGACTTCGGTCACGTCGAACCCACTGGCCTCTCCCGCCGCACGCAGGTTGTCCATGGTGCCCAGCCGATTGGCGGCGAATCGAAATCCCTCGCCGACCACAACGTGACGCGTATTCAGGCCGGCAAGCAGCACGTCCTCGATGAATTTCCGGGCCGAAAGACGCCGGATGCGGCGAAACGACGGGCAGAAAAGCTCGTCCATGCCCAGGTTGGCCAACAGGTGATATCGCTCGCGGAACCGGGTGAGCCGCGCGGCGGGTCGATCCGGCGAGAAAAACTCCCTCGGCAGCGGCTCGAACGACAGCACCAGCGCCGGCATTCCGGACGCGCGGCTGCAGGCCTTCAGACGCCGCAGGATCTCCTGATGTCCCCGATGCACGCCGTCATAGGCACCCACGGTGACCACCCGCGGACGTGACGGCGAGCGCTGCAAATGCGACAGGTGACGATGAACCAGCATGGAACGGTGGCGGCAAGGGTTTCCGGGGGGCGATTATAGGCTGGCCGCTGGTGATTTCCGAAGTGCCGACAAACGCAGCCCGAGCAGGAAGCAACAGCAGAAGTACGCCGCCATCCCGGCAAGGACGCAAACGGCGAGCCAGCCGACCCGGCCTGCGACACTCAGCAGCAGCCAGTCCCCGGCCGCATCCCGAATCCAGGCGACAGCGAAGACCATCACAGTCCCGGATACCAGGACCTGCAAGGCAAGCCGGCCCCAACCCCGTTCGGGAGAATAGACACTTCGCCTTCGAAGCCCCCGGTACAGCAGGCCGGCATTGAACAACGCGGAGATCGTCGTCGCCATCGCCAGTCCGGCGTGGGGGGCGTAGAAGTTCGTTCGCACCAGGCTCACCACCAGTACCACGTTGAGCGCCATGTTCAGGACCAGGGCGTAGACGGCGATGCGGACCGGCGTCCTGGTGTCCTGGCGCGCGAAATAGCCCGGCGTCAGCACCTTCACCAGTATGAATCCCAGCAAACCCAGGCCGTAGGCGATCAGTGCCGCTTCGGCCATGTCGACGTCGTTGGCGGTGAACTCGCCGCCGTAGAAAATCGTGGTAAGCAGCGGTCGCGCCAGCACGATCAATCCCAGCGCGGCCGGGAACGCGATGATGAGCACCAGCCGCAGCGCCCAATCCAGGGTCCTGCTGAACGCCTCCGCCGAAGCCCTGGCATGTTGCTCGGAAAGGGTCGGCAGGATCGCCGTCGCCAGCGCGATGCCGAACACACCCAGGGGAAACTCCATCAGGCGGTCGGCGTAGTAGAGCCAGGAGATGCTGCCGGCCGCGAGAAACGAGGCGATGAGGGTATCGAAGAGGATGTTGATCTGCGCCACCGACGAGCCGAACATCACCGGCGTCATCAGTTTGAGAATCTTGCGCACGCCCGCGTAGGCCCATCCCCATCGCGGCCGCGGCAGCAATTTCAGCCGCATCAGGAACGGCAGTTGGAACAGAAGCTGGACCACGCCGGCGACGAAGACTCCGGCTGCCAACGCGATTCCGGGATTCTCAAGGCGCGGCGCCACCCAACCCGCGAAGGCGATCAGGACGAGATTGAGCAGTACCGGCGTGAAGGCCGGTACCGCGAAACTGCGGTAGGTATTGAGAATGGCGCCCGCCAGGGCCGTCAGCGAGATGAAGAAGAGATAGGGGAATGTCAGCCGGAGCATGTCACGCGCCATCTCGTAGCGTCCGTCGTCGCCGATGAAGCCCGGCGCAAACAACGTGATCAGGATCGGCGCGGCGATGACGCCGGCGGCGGTGATTCCGAACAGCACCAGGCCCAGCGTGCCCGCCACCCGATCGACGAGTTCCCGCGTCTCCTCCGCGCTGCGGGTGGCGCGGTACTCGGAGAACACCGGCACGAACGCGGCGGAGAATGCGCCTTCGGCGAAGAACCGCCGCAGCAGGTTGGGAATCTTGAACGCGACGAAGAATGCGTCCATGAGCGGACTGGCGCCGAACCAGCGGGAGAATCCGATATCCCTGGCCAATCCGGAGAGTCTCGACAGCGCCGTCATGGCGCCCACCACTGTGGTGGAGCGCAGCAGGCCGCCGGGTTCGTTACCCGTGTCCTGCGCAGATTCCTCCGGCGGCCTCGCCTCCGTCACTGGCACTCTCCTCGCACACACCGATCCCGCGTCGATTCCCCTCAATCCCGAATCGTTTCACGAGCCCTGGATACACGCCAGCCTGCCGGCACCCGGGAACATGATCCCATGCCGTTCGCCGGCCTGCTTGACTTGAATTGGTGAGCTACCAATAATACCGCCCTTTTCGGGGCCGACCCCTTCCGATTCACACGCCCGGTGACCTATGGCCAACATTCAATCGGCGAAGAAACGCGCCCGCCAGAACGACAAGCGCCGCGTCCATAACGCCGCGCTGCGGGCGCGGCTGCGAACGGCCGTTCGCCACGTGCTCAGGGCCGTTGCCGAGGGCGACAAGGAAGCCGCGCAGAGCCGCTACAAGGCAGCCGTGCCGCAAATCGACAAGATGGCTGCCAAGGGGATTATCGGCAGGAACAAGGCGGCCCGCTACAAGAGTCGGCTCAACGCCAGGATTCGAGCGCTGTAGGCGCAACCCCGTATCCTGACGGACAGGAATCGCGGCAATCAGGGATTTTCGGCCTCAAGGCGAGACATCACCGCTCTGGTCGGGGTGTCGGCCCCTTCGTCGATGGCCGCGCACCGCCGTGCGCCATTGGCCTACTCCGACTACGCGCCGCCGAAGAGCTTGAGTGCGGCGAATAACGCCCCGGCGATGGCTATCTGTGACAGCAACATCTTGTTCACAGCGGTTGCAAGCGCAGCTTCGAGCTTGGCGACCGAAGCATCCAGCTTGTCTGTCGTAACGTAGTCTTTTCGTTCCTGACTCATGGCGTTGACGAGGGCCTCGGCTTGTTCGGCCTGGAACCCCGCTGATTGTAGCTCGCGTGCGGTCGCAAGCGTATCGAATGTACCGGAAAGCATAACTCACTCACAGTCATAATTCACCAAGACGCAGCCTGCCTGCGGAACATCGTCCGACGCGAGTGCAATTTCTGAGCTAAACCTGCAAATTAGGCCCTACTTTGGACGTTGATACCCTATTTGGACGCCACATCTACGCAAGACGCCGTCTTCACGCATGAGCCGATGCCCGCTCCAGATAGTCCATTACCGAACAGGCCAACGCCCCGGCGCCTTCTCCCGTCGCCGCGCTGATTCCGAACGCGGGGCCGTTCCAGTCCGACGCCTTGACCAGTGAATCGACCGCGTCGTCCCACTGATCGCGTGGCAATAGGTCGAGCTTGTTCAAGGCGAGCCAACGGGGCCGCGCCGACAGGCCATCGGAGTAGGTTCGCAATTCGGAATCGATGGTCCGGACGGCCTCTTCCGGGGGCATGGCGGCGCCGGATTCGGCCACCTCCACGACATGCACCAACAGCCGGGTGCGCTGCAGGTGCCTGAGAAACTGGATGCCGAGTCCCGCGCCCCGGGCGGCGCCCTCGATCAGGCCGGGAATGTCCGCGACGACAAAACTGCGGTCCGTCTCGATTCGGACCACGCCCAAGTGGGGATGCAGGGTGGTGAACGGATAGTCTGCGACCTTTGGCCGCGCAGCCGAAAGCGCCCGTAACAGCGTCGACTTGCCCGCGTTCGGCAGCCCGACCAGACCGACATCCGCCAGCAGCTTCAACTCGAGCGCGAGTCGCCGTTTTTCGCCCGGGTCGCCCGTTGTGAACTTGCGGGGCGCACGGTTGACGCTGCTCTTGAAGCGGCTGTTTCCCAAGCCGCCGCGACCACCCTGGGCGACCTTGAGCGTTTGCCCCGGGGCAGCCAGGTCGCCGAGGACTTCCTCCGTGTCGATGTCGGACACCACAGTCCCGGCCGGGACGGGGACATAGAGATCGTCGCCCGAGGCACCGGTCTTCTGGCGGCCGGCGCCGCCGCGGCCGTTTCCCGCGGCAAAGCGGCGCTGAACCCGAAATTCCGCCAGGGTGTTGATTCCGGATTCGGCGATCAGGTACACGCTACCGCCATGCCCGCCGTCACCGCCATCCGGTCCGCCCCTGGGCACGAACTTCTCCCGGCGAAAACTGGCGCAACCGTTTCCGCCGCAACCCGCCTCCACCCGGACGGTTGCCTCGTCGACGAATTTCATGGGTTCATGCTACGCGGAAACACTCGATACTCTCCACCAGTCAGTATGCACGGAGGGACCGGCAATGGAGAGGGTTAATGTTCGGATAGACGAAACACCAATCGGCACGTGCGCCCGGAATTGTCCGGCGCGTGCTCCGGAAGTGGATCGGCGCGTGTGCCGGAAATGGTCTGGTTGAACTCGCCTTGCCGTGCCGGTTCGGCTCGACACGAGGTTAGCGTCAGGACGGGACTACGCTGACGAACTTTCGGTTCTTCGGACCCTTCGTATCGAAGGCCACGCGGCCCTCCGCGGTCGCAAAGAGCGTGTAGTCCTTGCCCACGCCGACGTTGACGCCGGGGTGAAACTTCGTACCCCGCTGCCGGACAATGATGTTGCCCGCCAGTACGTGCTCCCCGGCGTAGCGCTTGATGCCAAGCCGTTTGGATTCGGAGTCGCGGCCGTTCTTGGAACTGCCGCCTGCCTTTTTGTGTGCCATATCTAGACTCCTCCCGGATCAGGCGGACTCTGCAGCGTCCGCTTCCGTGGCGGTGGCCGTTTCTGCCGCGCCCGCTTCGGCTTCTGTGGCGCTGTCTGGCTCAGCCGGTTCGGCTTCCGCATCGGCCGAACCCGAACCGATCGACGTGATCTCAACCTCGGTGAAGTGCTGCCGGTGTCCCATGATACGCTTGTAGTTCTTGCGGCGCTTGAATTTCGTGACCACGATTTTCTTGCCGCGCCCCTGGGCTGTGACCACCCCCTGTACCCGGCTGTCCTCGACCAGCGGGGACCCCAGCGTGATGTCGGCGCCATCGGCCACCATCAGTACCTGGTCAAACTCCACCGCATCGCCTTCATCGGCATCCAGGCGCTCCACGCGGACGCGATCGCCCTCGCTGGCACGGTACTGCTTGCCGCCTGAACGAAACACTGCGTACATGTGGGGAAACTCCTGCCGGCCCGGGATCGATGCGGACCCTGGAACGCGCGGATTTTATTGAGTTCGCGGAATGGGGTCAATCCTGAGCGGTCTGAGTGGCCGGCCTCACGGCCAACGATCATCGAACCGTTCAGCGCGAATCAACGCCTGATGCTTTAGTCGACCGGCCATGTATGCCAGCATCGAAAAAAACCTGCGGATTCGCACGGAAATACGAGATCTCGGCCACGAAATTGGTCAGCGTCATTCTCCGCAGGCTATTCAGGATTGAAGTAAACTAGCCGCTTCCGTGACCACTGGAAGCATATAGTCCGATTACCGGCTGGGGAAAGCGACCCGCCCTGCCGACTCGTCCATGCCAATATGCAATGACTCCTGATTCCAAGGGCCGCTCGCTCTTTATCGTCGACAACAGTGTCTCCGGTTGGACGGGACTGCGCTACCTCGAAGAGTGGACGGGCATCGCCAGTGCATTTGATATAGCCACCGGATTCTTCGAGATCGGCGCGCTGCTCGCCCTCGACGGGAAGTGGCAGCACCTTGAGAAGATTCGGGTGTTGATGGGGAGCGAAACAAGCCAGCGGACGCGACGAGTCCTACTCGAACAGATCCGCAAACGGGCCGCGCATATGCTCGACCAAAGCATTGAGACGGACAAACAAGACAATCCCTTCTTGCACGGCGTTCCGGCAATTCTCGACGCATTACGCAAAAATCAGATCGAGTGCCGCATCTACGACAAGAGCAAGTTCCACGCGAAGGCGTATATCACCCACGCCAAGCTCGAAGTCGTTGGCTCTCAGGCACTTGTGGGTTCCAGCAACTTTACCCGGCCCGGGCTTACCCAGAACATTGAACTGAACGTACAAGTTCAAAGCGCCCGCGAAGTAGCCCAGCTCCAGGATTGGTTCGAAGCACATTGGAATCAAGCCCAGGAAGCAACCGCGGATGTAATTGATACCTTGGAAAGGCATACGCGCCTGTATTCACCGTTTGACGTGTACGCGAAAGCTCTGCAGGAATTCTTCAGGGGGCACGAACTCACCGCGACGGAATGGGATGAAGCGCGCTCGAAGATGTTCCAGAAGCTCGACCGTTACCAACAAGAAGCGTACTGGGCTCTAATGAAGATCGCGCGACAGCACGGCGGCGCATTCCTCTGCGACGGGGTCGGCCTGGGTAAGACCTTTGTGGGCCTGATGTTGATTGAGCGCTTGGTTCTCCATGAAGGCAAGCGCGTTGTGCTGTTCGCGCCAAAGGCCGCAAAGGAAGGTGTTTGGGAGCCTCACTTGCGTGAGTGGCTGCCTCATATCGGCGGCGTTGGTGGCGGCGCGGACTTCAGTAATCTGGCCGTCTTCAGCCACACCGACCTTAGCCGCAAGGGCGACTTCCCCGACCGGTTCCAGCGCATTTCGGAGTTGGCAGACGTTGTAATCATCGACGAGGCGCACCACTTCCGAAATCCAGGCAGGAGGGGCGGTGAAGACAAGGAACCGTCGCGCTACTACCGGATGTACGACCTACTGGACAGCGTGGCGCGCCCCAAGACGCTGTTCATGCTCACCGCCACTCCGATCAACAACAGCCTCAGCGACTTCCGCCATATGGCCGAGTTGTTCACCCGCCGAGACGAGACTTACTTCGCCCGCACTCTGGGTGTCAATAACCTGCGGGCTCACGTCAACAGAATGGAAAAAGTCATTCGCGAACGGGTAGGCTATATCGTCACCGATGTCACGGAACACATGGCCGAGGCGCAGGCCATTCTGACCACCGACGCGATTTTTCGTCAACTCGTTGTGCAACGCAGCCGCGCGTACGCTCGCGAGAGCCAAATGCGCGAGTCCGGACAAACCGCCGTGTTCCCCGAGCGCAGCCCACCGCAAGTGGCCGCGTATTCCATCCGCATGACTTACGGCCGCCTGCTGGAACTATTCGAAAAGGCATTCATGCGCGACAACCCGCTCTTCACGCTCCCGATGTACTACCCGCTACACTGGTATAAAGGCCCGGATCAGGACATTGACGCCTTCGAGCAGAATCGGCAGAAACAGGTTGTCGGTCTGATACGAACCAATTTTCTCAAGCGCTTCGAGAGTTCTGTCGCCGCCTTCGAACTCTCTTGTGATCGGCTGCTGAGAAAGCTCCTGGCTTTTGTGGAAGCCCATAGCGAGACGGATGGAGAACGGCGACGAATCGAACGGTGGAAAACGCAAAACGCGGAGATTCTCGGCTATACCGTGCAACGGCGGCTTGATCTTTGGGGCGATGAAGACGAGGAGCCCGAAGACGAAGACATCCTGCCTCCAGAACTGTTGGACGCCGTCGAACGGTTGAAGCGCGACGAATACGAGGTCGAGGAAATGATCTCCGAAACTTTCCTCGATCTGGATCAGGTTGTGCAGTTTCTCAGCGAAACTCGGAAGTTTGAGCCGCGGCACGACGACAAGCTCCGCCGGCTCATAAAACTGCTCAAGTCAAAAAACGCCGCTGGCGAGAAGATGCTAATCTTCACGGAGTTCGCCGATACCGCGCGTTACCTCAAGCGTCAACTCGACGATGCCGGCATTGAAGGCATTGCCCAGGTGGACAGTGCTTCCAAGGGCAATCGGGCTGAGACAATCCAGCGCTTCTCGCCCTACTACAATGGCAGTTCCTCAGCGGCGCTCGCGAACCGGGGCCGCAGCGAAATCCGCGTCCTGATCTCGACGGACGTCCTGTCCGAGGGCCTGAATCTCCAGGACGCGTCACGCATGATCAACTACGACATCCACTGGAACCCGGTGCGCCTGATGCAGCGCATCGGGCGCGTGGACCGCCGCATGAATCCGGAGGTGGAGAAGCGCCTGATTGAGGATCACCCCGAAGCGAGGTCGTCCCGCGGAAAGGTCAGATTCTGGAACTTCCTGCCTCCCGACGAGTTGAACGACATTCTTACGTTATACGCCAAAGTGACGCAGAAAACTTTGCTGATCTCGAAAACCCTCGGCATTGAAGGCAAGAAACTGTTGACCCCGGAGGATGATTTCGACGCGCTCCGCGAGTTCAACCAAGCGTACGAGGGCACACGCACAGTGATCGAAGACATGCACCTCGAATTTCAAGCCCTGTTGAAGGCGGACCCGGATCTGGATTCGCATCTGAATCGATTACCGGGCGCGGTATTCAGCGGCAAAAAACGCTCCGTCCAAGGCATGGCGGGAGTGTTCTTCTGCTATGCGCTACCCGCCCTGGACAAGGAAGCCCATGAGTACACGGAAGAGGCGGGTCTGACGCGCTGGTACTTCTACGACCCTTGCCGGAAAGCAATCCTTGAGGAACCAAGCGAGATCATCGCCAGCATCCGAGCTAAACCCGACACGCCCCGGAAGTGTATGGGCGAGGAATCAGCGCTCATCGACATCCGGGCGAAAATCGACAAACACATTAAGAACACATACCTCAAGCGAATAGACGCGCCCGTGGGCGTAAAGCCGTCCATCAAGTGTTGGATGGAAGTGAACGAAGGCTGAAAAATGCCAGTTGACCAACGCGCCAAACTCGCCGCCATCAAGCGCTTTGACCGGTTGATTGCCTATCTGCGCGATGAAATGGGTTGGCCGATAGAAGGCGACGACTTTGAGGACATCACCTTCGACTACACGCCGGAAGAACTCGGCATTGACGTAAAGAACGCCGCCAAAATTCAAGAGATCAAACGCCTTCGACCGCTCGCTCCAAATCAGCCGTGGGGCATCTTTTTCGTCAAGTTCGAACCGAAAAGATTACCAGTAGTGGCATTACGCCGCATTCTCGCTCAGGTAACGCTGAAGAAGCGCGCATCCGCCAATGCCGCGGAACGCCGAACCTGGGCGACCGAAGACCTCTTGTTCGTCTCCAACTACGGAGAAGGGGCCGACCGACGAATCAGTTTGGCTCACTTTTCGACGCCGGAGGGTGGGCGCAACCTGCCGACCCTAAGAGTGCTTGGCTGGGATGATCGCGATACCGCCCTGCATCTCGATGCTGTCGCCACGGAACTGACCGAGCATCTGGCGTGGCCAGATGACGAAGAAGACGCGGACTCATGGCGCGAACAATGGCGCACGGCCTTCACGCTGCGTCATCGGGAAGTCATCGCTACATCTCGCGACCTGTCCGTGCACCTCGCCCGTCTGGCCCGCGCAATCCGCGACCGCATCCAAAACACTCTCGCCATTGAGACCGAAGATGGTCGCATCATCAAGCTGATGAAGGCATTTCAGGAATCCCTGGTGCACGATATGGACGCGGACAGCTTCGCCGATATGTACGCCCAGACCATAGCTTACGGTTTGCTCTCCGCGCGTATCGCCGACCCGGAAAGAAAAACAGCTGACGATTTCGCCAGTCACATGCGCACGAATCCATTCCTGCGCGACCTGATGCAGACATTTTTGAAAATTGGCGGACGCCAACATCAAGCAGATGAGTCAGCAATTGACTTTGACGAGCTTGGTGTTTCCGAAGTCATCAATCTGCTTGACGATGCCAACATGGAAGCTGTCGTTCGAGATTTCGGAGACCGTAACCCGCGCGAGGATCCGGTCATTCACTTCTACGAACTGTTTCTGAAGGAATACGATGCCAAGAAGCGGATAAAGCGTGGCGTCTTCTATACGCCACGCCCGGTTGTTTCCTACATCGTCCGCTCGGTGCATGAACTATTGCGCACGAAGTTCGGCCTTTCGGACGGCTTGGCGGACACGGCCACCTGGGGAGATATGGCCCAGCGCCACAAGGGTCTGACGGTTCCGGAAGTTGTTTCGCCGACTCAGGACTTTGTTCGGATTCTTGATCCAGCCACAGGCACCGGCACCTTTCTTGTCGAGGCAATCGACCTAATTCACGCCACACTCGTGGCGAAATGGCGGTTACAGGGTCTCGGGGACGTTCAGATCGAGACTCGATGGAACGAGTACGTTCCGAAGCACCTGCTGACTCGTCTCTACGGCTACGAACTTCTTATGGCGCCCTACGCTATCGCCCACCTGAAGATCGGTCTGAAGCTCTACGAGACAGGTTACCGGTTCGGAAGCGACGAACGTGCGCGGGTTTATCTCACCAACGCGCTGGAACCGGCGAGCGAGTTCAAACAACAAGCATTTGACTTTGCAGTCCCGGCGCTTGCCAAAGAAGCGCATGCCGTGAATGCGATCAAGAACGGCCAGCGATTCACGGTTATCGTGGGTAACCCGCCCTATTCGGGCCATTCCGCCAACAAGAACAAGTGGATTCGGGACCTACTTCGCGGCAAAGACGGCAAGAATCTTGTCGAGAACTACTTTGCAGTTGATGGCGCAACACTCAACGAACGCAATCCCAAGTGGCTGAACGATGACTACGTGAAGTTTATCCGCCTTGCCCAATGGCAGATTGAATGTGCTGGCGAGGGTGTGGTTGGATTCATAACCAATCACAGCTATTTGGACAATCCAACCTTCCGCGGTATGCGCGAGAGCCTTGTCACAACTTTCCACAAAGCCTACCTACTCGATTTGCACGGCAATGCAAAAAAGAAGGAGCGGGCGCCGGACGGGAGCACGGATGAGAATGTCTTTGATATACAACAAGGCGTCGCCATCAGCTTACTCGCAAAACACTCTGAAAACCGCATCACACCCGGATGCTTTCATGCGGACTTATGGGGAAGGCGTGAAGAACAAAAACATTGCGGAAAATACGATTGGTTATGCCGAAACCACGCCGGAACTGTGCCATGGATCAGATTGTCGCCAAAATCGACGCTCCATTTGTTCGTGCCCCGGGATGAAGAGTTTTATGACGAGTACGAAAAAGGGTGGAGACTGCCCGAAGTGTTCCCCTTGAATTCCGTCGGAATTGTCACCGCAAGAGACAAACTGACAATTCAGTGGACAAGAGATGACATACACCAGACGATCATGGAATTCATTTCTCACGATGTTGAAAACGCCAGACGTACGTTTGCCCTCCGCAAGGATTCCAGCGATTGGAAGGTAGGCGACGCACAACAGGATATTCGCGATCACCTTGAATTAGCCTGTAGCGTCACTCCCATCTCGTATCGACCGTTCGATAGGCGGTTTACGTATTACACCGGTCGTGCAGGCGGATTCATTTGCCGACCACGTCCAAAAGTTATGCGCCATATGTTAAGCGATAATCTTGCATTACATGTCTGCCGACAAACAGTCTCGACAGATTGGCAACACTGCCTCGTAACAAATGCGATAACCGACGATTGCTACGTCTCAAACAAGACCAGAGAGCGCGGATATACCTGCCCTTTGTTCACCTATACGACAGATGAACACGGGAGTATTGGGGAGGAACGCTCGGTAAATCTTGAACACGGATTCTTAGATGATCTCAGATCCTCGATAGGCCTTGAATTCATCGACGATGGTGCTGGCGATCTCAGAATGAGCTTCGGGCCTGTAAATGTATTCAACTATATTTACGCTGTCTTGCACAGTCCAGGATACCGCCGTCGCTACGCTGATTTCTTGAAATCAGATTTTCCGAGAGTTCCGCTGCCCGGAAGCCGGTCTCTATTCATTGCGCTGTCTTCGTTGGGCGGAGAATTGGTAGCCTTCCATCTGATGGAGACGATAGGGAAGTTGGAGTCGAATTATCCCATAGCTGGAAACCAGATCGGAGGACATTCGGTGCAAAAGATGCGCTACGCTCCGCCGTCCAACGGATCACCGGGGCGCGTATGGATAAATCGAAACCAATATTTTAATGGGGTGGCACCAGAGATATGGGCTTTCGGCATAGGCGGCTATCAACCTGCGAAAAAGTGGTTGAAGGATCGTAAGGGCCGCGTCCTCTCTGCGAATGACATTAAGCAATATAGAAAGATCGTCGCGGCGTTGGCGGAGACCATCCGCCTGATGCGTGCAGTCGATGATGCCATCAAACAACATGGAGGTTGGCCCAGCGCCTTCGAGCTAGGCGAGACCGAAGTCACGACCGCAAAAGTCATCCCGTTCCGTCCGCGAACCGTGGAACCCGCTCCAGACGAGCGCTATGTCAATTGTGTCCCACTGGTCCCTCTAAAGGCCGCCGCAGGTGCCTTCAGCGACGCTCAATATGTAGACGAAGACGCCATCGAATGGGTAGCGGTGGAAACCGCGCACAGTCTGCGCCCCGGCATGTTCGTTGCCCAAGTAGTCGGCAAATCAATGGAACCCGCCATCATGGACGGTAGCTGGTGTCTGTTCCGCGCTCCGGTGAAAGGCACCCGCCAAGGCAAAACCGTCCTCGTCCAACTTCGCGACGCCACAGACCCAGAGACCGGTCAGCGCTATACGGTCAAGCGTTATGAGAGCGAGAAGAAGGCTCAAGACGACTCCTGGCGACATACTCGTATTCTCCTGAAACCCGCAAATCCGGAATATAAACCCATCGTCCTTACCGACGCTGACGAAGGCGGTCTTCAGGTCATCGCGGAAATGGTTGTTGTTCTATGAAATCTAGCATGAGCCGCCGCGTCGTGATAGTGATAGTGCTATTGGCTGTGTCTTTCATCGCATGGCTCATTGTCGAATCTTGGGTTTGGTTGCGGACCGTTCCTGACGGCGGTGAATCTGGATCAGCAACAGTTCGCAATCTCGGATTGCTGCTTGCCGCTCTTGTAGCATTGCCCCTTGCAGCTTGGCGCGGCTTTGCGGTGGACCAGCAAGCCAAAGCCTCCCAACGCCAAGCTGACACCGCGCAGCGGTCATTGTTGAATAGTCGCTACCAGAAGTCTGCTGAGATGCTCGGAAACGAAAGGCTCTCAGTGCGACTTGGAGGTATCCATGCATTGGGAACTCTTGCGAAGGAAAATCCCGAGGATTTCCATGTTTCGATCATTCGACTATTTTGCGCGTTTGTACGTCATCCAACGGAAGACAATTCTCTAAAGACGGTCAGAAACCGCGACCGTATTCAATTGAGAGAGGATGTCCGGGAGGTAATAGCATTAATTGCCAAACGAAATTCAATTCAGCGTCAGACTGAAAGGAGATTTAATTTCAACCTTGACTTTAGCAGGGCCTCCTTGCCAGGGGCAGATTTTCGGGCCGCAAAATTGACGGGGGCGGAATTTTTCCTTACAGACTTGAGTTGGGCAACATTTGCAAATGCTGACCTGTCCGGGGCCAGCTTAAGGGGAGCGCAGCTTACTGGGGTCAAATTGACAGGGACCGAGCTATCGAGAACACTGTTCGCGAGTCCTTTCGAAAGCGAAGAAGACTCCTATTGGAAGTCGTTTCATGGGACTATCGAGGATCCAGACGATCCCGACTACCTAGATTACCAAGATAGCGCGAAGGGCCTTGTACAGGCGCAACTTAATAGTGCCTGGACGGAGCCAAATAAACCACCGTACCTGACTGGCATCCAAGATGCGGACACAGAACTCCCGTTGGAAATGCCGCCAACCGGAACGGAATCGGACTGACAGGCAAACCTGATATGGCAACGCCAAAAGAAATCAGCCAGCCGTTCCGACCACGGGCCCGGGTATTGCAATTGCTTGGCGACGAGTTGATCGGCAGCCCCCGGCTCGCGGTGTTCGAATTGGTCAAGAATGCCTACGATGCGGACGCGAACGAGGCTGTCGTTCAGATCGACTTGGCGTCGCGAGAGGAACCAACGATAACGGTGACGGACGACGGCGAAGGCATGTCGCTGGAAGTGCTGCGATCAGTCTGGCTTGTTCCAGGCGACGATCACCGTCGAAAACAGCGTGAACAACGGAAGCGTTCTCCCAAGCACGGTCGACTGCCGCTTGGGGAGAAGGGGCTTGGACGATTCGCCGTTCACAAACTCGGAAACCGCATCCGCTTGACCACGCGCGCTCGCGACAGCGATGAGTGCGTCGTCGATATCGACTGGAACCAACTGATCGCCAAACCGTTTTTGGACGAAGCGCCAGTAAAGATTACCGTTCGGCCTGCGGAAGTATTCACAGGCGATAGAACTGGAACCCAAATCGAGGTTCGCGAGTTGCGTCCGCCCGTATGGTCTCGGGGAGAGGTCCGTCGCCTACATACACAGATCACGTCAATATGTTCTCCATTCAAGGAACCGGGTGGATTTCGGGCGATGCTGGAAGTCCCGGGCAAAGATTTCTGGATCGAAGATTTGCCGGACTTTGCGGCAATCATTGATCGAGCAATCTGGAAGTTTGTTTTCCTGTTGGAGGATGGGAAATTCGATTGGACGTATGAGTTTCGGCAGGTACCCGGATTCAATCTGGGCCGCAGACAGGTCTCCAAGGACGGAGACAGGCTGAAACTCCCTTCAATCACCCGCAGCGGTCGAATGGACAGAAAGGTTGTCGCCGACGAATCGACTACGCGGGGGATTGGTCCCATCCTGGGAGAGTTTCACGTATTTGATCGCGACCGCGAGGTGCTTCGACGGCTGGGAGATACGCGCTTGGTGACGCGCTATCTTGACGAGAACGGCGGCATTCGCGTCTACCGGGACGGAATCCGCGTATACAACTATGGGGAACGGGGCGATGATTGGCTCGGGCTGGATCTCCGACGTGTGAACATCCCAACGCGCCGCATCAGCCGAAACATCATTCTTGGCGCAGTCCACTTGTCGTTGGATTCGTCGGACAGCCTTATAGAGAAGACAAACAGGGAAGGCTTTGTCGAGAACGATGCTTGTGACCAGTTACGCCGGATCGTGTTGGGGGCACTCGGGTCGCTGGAAGAAGAACGGCAGATCGACAAAGAACGAATCAGGCGGTTTACGGAAAAGCCAAGCGACCCAACCGTAACGCATATCGAAAAGCCGATTCAGGAGCTAAGACAAGCGCTCGTAAAGCACGATGTTGCCGATACATTCGAACCCTACGTGATGAAAATCGAGCAGGACTACGTAAACATGCAGGAGACGTTGCTTACGGCAGGAATGTCTGGCCTGAATCTTGCAGTCGTCTTTCACGAGGTGGAGAGGGGCGTTCGCGCGCTGCATCAGGTTATCGTCGAGGGCCGGGACATGGAGAGCGCGGCTACGCAAGCGCAAGAACTAATGCGCGTCCTCGACGGATTCTCGACCCTTTTGCGCCGGGACAGTAAGAAACGACACCACGCCCATGCACTAGTTTTGGCGGCTAGAAAATTCAATATGTTACGGCTTCGTCATCACCGCATCCAATTTTCCTGCCCCTTACTGGAAGACTTGAGTCTCGACTTTACATCGACCTTTTCGTTCGGCTTGGTCTTGGGTGCGTTGAACAACCTGATCGACAACGCCCTTTACTGGTTGCGGGTCAAATGGCCGGAGTTGTCGAAGGATGGTAATTCGTCCGAACGGCGTCTTTTCGTGGGAACATCCAATGACTTCGAATATGGGCCAGCAATCATCATTGCGGACAACGGGACTGGTTTTCAAGGCGATTCTCCCGATCATCTAGTCCGTCCTTTCTTCACGCGAAAGCCTGACGGCATGGGCCTCGGGCTGTACTACGCTAACTTGGCGATGGAGTTGAACGGCGGCCATCTGGCATTTCCGGAGCAGGATGAAGTCGATATCCCAGATGAGTACGATGGCGCCGTCGTCGCCATGATTTTTAATGCGAGAAAATAATGCTGTCCACTCCCAGAATCATAGCTATCGACGACGAGCCGACCCACATCGCCGGTCTGACCAGTAGCCTGAACCGGCACGGCGTTGCTTGCCTCGCAATACACTTCACCGGAGATCCGGCAGACATCAAGGCATGCCCGGATGTCCGAATCGTGTTCGCCGATCTGCATCTTGTCGGCCCTGAAGCAAATCACGCAGCGCACTTCAGCGTGATCGGGGGATTACTGGAAGACACGATCAAGCCCGTTGGCCCTTATTTCATCATTCTGTGGACCAGATACCCGGATCAGGCGGCAGCACTTAGAAAATTTCTTGAAGAACGTCTCCAAGGAGTGACAAAACCGTTCGACGTTCTCCCATTGGCGAAATCCGACCATCTTGACGCCGACGGCAATGTCAAGGACGCAGAAGCGCTGATACAGGCAATTAACACAATCACTCAGGCATTACCCCAACTGAACGCTCTGTTCGACTGGGAAAACAGGGTGCTTGGCGCCGCTGGAAAAACTGTCTCGTCAGTACTGGAATTGGCTTCAACGCAAGGAGAAGCAAGCGCGCGAGCGGAAGAACTCGGGAAAATTCTCGCGAGGCTCGGGATCGCAGCAGTCGGTGAAGCCCATGTAGCCGAAGGCCAGTTCCATGCTGTAAATGAAGCACTCCTGCCGATTCTGGCCGACCGGATTGCGAACCTGCACTTGGGAGACAGTGACAATGATGTCTGGCGGGCAGCGGTGGAGGTTTCAAGTGCGCAAACGCTGACAGCGGAGACAGCGGCCAAACTCAACCGTATGGCCCACTTTGCACCACTCCAGAATACTGATGGATATGAGCGTGGCACCGTCGTCATGCTGCCGCCTGCGATCAGGGATCACTTCAGCGATAAATTCGGCCTGGACGAGAACAAAGCGGCCAAAGAACAATTTCGATGCAAGAACTTCAATTCGAAAAATAAACATCTTCGTTGGGTGTTGGTGCAGGCTCAAGCAGCATGCGACTACGCTCAAAAGCAGCCCGGACCGTTGCCCTGTTATCTCGCTCTCGATTTGCCGATGGAACACCGCAGGAGCAAAACGCCACCCGCTTCGCTATGGAGCAGTCCGGCATTCGAACTCGACGGAGCGATCCGCTTATTGCACGTCAACGCTCGTTTCCCGGTCTCTCTGTCCCGCAAGGAATTCCAAGACGTGGCACCGTTGTACCGGCTTCGCGAGCAAATCCTGAATGACCTGACGTACAAGCTTCACAGTCACGGCGGCCGCCCCGGCATGCTTTCGTTCAGAGAGAGGTAGTGACAGCAACGGGCGAGGCATCGCCAATACTGCCGTCAGGCACTTGACACCAATGACCGTACAACGATTTCCATCACCGGCGGGCACACGCCATTGCCTAGAAGCCGGACCCGGTCGCGGCGCGTACCCACGGGCAACCGGAAATCATCGCTGAAACCCATGGCGCGCTTGAGTTCCGGTACCTGCAACATTCGCATCCTCCACATATCGCCGTCGTACTCGACGAGCCCGAAGCGATCCACCGTAGTGATCGTTCGAAGGGGACGGCTGAGGGGTTGCCAACCGCCGCTTCCATCGCTGCCATAATAGACCACAAGGAAACTCTCCTGCTCGCCGAGGGCGTTGAAGCCCCGTTTGGCACGCTCAAGGGTCGCCTCGGCCCGCTTCGCCTTGAACAGGGGGGTTGTTTTCCACGTGCCGGCGGCGTCGAGTATGGACTTTACGGACTTGCGCCGCCCGGGGCGTTTGCGAAAAGTCAAATTCGGCGGTCCTTCGCGGTCCCCAACGAGAAACAACCGCCGCCGTTTTTGCGCGACGCCGAAGTCAGAAGCATCAAGTATCCGCTCCTCCAAGCGATACCCGAGTTCTCGAAGACGGCTCTTCAATTCCCCATATCTCGACCACGGACGCATGTAGATAACGTTTTCAAGCACAAGCCATCTGGGTCCAAGCGCACGAGCGTACTCGATGACGCGCATGGCTGTAGCGCGACTGGATTCGTCCCTGGGTGCGGATCCCTTGGCGCAGGTGTGATTCCGGCATTCTGGCGATGCCAGAAGGATATCTACATCGCCCACCTTCTCCTTGAACCCGCCGATATCCAAATCTTCAAGGCGACTGGTCACAACATGAGCTTCAGGGAAATTCACTGCGTATGTCGCCGTT
This sequence comes from Candidatus Rariloculaceae bacterium, assembly GCA_965205045.1. GTDB lineage: Bacteria > Pseudomonadota > Gammaproteobacteria > Steroidobacterales > Rariloculaceae > UBA6522. The sequence continues at coordinate 4,861,209 of OZ242031.1, forward strand.
GCGGTCGCGCACATGTCGATCGCACCAACCATCTCGACGCCTGCCGCCCGCGCTCCAGCGCTACTGCCGCCCGCCCCGCAGAAGATGTCGCATCCGCGCATCACGCCGTTGCGCTACTCGCTTCTGCGCCTGTTGGCCGAAGATAACTCAGAAGCTGTTTTTTCACGTGCTCACGGTCGCGCGTTTCGCATTCCCAGATGACAAGAACCCGCCAACCGATTTCGCGCAACGCTGCCTCGTTCCGGCGGTCTCTCGCGACATTGCCCCGGAACTTGTCGTTCCAGAATCGAACTCTGGTCTTGGGCAAATAGGCGTATCGGCAGCCGCAGTGCCTGTGCCAGAAACAACCATGCACGAAAACAACCGCTCTAAATCTCGGAAAAACCAGATCGGGGCACCCCGGCAAGTCTTTTCGATACAGGCGGAAACGGAATCCCAAGCGGTGCGCGATCCGACGTACGGCTATTTCGGGCACCGTGTCGCGACCTTTGATTCTGGACATCATTTTGCTTCTTCGTTTGCTGTCTACGATGTCCATCATTCATCCAACCAAACGGCAGGCACAACAACGCCAGCAACTATCGTATCTTACCGGCCCCCTCCCCGCAGCTCCCGCCATCGCCGGTCAAAGCGTGCTTCACTCCGGAACGGCCCTGATGAGCGCAGGATAATAGTACAGCAGCGTGCCGGCACGGGCGATCCAGTGAACGCACATGGCCGCCCAGAGACCGTGGTTGCCGAACGGGGTCAACGCCCACCAGGCCGCCAGGAAGATTGCCAGCGACGCCAGGCCGGCCCGCCGCATGTCGGCCGCACGGGTCGCGCCGATGAAGATTCCGTCCAGTTGGTACGCCCATACGCCCAGCAGCGGGGCTGCGACAGCCCAGGGCAGATACACGCGCGCGGCGGCCCGGGCAGCGGGATCTACGGTCAATACGTCCACGAACAGCGCCCCGAGCAGGGCCACTACAACCGCAATGACGAGCGCCGTGCCCGCCGCCCAGACTGTCGTCAGCCGCACGGCCTCCCTGACGCCCGCACGCCGCGCGGCGCCCAGTGCGCGCCCCACCAGCGCCTCGGCCGCAAACGCGAATCCATCGAGCAGAAAGGCCGCTGCCGAGACGAAGTGCATCAGCACCGCATTGGCCGCCAGTACCACATCGCCCTGCTTGGCGCCCTGCGCCGTGAACCAGGCAAAGGCGAAGATCAGCGCCAGCGAGCGAATCATGATGTCCCGGCTCACCGCGATCGTTCGCCTCAAACGCGCAGCATCAAGCCAGCGCTCGGTCGACCAGCGCCCGCCCATACCCCGTATGTGGTGCACGGCAATGTACAGGCCCACCGCCGCAGCCAAATACTCGGCCAGAACCGTACCGCCGGCGACGCCACGCACATCCCAGCCGAAACCGAGCACGAACAGCGCGTCCAGGCAGATGTTGGTCACGTTCAGCACCAGTTGCAGCGCGAGGCCTGTGCCCGTGCGCCCCAGGCCGATGAACCACCCAAGCAGCGCATAGTTGGCGAGCGTGGCCGGCGCGCTCCAGATGCGGATGTCGAAGTACGTTCGCGCCAGCAACTCGACCCGGGGGCTTCCTTCGATCGCCGTAAACGCGATCTCGCGGATCGGCCACTGCACCGCGATCAACGCCAATCCGGCGGCGAGCGCGACCAGCAACGCCCGACCCAGATTGGCGCAGACTTCGTCGATATCGCCTGCGCCCCAGGTCTGCGCCGTCAGCCCCGTGGTGGCCATCCGCAGAAACCCGAATGCCCAGAAGACGAAGGAAAAGATCAGGGCGCCCACGGCAATGGCGCCGATATAGGCAGGATCGGGAATCTGTCCCACGACCCCGGTATCCACGATTCCGATCAGGGGCGTCGATACATTGGAGACGATCACCGGCAACGCCATCGTGCCGACGGATCGGTACGTCACCGGCCTGAGTCTTTCGGCAACCTGCATCTGTCGTCCGTGTCAGTATTCGCGGGCCCGGTGCGGGACTAGCCCCGGAATGCATCGCCGGTCAAATGCCGCGGGACATCTGCCACGGGCTGCTACGCGGCCTTCTCGCCAAACGGACCTGGTTCGGGCATTATGCGCACGATGCAAGCTGCCGAAACGCACCTTAACGCGCCGTCCCTCGAGGCGCTCAGATCCCTTGTAAAGAACGACTGGGCCGCAGTCAACCGACTGATATTTCAGCGTCTCGGCAGCGATGTCGCCCTGGTCAACCAGGTGGCTCACCACATCATTCACGGCGGCGGAAAGCGATTGCGTCCGCTGTCCGTCCTGCTGGCGGCGCGCGCCTGCGGCTACCGGGGTAGCGCACACGTTCCCGTGGCCGTGATCATCGAGTTCATCCACACCGCGACCCTGCTCCATGACGACGTGGTGGACGAGTCTGCGCTGCGCCGGGGAAGAAAGACAGCCAATTCGGTGTTCGGAAACCAGGCCAGCGTGCTCGTGGGCGACTTTCTCTACTCAAGGGCGTTCCAGATGATGGTCGAGGTCGGTGAGATGGACATTCTCGACGTGCTTGCCAACGCCACCAATACCATCGCGGAAGGCGAAGTGTTGCAGCTCATGAATTGCAACAACCCGGACCTCGCCGAGACGGACTACCTCGAGGTAATTTTTCGAAAGACCGCCAAGCTCTTCGAGGCGGGCGCGGAATGCGCGGCGATTCTTGCCGGGGATAGCACAGAGACCCGCAAAGCCCTGGTGGATTACGGCCGGCACTTGGGCTTGGCATTTCAGCTCGTCGACGATGCCCTGGACTACAACGCCACCGCCGAGGAACTCGGCAAGAACATCGGCGACGACCTGGCTGAAGGCAAGTCGACACTGCCGCTGATCTACGCCATGGACAAGGGCAGCGCGGCGGAACGGCACATGATTCGAGAGGCGATCGAAACGGGCGGCACGCAGAACCTGACCTCCATCCACCTGGCCATCCAGGCCACCGGGGGGCTTCGGTATACGGCGAACCGCGCGCAGGAAGAAGCCGAGGCTGCGATGCGGGCGCTGGAGCGGCTGCCGAAGTCATCCTACAGTGAAGGCCTGATCACGCTGGCGCGGTTTGCCGTCAATCGGCGCTTTTGAGGGCTTTCGGAATCCGGCCCGTGACCGAGCAATCGTTCCCGATCCATCGCGACCGCTACGACACGCTGACGGAGGTGGTACGGACGCGGATGACCGTGCGCGCCTTCGACCCGGACTACGAGGTACCGAGGGAACACTACGAGCTGATCCTCGACGCCGCCCGGCACGGACCTTCCGGCGCGAACGCGCAACCGTGGCACTACATCGTCGTCACGCAACCGGACACCAAGCTCAGGATCGCCGAGTACTTCGTTGCCGAGCAGCGCCGGCGGGCGAAGCTCAAGATGAAGTTCCCCACCCCCGACTACCGGGGGATCGGAACGGCGCCCGGCGTCATCGTGGTGGCATCCGACTTCCGCTGGGTGCGGGCGTTCCCGGTACTTCGGGACGATGACTCGCCGCTCAACGAAATGTACAAGGAGAACGCCGAGCGCATCCTGCTCCAGAGCGTGGCCGCATCCACCATGTCGGCGCACCTGGCGGCCGCGGCGCTGGGCTACAATGTCTGGTGGATCACCGCCATCGGTCAGCAGGAGGCGCAGGACGCCATGAAACCCCTGCTGGGAATTCCCGACGACCTGTCGGTGCTCGACATCATGTGCTTCGGCCCGCCGAAAAAGGCGCCCTACAAGCGCTGGAAAAAGAAGCTTGACGAAATCGTCAACTGGGACCGGTTCGATCCGGAGCACTACAGGACCGAAGAACAGATCGAGGAATGGGTCAAAACCCAGCGCCACCGGGTCATGTATCGGGACGAAAGCAATATCGATTGAAGGGAGATCAACGATGAGTTTCTTCGCCGCACTCCTGCCGAGGGCGTGGCGGAATTCACCGCCCGAAAATACACTTGGGAATACGTGGGTCAAGCTCCTGGCCCTGGTCATTGCCGGCCCAATGACCGCCTGTTCCCGGGACGCCGGGCAGTCCGTCGGCCAGGACGTTGTTGACCCCATGGACTCCGTGGCCGACTCGCGTCCCAACATACTTTACGTCGTCGCCGATGACCTTGGCTACACCGACATAGGCGCCTTCGGAAGCGAAATTGCCACGCCGAATCTCGATGAACTGGCGTTCGCCGGCGTGCGGCTGACGAACTTTCGCACTCACAGTGCCTGCCAGCAAACACGGGTCATGATGATGGCCAGCGCGAACGTAACCGAAGCGCTTGAGATTCGTCCGACCCAGCCCAGCCGCGAACGGGCCAATCGGCTGAGCCTGAACTGGGCGATCATCCCCGAATTGCTGCAGGATGCGGGCTACGAGACCTACCTGTCCGGAAAGTGGGACCTTGGCCTCGAAGAAGGCTATACGCCCTCGACCCGCGGTTTCGATCGCTCCTTCGTGCAGCTTGGCGCCTCGGCCAGTCACTTTCCCGAGATCCTCTGGGACGACTACAGCCTGTATCGGATGGACGGCGAGACCGTCGAGTACGAGGATTTGCCGCCGGATTTCTACACCACAGACTACTACACCGACAGGATGATCGAGTTCATCGACTCCGGCGAGCCGCCGTGGTTCGGTTTCGTTCCCTACACCACGCCCCACTGGCCGTTGCATGCGCCCGGAGATTGGCTGAATCGCCATGCGGGACGCTATGACGCAGGCTACGACGTGTTGCGGGCAGTCCGGGTGGCGAGGGCCACGGAGCTGGGCGTCGTTCCGGAGGGCGCGTTACTGGACGACTTTGAGCCGGTCGCTCCACCCTGGGACGAACTATCCGCCGAGGACCGGAGAGGCTACGCCCGAGCCCAGGAACTGTACGCGGCCATGGTCGAGAATCTCGACTTCAACTTCGGCCGCCTGGTCGATTACCTTCAGGAAAGCGGCCAACTGGAGAATACCGTCATCATTTTCAGCTCCGACAACGGCGCCTCCTCGGCCGCGTACGGCATAGTCCCCACCGCTCCGGGTGCGCATCCGGCGCCGCCAGACTTCATCGACAACAGTTTCGAGAACTGGGGTCGCCCGAATTCCTTCGTCGACCACGGTCGAGGCTTCGCCGAAGCGGCCACCGCACCGCTGCAGGGATACAAGGGCACCTTCAGCGAGGGCGGACTGCGTGCAGCCGCCTTCGTTCATTACCCCGCGACCGTCCCGGGCGGGCAGGTCAACGGCACACTCATGAGCATGCTGGACATCCTGCCGACGTTTCTCGATATCGCCGGCAGCGCGCATCCGGGACCCGGGAGCTACCGCGGACGGGAAATCAACGGCATCCTGGGGCGCTCGTTCTGGCCGCATCTGACGGGGGAAACGGCCGCTGTCTATTCTCCCGATGACTCGGTGGGCTGGTCGAGGGGCGACGGGGGCGCCTTGATTCGGAGCGATTACAAGATCATCAACACGCCGGCGGCGGGCGGGATGGCGGCGGCGACTCCCTGGCGGCTCTACAACATCGCCGAAGATCCGGGCGAGCACAACGACCTGGCCGCGGAAATGCCCGAGCTGACCGGAGAACTCATCCAGGATTGGGAGCAGAACTGGCGCTGATACCGCGGCTGGCCTGCCTTTGCAGCGGGACTGTTGCCAAGGGCCGCTAACCCTCGCTAACCGCCCGGAAACGTCTTAGCTGATCCTCGGTAGCCGGCGGCTGGTGGTCGCGCTTCCACTGGGCGTAGGTCATTCCGTAGATGCGTTCGCGGGCCTCATCGATATCCATTTCGATACCGCGTTCCGCCGCCGCGGCGACGTACCACTTGCTCAGACAATTGCGGCAGAACCTGGCCAGAATCATCAGCTCGATGTTCTGCACGTCCTTGTTCTCGTCCAGATGCTGCAGCAACCGGCGCAGAACGGCTGCATCGAGTTCGGTCTGTGTTTCACTCTCCATGTTTCCGCCTCGCGAGTTAATCGTGTGGGTTTGTCCGTAGCGTGACAAGCATTACACTCATTTTCCAGAAATTTCCGGCCTGGACCACTCGAACAGTTCGAGAAGTCTTTCCGCAGGGAGAGTCCGGAATGAAACACTCATACTTGCATTAGCCCGCAGTGCTGCAGGGAATTGCGGTACAGAAGGAAGTCTGCCATGTCGTCAAGAATTTCAATTTCGCTCGCCGACAAACAACACGCTTTCGCTACGTCCCTGGTCGCGGCAGTGGCGTTGTCGGGCATGTGTCAGGGCACTACTGCCGCGCAGGAAACATCCGATTGGCCAACCTTCGGCGGGCAACCCGGAGGGGCGCAGTACTCGGAACTCGATGAAATTCATACGGGCAACGTCGGCGAACTCGAGGTTGCGTGGATTCACCGCTCGGGGGACGCTTCGTGGCTCGAGGCCACGCCCATCCACGCAAACGACACGCTGTATTTCTGCACGGCGCTCAACCGCGTTTTCGCGGTCGACCCCGAAACCGGCGAGGAACGGTGGCGATTCGATCCGCATTCCGACGAGGACGGGCTCGGGCTGATCGACGAGCCTCGGCGTGACGCCAGGTGCCGCAGCGTGGCCTATTGGGAAGCCGCCTCGCCGCAGCCGGACGCGCCGGAGGCGCAAACGCAGTCCCAGACGGGCCAGGCGTGCGAGAAGCGCGTGTTCAAGGCCGACGTCCATGGCAACATTTACGCCATCGACGGCGATACGGGGGCCTCATGCGCGGACTTCGGTGCGCGGATGGGGCATCCGGGCTATGTCACGCACTGGGACTACGAGGGCAACGGGGCAGGCCCCCGGCACTCGACTTCGGGGCCCATCGTGGTCGGCGACCGGGTGATTGCTGCCGTGGGGGTGGAAGACAGCGTCGTCAACGCCAGCGACGGATTCGTCCGGGCGTTCAACGTGCGCACCGGCGAACTGGAGTGGGAATTCAATCCGATTCCTCCGGATCGCATAGACGAAACCGGCGCCGCCAACGTCTGGTCCACGCTGAGTGCCGACCTGGAGCGCAAACTGGTCTTCCTGCCGACAACGAGCGCCTCATCGGACTTCTACGGCGGCACGCGGACGTTTCCGATTCCCTATGCCACCGCAACCGTGGCGCTTTCCGCGGACACCGGCGAGCCGGCCTGGCACTACCAGATCGTCCATCATGACGTCTACGACTACGATCTTCCGGGACACCCGCTGATCGCAACGATCCGCAAGGACGGTGAAGAACGGGATGTGGCGATCCAGCAGACCAAGATGGGGTTCACCTTCGTCTTCGACCTGGATACCGGCGAGTCCCTGTTCCCGGTGGAGGAACGCCCGGTACCCGCCTCCGACGTGCCCGGTGAAGTGACCGCGCCGACGCAGCCGTTCCCGCTGCTGCCGGAATGGTTCACACCCACCGTCCTGACCCGTGACGACCTGTTCGGATTGACGCCCCTGGACCGCCGCTGGTGCCGGCGGCAGTTCGACGAACTGCGCTACGAGGGCATGTATACGCCCCCCAGCATCCAGGGGTCCCTGCACTACCCGGGCTTCCAGGGCGGCGGCAACTGGGGTGGCGCGGCCTTCGACCCCAACTCCAACCTGCTCATCGTCAAGTCGCTGGACATCGCCACCCGGCACTGGCTGCGGCCGAACGAGGGCGGTGCAATCACCCCCATGCCGGACGCCGACGGCGCCAGCGTGCCCAACGTGAGCGCAAGTTCGTCCGGTCCGGGCGACCCCATGCCGGGAACGCCCTACCGCACGCAGAACGAATTCTTCATGTCGCCGCTCGGGATTCCCTGTACCTCGCCGCCCTGGGGAACACTCACGGCCATCGACATGGACTCAGGCGAAATTCGCTGGCAGATACCGTTCGGACAGATTCGCCGCTTCGGCATCACGGTGCCGAAGTTCATGGGCTGGGGCACCGCAATGATCGGCGGCCCCATCACCACAGCCGGTGGACTGATATTCATGGCGGCATCCATGGACAAGAAGTTCCGGGCGCTGGATGTGCGGACCGGCGAGGAACTCTGGCAGGCGACGCTTCCCTATGCAGGCATGGCAGTGCCGATGACCTATTTGGCCGGAGGACGGCAGTACGTGGCCATCGCCGCCGGCGGCAACCGGCGCACTTACACGGAAGAAGGTGATACGCTGGTCGCATTCGTCCTGGGGGAGCGATGAACAGGGCGAAATCCAGCAGATTCGGGAAGCACCCGCGAGCAGATGGCAGGTGAGCCGCCGGATTGATGTGCGTGGGCCGCTGGGGGCATGTGCATGATCCACGCGAAAAGGCAGGTGATCTCCGCTATTGCGCACCGCCGCCCAGATCCAGCAACACATCGTCCATGATCCTTGGGTCCCCGGGCTCTCCGCCGCCGAAAAACCATTCGCTGGGCTCGGGCCTGACATCGATGTAGTCGCCTTCCGCCGATGACTCCCAGGTCGTGACGTAGACCTGTGCCCCCGCCCAGTCATCCACACCGAGCACGGCGCCTTCGTAGAAGAAGGTGATGGTGCGGCTGTCCCGGTCGGTGGTTACCCGGGGCGAGACACCCAGTTTCTCTCCCGGCCGATCCGCGTCGCTGCCCGTCGACCTGAAGGTGTAGCTGTCCCAGCCTCGCGCAAAGTGGGCGAGGTCCCAGTCCATGGATGCCGGCGCGCTGGCATTGAGACGGGGCAGGACCGTAGCGCCCTCGCGGCCGGGAAAATCGAAGAACGTGGTGAGGGCGACGTTGTCGAATCCGAGCGGCGGCAACCAGGGTGTGGTGATCTCGGCCATGGTCAACGTGAGTTCGAGGTTGCGGCCGGCGGCGCGTGCGCGCACGGATTCGATCTCGCGCTGGCGCCCGCTCTCCGAATGCTGCGGGATCACATACAGCCCGCTCGGTCCGTAAGCGTCGTCGGGATCATCCTCGACCTCCGCCGAAAACTCCGCTTGCGTCACTCGAGTCGTGTAGTTGATCCGCTCCGACAACCGGTCCGTTTCCGCGGAATAAACCTGAAGGAAGTGGGAGGCTTCCCCAAGATCGCGGACGGGCACGTTGATCTGCCAGCTACCGCCCTCGTCCGCGGCAAAATCGGTTACGCGATCGAAATTGCCGTTCTCGATCAACTGCAGGGGCGCGCTGCCCTGGCTGACGGTGCCCGTGAGTTCGAAATCCCCGGTGAAAACAGACCCCTCGACTCCCGACGAATCGACGAGTATCTCCAGGTCCGAGCGCGACCCGCCGGACGATACCGTTTCGCCGCCAGGGCGCAGCACCACGAATCCCCTCGGCGGGAGCCTGAGACTCAAGCGACCCTCCGCATCGGTGATCGCGGCCTCCACCGCCGGCTCCGCAAACACCACGTCGAGGCGCTGAAGCGGCGCGGCGCCCACATCGAGCCGATGCACCAGCGTGCTGTGATCGGCGCTGTTCAGCACCACGATCGCGGCATCGCCCTCGTGCTCGCGACGATACGCCAGCACGCCCGGTCCGCTCGATTCCGATGCCAATATCTCAAGCCCTCCGCGGGTCAGGGCCGGGTTTTCGGCGCGCAGCGAGGTCAACCGCCGGACGTAGCGGAAATAGTCCGAGGTCGGGTTGAACGACCCTTCCGGGTTGCGAAGTCCGCCGGCAAACATGGCCATGCGCGACTCCAGCAGTCCCTGTTCCGTGCCCTGGTAGAGGATCGGAATCCCCGGAATCGTGAAGATGACCGCCAGCGCCTGCCGGAAGGCCGCCGCGTGCGCGGCCGCCAGGAACCGCGCCGTATCGTGATTGTCCACGAAGTTCGGCACCGTGAACGGGTCCCGGTAGAGTTCCATGAACCGCTCCAGGCGGTAGGCGAGGGAGGCGGTCTCCAGGCCGCGGGCCAGGACCCGGCTGATCTCGTGGTAAAGCGGATAACCGAGCATGGAATTCGGCCCCGGCACACCGTCGGTTTCCATGTAGGCGGCCACCTTGCGTTCGCCGAAGTCGTCATACGGCTCCGACGACGCGGTGACCTCGCCGAACGTCAGAAAATGCTCCTTGCCGAGGTCCCGGGCATGGGCGTAGATGCCGTCGTCGTCGTGCAGGAAACGGTTCCAGAACGCCAGGGGAACCAGCATGACCGTGTCCATCCGGAATGCGTCCACCCCCACCTCGTCGATCCAGTACTTGTAGATATCCTTGAACGCATCGATGACCGCCGGGTTCTCGGTGTTGATGTCGTTGACGTGCCCGAGCGAGTAGTAGTGCTCCTGGTAGGGATCGGAATAGTCCTGTACCGGCGGCGTCCAGTGGTAGATGTCCGCCGCAACGTGCTCGGGATTGTGCCGGTCGATCTGGTTGAAGGGGTACTGAACGGGGGCCGGCTGATGGGAGTCCGGTTCCAGCAGGTAGAAGTTCCTCGCCGTATCGCCGGGATCGTACTCGCCGTCGTAGGCGAAGAAATTGCCGGCATGATTGGCGACGATGTCCTGTATCAGGTACATCCCCCGGCAGTGCAGCTCGTGCGACAGCCGCTTGTAGGTTTCGAGCGTCCCGAAGTGGGGGTCGATCTCCTGGAAGTGCACCGCCCAGTAGCCGTGCCAGCCGGCGGCCTGGTACGGCGTGCTCCACCACTGGTTGTACACCGGCGGCGTGATCCACACCGCCGTGGCGCCGAGCGAGCGGATGTAGTCGAGCCGATCCATGACGCCCTGCAGGTCGCCGCCGCTGAAGTGGCTGGCCAGGGAGGGATCGTACTCATCGTAGCCCTGGTCGTTGTTCCCCGGATCGCCGTCGCTGAAACGGTCGATCATCAACATGTAGATGACCTGGTCGCGCCAGTCGGGGGACGGCACGTGCAGCAATGGCCCGTCGTCTGCTGCGCATCCATCGGCAACCGCATCCTGCACGGTCGCGGTGTCTACGGCTGCGATCTGCGCGACCGCAATCTCCTCCGGATCCGGTGTCCCCCACCCGGCCAGCGCCACGGCATTACACGACAGGAGTACCGTGGGGAATCGAAAACTGTTCACGGTCCGCAACATCCGTCAACTTCCTGGTCGGGTACGAAATCTCCGAAAATAAACGCAGGATTCAAGCTTGGTCCGGAACGACTTCCTGTTGGTGCAGATGGGAGAATAGGCATTCGCGAAGCAACTTGCTCTGCTCCGAGTCCCCCGACTCCAGTCTGCGCGGGAGTGCGTCCAAATGTTGAGCTGGGTGCGTCTCCGTTGCCAGGCTAGGCAACGCTGTGGCAATCATCAGCGCCGCCGTTTCGATCAGTTCCTCGTTGTACGGCCCGGGCAGCAGGTTCTGTCGATCTTCATTGGTCTTCCACGGCGCGTTCAGAATGCCCGGGACCAGACTGGCTGTGCTAGTCGGAAAAAACGCCCAGAAAAAGCCGGGACGATCCAACCGGTCCAGCGGCGCCGCCCACCGTATCGAAACGTCGCTATCATCGTCGTGCAATGGCCAATCGCCGCGAGCCTCAGTTGAAAGACTGCAATATGTGTCGAAACGTTTCCAACGAGAAACTCCATCGCCAGAATCAAGATGAAACTCACCGTCCCGTTCCTGCAACAGTACGTTCCGGGAAAGTTCCCCATCCTCAAGCGTCAAATAGCGGACGTGATCGACCAATAGCAGAAACTGTGGTGGAAACTCGCTAATCTGTTGGGCGAGGTCGCGGTGCGCGGCGGGTTCTATCGGCAAGCGGACAATGTTCGTCGCCCAGCTCATCAGTTCGTGCAACTCCTCGTCGGTTTCCCTCGCCACGTGTGGATCAATGGGTTCCGGCAAGCGCAATACTGGATAACGCTGGGCGGGGGCAACCTTCTCGATGCGTTGCGCCGCGCGCTGCCTGTCGAAAACAAAGGAACCGGAGCGGCTGTAAAACTCGGGGGCATCGGTGACGCCAAGGACAGACTTGAAGCCGAGGCCAAATCTGCCGATTGCGCCGGTGTGCCTCTTGCTCGACATGTGGGAGAACATAAGTCCAACAACACCATCCTCGTCGATGGGAATACCGTCGTCGGCGCAGTAAAGGTAGCGGTCCGTAAGGCGGATCAGGATGCTCTTGCCGTTGGGCGCTTCGCGCAAGGCGTCAGCGCTGTTCTGGACCAATTCGAACAATTGTCGATGCGCATAACCGCCATGAGCCTTATCGCGCTCGTGATTTGCGTGTTCAGTTACGAGGATTGGCTGCTCACGGTACGAGTTGAGCGTCCCGCATGCCAGTTCGACGATAAACTCGCCGAGCGTGCCGTCAACACCCATCCAATCCGGCCATACGCTTGGAGTCGGGACGATAAGCGTGGCATCCTGGCAGTAGAACTTGCCCCGCTCGCTCTTCGAGAAATCGTATTCCGTCTTCATTTTCACGATTCGTACTGACGCCGTTCGCTAGGGGTGGCCGTACGGGCTGAAATCAGCCGCCCCGAAATGTTGTGGTCAGCAGTCCCGATATGCGTGTGGGACACCACCAACAGCCGACCGTCCCGAGCGACGCCCATGGTAATCCACCGCTCTTCATACTGGTTGTGACCCTCGTCGGGAACCGACCGCGAGAGCGGATCAAGAAAGACCGTAGCAGCATCGTTAAAGCTGACCTTATGTTTACGCAGATTGCTTGCCGCCTTTGCCGGATCCCACTCGAACACGGTGTTCTACTTATTCTGGTCTCGATTGGGCAAACGAGAATGCGTTCAAAATAGTTCGCCATCGAAAATGCGCGCGAGATTGAACGTGGGAGCAGTATCGGCATCGCGAAATCTTTGGTTCGGACAACCGCCCGAATGCAAATGTGCATTTTAGCTCACTGCGCTCCGACTGAGACCCAATGAACACCGGTTTTCGCCTCGCAGATCGACATTCGCGTCCACACTACCGGACACTGCGTACCATCTGGAGCAGAGAATCTGCCTTTTTCTTGCAGTAATGCAGGCAATTTCTGAACTGACTGTCACCCGATTCATCGACTTCAATCTGCCGGAGATACGTACTTCCAACAAATCGATGCGCTTCCGATACCTACGGGGCTGTAAATTGCGCCGCTGACGACCATCACTGCCGCAGGAATCGGTCCATTTCGGCGTCGGCGGCTTCCAGTGCAGACTGCGCGTCCATCTCGCCCGTCGACGTCAGTTCCAGCGCGGTATCCAGTTGTTCGAAAATGATGTAGGTCGCACGTGTCGTGGGTACTTCCGTACCCAATTCAGCCTGCCGAAGATAGGCGTTCAGCGTGGCGTTGGCGGCAACATCCGGGTCTTTCGCCAATCCCACGTCGGTCGGAATCATGAAGGTCTCGACCGCAAACTCCTTCTGCACGTCGTAGGACGAAAGCCACATGGCGAGATTGACGGCTTCCACCTTTGCGGCGCTCTGCTTGGACACACCCCAGCCGAAAACGCTGAACATCGGACCCATTCTCCTGCCGGTTTCGGCAACGACCGGCATGATCGTCACGCCCAGGTCGAGCCCCGCCTCCGCGTAGGCATTCCAGTTCCAGGAACCGTCCAGCACCATCGCCGCCCTGGATAGCTGGAACCAAGACGACATGGTCTCGGGGCCGGTGCTGGACGCCGCGACGCCGTGCACCCGCTCCAGGTCCAGGAACCACTCCAGCGCCTGCGCCGAGCCGGGGGAATCCAGGGTGGGATTGCCTTGGGAGTCGAACAACGTTCCGCCGAAACCCGCCAGAATGGGAATGAACCAGTAAGACCACTTCAGCGGCAGGGCAATTCCGAGAACGTCGTCCCGGGTCAGGGCCCTTGCGGCGGCCACCAGGTCGTCCGTGGTCCAGTCATCGCCGGGATATTGCACCCCCGCCGCGTCGAACAGGGACTTGTTGTAAACCAGCGCCAGGCACCCCTGACTGACCGGTACGGCGTAGAGCGCGTTACCGTAGCGCATCGCGTTCAGCGCGCGCGGTTCGAAATGCGAGCGCTGCACGGGCGTCAGGTGCGGCCTGAGGTCCTCCAGAAGCGGCAGACCTTCCACCGTGATATAGCCGATCCTGCCGATTTCGGTGTCGGACAGTCGCACGACATCCGGGGCCTCGCCGCCCTGGGACGAATTGATGAACTGCGGGAGATTTTGCCCGTACGGGATTCGTACCGGCTCCACCTCCAAATGGGGATGTGCAGCCTCGAAGGCTTCGACGGCGTCCTCGAAAATCCGCTCATCCGTGCTGTTGGCGCCAAACGTGTGCCAGACCTCAAGTGGGATCGATCCGTCCTGAGCACCCACCATCGCCGGCACCGCAATCGAGGCGACCGCCAGCCAGCGCGACGCGGCCCTAATCAACGCGCGCAACCTGGCCATGCGAGCGCGCGGCGCCCAACGACACGTGGCAAACACGTGGCACCGAGACCGGCGAGGCTATCACCACGTACCGCTACCCGCCGCCACCCGCGCCAGGCGAGGCGAACAGAAACGTCAACGGGTCGTCCAGCCGTTCGCGCCACGACGCCTCGTTGTGAAACGCGCCTTCGTAGGGCCTGATCACAAAGTCCGTTCCTTCACGCAGGCCCTGCTGCAACAGCCATTCCCGGACGGCCAGGTGCGGTTCGTGGTATTCGGCGTCCAGCCCTTCGGTGCCGTAGTCGAACCAGTAGCGAACGCCTTCCGGTACCGTCAAGCCGTTCTCGATATCCCGAACGATGTAGGGCGTGTCGTCGGCGCCTCCCCCGGCCTCGTCACCCGAAGTGAATCGCTCGGCCCAAGCCTCCGACAGCACGAAGTGCGAGGAGATGCAACCGCACGCCCCGAACACGTCCGGATGGTTGGTCACCAGGTAGTACGAAAGGAGGCCGCCCATGGATGAACCCATCACCGCCGTATTCCGGGGGCCGGTCAGCGTGGAAAATTCCTCGTTCACCCGGGGCATGAGTTCCTCGATCAGGAAACGGGCGTAGTCCGGCGCTCCGTGCCACGGGGAATACTCGAACCTGCGGTCCGCCGAGTTGAAAACGCCCACGACGATGACCGGGGGAATCGTGCCCGACTCCACCAGCCGCACGACCGCGTCGTCCACGTCCCAGATCTCACCGCTGCCGATCAGCCTTGGGTCGAACAGGTTCTGTCCGTCGTGCATGTACAGGACCGGGTATCGCTGCTCGGCGGCATCGTCGTATCCGGGCGGCAACCAGATGCCCACATGGCGCGAGGCGGCCAGGTGGCTGGATGCGACATCCTTCCAGTAGACCAGCGTCCCCTGTACGCCCGAACCCTGCCAGTCATCGATGTAGGTCACCGGATCGGCTGTTTCGCCGGCTGGCCGCTCGGTGCATGCCACCAGCGTGGCAGCGAGGAAAAACGCTGCGCTTCGAGCAAATCTCATGGCGTCTCCCTGCCGCGGCACATCGCCGCAGCCACTCCGAAATCAATGCCCAGAGCATACTCCACCGGCCGGCGCAAATGAACGCAAGCAACCTGCCTCGGAAGATGTGGGTTGGATCCGGCACAATCGCCGGATCCAACCGCCAGTCGCGGTTCGGTTGGATAGAACCCTAGAAGCGGAACGTATGGGTGTATTTCACCGCGTACTGGGATTGTTCGGAGCGCAGCCTGGAGAATGATTCTTCGGCGGAATAGCCGTGGTTGATGACGATGTAGAGGTCCTGCCCGGCGCGGGGGTTCCAGCGCAGCCGGCTGTTGATGCCGACGGATTCCGACTCGTTGTCGTACTGGATGAGATTGAGCCATGACCAGCGCACATTGAAGGCGACGTTCGCGTTGACGGCCATCAACCGGGTCACGAACTGGCCACCGGGCAGTTCGATGTCGTTGTATTCGTACTCCAAGCCCATGAGCAAGCGGCGATTCGGGCGCCATTCCAGTTCCGCCGACATTTCCACCCGGTCGCCGTTGAAGAATTCCCCCTTGTAGTAATCGAAACCGGGCGCCAGAACGCGTTCCGACGCGCCGGATATCTGGATATCGAAGCCACTGTATTCATAGTCGCCGACAGGGATCACCGTTCCATCCACCACTTCGAAGTCCTCGAAGAGCACTTCTCGCCTGCGGTTGAAATTGAGGCTGAATTCGTCACCTGAATGGGTTTCCAGTTCAAACAGCTCAACGTACAGGCGTTCGCTTTCCAGCCCGCCGGAAAGCCTGTCGAACGACTCCACGGAGGCACCGTGGGCCACCGCCCTGATCCAGGGGTGATCCGGGTAGCTGGTGTATCCGGCCTGAACTTCGCTGCGCTGGATTCCGCGACGATTGACGAATCCGAGCGCGGGATTGAACTTCTCGTCGAATTGTTCCACGGCGACCTCGCCCCGCAGTCCGGTGTTGTTGGGCGCCGAGAGGCGCAGCCCCCACGCGCCCTGGTCGCCGACCGTGCCCTGGGTGTCGGACTGCTGGTACCACGCCTCGCCCTCCAGCGTGCGTCCCCCGGGCAACCGGGTGTTGCGGTAGCGAAAATCCACGCCGAACAGGGAGTTGTCGAGATTGTTGCGCGGATCGCCGTTGGTCACGATCATGCCGATGCTCGACTCCTCCAGCACGTTTGCCGACAGGCGGCCAACGAACAGCTTGGAGCTGTCCACGCCCTGGAATTCATCCTGCTGAATGTCGAGCACGCCGATGTTCCAGCGCCCGACCCGCCCGGTGACCTTGGCGCCGACGTCCAGGTCCACCGGCTGGCCCCGCGCGCCCAGGCCGATGCGGCGGGAGTGGAACGGAATGCCGTTTCGCCGCAGTCCGCCAAAGGAGAAAATGTCCACATCCTGCAGGAAGAAGTCCCTCTTCTCGGGAAAGAACAGCGAAAAGCGGGTCAGGTTGATCTGGCGGTCGTCCACCTCCGTGGAGGAAAAATCCGTATTCATCGTCAGCACGCCGCTCAACGAAGGGGTGAAGTTGTAGAAGACGTCCAGCGCCGCCTCCGTGTTCGGGCCGCTGCCCCCCTGATCGTTGCCGGCGCTTGGGTTGTGGTTTCTGGACCCGGACATCGCCACGGTCGGAATGACATCCAGCCCCCTGCCCTGCCGAAGCCCGGTCAGGCCCGTGATCGTTCCGGTCGTGCCGGGATTGACCTCCCTGTTGAAGGAGACCCAGGCAATGTCTTCCTGGTGGCGGGCGATGGTGCGCTCGACGGTGAATCCCCAGTCGGGGTTTTCCGGGTTGAAATTAAGGGTCTTGAACGGAATCTCGAATTCCGCGGTCCAGCCGTGCTCGTCAATGGCCGCCTCGGCAAACCAGATCCCTTCCCAATCCCGATTCTGACGGGTCGGAGTCTCGAAGACGCCGTCCTCCCGGCTGCTGTTGGGATTGACCTGGAAGTTGTAGCCCGTGCGGTTGTTGTTGAAGGGATCCAGGTATATTCCGATGGAGTCGTCCCAACGCAGGCTCCCATGCTGGACCATCTGCCGTGCCCGGATCCGGTCCGGGTCGCGGTCCCACATCCGCGCGCCCACGTAGAGGCTGTCGCTGTCGTAGAGAATCCGGACTTCGGTGCGCTCGCTGGGCTCGCCGTGGTCGACGGGCTCGAATTGATGCATGTCGTCCATGGACGGGGCGGTCGCCCACACGGCATCGTCCAGCAGCCCGTCGATGACCGGCGGTGTCCCGGTCCGCGCCACCGCCAGGATCTTGTCGCCGCCGATCCGGGACGACACAGTGTCCTGCGCGGAAACGGATTCCAGAGCGCCAAGCGTAACGGCAAGCGCAAACGTCGTTGCCATCACGCGAGCGGCGCCATTGCGGGACGCAAGCGGCATCGGTCGATCCTCCTTCGCGTTGCGGGGGAATGCGAAAACTGCGCACCATGATTTCACAAAATCGCATGACCGTGGATTAAGGATTCGTAACGACCCGAGTCTCAAGAATTATTCAGCAACCGATGAATGCCGGTCTCCACCCGGCCCTCCCGATCGGTCTCGGCCCGGTATGCGGCAAAGGTCTCGGCCCGGTATGCGGCAAAGGAAATGTGTCCGAGGGCGCGCCCGAAAATCGGCGTTGCGGAGGCGACCCCCACAGAATACGGCGTTGCAGACGCAAGCCTGCCGCCAACGTACAATAGCGCCTTCGTTTTGGATGCTGCGTTCGGTGATCAAGCTCAAGAGCCACGTCGGCGGTGCCTGGCAGGAGGGTCGGGGAGAGCCCGCCATCCTGCTCAACCCCGCCACCGAGGAACCGCTGGCTGAAACCTCCACGGACGGGATCGACTTCAAGGGCGCGCTGGATTATGCCCGCGACGTTGGCGGGCCGTCCTTGCGGGGCATGACGTTCGCGGAGCGCGGCGCGTGCCTGCGCGGCATATACGATGTGCTCTACGCGCATCGGGAGGAACTGCTGGACCTGTCCATGAGCAACGGCGGCAATACCCGCAACGACGCCAAGTTCGATGTGGACGGCGCCAACCACACGCTGCTGGCATACGCCTCGTACGGCAGGAAACTGGGCGACCGCAATCTGCTCGTGGACGGCGACTCCGAGCGGCTGACACGCAATCCGCGCTATGCCGGCAAGCACATCCTTACGCCGTTGCGTGGCGCCGCAGTCCACATCAACGCCTACAACTTTCCGGCGTGGGGATTCATGGAGAAGGCTGCGGTGGCTCTGCTCGCGGGCATGCCGGTCATCACCAAACCGGCCACGAGCACGGCGCTGCTGGCTTATCGCATGATGGAGTTGCTCGTGGACGCCGATGTGTTGCCCGGGGGCGCGCTGTCGTTCATCGCGGGTTCCACCGGCGATCTGCTGCACCACCTGGGTCCGCAGGACGTACTTGCCTTCACCGGTTCCAGCGGCACCGCGAAACGCCTGCGGAGCCTGGACGCACACGTTCAGTCTTCCATGCGAATCAACGTCGAGGCGGACAGCCTGAACGCCGCCGTGATGGGCCCGGATGTGACGCCCGGCAGCGAAGCCTGGCACCAGATGATCCGCGACATCACCACCGATGTGCGCCAGAAGGCGGGGCAGAAATGCACCGCGATCCGGCGCGTGCTGGTGCCGCCGGAGCGCCGCGAAGCCTGCATTGAAGCGCTGGAAGACCAGCTCGGCGAGTTGATCGTGGGCAACCCGGCCGACGCGTCGGTGCGGGTGGGACCGCTGGTCAATGCCGCGCAGCTTGAAGACGTTCGCGAGGGCCTCAAGGCCCTTGAGACGGAATCCACGCGGGTCATGGGCGATGCCGAGCCCAGCGGACTGACCGGAACGGCGAACGGGCGCGGCTACTTCGTCACGCCGTTCCTGTTCGATAGCGAGGATGCCGGCACCGCGAACATCGTGCACACGCGCGAAGTGTTCGGTCCCGCGGTCACGGTCATGGCCTATCGTTCGGTGGAGGAAGCCGCGGCCATCTGTGCCCGCGGCGACGGCGCCCTGGTATCCTCGGTCTATTCCAACGATCGGCGATTTGGCCGCGAGATGCTGCTGGCGCTGGCGCCGTTTCACGGCCGGCTGACCCTGGGCGGAGACAAGGTCGCAGGGTTTGCGCCGGGTCCGGGCGCCGTGTTGCCGGCGATGGTCCACGGCGGTCCGGGAAGGGCCGGCGGCGGCGAGGAACTGGGTGGCCTGCGAGGGCTGTCGTTCTACCTGCAACGCACGGCCGTCCAGGGCTATCAACCGCTGCTGGAGAAGTTCTTCCCAGGTGCCGACTAGCTGGCGGAGCGCAGCGGCGGTCCCGCGAGACCCCGGCACCGGCAGGGCGCGGGGAGTGAGAATATTGAGTATATTTGGTCCACCAGCGACGCGACCGGTGGGAATGCATCGTCCGCAACCTGCAGTGGAACTTTAGCCACGGGGTGCTGAACCAGGGGAGGCCATATGATCCGATCAACAAGTCGATTAACCCTTGCCGCCACGGCGTTGCTCCTGTTGACCGCCTGCGAGCCGCAGAATGCGGATTCAGACGCGGACACGGAAATGGCGGCGGAAGTCGTCACCGTCGTTCCCAATTACCTGCGTCCTCCCGTCATGGGCAGCAACGGCGGCGTATCCGCCGGCCATCCGCTGACCACGGCCGCCGCGATCGAGATTCTGCAGAACGGCGGCAACGCATTCGACGCCGGCGTCGCGGCCCTGCTGACGGGCGGCGTCGTCGAGCAGGACCTCTACAGCCTGGGCGGCGAATCGCTGATCCTCGTTTATCCACGTAGCGAGGGAGAAGTCACTTCCATCATCGGCCAGGGTTGGGCGGCGCGCGGCGCCACCATCGATTGGTACCGCGATCGGGCCAGGGACCTCTACGGCTACGGGCTCGACCCTGCCGTCGTGCCCGGTGCGCTGCATGGCGCGCTGACGGTGCTCGAGCGCTGGGGCACCATGAGTTTCGAGGAAGTGGCCGCCCGCGCCATCGAGTATGCGGAAGTGGGTTTCCCTCTGCGGTCCCGCACCGTCAGCACGATCTACAGGGAAATCGACTTCATCAACCGGTGGCCCGCCAACCGTGCGTACTGGACGCGGCCGGACGGCTCCATGTACGCGTCGGGAGAGATCATCCGCCTGCCAACGCTGGCGAACACGCTCAACAGGATGGTCGAGGCCGAACGCCAGCAGAGCGCCAACGGGCGCGAAGCCGGCATCGCCGCCGCCCGGGACCGCTTCTACAAGGGCGACATCGCCGAGGAAATGGTGGCGTTCCTGCAGGCGCACGGCACGCCCTTCGTGCTCGATGACTTCGCGGAGTTCTATGCCAGGGTCGAAGAACCCGTCAGCACGACCTACAAGCGCTATACCGTCTACAAGCAGTCCTTCAACAGCCAGGGGCCGATGCTGTTGCAGACGCTGAACATTCTGGAGAACTTCGACCTCAGGAGAATGGGTCACAACAGCGCCGACTATCTCCACACCATCATCGAAGCCTTCAAGCTGGCTTACGCGGACCGCGACACCTATTACGCCGACACCGACTTCGTGGATGTTCCGGCGGAAGGGCTTCTGTCAAAGGAATATGCCGCTCAGCGGGCACAGTTGATCGACATGGAGCGCGCCTCGGAGACGTTTGAAGCAGGGGACCCCTTCGCGTTCGACCCGTCGCGTGACCGCGAGGATTGGCAGTACTGGGTGGCGGATGCCGCGAACCCGGCTCCGGAACGGCTCCAGGTGGCCGCCGTTGACCGGACGGACAACATGAAGGACACCACCCATATCGCGGTCATCGACAAGGACGGCAACATCTTCGACAGCACGCCCAGCGGCGGCTGGATCGGCGGCGCGGTGATTCTCGGGGACACCGGCATCGCCATGAGCGTGCGCGGCGAGCAATTCTGGCTCGACGAGACCCGCGCCGCGCAGTTGCGGCCCCGATCGCGGCCGCGCTACACGCTCACGCCCAGCATCGTGCTGCGCGGCGGGGAACCCTTCCTCGCCATCGGCACCCCCGGCGGCGACAACCAGGAACAGACCATCCTGCAGATGTTCCTGAACATCGTGGAGTTTCCATCCCAGTGGTACCCCAACCTGCATCAGGCTATCCAGGCGCCCCGGGTGCAGACCCTGCACTTCTACGCCTCGTTCTGGCCGCATGAAACGGGCTTCAACGAACTCAATGTCGAAAGCGACCTGCCGCCCCAGGTGGTTCGGTCGCTGGAAGATCGGGGCCACGTGGTGAATCGCCTGCAACCCCTCGGCATCCCCTCATGCGGCACGGTCGTACTGCTCGACCCAACCCACGGCGCACGCATCGCCGGGGCGGACGTGCGCAGGGATTGCTACGCGATGGCGTACTGAGCGCAGCGTTGGCCCGGAAATGCGGGCCGGGCGGCTACGCCAGGAACCGCACCGCGAGCAGGCCCAACGCGCCCGTCATGACGAGGTATATGGATCGTCGGGATGATTGTGCGGCGCAGCGTCGCGCCTTCCTGGCCCAATAGTCCAACCGTGGCTGATGCCGCCGCCACGTTATGGATCGCAATCATGTTGCCCGCCGCGGCCAGTTGTTGCGTGACTTCGGGGCTGTCCAGTCCTCCCCGTACTCCCACCAAAATCGGCGTACCCACCGCTCCGAAGGTCACGGGCGTGCTCTGGACCACCATGCCGAGCATCACCGCCGTCATCGCCGGGAATCCCAGCGCGACCAGCAGCGGGGCCGTGATCGCGGCCGGTGTGCCGAACCCCGACGCCCCCTCGATAAAGCTGCCGAAAAGCCAGCTTATGATGATGAGCTGCACCCGCCGGTCCGGCGTGATCGTGGCGAATCCGGCGCGAATCGCGGTGATGGCGCCGGAATGTTTCAGCGTGTTGAGCAGCAGAATCGCCGCCACGAGGATCGGCAGAGCGGCCAGCAGTGCCTGAAGGGATTGCGACATGGACCTACCTCGTGCCCTGAATTCGAATTGGTGCGTCGATTCTAACCCGCAGCCAGGTACGATATAATTCATTTGACCGGATGACTCGCCGGCCCTTCGCACGCGAGCATCCGGTGTTGCGTTTGACCAAGGAATCGGGGTGTAGCTCAGCCTGGTAGAGCACTGTCTTCGGGAGGCAGGGGCCGGAGGTTCAAATCCTCTCACCCCGACCAAATTTCCCTAGTCCATTCAAGCACTTGCACGAACGGCGAAATCTCGCCAATTCTCAAGCGCACCGATTCCGCACCGATTCAGCCCATCATCGCGGGGCGCGATAGCATGGCAAGCCTGACTGGTAGCCGTGCGAAGGCATGTGGCGCGATGGGTGTACGGCGGCTACCAGAGGGATTCCAGAGCCGCATCGGTGGTTCAGTGACCGGATAGCAAGGGGGGAGCACTCCCCCCCCTGCCGGTGGCTGTCGGGGCCGTGGACAGTCCGCTACAGGACGAATGCCCGACTAGTGCCAGCGCTGTAGCGCGAACTGGCATCGCCGAATGCGTATGGCTCTGCAAGGCGTGGCATCGCGGCGACAGCGGCCAGCTTGGGCAATGCACTGCCTGGGATTGGTTGCTGTCGCCTTCGCTCTGGATGCAGGCGAAGCATAGCCTGACCTGCTGAGATTCGGGAGAACGTAAACCAGTCGGTCTGAGGATTGATTAGGGGGTGACGTGGGACCCTGCGGGGCCTAGAGGTCCAAGGGGGGGCATCGCGGGGGTTCGTAGGGCCACCAGCAGGAGGGACGGCGATGGAGAGTTTGAGCGGACCTGATTTTGTGCACGCCGTGTTGTGCAAGACTTTGGGCGAGCTCGTTGAACGCTTCGGCATCAACGAGGACAACGTGACGGCGATCATCGGGGAGTCGGTCGATCTGATGGTTCGGGCTGTCGAGCTTGAAGATCAGGACGCGGCTGATTCGGTGATGGCTGCGATACAGCGATTCCACAAGATGATTCCGAATCATCGGGAGAGGACGCACTGATGGAGACTGGTCTGGAACTGCTCGGCTTCCAACAGCGGTTCATGCGGAAGTCGATGCGGGCGAGCATCCGAACGGCGGCGCTGTCGATTCCGAGAGGGAACGGCAAGAGCACGCTGGCCGGCTGGATTGCGGCGCGGGAGCTTGAGCGGGCCGAACCGCATCAGGAGATATGCGTTGTGGCCGCATCGCTTGAACAAGGCAGAATCGTTCACAAGGCGACCCGGCACTTCCTGGGAGAGGACGCCGGATATGTCTATCAGGATTCGACGGTTAAGGTGGGCATCCGCGCGCCGAACAATGCCAAGCTCCGAGTCCTGGGAGCGAACGGCAAGACGGCGATGGGCCTTGTCAACGTGCCGTTGGTGATTGGCGACGAGCCCGGTAGCTGGCAACTGCGGGACGGCGAACTGATGCGCGATGCCGTGGAAACCGCACAAGGCAAACCCGGCTCCGCGTTGCGAGTCCTGTACATCGGAACGTTAGCGCCGCAAGGAATTCCGGGTACATGGTGGGGCGACATGATTGATGCTGGATCGACCGGCTCTGTCTACGTTCAAGCTCTGCGGGGCGATGTCAAAAAATGGGACAAGGCGAGCGAAATCCGGCGTTGCAATCCTCTGATGTGGAAGTACGCGGACTCCCGGAAGGTACTCTTCGACGAGCGGGACGCGGCTCGCCGGGACAGCCGGCTCCGTGCCCGGTTCAAGAGCTACCGGCTCAACGTGCCGACTTCGGACTCTGCCGTGATGCTCCTGAAACCCGAAGATTGGGATTCGGTTCTCTCCCGTGACGTGGCGCAGAGAACGGGACAGCCGATAGTGGGCGTGGACCTGGGCGGCGGACGATCATGGTCGAGCGCCGTGGCGTTGTGGCCGTCCGGCAGGATAGAAGCTGTGGCCGTCTGTCCGGGCATTCCTGGGCTGGATGCTCAGGAAAAGCGCGACAGAGTACCGAGGGGCCTGTACCGTTCTCTGGCCGCTGGCGGACGGCTCCGGGTGGCCGAAGGGCTGCGAATACCTCCTGTTGGGATGCTGGTCGATATGGCCGTGTCGGAATGGGGGACGCCGAAGGTAATCATCTCCGACCGCTTCCGGTTGCCGGACCTGAAAGACGCGATCCCGCCTTGCCCGCTGTCGCCTCGTGTTACCCGATGGAGCGAAGCCGGCGCTGACATTCGGGACCTTCGGAAGCTGGCACTCGATGGGCCGCTGTCCTGCGAACCGGCCAGTCGGGACCTCGTGACCGCATCATTGGCGGTTGCGATGGTGCGGAACGACGATCAGGGCAACTGCCGTCTGGTGAAGAAAACCAGCGACAACTCCGCAAGGGATGATGTCGCCGCTGCGCTGGTGCTGGCCGCTGGTGCGCTGGGACGCTGGCAGAGGGCGCGGGGAGGCAAGACTAGCGTGGTGGTGGTCTGACTACCGGGTAGCGTTTGGGCGAACTTGTTCCGCGCGGTGGAACAAGTGACAAGCCCAGTGGTGGTGGTCTGACTACCGGGTAGCGTTTGGGCGGGTCTGGGGGCGATCTACGCGGTGCTGTAATACAAATGGCGAAGTCTCACAACAGATTGAACTACCGGCGCTGGCGGGCCGTCCGGCGCATGGTGCTTGATCGGGACGGCTGGCAGTGCGTGAAGTGCGGACGACCTGGGCGGCTTGAAGTGGATCACGTCGTCCCGATGGACGCCGGCGGCGATGCCTACGACCCAGACAATCTGCAATCGCTCTGCCGTGGGTGTCACGTCACAAAGACGTGGCTGGAAAACCTCCCGGCTGAAAGACGACCCTGGGCGGGTAGAATGGTGGACATCGCCCGACAGCGGAGACTCTGATGCCTGACTTCGATGCCTACAGGAACGCCGTTCGGACACGCGCCATGACGCAACGACTCTTGCAGTGCAGTTCCGCCGGCGTCCCTATCGTCAACGGTTGGTCCGGTCACGGTCAAATGGATCGGGGCTATCCTCGGCAGTACGTGGATACGACGATCAGCGGGAATCTGATTAACCGCGTTCGTCTGCGCCTACAGGTGCGGTACAACGAGGCATTTGAAGCCTATCAGCGATTCGACCGGGACCTGGGACGTCAAATCGGCTTTGTTCTGTGGATGAACGGGCCGGCAGGCATACGAGGCGTATGGACGGGCAACTGGCGAACGCCGACGATCACAACGGCGCCGTGGATTTGGAGCGTCGATGAAGTAGCGGCCATCGGGCGGCGCAAGTATCAGGAAATCGAACTGGTGCGGTAATGGCGAATCTTCCCATCGACCCGCCGGGCGTTCTCAAGCCGACTCCGATCAGTCCGGAGGGACCTCCCGTGACCGTTCCTCTCAGGGACCTGCCGGTGATTACCGACAAGCTGCGAAATCGGCTGGAATCCGCATTCGTGCAGTCGCTGTACAACTTCATTTTCTTTGTCGATGAGCAACTCAGGGTTGACGTCCTGCCGTGGATAGAGCGGGACACGCCGGTTCGTACCGGACGGCTGCGCGCGTCTTTGGAGTTCGACCGGACGCTGGTTAGGACTGCTACCGGGGCAACGATCAACTACGTTCTGCGGTTCGGCGAAGAGGCGTACTATGCCCGCTACGTGCCGTTCGTGAAGGGACTCCTGAAAACAGGTCCGGTCCCGCCTGACAAGATCGGGCCTTCCGAAGTCGCTCAACTGCTGCGGTCCGCTGGTAATGCGGCAACCGCAAGTTCTCTCAGATACAACGGCTGATTCGCCCGCGCGCGCGGGGAGGGAATTTCGTCCCGTTTCCGGCGTTCTTCCGCCCGGCGGATTCGCCCGCGCGCGCGGGGAGGGAATCTGATCTTGTGGCACCTTCTGCTATAAGATCGCGATTCGCCCGCGCGCGCGGGGAGGGAATCTGGCTGTTCTCTATCAGGTCCCGCGCGACGAAGATTCGCCCGCGCGCGCGGGGAGGGAATTTCCTCAAGCGTGGGCGCGGCCCCTGTGGCTCCGATTCGCCCGCGCGCGCGGGGAGGGAATTGTCGTCTTTGCGGGATTCGGCGGCGGCTTGTGGATTCGCCCGCGCGCGCGGGGAGGGAATCGGCACGGTTGAAATCGACGGGACCCGTTTCAAGATTCGCCCGCGCGCGCGGGGAGGGAATATCCGCAATTCCACGGCCAAGCGCCGAATGCCGGATTCGCCCGCGCGCGCGGGGAGGGAATCTACTGCGGCACAATCTGCTTGAATTGGTAAAAGTGACGCTAGTGTCACTTTTACCAATCGAGTGACTTGAGCGATTAATTCGGCGTGCTATCATCGGTTTTTCCGATCAATCGAGGGCGCGCCATGCCGGACAAGCGAACGTCAACCCAAATCGCGGTCGAGATGAGCGAGATTCGCTCGCGAGTTTCTTCTCTCCGGGAAGGTCCTGCCGAGGGGCAGTCTGCCGACGATCACGCGACGGCGCTGAACGAGGCGGTAGCCAAGCTGGCCGCATTGGAACCGGAGTACCGGGCCGCTATCGTGCTGGATGCGACAGAGCTTGAGACTCGCGAAGTGCCTACCGAGACTCCGGAGCAACGGGAACTGCGGAACTTGCGCGAGCGGGTGAGCGTCGGGCGCTACCTTGCGGCAGGGATGCGCGGCGCGCGGGTGAACGGCGCGGAAGAGGAATTCCGGCAGGCTGTCGAGTGCGAAGAGCGGCAAATCCCGTATGAGGCTTTCGAGGGCGAAGAGCAACCGGAGCAACGGGCCGATGCCGCAACGGGCGTTCCGGGAACCATCGGCATCAACATGACGTCGCTGGTTCCGTCCGTGTTCGCAATGAGCATGGCGGATTACCTGGGAATCCAGATGCCGCGCGTTCCGTCCGGCCAGTACTCGATTCCGCGACTGACAACGGACCTGACAGCCGGCGCGAAAGGCAAGGGCGATGCTCAGGAATCGACGGCGGCGGGATTCACGGTCATCGGCGCGAAGCCGAAGCGGATCAGCGCTCGCCTGACGTTGCGGGCCGAGGACCTGGCCGAGGTGGGCATTCCTGCCTTCGAGGCTTCGCTACGCGAGAATCTCCGCATGGTGCTTGCCGACACGGTGGATAACCAGATCATCAAAGGCGATGGTTCCGGGGACAATCTGGCGGGCCTGCAGGGTCAACTGACAGCCGACGCGGCGCAGGACGCGGCCAACACGTTCGCCAACGCGGCCAGCGATCTGGCCGGTTACGTCGAGGGCAAGTTCGCGCATGCTCTGAGCCATCTTCGGGTGCTTCACAATCCGACGGTCTACGCGAAGCTGGCGGCGTTGTTCGCAACGAATGACGACAGCGTGACGCATCTTGACTGGTGCAACCGTCACGGCATCGGCGTTCGCAATTCGGCGAACATGGCGGCCAACAGCGCTGGCAACGTCGGCAAGTCCATTATCGTTCGCAGCGGCGCGGCAAAGGGCGCGGCGGGCGCGGGCGCGGTTTCGCCGGTATGGGGCAACATCGCGATCACCGATCCCTATACCGGGAGCGCGAGCGCGACTCAGCACGTCACGCTGCATATCCTGCTAGGCGATGTACTGGTTCGGTATCCGGGCAGGTTCGCCGAATGGCAGGTGAAAACAGCCTGATTGAGCGCCGCGCGGCTCTAGCACCAGTCGAGCTACGCGGCGGGCGCATCGCCGGAGTCGCAATGACCTACGGCGATCGTGCCGACTTGGGGCGCGGCGTTTCCGAGGTCTTTGCTCCCGGTTCGCTTCGACCTGAATCTCCCACGATCAACGTCAAGCACGATCCCGGCAGAATCGTATCGACTACTCCCGAAATCCGGGAGCGGGCGAACCGCGTGGAGGTGGAATTCGACGCGAGCGCAGAGGTCCGGGCAATGGTCCGCAATGGACTTGACCGCATGAGCATCGAATTTCGCAGTCTCGCTGAGCGCTTCGACACGTCATCGTTCACGCGGGAGATACGTGAGGCGGCTCTGACGGGCGTTGCTCTGGTGGAGCAACCGGCATACCGGGAGACTGCGGTAGAGCTTCGAGGCGCGTGGAAGAAAGCGGCCATGACAGGCGGGCGCAAGCGGCGGGATTGGGCGCGTGGACGAATCCCGACCAAAACGAAGTGCGATTGCGAATGCATTGCTCCGGTGACGACCGTTGTATTCGAGGAACAGGCTTTTCAGCCTCTCGTGCAGCGGGTGAATTCCGGGGCCTGGCAGGTGCTCGCGATCATCGGCAATCGAGGTCCTCACAACGTCGTTGCGAGCACGCTGTCCGGCATGCGCCTTTCACTGGCTGCAACCGGCGGCGATCTTCGCTTCACCATTGATGATGCGGCGGCGAATACTCCTGCCGGAAAATCGCTTGTAGACGCCGATGCGCTCGCGCCGGTGGTTGCGCGTCCATTGATCGACCACGACGACCCGGAGACGGTCTACCGGGATGAGGGTGAAGTGCGGATTTACAGGTCCGCTATCTTCCGGACGCTGCTTCTGAAATACGCGGCTGACCGGGCGGGATGGCTCAATCTTTTCTGGTGGATCCCGGATCCCGACGACCCGCCGGCTCCGGGCCAGATCTCGCTCCCATGGTGGGCTAACCCGGCGGAGCTTGTCTGATGGCTTCTCACTATCCGACCATCGCTCAGCTTGCGATGCGGCTCCGCGTCGATGCCGACGAGCCTTCCCTGACGTGGATTGCGGCGGCGTCGAGCGCCTACATCGAGGCTCTGCCGACGAGGAATCTGCCCGATGCCGTAGCTGCGGAATGTTTCATGAGGTTCAGTGGATACCTCTTCGACGCTCCTGAAGCGCCTTCCGCGGCTGGCTACTCGCTCCCGTTCAGGAATTCAGGCGCACTCGCGTTGATCGGGCCCTGGCTAGAGCGGCAGGCGGGCATCATAGGTGCGGCTGACGGCGAATCCGCCACCAGTTCTCCTGGGGGCGCTGGCATTGACCAAGCGGCTCGGGATGCGGCGGCGGCGGCGCAACGGGCAGCCGAAGCGGCGTCGGCGGCTGCGGGAGAAAATCGCTCGTTCCTCTCGACGTTCGCCGACCGGGTGAGAACTCTCGTCGAGTCCATTGTTCCCGCTTGGGCACGGCAACCATCGCCGCCGGACGGTTCAGCCGGTGCGGTTGCCGATGGTGCCGTGACCACTCCGAAGCTCGCGGATGATGCCGTGACTTCCAGAAAGATTGCGGCGGGAGCGGTAACGACTGCGCTTATTGCGGATGATGCCGTGACGGGCGCGAAGATTCCTCGCGATGCCATTGACGAGGACCACCTGGCGGCGAACGCGGTAGGCGCGAGCGAACTGGCTGGAAACGCAGTCGGGAGCGCCAACATCCAGTCTGATGCAGTACTGGAAGTGAAGCTGTCGCCGGCGGTGCGTGCCAAGCTGAACGCGGCGGCGACTACCGGACTCATTCCGAAGTCGCGCATCCCGCACTACCTGACCGTCTATCCGTCGACGAATCCGACCGTGCTTCAGACCCGTATATCGGGCGAGAAAGATCAGGACCTGGTGATTGGCTACTCCGCTACCGAAGTGAAGGTGTTTCGCTTTTCGGCTTCCGCGAACGTGTTTCAGGAAGTGTTCACCTTTCCGAGGTCCGGGCGTAGCGATTCCGACTTGGAAACGTTCATAGAGCGGATCGTTTCCGCGTGGGCCGTACAGGGTAACGCGGACGGCATTCCCGGCAGCAAGACGTTCGACGGGCTGTTCACGGGCGAACAGGACACACCACTACCGGCGGCGAACACCGAAATAGACTTCGACGTGGGAACCACCGACGACGCCGACGTGGTGGACGAAACCGATGCCGAAGATACGTCGTTCAATATCACGGCGGAACAAGCTAATCAGTCCGGTGCATTCATTCGGTGCCGGTGGACTGTGGGTGGTACGGAAGTCAATTTCCGGCCGACCGATGTAGAGCTCCTGCTACAAGTCAGAGACACCGGGGCTGTAATCGGCGAGCACAATCTGCCGGTGACGGGGCTATCGACGACCGGCACGGCAGAGTTTCCGGTGGGTGATGCAGGCGCGAAAAGATGGGCAATCCGAGTGGTCACGAAAGGTCGCTATCACGGTAACGTGATGGTCACAGAGGCGACCTATCACGGTACGAGGTCACTTGCCGATCCGGCCATCGAGCATGTGGTTCATCCGATTGTCAGCGTGGAAGCCGATGAACGGCAGGCTGAGGATAGGCGGCTCACTGCCGAAATCGCGCGTGTCGAGGGCATCAAGGCGATTGTCAACGGACTCCCGGCAGCAACGGCGACACGCAAAACGAGCGCGATTCAATGGGAAACCGGGCGCGAACCATACAAGCAAAAATCGGCAGATGCGTTTGTTGTGCCTGCTACGGGATTCGTCCAATTCATACTTGGGAACTTGGGCGCAACTCCGATCATGCGGGCCGAGGATTGCGTTAACCGTCAAATGGGAGGGATTTACACTTTCGGCACTCATACGATAGGGCTGGATTTTGATTCATCCCGACGTGCGATCCTGATTGCCCGGGATGGCGCGCAACGGTCAAGCCTTTCATCCGACATAGTGACCACTACCGTTGGCTATGTGATGCTCCATTGGGCAACGGCGCGGGCAGCCGGCCATGCCGAAACCGAACTGGCCGAACTGGAAACCCGCGTAGAGGCTTTGGAAGAGGGCGGAGGCGCGCTCACAAAGACGTTGGTCTGGGACGAGTCGAGCAACTCCGGGGCGGTCAACGATCACAACCTGACTCCGGCCGAGGTCACGGCCATCAAGTCCACGGCGAAGCGCTTCACGGTTGCCATCAAGATCAGCGGGTCCCATGAATTCTGGGCCATGGGCGATCTCGACCTGGCTCTGTTCCGGGACATGTACGGCGGCGCGTATCCGAGCAATTTCAACCTTTTCACGAGGGTTTTGACCGGGGCCGATGCTTCGGTTGCCGACGAAATGACGGTCAGAATCAGAAACAACTCCGGTTCCTGGGAGCTTCGCATTCAGGGCGGCTCCGGGAAGCGTTACCGCGTCATCGCGGCTCTGTGGGAGTAATCATGCGTTGGCCGTGGACGAAATCCGAGACAAGGCAGGGCTACTCCGATGCGCTGCTGGATCAGCTCTATGCCGCTGCGGAGGGACAGGTCGATGCAAACCCGCTGTTCGGCGCGGCGCTGGAAACGGCTGCGGGCCTTTGGTCCCGGTGCTTCGCAATGGCAGAGGGGGGGGACCCCTACTTCGACCCGCTGAACCTTGCCTGGATTGCACGTCAACTGGTGCGTCACGGTGAGGCGATTCTGGCCATTGAACCGGGCAAGCCTCTTCGTCCTGCCGTGCTGGTGCTGGTGGAGGGGGGAGCAGACGAGTCAACGTGGCGATACCGGGTTGATCTCGTCGGGCCGTCGAGCACTTCTCAGCGCACTCTTCGAGCGCATCAGGTAGTCCACGTTCGCTATGCCGTGGCAGGGGGAGCGCCGTGGAAGGGCATCTCTCCCCTTCAGTTCGCCAAGACGACCGGAGCGCTGGCCGGTGGACTTGAGCGGGCGCTGAGCGAAGAGGCGTCTGCTACCGTTGGCTACGTGTTGCCGACACCGGCGGACCTGGCCGGCTCCGACGACGACTCCGACCCGCTGGCGAAGCTGAGGGGTCAACTGCGGAACCTGAAGGGGCGAATCGCTATGGTCACCTCCACGGCGGGCGGATGGACTGAGGGCCGGGTGAACGCTCCGCAGAGCGAATGGAATCCGAGGCGTCTCGGTGCGAATCCGCCTGACAGTCTCGTAAGGCTGCGCTATCAGGCTGTAGCGTCCATTCTGGCGTCCTGCGGCGTGTCTCCGGTACTGGCGGGACTGGCCGAAGCTGGCGGCTCTCAGAACGCACTCAGGGAGGCTCTGCGGCAGTTCCTTCATGCGACTATCGCGCCAGTCGGGAAGATCGTTTCGGCAGAGGCCGAGCGCAAGCTAGGGATGCCGGTTGCACTGGACTTCGATGCTCTGTTCGCCTCCGACGTGCAAGGTCGAGCACGGGCCTTTCAGAGCATGGTAGGCGGCGGAATGGAAGTAGATCGGGCGGCGGCTCTGTCCGGTCTGCTCCTGCCCGATGATTAATGGCGTTTTCTGAAAACTTCGAGGACGTGACCGCTGACGAATGGGCGGCGCTGCGCAGGCTTCTCAAGATGGTTCGCAGGGATAACCGCTACGTTCGACAACGTTTGAACGCTGCTTACTACCTGCTCGGAAAAGAACACGTTGCTATTACCCGTGCCTACGACAAGGCAGAGCGGAAGCGTGTCGCCAAGCTACGGCGCATGATGGGCAAGGAGCTCGTGCAAGCGCGAATGCGGAGGCTGGCCGACCCCTGACTTGCAGAGCGACCCCCCCCCCCCCCCCCCCCCCTGTAAACTCCCGTAAACAACTCGTTTACAGGGAGTCGCCATGATAGACGTAAGGAAAAGATCGGTTGCCGCACTTCGGCTGCGCGGGCGAACGGCGCATCAGCCTTCGGACAGTGAAGCGCTGGATGCCGTTGTCGAGTACATGAAATCGGAGCACGGTTACGAAAGGCCGTCGTTCACTCAAGCAATGCGGTTCGCGTTGTGGTTCATGGTTCGCGAGAAGGGGCCGGCGTTCCGGTTTCTGCCGGCGGACTGGAAGCGATCTCGGCGCAAGGTGGCGCTAGACACGTTGGGCGTCGATTTGGCGGACTACGTTGACATGGGCGACATGGCCGACGATCAGGCAGAGGCGAGCGGAAGCTAGACCGATGCCCGCACTACTCACAGTCCGACAAGCCGCCGATCACCTGGGCGTGCCGGCGGCTGCGCTCAGGCGCATTGCAGAGGATAGCGGGCTGCTAATGAGATTCGGGCGTGCCATCCGCATCAACCCGAACGATCTTGACGAAATCATGGAGAGGTCAAAATGCCAAGACAAGCGAAAGGAATCAGAATCTGGAAACGACCGGACAACGGAATCTGGATCATCAAAGACCCATCGCGTGGAGCGTTCTCAACGC
Organism: Candidatus Rariloculaceae bacterium; assembly: GCA_965205045.1. Classification (GTDB taxonomy): domain Bacteria; phylum Pseudomonadota; class Gammaproteobacteria; order Steroidobacterales; family Rariloculaceae; genus UBA6522. Next base: position 4,894,356 of record OZ242031.1, read on the forward strand.
GCACTCGCATCCGTTCGGAAGCTGAGGAAAGACTTGCAAAGTACATCATCGAACACGGCAGGCCGGACAGCCGACGTGCTTCCGATCAACTCACCATAGCGGAGGCTCTGGAAATCTACGCGGTGCAGCATGCGCCGACGGTCAAATGCCCGGAGCGCATTTTGTACGCGATGGAGGCAATGATCCCGTTGATCGGTACCGAACTGGTGAGGAACATCACCGGCGGCATGGCGCGGCGCTACCAGCGCGAGCGCAACCGAGCGCCGGCAACCGTGCGGAAGGAACTAGGGACCCTACAGGCTGCGGTCAACTACTGCGCTCGCGAAGGCTACCTTGCGAATGCGCCGAAGGTTGCGCTCCCGCCGAAGCCGCCAGCGCGTGACCGTTGGCTAGAGCGGGATGAAGCCGCCAAGCTACTCAGGGCCGCGCGAGCTAACGCCAGAGGCGAGCATTTGGTTCGCTTCATCCTTATCGCCTTGTACACCGGGACGCGCTCTGACGCAATTCTACGGCTCCGCTGGATGCCGAACACAGAGGGCGGCTGGATAGACACGGCGCGGGGCATCATGTACCGGCGCGGCAAGGGGCAGGCCGAAACGAGAAAGAGGACTCCTCCGATTCCGATTCCACGACCGCTGCTTGCCCATCTGAGGCGATGGGAGCGGGACGGCGCAAGGTACGTGGTCCACTTCCGAGGGTCCCGTGTGGCGGCTGTCAAAACGGTCTGGAAGGCGGCTCTACGAGTGGCGGGCATAGACCATTGCACACGCCATGATCTACGCCATACGGCGATCACCTGGGCCTTACAGAACGGGGCGGAGAAGTGGGATGCGGCTGGTTTCTTTGGTGTGTCTCTCGACGTGCTAGAGCGTGTCTATGGGCATCACCATCCCGATCACATGGCTACGGCAGTGCGGGCGATGGAGCGCAAGCGCACCGATTCCGCACCGATTCAGCGGTTCCAACGGGCCTGAAACGGTGCGAACCGAACGGAAAATCAATTACTTAGGCTGTATCGAGGGGTCTGAATTGACTTCGGGAGGCAGGGGCCGGAGGTTCAAATCCTCTCACCCCGACCAGTTAAAACAATATCTTACGGTCGGATCATGGATTTTAACTTGAAGTTGAAAGTGTGCTGCAGCACACCTTCAGGCACGAATTCACCGTGAATGATGCGATCCCTGCCTTGCCGCACAGCGAAACCGGTGGGTAAACAGGCGTTGGACAAGCCACGCTTGCCCTGACCTTCCAATTCAGGTACGTATGGGTGAGACAAAGATTCAACCCAAGCGGTTCAAGAGTGACAGATTCCCACAACCGATCTTCGTCCAGACGTTCCGACGACACGGTCATCGAGAAGGCACCCGTCTACATTGACGGCAAAGGTCGTCTATCCGTAAACGTCGATGACCTTGCGGCCAGTAGGACCTTCCGTACCGAACTCCGTGCCATGGTCGAACTCGCCAAGAGGCATCCTCCCAAGACCGCTACGCCTTAGCGCTCCTTCAGGCGTCCGCGCTTGTCCGTCGAGTATCCCCCGACAATGCTCCCCTTCGCGGGAACGAACTGAGGCCCTTCGTCGTCGCTCATCGTAGGTTCACTCAACAACTACCAGGATCCGCTGCCTGACGGCACCGGACGACGATTGTTGCCACCGTGACGAAAGAATGGCGCCGATCGTTTTCCCGCCACCGAAAACCCGGTACGCCTTGGATGCCGAGGCTTACCGTCAGCCCTGGTCCAGATTGAGCCCGAACGCGGAGCCTCGGGGTCGTGGCCGATGGTCGGCGCAGGAGCCTTCGGGTCCAGCCAGCACCGCAGCAACGAAGCCCACTTTCTCGGGTCAGCGCACACAGCGCGATTCGGTCATTCCGGTTCCGCAATCGGCGACGAACTGCTGGCGAGCGTGGAGCGCGGAAGCATCCGATTGTTTGCGGCCACCCGAATTCAGGAAAGGAAGCACGGGCGCGACTGCTTCTAGTCCGTGCTGGGTAGTACTCGCCCGGCAGCGGGATCGATTGCGGCAGGAAGCGCATCTTGAGCAGTAAGATCGGTCGGGAGATTCGGCATCCTGGCTGGGAGAACATTCAGAGCGAACATGCGCTGCCCGGGATCGTAGAAAAGCATCCAGGTCAGACGTGCAAAATCCACACTGCTCAATACATCGGCCAATACTTCCCTTGCGACTCTGTCGTCCGCATCGACAGGGGGAGTCGATTGCAAGAGAGGATTGATCGGAGCGGTTCCTACTACAACCGTGCTGTCAGTTGCCGTACTGATTGCAGCGAGCAGTTCCTGAATGATCTCAAGCGCGTTCTTGTCCGCACTTTCAATTGTGACGCGGGCATCCAGTACGGGTGGATAAGCGGTCCAAACAGCCATGATCGGCGAGTTCCGCACACCCCGTCGCGCATGAAAAAGGGCGTGGCCGCGGCGCCGAACCGGTAGTTCTCGCGCGGTTGGCTGGCGCCGCGCGCCCGGTTGGCGGATGATCGAAGGCGGAAGCGGGCCAGTGGACGCTTTTTTTGCGGTGCTTCGATGCCCGATTCCAAACTGTCCCGACCGACGGCTTCGCACCCCGCCTTGTTCCCGGCCAGGCCGTGGACGTACAGCAAAGCGTGCCGCATCCGTTCGGATGCGTGTCGGCCGGCCGAAGGTCCCCGCTTCCACCCCGATCACCCAAACCGGAGGAGGAGACACGATGGTACACACCGACACGATGCACGTCATCCACGCCCGCGCCGCGGGGCTGGACGTGCACAAGATGCAGATCGCCGCCACGGTGCGGCTGGCCCGTCCCGGGGCGGACGCGCAGATGCGCACCCGAACGTTCAGCGCCTTGCCCAGCGGCCTCGGGGCCCTGTCGGACTGGTTACTCGGACACCGGGTGAGCGCCGCGGTCATGGAGGCGACCGGGATTTACTGGGAGGCGCCGTACGACGCCCTGGAGCGGGCGGGCGTCGAGGTGCTGCTGGTGCATGCCCAGCACGTCAAGCAGATCAAGGGCCGCAAGACCGACATCGCCGACAGCGTCTGGCTGGCGCGCATCTGCCAGTTCGGCCTGTGCAGCGCCAGCCTCGTGCCGCCGGCGCGCTTTCGGGCCCTGCGCAAGGTCTCGCGGTTGCGCCGCCAGGTGGTGCGCGAACGGGCCCGGATGCGCAACCGCATCCACAAGATCCTCGACGCCGCCGGCGTGCGCGTGGGCGGCATCCTCTCCGACCTGTTCGGCGCCAACGGGCTGCGCATCCTGGAGGGCCTGGTCGGCGGACTCGACCGGGCCAGCATCCTGGAGGGCCTGTCGCATCATGTCCGGCGCCATGCCGGGCCGTTGTGCGACGCCCTGTCGGCGGAACTGGACACCGACGGGCGCTTCCTGCTGCACGATCAACTCCGGGCCTTCCGCGACGCCACCGCGCGCATCGCCCGATACGACCGCCAAATCCGGCTCGGACTGGCCGGGCACGAGACGCAAATCGACCTGCTCGCCACCATCCCCGGCATCGACCGCCACAGCGCCTGCGCCATATTGGTCGAACTGGGCCCGGACATCGGCGTGTTCGCCTCCGCCCGCCACTGCGCCGCCTGGGCCGGGGTCTGTCCGGGCAACAACGAAAGCGCCGGCAAACGACGCAGCGGGCGAACCCGCCGCGGCAATACCACCCTGCGCGAGGTGCTCATCGAGTGCGCGCAGGCCGCCGCGCGAACCCACGATTGCCAGTTCCGCGGCTACCACAAGGCCCCGGCCGTGCGGCGCGGCTACAAGCGCGCCACGGTGGCCACCGCCCACAAGCTGCTGCGCGTCATCTACTGCCTGCTCAAGTCCAACGCCCCGTACCGCGACCCCGAAACCGACTACGAGGCGCTGATGGTCAAACGCAACGCCCCGCGCTGGATCCGGATGTTGAAGAAACACTACTGCGACCCGGCCACCGGCGAAATCGCCGCGCCGAGCGCCGCCTGAACCCAGCCTTCATGCCGACGCGCCCGAAGACACGGCACCGGGCCTGACGCGGGGACGCCCACACCGCCCAACTTCGTCGCGACGGCGTGGCTACAGGCTCATGACATCGGAGAAACTACCCCCTCCGAGGCTTGCCCGTGCCTGCGCGTGGTACCTTTTACACAGCAAAGACCGGACGAATCCCTTACTTGTTCGGGTATGATATGGACATAGTCGCCAGATTCCGACACCCGAAATCGCCCGGCACCCCCACCCAGTGCGTGATAGTCCACCAGGTCTCTGACGACTTCGGGCACCGCCGTGAATGCCCCGCCCTCGCCGGAGGCGGAATATTCGAAGTCCATTCGTCCGCCTATCGGAACCAACACACGATCCGAAGAGAAGTTCCGGTCTCTGCGAACCTGGCTGTTGCCATCCATCACGTCGCTATTGTGGACGTAAGCCGGGTCCTCATATGTGACGATCAGGCCGTGCCTGTTCATCAATACCTGTGCGGCTGCCGCAACGGGCCTGGGATCGTCAATCGATAAAGACAAGCTGACTGCGGATGAAGGCTGTCCATTCGCAGCGCTTGCCGCTATCGCCGAAACCATTGCCATGTGTAGCAGAAGCGTGTTCTTCGCGAAGACAGAGTGCGTGAGATTCATTTGTAGTTCCCCTTGTCGGTACTTGTTTGGAGGCTTATCCCGATAGGTTGACAAAGGGAGTTCCCCATAACATGAGAGCATGGCATTCCGCTAAAACCGACTGTTTGCGACGGATACTTCGGGGAACGCATAACCGGACGTCATGTTGTCAACCTATCGGGATAAGCCCCTTTCGTTTACCTCACCGATGACCGGGCGGTTGCCGAGTCCCTGCTCCACGACGATCCGTATTTTCGAGCAGGCCTGTACGGGGAAGTCGAGTTTCATGCCTTTCGCGCTGTTGCCGGCACCTGGGTGGGCGGCGCCGCCTGGCGCTGATCGGCCGGACCCGTTCGGCTCCGCTTCCCGCACGCCGCTCAATCGATTTCCAGGTCCATCTCGTACCGGAAGTGCTGCGGGTTGTAGAGCACGTGCAGGTGGTCGTGCATGCGTTCGCCGCCGGAGTGCTTGTTGAACGAGCGGCGTGTGAGGCTCAGCAGGGCGCTGCCGGGCTTGACGTTGAGCGCTTCGGCTACGGCAGCGTCGGCTTCAATGGCACTGAGGGTCTGGGTGACGTGCGTCACCTCCAGCCCCTTGTCCCGAAAGTAGGACAGCCTGGGCGTATTTTCGAAGATCGACGGGTCTTCCGGCATATCCACACCCACAGTCCAGCTTACGTAGTAGCCGAAGTCTCTCCTGTCCCGCCGGCGAACCCGGACCAGGTGCAGCGCCTGTTCGCCCGGCTCCAGTCCCAGCTCGTCGCGGATCGCCTGTGGCGGCTCCTGCAGACTGCATCGGATGACCCGCGCACGGCTGTTCCTCGCCATGGTCTCGATTTCCTGCAGCATGCCCACCAGCGGCGCCTTCACCGGCCGTGGCGAGTACCTGTAGGTCACGTGCGTACCCTTGCCCCGGCGGCGCTCGAGCAGCGCCTCCCCGGCCAGATCGTCCATGGCCCGCTTGGCCGTGATCCTCGACACGCTGAACAGTGTCGCGAGCACTTCCTCGGTGGGCATTCGGGTACCGAAGGACAACGTGCCGTCCAGGATAAGGCCTTTCAGCAGGCTGTAGAGCTGAAAGTACAGAGGCGTGGGGGAATTCTTGTCGAGTTCCTTGAACTGGGATTCGCCCAGGAGCGTGTCGAATGCTGTCACGGGCAAGCCCCGATACTGGTTCCGCATAATGATATATCAACTACAGCGTAACTCGGAAGGATGGCAATACCCCAGGATCCGTTCCAGCCGATCCGAACCCACTGGTTGGTACCGGCTCTGGCCGTTCCCGAATTTGCATACTCCGGTTTGCAAGTTAAGCATAATGATAATACATTAGGTCTTTATCCGTCGCCGCACAGGATCGCCCGGACAGGACCATGATCGGGTCGAAGGACAGGAAGCTCTACCCGTGGTTCATCGCCGCGTTCGCGAGCATTGCGCTGATGGTCAGCAACGGGCAGACCATATCCGGCCTGTCGGTCTTCGATGTCGAGTTCATCAACGAGTTCGGCTGGTCGCGGGGCGAGATCAAGTTGCGGGACATGGTGACGCTGCTGCTCGCGGGGCTCGCCGCGCCCTTCGTCGGCGTGCTGCTGGACCGCTACGGGGTACGCCGCTGCATGCTGGCCGGCTGGGCCGTGCTCATCCTCAGCTATTTCGCCTACAGCCGTCTCGGCAGCCTCGCCGGTTTGTACCTGATCCATGCCGCCTTCGCACTGGTACTGGTGGTCTGCGGACTCAACGCCGCGGTCATCCTGGTGTCCAAGTGGTTCACCCGGTACCGGGGCACGGCCATCGGCATCGCGCTCATGGGCACGAGCCTGGGCGGCATCGTGTTTCCGCAGTACGGCACGGCCATGATCGAACTGCTGAACTGGCGCGGTGCATTCGCCTGGGGCAGCGTCTTCCCGGCGGTGCTGCTGCTGATCACCTGGTTCGCGGTGCATGAAGCGCCGCAGCCGGCCCGTCCCGCGCCGGGAGCCGGGGCTCCAGGCGCAGCACCCGATCCCGATGCCGGCACAGTAGCGCGCTCCGGCGGGGCGATCCCGCCCGGCGGCGGGGTGAGCTTCGCAACGGCGCTGCGCAGCCCCACGTTCTGGGCGCTGGCGGTGATCGCCATGACCACCTTCTACACGGTCCTGGGCGTGCAGGCCCACATCTTCCTGTACATGAGCGACGCGCAGTTCGACGCACGGACCGCGACCAACGCCGTCAGCCTGTTCTTCTTCTGCGCCCTCATCGGCAAGTTCGCCTTCGGGCTTGCGAGCGACTTCCTCGACCCGCGCAAGGTTTTCTACGGCAACATCCTGGTCATGCTGCTCGGCTCGCTGATCCTGGTGCGGATGGACATCGCGCTGATCTGGATCGCCGTGGTGACCTTCGGGCTGGGCTGGGGCGGGGTCTACACGGTATTGCAGCTCACCGTCATGAACACCTTCGGCACCCGCGACGCCGGCAAGATACTGGGCACCATCACGGTGCTCGACGCCACCGGCGGCGGCCTCGGCATCTGGCTGACGGGCGTCATCTACGACGCCACGGGCAGCTACGAGATCCCCTTTCTGATCTTTGCCGCCCTGATACTGACCGCGCTTGCCGCGCTCACCCGCGTACGCCCCCTGGGGGTGCAGGCGGACGCGGCGCCCGGCGCGGCCGAACGCGCCGGCTGACGCTGGAGAAATGACATGCCCATAGCGGAAGTTCTGGTGCTCCGATGGCTGCACATCCTGGCGATGGTGTACTGGCTGGGCGGCGAGTGGGGCGTATTCCAGACCTCGCGCCATGTCGTCAACCCCGGCCTCTCCATGGAGGAGCGGCGCCGGCACATGGAAACGGCCTACCGCATCGACATACTCGCCAGGACCGGCATCATCCTGCTGCTGCCCCTGGGCCTGCACATGGGCAACATGTATGGAATACAGCCGTACGGCGGGTCCTGGCTGTGGGGCATGTGGGCCGTGTCCGGCGGCTGGCTGGCGCTGTGCTGGGCCGCCTTCGCCCACCGGGAGACCGACCTGGGCGTGCGCCTGACCCTATGGGACGAGCGCATCCGCTACGTGGTCATTCCGGTGCTGCTGGTATCGGCCGTGCTGTCGCTGCTCGGCCATGGGCCGTTCCGTTCCGGGCCGGGCCTGATGTGGTTCTCCTACAAGGTGCTGATCTACAGCCTGCTGCTTGTCATCGGGCTGTACCTGCGCTTCGTCATGCGGGAATGGACGCAACTTTTCCGCGTATTGGCCGAAGGCCCCAATGCGGAGGTGGAACACAAGCTTGCGAAGTCCCTGCGGTTCGGCAAGCGGCTGGCGTACGTGTACTGGGTGGGCATCGCGGCCACCGCGTTTCTCGGCACGACCAAGTTCGTGTAGCGGCCCGGCATGTCTGGCGCACTACAAGGGGTCCGCATCCTGGATCTCACGCACATGCTCTCGGGACCCTACGCCAGCATGATACTGGCGGACCTGGGCGCGGAAACCATCAAGGTGGAACCGCTCGCCGGCGAAGGTACCCGGCGGCTGCTGGCGACCGACCCGAAGCATTCGCTGGACGGCATGGGCGCGTACTTCCTTACGCTGAACCGCAACAAGAAAAGCATCGCCATCGACCTGAAGCACGAGCGGGGACGCAAGCTGTTCCACGAACTGGTGAGCGTCTCCGACATCGTGATCAGCAATTTCACCCCCGGCGTACCGGAGCGGCTGGGTTTCGACTACGCGTCGCTTTGCGCCGTCAATCCGCGCATCATCGCCTGCACGGTGACCGGGTTCGGCGCAAGCGGACCCGGGCGCCGGCGCCCGGCCTTCGACCAGGTGGCCCAGGCCACCGGCGGCGGCATGTCGATCACCGGGCCGGACCGGGAACACCCCGTGCGGGCCGGAATTCCCATCGGCGACCTGGGCGGCGGCATGTTCGGCGTGATGGGCGTCCTGGCGGCGCTGTACGAACGCGAACGCAGCGGCCGCGGCCAGGAAGTGGACATCTCCATGCTCGACGGGCAGATCTCCATGCTCAACTACATGGCGACCATGCACTTTCTCTCCGGCGAGAACCCCTGGCCCATCGGCAACTCGCACTTCGTCCACGTGCCCTACAATACCTTCGCCTGCGCCGACGGGTTCATCGTGATCGCCGTGATCACGGACAACTTCTGGCAGAACCTCAAGCAGGTGCTCGACTGCGCGGAGCTGGACGTGCCCGAGTACGACACACAGCCCGGGCGCTGGCGCGACCGCGAGCTCATCAACCGCCGCCTCAACGAGGTGCTGTCCCGGGATACCTGCGCGAACTGGCTGCGGCGCCTGGAGGAGAAGCGCATTCCCTGCGCTCCCGTGAATTCGTTCGGCCAGGCGCTTTCCGACCCGCAGGTGCTGCATCGCAACATGGTGGTGGAATTGCAGCACCCCTCGGGGAGGCGCACCCGCGGACCCGGCAACCCCGTCAAGCTCACCCGCACCCCGGGGGAGACGTTCACCGCCGCTCCGACCCTCGGGCAACACACCGACGAAGTGCTCCGGGCCTGCCTTGGCATGGAACCCGCAGAGATCGGGCGGCTGCGCGGCGAAGGGGTCATCGGTTGATGAGCGGGCGGATCGCACCGAGCCGGCAGATGGCGATCGACGGCGACGCCTGGCGCGGCCCCCAAGGCAGGCTGAGATAATATCCTCGCTGATGGATGCGCGAGTGGTCATTAACGAGGTGGGCCCCAGGGACGGGCTGCAAAGCCAGAGCCGGATACTCTCGGTGGAAGAGCGGCTGCAACTGATCGGCGCGCTGGAAGCGGCGGGTATCGGGCGCATCGAGGTGGGCAGCTTCGCCTCGCCCAGGGCAGTGCCGGCGATGGCGGGGACGGACCGTCTGCTGAAACAGCTTGTCGGCGGCGAACGGACAGCCCGCGCGTCCCGGACAACTTGCACCTCGATGGTGCCCAACCTGATGGGGTACCGGTTCGCCCGGCAGGCCGGCGCGGCTTCGGTCACCGCGATCGCCTACGCTTCGGAAACCATGGCGCAGCGCAACGTCCGGATGACGCTCGCGGAGGCGGAACGCGCGGCCGGCGACATTCTCCGTCTCGCCCGGGACGACGGCGTCGAGGCCATCGTCATCGTCGCGGTAGCCTTCGGCTGCCCGTTCGAAGGAGCCGTGGACCCCGGCTTCGTCGGGGAGATTGCCGCGCGTTACCTGGAGGCGGGCGTGGCCCGGCTCGTGCTGGCCGACACCATCGGCGCGGCGGACCCGGCGCAGGTCGGGCGACTCGCCGCCGGACTGGTCGGGGAGCATGGCGCGGCACAGCTCGGCTGCCACTTCCACGATACCCGGGCCATGGGCCTGGCGAACGTCTACGCGGCGCTTGATGCCGGCATCCGCTGGTTCGACAGCTCCATCGGCGGACTCGGGGGCTGCCCGTTCGCGCCGGGCGCCAGCGGCAACGTGGCCACGGAGGACGTGGTCATGATGCTGCACCAGATGGGATTCGAAACCGGCATCGACCTGCCGCGGCTGCTGGCGGCCTCGGACCTTGCGACCCGGCTGACGGGCACCGCCCCCGGCGGGCGGGCAAGAGAATGGCTGCGCGGACGCCTGGACGCACCCGCAAGTGAGGCCGGTGTCAAACCCTGACGATTTGTTCGGTCATTGATTGGACCTGCGTACCGCCGCCGGGGATAAACTCTACGCATTGGCAAGAAACGGACCTCGAATCGGGCGTACCGCCGAAGTACGGTGGACGTATTAGCATGGTAAGGTGCGGACAATGCGAAGCGGGTTGTTTGAATTGAAGTCGGACACGTGGGCGATCATCGGCGCGGGCGCGGCGTTCGCGGCGATCATCGTGACAATCATGCTCACGCTGTTTTCCGCCACCAATGCCCGCATCGACGCGCAGGGCGCCCGCATCGACGCGCAGGGCGCCCGCATCGACATGCTTTACGACACGATGAGGAACGAGCACGCCCTGATACTCGAGTCCCTGGCCGGGGTTGCGCAGCGCGTTTCCTATATCGAGGGGCATCTCGGGATCGGCCGCACGGCGGATCCCGAACCTGCCGACCCGCCCTAGCAGCCCGTGGCAAAAGTCCCGCGGCATTCGACCGGCGATGCATCCCGGCTGACTGCGTTGCTCGTCGGTCAAATATTCCCGATATTCTCCCTCCTCGCGCCTTGCCAGCCGGGCGCCCCGCCGGTCTCGGTGCTCGCGCGACTTTTGCCACGGGCTGCTAGGGGTGAACGCGAGCGGTCGTTACGCAGGGACGGTGTCGCGATCTGGCAGAGCCCGCCCTCAACCACACCGTCCATCAAACCTTCACGATCACCTTGCCGAAGTTCTTCCCGCTCATGAGGCGGTGGAAGGCGGCCGGCGCGTTTTCCAGGCCGGCGGTAATGTCCTCGCGCTGCGTAAGCCTGGCCTGCGCCACCAGCGGCAGGCATTCGCGGATGAATTCGTCGCGCCGGCGTTCGTAGTCGTAGACGACGAGCCCGCTGACGACGGCGCGCCTGGCGATCAGCAGGCCGGGACCGGGGCCCGGGGACCGGTCGGCCCGGTTGTATTCGGCCACGAGGCCGCAGAGTACGACGCGTCCGTAATGCGCCAGATTCCGGCAGGCCGTATGCAGTGTCGCGCCGCCGACCAGGTCGAAGTAGACATCGATGCCGTCCGGGCAAAGATCGCCGAGGCGCGCTTCGACATCTTCGCTGCGCCGGTCGATGCATTCCGCAGCGCCGAGGGACTCGACGGCGTAACGGCATTTTTCGCCTGAGCCCGCGATGCCGATCACCCGGGCGCCGCGGGCCGTGCAAAGCTGCGCCGCGACGGAGCCGACGCCGCCGGTCACCGCCGGAATGACCACGCATTCGCCGGCGCGAACCCCGGCCTGCCAGATCATGCCCGCGTAGGCGGTCAGGCCCGTCATCCCCAGCACCGACAGCGCATAGGACGGTGGGTCAATGTTGTCGGCGACGGCATTCAGATCGCTTGCGCCGTGCACCGAATACTCCTGCCAGCCCCCCATGCAGCGCACGAGTTGGCCCGGGGAGAAGGTCTCCGCATTCGAACGCACCACCTCACTGACGGTCTCCCCCTTCATGACGTCACCCGGCATGACGGTGCCGGACAGGTGCCGGCCCGCGATCTGGATGCGCATGTAGGGGTCCAGTGACAGGTAGCGGGTCCGGCAGAGCACCTCGTCGGCACCCGGCTCAGGTCTCGGCGTGCTGCGCAGGGAGAAATCTTCCGGTGCCGGTATCCCCTGCGGTGTGGACTCAAGAATGATCTGCCGATTGGACTGCATGGCCGTGAGGCCTCCGTTACGGCGCCGCTCCGGCCTGCGCCGTGCCTGCCTGCGTCAGCCCGGCCTGCATCCATCCGAGGTTGATGCCGATCCGCACGGCATCGGGGTCGGCCCAGGAATAGGCCACGGTCTCGCCCGTCGCCGCGTCCAGGACGCCCAGCTTGAGCACGGCGACCCGGGTATTCTGGTAGGTCAGCCGCGCCAGTTCCAGCTCGTAGCCGGTTTCGTCGCCGGCGAACCAGCCGAGGAAATGTTCCAGGTCGGCCGCGGACCGCGGTACCGGTTGCTGGCCGTGGGCGGTGCCAATCGTCAAGGCAAGTGTCGCGGCCAGCCCCCCGAAGCCAGGCGGGGCCAGCGTTCCCGAGATCGGCGGAATTGCAGCCTCAATGGACATTTGTACTATTGATAGATCAATATGTGTTTTCCGGATCGCGATTATAGGCATCGCGGTTGCCGCATTTCAATCGGCCAGGAAGCTGTCCGGGATAGCGAATACAGGCCCCGAGCCATGCCCGAAACCCTTTTCGACAAATTGTGGAGCATTCACCGGGTCGCCGATCCGGGCCAGGGAGAGTGCCTCTTGCATCTGGACCGCATCTTCCTGCACGAGCGCACCGGCAGCGTCGCACTGCTCAGCCTCGAACAGTCCGGCCGGACGATTCGCTCGCCGGAACGGGTGTTCTGCACCATGGACCATATCGTGGACACCCGGCCCGGGCGCGGTGACGAAACGCCGGTTCCCCACGGCGCACGCTTCATCGCGGCCACCCGGGAGAGCGCGAGACGGGCAGGCATCCGCCTTTTCGACGTCAACGATCCGCAGCAGGGGATCGCCCACGTCATCGCGGCGGAACTGGGCATCGTGCTGCCGGGCATGAGCGTGGTCTGTCCGGACAGCCACACCTGCACGCTGGGCGCGCTCGGTGCGCTCGCCTGGGGAATCGGTTCCACGGAAGCCGAGCATGCGCTGGCCACCGGTACCCTTCGCGTTTCCCGTCCCCGGTCCATGCGCGTGACCTTTCACGGCAGTGTCCGGGCGGGCGTCACGCCCAAGGATCTGATCGTTCACCTCATCAGCCGTTTCGGAAGCCGGGCGGCGACCGGGCACGCGATTGAATTCGCCGGGCGGGCGATCGACAGCATGTCCGTGGAGGGCCGCGCCACGCTGTGCAACATGGCGGTGGAAATGGGTGCTTTCACCGGGCTCGTCGCACCTGACGCCCGGACTCTTCGCTACGTTCGCGGCCGCGAGTACGCGCCCACGGGCGTGCTCTGGGAGCATGCCGCCGAGCACTGGTCCGGACTACACAGCGACCGCGATGCACGGTTCGACAGGGAACACCAGGTAGACTGCGCTGCCATCGCGCCCACGGTCACCTGGGGCACCCATCCGGAGCAGGCGGTGCCCATCGGCGGCCGCGTGCCCGATCCGGACGCCTTCGCCGACCCGCATCGGGCCCGGGCTGCCGCCAGGGCGCTGAAGTACATGGACCTTGCGCCCGGGACGCCGACCGAGGCCATCCGGATCAATGCGGCCTTCATCGGATCCTGCACCAACAGCCGCCTCAGCGACCTGCGTGCGGCGGCGGGTTACCTCAAGGGCCGCCGGATCGCCCCGTGGGTCCGGGCGCTGTGCGTGCCGGGATCGTCCAGCGTCAGGCGTGCCGCCGAAGCGGAGGGCCTGCACGAGGTGTTTCGCCGGGCCGGGTTCGAATGGCGCGAGGCCGGTTGCTCGCTTTGCTTTCATGCCGGTGGGGAGTCGTTCGGCGGCCGGCGGGTGATTTCCTCCACCAATCGCAATTTCCAGGGCCGGCAGGGACCGGGCGCCCGCACCCACCTGGGGAGTCCGCTGACCGTGGCCGCCTCGGCGTGCCGGGGCTACATCCGCGCGGCGGAGCCGCCCGCGTGAAGCCGCAACCCTTCACGGTCCACCGGGGCATCGCCGCGCCGCTGCGCAGACGCAATATCGACACCGACACGATCATTCCGTCGCGGGAAATTCAGCGCGTCTCCAAGCGGGGCCTGGGCGACGGACTGTTTGCCGGCTGGCGCTACCGGGCGCCCGGCAGCCGGGATCCGGACCCCGGCTTCATCCTCAACCGCGACGCCTACCGCGACGCCAGCATCCTGCTGGCGGGCGCCAACTTCGGCTGCGGCTCGTCACGGGAACACGCCGTGTGGGCGCTCGGGGAATTCGGGATACGGGCGGTGCTGGCGCCGTCCTTCGGCAGCATCTTCCGCAACAACTGCACGCTGAACGGGATCCTTGCGGTTGTCCTGGACGAAGCGGCCATTGGCCGCCTTGAGGGCTGGGTACGTGCAGACCCCCGGCACAATCAACTGGAAGTCGATCTGGAAAACCGGCTCATCGCCTGGAAAGCCGGTGAATCACTGGCCTTCGAGATCGAACCGGCCAACCGCAAGCTGCTGCTCCAGGGCCTCGACGGCATAGCGGTCACGCTGCAGCAGGCATCGGCTTTCGACGATTTCGAAGCCGCGGACCGCGTCGCAAGGCCCTGGGTCTACCGACTGCCGTAACGGCCACTCAAGCGGGCGGGAATTGCACCAGCCCTGCCCGCTCCAGTTCGTCGATCCGTTCCGGCGGGTAGCCCGCGGCCGCAAGCACGTCCCGGCCGTGCTCGCCCGCGGCCGGGATGTCGTGGCGCAGCCCGAACCGCGCGTCCGCCCAGTCGATGGGCAGCGCGGGTGTTGCGGTACGTGTGCCCGCGCGGGGACCGTCCCTCAGCGTGACGTCGACAAGCCCGCCATTCGCGCCCAGGTGCGGATCGTCAAAGAGGTCCGATGGCGTGTTGACCTGCGCGAACGGCACGCCCGCGCGGTCCAGGCGCATGAACAGGTCCTCGCTGCCCAGGGAACGAAACAGCGCCGAGACAACCGGCAGGATGCCGTCGCGGCGGCGGACGCGCTGATTGTTCTTCTCGAGCGAAGCATCGGCCTGCAATTCCCGCAGATCGAACTCCTCGCAGAAGCGCCGCCACTGGGTGTCGCTGACCACGCCGACGAATATCTTCTCGCCATCCCGGGCCTCGAATACGTCGTATATGGCCCAGGCCGAGCGGCGCACCGACATGGGCTGGGGCGCCTCGCCCGTCACCGCCTCCTGCGCCATGTGCTGGCCCACCAGAAAGGCGGTCGTTTCGAACAGCGAGCCGGTGATGCGTTCGCCTGTGCCGGTGCGCCGCCGACGCTCCAGCGCAGCCAGAATGCCGACGACACCGAACAACCCACCGGTGACGTCGACCACCGAGGCACCCACACGCATGGGCCGGTCCGGCAGACCGGTCATGTAGGCGAGCCCGCCCAACATCTGAGTGACTTCGTCAAGAGCAGTGCGGTGCTCGTACGGGCCGGACAGGAATCCCTTCAGCGAACAGTAGATCAGGCGCGGATTCGCCGCATGCAGATCGGACCACCCGAATCCCATCCGGTCCATGGCGCCCGGCCGGAAATTCTCGATCAGCACGTCTGCGCCGGCGAGAAGTTCGCCGGCCAGTTTGCGCCCGCGGGAGTCCTCGAGGTCGATACAGATGCTCTTCTTGTTGCGGTTGTACATGGGAAAGTAACCCGCACCGGATCCCTTCAGGCGCCGGGTCTTGTCGCCGCCGGGCGGTTCGATCTTGATCACCTCTGCGCCCAGATCGGCCAGGATCATGCCGGCGGCCGGCCCCATGACCATGTGGCTGAACTCGATCACCCTGATGTGCGCGAGCGGAAGTTCCCTGTGCTGCGACTGCATGCCGCCGATCCGTACCGTCCTGTCTTCAGCAATTCGCCGTATGGTATATTTGTTATGTTGATATAACAATAGCGCAAAGTAGTGTGGTCCAGGCAGGTCGAGCGGCGTGGCGACAGATATCCTGATCAGTGAAGTCGGTCTGCGGGACGGCCTGCAGAGCATCGATCCGGTGTTGCCCACCGAACGGAAAAAGGCCTGGATCGCGGCGCAGCATGCCGCCGGAACCCGTGAGATGGAAGTGGGCTCCTTCGTGCCCGCGACGCTGATTCCGCAACTGGCCGACACGGCCGAGGTGGTGCGCTATGCAACGGGACTGCCGGGGTTGCGCGTGGCGGCCCTGGTACCGAACCTGCACGGGCTGCGGAACGCCGTCGCCAGCGGCGTGCACAAGGTCACCCTGCCCTTTTCCATGAGCGAAACCCATTCCATCAGGAATCTCCGCAAGACCCATGCGCAGGTCGTCGAGGAGATCGGGCGATGTGTCGACTTTCTGGATACCCTGCCCGGCGAGCGGCGCCCGAAGTTCGAGGTCAGCCTCTCAACTGCCTTCGGCTGCACACTTGAAGGCCGGGTGCCGGAGAACCGCGTGATCGGGTACGCGCAACGGGTCGTTGCCCTCGGCGCCGACGAAGTCTGCCTGTCGGACACCACCGGCTACGGCAACCCGGCACAGCTCAGGCGACTCGTCCGCGGCGTATGGGAGGCATGCGGCACGGACCGGCTCGACGGCGTGCATCTGCACAATACCCGTGGACAGGGACTGGCCAACGCGCTCGCGGCCGTGGAACTCGGCATCACCACCCTGGACAGCTCCCTGGGCGGCATCGGCGGCTGCCCCTGGGCGCCCGGCGCCAGCGGCAACATCGTCACCGAGGACCTGGTCTTCCTGCTGGAGTCCATGGGCCTGAGTACGGGGATAGACCTGGAGGCGCTGCTGAAGGTCCGCGAACTGGTTCAGGCGGCCCTGCCGGACGTCGAATTGTACGGATTCGTCCCGGCGGCGGGGCTGCCGCTATAGCCCGGCGGGCGCATTGTCTTCGCCCGCATCGCCTTGCACATCGACCGGCTTGATCCGCCGATTCACCAACAGGGCCCAGACGAATACGAGAAGCGCGACCAGTCCGAAGAAGACGAATGGGCCCGCCGCCTTCCAGTAGTCGAAAAGGTAGCCCCCGACCTTGCTGGCGACGAGAATCCCGACAGCGCCGGTGAGGTTGAAGATGCCGATCACGGAACCCCGCATGCGAGCCGGGGACTGTTGCGCGATCAGTACGCCGCTGGTGATGATGCAGCCGACCTCGCTCAGACCGACGAGAACCATGAGCGCGATCATGAGCCCGCCAAACGGGTCCGTGACGAAATACGTGCCGCCGTAGCCGACGAAGGCAATCAGCAGGGTGACACCGAGGGCCGCGGGGCGGTTCATCCGGTCCGTCATGACACCGAACAACGGTGCGCCGAGCAGGGCCGCCGTGTAGGAAATCCCGATCACCATGCCGGCGCGGGAAAGGGCGTCGGCCGCCGTCATCCCGAGTTCGGCCGTACCGTGGGTCGTGAGCCACAGTGCGAGAAAGGTTCCCACCACGGCGAGATTTCCCCGTGCGACGAAGGAGGCGCCGTAGGCCAGCGCGATACCCGGGTCTCTGGCCGCCCTGATGCCGTCGATCATCATTCGGGCCAACCCCGGCCGATCCTCCCGGCGCGCCGGCGCACGTTTCTGCAAGCCGAACCACAGCAACAGCGCCGTCAGCAGGGCGATGCCGGCGACGATGTTGAAAGTCGCGATCCCGGCGTCGAGCGGGGACATGCCCCGGGCGATGAAGCGGGCGGGCAGCGTGATCAGAACGAAGGCGGCGATGACGGCGCCCAGGCCGTTCATGATCCCGATGTAGCCGCTTGCCTTGCCGCGGCTGACGTTGCGCACGTAGTCCGCGACGACCGTCACGATCATGCATGTCACCGCCGCGATGCCGGCCGAATAAACCAGCCGGTAACCCAGCAGTTCGCCGACCGAGGTCGCGCGCGGATAGAACCAGAAGGCAATTCCGACAACCACAAAGCCTCCGGCCATGACGAGACGGCGGCCGACACGGTCGGACAGCGCCCCGAACAGACCCACGGTGGCAATGATGACAATTTCTCCCCAGAAGTTGAGGTCGCCGCTGATGACGCCCTGCCGGCTCTCCGGAATCCCGAGGTATTCGGTCAGCAGGAATGCCTGCGACTGCGGCAGGAAGGTCGCGAGCATGATCGCCACCAGACAGGCGGTGTAGAAGGCGAACAGATTGGAGGCGCTGACGGCATCGGCCACCGAGAGGCCGAGCATCCGCCGGTCGTTGTCAGGCATGGCTTTTCGATCCCCTCAAAAGGCGCCAGGCCGCGGCGATCAGCGCACCGTTGCCGGCGAGATTAATGCATTGTTCAACCCACTGCAGTGTCACGGTCTGCTCCATTCGCGACAGCCCGACGAGAACGTAGCTCAGCGCCAGGCTCAGGGCGAACGCCGCCGCTGCGATACGGTCCCGCCGCGCAATTGCGTGTCCGATCAGGGAGAGCAGCGTCAGCAGACTGGCGAGCGCCACGAGAGCGACGAGCAGTCCCGACCCCGCGCGCGTGTCCCCCGCCGTGCCGAGGAAATACGCGCCGGCCGTTGCCGCGGCGACGATGAGCGCCGGCAGGCGCCACCAGCCGGGCGCCAGGGTCCGCCCGTGCCGCGCGGCATGCAAGGATCCCAGCACCAGAGCGGTCATGGGCACGTACGCGCCTGCGAGGCAGTAGAACAGCAACTCCGACATCCACTGTATGTCCGGGCCATGCAGTGCCAGAATGAGCTTCCAGATCGCCTTGAATGCGCCGCCCGCCAGCGCGGTCGACGGAATCAGCCAGATCCACGGGCCGCGGTAACGCGCCCGCCCGGCGCAGTACCGGCAGACCAGATATATCCCCAGCCCGCCCGCTATAACAGGCAGAAAGTCGAACAATGCGAGGCCAAGCGTGTAATTTTGCATGCGAAGATCCGTCTTGCGCCGCCGCGTGAAATAGCATATTGATATAGGATTATCATTTTCCAGGGTGCATCGCAACCATGAGCAACACGGTCCGGGCCGCAGCGGCCCAGTTCGGGGTCGGGGACAACGTCGAAGAAAACCTCGAGAACTGCCTGCGCATGATCCGTGCCGCGGGCGCCCACCGGCCGGATCTGCTGGTGCTGCCGGAATTCGCCAATCACTGTTCCTGGTACCAGGATGCCGGGCATTGTCATGACGTATCGGTGGATCTGCACGGCCCGTTCACCGGCGCGGTTGCCGAGGCTGCACGCGGGACCGGCGCGTTCGTCGTCATCAACTGCACCGTGCGGCGCGCCAACCGGCGGGTCACCGGCACGTCGATCCTGTTCGCGCCGGACGGGGAAATTGCCGGAACGGCAGACAAGCAGGTGCTGATCGGCCACGAGAACGATTTTCTCCGCCGCGCAACCGAGCCGGGTCCGGTGGTGGACACGCCGCTCGGCAGATTGGCGATGTACGCCTGCATGGACGGCGTCATCAACGAGACGCCGCGCTGCCTGGCGTTGCGGGGCGCGCAGGTTCTGTGCAACAGCCTGAATTCGTTCGCGCTCGACGAAGGCAGCCTGCACATCCCGGTGCGCGCGGCGGAGAACAAGGTCTGGGTCGTTGCGGCAAACAAGGTCGGCCCGTTGCTTCCGGAGCAGCTTGTGGCGCCGGTCAGCGAGGCCACGAGCATTCCTGCCCGCTTCCTTTCCGGTGCCGGCGACAGCCAGATCGTGGCGCCGGACGGCACCGTGGTGGCCAGGGCCGGCAAGGACGAGGCGATCATTCACGCCGAAATCGACCCGGCGCTCGCCCGGGACAAGCGCCGCCCGGACGGTACCGACATTTTCGCTGACCGCCGCCCGTCGCTTTACGGCCCCCTGGGCGAAGACCCGGCCGGCCAGAGGCTCGCCGTAACGGGACCCGAAGACGTGCGCGCGGCGGCGGTGCGCGACGCCGGGCAGGTTGCAGAAGCACTGGCCGCGGGCGCGAGCCTGGTGTGCGTGGCGGGCAGTTCGACCCCCGGCGCCGGTTACCTGGCCGGCCGGATTGGCGGCGATGCGCTGGTGGCGGCCGCGGCAGGCGACGGCGCGGTCAGGATCGTCGGCAGCCACGGTGTGGTGATCGAGCAGCGGCCGCTGCATTCGCAAGGCGGGGCCGACGCGATCGAAGTGGCCGACACGCCTTTCGGCCGAATCGCGGTGCTCAGCGACCGGGATCTGATCTTCCCCGAAACAATGCGGATTGCGGCGCTGCTGGGCGTGGGCACGGTGCTCGTGCCGGCGCGTCCGCTCGAGGACTGGGAGTGCCGCACGGGCATCGTCGAGCGCGCGGCCGAAAACCGAGTCAACGTGGTGCTGGCGTCCTCTGCCCGTGGCGAGCGCGGCAGCGTAATCGCTTCGCTGCAGAAGGAATTCACGATCATGACCCCGTGGCGGGACCGCGAATTCGACGGCCTGCTGAGCGCGCCCGAAGTGCTGCGCGCGCACGGCGCAAGTGGAATTCTGATGGGTACGATTCATCCGCGGGCGGCAGCCAACAAGGAGTGCTCGCGCAACACCCACCTGCTCGCCTCGCGTCCCTGGACACTGATGGAGCCCATGCTGCGCACCCATTGACATTTGTCATGGCCGGCGACAACCCCCGGGGGCATATTTGATGCTCCACTTTCGGGGGGTCGATGAAGCGGACTGGCGAACATCTCGTCGAACGCATGAGCGCCGCCGAGCGCGCACGGGCGGACTGCGTGCAGGCCATTCTGCCGGCCGTTCGCGAGCAGGCCGTGGAGGTGGATCGCAGCGGCGAATTCTGTCGCGATCACGTGAAGACGTTCGCCGAAGCCGGGTTGCTCGGCCTGATCGTTCCCGAAGCATACGGCGGCATGGGCGGATCCCTGCGCGACCTGGCGGCGGCCACGTTTGCGATCGGCACTGTGTGCCCGTCCACGGCGCTGGCGTTTTTCTTTCACTGCAGCGCGGCGTCCCGGGGCACCCTCGCGCTGGACGCACTCGAAGCCGGGTTGTTCAACGAGGACGAAGCGCCTGCCGTTCGCCGCTTCGGGGAAAAAGTCCTGACCGCAATGGGCCGGAACCGCATGTGGCTCGCCAACTTTGCGAGCGAGTCGATCAAGTCGGAGCGCGCGGCCATCACGATCGGCACGACGGCGAAGCCCGTCCGCGGCGGCCATGTCCTGTCGGGCGTGAAGACCTTCGGATGTGCGACCGGCGTGGCGGACCGATACCTGGTCACCGCGAACCTCAGCGGCCACACCGACGCAAGCGGAGTGTGTACGTTTTTCGTCGACCGCGACGCCGAGGGCGTCAGCGAACGCGCGAAGTGGGACGCCCTCGGCATGCGCGGCACCGCGACGCACGGACTGATCCTCGACGCGGTTTTCGTTCCCGAGGAGGACTCGCTTTCGATCCCGGGGGCGTTCGCCCGCTGCATGAGAATGAGCCGCGGCTCGTTCGTCGGCAATCAGCTTGCCGGGCTGGCTTGCTACGCCGGCGCCGCATGGTCTGTCTACAAGACGGTGATCGCAATGCTCGGCGAGCGCAGTTTCGCCGATACCGGCAAACCCCTGGGCTCATCGCCGATGCATCAGCAGTTGATCGGCGAGATGCTTGTGGACCTGGAATCGGCGATGCTCTGGCTGCGCCGCCAACTGGAACTGGAGACATCGCAGCCCCCGCTGCTGGACAAGCAACAGGTGGTACAGCGCTGGCGACTGTGCAAGGGCCAGGTCGCCGAGCATGTGTTTCGCCTGGCCACCGGCGCGCTCAAGTGCGCGGGCACATCGGGTACGGGGTTTTCGCAGCCCTACGCACGCGCACTGCGGGACACGGCCATGGGGCTGGTGCAGGCCTACCCGGCCGAACGCGGCCGCCTGATGGCCGCGCAAATCGAGATTTCCCACCACGAGCAGGCGCAATTCGGTGTCGCAGGCGGCTGAACGAATGCACTCCTCCTTCGTCCTGCGCAATTACGTGGCGGGCGAGTGGAGCGAGCCCGGCGTCGCATTGCCGCATACGGTGTGCGATTCCAACACGGGCCAGGCGCTGTTGCGGCAGAGGAGCGCGACGCCGGATCAGGTGCACAGTGCGATTCGCAGTGCCCACGAAACCCACCTGGAAGGCGCATGGGCACGCATGCGCGGCGAAGAACGCGCCGCGTTTCTGACCGAGATCGCGATCGCCCTGGAAGCGCTGATCGAGGACATGGCGATGGCCGACGCCCTGCTGACCGGCGTGCCCGTCGCGAGCACGCGGTCTATCGCGGGCGTGTGCCCGGCTTCGTTTCGCGCAGCGGCGCAACTGGCGCTGGCGGACGAGGCGGCCCGCCGCGAAAACGGCTTTGTCGTCGAACGGTTGCCACTGGGACCCGCCGCGGTCGTGGCGCCATGCAACGCACCGTCCGGCATCGCCTGCCACAAGCTCGCAAGCGCGTTGGCCGCCGGATGCCCCGTGGTCTTCAAGCCTTCCGAGTGGGCGCCGATATCCGGCCAGTTGATCGCGCAGGCGATTGCCGGGCTCGACCTGCCGGCGGGTGTGTTCCAGTTGGTGCACGGGGCCGCCGAGACCTGCGCGGCCATCGTGGGGGACCGGCGCATCTCGGCCGTGTCGCTCACCGGCGGCCTTGAGGCCGGACGCTCGGTGGCGGCTGCCTGCGCGCGCCAGATCAAACCCGCGCAACTCGAGCTCGGCGGCAACAACCCCTTGCTGGTGCTGCCCGGCGCCGACAGGAGCGCCGCGATCGACGGCATCGTTGCCGCGTTGACGACACTCAACGGGCAGTGGTGCCGCGCCCTCGGCCGGCTCATCGTGCACGAGTCCCTGTCCGAAGATCTGATCGCGGCGACGATGAAGCGCCTGTCGGCGTTGCGGGTGGGCCGTTCCACGGACAGCGGCACGGAGTTCGGACCCCTTGCGCATCGCGCGTACAAGGAGGCCGTCGAAGCCGCGATCGATGTCTATCGCGACCAGGGCGGAACCGTCCTCAGTAACACGCCGCTGCCGGGCTTGTCCGGCTGGTTCGTGTCCCCGACGCTTGTGACGGGCCTGGATGCCGGCAGCACGCTCGAGGAGATTTTCGGTCCTGTCGCCACGGTGCATGAGTTTTCGGATATCGACGAGGGTGTGGCGCTCGCGAACCAGACGCCGTACGGCCTGGCGGCCTATGTGTTTGGCAAACCGGCCGAAGCCATGGGCGTGGCGCGGCAGATCGAAGCAGGGATGATCAAGGTGAACAGCGTAACGCTGTTCAGTCCGCATCCGAGCGCGCCCCGGCCGGCCTGGAAGCTCAGCGGCATCTTCGATGAGGGGGTGCGCGAGACGTTCGAATTCTTCCGCGGTACGCGCGTCATCGGCGTTCCGCCGGGACTGCCGGCATAGAACCGTGACGCCACCGACGCAGGGCAGGATGGTGATCGACGGCCAGGCGGTCGCGGCGCGGGACGGAGAAACCCTCGATGTGATCTCGCCGTGGACGGGAAAACTCGTCGGCACGGCGCCGAGGGCAAAGTCCGTGGATGTCGAAGCAGCGGTCGAGGCCGCCACGCGGGGCGCCGGGCGCTGGCGGGCGCTTTCCCCGGGACAGCGCGAAGCGATCCTGCTGCGAGCCGCGGACATCGTTTCGGCCGAAGGCGAAGGGCGCTTTCTGGATACGCTGATCGAGGAGAGCGGGTCGAGCGTCAACAAGGCGCGCGCCGAAATCCGCTATTCCGTGGACCTGTTGCGCACGGCCGCCGGCGAGGCGCGCCGACTGTACGGCGATACGTTCCCGAACGACCGCAATGACCGCATATCGATGGTTTTCCGGGAACCGCTGGGTGTGGTCGCGGTGATGGCGCCCTACAACGCACCGCTGTCGCTGACGGTGAAAATGTCGGCGTTCCCCCTGGCGGCAGCCAACGCCGTGGTCGTAAAGCCCTCGGAGGAAACACCGTTGACGGCGTTGAATCTTGCCCGCGTACTTGCCGATTCCGGCATCCCGAAGGGCGTCGTGAACGTGGTGACGGGACTGCCCCGGGAGTGCGGCGAGCCGCTGGTATCGCACAGGGGAATCCACTGCGTCGCGCTGACAGGCTCCACGGCCACCGGCATTGCCGTAGGCAGGCAGGCATTGCGCGGCATGAAGCGCATGCAACTCGAACTCGGCGGCAAGGGCGCGATCGTCGTGCTGCGCGACGCCGACCCCGCCGACGCCGCCCGCGTGGTGTCCGACGGCCTGTTCGCGCACGCCGGCCAGATCTGCATGTCGAACGCCCGCATCATTGTCGAAGAGCCGGTGATGGGCGCCTTTTCCGACATGCTGAAGAGCCGGCTCGAGGCCCTGCCGATCGGCGACCCGCGGGAGCCGGGGAATGCCTACGGCCCGCTGATCAACTGCAACGCGCTGAAAAAGGTCCAGGCCCATCAGGAGGACGCGCTGGCGCGCGGCGCCACGCTGCTCACCGGCGGCCGCGTCAGGGAGGGCCTCGTTTACGAACCCACGGTGGTCCTGGAACCGCCACGGGACTCGATGCTCTGGCGCGAGGAGAGTTTCGGCCCGATCGCGTCGCTGGTGGCGGCCCGGGATTTCGATCACGCCATCGAGACGGCCAACGACAGTGAATACGGTTTGTCCTCGGCGGTCCTGACTCTCGACGTGCGCAAGGCGATGGTGGCGGCGCGAAGGATCCGGGCCGGCGCGGTGCATGTCGGCATGCACGCGTTTCAAAGCGACGCGCTGGCGCCGATAGGCGGCGTTGGAATGTCCGGCATGGGCAGGAGCGGCGGGCGCTACTCCACCGAGGAGTTCACCGGACTGAAATGGGTCAGCGTCGAGCTCGGGGGCGGCCGGTGAGCGCGATGCGCAAATGGCGGCAGGCGGAGGCAGCATGACCCGCCCGCCCGTCATCGTCGCCGGCGCGGGACCATCGGGGTCCACGCTCGCCCTGCATCTGGCCAGGCACGGCATCCCCGTCGTGCTGTTGGAAAGGCACGAACGCCTGCCCGTCGACCTGCGCGCGTCCACGTTTCATCCCGTCACGCTGGACCTGATCGCCCGCCTCGACGAATGGGTGATCGGGCGGATGCTCGCAAAGGGCCTGCGGGTGGACCGCTATCAGTATCGGGACAGGCGCACGGGCGAGACGGCGACGTTCGACTTGTCGCTGATTCGCGGCGAGACGGATCATGCCTTCCGGCTGCAACTGGAACAGTACGAGTTGACACGGCTCAACTGTACGCGCGTTCGGCAACACGGGCACGCGGAGCTGCGCTTCGGCCACGAGGTGACCGGATACGAGGAGACGGCCGACGGCGTGGCGGTCACGGTGCGAACCGGCGACGGAACGATCACCTTGGCGGGCGCGTTCGTCGTCAGCGCCGAGGGCGCGCACAGCCGCTTGCGCAGGCAGGCCGGGATCGGGTTCCCCGGCTTTACCTACGACGAGAAATTCCTGGTGGCAAGCACGCCGTTCCCGTTCGAACGGGTTTTCCGGGATTTCTGTTACGTGAACTACGTGGCCGATCCCGAGGAATGGTGCGTGGTGCTGCGCACGGACAAGGTCTGGCGCGTGCTGTTCCCCGCTGCGCCCGGAAATGATCGCGACGATGCACGGCTGCTGTCGGACGCGTTCATCCAGAAGCGGCTGCACCGTCTGCATGACAAGCAGGGCGACTACGCGATCCATCACCGCAGCCTGTATCCCGTCAACCAGCGCGTTGCCGAAACCTACACGAGGAACCGTCTGGCGCTCGTCGGCGACGCCTGCCATATCAACAACCCGCTCGGCGGCATGGGCATGAACGGCGGCATTCACGACGCGTTCTGCCTGGCAGAGAAGTTCGACCGCATCTACAACCGGGGCGAGGATCACGCCGAGGCGTTCGCGCACTACGACCGCCAGCGGCGGGGCGTGGCCGTGCGCTTCGTTCAGGAGCACACGATCCGGAACAAGGAGCTCATGGAATCGACGGATCCGCGCATCCAGGCCCGGCGGCAGAGGATGCTCATGGAGACGGCCGCCGATCCCCGGGCCGCGCGCGAATTCCTGCTCGAACGGGCAATGATCAACTGCTACCGCGACAGCGTGGCCACGGCTTGAGCATCGGAGCGTACAGGCGATGAAGGCGTTCCCCAACTCGATCGATCTTTCCCTCACGCGCGACCGGGAGCAGAAGACCGACGGTCACCAGGACAACTACATCGGCCACCGCGCCAAGATCGGCGTTGTCGTTCCGTCGACGAACACATCCGTCGAGTTCGACTGCCAGCGCCTCCTCCCGCGCGGCGTCACCTGGCATACGACGCGTTTCTACATCGAGCACACGGACCTGAGCGACGACGACAACTTCGTTCGCTTTCTCGAGTTGCTGCGCGAGACGATCGGGCATTCGATCCGCAGCCTCATGACCTGCAAGCCCGATCACGTGATGTTGGGCATGTCGGCGGAGACGTTCTGGGGCGGTGTCCGGGGCAACGACGGTTTCGTCGACCGCATCCACGAGATGATCGGCCGCGGCACCGGCCTGACGACGGGCGCCAATGCCGTGATCGCGGCGCTGGAAGCGCTGGGCTTGGCCGGCCATACCGGCAAGAAGCTCAGCATCATCACGCCCTACCAGCCGGTGGGCGACCGCAACGTGCGGCTGTTTTTCGAGGATTGCGGCTACCGGATCAAGCACCTTGCCGGACTGCGCTGCAAGAACACGACCGACGCGATCGCGCTCGTACCCGAGCACGAGGTCATCGAGACAGTCCGCCGTATCGACGGGGACGATGTCGACGCCATCGTGCAGGTCGGTACGAACCTCTCGACCAGCGGGATCTTTCCGACCATCGAGAAGTGGCTGGGCAAACCCGCGCTGCCCATCAACATCGCCACCTGCTGGCATGCGCTTCGAAGCTGCGGCATCGGCGACGGATACGACAACCGGGGCCGGTTGTTCGAGGAGCACTAGATTGACTTGGAGCCGGCAGCGCGCTTGCGCGGCGCGGTTCGGGGTTCGAAACCCTCAATGACTTGGAGAAGAACGTATGACGATCAAGACAGGAAAACTTTCCCTCGCGCTGGCCGTCCTGGCCGGCATGGCGTTGCCGGCGCCGGGCACGCTCGCCCAGGATGACGCAGGGTTGGCATCGATCGCGCTCGAAGAGGTCATCGTGACCGCCCGCAAGCGCAACGAATCCCTGCAGGAAGTGCCCATCGATGTGGACGTCTTCACCGCGGACCGGCTGGATCAGCTTGCGATTGTCAGCGTGGATGACGTGGCGCGGTACTCATCCAGCCTGGCATTCGACGAAGGCGTGCTTCCCAGCGACACGCGCCCGGCGATCCGTGGCGTCACGGCGCAGCGAGGCCGGCCGAACGTGGGCATTCTGATCGACTCGGTGGACGTCTCCAGCGAGGCGCTGACCGTCGCGGGCGGCGGCGTGACGGCGAACCTGCGCCTGCTCGATCTGGAAAGGGTGGAGATCCTCAAGGGACCGCAAAGCGCCCTGTACGGCCGCAGCGCATTCGCCGGAGCCATCAACTACGTGACCCGGCGCCCGAGCGCGGCCTTCGAAAGCGAAGTGCGTCTCGATCTTGACGAGCACGGGCAATCGGAACTGCGGTTCTCGGCCGGCGGACCGATTGGCGGCGACAGCCTCAGGGGGCGGGTCATCGTTTCGGACTATGCAAGCGACGGCTTCTATCGAAACCCGAATACGGACGGCAATCTGGGCGCCGTGAGCAGCCTCGGCGGAGCGGTCGGGCTCGAGTGGGACGTGACGGACCGCACCACCGCGTATCTTCGCGTGGAGCGCAGCAACGACCGGTCCGCGCCGCGGGCGGAAGTCCTTGTTGCCTCGCTCGATCCGGTCTCGACACCGGCGAATTTTATCGGCAGCGGCACCATCACGGATCACGCCGTTATGGTGCCGCACACCAATTTCGACTCTGCAGTCTGCAACGGCCTCGATCGCGTTCAGCCCTATTACGACTCGTTCGGCATCTTCGGCGCACAGCCCTGCCGTCCCGTGATCGTCGGCGAACTGTCGGCCGATCCGGCGATGATCGACCTGTCGCCGGACTCGCGCACTGGAAGAGACTTCGCCGGATCGGACATCGAGACCACGCGCGTGCACCTGGATCTGGCGGTGGATTTCGAATCCGGGATCGAGCTCGACTACGTGCTGGGCTACCTGGACAGCCGGTCGCACCTGCAAATCGACTTCGATCGCACGAGTCACCCCATCGTTTCGAGCTTCGTGCCGTTTCCGCCGCCCGGCATGGCGGTGTCGCAGTACGGACTGTCGGCTCTGGCGGAGCAGCATCTTGAAACGCAGCAATGGAGCCAGGAATTGCGCCTGAACGGGGAGACCGAACGCGCACAGTGGCACGTGAGCCTGCTGCAATGGCGGGAAGAAATGAACCTGCTGCAGGACGACGAATGGTATCTTCGCGAGGGCGCCAACCCGCAGGCGGTGCTGGACATCCTGAATGCCTCGGTGTTCAGCTACCTGCGCGCCCCCATCGCGCCTCCGTTCATCAACAACATGTGCGACCTGATTCACCCGCGCGATCCGGCGTGCGTCCCGATGGTCGGGCACTTGCAGAATTCGCTCGGCAACACGCCCCCCATCCCCATCAATCGCCGGACCACGCATTATTCCGTGGCCGGGCTGGTGACGGTCGACCTGACGGACACGCTGGCCTGGACGATCGAGGGGCGGCTGCTCAGCGAGAAAATCGAGTACGGCGGACAGGTCGACGATATCGCCTTCTCGGGACAGTTCGGCGACGATCCGTGGTGGGGCACGATGTTTCGCGGCGGCGACATGAGCAGCAGGAAGATCAACGAACAGGCGTTTGTCCCGAAAGTCACCCTGAGCTGGGCGGCAGCGGACAACCTGCTGCTCTATGGCTACTACTCGCAGGCGTTCAAGCCCGGCGGTGTGGCGACGACGGACTCCAACGGCGACGTCAGCGACGGGGAATTCAGGCCCGAACAACTCGAAGTCTACGAACTGGGCGTCAAGGGCGAATTTCGCGATCGCTCGATTCGATGGAACACTTCGGTCTACGCGTACGACTACACCGATCAACAGGTTCCGTTCCAGTTCCTGAGCCCGACGACGGGGCGCTTTCAGACGGCGGTGGTCAACGCGGGCGCGACAGAGATCAGGGGCTGGGATTCGGAACTGCTGTGGCGCTCGGCGTTCGTGCAGGGGTTGAGCGTGGGTGTGGGCTTCACCTTTGCGGATGCGGAGTTCACCGACTTCAATCTCAACCGGATTCTTGCTCCTGTCGGCGGCTCGGCCAGCGCATTCAACCGCGCCAAGGCCGGCAATGAGGACGGCGACCTGACGGGCAGGACGCCGCCGCTGACAGCCGAACATTCGGCGACGGCCATGTTGCGCTACGACTGGGCGTTCGGCGGCAGGCAGGCTTATGTGGAACTGCTCACGCAGAGACACTCCGAGCGATTCATCGGCGAAGGCAACTGGGCGACGCTGCCGTCGTACACGCTGCACGACCTTTACGCCGGCGTGTCTTCGGATCGATGGTCGGCGACGGTGTACGTTCAGAACCTGGCCGACGACGATACCGTCCGCTCGGGCGTGGCGAACGTGGACTTTTCCCTGTTGCCCGATGGCCGCAGCCTGTCGCAGGCTCACCTGCTGCACCTGCCGCAACCTCGCACGATAGGCGCACGGCTGCAGGTTTTCTTCGGGGAGTGATGAACGGGAAACCGCCATGAACGAATACCTTCTGGTCAAGTTCCTGCACACCGTCGGCTTCGCCTACTGGCTGGGGGGCGATCTGGGCGTATTCGTTTCCAGTTTCGCGGTCGTGAACGAGACGCTTCCCCGGCAGGCGCGAATCGCCGCGGCAAGGATTCTGTTCGCCGTCGATCTCGGTCCGCGAATCAGCATGACCCTGACGCTGCCGCTCGGCGTGCACCTGGCCTGGGCGCTCGGGTTGATGCCGTTCGGCCCCATGACCCTGGCCGCTATCTGGTGCGTATGCCTCGGCTGGCTGGCGATGGTCATCGCGCTGCATGCGGCCGCGGGCGGCAGGTTCAAGTCGGCGTTGACCGGCTTCGATTTCCGCTTTCGCGTGGCAGTTGCGCTCGGCCTGATCGGCGCCGGCCTGTACTCTCTGCTCGGTCCCGGCACCCTGGCGTACTGGGTCGCCGCGAAACTGGCGATCTTCGGCGGACTCGTCGGCTGCGGCGTGCTGATACGAATGAGGCTCAAGCCATTCCTGGCGGCCTATGCGCGCCTTGCAGGCGGCACCGCCACCGACGCCGACAACGCGGCCATGCGCAAGCACCTGGGAGCGACACGGCCGATCGTCGTGACGATCTGGCTGGGGCTTCTGGCGAGCGCCGCGCTCGGCATGCACCTCATCTGAACGGGGAAACGATCCGCGCGCCGCGGTATGTTCGGCGTGTTCCGCCGCATCGATCCTTCCTGGCCATCGGCGGTCCCGGCCCCTGAACCGGTGGCGTTCGAGCCGGACGCGACGCTCAGGCGACGGGCGCGTGGCTCTCGACTGCCTGGTTCCTGAGCACGCCGATCATGCGGTCGGAGACATCGGCGCCGAGCAGACGGTCGATCTTTTCCCACACCGGATCGACGCGGCGACTGAAGATGAGCGCGCGATTCCGTGCGTCGCGCACCGCGCCCGACTCGCCCACAATCTCGCGGGCAGACGCGCCCAGGCCCTGGTCAACCAGGCGCAACCAATGATCCAGGTAGGTTGCCGCGACCGGAAAGACCGCGTTCTCAAAGGCCTCCGGCGCGGTTCGATGCGCCAGCATCCAGGGCGACATGATCGCATGCTGCAATGGCGAGAGCCGGGCGGGGAAAACGCCGTCGACCGCCATGGCCGCGGCGCGCGCTTCGGTCAGCGGCACGTAACATCGGTGCATGTACCCGGCGTTGACGCCGAGATCGCAGCGGGGCACGAGGTCCAGGTGAAAGGCGTACATGTCGCCGCCCGCGGGGAAGTTCGGGTCCGCTCCGGGGGGCAGGTCCGTGTACACCGAATCGAGCGTAAACGTCGGAACCGGAGATTCCCTGCCGGTGAACG
This sequence comes from Candidatus Rariloculaceae bacterium, assembly GCA_965205045.1. Classification (GTDB taxonomy): domain Bacteria; phylum Pseudomonadota; class Gammaproteobacteria; order Steroidobacterales; family Rariloculaceae; genus UBA6522. The sequence continues at coordinate 4,925,093 of OZ242031.1, forward strand.
CGAAAATCATGTGCGAATCCAGTCCGATCGGTTCGACCGTGATGCCGGCATAAGCGACCTTGGAGAGATCTCCGCCGCCGTCCCAGACTCGAAAGCAACCGGCCGGCGCGCCGTCGAAGGCTTTCGCGGCCAATGGCAGAAACGGACCGCCGCCGGGCCCACGCACCTCGCTCAGCCGGAACCGGCCGACGATGGCATCGAGCGTCTTGCGGCTGAGCTTGCCTGCCAGCGTATCCATGTCTTCAAGTTCAGCAGATACCCTGCGCCGGGCCAATGACTTTTGTCAATCGGAGTGCCGGGGAACGATACGGGGACACGATATAATGCGCGCATCCGGCCGTGCAAACAGGCGTCTTACCTCCCATGGCATTCGAGCACTTCTACCGGCGCCTTCTGGAACGGGTCGACGATGCCACCATCGGCGAACTCGAACGCGTCTCCCTCAGGCGTTCGCTGCGGCCGCATTGCTACCTGTTCGACCAGTATTCCGAAGCCCGCGGCGTTTACGTGCTGGAGCGGGGCGTGATCATGATCGAACGCTCCTCGGCCGCCGGGCGACGGCAGATTCTGGGTTTTTCCTACCCGGGCGACTTCGTCGGCCTTACCCACCAGGGCTCATTCGAGTACTCGGTGCGGAGCCTGACGCACGCGGTGGTGCGAGAGTTCCCCATCGGCGCATTCAGGCGGATGTCGGACGCGTCACCCGAACTCAAGGCCAACGTCAATCGCATCGGCGGCAGCGTGCTCGCGCACGCCATCGATCAGATCTTCGCTCTCGGCCAGAAACGCGCCCACGAACGCGTATGCTATCTGCTGTCCCAGATACGCCGCCGCGGCGTCGGCCCCGACGAAAACACGATCGAACTGGCCATGACCCGGCAGGACATGGCCGACTATCTGGGACTGTCCACGGAAACGGTCAGCCGCGCCATGCGCCGGCTGAGCAACGAGGGCATCATCGACGTTCCGGGGCCCCAGACCGTGAGGTTGCTGGAGCCCGAAGCGGTGCGGCGGCTGGGCAGCGTCAAGGGAGACTAGGAGGCCGATCCTCAGGGTACGGTCCGCCCTTGCGCAGAAAACGGCCCCGGTAGAATATCAGCGGATCCGATTCCCGATCTTCCAGCCGGAGTACGCGGCCGACAATGATCCGGTGGTCGCCGCCTTCGTGACGGTATTCCGTACGGCACTCGAAGCACGCCGCATACTCGGGCAGGATCGGCACGCCGTGCAGCCCCGCGCGGCAGTCGAGCCCGGCAAACTTGTCGGCCCCGCTTTGGGCAAATCGCGCGGAAAGGCCCTGTTGCTCCATGGTCAGCACGTTGACCGCGAAGTACTCCGCGTTCATGAACGTCCCGTAGCTGTATGCGTTCTCCGCGATGCTCCACAGGATCAGCGGCGGATCCATGGACACGGAGTTGAAGCTGCTGATGGTCATGCCGATCCGTCTGCGCGATTCATCGAGGGTCGTGACGACGGCGACGCCGGTGGCGAAGCAGCTCAGGGCGCGGCGGAATTCCGCGGGGTCGAATCGCGAATCGTCACTCGACATGGCGCGGCTTGAGCACCGCAGCGCCCGGCTCGAACTCCAGCAGGCCGAAGGCCGTGAAGCGTTCCGCGTTACCCTCGCGGAATTGCCACACGACGCACAGGCTGTAACGGTCGTCGATGAGCGTGTCGCGCGCGCGCAGCGAGAAGGGCTCGCCATAGAAACGCTGGGTGCTGAACAGGTAGCGCCCGAAGCTGCGTCCGTTGCCCCAGACGTCCGGCCCTTCGAACCGGTGCGCATTGTGATCGCGCGAGCGCAGATACGTCGCGCGGCGTTCGATCACGCCCGTCATGGAGAGCTCCATGCGCGCGCTGAGCAGTGTCCGCGGCATGTAGTCGATCACGACGTCCGTCGTGCCGAGCCGCTGCTGGGACCCGTCGAAGGTCTCGAGGCGCCCTTTCCATCGGCCCGCCGTTTTCACCGGCAGCACGAAAGGCCGGCTCCCGTTGGCGCGCTCGGACTCGATAAAGCGGTCGACACGCTGTTGCGTTTCGGGGTTGGTCTCGTGGTCCTGCGTCACGACGTAGATGCCGTTGAAGACGGCTGCCAGCGCGGGCCCCTCATACAGTTCCGACGAATACACCTGGATACCGCGCTCGGGCAGTACCAGATTGACCGTGCGCAAGTCCGTATTCCAACCCGGCGAATAGTAGTTGGAGTCCACCAGCAGTCCGTAGGGCCGTCCCGAACCCACGAAGTCCGGCCCGCAGTACACCCGGTTGGTGTCCGAATCGACCACACCGAAAGCGAACTCTGCCGTTCCGAGGTCGAAGCGATAGCGCAAGGGGCCGGTGTTGCGAAAGTTCGTGCGCATGTAGTAGGTCGTGACGCCGTCCTCGAACCGGCTCTCGCGATCGACCTTGTTGAACCCGACATGCGTGCCATCGGCTTCGAACACCGAAGGCAACCCGTGCCACGTTCCGGCGATGGCCTGCTGGAATCTGCTTGGTGACTTCGCGCTCACGATCGACAGCGCCGTCAGCGGCGGCGAAACGCCGATACCAGTCCGTGTCCGGCAAGGCGGCGCACCCGCTCCGTGTTCCCGTTCAATGTGTCCGCGATGAAGGATCCGAGCAATTTCGCCAGCAGCTCGCGAATGCGATCGCCGTCGCCCGTTTCGGCTTCGTCCAGATATTGCCGGCCCGTGGCCCTGTCGACGGGCCGCGCGATGGAGAAATGGTTCGCGCCTTCGATCTCGACAAGGTAGCAGTCGCCGCGGTCGCGCCGAACGCCGTTCTCGAAGGTTGCCTGCACCGGATTGACCATGCCCCCGTAGCGATGCGCGCTGTTTGCGATGATCCCGTCCCGCGTCCCCAGGGCCAGCATCAGGGGCACCCTGGCGGGCAGCGGCAGTATCGTGCCCTCGTCATGTCCGAGCATCGTCGAGGCAGCGGCGTGCGCGCCGTAGGCGAACGCTCCGCGGACCTGCGGAAACCACTCCGGATTCGCGTTGAACAGCGCGACCGATCCGCCGGCCGAGTGCCCGGCCAGAAACACGCTGCCGACGTCGACGCATCCCTCCAGCACGCCGGTTTCGTTTTGCCGGCCGAGCGCCTCGACGAGCGGCGCGATGACGCTGCCCGACGGCCGCGTGCCGTACGTCCGCGGCGCAAGCGCAGACAGGTCCAGACCGGGCGTCAGGCTGACGCGGCCGGCCAGTTCCTCGGCCACGAACGAGTAGGTGACCGCAATGTGCCCCCGGCGGGCCAGGTACCCCGACAGCCATGCGTAGGCCTCCGGCCCGACATTGATGCCCGGCAGGATCAGCACCACCGGGTATGGTGCGCCGGCCGTGTCGGCCCGGATGAAACCCGAGTCGAGTTGTTCCCTGCCGCGGATTCGGCGAGCCGGATAGACAATCCTGAGGATCGCCCGATCCATCGGGGCCTGGGCGCCGGGGACGGCGCACGGCGCGTAGATGGCCCTGGCGGCGCGGCGCGTCAACGGTCCAGCGGGCGCGGAAGTGTCCTCGTCCCGCCCCATAGCGTTCTGACGAGGTAGTCGCCCATCTCCCTGCCGAACAGCTTCTCGACAATGACGTTGGCGGGGTCGCGCTCGCAGATCGTTCGGCGCACCCGTTCGTCTCGCGCCGCCAGCGGCCCGCGCTGACTCACGGGCAAGGGTTCGGCCTCGTCCACCCACCTGAGCCAGCGATCGACCTGAGCGCGCGCCAGCGTTCCGATTGCCGCCAGGTTCCCGTCCGTGAACGGCGCCACCTTGCAGATGCTGTTGGGCGACTGTGCCAGGCGCATGTAGAACTCGCGGCTGACGAACGGCCTGAAGTTCGGGTTGCGGTCCATTTCGATATAGGTGTCGTTCGGTTCGCCGTAGTAGTACCGGTCTGCGTAGTCGGTGTTCACGTGCAGGTCGACGCGGGGCACGTAGTCCATGTACCAGAAGATATCGGGGACGGTGCCGAGCGCGAAGCCGAAATGGGGCACGTCGATATGGGGCCCAAGGCCGATCGTCAGGTGCATGTTCGTGAAGCTCTGTTCCGGGTTGCCCGTCCATGAGTGGATCAGCCAGTCGACCTCCCTGCCCGCATAGGCGCCCAGGTAGCCCCCTGCCCCGGTGCCCGGCAACCCCTTGTAGGGCTGCAGTTCCCGGCAGCACGGGTCCATTTCGATATCGAAACGCGCGCGGACTTTCTCCATCATCCCGCCGAGAATCCCCCAGAGCGCCTCGAAGTGTTCCCGGTTGTGCACGTCCGGCCTGGCCGCGATCATCTCCTCGATGGATTGCGTGATGCTGGCCATGTGGTACCGTCGAATTCAATGTGTCGTATGGTCGGCCCCGTGCGGAGGCTTGCGGCTTCCGGAGGCTCCGAAACTCTAGCAGAGAATAGCGGCCGCGCCGGCGCACGGCCTTGACAAATGTCATTAGGATTTGGCGGGGCTTCGGGTAGAGTTGTGGCCATCGGGGAGAAGTAGCTCAGAAGGGTTGCGCCGTGTTGATCAACCTCTGGTACGTCGCGGAATGGTCGAGCAATGTCAGTCGGCAACCGTTGCGCGTGAAGTTGCTGGGCCAGAGGTTTGTCCTCTATCGCGACGAATCCGGACAGGCCCACTGCCTGTCGGACGTTTGCCTGCATCGCGGCGGTTCGCTCAGCGGCGGCTGGACCAACGGGGACTGCGTGGTCTGTCCGTACCATGGCTGGCGCTACAGCGGGGACGGCAGACTGGCCTACGTACCCTCCGAGGGCGACGGCTTCAAGGCGCCGGGGCGGGCTCGCATCGATGCCTATCCCGTCGAGGAGCGCTACGGCATGGTCTGGGTATTCCTGGGCGATCTTCCCGAACGCGAACGATTTCCGATACCGCCGTGCGACGAGTACGGCGACCCCGAATGGCGCATGATGGCGACCGAGTTCCGCTGGAATGCGGAAGCGGCACGAGTCGTTGAGAACGGCATCGACATTGCGCATACATCGTTCGTGCACCCCATGTTCGGCCGCCCCGAGACCGCGCAGGACAACCGGATCATCGAAATCGAATCCGGCGAATGGTGGGGCCGGTCGTCGAACGTGCAGTACCCGCCGCAATTCAAGGAAAACTGGTACCGGCGCCGCATGCGCCGCGACAGGCAGCCGACGAACACGCACCCCTGCTGGTACCTGCCCGGCATGGTCTCGCGCATCCGCATCGACATCAACAGCCGGATGGCGATCGTGATGTTCGATGCCAACACGCCGGTCGACGAGCGCACCACGCGAACATTCGCAATGCAGTTCAGGAGCTTTCTCAAGTACAGGTTCTTCGACCGGGGTTCGCTGAAGCGCCTGAGGAAAATCCTGGTCGAGGACGCCGCCATCATCGAGGCCGCCGCACCGAACTACCTGCCGGACGCCCTGGCTCACGAGATGTCCGTCAGCGACGACCGGTTCATGCGCACCTGGCGGGCGGCGCGCCGCAAGTGCATCGAGGAGCGTGGCTGGAAGATCGATTCCGACGAGGTCGAAAAGCACCGCGGGCGCAAGGTGTTCAACATCCCGAGCCCCGCACGCCGTGCGCGGAAGATGAGGTGGGTCATCGACGCCGTACCGCTCGTGCCGCCCCGAAAGCAGCCGCAACCGCTCAAGACCGTTGCCGGCCGCGATTAGCCCGGCGCTGCATTCAACCGGCCATGACGCATGCGGCGGATGCAGCACTAGTCCGGGAGGTTTGTCCAGATATTGGCCTTGAACGGCACTTCATGCACCGGGCCGTCCGGACCGCGCGGGTCCCGGCCGTGACGGCGGTCGCATCGCCTCGTCAGGCGTCTGGCCCTGCCCGTCAAGGTACGCACCGCCACGCCGTCCCGGTAAAGTACCGTGTGACGGATTCGCTCGCCGTCGCCCGTAATCACGATAAAGTCCGGCTCCACGTAAATCTGCGTCGCGCTGCCCAGCGCACGGGCCGAAAAGGTCAGAATGCCCGGACCGCCCGACATGGCGATGTTCTCGTAGGCGCCCGGCCCCAGCGCGTCGAAGACCAGCAGACCGTCGCGCATACTGCCGGTAAAGGTCTTGGCGGCGGCGGCGCGGCCGCGTATGTGCACATTGGTCAGCCTGAGGCGTCTGCCGTCGAAATCGATGTACACGAGATTCTCGAACGGACTCTTGCCCGGGCTGCCGGCCCTGCTGTCTTCGGTGAGCGGGGTGCCGTCGAGGTCGAACAGCTCGATTCGGTCGTGCCAGGTTCCCCGCAGCAAGTCCAGGTTGGCTTGGACGGATCCGTCGGGATAGTCGGACATTAGGTCATGAAAACCGTCGTGATCACCGGCAGCACCCGCGGCATCGGCCGGGGGCTCGCGCTTGAATTCCTGAAACGAAACTGCCGGGCCATCATAACAGGACGCGACTCGGGCACGGTGGATGCCGCAGTCGCGCACCTCGCCGGTGAATTCGGTCCGCAACGCGTCGCAGGCACCGTCTGCGAGGTGACTTCGTACGAGAGCCTGCAGTCGTTGTGGAACTTCTCGGCCGAAAGATTCGGCCGCGTCGACGTCTGGATCAACAACGCAGGGATGAGCATCAGCCGCGCGCCGCTGGCCGAACAGGAACCGGCGGCTCTTGCCGCGATCGTGCGCACCAATCTCACCGGCGTGCTGTATGGCAGCAGGGTTGCGCTTGCCGGCATGCAGGCGCAGCGTCACGGTCAGATCTGGAACATGGAGGGATTCGGAAGCGGCGGACAAACCGCGCCCGGCATGGCAGCCTATGGCTGCACCAAGCGGGCGGTCGCCTATCTGAACGATGCGCTCAGGAAAGAAGTCATGCACAAGGGCATTCAGGTCTGCACGCTGAGTCCGGGGATCGTGATCACGGACCTGCTGCTCGGCGACTACGATTTTTCGTCGCCGCAATGGCAAGAGGCGAAAAGGGTGTTCAACATTCTCGGCGACACGGTGGAGACGGTCACACCCTTTCTGGCGGACGGCGTGCTCGGGTGCGACAAAAACGGCGCAAGAGTGGCCTGGCTGACCCGCGGCAAGGCGTTGGGGCGCTTTCTGAAGGCCGGATTCAGCAAGCGCGACCTGTTCGCGGACGTGCCGGGGGCATGAGCGTCGCCGACGTCGGCGCCGGAGCGGGCGGCACGCCCGAATACCGCCACGCCCGGCGGCCTCCCTTCCCGTCAGACGTAGCTGGGGTCCTTCCACGGCCCGATGGAACGGGACCGGACGGGCTGCAGGTACACGGGCGGTTCCGTGTCCGGGTAACCGTCGCCCCAGTTGACGGGGTCGCCCTTCATTTCCACGCTGGCGTTGTCCGTGTACCAGTCCACCAGGTCGCCGTCGCAGCGCAGCAGCCAGACGCAGCCGTCTTGCTCACCGGCCGTGAAGTCGCCGTGGCGCACGCCCGCCGGGCGGAAGAAGTACTGCCCCTTGACCATCGTGCCGAAATTGTAGTGAAAGTCGCCGTCCAGGCAGTAGGCCTCTTCGTACACCGGGTGGTGGGCCAGCGGATGCTCGCGCCAGCCGGGCTTGGCCTTGATCAACCGCGTGTAGAACCCGTTTTCCGGATCGCGCCACAACAGCTTGATGAACAGTCCCGGGACCGGCGTGCCGCCACGCTCGAAATCCATCGGGCTGCCATGTTCCGGGTGCACCACGTCGTACCAGTCCATGGCGTTGGAATCCTTGACCACGAGTCCGTCGCCGGACACGTCGGCGCCGTTGCCGGCCGGCGTGAAGGCCCAGTCCGCGTATTCGCGGAACAGCAGGATGCGGGTGCCGGCCGCGGCGCTCATCGCGGGCGTGCTCACGCCGCGCGGCGCCACCCAGTAGCCGCCCTCGCCCATTTCATGCCCGCCGATCGTGATGCTGCCGTCGAGCACGTACCACTCCGTCTGGGCCGCGTGCAGGCCCGCGCCGCGGCGCCAGTCCGTGACGAACTCCACCAGCAGGGATGCCGCGCCGTTCTCCTCGTCGTAGCACAGGTTCCGCTGCCGGGCCTCGCCGCTGCCATGGGGCAATTCGGCCGGGTGCCAGATCAGGTCCTTTTCGTCTACCAGTTCAACATGGGGCCGCATCGGCGTGTTCCTCGGGTTGGTGGATACAGGCCACTATCCTAGTGCGGCGGATAAACAAGTAAAACTATATAATAGTTACGATATACATTTATGATTAGTAAACTATCAGCGAGGCTGCAATGCAATGACGGATTCGCGCCTGTTCACCCGGCTGGGGACCCTCAGACAGCTCGAGATCTTTGCCAGGGTCGCCGAGCACCGCAGCATGGCGCGCGCGGCCGAGACGCTGTATCTCAGTCACTCCGCGGTGTCGGTGCAGGTCCGCAAGCTCACGGAGGCCGTCGGACTGCCGCTGCACGAGGTGATCGGCAGGCAGCTCTACCTGACCGATGCGGGCCGGGAGGTGCTCGCCACGGCCAACCGCCTGTTCGCCGAGATCGGTCGCCTGGACGAGACCATCAACGGGTTGAAGGGGCTCAAGGCCGGCAGGCTGCGGATCGCGGTGGTCACCACGGCCAAGTATTTCCTGCCGCGGATTCTGGGGGCGTTCTGCCGCGAATACCCCGAGATCGAGGTGGAATTCCACGTGGGCAACCGCGCGCAGATCATCGCCCGGCTCGACAACAACCGGGACGACCTGTACATCTTCAACGACCTGCCCCGAGAGCTCGACATCGCGTCTCACCGCTTCCTGGCCAACCCGCTGGCCGTCATCGCCTCGCGGCGGCATCGGCTGGCGGGTCGCAAGGGACTTGCGTGGCGCGACCTCAGGCACGAGACCTTCCTGATGCGCGAGCCCGGCTCCGGGACATTCAACGCGGTGCGGCGCCATCTGGACCGGCGCGGCGACTCGCTGGGCAAGACCATGACCATCGAAAGCAACGAGGCCATCAAGTACGCGGTGGTGGAGAACATGGGCATTACCATCCTGTCGGCCTACGTCCTGGCCGACGCGGTGGGGACGGACCTGGTGCAGCTACGGGTCGCAGGCTTCCCGGTGCTGTCCGACTGGCACGTGGTCTACCCGAAGTCCAGGTCCATGTCACTGATCGCGGAACGGTTCCTGGAATTCGTGCTGAAGCGCGGCCCCGACGTCCTGCCCATGGAAAACCTCGAGCGCCAGGTCGAGCGTGCGCTGGCGCGCGCCTGAGCATCGAATGGTATTGAACGCAGAACCATGAAGGGCCGGATATGGACCTGATACTGAAGAACGTACGTGTCGTTCGCCCGAGCGGCGAAGGCGCCGAGAACCTCGACATCGGCATCGAGAACGGCAGGATTGCCCGTCTGGAGCCGGACATCCCGCCCGGCGAGGCCGCGGCGGTCCATGACGGGCAGGACCGGCTGGTGTTTCCCGGCCTGGTCGACGGGCACATGCATGTGGGAATCTACTCGCCGCTGGCGCAGGATGCGGTCACCGAGAGCAAGGCGGCGGCGATGGGCGGGGTGACATCCGCAATCACCTACTTTCGCACCGGACAGTATTACCTGAACAAGGGCGGTTCCTATGAGCAGTTCTACCCCGAGGTTCTCGATATTTCCCGCGGCAGGTACTGGGTCGACTACGCCTACCACCTGGCGCCCATTGCAAGCGCCCACATCGGCGAGATGGAGTCGCTGCTGACGAATCACGGTGTGTGCTCGTTCAAGATCTTCATGTTCTACGGCGGCTACGGCCTGCACGGCAAGACCGGCAGCGATGCCCAGAGGCAGTTCCTCATGATCGGCGAAGACGATTCCTACGACATCGCCCACTTCGAGTTCATCATGCGTTCGGCGCGCAAACTCATGGACAGGTACCCCGACATGGCCGACCGCATCTCGGTCAGCCTGCACTGCGAGCTGGCCGACATCCTCAATGCCTACACGAGAATCGTACAGAGCGAAGGCAAGCTGACGGGGCTGCGCGCCTACAGCGCCGCGCGGCCACCCCATTCGGAAGGACTTGCGGTCTGGATCGCGTCGTATCTCGCCCACGAGACCGACTGCCTCAACATCAATCTGCTGCACCTGTCCTCGCGCAAGGCGGTCGAAGCGGCGCTCATGATGCAGGACGTATTTCCCCACATCAGTTTTCGCCGCGAGGTCACCATCGGACATCTGCTGCTCGATTACGATGCGCCGGCCGCGTGCCACGCCAAGGTCAATCCCCCCATCCGCTCGCGGGAGGATGTCGAGTACCTGTGGGAAAAACTGCTCGAAGGCCGGATCGACTGGGTGGTTTCCGACCATGCCTGTTGTTCGGAGGAGCTCAAGTCCGAAAACCACGACCCGAAGGACGGCGGCAACATCTGGGTTTCCAGGTCGGGCTTTGGCGGCACCGAATACCTGCTCTCGGGCCTCTACAGCGAGGGCACGAAACGCGGCCTGTCCGTCAACCGCATGGCTCAACTGGTCTGCAAGAATCCGGCCGAACGCTACGGACTGCTCAACAAGGGCGATATCGGGATCGGCTACGACGCGGACCTCGTGCTGTTCGACCCCGATGAAACGTTCACGGTACGGGCAGCGGAGTCGCAGTCCGCACAGGGATATACGCCGTTCGAGGGCATGGAATTGACCGGGCAGGTCAAGGCCACCCTGCTGCGCGGCGAGATCGTCTACGACGACGGCGGGATTGTCGGCCCTGCTCAGGGCCGATACCTGTCCCGGCCGACGGCTTCGCCGAAGATCGCGCATGCTTCGGCGGCCCGCTCGCGGTGACGGCAGGTTCCGGAGTGTCGGCAGACTTCCCATGACGAAGGATCTTCGCGAAAACTACCGCGGTGCATTCGGCGGCAGCCTGGGCTTCGGCGGGCGGCCGGCCCTGATTCTGGTCGATTTCGTGCAAGCCTATTTCGACCGCAACAGCCCGCTGTACGCGGGTGTCGAAGACGCGCTGGGGTCGGCGTTGCGTATCCGGGCCGCGGCGCGCACCGCCGGTGTTCCGGTGTTCTATACCAACGTCGTGTACCGGGAAGGGGGCGCCGACGGCGGCGTGTTCTACCGCAAGGTGCCGGCGCTTGAGGCTTTCGTGCAAGGCAATCCGCTCGGCGGGTGGCCCGAAGGGCTTGAGCCGGCCGAAGACGAGACGGTGCTGTCGAAGCAGTACCCGAGCGCCTTTTTCGGTACGCCGCTCAGTGTCTTGCTGACCGCGCGCGGCATCGATACGCTGATCATCACGGGACTCACGACCAGCGGCTGCATTCGCGCCACGTGCGTCGACGCAGTTTCTCACGGCTTCATCCCCATCGTGGTCGCCGACGCCTGCGGCGACCGGCATGCCTCGCCCCACGAAGCGAACCTGTTCGACATGAACGCCAAGTACGCCGACGTCGTGGCCGAAACGGCGACTATCGACTACCTCCGGGCATTGTAGGCAGGGTTGCGTCCGGCGCCGTGGGGCCGGGGTCCCTCCAGCCGCCGCTTCGCTCAGAACTCTTCCAGCAGACGGCCCTTGCCGATGATCGTGTCGTGAATCCCGCAGGCCCGCAACGCGTGCCACACGCAGGCGATGTTGATGGGGATGACCGGCTTCCGCAGCCAGTGCTCCATCGTGGGAAAGATGTCCACTGCCGAAAGGTTGGTACCGCACTGGATGATGGCGTCGACGTCGTCGCCGTCGATCTCGCGAATCGCGTCCATGACCATCGGAATGGTGATGCGGGCAATGGCGGTGGCCGATGGGCTGGCAAGCCCCTTGATGGCCTTCACCTCGAAACCGATGTCGTTGAAGAAACGCTCGACGTTGTCGTCGCCGATCGGCGGGTACGGCGTGATGACCGAAATCTTCTTCGCGCCGAACCGGTGCAGCGCGTCTCGGGTCGCGCCCGCGCCCGTGGTCAGGCCCAGTTCCCCGATCCGGTCCTGGATGCCTTTTTCGAAGGCAATGTTGCCGTCGAGCCCGCCCCAGAACGTTTCCGCGGACATGCCGAGCATCAGGTGGGTGATGCTGGCGCTGAGTATGTTCCGTATCGAGATCGGCAACTCCACCCGCAGCGCATCGAGAAAGCGCTCGAAGACGGTGTTGAAATCGTCGCCCGAGCGCTCGGATTCGTCCGCCCAGTCGGGAATCTCGATCCAGATTCGCGACGGGTGCCAGGTCAGCCCGTCCAGGTTGATTTTCTGCAGGTCGTATTCCACGCCGGTGTTCGTGGACGGAATGAGTACCCCGATGCGGGCGCGATGGGCGTGCTGGTAATTATCCATGTTCGGTTACCGGTTGTTCTGCCGAAAAAACAGGGGCGGGATTGCCGTGCGGCCGGTTCGCGCAGCCTTCGCCGGAAAATCGCCGGCGACGATGGCCGGTGGCCGTCTCACGCCGCCTCGGCCGGGAAGAAGTCGCGCAACAGCGCCGCGACCTCGTGACAATGTGTCTCGCAGACAAGCGATCCGGCGTCGGCGATCTCGCGCCTGGAGCCGTTGGCGAGCAGGGCGTGGGCCGCATCCAGTTGAGGGTACAACACATCCCGGGTACCGGCGAACACCAGCACGGGACAGATCAGCGCCGCCAGCGCCCTTTCGACGTCGTGCGCCATCACCGCTTCGTAGGCGGCGGAATAGCGGTCGCCCATGGAGATGGCGTTGAGTGTTTCGCGCTGCGCGATGCGGAGCGGTACGTCCCGGTCCATCCGGAGAATGCGTCGCCACCGCAGCACGAGATGGCCGCCGCCGCTGTCGGCGGGCAAGGTTGCCGAGACCTCGGGCAGCTTCTTCCTCAGGTCCGCGTCGATCAGGGTCGGGCCCGAGAGTGCAAGCGCTTCGACGCGCTCCGGGTGATCCGCGGCAAGCTGCGTGGCGATCGCGGCGCCGGTGTGGTGCCCGAAGACGCAGCCGCGGCCGATGCCCAGGCCGTCGAGAAACTCGGCAATGCCGTTCGCCAGTGCGTCGATCGTCATCCTGCCGTCGACGGGATCGCTCAGTCCGATGCCCGGTGTGTCCGGGGCGAGCAGTCGAAAATCGCCGCTCAGCGCCCGCATCAGGTCTTCGTACATTGCCGAGGTGCTCGGCGTCTGGTGCAGCAGCACGAGCACCGGCCGACGCGCCGTGCCGGTGTAGCGGTAGTGAACCTGGCCGAACGAAACCGTCGCGTATCCGCGAAGTACCTTCACCGCGGGCCACCCGGATCAACGCCGATCCGCTTGAGTCGCGTGAATTCGCCGGGCGTTTTCACCCGGGCGTCACTCCCGATCGGCCAGCGCTACCCAGGGCTTCAGGCCTGGACCGGTGTACTCCGCTCCCGGGCGGATGAGCTTGTTGTCCGCGCGCTGCTCGAACACGTGCGCCGACCAGCCGGTGATGCGCGAACACACGAAGATCGGCGTGAAGAGATACGTCGGAATGCCCATGAAGTGATACACGCTGGCGGAATAGAAGTCGGCGTTGGCGAACAGCTTCTTCTCCTCCCACATCACCCGCTCGATCGCTTCGGATACGGCGTACAGCCGCTCGTCGCCGACTTCCCCGGCCAGCCGTTTCGACATGCGCTTGTTCACCGCGTTGCGCGGGTCCACCCGCGTATACACCCGGTGACCGAAACCCATGATCAGCTCCCTGCGGGCCAGCATCCCGCGCACGCCCGTCTCGGCCGCCTCGGCGGAATCGAAGCGCTGGATCAGTTCCATGGCCGCCTCGTTGGCCCCGCCGTGCAGGGGACCGCGCAGTGCGCCGATGGCGCCGGCAATGGCGGAGTGGATGTCCGAGAGCGTGGCGGTGATCACCCGGGCGGTGAAGGTCGAGGCGTTGAACTCGTGCTCCGCATACAGGATCAGCGAGGTGTCCAGGGTGTGCCGGTGCAGTTCGCTGGGCGGGGCGTCGTGCAGGAGATGCAGGAAGTGACCCGCCACACTGTCGTCGCCGGTGGAGGTCTCGATGCGCTTGCCGTCGGTGTGAAATCGGTGCCAGTACAGCAGCATGGACGGGAACGCGGAGAGCAGGCGGTCGGCGGCGTCGCGCTGTTGGGAGAACTCCGTCTCCGGTTCCAGATTGCCCAGCACCGAGCAGCCGGTGCGCAGCACGTCCATGGGATGGGTGTCGGCGGGGATGGATTCCAGGGCTCGTTTCAGCGCCCCGGGCAGGGAGCGCAGCGACTTGAGTTTTTCCCGGTATGCGGCGAGTTCCGAGGCGTTGGGCAGGTATCCGTGATGGAGCAGGTGGGCGACTTCCTCGAAGCAGGCGTGGTCGGCCAGATCGTAGATGTCGTAGCCGCGGTAGGTGAGGCCCGCGCCCTCCCTGCCCACCGTGCAAATGTCGGTTCGGCCGGCAACAACACCTGCCAGGCCGCCTGTCTTTTTCTGACTCATGGTGCCAATATCGACATGTTCCAAGGCTCAGTTACACTTATCATTATGCTATTGAGCTAAAGATTTTGGAAGTTTGCAGGCGACTTGCACGACATCCGTCGTGCCGGAGGCGAACCCGGCCGCGCTTGCGGCCAGGTAGAAGTTCCACATGCGGCAAAAGCGGTCATCGAACCCCAGCGCGGCGATGGCGGCCCAGCGCGCGTTGAACCGGCGCCGCCACTCGTGCAGCGTTCGGGCGTAGCTGTCGGCAAACTTCGCGGTGCCGATGATCCTGAGGCCCACGGCCTCGGCCTGCATGCGCAGCGCCGCCGGGCTCGGCAGCAGCCCGCCGGGAAAGATGTATCTCTGAATGAAGTCCGTCGATGCGCGGTATTGCGGGAACAGCCAATCGGCGATCGTGATGGCCTGAAGGGCCGCCACGCCGCCCGGCCGAAGCCGCTCGCGCAGACTGGAAAAGTACACCGGCCAGTACTTCTCGCCCACCGCTTCGATCATCTCGATGGAGGCGATCGCGTCGTACTTGCCGCGTTCCTCCCGGTAATCGCGCAACACGACATTCGCCCGATCGGCAAGCCCCGCCTCGAACAACCGCCGGCGCGCATACTCGTGCTGCTCCCGGGAGATGGTCAGCGCGGTGACCCTCAGGCCGCGTTCCCGCGCGGCGAATTCGGCGAACCCGCCCCAGCCGCACCCGATCTCCAGCACCCGGTTGCCGGGGGCCGGCGCCAGGCAGTCGCAGACCGCGGCGTACTTGCGCCTCTGCGCCTCGGCCAGGCTCTCCCCGGGACTTTGAAACAGCGCAGAGGAATATGTCATGGTCTCGTCCAGCCAGAGCGCGTAAAAGTCGTTGCCAAGATCGTAGTGATGGGCGATGTTGCGCCGCGATCCCTCCCGGGTATTGGCCCGGAGGCGGTGGCGCAGCCGCTCCCACAGACGGTACAGGCCGGCGCCGGGAAACCTGAGTCCGACGGTGTGGTTGTTCAGCATGATGACGTCGAGCAGCGCCTGCAGGTCCGGGGTCGTCCACCACCCGTCCATGAACATCTCGCCGAACCCCAGGTGGCCTTCGCGAAACAGCCGTTGCAGGAACTTCGGGTGCGACACGGCGATTCGCCCATCGGGACCGTCCTTTCCGCCCACCGACCGTAGCTTCCGCCCGTTGGGCAGGTCGACCTCGATCGATCCGCGTTCGAGGCGGTTCAGAATGGTCTGCAGGGCTCGCTGCAGCGGGTAGGCGCCGCGGCGGCGGCGCATTTGCTGACCCGCCCCGCGCGCTCCCGAAGCCGGCTGTCGCCTCGCCCGGGCGCCGCGTGCTCCCAAGCCGTTCATGACGCACGGCCCCTGCGGCGGAAGGCCACCGAGAGGAACCGAAAGTAGAGCGGCTGGGGCAGCGCGGCGAGGGTCCTGAACGATACGGCCATGGCGAACGGGAACGCGATTTCGAAGCGGTTTTTGTTCATGCCCCGCACGATCCGCTCCGCCGCTGCCTCCGGCGACAGGAGGAACGGCATCCGGAACCGGTTCTTGTCCGTCAGACGCGTGGCGACAAACCCCGGATTGCACACCTGGACCCCGATGCCGCTCCCGCGCAGGTCGCAGCGCAGGTTCTCCGCCAGGTGAATCAGCGCGGCCTTGGTGGCGCCGTAGCCCCAGGCGCCGGGCAGGCCCCGGTAGCCCGCCAGCGATCCCACCAGGAGAATCCGGCCCGCGCCGCGCCGGCAGAAGGCCGGCACGCACGCCGCCAGCACGCGCAGCGCTCCGGTAAGATTGACGTCGACGATGTTCTCCAGCGCAGGCAGGTCCGGCCGGCGCGCCGACATCGGCTCGTAGGCGCCGGCGCAGTAGATGACGCCGTCCACGTCCCCGACCTCGCCGAACGCCTCGGCCGCGCCGGCAGGATCGGTGACATCCAGGCGCACCGCCGCGTGACCGCCCCTTGCCGTTCGTACCGGTGCCATTTCATCGGCGAGTTGCTCGAGCGCCTCGCCATCGCGCGCCGACGCCACCACGGCTGTCCCCTCTTTCGCCAACCGCAGCGCAAGCTGCCGGCCGATCCCGGCGCTGGCGCCGATGAGCCAGAAGCGCCGGCCCGCCAGCGGCGCGCTCACTTCGCCGCCTCCGCGCCCCTGGCGCCCTTGCGGAACGACACCACCAGTTCGCCGACCTTGAGCCCGAACTTGGACATGCGCGCCTGGTTGATGAGCGTGCCGTCGTCCATGAGGTAGAACCAGTCCACCATGTCGACGACGATCTCGCCCTTGCCCCGGGGCAGGCGCAGGCGGTAGCGCATCGCCGCCGCGTTGCCGCTCTGACAGCCGACGGCGTTGCCTTCGACATCGGGCGCGGTGGCGACGAACGTGCCGTCGTCCGCGAAGGACAGGGTCCAGCACCGTTCTCCGATCTCGCCGTCGGCAAAGCGGAACTCCTCCTCGAGCGTGCCCCGGTTGCCGCGCCACGTGCCGAGCATGTCGGCCACGAAGCGCCGCTCCACGCGTCCGGAGAGCCCGAAGAACACACCGGCCGCGACCAGCGGGCCGTTCAGGTAGTCCCGGAGGTCCAGAACCGGCGCCTCCCGGGCGTACGCCGACACACTCCGGGCGCCGGCATCGAACAGCAGGCTCGATCCGGGAAAATGACGGATTTTCATTCTCGGTCTCCTCGTTCGGTCACGAACAGCCACAGCGCCGCCATGGCCAGCAACTTCAGCGCGCCAGGCACCAGCGCATAGCCTGCGGCGAGAGCCCGGAGCGCATCCCTGTCGGCCACGCCCGGCTCGTAGCCCGCCATGCCCAGCACGGTGAGCGCCGCCCCGGCAGCCACGGCGAGCGCGGACTTCTGCAGAAAGGTCCACAGGGAAAACACCTGCGCGCCGCCGCCGCGGATGCGCGCCGCCAGCATCGCCGGCGTCAGCGTCATGTCGGCGCCGAGCCCCGCCCCCGAGACGGCGGCGATCGCATAGAACGCCGCGATGTCGCCCGCGCCCAGCACGTACGCCCAGAGAAACGCCGCCACCGACAGCGACATGCCGGCCGTGAGCGCCGGCTTGCGGCCGGTCCGCGCGGCGAGCCGAGCCCAGGCCGGGGCCGCCGCCGCGGCCGCGGCGAAGAACACCACCAGCATGAATCCGGCATGGCTCTCGGCGAGCAGGATGTCCGCGACGAAGAACAGGAACAGCGTGGACGTCACAGCCACGGGCAGCGAATTGAGGAACCCGAAGGCAAGCATCGGCGCGACGCCGGGCGCGCGCACCGCCCGGCCGAACCGCCCGGTGAACGGGGATTTCGCCGAAGCCCGCCAGCACCCGCGCATGGCCGCCAGCGCCACCAGGGCGAACAGCGCGAAGGCCGCCGCATAGCCCGTGTAGCCCAGGGAGGCACCGACGATCGGTCCGAGCGCGGCCGGCGCCAGTGCGGCGAGGCAGATGCCCGCCAGTCCGCCGGCTTCCCGCCAAAGCGCGATCCGCGTGTGTCCGCCGCCGGCGGACGTCGGCCGTGCGGGCGATCACGTGACGGATCGTCCGGGCAGCGCCGGCCGTTTCCGGCACCGCGCGCCCTTGATGTACAACCGAAGCGCCTGGTAGTGAATCAGCGCCACCGTGCGGGCGGCGCCGAAGGGCCGGCGCACCAGGGCACGGAGGAGTTCCCGGTCGGAGAAGGGCCGGCGTGTGCCGGCGATGGCCGTATTCAGCCCGCCGCCCGCGCCATCGTCATAGTCGATGTGCACGGCCACGCGGGTGTCCTCCAGCCGGAACCGGAAGCGGTACTCGCCCACGATGTCGAAGAACGGCGAAACGTAAAAGCGCTTGGCCGCTGCGATCGACGTGTCGGGGCCGATGTCGGCGCCGTTTTCGCCCGCGCAGAAGTAGCCGTGACGCTCGCCGAAGGTGTTGTGCACCTCGGCCAGCACGGCCCTGAGATTGCCGGCTGCCCCGAGCAGGAACCAGAAGCTGACCGGGTTGAACGCAAAGCCCCAATACCGCGGATGGGTCAGCAGCAGCACGTGCTCGACCCCGTCGACGCCCGATGCCTTCGCGTGCCTGCGAACCCCTTCGACGCCCTCGCAACCGGCGACGCCGTGATCGGAACGGTGCAGGGAGACGAGATTGGGCCGGCCGAAGGCAAAGAGTTTCACTCTTCGATCTCCGGTCAGCGCCGCTTCGTCCAGCAGCACGTAGTCGATGCCGTAGGCGAACCGGTTCTTCACCGGAACGCGCCGCGCGTGGATGACCCGCGCCCTGACGACTGAAGGGCCGATCACGCCCACGGCGGCGACACCCCGAATTGTTCGGCGACGCGGACCGCGCTGGCCAGGCCGTCCTCGTGGAAACCCATGCCGGTCCAGGCGCCGCAATACCAGGTTTCGGCCCGTCCCTGTATGGCAGGCAATTGCGCTTGGGCGGCGATGGCGCGCGCATCGAACTGCGGATGATCGAAACGGTGTTCGTCCAGGATGAGGGACTCCCTTATCGGTCCCGGCGGGTTCAGCGTGGCGAACAGGGGCGTTTCGTTCGCAATGCCCTGCAGCGAATTCATCCAGTAGGTGACCGAGGCCCGTTCTTCGCGGCATCCGGAATCGGCCAGGTACACCCAGCTCGACCAGCAGGCCCGCCGCCTCGGCATCAGCCGGCGGTCGGTGTGCAGCACAAGCCGGTTGCGCACGAACGGTATCCGGCCCAGGATGCGCTCCTCGCGAGGCGAGGGATCCCTGAGGATGGCGAGCGAAGTATCGGCATGGCAGGCGAGCACGGCCGCGTCGAACGTTTCGGCTTCCTGGCCTGCCGCCTTGATCCGCACGCCCTGCGGTCCGCGGGACACCGCTTCCACCTTCGCGCCCAGGCGCACCTGCGCGTGCATGCCCCCGGCCATCCTCGATACGTAGCGCCGGGAGCCGCCATCGACGGTCCACCACTGGTGGCGGCCGGTGAATGTCAACAGCCCGTGGTTGTCGAAAAACCGCGCCAGGGTGCGGGCGGGAAAGTTCAGCATGCGCGCGCGCGGCGTCGACCAGATCGCGCCGCTCATGGGCAACAGGTAGTAGCGCTCGAACCAGCGCCCGAACCGCCGGCGCCGGATCAGGCCGCCGACCGTCAGTTCCGGGTCGGCGGCGGTATCGGCAAGCGCCGTGCGGTTGAAGACCGCGATGTCGCGGAACATGCGCCAGAAGCCCGGCCGAAGGGCGTTCGCCGGTTGCGCCAGCACGGCCTTCGGATCGCCGCCGCCGTACTCGATCCGCCCGCCGTCCACGGACACGGCGAAGGACATGCGGCTCTTTTGCACGGGCACGCCCAGATGCGCGAAAAGCCGGCAGAGGTGAGGGTAGTTCACGCGGTTGAACACGATAAAGCCGGTATCGACGGGCACGGCCCGGCCGCCCAGATCAACGGCGAGGGTCCGCGCGTGCCCTCCCAGCCGGCCCGCCGCCTCGAACAGCACCGCGTCATGTGCGCGGGAAAGCAACCACGCCGCCGCGAGGCCGGAAATTCCTCCGCCCACGATGGCGATCCGGTGCCGCGGGCCCGGTGCGCTTGGCTGTTGCTGTCCCATGTCAGATAGATACGCACTGATCGCCCCGGCGGATCACTTCGGGCGCGAGCCGGGTGATCCGAAACGCCCCTTGTTCCGTACAATGAGGTATGGACAAGGCAGGCAACGTGCTCGGTTTCCGTCGACGGCGCCCCGGCCGGGGGACCGCAGCGGCGGCCTCCGCCACCGCGAGGGCACCGATCCCGGGGACCGGTCCGTCGCACCGTTCGGTCGACGAACAGGCCCTGTCGGCCCGTATCGAGGCCGTTGCCGAGCGCTCGGACACGGCGGCATTCGCCGAGCTGTTCCGCCACTTCGCGCCCAGGGTCAGGGCCTACCTGCTTCGCGGCGGCGGGGACGCCGGGCAGGTGGACGATGTCGTTCAGGACACGTTCGCGGCGGTGTGGCGCAAGGCGGGGCATTACGACCGGCGCCGCGCCACGGCGGCGGCGTGGATCTTCGCCATCGCGAGAAACCGGCGCATCGACATGTACCGCCGCGAGCGCCGGCCCGAGTTCGATCCCCGGGACCCGGCGTTTCAGCCCGACCCGCTGCCCGACGGCGAGCGGGCGTTGACGTCCGGGCAACGCGCCGAGGCCGTGCGCACGGCGCTGGACGCGTTGAGCGGAGAGCAGCGCGACGTACTGCGGCTGGCGTTCTACGAAGGCGAGACCTACGCGGCGATCGCCGTGCGGCTGGGCATCCCGCTGGGAACGGTGAAGTCCCGCGCGCGTCTGGCGTTCGGCCACATGCGCGCGGCGCTTGAGGCGCAACGGGAGGCCCTGACATGAGCATCGAGCATCACCCTGGCGACGACCTGCTGCTCGCCTACGGGGCCGGCACTCTGGACGAGGCCACGTCGCTGCTGGTGGCCACCCACCTGGCACTGTGCCCACGTTGCCGCAACAGGCTGGACCTGGCGGAGAGCATCGGTGGCGAGCTGATGAACCGCTCGCGTGCCGGCGGCACGGCGGACGAGACGGGAATCGATTCGGCCATGGCTTTTGCGCTCCGGGACGATGAGCCGACCGGCCCTGCCACGGCGGCGTCCGGGCCGTTCCTGTTGCCGCAGCCCTTGCGCGGCTATGCCGGCGGCGATGCCGCCGAGCTCGGGTGGCGCGCCGTCGGCGGCGGCATCCGGCAGGTTCGCGTGAAGACGCCCGGTAAGGGCGCCGCGGCGCGGCTGCTGTCGATCACGGCGGGCACGCGCGTCCCGGAACACAGCCACGGAGGCCAGGAACTCACCCTGGTCCTGGCCGGCGCGCTGTATGACAGGGGCGAATGGTACCGTCGAGGCGACGTCGACAAGGCCGACGCGTCCGTGTTGCACCGGCCGGCCGCGGGACCGGAGGAAGACTGCATCTGCCTGGCGGTGGCGGACGCAAGGCTTAAATTCTCGGGCGTAATCCCGCGCCTTCTGCAACCGTTCAACGGATTCTGACGGCGAGGCGATGATCCCGCGTACGGGCAAGGGCGCAGCGCTCGGATCGTTGCGGGAGTTCCTTCGGCTGGAGGCCTCCGCGGCGTGCTGCTCTTTTTCGCCGCCGTTGCAGCGCTGGGACTGGCCAACAGTCCTCTGTCCGGTCTGTACGGCGCGTTGCTGCAGACCCCGGTCGCCGTGCAGGTGGGGGGACTGTCCATCGCCAAGCCGCTCTTGCTCTGGATCAACGACGGGCTGATGGCGGTGTTTTTCTTCCTAATCGGCTTGGAGGTCAAGCGCGAGATCCTGGAGGGCGAACTGTCCTCCCCCGGGCAGTTCGTTCTGCCCGGGCTCGGCGCCGTCGGCGGGATTGCGGTGCCCGCGGCGCTCTACAGCGCACTCAACTGGGGCGACCCTGTCACCATGAGCGGCTGGGCCGTGGCCTCCGCCACGGATATCGCGTTCGCGCTGGCGGTACTGGGCCTGTTCGGCAGCCGCGTGCCGACGGCCCCGAAGGTCTTTCTGCTGACGCTGGCGATATTCGACGACCTGGCCGCGATCGCGATCGCCGCCGTGTTCTACGCGGGCGATCTCTCGGTCGCGACGCTGCTCGTGGCCGCGGGGATCCTGGCGTGTGCGGCGGCGGCCAACGCCATGGGCGTCACGCGGGTCTCGGTCTACGTGCTCATCGGCATCGCCCTGTGGGTGGCGGTGCTCAAGTCCGGCGTTCATGCAACGCTGGCGGGCGTGCTCATCGCATGGTGTATCCCGCTGAGGGACGCATCGGGCGCCTCGCCGCTGAAACGGGTGGAAGCCGACCTTCACAAGCCGGTGGCGCTCGTGATCCTGCCCCGTTCGCCTTTGCCAACGCAGGCATGCCGCTGACGGGGATGGACCCGGGCGAC
Organism: Candidatus Rariloculaceae bacterium; assembly: GCA_965205045.1. GTDB lineage: Bacteria > Pseudomonadota > Gammaproteobacteria > Steroidobacterales > Rariloculaceae > UBA6522. The sequence goes on from OZ242031.1 coordinate 4,947,216, forward strand.
CTGGCCCATCCCGCTGGTCGGGCGCGGGGAGGCCTTCGACATCGTGCGCTCCCGCCCCCACGGCCACGTCGCCGCCGTGCTCGGCACGCTCAAGCGGCTGCGCCTGGACCGGATCATCGGCCCGCAACGCTCGCCCGAACGCGACCGGGCGGTCGCGATGATCGTCGCCCGGGTGCTGGAACCGGGCTCCAAGCCGGCCACCGCCCGCAACCTGGCCGAAGCCACCGCGGGCGACACCCTGGCCGGCACCCTGGGGCTGGGCGCGGTGGACGAGGACGACCTGCACGCGGCCATGGACTGGCTGCTGCGGCGCCAGGACCGCATCGAGCGCTCGCTGGCCCGGCGGCACCTCGAGGAAGGCGCCCTGGTGCTCTACGACCTGACTTCGGTGTGGATGGAGGGGCGCAAGTGCCCGCTGGCCAGGCGCGGGCACTCGCGCGACGGCAAGCGGGGCAAGCCCCGGATCGAGTTCGGCCTGCTGTGCGACGCCGGGGGCCGCCCGGTGGCGGTGGAGGTGTTCCCCGGCAATGCCGCCGGTCCGGCGACGGTGGGTTCGCGGATCGAGAAACTGCGTTCGCGCTTCGGGCTGTCGAAAGTCGTGCTGGCGGGCGACCGCGGCATGTTGACGGAGGCGCGGATACGGGAGGAGGTGAAACCGGCGGGGCTGGACTGGATCGGGGCGTTGCGCGGGCCGGCCATCCGCAAGCTGGCCGAGTCCGGGGCGGTGCGGTTGTCGCCGTTCGACGAGAGGGACCTGGTGGAGGTCCGCGCCGACGCCCACCCCGGCGAGCGCCTCATGGTGTGCCGCAACCCGCTGCTGGCGGAGCGGCGCGCGCGCAAGAGCGGGGAGCTGCTGGAGGCCACGGAGAAGCTGCTGGAACCCATCGCGGCGGCCACGCGGCGGCGGAAATGGCGCCTGAAGGGCGGGGACAAGATCGGGGAGCGGGTCGGCAAGGTCATCGGCAAGCACAAGATGGCCAAGCACTTCGATTGGGAGGTCGACGAAAAAGGACTCTTGCATTACCGGCGCGACGCCGCCTCCATCGCCGCGGAGGCCGCCCTGGACGGCATCCACGTCATCCGCACCAGCTTGCCGGAGGCCGAACTGGACGCCCCGTCCGCGGTGCGCGCCCACAAGCGCCTGAGCACGGTGGAACGGGCCTTCCGCAGCCTCAAGAGCGTGGACCTGAAGGTCCGCCCGGTGTTCCACCGCGCCGAGGAACGGGTCCGCGCCCACGTGCTGCTGTGCATGCTGGCGTACCACGTGGAATGGCACATGCGCCGGCGGCTCGCCCCGCTGCTGTTCGACGGCGGGGACCGGGCCGGCGCCGAGGCCGCGCGCGCCGGCCCCGTGGCCCCGGCCCGGGTGTCGGAATCCGCCCGGCGAAAGGCCCGGCGCAAGCGCTCCGAGGAAGGACGGCCCGTGCACAGCTTCCGCACCCTGCTCCGGGACCTGGCCACCGTCACGAAGAATCGGGTGGCGCCTCGCCTGCCCGGCGCCGAACCGTTCGACCTGCTCGCCCGGCCCACCGAACTGCAGCGCGAAGCCTTCCGCTTGCTCGGCGTGCGGCTCCGGTAGCGTTCCCAGTCCCGAACCGTTAGAAATCCGTTTTTTTCAAGAAAATCAATACGTTAGATCGGGTCGGCTCTGGAAGTTCCGGCTAGGCAGGACGGGATATGCAATTGGACTTTATCGGATATGGGGGCCGTAATTCATGCGCGCGGACCGCACGACCGATACGGCCTCGGGCTGCTATGCCTTGATGAGCCTTCTCAGGTTGGCTTGCGCCTCATCGGCGAACCATTCGCGCACGCGGTTCTCGATCGGTTCTGCTTCGATCTCCGCCAGCACCCGGCGTATCCCGGCCCGTGCGGCCGTTCGTGACTTCAACATCGCGTCGCGCGGCTGTTGCAGCACCCGGTCGCACCAGGCCACCGCCCTGCCGACGACGAAGCGCGGACTGGCGAGTTCGTCCGCCAGGCCCTGTGCTCTCGCCTGCCGCGCGTCCAGTACCGTCGCGCCCAGAATGAGCTGCTGGGCCCGGTGCTCGCCCACGATGCGCGCCAGGGCGTACGTCACGTGACGACCGACCATCATGCCGCCCCGGACTTCGGTGATCCCGGTCCGGCCCGCGCGCTTGTTCATCACGCGGTAGTCGCAGAACAACGAGAAGTTGACGTCGATGACGACGCGACCGCGGACTTCCCCGGCCAGGATCCGCGGCGCCAGTTCCGGCAGTTTCGACATCGGTTCGAGCCGCGCGATGCGCTTGAGTTCGCCCGTGTCCAGTTCCGCGGCCAGGCGCGCCCAGGCGGCCTCGCGTTTCTGCCGGGGCGCCATCACCGAGTCCACGCCCAGCAGCCGCACGCCGCGCAGGATGAACGGCAGCACGCTGCCCGGCAGGCCGCTTCCGCCGGCGAGGCCGCAGGCGGCGGCCGATGCGCCGTAGCGCATCTGCGCGAGCAGATTGGCCAGCGTCGCGCCGCCGGCCGCCCCGGTGACGATCACGTCGCCGTCGCCGGGCAGCAGATCGTGATGCTCGAGTTCCATCACGCAGAGCATGGCGGTATAGCCCGCCGTGCCGATCGCCATGCGATCGAAGGGCGTGAGCGGATCGGGGACCCGGATCAGCCAGTCCGGGTCCAGCCGCTGCCATTGGCTGTACCCGCCCCAGTGCAGTTCGGACAGTCCCCAGCCGTTGGCCAGCACCCATTCGCCTTCCCCGAATCCCGAACTTCCGCCGTCCAGGACCCGGCCGACAAGATCGATACCCCCGACCATGGGCAGGCTCCACGAGCCGGGCTCCATCGAGCCCGGCAAGATCGCCAACATGATCGCGCTCGACCGCAACCTGCTGGAGATCGAGCCGGACGGCATCGGCGAGGCCCGGGTGCTGCTCACGGTGCTCGACGGCGATATCGTATACTCCGCCCGGTAGCCGCCGGGAGCCGGGCGGGGCGGAACGTTCATCGCGCGCACGGGCTCGACAGGGGCGCAACACGCACAGTCCCATGGCCAGAACACCAGCGCGAACGCGGGCGCCCTACCGCGAAACGAAGCGCCTGAGCGCGCAGGAACGCTCCGGGATCATCCTGTCGGCGGCGAAGTCGATCATCGTTCGGGAAGGCTACGCGAAGTTCAGCCTGCGCTACACCGCCGAGAAGTCGGGCATCCGGCTGGCGACGCTTCAGTATTACTTCCCGACCAAGGAGCGGCTCTTCCGGGCGGTTTTCGAAGACGCGCTCAATGAGGAAGGCGAAATGATCGAGCGCCTGGTCAGGCGCTCCGGCGGATCGTCCGAGGGCATCCTCCGGGCGCGCGTTTCGGGTCATTTCCGGGCCAATCTGCGCGAGGAAACGGCCGGCTTCTTCTACCAGTTGTGGGCGCGGGCGCGGCTCGACGGCTTTGCCGCGGAGCTGGTGGACGCGTTCTACGAGAGGAACATTGAAATTGTGGCGGGCATGATCCGAGACGTCAACCCGGCGCTCCCCGCGCCCGAAGCGAAGCGGCGCACCACGCTCGTGATGGCGATCCTTGAGGGAATGATGCTGCTCTGCGATATCGAAAAGCGCAGAAGCGGCGAGTCCGAATCGGCCGAACAATACGTCGTCGACGCGATCATGCGGATCGTGTCGTCGCCGGCCGCGGACTGAGTCGCGATCGCCGCCCGGACCGCATTGGAATATCCGGCCTCATCAACGGGCAATTCAAACCGATTCCTGAGGACCGTACATCGTCGCCGACGTATGCCCATCGGACAATGAAATCGACCTGCACATAAGCGACTATTTTTTGACATTGAAGTCTCAGGACCAAAGGAGTTCAGCCGATGACCCGGATATGGAAAACGCACTTGCCGATCTGTCTGTCCCTTGTCTGCTCGACGTCTCTCGCTCAGCAGCTTTATCCCAACATTTCGGGAGAAACCCTGCTCGATGACGAGCGAGTCATCGTGCAGCGGTTCAGGCTGGAGCCGGGAGAATGGGAGGGCATTCACTCGCATCCGGAGTATCAGTTGGTCATCGTGCTGCAGTCCACCGACGAGTTGACGCATCGGTTCGGCGACACGGAAACGGTTCTGGCGAACGTGGCCGAGCAACGCGACGAGAGCATGTCCGTGTTCTGGCGCCCGGGACCGGTGGCGCTTTCCGAGCGGCACGAGTCCGGCAACACGGGCACCCGGACGCTGGAATGGATCGCCATCACGTTCAAGAGCAGCTCCATCGCGACGGACGACCCTCCCGTGCGAATATTCGATCAGCCGTTCGGCAGGTAATTCGGGCGAGGCTCTGAAATTACGACCCTGTCCGGATCAACGACGAGTACGTCGCCGCCATCACCGGAGAAGCCGGATGATCGACAACCAACTGAAAAATTGCACGATGGCCATCGACGGGCGCGGCTACGCCGGGCGCGTCAAGACCGTCACGCTGCCGAAGCTGACCGTGAAAACCGAGGAGTTCCGCGGCGGCGGCATGGACGCGCCGATCGAGATCGACATGGGCATGGAGAAGCTGGAATTCTCCGCCACCCTGTCGAGCGTCGATCCGGACCTGCTCGGAAGCTGGGGCCTGGCGCACGGGCGATCGCCCTCGATCACGGTGCGGGGGGCGCCCATACCTCCTGGCACATGTACGCGAACACGCACAGCGCGAACCCGCACAGGCTCGCCAAGATGACCCAGAAGCATCCGAGGATCAGCGCGTTGAGGATGCCGCCGGCGATGTTGTCCAGAGCTTCCAGCATGAGGAAATAGGATGGCCGACCGAAACGTTGCGATGAGTGTAAACGTGGGCGGGACGCTCAGCAACAAGTACTTGCGCGTCATGCAGACCGCCGAAGAGCGTCAGAAGCGCCTGAAGGCCGCGCTGCTCATCGTGCGCCATTGGCAGCCCTTGAAGGCGTTTTTCGGGGGCTTTTTCCGGGGCGTCAAAACCGGTTTCGGGCCGGTGGCCGGCGCGCTCAAGCCCATCGCGGGGTTCGTCGGGTCCATCGTGCGCTGGTTCGGCCGGCTGTTCAAACCCGTCGACGCCGGCGCCGGTCCCCGGGGACGCGGTCGGGACGCCGCCGCCGGGCGCTCCGCAAGACCGCCTATTCCGTGGAGTTCACCCGCGCGCCCGACGCGCCCTCGGGGCGCCTGGACGGGCTGGAACGGGCGGTGGGCCGCCACGGCGACCCCAGGGCGGCGCTGAAGGCCGGCACGGACGCCCAGGCCCGCGGAGACGGCGTCCAGGACACGCTCGACGCGATGGCCGGGGCGGGCGGCGCGCTGGACGGCGGAGCGGCTCCGGCCGACACCGAACGCATGCTGGCGCCGCTACGGCACGCTGGACGTCCTGGACGGGCTGGTGCGCGCCAATCCGGGCCTGGCGGCGCTGGGCGCTTCCCTGCCGGCCGGCGCGCTGGTGGAGCTGCCCGGCCGCGCGGATCTGACCTCGAAGGCCAGGGAGGCGGCGGTGCGGTCCTTGCCGGTCCCGGCGCCAATCCTGCCCACGCAGGTCGCCGTTCCATCCAGTGTCCGTTTTTCTCACCGTCGACGAATCCGCCAGCAAAGGTCGAAACGAGCGTGCCATTCGAGCGTGGGTGCGTACAATTGAGAGTTCCGTTACCGGTGCATGTTCGACAGCCTTCGAACTCCACCTGCTGCTGTTGATCGGCAACGGATCGTCAAGCCGAGTCGTTGCCGAATCGGAACGCCGGGTCTATGCTTGAGCAAGGCTGGCGGTCTCCGATTGGGCCGAGGCCGAAGGGAAGTCAATTGCTGCGCACAATGGGATATACGGGAACCATCATGATGAGAACGACAGCGGCGGTCGCCGCAACCGCCCTGCTGCTGGGAGGCTGCACAAGCCTCAAGCCCGTGGAATTGCCCCCGGAAGAGCTGCGCGAGCAAGTGCGCAACGGCCAAATCGTGCGGCCGGGGGAGCGCGTCTCGTTGACGACGGACGACGGCACTACCCATGTGTTCGATGTTCTGGAAGTGACCGGCAGCGCTGTCCGTGGCGATGCGGTGGACGTGCCGATCGACAGCATCGTCAGCGTCCGCACCCCGCAGGCCGACCCGGCGCGGACCGCGCTCGCGGTCGGCGGCGCGCTGGCGGCCGCCTATGTCCTCGCCGCGCTGGACGCCTTGGACGAAATCATCGACGACATCGGCGACTGACGGGCAAGCGATGGGCGGATCCATGGATGAAGCACAGCGCTCGCCGAGGGCGAGTCTGAAGGCCAATACCGGTGCGGCCGCGCGAGTAGCGTTTTTTGACAACCTGCCTGTAGACCATGAGACCCTGTCGTTTTGGCTCTCAATTGGTCCATCTCCTCTACCGGCGTCAAGGCGTAATGAAGCGGTAATGCTCCCGTAATGTTATCTGTTGTGACACCTTGACGAAATGTAGAAACATTGAGATATCTGAGTTGTTTCGCAGGTATTCGGGCAATTTGCATGCCCGGAACATCCGATGGCCGTTTCCGACCCGACTGGAGTATGTAGTGTCGCGAAGCGACCGGTTCGCGAACGCGTTCGCGGCGGGCCTGCGTCGGAGTGCACAGCCACCGCGTCGCCGTCGATCCGCGCGCCGTGATGCCGATTCCCCGGCTCGGAAAACCGCTGAGCCTGCTTATGGACGGGCTGAGCGTGTTGTTGATTTTCGGCGCGTTGGTGGCGCCGTGTCTGCAGGGAAGCCGCGGATTCCGCTGCGGCCGGTTCACGCCGGACATTGCGATCCAGTTCCGGTTCGCGCTGTTTGCTGTACTGATTCCGCTCGTCGCGTTCCCCGCACTGGCGACCGTGTTGCCGGACTCGATGTTCGGCGCCATCTGAATCGAATCGTGTGACAGGAGGCTCACAATGCCGGTACTTCCACCAGGAACCGATGATCAGGTCTTTTCGGGCGCTCTCGATCGTTTCCGGGACACCGTGGGCGCAGAATGGGTGTTTTCCTCCGATGAGGACGTGGCGCTTTACCGCGACGCGTTCTCGGTGGTGTGGGGAGAGCCCGAAGAGCGGGTCGCATCGGCCGCCGTCGCGCCGGCGAATGTCGAGCAGGTCCAGGGCATCATGCGCATCTGCACCGAGACCGGCATTCCGGTGTTTCCGATTTCCACGGGCAAGAACCTGGCCTACGGCGGGTCGGCGCCCAACATGTCCGGCTGCGTGGTGCTGGACCTGAAGCGGATGAACAGGATTCTGGAGGTCGACGACCGGCGTCACTATGCGCTCGTGGAGCCCGGGGTCTCCTACTTCGACCTCTACCGGCACATTCGGGAGAACGGGCTGCGAGTCTGGGTCGACTGCCCCGACCCGGGCTGGGGCAGCCTCGTCGGCAATGCCCTCGACCTCGGAATCGGTTACACGACCTGGCCGTTTCGCGATCATTTCGGCGTTCACAGCGGCATGGAGGTGGTGCTGCCCGATGGGGAGGTGATGCGCACGGGCATGGGCGCCCTGCCGGGGGCGGTGTCGTGGCAGGACTACCGTTACGGATTCGGTCCGCAGATCGACGGTCTCTTCGCGCAGGGCAGTTGCGGCGTGGTCACGAAGATGGGGTTCTGGCTCATGCCCGAACCCGAGGCCTATCTGCGCGGTTACGTCTCCGCGCCGCGGCGGCGGGACTTCATTCCGCTGGTCGGGCAGATGAATTACCTCGAGAATCTCAGCCTGGTGGGTCACGTGCGGTACGGCAGCCCCCTTGGAAACACCCAGTTCAGGCCCCCGCTTCTGAATCTGCTGCGCGGGAACGCGTTCCCCCCCGACGGGCAGTTGGACAGCATTGCCCGGCGGATGGAGGTGCCGTTCTGGAGGGTGGAATTGCAGTTCTACGGTTCGGTGGAGGGCGTGCGCGCGAACTGGCAATCTGCGCAGCGGCGAATCGCCGCGGCCATTCCCGAGGCGGCGTTCGAGGAAGGCGACTCCTACACCTTCCCCCTGACCCCGGAGCAGGTCGAGGCGGAGGAGCGCAAGGTGGCGCTGGGCATCCCGAACATGGCCATCTGGGAATTCATCAGCCGGGACGGGCGCCGCCCGGCGGTGTTCGACGGCCACATGGACTTCAGTTGCGTCATACCGCGCTCCGGCGGGGAGTTTCTCAGGGCGCAGGAAGTGTTCCATGAGGCCACGCGGGACCTGAACACCCGGGGGATGCTGCCGTTCGGCCCGTTCACGCTGATCCAGTCCTCGCACCCGCGCAATTTCCTGTACCTGGCCATCTTGCCGACATCGCGCACCGATGCCGCCGTCAACCGCAATACGAGGGCGGTCGCGTCACGCCTGATCGACGTGGCCGCGGAGAACGGCTGGGGGATTTACCGTGCGCACGCGGCGTTTCAGGACAAGGTCATGGAAACGTACTCGTTCAACGATCACGCGTTGCGCAGATTTCACGAGCGCGTCAAGGACGCCATCGATCCGAACGGCATCGTCGCCCCGGGGCGCGGCGGGGTCTGGCCGGAGCGATACCGTTCACGGAGGGAGGAAGACGCATGAGGAATCCGAAACGAACGAGGAGCGGCCTGGCCGGTCTGATTGCCTTGCTGGCGTTCGCGCCCTTGCCCGGCCCGGGTCAGGCATCCGGCGAGGCGGAAGCCGATGTCGCCCGCGGCGGCGAAGTCCATGAGCAGTGGTGCGAGAGTTGTCACGGGACGGGTCACGGCAAGTCCGGGACGATCGCGCTGCAGGCGAAGTACCGGGGCAGCATCCCGGCGCTGCTGACGGAACGCACCGACCTGTCTCCGGAACTGACAAGGTCGTTCGTGCGCTCGGGCATATTCGCGATGCCTTTCTTCCGCAAGACCGAGATCAGCGACGCCGATCTGGAGGCGTTGGCCGCCTTCCTCGCCCCGCCCGACTAGCGGGCGCATGACCGCGTTCCGAACGCCGGATGTGAATTTTAATGGCCTTGTAAGGTTCCATTCATGTTGACTGAGGCGTTCGGCGAACGCATCCATTAGGCTGGTGGAACGGAGCGGGTGGATTCCCGCGCAATGGGCGACGATGAACTGCGCCGCGGCTTTCCAGCGTCGTCGCCCCCGATGAGTCGTCGCCCCCGATGACTAAGGAGGGACGGACAATGTTGAGGCGGTGTATTGTCGGAATTGCGGCGCTTTCGGTTCCGGCGTTCGCCGGCGCCCACCACAGCACCATCGGATTTTACGACCCCGGCCGGATCGTTGAGATCGAGGGTGTGCTCAAGTCCGTGTCGATGCGCAACCCGCACGTGCGTTTCGTGGTCACGGTGCGCGGAGCCGATGGCGGGGAGGTTGACTGGAACGTCGAGACCGCGTCGCTCAGCACGCTGCAGATCAACGGACTGGACCAGGACTTCATGAAGCCCGGCGAGCGGATTCGCGTCGCGGGCCAGGGATCGCGGCGGAATCGTCCGGAAATGTCCGCTTCCAACGTTCTGCTGGAAGACGGAACCGAAGTGATGATGCTGTTGCGTGGGGACCCATATTTTACGAGTCCGGGCGGGGAGGACCTGCTGGAGCCGGTCTTCAGCGATTCCGTGGCCGAGAACGCGCGCCGCGCGGCGCAGGGCATCTTCCGGGTGTGGAGTTCGGAACTCACGGACCGGGCGTCCTTCCCCCTCTTCAAGGGAGATTATCCGCTGACGGACGAGGCCGAGCAGGTCAGGCAGAATTGGGATCCCGCGAGTTCGAACCTGCTGGGTTGCTACGAAAAGGGCATGCCCCTGCTGATGATCACGCCGCTTCCGGTCGAGTTCGTGCGCAGGGGTGACGACATCGTCATGAGGTTTCAGGTGGACGACGCGGAGCGTGTCATCCACATGACCGACAACGCCGCACCTCCGGAAAATCCTCTCTTTCTGGGGTTTTCGACAGGCCGCTGGGAGGAAGATACGCTTGTGGTCGAAACGTCCGGGATCGGCGCGAGCGATTTCGACGGCGGCGGGGTGTTCCAGAGCGGGAATATTTCACTGGTCGAGCGCTTCACCGTCACCGACAACGGGGAACGTCTGGACTATCGGCTGACCGTGTCCGATCCGGCTACTTTCACCCGGCCCTTCGATCTGACAAAGTACTGGGTATGGCGACCCGAGATCGCCATTCAGCCATGGGACTGCGATCTTTCCGCGGTGCCCGAATGACGGCGGGAAGCCGGGCGGCAACCTGGGCGGCGGCTCTCGCCCTGGCCGCATCCGGCCTGTCGTTCGCGCAGGGCGATCTTCAGGGCCGATGGTACCCGGCGGACGGGGAGCGCCCCCGCCGGGAAGGCGACGGCATGATCGGCGACTATCTGGGCGTGCCGCTCAATGACGCGGGACGCCGGTTCGCCGACAGTTGGTCGGGCCTGCGGGTGGCGCTCCCCGAGTTTCAGTGCAGGGCCTACCCGCTGCCGTACATGTATTCCAGCCTGCTTGCGTTTCGGGTGTGGGACGAGTTCGACCCGATCACCCATCTGGTCGACAAGATCCGGATCTACATCGCCAGCATGGAGCAGGAACGCACGATCTGGATGGACGGCCGGGAGCACCCCTCCCCGAACGCCAGGCACACCTGGATGGGATTCTCCACGGGCTACTGGCGGGACAACATGCTGGTGGTCGATACCACGCACCTGAAGCAGGGCTTCTACCGTCTGAACGGGATACCCACCAGCGATCGGGCGACGGTCACGGAACGTTTCGTGCGCCATGGCGACCTGCTGGTGCATATCAGCATCTTGACGGATTCGCAGTACTACGAAGAACCGGCCGTGCGCAGCCGGGCGTTTCGCTGGGACGACACGCTGCACGGGCAGTCCCGCTGGAGCTGGCCCTGCCAGGTGGAACCCAGGGCGTTCGTCGCCGACGGAGTGATCCCGCACCATTTCCCCGGGGAGAATCCGGATTTGCCGGCGGGCGGGGGTCCGGTGGGCGAGGCGGCGCGCGGCGGGGCGCACACTCTGTACCCGGGCTTCATCGAGTAGGTCGGCAACGATGAATTCGAACCGCGATACCGGAGGCAGCGCCAAACGCGCCCCCCTTGCGCTGCGTGGCCGCGCCGTGCTGCGGTTGCTCGGCGCATTCGCCGTTTCGGTCCTGTGCGCCAGCTTCGCGCTCGGGCCGGTTCGGGCACAGCCGATCGAGGTCCTGCACGTGCAGGGCAACGTCTACATGATCGCCGGCGCCTCGGGGAACATGGCGTTCCAGACGGGCGAGGACGGGATCATTCTGGTGGACACGCTTGCGGCGCACGAATCCGAAGCGGTTCTGGCGGCGATTCGAAGCGTCTCGGCGATGCCGATTCAGGCGATCGTCAACACGCACCTCCATCCCCGGCGCATGCAGGGCAACGCCTGGCTCAGGGACAACGGGGGACGCAACCGGGATTTCGGACGCATTGCCTTTACCAGCGCCGATCGAAACGTCTTTCCGATCTACGCGCACGAAAACGTGGTGCTGAGGGCGGTGGAACCCGATGGCCTCGCAGCCGGGCTGTGGCCGACGGACACCTATTTCAACCATCGGAAGGAGCTCTACATGAACGGCGAGGGCGTGCTGCTCCTGCACCAGCCCCAGGCGCACACGGACGGCGACACGATCGTGCATTTCAGGGGCTCGGACGTCCTCGTCGCCGGCGATCTGTTCAGTACCGCCGGATACCCGGTTTTCGAACGCTCGGCCGGAGGCAGCATCGAAGGCGTCATACGGGCGCTGGGCGAAATGATGCGCATCATCGTGCCCGCCCGTCACGGCGAAGGGGGTACCCTGGTCGTCCCGGGCATGGGCCGCATTTCCGACGAGGCCGATGTGGCGGATTACCGCGCCATGGCGGTGATCGTCCGCGACCGGATCGAACGGATGGCGGCGGACGGGATGACATTGCGCCAGGTCATCGCGGCACGCCCGAGCCTGGAATACGATCACCGATACGCATCCGGCGAATGGCCGGCGGAAAAATTCGTCGAAGAAATCTATCGCGACGTCACTCAAACACCGTAGGGGCGGGAGGATGAACCCATGAGACACTTATGCGGATACTTGATTGGACTGGTCATTGGCGGCGCGTCCGTCGCCGCCCACGGGCATCACTCGCACGCGGCGCAGTACATACCGGCTCAGGAGCACACCATCGAGGGCCGGGTCGTGCAGTTCTCGATCCGCAACCCGCATTCGTTTCTTTACGTGGTGAGCCGGTCCGACAACGGAGAGCCGCAACGATGGGCGATCGAGTGGGGCAGCATTTCACAGCTCGGACCGATCAATCGCGAGACGCTGAAGCCCGGGGACGAAGTCGTGATCACGGGCAGGCCCGCCCGCGATGCCCAGGCATACCGGTTGCTGATGATGAGCATCGAGCGTCCCGCCGACGGTTGGTCGTGGAGCGGCCAGGTTCGATAGGACCGTGAAACGAACGTTCGCATGTCGTGGGACCGCGCTCGTGTTGGCGCTGGGGTACGCCGCCGCCGGCCAACCGCAAACACCCGGCCGGGATGCCGGGGGCGGGCCGGACGATCCGACCAACGCCCGTGCGTCCGCGCCCGTCGACCTGACCGGATTCTGGACCAGCGTCATCAACGACGACTACGACCGCAGAATGTTCGTTCCGCCCAAGTACGACTACCGGGAGTTGCGGCTCACGCAGGCGGGCTATGAGGTGGCCGATGCCTGGGACCCGGAGCGGGACGCCAGAGAAGGTCACGCCTGCAGGGCGTACGGCGTGGGGCACCTCATGCGCATGCCCCTGCGCGTGCGCGTTTACTGGGAAGACGACCGCACGCTGGTCCTGGAAACCGATCACGGCGAGCAGCGGCGGTACCTGCGCTTCGATGGCTCCGGCCGGCAACCGGAGGATGCCCGTACGCTGCAGGGGGATTCCGTGGCCCGATGGGACAGAAGCTCGCTGTCGGTCGTCACCCGCAACATGAGCATGGGATACCTTCGGCGCAACGGCGTTCCGTACAGCGAGGATTCGGTGGTTACCGAATACTTCGACGCGTACGAGGCCCCGCACGGCGACATGTTTACCGTGACCACCGTCGTCGAGGATCCCGTGTTTCACCTCGGCCGGTGGATCACGACCTCGGATTTCCTGAGACTTGAGGACGGCAGGGACTGGAACCCTGCGCCGTGCGTTTCGGAGTGGGGCCCGGACAGGGAACTCACGCTGGAGGAACTGGAGCAGGAGGCCCTGATCGGTCCCGATCAGGCGTACATCATCCAGGAGCGCCGGCGGCAGCGCGGCGCCGCGCCGGACGAATAGCCCCCGGAGACACCAACGGAACGGATGAACAGCCCCCGGAGACACCGGGTTGGGAGAAAGCCCATGAACACGAGGCACGCGACGATCATCGGACTGGCGGGAACGATCCTGAACGTTTTCGCCGTTTCCGGTGTCGCCCACGCACATCATTCGCTCAGCGAATTCAGCAGGTCCGAGCAGGTGACCGTGACAGGCACGGTGACCCGGTTCCGGTTCATCAATCCCCACGCGACCATCCTCGCGGAGGTGGCCGACGACGACGGCGAAGTCGAGGAATGGTCCTTCGTGATGGACGATCGCTGGGAACTGGTGGAGGATGGATTCAATCGCAACACGTTTCAGCCCGGTGACGAACTCGTGGTGACCGGCGGGCGCGGGCGGATCGACAGAAATTCGCTCTACGTTCTGGAAATCAGGCGTCCCGCCGACGACTTTTTCTACACCGAAGACGGAGGCGAGATCGGTCGCGGCATACCGCCCGGGGGGCTGTCCCGCGTAGGCGAGCGCCGCCGCACCGGCCCGCCGGCGTTCAGCGAGGTCGACATGGACGGCGACGGTTCCCTGTCGATGGCCGAAGTGACCTGGTTGTACGACCTGGTCACGGGACTCGGGCAGAATCTTGCGCCGTCCGCCGAAGCGTTCTTCGCCATGCTGGACGTCAACGGAGACGGCGCGATCGGCGAGGACGAGTACCCGAACTAGTGCTGCGTCAACCTCATAATGTCGTATCAGCGCGTTCACAAGCGCCCGGACGCGCGGGGCCGCGCCTGGGCGGTCAGGACGGGGCAGCCCCGCCGGATGCCCCCGATCTTGCCGGAAAACGGCTCCTTCACATTCATCGAGGACTTGACAACGTGAAGAAAACAACTTGCTGGTTGCTGGCGATTCTTTGGGCTTGCGGACCCGTACACGGTCCCTCGGCCCAGGAACTGCTCATCGGCAACGCCCGTGTGATCGTCGGCAACGGCGATGTTCTCGATCGCGCCGACATCCTGATCCTGGGCGGGCGCATCATCGAGGTGGCCGGGGAGGCGATGGCCAACAGGGAGGGCCTGACCGTGATCGACGCGGAGGGCCTCACGGCGCTGCCGGGATTCATCGATGCGCACCGCGACGTGATCCGGGGCGATCCCGACCTGTGGCTGCAGCATGCCGGCCGGCACATGCGCGACTACCTGGAATTGGGCATCACGACGGTCTTGTCAGTGGACCACGAGCTGGAGCACGTGCTGCAATTGCGGGATCTGCTGGAAGCCCGCGAGATTCAGGGTCCGCGAATCATCGTGTCCGGCCAGGTGCCGTTGGTGGATGACGGAGGCGGAGCGGCCGCCCCCGCGCAAGTGCGGGAGATCGTACGGGAGCACGCCCGCGCCGGCGCCGACGCGATCGCGTCGGTCGTGGCGGCGACCGGGCGCGGCGCCGAGAAAACGGCCCTGGCCGCAGCACGGGACGAGGCGGACAACCAGGGATTGATGGCCGTGACGCATATCTCGAGCGTGGCGGACCTGCTGGCGGCGGTCGACGGCGGCAGCGGCTACCTGACGGGGACGCCGCACATCGGGATGCTCGACGAGGAAACAGCCGGCCAGGTTGTGAGCAGCGGCCGGTACAACGCCGAGTACGGACTGGTGATGACCTCCGCGCTTGGCGCGCCGGCCGACGCCGGCGCCGGTCCGGCCAATGCCCGCCTCCTGCACGATGCGGGCATTCGTTACGGATTCGGGACGGGCACCGCGCTGCCGGCGCGGGAGGCGCTGCGTCACGAGGTCAACGCTCTGAGCCAGGTCCTTACCAACGAGGAGGTTCTGGACTCGTTGACCAGGCAAGGGGGATTTGCCGCCCGCCGCGACGACGCGCTGGGGCTCGTGCGGGTAGGACGGGTGGCGGACATCGTGCTCGTCGACGGCGACCCGCTGGCCGACCTGAACGACCTCTACAATGTCGAGATGGTCGTGAGGTCGGGGCGAATCGTTGTCGATCGCCGCTGAGCCAGGTCCGTGAAGAGGCACACCCGACGAGACCTCATCATGGGCGCCGGCGGGGCGCTCGCCGCCCTGGCGGCCGTCCGCCGCCTCCCCGCGCAGAACGCCGGCGACACGCGAACCGCGGTCTGGCTCGACATGGACCGGCAGCAGCTCGACGCGGCCTACGACAACCGGGCCTTCGTCGCGAACGGGACGCAGATCATGGAGCGGTCCCGGCGCAGAAATGCGGCGGCGCGGGAGCGCCTCGGTTCACCGCTGACGTTCGCCTACGGCTCCGGGCCGGACGAGACGCTCGACGTTTATCGCCCACGACAGGGGGACGGCGGCCCCGTTCTCATCTACCTGCATGGCGGCGCCTGGCGCGGCGGCGTGGCGCAATCCTTCGCCTACCTCGCCGAGCCGTTCGTCAACGGCGGCGCGGCCGTGGCGCTTGTGGACTTCTCCCCGGTGGAGGAAGCCCCGGACGGGTTGTACACGCTGGTGAGGCAAGTCGCCGGCGCGGTCGCGTGGACGTACCGCAACGCGCCGCGATTCGGCGGCGACCCCGGCAGAATCCATGTCTCGGGGCACTCGTCGGGTGGCCATCTCGCCGCCATGGCGCTGACCGCCGACTGGCGCGAAAACCACGGTCTGCCGGAGGATGCGATCAAGGGCGGGATGTGCGTGAGCGGGATCTACGATCTCGAACCGGTGCGCCTGTCCTATCGCAACGATTACCTGCGATTGACGGACGAGGCGGTCGAGACGCTCAGCCCGCAGCGCCGCATCGACCGGTTGCGGGCGCCGCTCATCGTGGCCTGCGGAACCTACGAAACACGGGAATTCCAGCGCCAGGCGCGCGACTTCGCCGCAGGCGTCGAGGCGGCCGGCAAACCCGTCCAACTTCTGCCGGGTCCCGGTTTCAATCATTTCGAGATTCTCCCCACCCTGGCGGATCCCTACGGGTTGCTGGGCTACGCCGCGTTGGAGCAGATGGGACTGGCGCCGCGCTGACCGTACCGCGCGGCGTGGCACGCCTAATGCGGGTAGAGTTCGTAATGCTGGCGCAGCCACGCCTTCCCATAGTCATTGCCGTTGGGGGTGCGGACGATCGCGTGAAGATGTTGCCGAATGGGCATGTCGCGCGGTTCGCCGGGAATGGCGATGGCGCCCTGGTGGTCAAACTCCAGGATGAGCACGGGACTGTGGACCCGGAAGAAAAACGGATCCTCCGATCCCAGCGACGCATCCCACTGATTCCAGGCGAAATAGGTTTCGTCGAGATGCGCCTCGATCTCCTGCATTCTGACCTGCGCGTACGCCTCGCGGTTGGTGTCGATGAACTCCCCGACGACCCCGAGGAGGATCGTTCGCTGCTCCGGGGACAGGGAATCGGCCCGGATCCCCTGGTACGGAATGACCGCGTTGTCCGCCAGCGCTTCGGTCGAGGTCCTCGTGTAGTTGATGGTGCGGGGCGCCGGGAAGATCTCCTCGTGAATCAGCAGCGCACGCTCGCGCTGGGTAGGGGTCAGGCTCGCGTACAGCGCGAACGCCTTCTCCCGCTGCGCCACCAGCGCGGACGTGCCCCGGTAGACGCCGCCTTCGGCAAAGGCCGGTTCGGAGCCGAGAAACAAGGGTGACATCACCACACGGTTGCCCAGGACGAAATAGTTGATGATCAGGTGATGCCCCTCGATCTGCCAACCCCAGGGTTGCGTCTCGGAGGGCTCGCCCATGATCGCGACCCAGTAGAACCATTCGTCCAGGCGCTCATGGTCCCGGCTCATTTCCGCCAGCGTTTCGTTCAGCCGCATGATGTCGCGCGCGGCCGCGAATCCCTTGACGCTCAGCGCGGCCCGCATCATGTCGAGCGCCCGTTCGCGCTGGCCGTCCGTCAGCGCATGAAGGCCGAGTCCGTCGCGGTCGATCGAGCGCACGTTGGTCCAGTTGCGCCACTTGACATCCTCCATCTCGAACGTGGCCAGATCCGCCTGCTCGCGGGTGAGCGAGTCCAGGAACGCATTCGCGGCGGTTACCAGCGGCGCATTGGATTCGCCTTCCGGCCCGGCGATGGAGTAGAGGTCCGGAACGGGCGCGCCGTCCGTCGTAATGCCGACGAAGGGCGCCGCAAGCAGGGCGGCGCGCTGCCGGGCCATCCGTTCCAGCATGTCGGCGGAAGGGGACTGGCAGAGGCCGGCGGCGGCCAGTGTCGTTCCGCACAGGGCGGAGAGGCATCGTTTCAAGAGTCATTCCCCCCGTCGGCGCTTTCGTGACCCCCTAGGATATCGGGAAATCACGGGTATTTTCGCGAATTGCATTACCGGGCCATTACCGGGTCATTAAATGTAGACGAGAGGCTGGCAGATCGGCTACCAGAGCAGGTGTTCGTCGCCGTAGCGCGCGTCGATTTGCGAACGTATCTCCATCGTCACGCGAAAACACTTGACGAGGCTGGTGTCGTTCCAGTCCCAGCACCTGGGGCTCGAACGTCCGATGTCCTGCACCGGCGCCTCGTCGGGAAGGCGGGCGCCCAGAAAATACAATTCGAAATCATCGTCACCGCTTTCACCCGGAAAGGCCACGCTGCGCACCCGGGCTACCCTTCTGCCTTCCCGGTTGGAGTCCCCGCTCATGGCGACCCGCCGGCCGCCGGCGAAATCCTCCTCGGTCATGCCGTCGTTCCTGATCATCGATCCGGAGGGCGCCGTCTCGAACACCCACTCGGTGCCGTCGTCCATCGCGACGCGGAAGTACGAATGCGGATTCATGAGTCTGGAGCCCGTCAGCGTCCCTTCGACGAGAACCATCGGCCCCCCGTAGAAGGCATGCGCGGCGTGGTGCGCCTCGGCCATCGGCAACGTCGCGAACAGGCCGCTCAGCGCGATCAGTTTCCGGTTCATCGTGAATCTCCCGTGCTTGTCGGTTCCGTTATTCGAAAAAGGCGTCCAGATCGGGGTTGTCGTTCAGCAGGATGTCGCCGACAGAGACGCAATCCCACTCGTCCAGTTCGCTCAGGGTGGGCACGCGGGTCCACTCCCTGCGCAGCATCTGGAAAGGCTCCTCGTAATAGACCGGATCGTCCACGACGAGATCCATCATGACCGCCCCCTCGTTCCGGGACGGCCACCAGCGCTCGATCACCCGGGCCCGTTCGCTGGTCGGACCGCCCAGCGTTTCCGCCTCCCTTCCCCCGATCAGCGCAAAGAATGCCGGGCTCAGGTGCGTGGTCTCGATGTGCAGCACATCGCCTTGCCACCGGCCGACCGAATACCCCTGGCGGGTGTGGGCGGTACCCTCCGGTGCCCGATCGCGGTTCAGATGGATCGTTCGAACCACGCCTCCGAACTGGTACTCGATGATGACGGCCCGGGGCCGATGGGACAACCTGATGTTGTAGAGTCCCCGGGTGTTCAAGCGCACCAGACCGTCGGGGACGCAGTCCACGCCGCCGTCGTCCACTGCGGCGATGGTCGTTCGGGCGCCCAATTCGTTGTACGGATAGTTCCTGGTGCGGCACACCTGGCTTTCATCCGGCGTGCCCGCGCATTCTCCTCCGACCGGAACGTCGAGACCGGCGTTTTCTCTTCCGTTGGCGCTGTAAACACCCGTGAAGTCGGCGCCGTGGCCGGCGGGCTGGGCGTGGGCGAAGTGCGGTGTCAAGCTGCAGATCAGCGCAAGCGTGAATTGTCTTGTCGCGGTCATGTCAATGTGCCTCCTCGTCGCCCTTTACCGAACGTGCCAGTGGACGCAAGCCGCGTACCCGATCCGTTCCCGGCGCCGGTTGCGTTGCGAAGGATTTTCGCCGCGTACCGCGTCGTGAACGACTGCCTTTCGCACGGATGCATCGCATCCCGATACTAGCGCAGAACCGGACAATGGCGATGACCGGAATCGGCGGTCGCGCCATTCGGCATACAAAGTGTAATGAAACGGTAAGGCACTCGTAATTCCAGCGCCTATAAAGCCGCCTGTTTCCAAATATCCTAAAAGTCGGTCCGGAGGGCGAAAAGGAAGCGAATGTCTGTTTGGGCGGCCGGCTCAGCGAGGGATCGCTTTCAGCGTGCGGAAATACAGCCCCGGACACGGCGTGGTAGCAGGAGGGGAAGCCGCATGAACGCGCAATTTGGAACGGGAGCGCTCGGCATCGCCGCGGCGCTCGCCGTGTCGGCCGGCGGCATCGCCGTCGCCCAGAACGACGCATCCTTGACCGAAATCATCGTCACGGCGCAAAGGCGGGACCAGAATCTGCAAAATGTGCCCGCAGCGCTGAGCGTATTTTCGGGCGAGGCCATGGAGCAGTTGTCGGCGACCAATATCATGGATCTGAGCGAGTACGCGCCCAACGTCGTCATCACCACCGGGAACGTGAACGAAGGCCCGTCGGCGACCGTGACGATTCGCGGCGTCGGCCAGCTTCGTCCCGACCTCACGTCCGAAGTTCCGATCGCGATTTATGTCGATGACGTCTACTGGTCGCAGATGGACGGCGCCCTGTTGAACGCGATGGACGTGGAGCGCGTCGAGATTCTGCGCGGCCCCCAGGGCACGCTGTTCGGCCGGAACGCCACGGGCGGCGCTATCGCCTTCCACTCCCGGGACCCCGAATTCAGCAACGCCTCGGGGAACGTGAAACTCATCGGCGGCGGTTTTTCCCGCGCGGACGCCGGCGCCACACTCAATTGGGGAACCGAGCAGGTTGCGCTGCGCGCCAATGTGCTGCGGGAGAATCGGGACGGGTTCATTACCCGCCTTGTCGATGGAGACAGGGTGGGCGGCTACGACAATCTGCTGGGGCGCGTGAAGCTGGCCATCGCGCCCAGCGACACGTTCGATGCCCTGTTCACGGTGGATTCCTCGGACCAGAAATCCAACGGCCCGTCGAAGCATATCGTCGATCTGGCGTCGGGGGGGTCCTTTCCGCCGCCCATGCCGTTCCCGACGACCATCGGCGGCCGGCCGCAACTGCCCGGGCCCTTCTTCCCGGTGGCGGCCTTTTACAACCAGGGTCCGGGCGGCCCGTTCGCGGGCCGAAGTCTCCGGGGCGACGGTCCGAAGTGGACTGCGGAAAACGCGGGCAGTATCCTGACCGGCGATCGGCGCACTCAGGAAGGCGGGGATCCCGGCATCGGGAATTTCAGGAGCACGGGGCTGGCGGCGGAATTGAATTTCAATGTGTCCGAATCGCTGTCGTTCAAGTCCATCACATCGTCCCGGTCCACCGAGACCCTCGGCTTCGTCGACGAGGATGGCTCGACGCGATTCAACTTGCGGCAAAACGAATCGACCATGGACCTCGACAACTCCTCGCAGGAGTTCCAGTTGAGCGGCGCGCATGAACGCTTCGACTGGGTCGCCGGGCTCTACTATTTTCAGGAGGTCGCCGCCCAGATCAGCAAGGATACCGGGCAAACGGCCTTCGGCGAACCGGGCAACGTGGAAATCAGCGACGATACGTCGGACGTGGAGACCGTCCGCGCGTTCTTCCAGGGCACATGGGGATTGTCCGGCCGCCTGAACCTGACGGCGGGCGTCGGCTGGACCGAGGACAGGAAGCTGTTCACGGTGGGGGCCCTGGCGGGGAGCGGGGCGCTGAACGTCGACCAGGCGTGGGATGGCGCCCAGCCCAAGCTGGCCCTGGACTATGCCGTCAGCGACAGCGTCATGCTCTACGGCTCGGTCTCGCAGGGCTGGCGCAGCGGCGGCTTCAACACCCTCGACCTGGACCCGGACGAAACCGAAGTCTGCCAGGGAATCGCCGAGTTGGAGAGGGTCGCGCTCACCGACCCCGACAACGCCTGCGAGGAAATGAACTACGGCAACAGGGCGTACCGGGAAGAGGCGCTGGACAGTTTCGAGGTCGGCGCCCGCATGGAGTTGCTCGAGCGGAGGTTGCGCCTGAACATCACCTGGTTCGACAGCCGCTACGAGGACATCCAGATCACGAACGTTGACGTCGGGCGCCCGTACACCGTCTCCGCCGGGGCATCCACGATCGAGGGGCTCGAGGTGGAGGGTCTTTACAGGGCAACGGAGGACTTCCAGCTTCAATATTCGCTGGGTCTGCAGAATGCCCCCAGGGCCGGCGGCGACAAGGAGGTCCTGACGAATACGCCGGAGCGGTCGGCGTCGGTGGGCGTGAACTACGGCGTCGACACGGGCGGCGGCGGAAGGCTTGCGGGACACGTCAGCTACGGCTGGCAGGACGAGACCGCCGGCGCGGGACTCGTGCAGCGCGCCCGCGACGCCTACGGGCTGGTGCGCGCCCGGTTGAGCTACGCGCTGCCGGGCGGGCGCTGGGAGGCCAGCGTGTTCTGCACGAATTGCGCCGGCGAGGAATACGACGTGGCGCACCTGGACTTCGCGAGCAGGAACTTTCCTCCGATCGCCGAATACGTGCTGGTGGGCCGGCCCCGGGAATGGGGCGCGGAATTCATCTACAACTTCGGGGACCTGTAGCGACATGGCCATGACCGGAATATCCATGATTCGGCGACCTTTTTCGGGCCGGGCGGCGGCGGTCGCCGCGGCCGTCTGCATGGCCGGTTTCGCCGGCCCGGCCCGCGCCCATCATTCGCTCGCGGAATTCCTCGGTTCCGACCGGATGACCATCGAGGGAACGGTCACGCAGTTCCGCTTCATCAACCCGCACGCCAGCGTGGCGCTGGAAGTCGCCGGCGACGGCGGCGGGACGGAAGCCTGGACGCTGGTGATGGACGACCGCTGGGAACTGGTCGAGTCGGGATTTTCGCGGCACACGTTCCAGCCGGGCGACGAACTGATCGTGACCGGCCGCGTGGGAAGGGTGAACCGGCGCTCGATGTACGTTTCGACCATCGAGCGTCCCGCGGACGGATTCGTGTTCACAGAGGAGGAAGGCGAGATCCGCGAGGGCGTGGAGCTCGACGACCTGATCGCCAACTCCATCGGCGAGCAGGGCCGGCGCGGCCCGCCGTCCTTCGCTCAACTGGACTCCAACCGCGACGGCACGCTGTCCGCCGATGAACTGACGACGCTTTACGAGTTGCTGGTGCTGCTGGACCTGAGCCGCAACATCGCGCCTTCCGAGGATGCATTCTTCGCGGTGCTGGACGCCGACGGCAGCGGAGCCGTCACCGAAGAGGAATACGGCAGCGGGCTGCCGCTGTAGAACCGATGCCCCGCGCGGAGAATTCGCCATGCGAAACAGGGCGCCGCCCGTGAATGGGCCGAGGCTCCTGCGCGCGGCAATCCTGGCCGGCATGGGTTTGTGCCAGGCCGCCGCCGCGCAGGACATGTTCATCACCAACGCGCGCATGATCGTCGGCGGCGGAGACGCGATCGAGCGCGGCGGCATCGTCATCCGCGGCGGACGGATCGCCGCCGTCACCGAGGAGGCACTGGAGTTCACCGTTTCGGAGGCGCGGCTCGGCGAACTGGACCTGCCGGTGCTCGACGCCGCCGGCCTGACCGTGATGGCCGGGTTCATCGACGGCCACCGCCAGTTGATCCAGGGCGACCCCGACGCCTGGCTGGAGGAGGCGGAGGACCGCATGCGCGAATACCTGGAAGCGGGCATCACGACCGTGTTGTCCGTGGACCGTTCCCTCGACCACATCCTGGAGTTGCGCGACCGCCTCGAGCTGGACGAGATCGTGGGGCCGCGGCTGTTCATGTCGGGCCCCGTCCCGCCGGGGAACGGCGGCGGACGGCCCGGCCCGGAGGATGCGGTCCGCGAGGCGATCCGCGAGCTGGCGCTGACGGGCGCGGACGGGGCCGCCGCGACGGTGAGGGCGGCTGAGGGCGATGCCGGGGCGCGGGCCCTCGCCGTGGCGAAGGAGGCGGCGGATGAGCAGGGGCTGCTGCTGATCACGCACGTCGAGGGCGTGGAGGATGCCATCGCGGCCGTGGAGGGCGGCAGCGGCTATCTCACAGGCACGCCCCACGTCGGCGAACTGGACGAGGCGGCCGCCCGGCGTATCGCCGACCTGGGCCGGCCCAATGCCGAGTACGACATGGTGGTCACCTCGGCCCTGGGGAGGGCCCGCGCGGACGCCGCCGGGACCGCCGCGGCCAACGCGCGGGCGCTCCGGGACGCCGGTGTCATCTACGGTTTCGGAACCGGCACAACGTTGCCTCCGGGAGAAGCGTTGCGCCGCGAAGTGACGGCTCTGGAGTCGGTTTTCTCCAGTGGGGAAATCCTCGATATCCTGACGAGGTCGGCGGCGTACAGCATGCGCCGCGACGACGCGCTCGGCGATCTCAGGGCGGGCCGCATGGCGGACATCGTCATGCTCGATGGCGATCCCCTTACCGACCTCGACGCGCTTTACAACGTGAAGGTGGTCATCCGCAACGGCCGGGTCGCGGTGGACAGGCGAATGCCCGGGGACTGATGCCGGGACGGGCGCGCGCGGGCCGTCCGCCGACAGGCCCCGGCCAGGCGCCCCGACATCGCCGAACAGCACCGAAAGGAGCCTTACATTGCGCAAGAACGGGAACAGGCGCCCCTTCAAGGACGCGGAAATCCGATACCACGCCGCCATGCGGTATTTCCACTGGATCATGGCGTTCGGCATCTTCCTGATGTACTGGCTGGGAACCCGCATGGATGAGGTGGCGGAAGGCGCCGGCCGTGACTTCCTGATCCGGCTGCACATTTCGGTGGGCGTCAGCCTCATCGTCCTGATGGTCCTGCGCATCGCCGCGCGCCGGGCGGCGGCCGTCCCTCCGCTGCCGGGGGAAATGCCCCGCCGCGAGCGGAAGTTCGCGCGAATCGGGCACATGGCCCTCTATGTGGTGGCGGTTCTCCTGTTGGCGACCGGATGGCTGGAAGCGGAGGTAAGCGAGTACGGACCCGCGTGGTTCGGTCTGGCGATGCCGGGTTTCGTTCCGGAGGGCAGCCCGATCGTGGAATGGGCGACCGTGCGGGTCGTCGACGAGATCCACATGTTCCTGGCCGACCTCCTGATGGTCCTGGTCGCCGGGCACGTGGGTTACGTGATCAAGCACCAGTGGTTCGACCGCCACGACGTTCTCGGCCGCATGTTCAAGAGCTACGGCGCGCTGAGGCGGCGCGCCATGGGCCGGCGTTTCTCCTGACTCGAGCCGGCCGGCGGCCCTTTCTTTTCCCGGCCGGCATCCGTGCGGGTCGTGTGCCCGGCGACCCGAACGGTCGTTCCGCCAGCCGTGGCGACGGCGCGCGAAAAGGCGCGGCGCTCTCCGTACTCGTCGATGAGGTAGTCCTTGGTCACCGGCGGGGCGTCCTGACCCCATGCGGATGCGCCCATGAGAAGCAACGCGGCCAACCCGCCGCCGCGCAAAGCCATTGTCGTTCGTGTCATTCGATTTTCCTCCTGTTGAGCCATGGACCGATTCCGCGGACCCTCAGGAACGAAACTCCATGCGGACCTTCAGGCCCGGGTTGCCGGAGATCAGCTCCACGTGGGCACCGTGCAATTTTGCCACGGCAGCGACCAGACTCAGTCCCAGGCCGCTGCCCTTGGTGTCGCGGTCGGCCTGGAGCCGATAGAATCGCTTGAACACGTTCCGATGCTCGGACGCGGGAATTCCGGGACCGGTGTCGGAGACGAAAGCCAGCGGCCCGCGTTCGCCCTGCTCAAGCCCTACCGTCACCGTCCCGCCGGGCGGCGTGTACTTGATCGCGTTGTCCACCAGGTTCAACAGCGCCTGGGAAAGCAGATCCTGGTCCCCCGGAAACGGGTCGAGCGCGGCCCATTGCTTTTGAAGCGTCACGCCTTTCTCGGCCGCCAGCGGCCAGTAGAATTCGACGACGTCGGTGGCGACATGGGCGAGGTCGACCGGTTCGAAATCGCGTCGCCGGGCGCCCGCTTCGATTTGCGCGATTCGCAGCAATGCGTTGAATGTCGCCAGCATCCTGCCGACCTCTTCGATCGAGTGTTCGACCAGCTCATCGAGCCCGGAATCGGTTGGCAGCGCGGCGCGCAGTTCCTCCAGATCGTTGAGGAGCATCGTCAGGGGCGTTCTGAGGTCGTGGGCGATGGCGTTGGATACGTGCTTGACGCCCTCCATGAGCCCCTCCACTTGATCCAGCATTTCGTTCAGATTGAGCGCGAGCCGGTCGAACTCGTCATTGGACCCGTCGATGGGCACCCGGCTCGACAGATCGCCGCGCCGGATCTGCCGACTGGTGCGGTTCAGCCTCTCGAGCCGGCGCGCCACGATCCTGGACATCACGTTGGCGCCCGCCACCCCCAGCGCGAGCATGAGCAACACCCCCAGGGGAACCGCAAGCTGAATGATGTCGTCGACGACGTCGAGCTCGTTGGCAAGGCGTCCGTAAACGAGCGCGTGGCCGTCCGTCACGGCCACCAGGCGCACGAGGACGAGATTGCCGCGAAAATTGTTCGCCGGCGTGTCCAGCTCGAAGTTGAACCACCGCGGGTCCTCGAACAGGACCTCGCAGGCCGGATCGAGCGCCTCCGGCGGCGGCCACAGGTTCACCGTTCCCGCGATCGGGTTGCACGCCCTGTCGACCAGCAGGTACACGTTCTCGCCATCGGGGTTTCTGGCAACGCGCGCCTCGATGTCGGCCGCCAGCGCCTCCAGCCCGCGGGTGCGCAGCAACTGAATCATCTCCGCACCGTCCGGTTCGATTGCGCCGGTCAGGTCCCGGTAGAGATAGTAGATCGAAAGCAGATAGACGAACAGCCCGAGAATGACGTAACCGGCGGCGAAAATCCCCACGAAGCCGAGCGAAAGCCGGAACGTGGTACTACGTCTTCTCAGCGCGGAGAACATAGCCGGCGCCACGGATGGTATGGATCAGGGATTGATCGTACCCCTTGTCGACTTTCTTGCGAAGGCGGCTGATGTGCACGTCAATCACGTTCGTCTGCGGATCGAAGTGATATTCCCAGACACCTTCCAGCAGCATCGTGCGCGTGACAACCTGGCCGGCGTGGCGCATCAGGTATTCCAGCAGGCGGAACTCTCTCGGCATGAGTTCGATGACGCGGCCGTCGCGGCTTACCACCCGGCCGGAGACATCCATCTTCAATCCGGCCACCTCCAGGATCGAGGCTTCCTCCTCCTGGGTCACGCCCCGCCGGGCAAGGGCCTCGATGCGGGCCAGCAACTCGGAAAACGCGAACGGCTTGGTCAGATAGTCGTCACCGCCGGCCCGCAGCCCCTTCACCCGCTCGTCGACCTCGCCGAGGGCGCTCAGGACCAGGATCGGCACCGGATTGTTCGAGGCGCGCACGCTCTTCACGATCGTCAACCCGTCGATTCCGGGCAGCATCCTGTCCACCACGATCACGTCGAAGGATTCCTTCATCGCCGTGAGCAGTCCCTCGTTGCCGTTCACAGCCTGTTCGGCAACGTGGCCGGACTCCCGAAGGCCCTTCACGATGTAATTGCCGACCCGGATGTTGTCCTCGATGACGAGTATTCTCATGGCGTAAGTCCCCGCGATTCCAGTCTATCCCACACCGGGGCGTTCGCGTAATTCGCTGTAATGCGGCAGAAAGGATTTTAACTATTTGGCAAGGCGCCTGTAATGCGGAGCCAGGCATTGTCTGGGATATTCGTTCTCCGTGCGGGGTCGCCGCACTGGATGGTCACGCGAACGGCACGGGCCGAGCCGGGCCGATTCGGCATCGGGAACGCAAACGGATTCCCCGCAGGAGGAACGATGAAAGGATTGGCATTGATGCTGGCGGTTTCGCTCGCCATGACATTCGGGATTGGCACGGCCCGCGCGCAAGTGATCTGGAATCCGATCGAGGTTTACGGCTGCATGTACAACGATGACGCCGATGGCGATGAACTCGAGCGCGCCATCGAATCATTCAACGAGTGGGCGGACGAACGAACGGTCGACGACTATACGGCGCTCGCGCTGCACCCGTACTTCGCCCCCGCAAGCCATCCGTTCGACTTCCTCTGGGTAGGCATATGGGCGGATGCCACGGGTCTGGCGGGCATGCGGCAGCGGTTGGCCGAAGGTGGCGATGTGCGGCAGATGCTCGGCGAGTCCGCCACATGCCCCCTCCACCAGTCGTACATCACGACGAAAGTCAAGGACCCTGGAGGTTCCACGGACACCGTTCCGGTCGAGGTTTCCACTTGCACGGTCAAGGAGGGACGTCTCGGTATGGAGGGTGGCGCCGTCGTGGCGGAGTGGTCTGCGTACCTTCGCGAAGCCGGTTCGGAATCCGGGCAGTGGATCCTGCGTCCCGGCTGGGGAAATGAGCCGGATGCCGGCTACACATTCAAGTGGGTCAAGTCCTATCCGTCATGGGCGTCGCTTGGAGAGGATATGGAGCATTTCCTGAATGGCGGAGGAGAGCAACGTTACGGCGACGTCGCGGGTCCCGTCGTCGACTGCGACTCGCCGCGGGTCTACCTCGCCCGTGTGGTCAGGTCCATGGACGGGTAGGGCCGGGACCCCGATGCAGGTGTGCCGGCCGATGGAACCGGCACGCCAATGGCGGAATTCTGTTGGCGTGCAGGCGGCTGTCGCGAGTTCCGGAATGTTGCCGGTGGATGAAGACTGAACAGCCTGCGTTCAGGTTTTGCGCGCTTTTCGCGCGATGCGGATAACGGGAGGGAACGTGGCTTACTTGCGGCCTCTGGATAATTCCGAAATTCACGACCGGGAAGTCATCGAGCGATTCGAGCACTACGAGGCCACGCGGGGATTCACGCCGAACAGCATCCGGACCATGGCGCGAAGGCCCGACATCGTCAAGGCGTTCATGCGCCTGAATCAGGTCGTGCTCTACGAGGGAACCGTGGCCGAGGACCTCAAGATGCTGGTGAGCCTTGCTTCGAGCATGGCCTCCGGCTGCAGATACTGCCAGTCTCACATGTCCAGTCTGTCGAGCATCTACAACGTATCGAATGAGAAGATCGCGGCCATCTGGGAACTGGACAGCACGGCACTTTTTTCCGATGCCGAGCGTGCCGCGATTTCGTTGGCCATCAAGGCCGGATCGGTCCCCAACGACGCAACCCAAGCTGATTTCGACGAACTCGGCAAGTACTTCGACGAGGGACAGATCGTCGAGATCGTAGGTTCCATCGCGCTGTTCGGTTTTCTGAATCGGTGGAACGACACACTTGCCACGCGGCTCGAGAACCTGCCCAAAAGGCGTATCAAGGATGCCCTGCCGCAGTGGAGCGAGGGCAAGCACGCGTGAATTTCCCCGCTGGTTGGCGGCTGCTCGGCAACGCCTTCTTCGGCGAGAACCCCAACGGGAACTGGATGATCGAGGTCTTCGACGCGGCACGGGACTATACCGGCCGGCTCAATGCGTGGCGTTTGCGTTTCCATTACGGAGATCATCCGTAAGCTTGTAAGCGGATACCTGGGGGCACAGCGTGCGGAACTGGGCGCGCTACGAGCCGAGTTGGGCGCGATCAAGTGGGTGCTCGGCTTGGTGGCGGCGCTGAACATCGCGATCCTGGTGCGGTTGCTCCTGGCCTGATCCGCGGGGTTGCGTCGGCAGCCGCAGACTCGGCCTGCGGGACTAGAGCGCGGCGGCGTCGAACACCTCGAAGATGAAATGAATGCGGTCCCGTGTGCCGCCATTGAACGCGCCATGAGGCAGTGTGTTGTTGACCTCGTAGGCATGCGCCTCCCTGAGGTGGTAGTCGGCGCCGGCGACGGTCAGCACCGCAGCCGGGTCGGTCCGCAGCGGCACGTGGATCTTGTGTGTATGCAGATTCGTCCCGCCGCCGTCGACATGGCGGTCGATGCCATGACCGGCGGCCAGCCGCGCCAGCATCGCCTTGGGGTAGACCGGTTCGGCGAAGCCGTAGGCGGCGCTGGCCCGGGCCATGGTCGGCAGCAGGGAATCGCGCCAGATCAACCAACCGGGATTCGAGTGGAAACGGCGGGCGTCGAGGGGGTCGTCGATGAAACGGAAGACGATGTGGCGCGTGTGGTGGAAGCAGGGGTAGCGGTTTTCCTTTTGAGCGTCCTCGAATTGCCAGACGTTCTCCGAAAGGCGGCCGAGCATGGCTTTCAGCGGCCCGATGCCGACCGGCCCGAGCGGGCGCACGCCGGCGGGCTTGTTCACCGGCGGCGGGGGCGGTCCGGCGAAGTTGCTGCGTCCGATGTCAGGAAGCGTTGAAATAGCAGGACTCCAACCGGGAGGTCCGCCGCTTTCTTTCCGTCCTCGCCAATCCTGCCTTGCTGCCTGCGTTCTTAATGCCATCTTAACCGGCCGCCGATTCTTTTCATGCCGTTATGCGGGCCAGAATACACAATACCGGCAGCCGCGCGGAGGCGTTCCCCGCAACGCGCGCGTGAAGGCGGGCCGCCGTGCCGCGAAAGTCAGGAGTGAACGTTCGCATATTTCGGCGGGTTCTCCAGATAAGTTACCATCGGCTGCCCGCTCCGGGTGCGCTCGATGTCCATGACCCGGACCGAGGGACGGCTCCAGGCGAGCTTGCGCCCCGGGGCGCTCCGGGGCGGCGTTTCAGCCTCCCCCCGCAGGGGAAGCTCCGCGCCGCCGGATTGCGCCGCAGCCGTGCGGCCTTGCGTTCGTTCGTTCATGCCCCGATACCTCCCGGTGCCAGTGAAGGATGCCCCGCAATATACCATGCCGGGCCTTGCCCGATTCAAAAGTCGAGGAAGCGCAGGGCGTTGATGACCGGCGAGTGCCTCCCGCCGGCTTGCCAGCGCGCCGGGTCGGCCTGCTCCATCAGGCGCGGCAGGTCCAGAAAACGGCTCCGGGGCGGCGGCTCGCCGCGCGCCTCGATCATCCCGCACACGATCGGCAACGCCTCCGCGATCGCACGGCCGAGCGCTTCGATGCGCACCGGGTCGGCGCCCTTGTCCGTCCAGCACACTTCGGGCGGAAGGAGCGGGTCGAACGCGCGGCGCATCACCCAGCGGCTCCAGCGGCCGCGCCGGAACTGTTCCGGCGGCAGGCCCAGGACCAGCTCCAGCACCCGCCGGTCCAGCAGCGGATAGCGGTATTCGATGCCGTGGCGGGCGCCGCGCGCCGCCCACCCCTCCATGCGCCGGCTCAGAAAGCCGCGCCGAAGGAGATGCAGTTGCCTGTCCCGCACTCCGGCCGGGGGCCCGGGCGCCGCGGGCAGCAGGCGCGCGCGCCGCGCGAACGCCGGGTGGATGAACGTGACGTTCTTCCGGAACGGCCACTGTCTCCGCCGCAGCCGCAGCGCCGCGCCGGCGGCGCGGCGCGAGACGAGCGGCAGCGCCGCATCCGTGAGCAGCGTGGCGAACGGGTGCGCATTGCGTTCCCGGAGCTCCCGCCACAGCCGCCGCAGCCGCCCGCTCCGCAGCAGTTGCGGGTAGTATCCCCGGCCGTTGTAGGAGACGCCTTCGTCGCCCCCCCAGCCGGACAGGAGCACCTCGACGCCGTGTTCCTCTGCAGAGCGCTGCACGGCCTCCTCGTGAATGAGCGCCCCCTCGTCGGCGCCGCGCGTCCCGTCGAGGCGCAGGAAGGCGACTATGTCGGCGGCGGCCGGCGGCCGGTAATGGAGCCGCAGGCCTTCCTGCCGGCGCACCGCCTCGATGGGGCCGTATTCGGCCGCCTCCGGCTCGCTCCGCGGGCCGGGGCCGGGCGGCGGGTGCCAGGCGAAGGCGATGGGCGGCGGGCGGCCCTGGCGCCGCAGCTCCCGTGCGGCGAGCACGGCGACGCTGGAGGAGTCGAGGCCGCCGCTCAGGTGCACGCCGACGCGGCCGGCGCACCGCAGGCGGTCCCGCACCGCGGCGGCGCAGGCCGCCAGAACGGCGTCGGCGAAGTCGCCGTCGCGCTTGCCGGGCGCCGGCGGCGTTTCCTCGGGGCGCCACCAGCGCTCCACGCGCACCGTTCCGCGCCCGGCGAGCAGCGAGTGGCCGGGGAGCAGCCGGCGAACGCTCCGGTAACAGGTCCGCGCGCCCAGCGGGCGGGCGCCCTTGGTCAGCCGGGTCGCGACCGCGTCGGTGTCGAATTCCCCGGAGACGCCGGGGGCGGCGAGCACCGCGTCGATGTCGCTCGCGAAGACGAAGCGGCGCCCGGCGCGCGCGTAGTAGAACGGCCGCGCGCCGATGTGGTCGCGCGCGCAGAACAGGACTTTCCGCCCCGGGTCCCACAGCGCGAAAGCGTAGTCGCCGAGAAGGCGCTCGGGGCAGGCCGCGCCCCAGCGCGCGAAAGACATGAGGATCAGGGCGCTGTCGGACAACCCGGCGCGCCGGCGGCGGGACATGCCGAGGGCCTCGCAAAGCTCGGCCCGCCCGTCCAGGCGGGCACACGCGGCGATCGCCAGGCCGGTATCGGCGTCGAAACGCGGCGCCCAGTGCGCCCGGTCGGCCGTCGCGCTTCCCCGCCCGCGCCAGCCGAGCCCCACCGGCCCTTCCGCCCACTTGGCGCAGGTATCGCGCCCGCGCCCCGGCAGCGCCGCGAGCATGGCGTCCAGCCCCGCTACGCCGCCGCCTCCGAACTCCAGGAGTCCGCAGATCATGCCCGCCGGGCTCGCGCCATCCGCGGGTCCGGCGCCCGCTCGCTCAACCGCGGCTGTCCGCTTGCGGCCGGGCAAGGCCGCCCCGAACGAGATCCGCACTCCGATTCTTCCGCCGATCGCGCGCCATGTCAGGTCTCCCGTTTGGCTGTGTGCGGAATGAATTTTGACAACCCGCGGAAAAAGTCTCAAGGCATGGGCCGGAAGACGGGCAATTCCCGTCGTGGCGGTCGGCTGCGCCCGGGGACGCGGATGTGGCGTGGGCGCGGCCGGCGGCGGCCAGCGGCGGCAGGTTTTGCTATGATTCGGGCCGTCGCCCCTGCGGGCTGCGCGCCCGGGACGCGGTTGGGAACGAGGCACAGGCATGGAATTCGAATTGTCCGCACGGGTGGTGCGCAGCGAGGCGATCGTCTTCACCGAACTGGACGACACCGTGGTGATGATGCACGTCGAGGAGGGGCGTTACTACGAACTCGACCCGGTGGGGGCGAGCATCTGGGCGCTGCTGGAGCGCGCGAGGACCGTGGACGAGGTGTGCGAGGCGATGGGCCGCCGGTACGAGGTCGCCCCGGAGACCTGCCGCGCGGATGTGCGGGAGTTCCTCGGCGAGCTGGGCCGCCTCGGCGCGGTGCGGCGGGTCGGCGAAGCGGATGGGGCGCGCGCATGAACGGCCCGCCGCCGCTGAACCGACGGTTTCCCGCCGGCTTCTGAGGGCGCCGCGGGGACCATGGGCGCACGCTGGGCGGACGTCTGCCTCGCCCTGGGCGCGACGGAGAGCTTCCTGCCCGGCGCGCTGGTCGCCGTGTCCTCCTTTCTCGAGCGCCACCCGGGCTTTGCGGGCGACGTCGTCCTGTTCCACGACGGGCTGCCCGAAGAGCGCTGCGCGGCGCTGGAGCGGGCGTTGCCGCCGCTGCGCTTCGAGCCGGTCAATCCCGCGCTCAAGGAGCGGCTGACGCGCCTCGGCGGCGCCCGCCGGGCGCTCCGCGCCAAGCTGCCGGACTTCTACTCCCTGGAGGCGTTCCGCCTGGACGGCTACCGCAAGGTGTTCTACTGCGACTGCGACCTGCTGTTCCGCCGGCCCGTCGATGAACTCCTCGGCCGCCCGGAGGCGCTGCTGTGCTGCGGCGACGAGGAGTTCGTGAACGGCCGCTGCCACGACGCGGCCACGTACCGGCCCATCGCGGACCCGTCCCGAGCCGGGCCCGCGGGCGCGCTGGAGCGCACCTTCAGTTGCGGACTGCTGCTCATCGACGGCCGGTTGACGGGGGAGCGCGCGTACGCCGAGCTGCTGGCCCTGGTCGCGCCGGAGACCTGGCGCGGCGCCGAGACGGTGCACTCCGACCAGTTCATGCTGAACCGGCACTTCGCCGGACGCCAGACGCTGGTCAGCTCGGTCTACAACTACCGGCTGCACATGGCGCGGGCAATCAACGCGCGGGAGGGGATCGAGTCGGCGGACGCCAGCATCCTGCATTTCACCGGACCCGTCAAACCCTGGATGCCCGCGGCGATGCTGCGCTGGGCGGAGGGAGGCGCCAGGTACCGGCCCCATCCCGCCTTCTCGCTGTGGCATGAGGCCTGGATGCGCTGCCTGCAGGCCGCCCACCTGCGCTCGGCCGCGCTGCGATGGCGCGGCAGAGGCGGGAGCGCGGGATGAGCCGGGTGTACGGCGCGCTGCACGACGTCGAGCGCGCGGTGGGAACCCACCTCTTCGGCATCGCGCCGAACAACAGCGGCTCGACCTTTCTCAAGGAGGCGCTGGCGACGTGCCGGTCGACCTGGAACCTCTCGCGCGAAGGCCAGCGAATGCTCGGCTTCGTGGGGCCGGCGACCCACGACAAGGGCGCCCTGATCTGGAGCGCGGAACCGGACTGGCTCGCGTTGCTGACCGACCCCTGCGTCTACAACTGGACCCGCACCCGCCGGGCATGGTACTTCCAGGCTTTCGCCCGCGACCCCGGGGCGTCGGTGTTCTACACCAAGGCGCCGCCCTTCCTGCTCTACGTGGGCGAACTGGCGCGGCACTTCCCCAACGCGAAGTTCCTGTTCATGGCGCGCAACCCGTACGCGGTGTGCGAGGGCATCTGCCGCAACCTGCGCAGGTCGTCCCTGGCCCGGGGCAGGGACCTGCCCCGGGCGGCGGCCCGGCACGTGGCGAACTGTCTGGCCTGGCAGCGGCGCAACCTTGAGGTCTACGGGGACAGGGGCGTGTTCTTCACGTACGAGGCGATGTGCGACAATCCGGAGGAGGTCGAGGAGAAGATCCGCGCGCTCGTGCCGGAACTCGGCGACCTCAGGCTGCGGCAGCGCCTGCCGGTGAAGCACCGCTATCACGAAATGCTGACCAACATGAACGGGCGCCAGATCGCGCGCCTCGACGCCGCGAAGTTCGCGGCCTTCAACCGGGTGTTCCTGCGCCACCGCGGCCTGTTCGATTACTTCGGTTACGAGATCATGGAGCCGGAGCGTTGAGCGCGAAACGATACGCGGCCTACGGGCTTTCGATCCGCTCCGAGATCGCCCTTCCGCTCCCCCCCGCGCCGCAGTCCGGCGCGCAGGTGAACATCCGCATGGGCACGGTGCCCGAGACACTCGGCGGAAGCCGGACAGGGCG
This sequence comes from Candidatus Rariloculaceae bacterium, assembly GCA_965205045.1. Lineage (GTDB taxonomy): Bacteria > Pseudomonadota > Gammaproteobacteria > Steroidobacterales > Rariloculaceae > UBA6522. The sequence continues at coordinate 4,981,429 of OZ242031.1, forward strand.
CCGGGTCTGGCAGGCCGCGCCCGGCGCGTTCCTGATGGCGGTGGACGGCGTGGCCCGCTACCTGGTCCGGGAGGGGCGCGAAATCACCGTCGAACCCGCGCCCGGCGGCGGCGAGGCGGTGGCCCCCTTCCTGCTCGGTTCGGTGCTTGCCGCCTGTCTGAAGCAGCGCGGCATCCTCACCCTGCACGCGAGCGCCATCGCCACCGACGCCGGCGCGGTGCTGTTTTCGGGCCACTCCGGGCGGGGAAAGTCCACGCTGCTCGCGGCGCTCGTGCAGCGCGGTTACCCCATGCTTTGCGACGATGTGGCGGGCATCGCCCCGGAGGGCGGCGACCGTCCGCTGGCCCTGCCGGCCTACCCCTGCCTGCGCCTGTGGGGGGATGCGGTGGAGGCGCTCGGCTGGAACGGGCGGCCGCTGAGGCGCGTGCGGGAGGGAATGGATAAATTCCTGGCGCCGGTCGAGCGCTTCGGCAAGGCGCCGCTGCCGGTGCGCGCGGTGTTCGTGCTCAGGTTTCACGGGCGCGGGGACATCGAGATCGAGCCGGCGGCGCCCGCCCTGGCCTTCAAGTGCCTGCTGCGGCGCGTCTACCGCAGGCGCTACGCGCGCGGCCTGGGTCGGGCGCCGGAGCAGTTCCGGGCCGTGGCCGAGCTGGCGCGGCGGGCGCCGGTGACCCTGATATCCAACCCCGTGGCGGCGATTCATCCCGCCGCCATCGAGGCGCTGGCATCCTGCGTCGAGGATTGCCTGTCCGGCGGGCGCGGGGCGGCGGCGCGCGGCCGCCCCCGGCGCGCCCCACGGCGGCGGCGACCCCCGGCGCGCCCCACGGCGGCGGCGACCCCCGGCGCGCCCCACGGCGGCGCGGGCGCCGGGCCCATTGTCTGGCTCGCGTCCTATCCCAAGTCCGGCAATACCTGGCTGAGGGCGCTGCTGACCAATTTCCTGAACGGGGGGGAGCCCGCCTGCATCAACGCGCTCCTCGGCGGATCCGCGACAATCCTGCGCGAGGAGTTCGACGAGCGGCTCGGGCTGTCCTCGTCCGACCTCCACCCGGAGGAAATCCTGCGCCACCGGTCCCGCCTGCACGAGCTGCTGGGCGCGGATTTGCCGCATCGGTCGTTCGTCAAGGTCCACGATGCCTGCCTGCGCACCGCCGGGGGGACGCTGCTCTTCCCGCCGGGCGCGACGTACGGCGCGGTCTATCTGGTGCGCAATCCGCTCGACGTGGCCGTCTCCTGCGCACACCACTGGGACTGGCCCATCGGGCGGGCGGTGGCAGAGCTTTGCCGCCCCGACGCCGCGCTGTCGCAGCAAGCCCGGGGCATCCACCATGTGCTCCCGCAGCCCCTGCTCGACTGGAGCGGCCATGTGGCGAGCTGGCTGGAGCAGCGGGAGCTGCCGGTGCACGTTGTGCGCTACGAGGACCTGCTGGCGGACCCCGAGGCGGCTTTCGCGGGCATTCTCCGCTTTACGGGCCTCGACCCCGACGCCGGGCGCGTCGCGCGGGCGGTCGCGCACTCGCGCATCGAGCGGCTGCGCGCCCAGGAAGAGCGCTCCGGGTTCGAGGAGAAGCCGCTGGCCTGCCGCTCGTTCTTCCGGGCCGGACGGGCGGGGACATGGCGCGATGCGCTCGCGCCGGAACAGGTGCGCGCGCTGACGGCCGCGCACGCCGGGGCCATGGATCGATTCGGCTATCTCGCCGGCGCGGAGGCATTCCTCGCAATGCGAACGTGAAGGCGGCCCGCGCGCCGGCCATTGCCCCGGCGGTGGTTTCGGGTCATCATCGGCCCACCTTGAAGAACATCCCCAACCCCGTCCGGCAGGCGTGGGCGCTGGCGCGCGAACTGGCCGCCTCGGCGCCCTGGCGCTGCGCCCTGGCGCTGCTGCTTCTGCTCACGGCGGGCGTGACCGAGGCGTTCGGCCTGCTGATGGTGATTCCCCTGCTGCAGGTGGCCGGCGTCGCGGACGCGGCCGGCGAACCGGGCCGCGCCGCCGAGGCGGCGGCGCGCATCGCCGCGGAGGCCGGCGTGCCGCTCACGCTGCCCGGCGTGCTCGGCGTTTTCCTGGGCCTCGCCGCCGTCCGCTCCGCGGTCGCGTGGCGGCGCAACATCCTGGTGACGCGGCTGCGGCTGGAGTTCACGGACCGGGTCCGCGAGGAGATCTACGCGGCGGTCGCCGGGGCGTCGTGGGGCCATCTGCTCGGCCGGCGCCGGTCCGACATCCAGCATGTCCTGACCAACGACGTGGCCCGCATCGGCACGGCGGCGTTCATGATCGTGCAACTGGTGGTCGGCGGGACGCTGGCGTCCATGCAGATGGCCGTCGCCCTGGCGGTTTCGCCCGCCATCGCCGCCGGCGCGATGCTGCTGGGCGTCCCGCTCGCGCTGGCCGCCCGGCCCATGTTCCGGCGCTCGCACGCCCTGGGAGCGCAGTTGACCGGCGCCACCCGCGGCCTGCGCGGCTTCACGACCGATTTCCTCGACGGCCTGAAACCGGCCAAGAGCCACAACGCCGAGGGGCCCCACCTGCGGCGGATCCTGCGCGCGGCCAGGGCGGCGCGCGAACGGCAGATCGCCTTCGCCGGGCTGAGCGCGGCAACCCAGGCGGGGCTGCAACTGGTCACGGCGGCGGCGCTGGCGGGGCTGATCTGGTACGCCATCGCCGGCGCCGGGGTGTCGCTGCCGGAGATCACCGTGCTGGTGCTGGTCTTCGCCCGGGCCACGCCGACGGCCCTGGGCCTGCTGCAGATCGCGCAGCAGATCGCCAACGCGTTGCCCGCCTACGACTCGGCGACCGGCCTGCGCGATGCGCTGCGGGCGGCGGCGGAGCCCGGGGCAGGGCAGGCGCGCGGGGGGCCGGAGCCGCCCGCGGCGGGCGGCGAAATCGAGCTGCGCGGCCTCGCCTTCGCCTATCCCCGCGCGGAGGCGCCCGTGCTGCGCGGAGTCGGCTGCCGCATTCCGGCGCGGCGGATATTCGCCATCGCCGGCCCGTCCGGTTCGGGCAAGTCCACCCTGGCGGACCTGCTGCTGGGCCTGCTGTCGCCCACCGGCGGCGAGATCCTCGTGGACGGCGCGCCGCTTCGGCAAGCCGGCCTCCGGCGATGGCGGCGCTCGACCGCGTACATCGCCCAGGACCCGTTCCTGCTCCACGACACGGTGCGGACGAACCTCTCGTGGCTGCGCGCCGAAGCCACGGAGGCGGACCTGTGGCGCGCGCTCCGGCTCGCCGCGGCGGCGGAATTCGTCGCCGCGCTGCCCCGCGGCCTGGACACCGTGGTGGGGGACCGCGGCGACCGCCTGTCCGGCGGCGAGCGCCAGCGCATCGCGCTGGCGGGCGCGCTGCTGCGCGAGCCGGCGCTGCTCGTGCTCGACGAGCCGGCCAGCCACCTGGACCCCGGCAACGAGGCGCGGGTGATCGAGACGCTGCGCCGCCTGCGCGGCCGCATGACGATCGTCGTCGTCGCGCACGGCGCCGCGCTGCTCCGGGAGGCCGACCGGATACTGGTGCTGCGCTCGGGCCGGGTCGAGGCGCTGGGCCCATGGCCGGAGGTGGCCGCGTTGGCCTCCGGGGGCGCCGCGGCGCCTGCGCGGACCGGCGCGGCCGCGTCGTGGTGAACGCTTTTCGGCAAGCCGGCGGCGGTCGGGTCCCGCGCACCCGGGAGTTTTCGCGGCGTGGCCGCTGCCAAAGCTCCTGGCGGCGTGGCGGCGGTCAAGCGCCGCGCCTGGCGGCGACCCGGATGCGAAACCCGTTGTCCGGACGCGCGGTTGGCGTCTGGCGGATGCGCAGCCGGTACCCCGGAGGGTCCAGCCGCACGCTCGCCGCGTGGATGACGGTCGCCAACGTGATGGCGGCCTGCGAACTGGCGAAGGCGGCGCCCAGGCAGCGGTGGGCGCCCAGGCCGAACGGGTTGAAGACGCCGGGTTGCCTGTGTTCGTTGCGGTCCGCGGCGTAGCGCCCGATGTCGTAACGCCCGGGATGCGGAAAAAACTCCGGCAGGAAATGGGTCACCGTCCCGGCCGCCAGCACGCGCTCGCCCGCCGGTATCTCATGGCCCTCCAGCTCGAACGGGTTGATCGCATGGCGCAGCTGCCCGGGGGACAGCGGGTGCAGCCGGAGCGTTTCCAGCGTGGCGCGGTGGATGACGTCGAGCGCGCGGAACCGTTCGGGGGTCACGGGGCCGCCATCGAACAGCGCGTCCGCCTCCTCGGTGGCGCGCCTCATCACCTCGGGGTTGCGAAGCAGGTCGTAGAGCATGAACGCGCACATGCCGCTCACCGTGTCGAGTCCCGCGACGAACGGACCGAGCATCGCGCCGGGATGGTCGACCCGGGGGAAAAACTGCGGATCCCGGTCGTGCAGTTCCAGCAACGCGTCGATGAGATCCGGGTGGGCTGGCGGGGGACGCTGCCGATGCGTCATCGCAACGCGCTCACACAGCCCCAGCACGCGCGCGCGGGCGCGCCGCAGCCGCCGTGTCCGCAGCAGCAGGGCGGGCCTCTGCCGGGTGACCCTGACCTGCAGCAAGGTGCGGAAAAACAGGATCAGGTCGTCGACTTCGCCGCGCGTCGATGTGCCGGCGACGATCGTCCCGAGCTGTTCGGTGACGATGCGCTGCAGCGCCGGGAACACGGCAATGGGGCCGGAACCCCAGCGGCGCACCTGGCGGCGCGCGATGCGCACCGCGTCGACGATCCGGCGTTCCAGCGCCGCGCGCGAATAGCCGTCGCGCATCGCCCGCCGCAACCTGAAGTGCTCCGGACCGTCCATGCTCAGCACCAGGCGCGCGGCCCCCAGTTCGTGCGCGAATCCGCGCCAGACCTCGCCGCTCCTCAGATGGTCCTTGCCGTGCCGGTTCACGAAGCGGTTGGCCCGCGCGCCGGCAATGACGATCCACCGCCGTCCCGGGGTCCGGATCCGGAACACCGGACCCAGCTCCCGGTATTGGCGCACCGCGAAGCCGGTCATGTCCCGGGCCATGGCGAACGCGCTGCCGACGAACGGCAGTCCGCGCGCCACGGGAATGGGCGCGGTGGACCGGGCCCGCGGCTTGTATGCCGGCGGCTCGACCTCCCAGATGGCCTCCGATACCGCGCGCCCGATGTGGTCCATGCGCCGCAGCAACGCCAGCCGGGATTGCACCGCGTCCAGCTCCGACGGGTTCAACAGCCGCGGGAGCATGCGGCAGGCGTCCACCAGGCAGACGGTCATCACGTCGCGCGGGTCGGGAATGTCCTCGGCGGTCAGGCACTTGATTATCCGAAGCCTCACCCGCAGCGCGCGCGCCGCGCCGCCGTCATCCCCGCCGCCGTCCGCGGGCGCGCCGTGCCCGGCGGGGTCCCGGCCGGGGCCGCTCCCCGCGGGGGCGCGGTGCGCGAACTCCACGAAGCCGCGATCCCTCCCGGCGAGGATGCCGCGCTCGGCCAGCGCGTCCAGCGACGCCTCCCTGATCCGCGCGCCGCGTTCGGCGAAGCGGTCCAGCCAGTGCCGGGTGGAACGCACCTCGTCCGCGGCGGCGATCTCGCCGAGGACCGTGTCCAGCACCTCGTCGCCCGTGGGCTCGGCGTCGATCAGCATGAGATGCTGGGCGTCGGTGTCGACCCTGCCCAGTTCCGACAAATCCATCAGGACCGCGCCCGACAGCGCGTACGACAGCGCCCAGCGCGGCACCGGCATCAGCCCCCCGCTGTTCTCGTCCACCAGCAGCAGCAGCACGTCTTCCGCCAGGCGCGTCGCGGCGGCGGGCGCGCCCCTCTCGCGGCCGCCCTTCATTCCGGCTCCGGAGGCGCGTAGCCCCACTCGTCCAACGCGAACGCCCACTGCGATTCGACCCGCGCCACGGTTTCGGAATCCAGTTCGAACCGGTTCTTGCGGTAGCCGCGCAAGGATTCGAGGTACCGCTCCGCCGCGGGCTTCGCCGCGGCCCAGCCCTCAAGCCCCAGCCCCCCGTACACCCGCCGCAACTCGCCGACGGGGTCCGCCTCCAGATCCTCGAAACGCATCTCGACCAGGCGGCCCGGCGGAATCAGCGCACGGTCCCCGAGGTAGCGCCGCATGTTCGACCGGTAAGCGCGCACGATGCCGCGTTCCACCTCCGCCCAGCCGACGGCCTGCAACTGGTGGGCCGGCATCAGCTTGCGGTACATGTTCACGAGCGACGCGTACACGGTGTACGGGTTTCTGACGATGTGCACGAAACGGGCTTCGGGGAACACGCCGAGCACATGCCCCAGCCGGACGAGATTCGATGGGCTCTTGAGGACGAGGCGGCGGCGGCGCGACCGGAACGCCGCCTTGCGCGCGATGGCGCGGTAGACCCGCGCCCACTCGGCGAGTTCGCGTTCGTCGAGACCCTCCATGCGCGCGTAGCGCCGGTGCAGGCGCCGGGTCCGGCGCGGAAACGACAAGTGGTGCAGAAAGGACAGGTGGGTCGAATTGGCGATCGCCAATTCCTCTTCCTGCGGCAGGTCCAGCGCCACGCGGACGTTGTCCATCGGGCGCGTCGCCGGCGCCAGGCCGTTCAGCAAGCCCCGGGGCAGCGCGTCGGCGAGCAGGAAGAAGGTCGGCACGATGCACTGCAGAGTGGTGACCGACCCGTGGTTCGGGTCCTGGGCCAGAAGATTGTGCAGGTGGGTGGTGCCGCTGCGCCCATAGCCGAGGATCATCAGCGGCGGCGCCACCTCGGCGCGCCGGACCCGCGCGGCGTACACCGCCCGCTCGAGGACCCGCAGCGGACCGGCCAGCGCCGTGGCAAGCAGGATGCCGCACAGCCTGCCGAGATAGGCGCGGTCGGCCCCGCCGTTTTCACGCAGCAACCGAATCCAGACCCCGGCCGGCGCCATGGCGAACGTATGCCTCAATTTGCGACTCATGCTGTCGACCGCAGCCTCCCGAACCCAAGTATGGCGCAAACGGCCGGGTCTTTCACGCCGCGGCCGCCCCCACTCAGGCTCGCGTCCCATCGCAAGCGGCGAGAAACTCCTCCGCCTCGCGCAGGTAGCCGAGGCGCCGCATCGCGGGGCCGTGGGCATCCACCAGCGCCCGCACCTGCTCCCGGGTCAGCGCGCCGCGCCAGGATCCCGCCCGGCCTTCCCGGAAGAACGAAGGCGCCCACGGCATTCGCTCCCGGAATCCGGCGCGCGCCTCCTGCTCCCGCAGCCGTTCGAAGCGGGAGCGGCCGACGGCCCGCGCCACGGCCCCGGCGTCATGGTCGAGGCCGGCGAAGCGCACGACGGCGCCGAACTCCGCGGCCGGGTCCGCCAGCAGGTCCTCGTAGCGCACCCGGTGGACCGGGAACTCCGTCCGGTCGAGCCAGCTCGACACATGCCCGCTCCAGGTCGAGAGCGGCTGCGGAAGGACGTGGTACGACCGCGAGACCGACGTCGTCCGGGACGGGTCGGCCATCCAGCCGATGACGCGGCCGACCGGGCGTTGCGCGTGATGGGCGTACGACACGGCCACGTCCAGGGGGTTGCGCACGATGTAGACCGCCCCCGCCGTGGCCGACGCCGGAAAGAGCAATTCGCCCCGGTCCGTGCCGAGGCAGGCATCGTGAACCTTGACGAAGGTGGGCCGCGGCAACTCCGCCGCGAGCAGCTCGTGAAACAGCGAGCGGTAGCGCAGCGTCTGGTCCGGCGTCAGCGCGGCCGCATGCAGCCCGGTGTATTCCTCGAACTCGTGGCGGTCGAACCAGCGGGCGCCGGGCAGCAGCTCGTTGATGGAGGCGGGCCCGCCGGCCGGGCGCAGATAGTTGGTCAGCAGCACCCGCATCCAGGTGTTGCCGGACTTGGGGTAGGACGCCACCCAGACGAGGGACAACGCCGGCGCCCTCAGCCCGTCCCGCCCCCCGCGGCGCGGAGATGCTCCTCGACCCGGTCGGCCAGGGCGTCGAGCAGGAAGGGCGCGAGGGGCCGGGTCACCCTGACCAGCCACGCGTGATTCGCCACCGCGGCGACCGTGCGCAAGTGCCCCGCCAGCCCGCCGAGACCCGCAAGGAAGCGCCGGCGGTAGGTGTGGTGGCCCAGCCGCACAAACGCATCGGCCGGCGCCACGGGCTCGAACTCGATGCTCTCCCGGTTGTGCGTGCGCAGCTCGAAGACGCCGCGCAAGGGCGCCGCGGCGTCGCTGAACCGTCCGACCGGCACCTGGTACTTGTCGCTGCCTTCCCGCACCGTCGCCAGCGCCGGGGTCCGCTCCCAACCCATATGGTCCATCGCGGGCGTCCAGAGCCGCACGGCGGGATAGCCGCTCAACGCCACCGGACGGCCGCCGCCGTCCAGAACGACGCCCGTCACGTCGTCGGCCAGCATCGCGTAGCCCCGCTCGGTGAGGGCGGCGAGCAGCGTGGACTTGCCGGCCCCGGAGCGGCCCGCGAACAGCACCGCGCCGCCCGGGGCCGCCACCGCGCTCGCGTGCAGGGTCACGATGCCGCGCTGCTGCAGGCACGCGCCCAGCACCGAGCCGGTCACGAAGGAAACCACCGCGCCGTTCACGCCGTTGGCCGGATCGACAAGAATCTCCGCGCCTCCCGTGACCCGGTACCGCGCCACCCCCCCGACGCGCATCAGGAAGTCGCCCGGCGCCGCTTCCCAGACGCCCAGCCGGGTTCGCGGCGCCGGCAGCGCTTCCGGCGCCCGGCCGAGGCGCAAACGCACGTCCGGCCGCCCGGCGCCGTCCGCGGAGCGGAACGGCAGCTCCAGGTCGGACCGGATGAGCAGCCCGTAGGCGCGATAGTCGTGGGGGCGAACGCTCAAGCCCGTAGCGCGTCAATCGGGATGGGACAAGGCGCGAGGAGGGAGATACCGGGCCATATTCGATGAAATCGAGCGGTCGAAGGGACGGACGGGAGCGGATTTGCAGCCTTGATTTTCCACAGCGCAGGCTCCTGGAGCAAGGTTCGGCGTCCGCGAAGCCCGGCGCGCGGGCCGCCCCGCCTGGAATCAGGACTCCGGCGGCGGCGGATCGCTGCGGACAGGATCATTGTAGCTGTGGGGCGTGTGCTCGTTCCCCGGGGCCCCGCCGCCGCCCCCGGTCATGTCCAGCGGGAGGACGCGCAGGGCGGGCGGAGACCACGGCCGGAGCTCGCCGTCCAAATTCACCCCCCCCCCCCGGAGTCGTCGTTCTTGCCGGAGGCCGGGCTTCCCCCGCCCTTCCCGTGTCTTTTTCCATGGCGGTTCCACAAGCTGCTTCAAGGTGCCCCGATCATATCAGACCCCATGCCGGAAACCCAAAAACCGGGGCGCCGCCGCGCGATGCCGCGGCCCGCTCAGGGCAGGTACTTGAGCGCCGCCACCGCCACGCCCGCAACCGCCACCATGCCGCCGAACAGACGCCACAGCAACGCCGCGGTGCGGCGCTCGCCCTCCGCGATGCGGTCGACCAGGCCCCGCTCGCTCTCCGCGATGCGGTCGACCAGGCCCCGCTCGCTCTCCGCGATGCGGTCGAGCAGCTCCGACTTCAGCGCCGCGAGCGACGCTTCCAGCTCGGGGCGCGTGACCGCCTCGCCCGCGCTGGCGGCGACGTGCAGTTGCGCGGCGATGGCCCGCGCCTGGCGGGATTCCACGCCGGCGGACTCCATGGCCTCGGCGGCGGCCAGCGTGTCGAACGAAACAGCCATCCGGCCACTATGCGCCCGCCCGCCGACCGCGTCAAGGCCGAACCGCGCCCCGCCAAGCCTATCCCGCGCCGAGTGGAATCAGGACTCCGGCGGCGGCGGATCGCCGCGGACAGGATCATTGTAGCTGTGGGGCGTGTGCTCGTTCCCCGGGGCCCCGCCGCCGCCCCCGGTCATGTCCAGCGGGAGGACGCGCAGGGCGGGCGGAGACCACGGCCGGAGCTCGCCGTCCAAATTCACCCCCCCCCCCCCCCCCGGAGTCGTCGTTCTTGCCGGAGGCCGGGCTTCCCCCGCCCTTCCCGTGTCTTTTTCCATGGCGGTTCCACAAGCTGCTTCAAGATGCAGCGATTATATCAGGCTCCATGCCCCGGACTCAAAAATCGAGGAACCGCAGCCGGCGCACGGGGACCGGGGCCCGCGCGGACCCCGCCCGGTCCAGCGCTTCCATCAGCCGGTCCAGGTCCAGATACCGGCTTCTCCCGGGCGGCGCGGAGCGCGACCGGAGCATCCGCCGTATCTCCGGGACCGCCTCGAGGATGGCGCGATGCCGCGCCTCCCCGCAGACCGGCTCCTCCTTCTTCCGGTTCCACAGGACTTCGTCCGGCAGCACGGACCGCAGCGCGTGGCGCACGATCCACCGGCTCCAGGGGCCGCGCCGGTACATGTCCGCGGGCAGGCCGAGGGCGAAGCGCAGCAGCCGGCGGTCCAGAAGCGGGTACCGGTATTCCACGCCCCGGCGCCAGCCGGCCTCGGCCCAGCCCTCCGCGCGCTGGCCGATGTGGCCCCGCAGCAGGAGCGCGAGCTGGGTGGCGCGCACGCCGGTGTATCTCATCGCCGGCTCCGGGCTGAGCCGCGGCCACCGGCCGGCGCGCCGGAATTCCTTCGCGAAGCGGGCCGCGCGGGGGTGGACGAGCCGCAGCGCCACATAGGCGAGAATATGGGCGAGCGGATGGCGGCTGCGCGCGCCGACCTCGCGCCACAGCCGGAGCAAGCGGCCGCTCAGCAGCAGTTGCTCGTAGAAGCCGCGGCCGTTGAAGGAGGCCGCGTCGTCCCCGCCCCAGCCGGACAGGATCGCGCCGACGCCCAGTTCCTCCGCGCGGCGCTGCACCGCGGCCTCCGGCATCGCCGCCATGGTCTTCTGCCCCAGCGTCACGTCCCGGCGCAGGAACGCCACCGCGTCCCGCCCGGACGGCGGACACCAGATGGGCGCGATGCCCTCCTGGCGGCTCACCGAATCGATCAGCCGGTACTCGCGCGCGCCGCCGCGGCCGCCGGGCGGCGGATGCCACGAAAAGAGGCGCGGCGGCGGCCGGCCCTGGCGGCGCAGCTCCCGCGCGGCCAGCACCGCGATGCCGGACGAGTCGAGGCCGCCGCTCAGGTGCGCGCCGATGGGGCCGGGCCCGCGCAGGCAGTCGCGCACCGCCCGCGCGTACAGCGCCAGGAACGCCTCGGCGCACTCGCCGTCGGACCGGCCCCGGCGGCTTGCCCCGGCCGCCGGGGCCTCCTCCGGGCGCCACCACCGTTCCACGCGCGCGCCGCCGCGGTCCACGGTGAGCGCATGCCCCGGGAGCAACTTGCGAACCGGCCGGTAGAACGTGCGCCCGTCGAAGCGGTAGTCCAGGTGCGGCGCCGGGGCCAGCCAGATGGAGAGCGTGGCCTCGTCGAAGCGGGAATCCACGCCCGGCGCGGCGAGCACCGCCCCGACCTCGCTGGCGAAGGCGAAGCCGCCGGGCACCGCGGCGTAATAGAACGGCTTCGCGCCGATGTGGTCGCGGGCGCAGAACAGCGCCTCGCGCCGGGCGTCCCACACGGCGAAGGCAAAGTCGCCGAGCAGATGCTCCGGGCACGCCCGCCCCCAGCGCCGCCAGGCCCGCAGAATGAGTTCGCCGTCGGAAAGCTCCGCCTCCGCGGCGCGCGGCAGGCCCAGCGCCTCGCGCAACTCGCCGCGGTCGTCCAGGCGCGCGCTCGCCACTGCCGCGAGCCCGCGTTGCGCGTCCCCGGCCGCCAACCCGCGTTCCGTTTCCGCCAGCGGCGGGGCGGCGGGCCGGGCGGGCCCGCGCCGATGGCGGCATCCCAGCGCCACCGTCCCGTCCGTCCACTCACGGTCGGCGGCGTCCGGCGCCGGGGGGAGCGCCCGGAGCATGTCCGCCAGCCCCTCCGCAGCCCCGCCGCGCCGCCACAAGCCGCAGATCAGGTTCATCGGTCCATGGAGCGCGCGCCCGCGCCGCCGAAGCGGATCGGGCGCCGCCGGGCCGGCCGGATGCGCCGCCCGCCGGGTCGTGGCCGTTTTTCGCTCATTCTTCCTCCCCCGCGGTCACCGGGGAGTTGTAAGTCGCCAATTCGATACCTTACCCTATTGCGCCAACGGGGGTGGACCGCAAAAGGCCGGTGGAGACCGATTCATCGGCGCCCTGCCGGGTGCGCGAATGCCAAAGGACGATACGAAGACACCCGAACAGCGAGCAAGCCGGCGCGCGGAGGTTCGGCGCGGGACGCCGTCGGCCGCGGAAGGACTTCGCGCATTTCTGCGCCTGCCGGTGGCGACGCAGGCGCTGGCGCTGGAAGCGGCGTTCGCCCTGCTGCTGGCGAAGCTGATGGTCGAATGCATACCGATGCGTTTCTGGCGGCGGCGTCTGGACACGGTGGCGGAGTCCGCCCCAGTGCCGCTTCGCGCGCCGCGCAGGGTGGGGCGCATCGTGCGCAAGGTGGCCCGGCGCCTGCCCTTGCGCGCACGCTGCCTGCCGCAGGCGATGGCCGCGCAGTGGATGCTGCGCCGGCGGGGGATCCGCAGCCGGCTGGTTTTCGGCGTGCGCCGGGGCCCGGCGCCCGCGGCCTCGCTCGATTTCCACGCCTGGCTGATCGTGGCCGGGGAGTGCGTCATCGGGGCCCGGGAGGTCGAGACGTTCAGGGTGCTTGCACCGCCTGAGGCGCAGACCGGGGGCGGAGGTTGAAGGTGTCATATGATCGGAAAACACTCGCCATATGACGAGCCCGCCCGATCGGCCTAACGGCCCTCCCGCGCGGGGCGGCCCGTCCAGAATCTGTGACATGCGCTCCCTGACCGACTAACGGCCCTCCCGCGCGGGGCGGCCCGTGCGCCTGCTGTTGCGGGCGAACAGGCCCGCCAGCCAGAGCGCGGGCCGCAGCGGCAGGTACAGGAAGAACAGCCGGTCGGGCAGATTCACCCTGCCGAGATCGTAGGGCGCCGCGCACAGTCTCGCCAGTTCGTGCGCGGCGCTGCGCCAGGACGGATTCATCGCCAGGCCGAGTCGCAGTTCGTCGACGCGGCGCGCCGCGCCGCGCAGGCCCGCGCCCGCCCGCGGGCGGGCCCAGATTCGCCGCGACACGAGCGCCGCGCGTCCGGCCCCGGCGCCCGACGGCACGCACGCCGCGGCGGGCGGCAACCGGACATGAAAGGACTCGCGGCAAAGACGCAGGGCCGCTCCGAACACCGGCTCCAGTCCGAGCTTCCGGCGCCGGCACTTCTCGATGGCCGATTCGAAGCGCTCGCCGCCGATCGACGCCAGCAGCGCCGCCACGTCGCAAAGCCACTTCAGCCGGCTCCAGCGGTGCATCTGGCCGTGTACGGCCAGGTAGACCAGCAGATCGTCATCGGCAAGGGCCGCAACGCGGCGGCCGCCCACCTCGATGGCGGCGGCATTCGCGTGCAGGCTTTCAAAGGGCGCCGGCAGCAGGAACGGATTGTTGAGCAGGCGGCGGTGCAACTCCAGCGCGCTGCCGAAACCGACGAACACGCGGTCCTTGACGAACCGGTCGTAACAGCGGTTGCGGGCGGGCGTCGGCTCGAACGACGGCTTGACGAGGCGCCAGCCGCCCGAGGACAACGCTTCGCTGGCCGCGTGAGCGGCGTCCGGGGGGACCAGCAGGTCGATGTCGATGCATTCCCTTGCCAGGGGCGTGGCGAACAGCCGCATGCTGAGAGGCAGGCCCTTGAGCACCAGCCACGGTATGCCGCTTTCGGTCAGCCGGTCCGTGGCCCGGCGCAGGCCGGCGAGCTGACGCAATCCGCGCATGACCGTGCGCCGGCGCAACGGCGCCAGCGCCGCGTCCGCCGCCGGAGGCGCCGAAACGGCGCGCGCGCCGCACAGCAACAGGGAACCGACCCGGTGGCGCCTGGCCAGCCCGGCGACCGCGTTCCAGTCGGCGATGCCATGCAGCGCCTCGGCGTCTGCCCGCCGATCGCCAGCGCCGATCGCCACGCGCAGGCCGGCGAGCAGACCCTCGAACGGCGGGGTCGGGCTCGCAGTGTCTGCCCTCGCCGGTGCCGGGCATCGCGATGACGTCGTCAGTTCCAAGCGAAGGTGCTTCATGGGCAAGAGCCGGGTTCGGGAAGTTCCGTATATGCGGGCCAGAATATATAATCCCGGCAGCGGCGCGCAAACTTGCGCCGCATGGGCCGGAGACCACGCCAATCGCAGATGGCAATCGCAGATGACAAGGGAACGGCGAAGGCCGGGCGGGGCGGCATCCGGCCGGACGATTTGCTGACGCGGACCGAATCGGTCGTTCACGCCGAGCTCGACGAAGCCCTCGTGATGCTGGACCCCGATGCCGGGCGCTACTACGAACTCGACCCGGTGGCGAGGCGGGTGTGGAACCTGATCGAAACCGAGACCCCGGTCGCCGCCGTGCGCGACGCCCTGACGGAGGAGTACGCCGTGGACGGCCGGACGTGTCTGCGGGACCTGCTCGAGTTCGTCGGCAAGATGGCGGAACACGGACTCCTCCGGGTACGGCCCGGCCGCCGTTCAGGCCGGCGACGCGAAGCATCTCCCCCGGGGGCGGAAACGCGGGTCCGGAACGCCCCGCGGCCCAAACTCGCCCCACGATTCGGACGATGAGAATCGGTGGGACCGCAACCGGCGGACATGTGCGGGAAAAAGAGGCGGCGGGCGGATGGCGCCTTCCGGAATCGCAACTTCCCCCATGGAGGGTTCGGCCCGGACGCCCTGTGGTACGATGTGCGGCCATAACGGACGGAGACGGCAGAGGCGGCGGACACGATCATGAGCCGAGACACCTGGACGACAATCGGCGGGTTCGTCGCGCTGGGTGCCTTGCTGCTCGCACAGTACAACGGAATAAACTCACGTTTCGATTCGATCGATGGGCGGCTTGTCGCTATCGAGTCGCGGCTGACCGAAATCGAAACGCGCCTGTCTTCGGTCGCCGAACGCGTCTCCTGCATCGTGGGCCACCTTTCCATTCGACCGTCCGTCGAGGAGGAAAGGCAATGAGCAAGTCGAAACTGAACGGAAGCGCGGGGCGAGGCGCACAGGCCGGCGGATGCGCCCGCGAAGACCCCCGGTTCCCTGGCGGGTTCGCAAGCCCGCGGCGCGACAAGCCGCTTGCCCGCGCCCTTCATTCGCCGGCCCATGGCCAGCGGATCCATCCGTGCGGACGCAAGGGCCTCCTTGCGCATCTCTCTTCTGCGCGACCTGACCGGCCACCGCATTCGGTCGCGCTAGCCCCGATGCCGCCGCCGGGCAGCACACCCTCGGTTCCGAACGGTACCCGCGTATACGCCATCGGCGATATCCACGGCGAACCCGGGCCTTTGTCCGAATTGATGGCGGCGGTTCGCCGCGACGCCTCGCACACAGAGGCTGAGCGGCGCGTACTGGTCTTCCTGGGCGACTATGTCGATCGCGGCCTTCAGTCGCGCGAGGTGATCGAGTTCCTGCTGGGAGACCCCGCGCCGGGTTTCGAGACCGTGTTCCTGAAGGGCAACCACGAGGCCTGGGTGCTCGCGTTCCTCGATGACGCCGGGGTCGGCCGCCAGTGGCTGGCCGCCGGCGGCCTGGGCACGTTGGTCAGCTACGGGGTCGGGCTGCCGCCCGGACCGCGCAATGCCGCTTGCCTGGAATCGCTGAGGGAGTCGTTCGCCCGAGCGTTTCCCGACGATCACCGGGCCTTCCTGAATGGGCTCGGGACGCTGCACGTCGAAGGGGATTACGCGTTCGTGCATGCAGGCGTGCGACCGGGAACGCCGCTGGCGGAGCAACGGGAAGAGGACCTGCTGTGGGGGCCGGACGGGTTCATGGACGACCTCGGCGATCACGGCAAGATCATCGTCCATGGCCATGCGTTCGCGCCGGAGCCCGTTGTGGCGCGAAACCGGATCGGCATCGACACCGGCGCCTACGCCACCGGCCGGCTGACCTGCCTCGTTCTGGAGGGAGCGTCGCGGCGATTCCTGTCCACGTGAGCGAATCGGGTCCGCGCGCAGGGCTCGCCGAACCGCGGCGCCCGCCGGTGTTTCACGCGCTGATCGCGCTGACGCTGGCCGCTCCGTTGCCATTGGGGGCCTACGCGGACTGGGCATGGGCGAGCCTCGCCGCGTTCTGCGGCGCGCTGCTGTTTTGCTGGGGCGTGTCGACGCTCGCCGCGCGTACGGCGCCGGTGGCGCCGCCCCCCTTCGTGCGGTGGTCGGCCTCGGCGATGGCGCTTGCGATGCTGTGGGCGGCGCTTCAGACCGCCGGGTTCATGCCGGAGGGCTGGCACCACCCTCTGTGGCGGGATTCCGCCGAGGCCCTGGGGATACCGTACCGCGGCGCCATATCGCTGGATCCTTCGGCGAGCCGGGCGAGTATCCTGCGCGTCGCGGCATACGCAGGCGTGTTCTGGTTGGCCCTGCAGTACGGCAGCGATCCGGGGCGCGCCCGGTATGCCCTGCGCGCCCTGGCCGCGGGCTCGGCCTGCTATGCGCTCTACGGCCTGATTTTGGCGTATACGGGCGTCGAACTCATCCCCTGGTTCGAAAGGTCGGAATATTACGACGTTGTGACCGCGACGTTCGTGAATCGGAATTCTTTCGCCACTTATGCCGGACTGGGCCTGTTGTGCGCGACGGCCGTGCTGCGGTACCGGTTCGAGCGCGGCGAGCCGGGCGCGGTCGGTTTCAGGCTGCGGCTGAATTTCCTGTTTGCCGAATTCATGCCCCGCAACGCGCTGTTTCTCGCCATCTGGCTGATTCTGGCGAGCGCGCTGTTGCTGAGCCTTTCGCGCGGGGGTGTGGCGGCGACGGCTCTCGCTCTGCTGGTGTTCTTTTGGGTATTGGCGGCGAGGCGCGGCGTTCGGGTGCGTACGATGGTATTGAGCACGATCGGTCCGGTGCTGGCCGGCGCGGTCCTGTTTCTTCTGATCGGGGAAGATCTGGAACGGCGGCTGTTGGTAACGGGGCCCGACTGGCAAAGGCGTTCCGAGATCTATTCCCAGACGTTGAACGCCTTGGAGGAATCCCCCCTGCTCGGAACCGGGCTAGGCACGTTCGGGCCGGTGTATCGCAGTCATCGCACCGGGGAGATCATGCCCGGTGTGCAAATGGCGCACAACGATTACCTGGAAATGGCGCTGGAACTGGGAATCCCGGCAGCCGTTCTGTTCATTCTTGCGATCGTCGTTTTGGCGCTCGGCTGTGCGAGAGGCGTCCGGGCGCGACGCCGGGACCCCGTGCTTCCCGCCGTCGGCGTCGCGGCCTGTACGCTGGTGGGGGCGCACGCGCTCGTGGACTTCAGCCTGCAGATACCGGCCGTGGCCGCCACGTTCGCGCTCGTGCTGGGCGTGTCGGTAGCGCAGGCCCAGGGACGGGGCCGCGCATGATAGGATCGAGGATGAGGTGGAAGCTGCGCGGCCTGGCTGACGTGCGCTGAGACAACGGCGACTCGACTTATCCGTGGCGCATCTCGCCAACCCCATGCGTCGCCGGGTACGGGGTTGGAAAAAACTCGCGAAAAACCTCATCCACAGCGACTTTTACAAACCGAGAATAGTCCCCTTTCATGAAGTATGGGAGCGAAAACGGTGTCCCATCTTCACTAATCCATATTTCGACTGAATAAACGCTTTCAGGGTTGGCAAAATGGCGTCACGGGAATCTTCCTGATCCAGGATGAAATGAAAGCCCTTCAAATCCGGGCTCCTCAAGTACCTGCGACCGTCAGTCGTGGGCTCTTCCGCAATCCGTATGGTTATGGTGCGACCACTACTAATATCCATGACTCGTCCTCAATCCGATGCGTGGACCCCCCCACGCGCATGATGCACAATACGTTGTTCCACCCTACCACCATAGGGGCTGGAGGTTGCCCTCTGCGGCGCATAGGGTACAGTGCAAGAGTAATCCGGTTGCGTCCCGGTGTCATTGGCCCGCCATCTTGCGGACATCTCCGACGCGGACCGTCTCGCCGGGATCGGGGAGCGCATCATCGATTGCGGCACGGGCACCGAACTGCCCGGTTGGCTCGGCGCGAACCGGGACGGCGCCGGCGCGCATTGACCGGGGCGCAAGGTGTTGAGCCCCGCCAGCCGGACTGGCACCCACTGAAGGGTTGAGACAATGGTATCATGGAGCAAGAAAGTTTTGCTGTCCGGCGGTTCCCGCACCGGTGCCGATGAACAGAGCAAGAAGGTTTTTTGCGTCGCATGACGATAGCCTCGCCACAATCCGGCATGCTGGCCGCCGATGCGCACGCAAGTCTCCGGGCGCGGTATAAACGCCCCTTCGACCTTGCGGTCATCGTGCTGGCGGGCGTTCTGCTCGCGCCCCTGTGGCTGCTAGTCTGCGCCGCGATCGCGCTGGCGATCCGGCTGGAGGATGGCGGCCCGGTCTTCCACAGCCAAATCCGCCTCGGTCTGGGCGGACGGCCGTTCGAAATGCTCAAGTTTCGCACCATGGTCGAGAACGCGGAGAGCGGCCTGGGCCCGGTATGGGCGGCGCGGGACGATGCGCGGGTCACCAGGGCGGGAAGGATATTGCGGCCGCTGCATCTGGACGAGATTCCGCAGATCGTGAACATCGTCAGGGGAGAAATGAGCCTGGTGGGGCCGCGCCCGGAACGGCCGGAACTTGCGCGCCGGCTCAGCCTCGAACTGCCCGAATTCGGCTCGCGCCTGCGCGTCAGGCCGGGCATCGCGGGGCTGGCGCAGGCCCGCCAGGGCTACCACGCGACAGCGCGGCGGAAATATCGATACGACAATCTCTACATCTCGAAGATGAGCCCGCTGCTGGACCTGAAGCTGCTGGCGGCGTGCCTGCTGGTTGCGCTCGGGAGTTTCCCGCTCCGCCCGCGCGAATCGTATCCGCCGCGATCGGGCCTCGCCGCGCAAGGGGTTGGAAAAAACTCGCGAAAAACCTCGTCCACAGCGATTTTTACAAACCGGGAATAGTCCCCTTGCACGAAGTATGGGAGCGAAAACCGTGTCCCGTCTTCACTAATCCATATTTCGACTGAACAAACGCTTTCAGGGCCGGACCGTCTCGCCGGGATCGGGGAGCGCATCATCGATTGCAGCACGGGCGCCGACCTGCTCGGGTGGCTCGGCGCGGTCCATGACATGGACCGCGCCGCAGGCCGATCTGACTGGATATGCCGCCAATAGAACTGCCCAACTCGACCACCGGAATGTCCGGCAACAGATAGCGGTCGACAAACCGGCGCTCCGCGGACTCATACATGTTCAACCGCAACAGGGCGCTGATCTTTGGAGAGACCGGCGGAGCAATGGACGCAACGCGCACGCCGGAAAAAGGGATGGCGTCCCCATGGATTGCGCGAATCAGGCGTCCGAGCGCATTGGCCAGCCAGTTCTTCATGCGCGCCCGGACACCGCTTGCAACCACAAGCAGGGCGTTCGTTCCCAAGTCACCGCGCCATGGCAGCTTGCAATTCATTCCTTCGCGTACCTGCCGGGACGATTGCGGTGCCGCAACGCTACACGGCCTCGCCGATCGCTGTCAACACCGAATCACGCGCGCATCGGCGGCGCAGGCGGCAAGGTCGCTTCGAGCGCGACGGCGGCCGCAGAACAACCCGCGTGGCGGCGACCGCAACGCCCTTTCCGCGCGTTTTGCCCGGAAATGCGCGTATCCGGGCGCCGCCGCCGAGGTGGCCGTCACGGCGGACGGCGAGGCGTGGCTGCCGCTGACCGGCGCCTACCTGCTGCTTGACGCGAACCGCCGGGCGGGGGAGGATTCGCCCCGGGAGAACCTGGCCGCCGCGGTGTTCGGGCTGAACGCCGCGGAGACCCCGGCCGGGATGGCCGCCCGGATGCGGGCGGTGCCGCGCAATCTGGACGGCGGGGCGTTGCGGGCGCTGATCGGCTGGATGCGGGCGGTGTTCCCGAACAGGTTCCCGCAGCCGGACGCGGCGGGGGTGATCGCGTCGCTTGAGCGGGAGTTTCCCGCAGTCGCGAAGGAGGAAGGGACGATGATGGCATTGAGGAAGCGCGCCCTGGAGTGGGAGGCGGAATACGGCCGGCAAGGCTTTGAGGAAGGACTCAAGCGGGGCTTGGAGCGCGGTATCGAGCAGGAGCGGGCGCAGGGCCTCGCGGCGGAGCGCGAACTGCTGCGCCGGCAGGCGGTGCGCAAGTTCGGCGCCGAGGCCGGGGACGCGCTGACCCGCCATCTCGCCGGCGTCTCCGACCCGGACCGCCTCGCCGCGATCGGGGAGCGCATCATCGATTGCGGCACGGGCACCGAACTGCTCGGGTGGCTCGGCGCGGACCGGGACGACGCGCGGCCATGAAGATCCTCATCACCGGCGGCGCCGGCTACATCGGCCTGCATGTCGCCGCCGAACTGCTGGAGAACGGGCACGAGGCCGTGCTGCTCGACAACCTCTCGAACGCGGGCGCTGGGGCGGTCTCGGCGCTCTCCGGACTGGTTGGCCGGGCGGCGCCGTTCGTACGCGGCGATGTCCGCGACGAGGATGCGCTCAACGCCGTGTTCGAAGAAGGCGGTTTCGACGCCGTCGCGCACCTCGCCGCGTTGAAGGCGGTCGGCGAGTCGGTGCGCGACCCGTTGCGCTACTACTCCAACAACGCGGCAGGCACCGTCTGCCTGCTTCAGCGCATGGCGGAGCACGGCGTGAAGACGCTGATCTTCAGTTCGTCCGCCACCGTCTATCGCGAATCCCCCGATCTTCTCGCCGAAACGAATCCAACGGAGCCGTCCAGCCCCTACGGGCGCGCCAAGCTCTTCGAGGAAACGATCCTGCGCGACCTGTTCGCGGCCGACCCGGACTGGCGCATCTCCGTGCTGCGCTATTTCAATGCGGTCGGCGCGCACCCGAGCGGCCTGATCGGCGAAGACTCCACGCGCCCGTCGGGCAACCTGCTGCCGTGCATTGGCCAGGCCGCCCTGGGCCGGGTCGAGGGACTGGAGGTTTTCGGAGACGACTATTCGACGCCGGACGGCACCTGCGTGCGCGATTACCTCCACGTCACGGATCTTGCCGCCGCGCACATCGCGGCCCTTGAATTCCTCGTCCCGGAACCGCGGCTGGCGGTGCACAATCTCGGAACCGGGCGGGGCCACAGCGTGCTGGACGTCCTGCGAGCGTTCGAGCGCGCCAGCGGCCGGGCCGTTCCGTATCGCATCGCCGCGCGACGCGCCGGCGATGCCGCCATAAGCTGCGCGAACCCGGGTCGCGCCGAGGCCGAACTCGGCTGGACTGCGGCGCGCGGGCTGGATCGCATCTGCGAGGACCAGTGGCGGTTTCTTGCGTCGCACCCGAACGGCTTCGCGGATTGACCGGCCCGGCGCCGCAATGGGAAGCCTTTCCGAAGGGCAGGCGCTGAAGGGCGCAAATTCAATGCGGATTTGCCACGTGATCGAGTCCGGCGCGACCGGCGCGACCGGCGCGCTGCAGATGGTGCTGCTCATGGCCGAGGTTCAGCGCGGGATGGGTAACGAGGTGCTGATCGTCTATTCGCGCCGTCCCGGGGCGCCTGCCGACCTGCGACAGCAGGTGAATCCGGCGATCGAACTGGTGCATTTGAGAATGAGGCCGCTGGTACCGCACCTGGCAGCGTGGTGTTGGCGCTTCGCGTCGCTGTTGCGACGGTGGAATCCGAACGTCCTGCATTTTCACGGCTCCAGAGCCGGATTCCTGGGGAGGCTGGTGGCGGGACGGCGCTTCGCACGCCGTGCGCTCTACAGCCCGCACTGCATTTCGTTGACGCACCTGAACTTGTCCGGGTTCGAGCGAAGCCTGTACCGCGCGCTTGAGCGGTTCGCGAACAGCGTTTGTCCGGCAGTTTACGTCGCGTGCAGCGAACCCGAGCGGGCGGTCATCGACCGGGAAATCCAGGCGCCGGCGTGCCGAGTGGAGCGAGGCGATCGTGCGTGACGGCGTGACGGGGCGTCTGTTCGATGACGTGCCGACGGCCGCGAGGGTACTGCTGTCGGTGGATCCTGCGTGGCGCCTGGAGGCCGTCGAGGCCGCACGCACGGCGGCAAGGGAACGGTTCGGCCAGGAGCGTTTCGCCGCGGACCTGGCGCGCATCTATCAAGACGTGCAGGCGGGCGCGTGAAGGCGGAGGCGGTTCTCGCGGGCCGCGCCCCGGTACAGCGATGAAGGACCGGCGTTGGCGTTTGCCGCGTATCGGCTACTCCTGGCTTGCGCCCGGCGCGCCCGGCGCCTTGACCTGGTTCGGTTCGGTGTCGAGGGCGTTTCTCATGCGCTGCGTGGGCGCGGTAGCCAGTCTGGGGTACGGTGTGTTGCTCGCCGATGTGCTGGCGCCGAGCGCCATGGGCGAATTCGTGCTCGCGGTTTCGGTGGCGCTGATCGCCGCCACGTTCGCCAAGTGCGGGCTGGATGTGTATACGCTTCGCCGCGCCGCCGAACGCCCGGAAGTGGCCTGGCGCGTCGCGTCGCGTTGCCTGGCGGTCGCGGGACTCGTGGGCGCGCTTTTCTGGATCGGCAGCGTCGCGATCGGTTCCGAGGTCCGTCCCGCCTCGGCAAGGATGTTCGGCGTGTTGCAAGTGGCGATCCCGTTCCTGGCCATGTGCTACGTGCTGGCGGGATTGCTCAAGGCCAGGGATTATCCGGCCGCCGCGGTCTTTCTCGAGACCGGCGGCTGGCAGAGCGCCATGTGCGTGTGCGCGATCGCGATGCGCCTCGCCGGCAGCGACTCCCTGCTCCTCGTCGCGGTCTGCTTCGCGGGCGGTAGCGCGTTGATATTCACCGGGTTCGTGACCGTCGCCAGGCGCCTGACCTTCGGTTCGGGGCCGTCCGCGCCCCGGCGGACGTCGCCGGATACCGTGCGGATTCGGGAAGTGGCGCCGTTTGCCGCCCTGTCGGTTTGCAACGTGCTCATCCGCTGGTCCGATACATTGTGGCTCGGTTGGTGGATCGACGCGCAGGCCGTTGCGGTCTATGCGGTCTGCACGAGGCTCGCCGGCGCCATTGCCTTCATCGGCCACGCCGTCAATACCATCGCGGCGCCGCGATTCGCGCGCCATCAGGGGCGCGAGCAGGTGAGTGTCCTGCGCACGGAATTCCGTCGGGCGTGTGCAGCGTCAGGGATATTTGCCATACTGAGCGTGGCCGCGATCGCGCTCGCCGGGTCGTTCATCCTGGACTTTCTCGGCCCGCCCTACTCCGATTCCACCGGGATTCTCTGGGTCGCCGCAACCCTGATGGCGTTGCGCGTGACGCTGATGCCGGTCGGTCATCTGGCGGAGATGTCGGGCCGGGCCGTTGACCACCTCAAGGGGGCAGGCGCGATGCTGGCGCTCCAGCAGGTAGCGTACCTGTTGTTGATTCCGCGGTTCGGCATGGAGGCGGCTCTGGTGGGTTTCGCCTTGCCACAGGCGTTGGCCACGCTGTTCACGCTGGCGCTGCTACGGCGCCGGCGGGAGTTCGGCTGGCTGGCGCGGTGAGCTGGACGGATGGCCGACCTCCCCGGACCACGCCCCGGAGGTTGCCATCCGCGTCGAATTGTGTACAGTGCGAGAGTAATCCGGTTGCGTCCTGGTGTCATTGCGTCGTGACAATGAATTCATCCGTGTCCGGTAATTTTGTCGCCGGAGGGTCCGGGATTGTTCGTGCCCGATACAAGCGTCCCTTCAACCTTGCTGTCATCGCCCTCTCGGCTGTAACGTGATATCGACAGGACAGGGCCTTGAGCAGCATCGTTGATCGTCAGCCGCCCGCGGGCATGTCGATAGACGTGGAAGACTGGTTCATGGTCAGCAACCTGGCATCGGTGGTCGACGCGTCGTCATGGAGCGGGCGGGAGTCCAGGGTCGAGAGAAATACCGATCTCGTACTCCGACGGCTCGAGGATTACGGAGTCACGGCCACGTTCTTTATGCTCGGGTGGGTGGCGAAGCGGTGTCCGGCGCTGGTTGACCGTATTCACCGCCCCGGCTTCCGCGAAGCATGCGTATCCTGTGTCCCGATTGGCCGGCGCGGTCTTCCTTGGGGGGGCGGCGGCGACTTCCGGTGGACGAACCTATCGGATCTCGTGGAACGATGCGCCGCTGCGCGAGCCCAGGATCACGCGTGACCGGCATCGGGGAGTCGGGCGCGAACTCAATACGCGTATGCCATGTCATTGAGGGTGGCGCGACCGGCGCCCTTCAGATGGTGCTGCTCATGGCCGAGATCCAGCGGAGGATGGGCTACGAGGTGCTGATCGCGTATTCGCGGCGACCCGGGGCGCCCGCGGACCTGCGTGCCCGGGTGAATCCGGCGATCGAACTGGTGCACTTGAGGATGAGGCCGCTGGTGCCGTACCTGGCAACGTGGTGCTGGCAATTCGCTTCGGTACTGCGGCGGTACAAGCCGGACGTCGTGCATTCTCACGGGTCCAGGGCCGGATTCCTGGGAAGGCTGGTGGCGGGCCGGCGCTTCGCACGCCGCGCATTCCACAGCTCGCACTGCATTTCGTTGATGCATCTGAATTTCTCCGCGGCCGAGCACAGCCTGTTCCGTGCGCTGGAACGGCTTGCCAACACGGTTTGTCCGGCCGTTTACCTGGCGTGCGACGAACCCGAGCGGGCGGTCATCACACGGGAAATCCAGGCGCCTGTGCGCCTACTGGAAAACGCGCTCGAAGAGGGCCTTGAATCCGCGTACCGTCGGCAAAGCGATCAAAGCGCGGATGTGCGGCAGGTTGTAACCTGCGCGCGGATCGCGGATCAGAAGGATCCGTCAATGTTCGCGGATATCTGCCGGGCGGTGAGGGAGGCGCGCCCTGAAATCGAATTCATGTGGATCGGGGACGGCGACCGCACGCAGCGCCGGATGCTGGAGCGCGCCGGCGTGAACGTGACCGGCTGGATGCCCCGTGAGGACGCGCTTAGGCACGTTGCCGAAAGCTGCGTGTATCTCTGCACGAGCCCTTGGGAAGTGAACTCCGTGGCGGTCCTTGAAGCGATGACGCTGAAGGCGCCCGTACTGTGCCGCCGCGCCGAGTGGAGCAAAGCCACCGTGCGGGACGGGGTGACCGGGCATCTGTTCGATGACGTGCAGTCAGCCGTGCGGTTGCTGCTGTCGGCGGATTCGGCGTGGCGCATGGAAACAGCCGAGGCTGCTTATACAGTGGCAAGGGAGCGATTCGGCCAGGCGCGCTTCGCCGCGGATCTGGCGCGCATCTATCGACAGGAGGC
The DNA here is from genome assembly GCA_965205045.1 of Candidatus Rariloculaceae bacterium. Classification (GTDB taxonomy): domain Bacteria; phylum Pseudomonadota; class Gammaproteobacteria; order Steroidobacterales; family Rariloculaceae; genus UBA6522. The sequence goes on from OZ242031.1 coordinate 5,006,458, forward strand.
TGGCGCGTGATGGCGCGGGTAGATTGCGCGAGCGCGGTCCCGGTACATCGATAATGGATCGCATGCGGCGCCGGCGGGAGTTCGGTTGGCTGGCGCGGTGAGCGGCACGGCAAGCCTCAACCGGAAACGGCGTCCTCCCGCCCGGGGCGCATCGAAACGGCGTCTCGCCGCGCGCCCGCCCGGGGCGGCCTTCCGTGAAAGGCGGCGGCTTCCCCGGACCGGGCCCCGGACGCCCAGACCAGAAATCTGTCGGCAAGCACGATGCCGATCGTCGGATAGGCAAAATACCATGAGTACGTCTTGACGAAGTTGTACGCCTCGGAACGGAACAGCCGGTAGGTCAGGACCATGGCGAATACGACGAAAATGTGCCGCATGGGGGTCTGCGATCGTTCCAGCCACCCGAAAACGGCGCCGAAAAAGGCAAAGTGCATCGCCACGCCGAACAGGCCGTTCGCCGAATATCCTTCCCACACGCCGGTGAAACCGTAACCGGTTCCCGGAAACAGGATCAAGCGGTCCGCAAAGAACTCCTGGAAGAACCATTCGGACAGCGAGTCCTCTTGCGGCCGTATGACGAACAGCGACCTCAGCGCCAGAGCGTAGCCGCCGTGGGGCATCTCCACTTCGGGGCGTCCGAGCATCAGGAGCGTGTGCCTGATCCAGTTGACGTACTCGCCCAGGTCGACGTTGGTCGCGTATTCGCGCCCAAGCAGGATGTTGTAGAGCAAGGGCTTGTACACCAATGTGGACGCAAGGGCGACGGCCAGCACGCACAGCAGCGGTATCGGGCGAAACCTGTAGTACCTTTCCAGGAAGAACCCTACGGCAAGCAGCACGATCATCAGGTCGTATCTGGAGATGGTCATGAGCCCCAGGGCGATGCCGTGGGCGAGCAGCACGATCAGCAGGGTATAGTCGCGCCGCTGCCGGTAATGAAGATAACGCGCCAGGACGATCGGCAGGCAGACATTCGTGAGGTTGGCCACATAGAGCAGTTCGGTGATGTTCCGCCTCACGGCGAAATGCACTACGCGATCGGAGAACAGGAATTCCAGGGGTCCGATCAGCAGAACGATGGATGCCGCGAAGGCGAATCCGATGCTGGCCACGACGAGCATCGAGCTGTGCGATGGAAGGTAGCCGGACCGGGGTCCGGCCGCGCCCGGCGGCGCGGCGCCCAGGCCGGCGACGAGGTAGGCGACATTGAATCCGGCGACCGCCGCGACGCACATCCAGCCGATCAGTTCCAGTTCGGCCTCGTATTGCGCGCCCATGTTCGCGCGGGCGATGGCCATGCCGAACACCATGTAGGCCAGGGCGCAGACATTGAAGTACACGCTCAGCGTCAGCACGTACCGCTGGCGGGCGTAGTGCCAGGCGGAAAAACCGGCGATCATCGCCACCAGCGCCAGCGTCGGGAGCATCGGGCTAGAACCCCTTCCTGAACGGCTTCAGCCAGTTGACGTAGACCCACCGCAAGGGATACTCGAAACTGACGCGCGGCGCCCCGGCGGCCGGGTCCGTCGGCGGCTCGACGGGCGGCGGTCCGGCGCGCGCCGCGCGCAGGATGAAATCCTCCACCGGCTCGCGGTCCGCCAGATGGGCGACTTCGCGCGCCTGGAACGTCATCCGGTCCGCAGCGGGCCGCAGCATGGAGGCCAGCGTGGCGCCGATATCCGTCGAGCGGTGGATGCGCCACCCCGCCTGCTGCGCGAGCGGGGCGTCGCGGTAGTCCAGGACCGCGGTGGGCTTCCCGGCCAGCATCGCCGTGGTGGCGATGGTGGAAGGGGTCGTGATCAGGCATTCGTAGCGGCGCATGCATTGGGCGAACGCGTCGCGGACATCGTTGCGGGCGGCGGGGATTCCCAGCGAGGACAGCAGTTCCGGGTCGCCGGTCCGGAAGCGGTATTCGACGCCGAGACGGTCGAGGGCGGCGACGGTCAGCGCGAGCAGTTTCCTCAGCCGCCCGCGCTCCCCGGCGTCGAACGCGGGACTGCGGGCGGTGGCCACGAGGAACGGCGCCCTTGGGGGGGGGGGGGGGGGGGGGGTCCGGGTCGCCGTCCGGCTCGGCGCGGGCGGGAAGCCAGGCGTGCGTGCGCGCGCCGAGCGCGGCGAACGCGCTCAAGCTCCATCGGTCCACGCACGCGACGTGCGTGTAGAGCAGGGGGTCCAGTTGGGCCAGCCCGCGCCGGCGGTGCGCGGGATTGCGGTAGGCATTGGCCACGTCGTAGATGCCGTCGGCCAGGTAGACGCGCGGGACGCCGTGGCGGGCGGCCGATGCAAGTATCCGCCGCGCGGTGTCGCTGGTGTCGATGCAGTTGACCACCGCGCCGGTGGCGCGGAGCTTGCGCGGCAGCGACGCGAGGTTGACGACGCCGAAACGGGCGGCATGGCGGAGCCGGCCGAGGTCCACTCCCAGCGCGGCCACATGGGCGGCGGGTTGCAGGAAGAGCGCCTTCAAGTCAGTGGCCGAGCAGGCGGGCCAGCACTTCGGTCCGCCCCGCCCGGACGGCCGCGGCCGCGGCCGCGCGGGCGTCGCGGCGCCAGGCTTCCCGCGCCTTGCCCGCGATCAGCCGACGCTGGGCGCCGTCCAGATCGTCCCATGCCTTGAGGCCGGCTTCGAGCGTGAGCAGCAGCATGGCGTCGAGCCGGTCCTCGTGCGGCCCGCTGTGCAACGCCAGCCGCAGCGGCGCGGAGATGTCCGCCGCGGGCGCGCCGCGCATCGTCCGCACCTGCACCAGGCGCATCCAGCCGTACGGGTTCATGGGCGCCAGGCCGAGTCCGCTGCCCAGGGCCCGCTCCGCGAGCGCCAGGTTCTCCCGCCGCCCCGCGGCGTCCGCGTATTCGGTGAGCAGCACGCGGCCCAGGGCGATGTCCGTGTAGGCGCGGCCGGCGCGGCGCCAGCGCGCGGCGGCCTCGCGGGAGCGGACGAGCGCGCGCAGGGCGGGCTCATCCACCGCGCGCTGGTCCTGGATCTGTCTGATGACCGGATCGCCGGAGGCTTCGATCAGGCCCGCCACCGCGAACGGAAACGCGGCCAGCGACATGCCCGCTCCAACCGCGGTTGCCGCCAGGCCGATGAGCATGTGCGGGGCGGGGCGGGCGGGCGGGCTGAAGCGGAACACGGCTACTGGGTGTAATACCGGCCGTACTTGTTCGACGAGGCGCCGTAGCCGTAGCCGTAGCCGTAGCCGTAGCCGTAGCCGTAGCCGTAGCCGTAGCCGTAGCCGTACCGGCCGCGCCGCTTGACATCCACCATGCTCAGCACGACGCCGGCAACGCGCGCCTCCGATCCCAGAAGCTGCCTGTAGCCGTTCGCGACGACCTTGCGGGCGGTGTCCGCCCAACGCACGACGAATACCGTCAGGTCCAGCAACCGGGCCAGGGTCCGCGCGTCGGACACCAGCAGCGAAGGCGGCGAATCGACGATGATCAGTTCGTACGAGGACTTGAGCGTCTCGATCAGTTTCGACATCGAGCGGGAGCGGAGGATATCCGCGGGCACCTCGACGGTCCGCCCCGCCGTCAGCACGTCCAGACCCGACGGTTCATCGTGTTGAATGACTTCCCCGGCCGACTCGATCTGCCCGGTCAGCAGTTGGAGCAGGCCGCGCTTGTCCGACATCCCGAGCCGTTTTCCGATCTGGCCGTGGCGCAGGTCCGCGTCCACAAGCAGGACCTTGCGGCCGCTGCGGGCGAGCTGCCGCGCCCAGGCGAGCGCGATGAACGTCTTGCCCTCCTCCGGAACCGAGGACGTGACCAGGACGGACACCGACGGGGCGTCGCGGACATCGCTCAGCAGCATGCCGGTGTGGATCATGCGCAACGATTCGGCGAACGCGGAGACGGGCTTGTCCAGCACGTAGCCGGGCAGGGATTCTTCGGATTCGGTCAGCTTGGGAACGATGCCGAGCGTGCCGGCGTTGAGGAGGTTCTCGATCTGCTCGGCATGCCGGAAGCCGCGGTCGAACACCTGCTCGACCAGCAGGACCAGCAGCAGCGACAGCAGCACGGAAGACACCAGCGAGATCGACATCGCCGCGCCGACGTTCGGCCAGGTGGGCTCGCTCGGCACCGTGGCCCGCGAAATCACCCGCGCGTCCGCGCTCTGCAAATCCTCCTGCTCGCTGGTTTCGTTGTAACGGGAAAGAATCACGTCGAACAGGGACTGGTTCGCCGCCGCCTCGCGCTCCAGTATCCGCAGCCGGGCCTGGGAGGCGGTGAGTTGCGCGGCCTCCGCCTTGAGGTCGTCCAGACTCTGCTCGAGCGCGCGCTCCCGCGTCTGCGCCACCTTGAGGCTGTTTTCCAGGCCGAGCACGATGCGCTCGACCTCCACGGCGATCTTGGCCCGGATATCCGACAGTTCCGCGGTGACGTTGATCATCTGCGGATGCCGCGCGCCGTATTCGGACGCCATTTGCGCGGCTTCGCCGGCCAGTCCGGCCTCCTGCATCCTGAGATTCTGGATGAGCGGCGCGGCAAGCACTTCGGGAACGGCGTGAATGTCCCCTTCCGAGCGCATCTCCGCGCGGGCCTGGCGCAGCGAGGCGTCCGCTTCCGCGGTCCGCGCCCTCGCGGCGATCAACAGCGTGTTGACCTCCGAAATCTGCTGCTCGATCAGGGTGGTGTCCCTGGTCTGGGTCAGCCCCTGTTGCTGGCGATAGTCCTCGACCGCCCTGTCGGACTGCTCCACCTGGTCCCGGATCGTCCCCACCCGTTCGTTCAGCCACGCGGCGGCCTGCTCGCCCGCGTCGAGCTTTTGCCGGAGTTGTTCCCGCAGATAGAGTTCGGTGAGCGTGTTGGCGACCGTCGCGGCAAGGTTGGGATCCTCGGATGTCACGGCCACGGCGACGACGCTGGAAATCCCGACGATCTCCACCGCCATCGCCTCCTGCAATGCCGTGACGACGTCGTTGCGGGTCAGGCGTTCGGCTTCCCCGGGGGTCGCGGCGGCGGACGGCCCGGCGCGGAAAAGCGCCGGGCCCAGCCGGGCGCGAATCCACCGGAGCGGTTCGCGCGGCGACGGCGGGCGCAGGTTCCGGTTGAACTCGGGATTCGCCACGAGCCCGAGATCGTCCACGACCTGTTCCGCCAGCGACCGCGAAGCGAGCACCTCCACCTCGCTCCGGAGCGTGATGCGGTCCGGCCGCAACGCCTCGAGCACGCTTTCGATGTCGACCACGTTCGAGGAGCGGGTTCCGATCAGAATCTGCGTCTCGGCCGTATAGCGCGGCGTGAGCTGAAAGACGGCCAGGGCGGCGGCGAGCATCGTCAGCAGCACCGTCGATGCGATCAGCATCCTGCGGCGCCAGAGCAGGCGGAAAACGTTGAGCAGGCTGGGCTCGAGCGCGAGAGGCGTTGCGACATGGCCTTCGGGCGGCGGCATATCGGCCTTGAACTCGGGCGGCGGGGCGGTATCGGGTCGTTGCATGGGTCGGGAAACGTTTCGGAGGATCGGAAGATGGTCCCGGAGGATCAGAAGATTCGTTCCAGGACCCTTACGACGTCGCCCGGCAGCACGGCGTCGGTCACCGGTATCGTGGTTTCCGCGCGGGTGGCGTCCGTGGCGCGTATGACAACCACCCGGTTCTTGCGCGCCCGGTACGTGAAACCGCCGCCGAGGGCCACCGCTTCGTTGACGGTCATGCCGTTCACGTACGGGTAGGCGCCCGGGTTGTTCACCTCGCCGATGATGTAGAACGGCCGGTAGTCCAGGACTTCGATGCTGACCCGCGGGTTGAGGAGGAAGTCCGGCTTGAGCGCCTCCACCACCGTCCGCTCCGCGTCGGCGAGCGAGATGCCCTCGAATTCCAGGATGCCGGCCAGGGGCAGGGAGACGGTGCCGGTTTCGCCGACGGTGAATTCCCCCGACAGATCCTCGTGGCCGAACACCGTGATCCTGATGCGGTCGCCGGAGCCGAGCGCGTAGTCGGCGGGATGCGCCGCGGCCGGCGCCTGGGCCCCGGCCGCGGGATGGACCGACAGGATGCAGGCGAAGCAGAGGCCGGCCGCGAACGCGGCGCGGCCGCCGCGCCGAATCCGCGCAGGCCGGATCGGCGAAGCCGCCTCCACCGGGATCTCAGAGGCTGAGGCGTACATTCAGGTAGACGAAGTTCTTGTCGTAGTCGTCCTTTGCGACGGTCGAGTCCCTGCGCTGGACGCGGTAGCCGAAATCCGCGTGCAGATTCCTGTTCATGAGCCACGTTCCCCGGATGATGCCGGTGGCGATATCGTCCTCCCGCGCGATGCCCACGTAGCTGTTGGCGACCACGCTGGCGCTGGCGCCGATGAGCAGGTTGGCGCGCAGTTCGTGGTCCACGGAGAGCTCGATCGCCGAGGCCAGGTAGCCCGAGGCCTGGCGGAGCGTGGATTCGTCCACCGTGCGCCGGGCGGCGCCCCGGAACGTGGTGATCGGAGTGACGTTCCATGTCAGCGCGCCGCCGTAACTCACCCCTTCCACCTCCGGCAGCCGCTCGTCCCGGTCGTACGACTGGCCGCGGTAGCCGGCGAACAGTTCGCCGGCGATCACCGTGCCGAGGTCCAGCCGCGAACCGGCCACGACTTCCGTGCCTTCGGAATCCCGCAGGTAACGGTCCTCGCCCTGCGGGCGGTCGTAGCTGCGGACATAGCGGGTGGCGCGCACGTAGGCCTCGTAGCCGAGCGCGACGTCCCACCCGAGCCGCGCCGAGACTTCGCTCTCGCTCCGGTCCCGGTCGTTCTGCACGAGGCGCATACCGGTCACGTTGTCGACCGCGTCCTCGTAGGCGATGCCGGCATAGCTCCCTTCGATGCCGAGACTGAGGCGGTTCACGCGCCGGAACGCTTCGACGCGCCCGCCGGAGATCTGCCGCGAGACCGGCTGGACGGCCATTCTCGGGGAGTTCGGGTCGCCGCGTTCCTCATGCAGCTCGCGCACGTTCAGCGCGGCGCCCACCCAGGCATCGCGCGCGACGTCCAGCCGTCCCGAGGCGTCGGCGAACCAGTTCGTCACGTTCTCGTCCTCGGCCTCCCCGAAGAAGCTCGCGTCGAGGCCGGCGTTCATTTCGAGCTCGTGGTTTTGCCATTGGGAAACGCCGTGGACCCGCGGACGGAGGTAGCGGATGCTGTCCTGTTGCGCCCCCAGGGGCTGCCTGTAGATGTTGTCGTCGTTGCCGATGCCGAGTTCCAGGGCGGGGAACACGGTGAAGCCGCCGGCGCGGAGGCCGGCCGGGTCGTACTCGGGGCGCGGGCGATCGTTCACGTTCCACTCGGCCGCGGAGTTGTTCACCTGGGCGAGCGCGCCCGAGGCGGCCAGCGCAACGGCCCCCAGCCCGGCGGACAGCGAATGGCGCCAGGCCGGAAGGAGCCTCCGCATCGGGCCGGGGACCCGCCGAGGGCGCCCGGGGCTTGTATCGACAGGGGGCTTGCATCGATAGATCGGCACGTTCCGGCTCCTTGTCACTGTTGGCGCATGTCCGGGCTCGAAAAATTGCCCGTCAGAGCGGGCGGCGCCCCACGCCCGACAGTTCGCCAATTCTGAAAACGGCGTGGCTTTTTCTTTTCGCATGGCACCAGCCTTTCCCCAAGAATTGGGGGGGGGGGGGGGGATTGCGTGGTTTCCGACTGGAGACGTGATCTTCGGACGGTCGAGGCCGGCACATTCCCCCCACGAAAATTGCGTCGACATGATTCCGCCGACCCTATTGGACCGGGCTGATCTGGAAGGGATTTTCCGCAGTGGCCTGCAATTGCGCGAGCCGCCGGTCCCTTGCCTGCCGCGTTCGCGGGTTGTCGCCCGGCGCGGCCAGGATTGTCAGCAAAATCGGCGCCGAGACGCCCGGATTGGCGGCGGCCGCTCCCCGCATGATCGCGTCCGCGATCGCCGAGCGGTCCGGCGCCCGGTATATGGCCAACGCGGCAATGGCGGTTGCCAGTTCCGCGTCGCCGGCGCCGCCGGCGCTCTCGGCGACGATGGCCCGGATGGCCTGCCGCAGCGCCCGCGGGTCGTCCGCGTGGTCGCGAACCGCGGCGGCGACCGCTTCGGCGATGTCCGCCGGGACCAGAAACAGCTGGCCGTCCATGCTCAACTCCATGGCGCCGTCTTCCCGCTCGGTGACGGCGGTTTGCGCCAGCCCCTGCGTCGCCGCAGCGAACAGCGCCATCGCCAAAGCAACTGAAATTTTTCTCGATACGATTGCCATCGGTTCTCTCCCAACGGGTTGTCAGCCCTTGCAACAACAGAGGGCTTGTGCGGATTATGGCAGAAACCGTCAAAGACGGGAATAGTTGCATGGGCGGCGATTCCCGCCGACGCTCAAGGAGTCTAGAGGCTGCCGGCCCGCTCGAAAATCAGTATCTCGTCTTCGGCCGACGCGTAGACATGCCGTCCGTCCGGGCTGGCGGACACGTCTCCTTCCAGCGAGAACAAGGGCACGTCGCCGCCGAACGCGTCGCGCCCGAACCGGTTCAGCGTGTCTTCGGTGCGCAGCGCCGGGACGTCCGGCAACAGCCGTACGCTGTGCGCGGTTTCCGTGCAGAAAATGTCCAGCGTGAGCGTCTCCCCGCGCATGTCCGCGAACGTGCACCGCACGGGGTCCTCGAGGTGGCGCCGCCCGATCGGGGTGTCCCGGACCAGCGGGCGCGGCATCGCCGGATTCTCCAGGTCGAACGCATGCACCTCCCGCGTCGCCGAGACCGCCAGCAGGTACCGTCCCGCCGGATCGACGCTCAGCAGCCCGGTCCCGCCCATGCGGTCGTCGGAAACCGCGCCGGGGTTGCCGATGGACATTCCGTCGCCGGTCGGCGGCTCGCCCTCCTCCACGCCGACGGTGTGGACGATCTTGAGCGTCCCGGCGCCGGCGTCCCTCGCCAGGACGCGCAGGCCATCGGCCGTGCTTGCGTACACGAAGTCCCCGGCGGGACCGATCGCCGCGGCGGCGATGTCGGAAAGGGTTTCGCGGTCGGTTTCCGCCAGCGCGGTGCGATCCTCGTTCAACCTCAGGGTCGCGATGCCGGCCGTGCCCGCAAGATGCAGGACCGAGCCGTCGGGGCCGCGAAGGAGAACGCCCTCCGGACAAGGCGTGGCGCCCCCGATGGGTGTTCCCGGCGCCAGGCCGGCGCCGGTCTCCGAACGTGCGTACCTGCGCCAACCGGTGCAGGACGCGGCGATCAGCGACCCCGCCGGCCCGTCCCAGAACAGCCTTGCGCCGGGGTCGGCGCCGGCCACGGTCTGCAAATGCGCCAGCGCGCCGTCTTCCGGGTCGCGAGCGTAGGCCTGCAACCCCAGGGCGGTGGCCACGTACAGCTCGCTTCCGTCCGCGTTGAACGCGATGTTCCCCGGCGATGCCAGTCGCGTCAGGTTGCCGCCGCCATCCATGTGCCCGTTCCTGAGCGCGCCGGCAAAGCGCAGCCAGGCCGGCAAGCCGTTCCCGCTCCAGGTCAGCGTGAACCCGCCGGGCGGCGAGGCGCCGAGCGCGCCGACCCGCACCGCGTAGCGGGCCCCGGACTCGGCGCCGAACACCAGGGTTGGCCGGCCCCGCAAGCGCCGGCTGACCGCCAGCGGAACCTCTCCCGCGGTCCCGTCCCCTGGCACGCGGTAGACCGCCACGACGCCCGCCGTCCCCTCGCCGAGCTCGAACCGGTACCAGCCGTCGGACGGCGCCTCCCATGTCCACCACAGCGAGGCGTCGCCCAGCGGGGCCGCGTCTTCGCCCGGCTCCAGCGTGGCGAAACGGCCGTCCCCGAAGACCGATCCGGCGGCGCCCGACAGCGGGGCCGCCGCGGCGAAATGGTCGTTGGACGGCGCGGGACCCCATTCGAACTCGAGCTTGCCGTCAGATACGTTCAGCAACGCCTCGTCGGCCGGCAGCCCCACGGAGAACAGGTACCTGGCGTTCGCCCCCGCATGGAAGGACAGCGACAGGGCCGTTCGGTCCGTGCGGCTCGCCGCGAGCGGAACCGGCGGGTCGCCCGCGGCAAAGACAGCCACCCGCACGTCGACAAAATCCGGGGAATCGATGCGCCAGGCATAGGCGCCCTCCGCGGGCGCGGTCCAGGACCACCACGCCGTCCGCGTGCCGCTCTCGTCCGGCTCGCCCGGTTGCACCGTGGTGCCGGTCAGGTCCACCGAGGCCTCGTGCGCGGACGAGGGTTCGCCGGGCATCGGCTCGGCCCGCTCCATGTCGTCGTTGGCGGCGGCCGTGCGTTCGCCGGGCGCCCAGCTCAGCGCGTAGTCGGTGCCCGAGACCGACGCGCCGGCCGCCGCAACCAGGATCAGGTACTCTTCGCCGCCCGCCACCGGAAACGCCGCCGCGCGGTCCGGATGGCCGGACACCAGGCGCAGGTCCCGCACGCTCCCGCCGGTGAACGCGGCCACGCGCAGGTAGCGGCGATCGACCGAGAAACGCCAGTCGCCGCCGCTGCCCGGCGGTGCCGTCCACCGGAACCACGCCGTCGCCGCCAGCGGCTGGAGCCGTTCGCCGGGTTGCTGGGTGGCGCTCTGGTTGTTGCGCTGGACCCGGCCGGCGGCGCCCGCCAGCGCCTCGGCGAGTTCCAGGTCGTCGTTGGCCGGCCGGCGGGCCGGCTGCCAGTGCAGCGACAGCGGGCGCAGGGACCGGCGGCGGGTGGGCGCCGGTTCCTCGAACGGCAGGAACTCCGGTTCGGCGGACTCCTCCGGGTAGTCGAACAGGCGCTCGCGCACGATGCCCAGACGAACCGTGTAGGCCTGGTTGCGCCGCGCCGCGAAAGTCAGCCCGCCGCCGGACCTGGCATCGACGTGCACCGGCGAAAACCGGCGCGGGCCGCGCGGGTGCAGCGGGCCGCGCCAGGCGGGCGTCTCGAACAGGTCGAGCTGAACGTCGTCGGCAATGTCGTCTTCGGCGGCCTTGGCCACGGTGAAGCGATAGGTGTCGGTGGCGGGCGCCGTAAAGCGGTACCAGACCGAGCGCGGCCGTTCGGTGCTCTGGAACTCCCCGGTGTCGTCCACCAGCGTCTGCGCGAACGGCGGCTCGCCGGGTTCCGGCGTGGCCAGCAGCAGGTCGAAATCGCGGCTTCCGGCGGCGCCCCGCAGCGGCGCGGCATGGACGAAGCGGTCGTTCGGCGGAACCCGCGCGATGGGCGCCTCGGCGATGTTGGACTGCCCGACGAGCACCTCCACGGAGGTCGAGGCGCTGGCCGCGTTCCAGGCCGTCGCCGTCAGGTAGAGCCGGAACCGGTCCGCGTCCGGCACGCCGTGGAACACCAACTCCACCGTCTGTTCTTCGCCGGCCGCCAGCTCCCCGAGCGCGATGCCGTCGCCGGACTCGCCCTGCAGCGTTCGCTTCACCCGATCTTCGCGGGACGCCTCGCTCGCCCGTACCGCCACGTACTCCACCCGGTCGCACGCCGGGGAGTCCGCCGCGCCGCGGCAGTCCACCCGCAGCACCGTGCCCGAGGCGACATAGCCGTCGACGGACAGCGTCGCGGCGACGCTGAACGGCTCGCCGGGATTCGCGCGAACGGCGCCGGCATCGGCGGCGATCGCCAGTTGCGGCGTCGACGGGCCGCGGATCACGGTCCAGGCCAGGGCCGCGCGCGGCGCGTCCACCCGCACGCGTTTCGGCACCGCCTTGAGCCGGTAAAGGCCCGGCGCCGGGTCGCGCAGGATCAGCCATTCCACGTTGTCCTTGCGGGACAGCGACGCGCCCTCGCCGCACGCCGCCCGGGCGATCGGACAATCCGCGCCCCGGTCCACCCACAGGTCCAGATCGTTGAGCACCGAGCCGGTCAGCGTGTCCGCGGGCCGCTCGTCCCAGGTCAGCACGACGTCCAGCCGGCTCGCCCCCGCGGGCACCGCGATGTCCCGGTAGCCGTACTCGGCGCCGCCGGTCTCCACGGTCGCGCCGCCGCCCGCCCAACCGTCCGGCGCGTCGCGCTCCAGCACGGTCGTGCGCGCCGACACCTTGCCCAGGCCGTAGCGGTGCTGCAGCGCTCCGGGACCGTTGCCGTTGTGCGGCGGGAACCGCGCGGCGTCGGCCAGGAACGCGTCGGGCCGGATGGCGCCGGCCATGAGCCGGGCGCGCACCGCGGCGGGCTGCCCGCGCAGCGCCGGCGCCGCGTCCATCAGCAGCGCCGCGACGCCGGCCACCGCGGGCGTCGCCATGCTGGTGCCGCTGAAGGACTGATAGGCGCCGCGGCTGCCGTCGCCGGCCGCGGAATACACATTGACGCCCGCGCCGACCACCTGCGGCGCCAGCCGCCCGTCGGCCGTCGGCCCGAGGCTGCTGAAATTCGCCAGGTCGCCGCCGTCGTCCACGGCCCCCACGGCGAGCGAGTTCTTGGCGCTGGCGAAGTCGCTGTACTGCACGAAACTGGAATTCGCCTGCGCCACCACGTAGAGCTGGCGATGGGTCCACACCACCGAGTCGAGCTTGCGTTCGCCGGCGCTCACCCCCGCCCACTCGAACCCGTCCTCTCCCAGGCTCACGCTCACGAGCGCCGGTCGCACCGCCGGCGCGCCCGGCGCGCCGCAGCGGCTCGGGCGCGCAAGAAAGTCCATGCCCCGCAACATGCCCGTCAGGGACCCCGCCCCGGTCGCGCTCAGCACCTTGGCGAAACGGATGTCGCGCACCAGCGGCGCCATCCCCGCAAAATGCGGCGCGCCCGCGCCGTTGCCGGCCAGCGTGCCGGTCACGTGGGTGCCGTGCAGGCCGGCGTCGATCCAGAGATCCTGATCCTCCTCCCGCTGCGGGGTGAACAGGCCCGCAGCGAAGTTGGCCCCGCAGATGCTGCGCCGCCCCTCGCCGATGGCCTCGTGGTGGATGTTCAGCCCCGTGTCCATGACGCCGACCGGAACCGACGCGCCGCCGATGCCCGAAAAGCCCTTCCCGTCGTGGAGGCGCAACGCGTCCGCGCCCATGACCGGCACCGCCGAGTCGTTGGCCGGCGCGACGCGCCGAACCGGTTCCACCGCCAGCACGAAATCGGCCGCGGCGACGGCGTTCACCCGCCCGTAGGCCAGCACGGCCGGATACACCCGGATGGCGGGGTCGAAGACGCCGGCCACGCCGCCGAGATCGGCGAGCGCCCGGCGCCACACGCCGTCCGGGTCGGCGTCCATCAGGGTCACCAGCACCGGCACGCGTTCCCAGGGGGGCCGGGACAGCGCCTCGGCTGCAAGCGACGGGGGCATCTTCAGCTCGAGCGGCGTCGCCGCCACGCCCACCACCCCGGGCAGGCGCGCGATCCGTTCGAGCCGCCCGGCGTCGCCCGGCAACCGCGCGCGCAGCAGATCGGCGGAGCGCGCAAGCGCCCGGCCGCCCAGCGCCTGAAGCCGTTGCGCGATGAAATCCCCGTCGGCTCCGGGCACCATGCCCATCCAGCCGAACGTCCAGCCGCGGTTCGCCGCCTCGGACTGGCGGACCAGCGCGTCGATGGCGCCCGGCGCCGCAAGCCACGGGTGTTCGGCGGCGACGGCGCCATCCGGGTCGGCCGGGACGTCCCGGGGCGGCATCGGCGCCCTGGCCATCTCGCCGTCGAACCCCACGATCGAATAACCGGGCGGCGCCTGCGCACCGCCTGCGCCGGGGTTGACGGGCGGCCCTGCACGCGGCTGGAATCCGGGCGGTTGCGCCGGTGCCGGTGGTTGCCGCCGGGCCGTGCTTTCCTCGATGATCTCGGCGATGGCCGCTTCGACGGCGGCTTCGCCGGGGCCGGGCGGCGTTGCCGACCGTTGCAGAAACCACGCGGTCGCGAGAATCGCCAGGAGAAGCCCGGGCAAGGCGACGATGAGTACCCGTGGGTATCCGGGCAACCTGAGGGGTATCAACAACTTCTCGCTCACGCAGGCATTATTCGCCCGCTTCCGGGGAGTGTCAACGTGTGCGGGCCGTGCTCGATGATCGATGCAGGTAATCAACCCGGGAAGAACGAGACCGTCCACGCCGGGATTCCGCCCCTCACCCGGCCCCCGGTTCCCGCAACGGCACGCACAGGTCAGTGATCAGGAGCGACGGCCCAGGCATATCGTAACCGGTGTGGACGCGCCGTTGATGTAGCTGCCGTCCCGGGTCCGGAGTCTTGAGCAGACCAAACCGATCGGGTGCGCGGTGTCAGGGATGGTCCCCGTAATAAAGGCGCAGCCGCCACGCCTTCAGCGCGCCGGCATGGCCGCCGCCGGCAAGATCCACGACCTGAACGGTCCAGGCGCCGTTGGGTTGTTCGCCGTAGAACGCGTTGCTCATCAGGCGCCATTCGTGGAGCCCCGGGTAGCCGTCCAGGATGCCGTTGAAGGGCGGATTGAGGATGCTGGGCGTGCCCGAAGGCGAGAGAAGCGTGACGCCGAGCCCCAGGGCGTCGCGGTGCTCCACCGAGATTTCCAGTATCACGGCCTCGACATTCGCGCCGTCGGGCAGTCCGGCCACCTGCATCGCGGCCGATACGCCCGCGCCGTCGGCGGCCGGTATGGCGAGCGGCAGCGCCTCGTCCGGGCCGAACCACTCCGATTCGGCGAACTCCCCCAGGCTGTCCGGCGCGTGGCTCATGGCGCGCGCCACCGCGGCGTCCAGGTCCACGGCGCCGAACCCGTACCAGTTGTGGAAGGGGTAGCCCGCGGCGTTGGTCCGCCAGGCATGGCGGGGAACGTAGGGGTGGCCGTTGAACGCCGCGCGCACCTGCGCGCGGTCGGGATCGATGCGGCGGGCGGAGGCCGCGAAGATGTGCTTCACGTCCCGCCAGGTCAGGTCCGGATTCACGCCCAGCAGCACCGCCGCCGCGCCCGCCACGAGGGGCGATGCCGAGGACGTGCCGCCGAAATCGCCCGTGTAGTCCCCGTCGCGGTTGGACGGATGGGCCCGGGTCAGGCCGTTGCCCCCGAACAGGCCGTAGCCGGCGCCGGTCCCGGCTTGGTCCGTCGTGACGATCGCCGGTCCCTCGAGGCCGTCCTCCCCGCCCGGCGCGACGACCCAGAGATTGGCCCCGGCGCTGGAATAGGACGATTTGACGCCGTCGGCGTTGAACGCTCCCACCGCGATGAGGTACGGCAGGTTCTGCATGGGATCGGCGTGACTGGATATGCAGCCGATCTCCCCGCTCAGCGGATGCAGCCCGTCGCACAGGGAGAATTCGTTGCCCGCCGCCTTGACGTAGACCGCGCCCAGGCCCCCGCGCAGTTCGGACGTACCCATTTCAAGCAGCGCCACCAGGTCGTCCGGCGCGTTCGCCGAAGGCTCCTCGGCGCCGAAGCTCATGTTGAACACGTCAACGGCGGCCGAGTCGGGCGCGCTGTCGCTCGCCCCCAGGCTGCGCAATAGCGCAAGCTCCGAGTCCTCCTCCGCCGCGCCGCCGATGTTGAAACCCACCAGCGTGGCCTCGGTCGCCACGCCGCGGCCGCCGAGGCCGTTGCCCGCCACGGCTGCGGCCACGCCCGCCACGCTCGTGCCGTGATCCCCCAGCGTGCTCGGGTTGAACGGGTCGCCGGGCGAGGCGCCGAACAGCGTCTCGTGCGAGAAATTGTACGAACCGCCCGCGCCGGCGTTGGCGGCCAGGTCCGGGTGGCATATCTCGAGCCCCGTGTCGACGATGGCCAGCGTGACGCCCGAGCCGCCGTGCCCGGCATTGATCGCCGAGGTCATGCGGAGATCCTCCCCGGCAACGCCGCCGCGCTCCGAAAAGGCCGTCTGCCCGGTGTTCGCCAGGTGCCACTGCTCGGCGAACAGCGGGTCGGCGCCCGACGCGCCGGGCGTTCTGGACGGGGTCCGGCAGCGGGTGGCCACGCGGCCCTCGGCGTCGGTCGCGAACCCTTCCATGAACACGTCGAAAGCCGCGGCGTCCGAATCCGGCTCCGGCGGCGCGCCGAGGTAGGCGCGAATGAAGTAATGACCGTTCGGCGCCAGCCCCGAAAGCGGCAGCGCGAACTCGTGCACGTCGGGAATCACCGCGTCGAACGGGTCGGGACCGGCCGCGGGAACCGTTGCGCGCCCTATCTCGTGCACGCCGGTCAGAAAATCGAAATCCGGGGACCACTCCGCCACCAGGTCCACGGCCCCGCCGCCGGGGGAGTAGTTCACCGCTGCGATGGCCAGTTCAACCGACTCGCCCGTCACCCGGAAACCGAACGGGATCAGCGCCGTGTCCGGGTCCGGATCTTCGATTGCGGCGCGATCCCCGGCCGCCGTCTCGCCGTCGATCACCGTCAGCGTGAACGAGTTGTCGTCCCCCATTCGGGCGTCGCCGGTGAGCGTGCCCAGGGCCACCGCGATGGTCTCGTCCCCCTCCTCGTCGAAGTCTCGGTAGATGTCGATGAGCGCGCTCGCCGAAGTGGCGCCGGCGGGCACCTGGACCGAATCCGAGTCGGCTTCGTAGTCATGGTCCCGGGTGGCTGTGCCGGAATATTGCAGTCCCGCGGAAACGCTCCGGGACGCGGCCCTGTCGAGCTGAACCGTAACCGCCACCATCGGATTCTCCGACTCACGGACGGTCACATCGTCCGGCGGTACCAGCGTCACCGTCGCGGGCGGTGGCGGTGGCGGTGGCGGCGGCGCGCGATCTCTCCCGCGGCTGCACCCGGCTGCAGCAAGCGAGACCAGCAGCAGCATCGCGACGAGCCTGCCGGCCCGGGCGCCGTCAACGCGAGGCATGAAACTTCGAGCGTGGAGAATGCCAGGATCCATGTCGGCTTTCACCGCGCCGCAAACTACATCAACGAGAACAGCAGCAGGCAGGCGAACACCGCGCCGAGGGCGATTTGGGCGGCGCCCGCGGCCCGGACAGCGCCGCCGTTTCCCCGAACGCAGAGGATGCCCGCGATCACCCCTGCGATCGAACACGCCAGGGCGCCCAGGGTGAGAGAAACCGGTTCGCGCATGAAGCCCGGCAGCATCGAAAGGAACAGGGCGACGCGGACCTCGTGCCCGGCGTCCACGCGGTAGAAGATCACGACCCACGCCACCAGCAGGCACGCGGGAATCGCAATCGAGACGGCACCGGCCAGCGCCACCCATTTGAGGGGCAAGCCCCGGAACAGTAGCGGCCGCGAAAGGTGCTTCATCGTCGAGCTACGGGCAAGGAACAGGCAGGCAGGCGCCAGAGTGCGGAACAGACATGCGTCGTGTCGGTGTATTCCGAGAAACGTTGCGACCCATTCTACGCGAATGTTGCCACTCGTTTGGCGTGAACCGCATCGATTGGGGTGGCACCGTATTTCGAGTTCGAGACGCCGCTCGAACACGTCTCGTTCGCGGGCCTTGAGCCCGGCGGCGAGGTTGCGATGCCGTCGGTTCGAGTCAAGGTGCGACCTGAAACGGTGATTGTGCGGCGAAACGCCGATTATGTCTCAAATCGTTGAGTAGCGCACGTGGAATCCGGACGGGCTACCGTGCAGGTGCGACCGGGTCGCGGGGCGCGGGCTTCGGCGAGATGGGCGGCGGCGGGCGGGTCTGCCAGGCGCTGCAGCCATCGCCGCGACACACCCATCGGCGATGGTTTCGCCGGGGAGGTGCGTCACGCGGCCCTGAGCCGCGGCCGTAGGATAGAATGCACCCATGAGACGAAGGGAAGCGATCGAACGCATTTTGGGCGTGTTCGACGAATTCGAAGGCGTGGACGGGAACGAGTGGAGTCAGGACGAGTGGACCCGTCGGATACTGACGGCGCTGTGCGGCGCCGGGCAGGCCATGGGCTATGTATGCGCGTGCGATGCGGCCGGCGCCGATTCGGGCAAGTGGCTTTACGATCTCTGCTGGCTTGACGTCGAGCAAGGGTTACGGTCGGTTCCGATGGTGGCGGAATGCAAATGGGGCCACGTGGACGAGATCGAGGCCGGTTTCCACAAGCTGCTCGTCGCCCGTGCGTCCCTGCGGGTCCTGGTGTGCGACGGCGGGCGGCTGCCCGGTGGCGAGCAATCCAGGGGACGGGCCACGCTCGACCGTTTGAGCGAGCGGGTTCGCCGATTCCGGGGCAGCCGCGTCGGCGACACGTACCTTCTGATCGTCTACGAGTGGCACGGGGACCGGCGCCGTTCCTGGCGCTACCGGCTGCGCGTGAACGCACCGGGCAAGTTGCCGACATCGGAACCGCTGTGGCCGGCACCGGCCCGCCCGCAATGAAAGGGCCGCGACGCGCGAGGACACGGCCGGAAGCTCTCCGCCCGGCCCGCATGGGCTCGGCAAGGGTGGCTCAGGATTCCGTGGGCGCGTTCGAAGCCGGAATCTCCACGATCATCTCGGTATGGCTGCCCCATTCGGTATCCACGCGAATTTCGCCGCCGTGGCCACGCAGGATATCGTTGCACAGCGACAGTCCCAGCCCGGTGCCCTGGTCGGTGGGTTTGGTCGTGAAGAAAGGGTTGAAGATGTTGTTCACGACCTCATCGGGAATGCCTGTTCCGTTGTCGCGCACGCGAACTTGCAGACAGTCGTCGAGCCGGCGAGTCGACACGAGCAAAGCGGGTTCATAGTCCATGTCCGGCTGGTCCTCCGCGCGGCGCCGCTCTTCGGTGGCGTGCCACGCGTTGATGATCAGGTTGTGGAACACCCGCCCCATGTCACGTGGAACGACCTCGATCTGGCCCGCGTCGGGGTCGAGGTCCTGCGCAATGTCGAGCGGCGAGTCGGCATCGGCAGCCCGGATGGTTTCCAGGGCGATACGTATCTGCTCCTTGAGCAGTCCGTTGATGTCCGCGGTCTGCAGCTTGCCCGTGCTGCTGCCCATCTTCAGCATGTCGCTCAAGATACGGGCGGCGCGGCCACCATGGGACCGGATGCGTTTGAGGCAATCGTCAAGTTCCGCGCAGATGGGTTGAAGCAACTGCTTCTGGGCGTCGTTGAAGCCGTTTTTCTCTGTCTGGAGTTCCTCCGTCAGTTCCTCCAGCAACTCACCCGATGCTTCCGAGAAGTTGAATACGAAGTTCAGCGGATTCCTGATTTCGTGCGCTACGCCCGCGGTCAATTCGCCGAGGCCGGCGAGTTTCTCTCTCGCGACGATCTGGTTCTGGGCACGGCGCAGATCCTCGAGCGCGGTCTCGAGCTGATCGTTCTTGCCGCGCAGTTCCGCCGCGAGTTTCTCGACCAGGTTCAAGCGCTGCACTTCAAGAGCGTGACGGCGGAACACTTCCAGCGCCGCGGCCATTTCCGCCACTTCGTCCCGGCCGCCGATGTCGACTTCGGCTTCAAGGTCGCCCTCCGCCATGGCGCGCATGCGGTCCGACAGCGCCTGCAGTCGGGACAGCAGCAGTCGGCCGACAAGCAGCCAGGCGATAAGCACGGCAGTCACGATGCCGATACCGTTGATCGCCACGAGCAGGACACGGCCGGTGCCGATGGCGTCCTGGGACGCGCCGGTGGCGGTGGAGGCGCCTTCCTGCGCGCCATCGACAAGTCCCTCGATCTCTGTCAGCAGTCCGGCGGCGAAATTCCGGTTCTCGATCAGAAGCTCGCGTTGCCGATCGGCCAGCGAAAGCTGTTGGGCGCGCAACTCGAACACGCCTTGCCCCGAAAGTCCCAGGTCGCGCAGCCGACCGGCGGCCGGGGTGTTGGTCCGCATGGTGGCGACGATGTAGCCGAAGCGCTCCCGCACGGCCTGCAGGGACGCGTCGTCAGAGACGTTGAGGGCGTTGATCAGCAACTGGACCCCCAGCGTGCCGGTGTTGCCGAGGCCGGTCCCGGCAGCCCCGGGCAGGCTGGCCAACTCCGACTCGATGTTCGCCAACTGCGTGCGCAGGTCCGCGGCGCGTTCGCCCAGGGCGAAGCGTTCCCGCGCCGAGGTCTCGATGGCGTCGATGTTGGTGACCAGCGCGCCGCCCTGGATGCGGACACGGTCGAAGCGTTCGCCGCTGTGACCGGTCAAATCCGAGAGCTCGATCTCGAAGGCCTGGCGGTCCGTCCGGATTTCCCCTTCGATGGCGGACAGTTCCTGGAGGGTGCCGGCGCCGGTGAGACGCGTCGCCGCGACCGCCAGCGCGCTGCCCCGCTGGGCGACGGCGAACGATCCGGCGAGCTGGGGCAGACTGGTTTCGTTGACCTGGATCTGGGCGTCTCCCACACGGTCGAACGCCAGCCACGCCACCAGGCTCGCGACGAACGTGAGCGCGACGGCCGCGCCGATGCCGGCATTGAGCTGCACCGAAAGGCGGGAGAGCGCGCGCGTGGCCTGCCGGATCCACTCTTGTGTTGCGGTCCAGCCGGCGGCGCGCCTGTAGAGGCGGCCCGCCCAGTCCTTGAAACGGGCGGCCTCACGCAGCTCTTGAAGCAGCCGCGCGGGATGCGCGGAATCCGGTAACCGCATCATTGCGTCCTGGCCTGCTCGATTGTTCCGGCCCGGTATGCTCCGGGCACGACTGATTCTTTCACGGTCTGATTGCGCCTCGCGGCTCGCACAGCGTCGACAAGATGCATTGCGCGTCCAGCCGTTCAATCTTCGCACAAAAGCGAGCGTCATGGATAGCGTTGGCCGGACGCGGTCTCGCCCATGCCCCAACTTGCCGCAAAACAGAGCGTCCCTTAGACTTGACTTTCACCTCGTTACGGCGACTGCGAGCCGGTCAGGGAAAGGAATACACGGTGCACACATCGGCATTGAGCGACGGAACCTCTCGCGGGGGAATTTCACTGTTGGCCTGCGCGTCGCTCGTCGCTGTGGCGGGGTGCGAATCGGTCGAAGTGGTCGAGGCGCCGCCTCCGGAAGTGGAGGTAACCGAGGTGCCGGACGAGGCGCCGGCGGTTGTCGAGCCGGTGGAAGTCGAGCCGCCGAGCGGCGAGCTGATCGTGCGTTTGCACGCCCAGACGGATGCGCAGATGCCGGAGGGTGCGACCGCCACGGTGACGATCCGGAGTGCGGACGACATCCGCTCCGACGAACTGCTGAAGGGCGAGCGGCTGGCGCGGTTCGATGCGCTGGAGAGCGGGCGCTACGACCTGTCGGTGGCGGTGAACAGCGCCGGCCTTGAAATCGGACGGTACGACTACTTCGTGGATGTGACCGATTCCCTGGGTGACGTCACGGTGCAGATCGACTACCTGCTTGGCGACCTTGTGGTCGAATCCGACATCGAAACTTCGCTGGAGCGCAGCTACCTCGGCACGGCGAGTAT
The DNA here is from genome assembly GCA_965205045.1 of Candidatus Rariloculaceae bacterium. GTDB lineage: Bacteria > Pseudomonadota > Gammaproteobacteria > Steroidobacterales > Rariloculaceae > UBA6522. The sequence continues at coordinate 5,027,501 of OZ242031.1, forward strand.
CGACTCGGGCGCCTGTACGGACGCCGAAACGAGCGGCGCCGTGCGTTCGGAGTTGCACCTGGCGACGGACGGCGACCGGATGGACCTCACAATCGAGAACTTCCAGCGTGACACGCTGGAGCTGTCGGGCCGGATTGACCCGGGGACAACGCCGTTGTCCGCCGAGGGAATGTTCGAATCGTCCGACGGCCAGTCGGGCGACTGGGAGCTGACGCACCTGAGCGCGCCCACGCCCCGAGCAATCCTGGCCGTAATCGAATTCGACGACCGGACTCGGTCTTGCCAGTCGACGCTGGAGTTTGCCGGGCTTGTGGAGGGCGGTGCGGCCTCCGGAACCCTGGGCTTGAACGAGGTTGGCGTCAGGGTGGAAGCCGTCGGACATGGGCGGACGCGCACGGTCACTCTCGGCCGCGACGAGTCCGTTGCCCGGTTCGATGGGCTGCTGGTCGGCCAATACGACATCCTCGTGGAGGTGCGTCATGGGAACCGCATTGTCGACACGCGCCGCGAGACGGTGGAGATCACTGCGGAGGGAGCGCGAGTGGGGACATCTTTCGGACTCGAGTGGGCGCTGGCGGACGCGAGCCCCCTGATGCCGCGGGAGAACCATCAGCGACTCGGCCATGCATTCGTGGGCAAGAGCGTGGTCGCAAGCGGCGCGCCCGAGTGCATCGGGAGCATTCCGCTGGTGGACACGACCGAGCTGACGGCGGCGACCACGGGCGGCGGGGCGCTGGAGATGACCTTCGACAGCTTTTACGGAAGGGTTCTGGAGCTGACCGGCAATGTCGCGGGCGAGCAGGATGTATTCGCGGCCGCGGGAACGTATCGGTCGTCGGACGAAAGGAACGGGTCCTGGACCATCGACCGCCTGGCCGCCCCGACATCGCGGTCGGTCGCGATGCTGGTGGAGTTCGACAATCGGACGGATGCGTGCCGGGCGACCTTCGAGTTTGCGGGTGTGCGTTGACTGCGCCTTGCGCTGCGGCATGACCGGAACGCGCGGGCGAGGGAGTCCGGCGGCGAGGCACACGGTATCAAAGTCGGCGTCGCGGCCTTCGGGACTCGTCGCCGCACCGGGCGGGGCCTTGCGGTTCCGGCTCCGGGCCTGACGGGAGCGGCGCGATGAGCACAAGGGCGCGAAAGATTCTGCTGGTCGACGACGAGCCCGATTTTGCGCTTCTGGTGCGGCAGCGCATGCGCCGCGAGATGCGCAAGGGAATCTACGATTTCACTTTCGCACAAGACGGCCATGAGGCCCTGGAGCGCCTCCAGGAAGACCGCGAGATCGAAATGGTACTGTCGGACATCAACATGCCCGGCATGGATGGATTGACGTTGCTCGACCAGATCCCGAAGGTCGACCCGAACCTCCGCGCCGTCATCGTGTCGGCTTACGACGATATGGACAACATTCGCTCGGCCATGAACCGGGGCGCGTTCGATTTCCTCGTCAAGCCCATAGATTTCGACGATTTCAGGGTCACCATCAAGAGGACTCTGAACCACCTGGAGCTGCTGCGCGACGCTCTCAGGACCCGCGACCGGCTGGTTGCCCTGCAGCGAGAGCTCGATGTCGCCAGCCGCATGCAGCAATCCATCCTGCCCACCGACTTTCCGGAGACGCCGGGCTACCAGGTGTTCGGAAACATGGAACCCGCCCGGGAGATCGGCGGGGATTTCTTCGACGTGGTTGACTTCGGGGGAGGACGCATCGGTCTGACGATCGCGGACGTGTCCGGCAAGGGCGTGCCGGCCGCTCTCTTCATGATGTCGAGCCGCACGCTGATGAAGGGTTCGGCCAGCGTCATTTCCGATCCGGGCGATGTCCTCACGGAGGTCAACACGCTGCTGGAAGCGGACAACCGGGCGCAAATGTTCGTCACGCTGTTCCATGCGGTACTCGATCTGCAAACCGGGACGCTGCGTTACGCCAACGGCGGGCACAACCCGCCGCTGATAGTCCACCCGGGAGGATCGTCGACCTTGCTGCCGGACACGGGGGGTATCGTTCTCGGAGTCATGCCGGGGCTCTCGTACAGGCAGGAAGTGGCGACGCTCGAGCCTGGCGACATCGCGGTGCTGTACACCGACGGCGTCACCGAGGCGACGAACATCGCGTACGAGGAGTTCGGTGTCGAGCGCCTGCAGGCTGTCTTCGCGGAACGCCAACCGAAGAGCGCCCGCGCCGTGAGCGAGGCGATCTTCGAGGCCGTGCACGCGTTTTCCGGCAACATGCCGCAATCGGACGACATCACGTGCGTGATCGTGGTACGCGAGGCCTGAACGCGGAGTTCTGAAATTGCGCCGTCAGCCGCTGCGCGTCAGCCTTCTCGAGACAGCGACGGATGCGACGCGGACTCCTTTTTTGCGGAATATGCAGATTCAAGCTGCCCGCAGCGCCTCCCGCACGCGCTGACTCGTCATCGGCATGTGGCGCAGCCGAACCGTCGTCAGGGCGGCCACGGCGTTGGAAATCGCCGGCGCCATGACGGGTGTGGCCATTTGTGCGGCGCCCGTGGGGGGATTCGGCGTGCGCACGAGCTCCACCTCGATGTTCGGGATTTCCGACATTCTGGGAATCAGGTAGTCGTGGAAGTTCGACTGCTCGACAACGCCCTCCTCCATTGAAATCGACTCCGTGAGTGCCAGTCCCAATCCGTAAACGGCGCATCCCATCTGCTGCGCGATGACGTTGTCGGGCTGCACGGCGATGCCGCAGTCGATCGCAAGCCAGACATTGTGCACGGCGATCGCGCCGGTCTGGCGTTGGACCGAAACGTCAACGACCGTGGCGACCTGCGTGTCCTCGTAATCGATGTACGCGACCCCCAGCCCGTGTCCCTCGGGCGCGGTCCCCCAGCCCGACATGCCGGCGACGGTTTCGATCACCGTTCGGGCCCGCGGCTGATCGGCGAGCAGGTCGAGCCGGAATTCCACGGGGTCCCGGCCCGCATCGACGGCGATCTCGTCGATCAGCGACTCGGTGGCGAACTTGTTGTGCACGAAACCGATGCCCCGCAGCGGCAGCGTGCGCATGCCGCTGGTCCGGGGCGCGTGCTCGGCCAGCCGGTTGGGAATGGCGTAGGTCTGGATCTCGCTTCCCTCCATGCTGATCACGTCCTGGCCGTCCCCTTCGGCGAAACCCATCGGGTCCTGCTCCTTCTCGACCAGGTCGGACGCCCTGCGGGTATGCCACGCCGTGACCCGGCCGCCGGCGTCCAGGCCCGCGCGGATGAAGCTCGCGCTCATGGGATGGAATCGGCCCGCCCGGATGTCGTCCTCCCGGGTCCAGATGACCTTGACGGGACGGCTTATTCTCTGCGAGAGCAGCACGGCATCCACCAGGAACGCCTGGTCGGTCGCCCCCCGCCGTCCGAACCCGCCGCCCAGCAGCATCTCGTTGAGCGCGACCCGGTCGGGCGCGATGCCGAGCGCCTGCGCGGTCGCGTTTACGGCCATGGTCTGGCTCTGCGTGCCCACCCAGATCTCGCAGGATTCGCCGTCCGCCGCCACGGAGGCGACGGCATTGAGCGGCTCCATCTGGGCGTGGTAGGCGAAATCGCTCCTGAACTCTCTCTCATACACCGTGGCGGCATTGTCCAGCGCGGCTTCGACATCGCCTTCGCTTTCCCAGGGCACCGCGTCCGGGGACCGGCTCCGCGCGGCGGCGGCAAAATCCGCCATCCCCCGCTCGCTGTCGAAGGACTGCGCCGGGTCCTGGTTCGACCAGCGCACGTTGAGTTCCGCCTTGCCCTCGAACGCCGCCCACGGCGATTCGGCCAGCACGCCCACGCCGCGCGGCAGCGCCTCGACCGCCAGCACGCCATCGACCCGCATCGTTGCCGAAGCGTCGATGGTGTCCGGCGTGCCGCCCGGAACCGGCGTCTGAAGCACCGCCCCGTAGACCATCCCGGGCGGGCGTACATCGATGCTGTACCGGGCGGTGCCGTCGACCTTCTGCGGCAGCTCCACGCGCATCACGTCGTTGCCGATCAGCCGGAATTCCGAGGGGTCCTTCAGGTCCTCTTCACGGATCTCGGGCGCGGTTTCGGGAATCTCGGCGAACGCCGCGACGGCCCCGTAGCCGATGCGCCGGCCCGTGGCCGCGTGAACGACGGCGTGCGGTTCGGTGGACAGTTCCCCGACCGGCACGCTCCAATGTCGCGCGACGTTCTCCAGCAGGACCCGCCGCACCTGGGCGCCGAACTGCCGCAAGGAATCGTAATAGCCGGAAACTGCGGCGCTGCCCGCGGTGTACATCTGGCCGTCGAATTCCGGATTGCCGTACACGGCATCGTCGGGCGGCGCCGGAACGATCTCGACCCGGTCCCAGTCCGCGTCCAGTTCCTCCGCGAGAATCAACGGCAGCGCTGTCCTCGAGCCCTGGCCCATCTCAACGGCGGGCGAGACGATCGACACGGTGCCGTCTTCGGCAATGCCGACCCAGGGCGTGATCTGTCTCGCGGCGGCGCTGCCGCCAACCGGGGGCTCCGCGATCATGCGGCGCTGGCAGCCCACGATCGCAAACGTCAGGCCCGCGGCGCCGACCATGATCTCGCGCCGGGTCAGCAGGGGAGCGCCCGATTCCAGTCCCGGTCCGTTCATCGCCGCTGCCCCGCCGCGCGCTGGATGGCGCGAACGATCCTCGGGTAGGTGCCGCAGCGGCACAGGTTGGCGTTCATGTGCTGTACGATTTCCTCGCGCGTCGGGTCGGGGTTTCGGCTGAGCAGGTCCGCCGCACTCATGATCTGGCCGGGCTGGCAGTAGCCGCACTGGGGAACCGATTCGGCCAGCCAGGCCTCCTTGAGGGCGCCGCCCGAATCCCCGGACAGCCCCTCGATCGTCGTGACGCTGCGTCCCTCGGCCGCGGACACCGGCGTCTGGCAGGAAAACGTGCGATTGCCGTCGACGTGCACCATGCAGGCGCCGCACAGCCCCGCGCCGCAACCGAACTTGGTCCCGGCGAGGCCGAGTTCCTCGCGCAGTACCCACAGGAGCGGCGTCTGCGGCGGCGCCTGGACCGACACCGGCCGATTGTTGACTCTGAGATCGGTAGGCATCGCTTACTCCACACGGCACGGGGCGCTTGAACGTATACCAATCATGACCCGTCAATGGGGGAAGAGTTCATAGTGCTGGCGCAGCCATTCCATTCCGTAGTCGTTGCCGTTGGGCGTGCGAACGACCGAGTGAATGTGCTGGCGGATGGGGATATCGTCCGGCTCGCCGGGTATGTCGATGGTGCCCTGGTGGTCGAACTCGATGATCACCACCGGGCTCTGAATCCTGAAGAAGAACAGGTCTTCGGATCCCAGGGAAGCGTCCCACCGGTTCCAGGCGAAGTGGGTTTCGTCCAGGTGCGAGTCGATCTGGCGCATTCTGATGTCGGCGTACGACTCGCGGTTGTGCGTAATGAACGCCTCGATGACCCCGAGCAGTATCCTCCTTTGTTCCTCGGACAGGGAATCGGCGCGGATGCCCTCGTACGGCAGGACGGCGTTGTCGGAGCCCATCTCGATCGAGGTCCGGCTGAAATTGATCCCGTGAGGTTCCGGCAACTCGTGGCCGGCCAGCAGGGCCGCCTCCCTCTGCTGCGCCGTCAGGCTCGCGTACAGCGCGAACGCCTTTTCCCGTTCGGCCACCAGCGCGGTGGTGCCCCGGTAGGCCCCGCCATCCGCAAACACCGGCTCGGAACCCATGAAGACCGGGGACATGACCACGCGATCGCCGAGCACGAAGTAGTTGATGACCAGGTGATGACCGTCGATCTGCCAGCCCCAGGGCCGCGTGTCCGACGGTTCTCCCATGATCGTCAGCCAGTAGAACCACTCCGAGAGCAGGTGCCGGTTGCCGCTCAACTCGGCCAGGGACTCGTTGAGCCGCATGATGTCGCGCGAGGCGGCAAACCCCTTCGCGCTGAGCGCCGCGCTCATCATGTCGAACGCCCGGTCCCGCTGTCCTTCGGTCAGCTCGTCGAAGCCGATGCCGTCGCGGACGTAGGGTCTTGTGTTGCCCCACCGCCGCCACTCGTCGCTGTCCACGGGAAACAGGACCCTGTCGCGCTGCTCCCGCGTCAGAGAGTTCAGGAATTCCGTTGCCGCCCGCACCAGCGTCGCATTGGATTCGCCCTCGGGGCCGTCGATGGAGTAGAGGCCCTGCACGGGCGATCCGTCCGTGGTCACCCCGACGAACGGCTGGCCGGCCGCGTCGATCACGGGCCGGCTGTGTTCCGGACTGCCCCTGAACGCGGACTCGAATTCCTGGCCGGCGGCGACGCCGCTGAAGCACGCCGCCGCCACGCCCGCACAGAAGGATAATCCCGGTTTCATTCACGCTCTCCCAAAATTGTTGCTCTTGACGAGCGCACGTCAAATTGCACTGCCTGCCTGCCGGTCAATTGGACGGGGCTTCGTCTTCCCCGAGATCCTCCGTGTAGAGAAACCCGTCGGCCGGCCGCTCGATGCTGCGAACGTAGAGTTGCTCGGACTGGCGCCTCGCGGGCATGCCCGTGACCACCAGCCTGTCGCCGGGCTGAAGCGTGGAGCGGGAAAAACCATCCTCGACCAGTTCCCAGCGGTCGTCCAGCAGCAGGCGCCATTCCTCGGTCTCTCCGGCCTCGTTGACGACGTCGGCGGTGACGTACGGGTGCGGGTTGATGAATCTGAATTCCTTCACCAGCGCCTCGACCGTGATGTAGTTGTCCGGGTCGTAGTCCGCCCCGATGGCGTGATGCGCGCCCACGTTGCCGGCGTGCGCCATCAAACCGGCAGCCAACGCGACCAGGGCCATGCGATTCGGTTTCACTGTTGTTCCTCCAAAACTTCTCTCATGCGCGTTCCATTTCTACAGCAGATCGCATTACGGCATCGTTACGGCTTCATTAAAGCGCGTTCAGCCAGGAGTCCGGCGCCGATCACACACGGGGGAACCCGGCTCAGGCGCCTGGATCGCCCGCGCACAAGGAGACGGTCTTTCGAGCCTTCGAAACATCAGGATGGCAGGTTCATGCTGATGTGCAGGCCCGGATCGCCGGATTTCAGCGTGACGGCCGCGCCGTGCAACTGGGCCACCGCCGCCACGACGCTAAGCCCCAGGCCGTTGCCTTCCGAATCCCTGTGCGCCTCCAGCCGATAGAACCGGTCGAACACCTTTTCGTGCTCGTTCTCCGGGATGCCCGGTCCGGAATCGGACACGAATATTCGGGGACCCCCGTCGCTGTCCTCTGTACCCACGGTCACGGTTCCTCCGGGCGGCGTGTACTTGACCGCGTTGTCGGCCAGATTGGAGACGGCCTGGGAAATCAGGTCCTGGTCCCCGACGAACTTGCCCGAACCGTTCAACTGGCTGCGCAAGGTGATGCCCCTCTCGGCGGCCACCGGCCAATAGAATTCCACGATGTCGGTAATGACGTGATGCAGGTTCATCGGCTCGAAATCCCGCCGGCGCGCCCCCGACTCGATCTGGGCGATCCTCAGCAGTGCATTGAACGTATCCAGTACCTTGCCCGCCTCTTCGATGGATTGTTCGACGTGTCCGTCGAGATTCGTCTCCTCGGGCAGCAGGACCCGGAGTTCCTCGAGGCTGTGCAGAAGCCTCGTCAGCGGCGTGCGCAGATCGTGCGCGATGGCGTTCGAAGTATTGTTGACCGCGTCCATGAGCGCTTCGATCTGGTCCATCATCCCGTTCAGATTGACGGCCAGGCGGTCGAACTCGTCGTTCGTGTCGTCGACCGGCATGCGGCTGGCGAGGTTTCCGCGCCGGATCTCCCGGCTCGTCCGGGTGAGTTTTCTCAGCCGCGAAGCGATGTTTCTCGACATCAGCAGGCTGCCGCCGACGCCGAGCCCCAGCATGAGGACGAATCCCCACAGCAGCACGGTGAGCAGGATTTCCTCCAGTACGTCGAGCTGGCCGATGTCGGTGCCGTAGAGGAACCCGTAGCCCCCGGACAACTGCACGATGCGCGCGAACGCAAGCGCGTTCTCCGACTCCGACTCGAGTTCGTTCAGCTCGTAGTCGAACCAGTCGCCCTCGCGGAACAATTCCTCGCACCGGGGTGCGATAGCCTCCGGGGACGGCTGACTGTCAAGCTGGCCCGATACCGCATTGCACCGGCTGTCGACGACCAGATAGACCGCCTGGCTGTCGGCGTCTCCGCCGAACTCGCGGTCCATTGCCTGCTCCAGCGCATCCAGTCCACCCCGCCGGAAGGCTTCCGTCGCGGCCGCGGCGACCGGTTCGACGGAAGCCAGAAGGTCTCTTTTCAGGTAGGCGGTCGCCTGGAGGTAGATGAACAGGCCCAGCAACAGGAAACTCACGGCGAACACCGCCATGAATCCGAGCGAGAGCCGAAAGATCGTGCTACGTTTGCGGAGCGCGAAGAACATAGCCTGCGCCGCGGACCGTGTGGATCAGCGGCTGATCGAATCCCTTGTCGATTTTCTGGCGGATGCGGCTGATGTGCACGTCGATCACGTTCGTGCGCGGGTCGAAATGATAGTCCCAGACCCCTTCCAGCAGCATGGTCCGGGTCACGACCTGGCCGGCGTGTCGCATCAGGAATTCCAGCAGGCGAAACTCCCTGGGCATCAACTCGATGAGTTTGCCGTTGCGGGTCACGACCCGTCCCAGCAGGTCCATCCGAAGCCCTTCCACCTGCAGCGCGGAGGATTCGTCCTGATCCGTCGCACGCCGCAACAGGGCCTCGATCCGGGCAAGCAATTCGGAGAACGAGAACGGTTTCGCCAGGTAGTCGTCGCCCCCGGCGCGCAGGCACTTGACACGCTCATCGACGTCGCCGAGCGCGGTGAGGAAGATCACGGGGACCCGATTGTGCCTGTTGCGCAGCGAGCGAAGGATGCTGAGCCCGTCCAAGCCCGGCAGCATCCGGTCCACGACGATCACGTCGTAGGCTTCCATCGTGGCCGCGGCCAGGCCGTCGTTGCCGTCCGCCACGTGGTCCGTGACATGCCCGGCCTCGGCAAGCCCCTTCGTCACGTAGCCGGCAACCTTCTGGTCGTCTTCGATGAGGAGTATTCTCATTCCAGTGTCCCCGGTCCGGTTAATGGGCGATCTGCAGACTGGCCACCCTTCAGGTTAGCGCCACTCGCATTACCGCACCTTTTCCGGCGCATTAAAACGGTTTAATGTTGGCGTCCGTTCGGGGCATTTTTCGGACTCCCGCGGGCAATCGACAGCGGCGCTTCCAATGCCGGTTTTTCGCCAGGCACCGTTCAGCTTCGTGTGGAACCGTTGAGCCAGATGAACCGTTCGTAATCTTGCCGACAGGTTCCCGAAAGGTGACAGGACTATGATGTTTTTTGATTCTTGTGTACACACGCGCTTGATGATGATGTCCTTTGCTGCGGGATCTTCGATCCCGTCAACAATCCGCAACCTCAAGGGGAGCACGATGAACAGAGCGGTCGTTACGGGCCTTGCCATATTCCTTGGCCTCTCCGCGGGCCAGGAAATCTCCGCCCAGGACCTGATCGTCACCAACGCGCGGGTCATCGTCGGCAACGGGCAGGTCATCCCGAACGGCTCCGTGGCGGTCCGGAGGGGAAGGATTGCAGGCGTTTCCGAAGGCTCTCCAACGGACCCGGACCTGCCGGTCGTGGATGCGAGCGGCCTGTCGGTCATGCCGGGATTCATCGACGCGCACCGCCAGGTCATTCACGGCGACCCCGGCGATTGGATGGAAGACGCTGCGGACCGCATGCAGGCGTACCTGGAGGCCGGGTTCACGACCGTCCTGTCGGCGGGCGATCCCACCGAGCCGATACTGGAGCTGCGCGACCGGATCGATTCGCGCGAGATCACCGGGCCCCGCCTCCTTGTGTCGGGACCGGTCGTTCTCGATCGTGACGAAGCCGGGGACGCCGCCGAGGCGGCGGTTCGCGAGGCGGTGCTGGAAATGACGCTGACCGCCGCCGACGCGATTGCGGCGGACATGCGCGGGGCGCCCGGGCGGCACAACACCGGGTTGCTGGCCGTTGCGCGGGACGAGGCCGATCGGCAGGGGCTTCTCACGCTGACGCATGTTCGGGATGTGGACGATGTCATGGAAGCCATTGAGGGGGGAAGCGGTTACCTGACTGGCACCCCGCAATCGGGCGGACTGGATGAAGAAGCCGCACGGCGGATCGTCGAGCTCGGGCGGGACAACGCCGAGTACGGACTGGTCATGACGTCCGCGCTGGGCCCCTTCGTGCCGGCGTTCGCCGACCGCAATGCATACGTCGCGGCAAGCCTGGAAGACGACAACCTGCCTCGTCTCGGCGACCTCACGCCCTATCCGCTCGAGGCGCTCTCAGGCGCGCTCCAGGGCGTGGCGAACGCAAGAATGCTTTGGGACGCCGGCATCATTTATGGATTCGGGACGGCTACGCCGTTTCCTCCAGCCGATGCGCTTCGCCACGAACTCATTCCGCTCCGGCTGGCTTTCTCGAACCGCGACATCGTGCGCATGCTCACGAGATCGGGCGCTTTCGCCGTTCGGCGCGACGACGCACTGGGTACGCTGGAACTGGGCAAGATTGCAGACTTGGTCATCGTCGACGGGAACCCGCTGACCGACCTCGACGCGCTTTTTCGCATCGTGGCGGTGATCCGGACGGGACAGATGGTGGTGGACAATCGATGAACCCGTCCGGTATCGCTGCGGCGGGATCCCCAAACCCTCAGGAGAATAGAAAATGACAATTCATCCGGCGAAAATCGCACGCGCCATCGCCTGGCCGACGCTGCTGGCCCTGGTGGCATCCCTTGCATGGTCTCAGGACGCGCAGCCGGTGCGGAAAGAGTACCTCATCGACGAATACGGCGAGCTGCGCGCCTTCTCCCGCGCGGTGGCCACCACCGGCGGCACGATCGTATGGGTGGCCGGCCATACCACGCTGACGGACGCGGACGGGAACGACATTTCGGGCGACTTCGAGGCCCAGACGCATGAACTGTTCCGTCTGATCCGCCTGCGGCTGGAACATTTCGGGGGTACGCTGTCGGACATTGTGACCATGACCGTCTACATCCAGGATGTGCGGGACGGCGACCGGTTCGTGGAGATTCGCAGCCAGTACTTCGACGACGGCCGTTATCCTTCCAGCGCCCTGATCACCGTGGTGGGCTTCGCGCGCCCGGGCACCATGATCGAGATCAAGCCCACGGCCGTGATCGGGACGGAGATCGAGTAGTGCGGGAGGCCTGCAGATGAAAGCCGGACAAGGAATCAGCGAACAACCGTTCAACCGGCGCAGCGCAATCCTGGGAACCGCCGCTGCCGGCCTTCTGGCCGCGCATCCGCGGCTGCCGGCGCAATCGCAAGAGAATGAGAATGCGCGCGGCCCCACCGTGTGGCTCGACATGGACCAGGCGCAACTGGACGACGCCTACACCAACCGGGTCTACGCGCCGAACATCGACCGGGTCGCGGAGCAGATCGAACTCAGGAACGCGCTGGCGAAGGCCCGCCTGGGCCCGCCGAGGCGATTCGAGTACGGACCGGGGGACATGGAATCGATGGATGTCTACGCACCGGACCGCACGGGTGTCCCGCTGTTCGTGTACATCCACGGGGGCACCTGGCGCTTCGGAACCGGGGATCAGTACGCGTATCTGGCCGAACCCTACGTGCAGGCGGGCGCGGCCATGACCCTGCTCGATTTCTCGTTCGTGGAGCAGGCCGAGAACGGGCTGCCGACCCTCGTACGACAGGTTCGGGACGCGGTGGCGTGGTTGTATCGAAACGCCGAATCGATCGGCGCGGACCCGCGACAAATCCACGTTTGCGGGCACTCCTCCGGCGGACACCTGGCCGGCATGGTGCTGACCACCGATTGGGAAGGGAGCTACGGCCTGCCCCCCGACATTGTCAGGAGTGGTCTCTGCGCCAGCGGCATGTACGATCTGGAACCCGTGCGGCTGTCGTGGCGCAATTCGTTCCTGGGCCTTGACGATGAGTTGGTCGAAGCGCTGAGTCCGCAGCGCCATATCGGCCGCCTCTCGGCGCCGTTGATCGTAGCCTACGGCACATACGAGACACCGGAATTCCAACGCCAGGCCCGGGACTTCGCGGCTGCCGTGTCGGCGGCGGGCAAGCCGGTTCGGATCATCGCCGGCACAGGCTACAACCACTTCGAGGTCAGGGACACGCTGGGGAATCCGTTCGGCCTGCTGGGCCACGCGGCCCTGTCCCAGATGAACCTGACACCGGCCTGAGCAGGGCCGGACGAGAACGCAACCCATGCTGGTCCACACGTACAGCCCGCTGTGCACCTGAGCCGATACGGACAAAGACGCAGCACTGCCGGAGGAGCAAACGCCATGTCGAGGAACTCAAATTCAATAGGTATCGTGCAGATCGCAGCGCTGTTGATGCTTTCGGTTAACGGCGGCGTTACCTGGGCGGACACATCGGAGGAACTTCGCGCCGCCATCGATTCACCGCTGCGCACGCCGGCGAATGCGGCGCGGGACGCGTTTCGGCATCCGTACGAAACGCTGATGTTCTTCGGGATACAGCCCGACATGACGGTCGCGGAAATCGACCCCGGCACAGGCACCTGGTACATGGAGATCCTGGCCCCGTTTCTGAGGCAGAGCGGTACATACTACGCGGTGGGGGACGACCCGGAGGCGGATCTGGACACCTATGATCGGCAGAATTACGAAGCCTTCCTGAAAAAGGTTGAAGACAACCCTGCCTTGTTTGCCGGGGCGCGGATCGCCGCGTTCGCCCCGCTGCGCAAGGACATTGCGCCGGCCGAGAGCGTGGACCTGGTCCTTACGTTCCGGAGCCTGCACAACTGGCTGGAAGACGGCATTGCAGACGCCGCGTTTTCCGCCTTCTACAGGGCGCTGAAGCCGGGCGGCATTCTGGGCGTAGTGCAGCACAGGGCCAACGACGCGGAACCCCAGGACCTGCGGGCGCCCAACGGGTACGTGCATGAATGGCACGTGATCGATCTGGCCGAAGCCGCCGGTTTCAGCCTTGCCGCGAGGTCGGAGATCAATGCCAATTCGAACGACACCAAGGACTATCCGGGCGGTGTCTGGGAACTGCCGCCGACCCTGGACGTCCCCGACGCCGAGCAAGCGCTGCGCATCGAGGTGGGCGAGAGCGACCGGATGACGCTCAGGTTCGTCAAGCCCAAGTAAGCCCAACTGGGCCTGGGTAAGCCCAACTGGGCCCAGGCAAGCCCGGGTAGAGACCGCCGGGCGATCGTGCCGCGTTGCCGCTGGTGATCATCGGCAACGTCCTGCAGCGTAAACCCGGGTAGAGACCGCCCGAGCGATCGTTCCTGCCCGCGCCTGCCCGCGCCCGGTGTCGACGCTGACCCGTTTTTCGCCAAACGAAGCGAGCCATCCCGCGGCTCTCGGGCGAATTTAATTTCGCCGAAAGGAATTCGTAATGTCCCTGTTGCTATCGTTTTTGTGTGCGCCTCGGAATGTTGTTTCCGTGCATCACGAACGGGACGGGCGACGCAGCCCGTTCCTTTTGCGTGATCCCGGTGCGGCCTGGCTGACAACTTTCGGAGGCGCTCGTTTGATTCGGCTTGTTGTCGAATCGAGAGAATCACACACTGGAGGATACGGGTATGGACTGGGGGAAAAGCATTCGGGTTCTGACAATGGTGGCCTGCACGGCAGCCCTTCTCGGCCCTGACACCGGGAAAGCCCAAACGGCGGCCGACGTGGTGCTGGAGGAAGTCGTGGTCACGGCCCGGCGGCGAACGGAAAGTCTCGAGGACCTGCCCATGTCGGTTGTCGCTATCACGGGCGAGGCACTTCAGACACAGGGCATTTTCAACACGCAGCAGATTTCGGATTACGTCGCCAACGTGAGCCTGTCCGAGTCCGACACCATGGGCCAGTCCCAGATCTTCATCCGCGGCATCGGCGGCGGCTTCTCGAACCCGGTGGCCATTTTCGGCACCGGCATGTACATCGACGGCCACTACCTCCCGGGGTCGATCTCGACCTACATGAGCACCGTGGACGTGGAGCGGGTGGAGGTCCTGCGCGGCCCGCAGGGGACGCTGTTCGGCAAGAACGTCACCGGAGGCGCCGTCAACATCGTGACGACCAAGCCCCAGAACGAATTCGATGCGGACATCACGCTGCGTGCCGGCCAGTACGGCCAGCAGGACCTGCGTGGCATGGTAAACGTCCCGATCACGGACAACCTTTACAGCCGCTTTACGGTGGCTTCCGAAACCTCCGACGGCTGGGTGACCAACCGCATCACCGGCGCCACCGTCGACTACCAGGACGCCCTGGCCATACGCGGGGCATTGAGATACGAACCCAACGACAATTGGACGCTCGACCTTGCGGTCAACAACGAGCGCCAGCGCCACGGGCAGAACCCCTCCTCCTGCCGTGTGCGGCCTGACCAGGATGTGGTCGATGCGCTGGCCAACATGAGCCCCGGGGGAGAGGACGAAGAGGGCAATCCGCTGCTGCCGGGCGACGATCCCGCCGTGCTCGCGGCGCACCCGCCGCAGGTCTACACCGGGCCGACCTACGACGACGGCGTCGGGTCCGACGGGGGCCTGCTCGAAGTCGGGGAGGACATGTATGCCGACGTCGGCGGGTCCGCGGAAAACCTGTTCCCGGGGGGCACGCTGGCAATGTGGGAGCATTGCAACACCGACCTTGCGGCGGGGGATTTCGCCGTCTCGGACGAACTCGACGAGTGGACCAGTTCCGATACCGCATCCGCATTCTTCGCGGCCAACTGGGACTCCGGGGGTCCGGTGGGTGGGTTCGACAACCTTCGGTTGAAATTCAACGCGTCGTGGCGGGACACCGACTACGCCTACCTGATCGATCTGGACAACACGCCCCTGCACGTGAAGGTGCAGGGTCAGCCGGGCGTGGGCAACCACAGCACGACCGACAACCTCGAATTCATCTTCGATGCGGACGTGAACGACCGGTTTTCGTTCCTGGTCGGCCTGTACTCCTTCGGCGAAGTTTCCAGCACGGGTAACGGCGAATGCTGGCGCCTGCTGACGCGGGACTTCCTTCCCAATCTCAGCAGCGACCCGCAGGTACCCTGTCCGATGAGCAACGGCGGGCTGGTGTTCTCCGGGTCCACGACCGGTCTCGACGAGGGGTTTTTCCAGCAAGTTTACGTCGCCAACGACTCGACCGCGGTCTTCGGTCACATGAACTACACGCTCAATGAATCCTGGGACCTGGAACTGGGCGCACGCTGGACCCAGGACAAACGCGATTTCAATATCATTGAATTCCCGTTCGAATGTGTGGCCACCAACCCGAAAGCGCTGTGCACCGGCACCCCGATCATCAACGCGGATGCGTTCGACCAAGGCGGGTTCTACAATGCGGCGCAGGCGACGTTCGACGAGGTCACGCCGATGATCAGCCTGTCCCGGGACCTGGACGTCGTCAGCGACGCCCTTCAGGACGGCCTGTTCTACGTGCTGGTATCGGAGGGTTTCCTGACCGGTTCCTTCAACGACGAACTCAATCCCACCGTCGATCCGACGCTGGCGCCCTACGTCGTGTACCAGCCGGAACTGGTGCGCAACTACGAGATCGGTTTCAAGGGCACGTTCGCCGACGGACGCGCCCGGCTGAACGCGGACATCTTCTACATGGACTACACCGACAAGCAGGAAGAACTGGAGATTCCCAACCCCAATCCCGCCGGCGGCGAGGAGTTCATCGAATTCGTCACCAACGCCTCCCAGGTGGACATCACCGGGATCGAACTGGAGTTTCGGGCCAGCCCGTGGGACGGGGGCTTTCTCACCGTGGACGCCAGCCGTCTGGTCAACGAGTACGGCGAGTTCCTGGTGCCCGACGTCGACAACCCGGGCGAATTCATCGACCTCACGAATTCGGCCATCGAGGACAGAACCCCGGAATGGACACTCAACACCTCCGTCGGGCACACGTTCGTGCTGGGCAACGGAGCGCAAATCACCTCCCAATTCGGTGTCTACGCCCAGGCCGGCTACGAGTGGCTGACCGACGAACTGGATTCGCCGGACAGTTTCTGCTTTCAGGACAGCTATTCCAAGGTGCGGGCGCGGGTGACGTGGCTACCGCCCGTGAACGGTGGGTTGGACTGGGAGGCCTCGCTGTTCGGGAGCAACATCACCGACGAGCGGTATCTGGCGGACTGCAAGGTGGAGGATCCGTCCGGGACGTATGTGGTGCGGTATGACCCGCCGTCGCGGTGGGGGCTGGAGTTCGTGGCGCGGTTCGGAAATTGAGCCAATGGAATTCGTAAGCTCAATTTATTGGCTTACGCCGGCAACGCGCGCATGATCGGCTTGTTCCTGCTGATCCTGTTCCCGCTGACCGCCGTCATCGGTTTGTTCAGCCTGCCGGAACGTGATTCACCCGATCACCCTCGTCTGGGCATCAGGCGTGGCGCGGGGATCGCTTTGCAGCCTCGTTACAGGTTCGTGAACAACCAGCAGTTCTCATTTTGGCTGTTTCATGAGTTTGTTCCGTTGCGTGGCGATGGTGGGGTTCGGGTCGGGTTGGTGGCTTGGGGGCGCGGTTTGCTTATGGTTTTACGGCGGCCGTGGCGGCGGTTGCGCCCCCGGCGCGGGCGCCGGCCGGTGCGTGGCAGGCCGCCCGACCGCTCAGGCGGGCGCCGTCGCGAACTCTTCCACGGCTATCCCCCCGGCGCGTTACCCGAGCCTGATTTCACCCATGGATTGGATTTTGCTGGAGAGCCAAACTTCCTATATCCTCAACAACCAGAACGAACTTCCAATATCCTCAATAATTAGAACTCTCACGCGCGGGACGCAAAAGGGGGGTAAGCCATGGCAACAAGAAAAATCCTCTCTCTGATTTTTACGGGAATTCTTCCACTCACGTTCATTGCCTGCGGCTCCGAGGACGGGCAAGAGCCATCCCAGCCGGATGCCGGTCTTCAGGCACCGGCCGGCGGCGGTGTCCAGATAGAAAGTGACGATATCGGCGGCACGGTGACCGGCCCGGGCGGTCCCGAAGCCGGTGTCTGGGTCATCGCCGAGACCCACGATCTCGGGACGCGCTACGCCAAGACCGTGGTCACCGACGACCAGGGCCACTACCTCATCCCCGACCTGCCCGAGGCCGGTTACGACATCTGGGTGCGCGGTTACGGCCTGGTGGATTCCGAAAAAACCCAGGCCTCACCGGGCGCCAACCTGGACCTCATGGCGGTGCCCGCCCCCAATGAAGCGGCGGCAGCGCACTACTACCCGGCCGGCCACTGGTTCTCCCTGCTGGAATTGCCGGACAGGAGCGAATTCCCCGGCACCGGTCCGGCGGGCAACGGCTTCAGCCCCGACGTCGAGCACCAGGCGGACTTTATCCGCCTCATCACCTCCGGAAGCTGCCTGAGCTGTCATCAGATGGGCAATGAAGCGACACGGGAATTCCCGCCCCTGTTCAGCGGTTATGATTCCTCCGCCGATGCCTGGGCGCGCCGCATCCTGTCCGGTCAAGCCGGAGAATCCATGGTCCGCACCCTGGCCGGCTTGGGAATGGAAGGCACCATCCGCATGTTCGCCGACTGGACCGACCGCATCGCCGCCGGCGAACTGCCGCCGGCGCCGACCCGGCCGCAGGGATTGGAACGCAACGTGGTCGTCACCCAATGGGACTGGGCCGATCCCACCGCCTATCTCCATGACCTGGTCTCCACCGACCGGCGCGACCCCACCGTCAACGCCTATGGCAAACTCTACGGTGCCCTGGAAGCAAGCGCCGACTACCTGCCGGTGCTCGACCCCGTCAATCACACCCTGGACCAGATTCCATTGACCATGATGGACCCCGAGGCGGGCCCCGTCTCCGGTCCTCCCCTGGCGGAATCCCCTTTTTGGGGCGATGAAGCCATCTGGGATTCCAGGGCCAACGTGCACAACCCCATGCTGGACGAAGAGGGCCGGGTGTGGATCACCGCCCGGGTGCGCGGCAGGGACAACCCCGACTGGTGCCGGGAGGGCTCGGACCATCCCTCCGCCCAGGTCTTCCCCCTGGAGGGCTCGGGACGCCAGTTGGGCGTGTACGATCCGGCCAGCGGGGAATACACGCATATCGATACCTGCTTTGGCACCCACCACCTGATGTTCGCCGAGGATGCAAATAACACCCTGTGGACCAGCGGCGGCGGCCCGGTGATCGGTTGGCTGGACGCGGAACAATTCCTGGAAACCGGTGACGCCGCGGCCTCCCAGGGATGGACGCTGTTGATCCTGGACACCAACGGCAACGGCGTGCGCGACGCGGACTACGTGGAACCCGGCGACGCCGTGGACCCCACCAGGGACAAGCGCATCCATCCCGGCAGCTACTACGCCGTGGCTCCCGCGCCGGACGGTTCCGTGTGGGGGACGATGCTCGGCTACCCCGGCGCCGTGGTCCGGCTGGCGCCGGGCGACAACCCCACCGAGACCGCCCTGACCGAGTACTACGAACTGCCGGTGGATGAAAACGGCGATCCCATCGAGGGTTTCACCCCCCGCGGCGGGGACATCGACCGCGACGGCGTGGCCTGGGTGGCCCTGGCCAGCGGCCACATGGGCAGCTTCGACCGCCGCAAGTGCGAGGGCCCCCTGAACGGTCCCCAGGCCACCGGCCAGCACTGCCCCGAGGGCTGGAGCTTCTACACGGAGCCCCTGCCTCAGTTCAAGAACCTGGACCTGTCCGGCAGCTCCGAAGGCAGCTACTATACCTGGGTAGACCAGTTCAACGCCCTGGGTCTTGGGGAAAACATCCCCATCAACACCGGCAACCAGAGCGACGCCTTGCTGGTGCTCAATGACGGAGAGTGGCTGAGAATGCGCGTGCCCTACCCTATGGGCTTCTACACCAAGTGGATGGACGGCCGCATCGACGATCCCGACGCCGGCTGGAAAGGCCGGGGCATCTGGGCTTCCTTCAGCAGCCGCACGCCCTTCCACATGGAAACCGGGGAAGGCACCACCGGCCAGGTGTTCCATTTCCAGATGCGGCCGGACCCGCTGAGCAATTGACGATTCACGCGATAAGCGGCAATTTCCACGGCGAAGTACAGGAAGAGTAAACTTCCTTTTTACCCAGGTTCAGCAGCAGATGAACGTATTGACACCAAAGGACAAGGCCGGAATGGCCGGGATGAGGTACTGAGATGAAAAGAATTCTCCGCGTCGCAGCATTGATATACGCCTGCACATTCTTGACGGTCGGCGCTCAGGCCAATGACTTTGTTATTCGTGAATTTGTAAAACAGGAACTGACCCCCGCCTATTGGTCGGAAGGCGCCGACTTCGGCGACTTTAATCAGGATGGTCATCTGGATGTCGTCAGTGGACCGCACATATTCCTGGGGCCCGACTTCAATCACCGTTACGAATACTATCCGGCGGTGGCGCCGACCAAGCGGCAGCCAAACGATCATTCGATTTACTCCAATGACAATTTCTTTTCATTCGTCTTCGATTTCAATGCGGACGGCTGGCCTGATGTCATGACAGTGGGACTTCCCAATACCGAGGCTTACTGGTACCAGAACCCGGGCAACTCTTTCAGCGGTCCGGCCCCGGACCGGCCGGACCACTGGGTGCGCCACTTTGTCATAGATCATGTTGCCAACGAATCACCTGAATTCGGAGACATTACCGGCGATGGAGTGCCTGAACTGTTGATGGCCTACAGCGTACATTACGGCTATGCCTCGCCGAACCCTGTAGCTCCGACGCTTCCCTGGATCTTTCACCCGATATCGACCAGCGAAGAGGTGGTTCATCACTACACCCACGGCATGGGCTACGGGGATGTCGACGGCGACGGACGCATGGACCTTCTGCACGGGGAAGGATGGTTGCAACAACCCTCCTCCCTGCAAGGCGATCCGGATTGGGCTTTTCACCCCTTCCCATTCTTTGATCGGAGCGGAGAAAATCCGTTCGATGGTTTGAGGGGGGGCGCCCAGATGTTCGCCTATGACGTGAATGGCGACGGGCTCAACGACGTCATCACCAGCCTGGACTCTCACGGTTGGGGCCTGAGCTGGTTCGAACAGAGCCGTACCGGAGATGAGATCACCTTTCAGGAGCATAGTATCCTGAGCAAGCAGGAGACAAATACCGACAACCCTTATGGGGTTCAATTTTCCCAGCTCCACGCAGTAGATCTTGTCGATGTCGATGACGACGGTCTGATGGACATTGTGACCGGAAAGACCTACCGGGCTCACGACTTCGGCGACCCCGGGTCCCGGCAGGCCCCGGTGATCTATTATTTCCGGCTCACGCGCCAGGATGGCCAGGCAGAATTCGTTCCTCATCTGATCGACGACCAGGCGGGCATCGGACGGCGACTGGCAAGCGGAGACCTCAATGGAGATGGGCTGATCGATTTGGTGGTCGGCAATAAATTCGGGACGTTTGTCTTTACCCAAACGGTTCGAAACGTCGACCAGGAGGAATGGGAAAAGGCCCAGCCTGTCCGAATCCAGGATTTTTGACACCGGTAACTGCCAGTAATAGCCAAAGCCGGTCTGCTTTGCCCTTTTCCCGGGGATTTTCGCCCAGCCGGTACCGGAGTCGGCATTGGCCGCCCGACTCCTGAGTGTGTCAGTGACGTTCAGCCGGCCGCCATAAAGCGGTAGCGCGTCGTCTGCGAATAGCGCTCGCCCGGCGCAAGCAGCGTACCGGGAAAGCCGGGTTGATTGGGTGTATCGGGAAAGTGCTGGGGCTCGAGGCACAGGCCGCGGTTCCGCGCGAACGGCGGTCCGAGTTTCTGCCCGCCGTATACCTGAAGCCCGGGGCACGTTGTCGTCATTCGCAGGCAAAGGTCGCCGTTCGGGCTCTCAAGCTCGGCACGACCGCCGGATTCGCCCAGAATATAGTTGAAGTCCAATCCGCCCGTGCGCACGACAAGCGGGTGCCGCGACCCGATGACATCACGCAGCGCCGCTGGCTGGCGCAGATCCAGTCCGGTACCGGCGATATCGAGGAAATCGCCGGTCGGCAGCAGATCCTCGTTGACCTGCAGGATTTGCCGGCTGGCAACATGCAAGCGATGTCCGAGCACGTCGGCACCGCCAGTCGCGAGATTGAAATAGGCGTGGTTGGTCATGTTGACATGTGTCTGCCGGTCGGTCTCGGCTTCCAGCCGGATCACGAGCTCGCGTTCATCCGTCCAGCGGTACGTGACGCTCGCCTCGAGCGTTCCGGGGTAGCCCTGGTCGCCATCCGCTGACCGCAGCCGAAACCGCCCCGTATCGTCCGGGACCGCCGCATCGATCGACCAGTGCCTGTTGTGAAAGCCGCCCGCACCGCCGTGCAGGTGGTTTTCCCCCTCGTTGGCATCGAGCGGGTAGTCAACACCACCGAGCTTGAAGTGTGCACCGGCAATGCGGTTGCAGGTACGCCCGACGGTCGCGCCCATGAAGTAAGGGTCGGTCAGGAAACCCGCGCGATCTTCATAACCGAGAATCACGTTGCGGATGCCGTCCGGCAGCCGCAGTTCGATGCGGGTCAGTCGAGCGCCGTAATTCAGCAGCGTGACACGGTCGCCGCGGGCATTTCGCAGTACCCGCTCTGCCAGGCTGTCCGCCGCTATCGTGTCACTTGGCTGGGCCACTCTCGTGTCGCTTGCCTGGTGCCGCGATGCGCCGCAGGTGCGTGACACCGCCCGCGTGCACGACAAACGTGCAAAATATGGCCTTCTCTAATTGTTGTCCGGCAATAGACGAATCATCGGATTCCGAAAGTAAACACGGCTGTCGGAGCCCACGGACTCAAGGCCGATCGTGCCTCGGTGGAGCCTGGCCGGTCCATCTGCATCCGCGGGTTCGGTGAATTCGTTGACCGTCTCATCATTCACTTTTACCGTTATTGTCTTGCCGTCAACCTTGATGTAGTAGCTGAACCATTCGTTATCGCCGTGCGGGGCAGTCTTCACCTCGCTCGCCCCAACCAGGCTGCCGGTCATGCTCTCACCGGGCCGGCTGGCGTTGATCTGAGCTTCATAACCAAACGTAGGAGGTCCCTCCTCCTTGTAACGGGTATGAAAATAGACCCCCGAGGCCGACCCGGGATAGGTATAGACATCAATCTTGAATTCGAAATTTTTGAAATCACCGCCGTCAATGTGCCCTGCATAGAACAGGTTGCTCTGCGGACCCTCGACAACAATGGTATTTGAAGCCGCTTCATTGGGGCCAATTTGAAAGGCATCGGTGCCCGTGTTCATTTTCGTGGGCCAGACAGCCACTCCTTCAAACCATCTCATTTCAGCCCAGTTCGTCGTCTGGCTGGCACGCCAGCCGTTCAGGGTCCCTCCTTTCCACAGGGAGTTCCATCCCAGTCCCCGCTCGCCTGAATATCCTTCCGAAGGGCTCCCAGTGTCGTCAAGCTTGCCGGTTGCCCACAACAGGCCGGCCGCCACCAGGTTCAGATTCACATCCGCGCCCATGGTCGGAGCGTGGTGACCCAGCGTGCTGGCGAACACTCGAACCCCTTCGTATTCGTGGGTCCAGGCTATGGGAAAAAATTCAGCGGCTTCGACACTGTAGGCACGTGCCAGCGGGGTAGCATTGTCCTTTAGCTCGATAGGCATGTACAGCTCTCCCATGGGAGTCCGCCAGGTCCCGGGGAAATTGACCATAATCGGATGATTCGGTTCCAACACTTCTATCGTAAAAGGCATTCGAACAACTTCATGCTGATAGGAGACGGCTCCGGTAAAGTTGTACCATACCGGGGTAGTAGTCCGATGCAGGTGCATTGGGCAGTGCAGCAGTACGGCAGGTACCTGGTGCTCGGCATGGGCAGCCATTTGTTGTTCAACATGTTCAGCATCGCCCATATCGAGATTACAGTTATTGTATAACACCACATCAAATTGCGGCCCCCACTCATCGGTTAACAGGCTTTCGAATTTGAAATGCATATCCTCCTTACCTTCACCCTCGTTATGGTCAATGGTAAGCTCGATATTACCGATGCGATCAGACAGCCCCACTTCAAGCTGTCTCTTTTGGGTAAAGTAGTCGTGAAAAGGCCCCCCACCGATAATCATCAGGATTTTCAATGGATCTGCGTTCTGCGCTCCGGCGTATTGAGGTAGGCCAGCACAAAAAACTAGCGCTAAAACAGAAAGGAGTATTCTTTTGGAAGCACACTTAATCGTATTCATTTATTGGGCCCTCGATTTTTGTCTCGTAGATTAAGTCACACCTTTGTTTAGTTCAAAGACTACAAAATACACTGAACTGTAGAAGTTCAAACCCGAACTGACAGTTACCGATTCTGCGGAGGAGCCCTGATTATCAATCCGGCAATAGACGAATCATCGGATTCCGAAACTCAACACGGCTGTCGGAGCCCACGGACTCCAGGGCGATCGTGCCCCGGCGGAGACTGGCCGGTCCATCTGCATCCGCGGGTTCGGTGAATTCGTTGACTGTCTCACCATTCACCTTTACCGTTACGTTCTTGCCGTCAACCTTGATGTAGTAGCTGAACCATTCGTTATCGCCGTGTGGGGCGGTCTCCAGTTCGCTTGCTCCAACCAGGCTGCCGGTCATGCTCTCACCGGCTCGGCTGGCGTTAATCTGAGCTTCATAACCAACGGCAGGACGTCCATCCTCTTCGTAACGCGTATGAAAATAGACTCCCGAAGCCGACCCGGGATAGGTATAGGCATCAACCTTGAATTCAAAATTCTTGAAATATCCGCCCGCGATCAAACCGTCATAGAACAGATTTCTCTGATCTCCCTCCACAATCAGGGTGTCGCCGTCAAATCGGAACGACTCTCCGGCCAAGGCATTGTCGTAGGTCGGCCAGATCATTTCGCTATCCAGTCGACCATACCAGTGAGCAGACGTCCAATCCACGACACCGCCGCTTTCAACCCAACCGTTGAGCGTATCGTCCCAAAGAGAAATCCACCCAAGTCCACGTTCTCCTTCATATCCCGGGGCTGGCGAACCGTCTTCTTCAAGTTTTCCCGCCGCCCAGAGCACGCCCGATGCAATAAGATTCAAATTCACATCCGAGCCCATCGAAGGATTATGATGCCCCAGTGAACTGGTGAAAATCCGAATGCCTTCGTGTTCGTGTATCCAGGCCGTTTCGGTATAGGAGTGTGTCTCCACCGAATAGGCGTGAGACAACGGAATCGCATTTTCATGTAAATCAATGATCAGATACAACTCGCCTCTAGGCGTCCGCCACGAAGGAGGATAGTTCTTCATGGTCGGGTGATCCGGCTCCAGAACCTCGATCGTGTAGGGAGGAGTATTGGGATGATTTTCCTTCTCGTGGGCGTATGAAACAGCACCGGTAAAATCCCACCAGGCATACGGTGCATCGCCCTCCGCATATTGATAGAGATGGATGGGGCAGTGGAGCATTACGGCAGGTAATTGATGCTTGACGTGCTCGGCGATGATTCCCTTTACATAGGCTTCATCCTTTACTTGAAGGTTACAGTGATTGTAGATGACAACATCGAACTCCGCCGCCCAGTCTTCCTCCAAATGACGGGAGAAATGGAAATCGGTTGATTCCATGGTAAGCGTATCCGCACCTTCATAGTCGGTTGTAATATCGATGTTCGAAAGACGCTCCAGCAGTCCCTCTCTGATCTGGTCCTTTTGCGTATTGTAATCGTGCCAGGGTCCCCCGCCGGTAATCATCAGGATTTTCAATGGATCTGTGTCCTGCGCTCCGGCGTATTGAGGCAGGCTGCCGGAAAAAACCACCGTCAAAATAGAAAGAAGTATTTTATTCGTTATCGTATTCATCTATTTGGCCCTCGATCTTTATCTCGTAGATTGATTCACATTGTTGTTTAGTTCTGTTTTGGCGCGACTTGATAATCAATATTCAAGCATCCCGCTTACCCTATTGAATTTCCGATTCCGGCAGCGCAAATGCATGAACCCTCCTTCCAATATCCTGTGTTACAGGCGAACGATAACGACCGCCGCCGCCGCCTGCTACAATCACAACATATTGTCTTCCATCAATTTCGTAAACGGAGGGAGTCGAAAAGCCGGGTGAATCCATCTCGAATTCCCACAAGAGCACGCCGCTGGCCTTATCAAATGCTCTGAACCGGTTATCTTCTGTTGCTGCTATAAAGATCAAACCTCCTTGTGTAACAGCCATTCCGCCAAAGTTCTCAGCACCGGTATTTCGAATCCCCATTTCCACCAATCCGGGATATTCTCCGAGTGGGACCGACCATAAAATGTCGCCTCTTGCAACATCTACCGCAACGAGTTTCCCCCATGGTGGTTGAATTGCATGATACCCCATATGGTCTGTGAAATATTCCAACTGAGGTACATACTGTGGGGTTGATGTGGACCAACTCAATTCGCCCTCTCCTCCACTCCACGTCAAATTTTCGTCACTCAAATCGATATCGGATGTGGAAGTTGCTGCACCAGGTTCACTTTGAAGAAAGGCTACAACATTATCCAATTCATCTTCGTCAAAGGCAGGAAAGGCCGGCATCGCATTTACGCCTTGTGTAATGACATCTCTCAGTTCGTCAGCACTGAGCGTTGTATTATCGAGAGCAACAGCTATCCCTCCTTCTCGATCGGCACCATGACAAACCGCACAGGCTGCAAGATAAATTGTTCTCCCCTGGGCCGTCTCCGTCAAATCTGCGAATTGATCAGGATGTATGATGTCCAGCGTCAGTATAAATGGGAAGTCATTTACGTTTACGTAGGCAATATTTGTCTCCGGATCGAAAGCCGGGCCGCCCCATTCGTTCCCTCCGTGAATTCCGGGTTGTACGATCGTTCCTTCTACACTTGGAGGTGTATACATCGGTCCGGCTCTCAGTCTTTTGAATAGCTCCAGTGCAGATGCGTGAGACTCGGGCGTGATGGTGGTCAAATCGGACTCATAAACTGACGTTCTTACAAGTGGGTCAGGTTTTAAAGGCCATGGTTGAGTTGGATAAGCAACTTCACCGAATGCCGCGTCTGTCGGTACCGGTTTTTCTACAATGGGAAATAGGGATTCTCCGGTATCCCGGTCAAATACAAATACCTTGCCCTGTTTCCCTGTTTGAACGACCACATCCCGTTCTTCGCCATCTTGCGTAATGGTAGCCAACATCGGTGCAGGAGCGATATCATAATCCCAAATATCGTGGTGCATCGTTTGGAAATACCATTGCAGTTCTCCAGTCTCCGCATCAATGGCTAAAACGGAATTCGAGAAGAGGTTCATGCCAGGTCTCGCACCGCCACCTCCATGGATTCCACCGGTGGCTGAACCCGTAGCGGCAAACACCCAGCCTCTTTCTTCATCAACGGTGAATCCACCCCATGAGTTGGCGCCCCCGTAAATCATGTCATCTTCCCATTCCCATGTCTCATACCCGGGCTGTCCTTCCAGGGGAATGGTGTGAAATCTCCATTCATACTCCCCGGTTAACGCGTTAAAGGATCTGATGTTACCAGGGGGCTCTTCTCGTCCTTCCGCTACATTTGAATCCAAAATCAAATGGTCATCATAGATTACAGGAGGTGAGGTGTTCGTTATTTTATTTTCCAGCAGGTGAGCAGGCCAGACATGATTTTCCTTTAGATCAATATATCCGCCGCTACCGAACGACTCTACAAGGGTGCCGTCGTCCGGGTCAATTGCCCAGACAAGATCTTTCGTAAGATGGAAGATTCTTGAGTTGTTGCCATTCTCATCTTCCCAATACACCGCCCCTCTCATGATGCCACTGGCGAGATAATCTCCTCTGGAATGGTGTTCCGACAGATCAAACAGCCAGAGTTCTTCTCCGGTTGCTGCATCCAGGGCAACAAGATTCAATTCGGAATCGGCAAAATACATCACACCTTCAATAACAATCGGGTTGGATGACATTCCCGGCCGGACAAGATTCCTTGTATCATAGGTCCACACTTCTTCCAGCAACTGAACATTTGCGGTTGTAATCTGGCTTAGAGAGGAGTATCCAGTTCCTTCCTGATCGCCACGATAAGTAGCCCAATCAACGAAATTGTTCAGTCTGTTCTTTTGAGCAGCGGTACTTGTTTGGACCGATGTATCATTATTCACACAGCCGAATGCAATCAGGACAGTAAGGAAGGTCAGGGGAGAGAATAAATAGAGTTGTTTTTTCATCAGTCCGTAGTCTCGTTCCGTTTATTTTTGAACAACAGATAAATTCACATTCCTATGTTTCTGATAATGTGAAGTCGGGTAGTCGTTTTATGACTCCGCCTTCCATAGCAGACTCATGGGCAAGCAAGCCAACACATGTCCAGTTTGCAGATTGGACCGCATTGGGGTAAGGATCATGATCGTTAACAATAGAGTCGACAAACTCATGCACCAGGTGCGGGTGAGAACCACCGTGGCCAGCTCCCTGGATGAAGGACAGGTGAGCATGTTCATCTGCGTCATACACTCCTTCCAAGGTAAACTCGCGAATCTCTTCCGGCAGAAGATGTCCATAATCCGGTACCGCGATGCGTTCCGGTATTTCCGGTTCGGGTTTCTTTGCCGTATGAAGAACCGGCTCCTCCCCTTCGATAAGCGGCCATTCAAAGGACTTCTTGGATCCGTAAACGTCAAAGCTTTCTCGATATTGACGTGACGTATCAAACAATGAACGATAAATGTGAGCGGTCAAGTCGGAATTCTTCAACTTGATATGGCATGTTTCCACCGCAAAGGGAGAACCCGATTTTTCGATAAGATCATCGCTGATTGTTCCCGAACCGAAACAGGATACATATTCTGCTTCCTTGTCGGTAAGTCCGAGAACGGGGCTGACAACATGAGTTGCGTAGTGCATGGGTTTCATATACTGCCAATAGTCGGGCCAGCCTTCCATATCCTGGGGATGGCTGGCTTGCAAATATTGAATTTTTCCCAATTCCCCTTTTTCGTAGAGCTCCTTTACAAACAGATATTCGCGGCTGTACACAACCGTCTCTGCCATTGTGTACTTCAATCCCGTCTCCGCGACCGTTTCTACAATTTCCCTGCAATCCTCAACACTTGTCGCCATCGGCACAGTACATGAAACATGCTTGCCCGCGCGCAGAGCCATCAGCGTGTGTTCCGCGTGGAGCTGGATGGGTGTATTTATATGCACAGCGTCAATCTCTGGATCTTCCAGAAGCTTTTCATACGAGCGATAACGATGAGCCGGATCGATGTTGAAAACATCTCCTACTTTATTGAGATCCGATTCCGAACGCTGGCAGATTGCATGCATATTCGCATGAGGGTGCTTCTGATAAATCGGAATGAACTCAGCTCCAAAGCCCAAGCCTACAATTGCAATATTCACTTTAGCACCTTGCGCAGCGAGTAGTTCAGCGATTCAATCGCATTGGTGACAAAAAAACTTTACGGATCGCCGGCGGAAAGTGGAACAGCGCGGTCAAACGGTCCCAGTCGGCGCTCCAGCCTAGCCCGATCGCAGGATATTTGTCACCCCAGCCGGCCTCGAAGCGGGTCCGGCGCCGATGCCGCTTCCCCAAGCGCGGCAGCCGCATAAATGGCCAGCAGGTCCTGAGAAAGATCTTCAACATCAGGCTGTATTAAAATGAAAGCGGGTACCCACCGACATGCCGGTGGGTACCCAGGTACCTGCTCTGGTCCTGCCGACTTCTACCTCGCGAAGAGGTACCGCGCACCCAGGTACAGGCGCATATCGCCTTCCTGGAAGGACTGGAATTGTTGATCCGTGCGGCCGCGGAAGACGATCGGTTCGTCCAGCAGGTTGATGCCCTCCAGGAAAATGGTCAGATTATCGGTGGCAGCATAGCTGGCGCTGAAGTCAAGCTGCGAGAACTCGTCAACAAACCGCGGAATGCGTTGGCTGACGTTGGTGTTGGCCAGAAATTCACCGCGGTTGTTGTAGTGCAAACGCACACTGAACCTTTCGTTCTCGTAGAAGCCCATGAGATTCCACGAGTCCGACAAGCCCGTCAGGGCAAACTGGTCCTCGGTGTGCGGGTTGGCGAGCACATCGTAGCCGATGTCACCGTCGACAAAGGTCGAGTTGGCCTGGAAGCCGAAGCCGTTGAGGTTGCCGGTGAAGAAGTGCACCCAGTTCAATTCCAGGCCCTGGATATTGGCGCTCGCCTGGTTTGTGGGCTGCTGAACGACAAAGTTCATCAATGGATCGTTCGAGTTGGGCTCGATATCACACGCGGTGGCGATGTCGGACGACAGCGCGGCGCCCCCATCATCATCGGGGTCGATGAATCCCATGGAGCCGGATCCAGCGACAGTATTCCCTGCATTTGGCCCCGCCTGAAAAACTACATTTTCAAGGCACGCATCATTATCGATGAGCGCGGTCATGGTGAAGAGGTTCGTCTCGGTCAGCCCAGCTGAAGTACCATCTGCTTTGGTATGAGCATTCAATGCGTCGATGGCCTGGCCCAGGCGGGTACCCGGGGCTCCGTTGGTGACATCGCGCAGGCCGAACAGGTTTGTCGTTACCTGCTCGTTGCCGATAAAGTTCTTCACCGACTTGTCGAAAAAGGCGACCGTAAAGGCGCTGCCCTCGCCGTAGTACCACTCCAGCGACAGGTCGAAGTTGTCGGACTCCAGCGGCTCCAGTTGCGCGTTGCCCCTGCTGCCGGTGGCGACGCCGCCCAGGTACGTCGCCGTGCTCGGATTACCGGCATTGGTGGTGACGAACATGTTGTTATACGGCGCGCGCGCGATGGTGGTGCTGAACGAGGCGCGCGCTTTCAGGTTGTCGTTGACATCCACCGAGAAGTCGAGGCTCGGCAGCAAGTTGTCATAATCGAACGTCTGCGACACCGCCTGCACGTCCGAGCTGAACACCGTGGCGAGGTCATTGTCCGATGTCCATTTCTTGAACATGGGAACCGACTGCAGTGTTACGGATTCGACGTCCGTCTGCTCCCAGCGCAGGCCGACCACGACCTGCATCGGCCTGCCGCCGACTTCGCCATCCAGAACGCCCTCGCCGTAAAGCGACACTACGTCCTCGGTGATGACGTTGTCGGCGATGCTTACCGTGGATCGGTTGTTGTAGTCGTATTGTGCCCCGCCGCCGTTGACGAAGCCGTCAAAAGCCTCCGCCACCGCCAACGGATCGATAAAGAACGCTTCCTGGCCCACAAGTCGCAGACTGGCGCCCGGGGCCACCGTTCCGCCGGCGGCGGTGAAATCCCGGACCAGTTCGTCCGCCGTCAGAAACTGATTGTTGTGATCCTCAAACTGGCAGCTTATGCATACGTCTTCAATGACTTCTTCCCCCATCAGCGTCGCGATATCGCCGATGAAGCCGGTGTTCCAACCGCCGATTTCGTCCCGGTAGCGCTCGTAGACCGAGTGCATTTCGTGGCTGACAAAGCCCGCGCCGAAATTGGCCGTGACCGGACCGCCGTTGTCGAAGGCGACTGCCATCTTGGCCTGGTCGATGACGGTATCCTGGGTACCAAATTCCTGAATGATGTACTGGAGCCCGAGATCCGACTTTTCGAAGATTCCATTCGCATTACCGCCGGGGAAGGTAACCTCCCGGCCGCCGACCATGGTTGTGCTGGGGCCAGAGCCGTCCGCAATGGCCTGGGCGACGTTGGGTATCTCAGTGCGGTAGTCCACGATGTGGGCGGCGACAGCCTGACCGCCGAGGGAGGTTCCTTCAATGAGGGCGCCACTCGGGTGATTGCCCTTGGCGACCGCATTGCCATGGGCCGCGTCGAAGTTCAACGTCAGCGAGTCGTTGAGCTGATAGTCGACGTTGAGGCCGAACGAAGTCAACTCGTCCCGCATCGCGAACAAGCTGTTCCGGAAAGGGAGCTCCTTGCCCGCCTGGCTGAAGTCGCTGCCGCCGCCGGACACGAGCGGCTCGGACAAAAAGTCCGGCTGACTGAGGACAGGGTTGCCATTGAAGGCGACAAAGTCGAACTGGCGGACCCAGAAGGGTAGATCCGAAGCACTTTTTGCAAACTGATCGTTCCGTGCGAACAGGCCATCCGCGGTAACGGTCATGCGGTCCGAAGGCGCCCACTGCAGGGTCAGCGCAGCGTTGGTGCGCTCGCGCGAGCTCTCGCTGAATGCGAGGGCCGCAGAGTGCGGGAAGCCGGCCAGTTGATCCGGGCCGGGTGCGTTGACCAGGTTGGCGTTGGCGAAGGCGGGGATGTTCGGATTGAAGGGAAACTGCCAGACGATTCCGCGCCCGCTGTTGTGCAACGCTGTGCGATTCGAGAATTCGCGCTCCTGGACGGAACCGAAGGCGGACAAGCCGAAGGTGCCCTCATCGTTCGTCCAGTTGCCCAGACCGCTTATCTCCGGCGTCGTGCCACCGCCGGAGTCAGAGAGGGCTTTTGCGCCAATGGAAAACTGGTTGGCCGATTCCAGGGGCTGAATGGTTTCGATATTGATCGTGCCGCCAAGACCGCCGGAGGGCACCCCGGCCCGGCCCGATTTGTACACCTGCAGACCCGATACTCCCTCGGACGCGAGGTTCGAGAAGTCGAAGGAGCGCGAATCGCCGGTTCTGATGTTGGCGTTGATGCCGAAGAAGACGCCCCGGGCGTCGGCCGCGGGCATCTGCCGGCCGTTCAGGGTCACGATGTTGAAGTCGCCACTGAAGCCGCGAATCGTGACCTCTGAACCCTCGCCCTCGACGCGGTTGATGGACACACCGGTAACGCGCTGCAGCGACTCCGCCAGGTTGGTGTCGGGGAACTTGCCGATATCTTCGGCGGAAATGGCGTCCACCACGCCTGAAGACTCACGCTTGACATCCATGGCCGCCAGCAAACTGCCGCGAATTCCGGTGACCACGACCTCCTCGAGGCCCTCACCGGCCTGCTGCGCACTCGCTTGGCCGGCCATGATGGACAAAGCTGCCGATACGGCGGTAGCCAATTTGGTTTTCTGCATTGTTGTTTTGGTTTCAACCATCTTCATTACCCTACATTACCTCTAGCCATAGTCTCAGTACGCCCGACGCACGCGCCAGCATGATCAAGGCGACATCTAACGGGCGAATTTAGCACACTTCCCCTTGGTCAGAAAAGCCTTGAGTCGCCGAAACCCGCAAAAAATAGTTTGTAGCAAATGCGCAACATTAGCGGCCCTGCGAGCCGTCCCCCCGCGCCACGTGCGGCCCCCTGCCCGCAACCCAGGCAACCTTCAAGCTCGGCATTGCCTTTGACAACTGGGGGGCGCCGCACGACCGGGCAAGTGGAGGACCGGCGCGGAACTGAGTGGCACTGAACGAAGCGAGCGGTTAAGGCGTAGGGCCAACCCCCTTTATCACAGCACGACGGCACACGACGCCCTCGGGCGGTCGGACAAGATCCGGGCTTGGCGGGAGTTGCGGGACATCGAGCCGAAGTGCTAAGCCGATCCGTTTCGAGGCTCAGGTATTGCGGACGATCAGGAAGCGGGCTTTGGCCGGAGGATCGAACACGCTGCTGTAAAAGAAGCTATCCCTGATTTCCTCAATGCCGAAATGCGGGGAAATCAGGTCCAGAATTTGTTTCTTTTCAAAATGGTACGGCATCTGGATGAGTTTGTCGCCGAACTTGTCGTAATTGACGAAACGCTCTTCCTCGCTGCTCATGATTTTCAGCAGAAGTGTGCCGTCGGGCCGCAGAATCCGTTTAATGCTGGCGACGTATTCGTAGTGATTGAACATGCAAATCGAATGATAACAACCTCGATCGAGCACGAGGTCGAATCGATTCTCAGACAGGTTTGAAGCGGAAATATCGTCGAGCAAAAACTCGATTTGCAGGCCTTGTTCCCCGCCGAGCGCGAGTTTGGCCTGTTTGATGGCGGTCTCGGATATATCGGTGCCTACTAGCCGGTGGCCCCTGCGGGCAAGTTCCATCGCCTGCGATCCGCTGCAAGTGCCGAGATCGAGGATGTCGAGTTGGAGCAAATTCCGCTCACGAAAGAATTCTTCGATATCGGGGTCGAGTCGGTCATTGAACCACGGCCATCGATTCTCGCCATGGACGGTATACATCGCATGGTTTTTCCTTTCCCACTTGTCGCGGTTCCACGACTTAAGCCGTTGCCTGATGTCCATGATCGCGTCAAAAATTCGCCGGGGAATGCAACACTGTGAATGTATGGCTGCCCGGCCCGAGCGGGTAAACAAGATCGGGTCCGTCCCGTCCAATGCCGCTCCCGTTGAATTCTTCGCTGATTGCATCGGTGGGAATTTGGACGAGTTCCGGTTCGTAAAAGTTGGCGTCGGCGCGGACTTCGTTGGCCGGGGGCGTCGGGAGACGCAGAAAAGCCATCGTGTTTTCCGGCACGACGAGGCGGTAATCGTGGATATTGCCATCCACCGACCATTCGCTTTCGATGCGGTCGCACATTGAATCGTTGAGGTGGTCCCACTTTATTGGACAGGTTGTTAAGGTGTACTCCGAGTGACGGACGGAGGGCGGTGTGGAAACCCACCTCTCAAGCTTCACGCGCTCTTCCTTCGACAAAGCAATTTCCCCGCCGCAACCCGCATCGCACAACCCCCGGCATGCCGATCCAACGCCGGGTACCATATCCCACCCCATAAACGAGTGTAACATTACGTCCCGGCGCGCCGCCCGCGCAAGCGTCAGGAGCTTGCGCTGCAGAACGATTCGCGCCGTGACGAATATGCTGGGATGGCGGCACATCGACATGGTTGGGCAGATAACAGGATAAATGCAGAGTGAAAGGATGGCGACGGCGTCCCGCGCGCCCTGGCTGGCCCCCGATTGGCCCCATCGTGGCGCCGGATTCCCGTCATCGAGACACCGTCCCCGTCAACAAGCCGCCCAGAGCCCCTGCATCCGCTTGACTTTCAACACCAGGCAAACGAGGTTCCACTCGCCCTGAACCTTGCTCTGACTCCGGTCGATGGGCTCCTCACCGGCCACTGCACGGCCACCGACACCCGAGCGCGACATATAAACGCGGCTTCGGCCGCAGAGCGGAGCAACGGCCGGGGTGCTTCCCGGTCGCCGGGTCAGATCGAAACATGCCTCGTCGGTCTGAGGCGAAGCCTCGCTAGAGCAGTAGCAGCGTTACAGTCGTATCTTCTCGAAAGTCAGCAAGCCCACGATGAATGTGTCGGCCTGAACCGAATTGCGCACCTCGCTCCAGTCGACAAAAGCACGCTCTGCGTCGCTGACTATGCTGAGAACCTCAACCCGTGTGAGCTGTCTCCCCATATCGTAGTCGGCTTCGTGCCGGTGCTGTTGGAGATCGACGAATACCGCCGATACGCTGCGACGCAGGCTGGCGTGAATCGGTAGCGTACAGATTGGGAACATAGCGATTTTCTCTCCCCAGGTACCGCGAATCTCTCGATTCTGCCAAGAAATGCGATGCCCCCGGGGGATATCCGGTCCATACAATCGTGGCACTTGAACACGTGCCCCCGGGCACATCGACCGATTTCTGGACGGATTCCATGCACGACCCCGCCTACAAGCTGATCTATTCCCATCCCCGAATGGTCGCGGACCTGCTGCGCGGGTTCCTGCCCGACGGGGCGGAGGCGGGCTTCGACTTCGACACCCTGGAACCGCTGCCGACGTCGCACGTCGGACGGCGGCTGGAACGGCGCGAGGGCGACCTGATGTGGCGGCTTCGCGCCCGCGCGGCGCCGGCGGATGGCTGGGTTCACGTGCTGGTTCTGCTGGAGTTCCAGTCCAGCGTGGACCGGAGCATGGCCTTGCGGGTGCTGACTTACACGGGGCTCGCCCTGGAGGGGTTGGTGCGCCGTGGGGAGGGGTTTCGCGAGGACGCGCGCTCGACGGTTCCGCTGCCGCCGGTGATCCCGTTTGTAGTCTACAATGGGAAGCGGCGCTGGACCGCGGCGCTGGACGTTTCGAAGCTGTTCGCCCCGGCGCCCCCGGTGCTGGCGCGGTTGCGGCCGTCGAACCGGTACGTGCTGCTGGACATGGGCAAGGCGGATGTCGGCGGGGTACCGTGGGACAACGCGGTCGGCTTGCACATCGCGTTGGAGAAGGCCACGCTGGAAGAGGCGCAGCCGGTTTTGCCCCGGCTGTCTGCGACGCTGGCGGGACCGGAGCACCTGGGGCTGCGGGTGGCGTTCGCCGAGTGGCTGAGGCGGTCGTGGGCGGAGGAGTACGGCGTGCTGGCGGACCTGGACGACAAGTCGCGCCGGGAACTGGACCGGATGGTGGCTGAAGGAGAGGTGGAAGCTATGGGATCGTTGGCGGTTGAGAGGTGGCGGGAGCAGAAGGCGCAGATTCATGCGCGGGGCCGCACGGAAGGTATTGAACACTATCGGCACTCACTGGCGCGTCAGGCGTCGCGCCGATTCGGCGCCAGCGCGGGCGAACGCCTGTCGGCGCTGCTAGCGGGCATCTCGGAGCCGGAGCAATTGGCGGCTGTGGGCGACGCGATCATCGATTGCAAAACGGGCGCAGAGTTGCTCACGGCGGCGCGGCGAATCGCTGGCGTAAATTGAACCGCGGAGCAACTGGCGCCGAGCACGTTTTCGTTGTGGAGGCGCAAGCTTCGGCGGTGGGCGGCGGAAAGCGGGGCCAACTGCGCGGCGCGGTTTGCGGAGTTGGCGGATTCGCCGCCGCGCAATGACACGTCACACGGCTCGGTCAGCTACGCTGTGAGCGCTCGGCGAACAAACTCGGGGATCGTAGTTAGATGGAGGAGAAAATTCGCGTAGTCGTCGCCGGCGGCGGAACGGCTGGTTGGTTGACAGCGTACAGCCTGGTCACGCGGCTGGGTAACCTGCTCGAAATCACGCTGGTCGAATCCGACCGGATCGGAACCGTGGGTGTGGGCGAGGCGACCGTTCCCACCATCTGCAATTTTCACCATATCTTTAAAGTCGACGAGCGCGAGTTCATGCGCGCAACCCAGGCAACGTTCAAGCTCGGCATTGTCTTTGACCACTGGGGCAGGCCGGGCGACAGCTACGTTCACTCGTTCGGTACTATCGGGCAAAGTACCTGGATGGCGGGATTCCACCAGTACTGGATGGAAGCGCATGCCAATGGTTTTGGCGGCAGCCTGGAGGACTATTGCCTCGAATTGAAGGCGGCGAAGGCCGGCAAATTCGCGGTAAAAGTTGGTGAAACGCCACTGGCGTACGCCTATCACCTGGACGCAACGGCCTACGCCGGATTTCTGCGGCAAAAAAGCGAATCGCTCGGTGTCCGGCGAGTCGAAGGCAAGATCAGCGAAATTACCGTCGATCCGGAGACGGGCAATATCCAATCGCTGGAGTTGGAGCAAGACAGGAAGGTCGCCGGTGATTTCTACATAGATTGCACCGGCTTCAGAGGCCTGCTTATCGGCGGTGCATTGGATGTCGAATACGAGGACTGGAGCCATTGGCTGGCCGCCGACCGCGCTCAGGCAGTACAGACTACAAGTACCGAACCGCCTCCACCCTATACACGCGCCATTGCACATGCCTCCGGGTGGCAGTGGCGTATCCCCCTGCAAAGCCGTACCGGCAATGGCCTTGTTTACAGCAGCCGGTTTTGTTCCGACGACGATGCCCGTGCGACTTTGCTCGGCAATATCACTGGAAAGACCATCACCGAGCCCCGCCTTCTGAGATTCAAAACCGGTCTCCGAACAAATTCGTGGCACAAGAACTGTGTTGCCATAGGTTTATCGAGCGGCTTTCTCGAGCCACTTGAATCGACCAGCATACACTTGATTACCACTTCGCTGATACGCCTGATGAAGCTCTTCCCGTTTTCAGGCGAAATGGCGCCGCTGGCCGAGCACTATAACCGTGAAACCCGGATTGAATGGGAGGCTGTGCGCGATTTCATCATCCTGCACTACAAGCAGACGCAACGGGATGACAGTGAATTCTGGAATTATTATCGCACCATGGATATCCCGGACAGCCTCGCTCACCGCATGGAGCTCTTTCAGGAAAATGGCCATGTGTGGCCGGATTTGGTGAACTTGTTTCGCACGCACTCCTGGGTTCAGGTGATGATTGGGCAGGGTATGTTCCCGAAACATCGTCACGGTGCAGGTCGTATATTGTCACCGGAGGCATTAAGGCGAGAACTCGAAAAGCTGAGTTCTTTTGTAAATCATAATCTTGCCAAGCTGCCCGATCACAATGACTTCATCAAACAGTATTGCCCGGCACAGAACTGAGTGGCACCGAACGAAGACAACGAATAAGGTTGGATCGCGCGAGAATCGCCTGCTGCCTAAGCCCGGTCGCTAACGCTGCCTCAGACCTGAGTTCTACCCTTACTCATACATGTTTGTAGCTTGCGCAGGCCCGGCATCGGCCTTCAGATGTTGCAGGTAGTTCACAAGCCGATGAATTTCTGTACTTGGGTTTGGATTGTTCGTTTTCCTGCCATCGACAATTGTTCGTTGGGCATTAGCTTTTGCGTCCTTGAGCCGAGCCTTCATGGACTACTGCTACGTTGGCCGCACTCAGCCGGTATCGGCTCCTTATTTCGCTGAAGTAGAGCGGCTCCGTCTTCGAGCCTTCGCAAACGATCAGAACGCGCTCGTAAGGTTCGCGTTTCAGGAGCCGCCGTTTTGACGGCTTGCGCGGTCTTCGTCTGGCCACAGCGAATATGCTAGATGCGGTGCTCGACGAACGGCAACGCCCCGTACCTGCCGCTGAGGTATGACCGCTCAAGGTTTTCCAGCCCCTTGCGAGGACTGAAATCGGTAAGCGGGAACAAACGGGTCTCTTGCTTCTCGTTGCGCTCGCAGAACCAGATTTGATCGCGACGAAATACGTCCTGGTTCAGAATCGATGTGTCGTGAGTCGTGAAGACAAGCTGAGCGCCCCTCGCGTTCAGCCGAGGATCATGGAACTGATCGACCAAGAATCTGACCAGCGCAGGATGAAGGCTGGCATGCATTTCATCGAAGACGACCACGTTCCCGTTCTTCAAACTATCGAGCCATGGACCGGCCAGGGCGAAGATTCGTTGCGTTCCGTCCGATTCGTCTTCGAGCTGCAATTCATTCGGGAGGCTCTTGCCGGTATCGTGACTTAACCGCAATTCGGGGATTTTCTTGCCGGCCAACTTATCTACCAGATGGTGCTTCCAATCCGGATCCATGTCTCCTTGAAGCTGCCCCGGTTGAAATTCTTTCTCCACAACACGGACGTCCGCGATGCCGAGGTCAGCCACATTCAGAAAGTCAACGATCTCGCTCTTGCGCTGGTCGCGGCACCAGGACATCGAAAATGAATTTCTCCAGCCCCTAGCGTCGGCCACCTGCAACCTCTTCTTGAACCAATTGTGGATTGGCCGCAATTGCCGGCTGTTGAGTGACACCGCGGTTGACAGGTACAGCGCATTCGGCCGAGTCGCGCGCTGCCAGACTTTCTTGTCTCCTGTGAGGTTGGGACCGAACTTCCATGCTTTCGCTGTGCGCTCGAACCAAACCTGGACACGCCCGCGTGGCCAGGCGAACAGCCACTCGTCGGTTACATGATGGCGCGTTGCCCTGAACCCGTACTGGTATCTGACTCCTTCGGCAATAAACAAGACCTCCAGCATTGTCGCCTCGTCCTCGCAGTCGGGATCCAGACGAAAGGGGACCACCGGCAACTCATCGAGGCCTTCGGTCGAGCGGGTAACGATGTATTTCATGGTACCCAACGCGTTGACCAGATTGCTCTTGCCAGCGGCGTTCGGTCCGTAAATGGCGGTGGAACGCACCAGCGGTTCGTTGTGCGCACCTCCCGAGAGTTCGGGCTTGACCAGATGTGTGTCGCGCTGCTCGTCTCCGCGACCTGCAACCAGAGTGAGCCGCGCCTCGTCGCGAATGGACTTAAAATTCTCGACTGCAAACTCTACAAGCATGTGAAAACCATTTTAATGCGTAATTTCAGCATTATATGACAAAATATCATTCTAAATAAAATTCTGCCTCACCGGAAAGCCAAGTTTTTCGGCGACCGTCCGCAACGATGCTGACGCCGCGGTGCGAATGGCGGGACATCTCTATCGGCTTGCAAATGCTCGCGAGTCGTAGATGTCCTCAATGGCCTCGATCAGGCGAATCCTGGCAGGCGCAAGTCTGTGAGGACTCGCCAGAACGATATTGTCCAAGCCGCCTGGCACGGCGGCGCTGGGTACGGAGAGAAGCGATTCCTTGCCGTGAAGCAGCCAGTCGGTTCCCGCATTCCGGGTCCACGGCGAATGCGGAAATTCATTCCAGTCCTTCGGCAAGTCGCGCACCTGCCATCTTTTCATGGACGCGGAAGACGCAACTTCGTAGACACCGAGCCGGTAGGCGGTGGGTACCAGGCGCGGTGACGGCAGATAGTTCGCCATTTCCAGCATCGCCACGCTGGCGCTCTCGGCAAAGTAGAGAACGGGAACGCCCGCCGTGTTCCAGCGACCGCCGTGTCTGAAACTGGCCCCGTGACCTTCGAAGTTCTCAAGATGCTCGATCCGGCATATCCGGTAAATTCGCATCAAGGAAATTCGCCGTGTTCGATCTTGGCGATCGCCTGCTGCACCAATCGGCGACCGCTGAAAGTGTCGCAGAAATCAAGTGGACGTTGGCCACCCATGGCCGGGAGCGGTGTCTCCAGCCATTCGTGCGCAGCATCCAGCCCACCCAGGACCGTCGACGCGCGGTAAAACACCCGCAGCGCATCCAGAAGCGCCTCCGACTGGGTGGCGCTGAGGCTTGGACGCTGATAAACCCGATGCAGATTACCGGACGAGACTCCCACCAGACGAACGAACAAATCACGCTGGCCCACCACATCCACGGCCTGCTTCACAACCTTTCCGGGAATGCCCTCTCGTACGGCGCGTATAAACGCATTGGTGCTGCCGAAGGCTGAAATCGGAACGTCTATGCCCGCCATCGGCGGAGGCAATGTTTGGCCGGCGGCTTGCGTCATGGGATTTTCCTCCCTGATGTTAACGCAGTATAACATCATTATGATGTCGTAGTAGCATCATAATGATGCCAAAACGGCCCGGGGACGGTGCGTCGGCGTGGCGAACTGAACGCTTCGCTGGTGGGTAGCTAGTCGTCACCCGCCTCGCGTCTGAGGCGATTCGCATATGAGAAGGAATAGTGGCGCGCTGGTGTATTCAGCGTGTTTTCGCCGAGAGCGTCGAGCGCATCCGCCATGAGCCGCTTCGAAGTGGGGTCGTCGGGCCGCAGTCGGGTGACGTGCTGGGCGAGCTGAGCTGCACCGAGAGCATCTCCATTCGCCATGGCATCGCGCGCCAACTCCATCATGCGATCAACACCGCCCAGCCAATCGGCCATCCGCTGTGACTGTTCAACGGGGCCTTCTCGATGCAGATTCAGCGGGTTGCCGTCGAACCAGCCGAGTTCCTGCGCATAGATTTGCCGGACGGTGCCCCAGACGCTGCCGTAGTAATCCGCCAGGTAATCGAGTGACGCAAACCGTTCGGGCAGGGTGACGTATTCGACGAGTTCATCGGGCGTCATGAAGCTTCTGGCGCCCTCGATCGTGCGGTCGTAGACCCACTGCATCGCATCGCGGCGGTTGGTGAGGTGCTCCACGACATTCTCGGTGAGAGGGTTGCCGTGCCCGGGCACAAGACGCTCGGGGCCCTCCTGAATCATCTTGTCGAGGCTTGCAATCCAGTCCCGGATCGAGCGGTTCGTGCCGCGAAGCGGGTAGACGTTGGGCCAGGTGTGAAAAACGTTGTCGCCCGCGAAGAGCAGCCTCTGGTCCGGCAGCCAGATATAGAGCTGGTCGGCGGTTTCTCCCGGAGCGGCGACGAGTTCAAGCTGAACGCCGGCAATTTTCAGCTCGATTCGCTCGTCGTCGAAGGTGCGGGTTGGATCGACTCGCCGGACCGGGGTTGCGCGTTCTTGCGGTGACATCGGCCTCGGCGGTCCGTTAAACGCGATCGACTGGCCGGCAGGCAGGTCTCCGCCCTGGGTATCCGCCGGTCGCGAGATTCCGGCAAGCCCTGCGTCGGCTGCGGCCCTCTGCTCGGCATTGAAGTTCGCCCGGGCCCAGACCTCGATGTCCGCGCCTTCGTCGGCGAAGGCGCTCGCGCCTCGAGTGTGATCGCCGTGACCATGCGTATAGATGATGGCTCGAATCGGCTTGTCCGTGATTGCCTCGAATTCCGCGCGGACCTCGGCCGAAAGCGCCGGCGAATGCCCCGGATCGACGACGATGATCCCGTCATCGCCGATGATCATCGAGTTTGCCGACAAGGTGTAGCCGACTGCCGTATAGACGTTGTCGCCGACCTGGAACATTTGCCGCGTAACCCGGTCGCTCCAGACGCGGAGGCGTTCCGTCGCGTCGGACTGCTGCGCGGCGCCTGGAGCCGACAGAGTCCCCAGAAGCAGCAAGGTCAGGGTCTTCCGGAATCGGTAGCTGCTTGGCCGACGACAACTCATGCGCTGCACTCCATTCCGATTGAGAGGATTGCGATCAATGGATGATCGCCCGATACACGGCGGCGGTAAATTTGCTTTGCAAGTTTATCTGGTCGGGAGGGAAGCGCTGCGTCATCGAGGCGAGCCGGAACAGCGTATCTGTTTCCATCGCCTCGCCATCGTCGATATCGGCCATGCCGAAGCGCTCGAAATAGGCGACCTGACCGTCGCGCGCGACCATGGCCACGGCACCTGCGATCTGATCCTGTTCCATGGCGTGCTCGACCTGCTGCCCAATCCGCGACCTCGAAACTCATCAGAGCGCGATGACGATCTTGCCCATGAAGCTGCCGTCTCCCATGAGGTGGTAGGCTTCCTGCGCCTGCTCGAAACCGAACACGCGGTCGATGACCGGGCGGATCCCATGTTCTTCCATGAAGGCGTTCATCGCCTCGAAGTCGGCGCGTGAGCCCACGTAGATGCCCGACACCGTGGCTCCACGGCCCATGAGCGCCCCGACCGGGATGGGCGGCGCCGCGCCGGTGACTCCGCCAATGAGGGCGACATGGCCTTCAAATGCGAGCGCCTCCAGCGCCTTGTTCAGCGTATCGCGGCCGCCGATTTCGAGCACATGATCGACACCGTAATCATTCGTCAGGGCCCGGACCTCGACCTGCCAATCCTCGTTTTCGCGGTAATTCACGGTACCGACGGCGCCGAGTTCCCGTGCCCGGGCAAGCTTCTCGTTACTCGAACTGGTGATGATCGGTCTTGCCCCCGAGGCAGCGGCGAATAGCAACCCGAAACTCGACACCCCGCCGGTGCCCTCCAGCAGCACGTAGTCGTCGGGCTGGAGGTTGCCTTGCGTGAAAAGCCCGTTCCAGGCCGTCACAGCCGCGCAGGGCAGCGTCGCCGCCTCTTCGTAGCTCAGGTATTCCGGAATCGGGACGAGAGCGCGCGGGGTTGTGACGATCATCTCCGACAGCATGCCTCCCGTACCGGGGCCGGCCCCGCGCGCCGATGGGCGGACCGCAGCGTTGCGTTTGCCTTCGACCCAGTCGGTAAAGAACGTGCTGGCCACCCGATCGCCGACCTGGAACTCCGTCACGCCCTCTCCCACGGCAATCACCTCGCCGGCCCCGTCGGACAGCGGAACGTTGTCGGTGTAGTCGAGTCCTTGTTCCCCGATCGTCTCGTTGAGCATGTACCAATCGCGGCGGTTGAGCGACGTCGCGTGGACCCGGACCAGCACCTCACCTGGGCCGGCGACCGGACGCGGCACCTCGCGCATCACCAGTTCGTATCCGTCGCCACTGGCTGCGAACTGATATTGACGAATCGTCTCCGACGATTGCGCATCAGCCTCTGCGAACGGAGCGAGAGCAAGCACGGCGGCTGCAAGACAAGTTCCTGGTGTTCTCATTACTGCGCTCCCGAACTAAAAAATCGCGAACCCATGGTTCGCCTGGTGGCTCTTCCGGTTCGCAATACGCCTGGCGGCAACGCATTGTAGCTGTCCGCTTCGGCTCTGTCGCAGAGCCGCTATTCGGGTGACCCCCCGCTAAGTTCCTGTCGCCATGCTTCGGACTGTAAAATCGTGGCAGAATGGTAGAGGCCCGTCCTGAATGCGAGGAGACGCTAATCATGTCCGACCCGATGACCCGCCGCCGGTTTCTCGAAAACAGCTCCTTCATCGCCCTGGCTTCAGCCTGTGGGACGGCATTCGCGCAATCCGTGCCGCGAAGTTCTTTCGGCGCGCAGTCCACGGCCGAAGAAGTGACCGCGGGCCTTGACCTCAGCGGAAAGACTGCCATCGTGACAGGCTGCAATTCGGGTATCGGCTACGAGACCATGCGGGTCCTCGCGCTCCGGGGCGCACACGTGATCGGTACGGCGCGCTCTGTCGAGAAAGGCCGGGAGGCAGCCGACAGCGTGACCGGGCGCGTCACCCCGGTCGTGCTGGAACTCACGGACTTCGATTCCATCGTGGCCTGCGCCGATGAGATTCAGGCCATGGACGTGCCGGTCGACATGCTGGTCCTCAACGCCGGCATGTTGCTGACGGAGTTGCGGCAGGTCAGGGGCCTCGAGATGCAGTTCGTCGTCAATCATCTCGGCCATTTCATCTTCGGCAACCGGCTGATGAGCCGCGTAACGGACGCGCCCGAAGGACGTGTCGTGGTCGTGGGCAGTATCGCGCACATGGGAGCGCCGGAAGGCGGCATCCAGTTCGACAATCTGGGGGGCGAAGGCTGGGGCAGGCAAAGCTACGGGCATTCCAAGCTCGCAAACGGTCTGTATTCGCTTGAGTTGTCCAGGCGTCTCGCCGGCACGCGCGCCACGTCAAACTGCGTTCACCCGGGTGGCGTCAGGACCAACATCCTGCGCAATACCGGCCTTAGCGGGGCCAGATTGAACAAGAGCCCGGAACAAGGGGCCGCAACACAGTGCTACGTCGCAACGCATCCGTCGCTGACGGGCGTCACGGGCCAGTACTTCGCCGACTGCAACATCGCCGAGCAGGGCGACCATCAGAAGGACGAGGCGATGGCGGCCCGCCTGTGGGAAGTATCCGAGGAACTCACTCGAGCCTACCTCTTGTAGGAAGCGACCTGGTAGGCCGATACGGCCAATTCACTTACTGACGTCACTCATCCCTGTTGCCTGCATGCGTGGGCAACCCCTTGGCACGGCGCAAATCCGCCGGAAACGCCGGCTATTCCTGCCGCGACGCGCTTTCCCAGATCTGTTCGCCCGTCTCCACCATGGTGACCGAGGAGGCGTTCGCAGAAGTACTCCCGTCCCTGGCGCCGAACCCGACAACGCTGATGACGTCGCCCGGCTGTGCCGTCTCCGGCGTCCAGCCCTGCTTGAGCAGCGTGTTGATGCCCAGCAACTCCACGGACCAGTTCTCCACGTCGCCTTCCGCGCCTTCGACGTCCATATGGATCCAGGCGTGGGGATTGGTCCATTCGATTCGCGTGATGGTGCCGCTCAACTCGACGGGACGGGCGACGTCGAACACGGCGGCGAACGAGTGGTGAGCCTGGCCGGGCGCCGCCGGTAGCAGCCACGCCACACCGACAAGAAGTGAAAACGCATGCCTCATAACCGCATTCCCCTGATCATCAGTATCGAACGGCTTTCGTATAATGGCCAGCGTAGAGGCCAGCTGCAAATCAGTCAATCCTGACACCGCAACCTGGGAATACACAATGAAACGGCTCCTCGCGACACTGGTCTTGCTGGCGTTAACCACTCCGCTGTCGGCGCAGTGGCTCTCTCTCCCGACGCCGGGTGTCCCGCGCACGGCCGACGGTGCACCGGACCTGTCCGCGCCGGTGTTTCGCACACCGAAGACCTCCGCATAACCGAGCGCTACCGCCGCCCGAACTTTGGCCGCATGGAGATCGAAGTGACCTATGACGATCCCGGCGCGTTCGAATCGCCGCTGCATGCGACCATCGAGATGAGCTTCGCGGCGGACGACGTGATGCTCGAAACCGTGTGCACCGAAGCCTACGGTGGAAGCGAACACTGGAGCACCGCCGTTACGGGCCGGGACGAAACGTCCGTGCAGGTCGCTCCGGAGATCCTCGCCAGGTACGTCGGTACTTATCGGGGCATGTACCTGAC
Organism: Candidatus Rariloculaceae bacterium; assembly: GCA_965205045.1. Lineage (GTDB taxonomy): Bacteria > Pseudomonadota > Gammaproteobacteria > Steroidobacterales > Rariloculaceae > UBA6522. The sequence continues at coordinate 5,072,494 of OZ242031.1, forward strand.
GAACACCATCACGATCCGCATCACGATGGATGGCGATCGACTGTTCCTGCAGCGGGGCAACGGCAGCAGGGCGCCGCTGGCGGCGCAGACGGAAACCGCCTTTCTGCCGGAGGGCGGCGGCTTCGGCTACGTCTTCACCGTGGCGGGCGGCGAGATGGCCAGCGCAATCTCCGAAGTCCACGTTTCCGGCGCGTGGACCTTCGACCGGGTGCCGGAGTGAGCGTTGCGCGGCACCCCGACCATCGCCGCCGGATCGGCGATCAATAGGCTGCGGTCATCCTGCTACCGATGTAGTTGGGCGATTCGATCTCGTCGACGATGGCCACGGCCAGGTCTTCCATGGAGATCGAGTTTCTGCCGTCGGCATCCCGCATGACCACGCCGGGTCCTGTGCGGAAGACTCCCGTGCGCTCGCCCGGAGGCAAATCCAGCGGCGGCGCGACGAAGGTCCATTCGATGTCCGTCAACATGCGCAGATAATCCAGTGCGAGCGCATGCCCGATCATGCTCACAGTGACTCCTGTCCCCTCGATTTCCATACCCACGCTGCCGGACTCAAGCTCGAAGTAAGGCACGCCCGGCTCCCTGTCGAGGGTCGTCCTGGCTCCACCGATGACCATCATTCGCGGAGCGTCGTCACCCAGGGTTCGCAATGCCTCTACGAGCGAGCCCGTCGCCTGGCGCGGGATGCTCAGCATGGGGTCGTCGGAGTCGGGATTGACGCCACCGACCGCGCTGATCACGACATCGTGGCCCGCTACAAGCTCAATGACGGAGGCGGTGTCGGTCACGTCGCCCTGGACGATCGTGAGTTGTTCGTGCCGCTCGGTGATATTGGCGGGCGTGCGCCCGATACCCGTTACCGAATGGCCGCGATCCAGCGCCTCGCGAACGATTCGGGAGCCCACGCGACCGGAGGCGCCATAGACTGCGATCCGGACGGGCTGGACAGCGTCGGTCTGGGCCGGCGCGTCTGTCCCCGCCAGCGCGAGAATGCCGATGGTAAGGAATAAGCCAATTGTCGATGTCTTCACAGCAGGGTCCCTCGTGCAGTTCGATAGGTACGGGCCGTCGGCCAACGGGTAAGATACACGCTGCCACGTGGATGAGAAATCAGGGAGGCCCCGGATGGCCGGAAAGCAATGGAATGCGCCGCCGGAAATGCGGATCGATGAGTCGAAGACGTACTCTTCCATGGCCAACGCCGGGCCGAATACGAACGGCAGTCAGTTCTTCATCGCCCATCTGGCGACACCGCACCTGGATGGAAGGCACACGGTGTTCGGAAAGGTGACGAGCGGCGAGGATATTGTGGATGCCATCCAACAGGGCGACAGGATGATCAGCGTCACGGTCGCTGCCTGAAGCGCGCGGTTGACCGGACGTGGGCCAAATCCAGCTATGAGCGCAGCGACAGAGCGCACCGCAAGAACCGGAATATCCGTAATGATCTGGAGTTAGGGGACGAACGGGACGAACGGGACGAACGGGATTCAAATGGCCAAACGCATCTATATCAACCGGCGGCGATTCCTCGCCAGCTCCGCGGGCGCCATGGGAGCGGCGTATTTCGGGAGATTGCCGCTGGAGGCCATGGCACAGGAGCAAGCCCCGGCCGATCGGGCATGGGATGCCGGCCTCGTGCGGCATATTCTTCCCACGGTCAACGATACGCGGATCCTGCTGAAGGCCTCGTTCGATCGGCCGTTGGCGGACGCGCCCATTCTGCGACTCGATAACACTGCCATTGCGGGCAAGATGAGCGACACGGCAGGCGAATACTGGCAGTTCCATGCCGGCCAGTTGCAGCCGGGGCGTCGCTACACGCTCTCTCTGCGGGACTCCAACGGCCAGTCCTTGTGCGAACCCTGGCCGCTTTCCACCTTCCCGTCGCCGGCGTCGGACCCGGAGCGCGTCCGAGTCTTGTTCTATACCTGTGCCGGTGGTACCAGCGGGACCTACGAAGGGATCGGCCAGCGGGACGGCTTCCTGCCGTCCGCCATCCGCAACCGCCTGCTGCGCCGCGCGCTGTCGTTCCAGCCCGATGCCGCGGTGGCCATCGGGGACCACATGTATTGGGACCTTCACACCTGGCAGGGCGAGGACGCCGGGCAGTTGAGCGAAGCCGGCCGTATTTCGAATTTCGACTTTTCCGCCAGCGCGCTCGGGGCGAGCAACGAAACGGCGATGAAGGCGGCGGCCGGCCCGCAAATCGTGCCGATTTACGGGAGCGATTTTCGCTCCACGCCGGTGTTCTTCCTGCAGGACGATCACGACCACTGGGAAAACGATGCCGTCACGGACGATTTCGCCAGCTATCCCATCGCCTGGTTCCAGCTTCAGCTTGCGCGGGCGACCCAGCAACTCCACTACCCGGAGTTCCTGCCGGACGCCGGGCGGCCCGCCGGGCTGCCCTGGTCTTCCGCCGGAGATCGCGGCGACGTGTCGGAGAGTTTCGGCACGCTTCGGTTTGGCCGGCTTGCGGAGATCCTGCTCTACGACGTGCGCCGCACCATGAATCTCGCCGGTCCGAACGCGCAGTTCGTCGGCCCCCAGGTCGAGCGGTGGTTGATCGACCGCACCCGCTCGTCGGAGGCGCGCCACCGCGTGCATGTGCCCTCGAATCCGTTCGGCTGGAGCGCCGGGAAATGGGGCGAGTGGTATCCCGACATTCTGGACCCGGAGAGCGGCACGCTGACGACCGCCATCGACAAGCCCTATTGGCAGGAGGGCTGGTTGAGGCAGCATGACCGGCTGGCCGAGGCGATGACTCGGCAGGAAGGCCGGATTCCGTTGCTGGTCAGCGGCGACCTGCACGCCATCGGCGCCGGGAGAATGCACCGCTCGGGTGCCATCGATCTGCGCGGGAATCCCGTGACCGCAGTCCTGAGCGGCCCCATCGGCACTTCAATCCAGGGATTCCCCTCGGCGATCCGCGGCATCGGCGCGACGCCGCCGGCTCACCTGGACATGGAGGAAACAATGGCGCCCATCGAGGATCACGGTTTCACCCTGATCGACTTCCTGCGCGACCGGATCGTGCTGCGGCAATTTGCCTGGGACGTGGACCGGGAGCCCCTCGATGCCATCGACCGGCTGGAGCCGGTACATACCACGGAACTTGTGCCGGCGGCGTAGCCGGCGTCCCACCGCACCGGCCCGCCGCCGCCCGCAACCGGGCCGCATATGGAGTTTCGTCAGACCTGCTCATCGAAACCTTTCCCCGGTTCATAGTTCCTCTGTCATTGACTTCGACAACGTGGATTGTGTGTTTGGCGGCGGATGATGCGCGGCCCCCGATTCGAACGGGGAAGCAGATCGTTTTGAGCGACCCAGGTATGCCAATTCCCTTCAGCCGCGCGCTTGAATTGGTGGCCGCCCTCGGAGTCGAACCGAGAAGCGCCTGTTTCTGAGACAGGCAGGTATGCCAATTCCCTTCAGACGGCCGTGATGGCGTCCCCGGCAGGACTCGAACCTGCAACCCCCGGGGTAGAAGCCCGGTGCTCTGGTTCCGATTGAGCTACGGAGACATGGTGCCCCAGGCCGGATTCGAACCGGCGACCTGCCGCTTATCTGGCGCATAACGGGGTATAAACCCGCCGCTCTACCGACTGAGCTACTGGGGCCCGGGAGCCTGCGGCGCAACAAATCGCGATAGCAAATTCGCAGCCATGATCGTCTGCGGCGCAGGCTCCCGGATGGACACGCCGGCCGGACTCGAACCGGCATAACGAGGGTTGCAACCTCGCACCTGACCATTTCGGACACGGCGTGTGCGTTGGCAGGCCGGCGACGATTCGAACGCCGATTGGCGGGTCTGGAATCCGCAGTCTTGCCATTAGACGACCGGCCTGGCGCTCTATCGAACCGGTACGCCATTGCCAGTCGGATAGAACATTGTATTGGCTCGGCGCCGTGGATTCGAACCACGATTTCGAGATTCAAAGTCTCGTGTCCTGCCGGTTGGACGAGCACCGAACGGCTGGCACGGCTGAGGTGACTCGAACACCTGACCTCGACCTTCGCAGGGTCGCGCTCTGATCCGCTGAGCTACAGCCGTGAAGTTGGTTGCCCGAGGCGGTTTCGAACCACCGGCATCCGCTTTGCAAGAGCGGCGCTCTGCCATCTGAGCTATCGGGCAAACATGGTAGCGGGGGCCGGATTCGAACCGGCGGAAGCGGGAATATGAACCCCGCGTGAGACCCCCTCCCCCGCATCGGGATGGGTGTGGTGCGGCTGGCCGGTCTCGAACCGGCGGCCTCGACGTTGGCAACGTCGCGCTCTGCCCGCTGAGCTACAGCCGCATTGCTTGCTTGCGCGGTCCGCCCTGAGAGAATCGAACTCCCGTCGCCGGGTTAAAAGCCCGGTGCACGGCCACTATGCCAAGAGCGGAAAAGTGGCCTGCCCGGGAAGACTCGAACTCCCGACCTGCTGGTTCGAAGCCAGCCGCTCTGCTCCAACTGAGCTACGGGCAGGTATGTGGTACTTCGGGCAACCGAAAAGTTCCCGGTTTCTGGCAAGCCAATAGTGCGCAGTTGCCATTGACGCTGGCGGAGAAGCCTGGATTCGAACCAGGGCAGGACTTGCGCCCCGCTCGTTTAGCAAACGAGTGCCTTAGACCGCTCGGCCACTTCTCCGGAAAATGGGGCGAACCGCCGGACTCGAACCGGCATCGGCCAGGGTCACGGCCTGGAGCTTTGCCAATTAAGCTAGGAACGCCGTTGTTTGGCGGAGGCTGGAGGGATCGAACCCCCACGCCCTTCCGGGCATCACGGTTTTCAAGACCGATAAGCACGCCAGCCTTGCGAGCCTCCGAATACGGTGCGGACAGCCGGCAACGATCCGGCAACCTCCTGGGTGGAAGCCAGGCGCTCTGCCATTTGAGCTATGTCCGCGTGGAACGTGGTCTGGAAGGCAGGATTCGAACCTGCGGCCTCCTGCGTCCAAGGCAGGCGCTCTGCCAGGCTGAGCTACTCCCAGAGTGTGGTGGACCGGGACCGATTCGAACGGTCGACCGCGCGATTATCGATCGCGTGCTCTGCCTGCTGAGCTACCGGTCCGTGGAGATCCGGACGGGATTCGAACCCGCAATTACGAGGTTGAAGGCCTCGTGGCTTAACCATTCGCCCACCGGATCGTGAAGCTGGCGACGCGGACCGGGGTCGAACCGGCACCCTCTGGATCGACAGTCCAGGACTCTGCCTGTTGAGCTACCGCGCCGGGAAATGAACGACTGAGACTACATCGTTTCCAGCCACCCTTTGGCGGGAGTACCGACCGCCTTGCGTGGCGACCGTTGCCCGTCTGTCCACGATGGCCCGGCCGAAGCCGGCGCCATCGTAAGCGGCCATGACTGCCTTTTTATGAGTGTGGCGGTTCACTCGTATTGCGTACCTGGTCGGCAGTTCACTTACCGTGAGCCTCGCGGGCTCCAATCAGGGGCTACCTGACCGTGCGGTGTTCCGCCAAGGTCCGTCCGCTTGCGGCTTCGGGACCGCCGAATTGCCCGGAGGCTTCGGCCTTAAGCCACTTGTCGGTACGCACCGGGACGCGTCTTTGCGTTTAGTTCGGTTGGCTCTTGCCGGACTCGAACCGGCGACCATCGTTTTCGAGACGAAGCTCTACCTACTGAGCTAAAAAGCGCGAAACCCATTCCGACGTGCGCGCCCCGGCCGCTTCGCCGCCTTTTGGGCCACGAAATACGACACGCCGACTGTCTTTCACCTACCGGCTACTCAACCGAGGACCAGGACGCCGGCTGCTCACCGGAACCCCGGAACTCTGCGCACGCGCACTCGCTCGTAAGGCTCGTACTGCCATGCGCTACCCGTTGCCCTTCGCGATTGACGATGTCGGTACCGCGGGGCGCACCACCACGTGTTCTTTCACGGGCCTGCATTCCCGGCAGAGCCGGTGCTTGAACCACGCTACTTCCGCGCATCGCTTGGCCGCTATCCCCGCCGGTCTCCCGGCGAGGACAAGGGGGTCGGGCCTGCCTGGATTGACCGAACCCGAAAGCTCGGCGGGACGCCATGGGTCACGCCCCTTTCCCGCCGTTACCGACGGTTATCGGCGCCAGGCCGCAAGTCACCGCGTCGGCCGAGGCCGAGGCGGTAAATTTCACACAATCCACGTTGTTAAAGATCGTCCACCGGGGCACAAAAAAGCCCTGGTGGTTCCGAACCGACCAGGGCTTTGGTAGCTGGTCTGGAGGGTTCGTTTTGTCAGCCCTCCAGAACGGTTTTCCGGAGAGGCTTAACGCATTAGTCCACCATGATCAAACTCATACGAATCCGCGCTAATGCGGGTTGTCGTCTGCCGACTCCTCGCACACGGGAGCGCGTCGCTGGCTATCGCCACGACCGCTTGCCCGGCCGATGAGGCGCCGGCGGCTTCAGACAATCTTAGTTGTATGGATTTCCAAATCATGGACGCGCAGTATACTCGCGTTTCCCGCCGTGTCAACACTTCAACGGAACTTTTGGTTCACAAAATAGGAACTCCGATTGACGATAGCCGCTGACGCGAATCCCAAGGCGTGCCGAGACCGGCGGGAAGTCAGGAAGCGTGGCCGGCACGGTGCCCGGTGGCAAGACCGGTGCCAATGGCCGCTACGGCTTTCGAACCGTTTTGGGCCGCGATTCACGCACCGACTTGAGCCAGGCCTCCAAATTCCTCTCCTGCTCCCGGGTCAAGTCGAGCGCCCCGGCCATGAAGGCGATCGTGTCGATCACCCGCGCCCGGATCGCCGGGCCGATTTTCTCGTCGGGCCGCGGGCTGCCGGTTCCGAATAGCAACCATTCCGGCGTCACGTGTGTCGCTTCCGCAATCGCCATCATGAGCTTTAGATTCGGGTTGACCGGTTCCGAAGTTTCCAGGCGGTGCAGTCCCGTTTTCGACAGGTTGATCCCATTGGCGGCGAGCATCTTCCGCAACTCGGCCGGGGCGAGGCCCGAACGGTCCCTGGCATCGCGAATGCGGTCGGAAATGCTGTGGTTCTCCGATCGAGGTCTGTCGTACCGTTTGCTCGCCATGCACAGGAGGATATGACACGCGGGCGCGGAACAAAACACATGCCGTGGTGTCTGGCATGGCGCCGTCGGCGAAGGCGATCACATAACCCCATGCGCACGACGCTTTTTCGCAATGATTGCGTCCAGCCGCTCACTCATCTCCTCAGCACTGCAAAATCTGCCCTTGCGGCGGCGAGACAGCAACTCGCGCAATGCCGCTGTTTCCGCTTCCTCGGCATACATTCGCTTGGGCAAGCGATTCAAGGTGATGTAAAATTTGCATACATTCGATTGCGATTATACAGAGGAAATAATCATCTCAAGCGTATTGAGGCACAAACATGTCGCAAAAACAGCGTTTAATCCGCGTAACCGTCAGCCTGGATTCCAAAGTCTACGCTGATTTGGGGGCCCTCTCCGAACAGACGGAGATCTCACGATCCTGGCTGATCCGACAGGCCATCAAGGATCTGCTTGAACGATGCCGGGGCCAAGAACAACCGGAGCTGCCATTGAGGTTGGCCCAAGGGAATAGTAGATAGTTGGCGATCTCGCCGAAAACTTCGGAAGCAAGGCACCGGGATCTCGGTTTCGCGCTGACCAGCCCAGGACCGGCCACGCTGACACCGCCTGTGCACAGTCGCAACCTTGCTGTTCCCAGGCGCGGGCATGTGTTGACCACCGTTTCGGAGGAGTACGCACGACCTGCTCGCGCCGCGGTCGCGGCGCTGACGGAGGCGCTGCCGCAAGACGCTTCCCTGGAGCTATACAGCTCGCGCCTCTCCCGCCGTATACCCGAGCCCGGAGCCTGGGTCGCCCGACCACCTGCCCAATTGCTGGCCTGGACATATGTCGCTATATGGCTGGCGGGCTTTGTGTCGCGCAGGGTTCCAGGAGGAGCGGGCCTTGAGTGGGCCACCGCATGGTTTTTCGATACCGCTCTTGATCGCAACCCAATTCCCTCGCTGCCAAAGCAGGCGTTGCTCCAAGCCAATGCAGCACTTGCCAGCTACGGCGATTCAGTCGGTTGCCGGGACCTGTTGCCATACATCCTCGATCCGCATGGTCCGGGAAGCCGTCTCAGTGTTCGTCGCGACGCCTCCACCAAAGATGCCCGTGACCGGAAACGGGCCGAGGGGGTCTACTATACGCCCGCCGACGTGGCCAACTACATGGTGCGCGAGTGTCTGCGAGGGCATGGGGACGACGATACGCCACCCACAGTCTTCGACCCGGCCTGCGGCACTGGCGTTTTTCTTCGCTCGGCGCTCCAAGCCCTCAAAGAAAAGCATCATGAGCACACAACGTTCTCCCTTGCGGAACAGGCCATCTACGGGACAGATGTCGACCCTTGGGCGCTTGATGCGGCGGCATTCGTACTGCTTTCCGACTGCCTGCTCGAAGGCGGCGACAATGAACTTCCCCCGCTATTGATCTGGCACCGGTTGCGCTTGAATCTCGCGTGTATCGATGCGCTCACACTCGACCCTCCAAACTGCGAGAGCAAAGGCAATACCGAGGGACATGCACGCGCCGTCAACCTCCTTTCCCATGGGCGATTGCCCTTGCCCGTGAAAGCGGCCGGATTTGACGCTCGTGTTCCCTTGTCGCAGCTCTTTCCGAATTTGCCGGATACCAGCTTCGTCCTGATCGGGAATCCCCCCTATTCAGCCGTCGGAAACCGTGCAGACTTACCGCTTCTGCAACAGTGCTTCTCGACTCTCGGTCGACAGGGACGCTCTGGCTCGGAAATCTATCCGCTATTCCTCGAACAAATGGTGCGGCTGGCTCCTGGCGGATCAGCTACCGGCGCGCTTGTCTTGCCCCTGTCGCTGGCCTGCAATGTAGGCAACCAGTTTGTTCGGGCACGCTCCCTGATCCAGCAAACGGCGGGAACGTGGCGCTTCGCATTTTTTGACCGCGAACCGCACGCCCTTTTCGGCGAAGATGTCAAGACCCGTAACACTGTTCTCTTCTGGAATCGGGATGAGCAGGACGGCGAGTCCAGGATCGAGACCGGTCCCTTGCGGAAGTGGCGCGCCGACCGGCGGGCCGCCATGTTCGACGCCATCGGGTTCACGCCGGTGTGCGCGCATATCCGTTCGGGCATTCCCAAGATTGACGGCGCGATTCAGGCCGGTGCCTTCGAATCGCTCTCAAAACGATGGGAGCGCCTGGATCACGCATGCACGAGCATTGGGCGGATGCGGCTGGCGGATGTCCTGAACAACGAGTCGCACACGGTTTTCGTGGGCGCAACCGCCTACAATTTTCTTAATGTGTTCCTGAGTCCGCCGACCGGCGTGCTAAAGGACGAGGCGGCTTTGTCCGAGCATGCTCTACATGCGATGCGCTTTCCCACACGCTTCGATGCCGCTGCCGCCTTCGCCGTGCTTTCGAGCCATCTCGCTTTTTGGTGGTGGCACGCCACACTCGACGGCTTTCATGTCAACGCGCGTTTTCTCGCCGGTCTCCCTTTCGGTATGGACGTCCTGTCCGGCGCTCCGCGTGAGACTCTCGCCGCCCTCGGTGAGCGACTCTGGACGAGCATCCGGACCAAGCCGATCGTGAGCCTCAATCGCGGTCGATCGTCGCTCGCCTATTCGTCGAACGGCTTCGACAACATGCGGCGGGACATCGATCAGGTTCTGGCCGAGCGGACGAGGCTCGATCCGGCGATAGTGGACGAGTTGCAGCACTTCACGGCATATACGATCCGTGCTGAACTTCGAGTGATCCATGGCGCGAAGTAGCGGGAGGGAGCCCAAATGAAATTCCGTATCGACCCGGATATCAAGAAAAAAAGCAAGGTGACAAAGGATGAGTGGCGGGAATATACGAAGACTGTCTGGACCATTGCGAATACGCGCCGTGAGGATCACCCTGCGGTTTTCCCGGTGGAAATCCCGCACCGGCTGATCAAGCTGTTCAGCTTCTTTGGTGAGTCGGAACAATGCTGCCGTCCGTCGTCCCGGCGATCACGTCCACCGCTACAGCGGAAGGCGGCGCTCCCAAACTGGTGGACGAGCACGACCGACGCTCGGCAGGCCGCGCCGATCTCAATGGGTCACGACACTATTGCCGCAGGCTTGCTAGCTCTGGTTCCACTCCACCGGATCGGCACCCGGATGTTCGGGCTCGTAGTACCACCGGAGGCCCAGCGGTTCCTCGCTCAGGACGTTTGTTTTGAAGCTTCTCCAGGCCTGAATCTCGAAGTAGTCCAGGGGGCCGTCCAGGGCGCGAAGCCGGTGGGGTACGCCGGAAGGGAAGTAAACGAGCGTGCCTGGCTCGATTTCCTGCACATCGCCTTCCACCTCGACGACGCCGCGGCCCTGGAAGGTCATGTAGCAGTGTGCCGGTCCGTCGGGATTGGCATCGGTTCCCACGTGGGAGTGATAGGGTGACGAGCCGCCGTCGATGTAGTGCATTTCACCCGCCTGAATGGCGTTGGTCGGCGTGAGGCGGCTGCCATCCAGCAGGCGCACGCTGGACTCGGCGCAGAACCGGCGTACCCGACCGCCGCTGGCGTCGCTGAGCACGCGCAGTGTCTCCCGATTGAAGAAGTATCCCGGTCCGCCCGGCAAGCCATCTTCAACCGCTGCGGGTGGCTGGGGAACCACCATGTGGAGCAGTTCCGCGCTGGTTCCCGACGCTTCGAACCGAGCCGGCTCGTGAGGCGCCAGAAGGACGCCGGCTCCTTGTTCGGCGCGGTGCGTCTCGCCTGCATAATCCACGAAACAGCTCACCGGATCGTTCATGACGTACACGACGTGATAGAAGTCGCCTGCCTGAACGTCAAACTCCTGACCCGGCAGTACGGTTCGCCTGTACACGGTAAGCGTTTGCGAACCGCAAATGCCGGGGCTGCACAATTTGCGCCGCACTCCGGATGGGACGGAATCTGCCGTCGCCGCATTCGAATCGATGATGTGAACGTCCTGGATGCTTGCCATGTTCCGCTGGACCTCGAACTTACTGGTGCGGGATATTGTCTCGGCAGTTCCTGCCGCGCCTCCATCAGGGCGTGATGGTACCAACCACAAGGATTGGTGTCCCGCCAATTCACTCGCATATGATATCGATCTGTCTCGGGACTCTCCCGGATTACGTTAGATTGGGCAAGTGAGCCTCTACCAAGTTCAAAAGCTGGTGCAATCCGTCAATCGCGACCCGGAATCGCGGTCGAGGTTTTTGGAGTCACGGGAATCCTTCGCGCAGGAATTCGAATTGACGGACGAAGAACGCGACGCGTTGGTGAGCATGAATATCTACGATCACCGACCGGATTCGGAACCGGTTGCGGAATCCGGCACGAGCCCAAGCACCGACCGGATACGCGGCCAGATAAGGAACCCGGCATGGACGCGATCACCGACATGAAACGAAACACGCTGTTCCCGTTGGGCCTCCTGGTGGCCCTCGCCGCCACCGCCCAGGAAGACGAGCGGCTGGCACTGTCCCGTGACACCGCAGCGCAACTGGGCCAGGAACTGGCCGCTACCCTGCTGACCACACTGGGGACCGACGGACCCGTGGAAGCCATCGATGTCTGCAGCGTGGAAGCGTCTCCCATTGCGGAGCGGCTGTCCGAACAGGCCGGCGCCCGGGTGGGCCGTACCGCGCCGAGAATCCGCAACCCGGAGAGCGCGCCGGACGACGCGGCACGCGAGGTGATGGCGGCGTTTGCCCGCGACCTGGCCGCGGGCGCCCCGGCACCGCCCGAGCATTTCGAGACAAGGCCGGACGGCAGCGCCCGTTACATGAGCGCCATCGTCCTGCAGCCCCTCTGCGTTACCTGTCACGGGTCGGAAATCGCGCCGGAAATCGCCGCGGCCATCGCCGAGCACTATCCGTCGGATCAGGCGACGGGATTCGCGGTGGGGGACCTGCGCGGCGCCTTCATCGTCGAGTGGCCGGCACCCGGGGCGCTGGACCGGTAGCGCCGGACGCGCGGAAAAGGCCATGGAACATACAAGAAGACACGAAGCAACCAAGTTCTCGGAGGATGAATGGCCCTCCACGCTGAAATCACCTTGGGGAACGGTCGTCGACAGTGAGCGGACCGCGGCGAGTTCAGCGAGGGTCCAGCAGGGTGAGATCGATTCCGCGAAAGTCCCGGACGTTGAGCGTCGCCAGGGAAAAACCCAGGCGCCTGGCGGTTCCTGCGATTTGCGAGTCGGCCAGACTCATCGGCGACCCCGCCCGACGCCGTCGCGCCCGAAATCTCGCGCTCTCTGCGGCAGCCTGCATGTCGAACGGAACGACTCGGTCGGAGAACGCATCGACGATCTGCGAAAACACGCGGGCCAAGCGCATCCGCTTGCGACCTGGCGGGAGCAGCTCGATTCCAAAAGTCATTTCGTCCACCGTCACGGCGGAGAAAAACAGGCTTGAAGGGAGATGGCCGTCCAACCAGCGCATCACGCTCTCGTCCGGTTCGATACGCATGGACTCCGACAACACGTTGGTGTCCAGAAGGATCATTCGGGATCCTCCTCACCGTAATCGCGCGACGTGAAGTCGATCGGATCTTCGATTTCGCGCGCGGGCAACTCAAGATCGAAGGCGTCGTCACCGACGATTCGCCGGATCATCGCGCCAGCCGGCTCCTCGTCCACAACCGCGCTACGGAGGATGCGCCGAACAGTCTCCTCCAAGGACAACGCCTCGCGTCTTGCCCTGATCTTCAGGCGCCTGACGACATCGCTGTCCAGACGACGTATGCTCAAGCTCGCCATGACCTCACCCCATCGGTTTCGCCATGCCAAATGCTAGCACCCACAATCAAGTGCTGGCAATTTGAATCGATCAGGAAGCACCCGGTTATCTTGAATCCCGGTTGTATGAGTCCGCAGACTGGTCAGGCGACCGGCTTCGCGGTGGGAGACCTGCGCGGGGCCTTCATCGTCGAGTGGCCGGCTCCCGGGGCGCAGATTCAGTAGCCCCCCACATCACAAGCTAACAATCACAAGCTAAAGACTTGCCAAGCTGGCTCGAAATAGACATCATCCGCTTGAGGATTATTATAATTTTTGTATTATTAATACTTAGTATTGTTCTAGTCAATATTCATAGCAGCGCATCACCGTTCCATAAACTGCTTATGTATCCACTTGCAAGCCATAGTCGTCAGGCCCGTTTTGCCGCCGGAACCGCTACGATTGCAGCCTTTTCACGCGCGATGGCGGAACGCCTCTCGAAGACCGAAGCCTGATATGCCCCGCTCCGTCATCATCACTTGCGCCCTGACCGGCTCTGCACCGACACCCGCCCGCAACTCCGCCGTTCCGGTATCCCCGCGCGAGATTGCCACGTCGGCCATCGGTGCGGCTCGCGCCGGCGCCGCGATCGTGCACATCCATGTTCGAAACCCGGAGACCGCCGAGCCCAGCATGGAACTGGAGCATTATCGCGAAGTAGTGGCCCGCATACGCGACAGCGGCGTCGACGTCCTGGTAAATCTCACCACGGGTCCCGGCGCCCGCTTTGTGCCTGACCGGTATCATCCGACCCGGCCCGCCCGGGGGACGACGTTGCGCGCGGCGTCCGGCCGGGTCGCTCACGTGCTGGACCTCAAACCGGAGATCTGCAGTATCGATTTCGCCACGATGAACCGGGATGGATTTACCCTGATCAACGTTCCCGATCACCTGCGGGAAATGATGCAGTCGATCCAGGCCGCTGGCGTCAAGCCGGAAATGGAAGTCTTTGACGGCGGGCACCTGGAGTTGCTGCGTGAACTCGTTACCGAGTCCCCGCCGGCGCCGCCGCATTTCATCCAGTTCTGCCTGGGCATCAAGTGGGGGATGCCTGCAGAGAAGAACGCCCTGGCGTACCTGGTGTCCCGACTCCCCGGGAATTCGGTCTGGTCCGCATTCGGTATCGGGCGGCATTCCCTGGCCATTGCCAAAGAATCGATCCGCCTCGGCGGCCACATCCGCGTGGGATTCGAGGACAACATCTATCTGGAACGGGGCGTACTCGCGGACTCGAACTCCGCCCTGGTCGACCAGGCCGTCAACCTGGTTTCGCGACTCGGACATTCAGTGGCCACCGCCGACGATGCCCGGCGTATACTCCACCTTCGTGGGAGTGAACACCATCAGCATGCGCGCCAACTGCAGTCCGCGTCACTTTAATGAGTTACGCTGACTACCGGCCTTTCGTACCCACCCCCGAGCAATCCCGCATAGCCGGTGAGACTCCGGAGGCGCACACGGCGGGCCGCATGGCCACCAAGCGCGCCCAGACCGTTTTCGAGGAGTGGCGCGCCCTGTACGACACCCCGTTCCTGGGCATCACGACCGATGGAACGGTCAAGGAAGGCCTGTTCACCCTGAAGGACAGCGGCGCGCCTGTCGAGCGGATGGCCAGTACGGCCTCGGCGGTACTCGACATCCTGACGCCCGACGAACGCAAGGCCTGCCTGCATCCGGTCGGCTCGCGACTGTGGCGCAAATGGCAGAACACGGAGATGTTCGTCGAAGACTACGGCCTGCGCCTGGAACATGCCAAGACCGCGGTGCGGGAGCGAATCCTGGAAGTCCTGCGGGCAAGTCTGAGCACGACCGGATACGAAAGCACCCTTGGCGTCATGAAGCTGAACGAGTTTCTCGGCGAGGTGATGAACGCCAGGGGCATTTTGAACCAGTGGAGCTTCAACTTCTGCATTTTCGGCACGCCATCGACGACCGAACCGTGGGGCTGGCAACTCTTCGGCCATCATCTTGTCCTCAACTGTTTCTGCCTCGGAGGTCAGATGGTGCTGACGCCGTTCTTCCAAGGCGCCGAAATCGTTTACGCCGACAAGGGACCGCACAAGGGTCTGACGCTATTCCGGGACCACGAGCGAAAGGGCCTGGAATTGATGAATTCGCTGCCGGAAAAGTTGCAGCGCCGGGCCGTCGTCGGCCATTCCATCATGGGCGAGGATCTGCCCGAAGGCCGCCGGCACTTCGCGGACTACATGCATCTTGGCGGCGCGTACCAGGACAATCGGATCGTGCCCTACGAGGGCGTCGACACGACGCAATTCGACGCCGGGCACAGGAACCGCCTGCTGGATCTCGTGGCGGAATACATCAGGCCGCTACCCCACGGACCGCGCCAGGCCAAGCTTGCAGAGTTCGAGCGGCACCTGGACGACACGCACTTCTGCTGGATCGGCGGTCACGGGCCCGAGGATGCGTTTTACTACCGGATTCAGAGCCCCGTCGTGTTCGTCGAATTCGACCACCATCCCGGACTGTTCCTTACGAACGAGGTGCCGCTGAAGTTTCACATACACACCATCGTGCGCACCCCGAATGGAAACGACTACGGTATCGACCTGCTGCGCCAGCACTACCGGCAGTCGCACAAGCACGGTCATGGACATTCGCACGATCACGGCTAGACTCTGACTCCATGGATCTCGGAATCAAGGGCAGGACGGCCTTGCTGTGCGCATCGAGCCAGGGCCTCGGCTACGCCTGCGCGCAGGCGCTGGCCAGAGAGGGAGTGAACGTCGTGATCAACGGTCGCGACGAAGACAAGCTCAGGAAGGCCGCCGAAGCCTTGTCGGAACTCGGTGAGCATGAGGTGCACCACGTGGCGGCTGACGTCACCACCGACGCAGGGCGCGCCGCACTTCTCGAGGCGTGCCCTGCGCCCGACATCCTGCTGAACAACAACGCCGGACCCAGCGCAAAACAATTCCTCGACACCAAACCATCGGACTGGCACGCAACGCTAGGCGGCAACATGATTGCGCCGGTCCTTCTGATACACGCCGTACTGCCGGGGATGATCGAGCGGAAATTCGGCCGCATCGTCAACATCACGTCCGCCATGGTGACGGCGCCCAAGCCCCACCACACGCTGTCCGCCGGTGCACGCGCGGGGCTTACCGCTTCCCTCAAGGCGTTGTCGCTGGACGTAGCCAAACACAACGTGACGATCAACAACATGTTGCCCGAGCGATTCGACACGCAACGCCAGGAGCAGATGGCAAGAGCGTGGATGAAACGCGAGGGCATTACCTACGAACAGGCACGCGCGCTGCAGGTGAAGGCCATCGCCGCCAATCGGCTCGGCAGGCCGGAGGAATTCGGCGCGGCGTTTGCGTTTCTATGCAGCGCCCATGCCGGCTACATTTCCGGCCAGAACCTGCACCTCGACGGGGGTTCCTACCCGGCATTGCTGTAGGTCGGCCGTACAAGTAATCGGTCGACCGAGGGCGGCAACCTCGGCAAACATCCCAATGCCCATTCAGACCTCAAGATAATAGGGGCAATTCAAAGTATTTGAGGAACTAATGGCATGTATTGTTCCTGTCGCATTGTGTCTTGGAATGCGGAAATCTAGACTGGTTCGAGCCTGTCCGTTTCGTGGTTGCGGAGGATAAAACGCATGATGCGCGACAAGAGTCCGGGGCTACCTGCGGTGGCCGCAACCGCCCTGGCGCTGGCCGGGGCAATGCCGCTGACAGTCCACGGACAGTCCGTGGACTTGTCCGGCATCTGGTACGGGGGCGGCGGTCCGACCGGCAGAACGTCGGAACACCCGCCGCTGACCGAGCACGGCCATTCCGTCAGCGATGACTTCGACGCGGCGGACGATCCCCACAACCAGTGCGACCAGGCCGGCCTCGCGCGGCACCTGACAACGCCCTACCCCTGGAAGATCGAGCAGTACGGCGACGCGGTGCTGTTCATCTACGAGGAGTGGGAAATCGTCCGCACCGTGCACCTGGATACCGAACCGCCCGACGATCTGCAACCCAGCAAGATGGGCTACTCGGCCGGCCGGTACGTCAACGGCGAACTCATAGTAAACACCACCGGGCTGACGGCAGGGCTTCCCAGGCTTGCCAACTACTTCTGGTACTCCAGCGACCAGGCCACGATCGAGGAGCGCTACTCGCGCAACGCACAGGGCGACCTGATCCAGAACGTGGTCATGCACGACCCGGTCATGCTGGAAGAACCCTGGGTCATGCACCGGGTCTTCAAGCCCTATGAGCACGAGTTGTTGAGTTTCGTGTGCGAGCTTCGCGAACGGCCGGCACGGAGCAACCCCTGACTGAAGGGGTTCGTGACTGGAATCTTGTAGCGGAGAAGTGTCCATGGCATTGAAGCATTGCTTGTCGATGGGGCAGAAATTGTTTCCCGGAGCTGTTGGTCGTCTGACCTGCATTTTGGTTTTGGTCCTTTCGTTTCCGGTGCTTGCCCAGGATGTTGTTGACATTTCAGGCCAGTGGGATTCCGGCGAACTCCAGACGCGCATTATTGACGATGTACCCCTGAGCGAGCATGGTCTGCGGATCAGCGAAGACTATCACCACTCTTATGATCCACATATTCAGTGCGTGCAGTCAGGTCTCCCCCGGCTCCTGATGATTCCCTATGCCATACGCATCGAACAATTCGAAGAGCAAGTGGTCATCACCTACGAAGAGTGGGACGTTGTCCGAACCATCCCGGTTAATGGTGATTTTCCGGAACATGGCGGGCTGCTTCACTTGGGTCACTCGGTAGCAAATTACGTGAATGATGAACTGGTGATATCGACCATCGGGTTACAGACGGGAATTGCGCGCAACCGGCAACAGTTCTGGTTTACCAGTTACGAGGCGACTGTGGAAGAACGCTATGCCCCCATGGGCGACGGTTCTGACCGGCTGAGATATCGTTTTACGCTCACCGACCCGGTTATGCTGGACGAGCCCTGGACTGTGGAAATGCATCTGGAGCCTTATCCAGAGGAATTCGTTCGTTTCGATTGCACCATGTTCGAACGGCCAACATTCAACTGATCGGGAGGTTCGTGCAAGAATGTTTAAAATCGTCAACAGGTTTTTTTTGGTAATTGCTCTCGCGCCTCTCTTTTCGACCGGCCTGGCGCATCACTCCTTTACCGGTGAGTTCGATGTCCAGAGGCTGGAAACAGTAAAGGGAACCGTAACCAAATTCTTTTTCGTGAATCCCCATATTCGCATTTATCTGGACGTGGAAAACGAACAGGGCGAAACCGAAGAATGGTGGATAGAAATGAACAGTCGAACCAATATGGCAAGAAATGGCTGGACGCAGGACTCGGTTCCCATTGGGATGGAAATAGTCGTCACAGCGAACCCTGCAAGAAACGGGTCAAACGCCATGGGCCTGCTTGGTGGCGGAACATTGCTCACTGCTGACACGATGGAACCAGTTGTACCCGGATCCTTCGACGGGCAACGGCAGCGGCAGTAGCAGAGCAGCCCTGAGCGCATCAGGTCTTGCTGGTCTGTTCCGACAAGCAATGGCAAGTATCAACATTTGAGTGAGTACGGAGAAAGCATCATGAAGTCCAATTCAGTTCTACCTGGAAAAACGCTGACAAACTGTTCGCCGCTGGTCGGGGCGTTTCTCATGTTCAGCGTTTCAATAAGCTGCGGAGCGGCAGATGCTCCGGTACCCGAACACGAGTACGTGGTACTAAATCTCAAACTTCCTGACGATATGGCCGTGGGCCGGGGACGTGGACTCGACATTTCACCGGACGGCCACATCTGGATGGCTCACTCAACCGAAGCCATCGAAAGCCAGCAGGAAGGACGAATTCTGCTTGGGCTGGACGGACCCAATCCGGGTGGTTTCGAGTGTTGTAGCGCAGCGCCACCGATTCTGGAATTTGACGCCGAAGGCAACTTCGTACAGGGATGGGGCGGTCCGAGCGACGAGTACGACTGGCCGCGCGGTATTCACGGCCTGCACTTCGATCACTCCGGACATATCTGGATAGCCGGCGAAGACCCGCGTGACGCCATGGTCCTGAAGTTTACCCGAGACGGTGAATTCGTGATGCAGATCGGCCAAGCGCAGCGTGAAGAGGTTCTCGAGATGCGCGAGCAGTTAGGCTGGAGCTATCCGGCAGAAACGACCAGCGGAGACACTAACAATGTGGGACGCGCAGCCGATATGCGGGTTCATGGGCCAACCAACGAACTATTCGTAGCCGATGGTTACGGCAACCATCGCGTTGCCGTGTTTGATGCTGCGACCGGTGAATACAAGCGGCATTGGGGCGCATATGGTGACCCCGACCCCGGCGACAGCATACCTCCACCGGACATGGGTCAGTATGGGGTTGGTGAGTCAGCCCATCAATTCCACGTTCCGCACGATATCGCTGTTTCCGACGACGGGATGGTTTACGTTGCGGACCGTGGGCACAACCGGATTCAGGTATTCACGGGGGAAGGCGAATACCTCGAAGAGGTCTTTATCAGCAGATCATCCAGGGCCGGGGCTTCCTCGGTTGGCACCCTGGATTTTTCTGCCGACCCTGAGCAGGGCTATCTCTATGTCGGCGATGCCGGGAACGGCCGGGTGCGAGTTCTGGATCGGCAAACGTTCGAAGAAGTCGGCCGATATGGACGTCTGGGTTACGCGCCGGGGCAGTTCATGTACATTCATCAGCTACGCGTGGGTCCGGATGGCGCATTCTATGTGATGGATATTCGTACCGGAACGGTCAGCAAGTTCGCGAAAACGAACTAATGGTCACCAGGAGTTTTCGCAGCGGGACCCGCTGCGAAAACTCCTAGCTCGGCGTCAGTTCGATTGCCTTGAGGTTCAATGCGGCGCTCGAAAGAATAACTGTCCTTTCGACAGGCAAATAACCATCGTGCTCGATTCGCAGTGAGTAGCTGGCCCCTTCGTCGAGATTATCGAATCTGAAGTCGCCGAAACTGTCGGTCACCAAGGTCGTCTCGCCTGATATGCCTGAAAGCGTTACGCTCGCGCCGACCGCACATTCATCCGGTTGATCGCTGCACACGACTTCCCCCGCTATGAATGGTCTTGGCAGACCGACGTAGCTCACCAATGGGTTCAGCCCCAATTCAGGCTGCAGGGTTTCCGTGTTGTCGGCGGCAACGAGTTGCGACAGCCGGCTGTTCGGAGCATCGAGATCACCGAACACGAGCGCATCGGCCGGACATGATTCGACACAGCGCGGTTCAGCCCAGCCCTGATCAAGCAAGTGCGCGCAAAACGTACATTTCTGTGCAACGTTCCCTTCGTCATTCCAATAAATCGCGCCATAAGGACAGGACTCCGCGATTTGCTTCTGCCCGACAGCCTTCTTCGGATCGATAACGACTATTCCATCGTCGCGCCGATAAACCGCGTTGTCCTGCGCCGCTTCGATGCATGGCGCGTCTTCGCACTGTTGACAGCTTATCGGGACGTGCGAATACCGCACCTTTGTGCCAGTGCCCTGCTCCCTTGGCTCAACGCGTATCCAGGTGTGGCCAGCTACCGGCTGCGCAGCGGCAATGGGCAGGTGGGCGTTGCCTGAATGTTCATCCTTGCAGGCAATCACACAGTTGTAACAGCCTGTGCAGTTGTCGACGTTGACAAGTAATCCGTACTTTGCCATCAGCCGTTCCACTTTTCAATTTGTATCAGGCAGGAGTTTGGCGCAAACGCTGCAACCTTTTTTGCCATGAGCCTGCCCGGCGTCAGCATTGCGACACAACCTGCCTTGTCCGTGGAATCGGGATTGCCAGGCTCCAGCGGTTCATATTTTCCCGAACTTATGTAGCTGTGCGCTACATCGGGCCTGACCCGCTCCGTAACCACAGCGCTGCACAAAACGCTGGCTCGCTCATTGAATAACCTGACAATATCGCCGTTCTCGATCGAACGCGCCGCTGCATCGGCAGTATTGATCTTGACCGGCCACCAGGAATACCCGTCCCTGTATACCCGATGTGCCGGTATTTCGTTGAGCCACGGCGTGTGCGAGTCATAGTGCGTGTGAAACGTATAACGCGGATGCGACGTGATGAGTTGCAACGGATATTCCCCCGCTGCATCCGAGTGATGACCCTCCCAGCTCTTGTGGTACTGAACTGTCGGCGCACGCTCATCATCGTCGGGAGTAAATCTTGTCAGGCTTTGCGAAACGAATTCGATCTTGCCGCTCAGCGTCCCCACTTCCGCCGCTCGATCGGTTCGTTTCTTCGGATTCAGCACGTCCGGCGTATCGCAGGGCCGCCCTTCGGCAAACCATCGCAAGGCGGGTGTCGACTTGTAGTCCTCCGGCACATTGATGATGACATAGCCCTTTCTGTTGAATTCTTCCCAGGTCATCAGATCCGGCAGGTCTGACAGATCGAAAAACTTTCGGCACCAGTCAATTTCGGTATTGCCTTCGGTAAATCGCTCCTCGAATCCAAGGCGCTGAGAAATCAGCCGGAAGATCTCGTAATCGGATTTCGATTCCCAAAGCGGTTCTATCGCCTTTTGCTGACGTACGACAACACGGTAATTACAGCCGTTGCTGGCATGGTACGTATACCCATGCCCGGTGCCCCACTCGCCTATGTCCTCGCGCTCCAGACTCGTGCAGGCCGGCAGCACAATATCCGCAAATCTTGTTTCGCCCTGCCAGTGGCAGTCCTGGTTAACCACAAATTCAAGTTTCGGACTCTGATACATGCGCACCCATTTATTGGTGTGCGCCATCGTTGAAAGGAACGAGCCGCCGTAGCGATACCAGAGCTTGATTTCGGAATGGCCCTCCATCGGATACTCGAACTGCGTGAACTGCTGCTCGATCGAGCGGCCGCAAAACCCCTCACCCATCCATTTTACGGGTGGATTCAGGATCGCATCCGGCACGAGCAGCCGGTAGAGCCGTTGCCTGGTAGGCGTCTCGGGGGTTTCCCTGCAAATCGAGCTTTGACTGATACGTCCCTCCGGTTCAGCGTAGCCCGGGAACCAGGTCTCGGTCTCATTTGGCGCGCCGGTGCCGGCGCCCCAAATGCTGCGCCCGGGCTTGCCGAGGCCCTGCATTGTCTGCAGGAAGACCATCATCCGCGCCCATTCGGTGCCGAAAGCCTGACGGCACGCACCGCCCTGGCCGCCACGCGTACCCGATGCGAGCACTGTTCTTTTCGCCGCCCAGTCCCTGGCCAACGCAATGATGGTGCGCGTGGGCACTCCGGATTCCTCCGCGGCCCAGCCGGGCGTTTTTGCTACACCGTCAACCTTGCCGAGAATGTAGTTTTGGAACTCATCAAAACCGAGCGTGCGGTTTTCGATGTATTCCCTGTCGTAGGTGCCTTCTTCCAGCCAGACGCAGGCAATCGCCATTGCGAGTGCGGTATCGGTGCCGATCCGCGGCGCGATCCATTTCGCGTCCATCGCTGCCGCCGTGTAGTTGTAGAACGGGTCAATACAAACCGTTTGCACGCCCTTCTTCTTCAGCCACTGCCGCCACAGCGCAGCGTCCTGCCCGGTATAGATGCCACGGGTCGTGTCCGGATCGCAGGACCAAAGCACCAGTTGTTCCGCGTGTTGCAGGGTGTCCTCGAGCAAATCGTATTGCTCAGGCACTCCGAGGCGCCAGAAGAAACCCCAGGCGTGCGATGCACCCCAGTGCCAGCCTTCCCAGCTATCCGGGTTGTCCAGCACCGGCGTGTATCCGACAAGGTTGAAGAACCTCAGAAACGCGCTGAGCTTGTATCCAACGATGCCCCAATTGTGATGCGACGAGGTCATGCCGGATATGGCCGAGGAACCGTATTCGTCGGTGACCCGCCTGATTTCACCGGATACGATGTCGAGCGCCTCGTCCCAGCCGATCCGCTGGTATTCGTCGGTTCCCCGCAGGTGCTGGTTGCGTTTTCCGTTGGGGTCGAAACCTACCCGCTTCATCGGGTACTTGACACGGTTGTCCGAATAGACCCGTTGCCGCTCCGCGTGCACGTAAGGCGCGAGCGTGACCTTCCTGGGTGGCGAATACTCTTCGCCGCCGGCCTCGATCGTCCAGGGTCGATACTCCGATTCAGCCGCCACGAGCGGCCGGACTCGGATAATTTTGCCGTCCTTCACATAGACCGTAATGGGCCCGGAATTTGTCAGGCTAACGAAGGTTTCTTCGCTCAATTCAATATCTCAACGATCACGGAGTCTGGTCCTCAATCAGTCGTGCAGTCCCACGGGAAACTGTAAGCCATTGATTTTAAATTAACTCTTTCGACGCTTACCATCTTGCTTCGGGGGGAGCCGCAAAGGAAATGAAATTGGTGCTGCACACCATAAGAAAAACATATGGCGACGCGTCGCCCCTTTCGACCCAGGCCTCCAGCAGTCCGAGCATGCCCACTTGGGCGACGCCTCCGCACGCACCGCAGCAGTTCAAAAAGCATCCATCGTCATCATCCAGTGGCTGGCAAGGCGCCGCCATTGTGCCATCCAAGCAGGGTATTCGAGGAATCAATAGCAAGTATTGTTCCTGCCGCGTTGTGTCTGGCGATGCGGAAATCTAGACTGGTTCGAGCCTGTCCGTTTCGTGTGCGAGCTTCGCGAGCGGCCGGCACGGAGCAACCCCTGACGGGAGGAATCCAGGATGTTCACTTCATTCATTCGCTGTTCCGCATGGGTAGCCATCCTGTTTGCCAATGCGGCCGCAGTGCACGCACACCATTCCTTTAACGCCGATTTCAACCGGGCCGACACACTGGTCCTCGAAGGCACTGTCACCGAATTCTGGTTTGCAAATCCTCATGCGCGCATCTATCTGGATGTGGAGCGGGAAGACGGCGCCGTCGAGGAGTGGATGGCGGAAGGCAACAGCCGCAACAATCTCATTCGGGCGGGCTGGTCGGAGGATACGGTTCAGCCGGGACAGTTCCTCCGGATCAACGGTGCGCGGGCCCGTGACGGCTCCAATTCCATCGGCTGGCTTCCCGGCACTCCGTTGCTGGGACGGGACGGTGAGGTGGTGGGCCCCTCCGGACGCAGCGAAGCGCCTGCCGTAGCACAGGCGCCACCGACATTCGAGGTCGACCCGCTGTGGTTGAAGGTGCCGGATGGCCGGGTCTTCGGCCGCCTCCGGGGAATTGCCCTGGACGACAACGATCACCTCTGGATCGCACACTACACCGGCAATCTCATCGCCAATCGCGAGGGCATGCTCCTCGGCGCCGTGCAGGATCCGCCGCAGTCGGAGTGCTGCGTACCGTTGCCGCCGATCGTGGAGTTCGATGCCTACGGCAACTTCGTGCAAGGCTGGGGCGGCCCGAGCGAGGACTACGACTGGCCGCATGGCATTCACGGCCTGCACGTTGATCATACCGGACACGTGTGGGTCGCCGGCGAGGATCCGCGCGACGCCATGATCCTGAAGTTCACCAGGTCCGGCGACCTCGTCCTGCAGATCGGCAAGGCGCAACCGGAACGCGTTCTGGAAGCCCGGGCGACGCTGGGTTGGTCCTATCCGGCCGAAACCACCAGCCAGGACACCGGCAACGTGGGCCGGGCAGCCGACCTCTGGGTCTACCCGGAAACAAATGAACTGTTCGTCGCCGATGGCTACGGCAACCACCGAATAGTCGTTTTCGATGCGGAAACCGGCGAGTACCGCCGCCACTGGGGCGCCTACGGAGACGAGCCGAGGGACGACGTGCCCGGCACGCCGGCGAACAGCCGGGGCACGGGAGAAGGCGCGACGCAATTTCACGTACCCCACGATGTGCGCATCTCCAATGACGCACTGGTGTATGTCGCCGACCGGGGCAACAACCGAATCCAGGTGTTCACACTGGCAGGCGATTTCCTGAGGGAGCATTTCATCGCCCAGCACACATCGTCCCAGAGCGGCACCGCATATTCGCTGGCGTTTTCGAGGGATCCAGGGCAGACCTGGCTGTATGTCGGGGACACGGGCAACGGCCGGGTCCGGATCCTGAACCGCCGGACCTTCGAGGAAGTGGGCAAGTTCGGCCAGCTCGGCCATTACCCCGGCCAGTTCATGGTGCTGCACAATATCCGCACGGATTCCCGGGGCAATCTCTATACGGCGGACCTGCGCGACGGCGTCGTACAGAAATGGGTGAACGTGCAATGAAGCCCGGCATTGTGCCCGCACTGTTCCGGCAGGCATCCGGGTGGATGGAAACGCGTTTAATTTTTCCAATATCCGGGTTTTCTGATTTCGTATTGTGTTTGCCTTTTGCACGGTGTAGCGTCGATTGACACGTTGATTGCGCGACAGGGGTGTCCGGTTACGTGAATGGTCAAGACATGAAGAAAAAGGCAGGGCGTCAAGGACGTCGGCCGAAGGAACATCCGTTTCTGCCCGCGGGTCTGCAAACACCACAATTTCTGAAGTGGTTGCGGCGGACTCACGGTTGGCTGGGCCTTTGGGGAGCCGTGGCTGGAATTCTCTTTGGCATCACCACCATTCTGCTGGTTCACGCCGAGGTATTTCCTACCGGCGACCCGTCTCAAAGCGTGGTCCAGCTTCCGGTAAACGGCGCGGTCATCCAGAACCCGAACCAGCTCGGCGCCTATGTCCAGGCCGAACTGGAACTGGATACCGACTGGCGCGCCGGACCCAGGGCCCCACGACGGGCGCCGGACCCCGACGCCCCGGTCAGCGCGCCACGCGGAATGGACCGCGGCGGCGCAGGCGGCGGCGCGGCGCGGGTCACGAACCCGGTCCACCAGACGCGATTCCTGTCGCCTTCTCGCACGCTTGACGTGCGCTACATCGAGGGCAACGAGTATATCGAGATCACTCGAACCGGCTTTGGATTCCTGGAAACGATCAAGCGTCTGCACAGTGGCAGGACGGCGCAACTGGGCTGGCTGCTGCTGGGCGACGCCTTTTCCGGCGCGCTCGTCGTGCTGGCCATTTCCGGCGTGTTGTTGTGGAGCCGCATGGACGGCTCGCGACTGCTCGCCATCGGCCTGGGCGGTACAGGATTCCTGACGGTGCTTTACTTTGCGGTGGTAGGGGCATAGTCATGGCAAATGCTGCAACACCGCGAGAAGGCGGCAGAAAAGAAACGGCTTCGAAGCGCCCGCCAAAGGCGCACCCGTTTCTCCCCCGGGCCCTGCACACCCGACCCGCCCTGCAGGTGCTGCGCAAGACCCATTCGTGGGTCGGCATCACCGGCGCCACCGCCGCCATCGTCATCGCCATCAGCGGGATCACCCTGAATCACAACACCGTGATCAATCCCCGCATTCCCGTGCCCACCGAGGATTTCCAGTTGGAGGCGCCCGCAGACGGATTCGCAGCGCAGGCGGATTTCGAACGCTTCCTGATCGATACGCTGGAAATCAACGGGCACGTGCTCGTGCTGGAAGAAGAAGAAGAGGCCATGGCACAACGCGAATCGCCTGCCGCGTCGGAATCGGGCGGGAGGCCAGTGGCACAGCCGCGGCGCTTTGTGACTCACTTTGCATCGGCCACCGAGCAATACGACATTCGCTACGTGGAAGGCAATCCCTTAATTGACATCACCCACATCGACCGCGGCATCATGCGGACGTTCAACAACCTCCACCTGGCTCAGGTCAGCGGAAACTCCTGGGTGTTCGTCATTGACGTGTTGTCTGTCGCCATGGTGGTGCTGGCGCTGTCGGGACTGTTGCTCTGGTCGCGTTTGACCGGGCCGCGCCTGCTGGCGCTGGGACTCGCGACCAGCATGTTGCTGGGCACCATTTATTTCGCACTGGTGCTGTAGCCGCGCGAATGGATGCGCGACTATCTTGTATGAGAATTACCTGGAGGGACTCGTCATGCGAATCGTAACAACTGTAAAAGGTGCAATTTGCGCCTGCCTCTTGATCGTCATTCCCGGCACGCACGCCAATGCCGAACTGTTGGCACGTGATCTGGATGGGGACAATAGTACGGTGGAAGCTTACTACGACACCGTGCTGGACATTACCTGGTTGGCGGATGCCCGCCTTGCGGCGAGCGAAACTTTCGGTGTCGAAGGCATCAATGAGCAAGGCAGGATGTATTGGGACACTGCAGTCGCCTGGATCGAGGCATTGAATGCGGCCGGCGGAACGGGTTATCTGGGCATCGATACATGGCGCCTGCCGAACGACACGCCCTTGGACCCTGTGGCTTTCCCGGATTACAACCTGAACTTCAGCGGGGATGGTTCGACGGACGGCGGTTATGCAGGCCCGGAAGGATGGAGCAGCGCATCTGAACTGGGTCACATGTATTACGTGACATTGGGCAATCTGCAGATTTGCGATGTGATCCCCGAAACCGGACGTTGTCGGATCACCAGGAACAGGGAAGATTCAGCTCCGATACCCGAGGAACTTGGCCTGGTCAATACGGGACCCTTTGAAAACCTGGAGGCGGGCTATTACTGGGCCAGCCAATTGGATCCCCGCACCGAAGACGATGAAGGGGAACCGGTGCGCCGTGCGCGGGGCTTCAATCTCAGCAGAGGCTTCCGACTGGCCATGGGCACGGAAACGGAACAGCGATCCTGGCCGGTAGCCCCGGGCGACGTCGGCACAGCAATGACGGAGTAGCCGTCAGGAAGCGCGCTCCAGATCGCGTTATATTTGTACACGGTTGATACACCTCGCTTGAACAAGCTGGACCAGGGGAGGCCCCAATGACCAAGGCTCTTACGCGCCGGGATTTTCTGCGTACATCGGCGGCGATGGCCGGTAGTCTGGCCATCCCCCTTACGCCTGTGACGAGGGCGCAGACGCCCGAAGAAATGGCTCTTTCGGTGACATCGCCGAGTGCATTCGATCTCGCCGATATCGGCCAGAGGGCGCTTGAGGCAGCCAGTGCGGCCGGTGCGGCCTATTCCGATGTACGCATCACCACCGGGCTGTTCCTGACCTGGGAGGGCGGGCCGCGGTCGGTCTGCTCGGTGAATCCCAACGATCGCGTCGCCGAGGTGGGGCAGTGTCTCCTGTATCGCGTTGCGCGGTTCGGGGTCCGCGCCTTTGTCGACGGGCACCTGGGGTTCGCCGGCAACAACCTGTCGACGAACCTCGACCAGGTGGCCGATCTTGCGAATATCGCCGTGGGCCGCGCCAGGGCACTGGCGGCGGCGGGCAGCACGGGTGCGGAACTCGCCCCTGCGCCAGTTGTCGAGTCCGGCTTCTACGAGACGCCGGTCCGGCGCGATCCCTTCGCGGTGCCTCTGGGGGAACATGAAGACTATTACCTGGAAGCGATGCAGGCCATGCGCGACTTTCCGACCGAATCGCTCATGTTCGTCTTTCTCGACACCGAATGGAGCCGCAATGACGAACTGTTCATGTCGAGCGAAGGCAGCTTGACACGCCAGCGGGTCTCCCTGGGCAACCACTTCGCCCTGATGCGGGCGCGGGTCGCCTACAACACATTTTCCAGCATCAATATGCCGACGGAGGGGATCTACGGCAGTGGGGGCTGGGAGCTGATGGATGGCCTGGGGAGCAAGCTGCTCGGCATGTGCGAGCGCGCCGAATCGCTCACTACGGGGCTGGGAACCAAGCCGGCGGAACCCGGCGCCTATGACGTCGTTTTCGCACCCAGCTCGACGGCCATGTTGATCGCGCAAACGATCGGGCAACCGCTCGAAGCGGACCGCGTGCTCAGGCGGGCGGCTGCGTCGAAGGGCTATCTGACCTCGTATGTGAATTCCGCCAACGAGGAGCTGGGGCAGTTCAAGCTCGGCAGCGAGAACCTCAATATCCGTGCCGACCGCACTCGGCCGGGCCTGGGCGCCACAGTGGGTTTCGATTCCGACGGCGTGGAAACCGGCGAATATTCCCTGGTCGAGAAGGGCATCGTCACCGACTACGTCACCGACCGAAGCTTTGCGCCGGAGTTTGCCGAAGGCTATGCGCCCATGGAACGCGACGCACTCTCCAACGGGTGTTCCAGCGATACGGGCGGCCGGCGCCCGCGGGTGAAGGTGCCCAACCTCGCGCTGCTGCCGGGAACGGAAGACCTGAGCCAGGACGATCTCGTCGCGCAGGTCGAGCGCGGCTATTTCGTCGAGTCCATGTTCATCAACCCCGACCATGCCAGCCGGAACGTTCAGGCCACCGGCAACTTCGTGCGCGAAATCCGCGACGGCGAACTGGGCGATCTTGTGCTGAACACGGCGATGCCGTTCAGCACGACGCGGTTCTGGGGCAACCTCGAAGCGGTCGGCGGCCCATCGAGCGTCGGCGAGAACTATCCGGAGGTCGACGACCGGGATTGGGAGATCATGAGCCATATCACCGTGACGACGCCGCCGATTCTGGTGAACAATGTCTTTGTGGTGAACGCCAGCCGGCGGCAGCAGCTCTCGCGCGGGGGACGTCCCGGCGAGACGGGCAATCCTCAGGGTGGCAACCAGCCCAGGGGCGGAAGGGATTAATGCGATGGCAGACCGTACGATGAACTTTCAGGCAGCTCCCACCCGAGAAGAAGCCGAGCAGCTTGCCGACAGGGTGATGGGATGGGCGAAGGCGGATGAAGTGATGGTGGAAATCTCCGCCACGAGCATCAGCCAGGCCGAATTCGCGCGCAACGAACTGAGCTATCTGGAGGGCGAGACCGAAATCCTGCTCGACCTCGGGGTCTCGGTCGGCGGCAGGCGCATGCGCCTGGCGACCCACGACCTGACCGAAGCGCATCTTGCCCAGTTGGTCGAGGAGGCGCAGGACCTGGCGTCGTCGCGCAACATTGTCGGCGAAGGCGACATGATTCCGGCGCCGGCGCCGGTGGAGATGCCCGAAGGGATGTATTTCGACTCGACCGCTCAGGCGGCCGCGCCGGAGGCGCATGGCAAGGCCGTCCTGGATGTCGTGGAGATGAGCCGCAACAGCGACTTCGTTACGGCGGGCACGCTCATTCGGGAAACCGGCTCCAACCTGGTCCGCTCCACTTCCGGCTACGGCGGGTTCAGCCGCTACAGCTATGCCGAGTTCAGCATGTCGGCGAGGACCCGGACGGACGGCACCGGCGCGGGCTGGGCCTGGGCCGGTAACGAGGATGCGGCCAGGGTGGATGTCAACGACGTCGCCTCCCGGGCCATGGATCTGGCTGCGCGCACCGAAGACGCCGTCGCGGTGGAACCGGGGCGCTATACCGTCATTCTGGAACCCGAGGCGACCGCACAGATTCTCAGGGAGATCATGATGCGGTTCACGTCGTTCATTCAGGCGGAAGCGGCGGAAACGGCGGGCAATGTCTTCAGCCGACCCGGGGGAGGCACGCGTGTGGGCGAGCAGATGACCGACCCGCGCGTGCAGGTCCTTTACGATCCCTACGACCCGCTGATGCCCTTTTCGCCGATCGACCGAAACACCATGATGGAGCGGACCCACTGGCTGCGCGACGGCATGCTGGAAACCATGGCCTACACTCCCGGCTATGCGCGCGAGCACGATCTGCCCATCACGCCGAACCCCAGGCGGCTGCGGATGGATTTCGACGACGTCGAGCTGACTCGCGAAGAGATGATCGGCAATACCCGCAGAGGCATCCTGGTGACGCGATTTTCGTCGCTGGGGCTGGTCGATTCCGAGACGCTGCTTCTGTCCGGGGTCACTCGCGACGGCACTTTCCTGATCGAAAACGGCAGGATCAGCCGGCCGATCCGCAACATGCGTTTTCTCGAGTCGCCGTTTTATCTCCTCAACAAGATCGAGTCGGCGGGCGCGTCGGTACGCAGCCAGCGCGATCTTGTCACGCCGCGCCTGCTCGTGAACGATTTCGAGTTCACCGCCCTCAGCGATGCGATCTGAAGCATGAAAACACTGCACATTACGGACACCGCCGCAGCCACTCCGAACCCGGAGGCCCTGCTGGCCGCCATCCAGGAACTGCGCGTCCAGGTCGGCAAGCGTATCGTGGGTCAGCAGACGGTGATGGACGAAGTACTCATGGCGCTCGTCTCCGGCAGGCATGCGCTGCTCGTAGGCGTTCCGGGGCTCGCCAAGACACTGCTGATCCGCGCGCTTGCCGAGGCCATGCATCTGAAGTTCCGCCGCATCCAGTTCACTCCCGACCTGGTGCCCAGCGACATCACCGGCACCGAGGTGATGGATGAGGATTCCGGCAGCGGGAAGCGCAGCTTCCGCTTCGTCGAGGGACCGATCTTCGCCAACGTAGTGCTGGCCGACGAGATCAATCGCACACCGCCCCGCACGCAGGCGGCGCTGCTCGAGGGGATGCAGGAGCACTCGGTCACCGCCGCAGGGCGGACCATGCCCCTGCCCGCGCCGTTCTTCGTGCTGGCCACGCAGAACCCGATCGAGCAGGAGGGCACCTATCCGCTGCCCGAGGCGCAGCTCGACCGATTCCTTTTCGACATCCGCATCGGCTATCCCGATGACGAGGAAGAAGTCGAAATCCTCCGCACCACCACGGGGCTGGACAGCGCATCCATCGAGGCGGTGCTCGATGCCGATCAGGCGCTGGCGTTGCAGCGCATGGTGCGCGATGTTCCCGCTGCCGATGCGGCGCTGCGCTATGCCAGCGCGCTGGTCCGCGCGACGCGCGGCGAAGGCTCGCCGGTCGAGACGGTGCGGGACTATGTGCGTTGGGGCGCCGGCCCGCGCGCCGGCCAGGCGCTGATCCTTGGCGCCAAGGCCCACGCCTTTCTGAACGGGCGTCCGAACATCGCGATCGAGGACATCCGGCGGGTGGCTCATCCGGTCCTGCGCCACCGGATTCTTCTGAACTTCGCGGCCTCGTCCGACGGCGTCACGGTCGAAAAGGTCATCGATACGGTGTTATCCGAGGTCGCCGCGCCAGTGAGCGGTATCGCGGCCCGATAGTCCATGGCGGAGCCTGCTCACCGGCTCGACCCCGAAGACGGACGTCTTCTGGATGCGGTGCGGGGGTTGCGCTGGCAGGCGGCACGCCCTCCCCGGCGGACCGTGAGCGGCGCGCACGTGTCGCGCTACCTGGGACCGTCCGCCGAGCTGAACGAATACCGGCCCTACCGGCAGGGCGACGAGGTGCGGCGCATCGACTGGAAGCTGCTGGCGCGCACCGATCGCGCCTATATCCGGCTTGCGCAGGATTACAGCCGGACCCCTACCCTGTTTTGTCTCGATGCCTCCGCATCCATGGACTGGCCGGTGGCTACGCAGGGCAAGTGGCGTCAGGCCCGGCAGATCGCCCTTGGCCTGGCGGCGGCGGCGCGGGCTGCCGGCGATCCGGTCGGCTTGACCGTAAAGGACAGCTCGGGCGACATCACGCTTCCGATGGAAGGCCGGCCAGGCACGCTGCACACCGTGGCGCGGTTGTTGCAGGGCGTTACGCCCGGCGGAAGCGCTGCGGTTCGTTTGCCTCACACCCCCCGCGCGCAACACCGGCTTGTGGTCATCGGCGATTACCTCGGGGAAGAAGCCGAAATCGCCCGCCTGATCGCCTTGACGGGCGAGATTGTCGAACGGGGCGGTGAGGTGCTCGCGATTCATGTCGTTGCACAGGAAGAACTCGCTCCGGAGCGCAGGGCGCGCGCCCTCTTCGATGTCGAAGACCCGTCGTACCGGCGAAACTTCGATGCCACGGGCCTTGGCGAATATCGAAACCGCTTTGGCGTCTGGCGGGCGGATCTCGCCAGGCGTTTCCGGCGGCGCGGCGCGGACTTTACGCTGGTGCAGACGTCGGAGCCGCCGGCGGTTGCCGTGCGGCGCATCGTCGGTTGGCTGTCATGAGCCTGCTGTACCCGTGGTTCTTCTGGGCTTCGTGCGGCGTTGCCGCCGGCGTTGCCGCGCTGCATCTGATCTCGTGGGAGCTGCGCGAGCCCGTGCCCTTCCCCACGTTGCGTTTCGTGCCTGAGCGCGAAGTGATCGCGGCCGAACTCAACATTCGCCTCAGCGACGTGAAACTGCTCCTGCTGCGCCTGGCCATCGTCCTGCTGTTGGGCCTCGCGCTGGCGCAGCCATTCTGGGTGGCGCCGGACAGCGAGGCGCGTGTCGTACTCGTCGATGTCTCTGCCGCGGTGGCCAGGGACGACGCCTGGCGCGAGCGCGTCGACGAGGCCGCAGCCGGCGCCGATACCGTGATCGCGTACGCCGAGGCTCCGCGCCGAATCGAGGCCGACGCACTGGATGCGGCGTTTGCCGCCGGGGATTCCGCACCACTGGCTCTCGCCGGCAACCTTTCGGCGGCGCTTGCCGCCGCAATCCGCGAAGGCGAGCTGCTGAAGAACCAGGCCGAGACAGTAAGCCTGACGATCCTCTCGCCCTTCCCGCTGGCCGGCTTCGATGCGGCCACGAACAGTCTCCGCTCATTGTGGCCGGGACCGCTCGAAACGCTACGCGTTCCGGCTGCCGAAGCCGCCGACATGACCGAGGTCCTGGGCGCCACATCCCTGACCCTGCACTGGGACGGGGCGGCGGGCCCTTCCGGCGAAAGCCCCTGGCAACTGCGCGCCGCGCCTGACCGTGCCGAAGGTATGCTGACGCCTGTTGCAACGCTCATCGCCCCGTTCGAGCGGAAATGGCAGCTTGCCGACCCGGACGCACCGGGTCAGCGAGTGATTGCCAACTGGCTTGACGGCGCCCCCGCCGCAGTCGAGCGGATCGAGAACGGGGTACGCCGTACCTTTCTGGGCTTCGCCATTTCGGATGAGGACAATGTCGCCCTGCGCCCCTCGTTCGAGAGGTTTCACGATTGGCTCGAGGACCCTGCGAGAGTGCACTCCGGCGTGACTCCGGTGGACGACATGGAGCTTGCCCGGTTGTTGCAATCGGCCCCTGAAGCGCCCGACTTGACAAACCCGGAAGAAACCGGAATACGCATCACGCCGGCGGCGCCCTGGGTGCTGCTGCTCGCTATCTTGCTGGCTCTCGCGGAACCCGCGCTGCGCCGCGTGCTCGCCGACCGCCGGGAGCTCACGGGGGATAGCCCATGACGACCGCATCCCACGATCTCGCCATCCTCCGAAAAACCCGGCGCGGCCTGATCCTGCGCGCGGCGATGATCTCCCTGTTGTCGGCGGCGGGCGTTGTCTGGCTGATGCTGACGCTTTCGGCGCTGCTTCGGCCCATGCTGCCGTCCATCGCCGAGTGGCTGAACCTGCTGTTGCTTCCGGCCGCGGCTGCCGTGGTGGGCGTGGTGCTTTGGCGGCACCGTCATGCGCGCAGCCCACTCAGGGTGGCGCTGTGGCTGGAGGAGCAGATCCCCGAGCTGGGATACTCACTTGTGACCCTGGCGGATGGAAGCGCCAGGGACAGCTCCTACGCCGAAAAAATCGCGCAGCGGGTCGAGTCGGTGCGCCGCCGTGCAGGCTGGCCTGCGGCGCTGTCGCTGCCCGGTGTCGGGTGGCACGCGCTGCGGGCCGTCGCGCCGTTGGCATTCGCCGCCGTGCTGGCGCAGATTCTCCTGGCCACGGGCTGGACCTACAACTGGGCCTTCGTATCTGGCGGCGCAGCGGTTCCCGGACAGCGGGCGCCAGGCAACCGGATTGCCGTGCTGCAGGGTGAGTTGACGCCGCCCGCCTATACCGGCTGGCCGACCGAGGTGCTCGACAACCCCGAGCGGATCGGCGGGCTGGTGGGATCGCAGGTGTCCCTTCGCGGAGAGGGAGAGGATACGCGGGGAATCGAGGCGCGGATCGGCGACGGCGACCCGTTGCGCCTGGACGCAGCACCGCAACGTTCCGGCTGGGTGCTGGGCTTCGCGATGCCCGCCCAGCCCAGCGGCTTGCTCCTGACCGATGGCGACAACCGCCGGGTCATCGTACTGGAGCCGCGGCCGGACGAGGCGCCGCAGGTCCGCCTGACCCTGCCCGAGGTCGACGCGGAGCGTCGGGAGACCACAGGCGAGCTGGAACTTGCGGCGAGCCTGCGGGACGACATCCGCCTCGCCGACGGCTGGTTCGAGGTTCTCGTCGCCCGCGGCCCGGAAAGCGGCGATTACGGCTTCAGCGAGGAACGCCTGTTCCAGAGGCCGTTTGACACGGCCGAGGCCGAGCTGCGCGGCGCCACGGAACTGGGGAACTTCAACCTCAATCCGGGCGACCAGATTTCGGTGCGCGCCGTGGTGCAGGATGTCAACGATGTCACCGGGCCGGGGATCGGCTATTCCGAGACCCGCACCATCCGCTTTCTGCGCGACATCCCGGAGGCGGATGTGGAAATCAATCCCGCGCCGCCGCCGATTGACGAATCCCTGATGTCGCTGCGAATGCTGATTCGCGATACCGAACGGCTCGAGGCGCGGCGGCCGGAGCTGGAACGCGCCGTGTTTCTGGCCGAGGTCGCGCCGTTGCTCATGCACACCGGGAATATACGCGTGAAAGTCCAGGGCTTTGTGGACGAAGCGAGCGTGGGCGGATCCTTCAACGTGCCCGAACTGCTGCTCTTTGCGCTGGACGAGATGTGGGAAGCCAACCGCCAGATGACCATCGCCGAGACCGACGATGCGCTCGTCCACATGCGAAACGCCTATGACGCGCTGATGACGCTGTTCAACCTTACGCGCTATTTTCTGCGCGGCGAAATGCTGCCGGCTCATGCCGAAGTGGACGAGGTACGCATGACGGGAGAGGAGCCGGTCCATGCCACCGTCCGCAGCCAGCGCGAGCGGGAGGACAGCGTCCGGCAGCAACTCGCGGCGCAGCTTGCCGTGCTGTCCGGCAACCTGGATGCGACGGCGGAGTGGCTCGACGAGCACGTCGCGCTGATGCAGGTCGCGGCACTCAGGGACCTTCCCGAGGCCGCCGCGGCATTGGAGGGCTTGTCCCGGGCGCTTCGCCAGGGAGAGAGCCTGGGGCCGGCCTTGGCCGAGGCCCGCGCGGTGCTGGAGGGGCCGGCGCAGGTTGAGGTTGGCCTGAGCGGCTGGGCGCCGCTCCCGGGGAGGTCCGAATGAAGAGGTTCATCTTTGCCACCGCGAAATACGAATCCGGCGACTGGGAGAGCGCGCCGAACCTGCCCGCCGCACTGCTCGACCTGATGGCGAAGTACACGACCATCGATTGCGCGCCCGCCGGGGTGATCGTCGAACTGGGCAGCGAAGAGCTGTTCGAGTATCCCTTCGTCTGGCTGACCGGGCATTTCCCGGTGCGGTTCACCGAGCGCGAGCGCGCAAACCTCAGGCGCTACGTCGACCGCGGCGGCTTCTTCGTCATCGACGATCACAACCACGACATAGAAGGGGCCTTTCACCTCAGCGTCGTCGAGGAGATCAACCGCACCTTCGGCCCGCTCGAGACCGTGCCCAACGATCACGAGATCTACACCTGCTTCTTCGAGTTCGAGGACGGCCCGCCGACCACCAGCCACGAACTGAACGGTTGGGGCGATCAATTGATCCACGAAGAACTGTTCGCGATCACTCGCAACGGGCGGATCTGCCTGCTCTACAGCAACAAGGACTATTCCTCGGAATGGGACTTGCGGCCCGACACGAAACGGTTCATGTCGCTGGACCCGACCCGCTTCGGCCTGAACCTCATCGTCTACGCTCTGACGCGGTGACCCAGTGACCCAATCCAGTACATCCCTGGCTTTCTCGAACCACCCAATGCGGCGGTGGATCGAGCACGGCCTGCACGCCGTGGCCATCGCAGCGATGGTTGCCGCGGCAGTATCGATGCTGCTTGGACAGGGCGCGCGCCCCGGAGGCCCGGTGGATGCCTCGGACCTGCCCAACCGCCTGCAGGAATGGACGCGTTTCCCGCCGTCGGAACTGTCGGTCCGGCTGGACATGCTGCCCGACGCTCAGGATCGGGCCTGGCTGAACGCACTGCATGCGGCGGGGACCGAAGTTGTCTGGGGCAACTCCGGTGCAGAAGCGCTTCCGCCGCTGGGGCTGGCGGTCGAACCGGTTGCCGATCCGCACCAGCCGATGCGGATATGGGCTGCCCTGGGCTCGGCGACCGCCGGCGAAGTTCTGGAAAGGCTTTCTGCCGACCCCATGGTGACCGAGCCCGTTGCCTCCCTGGAAGACTCGGCCACCTTGATTCGTCCGTCCCTGGCCGGCGCCGTGTTGTTGCAGACCCCGCAGGCGGAAGCAGTCGCGAACCGGCGCGACAGCCTCACGCTGAAGCCGCTGCTGTTGCTCGGTCACGCGTCGTGGGAAGCGCGCTTCACCGCGGCGGCACTGGAGGAACACGGCTGGCAGGTGGACGCACGGCTGGTACTTTCCCCGGAGCAGGTGGCCGGCCAGATTCCGGCGCAAAGCCCTCAGCCCCAGGCCGCCCAGGCTCGCGGCGGCCGGGACGCCACAGCACGGGCCGGTGCGGGGCGGGGCGGTGCAGCAGCGGGCGGTACAGCGAGGGGCGGCGGCGCACAGGGAGCGCCCGAAGCAATCGGCGCACCGGTTGATCCGGGCGTACTTCGGCCGGAGATCGACATCGAGAATTACTCGGCGGTTCTGCTGCTGGACGAGACCGCCACCGAGCCGGCCGAGGTGCTTGCCGCCTATGTCGAGTCGGGCGGAGGGCTGCTGGCTTTCGCCGATGCGACCGACACACCGGGGCTGGCGACGTTACTGCCGGCAGGGGCCAGTGGCGTCGTTGAGGAAGCGCAACCCTTTCAGGATTTACCGGGTGCCCAGGACACCGGAGCCGGCCCTGCGCGGAACCCGCGCGACAGGCTGGAGCTGCACCCGCTGACCGATCTGGTCCCGGCGGCGCACGTGCTCGAGCGGCGCGGCGAGTCCGTGGCGGTAGCCATCGTCCGCCGCGGTGACGGGCGGGTGGCGCAGGTCGGCTATGCCGACATCTGGCGCTGGCAGATGTCGGCGCCGGACGAGACCGCGCCCGAGGCATACCGCGCCTGGCTCGCGGGCCTGGTCAGCAGTGTGGCCCACGCCCCTCGCGGCGAGCACGCCTTGCTCCCTGAGCGGGCACTCCGGGCGGACCCCGCACCGCTGGCTGCATGGCACGCTGCCTTCGGCCCGCCGCAACCGGGCGATCTCGGCACAGGCGACAGACAATCGGCGTTCACACCCGATGAGCGCTTGTTCTGGCTGCTATTCGCACTCGCCGGTGCGGCGCTGTTGGCCGAATGGCTGTTGCGGCGCCTGCGGAACCTGGCCTAGAAGATTTCGCAGCGGCCCCGCCGCGCTGACGCGCAGGGAACAGTCAATAATCAATAGATCAGGCTGTTGTTCCATGCAAGGCTGCGCAGCAGGAACTCACGGCTGCAAATTCCTACCGCCCAGCCTCCTGGCGAAACTATTAGAATTTCCAATAATTGAGTTTGATCATCTGCAATACAACTTAAGGTAATTCTCGGTTACGGTTGTTGCAGGTCTGGTACGGGCAAGTCGAACGACGCTGCGAGTGGGGAAGTCAGAAATGAATAATGCACCGAAATTGAACACGTTCTCCGGACTTGTTTCCTTATTGCTTTTTGCTGCGTCGGGGTCTTTGCTCGCACAGACCGGGGACGGCGCCGCGGGACTCGAGATTGAGGAAATCGTCATCACCGGCACGCGGCTGGAGATAGACGGAACCAGTGCGCCAACACCGGTGACTGTCGTTACGGGCGAGGAGTTGCTGAACATCAATCCCAATATCGTCGATGCTGTGCGCCAACTGCCGCAGCTCGTGAGTTCGAGTTCCGAGCAATCGCTCAGCCGGGCGCTCGACCAGCCTCCCAGTACGGGATCGCAAGCCAGCATGCGGAATCTGGGCGCCGTCAGAACGCTGACCATGGTCAATGGACGCCGACTTGCCATCAATGGAGCAACCGGTGTTTCCGATGCCAACGTCCTGCCACTCAACCTGGTGCAGCGGGTCGATGTAGTGACCGGCGGCGCCTCGGCGGTCTATGGATCGGACGCCGTGGCCGGAGTGGTGAACTACATTCTGGACACCGACTACGAGGGCCTCAAGGTCAATCTCTCCGGCGGCACCTCGGCAGCCGGCGATGGCAATTCGATGATTGGCGATATCGCCTTTGGTACGTCCTTTGCAGACGGCAACGGTCACCTGCTCGTGAGCGCAAGAACGCGTGCCCGCGACCGCGTTGAGGCGGAAAACCGGGATTGGGCGAATTCCAACAGAGTCTCCGCACTTCTCGATGGGGAAGAGAGATTTCGCTTTACCGATGACGTGAGATTGCGCGTCGCTACCGAGACCGGTGTCATAACTTCCGTGACTGCTGCCAGCGCCATGGGCGGCGGCGGGGGTCGACCCGGAGGTGGCCGCGGCATGGGTGGCACTGGCGGTCCCGCCAACCCCTTCGAGAATATGCAGTTCGCTACAGACGGATCCCTCATCCCCTTCGATCCCGGAATGCCGGCCGCTCCGCCCAGCCCCCTGTCCGTTGGCGGTGACGGCGCCTGGTACGTTGGCGATCTCGTTGCCGAGAACGCACAGGACAGCTTTTTCGCGCATCTGGACTACGATCTGTCGGAAAACTTCACGATTTTCGGAGAAGTTGCCACAGCAGAAACCTTTTCCGAATACCGGGGACGATCAGCGGCAAATTCGTCCGTCACGCGCAACGAGTTCGTGATTCGGAACGACAACGCGTTTCTGGATCCCGCAATGGCCGCGACAATGAGGCAACGCAGACTTGCCTCTTTCAACCTCGGCAAGATTTCCTCCGAGATCGGGCGCATTCTCGGCGTGGCCGAGCAAACGGTATCGGCGGCAACTTTCGGATTCGATTATCAGCTCAACGAGGATTCCGCCGTTTCAGCCTATTACGCGTACTCAAAAGCTGACCTGGCGCAGCGATCGGAAAATCTGGTCATCTCGGACCATATTCTTCTGGCGATCGATGCGGTTGACTCCGGCGGCACGATTGCCTGTCGATCAAGCTTGAGCGACCCGAACAATGGCTGCGTGCCGTGGAACCCGATGGGCACGAACCCGCTCACGGACGCACAGCGTGCCTACATGGTCGGTACGGCCTGGTCTCAAGCAGAGACCGAGCAGCAGGTTTTGGAAGTCAGTCTGGATCACCATGGCCTTCCGTCGTTTGGATATGCCCCGATCTCGGCCGCGGCCGGCATTGAGTTCAGAGACGTCCAGACCGCAGCGGAAAACGACCCGATATCGGATGTGCGTGGTTTTCAGGATGCAAACCGCACGGGCAATCGGGGAGCGTTCGATACCTCGGAACTGTTTGCAGAGGCCCTGGTGCCGCTTGTGGACGGCGTTCCCATTTTTCGACAGCTCGATATCAACGCCGCAATTCGACGCACGGATCATAGTGCGAGCGGAACGGTGACAACCTGGAAAACGGGCCTCACAAACGATTTTGGCGGCGGTTTTCGCCTGCGGGTTTCAAGCTCCCGCGATATTCGAGCACCCAATATTTCGGAGCTGTATGGGGATCAGACGACCCGGGCCCAACGATTTTACGATCCTGCGGTGGGCTATGAAGTGGGCGGCGTCATCCTTGTTTCGGGCTCGAATCCCGAATTGCTTTCCGAGGAGGCAGATACATTCTCCGCCGGGTTGATCTGGTCTCCGGAATTCCTGCAGGATTTCAGCCTGGCAGTGGACTACTACGACATCGAGATCGACAATTCGATTCGCGGTGTGGATGCTGAGAGTCTGCTTTTCGAATGCCACGCCGGTGGCGGCGTGGGGCCAGTCTGCGACTTGATCACCCGAAATCGGGCAGGCGAACCCACGGAGGTCATTGCGCTTCTCGGCAACGTCCAGAACTTCAGCCTCTCCGGATACGATGTCTCGTTGCGGCACCGCGCGGAGCTGGGCGGTGGCACGCTCGCCTCGCGGCTGGTCGCAACCGTTCAGGATGAGTATTTGCAGTACAGGTTCGAAGAGGAACGATTCAACCGGGTAGGCTATCAGCAGCGACCGCGGCTTTATGTCAACCTGAACCTGAATTACTCGAGAGGACCCTTTACTGCAGCCGTCCAGCAAAGGTACATCCACGGAGTTGAGCGCAATGTTCCCTGGTCGGACAGAGCGCCCATCGCCGACGAATTCAATGAAGTCGATCCTACGTGGTATACCAATTTTACTGCGCGCTACCGCTTTGGCCAGGAAGAGGCGCTGGAGGTCTTCGCAACGGTGAACAATCTCTTCGACCGCGATCCTCCGCCAGGGCAATCCAACTGCCAACAAGGCTTCTGCGCGCAAGGCAGTTTCAACCAGTTCGACAAGATGGGCCGGTTCTATACGGCCGGATTCCGTTACGGCCTGTAGTTTCCGCTGACGCCGGACTATTCGTTCTCGTAGATGCACTCCCAGGGGAGTATTGCCAGACCCGGCACCTGCATGTAGGTCTGTGCAAAATAGAAAGGCTCCGCCAGGTACACTTCGTCGTACAGGGTCGATTCGTATTCCAGGTTCAGGCCGTCGTCGACGAGCCGGTAGGTTTCCACGACTCGCGCGTCCGGACTCATGGGCATGCCCTCATACGGGCCCTGGACCGTGAAGCGCGGGTAGTCGATGCGCGTCGTCTCGATCGTCAGGACGTTGCCGTCGAGTGTGCCGACCGAGTAACCGTACAAGGAGGGCTCCGGGGCTTCCTCCGGCGGCGTCAGCCAGATGATGCGCTCCGCATCGAATTCCTCGCCGCGCAGCAGCATGCGGTCCCCCTGGTCGATAAACTCGATGGGGTGCCGCTGGTTGAAGGCACGCGGCATACCGGGCGGCATGCAGTCGAAGCCTTCCGGGCGCTCGTAGCTTGCCTGAATCTGCCCGGCGGTTTCATTGAATTGCGGTCTGTAAGAGCTGTTCGGCCCGTCGCCCAACGACCCCCAGACGCGGAACAAGGTGATCTCGTCGTCGGCCCGGCCGCTGTTGGACAGGGCGGCCCTGCTCCCGACCCTTTGCGCGTCCTCGCCGGCGCCCCAATACGGCTGGCCGTTGGCGAACAGTATTTCCTGACCCTCGGGCGTCAGCATGTTTCTCAACCAGAGCAGGTTTCGGCCGGCACGGCTGGGGTTGCCCCGAAACATCACCCGATCGCCCTCCACGAGTGTCTCGGTGCTGACTCCCGACCTCGCCAGGACATTGACGGGCCCCGTCTCCACCGTCCAGGAATCTCCGGTTTCCGTATCGCCCCGTATCAGCACATGCGGGTTCGTCCAACGAATGCTGGTAACCGTCAAGTCGAGGATTTCATAACGCTCCATTTCAAAAATGGCGTTGAAATTGTGGTGAGCAGATGCAACCTGAACAGCGGCGAGCAGACAGCCGCACAAGAGCAGGTTTCCTGGCGTAGCCGCCATACAGATTGCCCAGCCGAAGTTTGTTTTTTCCATTTCCGGTCACCAAGCTTCCGAATCCCAGAGAACTATCAAAGACATTAATGATTGCGGAACCGGACCTCAATGCCCAATGAACAATACCTGGTATTGAGAAAGTTAATGGCGGGAGGGATTTAGGGAACGTGTAGGAGTGATCACGAGCCACAGAACTATGGTCGTACGTAGCCCATCGGCCCCGGGAACTCCTCCTCAAGATTGGCGGCCGCTTCTGCGTCAATCAGGAAGCATTCGGTTCTGTCGAAACCCGGCTCGATGAGTCCGCACACAGGAAGTCGCTCTCTCAGTCGGCGCATGATGGGCGTATCGCCGCGAATTCCGTAGGAAACGAAGAGTTGGGCCGGCTCGCCCTCGGCCCTGCCGGGGATCTGCAGTGCCCTGAGACGGGCTCGATTGGGCGTGACGGCCGGGAATATCGAAACCGTCACGGCATCGCCCGGCGCAACGAGGTCGTCGTGCCAGCCCTCCCGCGCCAGTTGGGCCGCCGGACTGAGTTCGATGAGCCACGCATCGCTGTTGCCCGCCTCGTCCACGGTGTCGATGATCAGGGCACCGTGGGGATTGAGTATCCGGAACGCCCGGACGGTGCCCTCGAATGCGTAAACGGCGTCCCCGCCTTCCGGAGTCTGCAGCGCACTGAAGGAATGGTGCGAAGC
Source organism: Candidatus Rariloculaceae bacterium (assembly GCA_965205045.1). Lineage (GTDB taxonomy): Bacteria > Pseudomonadota > Gammaproteobacteria > Steroidobacterales > Rariloculaceae > UBA6522. The sequence continues at coordinate 5,115,119 of OZ242031.1, forward strand.
CGCCGGATGCGACCACGCGACCGCGGCAAGAATCGCGACAATGCCAGGCGGAACTCTCGATTGACGATCCCGAGCGTGCATGACTCCCCTCTTCTTCTCTCGTTCCCGGGATTCTACCCCGGTCAATTCTCTCTTGTCGCTGCAGCGGTGCTCGCGTGGCCGAGTCGGCGGCCGATGGCATCATCAGTGACCCGCGCATCGGCGCCACGATGAGTTTCGGGCAGTTGTAAGAGAACCGACGATCGGGAATCAGGGGACTCGAGCGTACCTCGTCCACAGCCCTGTAGGCGATTGAAGCCGGGTCCCATCATTCCCGAGTGAGGTAGGCATACATGCCCTCGATATTGGTCGACCGCCAATTCGAGAATGCGCCCCACTCGGAATAGTCGTCCAGCAGCAAGTTTGCCTTGATTTCGTCAACGGAATGTCCGGCGGCAATGCCTGCCGCGACTCCGGCCTTCAACGCCTGCAGATATGAGTAGAAGTCGGCCAGATCCTTGGTATTGCCGACATCTCCGTGACCGGGCACGACGATTTCCGGGGCCAGGCTGAATGCCAGTTCCATAGCCGCCTCAACCTCTTCCGGATCGTACGAACCCATGTTGAACCAGGGCAGACGCCGCAAGGAAATGATGTCCACGACCATCAGGACCCGTTCCTCCGGATAGAGGATGAAGCTCATGTCGTCGCTGTGGCCGTTGTAGATGTAGTGCATCTCTACGGTCTTGCCGCCGACTTCCAGTCTTTAGACCTTTGAATCGAATGTCTGGTCCGGGGCGCGGACATCCCGGTGCTGCCCCTGGTGCACCTCGTAGTAGGAGAGCACTCCGTCGCCGTCGAGGTCGGCATCGCCCAGCAGACCGACATAGCGAGCCCCCAGTTCGTCGAACTGCAACACGCCATTGCCGTTTCCCTGCGCATCGTAGTAGGCGAACCTGCCATCGTAGTAGTCGCGGCTTTGATTCAACGGCTCGCCGGGCGCCGGCCCCGCCAGGTTCCTTGCCGTATTCTCGTGGGCGATGACAATTGCATCCTCGTACACGGCTCCCCCGGATACGTGATCCCAGTGAAAGTGCGAATACAGCACGTGGGTGACAGGCAGTCCGAACCGGTCCCGGATCTCGGCCTTGAGCCATTCCGCAGCTTCGGCACTCAGGGGATCGGCCACAACCGCCCCCTCGGGCGTGACCATGAAGGTGTTCTGTCCGCCACCGGAAAACATGTAGACGTCACCGGCAAGGTGAGTAATGGAGTATTCCTGCTGCGCATGCGCACACAGGCCAATGGTCGAAAGCACGGCAACCGAAAGTGTTCGACTCAACATGTCCGATTTCCTCCGCTCGATGGATCAACCCAATAACGAGTATAGTGGCGCACCCACGCGATTTAACAGCGTTTAGGGTCGCTGATGCTCTGCATTACGAAAATTGATATTTGAAGGAAACCGATGGGACGATCGGGCAGCCATCTCGACAACGGGTCGTGGCAACGGGAACTCAAACGCCTGCAGGCAGCCGCCGGCGGCGATCGCGATCGCTGGCAGAGGCGGCGGGCGCGCCAGTCCGGCCAACGCTCCGGCGCGCCGGACCCGCTCATTCGGATGGGTGAGTTCTTTCTCGCCGTAAATCCGGATGAAGGGCGCCTGCTCTACCTTCTGGCGCGGGCCGCACGAGCCAGGTATATCGTCGAATTTGGCGCTTCATACGGCGTCAGCACGCTGTTTCTCGGGGCCGCTGCCGCGGACAATGAGGCACGTCTCGTCACGACCGAGGTGCATCCCGACAAGTGCCGTGCAATTCGACAGACGCTTCGCGAGGCTGAACTTGACTCCGTCGTCACGCTGCTGGAAGGCGACGCCCGTGAAACGATCCCGGCGCAGGAACCCGGAATCGATATGCTGTTCCTGGATGGCTGGAAGAGCCAGTACCTGCCGCTGCTGAAGGGTGTCGAACCGTTGCTGGCGCCCAGTGCGCTGGTCGTCGCCGACAACGCCTTTCACGAGGCCAGCGCCGACTATACCGACTACATGACGACGAACAGACGCTGGTTCTCTCACCGCGTCGGCAAGATGCTTGTCAGCCTGTTACGGTAGCGCGTTCTCCGGTGCGGCTGACGTTGCCGCATCATCGTCTATCAGCTATCGCATTGGTTAATGTTCGAAAAATCAATCGCTTCCGGTCTGGTGTCCGGCTCGATCGTACCGATAACGTGGACTGGCCTGTTTGACCAGCCGGAATCCATTGTTGGCTTTCGGCCGCCTCGTTCTTATATCAAAAAATATAATAGTTATTATTACACTTTTTTGGAATTGCGCAATGCATACAGCATACCTAGACTACGCGTCGGAAGCTGTTGCTTCCACAACAAATTCTTGTGATGCAGAGTAGCGGTTGGATCTTGGTGTGGACACAACACCTACCGCTGAGAGGAGTACAGACATGAAGTTGGGAACTACTTGGAGTGCCTTGCTTGCGGTGAGTATGGCACTACCCGCACTTGCTCAGGACGACGAACTTGAGGAGGTCGTGGTCACGGGTTCCTACGTCGCGCGCCCGGCGGATCGGCCGCAGCCGATCACCGTTCTGGATGCCGTTTCGATCGAAAACGAGCAACGACTCACCGTCGGCGAGATATTCCGTGACCTGAACGTGACCCAGGGCAACTTCAACGGCATGAATGCCAATGGCGAGAATCAGAATACACCGGCGGCCGCAGTCAATCTGCGCGGGCTCGGTCCGCGCGCGACGCTGACGCTACTGAACGGTCGCCGCCAGACAGTTGACGGGCACGAGTTACGGTCGTATGTGGATGTCAATTCGCTGGCCCCCGCCATCATGGTGGAGCGAATTGAAGTGCTGACGGACGGGGCTTCAGCGCTGTACGGCTCGGATGCCGTGGCGGGCGTGGTCAACATGATCACACGCAACGACTTCGAAGGCATGGAGTTCGACTACAGCGGCAGCCAGGTGGATCGCGCGGGTGCGTACAGCTCCTCGTTCGGTGCCCTGTTTGGCGTGCAGGGCGAACGCTCCGGCATCGTGTTCGGGATAAGCTACACGGACCGGCCCGAAGTCGAGGCGGAGGATCTCTTCACCCTGGAGCGGCTGCAGGCGCGAAACCCGGTCTTCCAAAGCAATCCCCCTACCCTGTACCCCGTTCCCGGAATGGCGAGTGTCCCGGACCCGCTTTGCGAGGACCCGCGGCTCGGCGGACCGGAAATCGGAGGCGTGATCGTTGGCTCCACTTGCCGATACCGGCTGGCGATGGACCGGACGATCGCGTCGCAGGCCACGCGCACCACGGGCCTGGGTATCGCGACCCACGATTTCGGCGGTGGAATCAGCGGGCAGTTGGAACTCGGTTTCAGCACGACGGGAACCTCGAGAATACTGAACTCGATTCCTTTCGCCCGTGCATTGCCGACGCTACCGATTCTGCAAACCGGACACCCCGGTCTGGCCCACGAGATTGCGAACGGCAACCTCGCCGACGTGCCGCACCGCGTCCGGTTCCGTGTCCGCAAGCCGAATGACCCCTACATCGCGAGGGAAACGCAGGAGTCGCATCACTGGCGGTTGGCCTCGAGCCTGGACGGATCGTTCAACGACACCTGGGACTGGCAGGCAAGCGGCACAATTTCCCGTAACAGGATGCTCCTGACCAATCGCGACTACTTGCGGGATCGTGTCCTGGCCGCGATTGGCGGCTACGGCGGCCCACCGGAACAGTGCGACCCGGGAAGCGGAGGCGCCTCCGGCTACGGCCCGGACGCGATCCCGGGAACAGGGGATGATGGAGAAATCGACCCCGATTGCATGTGGTACAACCCGCTCGCCAACAGTTACCTGGCATCGCCGGGGGATCCGCACTACAACGATCCGGCCGTCAAGGACTACATGTACGTCGCCCAGGAAGCCGGTGGCGTCGCGACGCTCCGCACCCTGGAATTCCTTGTAACCGGCAATCCGGCCGACTGGGTCGGGATTGCGGTCGGCGCGCAGCAACGTGGCCAGGATTTCAGCATCGACTTCGACCCGATTTACGAAGCGGGCGGCTATGCATGGAGAAACCAGATCAGACCCGACTTCAATGGAGACATCGAGGCTCAGGCGATTTTCGCCGAAGCCGTCTTCTTCCCCACCGACGATCTTGAGATTCAGCTCGCCACCCGCAGCGAACAGTACGACAACGACCTGGGCGCCGTCGTCCCGAAACTGGGACTGCTTTGGACACCCGCCGACAACTTGTATTTCCGGGCAACAGTGGGCAGTTCCTATCGGATCGCGGGCCCGACGGAGTTGTTCGGCATCAACGTAGTGGGAGCTCCGCAGTTCAACTCCCTGAGTCCGGACGGAGTCGAATCAGGCGTCATTGCGGGCGCAGTGCAGAAAGGCAGCCCCAACCTCGACCCTGAAGAAGCGGATGTCTTCACGTTGGGGTTCACCTGGGACGCGACCGACAGCCTGACGCTCGATGTCAACTACTGGTCGATCGACTTCACCAATCTAATCGAGAGCGAGGACGCCGGCGTGGTCCTCTTCAACGACCTGCAGGACGGCATGATCGACGACAGGGATCGCATCAGGTTCGCTTCAACGGTCACCAATCCGTGTTTCGAGTCGACGGGGGATCCGAACATCTGGATCGAGTGCGGCGACATGTCAGCCAACGACATTCTCGGCTTCGAGGTGTCGTACGTGAATCAGGCTTTCCTGAAAACCGACGGTGTGGACATCGGTGTCGACTACCGCTTCGATGTCGGCGCCAACAATCTCGGTCTGCGGTTGGACATGACACAGACGCTGACCTACGAACTTCCGGCGGGCGCAGGTGTCATCGACGGCGTAGGCTGGCTCAACGAAACGAACAATGGCGCGCCGGTCGCGGGGACGAAGGCATCGTTGCGGCTCAACTGGGCGCGCGGTAACCACTTTGCCCAGCTTACCGCACGCCATACCAGCGCTGTGGACGATGATTTGCAACATCCAAGTTCAACCGTATTCGACTACAACATATTCGATCTGGTCTACCGCTATTCCACCGAAGTAAGCGGCAACCCGCTGGATCTCAACATCGGCGTGGTCAACCTGGCCGATACGGAGGCGCCGATCAACGGTGATGAGATTTCGACGTACTCCGGCCAGCTGTATGACGCTCGCGGCCGTATCATCCGGATCGGCGCCACAATGGGTTTCGGACAATAGGAGATTGCCGGGAATTGGGAACCATGGGACTCGCGCTTCCTCCGGAGGAGAGATGAGCGCAGTGTTCAATCCGAAGCGAAACTCAAATCCGGCCGAAATCGAAAAAACGAGTCTTCCGCATAAGAGAGCACCGACGAGCCTCGCGAGAACATCTGCGTCCTCTCCGCCAGTGTCAACGTCTCCGCAAAATTGTTGACCTCCAGGGACGCCCAGTTGTCGACGGGGGCGAGGGAAATCCAGCTCTGAGGACTTCCGCCTGCGATCACTCTGCCAGTGAAGAACCAGGCGGGACGCCCCGCTTCCCTCATGGCGGGCACCAACTCATTGGATTGCCACTGGTAGTACTCCTGCGTCCGGGCCGGTATGTTGCGCCGGATTCGGTAGTGCACCAGGCCCGGCTCCGTTCCAGCCCCTGCTGGGATCGAAAGATCGGGGTACGCGCGGATGATGACCGACCTTTGAGCGCTGACGGCCGCCTGGACTCGACGAGTCCAGTCCGGGGACGGCATCGCGGCTGGCGGCTCATCGAGCGTGGCAATTGACGGCACGGGGTCTTCAATGAGATAGGTGTAGAGATCGCCCTGTACCGACTCGTAAACGTTGCGGAAGCCCTGCTGACCCGACTCACGCAGGGTCGCGGCACGCTCTTCGAGAAGGCTCTCGAATTCCGCCACTCGCTCGGGTTTCACAGTGGTCATCACGTGCCTCACATAGGCAGGCCCGTCCGTCTGGGCCATCAGCGGAGGCACGGAAAGTGTTCCCAACGTCGCTATGGCCGCAAACGCAGTCGAACGCAAACCTTTCATGCCAATGGTCCTCGATCTTCAGTCGGAATTCACTCCTGCTGCGGAGGACGCTCTGCGGCGCGACGAGCGGGTTGCTCGACTACCGGCGCCTCGGCCTGGACGTGCTCATCGATCCAGGCCATGACGAATTCAGCGATTTCTTCGCTGTTCCGGTCCAGGAACATCATGTTTGTATTCCCGTGGATTCCCTTGTGTTCGGGAAGCAGCACGGTCTCGGCGTATCCACCGGCGGCATTGACGGCGTCGACCAATGCCTCGCATTGCACAAGCCGCTCGCTCGCAAAGGGCTGGCCACGATCGCGGTTGTCGCCCCAGAGCGTCATCAGCGCCCTTTCCGCATCTACATACAGCCGCGTGACGTCCGCTTCCTCGCCGATCGGGCATTCCATGGGCTCGATGGTTACGCCCCCCCGCACGTTTCGATGATCCTCCCAAAGTGTGCGGAAAAAGGTGTCGGACCGGATACCGTGACCAATGAACACGGTCGGCCCGATCTCCTCCAGCAAGGGAATGGTGTGCTCCACGAACGCCAGATGAGGCATCTTGAACCAGTTGTTATCCAGCACGCCCACATGTTCGATCGGAAACTGGCTGTCGCTGAAGGGGACACCGGGTTCCGGCCCGATCCCCCACAGCACCCAGACCTCGTCGATTGTCCTTGGCAGCGTAAAGGGCCTGATCTCGCCACCGGGATTCAGGACGTACACCGGATAGCCCGCACGCGAAAACAGTTGCGCCCAGCCATCGCGGCCATCGGGCGTAGCGGTAAACAACTCTGACGTCATGGCGGGGCCGGGAACCATCACGACCGAAAGGGGCTTTTGGTTGTGAAGCGGCAGAAAGTACTCCACCGGCACATGGGATTCGGGACCCCAGGACATCTGACCCAGGCCGGGCCAGCGCATGGGCGCGGCGTTTCCCCCGCTGACCAGCCAGGTACGCTCGATGACCTTGATGCCCGTCGCGACGAATCCTTCCTCAAACGGGAAGTCCTCCAGCAGTATTCGTCCTTCCGGAACCTGCGCAGTACCCAAGAGCGGAGATATCGCGTAGAGCACTACCGCCAGTTGACAGACCCTGACTAATTTCTTCATCTTGTAACACCCCCAACCCAAGGCTCTGGCGCAGATTCGCCAAAGAAATGCCCGGAGTTCAGTATTGGTTGCCTGAAAGCATCATAGCCATCAAATTGAGCGAATTGAACACAAAAAAATCATACTTCGGTATCAAATGCTTTAATGTAGTGGCCGACCGATTAGCCAAACAAGGACAGACCATTTTTCGTAATTTGATTCAGGTTGCCATCGGCGCCACCGTGCTTCTGGTTGCCGTTCCCGCCGTGCCGCAGGAACGACCGGAACAGATCGCGCCGCTCGGTGCGGACAAGATCGTGCGAATCGTGCGCACGTCTGCGCCGCCCAATATCGACGGACTGCTTGACGATCCCGTTTGGCAGGACGCCCCCTTCATCGAGGACATGCACCAGTTTCGGCCGGCGGATCACGTCGAGCCGACCCAGAAGACGACGGTGTACCTAGTCTACGACGACAACAACCTCTACGTGGCGGGCCGGATGTGGGACACCGAACCGGAGGAGATCCGGGCCCGCAGCCTGGCTCAGGGGCAGGATCTGCGTTGGGATGACGCGCTGAATGTCATTCTCGACCCATTCAACAATAGCCGAACCGGGTACCAGTTTCAGGTCAACGCAAACGGTGTCCGTTCTGAAGCAGTGTTCGAAACGGCGAGCCGGATCAACCGGGACTGGGAGGGCATCTGGCACGCGGCGTCCAGCATGGATTCCGAGGGTTGGACGACAGAAATGGCGATTCCGTTCAAGACCTTGAATTTCGATCCGCAGAATCCGGACTGGGGCTTCACCCTCGAGCGAAGCATCGCGCGTAACCAGGAGGACATCGCCTGGGTGTCCTACAACCGGGAGGTCAGTCCCGCCACCACGGGAACGATTTCCGGTCTGACAGGGTTGCAGCAGGGCCGCGGGCTCGATGTCGTGCCCGCGGTCGTGGCGTCGGGGTCCCGGGACTACGAGACGAACGTCAACGACTCGGGCTTTGAACCGTCCCTCGATGTCTTCTACAACTTTACGCCGTCGCTCACCGGTGTCCTGACGGTGAACACCGACTTTTCGGCCACCGAAGTCGACGACCGCCAGATCAATCTCACCCGATTCAACCTGTTCTTTCCCGAGAAACGGGACTTCTTCCTTCAGGACGTGGATATCTTCTCGTTCGGCGGCCTGCGCAGAAACGGCATTCCGTTCTTCTCCCGGCGCATCGGCCTTAGCCGCAGAGGCCAGCCTGTGGATCTGGATCTGGGAACGAAGCTCACGGGCCGTGTCGGGCGCTGGAATATGGGCTTTCTGGGAGTCGCCCTGGACGACTTTCAGGACACGGACAGTTCCAATGTCTTTGTTGGGAGGGTTGCGGCAAACGTGCTGCAGGAGTCCAGCGTCGGCCTGATCGTCACCGGCGGCGACCCGCGGTCCAACAACGACAACTCGCTGATGGGCGCGGACTTTCGGTATCGCAACACCCGCCTCCCCGGTGGGCGTACGCTCGAAGGAGAGGCCTGGTTCCAGCAATCGGATACCGAAAACGTGGATGGCGATGAAACCGCCTGGGGTGTCCGCCTGGCCTCACCCAACAACACCGGGCTCCGGGGCGAGTTCGGATTCGAGAAGTTTCACGATGACTTCAATCCTGCCCTGGGATTCGTGAACCGCAGGGGAATCGAGCGCTCGGAGATGAGTGCCGGGTACACGTCACGGCCAACGCACCGATGGATCCGGGAACTCCAGCACGGTGTGAATTACGAGCGCTTCGAAAGGATCGCCGGAGGCGTCGAGAGCGAAAGCTGGTACATCGAACTGGTCGAACTGGAGACCAACTCCGGTGACCAGGGCGGGTTCGCGATGCAGCGGGAGCGCGAGGTTCTGCTGGAGGAATTCGAGATTTTCGATGACGTCATCGTCCCACCGGGGGATTATGAATACGATCAGTATTCATTCGAAGTCTCCGGTGCGAATGACAGAATCTGCGCCCCGTCTTTCGAGTACGGCAAGGGCAGCTTTCTGGGTGGCGATCGCACCGAAATCGGCGCCGGCCTGCAATGCCGCCCGAACAGCCGTTTTGTCGGAGGCATCGAGTACGAGTACAACGATATAGAGCTTCCCGGCGGAGCATTCGCGGCGCAGCTAATCGCCATCAGGGCCGACGTCGCCTTCGACGTCCGCTGGTCCTGGCTGAACCTGATCCAGTACGACAACGAGTCCGAATCCGTCGGCATCAACAGCCGGCTGCGCTGGACGCCCAGAGCCGGTCAGGACCTCTTCATCGTCCTGAACCACGGCTTCGAGTCCACCGGCGCATTCGCGGGACTGCGCTCCCTCGAGTCGCAACTGTCCGTCAAGTACACGCAAACGTTTAGGTTCTGACGCCCTGTGCGGACCGCGATTATCTCCCGAAAACCAGCAGGCTGAGCGGATACAGCAGCACCGCCATGACGACGCAACTGATCACGGTCATGGCCAGACCATTGCGAAACGTCACGGCACCGCCGCCCCATGGAGAGGCGTAGGCGATACCGACCGGCACGAACGACGGAGGAATGGTGTAGGCGAGATTCGCGCCGATGCAGACCGCCATGCCGATCAGGATCGGGTTCATGCCCATGGACAGCGCCAGCGGCGTGCCCGCGACGATGAAGATGATGCCCACGGCCACGTTGTTGGCGATGTTGGTAATCAGGCAGCAAAGCACGGCGATGCCGGCTACAACGGCAAAGGGACTCAAGCCTTCCAGAAGCGGTATGAAGTTCACCTCCATGAAGCCGGGGATGCCGGTGGTTCGCTCGCCCATGCAACCCGCGACCATGATGACGGACGCCAGGAAGACCACCGGTGTCCACTCAAGGTCCGCAAATGCCTCCTTCAGATTGAGCAGCGGACGCTCATCCACGTAAAGGAGTGCAAGTGCGGAAATGGCCACGAACAGCGGCGCGGTGATGCCGATCTGCTGCATCAGCGCGTTAATGCCCGAATCGGGCGCCACCAGAAGCGTGAAGCCGGGAACGATCCAGGCCGCCAGCACGATCAGGCAGATGATGTTCGTCGCCCGCTCGCGGCTGTCCATGGGGCCGGGGCGCTTGGCTTCGATCGCCGCCAGGTCGAACTTTTCGAACTGCTGCGGATCGAGCTTCACGAAATAGCGGAACCAGGCGAACATCAGCAGGAAAATCACCAGGCCCACCGGCACCCCGACCAGCATGTAGAGCAGCAGGTTGACCGGCACGCCGGAGATGTCCTGCATGATGCCGAGGAACAGGATCGGCAGGGGGTGCGAAATGGGCGTCATGACGAAGGAGATGATCGCGCTGAAGGTGACGCCGACCACGACGATCCGGGGCCAGTGATCGCTCTTGTCGTAGCCCAGGTCCTCGAAGATTTCGTAGGCGATACCCAGCATGAAGATCTGCACCGGCGTCACGTCGACGAAGCAGCCGACGACCAGGGTCGCCAGGAGGAACATGAAGGTGAAGGCCCAGAGCCCGCGCTTGGCGAACTCCCGGGTCATGAACCAGAAGGCGATGCGCCGGATCGTCCCGACCTTGTGCAGGGCCACCGTCAGTATCAGGCATCCCAGCACGAAGAGCACGATCCAGTTGCCGAAGGACTGCATGCCCGCCTCGTAGATGCCCCGGTTCTGGAAGGAGTCGGGGAATACATCCTGCGCCACCGTGCCGAACAGCACGATGGCGATGAAGGTCGGCCAGAGCAGGTCGACCAGCGACCAGAGGAACACGAGGCCGATAAACAGCCCGATCACGGTCATCCCGGCCGGCGTGATGGGCTCGGGCGCCGGCAAGAGTGGGAAGAGCAGCATGATGGCGATGCCGATCGCCGAGAAGAAGTAGCTGCGCTGGATTTTGTTCGGCGATGCCGATGTTGCTGCGTTCATTGTTTGTCCGTGTTCTACCTGCTCCGTGGTGTATTGCCCGGCTTCCGCGTGCTTCGTCCGGATGGCCCGTCAGAATCCCGAAAGGGAACTGGGCACCACGATGTCGTTCTCCTCGACGTAGGCATCCCAGTGCCCGAGCATCTCCGCGAAGACATCCGGATACTCCTCGGAAAGATCGTTCTGTTCCGCCGGGTCCTCCGCCAGGTTGTAGAGCCTCCAGCTATAGGGATCGGTCCGCGGATCGTGGCGGACGAACAGTTCGTCGGCCTGGCTCACGATCTTCCAGTCGCCCTGGCGCACGGCCTTGCGCCAGTTGATCTGCCACACCATCACGTAGTCGTCCGGGTGAACGGCATCCGCCTCGCCGCTGAGCGCCGGAATCATGGATGCCCCCTCCACAGGATAGACCTCGCGACCCTGAAATGACGTCCCCGGGTGCTCGACATCGGTGACATCCAGAATGGTCGGCACGATGTCCATGACCGTGGAAAAGCTCTCGTCGACCCCGCCCTCCGGGAAGTCCGGATAACGGAATACCGCGGGGACCCGGATTCCGCCCTCGTAGCCGAAACCCTTGTACCAGTTGAAGGGCGCGTTGCTGGCGCGGGCCCATTCCTGCCGCATCCACACGTAGGAATCCGCGTTGCCAATGTTCTCGTAGCTGTTGTCGCAGCATTCGCGGCTCCAGGCGCCGGCATCGAGCAGAATTCCGCCCACATCGTGCCCTTCGGCGCCGTTGTCGGAGATCAGCATGACGAGGGTGTCATCGAAGACACCGGCGGACCGCAGGTAGTCGAGCAGCTTGCCGACGTACTGGTCGATATCGTCGACCATGGCCGCGTAGATCTGCATCATCCGCGCTTCGTAGCGCTGTTCTTCTTCGGTCAGTTCGTCCCAGGGCACCGTATCGGGCACATGCGGGGCGCCTTCGATATCGGCGGAAATGAGGCCGCGTTCCCGGAGCCCGGCCATCCGCGCGGCATGTACCGCATCGTAGCCCTGGTCGTAAACGCCGTTGTACTTGTCCACCGATTCCCGGGGCGCCTGTACGGGCCAGTGGGTCGCCGAGAACGCCAGGTAACCGAAGAACGGGCGCCCGTCACCCAGATTCGAGTCGATGTACTCGATCATCCGGTCGGCGTAGAAGGCGGTGGAGTAGAAGTCTTCGGGCAGGGCTTCGACCATCTGACCGTCTTCCCGGTAAGGCACATTGCCCGGACCGAAGGTCCCCAGCATGGTGAAGTGCCCTGCCCCTCCGGGCAACAGCGCGAAGGACTTCTCGAAGCCCCGCGCCGCAGGGCTCTGGTCTTCGGCGAATCCGAGGTCCCATTTGCCGGTCATGTAGGTGTGGTAACCGGCGTCGAGCAGAATCTCCGAGACCGTCGCCACGCGCTGGTTGAGATGGCCCTCGTAGCCCGGCAGGCCCTGAAGGTTGGGCACCTGCTCATGGGACATGACGCCCACGCCGGCGCGGTGATTGTTGACGCCGGTGAGAAGCATCGCGCGCGTCGGCGTACACAGCGGCGTGCCGTAGAAACTCGTCAGCAGTACGCCTTCGTCGGCCAGCGCGTCGATGTTGGGCGTGGCGATCTCGCTGCCGTAAGCGCCGAGATCCGTGTAGCCCACATCGTCCATCACGATCAACAGCACGTTGGGGGCCTGGCCGGCGGCCGATCCGGCTTCGCCGGAAGGCCCGGCAACCGCCCCCGAGTCCTGAGAAACCGGGGATTCGGCGGCATCGTCCGTAACCGCTGGTTCCTGTTCGCCCGTGCAACCGGCGAATGCAAGGAACAATACTGAAACCGACGGCGCCATTCTTCTTGAAAACATGTTCGCCTCCTCCCGTTGCGCAGGGTGCCCGATCAGAATCAGCGTACATTCCATCCTGACGATCGGGACTGATCCGAATCAAATATTGACGCGTTTATTCCCGTTCCGAAAATGCATTATCTGCGGCAGGCCATAAAATTCCATTATGGTACCCGGCACGGACAACGGATCCATGCAGCTTTCGGCGGTCGGGAGCCCTTTCGCATTACCATTGTTTATGCGATTCGGTTACTTTCGCATTGGCCGTTTGCGCCGCAATTGTCTATAACGGCCAATGGGTTTCGGCAGGGAGAATTTTCGTCATGTCCTACTACCTCAACTACCTCAACGACGTGATCGGTCCGAACGCCAGCCTGTCGCTGCCGCGGCTCGGCGGACACAGGATTCTCTATACGCACCAGGGCAGCGCCGACGTCAATGGGCAGGCAATCCCCACGGACGAGGCCGCGTACTTTGACGACGCGGTGACCATAACGGCCGGTCCGGAAGGCGCGCGAATATTCCGTTGGGAGCTTACGGACGTTCCTGCACCGGCACCGACCAATATCGAGACCATGATGAGAATGTCCCGGCATATCTGGTCACTGGATATCCCGGTTGGAAGCGAATGGATCTTTCGCCTGGACCGGATCAACCACCCTTCCCCGGACGCGGCGGACTGTCACACGCATCCGGGCCCCGGTATCCGCGCGCTGTTGTCCGGTCCTTTCATCATTGAACAGACATCGGAGAGCGGCGGCGGCACCTACCCGGGAGATCCCTGGTGGGAAACGGGGCCCGAAGCCGTGATTTCCACGCCGGCAACCTCGCAGGACGTGCACTTTCTGCGAGGCATGTTGTTGCCGCTGGAGTTCGAGGGACGTCCTGACACGGCGGTCTGGCTGCGTACCAAACCGGCCCAGAAGAGCGAGTGGAAACTCTACGTGGATGAGCGCGTCACGCTCTGATCTCGCGCAGACTACGTGCTGAGCTCGTACCGGCCTCGCATTGACCTCGCTCTGACCTGGCATTGGCCTGGCGAATCCCGATCGGTTGCTCGTCGATTCGACACCGACTGGACGATTCGACACCGAAATGCCAACTCGCCCGACCGGGCGAGGTCTCGGCAAGACCCGCAGCAAGACCGGCCCGCCGTCAGGCCGGGGGCGCCGGATGCACGAACGGCCAGGGTGACGACTCGGTCCGGGCGTCGACGGGAACCACGATGATCACCGGCCCCTGTTCCCGGAAACCCTCCTCGATCGCCCGCGCCAGCGCGTCCGGCCCGCTGACCTTGACGCCCTTGGCGCCGAAACTCTCCGCCATCTTCACGAAGTCCGGATTGACCAGGTCCGCCCCGAAATCGCGGCCCCCGAACCGCTGCGACTGGTCCCGGCGCACGTTCTCGAAGCCGCCGTTGTCGAATATCACCGTGACGAGGTTGATGTTGAATTGCACCGCTGTCGCGAGTTCCTGAACGCCGAACATGAAGCCACCGTCGCCGCAGGCAACGACGACACCCTTGTCGGGGTTGGCAACCTTGACTCCCAGCGCGGTGTGAAATCCGTAGCCCAGGTTGTCCTGGTAGCCGCAGGTCACGTATTGCCGGGGGGCGTAGACGGGAAATGCCACCCGGGCCGCGAACCCGGTCTGGGTGATCTCTTCCACGAAGAAACCGTCATCCGGCAGCGCCCGGCGAATCGCCTTCAGGTACTGAACCTGCGGCTGCAGGGTTTCGAGCGAGGCTTCGGCGGAGGCCTTGTAACCGGCGAACTCTTCGGTGCGATCATCGCGCTTGCCGATCGTCTTCTCCAGCACATCCAGGAGCGCCTGGGTACCCTCCTTCGAATCGGCGACCACGCCCACATCGGGCGGCAGGCGAACAAACTCCGTCGGATCGATATCCACGCGCACGGTCCGGAGGCCTTCGGGCAACCAATTCCAGCGCATATGCGCCAGTTCCAGGCGGCTTCCGATGCCAATGAGCAGATCGCACCTGGGCCAGTACTCGAACGCGGCCGTGGACAATAGCCCGTAGGGGCTTCGGTTGCTGACGATACCCTTGCCGCTGCGATGGGCGGTTACCGGCGCCTGGATCAGTCTTGCCAGCGCCTCGATCTCTTCACCGGCGTGATATGCGCCCGCGCCGACAACGATCAGCGGGTTGCTGGCCTCCCGGATCAGTTTCGCGGCATCCGCAATCCTGTCCTGGTCCGGCGGCGGCGGCGGCGGAATCTCCCGGTCCACGTCCAGCACGACGTCTGCAGAAGTCTCGAACACATCCCACGGCGCCTCAATGGCCGCAGGCCGGATGCGGCCCGTGTGCATCCGGCGAAACGCCTCGGCCACCACCCCCGGCGCATGGCTCGGGTGATCGATGCGCTCTGCCCAACCCGTGAAGCCGCGCATCGTGGCCAGTTGGTCGGGCAATTCGTGCAATTGCCCTCTCCCCTGCCCGATCAGGTGGGACATGATGTTCCCGGTCACGCAGAGCACCGGGGTATTGGCGCCGTAGGCCGTGCACAGCGCAGCGGAGGAATTGAGCATGCCGGGACCGGGCACGACGGTGTAGACACCCGTCCTGCCGCTGGACTTGGCGTAGCCGAACGCCATATAGCCTGCGCCCTGCTCGTGGCGGGTGGTGATGAAGTTGATCGGCTCCCGTGCCACCGCATCGTTGAATCCGTACATGTGCACACCGGGGATGCCGAACAGCGTATCCACGCCGTGCGCAACCAGGGATTTCGCGACCGCCTCCCCCGTTGTCATGCGGATCGGTGTCTTCGCGGCCGCCGATGCTGCCGGCAAAGCGGTTGAGGGTATGGATGCTGCGTTCACGCGATCTCTCCGGAACACCGTCACGCGATCATAATCGGCGCGCCCGGCCGGTAACTAATGCAATTGCCGCCTTCTACCATAATTCGGGCTTATGGAGCGGGTCGCCGGTCTGCGAGATGGCTGCGCAGAATCGTTCTGAACGCGTTCAGCGCGGCACTGGGCCGCGTCGTCTTGAGGCGCGTGAGGCCTGCCTCGAAGTCCCAGAACGTTCCCGGGTGGCGGATCGTAGTAAGCGACAGATCTTTCAGAACCGGTTTCGCGGCAGAAGCGAATGTGGTGAGCAGGTCCGAACTCCGAACCAGGAACAGGGCACCGAAAGCGTTGGTCTCCACGACCACCTTCGGCGGCTCGAGTCCGTTGGCTACGAAATAGGCGCCGATACGGCCGGAACTCACATGATCATCCGACAGGATCACCCACGAATATCGGGCGATGTCCCGGGGTGAAACGATTTCGTCGCCTGCCAGGGGGTGCCCGTCGCGTGCGATGATCGTGTGTCTCAGCCTCGTGAGAGATTCCTTGACGAGCTCCGCGTGGGCGGGAAAGTCCAGGGTTCCGCAGACGGCATCCACGTCTCCGGAAAGCAACCGCTCCAACTGGGACTCGAACCCGCCGCCCGTCAGCGACACCCGGATGTCCGGATACGCCTGCTGGAACTCGGCAATGATCGGCGGCAGGATCCAGCAGATCCAGGTCGGGCCGGCGGCGATATTCAGGCGGCCCCGCACGCCCCGGGACCACTCGGTTATTTCGGCGAGCGCATGCTGATACTCGAGGTTCATCAGCTTGACCCGGCGGGCCAGGATCTTTCCCTCGGGCGTCAGTTCGATGCCGCTCGGCTTGCGGTCCACGAGCACGACATTCAGTTCGTTTTCCAGTTGCTTCAAACTGCGGGTCAATGCCGGCTGCGTTACGCCGATCTGATCGGCCGCCTGCGTGATGGAACCGGAATTCGCAATGGCGAGAAAGTGATAAAGCCTTCGAGTCTGAAGCATCTGAGTCCGCCAGGCAGGCACCGGTTATACGAGAATTATGGCCAGGCGCGCTCACATGGCAAGTTCGGCAACGGTTGCGTGGCATATGTCAGAGTCGCCGGTACGTCCCGCGATCTGTTTCGACGTCTACGCGCGTTTGACCGTCTGCTCTATGGCACCGAACATCGAACGGCCGTCGTCGTGGAACATTTCCAGGCGGACAACGTCGCCGAACTTCATGAACGGGGACTTCGCCTCGCCGGTATCGAGGAACTCCCTGGCGCGTTTTTCCGCGATGCATCCGGTTCCGGTCGAGCGGTCTTCGTTGCCGAGTGCGCCGGCGCCGATGACCGTGCCGGCGCAAAGGCCGCGGGTCAGCGTTGCGTGGACGATGAGATCGAGGTAGTCGAACGCGTTGTCCCTGCCCGGGTCCAGTTCGCCGAACCGCTCGCCGTTGAGTTCGCACAGGTACCGGCCGCTGAGGAGTCCACCGTTCCAGGACTTGCCCAACTCGTCGGGCGTCACCACGAAGGGACCCAGCGCGTTGGCGGGCTTGCCCTGCATGAAGCCGAACTTGCGGCCGATTTCCGGCGGAATGATTGCCCGCAGCGAAAAATCGTTGAGCAGGCCGAGCAGCTTGATGTGACCGGAGGCCTCTTCGCGGGAAACGCCCATGGGCACATCGTCGGTGATCACGACCACCTCCGCCTCGAAGTCGACGCCGTACGGAGCATCATCCGGCAGCAAGAGCGGTTCGTACGGCCCGAGAATCTCATGGGACATTCCCTGGTAAAGCAACGGCTTCTCGTAGAAATCCTCCGGCAGCGAGTCTCCCCGCGCCTTGCGGATCACCGCCATGTGGTTCGGATAGACCGAGCCGTCCAGGAACTGGTAGCAACGGGGCAGCGGCGCGGTGAGTTCGCCGGCGACGATGGGAAATGAATCCGGCATTTCCCCCGCGTTGAGTTGCTCATGAGCGTCTGCCAACGGCTGTTCGGCCTCGGCCCAATTGTCCAATGCGGCCTGCAGATTCGCGGCGATATGCGGCACGCGGACGCCCGTGTTCAAGTCCCTGTTTACGACGATCAGGTCGCCGTCGCGGCTCTCGCCGCGCAATGTCGCAAGCTTCATGCGCTCTCCTGGTTGTTTCGGATAGGTGAAATGGATGGGTTGTACGGCTAATGGTCGTCCGCCGACCGGAACCTGGCGCAACGACACTCGGTGGCCGGACCTTACTGCAGCCGGATCAGAACACTCTTGTTCTCGAGATACCCGAGCACGGACTCGTAGCCGAGATCCCGTCCGAACCCGGACTGCTTGAAACCGCCTTCGGGCAGCGATGCATGGGGGAAACCACCCGTGTTGACGCTCACCTTGCCGCAGCGCAGCCGGCGCACGACCCGGTGCACGGTCGACAGGTTGTTGCTCCACACCGTGGCCGCGAGCCCGTAAATGGTCGAATTGGCCTGCGCCACGACTTCGTCGATGTCGTCGAAGGGCATCGCCACGAGCACCGGGCCGAAGATCTCTTCCTGAACCACCGTCGAGGTCGGCTTCGTGTTCACCAGCACGGTGGGTGGCACGTAGTACCCGTCCGCGTCGACCGGCTTGCCACCGGCGACCACTTCCGCACCCTCCTCGGTACCGACCCGGATATAGCCGGAGACGCGCTGCTGCTGGTCGTGCGAAACAAGTGGGCCCAACTGCGACTCCGGATCCAGGCCGGCGCCCAGCCGGAGGCGGTTGGCGTGGTCCGCCACGCCGGATACCACCTCGTCGAACCTGCGCCGCTGCACGTAGAGCCGCGAGCCGGCCACGCAGACCTGTCCGGCGTTGAAGAAGATCGAATCCGCCGCTCCGCCGATGGCGGTTTCGATATCGGCGTCGTCGAAAACGATGGTCGGCGACTTGCCGCCAAGTTCCAGGGTGACCCGCTTGACCGTCTCGGTGGCGGCCCGGTTGATGAGTTTGCCGGTGACGGTGGATCCGGTGAACGAAATCTTGTCCACATCCGGGTGCTCCACCAGGGCCGCTCCCGCGGTCTCGCCGTATCCGGTGACGATGTTGATCACGCCAGGCGGAAACCCGGCTTCCAGAGCCAGTTCGCCCAGCCGCAACGCCGACAGCGGCGTCTGCTCCGCCGGCTTGAGCACCACCGTGCAGCCGGCGGCGAGCGCCGGCGCCAGCTTCCAGGACGCCAGCATCAACGGCACGTTCCAGGGAATGATGGCGCCCACGACGCCAACCGGTTCCTTGACCGTGTATCCGAAGCATTCAGCACCGGGGAATGGGGCCACGATGTCCGCGGTCTTGCCGAAAATCTTGCTGGACCAGCCGCCGATGCTGCGGATGGCCCCGGCCGCGCCCATGACGTCGAGGTTGCGCGCCACGAATCCGAGCATGCCGTTGTCGACGGTTTCGATCTGTCCGAGTTCGTCTGCGTTCTGTTCGATCAGGTCCGCCAGGCGCCACAGCAGGCGTTCGCGGGCTTCCGGCGCCATGCCGCGCCAGGCCGGATCCTCGAACGCCTTGCGCGCGGCGGCCACGGCCGCATCGACATCGGCGGCGGCGGCCTCGGCGACGCGCGCGATCTCCTTCCCCGATGATGGGTCGATTACCGGAAACGTCGCGCCACTGGACGCGGGGACCCACTCCCCGCCGATCAGAAGACGCCGTTCACCGTCCAGATAATTGCGGACGTCTCCGCGCAGTTGACCGAAATCGTTCGCCAGACTTGCCACCATGTTTACCTCCAATTCGCTCGGACGGCGTTCTCGTAGTTGCTGCGGGCATTGGAATACCCAAGCCGAACAGCACCGAACCATATCCGCTTGGCCACTCCCGTAACACCCCGCGAGCCTAATAGTGTCTTTTGGTTTCGTTAAACGTCAGTCAGCCGGGGCGGTTCGGCAACGTCGAACTACCGGTGCGCGCACCCTGTGCCCGTTCGCCTCAACGGCCGGGCCGCCCGAAATGCCGCCTGAGCCCGTCCCAGACGCCCGGGTAGTCCAACTGGCGCTCCGGCGCGTCCAGCGCAAGCCGGGTCGGTCTGATCAGATAGCGCGACTCGAACATGAACGCCATCGTATCCCGCAGGCGTTCGGGCTTCAATTCCATGGCCGTGGCCCGCTCGTAGGCTTCCCCGTCGGGACCGTGCGGCGCCATGCAGTTGTGCAGGCTCGACGCGCCGGGCGTGAATCCCCCCGAGGTCTTGGCATCGTAAACGCCGGCGATCAGGCCCATGTACTCCGACATGACGTTGCGGTGGTACCAGGCCGGACGAAAGGTGTCCTCCATCGTCAGCCACCGGGGCGGGAAAATGACGAAATCCACGTTCGCCGTACCCGGCGAATCCGATCGGGATGTGAGGACGGTGAAGATCGAGGGATCGGGGTGGTCGTAACTCACCGATCCGATGACGTTGAATCGATCCAGATCGTAGCGGTAGGGATACAGGCTCCCATGCCATGCCACCACGTCCAGCGGCGAGTGCTTCAGGCGGGAGAGGTATGGCTGCCCGTCCAGCTTGCAGATCAGCTCGAAGTCCCCGTCGCGGTCCTCGTAGGCGGCGGCCGGCGCCTCGAAATCCCGGCTGTTGGCCAGGCAGTCCGATCCGATCGGCCCACGCTCCGGCAGTTCGAGCAAGGCTCCGTAGTTTTCGCAGACATAACCGCGGGCGGTCCCATCGGTCAGTTCCACCCGAAACTTGAGTCCCCGGGGAATCACCGCGATCGTCTTTGGCGGCACGTCCAGCACGCCGCACTCGGTATGGAACCGCAACGCGCCGTCCTGGGGAACAATCAGCAGTTCACCATCGCAGTCGTAGAAATACCGGTCCTCCATGGAACGATTCGCGCAATAGATGTGCACGCCGGCGCCGATCTGGGCGTGCGCGTCGCCGCAGGCCGCCAGGGTGAACAGGCCATCGACGAAATCCGCCGGTTTGTCGGGCAGCGGGAACGGATGCCATCGCATCGGGTCCGGCGGCGTCGCCGCACCGCCGATTGGCGCATTCAGCAGCCGCGAATGGCCGACGGCCTCGAACCCGACGGTCGCCACGGACGGCCTGATCCGGTAGAACCACGAGCGGAAGTTCCTCGCCTTGGGCGCGGTGAACGCGGTGCCGCTGTACTTTTCGGCATAGAGCCCCAGCGGCGCCTTCTGCGGCGAACTACGGCCGATGGGCAGTGCACCGGCCTCGGCTTCGGTGGCGTGCTCGTTACCGAAACCGGTCATGTAGGCACTGCCAGCCACCTGAAGGCTTCCGGATCGTTCAACACTCACTGTTTAGTTCTCCTCATACAGCCAACGAAGAACGAACCTGCGTCACATCGCGGCTACAAGACTGCAGAAAATCGCTTGTCAGTCGCCGCCGCGATTGACGTTGATGGTCACGGTGGCCGGCGCGCCGTCGTCGCGCAGGCCGTAGTACTCGACGTGGTACCGGTCGGCGGTGTAGACGTCGCCCCGCGCGCTTCCGTCGAAGAACGGCCGATTGATGCCGAGGTTACCCAACGAGAGGAGCTGGCCCGGCATCAGGTCCTTGCCGTGGGACTGCAAGTGGTCCCGGAGCCAACGAACCGCGTCGACGGGCCGGTACCAGTCCGCCATCGACCTCCGCTGGATGACCGTCCCGTGCTCATCGAGCACCGCATACTCCATGTTGTTCAGGCGTTGCAGCCACTCTTCCGTCGAGCCGATGGCGACGGGTTCGCCGGCCAGGGCGATGCGGGTCGACATGTTTCCCACTATGCCCCTGATCATGCCGTTCTCGTCCGGCGCGGACGTCGGATCCGGGATCTCGGCGAACGGGACGACGGCATCGAGACCGGCAAGAATCTCCAGATTCGTCTCCGCGTCATTAATGTCGGTACTGCCCACGCGGAACGCGAAGTCGGCTTCCAAGAAGCTGTCCGCCCCCATGTCCTCTAGACGGACGGCGGCGCCGTCCTCCAGAAACATGCCGGAAAGCAATTGCGCCCTGATCCCGCCGGCCGGGAAATTGGGATTTGCGGGTCCCGGACTATGGCCGCCCGTCTTGTAGCCCACGACCTCACCCAGGGTCGGGCGCAGCATCTCCACCAGTTCATCCTGCCAGCGATACGCCTCCTCCAGCGACAACTCAGGAGCGAAGGGTTGAACCATTCTGTTATTCAGGAAGTCGTCCACCATTACGGCCACTGCGGCACGGACATCGGATTCATCCGCCGGCGCATCGGACTGGGCCGGAGCATTTGCCGACCAAACCAGCGCTGCCAGCATTCCCAGGAGTCCGATTCTGGCGTGACCACGCTCCTTTAATCTCGTCATGTTTCTCTCTCCGGTTGCAGCATGACGGCCGAACTGCCGTCAACACGCACGGACGTTATCCGGCGAAGTTCTCCCACTCGGCCGTACAGTCGTAGGGCCTGAATTCGTATCCGGGTAGCGGTGTCCGGGTGGTCTCGAAATACAGCGGCTCCGGAAACACCGCCGGGTCGCTGATCGTAATCGCGTAATGCAATACCGGCTCGCCATCTGCCTCGACCACCCGGAAGCTTTCTTCGTAGCGAGCCTGATCCGACTGCGGTGTTCCGTAGTCCGAGTAATAGGGCCAGTCCACGTGTGTCGTGGTGACCAACAGGGTATCGCCTTCCCACCGGCCCACCGAGTAACCCACGTTGGACGGCTCGGGGTTCGGGTCCGGTTCACCCATGTGGATGAGTCTCCGGATGTCGTACTGGACCAGTTGGATGCGGATATCGTTACCTTCCCGAAAGATTCCCATCGGCCGCGGATCGAACATCGCATCGGGCATGCCATGCTCGCAGTGAAGCTGGCGATTATCCGTCAGCGGATCGTATGCGGCACTGAGTTCGGCGCCGCGCTCCGTGTAGTCCAACTCCTGCAGCGCGCCGGCGAACCACGGTCCGGAGTGCGTGTCCCAACTACGGAATATACCGTCTGCCTCAAGCGCTTCTTCGGCCGCCCTGGCAGGGTCGATCCGTTCTGGCTGCTCGACCAGCCGATCGTTCGACCAGCGCATTTCCCGGCCGGCCCCCTGGACGTATTCCCTGCCGTCAGGCATCAGGATGTGAAGCAGGCCCAGGGAGTGCGGATTGTTTCTGGCGACGTGCCCTGCCACGCGAACGGTTCCGAGCAGGTGGTGCTCGGCGAGACCCATGTTCTCCAGCCGTCGGGGATTCGGTCCAAACTCGAGTTCCCAGAGAGTCTCGGCGCCGGACTCGTCGACAACGCTGAGTTTCGCCCGCGTATGGGGGTTGCGCCAGAAAACTTCGACGATTTCGCCCTGAAGCTCGACTAGTTCCGACTGGTACAGGAGCGGATTGGTTACGCTTCCGTGGTGGGCATGCGATGCATACGGTATCAACGCAAGTAACGTAAACGGAAGAAGTTTCAAAGACCTCATGACGACCTCCGGGCAACGGACCGCGCTAGAGTTCCTCCAGCATGCGCAAAAATTCATCGATGTCGGGCGGTTCGGTGCTGTCCCCGAAATCGACGCAGGTCCATTCCCGAATCTCCTCTTCGGGCGCCCAGATGAACTCCCGTCCCATGGTGAAGGTTTCCGTGTAGTACACCGGGTCGTCGATCTCAAGCTCCAGTTGCAGATCCATGGAGCCCGGCTCCCGCCAGTAACGTTCCGTGACTCGGGCTTCCAGGCTGAGGGGCTGTGAGCCCCCCGATATGGGCTCTCCCACCATGTGGGACGTTTCGATGACGAGGATATCGCCGTCCCAGCGCCCGACGGAGTAGCCGAGAGGCGCATTTTCCCGGTCAGCCGGCGGCGGCTCGCCGTTCATGGCGATGTAACGGTACGTGTCTCCCCGTTCGTAGTGAATGACCAGCGTGTCGCCTTCCCCCTGGCGGAGCTCGATGGGGTTACCGGTCCACACGAGCCTGGGCATGAATTCCGGCGCGCAGTCATCCTGGACTCTCGGGTTGTCGAGCACCGGATCGTAATCCGCCACTGCCTGGCGGCCGGCCTCGGAGAGCGGGAAGACCTCCGGCTGGCGGCGTGGCGGACCACCGCCATCGAAGATCGGTGGCGCGTAGACTCCCAGGAAGTCCGCTCCGGATTCCGAGCCCTGCTGGGCATCGGCCGGGAGTGCGCCAAACAAGCAAATCGCCAACGCGACGGATAACAGCACCTTCATAACGTCACCTCGCAATTTCGGCATCCGCCCGGTCATCCGACTCGATCAGCAAGTCCCCGCGCCACTTGCGCGATTGCCACAGTTGCGTCACGACGGACTTGATCGCCTGCGCGACTTGCTGGGTCGCGAACGACTGCGCACGGTCGGCCTGCGCGATGATGCCAACGTCCCGCCGAATCGCCGGCCGTACGATCTTGCGCGCGGTGACCGACTTGCCGACGAGGTCATGGACCGCGGAATACGGCAGCACGGCACAGGTGATCCCGGCCTTGATCAACAACATGGTCTGATGATAGGGCGTATGGACCGGGGGACCCTTCAGTTCGATACCCTGCTTCGCGGCATGCCGCGCCAACAGCGCGCCCAGGGTGTTGCGGTCCGACGGCTTGAGGATCGGATGCCGGGCCAGTTCGCGAAAGGAAACGTCCGGTCCATCCGATTCACCGCCATTTTCCAGCGGACTGATCAGATAGAGATGTTCGCGGAAAATGGGGGTGATGGTCCGGGACTTCGACCTGGGTATATCGAAATGGACGAGCAGGTCGAACTGTCCGCGCTCGAAGGCGGGCAGCACGCTGGCCTGCAAGCCTTCTTCCAGATCCAGTTCGATGCGCGGAAACCGCTCGTTGACGTAATTGAACAGCGGCACCGTCAGCGCGTGACTGAGGCTCGGCGGCATGGCCACGGCCACGCTGCCGTGCGGGTCCCTTTCAAGGTCGTTGACACTGCGCTGAGCCTGAGCGACTTGCCGAAGAATGCCGTAGGCGTGATTCAGGAACTCGCCGCCGGCGTCGGTCAGCTCCATGCCGCGCTGGCTGCGGTTGAACAACTGGGCGTCCAGCTCCTGCTCGAGGCTCTTGATGTTGAGGCTCAGCGCCGGCTGAGCGACATCCAGCCGGTCGACCGCCCGCGTCAGGCTCTTCGATTCGGCAACAGCGACGAAGTATCGGATCTGGCGCAGGTCCATGGCGGACTGTACCTTTGTGAATTTCAATAAACATAGTCCAATCCAAACGCCAAATCAATATTATTTCAGCCCCCTGCGCGAATCGCGTCGACCGCCATTCGCAATCGCGTCTTGTTGACGGCACGCGCCGGCGCCAGGCGCCGCTCGCGATTCCGCCTTCCCGTGGATTGGCGTTCGCAAATCGCCGGCGGGTGGAGTAAGTTAGCCCACTCGGCAGCGAGGGAGAAATCCAGGGAAAGTCATGAGAAATTTGTCCGTTCTTCCATTGGTTTTCATTGCGTTGGTGTCCTGTACCAATGCGCCCCAGGACACCACACACAGTGTCGCCGAATTGTCCGAGCGCGGACGCGAACTGTTCTTCCTGACGGATTCGTGCGTGGATTGCCACGGCGCGGACGGGGCCGGCGGTCTGCTCGCCCCGTCGCTCGATGCGAGCGTCACGCCTCGCGCGATCGACTACCAGCTCCGAACCAATCCGGAAATGGCCGAACTGGCGGATATGCTGGACGCCACGCCGGATGACCTGCTGGCACTGTCCGTCTTCATTCGGGAATTGACGGGCGGTGAAGAGGGCGCCATCGACGTGGCCGCATTGCAGGCGCAGGCGCCTGAGCCCGAAACGGCCGATGCGCCGGCGGAACCGGCCACCGCACCATCCGCAACCGCCAGCGAGCGCGACGCGATGATCCGGGCCGTCGAGGACTTCTCGGCGGTGGTGGACACCTGGGAGAGGCGTGCCCGACCGGGCAGTCTGCTGCGCACGTACGACGTCACCGTGACAGCGGAATTCGACTCCGGAGAGCCCAAGTTCACGCCCGAGCCCGGCAAGACCTACTTCTACGAAAACGTCGGCACGCGCGGAACCCGGAATCTCACAACAGGCGAGACCTTCACGCCTGAAGGCATGAAGGTCGTGGTGGGGGATGCCGAAACCCTTGAAGTCATCGCCTCCTACGAAATTCCGGCCGAGCTTCGCAGCTCGGTTCATTCCACTGCGTTGTCGCCGGACGGCCGGTATGTCTACATTTCCGGAGCGGCGCCAAACGGAGAACTCGAACCCACAGGCGCACCGCCCGGACTGTCGAGAGCCGCAGCCAGCATTCTCAAGGTCGATGCCCTCACCCTGCAGCCGGTCAGGCAACTGGCCGTCGGCGGACGGATGCACCACGCCCAGGTCTTCCGGGATCGTTACATGCTCATCGATTCCTTCGCCCAGGACGAGGACGGGCTGACGGCCTACCTCTTCGATCCCGAAACCGACACGATTATCGGCGGGTTCCACGAATCGGACCTGGGCGGCAACGCCTACACGGCCTGGACCGACAACGAATTCATCTATGTGCTCGTCGAGCCCAACGGATATGGGATGCAGGCGGCGCGCCGGTACCTGCGCGGCGAACTCACCATGGTGCCCGCATCCTGGGTGGCAAGAATCGACCCGGACACCTGGGAGGTATTGCAGGAGTACCCGCATCCGGGGCACCGTGCCGACTGGATCTGTTTCGATCACGATTCCAGCCACATGTACGTCCCCAGCACCGGCAACAACACCGTGAGCCGGATCAACATCGAGACCGGCGAGATCGCCTGGGCCCGGCCCACGGGACCCGGCCCCTATGGCTGCAGCGTGAATGCGGACTCAACGGAAGTCTGGATCGCCGACAAGGGCGAAGCCACGGGCCTGGTGGGCGGTCGCACCGTCACCGTGTACGAAACCGCCACCGGCAACAGCCTGGATGTGCTGTTCTCCGCGTATCGGGTCGACCACATCCTGCTGTCGCCGGGCGGCAACGAATTCTGGGCGACCAGCAACTACGAAGGCGCCATCTACGTCTTCGATGCGCTGACCCGGGAGCGCAAGGGCATCATCGATATCCCGGGCGGCGGGGATCTGCATGGCCTCGTCTGGGTGCACTACGACGAGTCAGGGACCGCCAGAGTGGTGCGGGATCAGGGCGGCTTTCACCACGGGACCGATCCCCTGGCCGCGCTGTAAGCCTGGAACCGGGCGGCCTGCCCTCTGGCGGGGCCGCTCGATGCCGAATTTCGTCAGCCGCCTGCGCGAATCGCGTCGACCGCCATTTGCGAGCGTGTCTTGTTGACGGCGCGTTCCAGGGTCATGTCGTAGTAGCGGACGGCCCCTGCATCGTCACCGATCGACCGCAACGCATCGCCGGCCGCCTCGCCTGCGGGCTGCACGATGACCGGCGGGCCGATAAAGGGAGGCAGGGAGTGCTCCAGCTCCGCCGCGGCCTTCAGCAGTTCGATGCCTTCGTCCGCATTGCCCCGGGCAACCATCAACTGACCCAGGCCGATATCCTTCAGCACACGCGGTACCGCATCCCGCGCCCCCGGACCGGAACTCTCCGGAACGGCAATTTCGTTCACGTGCCGCTCCATCGACTCCAGGTCGTTCTGCGCCAGGGCCCGGCGGGCGCGTATGTAGTGTTCCGTGGCCCGGTGCATGGGGCTGACCGCGCCCAGGTCGACCTCCAGGTCCATCAGCGGATCGTCCCACGCGCCGGTTTCCAGCATGTAGAACGCCCGGCCCATGATGAGCTGCCCCGGCGCCATGTCGTCGCCCTTCACGATCTGGCTCGCCAGGAAATCCAGCATCTCCCTGGCTTCTTCCAGTTCGTGCAACTGGACCAGCGCATACAGCAGCCAGCTATGGGTATGGTAGGCCTCGTTGCGGAACAGCACGCCGTCCTGTCCCGCGCTACGTTCCACAGAGACGTTGTACGCGCGGCGGTTGAGGTCCCGGGTACCCTCGAAATCGCCCAGCGCCAGGAAGATATGGGACGGCATGTGCAGAGCATGCACGGCATCCGGCGCCACGTCGGAGTACACACGCGCCGCCCGCAGGCCCAGCGGCGCATGGATCGGGTCGTCGAAGCTGTGGATGTTGTAATGCAGCGCGCCGGGGTGGAGCGGATTCCTGTCGAGAATTTCCTCGGTAATCGCCCCGGCCCGCATATACTTGTCGAACTCGCGGCCGTTGTGGCTGGTCGTCAGGATGCCCAGAGCGTACAGCGCGCCGGCGTCGAGATCGTCCGGCCATTGTTCGTAGATATCGCCGAGCATCTCGGCGTAGTCCGTCTCGATCTCCAACTCCGTGCCTTCCCCGGAGAACAGCCGGTTGGCCGCGGCCATGTAGGCACGCTCCCGTTCGGTGGGCGCAAGCTCCAGCCGATCCGCGGCGGTGGGCGCCAGCTTCGCCAACGCCGCGCGGCCCGCCGGGAGGTCTTCCCGGTTCCACAGCGGCTGCTTGTGGGACAGCGCTTCGCCCCAGTACGCCATGTAGAACCCGGGGTCGATCTGCTGCGCTTCGATAAAGCTGTCGCGCGCATCCTCGAATTCGAAGTTGTGCAATTGCAGCAACCCCGTCAGAAAAGTCGGGTAAGCCTCCGGGGAACCCGTCGCTTCAAAGTCGGTAACGCCATAAGTGGTCAAATCCTCCGGCGATGCCGCCGTACCCGACGCGGGCTGGGTCGCGGCATCCGCCGCGATTTCCGATGTATCGTCGGACTGCGAACAGGACGATCCAATCAAGAGGGCGACCGCGCACACCAGTAATCTCCACATATCCGTGCACCTCCATTCAAGCGTGTTTTCCAGTACAGCCACCTACTATATTCCTACCGGGAAAGGCATGTGTTAATTTTCGGAAAAATTCCACCCCGGATGGTCAGTCCGTAGATGCACCAGATGCCGGCGCGTGCCCTATTCGGCGCAGAGCGTCGGTTCCGCGAGCGACTCCCCAAGCGCGAGCCAGTAAGTCTCGATGGCCGTAACGGGCTCGGTGAATGTCTCAGGATCGATAACTGTCATTTCGTAATCCAGGCGCTGCTGATCGTCACTCACGATGAACGTCTCAAACGTTTCGATTCGATCGCTCTGAGGCGTCCCCAGGCTGTCGTCGAAATAGGGCCAATCGATCTGTGTCGTCGTGACCTCGAGCCGGTTGGCGGCGGCCCAGCGGCCCGTCGAATGGCCGAAGCGGCCCGGTTCGGGTGCCGCCGGGGCCGCGGCACTCTCAATATGGATGGTGCGATCGATCAGCGCATTGTTGGAAAACCCGATCAACCGGATCCATGAACCGTTGTCGCGGAACTCGATCGGAAAGGAATGGTGGGCCTCCGCTAGCCGGAGCGGGAACGGGAGCGTGATCAGGAGCGACAGCGTCAGCACGCCCGGTATGCGCGCCGCGACGTGTGCCGACTCACTCACGGGATCGGTGCGTCGGTACCCGCAGCTACTCCGGCGCCGGACGGCGGTTGTTGTCCCCGCTCAGCTCCGTACAGTTGTAAGGTCTGTAGGGCTCGCTGGTGCGCTGAAAGACGCTCTCTCCTACCCAGTCCGTCTGCAGGAATGCCGGATCGTGAGCGACGTAGGCGCGCACCAGGGTCTGGCCGTCGTCCCTGACCTCGAACCGTTCGGTCACCTGCATGTCCGCGCTGTGCATGAGTCCGTCGCCGAGCGGAAACACGACGCCCTGCTCGAAGCCCACTGTGTCGACCACCAACACGTCGCCGTCCCACCGGCCGATGGAGTGGCCGCCGACGCTGGGCACGATGTCGTCCGGATGTTCCGTCCGGTCCAGGTGGACCGTTCTCACCAGGTCCATGTAGCCGTACTGGATCGTGACGGTATCGTCGGACTGGTAGATGTCGTTCACATGACTGTCGTGGGTGAAGCCGAAGATGATGTTCGCCGGATGACAGTGTATGGCGGGATCGTCGAACGGCTGCTCATAATCCGCGGCCGCCGCCAGACCGGCCTCGGTGGGCGCCGGGAACCCGCCTCCCCGGCCACCTCCCGGCGCACCCCCTGCCATGCCGCCCGGAGCCCCGCCTGCCATACCGCCCGGCGCGGCTTCGCCCGGAGCCCCGCCGCCCGGAGCCTGGCCCATACCGCCCGGACCGGCGGCCGCTTCCCCGGGAGGAGGCCCCATGCCGCCGCCCATCCCCTGCCGGACCCAGGGTCCGCTCAGGTTGGGCTGACCGTTCGGCAAGTAGGCCATCCAGGTTTCCGGCGCTGCCGGAGCGTCCGCCTCCGAAGCCGCCTCGAAGCCCGGCGGAGGATCGTTCCGCGCGACTCGGGTGCCGTCCTCGAATTCGATGAAGTTCGTATAGCAGACACGGTCCTCGCGGCGGGCGGGCGCACCGGTCATGGTGATCGCCTGCCCAGGCAACAGGGAATCGTCGGTCCAGCCGCGGCGTCTCATGCCCGTTCCCCCGGCCAGCTCGCAACGCCAGTTGGCGACCTCCCCGGTGTCGTCGGTCACGTCGAAATACACATAGGCGTGTGGATTCACCAGCCTGAGCTCGGTGATGACGCCTTCGACCGTTACGGGATTGTCCATGTCGAAGTGCGGCGCGGCGGAATGATGCGCCTGGACGCCCACTGAGATTCCAAGAACACCGGCGATCAAGTAGATACCCTTCATGATTTTCACTGGGCAAGCCCAGCCTCCAGTACATCAACCAGCCTAAGCTTACAGGCAACATGTGGAGCAATTGTGGAGCACCGACCGGCCCGGGCATTGAACGGCCAAGCTGATTCCGACAGGAGATCGTGGCGGGTTCGGGCCATCCGCTTCAGGTGGTCAACATAGTCGCGGCCACCGCTGGCTATTGGAACAATCTCTCGACCACGGCAATGTCCGGGGCGGCGCCGGTGAGTCCGGAAGCGTTCAACGACCGCTTCGCAGGAAACACGATCGAGTACCGATCGGAAGGAGATTTCGTTTCGCTCGCGGTCCAGTCTGACAATAAGTTCACGGAGTCGGAAACGTCAGACGGCGCGACCGACGAATCCCCCGGCGGCTATGCGTATGAGGCGCTCGGGCCGGAAACCGGGCGCCTTGCGCTCACCCACGACGACGGCGACGTGTGCGTGGCGAACCTGTTCTTTGCCTCCCGCGAGTCCGGCTGGCTGGTGTCGGAATGCACCGGAACCGACTACCCGGATGACGGCTACTGGCTGGGCGGCAGTTGGGTGCTTGTGGAGACCGAGAATTCCGAACCGAGTCTCCCCGGCGGGAGCGAAACAGATGACGAGAATACCGTACCGAGTTTCCCCAGCGGGAGCGAAATTGAAGACCAGGAATATCGCGCAGGCACCGCCATCGAAACGCTGACACTGCCGGAGGCGACGGGCGGCGACGGGACGTTGACGTACAGCCTCGAACCGCCCATCAATGGACTGACGTTCGACGCCACTACGCGCCAACTTTCCGGTACGCCGATGGCCCGGTCGCAAACCTTTGAAATGACCTATACGGTGACCGATGAGGACGTCGATACCGATACGCTTGCCTTTGATATCACCATTCAGTCGAATAGAGGTTAGAGATAGCGGTCCATCTACGGGCCTGCGGTGCTGCGGGCCTATGGAATCACGTAACCCATCGTGCCTGGAAACTCCTCCGCAAGTGCGGCAGATGCTTCGGCATCAATGAGAAAGCACTCGGTTCGTTGCAGACTGGAGTCGATCGTCCCGCAGACCGGCAGCCGCTCCCTGAGCCTGCGCATGATGGGCGTATCGCCGCGAATTCCGATCGCTTGCCCCCCCGACACAAAAGGCGCATCATAATCCTGAGCCAACCCGAATGGTCATGCTCAGGGGAAGGACTCGATGCATGTCGGGTTCTACCCCGCATCATCGGTCCTTCGATCGTCAACCGTTACGAGGAGAAGGTACGATGAAAAGGCGAAACCAACGTCGGCCTGTTGCCTCCCAGCTCATGAGCTGGTTCAGCAACATTTCCGTCGGTCTCGTCATAGGCGGATTCTTTGCCATTGTGCTGTCGCTCGAACTCATGGGTTTGCTCGGCATGTACCTGGGATTCAGCATCGCCTACTTCTTGTTCAGCCACTTCAAGGAGGACAAACGATGAGCCAAGCACTCGCTCTGACCTTGGGTATAGCGGGCTTCCTCGTCGTCGCCGCGCTACTACTTGCGCAGTCCATCGCGGACACCGCAGAACGCGAACACGACGATAGCCCTCAGCCATAAACCGTCTCTTTGAACGTTGGCGCCCAGAGAAGCCAGCCCCGCTGGCTTCTCACATACGCGCGGTCTTGAGCCACGTAAATCAGGTCCGGCGGCAACACCGTCGCGGACCGCTTGAACAACGGCCTTTTCGGCTATGGCGGTCGGCCTGTGACTTGAGCTCCGGCGGCGCGTCCGGGTGCGGAAACTCACGTGTGGCAGGCGTTCGCCCGCGCTACTCAACGGCGCACGGTGGCCTTATTCATCCCGAGTCAGGTAGGCGTACATGCCCTCGATATTGGTCGGACGCCAATTCGAGAACGCACCCCAGTCGGAATAGTCGTCCAGCAGCAGGGTTCCCTTGATCTCGTCGAGGGAATGTCCGGCGGCAATGCCCGCCGCGACTCCGGCTTTCAACGCCAGCAGATATGCGTAGAAGTCGGCCAGATCCTTCGTATTGCCGACATCTCCGTGACCGGGCACGACGATATCCGGGGCCAGACGGAAACGCCGCCACAATGGTTGGCATCCCAACGTGGAACGAACCGGCCAATCAGGCTCCGGGGGGCGAGTAGTTACAAAAAAACATGTTCGCCCCCTCCCGTTGCGCAGGGTGCCCGATCAGAATCAGCGTACGTTCCATCCTGACGATCGGGACTGATCCGAATCAAATATTGACGCGTTTATTCCCGTTCCGAAAATGCATTATCTGCGGCAGGCCATAAAATTCCATTATGGTACCCGGCACGGACAACGGACCCATGCAGCTTTCGGCGGTCGGGAGCCCTCTCGCATTACCATTGTTTATGCGATTCGGTTACTTTCGCATTGGCCGTTTGCGGCGCGATCGTCTGTAACGGCCAATGGGTTTCGGCAGGGAGAATTTTCGTCATGTCCTACTACCTCAACGACGTCATCGGTCCGAACGCCAGCCTGTCGCTGCCGCGGCTCGGCGGACACAGGATTCTCTATACGCATCAGGGCACCGCCGACGTCAATGGGCAGGCAATCCCCACGGACGAGGCCGCGTACTTTGACGACGCGGTGACCATCACGGCCGGACCGGAAGGCGCGCGAATTTTTCGATGGGAGTTGACGGACGGTCCTGCACCGGCACCAGCCAACATCGAGACCATGATGCGAATGTCCCGGCATATCTGGTCACTGGATATCCCGGTTGGAAGCGAATGGATCTTTCGCCTGGACCGGATCAACCACCCTTCCCCGGACGCGGCGGACTGTCACACGCATCCGGGCCCCGGTATCCGCGCGCTGTTGTCCGGTCCTTTCATCATTGAACAGACATCGGAGAGCGGCGGCGGCACCTACCCGGGAGATCCCTGGTGGGAAACGGGGCCCGAAGCCGTGATTTCCACGCCGGCAACCTCGCAGGACGTGCACTTTCTGCGAGGCATATTGTTGCCGCTGGAGTTCGAGGGACGTCCCGACACCGCGGTGTGGCTTCGCACCAAACCGAAACAGAAGAGCGAGTGGAAACTCTACGTCGATGAGCGCGTCGTACTGTAGGCTGGCAATTCCAACATGCTCGATTGGACCCTCCGATCAAATAATCGAACGCCTGCGAACAGACAGATGAAACAAGTAGGGTCTGTCCAAATGGGAACCGCGATTGACTATTGTCGATAGACACCATACACTTTTCGAGTGATCGAATCGTTTCGGCATCGCGGCCTGAAAGATCTGTATGAGAAAGGACGTTCCAGGAGAATTGCACAGGAAAACGTTTCCAAACTCTTGCGTATCCTGACCGCTTTGGATCGGAGCGGCAATGCCAGGGGAATGGATCTTCCGGGGTTTCGGCTGCATCCGCTCAAAGGCCGCATGAAGGATTACCATGCCGTCTCAGTGACCGCCAACTGGCGCGTTACATTTCGATTCGAAGGCGGGCATGCATTTGATGTCGACTATCTGGATTACCACTAGGAGATCTTGGGATGGCAATGAAGAATCCGGTACACCCTGGAGCAATCGTGCGCGAGGATTGCCTGAAACCATTGAATTTGTCGGTTTCCGAGGGTGCCAGAAGGCTGGGTGTTGGACGTCAGACGCTCTCCCACCTGGTAAACGAAAAGGCGTCCGTATCGATCGAAATGGCGTACCGGCTGTCGAAGGCGTTCGGCTCTACACCCGAAACCTGGCTTGGGATGCAGTTGGCCTTCGACCTTGCCCGGTCGCGCCACCTGGATGCAACCATCAAGGTCGAACGCATCGCCGCGAACTGGCAGTAATGCGTCGAGAGCGCGTGGAATCGACGTAAGCGCTCCCTCTCACCCGTCATTACACATGGATGCGTCGCCGCGAGCGCGTTGAAGCGACACGTCCGCAGATTTCACCCTGCAGGACTCACCGGATGCACAAACGGCCAGGGTGACGATTCAGTCCCGGCCGCCAGTGGCACGACAATAATCACCGGCCCGCGCTCCCCAATGCCTTCCTCGATCGCCCGCGCCAGCGCATCCGGCCCGTTGACCTGCACACCCTGCGGCTTCCGATGCCAATGAGCAGATCGCACCTGGGCCAATACTCGAACGCGGCCGTGGACAACAGCCCGTAGGGGCTTCGGTTGCTGACGATGCCCTTGCCGCTGCGATGGGCCGTCACCGGCGCCTGGAGCAGTTTCGCCAGCGCTTCGATCTCCTCGCCGGCATGATACGCGCCGGCGCCGACAACGATCAGCGGGTTGCCGGCTTCACGGATCAACTTTGCCGCCTTTGCAATCCGGTCCTGGTCCGGCGGCGGCGGCGGCGGTACTTCGCGGTCGACATCCAGCACGACATCGGCGGACGTCTCGAACACATCCCACGGCGCCTCGATCGCCGCGGGCCGGATGCGGCCCGTGTGCATCCGGCGAAACGCCTCGGCCACCACGCCCGGCGACTGGCTCGGGTGGTCGATGCGCTCGGCCCAACCCGTAATCCCGCGCATCGTGGCCAGTTGATCCGGCAATTCGTGCAACTGCCCCCTTCCCTTGCCGATCAGGTGGGACATGATGTTTCCGGTGACGCAGAGCACCGGCGTATTGGCCCCGTAGGCGGTGCAGAGCGCGGCAGACGAGTTGAGCATGCCGGGACCGGGCACAACCGTGTAGACGCCGGTCCTGCCGCTGGACTTGGCGTAGCCGAACGCCATGTAGCCGGCGCCCTGCTCATGGCGGGTGGTGATGAACTCGATCGGCTCCCGCGCGACCGCATCGTTGAACCCGTACATGTGCACCCCGGGGATACCGAACAGGGTGTCCACGCCTTGCGCGAGCAACGACCTGGCAACCGCCTCGCCGGCCATCATTCGAACCGGCATCCCGCCGGGCGCCGATGCCGCGGACGGAATGCCCGCCGGGTCCGGCGAAGGTACTGCTGCTGCGTTCACATGATCTCCCTGAAGCACCGCAATCCGATCATAACTGCGTGTCCCGCGCGAAACTAATGCAATCCTTGCCTTCCACCATAATCGGCGCTTATGCGTTTCGCCGCCTTCCTCCATGGAACGCACCGATGGTTTTGAAGGGAAAATGACAAGTTTTTGACCAGTTTCAGGCGCCCCTGTACTCTGCGCGGGACATGGAAATCCGAAACGGGTCCCACGCTTTAGGGCGGATAATGCAATGAAAATACATCACGACGCCGCACGGGATTACCTTTCGATCGACTTCTTCGAGCAGGTCGAAGCCAGGTCCGTCTATGCCGACGGCATCATTGTTCGCTACGACAAGGCGGGGCATGTGATCGGAGTCGACATCACCGATTCCATGAGGTTGTTCGGCGAATCCGACCTCATGACGCTGCGGGAGGTTTGCGAATTTCTGGGCGTTTCCGAGTCGACCGTCCGCCGCAAGATCAAGGGGAAGAAAATCAGATACACCATGAAGGGGAATCGCTACCGGTTCAGAAAATCGGATGTCCTCGACCATGTCGCCGATGGGCGCTGAGCGCACCGGGGCGTTTTGCGGCTTCATTTGGCGTCCGCGAAATGGCTGCGCAAAACGGTTCTGAACGCGTTCAGGGGGCCGCTCGGCGGCGTCGTCTTGAGGCGGGTAAGGCCGGCCTCGAAGTCCCAGAATGTTCCCTGTTGCCGAATCGTCGTCACCGACAGCTCCTTTAGAACGGGCTCCGCGACCGATGCGAAGGATGTCGGGAGATTCGTACACCGAACCATCGCCAACGCGCCGAAGGCGTTGGTTTCCATGACCACCCTGGGCGGTTCCAGCCCGTTTGCAACGAAGTAGGCCCCGACGCGGCTGGAACTGACGGGATCGTTCGTCAGGATCACCCACGAGTATGCGGCGATTTCCCGGGGAGTGACGGTCTCCCGGTTCGCCAGCGGGTGTCCCTCGCGGGCGACGATCGAGTGGCGAAGCCTGGTCAGGGGTTCCTTGACCAGTTCCGCATGGGCGGGGAAGTCTACCGGTCCGCAGACGACATCCACCTCGCCGGCGAGTAACTGTTCCAGTTGGAATTCAACGCCGCCGCCCGTCAGCGTAACGCGAATGTCCGGATACACGCTCTGAAACTCGGCGATGATCGGGGGCAGAATCCAGCCAATCCAGGCTGGGCCGGCAGCAATGTGCAAGCGCCCCCTTTCACCCAGGGTCCACTCGGAAATCTCCGCGAGCGCATGTTGATACTCGAGATTCATCAGTTTTACGCGGCGCGCCAGAATCTTGCCCGCGGGCGTCAGCACAATGCCGTCCGGCCGACGTTCCACCAGGGCTGCGCTTAACTCATTTTCAAGCTGCTTCAAACTGCGTGTCAGCGCCGGCTGCGTGATGCCAATCTGCTCGGCCGCCTTCGTGATGGAGTTCGAATTCGCGATGGCGAGAAATTGGTAGAGTCTTCGTGTCTGGAGCATGCGCGAATGTAGGATGGGCCGCTGCACAGTCTAGCAGCCTGCGGCACATGCCGACCACGGCGGCACTGCTACCGGAGCACTTGTGCTGTGGCGTAATTTGACGGTCGCCCATGCCCTGGAAGGGGCGCCTGGCGGGCGGTTGACAAGGCCGCCCTGTGCGGTGAACATACAGGCATCCGCAATAAGCGGAAAGGGATGGCGTGAGGCGGGGGGATCGAGCATGAATGTCAACGAGTCCGTGACAATCCCGGCTTGGAATTCGGTTATAATTGCCGAGCCGAGCCGAGCCGAGCCGAGCCGAGCCGAGCCGAGCCGAGCCGAGCCGAGCCGAGCCGAGCCGAGCCGAGCCGAGCCGAGCCGAGCCGAGCCGAGCCGAGCCGAGCCGAGCCGAGCCGAGCCGAGCCGAGCCCTGACCCCGTGGTCCGGTCCGCCAGCCGGGGGCACCGCGCCCGCGCCGCAACCGCCCCGCCGCGCCGTCTCCGCCGCTTCGCGCTCCTTCCGGCCGCCCTGGCGCTCCTGGGCGCCATGGCCCTGCTCCTCGCCGCCGCCGACGTGCGGGCCCAGGCGCCGCCCACGCCGACGGGCTTGACGCTCGCCGCGGGCGACGGGCAGTTCACCGCGAGGTGGAACGCCTCGCCGGGCGCCGGCACCTACGTCATCCGGTACGCCCCCCAGGGCGGGGCATGGGCCGCGGTCTTCGCGAGGCCCGGCACGGCCACGAGCAAGACGATCGTCAGCGGCTCCGCCATCACGATCTCCAACGGGACGACCTACTGGGCCCGGATCAGGGCGTGCGCGGGCGGCTCGACCTCCGGCGCGAACTGCAGCGCCCTCAGCGCGGCGGCGACCGTCACGCCCCGGGCCGCCCCCGCCGACCCGCCCCCGGCGCGCCCGCGGATCGGCTTCGCCAAGGCCGCCTACAGCGTGGACGAGGGCGCCAGCGTCACCCTGACGGTCAACATCTCCCCGCAACTGGCCGAGGCCAGCAGCGTCTACGTCTCGGCGACAACCCCCTTATCGGCCGATGAAAACGACTATGCCCTGACCGGGGTGGGCGGGCGCCGCGGGACGCGGATACTGACGTTGCCGGCCAACGCCTCCAGCGCCACCTTCACGCTGGACGCCGCGGCGGACGGGGCCACCGAGGGCGACGAGACCGTGTCCTTCCTGCTGAGCCGCGCCGTTGAGGACGCGCCCTACGAAGTGCCCAACGCGGGCAGCGAGACGACGGTGACCATCGCCGACCCGCCGCCGCGCCCGCAGTTGAGCTTCGCCTCCACGACCTACAGCGTCCACGAGGGCGAGAGCGTCACGCTGACGGTGAACATCGCCCCGCGACTGGCCGGGGCCAGCAGTGTCATAGTTGATACGGATAGTGGCTTTACCGCCCGAACGCCCGAGGACTACACCCTGTCCGGGGCGACCGGGAGCGCGGGCCTGTGGACGCTGGCGCTGCCAGCCAACGCCGACAGCGCCGCCTTCACGCTGTCCGCCGTGGCGGACGGGGCCGCGGAGGGGGACGAGGCCGTGACGTTCCGTCTCGCCAAAGAGGCCGCCGACTCGCCCTACGACGTGGCGGCGGGCGCCCATCGGACGACGGTGACCATCGCCGACCCCCGGCCCCCGGCCGTCCCCGCGGTCCGGCTGTCGGCCTCCCCGGCCACGGTGGCGGAGGGCTCCCCGGTGACGGTGACCGCGACGCTGTCCGCGGCGCTGGCGGCCGAAGTGACGATTCCGGTGACGCTGACCGCGGGCACGGCGGAGCCCGGCGACTTCGGCGCGCTCGCCTCCATCCGGATCCCGGCCGGGTCCGCCTCCGGCGCGGCCGAGGTCGCGACGGCGCGGGACGGCGACGCCGACGACGAGACCTTCACGGTGGCGCTGGGTTCGCTGCCCGCCTCGGTGTCGGCGGGCACGCCCGCCTCGGTGACGGTGACCATCGCCGACGGCGGCGCCACCGGCGACGGCGACGACCCGGCCGCGCCCACGGTCTCGATCTCGGCCTCGCCCAACCCGGTGGCCGAGGGCTCCGCGGTGACCGTGAGGGTGACGCTGACCGCGGCGCTGGCGGCCGACGTGACGATCCCGGTGGGGCTGTTCGCGGTCACGGCGGAGCCCGGCGACTTCGGCGCGCTCGCCTCCATCCGCATCCCGGCCGGGTCCGCCTCCGGCGCGGCCGAGGTCGCCACGGCGCGCGACGGGGACGCCGACGACGAGACCTTCACGGTGGAGATGGCGCTGGAATCGCTTCCGCGGGAGGTGAGGGCGCACGCCCGGCATTGGGTGGTGGTGACCATCGCGGACTCCGCGGCCCGCGAACCCGGCGGCGGAGGCGGGGAGCCCGGCGGCGGCGGAGGCGGCATCGACCCGCCCGACACCGGGGCGAGCGCCACGCCGGTCGTCGGCCGGCGCGCGCGCGCCATCGCCGCGCCGTACTGTTTCGTTCCCGACCAGGAGGAACTGGACGCCCTCGGCGAAAGCACGCACCTGGCCTACCGGCTCGACGGCGGGAAGGATTTCGACCTGTGCCTGTGGGACGCGGACGAGAACTGGAGGGACGCCCCCGCCTACGCCTCCTGCCGCGGCGGGGGCGGGGCGTTCCCCAGGCGCTCAACCCCCGAACCCGGCGCCGAACCCGCCGGCGGCGCGGCCCCCGCCGGACCCGGCGGCGAAAAAGCGCTGTCCGCCGAGCGCGCGGCGGGGCTGATGGCCTGCGTCGTGCCCACCGGCGAAGAAGGCGGCGATTGGCTGCTGCGCGTCGCGCCCGACAACCCCGGCC
Source organism: Candidatus Rariloculaceae bacterium (assembly GCA_965205045.1). Classification (GTDB taxonomy): domain Bacteria; phylum Pseudomonadota; class Gammaproteobacteria; order Steroidobacterales; family Rariloculaceae; genus UBA6522. The sequence continues at coordinate 5,154,491 of OZ242031.1, forward strand.
CGGAGGACCCCGGCCCGGAGGACCCCGAATGAACGCCACGGAGGGCACCACCGGAGAGCCGCTCTTCTACGCGCCGATCCCCACCTTCGCCGTCGGCTGCACCGTAGCAACGATGGGGCTGTAACGAATCGGGGCCACAACGACGCGTAGGGCGTGGCTTCGCTGCATTGCCCCTGCGCGAGGACGGTCTATCGACCGTCGGGCTGCTTCCCCAGGTCCAGAAACGCGCCAGGAGAAATTACCGCGATACCGCGCCATGGATCCAGCGAGAGCAGGTCGAGGTCCCCCGTGACGATGAAGTCGCTTTCCGAATCCAGAGCCAGTGCCAGCAGGTAATTGTCATCCGGGTCCCTGCAATCCTCGACCTGGGAGAATACCGGAACCAGGGTTGCAATTTGCAGGACACGGCGGAGGAATTCTTCGCGGTCCCGAACGGTCACGTATCTGTCGAACTTTTTCCGCGATAAAACCCTTGCCAGCTCCTCAACCAACGATTCCGACACCACGATCTCAGATTCTTCCAAAGCCTTGTCGACGGCACGCGCTGCCGCTGACCTGGCCAACAGCAGGCGGCTGACCCACACGTTTGTGTCGATGACGACGCGCACTTACTTTGCGCCGAGCAACTCGTCCAGTTTGTCCTCGGTCAATCCACGAGCCTGTGCAGCGGCGGAAACGCAGTCGCAAAAGCGTTGAAACTCCGCAACGTTAGTGGTGGTCAGACGTTGATAGTCCAAAGGCGAAATGACGACCGCAACTTCACGATTCTGCCGGCGAATCGTGACGGGCTCCCGCTGAGCAGCGTCCAGAACCGCCGCCAACCGTTGTTTGGCTTCAGAAGCCGATACATAACGCATAATTGTCTATTTTGTCTTAAACAGACAAATAGTACAAATTAGCCTCCTTCACCGCAATGCGCGCACCCACGGCAGTCTCAATACATTCGCGGCTTACCACCCACTAGGAGCGTGCGCCGTAGAAAATCGCGAAAGCGAAAATTCGATATCGCCCTGGATTTCGCCCCTCATTTGAGGCGAATATCGGGCAATATTCAACGAAAATGAGGGGCGGAAGCCAGGGATGAGAGCGAATTTGCAGCCGCGATTTTCTACGGCGCACGCTCCTAGGCGCGCTCGATCGTCTGCTCTATGGCGCCGAACATCGAGCGGCCGTCGTCGTGGAACATTTCCAGGCGGACAACATCGCCGAACTTCATGAACGGGGACGTTGCCTCGCCGGTATCGAGGAACTCCCTGGCGCGTTTTTCCGCGATGCATCCGGTTCCGGTCGAGCGGTCCTCGTTGCCGAGCGCGCCGGCGCCGATGACCGTGCCGGCGCAAAGGCCGCGGGTCAGCGTCGCGTGGACGATGAGATCGAGGTAGTCGAACGCGTTGTCCTTGCCAGGGTCCAGTTCGCCGAACCGTTCGCCGTTGAGTTCGCACAGGTACCGGCCGCTGAGGAGTCCACCGTTCCAGGACTTGCCCAACTCGTCGGGCGTCACCACGAAGGGACCCAGCGCGTTGGCGGGCTTGCCCTGCATGAAGCCGAACTTGCGGCCGATTTCCGGCGGAATGATTGCCCGCAGCGAAAAATCGTTGAGCAGGCCGAGCAGCTTGATGTGACCGGAGGCCTCTTCGCGGGAAACGCCCATGGGCACATCGTCGGTGATCACGACCACCTCCGCCTCGAAGTCGACGCCGTACGGAGCATCATCCGGCAGCAAGAGCGGTTCGTACGGCCCGAGAATCTCATGGGACATTCCCTGGTAAAGCAACGGCTTCTCGTAGAAATCCTCCGGCAGCGAGTCTCCCCGCGCCTTGCGGATCACCGCCATGTGGTTCGGATAGACCGAGCCGTCGAGGAATTGGTAGCAACGGGGCAGCGGCGCGGCGAGGTCGCCGGCGACGATGGGAAACGAATCCGGCATTTCGCCCGCGTTGAGTTGCCCATAAGCGTCCGCCAACGGCTGTTCGGCCTCGGCCCAATTGTCCAATGCGGCCTGCAGATTCGCGGCGATATGCGGCACGCGGACGCCCGTGTTCAAGTCCCTGTTCACGACGATCAGGTCGCCGTCGCGGCTCTCGCCGCGCAATGTCGCAAGCTTCATGCGCCCTCCCGGTTAATTTGGATCAGAACGCTCTTGTTCTCGAGGTAGCCGAGCACGGACTCGTAGCCGAGATCCCGTCCGAACCCGGACTGCTTGAAACCGCCTTCGGGCAGCGATGCATGGGGGAAACCACCCGTGTTGACGCTCACCTTGCCGCAGCGCAGCCGGCGCACGACCCGGTGCACGGTCGACAGGTTGTTGCTCCACACCGTGGCCGCGAGCCCGTAAATGGTCGAATTGGCCTGCGCCACGACTTCGTCGATGTCGTCGAAGGGCATCGCCACGAGCACCGGGCCGAAGATCTCTTCCTGAACCACCGTCGAGGTCGGCTTCGTGTTCACCAGCACGGTGGGTGGCACGTAGTACCCGTCCGCGTCGACCGGCTTGCCACCGGCGACCACTTCCGCACCCTCCTCGGTACCGACCCGGATATAGCCGGAGACGCGCTGCTGCTGGTCGTGCGAAACAAGTGGGCCCAACTGCGACTCCGGATCCAGGCCGGCGCCCAGCCGGAGGCGGTTGGCGTGGTCCGCCACGCCGGATACCACCTCGTCGAACCTGCGCCGCTGCACGTAGAGCCGCGAGCCGGCCACGCAGACCTGTCCGGCGTTGAAGAAGATCGAATCCGCCGCTCCGCCGATGGCGGTTTCGATATCGGCGTCGTCGAAAACGATGGTCGGCGACTTGCCGCCAAGTTCCAGGGTGACTCGCTTGACCGTCTCGGTGGCGGCCCGGTTGATGAGTTTGCCGGTGACGGTGGATCCGGTGAACGAAATCTTGTCCACATCCGGGTGCTCCACCAGGGCCGCTCCCGCGGTCTCGCCGTATCCGGTGACGATGTTGATCACGCCAGGCGGAAACCCGGCTTCCAGAGCCAGTTCGCCCAGCCGCAACGCCGACAGCGGCGTCTGCTCCGCCGGCTTGAGCACCACCGTGCAGCCGGCGGCGAGCGCCGGCGCCAGCTTCCAGGACGCCAGCATCAACGGCACGTTCCAGGGAATGATGGCGCCCACGACGCCAACCGGTTCCTTGACCGTGTATCCGAAGCATTCAGCACCGGGGAATGGGGCCACGATGTCCGCGGTCTTGCCGAAAATCTTGCTGGACCAGCCGCCGATGCTGCGGATGGCCCCGGCCGCGCCCATGACGTCGAGGTTGCGCGCCACGAATCCGAGCATGCCGTTGTCGACGGTTTCGATCTGTCCGAGTTCGTCTGCGTTCTGTTCGATCAGGTCCGCCAGGCGCCACAGCAGGCGTTCGCGGGCTTCCGGCGCCATGCCGCGCCAGGCCGGATCCTCGAACGCCTTGCGCGCGGCGGCCACGGCCGCATCGACATCGGCGGCGGCGGCCTCGGCGACGCGCGCGATCTCCTTCCCCGATGATGGGTCGATTACCGGAAACGTCGCGCCACTGGACGCGGGGACCCACTCCCCGCCGATCAGAAGACGCCGTTCACCGTCCAGATAATTGCGGACGTCTCCGCGCAGTTGACCGAAATCGTTCGCCAGACTTGCCACCATGTTTACCTCCAATTCGCTCGGACGGCGTTCTCGTAGTTGCTGCGGGCATTGGAATACCCAAGCCGAACAGCACCGAACCATATCCGCTTGGCCACTCCCGTAACACCCCGCGAGCCTAATAGTGTCTTTTGGTTTCGTTAAACGTCAGTCAGCCGGGGCGGTTCGGCAACGTCGAACTACCGGTGCGCGCACCCTGTGCCCGTTCGCCTCAACGGCCGGGCCGCCCGAAATGCCGCCTGAGCCCGTCCCAGACGCCCGGGTAGTCCAACTGGCGCTCCGGCGCGTCCAGCGCAAGCCGGGTCGGTCTGATCAGATAGCGCGACTCGAACATGAACGCCATCGTATCCCGCAGGCGTTCGGGCTTCAATTCCATGGCCGTGGCCCGCTCGTAGGCTTCCCCGTCGGGACCGTGCGGCGCCATGCAGTTGTGCAGGCTCGACGCGCCGGGCGTGAATCCCCCCGAGGTCTTGGCATCGTAAACGCCGGCGATCAGGCCCATGTACTCCGACATGACGTTGCGGTGGTACCAGGCCGGACGAAAGGTGTCCTCCATCGTCAGCCACCGGGGCGGGAAAATGACGAAATCCACGTTCGCCGTACCCGGCGAATCCGATCGGGATGTGAGGACGGTGAAGATCGAGGGATCGGGGTGGTCGTAACTCACCGATCCGATGACGTTGAATCGATCCAGATCGTAGCGGTAGGGATACAGGCTCCCATGCCATGCCACCACGTCCAGCGGCGAGTGCTTCAGGCGGGAGAGGTATGGCTGCCCGTCCAGCTTGCAGATCAGCTCGAAGTCCCCGTCGCGGTCCTCGTAGGCGGCGGCCGGCGCCTCGAAATCCCGGCTGTTGGCCAGGCAGTCCGATCCGATCGGCCCGCGTTCCGGCAGTTCAAACAGTGCGCCGTAGTTCTCGCAGACGTAACCGCGGGCGGTCCCTTCCGTCAGTTCCACCCGAAATTTGAGTCCCCGGGGGGGTATCACCGCGATCATCTTTGGCGGCACGTCCAGCACGCCGCACTCGGTATGAATCCGCAGCGCCCCGGCCTGGGGAACGATCAGCAGTTCGCCATCGCAGTCGTAGAAATACCGGTCCTCCATGGAACGGTTCGCGCGATAGATGTGCACGCCGGCCTCGGCTTCGGTGGCGTGCTCGTTGCCGAAACCGGTCAAGTAAGCGCCACAAGCCTCCTGGCCGGCACCGGATCGTCTACCGCTCACCGGTCATACCTCCTCATATCGGGGGCGAAGGGTTGAACCGTCCGGTTATTCGGAAAGTCGTCCACCATTGCGGCCACTGCGGCACGGACTTCGGATTCGTCCGCCGGCGCATCGGACTGGACGAACACGCTTTCCGCCCAGATCAATGCGGGCGCAACCAGCGCGAGCAGCGAAATCGGCAAAAGTTTCAATTCCTTCATGACGACTTCCAGGCACCGTCCCGAAGTCCGCCGAACAAGCAAATCGCCAACGCGACGGATAACAGCGCTTTCATGACGTCACCTCGCAATTTCGGCATCCGCCCGGTCATCCGACTCGATCAGCAAGTCCCCGCGCCACTTGCGCGATTGCCACAGTTGCGTCACGACGGACTTGATCGCCTGCGCGACTTGCTGGGTCGCGAACGACTGCGCACGGTCGGCCTGCGCGATGATGCCAACGTCCCGCCGAATCGCCGGCCGTACGATCTTGCGCGCGGTGACCGACTTGCCGACGAGGTCATGGACCGCGGAATACGGCAGCACGGCACAGGTGATCCCGGCCTTGATCAACAACATGGTCTGATGATAGGGCGTATGGACCGGGGGACCCTTCAGTTCGATACCCTGCTTCGCGGCATGCCGCGCCAACAGCGCGCCCAGGGTGTTGCGGTCCGACGGCTTGAGGATCGGATGCCGGGCCAGTTCGCGAAAGGAAACGTCCGGTCCATCCGATTCACCGCCATTTTCCAGCGGACTGATCAGATAGAGATGTTCGCGGAAAATGGGGGTGATGGTCCGGGACTTCGACCTGGGTATATCGAAATGGACGAGCAGGTCGAACTGTCCGCGCTCGAAGGCGGGCAGCACGCTGGCCTGCAAGCCTTCTTCCAGATCCAGTTCGATGCGCGGAAACCGCTCGTTGACGTAATTGAACAGCGGCACCGTCAGCGCGTGACTGAGGCTCGGCGGCATGGCCACGGCCACGCTGCCGTGCGGGTCCCTTTCAAGGTCGTTGACACTGCGCTGAGCCTGGGCGACCTGGCGAAGAATGCCGTAGGCGTGATTCAGGAACTCGCCGCCGGCGTCGGTCAGCTCCATGCCGCGCTGGCTGCGGTTGAACAACTGGGCGTCCAGCTCCTGCTCGAGGCTCTTGATGTTGAGGCTCAGCGCCGGCTGAGCGACATCCAGCCGGTCGACCGCCCGCGTCAGGCTCTTCGATTCGGCAACAGCGACGAAGTATCGGATCTGGCGCAGGTCCATGGCGGACTGTACCTTTGTGAATTTCAATAAACATAGTCCAAGTCAAACGCCAAATCAATATTTGAGGCACTTACGCCAGTTGGCGACCTCCCCGGTGTCATCGGTCACGTCGAAATACACATAGGCGTGCGGATTCACCAGCCTGAGCCCGGTGATCACGCCTTCGACCGTGATGGGATTGTCCATGTCGAAATGCGGCGCGGCGGAATGATGCGCGTAGGCTCCTGCCGCGATTCCCAAGGAAACGATGGTGAAGCAAATTCGGTTCATGATCTGCACTGAGCGTGCTCAGCCTCCCGGACTTCTGTTGCCATTAGCTTACCGACTCCATGTGGAGGAAATGTGGAGCCAGATGCCGTCGGACAGCGCCGTTCAATCCGCTCCAAGTACAAGTTGAGCGCGTCGAGCCGCCTCGAGAATATCTCCCGATCTACCACGGACTCTTCCTCCTTTCAGGCGCGCGATCCTGCGCCGCCGGTGCTCCGCGAGGCGAGGCTCGATGTCCTGATACTCGCGCATGGTACGGATAGCGAATCGCACGCGCTCGGTTTCGCCACGGGCATGCAGCAGCGCCCCGTCGCGCAGTACCCGATGCCGCAACAGGGCGGGCGCGGTGTTCAGCAGGACGATGTCCAGCGAGCCACTCGGTATTTCGCCGCTCAGCCGGCCGGCAAGCCGGCGGATCGTGCGATTGATCCTGCCGGGCGTTGCCGCCAGCCGATCATCGACAAGTACGGCGACGTCCACGTCGCTGGCGGGCCGGGCCGAACCCCTGGCACGACTGCCGTGCAGGTACGCCAACCGCACTTCGGGCAGTGCGGCGAGCCGCCGGGTCAGCAGTTCGGAATAGTTCGGGGGTAAACCGGCACTCATCAGCCCAAGCCTCTAATGCCACCGGGCGAAGTTTAGCATTGACTACGGGTCGGCGGTCGGACTGCAAAGACCGCTGGCAGGATGACGCTGAGAAGCTTGGATTTTGACTCATTATTTGTGAGTCAATTAAACTCATACTCATGACTAAGCGATTGCAAGTTCTGTTCGATGACGAAGAATACCGGGAGCTCCAGCAGTCCGCCCGCGCGGACCGCATGACTTTGGCCGAATGGGTCCGCCAAGCCTTGCGGCAGGTGCGGCGGCGGCGGCACGAGGCGGTGGAGGCCAAGTTGCGGGCGCTGGATGAAGCCTGCCGGCACGAGGGCCCTACTGCGGACATCGAGACGATGATCGAGGAGATCGAACAAGGCTATCAAGCCGGTGATTTTCGTTGACTCGAACGTCCCCATGTACCTGGTCGGAGATCCGCATCCGAACAAGGATCGCGTGCGAACATTGCTGGGCGAATTGATTCTCTCGCGATCGCGTTTCGTCACCGACGTTGAGGCCTACCAGGAAATTCTTCACCGGTACACGGCCATCAACCGTCCAGACATGATCGCTCCCGCGTTTGCCTGCCTGGACGGCATCGTCGACAAAACGCTGACTTTCGGCATGGCGGAGATCCGCTCGGCCCGGGCAATCCTCGATTCAGTGGAGGGCATGTCCGCGCGCGACGCCCTGCACGTCGCCGTAATGCGGGCAGCGGGCGTCAACCGCATCCTGACATTCGACCGCAGTTTCGACGCCTGCCAGGGCATTGAACGAGTAAGCTGAATCCGCCTGGAGATTGTGGCGCGTTCAGCGGGTTCGGCGAGTGCCGGCAGGATCTATGGCGGGCTCCGGAATTTTCCGAACGGTTCAAGCCAGCGTGTCGGCCGTTCTTTGCTGGGAGCGGACAAGCCGGTACCAGGCGATGGCCGCCAGCGCGACCAGTACGCTGGGCAAGACCGCCAACTGCACCGCCGTCCAGCCGAACGCGTTGAGCAGCGCGCCGGAACTGAATGAGGCAAACGCCACTAGCCCGAAGACCAGGAAGTCGTTGAGGCCCTGGACCTTGGCCTGCTCCTCGGGGGAATGCGCTGAGGCGAGCAGGCTGGTGGCGCCCACAAAGCCGAAGTTCCAGCCGACACCCAGTGCCACGAGCGCGAGATAGAAGTGGTGCAGGTCCATGCCGGTCAGCGCGATCGCCGAACAGACGCCGAGCAGCAGCAGTCCCGTGCCGATGACCGGCAGATGACCGACGCGGGCGATGATGTGACCGGTGACGAAGCTCGGCGCGAACATCGCCACCACGTGCCAGCGAACGATGTCGGCGGCGTGGTTGGTGGTGAACCCGTTGCCGACGATGGCCAGGGGGGTCGAGGTCATCACGAGATTCATCACCGCGTAGCTCACCATGGCGCAGAGCACGGCCGTGATGACCCTGGGCTGCCTGAAAATGACCCCGAGCGGGCGCGCGACGCCGCCGGATTCGGATTGCCGCGGAGGCCTCGGGATCCGCAGGAACATCACGATGCTGGCTCCGATGAAATTCAGCGCGATGACGCCCGCGTAGGCGCCCGCATAGGGCACCGGGTCCAGCGCATCGCCCAGCAGGCGCACGACCTCTCCGGCAAGTATCGCGTTGATCAGGCCCGCGCCCAGCACCAGGGAAATCGCCTTGGGCTTGAATTCCTCCGACGCCGCGTCGGCCGCCGCGAACCGGAAAAATATCTGAAATGCCTGAAACACGCCGGTAAACGCGGCCCCCAGCAACAACCACTCGAACCGCCCTTCGAACAGCGCGAGAACGGCGAGTGTGCCGCCCACCGCCCCGGCGGCGCTTCCCAGAAGAAACCCGGCGCGTCGCCCGTAGCGGCCCATGAACAACGACGCGCCCGGGGCGACGAACATGGCGACCAGGACGATGATCGAGATCGGCAGCGTCGCCAGCGCGGGATTCCCGGCGAGCAGGGCGCCCGCCAGCCCTCCAAGGATGAAATTGACGGGTATCTGCGCCCCGAGAATGCCCTGCGAAAAAAACAGGATCGTCAGGTTGCGCTTTTCGTTCCTTACCATTGAAGCGTTGCCGAATTCCGCATCGCGCAGTTCCGCCCTGGCTACCCAGGCCGACTCAAGTGCCGCGAATTGTGACGGTGCGAACCAGTACCGCGCAATACTTTCCTTGCTCAGGCGCGAAAGTTCCTCCGCGACCATGGATCCGAACAATCAGACCGTTACATCGAACTCACGGACCAATGCACTATACTGCGCCACGGCCCACGCACGTCTGAAGTCGATGTCGCGGAAAATCACCAAGCTCCTTGTCGCCAATCGCAGCGAGATCGCCATCCGCGTGATGCGGGCGGCCACGGAACTGGGTATCGGCACGGTGGCCATTTACGCCGACGAGGATCGGTTCGCGCTGCACCGGTTCAAGGCCGACGAGAGCTATCCGGTGGGGGAAGCCGGCCAGGCGCTGGGCGCCTACCTGGACATCCAGTCCATCCTGCGCATCGCCAGGGAAGCCAGGGTCGACGCCGTGCACCCGGGCTACGGATTTCTTTCCGAGAATCCCGAATTTGCCGACGCCTGCAGCGAGGCGGGGCTGATCTTCATCGGCCCGCCGGCCGACGTGATGCGCAAGGTCGGCAACAAGGTGAGCGCGCGGGAACTGGCGAAGTCGGCGGGCGTGCCGGTGATGCCGGCCACGGATCCGCTGCCCGACGATCCCGACGCCGCGAAGGAAATGGCCGAAGCCGTGGGCTATCCGTTGATGCTCAAGGCCAGTTGGGGCGGCGGCGGGCGGGGCATGCGGGTGATCCGCGATCCTGCAAGCCTGAGCGAGGATATCGCCGTGGCGCGCCGCGAGGCGCTGGCGGCGTTCGGCAACGACGAGGTTTACCTTGAGAAACTGGTGGAGCGTGCCCGCCATGTGGAGGTCCAGGTTCTCGGCGATACCCACGGCAACCTGGTCCACCTCTTCGAGCGCGACTGCACGGTGCAACGGCGAAACCAGAAGGTCGTGGAGCGCGCGCCCGCGCCCTACCTGGACGACGAGCAGCGCGAAGAGCTGTGCGGCCATGCCCTCAGGCTGGCAGCCGCGGCCGGTTACCGCAACGCCGGCACCGTGGAATTCCTCATGGACGCCGGCACGGAGGCGGTCTATTTCATCGAGGTCAATCCCCGCGTCCAGGTGGAACATACCGTGACCGAGGAAGTGACGGGCATCGACATCGTCAAGGCCCAGATCTGCCTGGCCCAGGGCGCGCGCATCGGCGATGCGGACAGCGGGGTTCTGACCCAGAAGAACATCCGCCTGAATGGCCACGCGCTGCAGTGCCGGGTGACCACCGAGGACCCGGAGAACCAGTTCATCCCCGACTACGGCCGCATACGCACCTACCGCAGCGCATCGGGATTCGGCATTCGGCTGGACGGGGGAACCGCCTACCCCGGAGCGTTGATCACACCCTACTACGATTCCCTGCTGGTCAAGGTCACCGCGTGGGCGCCCATGCCCGGGGAAGCCGTCAGCCGGATGGTCCGTGCGTTGCGCGAGTTTCGCATTCGGGGTGTGGCCAGCAACCTGGCCTTTCTGGTGCAGGTAATCCAGCATCCGCGGTTCCTGCAGGCCGACTACACCACCCGGTTCATCGACCGGACACCCGAACTGTTCGACTTCCGCAAACCGCGAGACCGAGCCAGCCGCCTGCTGAACTTTCTCGCTGAAATCATCGTCAACGGCAACCCGGAGGTCACCGGGCGCGTCGAGGCTGCCGCCCGAACGCCGGCGCCGATTCCCGAGTACACCGGCGCCTCGCCGGACGGCACCGTGCAGCGTCTGGCCAGGCTGGGTCCGGAGGGATTCGCGCGCTGGATGCTCGAGCGGAAGGCCGTACTGCTTACGGACACCACCATGCGCGACGCCCACCAGTCGCTGCTCGCGACCCGCATGCGCAGCTACGACCTGCTGCGGATCGCCCCGGCCTACGCCGAGCGCCTGCCGCACCTGTTTTCGCTCGAGTGCTGGGGCGGCGCCACGTTCGATGTGGCCATGCGCTTCCTAAGGGAAGATCCGTGGGAACGGCTCGCGGCGCTGAAGGAACGCGTACCGAACATCCTCCTGCAGATGCTGCTGCGTTCGGCCAACGCCGTCGGTTACAAGAACTACCCCGACAACGTGGTGCAGCACTTCGTGCAGCAGGCCGCCGGCGGCGGCGTGGACCTGTTCCGGGTCTTCGACTCGCTGAACTGGGCCGGGAACATGCGCGTCGCCATGGACGCCGTGCTCGAATCGGGCAAGCTCTGCGAGGCCGCCATCTGCTACTCCGGCGACATGCTGGCGCCGGGGCCGAACAAGTACGATCTGGCGTACTACTTGGGCATGGCGCGGGACCTTGAGAGGGCGGGCGCCCACATCCTCGGCATCAAGGACATGGCAGGCGTATGCAAGCCAGCCGCCGCAAGCCGGCTGGTCCGGGCGCTCAATCAGGAGGTGGGCATTCCGATCCACTTCCACACCCACGACACCAGCGGCATCGGCGCGGCGGCGGTGCTGGCGGCGGTGGATGCCGGCGTGGATGCCGTCGACGGCGCCATGGACGCCATGAGCGGCCTGACCTCGCAACCCAACCTGGGCTCGATAGTCGACGCGCTGCACGGCCATGAACGCGATCCCGGGCTGGACCGGGCGGCGATGCGGAGGATCTCGCGTTACTGGGAGCTGGTGCGGGAGCACTATTCGGGTTTCGAGAGCGAAATTCGTTCGGGAACGGCGGACGTCTACCGTCACGCCATGCCCGGCGGGCAGTACACGAACCTGCGCGAGCAGGCGCGTTCGCTGGGGATCGCCCATCGCTGGCCGGAGGTGGCTGACCGCTACGCTGAAGTCAACGAACTGTTCGGGGACGTGGTCAAGGTCACGCCGACCTCCAAGGTCGTTGGCGACATGGCGCTGGCCATGGTCTCCGGCGGGTTGAGCGCCGAAGATGTGCTCGATCCGGACAAGGAAGTCGCCTTCCCCGAGTCGGTCGTGTCGTTCTTCCGGGGCGATCTGGGTCAGCCTGTAGGCGGCTTTCCCGAGGCACTGCAGCGCAAGATACTCCAGGGGCGCGAACCGCTGACCGAAAGGCCCGGCGCGACGCTGCCGCCCGTGGACATGGACGCCGAACGGAAACGGGCGGAAAAGCGTGTCCGCCGCCGCATCAGCGAGCGGGAATTCTCGTCCTGGTTGCTCTATCCGCGAGTCTTCGAGGAATTCGCGGAGCATTTCAGGACCTATTCCGATGTCAGTACGCTGCCGACGCCGATCTTCTTCCACGGCCTGAAGAACCAGGAAGAGATCGCCGTGGAAATCGAGCGCGGGAAGACCCTGGTCATCCGCCTGCTGGCCGTCAGCGATGTCGACCAGCGCGGCGAGCAACGCGTGTTCTTCGAACTCAATGGCCAACCGCGGACGGTCGAGCTCGCGAATCGCCAGGCCACGGTTAGCGTCACGGCGCACCCCAAGGCCGACCCGACCAATCCCAACCACGTTGCCGCGCCCATGCCCGGCAAGGTCGTGGAAATCAGCGTCAAGCCCGGCCAGGCCGTCGAGAAGGGTACCGCGCTGCTCACCATCGAGGCGATGAAGATGCAAATGTTGATCCGCGCCGAGGGCCCGGGCACCGTGGCGTCCATCCCCGCCCGCGTCGGCATGCAGATCGAAACCCAGGACCTGCTGCTGGAACTTCAGTAGCCTTGCGGCAACGGATGAGCCGGAAAGCGGCGGCTGATCGGCGCCAAAGTTGCGCTGGGCGGGGTTTTAGTCCATAAATGGCGTCTGAAGAGATGGAACGCGGAACGAACCCTTTGCGGAGGAAGCAGAGATGACCAGATACCTGGCAGCAGCAGCGATTCTGCTGAGCATGTTGGCCGGCAGCGCACTTGCGCATCACGGCTGGGGCGGCTACACGTCGGCGGATTTCACACTGACGGGAACCGTCGTCGACATGCGCCTCGGTAATCCACACGATCGTCTGACCGTTGACGTGGATGGCGAGATGTGGAACGTGGTCCTGAGCCCGCCGGACCGCAGCCGGCGAGCGGGCTTTGCCGACGGGATCGTCGAGGTTGGCGATGTGGTGACAATGCTCGGAAACCGTCACGCCAATCCCGGCACGCTGGAGATGAAGACCCGGCGGATCACCGTCGAGGACAGCGACTACGACCTGTACCCCAGGCGGTTGTAACGGCAACACCGCCCGTTGCGCTCGCGGACTCCCGCGAGGGGAGTCCGTGCGGCCCGATCGGTCGGCCTCGTGAAAAATCCGCCCTACCCGATCGGCAGGCTCGACTCCTTCTTGACCGCCCGCAGGGCGAAGCTGGTCTGCACGCGAGACACGCCGGGGAGGCTGGTAATGGCTTCCCGGTGAATGCGCTCGAAATCCTCGAGATTCCTCACCACGACCCGGAGCAGGTAGTCGTACTGCCCGGTCACCAGGTAACACTCCATGACCTCGGGCACGCGGGCCACGGCGACTTCGAAGGCGTGCAAGTCTAGCTGCTGCTCCTGGTGCAGCGTGATTTCCACAAAGACATTGCTTCCCAATCCCAGCTTCGATGCATTCACCCGTGCTGCGTAGCCGGTGATGTAACCGTCCTTCTCCAACGCTCGCACGCGGCGCAGGCAAGCCGCTTCGGATAATCCCACGGCCTCGGCCAACCTGACGTTGCTGACGCGCCCGTCTTTCTGAAGCACATTGAGGATAATTGTGTCTTTACGGTCAATACTCAAAATATTATTTCCATAATACGTAGTTAAGTGAATTTATATTGCTAATTGTGGGCCGAATTGCGCTGAATTTGCAAGCGCCTTGATCTCCGATTCGGATAGCCTAGTGGTACAACCTGACGGGAAGACCAAAAATGCAAATCGGCGTTCCGAAAGAAATCAAGAATCACGAATATCGGGTTGGGCTGACACCGGATGCCGCGGCCCGCCTCACGCAGGAAGGACACCTCGTCCTTGTTGAGACCGGTGCCGGCGTGGGCGCCGGGTTTGACGACGCGGAGTACGCCGCTGCCGGTGCCGAGATCATGGCTGACGCCGACTCGGTGTTCGGCGCTGCGGAAATGATCGTCAAGGTCAAGGAACCGCAACTCGAAGAGTGCGCCATGCTCTCGCCCGGTCAGATCCTGTTCACCTACCTGCACCTGGCGGCAGATCCCGAACAGGCACGCGCGCTGATGCGGTCCGGCGCCACTGCCATCGCCTATGAGACCGTCACCGATGCCCATGGGACGCTGCCCCTGCTGAAGCCCATGAGCTGTATCGCGGGACGAATGGCCACGCAGGTCGGCGCCCATTACCTTGAGATGCCGTCCGGCCGCGGCGTGCTGCTCGGCGGTGTGCCCGGAGTGGCGCCGGCGCGAGTGGTGGTGGTGGGCGCCGGCGCGGCCGGCACGAACGCCCTGGAAATGGCCGTGGGCCTGCAGGCCGACGTTACCGTGCTCGACATCAATCTCGCCAGACTCGAGGAGTTGGCAACCCGGTTCGGGAACCGGATCCGAACGCTCTACTCCACGCCCGAAGTCATCGCCCGCGAAGTGCGGACCGCCGATCTCGTCATCGGCTCGGTACTGATACCGGGGGCCTCCGCGCCCAAGCTGGTCACCCGCGAAATGGTCCGGTCCATGAGGCCGGGTTCGGTGCTGGTGGACATTGCCATCGACCAGGGCGGCTGCTTCGAAACCAGTCGGCCCACCAGTCACGCCGATCCGGTCTACGTTGAGAGCGGCGTCGTGCACTACGCCGTGACCAACATGCCCGGCGCCGTTCCCCGAACCGCGACCCTGGCGTTGACGAACGCGACATTGCCACATGTTCGCTCGCTGGCGCGTCTGGGATGGCGGCAGGCGGTCCAGCGCGACCCGCACCTTCGCAACGGAATCAATGTCACTGCGGGAGAGATCACGCATCGGGCCGTTGCCGAAGCGCTGGCCTCGGCCACTGGCGACGACTGGCATTGCGAGATCGAGACAGCCACCGCCGCGTAGCATCAGGGGGGCTGACCCGATTTCGCCAGCCCGGTCGCGGGGGACCGGGCCGGGCGCGACTGCCCGGTAACGCCGTGCCGCTCGGGGCGGAGCTGAGGCGCCGGGTCAGTCGCCCCGGGCCGGAAGTTGGAGTCCTTGCGCTGGACCGGTCGTGCCGGGCCGGCGGTTGGGGTCCCCGGCGACAGCAGGTAGAATCAATCCAACGATTGGTACTATCACAGGCCGAACCCATGCGCACGCTGCTTTTGGCCGTTCTGGCACTCGTTCCGGCAGGCACGCTGCCGGCCCAGAACTGGGTCGACTACAAGAACACGACCGACTTCTTCTCCATCAATCTTCCGGAGCCCGCTGAACCGGAAGTGCGGGACATTACCTGGCCGTCGGAATATGGCGCGGTATTTCCCGGACGCGTGTATACGGTCCGGGAAGGCCCGGCCACCTATACGGTGACGGTGATCGACTACACGGACTCGCATCGCATCCACCTGGCACGGACCAACAGCACGGAAGCCGACTCGCCCGTCAATTACGAGTACTGGCGCATTGACGTGATTGCGTCCGTTGCCTACGCGGCACGGCAATTTCGCGAGCGCGGCGGCGAGGTCACCTATGACGCCTGGCACCACGTGGACCGCGTCGCCGGACACCAGCTCAACATCACCAATGAGGATGAGTCCCGCAGTTACATCGGGATTTACCTGCACGACGCCCGGCTGTACATCGTTGAGGCGACGGTGCCGAAGGGCCACCCGCCCCAGGGCCAGTTCCAGCAGTCCCTCGGATTCATTGACGAGGAAGGCATGAACATTCGCTACGACTGGGCCGAAGACGGCTCGCTGATCCGCGGCACACGCGGCCGGTGAAACGGCAGCGACTGTCCTGGAGCCTGTGATCGCATCACGCACAGCCGCACAAAGTAACGGTGGAAAAATCATGGCAGCACGACGGCGATTGACCAGCTGGGCGGCGACGTTTCCGGCCGCCTGCCTCACTCTCGCCCTGACCGCGTGCGGGATCCAGGAAGATTCGCAGACTGATGGATCAGCCGATCCTCCCTTCACCATCCGCAACGTCACGGGCAACCTCTACGAGGCCCGCACCGCTTCCCATAAAGCGGTCTTTCTGGCGACGACCGAAGGCATCATCGTCGTCGATCCCCTGCGGGCGGATTTTGCCGAGTGGCTCGAGGGCGAACTGGCGGCCCGCTTCGGTTCCGAGGTGGAATACGTGATTTACAGTCACCACCATCCCGACCATGTGGCCGGAGGGCAGGTCTTCGCCGACACGGCCATCTTTGTCGGTCACGAGAATACCGCCGCGAGGCTGGAGGGCGGACTGCCGAGCAATGCGGCGCTTTCCGACACCAACGGCAACGGCACGCTGGAACGGAGCGAAGCCGCCGGCGGCTACCTGGCCAGCTTCGACAGCATGGACAGCGACGGGGACGGCAGCCTGAGCGGCGCGGAGATCAACGCCGGCACCGTACCGCTGGACGTCACCTACACGGAGCAGATGATGTTGACCCTGGGAGACAGCACCGTGGAGCTGCACCATCCCAGCGAGGCGCACTCGGGCGATACAACGATTGTCCTGTTCCCGAATGAACGGGCGGCGTTTACGGTGGATTTCCTTCACGCCCAACGATTTCCGGGGACGTTGAGCGGCTACACGGTGGATGAATACGAGGCGGCGCTCGCAACCGTCGAGGCGCTGGACTTCGATATCCTGGTTGCCGGGCACGGCAACGCGGGTACGAAGGCCGACGTCAGCGGCTTTCTCGGATTGCTGCGCGACCTGGAGTCCGACGTCATGGCGGGCATCGCCGAGGGCCTTGACCGGGAAACGCTCCAGGAAACGATCCTGCTGGCGGACTACAGCGACTGGCTGCTCTACGAGGAGCGGCGCGCCAACCTCGTCGGCGAGATGTACGACACGCTCGCAACGCCGCAATAAGGCCATCACCCGGAGGAAACCCATGTCCAACCTGGTGCTCGTTGTCTCGGTCACCGTCGACCCCGACTACGTGGAGCAACTGAAACCCGCGATGCTGGAAAACGCCGCGCAATCCCGCCTCGAGGAGGATTGCTACGGTTTCGACGTGAACGTGTCCCAGGACGATCCCAACACCTTCCTCTTCTACGAGGTCTACAAGGATGCCGATGCCCTGGGGCGGCACCGCCAGACACCGCACTTCCTGAACTACTGGAACCTGTTGCAGGCGCTGGGCGACAAGGTCGAGCGCACCGCCCAGCTATACGACAAGCTCAACTGAGGCCTCGACCAGCCGAACGGACGTAGCCGCAGTGCGCCGCGATGCATCGGAAACGTGGAGTGGCGGTAACAGAACGATTTCGGCGCGGGAGGCGCAAACGCATCCGTCACCCTACTCCACCAGTTCCCGTTCTATACCCACCGCCGTCTCGATCGCCTTGCACACGGCTGACGTATCCAGATGGTTGAGACCGAGCGCAATGGCGGAATTGAACTTCTGTCGCGATGAAACGTAGAGGTCGATGGGAGACTTCACGCTGGCGGCGAATTCCGTGATGATCGCCGCGTCCTTCTCGTACACGTCGAACATGGTGCCGCCGCCCTCGCGGTAGTCAGACGCGGCCATCATCGCGCCGCGGATATCGAGCATCTTCGAACCGCCTGCGCCCGCCGTGAGGACACGGTGGATGAGTTCCGGCTCCAGTCCGGCCTGCTGACCCAGCACCATGCACTCGGCGGCCGCCGTCGTGTGAACATGCACCAGGTAATTGGCGAGGAACTTCATGCGGCTGGCATTCCCCACCTCTCCGACATAAAAATTCGCCGCGGTGAAGCCCTCGAGGACCGGCACGCACTCGTCGTAGGCGTCCTCGTCGCCGCTCACGTAGATGGAAGCCATCATTTTCGCCAGCATCGACGGCGTGCCGCTGATGGGCGCATCGAGGAAGCGCATTCCGGCGGCCTGAAGCCGACCGTGAGCAGAGATTTTCTGCTCCACCGTCAGGGTGCTGCACTCGATCAGGATCTGACCCGGCTTCGGCCGCTGGAGCACGCCGTCCATCACGTCTTCCAGGGCCTCGATATTCGGCAGCGACGTCGCCAGAACGTTGGCGCCCTGTGCCACCTCGGCCGATGATCCGACCGCCGCGAGACCCGCATCCGCCAACGCCTCCACGCACTCCGGCCTGATGTCGAAGCCCGATACTCCGAAGCCGTTCCCCAGCAGGTTGCCCGCTATGTTCCCGCCCATGGGGCCCAGTCCGATAACGCCAACCGTTGAACTCATGTCCTGTTCTCCCGATCAGTAAGGGTATTGCTTGTGCCACGCGGCGGAGCGCCGCGCCCGTTTCGCGTGGGGCAGTTTAGCGCGAATCGATCCCGGATGCCGGTCGCACGAAAAAACGGCCGGGCGGGGCTTGCGCCTCGCCCGACCGTCAAAATCAAGCAGGCCCGAGTGCCCCGCCCGTCAGTTCTGCTGCGAGTACCTGAAACGCAGTCCGTACTCCCGCTGGCGCCGGTTGAATCGTTGGCCCTGCGTGGCCGGCGGATCGGTGGAGAAAATATTGTTCACGAAAAACGTCAGGCTGATTCCGGAACTGGCGTTCCAGGTGTAGTTGCCGTTAAGCGTCCACTGACCCTCCTCGTGGTTGAACGCGGCAAGCTGGGCCTCGGTGAGGTCCTCGACCTGCGCGTTGAGGCTGTCACGGTAATTGGCGGTCAGGCGCACGCTGCGCATATTGTTGAGGTTCCAGTTCAGCGGCAGATTGGCCTGCCACCGGGGCATTGACGTCACGCCGTTGAAGCCGCCGCCCATGCCGGTGGTCGCGGAAATATTGCGTGCGATACCGTTACAGACGCCGTCTTCGCAGAGAAAGCCCACGCCCGTCGCGTCAAGCGAATTGGGGAACTCGTACTTGGTCGTGAAGGTCGCGGAGGGAGCGAATCGCAGCGTGCCTGCGCCCGCATCGAACACCATCGAGGCCCGCACGTCGAAGAACTCGGCATCCAGGTAACCCAGGTTCTGCACGTAGCCGGCAATCGATTGGAGATTGCCGATATTGAGCGGTTCCGAGGGGTCAAGGGCAACGGCGCAACCGCCCTCCTCAACCGGGACGTACGTGATGTCTCCCGCCGCCAGGATGGGTATTCCATCGGCGTCCGTGTTCAGGCAGGCCGCCGAGTTCATCACGGTGGGCGCGGTGGGCGAGACAATGCGATCCTGGAACTCGATGGCGATCCAGGACGCACCCACGCTGACGCGATCGGTGATGTCGTAGTCGAAGCCCGCCGACAGGTTGTCGGCCGTCTGCGGACCCACATCCGGATTGTGCCGAAGTTCATAGGGGAAGGTAAGCGCGCCGCCCATCCCGAACGCCACCGGCGGCGTTTCGGGATTCCTGTCGTGGTCGACATTGACGTTTCGCATGTTCATCCCCGTGAAGATCTGCGTCGCCTGGGAATGAACGATGGACGGTCCCCTGAATGACTGGCCGTACGAGCCGCGCAGTGTCAATTCGTCGGTGGGCGTCCAGTTGACGGCTATTTTCGGCGTGGTCTGCGAGAAACCGCCGTCGTAACTCTCGTTGCGTGCAGCGATCTGCATGTTGACATTGTCCGCCAGCGGCAGCGCAAGTTCGACGAACAGCGACGACACGTCCTGCGAACCGTGCCAGTCGGAGAACGTTCCGGCCGTGGCGAGCTGGCCGGTATTGGCCAGTTCGTCCGCATCCCGTCCCAGCTCGTCGCTGCGAATTGCGGCGCCGACGGCCAAACCGGCCGGGCCGCCCGGCAGCTCGCCCACCTCACCGGTGACAAGAAAGTCCGCGCTCCAGAATGCGGCATCGAATATGTCGATGCGGTTCGGCGTGAGCCACTCGACCATGTCCGGATCGTTCGCCAGGCCCATGGCGGCGGCGTCCGGCAACGCGGAGCTCATGAACGGATTGAACCAGTGGCAGTTGCCGGTTCCCGGATCGGGGTTCGACGGACTGCGCACGTTGGTCACGCCGCAGTCGGCGCCGCCATAGCCGTTGATGGCCAGTTCGTAGTGGGGGATTATCATGTCCCGCAGGCCATTCTGCACATCGTAGCTGGCGCTGGTCAGATCCAGGTGCCACTGCCAGCTACCCGAAATGGCGCCGTCGACGGCCAGTGCGACCCGCGTCAGGTCGGCAGTGGTGAAAGACGGCAGCGAAGAATTGAACGGCAGCGTTTCGCCTTCCTGGAACACAGGTACCGGAACGGGCCCCCTCCTGCCCGGGACCGTGCCGAATGCTCCATCGGTTAGTTCGCGCGCCCGGACGAGGCCCGGATGATTGTTCGGGATCGCGAAGGTCGAGCCCAGTACCACGGGTGGCCTCACCCAGGCCGAGGCGTTTGCATCGCCCCAATAGTCCGTTTCGTCGATGCGCTGACGCCCGTGGTTGACTTCCAGGTTCGCCGTCAGGGACTCGTTGAACCGGTGCGTCAGCGAAACAAAGGCAATGGATTGCTCAATGTCGTTCTGGAGCGCGAGCCCGGGGTCGTAGCCGGTGGGTTCCGCGCAGGAATCGGCCATGTCGAGGGTGGTCTCGCGGGTGAATTCGCCGCTCGTCTCCGCGGGATACTTGGCAAACAGCGGCGGACCGAACGCCGTATTGCCGCAGTCGGGATCGACCCAGGTCGGAACCACGCCCCTGACACGCGCGCCGTCGTAATTCAGGCCCCTCAAGACATCGAGCCCGGTACCGGTCTCCGGCGTCACATCCGGGTCCGGATCGTCCTCGCCCTCGATCTGATCCACCGTGATTCTTTCGGTGATACCGTGCTCGAAGGCGACGACGAGATTGGTCGTGTCATTGCCGCCACCCCAAATGACCCCGAAATTGTGGTTGGCCGCATCCGGGACGATTTCGTTGATGCGAGTCTCCACCAGCACGTCAACCCCCCGGAAATCGTTGTTGGTGATGAAGTTCACCACGCCGGCGACCGGATCGGACCCGAACGTGGCGGCGGCGCCGTCCATCAGCGTTTCCACGCGCTGCACCGCAATGCGCGGCACGATCGAATTGATGCTGGTGCTCGGCCAGCCCTGACCGTCAACCGCCGGATACGCGATGGTCCGCCGCCCGTTCAGGAGCGTCAGCGTGTTCTCGTTGCCGATACCGCGCAGGTTGATGGTCGGATTGCGCCCGCCGCCCCGCAGCCGTGGCTGTCCGTTATTGCCTGTTTGCTGACCCAGGTCACTGCTGAAATTCTGCGGCACGTTGGTGAAGAAGTACGTGAGCATGTCCTGGGGCGCCTCGATCAGCAGTTCCTCGCCGCTGATCACGGTCACCGGAGACGGCGAATCCACTCCGGAGTAGATATACGAACCGGTCACGATGACTTCTTCGAGTTCGTCTCCTTCCTCCTGGGCCAGCGCGGCAGCGCCAAATCCCATGCCTGCCAGTAGCGTCACGAGTGCCGTGACCGAACGTTGAGTGTCGAACATGTATTCCTCCCTTGAAACGCAGTTGCGACCCATAAGTCCTGCGCCGGCAGGTCTTGCTCCCTGCGCGGCTTCCGCGGTCGCGATCATATTCGATCCGCTGAAACAAAGTGCATATCTGCAACAGCCTGCGACGAACAATGGCTATGTTTTTTCAGCCCCCGCCAGAAAAAAATCATGAATCGTTGGACAATCGCGACGCGTGAAAATGAGAATACTCGTAGTTGAACTTCCCCCCTCACCGATGCTCATGAATTTTGCGTAAAACCCCATGAAAAACGTGCAACTTGTGCGCCGGGGCAGGACAGGCACGGGTACCCGACAGCATTAGCGGCACGCTAAACTGGGATTACACTCTCATTTTCAAACTTGACTGCTACAATTGCGGTCCCGACGTCGCCACGCGGTTCGCGCTGCGCTTGCAGCCGGCAGCAATTGCACGGTCGGGAGGTTTTTGCATGAGACTTTCACGAAGGTGGTCTACAATCGCATCCCGAATCCGGACCACTCCCTGCGCGCGCGTTACTGGCACTGCACGGAAAACCCCAACAACGAGGTCTACGAGACCGAAGAAGGCGGCACCCGGTTCAGGGATTTCCTTTTCGATGCCTGTTGGGCCGATACCTGGCCGCTTCAGCGACGAAGGATTAACGCAATGGCAGTTGAGAGCAACGAACGCATGTCCCCCATCCGCTACGAAGCCGACGAATCCCCGCCGAGAGCATTGAGTTTCGGCCTGGGGCTGCAACTGGCGATCCTCTGCATTGCCGGCATCGTGCTCACGCCGGCCATCGTGATCCGCGCCGCCGGCGGATCCGAAGCGTACCTGTCCTGGGCGCTGTTCGCCGCGGTCGCCGTCAGCGGCGTGACCACCATTCTGCAGGCCGTCCGGGTGGGCCGGATCGGAGCAGGCTATGTCCTCATGATGGGCACATCCGGCGCCTTCATCGCCATCTGCGTGACGGCGCTCGCCCAGGGCGGTCCGGCGATGCTGGCTACGCTGGTGGTCATCTCCTCGCTGTTTCAGTTTGCGCTTTCAAACCGCCTGTCGCTGCTGCGGCGAATCCTGACGCCGACGGTGGCGGGAACCGTGATCATGCTGATCGCGGTGACCGTGATGCCCATCGTCTTCGACATGCTGACCGAAGTGCCGGAGGGCAGTCCGGCACCGGGAGCCGCGTTGAGCGCCCTTGCGACGATCGCCGTGATCGTGGCCATCGGATTGAAAGCCACGGGCACGCTGCGCCTCTGGGCGCCGGTCATCGGCATCGTGGCGGGAACGGTCGTGGCGTCGTTCTTCGGGTTGTACAACACGGCTCAGGTAGCGGAGGCGGCATGGATCGGCATTCCGTCGATCGCGTGGCCCGGCTTCGATCTGAGCTTCGGGCCGACATTCTGGGCACTGTTGCCGGCCTTCGTTTTCGTGACCCTGGTCGGCGCCATCGAAACGATCGGCGATTCCGTGGCCATACAGCGAGTTTCCTGGCGCCGCGACCGGGCGGTGGATTTCCGTACCGTGCAGGGCGCCGTAGCGGCGGACGGGGTGGGCAATCTGCTCTCCGGACTGGCGGGCACCGTTCCGAATACGACGTACTCCAGCAGCGTTTCGGTGACGGAACTGACGGGTGTGGCCGCCCGCAGCGTCGGTGTCGCCGCCGGTGCCGTATTCCTCGTGATGGCATTCCTGCCGAAGGTGCTCGCGCTGATCCTGGCGATACCCGGTCCGGTAGCCGCCGCCTACATTACCGTGCTGATTGCGATGCTGTTTGTGGTCGGCATGAGAATCGTCATTCAGGACGGTATCGACCATCGCAACGCCCTGATCGCCGGAGTGTCGTTCTGGATCGGCGCCGGACTGCAGAGCGGGGTGATCTTTCCGGAATACTTCTCGGCATTTGCCGGCGGACTGCTCCAGAACGGTATGACGGGCGGCGGACTGATCGCGATTCTGCTGACCCTGTTCGTGGAGTTGACCGAGCCGCGGCGGCGGCGCATCGAGGTGGAGTTCGATACCTCCGCCCTGCCGACCATCCGGGAGTTTCTCGCCAGGTTCGCCACGGCCGGCGGCTGGGACGCGGCCATGGCACACCGGCTCGACGCCGCCAGCGAGGAGACGCTGCTGACGTTGCTCAACCAGGATCGATCCGGCGGCGAGTCTCCAAAGCGGCGGCTTCTCGTGGTCGCTCACAAGCACGCGGGTGAAGCGATACTGGATTTCGTCGCAGCACCCGGCACGGCAAACCTGGAAGACCGCATTGCGCTGCTGGGCGAACAAGCCGCGGCCACTTCGATTGAGCGGGAAGTTTCGCTGCGGCTACTGAGGCACCTGGCCTCGTCGGTACGGCACCAGCAGTATCACGACACTGACATCGTGACGATCCGGGTGACACCCCCGGGGGCGGTGCCAGCCGGCTAGCCGACCGTTCTGCCTGGGGCGGTGCTGGCCGGTTACCAGACGGTCCCGCCGGGGGCGGTGCTGGCCAGTTACCCTACGGTCCCTCCCAATGCAGTGCTGGCCGCTTAGCCGACCGTCCCGCCGAGGGCGCGAAGTCCGTCTCCGCGCCGACGGCCGATCAGTTCGCGAAACGATTTTGCCAGCACTTGTGCGTCGCTCGTCTTCATGGCAGCAACGTTGACCCTGGCGTCCGGCATCATGTAGATGTGAAACAGGTCTTCCATGAGCCGCTGTTCGTGCGCATCGATCGGCAGGCACGAGAACATCCCCAGTTGCCTTTCCATGAATGAAGCGTCGAAACCCGCGACCTCGGCCTCCAGCATTTTTCGAAGCACCTGACGCTTCCCGATTATTTCCAATCGCGTCCCATCGAGCTCCGATCTCCAAAGGTCTTCCA
This sequence comes from Candidatus Rariloculaceae bacterium, assembly GCA_965205045.1. GTDB lineage: Bacteria > Pseudomonadota > Gammaproteobacteria > Steroidobacterales > Rariloculaceae > UBA6522. The sequence goes on from OZ242031.1 coordinate 5,178,788, forward strand.
GGTCCGGCGACGTCAGGATTTCCAGAATGATGGCCGCACCGTGATCCGGCGGCATGAAATAGAGTTGCCGGGCCGTGTCCCTGAGCCGCCGCACCAGACCGGTCGCGACGCCTTCGCCGGGCGAAACCACGACGGATAACATGCCCGCCCGATCCCTGTAGATTCCGAAGCTCTTCGATGAGGACACCGCCAGCAGCATCTCCGGTACCCGACTCGCCATCAGCCTGAGACCGGCAACATCCTCTTCGATACCCTGACCGAACCCCTGATACGCAACATCGATTAAAGGTATGGCGCCCTTCTCCGAAACCAGTTCGGTCAATGCCTGCCATTGATCCAGGTCGAGGTCCTGTCCTGTCGGATTGTGGCAGCAGCCGTGCAGCAGGAGCAGATCGTCGCGGCGCATGGCCGCAAGATCCTCAAGCATTTCGTCGAACTGAAGTACCGATTCGTACCGATCGTAGTAACGGTAGGTCCTGACCGTCATGCCCGGCTTCTCGAAGAACTCGAGCTGGTGCGGCCAGACCGGATCCGATACCCAGACGCGGGATTCACGCGACAGGGACCGCACCACCTCAGCGCCCACGCGCAGCGCGCCGCCAGCCCCGGGCGTTTGCGCCGAGATCACGCTGCGCTCCCACTGCGCGGAAAACTCCGGACCCAGCACAAGCCGTTCCATTGCGCTGCAATAGTGCAGGTTACCGAGGGGGCCCATGTAGGATTTCGATTCCCGCCTCCTGACGATCCGCAACTCCGCCTCGCGCACTGCATCGAACACCGGCACCTGGCCCTCATCGTCCCGGTACACCCCTATGCCCAGGTCCATCTTGCCGGGGCTCCGGTCCGCAGCGAGACGCACGAACATGCTCTCGATGGGATCATCTTCGTAGAGGGGCATTTCACGAAACATCCGTTTCCTCCGATTGCCGACGCAACGCCGTCGGCCGACGCCACCTTACCAGTCTCGGACCACCCTCGGGTACAGCAAATTGCCGGGACTCGGGCGGACTCGCCTTTGCAAGCGGTCATGACACGTTCAATAATGATCGTTTGGAACCAGTTCAAGTCATCCTCGGGGAGTTCTCATGAAATCGACTGCAAGCAAGCAGCCGGGATTTGCGGCCCGCGGTCTCGTCGCCATCCTCTTCCTGGCCGCCGGCAGCCATGCACAGGCAGACAGGATCACCCTCAGGATCGCCACGGGGCACCCGCCCGGTGTCGTCTACGCCGGCTTGATGCAATCGTATTTCCAGACCGAGTTCCAGCGCCGGGTGGAGGAACGGACCGAACACACCGTCAGTTTCATCGAGGGATACAGCGGGTCCATCGTCAGGACCTCGGAGACGCTGGAAGGCGTGCAGAACGGCATCGTCGACATCGGCGGCTTCTGTTACTGCTTCGAACCCTCAAACCTCCCGCTGCACGCGTTCCAGGTAATGCTGCCGTTCGGGACCATGGATCCGACGGTCAGTCTGAAGATCGCCCAGGACGTGTACCGCGAGGTCCCCTACCTGACCGAGGTTTTCGAGGAGGAGTTCAACCAGAAATTGCTGGCGCGCATCGCGGATGCGGGCTACAACCTGGGCACGTCGTTCGACTGGAATACGGTGGAAGACCTGCAGGGCATCAAGATCGCCGGCGCGGGACTCAATCTGAACTGGCTGCGCTACGCCGGCGCCACCCCCGTTCAGGGCGCCCTGCCCGAGGCGTACACGGGCCTGCGGACCAACGTCTACGAAGGCTGGATCATGTTTCCCAGCGCCTGGGTGCAGCTCAAGCTGTACGAACCGGCGCCCTACTACACCATGATCGGCTTCGGCTCCATCACCTGGCACGGCCTGACCATCAACCTCAATACCTGGAACCGGCTCCCCGCGGACGTTCAGGAAATCCTGCTTGAGGTTTCGGCCGACTACGAGGAGCTGACCGGCTCCAACAATCTCGAGCGCTACGGCGACGACGTGGCGGCCTTGCAGGAACTGATTACGGTGAAGCAGTTGGCCCCCGAGGTGCGCGAATCGTGGGCACATTCGCTCGCCGATTGGCCCGCACAGATGGCCGCCGAACTGGACGGACTGGGCTTGCCGGGGACACAGGTACTGGAAACGGCGCTGGCGGCGGCGGAGCGCCATGGATACGTCTGGCCGGTCCGGTACGAGATCCGATAGCGGCGTGCGCCATTCAACTACCGGTGGGTCCGTGGGCGCCTGCGGACGGCTCTTGCTCACTCAATCTCGCCCGCCATCCCTGGCGGGCTCGAATCGGGGCTCGGCGCTCCTGGCCATCCATGGCCCCGCGCCGAGCCCACGACGTGAGCAAGAGCCGTCCACAGGCGCCCACTACTTCCGACTGCCGCGCTCATGTCGGCCCCGCACCGCAGCGCGCACGGCCAAACTCGCTGACCGAACCTTTGACGTTTCCGGATAGGCCGTGTCGATCATCAAGCTTAGCGACCGCCTGACGCGCTTCCTGTTGGTGCTCGCCGCCGTCTGGGCGTTTGTCCTGACGTTCTTCATCATCGCCGATATCGTCGGGCGCAGCGTCTTCAACTCGCCGGTCTACGGTGTGCCGGAGATCGTCATGAACTCCATCGTGATGATCGTCTTCCTGCAGGCCGGTTATGCCATCCGCAGCGGCGCAATGCTGCGGGCGGACTTCCTGGCGCAACGCTTTCCGCCGGCGTTCGGGCGGGTCGTTCTGGCGCTGGGATACCTGCTGGGGGCGGCGTTCTTCGCGATGATCCTGTTGGGCGGCTGGGAGGCGGCGATCCGCTCCTGGGTCGCCGGCGAGTACGAGGGCGAAGGCGCGCTGCGCGTTCCCGCATGGCCCACCCGGTTCACGATCCTGATCGGCAGCGCGCTCGCCTGCTTCAACTACCTGCTGATGGCGTATCTCGACATCTTCCGGCCGGAAGCTTTGCGTTCCGCCGCGGGTAATGACACTGCGGATTCCGGCACAGCGCATCCGAACACCTCCGATCGCGACGCATCCAATCCCGACGCCTCCCGCCCCGACAGCGAACATCCCCGGGCGAGGGACTGATCGTGTTCGACGTCAATATCGCCACGGTCCTCATCGTCAGCCTGCTGGCGATGGTGGCACTGGGCGTGCACATCGCCATCGCGCTCGGCATGGCCAGCGCGCTGGGGATCTTCCTGGTCACGGGCGGCAGCCCAAGCGTGGTGCTGGCCATGCTGGGCAGCACGGCCTACGAGGCGTTGCGCGCGTACGAGTTCGCGGTCATCCCGCTGTTCATGCTGATGGGCGAATTCGTCAGCCGGTCCGGTGCGGTGACCGATGTCTACCGGGCCATACACCGCGGGCTGCAGCGTTTGCCGGGGCGGCTGGCGGTTGCGACCCTGCTCGGCAACGCGATCTTTTCCTTCGTGACCGGCGTCAGCATCGCCTCGGCGGCGGCTTTCTCGCGCATCGCCTACCCGGAGATGAAACGCTTCGGCTACCACCGCGGCTTCGCCCTTGGCGCGGTGGCCGGCTCCAGTTGCCTGGGGATGCTGATACCGCCCAGCGTGCTCATGATCGTCTGGGGCCTGCTGACGGAGCGCTCAATCGGGCAGATCTTCCTGGCGGGCGTGCTGCCCGGGCTTCTGCTGGTCAGCCTGTTCGTCTGCTACGTGCTGGTTTCGGCGGTGGCGCGTCCGGCGCTGGTGGGTGGCGGCCAGGAGGCGACCGCCGGGGCTTCGCAGGACGATGACGCGCCCCGGGCCAGCCGGTTGCAGACCTGGACCAGCGGCCTGGGCATCCTGTCGGTCGTCGTCGCGGTCCTGGGCGGCATCTGGTTCGGCGTCTTCACGCCCACTGAGGGCGCCGGCGCCGGGGCTTTCATCGGCCTGATGCTGGCCATCGCCAAGGGCATGCGTTTTCGCGGAGCCATGGACGCGATCCTCTCCGTGGGGCGGACATCCGCGCCGATCCTGCTGCTGCTGGTTTCCGCCGCCCTTTACTCCCGCACACTGGCCATGACGGGCGTCTCCAGCGGCATTCAGGGCGCATTTCTCGGGGCGGAACTGGCGCCCTGGTTGCTGCTCGCCGGCATGATCGGCATCTGGTTCGTGCTCGGCATGGTCATCGACTCCATTTCCATCATGCTGCTGACGCTGACCATTTTCGAGCCCATTGCAGTGGGCCTCGGATACGATCCCATCGCGTTCGCGATCATCGGCATCCTGGCCATCGAGGCGGGCCTGCTAACGCCGCCCTTCGGCCTGCTGGTCTACACGGTGAAGGCCGCAATCCGGGACGAGGACGAGAACATCTCGATCATGGAAATCTTCAGGAGTTCCACGCCCTACTGGATGATCATGCTGATCGGGCTGATTGCCATCGTCAATTTCCCGCAGATCGCGACGTATCTGCCCGGCCTGGTGTTTTAGGGGTCTACCAACCGCAGCCAAGGTGGTAAAATTCGCGCTCGGCCTCTTCCTGATGTCGATTTCAAGTTTCCCGAACCGAGAGCATTCAACATGACCGTTCGCAATGTCCGTGGCGACCAAGCCGCACCTTACGCTTGTACTGCAACCATCGCGTTACTGGCATCGCTCGCCACGCCTGTCGTCGGAAACGCACAAGACGGTGCCGATGACGCGCAGCCGGCGTCCGATGTCGTGGAGGTACCGATCGAAGAGGTGGTGGTGGTCGGTACCCGCGCGCTGCCCCGTTCCGTTGAAGAGTCTTCGGTCCCGGTGGACATCATCGGCGTCGACGACTTCGAGAACCAGGCCGGGTTCGACATGTCCAACCTGATCCGCTCGACCGTGCCGTCCTTCCACGTCAGCGACAACCCTTCGCGCGACCTGGCGGCGCTGCTGCGTCCCGTCAACCTGCGCGGACTGGCGCCGGACCACACCCTGGTGCTGATGAACAACAAGCGCAGGCACCGCGGCTCGGTAATCCAGTGGATTTCCAACGGCGCCTCCAACGGCGCCCAGGGGCCGGACATTTCCGCCATTCCCGCCATCGCCATCCAGCGCATGGAAGTGCTGCGCGACGGCGCGGCGGCCCAGTACGGTTCCGACGCCATCGCCGGCGTGCTGAACTTCGTCCTCAAGGACGCGAACGAGGGCGTCACTCTGGAAGCCCGGTATGGCGCGTATACGGAGAACTCGGGCGAAGACATGTCCACGATCGCGGCCAACGTCGGGCTGCCGCTGGCCGACAGCGGTTTCGCCAACTTCAGTTTCGAATACGGCGAGTCCGCCCCCACCGACCGAAGCGTGCAGCATCAGGACGCCACCGCGCTGATCGGCCTCGGCATTCCCAATGTCGCCGTACCGGCCAAGCCCTGGGGTTCGCCGACGGTCAATGACAGCATCAAGGCCGTGGCGAACATCGGCGTCGACCTGAGCGCCTTCAACGAGCTGTACGCCTTCGGCAACTACGCCAGCCGCGAGGTTTCCACGGCATTCTTCTTCCGCAGCCCCATGAACCGAAACGGCGTCTACAAGACCGGCGCCAACAAGTTCCTGGTCGGGGGCGAGGGCTGTGCGGCGAAGTACGGCGACATCGATTCCACCGCGGACAACCTGCTGTCCTTTCTCGATATGGTGTTGGCCGACAACAGCTGCTTCTCGTTTGCCGAGATGCTTCCAGAGGGCTTCACGCCGCAGTTCGGCGCAACCCTCAGCGACTTTTCCGGCGTCGTCGGCGTACGGGGCGAGATGGCCAACGGCCTGATGTGGGACATCTCCGCGAGCATCGGCGAGAACAGCCTGGCCGCCTTCAACCACAACACGCTGAATGCCTCGCTGGGCCCGAATTCGCCGCGCGACTTCGAGATCGGCGACTACACGCAAAGGGACACCAACTTCAATGCGGACGTGGTCTACCCGATGGACCTCGGCGGTTCGGACCTCAATGTGGCCGCCGGTTTCGAGGCGCGCACGGAACAGTTCCAGATCTCCACCGGCGAACGGGCCGCCTGGGAAATCGGGCCGTACAACCAGTACGGGTTCGCCTCGGGCTCCAACGGCTTCGGCGGCTTCAACCCGGCCGCGTACGGCACCTGGGACCGGGGCAACGTCGCCGGTTATGTGGACCTCGAACTCAACGCCACCGAGGCCTGGCGCATCGGCGGCGCGGTGCGCTTCGAGGACTTCGACGGCTTCGGCAGCACCACCAACTACAAGCTGGCCACGCACCTGCGCCTGACCGACAGCTTCGCGTTGCGCGGCTCTGTCGGCTCGGGATTCCGGGCGCCGACCCCCGGCCAGTCCAATGCCCGCAACCTTTCCACCGTGGTCAACGCCGTCACCAACGAGTTCGAGGAACGGGGCACCATCGGCTCCACCCACCCGGTGGCCATGGCGCTGGGCGGCCGCGAACTGCAGCCGGAGGAAAGCCGCAACCTCTCCGTGGGCGCGGTCTTCGCAGCCCCCAACGGTTTCAGCCTTACCATTGACTACTTCAGCATCGATATCGAGGATCGGATTGCGCTTTCGGGACTGTTCGACGTGACCGACGATATCAAGCAGCGCCTGGTCGCGGACGGCGTTCCGGAGGCGGCCGAGTTCACCTCCGTGCGCTATTTCACCAACGACTTCGATACGGAGACGGCCGGATTCGACGTGGTGGCGAGCTACGGATGGGATACGGCCAACGGCAATGCCGATCTGCTGTTCTCCTACAACAAGACGGATACCGAGGTTGTGGATTCCTCCAGCATTTCCGACGGCACCATACGGAACCTGGAACACGGCTGGCCGGAGACACGCTACAACCTGACGTATCAGCAGAGCTTCGACCGCTGGGACCTGGTGGCGCGCTACAGCTTCTTCGGCGACTGGTACGACGATCACGCCGGTGCGGATTTCAGCGGCTACGGGCTCGCCGACATCCAGGTGCGCTACAACCTGGCCAGCGGCCTGTCCGTCACCGTGGGCGCGGAAAACGCGCTGGACCAGTATCCGGACGAGGCCATCAACTACGGCAACGGACGCCGGTACCCGCGCTACGCACCCGCCGGGCACAACGGCATGCTGGTGTTTGCCAAGGTCAACTACGCGATTCAGTAGCCGCGGGCCGGGAGCAGCTTGACAGCCTGATGGCCCGCCGCTGGCTCACAGGTTGCCGTGTCGGGGGTCGCGTAGCCGCAGGTCGGGAGTGTCTCGACAGACTGCTTGTTCAGAACTACCGCTTGCTCAGATCGCCTGTCAGTCCAGATCGAGTCCAAAGTATTCGATGGCGTTGGTCCGACCGATCCGGACGCGGTCTTCGTCGGAGATTTCCTGCGTGGCGTCGTACCAGGACGCGGCATCCTGCATGCTCTCGAAGGGGTAGTCAGCGCAGAAGAAGACCTTGTCGGTGCCCATTACGTCCAACGTATTGCGGAAGGCGGGATCGTTGAAGAACCCGCTGGTGGTGACCACGAAGTGATCCAGGAAGTACTCGCCAAGGGGCCGACTGCCACGGTAATCGCGACGCGAGAACCGCATTCGCGCATCGATGCGCCACAGTCCGTGAGGAATGAACTCGCCCAGGTGGCCGATGACGATTCTCAGGTTCGGGTAGTCGTCGAAGAGTCCCGAACCGCAAAGTCTCAGGGAGTGGATTGAGGTCTCCACCGCAAATCCCCACGGCGCGCTCATCAGCCAGGGGTGACCTTCGTAGTTCTGCGCCCTCGATGGAATCTGCATCCGCGGGTGCAGGTAGAACGGCACATCCAGTTCCGACACCGTGGCCCAGAACGGCCGGTACTCGGGAATGTCGTAGTAGATGGCGGAGTCGGGCACATCCTTCTGGGTGAATCCGTTCACGATTGCGCCCTTGAAGCCCAGTTCCGTGATGCAACGGGTCAATTCCGCGGAAGCCGCGTCCGGGTCCTGCATGGGCAGCGCGGCCATGCCGCCGTAGCGGTCCGGATGGCGGGCCATGGCCTCGGCAATGGCGTCGTTGCCCTTCCTGGCCACTTCGATGGCTTCGGACGTATCGAGGATCCCCTGGATCCCGGGCGCATTTAAAGACAAAAGCGCGAACTCGATGCCCGTTTCGTCCATGTTGCCGAGGCGGCGGGCGCCGACATCCAGGATCTGCCGGGTGAAGTCGTCCCAGCGCCCGGAGTCGCCGGCGAAACTGCGTGTTTCCGATACCGTCTCCGGAATCGCCATGTGTTCTTCGAATGCGATCTTTCCCTGCATGCCCGACTTTCTCCTGTTCGACAGTCAAGTGTGACGCCCGGCGCGAGCGGCGCTGAATTATACCCACTGACACCGGTACTCGGACTGCCAACTTTCGGTGAGACAAGACGGTCCCCGGCATCGTCACACGACGTCGGTCCGCCTGCGGTTGACTCTAAAGGACCTGCGAAGAACATCCGAAGCTTGACACACACGCGGCAATTCACGGTAATTGCCGCTTCAGCCAACCAATTCGGGGAACGCCCATGCCAAGACGATACGACGAAAGCCATCTCAACATGGAGATCATTCACGAGTCCGCCGAGCGGTCAAGAACCGGGGGCGATGGGGACCCGACGACGAGGTCGGCGCGCTGAACTTCATCACCCCGGAGGAAATCGTCGCCGCGGCCCGGCTGATCCGCAAGGGAAAGGTCTTCCCGCTGCCCTGGATTTTGACAACAAGGCCCCCCCCCGAGCGGTCTCTGGGGCAACCGCTTCAACCCCATCCACACCATGACCGCGACGGGCACCTACGCAGTCGCCGGCAACCAGGACGCGGGCAAGTTCCGCTATGCAGATGACATGATCTCCCTGCCGCTGCAATGCGGGACTCAATGGGATGCACTGGGGCACATCTTCTATGGCGACAAGATGTGGAACGGCTACGACGCCCGGCTGGTGGATAGTGACGGCACCCGGAAGAACGCCATTGACAAGATCGCGGACGACGGCGTTTACGAGTTCTTCTTCTGCGCCCCGCCCCTGCCCATCACCGGCGGATGCGGCTCCCCGCTGAACCCGATCGCGATCAAGTGACGAACCGCGAACCGATCAATGAGTTCAAATCGAAAATCGTACCATTCAGATTCGAGAACTTTCGCTTCAAACATGTGCCGCATTGGCGGTCCAGGCGAAATGGACGATATGGCGGTTGCTCAGGCCTGTCGTCGCCAAAGGCGCTCATCCGTCAGTTCATCGAAAATCTTGTCGGCGGAGACCAGTGTCATTTGCTCAAGGACTGCCTGCGCAAGCAGGATTCGGTCCCATGGATCGCCATGGTCCCAGTCCAGGTTTGCGGCGTACAACAGGTGCCGCGACGCAAGCCCCACTTCCCTGAAACCTGACTCTATCGCCGCCTGAGGCAAGTCCAGCGTCTCCACCGCAATCCGCCGGCGCCTGGCCTTGAATACAAGCTCATAAAGGCTCACCGGGCTAAAGAAAACGTCATTGGCAACGTCGCCTATGAGCGAGCGGGCATGTTCCGGCAGCCTCGGATTCAATGTCAGCGCCCACAACAGGGCATGGCTGTCGAGAAGCAGCCGCACGGGCGAAGCTACCGCCTCGCAATACCCAGACTGTCGGTCAGCCCGCCTTCCAATGCCGCCTGTTCGTGCGACGGCAGCGGCTCATCCAGCGCTGCGGTCAGCGCCTCGATATCCTCCTCGCTCATCATGTCTTTCAACACGCCCAGCCGGCGCTTGCGCGGGTTTCCCAGGGGAACCAGTTTCGCAACGGGCATCTGTCCGCGCGCAATCAATACCTCTTCGCCCCGCTCGGCCCGTCCGATCATTTCTGCAAGCCTGGCCCTGAACTCGCTCACGGTAACGGCTGCGGAAGCGGAAGATGTTTCGCCATTGGACGAAAAATTACTGGCCATTGGGTATTTTCTCGATCAAACGACAATAAACGAGAACCTGACTTGAGGTCTCAACCTATCAGAACCGACCTACTTGTACAAGCGATGTACAAGGCATGGTTCCGCGATGGATTCCGGCAATCTGCCCGACCACCGGCAACACGAGACGACGGCGGACTACGGTGGACTGGAAACCGGCGCTACCGCACCGTGGAGGCGTCTACCACGAACGCCATCAGCGCGCGTGCCCCTCGTGGCGCCAAGAGAGAATATCGGCGGTCGTTACGGCTTTCTGCTTCGCTCGCTCCCGGCGCAGCGTCGCGCACAGGGCAGCATGGTCATTGACGCTGTTGACCCGCGTCACATATGCAACTGGCGTTGCGCCGCGACAGATCACCAGATTTTCACCGGTCTCCACCTCGGCCAGCAGTGCGGAAAGATGCGTCTTGGCCTCGCCGATCTTGACCTGTCGCGTCATGGCACTACTCTCCCCTTGCCTGTCCCGAACTGGAAGCCGCAATCCCAAGTTCGTCGGAATCCCTCCAGGCTAGCATCCCATGTACAGGGTCTTGATTCGACAATTCGCAGATGGAAGCACTTATTCGTGAATGGATGTAACTATTCCGTCATCCACAAAAATTGTTCTAGACTCATAATGGAACATTTCATGGGTTCCAAGTGTAGAACGAGTAGTAGATACGGGTTCTCGCTTTCCTAACGCAGCAAACAACTCACATTTGTTCATTTCCACAATAGGGAAGCTATTCTCTACCCCCAACTGCCAACGCCAATCGTCTTTGGTGAGGTCGCGCCCAAGAATTTCTCGTTTTACTTCTTCCTTCTCGTTTGCTTCCTGCGCACGGAAATACGATCCGCACAAATCTAAATCGTCCCCATAATAGAATGTACGCGCATATACTCTGGTTGTGGGGCGTGAGGTAGTTGGAGGTTCGGACGCTTGTTCTTCCCTAATCGGGGATGGTTCAGAACAAGAAATCACATTAGTTCCTTGGCATTGTGCATTTGATTGCAATGGCAACAAACACAAAATCGTCAACATCAAGGCGTAAGTCCACTTTCGCATATCACTCTCCGAATAGGACCGGCGTTCAGGGACGTTGAACTGTTACGGCAGTGCGCCTGGTATGCGACTGCCGCACCGGAAGTACTACCTTCCCAAGCCCGGCAAGACCCCCTTCCGGTTTGCTGTTAAGAGAGGGTTCGCCTATGCCCGACACGCATGGCGTCGGGCCACCTGCGACAGTTTCACAGAGCACGAGAATTCCGCCCATTTGCCCTGACCCTGCGGAGCACCCTGAGCCTTGATCAGGAGATAGCATTTTGTAGGCAGCCAAACATTGGAATCGGTGAACATGTCGCGGGAAAGAGCTTGCATGATGCTCAGAATTTAGTCAATCCGCTGTGCGGGTTCAGGCGATGTGGGACTGAGGGGGCAGTCCTTGGTGGATTGAAGATACTCGTTCGGGGTTTTCCAGTCGAGGGCTTGGTGGGGCCGCACGTAGTTGTGGAAGTGCTAGTACTCGGCTAGGGCGAGGTTGGCGTCGGCGACACGGTGAAGCGGCCCTGGTAGAGGTTCCAGAACTCGACGCGGGTGGTGTCGTTGGCGCGTTCCACGCAGCCGTTGAACTGGGGGCGCCGGGGGGCAGCACGTAGAGGGGGATGCTCAGGTCCCGGCGGGCCCGTTCGAAGTCGGCCATGAACTCGCTGCCGCCGTCGACCTGGATGGACAGCAGCGGGTGCGGCAGATCGGCTTGCACGGCTTCCAGGAAGCGTTTGGCACCATAGGGCCGTGGCGCGGGCGTAGGCGCGGGCGACGAGTTGCTTGCCGAGGGGCGAGACGGCCTTGAACTCCTTGACGTGTTTGCCGTCGCGGTGCAGGGACATGTGGTCGATCTGCACCAACTCGCCAGGCCGGGCGGCGCGCTGGCCGTACCGCCAGCGTTGGGCATGGCCGTCAAAACGCCGGCGGCGCTTGGGCTTGACGCGGCCCAAGCGCACGCCCTTGGAGAGGATGCGCCCGACGGTCGATTCGCCCAGTTCGAGGCCCTCGCGTCGCTGCATGACGCGCAGCCGGTGCTTGCCGATGAACGGGTACCGGCTGCGTATCGCCCAAACGCGGCGCTCCTCGCCGCGGCTCCAGCGGGGGCGTTGGACGTGGCGCGGGCGGCGGCTTCGGGCGGTCAGCCCTCCGAAAAGTCTTGACCATTAGTACAAGTATTACCACTCATCAGCGACCACGTTAGAGAGATTTAGAGATTTCCATGTTCCGTTGACTGCGTACGAAGTAAGATCCGTCCAAGTTTCCTTAAGATGCACATCAGTAGCTGTTCGTCCTGTCGCATAAATTCTATCGGCGTAGTGTTTCGCTACTACCCGACCTCGTGCATTACCTTGCGTTTTCCTAATAAAAGCAGTGTACCCTCTTGCCAAGAGATTAATCGGATACATGTCATCGTAATCCTGCCTGCTTTGTAGCCTCTCTAGCGTAACCTTTGCCTCTTCAGCCAATCGTTCCGCTCTACCAATATCTGATTCCCCTAACGCGATTATAAGCTGTTGATGAGCAAACGCATGCAACGTGTGTGGTTGCTCGTGCGCGCTCACTGCAGTACCCAATCTATCCAAAGCATCCTCATGATAACCGAAATGACGCAACGCCAATCCATACTGCAGCCAATACAAACCGTCTTGTTCGAACGGCTTTTCCAATGACTGATAGATCCTGAGAATTCTGCTTTCGCTATTTCTCAAAATATTCCTCAAGAATCTATTATTGATTATCTTCTTATATAGGTGGCTTTCGTTTCGCGATATCGATTTTATGATCGGTACATCGTACATCGTAAAAACATCAAGCAAACGCTGAATTATTTCAGCTAATTCATCAGTGCTTATATGAGATTCAAGCAGAGATCTGACATATACCGGATGCCTAGCAACCAACTTTCCGCGTGAGTTGTATAAAACGCCCTCCATGCCTTGAAGTAACTTCGGTGGATTCTCTTGAATGCTAAGTTTTTCCAATACTCTTGTGGCATACGTAATTGGAAGAAACAGCCTATGCATTGATGCCAAACCGACCACGACGAGGAGCTTTCGGTGTGCATCCGACTTTAAGTTTCGATAGTCTCGCTCGATAATCTTCTCGAATCCAATGCCTTGGGTCGCCTCCAGTAGGCCGATGAGCAATTGACGCCTTGATTTCTTGAAGACAATTTTTTGCCGCTGACTCTCGCTGTGCTGGCTGAGCAGCGTCCATGGCCCGTACTGTTCCAATTTTGCAAGAATAAGAGAAGTATCACGCTTCGATATTTCCGTAATCAAAAACTCCTCCACAACCACATCGACTAGCTTTGCCTTGACACGGCCCAACCAAGCATGCTGCGACTCCACAGCTACCACCAGTCCTCGCCTTAAGCTACCCCGCCGAAAAGCGTTATCGACGGTGCCTACACATGGTTCGAATCTATCGCAAATCAAAATATATCTTTCCTTATGCGCCCTCTCAAGCTCCTCTAGTGCTCCAGCGATATACTCGTTTGTACCGCGTGTAAAAAAACACGGCACTCGCTCGGTTCTTGCAATTTCAAACACTGCCATTCTAGTAGCCGTGGATTTACCCGATCCTGCTGGACCATAAACAACAACACAATTGACCTTGGATTCTAACGCTTTCCTAATTTTTCCTGTAAGCGATGAGATATCTTCAGTTACAGCCGGTATCGAATCTGCAATATCTGGCCAAGTTGGCTTAAACCCTCGATAAAAATTTCTAATTTTTCCTCGCGCCAAATTTGCAGACTGCATGCGGCTAGGGTGAATTTGAACTACTTCAGACAAAACTTCCGCTCGCCGAGCTACTACCTCATTCTTTCCTGTCAGAAGTCTTCGAATACTAGGATTATTGTTGGCAGCCACATCTGTATAGTCTAAGCCATTGGGAAACTGTTTATTTATCCAACTACAAAAATCTGATAGCGTCCAAGGAATATGAAGAATATTCTTATCTATGAAAGCTTTTTTCTGTAGATCACTAAGGTATGGTACAAAAAGGTAACTCTGCGGTGACGTCGATTGTATTCTACGTCTTGCATATTCTACTTGTTGATAAAATAGCGGTTCCGATAACTTAGATCCAATAATGGCAAAGCTATGGTTCTGATAATCTATGCCTAGTTGAGTATACCAAGGAGAAGGGGTCGCCGCTTCGATTGCATATTCTGTTGGAGAAAAGATAACTCCCTCGTGTAGTCGATCCACTGAACCGTGCAGCTTTACTATGTCCACAAATGAATAAGTTTGATCACGATCAACTAAGGCGTTTTTTCGGCCTTGTACACGCATACGTTGCGTCGAGCCTTTGTGTACGCCGTTAGCCAAAGCTCTTTCGAACGCATCGTCTATATTCGTAGTGTATATTCGTGCCCAAGGAATACGTGCCAAACTAGAGTATTCTTCCGACGGCACACAGTAACGAAAGTTTCGTTCGAGAAATGTTTCTAGTCTCGTACCTAGCACTTGTTCTGAGGCTGAGTAAACTTCATTCAGTGGTTCGTCACGGTATTCAAAGCCCGCTTCCTCAGCCAAGGCTCTAGAAAGTTCGTTGGTCGACAACAGTGAGTCGCCTTGCTTACTCATTGACCCTGCTGAAGCTCCGTTTCCTAGAAATAGGATTACCTCTCCTTTCTGAATCGCATTGTATAAGTACTTGAGATCAACTTTGGTCATGATTTGTTGTCCGTTCTGGATTGTACGTGTGTCTTGTATTGCCGTCTTTTGGAAACATTTTGTATTACATTGAAGAACTAGACGCTTAAACAATTTACGACTAATTCTCTTTTTTGAAATAGTAATTGTACCAAAACTTGTTGCTGAACGACCGTTGCAGCATCGGCACAAACTTTAAGCTCGGCGCGATGCCTCGCCCAATAGTGGAAGATTCCTTTGCGTCGGACCGCGCCCGTCAAGATCTGCGAGTCGACGCAGTCGGCCACCCTCGCGGTGGATATCTACTCGGAGATGACATGTGCGCGAAACTGCTCTACGATCGGATCCTCGTGCTAGTTCATGTGGGCCGGAGAGACGCGACATCCAAAGCAGCCCAGCGCGCAGTGAACATGTTGCCGGGAGTGCGTCGCTACCTAATGCGCGAACGGGTGCATCATATCCAACGTCGCCGCCGGAAGCGGCCAGAAATGGATAGGCTCGGGACGGTTATTGACCATATGGAAAAGTCCGCGCTCTTAGCGGATATTAGTGTATAACTACTATAAAGTGGAGGAGTCATATTCAGTAGTCTGCGTTTATTGCGGATAATAAACTATGGTATATCAGAAGCGCTCTGCGTTCTCCTCGTACCTCACGGAGCGGCTGTCCGAGGGGCGCGTGGTGTTCACCGCCTCGGAGGCGCAGGCGGCGCTCGGGATCGGTCGGGGCGCGCTTCTCGATGCGGCGGAGCGACAGCAACGGCGCAAACACCTGATCAGGCCCCGCCGCGGATTCTATGTCATCGTGCCGCCGCAATTTCTCCGATGGGGCGCCCCGCCGCCGTCGTGGTACATCGATGCGCTTATGGCACATTCGGATCGCCCCTACTACGTTGGATTGCTCACGGCAGCGGAACTGCACGGGGCGAGCCACCAGGCGGTGATGGAATTCCAGGTGATCACGGACCGGCAACTGGGGGCGATTCGGGCAGGACGATCCAATATCGTGTTTCGATACCGCAAGGACATGGAGGCGGTTGCGAGCGGGATCGATGAACACAAGACGGACACCGGATACATGAAGGTCGCCAGTGTCGAGCTGACCGCCCTGGATCTGTTGCGCTATCCGCGCGGCGCCGGAGGCATTGACCATATCGCCACCGTGCTCGTCGACATTGGCCCGCGGATCGACCCGGGCAGACTGGCCGCGCTGTCAGAATCATTCGAGCGGTCGGTGGCGCAGCGGCTGGGTCATTTGCTGAAACGGTTGGGGTACGGTGAGTGCACCCGAGCACTGCACGAGGAGCTGACTCGGAGCAGACGGACGTTCTGGGTGGAGCTTGATCCACTTGAGGGCGTCGGGCGCGACTTTACGCCGGCAGTGATCGAACGCGACAACCACTGGCGCGTCAAGGTGAGAAGGTCGCCAGAACCGGACACGTGATCCCGCCGATAGATATCATCGCCTGAAGTTGGGTGGAACCTTGGGCGGATCCCTAGTCTCAAATGCACTAAACCATCCAGGTGTGTGCGGCCTCAATAACGGCTCAGGCGCTCACCTGCATAATGCGGTTCTGCCAATCGTGTTGGAGCGGCTAGAATCGAGACTGTTAGAGGAATTACAGTTGTCGATTTCCGGCGACGACGCCGACGAAGAGACTGCGGCACGAGCGAGGAGACTGAATAGCCTTGCTGCAAGTGTCATTGCGGACGTTAGCGGCAGAAAAAAGGAGAGCTGGACCCGGCTTCTGTTTCCTGACGCAGACTAATCGAAAAAACGCTGTCCGAAATCCTGATCTGTTTGTGGCTACTCCCGGGTACCTGAGCCCCGGCTATCGGATGGGCTTCGGGGTGTGTCGTCGTCAGGAGTTCGCCAGCCGCGCGCTGACCAGCCGATTCAGGCTCACACCTTCCTCGGCAGCCGCGAGCGACAGTGCCCGATGCACCTCCGGCGGCACGCGGACGATGAACTTGCCGCTGTAGACGCGATCAGCCATCGGCTGCGGCGCCGTCTCTCCCGTAGTCGCCATGTCTTCCACGCATTCGCGTACAAGCCTGCGAATGCCGGCGAGCGCCTTGGCGGGCGTGGGAGCGAGCCAGCTCAGCAATGGAAATTCGGTGCACAGGCCCACATGCTCGTTGTCTTCGGCGGACCAGGTGACGCGGTAGGTGTAATGCTCGTTCACTTCATACCCTCCAGCTTCTCTATTGCCCTGATGATTTTCGCCGGATCCTTCATGCTCGAATGATATCAATAATGATACTGAATGCCTAACGACGACTCTGTCGCTGTTGACCTTCGGCTGGCTGTTCGTGCGCGGATACGACCGGAACATTCCCGTGGACATGTATGTTCGTATTTCCACCGTCGATTGAGGCCCTGATTTTCGGACTTGACAGGCTCAGGCCGTCATCCGCGGCAGCGCTCTTCAGGGTGGCAACTTTCCCCTAGAACGGGTGGCAACTTTCCCTCAGAATACGCAGCCTGACGACAAGCAGTACGAGACAATGGATGGCGCAATATTGGAACTGAAGCTCGTCGGCGACATTGCCGGGTCGTTCCGCGTCGCGAGATACCAGCGTGGGTACCGTTGGGGATCTCATGAGGTGGAGTGCCTGCTAGACGACATCTGGGACAGTAAGGGCAAGCCCTACAATCTCCAGCCAGTCGTCGTGAAACGCGCCGGCGAGGCCGAGTGGGAGCTGGTGGACGGCCAGCAGCGCCTCACTACGCTCTACCTCATCTTCCAGTTCATGCATCGCGAGCGGCTCCAGAACGTAAGTGCGCCGTATTCGATCACATACGATACGCGATCAGACAACGAGAACTACCTGCAAAGCCTCGACGCCGAGCTTGCCGATACAAACATCGATTTTTTCCATATCTACCATGCCTACAAGCGCATCCACACTTGGTTTGATGCCGAAGGTCCCCGCCGCCAGTACGTTGCCAACAAGTTCTATGGGTACCTCTTCGAGAGCGTCAGGGTTATTTGGTACGAGGCGCCACGTAGTCTCGACTCGACGACGCTTTTTACACGGCTGAACATAGGAAAAATTCCGCTCACAAACGCTGAGCTCTTCAAGGCCCTCCTGCTCTCTAAAAATCGCGATGGCACCAGCGGACCAGACAGAAGGCATGAGATCGCCGCTCAGTGGGACCACATCGAGCGCGATCTCCAACACCCCGAAATCTGGGCATTCGTCGCAGACAATGCGGCTATGGAAAGCCCGACGCGGATCACGCTGCTCCTCGATACGATTGCTGGAGGTCCTCGCGGTCGAGCGCGTCAGCGATTCCATACGTTTGATGCCCTTCGCGAAAGGGTTGCTCAGCATGAAGTTGAAACCGTCTGGAACGAGGTTGTCCAACTCCACGCGCTGGTTCTCGGGTGGTACGAAAGCCGGGATCACTACCACAAGGTCGGCTACCTCGTGACCGTCGGCCATCGCTTCAGCGACCTCGTTTCGCTCGCGTCGGGGAAAGCGAAGAGCGAGTTCGATGCGCTGCTCGACCGCCGAATCTCCAAGACCCTAAACCTCACGCCCTCCGGGGTGACGGAACTCAGCTACGAGAAGGACATTCAGAAATGCCGTAATCTCCTCCTCCTGATGAACGTCGAGACGGTGCGGCGGATGAAGGATTCGGGCGAACGATACTCGTTCCGCATCCACCGGAGTAAAGATTGGTCTCTTGAGCACATTCACGCTCAGCATGCCGATAGCCTCACGAAAGCCGAGCAATGGAAAGAATGGCTGAGGCTCCACCGAGATGCGCTCGACGGTCTTACGTCGATCAGCGAGAGCGAACGAGAAGAACTTCTCAGCCGAATCAAAGATGTCGGCGACACGATCGACCGTCAGGCATTTCAAGAACTCGCGCGGGACGTCGCTACAGCGTTCACGGACATGGATTCTTCGTCGCCTGCGGCAGCATCCCACAACATGCACGCGGTGTCGAATCTAGCGCTCCTCAGGAGAGACCACAATAGCGTCCTGAGCAACGCTGTGTTTGAGGTCAAGAGGCGACGCATTCTCGATATCGACAAGGAAGGAGAATACATACCAATCTGCACTCGCAAAGTCTTCCTCAAGTACTACACGAACGCTGACGCGCAGCAAGTCCACTTCTGGAGTACGCAGGACCGCGAAGCCTACTTGGACGCCATACTCTCATCTGACGGTGGCGGTGTGGGTGCCTACCTGAAACCTGAAGAACCGATGTCATGAAGAGCTTCGCCACCTCTTACAACGGCCTTTTCGCTCGACAATCCGAGGACGCACCTCGCGTGGACCGCATCGAGATCCCCATCATCCAGCGGGACTACGCACAGGGCCGCGATAGCGTCGAGGTTGCGCGCATACGCACCAGCTTCCTCGAAGTCTTGCAAGATGCCGTAACTGCGCAGACGCCGGCCAGCCTCGATTTTGTCTATGGCGATGTCAACAACGGGACGCTTCGTCCACTCGACGGTCAACAACGACTCACAACTTTATTCCTCCTTCATTGGTATCTTGCTTGGCGGGCCGACCGACTCGATCAAGAGCACGGCTGGAAATGTTTCAAGTACGCCACCCGCCCGAGTGCGCGGCGATTCTGCGAGGAACTCGCCGGATCGAAGCCACCCGCTGGTGCGAACCTGCGCGAGTGGTTCGAGGACCAGCACTGGTTTCTGCACACTTGGCAGCATGATCCAACGATCCAGTCTATGCTGACGATGATCGAGGCGATCCACAAACAATTCGGCGATGCCGACTGTGCTGCGGCTTGGGGGCGACTCGTGGATTCGGAGCGGCCGGTGATCACGTTCCACCTGTTGCCGATTGAGCAGATGGGACTGAGCGAAGACCTCTACATCAAGATGAACTCACGAGGGAAGCCGCTTACAAAGTTTGAAAACTTCAAAGCTCGGTTCGAGCAAATCTTGGAAACGCCCTGCCCCGAGCGCGTCAAGGAGTTCGCGCAGAAGGTGGACGGAGTGTGGGCCGACCTGTTGTGGCCATTTCGAGGAAACGACAATATCGTCGACGACGAGTTTCTCCACTACTTCCGGTTCGTCACTGATGTCTGCGAGTGGCGCGGCGGCCAGCCGCCGAAGGATGACATGGATGACATTGAAGTTCTCGCCGAGCGTGTCTACGGTCCGGAAAACGAGAGGGCCAAGACACATCTGGACTTCTTGATACGCAGCTTCGACACTTGGGTGAATGTCGACACGGACTCTGTGTTCTCCGAGACGGTTTCTCTCTCGCCCGCACCGGTGGACTCGAACGACACAAGAAAGGTTGTTCTATTCGGCATGGCGGGGAGATCGGAAAACTTGTTTAAAGAGTGCTGCCGGGGCGAGAAGTATCGCACCCGGCAGCAGGACTTCCTCCTTTACGCCTTCCTGCTGCATCGACTGCACGAGACTGATAAGTTCCCTCGCAGGCTTCGAGTGCTGCGGAACCTGATCGAGGCATCAAGCAACGAGATCCGTGCTGAGAGGATGCCCGAGCTACTCGAGGATGTAAGGCGACTCATCGTCAAAGGGGCCCTTTCCCAGGTGTCGAGCTTCAACCGGGCGCAGATCGCTGAGGAGCAGTCGAAGATCAAATTCCTAAACGAGGAGCCGGCTCTTGAGCATGCTCTCTTCCATCTTGAAGATCACACCCTTCTCCGCGGATCTCTTGCAGCTTTTGAACTCGATGCCTCGGTGTTCGAGCGACGGGCACAAGCGTTCCACGATTTGTTCGATGACGACAACCTGCTGCCGGTCGTCAGCGGAGCGATGCTCGCAGCCGGCGATTATTCCCGCCGCGTCAATCACCGCTTTTCGAAACTCGGGTCGGGCTCCAATATCGCGCAGTGGCGGGATGACATCCTCACGGGTTCTGGTCGTGAGCGCCTCGCCACTGTACGCGATGCACTGGGCCACCTCCTGGATATCGCTGCTGAGCGAGAGAGTGACGTGCGAACGGCGTTAGACTCATATACGAATGCCTGGCTGATGGACGTGGAGTCGGAGAACAAGTTTGACTGGCGTTGGTACTTCGTGCGCTACAAAATAATGCGTGACGGTCGTTCCGGCATCTACGCCCACGAAACGAGTTCGCTCAGCTACAGCGTGTGCATGCTCGACAAGAAAACGATGAGCAGCTACTACCGCGACCCCTACCTCTCGGCGATCCTGCAGGAGAGCGGTGTGCCGGAATCGAAGGTTCAAGGATATGTACGGCAAGATGGGGGTCGCGGTCCGTGGTTTACGGGGTACGAGACGGCAGCGCGTTGGATGGAGCTTAAAGCAAGTGGCGCGGCAATGCGGTGCGTCCAAGACGGTCTGGAGCTTCGCGCACCTCGTGATGAGGGTCACGCGAGGGCGTTTTCGCGTGTCTGCAAAGCCCACGGTGTGGGTCCTGACTTCCAACTAATGATTCCGCAGATGACGGTGGGCGAGCATCAACTCGACACTAAGGACAGGGTGCAGATCGGAGGCGCACTTCTTCGGGATTTAGTGGCCGAAGGGCTCTAGGCACCGGTTAATCAGTTTAAAGTAGCGTAACGCGGATTCGCGGACAAAGGGCCGATGCTGGCAATTTCGACCGCCAGCTCGAGGGTTTAGCGCGACGTGACGACCGGGACTCTTCCCGTCAGTTGCATAAGATCATCTGCTGATCGGCCTGCTCAGCCCGACACTCATGGTTTTCCGGTCTCATTTGGCGTGTAGCTCAGGTTCACCATCTGTGAAGCTAACCGACAAGCCCCGCGAACGCGTCCCCTTGTTCTCGATTGTACAAAGCCATTGATTCGCTTTTGACTCCTTCGGCTATCTCATTCCGGATTGGTTGGCGGAATCGTGTTGCTTAGTGCATCGTTGCCGAGGAGGCTGGATGCATGCGTTACCGTCCAGTGCCGGTGCAGTTCCGTCCATTTAGGCGACGATGTTCCCAGTTTCGCGGCTTGGCGCGGTTGAGTCAGAGGAAGCAGTTGCAACCGGCAATCGTCGCCTCATGCAGTTGGCCATACTCGTTACGGTACGCAGCGAGGCGCGAACGGGTCCCGAAGTACCGCGTAAACCAGCGCAATGGAGCATCGCCGAGCGTGATCAGGATTTCCGGCGAGGCTTCCGCCACCTCGGACGCGATTTGATCCCTTCTCCGCCGATCGACCAGCTCCTGCCAATCGGCTTCGGACCTTGGTTTAGTCGGCCAAATCACTTCCGGCAGATCCAGTTTTCTCATCAGCGGAACGTAGGCGCGGTCTATTGCCCGGGATTGCCGTTGATTCATGCAACTATGTGGCACCAGGTCGCAAAGCCATGCCTCCGAGCGCGCGATCCCGAGCGGCTGGAGGTAGTGTTCATCGAGAACCCTGCCGGACGGGCCGTTCATATCAGGCGCAGCCGGCTTCAGACGCCCGACCTCCTCCGGAATGGGAACCTGCCGCACTAGATCGTCCACTCCATGACCCGTCCAGAAGATCTCGGGTTCCGACGCAATCGCGAGAGCCTTTATTTGAGTCTTGCCATCCGTCCCGGTCCACCACGCATGAACTGCGCTTCCATAGACCCCCAGGACGAATACACGTCTCGGGCCTAGGCTGGCCTGCGTGACGGTCTCGATGGGCTGTCCAAACGGAAAGACTCCGACATGCTTCACGATTGGTCCTTCCGTGCTAAGCCACCAAGTAATGACATCGTTACCAATCGTGGGAGACTACCCCTTACTCGGGCGTCGCCGCTACTCTTCGAAGACTGCGGGCCCAAGCCCGCTGACCGTTGCCGCCCCGAAAGTAGACGGTGCCGTCGGGGTGGATGGACGAGATGACGAAGGTCCTCCCGAGAACATCGTGAATGTTGGCGACCGCCACACCTGGCGCCAGTCCCTCGGATTCGATCATCTCGTGGTTCAACTCGGTCAACACATCGTCGATGATGGCGTCACCTTCCCTGCGGCTCATGCCGGCGATGTCGTAGCCGAACTTCGCGCCGAGCGCGATCTGCTTTGGCGTTGGGTTTCCGAGGCTTGAGGCGCCACGGAATCCCAGGTCGATTGCGTCCTCAATGCGCGCACCTGCAACGGAGAGCGTGCACCCTCAAAGGTCGAGACCGAGCTTTGTTCCAAACTTTGCTTGGTCATCGTCTACCCTGGGAATGTGCTTCAGAGCCTTCATTAATTGTAAGTCTCCACTCTGCCGGTTCAATTGCGTGGCTTGAAAACTAGCGAAGAGGAGTCTACGACGATTCTTGACTTTAACTTGGGCTCGCCCTGATATTGCATGTGTCCCCGATTTTAGCTTGAAGGCTGAGCGATTTTCGAGTTTGGACGGACTCAGTGGGGTTCAGGGCGCGCTGGAGCCGACTCAGCCCCTGGTTCACCACAGTGACCGCGGCGTGCAATACTTCTCGATCCGGTATACGGAGTGGCTTGCCAAGGCCGGCATCGAGCCCTCCGCGGGGCGCGTCGGCAACAGCTACGACAACGCGCTCGCGGAAACGATCATCGGGTTGTACAAGATCGAGGTCTTTCGCCGGCGAGGTCACTGGCGCCACCTCGAGGCGGTGGAGCTGGCGACGCTGGAATGGGCCGAGTGGTTCAACCATCGCCGGCTGTTTGAACCGATCGGCGACCTGACTCCGGTTGAGAAGGAAGAAATTTATTATCAAAATCAAGAGTGGGCCAAGGTGGCCTGACTCACACAACAGAGTCTCCGAAATACCCGGGGCGGTTCACTCCTTAATTCCCTGTTAAGCAGCCGACTATCGCGGTATTCGGTCGCTCGAGCCTCGTGGATGGCAGGCGCGCCGACGGATTGGAGTCTCGCGCGATGGGCCGATGCGCAGAAGGGCCGGAAACAGGCGTTTCGGCACCCTGCCGGGCGGTTTTTGCCGCCACCGGAGGGAGGGTCTCCCCGCCGCGGCCCGGCGTTGCGGGATCGGGAGCGGTCAGGCAGCCAGCGGGGCTGGCGGGGCACGCGCCTCCAGGTGCCGCATCGCCGCGTACAGCCACTGAAGCCTGAAGTTCGTCCTGGCGAACTTCAGGCCCAGCCGGCGCCCGGTGCGCACCATGTACGCCGCGGTCCTCATCACGTAGCGGATCACCGGGGCGATGCCGTGGCGGCGCGCCCGCTTCGACAGCGCCGTGAACTGCACCGCCCTGAGCAGCACCTGCGCGATCTGGCCCAGCGCGTAGAACGCCTGGTTGGCCCGATACCCCCGGCACGGCGGGTGATGCAGGTCCATGTCCCGAAGCGGACCCTTGAACGCGTTCTCCTGCCCCTGCTTGCCCCGGTGGCGGCGCACCAAGTCCTTCAACCCGATATCGTTGCGCGAGACCAGCATCACCGTGTATCTGGGCACCAGCAGCCCCTGGCCGTTCTCCGTGCGCCGGCGCACCACCACGTAGTGCTGCCCGGCATCCCAGCCGGCGGGCCGGTGGGTGGCGAAGATCGCCTCCTCCTCCATCCCGATGTCCGTCCAGGCCGAGTCTTCAAGCCCCTCCAGCTGCTCCAGCACCGGCTTGCGCCACCCCCGGTGGGTCAGGCTGATGGAGTAATCCCATCCCCGCGCGGCGCACCGCCGCACCAGGGCCCCCTTGTAGTAGGCGTTGTCGGCGCGCAGCCACACCGGCGTGCCTTCGGGCAGCATCGGCGCGACCCATTCCAACTGCTTGCGCCAGTTCAGCGTCACCCGGCCCCCGCCGGGGCACAACTGCCCCGCCGCCCACAGCCCGCCCAGGAACGTGGCGTGCAGCCAGTAGCCGCGCCGGCCCTCGTAATCCGGCCGCGCCCGCTGGAACAGCCGCCCGTCCACCTCGATCCCGGTGGCGTCGATGAACACCGGCACGTAGCCCCGGACCCTCGCCTCGTACGCCACGATCTCCGGCGCCACCCGCTCGGCAAACTCCCGCGCGGCCTCCCAGAGCCCCTTCACGTCGGCCACCCGCAGCCGCGACAGCCACTCCCCGGCCCGGCGCGACTCCGGCGCCCGGCCCAGACCCAGCAGCGTGCACGCCACCGCATCGGCCCGCAGCGCGTCCAGGTCCGACAGCGCCCCGTGACCGCGCGCCAGCGAAGCGATCATCGACCACAGCATCTCGGCATCGCTCGCGCCGCGGTCGCGCACCTTCACGCTGACCGCCTCCTCCAGCAGCTTGAACAACTCGAACCGCCGTGCCGTGTGCGCCAAAATGGACGAGCCGCCAAAGCCGGTCAGGCCCAAATCCGTGAACTCCATCTCCACCCTGGGCGGGCGGATTTTGCGCTTCTTCAAGACTCACCCCGCAGGTGAAAGTTGCGGAGCTGCTATTTTCTCACACAAGTCCCTGTGCGACATCAGGTTTTTGGCTTTCGGCTATACTGCTTAACAGGGAATTAGGGGGTTCACTGTCTCGCTCCGTCCCGGTTGTGGGCGGAGCGCGACGCTTTGGGAGGCGGTGATGGGCGAGTTCTTGCTTGTGGTTGTCGGTGGAATTTTCTGGTTCGTTGGGGTTTTCTTTCTTGGACTGCCGGGGTTCATTGGATTGTTCGCTCCCTCAAAGGTAGGTCTCAGTAGTCGAAAGGGTGCTCTCGGTTTCCTGATTGCCGGTGTAATGGTGGCGGGTTTAGGCGAATGGATAATTCCGAATGGTGGCGATGATGAGGCTACGGTGTCTAGGTCTGCGGTGGACGTTGAGTGTCGGCAGGACCTGGACTGTTGGGGATCCAGGCATCGTACCGATGCTCTCGTACTATGCACTCGGATGGTGGAGAGATCGGCACAGTATGCCCATGAATGGACGGATGGCTTCCTCGGGTCCAAGCTGGATGGGTACGCTTGGGCCAACCGATCCAGAGGGACGGTGATGTACTACGGCGATCAGGTCCGCTACCAGAACGCTTACGGGGCTACTCAGCAGATGTTCTACAAGTGTACGTATGATCCAGCGACGGAATCGCTGGTGAACTTTGAAGTTTTGCCGCGGGCCTGACAGGGTGCTATAAAATAGGGGAGATAGCGTATGCTGGCAGGGTCGGGATTTCAAACATTCATGACCAAGGCGTTCGCTCGTTTTGCCAAACGCGAGGGACTTGAGGATACGGCACTGTGCGATGCCGTCCGGCGCGCCCGACAGGGGCTGATCGATGCCGATCTCGGCGGCGGGGTCATCAAGCAGCGCATCGCCCGGAAGGGCGGCGGCCGATCCGGCGGGTACCGCACCATCATGCTGTTTCGCCGGAGCGAACTTGGCCCTGGATTCGCCCGGTCTCGCAGCGGCACCGGCGGTTGGAGCGATAGTCGAGGTGAAATGCGATGACAAGGCAGTACAAGAGTGAAGCGCTGGCCGCCGCGCATGAGGCGGCGCTCGGACTGTCGGAAGCAGGCGTCATGCCGAAGCAGACGATGCGGAAGTTCGACGAGATGTGCCTCACGCCGGTTGCGGAGATGACGGTGGAAAGGTGGAAAAAGCGCCAGCGGCAGAAAGAGGCGTAGTTTCGCCTTAGCGGCACGGCAGCCTGACCGCCGAACTGCCGCGCAGCCCAACAGTTATAGTAAGTTTATCCCGATTTACAAAAAACTTATAAACCATAGTAAGTTCACTATAACTGTCGCCATGGGCTCAACACGTCGGTAGATTCGCCCGCTTACTACAGTTCAACTTCTCGATTCAATCGGGTTGAGGCGGCGCTGCGCCCTATGATGCCGCTGCCCAATCTTGGGGCGATGCCTCGCTGCGCGAATGGCTCTGCAGGTGCGTCAATCTACAACTTCGGGTACACAGTCGTACGGCCCAACCGGCGAGGTTGTGCGCGCCATGACGCGCTGACCGGTCACTGGGCCGGTGAAGTGGACCGGGTCTTCCGCCGTCCAGTCGACGAGCAGGTCTCCTTCCTCGTTTACCGACAGGCGTTCGGTGAACACCAGTTCCGGGGAATTGAGGATGCCCGCGCCATTTGGGAGCAGAACCCCGGACTCGAAGCGCGCTGTTTCGACGATCAGGACCTCGCCCTGCCAGCGGCCTATGGAGTGCCCCAGCGTGCTGCGTTCAACGTCTGAGGGATGCTCGGTCGCGCCCATGTCGACCACGCGAACCGAGTCCATGAACTCGGCCTGAATCACCAGGTTTTCTCCCTCAGCGCGAATCTCCACCGTATGGCCGGGTTGATCCCATAGTTTCAGTGGGCTGCTGGGGCTGCAGCGTAGTACCGGGCTGTCGAAGACCTCGTCGTAGTCGGCGTGGACGCGCGCACCTTCGGGTGTGAACAGGTGATCGTAGGGGTCTTGCCGCCCTCCTCCGGGAAAACGTTTTCGAATCCAGTTTCCGGTCACGGTGCCCGGGTTCTCGCTGGCAAAATGCAGGTTGAACTGGGTCTGCCGATTATCAAGTGTCCGGCCTACAAAAGTCCGGCCGTCCGCGTGGGTGCTGGCGCCGAACTCACAGCCCAACGGGTCGCGCCGGGCGGCGACACCTTCGACGACGATCGATTCGCCCGGTTGAAAGCTCTCCTCGGTCACGCCCCTGCGCGACAACTGGCCCCGGCTCGCCATTTCGCAGGTCCAAACCACCGTAGCGCCTGCCTCGTCCTGTGCTTCGATCGTCAGCGACGAATGGGGGTTACGGAAGTCGAAACTCACCACGGTGCCTTCGATGCGAACGGGACTGTTCGGATCGTAATGCACGGCGAACCCGTGATGGGCGCCGAGCGGAGGCGCAGCGAGGAACAGGGACAGGACCGCCACGCCTGGCGTGCCGGCGCGGCCATCGCGGCAGAGAATACGCCGAAATAGGACTTTCACGTTCGTTTGCCCTCCGGTCAGGTCACGCTCAGGATGGATCAATCATCATAGAACACGTCCGGCTCGACCGGCAGGACAACCTCCGTCCCAAGCCGCGCCGAGCGGTCCATGGCCATGGTCAGCATCAGGTTCCTGTGGCCGTCCGCGGCGCTGGCATGGGGTGTTTCCACGCCCATCATGATACGGCTGAACCAGGACATGGTTTCCTCCCGCATCGGCCCCCAGAATTGCTTGTTCCAGATATCGCCCGGGGGGTAGCTGGTGAGGAAATCCACGTGGCGTTGCATCGGCGGCTCGAATTCACGGGTCGTGTAGCCCGCCGGCAGCGGCTCCTCGGTGGCCAGCACGAGGTCGCGATGGGTGTCCTCGACGTCGATTACTCCCTTGGTACCGACGATGCCGATCTCGATGCCGTACACCGCCCCGGGCCAGACCACCGGCAGCGCCCAACTGATGTTCATGGAGAAGATCGTGCCGTCGTCCATGGTGAACAGGCCGAAGGTGGAGTCCTTGGTCCCCAGTTCGGCCAGGACCTTGTCGGTCGAACGTGCGTAGACACTCACCGGGGTCTTGCCCTCCATCAACCACATGGACATGTCCAGACTGTGGGTTCCGGAAACCACCATGGGCGTGAGGTTGCGGCGATCGCGGGTCTTTTCGATGGTGGCGATGGGCACCATGCGGTTCATCAGCGCGCGGGTGATTACCGAATGCACCTCGCCGATCTGCCCTGCAGTCAGGCGCTCCTTTATGGTGAGGAAACGGCGGCGGAATCGCTGCGTATAGCACACGCAGGCATCGACTCCGGCCTGTTCTATCGCTGCGAGGATTTGCGCCGACTCGCGGGGGTCGGTGGCCAGAGGCTTCTCGATGAGTAGCTTGAGCCCGCGGTCGACGGCGCTCAGTGTCGGGGCTGTGTGGTTGTTCTCGTCGGTGAGAATCATCGCCGCGTTCACTTCCGGCCGGTTGAGCAACTCCTCGAACGACGGGGTGAAGAAGTCGGCGCGGGTTTCTTCAGCCAGTTGCCGGCCAGCCTCTTCGCGCGTGTCGCACAGGCCAAGCCAGCCGACGCCCGGAAACTGGCGCGCGCACTGGGCGCGAATGCGGCCGATGGTGCCGCAGCCGACAATGGCAAGACCGATGGATTCCTGGCTGTTGCTCATTCCGTTCCTTTCCGAATCTGCCGTCAGGCTCTCAACCGTTCCCGTGTCCGCGACCTGCAGTCAGGTTCTCGAATGGTTCCCGTCCCCGAACTGCCGCCGTATTCTCAATGCTGACTTCAGTCCTTCGAACCGCATTCAGGCCATGGATTGCCATCAGGCCCTCGAACCGCCGCGCCTGAAGATTCCATCGTAAAACGTGTAGAGCACCACCAACAGCAGCACCGTGCCCAGCTTCCGCTCCCAGAGGACGGTGAGAATGCCCGTATCCTCGAACACGAGCAAGGCGCGGCGCAAATTTTCGTCGGCCAACGGACCCAGAATCACGGCGAGTACCAGCGGCGCCAGCGGGAACCCGAAGCGGTGCAGGACGTAACCCACGAGCCCCGAGGCGAGCATTACGTAGACATCGAAGATGTTGAGGTTGACCGCAAAGGCGCCGAGAACGCAGATGGGCAGAATCACCGGCATCAACAGGGTCTTCGGCAGGCTGAAGAGCTTGACGCAGGGCTTGATCAGGGCGATCGCCATTCCGTACATGAAGAAGTTGGCGATGATGAGGCCGATGTAGATGAAATAGATCAGTCCGGGGTTCTCCACCTGGATGAGCGGACCGGGAACCACGCTATTGAGCTGCAGCGCCGCAAGTATGGCCGCGGCCGCCGCATTGCCGGGAATACCCAGCGCAATGGTCGGAAGCAGCGAGCCGCCGACATTGGCGTTGTTGGCGACTTCCGAGCAGACGATGGCCTCGTAACTGCCCTTGCCCCACTTCGCCCGCTCGGCCTTCGACGCACGCCTCCGGCCGATGTCGTAGGCGAAGAACGACGCCACGTTCGCGCCCGCCCCCGGGATCGCGCCGATGACGGTGCCGATGATGCCCGATCGAAACGACGGCCGCAGGTACTTGACCAAGGCGTTCAACGACGGCAGTACGGGACCCACCTCCGGCGGGATCCGGGGCGGGTTCTTCTGCGGCAATACCCGCAGGATTTCCGACACGCCGAACAGGCCGATTAGCACTGGTATGAAGCCGATGCCGTCGTCCAGGTAGAAGGAGCCGAACGTGAACCGGGACACCCCATGAATCGCGTCGAGGCCTACAAAGGACACCAGTAGCCCGATCCACCCCGAGATCCATCCCTTGATGGGCGCTTCCATGGACGACATGGAGCCGCAGATGGCGATACCCCAGAGCGACAGCAGGAACATTTCCCATGATCGAAACTGCAGTGCCAGGAAGAGGATGGCCGGTATCAGGGCAATCAAGAGCAGCATCCCCACCCAGTTGCCCACGAACGATGCGGAAATCGCCGTCCCCAGCGCCAGGCCGCCTTCGCCTCGCCTGGCGAGCCTGTAGCCTTCGATCATGGTTGGCACGGCGTCCGGCGTGCCCGGAATATTCACCAGCACCGCTGAAATGGCGCCCCCGAAAACGCTGCCGATATAGACGCCCAGCATGAACATGATCGCCGTGTACTGGGACATGCCCACGGTGAGGCCGATTAGCAGCGTCATGGCCATGGTCGTGGAAAGACCCGGCATGGCGCCCCAGAGAATACCCAGGGTGACGCCCGCGAGGCACGCCGCCCACAGCCAGGGGTCGAACGCGATCAGGACGAGTTGGTCCTGGATCTGGGCGAGCGCCTCCACGGCGGCGTCAGTAGCCCGCGGGCATGGGAATGCCGAACCCGTAGCGGAATATCGCCGCCAGCACTTCCACCGAAACCAGAGCCACGATCAGGCAGCGGGCCGGGTGCGCCTTCCAGAAAAGCCGGAGGATCCAGGCCACCATGATCACCGAGATCACTTCGTAACTGCTGATCCTGGCGGTAAAGAAGCCCAGCGGCACGCCAAATTCGAAGTTGACCAGGCCCACCAGTAGTACGTATGCCGCCACCAGGGCCATGAGCATTGCCGTGCGATGTCGTCGAGGCTGGTCTGCTGCAGCGGAACAAGCTGGCCCGCGTCCACGTATTGAATGTGCTCGTGCACCCCGCCGCCGGTGATGTCGACCTCGCCGTTGAGCCCCGCCAGCGTCGCCAGTTGCCCGCTGTTGTAGGGCACGTACCGCAGCTCGATGCCGGCCGCCTGCGCCACGACCGCGGCGAATTCATGCCACTGACCGCCGGTCCCGGACGTGGAAATTGTCAGTGTCCCGGGATTGGCCCTTGCAGCCTCGACCACGTCGGCGAACGTCTTGAAGGGCGAATCCGGCCGCACGGACCAGCTCGCCGACCCCGACGCCGCGCGCATGTAATACCAGTCCCGCCACGCCACGGAATCGCCGCCGCCGCTGATGCGCGAATACTTGTTGAAGTTCGACGCGCCGAGCATCGTGTAACCGTCGGCGGGACGATTCAGCACGTAGCGCGTCGCCACCGCGCCCGCCGCTCCGGGGCGGTTGACCACGTTGATCCGCCAGCCGGTGGCGCTCGCCATTTCGGCGGCCAGCGCCCGCAGCATCGTGTCGGTTCCGCCGCCCGGCGAATACATGACCACGAGCGTGATGGGCCGTTGCGGCCATTGGGCTGAAGCCGGGCCGACCAGTCCGACGACTGCCGTCAGCATCAAGGCCGACCAAGCCAGCGCCGATCGGATCGCCCTCGGCGAGATGCCGGCAATGCGCAGGGATCCAACTAGTGAGCCGATTCGAATTCCCAATCCGGTACACCCGCGTCGCAGTGTGACAATCCCATCCGGGATTCGATTCTTGCAAGACAGCCCCCTGCGCGCAACAGGGGCCGCAGCCCCGCCATTGCTCACTGATTAATTTGATTAAAATAATCATTTAGATCACAATATCCTGCTCCAAACGATGACCGAGGCATTGACGATGGAAAATGCAATTCCTGCCGCCGAGGCCAAGACCAACTTCGGTGCACTACTTGAAAAGGTACAGCGCGAGCCTCTTACAATCTCGAAGAATGGCCGGCCGGTCGCAGTCCTGATGTCGATGGATGAGTTCGATACTCACCAAAGACTCAAGCTCGAGCGGCTCCGCCTCGAGGTACAGGCCGGGCTTGCGGACCTGAGAGCAGGCAAGGTTGTCGATGGCACTGAAGCCTTCGCGATGGTGGACCGAGTTCTCGGAAACTGATGCCTCGCTACGACTTTACGCGGCGCGCACTGGCCGACCTGCGCGAAATTGCCCGCTACACCAAGGAATCGTGGGGGCCGAAGCAAGCACGACTCTATCGTGAGGAGCTTGATCTCAGTATCCAGAAGCTCGCACTGTCACCCGGGCTGGGTCGTGCGCGGGCGGACGTGGCGCCTTCCGTACGTTCGTTTCCAATCGCCCGTCACGTTGCCTTCTACGTCGAGAGCAAAGGCGGTATCACGGTGCTCCGCGTGCTTCACCCGAGCATGGACGTTGCCGGCGCTTTCCCGGAGGAATAGCCGACCAACGGCCAGGTGCATGCAATCGCCGAGCCAGTGCCTGCGCTGAACTGCCTCACATTCCAAAGCGCAACACCTGGCCGTCATCAGTAAGCAAGTGCCGGTTGTCTACAACGTTTGGCACGACGACGCGATTCGGATATCATGGATGTCGCCATTGGCTTCCCAGAGCTGCGGCATTGCTTCGGACACCGTCCAGGCACCGCATGATCCACGAATACGCCCCACTCCAATAAACTTCAAGACAACTTACCCGGTCATCTGACATGATTGGTTCGTGAATGTTTGACTGTACATTCGAGGAAATCAAATGCAAATCAAGAGACTGTCGATTATTGGACTGTGTGTGTCACTTTCGATCCTGGCGTCCGCTCAGAGCATCAGTCCGCCCAGAGAAATACATCTGAATACAGCAAACCTTGACACGCGCATTCCCTTCGAAGGTGTTTTCGTCAAGTCTGTGTATATCGACACAACGCTATTGTTCTTTATCACTATCGAAGCAGGAAGTTCATCCGCACACCACAATCACCCGGATGAACAGACCATGCTATTTCATTCCGGCAGGGTTCGGGCAACTGTCGGCGACAACGAGTACGAGGTCGGTGCGGGCGATATCATTATCGTTCCATCATATGTTCCACATCAGTTTGTGGCCATTGAGGATTCCACATGGACGGAAGTACATGGGCCGGGATTCAATAACAGCCGAAAATGGGAGATGGCCGGGAATTAGGGCCTGATCCCCTATGCTAGATTCCGACGCCGGTTGACGAGGGTGAGGCCACTGGCCTCACCTTGTAATTCCGGCTCACCATTTCGCACTTAAAACGGACGCAGAGGATCGGGCATGGCGAATTTCGGCACGGTTGGATTGGACTGGCAGCAGCGGGTCAACTGGGGGCGGCTGCGAACGTATCGGCTGGAACGCGCCAGGGAACGCATGAAGGCCCACGGACTCAGCGCGCTGGTGCTCATGTACGACAAAAACGTGCGCTACATCACCGGCACCCTGACGCCGGGATGGAACCGGCTCAAGCCCGGACTGCGCTACGCCATGCTCTGCGGCGACGATCCGCCCGTACTGTTCGAGCAGGGTGACATCGGCTTCCAGATCGAGCGTCACTCGCCGTGGATTCCAAAGCAGAATGTTCGCCACTCCTATGCGTGGATCAAGGGCACCGCTGGCCCCGCCTCGCAGCAGCAGGTCAAGAAGTTCACCAACGCCGTGTTGCAGGAGATGAAGAAGAGCAACGTCTCCGGCGAGAAGGTGGGCATCGACTTCGTCGACATCAACCTCATCGGCGCGTTCAAGGACGCCGGCATCGACTGGACCGACGGCATGACGCCCATGATGGAAGCCCGCGCGGTGAAGAACGAGGACGAGCAGGAGTGCCTGCGCATCGTCGGCGCCATCGGCGACGGCGCCCACTGGGAAACCATGAAGTTCCTCAAGCCCGGCATCACCGAGAACCAGGTCACCGCCCACATCATGGAGTACCTGTACTCGATCCCCGGGATGGAGGACGTGGAGGACGTCATCGTCTCCTCCGGACCCAACACCCGGCCCAACTGGCGGAACTTTTCCGACCGCATCATCAAGCCCGGCGACATCGTCTTCATGGATCTCGCCGCACTGACGTGGAACGGCTACAAGTCCTGCTACTACCGCACTTACTGCGTCGGCAAGGAACCCACCCAGCAGCAGAAGGACATCTACGCCACGGCGCTGAAGTGGCTGTACGATTCCATCCACGCGGTCAAGGCCGGCACTGATACCAGGGAAATCGCCAAGTGCTGGCCCTCCGCCAAGTAAGCCTGGGGTTACGAGGAAGAAGACCGGGCGGCGGCCAACCTGTGGGGCCACGGCCTGGGGCTTGCCCAGTACGATCCGCCGGTCATTTCCAGGATCTGGTCGCTGGATCACCCCATCGAGATCAAGCCCGGCATGGTCTTCGCGCTGGAAACGCAGCACGGCATTCCGTTCCAGTGGGGCGTGCGCATCGAGGAGATGCTCATCGTCCACGACGATCACACCGAGCTGATTTCCAACTTCCCGGTGGAGCAGATCACCGTGGTGGATCCGCTGCCGGGGTATTCGAGCTTCTGACGGCACGCGCGCATGACCGATGCTCGTGCCGAGGGAACGCAAACGCCGGAGGGCGCCATGAGCGGGTATCCCGACCGGTTGGTCGTTCCGCTGAACGAGGCCGAAGCCGCGGATGCCTCCCGCTTTGGCCCCAAGGCCGCGAACCTTGCAGCGCTTGCGCACGCGGGGCTTCCGACACCCGGCGGCTTCGGCGTCGATGCCGAAGCCTATCGACTGCAGATGCGTTCGCTCGGGCTGGAGTCCGCCTCGCAGCTCGTCTTTGGCGGACACGACATGGTGGCCAGGCGCAGCGCCCTGAAGATCAAGCTCGAACTGCTCAAGAATCCGGTTGACGCGACGATTGCGGAACCGCTGGAGCAGGCTTGGCGCGCGATCACTTCCAGATCAGACTCAGACGCCGCATCGGCACGCGGATCGCCCGGCGTGGTCCGCTCCTCCGCGCTGGTTGAAGACCGCGCCGGTTCGAGCTTCGCCGGGCAGTTCGAGAGCTTCCTCGGGCTAGAGAATCAATCCGACTACTTCACCGCGATCCGTTCCTGCTGGGCCGCGTTGTGGGCGACCCGCGCACTCCGCTACATGGCCACCCATGACCTTGATCCCGCCGACACGGCCATGGGCCTGATCGTCCAGCCGCTTGTGGAAGCGAAGGTGTCCGGCGGCGGGCTCAGCCGTACCGCGGACGGCAACATGCTCATCAGCGCCACATGGGGCCTGGGATCGGCCATCGCACAGGGCGAGGTAGTGCCGGACCGCTATCGCCTCAGTCGAAGCGGCGACTTGCTCGAGGCCGCCGCCGGACGCAAATTCCACGCCGTCGGCTGCGCCCACGGTACCCGCTCAGTGGCGCGTGCCCAAGCCCGGGAGCCCTGCCTGACCGCCGCCCAGGTCCGGGAACTGGGCGGCCACCTTCGCACCGCCGAAGACGTGGTCCAGGGCCCCGCGGAAATCGAATGGTCCCTGGACAACGAAGGGATCAAGCTGTTGCAGGCCCGCCCGCTCCACGTCGAGTCTGCCGTTTCCGCGGACGAGATCTGGGAACAGCACCCCAGACTGCGAGGCCATCCGGCCGGCGTCGGTTGGGGTAAGGGACGGGCCTGCGTCGTCAACTGCGAATGCGAGCTGTCTCGGGTGAATCCTGGCGACATTCTGATCACCCAGGTCGCCGGCCCGGCGCTGGCCGGAGTGCTGCCCCGGGTCGCCGGCGTGGTCGCGGAGCTGGGCGGCAGCACATCACACCTGGCATCGCTGGCGCGTGAGCGCGGTTTGCCGATGGTGCTGGGCGTACTCGACGCCACCGGCGAGATTCCCGAAGGCTCCACCGTGGCCGTGGACGGCGTCGCGGGAATTGTCCGCTGGATGAGCTGACGGCGGGGAGTCAATCTCCACATCCGAACATACACCAATTCGTTGTCAACAATGTTGTTGACAACGAATTGGTCATTTGATCCAATGGCCCCGTGTCGCTCAATGGATCAGAAACATGAAATCGTCAACCGGGCATTGGGTCACTGGCGAGGACTTTTTCAATCGCGAGAACGAGCTCGAATTCCTCAAACGCCGAATTCAGGAGCGAAATCATGTGCTTCTGGCAGGGGAGCGACGGTTGGGGAAAACCAGCATTGTCCGCGAACTCGGACGGCGGCTCGAATCCGATGGTTGGATTTTTCTTTTCGTCGATATCGAAGGAGCGTCGCGCCCGGAGGATGTCATCGCGGATATTGCCCAAGCCGCATATCCCCATCGATCAATCGTGTCGCGGTTCGGCACAACGCTGAAACGCTGGTTCGGTGAACGGGTCGAGGAACTTGGAGCGCAACACTTTCGCGTCAAGGTGCGAGCGGACCTCGATACCCGTAGCTGGCGTCGCTATGGCGAACGGCTCTTCCGCGATTGCGCGCCGGCGTCTTGAGACGCTGTACACGGCAACGATTGAGGATGTGCATGGGCGAATCGCGGAAACCCTCGATGTTCTGGTTCATGACGGTTACATCGAATGCTGCCGCGACGGCCACCGATTCGCCTCGCGTCTGCTCAGGGATTGGTGGTCCTCGCGCTTCCGCAGCCATCACGAACCGCTCTTGCGGCGCGGCACGGAAAACCGTTCATCGGAGCTGACACCGTGACCGTTCCCTCAGTTGTCAACAAGCGGTTCCGAGGTGCGATCCGCAAGTTCAATCCAGGAACACTGCAATCCGACGCCGAGATCATTGAACAATTCGTGGTGCGCCAGCACGAGCTCGACTCGGTGCTCGGTTCGCTACGTGGAAATATCGACTCGCCGTCCTGCGAGCATGTTCTTGTGATCGCGCCCCGCGGCCGCGGGAAGACCATGCTGTTCGCCCGCACGGCCGCCGAACTGCGAACCAACGAAGAATACTCGCAACGTCTGTTGCCAGTTCGATTTATGGAGGAAAGCCTGGAGATATTCAACCTGGCTGACTTCTGGCTCGAAACGCTCTTCCACCTCGCGACGGAAATTGCCGCGACGCACCCCACGCTCGCACGGGAACTGCGCGACACGCAACGTGACCTGTCCGCCCGCTGGCGCGAGCAGCTCTTGCACTATCACGCCCGCCTGGCGGTACTGGACGCCGCCGACCGGCTGGGGCGCAGGCTCGTACTCATGATCGAAAATCTGCAATCCTTGACTCGGACCGTGGACCAGGATTTCGGCTGGCAACTTCGCGCCACGCTTCAGTGCGAACCCCAAATCATCCTGCTTGCCTCGTCCACGACGCGGTTCGAAGCTTTGGACGACGCCGCCGAGCCATTTTTCAAGCAGTTTCGAATTATCTCCCTCGGACCCCTGGGAACCGTCGATTGCCGCCGGCTATGGCAGGCGGTCACGGGCAATCGCATTTCCGAACGCCGCATCAGGCCGCTGGAAATCCTGACCGGGGGCAATCCGAGACTCCTGGTCATCGTCGCGGGTATCGCGGGACACAGGTCTCTTCGCCGTCTAATGGAAGAACTGGTGGCTCTGATCGACGAGCACACCGAATATTTTCGCGGTCACCTTGACGCATTGCCCCGCAGTGAGCGCCGCGTCTACGCGGCCGTGCTCGACCTGTGGGCACCGTCGAACACCGGCGAGATCGCTGCTCGCGCCAGGATGAACGTGCGGGTGGCTTCCACCATGCTGGCGCGGTTAGCCAAGCGCGGGGCGCTGCTTGTAGACGCGACAACGGGCCCCAGAAAACGGTTGTACGCGGCAGCGGAACCACTCTACAGCATCTACTACAAGCTCAGGCGCGAGCGCGATGAAGCGGCCGTCGTGGAACGCCTGATCCGTTTCATGGTTGCGTTCTACGATCCCTCGATCATGTTCAAGGTTTTCGATCGGCTGCCCTCGGAAGCCAGGGATTCGGCGGCGATGCGCGCTGGAATGTATCGGGCGCCCGCAGCGCGGCCGCGCGACGACATTTCCTCTCGGGAAATGCGGGATCGCCTGGAGGATGCATCGGGCCGGATCACGGACTATCGCCGGATCGAAGCTCGAAAACGCCTTCGGGAGGAAACCGGCGCCGCTCTCCGCGACGGAGCCTGGGAGCGGGTCCTTGAGCTCGTCCAGCAATACGTCAATGCGGGATGGACCCGTACTACGGGCGTCGAGGGCGAGCACGATTTCGCCCAACTCACGCATCTGAAAGCGGACGCGTATCTGGGCATGGCGGAGTACGGGAAGGTATTGGAACTGGGCTCGCAAATGCTCGAACGGTATCGCGACTCCCGGGATCAATTCCTTCTGCACAAGACCGCCCTTGTGTTGATTGCCAAGGGCACCGCCCACTTCAAGTTGCGCGATTTCAGGCAAGTGATCGCCGGCACTCGGGAATTGGTCGACCGATTTGAAGAATTCGACGTGCCCGACCTTCAGCAAGTCGTGGCGGATGCCTTGATCATGCAGGCGCGGGCGGAGACGGAGTTGAATGATTTCGAGGCCGCCCGCTTGCTGCTGAACGACGTGGTGAGGCGCTTCGACAAGGTCGATCATCCGGAAGTGCAACAGTGGGTTGTCAGGGCGCTAGTCGAAAAAGTCGAAAACGCACCGAATACGGACGATCACGACGAATACGTCATCGAATATTGCAATCAGGTGATCGCACGTATTGACAAGGTCGAATTGGCCGATGTGAGCGACAGCGTTGCCATGGCGTTCCTGAGTCGAGGAATCGCTCAGGGCGACCTTGGCGATTTCGAGGGTGAAATCGCTTCGTACCAAGAGATGATCGATTTGTTTGACGGCGAAGACAGTGCTGACACGGAAGACGGAGTTGCCGTTGCGTTGGCATCCATGGGGCTTCGGCAAGCCGAGATCGGTCGCGGCGACGACGCGTTGAGCGCATACGATGAACTTGAGCGGCGACTTGCCGCCCTGCCGGGAAAAAGTCGTTGGAAACGTTGGCTGGCCTGGCGGGCAACGTGTGTGCGGGCCATGGCGCTGATGGCCCGAAAGGAGACGAAACTGGCCCTCGACGTCTTCCGCTCGGCGTGTCGCGCATTTTTGTCCGACGGTACGCCGCTGGACCACTGGATAGTCCGAACCGTCTTGAATCTGATCGCGCTCGGCGCTCCCGAGCAAGACTTGCTCGATGCCTTGGCAAGCGACAACAAGACAGCACGCACCCTTGCGCCACTGATTACTGCGCTACGCCAGCGCACGGGCGAAGCTGTCCGCGCGCCCGCGGAAGTACTTGGGGTCGCCGCCGACTTCCGCAAGCGAATCGAAGAAACCGCCGCCAAGGGCATTGTGACGGGCTGACTTGTGCGAGTACACATTGCCAAACTGGCGCCGCGAGCCTATGATGTCAATGATGGCAATTCATTGAAGGCATTTCTGATGGCGCAATTGACGGTACGTAAGGTCAGTCCGGAAGTGGTCGGCGCGCTCAAGCGAAGGGCCGCCGCCAACGGGCAGTCCGCCGAAGCCGAGCATCGGGAGATTCTGCGCGCATCATTGTTGGGCAAATCGGAGGATTTCGCCGCCCGGGCCATGGCGTTGCGACAGCGACTTCGATCATCGGTCGACAGCAGCGACACAATACGGATGGACCGCGACCGGGACACCGCCGCGTGAACGGCTACGTGGTCGATGCCAGCGTCGCGGTTAAGTGGCTCGTCGACGAGAAATTCTCGGAAGAAGCCGCAGGTCTCCTCAACAGCGGATCGACACTTGTCGCCCCGGCGCTCGTTTTCGCAGAGGCCGCGAACGCGCTTTGGGCAATGCGCCGGCGCGGCGACATCACCGCAGCCGATTTGGCGGACGCGGTAGATGCGTTGAGGGCTGCGCCCGTCTCGGTTCCCGCCTCCATGCTCGACCTGACCACCGGAGCGGCGCGCCTGGCGGTCGACCTGGACCATCCCGTGTATGATTGCTTCTATCTCACCCTCGCGATTCAGACGCAGTATCCGGTTGTGACGGCGGACGCCCGCTTCCACGACAGGGTAAGCGGTCACCCCTATCTGGCGGATCGAATCGTGCATGTGGCGCAAGCCGCCAGCCATTCACGCTGAGGCACTCACTATCGGCGCATTAATGAACTTTTGGGGGTCCCATGCCGCCGACACTTTGCTTGTACCTCAATCGACAAAAACTTCATCGAATAACCTAGGAAATCTCTCCTCGTGAGTCTCGTTGATGTACTCACTGAACAGACGATCCGCATCCGAAAACAAATCCGATCGATTTGCAAGAATGGCCCATATCGCCTTTTCAACGTCAGTACCAACATGCTTTCCACGCCGAAGGTCGGTCATGTACGCCGTGTAAGCCTGCCCGACGAGGGCAAGATCGTGGCTATCCGCATTAACGAACGCAAAAAGTCTTACCGATGGGTCGGTGCTTTCATGCAATTTTGACATTCTTTTCTTGCCACTCGACAGAACCTTACCGATGCTTCTCTTGTAGGCATCCAGAAACGCTCTCGCGTAGTGCGGCTTCATTTCCCATCTTTCGGTGAGGCGGGAGAATAACTCCTCGTATTCCTTGTCATATGACTTGAACCAACTCACGACTGCTCTGCCCCGAATCCCTCATTTGCCATCCAAGAATTCAATTGCCCACATACTCTGCGAAAGTGCCTTCCCGAACTTCCCTCGCGCCGTGGTTGCCCAGCTTTTTCGTGCGGGTCACATCAATTGATTCGTTGTCTGGAATCGGCGTCATGCCTTTTTCCTTCGCGACTTGCGCCACGCTGGCGATCTTCTCGAGCTTCTCGGCACCGTGCACTGCCTGGGCATCACCGCCGTAGTATTCGAACCAAGGGAGTCCCATTTCGGAATAAGTCTTGGCCGTAGGGGGGTGTGTCAGCGGTTGCTCGCCGGTCACAGTCATCCATTGTAAGGAATTGACAATTGTGACAAAGCACCGGCTGGCATGTCGTTGGTCCCAAGCGTCCAGACCATAGGGATCGTCATAGATTTCCTGCTCCATCCGTCCGCCTGGCGCAAGTCCCATGCTTTCGGCAGAAAAGTCTGGACTCCGGCAGTAAGACATCTTAGGCGGTCGGTCGCTGACAAGCGATTCGTATCGTTCCCGCTTCATGGGATACGCAACGATCTGCATCCCTCCGTGTGTTGCGGCGCCGGAGAGTTGCTCCTCCACCGTATAGCCCTCGCCCAGCGGCATGGCGACGAACTGACGAATAACCCCCTTCTCGATGCAGTAGCCGTCGAGCCACGGCTGTTCAGGCACCACTACATAATCCTGAGGATCTCGGTTCAAGTGATCGACCCAGGCGTCACCGGTCAGAGCACAGATCTTTCCGGTCGCAACCTTGACCGCAAACGGATAGTCGAGCGGGTATCCGAATCCTGAGCAAAAGTTGATCCACATGGCCTCGGCTTGGTGCATCGGCACGACCACGCCTCCGCGTCGAATCCACGTGTCGGGCAAACGCTCCGAATAGTCATCCAGATGTCGTAGCGGGAACGCGCCCAGACCGGGCGGCAGCGGATAGTCGCGGTCATCGTCCGGAATGCGCAAGGTTCGCTGAAACCCGATCGAGCATTTTGCGTTCTTGTGAACCTCCGGAAACTGGAACTTCAGCACGTCGTTTTCGAGGGTGATCATTGACGGTCCTCCTTACCACTCTCCGTCGCGCACCTCGCGCACCACTCGGAGAATGGCGTCGTCGGGCGCTTCCTTCAGTTGCCTGATCAATTCGGCGAACAGCTTTGGCCGCTTGCGGATGATTTTCTGTAAATCGCCCGATACTTTCCCTCCCATCGCCAGAAGCACGTCCGGGTCCTCGCCCAATTCCAGCGCCAGCCGAACCGTAGTGGCCTCCGAGGGCGGCGCTACATCGCCTCGTTCGATCTTGCTCAGGTAGGCCGGCTCCACGCCGATGCGCTGAGCTACCTGGCGCAACGAATAGCGTCGGTCGTCTGCTCGCAAGCGTTCTCGTCTTTTTCGGATACTATTGCCAAACTGCGTCATGTGTCATATATAGAACACACTCCAGAGCCTGTCAACCGCAAAACCCTTCGATTCTGTGTCCGTTCCTCCAAGCAAGAAATTCCCAGTTCGTCCAACCTCCGTGGTGACAAGTTGGCTGCGCGTGAGTTCGCGACCTGAGTAACAATTGATTTGAGCCCCGCACGAGCGCTGGGAGACCGCCAACTTGCCCGTGATCGGAAACGCGAACGGCAGAGGCCTTTTGGTATTGAGGTATGCTGGCACTGGTTTGCCCACGGCAATTCTCGGACATAATGACTCGAATGGAAGGCCGCAGTGAAGTCAGTTGAGAGAATCTCCACACAACGACCCGCAGCACTAATATTGCTCGCAGTGGCCAGCTTTATTGGCCATGAACTACTGGCGCAAAATGATCCCGGCGCGGTTGGCCAAACTGACGGGGAGCAAGTTGCCGACATTGACGACATCCGGT
This sequence comes from Candidatus Rariloculaceae bacterium, assembly GCA_965205045.1. Taxonomy (GTDB): domain Bacteria; phylum Pseudomonadota; class Gammaproteobacteria; order Steroidobacterales; family Rariloculaceae; genus UBA6522. Next base: position 5,220,595 of record OZ242031.1, read on the forward strand.
ATCTCCTCGGACGCCAGTCCCAAATCGAAGGCGATTATTCGAAGGCTGCACAAGCATACCGATTGGGGGCCGAACACGGCCATGCGGATTCGCAGTTGGCGCTTGGGCATATGTATTCCATTGGGATAGGAGTACCGCAAGACTATCCGGAAGCTGCATATTGGTTCGGGCTGGCTGCCGAGCAGGGCAACGCTGTTGCACAGGTCGCCCTCGGCATGTTGTATGCCGGAGGCACCGGGGTTCCACAAGATCAATCTCAGGCCGCGCTTTGGTACCGCCTAGCCGCTGAGCAGGGCATCGCCGATGCGCAGCTACTGATCGGGCGCGCTTACTTCGCCGGCAGTGGCGTGCCGCAGGACGATGTCGAGGCGGTGCGGTGGATTCGTCTGGCCGCCGAGCAGGGCAACGCCGATGCGCAGTTTACCCTCGCAAGCGCGTATTCTTCGGGGCGCGGCGTTGCCGAGGACCAGACCGAGTCTTTGCGTTGGCGCCGCCTGGCTGCCGAGCATGGCCATGCCTTGGCGCAGCTTCTTGTTGGGGACGCTTACTCCGAGGGGAATGGTGTACTCAAGGACGACGTCGAGGCCGTACGTTGGTTTCGCCTAGCCGCCGAACAGAATGATCCTGGTGCGCAGTTCAATCTTGGAGTGCATTACGCTCAAGGGCGGGGTGTTCTCAAGGATGAGGTCGAGGCCGCACGTTGGTTTCGTCTGGCCGCTGAACAGGACAACCCCGCCGCACAGTTGGCGCTTGGCGGATTGTACGCTAACGGGACAGGCGTTCTTAAAGACTACGCAGTAGCTCACATGTGGCTCAACATTGCCAGCGCCAATGGAGTTGACTTGGCAGGAGAATATCGGGACAGAATTGAATCGTCCATGACGCGCGATGAGATTATTAGGGCAACTGATCTGGCGCGGGCGTGCATGGCGTCGGACTACGAAACCTGCGAACCGTGAGCTAAACGTGGGACAGCAGACACCCGAGGGTGAAATGCATTGACGGTTTCCTGAAACAAATCAGAATATGGTTGCATGTGCCGAATTTTGCGTCGATGAGGACGGGCGAGTTCCGCTCGCTTCAACTCGTGCTAACTCGCCCAGCGCAAGCTCCCTTACGCGGTATTTGAACGCAAGTTACGAACTCCTGGCAGGGTATTTCCCGAGCGCCAGAAAGAGCGCGATGGAAACCAGGAGTAGTCCCACGGAGGTCGCGAGCATCACGGTGTATCCCTGAAAGGCTTGTGCAACTGCCCCGAAGAGTGGCGGCGCTATTCCGGCGCCGACAGTAAAGAAGGCAATGATCATGCCGAAGATCGCGGGATAGTTGGCCGGCCCGAAGTACTTGCTCGTCAGGAATGCGAGCAGATCCAGTTCGGCGCCCGCCGCCAGACCGATCAGAATTCCAACAAATGCGCCTGTTGCCAGGGTCATGTCCACGTTCAGCAGGATCAGCAAACCCACCGTTGGAAGCACGAAAAAGCACGCTGCAACACCAGGCGCCCAGAAGCGATCCACAAGAACGCCAGCCAGTATTCGACCCACGATCACAGTAAGCCCCATGACGGCTGCAATCGTTGCGATCGAGCTGCGCTCGAACCCCTTTTCGCTCATGATGCGTTCGAAATTCGACAGCAAGCCTGCCAGCACGATGACTGTCACGAAGAGCACGACGCCGAGTATCCAGAAGCGCGCCGTGCGCATCGCCTCACCACGCGTCATCCCCCACGACGAGGGTTGAGTCGTTGTGTCTTGCGTGCCGCCTGCCGTCACGGCACCGGTCGCCTCTCTGAACATCGAGATCACGATGGGAAGAGATACCAGCAACGCCCCGATGCCGACACCGCGATAGGCCGTTCGCCATCCATAGTTGGAAATAAAGAACTCGACGATCGGCGGCAACAGAAAGGCGCCAAGCCCGGTTCCCGCCATCGTGATTCCGATTGCCTTGCCACGGTGTTTGGAGAACCATCCGTTCAGGACACTCGTCCAGACGATCGGCAACGACCCTGCGCCGAGAAATGCCAGCAACGCCCAGTTCAGGTACCAGAGCATCAACGAGCCATTGTTGAACGACAGGATCACGTACCCGAGCGAGTGCCCGATGAGACCGGCGACACCGACGACAAGAAGCCCCGACCTTTGTGCGATCGCACCAATCAGCGGCCCGGTCAGCAGGCCAAAGCACATCAGGACGGTATAGCTCAGAAAGAATTGCGACGCGCTCCAACCGAATTCGGCAATAACGGGACCGACAAAAAATCCCTGCGAATAGTTGGTGAGCGTGAAAATGCCGCACATCGTTCCGATCGTCGCGGCGAGCAGGGGTTTCCACCCGTATTTGAACTCATTCATGTAACTCTCCGCCGCGGCTACTACTGCATCTGGATCGTGACCCATTTCCACTCCGTCATGACCTCGATGTCCTCTTCCGTTCCCTCGCGGCCGAATCCGCTGTCCTTCGTACCGCCGAAGGGAACGTGGGGCTCGTCGTGCAATGAGGACCCGTTGACATGCACCATTCCCGATTCCACGTTCATCACGTACTGCATGGCCGCTGAGATGTCCTGAGTATAGATCGCGGCGCTCAGTCCGAAGTTCGAGTCGTTGGACGCGGTGATCGCGTCTTCCAGCCTGGCGATGGGATAGACGGAGACGACCGGGCCGAAGGTCTCCTCGGCAAAGACGGTCATGTCGGGAGTGACGCCCGTCAGCACCGTTGGCCGGCAGCGATTGTCGATCCAGTCTCCGCCGGTGACGACGGTCGCGCCCTTCTCGCGCGCGTCCTCGATGTGGCCCCGAACGCGATCCCGTTGCCGTTCGCTGATGATTGGCCCGATCACCGTGCCCGGGTCGCGAAGGTCGCCCATCCCGAGCCCGCTGGCAGCCCCCGCAAACCTCTCCACAAATGTATCGAACAAATCTTCGTGAACGTAGACCCGGCTCGCCCCCATGCACACCTGGCCCTGGTACAGGAAAATGCTCTGCACGGCCCCGCCAACGGCTTTCTCGAGATTGGCGTCCTGCATTACAACCAGCGGGCTCTTGCCGCCCAATTCCAGGGTCAACCGTTTGCCGTGTTTGCCGCATAACTCCCGGATATGCTGGCCGACGCGGCAGGATCCCGTGAATGTGACGACCTTGACGAGTGGGTGAGTCGTGAGCGCGTCGCCGATATCGTAGCCGTTGCCGGATACGACATTGAAGACGCCTTCCGGCAAGCCGGCCTCGGCGTACAGGCGTGCCAGCCGGTTCGACAGAATCGGGGCTTCTTCGGACGGCAGCATCACGACGGTGTTCCCCAGCGCGATCGGATTGCAGCTCAGCCGGACGCCCTTGATCAGCGGCACGTTGAACGGTGTGATGGCGGCAACCACGCCAATCGGCGACCGAATGCTCATGCTGAACTTTCCCGGTACGTCCGACGGGATGGTCTTGCCGGTGACCTGACGCGTCATCCCGGCCGCCGCACGCAGGAACGACAAGCCTTTCTCGACCTCGAATGCTGCTTTCCTGATCGGTGAGCCGATTTCGTCCACGAGAATGTCGATGAACTCGTCCCGGTCGCGCTCCAGAAGTTCCGCCGCCTTGCAGAGAATGCGCTCGCGATCCTTCGGCAGCGATGACCGAAATGTACCGAAAGCCCGGTGGGCAGTCTCGACCGCCGAGTTGATGTCATCCACCGATCCGGCCGCCGCTTCGGTCAGCACGGCATCATCCAGCGGATTCCTGGTTGCAAAGTACTTTCCGCCCCGTGGCGGGATGTTCCTGCCGTCGATCCAATGATCGACGGGGCCGTAGTCCCGTGCTGCCGATGACCTGCTCATTTGCACTACCTCCGGGTTCGCGTCTATTGATTCAGGGCACCGCCGTCCACGTTGATACTCTGGCCCGTGATGAAGTCACTGTCTTCGCTTGCGAGAAAGAGCATGGCGCCGACAATGTCTTCCGGCAGCATGTCACGCTTGATGGCTCGCATCGCTAGCGTAGGCGCACGTGCTGCGCCGAGTTGATTGTGCTCCCTGACCCCGTCGCTCTCCGTAAACCCGACGACAATCGTATTCACGTGGATGTTGTCGGCAGCGAGTTCCCGACTGATCGCCCGGGTCTGGGCAATGACCGCGCCTTTCGAAGACACATAGTGAAGAAACATGGGCGCACCGCGAAGCACGGTACCCGACGAGATGTTGATGATCTTGCCGCGCCCGTTCCTCTTCATGCTGGGCGCCACCGCCTTTGCCGCCTGGAACGGCCCCCGGACGTTCACCCGCATGACCAGGTCCCATTCGTCATTGGGAATCTGCATGAACGGTTTCATGGCAAGCGCTGCAAAAACGGCGGCATTGTTGACCAGCACTTCGATCGGCCCAAAGGCCGATTCCGTCTCCCTGACCATCTCTTCCAGCGAGTCGTCCGACGTCACGTCGGTTGTCATGCCGATCGCTTCGCCGCCTGCCGCCCTGATCGCCGCGACAGCGTCCGTCGTGTCGTCGATATCGGTGACTACAACGCTTGCGCCGCCGGCTGCCAGCGCCTCCGCGTAGGTGCGGCCAATTCCCTGGGCCGCCCCGGTCACAACTGCTACTTTTCCGCTCATGCGCCCCATAGGCCTTCCTCACTTGATTCCGATGATTCGCTTTACGTCGGGCCAGCTTTGTGCACCGAACGTCTCGAGGTCCTTGGTCAGATCAGCCGGACACCAATCCAGGAAAGCCGGCGTGAATGACTTCATTGCCTTGATCCGGTCGAACCAGGCTTCGACGAACGGGAATCGCCCGCCTGTCCACATTGCCGACATGCTCAGCATGTCCAGACGATTTACGTAAGGCGTCAGAGCTATGTCGGCCAGGGAAAAATCGGCGCCGGCCAACCACGTGTTCTGTTGGAGTGCCTCGTTCATTTTCGACAGGTAGTCGTCATAGAGGCGGATCGTCCTGTCGATACCGGGTGCATCGAATCCCAGACGAACGATCTGTTTCTTCCGCTCCTTCCAGGTCGATGTGACCGACTGGTCCGGCGTACTGCCAAGGAACTTCCGGAGCTTCTCTTCGCCCAACCGCATCAAGATGTGCCGGTGACAGCAAACGAACGTGAGTTCGCCGCACGCCGGATGCAACTGTTCGTCCACGGCCTTTTCCCACAACCTCACCCTGGCGCGCGCCAGAGGATCTTTCGGCATCAGCGCCGGCCCGTCGAATGCGTCGTTGACGTATGCGCAGATGACTGTTGATTCGTTGATGATGCGGTCGTCATGTACCAGCGCGGGCACGACGGCCTTCGGGTTGATCTTCAGGTAATCCGGTTCGAACTGTTCGCCCTTGAGAATGTCGATGTAGTGCATTTCATCCGGCACTACACCCTTTTCTGCCATCGCGAAGCGGACCTTCGCGGCGCAAACCGATGATCCGTGGTGATAGAGTTCCAGCATGGTGCTATACGGAGTCGAACCCGGACGGCCACCACCTGATAATGCCGGCCTGGTAACTGTCTCGCGCGCTCAGTCGACGCGACCAGTCGGCTACATTGCCAAGCGAGCCGAATTCGTAATTCGCCAGCCTGTGTAGCGTGAATTGCAACGGAACCCAGGCAATGTCCGCCAGTGAAAACCGGTTTCCTGCAAGCCAGCTGTGCTCATCGAGGATGGCATCCAGCTCGGCGAAACAGTCGTTCAATGTCATTCGGGCCCGCCCGATTTCTTCGTCGGAGAAGCCCTCGTTGGTACTCTTGCGGTGAAACTCCAGCAGATCGGGGTTCTTCTGCAGCGACCTGTACTTTTCGTCATCTTCCTGCGAATGAGCCATTCGCTTGCCGACACGTATGTGGTAGATGTACGGTTTCACCGCCTTCAAATGGATCGCCGTTGCACGGCGCAGCCACAAGTACATGTCATTCCGGTCGCCATCGTCGGCCGGTTTCAGCGGCGGGTCGGGAAACTGGTCGTCCAGGTAATCGATGATGTCGTCCGATTCGATCACGACCTTGCCGTCGTGGACCAGTGTCGGCACCAACCCGTTCGGATTGATGCCGAAGTACTCCGGCGTGATGTGTTCCTTGCGCAGAATGTTCAGATGGTGGCTTGTCCACTCAAGCCCCTTTTCTTCAAGCGTCATGCAAACACGCATCGAACAGTTCGATACACCGCTGTGATAGAGGTGCAATCCCTCGAACTCGAGCACGGACTCGTTGGTCGGAGTGACAAAACCCATTTGGCTCCGGCTGTTGAAGTATACCCGTTCGGTGAGCCGACCAGTCGAAATCCGGACTAGTCGAAATCAGCCGAGAATCTCAGCCCGATTTCCCGCGGCGGGTTCATCGCAGCCAGCACGTTGGGGCCGGACGGAATACACCATGCGCAGAACGCCTCGTCGGTCAGATTGGCCCCGATCAGAGAGACCGTAATCCGTTCATTCGGCGAAACGAGTCGAAGGCCTGCATTGCCGATGGAGTAGGCATCCGTCAACACGTTGTCCTGGTAGGAGATATCGGTGTATTGCTCATCCGACCGCGTGTAATCGAAGCGGCCTCCGAAATCCCAACCGCCGAATGCATCTTCGAAGAGAAAATCGGCAAACACGGTGCCCTTCAGGTCCGGTGCGAAGATCAGCGGCAGTCCGGCCAGGTCGCAAGTGCCGGTAACGGGATCCGGCGTCACCGGCGTGCCGGCGTGGCACTCGGCCCCGGGAAAGGAATCGTAGCTGGCGTCCGTGACGGCGGCGTTTGCACCCAATGTCCACACGTCATTGACAGCCCAGGTCAGGTCAACCTCCACGCCCTGGCTGGTTGAGTCCGCCGCGTTGGAAACGGAAAAAGCGGGTACTGTGCCGGGTATCTGGGTCGCGAGCTGCAATCCCTTGACGTCCATGCTGAACACGGCGACATTGAACGCCAGCGCGCCATTGAGGCTCGTTGTCTTGGCGCCAAGTTCGATGGAGTTGACGTTCTCCTCGTCGTACTCGTAATCCGCCAGGGGATTGTCAATCCGATCGCTGAAACCGCCTGTCTTGTGGCCCTGCGAAAAAGCGGCGTAGAGCATGGCGTCGTCGCTCGATTGCCATTGCAGCGTGGCAGAACCCGTAAACTTGTTTTCCGAACGGCTGTCGGTGACGGCGAGCGGGGGTCCGCCGGGACCGCCGGGAACGTTGAGTCGATTGTTGGTGCCGTACTCCGCGAAGTAGCGCTCGAAATCGAAATCCTTGTCCTCGGTGGCGTACCGGCCGCCCAGAATCACCGTCAGATCGTCGGCAATATGCCATCTGACCTGCCCGAATGCCGCGAATGTCGTGGTCCCGATCGTCCACGGCTCGTAGCGGTCCATGTAGAGATGTCCCGGATCGCGGAAAATCGTGACCAGATTGATACTCGAATTCTGATGCCGGTTGACTTCGGTATTCTCAAAGTAACCTCCGACGATGTAGTCGAATGCGTCCGAAGTGTTCGATGTATAGCGCAACTCCTGGGAGAAGTTGTCGTATTGCTCGTTCCTCCGTGCGCGGAATCCGCTGGCAAGGCCCATATCGAGCCCAACGAAATTGTGCTTGTAGTCATAGTCCTGAAGTGCGCTGATCGAGGTCAGCGTCCCGTCAGGGAAATCGTGCTCGATCGTCAACGTGACATTGGAAGACTCCTGGTCACGGCTGGGACAGAATGAACCCGCGTTGAATGCGGTATCGGCCGCGCCGTCTCCATCCGTATCGCGGTCGGCGATGATGTCCGTGCAATCGACATCGACGATCCAATCGAGCTCCGGCGTGAAGTTCGGCGACGGAATCCGGTAGACGAACAGGGGCGGACCGCCAGTGTCAGCGATCTCCGCGGTATCGGGACCCTCCGAATCGAACTGGTCGAATTCCACCTTGAGATCCACGCTCGTCCGGTCGCCGGGCGTCCATGCCAGCTTTACTCTTACGCCGGTATCGGACCCATTCGGTCCGCCGGGACCTTCCAGTCTGTTCGTGTAAAACCCGTCGGTACTCCCGAGTCGTACGGCGATACGCCCCGCAAGGTTCTCGCCGAGCGGCCCTGACACAAAGCCTTGTAGCTGCCTTTTTCCACCCGTCGTGCTGTAACCGCTTGTTGAAACGGAGAAGCCACTCTCAAAACTGTCGGTAGGATCGGCCGTGTTGATTATCAACGCCCCGGCCACGGTATTCTTCCCGAACAGAGTGCCTTGCGGCCCGCGCAGGAACTCCACGTTCTCCACGTCCATGAACCCATGCAGGTTGATTGCCGCGCGGCTGATGTAGACGCCGTCGACAAACCGGCCGACGGACTGCTCGATCGAATGTGTCGCGCCGGGCCCGAGCCCGCGCATATAGAGGTTCGGCAGGATAGAGGCACTGTTGATTTCGAAGTTCGGAACGTACAGCGACAGGTCTTCCATGTCGGAGATACCCTGGTTCGCGATTTGTTCCCTCGATACTGTGCTTACGGAGACCGGAACATCCTGGATGCTCTCTGCACGCTTGGTTGCCGTTACGACCACTTCTTCAAGGACTCCCTGTGCAAGAGCCGTTCCTGCGCCGAGTGAAGCGATTGCGCAAGTCAGGATTGCGCGGACTGGATTTTGACTAGCCATTTGTGACCCCCATAGGTATTTCCGCCAATCACCGGCGGCGTTACACCCTCCCCCACCCGCTTGATCCATGTGTGGAGGCGCATCGTAGTAGTTGAAGTGTAATTGACCGAAAATGAATTGATAATACGTACTTTTTTGACTTATACGTTCTAAAAAACAGTACAATTGAGTCGGGCGTGTGCGCAGACGGCCGGAACAGCAAATTCTGGTCAAAGGACCCTGTCTGGTCCGGGTTTACTGGTCGCCTTGAGGGTAGTGTCCAGTACTACCGGCCCAGAAGAAGGGCGTATTCCGGGTGTTTCTCCAGGAGCCGCTTCTCCCACGGCGGGAAGTTCCCATACTTGTTGCGGAGGTTGTTGATGAATATGCGAACTTTCGTGGGTACGAACGACGACTTCCGGTAGTAGGCGTATATCTTGGCGCTGCTGACGGTCAGATTAGGAAGAACCGGTACCAATTGTCCCGAGATCAGTTCCCGTTCAATGAAAAAGACCGGCATCAACGCTATGCAGTTGTGCTGCGTGACCTCTGCGTAGAGCATGTGGATCGTGTTCGTTCTGACGACAGGCTTGATCTGCACGGTTTCGAACTCATTGCCGTTGTCGAATCGCAGAATGCAATCCGGCTCGACGTGATCGTTGTGTGCCAGGCTATGGTCCTGCAGGTGGGCGGGGCATGTTGGATGGCCGTTCTTTTCCAGATACTCCGGTGTTGCGACCACGGCCCGCCGCGCCGGAAACACCTCTGTCCTTTGCAGCGTACCGGGCAGGACCGAGGTTGGTTGAATGCTGACGTCATACCCTTCCTGTACCGGGTCGCAGAATCGATCGTGCTGGCGGAGTTCGATCTGCAGTTGCGGATGCTGGGACCGAAATTCACAAAGGTCCTGCGCGAGAAACGCCGCAATCACGGACGAATTGCAACTGACCCGAAACGTGCCGCTCAATGCCCACTCGGTCGAGTGCACGGCCGCTTTCGCCTGCTCGAACTCCGCCAGCAGGCGCACGCATCGCTCGTAGAACTCCGTACCCGCATCGGTTACGTTCAAACGTCGCGTCGACCGTTGCAACAACTGAAGTTCGAGGTGTTCCTCAAGCTGGTTGATCCGCGTTGCGATGACCGATTTCGCGGTGTCCGTCTGACGACCGGCCTCGGCGAAACTGCCAACCTCGACCACCTTGACGAAGGCCCGAATGCACTTCAATTCGTTCATTGACCGTATTCTTGGAACGTTACGATCCAAAATAGAATTTCTATCAACGTATCTTAGAACAATTGGAGTCCTGCTGGTTCAGGCAGAGCTTGCCGCTACACGAACCACTGAAACTACAATTATTGCGGGCCCTGTGGAGATTTCGGGCGAGAAGCGCTCGTGCGTGTCTGAATTCCTGGGCTGACGTCGACTTGAGCCCCGCACAGTCCGTAACGCGCTCTTGATGTGCCGGCACACCAATTGAAAAGTAGAATAGACTCCGGTTCCGATTTCCGAATTGGACAATTTTCAAGGAAATGCCGATATGCAGACGAAGGCAAAAGTCGTCCTGACCGACTACGTGTGGGAGTCCCTGGACGTGGAGCGTGAAATTCTCGACGCGCTCGCCGATCTGACCCCGTTGCAGGTGACCGATCCGGAGGCCTTTTTCCCCGAGGCCGCGGATTGCGACGCCCTGCTCAATACGTACGGGGGACCCATCACCGCCGACGTCATGGCGCGGATGCCCCGATGCAGGATCATCGCCCGCTATGGCATCGGCGTGGACACCATCGACCTGGATGCCGCCACGGAAGCGGGCATCATCGTGACCAACAATCCGACGTACTGCATCGAGGAAGTGGCCGAGCACACGCTGGCGATGATGCTGAGCGCGGCCAGGAAGATCACATTTTACGACCGCCAGGTCCGCAGCGGCGGCTGGGCGGTTCCTCCCGGCAAACCGATGTACCGTGTTGCCGGTACCACCGCCGGCCTGATCGGCTTCGGCAACATCGCCCGCCGCGTGGCGACGGCGGCCGCGGCGCTCGACATGCGCGTACTTTATTTCGACCCGTTCGTGGAACAGGGCCAGTTCGATGCGCCCGGCCAGAAGGCCGCGCTGGCCGAGGTTCTGGAACAGGCGGACTACCTCTGCGTGCACGCGCCCCTGACCCCGCAGACGCGCGGCATGCTCAACGCCGATGCCTTTGCGCAGATGAAGCCCACCGCGGTGCTCATCAACTGCTCGCGGGGACCCATCGTCGACACCGCGGCCTTGATCGACGCCCTCGACGCCGGAGAGATCGCGGGTTGCGCGCTGGACACCACCGATCCGGAACCGCTGCCCGAGGACCACACCCTGCGCACGCGCGAGAACGTCATCATCAACCCCCACGCCGCCTGGTACAGCGAGGGGGCCATGGAAGGGCTGCAGCGGGGTGCGCCCAGCGAGGTTCGCCGGCTACTCGAGGGCCGCTGGCCCGTCAACGTGGTCAACAGGGCCGTCAAGGGGCGCAACCGGGCCGGGCTCTAAACTGGTATGTCACGATAACCATTCAAACATCACGGGGGATCGCCATGGTGGATCGATCGAATCTTGCCGCCGGCGTATTCGGCGCGGCGCTGCTTGTCGCCGCCTCGCCAGCGGCACTCGGACAACAGGAAACAGCGGGAGCCGAACTTCATCAGCTGTTCGCAGATGAATGGGACCGCCGCTTGCAGCGGGACCCGCTGTTCGCGAGCAGCCGGGGAGTCACCGACTACAACGACCGCCTGCCGGACATGTCGGCCGCAGCGCAACAGCGCGCCCTGGAAGAAGACCTGCAATTCCTGGAGCGGCTCGAAGCGATCGGCCGGGACACGTTGTCTCCGGACGACCGGACCAACTACGACCTGTTCGAATTCGTGGTCGGTCATCGGGCAAACCTGGCGACGTACCGCTCGTACCGAATGCCCTTCACGAGCGATTCCGGATTCCACATCCGGATTCAGCGCATGTACGAATCGATGCCGTTCGGCGCGATTGACGACTACGAGACGTATCTGTCGCGGCTGCAAGCGGTGGAATCGTTTTTCGCGCAGAACATCGCCAACATGCGGGACGGGCTTGCGGATGGATTCACGCAGCCCCGGGTAATTCTGGAAGGGATCGTGCCGTCCATCTCCGGTGCCATCGTCGAGAGTCCGGACGACAGCGTGTTTTTCACGCCGTTTCTCAGTATCCCCGAGTACTTCAGCGGCGACGAGGCCGACCGGCTGCGGTCCGAGGCCACAGCGGCCATTGCCGAAACCGTGATCCCCGCATACCGGGCGTTCCTGCAATTCTTCACCGATGAGTACATTCCCGGAGCCCGAGACTCGCTCGGCGCATCCTCCCTGGAGAACGGCCGGGCGTACTACGAAGATCTGACCCGTTTCTTCACCTCGCTCGACGACGCGCACCCCGATGATATCCACGAACTCGGACTCCGGGAGGTCGCCAGGATCCGGGCGGAGATGGACGAAATCATCGCGCAGGTGGAATTCGACGGCACGTTTGCCGAGTTCATCGAGTTCCTTCGGACCGATCCCCGATTCTATGTGGACGACCCCGGGCAGTTGCTCAGGGAAGCGTCCTATATCGCGAAGAAGGTGGACGGCCGGATGCCGGCGTTCTTCAGGACCCTGCCGCGCATGCCCTACGGCGTGATGGCGGTGCCGGACGATCTGGCCCCCAACTACACCACGGGGCGTTACTGGAGCGCGCCGGTGGGCGGCCGTCGCGGCGGCTATTACATGGTCAACACCTACGCTCTCGACAAACGGCCACTCTACACTCTGGCGGCTTTGACCGTTCATGAAGGCGTGCCGGGGCACCACCACCAGATTTCACTGGCGCAGGAATTGACGCAGTTGCCCGAATTCCGGCAAATCTTTTACCCGCACGCCTTCGGCGAGGGCTGGGGACTCTACTCCGAGAAACTCGGTATCGAAATGGACATCTACGAAACCCCCTACGATCATTTCGGACGCCTGAGCTACGAGATGTGGCGCGCGGTGCGGCTGGTGGTCGACACCGGCATGCACTACAAGGACTGGTCCCGGGATGACGCGCTGCAGTACCTGGCGGACAATACAGCCTTGTCGCTGCAGAACGTACGAACGGAGATCGACCGCTACATCTCCTGGCCCGGTCAGGCGCTCGCGTACAAGATGGGCGAACTGAAGTTACTGGAACTCAGGGCCCGGGCCACCGAAGAACTGGGAGAAGCCTTCGACATCAGGGATTTTCACGATGCCCTTCTCATGAACGGCGGCGTACCGTTGGATATGCTGGATGGCGCAATCGACCGGTACATCGATTCGGTCAGGACAGGCGAAAGCCCATGACCACCGGCACGCATACCGTTCAGGCGGACGAACGCAACCGGAACATAAGGATCAACATCAACGGCGAGCTGTACCCGAGGGACAAGGCTGTCGTCTCCGTATTCGACAGTGGATTCATCCTCGGCGACGGCATCTGGGAGGGACTGCGGCTGCACCACGGAGTTATCCCCTTCCTGGACCGCCACCTGGCACGCCTGTGGGAGGGCGCCAAGGCTCTGGACCTCGACCCGGGACTATACCGGGCCGACCTCAAGCAACGCCTCTACGACACCGTGGATGCCAACGGCATGGAATCCGACGTCCACATTCGCCTGATGGTCAGCCGGGGCATCAAGTCAACCCCATACCAGGACCCCGCCATGAACGTCGGCGGACCGACCATCGTCATCATCCCCGAGTTCAAGCTGCCCGATCCCGGGATGTACGACCGTGGCGTGCGGCTCTACACGGTGTACGTGCGCCGGGGTTATGCCGACGTCCAGGACCCGCGGATCAACAGCCACTCCAAGCTGAATTGCATCTTCGGCTGCATCCAGGCCAGCAAGGCGGGCTACGACGAGGCCCTGATGCTGGATCCCCACGGTCACGTGGCGACCTGCAACTCGACCCACTTCTTCATCGTGCGGGACGGCGAGGTCTGGACCTCCAGCGGCGACTACTGCCTGGACGGCATTACCCGGCGCAACGTCATCAATCTTTGCAAGGCGAATGACATCCCGGTGTACGAGAGGAACTTTTCCGTGATGCAGGCCTACGGCGCGGCGGAAGCCTTCGTCACCGGTACCTTTGCGGGCCTGACCCCGGTTTCGGAGATCGATGGCCGCACTATCGGCGATGGGCGGCTCGGCGATGGCTCGACCGGCGATGGGCGGGCCAGCGATGGTCAGGCCGGCCCGATGACCCGACGCTTGCAGGCGCTCTACCGGCAACTCATCGACAGCGAGTGCGACGTCGGAAGACAATGACGATTTGCATCGCCATGTGGTCCGGGCCCCGCAACATCTCCACCGCGATGATGCGAAGCTGGGAAAACAGGCCCGATTGCACGGTGGTCGATGAACCGTTCTACGCGTGCTACCTGCATGAGTCGGGCCTGCCCCACCCTGGCAGGGAGGCCGTGATTGCTTCCCAAAGCACGGACCGTGCGGAAGTGATCCGCCAGCTCACCGAGCAATCCGTAACAACGCCCCTGTTCTACCAGAAACACATGACCAAGCACGTGCCGCAGGGCATGGACATGGGCTGGTGCGCCGGCATGCGGCATTGTTTCCTCATTCGCGACCCCGCCGAGGTCATCGCCTCATACCTGAAAAAAATGCCCTCGGTGGACGAGCACGACATCGGTATCGCCAGGCAGGCCGAACTGTTCCGGGAAATTTCCGCGGTCACGGGCAAGCCGCCTTGTGTGACTGACGCCGCCGACGTGCTGCGTGACCCCGATGCCGCGCTGGCCTTGCTGTGCGAATCTCTCGGCGCGGACTACCTGTCCGAGTCCATGCTTTCCTGGCCGCCGGGACCCCGAAAGTCCGACGGTGTCTGGGCACCGCACTGGTACAGAAACGTGGAAAAGTCCACGGGCTTCAAGCGTTACCACCGCTCGGATCCGGAAGTGCCGGAAAAATACGAGGCGCTTTGCAGCAGCGCGCGCATCCACTACGAGTGGCTGAGCAAGTTCCGGCCAGGTTAAGGGTGGATCTTTACGGCTTGTAGACAGACACCGCTGCGACCCGGGACCCTGTTTGCATTGATCTGATTTCCGATTGGGGAATCCACCAGCCATGTTTCAACTTCAGACGTATTCCAAATGCGGCAACCTGTGTCATCATTTGCCAATCATCCATTACAAGCAGGCTCGATCCGGGACTTCCTCATTTGGACTCTCGAGTCCGGGTGCAGTCGCGGACCGTAATTCAGCTTGATCCCAATGACCAAGACAGATCCCTCCCTGGAAACGCTGCTCGCCCAAGCCGGGCATTTCATCGATCCGGAAACGGGCGCGATCGTGCCGCCGATTCATCCCGCCACGACCTATGCGCGCGACGAGCGCTACGAGTTGCAGGGATTCGAGTACAGCCGCATCGCCAACCCGACCGGTCGGCGGGTCGAAGAGGTTCTGGCGAGGCTGGAAGGTGCCGAGGATGCATTGTTGTTCTCGTCGGGGCTTGCGGGTGTGTCTACATTTTTCGAAACGGTGCGCTCGGGTCAGCGCATCGTTGCGCCGCGAGTGATGTATCACGGCGCCGCCGACTGGCTGCGCCGTCTTGCAAAGCGTCGTGGGATCGATGTCGCCTTTTTCGATGCCACTGAACCCGGCGCCCTTGAGCGTGCGGTTCAGGCCGGCGAAACTGCGGTCGTCTGGATCGAGCCCTCGGTGAATCCGACCTGGGATGTGATCGACGTGCGGGCCGCATCGGCGGCGGCACACGCGGCGGGGGCGATCCTCGCGGTCGATGCGACGGTGGCGCCGCCGGTCACGCTTCGGGCGCTGAACCTCGGCGCCGACATCGTCTTTCATTCCGGCACCAAGTATCTCGCCGGACACAGCGACGTGACGGCAGGCGTGCTGGCAACGAGGGCCGTCGACGCGCGCTGGGAAGAGATCAACCGCGCACGCACGCTGATGGGAGGCGTGCTCGGTCCTTTCGAGTGCTGGCTGCTGCTGCGCGGCATGCGCACCCTTCACCTGCGCTACGAGCGCCAGTCGGCGAACGCGCTGGCGATCGCCCGGCACTTCGAGCACCACCCAAGGCTCGATGCCGTGCTCTACCCCGGGATCGAGTCTCATCCCGGTCACGCCATAGCGGCGCGGCAGATGCAGGGCGGCTTCGGCGCCATGCTCTCGCTGCTCCTCGCCGGCGATGCCGAAGCCGCCAGGAGGGTGGCGACACGCACGCGGTTGTTCGTGCCCGCGACCTCGCTTGGCGGAGTCGAGAGCCTCATCGAACATCGCGCAACGGTGGAAGGCCCGAACAGTGTCGTACCGGCGAACCTGCTGCGCGTGTCCGTCGGCATCGAGCGGGTGGACGAACTCATCGCGGACCTGGAGCAGGCGCTGGCCTGATGCGACCGTGACCTGTCGTTCCTGCCGAAAGTGACGGTAACCCCGAACCATGAGCAACAACCGTCTGAACTTCTTCTTCCTCAACGTCGGGCACTTTCTCGACCACCTCTTCATGCTGATCTTCGCGACCGTCGCCGCGCTGCGGCTTACCGAGGAATGGGGCATGAGCTACGCGGCACTCATCCCCTATGCCACGCCGGGGTTTATCGCTTTCGGGGTCTGCGCGCTGCCGGCCGGCTGGCTCGCAGACAAGTGGAGCCGGGAAGGCGTGATGGTCGTCTTCTTCATCGGTATCGGGGCGAGTTCGATCGCCACCGCGCTCGCAAACACGCCCATCGAGATCGCACTCGGGCTGCTCGCCATCGGGGCGTTCGCCGCGATTTACCACCCGGTGGGGCTTGCGATGGTCGTGCACGGACGAGAAAAGACGGGGGTGCCGCTGGCAGTCAACGGCGTCTTCGGCAATCTGGGTGTGGCCGCCGCGGCACTGATTACAGGCTATTTCATCGACACCGGAGGCTGGCGCAACGCATTCATCCTGCCCGGTATCGTCTCCATCGGCCTTGGCATTGCTTACGCGGCCATCGTCTGGGCGGGTCGGAGGCGACGCGCCGAGGGCGCCACAGCACGGGCAGCCGCGGAACCGGCCGGCCCCGGAGCGTCCTCCGTAGACCGTGATGTATTCGTTCGCCTTTTCTCCATCATCATGCTCACGACCGTGATTGGCGGCATCATCTTCCAGGGCACCACCTTTGCGCTGCCGAAGATTCTTGACGAGCGCCTCGTCGAGATCGCCGGATCGGCCACCGCCATCGGAGGCTACACGTTCCTGGTTTTCGCCGTAGCCGCAGTGGCGCAACTCTATGTCGGGTACCTGCTCGACAAACACTGTTCTTCATGATCTGTAGCCCGGGTACGAAGAACGCTACCCACAAGCCGCTGTGCGAAAAGGTGATTTCGCCCGGCCTTGCCCGTGCGTCGGCCTCCAGTTGCGCCCAGGTCTCGTAGGGGCTGTCCGAGCGCACGATTATGGCGACCTGACCGTAGTTGACGCGTGCCACGGGCACCAGGTCCCGGTTTGTGTCGTAGGCATCGTTGCGAAACGTGTGCTGGTGAAGCTGATCGCGGTAGTTGTCGGTCAGCAGCAGCGTGTAGCCGTCCGGCGGGGCCTGCACGGCTTCCAGCGTGCCCTTCTGTCCGGCCTGTCCCGGCACCAGCTTGATGAGCACCGGCTGGCCCAGGTAGTCGGTCAGGAACCGCGTGAACACCCGCGCGTTGAGGTCGCTGGAGCCGCCGGCGGCGAAAGGCGTGACCAGCGTGATGGGTTTCTCGGGGTATTGGGCGCAGGCGGCAGGGCCGAACAATCCCGCTGCGAATAGCAGAACCATCCAGGCAGGTTTTTCAATTCCGACATGCATCGCTCATTCGCTCTGTTGTGCCGCCGTCGCCTCTCTCGTCAACGCCCTTTCCCGGAACCGCTTCATTCGGATCCCGAGAAGCGTCCCGATCGCCGGCGTAACCAGTACCACCGCGGTCATCCCAAGCCGCTCGGTGAACGCGAACCGAAGCCAGTCCGAGCCCGCCATTGCCAGGGTCTGGCCGAAACTGTACTCCAGCTCACGCCCCAGGATGAAGCCCATGACCATGGGGGCGACGTCGAACTTCGCTTCCCGCGCTGCAATGCCTATCAAGCCGAAGCCGATCAGGGTCACGATGTCGAAGGGATTGCCACGGGCCAGATAGGTGCCGGCAAAGGCCAGCATGATGGTGATCGGAATCAGCAGCGAGCGCTTGATGGTCACCACGCGGGCGAAGAACGGAATGGTCAGGTAGCCGATGATCACGAACAGGAGATTGGCAAAGACCATGGCAATCAGGATCGCGAAGACGATTTCTCCGTTGGTCTCCAGCAGCGTCGGACCGGGACGCAGTCCCTGCATCATGAAGGCGCCCAGCAGCAGAGCCGTGACTGCATCGCCCGGAATCCCCAGTGTCAGTAGCGGCACCATGGTGGGGCCGTTGACGGCATTGTTGGCGGCCTCGGCCGCGGCCACGCCGTCCAGCTCACCCTTGCCGTAGCGCTCCGGGTGCTTCGAGGCGTTCTTGGCCGCGATATACCCCATCATGGCGGCGATGGGCTGACCCAGCCCCGGCACCAGTCCGATGCCTGTGCCGATGGCGGTGGAGCGGAAGATCGTTCGCAGGCTCCGCCTGAGCTCTTCCAGGCGGAGCTTCTCGCCCACGAACTGCACCGCGCAAGCGCCCGCCACGTCCCCCTCCTTGACCGCAGCGAAAATCTCCGGCAGCGCGAACAGCCCGATCAGCATCGGGATCAGATGGAAGCCGTCGTACAGCTCCTGCGTGCCGAAGGTGTATCGGGGCATCCCGGAAAAGGGATCCGCGCCGATGAAGCCGAACCACACGCCCAGGCAGAGCATGAGCAGTCCCTTGAGCACCGGGCCCGTGGACGTCACGGCGATGATGACCAGGCTGAGGAACATCACCGCGGCGATCTCCGGCGGACCGAAACCGAGTACGATGGCCGCCACGGGGATGATCATTGCCAGGGTGAAGATGTCGCTGAAGGTATCCGAGATCGCCGACGCGAACAGCCCCATCTCCAGCGCCTTGCGTGGCTGCCCCTTCCGGGTCAGCCCATGGCCATCGAATACCGTGGCGATGGAAGCCCCCGTCCCCGGCATGGAGATCAGGATGGCGGGTACGCTGCCGCCGTAGATGCCGCCCTTGTAGACGCCGATAAGAAACGGAATGCCGATCAAGGGGTCGCCCACCAGGAAGGAGATGGGCACCAGTACCGACATCCCCATGGAGGTGGTGAATCCGGGCAGCGAGCCCATCAGCATGCCCAGCAACAGTCCGCCGGCGATCCACACGAACGTGTCGATGCGCAGTGCGGCGTCCAGACCGGCGAGCAGCGTTTCGATCATCTGGCTATTTCGTCCGGTCGATCAGCATGGTTTCAGGGCGTCACATGCGCTAGAAGGCAGGCAGGAGCCGCAGCAACGGCGCCAGCGCCCGCTGCACCAGATCGATTTCCGGCAGCGCCGTGCGCATCACGTGCGTTACCGCAATGTAGAAGCCCAGCGGGATCAGGATGCTGATGCCGAGAATCTGCAAGGGGTTGCGGTTGCCCACAAGGATCGAGGTACTTGCCATCAGTATGAACATGGTGATCATGAATCCCAGCGTGCTGAGCACCAGTGCGCAGGTTACGGAGATGACCAGGAAGGCAAGCTGCCTCAGCATGGCGGTGCGGGAGGTGGCTGTGCCGGCGACGCCGGGAGGGGCGGTACCCGAGCCAACCTCGCGCATGCGAAGCCCCAGGAAGATCGCCGCCACCGACACCGTGCTCAGCAGGATCAGATAGGGAAATACGCGCGGACTCATCGCCAGCAGTTCCCGTTCCAGCGGGATGGGCGCATCGACGATGAGCCAGCCGCTGAAAGTCAGCGCGAGCGCCGCGAGCACGAACACCACGGCGGTGAAGCGCGCGTCCGCCTGGCGCGCCAGCGCCGGGGCTGCGCCCAGGAGACGGCGGATCACGCGGCGGCTGATGCCGGCGCGGATGCGCTCAGGGGCAGGTCCACTGCCTGTTGGCGTTCGACCGAGAGGTCGGCCGCAATGTACACGTCCATCACGCGTCGCGCGGCTTCCGCAGAGCACATTTCAGGACGGTCGTACGCCACCGCCTCGATCCAATGGACCGTCTCGTCGTGCATCGGGCCGGCAAAGACATGATCCACCCGCTCGCCCGGCATGGGCGACATGGGCAACTGGATGCCCTTCTGCATGGTATTGACGATCACGTCACGGTGGGTGTCGTCGATCACCAGCATCCCCTCGGTGCCGGTGATTTCTATCCAGGTGCCGGAATAGTTGGGATACCCGGGCGGCATCGTCCAGCCGGCCCCGATGTTGAGGATCACCCCGTTGTCCATGGTCACCATGATCCACTGGGCGTCCTCGGAACCGGTGATGTGCTTCATGGCGCCGTAGGAGGACTGGGAGTAGACGCGAATCGGGCGCGCCGGCTCCATGAGCCAAAGCAGAAAGTCGATGTCGTGGGTGGCTTCCATGGCGGCCGGAGAGAGCTTGATGCGGCCGCTGATCTTGTTGCCGAGGCTCCGGGTGAGGTGCCGGCTCACCAGCGCGCAGACCGGGTCGCCGATGGTCCCGTCTCCCAGGTGCTTCTTCGCGTAGGCGAACTTGTGGTTGAAGCGCTGGGAATAGCCGATGGCGAACTTCAGCCCCCTCGCCCTCTGGATGCGGATGAGTTCGTCGGCCTCGTCCAGTGTCAGGGCCAGCGGCTTTTCCAGAAAGACGTGCTTGCCGGCCAGCAGCGCATCCCGCGCCATGGGATAGTGAGTGGTCTCCGGCGTTGCCGAAATGATGATGGTGTCGATGGACTCGTTGGCGATGAGGTCACTGTAGTCGGTTGTTGCCGAGGCAGCCCCCGTCTTCGCCGCAACCGCCTGCAGGCGCGCCTCGTCGATCTCGGCGATGTGCAGTTCGTCCACCAGCGCGCTGGCAGCGCAGGTATCGGCGCGGATGCCGCCGCACCAGCCGGTGCCGATGATGCCGACGTTGATTTGTTTCATGCGGTGTCTCCCGATTCCTGCGGTTGTTGCCAGTGCGAGGCGCATCCGGATGCGTCGGGTCATTTTACGAGATCGGGCAAGCCAGTAAAGGAATCGCGCTGTGCGGCGGGACTCGGCACCACCGCAAACCTGATCAATGGCCTGCGCCTCCCATGGCCTTGGTGGACATCCACGTGTTCGGACCAGATTCTTGTCCAGGACCCGAAGGTCAATCTGGACGGACTGCCCCGTTTCTAACGGCGAATGTTCGCTGTCCGGCTGTTACGTTTGTCGCCAGTTCGTCATTGCACCCAATGCGAACGGCACGGAGCGGTCCATGCGGACCGCGAAATCAGATAGCCATACCAAAGGAGAAACACATGAGAACACTGACTGTAACGGAAATGGACGCTGTATCGGGAGGGCAGGAAGGGAAGTCGTTCCTTCAGAACTTTGCCCGTTGCTTCCTGGATACCGCAATTGGAGCTGCTGCCGGGTCGGCAATTGGAGGGCCCGTCGCGGGCACCGCCGTCGCGGTCGCAGCCAACCTGGCTTCCGACGCCTGCAACGCCCTGCCGGCGCCCTATTGATTGGCGCCTTCCATCCAGGAGTCCATCGGCACGCGCCTGGCGCGGCGGCGGACCGCAGTGACGGCTGCAAAGCACCGATCCGCGATTCGGCACCGGTGGATTCCGGACTTGATCCCAAACCATTGAATTGACGAGGAGAATACCCATGAGAACCTTGACCGAACCGGAAATGAGCGTCGCCGCGGGCGGCGTCGACCCGATCCCCATCCCTTATGAGCCACCGTGCATGCCGAAACCGGATCCAATCTGGACGCGCATGATCCTGGATCTCATGTATCCACGCAAGGTGGCCATCACAGACCGGTAGTGTTCGCCCACTGACGGAGTAGTTGAGCGGCCTGGATTGCCGGACGGCGACCGCGCGGACCCTTCCGCGCCCGCCGTCCGGCGCCTCTGAATGACTGGCCACCCATGTCCGACCCAACCGTTGCCAACGGCAATCTGCCTCTGTTCCGCGACGAAGCGCTGCAGCGCTTTCGAGGCACGGCATGGCAGCCGCCCCTGCTTTCTCAGCCGGTTTCGGCATGGGCGCTGGCAGCGGCCGCGTTGATCGCTGCAACCGCGTTCATTGCGTTCGCCGCCACGTTCGAGTTTGCCCGCAAGGAGCAGGTGCGCGGCTACCTGACCCCGATCGGCGGCTGGTCCCGCGTCACGGCCAAATCGTTCGGCGTGATTCGCCACAGGCTGGTCAATCCCGGAGAACACGTGCGCACCGGCGATGTGCTTCTGGAAATTTCCCCCGGCGACGGGGTGCGGCAGGCGCTTACGGTCCAGGACCGGATGCTGGAGGAAATCCAGGGCAGGCGCGCAGCTTTGGCCGAACGGCTCCACCTGGTCGAACGCGAATACGAGCAGGACGCGGCCCTGCTCAAGCGTGCGACCGAAGCCGACGATGGCGAACTCAAACGGATCGAGGAAGAGATTGAATTGACGCAGGCGCAGGCGCGGGTGGCGCGGCAGCGATACCTGGACGGCGTGCGTCTGGCCGACTCCGGAGCGCTCGCGCAGGCCGAGACGACGCGCCTTGAGGATGACATGCGCTCGCGGCTGCTGGCGTTGTCCGAGCGACGCCGCACGGCGGACCGGCTGCGCGCGACGCTGGCCTCCGCCGCCTCACGCCTCACGCAACTTGAGACCCGCCGCGACCTCGGCAGCACCGCGATACGGGAACAGCTACACGCGTTGGCGACCGAGGAATCGCGCATTCTCGGCGAAGGCGCCCACCGCGTGCTGGCGCCCAGGGACGGCATGGTGGTGTCGGTGCGGGTCGAGGCCGGCGACGGCGTTCAGCCGGGCCAGGCATTGTTGGACATCGTGCCGCCGGGCAGTGTGCTCCTGGGAAGGCTACTCGTGCCTTCCGCGGCGATGGGCTTTGTCGAACCCGGCCAGGAAGTGCGCGTCTACCTGGACGCCTTCCCGTACGAGCGCCACGGCGCCCAGCCCGGACGGGTGCGTTCGGTCTCCGCCACCGCGCTGACCCAGGGCGATTCGTCGCCAGGCCAATTTCAGGTCGGCGCGCACTACCGTGTGGATGTGGAATTTCCGAACGGATTCACGCTGTCGCAGGTGCAGGCTCAGGCGTTGCGCCCGGGGATGACCGTCACCGCGGACCTGGTGCGCGACTACGGCACGCTGATCGACTGGATGATGGAGCCGTTGCGGGGCGCCGCCCGGCGCCTCTGAGCAAGCGCTCCCAATTTGCCAGCATGCGCCTGCCAGTCATCCTGCAAGCGGACCGCGCCGAATGCGGACTGGCGTGCCTGGCGATGGTCGCGGGTCTTTACGGCCATCACGCGACGCTGCGGGAACTTCGAGCCCGGTTCCGCATGTCCATGCGTGGCGCGACGGTGCGCAAGCTCCACGATTGCGCCCAGCAAATGGGCCTGAACTGCCGCGCCGTGCGAGTCGAGCTTGAAGAACTCAAGCAGTTGCGCGCGCCCGCCATCCTGCATTGGGAATTCGATCATTTCGTCGTGCTGAAGTCCGTCAACCGGCGCGGGTTGAGCATTGTCGACCCCGCCGTGGGAACACGCCGGCTCAGCCTTGAGGAAGCCGGCGGACGTTTCACGGGTGTCGCGCTGGAACTGGCGCCCACGCCCGCGCTCGCTCGAAAGAAGGCCGCCGATTCGGTCCCGCTGTCCTCGTTTCTGACCGCATTCAAGGGCCTGTCCGGACCATTGGGGGCAGTCTTCGCGATGACCGTGCTGCTGCAGGTGTTCGCCCTGGCAATGCCCTTGCAGATGCAGTTCACCGTGGACCAGGGCATCCGCCAGGGCGACATGAATATCGTCGTCGCCCTAGCGGCAGGATTCGGCTCGATTGCCGTAATCTCGGCCCTTACAGAGTACTTCCGTTCGTTGCTCGTCCTCTACGCGGGCAACACCGCGGCGTTCCGCATGGTGGGCGGACTCGCTCACCACCTGCTGCGCCTGCCGGACGCCTGGTTCACCGCCCGCCATCCCGGCGACGTCCTTTCGCGATTCAATTCGATCGCTCCGGTCCGGGATTTCCTGATGAGCGGCGCCTTCGCGATGCTGGTGGACGCCGTCATGGCCGTGGGGGCGTTGGCAGTCCTGCTGCTGTACTCATGGCAGATGACCCTGGCACTGTGCGCCTTCCTCGCATTCACTTCTGCGCTCAAGCTGGCCACTTACGGCCCGCTCAAGCACCTGACCCACGAATCCATCGCAGCCGACGCGCTGGAGGAATCGAGCTTCATCGAGAACATCCAGCGGCACCGCTCCATAAAGCTCCTGGGCGCCGAAGCTGACCGCGAGGACTCCTGGGGTCAACGCTACGTCACCTCTATCAACGCCGAGGCGCGGCTGCGCCGGTTCGGCATGCACCTGCAACTCGCCGCGTCCGCGACAACGGCCGTCGAAACTGCGGTCATGCTGCTGTTGGGCGCTTCCCAGGTCATCGCCGGCGCCTTTACCCTGGGAATGCTGTTCGCCTTCAATTCCTACAGCGGAATGTTCGCGGCTCGCATTCACGCGCTGGTTCGCGCGTTGCTGGACATGCGCATGCTCAGGCTGCACCGGGAGCGCATCGCTGATATCGGTCTGGAAAAACGCGAAGAATCGGTCGGAAAGCACGGCATCCGCACCGAGGTTCGCGGCGCAGTCTCCGTTCGATCACTGAGTTACGCCTACAACGACGAGGAAGGGCCGGTACTCCGGGGTCTCGACCTGAACGTGGCGCCGGGAGAGTTCCTCGCCGTGTCCGGCGAATCCGGTGCCGGCAAATCCACCCTGGTCAAACTGCTCGCCAAACTCCTTGCCCCCGATGAGGGCGAAATTCAGGTCGATGGACACGATCTCCGGCAGTTGGACACCGCCCACTACCGCCGCCAGTTGGGGGTGGTGATGCAGGACGACGACCTGTTGTCCGGGTCGCTGCTGGAGAACATCGCCGCGGGCGAGGCACGGCCGGACCTGGCGCGGGCCGAGCAGGCAGCTCAGTTCGCCTGTATCGATGAAGACATTCGGCGCATGCCAATGCAATACCTCACGCTGGTGGGCCACATGGGCTCGACCCTGTCCGGAGGGCAGCGCCAGCGTGTGATGATCGCCCGCGCCGTCTACCGCCGCCCGCGAATCCTTCTGCTCGACGAGGGCACCGCGCATCTCAACGACGCCCTGCAGGAACGGGTGCTCGCCAACCTTGCCGCCCTCGGCATCACCATGATCGCCGTGACCCACGACCCTCGGGTACTGGAAATCGCGGATCGGTGCGCGCGCATTTGATTTGGCCGGGAGATCTGCTTCCAGGAGTCCGGCAATCGCTTCCGTTCGGGTTTTTTCGCATCGGGACCGGGCTCGATTCACGAGCGGCCGCGCCCGTCGTCTCCTTGGTGTCTCAACTTGAGCTGATACGCCAACTGCGCACCGGTTAACGAAAAAATGACGACGAGAAGGATTCCCGATCGCACCGCAAGGCCTGAAAATATCCCGAACAGGCCCGCCGCCAGCAAAAGCACATTCAAGGACCCCAACACGTACAGCGTCGCCTGGGAGTGGGATACCGCCTGCATCCGCTGAATCTCCCTGAAACCCAGCCGTTCGTCGGATTGCCCGTATTTTTCAACAACCCCGCGTATGACCGCTTGCTCGAAGACAAAGGTAAAGGCAAAACCAATCGCCACCAACAACAGCATGAGCACAGGAAGGGAAACGCCCATCGCTTCCTGAAACCGCAAGACGACCAATACGGCCAGCGGCAAGATTCCAAACATCAGAATCCCGTAATGGACTCCCAAATACCTCTTCAGCTTTGCCACGTCTTCATCGGAAGTGATCCTGTGTCCTTTCCGCGGGCACCACATCTGTCCCAGGACCGGAAAGAAAAACGTCGTTTCTCCCTTCTCGTTGGCCCTGAAATGCACTGAAATCATTGAGCGAATGAACCCCATCGGCTTTCTCCTTTTTCTCCCCTGGGGAGACACAAAACGACGATCATAAGCATGGACCATGCCGCTGGAAAATGGACAAAAGCAGCGAATTCAGCCAGAAATGCACAAGGAACCGGGCGCCGCCACCGTGCGACAGGCAAATTGAGACTGTTGACAGACCTGAATTCGCAGCAAAATTGCTTGGTGGCCGGTATCGAAATGGGGGATAATCAGCTTTGGATGCAGCAACCTGCAGCAAGTTGCGTCACGTGCCGCGCGAGGAGGAAATGTGGGCGCCAACCACCGAGTGACCGTCAATCTCGAGGCGCCCGAATACAGCCAACTTTCTGCATTGGCCGACAAGCACAGGATATCCCTGGCGTGGCTGGGCCGCCGAGCCATCGTCGAGTTCCTCGAACGAAACGAGCAGGAAGAACTGCAGTTTCCATTGAAACTGCCATAGCAGCGAGCCGATTCGGGGCGTTGAGGAGAATTGGGGACACATAGTGGCTGCCATCGAGGCGCACATTGGAGCACGCAGAACTCGGCCTCCTCCCGATTGGCTGCAGGCATTCGTCGCCAGTCAGTCGAAGAGCGCGCGGTCTCTCGCATCGTCTGTGAAGCGCGAAGACCGTCTTCGGTTCTCACGGACGGTGACGTTTCACGTGATCGCCGCGTATTGGCAGGCACATCGGAGTGAGGCGAGCCGGCGCTGGCCGCTTCGCGAATTGCCCGACGAGTCGGACATTTCGACCCTGGAGGCGCCAACCGAACCGCTGGCGCACGCGATCGGAAATGCCGCGGCCAGGCTGGATGTCCTGGACGCCGGCTACCTGATCGGCTCGCTTTACACGGGTATGATGCCGAAACAAGTCCGAGCGCAACTGGGTGCCTACTACACACCTCCGGCGTTGTGTGAGCGGCTTCTCGACACGGCGACCGACGCCGGTGTCGATTGGCGAACGGCGAAGGTACTGGATCCCGCCTGCGGCGGCGGCGCATTCCTGGCGCCCGTTGCGCGCCGCATGGCGGCGAACATGGAAAAATGCAGCGCCATCGACGCGCTGCAACAAATCCAGCGACGATTGCGCGGTTTCGAGCTGGACCCGTTTGCAGGCTGGATGTCGCAGGTTTTCGTCGATGTGGCGCTCAGCGCACGTTATGACGCAGCCGGCGAGAGACTGCGTCCGATCGTTCAGGTAACTGACGCGACGGAACGGGAGCCGGCCCCGGACGGATTCGACCTGGTAGTCGGGAATCCCCCCTATGGACGGGTCACGTTGACTCCGGCGTTGCGGAAGAAATTCGAGCGCAGCCTGTTCGGTCACGCGAACCTGTACGGCGTGTTCACCGATCTTGCGTTGCGGTTTGCGAAACCCGGCGGCGTGATCGCCTACGTAACCCCGACAAGCTTCCTCGCCGGCGAGTACTTCAAGGCCCTGCGTGTCTTGCTCGGATGGGAAGCACCGCCGGTGAGCATCGACTTCGTCGGAGCGCGAAAAGGCGTATTCGCGGACGTGCTCCAGGAAACCCTGCTGGCCGTGTATCGACGTGGCGACAACGGCGGCAAGGCAAGGGTTCATCTCATTTCCCCGGAGTCGAACGGCTCGATCCAGGCCACACCCGCCGGATCGTTCCGGCTTCCCGAAAGCCTGGAGCAACCGTGGTTGATCCCGCGCACCAAGTCACAATTCAACCTCGTCCACCGCGCCGAGCAGCTTCCTTGCAGGTTGGCGGACTACGGTTATTCCGTGAGCACCGGCCCCCTCGTCTGGAATCGCCACAAGTCAAGCCTTCGCCGCCAAGCTGGGGAGGGTCGCTACCCGTTGGTCTGGGCAGAATCAGTACGTTCGGATGGCTCCTTCGAGTTCCGCGCCCGGAAGCAAAACCATCAGCCTTATTTCGAACCCAGTCCCAGGGAACACTGGGTGGTGACCGACTTCCCTTGCGTGCTCCTTCAAAGAACGACGGCGAAGGAACAGAGCCGACGCCTTATCGCGGCGGAGTTGCCGTCGTGGTTCATCGAGCAGCACGGCGCGGTCGTAATCGAAAACCACCTGAATATGATCAAGCCAATAAATGGCGCCCCCAGCGTTCCTCCGGCATTGCTCGCGGCACTACTGAATTGCGAGGCGGTCGACCAGCTGTTTCGTTGCATAAGTGGCAGCGTGGCGGTGTCCGCATACGAATTGAAGGCGCTGCCGCTTCCATCGCTGGAGAGCCTGAAGGAAATCGAGGACCTGGTTGAGGGTAACGCCGACCGCGATGTGATCGAACGTGCCGTGAATCAACTATACGGGTACGAAAGTTCCTGATGCCTCTGCCGCCGCTTCTGCCGGATTTGGCTGAGTGAAAGCCGGCATCAGGTCGTTACCCGAGATGATGAACTGGCGCAGGCAATCGGCCCGCGGATCGAGCCGGACCGGAATCTGCCGGACGCGATCCTTGTAGACCTCGGTCCGACCGAGCCACTGCTTGTTTTCGTTGAGGTTGTCGCGTCCGCAGGCGCCGTCAGCGATGCGCGTCAGTCGGCGCTGTTGGCTATCGCGACCGAACACCACAGTGCTTCGATCTACATCGTTACCTCCGTAAACCGCTCTGGCTGCTACCAACCGGAAACGACAGTTGTTGGGTGGGATTTGCACCCACTAGGAAAACGCGCCTTTCCACGGCGCACTGATTTATCCGGGCTAGACCCAAAACGCCTGCGCCGACCAAGACCAACTTGAGAATCCGGGCATCTTCGTAGACCGACGTAAGGACCGGGAGTCTCAACTCGAATCTACGCATGGCGTACCTGCCGCCGTACGGACGAGGCCTTTCGCCCAGGATAGGACGTTGACTTGCCCCGCCGGATTCTTGCTTACACCGCAACGCCGAAGCCCCCTGGTACCACGGTCCGGTGTGTTAAGTGGTCGGATATGTGATTCGGCGCAGACGCACATGCTAGTGCCGCGATTGTACATGATGCTGTCATCCGCTCAGGGTGACGGAAAGCTGGCACCGAATTACCGTCGTCCGGAAATACAATACTCGCTGTTTTCGCCAGATTCGAGGGTCGACAACGGGAGGAATCCTGCCACAATGGAGGTCATATCGATTGACTGGTAACTTTCAAGGGATTACGCATCTAGCTACGCCCCGCATCAGTCCACTGAAACCACTGGTCAATTCTATCGAGAAAAGCCTGTCTAGAAGCCATCACTTCTCGACAATAATCTTGTGGTTCACCGAAAACCACAGAATCTAGATACGACATTACCTTGAGCTTCCCATCCTCGGACAAGCAACTCAGAAATCTTGAAAATAACTCTGCCTGAGGCTGTAACATTTTCGTCATTAAACTGGACCATTCAGTGGCCAGTTCGTGAGATCCGTGTGTCTTGGCATTACGAAGAATTTTACTTTCGAAGATTTCTGTTCTCACTTTTGCCTGAGCATCTTTGTCGACTGAAACAAACCGCACAACAAACGTCTTCATTATTTCAGAGTCAAAGTCGGATAATTCAAGTATACCAAGGGCGAATGACGCAGCACCATTAGCGTTGGCAACTGAAATCAAGTGGTTTGCCTTTGTATAGCATTCTTGGATTTCAAGTTCGTTCATATCGCGACATTTCCATACGTGGCTATCTACACCAAATTCAGACGCGCAGTACTGCCCATGTTGCCGCCATTCCCGGTTCTTGGCGAGATATCCGGTCCGTCCGCTCGAATTTCGGCAGAGGCACAAATGATGATTGAATCCGATACATATACATTGGATAATGTTTAAACATAAATGCAATTTACCCTGTAAAAAATCACTTATGTTGACTAAATATACGGGCATTACCTCCATCGCCCCGCATCGGTGAATGAAAGCCATGCTGCAACGCAAGGAAATCCGCTATCTGGAAGACTGGGCCGGCAGCCGCCCCCGCAAGCCGCTGGTGATCCGCGGCGCAAGGCAAGTCGGCAAGTCAACCCTGGTTCGCGAATTCGCCCGTTCCGGAGGGACGCCGCTGGTGGAAGTGAACTTCGAGCGCAACCCGGACCTTCGCGAAGCCTTCTCCGGCAAGGATCCGGACCGGATTCTCGCTACCTTTACCTGCTGACCGGAAAGCGCACCGCGGCGGGGACCAGCCTCCTGTTCCTGGACGTGAGTCTCTTGTGCGCCGCATTGCGTCTGAATGTCCTCGACCTGGAGCACACCGAAATGACGCTGGTGAACCAGGGCGCGGCCGCCGAGCAGTTCATCGGCCAACACTTGCTCTACGGGGGGCCTCGTTTCGAACCGCCGTCGCTGCACTACTGGGCTCGGGAAGCCAGAAACGCCGCTGCCGAAGTCGACTACCTGCTCGCGGTGGGACAACATATCGTCCCTGTCGAGATCAAGGCCGGAGCGACCGGTTCGCTCAGATTGCTCCACCAGTTCCTGAGAGAAAAACGGCGCGGCTTCGCACTTCGCCTCAACGCGGATACGCCAAGTCTGCTGCGGGATTCCAGGAAGCTGCCCGATGGAACCGCGATCAACTATGACTTGCTGTCGCTGCCGCTCTACATGGCCGGACAGGCAAGGCGGTTGGTGGGCGAGGCGACGCATGATCGCTGACCGGAACCCGAGGCAACGTATGCCAAGATTCGTGGTATTCTTGGAAGCCAGATTCGAATTGCCGATTCGGAGTCGATGTGTATTACATTGTTGATCAAATTTCAAAGCGGCGGCTGTATGCATTGTTTTTAATCATGATCGCTTTTTTTGTAAGTGCACCTACATCTGGTGTTGACACGGACGATAACGACGAATGTGAAGTTGATGAATGCATTAAAACAACTGCGAAGCGACTTGATGTCTGTCCTGTAGGGTGGAGATGTGTTAAGAGTCTCGATCTTTTGATGGACTCATCTATCGGTTGTTGGCGCGGCTTGACAGCCAGGCCATAGGCGCCCATAAGTGGGCCTTATGGAGAACCCAGACCCGGCGGTCCGCACAACGGCATCGACATTGCAGTTCCTACCAGCACACCGGTCTATTCGGCAAAGTCAGGGGTAGTGAGGTCACTGGAGGGAAGATTGCCGGTAGGTGACCGATCAACGCCAAATGGAAACTTCGTCAGGATTGATTACGATGACGGGACTGAAGGTGTGTATTTGCATTTGAAGTCCGTATCCGTAGACGCGGGTGATAGAGTTGCCGCAGGTCAGCAGGTTGGCGAATCCAACGACACCGGAAGTTCCAGCGGTCCGCATCTTCACTACTCCAACTATACAAATCAGTCTGATAGGGAGCCAGTAGATCCTACCTCCGTGCACCCGAATTGCTAATGGACATAATGCCTCATTCGTCACTTCGCGACAAGGTCGTCCCGGCCATGGTTGTCGTCGGTGTTGCCACAATCGGCATTGCGCTTTGGAGGAATATACCAACACGTCATGGGGCCAATGACCCGGCGACCGCGCCAGACGGGTTCGTGGTTGAAGAACAATCGCCTGCCGCCGAAGATGCATTCGTGCCTGAGGAGTTGGGAAATTCGCCAATTTCGGCTGCGGTGGGGTTTTCGCCACAGTCGGTTATCGGCAACGTGAATTGTCGGTTGTTGGCTGGTCGGGGAGTCGCCGGCGACTCCGCTGTAGTCGTCCTTCCGACCGAAGATGGCGCCCGATTCGAAGTCTTGAACGGGGAGGGAAGAGTCTTTGGAGGATCACTGCCTTTTGCACCCCACCATCTGCGCTTGGGCAAACGACCGGATGGGTCCGTTTTGGCTGGCTTCGGCGACCTCAGGTTGAATTCGAGGCAGTTTCGAGGACATGAAACATCGGAACCTGTGCATATCTACATGGATGGGCAACTCATCTACGAGTCGGATAAAACGTTGGATTTCGATATCGCGGCGGATGGGAGTTCGTTCTTTGCGCATGAGCCAATGGCAGGGAACGCGTCGCGCCTGATCATTCGAAACCTGGACCTTGGCCGGGAAGACCATTATGACCTCGGCGTCAATCTCTCACCGGTTAACGAGTTTGCCTCGGATTTTTCTCCGAGATACAGTGAGGGCGGCCTTGAAGTGATGTTTGTACCCGCATATGCGGATGCGTTCGGTCGCGGGCCGCATTATTTCTTTCCCGCGGACGGCGGAAACGCGCGCCAACTCCAAGTCGGCGAGAGGGGCCACGATCTAATTTCCAGTGACGGTACGCCCGAGGTCATGGTGCCCGCGCAGTCGAGCTCAAGCGCCGTTTTGGCGTCAAGCGAATCGGGATATTTCGCCGATCTCCTGCAAGACAGCGCCAGGGGTTTTCGCACCGGAGCCGGCGCGAAAACCCCTGGCGCGGACATATACAGAATTACACGTCGAGAGTTTCGACATGCCGCACAAAATGTTGAAAGCGTGGACGATTGGTCTCGTGAGATTGCGCTGATGAAATTTGACGGTCGCATGTCGCTTTCCGACAGTGGCGATTGGCTGGCGGTTCATGCGTGGAATCTTCAGGTGCTCGACACGTCCACTGGCGAAACAGTCTTCGAGTACCCTGTTGTCGGCGACAAACAAGCCGAATTGGCGCGCCTTTCGAACGTTATGGAACCCGGTGCGACGGTGGCGGATGTTGACGGCATCTCAGGGGTGCGTTTCCTTGATGATCAATTGATGATCTTTCGGCGATTTGGTTCATTGAGCGCTTGTTCCGGCGATACGGCACAATACAATCAATGTGTCGCAAGCTTACGCCAGGGCGGTATGTATCGGAGTGTGGTGGATGTATTCGATATGAGCGCGGCCGAACTGCACGGCCAACCGGACTTCCGGGTTGACTATAGTCCCCATAGCCCCTGCGAATCCGGCGAGTTTGCTTTACGAGGGTTGCAAGTGCACGGCGAAGCGTTGACATTCCTGACAACGCGACGATGACTCGACAGTGAAAATCGCGCCGGGCCGTCATGCCGATCCGCGCCGGGCAGCCCGTGGCCGCCGGACGAATCAGACGTCCACCCAGCCGCCGTCCCTTACCGACTTGGCGATGGCCTCGAGCAAGGCGACGTTGCCGACTCGTTCTTCGTCGGTAAACCGGTAACTGCCGTTGCCGCCCACCGCGCCGGCCCATTCCTCGAGATTGGCGCGGACAGGGTCCTTGGCGTCGAAGGTCCGGCTGTGCTGGACGCCGTCCGGCCCGCAGGTGATGAGGTGCGTGCGGCCGCCCTCCTGGGGATGGGCGTCGTCGCGCGCTTCGACCCATAGCTTCTCGCCGAAAACGCTGTAGCGTCCGTAATAGGGGGTGGCCGAGATCGCTCCCACGAATCCCGTTGCCCCGTTGCGGAAGCGCATCTGCACTGCAACGAGATCGCCGGTGGGCAGGGAGAGCACGCGCCGCGCGGAATGTGCGCAGACCGCTTCCACCGGGCCGAACATGGAAATGAAAAGGTCCGTCAGGTGTACGCCCATGCCGGTCATGCCGGCCGCCGGAGCCTCCTCCACCGACCCGCGCCAGTTGTCCGCCTCCACCGAGGCGAAAATGCTGTGGGAGAAGTTGGCTTCGATGTGCATCAGCGTCCCCAGGTCGCCCGAGGCAACGATCTGCGCGATGGCTTCCATGGTGGACTCGTAGCGGCGCTCGTGCCCGACGCCCATGATGAGGCCCGCGCCGTTCACCGCGTCCAACATGCGTTCGATGCTTGCGCGGGTGAGCGACAGCGGCTTCTCGCAGAAGATCTGCTTGCCGTGGTCCACCGCGGCGAGCACCTGTTCCTCGTGCTGGGAGTGGGGCGTGCACAGGATGACCGCATCCACGTCCGGATCCTCGAGCACGCTTTGGTAGCTGTCCGCGAGCGGGATGCCCGTCTCGTCGGAGAAGTCCCGGTGGCCGTGAGGGCTGCGGGACGTCAGCCCAACGATTTCGATCCGGTCGCTCCCTGCCACCGTTTTCACCAGATGCCGGCCCCACCAGCCGAGCCCCACCATTGCCGCCCTGATCACAGCCACCCTCGCTTTGCTACTTGCAGATTATTCGATGACGTATCGAACCGGCCAATCATATCCGCTTTGGGCGACCGCCTCGATGTAGGCCGCGATCACTTCCGGTCCGTCAGCGGGTTGAGGGCCTCGCCGGCGTGGTGCCCGACGAAAAGGACTCGCCGGTCCCCGCAAGCGTGCACGACGGGTTGACAGGCGGAGCGTGCCTGAAGGTCGTGGTAGCCCACCAGGGCCATGTTTCTCGCCCGGAGGTCGATCGCGATGCCACCATCGTCAGCCGGCGCGCCGCACCCGGTCATACAGACGATGAGACAAATGACAGCCGCCGGGAAGCGATTCGGGCTGGTCCCCAGGATTTTCGTGTTCACATCCAACTTATGCCATAGCTGAAGTGCGAGCGCCATTGACCCATAACGAATCAAGTGAATTTCCTGCCATCGCTCCAACATTCCTCAACGTCGCCCCGTCTCGGTGCCGGCGGGTTCTTCGAGATGCTGCGCAAGCGTCCTCGTGGCCTTGCGGGTAATGAAGATGGTCAGGACCAGTGTGGCGAGGAGGCCGGCAGCGAACAACACGGTACCGCCGGCGCCTGCCTCAAACTCGCCCTCCGCGAGTTCCGTCACCGATTGCGCCGCGGAGCCGATGTAGACGTAGAGGACGATCGCGGGCGCCATGCCGATCCACGAGGCGAGCACGTAATCCCTGAAACGCACCGCCGTCAAACCAAAGGCGTAGTTCAACAGGTTGAATGGAAACAGCGGGGACAGTCGCGCAAGCAAAACGATCGCGAATCCTTCCTGACCGGCCGCCTTGTCAAGGGCGTCGAACGTACGCCATTGGGCAACACGCCCCACGACCCAGTCCCGGGCGAAGAACCGCCCCACAATGAACGCCGCACTGGCGCCGGCAAGGCTGCCCGCCGAAACCAGCATCGCCCCAACAGGCACCCCGAAAGCGAAGCCTGCCGCCAACGTAAGGATGGTTCCGGGGACGACCAGCACCGTGGCCACCAGGTACATGGCGACGAACAGGAACCAGGCGAAATAGCGGTGGGACTCGATCCACATCAGGGCGAAGGTCAGCCACTCCCTGACGGGCAGCAGAACAACGACCGCGAGCATGCCAACGATGAACACGGCGAGCAGCAAGGGTTTCGCGAGAATCTTCATGCGCAGGTCCTGTCCCGGGTACCCAGCAATGTAAGCTGGCGGCACATTGGTCTGTCAACTGCCAGCCAACCCGGGGAAACCGCCCGTGAAACAGCGACGATCCCGTCGTCCGGCGGGTTCCGACTATTGCGACTGGGCGAATTCCCGGGCCGCGCGCAGATCGTAGGTCACGTAGAACTCGGTCTGATAGGCGCCCCACGCCCCCCGCTCGATGGCGAGATTGACGATCCGCAGCAGGTTGGGCGGGAACCGCATGACGATCACCTGGCCGATGCCCATCATGACGTAGTGATCGACGATTTCGACGCCTTCGGGCGGGAACATCTCGTCGAACCCGGCATCCTGTAACAATTCGGCGCGCTGAACGTTGTTCATGGTCTGGTCGTGCTTCAGAAACACGGTCAGCATCATCGTGTCGTTGTCGGGCAGTAACGGTCCGCCGGCGGTCTGCGCATGGGCCGGTCCCGCGGCCGCCGCCAGAACCAAAAGTGGACAAAGCCCCAGAATCCGTTTCGCCAATCCATTCATGACCTGTTCCTCCAGTTGTTGGCAATTTAGGCGCGGAACCGGTGTGTTCCGCACTCATCCGGGCCGAGTATTCCCGGTTCAGCAAGCGGCCGTTTCGGTAATCTGCTCGTTGGTCAGGTCGGAACAGTTGTACGGCTCGAAGGGGATGTCCGCGATTTCCACCGTGTCCTCGCCCGTAATGCTGCCGACAAAGTAGGTCGGATCCTCCGCGGCCCAGGAACGCGTGAGGGTGCCCGCGTCATGATCGTACGTGAACCGTTCCACGACATGCATTTCGCTGCCGTGCATGACCGCGTCGCGCGTTTCCAGGTAGCCCGGTGCGAAGCCCGTTGTCTCGACGACGAGTTCATCGCCCTCCCACCGGCCGATCGAGTGACCGGCCCGGGTCAGTTCGGCATCTGCCGGGTGCTCGTCCATGTCCAGACGGATAACCCTGACGATATCCATGAAACCGTACATCAGCGTAATTCGGTCGTCTTCCTGGACGATTCGATTGACGTGCTGGTCGAAGGTCCAGTCGTCAAAGATGTTCACCGCCATGCAATGAAAGCGGGGGTTGTCCTCCCACTGGTAGTCGGCCACGGCCCCTGCGCCGATTTCGGTGAGCTGCACGGACGCGCCCATCCCCATGGCGTTGCGAGCCTGTTGTGCGGGGCCTCGGCCGAGCGCATTTTCTCCTCCCAGCAGCCGTTGCGGCCGGGCCCAGTCGCCGCCGATGTTGGGTTGACCGCCGGCGAGCCGTGCCGGCCGCTCGCTTTGGCTGCTGTCGTCCAGACTGTCCGGCGTGAGCTGGCCGTAACGTTCCACAGTAACCCCGTTGGCGAAAGTGACGGTGACCAGGTAGCAGGTCTGCGGATCCCGCCGGTCCGGCGATCCCAGCACGTCGATTTCCGTACCGGGACTGAACATGTCCTCGCTCCACCCCGAACGGCGCAGCACGGTGGCAGCGCGCAATTCGCAACGCCACGGCACGACTTCGCCGGAATCCTCGGTAACATCGAAGTAGACATAGGCATGGGGATTGACGAACTCCAGATCCGTCACCACGCCGGAGATCTCAAACGTGGTGGAAGTATCGAACTGGGCGGTAATGCCGTGATGCGCGAGGCAGGAGGCTGACCATGCCAAGGTCAGTGCGGCAACCGTCAGTACATGTTTCGGACTGCCTTCAATCAGCCCAAATGATCCCTTCAAACGTGTCCTGCGCAACGTGCCTGCTGCCTCACTCATGATTCGCTCCTGTCCGCGCCGGCGATACATCCATCGGCGTTCGTCCGCAGTCTACAATTCTGGAAAGTCCTTGTCTGCGCAACAGGTTCGCACGGAGTTTGCCCTGAACCGCCGTGGTCAACGTCGAGAATACCCCTGCGTAACCGGTACGCGCAGAGTTTGCCGGTACGCGCGGAGTTTGCCGTTCAACGCGCTCTGCCGTCACGGCTTGTGGCTCACTGCCCGTCGAGAATATCCTTCAATCTCTTCTCGGCCGGCGCCTCGTCCACCGGCGCCATGAGTTCCGGCGGCTTGAACAGCATGTTACCGGGCGACCACAATTCCAGGCTTTCGGCGTGCTCCTCGAAGTATTCCGGATCCGTGGTAACACGCAGATGCTCGCTCATGCCGGGAGCGAGAAGGCCGTATTCGCGACGGCCCAGGGGCTGGACATCCACACCCGGCGGCATCAGGTCCGGCGAACCGATGACGCGGTCGAGGTCGTCCATCGTGACCGGCGATGGGGGACGCTCGGGCATGAGCAACTCGTCCTCGGTCGCCGCGTCAATGTCGAATCCGCGCACCCTGGCATCGTCGGCCTCCCGTTCGATGGTTTCCACCACGTTCGCTCGTTCGCTGGCATCCCGATTCTCTCGCGACAACACGGACCGCGAGATCGTCCGCGGCAATTTCGCAAGGATCGGCTGCAGGCGGCCGACCACCGATTCGAACAGGCCGATGCGCTCCCGAAGCGCCCGGTAGACATCCGTCTCGACCGTTCCCTCGTAGTGCAGGTTGACGATGCGAATGATCTTGTGCTGTTGGCCAAGGCGGTCGATGCGCCCGATGCGCTGCTCCACCCGCATTGGATTCCACGGCATGTCGTAGTTGATCAGGGCGCCGCAGAACTGGAAGTTCAGGCCCTCGGCCGCGGCGTCGGTGCAAAGCAGAATATCGGCCTCGCCATCGCGAAATCGCTGCTTGGCTTTGTCGCGGTCGATGCGCTGCCAATCGCCGGCGGCGGAGGGAATTTCCCCGCCTCTTCCCGAGAAGCACATGAGCGTCGCGTCGGCATCCTTGAACAACGCCTCGCGCAGAAAGTCCATGGTGTCGGTGTATTGGGTGAAGACCATGGCCTGGCGATAGCCGGCCTGGCGTAGTTCGGCGAGCGCGCTCTTCAGGCTTGTCAGCTTGCTGTCCGGCGGCAACCGGTCGATGTGCTTGAGAAGCCTCCTGATATCGCCCGCTTCCTCGGCGGCGAGCGCCTCGCGTTCGAGCGCAGCGGCGTCGTCGGCATCCAGTATTTCATCCACGGTTTCGTCGTCCGGCACGTCTTCATCGATGTCCAGCGACTGAGTTCGTCCGCCGCCGGCCATCGCGCCGAGACGTTTCCGCAACGTATGGCGCAGCGCGCTGAAGCTGCTGGCGAGCCGGCGCCGATAGATGGTCATGACGAAACCCACCGCAGTCCGCTCCCTTGTACCGGCCTGGTTGTAGGTGCTGGCGATGTAGTCCTCGACCGCTTCGTACAGGACCCGCTCGTCCCGCGTCATGTCCAGCAGGCGATCCTCTACATTCCGGTCGGCGATTCGCGTTTTCACCACTCCCTTGCGGAAGTAGCGGCGCAACAGTTCCCGGGTATGCCGGGAGACCAGGCGGCGAATCGGCGTATGCGCGCGCATGATGTCGATGGCCGCGCGGCGCTCGGCCGTTTCCAACTGGCGGCGCGGTATGCCCGCATCGTCCCGAAGGGCGCGGAGCACCTTTTTGGACTTGAGGCGGGACAGTCCCGCCAAGCGCTTCGCGTCTGCGGTCCCGACCGCGCCG
Organism: Candidatus Rariloculaceae bacterium; assembly: GCA_965205045.1. Taxonomy (GTDB): domain Bacteria; phylum Pseudomonadota; class Gammaproteobacteria; order Steroidobacterales; family Rariloculaceae; genus UBA6522. The sequence continues at coordinate 5,258,832 of OZ242031.1, forward strand.
TAACGGCGCTCGACGGCCTGGAACAGCCGCGCCATCCGGTCGAATGCCTCCGCCGAAGGGCTGGGCCGGCCGAGATTGTCGAAGAAATCGAGGAAGGCGTGAGCTGTCCACTCGGCGGGAAGCTCGAACAGGCTCAGCAAGTCCCAGACTTCGATCGGGTGAACCTGCATGGGCGTCGCGGTGAGCAGGATCAGGCCTTGGGTGCGGTCCTTCAGGTCCCGCATGAGCCCGAGCAAGGCGTTCGGCCCGCCCTCGCTGGCCGTCCCCGCCGCCCTGCGGCGCGCGTGATGGGCTTCGTCGAGCACCACCAAATCCCAGGCCGGAGCGCCCTCCAGGAGTTCCGCCGCGCGGTCCTTCCTGCGCATGAGGTGGCTTGAAGAGATTACAACCGGTTCTTTGTGCCACGCATTGCGGTCCACTTTGCGCTCATGCTTGCCCCGCAACGCCTGGGATGGATACCAGACCAGCTTGCGGCCGTCGTAGATCGGCCAATTCAGGTTGAATTTCTCGCGAAGTTCGATCTGCCACTGCGCGAGGATGGCCTTGGGCGCCAGGATCAGAATTCGCTTTGCCCGCCCGGAGAGCCAAGCTTGGCGCAGCAGCATGCCAGCCTGGATGGTTTTCCCAAGGCCGACTTCGTCCGCTATCAGAAGCTTGGGCGGCCAATTGCCGTAAAGGCGTTGAAAAGCCCTGACTTGATGCGGCCACGGCGTGATCGCCGACGTGGTTTCGCCCACGCGCTCCCCGCCCTGAGGCAAGGAGGGCGCTTGCTGGATGAAGGACCAGACCCGGCTTCTCAGATCGACCGGCGGTTCGCTGGCCTGCCCTTCCGGACGCGTTGCGTCAGGCGTTTCCTTGTCCGGGGAAGGTTGCGCAACGCCACCCCCGGGCACCTTCAGCCGAGTCGGCAAGTCGCTCTCCGGCATGAACCGCATCAGGTTCCGGCGCACGGCTTCGGGCACGTCGAGGACGATGACGCGGCCGGACCGGTTCGCCCACAGACGCGCGAAGTTCCTGTCCTCGCCGTCGACCCGCTCGACATCCGGAGTCCAGCTTCGATAGACGTTGATGCTCTCCCAATTGCGTTCCCATCCCCATCCGGCAGCGGTTTCGTTGAGGCTGCCGTTCCAGGCGATGCGGTTGCCGGCGCGGTCTTCGACGATGCCGGCCTTTTCGTGAAAGATCGCCCGGTCGTGGACGGGCTTGCCGTTTGCGCCGCAAGGCACCGCGACCTTGACGTCCAGATGGCCGCGTCCGACCATCCAGGCCAGCAGTTCGAGGGCATCGGCGGTGGTCGAGTCCGGGGGCGCCAAGTCCCGTTCCGTCAGCCGTTTCTCCACCTGAGCCCGCAACGACTCGCCGCGCTCGATCGCCTCGATCTCCGGCGGCTCCAGCGTGCAGCCCACCAGCAGCCGCATGCGGCCCCGATTGCGCACCAGGCCCTCGATGCCGCGCGCCGCCAGGGCCAGGGCGCCGGCGTTGAAGTAGCCCGTCAGGCGGTCGTACCGCTCGGCGTCTTCAAGCGCGGGGATATAGAACAGCTTGACCAGATCGCCGTCGTCCGGCGTGTATTTGATCTGCCAAGATCGGTCGGTGAGCATGGGTGCGTTACCGGCCCGGAACCATGTCGCCCTGGACGATTACCATTCGATGCGGTCGAGCACGCGGTGGCCGGCAGCGGCGACGAACACATCTTCCTCGCCGTCCACGCGCTCGCAGATGCGATTCATTTCATCCGTCACGTCGTCGGGCGAATGGCGCGCAACATACTCGTCGAGCGCCGCTGCGTACAACTCGCTACGCGACCGCCGATCGCGTTTGGCCAGCCGTTCCGCACGCTGGAAGATCTCGTCCGGGATCGATACTGCAGTCTTCATACCGATAGCATAACCGCAGCAAGCGGCCTGGGTTTACTCATGTCCGCTGTCGGCATCCGCTTCCCCGCTCCGCCAAAGCTTGAGCTGTTCGGGCTCGTCGATCTCGTCGGCGAAGGCCAGCCGGGCGAGATTGTAGAGCACCTCAAAGTCGTCGCCGGCGGCTGCGACCTCACCCTCCAGGGCGATGCCGGTATAGGTTCTGGAAACCGGCAGCACCTCCAGAACGGCTTCAAGCGCGGCGAAAAACCGAGGGTCCCGCCCGACGAGTGCGCCGTCCAGCAGCTCGCGGGCGGCGGCCAGGGTGCGCAGCCGCGCCATGTTGGCCGCGTGGTGAATGACGTCGATCATGCCGCGTGAGCCGTCGGGCGGACCCAGCGCGCCTTTTGCGGCACGGGTCGCGCTATCCCATAGCCGGATGTCAGCGCCTCTCTTTTGCGCTAGCCTTCCGACGATGTCGCGGTCCAAATCGACGCCCACCGCGCGGGCCAACCGCAGCGCCTCGTCGTAGGCAAACATCGGTGCCTTGAAGGCGTCCCAGGCCAGCACGAAGAACGCTGTGGCCGGGTCGAGATCGGCGCCGGGCTTCAGATGCGTCAACTGCTCAAGGCGCCAGCGCTTGACTTCGCGCCGGGCGGTGTCGAGGGCGTCTTCCGGTGTCGCGGCGTAAGGGTCCCAGTCCTCCTCAAACAGCACCTGCTGGCGCCGACGGCGGCGTTCTTCCGGCATTTCCCGCGGCGTGCCGCGCTGTAACGGCCAGTGGCGCGAGAACTTTTCCAATGCCGGGCCGAATGAGGCGAGGTACAGATCGACGCCCGCGATTCCGGCGTCCTGAAATTCGCCGACCCGCGCCCGCACGGCGCGGGCGACGATCGGTTCCACGTCTTCCCAGTAGACCGTCGCCGGGGCGACTCCGTAGGCTGCGGGCGCGTCACGTACCGTGTCGCCGTCGCGGTCCCAGGCGCCGTCGCCCTTGCCGTCACCTTCGCGGTGCGCCGCGCGCGGGCGGCAGACCAGGAATATGGTGCTCTTCGCCGCAGCCTTCTTCTTGATGTGCAGGCTGCCCTCGGCCTCGGTGTTGATCGGCCAAGACGCAGTGATGACGAAACCCGCCTCCATCAGACCCTTGGTGAGCGCGTCCCACGCGCCGGTCGCCTTGTGGGTGAACATCAGCGTCATGATGCCGCCGGGCTTCAGCACCCGGCGGCACTCCGTGAATATGGACGCCATGCGCTCCTGATAGTCTCGCCCGGCGAGCGCCTTCGCGCCCTTCTGGCCCTTGAATCTCGCCTGATTGGCCACGGCCTCGTTGTCCTTGTCGGTGAGGTGGCCGCGGAACAACTCGGGGAAGACATGGCCGGCGGTGCGCTTGAGCCAGACGTAGAAGAAGTCCGAGAGTTCGGCGTACATGACGTTGTCGTAGTAGGGCGGGTCCATGACGACCGCGTCGATGCTGCCGTCCTCAATGTGATCGAGGCTGTCGCCAGGCTTGCAGGTGATGGTGATAGGGGGCGGGGTGTACTCCGCCGCGTCAGCCATGTCGAACAGGGGGCCGGCGGGGCTGTTCGATGCGGGGCGGACCAAGGCGATGAGTTCGTCGATGCACTTGGCGGTTTGCCGGATCGCCCAGTCGTAGCCGAGACCGACGATGAGAGGGGCCATTTCTGCGTAAGACCAGCAGAATGCAAAATCATGACGGTTGAAAGTATTTGCAACCACTTCCCTGGTGGGCATCCAGACTGACATACGTGAGTTGTAGTTCAACAACTTGTCTAGCGAGATGGCCAAGTATGCGTACGCTGCTTTGCGGCCGTCATTTAACTTGCCGTTCGCGCGGTCGGCATCGAGCATTTCGCGAAAGATTTCGACGCTCGTGCCGTGGCACAGGAGTTGGCGCGGGGAGAACAGTTCGCGCCATGAGCACATCCCGTAGCGCTGGGGTTCCGTTGTCTTGTTGCCGCCTGGAATTTTCTCGCTCGGCACAATGTCGAAGGCTTCCCACTCCGGCAGCTTATCGGCAAGTCTCGCCGCAATCTCGGCACCGTTGTCGTCCTCCGGCCTTGGCGCCCGATAACCGCGAACCCATCTGTCCTTGCCACGCTTCCCGGATTTGAGAATCTTTATGACGCGCTTTTTGAAGACGACTACATAGAGTTGCTCGCCCATCTGACCGGCTTGGGCTTGCCGCTTGATTTCGTCACCGTCGATCACGCGCCCGCAATCGGAGTACGGGCATGTGCCATCGCCCCTGGATACCGTGCCCGCCGATTGTTCGTTGGCCGATTCAACGATCTCGAACGAACAGACCCGGTTTTCGGAACCTGGGCCGGAGCCGAGTTCGGGCTTAAGCCGGACCCCGGTTCCACCCGGAGCCAACCGCCAGTTTGGCGACAGCGGCACGAGGCCATCGCAGTAGGGGCAGGTGACGGTGCGAGCCCAGAGATAGCCGTCCGGCCTTACATCCTCTGGGGGTTCAACTGGAAACACGCCCGCTAGGCGCATGCGAACCTTCGCTGTGAACTCTGTACCGAGCTCCTCAACGATTTCTGTGATGCCAGCTCGGTGTTGGGTAGGCCATTCAAGAGTGGCCCGCTCAATCAACGCCGCAACGGGGTTCAAGTCATTGGCAACGGTATTCAACCCCATGCGAACGGCCTCGAACGGTACGCTGCCACCCCCAGCGGTCGGGTCGAGAACGGAAGCTTCGGCTAGCAGATTCTTCGCCAGCCAGTCTTTATCCGAACCGTCAGGCGAATAACCGAACGCGCGCGTATATCCGTAAGCTGCTGCCCCCAAGCGTTCGCCCTTGCGAGTTGCGATGGCGATGCGCTTCTTGGCCGCGACTGGATCTCCATGTATGCCAAGCACGTGCAGAAATTTGTCCCGGTCCACCTCCGCTGGCAGTAGCGAAGCGAGAACCGCGGCCCGCGACGCTACCAAAGGCCGCCGCGCCCACCAGACATGGAGCCTATTCGGGGCGGGAAAGGGTGTCATCGGCGTCCTCTCCCGAACGCTTTCGATACCAATGGCAGCTATCGGAAGCCAGCGCTCGATCAGGCGGGTTTCAGTCACTCTGCTGCTCCAATGACGCGCGCGATGGGTTCGCTATCTGCTTTCTACCCGCAGACAACGCTTCGCCTTTGTTCAGTTTCGCAAGGTCCCTTTGGATATCCTGGGCCACCTCCAGAACTTCCACAGCCACCCGAGGTTGAAGTCCAAGCTCCAGTTCCAACGCCGTTGTGAGCGGCAGCAGAAGATCAGCAGCGGGGGACGCACAGATTAGCTCGCGCATATGTGCGGGTCCGAGTTCCACACTAAACCTAATCAATACATTTAGGGTATCCGTCGAGGGATAACCGAGTTCTGTGAGTAATTCAAACGTTGCGCCAATGTCCGGCTCGCAAGCGGTTGGGTCTCCGGTTGCTAGAAAAAACGCCTTGGCCCGTGCCAAGTGTAGATCACAGCGGATCTCGTACGGTTGGGAGAATTGCTTATCGAGGGCGCAACTCGCTGTATCGATAGCGGTCGCATACCGCTCATGCGCAAGTTCGATGGACAATTTCTCGCAAAACGCGATTTCTGTGATCTTGATGAATGCAGGTGCATCGTTGTTCCCAAATTGGGATATTGCGTCTTGAAAAGTGGCCAGTGCGTCGTCGATTCGGTTGAGTTCGAGGAGGGTGGATCCCTTAAACAGCATCGCTATCGGAATCAAACTAGGGAAAGACGATGCATCATTTCCGCCGAATTGGCGAACTGCATCAACCGATAAGCTGAGCAGACCCCCGGGCAATTTTCCTTTGGAGACAGCGATTTCTATTAACGTCGATATACTCGTGAATTCTAGATCGTTCAGTGTTTTGCTCTCTTTGAATCGACTAACCATGTCGTCAAGAACAATAAGTGACTCGTCGAGCCGATTCATTGCGTTCAGCGCCAGAGCCTTACACAACAGTGAAATCGCCTCGACTTCGAAGTCGATTGGTGTTTCGCTCTCACCGATTCGCCGCACTGCGTCGTCAAAGGCGTTCAGTGCGTCGACCGGTCGATTTTCGGTGATCAGTATTAATCCTTTGTAATTTAGGGCTATTGCCGCATTTTCGATGGCGGTGGACACTACGTTCATTCCGTGTCGGCGCGAGACCTCGTCAAATGCCTCAATTGCTTGCATTTTCCGATCCAACACGCATAGCGTTAGACTCTTGAGCAAGAGGGCGTGAGAGACGGTTTCGATCACTTTCGGCGTCTCGTTTTCGCCGAATTGGCGCACCACTTCATCATAGGCTGCCAACGCTTCCTCCGGTTTATTTAGTTCGTAGAGAAGCATTCCCTTATGGACAAGGGCCACCGCAACGGCTTCTATAGCGGTCGGAGTCGCAAATTCTCGATACCTCAATACCACGTCATCAAACGTGGCCAGAGCCTCGTCAAGCAGTTCTAGTTCGGTGAGCAAGGTTCCTTTGAAGATTAATGCCTTCGCAACGACCTCGGTGGAATCCAATACCTCGCTTTTGGTTAGTGGTTCCAAAAGGACATCGAGAATCTCCAGCGCTTCTTCTTCCCGATCTTCGTCCGCCAGCGTAACTGCTTGAACGAAGAGAGATTCCGCAACCCACTGATTGACGGGTTCGTTCCCAACGTTGTCGTGCAAGTCAGACCGATCATGGCCCAGACCAACATCGGTCACGGTGGTGTCGGTCCCACTCCTCGTTGTAGAAATTCGCTCCGTCAGTCGTGCCAGTGCGGTTTGATATAGCGGACTCATTCCCGAACTGGAATGCCTTGCTTCTTTCGCGAGGCGAGCGCCCACATCGCTGAGCTCGCGCGGCGAGTAGAACGACTCCATAAAGTGCACCAGAGCTTCGACCAAGTTGTCCGGTCCCCTTGAGCGCCGCAACAGATAATAGATGTTGTATAAGCGCTCGCTCAGGTAGTATTGCTTGCGGCGTGCCGTACCGCCCACTGCCTGAGCTGCGCCCCTTTCGATCAAGCGCCTTAGCTGCGCACTGCACTTGCTCGTCTCCAAGCGTGCCCGATCGCCGATTTCTTTGGTTGTCGCGGGCTTCCAGAGGTCGGCAAGAGCGAGGTAGACACGGCGTTCCTGGGCCGGAAGCGCTTCGAGATGGCTCTTGAAATATTCCGTATGGTCATCGACCAGATCGAGCAGGTCGGCCATGAGTTCACGAAAGGACAGGTCCGCGCCGAACCGGGCAACGATGGCAAGCAGTCTGGGACTGCCGCCCGTGAGGATTTCCAGGGAACGGATCGTCTCTGGAGGGCGGCTATGTCCGGATACCGTTTCCCACAATACAGTGCACTCGTTCGTGTCGAGCCGGCGTAGCGTCGATACGCGGAAGAGGTCGTACAACGCCTCGTCGGGATTATCGATCTCGTCGAACCGGCTGGTGGCGCTCGCGAGCAGGACGATACGCGGCTCCGTTTGGAGGATCTTGCGCAGCCGCCATCCCGCGTCCCGGTCGAGCATGTCCTTGAACATCATATTCAGGTTCTCGACCACCAGCACGAGCCGCTTGCCTTCCCGGTCCGCAAAATCCAGTAGCGCGCCGAGGCAGCGCTCGGCGAGCGTCCGATCGTCGCGTACGGTTCGCAGTTCTCCGTAAGACAGGTTTAGGTCAGGCTCCCCCTGCCGCTTGGGCGCCTGGACCGCCAAGCGGGAAAGACACTCAAGCCAAAACTCCCCGGTAGTGGCTACCTCGTAGCTTTCTTCGGCGAAGACGATGGGATAGAAAGCGGTCGACAGTTCAGGGTCTCGGCGTATCTCCACGGCGACCCGCAGGAGCAGTGTTGTCTTGCCGCTGCCCCGCGGGCCTATCACGAGCTGGTGCGGGTTCGATCGCCCTGTGCATTCGCGCAGGACTTCGATGATCGAGTCAAACTCGTTCGTCCGCACGCAAAATGATGCGACGAGTTCGTCGTCGGTGAGGAAACCTGGGTTGTATTTTCTGGCGAGCACGTTCCTTGCCTGATTCTCCAATCAGAATTTGCGCTGTTGGATCGGGACGAAGCGCCGGCCGTACCTGGAGCGCCACCAATCCTCAAGCAGGCCAGAAATGAACCGGTAGCCGTCGCCCCGTCTTGCCAGATAGCCGTCATGTTCGAGCACATGAAAGATGTTCTCGATGTTGGTCGCGTCCGCTTCGGCGCCTTCGCTTCGGTCCCCGTAGAACTCGCAGTACCGGACAATCGCGTTGTTGCCAAGTACGCCCCCGCAAAAAGCGGCTTCGGTCAACAATTCGAGGGCGATTCGATAACCTTCCGTTCCAAGTATCATCCTCAGCCGGCTCTGGTAGTGTTCAAGATCCATCTGGCCCCGGACTCCGAGCATATCGCCTTCGTATACACGCTCTATATCTTCCAGCGAGGCGGTACTTCGCCGCGCTCGGCGCAGATATTCATGAACGCTGTCGAAAAACGCCTGCACATGGTGGGGGATTTGGCACCGCAGTCGGCGGCACATGTCCTGCCGGACGGGTTCCGGAAGTTCGATGCGGTAGTTCTCCGCCAACGCCGCGAGGCAATCGGCGGCGGTCTCCTTGTCCCAGGGCCTGAGTTCGTACGGTCGAAAGATGTTCGCGTGGGCGCTGAGACCTGCCTCCTGCAGCATCGGTTCGAGACTTACGCTGCCGGACAGGATCATGGAAATCCTGCCCCGATGGGTTTGTCCGTTCTTGCGAAGCCAACTCAGGAACTCGTCCGCCGCCTGCCTTCGTTCGGCAGTAATTCGGTAGTCGTGTCCCTTGAGCAACCGATTGACGAGGATCGGCAGTTCGTCGATGGCGAGTACTATCCGTCGATCATTTCCCGCAAGGGCCGCGATGAGATCGTCGCCCTTCTGCCGCCAGTTTCCGGCATCGATTCCCGCGCGCAGCTTGACACGCAAGTCTGCGCTGCCAAGCGCATCGACCTTGCCGCCGATATCGACCTCCGCGGGCATGACGTTCGCGAGCCAAGACGTGAGCCGGCGCCATACGCTTTGCACTGACCTTGAGCAGACCCCGATCTCCGCGATGGCGTCCGCGGGAGTAGCCCCATCTTCAATGTCGACAAAGATCGTCTCGAAACGTCCTTCGGCTTTCAAGCTGCGCAGCAGTTCCCGAACCAGGCTCGTCTTGCCCATCCGCCGCTGCGCGGTCAGCAGCGTGTGGGTCCCGTCGTGGACCCGCTCGGTCAGCGCTTCGAGTTCGGCCTCCCGGTTGAAGAACCGGTCACCGTCTACCCAGTTGCCGCCTGCCTTTCTGAGGCCCATTGATTTTCCCAACGAAATTGTTGCAAACGATTTTGTTGGGAAATGTATCCGATGTCAACAGTTCATTCTTTCGAGTATTTCCAAGCGGACGCATTTCGGCGTTTTCGAGTCGAAAGTATGGAAAATTAGATCGCAATCCTCAATACGATTCTGGAATCTTGGGGGAAGATCCGAGAAACGCTTGCCGTTCAGTTCGTCGCGGTCCGGGAGGCGTAGCTTCAGATCGTCGTTCACGAACCTGCGAAACGTGTACAACCGCTGCAAACCATCGACGACGATCATTCGGCCCTCCCAATCCTCGACCGCATAGAACACGGGCAGGGGGATTCGCATGATGACCGATTCGATCAGCTTGCTCTGCTTATCTTCCGGCCAGATAAAATCCGGCTGGAAGTCCGGGTCCATTACGTATCGCCCCTGATCGATTCGCCGAAGGACGTCACGAGCCGTTCTGCGATCATTGCGGATCAATAGTTCATCAACGGGATAGTCGCCCCAGGAACCCTTGTCGGAATCCAAGCCAGCGATTTTCTCTTCGTCCACCACCGGTCCACCGGAAGATTGATCGTCCATAACGCCATTCCCAATATACATATCGGCCCGGTTACTCAATGCCTCGGCTCCGTCAACAGAATCCGAAGCGCCATCAAAAGCGTGACTTCGATCTGGTCCTGCGTCGGCGCGCTCTTCGCGTTCCTCCTGTCGTCACTGCCCGAACGCCGCCGATATCCTGTTCGCCCATTCCGCGCATAACTGCCAAACCCAATGACTTGATCAAAACCTAAACCCAAACAGTCCGCCGGTTTCTGTTGCGTCGGTCAATCGAGTGGGAACCAAGTGATCTTGAAGGTCGAAACGGCCCGAAAAACCTTCCGTGGGCACAGCATCGGAATTCATTGTGACGATGTACTGAAAACCGCTCGCGTCAGCTCGTTCTGCGCCAAGTTGGAGCGCCTTGGCCACCTGCCGCTCGTCAACGCCATCAAAGAGATGGCTGTCATGGATTAGGAATTTCGGCCAACGCCCATGGCGGGAACAAATCTCGGTCAACATCAAGTCAAAGCAGAAAATCTGCATATTGGTAATGCCCTTGCTGCGTTCCCCGGCAATGTGAACCTCGAACTTCGGCCCGTTGGGCGTATCGGCGATTGTTAGGCTTCCGGCGTTTTCGTACAGTGATCTTGATAGCTCCTCAAATCCAAGAATGGCATCACGGACAATTTCGTCCCGTTCATGGATGTCGTCCCGTAATGCCTTCACTAAACGCGTGCGCTCCATATCCAGTTCGGTCCTGATACTCTTGAAGCGTTCGGCAGTATCAAGCCGTTCCCTAAGTGTCTCGCTCTCCGCTTCAGCTCGCCCAAGCTCCTCACGCATACCTGTGTAGTGTTCCAGTGCTCCGCCTTTACGCAGCAATTTCATAATTTCGCGGCGGCGTTTGTCCAGATCGACCTTGCGACGGTCCCTGTGGGCAATTCTTTGTTCCGCGCTATCGATTTCAGCGCCAAGATGCGAACGTCGATTTTGGATGACGGTACGGTGAAATCGCTCGACTTCCTCGATTCGGCGACGCGGCACGTCCGGTAGCACGACGCCAGCTTCAGCGTACAGCTTTCTCATGTCTTGAAACTCTGGCGCGTTTTCCGCCGCAAGCGATGACTGCAACTCGCGAACAAGGTCCTGATCCACAATGTTTTCAACGTTTAAGTTGTTGATTTCTTCTGTAATCTCGCTCGCTTCCTGCTCCATTTCCTTGTATTGAGGCACCACTTGGAATCCTTCGAGTTGTGCGCGCAGGCGATCCGTTCGAGCCTCGGCAACGGTGAGCTGAGTCCGCAATTCCGCAGCTCTGCCGAAATAGCGACCGAGTTCCCCGGAGATAGCGGCTTTGCGGAGATCCTTCGCGATCTTCTCTCGGCCGCGCAACTCCTGAAATCCTCCCGGAATGCTCGAATCGAGGCCGACCAGATAACACACGGTCGCCTGTTGATCCCACAGCGCCTGCCTGTTCGAGTGCTGCATCGGGCTTTGGAATCCTCCACTTTCTTGCCTGCGTACCGCGAATGAGAATAGAGAACGGAAAGTCGGCTGATATTGCTTGGCACCACCATTCTCGGGTAATCGGAACCATAGCGAGCCGAGCGTACTTTTCCATTGTTGGTTGGTAAGTTCATGCCGATCTGGGAAGAATCCGTGGTCGCGATCAACCTGCCAATCCTGGGTATCGCCGTCAATGTGGACACGACTCGGTTTATTGCCGCTACGAGAGATGGAATAAGCCATATCGCGTATATCCACGGACGCACTAAAGGTCCATTCACGCAGTGCTTTCGACCGAAAAATACTATTTTGTGGTGCGTTTGCGCCAAAAACGAAATGCACGAGTTCCACGAAACTCGTCTTGCCGGCACCGTTGCGGGATTGACGGTCGGTCGCGCCTTCGCTCTTATCAGCCAGGATGACGTTGAGTCCCGGATGAAAATCCAGCGTTTTGAAGGATTCCAAGTCGCTGCTCAACTGCCTGATCATGGCGTGCCCTTGCGGATTAGTCCGCGCTCGAAATCCACGGCACCGATCATGAAGAGCAAGTCGAGGGCAAGCACGAACCACTTATAGTCGATGACCGGAGTGGATGTATCCGCAGACCGGCGCAACCGGACTTCATCCCAAAGCTTCGATACAGTCATGGGCCGTTCGAGCTTCAAGAGCATCTCCGCGCCGATGCCAATCAGCGCGCGATCAGGCCGCATGTGCTTGGTGGGCAGGATCACTCGCCGTACTCCGGATCTTCAAAAATGTCGCATCGCTCGAAGAAATAAGAAAGAACAGCCAGCGCCGCGTTCTGTTGTCTTGGTTCTCCACCCGCTCCGGCATAATGCTGGAGGTGAGTGAAAATGCCATCCGGCTTGCTACCGTAGGGACGAACCGCTTCGAAATCCGACCCGAGCGCGTGACTGGCAAGCTTGACGAACCAATCTTGGAACTCGGTACCTTTCTTTTCCAGGAACGCTTCGCGAAAGCGCACCTGGTAGAAAGCCCTTTGCACTTCATCCATGCTGAGATGTCCGAAGATCGCCCTTGTCGTACAGGACTTGGCTGGTGACACTTGTCGTTCCGCGTCGTGCGTTCGCCTCCGTCAACAGCACGCGCAACGCCTTCAGCACCCGCCTCGGATTCTTCCGATGCATCGCCATCCCAAGCCAGTAGGCAATTTCTTCCCCCTCCATCGCCTCGATCCCCTCGGTCACCGCCCGCATATTATCGCGGCTTCGCATCGGGGCGAGGGCCCGGAACAGCAGACCGAGCGTCAACGCCAGGTCCTCGTTGAGCGTGTAACCGCGCCGCGCCGAGTCCGCGATTCGGCCCAGTTTGACGCCGGATTGAGAGAGCCGTTTCAGCACGCGGTGTTCGACCAGTTCAAGGTTGCGGCCCCGTAGCCCGGCGACGCGCCGAGACGCGGTAACTTGCGGAGTCGCGGACGCCGGCGTTTGCCAAATCTCGTACTCGTTGTCCGTCGGTCCGCGGCGGCGCACGCGCAACTCGTACCGCGGCGCCGATTCCGGTGTCTCGATCTGGACCACCTTCTCCCGGCCCATCATGGAATCTTCGCCTCCGCCGTGGCCGACACGTAGGCCGCGCCGCTGGCGAACCTCACAAGGCGTTCGGTGAGTTTCTCGGCCGCGTCGCCCTGCATCGGCAGTCCCTTTGCGAAGGTCAATTGGAACCCCGCCTGCAGATTCGCGGTTGAGGCGTCGCGCAGTTGCGGCTGCAGGAACTCCTTCACCGGCTGCGCGTCCGGCACCGGCCCCCGGAATTCCAACTCGAACGAGCCGCCGTCCCGGGTTTCGTAACCGCCCTCTATCGTGACCTGCTTGTCGGCGCCCGGCACGGCGCCCACGGCGCCGAGCAGGCGGAAGGCGTCGCCGGACTCGAACATGCGGATGGTCAGCACGCCAACCCGGTCCACTCCCCTGGCGCGCGCCTCCTCCCACAACTGGGTCAGCGCATCCTTGAGAACCCCCTCTTTGCTGAACGAGTGTCGCGCCGTTCCCGGCGGATGTCCTCCGGCTTCTTCAGTACCTGTCCCGCGCTCCTCGCCTATTGCGCCGCCTTCACGATCTCGACCTCCTGGCTTTCCCTCGCCGGAATCGTCGGGCCGCTCCGGCTTCGGACGCGGCCAGATGCCGGTGTTCCTGGCGTAGGCCATGGTGAAGATAAAGGACTGTTCGTCGATCTCGATGCTGACCGCGGGATCCCCCCGCCCGTACAGCAACTCTCCGCGCCGGTAGACGTACTCGCCCTGCTCAACGCCCCGGCGCAGTCCGCGAATGAAGGTATCGTCGCCAATCAGCATGGGCAACGCCGGGTCGCGCCGGAATTCGCCGCGCAACGCCAGAGTGGTGATCTGGCCCTTCTTGAGCGGGGTGCGGTCCCGCACGTAGGCCGGCGAATCCGGCTCGTCCTCCGGGAGTCTGAGTTTGTTGAGGTCGCGCAGCGCCCGCACTATCTGCCGCTGGCCCGCGCCGGGTCTCTCCGAGGCCGAATGCATGTCGATGGCCGAATGCGCGAGATCGGCGCCGCTCGTTCCGATTCGGTCTCGGGATGGATAGAAAATGTGCCTGTAACATTGCTGGACCGAGACGGCGAGTTCCTGCTCAGAACGGGCCTCGAGTTCTTTGACCTTGGCCTGCTGGTGCTCGGCCAGATCGGTGAGACGCTCGGGATTCTTCAGTTCCCGCAACGCCAGCCGATAGTACGCCTTGCGCCGCATCTCCTGCTTTCGGGCGTCGTCGGCGACGACGAACACGAGGTGATTGCGAAGCGCCCGCAGCGCGGTTCCCCCGGTCCCCTTGCGCGAGAATATCCGGTCGATCAGATCGGGCACGCCTTCGACCGAATCGCCGACCGTCTCGCCGTCGTAGGCCAGAACGGCCAGCTTCGGCCGACCATCGCCCACCTCGTCCGGCACGTCGAACGGCCCGCCCGGGAACCGTACCGTGTCGAAAACCTTGCCCGAAAAGATCTGCCGGATCCGTTCGTTCAACTCGGCTCGGGCTTCCCCGGCGTCGACGTGCCTCTCCTCGCGGCGGATGATCTGGCGCAGATTGGCCTCGGCAAGAAAGCGCATCGGCGCGCCGGGCCTGTCGTCAAGGTACGCCGAGTCGGCGATGAACTTCCTGCGCGCCTCTTCAATGAAACTGATGTCCATGGCAGGACACACAATGGAGTAGCGCAACTGCTCGGGCGAAAGGCCCTTGAGCGGCTCGTTGAAGGCCAAAGTATGCAGGAAAATGGTTCGGGCGATGTAGGTCGCGTAGGGAGGCAATCCCCCATGATGTTCAGCGTCGATCTCCTGCGCCAATGCCTTGTTGCCCGATCCGCTGGCTGCGATATCGTTGGAGATAGCTGGCACGTAGGCCGATTGTCCGAGGCGAGTGACAATCTCCTGGCGGACCGGCTCATGCCCCAGATCGATATGGTGGAGGTGGATCGCTGTCGCATCGGCAGGTTGCTCTTGCCAGAGATGCGCGATCGTGCGTGCCAGAAGCCGCAGCATGCCGCGCACACGCTGAAAGTTTCCGAGCGTCGCGGTCTTTGAGGTCAGCGTTTCAAGGACTTCCGGATGAAGCGGATAGCTGGAGCGGAAGGTGTCGACGGTCTCCGCGCGCACGGCCGCTCCGGAGAGTGATTCCCTGTTTCCCGCCCACAATTCACGGTAAGCGCTGACCACCGCGGCGCCAACCTTTGCCTCATCGATGGACTCAAACAGGCGGCGGCGAAGCACATGGACGGTTTCGTCCTCCTCGGTGGGATTCAACAGCGTCGCCTTGCGCGCCGAGACACTCTCGGCTTCCGCCATGTTGTCGGCGATGTACTGATTTTCCTCGTTGTACGCATCGGTCGCGCGGCCATCCTTGCCGATCGCCAAGGTGTAGACCAGCGCGGCGTTGGGCGCCCCTTCCACCGCCTTGAACAACGAGGTCAGGAAAGCCGTCAGTTGGTCGTGCGCCGCGTCCATGTGACGGACCTTGCGCAGATAGACCGACAGCTCATCGAGAAGAATCAACGTCGGTTCGCCGCCGAACAATTCCCGCAGCGTCTCTGCGCCCGGGGCTATGCGGCTCTGATCGCTGTTGCGTACGCGATCATGGCCTTCCTTGCCGGCGAGGGCGTAAGCGATCTCGCCCCAGGGGGTGTAAGCCAGCACTCCGTCCCCCATGGCCCGCCCGTTCGCTGGATCGGCGTTCTCGCCGTCGAACGCGGCAAGACGCACGCGGGACGTTGGTATCAGGGCCGGGTCGACGAATTCGTCGACGTTGGAGACGCCCTGCATGCCTCGGGCGGCCTGTGCCAGTGCGATCAATCCGTGGGTCTTGCCGCCGCCGTACGACGTGTCGAGTCTGAAGATCGCGGCGACCTCGTCTCCCGAGCCGGTCAGGCGGCGACACACATTGGCCAACAGATTCTGTAGACCCCTCGTGGGATATGTGTTGGCAAAGAAATGGGCGGGGTCGGTGTATTCGTCGTTATCGCCTTGGCCGACGATGACCTTGGCGAGGTCTGCGGCGAAGTCAGCCTCCGAGATACTGCCCGTGAGGACGTCGCTGCGCGGCCGACAGGCTTCGAATATTGTCGAGACGGTCATGATGCTGTTTCAGATTGCCGTTTACCGAGCGTCGGACTAAGGCGTTGCTGGCTCCTGGGTCCACAATTCGGTGATCTTGCCCATGGGCGTCAGATCTTTTCCATCAAGCCCCGGATAGTCCGGCGGGTACCGCACGCATTTGAACAGCGAGTTGTACCGTTCGCCCGCCGCATCGCTCATGATCGTGTGGATGCCGTACCTGTCGCCGGTGCGGTCACCTACCGGGCTGATGTATTCCCACACGACTTCCCCCGCAGGGGTGACTTCGAAGAGGTGCCCGTTGGCGCCCGAGCAAACCAGCGTATTGCCGTTGGGCAATCGTTGCAGACCTGAGATGTAACGGCTGTAGAATGCCGTCGGCAGGGTTGACCGAAAGCTCCAGACGACCTGTTTTGATACCAGTTGCCCGCCGCCCATTCCTGGAGAGACCTGGTCATGGCCGGCCTCCATCTCGGGGACGTAGACGCCGTTCTCCATGGGCCCGTCGTAGGGGTTGAACTCGATGACGGACGAGAATGTTACGCCAAGCTGCCGCGAGCCGTTATTGAAGATCAGCATGTTGCCGGCGCCGGGGAGGTTTTCGCCCATGCCAATCTCTTTCTCCCGGATCCACTGAATGTCGTGGGAGAAAAACACCTGCTGATGCCCGTTAGTGCTGGATTGTCCTTCGTGTATCGACGCCGGACACATGCCTGCGTCGTAGACGCACGGATTGCCCCAGCGGTGCAGAAAGTCACCCGCATCGCTCGCTGCCAGCGCAATGCTTTGCTGCGGGTCCCCCGGCACGAACGTGCCACCGTGGTCGATGACATATGACTCGCTGAAGGTTGAATTGTTGATCGCTATGTGATCCAGCGTTTCGTTGTAGTCCAGGGAATTGATGTGGATCCAGTCGCCGCTGGCGCCGTTGGCAAAATTGGGATCCATCTTCCCGGGATGTTCGGCGACCACACCGTAGTTGGGCAGCGTGTCGTCGATATCCTGAACAAGGTGGTCGGTGATATTCCACTCCCAGATCACGTTGCCGTTCATGTCGACCTCGACCACGCCGTCGGGGCGTGAGGTGTAGTCGTCGCGCTTGGCGGGATCGACACCCAGGGCGATCGCCTCGTCGTGAGTTATTTCCCTGGAGGCGATATAC
Organism: Candidatus Rariloculaceae bacterium; assembly: GCA_965205045.1. GTDB lineage: Bacteria > Pseudomonadota > Gammaproteobacteria > Steroidobacterales > Rariloculaceae > UBA6522. Next base: position 5,275,760 of record OZ242031.1, read on the forward strand.
AAGAGCGTTCGCGCCTGCAACTTCGGATTCCAGATCATGCGAAAGTCGTGATGGGGCGTATAGCCGGGACGCTCTTCGTCGTGCTCCCAGATCACTTCGCCGTCCCAGTCGTAGAGTTGGTAAATCGCGCCGCTCATCCCGCCACGACCCGCCCGGTCGATGGCGCCCCTGAGCAGCGTGCCGTCCTCCAGCAGGCGTGCGTGCTTCTCGACCGCTTCGGCTCCCGGAGTCGACCAACCCTCCGGATACGGCCAGTAATGGACGACGCTTCCGTGCATGTCGATCAGGTAGGTGTTTCGGCCCCGAAACGGACTGAACATCGTGTAGCCGGGCGACGCCTTTGCGGGGTCGTATTGAATCAGCTCGGTGGGGCCCTGAAAGACCTCGTAGGCCATTGACCAGCCGCCAATCCCCACGGCCACGATTAGACATCCCGCCAGGGAAATTCTTTTTGTCAACACTTCGATTCTCCGCTCCGTCGCAAGATTTCCGCAGATTCCGGGCGAAATTGTCCCGAGATTTCAATCCGATCGGCCATGAGCCAGGCGAACCCGGCGTGGTCCGAAAAACCTGTTCAGACCGCGATCCGGCAAACTTGCCTTAACCGGTCGCCCTGACCGGCTGGGACGCGAATCTCGCCCAACGCTCCGGCGGCTCCCAGAACCGCGGCCGGATCGGCAGCAGCATGGCCGCGGCGATCAGGGTGATCACGGTAAACAGGATGAATCCGTTGGTCAGCGTTCCCTGGACGTCGGCGAAACGGGCCAGCAGCGGCGGCCCGACGGCAAAGCCGAGATTCATGAACACCGCCATGATGCCCATGTTCAGGCCGATGTTCTGGGGACCGTAGTAGTGCTTGGTCAGCACGGGAACATCGACGATCAGGCCGCCGTGGGCGAAGCCGCGCATCGTCATGAAGACCATCATCGTGAAGACGCCCGCCACGGGGAAGGCCAGCAGGATCGCGACCACGAGCATGAGATAGGTAAGCTGGATGCCCCGGATCGACATCTTGTCGTAGACCCAACCCCAGACGATCTTGGAAACCAGCCCCACAGCGGCGAAGAGGCTCGCCGCCCAGGCGACGTTCCGGATGTTCATGCCCTTGTCCAGTTCCAGGAACAGTGCCGCGTTCTGCGTCATGCCCTGGTCCACGCCGGCCACCAGGAAGATGCTGATCGCGATCAGCCAGAAGTTGCGGTGACGAGCGATATCGCGGAAATGCGCGACGAGGCTGCCTCGCGGCTGGTGATCCGTGGGAACGGCAATCCTGGCCGCGTGCACACTGCCGGGCCGGAACAGAAGCAGCCACGCCGGGATCGATACCAGCCAGACGCCCAGGCTCATGACCGCCAGCGCGTTGCGCCAGCCCATGGATTCCATGAGCGGTACCACGATGATCGGCACCAGCACGCCGGCGGCGCTGTTGGCTGCGAAAACCACCCCCAGCGCCGTGCCCATCTGCCGCTCGAAGACCCGGGCGACCACGACCTTCATGCAGGCCGAAGCACCGGATGCGGCCACACCCAGCAGGAAGCCGTTGACGTAGTAGACGAACAGATTGGTCGCCCACAACATGGCAAGAAGTCCCAGGCCGCCCATACAGGCGGCGACGATCACGATCGGGTTGGCGGAATATTTGTCCAGCAACCGGCCCATCACCAAGGCTGCGGCCGCACCGATAACGAACTTTGCGGTGGCGAGCGCCGTCGCCTGCTGGCGGTTCCAGCCGAATTCCTCCATGGCGCCGGAGTAGATGAACGGCAGGGAAAACGTGGGCACGCCGAAGCTGAAGAACACCAGCAGGAAGGTTACGGCAATGATCGGCCAGTTGTCGATGAGTTCGTTTTCGCGCGCGGCCGCCATCTGCATCTCCCGGCAGGGGTATCGATGAATACTCTACTATAATCCTCTGCCCGGACAGGCGGGCACGGTGCGCGAATGGACCGTAAACCAACAGAAAATCAGTGGTTCGCAGGTCGCCGATCTGTGAAGAATTGTCTAGCGGATCGTGGCGGAAGCCCCCCGTCGCACCGGGACCGGCGGGGCGCGCGGCTGCGGACCGGACAAGCTTCTGCAGTGTCCGCTGCAAATCAATCGACCGCTGCTTCGGTCTTCGCCGCAATCTGCACCGTGGCTCTTGTCTTGGATACCGCAGCCGCCCAGATGCCGGACCTGTCTGCGAACTGGATCCGGGAAGGGACCATCGAATTCGGCGAATGGGTCTTCACCGAGGCCGGTCAGCGAGCGTTTGACGACTACGATTTTGCCCGCGACGATCCCGCCTACGACTGCATCGGCGCGAGCTGGACCCGAATCTGGCTCAACCCCAACGTCCTGGTGCGGGTCACCCAGGCAGAAGAGCATGTACGGCTGCAGTACGAGTGGATGGACATCGACAGGATCGTGCCGCTGACGGATCCGAACGATCCCGACCCCGAGCGTTCCCACATCGAAAGCATGCCCGCGCTGGGCCGTTCGACCGCCTGGTACGACGGCGATACCCTGGTCATCGATACCGTCGACTTTGCGCCGGGCTACGTCTCCACCATGGCGGAATGGGCCGGAACGCCCCAGAGCCGGAGAATGCACACGGTCGAGCGGATCAGCCGCGACGGAGACGTGCTGTCCATAGAGTCAACCCACCTGGATCCCGCCTACTATCGCGAGCCGCTGGTGGTTACCATCCCCTATGCCCGCTCTGACTTCGAGTTGCTGGAATATGGCTGCACACCCGAGGACGCGGCCATAGTCGCCCCCGATTGACGATGAACACGGCAATGCACGCACATTCGATTCGCGCCAGCCTGCGCCCCCATGTCCACGGCAAGTCCCGGTTCAGCTCTTCCGGGACCATGCCCGGATCGCCGTGCTCCCGCGCCCATGGCGCGGCTCCTTGGACAGCCGTATTGACGTTGGCGTTGGTCGCTACAGGCTTGTTCGCCGCCGGCGCGTTCGCGCATCACTCCGTGCCGGTCAATTTTGACCAGACGCGGGAAATTTCGGTCACGGGGGTGCTCTCGGAGATCAAGTGGCTCAATCCCCACTCGCATTTCCGGATGGACGTCACCGCCGATGACGGCAGCACGGTGGAGTGGCTCGTGGAGATGGGCGCCATCAATACCATGCGGCGCGCCGGATTCGAGACGGATAGATTCACCCTGGGGCAACTGGTTACGATTACCGGATGGCCCGGCCGGCGCGACCGAGTCGTTTATCTCAACCGGGCGCTGATCGAAGACGGCACCGAGCTGCTCTGCATAGGCGCCCGATGCAACCTGACGGAGGAAGAATAGTGGCGGAAATCGTTCTCGGCATCTACACGGCCCACGGACCCCAACTCAACACCACGCCTGACGAGTGGGAACTGCGCCTGCCTGCCGACCGCAAGCGCAGGCATTGGTTCAAGGGCAAGCAATACGATTTCGATGAGCTGATCGAGCTGCGACGGGACGAGAACCTCGGCGCGGAGAGTGCCATCAAGGCCATGCAGGTGCGCTACGACGCCTGTCAGGAGGCCGTGGGGAGTCTCGCGGAGACCTGGCGGGAAGTCAGTCCCGACGTCTGCGTCATCTTCGGCAACGATCAGCGGGAGTGTTTCCACGAAGACATCACGCCGATGTTCACGGTGTTCGGCGGCGAGACGCTCGATCATGGCCCCCTGACCGAAGAACAGGAACAGCGCCTGCCGCCCGGCATTCTGCAATCCGAATGGGCCTACCGGCCCCACGACACGGTGACCTACCCGGGCCTGCCGGAACTGGCGAAGCGGGTGATGGAAGAAGGCCACCGGAGCCGCTTCGACCTGTCCTGGTCGTTGCACTGGCCGCACAACCCCGATGCCTGGCACCACGGCACGCCCCACTCGTTTACCTGGATCTTTCGGCGGGTGATGGAAAACAAGGTCGTTCCCACGCTGCCGCTGATCTGCAATACGTTCTTTCCCCCCAACCAACCCACCGCGACCCGCTGCTACGAATTCGGCCAGATGGTAGGGCGGGCGATCGCCGACTGGGACAGCGACCTGCGTGTGGCCGTCTGCGGTTCCGGCGGCATGAGCCACTTCGTCATCAATACCGAGATCGATCAGTTGTTCTTCAATGCCATTGCCGAGCGCGATCCTGAGCCGCTCTGCGCCCTTCCCCAGGACCTGCTCATGGACGGCACCTCGGAATTGAGAAACTGGATCTCCGCGGCGGGCTGCCTTTTCGGCACGGAACTTTCCGGGGACCTGTTGACCTACCAGCCTTGCTACCGGTCGGAAGCCGGGACGGGTACGGCCCAGGGCATGATTGCGTGGACCTGAGAGGGCTGGACCTCGTCACCGCCTTGATCGCGACCAACGGATACCTCCTGCTCGCTTGTATGGAACATGCGTAACTCATTGATTTTGTGTCCGCGCATTGTTCCTTCCGCGACTGCGGGGCGGCGCGATGCGCCGGTGTGGCACGCTTACAACGGACACCGCCGTATTCGCCACTAACGGACACCGCCCCATGGATTACTCATCGCTTGTCGACCGCCTGTCCGCGCTGGACACCTGCGCGGTCTCCGACGCGCTGGACAGCATCGGCGCGGGCGGCGCCGTCTCCGGCCTCAGCCGCCGCTCGACCAACGCGACAATCGCCGGCCGCGTGCAGACTATCAAGTTGGCCGCCGGCAAACCGGAAGGCGGGTCAGCGAGTCACCTGGGTACGCAATCCATCGTGGAATCGAGCGACATCGACATCATCGTTGTCGAACAGCGTACGGGCATCGAGGCGGCCGGCTGGGGCGGGGTACTGGCCACGGCGGCGCATCACAAGGGGATCCGCGGCATCATCGTCGAGGGACCGGCGCGCGACATCGACGAATACGAGCGAATCGGGCTGCCGGTATTCTCCCGCTCCACCACTCCGCGCACGGCGCGTGGGCGAATCCACCAGGCCGCAACCAACGTGGAGATTCGGGTCGGGGACGTCGACGTCGCGTCCGGCGACCTGGTCATCGCGGACGGCACCGGCGTGGTCTTCGTGCCGGCAAATGTCGCCGAGAAGGTCATTGCGATCGCGGAGAAAGTCGTGTCGCGAGAACAGCTCATGTCCGCGGACGTGGCCGCAGGTCGACCCGTGACCGAAGTGATGGGCAAAGACTATGAGACCATGCTGGGCACTCAGGATTGAACACCAAAGTGTTTCACGATACGCGGGGCCTGCATCCGCCCTCCCTGCCGCATTCGCGTCAGAACTTCTCCGTCGATCTCTATTGGACGAAAGTGGTGGGACAAGCACCTTCTGCAACCGCTGACCACCTGCCCTCGACCATCACCGACGGCATGTCCGCAACGCAATGCAGCGGCTGCCTGCCCCGGTCAAGCCGCCGCTTCTTGCTTCAACCGCTCTCGCGCCAGGTCGAACGCGCCCTGCATTCTTACCCAGTGATCGGCATCGCTCCAGCCGACCCGTTCGAATGCCAAGGCCATTGCGGGCGAGACCGCGGCGCGTCCGTTCAGAACGCGGCTTAGCGCTGCCCGCGTTACGCCGATGCGCTGAGCCGCCGCAGTCACGGTCCAGTTGCTGCCTTCAATGCAATCCCGCACCAGTTCGCCAGGATGCGGAGGATCGTACATCGCCATACTCCTCTCCAAGCTCATCGTCAATGATAGTCGATCAAGATGTTGCGATAATCGGCTTGACGAACCGAGCTGGGCGGCCTATGGCGAGCCCGTGTACCGCAGGAGAACCAGATGATTGATTCCAGACGCCAATTCCTGACAGCCGCCGCGCTCTCCGGCGCGGGTGGGCTGGCCGTTGCGCTTCGCCCCTCCGCAGGAATATCCCAGAAGTCGCCGTTGTCAGGCGTCCGCGCCCCAGCCGGTCCCATGCGCCTTGCCGGATACTCGCCGTCCACCACCAGTTTCAGCCGGGGGCTGACCCACATCGGCGATCGGCTCCGGGCCGAAGCCGGCCTCGATGTCGACTACCTCTACAACGTCCTTGAAATCGGATACGGCGGCGGTGACCTGCGCTGGCTGGTGGACGCCGGCGTGCTCGGCGCAGGCTACGTCACCATGACCGACGTGCCTGAACTGGAGTTGGCCGCCCTGCCCTTCCTGTTCGCCGATCACGAATCCGCCCGCGCGGCCATGGACGGTCCCCTGGGAGCGTCGGCCACGGCGAGTCTGGAGGCGGCCAACAACTTCCGAATTCTGGGATATTTCGAGAACGGCTTTCGCCACATCTCAAACAACGTCCGCCCTGTGGAGACCCTGGACGACCTGCGCGGCCTGAAGATTCGCGTGCTGGGCGCCCAGCGGCGAACCTTCGAACTGCTTGGCGCCGAAGCTCACGCCATCGATCTGACAGCGGGCATCGAGGCTATCCGGGCCGGTGAACTGGACGGCCAGGAGAACCCCTTTGCGAACATCGTGACCTACAACATCTACCCCTATCAGCGCTACTACACCGCAACGTACCACTCCTACCTGTCACGTCCGATCTTCGTCCACCGGCCCACGTTCGACGCCTGGCCCGCGGATGTTCAACAGGTCGCGCGGGCCGCAGCCCGGGAGGCGGTGGCCCTGCAACGCGAACTGCACGACGAGGAAGAACCGCAGGCGCAAGCGGTGATCCGCGAGGCCGGGGGTGAGATTGTGGAACTTTCGTCCGAGGCCCGCACAGCGTTCATGGACGCAGTGCAACCGCTATACGCAGAGGCCCGAAGCCGCTATCCAGCCGAACTGCTCAAGATGGTAGGCCTCTGAAGCGTGCGGCTAACCTGTTCCGGCGACCGCAGCCGCGAGTTCTCCAGCCCGGGCATCAAACCTCAGGCCAACAAACGCTAGCCCACCCGCTGCATTCGCAATCCGATCTCATTGTAGATGTCCAGTCCCGTCTCGGTGACGATGGCCGTGGCGCCGACCTTCACGTGACCGCCCCCCGGTCCGAACCCCCGGCGGGCGCCCGGCTCGAAGCTGAACGCCATGCCCGGCTTGACTTCAATGTCGGCCCCGATGGTCTTCGAGGGCTGGAACGGCGGCGGTGCGTTGTAGACGGGACCGGCCATGAACATCGGCATGAGACCGTGAATCTGCGGAAAACCGTGCCAGACGCCGTCGCGCATGACGATGTCTTCCATGCCGGCGATCACGTCGCCGAAGCGCGCGCCGGCCCGCAGGTTCTCCGCGCCGTAATCCATGGAAGCGTGCGCGATCTCGGCCAGTTCCTCGGTCTGGGCACTGACGGAGCCGCAGGCGACGCACAGGGTCACCTGGGCATATCCGCCGGAATGGATAATGCCGTATTCGGAATTCATCATCTGGCCGTCGCGAATCGGTCCGGGGGCCAGTTCGAGCGCCTGAACGTCCGACGAGGCGTCGTTGCGGATCAGGTACTCGGCGATGGCTACGCGAACGTCTTTCGCGTCCACACCGACGTCGACGGTGTCGAGCAGCATTTCGTGCAGCCCTTCGCCCACCTGCGCCGCGCTGATGATGTTGGCCTGCTCCTCCGCCCCCTTGACCATGACCAGTTCGGCAAATTCCGGCGTGATATCCGTGAACGTGGCATCGGGCAATCCGGCCACGATCGTCGCCCAGGTCGCGTACTTGACAAAGCCCTCGTTGATGAATTCGTTCAGCCCCTCGACGTTGGCGCGGGTGCCGACGACGGCAATATTGCCGCCGGCGAGTCCCATCTCGTTGACGAGATCGACGACCAGTTCGCCGATGGGCGTCTGCTCCCCGCCCTCGAACCACTTCAGCGTGGTCCGCTCGATCCAGGCATTGGGTCTGGGTATGGCGCCGACCATGGCGGGCTCCCCCTCCAGCGGAAAGACCACGGCGCCCGGGGTCATGAAGAACGCATTGGAGACGTACTCCGCGTACTGCAGGAAATTGATGCCGTCGCCCATGCCCTTGGGGAGAATCAGGCAGTCGTATCCGTTCTCCGACATCATCCTGCGAATATTCGCCCAGCGGCGGTCGCGTTCCTCGATGGAGTAGGAACCGCCACCGCCGAACATCTGAGCCCTGGCCTTGGGCGAGTTGAGCAGGGGAAAGGCCGCGGAGGCGGCGGCGATTCCACCCGGTAGCACTGCCAGGCGCGTCAGGAATTCGCGGCGGTCAACTCGGCCGCGGGAAAACTGTTGAAGGAGATCGTTGAGTTTCTTTTCCATCGTTACCTCAAGTGTTGTGTCGCGGCAAAAACGTCCCACGGCTGGTGCTGGGTGGAGAAGATACTTCCCAAGTATACGCTGAACACCAACAACATGGCGCACAACATATTGATTTAATTATTAAAGTTCCTGATTGTACGCCATTTGCTCCATGAATGGCGGAGCGTCTGTCGATCCTGATGGCATGACGAAGGCGCCGCTTGTCGATCGTATCTTTCATGTGCGTCAACAGGAAACAGGCGGAACGACTACCGTTCCGCTAGACTTTGCTCGCTTCCGGAGTTCCGGCAGGAGAGTTTGCCATCAAACTGAAGGACAGAGTCGCCATCGTCACCGGCGCTTCCGGTGGCATCGGCATTGAATTTTGTCTCGCGCTGGCGCGTGAAGGCACGAAAATCGTCGCGGTCGACCTGAATCCGGACGATGCCGCATTGGCTCGGCTTAACGAGGCCGGTGCCGACGCAATCGCCGTGCGGGCAGACGTAACCGATGGGGACAGTGTGCGCGACATGGCGACCGAGGCGCTGGCGGCTTTCGGCCGGGTCGACATCCTCGTGAACAACGCCGGCGTCCTGCCTCCCATGAAGCCCTTCGACGAAATTTCGGACGAGGAGTGGGACCGGGTCCTCGGCGTCAATATCAAGGGGCAGTGGCAATGCTGCAAGGCAGTGGCTCCGGGGATGCGCGACCGCGGTTACGGGCGGATCGTGAACATCTCCTCCAGCAGTTTCTTCGAGGGTGTGCCCCTCACGGCGCATTACGTGGCTTCGAAGGGCGCGGTCATCGGCTTCACGCGTTCTCTGGCCCGCGAACTCAGCGGAACCGGCGTTACCGTGAATGCCATCTGCCCGGGATTGACCATGACACCGGCCGTTGCGGCCCAGATGGAAACCGAAGTCGGGAGCAAGGTGCGCGAGCATGTCATTGCCGCGCGCATCGTGCAGCGGGACCAGCATCCCTCGGACCTGTCGGGCGCGCTGGTGTTCCTGGCTTCCGACGACAGCGCATTTATTTCGGGTCAGACGATGCTGGTGGACGGCGGGGTCTCGCACCTCTGACGGCTGCACGACGGGGCCGTCGCCAGACCTTGGGAGCCGGGCGCCCCGCCGGTCCCGGTACCACGCGCGACTCTTGCCATGGGCTGCTAGACTCCATGATCGTGCGGCGAGAGCGAATCGAGACCGGTCTGCCCGTCGTACAACTGCCGATATCAAGGGTATCGAATCGGAAGGGAGTATCCAATGGCGTTCACACTTGAAAGGGAATCCCGAATGCAAGCGCGCTGCCAAGCGGCAACTGGAGCACGCAAGTGAGCGCTCGTGGGTCGATGCGAATCACGCTTGCAGCGGTGCTGGGACTCGCCGCCTGGACGGCCACGGGCCAGGAACGCCCCAACATCCTGCTGATCATGGCCGACGATCTGGGCTGGGGCGATGTCGGCTACAACGGTGCGGAAATCAGAACGCCGACGATCGACCGTCTCGCGGCAGAGGGCATCAGGCTCGACCGTTACTACACCCACCCATCCTGTACACCCACCCGAACCGCGTTTTACAGCGGAAAGCGCGCGGTGAACCTGGGCACCATCGCGCCAATCGCGCCCTGGGAGGATTTCGGGCTGCCACCCGACGAAAGGGTCCTGCCCCAATACCTGAAGGAAGCGGGATACACCACCTGGCTGGTAGGCAAATGGCATCTGGGCCACAACTACCATGACCAGCACCCCCTCAACCGTGGTTACGACCACTTCTACGGCACCAACAGCGGCGAAATCAATTACTACACCCACGCGCTCAATCGCGTTCCGGACTGGGAGCGCAACGGAGACGCGCTTGACGAGGAAGGTTACGTCACGCACTTGCTCAGGGACGATGCCATCGAACTGATCGAGAGTTACGAAGGCGATGCTCCGTACTTCATGCACCTGTCGTTCACCGCCCCGCACACCCCGCTGCAGGCGCCGGAGGAGTCCGTGCAGGCCTATGCGGACATCGCCGATATCAATCGCCGCCGTCTCGCCGCCATGATTACGGAGATGGACTCCGCGATCGGCGGGGTGCTGGCCGCCGTTGCGGACCGGCCTGACAGCGACAACACGCTGATCGTATTCGTCAGCGACAACGGCGGGGAACTCACGGCCGGTGCGTCAAACGCACCCTTCAGGGGGAACAAGATGTCGCTCTACGAGGGCGGTATTCGGGTGCCTGCGTTGGTGCATTGGCCCTCCCGGCTCGAAAGGGGCCGGACGGAGAGCGCCGTTGCCACCGTCTACGACTGGCTGCCGACGCTGCTGTCGCTGGCGGGACATCCGGGCGTTGCGGACAGCGATCTTGCCGGGACCGACTTGTGGCCAACGATCGAAGGCTCAACCGAACCGCAACGCGATCAACCCATTGTCCTCACCTCAGCCACGCCGACCGGCCCGAGAATGGCGGTTATCGTAGAAAGATGGAAACTGATCCGTACGCTGCATCCGTTACCGGATACGCCCGGTGAATTTTCGGTGGAACTCTTCAACGTCCTCGACGACCCGCAGGAGACCAATGATCTGGCGGCAAGCGAGCCGGAGCGAACGGCACGCATACTGGCCTATCTCGAAACCGTTGAAGTCGCCCCGGTAATGGGCGGCACACCGCCGCCGGAAAACTACGACGGCCCCAGCGGCCCTCAAGTCGAACCTGACAACCGCCCGCCCATCTACCCGCATGTGGCCGACTCCGTTACGGAGAGACCGCCAGGACGCTAGCCGCCGATATCAGTTACCGAAATTCCATCGCGCCTGCACGCCATAGGTGACGCCCTGCACACGGCTTACGATGATATTTTCGTCGTATCCCAACGGATCGCTGCCCACTGATGCGAAGCGCCGATTATCGGTCGCGTTGTCCGCATAGAAAGCGACATCCCAAGTGAGATCAGCAGGCTGAAGGGCCACACGGACGTTCAGGTGCTCCTCCGTATTGTTCTGAAACTCGGGTTCTTCGATCTGATTGAAGCCGTTGTTGCTGTAGTCGATCAGAGCCAGAGTGCCGCTGAATACAACACGGTAACCATTATCCAGGGACCGGTTGTAACGGGCGCCGAGCGTAAGCTGCCACGGATTGGCCAGTTCGGTATCGAGGCCGGCTGCCTCAAAGAACGCTGCGCCGTTCACGGCACAGCCATCCTGCCGTCGAGCCCGCTTGTACCCGTTGCACGCAGCACCGGGAAAGCTGTCATAGACCGAATCGAGAACAGCCCCGGAGAATGTAATCGCAAGGTTGTCCGACGCGGCCCAGCGACCGTCGAACTCGAAGCCGGTGCTGGTCGAGGCTGCAGCATTCTGGATGATGAATTCCGGTGCTCCGAAAAAAACAGGCGCCAGCGACGACACCTGCCTGTTGGTGAACTCCGTATTGAACGCAACGACATTGAATTCCAGCGTATCGTCCGCCATCAGCGTCTTGACGCCGGCTTCGAGCGTTTCCGCCTCCTCCGGGTGGTACACGAACTGCTCCACGTCCGGCGCCGACATGCCGACGCTGAAGCCGCCGGACTTGAATCCCTCGGCGTAGCGAACGAACAGCATACTCCGGTCGTTCAAATCCCAGCTCAATTGAATCTGGGGATCCGTGGACGTGTTGTCGACTCGGCCGGCCACGCAAACTTCAGTATTCGGATCGAGTCTCGCCGGACCCGGCCCCATTGCAAAACCGTTGACCTCGGCACCGATCTCGCAGCCGGGACCGTTGTTGCTGTGCAGCAAGCTGACAATCCGGCCTGTGTTGTCCAGCTCATAGTAGCCCGTGCCGTTCTGCATCTGGGCGGTTTTGTCTACCTGCGTTACGCGCGCACCGACGTCCAGAGTCAGACTCTCACCGAGATTGAAACCGAAATTGACAAAACCGCTGAGCCACTCGGCCTCTTCGCCAAAATAGGAATCATTGGGAAACGGCGGCGCCCTGCGATAGTCGGTCACCGGAGCGACGCCGATGAGCGGGCTGCGGGCGAGCGCAATGATCGCGCCGTAGTTGCCGTTATTGTAGGCACTCTCCTGCCAATAGAGGCCGGCCATCCACTCGAACGCGCTGTCCGGGGCACTCTGGACACGGAATTCCTGCTGAGTGGCTTCATAGTCATTGAAGATAGGCACCGGAAAGAAATTCACATGGGTCGAATCGGGGTCGGTCAACTGGTAGAAATCGAACTGAATGGCATTGGTCTGCGAGGTGAAGGAAAAATTCTCGGCATCGTATTCGAGAACAAGGTTCATGCGTGTACCGTCCTGCACGCGCCGCTCCGTGGCCTCCGTCAGCGGCTCTGCGGTCCGGACATATGCGCCGGCGGGAAAGGGGTTGCCCGCGAAATTGATAAGCGGCGGGCCTCCCGCGGCTTGAACAGCTTCGATCGCGCTGGGCCCGTCGACGCCACCCCAGGAAACATCGTCGATGACGTTCTCGGGATTGGCATTGCAGAAATTGAACGCGCGCCCCATTGACGGAGGCGGGTCGCTTGGCGCGCAGTATGCATATTCTTCGGTCCCGCCGTTGCCCATGGACTCGTACCAGGTGCCGATCAGTGTCGCGGTGAGATTGTCCGTCGGGCTGAACTCCAGCGTACCGCGCACGGAAGTGTCTTCGGAGGACCGGGCCATGATATCCCCGTTCTCCATCCACCCGCCACGCTCATCCACGATGGCGGCGATCCTGGCGCCAAAACCATCCGTGACCGGTCCACCCACTGCAAATTCAAGCTGGTACTCCTCGTCCGTGCCGACACCGGTACGTACGTAACCGTTCAACGTATCGCCCGGCCGCCTGCTGACCAGGTTCAGGGCGCCGGCCACGGCATTCTGGCCGGCAAACAGCGGCTGCGGTCCCCTCACTATCTCGATGCGGTCCAGATCCAGGAAGGCGGTGGTCGTGGTGCGATCGCGACCGAGATAGGCGCCGTCGATGAAACTCGCCACCGAGGGCTCGAACGCGGGATTGCCGCCGGTCGTACCGACTCCGCGCATCACCGTCGCGATGCCGATTACCGTGTCCTGCATCGACAGGTTGGGGACGAATGTCGCCATGTCCACCGGATTGACCAGGTTGAGCTCGTTGAGTTGCTCGCCGGTCCGGGCCACGATGGACAGCGGGATGTCTTGCAGCGACTCCTCACGCTTGGTAGCGGTAACGATTATTTCTTCTAGCTGGGCCTGCGCGAACGCGCCGAGGGGCAGCGCCAACACCGCCATGGCGGTCGCCGTGCGCGCCAGATTGTCGATAGAATGGGTCTGGAAATCCATCGGGTTTGTCCTCCAATATCATCGGACGAACGGATACGAGTGCAAACGTGCGCCACGATCCTTACGCGCCCTTTGGGAGTATAGAGAACGGGAACATACTACCCGCATGAAATTTCGTGATGGTTGTCATTCATGCGGTGAATGGTCAGCGACATTCAACGACGCATTCACCTTGATTGGAAGTTGTCGCGACGAAGTTGCTGTGGCCGAGCAGAGCCAGATTTCCGCTGAGCACTACCCTGTAGCCGTTGTCCAACAGGTGTTGGTAACGTGCCCCAAGCGTGAGTTGCCCGGGCGTTGCCAGCGCGGTATCGAGGCCGGCCGCATCGAAAAATGTTGCCCCGTTCACCGCACAACCATCCTGCCTGCGGGCTCGCTTGTACCCATTGCACGCCGCACCGGGCTAGCTGTCATAGGTCGAATCGAGAACGGCGCCCGAAAACGTGATCGCCAGGTTTTCCGTCGCGGCCCAGCGGCCGTCGAACTCGAAGCCGGTGCTGGTCGAGGCTGCGGCATTCTGGATGATGAACTCCGGCGCGCCGAAAAAGACCGGCGCGAGAGCCGACACCTGCCGGTTGGCAAAATCCGTATGGAACGCAACGATGTTCAGCTCCAGCCGACCGTCCGACAATAGCGACTTGACTCCGACTTCAAGCGTCTCCGCCTCCTCCGGGTGGTAGACGAACTGTTCCACGTCCGTCGCCGACATGCCGACGCTGAAGCCGCCCGACTTGAATCCCTCGGCGTAGCGAAGGAACAGCATGCTCTGGTCGGTCACGTCCCAGCTCAACTGAATCTGTGGATCCGTGGACGTGTTGTCCACGCGCCCGGCCACACAAACCTCCGTATTCGGATCGATTATCGGGGGCCTCAGGAACGCATTGAAGCCATTCGTCTCGGTACCGATCTCGCAGCCCGGTCCGTTATCGCTGTGCAGCAACCTGACGATCTGGCCCGCGCTGTTCAACTCATAGTGGCCGGTGCCGTTCTGCATCTGGCCTGTCTTGTCCACCTGAGTGACGCGCGCGCCGATATCCAGGGTGAAGTTCTCGCCGAAATTGAACCCGAGATTGACGAAACCGCTCAGCCACTCAGCTTCTTCGTCGAAATAGGTGTCGTTGGGGAACGGCAAGGCAAACCGATAGTCGGCAACCGGGGTCACGCCGATCGGTGACATCGCCCCGGGAGCCACCGCGATTATCGCGCCGAGGTTGTTGTTGTCGAAGGCACTCTCCTGCCAATACACGCCCGCCATCCATTCGATTGCACTGTCCGGCGCGCTCTGGACACGAAACTCCTGCTGGGTCACTTCGTAGCTGTTGAAAATGGGGACGCGTCCGTACCAATACCGGTCCTTACGTAACCGTTCAACGCATCGCCAGGCCGTCTGCTGATCAGCCTGCCACGGCGTTCTGGCCCGCAAACAGCGGCTGTGGCCCCCGCACGATCTCGATCCGGTCCAGGTCCGGAAAGGCAGTGGTCGTGGTGCGATCCCGGCCAAGATAGGCGCCATCAATAAAGCTCGCCACGGACGGCTCGAATGCGGGATTGCCGCCCACCGTGCCGACACCGCGCACCACCGTCGCAATGCCGATCACCGTATCCAGCATCGTCAGGTTGGGGATGAACGTCGCCATGTCCACCGCGTTGACCAGGTTGAGCTCGTTGAGCAGTTCACCGGTCTGGGCCACGACGGACAACGGGATGTCCTGCAACGATTCCTCGCGCTTGGTGGCGGTGACGATTATCTCCTCAAGCTGAATCTGCTGGACTTGGGCGAACGCGCCCAGCGGCAGTGCAAGAAGCGCCAGAACGACAGTCGAGCGTGCCCGGTTGCCAATATACCGAATCTGGAAATCCATCAAGTGTCTCCTACGCTGGAGTGGACGCACCAATACGAGCGGCAAGTCGCGCTATATTTCTTATGCGACCACGCAAGTATAGAGAACAAACGATTACACGCCGCTAAGAATTTCTTATGGGGGCCATTCATGCGGCAAATGATCAGCGACGCACGGCCGTCGCGTATGCCCGCTTCAGGTGCTCCCGTAGCCACACATTTCCCGGATCGTGAGTCTGGCTGCGGTGCCAGATCAACAGCACCCGGAATGCCCTCTCCGGGATGGCGGTTTTCACTTGAGCAACCCGATAGCGGCCCAGAAAACGCTCGGCGATGAGGCGTGGCAGCGTACCCACCAGGTCGGAGTTCTCGATCACGCTCAGCATCGCATAAAAGTGGGTGACGCGAACGGCGATCGCATCGGCCCGCCCATGGGCGCGAAGGAAGCGTTCGGTAACGAAGCCCCTGTGATCGCGGGCCTTGAGACAGACATGGTCCAGCGCCAGGGTCTCGTCGACGTTCAGCGTCCTTCCGGCGCAGGGGTGCCCTTGTCGAACCAGCGAAACCAGCGTATCCCGGCCAAGCTGCCTGGCCTCGAATTCCTCGTCAGCCAGCGAAACATGGTCGATGGCCAGATCGATTTCTCCGGACTTCAGCTCGTCCTTGAACTCGTCCACGAACCCGCCCACGGCGTTCAGCCGGATCCTGCCCTGATTCGGCCCCAGCGCTTTCAGCAGCGACGCCAGCACGAAATGCTCCAGGTGCTCGATGCCGGCAATGTTGAAGACCCGCGGCTGCGTCGGGTCGAAGACGCTCCGGGCGGCCAACCCGTCTCGAATGAGATCGAGAGCCGGGTTGAGCGATGACGCCAGTTCACGCGCCCGTGGCGTCGGCTGCATGGTATTGCCCTGACGCACGAACAATTCGTCGTCGAACAGCCCCCGGAGCCGCTTCAGCGCGTTGCTCGCCGCGGGCTGACTCATGCCGATCCGGTTCGCGGCATAGGTCAGATTGCGTTCCTGGTAGATCGCCTCGAAAACCGTAAAAAGGTTCAGATCGATGCGCCGCAAGTTCGACATGGATGCTCTATTCACTGAACGAATGGCCTTTTATAACAGATATTCATTTCTGTTACTGCCCGGCGGCCACGTAGCATGAGCGAATTGCCCCGGGCCGCTAACTTGCGACCTGCGATCAGGGGTAAGATGCCTTGCCGAATTCAACAGAGGTTTCTGCAAAGATGAAAAAACCCCGTTCCGGTTCTGGTCGTCGTGCCGTCCAGCGGGACCTCCAACGTCAGCAAGATCAACCTTGAGGCGGGCGAGATTGCCTGACGTTTGACGGACGATTGACTGACGCTGCGGAGCGGGCTCGGGCTCGCGCGATGCCATGAACAAGGGGATTGACATGCAAGACACCACGGCACGCGGCAACTGGGTATTCAGCGTCGCCCTGCTGATGCTGATGTGGGGGCTGGTGGGGCTGCAGCGCAACGCCTCGTCCTTCCTGGGGCCGCACATCGCCGCGGAGTTCGGGCTCAACCTGGGCGGCATCGGCTCCATCGCCCTGGCCTTCGCGGTGGCCTGGGGGGTCGGCTCTCTGCTGGCGGGACGGCTGGCGGACCGGCACGGCACCAAACCCATGCTGCTCATCTTCGGCGCCATTACCGCCGTCCTGGGATGGATTTCCGGGCTGGCCGCGACCATCGCCATCTTCATCGCCATCCGTACCGCGCTGGGGCTCGCCGAAGGCGGCGTGCTGTCGCCCATCATGAACGCCGCGCGCCGCACGGCACCGCCGGCCGCCCGCGCCCGAGTCGTGTCGCTGATGTTCGTCGCGTTCATCATCCTGGGCATGGTGGTGGCTCCGCCGCTGCTCGACGGCATCGCCAACAGCCACGGCTGGCGCACCGGGTTCTTCATCGCGGCCGGCCCCATGGCTGTGGTGGTGCTTCTGCTGCTGTTTTTTTTCAGGGAACCGGCCCTGGAACAAGGTGCAGCCGGTGCGCGTGAGGACGGTGGCGCGGGCGCACACGGAGACGGTGGCGAGGGTGCGAACGGTGGCGCCGGCACGAGTGCGCACGCGGACGGCGTACGTGCGCCGCTGCTGACCATCCTGCGGAAGAAAAACGTCTGGCTCAGCGCGCTCATGTCGATCTGCAGCATGGGCCGCGTGTTCACCTTCATGGTCTTCGGCCTGTTCCTGCTGGGCAGCGATGTGGCCAACGGCGGGTACTTCATGCTGGAGGGTCCGGTAATCCCGCTCACTGTCAGCATTGCCCTGCTGGCCGACGGCCTGGGCGGATTCGCCTTCACGTGGATCGCCGACCGCACCGGGCATCGCCGCAAGGTCGTCATGTACGCCTTCCTGGGGGCGATGGTGTTCGGCCTCATCTTCGCCCGCCTCCCGGCGGAAGTGCCGTACGCGATCCTGCTCATCAGCATCGTCGGATTCATGTTCTGCGGCGGCGCGGTCTCCCCACTCGCGGTGGGCGTGATTCCGGCCGAGGCGGTCAACCCCCGCGACGCGGTCACGGCCACCGGCACCGCCAACGCCATCGGCGAGATTCTAGGCGCCGGGATTACCACTTATGTGGTAGGCGCCATCGCGGTTACGGCCGGGCTTCATGCCACCATGATGGTACCCGTGAGTCTGATGCTGGCGGGCGCGGTGCTAGCCTGGGCGCTCGACGACGTTCGCGCCAACCGCGCCGCGCCGGGTTGAAGATCGCCACGAGGACCTGCCGGCGGATGACCGACCCACCGCGCCGCTCATTCGCTTGCGCTCGCGAGCGCAGGCGGAACGAAGTATCCCGTCCGCGATGCCGGCATCCGGTGAGACTTTCGGGCTTCCCCCGGCACACTGAGTGAGGTGTCCACCACCATGCAATCCATCTGGAACGAACTTCAGGGCGTCGACCTGAAGCAGACCTTCGTCGATGCCGGCGGCATCCGCACGCGCGTGATCGAGGCGGGCTCCGGGTTCCCGCTGTTCCTGCTGCACGGCACCGGCGGGCACGCCGAAGCCTACAGCCGCAACATCGCCGCCCACGCGCAGCACTTCCGAACCATCGCCTGCGATATGGTGGGGCACGGCTATACCGATGCGCCCGACATCGACTACGACGAGCAAGCCTACGTCGACCACCTGCACAGCCTGATGGACGCGATGGGGATCGAGGCGGCGCACATCTCCGGCGAATCCCTCGGCGGATCGGTCGCGGCCTGGTTCGCGCTGCAGCATCCGGAGCGCGTCGGCAAGATCGTGCTCAACACCGGGCTGCCGCTTTCGCCCAATTCGCAGCAGGGCATCGATCAGATGAAGGACTTCATGGCGCGTTCCCGAAAGGCCACCGGCACACCGACCCGCGAAGCGCTGGCCATGCGAATGAAGTGGCTGTTTCTGGATGAGTCCAGCCTCACGGAGGAACTCCTGGAGACCCGTCTGCGAATCTATGCGCAGCCGGGGCGCGCGGATGCCATCCGCAAGCTGACGGAACGGGCCATCGGAGGACTGATCGACCCGGCGAACCAGAAGACCTGGTACCGCCCCGATCAGCTACGGGAGCTGTCCTGCCCGGTTCTGTTGCTGTGGACGGAGCACAACCCCGGGCAGCCGGTGGAACTCGCCCGGCAGGCCGCGGCAACCATGCGGGACGCCCGGGTGGTCGTGCTGGACAACAGTTCTCACTGGCCCCAGTGGGAGGAACCCGAGGCCTTCAACCGCGCGCACATCGAGTTTCTGCTGGGCTGAACCACCGCCCCGCCTGACAGGGCCACCCTTTGCGGCCACGCTGCCGGCGGCGCGAATCCGCAGCCGCCTGAACTCGCCGGCCCGACTGCAGGGTCCTGCCTTGCCTACTCGGGGTCTTCGAGAATGCGCTCGGCACTACGCCGTGCCACCTTCCAGCCCGCGTCTGTACGAACCATCTCGTCGTGGTAGATCCACAACGCGCGATTGGCGTCGCGGAACGGCGGCGGCGCATCAGATTTTTGGCCGTTGTCGTACCGGAAGCCGAGCATGTAGGCCTGACAGTGGGCGTGGTCCCTGTCATGGACATCGACTACGAAGTTGGTCAATACGTGTCGGATGATCAGCGTCGGCGATCTTCGGCGGACCTGCGCGAGAATCGCTTCCCTGCCCTTCAATCCTTTGCCGCGGCGATGCCACTCCGCGTCGTCCGTGAAATAGTCGACGAATTCCTCGAACCGGCCCGAGTCCAGGTAGTGGCCCATGCGGACCATGATCTCCCGGCATTCGCGCTCGATCCGCCGGCGCTCGTTCTCATCCACCGGGCGTATCGCCGGCGGTACGTTCGCAACCTGCCGGCTCATGCGTGGTGTCCGCCCGGAGACCAGGTCGCAAAGCCCATTCCCGCGCCCGTCCCCGCTTCGGATCGGTAACAGGGTACGTAGTCGATCAAATTCATCTTGAGGTCCGTCTCCCACAGCACACCCAGGGCGGCAATCCAGTTCTTGTACTCCGAGGTGCCCGCCTGCAGCACGTTCTCCGGAACGGACAGCAGCGTATCCAGATCGCGCTCCCGCAACGCCCGCAGCAACCGCCTGTCAAGCGCCTCGTCGATCGCGAAGTGCGTAAGGCCGCCGGAACCGGCGACCGCCACGCGGGCATCCCTTTTCCAGGTCCTCACTGCCCTTCCCATGGAACGCCCGAATTCGAAACAACGCTTGACCGGCGGCTGGTTGGGTTCGAAGTAGGTGTTCATGAGCACGGGCACCAGCGCCATCGGCCGATCGTCCAGCAGGCGCCGCACGATGAATCCGACGGCATGTCCGATTCCCCGCAGGCCCTCCGGATCGACGGGCTGGACTTCCGAAGAGGTCACGTCGAACCCGTCGCGGATGCCCTGAGTGATGATTTCCAGGGCCAGTTCCGAAGCGATCGGGTAAGCCTCGTCCTGCGGCGGACAGCTCGCCGCAATGATCTCGCATACGGCCCCTGGCAGA
The DNA here is from genome assembly GCA_965205045.1 of Candidatus Rariloculaceae bacterium. Classification (GTDB taxonomy): domain Bacteria; phylum Pseudomonadota; class Gammaproteobacteria; order Steroidobacterales; family Rariloculaceae; genus UBA6522. The sequence goes on from OZ242031.1 coordinate 5,295,993, forward strand.
TCGGTCCTCGCCTCCGGATCGAAACCGCAATTCACGAGACTGTCGCCGCAGTACACTGCGAACGGCGGCTGAATGTCCCGGCGGAAGTACTCGTAGTGGTCGTCGCCGATGATGATCATGGCATCGAGGCGCGCTTCGCGGATGCGCGTGGCGAGCGCATCGAGCGCCCGCTGGCAGTCCGCGAACGCGGCCTGGCGGGTCGCAAGCGTATTCTGCTCGGTGAAATTCGCGGCGCCGCGCAGTGCCAGCAACTCGTCGTAGGAGTAGGTATTGCCGCGAAAGTGGATTCGCGGAATCTCCATCATGTCGGCGGTCCGGCTTCGCCCCCAGATTTCCGGATCGATGGTGAGCAAAGGCCCGTGGGACGTGCCGAATCCGAAGACCAGGCTAGCCACGGCGACTCCCGATCAATATAGAGTCACAATAATGCACGCGAGACATTGTAGTGAGTTCTGCCCCGATACCAGAAATAGATATTGATAATGGGGGTTCATTCATTACGCAAATGGAAGCATAAACCACACGAAACGTGCGCGCAGCCGAGTCATGCCTGACGATAATGAGCAGCCATCACGAAAAAAAATGACTGACGTACGCACGGGGCAGGATCGATTGAGTTGCCGATGCTATCCTCGCGTCCGCATCAGGCTGCACCGGGAATCATGACGACACACAACCACATCGAACAACTGGATCTGTGGATCGGCGGGGAGCACACGCCTTCTTCCTCCGGCAAGTACTTCGACGATCTCGATCCCGCGGACGACTCGGTGTTCTGCCGCGCCGCGGAAGCCACCGCCGAGGACGTGGACCGCGCCGTGCGGACGGCGCACGAGGCTTTCCAATCCTACCGTCAAACCACGCCGCGCCAGCGCGAGCAGTGGCTCGCCCGCGCGGCCGACATCATCGAGCGCGACCGGGACAGCATCGTCGATACGATCGTCACGGAGAACGGTTCGCCGATCATCAAGGCTCGCTTCGAAACCCTGGCCGCTGCCGATTACATCCGTTCGGCGGCCGGCATCACGCGCCGGATCGTCGGCGAGACGCATCCGTCGGACAACCCCGGTCGCATGGTGATGAGCGTGCGCGAACCGCTGGGCGTGGTGGGCAGCATCACGCCGTTCAACGTGCCCTTTCTGAAGGCCGCCAAGCTCAGCGCCGGCGCGCTGGCGACCGGCAACACGGTCGTGGGGCTGGCATCGGAATTCACGCCCAGGTCCGTGCTGCTGATGGGGCGCGTGTACGAGGAGGCAGGCCTTCCGCCCGGGACGTTCAACGTCATCACCGGCTTCGGCGCCGACATCGGCGACAGCCTGACCACCCATCCATTGGTGCGCGCCATCCTGTTTACGGGCTCCAGCGCCGTCGGCAAGCACATCTCCGCCCTGTGCGGCCTGCACATGAAGCGCTGCGTGCTGGAACTCGGCGGCAAGAGCCCCTCTCTGGTGCTCGCTGATGCAGACGTGGACGCTGCCGTGGATGCCGCCGCCATGGCGTGTTTCTTCTTCCAGGGCCAAGGCTGCATGGTAACCAGCCGGGTGCTGGTGGAGCGGCCAATCTTTGACGAGTTCGTGGAGAAGCTCAAGGCCAAGGCGGAACACGCCGCCGAGCACCAGATGGGCGACCTGCGCGACCCGAACACCTGGGTAGGCCCCATCATTTCCGAACGGCAGCGCAATCGCGTACGCGCGCACATCGAGGATGCCCGCGCCAAGGGTGCCACGGTGGTCACCGGCGGCGAGTGGGTCGGCAACCGCTGTCAGCCCACGATCCTGACCGGCGTCAGGGAAGGCATGACGGTGTTCCGCGAGGAGACCTTCGGGCCGGTGGATGCGATCTATCCGGTGGATGGCCTCGAGGACGGACTCGCGTTGGCGAATGACACCAACTACGGGCTTTCCGCTGCCGTCTGGACCAGGGATATCGACAAGGCGATGCTCTACGCCCGCGGCATCGAGTCGGGCACCGTGCACATCAACGCCGCCACTTTCTACGACGAGCCCCACGTACCCTTCGGCGGCGTAAAGGACAGCGGCATCGGCCGGGAAGGTACCGAAATGGACATCGAGGCACTGACCGAATGGAAACTCATCACGCTGCAACTGTCCGGCGAGCGCGCGTTCGGGGCTCCGGCGGTGGTAGATTGAAGGAGTAAGCAATGAGTGAGCAATTCGCAACCATCAATTTGACGATCAAGATTGTGCGTTTCGAAGGACCGCCGCGCGGGCATTTGTTCTTTGTGACCCGTTGCGTGGAACCCCGCGGACAAACAACGCACCATCCACCAAAGAGTAGCAAACCCGGTAATTCAGCAGTCAACGGCGATTGAATGAAACTCTACTACCTGCCTGGCGCCTGCTCCCTCGCCATCCACATCATCCTGGAGTGGATCGGCGAACCGTACGAGGCCGAGGAGGTCACGCGCGAGCGGACCCAGTCGCCCGAGTACCTGAAGCTCAATCCTGCCGGAGCCGTCCCCGCGCTCGCGGACGGCGGCCGCGTCTTCACGCAGAACTCCGCGATCCAGAAATACCTGATCGACAAATACCCCCGGGCGAACCTGGGTCCGGACCCCACGCCGCAGGGGCACTACGAACTCAACCACTGGCACGGGTTTCTCGGCGGCGACCTGCATCCGGGGTGCCGGCCTTACTTCGTGCCGCAGCGGTTCCACCCGGATGAATCCGCCCACCAGGCGATACGCGCCGCCGCGTTCGCCAACCTGCAACGCCTGTACGGGATCGCCGACCGGCACATGAACGGCCGCGACCACGTCATAGCCGGACGGCGAACGGTGATCGACGCCTACCTGTTCACCTTCTCGAGCTGGGCGGCACGCGCGTTTCCCAAACGGCTCGGGGATTTCCCGCACCTGAAGCGCTTCGTCGCGGACTTGCTGGAGGACCCCGGGGTGGCCAGGGCGCTGACCGATGAGGGTGTGTCGTTCGAGCCGTAGCATTTCTTGGCGCAGGATAGCAGTGGGGACCGCCCGGGGGCGGGCGAATTACAGGTGACGCGATGGGTCCATCCTAGCGTGCAGGACGCGAATGATTAGAACACCCTCTGCGTGCTCCGCGTAGAAGACGACATGCGATAGATGCTCGAAGCGCCGTAGACCTGGCGCCAGCCACTCCACTCGCCGCCCCAATCGCGGGATCCGCGCCAGATTTCGGAAGCACGCTTCCAGATCATCCCGATATTGGCGCGCCTGTTCGACACCGAAGGTTTCGATGGTGTAATCGGCAATCCCGGCGAGGTCGGTTTCAGCGCGCGGGGACAGACGGATGTCAGCCACGGCTAGTTCTATAGCGCTGCTCTGCCTCCGCCCAAATCTCCTTGACCGTCTTGTCGCCGATACCGCTCTCCAAGCCTTCCTGAATCGCTTGCTTCAATGTCCGGAATTGCGAGCTGCGTTCCCGGTCGCGCCGGATCAAGTCGCGAAAGTATTCGCTGTCATTGCCGTATTCGCCGCTATCGACTTGCCCCCGAATCCACCGCTCCTGCTGATCGGTCACGGTGATGCTCTTCTTCACCAGCGGCATATGGATCTCCAATGAGTAGTAGGAATATATGCGACAATATCGGACATTATCCCCCTGCGCAACGAGACAGTCGATCTCCGGTCGGACAGCGCGGGCCCATGCGAAGGAACTTCCCGCAGTGCGACCCCTACTGTCGCATTGCCGTGACATTATCGGCCCTTGCGCCAAGCCGGGCTTGCGTTCGTCATGTTTCCGCAGCGAACGGTTAGCCAGAAGGGACCGAAATGCGCCTACAATCGCGTATGCGAACCGCGACGGACACCACGCTGCGCCACTTGGCGATGCTCACCGCCATTCCCGTTGGACTCCCCGGCAAGAGCACGTCGCAAATCCTCACGGAGCTGCTCGACAAGAGCCCGGACTTCAATGTCGACCGACGCACCATCCAACGCAGCCTGGTGCAACTGTCCCAACGGTTTCCCATAACCGCAGAGACCCGCGGCCGAACCAACTATTGGTACTGGATCGAGCCGCACGCGCTGACGCAGATTCCGGCGATGACCGCTACCACGGCGTTTGTGCTTAGCCTTGCGGCGGAGCATCTCCGCCCGATCATGCCACCTTCGACGTTGCCGAAGCTCGATCCGTATTTTCGCCACGCCCAAAGCATCCTCAATGGCACCGACCTGGGACGCTGGGCGGACCGCGCGGCCATCATCGCGCAGGGGCCGACGCTTACGGCGCCCGACATATCTGCTGATGTCCAGGAAGCGGTTTACGAGGCGCTGATGACGAACCGCAGGTTCGAAGTACAGTACCGCGGCAAACACGAGAAGGAATCGAAGGCCATTGTTCTCAACCCGCTGGGCATCGTCGTGCGCAACGGCATCGTCTACCTCGTGGCAACTTCCTGGAAATACCAGGACATCCGCCACTACGTGCTGCACCGCATGAGTGAGCCGCGGTTGACGGACGAAGCAGCGAGCGCGCTAACGGATTTTCGCCTAGCCGATCATTTGGGCGACGACGGTGCGTTCGCGTACCCGGCCAGCGACGAGAAACTGGCGCTTCGTGCTCTGTTCGACGCCAGCGCCGGGGCGCACCTGACCGAAAGCTGTTTGGCACCGGATCACCGTGCCACCGAGCAGGAGGACGGGCGTGTGCTGGTGGAGGCGACGGTTGCCGACACCGCCCAGTTGCGCTGGTGGCTGTCGGGGTTCGGGAGTTTGGTTGAGGTGCTGGGGCCGGAGTCATTGCGGGAGGAGTTTCGGGAGGAGGCGCTAAGGCTGGCGAGGATATACGGGTCAGAGCCGGGCGATGCGGCACAGAGTTCCCCCGGTTCTTATCGGAGGCCATCGTAACTGCAACTTACCGTTATGGATATGGAACGATTCTTCGCAGAAGTTAGGGAGCGACTGGATTCCGCGAGACGCGACGACCAACGTCGATACCAACAATTCTTTTCCGGGTTGAAGCCCCGGCTTGATGCCGCAAAGCGCCTTGAACGAGAGTTGAATCGGCACCTCGCGCACCGATTCAATGTATTGGACTACCTCCAAACCGACGAACTCGGGCTTTCTCGCGTCATTGCGGACCTGCTGGACCCTCAAGCCGGCCATGGCCAAGGGCCGTTTTTTCTGCAGGTTCTTCTGGAAAAGCTGAGACTGACGGAATGCTGGCCCGACCTGGACCCGGCCGGTGCCACTGTCGCTGTGGAACGCGTCATCACGGCCCAGCGGCGCATCGACATTTACGTGAAGATTCGCGATGGTAGCAGGGAGTATTGTCTCGCCATCGAAAACAAGCCATACGCCGACGATCAAGAAAATCAGGTCCGAGACTACCTCAACCACCTTGCAGGCAGATTCAGTGATCGCTTCCTCTTGATATACCTCTCCCCCGCTGGAGAACCACCGTCGGATTGGAGCCTCCCTAGGAACGATCTCCCACAGTGGGCTGGACGCTTAGCCATCATGCCCTACCATGGGCATGATGGCAGCGAGGTAGTATCCAACGAGGATGATGCTGACGACCCGTACGAATCGTTCCGCAAGCCCTTTTCGCTCACCGACTGGCTAAGAATTTGCCACGACAAATGCCAAGTAGAGAAGTTACGCTGGTTTCTGCGCGACGCCCAATCATTTTGCCAACGCACATTTGGAGATCATTCCATGACTACCGATAGTGAAGCCCGCGCTGTTGAGAAGTATCTGTTGTCCAGTCCGGAAAACCTCGCTGTCGCCCTAGCAGTATACGAGTCATGGCCGACCGTACGCGATCGCATTTGCAGACGGTTTCTGGAACAAATTCGTAGTTGCGTTGAGAGAAACGTAAAGCAAAGAATTGCCGACTGTGCGCATGATACTGAGATCGGATATAGCTACCACAGGAATACGAAGAATCCAAGTCGCCTTTGGCTCTACCGATCTTCATGGAAAAAATACAAGGTGGAAAATTCACGTACGAACGGTCGTACGTACATTTTCCTCGAAGCCGAGGGCAAGGAACCAAATGATGGATGGTATTACGGTGTAGCTTCACCCGTTTACAAGAGCAAGATGACGGAGGTCGAGCAGACTCGCCGGTCGCATTTGGATCTGCAGCTCAAGGCCATGCTGGGTATCGGCCGGCGCGAGGACTGGGGCCCACAATGGTCCTATGTGGATGATCGCAAGCGTAATTGGAACGAGTTGGTCCCCGATCTGCTGGGAGAATGCAGAACGGGTGGCGGCGAAAACACGGATTACTTTGTTGAACTGATCATGGATGTCGCCATCAAGGCGTTTCCCGTCATAGACGAAATCGAAGGGACCGGGACGTGACAGGACCGACCTGACTCCCTTGCATTCCACTGCAGCCAGTCACTTCACACAATGCGAATCTCCACCGTTTCGAAGCCCCCCGTTCTCTCTGGAGCCAGTTCCAAGCATGGTGGCAGCATCTCCAGTCCAAGGTTCCTATTTCCCACGACGCACTTGGCGCATAGGTGATCAATATGTCCGAAAATAGAGTGCCCAATCTCTTCGATTTTGCTACGAAAGAATTATCGCAGGACGCAATGATTTGCTGGCTCCTCAAGTGGGCGGACAACCGTTATGCGGACGCAGATCAAGAGCTTCACGGTTGCGGGCGCCGTTTCGTGAGGGCGCTATTGCGCGAACATTGTGAACCGTTACCCGAGCGGATCGAGACGACAATTCATCGACAGGACAAAGGCATTGACGTACTCGCCGCATTGAATGCCAATAAGGATTGTGTTCTCTTGATCGAGGACAAGACTGGCACGAAGGACCATGGCGGCCAACTAAAGCGGTATTACGATCATGTCATCAAGAGTCGCACCCGACTCGGCCACGTCAAAAAGGAGAACATTTATCCAATCTATCTGAAAACGGGCAACCAGCCACGGCAAAAGGATCGGCAAATTGAAGCAGCCACAAAGGATTTCTACCGGTCGTACAGGGTCTTCAATCGAAGTGAGTTTCTTGACGTGTTGCACTCGTACAAGGGCAGCCATGAAGCGCTCATGGATTATCGTGACTATCTTGAACGCTGGGAAAAGAGTACCAACAGCTTTCGCGCGTGGAAAAAGAACGTGCGACCAAAGTGGTCCTGGGCAGCTTGGGAGGGTTTCTATCAATACCTTGAAGACACGCTAGGCGCTGGCAATTGGTCGTACGTTGCCAACCCGTCCGGAGGGTTTATTGGTTTCTGGTGGAACTTCATTCGTGTGGAAGGCGATGGCGGGCCGCAGATTTACCTTCAACTGGAAGCAGACTTAAAGAACAATCGTCACCTACTGTGCTTCAAGGTCTGCGATGCCCCGAAGTCTAGGCGGAGCGAACTGAAGTGGAGATGGCACAAGCGTATTTGGGAGGCAGGCCACGGAAAAGTTGAACGACCCCGGGTGATGCGGTCAGGCGGTTCCATGACGGTGGGTCACTGGAAGGATGAATGGCTGGCTTTCGACAGTCACGGCACCATAGATCTTCACGGTACCATTGCGAATCTCAAAGAGGCGGAAGGTATTCTTCTAAGTGCTTCAGAGTAGCCATTGACCTTGCTTTCCGATCGCAAACTGTCATTCGAGCAAGAGACAAAACATAGGTTCCCACAAGGAGAATATAACCAATGACACACAGCAGAAATCCCACAGTGAGTCAAATCTTAAACTTGCTGAATGATTGGCGTCATTTTCCAGCGTATACGCTTGAGACCCGCGTAGCGCCGTTCTTCGCCGTATTCATGCGCGATATCTTGAAGACTCATTTTGGCCTTGGTTTTCATGAGATTCTTATCCCGGAGTTCCCATTACGCATCGGCTCGCTGTACAACAAGGAGGAGCGCGAGCAACGGTGGCCGGACGGTGGGCCAAGTGAAGACCAATCGTATAACGTCGACTACGTCGCATTCCAAAAGGACGAGCTGGGACAGGAAATAGCGTATTTCGTCGAACTGAAGACTGATATGGGCTCTCGTAGAGAGGCGCAGGATCAATACTTAAGCCGGGCTCGAGAGAAACACCTTCCCACTTTCATTGATGGCATCGCCCAACTGGCCAGAGCTTCCAACAAGAAGCAGAAGTACGTGCATTTGCTTCACCAACTTTCTGCGCCGGGGCTTGAATTAGTCTCAATACATGATGACACAAGACTATACGAAAAAACATTTCCCCAGGTTGTCGCTGGCTGGACAGCAGCAATGGATCTTCTGACACTCGACAATCAACGATTTCCAGAGATCAAGATTGTCTTTGTTCAGCCCACCAAAGAAGGTTCGAACAAATATGATTTTGAGCACATCGATTTTGATGAAGTTGCAAAAATTGTCGAGCGGCGAGGCGACGTCGGTGCCATGTTTGCAAACGTCCTTAGGCAATGGACCATTCCCGCCGGATCCCGTGATCCGAAAGAAATTCCTTTCCCCGAATGACAAAGCATCCCACCCTATCCAAATCCCGCTACCTATCTGGCGACCAATGCCACCTCAGGCTCTGGTACGACAGTTACGAGCGTGACCTGGCGCCGCCGCCGGACGCCAGCCTGCAATCGGTATTCGATACCGGCCACGAGGTCGGGATGCTCGCGTGCAAGCGCCATCCGGGCGGCACTTCGTTGCGCACGATCACCGGCATGTTCGCGATGCGCTTGTGGAAACCCGGCAGGTCATTGAGGCGGAAACGGCGTCGGCGTTGTTCGAACCAGCTTTCAGGCATCAGGGCGTACTCGTTCGGGCAGACATTCTCGAACGCCTGCCCGGCGGCGGCTGGCGGCTCGGTGAAGTCAAGTCCACGACCCGGCTCAAGGATGTGAATATTCCCGATGTCGCCGTTCAGCTATGGGTGCTGCGGGGCGTCGGCCTCGACGTTCGCGAAGCCGAGGTGGTTACACTCAACAGGGACTACGTCTACGACGGTATTCGGCTCGACCTCGATGCGCTGTTCAAGCGCCATCCGGTTATGGACAAAGTCGAGGCTCTACAGGAGACAGTGAGTACCCGAGTTGGGGAGATGCTCGCCATGCTTGCCCGATCTGCGGCACCGGACGTCTCGCCGGGTGACCACTGCTTTACGCCCTACGACTGTCCGTATTATGGCCACTGCACGCGCGATTTCGTCTGGCCCGACCACGGCATCGGCGAGCTTCCGTGGCTCCAGTCCGACGGCCGTGCGCAACTGGAGAAGGCAAGCATTGAAGAGGTTCGCAACATCCCAGCAGAATTCCCGCTGACTTCATTGCAGCGCATCGTGCGCCAGGCGGTACGGGAACAACGGGCCATCGTTCACGGCAACATTTCAGCGGCGCTGGCCAGGCTGACACCACCGGTTCGCTACCTGGATTTCGAAACCTTCGCGCCGGCAATTCCCCGTTTCGCCGGCACGAGTCCGTACGACGCTGTGCCCTTCCTGTTCTCTGTTCACACCGAGCACGCTGGCGCGCCGCTCGAACATACCGACTACCTTCACGAGCAGGACGACGACCCCCGCCCGCACATTGCCGACCGCCTGATCAAAGCGGTTGGAACGGAAGGGTCCATCTGCTCCTACTCACACTACGAAGGAACCGTGCTGAAGGAGTTGGCAGCGGACGTGCCCAAACGCGCGAATGAACTGGCCGCCGTGTCGGCAAGGCTGTTCGATCTGCTTCCGGTCGTCCGTAACACTTACTACCATCCCGAATTTCACGGTTCGTTCTCGATCAAGAACGTGCTGCCGGTGCTTGTGCCAGGGATGGGCTACGACGATCTCGATATCCCCGACGGGCGGACGGCGTCGGCGCAATACATGCAAGCGCTCAGAAGCGCCGAACAGCAAGAGCGCCAACAGACATTCGACGACTTGCGTGCCTATTGCGAACGCGACACGCTGGCGATGGTACGGCTGAGGCAGGCGCTCGACGCTGTTCCCACCTGATGCAATGCTACGATGCCCGCACTCGCCCGCCCCGTCACCGAATTGACCACGCTATCGGCGTCGCAAGGCACAGGATATTGATTCACTCTGTGAGAATACATCGGCAATACGACAGGATCGAAGATATTGAGAACATTTGAGATTAGCCATGAAACTGAAACCGCTCAGGAATGACCGTGATTTGCATCGGGCGCTGGTGCGCATCGAGGAATTGTGGGGCGCGAAATCCGGCACGGCCAAGGGCGACGAGCTGGACGTCTTGATGCTGCTCGTCGAGAAATACGAAGAAGATCACTTTGCGATTCCCGCTTCGGATCCAGTTGAGGCGATCAAGTTTCTTATGGAGCAGAACGGCCTGTCCCGCAAGGATCTCGAGCCTTACATCGGAGCAAGTGGACGAGTCTCCGAGGTGTTGAACAAGAAGCGAAATCTGACGCTTTCAATGATCAAGCGGTTACACGAAGGTCTCAAAATTCCCTACAAGAGTTTGATTCACTAGGTTAAGCCAAAACGTTGGTTGCCACCCGGAAAGTACCGGAGCGGGCTATTTACCGAATAGACAATATAGACGAATATTGGTTTTTGGTTCCAATGCTCCGGAGAGTTCCATGACACTGGTCCAAGCTGAAAGCATTCGCGAACTGGAGGGCGTGCTCCACGAAGTGGCCAGCCACCTCAGTCCCGCGCATGTGGCGGCGCTGGTCGCCCACCCAAGCGCAGTGCGCGCGGCGTTGGCCGTGGCTGCGGATGCGCTAGTGGCGGACGAAGCCGGGCGGATCGCCGAGTCAATCGGGGGTGTGGAGCGGCAAAGTATCAGCCCGGGGGAGGCAACCCGCCGGGTGTCGGCGCGTACGCGCGCTGGCTCGCCGGAGACGCTGTTGACCTCGGACGAGCTGGCTGCGCGGGTCGGTCTCAAAACCCGCCAATCGATCCATGACTGGTTGAAAACGGGCAGAATCGTGGGCTGGCGGAGAGCCAAGCGCGGCTACGTGTTTCCGGCGGAACAGCTCGATGATCGCGACTGCCCGCTCGAAGGTCTGGACCGCGTGGCCGAGCAGTTCGACGATCGCTACGCCGCCTGGGTCTGGCTGACGACCGCGCATGCGTCGCTTGACGGAGATAAGCCGCTGGCGCTTCTCGCCAAGGGCGAGGTCGACCGAGTGGCGGAGGCCGTGGAGGCAGACAAGCAGGGCGACTTTGCGTGACAGGCGGATACCACCGGAAGCATCTGCGCGCCCGGCTGCGAGACGTCTTGTATACGCGCAGCCATCGCGCTCGATCACCTCAAGGATGCGGTAACGGCTGATTTTCGATATGGACATGGCTTACACCATCCGCCGGGCGGTCAAATCCGACGCCGCGGCCGCATGCGAGGTCGTTAGGCGTTCCATCATCGAGTTATGCGCCGCGGATCATCGCGGCGACCGCGAAACACTGGCGAAGTGGCTCAAGAACAAGACGGCGGCCCATTTCGAGGATTGGATCGCCTCGGACCGGAGCGTGGCATTGGTGGCCGAACGCGCGGAAGCGATAGTCGGAGTCGGTCTCATGAACCTGTCGGGAGCGATCCACTTGCTCTACGTCTCGCCCGATGCGCGGTTCTCCGGCGTCAGCAAGGCGTTGCTGGCGGCGCTAGAGGAGGAAGCCGCCGCCGCCGGAATTTCGGACATTCGGCTCGAAAGCACCGTCACTGCGCAGCGCTTCTACGCAAACGCGGGTCATTCGCGGGACTGTGACGCGACCAGCGTACACGCGGGAATGTGCTGCTTGCCCATGTATCGGCGCATCGACAATACTGCAGGATCGAAAATTCCGAGACCAATTGAGATGAGCGATGAAACAGAAATTGATCGGGAATGACCGCGATTTGCCTAGCGATAACCAATGGTAGGTGGGGCGGCACGCAGGAACAGTCACCGTTGCTCATCTCTGCCGGAGATCGTCTTCCGGTACGGGTGATTCTTGGGGAACCTTTGCCAGCACGGCGCGAAATCTCTCTCCTCTGGCCCGTTTCGCCCGCTCTTCCAGGTACTCCTCGGTCAGCAGCGCAGCCACTTTCTGCGCCGCCGCGCTGGCAAGCAGTTGATTGATCGATACGCCTTCCTTTTTGGCAAGGGCGCGAATCTGATTGTGCAGAGAGTCCGGCAGACGCAAGCTAAGCGTACTCATTCCAATTCTCCAATTTCAATGAGAAATTCTCTCGGTGTCATGACTCGAATCCCAAATTGTTCGACACCGGCGAAGTCCCGGCTGTTGAAGGTCACGATGCTATCGCATCCTCCTGCCACGGCTGCTTCGACTACCATGTCGTCGTTCGGGTCGCCGCAATATACTGGCCTAGCATTTTTCCGATGCCGGTGAGGTCGTACTCGATATTGCGGTCGTGCTGGTCGGTTTCTCGCCGGGCACGCGGCTCTCTCGAATCATTCATCCGCCGTCTCGCGAAGCCACTCCGCGAGGCCATCCTCTCCGATCTTCTTGTTGGCGAAATCGAACATCTTGTCCCGTGCTTCATCGCCGGGCACCTTCATGTCCACGCCGTTCGTTATCAGCATAACTTGCATCGCGATCCATGAAGCTCGTTTGTTGCCATCCTGAAATGGGTGACTGCGCATCATTCCGTGCGCGAGGGAGGCTGCGAGATCGAACAGGTCGAGCTCCCTGCCGTACAGGAGCATGTTTTGCGGTCGCGCGAGGGCAGATAGCAGCGCGTTCTCGTCACGAATACCAAGACTTCCGCCATGCTCCCGCACTGTGTCGTCGTGCAGGTCCACCACGTCTTCGCAAGCCGGCAGGTTCAGTGGCATAGCGGCGACGCGGTCGTCTCGATCATCCCTTGATTCTCGCTCGTGATCTCGATTTTCATCTTCACTGCACATTGAACTTACTCATCCTCCGAGTCCGCACGGGCGAGAGCGGCGAAGACGTCGCTGTCACGTGTCTTGAGATAGTCGTACGCCCACTTCGGCGCGGGCTTGAAGACCACATTGTCGGGATTGATCGGGCCATACAGATACCGCTTCGGCATCCGGACAGTGGTGAGCTTATCGTTCGGCTTTTTCATCTGGTAGCAGGAAACTCAGAGCGAATCGGACAGATACAGCATACACCGCTGAGTTACGCGCAAGAGATGAGGTTTCACTTAATGCCCTTTCTGGCCTAGAAGTATGCGAGCACTTCGGGAGCAACGTTCTTCGCGCAGTGCGTGTGAAGGGCTTTCCATTTCGGAGTGAGGCGGCTCAAGCTAACTGCCTGTCTCGGATGCACGAGCGGCAACAACTTGAGGAGTTGACCGTCCAGCCTGATATCGTGCAGACGGCCATAGGTAACAGCACCCTCTCCGTAAGCCCGGAGTAAGCGTTCGCTGCCGAAATGTTTTGCGAACCACTTCAGGGGCAGATCTCGCAACGTAATGAACACCTCTGCGGTCGATTCCCGAAGCTCTGCGGCGATTTCCTGACGCCTTTCCGAATTTGAGAAGTCGCGGGGAACTTTGGGCCAATTCACGGGCGGCAAACCAAACTTCCTCGCGTGCGGTTCATTGCGCGTTCTTACGGCCTCAGCTTGGTGAGGATTCTTGCAGCTATGCGGAACAAGATCACATAGCCACACGTCGGCTCGCGTTAACCCGAGTGGCTTGAGGTAGTGTTCGTCGATTGATCGACCGGAAGGACCATTGAGATTGGGAGCTGCCGGCTGCAGATACCCGGCCTCAGCCGGCACATCTACCGCCGAGAGAATTTCCTCCACCTCACCTTTCCCACTTGGACAGGTCCAGAAAATGCAGGGCTCGGAGGCCACCGCCAAAGCCCTGATCATCTCTTTTCCCTCCTTGTTGCACCAGCGCGCGTGAACAGCGCTCCCGTAAGCGCCAAAATGAACACGCTTTTGGGGCTGCGATCCGCCTGGATCACGCGCTTGACGGATTGGCCGAACGGAAATGTGAGATGTTCCATATCTTGTAATCCTTCAGTAATTTGCGACCAACGCATTCTGACGAAATGTTCCGGATCGCTTCTACTCGGCATGGTGATCGAGAAGGATCTCCGCGATCTGGTTTACCTGCGCTACGACATCTTCTGTCACCGCATCTATCTCGACCCCCAACGTAAGCAGGAGGGGAATGTATAGTCCATTATCTGGGGCATAGAAGTTGTGCCGAGACAACTCTAGTGCTTCCTCAAGACTCAACCTCAAAGCGTCGATATCGGGAAAATTGTCGTTGTCGACGAAACACCAAATCGGCGTAACTCCACATTCATTCCAAGCGAGATTGGAGACACCTAACCACATTTGAAATGCTTCTTGATACTGGAAGTAGCGCCCTACTTCACGATCATTTGTACCATTAGCGATTTCGCCTACATTGTCTTGCAAATTGAGACTCTGGACTATTGTCAACGCGAGGTCAATGTAATTCACCAGTCGCTTGGAAATCGCTTGGTTTGTGACTTCTTTGGCACGCAACGGCAAGAACGCGTCCCAGTCCATCTGCATGGCAAGATCATTGAGCTGAGTTATGTCACATTCTTCTTGGTGCAATCCGTCTACGTGAGCTCTAAGCTGAAGCATCGCGAGGACATGATGCCAACTCGTAATCAATAGCGTTCGTGTATTGACGTGAACCCAAGTGACGTCGTTCATTGGTGCTTGTTCCCCTAAAATCATTCCTGCGTTAGCGCACCTCGCCGTTAGCTCGTTCCAAATTACATGTAGGCGTTCGGCAGGAACTATGAAGAGGAGCGCCGAGTCCTCCTCGGGTAGAGCGTTAAGGTACGAGACAGGCTGCGCATCGGTCAGGCCGGCCCAGAACTTGTTTTCCACTAGCAGACGGAGCGTGCCGGCTGCGTCGTAGACCGCTAGGTCAGAACGAGCCTGCTCAGCTCCTGGGAGGACAACCTCCGTTGCAACGCGACCGAACTCCAATTCGATTCCGGCATTCTCAAAGATATTCAGGAATTCCTGTGCGAGACCGGGTGAGGACTTGAGAATATGCCCAAGAGCTCGCGTCGCGGCAGGCTCTGGCTTCACGTTTAAGGAAAAAATGACGTGTGATAACGCGCGCATGGGCAATACTCCAAGAATCGAAGCGAGCCATTATCATGCATTGGCTTTTCAGTGGCAACAGCTCACGCCCAAGGGTCCACCGGAATTCCAGCATGTCCGATACGGCGTTTGATACACTTGGCGCGGCACGCTGGCTCAAGGCTGCGGGCATCGAGGCCGGGCAGGCCGAAGCCATCGTGGAGGTCATGGGCCAATCCGTCAATCAACTGGTGACCGTGGAGCGCTTCGAGGAAGGCGTCGCGACGCTGCACGCCCGCATCGACGTTGTTCAGACCGCGTTGCAGGCTCGGATCGATGCCGTTCGAACCGATTTGCGCGCTGCAATTGCACGTTCCCACCTGATCTCGGTGGGGGTCATCATTTCCGCAAGTGCCTTGATGATGGCTATCATGGGCTTCATCCTGAAGCGCGGGTCGTAGCGTGCCAAATGTTCTGGGTTTCGGCGGGTTCTTCTTTCGGG
Organism: Candidatus Rariloculaceae bacterium; assembly: GCA_965205045.1. Classification (GTDB taxonomy): domain Bacteria; phylum Pseudomonadota; class Gammaproteobacteria; order Steroidobacterales; family Rariloculaceae; genus UBA6522. The sequence goes on from OZ242031.1 coordinate 5,311,417, forward strand.
CGAAGGACCCGGAAGGACTTGCGAAATGGTATCGGGATCACCTTGGCATCAATCCTGCTCCGACGAACATGGAGATGGCGCCCTGGGTGACCGAGTCCGGGGTCACGGTATTCGCACCCTTCGATGCTGACTCGGACTATTTCGCAGCGGACAAGACTTTCATGCTGAATTTCCGCGTGGCCGATCTGGACGAGATGATCACACAACTGAAGTCCGCAGGTATCGAGGTCAGCCACGAAAGCGAGATGGAGGGCATCGGCCGATTCGCCCGCATCCACGACCCCGAAGGAAACGCGATCGAGCTTTGGGAACCCGCGTCTTGAGACTCGCACTCATGCTGGTGGCCGTGGCGGGGTGGTGCGCTTGCCGGACGGACAATGCGATGGTGCCGCACAATCCGGCTTGGTTGTACTCGCTAGAACGCGGTCGAGGGAGAGTAGCGATAACCGATATCCTTGCACGCTTCCTGAATCGGAATGTGCAGGAGCGGATCGCTCAGGCTCCGGTGAAATAGCGGCGTGTCGGGAAACGGGCGCCTGTCGAGCGCCCGCTCGAATATCGCCGCCACTGGCCGGTTGGTCATCGAGGACAGGAAGTAGAGCCCGTCGATGTGCGAATAGGCCTCGTAGAATCCTCGCGCCCAATTTCGCGCCTGAGGCTTGGGGCCGCTCATCAACTTCATTGAGGCCCCGGCCCGAATCGCGAACGTCTCCGTCAGGTCCAGCACTGTAAGCGCTGCGGCGAGTCGAAAGGAAACCAGCCACGGATGGCGATCGTTTGGATCGACCTCCCGATTGTCCTGGTACACCTCTGCGAGGCACGTGGGCACGTCGCCGGCCAGATAGAGAATGCCGCGGTCCTCAAGCCTCGCGGCTCCCTCATTGTTGGGCAGATGGTGGTCGAAGCGGGCGGCGGTAGGTCCATGGAATCGCAGGGCATCCCACCGAGTTGGGTGTTCGCCGCCGCGGCGATAAATTCGGTGCCAGAGTTTCCGGGTGTCCAGAGTTCGCAGCGCGGGTTCGAGCGCGCGCAGGCGGTTCAGGTTGGGAGCGTTCGGCAGTTTCGGCACGAAGTCACAAGTGCTTGCCCATGAAGATCACATGGGACGGGTCCCGTCCCTCCGCCAGCCATTCCAGCGGCGTCAGGCAGACTTCCTGCCGGTCGTCGATACACAGATCGACGTTTTCCCGGTGATACCAATTGAAGACACCCAGCGGGTGCATTGTCGCCGGCAATGTCTTGTTGACTTGCGCGATGTTGGGAATCAGTTTGCCGTCGCGGATCTGGAATCCCGGAATCAGACGCCTGGCGTCCAGGCGAAAGCTGTACAAATCCCGGCTCGCCAGCATCTGGTGGACCCGCCCCGGGGTCACCTTGAGTTGCGCGGCCACCTGCTCGACCGACAGGCTTTGTTCGACCAGGGCGGCAAATCGAACCGCGCCTTCGGCGGCAAGATCCCGTCCGCCGGTGCGCTCCAGCCGAAGGCCCCCTTCGCGGAGTATCGCCTGCTCCTGTTCCGTGAGCCCGCGTGTGGGGGAGTCGTAAACCATTGGCTCCATATTTTCCAGAACGCGATGGAGCGCATCCGCAACACCCTCCGGACCCGAAATTCCACGGGCTTCCAGGTAGTCGAAGGTGTATTCGGTAGCCATCCTTGAGTCTCGTTTCTATGGGATACTAGGTTTCCTAGATAGTGATAGTATCGTTCTCCCACGCTGTCTGCAATCGGAATGATGTTCCGCAATTTCGGCACACATTCCTCGCAACCGCTCGCGCAACTCCGCTGGCTCCTCCACCGTAACAGCCGTGCCCCACGTAAAAAGATGCCGGCACATCTCTTCCAGCCCGCCCGCCCGGAACCGAACGGTCAACGACCCATCGTTGTTCTCGTGTAGCGTTTGGCTGGGATGGAAAAGGAAGGTCGCAGCGTCGGGGGCCGCGTTAGGATTGAACCGCAGTACGACATCCACGGGCGGTTCCTGAAATGCACCGAACGAACGCTCGGCAAATTGCTGAAGGTCGAATTCGGGATCGCGTTCGAAAGTCTCGCCGGTCACGCGGGCCTTGCTCACATTCGCCAGGCTCCAGAGTCGCGGTCCTTCAGCCCAATCCGTGTGTCCGACCAGGTAGGCGCGGTTGCCGTAGAGCACGCCGTAGGGTTCGACAAGCTGGCGGCTGCGTCTTCCCGATGACCTTGCGATGTAGCTGAATTTCACCTTGCGGGTGGCCCTGATCGCGTCGCGGAGCAGCGCGAGCAAACCGGGTTCGATCCGGGGGCGGGGACCCGGGCGCATGGCCGACCCTTCAACCTGCATGAGCGCCTCCAGTTCGTCGCCCAGAGTCTGTGCGTCCAACATTCGACGCAGCGCCAGCAACTTGGCAACGAGTTCCCGCAAGACCCCGGCCCGCTCGGTGAGCCCGGCCCGATCAAGCCGGCCGGCCGCGGATTCCAGTTCCGCCAATTCCTCGGGCGTGATGCGAACGAGGCCGCGCAGGGAGGTCGATTGCAGCCGCCAATGGATGCGCCTGTCGCCGGTTTCCACGGACTGGAGCGGGCCGAACGCCGCTTCGACAGCATGGCGCATGCGCTCCGCCGTACGGCGGCTGACGCCGAATTCCTCCACGATATCGTCCATGGTCAATCCGCCTCGAGTGCCCTGGAGGCGGATTGCCAGGTCGACGATGTCCTTTAGCCGCTCGTAACGCATTTCACTCGCCGTGTACCCCAAACCCGATCCGCGTCGGCCGGTTCGGCTTGGCGTCGCACTCCTCCTGCAGCATGGCGGCGAGCGCATTCGCGTCGCCCAGCCTGCCCAGAATCTCCGCGCGCCGCCGCACCACGGCAAAGTCGCCCGGAGTCACTCCCGACAACGTCCGGACCGTCGCGGGTGCGTCCAGCCCGAAGAAAACCCGAAATGCCGCCACCGCCTGATCGGGGGTCAGATAATCCAGGCGAAGCTTGAAATCGAAGCGCCTCAGCGTCGCGGGGTCGAGATGTTCGCCGAAGTTGGTGGTGCACGCAAACGGAAGCGGGTGGCTTTCCATCCAGGTGAGCATCTCGTTGACCTGGCTGATCTCCCAACTGCGGTGCGCGAAGCGCCGGTCGGAGAGCAGCGAGTCGGCCTCGTCGAATACCAGGAAGTGTTTATTGTCGCGGGCCTCGGCGAAGGCTTCGGCGATCACCTTCTCGGTATCCCCCACCCACTTGGACATCAGGTCCGAGGCGCGTTTTTGCACTACTTCCAGTCCGATTCTTTCGGCCAGGTAGCGGACAAACGCGCTCTTGCCGCTGCCGGGCGGACCCTGGAGGCAGAGCGAGACGCGCTGCGCTCCCAGCTCGGCCAGACGGTCGGCCAGTTCGACCGGATCGGTCAGGGTGCGGATACCCTTGGGGCCGGTACGGGTCCGAATCAGCGTGGGGTCGAACTCGCCGGGCGCCCGTTGGGGCGGCTTCTCGCCGTGCAGCAGGCGCGACAGGCTGCGCACGCCGTGGCGGACCGTGGCGATGTCCCCACCGTCAATGAGCCGAGCCGCGGCGGTGGCGCAGGCGGCCACGCCGGGCGTCACATCGAACTCCCTGGCCAGCGCCCGGGCGTCGCTCTCCTCCGACGGGATGCCGTGGCGCTTGAGTTGCCGGGTCCAGATGCGCTCGCGGACCCTGGGCGAGGGCCGGCGCAATTCCAGCGCGTACATCATGCGCCGGAGCACGGCCTCGCTGGTCTGACAGGCCGCATTGGTCGTCCAAAGGGTGGGGGCCTTGTTCTCTTCCAGCAACCGGTGCAGGAAGACCCTGGAGCCGTCCGCCCTGCGCCTGCGCCGGTTTGCCGGGCCGAAAAACCAAGGAAACATCGAGCTCGGATCGGCAAGCAGATCCTCCATCTCATCGAAGAGCAGGATCGAATTGCGGCAGCCTCCCAGGACACGTTGCGCGAGGCGAAGCTCCTGGAGCCGCTCACTCCGGCTCGGTTCGCAGCCACGTTCGTCCGCTTCGCCGACGCTGTACATGGTGACCCCAAGCCGGTGCGCGAGCGTTCGGCAGAACTGTGTCTTGCCGGTACCGGGCGGCCCGTACAACAGCACGTTGACGCCCCGTTCGCCGCTCTCCAGCGCGCCCTTGACCAGACGTTCTACGTGGTCGCGGTTGTCGGCCACATAGTCAAAGTCCGACCACTCGAGTTCCGGTGCGCGCGCCTTGTCGAACAGCAATTGCCGGACATCCACACCCTTGTGCGCAGGCGCATGCGCCAGCCGCAGGAGCCGTTGCATCAACTTGAAGTCGCCGTCGTCATCGACGGATACCAGGCCCGACCTCACGAGCGGCGAATCCACGGCCAGACGGCGACGCAAGGTCCCCATGGAAATACCCAGCATGTGGGCCAGACCGGGATTGGCCACGGAAAAGAAATGGTGATGAACCCTGCCGAAACCGTGACGGCAAACAATGTCGTCGATCATGGACTCGACGACCGGCTGCGTCTCGTAGCGCAACAGCAGTTCGAGCAACACAACGTCGGTTCGCGAAAGCCGCATATCGCGCCCCAGACGCCGGATTCGCTGTCCGGTACGATCGGCGCGACCCCGCTTCGACGCTCTGTATTCGGTTGCAAGGGTATCGCGCAGACGCTCCCAGTCTTCCGCCGAAACGTCCTCGTCCCTGCGCAACTCGTCCAGCAAGCGCGGATGGTCCGCGTCGCCCGGAAGAGATATCCGATCAGCGGCGTGCAGCACCCACTTGGCCAGTTCCGTGGCCTCTGTCGACCGGTGGCGCATTCGCGCCGCCAGATTCACGAGATACTTCAAACACAAGTGTCGCATGTAGGCCGTGAGCATCGCTTTTCTCCCGTCCGGATTTCCTTCCCGGAGAGATGCTAGCGGCTGAATGCGTCATATACGGTCGCATTCGAAGCCCAACATCAAGCAGATGACGGAGAGGAAGAACTTCTGCGTGACAACACGATGAATTCGCCGCACGAACTGAAGGCCGGCGGCAGGGAATCCGACTCGGACCGAATGCCCGTCCCCTACCCTTTAACTCACGTTACCGCCGCAGATCAGGCAAACGAAATACCATGATTCCTGAACGGCATGGAGCGCAGACGACGGCCCGTTGCGGCGAAAATGGTATTCGCCAGTGCCGGTGGCGCCGGCGGCGCGCCGCACTCCCCTCCGCTGCCGGGCGTATCGGTCGGCGGCAGAATCACCGTTTCGATTGCCGGCATGTGGCTGATTCGCACCATCTCATATTCATGGAAGTTCTTCTGCCGGGTCGCGCCGCCTTCGATAAGGATCTCCCCGAACATGGCGCTGGTGAGGCCCCAGGTAATGGCGCTCTCCATCTGGTGTTCGATCATCATCGGATTCATGTACACGCCTACGTCGCATACACAGGTGATCTTGTGCAGCTTGACCCTTCCGTCATCGCTCACGGACGCTTCGAAGACCTCCCCGACCGTGGATTCGTCGCTGTAGGCGAACGCTACGCCCTGGACGTTTCCCGGCGCCGGACTGCCCCAATTGGAACGCTCCGCAAGGGTGTTCAGGAGCAGAACGTTGCGCTCCCTGTGACCGGCGAGTTCCAGACGGAACTCGATCGGGTCCCGCCCCGCCATGTGCGCCAGCTCATCCATGAAGCTTTCGCGGTAGAAGGTGTTGTGAATGAAACCGACGCCTCGATAGAAACCTATCGGAATACCGGGTTTTGGCGAGTGGTATTCGAAATTCAGTGCAGGGAAGCGGTAGTCGCGGTCGATCAGACCCTCGGTCGCAAACGGATCCACGGGCACATCGGGGTTATCGATCAGCGATGCCAGAGTCGACTGCACCGCGATCCTGCCCTTGAACCCCGTCACCCTTCCCGCCTCATCCAGGTAGCCCTCCATCCTGACGACGGACTTGGGCCGGTAGGTGTCGTGGGTCATGTCCTCTTCCCGCGACCAGATCAGCTTCACGGGTTTGCCGACCTGCTTCGAGATCAGCGCAGCCTGGTCCGCCGGCGTGGGTCTGCCCCGGCGGCCGAAACCACCGCCCAGGTATTGATTGTTGACGATGATGTTTTCCGTCGGCACTTCGGGAAACATGCGCTCGCACATGCGTTCGATGCCCCCGGGTGCCTGGGTACCCATCCAGAACTCGATACTGTCGCCTCGATAATGGGCGGTGGCATTCAACGGCTCCAGAGTAGCGTGGGCCCAGTACGGCGCCTCGTAGGTTGCGGTGACGACCTGCGCCGCCGCGTCCCTGGCGGCGTCGATATCACCCTCGTTGACCGCCTCGTTGCCTGGCTGGTCGAGCAATTGCAGCATTTCCTCGCGGATGTTCTCGCTGTTGCGCGCCGAGACGGGGCCCAGGTCCCACTGCGGCTCAATCGCATCCAGACCTTTCTTTGCCGACCAATAATTGGTTGCGGTGACCGCCACCGCATCGTCCAGCATGACCACCTCTTCCACGCCGTTGACAGCGAGCGCGGGCTCGGGATCCACGGACCGCAGCGTTCCGCCCGGCACCGGTGTCGCCGCGATGGTCGCCACCACCATCCCGTCCACGTGCATGTCGATCCCGTAGTTCGCCGAGGCCGTGGACTTCGCTTCGGTATCCCAGCGCGGGAAGGGTGTGCCGAGGATCCTCCACTCACTCTGCGGCTTGAGCGGCACGTCCGTGGGAATCTCCATTCCCGAGGCCGTCTTGCCCAATTCGAAGTAACTCAAGCTCCTCGCGGAGGCCGGATGCGTGACGCGCCCGCTCCGCGCGATGGTCTCGTCCACGGGCACGGCCCATGTCGCGGCCGCAGCGTTGCGCAGCAACTCCCGGGTGTTCGCGCCGAGCTGCCGCAAGGGCTCATACGCCCACCGGACCGCGGAAGTCCCCACCGTCGTCTGGTAACCGAACAGCAGATTCCTGAACGCTGACTGGTTGAGCGGCGCCTGTTCGATCAGCACCTGCCCGATATCCAGTTCCAGCTCCTCGGCGATCAGCATGGGAAGCGAGCTGAGCGAGCCCTGCCCCATCTCCGCCGCAGCCGAAACGATGGAGACCGTCTCGTCGGGATTGAGCGTCAGGTAGGCGTTGATCATGTCCCGATCGACCACGAAGGGATCCGGCGGCCCGCCGAACTGGGCGCGGGCCGGTCTCACCGGCAGGTGGAACCCGATGACCAGGCTTGCAGCGGCCGTACCCGAGGTTTGCAGGAATTCGCGTCGGGAGATTTCCATCTTCATGCCCGGCCCTCCCTCATCTTCGCCGCGGCGGTGTGTATCGCCGCACGAATCCGCGTATAGGTGCCGCACCGGCACACGTTCGTCACGGCGACGTCAATGTCCGCGTCGGTGGGTTCGGGATTGCGGTCGAGGAGTCCCTTGGCGGCCATGATCATGCCGGACTGGCAGTAGCCGCACTGGGGGACCTGGTGCTCGATCCAGGCCTGCTGGACCGGGTGATCGTCAAGGTCCTCGATGGTGCGGATGTCGCTGCCCTCCGCGGCACTTGCCGGAACGATGCAGGCGCGCACCGCGTTTCCGTCCACCTCGACGGTACAGGCCCCGCAATAAGCGATACCGCAGCCGTACTTGGTTCCGTTCAGCCTCAGAAAATCCCGCAGCACCCACAGCAGCGGAGTGTCGGGCTCGGCATCGATCAAATGGGATTGTCCATTGACCGTCAACGTAATCATTTGAATCCTCGCCTGCGCCGGTCCGAAGCGCCGTTTCCCCGTTCAGGAGAGTCGTTTGGAACAATACTAGCCGGAGTTGACCGTGACAAATTCACGCGGCAAATGGCAGGTTATCCACAGTGGACATAAATTCCGTCTTTGCGCTCCGGTACTGGTAACATGCCGATCCCGCAACCATGTCAAGTACATGTGTATCGCCCGGATCCGAAGGAGCCATCATGAACCTACGACCATTTCTTGCCCCGTTTCTTGCCGCGTTGCTGTCAGTAGCCGGTGCCCACGCACAGGAAAATCAAACCATCGTCGTGTACGGTGCCAGCGGAAGCATTGGCGGACTGATTGTCAATGAGGCACTGGAACGAGGCCATTCCGTGATCGGCGTTTCACGCTCTCCCGATCGCCTGACCGTCGAGCACGAGAACTTCACGCCCGTGCAGGGCGACGTCACGGACGCTGAGTCCTTTACTGCGGTGACCGGTGGGGCGGACGGGGTCGTGATCTCCGTGCAGGGGACGCCGGAGGGCGACTTTGCGCCGGAAAACTCGACCCACGCGCTGGCGGCCAGCACAGCGGCCGAGGCGCTCGTCGGCACGGAAAATGCACCGTACGTGCTGCAGATCGGCGGCGCGACGACGATGCTGCCGAACATCGAGGAAATGCTGGCGAACGCGCCGTTTCCGGTACCCGAAGGCACCGCAATGTACGCCATGCTCATCGGCCACAAGGTGGCCCTGGACACCTACCAGGCCAGCGACATCGACTGGACTGTCCTGACGCCGCCGTACAGCATCATGGGCTGGACCCCCGACGGCATTGCGGATGCGCAGCGGCGCGGCGAATACCGCACGTCGACCACCGAGTTCGTCAACGATGCCGAAGGCAACAGTTCGATCTACGTGGCCGACCTTGCCGCCGCAGCCGTCGACGAACTGGAAAACCGCGCCTTCGTGAGGCAACGCTTTACGATCGGCTACTGAGCCAGCAGCGATAGGTGACTCATGCTACGAACTGAATTCTGGACAGACCCCGACAACGGAATCCTGGCTCTTCGGCTTGTACTCGCCGCGACGATGTTTCTGAACGGCTGGAGCAAGGTCACGCACGGGATCGACTTTCAGATGGGCATGCTGGCGGCCAGAGGCATCCCGGGTTTCTTCATGTACTTCGTATACGTCTCCGAAGTGCTTGCGCCCATCCTCCTGGCACTCGGTCTGTTTACGCGACTGTCTGCGCTTTCGGTGATCGTGACCATGCTCGTGGTCTTCTATGTGCTGCCGGTACCTTTCTTCGGACTGAATCAGTTCGGCGGCTGGAACAAGGAAGGCCAGCTTCTGTTCCTCGCGATGGGCGTCGCGCTGTTCTTCATGGGCACCGGACGGTACCGGGTCTACGATACGAGCGGCCGGCATTGGCTCCTCGACTAACGCTCCATCCAGGCGCCGCATCCAATTGACAATGGCGGATCGGTTGGAAAGAGCAGTGGAATTGCCGGGCGGACGTCGTGCCGGTCTTGCCGGAACTGGCGCTTCACGCCGCTTGCTGGCCTGCTGCCTGCTGATGTCGGCATTTTGCGTCCAGGGCGCCAGTGCCCAGGACGCAGGCGCATCCAATTCCGAAGGCGAGGTGCCCGACGTGCGCGTGGAAGTGCATCGCCCGGCAGAACTCTACGACGGGTACCTGTTCTGGCACCGCACCGACGAGATCGGTGCGGACTTCGAGAACTACAGTGTGCTGGTGGACAACGACGGCAACGTCGTTCACCGCTGGGAAACGAATATCTCCGGCGGCGGGGTATCGGCCTACGTGCTGCCTGGCGGAAGAATCCTGCGCATGGGCGGCCGAGTGGCCGACGCTGCCCCAAGCGGCGCGCTGGCTGGAGTACCCCAGGCATCGGTGGTCCAGATCGCCGATTCCCGGGGCGACGTGCTCTGGGAGGTCGAATCGAATGACGCAGGGATCGACCGTTTCCACCATGACGTCAAACCGATGCCGAACGGCAACATCCTGATTCTCACCTATACGATCGTATCCGCCGAAGAGGCCGCGGCCATGGGCTGGGACCTGGACGGCGCAGCAATGGCGCTGTCCGACGGTATCGTCGAGGTCCGGCCGAACTTCGACGACGGCTCCGCCGAGGTCGTCTGGGCCTGGCATTTCCACGATCACATCATCCAGGACCGTGATCCCGAATCGCCCAACTACGGCGTCGTCGCCGTTCATCCGGAGCGGATCGACGCCCACTTTCCCGAGTCCTATGCGCCGATGGACCAGATTCGTCAGCACCTCAACGGCATCGACTACAACGCCGAACTCGATCAGATCGTGGTCAGTTCATTCATTTACAACGAAATCTGGATCATCGATCACAGCACAACGATGGCGGAAGCAGCAGGATCGACCGGGGGCCGCAGCGGTCTGGGCGGCGATCTGCTGTTCCGATACGGCAACCCGGCAGCATACGACATGGGCACAATCGATGATCGCCTGTTCATCAGGCAGCACGATTCCAACTGGGTTGGCGCGGGTCTGCCCGGAGCGGGCAATCTGTTGATATTCAACAACAATACCCGGATCGGACCCGGGTTTGACGCATTGGGCACGGGCGCCATGGGGACCACGGCGCTGCAAGCCCAAAGGCAATTGCAGGGCGTTTCCAACGTGCATGAACTGCGTTTGCAGCCTGGAGAAGACGGCCGCTACCCACGCGAATCGGGCGAGCCGTTTGCCGCGGAGCAGGTCTGGCTCTGGGAGGATCCCGAATTCTTCGCACCGTTCCAGGGGGGTGCGCGGCGATTGCCCAACGGCAATACGCTGCTGACCTCCACCGTGAACGAGTATGCGCGGGAGATCAACGCCGACGGCGAAACGGTGGCGGAATATTTCGGCTCCGCTCCCTCCTACAAGACGCTCAAGTATTCGAGGGAACAGGTTGCAGACCTGCTATGACTCGCGGCTGACGGTTCCCGATTCCAACGCGGCCCCAGTCGATCATGCAGCGCAGAATGTTGTCCGTGGCATGATCGTACTCATCCATGACAGCCTGGCCCGCAGCCGTGATGTTCGAGATATCGGGGCGATAGACGCCGCCGACGGCCCGGGTCCAGACCCTCCAGTAATGGGTGGGCAATAGATGCTTCTGAGATGCAACCCCAGGCGCCCCTCCCTGGCGGGCTCGTCCGTCACCCGGACCACGTCGCCCACGGCCAGGCTACCGTCCGTCACTCCCTCCTATCGTCTCGAATTCCAAAGTTAGCACGGGTTGCAGACAGCCCAAACCAGTATTGGCTGAACAAATGTCCGGGTATCACCAACTTTGATTAGACGGGATCGAATTGGATCGCTAAGTTGAAGTATTCTGGCTCAGACGGAACCGGATGAGCCGGATCATGCGAGGAGCAGCTTCATGAAATTGTTACGACTGTTGTCCAGTGTCGGCCTGTGCCTGTGCCTGCAGGCGGCGAACGCCCAGAATCAAGGGATGGGGCCGGGCGGTCCGGCAGGGATGGCACCTGGAATGGCCGCCGGCCAGATTCCGATCTTTCCGCCCGACCTCGAAGCGCTGGAACAATTTCCGCAGTCGGAGCGTGACCGGATCGTCTCGGGGATCGAATCCTTCCAGACCGTGCTCGACGGGTGGGAGCGAAAATCGCGGACCGGCAACATCATGAGCACCTACGAGAACGAGGCAATCGCGGAATTCGAGCCCGGTGAACCGAAGTTCGAGCCCGAGCCCGGCAAGACCTATTTCTACGAAAACACCGGCGTCATCACGAATCGGTTCTCCGTCGGGCGCAACATCACCACCGCGCAGTCCAACCGCGTGGTGGTGGGCGACGCGGAAACCAAGGAAGTCATCGCCTACGGCGAACTGGCGCCGGAACTACGCACCAGCGTTCACACGACGGTCGTCTCTCCGGACGGCAGATACGTTTACATCATCGGCGCGCTCTCCGCGGAGACCCAGCCCACACTGCTCTCCACCACGGCCATGGTGAAGGTGGACGCCTTGACGCTCGAGCCCGTGAAGATCGTCACCATGGGCGCCAGACTGCATCACGGCCAGATCTTCCGGGACAATCTCCTGCTGATCGACACCTTCGCGCGTGCCGACGACGGCCTGGACGTATTCCTCTACGACACAGAGACGGACGAGATCGTCGGCGGCGTCCGCGATGAGGACCTCGGCGGCAGTTCCTATACCTCGTACACGGACGGCGAGTACATCTACATCCTGATGCAGCCGGCCGGCTACGGCCCGCGCGGCATGGACGCCTTCGTCGGGGCATCGAGCATGAACGTCGGGCGCCTGACGACCATGCGACCGTTCTGGGTGGCTCGTATCAACCCCGACACATGGGAGGTGGAGCAGGAATACCCCTATCCCGGCTACCGGGGCGACTGGATCGTCATCGATTCGGCATCGGAGTACATGTACGTGCCCGCCGGCGGCTCATCCAGCGTCACCAAGATCGACATCGAATCCGGCACAATCGCTTGGCATGCGGCGGCGGGCATCGGTCCCTACGGCGCCACGCTCAACGCCGACGAATCGGAAATCTGGGTCGCGGACAAGGGCGAGACGACGGGGTTCATGGGGCGGACGGTCACGGTGCTCGATACCGCGAGCGGCCGGGGCGTGGAGACTGTCTTCGCCGGCTACATGATCGACCATGTATTGCTCGCTCCAAACGGCCGGGAGGTCTGGGGCACCAGCAATGCCGAGGGGGTCCTGTACGTCTTCGACACGGCCACGCGCGAGCGGATTGCCACCATCGAAATGCCCGGCTACGGCGACGCCCATGGCCTGGTCTGGGTGCACTACGACGAGAACGGCGATGCCCGGGTCGTTCGCGACCAGGGTGGCTTCCACGGCGGCCTCGACCCGGCGGAGGGGATTTTCCTGGACTATTGATCCATCGTCACAACTCCCGGCCGTCTGCAGGTTTTGCGGACCGCCGCCGTGCGGCCGGTTCATCGTCCGTCCGCGCAACTCCCGGACGTTTTCCGATCCAGGGCGGGAATACCGGACGCTGGGCGCGCGATCGACACCGGAGCAGAAACCATGGAATCAGGTATTGAATTCAATCGATCTCGCTAACCGAACTGCCATCGTCACGGGAGCCGCCCGCGGACTGGGTCATGCAATCGCATCCCGCCTGCGCCAATCCGGCGCCAGCATAGCGGCGTGGGACCTTCACGGGGCCGGGCTCGATGACGCAGTCGCGTGCTTGCGCCGGGACGTGGCATCTGCCGGTGAAATCACCGGAATTCACGCCGACATTGCCGACACCGATTCCGTGGCTACGGCGACGGAGGCCACCCTCAAGGCGTTTACCCGTGTTGATGTTCTTGTCAATAACGCGGGCATCTCCGGGCCCAACCATCCGCTGTGGGAATATCCCCCGGACGACTGGCAGCGCGTCATCGACGTCAACCTGGTGGGCAGCTTTCTCGTTTCGCGGGCCGTGGTCCCGCCCATGATCGCCAGGGGCTACGGGCGGATCGTCAACATCGCTTCAGTCGCAGGCAAGGACGGCAACCCGAATGCCTCCGCCTACAGCGCATCCAAGGCCGGGCTCATCAACATGACCAAGGCGTTGGGCAAGGAGTTGGCGGGAACGGGTGTGCTGGCCAATTGCGTCACCCCGGCGGCCGTGCGCACCCCGCTTTTTGAACAGATGAGCGACGAGCATGTGGCCTACATGCTGTCGAAGATCCCGCTGCAGCGCTTCGGCGAGCCGGAGGAGATCGCCGCACTGGTGGCCTGGCTCGCCTCGGAGGAGTGTTCGTTCAGCACGGGCGCAGCGTTCGATCTGTCCGGCGGACGGGCGACGTACTGACTTCGGCGCCGGGATGGGACGTGGAGAATAACTGTGGACGTGATCGAACGGTTCAGCTCGGAGTTGTGGCGCGCACAAATGGAACTCGACCCGATCGAGCCGTTGACGGGGCGAGTCCCCGGTCTCACGGTCGAGGACGCCTACCGCATCTCGCTGGCCGTACTCGATCGGCGGCTGTCCGACGGCGAGTCCGTTGTCGGCAAGAAGATCGGGCTGACCAGCAAGGCAGTCCAGGAGGCGCTCAACGTCGATGAACCGGACTACGGCTTTATCACCGATTCCATGGTCTGCCGCAGCGGGGATACGGTGAACATCGCGCGCGATCTGATTTGCCCGAGGATCGAAGGCGAAATCGCCTTCAGGCTGAGCCGCGATCTGGCGGGGCCGGGCGTAACCGGCACCGAAGTTCTGGCCGCCACCGAGGGGCTGGCGGCCTGTTTCGAGATTGTCGATTCGAGGATCAGGGACTGGCGCATCAGGATCCAGGACACGGTGGCGGACAATGCTTCCTGCGGAATGATCGTGCTGGGTGACCATTGGGTTAAACCCGACACAGTCGACCTTGCCGCCTGCAAGATGACTGTTTCGAACAACGGTGTTGAAGTGGCCACCGGCACGGGAACCACGGCGCTCGGCTCGCCGGCAGACTGCGTGGCGTGGCTGGCGAATGCGCTCTCGGAATTCGGTACCCAGCTCAAGGCCGGCGAGATCATTCTTTCGGGTTCGCTGGTACCCTTGCAGCCCGTCAATGCCGGCGACCGGCTATCGGTTGAAGCGGAAAGAATCGGCCGGGCGGAGGTCAAGTTCGTCTGAACTACACGGGATACCGCATGCTCACGCACACCTCCGACGAACCCGATTCGTTGCCAAACTCTCCACTCAAACACAGGAAAAGAATTGATGGCTCAGCGTGCTGAACTGCTCGACACCGTATCCGGCTACCAGATCGGCGTCATCGCCATTTGCGTCGCCATCAACATCTTCGAGGCGTTCGACCTGTTTGCCATGGCCTACGCGGCGCCCGTGCTGTCCCAGGCCTGGGGGCTGGAGCCGCAGGCGCTGGGCATCGTCTTGAGCGCCGTCTTCGTCGGCATGGTGCTGGGGTCCGCCCTGGTCGCCCCGCTGAGCGATCACTTCGGGCGCCGAACGGTGATGTGCGCGGCGCTGGCGGTCCTGACGGGCGCCATGTTCCTCACCGCAACAGCAACCACGGTAACCCACCTGGTGGTCTACCGGGTTCTCGCGGGTATGGCCATCGGCACCATTCTTCCCACCGTCACCACGACGGTTGCGGAGTTTGCGCCCGACCGGCACCGCAATCTGTGCGTGGGCATCCTGCATGTCGCGGCCCCGGCCGGGGGCATCCTGGGCGGTATGGTGGCCCTCGCGCTCATGGCCCAATACGGGTGGCCATCGGTGTTTGTGGCCGGCGGTGCGGTGACGGCGCTGGTCGCGCTGCTCGCCCTGGCACTGGTTCCGGAATCCCCCGAGTTCCTGCTGAGGCAGCCTGAAGGACGGGGCCTGGCGAAGCTGAATGCCACGCTGGCGCGCATGGGTCAGCGTCCCGTTGACGCCGAAGCGGCCGCATCGCTGACGCGACGCCCGGGAAGCACCGGCATACGGGGCCTGTTCGAAGACAACCGGGTAGCGTGGTCGGTGCTGCTGTGGGTCTGCTTCTTCTGCGTGATCTTCGGCCTGTATTTCGTCAACACGTGGCTGCCACAGGTCATCGTAAGCGCCGGATTGCCGCTGGACCGCGCCATCTACGTGACGGTGATTTTCAACACCGGCGGCGCCATCGGCGTTTTCTGGATGGGGCTGCGGTCCCATGCCCGGGGCGTACGGCCAATGCTGATGGGCTTTCTGCTGAGCAGCTTCGCGCTCATGGCCCTGTTCGGATTCATGCCCTTGAACGTGACCCTGTTGTCGGTGCTGGCATTTTTCGCCGGATTGTTCGTCAACGGCAGTTTCGTCGCGCTCTATATCGCCGCTGTGCGGCTCTACGACACCCGGTCGCGCTCAAGCGGCCTGGGCTGGGGCATCGGCATCGGGCGTATCGGCGCCATCCTGAGTCCCGCGGTTGCCGGGCTGTTGATCGGCCTGGGGCTTTCCAGGGGATTGAATTTCCTCATCTACGCCACCCCCTTCCTGGTGGCGGCCATCGCCATCGCCGCGCTTAAATCGCCCAGGCTGGCCGCGCGGGCGGGTTCCGACATGAGCTAGAATTCCCGACCCATCGCGATCACCTCATACGCCATGACAGAGGCCTATCACAAACTCCGCACCGAGCGCGCTCCCAGGCCCGAGGGGTGCCCCGTGGACCATTCGTTCTCGCCCTTCAAGCCGGAGTATGTCGCCGACCCGTACTCGCAACTGGCCGCGCGCCGCGAGGACTCGCCCGTCTTCTATTCCGAGGAACTGGGCTACCTGGTGGTCACCCGGATGAAGGACGTCGCCGCCGTCTTCACCAACCCGGATGCGTTCTCCTCGGAAAACGTCCAGGATCCCGTGCTGCCGATCTGCGATGACGCCGCCGAAGTGCTCTCCGCGGCCGACTACGATCCCATCGCGGTCATGTCCAACCGCGCCCGTCCGGATCACACACGGATCAGGAAGTACACTCAGGCCGGATTCTCCGGCCGGCGCATCCGGGCGCTGACGCCCTACGTTCGGGAGCGCTGCGAGGCCCTCGTCGACGGGATGCTCAAGAACGGCGCACCCTGCGAATTCGTGTCCACGATCGGACATCCCCTGCCGGGGGAGACGATCTTCCGACTGCTGGGCTTCCCCCGGGAGGACGATCCCCGGCTTCAGGAATGGACCACCAACCGGCTCGCCTTCACCTGGGGCAAGGCGACGGAGGAAGAACAGGTCGATATCGCGAAGAAGATGCTCGCCTACTGGCGGTACTGCGTGTCGTTCGTGAAGCACCGGCATCGGGAACCGGCCGACGACTTCACTTCGGAACTGCTGGCCGGGCACGATGCCGATCCCGACGACCTCACCTACAAGGAAGTGGAATCGGTGGTCTACGGCCTGTCGTTCGCGGGCCACGAGATCGTCAGCAACTTCCTCGGCAACTCGCTGGTCTGCCTGCTCTCGAAGCGGGAGAACTGGGAGGCGCTGTGCGCCGACCCGGCGCTGATACCCAACGCCCTGGAAGAGGTGCTGCGGTTCAACTCGCCGCAGACCAGTTGGCGCCGGGTGGCGGCCCGCGATACCGAGATTGCGGGCCACCGGGTCCCGGCGGGCACCCAGGTTTTCCTTTCCCTGGGTTCGGCCAATCACGACGAGAGCCTCTACGACGGTTCCGGGACCTTCGACATCCGCAGAAAGAACGCCCGGACCCATATCTCGTTCGGGCGCGGCATCCACTTCTGTCTCGGCAACCGGCTCGCGCAGATGGAGGCGCGGATCACGATGGAAACACTGGTCCGGCGCGTGCCGTCGCTGCGCCTCGTGGAAGATCAAGTGCTGGATTACTTTCCGAATTTCACGTTTCGCGGCCCGAAAGAACTCTGGCTGAGCTGGTAAGTGTCCGGAATCCGCAAATCAACAATGCGAACAGAGATGATGCGGCCCCTTGAAACTATCGGAATCGCTGCGAACGCGATCTGTTCCCGCGCGGCGCATCGCAGCAAGGGCCTGATTGCCATCACCGCGGCCCTTGGCTTGCTTGTGCTCACGGCTCCAGCGCCGGCGCAACAGGAATCATCGTTCGACTATTGGCAGTTCAACCGCGAAATGATTCGCCGCGGACAACAGGCCGTGTTCATGTGCAACGGGCTTTTCGTATCGAATCGCTCGCTCGCGCAAGTATTTGAACAGGAACTTGCCTACTTGCCCGAAGCGATTGGAACGGCTGCCGGCAACGATCTTGGCACTGCCGCATAAACCGGGATAACGGGATCAGCGTCGAGATGGAACGAAACGCAGTCCGATGAGAGCCGCTATTCCGGCCACGGCCACGGCAACGACTCCAGGCGCCTCCGTTCCCAACCAGACCGAACTGCTGCCCACGACCAGTGCGCCGGAGAAAATCAGTAGTCCGCTGACGATACCGGTCCCCGTGCCAAGCACGGCGGTCTGCAATGCCTTGGCCGTCAGCAGCGCAGCCACCAGCGCCGTGCCGACCGCGTAGAAATTGGCCAGCCCCGTGCCTTGCAGCAACAACGAATCGTTGTAACTCCACAGAAACGGCAGCAGATAGGCCACGGCGCCCAGTTGAACGCCGATCCAGGACGTGCGCCACACCTCGCTCTCCGCGAGCCCGGCTGCAACGGCGCTGGCGATGGCTACCGGCGGCGTCAGGAAAGACAGCAAACCGAAGTAGAAGATGAACAGGTGTGCGGCGATCGGCGCCACGCCCATTTCCACGATGGCGGGCGCGAGGATGACCGAAAGGACCACGTAGATCGCCGCCGTGGGCATGCCCATGCCGAGAATGATGGAGATCGCTCCGGTGATCATCAACATGGCGAGCAACCCGGCACTCTGCCCGATTCCGGTCAGAACCAGCGACAGCGAGAACCCCAGACCGGTGATGTTCATGACGCCGATGACGATGCCGGCGCCGCCGGCGATCATGAGCAGGGGGAGCATGTTGGCGCCGCCGCCGACGATGAGATCGAACCACTCCGCCTTCGAGGGCAGCCGTCGCTTGCGGAACACGGTCAAGCCCAGCAAGGCCACTACCGACCACAGCGCCGCCACGCCCGGATTGAAGCCCCGCCAGAACAACAGGTAAAGCAGCAGCGCGAGCGGCGCGAGAAATATCCATCCGTCGCGCAGTTCCTTGCCGGCGCTGGGAAGCTGCTCTTTCGGAAGGCCGTGCAAGCCGTAACGCAGGGCAATGGCGTCCACCTGCGCAAACAGGCAAACGTAGTAGAGCAAGGCCGGAACCGCGGCCGCGATCACGACGCTTGCATAGCTGACCTGCAGGAAGTCCGCGATCAGAAACGCGGTCGCCCCCATGACCGGTGGCGCAAACTGCCCGCCATTGGAGGCAACGGCCTCTATGGCGGCCGCGTAGTGGGACTTGAATCCGGAACGTTTCATCAACGGAATGGTCACGATGCCGGTGGACATGATGTTTCCGACCGCGGTGCCGTTGATGGACCCGAATACGCTGGAGGCAACGACCGCCACCTTGGCCGGTCCGCCGCGTTGGTGGCCCATGCCGGCCATGGCCAGGTTGGTGAAGAACTTCGTCGCGCCGCTGACCTCCATCAGCTTGCCCAACACGATGAACGCCAGCACCAGCCGGGCGACGACGGTCAGGACCTGGCCGGGCACGCCGTTGGTATCCGCGTACAGGTACATGATCAGCCGCGACACCTGCAGTTGCTCGGCCTGAAACGGCGGCGGCAGCAGATAGCCGAAAAAACCGTACGCGATGAGGCACCAGACGAGAATGGTGATGGGCAGTCCGGCCGCCCTGCGCAACGCCTCCATGAGCAGGAGTATCGCGACGGTTCCGGGAATGTACTTCTGCGGGGTGTACCCGAAGATGTCGATGATCCAGTCGGAGTAGTTCAGCGACATCCAGCACCAACTGCCGATGGCCGCCAGCCCAAGCAACAACTCGATCAACCCTGCCTGCTTGCCGTAGGGATGGCGCAGGTAGGCAGCCGCAATCCCCAGCGCCATCAGCGGTCCCATCCACTCCGCGGAGATGACCGAGATGCCGAAGTACTGCGGAACGTCGATGATCCAGGCGATCCCGATGACGATGACCGCCCCGAGGTAGACGTGTTCCAGCCGCGTCAGAAACCCGCCCAAGCCAATCTTCCGATGACCGTATCCGGGCGGCTACTGCGCGGCAATCGCGAGTGTGCGTACCTGGTTTTGCTCGTGGGCGTCGGTCCATAGTCCCGCCTCGCGGAAATACCGCGCCGCGCCCGGATGGTACGGATGCGGACTGTCGGCGGGTGCAATGTCATCGGCGGGAACCGGACTCAGCAGTGCATAGTCGCGCCGCAACAGCTCCCACTGCTGGTGAATGGTCTTGACGATCAGGTACGCATCATCATCGCTGAGGTGGGCACCGGTATTGAGATAGGTCGCAAAACGCACGAGCCGGGCAGGCTCCGGAACGCCCACGGCCGCCATTTCGGGGGTAAACAAATCTACATGGGCTCCGGGCACCGTATCGGTCAGCACGCCCTCGTCGCTTCCGATACCCAGGAAGCGGATACCTCCCGGGATCGTCGCCTCGGCTTGACGCGCAAGCGCCGTGGCAATCCCGATCGGCGCCGCATCCACCCGTCCCTCCGTCAGAAGCCGGACCCCGTCCGGCAGGCTGGCGACGCTGACCATGTCGATGTCGTCAGGGCCAAGACCCGCAGTGGCAAGAATGGTCCAGTGCCACCGTTCCAGCGCGACGTTGGAGCGAATGGCCACAACAACCCGCTTGCCGCGCAGCTCTTCGACGGTTGTCATCCCCGATTCGGCCCTCACCATCAGGTTGTCGCGCAACGGCATCATCGCCGCGATCAGCCGCAGGTTCGACATGGACACCGGGTACGGATCGAGCGACATGAAGGCGGACTGACTGTCGATCTGGGTGTTGATACCCAGGGCGATCTCACCTCGCTGGAGCATGGGCATGTAGACCGAAGAGCCCGAAAACGGACGCACCGTCGACGGAATCCCGGTCTCGTCCTGCAGCAGCTTGGCGATGCCGCTGGCGACCACGTAGTAGTTGGTTCCGGCCGGATTCGAACCGATGGCGATGCGCCGCAGTTGCGCGTCGGCGCGATCCGGCGCGAACGAACAAAACAGCCCGATTGCAATTGCCCAAACAAAGGCGGTTGCACGCCGGATTAAGCTGTACGTCATGAGCGCAAATACTCCAACTCGTTCCCCCGGGCCGGATTGATGCCGTTGTGAAAGGCACCCTGGTCGCGCCCCACATGGGGTTCGCCTGCGCCATCGTACCAGACGAAGACCAGCCCGTGGTCTCGCCCTTGTCGGCAACGCGGATCGTGTAGTCGCTGCGAATACTGCCGGTTCTCGACCTGCGCTCCCAGTCGGCAACCACCTCGATTATAGTAGCCCCCGCGAACGGAACCTGGGAATTGGGAAGCGACGGGAGCGGGGCACCCCGTGCCCGGAGCATTCGCGGCACTGTCCGCGCTGGCAAAAGGGAGAGAGTAGTGGCTGGGATTGATTCCATGGATCTGCTGGACGTCGACTCGCTGTTGGCGGACGACGAAGTGCTCGTCAGGGACACCGTGGCCCGATTCGTGTCCGACAAGGTGCTTCCGCTCATCAGGGAGTGCTTTGAGGAACACCGATTCCCCGCCGAATTGATCCCTGAAATGGCCAGTCTCGGATTGTTCGGCTCCACCCTGCACGGATACGGCTGCGCGGGCCTGAACAATATCTGCTACGGGCTGATCTGCCGGGAACTCGAGCGTGGCGACAGCGGCCTGCGAAGCTTCATCTCGGTACAGAGTTCGTTGACCATGTTTCCGATCCACCGCTACGGCTCCGAGCCGCAGAAGGAACGCTGGCTGCCGGCGATGGCGTGTGGCGAAGCGCTCGGTTGCTTCGGCCTGACCGAGGCTCACGGCGGATCCGACCCGGGCAACATGAAGACGCACGCAAGGCGGAATGGCGACGACTGGATTCTCAATGGTTCCAAGATGTGGATCACCAACGGAACGGTCGCAAACGTTGCGCTAGTGTGGGCGATGACCGACGAGGGCATTCGCGGGTTCCTCGTGGAGCCGGGCATGCGGGGGTTCGCGGCAACCGATATCGAGCGCAAGTTCTCGATGCGGGCATCGATCACCTCGGCGCTGTTCTTCGACAACGTTCGGGTCCCCGCCGAAAACGTCCTTCCCGACGCGGTGGGACTGCGGTATCCGCTGAGTTGCCTGACCCAGGCGCGATTCGGAATCTGCTGGGGCGCGATCGGGGCCGCGCAGGCCTGCTTCCGGGAAGTGCTCGGCTATTCCGACGACAGAGTCCTGTTCGACCGTCCGCTGTCCCATACTCAGGCGATTCAGATTCGTCTCGCCGAGATGGCACGCAAAATCACGACCGCCCAATTGCTGGCGTACAGGCTCGGAAAACTCAAAGACGCCGGCCAGATGCAACCCGCGCAGGTTTCACTCACCAAGTGGCATAACGTCCGGGCGGCGCTGGAGATTGCCCGGGACAGCCGCGACATGCTCGGCGGCAGCGGGATCAGCGTCGAATACACAGCCATGCGCCACATGCTCAACCTGGAAACCGTCATTACCTATGAAGGCACGGAGACCGTGCACCAGTTGATCGTCGGCCAGGCACTGACCGGGGTGAACGCGTTCTGAGCGGAGGTGGCTCTTTCATTTACAATGACCCCGATACCGGGACCGGGAAACGAAGTCAGATAGTGGAGCCGTCTGGCCGAGGGCACACCCATCGACCCGTTCGTATGCGATGCGGAAACCGCGGCTCAGTCCACGTCCCAGGGTGCCGGCTAGGTAGCGGCGCCGCACGAATAATTCCGGTAACGAACAACACCTGCCTGCCAAGGAGTAACGCGGGAATGTCGGAAGCGATTGTTGCGCAGAAGAGTCCCTACGCTGTCGAAGTCTCCGAAGGCACCGCCTATTTCTGGTGCCGCTGCGGAAGAAGCCGGAACCAGCCGTTCTGCGATGGCTCCCACGGCGGCACCGAATTCACCCCCGTGCGATATGTGTCGGAGCGCGGCGGCACGGCCTACTTCTGCGGTTGCAAGCAAACGGACAATCAGCCGCTGTGCGACGGGACACACAACCGGATCGGGTAAGACGCGCCCCTTGATCCGGACGGCCGGCGTCCGTCGGAAACCATTCCCGGACTCCTGGACATTCATGTCCAGGTCGCCGCTTCCTGAGTATCAGAGCAAGGATCAGAACTGGTCGCTCTGCACGGGACATCCCGCGAAGTAGTTTCCCTTGGCCAGTGCTTCGGCGCAGCGTTGCCGGGCTCGTTGAACGCCGCCGTCCACGAATGCACGAACCTCATCGGCCGTCATGATGTACTGGTGAGCCGGAGACAGCAGGTCCACTTCCAGATCGTAGTATTCGATGATGTCCCACAACTTGTCCGCCCACCACTGATAGTCCCGTGCCGCCGTGGCGATGTCGGCTTCGACGATCACCCCATGCTCCGGCAGATGAGCCAGGACAAGCTCCGCCGCGTGGATGTTGTTGCGAGCCCAATAGAGATCGACAATCATTTCGTCGTCGGCGAGTCGCAGATGCTCGTCTACCGGAAGAAACTTCATTTCCTGCCAGTTTCGTTCCAGGAAATCGGGAAAATCCGGGGCCCGGCGCTCCGCCCACTCCCACAGGATACCTTCGTTGGCACGCCGGGAGATGATCGTGAGCCCGGCGGCTACCGCAGCCCTGAATCCGCCCGTATGATCCGAATGGTGGTGCGAGACGATTACGTCGGTCACCCGCTTGCCCGGGACCAGTCGATTCGCAAATTCGATGGTTGCGTGCGCCTGGAGCTGGTTACCGTAGACCTCGTACAGGGTCAGGTGGTCGCTGAACTCGAATACGGTCGTGCCGGTTGACAGACGCCAGACTCCCTCCGCGACAGGCATGGCTTCGACAACGGGCGGTTCCACCACCGGCTCCGGAGCTGCCGCCACCTCGGCGGGAGCGGAGTGATCCGCGATGTCGCCGTCGATCTCGTAGGCGTCCACGTAGATTTTCATGAAGTCTATATCGCGCCAGTCGATGACCGTGTTGTAGCCGAGCGGCAGCAATAATCCATCCACCGGTACGTACCCCGTGAAATGGACCGCGTACGTCAATTGGCCCATGTTGTCCCGGGGATTGATCCAGCGCACGAACCGCGGCAGGTCGGTGGCGGAGTCGACGCCGATCGTGAGTTTGTAGCCTTCCGCCGTGACGATCGGAATCAGGGTCGAACCGTCTTCCACGCTCACTTCGCCGAGACTCGTTTCAGGCGAGAGCGCCGCTCGAATCGCAGTCACGGGATTCGACAGCATCCACAAACGGCGGTGCCGGGGGCCGTCGGCTCGCTGGGATCCTTGCCCGCCGGTGTCGCCGACCCGCTGCGCCGTCCCGTCAGGCAGGACGTTGTAGGCGACCCCGCCATCCAGAATCTGGTCCGTCGGCGTAAAGGCGTGCCCGCGGGTCCCCGCAAACGGGAAGAGGTAGTTCCGCCGCTCGAAGAGCTGGAACCGATCGTTCTCCAGATCGTAGACACGCCGCAGGTCGTTGGCCGCGCCCCATTTCTGCGGTGCGTTGGGGTCACCGGTGATATTGCCGCCGCCGTACTGATACGCCCACTGGCCGTAGCCCGTCAGCGTAATGTTGCGGAGCTCAAGAATTCTCCCGGCGCCGCCCAGCGCCTCCGCACTGGCGCGCACCTGCTCGGAAGCCGTCTGGGCGCGGGCCGAAAGCGAGGCAAGAACCACGAGAACGTACATCCAGTACGTCGCAAAGTGTCGAATCGAATGCATTTCCTTTTCTCCGCGTTCACTACCGGGCCACGCTTCGTCGTCCGCCGACGACCGCCACGGCACTTGCCCCCAGGAATTGGCCACACCTTACCACTTGCGATCAGGCACCCGCCCGACCAGTTCGAGTTCGACGTGCCGGCCGTCCTCGAGGCGTCGGGGCCGAGTTTGTAGTGCGCACCCGAGCTACCCGACCGGGACTGCACACCGGTTTCGTCAGTGTATCCGCGGAACACACATTGGGCGGGCGATGGCTCCAGCAATTCCGGACCGCTCGCGTTGTGAATCCCGGCCATCAGCGCATTGGCCGGGGCGGTGACGATCCCACTTGGATCTTCAACGAGCGCGGCGTCGGCTAACGCCTGGCCGCACCCTGACCATATGTCTCAAGCTGATCAGTCGCCCGGCAGGCCGGAGGAGAAGTACCAGTACAGCGTCGCGAGCACGCCCGTCTGGGCGACCCACCCGGTCATCATCCATCTGGACAAGCCGAACTTGGCCTTCTCGATCTTCAATTCAAGCTCCGACTTGAATTCCCGGAGTTCGGCCTTCGTCGCAAGTCTGGAGACGGCGTCGTCGAGTTCAGCCTTCGTTGCCAGCTTGGAGACGGCGGCGTCGAGTTCGGCCTTCGTCGCCAGCTTGGAGACGGCGGCGTCGAGTGCGATTTTCGTCGCGAAATTCTTGAGATCGTCCTTCGTCGCGAAATTCTTGAGATCGTCCTTCGTCGCGAAATTTTGCAGATTGGCCTTCGTCGCCAGTTTGGAGACGGCGTTGCCGAGATCGGTCTTTGTCGCCAGTTCGCCAGCCGTTCGGCGCTGGATCGAAACGATCGCTTCGGCGTGCTTCGGCTCGATTCCGACCGCCTCAAGTTCGCGTGCCGCAGCCAGCGTGTCGATAATCACCATGCCCGTGCCGCCCGCCTGCGTGCTCGCCGCTCCCATTTGCATCGTCCCTTCATCGCCAAGCCATTCTTGACTCCCTAACCTACCGTGTCAACCGCGCCGGAACACGCCCCGAAACTGCGCGGATTGCATGGAAATGCGAAGGCGGGGCCGCCCGGGCCGGTAAGCGGGAAGTCAATTCACGCTGGCGAGACCCTGCGGGTCAGGGATACCGGCTCGACAAGCGGTCCGCGCGATAAATGGCCCAGTTGGAATCGTCCTGTTGAAGACGCATCTCCCAGACCTTTTCCGGCGGATTCGTGTGCGTCACCTCCATGAGCCGCGCCCATCGCTGGGCCTCGCCCGGCGGGACGTTGACGCCTTCCGCATTGGTTTCCGCGCCGCCAACGTTGATCAGTATCGTATTCGCCTCGGGATGCCAGTCCACGTCGCCCAGGTAGCGGCCGTAGTAGACCTCGTGCTCCGGGCCGTAGACCCATGGTTGGCTGACTTCCATGGTCTCCTCGTTGACCGCGTACTCCACCGCGCGGCTGTAGCTGTCGGCCAGGGGCATCTTCTCGTCGTACGGACTGGCGCGCACGGCGCCGTTGTCGAACAGCAGGTACGTGCCGTGCTCGCTTACTCGACTTCCATGGCTTGTCGACGATAACGGTTCGACGAAGAAAGCGTGTAATTGCGCGCCGGCGCATTAAACGTGCGTTCGCCGATCACCTCGAGCGCATCGGCCATCAGCAGTTTCGGCTCCGGATCGTCCGGCCGCAGCCGAATGACGTGCTGCGCCAACTGCGCGGCGCCCAGCGGGTCGTCGGCCGCCATCGCCTCAATGGCCTTCTCCATGAGGATATCGGCCCCGCCCACGAGATCGGCCATGCGCTGCGACTGTTTCAGCGGGCTCTCGCGATGCAGGTTGAGCGGATCGCCGTCGAACCAGCCCAGGTCCTGGGCGTAGATGTCGCGAACCGTGCCCCAGACGCTGCCATAGTAATTGGCAAGGTAGTCCAGTTCGGCCAGGTGCTCCGGCAGCGCCGCGTATTGCACCAACTCGTCCGGCGTCATGTACTGTTTGGCACCCTCGATGGTGCGGTCGTGCACCCATTGCATGGCATCCCGGTAATTGGTCAGCACTTCCACCGCGTTGCCCAGCATCGGCGCGGTATGGCCTCCCACCACGTGCAGCGGGTCCTCGGCGATCATGCTGTCGACGCTCCGGATCCAGTCGCGAACGGACCGTCTTGCAGTGCCCCGCAACGGATAGGTGTTCGGCCAGGACTGGTAGAAGTTGTCGCCGGCGAAGACCACCCGCTGCTCCGGCAACCAGACGTAGAGCTGGTCCGCTGTCTCGCCCGGCGCCGCCACCAGGTCCAGCATCACACCGGCGATCTCGAGCCGCACCCGGTCCTCGGCGAACGTATGCGTCGGCTCGATCGGCCGGGCCGGCTGAACCTGGGCCCGCGCACCGTCTCCCATCTGGTTGCCCACCGGGCGTTGCGGCGGAATGGCGATGCCGACACTGATCCGCTGCTCCGGCGGCAAGTCGAATCCCTGCGTATTGGACGGCCTCGCGCCTCCGGTCAACCCGGCCGCCGCAACCCTCGCGGTCTCCGAGCCGTAATTCGAACGTGCCCAAACCTCGATACCCGAATCCGGGTCGTAGAAGGCCGGCGAGCCGTTGACATGGTCGCCATGGCTGTGAGTGTAGATGAGCGCGCGGATGGGCAGATCGGTAATCTGCTCGAACTCGGCACGCACCTGGCGCGCGCCGGCCATCTGCTGTCCGGGGTCGATGACGATGACGCCGTCATCCCCCACGATCATCGTATTGGTCGACACCTGGTAGCCGATCGCGGTATAGATATTTTCGGCGATCTGGATGATATCCGGTTCGAACATGTTGTTTCGTTCGAGCAATCGCAGGGTGGCGTCGCTGGGCTGGGCCATCGCACCCGGGACCCAGATCAATGCAATCAGCGTCGCAATGAAATTCCGTTTCACGGTTCCACCTTTCAGACTCGCCATAGACAGGAACGCAACTTTACCCGAACTGCTCTCGATTTGGCCGTCTGATTAGCGAATTGATCGGCAACGGGGTAAATTTGACGTCCACGTCAATTCTGCAGTCTCGAGGAGTCCCCGTATGAAAGGTTCATCGATTTTCCTGCCGGCGACTTTGATCGCGGCTTCATTCCTGATTTCCGGGTGCGGATCACCGGCGGGCGATGACGCGGGCACGGCCATGCCGGAGGCCTCAGGGCCATCCGTGGAAAGCGTCACGCTGGTCGGCAATCCGAATCCCACCGTGCCGCTGGCCGCCGTTCTGAGCGTCGTCACCGACGTTCCAACACGGCTGACGATCCATTTCGACGATGGCGAGCGAAGCTGGAGCGTCACGCCCAGCGACGAAATGTCCACGAACCATGAGGTTCCCGTGCTCGGCATGCGTCCCGACAGGACTCATACCATCACGGCTACCCTTGAAGACGAGGGCGGTCTTGCCACGGAAACGGCAGCCCGGACGTTTACCACGCCGCCGTTGCCGGAGGCGTTTCCGACGCCCTTGATCACCGCCCGGGACCCGGCACGCATGGAGCCCGGCGTGACGATCTTCAACATCAACGGCCGATGGGATACGGAAGGCAATTCCACGCCGGCCAACTTCTCCCCCGCCATCGCCGTGGACGACGAGGGCGAAATCGTCTGGTACTACCTGCCGGGCAACCATCGCGTCCACGATGTTCGGCGGCTCAATAACGGCAACCTGGTCTACGAGGTGTGGCCCGGTACCGTAGGCATGATCGAGATCGACATGCTGGGCAACATCCAGCGCCGCTGGCACTTCACCGGTACCGCCAAGGACCCCGCGCCCGACAGCATCCCGGTGGAAACCGACTCCTTCCACCACGACTTTGCCGAACTGCCCAACGGCAATTTCCTGTTGCTGAGCAGCGAGCATCGGGTGATCGAGGACTGGTACACCAGCGAGACCGATCCCGACGCACCGCGGGCGGACGCCAACGTCATTGGCGACCTGGTAGTGGAATTCACGCCCGAGGGCGAGGTCGTCAACGAGTGGAGCCTGTTCGACATCCTCGACATCAACCGCATCGGCTATAACTCGCTGCGGGAGGACTTCTGGGCGAACCATTACGACGGCGTGGTGGAAGGCGTCGTCTACGACTGGACCCACGGCAACGCGCTGATCTACGAAGAAGAGGACAATTCCTTCCTGATGTCCGTGCCCTACCAGGATGCGGTGATCAAGGTCAGCATGGATACCGGCGAACTGGTCTGGATCCTGGGTACCCACGAGAACTGGAACGAACCCTGGAGCGAGAAATTGCTCACACCGGTGGGCGATGTGGAGTGGTCATACAAGCATCACGCCATCACCCATACCGAGCACGGCACGTACCTGCTGTTCGACAACGGCGCCGCGCGCGCCAGTCCGTACAACGAGAAGATGCCCCTGGCCGACAGTTACAGCCGCGCCGTGGAATACGCGGTCAACGAGGAGACCATGGAAGTCAGCCAGCCGTGGGTCTACGGCCCGGAGCAGGAGGTCTACTACGGCCGCTACCTGGGCGACGTGGACTGGCATCCCGAGGCGAATACGATACTGATCAACGTTGGCGGCGCGGAAACCAATGCGGAAGGCGTCAACGTCCCGCCGGGCGAGGCCCAGCGATGGGCGCGGCTCATGGAGGTGACACACACGGATCCGCCGGAAAAGGTCTGGGAGATGCGCCTTCAACAGGACGATTCCAACTGGGCAATCTATCGCGCGGATCGCTTGTCGAGCCTGTACCCCTGAGCCGCAGGGTCTCGCCAGCGTGATTTGACTTCGGTGAGGCATGCCGGTTGACAGAATCGTCCTGCGGGATGTATCCGCGGGCCGATGGCTATGCTTCGACCATCCGGTCGATGTGCTGTCCACCCGCCAGCCTTCGCAGGTGCTTGCCACGCTCAAGGAAATTGAACGCCGGGTCGAGCAGGAGCGCCTGTTTGCGGCAGGGTTCCTGACCTATGAAGCCGCACAAGGCTTCGATCCCTCGTTCCGCACACATCGCGCAGGCACGCTTCCGCTGATTTGCTTCGGGCTCTTTCGGGAAGCCAGGCCCCTGGAGGCGCTGCCGGGAACGGCACTGCGGCCCGTGCCGGCGTGGCGAATGACAGAATCCCGTCACGACTATTTCCGCAAGATTCAGCTCATTCAGGACCGGATCCGCGAGGGCCATACCTACCAGATCAACTACACCACAAGACAGGCCGCGTCCGGCATTTCCGACCCGTTTTCGCTTTTCGCCGGGATTTCTGCCGAAGCGCCGTACGCCGCCTACGTGAACGGCAGCGACTTCGCCATCCTGTGTGCCTCGCCCGAGTTGTTCTTCCGGCTGGATCGGGGCCTCGTCCGCTGTCAGCCCATGAAGGGTACGGCGAGACGCGGGATGACACTTGCGCAGGACGAGGAATTCGGGACCTGGCTCCACGAGTCGAAAAAGAACCGCGCCGAGAACGTGATGATCGCGGACATGGTGCGAAATGACCTGGGCCGAATCGCGAAACGGGGCTCGGTCCGCGTTTCCGAGTTATTTGCCGTCAATCGATACCCCACCGTGTGGCAGATGACGTCCACGGTGGAGGCGAAAACCGACGCTCCGGTATCAGCCGTGCTGCGCGCTCTATTCCCGAGCGCCTCCGTCACGGGCGCCCCCAAGGTCGCAAGCATGCGGCTCATTCATTCGCTGGAACCATATCCGCGCGAGATCTACACCGGCACGATCGGCTACCTGGCGCCGGGTCGCCGCGCCCGGTTCAACGTCGCCATCCGTACCGCCGTCGTGGACAAGCGCACGGGCTCAGCCTTCTACGGTGTCGGCAGCGGCATCGTGGCTGATTCCGAGCCCGGCGATGAGTACGCCGAGTGCATGACCAAGTCCAAAGTCCTCACGAACCCTGAAGTCTCGTCGAATTTCGCCTTGCTGGAAACCATGTTGTGGACACGTGAGCGGGGTATTTTCCTGCGGGACTACCACCTGAACAGGTTGACCGACTCGGCGCGATATTTCGGATTCGGTTTTGACCGCGGCGTAGCGGCACAGGCGCTGGATTCGCTGGCGCGCACGTTTGGCGGACATCGTTACCGGATCCGGTTGCTCCAGTACCGAAATGGACCGCCCTCGCTGGAACACGAGGTCATCGAAGAGCCGTCGAGTTCGGCATACCGGGTCATCGCGCTGGCTCCCCAGCCCATCGATCCGGACAATCCCTTTCTCTATCACAAGACCACCCGAAGAGGGGTCTATGAACGCGCATTTCGTTCGGTTGCCGGTTGCGACGACGTGCTGTTATGGAATGCGGACGGCTTCGTGACCGAGACCAGCATCGCCAACGTGGTGGCCACAATCGACGGGCAGCGGGTGACGCCGCCCGTGAAGTGCGGTCTGCTCGGCGGGACGTACCGCCAATGGCTGCTGGACCGGGGCGAGATTCGGGAACGGGCGATTCACATCGACGACTTGCCCCGGGTGGATGAGCTCACGCTCATCAATTCCGTTCGCGGCGAGATCCCCGCCCGACTCCGCTCAATGACGGTTCCCGCGGCCGCAGCCGGTCGATAATCGCGCAGGCGGTAACCCCACGAGGCGGACCGGCGCAGCAGTCCCGACGTTGCTGAAACCCGAACCCGGGCTTGCTAGTCGCCGTCCTGCGGCGGAGGACCGCCCGTGGCCCGGCGCATCGTGCCGCCTCCGGGCAGGCTCAGGTCCACCGAGCCATCGGGCGCCGTGCGGATACTCCAGTCGTGGTTCTCGTCCCGCATGAGGTGCACTCTGTAGTCCTGGCGCACAGGGATGCAAAACGTCAGCGCGTCGTCGCACGCAAAGTATTGAACGCGCAGACCCAGGGTGTCGCCGGGCTGCCCGTCGACTTCGACGAGAAATTCGCGCGGATCGGCATCGGCGGGCTCCTCGGGGTCCACGCCGGCGCCGTGGGCCGGGTCAACCGAGACTCCCGCAGGGGCGTCGATCCGGAATTCCACCGGATCGGTCTCGTTGTTCCAGTGGACGCGGTACAGCGGGTCCAGGTGGAATCCGAGGTACATCGTGCCCTTTCCGGTCTGGAACAATTCCGGCGTGCCCTCGGCGCGCAGCTTGGCGTAGAAGGGAATGTCCGTCGACCCGGTCTGCGGTTCGATCTCCATGGGCAGCGCGCCTTCGGGCTTCGGCACCCTGGGCACGATGCCCTTGACCACCGTCGGGATCGGCGGTTGGGCGGGAAGATCGAGATCGGCAACGGCCGTGGGCTCCTCGACGGCACCCACCAGGCGCTCCATGTCCGCCCGCAGCGCCTCGGGATCGCTCCACGCTCGACGCGCGACGATGTTCCCGTCGGCGTCCAGCACGAACTCGCTGTTGGGCGTCTTTCCCACCATCTCGTGGTAGGCGTTGTCCATGGTGTCCGCCAGCCACGATACGCTCGTGCCCAGACGCCGCTTGGCCTCGGCCACGTGCATCAGGCGCTCCTCGATGCTGAACGGGCTGACGTAGTTGTCGAGTTCGGGATGCGCCAGGGGCTTGTAGATATAGAAGAACTGCACGCCCTTGGGGGCGTAATCGACTTTGACCGTCTCCAGACCGGGGACGTTACGCAGGAAGGGGGGTCACGTGAGACAGCCCAGCGTCAGCACCGTATAGGGCTTGCGCCGGGCCAGTTCGCGGATGTTGGCAGGATTGCCCTGGTCGTCGACGATGGTGATGTCGGGGATCCGCTCGCCAAGTCCCGGCGCTTCCACGAAGCGGGCGTCAATCGAAGTCAACCCCCCGCCTATCCCCTGCTGCGCCCAGGCCATTCCTCCCGGGCAAACGGCGGCCGCCAGGCTCGCCAGCAAAATGTTTCGGAAATTCATCTCCCGGCCCCCTTGTTACTGTCCCTCGCGCCCCGGCCCCGGAATGATCCCCCGATTGGGGCCGGAAAAGTTAGCCACGGTACCGTCGGCAAACTCGGCACTCTCCAGGCGCATGAAGTTTGCGCCGCTGCGGCTCGGATTGCCGGTTACGGAAACCAACTGGTCGCCCGGCTTGAAAATCTCGCCACCCAGGCCCCTGCGGCGCAGGTTGTTGGCGCTGGCCAACTCAGCGCTCCACTCCTGTTCGTTGCCCTCGGCGTCGGTGAAGGTGTAGTGGAGCCGTCCGTGGGGATTGACGATCGCGTACTCCACTACCGTGGCGCCGCTGTGCTCGATGGTCGTGGACGTATCGAAATAGGTGGCGCCGTTGTGGTGCGCCGCGGCCGGCAGGCCGGCCAGCAGCACTAGCGACGCGGACAGTCCCAGGGTTGCCATATGTTTCATTACTCCCTCCTCACTCGATTCCGCCGAATTCGGGAATGCACTCGTATTCCCAGATCTCTCCGTCGGGAGCGTAGTTCCAGAGTCCGTTTACCACGTAGGGTTCCTCGTAGTAGGTCGGATCATGCACCTCGCCGGTGAACTGCAGCACGTCGCCCTCGCGCCACCAGCGCTCGATGACGTATGTGTTCTCATCGCCGGAAAACGGAAACCCTGCGGTCCACATGTAGTTGTCGGGATGCATGTGCGTCGTGCGAATCACCAGGGTGTCGCCATCCCACTCGCCCGTGGAGTAACCGATGTAGGACGGCAGCCAGTGGTCCGGCGCCGCCCGTCCGTCCATGAAGACACGGCGCACCTGGTGAAAGTGCTCGTATAGGATCAGGACCTGGTGCTCCTGCTGGACGATTTCGATGGGATAGGGGTCCACCAACCCCAGCGGAATCCCGGGCATCAGGCAACGCAGCGTCGGGTCCTTGTCGGGAGAGAAGCTGTCGAATTCGGCCTGACCGGCGGGAGTCAGCCTGACGGTGCTCGGGTCCGGCTGACCCATCATCCTCGGGTGACTCGGATTCCAGATGCCTTCGAAGTCGGCCTGAGCAGCCGCTGGTCCCGCCATCAACGCACAGGCCAGAGCAACAACAGCGGCAGCCGATAGCGGGCTTCGCAATCGCAGATAGTTTACTCGTGGTGAGAGCATCCTATAATTCCTCACAAACAGCGCAACGTTCCGGTCGCGAGAGTGCTAGCCTACTCCAGTGATCGGACATACGGCAAATCCGTTGAGCAGGCTGCACGGTTCGGTAGGAAAGAAGGCCTGTAAAGCAATGAACACATGCTCAAAGAGGAGATCAATGGTATGTGGATTCGAATGATCGCCGGCTTCACTGCCGCAGGCGCGATGTCGCTCGGGGCGTTGGCCCATCACAGCGTGGGAGGAAACTTCGACCCCGGCACGACGATCGAGGTCGAGGGTGAAATTACCGGGATTCACTGGCGCAATCCCCATGTCAAATTCACGATGACGGTGACCGGTGAGAGCGGCGAACAGGAAGAGTGGGACGTCGAGACCCACTCGCTGAGCATCATGCGCCGCCTGGCCGCTGCCGACCCGTTCGTCGAGATCGGCGATCGGGTCACGGCCGCGGGCTGGCCCGCACTGCGCTCGCCCCATGGCCTGTTCGTCAACAACATGCTGTTGCCCAGTGGTGAAGAGTTCGTCTTCCGGTTCAGCCCCGAACCTGCGGACCTGAGGTGGTCGGACCGTCTCTGGGGAACCAACGACCGGTGGTTTGCCGAGGCTGGAGATACGTCGGGCGCCGAACAGGGTATTTTCAAGGTGTGGAGCACCACGCTCGCCGGCGGCGAGGGCTTCTTCTGGCTCCGTGAATATCCGTTGACCGAGGCCGCCCGCGCCAGTTTCGAGGAATACGATCCGCTGGTCGACGACCCGCTCCTGAATTGCGGCCTGAAGGGCATGCCCCCCATCATGGGAGCGCCCTACCCCATCGAGTTCGTGGATGAGGGCGACACCATCGTGCTCAGACTCGAGGAGTACGACCTGCGCCGCATGATTTACATGGAATCGCAGGAAGAGAGTCCGGAGCCGTCGATTCTCGGACACTCCACCGGCCGTTGGGAGGGCGACACACTGGTGGTGGAAACCACGGCGATCAATTATGGATACTTCACTACCAACGGCATTCCCCTCAGCGATGAGGTTGAGATTATCGAGAGATTCACGCCCACCGAAGACGCCAGCAGACTCGCCTACGAGATCACCGTCATCGATCCGGCCACCTTTTCCGATCCGGTGGTCATGGACAAGTCCTGGGTGTGGCTTCCCGATGTTCGAATCGAGCCGTACGAATGCGATGAGGGATAGCAACCGTTCACAAACCGAGTTTCCGAGGAGATAGAAGAATGAAGACTCGCACCATTACCGTGACCCTGACGCTCGCGCTGTCGGGCCTGTCAATGCAGTCGTCCGCCCAGTCGATGTTCCTGCGCTCCTTTTACGAGCTTGAGGACCCGCGCGGCTACTGCCTGGACATCCCCGGCTTCGGGGCCCGAATGCAGATCGACGCGCCGATCACCACTCATACCTGCAAGTACAGTCTGCCCGGATTCGATGTCGATGAGATCTTCGAGCACGCGGACGGCAAGCTCCGGCTGGTCAACTACGACCGCTGCCTTTCCGCCGACTCGATGGAGGCCGGCAGCGCGGTCGTCAATTCCATCGACTGCGGCGATGCCCACCCGTGGGAGGTCCATGCCGATGGCCGTGTCACCCCCGCGGCGGATTCCAGGCAGTGCCTCACGCTGGCGGCCGAACGGGTCTTCGTCAATACGTCCATCGGCACCGTGCCGCCCTATTCGTCCAGGGCCATAACCCTTGAACGGTGCACGGCCAACGCATCCTATCGGCAGCGCTGGCGCTGGTCGGAAACCGACGAGATGCCGACCTACAACGCCAACAGCCTGCGCAGCGGCATGACCACGGCGGCTCGCGAAGCCAATCGCGAAATCGGTCCCGCCGTCGATCCCGCGGCGACCGCGGCCATCTACGCCGACGCTCCGCGTGCTTTCGGGGCAGCCGACGTCACGGTATCGGACGAAATCGCTTACGGCCCGGAAGAGAGGCACCGGCTCAGGGTCTACGAGGGCAACAATCGCAATTCGCCGGGCGTGGGGGCGCCCATCATTTTGCTGGTGCACGGCGGCGGCTTCTCGCGCGGAGACCTGAACAACCTGGCGCACATGGCGACACACTTCGCCGGGCTGGGATTCGTTGCGGTGAACATGACCTATCCCCTGGCGCCGGAACACACCTGGCCCAGCGGCGCCGAAGCCGTTCACGCGGCGGTGGAATGGATTCATGCCAATATCGGCGACTATCGGGGAAACCCTGCCCAGCTTTACGTGTATGGCCATTCCGCCGGCGGCAACCACGTGGCCAACTACGTGTTTCGGCCGAGCCTGTCGTCCACGCAGGGCGATCGCGTGGCCGGCGCCATTCTCGCTTCGCCGGCACTGCAGTTGCCCGGTGCTCCGGATGAGGTCGGTTCCGCCTACTATGACGTCGACGGCCGGACGCTGGCGGAAATGCGTGTCCTGGACAATATCGAAACGGGCTCGATACCTGTGCTGATTTCCGTGGCGGAATTTGATCCGCGTGGCTTCCACCGCTCCACTGCGCAACTGTTGACGCGACTCATCGAGGACTTCGGCGCGCAGCCGCGGCTGCGACAGATGCCGGGGCACGGGCACATTTCCTACGTGTCCGCGGTCGGCACCCGCGACCGGTTGCTCGAGGAAGAGCTGATGGACTTCATGTTGTCGCCGAGGTGATCGCCCGAGGAGCATGGTGACCCTGATGGAGATTGGATTGGTTGGTAGAGTCGCCGCCTGGGCGGGAACAGTCGCGGCTGGCCTCACGATTCTGGCTTGCGGTCCCCTGGCATTCGCCCAGGAACCCGACGATTTGCTCGCGCGCGGCACCTACCTGATGGACAGCATTGGCGCCTGCGGCAACTGCCACACGCCCAAGAGGTCCGACGGCACGCCCATCGAAAACCTGCACCTGGGCGGTGCATTTGTCATCGAGGAGCCCGGGTTCAAGGCGTATGCGCCCAACATCACGATGGACGAGGCGACCGGTATCGGCACCTGGAGCGACGAAGAGATCATTCGGGCGATTCGCGAGGGGTTCCGGCCGGATGGGACCATCATCGGTCCGCCGATGCCCACACCCTGGTACCGCGATATTTCCGATACGGACGTACGCGCGATCGTGGCCTACCTGCGTAACGCGGAGCCGGTGAACCGGGTGGTGCCGAAGAGCGAGTACCGCGTGCCGCTACCGCCCGATTGGGGGCCTCCCGTCGAATCGGTTCCCGAAGTTTCCCCGGACGACCCCCTGGCCTACGGCACATACGTTGCCGTCGCCCTGGGCCATTGTACCGAGTGCCATACGCCCATTGTTGAAGGCGTGCACGACTTCAGCCGCCTGGGACTGGGCGGCAACACTTATCCGAACCTCTTCGGGCTCGGTTACACGGTGATTTCCGCAAACGTGACACCGCATCCGACCCTGGGTATCGGCGAATGGACGGACGAGGAAATCAAACTCGCCATCACCGACGGCATCCGCCCCGACGGCCGTCAAATTCTCGAGAGCATGGCATTCCAGTACTACCGCAACATGACCGAAGAGGACCTGGACGCGCTGGTGGTCTACCTGCGCTCGCTGCCACCGCAGCCGGTGGAGTAGCTTGGCGAGTCCAATGGATTTCGAAATACAAGGATATCCGATCCAGCCCACAATCCAAGTGTGGCAGGGAACGCTGAAATAGCAACAACAGCAGGAATCACGGTTATCGAGCGTGTTTCATTCCGGATTTTTTTGCACAACCAATCGCTCAAAGAAGACAATGTCTACTTTAAGACAACTGCTAACAACTGAAATAGAAAAACTCAAGGATAGCTACGAGGTTTGTGGTATCGCTGATCGTCTGGGCAACTTATACCCACTCGGATCAGATACCAAGGTACTCAGTACGATTTTTGAGTTAGTTAGCAGACCTGCCATATATGCTGTAGCCAAGCAGTTGGACTTTCGTGTACGTGAACCAACAGTTCAAAATCACTACCCCGATTTTACATTGATGCGTGATTCCAATGACACGGCGAAGATTGCAATCGATGTAAAGACAACATATCGAAATAAGTCGCATGAGAAATTCGCATATACCCTAGGTGGATATACAAGCTTTATTCGAGAAGGTAACGAACAAAAGAATATCGTTTTCCCGTTCAATGAATATTCAACTCATTGGGTAATCGGTTTCGTGTATGAGCGAATTGCACATAAAAAGGCGGCAGAAACACACAAGTATAACCTTAGTCAGCTAGCCGAAATACCACTACCGATAAAGAATGTTGAATACTTTGTGAATGAGAAATGGCGTATATCAAGTGATCGAGCAGGAAGTGGAAATACGACCAATATTGAGAGTATCAGAGGGCGCATTTCTGACTTTATGGCTGGACAAGGACCATTTGAATCAGAGAAGGAATTTCTGGAGTATTGGCGCGGCTATGGCACAACAGCCGAAACCCGAACTGACTATTCAAACATCGACGAATTCCGGCGCTTCAAACAAGGGCAATGACGACCAGACCGGTAATGTATCTGGAGATGCTGCTGCTTTTTTTGAGAGTATTACGACCTCCGTCATTTGATTGCGCAAATCTTCAGAAGGACCCACATGATAGAAATGCGACATCGTGCGTTGCGGAAACTCTCCAAACCATCGATCTACATAGGAGTTTCTGCGGTACTTGTTTTCCAGCCACATTGATAGCGCAAACTCAGCGCGTGAGTTGATTAATGCATTCGCCAACTCATCACCTTCTGCATCCGAAAAACTGTTGTAGTAGTCCGTATGACGACCGATGTAAGGTGGATCACAGTAGATCATATCTGACGATCGAGCTTCAGCAATGGTCGTGCGCCAATCTTGTAGCTTGAATTCCCAGTCCTTACCTTGCATCACTTGCCTGGCCCATTCCACTTGATTCACTATTCGTGTTACAAGCGCAGGCCTGAATCGCTCGGGCTTTCGACAAAACGGAACATTAAATCCGCCCTTTCGATTGAATCTCATCATGCCATTAAAGCAAGATCGGCTTAGAAATATAAAGTCGAAAGGGTCACCGCAATCATTGAAGCGCTCACGCACATGATAGTAATAGCACTCGCCCTTATCGAGAAGCATTTTTCCTTCTGTTTCGAGATGTGCACGAACAGCACGTCCGTTTAGCGTACCGTCCTTGAGCTTTTGAAAAAAATTCACCAAGTGCTCATTCGTATCCGCGAGTATTGCTTTGCGAGGCATAATATTTAAAGCGACCACACCTGTGCCAAAGAACGGCTCTATCCATCGCCCTTCGCCTGACCACGCGATAGACCGTGCGATTAACGGAACGACTTTGGTTTTTATGCCCTGCATTTTTATTGGAGGGGCTTTTGGCTTAATGGTACGTGGCAGAAAGTACATTCTTTTCTCTACTCGAAATATGTGCTGGCGAGCTTTGAACCAAACACAGTTCTCGATGATGGAATCATGAAACTTCTTGAGCGTTGCGTTTACAGGATTTAATGGACCCGTTCGGAGCGCAATGTGTAAGCTCGGGAATTGCATTGCTGGCCATCAGGAAATAGTCCTTATCTCTCTCGATTCCGATACTGTCATAACCCAAGGCGTTGCTCGCCGCCAATGTAGATCCGGCACCCGCGAAAGTATCTAGCACGGTTCCTTCGCCAAGCGGCAACACGCCCCGAACCAATTGTCGAAGAAAGGCTTGCGGCTTCAAACTGGGATGCGGTGCGAGTTCTTTCTCCCAGCGGCGAGTCGGCGACGAAGCTATGACGTCGCCGAAAGGCTTCGCATCCTCCGGACGCCTGAATCCACCGGTCTTCCACTTCCGCAAATTGTCCTGAACCCTTCCCTCCAACTGCTTCCTGAAAACCAACCAAGGTTCCCACATCGAACGCGGCATTACGCTCACGCCGCGAAACTCGTCGTGCGCCCCCTTGGGCCGGTCGCCCCCCCGCATGGTCATCGTCAGGCGAATTATCTCGCCTCGCCGCTCAAATCCAGCCTCGGACAAGGCCACTGCGACAATGTGCGAGACCAGAGGATTGGAAGCCACGACCACATTGGCGCCAGGTACCAAGACGCGATGGGCAATTCTTCCCCAATCGAGGAAGAATTGCCTAATCTCTTCAAGCTGATTCTTGTCCAGCGTCGTAAACCGGGGTAGTGGCGACCTCCGGTGACCATCAAAGGATGGGGGTATGCGCCACACGCCGCCCTTGCCGGCGCGCAGTTTTCCTTGCTGCTCATCCGAATATTCGTGCAGACCGTAGGGTGGGTCCGTCACGATGGCATGTACTGATCTGGTGGGTGCCTGATCCAACCAGGAGAAACAATCGTCATGATGCAGAATCGACTGCTGGAATGAGAAGGGCGGCTCCTTGGCATCGACAGGGGCAAGGTAGCGTTGTCTTGGACTCCGTCGATGGACTCTGGCGCGATACACGCCTCGTTGCTCGCGAACAAAAAGTCCAGGCGTATTGAGCCTGAGATAGGACCTGATCGACGACGTCGGCGTATCGCCGATCTGCCTGCGAACACCTGCCTCGATTTCGCAAATGCGAAGCGGGACTTCAGACTCCTCGAACACCTTGACGATGGCATCCCGAACCCTTCCGGGAGCTTGTTTCCTTGACGACGGCATACGGTAGGTAAGACTAAGACGTCTGGACGTCTTAAGTCAACGGGAACCAATCCAAAACGCATACTCTGGCAGTCCGTGGCTGACCCTGGATTACGGTAAACCATGACGCTAGCGCGCAGTCCAGCCGCCGTCCACCTTGAGGCTTGCGCCGGTCATCAGCGACGAATCCGGCGACGCCAGGAACATCACCGCGGCGACGACCTCGCGAAGTTCGCCGATACGGCCCATCGGGATGCAGTCGATCGCCCACTGCTTGAAGGCTCGATCCTCGAACATGGGCATTGTCATGGGCGTCTCGATGAAGGTCGGCGCGACGCTGTTGACGCGGATGCCGTGGGGCGCCAGTTCCACACCCAGCGACTTGGTCAGCCCCTCGACGGCGTGCTTGGTCATGCAGTACACGGTCCGGTTCGCCGCGCCGATATGGCCCATCTGCGACGACATGTTGATGATCGAACCGCCCGCCCCCGCACGGAGCATCACCCGCACGGCGCTCTGGGCAGTGAGGAACATGGCCCGAACGTTGACGGCGATCATTTCGTCCACCACCTCTTCCGGGGTGTCGATGAAGGGCTGCGGAGCATTCGTGCCCGCGTTGTTGAACAGGATGTCCAATTGCTCAAGGCGCTCCAGGCGACGGTGAAATGACGAATCGTTGACGTCCTCGGCCCAGGTCTCCACGGCGCTGCCCAACCGGTCGCGCAGCCGGTCCAGATCCCCCTGGTTTCTCGCCACCGCGATCACCCGCGCGCCGGCATCGACCATGGCTTCTGCGCAAGCTGCCCCGATGCCGCGGCTGCCGCCGGCGATCAGCGCCACACGTCCGCTCAGATCCCATTTTGTGCCGCCCGGAGCGCCGGTCGATGAATTCATGCCGGTCTCGATCCTATTCTGGCCGGAATGACCTGTATAGCCTGCGGTCCTTCATCCGTCGATGCAATCGTAGGGCTCAACCGTGACGCCCGGCACATAAATCCATTGCGCCGAAAATTCGATGGGCTCGACAAACGCGGCAGGGTCCGTGGCGGTGGCCTCGTAAAGCAGGCGGCTGCCATCGGCGCTCGGCGTAATGTGCTCAATGATCTCAAGATCCTCGCTGAGCCGGATACCTTGACGAAACAGTTGGGGGCTGAAGTGGGTCGAGTTGACGACCAGCGTGTCTCCCTCCCACCGGCCGACCGAATGGCCAAGCATGGAAGGTGCGCCCGGGGCCGTTCCGGTCATGTGAATGGTGCGAACCGTGTCGTACTCCTCCAGGGTGAGTGCGATGGAAAGGCTCGCATCCGGAGCCTGGCTGTTGTCGGGCGCTTCCTGCAGGCGGCGAATGATCGAACCGTCCGCCGGGTCGAGCTCCACAAATCGGCCGCCTTGAATTTCAGCGGACTCGATGAGGAGCATGGGCGCACCGGTGCGGCTGCTCTTGCCGGCAAATCGGATCAACTGGCCGGGCCGCAGGGTCTCCGGTGTCCACCCCCAGCGGCGCATCGGCGGTGCAGCCGGACCCGTGACCATCCAGAGGGTCTCGGCGCCGGACTCATCCGTCACGTTGAGCATGATGTTGACGTGCGGATTTACAAGATTGTATTCGGTCACCACGCCTTCAACCTCGATGTCCTCGTCGGTGAAAACGGCCCCGGCAGCGTGGTGGGCCTGCGCGGCAGGACATACGGCCACGGCCGCGAAAGTCAGTACGGCAAGACAGCGAATATTCAGCATGCAGGTTCCCCGGATTTGTTTTGCCACAGTGTACTACGCGGTCCCGGCCTGTCGTGTACTACGCGATCCCGGCCCTGGCCGGCCGTGTGCAACACGCCTGTCGTGCGAGAGCACTTGATCATCGGCACGCCGGGAGCGCTGGCGGTACAATCGCCGTCTGTCCCGAATTCGACATGAGCCCAATGCCAACGGGACAGGATGCCGATCTTGTTGGAGAAACGCCATGACACGTTACCTGAAACGCGGTCAGCCGGCCGAAGTCACGGCCCGGGAAGACGACCGGGTTCGCGAGGCGGTCGAAAAGATCATCGCTGATATCGGCTCTCGTGGGGACGATGCGCTTCGCGAATACTCCGAGCGATTTGACCGCTGGTCGCCGCCTTCCTTCCGCCTCGATCCCGATACCATCGCGGCCTGCCGGGAATCGCTGTCCGATCGGGTGATTGACGATATTCGATTCGCCCAGGCCCAGATACAAAACTTCGCCCAGGCGCAAAAGGACGCGCTTCGGGACGTGGAAGTAGAGACGTTGCCGGGCGTCGTGCTGGGGCACCGGAATCTGCCCGTCAACAGCGTCGGCTGCTATGTGCCGGGCGGCAAGTACCCGATGGTGGCTTCGGCCCACATGAGCGTCGTGACGGCCAGCGTCGCAGGCGTCAATCGAATCGCCGCTGCGGCGCCACCCTATCGGGGCGCCCCGAGCGCGGCCATCGTCACCGCCATGGAAATGGCAGGCGCCGATGAAATTTACTGCCTGGGCGGCGTACAGGCCGTGGCCGCCATGGCGCTTGGGACCGAAACCATCGACCCGGTGGACATGATCGTCGGACCCGGCAATGCCTACGTGGCGGAGGCCAAGAGGCAACTCTTCGGGCGTGTGGGAATCGACTTGCCGGCCGGGCCGACAGAGACCCTGGTGATCGCCGACGACAGCGTGGACGGCGAACTCTGCGCCGCGGACCTGCTGGGTCAGGCGGAACACGGGCCCACCTCGCCGGCCATCCTGCTCACCGATTCGGAATCGCTCGCGCGGGAGACCATGGCGGAGGTCGAGCGCCAGTTGGGCATCCTGCCGACAGCGGATGTCGCCGGCGTCGCATGGCGGGATCACGGCCAGGTCATCGTCTGCGAGAGCGTCGAGGAGATGGTCCGGGTAGCCGACGGCATCGCCGCCGAACACGTGCAGGTCATGACCCGCGATCCGTCCTACTTCCTGGAAAACATGACCAACTACGGCGCCCTGTTCCTGGGCCCGGAGACCAATGTGGCTTACGGCGACAAGGTGATCGGCACC
The DNA here is from genome assembly GCA_965205045.1 of Candidatus Rariloculaceae bacterium. Classification (GTDB taxonomy): domain Bacteria; phylum Pseudomonadota; class Gammaproteobacteria; order Steroidobacterales; family Rariloculaceae; genus UBA6522. Next base: position 5,353,953 of record OZ242031.1, read on the forward strand.
AACCACACGCTGCCCACCCGGCGGGCGGCCCGGTATACCGGCGGGTTGTGGGTCGGGAAGTTCATCAAGACCTGTACCTACCAGCGCGTCACGGAGGAGGCTTCTCTCGAAGTCGGCGAATACTGTTCCAGGTTGTGCGAACTCGAAGGCTTCATGGGACACAAGGAACAGGCGGATATTCGCGTCCGCCGCTATGCCGGTCTACGCCGCCGGACGGCCTGACCGAGCTCTCGTTTTGGGGAACACCGTAGAGGTTGCCAAACTTCCCAAGCCCCATTTCCAGGGCGCATTTCTCCAGGCGCGTTTCCCGAAGCACGTTGCAGTTGAATTGAGAGTAGAATCGTCCACGCAAGAATCCGCGAGGCTCACAAAATGAACTTTATCCATCGTACAGCCCTCATTGGTGCAGTATTGGCACTCGTTCCGGTCCAGCAATCCAGCGCCCAGGACGACTCCACTGCCTTCGTCGTCACCTATATCGAAGTCTCGCCCTCCTCCGTCGAGCAGGCTGTGGGACTGATCTCGGCCGAGGTGGAGGCCGGTCGGGGCGATGCTGGCAACTTGCTGCTCGAAGCCCTTCAGCGTATAGACCGTCCCAACCACTTCGTCCTGCTGGAGACATGGACGAGTCTGGATGCCCAGCAATCCCATCGGGAGTCAAACCGCACGACGGCCTTTCGCAACGCCCTGGCGCCGCTGCTCTACAGCCCCTACAACGAACGCCTGCACGTGGAGATGGTGGCCGACACCCAGTACACCGAACCCACCGCCGATGCCGTCTACGCGGTCACGCACGTGGACGTCACGCCCAACAACGTGGAACCCGCCAGGGAGCACCTTCAGACGATGGCTACCGCGAGCCTCGCCGAAGCCGGCAACGAACGATTCGAAGTGCTCGTGCAGTCCAACCGCATGAACCACTTCAGTGTCGTGGAGCGATGGGAGAATACCGAAGCGCAGTTGGAACACATCGACGCCGCGCACAGCCGGGAATTTCGAAGCAGTGTCTATCCGCTGAGCGGCGCGCTTTACGACGAGAGGTTGTATCGAGCCCTGTAGCCGCCTGAACGCAGTCGGCCCTCGGCGAAAACCGCGCGTAGCGAGCTACGGCTGCCGCCGGGTCGCCGCTACCTGCGTTCAATCTCGTTCCGCGCGGCACTGGAAAGAAAAGCCGATCGAGTCATGCCGCGCTGTCCGGCCTCGTGATCGATGGCGCGCAGGAGACCATAGTCCAGGGAGACATTCACGCGCCGCGGCGATCCCTTGTCGAATATCAGGGGGACGAGGCAGATTACGGCGCCCTCACGCCACTCCGCGATATCAGACTAGAGGCGCGCGAAAAGTTTGTGCAAAGGTGTGTGCTATGCGCACAAATTGTGCAGAAAGACTCCGGAGGCGAGCCCCCGGCTCGCTCCTTCACGCGCCCGGGAACCATCCGAGCACTTCCCGCAGCACGTCGGCCGGGGACGGCCATTCGGCGGCGCCGCGCTCGTCGTCGGCCGCGGCCTTGGCTATGCGGTAGCCGTGCCGGATGCGGTCGCGCTCGGCGTCCTGGGCGCCGGTGTGGCCGCCGCGCATCCGCAGCAGGGTCTCGTCCCGGACCGACGCCTCGCCGTATGCCGCCGTGATGGCGCGCCTCGCGGCGCCGCGCAGCGCCGCCCGCCAACTGTCCGCGTGCCGGCGGTCCCAGACCGCTCCGGCCGCGGCCTCGATGCGTTCCAGGGAGGGCTTCGGCGAGGCCGAGGGGTCCGCCTCCCCGTCCCGCGCGTGTCCCGGCGGCGGGTTCCACGGCTGGGCGGCCCACGCGGCGTCCGACGTCGCCGGCAGCGCCCAGGCCCGGGCGGGCGCGGCGAACGGCAATCGCAAGCCATCCGGCTCCGCCAGGGCGGCCAGGCCCATCTCGATCGTGAGCCCGGCCGGGGGCGGGCTCGCTGCCCGGTCGCCGGCGAGGAACTGCTTGACGGTGAGCGCGCTCACGGCGGCGTCCCCGCCGGCGGGCGGCCCCTCAGCGTGTAGGTCGCCGTGTCCAGCACGACGGCCGTGCCCGCCCGGCGGATGTCGACGCGGATGACCGTCGTGAGCGTGGGCGAGCCGCTGGCGCTCGGGCCGGCGATGAACCACCACCGCGGGATACCCAGGGACAGCCACGAGCCCGTGCCCGACCAGAGGGAGCCCGCCGACCCGCCGGCCAGCGTGGCCCGGATCTCGTAATCCGACCCGAACGCGCCCGCGCTGAGCCAGCGCGTGTTGTGGAGCGCGTGGGAGGACGGCGAGGTGAGCACCACTCCATCCGACTCGAACCGGATGCCCGCGATGCTGGGGTACGTGCTGTCGAACGTCGCGTCGGCGATCATCACCCGCGCGTCGGCGGCGGGCGCCGTCCCGTACGTGGCGGTCGCCGACCACGGCCCCCGCGTTCCCCCGTCGCGGGCCGCGGTCGTGAGCCTCGCCCGGATGTGCGACCGCCCGGACGGCGGCGCCCAGGCCGCCCGGTGGAGTGTGCTCTCGATCATGTCGTACGCCCGCGACGGCGAGGAGAACGAGGAATTGTCGTCGTACTCGAACGTCGCGTAATACTCGCCCGCAATGGCGTCCGCGTACAGAGTTACCACCGCGGTCCGCCGGGCCGGCCGCGAGGTGGACGGCGGTGTCGCGCCGGGCGCCCCGGAGCGCCGCGCGGGTGCCTTCCGGCGCCAACCGCCCGGCGAGCTCCCGGATCGCGAGCTGGTTCTCGAGGACGGCGGCCGCGCGCACCGCCTCCGCGCGGGCGAACGGGCGCGTGCCGGCGGCGTGGCGGTTCGGCCGCGACTGGAGGCCGACCGTTTCCTCCACCAGGCGCCCGATCCCGGCGCGGTAGCGGGCCGCGACCGCGGCGCCGGCCTGCGCGGGGGTCTCCGGACGGATCGCGCCGGCCAGCGCGCCGGCCGCGTCGGCGGCCCGCCCGGCGACGTCCCCCAGCCAATCCAGCAGGCCGCTCTCCGCGGCGGCGTTGCCGAGCTCCAGCAGCCCGTTGCGCAGGCGCGCGAACTCGCCGCGGGCCGACTCCACCGCCTCCGGCAGGGCGTCCGCGAAGGTCTCGCTCAACTCGGCCGCCAGCCGCGGCAGCAGGTCCTCGGCCAGGACCTCGCCCCTGCGCAGCATGCCGTCCAGTTCCGACGTGGTGACGCCGAGCGCCCGGGCGGCCGCCTCGAACGCGCCCGGCAGGCGCTCGCCGAGCTGCCCGCGCAGCTCCTCGGCGGAGACCGTGCCCTTGGAGACGATCTGCTCCAGCGCCAGGAACACGCCCCGGGTGTCGGCCGCGGCCAGGCCCATCACCGCGACCGTCTCGGCGACGCCGCTGAAGATGTCGCGGGCCGCCTCGCCCTCCAGCGCCGTGCCGCGGGCCGCGGCGGCGAAGCCGGAGAAGGCGTGGGCGGAGGCGCCCAGGTCCAGGCCGAGCCGGTCGGTCTCCCGGCGCAGGAACTCCATCGCGTCGGCCGCGCGCTCCGCGGTGCCGGTGCCGGCCAGCAGCCGCTGGTTCCAGGTCTCGAACCGGAGGCCGGAGTCCACGATGTGGCGGCCGGCGTTCCGCAGGCCGCGGGAGATGCCGGACAGGGCGCCCTGGATTGTGCCGAGGATCGCCCCGCCGGCGACGAATGACGCGATTCCCGTCTTCAGTTGATCGCCCATCCGCCGGAAGGTGGCACCCAGGCCGCGCGCCTTGCGCCCGGTTTTTGTCGTCTCGTCGCCGGTCTCCCTGACGGAATCGCGCAGGCCGTCGAGCGCCTTCTCGCCGCCCTTGACCGTGGCGACGAAACCCCGGCCGTCGGCGGCGAGACGCAGCCTCAGGTTCAGATCGGCGGGCATGCTACAATCCCCCCATGGGACCGGAAGCCGCCATGCTCATCTTGATTCTCCTGCTGCTCGCGGCGGGCATCGCCTGGATCGCCTGGTGCGCGCTGGTCGGCGGCACCGCGGTCTGGGTTTCGCTGAAGCTGCTCGGCCTCGACGACTTCGAGAACTACTGACTTCCACAGACTTCCACGCGCCTTCCGCTCCGCCCGTCCGCCCCGGTCCCATAGGTTTTACGCATGGCCCGGGGTCCGGTTTCGTCCGGACCGGGCCCGATCCGCGCCGGTACCGGCCGGTTTCCGGCCCCCCTCATGCATTGGGGTTATGCTCCGCGCCCGGCGCGGTGGCGGCCTTCACGCCCCACATCGCGGCCTCCTCCGCGGCGGTCATGCCGAGCGCCCGGAGGCGGTTGACGGCCGGATTGGACGGTTCCACCGCGGCGATCTCGTCGATGAGCGCCGCGGCCGCGTTCTTGATGCGGTCCACCGGGGCGCTCGCGGACGGGTTGAGCCGCGCGCGGACGCGCAGTTCGCCGACCGTCTTCATTTCCTTCAGTTCCATCGCGGGTCCTCCTCCTGCAGTCTCAAAACCTCGTCCTCGATGAGGCGCACGCCCCCGAAGACGTCCTTCCAGTCCAGGCCGATGCCCGCGGCGGCGATGGCCGCGCCCGGGTAGTCGAGGCCGATGAGATGGCCGGACGGGCCGACGCGCCATTGCGTGGCGGCGGCCAGGAAGACTTGCACCGCGTCCCGGGCCTCGGGCACGACAAGGAGGGCGTCCGGACCGCGTCGATCCTTGAAATCGATGCCGAACCGGCGCGCGTCGTCCTCCGCCTCGTCCCTTCCACCGCCGCCCCCGTACCAGCGCCGGGCGGCGGTCAGGAGTTTTTTCGGGGGGAGAACCTCTCCCAGTAGGCGTCCACGACGGCCCTGGCGATCCAGGGCGTGTGCGACAGGGCGCGGAGGTTGTCCCGGTTGAACGGCAGCGGATTGCCCTCCCCGTCTTGCAGGTCCGCCTTCCAGCCGGCGACGACGCGCCGCGCGATTTACTCCTCGACTTGCGCGGCGCCGTGGACGCGGCCATAGCCGACGGGGAGACGCTGGAGAAGTTCCGCCAGCGCTTCGACGCCATCGTGGAAAAGCGCGGCTGGTCGTACAAGGGCGGGCGGAACTGGCGCACGAAGGTGATCTACCCCACCAACCTGCGCACGTCCTACGCGGCCGGCAGGTACGAGCAGATGAAGGCGGTCGCGGAGCGGCGCCCCTGGTGGCGATACCGGCACAGCCACGCCGGCAACGAGCCGCGCGAAAAACACCTGGCCTGGGACGGCCTGACGCTGCGCCACGACGATCCCTGGTGGGCCATTCACTACCCGCCCAACGGCTGGGGGTGCAAGTGCTACGTGGAGAGCCTCACGGACGCGGACCTGCGGGCGCTCGGCAAGGACGGCCCGGACACAGCACCGCCGCTCCGTACGGAACGGGTCACGGTGGGCGCGCGCGGACTGAACCCTCGCACGGTGACCGTGCCCGTGGGGATCGATCCGGGATGGGACTACGCTCCGGGACGGAGCGTCGCGCAACGGCGGCATCAGGCAAACTTCGCGCGGGAACTCGATGCCAGGGTCGGGGAAGGGCGGTACCGAATGCTGCTGAACGATATCGGCAGGAGCGGAGCGGTCGCCGCCGCGCCCCAGCTCACGCCTGCGGAATTGGCCGTGGTGCGCTGGTATTCCCTGAGCGGCAGTTCCTACATCAACGAGCAATTGCGCGGGACCCTGCCGATGCGGGGCGGGCGCGGCGAATTGCCGAGCCCTCTGGAAACCGCGGCCGCGCTGACGCTTCGCGATGCCCTAGCCAAACTGCCGGAGCGCCGAGGCGTCACCTATCGCGGAATCCCCCGAATTACGTTCGACGCGATCAACGACCAATTACGGCCCGGGGAAATCCTTTCTGTGAGGGACTTCATCAGCACCTCGAAATCGGAGGAGCAGGCCAGGCGGTTCGGGAGCGCGGCGCAGTTCATGATCGTCGGGCGGACCGGGCGGGACATCCGATTGCTGGCCGCGAATCCCAACGAACGGGAGGTATTGTTCAATCCCTATGCGCGATTCCGGGTCGTGAGCCGCGAAGAAGGGCGGCCGAACCGCTGGGGCGAGCCCGACCGTGTTATGATCGACTTGGAGGAGGTGGCCGATGACTGACCCGCGGCGCAGCGAACGGGAGGCATGGGAAGCGTGGCGCGAGGAGTTGTTCGCGACCACGACGCCGTCCGAGCGCCTGTTCGGCGCCCGCATGTCGTCGCCGGTCGATATCTACGCCAGCGCCGAGGAGTACGCCGCGGACGTGCGGGCGGCGGAACTCGACAGCGGCACACCGGACAATTTCGCGCGCCGGGAGGCGGAGCTCGCGGCCCGCTTCTGGACCGAAAATTACGGCGACCAGGCCGCCGCTTGAAGACCGAGTGAAAACCGACATATTCGCATATTTTGCGATTCCGCCGATCCTCTGACGCCCCGTGAAAATAGACCTCGCCCTCGATGACCGGGACCTGCGCGCCGCGCTGTCCGAGGCGATCCGCCGCGGGCAGGACCTCACCCCGGCCATGCGCTCCATCGGCGAGGCCCTCGTGAACAGCACGCGGGAGCGGTTCCGGGACGAGGAGGCGCCGGACGGGTCGCGATGGGCGGAGCTGTCGGACGTCACCAAGAAGCGCCGGGAACACCCCGGCGAGAACATCCTCACGCAAGAAGGGTTCCTGGGCGGGTCGAGCATCCACAGCGACGCCGGGCCGGACTGGGTGGAGGTGGGCAGCGCGTCCGTCAAGGCCAACGTGCTGCATTTCGGCGCCAAGGCGGGCGAGTTCGGCGGGGTCCGGACGGCGTTGCCGGGGAGGAACTTCTTCCAGAAGATCCCCTGGGGGGGACATCCCCGCGAGGCCGTTCGTCGGGCTGTCGGACGCCGACGGGGACATCGCGCGGCGGGAGATCCTGGACTATATCGCGGCGCCGTGGACGTGACGATCGTTCCCTAGTTGTCTACCGTGACCTTCCGGTAGATTCCGCGTCCTTCCGGTTATCCACTGTGTGCTATGCGCACAAATTGTGCAAACGGTTCCCGACCGCCCGAGTTTGCACAAACTTTTCGCACGACCTTTTCTAAATTCTTTCGCGATCCTCTACCCAGGATCGGCTTCAATGTCCTGCACAGAACGCGGCTTCGGAACATCTTCACCGTCCTGGAGCATGCCTTCAACGTGAAAGGCGAGCGCTTCGGTACCCCGCCGGATTGCCTCGTCGATGGTGCCACCGTCCGACACGCACCCGGGAAAATCCGGGAAGCTGATTCCATGCCCCGGATTGGCGTCGCCGTGAATAAACGCCACACAACGCATACCGCGCTCCTGCTACTTCCACCCAGCCTGTCTGTAGATCGATACGACCGCCGACTCCATCCAGTCGACAACCCGGTTGACGTCGTCCGCGTCGGTTCGGGTGGGAGGCGCCACGCGCTGAAGGGTCAGGCGGCGGCGTTCTTCGGGACCGAGCGTTACCGCGTCGTCCGTGTAACCGTTGTCGGCCAGCCATTCGTCCAGCTCGATGGTCTTGCTGCTGTAGAAGCCCTTCAGATCTCCGGCGCGCAACGCCCGTACCAGCGCTTCGCCATTTCCGTCCAGCTTCATTGCAAGATCCGCGGCGCGGTCCAGAAAAATGTCCGAAACAGCGTCACATTCATCCAGGACAGCCCTGTCCACTGGCCTCCCCCGGCCCTGCCGCCAGAGGTCGGTCCAGATCTTCGCGGTTCTGGCCCTTTGCAGAAGCGCTTGCCGGGTCCGGGTGTCTGAAATTGCGCTTCGCGCCGCGTCGCAGGACAACAGGGACTCCAATTGGCCCAATGTGCCGATGCGCCAGGAATCCAGGAGCCGGTGCAACAGGTCAATGTCGTCGCGGAGCAGATGGAAGAGGTGAATTCCGCCGGCGTCGACCCTGGGATTGACCAAGGGCACGCCAAGGCGCGCAGCATACGATTCTCCGTCATCGTCTCCTGGCGGAGGAATTTCCGGCGGTGGCTCGACAGCCGGGAGGCCGTTCCCGGGCGTGGATGCATCGAACCGGATGGCTGCCAGATCGATTACCGCCGGCGCCTCGCCGGTGGCCCGCTCCCACAACGCGGCCTCATGGCGGCGGGCGGACAGGTAGAAGACCTGGCGCCGTTCGGTTTCCGCCAGGCGCGAAAGCGTCTGGGCCATCACGGCGAATCGCTCCTCGTCGCTGGTCGTGAGCGCCTCGTCGAGAAACAGCGGCAGCCGTTCGCTACCCGTTTCGAGGTCCTCGATCCAGGCCAGCCGCAACGAGAGCAGCAATTGCATCCGCGTGCCGGAGGAAAGTCGGGCGGGCGAACGCAATTGCCCTTGCCGACAGTCGCGGGCCATGAAGCCGGTCTTGTCGGAAAGCTCCAACGTGAATTCGTGAGCCGTGACCCGCTCGAAGCGTTCCCGCGCCCTGCGCAACAGATCGGGTTCGCGATCGGTCTTGAACGCGTTCTCGACATCGTCCAGCAACATGTCGGTGGCGGCATGCAGCAGGGCCGTGTCGCGCTTGTCCCGCAACGCCTCTTCCGCCCGCCCAAGCTCACTGGCGGCCTGTTCCACGCGGTGACTCTTGCGCGCCGAATCGAGCCGCTCATTGATTGCCGCCTGTCGCTGAATCAGTTCCGTGTATTCGCCGGCCCGTTCCGCCGCGGCCTGCAACTCCAGCTGTAGTGTCTCGACGGAATCGCTCTCCACCGCCTTGATCAGAGCCGTCCCGTCCGCTGGCGCCGCATCGTCCCCCAGGGTTTCCCTCAATCGCCGCTCGTCATTTTGCGCCAGGACAAGGGCCTCCCGCGCCGTGCCCCACGCGTTGAGACGATCAATCCTCCGGGCAAGCTCGGCGCGCGCGCCAACCTCAAGCCCCGCACGGGAGTACAGGCTGGCGCGTTCCGACTCGTTGGAGTCGGTCCGCTTCCGCAGCGCGTCGATGCTGTCTTGTTTCGACTCCATCTCGCGCTCCGCCTCCCGCGCCGCGGACAGGCGCTTGTCCAGCGTCTCAAACGCGATGCGCAGCGCGTCGGCAACGCGCGACGCGCCGAATTCCGCCCCGGCATTGGAGTCCTCGAGCGGCGGGTCGTCCTGGCCCCGCCATGGCTCAAGCCACTCGCGAACATGCGCGGAATTTTCAACAATCCGTGCCTCGATCGCCTTGAGTTCCGCTTGCCGCCCAGCAAGATTCGCCCGCGCCGTATCCCACTTGTCGGTCACCGCCGCGAACCGAATGAATGGGGCACCGGTCAACGCCGGGTCGATGCCGATCTCCGACGCGAGATTGCGCCTGCCCGTTTCCAATTCGTCGATTTCCGCTTCGACCCGGTCGAGTTCGGCGCGTAACTCCGGGACGCCTGCGGCCCGTTCCCGCCGCAACAGCAGTTGAATCAGGGGTCCCTCCACCTCGGACCGCAAGTGCTCGCGCACCGCGTCGCGTTCCCACTTGGGCGGCGAATCGAGGCCGGTCTCGCCATAACGCTCCCTCGCGGACTTGCTTCGCCCTGAAATCTGCGAGTTCACGCTCCTCGCCAGCACCATCACGGCGACCAGCATCATCACGATCAACCCGGACCCGGTAGCGACCGACCATGCCTCCGCCCAGACGGCCGCCAGCACAGTGGTCCCACCCAATGTCACCGTGGCCCACCACGCGGTCAGGACCACATTCGACACCCATGCCGGGACGCCTCCGCCCTCCCTGACCGGTTGCGCCGCCAACCAGCGGCGCAACGCGTCACCCCCCTCGCGAAGCCGGCCGATCTCCGAATCGTCGGGCGGGTCGCCGGCCATGTTCAGCGCTTGCAGCAGCTTGCGCCGCTGCTCCTGCCTTTCACCCAGCGGCTCGACGATTGCCTGGGCCCGCCGCAACGCGGATTCGTCAAGCTTGGGCGGTTGGCCTTCACCATGAAACTCCGCGAGGGCGTCGGCGACGCTCGACCTTGCCCCTTCCAGCACCTCCAACACAGTGTCGCGCTTCATGACGTCTTCGCCGACGCGCCGCAACAGATCCTTGACCTGGGACACTCGCTCGGCCCCGGGACGCTTGTCCCTCAACCCCGTCCGTTCAAGCTCCCGCTCCGCGGCGGCGAGGCCGCGCCGCGCCTCCTCCAATTCCTCTTCCAGACTCGCTGCCCTGGCGTCGAGCAGGTCGAGACGCTCAATCTCATTGCCATGCAGCTTTTCCATTCCGGGCGGAAATGCTTCGAGCGCCGCGGCGCACTCGCGGCGGCGGCTGAGGGACGCATGCAGTTCCAGCGCCATATTGAGCCGCTCGCGCTGGATGCCCGCCTGCGTCGCCTCGTGAATTTGCCCCTCCAGTCCGGGCAAATCCGCCTCCTGACGGTGCAAGGCCGCGTATTCGCTCCGCACTTCGGAGAGCGCGCCCCTGGCGTTTCGCAGATTCTTCCCTTCGTGGCTTGCGAATCGCGGACCGATGTCCTTCGTGCGCGCATCATCGAGATCGATTCCACCCCGCATGTCGCGCCAAAGCCTCTTGGCCAGATTCTGATCGCTTTCGTCGTCAATCAGAAGGCTCTCAACGGAGAGCCGGTAAAGGCCGAATTGCCCGGCAGCTGGCAGCGGGGAACGCACGGTCGGCTCACCGTCCCGCGTCCAGACAATCTGCCGTCCGGCGCGGCGCACCGTCCAGCGCGCATCGTCGCTCAGGAATTCCGCTTCCAGGTGCAAGTCACGCGGATCGTCGCGCCGGTCGACTTCGCCCAACAGATACCCAAGCGCCCTGCTCAGACTGCTCTTGCCGATCGCATTGGGCCCGGTGACGATGTTCACCCTGTCGCTCGCAGGCTCGAATTCGAATCCCGGCTCGATGCCGGGCAAGGAATGGATGCTGAGGCGGCGCAGCCGCATCAATCCGGATCCCCGGCTTGCGCCAGCAGCTTTTCCAGGGCGCGATAGCCCGCGTCGCGTAGCCACTTCGCCGGATCTGCCTCCGGCGGCTCGCCCAGCCCGCTCCATCGGGACGCCTGGGTTTCCGCTCGAAGGCGATTCCGGGCCAAGGCGATCAGGCTGTCCCGTTTCGGGTGGCCTTCGGGCTCCTCAAGCCAAAGCAACCTCTGGGCCAGCAATCCCGGAATGTCCCCCCGCGCGGCGAGGCTTTCCAGTTCGATTTCGGGCCGGGTCCTGGCGGAAATCGACTCGATGAAATAGTGGATGCCACCGGTCCCCTCGTAGATGCGTTCCCGATCCTCGTCGGAAATCGAATCGACGGATGCCGCTCCCAGCCGACTTCGGCCACAGAACCGGACATCCAGTCCCACCGCGTCCGGCCGATGTGTCGCCTCGGCAAGCTCCCGGTCTAACGAGCGCAACTCTCCCAGCAGTCTCGCCTGGGCTTCGGCGGGTTCGGAAATACCTTCAATGTCCACGTCCAGCCGCTGCCAGCGCAGCGGCGCCAGCGGCAAGTGCTCAACCGCCGCGATTTTCCCGCGATTCATGGAAATGAGCCAGGGCCCGCGCGCGCCCTTTTCGCCGCGCTTAAGGCCAGTGAGGCTGCCCAGGTAGCCGTTCGCGGAAGCGGCGGTCAGCGCGTCCGGGGCGTGGATGTGGCCCAGCAGCCAGCCGTCGAGTCCGGCGCGTTCCAGGTCGGCTTCCGAGACCGGCGCGTAGGGGCTTGCGCCCGCGCCCCTGTCGCAGTGAAGCAGGCCGATGTTGAGTCCGGCGCGCCGCTCGAAGGGCGCATCCGGCAGCGGGCTTTGCATCACCCGGGCTTGCGGAAACGACCATCCCCAAACCGTGAGCGTTTCGCCGTCAGCGACGATTTCGCGGGATTCCCATCGGCCGCCGGTGCCCAATAGTTTGAACTCCGGAATCTCTTCCGCCAGCCTCGGCAGCACGTTGACATCGTGATTGCCGGCGACGCCGGCGACGGCCACGCCTTCAGCGGCGAGACGCCGCACTCCCCGCGCCAGTTCGCCGTAGGCCTCGAAAAAGTCGTCCTCGCGGTCCACCACGTCGCCAGCCAGCAGCACGGCCCGAACCCCGGCTTTAACGGCCGCTTCCACTGTCCGCTCCCAAGCGACCGCCGGGCCGAAGTTACGCGCCCGCACGGCGAGTTCAGCGGGAAGGCGCGACGGCGTGCGCCCGAGGTGGATGTCGCCGACGGCGAGGATTTTCATGCGATGTGGACGAAGCGCGCGGCTTGGACGAAGCGAGAGCGCGTCATGTTATCGCGGGCTCGAACTTGTCGCCAGCCCAAGCCCAGGCCCAGGCCCAAGCCCAAGCCCAAGCCCAAGCATGCGAAACCTCGCACTAATCCAACAAGGCCTTCAAGAGGGCATCCCGCGCATCCGAATAGAACTGCACGTTGACGCGCGTGGCCATGTCGTCGGAGAGGTCGAACAATTGCTTGCGCGCCGACACCGGCATCAGGACCGTACGCGCACCCTTGTCCACGGCAATTTCGACGATGCTTACGGCGTTCGCCAGGGTCTCGACCGAACCGCCAAGATTCAGGGCGCCAACGGCGATCAATCCGCCCTTCATGCTCTTCGCCAGCAACCCGCTGCACAGGGCCATCAATACCGGCATCCCCAGGGAGTGACCGGACCGGTCGTTGTCCATGGCGCGAAGTTGCACGGAGAATTCGTGGGAACGCGGGTCCCGGTCGCCCACCAGTTCTTCGCCCCGCGTGTACAGGTTCTGCTCGGCGTACCGGACGCTCTCGCGAAACGGCGCCGAAATCGGCGCGTTCAGTATCCTCACCCCGCTGCCCTTGCCCGCGGCAACCTCAATGCGATATAGGCACGCGCCCGTGTCGGGACCGCCCGGACTGATCCCCCACACCTGTCCCGGAGGCAACGGATCGGTGTCGATGGCGTCGTCGCTGTGCAGTTCCGGCGTGGAGACGAATTTCTCGATGCCGTCCTCGCCCATCTTGTAGCTGAAGTGCGTGTTGCGGAACTCGCTTCTGAATATCCGCTTCTGCTGCTCCTTGACGCGGCGGCGCACTTCGAGAGCAACCCGCACCAAGGCTTCAAGCCCTTCGTCCGAGACTTCCATGGAAGGCTCCGGATACAACAGCTTGAGCAGACCGCTCACGGTCTTGTTCACCGCGGTTATGTCGCGCCCGCTGAGCGCGCCGCCGTAGTTCACGCGCCCCTGCAGCGCGGGCACGCGGCTGCCGGTGCGAAGCCGGCTCCAGCACTCCGACAGGAAGTCACTGACCAACCCGAAGTGATTGGTGAAGTGCTCATTGGGATTGAGTTTCGGGAATTCCCAGCCCGGGATATAAGCATGAATGCGGTCCATGAACGCTGTGTCGTCGCGCATCTGGGGGGACAGCGGCCCAAGCAGGTGTCCAATTCGTTGCTGATGCTCCACGTCAACATCGAGGTTGCCCACCATAACAATGCCGCCCTCGGCCCGGATACTCTCCTTGCCTCTTGAGAACTCGCCGGACTCCATGTAGCCCTTGAGGATGTTGACCCCATCCTTCTGATCGAAGGAAACGCCGGAAATCTCGTCGAAGCACACCACGTCGTATTGGCAAACGAGCCCGCGCTGCCCGGTGGCGTTGTTGACAAACATCTTCGCGACGGTGGCCTTACCTCCCGAAATGAGATGCGAATACGGCGAAATCTGTTGGAACAGGTGACTCTTGCCCGTGCCGCGCGGGCCGAGTTCGACCATGTTGTAGTTGCGTTCGACGAACGTAGCCATGCGAATCAAGGCCACGAGTTGCGCTCGCTCCGACAGCGCACTGGGCTCCAGCCCGATACTGCGCAACAGAAGGCGGCGCCAGTCGTCGCTGCCGAACACGCGGCGACCACGACAAAATGTCTCCAGCACATCAGCTTTCGAAAGTTGAATGGCTCGAAGGCTGTCGATGGCGAACGGACGCCCGTTCTTCTCCTGAGCGATGGCGGCGTCGTAGCTCAACGTGACCTCGGCGTAGAATCCGTCGGTCAACATGCGTTCATGGCGCTTCACCAAGGCGTCACCGATGCGAATATCCCTTAGCGCGAGGCTCGGAAGTTCCGCGATCAACGAGTCGGTTCTTGCGTCGAGCCTGGCCTTTACGATGTCAATCAGCTTGATAGCGCCTCGATCGCGGGCCCGAGCCTTGAACAGTTCCTCCTCGCCGGTTCGCACCGTCCGGTCGGCTAGCTGGCGCTCGACGATCGCCAATCCTTCCTCGATTTCCTGCTCGTCGGTGGTGGCGCAATACCGCCCAAGGAGAAACTCGACGACATAGGTGGGCACGGGATACTGGCGGCTGTATTTTCGCACTAGATCCTTGCGGACCAAGTAGCCATCGAATACCTCGGCGGCTTGGCGGTCGAGCCGGTCGAGTTCCAGCATCAGTCTTCCCCTCCGATGATCGTCGATTGCCGCGCGATGACCTGGCCGCCCTCGTCCAGGACGACTAACGCGACCGGGGCGCCTTCCAGTTCATCGTCGGCCACTAACAGGCTGGCGGCGCCGGCGGCGTCCAACTTCCTCGCGCGACTGACGCTCGAGTCCTCGTCGTTTACGCGCGTTCGCAGATCGATGGAAAGCCCCGCCGCTTGCCCAGTTGCTTGCCCAGTTGCTTGCCCTGCCGGTTGCCCCGATTGTGCGACCTTGACTCGCGCCCGGCAGCGTAAACCGACCCAGGACACCTTGATTATGCTCGCACGCGCCTTGGCGGCTCCGGAGCCGGCGGAAATCCGCAGCACGGGAATCAGGCATTCCTGAAGGCTCAAGCCGCCGTGCGCATACTCGTTGCCCGCGCCGAAACAGGCGACCCCGGGCCCGACGGCGATGCGTTCGCTGGGATTCCAATGCCACGGAACCGTCGGCTGCTCGACCGTCGATCCATGCTTGATGGCCGCGCAACGCGCCCAACGGCTCGCGGTGAGATACTTGGGCAGATCGACCTTCGGCAACCCGCCGGGAAGCCAAAGCCAGCCGTGATCGGTGACCACGCGCACTTCCCGCCAGCCGGCATCGAGCAGAGCCTCAATGCGTTCCGACAGCAACTCGATCTGATCCCCGACCCGGGCGGCGAGCTTAGCTTGCAGTGAGTGGCCCAGCTTGTCTAACTCGCCGTTTTCGGTCCAGGCGCGGCCCGATGGGTCCCCAGTCTCGTCGGCTCGCAGGTACTGGTAGCCGACGTCCGCAAGAAGCTTGCGGAATCGGTGCGTTGTCAAGGGAAGTTCGGGTTTCTTCGTTGTGGGGACAAAGTCCTCACCGGGGGAAACGCCCCCGATGAGCTCGGCTACCGGGGACACGGCAGGCTTAGCGGTCGCCGTAACCGAGGGCAGACTGGCCCAACGCACGGATTCCACGACGGATCGGCCCTTGGCGCGCAGCCGCTCCACCAAGCGGCGAGATACGTCGAACCGCAGGCCGTCCGCGAAGAGCATGGCTCCGCCAGCATCGACGCGGGTATCGTCGGGGTCGTTGCCGAGAGGAGGCGCAGCGCCAAGGACACCGGGGGGCGGTTGCCTGTCCGCCAGCGATTGCAAATGGCGGGCCGCTGCGTCGAGCCAAGGAAAGTAGATCGCGTGCAGCGCCAGGCTCACGGCTTGCGTATCCGCCGACGAATGCACTGCGGCCATGGCGCCAAGCGCGGCGGCGTCGGCCTCCCAAGCCCCTTCCTTGTACATCGCGGCCATCTCCGCAGGTGTTGTCCCGCCGAGTTCGCTGGCCGTACATTGCGCGAGTTTCGCCAAGTGCTCCAGCGCGGCAGCAAGGGGCGCGTGGCCCAGCTCGGCCCAGACCCACTTCCGCCTTTTCCCGTGAGCGTTCTCCAACTCCATCACGCGTTCCCTGGCCGCTGGCGAGGTCATGTTCGCGAAGTCCAGGAGGGAACGGCGGAGCGCCTGCTCGTCTTCCTCGTTGTTCCGAGGCCAGGACGGCCGCGGTTCAGCGAACAAGTCTTGCGGCATCGCCGCCTGCAACCGTTCGGGAATGCCGGGATATAGGGCGGGCGATTCTGCGAAGCGAATCCATACCGATGCCCATTTTCCTTGCCGCTCGCCGAGCCGCTCCGCCGCGACGATCTCGCCGTCCCCGTCCGGATCGATGTGGAAGTCCGCCTTGCAGCGAGCCGCGAAGGCACTCCACCTCCCGGCGTTCCAACCGGAACGGACGTGATCGGGATTGTTGATCCACGCCAGCATGTCCTTGATCGGATCGTCGGAGAACAGCCGGTCGAAGTCCTCTGCTTCCAGCCGTTTGCCTTGCAGCGCACGAACGGGCTCCGTCGCCAGTTCCGCCACCGCTCGCAGCATCGACCGACGGGTAGCCATGTCGCGGGAGACGTCCAGACCAAGCCCACCTGATCCAGACACCAAGTACGCCTCCACCGTCCAGTCTTTGCCATTTTTTTGCGTCCAGCACGCGCCACGGTACTGAAGCTCGACCAGTGGCTTAAGGTGGTCCGGGCAAGATTCCACCGCACCGAGTTCTTGACGACTGACGCCTGGGATGTAGACGACCGGCGTCTTATCTCCGGAAATCTCGGTCGGCGTCAACGCGCGATCAACCACGCAACGCAGCCAGATCGACGGCCCGATGCACCGCTCTGGATCGTATTCCCCGAGAGTTAGAAGTTGCGGCATGAGTCGGCGCAGCGGCGGGACCAATGGACTCCACTGGGCGTCACGGTCGGCCCACAGTACGGCGGCGGGCGGCGCGGCGTCGTTGGGGTTGTGGGCGGAGGCGGCTTCCAGCGACGCTTTGAGACACTCCAAAACTGTCGTGGCGGATTCAATCATGCGGAATTCTTCAAATAGCGCCGTTATCGGAGTCGATTCTGAACAATCGCCGGAACCAGATGACAAAACTTCGCGCCGCTGGACTGTCATGGCGGAAATACCTCGCCCGAATGGCCGAACCATAGGGCTTGCCCGGTTCCTCCTGCCACGCAAGCCAAGCGTGCAGTGCAGCCTTGTTGGAGTCCACATTGGAAAAGCGCGCATTCAGTTCTTTGGCCCGCATCGTCGAATCCTCAGCGTGCGAAAAAGCGGATCATTTGCCTCGACGAGATCCGCAAGAAATTGTTCCAAAGCGCCGCCTCGTTGATTGTCCGGCATGAGCCACACGCCCACCCGCGCCCGATAATCTGGGGCTTCCCCAACAAATCCGTCAGGCGGTATTTCATCAGGCACTACTACGCCTTTGCGCCCGAGTCTTGACGAAACTGCGGTCCATCGATCCTGGAGTGACGAATTGGCATCCAATACAAAGCCGATTGATCGATCATTGCTAACCGACACAGCGGTCTCCACGCCGTCGAGCAAAGGACTTTTGCCGCCGATCGCATTGATACGCGGAAAAATCTTGGGCCATGGTCGTTGGTCGTGGTCAATCCCGTGCCTGATGAGCAAATGGCAAATGGCATTCAGGTCATCTTTCCCTTCAACATGCAGGGATGATCGTTCATCCGTACTTGCCATCAGCGAACCTCTATATCCTGCGCTACAGCTATTCGTATGTTCTCCGCGTCGAGCTTCACCGCCCGTGCCAATGAACGGTCGATTTTCTGAACGGAGACCTCCGACGCAAGTTCTGTGGAAAACTCCGCCAGCGAGGCGAGTCCGCGAATACAGTCGTAGCTATGGGTTGTTGCGAAGACCTGCACATTGGACTTTCGCGCGGTGTTTACAATCAACCGCCACATTTCTTCCATTGTTGTCCAATGCAGTCCTGTGTCGACTTCGTCGATCAACAAGATGCCATTTGTCGTCTTGATCAAGGACAGCGAAAGCGCGAGCAATCGGCGCATACCGTCGCCATGACTCCCGAGGGGCACGCGCTGTCCACCACCGCGAAATCCGACAAGAACGCCGGCCTTGCCGGAAAACGCCCGGGAAGCGCTACCGGTTAGGAAGTGGATGGTATCGAGCTTCGGGTCGAGAATCCTCATGGCGTCGATGACGTCGGATTCCCGCCCATCCATCAGCACCTTGTCCCACATGTCGCGCATGGAGCCCGGATATAGCGAGTCCGGCGTGAGAAACTGCACTGTCGGAGGCGCCGGCGCGTTCCGGTGCCACCATTGCGGGGACCGAGGATATTGCGACATGCGCAGCAAACCTTCGGCGCTGATCGGAAGCAAAGGCAAATCGTCGCGCTCGTTGTTCGTGATCCTTAGACCCAACTCTGGTGAGGAATCCATTTCCTCGTCAAACAGGGCGCGTTGCGATTCATCCCTAATATCCTCGATAGATAGAATACTGACTGAAGCCGATACTTTTTCGTTATCTGAAGAAAGGCTAAATCTAACGCTTGGTGAAAGAGCATGACCCAAGAAAAAATGGGAGATATCCAAAGCGTTTTCTCGTCTATAAGGTGCCTCAGAATCTTCCGGCACTTTCACCTCGCCCCTCCGTCGAGCGGACTGCTCCAAGACAAAAGGACTACCGCCTGATACCAACAAGTTGATCGCCTCAAGTATTGAGGTCTTGCCGCAGTTGTTTTTCCCCACGAGCAAGTTGACTCTGGTGAGACCATCGAGTTCGTAGGACCGGAAACCGCGGTATCCTTCCAGTTTTAGATTTCGAAGCATTTTACGTATAACCTTTTTCTAACATCCGGTTGAACGATGCAGGGCCTGTCCAATTTGCGCGCGTAGCGTCGATTTCAGTTACTCTCTTTGACGCTCGGGCTTGATCGGAGCCTGACCCGCCTCCAGAGGTCGGCCATGCCTGCCTGCAAGCTGAAACGTCACCCGCACGAACCGGTTGCGCTCGTCGTTTTCCATTGTCGGCTCGGTGCCATTGAAGCGCCGCATGGCGTGGCGCATCGTCAGCCAGCCGCAGCCGCGACGTTCCATCAGTCCCCGCACCACCATGGCGTTGGCCATCATTTCGTTGCGGGAACGCGGAGCGCCGCCCTTGCATGCCTGGTCGACGGTCATGTGGTTCGGCAGCGCTCCGGGACTCGTCACCACGACGCGATCATCGAATACTTCCAGTATTACCTGGGACCCGGTGATGGCGTAGTCCCGATGGATGACGGCGTTGACGAGCGCCTCGCGCAACGCGCCCTCCGGCAGGATCGGCACGTCCTCCCGATGCAACCCCCTGTAGACTTCCGCTCGGCCCAGGCTGCGGAACCATCCCACCGCGCGATGCACCTGGTCCTCCAAACGCCCCTTCCCTTCGCCCGCGCTCAACACTTCGGCCGCCTGATCGCCGCCTGCGTACGCGGCGCACTGCACGAACAGGCTCAAGGTGTGCGGGTACGCTTGCGGGTCGCGCCCGAACACCATCAAACCATACAGGGTGGGATGAAGCTCGCCGCCCAATTCGTCGATGAGGCCGCCGTTGCGCAAATCATCCTCGCGCGCCGGCTGGG
This sequence comes from Candidatus Rariloculaceae bacterium, assembly GCA_965205045.1. Lineage (GTDB taxonomy): Bacteria > Pseudomonadota > Gammaproteobacteria > Steroidobacterales > Rariloculaceae > UBA6522. Next base: position 5,373,171 of record OZ242031.1, read on the forward strand.
GCGCCTGTTCGGTATCGAGGCCCTGCGCCCGCATGAAAGTGCGCACGGCGCCGAAGTCGATGTCATCGACCGAAGCCTGCGGCACAACCTGTTGCTCCGTGAAAACGAACCCGAAGGCATTCATCAAATCCTGCAGCTCTGACGGCGACGGTGCCACAGTAGACCGTCCGCGCCGAATCCAGAACCGACCGTCGTATGCGAACGGCTCGTAGCCCCTTTGGTGGTGATGCACATGGATCCAATGCACGCCCCTGCCGCCGGTCTCGCCGAATCCGCAATGCGCCGTAACCGGCTTGCCGCAGCCGGTGTGCAGCAGGCTCGTCAACCGTTCCTGAACATCATCCGGGTTTGCGGCGATGCCGACGACATTGCTGTCGTTGTCCACGCCCATCACGATAAGCCCGCCGTCGCCGTTCGCGAACGCGCACATCGTCTTGGCGATGCTGCGTAAATCGCTTACGCCGCGCTTGAATTCGGTGCGCGCATCCTCGCCCGCGCCGACGCGCTGCTCGACTTCAGTCCAATCCATCGCCGTGCGCCTCTTTGTTTCGCATGACAAGCCTCAAGTAGTCCTCGGTCGTATTGACGTCCGGGTTGACTCGGTCCCGCTTGCGCAAGAGCGGATTGATCCCGTCGCGAGCGCCGCTGTTTCGGCCATATTCGGTGGAGCATGGAATGTCAACACGTTTCGCTTCGGCACACTCACGGGTTCTTCCGGTCCAATGTCTGGAGTCGTTCCTCGGCGTCATACGAACTCGACGCCAATAGAGACTCGAACAGGTCAAGCCCCTCGGTCCGGGTGTCCGGCAATCGATGCAGCGTAAGCGCCAAATCAACCAAACTCGCGTCGGTTAGCATCTCCCTTCCGCGATGACGCTCCTGCCGATTCCTGTATTCCAAATAGCTGCTGGCAACCGCGTGGACCAATGGCGGATTCCAGCCGTTGGCGAGTAATTCGCCAATTCGATCTATCAGCGTCTTGTCGCGGTCAGCGACAAGCATGTGAGGATGTTCAAGACACGCTCGAAGAATCTTCTCGGTATATCGGTCTGGCAGCAATAAATCTTTGCCGAGGAAAATTCTGTATATGGCTTTCGATAACCCCTCGCTTCGGAAAGCCATGAGTCGAATCAATAACTGCGTCACCAACGGGCGCAATTCCGGTTCTGTCCATGCGGCCCAGAGTGTATGCGCGAGTCCAATGCGTATACCCTCCGCAACGCCCGGGTCATATTCGACCCCCTCTAGCATTCTTTCAACTCGTTCACATGCTACGGGACACTCAGGAGCCCTTAAGTACAACACCATGGCGACTTCACCAACCGCTTGGGGACCTTGAGGCCAAGAACCCTTTATCCAAGCATTCATCGTGGACTCCACAATGGAGTCAGGAATCCAACCAAGAGACCTATACACCATATGTACGGCCATTCGACAATCCAGAACGTCCGGATGGGTTTCAAAGAGTCGGCGCAAAAAGGTTAACGCTGATCCTCGTTGAGCCCATTCCAGATACGGCAGATACTGCATCATTGCTATCCAGACTTCGTCAGACTCCTTGCGGTTGATTTGTCGATCCAATACACCCAACAGGCCATCAGCGTCCGCTGGATCTCGGTAGAGGTAACCCTTCACCAATGCACTGAGGGTCGGAAAGTTTCCGTGAGGAAGCATGAGGCTTCCTCCGAGAGCCCACAGCAAACTATGTTGCATCAGCTCTGCAACGTCCTGATTCGTCTGGCCGGTATCGTTGGAATTGTCAGACGCTGAATGCTCAACATCCGGCACCACGTCCTTGAGCCAACTTTCCAGAAGCTCACAGGTGCTATTGTCGAGACCTGCGTTCCTGGAAGCGACATCGCTCAGGCAGTTCGCCGCGTCGTTCCGAAAGTGTTCCGATGCGAACCCTCGATCATGCAAACATCGTATAGAAGCGATTAATATTTCTGGTAATACATCGCTGTCTCCCAACGCGGCGAGAGCCTCCCCAGCAGGTCTCTCCTGCTTACCGGGCTGAAATCGCTGGATAATTTCGAGTGCGCGATGCGGACATTGCTTGGCAAAATCGGCGAATGCCCTAGACGCTTCAATCGTACCTCCTACCAATTCCCTTTGCCGTCTTCTTCTCGGGCGAATCTCGTCCGTATCGTCGGTCAGTTCGCAAAAGAGGTAGAGGATGTGCTCATCCGATGCTGCCTCCATTTGCTCCGAGCTCATCGGGCTGTCGACGGCGGTTAGTGTCATAGGGTTGACGTCACGATCCTTGAGGCCAGGAAACGCTCTTTCTTCTTCCCGCAAGTGTGCCCGAGCCTCCGAAGACAACCGTTCAGGTGCAAAGCAGCGCAACAGCTTGACACGAGACTCACGTATCCACTTCATACGACTATGGCGTAATTTGGGATCTTCTCCCAAGTCTCGATAGGAACTCCATTTGAGGATCGCCTGCTCCAGACGCGATACGTCCACGTTTGCGTCCTGAGACGCGACTGCGACAATCAGATTCTGGCTCAAGCGGTGGCGATTCGTTCTCTTCCTGATCGCGAAGCGCCTTGAGTCTCCGAGCAGATAGTCGACAACGGCCTTGGGAGTCTTGAGGGCAACCCGCTCAAGACCGAGCGCTAGTAGCTGATGTACAAGCATCAAGTCCAAATGCTCGTTCTCTTTGACGAACTCCAAAAACTCGGTGCGGTTGGTCTCCGCGAACCCCCGAATGGCCGCTTCAAAGGCACTCCACAGCGTTTCGAAGTTGTTCGCCAACAGGCAATGATGGCAGGCCCGATACTCAATCACTACGGGACTCGCGTCCATCGCAAGCCTTTCGAGCGTCTTCGTCAACCAACACCACCCCTCCAGAACGAACGCCATTGGGGCTTTGCTTGCCAGCTCGCCCACTCCGTACCAATCGCCACCGCTTCCGAGCAATGCCGCAATTTCGCGATCCGTTGACTGTCCGCCGGACCCGCTGACTGCGGTCATCCGATCTGTCTGTGCCTGCAAGTGACGGAACAGCACAACGGGCGCCATTTCAGGCTCATGCTTGGCGATCAGTTTGGCGATTTGCAGCCCTTGGTTATTGTCATTGGATAAGGCATCGGTAATTTGCTCGACATGCTGCGCCGCAATGTCCACGGTTCTGCTGTCCCACGACTTGAGATGGTGAATCACCCCCCAATACACAGCCGCGCGGTATTCCTCCCGCCCCAGCCAGTATTTCTCGATGAGACTCAATACGTCGTCGCGGGCAAAGACCAGCGCTCTGCCGAGCAGCGGCGTCAAATTCGATGCCTGTTCCCGTCCCTCCGACATGAGGCCAGGCAGAAGAATTCTGACTCTCTCGAACCAGCCGGGACTGCCCGCCATCGCGAACAGTACTCTTCTGTTGAATTGGGAATCGTCCAGCATCGGCAGCAGCCAACCCGCCTCTACCTCGTCGGGGTTCGGAAGTTGCCCCAGAAACGCGGCGAGCAAGAGCCGCAGGTGGAGTCGCAGTTCTTCGTTACCCCACAAACGTCCAAACTCTCGCCGATACGTCGCTCGGTCGCTCTCGCGCAAATACGTCAACGCGCTCCAGAGAACAGGTCGGACGAACAGAGATTCCTGCTTTTCCGCGAGGATGTATTCGGCCAAACTCCGGCCATCGCCGAGGAAGGCTCTCGCGCGGAAGAAATCGAACATCGTCTGATGACGAAATGCGATGCTGAGGCCGTTCTTGGATTCGATCAGGACCTCGGCTACCACAAGGTTCCTTAGCTCGTCGTCGTAGGCCGCCTTGAATCGACTCCGGGCCACCCATAGCTCTTCATCGCTTGCCATTTCGGTGGCAACGCGTTCGGCTGCCAACACCGTTTTCTGACCAAAACCCTTATGCAGATCTTCCCTGACAACGTGGTCAAGAAGTGCCTGATAGGTGGAAAAAACGGGTTGGCGATTGCGCTTCGCGAAATATTGAATGAACACCTTCAAGTGTTGCGGTGTGCGGAGAACTTGCCGCTGCTCCTCGCCGAGTTGTTCGACTGCGACGCCATACTCGCCTAGAAACGGCGCAACGGCTTCCCAAGGCGGCGGTTCCAGTGTCACCGCTTCGGCACCCAAGGTACTCAGCCGCACGTCATTGCGATACTCAAACTCCCGGCACGACAAGATGACCCGGACGTTCGGCGTTGCCCTTATCGACCCGACAAGCTGTAGTAGTGCAGTGAGGCGATCGGAACGCTGATCCATCAGATCGGCTAATGCGTCGAGTTGATCGATCAACACGACAACCTGGCGTGTTGCCGCTAGTTGGCGAAGCGCGTTTGTCACGCCGCCGCTCGTAATCCATTCGTCGATGCCGCCAAGCGAAGAGCAACTTCCTAGAACCTCGTCGGCCTTGATGGCCAACAAGGTCACGCCTTCTTCCCTTAGCCGCGTACCTAGCCGTGCAAGAATCGCCGACTTCCCCATTCCAGGACGACCGAGCAGCACCGTGAGCGTAGATTCACCATGTGTAGCCCTGCCATACAGTTCGTTCAGTTCTGGCCGGTCGATCCAGTGACCTTCGGTATCCTGAGGCCAACCGAGCAGCACACGCGAAGCCTCACCGAATGCTTGGTGAACAGCCGAGACATCGATTTGAGCGTCGGGGCCGGGAGGCGCGGGTGTATCGCGCGAGGTCGAGACCAGTGGGGGTAATTCCATCGTGTCCAAGCGACGATGCACGCCTGCGAGTCCTTCCTGTACGTAAGCCGCTGTTCCATGGTCTTGAGTCGCCGCGTGCAAACGATGCCTCAGAACTGCTATCGCTGTCTGGATGACAGACACCGCACGATTCTCGTTCTCGGTTGAGGCGTCCATGTACGTGGATATCAATCGGGTTTTCGCCTCGGCGTTTACGGTCTCACGGTTTATTAGTGAACTCTTCGCAAGCGCCTTCAGGTCCCGCTTGGTGTCTATCCGAGAAAGCCACTCTCTTACATGCGGTTTGCGGAAATGCTCTGGCGATACGAACCTACTGCTCGTGGAACCAATGACCTGCGTCCATATCGAGTCATCCTCATTGATCGCGCCAAGATGCCGCAACGCGTCTTCGAATATTTGGTCTGCGTGATTCGGCGGCTCCTTTTCCGGATTCCGAGCAGCTCGCCGCTCGGCACGCAAGCGGCGGAAGCTTGGCGCGATGAACGAGAAAACGGTTACCGCAGGTTTGATAAATCCAAGATCGATCATGATCGCTCCATGATCGTTAGATGCACATCGTTCACCCGCTCGCCCGTGAACTCACCGTCGCGCCAGAACCAAGGAAATGCCTTTTGCTCGCAGAAAGGCTCCTTCCCCTGGTTTTTGCTCCAGCGAATATTGGGCTTCGAGCGCAGGATACCGGCACCCTTTTTGCCCCCGGGGATATCCTCAGCCATAAGCGGACGAACGTTAATTCGCACTCCGTCATTGATGTCCGGTTCCCAGCCAATGGGCTGCTCCCCAATTGGCTTCCAACGGACAAAGACATCGAATGGCGGCTCCCCTTCGGCGATGGCGGCGAGGCGTTTTCTTAGCTCGTAGGCGGCCGCCAAACGATCTTCCGCCCCGCCCTCGCCGCGCTTCACACCGTCCTGCTGGCGTCTGATCCAGTCGCCCAAGTAACTGTGAGTGAGGGATTCCAGAAGGCGGCGCCCCTTGCCACCGCCTTCGGCCATATTGTGATAGTTGACGAGGGCGTGGAACCCGTCACGTTTGCGACCGTCCCAGATGTGCCAGATAAAGGGTCGATGGTGAAACAGCTTGCAATGTTGTTCAAAGAATCGGTTGCGAAGCCAATCGTCGAGGCTCGGGCTACCGGCCTGGACGAGCAGTTTGGGAAGAACGCAGTCGTTCCAAGCATCGGCGTATGCGGCGGACAGCAGCGTCAGCACTCGTTCCGCAGCGGGCGATTCGCTCCTTACCGACGGGATGCAGACAATACCGTCCTCGTCCGCCAAGGCCCGCAACACATCGCAGCGCTCCACCCACTCGCGTTGCTCGTCGGCCAGTTCCATGTCGGCGTCGCGTTCCGCGGGCCAGCGGTAGCCGAGCAGGCGAGCGACGGCGACCTGCAGCACGGTGGCATCCGTGCGCGGCGTGGCGGATGCCGTCCGTTTCCCCGCTTCGTCCCAGACCACCGAACCGCACGGGTGGCCGTGGAATATCCATTGGGTGGGATCGTCGGAGTAGGGACCGGGAAGGCCATTGGGGTACTGCTCTTGAGCCACCTTCGTCCAGCGATCTAGGTCGAAAGGAACCTTAGCCAACGTTGCATTTGTGACATTTAGTTTCTGGTCGATGCGCCGCACCGCTTCGTTGTACTCCGGGGAAGAGCAGAAACACCAGATGGCAGGAAGGCATTTAGGATCCTTGGGAACAATCGTTGCACAGTTCATGTCCCAAGGGCTTCCGCTGTTCAACGTAGCCGGTAGCTCCCGCATTTGCCGTACTGATACGGCACGTTTTTCCCAAGCCACGCTCCCTTGAATTCGAGCAGCGTTAGAGGACGCGAGATATCCTCTTCCCTCCTCCCAGCGAAACACCTTATGTCTCCCACCGAAGTGTATTGTTTCGTCATCGGCTGATTGAAGTGTCTTCCATACCCCGCAAATTTTACTTGTTTCCCAAAACAAAAAAATAAATCGATGATTGTCTCCCGTTGTAATTCCTTGATATGGCGATGCGTATTCGGCGAGCGGATCAAGAGCGCTGGCACGACCGAAAACCACTCGCGCATCCGGGTTTTCCAACTGAAGCGCCTGTTCGACACCGACGATATCAGCCTTCACCAATCGCACGGCTTTCTCACGAGCGGTGCGGGATTCGGAAACGTCTAGACCGTACATCGCGCCGCCCATTGCCGAATCGTCCAACAGGTCACCTCCCGCAGGTCCAGTGCAATGACCACGACTCAGGGTTAGCAGCGCAACAAATGCTCCGGCCGCCGCTGACGACTCAAAGCCGCCTTCGCCGAGTCGGGCAAGCAGACGCCATGTCTGCGTTTTCAGCAACTTCTCCCGCAGCTTCCGGTAGCTGGTTAGAAACAGCCAGTTCTGCGGCAACACCAAGCTAGCGGTGCCGCCCTCCGCGCAAAGCTCTAGGCAACGTTCCAGGAACACGGTCGCCAGATCTTTCTTCGCGGTGGGATATTGTCGTTCGGAGAAGCGTCGTAGAGTTTCGCCCTGCTTACCGCGTGCGAGATACGGCACGTTGGTGATCACCCAATGGTACTGCTTGGACAGCAGTTCGGCGGCTCTCGCGAGCCTGTGTGCCGCGACTGCGGTTTCGCGCCCTTCGTCGGATTCCTCCCGCGCGAGGGCATCCGCCATTGCAGCGGAGAGATCCGGCCAGTCCACCAGCTTGGCGGCGTCGGCCGCGGCGGGGTTCAGCAAGCTGCCAAGAACGGGAGCCTCTCTGAATTCATCATGCATCCAGTTCAGCGCAATGCGAAGGTTGTGTCGACCAGCAGCCAGTTCGCTCCAACGTTCCTTCGCTGCGCCAACGGCAAGCCCCGAGCAGGCGAGATTCAATTCCGGCAACGACCGATAGCCGCCCGCGCCGGGATACATCCATGCGGTCAGCGCCAGCGCGAAGGCCGCAAGCTCTACGCAACGCGGGTCCAACTCCAATCCGTACAGGTTGTCCCTAAGAACCGCATCTACGGCTTCGCGGGCATCAAGGTCCTCTCGCGTCATCCGAATGGGAACGAGCATCAAGAGTACTGCGACTAGGAAATGCCCCGAACCGCAACAAGGATCAAGAATCCTGAGCTGCGCAAACTCCTCTGGCCAGTCGTCGAAGGTGCCAGCGCCGATGCGCCACCCGCCCTTGCTGGCCTCGTCTTCGCATCGCGCGAAACGCAGATACTCGAGCGGTACGCCGGGAATCGAGGCTTTGCGGCGCAACTCCGCTTCCGTTTCCGCCTCTCGCAGGTCAGACGCGCTTAGCCGACGCCCCGCCCACCACGCGCCCAAGCTGTTGTCCAGAAGAAAGCCCACCATGTACGGCTCGGTGAACAACTGCGTGACCGCCGGCAACTCGTCCGCCCCGATCTTGGCCTCCGAAAGGTTCACTTCCGCCTTCTTCCTCGACTGCCAGAACTGGTAGACCCAGCCGAGCGAGTCCGTGGCCGTGAACACTTCGCTGGGCAGACCCTCGACAAAGCCCTCCAGACTTAGCCGATGCTCCCGCGCCAGCTGGACCTCGAAAACTGGGTGATCGGGCCGGAACACCTGGGGCAACATCCGTTGGGCGAAACGGGCCGCAATCGCCCACTTGTCGATTCCCTCGTCTTTCGCCAGTTCCTCGCATTCGTCCAGCGTGACGGCCACTCCGTGGTCGAGCTCCATGAGCAAACCGTTCTCGGCGAGGAACCGGGCGAACAGCATGCCGTGCCAATGCTCGTAAGCGCATTCGCGCACCAGGCGCTCGATGGCTTGATCGCCCGAAACGGGATCGCGCCGGTCGCCGAGCTGGCGGGCGTGCGCGCGCAGGCGGCGGCGGAGTCCCCGCTGCTCCCCGTTCATATGCGTGTAGGGCTGACGATGATGCACGGCCAAGGACTTCAGCGCCGCGCGCGATCCGGATTCCGCCACGTCGCGGGCATCAGCGACCGTTCGCTCAAGTTGCCGACGCAGGCGCGCGCCTAATGTGCCCATCTAGTACACGCCCCACTGACGACCGCTCTTCATCTTGTACGATCCGCCAATCGTCGCGGAGCGCCTCTTCCACTTTCTCACTTCGACCGGAGTGCCTATCGACAGATTGAATTCGCGAACGCCGACCCGCGCAAAATGCAGCGTTCTTTGGTCATACGCCTCCGGCCCCTCCTCTCCCGGCACGGGAAGTGTCAAAACATCCATCGAGTTGTCGCTGAATCGCATCTGGCAGACCGGGCGCAGATGCTCTCCAATCCGAATCGCAACGTCTCCTATGTATGTGTTCGGCTGTAAATCCAACGCCGCAAATCCAAAGAACACGCGAGAATTGCGCTTCATCATCAGTTGGTTGCCAGGACGACCCTGGCCTAGATTGCGATGTAAGTTTCCAGCCTGAATCCAAAGATGGCGGCACACTCTGATCTTGCGCAACTCGTTAGGCCGCAGTTGTCCCGTTCTGGCGAATGCCGATTCGGGAACCGCGTCGTCGTCCGAAACAGCCGGATTGCGCCGATTCTGTGCAGATGCGTATTGCTTGCCGTACTGTTCCTCGATTTCTCCGAGCGGCGTCGCGTCCCTCCAATTGCGGCGGTACCACGCCACCATGTCGGCGAACGGCTCATTCTCAGGCGCTGATATTTCTGCCGCAGCCTCGACACCCACGCGCAATCCCGTCCGTGACAGGTTTCCCGATCCCACGACCGCGGCAGACTGTTCGGGCCCTTGAAGCAGATACGCCTTGGGGTGGTAGGAATTTCTGGGTACGCAACCTGCCCGTGAGGAAACGACTCGACCATCAAAGATCCTCACGCGGGATCTTGGTGAATCGTTCAGGTGCTTCAGTGCCACGGGATCGGATCGACAATAGTCGATTCCTACCAGCCAACGCTTTGTCGCCGTTCGCCAAGGCTCCAATTCGCCTAACGCATGATCCAACTCGGCGACTCCGGTATGCGTGGCATAGGCGACCGCAGCGAACAGACGGTTTGGTTGCGTCGTTTCAACAGCGGTCCTGATCATTTCAAGGTACTGATCATCGCGCGGACTCGTTGCAAGCAGACGTGCTGCCATCACGTTCTCTCCGGCTCAATGTTTGTGTAACCATACGAAGTACCCCAACCCGTTTTTACGGACATTCTGGCTTTGCGCTTTTTCTCACTTGTCAGGTGCTCGTCATTGACGCGCACCGCCGTAAATTTCTCGCCTTTCCAGAACCAGGGGAAACGGGATCCGTCGCGTACCGGTTCCTTCCCCCTATCGGCTCTCCAGTGGATATTGGGTTTGGAGCGTAGAATCCCGGCTCCTTTCCTGCCACCGGAGATATCGGCGGCCATGAACGAGCGTATGTTCACGCGCACACCATCGTCCAAATCCGGTGCCCAGCCGAGGGGTTGCTGCTCGATGGATTTCCAACGCACGAAAATATCGAAGGGCGGTTCGCCATCCAGAATGGCCCCAAGGCGATTCTGCAGCCCCAAAGCCGCTGCCAGACGATCATCCGCGCCTTCTTTTGCCCGCTTCAGGTCGTCGCGCTGACGGGATATCCAATCCCCAAGATAACTGTAGGCGACCGATTCCAGTAGTTTGCGGCCACCGCCATCTGTTTCGGCTAATCGGTGGTAATTAATGAACGCGTGGAAACCATCCTGCCGGCGCCCATCCCAGATGTGCCATACGAAGGGACGATTGCGAAACAACTTGCAGTGCTCGTCGAAAAACCGATCTCTGAGCCAGTCTTCAAGGCTTGCGCTGCCAACGTCGGAGAGTAAGTTGTCGAGTGTGCCGTCGCGCCACCCGTCTCCCCAAGAAGCGACCAGCAGCTTTAGCAAGCGCTCATGGGCTGGAGGCTCCCCCAAGACGGACGGCAGGCATACAACACCAACTTTGTCCGCCAAGTCGCTAAGCGCCTCTGCCATCTCGACATGTGCGCGAGACTCACCCGAAAGGTCGAAATCGGCATCGTTTTCCATTGGCCACCGATACCCGAGAAGACGCGCCATCGCCACGTGCAGCGGGTCCGTCGAGTAACGCGGATGACCGTGAAACACCCACTGCGTAGGGTCTCCGGTAGATACTCCGAACAGGTTTCGAAGCCTTTGGCCGCCGTTCGCTCGCTCCCAGCGATCGGCATCGTATGGAACCTTGGTCAACGCACCGTTGGTCACGGAGAGTTTTTTGTTCAGTTTCCTTACGTTCTTCCGATACTCGGGAGAACTGCAATAGGCCCACAACGCCGGGATGTCTTCTTCGTCGTTCGGGACGAGAACGGCAACATTACAGTCGAACTTGACGCCAAAATACAGCGACGCTGGCAAATTCCCCATACGGTTGATGGCAATGCCGTGCTTTCCCCAAGCCGCGTGGCCTGACTTCCACCCGCCCAGCCTGCCCTCTTTCTTGAGAGCCGCCGCATGATTCACATATCTGCCACGTTCGTCCCCCCAGTGGATAATATGGCTACACCCGCTTACTTCAGTCGCATCCTCGGGCGCGAACTGAAATAGTTCCCATCCAGTTCCAATGGATGGAAGTTCCCAGAAATTGAAGACGAACTGCGCATTATCGCTAGTGGCCAGTCCCTGGTAGCAGTAGGCCACGCTCTCCAGAAGGGCGTGGGATTCATCGGAAACGTACCCGATGATCGAATCCGGATTTCCGATCTGATCGGAATGCGTGAGTGGAACGACCGGCGCATCCCGTAGACCCTGCGCCTTGCACGAGGGACCTTCATGGCACGATAGGTCGAACCAGGCGAAGTTGTCGGAAGAATCGGGCTGTTGTCGCCCAATCCCAATCAAGCAGGTTCTCACTACTTCGCCGGAAATGGTTTCGAAGCCCCCCGCACCGAGCGACGCCATGAAACGCCACCGATGCTGTTGCAGCAAACGCTTACGAAGCGCCCGGTACCGATTGAGAAAAAGCCAGTTCCAAGGCAGCACCAGCAGCGCTTCGCCAGACTCCCCGCATAGCCTGAGAACGCGCTCAACGAATACGGTGGCCAGATCGTGTTTCGACAACGGATAGCGTTCTCCGCAGAACCTCCGCAAGATGGCCGAGTGTTTCTCGCGACCGAGATAGGGCACGTTAGTAACGATCAAGTGGTAGCGTGAAGTCAGCAACTCGGCAGTGGCCGTCAAGCCCAAGGCGGCGATGGCCGCTTCATCGTCGCGCTTGTCGCGATCGTCTCTTTCCAGCGCCGATGCCAGCAACTGCTTCAAGTCAGGATAACCCGCCGTGAGTAAGTCTCCCGCCGACCGATCAGGCGCAACAAGACTGCCAAGGACGGGCGCTTGTCGGAACACCTCATGAAGCCCCAACATTCCAGTACGCTGCCGATCATCTTCCGCCGCAAGTTGAGCCCACTGAAGGCGGTCCCCAACCGGCTGGCCACACCACGCGACGCGAATCTCCGGAAGGGGTCGAAAGCCTCCCGCACCGGGATTGCGCCAAGCTTCGAGCGCGAGGGCGAAGGCGGCAATGGCCACGCAGCGCCGGTCCAACTCCAGTCCATGCAAGTTCTCCCGCAGTACCGCATCCGCAGCATCGCGGGCATCGAGACCTTCCCACGCCATGCGCATGGGAACTAGCATCAGAAATACGGCGACCAGGAAATGCCCGGAACCGCAACAAGGATCGAGAATCCTGAGCTGCGCAAATTCCTCTGGCCAGTCGTCGAAGGTGCCAGCGGCGACGCGCCACCCGCCCTGGCCGGCCTCGTCTTCGCATCGCGCGAAACGCAGGTAGTCGAGCGGTACGCCGGGAATCGAGGCTTTGCGGCGCAACTCCGCTTCCGTTTCCGCCGACTCCAGATCGGACGAAACGAGCCGACGCCCCGCCCACCACGCGCCCAAGCTGTTGTCCAGAAGAAAACTCACCATGTACGGCTCGGTGAACAACTGCGTCACCGCCGGCAACTCGTCCGCCCCGATCTTGGCCTCCGACCGGTTCACTTCCGCCTTCTTCCTCGACTGCCAGAACTGGTAGACCCAGCCGAGCGAGTCCGTCGCCGTGAACACCTCGACCGGCAGAGCCTCGACCAGCCCCTCCAACTTCAGCCGGTGTTCGCGCGCGAGCCGCACATCAAAGACCGGGTGATCGGCACGGAACGCCTGCGGCAACATCCGTTGGGCGAAACGGGCCGCAATCGCCCACTTGTTGGTTCCCTTGTCCCTCGCCAACTCCTCGCACTCGTCCAGCGCGACAGCGACCCCGAGTTCAGGCTCTATGAGCAGACGGTTCTCCGCGAGAAACCGGGCGAACAGCATGCCGTGCCAATGCTCGTAGGCGCACTCGCGCACCAAGCGCTCGATAGCCTGAGTTCCGGCGCGCGGGTCGCGCCGATCGCCGAGCTGGCGGGCGTGGGCGCGCAAGCGTCGACGCAGCGTGCGCTGGCCCCCGTCCATATGCCGGTATGGATCGCGATCATGAACCGCCAGAGCCTCTAATGCCGCCCGCGACCCCGACTCGGCGGCATCGCGGGCATCGGCAATCGTCCGCTCAAGTTGCCTGCGTAGCGTTGGCGACAACGTTTTCATTGAATGTTATTCACTCCGCCCAGAATCGGACCCCACTGCCGTTACCAAACCCATTCAGAACGTTGACAAAGTTTGGCAAGCTCACACATAGGGATCTATTGGAAAATGGAGAAAGCCATGAGGCCGCAAAACAGCAAGAAAAATATAACCGGAAGCCCTGTCTCAACGTTCGTCAGCTTCCAATAGCGGCTGATGTCCTTGCCCTCCGCGAGCAAATCCCACTCGCGCTTGAAGAAAGGATAGGCCAGCTTTCCTTCCAGTTCATGAAGCGCCTTGAATTTTCCCGTATTGAGTTGACGGTAAGAACGAATGACCACGTACCAAGATACCGACAACAGCGCACCGATACCTCCAGCGGCACATAGCAAAACTCCTACGGAACCACCACTGCCACCAAATCTGAGCAGCGCTGCCACAAACACCGCCAATCCCACCAACAGGCTGACGTACAGCCGATTGGCCCCCTCTCGCCTTTGACTGACTCGGTCGGCGAGGTGGGCGTGAAGCTTGTATATCTCCAAGAGTTGTTCCGATTCATTCATCATGCAAGCTCCCTTATGGCTGCAACGATGCTGTCCTTATTCCACCCAACAATCCTGTCCGCAGCCTGTTTGACCCGAACAGAAATTCTCTTGCTTCTCCTAGGCCTGATCGCAACTATTGGCTTACGCAACAGGAATCCGCTCTCCGCCAAATCAATTTCCTTGTCGATCCACTTGCTGTACGTGGCATAGACCCCGGCCAAAATCAGCACGACACCACATGGGGCCATCTGATTCTGAATCGCTCGGCGAAGCGCGGCATCCGTTGGCGCGTTGTGAATCGGATCGTCGCGTGGAACAGAATAGTCCTTGAACGCGAAGTACTTTCGATTCCGCAACAGATTAACAAGCCTGTTGTATGAATTCGAATGACTCCACGAATGGCTGATGAAAAGGTTATGAGTCTTCATGGATTGCTCTCTTCGTGTTCGAATTACGACTCAGATAGATTTTCCTGTAGCGCCTGAATTTGCCGCACCGTGTGGATTCTTGCGTTCACCAACGGTTACCTCCGAGTTCTCCGGAGCTCCAGAGTTCACCAAGTCGGTATTCTTCAAGCCAATGGTCAAGATCGCTCCTGTCCAAACGGCTAAGCTTGCTCTGACCGTTGTGCTTCTCACAGACGACCACGCTCTCCGGTGTATCGGTGAGTGCGTCGACGATGACATCGGAATGTGTGGTAACGATCAACTGACACCGCTCAGATGCATCGCGCAGTACATCTGCAAGCCCCGGGAGTATGTCTGGATGCAGACCGAGTTCCGGTTCCTCGATACAAACGAGCGGAGGCGGCTTTGAGTGGCAAAGAACAGCGAGCAAACAAATATACCTCAGCGTACCGTCTGAGAGCCGAGTAGCGGGCACCGCTTTATCGCCCTCCCGAAGAATGACTTGTACAGTGCCACCATCGATATCGACGTCAAGGTCCTCAATGTCTTCGTAAAGTTGACGCAGTTCGCTCAATAATCGATCCTTGCACTTTGGATCAGACTGCTTTAGGTGTTTCAAGACTAAGCCAAGGTTTTTCCCATCTTCCAATAGGAAATCATTGGGAATATCTGCCTGTTGTGGCGAACGAAGTAGCGCGCGCCGACCGAACGCCCACTCACGATAGAATCCAATGCGCTGGAACTGTTTTCCTGTTTCAGTAAGTTCCGGATAGTTGGGTCCCCTAATGCGTGAGAAGACGGACTGATTGGAACTTCCGGGCTTGACTTTGATCATGCTCCTGCCTGTCTCTTGGCGCGAATCGTCGTATAGGAGGTGCACGTTGTCCGCGCCTGCGTCAAAGTATTCAATTGGCTCAGGATCGACGCTATCGGCTTCAGGCCACAGGCGCTCGCTGTGCAATTGAAATCTTTGATCAACATCATAGAAAACCAGCTCGTAACGAAGCAGCTTGTCATCCCGATGGGATATGACTACTCTCATTTCTGCGAAGGTTTCCCTCGGCTCGCCCCGCCATATCCAGTTGCCGACACCCCCACCTTCTCGAATCGGCTTTTGAAGATCGCCAGGGGCAGCCTGCAACAAGCTGATTGCTTCAATTAGATTTGATTTGCCAGACCCGTTCGGACCAATCAATACATTGAGCGGCCTGAGTTCCAAATCCTGCGCATTCGGGCCAAATGAAAGCACGTTCTTCAACTTGATTCGGTGCATGAACATCGCATGTTTCCTTCAGCCAATAATGATGGGGCTGTTCTCAACCCGTTCCAGCAAATCCCGCTCGGTTTCCTCAACCCACTCTCTTACGTCTTCCGATGTGCGGAGTGTGCCGCTACCAAGCTTCACGTGACGTATCGCGGGCTCGACAAGCCGGTCCGCCTCGGCACGCGCGTCTGCGAACAACTGAGGCAGCGCGGCGGTACGCCGCCGCCAACCATTGAGGGAGATGCGTTCCAACGATTCAAGCACTTCCGATTCGGTGCCGGTAGCGCCCCTTGATTCCCGGCGAATGCGGTACCGGGTAAGGATTCGCTCCCGTTCCTCCGGTTGGACTTCCTTCCAACTCTCGGCGGCTTCCAAACGCTCCCACTCCCCATCGTAAGTCTCATCGTACAAGTCCTGCGATTGCTTCAACGCCCTGCGCAATGCGTCCGCCAAAGGTCCGACTAGGGCGGGCACCGGGTCCGACGCGTCCAACAGGCGTCGGTCCAAGACAATAGCTTCTATCTGTGACACCGTGTGCCCAACAATGTCCAAACCGGTCGCATGGCGAGCCAGGGCCTGCAAACGCTCGAACGCCGGAACACGCTTGCCGGCAAGCTGGCCCATGCGTTCCCACTCGTTCAAATTTTCCGTGAGTTGGTCGCGGTGTTCGAGCAGGGCCAGAAGCTGCTCGTTACCGGCAAGCGACTGGATGTCCGACAAATGACGAGTATCGGGACGTTTCGGCAACGGAGGGTCGCCTCCGGCGACCACTGCCAATTCCTTCAACTTCCCGAGCAACCGGCCCGGAGCGACGGACTCCTCGTTTGGCTTGCATTCGACTCCGGCATCTTGGAACAGTTTCCGCACCAGCAACCGCTGAGGCGTACTGATCGTCGCATGCTCGACCCGGAAGTCGGTGCGCGGCACCTTGGCCTGATCGAGTCCACGCGATTGCAGCGCAACACCGTTCAAGGTCGCACGCAGATGCCCGGCTGCAAACAGACTGATCAGCGTGCCGTCAATGGCGTCCCGCGGCCAGCCGTAGGGCGGGGAGGAGAAGTGCGAACGAACTTCGCGCCCTCTCTTGCCGGATCCGACAAAGGAGATCACGGCGACCGAGACGCGATGTTCCTCGGTCTTGCCCCGGTAATCCAACGCTTCCAGCGGATTCTCCGCTCCGCGGCGGGCGCGCTCGATCACCTGCGGCCAGCGGTGGTCGTCAGCGTCGTTGAACCCGTGGAAGAGTCTGGCCAAGGAAGCTTCCGCAGCTTCCCGGACTTTTTCCGCCAACGTCGCTTCCAGCCGTTCATTGCCGCCGCCCTGGATGACCCTGGAACCCGCGATGATCTCCGACACCAGCGCCCGCAGTTGATTTTCGGCGTCGGCCAGCCGCGTCTCCATTCCCTGGCGCGCCTCCTTCCCTTCGGCGGTGGACGGCACGCCCTTGTATTCCAGCGTCTCTTTGGCGGCGCTCCGGGAAGCTATGAGACGCGCCAGACCATCGGCGCGTGATTTCGGCACATATAGATGCAGCGCCGCGCTGTCCGGCCCTGCCGAACGCGCGTCTCCCATCACCGCGCCCCCGGCGGTTCCCCATCCATCGCGAATCCAAACCGCAACGTCGGGGCCACCCTCCGGCGGTGGCTCGGGGCTGAAGTGCAGCGAGAGTTTTCGAGGTTCCTTGCTGGTACCGTGCAACAACCTCACCGACTTGAGGGCATCCTGCACCGCAGTCCCCAGAAGTTGGGCGCGCTTGCTGCTCATGCTCGCCGCGTCGTTGGCGACGCGGGCCTTCCTGGTGCGAAACTCCGCTTCCCAGTCGCTGCTTTCCCGAGTTTGCAGACTGTACTCGCTATCGAGCTTCATCAGCGCGCCCGCTTCAACCAGCTCGTCCAAGAGGCCCGGCAACTTACCCCGCAGCGCGGTGCCGTCGTCGGCCAAGTCCCTCACGAGCAGGTCGGCAAGCACCCCTATCGTGGCCCGCACGCCAATGTCGGCACCTGCCTCGCGAGGTAGTTTCCGGATCAGAAAAACCAGGGCACAGAGCCTGGATTTGAGTTCGCTGTCCTTTCCGCCGCCCGTGCGTTGACCAATAATCGTTTCGTATAGTTCGCGAAGCAGGACACCCGATCGCAGCAGGTCGGCCGATATCTGGTCGAACAGGTAGTCGGCAGGCACGACGGTACCCAGGGGGGCGTCCGCCGTCTCGCGAACGGCGTCGTGGACGATGCGAAGCTGCGTACGCAGTTGGCCCGCCATTCCCGCGCGATCAACAGCGCGCAGCACATGTTCCCAGAAGCGCCGCCGCACGGGCAGCAGCGGGTAGTCCTCGACCAGCACCGGCCGGTCTTCGCTACGCGGAGCTATCCTGGTGCCGGCCAGATGACGGTCGATCTCCCCCGCGTTGTCTTCCAGCATCGACTCGACACGATTCATGCGATCGGTTCGCTTAGCCAGGACAACCCGCCGGGTGACCGTCTCGACATCATGATCCGAGAGTTCCACATTGACGTTGAACCGGCCTTGGAGGCGTTGCAACGCGGGCGTTCCCGACAACGCGGTTTGCCCCGTGCCGACAAAGAGCAGCCGGTCGCCGAACCGCTTGCTGCAAGCCTCGACGACCTCCTGAACGACGTAGGAGCGGGCCGTGTCCTCGCCGATGTACTGCTGAACTTCGTCAAGGATGACCACCGTGCCCGGCATGGCGCCGTCAGGGGCCAACGCATCCCGAAGCGCATCGGTGAAATCCTCCGTCGAAATATCCCTGGGTTTGGGGAACTGCTCGCGCAACGCGGCCCTGGCGCCCTTCTCGTTGGGCGCGAAGTTCGCGTCGGCCTCAAGCAGCGCTCTGGCAATCAGGGGGCTAACGTACAGGTCGTTCAACTCTTTGCGGAAGTCACGGCCTTCTGCCTCGACGGCTTCGCTCACCTGCTCGTAAATTCCGTTACGCCGTAACCACATGCAGAACTTGGCTTGGGGATAGCTCTCGGGCAAGTCCGAGGACTTGAACACGATTCCGAGCAAATCGAGACGAACGCTTTCGCCGGCGCCTGACCCGAGCGTGCCGGCGGCGGCAACAAGCCCGTTGCCCCGCCGACCCAGGGTGGAAATCTCTGTGAGCAGGTCCAGCACGTCATCGGGCAACCGTGCCAACCCGCGGGCGCTGGCGCCGTCCTCGGGAAAGGTGTAATCCGTCCACAGAAAACGGAGCATCTTTGCGAGATGGGACTTTCCGCTGCCGAAGAATCCGCTGATCCAGGCTGCCGGCTGCTCCGGCTGGTCTTGGCAACTCACGTAGGATTCCAGAATGCGAACCAGCCCGTGCCGATACTGGCCCTCGCAAACGAAGTGTTCCAGCTCGAAGCGCAGTGTGCGGCGCTCCTCGTCGCTCAAGGCGTCGGTCATCGTTGCGACGCCGTTATTGAGGAGCTTGGTTTCCCTGGGATCCTTCAGGTAGATATCCCGGTTTTTCATATTCCGTAGACTCCCCGGCCTTCCTGAAGGGTTATCGGCACGGCGAGGTAGTTCCAACCGTCCCGCGCATCCAGCAATCGGTAATTGTTGTCCTCGTACTCGCCAGGGAAAAACACCACGATACGACCTCTTATGTCCTGTTCCAGCGCCTTCATGACTTCCGATACGCGAACGAAACCGAATAGGGAAGCGATGCCGAAAACCGCAACCACGGATTGGCTGTCCGCCTCCGGCGCCGTAAGCGCTCGCCGCACTCGATCAACGACATGCGCGAGGAAGTCGTCCTCCAACTTCAAGACGATATCTTCCGGCGACTCGAAATAAATCTCGCGATATTTTGTGTTCGCCATCCACTTTGCGAATACCCCGGTGAGATCGCATTCGCTCCAGCCGTGCCCGGCCCGCTCGGTCGCGAGTCGAAACAGGTTCCTGCGCACGCGCATCCGCCTCTCGTCCGTCTTGTCGTAAACGACAAAAATGGCGCGTTGCGCTCCGGCGAGATCCTTTTGCCAAGGTAACGCGATGAACCGCCCGTAGCGTTCGGCCAACCTGTCGATACGCCCCATGTGTCAGCTCCCGGGACGAGGGGCGAGGATTCCGGGAAACGATACATCGATTATCGATCCCGACTGTTTGAGATCGAGCAACCCGAGGCGTTTCGCCGCCACGGCCAGTTCAATGAGTTGGTTGAAATCGTTATCCAGAACACGGCACCAGGGCGTTTCGAACAGCAGTCCGCCGCGGCGCCCGGTAGCAAATCCGATCAACAGCGCATATGTAACCGCAGCCGGCGTCGCCTGAACCTGTTGCCGCGTCTTGCGCGCCCGGCCCCGCAAATGACCGGACTGAGTCCATGACGATGACGCATTGCGCACGACCTTGTCCACAGTATCGCGACTGAGCCGGTCTCCGGTCGCTCCTGCTATCGCGTCCGTCATTGGCTGCCTGGCGAACTCGTGGCCGATAGGAGTCGACAGCACGACGGTAGCAGTCGTTCGGAGCAATGGGTCCCTCGCCAACGAGAGCAGCAGCGCCAGCAGCGCGCCACTGGACCGATGCGCCCTCCAAAGTTCCCGTAGTGCTCGAAAGAGTTCCACGCGCGGGTCCAGTGCGTATAGCTCCCTCAAGTGTTGCAGGGAAATCTTGCGATTCGACACGGTCTTCTTGCCCAAGCAGTTCTCAACAACGACCGCGTTTGCATAGTGTTCACGGAAAGCGTCGCGCGGAACCGAATCCAGAAGAAGGAACAATTCCTCCAACATGATCGTGCGGCTGGTGTGCGTGCCCTTTTCGCCCGCGCGAAAACCCCAGGCACCGACCTGTTGTTCGGGCACGCCGACAACCGCTGATTCGAAATCGAGGTGGGAAACTGGCTTCACGGCGTCGCAGTATAACGCCGAAAAGGAAAATATCAATTATTCACCGGCCAGTTTGCCGGTGAAATAAGTGGCTTTGTTGAAAAGCGCCATTGACACCCTGTTCCTCTGGACAAGTTGCGAGTTTCCTGGTGATCGTCGGGCTATCTACCAAACGCCTGAACACGCCTACGAAACAGCGTACTGATCATCGACAATCAGAGTGGTCCCAGATCTCCACAATCAGCGCAGATCAAAATTCACCGCAACACCGGCATAGACATTTCGCGCCGGTCCCGGCTCATAGAAGCGGCGACCGAATGCATTCAACCTGATGTTGGAGTTGTAACGCTGGTCGAACAGGTTGTTGACGCCGACAAAGGGCGAAAACGTCGCGCCGCCGCGGCTTGCGTCGAATCCCAGGCGCAGGTTCGAGAGCGTGTACGCAGCGTCCGAGACGGTGTTGGCGTTGTTCGCGAACTGATCGCCCACATGGAGCGCGTCCACGGCGCCGAACCAGCCGGCGGGATGACGGTAGCTCAGTTCCGCGAACAGCAGTTGCTCGACCGTGCCGGGAATCCGGTTGCCGGAATAGTCGTTGCCGTTGTCGTCGAGAAACTCGGCGAACGTGAAGTCCGCATAGGTGTAACTCAGCGTGATGCCGATGCGGTCCGTGGGCCGGGACGACAGCGTGGCTTCAAGACCCGTCCGGCTCGAGCGTCCGGCATTGGCAAAGAAGTCCCTTCCGGGGCTGCCGGGAATCTCGTAGGGAATCAGTTCGTCTTCCACGTCGATGTCGAAGACGGCCAGTTCGTAACGCGTGCGGCTGCCCGCACCGCCCCGCAGTCCGACTTCCAGGTTCGTGGCCGCCTGAGGCTCCAGCAGGGGGTTGAATCCGCCGGCGCCGGAGGGATTGGCGAACTCGGTCGTGGTCGGCGTCTCGAATGACGTGGAGTACGTTCCGTACACCGTCATGTCCGTAGACAGGTTGGCCGTCAGGCCGACCATGGGGCTGACATCGTCCAGCCTGCGCACACCGGAATCGTCGCCGTTGCCCAGAAACCGGTCGCCGACGTCAAATTCAACCTCATCGAAACGCAGACCGAACGAGAGTTGAACATTGTCCGCAATGCTGAGTTCGTCCTGGATGAACAGTCCGGTACTGGTGACGTGCTCGTCCTGATCCAGGGTCAGGGCGCCGAGAACGCCCATGTCGTTGTTGAACCGGCGCCGGTGATCGTCCTGATCGTCGTAGTCCAGACCCACGACGACTCGATTGGGCTTGCCTCCCAGGCTGCCTTCGTGGGCATAGCTGATGCCGCCGCCCGCAAAGAAGCGCTGCAGATCCACCGAGCCCCCACCGAAGAAGGGCAACCGGTTGCTGAAGTCTCGGGATACGTAGTAGTTGCGGACCTGCAATTCGCTGCCCACCCCCATGGGAAGCGAGTAAACGAAGCCGATGCGTGTCTGCGCAAGCGCCTCGCCCCCGACAAAACTCAGGTTACGGTCCCTGGCGGAGCGCGGATCGGCCTGCGCCTGGGCGAGGTTGATGCCGCCGGGATCATTCGAAACCGGCTGGTCCGTATAGTTGCCCAGCGCCAGCAGCGTACCACGGTCGCCAAGATCGAATTCGAGGCGCCCGCTCAACTGTGTATTCTCGGTTTCGCTGTGTTCCCGGTACCCGTCAAACCCGGAATCGGAGAGGCTGACGAAGTAGTTGACGCGATCCGCCTGCCCGCCGGTCTTGACCTGGAACTTCCGTGCGCCGTATTCACCCGCGGTGAGGCGCACATTGGCGAATGGCGTCTCCGGACCTCGCTCCGACATCACGCTGATCACACCGCCGGAGGCATTGCCGTAGTAGGAGGAACTTGGACCGCGAAGCACTTCGATCTGTTGCGCGGCGCCCAGGTCGATGCTGTCCACCTGACCCTGGCCGTCGGGCAGCGTCTCGGGAATGCCGTCCACGAGAATCTTGACACCGCGAATCCCGAACGCCGACCGGGCACCGAAGCCGCGGATGGAAACCCGCAGGTCCTGGGCGAAATTGTAGCGATTCTGCATGAACAGCCCGGGCACCCGGGTGAGCGCCTCGTCAAGTCCCAGTTGCTGGCGGCCCAGTTGAATCTCGTCCTGGCTCACCACGCTTACCGCAGCGGGCACCGAGTCCAGCGGACGGCTCATTCGAGTCGCCAGCACGACGATTTCCTCCAGCCCCTCCCCCGCGGCCGGGTTGTCTTGCGCGCCGACGAGCGCCGCCATGAGCGCCGCGGCGACCAGGAGTCGGATCCTGTGCCCTACACTCAATGTAACGTTCCCTTGATGCCCATCCAGTTATCCCGTGGAGTTATCTCGACAACCCTTGCGACGGATCCGCTGAGCGCCCTTCCGTCGAACGATAACCGTCACCGCTCTTTCAAGCGGGACATTGTACCTGCCATGGCCGCAGACCCGAACATGTCAGCACGATGGCGCCTGTATCGCCTCGAGAATGCGCATCGGCGCGGCGAACTTCGAAATTGTTTTCACAGTCTTGAAGGTTCTTCAGACTTCTGTACGCACTCTTCAGACCCCACCGCGTACAGTAACCACAACTTCGAAATGCACCACACAACACGGGAGCCAGCCATGAACACGACGACAACAGCAGCGATCGCAACCCTGATTTTCCTCGGCGCGAACAGCGCGGGCGCAGCGGACACGCCGGCCTGGATGGATGAGGAATTCGTCATGGAGGAGGTTGTCGCCACCGCCGAAGCGCCTGCGCATCTGTACATGGAGGAAATCGTCGTCACCGCCAAGGCGCCGGCCCACCTCTACATGGAGGAAATCGTCGTCACGGCCGAGGCTCCCGAGGCCGAGTACACAGAGGAAGTTGTTGTAACCGCCAGCCTGCAGGACGTGCGCAACGAGCGACTGGCCCGGCTGATGTTCCTGCGGCTCGCGCTCCTCGACCGCAGCTAGCAGCCCTTCCATCCCCTGTAGCCCCGGGTGCTCTGCACTCGGGGTTTTTCTTACTCATGCTCCTGCTCATGTTGCCGACTAGCGCGAGCCGTATGCGCTACGGGGGCATTCGCATTCCGGCAAATTACGGGAGCCAGCACGATGAGAACAACCGCCATGTTCGACGCCATCGGGAAATTCGGTCAGCTAAGCGTCCTCCTCCAGCGCGCGGCGGATGATGTAGAGGATGTTCTGCGTATGCGCCCGCGTCTCCACGTTGCCGCTGCGCTTGCCGCCCAGCATCCGCTCGATCTCCCGTAACTGGTAGAGCGCCATGGACTGTGACGGATAGTCATGGTCGTTTTCCGTGACGATGTCCGTCAGGCGAGACACGTATTCCACCTGAAGGTTCTGCCGGAACGTGTTCACGTCACCGCGCCTGTCGGCATCGAAGATCGCGCCAGTCAGGTCTTCCATCATGTCCGCCAATGCGTACCCGTTGCCGTAGAGGCGGGAATCGGTGATTCGCGTCATGACCGTGGGATGCAGCAGGTGAGCCAGCACGCCGCGTTGTACCGACAGCAGCCACTCATGGACCTTCGGATCTTCCGTTTCTCCCCAGAAGTTCCACAGCCGGCGCTGGGCCTGGAGGTAACTGTAGAGTTCCTCGGAGCCTTCCAGCGCGTCGGGCGCGAACAGGTGCAGCGCAATCCCGTCCATCGCGCGCTGCTGGGTTTCGAGGCTCACCGGCACGAACGGTACGTCGGCGCCGGACTGGCCCGATACCGACCGATTCACGTAGACGCCGCCGACCTGATGGGCCAGCACGCTGATGGAGCGGGAGAACTGCGACAGCAAGATACCGTAGGCGTCGCGCAGCCGATGCCAGGACTCGCCTTCGGCGGCGTTCTTCTCCCGGGCCGTGACCACCAGTTCCCCGATCAGATTCAGGCGATCTTCGGCGTAGCCGACCGGGTCGCTGGTCAGGTCGTACCAGTGCACGCGGGGATCCATGGCCCAGCCGGGGGCGCGCATGACGTGATCGTCGGTGCCGAACAGCAGTTGCGGTTCGGTCGAACGGGAGGCGATTTCCCGCAGGCGTTCGCGTTCCGCCGCGGGATCGTCCAGCGCCGGCGAGTAACTGTATTCGACGATCCAGTCGTCATAGACCCCCGGCATGGTACTGAAGTAGGCCGTCTGCTCCCGTCCGCCGGTAGCGATGTGGATATCGGTGTAATCCATTACCGACGCCTGCAGGCTACGCTCCGCGACCACCTCCGGATCGTGGATCTCGTCCAGCGTCAGCATGTTGGATGCGGCGAAGTTGTGGGCAAATCCAAGGGTATGGCCCACCTCGTGCAACGTCAGGTCCACCAGGAACTCGTGAATCAACTGTTCTTCCGCCGCCGAACCCATCTGCAGGGCATCCACGGCCAGCCGGCCGAACGCCTGGCTCAGGTGCAACTCGTGGCCGATGGAGCAGTAACCGGGTTCGAAGCGCTCGGGAACCTGAGAGAAATCAAGATTGTCGAGAATGCGCTGATAGTCGACTCGCCGCGTGACGCCCGAGTATTCGAGCATGATGTCGGCGCCGATGATCTGGCCGGTGCGCGGATTGGAGAACGACGGCCCGTAACCGGAAAATGGCGGGTTGGGCGAGGAAGTCCAGCGAAGCACGTTGTAGCGGATGTCGCCGGCATCCCAGTCCGCATCGTCGGGCTGCACGCGCACTTCAAGGGCATTGCGAAAGCCGATCTTCTCGAACGACCGGTTCCAGGCGAGCACGCCCTCGCGGATCGACTCCCTGAATTCCATGGGCGTGGTGTTCTCGATCCACCAGACGATGGGCTCCACGGGTTCGGAGATGGCCGCGGAAGGATCCTGCTTGACCAGGTGCCAGCGCTGCACAAGGTCCCGGTAGGGGGTCACCGAATCGTCGGTCAGATCGGTGACCTGCTCCGCAAAGAAACCCATGCGATGGTCGGTGAACCGCGGCTCGTAATCGTTTTCGGGCATCGCAATCAGGGAATGTTGCAAATGGATGCTTACGTAACGGCTGTCGGTGACATCCTCGTCCCCGGAGACCGTGGGCGCCGGATCTTCGTAGACGTACTCGACCTGCACGTCGGTGTTCAACGGGTAGTTGCGAATCGACGTGATCTTGCTCTTCTCGTCGCTCAGGCTGCCGAGTTCGAAACGGTCCCGGTCGTCGCGATCGGGATTCGGCGAGGGCTTGACCTGCGACAGCGTTTCGCTGGCGAACAGTTCGTCCGCGGCGATGAGCATCGCGCCGGTGTCTTCATCCTCCGCCAGAATCGGCTGCGAGCCCAGCAGCCCGGGGCTGATATTGGCGTCCGCGGCACGGCTCAGCGGGTTGTCGGGGTCGAAATAGAACGCAGTATTCTCGGCGCGAATCTCGATACGATCGAAGTGGCGCCCGACGGACAGCACGCGGTTCTCGCGGTAGTTGCCCCTGAAGGTGCCGCCCTCGACCACGCCGTCGGTGCTCACCGAAACGTAGATGTACTCCCGGTCCAGTTGCTCCGGCATGACCACCATGTGCGTCTCGCCGGTATCACGGTCCCGGTAGAGCGTAAAGAGACCATCGAAGCGGTCGCTGTTTTCGGTGAGATCGGCGATCGTCTCGCGATCCTCCCCGTCGTCCTCGCCAGCCTCGTCGGCCTCCTGGGCGAACGCCGGCATTACCAACGTCAGCGGTACCAGCCACAGCACGAATCGACATCGAAGCGGGTTTGTCATGTCACGGTCCTCCGGAAGCGGAACAAAAGCATAGAAAATTCCGCCACCATGGGCCAGCA
The DNA here is from genome assembly GCA_965205045.1 of Candidatus Rariloculaceae bacterium. Taxonomy (GTDB): domain Bacteria; phylum Pseudomonadota; class Gammaproteobacteria; order Steroidobacterales; family Rariloculaceae; genus UBA6522. The sequence continues at coordinate 5,399,146 of OZ242031.1, forward strand.
TCCGGCTTCCGCGGCATTCCGGTTCCGCCGGCCGCCATGGCAGTCCTGCTGGTCAGCATGCCGGTCCCGCCGGTCGACATGGCTGCAGCACGTCCGGATTGGCATGCGAGCGGCCCGCGTGAAGATGCCAGGATGAATCCTGACGCAAATAACGGCAAACTATCGCCGCTGTTGCGGCCATCCCCATCGAGAGAACTGAATGGACCTGATCTCCCTTTCGGAATTTTCCGCGCTCGTGCAGGTGATTCTGGTGGACCTGGTGCTGGCCGGGGACAATGCCATCGTCATCGGCATGGCCGTCGTCGGGCTTCCGGCCCACCTGCGCGGACGGGTGTTGGTCCTCGGCATCGCGGCGGCCACTGTCCTGCGGGTCATTTTCGCGCTCCTGACCGTTCAGTTGCTGCAGATCATCGGTCTGCTGCTGGCCGGCGGCATCCTGCTGCTGTGGGTAAGCTGGAAGCTCTGGCGCGAGCTTCGGGCCCAGTCGCAGCAGCAACACGCCGCCCGCAACATCGCGGCGATGGCCGGTGGCGAGCCGGTGGACAATGCCCGGGCGCCCGAAAAATCGTTGCGTGCCGCGGTCACGCAGATCATCATTGCCGACGTCTCGATGTCGTTGGATAATGTGCTCGCGGTGGCGGGCGTCGCGCGGGATCACCTTTGGGTGTTGATATTCGGCCTGGCGCTGTCCATCGCCTTCATGGGATTGGCCGCCGCGTTTATCGCCCGGATTCTCGCGCGCAACCACTGGATCGGTTACCTGGGGCTTGCGGTCATCCTCTATGTTTCGGTAAGCATGATCTACGAAGGTTCGCTTCAGGTCATTGGAGTCATGAGTCAGGCATGAGTGAAGGCGGTACAGACCGGCGACCGGACCTGTCGGCGCTGCAAATGAGCGAGGACGACTACTCGCCCCGCCGCGCCCGATGGTGGTTCTGGCTGCTGGGAGGCGCCATCATCCTGGGCGGCGTCTACTTCGCCTACCGCCTGCCGGTTCCCTGGCTGTTGCCCCGGGTGGAAACCGCCCGGGTGCAGGTGCTCACGCCCACCCAGGCGTCCACGGTGCTGACGGCGACAGGCTACACCTATGCCCGATCGCGGGCCGCTGTCGGCGCGAAGATCATCGGCCGGGTGGTCGAACTGCCGGTGGATGAAGGAGATTCCATCGCCGCAGGCGACATCATTGCCGTGCTCGACAGCGAGGACCTGCAAGCATCGGTTCGCCTCGCCGAGGCCTCGCTCAACGAGGCCCGTGCCCGGCTGGCCGACGCCGAGCGCGAACTCGTCAGGCAAGCCAACCTCGTCGAGGACCAGCTCACGTCGCAGGCGCTTTACGACACCGCGATCACCCAGCGTGACGTGGCCGTCGCGCAGGTCGGCACCGCCGAGGCCCGGCTGAACGCGGCGCAGGCGCAACTGGACTATACGGTGGTGCGCGCACCCATCGACGGCGTGGTCATCGAGAGGAATATCGAGGTCGGCGAGATGGTGGCCCCGGGCGGCTTCACCTCCCAGCAGTCCACCGGCTCGATCGTGCGCATCGCCGACCCCACGTCGCTCGAAGTGGAAGCGGACATCAACGAAAGCTATATAGCCCGGCTGCAGTTGGGGCAAAGGGCCAGCATCCGCGTGGACGCGGTGCCGGATTTCGAATACAGCGGCAGCCTTCGGCAGATCGTGCCCACCGCCGACCGGCAGCGCGCCGTGGTCCAGGTCAAGGTCAGCATCGACAACATCGACTTGCGGCTGGTCCCGGACATGAGTTGCACGGTGACCTTTCTCGAAGAAGGCGTCGATGAAACGGAACTCGTCCAACCGCCCAAGCTGCTGGTCCCCGAGCAGGCGATACACTATGCGGGCGGCGCGGCGTTTCTGTTCCAGGTCGATGACGATGTGCTGCGCCGGACCCGTGTCCAATTGGGCGAGGCGTCGGACGGCCGCGTGGAAGTACTGGAAGGCGTGAGCGGCGGCGAAACCGTCGTCAGCCGCGATGTAGCGTCACTCGAGGACGGCCAGCGCGTCCGGATCGCCGAAAACTAGTACACGGAGTACGTTGCATGGCTGAAGGACTGGTAGAGATCTCGGACGTCACCAAGAACTATCGGAGGGATGCGTTCGATATCAAGGTGCTGGCGGGCGTCTCCATGGATGTTTCCGAGGGCGAGTTCGTTGCCTTGATGGGGCCATCGGGGTCCGGCAAGAGCACGCTGCTGAATCTGCTCGCCGGCATCGATCGCCCCACGTCCGGAAAAATCCGTGTGGCGGGGCAGAGTCTGGGGGCGCTGAATGACAGCCAACTGGCCGGATGGCGCCACCGCAACGTGGGCTTCGTGTTCCAGTTCTACCACCTGATACCCGTGCTCACCGCCTATGAAAACCTGGAGCTGCCGCTGACGCTGACGAAACTCTCTCGCGCGCAGCGGCGCAGGAAAGTGGATCTGGCGCTGGAAGTCGTCGGACTGGCGGACCGCAAGGACCACTATCCCCGCCAACTCTCGGGCGGTCAGGAGCAGCGCGTGGCGATCGCCCGCGCCATCGTCACCGACCCCCGCCTGGTGCTCGCCGACGAGCCCACCGGGGACCTGGACGCCGGCAGCGCCCAGGAGATCCTCGACCTGCTGGCCCAGCTCAACGAGGAGTTCGGCAAGACCATTGTCATGGTCACCCACGACCCCAGGGCCGCCGAACGCGCCCGGCGCGAGTTGCACCTGGACAAGGGCCGCCTGCATTCGGCCACGAGACACTAGCCGATGTTCAAGCTGATCCGCAGAAACCTGCTGCGCAACAAGCGCCGTACGATCCTCACGGTACTGAGCATCGCGATCGCGCTGATACTGCTTGCCTTCCTCGATTTGCTGCTGGCCGCGATGTCGGGCGTCGACTCGGCAAACGCAAGCCGCCTCGTCGTGCGCCACGCCATATCGTTGACCTTCTCCATGCCGGCGGCCTACGAGCAACGGCTGGCTGCGCTGGAACACGTCGAAGGCATCACCATCATGAACTGGTTCCAGGGCCGCTACATCGATGACCGGCCCGAGAACTTCTTTCCGCGCTTCGGCACCGATCCCGACACGTTTCCCGATGTCTATCCCGAGCTTGAGTTCAGCCCGGGGGCAATCGATGCATGGCGCGCCGAACGCACGGCGTTCATCGCCGGCGGGGCGCTGGCGGAAGAAAAGGGTTGGGAACCCGGCGACGTCATCACCATCGAAGGGGACATCTACCCGGTGGATATCGAGCTGACGCTGCGGGGAATCTTTACCCATCCCACCGACGAAGCCGCGGAGCGCGTGCTCTATTTCGACTGGCAGTACGTCGAGGAAGCGTTGGGCAACCCGGGGGCCATCAACTCCTTCTACATACTGCTCGACTCTCCGGACAACATGAACGAAACCATCGCCCAGGCGGAGGCCATGTTCGAAAACTCGCCGGACCAGGTGCGGGCGGAGACCGAGGCCGCGTTTTTCCTGTCCTTTCTCGAGATGATGGGTAACATACAGTTCCTGTTTTCCGCCATCGGCCTGGCGGTGATCGCCTCCATCTTCTTCATCACGGTCAACACCATGGCCATGGCCGCCCGGGAACGAACGACCGAGGTCGCCGTGCTGCGAACGCTGGGCTTCACTCGCTCGAGGGTGCTGGCCATCGTGCTGCTGGAGTCCCTGAGCGTCGGCGTTGTGGGCGCGGCCATCGGGCTTGCCTTCATGGTGCTGGTAGCCGGCGCGCTCTCCTCCTTTCTGGCGTCCCAGGGCATGACCTTTTCGGAGCTGCGGCTGGGCGAGAGGACGCCGACGCTGGTGATGGGCATCGGCGTGTTTCTGGGCCTGGCGGCCGGGCTGGTCCCCGCGCTTCAGGCGATGAACATGAAGATCGTCGACGGCCTTCGCCGAGTGGCCTGATGATACCGATCAAGTACAACGTCAGGAGCCTGTTCGTGCGCAAGGCGAATTCGCTGATGACCATCGTCTCCATCGCCTTAGTCGTGCTGGTCTACGTGGGCGTGCTCGCCCTGGGCGCCGGACTGCGGGTGGCGTTCACCGCCAGTGGCGACAACTCCACGGTCATCGTGCTGCGCGACGGCTCAAATTCGGAAATGGAGAGCTACTTCCCCACGGAAACCCACCGGATTCTCGCCTCGATGCCCGGGGTTGCGCGCGGCGCCGACGGCGAACCGCTGGCTTCCGGGGAAACCATGACGCTGCAGATTCTCGAGCGCCCGGACGGCACCGAAACCAATGCGGTACTGCGCGGCGTGGAAGACGACGCATTTGCACTACGCCCCTATATCCGGATCACGGAGGGTCGGCGATTCGTGCCCGGGCAAACCGAAATCATCGTCGGCGACCAGCTCGAAGGAGAGGCGGGCGGCCTGGAACTCGGCAGCACGATCGATCTCGGGCGGTTTACCTTCACCGTGGCCGGCATCTTCGATTCCGGCGGCTCCAGTTACGGATCGGAAATCTGGGGCAACGTGCAGGAATTCGGCGATTCGTTCCGGCGCCAGAACTACTACTCCTCCACGCGGCTTGTGGCGGAATCCCCGGCACAGGTCGACGCCCTGATCGCGGAGATCGAAAGCTCCCAGCAGATCACCGTGGCCGCGCGGGACGAGCCGGGCTATTTCGAAGCGCAGAGCAACGCTTCCAGTGGCGTGTTCCTGATGTTGGGGAACCTGATCGCCGTGATGATGGGTTTCGGTGCCTGTTTCGCGGCCGCGAACACGATGTACGCCCAGGTCGCCGCACGCAGCAAGGAAATCGCCACCCTGCGCGTGCTGGGTTTCCGGCGGCGCACGATCCTGGGCGTTTTCGTGCTGGAAGCCGCTGTGCTCGGGCTCGCCGCGGGAGCGCTGGGCGCATTGCTCGCGCTGCCACTCAACAACGTATCGGCGGGCACCACCAACTTCATGACGTTCAGCGAGGTGCGCTTCGTGCTGCGAACCACGCCTGACGTGCTCGGCGCGGGCGTACTCGTGGCCACGCTGACGGCAGTAATCGGCGGGTTCTTCCCCGCCCTGTCGGCGTCAAGGGCGCCGATCACAACGCTGTTGAGGGAGGGCTGACCCACGCTTCTCATCGCAGAGGCGCAGCAAGGGCAGTTTCCCTGCCATTGCGCATGGCGCGTGCAATAGAATTGGAATCGATACTTGATTGCAGGGATTCAGGGGGAAGATCGATGCAACAATTCAATAGCCATCCGTGGATGTGCCGAGTGGTTTCGTCGCTCGGCTGGATCGCGGCTGTCGCCACTACCACCGTTTTCGGACAGGAACAGGCGGCGGTCGACCAGGCAAACGCCAGGGGAATCGAGGAAATCGTCGTTCTCGGCAGCCGCGCCCGCGTGGAAACGCTGGCCAATGAGCTGCCGGTGGGCGTGGATTCGTTTCAGGGAGCCGACGTGTTGCGGTCCGGGGAGGCGGACCTGGGCGCCGCGCTGACGAAACTGGCGCCATCGCTAAATTATTCCCGCCAGGCCGTTGGTGACGGCGCCCTGCTGCGGGCGGCCACGCTGCGGGGCCTGAGCCCGGATCAGACGCTGGTCCTCATCAACGGCAAGCGGCGGCACAACATGGCCTGGCTGCGGGTGCTCGACGGCGTCATCGGTTACGGCACCGGCGGCACGGATCTCGGCGCCATACCGTCAACCGCCCTGGCCCGCGTAGAGGTATTGCGCGACGGGGCGGCCGCACAATACGGCTCGGATGCCATTGCCGGCGTCATCAATCTCGAATTGCGGGATCGCGCCGATGGCGGTGAGTTCACCGTTCAGGGCGGTACGGGCGACGGCAACGGATCGCGGGTTGGCGCTGCGTTCAACGGCGGCGTCCCGCTGGGAGATGAAGGGTTCCTCAACGTCACGGCGGAGTGGTACAAGGAAGAACCGCTGAATCGCAACGGCGGCAACGGCGGCCTGGACCCGAACTTTCAGGACCGGCTGATCACGCACAGTTCGCCGCTGAACGACAGCGCGTTCCTTTTCCTCAATGCAGAACTGCCCATCGGCGACGATTCCGAAGTGTACGGGTTCGGCGGCCTTTCCCGCCGCGAGGGACTCGCCAGCGGCGCCTACCGGTTCCGATACAACTACTGGGAGGGTCTTCGGTCCGGCAACGACACTTGGGACTTCGTCGTGCCGAACTTCATCAACTTCCACGAGCGCAACACGCACCCGGTCTATCCGAACGGCTTTCTCCCCTACGAGGAGTCGCGCATCGACGACATCTCCGGCGTGGTCGGCTGGCGCGGGACGGTTTCGGACTGGGACCTTGACCTGAGCGGCGCCTACGGGCGCAACGAATACGGTTTCGGTGTGAGCGACACGATCAATGCATCCGTCGGCGCTCACTATCTCGATCGCAATCCGGGCGCGAGTATCGCCGACATCATCGCCAATGCGGGCCCGATGAGCGGCAACAGCGGAGGGATCGAGTTCGATCAACTGACACTCAATCTGGATGTGCGCCGTACCTTTGCCGACAGCGCACTGAGCGCGCTGGCCGCGGGATTTGAGCATCGTGTGGAAAACTACGGGCAAACCGCGGGTGACGAAGCCTCATGGTCATGTGGTCTGCCCCACGCCGAAGACTACGGAGGATTCGCCGTCGGACCCGATGGCACGCCCCTGGCAGGTATCGTCGCCGCCTGCGGATTCCAGGGCTATCCGGGCTACAGCCCGCAGAATGCCCGACTGAGCGACGACAGCCGCAACAACAGCGGCGCCTACGTTGAACTTGAGTTTCAACCTGCGGATTCGTTCGCCGTCGCGGCCGCTCTGCGTTCCGAAAGCTACAGCGATGCAGGTTCGCAGACCACGGGCAAGCTGGCCGGACGGTTGGAGCTCGGAGGCGGGTTTGCGCTGCGAGGGGCCGTTTCCACGGGCTTCAGGGCGCCCAGCCTTTCACAGCGGCGCTTCAATTCGATCCTCTTTGTCGGCAGCGAAACCGGGCTGACGACGGTATTTGCCGTGAACGAGGGTCATGAGGTTGCCCGTGCATTCGGCGTGGACTCCCTGGCACACGAGACCTCTCGCAACGTGAGCGCCGGGTTGGTACTGACGCTGGACGAATTCGATATGAGCATCGACATGTACAGAACGAATGTTGAAGACCGTGTTGTCCGGTCCGCCGGGATCGGCTGCGCGGGCATCCCGGCCTGCGATGCCATCCGGGTGGGTACGGCGGCATTCTTCTTCAACGGCGTGGACACCGAGACACAGGGCGCCGACCTTACGGTCCGCTGGGGAACACCCCTTGGCGCCAGCCACCTGTTGCTGTCCGCCAATGCCAACGTCAACGAAACCGGCATCGTGGACCGCAAGACACCGGCCGGTGCGCCGGGCCACCTGGAATTTTCCGACTATTTCGGCGGATGGACGGCAGATCTTCTCGAAAACGGCCAGCCCGAACGGCCAGCCAACTTCACCGCGGACTGGGAGCATGACCGATACGGCGGGCTGGTGCGCCTGAACCACTATGGCGCCACGACTCAGCACCCGCTGGATACGGGCATGATTCGTATCGAGGCCGCCACTGTCGTCGACGTGGAGGCCCGATTCCAGCTAGGCTCCGTGCGCGGCGCCCTTGGCATCAACAACGTTGCCGACAAACTGCCGACCGAACTGCCCAAGACCCACCTGTCGAACGTTTTGTGGGGCATACGCTACCCGACGGAAACACCCTTCGGGTTGTTCGGCCGGTTCGCGTACCTGCGCCTGACCGTGGACGTTTCCCGTTAACGCAATCTGCTCAAAAGATGGTCAGCAATTTTCTCCACGTGATGTTACAATGGTTGCGCCGCAAAGAATGTTGCGTCGGCGCAACGGGCAGCAACAGTTTCGGGGAGTAACGTCGACTCGCCTTGGCACTGCCGGGAAATTCGGGGCGCATAACGGGCGCCCCCTTTCTTTTGTCCCATTGACGTTTGTCCAATCGGCATTTGTTCATTTGACTCAGTCCAATCGGCATTGGCATCGGTTAAGATGAGTGGATGATCAGAATACTCCCAGCGATCCTTCTGACTCTCGCATCCGTCGCCACGCCTGTCTGCGCTCAGGAAGTCCGTCTGAAGGCACACCACATGTTGCCGCCCGTGGCGCCCGGCCACGCCATGATGCTGGCGCCGTGGGTGGAAAAGGTCGAAGCGGATTCCGGCGGGCGCCTGCAGATCGACATCTACCCCTCCATGCACCTGGGCGGGCAGGCGCCTGCGCTGATCGATCAGGCCTTTGACGGGATCGTCGACATAGTCTGGACGCTGCCGGGTTATACGCCGGGCCGGTTTCCGCGAATCGAAGTCTTCGAGCTTCCCTTTCTGGCCGCGCATCCGGTGGTAATGAATTATGCTATTCAGGATTTCATCGACAATCATCCCGAGGAGTTCCAAGGCTACAAACTGATCTCCCTCTTCGTTCATGCCGGGCAGCTCATTCACTCCAAGGATCCGATCCGCACCACCGCCGAACTGGCCGGCCGGAAGTACCGGATCCCAACGCGCGTTGCCGGGTGGATGGTCGAGTCATGGGGCGCAACGGCCATCGGCACCACGGTTCAGAAAATTCCCGAGATGCTCTCCAGGGGTATCGTCGACGCAACCCTGATTCCATACGAGGCCTCGTTCGGCCTCAAGGTGCACGACCTCGTCGACTACAACATTCTCCTCGACGATGAGACCTGGCCGCGATTCAACGCCCAGGTGCTCATGGTCACCATGAACCAGGGCGCCTACGACAGCCTTCCGGCGGACCTGCAATCCGTGATCGACGCCAATTCCGGGCGCAACGTCGCCAAGTGGATGGGGGAGAGCTGGATGGCCATGGAAGTCGCCGGCGAACAAGCCGCTGAAGCCTCAGGCGAGTTCATCCACCTTCCTCCGGAAGAAGTCGAACTGCTCCGGCAGAAGAGCCAGCGGCAGGTGGCCGAACGGTGGATTTCGGTGGTTGCCCGCGACGGTATCGACGGCCGGGCCCTGGTGGAGGAAGCCACTTCGCTGCTGGAGCATTACGGCCGGCTTTACGCCGCCGGAAAGCTGTAGCAGCGTTGCACCGCCGCGAAGTGCCGCGGCCGCGGCCGGCCGCGTGACCTTCCCGCGTACACGAGCGAGTCGCTTCGTTGTTGGTTACTATTGAGCCGACGTGAAATACGACATCGAGACGTTCAGGGGCGATCTCTTCGGCGGACTCACTTCCGCCGTGGTGGCGCTGCCGGTGGCGCTGGCCTTCGGCATCGCGTCCGGCCTCGGCGCGGCTGCCGGATTGTACGGCGCCATTGCGGTGGGTTTCTTCGCTTCGGCATTCGGCGGAACGAAATCCCAGATATCCGGCCCTACCCCATCGATGACCGTTGCCATGGCGGTCATTGTCACCACCCATGCCAGCACACTGACCGAAGCCCTGACCGTCGTGGTCATGGGCGGATTGCTCCAGGTGCTGCTGGGCGTATTCAGGGTCGGACGCTTTGTCGCGTATACGCCCCATGTAGTGATATCCGGGTTCATGTCCGGCATCGGCATCATCATCATGCTGATCCAGGTCCTGCCGTTCCTCGGCGCACCCACCTCTCCGGAAGGGCCCATGGGAGCCCTCCGGGATCTTCCGGCGGCGCTCGGCGACATCAATACAAGCGCTCTGGTCATCGCCCTTGCAACGCTTGCCATCGGGGTCTTCTGGCCCTTGCGGATGGCCCGGCTGGTGCCTGCGCCGATCGTGGGCCTGATTGCGGGCACATTGCTGGGCATGCTGTGGCTGACCGATGCGCCGGTCATCGGGCAGATTCCGGCGGGACTGCCGCATCTGCAGATCGAATGGCCGACTGCCGCTTTTCTGGTCACCGCCATCGAGCCGGCCATCATCCTCGCCCTGCTGGGATCGGTGGACAGCCTGCTCACGTCCCTGATCGCAGACTCCCTGACCGGTACCCGTCACAAACCGGATCGCGAACTGATCGGCCAGGGCCTCGGCAACATGGTCGCGGGACTGTTCGGCGGACTACCCGGCGCCGGCGCCACCATGGGAACCGTGACCAACATACGCGCCGGCGGATCGACCCAGGTATCCGGCATTGTGCGGGCGATCCTCCTGCTGGCCCTGCTGCTCGGACTCGGGAGATTCGTCGAGCCGATTCCGCACGCAGCCCTCGCGGGCATCCTGATGAAGATCGGCTGGGACGTCATCGACTGGCGCCTCCTGCGCCGTATCCATCGCATCCAGCGTCATCATCTGTTCGTCATGCTGATGACCCTGAGCCTTACGGTATTCGTAGACCTGGTCACCGCGGTCGCCATCGGCCTGATCGCCGCCGGGATGGCCCATGCACGCCAACTGGAAGGCCTGGAACTGGACAGTGTGGTTTCGGTGCCGTTGCTGGACCAGACGTTCTTCGCAGGCGATGCGCGCATGGCCAATGTGGACCCGCTCTCGGCCCGCGTCGGCCTGGTGGCGCTGCGGGGCAGCTTCACGGTGGCCTCGTCCCACAAGCTGGTTGCAGTCATCAGCGCCGATATCCGTGACCACGAGGTGGTCATCTTCGACTTCTCCGGCGCCACGCATCTGGATGACAGCGCCGCCATCGTGATCGAGCAACTCATCGATGTGGCAACAAAGGCCGATACCGAAATCATCGTCATGGGCCTGTCCGGCGCCGTCGGCGATACGCTCGATACGCTCAACATTCTGCGGCGCGTACCCGGGGACCGCATCGTGGCAACCCTGGACGATTCCCGTGACATCGCCGCGGGCCTCCTCCAGAACCAGGCCGGTTGATGACGGCCTCACGCTGATCTGCTGATGGCATCGCGTCGCTAAACAAGAACGCTAGGCACGACAACGCGCCTTCTCCGAACCACCAGAAAAAAATGTACTCAATATACAGACAGCCAATGGCAACGTCAGCGGCGGGTAACGCCGCAAACCGTCGAGGTCAAGAAAGCAAACAGCCTGAACGCATTAGCGGTAATTGCTGATTGAACAAACTGATGTGTATACTATCGGTAGACTGTGTGCTAGCGTTCTATCCAACTACCATGTAATATCAATTGGATAGGACACCAGTTTTCGAATTTACATTAAGATGCTACATAGAGAATCACAAACAGCCCTTCGTATCGTTCTAATAGCGTCGATTCCTAGTATAATCATTGTCTCTTGTGTGCTCGTGTTCCGCCTTCTTGCGGCACACAAGACGAATATCCCGACGCAACCAGTCTCCCAGATAGAATCAGCGGTTCCGGAAACTCTTGAGTCGAGTCTCGATACTGATCAAGAGGAATCGCAGCTTGATACACAGTCCCAGACGCTTCATGCCGTCATCCCGGGCGCGAATTGGACCGTCGATGAATTGAACGCGATCAACGATGTGAGCGAAGAACTTTTTGAGGGGAATGCCGAACGAGCAGAGTATCAACAGGCTAACGCCGAATTCGAAAAACTTTTTGTCTTCTCGGATGGCCAATCTCTTACTATCCAATATGATTATTCAACCGGGATTCCAGAATCCGTTGAAGTTTCTGACGATGGCGTCAGCGGAGGGTTCTTTGGCCGTAAGCGGGCAAACTGGACCGTTCTGGACTTTCGCGGCCTAGTGAAGTGGGGGATCGCGGGCGCGGTCCAGGTCGGACCGTAGCGGATTGTCGGCGAAAAGCGTCTTCCACACCCTTGGGGTCAGTTCGACGGCGCGCTTGGCCGGATGCCGGTCGATCCGCTGCAACACGTCGACCAGGTAGATGTAGGGGTTCACGCCCTGCAGCTGGCAGGTCGCGAGCAAGCTCTGGATCGCCCCGACGCGGCGCGCGCCCAGTTCCGTCCAGGCGAACAGCCAGTTGCGCCGGCCCATCGGGATCGGGCGCAGGCCCCGCTCAAGGTGGTTCGTGTCGATGGCGACCCCGGGGTCCTCCAGAAACACCCGCAGCCCGGCCTCGCGTTCCGCCGCGTAGGCCAGCGCCTGACCGAACGGGTGGCTCGGCAGCAGGTCCACCCGCTGGCGTTGTTGTTTGCACCAGTCGAAAAACGCGTCCACCGCCGCGGCGCTGCGCTCGCGCCGCCAGGCCAGCTTCGCCGGGCCGTCGAGCTTCTTCTTGCGTATCTTCTTCTCGTGCCGGTACAGCGCGCCGATCAGCGACAACGCCGCGGCCACGCCCTCGGGATCGCTCTGCTTGGCATCCACGAAATTACGCCGGCAATGACTCCAGCACTGCGCATGCGCGAGGCCGCGGCGCTTCGCGAACGCCTCGTACGCACCGTACCCGTCGCTCAACAGTGTGCCCGAGAAATCCCCGAGGAACCTCTCCACGTGCTTGTGCGCGCGGCTCGGCGCGTAGTGAAACACCAACTCGTCGTCCTGCCCGTACACCGGCCAGAAGTACGCCGCGCGCATCTTGCCCGGCCCGCTGCGCCCGGCCTTGATCGAGGTCTCGTCCATGGCCACGACCGCGCCGCTCAAAATGTGCGCGGATTGCGCCGAGACCAGCGGCCCCAACAGGTCGATGGCCCGTCCGGCCCAGTTCGTCAGACTGCGCCGGCTCACCGCGATCCCGCTGTCGGCCAGGCGCCGGTGCTGGCGGTACAGCGGCAGGTGATATCGAAACTTGTCCACCAGCAGCCCGGCCAGGAAGCTCACGTCCACCGCCGCGCGCCCCAGCACGTTCGGCGGCGCCGCCGGCGTCAACACCTGCCCGGTGTCCCGGCGCTTGACGACCTGGCGCACGTACCTCAGCACCTTGTAGCTGCCCGGCTCCTGGGCCAGCCGGTGCGTGACCTTCTCCCCCACGAACTCCCGCTCGGACTCCGGAATCGCCTCGATGGCGGGGTCCGTCACATGGATCGTCTCCACCGGCACCGTCTCGTCGAACCGCAACCCGTGCTCGTTGACCGCCCCGTCGCGGCGCTTCTTCCGGCGCCGGTAGCGGATCTCTTGCGTGGGCGCCTCCCCGGCCGGTGTCGCCTCGATGCCCAGCGCCGCGAACAGGCTCGCCTGCTCCGCCTCGTCGAACTCGAGCCGCTTCTCGGACTTCGGCCCGAACAACTGGCGCTGGAACCACTCCAGTTGACGCTTGACCGAGGCCAGTTGGCCGGTGAGGTCGGCGACGGTCGCGTTCAATCGCGCGTTCTCTTGTTGAAGAACCTCGATCCGGGCGTGGGACAAGGGGTTCGCACTCGCCGCCGTTGAAGCGCCGATTATACCCGCTCCACGCCCGTCACGCCGCCATCCGGTAACGCTTGCGCTGGCGCCGGACCACGATGTCCGTCCCCTCCAGCAGCGCCAGCAGCGCGGTGCGAGTCAACGCCAGGGACCCGCCGCCCCGTGCGCCCAACGCCGCGAACCGCCCTTGCTCCAGGCGCTTGGCCCAGATCCAGTACCCGCCGGCATCGAACGCCAGCACCTTCAGCATCGTGCGCCGGCGGTTCACGAACACGTACCACTGCCCGTTCGTGGGATCGCGTCCCAGCTCGTGGCGCACCAGCGCCGAGAGCCCGTCGAAGGAACGGCGCATGTCGCACGGCGGCGTGTACAGCCAGATGCGGCAATCCCCGCCGAGGTTCAACACCGCGGCGGGCGACGCAACCGCAATACCACCCCCTCGCCCAGGTCCAGCTCCGCCTCCCACGCCGGCAATGCCGTCGGCGAATCGGCCAACTCCACGAACCGTCCCGCGCCGTTCGCCCCGCTGCCCGCTTCGGAGCGCCGCAGCTTGCGCCGCCACAACGAAAACGTGCTCGGCGCCAAGTCCTCCGCCGTGCAAAACTGCTTGCGCGTCTGGCCGCTACGCTCGAACCGCGACACGATCGTCCGCCACTCCTCCGCCGAGCGGCGCACCGTCATCCGTTTGCCCTCGCTCATCCTCCCAGCCTCCTTCGTCATGAAAACATCGAAGGAAACCCCATAATCAGGCGACGGACAATGACGGCTCAAATTGCCCGCTTACCTTTGGCCCGCTAAGTGAAGCCGCCCGAGGCGGAAATTCCCGAGCAGCCCTAATGCTTTATGACTCCTTGGTCTATTGCAAGGATTATCCGAATACAAGTGAAAGATTCAATGAAGCTGCGTGGCTTATTCGGGAAGGACGGGTGCCCCTCCCCCCAAATCGCTCGGCTGATGAATACATAAGCTGGCTTGAAGGAGGTTTTCGTCGTTGCGATGGCACTGATGAAAAGATGTTGGAAGAAGCTACTGCACTACTTAAGTTGGCAGCGGACACCGGAGACAAACGGAGCGCTATCAGGTTTGCTTTCTCGATTGCCGAATCCAACCCCGACCTTGCGGAAGAATACTTTGGTCGATTGTGGGAAGGAGGGTCTATTAATGGGTTGACTGGACTAGCAGAAATTTACAGAGAAAGAGCCAATGCCACCGCGTCACATGAGTTAGCGGTGAAGGCTTACGCTTACGCTTACGCTTCGATGGTAGTCCGATTGGCGGAGTTGGATGGTTATTCTGGGGAGGCATTCGCCCAAGTACGAACGTACGGCCTAAATGCTCTCAGAGACCTGGAGGTTTCAACATCACACGTTGTCGCACAGAGTGGTAGCACTTTAGCACGAGACATTCTCACTAAACAGGATACTTGTTGTACGGAGTAGAGTGTGCCAATCATACAAATGTCTAGAACAATACGGCTAAAACCAGGTTTTTTGGCATGTCTTTGGTTGGCAATTTACGTTACGGCAAAGGCAGACGAAGATATGCAATTTGTTTCAGTCAGCCGATGGTTATGGTAGGGATAGTTGGCTTTGTCAAGAAGTCACTCACCACCCTGACAGGGTCGGCAGGAATGTGGTGGCTTATTTTAATTGGAGTGTATCTCCAGCTAGTCTTGGTAGCTTTCAACCCTTTGGATTCGGTTACACCAGGATTGATAATCCTGTAGTTTTCTTCGTCTGTGACCATTTGAGCGGTCGCCTTGATGCAATTGGAAATGATATTGTTTACCGACGCGTGACGCGACGAGCTACTGTGTCTGTAACTCACGGATGGATCATGAGCCCGCTTACCCTGAGTCCTGTGGAGCATCATGAGGACGATATCTCGTGCGCTTCCCCTTCTACTATCTGCCATGCTCGAACGTGTATGTACGCGGGCATGACTCGCTGGAGAGTCCCAGCCCTAAAGCCAGAGTGCATCAGGTAACCGATCAGTTCCGCGCCAGGATCAACCCTATTCGAACAAGTCACAGCTTGGCTCCGTGGCGATACAGTAATTTGCATACCCAACCACCCGCGGCTGGATCCTTTGTTCTGGAATTGCGCTTAGATTGACGAAAGCTTTCATTCAATATGGCGGGGAGTTACTGTTTAAGGCATCGAGGTGCGTGCCGGTGGCAGCAGAATCACATGTTAACCCTTTTTGGCGATCACATTGAGTAATGCCTGTCGTTTCTCGGCCTTGATCACCTGCAGCGCTCGCTCAAGCGCGAGAGGCAGTTCTTCAGGGTCCGTGACGAGTTCCCCATAACCGTCATTCGCCTCGCAAATGAAATCGAAACGGGGCGACGGCTCCAACTCGCAGAGGGGCACGGATTCGGCCCTTGCCGCCCACCCTTCAGGGGCGTAGCGGAACGTGGCTTCACGCGAACGTTGCCAACCGCCGTTGTTATAGATGACGAAGAGCACGGGCAAGTCGCAGGCCCTTGACATGAAGTGCGTGGCGGTCGGCACGCCGAAAACATGGCTGCCGTCACCGATCGCACAGACCACGGTTCGGTCGGGGCTGGCCAGCTTCGCGCCCAGCGCCGCGCCGGGCGCCCAGCCCAGCACGCCCGAGTGGGGATGGCTGAAAAACGTGCCGGGCCGGCTGAAGCTCGTCTGCGTGGGGTCCAGCGATATCTCCGTGACGACGATGTCATCTTCTTCCAGCACATCGCCGATGCATCGTGAAATCCATCGATAGTCCATCGGACGATCGCCGCTCACGCGACGTACCGCATCGCGCCACCCTTGCCGCTGACGACGGTGCGCGTCCTCCCAGCGCCTGCGGCGTACGTCGATGACGGTACGGTCAGGCATGTTCTCTGTCGCGCAGGATTCCAGTGCGCGCAGCGTGCCCGCGGCGTTGCCGGCCAGCCCGATATCCGTCGGATAACCGCGAATGGGATAGCGCTCGTAGAGCGGATCGTCGTCGACCTGGATCACGGTGGCATCGTGCGGCGGTTCCGCCTGGTTCGGAAACCACGGCGTATCGGATTCGACAGCCAGGATGACATCGGCTCCGCCTACCAGCGCGCCGGGTTCAAATCCCTGGTGAAGGGGATGGTCCTGGGGAAAATTCATGTAGGCGCCCCAGGATTCGACCACCGGGATGGCCAGCCGCTCCGCCAGCGACACCAGCGGGGCCACGGCATCCGGTTCCCGACCCAGGGACGAGACCACGATGAGAGGATTCTCGGCCTCGGCGAGAGCCTGCGCGGCGCGGGCAACAGCGGCCGCCTCCGGCCGCGCGGCAGCCGATGGCGTCAATCTCGACCCGGCGCTGAACTCGAATTCGGGCAGCGCTTCGCCCGCCACATCCAGGGGAAACGTCACGTAGACCGGACCGGAAGGCGGGTTCGCGGCGATGGCCAGGGCCCGGTCGACCACGGTTTCGAGTTGTTCGCCGCAGCGCAACTCGTAATCCCACTTCACGAATTCGCGCACCATGGCTGCCTGGTCGAACGACTCCTGGGCCCAGTGGATGGCGGCCGCGCGGGAGGTGTTGCGGCCTTTCTCCGTGATGGAGGTTCGTCCCGCCGCGACCAGCATGGGGATTCTGGCGCGGGCGGCGTTGATGATCCCTCCCACCGCATTTGCCGTGCCGGCGATGGTATGCAGCATCGCCGCCTGGGGCTCGCCCGTGACCATGGTGTAGCCGTGGGCCATGGAAATCGTGGTGATCTCGTGGATGACCGTGATCGGGCGGAGCCCGTCCCGGCGGCCGTGGGCCACGCGCTTCGCAAACGCCTCGATGAACGGCGGAAAATCCGTCCCGGCCCCGCCGCCGAAGAAGTACCTGACGCCCCGCGCTTCGAGCAGTTCCAGAAAGCCCTCGGCGATGCTGTCCACCTGAATGCGCCTACTGCTCATGATCCATATCCTTTTGCTGCCGCACAGGCGGCGCCTCGACATCCGGTGAACGCACCCGGCTCAGATGAGATATCGCCGCCAGCCGGTTATCATAACGAAACTGACTGCAGACCGGTCCGCAGATTCCGGCGGGACGCGCATCGGCCCGAAACAAGGAGAAAGCACATGCGATTCGCGCTCGGAATCGGTTGCGTTTCACTGCAGGCTGGCGGGGAACTCCAGAACGTGGACAGGAGCGGCACCTGAAACGTCCCCGCGTTTGCATCTACATCCCGATCGACGCGTCCGGAGACTCCCATCGACGCATCCGGGAAGCGGGGTGCGAGGTGGTGCTCGGCCAGGCGACGTGGCGAACCGGCATCGAACGCGACGCCCTGCTTGAACTGGCACGCGGCGCCGACGCCCTGATGGGCGCCACCGTCAAGCGCGCGCCCATCGACGGCGCCTTTCTCGATCGTCTGCCTGGATTGCGCATCATCTCCAAGTACACCATCGGCGTCGAGGACGTGGACCTGGACGCCGCCACCGCCCGGGGCATCCTCGTCACTCACTGCCCGACCGAGGCCAACTGGGGCGGCGTCGCCGAGGGAACCGTCGGTTTCATGCTGACGCTGCTCAAGCGGGCGCGCGAGCGGGACCGCCACGTCAAGGCCGGCGGCTGGCGCGACGACAGCCTCATGGGCACCTACCTCGGCCGGCGCGGCGACGGCTATTCCGGCCTGACGGTCGGCATCGTGGGCCTGGGCCGCTGCGGCTCACGGCTGGCCGAGTTGCTGTCCACCTGGCGGGTTCGAATGCTAGCCTGCGATCCCTATGTCGAGGAGGAAAAATTCGAGCGCCTGGGCATCGTTCGGACGGACCTGCCGACGCTGCTCCGCGAGTCCGACGTTGTTACCCTTCATGTCACCCTGACCGAGGAAACCCATGGCTTGATCGGCACACGGGAACTGGAATCCATGAAGCCATCGGCGATTCTCATCAACACCTCCCGGGGAGCCGTGGTGGATCCGGACGCGCTCTGCGACGCGCTGGAGGCGGACCGGATCGCCGCCGCCGCGCTGGACGTGCTGCCCGAGGAACCTCCGGGCAAGCAGGCCCGCATCCTCTCCCTGGGCGACAAGGTGCTGCTGTGCCCGCACATGATCAGCGCGAACCATCCGGGCACACTGCAGCCGGCCATTCCGTGGGCTACGGACGCAACGCTGGCCGCGCTCCGGAGCGAGGTGCCCGAACACGTCTGCAACGCCGATGCGGTGCCGCGATGGCTGGAGCGATTCGGCGGGAGTCCGCTCCTGTGACACCCGTACCGAAGCATCGTCCACCCAAACCGGCGTACGGCACGCGCGCGATCTGGTCATGGGCCTTCTACGATTTCGCCAATTCGCCGTTCACGACACTGGTGATTACCTTTGTCTATGCGACCTATTTCACCCAGGTCATTGCACCGGATCCCATTACCGGCACCGCGCTGTGGTCACGTGCCATAACGGTTACGGCCCTGATCACGGCGATCTGCTCTCCCCTTCTGGGCGCGCTGGCGGACCGCGGCGGCTACCGCAAGGCGTTCGTGCTCGCGTTTTCGCTGATATGCGTCATTGCCACGGCAGGGCTCTACCAGGTCCTGCCGGGGCAGATTGCCGCCGCCCTGATACTTGTCGTCATCGCCAATCTGGGATACGAGTTTGCCACCGTCTTCTACAACGCCTTTCTTCCGGACGTCTCGCCGCCCGGCCGCATCGGGCGCATCTCGGGCTACGGCTGGGCGCTGGGCTACATCGGGGGCCTGCTGGCGCTGCTGCTGGCGTTGGTGGCACTGGTCCAGCCGGAGGTTCCGTGGTTCGGTTTCAGCACCGAAGCCGGGGAGAACATCCGCGCCACCAATCTGCTGACAGCGGCGTGGTTCGTCCTCTTCACGCTACCGTTCCTCCTCTGGGTTCCGGAAGACCGCTCCGCCACGTCGGAGCGCGGCCGCATTGTCGGCGACGCCGTGCGGCAGTTGCGTGAGACCTTCACGGAGATCCGCCGCTACCGCCAGATCGTCCGCCTGCTCGTGGCGCGCTTCTTCTACAACAACGGCCTGGTCACCGTCATCGCCTTCGGCGGCATCTATGCCGCGGAGTCGTTCGGGTTCACGCTGCAGGAAGTGCTGATCTTCGGGATCGCGCTGAACGTTGCCGCCGGCGCCGGCGCGCTCGCCATGGGCCATCTGGACGACCGGGTCGGCGGCAAGCGCACGATCATCCTCTCCCTGGTCGGCCTGGCGCTGGCCACCGTGCTGGCGATCGCCGCAACGGACAAACTGTGGCTGTGGGTGGCTGGTGTCATTACGGGCATTTTCCTGGGACCGAATCAGGCAGCCAGCCGTTCGCTCATGGGCCGCTTCGTGCCCAGGGAAAAGGAAAACGAGTTCTACGGTTTCTTCGCATTCTCAGGCAAACTGACGGCCTTTCTGGGACCGTTCCTGCTGGGCGTGCTGACTCAGTGGACAGGTTCCCAGCGCTGGGGCGTCTCCGTGGTGCTGATCATGTTCGCGGTGGGACTGGTGCTGTTGATTCCGCTGGATGAGCAGGAAGGCGTCGCCCGGGCGCACCGCGAAGGAGTGACGTGATGCGAATCATCCCCGAAATACGCGCCTTCGAAGACGAACTCGTCGCCTAGCGGCGCGATCTTCATGCGCACCCGGAGTTGGCCTACCGGGAGCATCGAACTGCCGACCTGGTTGCCGAGCGCCTGCGCGGATGGGGCATCGATGTGGATCAGGGTCTCGCCGATACGGGCGTGGTGGGCACGCTGACCAGAGGCGATGGGGCGACGATAGGCCTGCGCGCCGACATGGATGCCCTGCCCATGGAAGAGTCGAATACCTTCGCCCACTGTTCGCAACATCCCGGCCGGATGCATGCCTGCGGTCACGACGGCCACACGACGATGTTGCTGGGTGCAGCCCGCTACCTGGCCGGGCACGGCGATTTCTCCGGCACCGTGCGGTTCATTTTCCAGCCGGCCGAAGAAGCCGCTGGCGGCGCCAAACGGATGCTGGACGAGGGATTGTTCGCGCGCTTTCCGGTGGATGCCGTCTTCGGCATGCACAACTGGCCCGGGTTGCCGGCCGGCCGGTTCGCCGCGCGGGCCGGGCCGATGCTGGCGTCCCTGGATACTTTCGATATTCGCATCGCGGGACTTGGCGCTCACGGCGCCGCACCGCAACAAGGCGTCGACCCGGTGGCGGTCGCCGCCCAGGTGGTCACCGCCGTGCAGACCATCGTCAGCCGCAACGTCGATCCGCTCAAGAGCGCGGTGATCAGCGTGACCCGGATTCACGGCGGCGATGCCGACAATGTGATCCCGGCGGAGGTCAATCTCGGCGGCGGGATTCGCAGCTTCGACCCGGAGGTTCGAGCCCTGTTGTGCCGGCGCCTGGAGGAAGTGGTGAAAGGCGTCTGTGCGAGCCTCGGCGCGAGCGGCGAGGTGGATTTCACTGCCGGCTATCCCGCAGTAATCAACGCGGCCGACAGCACCTCCCTGGCCCTGAAGACCGCAGCTTCCATCGTCGGTGAAGCCAATGTGGACTCCGAAACCGACCCTGTGATGGTCTCCGAGGACTTCGCCTACCTGCTCGATGCCAGCACTGGCTGCTTCATGTTTATCGGCAACGGCGGCAGCGACAGTGGTTGCATGATTCACAACCCCGGATACGACTTTAACGACGACATCCTTGCGCTCGGAGCCACTTACTGGGCTCGCCTGGCGCAAGACTTTTTGCGTGCACTTGCATCCGCGAGGCATAAGAGACGAATAACCATGTGACCATGCTGTAGCCTGCCCGGGCAAAGCTCATGATCATTTGACAAGTTTCGCGACCATACGAGGTTGTATTGCCCAACGTGAAGCTGGCTTAGGCGAACGCTCGTCTTGGCGAACTCTTGGACAAGGTCGAGGCGGGTAATGGTGTAAACCACCCGTTGCAGCAGGCTCTTAAGCTGCATATTCTTCCAGTCTTCGGTAACGGTGATCGTTTTGCAAAACGGGCATCGCTTGCGAAATGGTCTTTAGGCACTGCCCTAGTTCACGAGGGCGCCATGGCTGATCTCGGATGACAGCATCCAGCAAACCTAGCGCCGCATCCGGGAATTTTGCGCTGAGGCCGCTCTTTTGCAGCCGGCGGACTACGTAGTGGGGACGCTCAATCGCCTGAAGCCAGTCGTAGACCAAATCCACCGCATCCGAGAACCTCTCTCCAGAAGCGATGCTCGTTAATTGCGAGTGACTCCGCGATGCCACCAGTAATCAGATCAAGCGATTTTGGCCAAATGTCTTGCCAGAAAGGCTGAATGCGAACTGAAATCTGATCGGGTCTTCTCCGTCCATGCGTTCCAGTGCCGCATATGTTAGGATCGCCGCATATTGCCGACCGTGCTCACCCAATTTATTGTAGTGGCTCGCGGTTTCAAGAAACTGCGGCTTGAATGCATCTAGCAAGGGCCGATAAAGTCGCGGCGACCAGAGGAAACCTTCCCACACGATTTGGGCTTCCACCGGATTATCTGACCACACGAAAAGGGGCAATAAGTGCTGCTCGGTCCATGATTGATCGACACGAAATAGCTTGATCAACCTTGATGCCAACAATCCTCTGCCGTGGCGGAACCGTTCTACCTGCGTATCGCACATTTGCGTAAAGACGGACTCAAAGTCGGCAGGTAGGCGATCATTGTCCTTCGGCGCGCGCCTGAACCAAAGAGACAGTAGCGCTTGCGTAACAAGACCAACCGGGTGGTTGATCGCTTCGTTGACAGCACACTGGATCTGTTCGCGATCCTGGGTCATCTCAGAACCGGGTTCGAGAGGAAGATTCAGAATGCGCCGACACAAATCAAGCAGAGATTCGTCTTGTATCTCAGCGAATTTGGATATGGCGTCCAGCCACCACGCGACGCCATGTGCGATCTCCGTCAAAGTGTCATCGGGCATGGTCCGTACCACCGGAGCCGCATAGCGCCACGACCGCTGTACCAGACCTTCTTCGCTCCATACCTGTAGTGCTTCTCGCCAGCAGGCTGTTGGCCAGACTTCTTCTTCGGCCAAGTCGCGCAAGGCCAAAAGACAATGAAAAAACCGAGTGCGACACGTATCGCGCCAAGTGTCCTCAAAGAAACGGTGACGCTTGGGCGGGGGGGTCCTAAGCCATCGAACCAAGTCCTGCCGCTTGCGAGGCGCGATGTCGACCTCCCGGTTTTCTTCGTAGTCTGGATCTCCAGTACCACTCATCCAATGCGAGAATTCCTCGCGCTCATAAGAAAGCAATTTCCACGAAGGATTCGCTGAAGACAAGGAATCGAAGCGGCTTCGTGCGGCATTTCCAAAATCCAGCCCCGATGCTTCCAGTTTCGCCAAACGCAACCACACTGAGCGTTCGACGATTTCTTCCCAGCGTTCAGGCTCAAGGTCTTCCTGATACATGTCGCGTGGAGGACCGTCCAAAATGGCGGTTTCGAGTGGACCCTGTGGCATGAGGCGAGTTCGCGCTAATCTTGTCCAGTTCGTCGCTCTTGCCCCTCTTCGTGTGCCTGCAGCAGCGCATCCGGAATGTCCGGGCCGTTACCCATGAATTGCATTGGGCGGGCTTGGAGTTATGCATGCGCACTTCGTCGCATTGCAGTTGGTGGAAACGAGCCAATTTCCGGCAACAAGGGTACTTGTACGGTCAAGCAGTAGCTTATCCCATTCTCGACATTCCCCTGAGCCATTCGGATTCATCAACCGCCACGCGACTCAGCGTTGTTGCAAAGGCGTGCGCAACCCGTTGTGCGTATTCCGCTGTGAGTTCGCCACGCCAGATGTAGTTCTTCTCGGTGGCGTCCGTGAACTCGAAGTCGCCATCGGATTCTCGTTTGGTGGCAACAACCTCACTCCTGTCCTCTGATGGATTGAAGCTCCGAAGAATCAATGAAGCAGACTCAAGTTTTATGCCCAACCTGTGAAAATCGCTACCGAGTTTTACGACGAGTTGTATTTTTGTCTTCTTCTGAGGCTTAACTAAAGGTAGAAAAATGAACGATGTCTTCTCTTCTAATCTGAGGCTGTCACACCGGGGCCTCATGCAGATTAGATGCTTGTCGTCATCATCCACATTCGACGTTACGACTGACCCCAGCCACAATATCGGTGGTGGCGCGTTGTAGACCGTCCGGAAGCTCATGATCCACGCCAATTGCTCGTCAAGGTCGACGGCCCCGGGACGGGCAAAGCCCGCGGTGAGGAATCTAAAGGCTTTTTTCTTGGCGTTTTTCGAGAACGCGGTGCTTGCCTCCAAACCCTCGGTCGCCAACTGGATCGTCTGTCCAGGATCGAGTTTCTTGTCGCCAAACTCGAAGCTGGCACGCCCATCGTGTCGTATCCAGCGCTCCACCGCTTGCTTGCCTGCGGGAGACTCCGCTGCAACTATCTCGTCCGCGAGACCGCGAAGCTCCTCGGCAACATGGGCCACAATCTGGCGCTCCGCATCTTCGGGATCGGGGAGACACGCCATGTGAGCAAGAAACGCCGGATCCAGTTCAGCACTGAATCGATCCAGGATTTTATGCTCGCCTTCTCGCACCGCAGTCAACGAGGTTAGTGCAATGCCGGGAAGCAGCCCTTCCGTCATAGATGCAAAGTCGTCCAACAACCTGCCCGGCAGTGCCCCCTCTGCTACGCTCCGGTCTTTCAGCGTCGCCGCCAGAGACACTTCAGGTTTTGCGTAAAGTACCAACCTGCCGTGTCGATACGGTATGTCCGTTTTGTTTCCGTCGTCCTTCGGATCAAGTGCGTTTTTGTTCAACTCATCGAACGCTTTCTGATAGATATCCTCAAGCCGTTGTTCACCAGTATAGATGGCCACCAGTCGGAGCGAGTTTCGGTCCCCTTCTTCGGTCAGCAACCTGCGCAACAACTTCAGCGTGTATTTGGAACTACCATCCCGCAATAGCCAGTCCAAGACTACGATGTCGGCTTGTTTCACCGCGTCTATCTCCGATTGCGTCGGACTGACCACTCCGCAGATCACACCGAGCGACGAGAACGCATCCATGATGGACCGTGCATTCAGTGCGTGCACCGACTTTCCGCCAACCGGACTTTGGTCTTCTTGAACTGATGTCCGCCAGTGCCGATCCGGCGCTACAATCTCGTCCTTTGGACCTTCATCAACATCCGGGGCCATGTAGGCCTCGTCATCGACTACTACCGCTGTTCTGAGAAAACGCTGCGCGAACTTGCGGCTACGATTCCCGAATTCTTTTTCCGTTCCCATCCCTGTTCCCTACGACTCGTCCTTCGGTACGATGCCAAACGTGGCACCTACGTCTCCCCCGACCGACTGCAGGTCGAACCCCACCCGGCGGAGGGTTTCGCGTCCGATGTGCAGCCCCATTCCACGACCGCCCGGCTTTCTGCTGAAGCCGAACTCGAAAATCGCTTCACGGTCGCGAAGATCGACTCCGGGGCCTGTGTCCGAGACAAGCCATGTACCTTGACGCTCATCCAGTTCAATCCTTCGTTCCTGCCGAGGATTCTGTTGCGACAGCCAGAAGATGGCATTGTCAATGAGGTTTACGAAAACCGGATAGAAGCTTGACGGGAAACCGACGATCCTGGCGGTGGCGAATGCCTTCGTCGCCTTTAACGCTACGTTATGGCGCGCCAAACGTGCACGGAACAACTCCTCCAGAAAATCGTGGATCTCGGAACCTGAGATCTCCACCGCCTTTCGATAAAGGCGACGCTGCAACGGCGTGAACAACGTCAGGTATCCATCGAGATGGTCGAAGCTCGTTCGGATACTGGCATACAGATCTGCCAAGCCTTCGTTGACATCGGCCCATGCCTTCAATTTTCGCAACCCGTTTCTGACAGAGCGTATCGTCCCCGAAAATTCATGATTGATGATTTCTATGGCCATTCCCAATTGCGCCAATTGCGCGTCGGCCTCCGCTTCTTCTTCCAGCAGAAGATTGCGTTGTTCGATGGCCATCAACTGGTCGCTTGCCGTTGTCTCTCCTGTTACGTCAATGGCCTGAAGTTGTTCCAGAACCGAACGCAACAAACCGCTTTGCTCCTCCGTGATCGTCAGGATTCTCGTTTCGAGTGCACTCCTGGTCTCAACGAAATGCTCATCGGGCATTTCTGCAAGGTCGAGCCGATGAAATTCGCTCAATACGACCCGAAGCTCCGACTCGACTGCCTTTAGCGCCCGGCGCGCTGCATCCCGTGCTTCCGAGGCGACCTTGTCCGCTTCATTCCTCACCGCCCGGCTTGATTCCCCGGTAGTCTTTCGGGCGTCCTGCCCAAGGTCCTCAAGCACTGCTTCCGTCCGGATACGGCGATCAAGCGACAATTTCGCTTTCCGAGCCTCATCGCCGATGATTTCTTCAACCAGGTCACGCGCCGGTTCGAACACGTTTTCCTTAAGCGAAGCAAATTCGGTGTTGTACACTTTCCAATCGCGTAACGTAGCCTTGCTCAGGCCAATGCGGGGACGCGAAATACGATAGCGAGATTCAATGTTCCTGATATCCGCCTGCGCCTGCCGCTCTAGCTCAAGAACCTCGTGTGCTGCCCTTTGGGGATCGCTAATTCCGCAAGCTGACTGTAACTTCGCCGCAACGTCTTCGGTCAATTCCAAAACTTCAGCCTGAGGCGCACTGTTCGACATCCTGTCAAAGAAAACGCCCAGTTGAGCTTCGAATTTCTTCTTCCTCTGCGAAACTTGCTTTTCCCGCTTCTTTCTCGCTTTGTCTTCTTCGGATAGCTCGGTCTTTCGCAGATCAAAGGTTTCGGCGTGTATACCGTCGGCCCTGAAGAAGTCAGCTGTGATCTGAAGAAAGAAGTTCTGGAGTATCGATTTGAATTGACGATACGCCTTGTTCTCTTGAAATCCTTCCCGACCCGCCTTCTCACGTAGACCCCTATTCGTTTCCGCGTCGATTTCTACCGAGCCAAATATCTTTCGATGCGAAAAATAGTAGTAGTAAGCGCTTTTTGTTCTTCTGAACTCGATATCCAACCAGTCATAATAGGTATCGCCATAGGGCAGCACTCGAATCCCGTTTCGGTATATGTATAGCCCACCCAACTGTTCGGTCTTGATGGCCAGTCTCGCGTGTTCGTCGTAGGGAATCGTCGAATGCCTGCTTTCGCCCTCAAAGGCCGCGAAGTCAATCGAGAACGGGCCGCAATTGGTCGGTGCGCCACGCCCACCGCTCCATGCGATCACATGTTCGGTTGTCGTCTCTCCGTAGATCGAAACCCCTCCCTGGAACTGACCAAACTTGTCGAATTTGCCGCTAATTCGATGATCCGCATTCTTGAATTCCTCTGGAGTGAAGAATTCTTCCTCGCCTATCAGGTCATCCGCCACCTCGTCCGACATGTGATCGCGGAACGCAGTGTGGATCACGCTGCCCGATTCCGGCGTCATGGTGTTGCTGAACCCGAGTAATGCCTTCTTCAAGGGCGTCGCCTTCTTCAACGCGGCAACTTTGCTAGCTGTCGGATCGCCGTCAATATCGTCTGCCAGTAACGCCGAAGCCGGCTTGATGATGAAGTGCGTTCCACAACCCTCCCCACTGAGCGAAGGGTCGCGCAGGTAGGAGTCGATGTCCTGTGGGTCTACATCGAATTGACTCAATTCCTCCACAAGGTCTTGCACCAACCGCTTCTCGATTCTGTGTCCGATCCTTTCGGCATTCGAGCGAAACTCACCCACCATCTCCTCAACGTCGTGCGCGGACGGCAGCGTGCCAGCCGGGAATGCCCGCAGGGGGATGTCGATTTCCTCGAGGTCGATCGCCGGCCACGCGAATATGCCCCAATTCAGGAATGCAGCCGTGAGGTCCGAATCCAGACCGTCAGTCTTCGGGCGCGTGAGTACCAGCAGCTGAGGACCGATAGTAGCGATCGCGAGCCGCCCGATTCCTTTCTCGCCGAGCATCGGACGGCGTTTCTTGTCCGGATCTCGGGGAGGAGCACCCGTGGAATCGAACTTGCTCTCCGTGCCGATTGTCAGCCACCGAGCCACAAAGTCCTCATGGCTCATGCCGATGCCATCGTCTCGAAGAACGAATAGATTATCCGAGCGGTAGTAATCGATCTCGACGTGATCGGCGTAGGCATCGTGCGCGTTCTTGAACAACTCGCTTATAGCCGTGGGAATTCCAGCAATCTGCTGCCTCCCTGTTGTCTCTCACATTATTAGATCGGCACGACCGGGATTTTTCTCACATTCTTTCGTAGCCGATTTTCCGGGGATGCCGGAATAAACCGGACGGATTGGCTGTCGGCGCTGGGCGAGCGCTATCTCTTCTTGCATGGCAATCGTTGGTGGGTCCTGTGGAGTTCGTGGGCGAGAGGCTCGCGAGTGGGGTCAGGCGGTGGGCAACGCGTGAGCGTTGTCCGGGGGCTGTCCCCACGGCCCGCAGGGCGCGGGCCGGCCCGAAGGGCTCGTCCATAAATCCACAGGACGGTCCGGGGACATGAGGTTGGCGCCCGGGCGTGTGCGCCCGTACGCTGGTTGGCCGTTCGGAAAGAAGGAGAGGTTGGCCCGCGCGATCACCACATCGCCGGGCCACGGCCGGTGCAACTTCTGTATCCAATCGGCCTCACCGGCGAGGAATACGTTAACGCCCGCGCCTGGGAATATGCAAGGTTGACGGTGTGCCCCAATCACCCGGCTGGAGGCTGTTCCCTGGCCGGTCACGGGACCTACGGGCGCAAGACGCCGCCGGGGTGCCGGGTGGCGCGCTGGTATTGCCGCGAGAGCCACACGACGTTCAGCCTGCTGCCCGACTGCCTGGCTGCCCGGTTGCCGGGCACGCTGCGCACGCTGGAGGAGGTGGTGAACGAAGCCGAGCGGGCTTCCTCGCTGGCGGCCGCGGCCGCGGTGCTGCGCCCCGGCCCGGTGGGTCTTGAGGGGGCGGCGCGCTGGGTTGGACGCCGCGTCGAGCGGGTGCGCAACGCCCTGCGCGTGGTGCGCGGGATGCGCCCGGATCTGCTGGCCGGTTGCCCGCCCGAGATGGGGGCGGTGCGGGTGCGGCTGCGCAGTGCCACCGCGCTGGCGGTGCTGCGTGCGGAACTGGGCAAGCAGCTGTCCGCGGTGCCGGCGCCGCTGGGCTTTTTGCCCCACGGGCTGGGGCGGCGGCCCCGCCGCGGGCGCTTCCAACAACGGATGGGGCCTGACCCCCCGGCGGTGGCCGGGTAACGTGGCCACCATCGGGGCGAGCGCCCCCTCACGGACCGGAACTTACCCATGAGCCAGCTCGACAAGGACCTTCAGCGGCAAATCGCGCTGTTCCGCTACGGCGTGATCGCCGACCTGGTGCATCTGCCGCACGGACACCGCGGCATCGGCGCGCGGTTGAAGGCCAAGGCCGCGCTCACCTACGCGATCCCCGGCACCGACCGCGACCGCATCGCCGCGAACACGATACGCGGGTGGCTGACCTGCTACCGCGCCGGGGGCTTCGAGGCGCTGTATCCGAAGCGGCGCGCCGACCGGGGCCGCGCCCGGCGCCTGCCCGAACCGGTCGTGCAGCGGTTGGTGGAGCTGAAGCAGGAGCGGCCCGGGCGCTCCGTGCGCCAAGTCATCGAGGCGGCGCGCAAGGAAGGCATCGAGCACCCTCTGGCCCCGGCCACCGTGCACCGGTTGCTGGAGCGCGCCGGGGCGCTTGAGCCGGCGCCCGGGTCCGCCGCCGGGCGGGACCGGCGCCGCTTTGCCTATCGGGAGGCCGCCGAGTTGTGGATGGCCGACGTCATGCACGGGCCGAAAGTCCGGCTCGGGCGCCAGCGGCGAAAGACCTACCTGATCGGGTTGCTGGATGACGCCACCCGCGTGGTGCCCTACGCGGCGTTCACCTTCTCCGAGGCGGCCGCGGCGTTCCTGCCGGTGCTCAAGCAGGGGCTCGTACGGCGCGGGTTGCCATTGCGCCTGTACGCCGAAAATGTGGCGCGCCACATTTTCGACGAACTGTGCCCGGTTCGGTTATGTGCCGAGTCGCTGGCAGCCCATTGATTGTCAAAGTCGGTTCGATCGGCAAGGGCACATAACTTTCGGTCGACAATCTCCCCTCGTTTCATGAACAGGAGAGATTGTGATGTTGGAAAAATACTTCCTCAAGCCCGAGACGCTGGACCGGGTCCGCAACTGCTGGTTGGGCGAACCGATCGAGAAGTATGTCGTATGGATGACCGAGCAAGGGTTTGCGCCCAGCTCCGTTCGTCGCCGTGTGCCGGTGCTCACGCGTTTTGCCGGATTCGCTCACGACGCCGGAGTCGACAACTTCGAAGAGCTGCCGGGGCTGGTTGATGGGTTCGTCGAAGATTGGGTCCGGACCCGTCGCCGCAAGGGCCGCACCAAGGAGGCCAAACGCCACATCGCCAACGTGGCGCGGGTTCCGGTGCAGCAGATGCTCGCCCTGCTGCTGCCGGACTACGAGAGACCTCGGGCGGCACCGCCGACAATACCCTTCGCGGACACGGCTCCCGGGTTTTTCGATTTCCTTCGCCGGGAACGCGGATTGCAGCCCACTTCGCTCGCGCTTTACCGGTGCAATCTCCGGCGCCTGGAGCGATTCCTTCAACGGATCGGACTGGACGACATCGCGGCGCTGTGTCCGACAGTGCTCAGCGCGTTTACCATCGAGACCGGCCGCTGTCTTTGCAAGGCGGCGGTGGGTGCGGCATGCGCCCATGTCCGTGTCTTTCTGCGCTACCTTTATCGGGAAGGATTGATCGCCCGCGACCTGAGCACCAGCGTCGACAGCCCTCGCCATTACCGGTTATCGCGCGTGCCGAGATCGATTTCCTGGGACGAAGTCAAACGCCTGCTGGAGACCGTCGAGCGGCGCAGCGCGTCGGGCAAGCGCGACTACGCGATCCTGCTGTTGCTGGTGACCTACGGGTTGCGAGCCAGGGAAGTCGCCGCATTGACGCTGGACTCCATCGATTGGCAACGCGGCCGGTTGATGGTTCCGGACCGCAAGGCGGGACACAACACGGCCTTTCCGCTGTCCTCCGCGGTCGGGGAAGCGATCGTGGATTATCTTCGCCACGCTCGGCCCGAGAGCGCGGAGCGCGCCCTGTTCCTGTGCTTGAGGCCGCCGTTCAGGCCGATCGGCTTTGCCGTGGTCTCGGCGCGCTCGGGCCGGCACCTGCGCAATGCCGGGATATCGGTTGCCCGTCCCGGCTCGCACACCCTGCGCCATGCCTGTGTGCAACGGCTCGTGGACGCGCGGTTCCCTCTCAAAACCATAGGCGACTACATCGGGCATGGTGACCCGAAGTCCACAGAGGTCTACTCAAAGATCGATCTGGAAGCGCTTCGGGACGTGGCGCTCGGGGACGGGGAGGCGGTGCTATGACGACACCATACGCCTTTCGGAGCGTTCTGGGCGGGGAGATCGGCCGATTCCTGTCGCATCACCGGGCGCTGGGCAAGCGATTCGACAACGAGGAAAGCGCCCTGAAGCTGCTGGACCGGTTCCTGTTCGAGCACGGCGCCGGGAGCCTCTCGGATATCACGCCGATGTTGCTGGAGAGTTTCCTGGCGTCGCGGCCCCGCACCCGGGCACGCAGCTACAACCATCTGCTCAGCGTGTTGCGACGGCTGTTTCGCTGGCTGGTCGCGCAGGACGTTCTGGCGGCATCGCCGCTGCAGGCCCGCCCGCGCCGATCGACTCAGCGGCGCACGCCGTTCCTGTTTCAACCGGCGCAGGTCAAGCGGCTTCTCGGGTGCGCGGCCAACCTCCGGGACTATCGCCCCCGGGGGTGGCACAGGGGGCCCACCTACCGCATGATCTTCGCGCTGATGTACGGGCTGGGCTTGCGAGTGGGCGAGGTCTCGCGGCTGTGTCACCAGGACCTGGACCCGGAGCGTCGTTGCCTGCACATCCGGCGGACCAAGTTCCTCAAGAGCCGCCTGGTGCCGTTCGGGCCGCGAATGGGGGATGCGCTGGAGGATTACCTTCGTGTCCGCTGGCCGCATGCGAGGCCCTCGCCCTCGGATCCGCTGTTCACGCTGACCGAAGACGCGACGGCGCCCATTTGCCCGCAGTCGGTCAGTCAAGTGTTTCAGCGCATCGTGCCGGAGCTGGATCTGACGGTGCCCGCCGGCGTCTCCCCGCCGCGATTGCACTGCCTGCGTCACTCCTTCGCCGTGTCCACCTTGCTGGGCTGGTATCGGGAAGGCGTCAATCCGGCGGCTCGCCTGCTGCACCTGTCCACCTTTCTCGGCCACGTCAGCCCAGTCTCGACCGCCGTCTATCTGACCGTCACCGCGGAACTTCTGGAGCAGGCCAATGGGCGGTTCGAGCGGTTCGCGGCGCCGAGCCTGAAGGGGGTGCGGCCATGAGAACGCCGACACTGGGAGCGCTGCTGCAAAGCTACTTCGAAGATCACCTGAAGTCGCAAAAGGGGTTGCGCCCGGCCACGATCGGCAGCTACCGCGATGCCATCGTGCTGTTTCTGTCCTTCGTGGCCGAAGACCGGCGCTGCCGACTGACCCGGTTGCAGGTTCCGGACCTGACGGCCGAACGCGTCGGGCGGTTCCTCGATGCACTGGAAACGCAGCGCGGCAACCATGTCCGCTCGCGCAACCAGCGCCTGGTCGGTCTGAGGAGTTTCTTCGATTACCTCGCCCGGCGGGTGCCGCAATCGTGGCAAGAAGCCGAACGGGTGGCCGGCATTCCGGCGAAACGGGCGGCGCCCGCCCGAACGCACTATCTGGAACTGGATCAGATCGAGGCGATGTTCGCCACGATGAACCCAGCCGGTGCGTTGGCGCTCAGGGACCGGACACTGTTGCTCTTCCTGTACAACACGGGCGCCCGTGTGCAGGAGGTCGCCGATCTGCGTCTGGCCAATCTGGAGCTGGACCGGCATCGGGTGCATCTGCACGGCAAGGGAGACAAGTGGCGGGTGTGCCCATTATGGAAGCGGACGGTCTCGCTGCTGAGTGAGCTGCTCGGGTCCTTCGCCGCGTCGGACGAAGATCGGCCGGTCTTCGTGTCCCAGCGCGGACAGGCGCTGACCCGCTTCGGCATCTACAAGATCGTGCGTCGCCACACCGCGCAACTCGTTCAGGCCGGACCTCGCGCAACCAAGCGAGCGATATCTCCCCATGTGATCCGCCACAGCACGGCAGTCCATCTTCTGGAGTCCGGCGTGGAACCCAATGTCATACGGGACTGGCTGGGACATGTCAGCGTGGAGACCACCAATCGCTACGCAGAGATCACCATCGCCATGAAGGAGAAGGCGCTCGAAGCGTGCTCGCCACCGTTACATTCCGACGGGGCACGCCGCAAAGGCGCAATTTGGCGGGATGATCCGACGCTGCTGAAGTGGCTGAAGTCGCTTTGAAGATTATGTGTCCAGCAATACGGGCGCCGCCACGTATTTCATGCACTTGCCAGCGACTCGGCACATAACCGAACCGGGCACAGTTCGTCGACAACGGGAGCGCTTTCCGCTCCCGGCAACTGGCGCTGGTGTGCGCCAAACTCGGCATCGCGCTGATCCACGGACGCCCCTACCAGCCCGCCGGACGCGGCAAGATCGAGCGCTTCTTCCGCACCGTGCGCGGCTGGCTGGGCAACCTGCCGCCCGAGACCGCCGCGGGGCTCGAGCCGCTGAACCGGGCCCTTTGGGCCTGGGTGGAAGGGAACTACCACCAACGCCCGCATCGCGGGCTGAAGGGCCGCTCGCCGCTGGAGCAGTGGGCGCTGAGCGCCGATCGGGTGCGCTACCCCGAGCCCGGGCTGGATCTTGACGACCTGTTCCTGTTCGAGGCCCGCCGGCGCGTCATGAAGGACCGCACCGTCTCGCTTCACGGGCGCGTGTACGAGGTCGACGCGCTGCTCGTGGGGCTGACCGTCACCCTGCGATACGATCCCGACGCACCGCCCACACGGCCGCTGAAGGTGCTCCACAACGACACCGAAGCCGGACGGGCCACGCTCCTGGACGCCTACGCCAACACCGCGATCAAGCGCGGCGGCGCCCCCGGGGGCGGGCACGCGCGCGAGCCCGCCGATGAACCCCCGCCCTCGCCCCTGGCCATGCACCGGCTGAAGGAGAAAAAATAATGTACCAACGCCACTTCGCCCTCACCCGGCTGCCCTTCGAAACCCCCGCGCAGACCGACGAGCTGTTCGAATCGGCCTCCCGCCGCGAAGCCGAGGCGCGCCTGACGCACCTGATCGAACTGCGCGGCATCGGCCTTCTGACCGGGGAATCCGGCAGCGGCAAGACCACCGTGTGCCGCCGCCTCACCGACGCGCTGCACCCGGAACTGTACCGGGTCTGCTACGTGTCCTTGACCACCGGCAATGTGATGGACATGTACAAGTGCGTCAGCGCCGAACTGGGCCTGCCCTCCGAACACTACCGGGCCACCGCCTACCGCGCCATCCAGACCGAGATCACCCGTCTGGCGTGCGAGGCCCGGCGCCAGCCCGTGCTCATCATCGACGAGGCCCACCACCTCAGAAACGAGGTGCTCGAGGACCTGCGGCTGCTGACCAACTTCGCCATGGACTCCGAATCCCGGCTGTGCCTGGTGCTGGTGGGCCTGACCCAACTCAGACGGCGACTGAGCATGGCCGTGCACGAATCGCTCGCCCAGCGGCTCATCGTCCAGCACCACCTGCGCGGACTGGAACGCGACGAACTGCAACACTACCTCGCCCACCGCCTGCGCCTGGCCGGCTGCGAGGTGCCCCTGTTCGAACCCCCCGCCGCCGAAGCGCTGTTCCAGGGCGCCCGCGGCCTGCCCCGGGTCGTCAACCGCATCGCACACTACGCGCTGTCCGCCGCCGCCCTGGACAACACCCGAACCGTCACCGCCGATCACATCCACAAGGCCCTTCAGGACCTGCAGCCATGATCCAATCCCACCCCTGGGCCGAGGAACCCAGCGATGAAACCCTCGTCGTCGTGTCCGAATACCTCAGCCACATCGCCGAGGAGTTCCAGGCCCGGCACCGGCGCCGAATCCGCCGCTACTACCAGAGCTGCCGAACGGTCGAGTCCCCGCCCGGCGCCTGCCACGAACGGCAACTGCACCTGTTCGGCGAACCCTGCCCGCCGTTCTGAATCGAACCCGGCGCCGGGTCCGCGACCTCGACCGCCCACGATCGGTCCCGCTACCCAAGCGCGTCGGCTTGCGCCGACGCTGCCGCTACCTGCCCGAATAATCCGACAAAATCAAAACAATGTGAGAAACCCGGCCTCAGCCCTGCCGAAATAATCCGGGAAATACCTGCCGGAATAATGTGAGAGACAACACTCCCGAGCATGTCGAGCGTGCGGGCGCGGGTCCTGAAGGTCGCCATCAGGACAACCTCCCCACATCCTCCAGGTGCTCGATGAATCGCTGACTAGAGGAACGCGAAAAGTTTGTCGATTTTGATGCGAAAAGTGTCTGCGCAGCGATGTTGGCCTCGCCAAACGGCGAGTTGACGCCGTCCTTCAGCAGGTCGATGCCCCCGCTCCTTCACGCAAATTGATATACTCTGTCCATGCTCGGCTTCACGAACCCCCCGCTGACTCTCGGCCTGCTGCGCTATCACACGTTGAAATACGTTACGGCGCCCTCGAATCTCGTGGCAGCGTATCGGGCTGGCTACCGAATACGCCGCTGGCCGCATGAGTTCGCCGGTTAACGCCAGAGCCAGACGGGAATACTAGGGCGCTAATATACGTACGATTTGGCTGCACTGTTCGTGCACGGTCTGGTTATAGTGGTTTACTTGCTCCCCACGACGCCCGGGAACCATCCGAGCACTTCCCGCAGCACGTCGGCCGGGGACGGCCATTCGGCGGCGCCGCGCTCGTCGTCGGCCGCGGCCTTGGCTATGCGGTAGCCGTGCCGGATGCGGTCGCGCTCGGCGTCCTGGGCGTCGGTGTGGCCGCCGCGCATCCGCAGCAGGGTCTCGTCCCGGACCGACGCCTCGCCGTATGCCGCCGTGATGGCGCGCCTCGCGGCGCCGCGCAGCGCCGCCCGCCAACTGTCCGCGTGCCGGCGGTCCCAGACCGCTCCGGCCGCGGCCTCGATGCGTTCCAGGGAGGGCTTCGGCGAGGCCGAGGGGTCCGCCTCCCCGTCCCGCGCGTGTCCCGGCGGCGGGTTCCACGGCTGGGCGGCCCACGCGGCGTCCGACGTCGCCGGCAGCGCCCAGGCCCGGGCGGGCGCGGCGAACGGCAATCGCAAGCCATCCGGCTCCGCCAGGGCGGCCAGGCCCATCTCGATCGTGAGCCCGGCCGGGGGCGGGCTCGCTGCCCGGTCGCCGGCGAGGAACTGCTTGACGGCGGGCGCGCTCACGGCGGCGTCCCCGCCGGCGGGCGGCCCCTCAGCGTGTAGGTCGCCGTGTCCAAGACGGCGGCCGTGCCCGCCCGGCGGATGTCGACGCGGATGACCGTCGTGAGCGTGGGCGAGCCGCTGGCGCTCGGGCCGGCGATGAACCACCACCGCGGGATACCCAGGGACAGCCACGAGCCCGTGCCCGACCAGAGGGAGCCCGCCGACCCGCCGGCCAGCGTGGCCCGGATCTCGTAATCCGACCCGAACGCGCCCGCGCTGAGCCAGCGCGTGTTGTGGAGCGCGTGGGAGGACGGCGAGGTGAGCACCACTCCATCCGACTCGAACCGGATGCCCGCGATGCTGGGGTACGTGCTGTCGAACGTCGCGTCGGCGATCGTCACCCGCGCGTCGGCGGCGGGCGCCGTCCCGTACGTGGCGGTCGCCGACCACGGCCCC
Organism: Candidatus Rariloculaceae bacterium; assembly: GCA_965205045.1. Taxonomy (GTDB): domain Bacteria; phylum Pseudomonadota; class Gammaproteobacteria; order Steroidobacterales; family Rariloculaceae; genus UBA6522. The sequence goes on from OZ242031.1 coordinate 5,434,976, forward strand.
CGCGTTCCCCCGTCGCGGGCCGCGGTCGTGAGCCTCGCCCGGATGTGCGACCGCCCGGACGGCGGCGTCCAGTCCGTCCGGTGTGTGAAGCTCCTGAACGTGTCGTACGCCCGCTCCGGCGACGTGAACGACGCGTTGTCGTCGTATTCGAACGTCGCGAAATACCCGGCCGCGGTGTTGTCCGCCCCGATGCCGGTCGACGTCGCGTAGACGCCGGTCGGCGCGGGCGGCTTGTCGGGCGTGACGGGCGCGCCGGTGGCCGCCTCGAAAGCGGCCGCGTCCACCGCCCAGGCCGTGGTGCCGGCGGGGCTGAACGCCCCGTTGACGTAGCGCGCCGTGCGCCTGGCCCGCCACACGCCCAGCGTGGAGGTCGGGCCGGGGTTGGCCGCCGACCAGCCCGCGGGCGGGTTGGCGCTGCCGGCGGCGGCGGACGGGATCGAGGGGCGGCTGGAGGCGCGCATGTAGACCGTCTCGGCGCGGTCCTCCGTCGTCGCGGCGGGGGTGCCGCCGGTGCCGGTGCCGGTGCCGTCCGGGTCCCACACGGCGGATATCCGGCCGATTTTGTGGGTGCGCTGGCGGGCGCCGGCCCCGAATTTCTGCAGATACAGCGTCTCGCCGTCCGCGCTCAGGGAGCCGCCGATTTCGGTGAAGCCCCACTCCTCGGTCACGCTGGGCACGCCGATGAGGTTGCCGGCCGGCGACGGCGCCGTGCCGACGCGCAGGTCCGACACGGCGATCCGCCACGCGCTCCATGTCGTGGAGGCGCCGTCCACGTGTCCGGACGCGCCGTCGAGCCAGTCGGCGGTCCGGACGTCCCGGCTGAGGCTGAAACCGTACTTGCTCCCGGTGGACATCGTCCTGGTGCCGTCGTACACCACGCGCACGTTGCGCACGTCGGCGCTGACGCGGTCCGCCGACAGCGTGCCGGTGGTGATCGCGTCCGCGCTGATCTGGCTCACGGTGAGGGCGCCGCTCGCGTCGACGGCGAAATTATCGTTGACCACGAGCTGGTCGGCGCGGATCTTCACCGCGCTGGCGTCGCCGGCGGGGTCCGATATCGCCACCAGCTCCAGGTTGCCCTCGGCGTCGCCGGCCTGGACGCGCAGGGCGACGATGGCGGCCAGCCTGGTGTTCAGTTCGGCGTCCATCGCAGCGGTGGCCGCCACCTCGATGCCCGCCCGGGCCGTCCGCGCCTCGTCCGCGCTGCCGGACGCATCGTCCGCGCTGTCGGACGCCCCGCCCGCGCTGGCGGCCGCGTCCACCGCCCACCGGGCCGCCGCGGCGGCGGATCCGTCGGCGTTGGTTTCGGAGGCCGAGGCGTTGGTTTCGGAGGTTTTCGCGTTGGCCTCGGAGGTCGAGGCGTTGGTCTCGGACGTGAGGGCGGCCGCGGCGGATTCTCCCGCCGCGCCGGCCTTGGCCGAAGCGGTGCGGGCGCTGGACGCGGCCGCGTCGGCGCGGTTGCCGGCGGCGGCGGCCGAGGCGGCGGAGGCATCGGCGCTTGCCGCCGAGGCGGAGGCCGAATCCTCCGCCGCCTCCGCCTCGTCCTCCGCCGTGGAGGCCGACCCGGCGGCGGCGGTGGCGCTGCCGGCGGCGGCGGTGGCCGACGCCCCCGCCGCGAGCGCGTCCTCTTCGGCCTCGCCGGCGGCCGAGCGGGCGCGCATGACGGCATCGGCGAGGTTCGCGAACGCCGGATTGGCCCTGATCGCGGCGTTGACCGCGGTGGCCACGGCCGCGGCGTCGACGGCGGCCGTGAGCGGCGTGACGGCGATTTCCGCGCTGGCGGCGGTCACCCGGCCGGTGCGGTCGGCGTGGCGGATCGAGACGCGGTGCTCGACCTCGCCGAGCCCCAGCCGGTTGAAACCCGTGGCCGAGGTGCGTCCGCGCACGGCCGCCGCGGCGGCGTCTCCGGAGCGGTCGAGGATCTCGGTGTAGGCGTAATCGCGTTCCGTGGGCGCCGACCAGGACACGCGGTAGCCGCCCACCACGGCCACCGCGGCGGCGCCGGCCGGGACCGCGAGCGGGGCGAAGCCGGTGACGTCCAGCGGGGCGGATTCGCGCCAGGCGCCGCGCGCGGCGCCGGTCCCGAAGATGTAGCGGGCGCGGGCCCGGTACGCGCCGGGGCGCACGTCGCGGACCTCCAGCGCCGCCCCTTCCCCGAAGCCCGCCGGGCGGTACCGGTCCGCCGCGCCCGGCCCCCGCAGCTCGAAATCCACCCCCGTCACGCGGGGATCGCGCCCGCCGGCGGGGTCGCTAGCCCCGAACAGCAGCGCCGAGCGGGTGACCGCGCCGTCGTCCCAGGTGCTCTCGCGCAGCGTCACGGCGGCCGGGGCGGCGGGATCGCCCGCCGCGCCCGGCGGCGCGAACGTGTCCAGGTTGAGCCCCCGCTCCACCGCCGCGTAGCGGCCGGGCTCGTACGCGCGGGCGCGGATATCGAACTCGAGCGGCCCCCGCTCGCCCACCCCCAGCACCCGCCACTGGTCGCTGTCCAGCCCGGCCGAGGTGAACACGCACATCGCGGCGACCAGCACGCCGGGCAGCGCGTCGGCGCCTTCGGGCAGCACCACCCGCGCGCAGTGCCGGCGCAGGTTGAATTGGTCCACCGGGTACGTGGCGACGCGCCCATTGAAATGCACCACGTGCACGGTCCACCCGGCGACATCGCCGTCGGGCGCGCCCGGCGGCAGCGCGTCCACGTAGATGAGCCGCCTCGGATCCCCGCCCGACCCGGTGACGCGGCAGGCCGCGCGCTCGCCCGCCCGGTCCGGATCGGACACGCGCACGACGTCGCCGGGGCGCACGTGGGCGTGATCGAGCCCCGCGCCGTAGCGCACCGTGTCCGATTCGCGCTCCTGTTCGATCAGCAGGTGCCGGCCGTGGCGGTTCGCCTGGCCGCGCGAGGCGCAGTACATGGCGGCCACGTCGCGGCGGCGCCAGCCGTAGCGGGCGACCAGGGCATCGCCCACGACCAGCTCCACGCCCTGCTTGTAGCCATCGGCCGGGTCCGAAAAGCTCACCGCCACGGCGGAATGGCGCGCCCGCGCCGGGGGGCCGCCGGCGTGGCGGAACCGTCCGTCCGCGACGTTGGCCGGGCCCGCCAGCATCACCGGGTCGGAGGGGCCGTCCCCGACCGGCACGACGCGCCCGCCGCCGTAGTACATGGCGCCGCGCCAGTTGGAAAGCATGCCGGCGATGAGCCGGGTGGCGTCGGCGCGCCGGGCGATGACGCCGGTGAACCGGAACCGCGGCTCGCGCCCGCCCATCCCGTCGTCGACGGGCTCGTCGCAGAAGCGCGCGATGTCGTAGAACAGCCATTTGGACGCGTCCAGGTTCGCCGCGGGCAGGTCCTGGCCGAGGCCGAAGCGCCGCGACTGGAGGATGTCGTACACGCACCAGGCGCCGTTGTCCGTCCAGGCGGTCTTGAAAGTCCCGTCCCACAGCCCGGCGTAGGCGCGGGTGTCCGGATCGTAGTTCGACGGCACGTCCACGAGGCGGCCGTAGACCTCGTATTCCCGCTTGTGGGCCTGGCCGCGGTACTTGTCGGCCTCGGCGACGACGGCCACCAGGGCGGTGTGCGGATAGCTCTGGCGCACCTCGTCGATGGCCTCGAACCCGGTCCACTGAAGATCGTCGTGGACGCGATCGGAGGCCGAGTCCGGGTTGGTGCGGGTGACGCGCACGTTGTACGGCGCGTCGCCCTCCAGCGGCACGCGGAACGACAGCTCGGCCGGGCCGTTGGTCTTGTCGTGGATGGTCTGCTCCACGGCCGTGGCGTAGGCGCCGCCGGAGGCCTGGACCTCGATCCGGAAGCTCACCGTGGCGGGGCCGGTGTCGCCGTCCGCGGACAGCGTCGTCAGGCGCGGAAACCGCAGCGTGACGCGGGCGGAGTCCGCCGCGCGGGCGATGGTGCGGGTCCTGGGCGAGGTCGAGGTCACTTCCAGCGTGCCCGCCGGCAGCGGCGTGACGGTTTCGGGGATGCCTTCGGGCGGGTCCTGGTCGGGCAGCCCGACGCGCTGCTCGATGGAGATGCCTTCCACGTTCATCGAGCCGTCGGCCGACTGCACCGGCGTGCCGTCGATGTAGACGGACTTGAGCCCGTCCACGAGCCCGCCGATCGGGCCCTCCCCAAGCAGGTCCACGGCGCGGATCGTGGCGCGGGTCTGAAGCGTCACGCGGCCTTCCACGGGCCGGCGCGGCTCGGATGCGCCGCCGCCGCGGCCGCGGTAGCGCACGCCCTCGTCCCCGTAGGAGTCCCCGTCCCAGTCCTCGCCGGCCGGCTCGGTGAGCTGCACGCGCTCGTTCTCCACGCTGGCGGAGACGAGCGTGGAGCCCACGCGCACCGGCCCGCCGTAGATGAGCGGCACCGGCCCGCCCTGGGCGGCGGAATTGCGGGCGCCGCGGAAGAAGTAGCTCTGGCGGTCCGCCGGGTCCTCGGCCTCGTCGTAGTCGGCCAGGTCCGGGACCTGGGTGTACGCCCAGGCGGCCACGCCCACGGCGGCCACCGAGGACACGATCGCGGCGACCAGGGCGGCCTCCGGCCCCGCGCCGGCCGCGCACGGCGCGATGTGCAGGGCGCGTGCGCGTCCGGACCGCATGCCGATCTCGCTGTCCGCCACCGCGCGCCCGTCGAGCGTCAGGCGCCAGTCCCCGGCCTCGAAGGCGGCCCGGAACCCCTCGAGCAGCGTCTCGCAGGCGAGCACGGCCTCGGCCGGGGAGCGGACGTGCAGCCGCAATGGGCCGTCACGGCCCGCCAGGCAGCGTTTCAGGCGGCCGTGCAGGTGCACCTCAAGCATCGGGATGCCGCAGCGCGCGGGCGATGTGGGGGGTCCACCTCGAGACGGGCTCCCGGCGGCTGAGCCGCGAGGGGTCCCAGGGCCGCGGCCCGCCCGGGTGGTGGAGCATGACGCCGTCCTCCACGATCACGGCGCAGTGGCTCGCGACGGGGCTCGCCACCCGGAGCAGCAGCGCGTCGCCCGGGCGGGCCTCGCGATATGGGATCGGCTCGAATCCGGCGTCGGCGAAGTGCCGCCCGAAAAGATCCTCCGGCGGCGCATCGCCGCGTCCGGACCGCCACCAGCGCCAGCGGCGCGGGTAGTCGGGCAGCGCCAGGCCGCGCTCCAGCCGGTACCAGTCCCGCGCCACGGAGTAGCAGTCGGTGACGCCGTGGCGGTAGGGCCGGCCGACGAGCGGCGGCGCCGCCACGCCGGGGCCCCACCAGACGGGCTCGCCGGGATCGCCCGAGGCGCCCACCGGCACGATGGCGCAGGGCGCGCCGTGGTCGATCTGGAGGCGCATGTCCGCGGCCGTGGGGCACGGCGGGTGCGGGTGGGGGTGGCTGTGCACGATGGCGTCCAGGCCCGCCCTGTGCGCCTCCAGGACCGCGGCGGGGTCCAGCCGGAACGCGTTGGCCGGGTCCGCGGCGCGGTTGGCCTGGGGCACGTATTCGCGGCCGATGACCAGCCCGCAGCTTTCCGCCGGGTGCGCCTCGGCCGCGTGGGCGCGGGCGGCGGTTGCCACGCGCTTGAGCCGGCTGACGTGCGGCGCCGTCACCGGCGGATCCGGGCGGCGCCCAGGAACCCGCCGAACGGCAGCGCCTGGCCGGGGAAGCGGGCCTTGCAGCCGGAGAGCCTGCGGCTGCAGACGTCGCCGGACGCGTCGGGCGCCGGGTTGTCCCCGGCGTCGAAGTAGCTGGAGCCGGCGTAGGGGCATTCCGCGTGGGCGTAGTCCCAGGCGCCGCCGCGCCATTCCCGGTAGCGCCAGTTGCACACGTCGCGCAGGATCTGCCGGCCCGGCAGCCGGCGGCCCTCGAAGTCGATGGGGGAAGCGAGCTGCCAGGCCACCGTCCCGCCGTCCGCCTCGGCGAGGCGCTCGACGAGGAACACCTCCTCGGGCCAGTGCCGGTCCGGATCGGCGTCCGGCTCCCCGTCCAGGTACCGGGCGAGCGTGCGCACGCGGGTGAGCCTGGCCCCCCGCCAGTCCTCGGCGCCGAGCGCGGCGGCGGCCACCACGGCGTCGAGCCGGCTCATGACGAGCGTCGGGCGGGGCGCCGGGCCGTCCGCGCGGTACTCGAGCCCCGTCAGCTCGATGGGCGAGGCGCTGTAGGCGAGCCCGCCGTAGCGGGCGGCGGCGCCGTTCCAGGGGCCGGTGACGAACCGGTGCGTGGACCCGCCGGCGGGGCGGGCGTCGAGCGCGAACAGCTCCACCACCGCGCCCGGGTCGAGCTTCTGGGCGTCCTCGCGCACGCTCACGGGGAGAAGTCCTCGATGAAGGTGGCGCGCAGGCTGGCGTGGGTGGCGCTGACGGCGGTCGGCCCCTCCCACGTCTCGCAGCGCCACTGGATGGCGGCGGCCTCGCCGAGAGGGGCGAACAGGAACGGGGTGTGGCCGCCGCGCTCGGACAGGAACGCGCGGATCGTCTCGATGTCGGCGTTCGGCCGGGCGTTGAACCGCGCATCGTAGGTGCGCTTGAGCGGGTTGAGGCCCTCGGCGGCGGCCTGCTCGTAGCCGTCGCCGAAGGAGACCTTGCGGATCCGCGGGCGGCTCGGCCCGAAGCCGGAGCCGCGCGAGGTGGGAATGCCGGGGAAGTTGTCGGCCATGTCAGGCGACGTTCAGGCGGTGGAACCGCCCGCCCGGCCTCATCTCGTCGTCGACGAACGCGCCGAATTCCCGCCTGAGCGCCCCGGCGGCGCGCCGGGCCGCGGCCTCGGCGGCGTCCGGACCGGCACCGGCCTCCACGCGGATATCCACCCGGGGCGAGAAATGCACCACGGTCGAGCGCCCGGACGCCTCCACGCCGAGGCGCCCGCCGGGGCCGCGGCGCAGCGGCAGGATCGCCTCGGGGCCAGCCTCGCCGGCGACGCCGCGGGGCACGCCGCGGGCGCTGAAGAACGTGGGCGAGTCCACGATGCCGCCGCGGGCGAACGCCTGGGGCGGGCGTTGCGATCGGATCGCGGCCACGGCCGCGGCGCCCTGGGCCGCGATCAAACCGGCGTAGAGAATCCTCAGCGGCGCCGGGCCCGGCTGGCCCAGCGACTCGGCGATGCCTTTCTGCGTGGAGATGATGGCGTTGGCGATGCCGGCGGCCTGGGACAGGCGGAACGCGCGGCGGTTGTACCGGCCCAGCTCGCCGAGCGAGGACTGCAGGCTGCCGGTGACGATCTGGGCGATGGCGCCCCGGTTCCCCTTCTCGCCCTTTTGCAGAAGATTCGCCGCCTCGCGCTGTCGCAACAGCAGTTGCCTCTGGGCGTCCGATCCGTACCGGTTGCGAATGGCGAGCTTCGCCTGCTCGTGGCGCTCCACCTCCAGTTCGGCCTGGGAATTGAAGCCCTGTGCCTCGATCAGCTCCTGGGCGCGGGCGTCTCGCTCGGCCTGCAACCGCCGTTGCCGCGCTACAGCCCGCTCGGTCTCGGCACGCCGCTGCTCCTCCCGCCGGATGCGGGCGCGTTCGGTGAATTCCCGGGCAGACGATTCCAGCATCCGGCGGACGCGATCGCGCTCCGCGGCCTCCTCGCGCGCGGCGATACCGTCCAGCGCGGCCTGCCGCTCGCCGGCGGCCAGTCCCAGCAATTCGTTTTGGACCCGGGACCCTTCGAGCGTGTTGTCGCGGATGACCCGGACGCGCGCCTCGTAGAGCGCCCTGACGCTCTCGGTTTCCGGGCGCGCGGCCTCCCGCAGCGATTCGGCCAGGCGGTGGAACTCGTCCGCGGCATCCGCCGCCACGCCGTCGGCGAAAGGAGGGTCGTCGCGGGCGTCGGAGTACGGCCGCGGCCCGCGGGCCGCCTGGATTTGCGCGAGCAGGTCCCCGCCCAGCGTCGGAGTACTCCTCAGTTGGCCGGCGGAGAACCGGCCCAGCCGCTCCTCGATCAGGCCGATTTCCCTACCCAGCCGGCGCAACAGGTGGCCGGAATCCGGGACCCGGGCGAGGGTCCGGAACGAGTCCTGCGCCCCGGCCAGCCGGTCTCTCAACGTCTCCACGTCGAGGCTGTCGATCTCGATGCGCAGGTCCGTGGCGGTGAGATAGCGGATGGAGGCCGCGAGCCCTTCGGCGGCGCCCGCCGCCGCGTCCAACAGGCCCGACTCGGCGATGGCGGCCTGCAGTTCGAACACGGCGTTTGACATCCGGTCGAAGCTGGCGGCGGCGCTATCGACGGCTTGCGGCAATTCGCCGGCGACGCGCTCCCGGAACGCCGCCGCCAGCTTCGGCAGCAGGTCCTCGGCGAGCAGTTCGCCCTTGCGAAGCATGTCGTCGAGCTCCTCGGTGGTCACGCCCATGGCCTCGGCGGCGACCAGGAACGCGCCGGGCAACCGCTCGCCCAACTGCCCGCGCAGTTCCTCGGCGCTCACCGTGCCCTTGGAGATGATCTGCTCCAGCGCGGTGAACACGCCCTGGGTGTCGGCCGCCGACAGGTTCATGACCCGGGCCGCCTCGGCGATGCCGCTGAAGATCTCGCGCGAGGCCCGGCCCTCGATCCGCGTGCCGCGGGTCGATGCGATGAAGCCGGAATACGAGTGCGCGGCCGCCTCGAACGATATTCCGAGACGCTGGGACTCGGCGCGCAGGAAGCCCAGCTCCTCGGCCGCGAGGCCCGCCGTGTCCACCCCGACGCCCAGCCGCTGACGGAACCCCTCCAGGCTCACGCCGGCCTCGACCGCGCCGACCGTCAGGGCCCGGAGCGCACGCTCGGCCGCCTGCCAGGCCCTCCCCAGCGTCGCGGCCGCGAGCGCGCCGGTCGTGAATATGCCCACCCCCTCCCGGAATGTGTTGTTGTTGTTCCGTTTCGACCGGCCGAGCCGTTCCAGCGCGGCGGTGGAGCGCGCCGTGGCGGCGGTCAGATCCCGCATCTCGCGCACGAGCCGGTCGGCCTCCCGGTTGAGTCCGGCCGTCCCGCGCCGGGCGTCCCCGATCGTGCGGTTGAATCCGCCCGCCTCGCGCCGTCCGTCCCGGACCGCGCGGTTGAATCCGGCCTGGGAGCGCTTGAATCGGTCGATGGTCCGCGGCGAGCCGGTGACGCTGACGTTTACGCGCAGGTTCAGATCGCGGTTACCGCGCATGGTATGCTTCCCTCATGGCCACGAACCCGCTTTTGCTTGTTCTCGCGTACCTTTGCCTCGGTTTCCTGGCATTTGGGCCGTGCCTGGGCGTGTTCGTCCTGTACAAGGTTTGCAAGGCGTGGTCCGAGGCCGGCGCGGCCGAAGCCGAGGCGGCCGCGGAAGCCGAGGCGGCCGAGGCCGAACGGGCGTTCCGAAGATCGGCTCGCCGGAGATCGTGGCGCCGCGGCCCGGCATAGCGGCGCGCCTCATTTCCATTCCGACTGCGCCTCCAGCGCCTCCCGCTCCATGTCCCGCAGATCATCGAAGACCGCTTTCCATCGCACGCCGAGGCCCCGCGCGGCGGCGCGGGCGCCGCGGTAGTCGATCCCGAGCAGGTGTCCGGACGGGCCGATCCGCCATTGCGTCTCCGACGCCAGGAACACCCGCACCGCGGGCCATGCGTCCGGAACGACAATGAAATCGGGTTCATCGAGGTCCGCGACGATGCCGAACGCGCGGGCATCCTCCTCGGCCTCGTCCTTGCCGCCGCCTCCCGCTCCATACCAGCGACGGGCGGCGGCTAGAAGTTTTTTCGGGGGTGGAACCGCGCCAGGTAGGCGCCGACGGCCGCGGAGGCGAAATAGGGCCGTTCCGAGACGCGAGCGATGTTTTCGGGCGTGCACGGGATCGGCTTGCCGTCCTCGTCCAGGATGCCGTCCCAGCCCGCGACCGCCTCCTTCAGCAACGCCTGGTCGCTGCGCAGCGACAGCCGGGACGCCTCGCTGGCCGGCAGCACCCGGAAGATAACCGTGCACTCGGCGTCGATATGCGCATCGCCATGCGGCACGCGCACCGTGACGGCGGTGGGATAGGTCGCTTGCGGATCGGCCAGTTGAAACATTGGAATCCTCCTGTTGCCGTGCGCGGCGTTACTTCGTCGTGAGCGCGATCTCGTCGTTACCGGCGGCCGGCAGCGGGCGGATGTTGGCCTGGACCTGCCAGTACCCGTCCGCCTCCGAGTAGCTGGGCGAGGACAGCTGCAGCTTCGGCATGTCGAGCTGGACGACCTTCCCGTGGCCCACCCCGTGGATCATCCGGAACGCGCCCTCGGCGCCCTCCCTCGCGCGCTCCCTTTTTGCGCCCCCCTCATGCACCGGGGTCATGCTTCGCGCCCGGCGCGGTGGCGGCCTTCACGCCCCACATCGCGGCCTCCTCGGCGGCGGTCATGCCGAGCGACCGGAGGCGGTTGGCGGCCGGATTGTGGGGGTCCACGGCGGCGATTTCGTCGATGAGCTTCGCGGCCGCGTTCTTGATGCGGTCCACCGCGCCGCTCGCGGCCGGGTTGAAGGCCGTGCGAACGCGCAGTTCGCCGACCGTCTTCATTTCCTTCAGTTCCATCGCGCTACCTCGAGGTGAGGACGATCTCGTCGTTCCCGGCGGCCGGCAGCGGGCGGATGTTGGCCTGGACCTGCCAGTACCCGTCCGCCTCCGAATAGCTCGGCGAGCTCAACTGCAGCGCCGGCATGTCCAGCGTGACGATATTGCCGGCGCCCACGCCATGGACCATCCTGAACGCGCCGCTGCTGCCTTCCTTGGCCCGCTTCACCAGCGCCAGGCCGGCCACGGCGGGCGCGTCCACGGTGAGCTATCCGGCCGCTTGCCGGTCGACGATCTCGATGGACGCCTCGCCCGGGATGTCCCGTGCGACGACGTTGGCGCCGTAGTCGAGCCGCAGGTTCGCGAGCGCCACGTTGGCGCCGTGCAGCGTGACGGCGGGCGTGTTCGTCCGGCTCGGCACGAGCGGGTCCCTGAACTTCACGATCGCCGCGGCGTCCGGCGCCGGGTTGGCGACGTCGGCGGGATCGGAGAAGCGGCCGGTGAACTCGAACCGCAGCCGCGGGATGCCCGGCTGGAAGTTCAGCGTCCAGGTGCCGCGGCAGGCGTCGAGCCGGTGGCGCACGCCGCTCAACGAATCCCTGCGGCGCATGGTGCCGTCCGGCGGGTTGCGCGAAGGGGCGCTGCAGCGCGCGGTCCTTGCGGACGAGCGGTACATCGCCCACGCCCTCACGCTTCGGGACGCGCTGGCCAAACTGCCGCGGGCGCCCCGGGGCGCCGTGTACCGGGGCGTGGAGGCGATCGGGAATCTGGACGACTACCGGCCGGGCGCCCTCGTCACGCAAACCCACTTCTGGTCGACTTCCTACGGCGAGGACGTGGCCAACCGGTTCGGCGGCTACGCCGGCGTTCACTTCACCGTCGTCGGCCTCAGCGGCCGGCACATCGAGGCGCTGTCCGTTAATCCCACAGAGAGAGAGGTGCTGTTCGACTCCTATGCGCGTTTTCGCGTCGTGGGCCAGGAGGAAGTCGCACTGCGCGACGGGCGGGTCCGCTACGAGATCGAGTTGCATGAGGTAGAATAGCCGCATGTGGGCGGCGTACTACATTGACGACGAAGAAGTGTCGCGCGAGGAGTTCTTCCGCCGCAGCACACCTTCGGCTCGGCTGTTTCAGGACCGGTGCCAGTCCGAGAGCGGCGCACCGTCGCCCTACGCCAGCGCCGAGGAAGTCGAATCCGATCTGGTGGAGGTCTTTCGCGAAGGCGGTTCCGGCGATGAAGAGGCCAGGCGCCTCGCCGCCTGGTCGGCGTCCGAATGGGCGAAATCCGAGCATGGCCGCGCCGCCGGGGAAACGCCATGAAAACTACGGACTTGGTTGACGTTTGTCTAGCATTGTTATAAGCGCCAAACCGTTGCGGTGAAAATAGACCTCGCCCTCGATGACCGGGACCTGCGCGCTGTCGGAGTCGATCCGCCGCGGCCAGGACCTCACCCCGGCAATGCGCAGCATCGGCGATGCCCTCGTGAACAGCACGCGGGAGCGGTTCCGGAACGAGGAGGCGCCGGACGGCACGCGCTGGGCGGAGCTGTCGGACGTCACGAAGAAACGCCGGAAATACCCCGGCAAGAACATCCTCACGCAAGAGGGGTTCCTGGGCGGGGCGAGCATCAACAGCGACGCCGGGCCGGACTGGGTGGAGGTGGGCAGCTCGTCCGTCAAGGCCAACGTGCTGCATTTCGGCGCCAAGGCGGGGGAGTTCGGCGGGGTCCGGACGGCGTTGCCGGGGAGGAACTTCTTCCAGAAGATCCCCTGGGGGGACATTCCCGCGAGGCCGTTCGTCGGGCTGTCGGACGCCGACGGGGACATCGTGCGGCGGGAGATCCTGGACTATATCGCCGCGCCGTGGACGTGACGACTCTGTATCACGTCCAGGTGGGCGAGCGCATTGCGGGAGACGTGCGACGCGGGTGCACCTAGGATGACGATGCCGATCGCCTCCCTGGCGACTGCGTAACAGCGGCCACCTGGCTGTCCCGGCATTCCGCCAACTACCGGGAATTTCCGCATTCTTTCGTTATTCTTTCGTTTGGCCTGGCCAACACCGGGTTGGGTTTTTAAACGCGCTAGGCTCGACGCCACGATATTGCGCACCTACTTTTCGCATCAAAACCGAACAACTTTTCGCGTTACTCTACTCTGGCCGATCAGCGTCGCCAAACGGACTGGAACTGCGTTTCCAATCTGTTTGGCGATCGATGTCATGCTCCCCTCAAATGCGAAGTCCTCCGGGAACGTCTGCAAACAAGCGGCCTCTCGAATACTGATGGCGCGGTCCTGTTCAGGATGACCGAAGCGCCCGTTCGAGTAACTTATGCACCGGGTCGTCAGCCCAGACGCGGGAGCGTCCCAGGACATCCGGCCATAAACATCGGTATAACCCGAGAAATCCTTGTGGCACTCGAGCCTGAGGTGGTCCGGCCAGTCGCAGTGACCGCCGCCTTCCGGGGTCGCCTTGACGCGCTCCAGATTGCGTTCGGAAAGATTCGCCGCTACGTGATTCGGCACCTCTCCATGCTCCTCGCCCGCTCGAATTGGAGGAAGGTGGGAAATCCAATCCCGGACGGTAGTGTACTGCTCGTTTGGCGTTCCCGGCCCGTTCGTTTCATCCGGCAGATGGACCGCGCCATGACGGCTCGCTACCAAGACGAGCCGGCGCCGACTTTGCGGTATGCCGTACCTGGACAGGCGGACGGCGCGATGGTCCACGCTGTAGCCTGCCGAGTCGAGTCGGCTCAGAAAACCGCCGAAGGGTTCACTGTCGCTATCCAGCTTTTGAAGCCCCGGCACGTTCTCCACGAAAACAAGATCAGGTCGGCAACCCTCCACAAAACGTGCGAAGTGTGCAAGCAACGGTACGCGCTCATCGTGATCCAACTTCGGCCGCTGCGTGTTCTGCTTTGTAAAGGGCTGACAAGGCGCACAACCAGTGAACACCACGGGATTCGGTCGTTCCGACTCCATCCTGCACCGGATCGCGTCGACACTCGCATCCCGGATGTCCGCAGACTCGAAGTAGGCATCAGGGAAGTTGGCTTCGAAACTCGACTTGGCGTCCGCATCGTGGTCCAGGGCAAACGAAATCTTCATTCCGGCGGCACGCAAACCGCAGCTTGCGCCGCCACAACCCGAGAAAAAATCGTATACCCGAACCGTCATCAGGTCACCACTGCGATGCACGTTCGCCCAACGAACCCAAGACCCGTGTGCTTATCGTGCACCAGCATTATTCCAACCGGCTTGATACCCAATAGAGACTGTCGGTGCGTCCACTCCCTTTTGTGCGGTTGGCCGTTCCACAACGGTAGCCGTCAAGGAATCTTCCCGATCCGAAATTGTGTCATTGCGCGTGGTCAGCGCAGCCAGTCTGCATTTCAATGCGTCGTCGTCCCCGGTTTCACACTGCCAGATGACGAGGACCCGCCAGCCGAGCGCTCTCAAGGCGGCTTCCTGGCGCGCGTCTCGAGCAACGTTGGCCGCGAACTTTTCGGTCCAGAAGGCAATCCGGGATTTTGGGGTGGAAGCGAACCGACAGCCTTCATGCCGATGCCAGAAGCAGCCGTGCACGAAGACTGCCAAGCGGTGTTTCGGCAATACCAAGTCCGGGCGACCGGGAAGGTCCTTACGGTGGAGCCGGAAGCGCAGGCCCATCCGGTGGGCGATACGGCGGACGGCCAGTTCGGGAGCCGTGTCGCGTCCACGAATCCTCGCCATTATCTCGCTCCTTTTCCTTCTGTCCACGATGTCGGTCATGCAACGTCCTCCAACAATCGGGACATAAGTGAGGCACCTAGCTCGGACATCTGATCGGCACTTTTTGCGGCAGTAGTTGCAAGACCACGCGCCTTACCCACGACCTGAGCATAGCGCGCCTGCAGTTCGATTGGCGGTATCGGTACAGGAAAGTTTCCAAGCTGGGTCTTGTTTATGCTTGCTATACCCGTTGTCTGCTTTGCGACCGATAGAAAATACGCTTTCCCATATGCGCTACACACAACACCTTGAAGATAATCTGTCAAGGCCACCTCAAAATGTGGCCGAACGCGAAACACGTGATTCTGATGAGCGCAGTATGAAAGTTCACGTCTCCACACCGCGGCTCGCCCCAGTTTGTCAGGATCACCTCCCTCCGTCATGATGAGATCGCCCGGTGCTAACGCATACTTCTCTGTTTCGCTCTCTCGAATAGCGATGGTCTTTATTTCTCCGAGGTTCAAGTAGCCATCCTGAACATTTGCAACCCGAAGGTAGGGCACTTCGATTGCTTCAGCCGGATCGATCTTCCGTCCTTTTGTGGCCCCGGATGCTATCTCTGCTGTCGCCTGAAGCGGCCTGCACGGAAACCGGCTGGCAATCTTTCTCGCATCGCCAAACATTTTCACGAATAGCGCCGGAACGAATTCCCGCAACCGCTTCTGCGCCTTCGACCGCAACCGTTCGATTTTCCCCGCCCGGTTCAAGATACCGACGATTCGCCTCTGCTCCTTGAGTGGCGGAAGGGGAATTAGGAGAGACTTCAGCTCTTTCTGCCCGATCGCCGAGAATGTACTGCCTTGCCCCCTAGAGGCGAGTTCAACTTGTCGATGTTTGATGTTCCAATGCACAAAATCACGTAGCGCCACAGTTTCGTCGGGACGAACTGCCGCTAAGCCGCGCCCGATACAACATCGCTCTTCTGCGATATTGGTAGGGCCTACCGGAGCACGAACCGATATGAGGATGTCTCCAGCTTCGGCAATTTTTTTTGGGGCCACACACCATTTCCGAGCAACAGGGTAAATTTCTCCAAAATCGGCCTTTCCTTGAAAGAAGGGTAACCCCTCGCCGTTTTCGTTATAGGTGATACCAGGCGGCGACTGGCCCGCAGTGATTGTCGCGACTTCTTCTAGCGGCACGATAGACGCGCTCATTCGCCGAAAACCTCTAGCACGGCGCTCTCTAGCCGATTGATTTCGCCCTGTATATCAGTTTCGATCACCCTCAATTCGCTCAGGATCTGCAGCGGGTCGCGTTGCTTGACCTTGGCGTACCTCAGCGGGCGATGTCGATTGGCGCTGAAGTTGAAATCTGCCGACCTAATGGCGTCGGCCTCGGCAAACCACCACTTCTTCGTCCAATCCATGTCCTGATCACGGCCGCGCCATTGCGCCCACCTCTCGTCCCGGCCCCGGAAAGCTTCGATCAGATCGGGCAGATCGTCTTCGTCGATCAGTTGGTCATGGTTAGCGTCAAGCTTGAACCCGTCGTTGTCGGCGTGGAGAAACATCACTCGCTCCGTTGCACCACCTCTGCGAAACACTAGTACCGACGTCTTGACGCCGGAATAGGGATTGAACACGCCACCAGGCAGGGAGAGCACGGCCTCGACTGTGTTGTTCTCAATCAGCCGTCGGCGAAGTTCCCGATGCGCCACGGTCGACCCGAATAGAACCCCTTCTGGCACCACGACACCGCAACGCCCGCCGTCCCTCAGGTGATTCAGCATGTATTGCAAGAACAGGAGTTCGGTCTGCGCCGTCTTCCCGATCTTCACGTCCTCGACAATGCGATCTTTATCCAGCCGCCCGGAAAACGGCGGGTTTGCGAGAATGACATCGAACCCGTGGACCGGAAAGCCGAGTTTTGCCTTTGAGGCTCTATCCAGGGAACGAGTGAGCGCGTCGCGGCGCAGGACGCGCACACGGTCAAGTCCGCGGAGCGTCAGATTCATCGTGGCCAAGCGTACCATTTGCGGGTCCACATCAGCCCCGTAAAACGTTGCTTCCTGCAACTGCTTCACGGCTTCCCGACCGAGCGTGTCGCCGAGACCCCTCCGAATCGTCTTGCCGTCGGCCTCGACTTCCTCGATTCCGGCGGGTGAGGAGTTTGCGAGACGGATATGGTCCCATGCGCCGACGAGGAATCCCGCCGTTCCGGCCGCAGGGTCGCAGATCGTCTCGCCGATCCGAGGGTCGACCAAGCGGACCAGGGCGCGAATGACATGCCGCGGCGTGCGGAACTGGCCCAGTTCGCCCGCCTGCCGGATCTGCCGCAGTACATGCTCGAACAAGTCGCCCTTGGTGTCCGCGTCCACGCGGTCGAGATGAAGATCGTTCAACTGACTGACGACCTGCGTGAGCACGGTCGGCTCGTCGATCACCAGCCGGGCGCCGTCCATGAAGTCGGTGACGCCGCTGGCTGCGAGTTCGGCGTGGAACGGAAAGACTTCCTCACGCACCCAGTTCACCAGCCGTTCGCCACTCAGCGCGTGCGCCCAGGACGACCAGCGCAGAAGTTCGCGCGGCATGGTCGCGGCATCGGGCTCGCGCGCGTTGCGCGGGTCCCGCAGAGTCCACTCGCCATCGAACACGCTGGCGTAAGGCTCGGCGCCTGGCCGCTGCGCAGCGCGTACCCGCGCGGCATCCGCCGCCTCGTACATATAGAAATAGATCAGGAAGCTGAGCTGTTCGGCGTTCTGTGCAGGATTGGGGTAACCGCCACCGTAGAGATAGTCGCGGATGCGGTCGATGCCGCTTCGAAGATCGGGGGTCATAGGCATGCGGTCACCGCTCTCCGGCGTGAGCGCCTTCGCGTCCACCACCTTCGGGCCGCCTGCCGAATACCACAGCATTGAACCCGGCGATCAGTTTGCCGAGCGATTCCTCGCCACCGAACACGCGACGCGCCTGATCGTAACCGCCGAGCGCGGAGAATGGATGGTCGTCGAAATCCCATCCTCCAAAGGCTTTCATGCTCATCGCGTCCGCCCTCACCCGACTTCCGATCAGACCCGCCCAGCGGGCTTGTTCCGCATCGAACTCGTCATGCTCTCCCCGCCACGCCTCGAAGCGCAAGCCGATCTCCGCCGCACGCGCTTCGTGTTCCGGCGTGCGAACGATGCGCCCGTTCTCGTCGAGCGTCAACCACTCCCGGCTGGCCGGGTCGATGTGATCGTTCACGTCGAGCGTCAATAGCATGCGGGGCTCGGCGGGGCCGGGCCGGCGGCCGCCCTCGCGAATAAAGTCCCCCTGGATATCCTCATCGTCGTCCCCGTGGAAATCCGTCACACCGACGAAATCGAATATCGTGAAGCCGGACTTCCCGATGTGCGGCGCCTTGCGCGTGCCCCGCCCTCGCATTTGCCGGTAGAGGATGGCGCTTCGGGTGAATCGCGCCATCACGAGGTTGACCACCTCGGGGCAGTCGAATCCGGTGTCCAGCATGTTGACGCTCACGAGAATCTGAGGGAATTGCTCGTCCTTGAAACGCTTGATTAGCGCGCCCGCATCCGGTGCGGGACCGCCGCCGGTGTCGCTGACCACGAAATCAGCATACCGGGTCGACGGATGCGGCTTGAGGTCCGCGAAGTGCTCGTCGAACATCAGCGCCAGCGTCTCAGCGTGCCGTTTGGTGACCGCGAACACGATGGTCTTGCCCCAGTCGGGCGCATGTCTGGCGCCGTCCTTGCCCATGAATCCCTTTTCGTGCGCGTCGCGGAACTCCCGCACGATCGCCCGGTTGCGCTCCGGGATGGTGAACTTCCGTTCCAACGCCTGGGGATCGACGGCAATGGTGTCGGATTCGGCAAACAGAGCTTCGAACTCTTCCCGCGTGCGCTCATCCATGGCCGTCCAATCCAGCTCCTCCCGCCTGACTTCGAACCCCTCGGTGGCGGCAGTCTTGACCGTCAAAGCCTTGTAAATCCTGTAGGGCACCAGATGCCGCTCCAGAATCGCCTCGCCCAGCGTATAGCGGAAAGTCGGTTCGGTCAGACCGAAGAACCTCAGCGTGTCCCGTACGAACCGCCCGTCCTCGGGATCCGGCAGGACATCGGCATCCACCGTGCACGGGGTGGCGGTCAACCCCAGTTGAATGCCGTCAAAGTGCCGCAGAACGCCACTCCACTTGCCGTAAATCGAGCGGTGGCATTCATCGGTGATGATCAAATCGAAATATCCGGGTGAAAGCCGCCGATACTCCGCGATCATGGTTTGCAGGGTTGCGATCGTGATGAGCTTGGCGCGGTCGAAGCCCCGGCCGGGCCTCAACACGTGGCAAGGGTAGTCCCGAAGGTGATCGATAAAGGCGTCCTCCGCTTGGCCGGCCAGCGCGATGCGGTCCACGAGAAACAGGACGCGGGTGATGGCGCCGGCCTCGAACAGGCGCTTGATGAACGCCGCCGCCGTTCGGGTTTTGCCGGTTCCCGTCGCCATCTCGACGAGCAGCTTGCGGTGCCCGAGGGAAACCTTGGCGGACAGCTCCTCGATGCATTCGAGCTGGTAGTCGCGGTCGACGATCTTCCGGTCGGTCGCGATTGTCGACAGGTCGCGCCGAACCTGCCGCGCGGCCATCCGCCGTTCGAGATCATCTTGCGCGTAGAACCCCGCGATCTCGCGGCCGTGGGCATCGCTCTCGCGGTCGAGGAACTGCACTTTCTCGCCATTCGACAAAAACACGAACGGCACGCCGAGCTGTTCCGCGTAGTGCCGTCCCTGGTCCTGTGCCGTAATGGGATCGGTGCTTGCGCGCTTGGCCTCCAGCGCCGCCATCGGACGGCCGCGCCGGTCGCAGAGCACGTAGTCGGATTGGGTCCCGTCCGGCAGCGCGTGTTCGAACAGCACGCAAGATCCGTCGGTCAGGTTCCAGCCCGCGTCCCTGAGCAGCGCGTCTATCTTGACGCGCGCGAAGGCTTCGGTCGTACCGCTCATCCCCTCGGACAGGGATCGACGAGGTCGGATACAACGTTCGTATCGATCACCACGGACATGGCCGCGAGCTCAATCGAAAGCGGGAGGTTCGCGCCCTGGGCCGCGCGGCGGCAACTCCAAATCCACGTCATTTTCTGGTCCGAAAATCGAGCGGGTGAATTCCAAGAGGTTCCGCGCATCTGGCCTGGGACCGACTGCCTCGTGGAGGATCAGCCAGCGCCCTCTTCCATGGAGCGGTGGTGCTCGGCAGCTCGTGCGCGCAGGCGAGTCTTCACGTCATTATCGAGACTTCTGATCGTGATACTGGCCATGGCTGCTCCTTCCGGTGGTCGCGGCGTGGCAAATTATGCCACGATTGCGGTGCGAGCAAATCTCCAATGCGTGAGTGACGCCGGTTGAGCAATCCCGCGCCGATGCGTATCCTGCCGGGTCTTTCTGAAACGGGTAGCGAGGGTTCCCGTGGCTGACCACAGGCGAATATTCTTCATCTTTCCCGGACAGGGTTCCCAATACCCCGGCATGGGCTCCGATCTGGTGCGGGAATTCGACCAGGCTGGCGAAATCTTTGCGCAGGCCAGCGAAGTTGCCGGCTA
Source organism: Candidatus Rariloculaceae bacterium (assembly GCA_965205045.1). GTDB lineage: Bacteria > Pseudomonadota > Gammaproteobacteria > Steroidobacterales > Rariloculaceae > UBA6522. Next base: position 5,454,677 of record OZ242031.1, read on the forward strand.
CGACATGGCGGAACTGTGCTTTGAAGATCCGCAACAGCGGCTGGACCGCACCCGTTACACGCAACCCGCGATACTGACCCATGAAGTGGCCTGCCTGCAGTCGCTGTGGAGCCTGGTCCCCGATGTCCGGCCCGCGATGACGGCGGGGCACAGCCTGGGGGAATACACAGCCCTGGTCACGGGCGGGGCGCTCAGTTTCGAGGACGCGCTGCGACTGGTCATTCGCCGTGCCGAGTTGATGAGCGAGTTCGGCCAGGGCGGGATGCTGGCAACGGCGCTGGACCTCGGCTCGGCCCGGGCACTTGCCGACCGGCATTTCTGCGGCATCGGCGGGTGTAACCTGCCCGAGCAGACGGTCATTGCCGGCAGCAAGCGGGATCTCGACCGCCTGTCCGCGGACATGGCCGCCAGTTACCCTCGCAAGCGGGCGGTGCGGCTCAGGACCGAAGGCGCCTTTCATACCTACCTTATGGTGGACGCGGCGCTTCGCTACCGCGAAGTTCTTGAGGCAGTCAGCTTCGAACCGCTCACCACCGGCGTTTTCGCCAACTACTCCGGCGAACTGCACGAGTCCGATGAAGACGCCATTCGATCGCGGCTGTTCTTTCAACTATTCCATCCGGTACGTTGGCGTGCGTGCATGGAAGCGGCACTTCAGGCAGGCGTGGACACCATCGTCGAACTCGGCGGCGGCATCGGACGGGGCCAAGGTCCCGCCGGGAAGCGCCCCAACCTGGAGTCCGTCGTCAGGAAGACGCTCCGGTCCCAGGGCCAGGACGCCGAGTATTTCGGCGCGATCAACGCGGCCGGCATTCGCGCGGCGGCCGAGGCGCTGGTGGCGGACGCGGCATAACCGGGCATGGCCGGGGCTTGCGCACGCAAGCGCGCCGACCTGCCGCCACGTCGGATGAGATCGAACGGACAATGACACCAGCCAAGCAGAAAGCCACCAATGTCACCTGGCAGGAAGGCCTGGTGACGAGGGAGGACCGATACCAGATTCTGCGCCAGAAAGGCGCGACGATCTGGTTTACCGGTCTCTCCGGCAGCGGCAAGAGCACCATCGCGGTGGCCCTGGAGCGCGCGCTGTTCCGCCGGGGCAAGTTGTCGTACCGCCTCGACGGCGACAACGTGCGCCTGGGCATCAACAAGAACCTGGGCTTCTCCGAGGCCGACCGCAGGGAAAACATTCGCCGCATCGGAGAGGTCGCGAAACTCTTCGGCGACGCCGGCGCCATCTCGCTGTCCGCCTTCATCAGCCCCTATGCGTCCGACCGGAATGAGGTCCGCCGTTTGCACGAAGACGCCGACCTGCGGTTCGTCGAGGTGTTCGTGGACTGCCCGCTGAGCGAGGCTGAACGGCGGGACCCGAAAGGACTGTACCGGCGTGCCCGTGCTGGTGTGATCAGGAATTTCACGGGGATCGACGATCCCTACGAGAAACCCGCCAATCCGGAGATTCATCTCCGCACGGACAGGCTCACCGTCGAGGAAGAGGTATCGGCCATTATCGACTACCTGGAACGCAACGGCATTATCGACACTGTCCGGATCGACGGATCCCTGCGCCCGACCGAACGCGACGCCTCGTCGGATGATGCGAAACGCGGCGACGCCTCGCGCGGCCTGGAGCCTGGAAGCGCGGCGGACGGTCCCGAGCGCAGCGACGCCTCGGGTCGGGCGAAGCGCAACGTTTCGGCGGGTGACGCCCGGTGATCAGTCCTCACGGGAGCGGTGCCCTGCGACCGCTGTTTGTCGCCGACGGCAAGTACCGGGCCGAATTGCTGGCGGAGGCCGAGTCGCTGCCGTCGCTTGTCCTCAATTCGGCGGCGGCCGCCAACGCCGTCATGCTGGGCGGCGGATACTTCACCCCGCTGGACGGCTTCATGAACCTTGAGGACGCCATGAGCGTCGCCGAAGAGATGTATACCGGGGACGGGCTATTCTGGCCTGTGCCGATCCTGAACCTTTGCGCCGACGTGGACGGCATCGAATCGTCGCGGCGTATCGCCCTTCGCGACCCGAACGTTGCCGGCAACCCGATGCTCGCGGTGATGGAGGTGACGAGTATCGAAGCCGCCGGCGCTGAACAACTGGATACCATCGTCCGGTCTGTCTTCGGAACAGGCGACGACAACCACCCGGGCGTCGCCGAATTCCGCGGTCGCGGCCGGTTCTGCGTGGCGGGGCCGATCGAGGTCCTGAACTTCAGTTACTTCGAGCGGGATTTCCCGGATACGTTCCGGACGGCGGTGGATATTCGCGCCGAGATCGACCGGCTGGGCTGGGAAACTTCGGTGGCGTTTCAGACCCGCAACCCCATGCACCTGGCCCACGAGACGCTGTGCCGGATGGCCATGGAGCGTCTGGGCGCCGACGGCCTCGTAATCCACATGTTGCTGGGCAAGCTCAAACCCGGAGACATTCCGGGTGAAGTCCGCGATGCCTGCATTCGCAAGATGGTGGAACTCTATTTCCCCGCCGATACCGTGATGGTGGCCGGCTACGGCTTCGACATGCTCTACGCCGGACCGCGGGAAGCCCTTCTGCACGCCCTCTTCCGGCAGAACATGGGCGTCACGCATCTTGTCGTGGGGCGCGACCATGCCGGCGTCGGTGATTACTACGGTCCTTTCGAATCCCAGGCGATCTTCGAGCGTATTCCTCACGATGCCCTGCAAATCCGCATCTTTGCCGCCGATCTCGCCGCCTGGTCGAAAAAACTCGGCCGGGTGGTGATGATGCGCGAGGTGACCGATCACACGCCGGACGACTACCTGGTGCTCTCCGGGACCAACTTGCGGGGCATACTGAGCCAGGGCAAACGCCCGCCACCGGAAATCACCCGGCCGGAAGTGGCCGAGATTCTCATGGAATACTACAGCCGTTGACCCCACAAGGTCGATCCGAGGCGCTCAGGGTGCTTCAGTCAGCGGGTCATCGAGCCGCCGCACCGCGCATCCGTGATCGTGACAGGTCGAGCCGCGCCCGTGGGCGCGGCCCTCACGCAACGATCAGCGTCTGGTCATGGTTTCGGCCCGGGCACGGTTCAGTCCCGTCAGGGACCGCTCCCGTTCACCCTGCTGGGTGAGGCTGTAGATCAGCCACGTCAGGGCATGATAGCCCTGGTTGTCGTAGAGGTCGTCCGGGTCCGCCTGCCGGGCTCTCGATTCCTCGAACGATCGTAGGTTGCGGTCAGTGCCCTCATCCCACATGCCCAGGGCAAAGTAGATGTGCGACCCCATGTGCAAGGCGTGCACCGCCGACGGCGCGACGCGAATGTAGTCGCGCGCCATCCTCAGCCCCAACGGCGCGTGGATGGGATCGTCGTAACTGTGAATCGCGTAGTGCAGCGCACCGGGGTGCAACGGGTTCTTTTCCAGGATCTCTTCGGCGATGGCGCCCGCCCGCATGTACTTGGCGTAGTCGCGCCCGTTGGCCTCCACGAGAATGTACAGGGCGTAGAACGCCGCCGCGTCCAGGTCGTCGGGGTACTTCTCGTGCAGCGCCCTCAGCGCTTCCAGGTAAGCGAGGTTTCGCTCGTCCTGGGTGCCTTCCCCGAACAGGATCTCGATGCTCGCCAGGTAGTCCTTCTCCCGCTGCGTCCCCATCCGTGCCGCCCGAGCCTCCGGCGTGGGTCCCATCCGCTGCAGAACGGCCCGGGACCGCTCCGGGTCGGTTCTGCGCCAGAAGCCGTGTTCCCAGGACAGCGCTTCGCCCCAGTAGGCCATGCCGAAGTCCGGATCGATGGCCAGCGCCTCATGGAACGAGGCGCGCGCGTCGGGGTATTCGAAATTGTGAAGCTGCAGGAGGCCACGCAGGAACGCCGGCTGGGCCTCGGCCGCGCCGGTGGCTTCGAATTCCGTCATGCCGTAGTTCTCCTGTGCCTGCACGGCCAGGGACAGCACCACGGATCCCAGGATCAACGCGAGAATTCGTGCGGTTTTCATTGGTCTCATCGGACTCTCCAGCGTGCTTCGATTCGGTGGACGGCGCCTTGCCCTCCGCCAGGCGCCATGAGGCTGCGCTCGGGCACCGCATCAAGGATAACCGACGTTGTGCGCATTTCCCATGAGGGTTTCAACTTCTTCACGTACAGACCGCCCGCAGTGCGAGTCCCACGATACCGGCGGCTTGCCAGGGAGAACGCCAAAGGACATTATCGGGACTCAAGAAACAAGCAACCGGCCGACGAGGCAACCATCGGCGGACCGGCCAGGACGCCGGAGCACTCGGGCTGCATCGCCACAAAAGGACTTTTGTCACGGGCTGCTTGCGCGTACAGTTAGCGCACGGAATCGGGAGGGCCACATCATCGAACCCCAGGGTCAAACCAGGTCGGGACTTGCCATCGCAGTCACAGTCATCGCGATCGTCGCGGTCATTTACGGCATGCAGGCGGCTCGCGCCATCCTCGTCCCGTTGCTGGTAGCTGTATTCATTTCGGTGCTTTGTGCGCCCATCACCCGCCTTCTGGAGCGGGTGCGCGTACCCACCGGCATCGCGGTGACCCTCGTCATCATCCTGATCATCGGCACCCTGACCCTGGTCGGCACTTTCGTCGGCGGCTCGCTGGCTGCTTTCAACGACCGCCTGCCGTTCTACCAGACACGGCTGGACGAGATCTTTACGGAAATGGCTGCGTTGTTGGGCCAGGACGTCGGTGTCGACCTGTTGCGCGATCTCATTCAGCCCGGGGCGGCGATGGGTCTGGTTACCATCGTGTTGAACGCGATCCAGGGATTGCTGGCGAATTTCTTCCTGATCGCCTTCTCGGTGGTATTCATGCTCCTGGAGGCCTCCTCGCTGCCCGCCAAGATACGCCTGGTGGTGCGCGCATCCCGCGGCGAGCCCGAGTACTTCAAGCGATTCACCAGCAGCGTGCAGCGCTACCTGGGCATCAAGTCGCTCACCAGCCTGGCCACCGGCCTTGCCGTCGGCGTGCTGGCCGCAGCCTTTGGCCTGGACTTTCCCGTGCTCTGGGGCCTGCTCGCCTTTCTGCTCAATTTCATTCCCAACATCGGATCGCTGATCGCCGCCATTCCCGCGGTGCTGCTGGCGCTGATTCAATTCGGCGGACTCAACGCGGCGTTCATCGCGCTTGGCTACTTCGTGATCAACATTGCCATCGGCGGAGTCATCGAGCCCAGGGTCATGGGACGCGGACTGGGAATGTCCACGCTGGTCGTCTTTCTCTCACTGGTCTTCTGGGGATGGGTGTTCGGCCCGATCGGGATGCTGCTGTCCGTACCGCTGACCATGACGGCCAAGATTGCGCTGGAGTCCAGCGAGAGAACCGCCGTTCTCGGACTACTCCTGAGTCCGCCCGGCCGCGGCGCCTGAACCCGGCATCGCCGGCCTCTGGGGCGGCACCGGCCGCCAGCGCTGCATCCAACCGATCACTGCGTATCTACCGGATGTAGCGCTAGGTTTCGTAGCGCAGCGCTTCGATGGGGTCCAGGCCCGCGGCACGGCGCGCCGGCCAGATACCGAAGAACAGGCCCACGCCAATACTGAACAGAAACGCCAGCGCCACGGATTCGGGCGAGACGAAGGTCTCCCATCCGGCGTACCGGGAAAGCGCATTCGCCGTGCCCATGCCGGCGGCGATACCCGCCAACCCTCCGAACAGGCACAGCGCGACCGATTCAACCAGGAACTGCAGCAGGATGTTGGTTCGAGTTGCGCCGAGCGCCTTGCGAATGCCGATTTCGTGGGTGCGCTCGGTCACGCTGACCAGCATGATGTTCATGATGCCGATGCCCCCGACCAGCAGACTCACTCCGGCGATACTTGCCAGCAGGAACGTGAACGTCTGCTGGGCTTCCTGCTGGGTGGCGAGAAACTGCTTGCGGTCGATGATGGCGAAGTCGTTGGGCTGGCCCGGAAGAATCTGATGTTCCGCACGGAGCACGCGCTCGATATCCACCATCGCCCGCTCCAGCGGCACGTCGTCCATGACGCGGAGATTGATGGTTGAAATGCGGCTGTTTCCGGCTACACGCTGCTCCGCCGTTGAGATCGGTATGAATGCCGAGCTGTCCGGGCTGGGACCGCCGGAACTGCCGATCCGGTCGAGCACGCCGACCACTTCGAAGCGCTGCCCGTTGCCCATTACGGTCTTGCCCAGGATTGCTTCCGGCGCCTGACCGAGATCCTCCGGGACATCGTTGCCCAGCACGATCACCCGACGCAGGGCCAAGTCTTCCTCAAGGTTGAAAAAACGGCCATGTGCGACCGCGTAGTTGAACACGTCCGGGTAATGATGGGTCGTCCCGATCAGCCGCGTGTTGGTGTTGTTCCCCGCAAATTCGAATTGACCCCGGGTCTGCAGTTCCGGCACGACTGCATCTATGTACCGCGTGTTTTCCTGGAGAGGCTCGATATCGTCGACGGTCAGGGTCATCTGTTCCCTGGACACGCCCATGGAGAAGAATTGCGAGGTCGTCAGCGACAGGATGTTCGAACCCAGCGCCGCGAGCTGGTCGTCGATCCGCTTCTGCGCGCCCGCCCCTGCGGCCAGCATCGCGATGACCGCGCCCACGCCGATGATGATGCCCAGCGTCGTGAGCATCGAACGGAACAGATTTGCCCGGATCGACTGAAATGCGACGCGGATGATTTCTCCGATCAGCATGGGCGGTGAACGCTCCGGGTTTCGGCTCGACTGCGAACACAAGCCTAGCATCGACGGCTGCACCGTCAAGAACGTGCAACTGAAGAATTGTGGAGATTGCGCGGCGCCTCGGCTTGCGCGGGCCCGTGCATGCACACGCCGACTCGACACGCCGAGCACTGGAATTGTAGGATCGACACTTCAGGGGAACCAAGATAGAGAAGACAAGAATGACCGGAATAGAGGCAACTCGGGCGTCGCGGTTGCGTTCCGCCGCGATCGCACTGGCGGGCGCTATAGCGTTGGCAGCAGCGACCCTGCCCGCATGGGGTGTTCAGGCGGGCGATGAGGCACCGCCATGGGTCGGAATGGATGCCGGGGATCAGACGGTCGCCTTTCCCGACGTGCTGAACGGAAATCCGGCCGTCATGGTGTTCTGGGCCACATGGTGCCCCTACTGCAAGGCATTCATGCCGTACCTGGAGCCCATCCTGGACGATTACTCCGACCGGGGCGTGCAGGTGATTGCCGTCAATACGCGGGAAGACGAATCCGACGGCGATCCCAGGGCCTATCTGGAGGATCTCGGATTTCCCCTGATGGGCATCCTCGAAGGTGACGCGATTGCCGCCGATTACGATGTCCATTTCATCCCGGGACTGATGGTGGTCGACGGTACCGGCACCGTGTCCTGGCGCCGGGAGTCCACGGACTTGCCGCCGGGCGACGTATTGTCGGAATTCTGGTCTGCCGAAGTTCGGGCAGCGCTTGACGCGGCGCTGGCATCCCAAACCGACTCATCCCAGGCACCGTAGCGCCCACAGGCGCCCGCTTGCTCAAGTCGCGCCATCCTGGCGCGGCGGCTGCCGGGCGCTCACCCGTACCTGCATTTTCTGAATATTGTTCTGCGGAAGTGGAATAAATACAGGCACTTGAAGGGTGTATTCTGTTCGTCCGTTTCCGTTGCAGCGGTATCACGCCCGTACGCGTGTCCCGCGCCCGAAGCGAGAATGTAGAAGATGCAGATGATCATCGCCAATCGACTCACCGACGGACGCGTCGTTTTCATGGGCGATGCCGGCGATTGGGTGAATGAAATCGCGGATGGTTTGCTGCTCGTCAGCAGGCAGGATGCGGATGAACGTCTGCTTGAGGCTAAGCAGGCCGTGGAAGAGAACCGGGTGGTCGATCCCTATCTCATCGATGTAGCGGCGGATGCCGGCCGGCGGCGTCCCGTTCTGGTTCGGGAACGAATCAGGGCCTTCGGACCGTCGGTGGGCCTGGTCCCGCAGAGTCGCGGAGCAATCTAGCCGTGTACCGCTACGACGAATTTGACCACCAACTGGTTGCCGAGCGGGCCCGGCAGTTCCGCCGCCAGGTCAAGCGGCGCCTGTCCGGAGAGCTCACCGAAGACCAGTTCAAGCCGCTGCGGCTGATGAACGGCCTCTACATGCAACTGCACGCCTACATGCTGCGGGTCAACGTGCCCTACGGCAGCCTCTCTTCCAGGCAGCTTCGGAAATTCGCCCACATCGCCCGCACCTACGATCGGGACTTCGGCCATTTCACCACGCGCCAGAACATCCAGTACAACTGGATCAAGCTGGAGGACGTTCCGGACATTCTGGAGGAGCTGGCCGAAGTGGAGGTCACCGCGATCCAGTCCTCGGGTAACTGCGTACGCAATATCACTTCCGATCACTACGCCGGGCGGGCCAGGGACGAGCTTGCCGACCCCCGTGTCTACGCCGAACTGCTGCGCCAGTACACGATCCTGAACCCGGAATTCTCCTACCTGCCCCGCAAGTTCAAGATTGCCCTGACCGGCTCGCCCCGGGACCGTGCGGCGGTGGCCCTGCATGACATCGGCCTCAGGATGCACCGCAACGAGGCGGGCGAAATCGGGTTCGAGGTTCTCGTCGGCGGCGGCCAGGGGCGCACGCCCTTCATCGCCCATACCATCCGTGATTGGCTGGCGCCCGAGCACCTGCTGTCCTACGTGGAGTCGATCCTGCGTGTCTACAACATGTTCGGCCGGCGCGACAACATACACAAGGCCCGCATCAAGATCATCGTCAACCAGATGGGCATCGACCGCTACCGCGAGTTGGTGGAAGCCGACTGGGAACAGATAAGGGACAGTGTGCTGAAGGTTCCCCAGGCGGAGGTCGACCGCATCAACGCCTATTTCGAGCCGCCGGAATACGAATGCCTCGCCGACATTCCGGATGAGTTGAACGACGTTCGGGCGCGCATACCGGAGTTCGATCAGTGGATGTCTGCCAACGTCGCCGAGCATCGGGTACCCGGTTACAGCATCGTCAATATCTCCCTGAAGGCGACGGGCCTGCCGCCCGGCGACATGACCGCCGACACCATGGACGCCGTTGCGGACCTGGCCGACCGGTACAGCCTCGACGAAATTCGCGTGAACCACCGGCAGAACCTGAGCTTCGTGGATGTGCGCCAACTGGACCTGTTCACCCTCTGGAAGGAACTGAAGCTGCTTGACCTGGCCACACCCAACATCCAGACGGTGAGCGACATCATCTGCTGCCCCGGACTGGACTATTGCAACCTGGCAAATTCGCGCTCGATCCCGGTAGCCCAGGATCTCAGCCGGCATTTCGTCGACGTCGACCACCTGGCGCTGGTGGGCGACTTCACGATCAACATCTCCGGCTGCATGAACGCCTGCGGCCATCACCACGTGGGCAATATCGGCATCCTGGGAGTGAACAAGCGCGGCAAGGAATTCTTCCAGTTGACCCTGGGCGGTTCGTCGGACGAAAACGCCTCCCTGGGCGACCGTCTCGGCCGCGCCCTGCCGCAGGACGCAGTGCCCGCCGCGGTGGAAACCATCGTGGATACCTACCTGGCCATCCGGCTGGACGGAGAGCGCTTCCTGGATACCTACCGGCGGGCCGGCATCGCGCCCTTCAGGGAGGCGGTATACAACCCGGTGCAGGCCCGAGCCGTAGCCTGATGGCGCTGATCAGGAACAACGCGGTCGTGGAGGACCTCTACGCCGATGCGACCGGGCAGGAACGCATTCCCTCCGCCGGAGCGGTGCTTGTCGACCTGCAACAATGGCAAGCTCATCGAGAGCAATTACTTCGACGCTCTGCGCCTGTCGGCGTGAAGCTGAGGAGTGATCAGCCGCCCGAGTTGATCGCCGACGACCTGAACTCAGTCGCCATGATTGCCTTGGAGTTTCCGGTATTCAGAGATGGACGAGCCTACTCCTATGCGCGGCTACTGCGCGAGCAGCACGGTTTTTCGGGCGAGATCAGGGCTGTGGGCGACGTGCTTCTGGAACAGCTTCACTTCATGGAGCGCACCGGGTTCGACGCCTTCGAGTTGGATAGCGACGACCCCCTGAGAGACCTGCAAATCGCCGCCGGCGATTTCAGCGTCTGGTATCAACCCGCGGCTGACGGTCGAAAGTCCGCAGTGCAATTGAGACACGACGGGAACTGATTGCCCGACGCCGCGCATCTCCAACGGCAAGCGCCGATGCTGAGCCGTGAGTCAGCAGAATCAGTTTTAGAACGACTCGTGCGTTTCCAAATGAGTTTTCTTCGTCGGCTACAGAGAGCTCCAAGGGTAGCCTGGCTCAGACCGCTGGCGCCTGCTCTCGAATGCGAGTCACAAAATCGCACAACGACTCGATTACCGTGAGTTCCTTACCCGTCAAATCGGTAATCCGCAATTCGATTTCCTTGTCGTTTCGTGTGACGCGTACCTTGTTTGCTCCCCAGGCACGGAAGAGACCTGCAAGTTCACTCTCCGCCCTTGCCGCAAAGTCCGAGTTATCCCATCGCTTTCGAATCGGGTTGCCGACGTGTGGGAGATGCGCGTATATCCGGCCCTTCGCGGACACCACAACCAAGGGAAGAGTCCTATTGTCGGAGATCGGATCCTGGAAGCGAATCGAGAAGCCGGCAGTTTGCCACTCGACAACCAGTGTTTCCTGATTGTCCAACAGGCGGAGCAACTCCTCGGCAACCCGGACAGCGCCGATGCCGCCATTCTTGTGTTTCTCCAACTGGCCCAAGAATTGTGTTGCATCCAGGGAGACACGGCTTCCGGAAGCGGGCAGTCCCGAAGAATCGGGAGTGGGAGCTTCGATCTCTACGTCCGGTTCGTGCCTTGGATCGAAAATGAGCCTGACAGTGGCTCTTTGAATTTCAGCGGTTTTCGCCATTGTGGACGGCATGACCAGGTATCTGTGGTCGTCGAGGGAATACACGCGAAGCTCGACAAGAGCCAATCGAAACATCATGTCCGGTCGACCAGCTACCGTCGCTGCCAGATTCTCCGCACGACTATCGATGCCATCTCCCACGATCAGCAGGACGATTTCCCCGGCAGATATCTGATCGCTAACCCGATCGATCCACTCAGCTTCATCCACATCTGGCGCCACCGCCGCATGGAGCGTTTTTTCTTTCCCGTTACGCGCCCACCAGAGTTTCTCGACCCTTTCGTAATCCCAATGCTTGACATCCTGCGCATACTCAAGAATTTGAGCTACGACTTCACGCCTCGCTTGGTGATTTCGCCAAAGTTTGGTCTCGACGACAATCAGGTGCCCCGACCCAGAGATCAGTACATTGTCTATGGAGCCTCGATTGGACGTAGTAATCTCTCGACCCATGGAATGCAGGTCACCCGTGGCCCTCGCATAGACTTGGCTCACCGGCAGTAAGCGGGCAAACTGGACCGTTCTGGACTTTCGCGGCCTAGTGAAGTGGGGGATCGCGGGCGCGGTCCAGGTCGGACCGTAGCGGATTGTCGGCGAAAAGCGTCTTCCACACCCTTGGGGTCAGTTCGACGGCGCGCTTGGCCGGATGCCGGTCGATCCGCTGCAACACGTCGACCAGGTAGATGTAGGGGTTCACGCCCTGCAGCTGGCAGGTCGCGAGCAAGCTCTGGATCGCCCCGACGCGGCGCGCGCCCAGTTCCGTCCAGGCGAACAGCCAGTTGCGCCGGCCCATCGGGATCGGGCGCAGGCCCCGCTCAAGGTGGTTCGTGTCGATGGCGACCCCGGGGTCCTCCAGAAACACCCGCAGCCCGGCCTCGCGTTCCGCCGCGTAGGCCAGCGCCTGACCGAACGGGTGGCTCGGCAGCAGGTCCACCCGCTGGCGTTGTTGTTTGCACCAGTCGAAAAACGCGTCCACCGCCGCGGCGCTGCGCTCGCGCCGCCAGGCCAGCTTCGCCGGGCCGTCGAGCTTCTTCTTGCGTATCTTCTTCTCGTGCCGGTACAGCGCGCCGATGAGCGACAACGCCGCGGCCACGCCCTCGGGATCGCTCTGCTTGGCATCCACGAAATTACGCCGGCAATGACTCCAGCACTGCGCATGCGCGAGGCCGCGGCGCTTCGCGAACGCCTCGTACGCACCGTACCCGTCGCTCAACAGTGTGCCCGAGAAATCCCCGAGGAACCTCTCCACGTGCTTGTGCGCGCGGCTCGGCGCGTAGTGAAACACCAACTCGTCGTCCTGCCCGTACACCGGCCAGAAGTACGCCGCGCGCATCTTGCCCGGCCCGCTGCGCCCGGCCTTGATCGAGGTCTCGTCCATGGCCACGACCGCGCCGCTCAAAATGTGCGCGGATTGCGCCGAGACCAGCGGCCCCAACAGGTCGATGGCCCGTCCGGCCCAGTTCGTCAGACTGCGCCGGCTCACCGCGATCCCGCTGTCGGCCAGGCGCCGGTGCTGGCGGTACAGCGGCAGGTGATATCGAAACTTGTCCACCAGCAGCCCGGCCAGGAAGCTCACGTCCACCGCCGCGCGCCCCAGCACGTTCGGCGGCGCCGCCGGCGTCAACACCTGCCCGGTGTCCCGGCGCTTGACGACCTGGCGCACGTACCTCAGCACCTTGTAGCTGCCCGGCTCCTGGGCCAGCCGGTGCGTGACCTTCTCCCCCACGAACTCCCGCTCGGACTCCGGAATCGCCTCGATGGCGGGGTCCGTCACATGGATCGTCTCCACCGGCACCGTCTCGTCGAACCGCAACCCGTGCTCGTTGACCGCCCCGTCGCGGCGCTTCTTCCGGCGCCGGTAGCGGATCTCTTGCGTGGGCGCCTCCCCGGCCGGTGTCGCCTCGATGCCCAGCGCCGCGAACAGGCTCGCCTGCTCCGCCTCGTCGAACTCGAGCCGCTTCTCGGACTTCGGCCCGAACAACTGGCGCTGGAACCACTCCAGTTGACGCTTGACCGAGGCCAGTTGGCCGGTGAGGTCGGCGACGGTCGCGTTCAATCGCGCGTTCTCTTGTTGAAGAACCTCGATCCGGGCGTGGGACAAGGGGTTCGCACTCGCCGCCGTTGAAGCGCCGATTATACCCGCTCCACGCCCGTCACGCCGCCATCCGGTAACGCTTGCGCTGGCGCCGGACCACGATGTCCGTCCCCTCCAGCAGCGCCAGCAGCGCGGTGCGAGTCAACGCCAGGGACCCGCCGCCCCGTGCGCCCAACGCCGCGAACCGCCCTTGCTCCAGGCGCTTGGCCCAGATCCAGTACCCGCCGGCATCGAACGCCAGCACCTTCAGCATCGTGCGCCGGCGGTTCACGAACACGTACCACTGCCCGTTCGTGGGATCGCGTCCCAGCTCGTGGCGCACCAGCGCCGAGAGCCCGTCGAAGGAACGGCGCATGTCGCACGGCGGCGTGTACAGCCAGATGCGGCAATCCCCGCCGAGGTTCAACACCGCGGCGGGCGACGCAACCGCAATACCACCCCCTCGCCCAGGTCCAGCTCCGCCTCCCACGCCGGCAATGCCGTCGGCGAATCGGCCAACTCCACGAACCGTCCCGCGCCGTTCGCCCCGCTGCCCGCTTCGGAGCGCCGCAGCTTGCGCCGCCACAACGAAAACGTGCTCGGCGCCAAGTCCTCCGCCGTGCAAAACTGCTTGCGCGTCTGGCCGCTACGCTCGAACCGCGACACGATCGTCCGCCACTCCTCCGCCGAGCGGCGCACCGTCATCCGTTTGCCCTCGCTCATCCTCCCAGCCTCCTTCGTCATGAAAACATCGAAGGAAACCCCATAATCAGGCGACGGACAATGACGGCTCAAATTGCCCGCTTACCACCGGCAGTACATTGGGAGCGTTATCGATCAGCTCCTGAAGCCAACTTTCATTGATCTCGGATTCGGTACGGTCAAGCGACATCCGCTCAATTTTTTCGACACTCCTGCGAACATCGTCCTTTCCGACGAGATAGGGGATGCCTGTTCTGATGGCGCTCATGGTGAATTTCCTGCGAGAACTTGCCAGTGTTCTATGGATGGCATTCGCTGTCGAATAATGATTGGGTCAGATCGCATCGGGGCAACAGGACGGAGTTGTGAGCGAAGCGACCATCCCAGAGTCACTTACTCGGCTGCGATCCTCTCCGCGATTGCAACCATGCGTTCCACAACATCAGCAAGCACCTTCTGGTATTCGACCCCGTTGTCAGATGGAGCGGAATCGAGCTTGGTGTGTTGGCCCAGATGTTGTTCATGCTCTGGCCATCGGTCAGGTTTTCCGGAAGCTCACCTGAGGCCCCGCCAAAATCCCATGAGTACCCCCACCACGAAACCGTTCCCATCGGCGCGCCGCCGAGTTCGCTTCCGCTGCTTTTTCAAGTCGGCGAGGATGCCTCTTTGCCGGCGCTCCAGCCACCGACCGAGGCGGTCGATCTGACGTGGCGACTCAAACTGCAGACTCAGCGTCAGCGTTCCACCCGCAGAGGGCAGACCTCGGCGCTTAATGAAAGCGGCCGGATCGTCGTGCAAGTTCACCATGTCGTCGAACCATTGGCGAATCTGACACAGAATCTCCTTGTAGATTTCGACCAGTAGGGTCCAGCCTTCGAAGTCCTCCCCGCTTGGCCTGAGGCTGCGAAGCTCGTCATAACCATCGAGAATGGCTTCCACCTCTGTGTTCAGGCGTCTCGAAACCTCGCGGAAGTAAGAATCCGGCGCAGGGGGCGCCTGATCGTGGAATTCGACTATCGCGTCGGTCGCCCGCGTCACATGAGTGGCAGAAAAATCCAGGTGGCTGGTGACAAGATCGACAATGTCGTAAGAAGTACTCATCTTGAACGGGGTCGCGTCCATTCGCGCGTTCAACATCGCGACCATCCGGCGAAATTCCTCGACGAGCAGAATGATCGGTCGAGGGAGCGCCACCTCCACTCGCTGATCGGCTACTTTCACGCTCCGGTACTCCGCATTCATCGCCTCGCATCCATAACCATGAAATTTCTGAACCTCACCGCTTCGAGATCATCGCACCGGCAATCCGTTGACTTGAGCCCCGTAGAGCAAGCTGATGGTTCCGACAAACTCCAACCCTCTCCCTACTTTATCCGTGGAACGAGCAGTTCACGAAGCCCATGAACTTCGACTACGGAGGCGATCTGAGGCTTGAAGTCCGTCCCGTCCATCTGCACGACGAGAACAAGGCCGTGTTCGGCGATGCGGAGGACATTGAAACGGTCCCAGCCTAAGCGTGCCACACCGGCGCATCGCGCCGCCCCGCAGTCGCGGAAGGAACAATGCGCGGACACAAAATCAATGAGTTACGCATGTTCCATACAAGGTCAAACCGGAGGAACGCCTAGATCGCGGCAGATCTTTCGGGCCAACAAATTGCTGATCTCGGTGTGCCGCGGCACTGCGGAGCGCCGGTTCAATTCCGGGTTAAACCACCAAGAGTGTCGGGCGCCTTCACGCAATTGTTCGCAGCCATGTTTGCGCAGGTGGCGGATGAGCTGAGAACGCTTCAAACAGACACTCGTTCTTCCGTGTACTCACCGCCCGTTGCCCGGATGGCTTCCTCGCGACTCATTCCAAGTGCTTCTCCAAGCGTAATCCTGAGCGTCTCCAGAAGCTCCTCGCGCGTGCGCTCCTGGCAGTTCACACCGGGAATCTCGGCGAACCAGCCGATCCACCAATCCCCGTCCTGCCTGGTGATTGCCGTATACGTGTTGGCCATCGCTCTCGTCCTCGATCGCCAGCGATCAGAGCGGTCTGATCCGAATATTCCTGAACCGGATCAGCCCGCCATTGTTCTGGAACGCGATGGGGCCGCTGGCGTGGGTGTCGTCCTCGAGGTCGGCGGTGAGCGTGCCGCTCACGCTCGCGGTGATGCGGTTGCCCTGCGCGGTGATCTCGTACGTGTTCCACTGCTCCTCGGTCAACACTTCAGCCATCGGCGGCTGATGCCCCACGATCGAACCCGTCCGGTTGTCCGGGTTCTCGTTGGTGTCGAAGATGTTGAGCTCGTAGCCGCCCATGGCGCTGATCGCCTGGGGGTCTCCATTGCGGATGAAGATGCCGCTGTTGGAGTTGGCGCCCGGCCAGAATTCCGCTTGGAGCACGAAGTCCGTGTAGTGCCCCCGGGTGACCAGGAACGAGCCCATGTACCCGTCGGCTTCCACGTAGTCGTCAATGATGTTCCACTCGGCGTCGCCGACGGCATTGAAGGAAGTCAGGTCATGCCCGGCAAAGAGAATGGCCCATTCGGGCTCGCTCAGCAGGGACGCCTGTGTCGTAGTCTGGGCAATCGTCTCCGAGGCCTCCGGTTCGGCAACTTCGGGCATTGCCACGGAAGACCCGTTTTCGGCGGCCGCCTCGGCGGCCGGTTCGTCACTCGCCGGCATTTCTCCGGAAGGCTCGCAGGCCACGAGAAAGAATCCGGACAGAAAAAGCAAAGCGGTTCGCGAATAAATCATGATGTCCTCCCTCCAGGTCCGCGCTGAAGTGGTTACCAACTACGGTGCCGGAACGACGTAGAATACACGAGTGTTCGTTTCTGCACAGCAACTGAGCCGTTGCAATCGCCGAACCGTCGATAGAGGCGGCGGTAGCGTTTCGACGCACGCAGCGGATGTACAGACTCATCGAAGCGATTTCTGTCCACATCCGCCTGACGAGCGTCCTCTCGCTGTAACAAAAGTGGCAGTTGGAACGCCAATCTCGTACAGCGCTGAGAAAAAACGATACAACTATATGATTTTCAATAGAAAAAGAAATTTGACGTTTTTTTGACCAATTTATCTCGAAATGGCACAGCGTCGCGCTATGAGCCCCGCAATCAATGTATTTTCCACAGAGTTATCCACAGCATTTGTGGATTCTTTGAGCGGCAGTTATTCGGGTAGAATGCATCGGACCACTTCACGACACGGAATACGTTGATGATATTTCATGCTCGATCCAGGAACCGGCCATTTCACTACGGACTGTTTCCCCTGGAAACGCTTCCACGCGACGATGCCGTTACCGCGGTGGAAGCCGGGACGCCCCCCAAGTCTGCTCCGGAGAGAATTTCCAACGGCGCCGATCTCGCCCATGTGGCCGACAACTACAGATCGATTCTCGCCCAGTTCGTGAGTGACGAGGTGGCCCCCGATCGGGCGCCGGTTCCCGACGACCTCCACCGCCGGGCGGCCGACATCAAGGGCAACGCCTATTTCATGGATGCCTCCCAGGTCGGCATCTGCCGGATTCCGGACAACGCCTGGCTGACCGGCGCCGAGATAACACCCGACTCCTGCGCCATTGTGATGCTGGTGGAAGACGGCAAGGTTCCGGACAAGCACAATCTGGCTCACGGCTGGGTGGCCTCCTCGGTCCGTGCCGTCACCGACATGCGCGCCGCCGAAATCGCCGTGGTGGTGGCCGGGCATATCCGTCACATGGGATTCGCTGCGCGTCCCCACATACGGGGGCATGAAATCCTCGATGCCAAACGGCTGGCAGTGCTCGCCGGGCTTGGCGTGCGTGATGGGGACCGGATCCGCAATCCATATATCGACAACTTCTCTATCGCCGTCATCGCCACAAATTACGAACTGGCCACCGACCGCCCCCTGCACGCCAGGGCACTGAAAGCCAGGGGCCTTCGTTACTGGTGGGGGCTCAATGGGGCCCAGTCGGGCCGCGAGCGGCGCCGGCGCGCGGCGCGGCCGTCGCATTACAGCCGCTATCCCATGGAGACGGTGAAACAGGTCGAGCGGCCGACCACGCTGATCATCGACGAGGAAGTGCCCCGGGTGCCGAAGCGGGCGGCCTTCTTCGAGCGCGCGCTTCAGGGGGACCTGGGCCCGCGGGCCCAGAAGGAGCGCAGCCGGTTCTCGTTCAAGCACCCCACGTCCCAGAGCCTTCTCAAGACGATTCGCTCGCTGGTTCCCTACCAGGACGGCGACGCGGCCGCCGATCCGGATATGGACCGCTACGCGGATCCCGCGGCCAACGCCAGGGCGGTCAAGGCACTGTCCTATTTCCTCGGCGCCGATCTGACCGGCATCTGCGAGGTGCCGCGCTACGCCTGGCATTCCCACAAGGAAGACGGGCGCCCCATCGAGATGTACCACCGCTACGCCGTGGTCATGCTCATCGACCAGGGATTCGACACCATGGAGGGCGCCAGCGGCGACGACTGGATCTCCGGCACCCAATCCATGCGCGGCTACCTGCGCGGCGCGGAGATCGCCGGCGCGATGGCCGACCTGTTGCGCCGCCAGGGATTCTCCTCCCGCGCCCAGACCAACGCCGACAGCGACGTCCTTCACATTCCCCTGATCCTCTGGGCCGGGCTGGGCGAACTCAGCCGCATCGGCGAACTGGTGCTCAATCCGTTCGTGGGCCCGCGCTTCAAGTCCGTCGTCTTCACCACCGACTTTCCCATGGAGGTGGACAAGCCCATCGACTTCAGGCTGCAGTACTTCTGCAACAACTGCCTCAAGTGCGCGCGGGAGTGCCCGTGCGATGCGATCCCGTGGGGCAACAAGGTGATGTTCAACGCCTACGAGATGTGGAAGATCGACGCCGAGCGCTGCGCCCGCTATCGCCTGACCAATTCCAAGGGCGCGGCGTGCGGACGCTGCATGAAGACCTGTCCGCTGAACAAGGTGGTGGACATGGACGGCCCGCTGGTGACGCGCATGGCCAGTTGGCTCGGCATCAACGCCATGTGGCTGAAGCCGCTGATGGTCCCCATCGCCACCCGGCTGGACGACTGGCTGGGCAACGGCAAGCGCAACCCGGCCAAGAAATGGTGGTTCGATCACGAGATCGTCAACGGTGTGGCCACGACGCCGAAGCGGGGAACCAATAAACGGGATCTGAGGCTTGGCCGGTACATCGACCCGAATAAACAGAAAATCGCCTATTACAACGCCAACATGATGCCGGCTCCCGATGCGCCCGCAGGATCCGCCAAGGTAGACCGAAAGGCGGCAGTGGCGTCCGGCGAGTTGCTGGAGACTCCGGCGGAGGCCGCGGCGCGCGTCGCACGGGGCGGGCCGATGCCGGAGCACTACATCCCCACTCCACCCGGAGGGATCGATCCGGCCGAGGCCGAGCGCGTCGCCAGTCCGTACAAGGACCCGTAGTCAGAAAGTCTGACCAAAGCGCGGACTGTCTGGAGAGATGGGACCCTGACTGATCAATCGTCGACCTTGCAGTCGTACGGTTCGGGAGACTCGCCGAGTGCCACCCAATAGCCTTCGGCGACGGCGGGTCCGGCAACGAACGTGCCCGGATCGCCGGCTTCGGTCATGTGAATGGTTCGCACGATGTTGAACTCATGGCCGAGGATCCTGATCGAATCGCCGTCATCCACAAATTCGTAGGGATGGGGAGTCGTCATGGCCATCGGCGTCCCCTTGGGTCTGCAGGCCATGGAGGTATCGTCCAGCGCATCCCACGCCGCCACCGAGGCGGCGGCCGCCTCGGTCAACGGCGGTCGGCTGGTCGAGTGCACGTTCTGGGCAGGGCGGCTCCAGACCCTGAAAAACCCCCTGTTCTCGGCCGCCGCGTCCTTTCAGTCTCATTTCACGGTTGCAGGACGGCTTGCCAAACCGGATGCCGAGTGTGTTCCAGACAGTTTAGCGAGATCCGTCCGATATTGGGTTTGCAGAAAATCGGAAGGCCAGGCCAACGACACCACCCAACCCACCACCAGGGCGAACAGGAAGGACGGCGGCATGGTATCCAGCGCGGTGAAGTACGGCCCCGCCACCTGGAGTTCCTGCAAAACGAACTTGCTGATGATGGTCATCGAAAAGCCCGCCACCATGGACGCGATCGCCGCACGTTCCGTGAATCTCGTCCAGAACAGCGAGAGGATCATCATCGGACAGAACGTAGCCGCTATTCCCGACCAACCGAAAATTACAAACCAGAATATCGTCCGCTCCGGCGAGAGTATTGAGATAGTGATTGCCAGGCTCAGCGCCAGCGCCGCCATGGCCAGGGTGACTCTTCGGCACAGCCGCGCCGCGGCAGCATCCCCAATGCCGGGATTCAGCAGGCGCTCGTAGATGTCGTGGGTCAGCGATCCTGCGGCCATGACCAGCAGCGACGAAACCGTGGACATGATTGCGGCCAGTACCGCCGCCACATACAGGCCCACGATCCACGGCGGGAAGGTGTACTCCACCAATTCCGGCAGCACGTCCTGCGCGCCGTTACCGAGTACGGCATCGGGCTGCACTCCCGCTTCGGTAAACAGGTAGCGGCCGAGTACGCCAATGCAAACCGCAGAGAAATCGACCAGGATAGTAAACACCACCGCCACCCACTTGCCGCGATGGATCTGGTCGTTGCTGCGGATCGCGATCAGCCGCGCGAAAACCTGGGGCGATCCCAGGAAACCCAGACCGATCGCCGCCATGCCGACCGCCAGGCAAACGTTCATCAAGGTCAGTCCGCCGGCGCCCCAGAAGCTGACCAATCCGGGGTCGATCGCCTGCAGACCCCCGTAAATGGCCCCCGAGTTGCTCAGGGAAAGGAACGCCACGACCGGCAGCATCACCAGGCAAAGCAGCATCACAGAACCCTGGAACATGTCGGTCCACGCGGCGGCCAGGAAACCGCCGGCCACGCAATAGGCGGTCACCACCATGAAGCCCACGATGGCGCCCACCAGGTAGTCCCAATCCAGGAACGAGGCGAAGGCGGACCCGGTGGCGTCGATTTGTGCGGAGATGTAGATGAGCACGAAGAAGCACAGCGAGATCGCCGAGATCACGCGCAGGGTGTGGGTGGACGACCTGAAGCGGCTGACCAGATAGTCGATCACCGTCATCGACTCGTAGCGGTCGGTCAGCCGCTTGAATCGCGGCGCCATCAGGAACCAGGCCACGGTGACGCCAAAGACTTCGCCCACCACGATCCAATAGGCGGAAAATCCCACCATGGCGCCCATCCCGGTCAGGCCCAGCAGCAGCCAGGCGGATTCCCCTGTCGCCTGGGCGGAGAAGGCCGCCACCCAGAAACCGAGCCGCTTGCCGCCAACCACGAAATCGCTCATGTTGCGGATGCGCCGCGCAGCGAGCCAGCCAAGCACGACCAGCACGCCGAAATACATGGCGATCATTGCGTATTTTTCGAACATGAGCGGCGCCTGTGCAGGAGTTCGGCCGATGATAGTGCTTGCGGGAATGCGTTCGCCAGCTTGTAGGCCATAACCCTCGCAGGCTTCGCGGTGCCGCTCCTTGCGCGTTGCTTTGCCGACGCGGTGACTGAAACTCTGAGGGAGCCAAAGCCGAAAGTGGTGTCCAGATGAGTTGAGACATCCGCGCGGGGAGACTACGCTCTACCCGCATTCGCGCGGTTCATTAACGACGACCGCAAATCAGGAGACCAATCAACCCATGCAGCAGGAAATGAACCTTGTCAGGTGGCTATTCAATCCGTTCGTCCGTATCGCCGGAACGAGCTCACTTTCAGTGGGACTGGGCGCCATCGTCCTTGGCGGCCTTGTCGCCGCCGCGGTCGGAATCCGGTTCGACGGACTGCTCGACATGCACTTCGTGGGACCCGTTCCCCTGTGGTTGCCGGTCCTGGAGGGAATGTTGAACTGGATCGTGATTTCGGCGCTGATCGCTGGTGTCGCGCGGGTATTCGGCGGCGGCAGCGGCGTTCGACTGATCGACATTGCCGGTACGCAGGCCATGGCGCGTGCCCCCCTGATACTGTCTGTAGCGATCTGCAGCCTGCCGTGGATCCGCAATTCTCTGGCCGAATTGGCATCCTCGCTCCAGGATTCGGGCCTTGCCGCACCGGACCTGGACCCCGGAGTCCTCGTCGGCAGCCTGATCATGATGGCCGGCATCGCCTGGATGATCGTGCTGATGTGGAACGCCTTCTCCGCTTGCTGCCACATCAAGGGCGGGCGGGGAATTGCGCTGTTTGTCGGGGCGGTGGTGATTGGGGAGGTGATCACCAAGGGGATGGTGGTGCGTCTTTTGTAGATTGTCGAGTACTACAATTACGAATCTTGCCGACGAAAAATTTGCCATGCCAACTCGCTCCACCCTCCCCTACGAAATGGGTAACGCTGGCGACCTTCTCAAGCACGGAGTCCTTGCAGAGTTTGTCCTGTGGCGCCGCGCCCAGCGAGCCCCCATTCGGTTTCTCGACCTTTTCGGCGGCGAACCGTATGACGACGGCGTGCCTAATGAAGTCGTGAGGCGCGTAACCGCGCTCACGGATTTTGCCCTCTACGAGCTGCAGTCCGATCTTTCAAGGGGCCGCTACTACGGCAGCGGCAAGTTACTCCAGCGTCTCGCCGAGCGGGAGAGCGACAGCCTCATATCGGTCTTTGTCGCCGACCGCGATGACCAACGCCGGAAACGACTGCGCGAGTCGGGATTGCGAATGCTGAGCGAAGCCTTTCCCGATGTCGATATCGAATTGTACGATGCCTACGAGGCTCTTGGGAGCATCGTGTCCGGCACCAGAGCCGGTGACCTCGCGTTGATCGACCCGTTGTTGTCTCTCACATTATTCCGGCAGGTATTTCCCGGATTATTTCGGCAGGGCTGAGGCCGGGTTTCTCACATTGTTTTGATTTTGTCGGATTATTCGGGCAGGTAGCGGCAGCGTCGGCGCAAGCCGACGCGCTTGGGTAGCGGGACCGATCGTGGGCGGTCGAGGTCGCGGACCCGGCGCCGGGTTCGATTCAGAACGGCGGGCAGGGTTCGCCGAACAGGTGCAGTTGCCGTTCGTGGCAGGCGCCGGGCGGGGACTCGACCGTTCGGCAGCTCTGGTAGTAGCGGCGGATTCGGCGCCGGTGCCGGGCCTGGAACTCCTCGGCGATGTGGCTGAGGTATTCGGACACGACGACGAGGGTTTCATCGCTGGGTTCCTCGGCCCAGGGGTGGGATTGGATCATGGCTGCAGGTCCTGAAGGGCCTTGTGGATGTGATCGGCGGTGACGGTTCGGGTGTTGTCCAGGGCGGCGGCGGACAGCGCGTAGTGTGCGATGCGGTTGACGACCCGGGGCAGGCCGCGGGCGCCCTGGAACAGCGCTTCGGCGGCGGGGGGTTCGAACAGGGGCACCTCGCAGCCGGCCAGGCGCAGGCGGTGGGCGAGGTAGTGTTGCAGTTCGTCGCGTTCCAGTCCGCGCAGGTGGTGCTGGACGATGAGCCGCTGGGCGAGCGATTCGTGCACGGCCATGCTCAGTCGCCGTCTGAGTTGGGTCAGGCCCACCAGCACCAGGCACAGCCGGGATTCGGAGTCCATGGCGAAGTTGGTCAGCAGCCGCAGGTCCTCGAGCACCTCGTTTCTGAGGTGGTGGGCCTCGTCGATGATGAGCACGGGCTGGCGCCGGGCCTCGCACGCCAGACGGGTGATCTCGGTCTGGATGGCGCGGTAGGCGGTGGCCCGGTAGTGTTCGGAGGGCAGGCCCAGTTCGGCGCTGACGCACTTGTACATGTCCATCACATTGCCGGTGGTCAAGGACACGTAGCAGACCCGGTACAGTTCCGGGTGCAGCGCGTCGGTGAGGCGGCGGCACACGGTGGTCTTGCCGCTGCCGGATTCCCCGGTCAGAAGGCCGATGCCGCGCAGTTCGATCAGGTGCGTCAGGCGCGCCTCGGCTTCGCGGCGGGAGGCCGATTCGAACAGCTCGTCGGTCTGCGCGGGGGTTTCGAAGGGCAGCCGGGTGAGGGCGAAGTGGCGTTGGTACATTATTTTTTCTCCTTCAGCCGGTGCATGGCCAGGGGCGAGGGCGGGGGTTCATCGGCGGGCTCGCGCGCGTGCCCGCCCCCGGGGGCGCCGCCGCGCTTGATCGCGGTGTTGGCGTAGGCGTCCAGGAGCGTGGCCCGTCCGGCTTCGGTGTCGTTGTGGAGCACCTTCAGCGGCCGTGTGGGCGGTGCGTCGGGATCGTATCGCAGGGTGACGGTCAGCCCCACGAGCAGCGCGTCGACCTCGTACACGCGCCCGTGAAGCGAGACGGTGCGGTCCTTCATGACGCGCCGGCGGGCCTCGAACAGGAACAGGTCGTCAAGATCCAGCCCGGGCTCGGGGTAGCGCACCCGATCGGCGCTCAGCGCCCACTGCTCCAGCGGCGAGCGGCCCTTCAGCCCGCGATGCGGGCGTTGGTGGTAGTTCCCTTCCACCCAGGCCCAAAGGGCCCGGTTCAGCGGCTCGAGCCCCGCGGCGGTCTCGGGCGGCAGGTTGCCCAGCCAGCCGCGCACGGTGCGGAAGAAGCGCTCGATCTTGCCCTTTCCGGCCGGTTGATACGGGCGCGCATGGATGAGCGCGATGCCCAGCTTCGCGCACACCAGCGCCAGGTGGCGGGAGCGGTAGTTCGCCCCGTTGTCGACGAACTGTGCCCGGTTCGGTTATGTGCCGAGTCGCTGGCAGCCCATTGATTGTCAAAGTCGGTTCGATCGGCAAGGGCACATAACTTTCGGTCGACAATCTCCCCTCGTTTCATGAACAGGAGAGATTGTGATGTTGGAAAAATACTTCCTCAAGCCCGAGACGCTGGACCGGGTCCGCAACTGCTGGTTGGGCGAACCGATCGAGAAGTATGTCGTATGGATGACCGAGCAAGGGTTTGCGCCCAGCTCCGTTCGTCGCCGTGTGCCGGTGCTCACGCGTTTTGCCGGATTCGCTCACGACGCCGGAGTCGACAACTTCGAAGAGCTGCCGGGGCTGGTTGATGGGTTCGTCGAAGATTGGGTCCGGACCCGTCGCCGCAAGGGCCGCACCAAGGAGGCCAAACGCCACATCGCCAACGTGGCGCGGGTTCCGGTGCAGCAGATGCTCGCCCTGCTGCTGCCGGACTACGAGAGACCTCGGGCGGCACCGCCGACAATACCCTTCGCGGACACGGCTCCCGGGTTTTTCGATTTCCTTCGCCGGGAACGCGGATTGCAGCCCACTTCGCTCGCGCTTTACCGGTGCAATCTCCGGCGCCTGGAGCGATTCCTTCAACGGATCGGACTGGACGACATCGCGGCGCTGTGTCCGACAGTGCTCAGCGCGTTTACCATCGAGACCGGCCGCTGTCTTTGCAAGGCGGCGGTGGGTGCGGCATGCGCCCATGTCCGTGTCTTTCTGCGCTACCTTTATCGGGAAGGATTGATCGCCCGCGACCTGAGCACCAGCGTCGACAGCCCTCGCCATTACCGGTTATCGCGCGTGCCGAGATCGATTTCCTGGGACGAAGTCAAACGCCTGCTGGAGACCGTCGAGCGGCGCAGCGCGTCGGGCAAGCGCGACTACGCGATCCTGCTGTTGCTGGTGACCTACGGGTTGCGAGCCAGGGAAGTCGCCGCATTGACGCTGGACTCCATCGATTGGCAACGCGGCCGGTTGATGGTTCCGGACCGCAAGGCGGGACACAACACGGCCTTTCCGCTGTCCTCCGCGGTCGGGGAAGCGATCGTGGATTATCTTCGCCACGCTCGGCCCGAGAGCGCGGAGCGCGCCCTGTTCCTGTGCTTGAGGCCGCCGTTCAGGCCGATCGGCTTTGCCGTGGTCTCGGCGCGCTCGGGCCGGCACCTGCGCAATGCCGGGATATCGGTTGCCCGTCCCGGCTCGCACACCCTGCGCCATGCCTGTGTGCAACGGCTCGTGGACGCGCGGTTCCCTCTCAAAACCATAGGCGACTACATCGGGCATGGTGACCCGAAGTCCACAGAGGTCTACTCAAAGATCGATCTGGAAGCGCTTCGGGACGTGGCGCTCGGGGACGGGGAGGCGGTGCTATGACGACACCATACGCCTTTCGGAGCGTTCTGGGCGGGGAGATCGGCCGATTCCTGTCGCATCACCGGGCGCTGGGCAAGCGATTCGACAACGAGGAAAGCGCCCTGAAGCTGCTGGACCGGTTCCTGTTCGAGCACGGCGCCGGGAGCCTCTCGGATATCACGCCGATGTTGCTGGAGAGTTTCCTGGCGTCGCGGCCCCGCACCCGGGCACGCAGCTACAACCATCTGCTCAGCGTGTTGCGACGGCTGTTTCGCTGGCTGGTCGCGCAGGACGTTCTGGCGGCATCGCCGCTGCAGGCCCGCCCGCGCCGATCGACTCAGCGGCGCACGCCGTTCCTGTTTCAACCGGCGCAGGTCAAGCGGCTTCTCGGGTGCGCGGCCAACCTCCGGGACTATCGCCCCCGGGGGTGGCACAGGGGGCCCACCTACCGCATGATCTTCGCGCTGATGTACGGGCTGGGCTTGCGAGTGGGCGAGGTCTCGCGGCTGTGTCACCAGGACCTGGACCCGGAGCGTCGTTGCCTGCACATCCGGCGGACCAAGTTCCTCAAGAGCCGCCTGGTGCCGTTCGGGCCGCGAATGGGGGATGCGCTGGAGGATTACCTTCGTGTCCGCTGGCCGCATGCGAGGCCCTCGCCCTCGGATCCGCTGTTCACGCTGACCGAAGACGCGACGGCGCCCATTTGCCCGCAGTCGGTCAGTCAAGTGTTTCAGCGCATCGTGCCGGAGCTGGATCTGACGGTGCCCGCCGGCGTCTCCCCGCCGCGATTGCACTGCCTGCGTCACTCCTTCGCCGTGTCCACCTTGCTGGGCTGGTATCGGGAAGGCGTCAATCCGGCGGCTCGCCTGCTGCACCTGTCCACCTTTCTCGGCCACGTCAGCCCAGTCTCGACCGCCGTCTATCTGACCGTCACCGCGGAACTTCTGGAGCAGGCCAATGGGCGGTTCGAGCGGTTCGCGGCGCCGAGCCTGAAGGGGGTGCGGCCATGAGAACGCCGACACTGGGAGCGCTGCTGCAAAGCTACTTCGAAGATCACCTGAAGTCGCAAAAGGGGTTGCGCCCGGCCACGATCGGCAGCTACCGCGATGCCATCGTGCTGTTTCTGTCCTTCGTGGCCGAAGACCGGCGCTGCCGACTGACCCGGTTGCAGGTTCCGGACCTGACGGCCGAACGCGTCGGGCGGTTCCTCGATGCACTGGAAACGCAGCGCGGCAACCATGTCCGCTCGCGCAACCAGCGCCTGGTCGGTCTGAGGAGTTTCTTCGATTACCTCGCCCGGCGGGTGCCGCAATCGTGGCAAGAAGCCGAACGGGTGGCCGGCATTCCGGCGAAACGGGCGGCGCCCGCCCGAACGCACTATCTGGAACTGGATCAGATCGAGGCGATGTTCGCCACGATGAACCCAGCCGGTGCGTTGGCGCTCAGGGACCGGACACTGTTGCTCTTCCTGTACAACACGGGCGCCCGTGTGCAGGAGGTCGCCGATCTGCGTCTGGCCAATCTGGAGCTGGACCGGCATCGGGTGCATCTGCACGGCAAGGGAGACAAGTGGCGGGTGTGCCCATTATGGAAGCGGACGGTCTCGCTGCTGAGTGAGCTGCTCGGGTCCTTCGCCGCGTCGGACGAAGATCGGCCGGTCTTCGTGTCCCAGCGCGGACAGGCGCTGACCCGCTTCGGCATCTACAAGATCGTGCGTCGCCACACCGCGCAACTCGTTCAGGCCGGACCTCGCGCAACCAAGCGAGCGATATCTCCCCATGTGATCCGCCACAGCACGGCAGTCCATCTTCTGGAGTCCGGCGTGGAACCCAATGTCATACGGGACTGGCTGGGACATGTCAGCGTGGAGACCACCAATCGCTACGCAGAGATCACCATCGCCATGAAGGAGAAGGCGCTCGAAGCGTGCTCGCCACCGTTACATTCCGACGGGGCACGCCGCAAAGGCGCAATTTGGCGGGATGATCCGACGCTGCTGAAGTGGCTGAAGTCGCTTTGAAGATTATGTGTCCAGCAATACGGGCGCCGCCACGTATTTCATGCACTTGCCAGCGACTCGGCACATAACCGAACCGGGCACAGTTCGCCGAAAATGTGGCGCGCCACATTTTCCACGTAAAGGCGTTCCGGCAACCCGCGCCGCAGCAACGCGTGTTTGAACACCGGCAGGAACGCGGCGATGTTCTCCGCGAACGCGAACGCGGCGTGGGGAATGACGCGGGTGGCGTCGTCGATGAAGGCGATGAGGAAGGTCTTGCGCCGCCGCCGCCCGTCCGGGACCTTCGGCCCGTGCATCACGTCGCTCATCCAGAGCCGGCAGGCCCGGCGATAATTGAAGCGGCGCCGGTCCGTGGCGGGTCCTTGGGCAGCGCCCCGGCCGGAGAGCCCCTCGCGGCGCAGCAACCGCCCCACGGAGGACTCCGAGGGCATCGCCGCCTCGCTCACCAGACGGCGCTCGGCGGCGTGGGCGATGAGCGCCCGCACGGAGTAGCCGGGGTGTTGGGTCTTGATGGCCACCAGCGCCTCGGCCACCTCCGCGGCCATGCGCCGGGGCCGGCCCCGATCCGAGCGCCGTTTCGGGTACAGCGCCTCGAACCCGCCGTAGCGGTACGCCGTCAGCCAATGGCGTATCGTCTCGGCGGACACCCGGGTGCGGTGCGTGCCGGGGATCGTGCAGGTCGCCGCGGCCTTGTCCCCCGGCTTCCCGCCGATGCCGCGGGCGCCGCGGGGCAGGTGCACCAGATCCGCGATCAGCCCGTAGCGGAACAGCGCCACGGACTCTCGCAGCTTGTCGTCGTGCCCGGTCATGGTCCCGGCGGCCTCCCCGGGGGCTTGCCCGGTTCACGGCGCCCAAGTTAGCGCCCCGGAGCGGGCGGACCGGGCCCCGCCCCGTGTTGGACGGCCTCCGGGACGGGTCCCGCCCCCGGCGCGCCAGGGCAAAAGCCCAACGGCGGCGCCAGATGCGCCAGGTACGGCTCGCACCGCCCGCGCAGACCCACCAGCACCGCCACGGTCGCGAGCCGCTCCCGGAACGCCACCACCTCCGGGGCGCACTTCAGGAACCGATCCGGCCACAGCCCCCGAACCGACGTCAGGTTCCCGTGCACGGCCCGCACCCGGCGGAGCAGCCAGCGCATCGCCCCGGGCAGGTGCACCGCGTCGCGCCGCAGTGCGTCGGCCGCCTTGGCGAGACTGGGCGCGGCCTCCGCCGACGCGACCGCCTCCTCGATCGCCTGCAGCGTGCCCGGCAGCCGCGCCGCCAGGCAATCCGGCAACAGGCTGAACGTCGTGTGACTCTCGCGACAGTACCAGCGGGCAACGCGCGCCCCGCGCGGGGTCTTGCGCGGGTAGGTTCCGTGGCGGGCGAACGAACAGCCGCCCCGCGGATGGTTCGGACACCGCCGAAGGGTTGCATCGCGCCATGCACGGCGTTTAACGTATTGCTCGCCGGTAAGCCCCGTTGGATACCGAAGCTGCACCGGCCACGGCCCGGCGGGAGTCGTCGTCCCGCGCGGGCCACCTCCCTGCTGTTGAACGAAGCGCTCAGGTTAACCCAGTGCCGCATTGCAACGTCGGTCGCGCCGGCACCGCGTTATCCAC
The DNA here is from genome assembly GCA_965205045.1 of Candidatus Rariloculaceae bacterium. GTDB lineage: Bacteria > Pseudomonadota > Gammaproteobacteria > Steroidobacterales > Rariloculaceae > UBA6522. The sequence goes on from OZ242031.1 coordinate 5,483,900, forward strand.
CGCCTGCCCACCGGCGCCAGGGCTGACCAAGGGCCCGCGCCCGTGGACAGCCCGTGGATAACGCTGCGTCAACGCCCACTTGAACGTGTCGGATTACTCCACCACGTCAGTGGTTTGACCAGGAAGATAATCCGACCAGATGGGGTGGTGGGTTAGTGGAAGAATGTGCCTAACAACACCGCGCCTGGCCGGAGTGTTCCCCGCCCACGCGGGGATGAACCGGTCTCGGCCATGGCGGATATCTCCTGGTGTGTGTGTTCCCCGCCCACGCGGGGATGAACCGTCATCAGAATATACTTCGCCCGCTGGCTCATAGTGTTCCCCGCCCACGCGGGGATGAACCGTCGGGCGCGCTGAACGAGTGGGCCGAGGCCGAGTGTTCCCCGCCCACGCGGGGATGAACCGGTCTCGGCCATGGCGGATATCTCCTGGTGTGTGTGTTCCCCGCCCACGCGGGGATGAACCGGTCTCGCAGATGGGCGGTTCCACCGGCTACATGTGTTCCCCGCCCACGCGGGGATGAACCGATGACGGCGACAATGATGACGGCGACAATGAAGTGTTCCCCGCCCACGCGGGGATGAACCGGGCGATCTCGACGAGCGTGGTGCGGGGCGAGCGTGTTCCCCGCCCACGCGGGGATGAACCGCAGCAAAACGAACGGATCGGGGACCTGGTCAGGTGTTCCCCGCCCACGCGGGGATGAACCGGGACGGTGATCTAGACAGGCCCACGTTGACGCGTGTTCCCCGCCCACGCGGGGATGAACCGCCCGAGCATATGTCGTGCTGAATTGTGGCGCAGTGTTCCCCGCCCACGCGGGGATGAACCGGCGGGTATCGCCCGCGATCCCGGCCTGGCGGCGTGTTCCCCGCCCACGCGGGGATGAACCGGCCAATTCCGAGACGGTGATTATCTGGGCGAGGTGTTCCCCGCCCACGCGGGGATGAACCGACGCTACTGAGGTATCCGATCGTCGCGGCCATGTGTTCCCCGCCCACGCGGGGATGAACCGTGGCGACACGCGGCGGCGACAGCCGGAATTGAGTGTTCCCCGCCCACGCGGGGATGAACCGCAACGGACGAAGATCGGCGGGTCTAACGTGGTGTGTTCCCCGCCCACGCGGGGATGAACCGAATGGATGCTATTTCCGCTTGGTCGACCGTCGGTGTTCCCCGCCCACGCGGGGATGAACTCGATCCTAACATAGGGACCGCCCGTCTCAGGCGGTGTTCCCCGCCCACGCGGGGATGAACCGTCGACAGCCCGGATTGTGCCGATCGTAACACCGTGTTCCCCGCCCACGCGGGGATGAACCGAACTGACCCGCTACTTCATCTGGCGACCCGAGGTGTTCCCCGCCCACGCGGGGATGAACCGGCGATCGCCTATATGGCCGGGCGCCGCGGGCTGTGTTCCCCGCCCACGCGGGGATGAACCGACATCGCGTGCGACGGCGACTTTCTCTACTACGTGTTCCCCGCCCACGCGGGGATGAACCGCCGCAGAATGACGCGGGAGGGGCGCAAGGGTCGTGTTGCCCGCCCACGCGGGGATGAACCGATGGTTGAATCCATTCGGCATCAAATAACCCGGTGTTCCCCGCCCACGCGGGGATGAACCGACATGAGTCGAAAATTGAACTGGTGCGGCATGGTGTTCCCCGCCCACGCGGGGATGAACCGATTATCAACAAACAAAACACGATCATTAAGCAGTGTTCCCCGCCCACGCGGGGATGAACCGAACCGGCGCAACAGCACCCGCCAATTCGTTTGGTGTTCCCCGCCCACGCGGGGATGAACCGGCCGAACGAATGTCGTCCGCCTGCGCCCCCTCGTGTTCCCCGCCCACGCGGGGATGAACCGGCTCTCGCCGGATCGTCGGCCGAGAAGGTCGCGTGTTCCCCGCCCACGCGGGGATGAACCGATCACCCGGGTGCGCCACAGGCGGCCGCCCTTGTGTTCCCCGCCCACGCGGGGATGAACCGGCGTGGCGGTGCTCCAGCGTCAGCCCGCCGAGGTGTTCCCCGCCCACGCGGGGATGAACCGTCGAGGGGGCGAAGCGGGCCGCCGGGAGGCTGGTGTTCCCCGCCCACGCGGGGATGAACCGCCTGCTCTTGCCCGGCCCTCATGGGAGTGGGAGTGTTCCCCGCCCACGCGGGGATGAACCGGTGAACTGGATGGAGTTCGCCGCCGGGTCCCAGTGTTCCCCGCCCACGCGGGGATGAACCGGGGAACTCGACATGAAATTCAGATCCGCCGACGTGTTCCCCGCCCACGCGGGGATGAACCGGTCGAGATTTGGCCCTCGTTCACGCTCGTCGCGTGTTCCCCGCCCACGCGGGGATGAACCGTCTGGATCGAGCGGGCCGCGGTCCATGTCGGCGTGTTCCCCGCCCACGCGGGGATGAACCGCACCGTGGCCGACGGCGGCGGCGAGGTCCTTTGTGTTCCCCGCCCACGCGGGGATGAACCACGACAACGACTTCGTGACTGCCCGACAATGCCGTGTTCCCCGCCCACGCGGGGATGAACCGAAACACCCGGCTCGGGTCGGACAGGGTAGGACGTGTTCCCTGTAACGCGCCGTTTAAAATGAAAGAAATTCACGTTTAAGATGAAAAACGATTTTTTTGCAATTTTCCGGTCGAATTAATGGGCCATTTTGGTGGCCATAAAACGGTCGTTTCCGGAGCCCCCTTTCGCCGGCGAATTCACCCCTCAAACAGCCTCTGCATCCACCGTCGTGGAGTAGCCTCGGGAGCCTCGAATCACGTGCTCCGCGCGGGTCACAGACCAAGTCCGGCCGGCCGCCTGCGGCCAGCTCGGAATCCGAATCCGCCCGCCGGCCACCAGCACCGGATTGCCCTGCACCGTGGCCGACAGCGATGAGGTCCTGCGAGTGAGCCGGGCGAGCATTGCGGCCGCCGCGGCGGTGGCTCGGGCGTGATCCGGATAGGGGTCGCGCAGCTCGTAGACAGGCTCTCCCTCGCCTGCCGTGACGCCGAAGTAGGCGTTCTGGCCGACGTCGTGGTAGATGGCCCGCACAGTGCCGTACCGGCTGCGGTCCTCCTGGGTCAGGGTGGCGCGCTCGATGGCCTCGCGAGCGATCGGCAGGGGCTCGATCGTCGAGCCCGAGCCCGCGGTTTCGGCCGGGGACTCCGGCGCGAACACCAGGTATTCGGACCCGATCTGCACGGCCGCGCCGTAGTGATCGGCCAGGCGTCTCAGCAGGTGCAGGTCGCTCTCTGCCGTCTGGTCGATGTGGGCGATGGCCTCGGCCGCCAGCGTGTCCTCGACCCGGGCCTGGACGCCATGATCGGAGGCGATGGCGCTAACGACGTCGCCCAAGGTGAGATCGTGCCAGGCGCGCGTACGCTGGGACTTCCACTGACCTGCGCGTGACACATCCGCGGCCGCGGCGCGCACCGTGAGCTTCGCGGGCGCGAAGTCCACTACGCTTTCCACGTGCACGTACACGCCCATTTCGGTCAGCCCCGTCTCACGGTAGCCGAGGGACACGGCGAACTCGCGCCCCGGGTCCGGTACCGCCAGTTCGTTCCTGGGATCGTCCAGTTCCATCTCGAGAACGTCGGCGCTGCCGTCCAGGCTGCCGGAGAGCCTGAGCGAGGCGAGGCGGCTCCGGATGCTCTCGGTGATGTCGGCGCCGCCGGCCGTGACGCTGTAGTCGGGCGTCAATCCCACAGCCGCACCAGCGCCTCCCTGGCCTTCGAGGTCAGATCCGCGCGGCCGGGCAGCTCCACCAGCGTGCCGGCCAGCAGGGAAGCGCCCAGCGCCGCCAGGCCCGGATTGGCGCGCACCAGCCCGTCCAGGACGTCCAGCGTGCCGTAGCGCCGCCAGCAAATGTCGTCGAGCACGTCGCCGGCCTTGGCCCGCAGCGCCACCCGCGCCACGTCGCCGAGCGCCTCGACGGCCTTCTCCGCGGGCGACCGCGCCGCCGCCTCGCGGGCCGCTTCGATGGCGGCCGTCACCGACTCGGCCGACGAGGACCGCGCATCGGACAGCGCCGCCGCCCGGGCCGCCGCCAGCATGCGTTCGGTGTCGGCCGGAGCCGCTCCGCCGTCCAGCGCGCCGCCCGCCCCGGCCATCGCGTCGAGCGTGTCCTGGACGCCGTCTCCGCGGGCCTGGGCGTCCGTGCCGGCCTTCAGCACCGCCCTGGGGTCGCCGTGGCGGCCCACCGCCCGTTCCAGCCCGTCCAGACGCCCGGAGGGCGCATCGGGCGCGCGGGTGAACTCCACGGAATAGGCGGTCTTGCGGGGCGTGCCGTCCGCGTGCAGGCCCGTGCGCGTCTCCTCGATCGAGGTCAGCGCGTAGACGCCGTACTCGGCGCCGGAGCCCGCCACCAGCCAATCCACGGTCCCCCGGGCGGCCGCCGCCCGCAGGGCCGCCACCCGGTCCAGGGGATCCAGCTCGGCGATGCGCGTGCCGTCGACCCGCACCGTGTCCGCGCCCGGGCCGGTGAACTGGATGGCCGGGCGCGCCCCGATCCGCCCGATGGCGGGCCAGCGGTATCTCGAGGAACGCCTGATCCGGTCCGGGCCCGGGGCATCGAAGGCTGTGTCGCCCCACAGCAGCAGGATGTCCCGGCCTGCGCCGGGGGCAACCCCGGCCTCGCCGAGACGGTCGATGACGGTGTCGACGGTCACAGCAGATCGTCCTCGGCCAGCGCCGCGCCGGCCGCGGCCCGGCGCATGCTTTCGGCGATGCGCCGATCGATCTCGTCTCCGATCGCTTCCACGTCGGCGCCCGCGGGCGCCTGCACGTGGATGTTGATGGTGTGGATGGTCTGGTTCACGGTGCGCTGCACCACGCCCTGGGGCCTCCGGGCGGCGCTCTCGGACACGTCGGCCGGCAGCGTGAGCCCGGCAACTTCCGACTCGATATCCGGCGTGGCCAGATCCACGTCCACGGGCCCGGCCGCGGCCGGCAGCGTCAGCCCGGCCGCCACGGCGCCGGCCACGGCGGGGGCGCGGGGGCGTGCCGGAGCGCCCGGCGGCGGCGTCCCGACCGCGTCCCCGGGGAACGGTACTGCCGCATCCCCCGGCCGCGGGACGCCGGCGAGGCGGCCCACTTGCCTGCCGATCCAGCCGAGGCCCTCGATGACCCGGGTGATCGGCCACAGCATGACCTTCAGCGCGCCGCCGACCAGCTTGCCGAACGCCTCGCCCGCGGACGCGGCGCCGGCGAGCGCCTCGGCGCTGGCGTCGACGGGTTTGAACAGCCGGCCGAACCAGCGCACGATGGACCCGACGAACCCCGCGATGGGCTTGAGCGCGCCGGCCACCGGCCCGAAACCGGTTTTGACGCCCCGGAAAAAGCCCCCGAAAAACGCCTTCAAGGGCTGCCAATGGCGCACGATGAGCAGCGCGGCCCCGCCGATGGCCAGCGCCACCCAGCCGATGGGGTTGGTCAAGAACGCCGTACCCGCCACGCGGATCGCGGTGGCGGTGGCGGCGAAGCCGGCGCGCAGCGCCCCCAGGGCGCGGCCCATGATGGGGATGGGATTGAGCGCGACAGCCAATACCGAGCGGCCGAAGCCGGCGACGGCGACGGCCTGGCCGAGGCGCGGGTAACGGTCGAGCATGTCGGCCGCGGCGGCCCCCGCGCGGGCAAGGGCGCCGCCGACCGCGTCCGTCGCCGGTTCGATGGGCCGCGCGCGCGTCGACATCGCCCAGGCTCTCGATCTTGCCGCGCATCGCCGACAGCGTGCCCACCAGGTCCAGCGCGCCGTCGCCGGAGCGCTGGAGCTTGAACCCGAGCTCCCCGGACGCCTTGCCCAGGTTGCGCATCACCGCGCCGAACGCGGTGCCGGCGCGGCTGCCCTGGAGACCCGCCGAATTGAGCACGCCCAGCGCCGCGGCGGTGCTCTCCAGCGACACCCCGTAGCGGGCCGCGTCGTCGATGGCGTAGTTCATGGACTCGCTCAGCTGGCCGAAATCCCGGAACTGGAATTTCAACTGCGTGCGGGTCAGCACCCCGCCGATGCGCTCCATCGCCTCCCTGGCGCTCTCCTCGGCGCGCGGCCCCAGCACGTTGAAGGCGGTGGCGACCGTCTCGCCCACCTGGGCGGACTCCCCGCGGGTGACGGTGGCGATCTGGTGCACGATGCGCATGCCGGCGTCCGCCGCGGCGGCGTCCAGCCCGGCGGAGTGCAGGGCGTAGGAAATGTCCAGCAGCTCGCCCTCGGACGCCAGCGACCGGCGCGCGTATTCCCGCGCGGCGCGCACCGCGCCGCCCACCTGGGCGGCGAGGGCGCCGCCGCCCGCGACGGGGTTGAACGCGGTGCGCAGGTACATCGCGCCCCGCTGCCGCTCCGCGGCGCCGGCCACCAGGCGGCCGACGCCGTAGGCCGCGCCCGCGTGCCGCAGCGAGCGGCCCCAGCGCTGCCGGACCGCGGCGCCGGCCTCCGCGCGCCGCTCCATGGCCTTCAGTTGCCGTTCGGCCCGTTCGGCCTCCCGCGTCAGGCGCCGGTGCTCCCCGGCCAGGTCGCCCACCTCGGCACCGAGCCCGCGGGCGCGCTCGCGGGCCGCCTCGTACTCCTCGGACACCCTCCGGATATCGCCGGCCAGCTCCTCCGAGGAGCCGCCGGCTGCGTCCTGCTTGCGCTTGAGCTTGGCCAGGCTGGCCTCGAGTTCCCGCGCCGCGCACACGGCCCCGAGCTGCTTCCGGAGGCCCTCGAGCGCGCCGCCGAGCCGCTTCTGGCGCTCCTCGGCGGTCTCCAGGGCGCGCAGGTAGCCCTTGCGGATGGCGCCGCCCACTTGTACGATCATCGCAACGTTACGTTCGGCCATCGCCTATCGTCCCGCCGCCAACATGCTGGAATTCCTTTTGAACATCGTCGATTGGGCCCTCTACTGGGCCATGATGATATCCGCGTGGTTCCTGTTCGGCGCTCTCTGCTTGCTCGCGATCGTGGGGATCCTTTGCCTCACCCGGCCGCTGTGGGTATTCATCGCCAGCGTCTGCAAGCTCGCCGTCAACCTCGTCCTGATCGCGCGCGGACGGCGACCGCGGTACAACTGGGAAATCGAACTCTGACGGTGCCCGCCGACTGACCTGCCCCGGCGTTCATCGCCACCGGCCCATCAGCCGCTTCTCCCGCTTCGCCGCCGCCTTGCCGATCGCGGCGAGTTCGCGCAGGTCCGTGCCCCACGCCTCCCGGGGGGACAGCCCGCACGCGGCGGCCAGGTAGACCACCAACCGGCGCACGTCGCCATCGTCCGGCAGCCGCCCGAACCGCCCGACAGGGGGCCACCCCGCGCCCAGGCGGAGCAGGGTCAGCGGGCCAAAAAATCGATCAGCTCCGTCTGCAGCCGCCCGTAGTCGCGCAGGTCCATCAGTTCGATCGCCTCCGGAGACACCTCGCAGATATTGGCCAGCAGGTGCATTTCCCGGGCGGGCTCGGAATCGTCGCCGCTGCGGCGCGCCTGGCGCACCGCGTCGCGCGCGTCGCGCGCCAGCGGCGGGCGCTTGATCCCGATCTCCCCGACGGTCTCGCCGTCGACCTCGATGGGGTATTTCAGTTTCATGATGAGCCTCTTTGTACTACAGAAATGCGCGGCGCCGGGCGCGACCCGCCCCGGTACCGCCCGAAATGCGCCGGTTCGGTGCTACATATCCGACATGAACCAGCACGCGGCACACATGCCCAGGAAAAAAAATCCGAACGCCCAGGGCGCGAGTTCGACTGCGTGACAGGCCATCAGATGCCCAGCGCGGCCCGCTGCTCCGCGAGCCGGTCCTCGCCGTCGATGACGCGGATCATGTTCTGCGCGTCGATCCGGTGGATGAGCTCGCCGTCCTGGCGGTACTCGTACCGGGCCACGGCCATGCGGAACTTCAGCTCCGCCGCCTCCCCGGGCGTCCAGTCGCCGTGATCCACCTCGGCGATCCGTCCGGACAGCCGCGCCTCCACCCGGGAGGACGCCCCGAACTCGCTTTCCAGCGCCCCCCGCACCGTGATCGAGGGCGATCGCCCGTGCGCCAGGCCCCAGCCCCTGAGCAGGTCCGGGTCGACGCTGGATAGCGTGGCGGAGAATTCCAGCTTCTCCATGCCCATGTCGATCTCGATCGGCGCGTCCATGCCGCCGCCGCGGAACTCCTCGGTCTTCACGGTGAGCTTCGGCAGCGTGACGGTCTTGACGCGCCCGGCGTAGCCGCGCCCGTCGATGGCCATCGTGCAGTTCTTCAGTTGGTTGTCGATCATCCGGCTTCTCCGGTTATGGCGGCGACGTACTCGTCATTGATCCGGACCTGGAAGGTCAGGCGCTCGCCCGGCAGCGCCGCGTGGTAGTCGATGTTCCAGGTGGCGTTGCCCATGCGGATCTGCGCGGCCGTGTTGTGCTCCCCGGACGGTTCGCACTCGCCGCCGAGCAGCGCGCCGAGCCCGACGAGTTCGGCGAGGTAGTCGTTCACTCCGGCCGCCACGTCCTCGAGGTACGTGACGGTGATGTTGCGGCTCACCGCCCAGAGGTGGGAGCGGATCAGCGCCTCGCGGATGGCGTCGCCGATGCGCGCGGCCGACAGGAACGTGAAGTCCGCGCGCTCCTCGCCCGTGGCGCAGCCCCGGTCGCCCCAGAGCCGGTAGGCGCCGTCCGCGTAGACGATGGTGGCCACGTCCGATGCGTTGAGCACGTTGGATTGGGCGTTGGGGTCGGAGACCGAGAAATCCACCGCCCGGGCCGTGCCGACGATCCCCCGCACCACGGCGTTGGTGGGCGAGACCCACCAGCCGCGGCGCGAATCCGCGTCGGAGGCCACGATCGCCGCGGCCGCGTAGGCCGATGCCGGACGGTTGACCATGGATCCGTCGGCGAGCTGGACGCGCACGCCCGGATCGACGATGTACGCCCGCCGCGACGTGATCGTGTTCCTCAGCGCGACCGCCGCGGCGACGGTGCTGCCGGGGCCGTCCACGATCGCGACGGCGAACAGCTTGTCGGCGGCCGCCTGGAGCTTGGCGGCCGCGGCCGCCTGGTGCGAATACCCCGGCGCGATGAGCAGCTTGGGCTTGACCTCGAGCTGGGACTCGGCCGCCAGGAGCAGCTCGACGCCGCCGCGCGCGCCGGTGGCCGCGTCCACGGCGCCCGCGATGTCCGCCGCGGTCACGCCCGCCTCGTTGGGGTGGGCGTAGCCGATCTTCAGCGTGACGTTGGCGGCGAGCCCGCTGCCGTCGACCAGCTCGACGACCCCGGCCGCGTAGTCCACGGTGTAGTGCGTGCCCTCGACGTAGGTGGTGTTGCCGTCGCTGCTCTTGACCGTGACGGTGCCGCGCACCACCGGCGTGTGGGCCAGAGTGGTCTGGCTGTCCGCCAGTTGGACGTCGGCCTCGGCCACCGCGGTGCGGTGCCCCGCGGTGCCCACCGGGTCGAAGACGTTGACGGCGACCACGGGCGCGGCGGCGGGGTGGTGGCCGAAAAGCGCGTCGAGCGCCTCCGGGATCGTCCCGCCGGAGGCGCCGAACGACGCGCGCCCGGCGGCGCCCGAACGCACCAGCGTGGCCGCGTTGACCGGTCCGGCGGCCGCCGTGCCCACCAGGCCCACGACGCTGGCGGGCACGCCCCGGACGGGCGGGGTCGCGGAGGCGACCTCCTTGAATTCGATTCCGTGCAGATAGGTTTCCATTGCTTCTCCTCGATGCTGCCCCTCGATGCCGCCCCTACGACGCCACCCGGACGGCCCGCGCCGCGCTCACCGGCCATGTGTAGGCGTGCGCCTGCCGCGACCACGACCACCCGACATGCAGGAATCCGGCCCGCGTCACGCGCACGAGCATGCTCGCGGATTTGTTTTCACTCAGCCGAGCATTGCTGCCGACCCCTTCGACGAGGACGAATTCGCGCTCGACCCCCACAGTTCCGGTCTCGACGCGCAGCTCCGCGCCGCGGTCCTTGTTCCGCCAGGCTTCCACCGACACCAGCCACAACCCCCCCGAGGGGAAATTGATCCGCTTGGTGTCGGTCTCCTCCACCGCCGCCAGGTCCACGCTCAGCGTCAGGTCCGGCGCGACGCTCACCGCGACGTCGGCCGCGCTCGCGGCCACCCGGACCACCGCGGCCACCGTGATCGTCGCGCCGCCCGGGACCGCGGCCGCGAGCGCGTCGCCCGCCGCCGCCGCGGCCCAGTACGCGAACAGGAACTCCGCGCCGCCGCCGATCCGGGCGAACAGGCCCACCTCCGTGACCGCGTAGGCCGCGGTGGGGTCGATGTCGGCCCGCACCGCGATGTCCCCGGCCGCCCCCCCCGCGCCGCGGACGGGCGAGGCGTCGCGCCGCCGGCGCAATGCCGCGCGGGCGTCGTCGTCGGCGTCGGCCGGCGCCAGGCCGGAGCCCAGCTCCATGCGCGTGATGGTCACCGCGGCCGTGCCCGCGTTGGCCGCGTCGGCGACCGCCGCGCGGCCCGCGGCCAGGATGCGCACCATGCGGTTCATGGCGCGCCCACCTCGAGGAGCACCGCGTGCGCGGCGCCGACGCCGCCCGCCAGGGCGATCTCCGCGCACAGCCCCCTCTCGACGACCAGCGTCCAGTGCACGGACGCGCGCATGGCGGCGTCGACCTGCCGGCGCAACCCCGCCACGGCCGATAGCAGCGTCCCGGCGTTGCGCACCTCGATGCGCAGCGTGTGGTGCGCCCCGCCGGGGTTCTCGACCAGGTCGTAGACCGCGCCCGCGTCCTCCAGCGCCCGCTTCACCGCGCCCACGGTGCCCTTGCGGCGGTGGTCGCCCCAGGCATTGGCGATGGCCCTGCGCTTGACGCCCACGGGCCAGGCCGGATCCCAGCGGTCCACCGACCGCTCCCAGGCCAGCCAGGGCAGCAGCGCCTCCGGGCACCGCGCCGCTATCGAGGCGTCCCGCGGGGCGTCCGCGGGCAGCGCATCGAGGCGCCGCGCGAAGTTGTCCTCCAGCGCCCGCTCCAGGCCCGTGGCGTTGGGCGGCAAGAGAGACGGCGAGGTCATGCCGCGGTCACCGAGATCCCGTCCAGGGGGTGGGTCGCGGGCGAGATGTAGCCCTCGGACGCGCCCACGGTGGGCCATGGCGCGCAATTCGCTAGACACTTTATGTCCTCGGCCGGCTCGGCCAGCGCCACGTTCTCCACCCCTTCCACCGCGAGCGCGCCGATGACGAGGCTGCGCGCGACGGTGGCGCCGAGCCGGTGCGCGGACATCGCGTAGGCCGTCACGGCCCGCCTGGCGGCGGCCAGCACCGTGGCCGAATCCACGCCGGCGCGGATCGTGAGGGCCGCGTCGATCCGGTACGGCAGGACACGCACGCTGCCCACCGTCACCACGTCGGTGACGGGGCGCACGTCGTCGTCGTCGAGCGCCGCCCGCACCGTGGCCAGCAATGATCGGGTTGGCGTGCCGTCCGGATTCGGGCCGCCCAGCACCGTGACGTGCACGTCGCCGGGGCTGGGCGTTGTCGCCGAGGCATCGCGCACCGTGGCGTCGGCGCTGATCGCGAGCGCGCGGTACGCGCCCGGAGGACCCGCCGCGGCGACGGTCTCGGGCGCGGCCTGGATGCGGGCGCGGAACCGCTTGTCGGATTCGCCGGCCTCTCTCTCGATGCCCGCCTGCGCCCCCCTATGATCGAGATCCGGGCCCTCGGCGAACGCGAGCATGGACGCTTTCACCGCCTCGTTGATGCGCACGCGCAGCAGGTATTCCCGCCAGGCGCCGACCTCGATGAGCTTCTGCGCCGGGTCCGATTCCACCCAGGCGCTGTATTGCGGGTAGAGCGCGGCGAACTGCGCCGCGTGCTCCTCGGTGAGCACCTCCGGATCCACGCCTCACGAGCGGCTCATTCAGGCGTGCAACCGGGAATTGTCGAAAGCGCTCACGTCGCAGACGCTCGCCACGGAAATAGACGGAGAGGGATCCAGGGCCGCCAGCGAGACCCACCACGCCCGCGAGCGCGCCGGACACCTCTCGCTGCGCCAGATCGTCAGCGACACGCTCAACACCCTGTTCGAATGGACGACCGAAATCAACTTCGGCGCCGGCGTCCCCGCGCCGACGCACGAGTACTTCGAGGAAGACGAGGCCCGGATGAATTGGGCGAAGCTCTACGATACCGCCCGGAAATACATCCAGATCCCGCGCGCCGAAGCCTACGAGCGGCTGCGCATCCGACAGCCCGAGGGTCCCGAGGACATTCTCCCCGGGGTCGGCGAGGCCGCGCCTCCGGACCCCGGACCGGGTGGGGAGCGGGAATTCGCGGCGCCGGGCGCAGATGCCGGCGATGGACTGGACGAGGCGCTGCAAGCGGTGCTCGCCGCCGACGAGGGCGGCGTTGCGGCCAGGCTCGGCCGGGACCTGGCCCAACCGGTCCTGGAGGCGGCCGCGGCCGATCCGGATGCGCTGGGCAATCGTCTGGGGGCGCTGTATCCGGAACTGGACGCCGTGGGGCTTGAAGAGGTGCTGGCGCGGGTGATGTACGTGGCCGAGCTCGTCGGCCGCGACGACGCCGAAGGCGACTGAGCCCGTGGCCCGCCCCACGCCCGAGGCGATCGGCCAGGCATTCGCGCTCGCCCCGAAGGAAGCCCTGGATTACCTGCGGTCCAAGGGCCTGGCCGCAACCGACCACTGGTGGAATACCTGGCAGGACGCCCACGACCGGGCTTTCGTCGTCTCCAAGATGACCCGGCTCCGCCTGCTCTCGCAGACGCGCCAAGTCGTCGACGACATGCTGGCGGGCGGCAGCACGCTGCGGGTGGCCGCGAAGGAACTCGAGACGGAGATGCGCAAGGCGGGGTGGTGGGGCCGGCAGGCGCTGGCCGATGAAGCGGGCGGCACGGACATCGTCCAGATCGGCTCCATGCACCGCATCAACACGATCCTGCGCACCAACATGCAGACCGCCTACGCCGCCGGGCGATGGCGGCGACAGCAGGAGGTCCGGGGATTCCGGCCGTACTGGGAATACATCGCCGTCATCGATGGCGCCACACGGCACTCGCATCGCAAGCTGCACGGATTGGTGATGCGCGCCGGCGACCCGGCCTGGGATGCGATCTACCCGCCCAACGGATTCAACTGCCGCTGCCGCGTGCGCGCCATCACCGAGCGAGAGGTCAGGCGTCGCGGACTGCGCGCGACCGCCTCCGACGGAATCCGGGACGTCGTCGACCGGGTCGGCATCGACCGGCGCACCGGCGAGGCCGTAGAGCGGCCGGGCAAGGAGATCGTGTGGACCGGCGCGGACGGACGGGAGCGGGCGTTCCGCCCGGATCCAGGCTGGTCGTACAACCCGGGGCGCAACTCGCCCGGGGTCTCAGCCCCGCCGACACCGGCCAGGGCCGTGCATGGCCAGCCCACCTGGAGAGATGCGGGCCTGCCGGGCGCTGCGGAGTTGCCTCGCGCTCAGCCGCCGCCACCGTTGCCGGCCGCAGGCTCGCGACACGATGCGCTCGTGACGCTCATGGACGCGCTCGGCCTTGACGACGCCAGCACCCAGAGGCGGGTCCGCACACCCATCGGCACCGTCGTGTTGCGGTCGGCCGAGCTCGATCACATCGTCGTCAACCGTCGAGCGCGCCGCGAGCGCTACGCCAACCGCATTCTGCCCACGCTATCCGATCCGGACGAGGTATGGATCACTGAATACGACGATGGCTCCTATCGGCACCGGTACCTGCGGTTCTACCGTGGGCGGCGGCGGCACGCGCTGTCCATCGTCACGGACGGAGCCGATGGAATGTTGTACAACTTCATCCCGACCCTGTCGAACACCGACATCAACCACCAGCGCCGGGGCAATCTGCTGTATCGGGCCGCAAGAGGGGGAGATGGCTGAGAGGTGCTCGCATCGGGGAACGCCCTCTCCTGCCGCAGGACTACGGGCCCCCGAGCCAGTCCAGTCGGCATCGATCCCACCCTAACCGCATGCAGATCGACATTCAAGTTTCCGACCGCCAGGTGCTCGACGCGCTCGACCGGCTGCGCGAGGCTGGCACGGACATGACGCCCGCCATGCAGGATATCGCGGCCGCGCTGGAGAGCGCCGCCCAGGGCGCGTTCCAGAACCAAAGCTCGCCGGACGGGCGCAAGTGGCCGGACCTCACCGAGCGCACCAAGGCCAAAAGGCGCAAGCGCCGCAAGTGGCCGGGACAAATCCTGCACATCTCCGGCCGGCTGTCGCTGAGCCTGGCCAGCGACTTCGGCGCCCATTACGCCGTCGCCGGCACCAACGTCATCTACGCGACCACCCACCAGTTCGGCGCCACGCGCGGCCAGTACGGGGCCACCCGCGGCGGCAGGCCGATACCCTTCGGCGACATTCCCGCGAGGCCGTTCCTCGGGTTTTCCGACGACCTGCAAGACGAGGTCCTGGACGCGCTCGCGGACCACCTCACCAGGGCCGTTTCCGGCCGCTGATCCGCAACCCTTCTTAAGGGTATTTTCTCGACGGTTTCCGGTTATTTTTCCGGTGCTTTTTTTCGGTTTTAACCGGAATTTCTTTCATCTTAAATGTAACTTTTCCTGCTTCCGACCGACCGCGTCGCCGCTCTCTTTCGGCCACCCGCAGAATTGCGCGCCCGACAACGCTCGGGCTGTGGTGACCAGCGTGCGCGTTTTCCGAGTAGAAACAAGCGGTTGGCGAGCCCGACCCGCGCGGTCGCCGAGCAGTTTCGCCCGCACATCCGAGCGCTTCGAGCGCTTTGGACGCGGCGACGCGGTATCCGTTTCCTACCGTTTTCAACGCACAATCAGTGACTTACCATCGGTATACGCCACTCTTCGTGTCTTTCATTTCAAACGGTGCCGTACATTCCCCGCCCACGCGGGGATGAACCGACATGGAGCGCGAAGGCGCGCGCCAAGAGGCGGTGTTCCCCGCCCACGCGGGGATGAACCGATGCCCAGAATCGCGATCAGACCTGCGGACAGGTGTTCCCCGCCCACGCGGGGATGAACCGATCCTGGACGCCGGGGCCTACATCGAGATGCTGTGTTCCCCGCCCACGCGGGGATGAACCGAAAAGGATTCTGGCAGTTGCGTCAGCGGTATTGTGTTCCCCGCCCACGCGGGGATGAAGGAACCTGATCGTGCGGCACCCGTAATCCCTTGTGTGTTCCCCGCCCGCGCGCCGATGTAGTGATCCAAATCCCGTGGACTCAACTGGAAACTAAGTCATTGACTTATCCGCATGGGGTCTTACCATTGGTCTTGTGAAGAATGAATGGGACGAGGCGTTTGTACTATTCGAAGATGGGTTACCACAAGTGACGGAAATACCGGAAATTACGGACGGTCGGTCTGGTGGAGCGATTCCGGCGCGGGTGCGTCGGCGTTTGCGGCAGGGGCAGTTCGAGACAGGAGAGGACATAGCAGCATTGCGGCGTTTTGTCGGCCTGACGCAAACAGAGTTTGCCAAGGCCGTGGAAATCAGTGTTCACACGCTCCGCAACTGGGAACAAGGCCGAAGAAAGCCGGAAGGTCCCGCGCTTGCACTGCTGAAGATTGCGGCCCGACACCCGAGAATAATTCGCGAGCACCTCGAGTCTGTGGCTTGAGTGCCGTACCGGCCAGTCTCACTGAAACTACTGCCTGCGGCTTGTTCCCGCGCGCCTGACAGCAAGCCGACATCCAACTACAAGTCGGGGTGGTGGGCGGCCGCCAAAGCGATTTGCCGCAGTGATGGGCAACATCCCGATCGGGATTTTTGTTGACTCCGCGCTGTCCAAGGAGTAGAAGCCCCGCATGACCGCTAAACTGTCAGAATTCGGTGAACGCTTCTCCCGCGTGACCGGGACGGCGCAGTTGATGGGCGATCTGGGGCGGGCGATCGCCGAGGATCCCACGGCGCTGTTGCTGGGCGGCGGCAATCCCGGAACGGTTCCCGAAATGGTGGCGCTGTTCCAGCGGCGTCTGCATGAAATCGGCGACAGCCCCGACGATATCCAGCGCATGATGGGCAACTATGCCCACCCCAAGGGCGAACTCGGTTTCCGCAAGTCGCTGGCAAGGTTGCTCTCGCGCAAGTACCGATGGCCGCTGACGGCCGACAACATTGCGTTGACGTCCGGAAGCCAGACCGGCTTTTTCCAGTTGTTCAACATGTTGGCCGGCGACTTTGCCGACGGCAGTCGCCGGCGCATCCTGCTGCCCATGACTCCGGAATACGCCGGCTACAACGACATCGGCCTGATCGACGACCTGTATGTTGCCCACCGCCCGGAGATCGAGGAACGCCCCGGGGGATTCTTCAAGTACCGGGTGAATTTCGATTCGCTGAGTATCGATGACGACATTGCCGCAGTCTGCGTCTCACGTCCGACGAACCCGACGGGCAATATCATCACCGACAGCGAAATGCATCAGCTCGACGCCATGGCGAGGGCGGCGGGAGTGCCCTTCATCATCGACAACGCGTACGGCGTGCCCTTTCCCCGGATTATCTACTCACCCGCAACTCCGTTATGGAATGAGAACGTCATCCTCTGCAAGAGCCTGTCGAAGCTGGGACTGCCCGGTATACGGACCGGCATCGTCATTGCCAGGGAAGAACTCATCGAGGCGCTGGGCAACATGACGGCCGTGCAGAGTCTCACGATCCCGAGTACCGGGGCCGTGTTCGTTCAACCGTGGGTGGAAAGCGGCGAGATCGAAGACATCAGCCGGGACGTAATCCAGTCGTTCTACCAGCGCAAGATGCAGTTTGCGTGCGACGTGGTCCGGCGCGAGTTCGAGGGCGTGCCCTGCAGGATCCATTCCCCCGAGGGCGCTTTCTTCCTGTGGCTGTGGTTCCCGGGCCTGCCCATCACAAGCGAGGAGCTGTACCTCCGGCTGAAGGCCAGAAACGTCCTGGTGATGTCGGGGCACCGGTTCTTCCCTGGTTTGAGGGAACCCTGGCGTCATGTCCATGAATGTCTTCGCCTGTCCTACGCCCAGGAGGACCGGGTCGTGGAGGAGGGCCTGCGCATCATTGCCGATGAGGTGCGCGGGCTCTACGCCGGGAGGGCCGGGACGATCGGAACGGAATCGGTCAGCGCAGGCGGCAGGATTGCCGTTTGAGCGCTCGGATGGCGATGCGCAACGCGTCGATTGCGATCTGCGCGCTCTCCCCGGCAGGCGCGACGCTCTCCCCGGCAGGCGCGACATTGTAGGATACCGGGCAGGCGGGTTGGCTTGCCCATCTGCTACGCTGTTCGGCAATGGTAGGATTTCGTGGCTATAGCGGTCGGCTTTTCAACCCTCGACAGCGGATTTCGGCATGAGGACCGGGAGGAATCGCATGTGGACTGAGGTCCGGGGCCTGCGCGACGACATCGATTACGGCACGCCGCCGCGCGACGGCGAACCGGTGCCGCTCACTGTCGACGGGGTCGGTGTGACCGTTCCCGAAGGCAGCTCCGTCATGCTCGCGGCAGCCGAGGCAGGCTGCCCGGTACCGAAACTCTGCGCGACCGACACGCTCGAATCCTTCGGCAGTTGCCGCGTTTGCCTGGTCGAGATCGAGGGGCAGCGCGGCTATCCGGCAAGCTGCACAACCCTGGTCGCGCCGGACATGGTCGTCACGACGCAGTCGAAAAAGCTGGCGGAGCTACGCAAGAATGTCATGGAGCTTTATTTGTCCGATTTTCCCGAGTCGGAGATTCCGGACGGCTGGAGCGAGTTTCATGAGACTTTGGAGGCGATCGGCCTGAATGGCCACCGCTACGGCGAGGGCCAGAACCATTTCGATTTACGCGTCGACGACTCCAATCCCTACTTCCTGTTCGATCCCGCGAAATGCATTGTCTGCAGCCGCTGTGTCAGAGCCTGCGAGGAAATTCAGGGCACCTTCGCCCTCACGATCCAGGCGCGCGGTTTCGAATCGAAGGTAGCGGCGAGCCAGGACGAAACCTTCATGGAGTCCGAGTGCGTCAGTTGCGGTGCCTGCGTCCAGGCCTGCCCCAGTCACGCGCTCGTCGAAAAGAGCCTGTTTTCAGGAGGATACGAACGTGCCTAACCCACGCAAGCCAGAAAAAGCAACAATTACGATCTGTGCGTACTGCGGCGTAGGCTGCGGTTTCAAGGCGGAAACGATCGGTGAGGAGATCGTACGGATGACGCCGTGGAAGGAAGGCAAGGCCAACCACGGCCATAGCTGCGTAAAGGGCCGATTCGCCTACGACTACTGGCGGCATCCGGACCGGATCAGTACACCGATGATCCGTGCAAGCATCGATGACCCCTGGCAGGAGGTCGGCTGGGACGAGGCTTTCGCGCATGCCGCAAATGAGCTCAGGCGCATACAGGCCACTTACGGCCGGAGCTCCGTGGGCGGCGTTTCGAGCTCGCGTTGCACGAACGAGGAGATCTTTCTGACACAGAAATTCGTGCGCGCCGTGCTCGGCAACAACAACATCGACAACTGCGCGCGTATCTGCCACTCGCCAACTCAGTTCGGGCTTTCAGCGACTGTGGGGGCAGGCGCCGCGAGCCAGCACTTCGATTCCGTGCTGCAGGCCGATGTCATCATGGTTGTCGGGGCAAATCCCACCGAAGGCCATCCCGTGTTCGGCTCGATGATGAAACGCCGTATTCGCCAGGGCGCGAAGCTCATCGTCATCGATCCGCGCCGGACCGAGACGGTCGACAGCCCGCACTGCCGTGCCGATGTTCACCTGGCGCTCAGCCCGGGAACGAATGTCGCGATTCTCAACAGCATCGCGCACGTCATCGTGCGCGAAAACCGGCACGATCCGGACTTCATCAAGTCGCGCTGCGAGTGGCGGGAGTTCGAGCTCTGGGCAGAGCTTGTCGGCAGCGACGAGTACTCCCCCGACACCATCGGTCCGATCGCCGGCGTCGATCCCGGGGACATCCGCCGGGCTGCGCGAATCTACTCGGCGGGACCGCGCAGCACGATCTACTACGGTCTCGGCGTAACCGAACACTCGCAGGGGTCGACGGGTGTTATGTGCCTCGGCAACCTCGCGCTCGCCTGCGGCATGTATGGCCGTGAAGGCGTTGGCGTGAACCCGCTGCGCGGCCAGGGCAATGTGCAGGGCGGCAGCTGCCTGGGCAGTTGGCCGCACGTCTTCAGCGGCTATCGCTTCGTCACCGACGATGCGACCCGCGCGAGCTTCGAGGCCGAGTGGGGCATCGGGCTCGACAGCGAGCCCGGACTGCGGCTGCCGAACATGTTCGACGCGGCGTTGACGGGGCACTTCAAGGGCATGTACATCATGGGCGAAGACCCCGTGCAGTCCGACCCGAACCAGAACCACATCATCGCCGCGCTTCGCAAGATGGAGTGCGTGATCATCCATGATCTCTTCCTCAACGAGACTGCGAAGTACGCGCACATCTTCCTGCCGGGCAGCTCGTCGCTGGAGAAGGACGGCACCTTTACCAACGCCGAGCGTCGAATCAGCCGCGTGCGCAAGGTTGTCGAGCCGCTCGCGGGCTATCAGGACTGGGAAGTGACGGTGAAGCTCATGAACGCCATGTGCTACGAAGTCAGTTACGCCCATGCCGGCGAGGTGCTCGACGAACTGGCACGCCTCTCGCCCGCTTACAGCGGCGCGAGCTTCGAGCTGCTCGACCGCGTCGGCTCGGCACAGTGGCCGGTCGACAAGGCTGCGCCGGAGGGCACGGAGGTGTTGCACATGCAGCAATTTCCGCGCGCAAACGGTCGCGGCACATTCATGCTCACGGGTTACGTGCCGACTCACGAGCGGGTCAGCGAGCAGTATCCCCTGCTCCTCACCACGGGTCGTATCCTGAGTCAGTACAACGTCGGCACGCAGACACGGCGCACGGCAAACTCGCTGTGGCATCCGGAGGACGTGCTCGAAATGTCGCGAGGCGACATGCAGGTGCGCGGGCTTTCCGCCGGCGATCGCGTCAGGGTCACGAGCCGCTTCGGCTCGACGCGTCTCAAGGTCGTTGAGTCCGAACGCGTAAATCCCGGCGTCATCTACACGACATTCCACCATGCCGAGTCCAAGGCCAACGCCGTGACGAGCGACCTTTCCGACTGGGCCACGAATTGCCCGGAGTACAAGGTCACGGCCGTGGAGGTGACGAAAGTCGTGCCGGCCGAGTGGTGGAAAGGCGAATCGGTTGCCACGCGCCCGGCTCGGCGTGAGCGCGAGGCTGCCGTGGCTGCTGTCGAGGAGGTCGTCTGAGCGTGTCGGGCGGCGACGAACGGTCTGCCGTTGCCGGTGAGGTCATCGAGCTCGATCGCCTGATCGCGATGGCCAACCAGATCGGCGACTTCTTTGCGCCATATCCTCCGGAGCGCGCTTGCGAAGGGTTGCGCAACCATCTGCGAACATACTGGGATCCACGCATGCGGAGCGCTTTGCTGGCGCACATCGATGCCGGCGGCGAAGGCCTGGACGAGGGCGTTGTGGAGGGCGCGCGCCTGCTGCGCGAAAGCGCGGCCGAGAAAAGCGGCTACTACGGGCCCCCACAGGCATGAAGCAGCAAGTGGTTGACGATACGCGGCCACCCAATCTTCATGGCCACAGGGCGGCCAGACTGAAGGTGACGGCGTCGAAGGGAGGGACGGCCACCGGGTCGTCGTCGCTCGCGGCCGCGATCGGCGTCCATTGCCCGCCGCGCAGCTCGAACGCCTCCAGAGTCCGGTCCAGAGGCTCCACGAGCCACAGGTGGCGGACGCCTTCGCGGGCGTAGACCGGGCGCTTGAGGCGCAGGTCGAGCTTGCGCGTCGAAGGGGAGAGCACCTCGCAGACCCAGTCCGGCGCCAGGGTGAAGTACGCCGTGTCGGGATAGTCCGGCATCCGCTCGCGGCGCCAGCCCGACAAATCGGGCACGAGGATATCCTCGCCGAGATGCAGCTCGGGCTGGTCGATGATCCACCAGCCGCCTGGACCGCCGCCGTTGCTATCGAAGGGACCGCCGAGCTTGACGCCCAGCCTCGTGGATGCCCTCGCATGCAGGGACGCTGGCCGGGGATTTGTGTAGAGGGTCCCCGCAACAACCTCGGCCACCCTGTTCTCGGGAGCGTCGAGTACATCCTGGTACGTGGCGCGGGGAAGCGGCTTGTCTTTCGATCGCGTCGCCATGGCGGCCTGAGTCCCATTTCGCTGCTGCCCAGCTCATCGTCCGCAGTTTGTGCCGCCCCCTGGAGGCTGTCAATCACAGAAATTCGGCTTATCGGCGAGAAATACTGATTGACTCAAGCGGGAAACGCCGAATTGGGGCCGGCAGTCGTCGGCCAATCCCGGTTTTGGTGCAACGGCTCCCCATTGGCTCGAACTGCGCGCTCGTCACTCCCAGGCAGCGTAGTGGGGCCTGCCGATGACGTAATCGGGGTTGGCTCCTTCCCGCGGCGCGAACTTCTGTACGCCGCCCTTGTTGTCCACCTGGGCCAGGTACAGGTTGCCTTCCTGGTCCACGCTCATGCCGTGCACGCCGGCGACACCGCCGGGGAAGTCGCCGTAGGTGCCCCAGGAGTAGAGGAAGTTGCCGTCCAGGTCGTACTTGAGGATCTTGTGGGTGCTGCGGTCCGCGGCCCACAGGTAGCCGTCGTCCGTGATGATGAACATGTGGATGTTGGCGGGTCTCTCGCCAACCGACCACTCGTACAGGTACGTGCCGTTCTCGTCGAAGACCTGGATCCGGCGGTTGCCGCGGTCATTCACGAACACGCGCTGCGTCGCCGGGTCGATGGCAATTCCATGGACATTGTTCCAATGGGCCGGGCGCGTCTCGTTTGGCGGTATGCCGGCTTCGCCCCACGAGGTCAGGTAGTTGCCGTCGGCATCGAACTTGACCACGCGGGTGCCGTTGTACCCGTCGGCCACGGCAAAACTGCTGTCTTCGAACCACGCCAGGAACGCGGGACGGTCGAAGTGCGTTTCGTCCGCACCGGGCTTACCGTAGGTGCCGATCGTCTGCACCAGCGTCGCGCCATCGTTGGTGAACTTGTGGATGACATGCTTGTGGTCGTCAACGATCCAGACGTGCTTCTCCGGATCGTAAGGATTGATGGCGACGAAGTGCGGCCGCTGCATCATGGAATCCCATTGGTCCCAGGCTTCCACCACATTGCCGTCGCGGTCGAAAACCAGGATGCAGTACTGCCAGCGGGCGTCGATACCGAACCGTCCGCCCGCATCGAGCCAACCGGTGATCCCCTGTTCGGCGATGCTGCCCGTGCCGCCGCCGCTGGGGATGCTCACCCGTGTGGCGTTGCGCCAGATTCCGGTCGCCGGGTATGTCAGGCTTGGGCCGATGTCCGGGATGCGTTGCGGGCGCGGCGCGTCCATTGCCGGCAGCAGTCCGCGCTGCAGGTAGAACACGCGGTCCGGGCTTTCGGCGAACACGCTCTGGCCCGCACCGAAGGTCCAGCCCCCGGCGCCGGGCAGCGTGGAAATGTCCTGCGGCCAGCCGGCAACCACGTCGTAGGCGCCGAATATGTCCTGGCCGCCCTTCTGGCCCTGGACAGCCGCGTAACTGTTGCCGTCCGACTCCTGGGCGGTGGAGGTGTGGATCAATGCCGCAGCAAGGCCGGCGACGACAATGGAGAAGGCGTACAGGAATCTCTTTAACATGAGGTATTCCCCTGGCTAAGGTTGCAGGCGGAGGTGCCTCGCGGCCTGCGTTGTTGTCTTGTCCAACCTATTCTGCGACAAAACGCGGCGAACTCAAAATGACCGGTCCGCGGCTGCGGTGCGGCGGGTCAGTGCCCATCCGCGATAGGCGCCCACGTTCAGCGGCACATCGTGAACGCGCAGAATATCCACACCCTGGCCGCAGAGGTCCAGGGACAGGCCCGCCGTGGCCAGATCCCGATCGGTCATGTCGTCGCCAACGAACGGTTTCAGGAACGATTTCCGGGAATGGCCCACCAGGACGCGAAAGCCGTGCCGCCGCAACTCGCCCGCCCGGCGAATCAGTTCGAGCGACTGCCCCGGGGTCTTGCCGAAGCCGATACCGGGATCGACGATGATGCGGTTCAGGTCCAGGCCCGCCTTGTCCCATAGCTCGACGCGCTCCATCACCCACGCGTCGACGGCCTCGCCGGGATCCGCGTCGTGCTGCAGAGTGACCCCGGGGTCCACGGGAAGGGAGAGCTGGTGCATGGCAATGAAGTCCACGCCGCTTTCGCCCGCCAACTCGATCATCGGCGGCGAGCCCAGCCCGCTGACGTCGTTGATCGCGTCCACGCCCAGCCGCAGCGCCCGGCGCGCCGTTTCCGGACGGTAGGTGTCGATGCCGATGCGCGGGCCGAGTGGATCGTCTCCCCGCATCTCCAGCAGCGCCTCCAGGATCGGCGCCACGCGCGCCCACTCGCGCTCGCTGCTCAGCGGAGCCGCGCCGGGTCGGGTGGATTCGCCGCCCACGTCAATCAGGTGAACGCCGGCTTCCAACATGGATTCCACAAGCGGCTCCACGGACTCCCATTGCTGAAATCGCCCGCCATCGGAGAACGAATCCGGCGTAACGTTGACGATGCCCATCCACAGCGGTATGGGGTCCGGCAATTCACGGGAATGATCCAGGAGCGTCTTGCCGCCGCTTTCCGGCGGGACCAGACGAGGCTGCAGCGCGACCAGCGGCGTCAGCACGAAGTTTCTCTCCCGCAAGTCCGGATGCGGAATCGTGAGCGATTCCGTCCGCAACTGTTCGTCTCCATACAGCAGGATGTCCACATCCATCGGGCGAGGCGACCAGCGCGGCCCCGGCGTGCGTCCCAGGCGCTGTTCGATCTCCTTGCTCCACTCCCGCAACGTTTCGGGCGATGCCCCGGTCTCGCACGCAACGGCGAGGTTCAGGTACGGCCGGTTCCATTCCGGCCGAGCGCCATCCGGCAACAGCGCCGGCGATTCCACCACCGGGGAAACGCGCTCCACCCTCAGCGGCCGCCGCGCGAGCAGATCGATCGCGCGCGCGAGATTCGCGCGCCGGTCGCCGAGGTTCGATCCCAATCCCAGATAGGTCCGCATGGCCATAGCTTACAATGGCGCCCATGTCCTTGCCCTGACGATGAACTCACTGCAATACAACAACACGGGCGCGCCAGTCCAGTCACGCACACTCCTGAGAAACGCTGGATAGAAAGCAGCCGGAACGCATGGAATAATGGTTGCCCGATGAATGGGAAAGTGGGTGCGCGATGAGATTCTTTCTGCTGGTGCTTCTCAATACCGCCCTTTCTGTCAACCTTTGGGCCGATGTGCGGGTCCCGGCGCTGTTCAGCGACCACATGGTCGTGCAGCGCGATATGCCGATTCACGTCTGGGGCTGGGCCGACCCCGCCGAAACCGTCAGCGTTGCCTTTCGCGGGGAAACGGCGGTCACCGCCGCCTCGCCCGACGGTCGCTGGGAGGTTTACCTTGAACCCGTCGAAGCGGGGGGGCCGTACGATCTCGCGATCGACGGTGAGAACTCGATCCGGCTGACCGACATTCTCGTCGGCGACGTATGGGTCGGCTCGGGTCAATCCAACATGCAGTGGCCGCTGGTGCGTGCCAATGACGCGGAGCGGGAGATCGCGGCGGCACGGTACCCCGGAATACGCTATTTCACGGTCGCGCATTCGGCCGCGGATACGCGCAGGGACGATGTCGAAGGCGACTGGCGGACGGTAACGCCGGAGACGGCGGGCGAATTTTCGGGTGTCGCGTACTTCTTCGCTCGCCATTTGCACACTGAACTCGGCATCCCGTTCGGGATCATCGTGTCGGCCTGGGGCGGGACGCCGGCCCAATCATGGACGAGTTCGCGTGCGCTTTCGGCCGAGCCGGACCTGGCGGAATTCGTGGCGAAATTCAAGGCGGACGGTGAAGCGGCAAGACCCGGATATGATGCCGCCTTTGCGGACTGGGAAAGGCGGGCTGCGGTGGCCGAAGCCGCGGGAGAAGAGGCCCCGCGAAGGCCCCCGCGCCCGAGGCAGCTCAACCCCTCGGCAACACCGTCGTGGCTGTTCAACGGGATGATCGCGCCCCTGACCCCGTACCCGATACGCGGTGTGATCTGGTACCAGGGGGAAAACGACGCCAATAACCGCCAGGCGTTTCTCTACCGCCGACTGTTTCGCACGCTGATCGAGGACTGGCGGCACGAATGGGGGCATGGTGACTTTCCCTTCCTATTCGTGCAGCTGCCCAACTTCGCTCGCGTCATGGAGAACAGCGAGTGGCCGGAATTGCGCGAAGCCCAGTCCATGGCGCTTGGGCTCGCCGGCACGGGTATGGCGGTGACCATCGACATCGGCGATTCCATGGATATACACCCCGGCAACAAGCAGGATGCGGGTCTGCGGCTGGCGCTGGCCGCGCGCGCCGTCGCGTACGGGGAGCAGGGTCTGGAATACTCGGGACCGATGTACAGGCAGACCACGCGACAGGGGACCGCGTTACGACTCTGGTTTGACCACGCCGATTCGGGGTTGCAGGCGCGTGACGAGCCGCTGGCGGGATTTGAGTTGGCGGGACCGGACGGCAAGTTCGTCAAGGCCGAGGCCAGCATCGCCGGGAGTTCGGTCATTCTGACCAGTCCCGCCGTACAGGCGCCTGTCCGGGCGCGCTATGCCTGGGGGGATGATCCGGAGGGCAATCTGTTCAATGGCGCAGGGCTGCCGGCGTCCCCGTTTCGAACAACAATGCATTGACAAGGCTCGCGCCGTACAGGGCGTTTGCAGTTCGATGTGAGCTGCTTGACTGCGGAGGTGGCGAGTGGTTTCGTCATCTATCGGGTGAGGTAAGTTGGGGGAGAGACAACCATGAGGAAGGACAGCCGTAATGTGATGGATGGAAGAGGCGGGATACTGACTTTGATTCTTGTCGCACTCGGCGGTTGTGCGCAGCCGCCGTCCTCCGGTCCCGCCCAGGTGTCCACCGGAGACGAGCAGGTATCCGGCGCCGGCGATGCGGCCCAGGTTTGCGCGGCCGGCGATTCGCAACTCCTGCACGTCCCGTCCCCGGACTGGCGCGACCAGGTCATCTACATGCTGCTGCTCGACCGATTCGACGACGGCGACCCCACCAACAACGACCAGGGCAACGGGGAATACGACCCGAACAGCTCCCGCCATTTCAACGGCGGCGATATCCAGGGCCTGATCGACAGGATCGGCTATCTGAAGTCGCTGGGCGTCACCGCCGTCTGGATCGCTCCGCCGGTCGCCAACCAATGGTGGAGCAGCCACTACTCCCAGGCGGGCTCCCACGGTTACTGGGCGGTCAACTTCAAGGAGGTCGATGCCCATTTCGGTACCCTGGATGACTACCGCCAGTTGTCGCATGAACTGCACTGCAACGGCATGTACCTGATCCAGGATATCGTCGCGAACCATACGGCCAATTTCTTCCACTACGACGGCGAGTACGATCCCAACGACACGGCGCAGAATTTCTACCTGATGGAGCCCGACTCGAACCAGCCGGCGCCTACGCAGCCGCCGTTCCACCTGATCGACCGGCTGAATCCGGAACACGTGGCTGCCGACATCTACCACTGGACGCCGACCATCCGTGACTTCAGCGACCATTACCAGGAAACGTACTATCAACTGGGGCACCTGGCGGATCTCAACACCGAGAACCCGGTCGTTATCGATGCGCTCAAGGAAACCTACCGATACTGGATCGAGGAAGTGGGCGTCGACGGTTTTCGCGTCGATACTGCCGCGCACGTCCCGCACGAGTTCTGGCGCCGATTCCTGCACGATGAGGACGGCATCTATCCCCATGCGAGGCGGCTCGGCAAGGACCACTTTCTAACCTTCGGAGAGGCTTTTTCGGGCTCGCCCGCCTATGGCGACAGCGGCGAGACGAAGATAACGGGCTACCTGGGAAGCGAAGAGGATCCGGTGTTCAATTCGATGCTCGGCTTCCCGATGAATTCAGAGATCGGCCGCGTGTTCGCCCGCGGTCACCCGACGCACCAGATGGCCTATCGCCTCGAGCAGTTGATGGAGAGGTTCAGGGATCCGTTCGTCATTCCGAATTTCATCGACAACCACGACATGGCCCGCTTTCTGGCTACCGCGACGCCCGATGCCTTTGAGCAGGCGCTCGCCTTCCTGTTCACGGTGCCCGGCATTCCAATCGTCTACCAGGGTACGGAGCAGGGTGTCACCGGAGGACGCGAACCCATGTTTCTGGGCGGGGGCGACGGGCAGGTGCGTTTCGATACTCAATCGGAGTACTACACCACCATTGCGGATCTCGCGGCTCTGCGCACGACAAATGCGGCGCTGACCCGGGGTGGCGTGGACGTACTGGCATCGGATGAGGCCTACCCGGGGATTTTCGCCTTCCGGCGACAACATCTCGAAGAGGTGATTCTGGTGCTGATGAACACCGCGAGTCACGCCGTACTGGCACACGGTATCGATGCCGGCCTCGCTTCGAACGAGCAACTGGAAACACTGTTCGCCCGTAATTTCGGGGGCGACGTGGCGGCCTCGCCCGACGGGCGCCTGTCCCTCACGCTGCCGCCTCGTGCGACCCTCGTCCTGCGGCCGTCCGGCAGCGAGGCTGCTGCCGGAGCCGCGGTGGCTCCGTCCGTTCAGATCACCATCGAGGGGCGTCCGGAAGGCGTGCAGAACAGCGACTTCCAGCTGACGGGAACGGTCAGTCGTCCGAATGCGCCCCTGCAACTCGTCGCCAACGGTAACCTGGAAAGAACCACCGCCTTCGCGGCGGATTCCGATGGCCGCTGGGAGGTCACCGTGCCTGTCCGGGACCTGGGCGAGATCACCCAGCGCCTGCAGGTCATGGCAATCGAGGACAACGCCGTCTCGGAGCAGGTCACCTATACCGCGGTGATTTCCGATGCGGAGCATGCCGACGAGCGCACCGACCCGGGGGACGATGCCTACGGCCCCACGGGCACCTATGTGAGCCCGTTGCACCCCCGGAGCGGCCAGCAGCGGGAAATCGAAAGAGCCGAGGCGCGGGCGGCGGGCCGCAATCTGGAATTGGCGTTGACCATGCGGGAGATCACCGACAACTGGCTGCCGCCCTCCGGGTTCGACAACGTTTCCTTTTCGGTCTTCTTCCATCTGCCCGGACGGGAGGGGCTGTCCGCGTTGCCCCGGATCGACGCCGAAATGCCGGACGGACTCACCTGGGCACTTGCCCACATCGGTACGGGGTGGGGCAGCATAAGCTACGGTACCGAGGGTGCGGGTCCCGAGAGTTTCGGGCAGATGCTGGCCGTGTCTCCGAAGGTCACCACCGACCAGGAAGCGCGCACGGTGACCTTCTTCTATGAAGGGGCGTTGTTTGGCGTGGATGACTGGGCAGGCGCCCGCATCTACATCACGACCTGGGACAGCGCCTATACCAGGATCGCCCCGGAGCCCTCCGAATGGGCCTTCGGCGGCGCCGAACCGGATGCGCCGAAGATCATGGACGACATACTCCTCGAATTCGGAGGAACAGACTAGGGCGTGTTAACACTACAAGGCGAAAACATGGTATCCTTCGCCGCGTTGTCCAGGACGCGGAAACCGGAGGAAAATCAGGGATATGGAACTCACCGAGGCCCAATTCGAACGGATCGGGCCGCTGCTGCCGGTGCAGCGCGGAAACGTGAGCCTGCCGAACATCCAGGTGCCCGACGCGATCCTGTACGTGGCCGAGCACGGCTGCAAGTGGCGCGGGCTGCCCGAAAGGTTCGGCAATTGGCACACCGTCTACACGCGGATGAACCGCTGGTCGAAGAACGGCGTTCTGGATCGCGTGTTCGAGCACCTGCAACGGGAGCGGCTCGTGCGCGTCAAGGTGGAGGCGGCGGGGCTGGACAGCACCAGCGTCAAGGTGCATCCGGACGGCACGGGGGCGGAAAAAAAAACGGCCCCCAATCCATCGGCAAGTCCCGTGGGGGCTGGACCACCAAGATTCATATGGTTGCCGCGGATGACCGGACCGCCCTCGCGTTCTCGCTCTCTCCAGGCCAGGCGCACGACGCGCCCGAAGGGCGCAAGTTGCTGAGAGGCATGGAGAAACCGTCGAACAGCCCGGCGCTGGTGATGGACCGCGCGTATGAGGACGACGCCACCCGCCAACTGGTTCTGGACCTGGGATTCGTGCCGGTCGTGCCGCCGAAGAGCAACCGCGTCGACCCTTGGGAGTACGATCGGGAGATGTACAAGCGGCGCAATGAGGTCGAGCGGCTGTTCCGGCGCCTGAAGGGGTTCCGGCGCATCTTCTCGCGCTTCGAGAAACTCGATGTCATATTCCTCGGCTTCGTCGTCTTCGTGCTCATCGTCGATGCGTTGCTGTAGTGTTAACAGGCCCTAGTGCGCTGGATATTGCTTTTCGTGCTCATATCGCTTTCCGCCGGCATACAGGCCCAGCAGACGCGCGCAAACATTGTCTTGTTGTTGGCCGATGACCTGGGCTACAACGAACTCGGCTCGTACGGGCAAACGGTCATACGAACGCCGGAACTGGACAGGCTTGCGGCGCAAGGCATGCGGTTTACCGACTTCTACGCTGGAAATGCCGTCTGCTCACCCGCGCGAGCGGTCCTTCTGACCGGAAAGAGCGCGGCGAACGTGGCCATCCGCGGCAATGCCGGATTCTTCGGCAACGACAGGTGGGAAGGCGTTGCCCTCGACAGGGACGAATTTACCCTTGGCGAGATGTTCAAGGGAGCGGGATACCAGACGGCCTTCGTCGGCAAGTGGCATCTGGATAACCCCGATGACGTGGAAACCTGGGCCTGGGGCCACGGCTTCGACTATGCCGTGCAGGAACAGTGGTCCGCCCGTTTCGGCGGAAGAGAGTTTCCCCCGCAACGGTTGTGGGTTAACGGAGACCAGGAATTCGTCCCCTATGACTACACGCAGTACGACGGCAAGGACCATTTTCGAACGGATTTCGCATTCGATTTTCTCGACAGCATGGACAGGGACCGTCCCTTCTTCCTGTTCATGTCCTACCGGGCGCCGCACTCGTTCGAAGGTCCGCTCCGGGATACCGAACTCTACGCGGACCGGGGCTGGCCGGAGATTGAAAGAGTGCATGCGGCCAAGATCACCCTGCTCGACAGGCAGGTCGGGCGACTGCTGCACAAGCTCGAGGAGATGGGCGAGCTGGACAACACCCTGGTGCTGTTCACCAGCGACAATGGACCGCACTTTGCGGCGGGGGGTCACGATCACGAGTTTTTCGACAGCAACGGAGCGCTCAGGGGCGGCAAGCGGGACCTGTACGAAGGCGGTATCCGGGTGCCGCTCCTGGCGTATTGGCCTGGACGGGTCGCCGCTGGGGTGACGACCGGGCACATTTCCGCCTTCCAGGATTTCATGCCGACCTTTGCCGAGGTCGCCGGTGTTGAAGTGCCGGAACAAACCGATGGAATTTCGTTCCTGCCGCTCCTGCTGGGCGACGAACAGCGGAAACATGAAGCATTGAACTTTGAAATCCAACTGAGCGGCTGGTTCCAGACGCTGCCGGACGGCGGTTTTCGCCAATCCGCAAGAATGGGAGAGTGGAAGGCGGTGCGCTACGGCGTCGATTCGCCAACGGAGCTGTATAACCTGAATCGGGACATTTCCGAATCAAACGACGTGGCGGACGATCATCCGGATATCGTGGAGACGATGAACCGACTGTTCGAATCCGCCCGCACCGAAACGCCCGGCTTTCCATACGGTGGCGTGGTGCAGCATCACAAGTCGCAGGACCGGTATCGGGCGGAATAGCGCTGGAACCGCCCGTTCGCCGAGACTATCGGAATGCCGAAGATTGGCGGCGCCGATCTGCGTTATTTTCCTTTCGCTTCCGATTCCGCTACGGCGTTCCTTGACGTTGCGGCGCCTCGATCTCGGTCTGTAGTCCCTGGTCGCCCTGATCCTGCATCCACGCTTGTAGCTTCTCCAGCATTGCGGAGATCCGCTCCCGGTGCTCTGCCATTTCTGCAAGGTTCGTCATCTCGTGTGGGTCCGCTTCCAGGTCGAATAGCTCGAACTCGGGCCGGTGCTGGTATCGCTCGAACAGCGTCCTTGCACGGGCGTCGGTTTCGCCCAGATCGCGCCAGGAGAAGTAGAAGCCGTCGCTGCCTTGCTCGGTGATGAGGTTCGTGAACCGATTGCCTGGAGCCAGGTTCCAGATCAGCTTGTAACGCTCGTCGCGGATCGACCGGATCGGGTAGGGTTCCAGGTTCGCGACGATGCCGGTGGTGGTCTGGATGCCGTAAACGACGTCGCGGTGTTCCGGGCCGGCTTCAAGGAGCAGATTCAGCATGCTCCGTCCTTCGATCTCCGGAGCCGGTACGCCCCCGGCGGCCTCGATCCAGGTCGGAAGCAGATCGTTGATCTGGAGCAGGGCGGACGATGTCCTGCCGGCAGGAACCCGATTGCTCCAGCGGACTACCAGGGATGTTCTGACTCCCGCGTCATAGAGCGTCCACTTGGCGAATGGGCCGCTGATTCCCTGCTCGCTGTAGAACATGGTCAGCGTGTTTTCCCGGGCGCCGTGCTGTTCGAGCAGGTCGAGGACACGGCCGAGTTCGCCGTCCATGTATGTTATCTCGGCGTAATACCGGGTCAGCGCTTCCCGGGTCTCGGGCGTGTCGACGAAATAGGGCGGCAGCGTGAGCTGCGTCGCGTCATAGCGCGAGGGATCGCCCTTGTCCCAGGGCTGGTGCGGTTCGTTCGATCCGACAATCAGGGCGAAGGGTTGCTCCGGGCCGCGGCCGATGAATTCGCCGATCAGGTCGAAGTGCAGGGACCAGTCGCCGACCGGCTCGAATGGATAGACCGTCTCCGGATTCACGTGCCGCTTGCCTGCCAGCCCGACGCGATAGCCCAGGTCTGTCAGGTAGTGGACGACGCTCCTCGTGTGCTCGTATGCATGCGCGTGGTTCGGGTAGGCGCCGCTGCGGACCGGATACTGCCCGGTGTAGATCATGTGGCGCGTAGGCGAGCACATGGCGGTAGCCGTGAACATGTGGGTATAGGTGGTCCCTTCCCGGGCCAGTCGGTCGAGATTCGGTGTGTGGACCGTCGGATTGCCCAGGGCGCCGGCGTCGCTGAAGGTCATGTCGTCGGCGATGAACAACAGGATGTTCGGACGATCCTGTTCCTGAGCGCTGGCCGAATTGCCGACGAGGGCGGCGGCAATAATCAGGGGAATCAAAGCGGGAATGCGTATCATGCCGGTAAGCTCCTCACTGGTTCGAATCCCTGGTTTGCGCTGTTCTCCGGCCCAATGGTCCAGCGCATGAGCCACTTGCGCTGTACCGAACCTGTTGATTCATGGAGGTTTCCGGGACGGGGGAAAATATTTTACTCCGGGAAAGGGCGGTTTTGGGCGGGTTTTGGCCCCATTTCCCGCTTCGGGCGCGATTTTCACCCCGGGCGCCCGCGGAGGCCGGCGGGCGGGGCGGGTGTCGCCCTTGAAGACCGGCAGTCCGGCGCTGGCGGGAACGTGGTGCTCGCCCGAATCGGCGCGGATCATCCGGTCGGCGACAAGGACCCGGCCGGGTCCTCCGGTTCCATGCCGGACCGGCCCAGGGCCGGGGCGGCGGGGAGGGGGGCGTTCGCGGCCGCGATGGCGGCGGGGATGCGGTTCGCGGCGTTCATTCGGGGTCCTCCGGGGCGGGGTTCCCGGTCGCGATGTTCTCGGGCGCTACGCGCAGCAGCCAATCGCCGCCTTCCCCGCCGGTGGGCACGACGCAGGCCATCAGCCCCGCCGCGCGCTCGGCGGTCAGCGTTTTCTCGCTGGAGGGTTCGCCGGCGGGTCCGGCGGGGGCCGCGCCGCCGGCGGGTTCGGCGCCGGCTTCGGGGGTTGAGCGCCTGGGGAACGCCCCGCCCCCGCCGCGGCAGGAGGCGTAGGCGGGGGCGTCCCTCCAGTTTTCGTCCGCGTCCCACAGGCACAGGTCGAAATCCTTCCCGCCGTCGAGCCGGTAGGCCAGGTGCGTGCTCCCGCCGAGGGCGTCCAGTTCCCCCCGGTCGGGAACGAAGCAGTACGGCGAATCGATGGCGCGCGCGCGCCGCCCGACGACCGGCGTGGCGCTCGCCCCGGTGTCGGGCGGGCCGGTGTCGATGCCGCCTCCGCCGCCGCCGGGGGGTTCGCCGCCGCCGGGTTCGCGGGCCGCGGAGTCCGCGATGGTCACCACCACCCAATGCCGGGCGTGCGCCCTCACCTCCCGCGGAAGCGATTCCAGCGCCATCTCCACCGTGAAGGTCTCGTCGTCGGCGTCCTCGTCGTACGCCGTCGCGACCTCGGCCGCGCCGGAGACGGACCCGGCCGGGATGCGGATGGAGGCGAGCGCGCCGAAGTCGCCGGGCTCCGCCGTGACCGGGAACAGCTTACGCCACAGCGCAAGTGGCTCAACATGGAAGCAGATTGTGCAATCGCAATCATTGGAGTACATTCGCGGGCGCTTGTGTGGAACGGCGATCGATCATGCAATTCTCTTTGGAGTCGCTGCGGGCAGCGGCGGAAATCGTTTACAGGCAGGTGCCCGCGACGCCCCAGTTCGACTGGCCGCTGCTCAGCCGTCACGCCGGGCTGACGGTGTGGGTCAAACACGAGAACCATACGCAGACCGGTGCTTTCAAGGTCCGCGGCGGAGTGCTCTACATGCACCGCCTGAAGCAGCGCCGGCCGGATTGTCCCGGTGTGATTGCGGCGACCCGCGGCAATCATGGCCAGTCGGTCGCTGTCGGCGCGACCTACCAGGGACTGCGTTCGGTGATCTGCGTACCGGAGGGGAACAACCCGGAGAAGAACGCCGCGATGATCGCGCAGGGCGCCGAATTGGTGATCCACGGCAGCGACTTCCAGGAGTCGCTGGAGCATGCCTACCGGTTGACCGAAACCGAAGGGCTTCACATGGTGGGTTCATTCGATCCGACCCTCGTGCAGGGCGTCGCGTCCTACGCCCTGGAGTTGTTCGCGGCCGCCGGGCCGCTTGACGCGGTTTACGTGCCCATTGGCCTGGGCTCGGGTATCTGCGGCGTGATCGCGGCCCGTGACGCGCTTGGCCTGACGACGGACGTGATCGGCGTGCAGGCCGAAGGGGCGCCGTGCTATGCATTGTCGTACCGGGCCGGCAAGCCGGTTTCCACGCCCCGCGCGGATACATTTGCGGACGGTGTGGCGACTCGGGTCCCGGCGCCCGATGCGGTGGACATGATCAATCGGGAAGCTGCGCGAGTGATCACCGTGAGCGACGCGGCCATCCTCGAAGCACAACGGCTGTTGCTCAGCCTGACGCACAACCTGGCGGAGCCGGCCGGGGCGGCCGCGCTAGCCGGCCTCCTGTCGGAACGCTCGAGGATGTCGCGGAAGAACGTGGCGGTGATACTGAGCGGCGGGAACGCCGACGCCGCGAATCTGCAGAAGCTATTCGGGGCCGGTCCCGCGGCGTGACCGGCGCTCGATCGGCGCCGTAGCCCACACCTTCCCAGCCGTCGGACGGTCTGACGAGTATGCCCGCTTGTGGGCGTTCCCCGTTGCCACACTGCGTTTCCGATCGCGGCAACCGGCGTTGGACCCGGGCAAATCCAACGCGGGAACGGCATTCCGTCAAATTCGGGGTCCCGATCCGTTTCCGGACGAATCGGATCTGTACTGCCCGTCTACGGAATTCGAAAATTCATCCAACCGCGGAGTTAGGTATACTCGCCCGGCTTGGGAGTTCTTATGCCTGTCGGGCATTCGCTTATGCCATGACATTCGCTCACTGCCGTTGAGGTCGTTCCGTGTTCAGTGCCAATCCGTTCGCCGCGCTTTCGGAATCCATCGCTCCCGCCGTCATGCAGACTTACGTTGTCGTGATGATCCTCCTGGTGGCGGCCGGCACGGTATACGACACACTTCACAAGAAAAGCGCCCAGTATTTCTTCCGCAACTGGCGCGATGCACGCAGAAATGCGTCGCGTCGTGTCGGGGCCGGGGAAATGGTATCCCTCGCGGTGAGGACGGTCCTGATGGAAGGGCTGATGTCGGGCGAATTCTGCAATCGGCGGCGCAGGATCGCCCACCTGTTGACGATGTACGGTTTTCTGGCCTTCGTGATCGCGACCGCCATCATGGTATTCATGTTCCCGACTCCGGCAACGCCCGCGCCTGCCATCCTTCCGCAACTGTGGTACCTCGGCGCGCTGCTGATCTGCGTCGGCGGTTACTGGTTCTGGTTCTTCATTCGCGTTGACGTCGCCGCGGAGGGAAATTCTCCGTTCCGCCTCGTGTTCGCCGACCTGTTCATCCTCTCGCTGCTCGCCAGCGCCACGTTCGGGCTCATCTGGGGTGTGCTGCAATCGGCCGGAAGCGCCTGGTCCAACCTGTTCTTCGGGCTGCATGTCCTTGCATCGACGGTGCTCTTCGGGTCCGTGCCGTGGTCCAAGTTCGCGCACATGTTCTACAAGCCCGCGGCGGCCTTCCAGAAGCGCGTGGAAGAAGCGAACGGTTCCCGGAGCAATCTGCCCCCGCCTGCCGACAGGCCGGAGTCCTTCGGCAGCGCGCGCCAGCACGCCCGGCACTATTGATCCGCCCGCCACGGCCCTTCGATATCAGGAGAAGCAACTGTCGTGCCGACCTTCGTTTACATGACTCGATGCGACGGCTGCGGACACTGCGTCGATATCTGTCCGTCGGACATCATGCACATCGACCCCACCTACCGCCGCGCCCTCAACATCGAGCCCAACATGTGCTGGGAGTGCTATTCCTGCGTCAAGGCGTGCCCGCAGAACGCCATCGACGCACGGGGGTATGCCGACTTCGCCCCGCTGGGTCACAGCGTTCGCGTGCTTCGGGAAGAGAGCAAGGGGACCGTTTCCTGGAAGATCAAGTTCAGGGACGGCACGGAAAAGGACTTCGTTTCGCCGATCCGAACCACCCCGTGGGGATCGATCAAGTCACCGGCAGACTACGAAGCGCCAATCGAGGACTCGTTCAGAGACCAGCAGCTCGCGCATGAGCCGGAGTTTCTCAAGGTCGACGAGTTGCCGACCCTGGATCCAGACGATGGGGGAACGGACTGATGGGCATCTTCTCGCGCAGAAAGACGGTCTTCGTCGATTCCGACGTTCTGGTTATCGGCGGTGGCATGGC
Source organism: Candidatus Rariloculaceae bacterium (assembly GCA_965205045.1). Taxonomy (GTDB): domain Bacteria; phylum Pseudomonadota; class Gammaproteobacteria; order Steroidobacterales; family Rariloculaceae; genus UBA6522. The sequence continues at coordinate 5,519,906 of OZ242031.1, forward strand.
CGGCTGCGGGGCGACCTACGAGGCACGCTACTGGGGGCGTGACCTGAAGATCGTGTGCGTGGAAAAGGCCAACATCGAGCGCAGCGGCGCCGTCGCCCAGGGCCTGTACGCGATCAACACCTACATGGGCATGCGCTGGGACGAGAACCAGCCGGAAGATCATGTTCGCTATGCACGAAACGATCTTATGGGTCTGGTGCGCGAAGACCTGGGGTACGACATCGCCCGGCATGTGGATTCGTGCGTGCACCAGTTCGAGGAGTGGGGCCTGCCGATGATGCGCGACCCCGAAACCGGGCGGTATCAGCGGGAAGGCAAGTGGCAGATCATGATCCATGGCGAGAGCTACAAGCCCATCGTCGCCGAGGCGGCCTGCAAGGCCGCGACGCAAGTCTACAACCGGATCATGGTGACCCATCTGCTGATGGACAGCACGAAGGCCAACCGGGTTGCCGGGGCCGTCGGATTCAATGTCCGGACCGGCGATTTCTACGTATTTCGCGCAACGGCCGTTATCGTCTGTGCTGGCGGGGCATCGCACATCTACAAGCCCCGCGCGGTCGGGGAGGGCATGGGACGAACGTGGTACGCGCCATGGAGCAGCGCCTCGGCGTATTCATTGCCGATCCTGGTCGGGGCCAGGATGACGCAGATGGAGAACCGGATCGTGCTGACTCGCTTCAAGGACGGGTATGGTCCTGTGGGCGCCTACTTCCTGCATCTGAAGACGTACACCGAGAATGCGTACGGCGAGGAATACGAATCCAAATGGACCGAACACACCAGGAATCTGGTCGGGGACTACGTCGACAGGCACCCGGTGCCGACCTGCCTGAGGAACCATGCCCTGCTGGAGGAGCAAAAGGCCGGCAGGGGGCCGATCCGGATGGTGACCAAGGAAGCCTTCCAGGATCCCCACAAGGAGACCGTGGGCTGGGAGAATTTCCTCGGCATGACCATCGGGCAGGCGGTCGTCTGGGCATCGCAGAACATCGATCCCAAGCACACCAATCCCGAACTGACCACCTCGGAGCCCTACGTCATGGGTTCGCACGCCACCTGCTCCGGGGCGTGGGCCAGCGGGCCGGAGGACTGCGCCCCTGACGACTACCAGTGGGGATACAACCGGATGATGACCGTCGACGGGCTGTTCGGCGCCGGCGACACCATCGGCGGCGCCGCGCACAAGTTCTCGTCCGGCTCCTTCACCGAAGGCCGGATCGCCGCCAAGGCGGCGGTCAACTACGCGAACGACCTGCGTAGCGACCGTCCCGAGGTGAGCGAGGCGGAGTATCAGGAACTGAAGAGGGTGATTTACAAGCCCCTGGAGAACTACGAGGTCGGCCGCAACGAGATCGTCGCGGGTACGGTTTCGCCCAGCTATCTGCTGCCGATGCAGGGACTGCAGCGTCTCGAGAAGATCATGGACGAATACGTCGGCGGCATCGGCGCGAACTACATCACCAACGAACCGTTGCTCACCCGGGGACTGGAACTGCTTGAGATGCTGAAGGAGGATCTCGACCATCTCGGGGCCGAAGACCTCCACCAGCTTCAAAGGGCGTGGGAGTTGCACCATCGGGTCGTGGCCTCGGAATCCGTCACGCACCACACGATGTTCCGGACCGAGACCCGGTGGCCGGGATATTACTACCGCGGCGATTACCCCAAGCTGAACGATTCCGATTGGCACTGTTTCACGCTTTCGCGGTACGACCGGCATTCAGGGGCATGGGAACTGGAGACGGCGCCGGTACATCACATCATCGACTAAGCGTGCCACACGGGCGCATCGCGCCGCCCCGCAGTCGCGGAAGGAACAATGCGCGGACACAAAATCAATGAGTTACGCATGTTCCATGGAAGGAATTAATCCGCAATCTCGTGCCTTCTAATCGGATAACGGATCGATTCGCCGTCGCGTTCGCGCTTCTGGCGTGTCGGGTGAATCCGCCATCGTGAGCCCGCCTTTCGGATCGGGCGGCCCAGAAAACTTTGCCTTCCCGACTTGCAAATAGCTACCAGATAAGAATAATTTCCATTTGCGCTTTTGCGGGGACCAAGTCCATGACGCTTGCCGACCTGAAGCGGGGCGACCGTGCCCGCATTGATGCCGTAGACCCGGTCGAGCCCAGTGTGCGCCGCCTCATGGTGCTCGGCCTGGTGGAAGGCGCCGAACTGGAGTGTCTGGGCGGATCGCTGGGCGGCGACCCGATGGAATTGCGCATTCACGGCAGCGCATTGTCCCTGCGGCGCGCTGACGCTCGCCGCTTCAGGGTGACCTCCACGGCAGGCGCGGAAGACTGATGGCCGAGTCGGCATCCGTCAGCATACCGCTGGAAAACATCACCGTCTCGCGGTCCGTCAGCATTGCGGTGGTGGGAAACCCCAACTCGGGCAAGAGCACGCTGTTCAACCGCGTCACCGGACTGAACCAGCGCACGGCAAATTATCCCGGCGTCACGGTCGAGAAGCGCACCGGCAAGCTGACCCTGGGATCGAGAGTTTTCAACCTCATCGATTTGCCGGGCATTTATTCGCTGAGCCCCGAATCCACGGATGAACGCATTGTCGTCGACGTCTTGCTGGGCCGCGTGGCGGGGACTCCGCTTCCGGACGCCCTGTTGGCGGTGGTGGATTCCACGCGTCTCTACCAGAGTTTGTTTCTCCTGCAGCAGCTGGCAGAACTGGGACGCCCCATGGTGGTGGCCCTTACGATGGCGGACGCTGCGGCCGAGCAACAGATCGCCATCGACTGCGACGCGTTGGGCGAGAAACTGGGCGGCGTTCCGGTGTGCGAGGTAGTGGCCACGACCGGAAAGGGGTTCTCGGCGCTGAGGACCTGCATGGCCGAAGCCGTTGAACGCTCCGCTGCCGAGACACCGCAGTTCTGGCCCGCCTTGCGGCGAGAGGCGGTGGCGCTGGAACAGGACGTGCGCGGTTCCGACCTCTCTCTCGCGGATATCGAACGAACGATCATCGACGACGACCCGGTCGGCGTTGAGGCCATACGCCGCGCCCTCGGTCCGGACGGGGATCGCCGAATCGCCGCGCATCGCAACTCCCTGTGCGGCGACGACCCGCCGCTGGCGGTGGAGTCCAGGGTCCGCTACCGGTGGATCTCCGAAGCGCTTCCCCGGTTGCAGTCCCGGGCGCCGGCGCCGTTGCGCTGGAAGCGCCGCATCGTGGACTGGATCAATCGCCCCTATCCGGCCACGGTCCTGTTCCTGGCGCTGATGGCCACGGTGTTCCAGGCCGTGTTCGCCTGGGCCACCCCAATGATGGACCTGATCGATGCGGCTGCAGGCGGGCTTGGCGGATTGGTTGCGGGCACGCTGCCGGCCGGGGCCGTGGCCAGTTTCCTTGCCGACGGGGTCATTGCGGGCGTGGGCAGCGTCGTGATATTCCTGCCCCAGATACTGATCCTGTTCCTGTTCATCATCCTCATGGAAGATACGGGGTATCTCGCCCGTACCGCGTTTCTCATGGACCGGGCCATGCGCGCGGTCGGGCTCTCAGGGCAGTCCGTCGTCCCGCTGATCTCCGGATTCGCCTGCGCGGTGCCTTCGATCATGGCGACCCGTGTCATCCCCAACCGCCGCGACCGGATCGCCACCATCATGGCCACGCCGTTCATGACCTGCTCGGCGCGGCTGCCGATTTACGCACTGCTGATCGCGGCCTTCGTGCCCAATCTCACGGTGGGCTTCGCCAACCTGCAGGGACTTGTGCTGTTCGGCCTCTACCTGCTCGGAATCCTGGGGGGAGTCGCCACGGCGCTGCTGTTGCGAAAGTCGGCGCTGCGCGGGCCGAAGCCGTCGTTCGTGCTGGCATTGCCGGAGTTCCGGATGCCCAACGCCCGGACGGTGCTGATGAAGCTGGCGGACCGCGCCTGGATCTTCCTGCGCCGGGCGGGCACCGTCATCTTCGCGGTGGCGGTGGCGGTGTGGGCGCTGGCGTACTTCCCGCGGGCCGACGACATCGAAAGTCAGCGACTTGCGGCCCAGGTTGAAGTCCAGACCGTGCTCGAGGGTGAGGCGCTCGCCGCGGAGATCGCCAGAATCGACAACGAAGCCGCGGCCGCGCAGTTGGCGCAGAGCTGGCTCGGCCGCATGGGCCAGGGAGTCGAGCCCCTGTTTCGACCTCTGGGCTGGGATTGGCGCGTCTCCGCAGCGGTGATCGCCGGCTTCCCGGCTCGGGAAGTGGTGGTGGCGGTGCTGGGCACCATCTACGCCGTGGGCACCGAGGCGGACGAATCGAGCCTGGCGGAGCGCCTGACGTCGGCAACCTGGCCCGACGGACGCACCGTGTTCACCCTGCCGATGGTCCTCGGACTGCTGATTTTCTACGCGTGGTGCCTGCAGTGCGCCGCGACTCTGGCGGTCATCAAGCGGGAGACGAATACCTGGCGCTGGCCGCTGTTCGCATGGGGCTACATGACCGCGCTGGGGTACGTCGGGGCGCTGCTGATCTTCCAGATCGGCAGCGTCTGATTCCGGTCGGGCGTGCGGGTCAGGCCGCGAAGTCCCGCGTCAACTCTTCGGAGACTTCCCATAGCCGCGCCGCCATTTCCTCATCCTGCATGTTGGCGGAGGGTGTATCCGGATTGCAGTCGGAGAAGTAACAGCCGCTGACGTGCTCCAGGTCCGGGCTCGTGGCCACGTAACAGGTGGTGGCCGCGCCCTGTGCCGGCGATTTCAGGAACAGGTGGCCCGCGATGCGGAAGGCGGTTTCCTGCCAGGCCGGCAGGTTGCGCGCAATATTCGTTCGGACCACGCCGGGGTGGATGACGTTGGACGTGGCGGCGGTGCCTTCGAGGCGGCGCGCCAGTTCCAGAGAGTGCAGTCCGTTGGCGAGCTTCGAATGCCCGTACGCCCGCTGCGACGCGAACCAGGATTCTCCCGCGAGGTCGTCGAACTGGATGCCGTCGCCGGGCGCGTTTTCGTGCGCGCGGCTGCCGACGATGACGATCCTGCCCTGGGGCGCGGCCTGCACCAGGTCCAGCAGGTGATTGACCAGCACGAAGTGTCCCAGGTGGTTGACGACGAAGTGCGCCTCTATTCCGTTCACGTGCCACAGTTCGTCGAATATGGCGCCGGCGTTGCAGATCAGGATATCCAATGGCGTGCCCATGGCGCGGACCTGCTCGGCGCACTGCACCGCCGTCTCGAATTCCGTCAGTTCGAGTGCCAGCGGAGTGGCCCTTCCTTCCACGCTGTCACAGGCCTCCCGACCCCTTTCAAGCGTGCGCGCCGTGCCCAGGACGTGGGCGCCGCGCAGCGCCAGCGTCCGCATGGTCTCGTAGCCGATGCCCGAGTTGCAGCCGGTGACCAGCGCCGTCTTGCCGCTGAGATCCAGGCCGGCCGTTACGTCATCCGCCGTGGAGCGGCGGCCGAACTCGCTGCTGACGTCATCGCAGGCGAGCGCAGCGGCGGGACCCAGCACGGAGCCCGCGGCGGTGAGCATGCCGCCCTGCACGAAACGGCGTCGGTCGATGGGGGTCATGGATGCCTCCGGGCGATTGGGGAAGGGTGCAAGTGTCTCCCGGCGAGGCAGTACGATCAAGCGTGCAAGAACGCTTTGCAGATGCGCTCCGTGCCGGTAGCGCGGTTCGAGCAGATACATTTGCGTGGAACAAGGTCATGGGGGAGCAGTTCGATCACGCATGCCGAAACGGACCGCGCGTTGGCGCGTTTCGATCGGGCATGGCGATTCATCCCGAGTGTTGACGCCCGCCGCGGTCTCGCTGGCAATGGCTCCGGCCACGTCATAGACTAGCGCGGTTCCCGGCCTCGCCGGGTCTCGTCAGGGGTTTTTGTGAGCGACGGCAACTCGGCAGAGCGCTACTGGCGCGCGAACCTGCGGCTGGTTGCCGGCTGTCTGGCCGTCTGGTTCGTCGCCTCGCTGGGCTTCGGGGTGATCCTTGTCGAACCGCTGAACCGGATCCGCTTCTTCGGCTTCGAACTCGGCTTCTGGTTCGCCCAGCAGGGCTCGATCCTGGTCTTCATCGCCCTGATCTTCTACTACGCGTGGCGGATGAACCGGCTCGACCGCGAGCACGACCTGGACGAGGAGTAGCGATGGAACCGCTTGATCGATTCGTCGCGGTGGCTGCGGGAACGAACCGGGAAAGGTGGGCGCCGTGGATCTGACGACATTGACCTATATCGTCGTCGGGGCGAGCTTTGCGCTCTACATCGGCATCGCGATCTGGTCCAGGGCCGCCGATACCAGTGACTTCTACGTCGCCGGCAAACACGTCCATCCGGTAGCCAACGGCATGGCCACGGCCGCCGACTGGATGTCCGCCGCGTCGTTCATCTCCATGGCCGGCCTGATCGCTTATCTCGGCTACGACGGCTCGGTGTACCTGATGGGTTGGACCGGGGGTTACGTCCTGCTGGCACTGCTGCTCGCACCCTACCTGAGGAAGTTCGGCAAATTCACCGTGCCCGAATTCATCGGCGAGCGCTACGACTCCCGGGCGGCGCGGATTGTGGCGGTGATCTGTCTCATTGTGATCTCATTTACCTACGTCGCCGGACAGATGCGCGGCGTGGGCATCGTATTCTCGCGGTTTCTGGAGGTGCCTATCGGCGTGGGCCTGGTCGTCGGAATGGGCGTGGTCTTCACGTATGCCGTTCTAGGCGGTATGAGGGGGATCACCTACACCCAGATCGCCCAGTATTGCGTGCTGATCTTCGCCTATACGGTTCCCGCGGTATTCATCGCGCTGCAGATTACCGGCATCCCGATTCCGCAGATTGCCTTCGGCAGCACGGTGCAGGGGGACTCGGTATCGTTGCTCGAGAAGCTCGATCAGGTCGTCACCGCGCTGGGCTTTCCCGAATACACCTCGGGCACGAAGGGATTCTTCGATGTGTTCTGCATCACGGTTGCGCTGATGGTCGGCACGGCCGGGTTGCCCCACGTCATCGTGCGTTTCTTTACCGTGCCCAGGGTCCGCGATGCCCGTTACTCCGCCGGCTGGGCGCTGCTCTTCATCGGCATCCTGTATCTCACCGCGCCTGCCGTCGGCTCCATGGCGCGGCTGAACCTGATGGAGACGATCCAGACCGGTCCTGTCGGCGCCCCGGACAGCAACCTGCTCTACGACGAGCGCCCCGACTGGTTCAGGACCTGGGAGGGCACCGGGCTGCTGGCATTCGAAGACCTCAACGGCGACGGGCGGATCCAGTACTACAATGACCAGAATCCGGAGTTCGCCGCCGAGGCGGAGGCGCTCGGCTGGAACGGCAACGAGTTGCAGGTGGACCGTGACATCATCGTATTGGCCAATCCGGAGATCGCCTCGTTGCCGGACTGGGTGATCGCGCTGGTGGCCGCGGGGGGGATCGCTGCGGCGTTGTCCACGGCGGCGGGACTGTTGTTGGTGATTTCCGCTGCTGTGTCCCACGACCTGCTGAAGGGCGTGTTCCTGCCGAATATCTCCGAGCGGAGGGAGTTGCTGGCGGGACGGATTTCGGCGGCGGTTGCCATCGTTATCGCCGGCTTGTTGGGATACTTCCCGCCGGCCTTCGTGGCGCAGGTGGTCGCGTTTGCCTTCGGACTGGCTGCAGCGTCGCTGTTTCCGCCGATCCTGCTGGGGATCTTCTCCAAGCGGATGAACAAGCAGGGGGCGATCGCGGGGATGCTGACGGGGTTGCTCTTTACCTATGCCTACATCGAATTCTTCAAGGGGCTGTTCCTGCGGTGGGCCGGGTCGCCTTTCGCTGAAGATGTGGCGGAGAACTGGTTGTTCGGGGTATCGCCCGAGGGGATCGGGGCGCTGGGGATGGTGTTGAACTTCGTCGTTGCACTCACCGTTAGCCGAATGACCGCGGCGCCGCCGGAGCGGGTTCAGGCGTTGGTGGAGTATATTCGGGCGCCGCGGTAGGGCGTGCCGAAGTATCTGGAGCAAATTCCGGCACCGCGGTTTTCTTGGCAGGGTTGCTTCGCAAACCGCTCACGTCCCGACCGTCATGGAACCGACGCCGGTTTACGTCTCATGGCTGTCCGTAAGGATCCGATGCCACCGCCCGGCTCGAAGCTACTCCACCGTCATCATGTCCTGACAGGCGCCAGCGTGTTTCAGAAGTTCGGCCATGCGTTTCCGCTGGTTGAAGTCGGCGATGGCGGGATAATCGTCCGGCGGAGGTTACTCCGCTGCGGCGATTGCTGCCCGCAGGCGCTGCAACGTGGTCTCTGCGGCATCGGCTCTTCCGCCTTTCGGCGCCAGCCGAGTCAACGACCTCATGCATTCGACGTCCCTGCCGTACTCGGCGAGGCGCCGCCTGTAACTTGCCCGATTCTTGGTGCATACCAGCGTGTACGGGCTGCCTCGGCGCTCCGTCACGTGCGACATGTCGAGGCGGTTGCCGTCGATTTGCCGATGCAGATGCCTGCGTAACTCCTTTCTCAGCGGAAAACGCCTGACCTTCGCATCGGGATCGCTGCAAAAGTTCCTGAGTTCGTCGCAGTGATCGCAGTCGCATGAAATATCGGCGGCGATTTTCCAGTCCCGCGGTTCGTCGGGCGGACAGGCGCTGCGGTTCAGCAACGAATCCGCAGCGTGGCGCCATAGCCGCTGGTAAGCTGCGCTTTCCGCCAGACGTTCCTCCGGATACAGCGTACTCAAGGCTGTCGGGATGACACGCTCCGGCTCGACCGCCTTCGGATGATCGGCGATGATCGATTCTGCCGCCTCCGCTTCCTCAGTCAGGCCGCAATGCTAGGCCACGGCGAACAGATCGTGGACCGCTTGTTCGCCGAGCCGCTTGCCCGAAGGCTTTCGTCCCGAAACTCGGGCCGGTTCGCGCACATCCTCACGCGGGCCCAGCGCTTCTGGCAACGCCGCCAACGCGGCGCGAACGCCGCCGCCAAGCGCATCGCGCCAGTCGAAATCCACCGATTCGCCAACGCGCCGCAGCAGGCCCAGCACGGCCTCCGGCCGGAATGCGAACCGCGACTCCACCAGTTCCGCCAGGAATTCTCCGGCGGCGGCTGTTCCTATCGCGCCGAGCGCGGCCGGCAAGTCATCGTTCTCGTCGCCATTGTAGCGGACCAGCACGACCTCGCGCAGAAAGCGCGTAGCCAGCGATGCGTCGTCAAGTTCCACGAGCAGGCGCAACAAGCGGGCGCGGCTCTTGCCGTCACGGCGGTTCGGGAGAATACTCCAGATGTCGATCAATCGGGAGATCAACCCGGGTGCGGCAGCCGGATCCCGTTTCGTCCGATCCACCGCCCAGGCAACCGCGCCACCGATACCCTCGCCGGCGAGGATGTCCAGTGTCCTCCGGCGCGGCCAAACCGCGAGCACGGCATGCCGATAGGTCCGTTCCACGGTCGCGCCTTCGTTGCCGGTCGCCTCGTTCACCCATTGCTCGTCGGGCTCGACGCCATCGAGCGCTCCGGCCGGCAGCAGTTCTTCCGGATTGAGCGTTATCTTGCCGTATTCCGGCCGGCCGCCATCCCGGTTCGCCCAATTGTCCAGCCAGTACGTTCCGTACAGGACCTCGCCAAACTCCGTATCGACATGAATATCGTCCCAATGTCGCCCGCGGTATGTCTCACTGACGGAATAGTCGGCGTTGCCTTCTTCCTCGATGTGCAGAATCGCCGCATGCAACTCGCAGTCGGCCCGTTCCGCAGCCGAATCCAGGACCGCCGCCAGGGCGGCGTCGGCATTCTTCAACGCATCGAACGACAGCCCCGCCTCGCTGTAGTTGTGTTCGAGCAGCCAGATCAGCTTGTCGGACTCTTCCTCGCCCTCGCGCCAGGCGACAAGTTGCTCCGCGATGTCCCGAATCCGCTCCGAATAATCGGGTGCGCGACGGGGAGTATCCGTGTCGCCGGGACGTAGGCACAGGTTGAACACCAGCGACAGCCGGTGACCCTCGCGTACCGGACGGGTCTCATGCGTGCAATCGGCATAAAAGGCCGCATAAGCCAGTTCGGACGGCTCGCTGGCATTGAGGTCGATTTCGATCTCCCGGCCCCGATGGCGCACAATCAGTTCGCCGCCGGCGCCTGCGGCCGGCAGTGACACGGAAAGGGTCGCGATCATCCCGTCGGCCTTTTCGGTGTCGCGATGCGGAGCGAAAAAACCACCGGGTTCGTAGACGAGCAGCTTGTAGAACCGTGCGTCGAGTTGTTCCGCCGGGCAGCCGAGACCCGCCCCCACGGCGCCCAGAATTTTCGCGAATGTTTCATTCCACGCGGCGCCTCCCAAGCGAACGTGCGCCGCGCCGATCTGCCAGCAGTCGCGAACGGAGGTGTCCACCAGGGTATCCGTTCCCTTGCCGTAGGGTGCTCGTTCGGCCGCCTCGACCAGGGCGCGAACCTGCGAATCGGGTACCGGAAAGGGTAAGCGGGCAATTTGAGCCGTCATTGTCCGTCGCCTGATTATGGGGTTTCCTTCGATGTTTTCATGACGAAGGAGGCTGGGAGGATGAGCGAGGGCAAACGGATGACGGTGCGCCGCTCGGCGGAGGAGTGGCGGACGATCGTGTCGCGGTTCGAGCGTAGCGGCCAGACGCGCAAGCAGTTTTGCACGGCGGAGGACTTGGCGCCGAGCACGTTTTCGTTGTGGCGGCGCAAGCTGCGGCGCTCCGAAGCGGGCAGCGGGGCGAACGGCGCGGGACGGTTCGTGGAGTTGGCCGATTCGCCGACGGCATTGCCGGCGTGGGAGGCGGAGCTGGACCTGGGCGAGGGGGTGGTATTGCGGTTGCGTCGCCCGCCGCGGTGTTGAACCTCGGCGGGGATTGCCGCATCTGGCTGTACACGCCGCCGTGCGACATGCGCCGTTCCTTCGACGGGCTCTCGGCGCTGGTGCGCCACGAGCTGGGACGCGATCCCACGAACGGGCAGTGGTACGTGTTCGTGAACCGCCGGCGCACGATGCTGAAGGTGCTGGCGTTCGATGCCGGCGGGTACTGGATCTGGGCCAAGCGCCTGGAGCAAGGGCGGTTCGCGGCGTTGGGCGCACGGGGCGGCGGGTCCCTGGCGTTGACTCGCACCGCGCTGCTGGCGCTGCTGGAGGGGACGGACATCGTGGTCCGGCGCCAGCGCAAGCGTTACCGGATGGCGGCGTGACGGGCGTGGAGCGGGTATAATCGGCGCTTCAACGGCGGCGAGTGCGAACCCCTTGTCCCACGCCCGGATCGAGGTTCTTCAACAAGAGAACGCGCGATTGAACGCGACCGTCGCCGACCTCACCGGCCAACTGGCCTCGGTCAAGCGTCAACTGGAGTGGTTCCAGCGCCAGTTGTTCGGGCCGAAGTCCGAGAAGCGGCTCGAGTTCGACGAGGCGGAGCAGGCGAGCCTGTTCGCGGCGCTGGGCATCGAGGCGACACCGGCCGGGGAGGCGCCCACGCAAGAGATCCGCTACCGGCGCCGGAAGAAGCGCCGCGACGGGGCGGTCAACGAGCACGGGTTGCGGTTCGACGAGACGGTGCCGGTGGAGACGATCCATGTGACGGACCCCGCCATCGAGGCGATTCCGGAGTCCGAGCGGGAGTTCGTGGGGGAGAAGGTCACGCACCGGCTGGCCCAGGAGCCGGGCAGCTACAAGGTGCTGAGGTACGTGCGCCAGGTCGTCAAGCGCCGGGACACCGGGCAGGTGTTGACGCCGGCGGCGCCGCCGAACGTGCTGGGGCGCGCGGCGGTGGACGTGAGCTTCCTGGCCGGGCTGCTGGTGGACAAGTTTCGATATCACCTGCCGCTGTACCGCCAGCACCGGCGCCTGGCCGACAGCGGGATCGCGGTGAGCCGGCGCAGTCTGACGAACTGGGCCGGACGGGCCATCGACCTGTTGGGGCCGCTGGTCTCGGCGCAATCCGCGCACATTTTGAGCGGCGCGGTCGTGGCCATGGACGAGACCTCGATCAAGGCCGGGCGCAGCGGGCCGGGCAAGATGCGCGCGGCGTACTTCTGGCCGGTGTACGGGCAGGACGACGAGTTGGTGTTTCACTACGCGCCGAGCCGCGCGCACAAGCACGTGGAGAGGTTCCTCGGGGATTTCTCGGGCACACTGTTGAGCGACGGGTACGGTGCGTACGAGGCGTTCGCGAAGCGCCGCGGCCTCGCGCATGCGCAGTGCTGGAGTCATTGCCGGCGTAATTTCGTGGATGCCAAGCAGAGCGATCCCGAGGGCGTGGCCGCGGCGTTGTCGCTCATCGGCGCGCTGTACCGGCACGAGAAGAAGATACGCAAGAAGAAGCTCGACGGCCCGGCGAAGCTGGCCTGGCGGCGCGAGCGCAGCGCCGCGGCGGTGGACGCGTTTTTCGACTGGTGCAAACAACAACGCCAGCGGGTGGACCTGCTGCCGAGCCACCCGTTCGGTCAGGCGCTGGCCTACGCGGCGGAACGCGAGGCCGGGCTGCGGGTGTTTCTGGAGGACCCCGGGGTCGCCATCGACACGAACCACCTTGAGCGGGGCCTGCGCCCGATCCCGATGGGCCGGCGCAACTGGCTGTTCGCCTGGACGGAACTGGGCGCGCGCCGCGTCGGGGCGATCCAGAGCTTGCTCGCGACCTGCCAGCTGCAGGGCGTGAACCCCTACATCTACCTGGTCGACGTGTTGCAGCGGATCGACCGGCATCCGGCCAAGCGCGCCGTCGAACTGACCCCAAGGGTGTGGAAGACGCTTTTCGCCGACAATCCGCTACGGTCCGACCTGGACCGCGCCCGCGATCCCCCACTTCACTAGGCCGCGAAAGTCCAGAACGGTCCAGTTTGCCCGCTTACCGGAAAGGAGAGCAATCCGACATCCTCCACCTCCAGTTTCGGCATGGGGACGAACAACCGGCCGGACGTGAAAAAGTCGCCGGGCCGGTCCACGGATTCCAGCAGTTCCTCAAGCCGATTCCGGCCCACCGCGTATTCGATGTCGAAATCCGTCATTCGCGTTGCCTCAACCTTATGAGCACTGTCCGCCGCGGCAGATGCCCCGGGCGGGCCGCAGCGAAGATCCGGCCTGGCCGTTCACAACGGCCAGTCGAGGCCGAGTTCGGGCGGGTCCCTGCTCGTGCGGCGCCTACCCTACCGAAATACCTTGAGGGAAGGTTGACAACGTTATACCCGAACCATGCAACTGACGCGCATTTTTTCGGTACGACTTGTACGAAATTCCTTGCTTGGTTACCGGATTGCTGCTTGTTCGTAGGCAATGCTGAACGACCAGTCGCTCAAATGGCGCTTGAAGTTCTCATTGTCCATGAACTGCCTGAACAAGGTGGTGTCGTCATTCATGATGGATACCATCACGCGTAGCAGCGCCTTGTCGTGCTCAATGCGTGCGTTTTCCCTATCCGAATTCAAACGGGCGTTCATGAAGGCGTTGTCCTCGGCTACCTTGGCTGGAATCGTCTCGGTAAGGAGCTGGCTCACCCGGTCATTGTCTTCCCAGGGAATATCGCCAAACAGGTCGTTGAATTCCCGGATGATGTTTGACAGCCGGTCCAGCTCCGGTTCGGGTGGCTTACCGCCACTGCTCATCGGCACTGAATCGATCTGCGCTTCCTCATCGGGCAGGAAGATTTTCTGCATCGCTTGTTTTTCGACCCGGTAGCTGTCCATGTCGATGGAATCCAGGACGCCCTTGGAGAGATCCTCCTCCGTGGGAGCCGGTAGCTTGTTGATCAGGAAATTCAGGAAGATCGAGCGCTTCTCCCAAGCGGCGTTGGTATAGGGCAGCACAGACGACAGGAAGCCGTATGTCCGAACGAATGCCTTCGCGTTGCCTTTGAACTGCACCTGCCCGTCCTCGTCCAGATCGCTCTTGTAGACCGCGACACACGCGTCGAGTATCGGGTCGAGTTGGTCGCGGTCGGCACCGCCGAGATAGCGTTTCGCGAGATCGTCGATTTGTTCGCCCGAATATACCTGCGCGCCATCCAGGTCCGCCTGCAGGTCATGCAGCTTGTTCGGGTCTGTTTCGTCGGCCAGGATTGTCGTGCGGTAGAAGTCGGCGAATGAGTCGCGGATCGTGTCGGAGTCGTTCATGAAATCCAGCACGAACACATCGTGTTTTTTCGGATGCGCTCGATTGAGCCGCGACAGGGTCTGTACGGCCTTTATGCCGGAGAGCGTCTTGTCGACGTACATTGTGTGGAGCAGCGGTTCGTCGTAGCCGGTCTGGAACTTGTCGGCACAGATAAGGAAACGGTAGGGATCTTCCTTGATCCGTTCGGCGATCTTGCTTGACGGAAAACCGTTCAGCGAGGATTCGCTGACTTTCTGACCGCCGAACTCCGGTTCACCGGAGAATGCCACGATGGCGCGGTGTGGGCTTTTGCGCTGCTTCAGGTAGTCGCGGATTGCGTGAAAGTATTGGATGGCCCGCTGGATGCCGTTGGTGACTACCATCGCCCGCGCCTGCCCGCCGATCTTGCGCTGCGCCAGCACCTGTTCATGGAAGTGGTCCACCATGATCTCGGCCTTGAGGCGGATGGCATGGTCGTGGCCCTCCACGAAACGCCGAAGTTTTTTGCGGGCCTTGTTGACGTCAAACTCCGGGTCGTCTTCCACCGTCTTGGCAAGCTTGTAGTAGCTCGAAACCGGTGTGTAGTTTTTCAGCACGTCCAGGATGAATCCTTCCTGGATCGCCTGCTTCATGGTGTAACTGTGGAAGGCGCGATGCTTGACCGTGCCGTCCGGTTGCGGGTCCGGATCGCCGAAGATCTCCAGCGTCTTGTTCTTCGGCGTGGCGGTGAAGGCGAAGTAGCTGGCGTTCGATAGCAGCTTTTTGGACTCCATCAGTTGGTTGATCTGGTCCTCGAAGGTTTCCTCTTTTCCGACTTCACCGGCCTCGGAAAGCGCTTGCGCCATGGCCGCGCTGGTTTTCCCGCCCTGGCTTGAATGCGCCTCGTCGATGATGATGGCGAAGCTTCGTGCACGCTGCTCGTTACCGATCTCGTCGAGAATGAACGGGAACTTCTGGACGGTGGAGATGATGATCTTCTTGCCTGTCTCGATGAAGCGGCGGAGGTCGCCGGAACGTCCAGCATGGCCCATCGTGGCTGCGACCTGAGCGTATTGCTTGATGGTGTCGCGAATCTGCTTGTCCAGAATGCGGCGGTCGGTGACCACGATGATCGAGTCGAAGACAATCGCGTCATCCTTTTCAAGTCCAATCAATTGGTGCGCCAGCCAGGCGATGGAATTGCTCTTGCCGCTACCCGCCGAGTGCTGAATCAGGTAGCGTTTGTCGACTCCGTGTTCTCGGGCATCCGCCAACAGTCGGCGCACGGCATCGAGTTGGTGGTAGCGCGGCCAGATCTGGGCCTTTTTCTTCCTGCCTGTCTTCTCACCTTTGGTCTGCACCACCTGGGCGTAGTTTTCCAGGATGTTGGTGAGACTGATTCGTGTCAGCACCTCACGCCACAAGTATTCGGCCTTGAGCCCGTTCGGATTGGGCGGATTGCCGGCGCCGTCGTTCCAGCCCCGGTTGAATGGCAGAAACCACGACGCCTTGCCCTTCAGGTGCGTGCAGAACTGCACTTCGTTCTCGTCGACGGCGAAATGGGCCACGCAGCGGCCGAATTCGAACAACTTTTCGCGCGGGTTTCGGTCCTTTCGGTACTGCCAGACGGCATCGTCAACCGTCTGCTTGGTGAGGTTGTTCTTCAATTCAAATGTAAAGACCGGCAGGCCGTTGATGAAGAGCCCAATGTCGAGTGCCCGCTGGGTCTCGTCACGGCTGTAGCGAAGCTGGCGGGTGACCGTAAAGCGGTTGAGTTCGAAGCGTTCACAGGCCTTCTTGTTGTCCGCGGAGGGCGTGCCATAGAGAAGGTCCAGATCATGCGCGCCGTGCTTGACGCCGTGGCGCAGCACGTCGATGGTACCTCGCTTGGCAATTTGTCCTTGCAGGCGGGCCAGGAACCGGCGGCGGGTGGGGCCGTCGTCGTATAGCGCCAGCGATTCGGCAGCTTCGGGCTGAGTCGCGTGCAGGAAGCCCGCAAGTTGCACCGGATCGATGCAGTATTCGCGGTCGTAGTCGTGGAAATTGCCGCCAGCCCAGCCCACGCCGCCGTAGCCAGCCGGCGGTTCGCCCACCGTGGCGGTTGCAGGGGGTTCGCAAGGATGGCCTGCAAGTGCTGTGCAGATCAGGCGTTCGAGGCCACGTTCGGACGTGTCGGTGGTCATTCGATGGCGATCAAGTACGCGTCAAGTAAACAAGCTGTTTATAACCTATTGAATCTTGGCGCGCTTTTGGGCGAAACTGACTTTCGTCCAGTCTTTTTCCTTCAGCACATCCGCTGCCAACGTGATCTGACGAGGCGAAAATTGCTTCTTTCGCTCGTTCCACGCGTAGGTCAGACTGATCAGGTCGTCTCTGGATGCCGGAGCTTGCTGTTGGATAACCCAATGCACTGTCGATAGCAACTCAAGCCCGAAAGCCGACTCGAATCCATTGACGAGGTCCGCCACCCTGTCGAAGCGTGTCCGAGTATCGTCGGTGCGTTCCAGCAAAGCTCTGGCCTTGTCCACGGCACTAGGCACGAGTTTCAATACTTTGTCCGGCTTATCGCCGCCGTCGCCGTACCCGGATATGAAATATCCCTCGACCGCATTCAGAACATGTCCGAGATTTTCGGCATACGGGCCATAGGGCGCCTTCTGGTATTTCAGCCTTAACGGTTCGCCTGCAAGCTGCATGAAATACATCAGCTTATGGACTTCCAGCAGTGTGATGAAGGGATCGAGCAGACCCCTAAGATAGCGGTCCATCAGCCCGACCAATGCCGCTCGTCCTGCAGTCATCTTTGGAATGACGCGATTACGCACCATCTTGTCGGCGTCGGGTGCGCCATGCGGCTCGAAGACGACGACTTCCAATTGTTCGATCTCACTAAGCGCATTCTCAATACGCGACCGGACGTTGCTCCATTCAAGTCCGCCAAGACCGCTGCCGAGCGGCGGCACTGCTATGGACCGAACGCCGCGCCGACAAATCACGCTCACGAGATCCGTCAGCCCGGAGTCGATATCTTCAATTCGGCTTTTGCCTCGCCAGTGCCGCTTGGTCGGGAAATTGATAATGTAGCGAGGGTTGGTTAGTGCGCCCGTCTCGAATACGAACATGCGACCGGGTCTAACGTCGCCGCGTTCGCAAGCCTTGGCGTAGGCGCGGAAGTTCTCCGGATATGCCTTCTTGAACTGAAGCGCGATCCCGCGCCCCATCACCCCGACGCAGTTAACCGTGTTGACCAGTGCCTCGGCGTCTTCGGCAAGAATGTCGCCCGTTGTGAAGCGAATCATCGGTGCCCGTCTCCTTGCATCAATAGTACCACTCGGGCCTTACTTCGACGGCGGGTTGGTGCTCGCTCGCCCTCATGGCGTTGCGCACCTGCTCCCGAACGTGCGTGGAGCATACCCCGACACGCTGGATCAGCGCCCACGGGAATGATTGCTCGACCAGAAATTCTGCCTGTTTTCCGTGCGTGCGACCCTGCCAATTGCGTGCCTGAACAGCATCCCAATCGATCTCATCCAATTGAGCCAGATCGCAGCGGTCCTCAAAATAAATCGAGCCTGCATTAGAAAGCGTGAATGCCCATCGACGGTCCTGCTGTTCGGCCCAATCTACTGTATCTTGCAGGTCACTTTCTAGGTGCACGATGGGACCCTGGCCGTCGCGGTAATCGAGGTCGGGGTCGTTTGCCATGTGGATCACGTAGAGCATGACGGAGCGCGGGCAGAAATAGAACGGAACGCAGTCGCCCACATTGAGCCCTGGGCGGCACTCCACGGGATTGGTCATCCGTCGCTGCTTGATCGTTCTCATGCCGATGGTCGTTCCTGGCCGGGCACGAGCCTGAAGATTCGCATCGGACCATAAGCCACCGTCCGCAACAATCGATGCCAGCCGGTCCACGTGGACGATGTGATAGATCTTCGGTTCCGCGGGTGGCGGCATGTTCAGGCCGCAACCCCTGCCGACATGTTCTCTTGACCGAGAGTTGGTGTGTTGCCTGTGTCGAGGGATTCGTCCTTTTGGTCATCACTGCCGAGGGGATCGATCTCAGGCAGAGTAGCCGCCACCTCACGTACGTCAAGCTTGCCAGTGACGGCGTCAGCAATTAGGCGAGTGCGATACTCGCGGAGAAAAGCGATTGACTGAGAGGTCCGCTCGGCAGCAGATTCGGATTGGCGCACAACACCATCAATGTAGGCAAGGATGCGAGTCTGCTCCGAGAATGGCGGAAGACAGAAGGGGGTTGCAAGAAAATCATCATCGTAGAGGCGTAAAAACCCAGCGGTACCAGTGCCGAGTCCTGTAGCCTGTCTACGAAAGTGCGTCCGAAACAAGCTCGTCCTGAGCAGCTCACTCAGGAAACGCACCCGCACTTCCGATTTCTTTTCGAACACGGAATAGTCAGGGCTCACAACTCCGCTGAGCGCCGAGCAAAAGATGAGGCCATTGTTAGCCTGTAGTCGATTGACCACTAGGTGTCCAGGCCTAATCAGTTTGTATCCTACAAGCGAAGCTCCCTGTGGCGGTCGAGAAAAATGCTCGGCGTAAACTACAATGCCATGATCGCGCCGTAATGAAAGCAGGGTTTCTTTGCCCTCGGCTGATCTGACATCTATAGGCTGAATCAGCGCTTTGAGCCGCGTCCGTTGCCAGTGTGACGGCATTGTTCCTATCCACTCCACCCCACTCTCCTTGTACTCTGGATACGGTTCGCCGGTCCGGACATCGGTCTGCCCGGTGACGGCTTGGTGGATGAGGCCCTGCTTGTACTCGTCGAGCAATGCAATCAGTTTTTCCTTGGCGCGGATGTGCTTCTGGATCCGGCAGTTCTTGTATTGGAGGAAGCGGGCGATCGCGGTTTGTTCTGGGCCTGTTGGGACCGCGAGTGCTATTTCACGCATACGTGGTTGCGACAAGTCCCACTGACCAATACGAACCCCATCGGATGCTTGGGTGAAAGACGGGACGTAGGCTCTTGATCGGATTGCCGTGTGAAAGTAACCACCATCAATGGAGCCAAGTCTGAAAACGAAATAGGCCGGACTAACGATACCGTCATAGTTCGATACGCCGTATGAGCCTTGCCAAGCCTTCATTTTGTTCATGGCGAATTGCCCTTTCAGAACAACCTTGTAGTTGGTCAAATCGTCAGGAACAAAATTGTGGTTTTTGTCTTTACTGGATAGATCCCGCAATATGACGCCCTGATCTCGCACAACCGATAGCAAGGGGAGGTCTGGGCGGTTTCGTTCAGCGACAGGGTGGAGCAACGACCTTAGCTTTTGCACATTCCAGTGTTTGGGTATTTCGCCTAGTGTTGGAATTCCAGTGTCTTTGACTCTCGGATAGGGTTTCAATGCGGCCGTCATTCGAATGCCCCACCCAGAATCTCGCCTAACGTCCCCTCAGCCTCCCGCTCTAACGCGAGAATATCTCGCCGAATGTCATCCAACGTCCGCATCGGCTTCGGCTTGTAAAAGTACCGCGTAAAGCTGATCTCATAGCCAACCTTGACACGTTTTGGGTTGTACCAGGCGTCCATGGCATTTGGCAGAACCTCACGCTCCAGGAACGCCTCGATTCCTCCTTCCTCCTGAAGAGATACTTGCTCGGTGTCTCGCAATTCGCTGTCTGGTTCGTATTCCACGATTATCGGCTTGTCGCCAATCGTCGTCTTGAACCTCCCGTGAATCGAGTCGGCCTCAACGCCCCGCTTGTGAATCTTCCGAATAATCGGCGGAGCGTCCTTGCTGCGTTCGCCGTCCTCTTTCAATGCCCTGATCTCAATTGGCTTGTAGGCCCGCTCCGGGTCGGCACCTTTGATGCGGAGCGGTCGCTCTACCGTGACCTTCCAGTGCCCAAAGGCGTCGTTCTCGAAGATCTTGCTCTGCTCGGTCTCCTCGAAGTCTAGGAACGTTCGGCAGATACGCTCGATGTCGTCCTCACCGAGCTCGCAATTCTTCTTCCCCAGGTTTTTGCGCAGCGGCCGGAACCACTGGCTCGCGTCGATCAACTGGACCTTACCCTTGCGGTGTTCCTGCTTCCGGTTCGTGAGCACCCAGACATAGGTGGCGATGCCGGTGTTGTAGAACAGGTTGAGCGGCAGGGCGACGATGGCTTCCAACCAGTCGTTCTCGACGATCCAACGACGGATGTTGCTCTCGCCCTGGCCGGCGGCTCCGGTAAAGAGCGAACTGCCATTATGGACCTCGGCGATGCGGCTGCCGAGCGGGGTGTCCTGCTTCATCTTGGAGAGCTTGTTGGCCAGGAAGAGCATCTGCCCGTCGCTCGAACGTGTTACCAGCGAGTATTCTGAGTTGTCGTGGTGCTCGATCAGGAAACGCGGGTCGTGCATTTCCTTCTTGCCGCCCATGCGCTCCAGGTCGGTTTTCCAGCTCTTGCCATAGGGCGGATTGGAAAGCATGAAGTCGAATTCGCGACCGGGAAATGCATCGTTGGAAAGAGTCGAGTGCTCCGGGCCTCCTACGATGTTGTCGGCCGCGTCGCCCTCACCCTTCAGCAACAGGTCAGCCTTGCAGATGGCGTAGGTTTCCGCATTGATTTCCTGTCCGTAGAGGTGGGTGGAGACCTCTTTGTCGTGCTCTGCTCCAAGTTGCTGCAAGGTTTCCTCCGCGACGGTCAGCATGCCGCCCGTGCCGCAAGCACCGTCGTAAAGCAGATAGGTACCGGACTTGATCCTGTCGGCGACCGGGAGGAACACGAGCTTCGCCATGAGCTTCACAGCATCTCGCGGTGTCCAGTGCTCGCCGGCCTCCTCGTTGTTATCTTCGTTGAAGCGGCGGATGAGTTCCTCGAAGATGGAACCCATGCCGTGGTTGTCGAGTCCGGGATGCCTGACGTTGCCGTCTTCCTTCATTACCGGAGAAGGGCTCAGGTTGATGTCCGGCGAAGTGAGCTTCTCGATGAGCGATCCCAACGAGTCGGACCTGGACAATCGGGGAATCTGATTGCGGAACTCGAAGTTATCCAGAATGTCCTGAACGTTGGGCGAGAACCCGTCCAGGTAGGCTTCGAAGTCCGCCTTGAGTTGCTGGCGGCTGGCTCGCGCGCGAAGGTCGCGCATAGTGAACCTGGAAGTGTTGTAGAAGGCTTGTCCGGCCACCTGTCGAAGCGCCGCGTCCTGCTCGACGACGCCCGCGTTGTCCAGAGTCTCCTTCATGTCGAGGATGGCCTGTTTGCCATCCTCCAGCACCGCGTCCAGGCGGCGCAATACGGTCATGGGCAGGATTACGTCACGGTACTTGCCGCGAACGTACACGTCTCGCAGAACGTCGTCGGCAATGCCCCAGATGTAGTTTGTGATCCAGTTGAGGTCCTCGTTTCCCATTTGTCTCGATTCCAATGGAATTTGCTCACCGTGAATGCTGTCATCGCTCCGCTGCGTGGCGCGCATATCGTCGGGGAACGGTGATCGAAGGTCAACATGGCATTTTGGGGAATAGCTTGATCGCGGCCAGTTCCGAAATGCCGGGAACCTGCATGCGGATTGGCAATCCGCCGATGAGTTGCCATGTCGACGGAGACGGTGCTCTCTCCCGTCGGCGCCGTCTCACGACTGCCGATTCTGCCTGAAAACGCCACTTTCTACTGCGGATTCCCCGTCATGGCACCGCTATGCTGGACGCAAGCTCGCCGCGACCGGGGAACACTTGTGAATGCGCTGCATTGGTTGGGTAGACTTCTGCCATCGCCGACGCCCCAACCCGAGGATCACGTCCCCATCTGGAGCGTCAAGGCTACGGACGCCAGGACGTTCTTCCTGATCGTGGGGGCGTTATGGGTTGTAGCGCTGGCGCGCATTGGCTATAACATGAGCAGTCAATGGGCGGTCGAGTCGGCGAGATGGTGGAGCGTCGGCGACTTCGCGCTGGCGGTGCTGGGCCAATTCAGCGACGTGGGCGCGGGCGTCGCGATGGTGGCGATGTTGCTGACGCGGCCGGTGAACCTCATGGGAGAGATTGCGATGTCAGTGTATCAGGCGATGGTTAACCGCTACGTGCTGCCCGTCATCGAGAAGCACAAGGCCGAGGGCCGGGTCGAGGGTCGGGCCGAGGGTCGGGCCGAGGGGCGGGCCCAGGGCCGGGTCGAGGGCCGTGCGGAGGAACGCGAGGAATGGCAGGCGTGGAACCGGCGCCGCATCGACGCGGAAGAGCGGGGCCGGAAATTCGACGAATCGCCGCCGGGTGTTTAGCCGGGAGGCGCGCCTGGTTCCGGGGCGTGCTTGCCTTGGGAATGTTGCCGGGGGGCGGTCGCCACCAGGATATCTCCCGCTAGCACGTTTGATGCTGCTCGACACGGGCTTGCTCATCGATGCTGCCGACGCGCGGCATCCGTGTTCCGAGTCTTCTTCCGTGCTCATCGAAAGAGCCGAGGGTGGCGCCCTCCGCAAATTTTCATTCATCTGGAGGGGGCATTCGTCACGGCACGGCTGCGAAGTGCCGGCCTTGGGCGGCTCTGCGGTCGAACGTGTAGGTCGATGCGCAACCCGCGGCGCGATTTCGTTGTGCGATCAGGTAGTCCACAAAGCCGGCCGTGCCGGCTTCGGACTCGCGTAGCGCGGCCCAGACGGCATCGCCGTCCTCGATGTTGAATTCGGTCGTGCGCAGAAGCTGAAGGATCACCCGGGAGACGTCCGAATCCGCGTAGCCGTATGCGCTGGCCAGAACCCATACGAGTTCCGCCAGAACCAGGACGCTTATGTGTCCCGGCGACCGCTCCGTGCATTGGCCCTCGATCAGCCGCGTGGCGGCAAGCGCCTGTTCGGCATCGTCCTGGACGATGTAGCGCGCCACCACGTTGGTATCCAGGCCGATCACAGCTTGCGCCTGCTCGCCCGGGCGATGGCCTCGTCCATTTCCGCCAACGTGACCGGCGAGGCGGGTTTGGCAAGCATGCCCTTGAGTTCCGTCACGGACGCCTTGACGGGGGTGATCCGCGCGCCGCCGTCGTCCAGCAGAAAATCGATCCTGTCGCCGGGCTTGAGGCGAAGCTCGTCTCTGATCGGCTTCGGCACGGTCACCTGGCCCTTGCTGGTCATCGTTGCTTGCATTACGAATCTCCGGATTCCTTACTAATAGGTAAGATACTAGGAACCGGGCGTGCGAAATGCAACCGTCAAGGTGGCCAACGCGTTCGTCAGTTCCGGAATGGCGGGAACCCGCGCACGGCCTGGTATTCTACCGATGAGCCGCCATGTCGGGGGATACGGCGGTCCGTCTCATCGGCGAAGGCTCACAACTGCCGATTCTGCCTGAAAACGCCACTTTCTCCTGCGGATTCCCTGTCATGGCACCGCTATGCTGGACGCAAGCTCGCCGCTACCGGGGAACACTTGTGAATGCGCTGCACTGGTTGGCCAGGCTTCTGCCATCGCCGACGCCCCAACCCGGGGACCACGTCCCCATCTGGAGCGTCAAGGCTACGGACGCCAGGACGTTCTTCCTGATCGTGGGGGCGTTATGGGTTGTGGCGCTGGCGCGCATTGGCTATAACATGAGCAGTCAACGGGCGGTCGAGTCGGCGAGATGGTGGAGCGTCGGCGACTTCGCGCTGGCGGTGCTGGGCCAATTCAGCGACATGGGCGCGGGCGTCGCGATGGTGGCGATGCTGCTGACGCGGCCGGTGAACGTGATGGGAGGGATTGCGATGTCCGTGTATCAGGCGATGGTCAACCGCTACGTGCTGCCGGTCATCGAGAAGCACAAGGCCGAGGGCCGGGCCGAGGGTAGGGCCGAGGGTCGGGCGAAGGGCCGTGCGGAGGAACGGGAAGCATGGCAG
Source organism: Candidatus Rariloculaceae bacterium (assembly GCA_965205045.1). GTDB lineage: Bacteria > Pseudomonadota > Gammaproteobacteria > Steroidobacterales > Rariloculaceae > UBA6522. The sequence continues at coordinate 5,543,682 of OZ242031.1, forward strand.
GCGTGGAACCGCCGCCGCATCGACGCGGAGAAACAGGGCCGGAAATTCGACGAATCGCCGCCGGGTGTTTGAGCTGCGAGGAAAAGCGCTACCTGAACCCGGTTACGAAAACTCCGACGGCGATCACAGCGAGTATTTCTCTGGGCGCCGTGGGACCCAAACGTAATCCTTCAGCGGCGCGGCCAATTTTCCGGCATCGACAGATTCGAGGAGATAGCCGAGCCGCTGAGCCCACGTGATCGGCGCCGCTTCACGTCGTATGGCCGTCTGCGAGGACCTGCACGTTACGCAGCAGGTCGAAGTCCTTGTCGGCGGACTCGAGCGCTGCGCCATGACGGGTCGCGCAGGCCATGATGGCGATGTCGGTTGCGGGAACGGTCACGCCGCCGTCGCGGGCAAGGCGCGCGAGGTCGTACGCGGCGGTCCAGACCGGATCGTCCATCGGCAATACCGGAATCACCGCCGCGAAGTCTTGCAGCACGCGTCGTTCCTTGTTGCCGCGTGCGCCGTTCCGCAACTCGAGTTGCACGATCGGACACCAGCAGGCGCCGCCGGCCCGAAGAGCGAACTCGACGCGGCCGCGGACGGCCGGGTCGCCGTTCGGGCGCAGCAGGTGGATCCAGGAAGACGTGTCAATCAGGATCAACGGACCCGTTCCGATGCCAGCGCCCTGCTCGAATCTCCTCAACCGTCATCATGCCAGGGCAGGCGCCGGCGTGTTTCAGAAGCTCTGCCATGCGTTTGCGCTTGTTGAAGTCCGCAATGGCGGTCACCACCGCCTCCCGCTTGGTTTTCGCATTGGTGAAGCGAATGGCATCCGCCAGTTCGCCATCTGGAATATCTACGGTCGTTTTCATGATGCTAGTATCTCTCCATTAATATTTCCAGTAAAGAGATAAATAATTCTAAATCGTCCATATTGGAATCTTTCAAGGCATCGCAGAATCACCCCCGCAGGAAGTCAGCTCGTTGATAAGGGATTTGTATAGGCGCAGATCGGGGCCGTTCGTTTCAAGGGAGTGCACAGCTCCGTACGGACGGTACCCGCATTCGTCAGTTGCGTAATGTCGAGAGCTTACATACGGTCTGGCATTCTACCGATGAGTTGCGCATGAACTGCATCCGCAGCCGTTTCAATGTCCCACGCAAAGCCATCGGCGAGCAGCGGACCGATATCCGCCGTGAAGCGACGGTCGCTTAGCTTTGCCTGGAGGTTGTGTTCGAATTCGGCGCGGGACACGGAATGCTTGCCGTGCTTCATATACTCGACAAATGCGTGAACGATTCGGTTGGGGTCGACCGATGGGCTGGAGAGTCCAACAGCGAGGTCGAAGAGGTCACGGCCCTTGCTGCGCTGGTAAAGGGCGCGCAGTTTCGTAGCCAACAGTTCATTGAGCGAATACGTCTTGATTTCGCAGTCGCCGCGGAACCAGCGCGAGTCGACCTCGAATGGGCGCCGGACAAAGCCATGTATCGCGAAATGCTCTCGCGTATTGATCTCGACCTTCAGCCGTAGCAGTTGAGGAGGCACGTCCTCCGAGCGGAAACGGTAGACAAGGGTGACGCGCCCTTGAGTTTGCTTCCATTTTGGCTCGCCCAGCCATGGGTTGAGGACATGGCGCAATGCCGTCATGACGGGACCGACCGGTTCCGCCTTGACCTGAACCAGGTCAATGTCTTCGGAGTAGCGGGCCGGCGGGTTGAGATAGAGCTTGTAGAGTGCCGTACCGCCCCGAAACGCCAGTGACGAACTGAGAAGTGGATGTGAATACATTGCAACAAGTCCGCGACAGATTATCAGGTCCTGCTCGACCTGGGAGTCTGACACCCATGGTGCTTGCGCCCGCCATTCAGCGATGTAGTCGCGGGGGATCAGAGGTCGGTCTCAAGGCTGGTATTGATGCGAAGCTTCCAGTCCTCCGCGAGTTGCGATTCTCTGTCATGGCCCCCCGGAAGCAGGGCGGTCGACCGCTTGGCGTTTATCCGAACGTAATCCTTCAGCGGCGCGACCAATTTTCCGGCGTCGACAGATTCGAGGAGATAACCCAGCCGCTGAGCCCACGTGATCGGCGCCGTTTCTACTGCCACGAGAAGTTTATGTGGATCCATGCGTTCAGCGAGTTCGGAAAATACGGTAGCTACCTGATCCAGGCCCCCTGCACGGCGCTGGAATCCGACCAGGTCGACTGCCGTCGCCTCGGGGGTCGAGACATGAAGGTTGCCGCGCGGCGTATTGAAACTCTGCACTGCTACTTCTTGCAAGCGCTTGCGGCCAATGAAGGCGACGCGTACCCGGCCGCAGCGAACAGGGCGTCGAGGCTTGGCCAGCATGACCTGGAATTCCTGCGGCCTGTGATGGGCGGCGCCGTGGAATTGGGCGGCTGAAAGCAGACCGACATAGTAGGGCTGGTTAAGCCACCCCATCAAATCCGGGACGAATTGTTCGGCCGGCAGGCAACCAAGCGAACGGTATTCCGGTGGCAGGATGATGTGAAACCCGCGCGCGGGACTCGCAATGCGTTTTTTCCTTGCGAGGCGGCCCAACGCCAACCTGGTCGCATCGGCAGATACCGCAAGGGCCTCGCGGGCATCCCGCGAGGTAAAGCAATAGCGGCCAACGGCCGCGAGGTCATCAATGTAGTCGTAGGCTCGCATCGACTAATGTGCTCATATCGATTGCATAAAATATCAAATAATGAACTATTATTCGATCAATATAGCATATCGTCAGCCGAATGACGGCGGTGCCACCGAAGCGGGTTCAGGCGTTGGTGGAGTACTTACGGGCGCCGCGGTCGTCATGGAACCGGCACCGTCCCAAAACTGCTATTTCTGTCCGAAAACGCCACTTTCTACTGCGGATTCCCTGCCATGGCACCGCTATGCTGAACTCAAGCTCGTCGCGCCCGGGAAACACCTGTGAATGCGCTGAATTGGTTGGGTAGACTTCTGCCATCGCCGACGCCCCAACCCGAGGATCACGTCCCCATCTGGAGCGTCAAGGCTACGGACGCCAGGACGTTCTTCCTGATCGTGGGGGCGTTATGGCTTGTGGCGCTGGCGCGCATTGGCTATAACATGAGCAGCCAATGGGCGGTCGAGTCGGCGCAGTGGTGGAGCGCCGGCGACTTCGCGCTGGCGGTGCTGGGCCAATTCAGCGACGTGGGCGCGGGCGTCGCGATGGTGGCGATGGTGCTGACGCGGCCGGTGAACCTCATGGGAGAGATTGCGATGTCAGTGTATCAGGCGATGGTTAACCGCTACGTGCTGCCGGTCATCGAGAAGCACAAGGCCGAGGGTCGGGCCGAGGGCCGTGCAGAGGAACGGGAAGCATGGCAGGCGTGGAACCGCCGCCGCATCGACGCGGAGAAACAGGGCCGGAAATTCGACGAAACGCCGCCAGGTGTTTAGCTGGGAGATGTGCTTGGTTCTGCCACCGGGCTTGCCGACTGGCGAGCAACTGCGTTTGGCGAGCGGGTGCCAGCTACCTGTTAGACAAAGGTCGCGCACACTGCGCGCAACTTGAGCAAGCAGCGGAACAGCAATTGTCGTTACGCGATTTCGTTGAGCGCTGCCTTATCCGCACGGTTCAGCATGACACGAACATCAATTGCATTGGTAAGCCGAAGCGATCATTGGTTTTGTCGCCCCGGACCTTTCGCCAAGTTTCTTGAGGCTGGGATGCCGTAATCGCGGCTACCAGGGCATCGAGAATATCGTCCCGGGCTACGTGTCTCCCACGAACCCATCGAATCATTTCTTGGACTTCTGCAGGGGCAGAGGGCCTATGGCGCTCCAGGACGTCGAGACGTTCCCGAAAGCCCTCCTTTACCTTCTTCCTGAACCTCATCGCTGTCTTGCTGTTGAGAGCCCAAAGGCAAAGCTCCGGGTGGACTTCATGGATGATGCCCTTCGCCTTGGCGGAGCGTCGCAGCAGGGCATCAACCTCCTTTACCTTCGGGAGTATCGCAAAGGTTTGCCGGCTTATGCCTTTGCCAATCCTCTCCTTACTAATTGAGTTTGCCCTCTGATAGGCCTCCCGATACGTGTATGGAGCAAGGTCAATGTCAAGCAGGGCACGAGCGGGCGCGGGGAAGACGCTGCTCGCCCTAGGTTTTCCCAAGGCGTTGCGAGCGGCCCGGTCACATGCCCGATCTTTGCCGTCGTCCGGTAAACCGATGGGAATGTCGATGAATATGTGGGCTGGATCACCGGCGGACGCGACCAGTTCTTCTATATTCTTGACCACTCCCCAACAAATCTCATTGGAGGGTTTGAGTTCGGCGTAGAACCAACCTTCGCGGCATCCGTCAACGCCGTAGGCTGTATGTGGGAGGTCGTTGGATTGATCATTGCGCGGCCGTCCTTTCTGTCCGGATGGACCGGTATTCGAAGCAGTCTCCAATTGAGCTTGGTCGTGTCCTGATATTCCTTCGCCAAGATTCCTTCCGTACCCGTTGAATCGCTCCCCGATCACCCTCGGCCGCAACATTGATGCACCGCGGCTAGACAGCCCCAGAGCGGTCGCCAGATTTCCGGAAAAGTCATTCAGTCGACGCCTGAAGTCCGTCGCGCTGGCCCCATCGCCATCGGTGTCGGGTCCCGCCAGAACAAGGTCCACGTAATACTTGGATTCTCCCGTGATGGAAGTCCCTCCAAACGGCGGCATCGTCATGATCAGCGCGCCCCCGAAGTGCCGTTCGAGATCCTGGTCGAATGCGCGACCGACGGCATTGAAGGGGTCGAGATTCAGGGCAAAGAGAATGACTGTCCCGGTTCTGGCAATTTTGGCCAATAGCGGAATGACCCGGGAGGAATGGTCCGGAAGAAACCGATGGAACGGGTGTTGTCTCTCACATTATTAGATCGGCACGACCGGGATTTTTCTCACATTCTTTCGTAGCCGATTTTCCGGGGATGCCGGAATAAACCGGACGGATTGGCTGTCGGCGCTGGGCGAGCGCTATCTCTTCTTGCATGGCAATCGTTGGTGGGTCCTGTGGAGTTCGTGGGCGAGAGGCTCGCGAGTGGGGTCAGGCGGTGGGCAACGCGTGAGCGTTGTCCGGGGGCTGTCCCCACGGCCCGCAGGGCGCGGGCCGGCCCGAAGGGCTCGTCCATAAATCCACAGGACGGTCCGGGGACATGAGGTTGGCGCCCGGGCGTGTGCGCCCGTACGCTGGTTGGCCGTTCGGAAAGAAGGAGAGGTTGGCCCGCGCGATCACCACATCGCCGGGCCACGGCCGGTGCAACTTCTGTATCCAATCGGCCTCACCGGCGAGGAATACGTTAACGCCCGCGCCTGGGAATATGCAAGGTTGACGGTGTGCCCCAATCACCCGGCTGGAGGCTGTTCCCTGGCCGGTCACGGGACCTACGGGCGCAAGACGCCGCCGGGGTGCCGGGTGGCGCGCTGGTATTGCCGCGAGAGCCACACGACGTTCAGCCTGCTGCCCGACTGCCTGGCTGCCCGGTTGCCGGGCACGCTGCGCACGCTGGAGGAGGTGGTGAACGAAGCCGAGCGGGCTTCCTCGCTGGCGGCCGCGGCCGCGGTGCTGCGCCCCGGCCCGGTGGGTCTTGAGGGGGCGGCGCGCTGGGTTGGACGCCGCGTCGAGCGGGTGCGCAACGCCCTGCGCGTGGTGCGCGGGATGCGCCCGGATCTGCTGGCCGGTTGCCCGCCCGAGATGGGGGCGGTGCGGGTGCGGCTGCGCAGTGCCACCGCGCTGGCGGTGCTGCGTGCGGAACTGGGCAAGCAGCTGTCCGCGGTGCCGGCGCCGCTGGGCTTTTTGCCCCACGGGCTGGGGCGGCGGCCCCGCCGCGGGCGCTTCCAACAACGGATGGGGCCTGACCCCCCGGCGGTGGCCGGGTAACGTGGCCACCATCGGGGCGAGCGCCCCCTCACGGACCGGAACTTACCCATGAGCCAGCTCGACAAGGACCTTCAGCGGCAAATCGCGCTGTTCCGCTACGGCGTGATCGCCGACCTGGTGCATCTGCCGCACGGACACCGCGGCATCGGCGCGCGGTTGAAGGCCAAGGCCGCGCTCACCTACGCGATCCCCGGCACCGACCGCGACCGCATCGCCGCGAACACGATACGCGGGTGGCTGACCTGCTACCGCGCCGGGGGCTTCGAGGCGCTGTATCCGAAGCGGCGCGCCGACCGGGGCCGCGCCCGGCGCCTGCCCGAACCGGTCGTGCAGCGGTTGGTGGAGCTGAAGCAGGAGCGGCCCGGGCGCTCCGTGCGCCAAGTCATCGAGGCGGCGCGCAAGGAAGGCATCGAGCACCCTCTGGCCCCGGCCACCGTGCACCGGTTGCTGGAGCGCGCCGGGGCGCTTGAGCCGGCGCCCGGGTCCGCCGCCGGGCGGGACCGGCGCCGCTTCAATTATCGCCGGGCCTGCCGGCTCTGGATGAGCGACGTGATGCACGGGCCGAAGGTCCCGGACGGGCGGCGGCGGCGCAAGACCTTCCTCATCGCCTTCATCGACGACGCCACCCGCGTCATTCCCCACGCCGCGTTCGCGTTCGCGGAGAACATCGCCGCGTTCCTGCCGGTGTTCAAACACGCGTTGCTGCGGCGCGGGTTGCCGGAACGCCTTTACGTGGAAAATGTGGCGCGCCACATTTTCGGCGAACTGTGCCCGGTTCGGTTATGTGCCGAGTCGCTGGCAAGTGCATGAAATACGTGGCGGCGCCCGTATTGCTGGACACATAATCTTCAAAGCGACTTCAGCCACTTCAGCAGCGTCGGATCATCCCGCCAAATTGCGCCTTTGCGGCGTGCCCCGTCGGAATGTAACGGTGGCGAGCACGCTTCGAGCGCCTTCTCCTTCATGGCGATGGTGATCTCTGCGTAGCGATTGGTGGTCTCCACGCTGACATGTCCCAGCCAGTCCCGTATGACATTGGGTTCCACGCCGGACTCCAGAAGATGGACTGCCGTGCTGTGGCGGATCACATGGGGAGATATCGCTCGCTTGGTTGCGCGAGGTCCGGCCTGAACGAGTTGCGCGGTGTGGCGACGCACGATCTTGTAGATGCCGAAGCGGGTCAGCGCCTGTCCGCGCTGGGACACGAAGACCGGCCGATCTTCGTCCGACGCGGCGAAGGACCCGAGCAGCTCACTCAGCAGCGAGACCGTCCGCTTCCATAATGGGCACACCCGCCACTTGTCTCCCTTGCCGTGCAGATGCACCCGATGCCGGTCCAGCTCCAGATTGGCCAGACGCAGATCGGCGACCTCCTGCACACGGGCGCCCGTGTTGTACAGGAAGAGCAACAGTGTCCGGTCCCTGAGCGCCAACGCACCGGCTGGGTTCATCGTGGCGAACATCGCCTCGATCTGATCCAGTTCCAGATAGTGCGTTCGGGCGGGCGCCGCCCGTTTCGCCGGAATGCCGGCCACCCGTTCGGCTTCTTGCCACGATTGCGGCACCCGCCGGGCGAGGTAATCGAAGAAACTCCTCAGACCGACCAGGCGCTGGTTGCGCGAGCGGACATGGTTGCCGCGCTGCGTTTCCAGTGCATCGAGGAACCGCCCGACGCGTTCGGCCGTCAGGTCCGGAACCTGCAACCGGGTCAGTCGGCAGCGCCGGTCTTCGGCCACGAAGGACAGAAACAGCACGATGGCATCGCGGTAGCTGCCGATCGTGGCCGGGCGCAACCCCTTTTGCGACTTCAGGTGATCTTCGAAGTAGCTTTGCAGCAGCGCTCCCAGTGTCGGCGTTCTCATGGCCGCACCCCCTTCAGGCTCGGCGCCGCGAACCGCTCGAACCGCCCATTGGCCTGCTCCAGAAGTTCCGCGGTGACGGTCAGATAGACGGCGGTCGAGACTGGGCTGACGTGGCCGAGAAAGGTGGACAGGTGCAGCAGGCGAGCCGCCGGATTGACGCCTTCCCGATACCAGCCCAGCAAGGTGGACACGGCGAAGGAGTGACGCAGGCAGTGCAATCGCGGCGGGGAGACGCCGGCGGGCACCGTCAGATCCAGCTCCGGCACGATGCGCTGAAACACTTGACTGACCGACTGCGGGCAAATGGGCGCCGTCGCGTCTTCGGTCAGCGTGAACAGCGGATCCGAGGGCGAGGGCCTCGCATGCGGCCAGCGGACACGAAGGTAATCCTCCAGCGCATCCCCCATTCGCGGCCCGAACGGCACCAGGCGGCTCTTGAGGAACTTGGTCCGCCGGATGTGCAGGCAACGACGCTCCGGGTCCAGGTCCTGGTGACACAGCCGCGAGACCTCGCCCACTCGCAAGCCCAGCCCGTACATCAGCGCGAAGATCATGCGGTAGGTGGGCCCCCTGTGCCACCCCCGGGGGCGATAGTCCCGGAGGTTGGCCGCGCACCCGAGAAGCCGCTTGACCTGCGCCGGTTGAAACAGGAACGGCGTGCGCCGCTGAGTCGATCGGCGCGGGCGGGCCTGCAGCGGCGATGCCGCCAGAACGTCCTGCGCGACCAGCCAGCGAAACAGCCGTCGCAACACGCTGAGCAGATGGTTGTAGCTGCGTGCCCGGGTGCGGGGCCGCGACGCCAGGAAACTCTCCAGCAACATCGGCGTGATATCCGAGAGGCTCCCGGCGCCGTGCTCGAACAGGAACCGGTCCAGCAGCTTCAGGGCGCTTTCCTCGTTGTCGAATCGCTTGCCCAGCGCCCGGTGATGCGACAGGAATCGGCCGATCTCCCCGCCCAGAACGCTCCGAAAGGCGTATGGTGTCGTCATAGCACCGCCTCCCCGTCCCCGAGCGCCACGTCCCGAAGCGCTTCCAGATCGATCTTTGAGTAGACCTCTGTGGACTTCGGGTCACCATGCCCGATGTAGTCGCCTATGGTTTTGAGAGGGAACCGCGCGTCCACGAGCCGTTGCACACAGGCATGGCGCAGGGTGTGCGAGCCGGGACGGGCAACCGATATCCCGGCATTGCGCAGGTGCCGGCCCGAGCGCGCCGAGACCACGGCAAAGCCGATCGGCCTGAACGGCGGCCTCAAGCACAGGAACAGGGCGCGCTCCGCGCTCTCGGGCCGAGCGTGGCGAAGATAATCCACGATCGCTTCCCCGACCGCGGAGGACAGCGGAAAGGCCGTGTTGTGTCCCGCCTTGCGGTCCGGAACCATCAACCGGCCGCGTTGCCAATCGATGGAGTCCAGCGTCAATGCGGCGACTTCCCTGGCTCGCAACCCGTAGGTCACCAGCAACAGCAGGATCGCGTAGTCGCGCTTGCCCGACGCGCTGCGCCGCTCGACGGTCTCCAGCAGGCGTTTGACTTCGTCCCAGGAAATCGATCTCGGCACGCGCGATAACCGGTAATGGCGAGGGCTGTCGACGCTGGTGCTCAGGTCGCGGGCGATCAATCCTTCCCGATAAAGGTAGCGCAGAAAGACACGGACATGGGCGCATGCCGCACCCACCGCCGCCTTGCAAAGACAGCGGCCGGTCTCGATGGTAAACGCGCTGAGCACTGTCGGACACAGCGCCGCGATGTCGTCCAGTCCGATCCGTTGAAGGAATCGCTCCAGGCGCCGGAGATTGCACCGGTAAAGCGCGAGCGAAGTGGGCTGCAATCCGCGTTCCCGGCGAAGGAAATCGAAAAACCCGGGAGCCGTGTCCGCGAAGGGTATTGTCGGCGGTGCCGCCCGAGGTCTCTCGTAGTCCGGCAGCAGCAGGGCGAGCATCTGCTGCACCGGAACCCGCGCCACGTTGGCGATGTGGCGTTTGGCCTCCTTGGTGCGGCCCTTGCGGCGACGGGTCCGGACCCAATCTTCGACGAACCCATCAACCAGCCCCGGCAGCTCTTCGAAGTTGTCGACTCCGGCGTCGTGAGCGAATCCGGCAAAACGCGTGAGCACCGGCACACGGCGACGAACGGAGCTGGGCGCAAACCCTTGCTCGGTCATCCATACGACATACTTCTCGATCGGTTCGCCCAACCAGCAGTTGCGGACCCGGTCCAGCGTCTCGGGCTTGAGGAAGTATTTTTCCAACATCACAATCTCTCCTGTTCATGAAACGAGGGGAGATTGTCGACCGAAAGTTATGTGCCCTTGCCGATCGAACCGACTTTGACAATCAATGGGCTGCCAGCGACTCGGCACATAACCGAACCGGGCACAGTTCGTCGACAACGGGGCGAACTACCGCTCCCGCCACCTGGCGCTGGTGTGCGCGAAGCTGGGCATCGCGCTCATCCATGCGCGCCCGTATCAACCGGCCGGAAAGGGCAAGATCGAACGCTGGTTCCGCACCCTTCGCGCCGGCTGGCTGCGTCACCTGGAGATGGACACGATCGACGGGATCGAGGCGTTGAACCGCGCGCTTGCCGGCTGGGTGGAGGGCGAATACCACCAGTCCCCGCACCGCGGGCTGGACGGGCAGAGCCCGCTGGACCGCTGGGCGGCGGCCGGCGCCGAGGTGCGCTACCCGGACGCCACCGGGCTGGATCTGGACGAGCTGTTCCTGTTCGAGACCAAGCGCCGCGTGCTGAAGGACCGCACGCTGAGCCTGCACGGGCAGCTGTACGAGGCCGACGCGACCCTCATCGGGTGCACCGTCACCGTGCGATACGATCCCGCCGCCCCGCGCACCCGGGCGCTGCAACTGGTGCACGAGGGCCGCCCCGCGGGCCAGGCCACGCCGCTCGACGCCTACGCCAACACCGCCGTGAAACGCGGCCGCATCGAGCGCGGGGATCCCGAACCGCCGCGCTCGCGGCTGAGCATCCGCCGACTGAAGGAGGAGAACGACTGATGTACCTGCGCCACTTCGCCCTGACCCGCCTGCCGTTCGAAACCCCCGCGCACGCCGACGAGCTGTTCCACCCCGACTCCCACCGCGAGGCCGAGGCGCGACTCAAGCACCTCATCGATCTGCGCGGCATAGGGCTGCCGGCCGGGGAGTCCGGCAGCGGCAAGACCACGGTGTGCCGCCACGTCACCGGCGCGCTGCACCCGGGGCTGTTCCGGGTCTGCTACGTGCCGCTGTCCACCGGCAACGTGATGGACATGTACAAGAGCATCGGCTGGGAACTGGGCCTGCCCACCGAACACTCGCGCGCCGCGGCGTACCGCGCCATCCAGGCCGAGATCACCCGCCTGGTCGGGGAGGCCAAGCAACAGCCGGTGCTCGTCGTGGACGAGGCCCACCATCTCAGAAGCGACGTGATCGAGGACCTCAGGCTGCTGACCAACTTCGACATGGACACCGCCCCCAGGCTGTGCCTGCTGCTCATCGGGCTGACCGGACTGCGGCGGCGCCCGGGCATGGCCGTGCACGAATCCATGCAACAGCGGCTCATCGTTCAGCACCACCTGCGCGGGCTCAAGCACGAGGAACTGGACCCCTACCTCGCGCACCGCCTGCGCCTGGCCGGGTGCGAGGTGCCCCTGTTCGAACCGCCCGCCATCGAGGCGCTGCACAAGGCCGCCCGCGGGCTGCCGCGGCTCGTCAACCGCATCGCCCACTACGCACTCTCGGCCGCCGCTCTGGAGAAGGCCCGCACCGTGGACGCCGAGCACCTGGCCCGCGCCGTGCAGGATCTGCGGCCATGATCGATCCCGATTACTGGCCCGAGGAGATCAGCGACGAGGCCGCCGCGCACATGGCCGAGTGCCTGCAACGCATCGCCTACGACTTCGAAGGCCGCTACTACAGCCAGATCAGGCGCCACACGGAATCCTTGCGGCCGCCCCGGTGCCCCGCCGTGTGCTGCCACGAACGCCAACTGCACCTGTTCGGCGAACCCCGTCCTTTCTGAATCAGCGACCAAACGGGTCCGCCAGCGGCCGGCCGATCCTTCGGATCGCTCCCGGCCCTACGCGCCCCATCGCCCAACCGCCGTCGCGGCCACCGGCCTGCGATGGTTGGTAAATGGAAAACAATGTGACCAATCCAGTCTCAACCGTGACCGGATAATCCGACGAATCGGTGTCCGACTAATCCGACCGACAACACGCGGCGCAGTTCGATGAGTTTCGGTTCATCCCCGCGTGGGCGGGGAACACAGCACGGCGGACACGACGAGCAGAAAGTTGGGCGGTTCATCCCCGCGTGGGCGGGGAACACTCGGCGATTATGCGGTATCCCGTGGCCGACAGCGGTTCATCCCCGCGTGGGCGGGGAACACACGAAAATTTCTTCGGGCAACGCCCTCGCGGACGGTTCATCCCCGCGTGGGCGGGGAACACCGGGATCTCGCCGAGGCCGCGTCCCCGAACGCCGGTTCATCCCCGCGTGGGCGGGGAACACAACGTAAACGCTACGCTCACCCTCGTAAACGACGGTTCATCCCCGCGTGGGCGGGGAACACAGCACGCTGTCGGCCCCCTCCTCGCCGAACACCGGTTCATCCCCGCGTGGGCGGGGAACACGCCGTCACGATCTGGGGCGGCAAGGCGAGGATCGGTTCATCCCCGCGTGGGCGGGGAACACGGCGACGGGGATCAGGACCGCATGGCGGCAGACGGTTCATCCCCGCGTGGGCGGGGAACACTGTCCGCCATCTGCGATCACGAGGGCCGGGCCAGGTTCATCCCCGCGTGGGCGGGGAACACGACGGCGACGTCATCGACGTCCTCGTCAACACCGGTTCATCCCCGCGTGGGCGGGGAACACGACATCGACGCCACGGTCGGGCGTATCCACGACGGTTCATCCCCGCGTGGGCGGGGAACACCGGCGCAAGGTGGTGCTGGCGCAGTCCGAGTACGGTTCATCCCCGCGTGGGCGGGGAACACCCGGTGAGGCTGTCCGGCGCAGCCCGGGCCGCTGGTTCATCCCCGCGTGGGCGGGGAACACCTACCAGACGGTGCGCAACGAGGCGTTGAAAACGGTTCATCCCCGCGTGGGCGGGGAACACACCGGCACGCCGAAATCAGTAGGTTCTGGCACCGGTTCATCCCCGCGTGGGCGGGGAACACAGCAAATGGCCCGAGCAATACACCGCCGCCGACGGTTCATCCCCGCGTGGGCGGGGAACACGGTGGACGGACTGGCGCGAGTTCCGCCGGGATCGGTTCATCCCCGCGTGGGCGGGGAACACGCCGTGATGTCGACGGACAGATCGGTGTTCGTCGGTTCATCCCCGCGTGGGCGGGGAACACCCGCGTCCGTCAGCTGGGCCCAGGACGGATCGTGGTTCATCCCCGCGTGGGCGGGGAACACCCGGGACACGAAACGCCGGATTTTGCACCAGCCGGTTCATCCCCGCGTGGGCGGGGAACACCTGGTATTCATCGAAAAGCTCACGGCTCGCACCGGTTCATCCCCGCGTGGGCGGGGAACACACCGGCAAATACGTCGCCGTCAAGCGGGGCGACGGTTCATCCCCGCGTGGGCGGGGAACACGCGGATCACCGGGCCCCCGCCCGCGCGTACGCCGGTTCATCCCCGCGTGGGCGGGGAACACATCCCGCTCCATGCGGGTGAGGCTAAATGCGCCGGTTCATCCCCGCGTGGGCGGGGAACACGGGCAACGAGTGGTCGGTGTTCGTGATGTATCCGGTTCATCCCCGCGTGGGCGGGGAACACCGCGCGGTAGTCCTCGTCCCCCATCGACAGCTCGGTTCATCCCCGCGTGGGCGGGGAACACTAGTAAGCGATGCGCCGACACCACCTGGCTTTCAGCTTGAGATCGGTGTAAAGGCCCAGGGCAGCAGTTGATCGATCTCCGAGGCCGGGTGGCCATTGGCGATGGCTTCGAGCGTGGCCTTGAGGTAGGCGTGGGGATTGACGCCGTTCATCTTCGCCGTTTCGGTCAGCGTAGCGATGCGGGCCCAGGCCGCCGCACCCTCGTCATGGCCGGCGAACAACGCATTCTTGCGATTCAACGCCAGCGGCCGGATGGCGTTCTCCACGATGTTGTTGTCCATCTCGACGCGCCCGTCGGTGAGGAACACCTGCAGCCCGTCCCAGTGGTTGGCGATATAGGCCAGCTTCTCGCCCAGTCGTGACTTCGGCGAGACCCGGGCGCGTTGCCGGCGCAGCCACACCCCGAAGTCCTCGAGCAGCGGCGCGGTGCGCGCCTGGCGCACGGCCAGCCGGACCTCGGGCGGCTCGCCCCGGATCTCCTTCTCGATGGCGTACATGGCCGCGATCCGGCGCAACCCTTCGGCGGCGATCGTGGAACGGTGGCTGTCGTTGACCTCGCAGAGCTTCCGCCGGGCGTGCGCCCAGCAATAGCAGCGGACCACCCCCTTGCCGGGCACCGCCACCACGTTGTAGCCGGCATACCCGTCCACGTGCAGGTGGCCTTCGAAGCCCTCGAGAAAACGCTTGGCATGATATCCGCCGCGCCCGGGCGCGTAGAAGAACACCACGCCGGGCGGGTCCGAACCGGCCCAGGGCCGCTGATCGCGGGCCAGCGCCCACAGGTACCCCGTCTTTGTCTTGCCCCGGCCCGGATCCAGCACCGGCGCCCGGGTCTCGTCCATGAACAGATGCCCGGACCGCTTCAGGTGCCAGGCCAGACGGTCCACCACCGGGATGAGGTGAAACGACGCCTTGCCCACCCAGGCGGCGAGCGTGGAACGGTCGAGCTTCACGCCCGAACGGGCGTAGATCTGAGCCTGGCGGTACAGCGGAAGGTGATCCCCATACTTGGAAATCAGCACCTGCGCCAGCGCCCCCTCGGTCGGCAGCCCGCCCTCGATGAGGTGCGCCGGCGCGGCGGCCTGCAGCACCCCCTGCTCGCAGCTTCGGCAGGCGTACTTGGGGCGCACGGTGACGATGACCCGCAGCTTCGCCGGCACGATGTCCAGCCGCTCGGTGCGGTCCTCGCCGATGCGGATCATCTCCCCGCACCCGCAGGGACACTGCGTGCTGTCCGGCTCGATGACTTCCTCGATCCGCTCCAGGCCCTTCGGCAGATGCCCGAGGTTGCGCCGCGGGGCACGGCGCCGGGTGCCGGACGATGTCCCCGCCGCGCTCGCCGCGGCCACCGCTTCCTCGACTTCGGCCACCGCGCCCTCCAGATCCTCGAACGCCAACTGCCGATCATCCACCGGGCGCTTCTCCGAGCGCTTGCCGTAGAGGACCCGGCGCAGCTCCATGAGCAGGTGTTCCAGGCGGCGGTTGTCCTCGGTGAGCTGTTCGTTCTGCGCGCGCAGCTCCCGGCTCGTCTCCCGCTCCTGCTCGAAGGCCGCCTGCTGCTCCCGGAACAGCGCCCGAAGGGCTTTGGGCAACGCCTTGAGATCGACCGCTTGAGGGTGGGCCTGCATGACAGAATACTATCATAAAATCAGTCAGTTATAAACGAATATCGGCCCGGGAAACGGGCCGATACCAGGGCTTGTGCAGAGCCTCGGGCGTCAGGCCGCGGTGCGCGGGCGGCGCACCCTCGGGGACCACGCCCGGCGCCAGTCCAGACCCTCGAACAACGCCTCGAACTGCGCCCGGGTGAGCCGGATCACGCCGTTGCGCACCGCCGGCCAGGCAAACCGGCCCTGCTCCAGGCGCTTGTACGCCATAACCAAACCCGTGCCGTCGAACCAGAGCACCTTGATCCGGTCGGCCCGCTTGGCCCGGAAGACATAGGCCACCCCCGAGTACGGGTCAAGCCCCAGCTCGTTTTGCACCACCGCGGCCAGCCCGTCGTGACCCTTGCGGAAATCCACCGGCTCGCTCGCCACCAGAATCCGCGCACCGTTCGGCGACACCATCACCGGCTCCCCGCCAGCGCCACGGCGATCGAGGCGATCCCGGCCACATCGGCGATGCCTTCCAGCCGCACCGTCACGCCCCGGCCCTCGATTACCACCGAACAACGTTCCTCCACCTCCAGGGCGGCGAACGCCCCGACACCCGGCTGCGCCCGCGCCGATGACCGCTCCACCAGCTTGCCCTGGCGCAGCTTCTCGCGCCACGACGACAACAACCGGCGCGTGATGCCGTGCCGCTCGGCCACCGCCGTGATCGTCTCGCCGGATGCGAGGCTCTCGCGCGCGATCCGAATCTTCTCCTCCACACTCCATCGCCGCCGCGTCTTCCGCTTCCTTCGCTTGCGCCCAACCGCAACCGCGCCGTTGGCCGCTGCCGCCCGGCCAGAAGCTTTCCCCCCGGCATCCACATCAAGATCCCTCATCGAACAACTCCTATATATAAAGGAGTCATCCAAGCTCATTGGCTCACCGAAAGGAAGGTGGGGTCCGCGTAGCGCTTACGAACACTACGACTTCGATATCAAAGGGTTGCTGGTAGCCGGTTCATCCCCGCGTGGGCGGGGAACACAACGCGGCGATCAGGATGCGCTCGACCGTCAGCGGTTCATCCCCGCGTGGGCGGGGAACACTAAAACTCCATCCATTAAGCCACCCCGATGACCGGTTCATCCCCGCGTGGGCGGGGAACACGTCTTGTCGTCGTATCGGCGGTTCAGTTTGACCGGTTCATCCCCGCGTGGGCGGGGAACACCGCTTCGGTAAGGCGCCGCAGTAAGCGCAACCCGGTTCATCCCCGCGTGGGCGGGGAACACTCGCCTACGATCGCTATGAGTTCCGGTGTCATCGGTTCATCCCCGCGTGGGCGGGGAACACGTGGCCGCCGGGGCCCGGGCGTTCGTGCTCTTCGGTTCATCCCCGCGTGGGCGGGGAACACTCCCATGAGCCGCCCGAGGCGGTGGCCGGAGCCGGTTCATCCCCGCGTGGGCGGGGAACACACGTACTGCTGAGGTCCGGCCGGCAGCAGGTGCGGTTCATCCCCGCGTGGGCGGGGAACACGCGACCGCGTTCGCCCGCCTGCGCCTGGAGCACAGGTTCATCCCCGCGTGGGCGGGGAACACGCAGGATTTGCCGGTAGGACCGGCCCTCGATCCGGTTCATCCCCGCGTGGGCGGGGAACACCCGGTAATCACCACCAGGACCGACAGGTACTTCGGTTCATCCCCGCGTGGGCGGGGAACACAAACGTGAGAAAACGGAGAGAGACATGAGATCCGGTTCATCCCCGCGTGGGCGGGGAACACCGCAGCTCGACCGCCGAGCAGAACGCCAGGCGCGGTTCATCCCCGCGTGGGCGGGGAACACGGTGGAGTCGCTCATCATGTACGTCCACGCGCCGGTTCATCCCCGCGTGGGCGGGGAACACCCGAACAGCCGCACCTGGTTGCGCCGCACCGGCGGTTCATCCCCGCGTGGGCGGGGAACACGACAAAACCACGGCCAGCCTGGACAGCTCCGTCGGTTCATCCCCGCGTGGGCGGGGAACACGCCGGGCGGGGCGATAGCGGACGGTTCGATTCCGGTTCATCCCCGCGTGGGCGGGGAACACAGCCCATGGCCGGCGGCGGGCGACAACGAGGCCGGTTCATCCCCGCGTGGGCGGGGAACACTCGACCGGGTCGTCGACGGCCAAGTCCCGGTTCGGTTCATCCCCGCGTGGGCGGGGAACACGCGATCGGCGAGGACACCGCCACCCCTTTCGCCGGTTCATCCCCGCGTGGGCGGGGAACACGGCTCGTCGGCGGAACCGTGGTATATCGTTTTCGGTTCATCCCCGCGTGGGCGGGGAACACTCGGCCGCCCTGTAGAGTGTGATTGCGCCGGTCGGTTCATCCCCGCGTGGGCGGGGAACACCGGTTCTCGATGCGTTCCACTCGTTGTGCGTCCGGTTCATCCCCGCGTGGGCGGGGAACACAAAAGGCGATGCCCCACGCCACGCGCAATACGCGGTTCATCCCCGCGTGGGCGGGGAACACAGGATTTTTGTAGTTATGCTAGACATTCTAGACGGTTCATCCCCGCGTGGGCGGGGAACACTCTTCCCATAACGCGTTGAATCAAATCATCTTTTTAAAGACCGAAAAAGTTACCGAATTTTCCGCCACTTTTCACGCTTCTGGTCCGACACCCTTATTGGACAAGTTGTCACCGGTCGGCAACGGCAGAAACCGCACAAGTTTCATGCCGTCCACATCCACCGGTATACGGCGATTTCGGCCACAAGTGTCGAAATCATAACCGGCGTCGGTTGGCGCCGCCCAGGCGATGATGGCGTCGCCGTCGTCGATCTCCGCATTGACCTGCGCCCAGATCATCTCTCTCGTTCGCCGCGAGTAGCTGCCGACATACACGCCTGCCCGAATCTCCAGAAGCCACACTGCCAGACGCCCGCGCAGTCTGGGCGGGGCATTGTTAACCGCGATGACCAACATCGCCGCTCGGCTCCTCGGCAATTGCGACCGGTTGCGCTTCGTCGGGCGGCGGCGGTGGGTCGAAGCCGCCTGCCGCCAGCATCTCCTCGATACCCGGAATTATCTTGTTCAGCACGCCGGCCTTTCGGAACCTGTCGCGGCAGCCGCGCCTGACCTCGCCGACCGGATCGTTGGTTGCGGGACGCTTCCCTCGTTGTGCTTGCCCCGCCACTTGAAAGGCAATCGGCACCACAGTATCGAACTTGTACACATCGGCGACGTCGAATACGAACGACTGAGGCTTTCCGGTATGCAGAAATCCGATGGCGGGAGCGTACCCCGCCGCCAGAACGGCGGCTTCGGCCAACCCATAAAGACATGCGGTAGCCTGGCTGAGGCAACGGTTTGGCAGATCCGCTGCATGCCACTTGTTGGGATTGTATCGTCGTCCTGTCCATTTCACTCCGTGCTGCCGAGCCAGCACTTCATACAGCCGCTTCACCCGCGCACCTTCAATGCCGCGCAGTTGATCCACGGAACGGCGCTGCGGAGCGGGCTCTCCGAATCGCATGTCGTACATCTTGCGGACGACCTTGAGCCGGGCAACGGGGTCCAGCGCCAGCCGCGCCTGGTGCAGCAGCCGGTCGGCGCGCGCACCGCCCGGCTGGCCTGCGGAATAAAGCCGCACACCGGCCTCGCCAACCCAGACCAACAGACAACCCACCCGCGCGGCGAGTGCGACCGCGGCATGGGAAACCCTGGCGCCGGGCTCCAGCATCAGGCAAGCAAGCCCTCCCACCGGGATATGCGTGCGCACCCCGTTCCGGTCGACCACAACGAACGCGCCGTCGAGCACATCGAGCCTTCCCTTCTCGATGAACAAGATGGAAGCGCGATCCTTGATGGGTATGGGGCGCGGCGGGGCAATTCCGGGTACCGAAGTCATGACGATGAAGATCCCGCCGGCACGAAGCGATTCACGAATTCGCTACCTCGCTCGCGTATGGTCCGAGCCGAAAGGTCACGCGAACAAATTTGTTGCGCACGTCCTGTATCAATTCCGGCTCCGTGCCGTTGAACCTGCGCATCTCGCCGCGCATGATCAACCAACCTCGGCCTCGCTGTTCCACGTATCCCATCGCGGTCATGAAGTGGGCGAGAGCCTCGTTCCTGGACCGGGGATTTGCGCCGGCGCGAACCCGTTCCACCGTCATGTGATTGGGTAACGTACCCGGACTGGTCACGTCCACATGACGGTCGAATACTTCCAGCAGCACCTTCGATCCCGTGATGGCGTAGTCGCGATGCGTCACCGCATTCGCCAACGCCTCCCGAATGGCGCGCCGGGGCAGCATGTGCCGGTCCTCGCGAACCAGATTCCGGTACGATTCGTAGCGGCCCAAACCCAGAAACCACCCCGTAGCCCTTTCGACCTGCTCATCGGCGCGACCGGCGGCACTGGCGACCTGCAGCACCTCGGACGCCCGATCCTCGCCCGAATAGGCCACGCACTCAACGCGGAAATTGCGGGTCCGAGAATAACGCTGGGGGTCTCGCCCGAACGCCAGCACGCCGTAGAGCGTCGCGTGCAATTCGCCCCCGATCTCGACAAGCACGTCTCGATTGCGAAGGTCGTCCTCGGCGTCCGGCTGGGGATCGCCGGAGGTGTCGAATCCGAGCCGCCCAAGATATGTTCGAAAGGCATCGAGATCGATGTGCGTGGCCGGCGCACCGAGGATCGCGCGCTCTTCGGTGAGAACGTACCCGAATGCGTTGTAGAGTTCCTGAAGCTCCGAGGCCGACGGTTCGACGCTGCTGCGCCCGCGGCGAATCCAGACGCGGCCACTGTAGCGCAGTGGCTCGAACCCTCGCTGCCGCGGGACTTCCACCCAATGTATCCAGCCCGCCGATTCCCTATGACGCGCGATGCGAGCGTGAACCGGGGCACTGCAACCGGTTTGCAGAAACGACGTCAAACGTTCCTGTACGCTTTCGGCGTCCTCCTTGACGCCAACGACTTCCTCGGCGCGATCAACCCCAAGAACGAGGGTTCCGCCCTCGGTATTGGCGAGCGCGCAAATCGCCCTGCCCACCGGAGCCATATCTCCCAGACCGCGCTTGAACTCCGTGCGGGAATTTTCGCCTTCGTCAATAAGCTGTCTTATGCGCGGCCAGTCCACTTATTGGGCCTCACGTTCGGTAGCCAGACATTCGAACATCGATTCGCGCCCGCGTTCACTTCCGGCGGATCAGCATCAAACCGCAACCGTAAGCTTTCGCCGCCCCGAATCCCCTGGCGATGGCCGGAACAAAAGAATCCGGATCGGTGACGGTAAGGATTCCCTCAAAATCCAGCGTCGAATAGTACATCGGCTCCGCTCCCGCTCGTGAGATGCGCTGTTGACGGTATCCGTCCACTCGCACTCCGTCTGGGCTGACCGCGAATCCGGCCTTCGATCCCTGGCGTTCAATCCATGCGATTCCTTGCTCCCGCATGATGCCGAGGCGGTTGTCGGCGCGTTCGCCCGCAGGCAGCAGCCGTAACGCATCCATTACGACATCGTGCTTGGTAGATCGCCGCCGAGAAGCGCCGCGTCGTCGAACCACCGGATTGGCGCGAAGCGAAAATCCGAGCCGGTCGCCTTTGCCGAGTTTCGGAGCGAACTGTTTTGGCGCCGCGATTTCGAACAATCCGTGTCGATCTTCAGGCTCACGCTCGGACAGGATGAGAAACACCCCCGCCTCCATCTCCCGCCAAAGAAAATCGCGTTGCCGGTCCGGACCGTCGGCGAAAAGAGACCAGACGAGATGATGCCCCGGTTGCCGGGAAGACCCGCCTCTTCCCGTGTTTCCGAGCAGCAGGGGCGCCAGCGCCGCCACCGAAGCGTCGCGCCTGAGGCGGACACGGGAAAAATATAGCGTCGCCATCACGCATCGCCCCGTTCCAGGATGGCGACTCGCTCCAGCCGATCCGAGAATTGCCAGCGTGATCGGCTGGCAACTGCGTCGCGACGCCTTTCGACGCGGGTATCCGCAGGCGCTCCCGGCGCGTCGTGGTCGAACGCGATGGCGCCTTCCTCCACGCCATCGATGTGAATCCGTCGCAAGACGCTTTGTTCTTCATCGTTCGGTTGCCGGGCATCGAGGGCATCCATGAACGAATCGGCTTCTACGATTTCGGGTTTGAGCGGCAGGCCGAGCGGACCTGACTTGCGCCCCACATAGAGAACGAAGTGCGGGCGCAACAAGGCACCGGCGATCTCGTCCAGTTCCACGGAACTTCCGGGCCGAGGCCACAACGCGACGGTGAAGCAAGCATCCGTCCGCCATTCGCGAGCGGACAGCACGGTGCCGAGATCGCCGGATTCCAGTTCCTCCCGCCGGGTTGCGAACGTTCGCCCCTTGCGGGCCTTCGGAGTCTGGGCGGTGTGGTAATCGATGAAAGGGCGGCCTGGCGCATCCGTCCTGACGGCGTAATGGAGGCCGGCTTCAAGGCGGTGGTGGGCGGACTCGTCTTCGCGCTCCATTCCGAGGGCTGCAGCCACCAGACCCAGTATGGCCGAACGGCCGGGCCGCGCCCAACTCATGCGCCGCTCGCCTACGGCGATCTCGCCAAATGAACCCAAAGGAGCGTACAGGGTGAAGAGAAGAAACCGCATCGGTTCAACTTACCGCAAATGCGATCAGGTCCCGCAATGTACCCTCGCCCCTTTCAACGTTCATCGTGCAAGAACCGTCGGCGCAAGGGCCGTAAGCCTGGTCGAGGCGGTTCCGAAAGCCCTCAAGCGCTTCTATCGACTGCCGCCCCTGGTCGTTGCCCGCGACGGGTTTCAGGAATGCAGCGGCGAGGCTGCGAGGCTGCGCCGAACCCTTCTCGGCCAGCGCGAAGATAGCGCGGGCGCGGCTTGCGAAGCTCGCCTGCTTGCCCCTGGGGGAGACGGTAGCCGCAGCTTCCACGAGGGCAGCCAGGCTCGCATCTCCCACAGCACGCTCGCCGCCCAGATTGCGAAGCAGCAGCCCCCGATCAACGCACAGGTAGAGATAGAAAACGCCGGCGCCGAATTCCTGGACACCCACGAATCCTGCTCCAGCATCCTCAGGTTCTTCTCGGGACTTGAGATCGTCGACAGCAGTGTAATAGTCGTCCTCCGCAATGGCGCGGTGCGTTGTGACTGCGTGCGCCACCTGGACCGCCGCTTCGCGGTTGAATTCAGGACTGTCGGCGAGCATGCGCCCGAACATGGCGATGTCGGCCGCCGTATCCACCTTTTGAAGCAGATCCTCCGCCCCGGGTTTCGGAATTGCTTCTCCGTCGACAGCCTTGTCGGCAAGTGCGAAAGCCTTTTCTCGTTCCTCGGGGGAAACAAAGGCAAGCTGCTCGGTGAAGGTTGGAGTCTTGTCCTTCTCGCTCTTGATCTTCCCGAATACGCCGGCAATCGCGCGCGCGACCTCAATCGCTTTGTCTTGATCAATGCCACGGCTCACCAATCGATCAAACACGTCCTTGCCGATCCGCTGAGTTCGGTCCGCGAGATGCCCATCCAGCCTCGTGGCGAAAACCTCGGATGTGCGCCAAGCGCGCTTCAGGCTCTGCGAGGACACGCGCAGGCGCGGCACGCCGCCAAAGACAACGCTCTTGGGACGTCCGGTGTCGTCCCGGTTAAGGTTGGAAGGACCGTAGGCCGTGAGCATATGTAGCTGTAGAAAGTCAGTCATGTTCGGAATCCTAATCTTCGGGTCGGGCTGGGGCGGGCGCGGCTGACTTGACAGCGACCTGATCCATTGCGCCCGCAACGCCATAATAGTGGAATATCCATCGCTTCTTTACCGCATCTCCCCAGTAAAGGATGGCTGCGGAGAGATCGTGGACATTGACGGTTCCCCTGGTCATGCGAACAAGGCGGCGCATCGGCTCCATGAGCTCGCCATGCCCAGTCTGGAGCAGGCGCCGGAAGCGGCCTTCGGCCAGCAGCGCTGATTGGTCATCGTCGAGAGAGGCCCGACCGACTGCCTTGGCGACGCGGCGTTCGTCCGTTTCCCGGACGAAAGCAAGAACTCCGGCGAGCGCCGCGGCCCGGTCGGGATTGCGCGGCAACCGCGCGATGAGGCGTAGCGCCTCCGGCTCCTGCATGACCTCAAGCGGCGTCGCGGCCCGCCGCATGCGCGCGAGGGCCGCACGATGGCTGCCGGACTGTTGCGCTCCCACCGGATTCAAGCTACGCCACCACCGATAAGCGATCTCGGGACCGTTATGTCTCGCGGAATTCGTCACGCTGCCTCCTGCTTGGCCTGTCGCGTCCGGGCGGTTTCCGGCGACGGGATGCCAAGATCGCCATCGAACAATGACTTGCCTGCCTTTCCCCGTCCGCCAAGAGCAAGCGCCAGGTGAAACCGCGCCTTGACATGACGCCTCATGTCCCGGTTCTCAAGCCCTTCGGAGGGAGCGTACTCGTCGAACAGCCGAAGCGCCGCTTTCGCCATGACCGGCGCCCAACGCTCACGCGCGTCGATCGTAGGATCATCGCGGTCGCAATCTTTCTCGATTTCGGTCACTGCTTCGCGGAGCGCGGTGAAAAATTCTCCTTCCGTATCCCTAAAGAATCGTTCCGCGATGAACCCGAAGTCGCCGGTTGCGTCGCTGGGGCGTTCGTACAGGGCCGATTTCACCGCCCGGGCGGTTAATCGCGACGCGGTGAGGGCGCTGGCCGTGACCCGCCGGATGAATTCATCCAGCCACGCGCGCGTCTCGTCGTCCAACTGCCAAAGGGGCATCTCGCCCTCGCTCCACGCGCGGGCCTTCATGTTGTCCATGTCATAACCAAATGCGACGAATCGCGCCTCGCCCACGCTCCGTGCACGCCATTGCTGCCAATGACGAATCGCTTGCGCGGGTTCGCGAAGCCCATCCTTGCTCCGGACGACGAGCCCCGGCCACATGCGATAGCTGATGCCACCGGGATTGGGGTGAACGGGCAGCTTCTCGGTGGCCGCCGCTTTCTGGCGATAGTAGGGAGTGAGCGGGTGCTGGAATCCCTCGGAATAGTTCGCGCCATAGGTCCTGGTCTTGTAGCTGCTCACGATTACCGAATCGTCCACGGAGGTAAGTGAGCATGCTCGGTCGCGAGCGTCCTCAAAATTCAACCGAATGCGGCGCGGCATGCTCCAATATACCTGCAGGGGATGGACATCTACCGGGGTAGTCGGTCTGCCGCCGACTTTCGGGTTGGACGTTCGGGTTGGAACAAGCCAAGGGAAAATCCTCTCCGGGGCGTCGTCGAGGGTTGCTTCCGTCGCTCTTGCGCCAACCTGTTCGCGGCTCTCGACGTTTGGCCAAATTCGACCCCAGAGTGCATTTCCGTGTCTGGAGTGGCCGGCAACAACGAGCGTTACCATGGGACCGCCACCTCTCAGCGATGTCCGATGCCCGGCACCGCCCGCTGGAGCGTAGCTGCTCAATGTAAAGAGCGCCATTGCAGCCGCCGCACGGCAGAGTACGGGCGTTTGACCGCGCTTGACGAAGAGGTCCGCGTTTTCACGCAGCGTTTTCGCGCCTGGCGCTTCGATCAAGAGCGCCCCGACTGGCTTGTCGCCAGTGCCTTCGAGCGAATCGATGTCTTGCAGAAACCTTGGTCCCGGGCCATCCAGCTCGAAGGCGTGGGCCACGGCAGATAATCGCTGTTCGAGGACATCCGGCGTCGGCGGATCGAACCACCAGTCCTCCCAATCATCGTCGTCCTCGGGTGCCGCAGCGGTGGACAGCAAGCCGATCAACAGCTCGTGCGCTGCGCCATTGAAATCGGGCCGGGGCCAGGCAAACGACACGAACGGATCCTCGCCGATACGATCCGTGATCCGCCAAGGCGGGATCCGCTCCACCGCCCCGCTTCGCCGCCGGACAGGCAGCCACGGTTCGCGGATGAGATTGAATAGGACCGGATCGGCGTTTGCGGGCGTCATGTGAATTTAGGGTGACGGAGGGGAGATTTATGGGGGACGGCAACGCGGCGAAAGATAGCACGAATCGGGGCTTTCCATACTCGCTTCAATCATGATCTCTGCCCAATGGAACTCAAGCCTTTTCGCGGGTGGTAGCGGAGCCGGACGTTAGTCGGGTTCGCGCCACCGGAGGCCGCCGTCCCGGACAAGGTCGCATCGCCGCCGGCATCGTCTTCCTCAAGCACCACCAGAATCTTGTCCGAATCGAACCGCGTCCAGGACGCCTGCGCCGCCCTGGCTGCATCTGCGTATTCCGGCGGCACCGCCTCACCTCCGATGCGGCGTGCGGAAACGTTCACCTCGCTGAGCCGCCAAGCCCGCCATGCTTCGTCCGGCGCGGCGGCATGCGCGTAGGGCTCGATGCGGCCGCCGCGGAATCGCGTGAGCCGCAGCGTGACCTGCGGGTCGTCGACGAGCCGCGTGGGCGTTCGAACGTCGAGGTCCCAGGCGCCGCCATCCCACACGTAGCCTTGAGCAAGGTTCAGCGTATTGGTAGTCGCGACACCCCGCTCCGCTCCCGCCTTGCCCTCCGCGTCGAAAAAAATCCCCTGCAAACCGGAGGGCATGCGTGCATCGGCCTCGTCGCCGTACACGGATTCGATGAGCGTCCGCAAACGAGCGGGGCTGACGATTTTGCCGGAATCCTCCAGTGTCCTCGCCGTCAACCAGAGACGCGCGTGATCCCGATAGACATACTGCGCTCGTGGAAACGCTTGGCCGAACCACTTCTCGTCCGCGTCGGCGACCGGCTCCGGTCCCACCACCAGCAACTCCAACTCACCCTTGCGTTCCGGACGGTCGTGACGCCAGAGTCTGCCCGCACGCTGGATCAGGAGGTCGATGGGAGCAAGATCAGTGATAACGGCATCGAAATCCAGGTCCAACGATTGCTCCACCACCTGCGTTGCGACCAGCACGCGCCCTTCGCGGTCAGCGGATTCGCTACGCTTGCCGAACAATTCCACCACCCCCGTCTCCGCCTCTAGGCGATCCCCCAACGCAAACCGGGCATGGAAAAGTTTGGGTTGACGGTCAAGGCCGCGTGCGGTCAACTCCGCATGCGCATCGAGCGCGTCATCGACGGTGTTGCGAATGTAGAGGACTGCCTGGCCGGCGCGGGCGGCCCGTTCGACTTCGCGTAACGCGTCCGCCGTAGACCGGAGGAATCGAACCGGAAGGGTGCGCGCTCGCCCCGGTTGACCCGCTACTTTTGCGAATCTGCGCACACCGTCCGCGCAAACCGTGGCCATTGGGTAGTCCATGCTGGCACCGAACCTGTCATCCCTGCTCGCAAGCCCTTTGGCAAAGGCGTCCGTCAAACGCTCGCGGATGGAAAGCGGCAATGTCGCCGAAAGCAAGATCGCGGAACCGCCCAGTCCGGCTTGGAACTCGAGGAGCATCTCCATCTCGCGTTGCATGTAAGCGTCGTAGGCGTGCACTTCGTCGAGAATCAGAACGCGGCGCATAAGCCCGAGGAGCCGCAGCGACTGGTGACGGCTCGGCAGCACCGACAGAAGAGCCTGATCGATGGTGCCGGCACCGGCGTCGGCAAGGAATGTACGCCGCCGGTCATCCGCGATCCACGCCGCGCAGGCCGCCGATGCCGTCGTTTCAGACGCTTCATCGCGATCGGGCGCATTGGCGTAGGGCGCCTCGAATCGTCCGCCGCCCGGCAAGGCGGCACGAAACCCCTCGTGCATGCCCCGCGCGCCGTGGGCCAGGGCGATGGACGGTTCCGCGTCCTTGGCGAAGAGACGCCGATACGCGAGGGCCAAGCGATCGAACATAGCGTTGGCCGTTGCCATGGTGGGCAACGCCACATACAGCCCATCGGCGCTTCCTGATTTCATCAACCGGTGGGCAAGCATCAGCGCCGCTTCGGTCTTCCCGCTGCCGGTTTCGTCCTCGATCATGAATAGCGAGGGTCCAACCGGTAGATCGGTATTCGAGACCCAGTCCTGCATTGGGGTCGGGATGACCTTCGCACCGATCAACTCTTCGTAACCGAGCCGGTCGCGCCGTCGAGGCGCGGGGAGGACGCCCGCCTCGCGAATCGCGCCGGTTGACTGATTCCTCGCGTAATCCCAATACTCGTCGAAGCTGGCGTAACCATCTGGATTCCGATAGGGAAACCAGGACTGATTCGAGCCGATCCAGTCAGCCAGCACGGCGAGGCCGGCGACGGCATAGGACGCCCGGCAGATGTCCTTGCGGTTCGGCGGCGAGAAAAGTCGCGGCGGTATCGAGAACAGGCTGCGCGCGCTCCGAATGAACTCGTGCGCCACCCGAATTCCTGCTGCGCCAAAGTCGCTCTTCAACGTGAGACGGGTCTGGCCCATGCGGGGTTCAGGAGGCGATCCATGATGCCCGGTAACGGCCGAGATCAACGGTCGCCAAGTTCTGGGACGAATATTTCCCGGCAGTCCGAACGCACCGCGATCATCGTCGAACAGCCGCATCCCGCCGGCGCCGTGATCGAAGAAACCCGACAGGCGGGCCGGATTGTCGCCAAAGCACTCCGGAAACCGGATAGGCTCCTTTGCCTGGAATTTCTTGGCGAATTTGCCAATGTCATGCAGACAGAGCAGAAAGCACATTAACCGAATGGCGGCGTCTGGCGGCAAACGCAACTGGCGCGAGATCCACTCGGTCAGTCCGCCATGGCCTTTCAGCAAGGCGCGACCGACCGCCGCAACGTCCAGACAATGAAAGGCCAGCGGATGCCATCCTGGCTCTGGACGGGCTTCGAGCGGTCTGGCCTTGCCCCAGAAAGCAAGGATCGACTCGTCTAACGGCGGCATCTGCGCAACCGTTTTCCCTTGCCCGATCCGGTATTGAGCATTGAGACGTTACCCGTCATGCCGAACTTCAACTTCTATAGAGGAACGACCGACGAGGAAATCTACATCGAGGCGAATGTGGCGCGATCATTCCGTGAATTCGTAGACAAATTGCGTCAGGCACTAAAGAATCCAGTGGTGGATGATACGCGCTAATCAGGTTCGGCAAGGCCAAACAAATCAAGCCACTCTACGGAGATTGATGTCGGCAAAGAATGGAGTGCTTGCTTGACCACGCAACATTTCGGGCGTTTTCCTGAACGCTGTCTTGTCTGCCATACCGATTATTTCCCTGCTGCTCGGATTCGCTCTTCGGCGACCATCCGCCTTACCTCTTCCACGGCATCCAATACCTCGGCAGGGAGCGGGCCAAGGTCTTCGCCCAACTCGGCACGCGCCGCGAGCCACAGGGGTTCCATGGATTCGGTGGCGTTAGTATCGATGAGCAGTTGCTTGACTTTCTCAGCGCGGCCATACGCGATCATGGCTACCAGCGTGTGCGTCCAGCGTCGTACGAACCGCTCTGTGTCATCTGTGTCGGCATCGGGCAACCGGACGATGGCGGCCCTGCGCAGACCAATCAGCTCTTCCGGGTTCTCCTGGTCGGCCGCCACATGACCCGCCGGCACGGTGAGCCAGTCCGACATGTCCGCTGTCGAGAATGTGCCATTGCGTAACGTATCGAGCGCGGCCTCAAAGGTGTGCCGCATGCCGACGGGGCCGAATAACTGGTGCAGAAAGTCCACCAGGCGCTCCAACCGGGCGCGTCCGCTCCTGGAGAAGCGCAACAGGTAGTAGATGTTGTAGAACCGATCGCTCACCTCGTAGCGGCCGCGCGTCTCGCCGACCAACCGTACTTCACGCACATAGCCCTTGTCGATGAGCTGCCGGAGTTGGGCGCTCGCATGGGATGAACCCAGGTTCGCGGCCGCCGCCACTTCACGTGTCAGCAAGGGCGCCCACGCCTTGGCGAGGCAGTGGAAAACCTTCCTGGCTTGCGGGGGAAGCGCTTCGATGCGGGCCTTGAAATAGGGCGTTTGCTCGTCAATGAGCCGCTCTATGTCCTCGATTGCAGATCCGAGCGGCGACTCAAGCAACATCCGGCAGGCGAGCACCAGCAAGCGCGGGTTGCCGCCCGTCAGGCGGCGAATGGTCTCCAGGCGACCTTCCTCAAGGTTCAGAGGCAAGGAGCGCCGTTTGCCGACCTCCTGCTCTGCCAGTGTCTCCAATAGCTGGCGACAATCGTGCCGTTCCAGTCCCCGGAGCGTAATGTTGCGGAAGAACTCATAGAACGGTTCGCCGTGGCTGCGTATGGCATCGAAAACGGTGTTGGCGGAACCGACCAGAAGGATCTCGGCGTGTTCCATCAATGCCTCTCGCAAGGCGTGGACTTCCCGTTCGTTGCCCAATTGCGTGAACACCAGATCGAGATTCTCCACGAACAGTATCAGTCGTTTCCCTTGTTCTTCGCAGAAATCCAGAAGCGCCGCCAGAGCGTAGGTCGCCAAGCGTTCGGTATCGTGCTCGTCCTCTTGTAACCCATCGGCCCTGTCGCGCCAGCACTCCTCACCGGTGGCTTGCGCCAGATGACGCAGCGCGGCCAGCCAGAAGTCGGCCAGATTGCAGATCTGGTAGCTCTCCTCGGGAAACGGGACGGGCTGCCATTTCGTCGCGAGGTCCGCGTCCTCCCGAATCGCCTGCAAGAAGTACAGCCCGAGAGTGGTCTTGCCCATGCCGCGCGAGCCGACGAGCACGACATGCTGGCAAGGGTGCCCTGGCGTTTGCTCGGCCAGAAGCCGCAGCATCCTCGCGAGCGTTTCGTGCCGAGCGATGAACGACGCCTTGAGTTCCTCCGGCGTTAGCTGGGCGGGGTTGTAGATGCGTTGCCGCATCACGCCGCGCCGCCCCGGCGCTTGCGCCACCAGACGCGCAACAAGTTGCTCTGAAACGCCAAGCGATCTTCGTGACGGTGAAGGTAGCCGTCCGACTCGAGGGTCTGTAGCACCTGACCCAAGTCGGACGTGCTGTTATCTCCAGCGAGTTCCGATCGGAGCACGCCGCGCTCGAATCGACTTGCGCGGGCAAGAACCCTGAGAGCAGTCTCATGCTGGGTCGGGCTAAAGACGACCTCCAGACGTGCAGCGTAGTGGTCGAGGTGGGGGGTTCCGGCAGGACCCGTCAATCGTTCCTCAAAGCACTGCGCGATCAATGACTCCGAGAGTTCTGCAGAAGCCCTGCAGGCGTCGTGAAGTTCGGCGAAGAACAGCTGCACGTGGTACGGAACCGGCTCACCGAGCAAGTCCAGAATTCCGGCAATCCAATGGTCCGTGAGCGGGAACCGGTTTTCTTCGCTCACGCGTCTCAAGAAGCTGGCTGCGGTCGACCGGCTCCAGGCCGTCACGCGGAAGGGCGTGAGGTCGTTGATGGAGGCGGACAGACCGGCCCGGCGCAAAACTCCTTCGAGACCGACGGAGCCACCAACCAGAGTCTGCACCTTCCCGCGAAGCCCTGGCGCCTGGCGCCACTGCCGGAGCTTTGCCAGCAGCAGCGACGCTTCCTCGGCCCGGTCGCCTGAGTCCAACATTCGGGCGATCAGGATCGGCAGTTCATCAATCACGATGAGTAGGCGGCAACCATCCGACTGGCGTTCCAGTTGTCGCTCGAGCCGGTCCGCAGCACGAACCCAATCGCGCCCCAAGGTGCGCTTGATCTCTACGCTCAACGCCTTGGCGTGCTTGACCTCGGCGAAGGCGCTCGTGACTCGGAACCAGCCCAGCTTGAACCACGTGCGGTACCGCGGATGTTGGAGCAATGCGGCATGGATCCTTGCAAGGAGATCGGCGGCGCTCTCGGCAGCTTCGACATTGATGTACACGACATCCCAGCCGGCTCTCGGGTCCCGCTCCAGCTCCAGCATCAGGCTCGTCTTCCCGACCCGGCGGGGCGCCAACATCAGCAGATGTTCGTCACGGTCGAGCCTTGCCCACAACCGATCGATTTCGTCGTGCCGCCCGTACAGGTCGTCTCCCGTCACAGGCGCACCGGTCACGTTACGCATTGTTGGCGCCTTTGCGCGCATCCACACTACGCTAACTCTAGTTCACAAAATTATTTTTGGCAAAGAAATTTTTGCCAAACGTTCCATTCCGGGGCAACGAGAATGGTGCGTGCACCAACCTCCGGAAATCAGAGGGCGCCGGTTAACTCCGCCGGGTCACCGTATCCGGTCCGGACGCGAGTAAACGTTGAACCGATTCGCCTTGAGAAAGCCCACCAGAGTCATGCCGAACTCTTCGGCAAATTCCACCGCCAGGGATGACGGTGCGCCTACGGCGGCCATCATGGGAATTCCTGCCATCATGGCCTTTTGCATCAGTTCGAAACTCGCTCGGCCGCTTACTACGACCCCATGGCCGGCCAGGGGCAATTCTTCCTTCAGGAGCGCCTGCCCGATGAGCTTGTCCAGGGCGTTGTGACGCCCCACATCCTCGCGGCTGACATGGACCTGCCCCGAGGAGTCGAACAGTCCGGATGCGTGCAGACCGCCCGTCCTTTCAAAGACGTGCTGCAGCGCCCGCAACCGATCCGGCAGCCCGCCCAGCGCCTCCGCACTGACTTGAAGCGCCGTGCCGTGGAGATCGTAACGCCCCTGAACCGCAACCGCCTCCAGCGAGGCCTTGCCGCAGACGCCGCAACTTGAGGAGGTATAAAAGTGTCGCTCCAGGCGCGCAAGGTCGACCTCGACATCCGCCGCAAGGTCGACGCGTACGACGTTGATCAGCCCGTCCGCAGCCGGCGGTCCGCAGGGACCGATGGCGTCGACCTGATCGGCGCTGTCGATAATGCCCTCGGTCAGCAGGAACCCGGCGGCCAGCTCGCCGTCGTTGCCGGGCGTCCGCATGGTGATGGAAATGC
This sequence comes from Candidatus Rariloculaceae bacterium, assembly GCA_965205045.1. GTDB lineage: Bacteria > Pseudomonadota > Gammaproteobacteria > Steroidobacterales > Rariloculaceae > UBA6522. Next base: position 5,575,548 of record OZ242031.1, read on the forward strand.
TCTTTTGCGCACGCCGGCCGTCGGCGCGGGTATAGGCGAGACGGATTTCCAGAGGTTCCTCGGTCGCGACCACGTCGTCGTGGGCGACAAAACCGTCGCCGGTGCCCGCTTGTGCGCCGAATCTCAGAACTTTCAAGCGCTTGGCGCTCTTCAGCGCGGTAACCTCTTCGATGCTCAACGCTCGACACGCCGAATCCGGCTCGGCGTGACCTCGCTCACGTTGCGGCAACCGACCAAGCGCATGTCCCGCTCGATGTCGGTGCGAAGAATTTCCAGCGCGCGGTCGACTCCGGCCTCACCGCCGGCGCCCAGACCGAACAGGTAGGGCCGACCCACAGAGCAGGCCGTCGCTCCCAGTGCCAATGCCTTGAGCACGTGCACGCCACGGCGAACGCCGCCTTCGAGGATGACTTCCATGCGATCGCCCACCGCGCCCACGATCTCCGGCAGCATCTCGATGGGCGCCGGAGCCGTGTCGAGTTGGCGGCCGCCATGATTCGAAACGATCACTGCACTGGCCCCCACCTCGGCCGCCCGCACGGCGTCCTCAACCGAAAGCACACCCTTGATCGCGAACGGACCGCCCCATTCCTCGATCATCCAGGCCGCGTCATCCCAGCTCACCGTGCGGTCAAGCTCGTCATTGAAGAAGCTGACCAGCGTCGTGACATCGCCCTTGATGCGGTCCTTGACGCTGGCCAGTTCGATGGGCGGGTGGGTGTAGTAGTTCCATACCCAGCGCGGATGCATGGCAAAACTCCAGAGGCTGGCTAATGTCAGCCGGGGCGGAATGGTCATTCCAGTCACCAGGTCGCGCTCCCGGTTGCCGGCCACGGGAACGTCCACCGTCAACGCCAGAGCATGGTACCCGGACGCCTTGCAGCGTGCGATGAACTCGCGATTCAGCCCCCGGTCCTTGAAGACGTAGACCTGGAACAGCTTCGGCCCCGAGGTCGCCTCGGCGGCTTCCTCGATGCTGACCGTGGAAATGGACGACAGCGAGTACATCGTCCGTGCGCGCCCGGCGGCATGGGCCACGGCAAACTCGCCCTCGTGATGAAACAGCCGTGACATCGCCGTGGGCGCACAGAACAGCGGCATGCTGATTGTCTGACCGAATACCGTGGTGGAAAGGTCGATTTCGCTGACATCCACCAGAAACCGCGGCACCAGTTCCCAGCGATCGAACGCATCGGTATTCTGCCGCATCGTCCACTCGTCGCCGGCCGCACCGTCGATGTAGTGGAACATCGGCGCCGGAAGCCGCTTCGCCGCCCGCTCCCGCAGCTTTGCGATGTTGTAGCAGCGTTTGAGCGCGCGCGTCATCGGATCAGCGTGCCCGCAGGTCCTCGGGGAAGTGATCCAGAACGCTGATGACGGGGAACGGGGCCATCCCGCCCAGTGCGCACAGCGAGCCGGCGACCATCGTATCGCAGAGGTCCCTCAACAACAGCAGGTTGTTTGACTCGTCGACACCGCCCAGGATCCGGTCGATGACTTCCACGCCGCGCACGGCGCCGATCCGGCAGGGCGTGCATTTGCCGCAGGACCCGATGGCGCAGAACTCCATGGCGAAGCGGGCCTGTTCGCCCATGTCCACGGTATCGTCGAAGACTACCAGTCCCCCGTGGCCGATCATGCCGCCGAACTCCGCGAACGCTTCGTAGTCCAGCGGCGTATCGAACTGGGACGGGTGGACGTAGGCGCCCAGCGGACCCCCGGCCTGTACCGCCCGGATCGGCCGGCCGGTGGCCGTGCCGCCGCCGAAGTCCTCCAGCAGTTCGCGCAGGGTACGGCCGAAACCGATCTCCACGAGCCCTCCCCGCTTGATGTTGCCCGCCAGTTGTACGGTCAGGGTCCCTCTCGAACGTCCCGTGCCGTAGTCCCGGTAGAACTCGGCACCCTCGGCCAGAATGATCGGCACGGACGCCAGGGTAATCACGTTGTTGACGACGGTGGGCTTTCCAAACAGGCCCTTGATCGCCGGCAGGGGCGGCCGGTAGCGGATCATGCCGCGCTTGCCTTCGAGACTTTCCAGCATGGAGGTCTCTTCGCCACAGATATAGGCGCCGGCGGCTTCGCGAACTTCCAGGTGAAAGGCCTGGCCACTGCCCATGACGTTGTCGCCCAGCAGGCCCGCTGCTGCGGCAATCTCGATGGCCTCGTTCATGATGCGGATCGCCAGCGGATATTCCGCGCGCAGGTAGATGTATCCCATGGTGGCGCCTGTTGCCAGTCCGGCGATGGTCATGCCCTCGATCACCACGAAGGGATCGCTCTCCATGACCATTCGGTCGGCGAAAGTGCCGGAATCGCCCTCGTCCGCATTGCAGGTGACGTACTTCTGCGACCCCTCGGCGTTCAGCACCGTACGCCACTTGATCCCGGTGGGAAAGGCGGCGCCGCCGCGGCCTCTCAGGCCGGACTCGGCGACGATATCCACGATCTCGTTGCGTGACAGTTCCACTGCCTTCGCTAGCCCCTGGTAGCCGCCGTGGGCGCGGTAGTCGTCCAGCGATAGTGGGTCCGTAATGCCCACCCGTGCGAAAGTCAGCCGCGACTGCCGGGCCAGGTACGGAATCTCCTCGGTGGGCCCCAGTCCCAGTCCATGCTCGGCCGCGGCGAGGAACCCGGCGCCGAAGAGAGACTGAACGTCGGGGGCCTGCACCGGCCCGTAAGCGTGGCGCACGCCGCCGGCTTCAACCTCGATCATCGGTTCCAGCCAATAGAGCCCACGGGAACCATTGCGCACCACGGTGACCGATTCGCCGCGCCGGGCGGCCTCGACCGCAATCGCGGCCGCCACGCCGTCGGCCCCCATGGACCGCGCCGTAGTATCGCGCGGAACGAAGACCCTGCATGCGCCCTCCGGCATCCCCGGGTTTGCCGCCGACGGCATCCCTCAGCCCTCTTCCAGAAGAGCGTCGAGCCGATCCGGGGTCACGCGTCCGTACACGAAGTCATCGATCATGATCGCAGGCGAACAGGCGCAGTTGCCCAGGCAATAGATCGGTTCCAGGCTGAACCTCTTATCGGCGGTGGTTTCGTGGAACCCGATGCCCAGGCGCGCCCTTGTGTGCTTCTCCAGCGCCCGAGCGCCCATGGCCTGACAGGCCTCGGCCCGGCACAGGTACAACGTTTTTCGGCCAGGCGGCGTGGTTCTGAACAGGTGGTAGAAGCTGATGACCCCATGCACCTCGGCGCGGGAAAAATTGAACACCTCGGCCAGGGTGGGCACGACCTCCGGCGGTACGTAGCCGAGTTCGTCCTGCACAGCATGCAGCGCCGGCAACAGCCCCCCGGGGCGGGCGACGTGGCGGGCGGCGATCTCGCGGACCAACGCGTCGGAAGCGTCGGTGCCGTTGCCGGAACCCTGCGTGCTCAACAGCTTCTCCGGGGAAATGACCAGTCGATCATTTTACCTGAGCGAGCATTCGTCGGGCAGTTGGCCGACTTGGGAGTACATACCTGTTTCCGACATTTTGTCTTTCATCGGCGACAGCGGCGGACCGCGTTGCGCACAGATCCTCTGCTGCCGACAAGAACATGCAAAACCAGCAACCCGCCCAGGAACCAGCGTTGGTCGCTGACCGGCGTTCACCTCACGATTCGGACTTCTCCGGATTCGGAAACAGCCCGGACTGATCCTCGTCTTCCCGCGGCACAAGGCATTGGAAATCCTTCTCCACCAGAATCGTAAGGCGTTCGCCGCCCGGCAACGCCTGTTCACCCCTTATCGAAACTTCGTCGGGCGCCTGCCAGCGCTCCGCCACCGCAAGCGGCAGCGTCACCCGAATGCGCTCATCGTCGTAGCTGGCACCCACCCGGCCGTCGTCGACGGTCCGCAGCTCATAGGTCAGCCGCCTCCCGGGGCCGAATGCCACGTGTTGCCGAACCACCCCCTTTGAGCGGATTTGCGACATTTCCGCCTGGGACACGCGGAGCCGTACCGAATTGCCCAGAATTCTCAATTTCATGTTCGCGATATGCACTACCTGCCAGCCGCTTGGAATTTACAGCACGTCAAGTAACTTTTGAACCGTTTCGAACGGCTACGAAGGCCGGCGCCCGGACGATTGCATATAATGGCAAGTTGCCAACGGTAAAGACGCCGGGGAAGGGCGAAGTGCAGCGGCACCCGCGGGATTCGGCGCCTTCAACATTGGATAATCTTATCGGGTCTGAAGGAAATCGGTATTGGTCCCGGAACGTGGGACCCGCTAGAGTGAATCTGCCCCGACTTGAGAACCGGACCAGGAGTTCCAAATGAACCAGAATGTCGGGATCAGCGGATTCGCGGCCTATGTGCCCCCCTATCGAGTGAGCCTGAAGGACTGGTGCCGGTGGACCGGGGCGCCGTGGGACAAGACCCGCGCCGTGGTAGGAAACAGCTTCCGGATGCGCGGACCTCGCCAGAGCGTCTACACCATGGCCGGCACGGCCGCCATGCGCCTGATCGAGCAGTACGGCATCGATCCCGAGCAGATCGGCTTTCTCGGATTGGGCACCGAATCCAGCACCGACAATTCCGCCGGCGCGGTCATCGTCAAGGGCATGCTGGACGACGGGCTGAAGGCCCGGGGCCTGCCCCCCGTGAACCGCTACTGCGAAGTGCCCGAGATCAAGCACGCCTGCCTCGGCGCGGTGTACGCGCTGAAGTACGCGCTCAGGTATCTCGCGCTGGCGGAGGATGACCGCTGCGCCATCGTCATCAGCGCGGACATCGCCGAGTATGCCCGGGGCAGTTCCGGCGAACCCACCCAGGGTGCCGGCGCGGTGGCGATGCTGCTGGAGCGGGACCCGAAGTTGCTGGAGGTGAACCTGCGTTGCATCGGCAGTGCCTCCTCTTACCGCGCCGTGGACTTTCGCAAACCCGTGCTGCGCAACCTCATCCGCAACCAGCTCAACCGGCATTTTCAGGACCTGCCGGTGTTCAACGGCAAGTACTCCACCACCTGTTACCTGGACGAGACGCTGCACGCGCTCGCGGACATGCTGCGGCGGCTGAACGTGAGTCCTCCCGGGTATTATCACGGCCTCGGTGCGGTGTTCATGCACCGCCCGTATCACCGCATGCCGCTGACCGCATTTGCGCTGAGTTACCTGTTCGGCCTGGCGCACAAGAGCGAGTCCGGGCGCGGCGAACTCGATGCGTACTGCCGCAGTGCCGGTCTCGATACCGATGCCGTCATCGCGGAGATGCGATCCACCCCGGACGTGCTGCGGCTGGTGCGCGAGGGCAACATCAACGAGGAGGTGTACCCGCTGAGCATGGCGCTGCTGAAGGACTTCCGTGCGGGGCACGTGTTCAGCGAGCTCATTGCCTCGAAGATGTCGCTGGGTTGCGAACCCATGAAGGACATCGGCAACGTGTACTGTGCGGCGCTGCCGGCGTGGATGGCGGCGGGTCTGGAAGAAGCGGCGCGGGAGGGCATCGAGCTGCCCGGCCGGGACATCCTGGCGGTGGGCTACGGCAGCGGCGATGCGGCCGAAGCGCTGCCCATGCGGCTGGTGGAGGACTGGCAGGAGGCGGCCATGCGCATCGGGTTCATGGAAGCGCTCGCGCCCTGGCAAACACTGAGCCGGTCCCAGTACGAAAGCCTGCACGATGACGGGGCGGCCCCGGGGCTTGAAGACCCGGACAACGGGTTCGTGGTCGAGGCGGTGGGCGATGCGTCGAACACGGCCTTCAGCGACGAGGGGATCGAGTACTACCGCTTCGTGGGCTGACCTGAAGCCCGGGCCAGTGCACGCCGGCGACGATACCGCCGCCAGGCCCAGATCGACGGGGCGGAGCACGAGTACACGGCGAACATGCCGAATATGACGACTGGCGGATTCAGCGCCACCAGGATCAGCAGTCCCAGCACGAAGATCAGGTTACCGAACGGGATCCGCCCGCTCAGGTTGAAGTCCTTGAAGCTCAGGTAGCGAAAGTTGGACATCATGGCGATCCCGGTGAGCGCGGTGATCGCCACACCCGCCACCAGTGCGGTCAGCCCGCCGATTTCGTACTCGATGCTGCCCCAGACCATCGCCGCGATACCCGCTGCGGCAGGCGGGCTTGGCAAGCCGCGGAAAAATCGCTTGTCGCTGGAACCGCTGGTGTTGAACCGGGCAAGGCGCAGTGCGGCCGAGACCGCATACAGAAATGCAGCCAACCAGCCGAGCCTTCCCCACAGCGGTCCGTACTCGGAGAGGCGCACCACGCCCCACTGGTAGGTGACAATCGCCGGTGCCAGCCCGAAGGACACCATGTCGGCCAGGCTGTCGTACTCCTTCCCGAAATCGCTCTCGGTGCTGGTCATTCGGGCCACGCGGCCGTCCAGGCCATCCAGAAACATGGCGATATAGATGGCCCACACGGCGCCGAGGAAATTCTGGTCGATGGCGGCGACGATGGAGTAGAACCCGGCAAACAGCGCTCCGGTGGTGAGCAGGTTGGGCAACAGGTAGATGCCCCGCTTGCGCGTCTTGTTCCGATTCGAATCGGCCATGACCGCTAACCCGCTGAAACCGGCTACCGCGTCAGGCCGGCGACAGAATGCGGTCGAAATGATTGTGGCTGATCTCGGCCCACTCCATCTTGAACCAGGGAGTGAATTGCTCCGGCGTGGCTTCAAGCTCCGCTTCCAGTGCACCGATGCCGACGAAGCGCCAGTCCGCGATCTCATTGACATTCACATTGACTGCGCCCGAATACCGGCCATGGTAGACCCAGCAGTACTCATGTTCCGCGCCCACCGCGCCGTATTGGGCGTGGTACTTGAACTTGTACAGGAATGTCAGCGGGCACTCGAAGCCCAACTCCTGCCGAAGCCGCCTGGAAACGGCCCCCTCCATGGACTCTCCGGCCCGGGGATGCGAGCAGCAGGTATTGGACCAATAGCCCGGCCAGAGCGGTTTCTGGGCGCTGCGCTTTTGCAGCAGCAGTTCGTCATTGTCGTTGAACACGAATATGGAGAAGGCGCGATGCAGGACGCCGTTGCCCTGGTGGCATTCGCCCTTCGCGCGGCGCCCGATCTCCCGGTCCAGTTCATCCACCAGGATGAGCTGCTCGTCCGGGCTTGAGACGTCTTCCCTACGCGCCATTCAGGGGTGCTCCCAGGTTGACCGGAACAGCCTGATACCCCGCGGAACGGATCGCCGAAACCACGGGCTCGGTATCGCCGTCGCATATCGCAACGATCGATCCGCCGCCACCGCCGCCGGTCAGCTTCGCGCCCAGCGCACCGCTTTCGCGCGCGATATCCACCAGTTGCTCCAGTTCCGGCGTGGAGACCTGAAGCGCATTCAACATCCCGTGGCAGATGTTCATCAGTTCTCCCAGCGACGACAGGTCCTCGTCCCGGATCGCCTGCACGCCCCGCAATACCAGGGCGTCGATCTGATCGAAAATATGTTCGTAGAGTTTCTGGTCCTGCTTCCAGGCCGTTCTCACCCGGCTCACCGTCTTGGCTGTCAGCCCCTCGTACCCCGTCATGCCGATGACCGCCGGGATGGGTGTCTTGATGTCGAGCGGCTCGACCAGGAGTGGATCGCCGGTCCGGTAAATCAGCGGCCGACAGTAGCAGGCCAGGGTGTTGTCGAGACCGCTGGGCGTGCCATGGGCAACAGTTTCGTATTCAAAGGCCAATCGATTGACATCCTCATCCGACAGGCCAAGCCCAAAGTGCTTGTCCAGCGAACGCACGATCGCCACGGCCATGGCTGCCGAGCCCCCCAATCCCATGCTGCGGGGCACCTCCGAGAATACCTCTATCCGCATCGCCCGCCCGCTCAAGCCCAGTTTGTCGAGTACCACGCCGGCCGTGCGTTCAAACGAACGGCGGTCCTTGGGGTTGCGCGCCAGTTGGTACTCCACGCCCCAGCGGGGGATCATCAGGTGGATCCCCTCATCGCAGTCCTCGACCACGGCAGTCACCGTCATGGGAACCGGGGCTCCGATGGCATGCCGACCATAGACCACGGCATGCTCGCCCAGCAGCACGACCTTTGCATAGCCCACGCCCATGGCATCGGCTTCAGCGACCGTTCGGGCCGTGTGCAGGTGTTGCGGGCCGGAGTCCCGCTTAAGCTCGGCGGCAATTTCCCGAGCCTTCCACACCTTGATTTCGTTGCTCAGGACCAGCCGGTCCAGGACGTCGTCGAACAGCGCTTCGGGCACACCCGCGGCGGTGACGACGCTACGGGCGTGCAACGTCATATGGCCCTTCTGGATGCCTTCCGTGGCCAGCGCGCGGAGCGCCGCAAAGTTCTGGGCAAGCCCGACGGCCGCCATGATTTCAGCCAGTTGCCTGGCGGATTCCACACCCAGCAGCCGCATGTTCAGCGCCGCAGTCGGATTGGACTCCAGAGGTCCGCCGACGGTGCCCACCTTGATCGGCACCTCGATGCTGCCGCAGAGGTTGCCTTTCTGATCGGTCCACCACTTCGTAAGCGACGTGTAACGGTCCCCGCGAGCCGCGTAGGCATGGGCACCGGCTTCGATGGCACGCCAGTCGTTGCCCGTAGCGATGGCGACGGGATCGATGCCGTTCATGATCCCCTTGTTGTGGGTGGCCGCCCGGTACGGGTCCACCGCCGCAAAGTCCGCCGCGATAATGATTCCGTCGCAAACCTGTTCGCCGGAGTAGTCATTGCCTCCCAATGCCGCGTGAGGAATCGTGCACAGCGCCCGGGCGAGCGACCGGTCCGTCAGGTTGGAGAGAATTCGCAGGAAAACCTGCCCGCCCGTGATGGACTCGATGAGCGGGGCAACGCCTTCGCACATCCCGTTGGTGACATTGGCGCCCATGGCGTCGCGGGTATCCACGAGCAGGTGGACTACCAGCATGGCCTTGCCGCTTGAAGGAAGCGTGTGCGCGTACAGCTCGATATCCCGCGCCCCACCACCTCGGGCAACCATTTTCGGATGAAAGCTGTTCGCGAGGTTGAGAATTTCCTGCTTGTGTTCCATGAGCGCGGACCTTGCCGCCTCGATGTCGTCCAGATCGACAATCTGAATCTGCCCGATCAATACCGGATCGGTCGCCTCGGCGAAGAAGCCGCCATGCTCCCCGATCAATTTCGACGCCGAGCCCAGCGCGGCGATGACCGACGGTTCCTCCACCGCCATGGGCACGACATAACCCCGGCCGTTGACGATCAGGTTCATCCCCAGACCCAGCGGAAGGCCGATGACACCGACAACGTTTTCCACCATCTTGTCGGCGGAGGCGAGATCCAGCGTATGCCGGCCGCTTGCCAGCGCCCGGAAATCGCGGCCGGTGACAATCCCGCGCTCATGCACCGCGCGAACGCGTTCGGCGACGCTCAGCTTGTAGAATTCGGGAATCCTGCGTCGATCTTCACTCATCCGTCCACTGTCCTTACGTCCAGACCCTGTGGGTCAATGGCCAATTCGATCGTATCATAGCGCTCGTCGGCCGCTTTCCCGAACCGGATCAGCGCTTCCGGATCAGCGCTGAAGGCCAGCCCCATATCACCGCCCCCCGCGCCGCTGACCTTGTACGCCACGCCGAATCGCTCCGCCAACTTCATCAGGTGCAGGTGCTCGGGCGTGAAAATCTCCGCTTCCATCCACTCGCCCAATGCCTGCAGTCCGCCGGCATAGTCCCGAATCGCGTCGAGAAAACCATCTGCATCACCGGCCGCAGCGCATTCGATGCCGGATTCGGACAGCCGGTCCAGCGAGTCCATCCAGAAGGAGGCCGAAGCCGGGGATTCGGCCGACCGGGCGCGGAATTGCGCCAGGTGTTTTCGGGTGGATGCCGAGGACCGCACAAACACGCTGACGAAGTCCACGCCGTCGGGCAGCTTCACGCTCTCGACCCGGGGACCGGTTTCCTCGTCATGCTGGAATCGAATCACACCGCCATGGAGGCTCGCCGCGATGTCGAGACCGCTGCCCTCCCCTCCCTGATACGCTGTGTGCTCTTCAATGAAGCGGCGCAGTACCGCCGCGCTCGCCTCCGCAATGCCCTGCCCCGTCCACGCCAGCCAGGCGCCGCACCAGGCAGCCAGGGCCGCTGCGCTCGAGCCCAGACCCAGTTTCCTGCCCTCCCGATACAGGCCGCTGGAGTCGAGGAACCCGTGCCATGCCTCCCCCTCGGCAATCGGAAACGCTTCGGTAATGCGATCCACCAGCGCCAGGCCGCTGCGCGCCCGGTTACGGAAAATGACCTGCCGTTCCGCCTCGGCCGACGACTTCAGGCGACACACGGCATTGCCGCTGGACCGGATATCAGCTCGGCACCGGCGGTCGACGGCCATGACCAGGGCGGGCGCTTTTGCCAGTACAGCGTACTCTCCGAGAATGACCAGCTTGCCGGGCGCGGAGGCGACTGCGCGAACCATATGCGAACCTCAGCTTGCTTCGACTCCCGGACCCAGGCCACTCTCCAGCACATCCACGACGCCGGGAACATCCGCCAATGCCTCGCGCACGGTTGCCGATGAACCGGGCGCGCAAACCGCCTTCAATTGCGGACCGGCATCGATCGTAAAGAATACCGGCACTGCCGACCGGCGAAGATTTCGCACGGCTTCAAGGCAGGCGATGGTCGCGGCATTCCAATAGAGCAGCGGCGGCCGTGCCGCCATGGCGGCGCCGTGCATGCCGAGACAATTCCGTTCGGCCACGTCCGCCAGCGACTCGAAGTCGTTGTTGGAGATCGCTTCGCGTGCCTGCCTCAGGTCCGGCGGGCTAGCGGCAACCCAGGCCGGGAAGTAAGGCGAGGTGGCGGCCGAACGGGTCATTCCGGCGCGGGAACTCACCTGCTTTTCTTCCCGCGCCGTCACCGCGACGACCAGTTCCAGCGGCCACTCCCCGGCCGGCATCAACGGTTCGGCATAGCTGTCGGTGCCGTCCGGCCGGGTGCCGGCGCGCATTTCCACGAATCCACCGAAAATGGACCGGGCCGCCGACCCCGACCCCTGGCGCGCGACAATGCTCAACTCCCGCGGGGTCAGCGTCAGGCCCAACGCCCGCGCGCCCGCCGTGGTCAGAGCGGCGTATCCCGACGCCGAGGATGCCAGGCCGGCCCCGGTGGGAAAGTTGTTGCGGCTGGTCACGCGAGCCGCTTTGTCCACACCCGCCCGCGCCCGGAGCAAATTCAGGCAACGTCGAACCCGGTCGAGTTGCTCCGGGCGGTGCTGCCCGTTCAACGTCATCTCGTCCGCAGCCAGGGAACCGTCAAAACGGACTTCGGTATCGGACCACAGCGCGTCCAGCGTGATGGAAATGGAGCCGACTGCGGGAATGTTCAGCGGTCCGTCGTCCGCCTTGCCCCAGTACTTGACAAGCGCAATGTTGGCGCGCGCTCTCGCTTCCGCCTTCATGTTGTATCGGTGGCACCGGCGCCTGGGTCATCGCCCGGGGGTGCCCAAACCGCCTTCCGGGCCCACCATGCGCATCCAGGTGGCACGGTCCGCCCGCCACAGGGGCAAACCGGCCGCGGCCATCCCGAAAAGCCATCGCAGCCCACGGTTGCTGGAGAGCATGAGATTGGTTGCAAGAATGGTCGCCCTGACGGTACCCCGGGAGACCTTTACCTGATCTCCGGATGTGAACTGGGGATTCCGGTGAAGCTGTTGCAGGGTCATGACCGCAAGCCCCAGCGCCCACAGGCAGAATCGTCGAATCCCCGCCTCCCGCGCCGGGATGTGGCACGTGTATTCAAGAGCGTTCTGAAGGTGCCGATGAGTGACGGCGATCAAGGCGTTCATGCTCGACGCAAAAGCGTGCGTCCGGTGGAATTCCTCCAGCCGTTCAACCTGAACGCGACGATCGGCGAACATGGATCGCGGCAACCAGCAACGTCCGCCTTGGCGATCGTCCCAGATGTCCTTGAGAATGTTTGTCATCTGCAGCCCCTGACCGAAGGAAACGGCCAGGCGCCGGAGTTCGACCCGCTTCTTCACCAGTTCCGGGCAGTGAATGCAGAACAGGTCCGTGAGCATTTCGCCCACCACACCCGCAACGACGTAGCAGTAGGCACCCATTTCCGTCAGATCCTTCAATCCCCTCAGACTCTTGTTGCGCTGAAACTTTGGCATACCCGTGCACATGATGGTGAGACAGCGGGTCAGCGCCTCCTGTTCCTTTTCGGTGAAGCCATGCGTGACACGGATCACCTTGGCCGCATTGAGAACCAGGTCCCTTTCGTCAGGCAACACCTCGGAAGACAGCTGCGGCGCCAGTGCGGCAGCAAATTCCGCTGCGCCCTCCCTGCCCTTGATCACGGCAAGAAATCGCCGATGGAATGCCTCCTTCCGGCGCTCATCGAGCCCGGGATCGTCCTCGATCGTATCGGCTATGCGGCACAGCAGATAGGCATTCGTAACGACCTCCGAGAGTCGCCCCGGCAATACCGGAATTGTCAGGGCAAACGTCCGCGAAACCCCCGGAAGAATGAAGTCCTGGTAGTTGCGGTCCACCAGGCACTCGGAAACCGCCTGGTTGGGGGTGGGTTTGACCAGCATGACAAGTCCGTTGGAGCAGACCGGTGGTACGATTGCGTGCGATGGTATCACAGGCACCTGAACAAGGATTTTCGCACCGGGTAGAGCGCTACGTGCGCCGGGTCAACACCCGCCTGGAGCAGGCTCTGAGCAGCAACGGCGGGGCTCCCGAGCGGCTCGTCGATGCGATGCGGTACGCGGTACTGGGGCCCGGCAAACGAGTTCGCCCGCTGTTGAGCTATGCCAGCGGCGAACTGTTCGGGTTGGCCGCCGAGCGGGTTGACTCCGTCGCGGCTGCAGTGGAACTGGTGCACGCCTACTCGCTTGTCCACGACGACCTTCCCGCCATGGACGATGACGACATGCGCCGCGGCCGGCCGTCCACGCACAGGAAGTTCGGCGAAGCCATGGCAATTCTGGCGGGAGATGCACTGCAGGCACGAGCCTTCGAGGTTCTCAGCCAGGATGCAGCGGGCTCTGGCGCGAGAGGAGCCAGCGTAATGGGGTGGCTGGCAAGGGCGGCGGGACCCGAGGGAATGGTCGGGGGGCAGGTGCTCGATCTCCAGGCCGAAGGACGCGTAGTGGACGAAGCTGCACTGGCAGACATTCACCGCAGAAAAACGGGCGAGCTGATTCGTGCCGCCATCATGATGCCCGGCGAACTGGCCGGCGCCACGGCGGAAACCACTCGCCTGCTGGACGTGTTTGCCTGCAATATCGGCCTGGCCTTTCAAATACGGGACGATCTGCTGGAAGTGGATTCCGACACGGCCACGATCGGCAAGAGCGCAGGCTCGGACGAAAGGAACGAGAAATCCACCTATCCGTCCATCCTGGGCACGGATGCCGCTCGCCGGCGAGCCGGCGAGGTGTACGGGACCGCGCTTGGAGCACTTGACGGGCTCGGCGAAGACGCAGCCGGATTGCGTTGGATCGCCGATTACATCGTCAACCGCTCCCGGTAGCCGCAACGGACATATACTATCGCGCCATGTTTATGTGTATTTCCTTGCCGCAAGCCACCGGGCCGTCGGGCAGGTAATCCCATGCGGCCCTATACCACCCGGCAAGTGGCCGAACTCCTCGGGATTTCTCCCGCGCGTGTGCGCGCCCTCGCGCAAAGAGAGTTCCTGGCGCCCAGTCGAAACGAACAGGGGCAACTTCGGTTTTCATTTCAGGATCTGGTTCTACTGCGCACCGCGAACGGCCTGCTCGAAGCCGGCGTGCAATCCCGACGCGTGTGGCGGGCGTTGGCGGCCGTCCGCGACCGCCTGCCGGCCGGCCGGCCACTGAGCTCGGTTCGTGTGCTGGCCGACGGCCAGCGGGTGCTGATCCAGGAACGCGATACCGCCTGGGAACCGGAATCGGGCCAGGCCATTCTCGCCTTCACGGTCGAGGATCTCGCGGCGAAGGTCGCGCCGCTGGTGATGGCGGCCGCGCCCCAGGCCCGGGCCCGGGCGAACACCAGCGACGAGTGGTTTGATCTGGCGCTCGAGTTCGACCACGTGGGCGCGCGAGACGATGCCGTGGCGGCCTACCGTGAAGCCATCGCGCTCGATGGCGCTCACGTCAACGCCCGCATCAACCTGGGACGCCTGCTCCACAACGAACGCGCCTATCGCCAGGCCGAGGAACTGTACCGGGATGCCCTGGGCATCGACCCCGGCAGCGCCATCGCCGCGTTCAACCTGGGCGTGGTGCTGGAAGACCAGGGCGCGCTCCAGGAAGCCATGGAAACCTATCGCCACGCACTGTCGGTGGACCCGGCTCTGCCCGATGTACACTACAACCTTGCCCGCCTCTACGAACAGGGAGGCGACAGACAGGCCGCCCTGCGCCACTTCGCAAGCTTCAGGGACCTCAGAAACGAGCGCGACGAGCTATCCGACTAGGAGTACGACTTGGACCGGGAGTACGCGGAAATCAGAAAGGTGCTGATTGCCAAGCGCGCGGAACTAGCGAGCCGGCTGGAGCGCATCAAGCGCAACATTACCTCCGGGCACAGCGCAGATTCCGAAGAACAGGCTCAGGAGCTTGAAAATGCCGAGGTAGTGGATGCCCTTGGCAACGAAACGCGGCGCGAACTGAGCAAGATCGCCAGCGCCCTGGTTCAGATGGCGAACGACACCTACGGGATCTGCGTGAATTGCGAGGAGGAAATCCCGCTGGCACGGTTGCAGGCGTACCCCTTTGCCGACCGGTGCATCCGGTGCGCGACGGCTGCAGAGGCCAGGGCGATGCGTTAGCGCGCCGTTCCATCCCGGCGGTCGTCGCCGGGCGGTACCTTGCGTCCGGTCGTCACGGTTCGTGCGCGGTTACCCGATCCACACAAACTTGCAGATGAACAGCGCCGCCAGCACGCTCACCGCCGGCTTGAGGGCCTTGCGCCGGCCGCTCAGCAGCTTGACCGCCGCGTAACTGACGAATCCGATCGCAATCCCATTGGCGATCGAGTAGGTGAACGGCATGGTCATGGCCAGCGCTGCCGCCGGAACGTATTCCGTGACGTCGTTCCAATCGACCTCGACAAAGCTGCGCATCATGAGGCAGGCCACGAACAGCAGCGCCGGTGCGGTGGCGTAGGTGGGAACCGTGGCGGCAAGCGGCGACAGCAGCAGCGCCGCCAGGAACAGCACGGCGACGACCACGGCGGTCAGGCCCGTGCGTCCGCCGGCCCGCACGCCCGAAGCGCTCTCGATATAGCAGGTCACCGACGAGGTACCGGCGGCCGCTCCGAAAACGGTGGCCAGCGAATCGGCAACCAGCGCCCGCCGCAGCCTGGGCAGGCGTCCCTGTTCGTCCAGCAGTCCGGCGCGGTGAGCCACCGCGATCAATGTCCCCGATGTATCGAACAGGTCCGTGAACAGGAAGGCGAAGATGACGCCGACCAGCGTAAGGTCCAGTGCGGCGCGGACATCCAGCCTGAACATCACCGTGCCGGAGTCCGGCGGAACGTCGACGATGCCGTTGAAGTCGCTGACACCGAGGACGACGCCGGCGGCCGTCACGCCCAGGATGCCGATGATGATGGCGCCGGGCACCCTGAGCCGATCCAGCGCGACGATGCCCGCGAAGCCCAGCGCAGCCAGCACCACGCTCCGCTGGCCCATTTCACCCAGACCCACGAGCGTAGCCGGGTTATCCACCACCAGGCCCGCGTTCTCCATGGCGATGATGCCGAGAAAGAGCCCGATACCGGCCACCGTGCCCATCTTCAGCGAATGGGGAACGGCATTGATGATCCACTCGCGCACCCGAAACACGGAAATGGCCACGAACACGACGCCGGACAGGAACACCGCGCCCAATGCGGCCTCCCACGGGTAGCCCATGCCCAGCACAACCCCGTACGTGAAGAACGCGTTGAGCCCCATGCCGGGGGCCATGGCGATCGGATAGTTGGCCCAGAGGCCCATGATCGCCGTGCCCGCCGCCGCCGCCAGGCAGGTGGCCACAAAGACGCCGCCCGGATCCATTCCGGCGTCGGAGAGGATCGCGGGGTTGACGAACACCACGTAGGCCATCGTCAGGAAGGTTGTCGCGCCCGCGGACATCTCGCGGCGAACCGTGGTACCGTGCTGTTCAAGCCTGAAGTAACTGTTCAGCATCCCTGCGATCTCCTCCCTTGTCGTTCTTTCCGGTGCGGGGCCCTCAGCAAACGACCCCGGTCGTGCTCTTCAGGCCGCCTCTGAACGGGGGCGGTCTCCCGGCACTGGAGTGTGAGCCGCCCAGGCCCTGAGTAGCCCGTTTTCAAGAGCCCTGGCCCGCTCGATGGATGCTGCCTTGACAGGACCGTACCCCCGAATCCGCTCCGGCAGTCCGGTCAGTTCCACGGCGAGATCCAGCCGCGATTCATCCAGTTCCGCAACGATACGCGACAGCAGCGCCTCGTAGTCGGCGATCAACTGCCGCTCTGCCCGCCGTTCCCTGGAGTAGCCGAACACGTCCAGAGGCGTGCCCCGCAACCGCCTGAGACGGGCAAGCACCCGGAACAGCGGCAACACCCAGCCGCCCAGAGCATACTTGCGCGGGCGTCCGGTGGCGGGATCCGTCCGCGCGATCAGCGGCGGCGAGAGATAGAATTTCAGCCTGGCCGAGCCTTCGAACTTCCCCCTTGTTTCTGAGAGAAAGTCGGTCTGCGCAAACAACCGTGCGACCTCGTATTCGTCCTTGTAGGCCAGCAGCTTGAAGTAGTAGCGGGCAACGCTCTCGGTCAGCCGGGTGCTGTCGCAGATAAGGTGCTCCGCGCGCCGTACCCGGTCCACCCAGTCCCGATAGCGCCCGGCGTACGTCGTATCCTGATACCCGGTCAGGAATCGCACCCGGCGCTCGATGATGTCGTTCAGATTCAAAGAAATCGGCTCGGGCTCCGCGGCCGGACCCGCCCTGCGCTTCACGGCGACCGGATCCACAACGGCGTGGCGGCCCCATGTGAACGCCTGAACATTCCGATCCACCGCGACGCCATTGAGTTCGACGGCGCGAATGATCGCAGCTTCGGACACGGGCAACAGGCCCCGCTGGAACGCCGCCCCCAGCAGGAACAGATTGGCCGCGATCCCGTCGCCGAGCAGCGCGGTCGTCAACCCTGTCGCATCCACCAGGACAGGATCCGCCGAACGCGCCGCGCCTGCCAGTGAGGCCAGCATTGCGGATTCCGCGAACTCGAAATCGGGATCGTGAATGAACGCCGCCGGCATCTCCTCGTGGGTATTGACAACGGCCCGGGTTCGATCGGCGCCCAGACGAGCCAGGATATCGCGGCCGCTGGCGACGACCAGGTCGGCGCCCAGCAGCAGATCGACCTTGCCCACGGGAATCTGGGCGCAACGCAGGTTTTCGGCGGACGCGCCGATGCGCACATGGGAAACCACAGCGCCGAATTTCTGGGCAAGACCTGTCTGATCCAATGCCATCACCCGGCGGCCCTCGAGATGGGCGGCCAAACCCAGGATGGCCGCGACGGTGCCGACCCCGGTACCGCCGACGCCAGCCAACAGCACGTTGTAGGGCGACTTCTCGATTCGCACCGGCGCCGGCGGATTCGGCATCGAATCGATCCCCGGCGACGGTCGTCCGGGCCGCACGCCCTCGAGGGTCACGAAGCTGGGGCAAAAGCCGTCGATACAGCTGAAGTCCTTGTTGCACGCGGATTGGTTGATGGTTCGCTTGCGGCCGAATTCGGTCTCGAGCGGGACCACGGAGAGACAATTGGAGACGGCATTGCAGTCCCCGCATCCTTCGCAGACAAGGGGATTTATGGCGACCCAGCGATCCGGATCCTCGGCTTCGCCGCGCCTGCGCCGACGCCGCAATTCCGCGGCGCATGTCTGATCGTAGATCAACGCGGAGACGCCGCCATGATCCCGCAGTTCGCGCTGCACCCGGTCCATTTCCCGGCGATGGTGCACGGTCACCCCCGGGGGCAGGCCCTTGTGACGATAGCCCCGCGTCTCATCGGTGACCACGACAAGCTTCCCGACTCCTTCCGCGGCCAACTGGCGGGCCATCCGCCCCACCGTCATGGCGCCCTCCACGGGCTGGCCGCCGGTCATGGCGACCGCGTCGTTGTGAAGAATCTTGTAGGTCATGTTGACCCCGGCGGCGATCGCGGCGCGCACGGCGAGCAGGCCGGAGTGGGCGTAAGTGCCATCGCCAAGGTTCTGAAAAATGTGCGTCGTGTCGGTAAACGGCGCCTGCCCGATCCAGGTTGCGCCTTCGCCGCCCATCTGCGTATAGGTCTTCGTGTCCCGGCCGTCCATCCATGTCGCCATGTAGTGACAGCCGATTCCGGCGACGGCGATGCTGTCTTCGGGAACTCGCGTGGACGTGTTGTGCGGACACCCGGAGCAGAAGTGCGGCAGCCTCGAGGGCGATGTCGCACCGTCCCGCAGTGCGCGCGCCTCGCGTTCGATCCGGGGCAGGCGCCGGGCGATCGCCTCGTCCGGCACGAGCCGCAAGAGCCGCCGGGCGATCGCCGTGGCAACCGATGCCGGCGTGAACTCGTCCACTGCGGACAGGAACGCGTGACCGTGCTCGTCGTGTTTGCCAAGTATTCGGGGTCGCTCCGCGCCGTTCCGGTTGTACAATTGCTGCTTTAGCTGATCCTCGATGACGCCCCGTTTTTCCTCTATGACGAGCACTTCCCCGATCCCCGAGGCGAATTCGCCGAGCTGTTCGCGCTCCAGGGGCCAGCTCATGCCGACCTTGAAGACCCTGATGCCCAATTCGGATGCCCGCCGCCGGTCGATTCCCAGTTCGTCGAGGGCCTGGCGGACGTCCAGGTAGGCCTTGCCGGCGGAGATGATGCCCAGACGCGGATTCGGGCTGTCCATCACCAGGCGATTCAGTCCGTTGGCCCGGGTGAACGCCAACGCGGCAGGAATCTTGTGATTGTGCAGGCGGATTTCCTGGTCCAAGGGCGCGTCCGGCCAGCGGATATGCACCCCCCCGGACGGCAGCTGATAATCGGGCAGCACGATCCGGGGAATCTCCGGAATCCTGACCGTCTGGGCGGCATCCGCATGCTCCTCGGTGAGCTTGAGCGCAATCCAGCAGCCGCTGTACCTGGAAAGCGCGTATCCCTTGAGTCCCAGCTCCAGCAAGTCCCCCAGATCGCTCGGGTTGAGCACCGGGATCCTCGCGTCCATGAAGCTGTATTCGCTCTGGTGGGGGAGCGTGGACGACTTGCAGATATGGTCATCCCCGGCTACGGCGAGAACGCCTCCGTGCCTCGATGTCCCTGCGGTGTTGGCGTGCTTGAACACGTCGCCGCTGCGGTCCACGCCCGGACCCTTGCCGTACCACAGTCCGAATACCCCGTCATGGCGGCCGCCAGGCAACAGATTGACCTGCTGAGTACCCCAGATGGATGTGGCCGCCAGATCTTCGTTGAGCCCGGGCTGGAAGTGAATCCGGGCCTGTTCCAGAAACGGTTTCGCCCGCCAGAGCTCCTGGTCCAGTCCGGCGAGGGGCGAACCCCTGTAGCCCGAAACGAAACCTGCGGTCTTCAGTCCGGACCGGGCATCGCTCTCGCTCTGCAACAGCAGCAGCTTGACCAGGGCTTGAAGACCGGTGAGATAGAACGACTCCGTGCCTGCGCTGTATCGCTCGTCCAGTCCCTCGATCTGTCGCAATTTCATGGTGCTGCTTTCAGCCGATTTGGGTGTTCGATGCCGACTGGTTAGACCACATGGCGGACCAAAATACTGCAAAGGCTCACGAACCCTCGCACGGCGCGAAGCCCATCTTCGGCTGCAGGCCCATCTTATCCCGAATTCAATGTTCGCGTTGATCTCGCTTTGCCCGGGAGCCTGCGTCGCAGAAAATCACGGGTCCGGGTGACCGGCGATGATCTCGCACAGGCGCTCCGGATCGACATTGGCGCCGCTCAATACGACGGCCACGCATTCGCGGTCTGCGGCCGCACCGTCCAGCAATGCAGCGAGTGCGATGGCGCCGGATGGTTCCAGGACCAGCCGGAGGTATCTTGCGGCGAATGCGACGCCTCGTGCCGCCCCAGCGTCCGGGACCTCCAGGCCACCCGCCAGCCGCCGCCGATTGATGGCGAAGGTGACCGCGCCGGGAGTGGGGGCCATGAGCGCGTCGCAGAGTGTGGTCGGATGGCCCCTGACCCGCTGCCGGCGGCCGGATTCCAGCGAGCGCTTCGTCTCCGCGTATCCTTCCGGCTCCACGGCAAACAGGGCGCATTCGGGAAAGGTCGTTTCCATGGCCAATGCGCACCCGGCAATCAGACCGCCGCCGCCACAGGGGGAATAGAGCGCCTCCAGCCGGACTCCCCTGTCGCGGGCGAAACGGGCAATTTCATGCCCCACCGTGCCTTGTCCGGCGATGATTTCAGGGTGGTCGAACGGGGGCAGCAGCAGCGCGCCGCTGCGAGCCGCCAGATCGGCTCCGATGCGCTCCCTGTCCTCAGTATACCGATCGTACGGAACGACTCGGGCGCCCGCCCGCTCCGTGCCCAGCACCTTGATCCGCGGCGCATCCCGGGGCATGACGATGGTCGCCTGCACGCCCAGCCACCTGGCGGCCAGGGCAACACCCTGCGCGTGATTTCCGGACGAAAACGTGACCACGCCGGCGCGGCGTTCGGATTGGCTGAGACTCAGGAGGCCATTGAGGGCGCCCCGAATCTTGAAACTGCCGCCGTGCTGCAGGGACTCTGCCTTGATCAGCACACGGCAACCGGCACGGCGGTTCAATTCCTCCGATTCCAGTACCGGGGTCGGCATGATCCGGGATCGGAGCCGGGTCGATGCTTTCCTCACGTCGTCCGCGGTGGGCAGTGCGTCGATCATGTTCGGCCATCCCTGCGTGGCCCGTGGCCCGTGGCCCGTGGCCCGTGGCCCGTGGCCCGTGGTCCGTGGTCCGTGGTCCGTGGTCCGTGGTCCGTGGTCCGTGGTCCGTGGTCCGTGGTCCGTGGTCCGTGGTCCGAAAGCGTAGCCCCGACCGCGCCCGGAGTGAAGTCCGGCCGCCCCTGAAGCCACCGAATGTTCCAGGGATTCCCCGTATAATCCGCGCGATGATTCGCCCGAGCCCAGACGCCGACTCGCCAAATCCGACTCGTCAACATCCCATCGTGCGATTGAGCGGCGTGGACGTGAAGCTGCTCGGCCATACGGTTCTGCACAATATCGACTGGGAGTTGTTTCCGGGCGAACACTGGGCGGTGACCGGCGCCAACGGCAGCGGCAAGACGAGCTTCCTGAGGCTCGTCGCAGGCCAGCTCTGGCCCAACGCGGACCGGGGCGCCCGCCGCTACGATTTCGGCGGAGAACTGCAGGTCGACGCCGTGCAGGCGCTCGGCCGGATCACCCTGGTGGGCCATGAGCTGCAGGACCGTTACACGCAGCTGAAGTGGAACTTCCTCGCGCTGGAAGTCGTGCTCTCGGGCATCTTCCGCACGGACGTGCCGCGACGCGAGCCCGAACCCGGCGAACGCGAACGCGCCGCCCGAATCCTGGACGAACTCGGCCTGACACACCTGGCGCGTCGGCCGTTCCTGGAGCTTTCCCGGGGCGAACAGCGGCGCGTGCTGATCGCGCGCGGCCTGGGATTCGAGCCCGAAGTCCTGATTCTGGACGAACCCGCGGCGGGCCTGGACAGCCGGTCCCGGCAGCGGCTCAAGGAGACCATCGACAGCATCAGCGCGCAGACCACGGTGATGTGCTCGTACCACGACGCATCGGACCTGCCTCGCTCCATCAACCGGATGCTGCGTTTGGAAAACGGCCGCGTCGTCGAGTCCCGCGCGGTTGCATCCGGTACCGTCCCATCGGCCGGTCCGGAGTCGGCCGTCGCAAGCACGTCGGCGGTGGCACGCGACACCCGGGCGGAGTCGGCCCCGGACGTGATCATCAAGATCGAACAGGGCGACGTGTGGCTGGACGAACGGCAGGCGCTGGCGGGTATCGACTGGCGCCTGGTGCGCGGGGAGCACTGGCTGGTGCGTGGACCCAACGGCTCCGGCAAGAGCACCTTCCTGCGCATGCTGCACGGTCAGCTCCGGCCGGCGCCGGGGGGCTCGATTCAGTTCCCCGGAATCGAGAACCCGGACAACGTATGGGACCTGCGCAAACAGGTCGCCTGGGTCTCGCCGGAATTGCAGGCCGGCTACTGGTACCCCTCCACGGCGCGTCAGTGCATTTACTCGGGCTTCGATTCGAGCATCGGGCAGACGCGCCGAATGACGGCTGCCGAGACCGCGCTGGTGGACGAACTGCTGGAGCAGTTCAGGCTCGCGGACCTGGCGGACCGCAACATCAGGACGCTGTCCTACGGACAGTTCCGCCGCGTGCTGATCGCCCGCGCCGTGGTGCACGAGCCCAGGATCCTGCTGCTGGACGAGCCGTGGGAGGGCCTGGACCACGAAAACCGCAAGCTCGTCAACCGGGAACTGGAGCATATCATCGCGCGAGGCACGCAACTGGTGTCGGCCAGCCACCTGAGCGACACCCCCGCACCGTTCAACCGGCTGCTGGAGTTGATGGACGGCAGGATCGTCGGGTCGAGCGTGTTGCGTGCTCAGGAACAGGATTCACACAAGCGACGGAGAACCCAGGCATGAATCTCGAAAACAGCGTGATCCTGATCACCGGTGCGGCCCGGGGTCTGGGCGCGGCGATGGCCCGGGGCGTGGCCTCGCGCGGCGCAATACCGGTATTGGTGGATATCGATGAGGCAAGCCTCGGCAACACGCGCCAGGCCTGCGGGGCCCCGGGCACCGAAGTCGGATGCTACGGAGCCGATGTCAGCAAGGAAACGGAGGTCGAACGACTGTTCGAGCGGGCAGTGGAGGATTTTGGCCGGCTGGACGCGCTGATCAACAACGCGGGCATACTCCGCGACGGCTTGCTGGTGAAGGCCAAGGATGGGGAGATCGTGGACAAGCTCAGCCTCGAGCAGTGGCAGGCCGTCATCGACGTCAACCTGACGGGCGTCTTCCTGTGCGGCCGGGAAGCCGCAGCCCACATGATCCGTCTCAAGAGCAGAGGCTGCATCATCAACCTGTCCAGCGTCTCCAGAGCGGGCAATTTCGGGCAGACCAACTATTCCGCCTCCAAGGCCGGTGTCGCCGCCATGACCGTGGTCTGGGCAAAGGAACTGGCGCGGCACGGCATTCGAGTCAACGCCATCGCTCCGGGATTCGTGAAAACGGAAATGGTCGCCAGCATGAGGCCGGAAATAATCGAGAAAC
This sequence comes from Candidatus Rariloculaceae bacterium, assembly GCA_965205045.1. Lineage (GTDB taxonomy): Bacteria > Pseudomonadota > Gammaproteobacteria > Steroidobacterales > Rariloculaceae > UBA6522. The sequence continues at coordinate 5,598,730 of OZ242031.1, forward strand.
TCGCTGCGGGGATTCCTGCCGGACGACTCTGCGACCCCGAAGAAATCGCCCACGCGGCACTCTACCTGCTGGAAAACGACTACATGAACGGCCGCGTGCTGGAAATCGACGGCGCGGTTCGATTATAGGTCTCCGGCGGTGCGCAAAACTGGCTGCTTCGCATGGATTCGCCCACCGCCTTCGCTGCTCTCCCGTGTTAATCTTCCGTCATGGACCTGGACACAATCGCAATCATCCTGACCATCGCGGGCACCGGCATCGGGCTTTGGCGCGTTCTCGACGGCAGCCTGCGCGAAATTCGCCGGGACGTCGGCGATCTGCGCGAACGCATGGCCCGAATCGAAGGCTTGTTCGAAGGCTTCACCGGACGTCAGACCAGCGGTTGAACAAGGGCCTTCCTCATTGTGCGCCAGCGCGGAGAAAAAAGGCCGCAGCCCCGAAGGACCGCGGCAAATAACGGAGAGATTCAGTTAACGATTATTCGGGTACTTCCACGAACTCCGGATAGGCTTCGACACCGCATTCGCCGATGTCCACACCTTCGTACTCCTCTTCTTCGGAGACGCGGATACCCATAGCCTTGGATAGCACGTACCAGACCGCGAGACTCGTCCCGAAGACCCAGACGAAGATCGTGACGATGCCGAGCAACTGGGCGCCGATCGATGACTCGGGATTCGTGAAACACACCGCGATCAGACCCCAGATACCGACGACGCCGTGAACGGATATGGCGCCGACGGGATCGTCGATCCTGAGCTTGCGGTCCAGCATGACGATGGACACCACCACGATTGCACCGCCGATCGCGCCAATGATCGTCGCAGCCAACGGCGAGGGCGTCAAAGGCTCCGCGGTGATGGCCACCAGGCCGGCTAGGGCGCCGTTGAGGGCCATGGTCAGATCCGCCTTGCCGAACCAGAGACGGGCCGTCATCAGGGCCGCCACCAGGCCGCCCGCGGCCGCCATGTTGGTGTTGACGATGACCAGCGACACCGCGTTCGCTTCGCCGACGTTTGAAATCATGAGTTCCGAACCGCCATTGAATCCGAACCACCCGAGCCAGAGGATCAACGTTCCCAGGGCCGAAAGCGGCAGGTTGGCGCCCGGTATCGCCCGGACTTCGCCCAGCGGACCGTACTTGCCTTTTCGTGCGCCCAACAGGAGGACACCGGCCAGCGCCGCAGCGCCGCCGCACATGTGAACCACGCCCGATCCGGCAAAATCAAGGAATCCGGCCGCGTGCAGCCAGCCTTCGCCCCATTTCCAGTAACCCTGGATGGGATAGATGAATCCCGTGAGGATCACGGCGAAGGCGAAGAACGAGAACAGTTTCATGCGTTCCGCCACGGCGCCCGAGACGATGGACATGGCCGTCGCCACGAAGACCACCTGGAAGAAGAAGTCGGACAGGCTCGAATAGTACGGCGCGTCGTCGCCGCCCGCGATCACGTCCGCCGCTGCGTTGTCCGCGGCGGTCAGCAGGCTGATGCCGGGAATCACGCCATTGCCGTCGCCGTACATGATCCCGTAGCCGCACAGCATGTACATGATGCAGGCGATCGAATACAGGCCGACATTCTTGGTGAGAATCTCGGCCGTGTTCTTCGCCCGAACCAACCCCGCCTCGAGCATGGTGAAGCCCGCGGCCATCCACATGACCAGCGCGCCCATGACGAGGAAATAAAATGTATCCAGCGCGTAGCTGAGTTCCGCAATTTCCATGTTGAATTCTCCTCCTGCCTACAGCGCCTGGTCGCCGGTCTCGCCGGTGCGAATCCGTGCGGCCTGTATCAACTCGGAGACGAAAACCTTGCCGTCGCCGATGGAACCGGTGCTCGCGGAAGCGACGATCGCCTCCACCGCGGCATCCAGCAGTTCGTCGGCCACCGCCGCTTCGATCTTCGTCTTGGGCACGAAGTCAACCGAGTACTCCGCGCCCCGGTAGAGCTCCGTGTGCCCTTTCTGCCGGCCGAAGCCCTTGACCTCGGTCACAGTCATCCCCCGCACGCCCGCTTCGGCGAGCGCCTGGCGGACATCCTCGAGCTTGAAGGGCTTGATCACTGACGTGATGAGTTTCATAGCGTCACCTTCCTTTGTCCCTGATGTACTGAAAAACCTGTCTCATTCGCCGAACGAGATGCCCTTGGTCACGCCGAAGACCAGGGCGATGTCGCCGCCGTCCTGACTCGGGCTCAGATCGCTGCTGGCGACCAACGCCATGGACAGGTCGACGCCGTTGAAATCGAAGCCGTAGCCGAGTTCCCCGTAGCTGCCCTTGAAGTCCTGGCCGAAACTGCCGAACGTGATGTAGGCGCCGCCTTCGAACCCGTAGCTGACCGAAGCGAAGGAGTACTTCTGATCGCCGTACTCCCCGTTGACGGCCAGATCCACCGACAGGCCGCCGTAGCTCACGCCGAGATTGATTTCCTCGTAGGTGTCGTCCCAGTCGTCGGTGTAGTAGTAACCCGTAAAGCCGACGCCCCAACCGAGATCGCCCGCGGAGCCGCCAATGCCGAAATACAGGTCCGTCTCGATCCCCTGGCCGACGTCCGCGCCCCAGGTGCCGATGTAGAACCCGCTGTCGTGCTCGAAGTCGAGCCCCGCGGAGGCCGATGAACTCGACTGGAAAATGCCCCGGTAGATGTAGTCGCTGACCATGCCGAAATTGGCCGAGACCTGGGCCATGGACACGGCCGGCGCCGCCGTGAACGCGAGTAGTGTCAATGATCGTGCAATCGTCATTGCAATGTCCTCCTGAGTGTTGTCTTGCAAAATGACGCGCAAGCTATGCACTATCCGTGCCAAGAATGGTTTTTTCTTGAATTTCAACAGGTTGACAATTCATCCAACCCCAAGCCGCATGGAATGCGCACCACGGTGGGACGGGTCGGGCACCAGAACGGCGCGCTGACTTCCTGTAGCCCGCCGCACGGGCTATGATTTGAGCCGTTTGCCACTTCACTGAAGGAAACCCGCCATGGTGACGACCGCCTCCCTGATTCTTCCCGTCCTCCTGTCCGCCGCCTTGGTGTGGATCGCCTCGGCGCTCATCTGGACCGTGTTGCCCTGGCACAAGAAGGATTACGCGCCCTTGCCGGACGAGGCGGGCACGGTGGCCAACCTGGCCGCTCAGGACCTGGCGCCGGGGCAGTACATGGTCCCCCACGCCGGTTCGCCGGAGGCGATGAAGGAGGAGCGGGTGCGCAAGGCGTTCGAGACAGGCGCCGCCGGATTCATCACGATACTGCCCCGGGGCATTCCCAACATGGGCCCGAACATGGCCTTGAGCGCCGTCCTGAATGTGGCTGTCGCCGTGCTGGTCGCCTACGTGGCTCGCCTGACGCTGGCTCCGGACGCCGAGTACATGATGGTATTTTGCGTGGCCACGACGATGACCTGGATGGCCTACGGCGTCGGCGCGGTTCAGGACGCGATCTGGTTCGGCCGCCCATGGCGCAGCGTCCTCAAGGGCTTCGGCGATGCGCTGATCTACGGCTTTCTGACCGGCGGCGTGTTCGGCTGGCTGTGGTCCTAGATGGCGCAAGCAGGATTTTCGTCGTCCTCGTTCTCGTGGCCTCATGTACGGCTGAGGAACCGGGAAGCGTAGCCGACTCGTTTGGGGATCAATTCCCGCGGCCAAGCTACATCGACGAGCTATTCCGTCAGATTGGCAACAACGTGCCCTCGGACTTGAATCCCCGTGACGGTTGGATTCTTATGCAGGCCCTGCCAGCCGTAGGAAGAGAGGACCGTCACGCAGAATCAGAAGTTTGGGCACCTGTCGCAGAGCAATGTGCCCCCGCAGATGAGCATGATGGTGACGTCATGAGCGAGATCGCCGACCTGGCGGCAGATACGCGTATCGTGATCATCAATGAAGCGCATGATCGACCGCAGCACAGGGAATTCACAAAGACGCTGGCGACAAGGCTTGCGCCGTTGGGATACACGCACTTCGCTGCTGAAGCGTTTGAACCGGACACTCTGGTAAACGACGAGTTTCCCTACGCGCGCACGAACTTCGGAAACTACGTTAACGAGCCGGTTTTCGGCAGCTTGGTTCGCACTGCCAAGGAACTGGGTCTCGAACTGGTTGCCTATGACGCAAATGTCGGCGACTCCGAATGGGACCTTGACCTCGTTGAGGCAATCAATCGGCGCGAAGAACGGCAGGCAACGCGCCTGGCCGAGGTCGTGGGCGAGCTACCCGAGTCTGACCGGATACTCATTCACGCCGGCTACACGCATGCGGCAGAAGTACCGATCATGGGACCCGACAGGAATCCCTTGGAGTGGATGGCCGCACGGCTGAAGCGTCTCACTGGAATCGATCCGCTCACCATCGACCAGACGGATTGTCTATCTGATTCCGATCGCATCCAGTTGGCGGGCCCAGGTTTACGGCATGCGAATGGACAGTACGATCTGATGGTCGCCCACCCGGCCCTGACATTCTCCGACGGCAGACCGGAATGGCGCGCCAAGGGCGCGATCACCAATGTCGCGATTCCCCTCCATCTCATCAGCCAAACTGCCCGCACTATCGTCGAGGCCAGGTATGTCGACGAACCAATGGACGCGGTTCCCGTTGACCGGGTCATGCTGTGGCCCGGCGAATCCATACCGCTCTTGCTACCGGCCGGATCCTACGTGATCGTGGGGTTTCACGAAGGCTCTGCTGAGCAACTGGCGACCAGAATCGACATCGATCCAGACTTGTAGAGTAGCGTCGCTCACCCCCCCTCTGATTCGGTCATTACGTACTGGAATGCGTTCATCGGCGTCGAACGCAAATGGGACCGATTGATTGTTGGGGTCCCACAGGTCAGCATGGGTTTGAACCTGCAGATGAAGGTGCGGCATTGTAGTGTTGCCGGAGTTTCCCACCCTGGCCAACGGTTCGCCGGTTTGGACCACGTCACCGGTTTCGACACGCAACGACCCGTGCCGAAGGTGTGCAAGCACAACGAACAACCCGTTGTCGAGTTCGATAACGATTACGTTGCCTGCCGCATCGGCCACAGAGCTTACGCTACCTGTTCCGCCGGCATCCTCCATGTCGTCTCGCGTGAACACGACTTGGCCATCAACCGGGGACAGGAGCGGCTGCTCCCAACCGTATGTGACGGCGTTACCCTCCGCTTCTCCGGAGGAGTCGAACACGTACCCATTTTCCAGTCGTACGAGATCGATGGCGAACCGTTGATTGTATGCGGCAAGGTGGTGATTCTGCAGAGGGCTCGGTCCCCCTTGCAAGACCAACCACTCTCCTCGAAATGGCGCCGCAATCTGCACCGCCGCGGACCCACGAACGACCATGCGGCCAAGATCAACCAGCATGACTGCTCCGGCGACGACCATCGCAATAGTGACAACGGTGTTGGACTGGCGTGGAGTGACAAAAGATGCAGCGATTCGGACGGCACCGATGCCAGCCAGTACGACGATGAATGGCACAAACTCCGCCGAGCGGGGAAAACCCACAGGCTGGCCGCAGTAGCTACTCCCCAAAAGCCGGCACGGCCGATCGCATTAAGGAACTCATGGCGGCCCCAGTTCAAGCGAACCGCGCGTTGCGGTTCAGATCGCAGCCGCCCCTTCCACGCAAAACCTCCGCAGCCCAGCACTGCCCACAACAACCCGAAGATCAGAAATAGTGCCAACGCCTGGTGACTGTACAACCCTACAATTCGAAGGGCATGCAGCGACACAAGCGCTACAATGGCGAGGACCGCAGTAATCCAATTGCAAGCACGGGCGAACACAAAGTTGATCGGTCAGAAGCAGGTGGCTAACGATCAGTATAGGTCGATTCTCAAGTATGCTCCCCTTGCTGGTTGTCGCCGCGTACGGTTCTGACGTACTCAGCCAACGGCATCATTCCGAGTTCAGCTCGCCGCGAGTCCACGTTCGCTTCGTCCTCGATCGGGTAGAGTTCCAACTCCCCGGTCGTTTCGCTTTGGCGCAGTTGAGAACCGTAAACTTGTGGCTTGCCTTCACGAACGAGAATCCGATCCTGCAACAGGGCAAGCGTCCACCCATCAAGTTCCCCCGCCTCAACGGCTGCCCGAACAAGGTGAATGTATTGGAGCTGAGTCTCATGATCGGCATGCTGGAGAATCAGGAATGCGCCAATCGATCCTTCTCGGCCAACCATACTTCCACTAGGCCAGCCATGCTGAGCGATGATTTCCCTAAGTCGCGTGAGGTTAGTTTCGTCGACTCGAAGCTGATCCTCCACAAGCGCCTGAACTTCAGGTGAGTCAGAACCATGCTGCTCAGCGGCAGTTTGAATGTTCACTCGACCGAACTGATCGGAGTCTCGCAGGGCCAGTAGTTCGTCTCGCAGGGCCAGTAGTTCGTCTCGCAGGGCGGTATCTGTCTGGGCCAGCAGGGACGAAGCCATAGTGCCGAGCACGACTGCAAGCGCCGGTCCGAAGATTCGATGGGCGCTCATTGCCATGGGCAGTCCCGTAAATCCAATAACGCTTTCGTATAGCATCCGCCTGTTTCTCACAGTCGTCAAACAGACTGTTATCGAGTTCGAGACCGATCACGTTTCCGGTGACACCCGCGTGGCCGGAAAAGCAAGCCATTTCCGGCACATTCAACTTGTTGCGGTCATCGACAACACCGGCGGAACTCTCTGCTCGTGTATGCGTGCGCGACGCCCGTCCCGCCGGATCATTCCGAAAGTGCCAAGCGTAGAATCCGGTCGACGCGAAACATCCTTTCGTCCTGACGCAGGGCGCAAAATGCCCGCATGCCGACGAAGCCCCTGCCCCGGAATTGCTCCCTGCCAACGCTTATCGGCCGGACTCTCCGCTCGCTCCTGGTGTCGTCGGGCTTGAGGTAGATCATTTCGATGATCAGATCGTTGCTGATCGCTTTCTCGATTGAGCGGATCTTTTCTTCCAGCGGCATTTCCTCTTCCGACACGCGCCACCAGTGCTCCGCAAAGAACTTGCCGATGCGCCAGTCGGCCCGGATGGATGCGTCGTTTACAGGCCGCTTCAGGACAATGCCTTCAAGAGAGGTGCAGCGACTGAGCGCCACATAGGTCTGACCTGCCGCGAACGCGCCCCGCTCCAGATCGAGGACGATTCGATCAAATGTCTTGCCCTGGCTCTTGTGGATAGTGACCGCCCACGCCAAGCGGAAGGGAAGTTGTCGAAAGGTGCCTATGCGTTCAGTCAGGATCTGCCCGTCTTGCAGGGCGAAACGGAACAATTCCCACGTGTGCGGCTCTACATCCACCAAGGCATCTCCATCGCGGAGCCGGGCCTTCACGGCGACCTCGCCGTTCTTCTCCCGCCGGACCTCCTTGATCGTCCCGATGCTCCCGTTAACCCAGCGGCCATCCGCATCGTTGTTTAGCAGCATGATCTGTGCGCTGGACTTGAACGCCAGTTCGACCGCTGTGGGATAGTGCTCGCGGTCGAATTCCCCTTCGATCTCCGCACGCGTAATGAAGGTCTTTCCAGGTAACAACTCAAGTTTCTCGGCGTTGATCGCGTCGGCGTTCCGATTCGTCGTCGTTAGCGTAATCCAGAACTCTCCCGCGCCGGGCGCAAACGCAGGATCATGGCGCGCGTTCAGTACTACGATGTCTGCTTCCTCCACTGTATCGTTTCGAACGCGGTTCAGAATTTCGACAAAATGCGCATCTTGCTGACGGTAGACCTTTTCGAGCTCAATGATCTCGAGTTCAGCCCCCCGCAGCGCAGCGGCGCTGAAGAAATACGGCGTCTCGTAGATCGAGCGGAATATCTCACGCTCGTCGCCTGTCACGACCGGAGGAAGCTGATAGAGATCGCCCACGAATACCATCTGCACTCCGCCGAATGGCTGGCGGCGCTCCGGACCGTGCTTGCGCAGAAACTCGTCCACGCAGTCGAGCAGGTCCGCACGGAGCATCGATACTTCGTCGATGATGATCGTGCGCAGCCGTTTGTAGAGTTCGGCTCGCCGAAGCGTTCTGCGGCTTTTTCGCACCTTATCGGGCGTCACATCGATCCGGAATTGAAAGAACCGGTGAACCGTCTGGCCCCGTACGTTCAGCGCCGCAACTCCGGTCGGTGCAAGAACGACCGGCCTTACGTTCGCATGCGCGCGGAAATACTCGAGCAGGGTCGATTTGCCCGTTCCTGCCTTCCCAGTAATGAACAGATTGCCCTGCCCCGCGTTCATCCGTTCAAAGGCGCGTTCGAACTCGGGATTGACTTCAATATCCTCCAACACAGTGGGGCCGGGTTGATCGGAATTCTTCGCGCACGCGCCCTCTTCCGGCTCCCCGACTCGATTCGAAGTTACCGGGTACACTGCGACCGGTTTCCCTTTCCGCGTAATCCGCCTCGCCAAGCCCTTCTTGACCAAGGCAGCCAAGTGAATGTACGCGGACCGCTGCTGGATGCCGAGCGCCGCCGCGAGTTCCGGGATCGTCGGCGGCTCGCCGTTCTCCGCCATCAGCCGATGCGCTTCTTTCCAAAATCGGCGCTCGCCCGCGGATAGGCCCGAGGTCGAATGATTCTTGCCAACAGGCATTCCCGCTTACCGCCCTTCCTGGTTCGCAGAGGCGATTCCGCAGCTGCTAGTACTGGCTCAAACTGACATTCGGCTCCGAATTATTAAGTCGATCCGGCACTAAAACTCCTCCGGCGCGACGGTCAGCGTCAGTCCATCCAGGTCGTCGGTGAGCGTGATCTGGCAACTCAGGCGCGAACGCTCGGGATCGAAGTACATCGATTCGCTGACCAACAGGTCTTCTTCTTCGTGCCGGGGCGGCAACTTTGCCAGCCAGTCCGGGTCTACATGGACATGGCAGGTGGCGCAGGAACAAAGCCCTCCGCAGATGGCATCCACACTGTCGTCCAGATCCCGGATGTTCTCCATCACTGACATGCCGGACTGCCCGTCGACTTCGACTTGCCGGCCTTCGCGATCGGTCACCGCCAACTTCGTCATTTCACGCGCCTCTGGATGCCGTGGAAGCGGGCACTATACTACCGTATCGCGCACAGCATAACCGGCCCGTGCCGGCTGGCTTCAAGTATGGATACTCCAAGCGTTGACGGTTCAGCCGAAGCCTCCCAAACTGACTTGGTGGTCATGTTGAAGGCACCGGTCAATTCCAAACGCAGGCTTGCGGCAGAGGTCGGCGACCTTGCGGAAGAAGCTGCCGCCTGTCTCCTTGATTGTGCGCTGGAAGACGCGCTGTCCTGGCCCGGCCCAACCTGGCTGTCGCCCGCGAACCAGCGAGACCGGGACTGGCTGATGACGGAGATGGAAACCGAATCCCCGCTACCGCAGACCTTTCGCCTGGCGCCGGTTGAGAGGACCAGTCCATCTGGACAAGTCAACATACAACGCGGTCAGTTTTGCGGGCTGGTCCCTCAACGGGGCGAGAATCTGGGCGAACGCATAAACACCGTTGACCGGGACCTTCGCCGCCGAGGCGTCAGCAGGCTCATCTTCCTGGGGACGGACTGTCCCGGCCTCGACTCCGCTTATCTCGGGCAGGCCGCCGGCAGTCTCCAGTGGGCGGACGCCGTTCTGGGGCCCGCCGCGGACGGAGGAGTGGTGCTGATGGGCGCGCGCCGCCCCTGGCCTAACCTGACTGGCTTGAACTGGAGCACAGAGTCTCTCTGCGCGGAGCTTCGCGAACTGTGTCGAGAGGCGGGGTGGACCGTCGCGACGTTGGATGCCCGGGAGGACGTCGACACGCTGCGGGACCTGCTCGGCGCCGGGACCGCGCTGGCGGACGACAGACGGGCTTCGCGACAAGGATTGGCCGAGTGGCTGCGGGCGCACAACAGTGCACTGGCTGCCCGGCAACGAGACATGACGTGCGCGGCGCGCCGGGAAGGCACATCGTGAATCCGCTCCGCTTGCTGGACGAATACCCGGGCCAAGACCATGACCGCGTCTGGCGGGAACTGGTATTCCCGCGTGACTACCGCAATCCCACGCCCCGCTCACGCTACCACCTGGTGGTAATCGGAGCCGGGCCCGCGGGACTGGTAATAGCAATAGCGGCGGCAGGGCTGGGGGCGCGAGTCGCCCTGGTGGAGCGTCAGGCGATGGGCGGCGACTGTCTCAATGTGGGCTGCGTACCCTCCAAGGCATTGTTGGAATTCACCCGGCGGAATCCCGGCTGCGGGGCGGACGAAGCCTTTATCTGGCTGCGGCAGGTCCGGGCAGACATCGCCCGCCACGACTCCGTAGAACGCTACCGCAGCCATGGGGTGGACGTATTTCTGGGTACGGCGCATTTTCTCGACCGTGAAAGCGTTGCGGTAGGGGAGCACCGGCTTCGTGCCAGGCGCTTCGTCATCGCGACGGGCGCGCGGGCTGCGATGCCGCCGATACCGGGACTGGCGTCCTGCGAACCACTTACCAACGAATCGATATTCGATCTGGTCGAGCCGCCCCGACGGCTGGCGGTCCTCGGCGCCGGACCCATCGGCTGCGAGATGTCTCAGGCGATGGCGCGTCTGGGAGTTGACGTTCACCTGTTCGAGTTGGCGGACAGGGTGCTGCCAGGCGAGTCCGCCGGCGCCGGACACGTACTCGGGCCGGCGCTTGAATCCGACGGAGTGACGCTTCACCTGGGATATCTCGTCTCTGATGTTTCCATGGGCGACAAGGGGCCGGTCCTGCACACCGACGGAATCAGCGTCACCGCGGAGCAGATTTTGGTCGCCGCGGGTCGCCGCGCCAACGTCGAGGGATTGCAACTGCACAAGGCGGGCGTTGAACTCCACGACCAGTTGATCGTGGTGGACAACAAGTTAAGAACCACCAATCGGAGAATCTACGCGGCGGGCGATGTCTGCTCCAGGCACCAGTTCACACATCATGCCGACGCCCATGCAAGAATCGTCGTCCAGAACGCATTGTTTGCACCCACGGCAACCACCTCGTCGCTGATCGTACCCCGGTGTACCTACACTGAGCCGGAGGTGGCCCAGGTGGGCCCGACCCACGAGGAACTCGACCTGGCGGGAACCCGCTACGACAGCTACCGAGTGGAGTTCGCGGACCTGGAGCGAGGCAAGACCGCGGGGGACCGTCACGGATTTGTCGAAGTGAATACACGGGAAGGGGGGGACAGGATTCTTGGAGGAACCATTGTCGGTGAAGGGGCCGGCGAGTTGATCGCAGGCCTCTGCGTGGCAATGAACAATGGCCTCGGGCTCGGCAGACTGGGCAAGACCATGCTCCCCTACCCGACCCGGGGAGAGTACATGAAACGCCTCGCCGACGAATACAACCGGACACGGCTTACGCCGTTGGCACAATCCCTGATGAACACCTGGTTGCGCTATGCCGCGCGCTGAAGACAACCGCAACATGATCGCCGACATTGCCATCGTCATTCCGGTGCTGAACGATGCAGACCGGCTTCGAACACTGCTCGGCCTGGTTGCCGACTGGCGTCTTCAGCCACTCGAGATCATCGTTGCCGCGGCCGCGGCCGACGCACTGTTGAGCGCTCTCTGCCAGAGTCGCGGTTGCCGTGTCCTCGCGTCGGAGCCATGCCGCGGGCGGCAACAGGATCAGGGCGCGCGGGCCGCCCGGGCCGGCATTCTCTGGTTCCTGCATGCCGATGCGATGCCCCGCCCGTCCAGCCTTGGCGACATTAGCCGGACCATCGCAGACGGAGCGGAAGGCGGACACTTCAGATTCTCGTTTGGCGGGGTCCCCATGTTCCGCAAGGCTGCGATCGAGCGGCTGACCAACCTGCGCGTGAAGCTCGGCGGAATTCCTTATGGCGACCAGGGAATTTTCGTTCGTCGGGATACCTACTTCGAGTGCGGCGGATTTCCGCACCAGCCGTTGTTCGAAGAAGTCGGGCTGGTGCGCCGACTCCGGTCCCGCGGACGGTTTCGAGCCATTGACACACCACTCGGAGTATCGCCCCGCCGTTGGGAGCGGGACGGCTGGCTGAGACGGTGCCTGAACAACCGCCGGCTGGCGTTGTCGTACGCGTGCGGACAGACCGCGCACCGGCTCGCGAACCAATACGGTCCTCCTGCCCGGGTACGGGCAGACATGGCCGACGGAGGTCCCCGTCCGTGAACGCGGTTCCCGAACACCTGCTGCCGAATCCCGAGCCGGCCGGCTACATCCAGCCCGGCGCGTTGCGGGAGTTGTGGTTTCATACCGGGACGGCATGCAACCTCTCCTGCCCGTTCTGTCTGGAAGGCTCCAAACCCGGCGACGGCCGCTTGCAGCGGGTCACGCTGGCCGACGTAAGGCCCTTCATGGACGAAGCGGCGGCGCTGGGTGTGGAGCAGTTCTCCTTTACCGGCGGTGAACCGTTCATTCTCAAGGAATTCGTGAACATACTTCGTTTTGCATCGACGCTGAAGCCGTGCCTGGTGCTGACCAACGGCACCGATCCGGTCCTGAAGAGGCTGCATCGGATCGAAACCCTGACGGCACAGCCCAATCCCGTCGCCTTCCGCATCAGCATCGACTATCCGGACGAATCGCGCCACGATGCCTCTCGCGGCTGCGGTAGTTTCGGGAAGTCCTGGCTCAGCCTGCGCGAGTTGCACGCGCGCGGATTCAGGGTTTCGGTGGCCCGGCAGCAGGACGCCGGCGAGAACGCCGCCGCGGTCGACGCGGCCTATCGGTGGCTCTTCAGGCAGCATGGCCTGCCGGCCGACACGCGAATCGTGGCCTTTCCTGACTTTCTCGCGCCAGGGTCCAGACCTGCAGTGGCCACCATCACCGAAGGCTGCATGACGACTCATCACACCGCCGAGTCACGCCGCAGGTTCATGTGCCATTTCTCGAAAATGGTGGTGAAGAAGAATGGCGGGATGCGCGTCTACGCCTGCACCCTGGTGGACGACGACGAATCCTACGACCTGGGCGCAACGCTGTCGGATACACTGACAAAACGCATCTACCTGCGTCATCACCGCTGCCTCACCTGCTTCGCGCAAGGCGCATCCTGCAGCGAAATCTGACCGCTAACAGGGGCTGCCTCGGCATGGATCGCGACGAAAAGGTGCTCCATTCAGCCGACCATCGCGCGTCAGTGGGAATCCGGTACGACCTCGCCCCGTTCCCCCACGCCAAGACCCAGAATACGGGACCAATTGCGGCTCAACAGGATCGAATCGGGCGGAAGAGGCTCGGTGCCCAGACGCACCATGTCCAGTTCGCGGAAGTGCGGCTCGCCCGTTCCGCGGCCGCCGACCATCCTGATGCGGCTGCCGTCGGGAACCAGCAGCGCGGCGCCCGCCTCCATCCCGGCATCCAGCAGGCGGCTGCCCGCGAGCGCGAGACCCTCGTCGCCGACCGAGAACCGATGCATCCAGTGATCGGTCTGAACCAGCAGGAACTCGCCGTTGCCGCTGAAACCGAGCCACCGTACGGGGTGGACAAAGTTGTGCGGTTCGCCCACGGGGGCCAGGCTCTCCACTTCCCATAGCCGTACATTGCCTGCCGCGTCGCCGGTGACCAGGCGCGATCCGCCGGCGCCGAATGCGAGCGCCGTCGCCGCGCCGCGCACCCGCACCGAGTCCGGCGTTACTGCCGATTCCACGGCGGTCAGGAAGACATTGCCGTCCCGGTCGCCCACGCTGAGCAAACCGGAGTGGCCGTCAACGGCGATGGACACGACGCCTCCGCTGACGGGCAATTCACGCACCAGGGCGCCGTCCGCCGCATTCCAGACCCTCGCAGTGAGTTCAGCCCCGCTTGCCAGCCACCGCCCGCCGTTGCCGATCGTCACAACATGGACGGGCCCCTGGGGATGGCGCATGAACGGCGCAGTGGGCGCTCCGGAGTCCAGCTCCCATGTCCTGACCAGGCCATCGCTTCCGCCGCTGGCGATGACGCCGCTCCCGGCGTTGACGTCGATGCTGGCAATGCTGCCCTGGTGCCCGATGAAGTTGACTCCCGGATCGGCGGAAACGGGTATGTCCGCCCGTTCGTCCCGAATCACCCCGACGTGGCCGTCCAGAAAACCCAGCACCGCGATACCTTCAAGCGGGTCCAGGCCGATCGCCGTCAGTTCGGTTTCCGCGGACGCCGCAGGCCCGGAACCGGCCAGGTTCCAGAGTTGGAACTGCTGTGCGTTGTAGGTGAGGAGCCGGCTGCCGTCGGGCGCCAGCCGCGTTCGAATCGGCGCCCCCTCCTGGCTCACCCTGAAGCTCATGGGCGCCGCGCGGCCGGTCAGTCCGCGGACCACCACCTGACCGGGCAGGGCCTGGTAGGCCACCATCGAGGCGTCGGCAGCGATGCTTACGCTCTCCGGCGCGCCGGTCTGTCCAAGGCGCACTGCCTGGGTTGATCCGGGCTCCGCCCCGTTCAGATCCCAGACGAACATGTCACCGATATCGTCGATGGTCAGCAAGAGGTCGCCCGTCGCAGCGGCCACCAGCCGCGCCGGATCGCGCCGGTGGGGCAGCTCGCGCAGCAGTTCGCCGCTGCGGGGATCCATGACCCGCACCAGCCGGGACGGTCCGATCAGCACGAGGTAACGGGCGTCGGGTCCCAGCATCCAGTCGGTCACCCCGGCAAGACCGGCAACGCTTGACAGGAGTTCGCCGTCCGCGGTGCGAAACAGGCTGTAGAGCGAGTCCTGCTCGTCAAGCCGCTCGGCGATCACGACGTGCCCGCCGCTGTCGGTGAGCGCCGGTGGCAGCAAGAACCCCGTCTGCGTTCCCACCCGCGACACCAGGGCCCCGGTCCTCGCGTCCCAAAGCTCCAACCGGTCTCCCGCAACGGCGAGAATCCTCGAAGTGTCTCCGGTCAGCGCAACATATTCCGGTTCCGCGTCCAGTTGCACGTCACCCACCAGGGTATTGGTCCTGAGATCCCATAGCGACACCGCGCCCACTACGCTCTGGCGCGACGGATGAGCGATGGCCAGCCGACCGTCGATGCTGAGATTCACATCCACCTGGTCCGTGCGCAGCGGATCGGAAATGGCGAGGCCCTGGGGCTGATCTTCCCAGCCGCGCACCTCCTCCGCGAAATACAGGCCCCAGCGGATAAGCTGTCCGGCGGAATCCACGCCGCGGTCCACCAGCGTCAGGCGCCACACGCCGCGCCGATTCTCATCCGCCAATATCGCCAACGGCGAACGGCCGCCGGCCGTGACCGTGTATGTACCGGTGCTGTCGACGCCTGGAGCGAGGCTTACCTGGGCACCACTGGGAGCCTGTAACGTAGCCAACAGTTCCTCCGGCGCAGGATGGTCAAGGGTCAGGCGCAGCTGAAATGCACCGGCCGATCCGGGTTCGTTTACCGTGATCTCCCGGCTGACCGGCAAGTGTTGCAACGACGTGAGCCGATTCTCGAAGTCCAACTTGCCGAAACTGTTGAGGCGCAGCCGGCGCACCTGGTGGTTCAGGTCGACCAGCGCCAATTCTTCGGACTGCCAGTCCACCTCCCAGCGGGCCGGCGCTTCGGCGAGTCTGAAACTGCGAATCAGTGAACGGTAGTCGTCGCCGACCAACTCCGCGGCCAGCCGGCGGGCGTATTCGTCGCCGCCGGCCGCCGCCTTGGCGCTGAGAAGCAGCGCCTCGTCCCGGCGTTCCCGCCGGATTGCGTGCTCCGCCCGCCGTATCCAATACTCGTCCATGAGCCGGTCGGCGAGATCGCCATACCCTTCCAGCCCGCGCAACACGGCATCCATGCCCGCGACTTCTTCGAACGTCCCCGATTCCCGGCTGCGCCGGGCCACCACGGCGGTCAGCAACCGGTCGGCGACGCCGGCGAACCCGGGCAGTCGGCTCAGTCTGTCGTGGGCCTGCAATTCGGCGTCAAGATCCGCCGTGGCCGCGGAAAGAACCTCGATGTGCGGGCGAGGTACGTAGCGGACGTACCAGATGGAACCGCCGATCAGCGCGGCTATCAGCGTCACCGCCACGGACCACCTGCGCCAGGCGAACGGCATCTCCGAGGCGACCCACTCCCTGCCGAAGACCCCCTCGAACAACTTGTTGCGAAAACCCAGCTGGCCATCGGCGCGCACCCCGATCACGCCCGAGAGGAGCAATAACTGGTTTGCAAGCGAACCGGGGTCATAAAGAAGCATCTCGCCCTTGACGACCCGCCCCAGCAGCGCCAGCGTCTGCCGTCGCGCGCGCGCGCGGCCTGTCAGGAACGTACGGATGTGGCCGAGGAGCGCCTCGCTGCGCCGCGCACCCGGGCCGAGGAACTGGTCCTTCAGCACCGCCTCGAGCTTGCTGGGCATGCCGCCTCGGCGCGCCAGTCCGCGGGCGACCTTCTGGGTAAGGTAGGGTTGGCCCGACGTCCAGGGGAATATGGCCCGAAGCGCGACACGTCCGTGCCGGGTGTCATCTCCGAAACCCGTCGCAAGACCATAGGTCTCGTCCAGGCTGAAGTCCGGCAACTCGATCCGGCGACCTTCGACGAACGGGGAGATCGAAGTGTCGGGGCAGAGCTGGCGCGGCGCCGCCACGCCCAGTACGACGAAGTTCAGCCGCTCCAGTTCGGGTTCCGTCGTGCGGCCGCTGTAACAGGATCGGATGCCGCCGAAGAGTTCCTTGGCGAAAGGCAGCCCGATGGCTCTTTCGATTTCGTCCAGGAACACGGTGACGGGTTCGGAGGTGTTGGGGAGTACCACCTCCCAGAAAAATTCGGCGAGCCTTTGCTCGCCGGGCAGGGCGCCCTTGCCCTGCCACCAGGCCTGCAGGTCCACCTTCAGCCGAAGTTCACGCAGCACCCGGTAGGCGATACTGTAGGACCAGCGCCCGGCTTCGGCGCCTCCGGACTGTTCACCGCCCATGCCGATCTGGGCCAGATCCACAACCGCGACCAGCTGTTCCCCGGCGCGCAGGCTGCGGACGGTGCGGGCCATCAGGCTGGACTTGCCGCTGGCCTTGGGCGCCAGTATGTAGCAGAACTGGCGCTCGCGAATGCCCTGCAACAGCGCCGCGTCGGCGGATCGCTCGATGTAGCACGGCCGGTCCGGCTGAACCGCACCGCCTACCGCAAAAAACTGGCCTGTTTGAGGGACCCTGGACAAACCCTTTGCTCCTGATCGACGCTCACGCCGGTCCCGTCGTTCTGGCGCGGGCCGCCGTATTCCGACGCATCGGGACTCGCCGATGATCATCCCGAGTCTGTCCGCACGCCGGCGAGACATCCGGGTTAAGATTGTAGCAGGCAATCGCTGCCGCGCTTGGCCGGCAGAAACGCGAAGGAACGCCGCGAATGGAAATCTGCCACTCACACAACCTCAATCGACAGCCGACTCCCGAAAAGCCCTACGGCATTCGGGTCAGGCTGCCGGCAGGGGATACCTTCGGACGCCTCCTGGGGACCGATTGGGAGCAGTTCCATTGGTTCGCCAACCGCGCGGAGCGGGATGCGGCACTTCGGGACATGGCCAGCGAGCACGTCTACTCTCGGAGCGGCGACCGCCCACACCTGATCTACGAAGCCGTGCAGGCGCCCGGCGCGCCGGACGATCCTTCCGTATAATACCCGCCGCTTGCAGCGCGCTCCCGGAACCGGACGCCGGCGCGCGGCGCCGTGCCCCGGACCATCCGCCTGGAAACCAAGATCATGCTCGACCTGATGACAATCGCCCGAACGGAAGCCGCCGGCGGGGATCTTTTCGGCCTGCTTGAGTCCCTGTACGAACCGGCCGAACTGCGCCCCACGGGTTGTCCGGACGCGGTCATCTGGCGCGGCGGCAACCACGATGGTTCGGTCCAGCCCGTCGCCCACTCGCTCACCGACGCGTACGCGCTGCTGGGCACCGTGGCCGCCATCGACATTCTCGGCCTGCCCTTCTACGCGGTACCCATGTGGGCGCAGTACCGTCACGACATGAAGCTGGCGCCGCTGAGCTGGTTCGGCAACATGCCCTGCATCTCCATCAAGTGGTCCACCGCAGGCGATGCCTACGTCAACGGCGACTGCGGCGAACGCGTCGTGGTCATGGGCAAGTCAGGCAACGCGCCGCTGCGCACCCAGGCCGGCGTGTACTGCAACGTGCGGCCCTACGGCCCCATAACCGTGGTCCGCTGCATGCCCTGCCTGCCGTATTCGCAGGACAAATCGGTGTTCGACGTCGACCCCGAAACCGGGATCATCCATTGCGAGATGAATACGCCGGGGGTCCAGATGGCATACGCCGTGCGGCGATTCCTGCAGATGGTGCACGAAACCGGCCACGTGGGGCGGGTAGCCTACAAGCCGACCCAGGCCCAGGAAGACGGGGTCAACTCCGGCATCCTGTCGTGGATGCTGCAGGGGACGAAATTCGAGGTCGGCCGCCGGTACGCCGTCGATGGCTACGTAGAGCACCGCGAACTGGTCGACCGCATCGTCAACCTGCTCCCCGCCGGCTTCAAGGACGGCATGGAGAAATGGGGCGGGCGCATCGAGCAGCACATTGCCGATACCAACTACGGGATTCTGCTCTGGGACCTGATCCAGAAACAGGACGCCATCATCCTCGCCACCGATCTGGATGGAGACCGCCTGACGGACCTGCTCGCCGACGTATCCGATCCGCTGCGCTTCTTTGCCGGAAAGGTCCTGGATCACGTGGGCGCCAGCGCCGACAACATCTGGGAAGACATGGGCTACACCACCGGCAACGGCCGCGACATGACCTCGGTGATGTACCGCATGGAGGGCCCGCCGATCCACGAGCAGACGCTGGGTTCCGCCGACGCGATGCTGCTCCGGCTGCTGGACGGCGACGAGTCCATGGGCGGCATCAAGAAGCCCTACGACCCGCGGATCCACTATGTGCTGATCCGCGATGCGTACCGGGACGCCAATCCCGATCACCAGGAACTGCACGCTTGGCTGGACCAGGTGCTCTTGACGTTTGACGACATCTATTCCGGGGAACGCCCCGGATTTCTTGAGGGCTATGCGCATTTGAAGGCGGCGATCAGGCCCTGGGGAAGTTAGCCGGAATTACCGGGCGCACGCGCAGGACACCCCGGCCATGCCCAAGCGCAGAATTAACCGCGTCGCGATCATCGGTGCAGGCGACATGGGCAGCAGCGTCGCCGCGGAACTTCTCGAGAACGGCTTTGACGTCGCCACTTGTCTCAAGGGGCGCAGCCAACGCTCCCGGAAGCTGGCGGCGCGAGCTGGAGCTCGCAACGTCGGGGACTATGAAACCCTTGCCGCCGAAGCGGACATGCTGCTCTCCATCGTCCCGCCTTCCGCTGCCATGGCGGTTGTGCGAGAGATTGTCCCGTTGATTCGGGAAACAACAAGCAAGGCATTGTATGTCGAATGCAATGCGGTGGCGCCATCCACGGTTCGCGAGATCGCCGAAATTGCCGCACACCACGAGGTCGACTTCCAGGACGCCGGGATCGTCGGCGCCCCGCCCGGCGCCGGTCGCCTGCCAGTGCGGTTCTATACCAGCGGGCCTCACGAAGACGCGCTGGGCCGGATCGCGACGGAGAGAATCGATGTCAAACCGCTCGGCGCCGAGGTCGGCCGCGCCTCGGCAATGAAGATGGTCTACGCATCGTTGAACAAAGGCGCCAACGCCTTGCGCGCCGCTGCGATTCTGGCCGCCGAACAACTGGGCGTCGGCGAGAACCTACGCAGGGAAGTGAAGCACAGCCTGCCGGATGTCCACGCATCCATGGTAAAGCGCATGCCGAACATCGCTTGCGACGCGGGACGCTTCACGGGCGAAATGCGCGAGATCGCCGCCACGTACAAGGCCGCCGGTGTGACTCCCCGCTTTCACGAAGGCGCCGAATGGATTTACGAACTACTGTCGTACTCGCCCATTGCCGAGGAGTCGCGGGACGAAGCCGACGCGAAAAAACGCAGTCTCGAAGAAGTCACCGAAATCTACCGCCGGACGCTGCTGGATCATCTGGGCCGCGTCTGACCGTCTCCCCGAACCACGTACTTGTAGCTGGTCAACTGCTCGGCGCCCACGGGGCCGCGGGCGTGGATCCGGCCGGTGGCGATGCCGATTTCGGCGCCCATGCCGAACTCGCCGCCGTCGGCGAACTGCGTCGAGGCATTGTGCAGCAGGATGGAACTGTCCAGTTCGTTCAGGAACCGCTCGGCCGCGCCGGAATTTTCGGCGATGATGGCTTCGGTATGGCCCGAACCATGGCGGCGAATGTGCGCCATGGCCTCATCAATATCGTCCACCACGCGTAGCGCGATGATGGCATCCAGGTATTCCTTGCCCCAGTCCGAATCGGCGGCCGCCCGTACCCGTGAGTCGCTGCGCTGCGACTCCGCATCGCCTCGCACTTCGCAGCCGGCGGCAACCAGGTCGTCCACAAGCGCAGCGAGCGTTCCCGCGGGCGCGCTGCGGTCCACGAGCAGCGTCTCGGTGGCGCCGCAAATGCCGGTGCGCCGCATCTTGGCATTGACGACGACTTTCCGCGCCTTCGCAAGATCGGCGGACTCGTGCACGTAGGTATGGCAGATCCCTTCCAGGTGGCCCATGACCGGCACCCGGGCGTCCTGCTGGACCCTGGCAATGAGGCCCTTGCCGCCGCGGGGCACGATCACGTCCAGGTACTCGCCCATCTCCCGGAGCAGGATTCCCACCGCCTCCCGGTCCTGGGTCGGCACCCGCTGCACGGCCCCGGGCGGCAACCCCGCCTCCTCCAGGCCCTCCACCAGGCAGACGTGAATGGCGGCGTTGGAATGAGCGGCCTCGGTGCCGCCGCGCAGGATCACGGCGTTGCCGCTCTTCAGGCACAGCGCCCCGGCATCGGCAGTCACGTTGGGGCGGCTCTCGTAGATGATCCCGATCACGCCCAGCGGCACCCGCACGCGTTGAATTCGCAAGCCGTTGGGGCGTTCCCATTCGGCGATCACACCGCCGACGGGATCGTCGAAGTCCGCGATGCTCTCCACGCCCCGGGCCGTCGCCTCCACGCGCTGCTCGTCCAGCGCGAGGCGGTCCAGGAGGGCCGCGGTAAGCTGCTTCCGGCGCCCGGCTTCCAAATCCCTGGCATTCGCTGCGAGGATGTCCGGCATGTTCTTCCGCATGGCGTTCGCCGCAGCCCGCAGCGCCTGCGTCTTGCCGTCCGCATCCACGCGGGAAAGCATCCGGGCAGCATCCCGGGCAGCCGCACCGATGTTCATCATCTGCCGGTACAAGTCCTGGGCAATGTCTCGTTGCGTTGCAATCATGGTTCTATCTCGTTCAATGTCAGTGCCAGATCGTCCCGGTGGATCATTTCGTCGCGGCCACGATAGCCCAAAATTCCTTCGATCGCATCCGAGCGATGCCCGGCGATGGCGCGTGCCTCCACCGCCGGGTAGGCGACCAGGCCCCGCCCCAGTTCGAGCCCGGCTCGATCCAGCACGTCTACCGCGTCGCCGCGTTCAAAATCGCCGCTGATCCGGGTAACGCCGGCAGGCAACAAGCTTCGCCCGGATACCAGGGCACGCCTGGCTCCGTCGTCGACGGTCAGTTTGCCGCGGGGCTTCAGCGTACCGGCAATCCACTGTTTCCGGGACGCCCTGGGGGTGGAACCGGGCAGGAACCACGTGGCCCTGGCGCCCTCGCGCAGAGCCCTTAGCGGATTCGCGACACGACCCGAGGCGATCGCCATGCGGCAACCCGCGCCCATGGCAATGCGGGCCGCATCGAGCTTGGTCCGCATGCCGCCGGAGCCGTAGGCCGACCCGGCGCCGCCCGCCATGCTCAGGTGAGCTTCCGACAATGCCGAAATCTCTGCGATGTGTTCGGCGCCCGGATCGATGTTGGGATCGGCCGTATAGAAGCCGTCTACATCCGAAAGCAGAATCAGGCAGTCCGCGCTGATCATCTGCGCCACGCGTGCAGCAAGCCGGTCGTTGTCTCCGCAACGGATCTCCTCCGTCGCCACCGTGTCGTTCTCGTTGACCACCGGCACCGCCCCGCGCTTCAGCAGCGTGAACAGCGTATTCGCGGCATTCAGGTAACGGCGCCGGTTCTCGCTGTCGTCCAGCGTCAGCAGGACCTGGGCGGCAGCGATGCCGTGAGCGGCGAGGATCTCCTGGTATGCATGGGCCAGCTTGATCTGGCCGGCCGCCGCAGCGGCCTGACTTTCCTGAAGGCGGTGCGTCAGCGGGTCGATGCCCAGCGGTCCGGCCCCAAGCGCAATGGCGCCGGAGGAAACGACCACAATCTCCTGGTCCCGGGCGCGCATTTCGGCGACGTCGGCGCAAACGGCCTCGAGCCAACTTCGCTGCAGGCTGCCGGTGGAGGCATCGACGAACAGCGTCGAGCCGATTTTCAGCACGCAGCGCTTCGCCTGGGCAAAGCGTTCTGCATTTTGCGCATGCGAGTTCATCGGAGTGCCCGAAAACCATTTTCCTGCCGCAACGCGGCGGCTAGTTCGGCGTAAGAAGAGGCGCACCGCGCGCCACGGCCATGGCGCCGCTGCGAACCACCGTCAGCACATCCGCCCGCGCCGAAATGGCGGCGATGAATCGGTCGATTTCGCCGCTGCCGCCCATCAGCTCGACGGTGAAGTGGCCTTCCCGATCATCCAGTACCCTGGCGCCGAATTCTTCGGCCGTGCGCGCCATCGGCGCCCAGTCATCCCCGGGCATCTGGACCTTGAACAGCGCCAGTTCGCGCTCGATATGATCATCGTCGGTCATGTCGACAATGTTGACCACATCCACCAGTTTGCCCAGTTGCTTGATGATCTGGTCCATGACCGTTTCCGACCCATTGGTGACCAACGTCAACCGCGACACGGTTTCGTCGTCCGTCGGCGCAACATTCAGGCTCTCGATGTTGTAGCCCCGGGTGGAGAACAGGTTCGCCACCCGCGACAGCGCGCCCGCCTCGTTCTGAAGCAATATTGAAACGATGTGTCTCACGGTGTCCGTCAACTTCAGAGCGCCGCCTGTCCAGTATCCGCCGCGAATGTTGGCTCAGTGCAACGACTATTGCAATACGGGAATTTTTCATCAACACTCGCCCCGTAAACGGACGCCCGCCGAATGCGGCGGGGCTTTTGTCACGGCCCGCCGGATCGCGGCGGTTTTGGCGTCCGCGGCGGATTCGATTCGAAGAGCGATGACCACGGGTACACAAATCAGGCCGGCCAGCCCGCATCCGTTGGCGGGAACCAGGATGAGCGGCGCGGAGATGATCGTCCAGGTGCTCGCGGACCAGGGCGTGGACACCGTGTTCGGCTACAGCGGTGGGGCCATTCTCCCGACCTACGACGCCGTGTTCCGTTACAACGACGAACACGGCCGCGATGGCCGCGACGCGATGTCGCTGATCGTTCCCGCCAATGAACAGGGCGCCTGTTTCATGGCGGCCGGCTATGCGCGCGCCTCCGGCCGGCCGGGCGTGGTCATCGTCACCTCCGGACCCGGAGCGACCAACTGCGTTACGCCGGTGAGGGACTGCATCGCCGACTCCATTCCCATTGTGGTCATTTGCGGGCAAGTGCCCACGGCCGCCATCGGCAGCGATGCCTTCCAGGAAGCGCCGGTGACGGGCGTGATGGGCTCGGTCGCAAAGCACGTGTTCCTGGTCACCGATCCCGAACGCCTTGAGACAACCGTGCGATCCGCCCTGGAGATCGCCCAATCCGGCCGTCCCGGCCCCGTGGTCGTGGATGTCCCCAAGGATGTGCAGAACTGGATCGGCCCCTACCGCGGCGAGGGATTGCTGCCGATTCCCGGCTATCGGCATCGAATTCAGAAGATGCGCGAAAACGTCATGACCGAGGAGCGCTGCCGGGAATTCTTCGAGCTGCTGGGCGAAAGCCGCAGGCCGCTGATCTACGCCGGCGGCGGCGTCATCAACGCCAACGCAGCCCCCGCCCTGCGCGGGCTCGCGCTGGCTTTCCGGATACCGGTCACCACCACGCTCATGGGCCTCGGCAGCTTCGACACCCGCCACCCACTTGCCCTGCACATGCTGGGCATGCACGGAACAGCCTATGCCAACTATGCCGTCGACGACTGCGACCTGCTGATCGCCGTCGGCGCTCGCTTTGACGACCGGGTCGCGGGCGACCCGCCCAGGTTCGCGCGCAATGCCAGGCGCGTGCTGCATTTCGACATCGATCCCTCGGAGATCCACAAGGTCAAGCGGGCGGACTGGTTTCACGTCGGCCTGCTGCCCGATGCCCTGGAGACGCTGACCCGTTACGGCCGGCGCACCGGATTTGCGAACGACTTCGCCCGGTGGCACGACGAGTTGCGGCAATTGAAGACCACGTACGCCCTCAACTACGACCGCGACAGTGAACTCATCCAACCCAACCACGTGATTGAAACCATCAACGAAATCACCCGGGGTCACGCCATCATTTCCACCGGCGTCGGACAGCACCAGATGTGGGCGGCGCAATACTTCGATTTCAGCGAACCGAGACTCTGGCTGACTTCCGGAAGCATGGGCACCATGGGCTTCGGCCTGCCCGCCGCGATCGGCGCGCAGTTCGGCCGGCCCGGCCGGCTGGTGATCGATGTGGACGGCGACGCCAGCATCCGCATGAACCTGGGCGAACTGGAGACCGTGACCACCTACGGACTTCCCATCAAGGTCCTCGTTCTGAACAATTACGGCGACGGCATGGTCATGCAGTGGCAGCGGCTGTTTTTCAAGGGCCGGCTGTCCGGCAGCGACAAGTCGTTGCGCAAGAAGGACTTCGTCAGGTCGGCGCAGGCCGACGGTTTCGAGTACGCCGAGAAACTGAACCGCAAGGAAGACGTGCCTCGAGTCCTGCGCGAATTCCTGGAGTTCGAGGGACCGGCCTTCCTGGAGGTGATCATCGATCCGGAAGCGGGCGTCTATCCCATGGTGCCGCCGGGGATGTCCTACCGGGACATGCTGACGGGCGATTTCATTCCCAACCGTTACGAGGGCCGCGACGCGGCGGAGCCGGACGCTTCGGAACTATTTTAGGCCGCAGCGTTTTCATAAGCCGCAGCGAGCCGAATTGGCCCGTATATCCGGCCAATATATTGAGATTTGCACCCCGCCGTCGAAAAACGCCCATGCTAGACTGAGGCATCGCCTCAAGATGCTGAGCCCTGCGTCAATGCTGCTCGACGGTGCCTTCGCTGCAACTCCCCTAGACCGGAAATCGCTTCCCCGAAGCCGTCTCGATATTGCCAAGCGGGTGCGAACCAACCGCTTTCCGTGGACCGGCCAGTTCTCGCCCCAATTCGTCGAGGCGCTTCTGGAAAAGTATGCTCCCGCCAGCGGTACCGTACTCGACCCGTTCGCCGGCAGCGGAACCTCACTGGGCGAAGCAGTGCGTTTCGGGCTCTCGGCACACGGGAGCGAACTGAATCCAGCGGCCCTGATCCTTTCCCGGGTCTACGAACTCGTCAATATCGGCGTGAATCGGCGGACCAAGATACTGGAGGACATTGAGGATCGGCTGAGCCAAGCCATAGGCTTGCCCCACGGACCACTGTTTCGCAGCGCCTCGGACCAGGCAATCGACCGCAACGAGTTGGAAGCGTCTCTTGTCGGCATCTGGCGAGATTCGGCTCATGGCCCACCCAAGGTCCTCACGGCGGCGCTCATTGTGCTGTGCGACTTTCATCAACCCCATCTGGACGCCGACAAGATTCACAAGCTTTGGTATCGCTTGGCGAAAACGGTTCGGGAGCTGCCGGAATCGGAGTTGCCCGTAGTCGTACATCATGCCGATGCGAGGAACCTGCCGATCGAGACCGATTCCATCGATTTCGTCGTCACTTCTCCACCCTATATCAACGTCTTCAACTATCATCAACAGTTTCGGCGCTCCGTTGAAGCCCTGGATTGGGATGTCCTCGCCGTTGCCCGCTCCGAGATTGGCTCAAACCGCCAGAATCGGGGCAATCGATTCCTCACCGTGATCCAATACTGTCTTGACATGGCGCTGGCCATCCGCGAAACAGCGCGAGTAACCAAGCCGGACGGCAGACTCATTCTTGTGCTCGGACGCGAGTCGTCAGTTCGAGGGACGCCATTCTTCAATGGCGAAATTGTCGCCGAACTTGCCGTTCGGAGCGCAGGCTTGCGGTTGGAACGGCGTCAGGAGCGCGTGTTTCGGAATCGCTTCGGAGTGGATATCTACGAAGACATTCTTCACTTTGGATCCATCCGCGGAGATGCTTCTGAAGACTTCTGCCTGACCGAGGCGCGCAGCGTTGCCAGAGAAGCGTTGTGCGCCGCCGGCCCGCACGCTCCATCAAAGGAGCGCGACGGGCTTGAGCAAGCCATCGAGCGGGTGCGCGACGTTTCGCCGTCACCGGTGTTGAATTTACCGCCGGTCGCCAGCGCGGCTGCGTGACGATGCCCTTTCCAACGCCGCACGGCGACAAACTTCGAGCCCTTTACGAGAACGACAAGCTTCCATCGAGCGACCGGCCGAGGGTGCGGGCCGCGATTGCACGGTATGAAGCATGGATCGATGAGATGGAAAGAACGCCGGGTACCGGCGGATCCGTCATGCATCCCATGGTTTCTGCGTTGAGTCGCTACAAAACCTTCATTGACTTGGATCTCGTATTCGACAGCAACGAAAATTTCCTGTATCGGCAGAAAGGTCAACTCAAGCTCGACAACACCATCG
Organism: Candidatus Rariloculaceae bacterium; assembly: GCA_965205045.1. Taxonomy (GTDB): domain Bacteria; phylum Pseudomonadota; class Gammaproteobacteria; order Steroidobacterales; family Rariloculaceae; genus UBA6522. The sequence continues at coordinate 5,625,279 of OZ242031.1, forward strand.
TAGAGGAATTCCTCCCCAGATTGGTGCGCCGAGTGTTTGCCGATCGACTCGCAGGCAGCGATTTAACATTGGGGCCAGTGACTGCCTTCGCGCAACTCCGATTCGATTCTGAATTGACGAATGTAACGGCTGGCGGCGGAATGGCCATCAGGGAAAAAGACCAGGATTTCGCGATGGCCCGGCCCTTGTTCCTGAAGACTTCGCACCGTCAGGACTTTGAAGACGCCCACGAAACGAAAACGCATCTCGCCTATGTTGCCGCCGAAATAAAAACGAACCTGGACAAAACGATGTTCCAGGAGGCTGCCGCGACAGCCCACGACCTGAAACTTGCGCTCCCCAATTCGCGGTATTTCCTGCTTTGCGAGTGGTTGGACATGACGCCAATCAGCACGTCCGTCACTTCCGTCCAAGAAGTCATTATTCTGCGCAAAGCGAGGCGCATGTCCGCCAATTTGCGGCAGAACTTCGCCTCAACGGCGGGACGTGTAGCCACACGGGACCAGTTTGAACGCTTCCTCTCTGATAACCCCTTCGCGCCTGATGCATTCAACTCGTGTTTGACAGTTCATAGATACAGAAATGCGATATTCTTAGGCAAAACAAAGGCTTGCGGGCGTTCCCGAAAGCACCCATGTCACTAGGCGTTCAGCCCAGCTTCAGGATCGGCGGCGGCGGGGTTATTTGTAAGGATTTCAGTCGCTTGCGGGCGTTTGGACGGGGTTCGGTGACCTGCCACAGGTCCCCGTTCGGCCCCGACAATTGGACAAGTTTGATCTGCCGCAGATCGTCGCGGATGTTCCGCCAGGTGTCACCGCAGGCGTGCTCGGCGAGCCGTTCCAGCAACAGGGCGATGACGCTTAGCGCGATGTGCGCGTGGATGCGGCGCGCCACCCGATGGTATACGGGGCGCAGCCGCAACTCGCTTTTCAGTTGCCGGAAGGATTGCTCGACGCGGTACAGCTGCTTGTAGCCCAGCGCCAGGTCCTCGGCGGTGAGCGTGTCGTCGTTGCCGTGGACCACGAACTTGCCGTCGAGGCGCTCCGCGGCCTTGACCTTGGCGCGGTCGACGCGCGGACGCCCGCCCTTGGTCAGGCGCACGTACCGCCCGTAGCGGGCGCTGGCGCGCAACCCGCACACCCGCTTGCGGTGCTGTTCGCCGTCGGGGAGGTCCGACACCGTGGCCAGTTCGGCCTCCAGCTCCGCCAACACCTCCCGGCGATGCGCCCGCCGGCGTTCGGCCTCCCGGGGGTTGAAGCACACCGCGTAACGGCGACGCCGCTCCCCGTCGCCGACGACGACCTCCTTGACCTTGAGGTTCGGCGCCACCTCCCGGTAGCGCCCGCGGCGGCCGACGACCTCCTTGTCCACCTCCGAACCCCGGCGCGCCGGCATGCACACGATGTACCGGCCGCCGCCGCGCGCCAGCGCGCGCAGGTTCTGCGCCGACACCATCCCGGCGTCGCCCACGAACACGCAGCGGTTCAGCCGCCAGCCCCCCAGATCCGCCTTCACCCGCTCCACCGTGGTCACGTCCACCGTGTTGCCCGGAAACACCCAGTGGCGCACCGGAAAGCCTTCCCGCGTCACCGCCAGCCCCACCAGCAACTGCGGCGCGTCGCCGCGCCCGTTCTTCGAATGGCCCCGCTTGCGCAGGCCCGGCGCCCCCGTCTCCGGGTCGTCGGGGTCCTCGTCGGCGATCTCGAAGTGAAGCGAGGTCGTGTCGTAGAACATGACCTCCACGTCCAGGTTCAACAAGTCCGCCAGGCGATGGTACAACCCTTCCTCCAGCGCGTCCTTGTGCGCCTGCAGCACGTCCATCGCCCGGTACAGGTGTTGCGGCTCCAAGCCCCCGCAGCCCTCGATGCGCACCTCCCCGGCCAGCCACCGTTCCCAACAGCGCCACTTCGACGACGGCGCGCACGTCCGGTTGGCCACCAGCGCGAACAACGCCCGCTCCACGGGAAACCCGAACTTGCGCGCGTCCACCAGCTCCCCGATCAGTTCCGGCAAGCCCGCCCGCCGCCACAACGCCCCCAGGACGTGGATGTCCCCGTGGGGCCACGCGTCCACCACGGTCAATCCCGTGTCCGCCGCGGCCAGTTCCTCCGGCGAGCAGCGCTTCAGGATGCTGCGGGCCAACCGCCGCAGCCGCTCCGTGGCCTCGGGATCGTCGGCGCGGCCGCAGTTGTACAGAATCCGCACCCGCGAGCGCTTCTTCGCCGGGTCCCATTCGTTCTCGGCGATTTGCAGGTGCCGGAGCTTGGAGCCGTCGGCGCGCTTTTGCGTGGACTGGCGCAGGTACATGTATCCAATGATACCGAACTCCATACCGGCCCACAATGCCTGACGGATCACTCCATGTATCTATCCATCCGGAGCCTGTATCCAGCCGAAACCGCCGCAAGCCTTTGTTTCTACGTCCCCCCGGACACCCATCTGCCACAATATGTATGAGGAACTGTCAAACACGAGTTCAAGCGTTTCCTGTCCCACGTGGAACCGCTATTGGGTAGCAAAATCGAAGACGAAGACATTGCGCTTGAACGTGGATGGTTTTGAATTAGCAATGAATGGCCGCATCCATCGCATCAACACATATAGTAGGCGCTTAAGTCGAGAGGAAGTATAGCCTATGAAAGAAATTTACGCATGGGTTCCTTGGTTCACGGAACTTGCGAAGAAGATTGCGGACGAGAGCCAGCAGGATTTAGCCGACGCGGCAAGGGAAGTGCCATGGAAAAAAGACGGAACAAATCCAGCGTTACTCAATTACGGCGACAATTTCATCGATCCATTTTCGTTTTTCTACACACTTTAGGGTTATGTGGGAACGTCTTTGGAAAACAGGAATCGGATATGTGGATACATCAACCATCAATTCGAGATGGAAAATCCGCTTCCAGTGGAATTGGATGACGCATTCGTATTTCCCCAAGGGATACTGAACAATATCCTGTTTCACGCTGGCGACAACGGTAATCCAGATTTGCTTTGGCAATTATTTCTAAGTGCTGTATCTGGTTTTAACGACGTCGATCCTCAAGAATTTGAAGACACATTAGAAATCGGAAACGTCGGTGTCAAGAAATTAACGCAAGCCCTTTTTTTGATTAATGCCCGTGAATTCATTCCCATTGACGACCATACAACTAAGCTGGGACTTTTTGGGTTCTCCAAGCCGCCGACACGCATTGGCTTTCTCCAATATGGAGAGCTGATTGCGAGCGTGCACGCTGCGTTCCCAGATTGCCGACTATTTGAGATAAACATCCTTGCTTTTTTGTGCTCAAAAAATAACTTGACAATTAACGCAAATTCCTACTTTCAGATCAGTTCGAACGCACATGGCCAAGAGGAGGACCACTGGGACCGGTTCAACGCTAATAACTACGTTTACACTGGTGGTCCAGGCGGAGAAGTGGGTTGGGACGAATTCGAGCCGGTGGAACACGCGCTTGTATATCCTCTCAATGAGCCGGATCGAGGCGACGTTATTCTCGTGCGGTACGGACCGCACTCGAAGGGAATCGGAATCGTGTACAGAAATGAATACAGACATGCCTTGAACGGTGACAGCAAAATCCATGTATTGTGGTTAAATAAGCAGTCCGTCGACAACTTACTTCGGAGTCCGCAGAATCGGGGGATTTCTCGTGCTGAGGCGATAGCTCGACACTTTCGGAACGCCTCCGAATATTCCGCGACCTTTAGGTTGCTGGATCATCTCAGTTCGCCCGAGCCACACGATCCTCCCACGATAACCGACACTAATCGCGTGGAACACACCCGCAACCGGATACTGTACGGCCCACCAGGGACCGGGAAGACCTGGAATGCGGTGAATCATGCCTTGGCCATCATCGACGGCGAGGAAGTGCAATCCGATGTTGATCGAGATCGGTTCCATAGTCTTCGGTTCGATCCCAAAACGGGCGAGGGGCGCATTGCAATGGTGACGTTTCACCAAAACTTCGCCTACGAGGATTTCATTGAGGGAATCCGGCCCAGGCTGGAAGGGGAGTCAGTCGCCTACGAGTTGCACCATGGCATCTTCAAGAGTATCGCCAAGGTGGCGGAAGATGCCGAGAATGAAGAGCGCTTCGTCCTTGTAATCGACGAGATTAATCGGGGCAACATCGCCAAGATATTCGGCGAATTGATCACGTTGATCGAGGATTCACGGCGTCTCGACCGGGACGATGCAACCCGGGTGACGTTACCCTATTCGGGCGACGTGTTCGGCGTCCCGGACAACCTGTACATTATTGGCACGATGAATACGGCGGACCGTTCCATCCAGATGCTCGACACAGCCCTGCGACGCCGTTTCACCTTCTTCGAGCTGATGCCGGAGCCGTAACATGCTGAGATCAAAAGGAGTATCGATGGAGTAGACTGCGCGAAACTGCTCAAGGCAATCAATGAACGGATTACAGCCTTACTCGACCGGGAACATCAGATAGGGCACACCTACCTGCTTCACGTCGACGACATTGAAGAGCTTTCTTTTACCTTCCGCAACAGGATATTTCCCCTTCTGCAGGAGTATTTCTTCAACGACTGGATCAAGATACGGGCGGTACTGGCAAACAACTCCTTCGTTGATGAACGAAAGCCGGGGACGCTGTTGTCGGACTCGGATTTGGTGGACGCCGACCATAGGACGTACGAGCGCATACCCGACAATGATGAACGCTGGCGCGACCCGGATGAGTACAAGCGCATATGCCAGAGCGAACGAACGAGCAGCATGGAAGCGGACGAATAATGCGTGGTCTTCGCACGGCCCGAAGACACGAGCCGATAACAGTTCGGGAACACGAGCTCATCGAACCCAGCGCGCGGTTGCCGAAGCGCGAACTCGCGGACCTCGCAGCCTTCGCAAGCCCGGTCTTCAAGTTCCGCCGTAACGGTGCGCTGGCGGCAGCCAACCATGTCGGCATTGTCACGACAGGGCGAGGCACCGTGATCGAGATTCTCCCAAAAATTGACCTCGGCGGAACTGCGGACCCGAACCGCGAAACGACAAGACAGGTGTTCCTGCGCATGCTGCGTTGCTGGCGCCGGCTTGCGGAGGCGCTACCCGAGAGCCGTATCCGGTTGCTACGCCGATTCCCGATGCTCGAAGTCTTTGTTCAGCAATTCTTGCTTAACCTGAACTCACTGGTCCGTAGCGGACTCGCCCGACGTTACGTTACCGTGGAGGAAAACCTACCGTATCTGCGGGGCCGTATCCGCTTTCGAGAGCATGTCCGCGAGAATTTGGCCAATCAAACTCGGTTCCATGTCGTCCACGACGAACTCAGTGTCAACCGGCCCACCAATCGGCTCATCCGCAGCACGCTGGCCAGGCTTGACTCCCAAGTACGAAGCGGAGAGAGCCGCCAGCTATTCCGCCAGCTCACGGCGGAGTTCGCCGACGTGCCGCTTGCAGTGAACCCGCACGACGACTGGCGCAAGCACCACGTCGACCGTTCCATGCGGCACTACGAGCCAGTGATGCGTTGGGTTGGGCTGTTCCTGTTCAACCATGGGTTGACAACATTCGCCGGGCGGCATGCGAACTTGTCGCTGCTGTTCCCTATGGAGCAAGTGTTCGAAGACTTTGTCACGAGTAGTTTTCGCCGTCATCAGGCGTGCTACACCGTCACGGGCCAGAGGCCCCAGAAGCACTTGGCGACAATCGACGGCAACAAGGCATTCAGGATGAAGCCGGATATTTCGCTGAAGGCGGGGAACCGGGTCGCGTTCATACTCGACGCCAAGTGGAAAGAAATCGATGGAAACCGGGACGATCCGAAGCATGGCATCGACCAGGACGATATGTATCAACTCTACGCTTATGGCAAACGCTACGGATGCGACGCAATCGCGCTCGTCTATCCGCGAAACCGCGCCTTCACAACCGCGCTGCACTATGGATTCTTCGATGAACTGCCCTTGATCTGCCTGCCGTTCGATGTTGCGCACGCAAGGGAAAGCGTTCTGCAATCGGTTCGGATACTTCAGAGTTATGGCTGACGGTAAGCCTTCCGGCTTCGGATCCGTGATTCCGGTATCATTTTGATCTGGTCGTCCTCAGAGTGCACGTACCACCTTGCTCACGGCGGCGGTCAGCATGCGCAAGTCTTCACTTTCGATGGTCAACGCCGGCATCAGGTAGACGACATTTCCGAACGGGCGCACCCACACGCCTTGCTTGACGAATTGCTCCCGCAAGCGGACGACATCCGGGTGGCCTTCGAGTTCGACCACGCCGATGGCGCCCTTGACGCGAACGTCGGCCACGCCGGGCATCCCGGCGCAGGGGGCGAGTTCGTCCTTGAGCTGCGCTTCGATCTTCGCCGCCTGAAATAGCCGGGGCTCGTTTTCGAACAGGTCCAGCGAGGCGTTGGCCGCGGCGCAACCCAGCGGATTGCCGCAGTAGGTCGGCCCGTGCATCAGCGCCCGCTCGGGCGATTCGGAAAGAAACACCCGGAATACGTCCTCTGTTGCGACGGTCGCGGCCAGCGGCATGGTGCCGCCGGTGAGCGCCTTGGAGAGCGTCACGATATCCGGCCTGACACCGGCCTGTTCGCAGGCAAACATCGTCCCGGTGCGGCCGAACCCTGTGGCGATCTCGTCCAGGATCAGCAGCAGGCCGTGGTGGCGCGCCAGGGCCTCCACCGTGGCGAGCACTTCCGGCGCATGGAACTTCATTCCCGCGGCCGCCTGCACCAGCGGCTCCACGATCACCGCGGCTAGCTGCCCCGCATGGCGGTCGAGCGCGCGCCCAAGGGCGGCGGCCTGAGCGGTGGTACGCGGCAGTTCGACGATGACCTGCTCCGCCAGCGCGCCCTTGAACAGGCGGTGCATGCCGTCCTCCGGATCGCAGACCGACATGGCCGCGAACGTATCGCCGTGGTAGGCGTCGCGGAAGCTCAGGAACCGTGTTCTGCCCGAGACGCCCTGGTTGATCCAGTACTGGAGCGCCATCTTCATGGCGATCTCCACAGAGACGGAACCCGACTCCGAGTAGAACACATGATTCAAGGGACCGGGGAGGAGTTCGGTCAACCTTTCCGTGAGCTTGATGACCGGATCGTGCGCCAGACCGCCGAGCATGACGTGCGGCATGGTCTCGAGCTGGCGGCGCACGGCCTCGCGAATGTGCGGATGATTGTATCCGTGGCAGGCGGTCCACCAGGACGCAATTCCGTCGACAAGGCAACGCCCATCCTCCAGGTGGATACGAACGCCTTCGGTGCGCGTGGCGACATGCGGGGACGGCGCCGTACGCATCTGGCTGTATGGCAGCCAGATCTGGTCCAGTGTCATTGCAAATGTCTCAACTCGTCGAAGAGCACGTCATTTTAACCCGCATGGCCCGCAACATTGCCCGGGCTCGCGGGCATGACCCGCCGATGCGGACATAAAGTCATCCCGTATATACTCCCGCATCGCGTTCCCCATCCGGTAGCCCAATGACCCGCATCCACTGCTTCAAGGCCTACGATGTCCGCGGCCGCGTTCCCGAAGAATTGAACGAGGATGTGGTCTATCGAATCGGGCGCGCCTACGCTGCGTTCCTGCAACCCCGCCGCGTGGCCGTGGGCCGGGACATGCGAAATTCAAGCAGCGCGCTGACAGAAGTCTTGACGGGCAGCCTGATCGACTCGGGCGTAGACGTGGTGGATATCGGCGTGGGGGGGACGGAAATGGTCTACTACGCCACGTTTTCCCGCGAACTTGACGGCGGAATCATGGTCACCGCCAGTCACAATCCGCCGAACTACAATGGCATGAAGTTCGTCCGCGAGGGCGCGCGCCCCATCAGTGCGAGTACCGGGTTGAAGGACATTCGGGAGTTGGCCGAGCGCGCCGGGTTCGAAGATGCGTCCGCACGCGGGGTTCCGCAAAACCTGAACATCCAGGCCGACTACGTCGATCATCTGCTCGGCTACGTCGACCCCGGCAAGCTGCGTCCCCTGAAAATCGCGGTCAACGCCGGCAACGGCGGCGCCGGGCCCATTGTCGACCTTCTGGAGCCGCACCTGCCGTTCGAGTTCATCAAGGTTCATCACCGGCCCGACGGTTCCTTCCCCAACGGCGTACCCAACCCCATGCTGGAGGAGAACCGGCGTGTGACAGCGGAGACCGTGTTGCGGGAGGGCGCGGATGCGGGGATCGCCTGGGATGGGGACTTCGACCGCTGTTTCCTTTTCGATGAGAACGGGCGCTTCATCGATGGCTACTACGTCGTCGGACTGCTGGCGCAATCCTTTCTGCACCAGTCCCCCGGAGCACCGATCGTCCACGATCCGAGGCTCACCTGGAACACCCTGGAGGTGGTGGAGCACTGCGGCGGAAAGGCGATCCAGAGCGTGTCGGGACACGCCTTCATGAAACAGGCCATGCGCGACCATGACGCCGTTTACGGCGGCGAGATGAGTGCACACCATTACTTCCGGTCCTTTGCCTACGCTGACAGCGGCATGATCCCCTGGTTGCTGGTCACCCGGATGATGAGCGAGCGCGGGCTGCCGCTCTCGGCGCTGGTGGACGAGCGCATGGCGATGTTTCCGGCCAGCGGGGAGATCAACCGGACCGTCGATGACGCGGCTGAAGTGCTCGGGCGAATCGAACGTATCTACGCGGCCGATGCCGCGCGCACCGAGCACGTGGACGGCCTCAGCATGGAGTTTGACTGCTGGCGCTTCAACCTGCGCGCGTCGAATACGGAACCGCTGTTGCGGCTCAACGTGGAAAGCCGCGGCGACGTTGCTCTGATGAAGGCGCGCACGGCCGAACTGTTGGAGCATGTTTCCCGGTGATTCGTGGCGCGCGTCATGTTCCGGCAATCCTCCCCGCAGCGGAAATGCCAACCGATAACTTGCAGTCCCCGCCAAGGGTGGCGCAAAGTCCGTTAGGTGTATACTAGTTGTATACGACCCAATCCAAATGAAGATTCGCCACAAGGGACTAAGCGTGCCACACCGGCGCATCGCGCCGCCCCGCAGTCGCGGAAGGAACAATGCGCGGACACAAAATCAATGAGTTACGCATGTTCCATACAAGGGCGTTGTATGAGCGCGACGATGCCAGACGCTTGCCGCCGGAGCGGGTTGAGCGCATTCGCGAAATCCTCACCGCACTCGACGACGCCGTGAGACCCGGAAACATGGATTTTCCTGGCTACCGCCTGCACCCGTTGCGGGGCGACATGGCGGGCTTCTGGAGTGTCGCGGTGTCCCGGAACTACCGGATAGTCTTCCAGTTCAGGGATGGCCAAGCGGCGGATGTCGACCTCGTGGACTATCACTAGCGGAGACGAAACGACATGGAGAAAATGAAAAACCCTGCGCATCCGGGGCGGCTTGTCGCCAGCGCCATCGAGAGCGAAGGGTGGACCGTCACCGGCGCGGCTGAGCGGCTGGGCGTGACCCGCGCGTTCCTGTCGCGCCTCATCCACGGTCGCGCCGGCGTTACCGCCGCGATGGCGATCCGCCTCGAGTCCATGGGATGGTCCGACGCCGAGCACTGGATGAGGATACAGGCAAGCTACGACTTGGCACGGGAACGCGGTCGCACGGCGGCCTGATGGCCGCGCAAAAATCGTCCAGATGCACCGTGGATTTCGCAGATTGAAAGTAGTGGGGCGCCACGTCCATGCACGGAGGACCAACTCGAACGACCGGTAGCGTGCTCGGTATCGATGTCGGCTGGTCTACCAGCAGACGGTCGAGCGCCGTGTGTCGATTATCCTGGGACCGCGACGAAACCAAGTGGGAGATCCGTCGATTTCGCGCGATCGACGAAGAGCGTAGGAGCGCGATTCTGAACGTAGCTGACGGTCACGCGCTGTCGGCGGTGGCGATTGACGGCCCGCTCGCACCGGGCTTTGAATTGGTTGGACGCTACCGAAGCGCGGAACGCCTGCTCAGCCGGGGAGAAATTCAGAGGCGCATCGGCAAACCAGGGCAATCGAGTTCGTCCAATGGCAAGAAGCTGAACGAGCAGGCAAATCTGGCCGCAAGAATCATGGCGAACACGGAGGCTTGCCGTATTGAGGAGGCAGCGCACTCCGTTCGGATCAACAGACTTGCTATCGTTGAAGCATTTCCGACCGCCTTTCTGGGTGTGATGATCGAGCGTCCGGAGGAGACGGCTGATCGCCCAAGAGCGAAATCGGATCGATACTACGGGCATTTGACGAAGGAACAGCATCTCGACCGATTGCTCGAATCTCTCTTGCCTGGCCGAAGGCTGGCAAGAAATTTATCCACTATCACGAACCATGACGATCGGGCGGCGATGGTTTGCGCACTCACGGCTCTCTGCGTCGCTGTCGGTGATTTCGCCGCAGTGGGCGACTCGACGGACGGCTGGATCGTGTTGCCGCCCAAGCGCAAGTTCGCCGCCTGGGCCTGGAAAGCCGTTTCCCGGAATGCCGAGCGGGACAATGAGGAGGGAGCGCGGGGGGAGTTTCGATTTCAATCGCCGACGGACGCGGGCGGAAAAGGCAGATCAAGAAAGGCAAGCTTGAGAGACTTCGCGCGCGAGAAGCTGCAACCGCTGCGGGACAGGCACCTGCTGCGAAGCCTCGTCGCCACCGAGCGCGGTACCGGAGCCAGAACCCGCCAGCAAACGAAGGAGTTGATCTCCTTCGCGTGCAACGACTACCTGGGCCTGTCCCATCATCCGAAGGTCATCGAGGCAAGCCGCGAGGCAACACGGACCTGGGGCGCAGGCGCAGGCGCATCCCGCCTGATCTCCGGCAACAACCCACTCTACCAGGGTCTGGAAGAAGCGTTGGCGAAGATCAAGAGCACCGAGGATGCAGTGGTTTTTGGCAGCGGATACCTCGCCAACATCGGCATTATCCCGACTCTGGCGGCGCGACAGGACCTGATACTGATGGACGAACTGTGCCACGCGTGTCTGTTTGCCGGAGCGACCCTGGCGCGCTGCCGGACAATACGCTATCGACACCGGGATACGTCGGAACTGTCCGGCCTCCTGCACGAGCACAGGTCTGCGCATCGCCACTGCCTGGTTCTCACCGACGGCGTCTTCAGCATGGACGGCGACCGCGCACCGGTCGATGAGCTTTCTCGGATATGCGAGGCCCACGATGCCTGGCTCATGACGGACGACGCCCACGGCCTCGGCGTCATCGAGGACGGACGCGGGTCCGGCTTCATGGACGGCCGTGCCGTGCCCGTACCGCTGCAAATGGGGACGCTTTCCAAGGCTGTCGGCGCCTACGGCGGGTACCTGTGCACGAACCGGGATGTGGCGGACCTGATCCGTAACCGCGCCAGAAGCCTGCATTACACCACCGGACTGCCCCCCGGCACGCTGGCGGCAGCGACCGCGGCGCTCGAACTGATCGCGACCGATGAGGACCTGGTTCGCCAGCCGCTGGAGCGGACGCGTCGATTTACCGACCGGCTGGGGCTCGAACCGCCCGAGAGCCCGATCGTCGCGTTCGTCCTGGGCGACGCCCGGCGCACCATGCAGGCCGCAGCGGTGTTGCGTGAGAAGGGATTTCTGGTCGGGGCCATACGGCCACCCACCGTACCGGACGGGACGGCGCGGCTGCGCCTGACGTTTTCCGCCGTGCACACCGAAGAGGACATCGACCGTCTGGCCGCAGCCGTCAAGGAAATTCTGCCCGGTCCATGAGCACGATCTTTGTCACCGCCTCGGGCACGGAGATCGGCAAGACCTTTGTCACCTGCGCCCTGATTCACCAACTGCGCAAACAGGGTTACAGCGTCCGTGCGCTCAAACCCGTAGCCACAGGAGTGACAAGCGACACGCTGGATACCAGCGACAGCGGCATTCTGTTGAAGACACTGGGGTGCCCCATCGATGCAGGACGGGTCGCCGCGGTTTCGCCCTGGCGCTTCAGGGAACCGCTCTCTCCCGATATGGCGGCTGAGCGAGAAGACCGCAGCATCCCGTTCGATGACCTGATCGCGTTCTGCCGAAAGGACACCGGAGAAGATGTCACGCTGATCGAAGGGATCGGCGGCGTCATGGTGCCGCTGGACCGGCGTCACACCGTTCTTGACTGGATTGCTGCACTTGAATTACCCGCGCTTATGGTTACAGGCAGCTATCTGGGCACGCTGAGTCATACACTGACCGCCGTCGGCGTGCTGCGTGCCCGAAACGTGAAAGTGGCCGGCATTATCGTCAACGAGTCCGCAACGCAACCCGTTGATCCCGAGGAAACTGCGGACGTACTCGCACGGTTTGTTACGGATGTGCCGGTTCGCATTGTAGGGCGCCTGGACACACCGGAAAGGACCCCGGACCTGCTGCCGCTGCTCGAGCCGTTTCTCGCGCGCGCCGTGCGTCCTGCGCCATAAGGTCCAATCGCTTCAGAGCGGGCCGGATGACGCAAAAATGGGGCGCCGAATCCGGCGCCCCCAGCCAGGCCGCAACTCTCACTGATCGGTTGCCGCTGCTATCGATTCGCGCGTCATGCGCGTTTCACCGTCTTGAGGTATGACCGTCAACTGGACGCGTCGTTCCATCGCAAGCCCGTCGGGATCGTCCTCGGCCGCCGACGAACGGTGCTCTCCGTAGGCATTGACGCTGATCCGGCCTGCCGGCACACCGGCACGAATCAATGTCTCCATGACCGTCGCCGCACGCTGCGCCGAAAGCATCTCGTTATGATCGGTTTCACCGCGGGAATCGGCGTAACCCTCGATGCGCACCAGCATGTCGTCCAGCCCGGCGAGCGCCCCGGCCAGCCGTACCAGCCGCTGATGGGTTTCGTCGGGAAGCGTGTCCTCGTCCGTCCTGAAGAGCACCTGGACATCCAGCGCCTCGCGAACTGCCGTGCGCAACTGTTCGGTTTCCCGGCGCAGCCGCGTCTCCAGAACCGCGACCTCGGATTCCATGGCCGACACCTGCAGCTCGGCGCCTTGCAACAAGTCGTCGAGTTCGGTCACCCGCATCTCCGATTCCATCCAGTTCTGCTCGAATTCGTTCCGCGCCTGGTGCTGGCGGTTGAACTGGTCACCCAGCCAGGCGCCCACTGCAGCGCCTACGATGAACCCCACCGGGCCGCCGGCCGCGGCCCCGACCGCCCCTCCGCTGCCTACACCGATGGTCTCGTACTTCGAAGCCCTGCTGTCGTCCGCCGCCCAACCGGTGGTCGAGAATGCGGCGGCTATCAATAGGAAAATGGCGTGTCTCATCATGGCGTTGCTCCTCTGTGTGTCTGCCCGTGCTTTCCCGCACGTCGACATTGAAGCCCATACGCCGGTCGACACCGTGATGCATCAGGGCAACGAACGTGGCAAAAATGATGAATTGTGACAGCGGGCCAACCAACTCGCCCGCTGCGGCCGCGCTTGCAGCGGAAGCTCGCGTACAGTCGGGGCTTAGCCCCTACGCAACGTCGGCAGCGCCACGAACGTGCCGCCGTTTCTCTGGCACAGCTCCCGCATCAGCACGGCGTAGCGGGCGGACGTTCCCAACTGGCCGTCGAATGCCACGTAGTAGACGGGGAACGCCACGGCGTGGATGCGCACGCGGCGGCTGCCGTCCTCGGTGGCACGGTTTCGGCGGTCCACCTCCCGGACCACCGCATCGATGGACCCCGACGAGAAATCGTCGCTGTACACGTAGAGGCTGATCTTCTTGGTCGGATCGTAGAACGTGTCGATCGCCTCCAGGATGCCTTCCCGGGGACTGGAGTTGGAGAAAACGCGCCAGTTGCGCAACGCATCGATGATCGACTCTCGAATCGTCGGCGTGTCCGGAATCCATTCGTTGCGGTAACTCCGGAACATGTAGTCGCCCATGTCATTGAAGACCTGAATCCCCCTCACCTGGGGATAGACTTCCAGGGTTTCGCGAATCTGCTGCTGGACGCGGTTCCACGCGTACTGCTGCATGCTCCCGGAGGTATCGATGATGAATATGATGTACTCGCTGTCCACCGGGATGCCGCCCACCATGTACTCATCCGGATCGGGCCGGTAGTCGGCAAGCAGGCGCTGCATCTCCTCCGTGAGCCGCTGTCTCGCCAGGACCAGTTCGTTCTGAATCTCCTCCGCCAGTTCGACGCCATCCAGGGAGGCCAGAAATTCCGCGCGGATCCGCTCCAGTTCGTCCTCGAGCTGCGCGATTTCGATCTCGTCGACGTCCACCTGCTCCACCGTGGCGGTGCGTTCGCGCGTCACCTCTTCGGTCTCGCCGAGAATTTCCTCCAGTTCCTGCTCGTACCTGGCGATCAGGCCTTCCAGCTCCACGTGGCTTTCTTCCAGGCGGATCGGTTCGAAAATCTTGGCGATGACCAGCAGCAGCACCACCGCGCCGAATCCGCAGCAGACCACATCCAGGAACGACAGGCTCCCGGTTTCGATATCGCGTCGGCCCTTCCTGCTCATGGCCAGTCCTCCGAGGGCGCCATCATCGATCCGCCCGTATCGAGCGCCAGCAGCCAGTATGCCGGGGCGGCTGACGGGTCCCCTTCCATGGCGTAGAGAATGACGTTCACCGGCACGTTGAACGGCAGCGACCGCCGCGCCCGTTCGAAGTGCCGAACGCGCTCCTCGCCGGTCACCCCCGGCTGGTTTGGCGGGACCTCTCCCATGGTGGGCAACCCGTCGACCAGCAGGTAGATGTTGTCCGGCCTGGGATCCAGCGGGCGCATGGCCGCAAAGGCCGCGTGCAGGCTTGTGGGGCCCTGCGGTACGGTCTCACCCAGTCTCTCCACCGCCGCATCGAGCTGGCTGCCGTCGGTAATGGTATGCCACGCCGTCCCGTCACCTTCCAGAAGCGACCAGGCGTTGTCGTTGAAGGCATAAATCTGGATCAGCGTGCCGGGAGGTATTTGCGTGGTCAGCCAGTCAAGGGTATCCACCGCCTGGCGCCACTTGGGCGCCTGCAGTTGCTGCGCCTCGCTCATGTTGCGGCGACGAAAGATGTTGACCACCGTGCGGTCCAGCATGCTGGTGGAGGCATCGACGAGGATGACCACGCGCTGCCCGCCCATGCGCAGGCCCGTCAGGTATTGCCTGTTGCCGTCGCCGGTGAAGCCCCGCAGACGATCGCCCGCAATCTGCGGCGTCTGAGAGTCGGCCAGACGCTCGGTTTCCGCCTCCAGTTCCTCAAGCTCCGCGCGCAGGCGCTCGATGATCTCGTCCCGCGTCGAGCTGTCCGCATTGATGGCGTCGGACTCCTCCTCGATGTTGCGGATTTCGGTGACGATCTGTTCGCGCCGGTCCCTGAGAATGGACCATTGCTCGATCAGCCGGACCAGGTCCTCCTTCATCTCGACCAGGTTCCTGCGCCCCGTGAGCACCTTGAGCTCCATTCGGTCCACTTCGCTGGCCAGGTCGTCCAGCGTTTCCTCGCGGCGCAGGTCGATGTTGGCGTTGATGATCATGAAGAACAGGATCACCGCCCCGAATCCACAGGTCATGGCGTCCAGGAAGGACAGCGAGAAGACGTTCATCTGCTTACGGGCCATCGTGCACCTCCACCGCGATGACCTGCAGTTCCTCTCCTGGCGAGCCCACGCGGATGACATCCGCCGGACGCAGGACCGTCTCGCCGCGGACACGCTTCTCGTTGACGAATGTTCCGAAGCGGCTGCTGTCCTTCAGGCAAAGTTCGCCGTCCCGGCGCACGACCTCGCAGTGGGACCGTGACACCGCCTGGTGCTGATCGTCGATGACGATCGTGCGGCGCCCGTTGACGGATTCGCGGCCAATGTGCAGCGCGGATTGTCCCACGGGAAGCGCAACACCGCGGTGCACGACATGGGTGGCGATGGCCTCTGCATCCGGCGCCGTCTCTGTGGCGGGTTCGACCTCCTGTACGGCCGCGGGCTCGCCGTGCTCGGGTTCCCGCCTCCACGGCAGCCTCTTGAGCAGCTTTACCTGACCGGAAGCCGATTCCAGCCCCCGCACACACGCCAGCGCCCCCATGACAGCGGCATCGTGGGGCAGGGTCACGATCCGGGTATCGTCCAGGCGCTTCAGTTCGGTCGTGAGGCCCGGCAGATGACCGACGCGGTGGGAAACCTGCAGGGTGAGGCTGGCGCCCGGCTCCCGCTGCTGCGCCACGAATTGGACCACCGCCCGCCAGGCACCGGCCACGACGCCGAGCACCTGCTTGCGGGTCAACCGGACGACTCGCTCCTCACCGCCGAAATTAAGTGCAAGTTCGGCATCTTCGTCACTGTGCAGTGCGCCCAGCGACTCCGGCAACCGATCATGGACGAGTTGCTCGGAATCGGCGCGGTGGAACGGATCGAAGCGCGTCTGCAGCACGAACAATTCCGCCACGCGCTTGGCCCAGAGGTCCATCAGCGAGGCGAGTCCGACACCGGTCAGGGCCTGTTCCGGTTCGGCGGCAACGCCGTCGCCCTGTTTCAGCACTGTCGCCGAAAAGCGGTGCAAGTGGACATCCAGGTGGAGAAGCTGGCGCCCGGGCCAGGGGCGCGCGCTGGCCGCAGCGGCCGCGTTGACCATCGCCCGGACCGGCATCCGGCATTCCTGAACCAGCCCGAGCAGCAAACCGAGCTGCTCGCGGCTGTAGTGACCCGGCACCACGAGGACGGCGTCCCTGCCTGCACCGCCGAACCGGTTCCACAGCCCATCCAGTTGCCTGAAGGCCAGCTCCGCGGAACTGCCGACCCCTTCGATCCCCGCGCTGCCGGGGTCGAGGCTCAGGTTCTCCCAGTGAGCGTTGCTGGTCTGGCGGGGACGCAGCCGCGCCTGGGCGTATGCCGTTTCCCCGGCGAGAAACTCGCCACTGTCCAGCGAAGCGTAACCGGGCTCCACCGCCAGCACGCCGGAACCATCGGCGACGGTCAAGCCCGCGTCATTGATCTCGATGGCCAGCGTATTCACTGTTTGCTACGTCCCGATGTCTGCCTGCCTGCCCGCCCCTCAGCCCCTGCCCCGTACCTGCATGTGCCTGATGAGATTGTGGTCTATGTACGTCTGCGTATCGAAGACCTGGCGCTCCTGAAGCAGTTGCAACTGATGCACCAGGAACATGACCACGATGGAAATCAGCAGTGCAATGAACGTACTGTTGAAGGCCGTACCCAGGCTCTCGGTTACCCCTGCGATATCGCCGTCCACGGCACGATGCGCCTGGCTCAGGGCCTCACCGATACCCCGTACGGTGCCGATGAACCCCACGGATGGTATGGCCCACGCGATGTACCGGATCATGGAAAGTTCCGACTCCAGGCGCTCGCCCTCCGATTCGCAAAGGGTATTCGCCACCGACGAGACGTCCTGAACGTTTCGCGTGGACCCGAAGCGCTCCAGGGACGAGAGCATGACCCGGGGCAGCAGCATCTCGCGGATCCGGTCCGGCAGGGACTGGATGTTGCGCGCATACTCCCGGGTATCCTCCGGGAGGATGCGGACCCCCTCCGGCACGGGCACCAGTTCCTCCTGCAGCAGCTTGCGTTCGCCCACCGCCCTGAACGCCTTGAAACCCATGATCGAGAACGCCCAGAACATGAGCACCAGACACGCTTCCTGCTCGAAGTCCCGAATGAGAACGTACAGTGAGCGCTCGGGAGTGTAGGTCTCGTCCTGCTCGATCAGCATGGCCTGTTCGGCCATGATTGCTTCGGCCTGGGGGCGGATGAGCGTCACGTACACGGCGTGTACGACGATCACCGCAATGATCAGCGCGAAAACCTGGTAGAGAAACTCGCCGGAAAAACTTCGGTTCATCTGCGTCCTGCCTGCGGCTAGAAATCCACGGGGAACGTCACGGGTTCGTCCGCGCGGATATTTTGACTCGGGACAAACAGTTCATCCAGGGGCGGAATTTCCGGAAGCGCCGCAGCGGGTTCGGTCGCACCGGTTTCGGCCGCGACCGCATCCGCGACGGTTTCGGGCTGTTCGTCTGTTCCGGCTTCCGCCGCTTCGGCTGCCGTGGCGGAATCGGCCTCGGGTGCAGCCTCCTGTTGCGTGTCCGCTGCCGCCGCGCTTTCTTCCGTAGCCTCCTGCGCAACGCCGGCGACAATCCACCATCCGAGCAATCCGGCAACGCAGATTCTTGTTACCGCAGTCACATTGATACCTCCGCAGTCCGGTAATCGACCGCCAAATGACATTTGACCATGCTACATCGAAATCATTCCAGGTTTCGCGCAATCCTGAAGCCTGTCCACTCGTCGCCCTCGGCGTTGAAATTCCGCGATGCCATGCGCAGGTCGGTCACCGTCGCGCCGCGCCAGCTCGGCCCCCTGACGACCCTGAACCGCCCGTCCACGGGTCCGAGCGGGTGCTCGACGACCACTTCGGTCTCCGTCCGGACCACTTCATAGTAATCCTGAACCCACTCCGAGACATTGCCGCCGAGGTCGAAAATGCCCAGCGGATTGGCCGGAAAGCTCCCGGATGGGGCCGACACGCTGAAACCGTCGTTGTAAGTGACCAGGGTCGTGGGCAGCAACTGCCTGGCGGAGATGTCGGCGTAATTGCCGACCCGGTCGGGCGGAGGCAGCTCCGCGCCCCACGCGAAAATGAGCGGCTCGTCGCGGCTGGCGAAGCGGGCCGCCCAGGCCCACTCGGCCTCGGTCGGCAGACGGTAACCGCTGCGCAGCGGCCGGACCGCCCGCCAGGCGCCGTCGGCCTCTTCATACACCGGCTGCAGCGAATCCCGGATGCTCAGCCAGTTCATGAACTGCGCCACCTGCTCCCAGGCGATCCGAACCGCGGGCTGGTCGTCGCCGTCCAGCGATTCGCCCGAGAACGAGCCCGAGTCATGTTCGGGATCGAACTGACGGAATTCGGCGTTGCTGACCTCCTTCACGCCGAGGTAGAACCCCTCGGTCAGCCTGACGGCGCGCAACGCCTCGTTGGAGCGGCGCCCCTGTTCGCGGCGCGACGACCCCATGGTGAATTCGCCGGGCAGCACCAGCCGCAACTCCTGGTCCAGACTGGTCTGCGCGGACTGCGGATACCCGGCTCCGGTGACGGTATTCAGGGCAACCAGGGCCGTTTCCCAGCGCTGGGAAAAGCCCGTGCGCGGCGTGATCGCGGTGGACTGCGACGCGTGCCCGTCGAGCCGAACTTCCAGTTCATGGCTCACGGCGAGCAGCGACAGCCGTGCCGGCGTCACGCCGCCCAGTTCTCCGTTCACGTAAATCTCCGCGGCCGGCGGATCGCTCACCACCTCGACCACGCCGAATTGCGCCGTCAGGGGTATTTCCAGGCGCCGGCCGCTGTCCGCCTCCACGGAAAGCTCCCGGGTCTCGGTATCGTAGCCGGGTTTGGTCAGCGTGATGGCGTGCGTGCGGCCGGGCCTCAACCCGAGGGTCAGCGGTGTCGCCCCCTGGTACTCGCCATTGACGCTGACGGCCGCGCCGGCGGGGTCCGTGACCAGTTCCACCCGTCCGTCGGCCTGGACAAGCGTGACCTCGGGCACGCTCAAAGGCTGGTCGGCAAGCACCGTGACCGCGTCGCGCCACGCGTTGTACCCGGCAAGCCGCAATTCAACCAGCCGCTCGCCCGCGCCCAGTTCCAGCTCCGCGGGTGTGGTCGCCATTGCCGTGCCGTCCACCAGTACCTGCGCGCCGGCCGGCCGGCTGCTCAGGCTGACCGGCGCCCAGTTCGGCGTCAGTTCGGCGGCCAGACTCTGTGGCCGGCCTTCTCCGACTACATCCAGTTCCAGCACCTCGGACAGGAATCGCTCGGCGATGAACTCCACCCGGTGCCGGCCCGGCTCGACCTCCACGTCGATCAGCGGCGCGGTACCGATGGAGATCCCGTCTACTTGAACGTCCGCCGCCACATCCGGTTGCGTGGTGAAGGTGATGATTCCGGGAAGCTTGGCCAGTTCAAGCTCCACCGTCTGCGCAGGCAACTGGCCGACCTCGACGATCACATCCAGTTCATGGTATCCGGCCCGCTGCGCCACCACGCGATGGGATCCGGAACGAACCAGGAACCGGTCGCCGATGCGAAACTTGAACAACGTGCCCGGCAGTCCGACTTCATCCGCCGGGGGTACGGTAACCAGTTGCACCGACTTTGCCGTAAACGCGAACCACCCGGCGACCGCCAGTACGGCAAAGGCCGATCCCACGATTACCGCGGTGCGCCGCGTACGCCCGCCGTGAGCCGCGGCCGACTCGCTCATGCCGGGCCGGAACGCGATCGGCTCCACGGCGACTTCTTCCTCGTCGGACGTCTCCAGAGCCAACTCCTCAAGATCCGGCGGCGCCGTATCGCCGCCGGTCACCTGGCCCTCGATCGCCAGTTCCAGCCGGTCGTCCCTGAAACTGCAGCGGGCCCGCGCGGTATCCAGCGCGATCGTCTGACCGTCCCTGAGCCAACGGGAACCGGTGACCGGTTCGCCGTCCAGGCGCAGTCCACGGGTGTTCTTTCCGGGCTGGACGAAATAAGCGCCGTCCAGCGTGCCGATCTGGAGCGAGCCCGAAATACCCTGCAAGCGGATATCGCACTCGGAGCCGCCGCCAATGAGTACCGGTAACTCGGCGGCCGAAAACCGGCGTTCCTCGCCTCCAACCCTGGCGGTCAATACGCGGCGATCAAGATTCGTCATCAGATCCGCTCCATGCATTCCACGCGGATGGGATCCAGCGACTGACCCGGCAGAACGGTGAAGGTCATGCGCACATCACGGTAGCCGGGCCGGCTCCCCACCACGGTGTAGGCGCCCGGGCGCAGCTCGAGGTCCCGGACCAGAAACTGCCCAAGGCGGCCGACCCGAAACAGCGTGACCTCCGTCAGTTCATCGGACTGCAGCTGCACCGGCAGCGGCGTCGAGGCCAGCCGCAGCAGCCGGTCCAGCGACGCCACCTGTTCCCCGAGTCGCGGCCCCATGGGCGCGATACCGGCGGCCTCGGCGGCCAGCAACTGCGCTTCGCGCAACACATTGTCGTCGAAGAGCAGATCGGGATGGTCGATGAGATTCTGCAGTTTCAGTTCCAGGTCCACGCGATACCGGGCACGCGCCCGGCCTTCCTGGGCAAACGCCAGGGTCGAATCCGTCTGCAGCGCGTCGTTGTAGAGGCTCAGCGCATTCTGCCAGCGTTCCCGCAATTCGAACGCCAGCGCACGCGCTTCCACCAGTGCAATCTGCTCGAGCTTCCGGCTCTGGTCGGCCTGAATCTGCGCGTTCCTCGCCTCCTCGGAATCGGGACGCAGCGCAAGTGCCTGGGCGAAAAGCTCATGCGCTTCTTCGAACTCTTCGGCGGCGATGGCGTTCAGCCCCCTGGACATCAGGTCATCGAATCGCCGGGCCCTGATCGTCGCTTCGAGCGCGACGAGCGCCGAGCGGGCCGGCACCCACAGTCCGTCCAGAGCCACCGCCTCACGATAGGCGCGCACCGCTCCTTCCAGGTCGCCGGATCGTTCCAGGTCTTCCCCCTGGCGCACGAGGGCCAGGACATCGGGCAACTGCTGCGCCCGGAGCAGGCCGGCCCGGGCTCCGGCGTTATCCGGTTCGATCTGCAGCACCAGTGAAAACTGCTCGGCTGCCACGTCGGAATTGCCGGCCTCGAGCGCCTCGCGGGCCGCAGCCAGTGCGGCATCGATCAGTTCGATCGAGCGTGTCAGCAATCCCTCACCCAGGTCGAGGGCTTGCTCGTACGCGGCAACGGAATTGAAGAATTCGTCTGCAAGGTAGGCATCGTCGCCCCTTCGGCCAAGCTCCTGGTACGTCTCGAATTCGTCGCCGCCCCACTCCGCCGCCGAGCGCCGGTCTAGCTGGGACTGCTGGTTCAGGAGTTGCGCCAGCAATCCGTCGGCGTCGTCACGCAGCGCCTCGAGTTCTTCTTCGGTATAGACGGGGCCTGTCTCTTCGGGGGGTTCAGGCGGCGGCGGTTCCTCGGCGACGGGTTCCCGCGCCTGTTGATCGTCGACCCGGTTCGGCAACCACATGAAGACCACGGCGGCCGCGACCACCAACCCGCCGAGCGCCGCGACCCGAACGGGCATGGACAACGCCCGCCCCGGTTCGCGCCGCCGGACCTCCGGGCCGGGCTTGCGGAAGCCGGGCTCGACCGGAACGATGGTTTCGTCGTGTCCGGGGTTCTGTTTATCCCGTTCCACCAACGAGCGTATCTCCTGATGCTCCATCCAACCAATGATTGCGTGTCAGCGCGTCCACCACCGATTCTAAAGCATGGCGCAGCGGTCCGATGCCTGCGGACAAGGCTGCCTCGCGCTGATTCAGAATGCCGGACAAGACTTCCGCCAGGTGCCTCATGCCGCGCACCCCAGGTACCGGCCGAAGCTCGGGAAACGACCGCCGATGCTCTCCATTGGACTGTGTCGGATGCCTGCCGAACGGTAGGGTTCCGAGCCAGAGTTCATAAACCAGTACCGCAAGGGCGTAGACGTCACCGGCCACGTCGGCTTCATCCGTCGACGTGCGGCGCCGATAGGCCGCCGTCCCACCACCCCGCGGCACCGGGCTGCCGATGCGCGCGGCAAGGGCAAAGTCGATCAGGCACGGCATGTCATCGCTTCGCAGCAGGACGTTGCGAGGCTTGAGATCCCGATGAACGATCCCCGAGCGATGCAGATGGTCCACCGCGCACGCAATTCGGGTGGCCACCGGAACCCAGATGCGCGGTGGGCATCCGGCCATGGACACCAGGTCGCCGCCATCCAGGTACTCCATGACCATGCCGGGCCCTGACATGGTTTCGTCACGCCCCATCGGGATACGGACAATGCCGAGAGCATTGACCACGTTCGGATGCGATATCTCACTGAGGAAACCAAACTCGCGATGCACCAGCGCCCGGCCCGCAGAATAGCCGGCATCGCCGTCAAAGCGGGGGAACTTCACCGCGACCCGCTGCCCGTCCGCGGTGGCCGCGGCGCGAACCCGGGACATGCCGCCCCGTCCCAGGAGTTCGCCAAGGGTCAATCCTGTCAGCAAACGATCCGAAGTCGTGTCGCTGGCCCGCATGGGGAAACGCCTGGCGACGCCCGGGGCGCTGACGCCGTCCTCGCGCGGCTGGGTCAGGCTCCCGCGGGGACCGCTGCGGCGGCGGCGGGCAGCGCTGCGGTATCCGTCTCGCCCTCCGGGCCCTCGGCAGGCGCGTCAGACGGTTCAGGGTCTTCCGAAACCGTCTCTTCCGGCAACGCCTCCGTGTAGACATCCATGCTGCCGAGGCCCGTTTCCTCGATGTAGATCTGTCGCAGCAGGTCCCGCCAGTCCTCGTACTGGGCTTCGGCGGTGCCCGTGAAGCGATGCTGTACGCCCTCCAGTTCCACCACCATGGGTTTGACTTCCTCGTCGAAACCCACCGAAAGCTCTTCGAGGGCCGAACTGTGCAACTGCTTCTCCTGACGGCGAAGCATGCCGCTTTGCAGCATTTCCATGCTCATGTACATGAGCGAATCGCGCACCACGCGGTCCGCAAAGTCGCCGTCGCTGTTAACGCCGTAGACCACCGATGCGAGGATGCCCGCGATGCCCAGACCGGTGCGCCAGCGGCTCGACCGCTGCAGCTCCCGAATGGCGATGGACTCCTCGCGCGCGAACTCGCGCCAGCCGTGATAGGGCTCCAGCGAACTCTGGTAGAAGTCCACGTAATGCTCGTTGAGCGTCTCCACAAACAGGTGCTCGCGATCGCGAACCAACTGGGTTCGTTCGAACTGCGGATCGTCTTCGGCCGGCAGCCGGCTCAGCGAATACCGCCCGTTGCGCGCCTGTACGACGTAGTCGCCGAACGCTTCCGGACTCAGTTCGCCGGCGAATCGAAGCTGGGAAACCGTCCTGATATTGCGTTTGTCGTCGGATGACAGCCCGTCCTTGGCGGCGGCCAGATCGTTGGCGACCCGGTTGAAGACGTCCTGGTAGGGATCGAGCCCCGGGTACTGCTGGCGATTGAACGCGCCGGCAGCCGTCTCCATGAAGTACTCTTCCTCGACCCAGACCTCGCCGGTCGAATCGACGGCGCGGACCCTCAATCGCAGTTGGCTGCCGTCGGAATGCAGAATCTCGGCCGTGACGTTGATATCCGCCGCCGAGGACTCCCCGGGCGTAGCCCAGACGGCTCCCCAGTGGCCGCTTCTCTGCAAGGTATCGCGGAGGTGAACGGCCATGTACCGCGCTTCGGCGCGCCGGATATGCACAAAGGTACCGTCGCGCAGCAACTCCTCCAGAATCTCCTTCTCGATTTCACCTTCCGGAACGCCGGGGTCGAATACCGCCACAACCACGTCGAGCAGTTCGTCTTCCGGAACGGTTTCCGTTTCCGCCACCAGTTGTACGGTATGGGGGATGAGCACCTGGTTGCTGCTGCAGCCCGCCAGCAGCCCGACGCCCAATACGAAAAATGCAAGTCTTTTCATGACTGGTGCACCTATTGAAGAGCTATGATCTTCTTGTACTCGTTGTATTCATCCCAGAGGGCCGCCCGCAACAGCGGATCCTCCTCCTTGGTGGCCGCCTCGCAAAGCTGGCGGGCGACCTTGTCCGTGTCTTCGCAACCCTCGACGGGGGGCGGCGCTTCCTCCGGCAGTTCGGCTCGCGCCAGAATGGGCCGCTCGCTGGCAGGGTCGCTGCCGTCACCACCGCCGGCGGAACCTCCGGTGGTCACGTTGCCGCCGCCATCTGCGCCACCGCCGGGGATGGATCCGTCTCCACCGGGTACGCCTGTGCCGCCGAAGCCTTCATCGGCGGCCGAGCCGATGCCGCCTCTGGCGATGGCCTCCTGCTCCGCGCCCATGATCTCGTCAAAGTCCTCCAGGGATTCGTTGAAAATGCCCTCCGCTTCGGAGGCGCGACCCGCTGTACCCGTGCCGCCGGCACCACCGCCGGGCCAGGCGCCCTGCTCGCCGCCGG
Source organism: Candidatus Rariloculaceae bacterium (assembly GCA_965205045.1). Taxonomy (GTDB): domain Bacteria; phylum Pseudomonadota; class Gammaproteobacteria; order Steroidobacterales; family Rariloculaceae; genus UBA6522. The sequence goes on from OZ242031.1 coordinate 5,650,101, forward strand.
CACCCTCGTCTCCGCCGCCGAACCCGCCGTCGCCGATCTCCGTGCCGCCGGCCTGGCGGGAGTCGCCACCCTGGCCGCCGTCACCTTCCATACCGTCGCCGCCGGCACCCTGACCGCCGGCCTGGGCACCTTCCTGGCCATCGCCGCCGGCACCCTGACCCTCCTCGCCCGGACCGCCGGCCTGACGGGAATCTCCGCCCTGACCGTCACCCGTGCCATCCGGGCCGCCACCTTCCTGCCCGTCGCCTTCCTGGCCATCGCCGCCGGCGCCCTGGCCGTCCTCACCCGGACCGCCGGCCTGGCGCGAGTCTCCGCCCTGGCCGTCGCCGGTTCCGTCCTGACCCTGGGAATCGCCCTGTTGACCGCCCGACCGACCGGCAGCACCGTCGCTCTGACCACCCGCCTGGGAGCCTTGCGGACCGTCACCGCTCGGGGAAGGGAATCCACCGCTGGGGGAAGGCATCCCACCGCTGGGGAAAGGCATCCCGCCGCTCGGCGAGGGCATCCCGCCGCTGGGCGAAGGCATTCCACCGCTCGGCGAAGGCATCCCGCCGCTGGGTGAGGGCATTCCGCCGCTCGGCGAGGGCATCCCGCCGCTGGGCGAAGGCATTCCACCGCTCGGCGAAGGCATCCCGCCGCTGGGTGAGGGCATTCCGCCGCTCGGTGAGGGCATCCCGCCGCTCGGTGACGGCATCCCCCCGCTCGGGGATTGCTGCCCGCCGCTGGGGGAAGGCATCCCGCCACTCGGCGAGGGCATCCCGCCGCTGGGGGGCGGGGGCACCGTTGACTGGCTCTTGCAACCCAACAGGAGTACAGCGCCTGCGCATACCAACAACAACCTGAGTGGAATGTCCCCGAGACGCATGGTCCTCTCCTTGCAGAACGATACTTCCTGTAGTTTATGAAACCTGGCGACTACAGAAGTTCACTTCGCGCACATTCTTGCCGTATTGTGCCAAAATCCCGCAACCGGTGACGATGTGGTTGACCGAGCGTTGACTCATCGAACCATCGAGATCGGTATCACCGCATTGAAGGAACAACTTATGAGAACCATACCACTTATTGCCGGACTTCTTCTATCCGCCGGCACGGCCGCCACCCTTGCGCAGGATATCCCCGAAATGCCGCGAACGCCGGCGCCGGAAGGCGCGGAGGTTTATTTTCAGTCTCCCGCCGACGGTGACACCGTCACCTCCCCGGTCCTGGTGCGATTCGGACTGCGCGGCATCGGTGTCGCTCCAGCAGGAATCATATTTCCCGATACGGGGCACCACCACGTGCTCGTCGACGTCGGCGAGGATGAAATGCCGCCGTTCAACCTGCCGCTGCCCGAGACCGGGCAGTCGGTGCATTTCGGGCTCGGCCAGACGGAAGCCGAACTCACGCTGGAACCCGGCGAGCACACGCTGCAGTTGGTGGTCGGCGATCACCTGCACACACCGCACTTGCCACCCATCGTGTCCGAGGTCATCACCATCACGGTCACAGAGTAACGCAGAGCGACGCCGCACCCGCCGCCGACAGGTACCCGGCGCCTCGTGCGCGGGGTTCACGGCATGGAACTCCTTAAAGAACTCATCGCCGCTCTCCCGGCGTTTCCCGCGCGGGGCTCACGGCCGGCGACGGCCCGATCATCCTGATCCGCCGGCATGCGCACAGGCACTACTGGGAAAACAGATATGGACATTCGCGACGGATTCGTGGATTCGGTGGGCAATACGCCCCTGATCAAGCTGCGCAAGGCATCCGAGCTCACAGGCTGCACGATTCTCGGCAAGGCCGAGTTTCTCAATCCCGGCGGGTCCGTGAAGGATCGGGCGGCCAAGTACATGGTGCTGGATGCCGAGCGCCGCGGCGTCCTGGAGCCGGGCGGGCTGATCGTGGAAGGCACGGCCGGCAACACGGGTATCGGCCTGGCCCTGGTGGGGAATGCCAGGGGCTACCGGACGCTGATCCTCATGCCGGATACGCAAAGCCAGGAGAAGAAGGATGCGTTACGGCTGTGCGGGGCGGAACTTCGGGAAGTGCCGGCGGTGCCGTATCGCAACCCGAACAATTACGTCCACATCGCCGAGCGCACGGCGGCGGAGCTAGCCGAAACGGAGCCCCGCGGCGTGCTCTACGCCAACCAGTGGGACAATGTCGCCAACCGGGACGGACACGAGGCGAGCACCGCACCGGAGATCTGGGAGCAGACCGACGGCACCGTCGATGGCTTCGTTTGCGCGGTCGGTACCGGCGGTACGCTGGCAGGCGTCAGCGAGTTTCTGAAACGCAAGGACCCGAACATCGTCACTGCTGCAGCCGATCCCATGGGGGCCGCAATCCATAGCTGGATCAAGACCGGAGTGCTGGCATCCGAAGGGGATTCGATTTCCGAAGGCATCGGCCAGGGGCGTGTGACCGGCAATCTGGAGGGGGCGAAGATCGACGATGCGTTCCGCATACCCGACGAGGAGATGCTGCCGGTTTGCTTCGACCTGCTCCGGGACGAAGGCCTGCTGCTCGGCGGTTCCAGCGGCATCAACGTGGCCGGCGCGATTCGTCTGGCGAAGGCCCTGGGTCCCGGCAAGACCGTCGTGACCGTGCTTTGCGACTCGGGACAGCGCTACGAGTCCAAGCTCTACAATCCGGCATTTCTCGCCTCGAAGGGGCTGCCGGTGCCCGACTGGTTCAAGTAGCGCTAAACTATATGGGCATTGCACCGGACACCGGAACGCGGTAATTCAGCCGCCGTTTCGGTTACGGGCTGACCATAACAAGTACAGAGGTATCGCCATGTCCCGCCACAACCCATCGATCGCGTTCCCCGTCCTGTTCGCCCTCGGTGCGATCCTTCCCATGGTTGCATCGTCCGAAGGAGCCTTCCTGTGCGATCCACATACCACGGATGACGAACAGGTATGCAGGGAAGCGAAACGCACCGGCGACAGCATGCCGGCGGAACTCGCCGCTGCGATCAGGCGAGTCACCGAGCAGGGTGCAGCGGCAGCGGAGACGCCCGGGCTCTACGCCGATCAGCCGAGAACCTATGATCCGGACGAGATCGAAGTCACCGGCAATATCGCCTATGGACCGCACGAGCGGAACCTGCTCGATGTCCACATCGATACGCGGCGCAACGACGACGACGCCAAGCCGGTGGTGATGTATTTCCACGGCGGCGGTTTCGTCCGCGGCAACAAGGACGGCAACCGCAACGTGGCCGACTACTTTGCGAGCCTGGGCCTGGTCGGCGTCAATGCCACCTACCGTCTCATCCCGGATGCGAAGTGGCCCGACGGCGCCAATGACGTGGGCAATGCAGTAGCCTGGGTCAAGGACAATATCGCCGATTACGGCGGCGACCCCGACAGGATCTTCGTCATCGGGAAGTCGGCGGCCGCGTCCCACGCGGCCACATATGCCTTCAGGCCCGACGTGTTGGAGCCGGGCATACCGGCCGCCGCCGGCGTGATCCTGATCTCGGGCGGCTACGGCGCCGACGCCGACAGACCTTCCGAGAACCGCCTGGCCTACTTCGGCGAGGATCTGTCGCGATGGCCGCATATATCGACTGTCGGCAACGTCGAACGGACCGATATTCCCATCATGCTCACCATCTCGGAATTCGATAATCCAGGAACCGAACAATCCATGGTGGAGCTGGTGGCCGAGGTGACCGAGAAGTCGGGCAGCATGCCGCGGGTGGTCCAGTTGATCGGCCACAACCACTACTCGCCGAACATAAGTGTCGGTACGCAGGATACGCAGGTCAGCGCAGCCATCCTGCAGTTCGTGCGTTCGATCGCCCTCGGACCGCCGGAGGCGGCCGCGCCCTGACCGCGTACGCAGTCTCCATGTCGATCGCGTCGTAAGCCTCGCAAAGCAACTGGTTCGTCCACTCCCAACCGCTGTCGCCTGGGTGCGGGATGATGTCGAAGTAGAGTGTGATCACATCATCCAGCGGCAGCGGCTGGCCGGTGACGTAGATGCCGTGGTCCACCAGACCGATCCCGACTCCGCCCAAACCTCAAGTCAACCTCTCCGTTCAGGCTCATGCCGGTATTGGAATAGACTGGCTCGAGCCTTGCTCCGGCGACTCTGCAAATCCCGTACCGCTGCCTGTTCGACTCCGGGGCCACCGACCGCGTAACCGATGGGGCTATTGGAAAACCGCCGAGAATGCCTGTTCCAAGTCTGCGATCAGGTCGCCGGTATCTTCAAGGCCAACGGCAAGGCGAATTGTGTTTTCGCGTATGCCTGCCCGCTTGCACTCTTCCTCGCTCAGGTCACCTGCAAAGTACAGCTTCACCGGGGCAACCAGCGACTCCGTCGAACCGATGCTCGACACCGTGGCAAACAACTGCAGCGCATCGATGAACCGCCACGCCTGTTGTCCGTCGCCCTTGAGGTCAAAGCTCAACACGCCGCCGTAGCCGTCCATCTGTTCCGAGGCCAGCTTGTGACCCGGATCGTCCGCCAAACCCGGATAACAGACCCGCTCGACCCGGGGGTGTCCGCTCAGGAATTCGGCCAGCGTCAAGGCGCTTTCCGAGTGACGTCGATAACGCAGCGCGTAGGTTCGCAAACCGCGGAGAATCAGGAAAGCCGCGCCCGGGTCCAGGGTCGCGCCCATGTTGGTGGCCAACGGCTTGAGGTCCCTGAGCCGTTCCCGGTCGGCGATCACGGCGCCGCCCATGACATCGCCGTGACCGCTGGCGTACTTGGTCAGGCTGTGGATGTAGTAGTCGATCCCGAACTGCCCGTGGTTGTGCAGCCCCCCGAACGTGTTGTCCAGAATGGTGACCACGCCGTGACTCCGGGCCAGCGTCGTGATCGCACGTAGATCGGGCACCTGCACCATCGGGTTGGTGGGCGCCTCGAATATCAGGCACCTGGTGTCATCGGTCGAGAAGACCTTCTCCATACCCTCCAGATCGTGCACGCTCAAGAGGACATGCTCGATTCCAAGGCGGGAGAGCCGCTGCCGGATCATGACACGGATGGGCCGGTAGGACTCCAGAAAGCAGACGACGCGGTCTCCGGTGCCCAGGTTGCCGAGCGCAGCCAGCCAGGCGGAGGCCATCCCCGTGGATACGCACACGGCGGCGTCGCGCCCCTGCAATTCCGCCGTCAACTGCTCCAGTTGCCGCGTGGTGGGATTGGCGTCGCGGGTGTATTCGAATCCTTCTGCGCGAGCCTCGGGTGTCAGCGACGAGGCGATATCCTCGAACCTGAATTTCACCGAGCGGTAAACGGGCTCGACCAGGGATTCGTTTCCCTCAGGCAGTTTCGCCCGCGGATGATGTGCGAGACGGGTTTCTTTTTTCATTTCGCCAAGCCCTCGTGACCCGTCAGAGTATATCGATGGGATCGCCGACGCTCACCGTGCCCAGCCGGCGAGGAATCAGATTTTGTCCGAACATTACGCCTTCCGGGCCGCGGCGAAACGTCTTCAGGGTGCGGATCGGCTCACCGTCGGGGTCCTTTGTGGCTGTCTCCGGATCGATCATGGTCAGCACGCAGCGGGTGCATGCCCACGCCACGTCGAACTCCGACTTTCCTACCCGGATTCGCCCCCACCGGTCTTCCTCGAACGGGACAACCGTTTCAGCAACCAGGTTGGGACGAAAGTTCACCATTCCAACGGGCCTCGGTAACCGCTCGTTGAGTTGTGCCAGCGACGCCGTTGCGGTCAACAGTACCGGCGCGCCATCCGCCAGGCTCACCTGGTCCGTGTCCTTGCCGCGGCCGGGTCTTAGTCGCCGCGCGTGTCCGTCGGACAGGTTAACCAGCCGGCACGGCAAATCCAGCGCTGTACTGAACCAACCGTTGACGGCGTCGTCTGCCTCGGTGAGTTCCAGCGTATCTCGCCAAATGGTGGCGGTTCGTTGCAGGCCCGAGGGCAGACTGGCGGGCAATGGAAGCGTTTCCTGTCCCGGCGCGTCCACGGCCCAACCGCCATTGGATTCGCGAACCCGGATCCTCGCCATTTGCGGGTGCTCGCGCTGGGTGAGAAACCGGCCGCGCTCATCCACGAGCATGTAGCGTCTGTCGCCCACAAACCCGCGCGGCTCAAGGACCGCGCTGTCGACGGTAATCCCACTGCAGGACTTGATGGGATACAGCCTGATCTCGGCCAGGTGCATGGCCGCTCCCTATACGCGTTCCAGCGCCTGATCCAGGTCGCCGATCAGATCTTCCACATCCTCCAGGCCCACGGAAAGGCGCACCAGCCCGTCGCTGATCCCGACCCGTTCCCGTTCGGCCTTCTCCACGTCGGCGTGGGTCATGGTCACGGGGTGCGTGACGAGCGTTTCAACCGAGCCGAGGTTTTCCGCCAGCGTACACAGGCGCACCGAGTCCATGAGCCGCTTGCCGGCGCTGACGCCGCCCTGGACCTCGAACCAGAGCATGGCGCCGAATCCGGTCGACTGGCGCCTGGCCAGATCGTGCTGGGCGAATGACGGCAGACCCGGATAGGCGACCTGAGTGACCTTTGGGTGCTCCTCCAGGAATTTCGCGATGGCGAGCGCGTTGGCCGACTGCCGCTCCATGCGGATGGACAGCGTCTTGATGCCCTGGAGAGTCAACCAGGCCACCCACGGCGACATGATTACGCCACTGGCATTCTGGATGAACCGGATGGCTTCATCCAGTTCTTCGGTGGCGGCAATCACAGCGCCACCCACGGTGGCATTGTGGCCGTCGAAGTACTTGGTCGTGCTGTGAATCGAAATGTCCGCGCCCAGTTCCAGCGGTCGCTGGTAGAACGGCGTCAGAAACGTATTGTCCACCGCGTGGGGGATATTCCGGGCCCGGGCGATCTCCGATATCGCCTGAATGTCGGTGAGCTTCAGGTTCGGATTGGCGGGCGTCTCGGTGAGAATCAATCCCGTATTCGGCTTCACCGCCGCTTCCACCTCGGCGGCGTCCGCCGTGTTCACAAAGCTGAACTCCACGCCGAAGCGCGCAAAGACCTTGGTGCTGAGCCGATACGTGCCGCCGTAGGCGACGTCCGAAACGATGGCATGATCGCCGGCGTTGAGGCAGGCCTGCATGACCACCTGGATGGCGGCCATTCCCGTAGCGTAACAGGTGCAGTCGAACCCCTCCTCCAGCACGGCCAGCTTGCTTTCCAGCGCCCGCACCGTGGGGTTGCCGCTGCGGGAGTAGGAATAGCCCTTGGACAGGTACTCGTCCACCGACGGCTGAACGAAGGTCGTCGACTGGTAGATCGGCGTGAGGATCGAACCGGTTTCCGCGTCCGGCTCGACACCCGCGTGAATCTGCTTTGTCGAGAAGCCCATGAAGCGCCTCCGTACGGATAGGCGGCGGATGATACCGGAAACGCTACCCGGGGGCATGGCCGGACGTGGGAGCCCTCATTCAATCCTGTGAGTACAGAACCTGTCCGACAACTTCAGAGCAACGATACTCGTCCAAATGGTATTTTGAACGCCGCCAAGCCGCCCATTCTTCAGATACGTCTCTTCGGCGGGTAGTAGCGATCTCCCACCGTGCGCCCGCCGTTGCCGTTCGGGCGTTCGAGTTCGCCGCGCAAGGCCTTGCGGCCGATAAAGAGGCAGCCCTGCAGTGCGGCGGTAGCCCGAACGCCGATGAACTCGGAGAACTCCCGCAGATCCCCGGCATCCGCAGCCTCCAGCATGCCCATGTACAGGGGTTTGTCTTCCGTTGACACCACAGGCGGCGGCAGCCCGCGCTTCAGGTAGGGGTAGGCCATGAGCAGGCGGGAGATTCGACCGTTGCCGTCCTGGAACGGGTGCGAACGCGCGAAGCGATGGTGTAGCCACGAGGACTCCACCTCAACCGGTAAATTCTGCTCGCGAATGTCGTCGTAGAGCCGGAAGAACCGCTCCATTTCCTCGGCAACGAGTTCCGGCGGGCAATACTCATGCACCACGCCATCCGGCCGGCGCGGATTGTTCGAGCGGATTTTCCACTGCCCCTTGCGTTCGAACGCAACTTCCACGCGGCGGCCGTCCGGCATTCCGGTCAGCGGGCTCCAACGATGCGGTTCGTTCTGGGCGGTCATGGCTGCGCCTCCCCTGCGGGATTCTACGCGAGTCCGCGCCAGAGCGTGCGGTGGACGGATGCGATTTGTTCGGCGCGCCGCCACCCGAAACGCTTCGTCAGGAGACCAGCGTGCGCGTCCATTGCATGGCGGTCAACATCCTTCTCGACTGGGAGTTCGATCGGCGCGTCAACGAGATCGTCCAAACGGATGAGGAGATCACGCTCAGGTACGGGTTCATGGACATCGTCCGCACGATCAGCATGGATCTGGATGAACATCCCTGCGACATCGTGCCGAGCCGTGCCGGCCATTCCATCGGGCGCTGGGAGGACGGCGCGCTGATCGTCGATACGATCGGGTTCGAGGCGGGGTTACGTCGCGGCCGAACCGCGGCGCAACGAACGAACGCCGATCGCGAGAACGATCACGGCCCCGCCGAGGATGGCCAGATCGCCGGGGTTCTCGGCCAGCAGCAACCACGCCCACACGGGCGCAAACGCGGGTTCCACCAGGAGCAGGAGCGAGGTTTCGATCACCGGCAACCGCCTCATGCTCTGGGTGACGAAGAAGTACGCCAGACCGATCTGGAATACGCCCATGTAGGCGATCACAAGCCAGTCAAGACTGCTGGTGTCGCCGAGTGGGAAAGTGAAGATGCCGGCGGCAGCGGCGGCGAGGAAACAGCCGGCCACTACGGCTGTTTCCGGTTGATCCCTGCCGGACCCGGAACGGGACGCCAGCCAGCGCAGGCCCGTCAATGTGAGTGCCCACGCGACCCCGGTCAACGCGCCGAGCAGGTTTCCCAACCGTGGGTTCGGGGCCGTATCCAGCGGCTCGCCACCGAAACCGAGTATCAGCACCAGCCCCGCCACCAATGCCGCCATGAAGGCCAGGTCACGCCGGACGATGCGTTCGCCCAGCAGCAGCGGTCCCAGCAAGAGAACGTAGAACGGCGCCGTTTCCTGCAGAAACATCGCATTGGCCGCCGTCGTCAGCTTGTTGGCCAGTGTGAATAGCGTAAAGGTCGTGGCGAACGGAACGGCCACGGCCAGCGATCGCCATGTCCAGCCCTGACGCGCCCGGGGGATCAGCAGGAGTATGACGAGGCCTCCCAGCAAACTGCGAAAACACGACACCTGCCAACCGGTCAGCGTCGCCGCCTTGATGGCCACGCCGCCCGTCGAAAACAGCAGTGCGCCGAAAATCAGTTGAACGCGAGCCTTGAGAATTGGCCTGTCTCGCAAATTGCCATGAACTTGTCAATGAATCCCCGACACCGATCAGGACTGCCAACCATGCCTGTGGATTTCGTCCTCACTTCCGCCGACGCAGGCGTGGGCGCGCCGCGAAACAGCGGTCAAAAGCTCCAGTTCGGCTATGCGGACTTGCTCAAGTCACCATGGGGCGATCCAGACTGAGCCGCAACAGACGCGTCGTCGCGCATCGCCCGCACTGCCGACTCCATATGCGCGCAGCAAGCTCGCGAACTCCGGGGGCCGTCGCGCGGTTGTGCAACGCCATCGAGGGACAGGCCGCCCGGACCGCTCCAAGGCGGCCCACTGGTGACGGATCAGACCTTAGCCCGCAGGGTACCAGTACCGATTGACAAGGAGGCCGCCGACTACGCCAACGGTCGTTACTCCTGCCATCCACTGCCAACCATCAAGCAAATAGTTACCGGAAAACCAATTGATCAGCGATAGGAGAATAACCGAAAACACCCAAGTAACAGCCAAAGAACCGATTACACGTTTCATCATGATTACTCCTATTGCCATCATTCCGCGCACTGATTCACGTACCAATATCCAGCTGCAGCTACCATGGACACGCAAGAACCATAAAACAGGAGATTACTGGAAAATGCCCTACACGCCAGAATCGAAGTAAAAGCGACTCCGCCTGTTATGCCCGTTCCAGAATTCGTAACGCACCATACACCCGGTTCAGTCATGATCATCTGACGAAACGATGTAGCGCCGACGGGGTCCACAAAGGTATTGTTATTTCCTGCTCGTAATTCGTCCTCCAACTCTGCAAAACCTTCGCAAGAGGCATCGTATGCATCCCCACATGCGTAGCTTAAGTCATAGGCTCTCTTGCGGGTAAGGTCGCCGCAAGTGCGCATTGGGGGGGATACGTATGTTCGTATTGCAGAGTTCCTGAAGTGGCGATTCAAACTCGCGTTCTACTCTCTCCTGTGACTTGGCAGAATTGGTAATATACATCATGGATGCCAACGGCAAGCATGAACAAATTAGAATGTTTTCTCTCATCTTGTTGATTCCAATGAAAAAATGCCAATTTTCTGGCACCCACATAGGTGCCAGGCCATTGGCATATCAGCAAGAGCAGAAATCCCTGCTTATTCGTTAAGGCTCCAGGAGCTACCCTTCGCCGTAAAATTAACTGTTCTATTCAGCAGGTGACCCGGCTATGGGTCTTTGCCGATATGCCAGGATCAATGCTACCGCCGCAGCATTGGCGGTGCAAATTCGAGCCCTGTCAGGCCCTTGCGCTGTCGGATTTTTCGCCGTAACCGCACAGGCGCAGTGGGCATGGAAACCGTCAGTGCTGGTGAGAGGCGGGCCTTTCGGAGCGGTCGAACGCCGCCATCGGGCGGAATTCACGCGAGAAATGAGATCGGTTCCCGTTTGGCGCGGCGCGCGGGCGCGACCGAACCTCGACCGGGCGCCGAAAGAGGTGTCGGGCGGTGGTCGGGTCGGCGTGGCAGACGCTATCCGGTGTCCAGTGTTGGCTCGCAAATTGTTTAGCAGTGGGTCGCGGTACTAGTACACCGTCAACAAGATATTTTCGGATAATTGAAATTCGCCAAAGCAGATAACGCGTATCGAAGGTGGCAGCTTGCATCCGAAACTATCAGGTGGAAGGCGTACTAGGGCGTGTTAACACTACAAGGCGAAAACATGGTATCCTTCGCCGCGTTGTCTTTGACGCGGAAATCGGAGGAAAATCAGGGATATGGAACTCACCGAGGCCCAATTCGAACGGATCGAGCCGCTGCTGCCGGTGCAGCGCGGAAACGTGAGCCTGCCGAACATCCAGGTGCTCAACGCGATCCTGTACGTGGCCGAGCACGGCTGCAAGTGGCGCGGGCTGCCCGAAAGGTTCGGCAATTGGCACACCGTCTACACGCGGATGAACCGCTGGTCGAAGAACGGCGTTCTGGATCGCGTGTTCGAGCACCTGCAACGGGAGCGGCTCGTGCGCGTCAAGGTGGAGGCGGCGGGGCTGGACAGCACCAGCGTCAAGGTGCATCCGGACGGCACGGGGGCGGAAAAAAAAACGGCCCCCAATCCATCGGCAAGTCCCGTGGGGGCTGGACCACCAAGATTCATATGGTTGCCGCGGATGACCGGACCGCCCTCGCGTTCTCGCTCTCTCCAGGCCAGGCGCACGACGCGCCCGAAGGGCGCAAGTTGCTGAGAGGCATGGAGAAACCGTCGAACAGCCCGGCGCTGGTGATGGACCGCGCGTATGAGGACGACGCCACCCGCCAACTGGTTCTGGACCTGGGATTCGTGCCGGTCGTGCCGCCGAAGAGCAACCGCGTCGACCCTTGGGAGTACGATCGGGAGATGTACAAGCGGCGCAATGAGGTCGAGCGGCTGTTCCGGCGCCTGAAGGGGTTCCGGCGCATCTTCTCGCGCTTCGAGAAACTCGATGTCATATTCCTCGGCTTCGTCGTCTTCGTGCTCATCGTCGATGCGTTGCTGTAGTGTTAACAGGCCCTAGTGCTGCGTCAACCTCATAATGTCGCATCAGCGCGTTCACAAGCGCCCGGATGCGCGGCGCCGGCTCGCCGACGTATCGGGCATACGTCAAGAGACGGCAACAAAGCAGATGGGCGTTTGCGACGCCGACGCCTTCGCCGCCTCGAACCCCAACGGCACCTCGTAATGCGTGTCGGCGATCAAGTGCTACCCGTAGCCGAACCAACTTTTGGCCATCTTTGAAGCCTTGCCGCTATGGCAACGCCCCCCGTCGAAAACAGCAGTGCGCCGAAAATCAGTTGAACGCGAGCCTTGAGCAATTGCCTTTCCCGCCAGCGACGTCAGGGATCATCGACTACCGCCACGGCAGGAATCCCAATGTTCATTCCCGCCACGGCAAATGAGGAAACGAGGATGTCGTCATCTCTCGTCTTCAGCCCTTCTTCTTCAATGATTGCTCCCTTGTCGCGGTCGCCCCAGGCAACACTTCGCAGATTGGAAACATCGCCCGAGTGGGAGGAGCGTGTCGCCTTCGACTTGAAGGACGCGAAGCCTTCGAAGAGTCGGACTTCCCTTGAAGGACGCATGTCATTGAGGCAGCGCAGAAGGTGCATGGTTGCCAGCAACACCGCAGCCCCTGCACCGACATACCAGTAGCGTGTTTGCCCCTTCTGCTTCTCTATTCTGCGGCCAGTCGGATTCCCGGCAGCGCTGAATGCAACAGAAAGCGGCGCTTCGATCAGGAGATTCAAGGGCGCTGCGCCCGCCTCCAACTCACGCGCGATCTCGGATGCCAGATCACCATAGCGGACATTGCGAGGTTGCGAATCGCCTATCGCAATACCGCAACTCCTGGCGTTGCGCGAAAAGCCGATGTCCACAAATAACCATTCTCCGGAATCGCGACGTGCCTGGTCGCGAACTCCCGGCACAAACTTCGCGGCGGGATGTCGCTGCCGCACGTCGCCTGGCAAATCAGAATGGCGCCACACTATCCCCAGCGCACGCGAAACCTCGCATAGTCGCTGGTAACTCGCAGACCCATAGCGCGTTGCTTCGTATCGCTGGATCTGCTGCTCCTTTACCTCCAGGCGCTGCGCCAGCGCCCGCTGGCTCAGTCCCGACGAGATTCTGGCCTTGATCAGGCCGTCCGCAAGTTCCTCGATCGAATCCACGGATATCATGGATGGTTCGGCGGATTTCAAATCCTCGTATTCCTCGAGTTCTTCGCGCAGGTCGGCAAGTTGGCTTCGCAAGCCATCCAGTTCGGCGCGCAGCAGCCTCGGATGAACGTCGGCACGTTCGCTTGACGCCACGTCGAATTCCTTGATCGCGCGGGCAAAATCAGCCGCTTTCTTTCGCGTGATCCTGTACTGCCTCTCGTTGGTAATCATGGCAAGCTCTCCAGATTCGGACATCACCATTCAGCAGCGTGGACGCCCGGAAGCAGGTAGCCGGTATTCGGGTCAAATTGAAGCATAACCAACACAACAATATAGTTGTGTTTATTTGCGGTCAACCCTAAGCCGGTCCGCGTTCATCCCGTCCCAAGGCCATGCTGTCGTTGCTCTCGCCACGCGGCTCTGTTAGAAACGTTGTTGATGCAACAAGGACCACAAGGGCGGAGAACTCGGCCCGCCTGGAATGGCCCGGGAGTCCAGCCTTGAACATGAGCCTCAATCTGAGAGTCATCAGCCTCGTGCTTATCGTCGTCGGAGTCATCATTGAGTTCGCGACATCTGGTTCCCAGATCGGAAATTTGATCGCCGGGGTCGGCATTGCCGGCTACGTCTACGACTTCTTCAAGCGGCGTCAGCGTCCGCCGCTCTGACTCGAACCGGCCGCTGACATGCTGTCAACCCGCGCATCCAGCGTCCCACCGGTCATGACTGGAAAGGCGTTCCCATCGGTGGCCGTGCTGGCGGCGATCCTGCTTGCCGGCTGCGCCAACGAAGAGCCGCCGGGTGGCACGGGCGGTGTGGCGCTTTCGGCAGGCGAAAATGCCATCCCTGCCGAAGCCGACTATGTCGGCGGCGAACTCTGCGCCGCGTGCCACATGGCCGAAGCCGAACTCTGGCGGGGATCGCACCATGACCTGGCGATGGCCGTTGCGAGTCCTGCCACCGTCGAGGGCGACTTCGACAACGCACAGTTCACCTACAACGGCGTCACCAGTGAGTTCTTCATCCGCGACGGCGCCTACCGCGTGCGCACGGACGGCCCCGACGGTGTGCTCACCGAATACGAGATCACACACGCATTTGGGGTCGAGCCGTTGCAGCAGTACCTTGCCGAGTTTCCCGACGGCCGCTTCCAGGTCCTCAACATTGCCTGGGATTCGCGTCCCGCCGATGAGGGCGGACAACGCTGGTTCCATCTCTATCCGGACGAGGCGGTGGACCACGAGGACCCGCTGCACTGGACGGGCGACTTCTACAACTGGAACAGCACGTGTGCGGAGTGCCACTCCACGAACCTGCACAAGAACTATTCCCCGGAGGAAGATCGCTTCGAAACGACGTTTTCCAGCATCGACGTGGACTGCGAGTCCTGCCATGGTCCGGGGTCTCGCCACGTTCAGGCGCCCGAGCAGGTCCCCATGGGCCTGGCTGCCGCTACTGGCCAGTGGCAATTTCCCGAGGGTGCGGTCATTGCCCAGCGCGTGCCGCCGCTTGCGGATCGCACGGAACTTGAAACCTGCGCCCAGTGTCACTCGCGCCGCAGCCAGTTCAGCGATGAGTTCCAGCCCGGCGATCCGCTGCTGGACGGGTTCCAGCCCTCGTTGCTGGACGAGGGGCTCTATCACGCGGACGGCCAGATCCAGGATGAGGTCTACGTCTACGGCTCGTTCCTGCAGAGCCCGATGCACGCCGCCGGCGTGACTTGCAGCGATTGCCACGAACCCCACAGCACGCAGCTTCGCGTCCAGGGCGACGCGTTGTGCGCCCAGTGCCACCAGGCCAGCGTCTATCTTGGTCCCCAGCACCATCACCATCCCGGCGAGGGTCCGGGTACGGCCTGCGTGGATTGCCACATGCCCGCGGAAACCTACATGGTGGTCGACCCGCGGCGCGACCACAGTTTCCGGGTGCCGCGGCCGGACCTGTCGGTGTCCCTGGGCACGCCCAACGCCTGCACCGGATGCCACCGGGCCGAAGGCGACCAGTGGGCCGCGGATACCGTCGCCGCCTGGTTCCCGGAGGGCCGCTCCGGCACACCCCACTACGCGGAGGCCATCCATGCCGCACGCCAGTGGTCCGTCAATCGCGGTTCCCGCCTGACCGCCCTAGTTGACGATCCGGCAGCGCCCGCCATTGTCCGCGCCACGGCGGTGAGCCTGTTGTCGGCGCAGCTCGACGACCGGGCGCTGCAGACGGCGGAGGCAGTCATCCAGAATGACGATCCCCTGGTGCAGTTGGCCGCCCTGGGCCTGATCGAGAACCTGAGTCCGGATGATCGTGCCGGATTCGCCCAGCGATTCCTGACACATCCCTTGCGGGCGTTACGGCTGGCGGCGGCCCGGGTCCTTCTGCCGTCCCGGGAACAGCTCAGCGCACGCCGGCAAAGCGACCTCGATGCCGCATTGGAGGAGTACTGGGCTGCACAACGGTTCAACTCCGATCGCGCGGAGGGACTCTTCAACTCCGCCAGTACCCTCGCTCAACTGGGCCGCCTGGAAGAAGCGACAGAGGCATTCGAAACCACCATCGAGCGCGCCCCCTGGTTCACCGCCGCCTACATCAATCTGGCCGACCTCCTGCGCCGCTACGGGCGTGCACAGGAGGCGGAGGCGCTGCTGCGCCGGGCCGTCGAGAACAACGACGGGGATGCCAGCGGCCATTTCGCCCTGGGGTTGTCCCTGGTACGTTCGGATCAGCTCGAGGCGGCCATGGAAGCCCTCCAGCGAGCCGCCGAGCTGGCGCCCGACGAGCCCTACTACCAGTACGTGATCGGAATCGCCCTGAATTCCACCGGCGAACGGGCGGCCGCGCTGCAACGGCTGCGCGACGCCCACACCCGCTTTCCGGGACATCGCGAGACCATCGTTGCCCTGGCCACGATTCACCGGGACGGCGGCGAAGTCGATGAGGCGCGCCAGTATGCCGAACGCTTGCTGGAAATCTCGCCGGCGGATCCCTCCGCCCGGGCGCTGATAGACGAATTAGATTCGGGAGTGGCGCCATAGGTGGGTACCGGCGCCGACACGATTCCGGCTGGACCGCCCGCCGAGTACTTGCCGGACTTGCTACAGGCGATTCCCCGCGCTGAAGGCCGCGCCCGCCTGGGCATTGCCGAGGCGCTGCCCTTCGCTGGCGAGGACATCTGGAACGCCTACGAGTTGAGCTGGCTCGATGGCGACGGCAGACCAGTTGTGGCCACAGGCGAGGTCCGGATACCGGCTGACTCGCCGAACCTTGTCGAATCCAAGTCCCTCAAGCTCTATCTGAACTCTCTGAACGGCTGCCGGTACGAGTCGCCCGAAGCGGTGCGCTCCACCATCGCCGCGGACCTCAGCCACGTCTGCCGAACCGAAGCGCAGGTCGGGCTGCATACGTCGGCGTCCGCTGGAGCACCGGCGCAAGGCGAACCCTTTGGGCGGTGCATCGACGACGCCGAGCTTGGAAACCCGCGTTACAATCTCGCTCCCGAACTCCTGCCTGACAGTGCCGATTCGCAGACCCTGGTCGCCGAAACGCTGCATTCGAACCTGCTAAAAACAAACTGCCCGGTCACCGGCCAGCCCGACTGGGCGACGGTGATGATCCGATACAGAGGGCCGAGGATTCGCCGCAGCGCCTTGCTCGCCTATCTCGTCTCCTACCGAAACCACGCCGAATTCCACGAGCAATGCGTCGAACGCATGTTCGTGGACATCGAGCGCTTCTGCCAGCCCACCGCCCTGAGCGTCTACGCCCGCTATCTGCGCCGTGGCGGTCTGGACATCAACCCCTTTCGCAGCAACTTCGAGACCCCTCCCCCTAACGTTCGCCTGCTGCGCCAGTAATGCGATAACCTCGCGTTTTTAGCCAACTGCATGGGAAATCCGCAAAACGCATATCGCGGCTACGCATAAGTGCGTATCCGGTATGTGCGCATCCGGTGTATGCGTATCCGGTGTATGCGTATCCGGTATGTGCGTTTTCTACTTTTGCGTACCGAGTTGGAATCGCACCAATGGAATCAGCTCGCGAACTTGCGGAGCGGGCGGTGGAAGTTGGTGGACCCGCGATGGCATCTTGCCTGCGCCGACTTTGAATCAACCCAACAGATCGTCGAGAAATTCCGACGCCAGTTGCCGCCCGGCTATGTTCCGAAAGGATTGACGATAGTCAACCCTCCAATCCGCTGCCCATGCTGCAGGTCTTCGCTGTAGAGAGTTCTACAGCCCGCTTCCGTCGCGGCTGCGACGATGAGGCTTTCAGCGCTTATTCATCTCTTCGCGCATCAACTTGCTCCCTACGCGCAGCTTTCCCTGGAGTTCGCGAATGGTCCGCATCGCCCGGGCGGCCTGCCTCTCGCGGCCAACGTAATCGGCGAGCCACAACCTGAATTGCACATTCAAGGTCGTTTGCTCCGCCTCCGCACGGCGGCGCGCCGCTTCGATCAAATCCTCGTCGGCACTCAGAGTGATGTTTTTCATGATCGACTCCCTGCCCGACCAAGTAACGCGAGCGTAGCGTAAATTGGTTCCGCGCACACTGCCGTTCCTGAAGCGGAACGACTTCGTCGTCGCACGCCATCACGGCGACGGGACTATACTCCAGTCCCTTCGCCAAGCGCACTGCGCCGAACGTCGCTTGGCGAAAAAGGGACACTTATGACCGGAACAAGCCGGTTTCGCTATAGAAAAACCGCCTGTTCCCGATTGTGATCCTGTTGTTCTCACAGATCACGTCTGCGTCGGCGGGGACATCCCGCAACCAACGGATTGGAACCGCAATGCGCTTGATTTCCTTCCCGTCGAAAGGCGAAATCAAATCAACAGCCACATCGACAGTCCCGTCTCCGAGGCGCGTGACGATCCCTTCGTTGACCGTCGTATCGGCATAGTCCCGGCTCCAGTCGACGAGTCCGGCGTCGGCAAGCTGCGCCCTGCGCGATTCTTCGGAGTAAAGCCGCTCCCAAAGCCTCAGCCACGCGCCGCCCAGGCGTTCCGCCTCGCTACGCAGGTAACCAGCGTGAGTCGCGCGTTCAACGAGTTCGCGGCTATGGTCGGGGACGGCGATCAATCCACGTACCTTGATCCAGGCGATGGTCTGCGCGACCGAGAGCAAATTATCGTAAACCCAGGCCCACCCCTGCCGCTGTCGCCCGTGTACCCGCCCCTCCGCCGTCATGTACTCCGCCAGTTCGCCGGGATCGATCATCAACGCGGCGGGACGGGTTCCATCGCGATGCCGGTGCAGCCGACCGAGCCTCTGAAGCAGCACGTCGGCGGGACACGCATCGGTGACCAGAACATCCGCGTCGATATCGAGAGACTGCTCCGCAGTTTGCGTGGCGACGGCGATAAAACCACCGCGATGACCGCCCGGGCCCATTGCCTCCATCAGGCGGCGGTCGAGAATGCTGCGATCATGCAAGGCATAGCGGCTGTGATGCAGCATGAACTCGACGTCCGCTTCCGACACCCGACGCCATGTCTCCACCGCGTCGGATACGGTTGAGCGGATGATGAGAACGCACTGTCCAGCCTCCGCAGCGGAAATTGCCGCCCCGACACACGCCTGTAGGCCGTAAAGCGCGATTTTCACGGTACGGGCGTGTGAGGCATCCACGCGGAGTGCATTGGGCGCCCTTATGGCCGGATAGGGAATTTCTACTGCTTCATCGCGCGGCAACGGGTCACGCCTCTGCAACCCGGCAAGCGCGGTTTCGCCCAATGTGGCGCTCATCGCCAGGACATGCCCACCGAGGCTGAGGTGGCGATCAACCAGGGCGCCCACGATATGGGACATGTACGGGTCGCTGGCGTGAACTTCATCGATCACCAGCAGGTGGCGCGAAAGGCAGGCGGCGCGAAGCCAGTTGTGGCGAACGCGAAGAATCGAAAGCATCGCCTGATCGATGGTGCCGACCGCGACCGGCGCGGCGAACATTTTCTTCGGCGCCTGGAGAGCCCAGCTTCGTTCCGCCTCGTCGTGGATATCCTGGGCAGGATCAGCCGCGATCATGCCCGGAACCGCTCGCACAACCTTACCCTCAAGGCCGGGATGGATAGCCGTCATCCCGCGTGCAATCCGCGTATGCAGTTCCGTGGCGGCCGACCGGGACGGCACAGCGAAATAGAGGCCATCCACGAGCCCCAGTTCAACCAGCCGCGCCGCATGAATCAGCGCGGCCTCCGTCTTGCCGCTCCCCGTGGGCGCTTCAATGACGACCAGTCGCTCGTCTGGTGAGACGGTTCGAATTGCGGCTTGAGCGGGCCGCGGCGTGCGTCCCTGAAGGATCGAATCGGTCGATGCGCCGCTGCTCCACTCGGACCACGCTGTGGCTCGCAGCAATGCATCCGCACGATCGAAACGGATCGCTTCACCGCCGTTGAGATACGGGAAACGGCCAGCGTCCGATGCCATCCAATCCGCAGTCATGACTATCCCGGCAACGAGATGTTGGGCTGGACCGGGCAATTTCAGTCGGGACGCATTGTTCCGGGCACCTGGAAACGCCGCCATTATCGCCTCGGTTAGGCGTCGAATCTCGTCTACGGGTTCGTGGCCGTAAACAGTGACAGCGAGTTGCCTGCCGACTTCCGCGAGCCGCTGATCGACCCGGGATCGGGAGGCTGGCGCACCATGATGGCAAATCGACGCCATCAAGGCTGCCTCGATATCGTCGAACCAATCGGCAAGGACATCCAGCAATAGAGCGTCCCTGGCCGGTTGCGACGCTTCCAGCGCGGCAAGGAATTCGGCGACATGGCCCTGCCCGATGTCGGTTTTCTGCAACCGTTTGGCCTGAAATCCTGCGAGACACTTGCCACCGTCGTGAAGGCCGGCAATGACAGCCAGCCGGTCAAGATGTACCTCGCCAAGCTGGCAACCGAAAGCCGTGGACAATCGTGCGCGCAGGACGGGGCGGCCCATCAGGCGAAGGGCAACGGCAGCGACATCCAGACTGTGACCAATGACGCTGTGCCAGGATCCGTCCGGCGAGCTTTTTCCCCAAGGCTCCGATCGCTCGCCGTGCTGGTTTCCGGGACTCGGATATTCAATGTCGCTCATGGGTTCAGTGGACTGCTTCTGCGGCGCTCGTCTTTTTCAGGCGCATCTCCCCGGACAAGGAACGAATTCTACTTGCCGATTCGCATTTCTCGGCCCATCACCCGCGCAAACGCGGAAGAAACAAGTATGGCGCGCTGAAAGCTTGCACTAACCGGGGTTCACCCGCGCGGGCGCGGAAGAAACAACAACGATCCGGACTCGCCCGCCTTCAATCCGGGTTCACCCGCGCGGGCGCGGAAGAAACACACCCACTTCCAAGACGGCCATCCAGCCGTCGGGTCCACCCGCGCAAGCGCGGAAGAAACGTCACCGCCAAGACGTACCGTCAGGGCATCTGCGGTCCACCCGCGCAAGCGCGGAAGAAACTTCGTCCTGACGCTGCGCCAGTTGTACTACCAAGGTCCACCCGCGCGGGCGCGGAAGAAACAGCCGACAACAACCGGAGCGTCAACATTCTGCGGGTCCACCCGCGCGGGCGCGGAAGAAACGCATTACCGCCCCAGAACACCTGAAAGGCCCCAGGTCCACCCGCGCAGGCGCGGAAGAAACTTGGACGCGCCGACCGCGTCGCTGCCGTAGATAGGTCCACCCGCGCGGGCGCGGAAGAAACGGGCAAGGCTTCGGCGGCGGCTTCGGCGGCATCGGTCCACCCGCGCGGGCGCGGAAGAAACCGTGCCTTTGCGCCTCCGCAATTGTCTGATTGAGGTCCACCCGCGCGGGCGCGGAAGAAACTGGGTCGAACTGAACCGCCTCAATCTCCACAGGGGTCCACCCGCGCGGGCGCGGAAGAAACCTCGCTCAGCCCCAGGCGGCGGATCGCCGTCTCGGTCCACCCGCGCGGGCGCGGAAGAAACCGCATGGTCGTGCTGCCGCTCCCAGAGATCGTCGGTCCACCCGCGCGGGCGCGGAAGAAACCGCTGGCCACCTTCGACGGGCGCCTGCGGGTGGGGTCCACCCGCGCGGGCGCGGAAGAAACGCGATCGGTGTACATGTACAGGCACGCGTACTGGGTCCACCCGCGCGGGCGCGGAAGAAACCCGGCGAATCATCGTCATGGGGTCTTCCCAGAAGGTCCACCCGCGCGGGCGCGGAAGAAACGGACTAACAACGGGGCTAACGCTACCACATCCGGGTCCACCCGCGCGGGCGCGGAAGAAACAGGCACATTGACGAGCCGAGGAATGTTTTGCCGGGTCCACCCGCGCGGGCGCGGAAGAAACTGATCTATTTCCACGTGGGCAACGCGGGGAACGGGTCCACCCGCGCGGGCGCGGAAGAAACTGTCTGCCTTTGCCTGGTTCAGCTTGATCACGGGGTCCACCCGCGCGGGCGCGGAAGAAACCGGGGCGATCAGCACCCACGTGTCGCCCGTGCGGGTCCACCCGCGCGGGCGCGGAAGAAACGGCGGAGCCGTGACAGTGCCCCACAGAGATATGGGTCCACCCGCGCGGGCGCGGAAGAAACCCTCACGTACCGCCGCCACTAGATGCTGTTTGCGGTCCACCCGCGCGGGCGCGGAAGAAACGATCCGCCCTGGAACGCCGGCAACGCGAAGGCGGGTCCACCCGCGCGGGCGCGGAAGAAACTGTCAGAAACCAATTGCATTGTCCACACATTCGATGATCGCCGAAGTCGAACCCGATTTCTCAGGCATGCGGTCCATGCGCCGGTCGCAACCTGATCATGCCGTGGCCGAAGGCTCGCTGGCGCCCCACACCCTCTAGCAGCGTCCGCTCGAAGCGTGCGGCGTCTGTCACCCTCAGCACCCCCGAAATCCAGGCGTGAGGCACGACCCGCCTACCGAAGCGAGCCTTGGCCGACTTGCGCACAATCCGGTTGAGTCGGAATCCGTCGAGCTTGGCATCGGAAACCTCCGCGCCTCCGAACCGCTTGGCGAGGTAGTCCAAATAGACAGACTCCCGAGACAACCGCGTCTCCCCAGTATGGGCTTCGACCGCGACGAGGTACGCGTCGCGCTCGCCATGACGGCGAGTGCCGTCTTTTGTGACATTAATGGTAGGACTGATTCGCACTTCGAACCCGAATCTCTCACCTTCCCGAAAACCCGGCATGGCCGCGCCGATCACCGTACCGACTATTTGCTGCAATCCTGGAAGCGCGAGGGCACGCGCCGCATTCAAGGAATCCGGAGATGACTTGCTGTAGCCCACGATCGTCGCAACGCCGTTCGCCACCGAATGCGATGCCCAGGGCCGGATGACAGGGCCGGCCAGCGTTTCCGTAAGGGCCGTCTTGATCAGGTAATCCGTATCGCGCACGAGGGGTTGCGCGATGAATTTGAGAAAATGCCGGGCCGCAGCGGTTATCGCGACCTCGGTTTGGCAGAGATGGATCAAGGGCCGCTCCCTTGTGCGCCTCGCGGCGGCGAGCGGCGCACGAACGCTTCGTTACCTTCGTGCCGCCGCGACCGCCAGTCGCAGATACCGGGGATAGATACCAACACGTCGCCCCAAGCCATCGAGGTCGTATTCACCGGCAGGTACAGTTCGCCCGGAGGCACTTGGCGCACCGCGCTCTCAAGCGATTCCGCGACCAGAATCTCGCCGGCAATATCGTCCGAAGGCGGGCAGTTCATTCGTCCGATTCCGAGGGGTCTGGCAGGCATGCGCAACGCTTCAAGTACGGCTTCGGCGCTGACCGGCGCGTCGTCGTCCAATTGGGCTACCACGGTCATGTCAATGTCCATGACGTAGGGACGATATTGAATTCGCGTACCCTCCATTTCGATTCCCTCACGGCGTACGACCGATCGCCCTGACGACCACATCGGCCCACGAAGATAGGACTTGCCCAGGTCGGCGGTCTGAAAATCGACGAGTTCGCCCTCGCTACGGTGTACGACCACGGCGATGCGCAGAGCGTCTTGAAGGGCCTGCAGCCTTTCATGTTCGGACCGGCTCACGCCCAGGGCCGAGCCGATCATCCCGACCACGAGCGACCGTGCCGGTATGGGCATGGATTGCGGGACGCCGTCGATTCTTGGCCCCGCCAGGCTGGCCAGCGGCGCCCGCAGGCGCATGGTAAAGAACTGCATGACCGGCCGTCAGGCTGCGTTCGCCGCCGCCACGGCGACGAGTTGCTCGGCGGCGGCTCCCGCCAGCCCTTCAATGGCCGGGCGTTCATCGGCAAGGAAATCGCGGAGTTGCCCGCGCCAGGCGGCGGCGCCCACCAATCCGTCCATGTCCGCAATGTGCGAAGACAGCCGGGAGCGCGCGACATCGGATAGGGCCTCGCCGGGTTCGGGCGATACGGGGCGTTCGAACGCGCCAATGAGCGAGCGCGGCTGTCGCTGCCCGATTTCAACGATGCACTCGCGCAGCCCGCCGTAGGGCGCGGTCGATCCCAGCTTGGCGGCCGGCTCCACCGTGGCGAATGCCCGGACGATCCAACTCACGACCGCAGCGGTCTGCGGCTCGTCCAGTTCGGCGAAATTCTCCCGCAGTTGGCCCAGGTCGATCACGACATAACCGTAGAAGAGCCCGCTCGCCAATTCGCTCGTGTTGATATGGCTTCCGCCCCGGTCCTCATCGTCGTCCTTGAGGAGATCGCGAGCACTGAAAAAGTCGCTGACGCTGGCCAGTTGATGGACAGTGAGCGAATGGGCGACATGAACGCAGGAATCGACGTTGGAGACGGCGACACCGGTCGCGAAACGCCCGAATAGTGCACCGTCGACCCCGGCATGGCTCTTCATGGCGCGAAGCGCATTGACAGCCTCCCGGATTTCTTCCGAGGCTTTCCTCAGCACCGTCGGTTTGTCGAACAGGTTGCGGATGTCCTTGGGTTTCGCCGGATCGAGCCCCTCATCGCGGAAAACAAAGATCATCTCGGCAATGGCCTCGCATTCCCTTTCGCCGATGACGAGGGGCACGTTGCTGGAGACTTCCGCTGCGTCCGCCTTACGCCATAACTTCATGACCGCATTGGTCCAGGCGCGGCCATCCTCTTCGGAGATGCCTTCTCTCAGCAGGCGCGGCAGAATCTTCCGCTCACCGATAAGGGCCGAGCGGACGCTCATCCCCAATCCAAGCCTTCGAGCGAGATCGTTGAGCGTATCTTTGACCAGGGCGCCATCTCCACCGGTGCGGACCAGCGCCTTGCTGTCCCGAACCGCGGCCTTGATGCACTGGGAGGAAATTCGCTGTCTGGGGACCCCGCCATAGATGCTGCGCTTGGCCAATCCGTCCTGCCCGCGGTTCTGCAGTGCGGTCGAATAATCTCGAAGAGTGTGGATTTGAACGAACATCCGTGCTCCTTTTGCGTTGGTGAATTCTCAACCTGCTTTCTTGATGTCTTCAGCCGCCCTGCGCCTGGCCGCGCGTGCGTATTCGAGCGCAACGCGGCGCCTCGCCCAGCCCGATGCCGCAGCGTCGGAAAGCGCGTCCGCGAGTCCGAGCGCGAGCAGGTCGGCAAGGTCCGCATTTTCGACATCATGGGCAATGATCCAGCGGGCCGCCTCGTCGATCGCACCGACAAGCGTGTTGCCCGTCGCTGTCAGAAGCCGGGACATCCTGTCTCGGGGAAACCCGGTTCGGGCCAGCGCGGCACTTGCCGGCCGACCCGCTTGGCGGACGGTTCCAAGGCAGCGCAGGATCACCTTCCACACTCCTGCCGCGTCGGCGTCCGCCTGCTCCGGCGGCGCGGCGCCAAGGCAAATCCAGAAGGCCATCGGCGGTTCGCTCAACGACATCGTACGGAGGGTGGCGCGGTCGTCGGGCGTCAGGTGCGAGACGATCTCTCCGAGCGCGGCGCGGCTGGAGCGCGCCAGCCGAGGTATCTGTTCACTGGCTTGCATGGCTTCTTTTCCGAAACGCGAAATCATCTGTCCGCAGAGATAGTCCTCAGCTTCCGCTACCAACATGGGATCGCGCATGGCTTCTTGAACTTCCTTGAATACGGTCCAAACCATGGGCGCGACAACCCGGTTGATGCGCTGCTGCTCCTGCTCAGGCCCGGATTCTCCGCAAAGCAGGTCGAATACTAACTGTACCGATGCGGCACCGGCCAAGGATTTCAACCGAGCGGCGGCATCGCCGACAGTCGCCTTTTCCATTGGCCGGTGCCTCAGCGTATCGAAGCTGTCGATGTCGAGCATCCTCAGAAGCGCGGCCGATAGCTGCCGTTCGCCCGTACTGACCGCGTCAAGCACCCGTCGTGACAGGTCGGCGGCGCGGTCCGCCGGGTCCTTGGGCGCTGTCAGGCGAAAGGTACTTCGCCCTCGCGACGCAGCGTACAGGGATTCACGGTAACCGAGCGTCTTGCCCTGATCGGTTCCCAGCGCACATATCCTCACGAAGCGGTAATCCACAGTGTGGAGAATCTCCGGGCGTTGAACCTCCGAATCGCCACGCTTGCCGCCGAACAGCATCTGGTGCTGCACGGCGTGATCCCACCGCTTGGCGGCGAGCCTGAAGCGCTCGACCCCCTTCGCGGTGACCAACTTCGGTGTATGCGGATCGTTCATCCACTGCGTGCTGCGCGCCAGCCGACTGACGTTGGTGGGGTAGAGCCAAGCCTCGGTGCGGTCGGCGGCAAATCGCAGTCGGACGGGGCGGCCCGCATCGAGAATCGGGCGGGGCAGATCTTCAGCAATGAACGAACTGCTGTCCCTGTCCAGCGGATGAAGCCACACCATGTGGTCCGCTGCCGAGCCTTCCCGCTTTCCCATGGTGCGGTCGTAAGCCTGAATCAATAAGCGAATCTCGCTGCCAATGGTCCCGTCCGTGGATGGCAGGGCTGCGGTGAGGCCATAGCGGCTCGAAGGCCGATGGTAGTTGACGCTTGGCCGCGCCTGACCGCCCATGAGCGCGAACAGCCATTCCTCTACACTGCCCGAGTAGGTTTCCTTGACTTCATGCTGGACGCCGGGCAGAAGGCAATCGAGACTCTCCATCGATTGACGCTTCGTTGGCTGCCGCGTCGGCGGCTGAAGAAACGCGGGCTCGCCGTGCGGCGCTTCGATCTGCAGGGCATGCTCGCCGATCTGACGGTTCCATTCGCCCGCGAGGCTCGCATTACCGTAGCGGCGCAGGGTATGGCCGATAACCGCAAACACGGTGACTATCGAAGCCCGCTGATGCGCACGCATTGCGGGCAAGTCGACCAACTCACCGGCCAGTGCGGCTTCCAGCAAATCGAAAAGGCCGCCCTTCCGAATTCCGTCGGCGAGCCTGAGCGTAAAAACAGGATCCGAGACCTTCAAATCCAAGCGATATCCTTTAGCAGTACATTACCCAGCGTAAAACGCACCCTGGATGTTGTGCCGGTGGGATTGTACGTGTCCAGCACCACCTTTACGGGGCGTTTGCCGGTTTCCGCCCTTCCCTCAGGATGGCTCCCGCTGCGACCCAAGGCTGATTTCGTCCTTCAGCGTCTCGACCGCCTGGGACAGAACATCCGCACCGACGAGGTTCAGCAAGACCAGCCCAAGTTGCAGTGACTTTGTGTTGTTGCCCAAGGTCGGAATGTCGAGACTCGTTATCTCGCGAGACACGTCCTTCTGCACATCGTCGGATGTCCTCATGAGCGAAAAACAATAGCTTGGAAGCGGTTCTTTCGCCTTGTCGAAATCCACCTCCGACATGATCTTCTTGACAATTTTGTCGAGGTGGCCGGCTCGTTTTCTCGACATGCTGCTGGCCGTGAAATCCAGAAGCACATTCAGAAGCAAACTCGGCCCCACGTTCAGGTCGCGATCATTGATGCGCATCTGGATCACCGCAGTCCGCATAATGGCCAGCGCGCCGAAAGCGGCCACTGCGATCTGAAGGCCGCGTTGCACATTCGCTTCAGCGCCTTCGGCAAAGGTCCAATCAAATGCGTCAACGATCAGAAGCGCCGTAATCCCCGCCAACGCATTCGTCCCGATGTACATCCATGCGGGCCACTCGCGCAATACAATGAACGGGACATCCCGGTATCGTGAAAGGATTTCGACTACGCCGACGAGTCCGGCGAGGGTTGCCACCCCAACGTAGGACAACATCAGGTTCACCGCTCGGTCGCGTTCCGATCAGGCGTACTTCAGCAAAACGCGTCCTTGGTCGGTCAGCTCCACCCGTGACGGCTGACCGGCGAATATCTGGGCATCCTCCGTGAGGTCATTGAGGTCCAGGTCCACGTCGCACCGGATGAACCCATCGTTCACGAATCCAGCGACCTTGTGCATCACGACCGTCCGGGGTTCCGCGCTGGCGTTGATCACATCCGCAAGCGTCATGACGCCGCCGTGGCGATCCAGCCAATGCAAAATCTTCAGGCGCTCGTTTCTCACGCCAAACGCATTGAGGAAGGCGCTGGGACCGGCAACTTTTGGCATCTTCAGGGAATCCAGCTTGCAGCAACGATTCTTGAGGCTAGCGTAACGCGGCGGGCCGCGCAAGCATCGCCGCGACCCGCCAGGGCGGCGGCGATTTTCGCCCCCGGCTATCGCATTGGAACCACGCGCCGAATCAATCGCGTCACCGTCAACCCCTGCACGATGATCGAGAACAGCACCACCACGTAGGTGATGCTGAGGATGAACGGCCGGAACTCGTTTGCGGGCAGCGACAGCGCCAGGGCGACGGCGATGCCGCCGCGTAATCCGCCCCAGGTCAGCACCGCGACCGCGCCCCTCTCGAACGGCTCCCAGCGGCCCACGGCCGCGCGGGCGAGAAACACGTTCAGCCAGCGGCCGCCCAGCGCGATGGGGATGGCCAAAAGGCCCATCCAGTATTCGAACCCGCTACGGGCGATGATCAGGACTTCCAGGCCGATCAGCAGAAAAAGCACGGAGTTGAGGATTTCGTCGAGCAGCATCCAGAACTTCTCGAGGTAGTCGCGGGAACGCTCGCTCACCGCGTACTTCATGCCCTTGTTGCCGATGAAGAGCCCGGCCACGACCATGGCGATGGGGCCGCTGGCATGCAGCCTGATACAGGCCGCGTAGCACACCATGACCACCGCCAGGGTGACCAGCACCTCCAGGTTGGGCTCGTCGAGTCGGTGCATGGCGCGGTATCCGGCGTAGCCCGCGACCAGTCCCAGCGCCACGCCGCCGAGCACTTCCACGGCGAACAGTTCGCCGATGTGGAGGAAGCCGGGTTCGCCGCCCTGCACGGCGACGCCGACGATCACGGTAAAGACAACGACACCCACGCCGTCGTTGAACAGGGACTCTCCGGCCAACGTCACTTTCAACGATTCAGGCACCGGGACGGCCCGGAACAAGGCCAGCACCGCCACCGGATCGGTGGGACTGATCAGGGCGCCGAACACAAGCGCCCAGACGAAGGGCAGCGGGTGTCCCGCCCAGCCGGCCAGCAGCCAGGTCGCGGTGGCGATGGCCAGCGTGGAGACCAGAGTGCCCGCCGTCGCCATCAGCCCGATCGTGCGGTACCGGCTGCGCAGCGCGGACAGGTCCACGTGCATGGCGCCCGCGAACAGCAGGAAGCTCAGCATGCCGTGCATCAGCGTCTCGTGGAAATCGATCCGCCCCAACACTTCGACGACCAGCGTGTCGACGTTGGCGGCAGGCACCAGGGACTCGATCAGCAACAGCATCAGGGAGGCGGCCAGCGCGATCAGCACCAGGCCGATGGTGTGGGGTACGCGCAAATACTGGTGATTGACGTAGCCGAACAGCGCCGACAGCCCGATCAGGAACGCGCCGATCTCAAACAGGCTCATGCAATTCCTCCCGGCGGAACCGTGTCACAGGAGCAGAAAACAAAGGGTGCTCAGAACCGCCGTGCCCAGCAGGTTCAAAATGAGCCCCTCGCGCACCATGGCCCGGATGGGCACGTGGCCGGAGGTGAATACCACCGCGTTGGCTCCGGTGGCGACGGGCAGCATGAAGGCGCAACTGGCGCTCATGGCCGCCGGAACCATCAGCAACCGCGGGTCGACGCCGGCGCCGATCGCGGCCGCCGCCAGGATCGGCATCAGCAGCGCGGTGGTCGCGGTATTGCTCGTGATCTCGGTGAGGAACGTGACGGACAGGCAGATTACCGCCAATACCAGCAGCGGATGCAGCGCGCTCAGCGCGCCCAGCGCTTCGCCCACGATCTGGCTGATGCCCGAGCTCACGAACGCGCTGGCGATGCAGACTCCCCCGGCGAACAGGAGGAGGATGCCCCACGGGATCTTGATGGCGGTCTCCCAGTCCAGCAGGCGCCCGCCCTTGCCGCTGGGCACGAGGAACATCACCAGCACCGCAAGCAGCGCCACGCTGGCGTCGTTGGACTGGGGCAGGTTGAGCCAGGCGCTCCAGCCGCCGAATGGGTCGGTGCGGGTCGTCCAGGCCAGCGCGGTGAGGGCGAATACCGCCAGGGTGCGCTTCTCCTCGGTCCGCCAGGCGCCCACCGGCGGAACGGAAATGTGGCGTGTTCGGGAAACCCCGCGAGTGATCCACAACCCCATCAGCGGCACGAAAACGACCACCACCGGCACGCCCCAGGCCATCCAGTCGAGGAAGCCCAATTGAGTACCCGTCGTGTCGCTGTAGACCTGCATGAAGATCAGGTTCGGAGGCGTCCCGATGGGCGTTCCGATGCCTCCAATATTGCAAGCGTACGCGATGCCCAGTAACAGGCTGATCTTGAGCCGCCGGTCGGTCACGTTTTCCAGCGTGGCCAATGCGATGGGCAACAGCATGAGACAGGTGGCCGTGTCCGAAATCCACATGCTCAGCAGCGCCGCCGCCGCAATGAATCCGAGTACGACGCCGCGGTCCCCGCCGCGGCCGAACGTATTGACCATGGCCAGCGCCAGACGCCGGTGAGCGCCGCTCTTCTCCATGGCCGTGGACAGCATGAATCCGCCCAGAAAGAGCAGGATCAGAGGGCTTCCGTAGGCCTGCCCCACCTGCGCGGGCGTAAGCACGCCCACGAGCGGGAAGACCGCGAAGGGAACCAGCGCCGTAACGGGGATGGGAATCGCTTCGGATATCCACCACACGGCGCACAATAGCGTCACGCCCGCTGTCCAGCATATCTCGGGAGGTTGCCCGGCGGCGGCGAGCCCCAGGCCCAGCGCGAGCGCCGCGCAGAATCCGCCAAGCGTGGCCGTTCGTTTCACGTCCGCACCGTGTGGGCTCGCGATGGATGAATTACAATCGTTCCGCAATCCTCGCGAAACGCGGCGGAGACAGCGGCGAAAGGACCTGTCGTGGAACAGGCATGGGAAGAATTGTAGTACAAACGAGAATCACGAATCTCTTCGACGAGGACAAGTTCATTCAGTGCGCGATGCTCGTCGATACCGGCGCGGGCGCGCTGATTCTTCCCATGGCCTGGAAGGAAAGGCTCGGCAGCTTCAAGCGCTCGGAATCCGTCGAACTGCAACTGGCCAACCGCGAGGTGCTCGAAGGGGAAGCCTGCTGGCCCGTCGAGATCAAGATCGAGGGTTTTCGTCCAGTCGCGAACGAAGTCGTCTTCGTGGATATGGGAACGGGCGAACAGGAGGAGTACGAACCTCTGCTCGGCTATGTCGTTCTGGAACAAGCTCAGGCGGCCGTGGACATGCTTGGACATCGGCTTGTTCCGGTTAAGTACATCGACATGAAGTAGCGATTTCCGAGGCTGCGCGCGCCCCGGACAATCAATACTTGTAGTGCTCCGGTTTATACGGGCCTTTCACCGGCACACCCAGGTAATCCGCCTGCCGTTGCGACAACTCCTCCAGTTCCACGCCGAGCTTGCCGATATGCAGGCGCGCCACCTTCTCGTCCAGTTCCTTGGGCAGCGTGTAGACCCCCAGGGGATACTTGTCCGGATTGTTGAACAGCTCGATCTGCGCCAGCACCTGGTTGGTGAAGCTGTTGGACATCACGAAACTCGGATGGCCCGTGGCGCAACCCAGGTTCACCAGCCGCCCTTCGGCGAGAAGGATGATGCTGTGACCGTCGGGGAAGGCGATCTTGTGGACCTGCGGCTTGATTTCCAGCCATTCATGGCGGCGGATGCGCTCCACCTGGATCTCGTTGTCGAAGTGGCCGATGTTGCAGACGATGGCGTT
Organism: Candidatus Rariloculaceae bacterium; assembly: GCA_965205045.1. GTDB lineage: Bacteria > Pseudomonadota > Gammaproteobacteria > Steroidobacterales > Rariloculaceae > UBA6522. Next base: position 5,681,102 of record OZ242031.1, read on the forward strand.
GTTCTTCATCCGCTCCATGTGCTTCGCGGTGACCACGTCGACACAGCCGGTGGCCGTGACCACCACGTCGGCGATCCGGCAGGCGTCGTCCATGGTCATGACCTCGTAGCCTTCCATGGCGGCCTGCAGGGCGCAGATGGGGTCGATTTCCGTGACGATGACGCGCGCCGCCTGGGCCTTGAGCGACTGGCAGCACCCCTTGCCCACGTCGCCGTAACCGGCCACCACCGCCACCTTGCCGGCGAGCATGACATCGGTGGCGCGCATGATGCCATCGACCAGCGAGTGCCGGCAGCCGTAGAGGTTGTCGAACTTGGACTTGGTGACCGAGTCGTTGACGTTGATGGCCGGAAACAGCAACTCGCCGCGTTCCAGCATCTGGTAGAGCCGATGGACGCCGGTGGTGGTTTCCTCGCTCACGCCGAGAATTTCGGGGACCATGCGGTGGAAGCGCTCCGGATCGCGCTCGACGGAGCGGCGCACGGCGGCCAGCAAGACGGTTTCCTCCTCGCTCTCCGGCGTCTTGCTCAGCACGGAGCGGTCTTCCTCGGCCTGGTAGCCGAGGTGTACGAAGAGCGTGGCGTCGCCGCCGTCGTCCAGGATCACGTTGGGTCCGGCGGCATCCGGCCAGGCAAATATCCGGTCGACGTATTCCCAATACTCTTCCAGGGTCTCCCCCTTGACCGCGAATACCGGCGTGCCGTTGGCGGCGATGGCGGCGGCCGCATGGTCCTGAGTGGAAAAGATGTTGCAGCTTGCCCAGCGCACCTCCGCGCCGAGCGCCTCCAGGGTCTCGATCAACACAGCCGTCTGGATGGTCATGTGCAGGGACCCGGTGATCCGCGCGCCGGCCAGCGGCCTTGACGCGCCGTACTCCTCCCGGACCGCCATCAACCCGGGCATCTCCTGCTCGGCCAGGTCGATTTCCCGGCGGCCGAAGTCGGCCAGGCGGATGTCCCTGATCCGGTAGTCGCCTTCGGGCGATCCGATGGCCACAACCCGATTGCTTACGCTCATTGTGTCGCTCCTGAGGCTCCGGACCGCTACGCCAGCGGGCAGCCGAAGCTGTCCTGAAAGCGTCGCTTGAACTGTTCCGGAGTGAATCGATGATTCTGGGTACCGTGACATTCTATCTTAATGGCGCCCATCAGACTTGCGGCGCGCCCGGCGGTCAGCCAGTCGAAACCCCGCAGCAGTCCGTACAGCAGGCCGGCCCGATAGGCGTCGCCGCACCCGGTCGGGTCGTTTACTTTCCGTGGCTGCACGGCGGGAATGTCAATACTCTCGCCGCCGGCATGAATCGTCGATCCCTCGCCGCCGCGGGTCACGATGAGTGCATCGACCCGGGGGACAACGTCGTCCCTGTCCCAGCCTGTCCTGCTCTTCAGCAATTGCCATTCGTAGTCGTTTACGGTGACCCAGTTGGCCAGTTCGACGAACCGCCGCAATTCCTCGCCGGAAAACAGCGGAAGTTGCTGGCCCGGATCGAAAATGAACGGGACCCCCGCCGCAGCGAACTGCCCGGCATGCTTCACCATGCCCTCGCGCCCGTCGGGGGCAAGGATGCCAAGGGTCGCTTCCGGCGCGTCCTCCACCCGGTTCCGCCAGGACTGCTCCATGGCGCCCGGGTGGACGACGGTGATCTGGTTGTCGTCCAGATCGGTGGTGATGTAAATCTGGGCCGTGTACAGGTCGTCGAGTACCCGGACGTGGTCCCGGCGAATGCCGCAGGACCGAAGCCAGTCCCGATACGGTTCGAAGTCCCGTCCGGCAGTCCCCATGGGAATGGGCTCCTCGCCCAGCATCTTGAGGTTGTAGGCGATGTTCATCGCGCAGCCGCCGAATTCCCGCCGCATCTCCGGCGCCAGGAAGCACACGTTGAGGATGTGGATCTGGTCGGGAAGGATGTGGTTCCTGAACGAGTCGTCGAACACCATGATGGTGTCGTAGGCGATGGAGCCGCAGATCAGCGCAGGCACGGGCCGGTAGAACGTTTGCGGTAACGCCGGACCGCGGCTACGCCGTGCGCACGGACGGAACCCTGGCCGCGTCCTTGAGCGCCTCGGCCCGGTCGGTGCGCTCCCACGTGAAGTCCGGATCTTCGCGGCCGAAGTGACCGTAGGCGGCCGTCTTGCGGTAGATCGGGCGCAGCAGGTCGAGCATCTGCTGGATCCCGTAGGGCGTCAGGTCGAACTGCTCCTGGACCAGCCCCTCGATCCGGGCTTCGTCCACGGTGTGCGTGCCGAAGGTTTCCACGGAGACGGACGTCGGTTCGGCCACGCCGATGGCGTAGGAGACCTGGATTTCGCAGCGCGACGCCAGGCCCGCCGCGACCACGTTCTTCGCCACGTAGCGGGCCGCATAGGCGGCGGACCGATCCACCTTCGAGGGATCCTTCCCCGAAAACGCCCCGCCGCCGTGCCGCGCCATGCCGCCGTAGGTATCGACGATGATCTTCCGCCCCGTCAGGCCGCAGTCGCCCATGGGCCCGCCGGTGACGAACCGCCCGGTGGGGTTGATATGGTATTTCGTCCGGGCGCCCAACCACTTTTGGGGCAGCACCGGCTTGATGATCTCCTCCATCACCGCCTCCTTCAGTTGCCCGAAGGAAATGCCCGCCTCGTCCAGTTCGTCATGCTGCGTGGAGAGCACCACCGCGTCCACGCCGGCGGGCCAGCCGTCCCGGTAGCGGATGGTAACCTGGCTCTTGGCGTCCGGCCGCAGCCACTCGAGCGTGCCGGCACGGCGCACATCCGCCTGGCGCCGAACCAGCCGGTGCGCGTAGACAATCGGCGCCGGCATGAATTCGTCGGTCTCGTCGCTGGCGTAGCCGAACATGAGCCCCTGGTCGCCGGCGCCCTGCTCCTCAGGCCGCGCCCGATCCACGCCCTGGGCGATATCCGCGGACTGTTCGCCCAGTTCGTTGATCACCGCGCAGGTGTTGCCGTCGAACCCCAGACTGGAATCGTCGTAGCCGATCCGCGTCACCGTGTCGCGGACGATGCCCTCGACATCCACCCAGGTGCTGGTGGTGATCTCTCCCGCCACCAGCACCAGTCCGGTCTTGGTCAGCGTCTCGCAGGCCACGCGGCCATCGATATCCTCGGCGAGCACGGCATCCAGGACCGCATCGGAAATCTGGTCGCACATCTTGTCCGGGTGACCCTCGGACACCGACTCGGACGTAAACGGAAAATCAGCCATTCGGCGGCCTCCATAGCCATCGGCGTGGGCAAGACGGCAAGATTGCCCAATTTGGCGGCTTGTGACAATAGCCGGACGCACCGAGACGCCGCCGCCGTCCTTGAGTACCATACACGCGCCCGCCAAGCGCCGGCTCGAGGAGACGACATGACCGCCGAACACCACCGCCTGATCATCCTGGGTTCAGGACCCGCCGGCTACACTGCCGCCGTCTACGCGGCCCGTGCGGCGCTGGACCCCGTCATCGTCACCGGCATCGAAGTGGGCGGCCAGATGACCACCACCACGGACGTCGACAATTGGCCGGGCGACAACGACGGCGTGCAGGGTCCGGAGTTGATGGAGCGGATGCGGCTGCACGCCGAGCGCTTCGGCACGCGGCTGATCTACGACCAGGTCGTCGCCGTGGAGCTGTCGCAGCGCCCGTTCCGGCTGACGGGCGAGCTTGGCGAGTACACCTGCGACGCACTGATCATCGGCACCGGGGCTTCGGCCAAGTACCTGGGATTGCCTTCGGAGGAAGCCTACAAGGGCAAGGGCGTGTCGGCGTGCGCCACTTGTGACGGCTTCTTCTTCAGGAACCAGCCGGTGGCGGTCATCGGCGGCGGCAATACCGCGGTGGAAGAGGCGCTGTATCTTGCGAATATCGCATCGCACGTCAGCGTCGTGCACCGGCGGGACCAGTTCCGCGCCGAGAAGATCCTCGCCAACCGGCTGATCGACAAGGCGGAGAACGAAAACGTGACGATTCTCTGGGACCACGTGCTGGAAGAAGTGCTCGGCGACGGGAACGGCGTCACCGGCGTGCGGCTCAAGCACGTCCGGGATCATGGGGCACGGGAGGTCGAGGCCCAGGGCGTGTTCATCGCCATCGGCCACACGCCCAACACGGGGATTTTCAAGGGGCAGCTTCGGATGGAGGGCGGCTATATCGTCCTGCATCCGGGCGACTCGGGCATGGCCACCGCCACCAGTGTCGAAGGCGTGTTTGCTGCGGGCGATGTGGCCGACCCCATCTACCGGCAGGCTGTGACCTCGGCCGGTTCCGGCTGCATGGCGGCGCTGGATGCGGAGAAGTTTCTCGCCGAATGACGGTGCCGGCGACCGTTCAGCCCGCCTCGAGAACTCAAACTATAATGAGACAAGAGTTGCAGGGATGCGGTCTGCATGAGGTTCAGCTCCCCGTTCTTTAATCCCATACTGGGCGGCGTAGTCGCCTGCTTCGTGCTTTCCGGTTTTGCCGCCCTGCTCTATCAGACAGCCTGGTTGCGGCAATTCTCTCTGGTTTTCGGGACTTCGGAACTGGCTGTTGCCGCTGTGCTCGCAGCCTATATGGGAGGACTGTCCCTGGGCGCTGCGGTTGCGGCCCGCTACGTCCACCAAATCACTCGTCCAGTGTTGTTCTACGGCCTGCTTGAAGCCGGTATTGCCATATCCGCCCTGGCGGTGCCGCTGCTGCTTCAGCTCGCCCGAATCGTCTATGTGGCCATGCTTGGAGGTCAGCCTGAGCCAGTAGACGCAAGTGGACTGGGACAGTCATTTTTCTATCTGATCGTCGCTTTCGTTGTGCTTGCGATTCCAACCACCTTCATGGGCGCCACCCTGCCGTTGCTGACCAAGTACGTGGTCAAGTCGGAAGCGCAGATCGGAACCCGGGTGGGGCTTCTGTACGCAACCAATACCGTTGGCGCGATCGGAGGCACCCTGGTTGCCGGATTTGTCCTGCTGCCGCTTCTGGGGCTGAACGGCACGGTTTGGGTTGGAGTGGTTATCAACCTGGTTGTCTTTGTACTGGCGGCCTCAATAGCGATCCAGATAGGAAAAATCACTTCAGCTACGGGGGCAGACGGGCAGAACCTGGGTCCTGCCACAGGGGCAATTCAATCTGAACCCACCGGTGTTCCCCGCCGCCGTTTCTGGATTCTTCCCATCATGCTGCTCTCGGGTGCAAACGCCTTCGTCTACGAAGTGCTGTGGACCCGACTTCTGGGACACATACTGGGGGGCAGCATCACTGCCTTCGCCACCATGCTGGCAGGTTTCCTGAGCGGTATCGCCATCGGTAGCGCCATTGCCTCGCGGTTTGCCAGGACCCGGGAGCAGGCAACTGGATATTTCGTGATTGCCCAGTTGGGCATTGCGGTTACCTCCGGCCTGATTTACCAGTTGCTGCCGCTGGCCATTCCGGAAACGGCGGGTCTTGGCGGCAATGTCGCCTTTGCCATCCTTGTCCTGTTGCCGGCGACTATCTTCATCGGGGCCACGTTCCCCTTGGCGGTGCGAATGCTTGCCGTCTCAGAATTGGATGCGGCGCCCGCTTCGGCCAGGGTGTACTCGTGGAACACCGTGGGGGCGATTGCGGGCGCGACGCTTGCAGCCTTTTTCATTATTCCCTTGCTCAAGTACGAAGGAACGATGAAACTTGCCGTGTTGCTGAATGCCTCTCTCGGCCTGGCTGCGGCTTTCCTTGCAACCCGTCGTGTCAGAATCGCGATCGCGTTCCCCCTGATTTTCTTCCTCGGTTTTCTGGGTTTCTATTACCCCAAACTGCCGGAAGCAATTCTCAGGTCCAGTCCCGTCTTCCCCATGCCGGGTGGCGAGATCGTCTTCTATGAAGTGGGTCGATCGGCCACGGTGGTTGTGATCGAAGAGGGTGGTTCCTTCTACCTGCGTACCAACGGTCTGCCCGAGGCGGCTCCCAGTGAGCTTGGCTCACCGCCGGAGCGAAGAACTCAGCGGAATTTGTCATTGTTCCCGGTTCTGGCGAGGCCCCGGGCCGAATCCATGCTGGTTGTGGGTTTCGGTGGCGGTGTTGCTCTGGAATCCGTGCCGGAATCCGTCTCCAGCGTAGATGTGATCGAGCTTGAACCCCAGGTGCTTCAGGCAAACCGGTTTTATGGGGACAGGCGGCAGAACAATCCGCTGGATGATCCTCGCATCAACATCGTGGTCAACGATGCCAGAAGCGCCTTGTCGCTTACGGATAAAAAGTACGACGCCATCGTCTCGCAGCCTTCCCATCCATGGACGGCAGGGGCTTCCCACCTCTATACACGCGAATTCATGCAGCTCGCCAGAGAGCACTTGACGGAAGACGGTGTGTTTCTGCAATGGATGAACGCCACCTTTGTCGATGACTTCTTGTTGAAAGCCCTCTCGGCGAGCATGCTGGATGTCTTTTCCTACGTTCGAATGTACCAGGTCGATCCCGGAACCCTCTTCTTCATGGGTTCGGAGCAACCTCTGGATCCCGAGCGGCAGATGGCGCGTACTGGACTCCCCCTGAGCGATGATGTCCTGACCTACCTGGAGGAGGGGGTAGGTGCCCCGGAGGATCTGTTGGTCGCGCTGACAATGGATCAGGAAAAGCTGGAAGAATTTTCTGCCGGCGCCCCCCCGATTACCGACAATCGCAATTACATGGCCACGGTTTCCTCAAGAGTTCTGGACGACGGCACAGCCCTGAACCAGTTCAGCTTTTATGACCTTGTAAAGGGATACGATCCACTGACCACAGCGGACAACTGGATTGGAGAAGCCTTTCCGGCGCCCATCAATTTTTCCTATATCAGCAGGCGTTTCGATGCCATGGGCTGGCACGCGCGGGCGTTGGCGCTGGCTGAACGACTGTATCGGGAAGGAGATATTCAGGCACTGGTTGTCAATGCCGTGGGACTGCAGCGCCAGGGGAACAGGGAGGAATCTCAAGCCCTGCTGAGGCGAACTCTCGATGCCGAGCCGGGCAATCAGCAGGCCAGATATGCTCTCTTGCAGCCATGGTTCGGGGATATCCTCAGCGGAACAGAGGTTCCAGACTATGTGCAGGAGGAGCTCACCAGGCTTGAGGGCTCAGCAGCGGATGTATTGACGGGACTTCAGGCGCTGGAGGTTCGGGACATGGCAACCCTGCTCGATCTGGACGCGGAGTTGGCCGCCGTGCTCCCCACCGATTTATGGTATGCGACCAGCGTCAAGTTGCGCGCGGAATGGCGTATTCAACTCACCACCCCCGGATACCAGCCAAGAATGTTCAATGAGGCAACTGCTCTGATCGATAGCGCCATCGCGATGTTTCTCGACGTTCAGCTCTACATGATGCGCATCAGGTCAACCTACCTGGCCGGCGATATCGATGCCGCGCTGGCTACAGCCAAGAGCGTGCTGCGGCTGATTGACGTTCAGATCGATCGGCTGGAAGAGCAACCTGGCTCGTCCGGTTCCCAGGCTGCTTCGCTCAGGGCTTTGCGGTTGGATGAGGTGGAGAGCTTCATGAGTGAGCTGACAGTCAGGCACAGCGATCGGGCGCCGGAACTGGAACAGATTCAGGACACCATCGGCTCGCACAGGGAGAGAATTCTCGGCCTTCAGTAGAGCGCCAAGCCCCCGGCTATCTGAACTCCGGGCTTGCCTGTCAGCCAATCAGCCTTTGAAAGCCAGGCTTGCTATTCCTCAAGAATATGGATCTCGCTGATTCGACAGTAGGTTTGATCGTCGATGATGATGGAGTCTTCCGCGTCTATCTGTCCGCCGGTGCCAGTCGTGTCGAAAAGGTTGCCAAACCCGGCTTCAGGGCAGTTGTGAGCGAATGAGATCAGGTATCTGACACCGAATCTGCCCCCCATGACGGCCGTGCTGGAATTGACGGGTTCCAGGGTGAATGTGGCTGGGTCCGGGGCGTTTTCAACCGCTATAACGCGTGAATAGCCGAGACTCTGTCCAATTTCATCGGGATTTGCGCCCTGGACCTGGGTAGGAGTCTCTGCGCAAGCGGCGAGCAGGGCGCCCAATGCAAGAGCTGCAAAAAGCCTGGTAGTTTCCCTGGTGAAGATCATGTTTCTCTCCTGAAAGAAGCCCCTGGCCGAAGCCAGGGGCGTTGAATGTTGCTCCATATTGCAAACTAGAATCGGTAGTTCGCTCTCACCCCGATCGAACGAGGATTACGAGGCCGGAACTGGAAGCTGTCCCGCGCAAGATCCTGGTAGGTCCAGGTTTCACCCAGGTAGCCGGTCATGGGCGTGGCCGGAGCAGTGACGAAGTCCAGCAGTCCCATCTGCGACACGTCATCGGGGAATCCGAAGACATTGCGGGGGGAATCTTCGTCCGTCAGGTTCGTGACATACACGGTGGCGCTCCAGTTGGCGCCACGGACGCTGAGGTTCAGGTTGGCCGTCGTCGCCGCCGGATACCAGTTGAAGTTGGCCGAGTTGTCGTACTGCTTGCCCTCGTGGCGAACATCCAGCCTGGCGCTGTAACGCAAACTGCCAAAGTCCGTGGAAAAAGTGGGACTGATGGAATAGCTGATTTCGGGTTGATCGGCGATCGTGTTGCCATCGGTGATGTAGCAGGTGCTGGTAAGCGTATCGCCCTCACCGGGGCGCCGTACGTTCAGGCCCAAGGCAGACATGTAGTCGGGCTGTTCGCCGGCACCGGTGACCCCGGCAGGATTAGCCCCGTCCAGCTCGGTAAAGTCGATGGCGTTGAACAGGCCGATATCGCAAAACTGGTCGTATTCGCCCTGCATGAGGCTGGCCTGAGCCCGAACATCCCAGAATGGGTTGATGCGGAAGTTTCCTTCGATTTCCGCGCCCCTGATTTTCACGTCGCCAAAATTCAGATTGGTGGCGACGTTACTGCCGTCAGCGGCGCCAACCCACATGTATTGCATACCATCCACGACACAGGGTCCGGGGATCGGGTCCGTATCGCCCGCCAGTGCGTTTGACGAGCAGGGGCTGTCCAGATCGATGGATCCGTTCTGGATCTGATCCGCCCAGTCGATCCAGTAAACCGCCCCGGCATAGGTCAGACGTCCGCCGAGCGCATTCCCCTTGAAGCCGATTTCCATCTGATCGATCTGCTCTTCCTTGTAGGATGTGAAGTCATCGCGGGTAAATTCGGTGAAGAAAGTCTCTCCCGGGATCCTCGTGGTTTGGGTGCCATCCGTGTACCACACGCCCGGGTCCACAGAATTGTCCCATGCGTCGCTGGCGCCATCCGGTACAGGCTCTCCGGTCGTGTTGTCAATCTCGTCGGTCTCGGCGGCAGATTGATTATAGGGAACCAGTCCATTCGGAACGCCGCGCTCCAGAATAGCCAGGGTATTCGCAGACAGAACGCCGACGTTGATGCCCGCCGGGTTCACACCCTGAGCCCATTGAAAGTAGTAGCTGGTATTGTCGGTCGGGTTGAAGGTAAGGGATACGCGGGGAACGAAGGACCGGGTGGTGACCTCTTCCGAGACGCCGGTGGTTTCGTTCGTTGCGCCCACGACGTCGTTGGCGGATCGACCCTCCACGGAGAAGGTCCACTGGTCCGTGATGTCATAGGCGGCGTTGAAGAAAACGGCCGAGTTCTGCGCTTGCTCGCCGATGATCTCGTTGTCCGGCGCATAGGGAACGTTTTCGAAGCCGGCAAGCTGCCTGAATTCATCGACGATGCCGTTGAACTGAGCGGCGGCCGCAAGAGGCTCCACGCCCATGCCGGGGCCGCCCCAGCGCTCTTCCAGATAGTCGTAATCGTAGAAGGAGGCGCCGACAACCCAGCGCAACCGATTCTCTGCGGGAGATACCCAGCGCAGCTCGGCATATTGCTCTTCGATGTCGCCAAAGCTGGGATTGGGAATACGGGGCGCACCCATACCGGAGAAGATTCTCCATCTGTCAACTTCACCTTCCCATTGAATGTTTGCGCCGTCTGAAAACATGTCAAAGGTGTTGACTATTCCGTCGTCGTAGATACCGAAATTGTCCGGGTCGTAATAGTAGAATCCCGTGGCATTTGCACGCTGGAAAGTCTCGTCGCTCTGCATGTAGGAAAACTGTACCGCACTGCCGTTTCCGAACAGCTTGTCGGCCTGGAACGTAATGCGGTCCCGCCCACTCTTGGTGCCGCGCTCATCTTCGGGTATGGAGTAAGCCCGCGCCATCATGAGAATCTGCTCTTCTATGGACAGGACTGTGCCATCATTCAATGTGAATGGCCCTGCCACGGGCAGGGGTACGGCCATACCCATGGCGAAGCCCATGTCGTTGAGCGCATCTTCGACCAGGTGTTGAAGGTTCGGCGGGTTGACTGTGAGCCAATGCTCGATATCGTGCTGAGAGTAAAGGTCGCGGGCGTTATCCCAGTTACACTCCAACTCACCAAGCAGCCAGGGGGCCATCATGCCCGCATCGACAAACACGCCGTTGCCTTCAAAGCATGCGTCGCGCTCGGCCTGGGTAAGAAACATGACCGGTGCGCGCTGATCGTGCGTTTCCAATGAGGTAAAGGTCATGGCCAGCCTCAGCGTATCGTCGGGCTCGAACACCAGCTTGCCGCTGAGATTGCCGCCGGTGCGGGCGCCGAACTCGGTGCCATCGGCCTGATCGACATTGGTTTCGATGCCATCCAGTACCTGGTAACCGTAATCTCCGTTTGCGTGCCATATATCGGGCGTGGTGCTGTCTTCATGCGAATAGTTCAACAGGAAGCCCAGGTTTTCCAGGATAGGACCACCAACACTTACATTGGCTGTCCGGGTTCCGAAGTCGTTGTAGTTGAGGTTTACATTGCCTTCAAAGGTATCTCCGGGGTTCGCAGTAACGTAGTTGACCGCACCGCCAAAGGTCGATCGCCCAAAAGCCGCACTCTGTGGGCCTCGATAAACTTCAACCTGCTGAAAACCGAAAAAGCCGATGGATCCCGCAGAACCGAGAACCGGTATGCCGTCAACAAATGAAGTGACCTTGGTTCGGTTGGGAGCGACGTCATTCGCCTGGATTCCGCGAATACTCGGAAGCGCCGCGAGCCGGTCTTCCTCTTCATCGAAGTGAAGGCCCGGAACCATCTCGTACAGATCGTACAAGGTGGTAATGCCGGCATCCTCAATCAATGTCTCGCTGAACACCGACGTAGATACCGGAACGTCCATCAGAGTTTCCTCGCGTTTCCGCGCGGTAACCACGATTTCTTCCAACGTCAGAATGGCTTCGTCTTCCTCCTGAGCGACAGAAGGCACCGTAAAGAGCATGCACACGGATACGCCCGCCAGCACCAATCGTTTGAGATTTTTCATCTAGTCCACCCCTGTTTGGTTGAGTACTGTTATTCCAAAGAAATCATCCGCTGACCACGATTGTTGCGCCAACGCAACACCTAGCGTGACTTGTTCGCCCATTGAAATCATACTGGCTAATTGTGGAGTGAAGATGGAGAAAGGCGACTGCGTTGCGGAATAACGGTTCGGACGGGTTCCGTGACGGCTCAACAGCCTTTCCCGGTTCGTCGTCAGAGCGCCCGATTTTCGGGGCAGCACCGGGATCGATCGGCAAACAGACTCCCTGCGTGGAGTCCCGCCGGGTCGCGGGCGGTCCCAGGCTGGCACCGGAGGAAGCGGCAGCAGGACATCACTCTCGAGCAATTCTCGGTGACCACCATATTGGCTCCACAATTGGCATGTACCATTCACTGGTGAAGTGAATCGGCCAGATAGGCTGAGGCGCGGTTTGCGTTCTCCGACTCGGATTGGGCTTGCAATGAATAATCGAGTTTCTGTCTTTCTCGCGTGCGTGGCCAGTCTGGCGATTTCGCCAGCCGGCAGCGCCGACGAACCGGTTCCGTTGACGATCAACGCGGACGTGTGGGTGGACAACTGGTTTGCCTTGTACGCCGGTGACGAGTTGGTCAAGGAAGACACCGTTCCATACGACACCGAACAGTCTTTCAATTCGGAATCCTTTACTTTCGAAACCGATCCGTCGGCGGTGCTCAGCGTCCTGATCAGGGACTACATGGAAGACGATTCCGGTCTGGAATACATCGGGTCGCGCCGGCAGATGACGGGCGATGGAGGATTCATCGCTCAGTTCGTGGACGCAGAGACGAACAGCCCCGTGGCGGTGTCGGACGAGAGTTGGCGTTGCCTGGCAATTCATCAGGCGCCGCTCGACAGGAGTTGCGAACGTTCATCGAACCCGGAACAGGCTTGCGAGGCCATCATCCAGCCCGAGCCCGACAATTGGAAAGATGCGGATTTTGACGACAGCGCCTGGCCCGAGGCCGTCGTGCGCTCTCGACAGGAGGTTCGACCCATGGGTGGATTCAATCAGGTTTCGTGGAACAGCGAAGCCAGGCTGATCTGGACCGAGGACCTGGACACGGACAATACCGTGTTGTGCCGGTTCACCATTTCCGCGCCGGAGTAGTCGGGATGCCATTGGCAAACCGTCAAGAGGTTCAAGAGGGCTTTTTTGTGACGCGGTGTCCCAGTTGCGATACTTCTGACGAAAGCAAAAGCGGAGGGGACGTGCCTTGAATACAGAGCGGACCAAGTGGATCTGCACAGCCGTACCTTGTGCCGTTCTTTTGCCCCTGATTCTCGTCGGTTGTTCCGGCGATTCAGTTCTTGGCGATGCAAATGCGCAGAGTAATGGCGACACGCAAAGACCCGGCGATGTTCCCGCCCGCAGCGAGATTGCGACCACGCTATCTCCTTCCGAGCATTGTGCCGCTGTGATTGCCTCGGTGATGGAAGCAGGATTCGAAGACGAAGCACGGGTGACTTGCCACGCCGATCGCGCACTCATCCATTCCGACAGCTACCCGAGCCACGAAATGATGACCGGCATCGTGGGCACGAATGAGCAGATTCCCCTGCCGGCCCCGGGATACCACGCGTCGGTTCATTTCAATTCGGCCTTTACCGGAACGCCTCAGACCCGCGATTCCTCTTTGGCGATCGCGGTCAATGGCATACCGATCTTCGACTACAGCGCCGGCGGAGAAATGAGCGTAGACGATCTCTACTACCATCAACCGCATGTCGATGCGCTGCTTCGCCAGGAGATCGATTTCTGCGGCGGTCATGTGGGCAGGGGTGACGACTACCACTATCACGAGCTGCCTCGCTGCATGATCGAACAGATGGCCAACAGGGATGACAATCCCATCATCGCCTGGGGTTTCGACGGCTTCCCGATGTATGCAAATGACAACCCGGACGGCTCACCCATCGCGGCGGGAGTCCTCGACGTTTGTAATGGCCAGCTTGATCCGGTATTCGGCTATCGCTATCACACGTCGGACGAACCGCCGTACATCATCCAGTGCCTGGTTGGGGAAGTGGGCGATCTGAGCACGGTGCCTACAATTGGAATCAATCGTCCCTCCGGAAGACCCACACTCGTGGAGGATCTGACGTTCACTCACGATGGCGCCGGAACCGGACTATTGACCTACAACTACCAGGGCGAGTCCTACTATATCGAGTCCACTCCGACGGACGATGAGAGCTGCTTTGAAGTCGAGTGGAAGACCGTCACCAATGGCGGGGTTGTAGAGTCCGGCGAGTACTGTCATGACATCAGAACCGGCGGCGGAATGGGCGGACCTCCCGGAGGTGGAATGGGGCCACCTCCCGGCGGAGGAATGGGAAGACCTCCTGGTGGCGGCATGGGTGTGCCATGAAAACTGGTACCAAGCAAAGCCCAGGACCGAGGCTCTTCTCAAGCCTGATCTGGATTTCGTGCCTGCTCCTCGGTATAGCCGCACAGGCAGAGACAATCGTGATCTACGGTGCAACCGGCAATATCGGGTCGAAAATCGTGACCGAAGCGCTGGATCGCGGCCACGACGTCATCGGCGTAAGCCGTAATCCCGAATCCCTGAGTGTGGATCACCCGAACTTTACCGCAGTCGGTGGCGACGTCAGCAGTCTGGAATCCATGCTCGGGATCATCGAAGGCACCGACGCCGTTGTGATTTCGGTGAGAGGCTATGGACCGAACAACTATCCGGAGGAAACGCTCAATTACCGGGCGTCGAAGACATTTATCGCCGCTTCGAGAAGTCTGGGTGAAGCGGCGCCCCGTGTAATCCAGCTTGGTGGCGGTTCTACGCTCTATACCAACGGCGTCCTGGGATTGGACGCACGGCCCGGGACGGAAGGCACGTCGCAGCACGGTCTGGTATGGGGCCATTGGCTTGCCCTGCAAAACTACCGTGCAACCACATCTGTCAACTGGACCGTTATCTCACCCTCTGGACAATACGATCGGGACGGGCCTCGTACCGGAACATATCGCCAGGGATGGGACGAGGTCCTGGTCGGCGCGGATGGCCGCCCCGGAGGAATTTCGCATCGAGATGTGGCGGCCGCGGTGATCGACGAGATCGAGAATCCCAAATCATTGAAGCGCCGCATGACGGTCGGCTACTAGCCGAAAGGAAACCAGAACATGAGACGACCTGCCCTGCCTGGCCTTGCCACCGCCATTTCAATTGCATTTTTTTCCGCGGCCGCAAGCGCAGAGCTTGTCCTGACCAGCCCGGTCATCGAGGAGGGCGGCACTCTGCCCGCGGATATCAAGTGCACGCGCGATGGGGGCGACGGGCTGTCGCCTCCGATCCGTTGGGAAGGCGCTCCCGCCGGCACCGGAAGCTTCGCCGTAATCATGCATCACTACCCACGTGACAGAGTAGAAGGCGTCGATAACCCGAGTCATTATTGGCTGGTCTGGAATGTCCCGGCGGACACGACGTCCCTGTCGCGCGGCAATGCCGAGTCCATCGGGACAGAAGGTAGTGACAAAGACCGGCGGTACATCGGCTACACCCCGCCATGCTCGCCGGGGAACGCCAGCCATTCCTACACCATTACCGTGTACGCCCTTGATTCGGAAACAACCGGCCTGGGCGATCAGGACGACATCAATGTGGATTGGGCCGCCCTGACCGGAGCGATCGAGGGCAAGGTGCTTGCCTCATCCTCGCTGACCTTCAACAACTAGCAGTACGCGCCCGGTTCATTCGTTCAACCCATATGAATGGCAATTACTGATTCGGCTTTAGACCTGGAGACAACGATGAATACGACACAATCAGCTTTACGGCGTATTCCTGTGGCGATTGCCGCGATCGGAATAGGTCTCGGATATTCCTTTTCGGCTCTCGCCGCGTCGGCAGAGGTCGAAGCCAACAAGGCGGTGGCGCAACGTTATATCGAAGCCATGGGGACGGCGGAATTCGCGGCAGTCGCCGCCGCAACGGAAGCCGAAAATCACATGCAGCTTCGGCACGAATTCGAGAACCTGAAGTACAACGCCGACGATCCGGTGCTGGCCGAGATGATGCAGCCTGACCTTGAGGCGATTACCGATCGCACGAATACGATTATTCAGCTCATGGGTGAAGGCGACCTGGTAGCGGCCAGGCTTCAGATAACGGGCACCCACAGCGGTAACCTCTATGGTATCCCGGCCACGGGAAAACCCATCGACATCGTATCGGGCGCGATTCTCAAGCTGGAGAACGGCAAGATCGTGGAGAGCTGGTTCATGGCGGAAGAGGCCCGGCTGCTGCGCCAACTGGGCGCTCGCCTTCCTGCGCGCCAGGACGGCAAGATCAACCTCGCGCCGGTGTACGACGATGTCCGCACGTATGACGAAGCACTTCGGGAGCTGATGGCCAATCCGGCCGACACGCCGGAGTATCGGCACAAGAGACTATTGTTGGCGTACAAGTCGCAGGACAAGCCCGCAGACTACGTTTCATGGGCGATGGGACAGCACGGGCGAACCACCGGAAGACCCTACGCGACCCGGGTGCGGGGCGGCATTGACAACATTGTCGAACGGGGCGCCGAGCTGGGTGTCGAAGGATCGCACGGCCAGTCGATGAGCGGACGTCGAGACATGATCGGAACCATCGTGGCCGAGGGCGACCTGGCGATGATGTCGTTCCGACTGACGGCCGTGAACTCCGGGCCGCTGTACGGAATACCTCCGTCCGGCAACGACCTGCACGACTGGGAGCTCGGCTTTGCCGAATTCGAAGGCGACAAGTGGACCAACGCCTGGTGGATGGCGGACGAACTTGCCTTTCTGTTGACCATAGGGAACGAGGAAGCACTGGATTTCCTGGTCGGTGACTAGAGCTGCAAGTACACACAGGAACCCGAGCCAGACTCGCGTTCCTTTATCCTCCGACTCCAAATGCAAGTGGGAGAAATCAGCATGACGAACGACAAATTCCGAATCACGAGCGAATTCTGCCTGTTATTGGCAGCGGTGGGCTTCGGCGCGAACGCACCCGCCCATCACGGCCCGGGGCAATTCACGTCGGGACAGTCCGTGGAGGTGACGGGGGTCGTTACGGATGTCCGGCTGGTCAATCCCCACGGCTATATCTATTTCGACGTCCTGTCGGAAGACGGCACGGCGGTACCGTGGCGCTGCGAACTGCAGGCCGGTTCCCTGCTGCGACGTGCCGGCTGGAGCGATGAGCTGTTCCCGATCGGCGGCGAGATCACGGTCACCGGCGACCTTGGAGTCAACGAACCGACGGCCTGCGCGTTGCGCTCGGTCGTTCTCGCCGACGGAAGTGTGCTCGAACGCTACGGTCAGCGCCGCGAAGTCGTCGATGCGCCTGTCGGCGCCCGGGAGAGAACGGTCGATGGCCGGCTCGACCTGAACGGCACCTGGGCAGCGCCGCAGCGCAATCCGCAGGGCGGCACGGGCGCCGGCGGCATGGCCGGGGGAATGGCGCCCGGCATGGGCATGGGAACGGGCGCCCTGCCCGGCGGCATCGAGTTGACGGCCGCAGGTCTTGCCGCCATCGAGGGGTTGACCGCTCAGCAAGACAATCCCCGGTTCCACTGCATGGCCACCAACATCTTCTTCGACTGGGAATTCGACCGCCACGTCAACGAAATCATCCAGACGGAGGCGACGATCACGCTGAAGTACGGTCTCATGGATATCGAGCGCACGATCCACATGAACATGGACGACCATCCGGACGACATCGTGCCGTCGCGCGCCGGACATTCGATCGGCCGCTGGGAGGGCGACACGCTAGTCGTGGACACCGTGGGCTTTTCCGAGGGCTTCCTGACCGCGGGCGGGGGCGGACTTGCCAAGCACAGCGACCGGATGCAGGCAGTCGAACGCTTCGCGTACGATGCCGGGACACAAGGACTGACGAGAACATACACCGCGGTGGACCCGCTCTTCTTCACCGGAACCTACAGCGGTGAGGACATCGTCTATCCGTCCGACGTGCCTTTCGAGCCTTACGCCTGCGTGGAGCTGAAGGACGATTTCATCGAGAATTGACGGAGCCTGAGTTGGTACCTGGCGTCCCTCGACAGACGGTAGGCCGGCATCAGGCGTTTCGTGCTTCCTGAAGGGTTTCTGCAACGACTTCATCCACCGTCTGTTCAGACCATTCACCGCGCCTGGCGGCTTCGAATCGTGGTTTCAGGAAGTCTTCGAGTTCTTTCAAGGCGGCTGCCTGGTTCACATCCGGCAGAGTCCGCTCCAGAACATAATCCTTGATCGACTTGCCTTGCAGCGCCGCCAGTGCTTTCAGCCTCTGGTGCTGTGACGTGGAAATTTCAATCGATAGGCGCATGGATTCTCATCCGTCAGTTGTCATCTTTGTTCAAACTAGTACAAATTTCCCAAAGTTTCAATTTAATACATTTGTGCCTCAGCCAAGGCAGATGCGAACGACCGGAAATGTTTGGCGGAATAACTCACCCATCGCCGTAGGATGTCCCTCGCCCACTACGCACCGACAGCATAAGCACGGTCTGCCAGCACCTGATCGCAGAGCCGCGAGAATTCAACTTGGTCAGTCTGACGGACCGGATGAGGCACACAACGCCCGGTTGATCTCCGCGCCCAGACGCACTCCCGCCTGGGCAAGACGTAGCCGGGTGATGCGCTCGGCGTTGGTGAGGTATTCTCGAGTCAGGCGATTGTTGCGGCTATCGAAGTCATAAACGTCGGGGCGCAACTCCTGGCTTTCGTGTGCCCAGTCCATAAGTGTATCGTGCTCCCATTTGTCTGCACCCGTATCGATCAATTCGGACAGGCCACCAGCATACTCTTCGGGCGGCAGCCCCGTCAGTTCGACGGCTTCGGTATCCCAGAATCGGTGCAGGTTGACCGGCTCTCCGGTCCCCGGATCGACTTCGATCCTGTTGCCGCCCCGGTCCGATTCGCGCCCCACGTGCAGCGGTTGGTGAATGTCCACCACGAAGTGAGCGAGAAAGCGCAAGGCGTCCCGCCGCTGGGCAAGGGGCAGCTGCCGATCCGCGAGCCTCTCGGCGAAACGGTTGATCGCCCAGAGAATGTCGCCCTCGGGCGGGTGCCGGTAATCATCGAGACGGGCGCCGTCGGGGATATTCATGTAGTGCCAGGGCGCCGAGTGCTGCCACTCCGGTTCGCCCCGAATCCAGTCGGGCCAGAGTCCCAGCGTGTCCAGGGTCTGATCCTGCCCCAGTGCCCGGACTTCTTGCTCCGCCATCGTACAGAGGCGTTCCTGGGCAATCAGGCCGGCGATTCGATGGCCGTCGGCACCGTAGCCGTGCGCCTGACCGAATGCCGCCAGCGCCGCGAACGACGCCAGCGGCATATTGCCAAGCCATGTTCGATCCATCATCGACGCTACGATAGCACCAAACGGCTTCACGCTGCCGCAGCCGGACCGGCGGCAGCGCGCGGGTCATTCACCAATGCCGTGTCGATGAGTTGAAGAGTCTGCTCAAGGGCGCCGCGATTGTCCGTCACAAGAGCCTTTGCGGCCACAACGGCTGTCCTGAGAAGCTCGGGCTGCTCGATGTATGTACTCACCGCGTCCGTGAAGCTGTCAATGTCGGTTATCCGCCGCGCCGCCCCGCGCTCCAGCGCCAGGGCGCTGACCTCCTCGGCCTGAAACATGTGCGGACCAAAAATGACCGGTACTCCCACTGCGCAGGCTTCAAGGATATTGTGACCACCCACTTCGACCAGGCTGCCGCCGACGAAGGCAACATCCGAGGCCGCGTACAGCTTCTGCAATTCTCCCATGGTGTCGCCTACTACAATGTTCACGTTCGGCTTCAGTTCTCCGGTGTGTTCGGTGCGCCGGACAACGTTGTGACCTCTACGCCGGCAAAGCCTGGCGACGCCGGTGAATCGTTCCGGATGCCTCGGAACAAGGACCAGCAGCAGATTCGGAAACGACGCCCGCAGCCCGGCGAATGCCTCAAGGATGCGCCGCTCTTCGCCGGGGTGCGTGCTCGCGGCAATCAGCACAAACCGGTGGCGTCCCCAGTCCTCCCGCAACCGCGCACCCTCGGCCAGAATCGATTCTTCCACCGGCGCATCGAACTTGAGGTTGCCGGTCACGTGGATCAGGTGTCGCGAAACACCTAGACCTTCAAGCTGTGCCGCATCCTTGCCGGACTGGGCGCAAAGCAGGTCCGCGTTCGCCAACATGGCGTTGGTGGCCACCGGGACACGCTTGTAGCGCAGCAACGAATCTGGAGAGATGCGTACATTGACCAGAAACAGCGGTATCTCCCGCTTGCCGCATTCGCCGAACAGATTGGGCCAGAGTTCGGTTTCGGCGACGATGGCGAACTCCGGCTTCACCCTGTCCATGAAGCGGCGCACGGCCCCGGGCAGATCGTAGGGCACATAAGAGTGGCTGACGCGATCCGCAAACAGTTCCCTGACCTGCTCCGATCCTGTAGGGGTCCCCGTCGTCACCATCAGGCGATAGTCTGGATAGCGTCGGCCCAGGGCGTGAACGAGTTGCGCGGCAGAGCGTACTTCCCCAACGGAGACCGCGTGAATCCAGATGCTCTTGCTCCCTGCCAGGGACACCCCGTAACCGAATCTCTCCGGCCAGCGGGACCAATACGCCGAATACCGCATGCCTCGCCGAACCAGATTGAACAGCGCATAGGGCAGCAGGAAATATACGGCTACCGACCAAAGCGCGGGCGGCGGCGACGCCCGTCGTTCGGTCAGCGCTTCAAGCCAGGAGGCAAGTAGTTCGTAATTTCGTCCGGTGGCGCCCTGCCGACGCAGAATGACCTCGCGGGCACGGTGGCCCATCCCGCGGCGGCGCTGTTCGTCAGTCAGCAGCCGCTCCAGCGCTTCGCGCAGTTCCCCGGCATCGCGGACCTGTACACCCGCTTCGGCAGCCAACAGGTCGTCAACCGTGTCGCGAAAGCTGAAGTGGTGAGGGCCGAAGAGCACCGGAATGCCCTGCATGGCGGGTTCGATCACGTTGTGGCCGCCCCTGTTGCTGCCTCTGGCAAACAGGCTGCCGCCGACGTACGCGATGTCGGCGACGCCGTACAGCGTACGCAGTTCACCCACCGTATCCACCAACAGCACGCCGCCGCAGCCGGGTGCGCTCGTCCGGCCGGCATCGATCTCCGATTTGCGAATGACCGTCAGGGCCCTTGCTTCCAGGTCCGACTGGATGCGAGCAGTGTCCATGGGATAGCGCGGCACCATGATGAGCCCGATACCCGGACGACCCTGCGCCAACGCCCGGTAGCAGTCGGCCATGAGCCTGTTCTCGCCGTCGCGCAGGCTTCCGCCGATGATGACCACGTCCTGTGGCGTGTAATTCAAGTCCCGCCGTAATTTGGCCCAAGGCGGCCCGTCGGTCACCGACAGGTCGTACTTCATGTTCCCGGTGACGGCTACGCGCGCTTCGGAAACACCCAGCCGAAGGAACCGCGACGCATGCGCGTCGCTCTGCACGGCAATCAGGGGCACCCGCCTCAGCAGTCTCGGAACCAGGCGCGTTCGGGCATGGATGCGGCAGGTCCTTTCGGACATCTTGCCGTTGATCACCGTCACCGGAATGCCCCGTGCATGAGCGGAGCGCAGGAAATTCGGCCAGAAATCCGATTCGACGATGACCACCAGCCGCGGGTCGTAGCGGCGCAGGAAGCGGCGCACGATGAAACTCAGGTCCAACGGGAAAAAGATAACCCGTGCATCCGGGTAATTCTTCTGCGCCGCCGCAAACCCGGTGGAGGAATAGGCGGAAATCACCACGGGTGCGGCCGGGTAGTCCGCTGTCAGGCGCCGGATCAACGGCCTCAGAAGCGAGATTTCGCCCGCCGAAGAACCATGCAGCCAGATGCTGCCCCGGGCCGGCGGAGGTTGACCGAATCCCAGCCTTCGGGGAATACTGCGCCAGTCTCCCCGCACGGTGATTCGGTAAAGGAACCGGGGCATTCCCGCCAGAACGCCGAGCAGATAACCGAAATCGAGAATCAAGCCCATCGAAAACCAGACTCGGCGTTGTGCCGATGACATTTTAATGGCACTTTTAGCGGATATGCTGGACTATCGCGCGAAACAAGGAGTACGCCCCGGTGTCTGACAACGTCCTGGTCCTGGGAGGAGATGGATTTTGCGGCTGGCCGACGAGCCTGCGGTTGTCGGCTGCCGGCTACCGGGTGAGCATCGTCGACAATCTGTCCCGGCGGCGGATCGACGAAGAACTGGGCTGCGAATCGCTGACGCCCATTCGATCCATTGACGAGCGCATAGCCGCCTGGAAGCGGGTAACGGGGAGACCGATCGACTTCCATCCCATCAACATCGCCACCGATTTCCAGGCCCTGCTCGAGCTGATCGAAGCAAAGCGGCCGCGCGCCATCGTGCATTTCGCGGAACAGCGGGCAGCGCCCTATTCCATGAAGTCGGCGGAAAAGAAACGCTATACCGTGGAAAACAATGTGCCGGGTACGCACAACGTGCTCTGCGCGATCGTCGAATCGGGGCTGGACATCCACCTGGTGCACCTGGGAACCATGGGCGTCTACGGCTACGGAACGGCGGGGATCGCCGTGCCGGAGGGTTACCTCAACGTCAAGGTGGACGTCGGGCCGGATCGCCAGGAAGAGTTTGAAATCCTCTACCCCGCGCATCCGGGAAGCGTCTATCACACCACCAAGACGCTCGACGCGTTGCTGTTCTACTTCTACAACCGCAACGACAACGTGCGCGTTACCGACCTGCACCAGGGCATCGTCTGGGGCACGCAGACCCCGGAAACGGTTCTGGATGACGACCTGGTCAACCGCTTCGACTACGACGGCGACTACGGAACGGTGCTCAACCGCTTCCTGATGCAGGCCGCCGTCGGCCATCCGCTGACCATCTACGGAACGGGCGGCCAGACCCGCGCGTTCATCCACATACGCGACACCGCCCGATGCATCCAGTTGGCCGTCGAAAACCCGCCCGCCATCGGGGAACGCGTGGAGATCTTCAACCAAGCCACGGAGACCCACACGCTGCTGGAACTGGCCCACAAGGTGGCCGCTCTGACCGGGGCGGACATCCGCTTCTACTCCAATCCGAGAAAGGAGCAGGCCGAGAATACGTTGAGAATCCGCAACCGGAAGTTCCTGGAACTCGGGTTGAACCCCACCACCCTGGACGACGGCCTGCTGGCGGAGATCGTCGAGATCGCCGAGCGCCACAAGAACCGGTGCGACCGAAGCAAGATATACGCGTCGTCCACGTGGACAAGGGAACAGAGCCTCGACCGGGAGGGCAGCCGGACTCCGCAAGGCGTCGAGCACAGCGAGGATCGCCGGGCCGCCAGCGGCTGATGCGGATACTCTACGGCGTCCAGACCACCGGCCGCGGACATCTCACCCGGGCCCGGCCCATGGTGGCCGCGCTCAAGGCGCGCGGCCACGACGTCCAAATCCTGTTCAGCGGCCCGCCTCTGGATCCCGAATGGCTGGATCCGGTCTTCGAGCCGTACACGGTCCGGCGAGGGTTGACCTTCGTAACCCGGCGCGGCCGAATCAGCCACCTGGCGACAATGCTTCAATTGCGCTTCGGCGAAATGGAGCGGGACATCTACGCGTTCGATACCGCCGGGCTGGACCTGATCGTGACCGACTACGAGCCCGTCACGGCGCGGACCGGCTGGCTGCGGGACATTCCCTGCATCGGTATCGGTCATCTCTATGCATTCGCGCACCGGAGCGTGCCGGTGGCGGGCCTGAACCTGTTCAACCGCATGGTGATGAAGTGTTTTGCGCCCGCGTCGATCCCATTGGGCCTGCACTGGCACCATTTCGGCCGGCCCATCCTCCCGCCGACCGTGAGCCTGGACGACTTCAGGCAACCGGCGAACGACGGCGAGCATATTCTGGTCTACATGCCCTTCGAGTCCGTCGCGGAGGTGGTGAGGACACTGAACGCCGTGCGCGGCCACCGGTTTCGATTCTATTGCCGGGTCGGCACGCCGCGAGAGGAAGGCAACGTGGAACTCAGGCCGTTGAACCGGGAGGCATTCGTGGCAGACCTGATCGGCTGCCGCGGGGTCATCGCGAACACCGGTTTCACCTTCATCAGCGAGGCGCTGCACGTGGGCAGGAAGATTCTCACCAAACCGCTCACCCAGCAGACGGAACAGGAGTCAAACGCGCTGGCTCTCGAACGGTTGGGCCTGGGAACGGTGGTTCGCCGCCTAACTGCCGGGGCCGTCTCGGATTGGGCTGACCGGCCCAATCCACCGCCCGCCAACTATCCGGATGTGCTTGCAGCGGTGGCGGACTGGATCCACAAGGGCCGATGGCAGGACGTGGACGAGTTGTCGGAATCGCTCTGGTCCAAGGTGACGGCACCGCGGGAATAGGGCCTGTCAACGCGCTCGACAGCACTCACGCCATCCGGCGGCTACCTGCGGCAAGCGCCTCGCCATGTTCGACAGGCGAGCCGCCGTACTTGCCATCGGTCGCCGATCCGTCAGGAAAAATGCATCGTCAGCCATTCCGCCACCAGCGCCGGCTTGGCTTCGCCTTCCACCTCGATGGTGACCTTGACCTTGACCAGGATCTGGCCCTTCCGCTCCTTGGCATCCAGCAGCCTGACCACGGCGCGGATGCGCCTGCCCGACTTGACCGGCGCGGCGAACCGGACCCGGTCGAAGCCGTAGTTGACGACCATTCGCACGCCCTCCACCGCGGGGACGAAATCCGAGCACAAGTACACGATCATCGACAGGGTCAACATCCCGTGGGCGATGGTTCCGCCGAATGGAGACTCCGCGGCCCGGACCGGGTCCACGTGAATGAACTGGCGGTCTTCGGTGACCTCGGCGAACCTGTCGATGCGGTCCTGTCCCACCCGGAACCACGCCGACGTGCCCAGATCCTGTCCGACCAATTCGAACAGACGTTCCCTCGTCATCGTCTTCGGCATTCAGATCTCCACTGCGCGGCGACCACCCTGACCGCTGTCCACGTCATGGCGGCGCGGGCACGTGAGCATAGCGGACCCTGTGTGCTTATGCGAGAGTCCGATTTCGGTGCATGTTTTGCGGTCAAGGCATTCACCGCCACCCTTCGCTCCCTTATCATTCGCGCATGCCAAACTTCGTCAGACCCTTTGCCGCGCTGCGGCCCGATGCGGAGCACGCCATGGCTGTGGTGGCGCCGCCCTATGATGTCGTCAGCACCGAAGAGGCGCGCCGGCTTGTAAGCGGCCAACCGAACAGTTTCCTGCATGTTTCGCGCCCTGAAATCGGGCTTGCGCCGGGCACAGACCCCTACAGCGACGCCGTCCACGCGAGGGCCGCCGAAAATCTCGATCGGCTGAGGGCGCTTGGGCTGGTTATCCGGGACGACGCACCCAGCTATTACGTCTACCGCATGCAGATGGGCGATCATCGGCAGACCGGCGTGGCGCTGACCGTCTCGGCCGAAGCCTACCGGGCAAACCGGTTCCGGAAGCACGAACTGACCCGGCCCGACAAGGAAACCGACCGGGTGCGTAACATGCTGGCCCTCAAGGCGCAGACGGGTCCGGTTCTCAGCGCCTATCGTGCGCGGGATGACCTGCGCACATTGATCGATAAGGTCGCGGCTCAACCGGCTTTGTTCGTAGTCACGGGCCAGCACGATGTGTCGCACACCGTTTGGCGCATTGCGGCACCGGAACAGGTCGGCGCCGTGACGGCCGCGTTCGCCGGGATGGACGCGCTCTATATCGCCGACGGACATCACCGCTCGGCGGCGGCAGCCCGCGTCGCCGAGGAACTGCGCGGATCGGACGCTTCGGGCACGAAGAGTTCGGACTATATCCTCACCATTGCCTTCCCCCACGATGAATTGCAGATCCTGGGCTACAACCGCGTAGTGGCGGACCTGAACGGCATGAACGCAGCAGATTTTCAGAGCCGGTTGGCAGACATCGTTGAAGTCGAACCCGCTGCCGAGCCGGTCACGCCAGCGAAACCGGCGACACTTGGCATGTTCATGGACGGACAGTGGTACCGGCTCGCCGCACCCGAGAGGTCGCTGCCCGATACAGACCCGGTGGCATCACTGGACGTCAGCCTGCTGCACGACCGAATTCTCGGGCCGCTCCTGAACGTCGGCGACCCGCGAACGGACCCGCGCGTGGACTTCGTCGGCGGCATTCGCGGGTCGGGGGAACTGGAGCGTCGCGTCCGCGACGGCCGTGCCGCAGCCGCATTCTCGCTCTTCCCCACGCGCATGGAGCAACTCATGGCGGTCGCCGACGCCGACAGGCTGATGCCGCCCAAGTCCACGTGGTTCGAGCCCAAGCTGGCCGACGGACTGCTCACGCACGTACTGGACTGAACCCACAAATCTCCGCATTCGGGAGGCCGGGAAGATCGATCTGGCACCTGGCGCTGTCGGTGGCGAGATAGTGCTCTGAGATGTGTACCAGGGCTGTGGCGCGACCGGTGTACTTCTTGGGGATGCTTCCAAGATCGAGCGCCTCGTCGGGTGTTTCCGCAGAAACACTTTCGCCATTCCCTGAGCCATTTGTTTCCGCGGAAACTTTCGCTGCCGTACCGGAATTGATCTCAGCATCGCCGGCGGCATCGAACATGTGAGACTCCGCAAGTTCTGCTACAATACTGATTATACAGACAGTATTATTTCGTCATCTATTTGAAAAATAAAGGAAATATCAAGTGAAATATAGAGTAGGCCGGCACTCGGAAACCCGGGCAAACGGACTTCATGGCCGATATTCCACACCCAAATCAGCAGCCAGCGCAGCCAATCGCTTGTCCCGGGTCCAAATTTCCACCGGGCTGGAAAGTGCGGCGGACGCGAGCAGATGAGCGTCGATATAGCCGATTCCCCGCCCCATGAGCCGATGCCGATCGATGAGGAAAAGAACCTCGGCATCGGTTGCCGCCGCCGTCTTGGGCAACGCCGCCAGCAGGGACAGTACTTCAGTCCTGTTTCGCAGGTTGCCGCAGGCCAGTTCGCCGATAATGAGCGGATGGGTCTGCACCAGACTGGCGTCCAGCAAACCGGCGAGCCTGTCGTTGCCGACTCTCAGATGGTCGGTCCAGACGGACGTATCGACCAGTATCATGCCTACGGAGAACGTCGGCGGGAGACGGGTTTCAATTCCGGCTCGGTGGCGCCCAACCGGGCGAGCCGCCGCGCACTCTCACGTTCGATCAACGCCCGAAGCCCCTCACGCAACAACATCGCATTTTTCTGCATGCCGCTCACGCGCCGCGCCTCAGCCAATAACCGGTCGTCGATGTTGACTGTGGTTCTCATTGCCGCACCTCGAACACCAAGGAACTGGGCATCAAATTATACATCATATGATGTCGTTTTAAACTGCCAACCGGAGATGAAAGACCGGCAGCATTAGTGCGGAATTCAGGTACAATTGGAGTGTCCCCGTGGACGATAAACGCTTCATAAAGGGACGCGGTTCGCTGTCGAATCCGTCAGGCAGGTTCGACAGGACAACCCGCGCCGCCGTCGACGACGGCTGGGAAGAGCCGGAAGACGAGTCGTTCCCGTCGCCCGACCCGCGCACGGAGTTCTTTCGGGACCTGACCAGGAACATTATCGCCACCAACCAGTCTCCCGACATTCCCTTCGACCAATCCATCAACCCGTACAAGGGCTGCGAGCACGGCTGCATCTACTGCTACGCCCGCCCCACTCACGCGTACCTGGACCTGTCGCCCGGCCTCGACTTCGAGACCAGGATATTTGTCAAGACCGAGCCGGCGGCGAGGCTTCGGGAAGCCTTTGAGGCTCCCGGCTACCAGTGCGTGACAATCGCCATCGGCACCAACACCGACCCCTACCAGCCGGGGGAAAAACGCCACCGAGTCACGCGCAGCATTCTGGAGACGCTGCTGGAATACCGCCACCCGGTGAGAATTACCACCAAGGGCAAGCTCATCCTGCGCGATCTGGACCTGCTTCGGGAACTGGCCGAATCCAGTCTGGTGAGCGTCGCGGTCAGCATCACGACGCTCGTCGATTCGCTGAAGGCAAAACTCGAACCGCGCACCGCGTCGCCGCGGGCCCGATTGCACATCGTGCGCGAACTGGCAGGCGCCGGCATTCCGGTGGGCGTTATGATGGCGCCGGTGATCCCCTTCATCAACGACAACGAGATCGAAGATGTCGTGGCCCGGTCGGCGGTCGCCGGGGCTTCAGCCGTAAACTACATCATGCTGCGGCTGCCGTTCGAAGTGAAGAACCTGTTCGCCGAATGGCTCGCGGAGCACTACCCGCTCAAGGCCGGGCACGTCATGAGCCGGATTCGCGACATGCACGGCGGCAAGGCCTACCGGGCCGAATGGGGAGCCCGCATGCGCGGTCGGGGACCCTATGCGGAATTGATTGCCAAACGTTTCAAGCTGGCCAGGCAAAGGCATGATCTGGAAGGCATTCAACCACCCGCGCTCCGAACCGATCTGTTCCGCCGCCCCTTCGAGCAGCGCAGTCTGCTATAGCCCGCGTACCACAGCAGGATGGGCGATGTTCAGAGTGCTTTTGACCAAGGCCTGTTAACACTCCCGGAGTGTTAACAGGCCCTAAAGCTAGTCCTAATACAAAATTTCGAAAGTTTTCCAACAATGGAGCGTCTTCGCAACGACTGCTTGGGGGGCGGTTGCCGCACACAGAGGCTGCGGACCCAAACGATGGTAATTGGTCTAACCGGAACCAACCTTCCGGTTAGACCAACGAAAAAAACGTGGTGTATTTTTACAACATATTCGACAATCTGGAAGATCTTGGTATCATGCACTGTGGTATTGCGCGCTGCACCAGCGCCGAATTGGAATTCGTTATCAAAATACTCTCCGGAGGATCGACACTAATGAAAACAGCTAAACCATCACGCCTAGCAGCCGCCGTACTCGGTGCAATTTGTGCCGCACCGATTGCGCAGGTCTTCGCGCAGGCACTACTGGAAGAAGTCGTGGTCACGGCCAGGCGATACGAGGAAAGCATCACCGATGCGCCCGTAGCGGTCGCGGTCATGAGCGACGAGTTCCTGCGGGAAAACCGCGTCGATACCATCCAGGACATTCTGGAACTCACGCCGGGCGCCAACTGGGGGCAGTTTGCCAAGGCGCAACCCGCCCTGGCATTGCGCGGACTCAACGGTGCCGCCTTCGGTAACGCCAGTCTCGAACATTCCGTATCGGTCGTCATGGACGGTGTCCCCGTGACCAAGGCATTCATGATCACGGTTCCCGTATACGACATGCAGCGTGTGGAGGTCCTGCGCGGGCCTCAGGGTACGGCGTTCGGCCGTAATGCCACGCTGGGCTTGATGAATTTCATTACCGCGCGCCCGAGCCAGGAGTTCTCGAGCAATATTGACATTACAGCCGGCTCGCTCGACCTCGGGGGAGTCAGCGGCCACGTCAACGGCTCGCTGGGGGAGAATATTTCCGGGCGGCTGGCATTCCATCGCCAATACACCGGCGGATCCGTCGAAGACGAGAACACCGGCGATCTCATCGAGTATTTTGACAATACGTCCCTGCGCGGCTCGCTGCTGATCGAGCCCAGCGACAACTTTTCGGCGTTCATCAAGGCCGAAATCATCACCGATGAGGAGTTTCCGACCTCTCGAACCGGCAAGGTAGAGGGCGCGCCGTGGCTCAATGCCAACTACGATAATTACAGCGTCAACGAGGACACCTGGAAAGGCAGCCTTGCTCCGGCCCTGGGAGACCCGTGGATCGTGGAACGGGACATGCAGTTTCTTACCGCCGAACTGGTCTGGGCGCTGGATAATGATCGTGCAGTGACCTGGATCAGCGGTTATCAGACCGGCGACCACTATTCGAATTCGGATGCCTTCGGAACGCCGTACAACCTTCGCGAACAGGCCGTCTGGAACGATGGAAATGTCTTCTCTCAGGAAGTTCGAATCGATAACCAGTCAAGCGCCGATCGCCTGCGCTGGGTGGCGGGCGCCTTCTACCAGACCGACGAAGAGCATCGCATCGAGAGAAACGAGACAGAGCCATTGTACGGCCCGTGCAGGGGAGGCGGTCAACCGCTCAATTGTTCCAGGAACTCCACGCTCTACACCGATGCGGTGAACGAGAGCACTGCCACCGGATTGTTCGGCGAAATCAACTACGATCTCAGCGAGTCATTGACGCTGGCCCTCGGCGGGCGTTATTCGACCGATGCCCGCGACCTCGATTTCGCCACCTATGGCTACGGAGGCGCCATGGGCCTTGGCGGTATCGGCCTGGGCAATCCCGACCCGTCTCGCGATTGCGCCCAACCGGAGTCCCGACAAGGTCTGCCGCCAGGCCAGTGTGGAACCAGGGAGAACCCGGTCGGCTTCGATGGGCTCAAGAGCGAATCCTGGAGCCAGTTCTCACCCAGGGTCAGCCTGACCTGGGCCGTCAACGACAACAACAACATCTATGCGTTGTACTCGGAAGGCTTCAAGGCTGGCGGGTTCCAGCACGACGCGCGCGCGCCCAGCAACCTCGATGTCGTTCTCTACGCCGAGACCGCACCGAATTTCGAATTGGGCTGGAAAGGACAGTACGACAATCTGATCTTTGCGTTTACAGCGTTTCGCCAGGAGCAACAGGATCTTCATACGGGCAACCTCGTACTTGTCGGCTCGTCCCAATCCAATCTACTCGTGAATTCCGAGGGGGTCGAGAACAGCGGTCTGGAAATCGAATGGACATGGGCTGTCACGGACGGTTTCACGTTTGGCGGAGCGATCGCGTCCTACGATCCGAAATTCCTGCCGGGGTCGCAGATCGCGGCGACCTTCAACGCGAATACGGGTGAGTTCGCGAATAACGGTGAAGATGTCTCGGGGCGGCGCCCGACAAACGCCATTGATTCAGCGGCCAACCTCTGGGCCACCTACGACTGGCAAATGGCCAATGGCGGAAGCTGGAGAATTCGTGCCGACCTGCGGCATCGCGGCGACGTCTGGGGACAAACCAGCGCGGCTGACCGCGCGGCCAGGAGCACGTACACGGGCGAAATCTACAATCTGCGCCCGGTGCTGAACAAGACCTCCCTGCGTCTGGCATACACGTCGCCCAACGAGAATTGGGGCGTCTCCATCTGGGGTCGAAACCTCGACGACAAGCCGGATTACCTCAACTTCGGTCCCGGCTTCGGTTACGTCTTTGTACAACTCGACAATGGCCGGCGCGCCCGGCCCGTGGGCAAGACCGGCCGCCGCCAGATTGGTGCGACAGTGAGTTTTCAACTTCTGATCCAAGTTCGGCAATTTGACCGGAACAGGGCCTGAAATGTGACTGTGCAAACGGTCCTGGATTCCGAAAAATACCCGCGGTTCGCTGCGGGTATTTTTTGGCAGGTAGAGGGACGGAGTCGGGATCCCGCGTAGCTGCCATCCCCGGGATGCGCGAGTCCATACGGCAAGGAATGGAAGCGGGCCTTGAAAACCGCGAGTCAAAACTTGACTGACTGGTAACCCGGATCCTGTTGCTGTGTAGGCCTTTATCCCGACAAATGCCGTTCCGCGTCCATCTTCTGGTGAAGAACGCGGATGACGGCAATTCCGTTACCGGCTCTGACATGGAATACGATGTGCCTTCCCACCGCATACTTGAAATAGCCGTCGCGGATGGCGACCGGACGACCCAGCCTTATGCCAGCCGCCAGTTCATCGCACGCATCGCGGATGCGATCCGTGTACAGATCAGCCTGTTCCACGCCCCAGGTATCGGCGGTATAGTCCCAGATGCTGTCTATATCCGCGATGGCGGCCGGCGAGTAGGCGACGCGGCTCATTTCTCCGTCTTACTGTACTCCGCGCGTTTGCGAGCCTTGAACTCATCGAAATCGAATGGCTGCGGCTCGCCTGACCGCTCGCCTGCAATCAGGGCATCCTGCAACACCTTCGTCCGCGCCTCGTATCCTTCAAGAAGGCGCAACCCTGCCCGCACAACGTCGCTTGCCGACCCGTAGCGGCCGGAGCGAACCTGCGAGTCGATAAAGCTCGCAAAGTGATCGCCGAGCGACACAGATGTATTTCTCGCCATAAAGCACCTCCTCTGGGCAAATATACCAATATTTGGTAATCCATCAACGCTTTTTGCGAGTGTGGGTCGCGCTCGCGGAATCCGGGATCGTTGTTGAATGACCTGTCTGATGCGCGACGTTGCATTCAGTCGGTCCAGACCCCGCGTCGGCGAGAGTGATACAATTTTCACCATGCGTTGTCTCAGGTACCCATTGCTGGTCGCCGCATGCGTGAGCCTCCTGGCCGTACAACTCGGCGGCCTGCACATGCATGTGGATGCCGATGGCAACGTCGGCGGGCCCCGTGGCGCCCATCTCCACACCCGGTTGCTCCACAGTCACGGAGACGACACGCACGTGCACCATCCGGATACGCTGGAGCACGAGCATTCGGGCGAACCGGAACATGCCGGGGATAACGACATTTCCGTGACCGAGATGCGCGGGGGTAAATCTAGTCTCGCGGATCTCGATCTCAACCTGCAACAGGGCCTGCTGGTCCACCAGCTTCCAGTCGAGCAAATCCGGCCGGCGCAATCCGAACCGCGACCTGTGATCCGCAAATCGCGCTGGCGGCCACCATTGCGCGCTCCTCCCTACATCTCCTGACTTCATCGTGCTGATTCCTCCGCGCGCCAGGCGGCGCGTGAGCTTGTATGCAATTGGGAGATCCTTCGATGCTGGATCGATTTGCGCGAAATTCCCGGGCTTGTCCCGCACTCTGGACGCTCACTCTGGTCGCGGCCGCGCAGACTGCCGTACCGCAAACGCTGCCGTCCGTCACGCTGGACGAGGCGCTGGTACGGACCCTGGCCGACAATCCGGCGCTGGCCGCAAACGGCTACCGGATCGACGCCGCCCGGGGGCGGTTCGAACAGGCCCGAATCGCACCCAACCCGGTGCTAGACCTGGCCATGAACGATGCCCTGGGAACCGGCGACTTTCGTGGCGTGAGCGGTGCGGAAACCACGTTATCCATCATCTGGATTCTGGAGCGCGGTGTCCGGCTGCGCCGGATCGACGCCGCGAGGGCCGACATCTCTCTGCAGGAAGCCGAGGCACAGATCATGCAACTGGACACCGCTGCTGAAACGGCCCGGCGATTTCTTGCCTGCCTCGCCTTTCAGGCGCGCCTGGTCAATGCCGCCGAGGCGATTCGCCAGGCCGAGCAGACCGTCGAGGCCGTTCGTGCCCGCGTGGCGGCAGGCGGCGCCACGCAGGCCGAGCTGTCGCGAGCCGAAGCCGGGTTGGTGCGGGCCCAACTGCTGGAAGAGGACTACACACATGAACTCCTCTCGGCCAATCACCTCCTGAGCGAGCAGTGGGGCGAAACTCAGCCGGACTTCAGCCGTGCCGTGGGAGATGTCCAGGCGCTTCCGGCTGTGGAGCCGTTGGACACCCTCCGGTCACGGGTGGACGCCAATCCCGACATCTCGGTCTTCATGTCCCAGCGCCGGCTGGCCGAAGCCGAACTGCACGTGGCGCAGGCGCGCAGCCGGCCGGACTGGCAACTGCGCGCCGGCGTTCGCCGCATCGAGGCGACGGACGATTTCGCCCTGGTGGGAGAGATCACCATGCCGCTGGGAACGCGCGATCGCTACCTGGGACGCATCGCCGAGACATCCGCCGACATGGCCAGGGCGTCGGGGGACGCGCAGGCAACCCGCGTTCGCATTAAAACCGCCCTGTTCGTCCTCTACGAGGAACTCATCCACGACGTGCATGTCGCGACGGCCCTGACCGAACGCCTGATCCCGCTGCTGGAGAGCGCGCTGGCGGATACGCGCAGGGCCTACGAGCTGGGACGCAGCAGCTACTCGGAGTTGAGCGCAGTGCAGTCGGAACTGCTGCAGACCCGAAACGAACTGCTGGAAACCAGCATCGACGCCCATGGACTCGTCGTCGAGATCGAGCGCCTGACCGGGGTCCCCGTCCTGTCCCTGGCCGGCCCACAGTGAGGTCAATCATGAACAAGAGACTTTTTCTGCCCGCGGTTTTGCTTTCGATACTGGCGGCCTGCGGCGGCGTGCCGCCCGAGGACATGGGCGCGGCGATGGAGGCCGAAGACTTCGAGCGCGGTCCCAACAACGGCCGAATGCTCAGGGACGGCAACTTCGCCATCGAACTGGCGGTTTTCGAGGCCGGCGTGCCGCCGGAGTTTCGTGCCTGGGCCACTCAGGGAGACCAGGCGCTGGATCCCCGCGACGTGGACCTGAGCGTCACCCTCGCCCGCCTGGGCAACCGCGTCGACGAACACGAATTCGAGGCACAGGGCGATTTCCTGCGAGGCTCCTCCCTGGTTTATGAACCGCATTCGTTCGCCGTCAGCGTGGATGCGCAGTACAACCGCCGGTCGTACCGCTGGGACTACGACAGCTTCGAGGGGCGCACCCGGATCAGCCCGGAGATGGCCGACGCGTTCGGACTGGGGACGGAATTCGCCGGTCCCGCCACGATCGAGGAAGCCGTCACCCTGTACGGGCGTATCGTGCCGAACACGGATCGGGTCAGGGCGGTCAGCGCGCGGTTCGACGGGGCCATCCTCTCGGTTCACGCGATGCCGGGAGAGTCGGTTACGGAGGGCCAGCTACTGGCCACCGTGGAAAGCAACGAGAGCCTGCAGTCGTATCCCATCGACGCGCCCATTGCGGGTGTGGTCACCGAGCGGATCGCCAACCCGGGCGAACAGACCGCCGGACGGCAACTCTTCACCATCGTCGATACTTCATCCGTGTGGACGGAGCTTGCGGTCTTCCCGGGCGACCGGGAACGAATCCGGCTCGACTCGGAGGTGGTCGTGGCACCGGCCACGGGCGGCGCCCCCATGGAGGGCACGATCTCCTACCTGGACGTATTCTCCGCGGCCAACCAGTCGGTGAACGCCCGGGTCGTGCTCGACAACAGCGACGGTACGCTGACCCCGGGAACGTTCGTGACGGCGGAGGTCAGGGTCGCCGAACACGAAGTACCGCTTGCGGTCAGGCGCAGCGCACTGCAGACCTTCCGCGATTTCACCGTCGTCTACGCGCAGATCGGCGACGAGTACGAGGTACGAATGCTCGAGCTGGGCCGCGCATCGGGTGACTGGGTCGAAGTCCTGGGAGGGCTCGATCCGGGAACCCGTTACGTGACCGAGAACAGTTTCGTTCTCAAGGCCGACATCGAGAAGTCGGGCGCCACCCACGATCACTGAACGGGGACCGCACCATGCTCGAATCGATTCTCAGGCTGTCCATCGCGCAACGCGGGCTGGTGCTCGTCCTGGTACTGCTGGCCGCGATTCTGGGGGCGTGGAACTTTTCCCGCCTGCCCATCGACGCGGTACCCGACATCACCAACGTGCAGGTCACGGTCAACACGCCCGCGCCCGGCTATACCCCGCTGGAGGTCGAACAGCGGGTCACCTTTCCCATCGAGAACGCCATGGCCGGGCTTCCGAGGCTCGACTACACGCGCTCCCTGTCCCGCTACGGGCTCTCCCAGATCACGGTGGTCTTCGAGGAAGGCACCGACATCTACTTCGCACGGCAACAGGTTGGAGAACGCCTGAACGCGGCGAGGTCTGCGATTCCCACCGGGCTGGAACCCGCCCTGGGCCCCATCGCCACCGGCCTGGGCGAGATCTTCATGTTCACCGTCGATTCCGAGCCGGGCGCGCTCAACGCCGACGGCACGCCGGTGACGCCCACGGACCTGCGAACCGTCCACGACTGGATCATCCGGCCGCAACTCCTGCGCGTGCCCGGCGTCGTCGAGGTCAATCCCATCGGCGGCTACAAGAAGCAGATCCTGGTCGCGCCCGATCCGGCCAAACTGCTGGCGTACGGCGTGACCTACACCGATGTGCTCGACCGCCTCAGACGCAACAACGACAACCGCGGCGCCGGCTTCATCGAGTACAACGGCGCGCAGTGGCTGCTGCGGGTCCCCGGACGCGCCGAGGAGATGCAGGACATCGCCGATGTCGTCGTCAGCGAACGCGACGGCGTCCCGGTGAGGATCGCCGATGTCGCCACCGTCGGCATCGGCAGCGAACTGCGGGCGGGCGCGGCTACCCAGAACGGGCGCGAAGTGGTGATGAGCACGGTGTTCATGCTCATCGGCGAGAACAGCCGGACCGTCGCGAGCGCGGTTGCCGACCAACTGGAGGCAATCCAGCCCAGCCTGCCGCCCGGGATCACGGCGACGGCGGTCTACGACCGCACCGAACTGGTCGACCAGACGCTGGTCACCGTTCGCACAAACCTGCTGGAGGGGGCGCTGCTGGTCATCGTGGTGCTCTTTTTCCTGTTGGGCAATGTGCGCGCCGCCGTGCTCACCGCAGCAGTCATCCCGCTGGCCATGCTCATGACCATCACCGGCATGGTGCAGAGCCGGGTCAGCGCCAATCTAATGAGCCTTGGCGCTTTGGACTTCGGCCTGATCGTGGACGGCGCGGTCATCATCGTGGAGAACTGCCTGCGGCGCCTGAGCGAAGCCGGCCGCGCACGGCCCTCGCAGGAGCCCGGCGCCAGCGCGCTGCCGCTGGAGGAACGGCTCGAGATCGTCCGGAAGGCCACGGGCGAAGTCATTCGGCCGGCGCTCTTCGGGGTCGGCATCATCACGGCCGTCTACATTCCGATCTTTGCGCTGACGGGCGTGGAGGGCAAGATGTTTCATCCCATGGCCACAACCGTGGTGATCGCGCTCCTGAGCGCCATGGTGCTGTCGGTCACCTTCGTGCCCGCCTCCGTCGCGATCCTGTTCCGCAAGCCGGTCAGGGACCGCGGGAATCGCCTCGTCGACGGCGTCCGCTTCGTCTACCGCCCGCTGCTCGCGGCGGCGCTGCGCTTCCGCTGGCTGACCGTGAGCGCGGCCGTAGCCGTGGTCGTCGCCAGCGGCCTTCAGGCAACCCGGCTGGGTGTCGAATTCCTGCCCAACCTGGACGAAGGCGACATCGTGATGCATGCGCTGCGCATCCCCGGGACCTCGTTGCAACAGGCCATCGAATTGCAGGAACAACTGGAAGCGGGCATCCGGGAAATGCCCGAGGTGGAGCGCGTCTTCTCCAAGATCGGCAGCGGCGAACTGGCGACGGACCCGATGCCCCCCAGCGTGGCGGACAACTTCATCATGCTCAAGCCCCGCCAGATGTGGCCCGATCCCGGCAAGCCCAAGACCGAGGTGGTGGCCGACCTGGAGGCATTGGTGACGCCCTTCCCGGGTAACCGGTATGAAATCCTGCAGCCGATCCAGATGCGGTTCAACGAGTTGATCGCCGGCGTGCGCACCGAACTGGCCGTGAAGGTCTTCGGCGACGACTTCGACGAATTGATCGGCCTGGGGGACCAGCTCCAGCAGGTCATCGGCGCCGTTCCCGGCGCGGCGGACGTGGCCGTGGAACAGGCGACGGGATTGCCGGTGCTGACGGTGGAGCCCAGGCGCAACATGCTGGCGCGTCTGGGCCTGACGATCGCCGACCTGCAGGACGTGGTGGCCACCGCCTTGGGCGGCGCCACCGCCGGGGAACTTTACGAGGGCGACCGCCGGGTGGATATCGTCGTTCGGCTCCCGGAAGAACTGCGATCGGACCCCGACCGGCTCGCGTCCCTGCCGGTACCCCTTCCCGAAGGCAGCTTCGTCCCCCTGGGCGAGGTCGCCGACCTGAGCGTTGTCACCGGCTACAACCAGATTCTCCGCGAAAACGGCAAGCGTCGTGTGGTGGTTACATCCAACGTGCGCGGCAGGGATCTGGGCTCGTTCGTCGCCGAGGTGCAGGAAACCGTACGCCAGCAGGTCGAGATTCCGGCGGGCTACTGGGTCGCCTACGACGGCACCTACCAGAACCTGCAATCCGCGACCAACCGGCTCGCGGTGGTCGTGCCGGTGGTGCTGTTCATCATTGCCGTACTGCTCACGATGGCGCTGGGCTCGATCATCGACGCGGCCATCATCTTTTCCGGCGTGCCGCTGGCGTTCACCGGCGGCGTGGCTGCCTTGTCGCTGCGTGGCATCCCATTCTCCATCTCGGCCGCGGTCGGGTTCATCGCCCTTTCGGGCATCGCCGTCCTCAACGGCCTGGTGATGGTGACCTTTATCCGCAGGCTCCGCGCCGACGACCGCCCGTTGACCGAAGCGATCACCGAGGGCGCCCTGACCCGCCTGCGCCCGGTGCTGATGACCGCCCTGGTCGCCTCCCTGGGATTCGTCCCCATGGCGCTGAACACCGGGATCGGCTCGGAGGTTCAGCGCCCCCTGGCGACCGTGGTCATCGGCGGGATCGTGTCGTCCACTTTGCTTACGCTTGTGGCGCTGCCCGCCCTGTACCGACTGGTGCACGCCAGAACATAGGTTGCTCACTTGCAGTGCGGATGGCTCATCCAGCCCGATTAAGATTGTAATTCTGGACTATATATCCATAATTGCAAGGATGATCCCGCGAATTCTGGAAACCAGGCTGCGACGTCTCCTGCGGACCTTTCCCGCAGTCGGGCTTTTGGGACCTCGCCAGGTCGGCAAAACCACATTGGCGCAAATCATCGCCCAAGATGAAAACAATCTGTATCTCGACCTTGAGAATCCAGCGGACCTGGAGAAGCTGACGGACACCCGAGGCTATCTGCAGGCAAGGCAGGCCCGGCTGGTCGTACTGGACGAGATTCAGCGTGCTCCGGGACTGTTCCAGGTCCTGCGAGGCGTCATAGACGAACGGATACGGCAAGGGGAACAGACCGGGCAATTCCTGTTGCTGGGTTCCGCTTCGATGGAGTTGCTGAGGCAATCCGGCGAAAGTCTGGCGGGTCGAATTGCCTACATCGAACTGTCGTCCCTGGATGTTCGCGAGGTAGGGCCGGAAGATCGAGATCGACTGTGGGCCAGAGGCGGCTTTCCCCGCGCCTTTCTGGCGGACGACGACGAGGCCAGCGCAGTCTGGCGGGAGCAGTTCATCCGAACGTACCTGGAGCGCGATGTTCCAGCCCACGGACCCCGTATCCCCGCCGAGACGTTACGCCGGTTCTGGACGATGCTCGCCCACGGCCAGGGCGGACTGCTCAATGCGGCGAGCCTCGCCGGGAGCCTGGCAGTGGACGGAAAGACGGTCGCAAAGTACCTGGACCTGATGGTTGATCTCCTGTTGGTGCGCCGGCTTCCACCGTTTCACGCCAATGTACGCAAACGCCTGGTCAAGTCACCCAAGGTATATGTCCGCGACAGCGGCATCGTGCACACGTTGCTCCGGCTGGACGATGAAGAAAGCGTGCTCGGTCACCCGGTTGCGGGCATGAGCTGGGAAGGCTTCGCACTGGAAACCCTGATTCGGGCCGCTCCGGATCGAACCCGGGCGAGCTTTTACCGGACAGCAACGGGCGTCGAAATCGACCTTGTCCTGGAACTGCCCAGGAACCGCTTGTGGGCCATCGAGTTCAAGAGAGGACTTGCACCCAGGGTCAACAGGGGGCTGTGGACAGCCGTTGGAGATCTCGAACCTGACAGGACATTCGTCGTCTACTCCGGTGACGAGCGCTATCCCATGACAAACGGTATCGAAGCCATTGGGCTCCGGGAGATGGCTTTCGAATTGTCTGCGCTTTAGTGCGCGGACTTCTCCTCTCTTGCCGACATCATTTCCCTCAGCGCCTCGACCGTATACGAGCACTCCGGTCCCTCGATAAGGCGCCCCGGGGGGCCTTGCGCGACGATTTTACCGCCCTTGTCGCCGCCTTCGGGGCCCAGGTCCACGACCCAGTCGGCTT
Organism: Candidatus Rariloculaceae bacterium; assembly: GCA_965205045.1. Taxonomy (GTDB): domain Bacteria; phylum Pseudomonadota; class Gammaproteobacteria; order Steroidobacterales; family Rariloculaceae; genus UBA6522. The sequence continues at coordinate 5,720,135 of OZ242031.1, forward strand.
CGGCGATCAGGTCCAGGTTGTGTTCGATCACCACGACCGTGTTGCCGGCGTCCACCAGGCGGTGGAGCACGTCGATGAGTTTGCCGACATCGGCCATGTGCAGCCCGATGGTGGGCTCGTCGAGCACGTAGAGCGTCTTTCGCCGACTCGCACCGATGCGTTCTGTTCTCGGCCGGGACTTGGCGAGTTCGGCGACGAGCTTGATCCGTTGCGCTTCTCCGCCGGACAGCGTCGGGCTTTGCTGGCCCAGGGTGAGATAGCCCAGTCCCACGTCCTGCAGCAGTTGCAGCGTGTATTGCAGTTTCGGGTGTGCCGCGAAGAACGTCAGCGCCTCATCGATACTCATGGCCAGGACCTGGGCGATGGTCCTCTCCCTGAACCTGACTTCCAGGGTTTCGCTGTTGAATCGGCCGCCGCCGCAGCGCTCGCAGCGGACGCGCACGTCGGGCAGGAAGTTCATGGCGATCTTCTTCACCCCCTGGCCGCCGCAGTAGTCGCAACGGCCGCCGGCCAGGTTGAATGAGAAGCGGCCCGGTCCGTAGCCCCGGATACGGGCCTCCGGGGTCATGGAGAAAAGCCGGCGGATCTCGCCCCAGATGCGATGTAGGTCGCCGGACAGGAGCGGGGCGTCTTGCCGATCGGGGTCTGATCGACTTCCAGCGCCCGACGCAGCGACTCCCAGCCTTCCAGCGCGTCGCAGCCCCGCAATGCGCCTTCCCGGCGCCCCAAGAGCGCCCTGACGTTGTCGAACAGCACCTCGCGCACCAGCGTGCTCTTGCCGCTGCCGCTGACGCCGGTGACGCAGGTCAGCGCGCCGAGCGGCAGCTTCAGGTCCACGGCCTTGAGGTTGTGCCGCCTGGCGCCGGCGACGTTCAGCCACTCGGTATCGCCGTCGACCGCACTTCGGGACAGGGTGTGAGGCAGCGGGTTGGCGAGCATCTTCCCCGTCATGGAACGGGGCGACCGCAGGACCTCGCCCAGATTCCCCGCAGCAACCACCTCGCCACCGCCCACGCCCGCGCCGGGACCCAGGTCGATGAGATGTTCCGCACGCCGGATCGTAGCCTCATCGTGCTCGACCACCACGACGGTATTGCCCTTGGCCCGCAGCCGTTCGAGGGTTTCCAGCAGTAGGCCGTTGTCCCGGGGATGCAGCCCGATGGTGGGTTCGTCGAGGATGTAGCAGACGCCGCGCAGGTTGGATCCCAGTTGTGCCGCCAGCCGGATCCGCTGCACCTCCCCGCCGCTGAGCGTCGGCGCGGCACGGTCCAGCGCCAGGTAGTCGAGCCCGAGAAACGCCAGGAGTTCGAGGCGGCCCTTGAGTTCCTCCAGGGCGTCGGCCGCGATGCGGGCTTCACGGCCCTCGAGTGCCAGCCCGTCGAAGACTGCCAGCGCCCGGGACACCGGCAGATTCGAGAACTCGGCAATGTTTCTGTCCTTGAAACTGACCGCAAGCGACTGCGGACACAGCCGGGCGCCACCGCAGGCTGTGCAAATCCGACCGTCGCCATTCCGGAGGATTCCGGCCGGCCCACGCCCACCGCGATCACCTTCCAGATCCGCCAACTCGCTCTTTGCATCCTCTTCGGTGCCCTTCCTCCGGTCATCCTCCTCCAGTTCGACGCCGGCGCCGCGGCAACGGCCGCACCAGCCGTGCCGGGAGTTGAAGGAAAACATCCTGGGATCCAGTTCCGGGAAGCTGCGGCTGCACCTTGGGCAGGCGCGGCGGACCGAGAACAACACGGGTTCCACCGGCACATCCGGCTCGTCCGGCTCGTCCGCCCCATTCGGCCCATTCGGATTGTCCGGCTTTTCCGGCTTTTCCGGCGCGTGCAGCCTATCGGCGTCGAGCACTGTTGCCCTGCCGGCGTCCAGCACAACCACCCTGCCGGCGCCGAAATCCAGCGCCCGCGAGAGGAGAGCCGCAAGCGCCCGCTCGGCCTCCGGCACGACGGTGATTTCGCCCGCCGGCAACTCGATGTCGTGTTCCCTGAAGCGGTCGAGCCGCGGCCAGGAGGCCGTGGGCAGCCTTTCGCCGTCCACGCGCAAGTAGTCGAACCCCTTGCCCGCCGCCCACTTTGCCAGGTCCGTGTAGTACCCCTTTCGGGCGACCACCATCGGGCTGAGCAACTCCACACGCCGGCCCCGGTAACGGGACAGCAACTGCCCGAGGATCGCGGCCGGGCTTTGGGCGTCGATGGGAACCCGGCAGTCCGGACAATGCTGCACGCCGAGCTTGACGAACAGCAGGCGCAGAAAGTGATGAATCTCCGTCAGCGTGGCGACGGTGCTCTTGCGGCCGCCGCGGCTGGTGCGCTGTTCGATCGCCACGGTCGGCGGAATGCCGAACACCGCATCCACGTCCGCGCGGCCGGCCGGCTGGACGAACTGGCGCGCGTAGGCGTTGAGCGATTCCAGGTAGCGGCGCTGGCCTTCGGCGAACAGGATGTCGAAAGCCACCGTGCTCTTGCCGCTGCCGCTCACACCGGTGATGACCGTAAACCGGTTGCGCGGCAAGCGGATGTCGATGTTCTTCAGGTTGTGCTCGCGGGCGCGAACGACCTCAACCGCGCCGTCCGTCCGGCCACCCGGCGTGGTCAGGCCACCCGGCGCGTCCCGGACCCCGGATACCCGCAGCCGGCTCGTGGAAGTACCTGCCTTTCCATGCGGCCGCGATAAGTCCATCGCGTCCCGGACCCCGGGTATCATTGGCTCCGGCCGGTCCGCGCCGCGGGCATCGGGGGATGCTCCGCTGTCGCCGGACAGAGCCGCGAGCGCCTGGCCCGTGTGGCTCCCGGGGCACCCTTCCAGTTGTTGCGGGGGACCGGCGGCCACGACACACCCGCCCTCATCACCGCCCTCCGGGCCGAGGTCGACGATCCAGTCGCAGCAGCGGATCAGATCCAGATTGTGCTCGATGACCACGACGGAATGACCCTGGCGGATGAGTTCGTCGAAGGCGCCGAGCAGTTTATCGACGTCGGCGAAATGCAATCCGGTGGTGGGCTCATCGAAGATGAAGAGCGTCGGCTCATGGGTGCGGCGGCGGGCCCTGGCCAGGTGGCCGGCCAGCTTGAGCCGCTGGGCTTCCCCGCCCGAAAGGGTCGGTACCGGCTGTCCGAGGGCCAGGTAGTCCAGGCCCACAGCCTGCAGCGGACGCAACCCCCTCAGCACGGCGGCATCGTCCGCAAAGAACTCAACGGCCTGCGCAACCGTCATCTCCAGAATGTCCGCCATGGACTTGCCGGAACCGTTGTGCCCGGGCAATTTGACCTCCAGGACTTCCTCCCTGAACCGCCGCCCTCCGCAGGCCCCGCAGCGCAGGTACACATCGCTGAGAAACTGCATCTCCACGTGCTCGAAGCCCTTGCCCGAGCAGTCCGCGCACCGGCCGTTGCCCGAATTGAAGCTGAAGGCGCCGGGCGCGTAGCCGCGTTCCCGGGCCAGCGGCTGTGCCGCCAGCCGTTTGCGCATCGCATCCAGCGAGCCGACGAAGCTGGCGGCGTTGGATCGGGTGGTGCGGCCGATGGGGGCCTGATCCACGGCCACGACGTGGGCGATGTATTCGTGACCGCGGATTCCGTCGTGGGTTCCCGCAGGCGCGCTGCCCGCGCCCTTGAGCCTCGCCAGCGCGTGGTGAAGCACGTCGACGACGAGCGTGGACTTGCCGGACCCGCTGACGCCGGTGACGCCCACCAGCCTCCCCAGGGGGATGCGCACGTCGATGTGCCTGAGGTTGTGTTGGGAGGCGCCCAGCACATCGAGGGTCCGCCCGTCGGCCTCCACCGGCAGAAGGGTGCGGCTGAGGCGCCGTTCGCCGCGCAGGTACCGGGCGGTCAGGGAGTTCCCGGTGTGCCTGAGGTCATCGGGCCTGCCGAAGAAAACCACTTCCCCGCCGGCGGCGCCGGGCCCCGGACCCAGATCGAGAATCCGGTCGGCCGCGATCATGACCTGGGGATCGTGCTCGACCACGATCAACGTATTGCCGGCCTCGCGCAGGTGCCGCAGCACGCCGATCACCCGGCTCATGTCCCTCGCGTGCAGACCGATGCTGGGCTCGTCGAGCACGAACAGCGCGTTCACCAGCGACGCGCCCAGCGCCGTGGTCAGGTTGATCCGCTGGACCTCGCCGCCGGAAAGTGTGCGCGACTGGCGGTCCAGAGTGAGGTAGCCGAGCCCGACCTCGCACAGGAACCGCAGGCGGCCGCGGATTTCGTCCAGCAGCAGCCGGCCCGCATCGTCCATGGCGCCGGGCAACCGGACGCGCTCGAAGAAGCGCAGGGCCGCGCTCACGGGCAGTTGCATGACGTCGTGGAAGCACAGCCCCGGCAGTTCGCCGAAGGCCTCCCTGGACACTTCCAGCCCGGGATAGCTGAACCGCCGGCTCAGGTCCATGGCGTCGGCGGCATCCTGCACCGTACCCAACCGCCAGAGCAGCGCGTCCGGCTTCAGCCGGGACCCGCCGCAAGACCTGCATCGGTCGTAGGAACGGTACCTGGAGAGCAGCACCCGGATGTGCATCCGGTAGCTGCGCCGCTCCAGCCACGCAAAGAAGCGGTCCAGCCCGTACCAGGCGCCCCTGCGCCGGGGCCTTTCGCCCCGCCAGACCCATTCGCGCTGCTCCGGTGTCAGGTCCCGCCATGGGATATCCACAGGGACGCCCACGGCCGCGGCACGTTCCAGCAGCTTCCGGTGGCGCCCCAGGTAGCTCTTGCTCTGCAGCGGCCGGATGGCGCCCTGGGCCAGGGTCTTGCCTTCGTCCGGAACCACCAGCCGGGGATCGATTCCCATGGTGCGCCCGAACCCGCGGCATTGCGCACAGGCGCCAAGGGGTGAATTGAAGGAAAAGTTGTTGGGCGTCGGCTCGGTGTAGTGAATGTCGCACGGGGCACAGTGCAGCAATGACGAGAAACGGAATACCCTTTCCTCGTGTTCCAGTTCCCTGACCGTGACGCGCCCCCGGCCGCGCTCCAGGGCAAGTTCCAGCGCCTCGATGATTCGGCTCCGGTTCGTTTCCCCCAGGCGCACGCGATCCTGCACGACTTCGAAGCGCCCGGCATCTCTTGCGTGAATCCGCGTATAGCCCTGCGCCGCCAGGTACCGTTCGATCTCGTCCGCGGTGAAGTTCTCGGGAATCGGCACCGTAAAGGTGATCGCGGTCCGTGAACCCCGGCCGCAAAAAGTCCGCCCCAGCTTCCGGAAGATCGCTTCGGGCTCGTCCTTGCGGACCCTTTGGCCGCAGCGCCGGCAGTAGAGTCCGGCAGCGCGCGCGAAGAGCAGCTTGAGGTGATCGTTGATCTCCGTCATCGTGCCCACGGTCGAGCGGGAGGTCCTCACCGGGTTGGTCTGGTCGATGGCGATGGCCGGCGGGATGCCCTCGATGCTGTCGACCCGGGGCTTGTCCATCCGGTCCAGGAACTGCCGGGCATAGGGCGAAAACGTCTCCACGTAGCGCCTCTGCCCCTCCGAATACACGGTGTCGAAGGCGAAGGACGACTTGCCGGAACCGCTGACGCCGGTGACGACGATGAACTCGTTGAGGGGCAGGTCCAGGTCCAGGCCCTTGAGGTTGTTCTGGCGGGCGCCGCGAACCCGGATGCTGTCGCCGGACATCATGGAGTCCTTCGGCGGACCATCGGCCGCCGCCAGCGAGGCGGTCTTCCGCCCCTTGCGGCGGAATTCTCGTCGCGGGATGCCCGGGCGAGGAATCTGGATCGCACGGCGAGCAAAACCGTCAGTCGCCGGAGGCGTTCTCGTCATCCGCGAGATACCGCTCCAGAAGGCCGGCGTAGGCATCCACGCGCCGGTCACGCAGAAACGGCCACTCGACACGACATCGCTCGACCGCGGGGAGGTCGAGTTCGGCGATGAGCACTTCGTCCGACTCGGCGGATGCCCGCGCCAGCACGCGGCCGTCGGGGGCCGAGGCGAAGCTGCCGCCCCAGAACCCGATGCCCCCGGAACCGCCCGGAGCCGCTTCGAACCCGACGCGGTTGACGGCAATCACGAAACAACCGTTGGCGATACCGTGGCTTCTCTGCATCAGCTCCCAGGCCTCGGACTGACGGGCACGCGCCTCCGGGCCGTCATCGGGATGCCAGCCGATGGCGGTGGGATAGATCAGGATTCGTGCGCCCTTCAGGGCCGCCAGGCGCGCCGCCTCCGGAAACCACTGATCCCAGCACAGCATTACTCCGCACGCGCCCCAGCGGCTGCGGAACGGCCTGAAGCCAAGGTCCCCGGGGGTAAAGTAGTACCTCTCGCGGTAGCCGAAAACGGGATCGTCGGGAATGTGCATTTTGCGGTACTTGCCGAGATAGCCGCGCCGTCCGTCGATAAACACGGCCGTGTTGTAATGGATGCCGGGCACACCCGGCTCGAACACGCTGCCGATCACCGCCACGTCCAGTTCCGCGGCCACTACCTCCAGAGCCCGGGTGGTCGGCCCGGGAACCGGCTCGGCCAACTCGAAGTTGGCCGCATCCTCGCTCTGGCAGAAATACCTGAAGGAAAACAGTTCCGGAAGGCAGACCATTGTGGCGCCGGCGGCGTGCGCCCGGGCGATGAGATCCAGCGCCCGGCCCAGATTCTCGCCCGGGTCCGGCCGCATGCTCATCTGCACCAGCCCAACCACCAGGCGGTCGCCGGCCATCCCGTCCCGGGATCGGCTCACGAAACCAGGCCAACCGCAACGCGCCCGCCGGTCATCGGATTGCGGAACCGGTTCACGATTCCGGACCCGCCGCGTCGCCGATTTCGCAGTAGGTGCCCTGCCCCAGGCATTCGGTGTAGCGATCGATCGAACTGCAAGCGGCTTCCCCGGGCAGATCGCCCGCCGCGGCCTTCGATGCCACAAGGGCTTCCATGGCAGTACGCAGCTCCGCTTCCTTGTACCCCATTTGCGCCAACAGGTCGGCCACCGATGTCGCCGGGACGATGTTGTCGATGCAGAAGCCCTGTACCGCTCGCTCGTCGGTGCGGACGTGGACTTCCGGCACCCGCCCGAAAAGATTGTGCGGGGCGCCCAGCACATCCTCGTAAGCGCCCATGAGGAAAAAACCCAGCTCGGCCCGGACTCCGGGTCGCGGCGGGTGCATCGGCAGGACCCGGGCATCGGGATCGGGAGAGATGTACCGGTCGATCCGGCCGTCCGCGTCGCATGTCAGATCCATCAGGATCCCGCGGCGGGTCGGGCGCTCATTCAGCCGGCCGATTGGCATGACCGGAAAGTCCTGCCCGGTTGCCCAATGATCGGGCAGCGACCGGAACACCGAGAAGTCGCACAGGGCCCGATCGGCGCACGAGTACTCCAGCAACGTAAATTCCGTCGGCCGCATGCCCGCCGGCAAATCGAAACCGCCTTCCCGCAGGGACTCGAGGATCCGCCGCGCGACAGTTACGAAGGCACGCTCGGCCACGGCGTACTCCTCCAATCCCACTTTCCCTTCGGCGAAAGCCCCGCCGACCTTCCGAAGGGCGTTGCCGGCCCTGGACAGCAATGCGGAGGCCTCACTCGAACCGATTGATGGCGGTTGCGGCATCGGTGCCGGCGCGCCGGTGCGAGATCGGGCAGCCGGGGCAACTTCGGATTCGGGCGCGCCTTCGGCATTTCCTGTCCCCACCCCTTGCACGGCCATGCGGACAAGCCGCTCGGTGGCAGCGGCGAATCGCGCCGAAAGGTCCATGTCGGCGGACAAACCGGGGCTTTCGCGAACGGACAGTACGGGCACGATCAGCACGGCGTGCTGAGCGGTGACTGCGCGACCGCATTCGGAGACGAGCACGGGAGGCGGCACCGAGCGGCTACGGCAGACGGTGTTTACGGCGTCGACGATGGTGCTGGCGTAGTTGGCCATGGAAAACTCGTCCGGCCGGGGCATGCACCCTGCGTGCCCATACTCGACGCCGAGTCCGCCGCCCACATCCAGGTATCGAAGCGCTGCCCCTCTTCGGACCAGCGAGGCATAGACCTGCGCGGCATCCCGGGCCGCGCGATGCAGAAGGTCCAGATCCGCGATCTGGCTTCCCAGGTGAAAATGCAGCAATCCGAGCTGCGGAAGTACGTCCGGATTGCGCTTCAGCAGCGCCAGCAGTTCTGCCGGAGTGAGACCGAACTTGTGCTCGGGCAAGGTGGAACGGACGCTCGCAGGGCAATCCGCACTCAAGCCGGACAGTCTGATGCGCACGCCCAGCATCGGGCGTTCACCGCGCCCGGCCGCAACGCCAAGAAAGTCGGCAAACTCCTCCGGACTCTGCACCACCGGAATGGCCTGCCTGCCGAGCCGCTGGGCATCCATCACCAGTTCGAGCATGGTTCCGTCCTTGACGCCATTGCATACGAGCAGTTGCCGGTCATCGCGCAGATGGGGCAGCGCGGCCGCCAACTCAGCCCTGGACCCGCACTCCAGGCCCAGACCGTACGCGCGGCCCGCCTCCAGTATTTCCGCCACCACTGGACACAGCGGATTGACCTTGATCGGATAAACGCCCACGTGGCGGTTGCCGTATCCGGCCGCGGCGATCGCATCTCCAAAGGCGCCATGCAGCCGCGCCACCTGCGAGCGGAGAATGTCCGGGAAGCGGATCGTCAACGGAGACTCGACGCCTTGGCGCCGGGCTTCGTCGACGATCGCAGGCAGCTCAATGGAACGGGAGGCGCCCGGCGCGGTACGAACCGCAACGCGGCCGCGGGCGCCGATGGAAAAGTACGGCGGCCCCCAGCGCCCGATCCGATACAGTTCGCCCGAGTCCCCGGCGGACCATGCCGAACCCGGCACGGGCGATGAGCCGGGTTTGGCCGCTTCGACCCGCGGCGTGCCGGGATGGACCACTCCGGCCGGCGGCGTGCCGCGCTCTGCCAATTCGGCCGTCCGTGCGCCGGACTCCACCGCTTCGGTCGCCCGTGCCCGGGACACGTCACCAGTCCAGGACATGAGCGAATATCAGCGGCGCCACGATCGTGGCGTCGGACTCGATGAGAAACCGGGGCGTGTCCGCCGAGAGCTTTCCCCAGGTGATCTTTTCGTTGGGTACCGCGCCGGAATAGGAGCCGTAGCTCGTGGTGGAATCGCTGATCTGGCAGAAATAGCCCCACTTGCGGACTTCCCGGCGGCCCAGATCCTGCTCCAGCAGCGGTACCGCGCAGATGGGGAAGTCGCCGGCGATACCGCCGCCGATCTGGAAAAAACCCACCGGCGCTTCCCGGCTCACCGATTCGTACCACTGTACGAATTCGATCATGTACTCGATACCCGAACGCACCGTTCCGGTGCGCTCAAGGGTGCCGTCGATGCAGCGCGCCGCATACACGTTGCCCAGTGTTGAGTCCTCCCAGCCGGGTACGAACAGCGGCAAGTCCGCCTCGCTGGCGGCCACCAGCCAGCTTTCGTCAGGATCGATCTGGTAATCGGCCGTGAATGCCCCGGAGCGCAATGCCCGGCAGAGGAATTCGTGGGGGAGCCGGCGGCGGCCCGCCCGATCTGCGGCCCGCCATTCCCGCAACAGGATTCCCGCCACGCGCCGCATGGCCTCCTCCTCGGGAATGCAGGTATCGGTCACGCGATTGAGACCTCGCGCGGCCAGCGATTCCTCGTCCTCAGCGGTGAGGTCCCGGTAGCCGGGAATGCGCACATAGTGCTCATGTGCGACCAGGTTGAACAGATCTTCCTCCAGGTTCGCCCCGGTGCAGCAAATGGCGTGGACCTTGCCGCGGCGGATCATTTCCGCGAGGGACAACCCCAGTTCGGCCGTGCTCATGGCGCCGGCCAGGGTAACCAGCATCGCACCGCCCTCGTCCACCAGCCCGGCATAGGCTTCGGCCGCATCGGCCAGTGCCGCACTGTTGAAGTGCCGGTAGTGATGACGGATGAAATCGCTGATCGCGCCCATGTATCTGTTTGTCGGTGACTGCAGCCGCCGCCGCCCGGGCGGCAGTGGCAGGAGTGTAGCAGCCCTTGGCAAGAGCCACGGGCTGCGACCGAACCGGGGCATCGGTACCAACCCGCTCGCCACATGAAAATCGAGATCGCCGGCCACGGCCGCACTGTCGGCCCCGGCCGGGGTCCGACCGGGTATCATTGCGCCATGAAACGGCTCGCACTATCGATCCTTGCCTCGCTTGCGGCCGCCACCGCCCTGGCCCAGTCACCCGCCGGCGGGATGTTTCTCGTGGCGACCCCGCAGCTGCGCGACCCGCGGTTCGCCGAAACGGTGGTACTGATCCTGAATCACGGCAACGAGGGCGCCATCGGCGTGGTGGTCAATCGGCCCACCTGGGTAGAACCCGAGGTACTGTTTCCGGATGTGAACCATTTCCGCCGGTATCGGGGCGTGGTCTACTTCGGCGGACCCGTGGCACGCACCAGCGCGCTCTTCCTGATAAGGGATGGGAACCTGGCGGAAGGCGAGCCGATCGTTGACGATGTCTACATCACCGCTGACGTGGACGAGGTACGCGAAAATCTGCCTGCCCGGCCGGACGAGCGCGTGCTGCGCGTCTACGCCGGCTACGCGGGCTGGGGGCCGGGGCAACTGGAGAGAGAAATCTCCGCCGGCGATTGGCAGGTGACGCCGGCCAGCGGCGATCTGATCTTTACCCCGGAGCCCGCGAACCTGTGGCGCGAAGTCCACCGAGCCGCACCGGACATGGGCATCGTCGGATTGCCGGGCAGCCGGTGGCGGGATCCCCGCGCCGCCAGTTTCCACTATTGCGGACGCTGCGACTCGCGCAACGCCCGGAACTCGCTGGTTTCGCTCCAGGACGGCCATTCCTCTCCGTCGGCCAGCCGCCTGCCCATCAGGTAGAGAAACGTCAGGTCCTCAACCGCTCCCGCCATATCCCAGTCCGGCTTCACCTCGTCGGTGACCTGGTGGTAGTCGTTGGCGGTGTATTCGATGCGCTTCTGCGCTCCATAGCCTTCCGGTTTGCCGATGTACTCCATGCCCGGGTCCGCATAGAAGGCCGGAATACCGGCCCTGGCGAAGGCGAAGTGGTCCGAACGGTAGAAAAAGCCCTTCTCCGGTTCCGGATCGGGCGCCAGCGTGCGGCCGAGCTGCTCCGCTATGACGGCGGCGACGTCGTCGAGTTCCGACTGCCCGAGGCCGACGATTGTCAGGTCGCGGGTGCGTCCCCACTGGTTGAGCATATCCATGTTGATCGCCGCAACGGTCTGGGCGACCGGGTAGAGCGGGTTCCGGGTATAGTGAAATGAACCCAGCAAGCCCGCTTCCTCCGCCGTGACGGCCAGGAACAGCACCGACCGGCGCGGCGGGCGGGCGGACAGGCTGTAGGCGCGCGCCAGTTCGATGAGCCCCGCCGTGCCGCTGGCGTTGTCGGCGGCGCCATTGAATATCTGGTCGCCCTCGAGGCTCTCGTCCCGGCCCACATGATCCCAGTGGGCAACATAGATGAGGACTTCGTCCGGCGCCTCGGCGCCCTCCACCTTCGCGACGACGTTGCGCGAACCGATTCGGCGAATCTCGTTGCGAATCGCAAGCGACCCGGTCACGCCCAGCGGGATGGGCTCGAACCCCCGCACGGCCGCCTGCTGCTTCGCGGTTTCGAAATCGAGCCCGGCCATCTCGAAAATCGACTCGGCGGCGGCCCGCTGCACCCACCCCTCGAAGGTGGGCCGGCCCAGGTTGTCGTCCGGCGCCGCCAGGTCGAATGACTCGCCGAAGGGCTTGGCGCCGATCACTTCCCAGGGGTAGCCGGCAGGCCCCGTTTCGTGAATGACCAGCGACCCCGCGGCGCCCAGTTCCGCGGCCATCTCGTGCTTGTACCTCCAGCGGCCGTAGTAAGTCATCGCGCGCCCGCCGAATATATCGTCGAGCGGCGGATCGTTGACCAGGAACAGGAGAATCCTGCCGCTGAGATCCATATCGCCGAAATCGTCCCAATCGTACTCGGGCGCGCGGGTGCCATAACCCACGAAGACGAACTCGGCGCCGTCGACGGCCACTGCGTCGACCACGTGCCTGGTCCCTGCCACGTAGTCCGTGGCCGGTTCCAGGGCGAGCGCCTCCACGCCGTTGGAAACCACGAGATTCTGCGGCGGCTGCGGGGTGATCCCCACCAGCGGCACATCCTGCACCCAGGTGCCGTCGGGGTTGCCGGGCGACACTCCGAGCGCGCTGAACTGCTCGACGAGATAGTTCACCGTCAGTTCCTCGCCCGCCGATCCGGGCGCGCGCCCTTCGAACTCATCCGAAGACAGTATCTGGATCTCGGCAAGAAGCGTCTCCGCGCCGATACCGGCCACAACCTCAGTGGCAGCCTCTGCCGCGATCTCGGTGGCGTGTTCTGCAGCGACGTCCGCCGGTCCCGCGGTGCCATTCGGTCCAGCCGACCCATCCTCCATACCGCCGCCGCCGCACGACGCCAGCATCGGCAATCCAACTATCCAAAGCCATCGGTCCATTTCATGCCCTCCCCTGTTGACAGGCGCCCTGACCGTCCGACAATGCCATATCGGACGGTTCCGGCACCAGTACCACGTTCCCGATTTCGTATCGACCTCGACCAGAACCACCACAGCACGGACGAACCGACGCCTCCCACAGCCAGTGCCGCCGCCAGCGGGAGCGCGCCCGGTGTTTCGTTCAGGCTGAGAACAGCGGCCGCAACGGAAGCTCCGGCACGCGGTTCGCCGGGTCCGGGATTCCCGTCCGGCTTCGTCGCGGGTGCGCCGGATCCGGCCGGGTTCCCAGGGCCGGTGTAGCTTACACTATGTCCCGGCGGAATCACGGATCGGGTCGCACATGCATTTGATCGTTCTGGGCCTGGGCTTGCTGGCTCTGATCGTCGGGCCGGGCCTGTGGGTGAAGGCGGTAATGGCCCGCTACAGCATTCCCGCCAACCGGTATCCGCAGACGGGCGGGCAGTTGGCGCGGGACCTGCTCGATGGGCTGGGATTGCACCACGTCGGGACGGAGACCACCACCGCCGGCGATCACTATGACCCCATCTCCAGGACCGTTCGCCTGTCGGAGGCCAACTACACGGGGCGCTCGCTGACCGCGGTGACGGTCGCCGCCCACGAGGTCGGGCACGCGATGCAGGATGCCCGCGGGTTCAAGCCGTTGCGCTGGCGTACGCGGCTGGTGAAATGGGTCGGACCCTTCGAGAAGCTGGGCGCCGGCATCCTGATGCTGTCTCCCCTTACAGCGATCGTGACCCGCGCTCCCGTGATCGGGCTCCTGACCCTGTTCGGCGGTTTCCTTACGCTCGCCTCGGGAGCCGCGGTGCACCTGTTGACCCTGCCCACCGAACTCGATGCCAGCTTCGGCCGCGCACTTCCCCTGCTGGCCAAACGCCGTCTGCTGCGGCCGGGCGACGAACGACACGCCCGGCGCCTGCTCACGGCGGCGGCCCTGACCTACGTCGCCGGGTCCCTTGCCAGCCTGCTCAATATCGCCCGCTGGTGGGCGATTCTGAGGCGCTGACGGTATGCAGCTTTCATGACGCAAACGCAAGTTGAGACGGGATCGAGTACGACTTTCGCGCAAATCTTGTTACTTTGGGCAGTAATGAGGGTCTGAACTGCGCCAAGATGCTATACAATCTCCCCAACCTAATCTGACACACGAAAAATGGCTTCGAGTTCACGCTACGAGCAAGTTTCTCTGTTTGAACGCGACTCTGGTGCGTCGGCCAACATGCCGTTCGATGAGTATTTGCGACAGTCCAAAGTTTTTCCCTTGTTCGTCGTCGGTAACGCTCTGGATGTCCTCAAGAATTATCCTGCGCACAGTTTCGATTGCTGTATGACAAGTCCTCCTTACTGGGGCAAGCGCGATTATGCGGACGGAGGCATTGGACTTGAGCCACACCACCGAGAGTTTATAGGCAACTTGCTTGACATATTTGCTCAAGTCAAGCGCGTACTAAAGCCTACTGGATCCTTTTGGTTAAATATAGGCGATTCGTATTGTAAAAAGAGACTACTTGGAATTCCGTGGCGCGTTGCATTGGAATTAATGGATAAACAAAGGTGGATTCTTCGAAACAGTGTCGTATGGAATAAAGTAAAAGGCGGACCAGACAACACCACTGATCGGCTAAGAAACGTGCATGAGTTTGTTTTCCACTTTGTAAAGTCATCCAGTGGCTATTTCTATGATGCCGATGCTATCAGAAACTCCCCAAAGACCGCGAAGGTGATTAACGGAGCGGTCGTGTCGGCTACCGGAGTCAGCGGAGTTCGGTACAAGCGCAAGATCGAGTTATCAACAGAGTTGACATCGACCGAGAAAGAAAATGCCATGAGTGCCTTGGACAATATGCTAAGAGCAGTGCGGGATGGCAAAATTGCTGACTTTCGCATGATTATTCGTGGCGCGCAAAGGACAACTCATTCTGATTCGACTCGAGTCTCCGGACGAGCAAAGGAATTGCGGAACAATGGCTATTACTTCCTGAAATACCATCCCAAGGGAAGCAAACCTTCCGACGTATGGGACATACTCCCGGAAGATACGCAAGGACGCCAAGCACATTTTGCTCCGTATCCGGAGGATCTGTGCAAGTTGCCTATATTGGCCACAGCTCCGACCGGCGGGTTGGTGCTGGATCCATTTTGCGGGACCGGCACAACGATGATTGTTGCCAGCAAATTGGGCCGAAAATCGGTTGGGATTGACATTTCCAAGACATACGTCGAGCTGGCTCAACGACGAACGGCAGATGAATTGTGCCTGTAGTACTGGAACTCTTTGGCGAACCTACATCGTCAAACCAAGTTGACTGGCCGTCCTTGGTAAAGGAGCAAGAGTGCCCTTACCTTGGTCGCACTTGCATAAAGGTGAGGAAAAGCGAGCCTGATATCTCTATAGGAACGTGCTCGGTCGCTCATGGGCGTGCCAGAGTTCCAATGATAATTTGTCCCTTTCGTCTCTTGGAAAGAAGACAAATCTATTTGGACTGTCTGCATTTGCTGTTGTCGCATGAGCCCGGAAACGAACTCCATATTGTTCCTGAAATTTCAGTTCCTGGGGGGGAACGTAGATTACTTCCTCGTTTCGACGAGGGATCAAGAAGTAGTCGATTTTGTAGGGATTGAATTGCAAGCGCTGGACACTACCGGGACAATATGGCCTGCAAGACAAGAATTCTTGAAGGAAGCAGGAGTACGCGACATCCGTGAACACTACGGAAAAAGTGCTTACGGGATGAATTGGAAAATGACGGCCAAGACAACATTGATTCAACTTCATCACAAGATTCAGACTTTCGAATCGATCGGCAAGCACCTTGTGCTGACGGCACAATCAGAGCTAATGACATATCTTCGATCAAACTTTGTATTTGATCACGTCAGAGAGGCTCGTAAGGGTGATTCCATGCACTTCCACTCTTACGACTTTCGGCACATTGATGGAACGCATTCAATTCAATTGGCATCTCGCGATAGCACCGACGCAAGTGGAATCTCAAGATGTCTTGGCCTGAAAGCAGACCCGCATGTAGAAGTAGAAAGGGTTGTAGAGCAAATCGAGGGAAAAATCTCCAATCGCACTCGCTTCCTGATTTGATCTCTACCAAGCTGCTGCGGTGCGGCGCCGCGACAGGCCCGCAATTTAGCATACGCAAAATTGCGTGCGGGATTGCATTGAGACGGTGGTTGCGAAGGTCGAAACCCTCGACAGTCTGGTCGTTCGCGTTGATCCAACGGATGGCCTTCGGCCTCTGATGGGCGATTCTGACCTGTAGGACGCACCCGTCGCACGGGACACTATCGGGTAAACTTGCGCGATTCAGAATCTCGGGCGTAACCGGGGCTGGGAAACTGCAATGACAAGAGCGAGGAAAAAGCGCGCGAAACGCCGTAGCCAGACCCTTCCGGCCATGGAGCGCCCGGCGGGGCGGCGGAATGCAATGTCCGCCAAGCACCCCGGGGCGCCTGCAGGGCAACCTGCCCCGCCTCCTACGCAAGACTCGTGGCTGGTATTCGCCGGCGTCATCGCCTGCTTCTTCCTCTCCGGACTGGCCGCGCTGCTGTACCAGACGGCGTGGCTGCGGCAGTTCTCGCTGGTCTTCGGCACCAGCGAGTTGGCCGTGGCCACCGTGCTGGCGGCCTACATGGGGGGGTTGGCCGCGGGTTCGGCCGTGGCCGGACGCTACGCGGGCCGCGTGACCCGTCCCGTCCTCGTCTACGGACTGCTGGAGGCCGGGATCGCCCTGTCCGCGCTGGCGGTGCCGCTGCTGCTCATGGCCGCCCGAGGGCTCTATGCGTCGATGCTGGGGGACCAACCGGCCCCGCCGGACGCCGCGACCATCGGCCAGCCGGTGTTCTACCTGCTGGTGGCGTTCCTCGTGCTGGCGATACCCACCGGCTTCATGGGCGCCACGCTGCCGTTGCTGACTCGCTATGCGGTACGCACCGACCGCGAAGTGGGGCCGAGGGTCGCGCTGCTGTACGCCATCAACACCGCCGGCGCCGTGTTCGGAACACTGGGCGCCGCGTTCGTCCTGCTGCCCGCGCTGGGCCTGAACGGTACCGTCTGGGTGGGGGTCGCCATCAATGTGCTGGTGTTCGCGATCGCCGCGGGGCTGGCCCGCGGGCGGCGCGACAGCACCGGCGCGGACGCCGCGATGGCCGCTTCCGCACCGCCCGGCTTCCATTCGGCCTGCATCCGGCCGCTTTATGAGGGGACGGCGACGGCCCGGGACCGCCTGTCGACGGTCTTCAGGCAACAGCCCGCGTGGATGCTGCCGCTCATGCTGGTTTCCGGCGCAACCGCGTTCCTTTACGAAGTGCTCTGGACGCGCATGCTGACCCACGTCATGGGCGGCAGCATCCACGCCTTCGCCACCATGCTGGCGGCGTTCCTGACCGGCATCACGCTGGGCGGCGGCCTGGCCGGCAAGGTCGCCGAGAAGCGCGAGCGCGCCGCCGTCGCCTTCGCGCTCACCCAGGTGGCCGTCGGCGCGCTGTCCGTGGGCGTGTACGCGTGGATGGGTCCGCTCATCCCCTCCTCGCCGGCCACGTACACGCTGGCCCTGTTCGCCGTGGCGGTCATGCTGCCGGCGACCATCTTCATCGGCGCCACGCTGCCCCTGTCGGTGCGCGTGCTGGCTCGCGACGAGAGCCAGGCCACCGCCAGCACCGCGCGCATCTATGCCTGGAACACCGTGGGCGCCATCCTCGGCGCCATCGCCGCAGGGTTCTTCCTGATCCCCGGACTGGGATTCGAGGGCGCCATCCGCGTGGCCGTGGGGATCAACTTCGCGCTGGCGTTGTGGGCCGCGGTGTGCGTGGCCAAACCCAGACCGATCCCTGTCGGGCTCGCCTGCGCCGGTATCGCTGCCGTGCTGATTGTTTACAGTCCGAGCCGGCCCCAGGCGGTGGTGTCGAGCACCGGGTTCGTGCTGGGCTACCTGAGCGATCCGCAGGAACTGTACTACGGAGTCGGACGGTCCTCGACGGTGATGCTGCTGGCCGAGGGCGGCTACTACTACGTGCGCACCAACGGCCTCCCCGAGGCATCCATCGCGGTCCGGGGGACGCCGCCCGTGCAGGATCCGGAGAAATGGCTCACCGCGCTGGCGGCGGCGGCGCGTCCGGACATCGAGGACATGCTGGTGGTCGGCTTCGGCGGCGGCGTCGTCCTGGAGGGCGTACCCCCGTCGGTGGACCGCATCGATGTGGTGGAACTGGAACCGAAGGTCATCGAGGCCAATCGGTTGCTTGCGGGCCGCAGAAACATCGATCCGCTGGCGGACCCGCGCTTCAACGTCATCATCAACGACGGCCGAAACGCGCTTCGGCTGACCGACAAGACCTACGACGCCATCGTGTCGCAGCCTTCCCATCCGTGGACGGCCGGCGCTTCGCACCTGTTCACCCGCGAGTTCGTCGTCGACGTCAAGAGCCACCTGAACGACGGCGGGCTGTTCGTGCAGTGGATGAACTCGGAGTTCGTGGACGAGGGCCTGTTGCGAACGCTGGCCGCCACGCTGGCCGCCGAGTTCGAAAACGTCCGGCTCTACCACCCGTCGGCACAGGTGCTGATGTTCCTGGCGTCGGAGGCGCCGCTGGATGTCGAGCTACAGCTTGCGCGCACCGGCAGGCCGCTCATCGACGACGTGATGCACTTCAGCCGGTTGGGCCTGAACGGCGTCGAGGACCTGCTCGCCGCGATGGCCATGGACGAGGAGGGAATACGATCCTTCGCCCGGCGGGCCGACATCAGCACGGACAACGACAACCTGATGGCGACCCGCAGCCGCGCCCGCGCCGACGGACTCCTGCTGGCCGATCTGGTGGAGCTGTTCGAACCGTACGATCCGCTGACAAGGGCCGGAAGCTGGATCCATACCCAGTTGGGCGACCAGATCGACTACGGCTACATCGCGCGGCGCCTGGTGCGCATGGGGCAGGTGCCGAGAGCCACCAGCCTGGCCGAGGTCATCCCGAATTTTTCGAGGCAGTTCGAAGTCTACGGTCTGCTCTTCCAGGCCAACGGGCAAACCGACCAGGCCCGCGATGCCTTCGGCAACGCGCTGCAGGCCAACCCGCTCAACATGCAGGCGCGTTATGCGATCGCCAAGGACTACCTGGGAGTGCTGAGCCGCGGCGAGGCGCCGGAGGACATTCAGGCGATCGCGGACGAATTGTCGGGCCCGGCCGCGGCAGTAATTCAGGGTTGGGGTTATGGCGCGACCGCCGACTGGGCGTCCCTGGCGGCGCTCGATTCGGCGCTGGGTCAGACCAGAGTGACCGATGCCTGGTATCCCGAGGTGGCCCGCTTGCGCGCCGAGTGGCGCGTCAACGTCGCCGAGAACCGGGAGAGGTTCGCGTTCGACGCCCTGAGGTTCATCGAGCGCGTACTGATACTTGCGCCGGACCAGAACCTCTACCTGCTGCGTGCGATGTGCGCGCGCATCCTGGGCGATGACGACCGGTTGGTGGAGTCCTCGCGCTACATCGCCAGCTTCGTGCGCGGAAACCTGAATACCTCGGCATCGCAGGGTTACACTTTCTCGGCGCGCGATCTGGAGCAGATGCGCCGGAACCTGACCGTGATCACCAACGAATTGAGCGGTGAGCTGGACCTGGCGGACCCTGACAGGGTGACGCCGATTCTGGACGATGCCAACTCCCTGCTCCAGTACATCGACGAGTATCAGCAGGCCCTGTAGCAAGGCACTCCAACGGCCATTGCGACGGGTCGTTCCAATGCCGGAATCCGCGGGGTCATTTCGACTCCACCGGTTCCGGGACCGGTCTCGCACCGAGCAGGCGGTCGCGTTAACATGAGTTCCACCATGAAGATCGGATTAACGCGAATGCCCCGCGAGCCCTTGCTGGAGGCGCTGGTCTCCATCCGCGCGCACATTCCCGAGGACGCGATGAGCGCCGGGCTGCTCGGCACGGAACGCGCCGGCCACGGCATTCGCGTGCGCGACGACGGCCTGATCCTGACCATCGGTTACGTGATCAACGAAGCCGAGGAGATCTGGATCGGTTCCCATGACGGCCGGGCCGTGCCGGGATTCGTGGTAGGCAACGACTTCCGCACGGGTCTGGCGCTGATCAGGCCGATGATGCCGCTGTCCGGACGCAGCGTGCCCATCGGAGACTCGGACTCGCTGCGCATCGGGGACGCGGTTTGGATTGCCGGCAGCGGTCGCGCCGACCCGCAGGTCGTGGACGCGGAGGTTGTCGCCAAGCAGGAGTTTGCAGGGCGCTGGGAATACGTGCTCGACGAAGCCATATTCACCTCGCCGCCGCATGAGAGCTGGTCCGGAGCCGCATTGATGGACATGGCCGGAAGGCTGTGCGGCGTCGGCTCCCTGGTCATCCAGGGGTTCGAGGCGGACGAGTCCGTGCACACCGTGAACATGTTCGTGCCCATCGACATACTGACGCCGGTACTGGACGAAATCAGCATCCGGGGAAGGCGCTCCGCACCGCCCCGCCCGTGGCTCGGCATGCTGGTACACGACGACAACGACACGCTGGTGGTGGTCGGCATCTACCGCGACTGTCCGGCGGACAGGGCCGGTTTGCGGCCCGGCGATATCGTGCTGAGAGTCGATGGTCAGCCGGTGCACACCCTGGCGCACATGTTCAGGACCGTATGGAGCCTCGGCGACGCCGGCGTGGACGTGCCGCTGCTGGTGCTCCGCGACGCTCAGCTTCAGGAGACCACCGTCAAGTCGGCGCCGCGCGGCGAGTTTCTCAGGAAGGGAACGGTGCAGTAGAGAACAGGCTCGATGTCCGTGTTCTTCGTTTCGCCCCTGATTTTCTGCTACTGTTTCGCTCTGCGGCCGCGCCAGTCTGGAGGTATGCAACCATGTCAGAATCACTACTTGCGGATGTTCCACGGGGCACGCCGGGAGTGGCTGAACGGCATTTCAGCACCTACGGCGAAGCCGCTCCGGAAGCCACGCGTATCGGGCCGGAAAATGGCCTTTTCACGAAGGTTCAGCGCTCACCATATGGCGCGGGATATTTCGTTCTTTCTCTACCCGTAGAATTCCTCCTGGAACCGGAACTAAAGCACCGGTTCATTCGTCCAGTCGATTACGCCGAGTTGTGAGCCGCAACGACTCCTGGCTTCCCGTCGAATCGGCGGATGTGGGCAGTTTGTCGCGCTCGCCGCCGATGCCAATCCTGCCGACACCGAGGAAGATGTCGGAGGCGCTCGCAACCGTTGGCGTCCCGAGACCCTTGGACGCCAGTTACGGCGACGAGTGTGGAGGCGACAGCGACGTTGCGGTCGGGAGCTCAACCGACGCTAGAATCGTCCGTGAGCTGGAAAGCTTGTCTGAAGCGGACGACGACTACTGGGCGTTTCGTGGACGCGCCGCGCGACGGCAAACACAGGGGTTGACTCAGTATCCGGCAATGATGGTTCCAGCTATGCAGGCCGTGCTCGTCAAAGCCTTGGTGGATGTGGACGGGTGTGTCAGTAGGGTCATCGACCCTTTCACGGGCTCCGGTACAACCATGGTCGAGTGCATGCGTCTGGGGCTGGACTACACCGGACAGGATATCAATCCGCTCGCGGTTCTGTTCTGCCGGACGAAAGCGGGTCCTTTCCACACCCGTAAACTTGCGAGTGTCATCAAGGAGGTTCTCAAGCGGGCAGGGACGGATCGCGGCACAAGGAACGAGGCAGACTTCCCAGGGTTGAAGAAGTGGTTTTGCCCCTCAGCCATTACGGAACTTTCGCGCATCCGGCGAGCGATCCGACAGGTTGATCACACTTGGTGCCGTCGCGTGCTCTGGACAGGTCTCGCGGAAACGGTGCGGTTGACGAGCAACTCACGCACTTCCACGTTCAAGTTGCACATTCGCAGTACGGACGATCTGGATTCCCGAACGGTGGACCCCCTGCGAACTTTCACCACAGTGGTTACGGACATCAACGAACGTCTTCATGCTGAGGCCGAAATCCTTCGGGAACGAGGACACCTTGCCACGAACGGACACTATCGGGGAAAGATTACCGTTCGGCTCGGGGACTCAACCAAACTGAAACCTGCGCGAGATCTCCACGATTTGCTGGTTACGTCGCCACCATACGGTGATAACACTTCGACCGTGCCATACGGCCAGTATTCTTACCTTCCGCTACAGTGGATCGACTTGGACGACATCGACGACGATGCCGATTCCCGCTGCCTTCGCACTACCCACGAGATCGACGCCAGGAGCCTTGGCGGGTCGAAGAAAAACGCAGTTGAAGGTGTCGCGCATCTAAATGACCTGAGTCCGAGCCTCAAGCAAACGTTACGACGGCTGAAGAAACTGCCTGCGGATCGAGGCGCACGCGTGGCTGCATTTATACGTGACTTGGACGGCTCCCTTTGCACTGTACTGAAGGCGCTCAGGCCGCGCGCTTACATGATTTGGACGGTGGGCAACCGACGGGTGGGAGGCGACCCCGTACCAACCGACAGAATACTAGAGGAATTGATGGCCTCCAGAGATGCTCACCTCGTATCGAGGCTTGAGCGGAAGATCCCGAACAAGAGGATGGCAACCAGAAACTCCATCGCGGCCACGATGCGTGGTGAAGCGATCCTCGTGTTCAGGAAGGCGTAACAATTGGCGATGGCCCTAAATCCCCAACCAGCACGATTCGACATCAACGCCTCGGTTGTCTTCCGGCTCGGGGAGGAACTCATAACCGACATCGTGCAGGCGCTCGTAGAGTTGGTAAAGAACAGCTACGACGCCGACGCCACGTGGGTGAATGTCACTATCGATACGCGTGCAAAGAACCGATGGGGACGAAAATACGCTGACGCGACGGGCGCCATTCTCGTTGAGGACAACGGCCACGGGATGGACGAGACGACGATTCGGCGCGGCTGGCTGACCATAGCGAACTCTCCTAAGCGCGAAGCCAAGGCTGCGGGGCAAGTGACGCGACTGGGGCGAACGCCAATAGGAGACAAGGGGCTGGGCAGGTTGGGCAGTCAGCGGCTGGCACGAAATGTAGAGATCGTTACCAGACCTCGTGAGGAACCGGCGACCGAGCACTATATCGCGTTCTCATGGAAGGATTTTCGGGACTCTTCACGCCTCGGCGAGGTACCCGTGAAGTACAGGCAAAGTACTACGAGCGTAAAGTCGCAGGGGACGAAGCTCATTCTATCCGGTCTCCGCGGACCTGAAGACTGGCAGACCGAGGAGCATCTCCTTGGCCTACAGCGAAAGCTTTCTGGAATGATCTCCCCATTTCAGGCAGCGCGCGACTTTCACGTGCAATTGGAGGTGGATGGCAAAAATCTGGAGCTTGCTGAAATTGCGAATAAGGTTCGCGAGACCGCGCTGTTGAAGTACGTGTTTGAGTTTGACGGACGAGCGTTACGCATATCGGGAGTTGCTCGGCTGAGATACTTTCAACCAAGAAGCAAGGCCGATCAGATGCTTTTCAATTCCCTCTGCCGACGAGACGACGGTCGGGCACTTTACGAGTTTCTCACTGGCAGGACCGGTAAGGGCCGACCGGAACACTTTGTGCTTTCGAAAGGGAAGGGGTGGTTCGTCGAGTTTGGAACCAAGCGCTTACTAGACAACCTCGACCGCGTCAGGCGGTCCAAAGGTTTGGCAGTCAATCCTGGACCGTTTCACGGAGAAGTGGATCACGTATCCCTCGACAGCTCCGACTTCAAGGACGAAATCGTGGGCCGCCAGTCCGAATACCGCCGCCTCGTTCGCGACCTTGCCGGTATTCGCGTGTACCGCGATGGCTTTGGCATACGCGTGGGAGAGGATTGGCTAGGTTTGGGAAGACAATGGACAGGAGCGACTTCGTACTACGGTCTTCGCCCGGGTAATGTGCTGGGGTTCGTAGCGATAAGCGCACGAAACAACCGCAACCTTGTTGAGACGACAAGCCGGGAAGGTTTTCAGGTGAATCTTCACTATGAGAATTTCTTTGCACTGTTGACGGAATTTGTACGGTTCGCCGGCGACACTCAAGAATTCCTCAGGCGTGGTAGGGTCAGTTTTCTAAACGAGCACCGTGACCGAAACGCGGGGGTCGCACCGGAGGATCCGCACTCGGCGGTTACGCAACGCATAGATGACATCGCAGGGAAGCTATCGTCCGAGAAGCGTAAAGTGCGGCGGCACACCGGATCGCTTGACATGGCCACGAAAGAGGCAGCCAAGACGCTAGATACCGTCCGGAACGAGTTAGGTAATAGGCTCGACAAGGGTTCTCCGGCGTCAAAGGCGCTGGAAAACCTGGAGCAAGAAATCTCGGTTGTGTCGATCGAAGCGGCGAGGAAAGAAAAGTTGCTCGAGCAAGTCTCCACCACCTTGGATCACGCGTCGGATTTGAAGGAAATGAGGGCGGTCCTCGACAGGCGCTGGGAGACGCTAAATGCCCAAGTATCTGCCCTCTACGAGAGCATAAGCCTCGGACTGACCGCAGAAGCGCTGTCCCACGAGATTCATAACATCGCCGATCGGCTCGCCAGAAAGAGCACGGCCTTGCTTCGAGCATTGGACAAGGGCGTTCGCAAGGCATCCATAATCGCATACATCGAGCATGTTCGATCCAGCGTTGCCGCAATGCGCAAACAGCTTGCACATCTAACTCCCTCGCTTCGCTACCTGCGTGAGCGAAGAGAACCGATCAACGTGTCGTCTTGGGCAAAGGAACTCGCTGAGTTTCACAACGAGACACTCGCCCCGAATGGGATCACGTTGGTTGTACTATGCCGCTCGCCAGATTTCAAAGTGAATATGAACGAGGGCAAACTTACTCAGATATTCGACAATCTGATCCTCAACGCCCAATACTGGCTCAAAGAGGCAGTCCGCACGGGCACCGTGGAGAACGCCGAGATTACGATCATCGTGGACGCGCCTGTTGTGACTGTCCACGACAACGGACGAGGAGTCGAAGAGAGAGTCGAGGACGCCCTCTTTGAGCCATTCGTCACAACGAAGCGCAGCGGTGAAGGGCGAGGCCTCGGGCTCTTCGTCGTCCGCCAACTTCTCGACTCCGAGTCATGCGGAATTTTGCTTCTTCCAGACCGTAATGATCGCGGAAGGCGGTACGTGTTTGAACTGGATTTTTCCGGAGCCGCTAGTGGTTAGCACCGCCACCGCAACACAAACGCTACGCTCGCATGCCCGGGAGCTATTTGTGAGCATCGGCGTGTCGCGGATCATAGTGGTCGATGATGAGTACTCAACAACAAACGTTGAAGACTTGCTCGGAATCTGCGCTGAGATAGACCCCACGCTCGCGGCGGATCTGCCCCATCTCGATGAGGTCGACTTTGGCGCCCCGCGTGAGATTTGGACCGAACGTTTACGAGAGGTGTGGAAAACGCTGGGCGCTACCGGGCGCCAAGAACTTATGGCGCATGCACGCGCTACCGATGCCGCAGAGCATACTCTGGAGACAGGTGGCGATGAGCCGGAGAAAATCGACGCAACCGTAGCTAGGTCGCTGGAGGTCCTCCTAGGTCAACTGGAAGACTGCGAATACATTACCCTCTCACTAGGCGATTGGAAACTCCACTCCGGGACACTCCTCGCGGACGAGAAGGCGAGCTCTACGGTGCTACTTTTTGATCGAGACCTCTCCAGAGAAGAGAAAGATGCGACCAATAGAGGAATTGAACTGATACGTGAAGCGCAAGCGACGAAGACTGGCTATTGCGGGCTGATCAGTCACACTATTGCTCGCGAAAGCGAATACGCCACCTGGTTGAAACTGGCGAATGATTACACTTTGGATAGTGACAGGTTCGTCGTCATCTCAAAGGCGCGACTCACGGGCGATGAACGAGACTGCTACGGATTCCTGGGCATGTTGCGCCTAGCGGCACTCAGCGACCGCTTCGCGATTATCAAGTCGAAAGCATGGTCTATCTTTCAAGATTCTGTTGACAAAGCGAAGGAGGCAATGGAGTGCCTCTCGATATTGGATTTTGACAGGATTGTTTTCGAGTCGTCTCGCCGGGAGGGAGTCTGGGAGCCGGACACATTGTTTCGTGTTTTTAGCATCCTAATGCGTAGACAGGCGCAGTTTCGTTTGCACGATGAGGCAATGTCTTCTGCAGTAGCGCGCGCTCGAAACGTTAGCGCCGTGTCGGAAGAAATCGCTTCGGCCATAAGAGTCGAAAGTACTTCGCATGAGGCTTTGCGAATACAGCGATTCGAAGCCTATGAGTCGGGCGATAAACTCAACCAATCTCACTCCCCCATCGAGTTAGGCGATATTTTCGAAACGGAATCGAACAAAAAGCGCTACATTCTATTGGCGCAACCGTGTGACCTGATGGTCCGCTCGAACGGTAGGCGCAGCTACGACGCCAAGCTCGGGCGCACGGCGGCGTTGGTTGAACTTGTCAACAAGAAAGCAGGGGAATCGATGAGCCGGGAAGAACTGCCCTTCTACGACAACGAGACCGGGAAATCAGCCTTCGCACATTTTGCCAAAGCTCACCAAGTACGGCTTGCCATTCTCGACCTCTGCGCAATTCGCGCCGATGGGTCAGCCATGATCCAAATAAACGCGGCCGGTCCTGAGCTACTCATTCCGCCTTGGACGGCACGATACAAAAGGCTAAAGAGAGTATTTAAGACGGCGCTTGGACGATGGGAACGGCTGGGCGATAGTCAGGTTGCCAACAATCAGGTTGCCGACGAGCTTAAATCGCTAGCATTGCCTAGGTTTTCCACAACGGTCCGAGTCGATCCGACTGTACAAGGCGAAACCGTGCAGTACGGTCTCAAGCGCGTGATGCGCCTGAGACAACCGCGATCAGGAGCGCTACTGACTAGCTTTGCACAGTATCAGGCGCGTGCTGCATTCGAACATGTATTCGATCCGCATCCAGACGTATAGCGTGGAAATAGCGACTGAAACGCCGTCGAGACCGGGCAATCGGACCGCCCGGGACGCTTCCATCCAATTCCTCGAAAGGTGCCGACGTTGGCACTGCTCATTTTATCTGAGCCATTCCATGATTGATTCGAACTCGCATTCCGTACCGCGCACCCACTTCTCAAACTCCCGCACCGTAACGGCCGCCCGATCCCTGCTGCGTAAAGCGCATTCCCAGATGATCGCCACACGCCAGCCTGATTCTCGCAGTTGTCGTGTATTCCGCCTATCCCGTTCGACGTTTGCTCTGAATTTTGCCTTCCAGAAATCCGGTCGAGTAGCGGGATCGGTGGCATAGGGACAGCCGACATGGCGGTGCCAGAAACAGCCATGCGCGAAGCATACGGCTCCGAAACGACGGAAGATCAGATCTGGCGTTCCCGGAAGTTTGCGATCATGGAGTCTGTATCGGAGCCCTCGCGCATGCAGCGCTCTTCGGAGAACCAGCTCGGGTTTCGTGTCCTTGCCACCAATTTGCGCCATCATCCGAGAGCGCGTCGCTTGATCTACGATGTCGGTCATCTCACCAAAGGCTCGATTAGCGCACCATGCTTGTCTTCAATTGGCGATGTTCGCGACGCGTACATTCCCAATCATGTTGTTTCAGTGGGCGAAAAGTGACCGCTGCTGTACCTGTTGTCGACCTGTTTTCAGGTCCAGGCGGACTCGGTGAAGGATTCGCCGGGCTTCGCGATTCCAATGAGCATCCCCGTTTTCGCATCGCTCTCTCTATCGAAATGGACCCAACAGCACATCGTACGCTGAGATTGCGTGCGTTCTTGCGCAAGTTTCCAAACGGCTTTCCTTCTGAATATTACGACTTCTTGAACCGCATAGTAACGGAGGAGCCCGACTGGGCCACACATTATCCGGAAGAGCGTTCGGGTAAATGGCGCAAAACCCTTCAATGAGGCGATTCGCGACCCCGAGATCGCCGAGTTACATCGGGTTTTTCTCGATCACTATGACAACACGTGCGGCGAGTCCTGGTCCAGCATTCAGGACCGGCTACACGAGAGCGTAAGCGCGGTGACGGTCGTTGAAGTCAACAGCCGTGCTGCCGGATCGCTGGACTACGCCCAGCACGAGACCGCAGGACTGAATGTCATTGCGGTTGGCGGGCTCTCTCTTTCGCGGGGACTTACGCTTGAGGGATTGATCGTCAGCTACTTCCTGCGCCGGTCGATAATGTACGACACGCTGTTCCAGATGGGGCGGTGGTTCGGGTACCGCGACGGATACGATGACTTGTGCCGAGTATGGATGCCTGAGGAAGCGCAGGGCTGGTACGATCACGTTGCCGAATCCATCGATGAGCCCCGCGACGAACTCACGCGCATGCAGAGCACGAACGCGACACCAAGAGATTTCGGCCTCAAGGTCCGCAGCCATCCCGACTCGCTTGTCGTCACGGCCCGAAACAAGATGGGTGCCGGGCGGTTCCACAGGGTCCTGATTGGTCTGGCAAACCGGTTCGTAGAAACCGCGATCCTGCATCGCGATCATGTAACGCTTGCTGCGAATTTACGGGCAGTCGTCCGGCTCGCGCAGCAGATGCGGGCCGGAGGTCTACCTCCAGAGGACGGAGAACTACTCAATGGTGGCCGCCTGGTGCGTGACGTTCCGGTGGTAGCGGTCGATGCCTTTCTCGGCATATTCAGAAATCACCCGGGCTCCCTCGCCACCGATAGCGAGCCAGTCCGTCGCTACATTGCGGCCCGCGCCGATAGAGAATTGTGCAAATGGGACATCCTGTTTGCTGGCGTGCAGCGAAGGACAAAACTTTCCCTCGTCGATCACAGCCTTGGCTTCGAGTTGGTGTGTCAGCGCCGTGCCCCCGGCAAGCGCAGTGACGGTTCAATGCTGATGGTAACGAACAAGCAGCGGGTCAGCTCACGTGGTATCACGAAAGTCGGTCTGAACGAAGCGCAAGTCTACGCCGCTGAGAGCGAGTATCGTGCCCGCAGGCCATCAAGCACGGACGGTGTCAAGAACTATCCTGACTGGATCTACAACAGAGTCCGTACCAAGCCGCTTCTCGTCATCCATCTTCTTGCAATTGGCAAGGAAGGCGAAGACTTGAGCACGACCAACCCGGTAGCGGCTTGGAGCATCAGCTTTCCGGGTACAAGTCTCGCGGAAAAAACTGTTGAATACGTCGTCAACACAACGTGGTACAGAGAGCACTTCGGAGACGATGACGCGGATGACGATGAGCAGGAGAAAAATGAGGATTGACGATCCTTGGAAGGCTATTCCACAGCCGACGGAAACCAACCGGATCAGCGCTCGAAGGATTCCGAACGCAGGGTCTCACGCGTGGGGACTCTATTGGGCGGTTGACGGTCAACGGCATTGTCTTCTCATCCTTCAGCATCGCTCCACTCATCGAACCTCCCATCGACTACCCAGACTCAAGGGACTACAAGTGGAGGTACAACCAACCGAGGATGATTCGGGCGAACGTCTGATCGTCCGCCTGACGGACGGCGAGCTGAGGGAAATCTTTCATCGTTTCTGCGTGGATATCGTGGATGCCACTAGCAGGTCCCAGTCCGAGGATGAGGCAATCGATCGCTTTCTTGTCCGGACCTGGCGATGGCATCGTCTTTTAAAGGGCGGTGGCGATGGCCGCCTGAGCGAGGAGGAACAGAAGGGACTGATCGGTGAACTTCACTTGCTGGAGAGACTTCTGCTTCCCGCCGCTGGCGCTGCGGATGCCGTGCAGGCCTGGATGGGGCCCCTCGGAGCACCCAAGGACTTCCAGCTTGGCTGGATCAGCGTCGAGGCAAAGACACGAACACCCCAGATATCGACCATTCGCATTTCGTCGGCGAATCAGCTTGATTCAAACGGCGCTACACGCCTCTTTCTTCACGTAACCCAAGTCTCCCGCGCAGCGAGCGATACGGCATCGGCCCCGACAATATCCGATATTGCTGCTCGGACACGCGATACCATCGCCTCCTTGGATATGTCGGCGACGGTCCTCTTTGAAGAGCGCCTGAACGCAACCGGTTTCGACTGGAACGATGACTATTCCGACAGGCGTTGGCTGATTGGAACAGGTTCACTCTACGAAGTAAGAGAGGGATTCCCACGAATCACACCCGCAATGATCCCATCTGGAGTGGACGATGTACGGTATATGATCGCGCTCGCTCAATGCGATGGCTTTCGAGTGGCAAAGGCCACTCTGGCTGAGGCGCTTGCCGGAGAAGGCGATGGAAATTGAAGAGTTTGCCCGCGAGTTCTTTCAGGACATGCTTGTCGAGTCCGATTCAGACGGTCAGTTCGTGGAGGATGTCTTCTTTCAGAAGTCCTGTGAACTTCTTATGGAGGCAGGTGAACTGGATGCTGCTGATCGTGTTGCTTACAGGGCGCCGACGAGAGGAATTCGTGTTGACGGCTACGGCGGCGATCCCGCAGACGCGTCTGGCACATTGAGTCTGATCATCTTGGACTTCCATGGTACCCCAACGGTTGGACGATTAACCGGGAGCGACATGGATGCGATTTTCCGGCGATTATCCAACTACTTGCGGCGGGCACTGGACCGGAAATGGCGAGAAGCGCTGGAAGAAACCAGCCCTGCGTTCGGACTTGCCGATCTGATCTCGCATCGCTGGCGCAGAGTCGCAAAAGTGCGCCTCCTGCTTATAACCAACAGGAAACTGAGTGAGCGCGTCGACAGCCGTCCGGCCGGCATTCTCGGCGAGAAACCGGTCACGTATAGCGTCTGGGACGTCCACCGGCTACACAGCCAGGCGACGGTCGGGCATGACCGGGAAGACATGGAGATTGATCTTGTGCAGGATTTCGGTGGCCCCCTTCCGATTTTGCCCGCACAGCAAACCGAGGCGGACCATGAATCATATCTTTCAGTTGTTCCAGGCACGGTACTCGCGGACATCTATGACCGATGGGGTCCTCGTCTCCTCGAACAGAACGTACGAGTCTTCCTGCAAGCGCGAGGAAAGGTCAATCGCGGAATCAGGTTGACGCTCGAGAACGAGCCATCAATGTTCTTCGCCTATAACAACGGCATTACCGCCACGACCGAGGAGGTCGATATTAGGGGGAACGGTGGAAGCCTGTTGCTGTACGGACTCAGGAACTTCCAGATTGTGAACGGCGGGCAAACCACAGCGTCCATTCACGTCGCGAAACTCCGCAAAATCGATCTGTCCCAGACATTCGTACAAATGAAACTCTCCGTAGTGAATGCGGAGCGAGCAACAAAAATCGTCCCGCGAATTTCCGAATATGCCAATAGCCAGAATCGGATTAGCGCCGCAGATTTCTTTTCGAACCATCCCTTTCACATCCGTATCGAGGAGTTCTCCCGCCGTATTCACGCACCTTCACCTGAAGGGACGTTTCGTCAGAGCAAGTGGTTCTACGAACGGGCGCGAGGCCAGTACGCGGATGCCCGGGCTCGGCTTACGAGAGCAAAGCGCAAGAAATTCGATCTGGTGTATCCGCGACGCCAACGCTTCACGAAAACGGACCTTGCCAAGTTTGTCAACGTCTGGGAACGACGGCCACACGAGGTTAGCTTGGGTGCACAGAAAAACTTTGCAGCCTTTGCACGCCGCATCGGCTCAGCATGGCGGAAGGCACCTGACGATATCAATGAGGCTTGGTATCGGGGCATGATTGCTAAAGCGATCACGTTCAGAGCGACCGAGCGCATTGTTTCAAGGCAAGCTTGGTATCAGGGCGGGTACCGTGCCAACATCGTCGCCTACACCATCGCCAAGATCGCTCACGACGTGACAGAAGGGAGTTGCGCGGTGGACTTCCAAACCATCTGGCGCCGTCAATCACCGGGACAGGCAATGGAAGAAGCCATTGCGGCTGTAGCAGAGCGCGTTCATGAAATATTGACCGACCCACCCGAAGGAATAAGCAATGTCACGGAGTGGGCAAAAAAACAGGCCTGCTGGGCTCGAGTAAGCAGACTTTCGATCAAATTGCCGAGAGCATTCGCCGACGAATTGATTTCTGTCCAAGAACAGCGAGATTCGGCCCGAACGGCACGACGCGAACAACGGGAACTCAACGGGATCGAGGCACAAATTGCGGTCGTGAATGCGGGCGGACCATTCTGGGCGGAAACGCTCAGTTGGGGACGGGACCGCAATCTGCTTACGCCAACGGAAACAGGCATTCTTGAAGTCGCTGCCAGTGTGCCAAAGCGAACACCGACCGACCGGCAATCGTCAAAGGCCATTCAGGTATTGGCCCGCCTGCAGTCGCGTGGATACACAGCAGAGCTTCCGTCAGTTTCCTAGATTGCTAACTTAACTCGGGTTGCGCTCCTTCTGGCGGGGGAACATTGAAAGCGTTGATGGTCATAGAAATAAGGGAGTAGTACCCCAAGACTCCGACCAGATCGACCACGCCCGTGTCTCCCAGCGCCCGGACGGCGTCGGCGTAAAGGACATCGTCCACGCGATGTTCGCTGAGTAGCGCGGCGCAGAACGCGTACACAGCCGATTGCGCCGGGTCTTCCAGCAATGGAGTGCGGCCGGTGCGGATTGCCTCCACGGCATCGGCGGGAACGCCCGCCGCCAGCGCGATCGGCTTGTGAACCAGCCATTCGAACTCCGAGCCCCAGGTACGGGCCACCACGAGAATGGCCAGTTCCGACAGCACCGGCGGCAGGCTGGTCCCGTAGCGGGCGTATGCGCCCAGGCGTTGGGCGCGGTCCGCCAGTTCCGGACGCCAGAGCCATACACCCAGGGGGCCCACGACCTCACCCCTCGGGCCGGCCACGATGTCGTCGTAGACCTTGCGCTGTGCGGCATCGAGCTGTGAAGGGCTGGGCGGATGGATACGCGGTTCAAGTTTAGTGGTCATGGTTGGTCGAATCTCCGGGCAGCGGGCAGTGAATGGCGATTTCTACCACGATCAGCCTGCGCATCGCGACCACTTGCCGGAAACAGCGCTGTTGAAGCATTTGCGGATAGCATTGAGCTGCCTCGCCGCGATGCTTGCAAACAAACTCTGCCGATGTTTATGCTCCCTTGCACGCACCGTCCGATCACCGAGGAAACCACCATGAACGCAGCCACCCGAGCCACGACCATATGCACCGCCATTGCCCTGTTCTCGATTTCCGGATGCGGCGGCGGTTCCGACGGTTCGGCGGATGGGAACATGGCGGCCGTCGACGAAGATTCTCCGGAATTCGCCGCCATGCAGTACCGCCAGGGGTTGATGCACGTGCTGGGGTACAAGGTGGCCACCCTGCGCGACATGGCCGAGGGCACGATCGAGGCGGACGCGGGGGTTTTCGCGAAACATGCCGCCGATACGGCTACGGCCGCCGGCATGGTCCTGGAGGGCTTCGTGGGCATGGAAGCGTCCAGCACGGACGCCCTGCCCGGCAGCGGGGCCTTTCCCGACGTCTGGAGCGACTGGGACGACTTTTCGCAGAAGGCCGCCGAGCTTGCGGCGGCGGCGGACGGAGTGAGTGCGGCGGCGAGTGCGCCCGGCTTCACTGTCATGGCGGATTCCGCCGAGCCCCTGGGGCCCGTATGCGGAAACTGCCACCGCACGTACCGGCAACGGTAGACGTCGGCAGCCTGCCCGGTCGCGATCTAGCCCGGGCGCTGTCCGGCGAAACTCGCGGTCCGGTGTTTTCCGGGCGATTGCTGCCGTTGCGCGGTGAGCCCGGCCGGACAGCACTACAACAGCGTGACCAGCAGGTAAACCCCGGCCGCGCATGCCACGACCACACCCAGCGCAAGGCCCAGCTTAGATCCACCGATGGCCTCCAGCGCATCGCCGGCCTTGTTGCCGGTGAACATGGGCCAGATGAGATTCTCGCGCTTGTACAGCAGGTAAAAGAATATCGCGACGATGTGAATGCCGATCATGATCGCCAGCACATTGAAGTTCGCGTAGTGGATATCGGTGATCTCTCTGCCGGTTCTCCCCGATACCAGGTTGTTGAGCGGTCCCTCGTAGAAGTCGCCATCGGTGGCGAACAGCCCGGTGGTGACCTGGATGCCGATCAGCAGCAACATCGCGAACACGGCCAGGAATCCCAGCGGATTGTGGCCGGCATAGCCGCCGCCGCTCCGTGACAGGAGGGTCCTGGCGTACGCAATGATCGTGCGCGGGCCGAAGACGAAACTCGAGAACTTCGCATACCGGGTCCCGACGAATCCCCAGACGACACGGAAGACCAGCAGACAAAGAATCGTCTGGCCGATCAGCATGTGCAGTTCCATATCGCCAGTGACGGTCACCGTGTACCAAGAACCGAAAATCAGCACCGTCAACAGCCAGTGAACGATTCGAATCGGAAGATCCCAGATCAGTTTCTTGTTCATTTCATCCTCACTGCGGCAAGGCCGCCCTACAATCGACACTCCTTCGGTCCAGAACCTTCTCCGCGCCTCGGCACGCCGACGCGCGGCCCAACGCGCCCGGGTTGTTACCGGGTGAGGCTCTGGTATACCAGTCGCGTGTAGTTCTCAGGGCTCATGAACCCGCCACCATGGGTCTCGTCGTGCTCCGCGGTCGGGTTCGCGGCGACCACCTCGTCCTCGGACAGGCCCCGGTCGATGAGTTCCTGAATGTTCTCCCGCGTGGAACGAAGCACCAGCAACCAGTCGCGCAGATCGCCGGGCGTGGCCAGCGGCCCGTGCCCGGGGATGATCCGCGTGCCGTCGTTGGACATGGCCAGCACACGGTAGCCGGTCGCGATGATGCCATTGATATCGCCGTTGCTGCTCACGTCCACAAAGGGGTAGAAGCCGTGGAAGAAGTTGTCGCCCATGTGGAAGACGTCCGCCTCCTCGAAGTGGATGACAGCGTCGCCATCCGTATGCGCCGGACCCGAATGAAAAACGCGAACGGTTTGCCCGTTCCAATGCAGCGTCAGTTCGTCATTGAACGTGACGATAGGCAATGCCGCGTCGGGTGACGCCGGCATCCTCTGGTCGAAAATCTCGCGGAACTGCTCCGTGCTCATGCGCACGCGGACATTGTCGTGGGCAACGATTACGGCGCCGGCCTTGCCGAAGGCCTCGTTGCCGCCGGTATGGTCGCCGTGCCAGTGAGTGTTGACCAGAAACTCAACGGGCGCATCGGTCAACTCGCCGATGGCCGCCATGATCTTGCCGCTGAGCGGCGCGAACTGGTCGTCGATGAGGAACGCGCCGTCCTCACCCACCGAAACCCCGAGATTGCCCCCGGCTCCAATCATCATGTAGATGCCCGGCGCGACTTCGGCAGTCTGAATCTGCACCTCCGCAAAATCGTCCTGCGCCCAGGCGACCGATGTCACGACAGCCGCCAGAACAGCAATGGCGATTCGTCTCATGGAATTGTCTCCCTTGGTGCGCTCTTCGACCGATTGTGCCATCGGCACGTCTTGATTAATTCTAACCCGTCGCAGCGCTGCCCGCAGGGTGCGCAGACCCGTCACATCGAGTTTGTGCAAACCCTTATACGCCGTTCATGTTCTGGGGCTGCCCGTGGCAAGCGATCGCGTGAACCGGGGTCATGGAGACCAGTGCCGGCTCGACACGGGCGCAATCGATCCGACGCTCCACCATTACCCGACCTTTTTCCGGGCAGCGCGTACAGAAGTTGCAGCCCGCAGGCGGATTGGACGGACTGGGAATCTCGCCCTCGAGCGTCGTCGGCAAGCCCTTTCGCGCACGATCCGGATCGGGCTCGGGCACCGCGGCCAGAAGCGCTCTTGTGTACGGATGGCGCGGGCGGCCGAACAACTCGTTGCGCGGCGCGGTCTCGACGATCTTGCCCAGGTACATCACCGCCACACGATCGCTGACGCGCCGCACAACACCGAGATCGTGAGTATGAACAGATAGGACAATCCCAGACGCGCCTGCAGGCCGCGCAGCAGTTCGATGATCTGCGCCCGGGCCGACACGTCGAGCGCTGACGTGGGCTCGTCGCAGATCAGGAGATCCGGCTCAAGCGCCAACGCACGAGCGATGCCCACGCGCTGACGCTGACCACCCGACAACTGGCGCGGCAGGCGCGAACCGAGTACGGGATCCAGGCCCACGGTTTCGAACAGCCGATCGACACGGGTGCGCAGCTCGCTGCCCCCTGCCCCCCGATGAATCTCAAGCGGCTCCGCCACCAGCCGGCGTACGCTCCAACGAGGATTGAGCGCCGAGCCGGCATCCTGGAAAACAAGCTGCATGCGCGGGCGCAGAGTGCGAAGCTGACGCTCGCTCAGCGTCGTGATGTCGACGCCGTCGAAGCAAATGGTTCCCGAGGTCGATGGCACGAGCCGCAGGAGTGCGCGTCCCAGCGTGCTCTTGCCGCAACCGCTCTCTCCCACCAAGCCAAGCGTTTCGCCGCGGCCCACGGTCAGGGAAACGCCGTCAACGGCTCGCACGATCCCGGGCAGGCGCTGAAACATTCCACCGCCCCGACCCGGGAAATGGACCCGAAGGTCGGACACCTCGACCAACGGCGTCTCCGCGGAGGCGGGTGTATTCATGTTCCGTGCGCGCGCCCGATCGCATTCGACCGCGCCAGCGTCACAAGCTCCCGCGTGTAGGGTTGCTTCGGAGCCGCGTACAGTTCCCTCACCGGCGCCGTCTCGACAACCCTCCCCGAGCGCATGACCGCAACGCGGTCGGCCAGCCCGGCGACCACGCCGAAGTCGTGGCTGATCCAGATCAAGGCCATGCGCAACTCGTCGCAAAGGCGCCGCACCAGGGCGACGATCTGCGCCTGTACGGTGACATCGAGCGCCGTCGTGGGTTCGTCTGCGATCAGGAGATCGGGCTCCCCGGCCAGTGCCATGGCGAGCAGCGCCCGCTGCCGCATGCCGCCGGAGAGCTGATGCGGGTAGGCGCGCGCCACCTCGGAAGGTGCGCCAATGCCGACACGGGCGAGCCACTCGATGGCCGACCGCTCCGCGTCCGGTCGCGAACTGCCGCCGTGAAGCTCGATCGCCTCGCCGATCTGACGACCGATACGCATCACCGGGTTCAGCGCCGCAAGCGGGTCCTGAAACACGAAGCCGATACGCCGGCCACGAATACGTGACATCCCGGACCGATCGAGACGATGCAGGTCGATCCCGCCAAGGCGAACGAGTTGCGCACGAACGCGGGCCGGAGGCGTCGGCAACAGGCCCGTGAGCGCGAGTGCCGTCACGCTCTTGCCCGAGCCCGACTCGCCAACGACGCCGAGCGCTTCGCCGGCGTCCACAGCCAGACTGACACCGTCCACTGCCTGGACGACCCCTTCCGCCGTATCGAACTCGACGTGCAGATCCCGCACGTCGAGCAGCGGCGCGGCGGTGACGGAGCGTGCCTGGCCGGTCACAGCTCTTGACTAGGTCTCGAAACCGATCATCTTCTCGTTGAATTCGTTGGCGCGGCACATCACCTCGCCATCGAGTATCACGGTGGGGTTGGCCAGCATGATGTCCACATGGTAGTCACCCATGCCCACCGTGCCGCCGAGACTCGGGTTCTGGTAGCCGAACCCGAAATCGACTGCGCCGAACTTGCGCTCGTCCTCGATCATTCTGCCTGAAATGCCGGCCTCCGGATTCAGCCCGAGGCTGAAGTGACAGAGCTTGTAGATGATCGAATCGTTGCAGCCTTGAAGCCAGGCGCGCATGGCATCCGCCTCGGAACCGCCCTCCACCTTCGTGATGATTCCGTTTTCCATCGTGAAGCTGTAGGGGTTGGGCACTACGCCCTGAACGCTGTCGGAGGCGTCGATGACGATTACGCCATTGATGGTTTCCTCCACCGGAGCGATGTTGACCTGCATGCCGGGGTAGAAATCGTCCTTGCCGGGTCTATCCAGCTTGCCGTTGCCGAAGTCGCACTTGCGCGGCTTGAGCTGGAAGCTGACGTCCGTACCCTGAGGCGATGTGACCTGGCAGACATCGGTCGCCTCCCAGAGCTCGCAGACGCGCAAGCCGAGGCGGTTCATCTCTTCGACGTCGACATTCAGCAGCGCGCGCACGACATAGTCTTCCACCCCCGTCACCAGGGTGTAGAGAATACTCGTGCCCGACGCCTTGGCATCGAGCATGGCCTGCGAGGCGTCGATACCGTCGTCGATGATCGAGACGACGTACTTGGCCGCCTTGATCGACGCGGCAAGGATGGGCCCGGTATTCATCGCCTCACCCTTTTTGGCGTGGGGTTTGACAATGAGCTGTGTGTCGGCTCCCGAACGCACACCGGCCGCCCTCAACGCATGCGCCAGATTCAGATCGCTGTTGGCGTCGGCGAGTACAAGCACCGGGTCACCGGCGTCCGGCTCGATCAGCCTCTTGATGGTCGCATCCGCGAACTCGTCCCAGAACTCTCTCGACTTCATTTTCTCACTCCTGTTTCTCTGATTTGTCGAAACTCAAATTCAGCCATCGATGTCGATGTTGACCGGCCTCGGATACGCGCGTTTGCTCTGCGCGATCGAAAGCCGCGCCAGACTCTCCGCCATCATCGCCGACGCCTGGATCGGGTCAATCACCGGGATCGGAAGCTCACGCTGCAGGCGGCCGATCACGTCCAGACTGCCGTAGCCGATGACGACGTCGGCGCCGTCTTCCTCCATCGCCAGATGTGCCTGCTCGATCATGGCCTCGGGAAGACTGTCGTCCCGCGCGGCGAATTCCAGCGTCTTGCCGCTCACCGACCGTACCGAGGCGAGCTTGTCGGCAAAGCCGTACGTCCGTGCAACGTCCTCGATACAGCGCGAACCGTAACCACCGCGCTGATTGCCGTTGATCTCGCCCGGCATCAGGTACGAGAAGCGCCGCCCGACCATCGAGGCAAAGTGCATACACGCCTCCGACTCGCCGATGACCGGGATGCTCAGTGCCTCCTTGGCGCCCTGCACGCCGGGCTCGTCGAGACACCCCATGGCAACCGCGTGAAAGCCTTCCTCCTCGGCACGCCTGGCCGCGCGGATATGGTGCATGGCCAACAACTCGCAATCGTAGGCGCAACCGATGGCCTCGATCGGCGCCTCGGGCAGGTCCCACAGGACAATCTCGACACCCGGTCTTGCGAGCGGTGCCAGGAGCTCACGATGTACGTCGCCCCAGGCCTTGAGCCCGCCGCGTACAGGGATAGTTGCACAAATGCGTATCTGTTCCATCAATTCTTCTCCTTTGCGGTGCCCGTCACAGCGACGCGCGACCCCCGATATGGCTGGCTGATCCGGTCGCCGAGATCCTCGCCGATGAGGTTGAAGCCTACAACCAGGACAAACAGCACGATCCCCGGAAAGGCCGCCACCCACCATTGATCGAGGAGGAACATCTGTCCCTCCGCCACCATGCGCCCCCATTCGGGCGTGGGGGGCTGCGCGCCGAGTCCCAGATAGCTCAACGACGCTGCGGTCAGCGCCACGAAGCCGGCATCCAGCGAGACGCGCACGATGACCGGGTCGATGACGTTCGGAAGCATGTGGCGGATGATGCGGAACCGGCCGGCGCCGATCACCCGCGCCGACTCCACGAACTCCTGCTCGCGCAAGGCGAGAATCTGCCCGCGCACGAGGCGCGCGTACGCAGGCCACCAGAGAAAGGCGACCGCGAACACAGTCTGGCGCAGGCCCCGTCCGAGCACCGCGTTGGTTGCCAGCGCCAGGATCAGCGGCGGAAACGCCAGGAACACGTCGGTTGTGCGCATCAGCAGGCTGTCCAGCCATCCGCCGACATAGCCGGACAATGAGCCAATGGCGATCCCGAAGAGGCTCGCGATCGCCAGCACGGCGATCACCGTGCCCAGGGTCGTACGCGATCCGTAGACAATCCGCGTGAAGACGTCGTTGCCGGTGGCGTCCGTGCCGAGCCAGTGCGCCGCCGATGGCGGCGTCAGTCGGGCTTCGAGATTCAATCCGGCCGGATCCAGACTGGTGAAGAGCCACGGCGCCACAGCCATCGTCACAAAAATCCCGACAATCGCGATACCGGCGACAAGCCGGCCATCGTGCCTGCGCAACAGCGCCCTACCCATAGCGAATTCGCGGGTCGAGGCGTGCATAGACGAGATCGACGCCGAGATTGACGAAGAGATACACGGATGTGGCGAGCAGCGTGATCCCCATGATGACGGGTATGTCCAGGCGGAAGATGCCGGTCCACGCATAGGTGCCGAGGCCGCCCCACGAGAAGATGTTCTCGATCAGCACCGTGCCGCCGAGCAGGAAGGCCACCTGCAGGCCGATCACGGTGGTCGTGGGCAGCATGGCGTTGGGCAGGGCATGGCGCAGCCACACGGTACGTTCGGGCACCCCTTTGGCGCGTGCCGTGCGTACATATTCTTCGTCGAGCGCCTGCAGCATCGATCGGCGGGTGATGCGGCCCACCTCCGAACAACCTGCGATAGCCAGGGTCAGCGCGGGAAGCAGGAGATGACGGAGCGCATCCAGGAGCGTCGCCCACTGACCCGCCAGCATCGCATCGACCGTGTACATGCCGGTGAAGGCCGGCGGCGGCACGGTCGCAAGGCCAAGTCGCCCGGCAATCGGAAGCCAGCCCAGCCAACCGGCGAATACGATCTGCAGCAACAGTGCCGTGAAGAAGACCGGCATGCCCACTCCGAAGTACGAAAACCCCAGGAAGGCGCGGTCGGCCCACCTGCCGCGCCTGGTAGCCGTGAGCACGCCGAGCGGAATGCCGACGCCGACGGCGATCAGCATGGTTGCCAGCAGCAGTTCCAGGGTCGCCGGGAAAAAGAGTCGGAGTTCCGTGGCCACTGCCTGCCTCGACGTGAGGGATGTGCCGAGGTCGCCGCGGGCGAGCCGGCCCATGTACATCGCGTACTGCGCCGGCACCGGCTGGTCAAGCCCGAGCCGTTCGCGCACCTCCTCGAGTTGCTGTGGCGTGGCATGGCGGCCCGCCGCGGCACGGGCGGGATCGCCGGGCAGGAGATTGGTCAGCGCGAAGGTGAGTACGCTGACGCCGAGCAGCACCGGCAGCATCTGCAACAGGCGTCTCGCGATATAGCGTCCCATCATTCTCTCCACATGGCGTAGAGGTTCTGGGTCAGGGGGTGGCCGAGACTCACCGCCGAGCCGTGCAGGTCTTCGCGCTGGGCCGACAACGCGACCATGGTCACGACGGCGGCGAAAGGCATCTCCTCGAGCCACAGCGACTCGATCTCGCGGTACAGCTCGCAGCGGCGTTGCAGGTCGAGTTCCGCGGCGGCGGCTTCGAGCATCTCGTCCATGACCTCGCTCCGGTACCAGGCAAAGTTGTTGCCGCCGCTCCCGGCCTGACTCGAATGAGCGAGGGCATGGAGATAGTGGTGCGCTTCCGGACCCGGCGCGAAGATCCAGACCGTTCCCATGTCGTCGGATGTCTCCGGCCGGGAGAAGCTCGCGAGCTTGGCGTCCCACTCGATGTCGACCGCGCTCAGGCGAATGCCGAGTCGTGCTGCACCTGCGCGCATGATCTCGAAGATGGGCGTCTCACCCGTCGTTCCCTCGAATGCCATGGTCAGTTCCACCTCGCCCGGGCGGATGCCGGCGCTCGCAAGCAGCCGGCGTGCCTCGTCCAGATCCGTGCGCGGCCGCGGCGAGCCGGGGCTGGCGCACTCGGCGCCCGCCGGCAGCACGCCGTGGGCGCGGGCCGCGTTGCCGCGCATGAGATGCTCGATGTGTCCCTCGTAGTCGTAGGCGAGCGCCAGCGCGCGCCGCACCCGGACATCGCCGAGATATTCGCTTTGGGTATTGAAGGCGATATACAACTGGTTGAGGCTTGCGTCCCGGTTCACGCGGATGCCCGGCTCCTCAGCCAGCGCCGCCAGCGTGTCGGCGCTGGAGACAAAGATCCAGTCGGCATCGCCGTTGACGAGCGCGATCCGGCGCGCGACTTCCTCGCGGAGGACGCGAAAGACGGCGCGATCCACATGGCGCGGTCCCCAGCCCAGGTGGTAGCCGGTGAAGCGC
Organism: Candidatus Rariloculaceae bacterium; assembly: GCA_965205045.1. Lineage (GTDB taxonomy): Bacteria > Pseudomonadota > Gammaproteobacteria > Steroidobacterales > Rariloculaceae > UBA6522. The sequence goes on from OZ242031.1 coordinate 5,761,436, forward strand.
TCCACCGTGATCTGCTGCCCGGGCCGATACGAAACCAGCCGATACGGCCCGCTCCCGGCCTCGTGGTTCTGCAACCAGCGCTGCCCGAAGTCCCCCTCGAACTCATTGGGGCGGATCAGGTCGGCGTTGACGATATAGAGCCGGGTCATGGCACCGAGGAAACCGGCGAACGGCTCGTACAGATCGATGGCAATACGGCGCTCGCCGAGCACCTCGGCGCCGCTGACCGAGGTGAAGAAAGCCCAGACCCCGATCTTCAGGGCCAGCATTCGGTCCACCGTGTACTCGATGTCCTCGGCGAGCACCGGCGTACCGTCGTGAAAGAGCGCATCCTCGCGCACCTCGAAGACATAGCGGCGCGCGTCTTCGGAAACCTCGTAGGAAGCAGCCAGATCCATCTGCAGATCGGTGGTGCCCGGCCGGTATTGCAGGAGGGCGCTGTAGAGATTGATGGACTGGTTGTCGACCCGGCTGTCGTCGGCGGCGACCGGATCCAGCGTGGGTGGAATGCCCTCGGTCAGCAGTACCAGGTGAGAGCGCTCGCCCGCCGGCGCACAACCCAGGACAAGTGCGATCACCGCGCAGGACAGCAGGTGCGGAGCGTTCATGGATTGAGCAGGATTTTGCCGAACTGCCTGCCGCTTTCGGAAAACTCGTGGGCCTGAACCACTTCCTCCAGCGAAAACCGCTTGCAGATCACGAGACCGAGTCTGTTTTCATTGAGGTCGTCGGTAATAACCCGGACTGCTCTGGACAGGACCGGCCGATCCGCAAGATATGGATCGTCGACGGTATACCCTCGAAGCGAAACATGCTTGTTGATGAGGACGTCGGGATCGAAACTGGCGAACTCGGGGTGGGTGAGGACGCCGTAAATCAGCACTCGGCCGTTTCGCCTCACGGCTTCCAGGTGCCTGGCGACGAACGGTCCCGTAATGGGGTCGAATATGAAGTCCGCGCCCCGGCCACCTGTGAGCGACTGAACGCGGCCGATGTAGTCTTCCGTGTCGGTACTGATGACGTGATCGGCGCCGGCGGCCAGCAATTGCTCACACTTGTCGCCTGACCGGGTCGTCGCGATGACCCGGGCACCCGTCAGTTTCGCAATCTGCATGGCCGCTATTCCGGTGGCGCCCGATGCCGCGGAGATGACGATCGTTTCACCCTGCTCCAGCTTGCCAACGTCCATGAGCGCGCCGTAGGCTGTCAGGTAGTTGATCCAGATGGCGCCGGCATCGCGATCGTGAACGCTTTCCGGCGTCTTCGTCAGCCACTCCGCGTCGGCGACGAAATAGTCCGCGGTTCTGCCGTAGTCAGCCACGTCGACAAACGTCGAACAAGGCAGCGAACCCACCCGATCGCCAGCCTTGAACGTCGAATTCCCGTCCGCCTGTACGACGATACCGCCGGCTTCCCAGCCGATTCCGCTCGGCAGCCGGGGTTTGACCGGGTAGATGCCCTGCCGGCAATCCACATCGGAACGATTCATTCCGATGGATGTAACCCTGACAAGAACCTCATGAGGCTGTGGGCTCGGAATCTCCGCGTCGACGAGTTCCAGAACGTCTGGAGGCCCGAACGAGCGCATCATCACCTTTCGCATGATGCGATCAGGATTCCGGTGGAGGGAGAGTGCGGTTGACCAGGATCGTGAGCACGAGAACGGTCAGGAAAATGCAGCCGTAGACGATACCCAACGTTCCGTACGTGCCTGTCGTTTCGGCCAACGTTCCGCTGAGGAACGGGGCGAGCGCACCGCCGACCAGGCCGACGCCAATGGCGGCAACGATGACGCGCCCCTTGGGGTCCATGGCCGCCGCGGTGCCATAGACGAAGGGCAAGGCGAAGGCATAGACGAAGTTGTAGGACAATTGCGCGCCCATCAGGACGACTTGCACGGCTGTGTGCGTCAGCACATACACGGAAGCAGCCATCAGGCTCAGCCCGATGACGAGCGGCAGGTATCTGCCGAAACGCATCCCGACCGCGGACGCCAACGCCGCGCCGACCGGGACCGCGAGCACGGCCACGCCCAGTACCCGTCCATAGGTATGGATGTCGATTCCGATTGAAATGGCGACACGCTCGGCGAATGACCAGGTTCCTCCGTCGCCAATCAGGAACAGGAAAATCGCGAAAATCATCAAGATCTCGTAGAACTTCGGGACCCACTTTTCCGGCACCGTCGTTTCAGTCGCAGCCACGTCCCTGGGAAACAGCAACCAGGCAAGGGCGATGAAGCCCAGGGCCCACATCGCCTGGTATGCATAGGCGCCCGAGTGGCCGCCGGACGCGACGAAGTAGGGCATGACGGAGATCAGGACGGCCTGAACGGGCGAACCGAGCATGAACGTCCACGCGTAGACCTGTTCGGGTTCGTCCAGCGACGCGATCGCGGCGTTGGCCGCCGCCATGGCGCAACCGGCGCCGACGCCGGCCACGACCCTGCAGGCGATGATCAACGGAATCTGGTCGAACAGCGACGAGGCGCCGAATCCCGCCGCCGCGATCGTCATTCCGATCAGCGCGAGCCGGCGCCTGGCGATGTTTCCCATTCGCGGCGACAGCACAATGATCGTTCCGGCAAGGCACATCAGCTCGATGGTACCCACAAGCCCCGCCCGGCTCTCGCTGAGACCCAGCTCCCCCGAAACGAGCCCCTCGATCAGGTGCGGCATCGTGAAGAAGGACATGTTGCCGACACCCCAGAGGACGGCAAAGATCCCGAACGCGACTTTCGCCAGTTCCCGATAGCTTCTGGAACGGTTCAACTGTCTTCCCGCTTTCGCCGGACCCGGAACGTGTGCAGGCTGTCCACCGGCCGACCGGCGGCAATTCGGACCGGATGTTCCCGTTCTCCGAAACGACCCTGTCGTGGAGCCGGGGGGAGGTCCGGCGTAATGCTGGAGATCAGTGGCGGCATTGGCGGGATTCCCTTCCAGTCTTGCCGCTATTGTATATTGTATATGGAGCCGGCGCTGCTCGGGGAACTCGTGCGCGAGTCCGTCGCCGAGATGAGTCGCCGCTACGGATAACAGGAGCAGAATCATGCGCGCACCCCTACCCCTGGCTCTTCTCTCCGCAAACCTGTGCTGCGTGCCGGCGGGCGCCGGCGCACAGGGCGTCACCGCGGATGATGCCCGCTGGCAGTGGCGGACCTCCTGCATGATCCGTCATGACAGGTTCGACTACGTGCTGCCGGGCGCCATGCGCCGCAACGGCATCGACATGTGGATCGTCACCGACCGGGGGCGGGGCACGCAACCCATGGCGCGGGACTTCGGGATCGATACGGTCAACGGCCAGATCATCTACGTGTTTCATGACAACGGGGGCGATCGCATCGAGCGCATACAGTTGGGCGGCGAGACCGACCTGGCGGAGGAGTGCGCCGCCTACGACTACTTCGGGGACATGGATGAACTGCAGGCCATCGTCGAGGAGCGGGACCCCCAGGCAATCGGGCTGAACTACCTGGCCGTTCCCTACGAATCCGAAGGCCTGCACGTCGCCGATGGGCTGACCCACACGGACTTCAGGTTTCTCGAGAGCGAACTGGGTCCGGTTTTTGCGGACCGCTTCGTCTCGGCTCAGCACCTGATCGCGGATTTTCACGGGGAGCGGGTGGCGAGCGAGATCATCGAGTTCGCGAAGATCGGCGCCATCACCGCGCATCTCGAGGAGCGAGCCCTGTCCAACGAGGTCATTACGCCGGGCATTACGACGCACAACGATGTCTCGCGGTGGCTGGAGGAGCAGGCGGCGGCCATGGGACTGCTGCGTGCCTGGTACCCCACGACCTATACGCATCTCCCGGACGGCGGCGAGATCGGCAATACCGAGCGGGTCATCCAGCGCGGCGATATATTGCAGATCGACTGGGGGGCCGACCGCAACAACTACACCACCGACCTCAAGCGGTTCGCCTACGTGCTCCGGGATGGAGAGACGGAGGCGCCGCCGGGTGTACTGAACGCTTTCGATGAATCGAAGAAAGTGCGCGAGATCATCCGCAAGTTCGTCAAGCCCGGCCGCACCGGGCGCGAGCAACTGGACGAACTCAAGCAGATCATTCGGGACGCGGGTTACGTCTACACGGAAGCGGAGCGGGCCAGTGACGTCGAGGGCATCGAAGTGAACGTGGGCATGCACGCGGCGGGCAACATCGGCCACGACATGGCCGCCAACCTGTTCGAGATTTTCCCGGAGAGAACCAAATACATGGTCCGGCCCGATCTGATCCTTTCGCTGGAGTTCATCGTCTTCACGCCGGCGGAGGAATGGAACGGCGTCAAGATTCCGGTGAACGTCGAGGAAAACGTGGTGGTCACCGAGCGGGGCATCGAGTGGCTGTATCCACCCCAGGAGAAGGTGCTCGTGATTCGCTGATCGGGCATTCGACTCGTGGGCCGGTGTCGGGATTTGGTTCCTTGCATCGACCGGGATTGAGGTTTTGTTCCTTACATCGGCCGGGATTGAGGTTTGGCGCCTCTCATCGGCCGGTATCGGGGATTGGCTCCCCGATCGATAAACATCAACACTACTGCAGGGCGAGAACATGAACAAAATGCTGCTTTCGGTCCCCATCCTGATCGGTGCCCTTGTTGCCGGTGCGTCCGGAATCCCCGCCACGATCGAAGCGCGCGAACTGAGCGACGCAACCCTGGAGCTGATGAGAAAGCAGATTCGCCGGGACAAGTTCGACCATGTCCTGCCCCGGGCCATGCGCGACAACGGCGTGGACATGTGGATTCACGTGATCCGGGACCGGAATCCCGACGGGATGGCAACGGAACTCGGCGGGCAGTCCGGGGCATTTGTCTTCACCGACCGGGGCGGCGACCGAATCGAGCGGGCCATCCTGGGCTACACGGACGAGGCGCTGTGGGGGGACGATACCTACGACATCCTGGAGCCGGGCGAAGAAGCCTTTGAAGGGGACCCGGGTTGGCCTGGGGTGATCGGCGAGTTTGTGGCGGCCCGGGACCCCGGGCGAATCGCCGTCAACTTCTCCGGGATCAACGCCCTGGCCGACGGCATCTCGCACACCGATTACGGAATCCTGGTCGATGCGCTCGGTGAGGCGTACGCCGGCCGGATCGTCTCGGCGGAGCATGTGATCGGCGACTTCCTGGCGGGCATCGTGGTCGGCCAGATCGCGCTGGCCGGTTACTTTGGCCTGATCACCACGGAAGTGATTGACGAGGAGTTCGCCAAGATCGAGGTGGGGGTGACGACGCTGGCCGAGATCGACGGCAACGTCTTCGTCAGGGACCCGGACGGCAACGAAAACAACAGCAACGATTACGCCGTTCAGCCCGGCGACATCGTCACGATTCTCAACGGAACCGGCGAGGGCCTGTTCGTTGCGGACCTGGGCGGCAACGGCTACGTGCTGCAGGAAGGCGAAACCGAATTGCCGCCACGGGTGCAGAAAATCTGGAGCGAGGCGATGGATGTCCGGGAGATTCTCCGGGCCAATATCCGCATCGGCCCGACCGCGGGCGAAACGCTCCAGCTGCTGAGCGAAAAGCTGGAGGAGGCCGGCTACCTTTACATCGACAGCGATCAATACGATCCGAGCCTCGACCCCACCAGGACCCAGGTGCACCTGGACCTGCACGCCCAGGGACGGCGGGACATGGACGCACCCAGAATCTCGCCCCTTGGCGACGACTGGCAACGGGACATGCGTTTGCCACTGTTTCACAGTTTGACCCTGGAGTACATGGTGCACATGCCCGTGCCGGAGTGGGGACCGGGGAAACACCTCTATATCGCCTTCCACGACGGTGCGATCGTCACGCCCCGCGGCATCGAATTCCCCTATCCGCCGGATCAGGGCATGCGCATCATCCGGTAGCGCAGACGAACGCGCGCGGTCAGGCGGCGGTGATGAGTTCCTGCGATGCCTTCATGGTCTGCTCGGCCGCCCTGTTCACCGAGAACATCTACCGTCCCCTGATCCGCCCCGACCGAACCGAACGGCACTACGTGCTGGTGGGCCGGCTGACGTCCATCGCCGTGGTGGCGGGTGGCATTCTGCTCGCGTTCGAATTGCCAAGCGTGGTGGACGGGCTGGAACTGGTCTGGATCGTGCAGGCCATGATGGGTGTGTCCATGTGGTTCAGCTTCTTCTGGCGCCGGGCCACCGCGGCCGCCGCCTGGGCCTCGACGCTCGCGGGATTTGCGACCTGGTTTGCCACCAGCACGGTTCAGGTCGCCGGCGTCACGCTCTGGGATTTCAACGGCCGCTTCGGACACCTGTTGCCGGAAAACATGATGCTCGACGGCGTTCTTTCGCTGCCCTGGCAGATGCTGATCTACCTGTCGGTCGCCGCGGCGGTGATGGTAGTCGTCAGCCTTTTCACCACGCCTCCATCGGACGAAAAGCTGGACAGCATCTACGCCACCCTGCGCACGCCGGTGGCAACGGACGAACCCGAGGTCGCGCCGCTGACGCTTCCGGAGGGCGTCGAGCCCGCGCCGCGGAATCCGCTAATCGACCTGCCCGGTCTTGAGATCATGAAGCCCTCGGTTTCGAGCGTCGTCGGGTTCATCGTCTGTTCGGGCCTGGTGGCCGGGCTGATCTGGTTCTTTGCCTGGATTATCGCCTGATTGCACACAGGCTGGGTTCCGACCGAATGTTGCGCTGCCTGCCTGTTTACCGTACAAAGAATAAAATATACAATCTTAAAGGCAAAGACGGGCAGTTGGAAACACGCAACAAGCCGATGTGACACTCGCCCAGCCCAAATTTGTACGGAGGAGAACAATGGCCGGGACCTTACACTTCATACGAACTTTTGCAGCACTTCCATTGGTGATCGTCGTTGTTTCGGGCGCTTCGCAATCGGCGTGGGCACAGGACGACGATGCTGCGGACGCGATGCTCGAGGAAATCATCGTCACCGCAACGAGGCGGGAGATGTCCCTGCAGGATGTTCCAATGGCGATCTCCGCCGTTGGCCAGGACCAGATCGAGCAATTGGGCATCACCAACATGGAGAACTACTTCCGCTCCATTCCCTCCCTCAGCCTGATCGATGGCGGCGGGTATCAGAAGCACATGGTCATTCGCGGCGTTGCCGTCGACTCCGGCCCGGAAACCAAGGCAGCCACAGGTGTCTATGTCGACGAAACGCTGGTATCAGCCAACTTTTCCAACCTCGACCCGCGTATCTTCGACATGCAACGCGTCGAGGTGCTCAGAGGGCCCCAAGGTACCCTTTATGGTGGTGGGTCCATCTCGGGTTCCGTCCGTTACATCACCAACAAGCCGAACGCCAACGAGTTTGAGACCAATGTCGCCGTCGACCTGAGCCAGACGAGCGACGCCGGCTCCAACCACGCCCTCGATGCGATGGTCAACATTCCTCTCTCCGAAGACACCCTGGGCCTGCGGGTAGTCGGCTTCTCCACCGAGAATGCCGGAATCTACATAAATCCGATATTCGGCCTCGACAACCAGTCGGCATGGGAACAGAGCGGCGGGCGGGTATCCCTTATGTGGACCCCGACCGACAACTTCTCGCTGACCGCCATGTACATGAAGGACGACCTGATCCAGGACGGACAGGCACGGGCCACGACCGAGCGCTGGCGGGACCGTGTGTCGGATAACATGGCGCCCGAGGAATTATCCGCCCAGTCCGAGGTGCTCTCATTGACCGCCAATGCGGATCTCGGATGGGCGACCCTCACTTCCGTCACCTCTCAGTTGGATATCTTTTCGGTCTACCAGCAAGACAGGACCTTTACGCTTGGTCCGGACGCAGACGATATATCCGAGTGGGAACCCCTGAGGCTGGTTACCTATGGCGGTCGCGATGACAGTTCGTTCACCGAGGAAATTCGCCTCGTGTCCGCTCCCGATGCCTTTGGGCGTTTCGACTGGATTGCCGGGTTGTACTATGCGGACCGTACTGACTGGGAGGAGTTCAGGGACTGCTTCGCGATTGACGACGACGGGACCGCCTCCCTGGACGTCAATTACGTGGATGGGGGCGACCGGTTCGTCGACGGGGACCCTGGACAAGAATGGCTCGCGCCATTCCCGCCGAATCACATCGACCTGTTCGGCGATCAGGGCAATATCGCCGCCGGTACCTATCCCGAGTGCTTTTATCGGGAAATCGAAAGCAACTACAAGGGCGAACTGGCGCTATATGGCGAGTTGAACTACCGTTTCACCGATACGTTGACGGGAACGATCGGCTATCGCAGAACCGACGACACGAAATCGTACGACATCATGGCACAGGTTGCGATTCTTTTTGACGGGGATACCGCATTCACTTTCGCCGACGAGGGACCCGAGTACAAGGACGTTCACAACAACTTCATGGGCAATCTCTCCCTGCTGGTCAACGACAACGTCACCCTCTACGCCCGTGCGGCGGAAGGATTTCGTCTCGCCACCGGCTCGCTGGCCGTTAATCTCGAGCCGGGGTGCAGCAGGTTGGCCGTGGACCTGCTCGGCAGCCTGCCCGGCCCTGTGAACTCCGACAGCATGTGGTCCTATGAAGCCGGCGCCAAGATGTTATCCGCCGATGGCCGGTTGGCGGTCAATGCAGGGTTCTACCGAAACGTATGGACTGACATTCAGGTCGGCGTCATCATCAGCGGCGAGGGTTGTGGATGGGCGCAGTTTTTCCAGAACATCGCGTCTGCAACCGGCAACGGGCTCGAGATCGACATGACCTACGCTGCAAGCGACCAGCTCGAGTTTGGCTTTTCCGGGTCCTATCTGGACTTTGCGCTGGATGACGATCAGCCCACCCTTGATGCCCTGCGGGGCGATCGTTTGCCGGCCCATCCCGACCTCACCCTGCATGGTTACGCCCTGTACGATTTCCCGGTCAGCGCAGGCTGGAATGGGTTCGTCCGTGGGGAGGTTTCGTACACTGGGGAAATTGTGGCCAATTTTATCGCCGATCCGACAATCTCCAGACCGCCGACCGGAGAATACACGCTGGCCCATGTCCGGGGCGGCATCGCCAATGGCCAGTGGGAAATCGGACTCTACGTCAACAACCTCTTTGACACGGAGGGTCATTCGTATCGCTTTGAGGACTGGACCGGGCGTGTCGAGACGTTCGTGCTTCGACCGCGAACGATCGGTGTGAATTTCCGGACAAGGATGTAACCGTTGATCGCAGGTCTAGCCGTCTCGGGACGCGGCGGCTCTGCCTTCCGCCCCGATTCAGCTATTGGGGGACCCGGGCCTGCGTTGGCCGGCGCCGCCTCGTTGACTAGTTTGGCAGTTCCACCGTCCAGGGGCCACGATCGGATACTGGTGATCCGGTAGCAGCAGGAGCGGGACCGAGGACCGACGGATGATAATCGAACGGAACGGAGCTGAATTGCTGAAAGGCGCCAGGCGCGCCCTCGCCGCGACGTCGTTCGTCGTCGTTCTTGCCCACCAGCCATCCGCATCCGCCCAGGACCGCTACACGGATGTCATGCACGGCATCAGCGACGCCAACTACGGCATCTTCGACGATTACAACCCCTACGCTACGGAGGAGATGCTGAACCATGTGCGGCGGGAGCGTTTCGACCTGATCCTGCCCCGCGTGATGCGGGACCACGGGGTCGACATGTGGATCCACGTCATTCGCCCGTGGTCCTGGGGCGGAACGGACCCGATGCGGTTCGAGTTCGGTACCAAGTCGGCGGTTCTTGTCTTTACCGACAACGGCGGGGACCGGATCGAGCGAGTAGTCTTTGAAGGCGAAGTCGAGGACCCGACCGTCTACGATCTGGTCCTCGGCGAGAACCCCTTCATCAGCCAGGAAAACTACGAGTTCATGGATCTCTTTCTCGAGCAGCCCGACCTGGTGCTCGAGTCGGATCTTGACCTGCGATTCGCGGGTCTCGGCGAGTTTGTCGCCGACAGGAATCCCCTGCTAATCGCGGTGAACTACGGCGAGACGCTGTCGCTGCCGGAGGGCTCCGAGACGTTCACCATGGCGATGACGGACGGCATTTCGTACACCGACCACGTCCAGCTTACGGAAGTACTTGGCGAACGCTACGCGAGCCGAATGGTCTCCGCCGAGTCGGTGATCCTTGACTACCTGTCAAGAAGGGTCGTGAGCGAGTTGATTCTCTACGCCACGTCCGGTGCGCTGCGCGGCAGCGGACCCGACTTCGCAGCCGTCGTGCCGGGCGTCACCACGCTCGACGATATCGGCGCGTCGGACGCGATCGACAAGGACGGCAACTGGCGGCGCGACGGAAGCTACGTCATCCAGCGCGGCGATCTCCTGAATGACAGGCCGTACATGGCCTACGTGCTGCAAAACGGAGAGACCGGGCTTCCCGCGCACATGAGGCGCTACAACGAGGAAAACCGCAGGATCAAGGAGATTCTGCGGGAATACATCCGGGTCGGTCAGACCGGCGGGGAGGCGCTGGCACTCGTGGCCGGGGCACTGGAAGAAGCCGGCTTCATCTATACCGACTACCAGGAACACAACAAGTACGTCGACGAACCGCACAAGACCCAGGTGCACCTCGACATGCACGCCGAAGGCAAGGGGATTCTCGCGCCGAGGATTTCTCCCATGGGCCCGAAATGGCACTGGAACATCGTTATGCCTCTCTTCCACACGTTCGCCGTCGAATACATGTTCTATGTCCCGGTGCCGGAATGGAATCGTGGAAACAATTTCACGGGGCAATACATTTACGGATTCTTCCATGACGGCGGCGTGCTCACGGGCCGCGGCATGGAGGTTCCCTATCCCGACCGGTCCAATGAAATCCAGGTGATCCAATGAAGTTGCCATACCGAATCGGATTCCAATGCGAGTCGACGACGACGCTGCGGCTCGTTGTGTCAGGCACCGCTGGTGCTGGCCAACGCTGCAGGCGCTGGATGTCTCTGCGGCTCATGGTGCTCTGTCTCGCCATTTGCTCCGGGAGTCTTTCCGCCCAGTATCGTGCGCCGGATGCCGCGCCGGACCTGATGAGGTTGATCCGGAGCGAGAAGCTCAACTCCGTCCTGCCCCATGTCATGCGGGACAACGAAGTCGATATGTGGATTCACGCGATGGGGCCGGACGATCCCCTCGGCTTCGAGTTCGGGACGGAGTCCGGCTTCGTTATCTTCACCGATCCGGGCGAAGGACGGATCGAGCGTGCGGCCTTTGGGGGCCGCCGCGATCCGGAATTGTTCGACACGATGGCCGGGGTGGATGAGATCGCGGCCTTCGTCGCGGAACGCAATCCCGTCCGGATCGCCCTGAACTACTCCGACATAGCCGAACTCCACACGATCACAAATCCCCAATTTACCCTCATTGCCGAGGCCCTCAATGAGGAAATGGGTGATCGAATCGTATCGGCGGACCGCCTCATCGCCGATTTCCTGGCGGGCCGCGCGATGGCCGAGATTGCCCTTTACGGGCGGCTGCTCATGGACAACACCGCGATCATCGAGGACCAGTTCGCCAGCATCATGCCCGGAGAGACGGCTCTCAGCGATCTTGCGGGTGATGCCTACGTGCGGAATCCCGACGGCAACGAGGAGCATGACAGCGACTACGTAATCCAGCGCGGAGACCTGGTGGGCATCTTCCACGGCGCCGAGATGATGGACTTCACTCAGCACAATGGCTTCTACGGTTACGTGCTGCGCGACGGCGAGACGGAATTGCCGCAGGAAATACTCAGGCTCTGGGACCAGGCGATGGAGCTTCGGGACATTTTCCGGCGCAACATTGCGGCCGGGCTGACCGGGGAGGAGAACCTCGATGCCGTCGTCGCGAGGATCGAGGAATCCGGTTTCCTGCACATCCAGGAAAACAGCTACGATGCGACGGCGGATTCCGATGCGACCCAGGTCTACATCGACTTCCACGCCCAGGGGCGCTTCGTATCCGAAGAGCACGCGCCGCGAATCTCGGCAACCGGCTGGGGACGGGGGCTGACGATTCCGCTGTACCACACCTTCGCGCTCTCCTACGCGATCCACATGCCCGTTCCAGCCTGGGGTGAGGGCGAGCGCCTCTACCTCGCCATGCACGATGGCGCGACGGTCACCGAGCGGGGGGTGGAATTCCCCGCGCCGCTGCAGCAGCAAATCAGGGCGATTCGGTAGATGACAACCGGCGCGACAACCGGATTCCGGCGTACCGGGCGCCTGGGCCCGCGCGCCAAGCGTCTGACCCCACTATCCAGGTGTCTTGTTTCGAGCCCCATGCGTCCAATCCCGCTCGCCAGGTGCCTTGTTTCGGGCGCCAGGCGTTCAATCTGCCTCACCGTGCTCCTGCTCTGCTTCGGCGCATCCGCCTCCGCCCAGTATCCTGAAGCGATGCCGGGCATCAGCGACGCCTACTACAGCGCGTTTGACTCCGATAACCCGTACGGGACGGCGAAGATGCTGGATCACATCCGCCGCGAGAAATTCAACCTGGTGCTGCCGCAGGTCATGCGGGACCACGGCGTCGACATGTGGATCCACGTGATCCGGCCCTGGACCTGGAGCGGGACCGAGCAGCGGCAACTGGAGGGCCTCGACCTCAACTACAGCAGCATCGACAGCGCCGACCCGCTGCGCTACGAGTTCGGGACCAACGCCGCGGTGCTGGTCTTCACCGACCGCGGCGGCGGCCGGATCGAACGGGCGGTCTTCGAGGGCGAAGTCGAGGACGTGAGCGTCTACGACATCGTCCGGCCCCAGTCGCCCTTCGTAAACCAGGAAAACTACGAGATCATGGACTACGTGAGGGCCAATCCGGACCGTGTGCCCGACACGGAAATCGGCTATCGCTTCATGGGTCTGGGCGAGTTCGTGGCGGAGCGCGATCCCCAACGCATCGCACTGAACTATGCGGAGGAATTATCGCTGGCGGAGGGTTCGGAGACGTTCACCCTGTCGCTCACCGACGGGATCTCCTACGCCGACCACCTGCAGTTGTCCAGGGAACTCGGACCGGAGTATGCCAGCCGCCTGGTCTCCGCCGAGTACATGATCCTGGACTATCTCAACAACAGCGTCATGGCGGAAATCGTGGTGTACGGCGGCTCGGGGCGGCCCCGCGAGATACGGGACCTCGGCCCGATCGTTCCCGGGGAAACGACGTTGAGCGACGTGGACGCCGGCTGGTTCGTCACCCGGGAGGCCGACCACGTCGAAGAGGAGATGATGGACTTCCCGCTGCAGTTGGGGGATGCGTTTCAGATCGGACAGATTCCCTACTACCTGCTCCGGGAGGGCGAAACCGAGCCTCCGCCCGAATACCGGCGGAGCTGGGATCATGTGGTTCGCGTTCGGGAGATCCTGGCGGAAAACATCAAGCCCGGACAGACGGGCAGGGAAGCGCTCGAGATCGTCATTCGGGCGCTGGAAGACGCAGGCTACGCCTACATAGATCGGGATCTGTTCGATCCCACCCTGGACCCGGCCAGGACCCAGGTCCACTTGGACCTGCACGCCATAGGGAAGGGCATCCTCGCGCCGCGCGTATCTCCGATGGGATCCCGGTGGCACTCCGACACGACGATCCCGATGCATCAGACGCTGGGCATCGAGTACATGGTCCATTCACCGGTTCCCGAATTCGGGGAAGGCCGGCACTTCTACTACTGCAGCCTCCACGAGAAAGGCGTCGTCACCGAGCGCGGCGTGGAGTTTGCCGCGCCTCCGGTCTCGGGGATCCACAGCGTTCCGCCTTCATTCGCAGCCGGTCCTGCCGATATCGAATGACGGCATCCATCGCGTGTATTCGGGACGATCCCGGACGAGCGCGTCAATCTCCGCCGGGGATCACCGGCAGAATCAGGTGCGAGGCGTAATCGGTGGAGTGATGCCAGCCTCCGAAGCATCTGCGCCACGAGGCTTTCGTCGAGAGGCCGTCATGATGTCGCTCGCTTCTCGACGCTCCCTTTGTTTGCGGACCTACGGTGCTTGATCCGCCACATATCTCAGCAGGGACGGGATTCCTCCAGTGAATTTGTCGGCGCGCATGTGGATGAAGCCAACGGATTCGAGGTGTTCTCGGGCGCGCACCGCTTCAGCGTGTTCGGGGATGACTTCCTTGATCGCCGATGTGGCTTCCGCCAGCGACAGGCTGGTTCGGCTGGAAAGGGAGTTCGCGAGCGCTGCCGCGGCGGTCACGAGGCGCGCGTCTTCGTGGTCATGTATCTCCCGGTAGCGGCGAGCGTAAAACCCGCGCCGCGCGAAGTCGACTTCCGTACGGGCCGTTTCCATCACATCGATGGAAACGGTACGGGTGTCCTCCCCCGCGCTCCATAACGCGTGACCCCAACGTTGGATAAAGAAGGGAAACCCCTGCGTGTCGTCGGCCACTTGGGTCAAAACGCTTCCATCGATCTCCCAAGCGCGCCACTCCGCAATTTCCAGAGCTGCGATCGACGCCTCGCGGCTCAGGCAATCCGGCGACAGCACGTCAGCCCTCTCGATGAAAGACGCCTGAACAGACGCCGACATCAGGTGCGCGAGAAGCCCCGGCGTGCCAGCCAAAATCATCCAAGCGGGCCTGTCGGCTTCGATCAACGATTGCGCCAAGTTGCACAGGGCATTCGCCACCTCGGGGGCGAGGGTGTGCGCTTCATCCACCTGGATGAGCAACGGACTTCCGTCGGTCGCATCAAGCAAGTGTTCTCTCAGGAGGGTTCTTATGTGACTCGCCGCGCGGTCCGCCTGACCAGGTCGCCACTCCGCCGAGACGAAGCCCGCCTTGATGCCGCTCAGGCGCGCGGGCTCCTCTCGGCTCTCAGGCCACAAGACACCGCCGAGCGCAGCCAGATCGGGTAAATCCCCCGCCTTTGCGTCAATCACGCGAACAGCACGGTCTGCGGCCTGCCGCCTCAACCAACTCAGCAGAACCGTCTTGCCCATCCCGCGCGGCGCGGACAACAACAGTATATTGGCGGGTCCGCCCCGTGTGGAATGCGAGACTTTCGTCAGGCTCTCCAGCAGCGCGGATTGTTCGGCATTCCGCCCGGCCAGGACCGGCGGGTACGCGCCGGTGCCGGGCGTGAAAGGGTTGGGTAGGGCGTTGTTGTCCTTCATTGCCATGCGACACCTCCCCGGATGCGTACAGGCGCGATCAGGTGGATGAGGAAACTCATATTGTTTCCTCGCAATGTAATTCCTGCGCAATGTAAACAAAAGTGGGGTGACTGCCGAACGCGACTACCTTGCCGTTCTTTATGGTTGCGTTCATGGACCGTATTTGCTCGCGTGGACCATTGTCGAACGGAAAATTCGCATATGGGCGATGCTTCCAGTATCCAAAGCCCTGGTCCAACTTCAGTGTCCAGACACGACGGCGACCCCATTCGAGCCGAAGTTCCCGGAAGTGTGGCGCATTGCCGGTTTCGAACCGGAATGGCCCTTTCCATCGGAGGCGGCCTCGTCCTTTGTCGATAGCCTGCTCAAAGAACGAGCGTCTTGCCCTGTCGTCTTGCCATTGGTCGTTGAACGATTGGCTGATCCGGTTGGGATGGTAGTGCGGGCGGATTTCGCGGGTGAACAGGTGCAGGACGGTTCTGGAGTCCGCCTGTCCTTCGCGCACCAAGCGTAACAACACCTCCCGCAACAATAGTAACGCCCAAGGCGTGGCCATGTATCGATCACTGTATTTGACTCGCGTCAACGGCTCGCCTTGCTCGAATTGATCCTTGAACGGGCGGCATTGATCGTGCACGTGGTTCCAGAACCTCGAACCAAACCCTTCAACACGTCCGTTGAGTTCTCTCCAAACGGGCAGGACGGCAGTCCCATCGTGTTGCGGGCGCAATTCATCTACGGGAACCGGTTCGGCTGTTGGGGCTGGCAGTGCGCCTTCATTCTTCGCGTATATGATCGGCCCATCTTCAGGATGTTGTCCCCACGTGGCGTTCATCGGCGCAATACCGCCGGGCATCGCCCACACAATGCGTGCATCGACTCCCCCAACGGCAGCGATAATGGTGCCGTTTGCCGCGTCGTTTGCGGGCACGTTATACACTTGTATGCGGCCTCGGCCTGCAGCGACCAAGGAGGCGAGAGCGTGACGGCTTCCCTCATTAAGGCAGGCCAAAGCCGTAGGCGCAACGAACAGGCGAACCGAACACTCGTCGTTGACCCAACGAAGCATGGCCGAGTAAAGCGGAAACTCTTCCACTTCCCAAGATTCGGCATCGCCGCCCACCCACAGTTGGATTTCTTCCATGCCGGGTTCGCCCGTGACTTCCACGAGATGGCGAGACAGCGGGCGCGTCAGTAGGCGGGATCCGGGTCCAAGGAAGCGGTCGCGTGGATGCAAGGTCAGACCCGCGAGACGCTCGCCGGTCAGAAAGGCGAGGGCTTCAAGACGGTCAAGTTTTGCCCAATCATGTTGCGTTCCATAGGTCAGCAGGCAGCCATGGCACGCAGCATCACACTCCTTCACACAGTCGAGGACATCGACTGCGGCCTTCAATGCCGTACCAACATGCTCCCGCAAGGCAGCAACATAACCATTGCCTCCCTCTGCCACGTCGTACAGGAATATGGATTGCTGAATCGTGCCATCGGTCGCCTTGGCTGGGCGGACGGTGAGGCCAACTTCCTCGTCCTCGATACCTATATTTAGACAAAATGCGTGTCTCAGTGCGATGCCGAGTGAGAGTGCGGTGCCTTCGTCATTCAATTCGAGAAGTTGCAACTCGAAGACGTCGGTGACACGGCTGCCGCCCAACGAAAGGCCGCTTTGAATGGCAAACCTGTCGCCGTCGCATCGGCTGCTCCCGTGCGGGTCCTTGCCGCCGCGTAAACGCAAGTGTCCGTCCCGAAATGCCTTTGGCAGTCCGGTTTCGGATACCGGACCGACCTCGGACGCGGCGCGACCACAGCGCAGACAGACGGTATACCCATACCTGCTTCTACCCTTGCTGCCGTGAAACAGATGGCCGGTGTCGGTGTAACGGAACCGCCCGATGCTTGGGTCGGCCAACGGCGACCATTCCGGCGTCGGACAGCTTATCCAAGGTGGTTCCACCGGGATGTAGGTTGGAGCGACGACATTGTTGTGTGGTGAATGACGAATATCGACCGCAAATCCTGCTGGTTCAAGATACTTCTGAGATTTCACCGAACCGTCGCAATGCGGACATTGAGCAGGCTTCGATGGAGCGTCGCCTGTAGCGCCGCATTCGCGACAGCGCCAGACGTGGCGAAGCGCCTGGATCTCGCGGGCGCTTTCGACCCCCGGCGGGAGGTGCCAGTTGAGCGTTACACCCCCGGATTCGTACACACGCCCGTCCATGACCACTTCCGCCCCGGGCGCGTATTCTCGTATCGCCGTTTCGATCTGACGAGAAGGATAGCCCAGCCGCTTGCCGGGCTGTTCTTCCCGATTCCCGCTGTTGGATTGTCTGCGTTTCAACTCTTCAATCGTGAGAGGGATGAAACTGACGATGCCGTTCGGGAACCCGTAACCCGGGAGAAACTGTCGATTGGCTAATTCGCCGAGAAGGTACTCGCCCTCCAGCCGTCTCAGTTGCCGCTTTATCGCAAGAACAGCCGGGGCGCGTGACTGCCCGGATCCATCCTCGAACTGCGCCGCGTCCTTACGCAGTGCATCTACCTCTCGCCGCCAAGCATCCATGGCTCGCTCCAACGCGTCCGCGCTGGCGTTTAGCATCCGGGCTGGCTCGGCGGAATCCAAAACCGTGCGTTTGACAAGCCACTTCAATCCCTGTAGCAGCCGTTCGTTACTTTCCGCGTCGACTCGGCACCACTCGACGAATTCTCTGCCGGGGGGCGTCCCGGTCGACTCGTCGGGGTTGAAAAACCAGCCCGTCCTGAGCCGATGGGCATCGCGGTTTTCCAGAAACGCGCCAAGACACAGGGAGTTGACGTGTCTTTGCACGAGTCGTCCGCTGTCGAGGGCAACTCGGGGGACGCTCGTCCTTGAAGTAAATGGCCACAGTGGATTGTTGAACACTTGTTCGCCGTGTGGCGAGCTTGGGCAGAGCGTGACCGCGAAGGATACGCCCTCGCCCCGTCGTCCGGCACGCCCGGCCCGCTGCAGGTAGTTGGTGGAACTGGGCGGCGAGTTGTTCATGATCACTGCCGATAGTCCGCCGATGTCGACGCCCATCTCCATGGTGGTGGAGCAACTGAGCACATTCAAGTCTCCTTTCTTGAAGCGCTCTTCGAGTGCGCGCAAACGGCGTCCGTCAAGCTGAGCCGAGTGTTCGGCGGCCTCGAAGTACTGTACGTTAGCGACTATTCGATCATTCAGATTGGACCATACGCCAAGCTCGCGGGCCTTTCGCACGTCCGGGTCGGTTTCCAACCAATCCGCAATCTCTCCATGGCTGGCCTCGCGACCGGATGCATCGCGCCAGTACGCCTTGGGTATTCGCGGCGGCTCGAATGCGCGACACTGTTCCGGTTCGCCGCGCTGCGGCAGGTACGGAGACAATCCGTTCAGCGTCGCATCGAGCACTCGTCCGGTATAGGCGCAGATGTTGCCGGACGGGAGTTCGCCCAAAATAGCGATTTCGTCAAGTTTCAGTAGGAAACCATCCGCGAACTGCTGGAAATGAGGGCGTAGCGCTTCCCAAGCGTACTGCATTGCCTCGTTGATCCTGTCGTTACTGGAAAGCGAGTCGTCCAACCCGGAGGCTTCCCGCAACAGGCGAGGCAACCGCGAAGGCCGGCCTGCAAGTCGAATTGACGGCCAACGCCGTTGCCGGGGCGTCAATTCACCGTCGTAGGCCGGACCTTGGATGTACCGCTTGCGAACGGGTATCCCCATCCAGCGGAGGTATTCGTCCTTCATATTCACTGCGCTAATGTCCCGCGCAAAAAAGTCAACCATCAGTTTCAGAAATACTTGCCAGTCTCCGGGCTGGAGCGGCCAACCGGGTGGGACTGCCGCACTCTTCAGCTTGGGGTAGCTTAGTGAGATAAGGCCCATCGTCTCAGCCGAGTTCATGCGCTTCGGTCGCCGGAAGAACTCCCGATAAAGGCAAAATTCGGCGAACTCTTCCAAGGTGGCGGAAATATAACTGGCGTCCCGGAAGTACTTGCGCATTCGACGCAGGCTCGAGTCCCCCTTCAGGCGTTCGGCAGAGTCTTTCCAAGAAAGTGTTCCGAACCCGCTCTCCGCACGAGCTTGGGCCAATTCGGCTTTCTTGTCCTTTAGGATCGGGTGTAGTGCGGGAAGATTTGCTTTCTCCAGTTCTTCTATCTGATGCTCAAGTTGCACAGTATCCGGTTGGCGCCTTTCGGCGGCCAGCGCGTGATAGAGAACGCTGCGGACTCGGTTTCGCTCCGCCTCCTGCTGAAGTCTTACCGCCAAGCGCGCCGAACCTTGTCGTGAGTCGCTGAAGCCAAGCAATCGCTTGCCCTGGCTTGGAAGACTAGCGCCCGAGCGCATCGGGGGCGTGTGTTCCAAGGCCGTTGGCACGATGGTCGACAGCGCAAAGGGGGCACCGATGCGTAGTTCCCGAAAGCGACGTCGTTGATTATCCCTGATCCCGCAACGGGGGCACGCTAGCGGGCCAGTATCGACTTGCGAAAGACGGATCGGGATTCCATCACCATCCTTGGAGAGAGTTCGATCCCGTTTCAGACGCCACTCTTCGATCCGCTCCGCATTGTAGCCCCGCCCGCAGACCAGCCGGCGGATGACGGACGAAGGGAGCGGTGCGACTTCCTCGCTATCATCGGGGTCGATTTCAAGCTGAAACTCGTCGATGTCCGCTTCCTCAACATAGGGCTTCAGCTTTTGTTCTCCCGTCTCGCCCGAAAACTCCTCCTCGGCGGACAAATGATCCTGCCCGCACTCCCCGCACACGATCAATTCGAATACCGGATAGTCGCAGTGTTCACAACGCGTGTGGCGCTCGGGGAAGAGCGCACCGAAATCCCAAGATTCGTCAATGCTCGGGTCACGACCGCCGCAAGAAGGATTGACGCAAGCCCATAATCCGCTCTGAGCCCGATGAAGAAGGTGGACACGCAATGGCAGGAAAGCCGTATCATTGCGCCGGGCTGTTGAAGCCTTTTCGAGAAGCGCAGTCAACGATCTGACGTCCAGGCCGGATACCTTCTGTAGCGCCTTGATCGTGGCGGGCTCCTTGGCTAAGCAGGCGCGTACCACTCTTGCGGCGGGATCGTGGCAAAGAGCGCCATATAGTGCGCCGTTTTGCAGATTATCGAGGTTTCTTACGGCCCGACTTGGATCACGCTGCGGTAGCGTCGGCACAAAACGTTCCCCGGTTACAACATGAACGCGGTCTAGCGGAGCGCCGGATAAGTCGGCAAGAAAGCGCTGCAAGTCATCTGCCGTGTCCGCGTCGCCTATCGTCGCCGAAGTGGCGATATAACGGACGTTGGACGGGTCCACACCAAAGCGGTGAGTGACACGACGAAGCAATAGAGCCATCTCTGCGGCTTGGGAGCCGACGTACGTATGGGCCTCATCGAGAACGATCCAACGTAGCTTGCCGTGGGATTGATCGAGGATCGGTCGATCTTCCGTGCGGACGAGCATGTATTCCAGCATCGTCGAGTTTGTGACGAGCAGCGGTGCCACGTCATCACGTAGAACCCGCCTGGATATCTGTTCCGCGCCTGCCCGCCTCTGATCGTGTGCTGGCGCTGTCTCCGGTGTCTCGCCGTTGTAGAGGCAGAATCGGATATCGCTTCCGAAGCCATTGCACCAAGCCCGCAGACGGTCGCGCTGACTGTTGATGAGAGCGTTCAGGGGATAGAGAAAGAGTGCCCGTGCTCCCGTCAACTTGCCGATGCGTTCACTTTCCCGTGCCAAGTCTTCGAGAATCGGCACGAGAAAGCACTCGGTCTTTCCAGAGCCCGTCCCGCTCGCAACCAATACTGATCGGGGCTTGTCATCCAGAAGGTGCTGCCAACAATCCAACTGATGTTGAAACGGCTTGCGGGTGCAAGGAAATGCGTGATCCCGGTAGGCGCGCGGCGGTTTGTCCATGGATGAAACCAACCCCTTTCGTAGCAAGCCGCTTGAAACCAATCCCTGCATGTCCACATTTGCCAACTCCCATCCAAACGCCGCTTCCAGCACTGGGTCGGCCAGCAATGCTCCGGGTTCGCCCGGTTCGTTCGCGTATAGATTCGCGAGATACTCGCGTAGGGCTGGAGACCGCAAACCCAGTTGCGAGAGGATGGCTCGGCCCGAGCGAGTGGTGAGGTCGCGGATGAGCCCCGAAATGCTGATGGTGCCGGTCATCGGTTATCTTCCGCGTGCGCAAACCGGAACCATGCCGCGCTGTATGCCAAGTCGAACCAGTCCGGGTCGTGTGCCCGGATTCGTTTGACAAGAAATGCAGTTCGGGGCGTTGGTTTGGTGACGAAACAACACAACGCTGCCGCGACCGGCGTGTCGAAGATTGGCTGACGCGCCCGATGCTCATCCGAATGTTGCCAGATTGGTAGTTTATCGAGGCGGGGATCAAGTTCTTGCGCCCACTCTCGCCGCCCATAGCCCTGTGGCCAGTCGTCCATACTCGCCCACAAAGTGACTTTCTCGGACGTTTGGTCGTCGCGATACCGTCGTGCCTGCATTACGAGTGACTCGCTCACAGCGTTACCCTCAAAGCGCAGGGCGATATCCGTTGCCACCGTGTTCAGCGCCGATAGGCGTTCAACTCCCTCGTCGACAATGGAGCATATGTGCTGGTGGGCAATCTGACCGTGGTCACCGCCTATCGCGCCCGCAAGCTGATCGCGGAGTTGATCGAATTCGCGCTTGGCCTCGGTCCACCAGATATTTCGTTCAACGAGCAGCCAACTGAAAGGCAATTCTTGTTCAAGACGCCATAACAACTGTCGATGCGTTCTTTCCAGCCGAAACAGGCACCGGACCAATAGCCTTGGTTTCGTCGTTAACACCGTAAGGAGATCGAACGCGGTCGCCGGGACATCCGCGCCGCACAGCAACGCGTCGTTTAGAAACGACCATTCTTCCTCGACACGGCTCGTATCCGCAGCGTCCAACATCGCATCCATTGCCGCACCTACGTTCCTTTGCCTCAACTCTGGGTCCGCGATAGTTATCGCCTCGGAAAGCCGCAACGTTTCAGAGTCTCTGATATCAGAAAATGAGTGTGACCTGCCGCCGACAGTAATGGGGCGGACTGGAACTCGATTATCGTGGCGCGCTACCACCAGCCAAGTCTCGTCCATACTCAGGTCTTGGGGCAATATGGCACCCTGGAAGGCGTCGGAAGAACGAACGATGGAGAGCGAGACCGGTTCATCGCTCGGTCGAGCAAGCGGCAAGGCTTCGCACACAATGCTTGTCCCACCATTGTCGTTCAGCGAATTCGAGGTGGATACAAATGCCATGCTGGGGTCGTGGTCAAGCACCGCCGAAAATCGCAAAACTTCGATGCTGGCGTATTCACGTTGAGATTTGTCCACGATACGCAATCCTACGGTCGCCTCAGCGGAAGACGATGCGGTGAGCAACTGTTCGATCATGGGCCGTAACTCGATGAGGGCGAGCTCATGCGTTACGCTGTGCTTGCGTAGCGGTCGGCGGAAGTACGCGACGCGGAGCAAATCGCCCAGGTCTGGCGCTTTCAGGTCGCCCTCGATCCAAAACTGCTGGGTGTTATCCGGCGATAACGCCATCGCTCGCACTCCGTAGAGGTCATCGATCGCAACTCCCCGGGCGTCCAATGATCTGCTGTCTCGAAGAAAACGTGCCCCGTGGCCGGGGAATGGGGCATGAACCACCAATGCCGCCGCGTCGCGCCAATGCAGATGCAGTCGCACGCGAACCGGTGGCGCGGTCGGGTTGCGAGCGACCACATGGACTCGTACCGTATCTTCTTCAATTTGAATGTCCCACTCAGTGTCAGCCTCATCGACCGAAACCTTGGCGGCCTCTGTCTCGTGTTTGACAGTTCATAGATACAGAAATGCGATATTCTTAGGCAAAACAAAGGCTTGCGGGCGTTCCCGAAAGCACCCATGTCACTAGGCGTTCAGCCCAGCTTCAGGATCGGCGGCGGCGGGGTTATTTGTAAGGATTTCAGTCGCTTGCGGGCGTTTGGACGGGGTTCGGTGACCTGCCACAGGTCCCCGTTCGGCCCCGACAATTGGACAAGTTTGATCTGCCGCAGATCGTCGCGGATGTTCCGCCAGGTGTCACCGCAGGCGTGCTCGGCGAGCCGTTCCAGCAACAGGGCGATGACGCTTAGCGCGATGTGCGCGTGGATGCGGCGCGCCACCCGATGGTATACGGGGCGCAGCCGCAACTCGCTTTTCAGTTGCCGGAAGGATTGCTCGACGCGGTACAGCTGCTTGTAGCCCAGCGCCAGGTCCTCGGCGGTGAGCGTGTCGTCGTTGCCGTGGACCACGAACTTGCCGTCGAGGCGCTCCGCGGCCTTGACCTTGGCGCGGTCGACGCGCGGACGCCCGCCCTTGGTCAGGCGCACGTACCGCCCGTAGCGGGCGCTGGCGCGCAACCCGCACACCCGCTTGCGGTGCTGTTCGCCGTCGGGGAGGTCCGACACCGTGGCCAGTTCGGCCTCCAGCTCCGCCAACACCTCCCGGCGATGCGCCCGCCGGCGTTCGGCCTCCCGGGGGTTGAAGCACACCGCGTAACGGCGACGCCGCTCCCCGTCGCCGACGACGACCTCCTTGACCTTGAGGTTCGGCGCCACCTCCCGGTAGCGCCCGCGGCGGCCGACGACCTCCTTGTCCACCTCCGAACCCCGGCGCGCCGGCATGCACACGATGTACCGGCCGCCGCCGCGCGCCAGCGCGCGCAGGTTCTGCGCCGACACCATCCCGGCGTCGCCCACGAACACGCAGCGGTTCAGCCGCCAGCCCCCCAGATCCGCCTTCACCCGCTCCACCGTGGTCACGTCCACCGTGTTGCCCGGAAACACCCAGTGGCGCACCGGAAAGCCTTCCCGCGTCACCGCCAGCCCCACCAGCAACTGCGGCGCGTCGCCGCGCCCGTTCTTCGAATGGCCCCGCTTGCGCAGGCCCGGCGCCCCCGTCTCCGGGTCGTCGGGGTCCTCGTCGGCGATCTCGAAGTGAAGCGAGGTCGTGTCGTAGAACATGACCTCCACGTCCAGGTTCAACAAGTCCGCCAGGCGATGGTACAACCCTTCCTCCAGCGCGTCCTTGTGCGCCTGCAGCACGTCCATCGCCCGGTACAGGTGTTGCGGCTCCAAGCCCCCGCAGCCCTCGATGCGCACCTCCCCGGCCAGCCACCGTTCCCAACAGCGCCACTTCGACGACGGCGCGCACGTCCGGTTGGCCACCAGCGCGAACAACGCCCGCTCCACGGGAAACCCGAACTTGCGCGCGTCCACCAGCTCCCCGATCAGTTCCGGCAAGCCCGCCCGCCGCCACAACGCCCCCAGGACGTGGATGTCCCCGTGGGGCCACGCGTCCACCACGGTCAATCCCGTGTCCGCCGCGGCCAGTTCCTCCGGCGAGCAGCGCTTCAGGATGCTGCGGGCCAACCGCCGCAGCCGCTCCGTGGCCTCGGGATCGTCGGCGCGGCCGCAGTTGTACAGAATCCGCACCCGCGAGCGCTTCTTCGCCGGGTCCCATTCGTTCTCGGCGATTTGCAGGTGCCGGAGCTTGGAGCCGTCGGCGCGCTTTTGCGTGGACTGGCGCAGGTACATGTATCCAATGATACCGAACTCCATACCGGCCCACAATGCCTGACGGATCACTCCATGTATCTATCCATCCGGAGCCTGTATCCAGCCGAAACCGCCGCAAGCCTTTGTTTCTACGTCCCCCCGGACACCCATCTGCCACAATATGTATGAGGAACTGTCAAACACGAGTCTGTGCCATTCAATATGAAATGTCCTTCGCTAGTGTCCGTGCCCGGCCCTAGGGACAGATCGAATCGTTCTGGCAGGATGCCGGCACGGCCAAAGTATCGAAGCTCACCGCCGCGAACATGCCGTATTTCCCACAACCCGAAGGTATCGGTGTCGGGACTTCGCCGCCAATCTTGACCCGTCTGCCGCCAAGCGACCTCGTTGTTTGTCACGGTGCGCGGAGCTTGTTCGGCCTTGGCGATGCGCAACGTAGGAATATTTCGAAAAACCGGCCACACACATTCAAAGCCGTAATATCGGTGGCCCGACAGCCGGTATTCTTGTTCCTCTGCCTGATGACCGGAAGATGGCCTGACTACGCAACGCCCAGTAGGGGTGTTTATAGTGGTCCGTTCAGAAACCCTCCACAGAACCCTATTGAGGACCATATCCGCAAGCCTGTCCACGGTGACCGCGCTTTCCACCGCGCAACCGTCCGGCGCCAGCACAAGCAGTTCAGGTGAACGATTACTGACGCTTCCCTCGCCGAGGAAGGTACATTCGTCTTGATCGCTACGGAAAGTCCACGGTAAGTCGCTAAGGGCGCTTCCCCGGTAGGGAACGACCAGCCCGCCAATCACGTTTCCAGACCGGAATTGAAGTCGAACCTCGTTCACAGCTTCCGCGTCCCAGATTTCGGTCGGCGAGGTTTGTTGACCTTGCACGAGCAGAAAGTCGTCCGACCGAGAAGCGTACATGCCCACGATGCGGGCGCGGTCTCCATGCAAATAGACTTGCAACCGGTGCGGCAGCGTGGTTGGCGATACTCCGAGTACCCGGGCCAGCCTGTCTACCGGAACAGTCGGGGGAAGCAGTACTCGCGCTCCGAGACGCCAACCGCTGCCGGTATAGCGCAAGAAC
The DNA here is from genome assembly GCA_965205045.1 of Candidatus Rariloculaceae bacterium. Lineage (GTDB taxonomy): Bacteria > Pseudomonadota > Gammaproteobacteria > Steroidobacterales > Rariloculaceae > UBA6522. The sequence continues at coordinate 5,787,143 of OZ242031.1, forward strand.
CGTTCAAGGCGAAAATTCTCCACTCGATCTGACGAACTTCGCTTGGCCTCGCGAAGCAATCCCGTCAGAAGATCCCGCGCCCGCTCATCTTCAAGATCGAGCGGCATAGTGTCGCGCCAATCTTGCCGCGCTTCGTCGAGGGCATTCAGCGGGTCGTCGCCCTGAGCGTCGCTCTCAAGATCGAGCACCGCGTCGATCAGGTCCGCAGTCAAACGAAACACATAATCTCGGCGCAATGTAGGCGGGCGCAGAAGTCGTTGCTGATCCCTCGCCAATTCGATTGGATCGTCCACGAATTGCCGATACCTTGCCGCGTGCTTAAGCACGGCACGCAGGTAGTAGGCAATCCGGTTATCGGCGTCGCCGACGAACGCGAGCGGCAGACCACCCTGGCAGGCGAACGTCCCAAGATAGCGTACTGACTTCGGCAAGCGCACGAGATCGACTCGCCACCAAACCCATGCTCGCCTTACCGGAGCGTACAGATCGGGATATTTCACCCAGCGCCACTCGATGGACGCCAACAGCGGTTCCCAAGCCCAATGGCGACCATCGTATCGGCGCTGCCACCACTCCGACGCGTAGAGGACGAACGCGCGGATCGTTGCTTCGCTGCTGTCGCCATATGGATAGGAAGCGGAGAGTGCTTCTGTCAGCGACTCAAATTCTTTGCTTCCGCACCGATAGGCGTACAGCGGTCGCCCGTCGGGGCCTTCCATCTCTCGGGCCGCGAAGAACTCGCAAAGCCATGTATTCGGATTTGTTGGCATGAACAGAAACGCAGCGTCGATTGCATAATGGTTACATGGCCGAAGTATCCCGCGTCAACCTTGGTGCGAATATCCCAATGTCCCATCAGGACACTGAACCATTGCGGCGGCTACGGTCAGCCTTCACAGGCTTGTTAAATTTGCGGTTCGGTTCAGGAAGACAGTAGGCGGCAGAATCGAAATGCCTTGAAATGGAGACACCTCCACAAGGTCGCAGTCACCGGTGACGATGCAATCGGCAACGCTGATCAGTACGTTGGTATCGACGTACTGATCGATCGGCTTTCATCCGCAAGCGGCGCATCAAGCTTCGCGGCCGTCAGGTTGTGCGCGGACGCTTCCTGGCCCATACGGTCCATGGTCACTAAGAGATGCTCCCACACCGCACCGCGCAGCCGTTAGTAGTCCTGCGTCGTGTACATTATCACGAAGTGCGCCGGAACATCAATCTCGGTCGGGGATCACCGGCAAGATTAGGTGCGAGGGGTACTCGGCAGAGTGATGCACGGTGTTCTCCGCGATCACCCATTCCACCTCGTCGAAATTGTTGCCGCCGGTGTTCATGTTGCGCTCGTACAGCGGGAAGTTGCTGCTGGACACCTGGACCCGGATCCGGTGGCCCGGCGGGAACCAGTTGCTCGTGGCGTCGACGTCAATGCGCAGTTCGTAGACGCCGCCTTCCTCCATCCACACCTTGTTGGTGAACCCCTCCCGGTAGCGGGCGCGCAGGATCGAACCCTGGATGTTGTAGGCCGTACCGTCGGGGTACACGTCCACGAGCTTGACCGTGAAGTCCGTATCCCGGGCCGATGACGACACGTAGAGGATCGCGGTGATGGGACCCGTGAGTTCGATGCCCTCCTCCAAAGGCGGTGTCGTGTAGACCAGCACGTCGTGGCGGGACTCGACCCGCCCCTGGTCCACAGCGCCGGCCTTGGTGCCCCAACTCGTGCCTCGGGGGCCGCCCGTCGATGGCACCGGGTTGCCGGGGTCGTAAACAAGGGAGTCCGACGGTTCGTCCCCGGGCGGTTCGGTGGAAAGCCAGCCGTCGCCATGGCGGCTGTTGGCCTCACCGCCGCTCCTCAGGTAGTAATTCGTGTATTGAACGTCGGGCAACGGCCACTGGTCGGCGGTGCGCCACTCGTTGCGGCCCATGGTGTAGTAGCGGACCTTTGGTGCGTCCATCAGGCCGTTGTCGATGCCCTTGAGCCAGTAATCGAACCAGTCCAGGTAGATGGCGTAGAAGTCCAGGCGCGCATCGCCGATATCGCGGTCGCCGACCAGCGTTCTCTCCGTAGCCTGCTCGTAGGCGCAATGGGTCGAGGGGGCGAGGATCAGGAACTGGCCGTTGGCGGCGGCGTCCGTGGTGGCGTTCTCGCGGAAGTAGTGGTGCTCGAAGATCGTCTCGTCGACGCTGATGTCGTACCAGGAACTCACGTGGAGGGCGGATACCGCGATCGTCTCGGTGCCGTCGTAATAGCCCATGGTGTCGTGCCACCAGGGGTCACCGAAGTCACGGGTGATGAGTTCGTGGAAATCGTTCGGCAGCGCGCCGGCCTTGTTCATGATGTCCACCAGCGGCAACGTCCATACGAGTTGCTCCCAGTCCGGCTGGGGCAGCCGCGACGGTGTGGGATCGTAGAATTCGCGAATCCTGTCGACTATCTCGTCCGGCAGCCCCGGCGGCGGCTTGAACGAGTACTTGACGCCCGTTTCGAAATACCACGGGAACGACGCCGCGAAATCCAGCACGCCGCCCTTGAACCCGGACCAGTACCGGTACCGGCCGTTGGCGGCGCCGATCATCGGGCCGTTGCGGGGGATCATCGTGGTGAGGTTCGGATGCTTCAGCGGGGCCGTCGCCGCCTGTACTTCGGCGGGGTAGGAGCAGCCGTGCATGCCGACCCGGCCGTTGGACCAGGCCTGCCTGGCGATCCAGTCCACCGTATCGTAGCCGTCTTCGGCCTCGTGGCCGGCGGGCGGCGAATAGATGCCTTCGGACTCGAACTTGCCGCGGCTGTCCTGGGTAGCGACGATGAAACCGTGGGAGGCGAACATGTGGGCGTCGCCGTCCGGATTGTCCCTCATCACATTCTTGTCGTAGGGCGTGCGAATCAGGACGACGGGTAATTGTTGGTGTTCCACGTCGGGAAAGTAGAGGTCGGTCGCTAGGCGCACTCCGTCCCGCATGGGCACCATCCGGCTTTTCTCCAGCCGGTAATCATTTTCCGATTCCGGCCGGGGAATCGGCTGGAGATCCTGTGCCCGGGAGTCAGAGTTCGCCATGAGATATCCCAGCAATAATGTAAGGGTAGTCAACAAGAATGGAAGTCTATACACAATCACCTCCCCGCACCTCGCAGTTTCAGGCCCTCCGCACATGACGGACGATGCGCCTGCTCTGCCGAACTACGTAGCTCGTCGGTTAAATCTCAACCGCTCCAAATGCGCGATGCACGACTGCTGATTCGCGTATCGATTTACTACCATACTCAGATTCATCGGGCCAATTCGCCCTAGAACGTTTGGGAGATGGCTTTCCCACTAAATTTTGCCATCTTTTGATATTCAATAGCCCTTAACGACTCGTTGTGCTAAAAGGTATCGATCAAGAAAGTTACAATTTTTGACTTTCTCTTTCTAATGTGTTCCTTCGTCCATGTTTCCGTGCTCTCTGTCATTCTTTGAATTTCTCGCTGCTGTTCCAAAGCTTTATAGCTGGCCCTTTTTTCCGAAAATGGTTTGTTGCCTATTGAACAGTTGTGAGATTTTGAAATCAGCAAATAGTTTCCCAAGCAATCAACGTACTGATTTTGAAATTCATCGTCATATTCATCGTATCCGTCTTCAGGAATTTCCTTTGGAGCAATCTTAGGAGAAATATGCTCCAACTCAGGCTTGATAATCTTATCGAATCTTGTTGGACAATATCCGCTCCTACCTTGTGCCTCAAGATGGAGTTCGTATTTCCAAAGAAGAAATTTCGCGAATGAATGATTAATGTCGCCTTGATTTGCTTTTTTCCTCACAGCCTCGCTAAAAGCGTCGTTGTTCCAGTATGCCCACCACCAAGATTCAGATTCAGAAGCAATCTCTTTCATGAATTTGATTTGTTTCGCAATTGATTCTGTTTCAAAATCATTCTCTGTCAACTTCTCGTAGACACCATTTAATCTCCTTGCAATGTCAGCTCTGGTACCAATTATTCTGTGTCGAACGAGCAACGATTCCAAGCTTGAACAGAGTTCGGACAATTTACTTTTTGGAAAATCTGCTCTATACGCCTTAATGATAAACGGAATCGCAATACCTATTCCACCAAGTGAAACGAGAGAGTGAACTTCAATATTGTTTCTTTCGTCTTCACAAAAGAAAGTCCTGAGATGCCTGAAGCTATTCTCAAGCGATTTTGTGAATTTCATTATAAACTCAATGGATTCAATGGAGTTTCCGTTCGAAAGTTCCTTATCTATTCTTTCGACTGCGTTTGACTGGAGTAGAGAATTAAAATACACCCTTAATGTATATACTAAAACATCATCTTCGTTGATATTGTACTCAATGGATGTAATTGATCTATAGATTCGCTCAAATCGCGATTTTATTTCGCCAATTAAATCTGCTTTATCTTCACCTACGTGAAGATGAATGTTGAACATGAATTGAGCCTTGACTAGTTCTAAGTTTGAAGGCCTTTTTCCTCTATTGTTTTGGAATATGAACATCTGAATTGCTTCAGACACATTAGTTACTACATGAGTAGTACATCGGGAGTGCTTTATGGAATCAAGCATTTTCAAGAGATCTTCTTCACTTTTATCCGAGAGCTTTTCGGTAAAGTAATTGCAGGCTCTTACGATTCTTTTTGCCGATTCAGTTTCAGGACTAGGTTGAAAATTTGGCTCAGGGGAAATCACATAATCCCGGAATACCAGTTTATCGTAGCTTACAGTAGAAAAGCTGTATCTGTTTCGTCGCTTGATGAGGTCTTCACGAAGTACTTCTTCTCGGTCGGTAAGGCTACCAAGGCATTCTAGTCGACGGAATAGAACAGAGAGAAAAATTACGATGGTTGTAAGTCGTTGCTGTCCGTCGATGACTCCAAATTTGTGTTCTGATTTTTTTTCAAACAGAAAATGTCCGAAATAATACTTCGGTTTATTGTCACTGTGGTTTTTGTCATGCAAGCTTTTGTTGTAGTCATCCAAGTCAGTCAAGAAGGTATTGACCTGTTTTGGAGGTTTCTTATGGTCAACCTCGGTGTCCCAAGAGTACGCACGCTGATAGTCGGGAACAAAAAGTATGTTCCCTGCCATCATTCTTCTAATGGTTGTCGATGGTTCCATTCCTTAGCCTCTTGTGGAAAGTGCTGTAAACAAACTTCCGGTCACGCGTCAATCGGGCTGTTCGCCCGGCGCGGGACCCAGCCGGAAACCGGTTGGAAAAGGATCGTCTTCATACAACACAAACCGGTTGTAACCGGTAATGAAGGCACTGCCGGTTACTCTCGGGGTCACGTAGGTGATACCGTTCCTGGCCTCCGCCTTCGTGACCTGGCCGGTGAAGCAGGTACCCAGCACGCCCTCGAATCGCTTCGGCTCGCTCAGGCCGATTTCGCCCCTGCTGTAGAGGCACGCGAGCCGCGCGCTCGTCCCCGTCCCGCACGGGGACCGGTCGATGGCGCCCGGCGGCGACAGTATCGTCTGCTTGTAGTCGCCGGTGCGGGTCTCGCTGGATGTGAACTGAAGCTGGTAGCACCGGTTGATGTGCGGTTGCTCCGGATGCACGATGTCAAGCTGCGCAGCGACGGCTTTGCGAATGGCCACGTACGCTGCGATCAGCTCTCCATCCCTGTCGGGGCGAAGTTGCAGATTCAGCTTGTCGGCGTCGACGATGGCGTAGTAGTCGCCCCCGAAGGCGATGTCGGCTTCGACGTGCCCGAACCCCTCGACTTCGATGGACGCGCCGCTGCGGTGCACGAAGCTGTCCACGTTGTCGAATGTCACGGACGTCGCTGCCGTGCCGTCCCAGTCCACATGGCAGGTCACCTGCCCGGCCGGGGTGTTGAATCGGACGACGGTGACCGGCGACTGCGCCCGTACCAGGCCGGTCTCCACGACCGTCGTTGCGGCGCCGATGATGCAATGGCCGCTCATGGGAACGTAGCCTTCCTGTTCCATGATGATGACGGAAAAGTCGCAGTCCGCGTCGAGGGGCGGCATCAGCAGCACGGAACACATGAGCCCGCCGCCGCGCGGTTCGAAACAGAGGATCTTTCGCAGCGCGTCATCGTGCTCGGCCAGCCACCGCTGTTTGTCGAGCAGGGTTTCGCCGGGAGGCACCGGCACGCCTTCCATGATCACCCGGGTGGGATTCCCCTCCGTGTGGGAATCCACCGTTCGAACCGTTCGGCGGAGGCCGGAACGCTTGCGCCTGTACTGTTCGATCTTCAATGGTCGGTCCGAGTTTACGCCCTCGTTGGTTCAATCATGCCGGCCGCGAGGATAGAGAAATGCCCCCGGTCGGGAGTACGCCCCATGAAATGTCGCCGGGTTGGGGGCCATGATCGCTATCTGGGGGCAAACCTGGGAATGCTGCCGTTCCCGACCAGCACTTCCCGCCCGCTGCCGTCCGCATTCATGATCATTATCCGGGATGAATCCCCGCCCTCTTCGCTGTAGGAATAGGCGATTTTCCGTCCGTCCGGCGACATCGTGGGCCAGGACGCGGCGCCGGGCGGGCAGTCGCCCCGGCGGTCGAAGGCGGCCGGACCCTTGCCTCGAGCGGCCAGCGTCCATGCTCAGGGGACAGCCTCGAACGCGCGAATAAGTCCCCTGCCCGTGGTCAAGATATGCGTCTTCAGCAACTTCTTGGCCCCGCGCTTGTCACGCGCCCAGCACAGGCGCAACAGTTCGTGATGCTCTTCTTCGGCCCTGGAGAAATCGGCAACAAGCTGTATCTGTATACGAAGATACCGGTCGCAGTTGGTATGGAGTTGGCGGATCAGGCCCAGCGTTCGCTTCCTTCCCGACGGCAGGTAGAGGCTTCTGTGAAACTTCCAGTTCAGGGCGCCCCAGGTGAACCTGTCCGCGCCGGGCTTCAGCAACTCATCGAATTCCTTGAGAATCAGCTGCGCGATTTCGAGGTCTTCGTCGGTGATCTTGGCCAGCGCGTACCCCAATACATCGCACTCGAGAATGGCCCGCAGGCCGAACAACTCGTTGACCTCATCGACGGAAATACGGGTCGCCACCGCGCCCCGGTGGGGAGCGAACTCGACCAGGCCTTCGGCCTCCAGTTGCAGCAGGGCCTCGCGCACCGGTATTCGGCTGACGTTGAGTTCGTCCGCCAGCGCGTTCTGCCGCAACGGCGTACCCGCTTCGATTTCATGGGAGATGATCTTCTCGCGCAGTATGTCCACTACGGAGGAAGTGACGGTTTTCCGGGTAATCATGGTTGGTTTCGCACGCACTCAGAGTTTGGGGGTCGGATGCTCAATCGGATTCCTCGCTTTTGTCGATATCCAAGTATTTCAAGATCACATAATAGCCCCTATCCACTGCATGCCGCATTCCCTCTCGTTGTGGGGGTCATTGGGAAAGGTCCCGGGGCGCCGGGCCGACACGGTAACCCTCGGGCAGCGGGTCGGCAGGGTCCAGGACGAACTGATGGTAGCCGGTGATGTAGGCACGGCCCGTGATGCGCGGCCTGATGAAAGTAATGCCGTTGCGAACCTCGCTGGCGACCGCCTCGCCGACGAAACAGGTTCCCAGGGGTCCCTCGAACCGCTTCGGCTCGTTCAGACCGACCTCTCCGCGCCGGTACAGCATCGCCACCCGGGCACTGGTACCCGTGCCGCAGGGCGAACGGTCGAGGGTGCCCGGAGGCACCAGTACTGTGTGCCGGTAGTCGCCGACCGTCTTGCGGCTGGATGTGAACAGCACCTGGTAGCAGCGATTGATGGATGGATCGTCCGGGTGGATGGTTTCCACCTGTTCCCCCACGGCGGCCCGGATTTTGAGCCATGCGTCGATCAAAGTGCCGTCGTTGTGGATGCCCAGGTCCAGTCCCAGCGCATCTCCGTCGACAAAGGCGTACAGGTCGCCGCCGTAGGCCACGTCGATCTCGATCCGGCCGAATCCCTCAACGTCTATTGGGGCGCGCTCCACCAACAGAAAACTCTCGACGTTCTCGAAACTGACCGACCCGATGTTCCCGGACTCGACGCGCACGTCGCAGGCAACCGGGCCCGCCGGCGTATCGAAGCGGACGGTGGTGACCGGTTCGGTGACGGAAACCATTCTCTCGGCGACGACGGTGGTTGCCGCGCCAATGATGCAATGGCCGCACATGGGAACGTACTCGTCCTGTTCCATGATGATGGCGGAGAAATCCGCGTCCGGGGAATCGGGCGGAAGCAGCAGTACGGAACACATCAGTCCCGAGCCGCGCGGCTCGAAATTGACCAGTCGCCGCATGCCGTCGTCGTTGGTCTTGAGCCAGTCGCGCCGCTCGAGAAGATTGCCCCCGGGAGGCGCCGGAACGCCGTCCACAATGACCCGTGTCGGGTTACCCTCGGTATGGGAATCAACCGTTCGGATACTACGCAGGGAACGGTTGGCCATGGCACCTGATCGCTGGCGGATCGTTGACTCGAATATACTAAAATCGTATACAGTATTCCACCAAGGGAGCGTGGCCGACCTGGGCCAGGTTCGATCGTTAACGGGCCTTGCTGTAGAAGGCAGGCCCGGCAATCATTGACGGGTAATCGGAGAACACATGTCGCTACATCAGAACTTTATCGCGGGGGAGTGGCGTGCGTCCTCCGAGACCTGTCCGAACATCAACCCCTCGAATACCGACGAAGTGGTCGGAGAGTATTCGCTGGCGGATGCGTCGGATACCGAGCGCGCGATCAGCGCTGCCGCCGAGGCTTTCCCCGGCTGGTCCGGGAGCGGGATCCAGCAGCGGTTCGATATCCTCGACACCATCGGCACCGAGATTCTTGCCCGCAAGGTGGAACTCGGCCGTCTGCTGGCACGGGAGGAAGGCAAGACGCTGCCCGAAGCGGTCGGCGAAGCCGCCCGCGCCGGGCAGATCTTCAAGTTCTTCGCCGGCGAAGCCCTGCGACTCACCGGCGAACTGGTGCCCTCGGTCCGTCCCGGCATCAACGTGGAGATCACGCGGGAACCGGTGGGAGTGGTCGGCATCGTCACCCCCTGGAACTTTCCGATCGCCATACCGGCCTGGAAGATAGCGCCCGCGCTGGCGTTCGGAAACTGCGTGGTCTTCAAGCCGGCCAGCCTGGTACCGGGAAGCGCCTGGGCGCTGGCCGACATCATCAGCCGCGCCGGCCTGCCGAAGGGCGTATTCAACCTGGCCATGGGTCCGGGTTCCATCGTCGGAAATGCCCTGCTGGAGGACCCCCGGATCCGTGCCGTGAGCTTTACCGGATCCGTGAAGACCGGCCACCGCGTCGCCACCGCCTGTGCCGCAAGGGGCGCAAAATTCCAGCTGGAAATGGGCGGCAAGAATCCATTGGTGGTCCTGAACGACGCCGACATCGATATCGCGGTGGACTGCGCCGTCAACGGGGCGTTCTTTTCCACCGGTCAGCGCTGCACGGCGTCCTCGAGGCTCATTGTCGAGGACGCCATTCACGACCGGTTCGTGGACGCGATGATCGACGCCACCCGGTCGCTGAGGGTCGGCAACGCCATCGAGGAAACGACGCAGATCGGCCCGGTGGTGGACCAGGTCCAGTACGACCAGGACGTCGACTACATCGGTATCGGGAAGGGAGAAGGCGCCACGTTGGTAACGGGCGGCGAACCGGTCGAAAGGAAGACGCCCGGCTACTACCTGTCGCCGGCGTTGTTCGTCGATACCCACAACGACATGCGGATCAATCGCGAGGAGATCTTCGGCCCGGTTGCAACGGTGATCCGGGTGGCAGACGAGGACGAAGCCACTGCCGTTGCAAACGACACGGACTTTGGCCTTTCCACGGGCATCTGCACGCGGTCCATGGCCGCGGCCGAGCGCTTCAAGCAGGCCAGCCGGGCCGGCATGGTCATGGTCAACCTGCCGACGGCGGGCGTGGACTACCATGTGCCCTTTGGCGGCATCAAGGCGTCCAGCTACGGAGCCCGCGAGCAGGGCAGTTACGCCGCGGAGTTCTACACAAGCGTAAAGACGGCTTACGTCAGTCCGTAAGTCTATCCTCATCTCCGGCTTGCCGTTTGCGGGTACACAGGTCTGTGGGGCAGGACGCTGATGAGATCGAAATGCTCTGGCAGGGGGTGACCATGGGCACGACACTGAGAGTCGATCGGCGGACCTTGCTGAAGCTGGGCATCTCCACCGGGGTTCTGGCCAGCGTTCCGCTTGCCGGGTGTGCCATCACGGGTTCAACCAGCGATTTCCTGCTCGAATTCATCAGTGACTCGGACATTCCTGTCAACAGTGACCGCACCGGCGTGCTCGATCGCGGGAGTTTCGAGACGCTGGCTTCCCTGTGCGACTACGTTGCCCGCTCCTGGCAATTGCCGACGGAACTGGACGCCTATTTCGGTCAATTGGAAAGCGACCTGCAACTCAAGAGTCGCGAGACACCTGCCTATCTCACCGAATACGAGAACGCTGTTCAGCTCGTAGACAGAATGCGAGGCGAGCTTGAATCGGATGATCGATCCTGGTCGTCGCTTCTGTTTGCCGAGTTTCCGGCGGACGAGCTGGCGCCGACCCGAATCGGACGCGCACGACGCTATGTCTTTTCCGAAATAATCGCGCATCAAGTTCCCCTGTCAGGGGCCTTCAGGAGCTTCGGCCTTGTGAACTACAGAGGCTATTTCGGTGGCCCGTATGCTTCTGCGGACAGCTATAGGCGGGGCGCTGTCTGAAATGGCGTCCATCATCATTGTCGGCTCCGGCGTAGCGGGCACAGTGCTGGCCCGGCAGCTACTTGTGAATGGAGATCACCGGATCACCGTGTTTGAAGCCGGCCCGGAGTTTGCGCCAGGCAACCGCCGCATCTGGCTCGATCACCTGGCGGGCAACGATCGCATCTATGAACCGTTCGTCGACGACCCGCGTACGGAGAACGAGCACTTCGGGTTGCGCGGTTCAAGATTGTTCATGAAGGGCGGTACGACCAATCATTGGGGCGGGCTGACGCCGCGCTTCAAGCCGGAAGACTTCGAACTGAAGTCCCGCACGGGATACGGGGTTGACTGGCCCATCGATTACGACGAGTTGGCGCCTTGGTATGCGCGGGCGGAAATTCTATTGGGCGTTACCGGTGATTCCGACAACGACGATCCTCCACGCTACGGCGCCAGATACCCGTTCCAGGCAACGGAGTTTACCTTGGGTGACAGGGTGGTTATCGATGCACTGGAAAGCCTAGATATCACCCATGGACACATGTCGCTTGCCCGCAGCGGCGATCGATGCATCACGACCGGTACCTGCGATTATTGCCCCGTGAATGCCCGGTATACGGCTCTCTTCGATCTGGAACAACTGCAAGTCGAATATGGCGACAGACTGACCCTTAGAACCGAATCACCCGTCACACGAATACTGATGGATGGAAAGAAGCGTACGCGCGGTGTCGACGTTCTGGACCTCAAGACGGGTGCTCCCGGTTCGATGGAAGCCGAGGCGGTCATCGTTTGCGGCGGTACTTTCGAGTCCTGCAAGCTCCTGCTCTCCTCCGCCAGCAGGGACTGGGTTGACGGTATCGGCAACGACTCGGGTCACGTCGGCCGGCACCTTGTCGGTCATCCGGTGTTCTTCGCCTCGGGGGTTCGGCCGGGAAACCCGGACAGGATCGCCAACGAACTTGGCTTCGACTCTCTGATCAGCCGGCATTTCGATTCACCGGAGTACCAACACAAGGGCAAGATGTGGTTTTCCGGCAGTGCGGGCATGACATCCTCTCTGGAAGAGCAAATTCTCTCGAACGATTCACGATCCGAAATGAATGCAAGTGTGACGTCGGAGCTGAGGGTCTCCTTAGGCGGTGAGATGGAACAATTCGAACGCCCGGAAAACCGGGTCACCCTGGGACGCGGCAAGACGAGGCACGGGCTTCCCACGACGGAAATTCATGTTGGCGTTCACGAGGTCAATCTGCAAACACGGCAGGAACACGTGCAGACGTTTGTCGATATCCTGAAGACGGCAGGCTGCAAGGAAGACGGGATTGAAACCGGGGCTCTGGATCCTGACGGGGCGCATGCGTCTGCAACCTGCCGCATGAGCCGTTCCGATGCGGACGGTGTCGTCGATCCGAATCTGCAGGTTCACGGCACGGACAATCTCTACGTCTGTTCCAATGCCGTCTTCCCGAGCATTGCGGCAGCCAACCCGACACTCACTCTCGCCGCACTGGCCGTTCGCCTTGGCGATTATCTCAATGGAGTTTGAAGGCTGAAGATCCGCACATGATTCGTTTTGGTGGAACCTTGAATGACTTGACCGCCTGATATGACAGATCTGAAACAAACAGACGTCACGACCGTACCGCGGTTTGCGAATGTAGCAACCTTCATGCGCTCCCAGTTGCGCGATACGCCGGAAGGTCTGGATATCGCGATGTTCGGCGTGCCGCTTGACCTGGGTTCGTCCTTTCGCAGCGGTGCACGCCACGGGCCGGCACAAATTCGCGAAATGTCTCGTCTGATACGTGAAGTCAATTACAGCACGAAGATCGCACCGTTCGACTTGTGCGACATTGCAGATATTGGAGATGCGCCGGTCAATTCCCTCGATCTGGATGCGAGTCTTCTCTCAATTCAGCACTTCGTGCAATCCGTCTCCAGTGCGGGCGCCCGGCCACTGGCGATCGGCGGCGATCACACGATCAGTTTGCCGATTCTCCGCTCGATGGCGGCAGACAAGGCGCTTGCGATAATCCAGGTCGATGCCCATTCGGATACTCAGGACTTGATGCTCGGCAAGAAGTATGCGAGTGGCACGCCATTTCGTCGCGCTATCGAGGAGGGCCTGGTCGATCCACGGAAAACCGTGCAGGTCGGGGTCAGGGGCACATTGTTCAGTGTGGACGAGCTGGATTGGGCGCTGGCGCAGGGAATTACGATTATCGACATGGATGAGTTCGAAGCGCTTGGCGCCGTCGATGCCGCAAGTAAAGCACGGCGCGTCGTTGCCGGGAGCGACTGCTACCTGACTTTTGACATTGATGCGCTTGATCCAGGCGTTGCTCCGGGAGTTGGAGGGCTCGAACCAGGGGGCATTTCTGCAAGGCAGGCGCAGGTTTTTCTGCGCGAGCTTCGCGGAATCCCGATTGTCGGAGCCGATGTCGTGGAAGTCTCGCCGCCACTGGATCCGTCCGGCGGGACCGCATTGGTCGCCGCAAACATGATGTTCGAAATACTGTGCCTGCTCGCCGAGGGCCACCGAACATTTTCCGACTAGGTGACTCTTGCCAGGGACAGCAAACGCATGGAAGTTCTCAACCTCGCCACTATAAGAAAGCACCTGGATATAGGCGCTGTGCGGCGCGATTGCGAACGCAATTTCGACGAGTACAGCAAGGGCCATTCCGTCGTGCCGCCGGTCGGCTACCTGGCCTTCCCGGACGGGGAGTGCCACATCAAGTATGGCTACATAAGGGGAGACCCGTACTTCGTCGTCAAGATCGCCGGCGGCTTCTACAAGAACGTCGCCAGGGGACTCAAGCCGAGCGTCGGCCTGATGCTGATTTGCTCGACGGAAACCGGCTACCCGCTGGCGGTACTGAACGATGACGGCCACTTGACGGACATGCGCACGGCCATCGCAGGCTCCATAGCGGCGAAGTTTCTCGCATCGGCCGATATCCGGCGCATCGGTATCGTCGGCGCCGGCATCCAGGCCCGATTGCAGCTGGAATGTCTTCGTTCGATTACGGATTGCCGAAGGGTCCCCATCTGGAACAGGACCGTGGCGAACGCGGAAGCGCTGGTGCGGTCGCTCTCCGCTTCGGACATGGACGCGTACGTGGCTCAGGACCTGGAATCCCTGGTTCGAGCGTGCAATCTCATCGTGACCGCAACCCCGTCGAAAGAGCCCCTGATTCGCGCCGACTGGGTTCGGGCCGGGACGCACATCACGGCGGTCGGCGCCGATGCCCCGGGAAAGCAGGAACTCGACGAGGCGCTCGTGGAAAGAGCCGACGTCTGCGTCGTCGATTCCGCGTCGCAATGCATCGATCACGGCGAAATCCGGGTCGCAATCGCCCATGGCCTCATCGATGCATCGGAGCTACAGGAACTCGGAGACGTCATCGGAGGCCGGGCGAGGGGACGTGAGACGCCGGACCAGATTTCGGTCGCGGATCTGACGGGGGTCGCCGTTCAGGACATCGCCATTGCAACGTCCGTATACAAACGCTGGCAGCAGGCCTGATGCGCCAGGGCCTGTTAACGCTATCCGAGATGGCACTGTTGGACCTGTGACAACGCCGTCTCGGATGGCGTTAACAGGCGCTAGCAGTTCTTCCGCATGTAGTCCGCGATACGATCGAGGCCGGGCTCAAGATGGCTGCGCGGTGTGCCGATGCCGATGCGGAAATACCCGTCGAGTCCGTACACGTCGCCCGGAAGTAGCAGAACGCCCTTCTCGTCGCGCAGCCGGTGCACCAATTCGGTCGAGTTCGCTTCGAAGTGATAGCGTACGAACGCCATACCGCCTGCTTTCGGCGGAATGAGCGAAACGAGATCGGCGTTCGCGTCGATCCAGTCCTGCAACAACGCCAGGTTCTGCCGCAGGATCGTCTTGCTGCGCTGCAAAATCACGGAGCGCAGTTCCGGATTCAGCACGCGCTCGGCGACATACTCGCTGATTGCCGATGTCGTGATTGACGTGTAGTCCTTGCGTTGCCAGGCCGTATAGATGTCCTCTACGGGACCCGCGAGCCAGCCGATCCTCAGTCCGGGTAGCGCCATGGCCTTGGACAGCCCGTTGGTCACGATCGCCTTGTCGTAGATGTCCAGAAAACTCTCGCATTCCGGACCGTGCAACTCCGAGCCCTTGTAGACTTCGTCCGCATGCAGATAGATGCCGTGTCTGTCGGCAATTCGAACCAGTTCGCGCATACCTTCCGGCGGCATGATGGCGCCGGTCGGATTGTTCGGGTGACAGATCGTGATCAGGCGCGTCTTCCCCGATATCGCCGCTTCCAGGTCCGCGAGCCTGGGCTGCCAGTCGGCATCGCCGTCGTGATCTACGGCAATTGCATTGACGCCCAGCGCTCGTGCCCACCCCCAGATCTGCAGATAGTTGGGCGTGAACACCATAATCTCGTCATCGGGATTCAGCAGCGACATGACCAGCAGAAAATTGGCCTCCGCGGAACCGTTGGTCACGATGACTTCGTCGGACGTACGGCTCTCATACAATGCCGCAATGGTCTCACGCAGCGAAACGGCGCCGTTCGTCCAACCGTAGCCGAGCTCGAGCGCCTGCAATTCCCTCATCTCGGCGTCGCTCAAAAGATCGTTCAGGGACATCGGATGGACACCGCTGTCGGACAGATTCAGCTCGACGAGATTCTCGTACAGCGACTGAATACGCTCGAGCTTGAACTCTTCGATTTCCATCAGTTCTGTATCCTGCTCAAACCCATAGAGATCATTGTCAGTCAATCCTCGGCCGATGTGTAGCCAAAACCTCAATCGCGATAGTCGTCGGCAACGCCCGCACGGTCGTCCGGCCTCGCTTTTCGTTGCGATCGCAATTGTGAGTCTGGCCGCGCTGTTGCCGGATAGTGCAGCGACTCAGCTTCCGCAGCAGGCCTCCGCAGCCGATGTACAGTCACCGGGCTGGTGGACGTTGCTGCCGCCGATCCTCGCCATCGCAATTGCCCTGATCTTTCGCTCCGTTATCCCGGCATTGTTCATCGGCATCTGGTGCGGTGTCTTCATCTTGAATGGACCGGGACTGGCGTCGATCTGGACTGCCTTTCTGGATTCGTTCGATACGCACATCGTCAATGCCATCGCCGATGTAGACCGGGTTCGGGTGCTGCTCTTCACGATGATGCTCGGCGGCATGATCGGCATTCTCGGCAGGAATGGTGGCATGCGGGGAATCGTCGCCTGGACAACGAGATTTGCCTCCGATTCGGTGCGCGGTCAACTGGTTACCGCCAGTCTTGGGCTGGTGATATTTTTCGACGACATCGCAAACACGTTGCTCATCGGCAAGACGATGCGACCCGTAACCGACAGGCTGCGCATATCGCGGGAAAAACTGGCCTACCTCGTCGATTCCACCGCCGCGCCGATTGCAGGCGTTGCCGTCGCATCGACCTGGGTCGGCTACGAAGTTTCGGTCATCGGCAGCACGGCAGAGGGTATCGCCGGACTGGATACCGCGCCGTACCTGATTTTCCTGGCGTCCATTCCGTATAGTTTTTATTCAATCATTGCGCTCTTCCTGGTGTTTTCCGTCGCCTGGTCCGGCCGTGACTTCGGCCCCATGCACCGGGCCGAAATCGCCGCGCGGCGCAAGCCGTTGGCGGTCCCGCAAGCCCATGTTGAACCGGGTTCACCCGACGTGGAAGATTCCGCCAATGCACTGACTGCCGTTGTGCCGATCCTGGCCGTCGTATCGACACTGTTCGCCGGCTTGCTGATCACCGGTTCAGGCGATTCGATTCAGGAGATACTGGGCAGTGCGGACAGTTTTCTGGCCCTGATGTGGGCTTCCCTGCTGGGCGTCGGGTGCGCCGCGGCAATCACCCTTGCACTGCGGATACTGACGCTGCATCAGACCGTCGATGCCTGGTTCGAGGGCGTCGGCGCCACGTTGATGGCCGTCATCGTACTCGCCCTGGCCTGGACGCTCACCGACATTGTTCAGAGCCTGAACACGGCCGAGTACATCATCGGCATCAGCAGCGACAGGCTACCTCTGTTCCTGCTGCCGTCCGTGTCCTTTCTGCTCGGCGGTATCGTCGCGTTCACCACCGGCACGAGCTGGGGCACCATGGGCATCCTGATGCCGCTCATGCTGCCGCTGGCCTGGAGCCTGCTGACCGGCTCCGCCGGCGGTATGGCCGAGCAGATGCATATCTTCCACGGCAGCGTTGCCGGGGTCCTGGCCGGTGCAATCTGGGGCGATCACTGTTCGCCGATTTCCGATACCACGGTACTTTCGTCGCTGGCATCGGACTGCGACCACATCGAGCACGTTCGAACGCAGCTTCCCTATGCAATGACGGCGGGAATATGCGCACTGATTCTCTGCGCCCTGCCGGCCGGTCTCGGCGTGCCCTGGTGGCTGTGCCTGATCGTCAGTTTCGTTGTGGTCGCGGGTGTTCTGAAGGTACTGGGAAAACCGACCGGGGGAGAGCTGTCGCAACCCGCTCCCGCAATCGAAGATATTGGATAAATCCCGAAACGTTCAGTAACAGATTAGCGGCGGAGAATTCGGCAACTAAGCCAGTTTGTACCGGTCAAAAATCGATTCCAACCGTTTCCTGGAAACATTGTTGCCGCTGCAGACTACAGCCACCTTTCTGCCCCGCCATCTTGAGCTTTTCCCAAGAACATGGGCAATACCGATGGCGCCGCCTCCTTCCAGTACGACCTTCTCATGGTCGATCGCAAATCGCATGGCATGTGCAATGGCCTCGTCGGCAACCGGAACGATCTCGTCGACCAGGTCGCGGCATATCCTGAACGTATACCGATTGTCCAGCGGGACCGGTCCGGGCAGGGCATCGGCGATACTCGGGCGTTCGCCCACCATCGTCACCCGCCCTGCCCTGATGCTCTCGTACATGGCAGCATCGTAGCGTGTCGTCACACCGATAATTTCAATATCCGGGCGGATGGCCCGGGCGGCCGTGGCAATGCCACTCATCAGGCCGCCGCCGCTGACGGGAACCACGAGTGCCTCGATACTCGGCATCTGCTCCAGGATCTCGAGCCCGATCGTGCCCTGCCCGGATATGATCAGTGGATCGTCAAAAGGCGGAATGTACTTCAAGCGGCGTTCATCGGCGATTTGCAGTGCCATCTCCACCGCCTGATTCTGATCGTCGCCATGCAGCACGACGTCTGCACCGAACTCCTCGATGCCCCTGACCTTGTCCTCGGGGACCAGGTCGGTCATGCAGATTGTGGAGGGTATTCCGAGTTTCCGGGCGACATACGCGACTGCCCGCCCGTGATTGCCGCTGGATGCCGCGACCACACCGGCGGCGCCACCCTCTTCGGAGAGCTTCAGGATCGCGTTCGCCGCGCCCCTGATCTTGAAGGAACCCGTATCCTGCATGTTCTCGAGTTTCAGGAATACCCGGGCGCCGGTCCGCCGACCCAGTTCGAACGATGGCTTGAGGGGCGACTTCACCACGAATTTCCGAATCCGGCCGCGCGCCTCGAGTATCGTTGCCAGATTGATATCGCTGATGCCCATCGGATGTGTTCTACCACGATCTTCAGGGCGATGCCTGCCGGTTTACACGCAGATACATCCAGCCCGCCGCGGCGACCACCGCGAGGAACAGAAGTCCGTTGACGGCCTGGGTTGTCGCCACGCCGACGACGGCCGCCAGCGCGCCGATTTCCAGGTGACCGATGGGCCCGAAGCCACGGCTCAGGTTCCAGATGCCGACCGACGCGCCACGCCATTCATTGGCGACATCGAGTTGCAGCGCGGTTGGCAGCAGGGAATCGAGAACCGCCCAGGCCGCTCCGACGAACAGGATGACCGTACTCGCCGCCAGCATCGAGCGGGTCGTCGAGAATACGATCAGTCCGATGGCGAACCCCGCGGCAACCAGGAACACCGCCTTGTTCGGGTCGATGCGGTGGGCGATCCCCAGCAACAGCAGTCCGGCGATTCCGCCGGCGTTCAGCAGGCCGATCAGGTTGCCCAGACCCACTTCGCCCCTCTGCAGTACCTCCTGGACGAAGGGGCCCCACAGCACCTCGTTGGAATAGCCCAGGACCTCCGCCGACAGCGCGATGAGAGCCAGCAGCAGCACCACGGGACTGCGCAACAGGCTGATCACTACCCGCCATGGTGTCATGTCTTCATCCTGCTGACGTACCGGTGAAGCTACCGGCGGGGCGAGGCCCACGACCTTTATCAGGTTCAGCAGCAAAGCGCCCAGAGCGTACGAGGCGGCCATGGCCAGGTAGATACCGCCGGCGCCCGTATGGAACAGAAGCAGCCCGCCTGCGAAACCGCCAACCATGCCGAACAGTTTGTTGGCGAGCTGTTCCATCGCCAGTCCGTTGACGGCTCTCTCTTTCCCGACCACGTCGAAGACATAAGCCTTGGACCAGTTCGTCTGCGCGACATCGATGACCCCCGATGTGGCCGACGCAAACATCAGCGCGACGAAGCCAAACCATTCCTGGCCGCTGGCGATCGCGACAATCAGGGAGGATACGGCCCCCGCGTAATTTGCCAGTGCCAGCAGCAATCTGCGGTCGGCCCGGTCGGAGAGGGCGCCAAAGGGAATGGCCAGCAACAGGCGGGGTACATTGCGGGTCGCGAGGATGGCGCCCACGCCCAGCGGCGAGCCGGTGAATTCCAGCGCCAGCCAGGCCAGCGCGACGGAATTCAGCTGGTTGCCGAGACTGTTGAAACTGATCGAACTCCACGCGTACCGGAAGGCGGGTACCTTGAAGGACTCCAACAGGCTCACGGAGCACCTTCAAGGGTCGCAATGGGCGTCCTGCCTGGGCAGCTTCGCTTCCCTGTTGCCGAGCGATGCACGGAGTGCGATCAGAAGTACAGATCGGCGTAGCTGTTCATGCCTTCGCCCGCATCGAGATGGACCAGGCGGCCGTCCTTGATGACCAGCCGGACGTCCCGAACGGCGGAAATGTCATGCAACGGGTCGCTCCCCAGGACCACAAGGTCCGCGAGCTTTCCGGTTTCGACGGTACCCAGGTCATCGGCGTATCCGCAGAGATCGGCGGATGTCCGTGTCGCGGCAATCAATGCATCCATCTCCGGCATGCCCACCTTGACCAGGAACTCGAGTTCCCGCTTGTTGAAGTCCGAGATGGGAGGGGAATCGCTGCCGCAGGCGATCTTGACGCCGGCCTGCATGGCCTTCTGCACGCTCTTGCGGTGCTTGACCGTCGCGGCCATCGCTTTCCTGATCTGGAACTTCGGCAACTCGTTGATGTGGTCCACGTCCTGGGTCTGACAGACCGTCGGTATGTACCAGGCGTCGCGCTCCAGGATCAGGTCGATGGCTTCGTCATCCAGGAATCCGTGTTCGATGGAGTCGACGCCGCCGCGCAGGGCGGTCTTCACGCCCTCCTCGCCCCACGCGTGCACGGCCACGCGTTTGCCCTTGTTGTGCGCGACTTCCGTCGCCGCCTGGATCTCGTCGAGCATGAACTGCGACTCCTCCATGGTCTCGCCCCGGGTCATGATCCCGCCGGTGACCATGAGCTTGATCTGGTCGGCGCCGTTCTTGAGGTTCTCGCGCACCGCCTTGCGCATCTCCCACGGTCCGTCCACCTCCAGGGCGCCCAGGGTGCCGTGGCCGTGTCCGCCCGTGATGGATATGCCCTTGGTGCAGACGCAGAGCCGCGGGCCCTGCATCACGCCCTTGTCGAAGGCGCGCTTCCAGGCGACGTCCGCGTAGCCGTCTTCGCCCACGCACCGAATGCCCGTGATGCCCGCGCGCAGTCCGTCCATGGCAACGCGGCCGGCTCGAATCGTGTAGTCGGTGAGGGCTTCCGTCTCGAGGAAGTTGTGCGGATCGGGGATGAGGTCGCCCAGATGCGCATGCACCTCCCACATCCCCGGCAGCAGGTGACCGCCCGCAAGATCGATCCAGCGGGACCCGTCCGGAAGCGGCCGGGGTTGCAGGCCATTCCCCCGCGCGATGCCGGCCGGCGGACTGAACCCGCCGTTTGCGATGTCCGCTATGCGATTGCCCTCGATGGTCAGCGTCATGTCGGTCATCGGCGGGCCGCCGGTGCATGGGATTATCGTGCAGTTGCTCAGAATCGTTTTCATTGGAGTCCTCCCAGTCCGAGTTCTTCGTTGAGCCGGTTGTCTTCACAGACTATCCGGCCGTCGCAATCTATTTTTCCGGTCATCATGACCAGATCGCAGTGCACGCCGCAGTCGGGCACATTGCCACCGAAGTCAGCGTCCTGGTCGCCGAACCCGAATGTGATGGCCCCCAATACGTGTTCGTCCTGGTGAATGCTTCCCGATTTCCGTGCCATCGGGTTGAGGCCCAGGGTGAAGTGACAGAGATGCGTGGCGATCGGGTCGCCGCTTGCCGCAAAGTGCGCTCTCAACTGATTGGCATCGGAGCCGCCCTCGATCCGGCCGATGACGCCGGATTCCACGTGTACCGTCACGGGAGCGCTGACAAGGCGTCCCGGTGGAATATTCCCGTCAACGACAATAACGCCGTCGATCGTGCTTTCGATGGGCGCGTTGGCCACGGACACACCGGGGAAAAAGTTCGAAGTACCGGGTTCGGCCGCGACGCCGTCGCCGATTTCGATGGGACGGCCGCGCATGTCGAAGCTGATGTCGGTACCCAGATCCGAGGTCACTCGACACAATTCGGTCTTTATCCAGATATCTCCAATCCGTTTCGCGATGTCGACCATGAGCCCGTGGTCGACATCGCAGGTTCCCTCGATTGCGAAATCTTCCATACCGATGATATCCGTCGAGGCGATACGCGTTCCGTTTGCCCGCGCCTCCGCAGTGGCTGCCTTCTCGATGAACATGGTCGGACAGATTGCCAGGATGACGTCGGCGCCCTTGATCGCGCCGCCGATCGAGGCGTTGAACTCGGTGGTATCGGTAGGCGCCATGCGGGGAATCACCAGCAATTGCGTACTTGCGCCCGCATTGATCCCCGCCGACAGACAGGCTTCGGCGATGTCCATGTCCGTCCAGGTATCCGCCAGCACCAGCAACGTCTCGCCGGGCTTGACCGCCGCCTTGTCCCGTACCGCGATATGAGCAAATTCTCCCCAACGCAAAGTTCTCATCGAACCGTCTCCCTGGTTTCAAATGGGTGGCGCGAGAACAGGCAGGATACCAGTCTCGCCGCCCGGTTTGGACCGACACAGAGAATAAAATATACAATTGGCACAAGTGTTCGGCAACTGGCGCGGGCGCCAACCGAAACGACGTTATCGGTTGGCGCTCGCACTGGACGCGACACGCATTTTCCCTGTTTTTTTCGGAGGTTTTTCCATGGCTGAACAACGGGTTGTCCTGGTCACCGGCGCGGCTGCCGGTCTCGGTGCGCAAATCGTACGGAGCTTCGCGTCCAAAGGCTTCGGAGTGGTCATCAATCATCTCTTCGATGCGGAGGCCGACTCGCTGGCCGACGAACTCGCGCGAAAACACGGGGCCGAAAAAGTCATGACCTGTCGGGCGGACGTGGCGAACCGGGACCAGGTTCGCACCATGTTCGAAGCGACGATTCGGCAATTCGGCCGGGTTGACATTCTGGTCAACTGCGCCGGGATCAACCTCGATGCTCCCTTCATGGAGATCACCGACGAGACCTGGGATGCGGTCATTGACGCGCATTTGAAGGGGCACTTCGTCTGCGGTCAGGAATTCGTCAGGCACAACCCCGACCGGGAGGGCGCCATCGTCAACCTGGGTGCGAACGCCGGGTCCATCGGCCGGAAGAACGGCGCCAACTTCTGTGCCGCCAAGGCCGGCATCATCGTTCTGACCAAGTGCATGGCGCTTGAGCTGGCCCCGAGAATCCGGGTCAACTGCCTTGTGCCCGGTTCCGTTCAAACCCGCGAGGTGATCGACCGCTACGACCTGGAAACCGAGGAAGGGCTCGAGAAGGAGTTGGCTACCCTGCCCATGGGACGGCTCGGCGAATTCGAGGATGTGACCCACATGGTGCATTGCATCGTCGACGCAAGGTTCACCACGGGCGCGAAGTTCTACGTCAGCGGCGGCCAGTACATGCACTGATGCGGCGGCCTGGAGTCCGCTTGCCGGGTTGCCGGAGGTTACTCGACTACCTGCTTCATCCACGGCGCCGTGTTGTGGAAATTGGCCACGACGCTACCCGGCGGTACGAGCGAATCGCAGGCCGCGCGGGTCTCATCGTCGAGCCCCGTCTCCATTACAGGGAGAAACTCCGCCAACTGGTCCATGGTCTTCGGTCCGATCAGCGGTGCCGTTATGTCCGGTTGCTCCTTGACCCAAACGACCGCCAGTTGTGCGGCACTGAGGCCCGCGCGCCTTGCGATCTTCGCGAATTCGATCCCGGTGTCGATGCCGCGCCGGGTGATCCGGTCGGCGTAGAATCCTCCTCTCAGCACCGCCCTTGAGTCTTCAGGGAGATTCTGTTCGTCCGTGTAGCGGCCGGCAAGCACACCCATGCCCATGGGTGCCCAGGCGATGACCCCCAGACCGTGTTCCCTGCACATGGGCAGCAGTTCGTTTTCGATCCGCCGGTCGAGCAGATTGTACGGCGGCTGTTCGCAGACGATTCGCGCATAACCCTTCATTTCGCTGACCATGATGGAATTCATCACCGCCCAGGCGGGATGGGTCGATGTGCCGATGTACCGTACCTTGCCCTGACGCACCAGCGTGTCGAGGGCAAAGAGCTGTTCGTCCCAGGGGATATGGGGGGACGGACGATGAATCTGGTACAGGTCGATGTAGTCGGTCTGGAGGCGTTTCAGGGAGCCCTCGCACGCGGCAATGATGTTAAGGCGGCTGTGCCCATGCTCGTTGGGCCCAACATAGCCGGGGTCGTCCAGGGTGAAGCCGGGTCGTCGCTTGCCGTGGTCCACCTTCGTCGCAATCAGCACCTGGTGGCGCCTGCCGCTCTCTTTCAGCGTCTTGCCGATGATCTTTTCGCCGGCGCCATCCGCATAGATATCGCCGGTATCGAGGAGGTTGATGCCGGCGTCCATGGCCGTGCGCAGAAGTCGCGCCGATTCATCGGCCGGTGTCGGGTCCAGGAAGTTGTCGGTGCCCAATGCGAAGGGCGATACCTTGATTCCCGTTCGGCCAAGCAGTCGATAGTCCATGGCGTTGTGTTTCCCTGGTTGCCTCGGGTTGGATTTCGAGAGGTTCAGCAAGTTTGTTGGCGGAAGACGGTGGTCTGATCCCGCCGGTTCTCATGAGCCGGCCGCTCCCCGAAAACGCTGTATACTTTATACGTTAGTGTATATAATTCACAGGTAGCCCACAACGCACCCGGGGTACTGGCCGACGCTTCTCCAAAACGATGTCTGCCGGTGAACATCGGGAACAGGGGAGCACAGTATGTCGAATCAGGATTGGGGAGGCGTGTTCCCCGCGCTGATGACCGAAATGCACGAGGATGGCAGCCTCGACCTGGAGGGAACGGCGCGGCACATCGAGTATTGCCTGCACGGCGGCGTAAGGGGAATCATTGTCCTGGGCACGCTGGGCGAAGGCAATTCCCTGCATTCCCGCGAGAAGGACCTGGTGATGCGCGCGGCGGTCGAAGCGGTCGATCATCGCGTCCCGGTGATCAGCGGTATCGCCGAATACACGAGCGAGATGGCCATTTCCTCCGTCAGGATGGCCGAGCAGGCGGGTTGCGACGGGCTCATGCTCTTGCCGAGCATGGTCTACCAGCAGGACTCCAGGGAAGCCATCGCGCATTTCACGACAATCGCAAAAGCGACCGACCTGCCGATCATGATCTACAACAACCCGGTCGCGTACAAGGCCGATCTCTCGCCGGACGACTTCGTGGAATTGGCGAAAACCGACAACATCGTCGCCGTCAAGGAATCTTCCCATGACAGCCGCCGATTGACGGATATGGTCAACGCCTGCGGCGATCGCTACCGACTGTTCTGCGGCGTCGACGATGTTGTGCTCGAGAATGCGGTTTGCGGAGCGGTGGGATGGGTTTCCGGTCTGGTAAACCCTTTTCCGGAGGAAGCCGTACAATTGTTTGAACTGGCCAGGGCAGGAAGGATCGACGAGGCCGTGGCCATGTACCGCTGGGTCATGCCCGTCCTGCATCTCGATACCGAGATCAAGCTGGTTCAATACCTGAAACTCGCCAACCAGATGACCGGAATGGGCGCGGAGTGGGTACGTCCGCCACGTCTTCCCCTGATTGGCGAAGAGCGGGTCCGAATCGCGGGTATCGTACAACGCGCATTGGACAATCGACCCAGGCTGGCGGCCTGAGCCGCCGTTATCCACCGTACGGCAACCCGGCCACTGGCAGCCCGTGGCAAGGGTTTCGTTACGGTGCGGGACTTTTGCCACGGGCTGCAATGGTTGAACCGGACTATCTCCGGGATGCACTGAATTGCTCATCGACTGGCTGGTCATCGCGGTTTATCTGATTGGCGTCACCGCCATCGGCGTGTATGCCACGCGCCGGGTCAAATCGTCATCCAACTTCTTCATCAGCGACCGCAGTTTCGGCAAGCTGACGATGACATTCTTCTCGTTCGGAACCGGCACCAATACCGACCAGGCCGTCAGCGTCGCGTCCAAGACCTACACCTCCGGCGCGTCGGGTATCTGGTATCAGTGGTTGTGGTTGTTTTCCACCCCGTTCTATTGGTTGCTGGCGCCGCTGTTCCGGCGCATGCGCGCGGTGACGACCGCCGACTACCTGCTGGTTCGCTACGGGCAGAGCGTCGCCGTGCTCTTTGCCCTGGTCGGGATGCTCCAGCTTGCCGTCAACATCGGTGTGGTTCTCAAGGCGTCGAGCGCCATGATCACGGCGGTTTCCGGCGGTTCCATCAGCCCGGAGATCGCCATTTTCGCGATGACCGTACTGTTCGTGGTCTACGGCGTTTCCGGCGGGCTCAACGCGGCGATCATCACGGACCTGATCCAGGGCGTGATGACCGTGATTCTCTCCTTCCTCATCCTGCCCTTCGCCCTGAGCGCGGTGGGCGGGATGAGCGGTTTGCGGGAGTCCATCGACAATCCGGACATGTTCTCCATCGTCGCGCCCAGCGAGATCACCACGCTGTACGTCGTCGTCATTGCCGTGAACGGTCTGGTCGGATGGGTGACTTCGCCGTACTCCATGGCCATGTGCGCCGCCGGGCGGTCCGAGTACGACGCCCGAGTCGGCGTGGTCGCGGGCCACTTCCTGAAGAGGCTGTGCACCATCGCCTGGGTGCTCACCGGCATGGTCGGCATCGCCCTGTACGTGGATGCCAACACGAACCCGGACCAGGTATACGGACTGCTGGCCAGGGATTTCCTGCCGGCCATCGCGCCGGGGCTCGTCGGGCTCTTCATCGCGTCGATGCTGGCTGCCGTGATGAGTTCCTGCGATACGTTCATGTTGTCTGCGGCCGCGCTCTTTACGGAAAACGTTTACAAGCCGTTGATCCGCCCGGGTCAGGACGAACGCCACTACCTGCTCGTCGGCAGGATCGCATCCGTCCTGGTGGTGGGCAGCGGCATCATGATCGCTTTCGGCCTGTCAAGTGTCGTTGCCGGGCTTGAGTTGTTCTGGATCGTGCAGGCGATGATGGGGGTGGCAATCTGGACCAGTTTCTTCTGGCGCCGCGCAACGTCAGCGGCAGCCTGGGCGTCGACGCTCTGCGGTTTTGCCGCCTGGTTCCTCACCAGTGACGTGGCCATGGCCGGCTGGAGCTTCAACGACAACTTCGCGCACCTGCTGCCGTCGTTCATGCTCCATGATGGGGCTCTGTCGCTGCCCTGGCAGATGATCATCTACCTCACCGTGGGGCTCGTCGTCATGATCGGCGTCAGTCTGATGACCCGGGCGCCGGGCAAGGCAAGGCTGGACAGAATCTACGAAACGCTCAGAACCCCGGTCGGTCCCGGGGAACCGGAAGTGGCGCCGCTCACGCTGCCGTCCCGGGTCACGCCGGCGAAGCGATCTGTCCTGATCGACCATCCCGACTTCGAGTTGATGAAGCCGACCAGGACAACCGTGGTGGGCTTCTTGGTCAGCTGCGCCGTGGTCGGCTTGTTGATCGGGCTTTTCGTCTGGATACTTCAGATCTAATGAAGAGGGGACAAGAATGAACTCATCGAATGCTTTGGCGAGCGTCCGGCGGCTGTCGGGCCTGATTGGCGTTTGCGTACCGGCTCTGGTCATGGCGCAGCAGGCGCCCCTGGTGGATTACACGGAAGAGAACCACCAGATTCGCAGGGACAAGTTCGACCAGGTGCTGCCGCAGATCATGCGGAAGCGAAACGTGGACATGTGGATCCACGTGATGCGGGAAGCCGTGCCCGATTCCTTCGGCATCGACGAATTGGGCAGCGCCTCCGGTGTATTCGTCTTCACCGACCGCGGCGGCGACCGGATCGAACGGGCCATCCTGGGCCGCCGCTGGGGTGTCGCCCACCGGGGATGGGGAGAAGGCGACTACCGGACGGTGGAGGAAAGCGGAGCCTACGACATCGTCGCTCCGGCCGTTCGCATACAGGAACCGGTTGGGGGGGCGGTGACCGAGTACGACTACCGGTTCCAGGGCCTGGGGGAGTTCGTCGCCGAACGAGACCCGGAACGCATTGCGGTCAATTTCATGCACGAATTGGGTCCCTGGCCCACCTACCGGGGGCGAATCGACGGGCTTTCACATACGGATTACGTCCTCCTCAGCGAAGAACTCGGCGAGGAGTACGCCAGTCGGCTGATCTCTTCCGAGTGGTTGATCATGGACTATACCAACCACCAGGTTCCGAGCGAGATCGAGTTGCTGAAGCGGATGCGTCAGGACGAGCTGGCCATGGTGGAGCGGGCACTGGCCGAAGTGGAACCGGGCGTCACCCGGTTGGGCGACACTGAATTGACGATATTCCGGCGGATGTGGACCGGAGAGTCCCAGCGCGGCAGGAGCGATGCCTGGACCGAAGACACAGTGGTTCAGCGCGGGGACATCGTGGCAGCGCCGAGCCAGGGCGTCTTTGCCTACGTGCTTCGCGAGGGAGAAACGGAACCGCCGCTGGAAATCCAGCGGCTCTGGAACCAGTATCTTCTTGTCGACCGGATTCTGGTCGAGACGGTCCGTGCGGGTCGGACTCCGCGCGAGATCATGCGCGAATACGGGCAACGGTTCGAAGAGGCAGGCTTCATCCTTCGCGACGACCAACTCCACATGGTGGATGCCAAAAACGATTTTCCCACCTATGCCGCAGGGTACGATCCGGCGAAAACGCAACTCTCGATCGACTCGCACGGTCAGACGAAGGGTGCCCGGCCCTGGTCCGTGGAAACGTATCTCGCGCCTCGCATCGGTTCCTACGGCCCCGAATGGGCGTGGGATATTCCGCTCGCTCCAAACCATCATTTCGTGCTGGAATATTTCTTCTACATGCCGTCGGAGGGACCCCCGGACCGGGACCAGTACCTGTTTTGGTGGGACCACGAAGAGGCCATCGCGACCGAGAACGGCGTCGAGTATCTGTCGCCGCCGCAGCAGGAACTGATCCTCATCCGTTAGGGAATCCCTGATCAACTCGAGTGGCCGATTTGCCGTGCCATCAAAATCAACAAGTTACGAAAAGCGCCGCAAGAACGGATCGAGTTGTTCAGAGGTTTCCCGGGATTCAACACGACGCAGGCGCGGCCAACAGGCCATGGACGAACCGAGAGGCTTGAAATGAGCGATATACAGACAAATCCCGCTGACGACCGGACCGACCCCGGCAAGATGTCCCTGGCACGATCGATTGCGCTCGCAACGGTAATCGGGTTCGGCGTCGTCTCCTTCTGGCGCGGCGTCTGGTACCTTTGGGATGTATTCACCTTCAGTCAACCGGAGGACAGGCTGTTCAGCGCGTTGGCGTCGCTGATCACGGGCATCGTGATCCTGGCGGTGCTGCGCACCTTCTACTCGGTGCTCGCACCCCCCATCAACCGGCTCAATATCCGGTAACCCGATCCACAGAAACCCTCAAATCTGTGCGATTCGCACAGAAAGCCGGTATCGCAATCCGATGCGAATCCCCCTACAATTGACTTGCAGGTCGCTCCAAGGGGTAGTCATGTCGCCGGAATTAATCGCCATCATCGCAACCGCGATATCCCTGTTGGGGTTGATCCTCAACCTGCAACGCACGCTGCACAAGGACATCGCCGATCTCCGGGAACGCATGGCGCGCCTCGAAGGTCTGTTCGAAGGATTCACCGGACGGGTCCGCACGCAGGAATCCCCGCCGTCGAGGGTATGAGCCCGCCGTAGCTGAAGAAATTTGCCACGATTACGAGGAAACCCCTTTCTTCAGCCACAGCAGGTTCAGTATGCTATGGATTGATCGACAGTTATTGGGGCGGATCAGCCTTCGGGGAGGCGGGACCGGATTTCCAATTCGGCGGGAGTCGGAACCCAGATGCTTCTTGTAGCCGGTTGGCTTGTGGCCCTTGAAGCCAATTGGCTTGCGTCCGCAAGAGCCGGTTGGCTTGCTTCCCACTCCTTGATGCAGTTCTTCGCAATGTCATCATCTGGATCCGCATTATTTGGATCCGCATCCTTGATGCAAGCGACAAGATCGTTCAGCGTCTGCCGTACTGGATCCCCGGGTGCGGAGCCGTTTCCCCCCGTATTGGCGGAACCCGGTTGTGTATCCTCCGCACCTTGACTGGTTCCCGTGGCGTTCATTGCCACAATACCAACAGCCACAAGCGCGAGCAGAGCCGCCAATCCTGTTTCGCGCATCGTCGTTCGTCTCGATTTAACCATTGCATCCAAGGGTAAACCCGTTCTCGGAATCCGTCAATTGGTTCGGTGCCACCACGGCAAGCAGGGCCAGGAGAGCGCCCTCAAGGGTCCGCTCGTCGACATGGACCTCCACCTTCCGGCGTGCCGCCATGATCGCTCAATCGGTGCGTGCACCCCTGAACGGTCGCCGAATCATCATCCGGCGGCCTCAAGCCGTACCGAAACTCAGAACCTGCTGCGGAACTGCAGGCCCAGAGTCCGCGGTTGCAGGATGATCGTCCTGCGGAACTCGTTGGCCGGGCCGTTGGCGAAGACCAGGGCGCGGTTGTCGGTGATGTTGTCGGCAAACACCGACCACTCGTACCGGTCCGTCTGCATGCCCACGCGCACGTTGGCGAGGCCGTAGCTGCCGGAGACGGTTCTCTCGCCTTCAAAGTCGAAGGCGCCGATGAGTTCGCCGATGTATTGCGTATCCAGCCTTGCGAACCCCTGGTTGCCATTGGCCATGGGCCAGAAATAGTCGGCGGACAGGGAAAGCTGCCTGTCGGGCGACGCCGGCAACCTTTCCCCGGCCTTGGCGTTGAGAAACGGTTCGTCGTTGTCAACGGTGGCATCGACGATGGACGCCGACCCGGACAGGATGAACTGGTCGGTAAAGGCGTAATTGAACTCGACTTCGAAACCGGTGGTCGTCGCGGAGGCCGCATTGGCTCCGAACCCCGTGTTGCAGGCTCCCGTAATGTCATCGATGTCCACATCGACCAGGATATCCGTCCAGTCGCCGTGGAAATAGCCCACACTGAACCGGCCTCTGCCGTCGGGCAGGACGCTCTTGACGCCGATTTCGTTGACCCTGAGGGTATCGCTCTTGGTTCCCGGCAACATGCCATTGACCAGATAGCCGGTGAGCCCGTTCGCCACCAGGAAATCGCCTACGAAGTGTTCGCATCCCGGATTGAGTACCGGCGGTATGTCGCCGGATCCGAGCCGGAATCCCTCGCCCGACTGAAAATAGGTCACGAGGTTGTCGGTCAGATCATAGGACATGTTGAACTTGACCGTATTGTGAGTC
The DNA here is from genome assembly GCA_965205045.1 of Candidatus Rariloculaceae bacterium. GTDB lineage: Bacteria > Pseudomonadota > Gammaproteobacteria > Steroidobacterales > Rariloculaceae > UBA6522. The sequence continues at coordinate 5,817,646 of OZ242031.1, forward strand.
TCCCGGAACGGGTCGGTGGCGAAGGGGTCTTCAAGCACATTGCCGTCGTCGCCCGGTTCGTCGCCGATGAGGGCGAACGCTTCGAAGAAACTCTCGAAAATCGAGTGACGATAGCCCACCGTCGCATTGAATCGATCCGTGAAGTAATGGGTGTACTCCCCGAAAACGGCAAATTGCTTCAACTGCGTGACGAAGTCTTCCTTGAAGAAGAAGTCGGCGGGCCTTCCCATGTACAGTGCGTTGTTGTCCATCGTTCCGTTACCGTCAAGCAGCGCGCCGCCGCCGGGAAGCAGAAAGTCGCCGACCTTCACGTCCTCCTCCCCGTCCTCGTAGTACATGCCCACGAGCCAGGCGAACCTGTCGTCCGGATCGAGTTCGGATGCAAAGCGCAGTTCCTGGGTAAACGTGTAGTTGTCGTTGTCGTCGTTGATATAAAGTCGAACCTCCGGCGGCGCCATGGCTACAGCCTGCGGACCTGTCAGGTCGAAGTCATCGAAGTACCTCCGGATCAGAGGCAGGGAACGGTCGTTGCGGCGGAGAAAGTCCATCTGCAGGTAACCGGTCGATGAGGTCATCGTCACACCGGGCAGATCGTAATTCCAGGTGATATCCAACATCCGGAACTTTGAAGTCAGCCGTTCTTCGGTCAGGGTGACGCCGCCCTGCTCCAGATTTCCGTAGTCGATGCCCCGGGCCTCCGGAAACCCGGTCTGCCTCAGGTCCTGGAACATGTACTTGACATCAAGCGTCGATCGATCGCTCGGGGTATAGCGCAAGCCGATCCGGGCGCCGTACTGCTCAACTCCCGCGACGCCTTCAAGGCCCAGGGACGAGTTGCTCAGGTACCCGGAATCGTCCGCCGTGTATCCCACCAGGCGGACCGCGAACCTGTCTTCCACCAGGGGAAGATTGATCATTCCGTCCAGCGAATAGTTCTGTTTCGCCTCTGCCGTCGAGGAAAGGGTGGCGGAAAAGTTGGTCTCACGCTCGGAGGTGTTGGCGCGGTTCGTGATGTAACGCAGCGTGCCCGCGAACGAACCACCGCCGAACAGGGTTCCCTGGGGTCCGCGCAGGACCTCGACTCGCTCCATGTCGAAGGTTCTCGGATCGGCCGTGGCGATCACGGTGGTGATGCGCTGCTCATCCAGATAGACATCGTTCACCGACGATTCGGTCGAGGTCTCGGTCTGAATGCCCCGGATGATCACGTTCTTGCGCGCCGCGCCCTGGTCGATCACCGAAACTCGTGTTTGACAGTTCATAGATACAGAAATGCGATATTCTTAGGCAAAACAAAGGCTTGCGGGCGTTCCCGAAAGCACCCATGTCACTAGGCGTTCAGCCCAGCTTCAGGATCGGCGGCGGCGGGGTTATTTGTAAGGATTTCAGTCGCTTGCGGGCGTTTGGACGGGGTTCGGTGACCTGCCACAGGTCCCCGTTCGGCCCCGACAATTGGACAAGTTTGATCTGCCGCAGATCGTCGCGGATGTTCCGCCAGGTGTCACCGCAGGCGTGCTCGGCGAGCCGTTCCAGCAACAGGGCGATGACGCTTAGCGCGATGTGCGCGTGGATGCGGCGCGCCACCCGATGGTATACGGGGCGCAGCCGCAACTCGCTTTTCAGTTGCCGGAAGGATTGCTCGACGCGGTACAGCTGCTTGTAGCCCAGCGCCAGGTCCTCGGCGGTGAGCGTGTCGTCGTTGCCGTGGACCACGAACTTGCCGTCGAGGCGCTCCGCGGCCTTGACCTTGGCGCGGTCGACGCGCGGACGCCCGCCCTTGGTCAGGCGCACGTACCGCCCGTAGCGGGCGCTGGCGCGCAACCCGCACACCCGCTTGCGGTGCTGTTCGCCGTCGGGGAGGTCCGACACCGTGGCCAGTTCGGCCTCCAGCTCCGCCAACACCTCCCGGCGATGCGCCCGCCGGCGTTCGGCCTCCCGGGGGTTGAAGCACACCGCGTAACGGCGACGCCGCTCCCCGTCGCCGACGACGACCTCCTTGACCTTGAGGTTCGGCGCCACCTCCCGGTAGCGCCCGCGGCGGCCGACGACCTCCTTGTCCACCTCCGAACCCCGGCGCGCCGGCATGCACACGATGTACCGGCCGCCGCCGCGCGCCAGCGCGCGCAGGTTCTGCGCCGACACCATCCCGGCGTCGCCCACGAACACGCAGCGGTTCAGCCGCCAGCCCCCCAGATCCGCCTTCACCCGCTCCACCGTGGTCACGTCCACCGTGTTGCCCGGAAACACCCAGTGGCGCACCGGAAAGCCTTCCCGCGTCACCGCCAGCCCCACCAGCAACTGCGGCGCGTCGCCGCGCCCGTTCTTCGAATGGCCCCGCTTGCGCAGGCCCGGCGCCCCCGTCTCCGGGTCGTCGGGGTCCTCGTCGGCGATCTCGAAGTGAAGCGAGGTCGTGTCGTAGAACATGACCTCCACGTCCAGGTTCAACAAGTCCGCCAGGCGATGGTACAACCCTTCCTCCAGCGCGTCCTTGTGCGCCTGCAGCACGTCCATCGCCCGGTACAGGTGTTGCGGCTCCAAGCCCCCGCAGCCCTCGATGCGCACCTCCCCGGCCAGCCACCGTTCCCAACAGCGCCACTTCGACGACGGCGCGCACGTCCGGTTGGCCACCAGCGCGAACAACGCCCGCTCCACGGGAAACCCGAACTTGCGCGCGTCCACCAGCTCCCCGATCAGTTCCGGCAAGCCCGCCCGCCGCCACAACGCCCCCAGGACGTGGATGTCCCCGTGGGGCCACGCGTCCACCACGGTCAATCCCGTGTCCGCCGCGGCCAGTTCCTCCGGCGAGCAGCGCTTCAGGATGCTGCGGGCCAACCGCCGCAGCCGCTCCGTGGCCTCGGGATCGTCGGCGCGGCCGCAGTTGTACAGAATCCGCACCCGCGAGCGCTTCTTCGCCGGGTCCCATTCGTTCTCGGCGATTTGCAGGTGCCGGAGCTTGGAGCCGTCGGCGCGCTTTTGCGTGGACTGGCGCAGGTACATGTATCCAATGATACCGAACTCCATACCGGCCCACAATGCCTGACGGATCACTCCATGTATCTATCCATCCGGAGCCTGTATCCAGCCGAAACCGCCGCAAGCCTTTGTTTCTACGTCCCCCCGGACACCCATCTGCCACAATATGTATGAGGAACTGTCAAACACGAGCGAAAGGCTCGGGACCCTTCGGAAAATGTCGGCCATGGAGTTGACCCCGGCGGCCTCCATTTCCTGCTGGGACACGGCCGAAATGGAAAACGGCACGTCGAGAATCGACTGCTCGCGCTTTTGCGCCGTCACCACGATGGTTTCGATTTGCTCGTCGTCCTCCTCCTGAGCGAGCAGGGCGGGGGAACTGCACAGGAAGGCAACTCCGAGAAGTGCCACCGACATACTCTTCAGGTTCGTGCACGGTCGAAGCGCAATACTTTCAGGATAAGTCATGGGATCCCCTCCGGTTTATCAGCGGGACTTCCTTCGAGCCCCGAATTTGGTTTGATTGTATACGTTATACAGGAATGTTCTCAACGGCGGCCGCGTCCGGTTACGGTCAGTTCGCCAATGTCAATTGTCGTAGGGATTGCCCTCGCGGACGAAACCCGAAGCGTCTTCGGAGCGCTCCAGGAACGATTGCGGCGGACCCAGCGATTCGTAGTAATCGTAGAAGCGCAGCGTGCCGGGTTCCGGTTCCATGGGTACGGAAATTCCGTCCTTGAATACCCTGGTGACGGTTCGAATATTGGAAATGTTCTCCAGCGGATTGGCGGCCATCACCACCAGGTCCGCCAGCTTTCCTTCCTCGACGGTGCCCAGGCTGTCGAGCACGCCCAGCAGTTCCGCCGGATTGCGCGTCGCGGCAATCAGGGTGTCCATCTCGCTGACGCCGGAAAGCACGAACTGCTCCATTTCGAGCCAGCCGATCTCGCCGACGGGCATCGAGTCGGAGCCGATCAGCAGCTTCACGCCGGCCTCGGCGGCCTTGGCCAGGGCCTGGCGCTGGTGCAGGGCGTGCTCGGGCGAACGCTCGTCCGCGTAGGCGATGGCCGTGCGCCACTTGACCGCCTGCTCATCTTTGGACCAGCCCAGCGCGGCAAGCCGGGCCTCGCGTTCCCTGATGTATTCGTCGCTGAGATTGCAGATGATCGTGGGATCGTAGTACGTCCCCATTTCCGCCATCAGTTGAATCGACTCGTCCGTGATGGCATAGCCGTGCTCGACGGTGTCGACGCCGGCCTCGACGGCGTCCCGCAGCTGCGGCTCCCGGGTATGCGTGGCCACGGTCACGCCGAGGCTGTGCGCGGTTTCGATGGCGGCGACGAGTTCATCCTGCAGCATTTCCACGTTGACGATCTTGATGACGCTGGCGCCCTGCTGGATGCGCGAGCGAACCGCCTTGCGCACCTGGGCGACACCGTCGGCCCCGTCTGCGACGTCGCCCCGGTGCCCGGCTGTGGGCGCGATCGATTCGCCGCTTGCGAAAATGCGGGGACCGAGCGCGAATCCCTCGTCGAACGCCTGTTGCCAGACCACGTCGATGTTGTGCTCTTCCCCGACCGAGCGCAGCGCGGTAAAGCCGTGGCGCAAGCCTTCCATCGCGTTGACGCCCGCGCGAATGACCTTGGCGCCGACGCTTGCATTGTCCAGCGCGTGGTTGTGAGGCAGCAGCGTGGTCAGGTGCACATGCATGTTCCAGAAACCCGGCGTCACGTAGGCGCCCGCCAGATCGATGATCTCGTCCTCATCGCCGGTAGGGGCGTAGGGGCCGGGCGTCAGCGAGCGGATGACGTTGCCGTCGATAACCAGCGTCATGCCTTCCTGCACCGGCGCGCCGGTGGCGTCGATCACATTGGCGTTGGTCAGTACCGTGACCTGGGCGGCGGCAGAGAACGTCAGGGTCGACAGGATGAGCGCAGCAAGCGCGCAAAGCGTAAGGCGTATATTTCTTGTCATGGTTCAGGCCTGCCCTTGTTCGTTGAATAGGGTCTCGGGACCGTCGGCTCGGTCGCGCCGATACGTTGACAGCTTTCGTTTGGTCTTGGCCGTCTCGAAGCTGATGCTGAAGGAGACGGAGACGGACCCGGTGTTCTTTACCCAGTGCGGCGCCAGGAACGGAATGTAGACGCCTTCCCCGGCGCTGAAATCGAACCACTCGCCGCGCTCGGCAATGGATTCCTCGAAGGGGAGGTTCCGATGCGCCCCGGCTGCGAAATCCCGCAATTGCCGATCGCTCACGATGGTGCTGTCAAAAGGATTGAAGATCTGGATTTTCTTGCGGCCTTCGATCTGCAACAGGAAATTGTGTTCCGGGTCGAAGTGAAACGGTGTAACACCCCCCGACGACGTGAGAAACAGAAAACTCCTCGGCGAGAGCATCTCCTCGACGCGCAGGCCGAGTTCCCGGCCGATTTCTTCCAGGCAACGATTCAGCAGGTGGGCGTAGTCCCCGTGCTGTTCGACGCTTTTGAGCAACACCCAGGACCCGCACGTTTCGATGTTCCTGATCGTTTCCTCAAGGGAGATGCCGCTGTGGGGCATTGTCGTGACCGGCTGGCTCACGGGAATGTCCGCCAGGTTGTACTCGACACTCGATTCCGGCAGAGCATGGGCGAGTTCCAGAATTCGGTCCCGCGAGAACCAGGCGTTCGCGGCGAATTCGTGGCGATACTTGAAGGGTTTGCGTTCGTATAGTTCGCGCGCGGTGCCCTTTCCGGAGAGTTCGGACAGACCGTTCAGATCGAAGTATGGGTTCGCTCCGCTTGCCGGCGTGGAGGCCATCGTTGCATGTTCGACAGAAATACCCACATGTCCCTCCCCGATTTCCCGTTCAGTGAATCAGGTAAATCCCGTAGTTCGGATCCTGAATCCACTCTACGCCGTTCGTCGTCAACACCTGCGGGTTGGAGAAGTTGATGGTCACCGGGAAGCCGGGCCGCTCCGGTATGTTCAGGTGGACCGCGTACTCGAAGGCGAAGATATGATTCGGATGCATGATGAAGGGGTCGCGGTCGCGGCGGAAGGGTGCGATCGACGGCCCGAGCGTGACGAGATCCCCACCGTTGTTGCCCATGGCGTGTAGATCGATGTAGAAACCCGGGCTGTCACTGTCCCCGAGGTACTCCTGGATCATGCGGTAATCGGTCGCGGGATCGTCCGGGAAGGGCGTGTAGATGTAGCCTTCCTGCTCCAGGGCCGCAACGATCCCGTTCAGCGCCTCGCCCGACGTCATCCCCACCCGAACGTTGTCCCGGATGATGCCCTGGGCCTGCTTGCCGTAGTCCCAGACCCGCTGCAGGCTCTCCGGTACGCCGGTCTCGCCCTCGCGGAGGATGTACGCATGCACCTTCGTGTCCACGCCGAAGGAGGAGAAGCCGAAATCCAGGAAATGGTCGGCGCCGCCGTTCCAGGCGAACAGGTCGCCGCGCTGCAGCACGTACTGCGGATGGCTGATCCAGCCCGTTGCATAAGGCTCGCGGATACGTTCCGATACGGTCGAATAGTAGATGCGGATATGGCCGCCCACGTCCCCGATGGTCGTTTCGCCCGGCACGATATTGGCCAGCCCGGTCATGGCGTTCTGGCGCGCCATCTCCAGCAGCATGGCCTGCACGGCAACCTCCAGGGACAGCCGGCGCGATCGGAAGTCGGTGATGAGGTACTCGGCCGAGACGATTCTGGAAGAAAGCTCCGGTCCGAGAATCCGCTCGAGTTTCAGGTACTGCGTGTGCGATATCCCGTCGGCAACCGCCAGCCACTCCGAAAAATTGACTCCGATCGTCTCGGGGTCGTGGCCGGCGACATAGTCGCGGATCTCGTCGTACACCGAAAAATCGACGTTGCCGTACTCGTATCCGGTAATGGCCTGGGCCAGTTCGGGAGACGCCATGACATCGATGTTTTCGATGGCGCCGGTGCCGCCGAATACGCCCGCGAACGCAGCCCGTTCGATCCTGTCGCCGGTGTCGGTAAAGATCAGGTATCCGTCCGTGATGCCCAATTCGTAGGCCAGGGGGTCCGGACCGCCGGCCCGGGCCGCGTGAATCCACATGTCGATGCCGTGTTCCCGCATGGCGCTCGGAAGAATGAGATCGAGCTTGTCGTTCCGGATCAGCCGCAGCCAGACGTCCACGTCCGGCCGCGGAACCAGGTCGTCGCCGGCATAAGGAACGGGAATCAGCCCCTGCGGTGAAGCCGGGCCGGCCGCAAAAAGAACGGCGGCCAATGCGACCGCCCATCGCCCGATGTTACTTCGGGCGGGGCGGGCTTTCGCATCGACCGCCGAAAAGGCGGTTTCGCCTGCCCTTCGCCTACTGACGTCCCAGCAAGGGCTAGAATCGCGTGCGGACATTGACGCCGAGCGTAAACGGCCGGATCACGAGGGATTCGATTCGATCTCGCCTGTCCCTGAACTGAAATGTCAACCCGTCGGTGTTGAACAGGTTGTTTGCGTAAAGCGTCCACTCCCACCGGCCGTCAGTTGCGCCCACCCTGAGGTTGGCAACGGTGTATTTTCCAAAAGTAGGCCGAGGGATACCGCCGGCGACATCGAGAACGAATTCCCCGACCATTTCGCCGATGTAATTGATTTCGCCCCTGGCAAACCCTTCCCATCCCGCGACGAATGGAAAGCTGTAATCGAAATTACCGCTGAGTGTGACATCCGGATGAGTCGGCAGGCGGTCGCCGACGTTTGCGCCCAGATACTCTGCACCGGCGTCCACGACAAAGTCTATCCAGCCGCCGGAGAGGCCCACCTGCAGCTGATCGGAAACCAGATAATCCAGGGTGAATTCGCCGCCATTTCCGGTCGCTGCCGCGAGGTTCTGAGGGAATCCGATGCTGCAGGTTGCTTCGCCCTCGAGATTGACCTCCACTTGAAGGTCCGTCCACTCGTTCCGATAAAGGCCCGCATTGACCACCATTCGACCATCGGCCAAAGTCATTTTGGTGCCCACTTCATAGGCCCACATCGAGTCGGATGCGACCGGACCCGGCGGGAATCCCAGCACCTGTTCCGCCAGCACCCGGCAACTGGGCTGAACAACCGGGTTGGCGCCGCCGGTTCCCACTCTGAAGCCCTCTGCGGCACGACCGAATACCATTACGTCGTCGTTGACGTTATACACCACGTTCAACATGTAATTCGTGTGCGGTTCCTTGTACTCGGGGGTGACGACATTCTCCGAAAACGCGTACCCTCTCCGTTCGGCAACCTGGTTCACGAATCCGCCGCCATTGGTGGTACTGGTGTCGCGGTATCCGATCGTCGCAGACAGGTCGTCGGTAAAGTTGTAGGTCAACTCGCCGAAGAATGCCACCTGTTTTTCGTCATAGTGGCTCATTTCACGGTAAATCATGTCTGGATGAGTGCCAGGAACTTCGTTAAGACCGAACGGGGACACATAGCCTTCGGGAAATGTTGAGACCCAGTTCTGGTTCGGGTTCGCGGCGACCAAGCGGTCTCCGGCATTGTTCTGATCGTAGCGGTCACCGATGCCGATGTAATCACCCACATCCACATCGACGTTGAGGTCCGAGTAATAGATGCCCGCAATCCAGTCGAATCGGCCGAACTGGTCGGGAGCGGAAACGATCCGTAACTCCTCGGAAATGGTTTCGTCCCAGGTATCGTCGAGCACCGCGAGGCGTGCTTCTTCCCAGCCGGGGTATTCGGGGTGGTCGGGGATGTCGATACCAAGAAACGATCTGTCGACCTTTCGATAGCTGTAGAAGTCGAGTAACGCGGTGGCGGATGTAATGGTTGCCCAGCCGACATCCCATTCCAGGTTAAGACCCAGTATCTCGGCGTCGGCGGTGAGCACCTCCTGCATCTTGTTGATCTGTTCCCGTGCCGCCCAGTCTTCGCCGGTGGCCCGGTACCACCCATCCTGGTATGTCTCATCCTGGAAATAGGTGCCGGTCACCGTGAACGTGTCGGACGGTGTCCACTGCAGCATCAACCGGCCCCCGCTCTGGTCGAACTGCCCCTGGCTGGTCAGGCCCAGGTACGGGTTATCGTAGTATCCGGAGTTGTCGGCGGAGAACCCGACGGCCCGGAATCCCAAAACGTTCTCGATGAGGGGTATGTTGATCATCGCGTCGAACGAATAACCCTGCTTCGCGCCCTGGGTCTTGGAGGTGTCAAACGCGATATTGGTTTGAAATTCCTCGGTGTTGGGCTTGTTCGTGATATAGCGCACCGAGCCCGAAATGGATCCGCCGCCGTAAAGTGTGCCCTGCGGGCCCTTGAGTACCTCGACTCGTTCCATGTCGAACATGCGCGGGTCGAGGCCGAAGCTACCGCCCGTGACCAAGGTCTCGTCCACGTAGGAGGAACTCAGGGAACCGGCCCGAACGCTTGCATCGACGGCGATGCCCCGGATAACCACCTGTTTGCGCTGCGCTCCGCCGTCAAGCAGCGAAACCGACGGCACCTGCCTGAAGAAACTCTCCAGGTTGGTGTAGCCCCGAGCCTCGATCGTATCCTGCCCGAAGGCCGCGACGGCCATGGGCACATCGGTCAGCGCCTGCTCCCGCTTTTCCGCCGTGACTATGATCTCTTCGAGCACAGCCTGACCGCCTTCCTCCTCCTGGCCGAACGCGATTCCGGAGCCAAGCGCAACGGCGCTTGTCAACAGCATCGGCCGGGAAAAGACCTTGATTGCGTATCGCTTCATTGTTTTCTCCCCTCGCAGCGGATTGTCATGATCTGGCTTGCAACGGCGCCGGCTCCCGCATGGCTGAACCGGATCGCTTCATCAACATATTGTATACGATATTCAGACGATTATATACGATATTCTTGTTGCGATGTCGCCACAAGTGGGGTCGGCAATGGGGGCAGCGCAAGCGTTACGGACACGTTGCAGCAGTCCTGCATGAGCTGTCCCGGTTGGCGAGTCCGGGTCTGGAAAGTTGGACTTCAATTCGTCCGACTGGCTGGCGATCGCGGACGGCATGTCGCATTCGCAGTACCTGAAACTGGAGCGCGTGCTTGGCGAAGAGTACGCAAACCGGTTCGTGTCGGCCGAACACCTGATCACCAGCCGCGGTGTGGAGTACCTGCATCCCCCGAATGAGCGGATTCTGGAGATTCGGTAGCCGTTTCCCGGCTTGGATCCCGGGCGCCTGCGGACCGTGAAAGGACTCCGCGCTTGCGCGATCACGCACAGCAGTGTCAGGGTGCGGGTCCTGCGGGCACCTCATCGCCGGAGAACGCCCATTCGTGGGCCGCGTAATCGCCGGTGGGCAGCCGTGTCGGCAGCGCATATTCGGGGTTGGTCAACAGGGCGAACAAATCGGGGTCGCCTTCGCTGAAAAGTTCGGGCGTATTGAGCCGCCACTCGTTGTCGATCCGCTCAAGGCGACCGGGGAAGTCCTGAGCGCCGAGCAGGGAGGTCAAACCCCAGTAGATGTACTCAGCCGCCATGCAGCCATAGTCGCAGGTCTGGTCATCGTAGGTGTACCAAGCACCTTCCGGGTAAGGATCGGGTATCTGCATGAACCGGCCGCCACGCGCCTTGTCCATTGCATTGGCCAAGGTCGTCCCGGGGGTCTCGCCGAAAACGTCCGGATATGCATACGCATAGCCGCCGTGCGTTATCAGATGCAGGACTTCCTCGAAGGTGGCATCAAATTCGCCCCTGGCGGCTCCGCCGGGAAGGGTTTCCGCAGCGTTCAGGTCCTGAAGCACACCCCCGGGGATGGCGTCGCCATCAAGTTCCGAAATAACCGCGTCGAGTTCCGCAAAGTCGATTGTCATGATCAGCGTTGCACGGTTTGACCGCAGATGTTCGATAACCAGTGAGTTGTCCGGATACCCGTCCGCGTCGTTGTCCAGGTACTCCGACATCACGTTGGCGGCGTGCAGCATCTTGGCGTCCGCCGTTCCCGCCGTGCCCCGGACGGAGACTCCGAATACGTCGATGTGCTTGGGAAAGAGCGCGTCGAACGCGGACGCGGCTTGCGCGGAATCGCCGTCCCCTGATTCACCCGGGCTGCTGCAAGCGCCCAGAAGGAAGGAAAAGACGATTACTGTCCAGTGTAAAGCTCGAATTCCAAACATGATACGTGCTCGGCTGCAGCTCCAATTCATCGGTATCCGAGATGATAGCCATTGTTTCACACACGCTGCGACGTGATGACCAGAATCGCCGCGATGCGACGAGCCGTATCGGAAAAGTGTTGCACTTCATCAATGCCGAGCACTCGTCCAAGAATGCCGTGCTCGCGGTATGAGAGCCATTTCTTGAGGACTTGGTAGCCGCCGAGCCTGTAATTCCAAACCGCAGCGGGGACGTTTCGCCAGAATGCGTTATTGTTGATATATACGTCGACGGTAGTGTCGCCAACAAGACAAAAGCCTTCATCCAGCGTGGCGCGCTCATCGGGCGAATATTCGCGTTCAATGGAGCGCCCTTGGCCAGGCATCACGGCGAGGCTCGCGCCTTGGTATCCCCATCCAGCCGTCACCGCAAAATCCTCGCCGGTCAGGTTCCGCCCGCCAACAGTGGCCGGAACGGCAATGCCAGCCATTTCCGGGCGCAACGGTGCCTTCGTAACTCCGGGAACGGGCGTTTCCGGGTCGAACAACGCCGCGAGTTCTCGCCCGCGAACCGCCGACAAAGCGAGCTGCTCGCTTGCGCCTTCGGCTGAACCATCGGGCCACCCCGGCAACGGTATACGCGGCCACCCCAACCGCAGCGCCCCGGCATTGGCTGCGAGATAGTCAGGATCGTGAAGCGTGGCGAGGACATGGTGAAATAGATCGTCGACGCCCGCGCCAAGGCAATCCAGAAATCGTTCGGCTTTGGCGGAGAGATTGGCACGACGCGTCATTCCACCTTCGCCCCCTGTTCCGTCATCACGCAACCAGGCGGGAAACATGCTCGTCCCGCGTTCAATCAGGTGCCGGGAAGCGAGATGTCTGGTGAAGCAAGCTTGCGGCTCGCTTGCGCCCCTTCGCAAGTGTTGGGCAGCGGAAAGCCAAAGGTTTCCTTTGAACACTTGAACTGGATACCGAGGGCTTTTCTCTCGCAGGAGCTTCGTATCCCCTTCCCAATAGAGCCAGCGATCATCAAATGGGCGGTATGCGTGCCGCACAAAGCCAGCCCGATTCGGTCCACCGCGCTTCAGAAGGGTGTCGCGCACTGCGCGGGCATCAAACCGTGCCGTATCCTTCATCACAACCGGATAGCGCCGCGCCATTTCCCGGTGAGTTATGCCGCTGTCGAAGTAATCGGTCACCCGCGACTTGAGCTTTCTTGGGTCGATATCGATAAGGAATGTGTCACGACCGGTTTCGGATCCTTGATACCAAGTGGGAAAAAGATCGTACAGCGCAGGCCACTCGAACCAATCGGGACTCACCGCAGTTTGTATGAAGGGAAGACCCAGCGGCAGAACGGGCTCGACGGTTTCGTACAGCGCATCCGGTTCCGCGTCCGCTGTCGCGGTCAGTTTCTCTCGTTTCGCCTGACCCCAGAGGTGCCGTAAGTCGACCCGTTCGCACCGTCTGTGCTCCGACCTGCGCACCAGGGTCGCGATGGCCGTACCCACCTGTATTCCCACCGGGTTGCTCTCACTGGAGAAAATACTCGGGTCGGGCGAACCGTTCGGCGCGACCTTGCCGGTCTTGTACTTGTCGCCATTCAGGCAGTCGATACGGATGCTATCGAAAGCGTCCAGGTAGCGCTCCCGCATACCCGTGAACGACAGTCCATCGAGCCACGAATAATTGGAGATGAAGCAGACCACGCCCTGGCCTGTTTTCTCCGCGATGCGCCGTTCCGCCATGCGGAAGAACCGCACGTAGAGGTCGTTCAAACCCCGGCCCTCCGGACGGCGCACCCGCCTCGACGTTCGGTATGCTTCGGAAAGCTCCCGTTCCTCGTAATCGTGTGCCGCCACACCGGCGAAACCGTTGTAGGGCGGGTTGCCCAGGATCACGAGAATGGGCACCTCTTGTTTCACGTGTTCAGCCCGGTCGCGTTCCTCCTCGAGTTCCGGGAACGGCAGCGGCTTGCTTGTGCGGGGCTCCCAACCCGTCAGCGCATTGGTCAGAAAGACGCCCGCGCGCTCTGTTCCGTCGTCGGCCAGCTTTGCGTCCAGATCCCGCATCGTCAGCCCGACTTGGAGATGTGCGACGACAAAGGGCGCCGGCATGATCTCGAAACCGAACACGCGTTTGGTCGCCGCCCTCTTCACGCGCGCGCCAACAAGCGCACCCAGGCCCTGACCCCGCAGGTTGGCCGCAATGCGGCGCAGCACTTCGGCGAGGTATGCACCTGTACCGCAACAAGGATCGAGCACGTAGACGTTTTCCGCCGCCAATCCTTCGGCGATGCCCAAGTCGTCCTTTATCGCCTTGTCGACGCGGGCGACCATGTAGCGAACCACTTCCGTAGGTGTGTACCAGACGCCGAGCTGCTTTCGCAGCTTGGGATCGAAGGCTTCAAGGAAGGGTTCATAAAAGTACGGCACCACCTCACCTTCGGCGAAGCGGGCGAAGAAAGCGGTGCGGTCCACCCTGTCGAGCGCCGCAGCCGTCCAGTCCAGCACTTCAACGAGCCCCAGCGGTTGCAGGCGGCCGGGATGCGATAGTTGCTGGAACAACGCGGCAAGAACGGGCGTTCGCAGGTGCCAGACTGCCGTGCGCCAGTCAAAGCGCCCCACTGGTGGCGATGCCTGCCGCGCCCACAAGACCCAAGCCGAAAACACACCGTAGAACAGCGTCTGAACCAGCGTCGAACGGAAGAAGCGCTGTCCGCGCTCGCCCTCAAAGCGTACGCCGAGCGCATCTTCGAGCGACGAGCGCACGACCTTGAGCGTCGCCGCGTCGCCAGCCTTTTCGACACGAGCTATGCCATCGCGTGCATACGACGCGAGCAATTGCGCCAAGTCGCCCGGCTCCGCGAGGACGGCGCGATGCGACAGAGCGCGGGAGACATATTCTCCGAAGCCCGGGCCAACCTCTCGGCTAAATGCGCGCGGATTTTCGAGCCTGCGCAAAAACTCATCGGCACTCTCCGCCAGCCGAAACGATTCCAAATCCGCCGGACGACCCGTCGTATCTTCCCCCACGAACACAAAGTCGCGAAAATTGGTCACCAGCACCAGGCGATAGCGGCCCCAATACCGGCTGACTTGCTCGCCTACGGCAGTGACCCGCATATCGTCCCAGACCGGCTTGACCTCCACCACGCCACGTTCCGGTATCTTTCCCTTTCGCGGCACGCCCTTTTGCATCTGCCTGGCTGCGTAGAGTCCGAAATCGGGATGGCCCGCCCCTTGGTCCGTCAAATTGCCGACAGGCCAAACCTTGGGCTTAAGCAAGCCACCGACGGTCCGGAGCAGATTGGAAAGCGCCGGGTAGCAGGAAAGCTCCCCGGTACCGGCCCCTGTCGCACGGGTCCTTTGCAAGTCTGAGAAGTAGGTCTCAACCGCCGCCGTCAGTTTCCTGCTTACGTCCGCCATGTGACTCCAATCGATTGTCCCGGCTCAGCAAGCCATTGCCGTCTACGGAGAGGGTAACGGCCGAATTATCGCATCATACCGTCACCACACGATTGCGCCTTGGCTTGATGCCCATCAATCAACGTGCTGCGGGGGATTCGCGCCGGCGAATCGCCGGTACATTATTTGGCCGGCGCGTCAATCGAATCCTTCCTGCAGCGGCTGCGTTTCCAGCATGACGTCATCGCTGTTGCCGGTCATCTCCCAGCGAATCAGCGACATCGGGATCGTGCCCGACGAAAGGAACTCGTCGACGAAATCCCTGATGACGAAGTCGTCCCCCAGCGCCTGCGCCTGCTCCCTGAACAGCTTCATGAAATACGACTTGCCCGTAACGACATTGCTGTGAAATCCGCCGGGGTTACGCTGGTTCGACTGCATTTCGAACCAGACCATACGTTCGTCCGGCCGCGACCATCCCCGCGGCATGATCTCGGCACAGAGGTGGCGGGCTTCGGTCAGGTTGATCTCGTTGGCCTGCATCTTCATGTCCGGAATCGCCAGGCTCATGTGCGAGGCATTCATCAGGTACTCCATTTCCCTGCCCTTGCGAGGTCGTTCGTCCAGCACTCCCGCCTGCATCAGCAACTCTTCCAGCGCAACCGCCCACCCTTCCAGACGCATGGAACCCATGTTGAAACGCCGACCGGCGCTTCGAATCGGGCTTTGCGTCAACCGCTCCTGACGCTGGTAGTCGAGCATGTGACCGACGTACTCGTGCACTTCGCCCGGCAGGATCTCGCGCTGCCGAACCTTGGTGTCGATGCTGGAGTTCTCCGGCAACAACCACTCGGCCACGGAGTCGTCGAGTTCGCCGCTGGCTCCGCGGGATCCACGCTCGTAATAGTCGGCAGGATCGACCCAGTCGTCGACCGTCATCAACTCCTCGTCGCGCATGAAGTCGACGGCGTAATGCAAGGCCTCGCGCATGCTTTCGAACCACGCCCGTTCCGACATCGAGACTTCCAGGGGCGGCAGGTCCCTGTTCCTGGTTTCCTCCAGTTTAAGGAACGTGATGACGCGGTCGTATTCCCTCTCGATGATCCGGTTGCTTTCTTCCCATCCCCACGGCGAAAGCTGGACATTGCGCATCCACCAGTCGTAGTTGTCCTTGCCGAGGCCGGCGTTCGGGTCCATGTCGGACTGGTTGGCCTCAAGCCACAGCCGATAGTCCTCGACCGCGCCGGCAGCGCTCCGGGCCGCGTCGGCGAGATCGGGATAGCCGGCAGCCAGAATATCGGCGGCCTCTTCGTAGAGTTCGCGCTCTTCAATGAAGTTGCGCACGGCATACTGCGCAAAATCGGCCGCGGGTTCGGTCAGGTTCACCCGCGCCTGGGCGTAGATTCCGGGTATGCCCTCGAGCGTATCGCTCAATGCCGCCTGCTGCTCGTCGGACAGCGACAGGGTATCGTCGTCCTGCTCCTCAGGCGGTTCGGGACCGTTGTCGGAAAAGCCGAACAGATCGTATATGGGCTGGAAGAAATCCGGCGCGTTGATACTCGCTCCGGCGTCACCCTCGAACATCGAGTAAAATCCGGGGTCGCGAGCCCAGGGCCTGTGCTGCTTGTGATGAAACTCCAGCGCGTTCATCTCCGCACGAACCAGGTGGTAGTCGACCTGCTGCCAGACCGGCCAACCCTCGGTATCGAACGCCGCCAGATCGCTCCTGAATTCCATCAGGCCGCGAAACTGGTCTTGCATTGCCGCTTCGGTGTAGTCGGGAACGCCGTCGGTGATTCTTGCCTGCTGAAACTCGCGGAATTCAAAGAACAGGCGGACGAGATCGTCGTAGGTCTGGCCAACGGCGACAATTGGATTCAACATGGCGCAAGCGCCAGCCACCAGGACGGGGGCAAAGATCGTCTTGAACTTGTACATTGCTTATCCAGTCAGCGGACCGATTGAATATCATATACAACGACGCGTAGTCATGCGCCGGTCGCGATCGGGACGGGACAGACGCTGCAGCAACGCCAAACGACCATGAAATTCAAGCGGCCCATTGACGCCAGGACCGGATTCGACGTCTCTGACGACTTCGAGCGCTTCGATCAGCGCAACGAAATCTATTGTCGCTCCGAGTGGGACCCGCAGATCAGGAGCGACAAGGCGGCGGAATTCTTTCGCGGCCACTACATGCCCCATGCCCGCGCCCGCAGGGCCGACGGTTTCGGCCAGCGGGATTACGCCCTGCGCAACGCCACCTGGCACGTGACCAACGTCCTGCGCGACGTGCGCCGCCAGAGCGACGATCGCAAGGAGGGGTTCTTCGATACCTTTACGTCGCACGCCGAGGGCTGGCCCGAGCCCTACCCTTTCGAATCGGCCGAAGCGGCGACGCGAAACCTGCGCCGGGCGGCAAAGAGCATCGGCGCCGGCCTGCTCGGAATTTGCGAATACGATGAGCGATGGATCTACCGGACCCGCTACAGCGAGCAGACGCAGAAGGACAAGCCGGTCGATATTCCCGACGACTTGCCCAATGTGATCGTCATCGGCGAGCCCATGGATTTCGGTCTGACCGAAACCGTTCCCTCCGCGCTTTCCGGTTCGGCCACCGGTATGGGATACACCTACGACACGGTCGTGCTGCTCACGATCACGCAGTACATCCGGAACCTGGGCTACCGGGCGGTGGCTTCCATGAATGACTCCGCGCTGGCGATCCCGCTCGCCGTGCAGGCCGGGCTTGGAGAAGTCGGAAGGCACAGCCTGCTGATCACCAGGGAATACGGGCCGCGGCTCAGGCTCGGCAAGATATTCACCGACATGCCGCTGGTGATCGACGAACCGATCCGCTTCGGCGTGAAGGAATTCTGCGACATTTGCCAGCGCTGCAGCGCAGCGTGCCCGCCCAGGGCCATTCCGCATCGGGCGCCGTCACGTAAACCGCACAGCGTCTCGAACCTGAAGGGCGTGCTCAAGTGGACCACGATTGCCGAGAAGTGTTTCCGCTTCTGGGTGGGTCAGAACTCGGACTGTTCCATCTGCATACGGGTCTGCCCCTACAACCGCGACTTCAGCAAATGGCACAACCGCGTGTGGCGCCGTCTCGCCGGGACCCGATTGAGAAAGCTCATGCTCCTCATCGACAAGACGTTCTCGCCACGCGGTCGAAAAAGTGCCCCACAGTGGTGGGCACAATGAACACCCTGATATTTCAAGCTGCAACCTTCGTCACGACCACAACGCCGAAACCGGCATCGCATCCATGCGCTTCCCAAACGGCACGGGCCGCTCGCCGTCGTGCAACACCAGCTCCGGGACAAACCTCTCGCCGAGCGGCGTCCGGTCGCGGCGCAGGGGTGAGCCGGCCCTCCGTACGGCGCATCCGCCGCCATGCCGTCCCCGCGACCCGAAAATTCTCCGCATGCATGCAGCAATACTTGTATTTCTTGCCACTACCGCAAGGACAGGGAGCGTTCCTGCCGACCTTCGTAAGGACTCCGATGACGACGGGGCGAACAGTCTAAACCGCATTACCGGTTGACGACTGCCACCAAACTCGTTGGCGCGTCGACGCTCCCATAGTTCCCGAACTTACGGCGCTTGGTCCGCCACATATCTCAGCAGCGACGGAATCCCCCCGGTGAATTCGTCTGCCCGCATGTGGATGAAGCCGACGGATTCAAGGTGTTCCCTGGCGCGCACGGCTTCAGCGTGTTCGGGAATGACTTCCTTGATCGCCGATGTGGCTTCCGCCAGCGACAGGCTCGTTCTGCGGGAAAGGGCGTTCGCGAGCGCTGCCGCGGCGGTCACGAGCCGCGCGTCTTCGTGGTCATGGATCTCCCGGTAGCGGCGAGCGTAAAACCCGCGCCGCGTAAAGTCGACTTCCGTTCGGGCACTTTCCATCGCGTCGATGGAAACGGTACGGGTGTCCTTTCCCGCGTTCCACAACGCATGGCCCCAACGTTGGATAAAGAAGGGAAACCCCTGCGAGTCGTCGGCCACTTGGGCCAGGACGCTCCCGTCGATCTGCCAATCGCGCCACTCCGCAATGTCCAATGCTGCGATCGACGCCTCCCGGCTCAGGCAATCCGGCGACAGCACGTCCGCCCTCTCGATGAAGGACGCCTGAACCGACGCCGACATCAGGTGCGCGAGAAGCCCCGGCGTACCGGCCAAAACCACCCACGCGGGCCTGTCGGCTTCGATCAACGATTGAGCCAGGTTGCACAGTGCATTCGCCACTTCAGGAACGAGCGTATGCGCTTCATCCACCTGGACGAGCAACGGATCTCGCTCGGTCGCGTCAAGCAAGTGCTCTCGTAGCAGGGTTCTTGTGTGGCTCACCGCGCGATCTGCTTGACCGGGTTGCCAATCGGCGGAGACGAAACCCGCCTTGATGCCGGTCAGTCGCGCGGACTCCTCTCGGCTCTCAGGCCACAGCGCGCCGCCAAGCGCAGCCAGGTCGGGGATATCCCCCGCCTTCGCGTCAATCACGCGCACAGCACGGTCTGCAGCCTGGCGTCTCAACCAACTCAGCAATACCGTCTTGCCCATACCGCGTGGCGCGGACAGGAGCAGTATATTTGCGGGCCCGCCCCTTGTGGAATGCGATATTTTGGTCAGGCTCTCCAGTAGCGCAGATTGTTCGGCATTCCGCCCGGCCAGGACCGGTGGGTACGCGCCGGTGCCGGGCGTGAAGGGGTTGGGTAGGGCATTATTGTCCATCATGGCCGCACGAATTCTCGCCGCATTTTCGGATATTCTGGCATGAACGGCAGATCAACAGCGTACGGCGACTAGAACTCGACCAAGTAGCCCCTTCGCCCGGCGCGCCGCGCTGATCGGTACATTGGCGTCGATGACCGCCCGGTCAGCTTTCATTCGCTAGCAGCGCATCGAGCTTCGCGTCCGTCAGGTTGTTGGCGGAAGCTTCTTCGTCCATGCGGTCCATGGTCGCCGCGAGACGCTCCCAGGCCGCACCGCGCAGCCGTTCGTAGTGCTGCACCGAGAGCATTATCGTGACGGGCCGACCGTTCCTGGTCACGCGTACGGGAGTGCGCTGCGCGGTGTCGAGCAGTTGGCTGAAGCGATTCTTGGCGTCCTTGGCTGTCATCTCATTCATTCGAGGCATCGTAGTTATTGCGGACCGTTTCGACAACCATGGTGCTGACTCACCACCAAATACCGTCAATGTGAATGGAATGCCAGCGACCGCCGTCACGACCACAACGCCGAAACGGGCATCGCAACCATGCGCTCTCCAAACGGCACCGGCCGCTCACCGTCGTGCAGCACCAGCCCCAGGACGAACCTCCCGCCGACCGCCCCCGCGAGACGCCGAAGGCCGGAAAAATCCCCAGACGCGACGGTAGCCGAGGCCTTCACCTCAACCCCGACGATCCGCCCGGTCCCGTCTTCGATCACGATATCGACCTCGTTGCGCTCCTTGTCGCGGAAGTGCGAGAACGAGTACCGGTCGTCGGCCCAGCCAGCGAGCTTGAGAAGTTCACCGAGAACAAATGTTTCCAGCAATGGCCCGAGCGGCGTCCGGTCGCGGCGCAGCCGATCCGGCGTGATGCCCCTCAGCGCGGCCAGCAATCCCGAGTCGAGAAAATGCAGTTTGGGAGATCGGGTCAGCCTCTTGAGCGTGTTGGTGTACCAGGGCGACAGCGTGCACACGAGAAACAGGTTCTCCAAAATGCCCGCGTACTTTCGCGTGGTGACATGATTCATGCCGAGCGGCGCACCGAATCCGGAGTGGTTGACGAGTTGCCCGGAATATTCGGCAAGAACGCGCAGGAGCCTCGGCATCGCGGCGAGTTGCCCGATTCTGGCGATGTCGCGCACATCGCGTTGCATGATCGCCTCAATGTAATCGAGGTGCCAATCCCGGCGGCGACGCCACCCGGAACGGGTCAGCGCCTCCGGGTAGCCGCCCGCCAGAACGGTCTCGACGAGTTCGTCGCCGACCATGGGAGCGGCGGGCGTGCGAAACTCGCCCTCGAACGCCATGTCGATAAAGGACGGCCGCGCGGTCCCGCCTCGCAATTCCGCCTGGGCCAAGGGCAGCAGGCGGACGATGCCCATGCGGCCCGCGAGCGAATCCGCTACGCGCGGGAGCGTCATCAAATCGGCGGAGCCGGTGAGCAGGAACCGACCGGGCCGCGGGTCGGCGTCCACGGTGTTCTTGATCGCCAGGATGAGGCCGGGCGCACGTTGAACCTCGTCGATGACCGCCCGGTCAAGGCCGCGAACGAAACCGACGGGGTCGGTCGATGCCGCATCCAGGGCGATGGCGTCGTCGAGCGTGATGAACGGGATGATGTCGTTCGCGATCCGCCGCGCCAGCGTGGTCTTTCCCGATTGCCGGGGACCGCATATCAGAACGACCCTGGTGTCGGCCAGGGCCTCCCGGATACGCCGTTCGACAAAGCGAGGATACAAGTCATCGTCCCAGAGCGCTGACCGTTTGAAAGATAACCTCCGACCAATTGAAAATCAATTACCGACTATTTGAAAGAATAAGCCCGACCAATTGAAAGACACCGGCTGGATGCCGCATTGATCCATGCTTGGCGAGCAACAGCACCAAGACCTCCGCGAAATGACTGGAATAACTGATGGTGTAGATGGCGTTGGCGGTCATGTCGCACCAGCGGGCTTCATCGCCTCGCTCTCGATAATCGCAGCGACAAGCTTGAAACAAGCGCCCTGGTTGGGTTCCCCGAGCTGCTACGCCTTCGTCCCGCCCTTGAACGCTTCGGCAACGACAAACAGATCCGTCAGCAGCGCCCTCAGGTGAATGGACCCGTTGACGTTGTCGATGAGCATGGAACTGATGTCGGGCCGAGAGTTGACCAGCCGGACCAGGCTCAGGGACTTGCGGGCGTCCTCGGCCACGGCGTCGAGGAAATCCTCAACGCCCCTGCCGGCAGTGCCGTGTTGGCGGGCGACCACGGCTACCTCGTCGCCCAGCCCGTCCAGGGCGGCCTCCATCTTGCCGAGGAATTCCCTGAGCTGAAAGCCCACGCCCGAACCGCCGGCGTCGCTGTCGGTGAGGCGGCCCTGGGCCGCATAGGCGAGCATGAACTCGTAGCCCGCCTCGATGGCGTCGATTCGTTCGTCCAGGTTCAAGCTGCGCCCTCCGATGGCTGTTGGCGCCCGCTGCGCGTCAGTCCGCATCCACGGCCCAGCGAGCGCTGTCGTGATGCTCATTGTACTCCCGCCGGGTGATCCAGCCGAGAAACATGGAGCGGGTGAAGTGCAGTTTCTCGGGCCGCAATGCGAAGTAGATGTGGACCATCACCAGCGTGATCAGCGCCAGCGCCGCGAGATCGTGGATCACGTAGATCATGCCGAAGACGTCTTCCCCGAGCCAGTAGGGATTGCGCTCCCACCAGGGGGTATCGATCTTCACCATCATCAGCCCGCCGGTCACGATGGCAGCCAATCCCACCACCGTGAAAACATGGTGGATCAGCTTCTGCGCGAGCGAGTACTTGCCGGGCAGTCCGGGCGGCCGGGCGCTCATGCGGAGGTTCCAGCGAGCCAGTTGCATGGTGTCGCGCAAGTCCGCCCTGTCGACCCACATGGAGCCGAGATCCTGCCAGAACGATGCGCGTACCGTGTGCGCGATCACGAACACCGTGAGCACGATGCCGCTGACCCAGTGAATGGTGACCCACGCGAACTCGATGCCCAGGATGGGCAGGAACGCGGTTCCCAGGAGGATAAGCGTAGAAATCGCCATCCCCCAATGAAGCAGGCGATCGATCAACGCGTGACGCGTCAGCCTCCGGGCGTCTTCCGGCATGCCCTACTTGCGTTGGCCCTTCGGAGCCAGCAACCAGCGATACAACAGGTGGCAGAGAATGATGGCGGCGCCGGCGCCGAAGAAGAACGGAATCAGGTCCCAGGACATGCCCTGCAGGACCTCCTGGCCCCAGACGTCACGGCTGGTTCGGAACAACTCCATCGGGTCGCGCGCTCAGGAGAGAGCGTCCGTATTTCCGTGAAGGCCGTTGCAGGCCGTCACGAATCGCGAATGGCGCGCTTGACAAGGTTTTCCAGCAGCGGGATCTTGAAGTGGTTGTAGTTGAAGGGCGTCGCGCCGCGCACGGCCGCCTGACCCGCCAGGGCCGCGGTCTCCTCGTCCGGTGCACTGCCGGTCACGATTTCCTCAACAACGGAGAGCCGCCGCGGCACGCACTCCACCGCGCCGGCCGCCATGCGAATGCGTGAAACCGCTCCGCCCTCCACGAACATGGCCGAGGCGATGTTCACCAGCGGAAAGTCCCAGGTGTTGCGGTCGGCGACTTTCTCGAAGTAGAACTGCGCGCCGGCCCAGTCGTTGGGAATGCGGATCGCCGTCAACAGGTCTCCCGGCTCGAGCACCGTCATCCGTTCGATATCGATATCCGGGCCGATGAAGAATTCCTCCGCCGGCACTTCACGTTCGCCATCGCCGTTCACTATCACCATCCGCGCGTCCAGCACAACCAGCGCGGGCGCCGTATCCGATGGCGTGACCGCGATGCAGCGGTCGGCCCCCCACAGGCAGTGCTCGCGGTTCTGGCCCTGCGGCGTATCCGCGTAACAGCTGTTGCCGCCGGCGCGGTAGCAGTCCACGCCGTAGCGGTAGTACCAGCAGCGCGTGTCCTGGGCGACGTTGCCGCCGATGGTGCCGGTGTTGCGGATCTGCGGACTCGCGACCCGGCGCGCCGAATCGGCCAGTACGCTGTAACGCTCCTGGATCAGCGGGCTGGTCTCAATCTCGGTGAGCGTCGTCATGGCGCCGATTTCCACGCCGTCGGCCGTCTCGCGGATCCCGCTGAGGGCTTCCACCCCCGACAGATCGACCACGGAGCCGGCGTACTTCACCCGATCCTTGAACCAGTCGAGGGTATCGTTGCCCCCGGCCATCGCCCATCCATCGGCGCCGAAACGGCCCAGTAGCTCAACGGCGTTTTCCACGCTGTCGGGTTGATAGAGTTCAAATGCGCGCATCATGTCTTTGGACATGGCTAAGCTCCTTCAGGCTGTATTGACATCCAGCGGGCCGTGGGATTGTTCCTGGCCGGCCAGCGCGTTGACGATCATGTCGGTGGTCACCGGGGTACGATTGAAGACGTGTCCGCCCATGGCATCGGCGATGGCGTTCAGCACCGCTGCCAGCCCGGCGCCCATGACCGGTTCCCCCATACCCTTGATGCCCACCGGATTTTCCGGATCGGGCATGTCCACCGCACCGGTCTGCATCTCCGCGGGCACGTCCAGGTAGGAAGGCGGCTTCGCCTGGTGAAACCCGATATTGCCCGGCAGGCCGTTCTGCCGATCGTATATGTGGCGCTCGTAGCGGGCCATGCCGATTCCCATCACCGCGCCGCCCTTGGTCTGGGTCGCGAGGCTCATGGGATGCACGACCGTGCCGCAATCAACCGCCGCAGCGTAATCGACGACCTCCACCAGCCCCGTCTCCACGTCCAGCTCCACCTGGGCGCAGCCGGCGACATGGGCCGCGGGCTGTCCGTTCAGTTCGATGTTGTCCCTGGCGACGCCGATCAGGCCGGTGCCGGCCAGACCCGCGACGGCCATCTGCGTGGTGGGGTTGATGTCCTCCGGCGCCTCTTCGCCGGAGAACTTGCCGCCCAGTTCGATGGCCCTCTGGGCCGCGTCCGGATAGGTCAGGAATTTCGACTCGTCGTCCCTGGCGAAGACGCGATGGCCGCCGATGTCGTAGTCCCCGGGCGACCCGCCGAGGTCCATGGCGGCGATCTCCTTCAGCTTGGCCACCGCGTCCATGGCCGCCACGTAGTTGGTGCGGCTCATGGTGAACGAGGTGTTGCTGCCGAACTGCCCCTGGTTGTGCGGCAGATGCCGGCGGCTGTCGCCGCGCTCGATGATGCAGTCGGCCCAGTCGCACTTCAGGACTTCCGCGGCCACGCGGGACGTGGCGCTGTGGGAATAGGTGCCGAGGTTGCCCACACCGGTGTGGATGTGGAGCTTGCCTTCCGGCGTCAACCGCACCAGCCCGTCAAAGCCGTTGTTGCCGGCGGGATGGTATGCCAGGCCGACGCCCACGCCGGTCACCTTCGAGCCGTTCCGCTGACCGCTCAGCGCCCTGCGCTCCTCCCAGTTGAACTGCTCGGCGGCCATGGTCAGCGCTTCGGGCAGGAACGCGCTGGTCAGCGGAATCCGTTGCGGACCCACCGTGGCGCCCTCGCCCGGCGCATTGATCATGCGGATTGCAAGGCGATCGAGATCCAGTTCACGGGCCGCCTTGTCGATCAGCGGCTCGATCGCAGCGGACATCTCGTTGTAGCCCGGTCCGCGCTGAGCCATGCGCGGCGGTGTATTGGTGAACACACCCACGCCGCGGAAGCGCATCGACTCCGGCTGGTACATCGCCGACACGCCCATGGCGGCGCCGGTCAGGTTGGGGAACCCGGCGTGAGGGCCGTTTTCCTGGATGAGGAACAGGTCGGCGGCCCTCACCCGGCCATCCGCGTTGAATCCGAGGCGAATCCGGCCCTGCATGCCCGTCCGGGCGAGTCCCAGGTAGTATTCCTCGTGGCGGGTCAGGCGCATCATGACCGGTCGACCGATCTTGAGGGAGAGATTGACCGGTATCGCCATGCTGGGGAACGGCACGGCCTTGGAACCGAATCCGCCGCCGCAATACTCCGACACGAAGACGATGTCTTCCTGCGCCATGCCCAGCATGCCCGCCAGAATCGGCATGGACAGGCTCTGGCTCTGGCAGGAGCCGTGCAGATGGACCTTGCCGTTTTCCCAATAGGCCATGGTGGTGCGGGGTTCCATGCTGTGATGGGACAACCCGGCCGTGACGAAGCTCTCGTCCAGCACCAGCGCCGCATCGGCCAGCGCCTCCTCGACGTCTCCGTAGGACCACTCCAGGTTCGGTTCGCCGGTGGGAAGCTGCCCGTCGTCCGCGGCAGCGAAGTCCTGCGCCGTCCAGTGCCGCGTCTCGACGACGGTATTGCCGTAGTTGACGACGGCGGCGTTGCCGTCCTGCCGTGCGCTGGGGCCGCCCGGATAGAGCGCCTCCAGCGGGTCGACGGTGAACGGCAACGGTTCGAGGTCGTAGGTAATGGCGTCCAGGGCGTCCGAGGCGAGGGTTTCGCTCTCGGCGGCCACCGCCAGGATCGGCTGCCCGACGAACAACGGCTCGTCGGTGAGCGCAGGTTCCACCGGCGGCGGCGGCGCCCGCAGCTCGGAGGCCTGGAGGACGCCCAGAACGCCTTCCATCTCCAGCGCCGCGGAGACGTCCACGTTGGTGACACGCGCATGGGGCGCCGGACTCAGCAGCAGCTTGCAGAATGCCATGCCCTCTGCGCGGAAGTCCTCGGTATATTTGGCGCTGCCCGTGACCTTCGCCCGCACGTCCGGCGGGGTGAAGTCCTTTCCAAGTAGTGTGTAAGCCATGTCAAGCACTCTGCGCCGCGCGCATCACGGAATTCAGATAATGGTCGTAGGCCCCGCACCGGCAGAGGTTGCCCGACAGGGCAAACCTCGCCTCGTCCCGGGTGGGGCTGGGGTTCGCCTCAAGCAACGCCACCGCGGCCATCACCTGGCCCGGCGTGCAGAAGCCGCACTGCGGGCCCAACTCGTCGATCATCGCCTGCTGCACCGGGTGCAACTCGCCATTGGGCCCTTCCAGACCTTCGACGGTCCGGATGGCGCGGCTTCGCACGGTGTGCGTCAGTGTCGAGCACGAGTACGTGGAGACGCCGTCCAGCAGCACCGTGCAGGCGCCGCATTCGGCACGGTCGCAACCCAGCTTGGTGCCGGTCAAGCCCAGCTTGTACCTCAGGGTCATGGCCAGCGTTTCGTAGGGCAGCACGTCCACGCGGCGGGTCTCGCCGTTGACGTTGAGGCTGATCAGCCGCTCGACGCCGCCGGCCATCGGCGCCTCTTCGGTCGCGCAGCCAGCCATGCCGCCGAAGACGTACCCGGCGGAACTCACGGCGGCTCCGGAGGAGATTACCCCCTTGATGAACTGACGCCTCGACGCACCGACCCTGCCGATCGTCCCGAGCACGCCACTACCGTCCGAGCCGGACGCTGGCGTGGGTACATCAATTCCTGAAACAAGCGTTTTTTCGTCGGTCATTGAAAGCCACCTGAAAATAGTGTTTGCAGCGTGTTGTTGTTTAGCGGCATCGTATGAAAATTCGCCCGAATAGACAACCATACGCGCGATGAATACACGATTTGATGCGATGTTCGGCGGCATCGACCGATCCCGGCCACATTGTTGCATTTGAACTGCAAATCATTCTCATTTGCGCGTGCGCCGGAACCTTCGAGGCGGCCCTGTTTTTCCGGGCCGCCCTGGCGTCCACTTGACGGCATCGGCCGCCGGCCGGTCAGGGCGAATGGTTCGGATACAGGATCTCGTCCGGCAGATTGACGTTGCCCTGCTCGTCCAGGTAGCCCATCTCGCCCAGTGCCTGGACCGTCTCGGCGCCGGCCCGGGCGGGACTCGTGCCGTTGATGTTCCTCGTCGGGATGATCTGCTGCTCCGCCAGCGTTCCCTTGACGATATCCCGCAGGTCGGAGAACCGCAGCGTCGACTGCATCGGGCCGCCGTTGACCGAGATCGCCCGGATCTGGAACAGGGGCTGGCCGCGCAGATGGAACCACCCATACACCCTGACCTCGTCCCCCTCGTTGAATTCATCGCTGCGGAAGCCGTAAGTCCCTTCCATGATGTTGATGGGGTGCGTGGTGAGGCGCCAGTTCTCACCCGCCTCGACCTCTCCGCCGGAGGTCACGATGTTGATGAAGATATGCGGATTGTTCCACAGGACCCGGCTGATGGTGCCCTCGATGTAGTGGGTCGGCGTACCCGAATCCCCGTACTCCGCCGGCACGCTGTGATGGGAACCGGCGAGCACCGGCACCAGGACGCCGAGACCGAATAGAACCACCCTGTAACACTTCATGACGCTTGACCCGCTGGTGAGCTGTCCGTATCGATACTTCGCCCTGCGCCGGACACCCTGAGCTTGTGGCCAGTGTATCCGAGGCGCGAGCGCTTCTTCATCGCTACTAGTTTGCCTTTCCGAACCTCGAATATCTGCTTAGAAATGTGAAGCCCTTAGGACTTTTGGGCCACACTGGGCGCGGAAAACGGCCAACCTGCCTTAGAATCCTGTGAAAAGATACAGCGAGAAGACGTACCGATGAACCGGGTGAAATCGATTTCCTGCGCCGCCGGCGTCGCCGGGCTGGCCTTTGCCGCGGGATCGGCGGCACACCACTCCCATGCGAGCCTGGACAACAACAACGTGCAGACCAAGGCGGGCGTCGTGGCCGAGTACCTTTGGAAGGTGCCTCACGTGTACCTGATCATCGACGTTCCGGACGAAAACGGCGACGTGATCCAATACACCGTGGAGTCCATGAATCCGCCCTCGCTGGCCCGCCTTGGCTGGGCTGCCGACTCCTTCGAGCCCGGCGATCCGATCATCTGGAGCGGCGCCCACGACCGCGACCCGGACCGCCCCTACATGGGCCTGGACTGGGCGCAATCCCTCGATGGGCCGCGGATGTTCGCGAGCAGCCGACTATTGCAGGACTACGTTGCGGAAACGGGCGCCGAGCCGCCGTCCGGCTCGGTTGTCAACGCGGAAATCGCGCCTGCCGAATCCTTCCCCTCCGGCTTTTGGACACGCACCGTAAGCCCCTACCGCGAACCCCCTGCGGACATGCCCCTGAACGAAAGGGGAATGGCGCTGGTCGCCGGGTTCCACGAGTCCCAGAACCCGTTGAACGAATGCATCTACCCCGGGCCGCCGCGCATGATGATGATGCCCATGGCCTACAACTTCCGCTGGGAAGACGAGGACACCATCATCATCGACCGCGACCTCTGGCCACAGCCCCGCGTCGTCCACATGAACGCCGACACCGCCCCCCCGGCGGAACCCAGCGCCTGGGGCCACTCCACCGGCCACTTCGAAGACGACGTACTGGTCATCGAAACCACCCACTTCGTCGACGACCGCTGGGGCATCCAGATCGGCCTGCACTCCAGCGACCAAAAGCACCTGGTCGAGCGTTACCGGCTCGAGGAAGAAGGCATGGCACTGAAGGGCGAATTCACCATCACCGACCCCGAATACCTGACGGAACCGCTGATCATCCAGCACTCCTGGGCCAAGGTCGCCGACCGCCCCATCCTCCAGGCCGAATGCTCCATGGAAGCCGCCTGGTTCTACATCACCGCCGGCTACACGGAAGACGAGTACGAAGTCCCCGTCACCCTCCCCCAGGAATAAACTCGACCTCGGACGCACCCCACCACGCAGCGAGGGCGCGTGTGCCTCATCACTTCGGCCGACGCCGCATGCAATCTCAGGCGGTCGCCGATTAGACTTGCTGCATTGGAGAAAGACGTAGAGTAGTAGCTCCGCTCTTATCCATCTGTCACAATCCCAAGACGGTTTCGTTCGACAGGAGGCTTGCTATTGGCAGTCAACACCCGTGCCTTAAACTGGGTAAGCAACCTCAGCGTCGGCCTCGTCATTGGCGGAATACTCCGTGTAATGCCGGAATGAAACCTCGCGGGCGTCCTGCTTGTATTCGCCGGTGTCTTTACCGCGTTTGTCACGTTCGATCTTTTCGAGGAGAAAGGCCAATGAGCGAAGACTTCATTAGTTCTCATCGCCACCGGCATCGCGCTGGCTGGTGCCGCGCTCATACTGTATCGATCCGTCATAAGAGTGCGTGAAGACGAGGACGACCATCGTCCACAACCGTAAACCCTCTCTTTATTGGAGTCGGTCCCTCACGCAGCCACGGGGTCGGCCGGCTCCCCCACGACTACGTCTTCGCCCTGCTGTTGGCCCACCGAAACAGCGTCTCCGGCGTGCGCCCCCTGGCCGCCCCCGTCGTTTCCGCTTCCGCAAGGGGAGCCGTTATCGTGCTTGCGACTGATCCTTCCAAGCCACCAATAATGCACCTGGCCGGAAGTTTGATAGCCTATCCGCAGACCACGTTTAGGAAGACCCCATCGATGAAAGTACGACTGCTTGCGACCGCCGTCGCGGCCCTGCTGTTCACCGCTCAGGCGGAGGCCCAAAGGCAGCGTTCCGAGGCGCTTGAGATCACCCGGGCCACCGCCCTCAGGGGGGCACTTCGTGACGTGCCCAGGGAGGACCTCGAGGAGGCTCTGCGCGGCTCCCCCGACATGAGCATCAACTATGCGCTGGATGCGGTCGGCGTGGCCACCGGCGTGTTCGGCCAGGCGACATCCTTGTCCCGGTTGGGTGAGGCGGGAGTGTTGTCGGCGCTGGCGTTTTTGCGCCTACGGAGGGTCCGGAAAGCTGGCTTTCTGTCTTCGCGTGGATGCCCCGCGAGGACGCGCCCTCGCCCAGAGAGGCGAAAGTCCTGTTCCAGGAAATTCTGTTCGAGGCCCTTCAAGCCACCCTCCCGGAGCATTCATTGTCGGTTGACGACAGAACGAGGAGATATGCGTATATCAATATTGAAGGGCCGCAGTGCAGCCCCTGTGAGTTCCGTTCTCAAGCCTGGTTGTCTGCGAATCCCGCCAGGGTCCGCGCACCTCAGATCCTCGGTGGGTACCCAGCCCATCGCTGGGGCGGCCAGCAGGCTAACGGTTCGATTGGTGGCTACCCGCTCGTAGAGGGCCTGACATCGGTTGGTAGTTGGGATCGAAACCGATTCGGACAGAAACCGTTGGTCCGATGGCTATTAGCATTTCGGGTGATGGCGCCCCGCATTCAATGGTGGGCATTGGCCGATACTGACTGATACAGGACGGATGCTGGCAGCGTTACTGGACCCCTGCCGATTTCACGGATCAAGTAGGGTCCAGCTCCGAACCGCTCAACAGCGATCGTTGCGGCATCTTCGAATGACTTAAAAGTGCCAATCAGCTCACGTTCATGGACCAGGGCCCACTTCCCCAGGAACTCGCATTCCAGAGTTGCTTGCATCTCCTCATACGCGGCAATTTCATCTGTCAAAGACATAGGCTTTCTCAGTCATTGACTGCTCCATTTTGCACTCCGATTCCCACAAATTCCGCAGACCAAACCGCCCGGAGGGACGATCCCCCGCCGGGCGGCTCTTCATTATAGGAGTTTACCAGACATTCGTCAGCCTCCAGCCTTGCTCCAGCCTTGCTCCTCCAGCCTTGCACCTCGGGCGACAATCCGAGCCAGCGCGCTCCCACGGTACCGGCAATGCGGTCCGGATTCACCTCCCCGACGTTGGCCCCCAGCTTGGAGTGTACCGGGAACGGTGGACACCGCCGAGCCTCAAAATGAGGCTTGTTCAAAAGCCTCGCGGCTGACGCCGCCCAGATGGCTGTGTCGGCGTTGTCGATTGTAAAACACCTCGATGTAATCGAAGATGTCGGCACGCGCCATTTCGCGTGTCTTGTAGATTCTTGATCCTCTCTTTCTTTAGACTGCCAAAGAACGATTCGACGACGGCATTGTCCCAGCAGTTGCCGCGCCGGCTCATGCTGGGCTTGAGACGATGCTGGCGGCAGAAGCGAAGCCAGTCGTCACTGCCGTACTGCGTCCCCTGATCCGAATGGATGATGACGGTCTGCCGGGGCTTCCGTCGCCAGACCGCCATCAGGATCGCGTCCAGCACGAGCTCCCGGGCCAGGGTCGGTTTCATGGACCAACCGATGACCTTGCGGGCAAACAGGTCCATGACGACGGCCAGGTACAACCAGCCCTGCCAAGTGCGGACGTAGGTGATGTCCGTCACCCAGGCGCGATCCGGTGCCTCGACCGTAAACTCGCGTTGCAGCTTGTTCGGCGCGATGACCGAGGGTCGATCGTAGATCCCGCGCGGGATCTTGTAGCCATGTCGGGCCTTGATGTTATTGGCCTTCATGAAGCAAGCCACTCGATGTTTGCCGCAGGTCTCGCCGATCTCGCGCAGGTACTGGTGCACCCGACGATGGCCGTAGACCCCGCTACTGGCGGTGTACGAAGCGCGGATCAGGACCAGCAGCCGCCGATCCTCGATGGCGCGATTCGACAGCGGTCGTTGGACCCACTCGTAAAAGCCGCTGGGTGAGACTTCGAGCAAGCGGCACATCCGCTGCACTGCATGCTCGCTTCGATGCTCCTGGATGAACGCGTACTTCACTCGGGGTTTTGGGCACCGAGTCACTTGTCATATCAATCTACCTAAGTTCCTCCGCGGCCTTAGGGTGAGGCCAAGCCGCGTTTTCGATTGTCTGCCATACGCAAGCGCTGTTGGCTAAAGTACAGTCAACGACCCGATTCATTCGCTTGCGATTTTTCGTGCGCTCGGTAAACGTCTTATCGGGAATCGACTGCCCTTACTCAGGAGGTCCAGCGCGGAGACCGCGACCGGAATGGCTACGGATGGCGTCAGCGATCGGAGCCAGGCGGGCCGGGCCGGAAAATGTACCCTCATCGAGTATGCCGGTTACCTGGGCGATGTCCATTGCAACGAGAAACTTGAACACGCGGGGAATCGAGCTCGCCCGCGAGGACGACTTGGCCAATTCGACACGATAAACTCGACAGAATTCTCGAATGTCAGCGATAGAGGGGAGGAACTGACCTTCGTCGAAGCGCTTAGCCGCTCGTTGCAATACGTCTGCTTTTTCCGGCGGAAGTGACATCTTGGCGACGTAATCGACTGCCAATGTCTTTCTTCCTGCCGTCGGTGCGCGACTGCGACTAGGCGACGAAGCCAAGGTTGGCGGCTCAGGAGTGCCATGTATTTCGGCCAGACCATGCAATATCGAACTGATACCATGGCGCCTGACTAACTCCTGCAGCGTTTCCGTTAGCTTCTGTTGAGGCATCAGTTCTCCTCGCCAAGGTGAAGCCTGTCGAAGACCTCGTCGGCGAACAGTTCGAATCGCCACGAGTTGCCGCTATAGCGCCTGTCCCCGCGCATAAGCTTTGGGAAGCCACGCGAATGAGGTATTTGGTTTTCAAAGACATGCCAGCCATTCTTGCGCGTCTCTTCAAGGATTTCCGGCATAGCACGGCGCTTCTCCGGCCCACCATCATTACCTCCGTGATAGAAGCCGTTGTTTATCACGACTCCAATGACGTCGATGTGATGCGATGGGTATTCACTCCTGAACAAATTGAGCGATTTAGATAGCAAGGGAAATCCCACTGTCGCAAAATACTCGGGCCGTACGGGTACCAGAATATACCGGGAAGCGTGGTACGCCGCACGCGTGAATACCGATTCGGTTGGTGGGCAATCGATCAGGACGAGGTCTTTGTCCTGAAAGTTATCGGCAATATAGTGCGCCAGAACCTTCGGATCAGGCTTGATCGCCCGTACGAGATTGTCGGAAAAGTCGAATCGAGACGGGATGTAGGATAACGTTCCGTCGGCGTAGACCTCCCGAACGGTGTCGGCAGGGTTGAGCCGGGTGGGCGACTCGCGCCCAGGACCTGGAGGGCGATAGCCATCGAAAACCTCTACTATGGAGGATTCCTCATTCTCGAGGAAATGACTATAGCCGTCCCCCATGTATGCCTGGCTGAGATTCGCTTGAGGGTCCAGGTCGACGGCGAGGACGCGAAGGTCCATGTATGCTGCGTGCCGCCCCAACATCGCGACGGTCGTGGTTTTTCCCACGCCGCCCTTCATATTAATCACAGACACGCAAACTGGACCGCGGTCGCCTGACACTGTGTGTTTCCTACTCGATCAATCCCTCAAGCACTGCACTGAAAGGTGGCGGGGCGAGCAATCATTCAATCCGATTCACCGGATGAATCGCCCGTACACAGGTCAACCCTAGCTCGCGGATCTGCTTAGTATTCGCCGTCCGCCACGGGCCTTTGCACTCAGCCGAGGGGCAAATCGACAGCCGGATACTTGAATTCAATCATAGCGCATCCGGCTGGCCGAATTGTCAGCACGTCGCGGGATTACGGAGATCCACGCATCCTCCAGAAACCTCACCTGCCGATCACCTTCCCCCAGTATGATCGTGCTACCGTCGTCAAATTCGAATCTCATATCATCCACCGCGGCATTTTCGCGCCTCCACCTCTCAAGCTCTACGATGGCGCTGCACGCCGCTGCTCGGCCCGACCAAGGAGACACAAATTTGGCCACCGAAACCCAAACGTCGCCACGAATCAAATGGGACGGCACCACCTGGTCCGTCCGCCTGCCCGTGCAGGAGGGCAGCGTCGTCGAGGCGAGTTGGAAGCCCGGGCTGACCTACATCGTTCGCATCCGTGAGGCCGGGACGGACGCTTGGAGCTTCGGATTCGAGACGCCGCTCACCCACTTCTCCTTTGTGGACCTGAAGCCGGACACCGAGTACGAGTTGCAGCTCTGTTCCAGGAACGCTGCAGGAGAGGGCGAGCCCCAGCTAATCCGCATCAAGACCAGTCCGACCGGCGATACGGACAACGTGATTCCTTTCCCCAACCGCTGACGGCCCGCTCGGCCGCCTCGTCTGCAACCGTCCCGGCGCTCGCATCACAGTTCTAGATCCGGCCCCGCCCACTCCCTTGGCATGTCCTGTGCCGGAACCGGCGTCCGGTCCACTGCCTTGTCCTCGCCGTCTGACGGTTCAGGCACAACTCCCGGCTCCCGCGGTCGCGTTGTCTCGGTTGCCGGTTCGAGACTCACGAGCGCCGCGACCCGCTCGCCCGTCGCCGATTCCAAGTGCTCGCCCAGCGCCTTTCGGTTAGCGCACTTCGCCATTGAACTTGTCGATGCTTCGAATGCGAAATCCGGCCCCGTAAGCCGTATCGTCTCCGTCCAGTCCGGGCGTGGAGGATTGTTGGTACCAGGCATCGCCCTCGGCCGTACGTCTGCCCGGCAAGCGCGTATCCAGGTGGCGAAAGTCCGCGCCCACTATCGTGTTGTCCAGATTGGAATGGGGGTCTCCGTCGGTCACGATGACACCGAGATTCGATTCCTCCAGGATATTGGCGACGGCCCGGCCCACGAACAGGTTCGTTGCCTCGACATCTTCGAATGCCGCCGGGTGTTTCAACGCACCTTGCATGGCCGATCATTTCGACTTCGCCACTTCGAAAATGGCTGCCCATATGTCGAACCGTCATTAAGGGCGAACACTTCGGTATTTTGCGCCGGGCCGCCACGCGGTTAGTCTGACGGAACACTCACAACACACCGGGAAATCAACCATGTCTGCAACCGACGGCTTTCTCGCCAACAACGCCCGATACGTGGCGCAATTCGACAAGGGAGACGCGCCGATTCCGCCCTCGAAACAGACGGCCATCGTCGCCTGCATGGATGCGCGCATCGAGACCGGCGGCCTGCTCGGGCTCGAAGAGGGCGACGCCCACGTGATCCGCAACGCCGGCGGCGTGGTCACCGATGACGTACTGCGCTCGCTGACCATATCGCAGCGGCTGCTGGGCACCCGGGAAATCATCCTCATCCACCACACCGACTGCGGCATGGTGACCTTCACCGACGACGCCGTGAAGGCGCAGATCGAGGCCGACACCGGCCTGCGTCCGTCGTTCGCGCTGGAAGCGTTCCCGGACGAGGAAGAGGATGTGCGCCAGTCCATGCGCAGAATCCAGGCGTGCCCGTTCGTTCCCGTGAAAGACCAGATTCGAGGTTTCGTATACGACGTCACCACCGGGCGGCTGAACGAAGTGAACTGAGGCGGCGCACGGGCGACATTTCTTCACGGACCCGCGCGGGCCGCGTCACCTAGAATGACGGAGGTCTTGGGCGCAACTACGCGAGGACTGTCCATGCGCACAAAGAGAACTTCGTTCACGACGACGCCGCGGACCGTGCCGGCCGCACTGGTCTGCCTGACGGTTGCGTGCAGCGCCTTCGCCCAGGAGCCGCTCACTCTCCGGGAGATGGGCATGTTCTACGTCGGCGGCGAGGTGCTGGACACGGCCGGCTTCGAGCAGCACGTGGATCAGGCGCTGGTGCACTACCTCGTACCCGAAACCGACGAGCCCGGGATGCCCGTGGTGATGTATCCGGGCCTCGGGCTGTCTTCGTACATTTACCTGTCTACGCCCGACGGGCGCGAGGGATGGGCACAGGCCTTTGCACGGCAGGGATTCAGCGCGTACGTCTACGACCCCGTCAATACGGGGCCGTCCGGGTTCGCCGTGGGACCGTTCCGAAGCGCCGACGAGCCGGCGCCCGGTGTCAATACCTGGAGTATCGGCCAGGTCTGGCGCCGATGGGGGTTCGGCGACGCACCGGGTGAACCGTATCCCGATGCGCGCTTCCCCACCGATCACATCGACCAGTTCTACGCTTCATGGCCGCCTCGCGTTGGCGGTGGAGGCGGTGGGATGGGCGGTGCTGCCGGCGGTGGGATGGGCGGTGCCATGGGGGCAGCCGTTGGAGGTGGTGGTATGGGAATGGGCGGTGGCGGCTCGGCTGACGCGGACGACGTGGCTGGCGCAAGCGGCCAGGGCGGCGCGGCAGGCGCGGGCGGCCAGGCGGGCGGCGGCGGGCTGCCGCCCGTGGAATCGGACAACCCCAACGTCCTGGCGCTGGAAGCGCTGCTGCAGCGTACGGGACCGGCGGTGCTCATGCCCCACTCGGCCGGCGGTCCGGTGATTTTCAACACCGCGCGGCGAAACCCGGAGCTCGTCAGTGCCATCGTGGTCCTCGAACCCACGGGATGCCCGACTGCCACGGAAGATGTGGAGCCCATCGCCCACATCCCCTTCCTGGCGGTTTACGGCGACTACATCGAATCCCGCAATCAGACCGGCAGGCTCGAATCCTGCCGGGCCACCGCGGCACTGGTTCGAGAGATGGGCGGCCGCGGCGACATGCTGGAGCTGACCGAAGAAGGCATTCGCGGCAACTCCCACATGCTCATGCAGGACGACAACAGCGCCGACATCGCTGCGAGCGTGATGGACTGGCTGGAGAGCGCAACGGCTCAGTGACGAACGGCTCCGGCGCCGACGCCGACGCCGACGCCGACGCCGCCGGATGCTGCCGACACGAGCGGCAACTCCAACTCGACGCTGAGTCCCCCGCGGGAATTGTTGCGGGCGCTGACGTGCCCCTTCAGGTGCGAGATCACGCGCTGGGTAATCGCCAGCCCCACACCCGTCCCCTTGCCCCGGCGCCCGTGCTGGAACGGCTCGAAAATCTTCTGCAGATCGCGGCTGGGCACGCCCGGGCCGTCATCCCTGACCCGAAGGCGCGCGACACCATTCTTCGCTTCCAGGCTGATTTCGACCCGGGTGCCTTCAGGCGTATGGCGCAACGCGTTGCGCACCACGTTCTCGACGGCGCTGTGAAGCAAATCGGGGTTGGCCCGAACGATCGAGCCCCGGGTTCCGGCCTCCCACACCACCGACTTGCCCTTTGCCCCGGCCTCGTAGGACGCATCCTGGGCAACGCCTTCGACAATTTCCACGAGATCGATCTCCTGAAGATCGGTCTCGGGGGGTGACTCCTCCAGGTGTGCCAGGCTCAGCGCGTGGCGGGTGAGCAATTCCAGATGGTCCGTCTCCTGCTCAATGCGCTGGAGCTGATCGTCCAGTCGGTCGGGCTTGCGCCGGGCCAGCTCGATGGCTATCCGAATTCGCGCCAGCGGCGACCGCAACTCGTGGGAAACGTTGCGGAAGAGTTCCGTGCGCGTGGTGATCAGTCGTTCCAGGCGCCCCGCCATGCGGTCGAACTGCCGGCCGAGTTCCCCGACTTCGTCGTCGCGTCCCCGCGCCCCGACTTCGACCCGCGCCGACAGGTCCCCCCTGGCCAGTCTGCGGGTCGCCGCGACCACACGGCGCAAGGGGTTCGTGAGCGATCGGCTCAGCACGAAACACGCCAGCGGGCTGATGACGAACGCCGCGACAATCACGGTCCAGCGCATCAGCGGGGTACCCAGGGCGCCGAGAATGGGCGGGGGGTTGGGGCCGAGAACGGCCGAGTACGCCACGCCCTCGCCGGAGACCAGTTCCCGGACCCGGTAGCGCGGCAGCCTGTTGGCGGGATCGGCCGTGTTGAGCGTGGTCTCCACCGGCGGCGGAATCGGGCGCTCGAGAATTTCCGCGCCCTGTGGGTCGAATACGAACAGTGTCAGGTCCGGCGGGAAATTGCTCGGATTGCGCAACCAGGACCTGAGGCGCTCCTCGCCGCCCGCCTTCAGAACCGCATCCGCCCGTCCGACCAATTCGTTGTAGCTCAACTGGCTCTGCTGGTTCCACGCGGTGACAACCAGGTAGGCACTGTAGGCCATCACGCCGAGCAACAGCAGCATGGCCGCCCAGAACGAGAAGAAAATGCGCCAGAACAGGCCCATCACGCGGCCTCCGGGACCCAGTCGGACAACAGCAGGTAGCCTGCGCCGCGGACATTGCGGATGGGCGATTCGCCGCCGACGTCCTTGCCGATCTTGGTGCGCAGGTGGGAAATGTGGGTGTCGATGGCCCTTTCGTAGGGCATTCGGCCGCGCCCCAGGGCGAAGCGCGTGAGTTCGTCCTTGGACACGACCCGGTCGGGCGTGCGCATGAGGGCTTCCAGCGCCCGGGCTTCGGCGCTGGTGAGCTTCGCCGACCGTTCACCCACGTGCGCCACGCACTTGAGCCGCTCCAGCACCAGCGGCCCCACTTCGGTGGTTGCGGTCGCCGCCAGCGGCGCCGTGCGCTTCATGATGGCCTGCACCCGCAGCAGCAACTCGCGCGGATTGAAGGGCTTGGGCAGGTAGTCGTCGGCACCCAGTTCGAACCCGGTGATGCGGTCGCGGTCGTCGCCCCGTGCCGTCAATATCAGAACCGGAACGTCCGATTCCATGCGCAGATAGCGCAGCACCTCGAATCCGTCCATGTCGGGCATGGTCACGTCCAGAATGACCAGTTGCGGAAGCGCGTTCTTGAGCGTACGCAGACCCTCCTCGCCGGTCTGAAACGTCGCCGTGACATAGCCCTCGGTACGCAGCAGTTCGCTGAGCATGTAGCACAGCTCCGGATCGTCATCGATGACGACGACCTGGCAGTCGGCCATGAGCCGGGTTTGCGTGCTCACAGCCACTCCCCGGAAATCCGCTTCCGAACAATCCCCTCCCGGAAAATCTCCCCGCGGCGTTTCCCTTTCACAGTTTCTCCTGAAGCATCAATGTGTTTCCGTCCGGGTCCCGCAGGGTCAATAGCCTGGCGTGCCCGTTGACAGTGACGACTTCGCTGGTGGCGATGTGCTCTGCCGCCAGTGCCGCCGCCGCAGCTTCGATACTGCCCACGGTAAAGATCGGCGTGGTGTCGCCGGGTTCGCCGCGACCCACCTGCGCAAGCCCGATGCGCACGCCGGCAGTCGAGGTAGCGAGTTCGCACCACGCGGGTTCCCGAAGCACACGCGCGACCTCGAAGCCAAACGTGCGGCGGTACCAGGCAACCGACTTTTTCAAGTCACGTACAGGAATTGAGATGATCGCACCTGGGTTCAGACCAACGACCGACATGACCGCGACCTCTGCATCCGTGCCCGCCCCGATTTTACACGTGGTGCGGCAAGAGCGGCCCGCGAATCCCGACCATTCGCGGGCCTGCCCCGGTCCCGGCGCCCGATTTGGCTACCCCGAATCGACGCCGCCGGTCCGCTACTCGAACGACTTGCTGAAGCCGACCCGGTAGATGCGCCCGCGAATGTCGTAGCTGCGGGTATTCACCGTGGTCAGCAAGCCGCCGATCTGCGGGTCTTCCTCGTCGGTGGCGTTGATCACTCCGGCACTGACATCCACCGGTCCGCCAAATGCGTTCCAGGCATAGCGGTAAATCAGATCGACCGTGTTGAAGTCCTTGACAATGGAATCGGCAACGTCCGCGGCCTGATCCTGCGACAGCGCGCTGATGTGACGCAGCGTGGCCTGGGCAAAGTGGCCGCCGCGGCGCCAGTCGAATCGAACGTTGGCCTTCATCTCCGGCGTCGCGTAGCCGTTATTGGCCGAATTGAGCGAACCGAGGCCGTCCACCGTGCCGCCGCCCGGCGTTGTCACGTCGTAGGAAAGATTGCGCGTGCCGTCGATGCCGAGGCCGAACGCATTGGCCCCTGCCTCGAATTGCCAGTCGACCCTGAAGTCCAGCCCGCTGGTCTCGAGACTGTCCTCGTTGATGAAGCTGACGTTGAACGAAAGGATGTCGTTGGCGATCATCTGGCTGATCACGTTGGTGGTGGCCAACGGACTGAGCCCGATGCGCGGGTCGTCAATCGTGCCGTCGGCGATGTCGTTGTACCAGATCGTCTGGGTGCTCTCCTGAACGATGAGATCCTCGAAGTCGATGCTCCAGTAGTTGAGATCGACCGTCAGATTGTCACTCACATCCCAGGTGACGCCGAGGGTGAAGTTGGAGGACTGCTCCGGAGCGAGCCCGGGATCGCCGCGGGTTACCGAACCCGCATCGATATTCTCGCGAATCCCGAATGTCGGGCTGTTGGGGTCGACGCACGGCGCGCCGCACATTTCAACGCCGGCGCCGCGGCCGGCTTCGATACCGAAAGTTTGCGGTTCCCCGGCCACGCGGAACGACGTGCCCGCCGTGGCGCGCACGAAAAGCGAATCGGTTGGCGTCCACAGCAGGCCGATCTTCGGATCGGTTGAATTCGCGCCGCCGCTGTACTCCTCCGTGCGCGCGGCCAACTGCACTTCAAGGTCTTCGGTAGGGAACATGACCAACTCGGCGAACAGCGCATTGGCGTCGCGGTTACCCGAATAGTCGGGCACGGCGTCATTCATGAAGGCGAAAGCGCCGGCGTTGACCAGCGGGCTCAAGTCCTGTTCGAACCCCTGTTCGCGAATCTGGTAACCCACCGCCAACGACGTCCACTCGTTGATTTCGCCCGTGGCGACGAAGTCCAGGGACGTCAAATCGGCGAAGCCCTCCGTCAGGTACTCGGCGAACATGTAGCTGAGAATGAACGGATCGTTGTATTGCGGATCGCCGGGCGAGGCCGAGAACGAATTGGCGAAGGGGTTGTACCAGTAGCAGTTCGGATCGCTGTCGGCGGCGCCCACTGTCCGGCTGCCGCAAGCCGGGCCACCGTAGCCGTTCAATGCGTCATCGTAGCGCGAGCGGATGGTGTCGCCGGAAACATTCGAGAAATCGTTGGACGACGACGTTGCCGAAAGCCGCCAGTTCCAGGATTCGCTGATGTCGCCGGACAGCGATCCGGCCACGCGCCAGGTGTCGGACGTGCGGGCGCTTCGGAACGCGAACACCGGATCCTGCGGCTTGCGCAGCCGCTGCCACACCTGCCAGTCGGAACCGGCGAACGGAGCGCCCGCGGCGCTGACGCCGGGATTCTCGGCCGGCGCCACCGGGCGCGGAGGATCGTTGATCGGAAAGGTATTGTTCACGAGGCCGTAGCGGGCGCGGCTGAAGCCGAGTTCCAGCTCCGCGCTGACGCCGCCGCCGAGGTCGGAGGTCACCACCGTGAGGCCGGTGAGGCGCTCCTCTTCCGCCACAAGCGAACGGTCGAGCGACAGCAGCAGGCCGCACCGGGTGCCCAGGTCGATGCCGCCGATGGGCGTTCCGCCGAGCGAGGAATCCTCGCACATCGGGTCGGGCACGCGCCCGGCGCCGCCCATGGCGCCGATCGGCTGAAAGCTGCCCGGATTGCCGAAGCTCGACACGGTTCCGATGCCGAGCCGCTCGAAGTCGTACAAGTCGTTGGTGATGATCTCGTCGCGGGCCGCACGCTCGAAACCGGCGATGATGCGCGTGTTCTCGCCGCCGGTGCCGAATAGCGCGCCGATCGTGTGGTCGCCGGCGCCGGCGCGGTCGACCTGCATGCCCGTTGCGGACACCTCGAAGCCCTCGAAGTCGTTGCGCGTGATCATGTTCACCACGCCCGCCACCGCGTCGCTGCCGTACAGAGCGGAGGCTCCGTCGGTGAGCACCTCCACCCGCTCGATCATGATCGACGGCGCCAG
Organism: Candidatus Rariloculaceae bacterium; assembly: GCA_965205045.1. Taxonomy (GTDB): domain Bacteria; phylum Pseudomonadota; class Gammaproteobacteria; order Steroidobacterales; family Rariloculaceae; genus UBA6522. Next base: position 5,859,029 of record OZ242031.1, read on the forward strand.
CGCGTTGATATCCACAGCGGTCACGCCTTCCGGACCCACGCCGCCGTCGTTGGTCTGGCGCTTCCCGTTGAGCAGCACCAGCGTCGCGCGCGGCCCAAGGCCCCGCAAATTAACGGCGGCGGTGGTGGAACCAAAATTCTCGTCGGCATTCAGGTAACCCGTGAAGCTCCCGCTGGTGATGCTGAGGTCGCGGAAGATTTCCGAGAGATGGTTGCGTTGTTCATTTGCAAGCGTTGCAGCTTCCAGAATCTGCACCGGCTGCGGCCGGTCCGCCGGCCTGGAGATATACGAACCCGTTACCACCACCTCCTCCAATTCTTCCTGCGCGATGGCTGTCAGGGTGATGCCTGAAAACAACAACAGGGTCAGGCCTCGACAAAAAATTCTGACTGATCTGGGCACCATTCTTGGTCTCCTCCTGGGGTTGTGACTCTCAATCTATCGCGTTTACTCCGCGAACCATAGGCATGTTCTTTAAATTCATGCCGTTTCGTACCGTTCGAATACCGGGCAGGGCCCGCTGCGACGAATTCCGCATGCGCCAGCGAACCCCCCTGCTCAAGAGACGCGCAATGGCGTTGCCGCGATACGACAGCACGGAATGTTAACTGCGCACCGGGGCGAAGGCAATTGCAAGCGACGGCGGAACGTTCACGGTCCAAAGCGCTCTTTTCAATTCTATACGGTTATTCTGCGTCACTCCGGTAACAGTGCCTGGTGAAACAGGTATCATCGAGTGATGATGCGGCGCGCCCTGCTGATCCTGCTTGCCTGCCTGGCCGCAGCCCAGCTCCGGGCACATCACGGCCCGGTGGGCGCCGCCGCGTTCTACGACACCGACGAGCTGGTGGTTCTCGAGGGAACGCTCACCGAGGTGTTCTGGCGCAATCCGCACGTGCGCTTCGAGCTCAAGGTGGTGGACGAGTCCGGGGAGGAGGCGTTCTGGGAACTGGAAACCGGGGTCCCGAGCCAGATGGAAAGCGGCGGCTTCACGGCTGACCTGTTTCCGGTCGGCGCGCAGGTGAAGGCGGCGGGATTCGTTTCCCGGCACCGGTCCGATTTCCTCGGATTGCGCAACATGCTGTTGCCCAACGGGATGGAGTATGCCGGGGGCCGGGGCGAACTCATCTGGTCGGACCAGCGCCTGGAACCTGCGAACGCATCCGATCGCGAGCGGCGGGCTGACCGGCCCGCAATAGAGGCCGAGAGCATCTTCGGCATCTGGGGCATGGGCCTCAGGCCCAGCGAGTGGATGGCCGGGCAGGACTACGACCATGTGCTCAGCGAGGTGGGGCGGGCCGCCAAGGACGCCTTCCGGCCCATCGATCACCCCATCCTGCGGTGCGTGCCCCGGGGCATGCCCGAGCGCATGCTGCCGGGTTCCATGGAATTCGTGGATGAAGGTGAGCGCATCGTCATGCGCCACTTCTGGTGGGGCGGCGACCGGGTCATCCACCTGGACAGGGATGCGCCGCCCGAAGGTACGGCCCACAGCCACCTCGGCCACTCCGTCGGGCGCTGGGACGGCGACAATGTGCTGGTGGTCGACACGACGCTGGTGAACTACCCCTACTTCGACCGGGAAGGCACCCCGCAAAGCGACCAGGTGCAATTCGAGGAGCAATTCACTGTGATGCTGGCGGCGGGCGGCGAGCCCGCCCGGCTGGATTATCGCCTCACCGCCGCGGACCCGGTGATGTTCGACGAGCCGCTGGTCATCGAGACGGCGTTCAACTGGGCCGCGCGCGCGGCCATCGAAACCAGCAGCTGCGAAATGTGGGAGCGCTCGGAGCAAGGAGACTGATTGACATGAACAACACAGTAGGCGAAACGGCGCTGCTGGCCGAATCCCAATCGGCGCTGCCGGCAATATTTCGATCAGCGCTGCTGGCGACCATCTGGCTGGGCATGGGCTCCGGCGCGCTGGCCCAGATGGGCGGTGCGGCGGGCGGCATATCGGCGTCGGGCAAGAACCTCACCGGGCTGTGGGAGCGCTCCCGGGGATACAGTGCGGGCGTCATTCTGACGGAAGCCGGGCAGGCGCGAACCGAAGGCCTCACCGTCATGGACGACCCGGAGGTCTTCTGCGAGGGCTACAACGTGCCGCGCACGTCCTTCGCCTCCAACACCGCCGTGCGGATGGCCGAGTTCCCCAACCGGCTGGAAATCTACTACGAACACAACGCCGCCGAACGGGTGATCTACCTGGACGGCGAGACGCGAACCGAGGCGACGCGCATGCTCGGCACGTCCTCGGGCCGGCGCGAGGGCAATTCCATCGTCATCGAGACCGACAGCTTCCCGGACGGGCTGGCCCACGGGGCAACCCTGGTGACCTCGGACGAACTGAAGTTCCTGGAGCGCTACACGCTGCGCCCCGACGGCGACACCATCGAGGTGCTGCTGATGGCCGTCGACCCCCGGACCTACGAGTGGCCGCGGATTTCCCACGCCTTCTGGACGCGGCTGCCCGAAGACACCTTCTTCTACCCATCCGAATGCGAGTACGACCCGGAGGTCCATGTGCCCTACTACGACCCGGCCCTGCTGGAGAGTTCGTACATCGATCCTGCCGAAGATTGAGGAGATCGAAATCATGAATCGACTGCTGATTGTTTTCACCGCGCTGGCCGTGTTCCTGCTCGGAGCCGGCGGCGCCAGCGCCCACCATTCCGTGGCCGCCGAATTCGGCAACGCCGAGCAGTTCGAGATCGAGGGTGTGGTGGAAAGGCTCTTCTGGACCGACCCCCACATCCGCGTACGCATCCGCATCACCGGCGGCCCGCTTGAAGAGGGCGAGATCTGGGATGCGGTCAGTCACGCTCCGGGGTTACTCGCCAGAACGTACGGGCTCTACCCCGGCGAGATCGAGGTCGGCGACACGCTGCTGATCTACGGGCGCCCGAGCCAGTTCAACGTCAACCGCTTCTCCATGCGCAACGTATCCATCAACGGCGGCCCGGTCCGCCAGTTGCTGAGGTCCAGGACCCAGCGCGCAACCGAAGTCGCGGCCCCACCCGGACCGGAGGACCTCTGAGTGTGAGGCGCGCCGCGGGTATGCGCGTCGCGTTTCAACCAGGGAGGTCAGCGACTTTTTCGGCGGCCAAACCGGCAACCGTATTGCTGGTCCTGGCTGCCGGCCTACCCATCGCCCGGGCCCAGGTCGATATCAGCGGCGTCTACCTGGCGGGCAGGGCCGAAACGCCCTGCGGGCGTAGCACGAATTTCGCCCGCTCGGAGGCATGCCCCATCAACGAGCTGGGGCTGGCCCGGCGCGAGGCAGCCACGGCCGAGACCGATCCCGGATTGGACTGCATCGCCGACGGCCTGAGCCGGCACTTCACCCGCCTGCCCCGGCCGGTGGAAATCATCCAGACCGACGACGAAATCATCTTCCACCACGAGTATTTCGACGTGCGGCGAACCATTCCCATCGACGGCGAGCCGCCGCGGCCGGACACGCCCCATACCCTGCGCGGCTACTCCGTCGGACGGTGGGAGGGCGATGTCCTGGTCATCGAGACCAGCCATCTGGTGGAGAACATCCACACCATCCAGACCAGTCCCATGACCACGACCGTGGAGCGCTTCCAGTGGAACGACGACCGGACCCGGCTGCTGCTGGACGTGGAGATCGACGACCCCGTCTACTACGACGGCCCCGTCCGGCTGGCGCGGGCGGAGTACGTGCCCAATCCCGGCGACTGCATCGCCGAGTGGTCCTGCAGCATGGACCAGCGGGAACTGTTCTTCGGAGATTTCGACAGCTTTTTCGACGATGCGGCGGACGAATAGCCCATACGAACAAGCACACGAATGTGAAGCCGCCATGGGAGAGACAAACGTGAAACACTTCAGGGTGACAAGTCGGAGCATGGCGTGGATGGCGTACCTGTCCTTCAGTTCGGCCGCTCTTGCGCACCACGCCGCACCGGCGTTCTTCGACGTCCGGGACACCGTCTCGGTGGAAGGCACCGTCACGGCGCACAGGCTCTCCAACCCGCACTCCTACTTCCGCGTCACCAGCGACGACGGCGTCGACTGGGCTTTCGAGTCCGGGCCTTCCTGGACGGCCCTGGCCAAACTGGGCTGGAACGATTCGACAGTCCCCAACGGCGCCCGAGTGCGCATGACCGGCAATCCAGCCCTCAACGGCCGTCCCATCGCCCGCTACCAGACCATCATGGTCCACGGCGCCGACGACGCCGCTCCGGTCATGATCTTCGGCGGCGGCCGGGCGCCCTGGGTCGAGCGAGCGCGCGAACTGGGCAGCAACTGCGAAAACGGCATCGAAGCCTGCATGATGCTCGATGCATCCGCCCTAGAAACCCTCCAGGCCGAATTCGGCGACAACGGAGTCTGGTCGGCGCTGCGCCAATAGACCAACCCGATACTCGAAAAAAGGGGAGCCGAAGCCCCCCTTTTTCTTTGCTTCATCAAGCGATGATCAACGGCCACCCCGGCCGCCACCGCCGCCTCCGCCACCGGCAGCACCTCCTCCCTCGCCCAGCAAGAGCCGCAGGTTGAGGAAGTAGGAGGTGACACCGTCGCGTATGGGAACGGTTGTGGCGGAGCGGGCGGGCGACGAGCCGGTTACGTTTCGGGCCGTAAAGCTGAGGTTGATCATGTCATTGATGTCCCAGCTATGGCGCAGATCCCACGTGGCGAACGATCCCGTGCGCAGTTCGCCTGCCGAATTGAGGATTGTGCTCTTGTAGCGTCCCGAGAGGCTCGTAAAGTGACTGCCGCCGCCCCAGCGCATGGACATCCTGCTGACCATCTGGTATTCCGGCAACGTCGCCGCAGTGAAGGCGAGTACGCCCACGCGGCCGACGGCGTCCACCGGCGGAGCCAGCGGATCCCGTTCCGAACTCAGGAACTTGAGCGTCTGGGTGCCGCCCAACTGCAGATTCATCAGGCCCGCCGGCGTGTCGAGCGCAGCGGTGAGCCGCAGGTCGACACCTTCCAGTTCCGACGTGGCAATGTTGGTGTACGACGCGTAGGCATGGGTCAACTCCGTCCGCTGCAACTTGCCGTCGCCGTTGGCATCCACGCCGTCGAAACACTGCAACCCGTCGGGGTCTTGCCTGAAGAATTCCTCGTAGAGCCTGTCGGGTCCCAGGATTCCACAGTCGCCGGTACCCGGCGCGTCGGGTATCCGGGCCACCGCCTCCAGCCTCACGATGCGATCCTTGAAATCGAAGGTTACGTAGGACGCGGACAACTGCAGGCTCCGCAGCGCGCCCACATCTTCCGCCAGCGTGAAATCTCCGCCGACGCTGGTGTGCACCGCCGTCTGCGGGACTATATTCGGATCGCCGGTGTCGACCGAGCTGACCCGGTGACCGCCGCGACGTCCCATGCCCGGACCCGTGGGGATACTTGTGGCGGAAACCAGCTCGTTGACATGGATGATCGTGGGCGCCTTGAGAGACCGGCCGTAGGAGGCGCGCAGCCGCACACGGTCCGTCGGAGCGAAGTTGATCCCGATTTTCGGATTGGCCGAGCCGCCGACGCTGTCGTAGTCGTCGTGCCGCACGGCAAGCTGCATCGTCAGCGCATCGGTAAACGGCAGCACCGCCTCGCTGAATACGCTCGTTGCGCGATCTTCGCCTGCAAAAGGTCTCAGCGGGTCCGTGAACCCCTGCAAGCCGATCGTCTGCACCCCCATCGACGACACTCCGCCCGCGAGATAGTCCGGACTGTATTCCTGGGACGTATCCTCCTGGCGATAATCGGCGCCGATCACCCAGCCCACCGGGCCGCCGGGCAGCTCCCAGCCGGTGTCGATGTTCAGAAGCGCATCCACCGCGCTGAGTCCGGTCTCGAAGTGCCCCACCGCAAGGTCCGGGTCCACAAGCCAGGCGAGCAGTTCGGGCGAGTTTGCCAGCCCCAGCGAGGCGGCATCCGGCAAGGCCGAACTCAGGAAAGGATTGTAGAACTCGCATCCGCCTTCACCGGCCGTACCGGTGGCCGGATTGCAATTCGGCCCGCCCAGACCGTCAATGGCGTTCAGGTAATTCTCAACTTTCTGGACCATCCTGGCCTGGGACGCCTTGCTGGTGCCGTGGGTGAACCCGATATCCAGTTGAAACATCGGGGAGAGCTGAATATCGAGACCAGCGCGGATGTTGATCGTGCTGGCGTCGTAGCCCGCAAAGTCCTCGAAGCCCACGGGGGACTGCGGAATGCCGCCCGACACCACGGGCGCCGGTCCCGCTGGTCCCATTCCCCTCCTCGGTGGTGGCGCTGTCGCCGCCGCCCATGCCGGAAAGTTGTCCTTGTAGTATCGCAGTCCGGGATGATTGTCCGGGAAGGTCACCTGAATGGGCGTGCCGGTATAGGCACCGTCATTCGGATCAAATCGTGTGGGATCGAAAATCTGGCGTTCGCTGTAGCCGACCTCGGCGGAACCGCGCACCCGATCGCTGAAGTCGTAGCTCAGGGCCGCAAACACCGTGTAGCGGTCGGAACCGCGCCCGTCGGTATCCAGCAGCGGATACCCGGCGCAGCTACCGGCGCCATCCACTCCGGGCGGGACGATCTCACCGAGCTGTGAATAGTGCATGTCGATCCGGTCGGTCGCGCCGCAGAGCGGGTCGGCGAGCAGGGTACTGGCGGTGGCGCCGCCGCCCATGCCCATGCCCATGCCTCCGCCCCCGGTCGCCGGGGCAGCCGCGGAATAGTCATAGCCCGAGCCGCCGGTGTGCATGTCCTCTCCGTACTCCGCCCAAAACGCATCCGAGCCATCCCACTGGGGCACGTCGGCATGATTCAGTCCCAGTTCCGCGGCCAGGTTTTCCGTAGTCTGGCGATAGTCGAAGGCGACCAGGAAATCTCCCCGATCATCTCCGAACGATGTTCCGTAAAGGCCCTCGACCGCCGCAGAACCGGTGGTGCCGATGGCTTCCGGATAGAAGTCGCTCTGAACGCGAAATTCCATCCCCTCGAATCCGTACCGGGGAATGAAGTTCACCACGCCGGCCACGGCGTCGGTGCCGTAGATGGCCGAGCCGCCGTCCAGCAGGATGTCGGCGCGCTGCATGGCGATGCCCGGGAGGATGGAGTTCGCATCGACGTTGAACCAGCCAGTCCGGCTCGGCGCGGCGTTGTACACCAGCCGCGAACCGTTGAGCAGCGTCAGGGTATTTTCCTCGCCCAGCCCCCAAAGGTTGATACCGGTCGACCGGTCGCCCTGTATCCGCCCGCTCTGATTGCTCTCGTCCACCAGCGTCAGCTGTCCATTGTTGGCGGTGACGTTCTCGACCAGGAAATCCGCCAGCGTGACGGATGGATTCTCCTCGAACTCCGCCTGGCCGACGGTGACCACCGGCGACGTCGAATCCTCGATGCCCAGCACGCGGGAACCGGTGACGACGATTTCCTCGAGGGACGCTTCGTCCTCAGCTTCCTGGGCATTCGCCCATTGAGCCGCCACGCCCAGCATGGCGATCGAAACAATCGCCGTCGTCAAATGTAACTTTTTCACTACATTACCTCTCTTGCAAAAGTCGCCCGAATTCCCTGGCAAATGGAGCAGCGAAGCAGCGCCTCGACCTCGATGCTGCATTTGATTTCACCATCGATAATGGTAATGGTTCTCATTAACCTATGCAAAGACTGTCTGCCCAACGAAACATGCGCACTTGCTTCTGCCAGTCGATTGCTACCAACCGAATGTTACCGACATTCGGATGCAAGGCTTAGGGCTCGACTGCAAACAATTGTTTAGGCTGGCAGGCAGTTAGGTGGTTTGGCCGCGAGAATCTCAGTCAGGTGACCTTGACCAGCGGCCCTCGGTCCGGTGTGCGCGCGATCTCGTTGCGACAATGCAACGGCGAGCGAATGGACCGTTGATCCCTTGGCTGCTGCAGGTCCCCGCACACTCGCAGAGGTGGCCGCCGGGAACTTATCAGTTCTTTACCCACGCTCCCGATTACCCTCGAAATTTTCGGTTTATACTTGCTCCGAACATGCTCGATTCGAATAGACAGGAGCACCGCCCATGGAACTGAACAGGAAGCGACGCGATTTCATGCGCAATGCCGCGCTCGCCGCTGCGGCGACCTTCACGCCGGGCATGACGTTTGCCCAGAAGGCCGACGCGGTGGAGGACGAACTCGAACACCGGCTGATGCTCGCCCAGGGCATGGGCATGGGCGGCGGGGCGGCGGCCGAACCCCCACCGATGCCGGAACGCCCCACCATCATGGACTTCATGCGGCTGCGCTTCTATGACGCGCCGGACGGAAGCATCCGGCAGAACAGCCACATGCTGCAGAGCGCAAACCTGGCGCTCAAGGCCGGCTACGACGAGAAGGTGGTCGTGGCGTGCGCACTTCACGACACCGGCCACCAGATCAGGCGGGTGGACCACGGCCACTGGGGCTCCAACCTGCTCGAGGGATATGTGGACGAGGAAATCTCCTGGGCGATCAAGTATCACCAGTCGCTGCGCTTCTTCCCGGACCCGGACTACAACTACGAATACCCCGAGATGTACATCCGCATCTTCGGCGAGGACTACGTGCCGGACGAGTATCAGCAGGCCCACCACGACTACGCCAAGGGCCACGAGTGGTATCACACCGCCCGCGTCATCACGGTGAACGACGTGTACGGCTGGGACGAGAACGCCCACGTCGAGTACGAGCCGATCTTCGAACTTGTGGCGAAGCACTTCCGCACGCCGCCCGAAGGCCTCGGCTTCGACAACAGCCACAACGCCCACTTCTGGCGTTCGATCATCTGGCCGAACCGCCCGCTCTGATCCGCCCGACGACTGCATCGCAGGCCCTTGCCGCGCACGCGCTCGCGATTGTCGCCGCCGCGTCCGGCAGCCTGGTCCTCTCCGGTTGTGCGCCGCAGCCCGACCCGACGGCCGTTGAACCGGACGGCGCTGCGCCGTCAATATCCGCAGAAGCCACCCAACCCAACTTCCTGCTGATCGTCGCCGACGACCTGGGATTTTCCGACATCGCCCCCTACGGCGGGGAGATGCCCACACCCAACCTGGCGCGCCTGGCTTCCGAGGGTACCCGGTTTCTCGACTTTCATACCGCCGTCAAGTGCAACCCAACCCGCGCCATGCTCCATACTGGCATCGACAACAACACGTCGGCCGTGGGCCCGCGGCGCAATTACCGGCTGAGCCCCGACGCGGCAACGCTGGCGGAGGTGCTGCGCGACGCCGGCTATCACACCTACATGACGGGCAAGTGGGACCTCGGGCGAGGCACCGAGCAGGTTCCCTCCGCGCGCGGATTCGAACAGGTCTTCGCGCTGCTGCCTGGCGCGGGACGGCACTTCCCGAACCCGCATCTCTCGGCATCGGACGAGTTGAACTCCTATTCGGAGAACGGCGAACGCGTCGCGGTACCCGATGACTTCTATTCCACATACTACTACACCGACAGGATGCTCGAGTACATCGACGCGAACCTCGGCGACGGCAGGCCGTTCTTCGCGTTCCTGTCTTATACCGCGCCTCACTACCCTCTGCAGGCGCCGCGCGAGCGGATCGAAGCGTACGACGGCTGGTACGAGGACGGCTATCAGGCCACCCGCAGCGCGCGCATCGAACGACTGCGCGAACTTGGACTATTTCCTGCGGATTTCGAGCCGTACGCGGACGAAGATCTGCAGGACTGGACTTCGTTGACCGACGCGGAGCGCGCCGACGAATCCAGGCGCATGCAGATCTACGCCGCGATGGTGGACATCATGGACGAGGAGATCGGGCGGGTCCTTGCCTATCTCGACGAGCAGGGAATCGCGGACGATACGATCGTGCTGTTCATGTCCGACAACGGCGCCGATGGCACCGAGATCGGTGCAGGCTACAACGAAGCCGACGACAACAGCCTGGACAACCTGGGCAACGCCACTTCCTACGTCACGGTGGGCGCCAACTGGGCACGCGTGTCGTCCACGCCGTTGCGCCTGTACAAGACCTTTACCACCGAGGGCGGCACCCGCGTTCCCGCGATCCTCCGCTGGCCGGGGCGAGTGGCCCCGGAGCGTATCGACCGTAACTTCTTCCAGGTCACCGACCTCATGCCCACCATCCTGGAGCTGGCCGGCATCAGCCATCCCGCCGGCGGAGACGATACCGGCGTCCTCCCCATGCAGGGCCGCTCGGTCAGCGCCCTGTGGCTCCACGGAACGCCCGCCTATGGCGACGACGACCACGCCTTCCATACCTATATCGAATCCCGCCTGGGCGGTGGCTACGTCAGGCGCGGCAACTGGAAACTGGCCTGGTGGAAGGAGGACGCCGAATTCGTCCCCGGCGCACTGTTCAATCTCGCCGAGGATCCCGCAGAAATCAATGACCGCTCCACTGACCAGCCGGAGATCGCCGCCGAACTTGCCCGGGCCTGGTTCGACTACGCCCGGGCAAACGGCGTGGATGTTGAAGCAGCCGGCTCCGCCAGCGTCGCACCGGCGTCTCCCTGACGGACCCTGCGGCTCACTTCGCGCACTGACCCACGCACGGAAAGCGTGCTGGATCCCCTGATTTACTGCTGCAGAATCGCCGCTATCACAACAGCGCGAACAAGGTTGCGAGCACCCCCGTTTGGGCGGTCAACGCGCCCACCATCCACTTCGGCAGTTCGGCCCTGACCTTTTCGATATCGGCCTTGACCTCAACCTTGAGCGCATGGATATCTGTCTTGGTGGCCAGGTTGCGATCGAGCAATTGAACCTGTTCGTCCGCTAGGGCCTCGGCCTGGGTCTCAGGAAAACCGCTGGCCGTCAGGTGTTTGACGAAACGGTGGGTGTCGAAAGCGATCACGTCAGCCATGTCGCTATGGTAATGGTGGCGGACGGTCGCCGGCAATGCCGAGAATCTGGAAGAATCGTCCAGATCCTCGTGCTGGAGACGCGCGTCCCGGCTCAACGAAAATTGTCAAACCGCCGGCGGCAATGCGGAATTCCGGTGCTACCATGACGCCCACGGAATGCGTTCGGAATGCCCTTACCAGGAGGTGCCTCTCCCATGGCCTATGACTTGATCGGCAAGGATTTTGTGCCGCCCGACGTTCGTGCCAAGGTCACCGGAAGAGCGAGGTACGCCGAAGATTTCCGCGCCGAAGGCATGGTCTTCGCCAAGTTGCTTACCAGCTCCATGCCACACGCCACGATCAACGGTATCGACGCGTCGGAGGCACTGGCCATGGACGGCGTTTTCGGTATTCTGACGGCAGAAGACGAGGGGGCGGCCACGCTGCTCACCAACGAACCGCTGTTCGTCGGTCACCCGATCCTCGCCGTGGCGGCCGTGGACGAGCGCACCGCACAGGACGCCGTCGACGCCATCCGGCTCGATGCCGAACCGCTGGAATTCGTGGTCGATCCACTGGAGAGCCTCTACCCCGGCGGCCCGAACGCGGGCCGGGACGGAACGAATGCGTCCTCCGGGCGCGGCATGGGCGGCATGGGCGGCGGCGGGCCAGGCCGCACACTCAAGTGGACGGCACGGGATTTCGCCGTTCCCGACGGCCAGCTACCCATGGGCGAGCCGTCCCAGGAGTGGTCGTTCGGCGACGTGGAGGCGGGTTTCGCGGAGGCCAGCCTGGTCCTGGACGAGACCTTCGTCACCCAGGGCAACTCGCACCACTCCATGGAACCGCGAACCACCCTGTCCTGGTGGGAGAACGGCAAGTGCTACGTGCACACCGGCTGCCAGAGCCACACCGCGGCGCTGGGCGGAATCGCCCGGCAGTGCGGCGTCGGCGTCGAGGATGTCGTCCTGGTCAACGAGTACTGCGGCGGCGGCTTCGGCTCCAAGTCCGGCGGATCGCTCACCGTCGGCATCACGGCGCTGCTTTCCCGGAAGATCGGCCGCCCGGTCATGCTGCGGATCAGCCGGCACGAGGAATACTTTCTGGGCTCGGCCCGGGGCGGTTTCCAAGGGAACATCCGGCTGGGATTCAGAGACGACGGCCGCATCACCGCCGCGGACCTGTACCTGGTGCAGGACGGCGGCTCGGGCGGCGGCTTCCCTGACGCCAACTCCGCCGGCGGCGCCGTATCGATCATCTACCAGCCGCTGTCGATGCGCTATCGCGGCATCACCATCGTCACCAACTCCACCCCGAGAGGCGCCCAGCGCGGGCCGGGGCAGAACCAGATCGCGGCCGCGGTGGAGCCGATCATCGACAAGGCCGCGCGCGAACTGGGGCTCGACCGGTTGGCCATCCGCCGGATCAACGCCCCCGACTCTTCCGGCACCATCGGCTCGCAGCAGGGGCCGCTCACCAGCGCCTACATGGCCGAAGCCCTCGACCAGGGCGCCGAGCAGTTCGACTGGGCCGCCCGCAGCCGGCGCAGCGGCGAGCGGCAGGGCCCGAAGGCCTACGGCGTGGGCATCGGACAGGCTTACCACTCCGCGGGCCGCAGCGGTTACGACGGCCTGGTCGTGCTGACACCCGAAGGCAAGCTCCACCTGCACAGCGGTGTCGGCAACCTGGGCACCTACTCGTACGTGGCCACCACGAGACCGGCCGCCGAAGTTCTCCGCTGCGACTGGGAAAACTGCGTGATCGAGCACGGCATCAGTACCCGGCACCTGCCCAGCGCGTCGGCCCAGAACGGCAGCAACACCTCCTACACCATGACCCGGACCAACTACGTGGCGGCCCTGGATGCGCTGCAGAAACTCAAGGAAATCGCCGCGATGGACCTGGGCGGTGCGCCGGATGACTACGACGTCGGCGACCATCGGGTATTCGCCACGGCGGACCCGGAGCGCTACATCACCTACCAGCAGGCAGCGCAGCGAGCCATCGAACTCGGCGGCAGATACTCCGGCACCGAAGCCCCGGAGGATATCGCCGACGTGACCCGCGCGGCCGTCGCCGGTGTAGCCGGAACAGGCCTGGTGGGTATCGCCAGGGACAATCTCCCCAAGGACGGCGACGTACCGGCGCTGTCCGTCGGTTTTGCCGAGGTCGAGGTGGATCTGGAGACCGGCAAGGTGGAAATCATCGACCATGTCGGCGTGGCGGACTGCGGCACCGTGCTGCATCCACAGGGATTGTCCCAGCAGGTCAAGGGCGGCGGCGTGTGGGGCATGAGCTTCGCGCTGCACGAACGCCAGATTTACGACACGCAGAACGGCCTGCCCGGCAATGTCGGTCTTCTGGGCTGCAAGCCTTCCGGCTACCTGGACGTGCCGTCGGTGATGGCCTGGAGCGCCACGGACATCGCCGACCCCCAGAACCCGGTGGGCGCGCGAGGCATCGGCGAGCCGCCCATGGGCGCGGCGTCGGCTGCCGTGTTGTCAGCGATTTCCGACGCCCTCGGCGGGCACCTGTTCAACCGCGTCCCGGTGGTGCCGGACATGATCGTCAACCACGTCGCAGGGCAACCGCAGTCCCACGGCCCCCTCGACGTGCAGACCGCCTAGCCATGTACGGCACGGCGGCAACTGCGGCGACCGCGAAAACGGCGGCAGCCGCGCCATGCATACCGGTAAACCATGCACGATAGCCAACGACGAAAATTCCTCAAGTACTCGGCCGGCGCGCTGGCCGGCCTGCTGACGCTGCCGGCGTCGCGGCGGAGCTTCGCCCAGACGGTCAATCCGGCCACGGCAGGCCGCAACGCCTTCCCCCAGGGCGTCGCCTCGGCGGACCCGCAGCCCGACGCCGTGCTGCTGTGGAGCCGGGTGGAGCCGCTGGCGGGCGAGTCCGAGCCCGAAGCGGTGGTCCAGGTCAGCCGATCCCCCGAATTCGGGGAACTGGTGCTGGAAGAGACCCTGACCGCCTCGCCGGACAGCGACCATACCATGCGCCTCCTGGTCCGGGACCTGGAACCCGACACCACCTACTACTACCGCTTCATCGCCGCCGACGGCGCCACCAGCCGCCTGGGCCGCACCTGGACGGCGCCGCCGCTCGATGCACGCAAGCCCGTCAGCATCGCCTTCGTGTCCTGCCAGAGCTGGCCGCCGAACGAACACGGCGTCTACCAGCGGCTGATCCGCGACGAGCGAACCGCCGGCGCGGACCGTGCCGTCGACCTGATCCTGCACCTGGGCGACTACGTATACGGCCTGCCCGAGAATCCCGGTGAAACGCTCGGTCCTCCCGGTCTTGCAGACAGTGTGACCCCGAACGAACCGGCGGCGGAAAGCCCGCCGGGCATGGGCATGGCGGGGATGGGCATGGGTGGCGCGCCGGGCGACGACGAACCCCCCGATCCGGAAGACTTCGACCTCTACCTGGCCGATCACCGGCGAATCTACAAGGGCTACCTCGAGGACTCGGACCTACAGGAAGCGCGGGCCATGTACCCGTTCGTCGCCCTCTGGGACGACCACGAATTCGGTAACGACACCTGGCAGAGCTACACCGGCAGCCGATCCAATCCAAAGAAACGAACGGCCGCGACCCGGGCCTGGTTCGAATTCGTTCCCCAGATACTCACCGACAGCCTGAGCGTGCCGGGCGTACCCAACGAGGCGCGGGATTTCGAGCAGCCCGAGGCGGTCGACAATGCCCCCATGCGGGACTTCGGCGACGGCTTTCTCTCCATGGAACCCAACAACCTGGCGGCCATCCGGTCCCAGACGTGCTACCGGACGGTGCGCTGGGGCGCCCATGTGGATATCCTGGTGACGGACAATCGCTCCTACCGGGGACCCAGCGCCCACCCGGGTCATTCGGCGCAGGACCTCGAGGACGAACGGAGTTCCGTCAACGTTTTCTCCAGCTTCAGCCTGTTCGACGGCGACCTGCTGAACACGTTGGCACAGGGCCGCGACGCCGGCGGCGGCAATCCGCCGGAAACCGTCGTCATCAACGGCGAGACCGTGCCCAACCCGCGGCGCAACGATCCGGCGGTTTCCATGCTCGGCATCCCCCAGAAACAGTGGTTCAAGAACGCGCTGGCCGCAAGCCAAGCCACCTGGAAAGTCTGGGCCAACGCCGAACCGGTGATGGGTTTCCGCTTCGACCCCGGCCGGATCAACCCGGAAGCCGGCAGCGGCTTCCTGTGGACCGACAGTTGGGACGGCTTTCCCAACGAGCGCGAGGAACTGATGCGGTTCATCCGCGAGAACGGCATCGCCAACATAGTATCCCTGAGCGGCGACCGGCACGCCCACTACGCCGGCCTGGTGGCCGAAAACTACGCAGCGGAATCGCCCCGCTACGTCATTCCGGATTTCACCTGCACGACGATCTCGGCCTTCGAGCGCGGCACCTCCCTGGAGCGGGCGATGGGCAACTTCGGGCTCTCCCACCTTGGCATGTACAGCCGACCGGGTCCCGACGGCGCCGAGGAGCGCGTCTGCAACCTCAACCTGTGCATGCGCGAGGGCGCCGCAGCCGCCCAGGCAATGTACGAGACCAACGATCTCGACCAGGCCCTGGCGGCCGCCGGAGCGTCGCCCAACCCGCATCTGGCCTACGCCGACAACGACGTCCACGGCTACTGCGTCGCCACCTTCGACGCCGACAGTTGCGACGTGACCTTCGTCTCCGTGGCGCGTCCAGTCTGGGACCCGGCCGTCTATCCGGAAGGCCCGCCCATGCTCCGCGCGGTAGGCTACCGCGTGGACGCCTGGGAAGGCGGCGGGGAACCGGAACTGGTGCGCACATTCACCCGCGGCGAACGCGTCTTCGGGGAATCCTGACACCCCCCGGCAGCGCGCATCGTTCCGCTTCGCGGCGCATATTCTCCCGGATCATCCCGCAACGGTTCGCGCGCAGCGGATCGCCCGACCGGCAATACTCTGCGCAAATTTCGACATCGCCGCACCGTCCAGACCTTCATCCTCCAGTGCAGCGGCCGCTTCACGGGCATCCGACTCGACCGCGGCGGCGATCTCGGCAACCCGGCGGCGGACCAGCGGCAGGCCCAGACCGGCTTCGGCTGCAAACAACTCCCAGCCCCGGGGATCCATCTCTTCCAGTGATGCCCGCCTGCCGACCTTCATGGCCAGCCTCGGTGAGAGTTCGGGCCAGGCGATCGTGTTCAGGAGATCGTACAAGGGCGCAAGGCAAGGGCCGCCCTCGGCGTAAAGCAGGGAGAAATTCTTGCCTTGGGCATCTGCGTTTCCCGCGATCAGGTTGAAGATCGTCGCGTCGAGCAGTTTGAGCACCTCTACCGCCGGGCGGGCTGCGGTCCGGCGCAGCAGCCCGAAACAATCCCGCAGGGTGGGGCCGCCTTCGGCGGCGTACTTGCGTTCGGGCCAGATCCCCAGCGCCTGACAGAAATCCTCCTGGTGGATGCGGTGAACGGCGCCCTCCCCCCTGGTCGCGCGGTCATACCGGCCGACCAGCAGAAACTTGCGGGACTGGACCTCGCGCGGCTCGACCGGCGCCGCCGGCAGGCCGATTCGAGCCGCCAGACGCATGACGAAGGCCTCGTTTTCCACCGAATCCGGGAA
Source organism: Candidatus Rariloculaceae bacterium (assembly GCA_965205045.1). Classification (GTDB taxonomy): domain Bacteria; phylum Pseudomonadota; class Gammaproteobacteria; order Steroidobacterales; family Rariloculaceae; genus UBA6522. The sequence continues at coordinate 5,875,431 of OZ242031.1, forward strand.
CCGCGGGATCGACGGCTTGAGTATGTGCGTCGTGGCCTGTCCCGGAACCGGCAATGCCACCTCGCCGTCCACCATCACCACCGGCAACTTCGACTGCGCCCATGTCAACATGTAATTTACCGATCGGGACGATGCTTGCGAACAAACAGAACTTTGAATAAAAATATCCCGATCGGGAACACAAACTCAACGAGCGCACCGGAATTCCAGGGGCGCGCTCAGCATTGGTTACTCACCGCCATCGGTAACCGGAAAGCCGAATGGATTTAGTGCAATCGCGGCGTTAGCATGGTTGTCTGCCCGTCGGCGAATCGAAAATCGAGGCGAATATCATGACCGTTGCGTCACCGCGCGCCACCTATCAGGATGTGCTTGACGCTCCGCCGCACAAGGTGGCGCAGGTCGTTGATGGCGTGCTTCATATGCAGCCCAGACCGGCCTTGCCCCACGCCGTCGCCGCGGGCGCGCTCAACACGAACATCGGTTCGCCGTTCGGGTTCGGGCGCGGCGGACCCGGCGGCTGGTGGATTCTTCCGGAACCCGAACTTCACCTCGGAGACGATATCGTCGTTCCGGACATCGGCGGCTGGCGCAAGGAACGCATGCCGAAGTTTCCGAACCTGGCCTACTGCACGGTCCCGCCCGATTGGGTTTGCGAAGTGCTGTCTCCATCGACGCGGAGTCTCGACACGGGGGAAAAGAGGGACATCTATGCCAGGGAGGGTGTCCGCCATCTCTGGCTGGTCGATCCCGACGCACGCGTGCTCGAAGGCTTCGAATTGCGTGACGGAGGGTGGTTGCTCATGGGGACGCTGACCGACGATGTGCCGGTCTCGCTGCCGCCCTTCGAATCGATCGCGTTCGACCTCGGCGACCTCTGGTACGCTCCAGAGTAGCGGCGGTCGGCTATCCCGCCGATAAACTTCGATTCCGCGCTTCCCAGCCTACGGCAACACAAACGAATCGCTGGCCAGCGTCACCGCCGAACTCGCCGCCGACTCCTCGTAGTACCCCACAAAGCGATTCGTCTCGAACGCATCGTAATCCCTGAGGTTCTCCGCCCAGCGGAAACCGATGGTCTGGAAAAGCAGATCCACCGACACCGTGACCGCGCCGTCCGCCCCGGATACGTCGACCCGGTACTCCACCCGGTCGCCGCCGGCCACGAAATCGGCGTCGTCCGCCGCTGCTCCGAGCACCGCGATCTCCCACGAAGCCGTGCTCTTGTCGAAGCCGTTCGGCAACAGGCGGTTGTCCTTGATGTAGCGCGCCCCTGAGAGCAGCCCCGTGGTGACCTCGCCGTCGACATCCACCATCACCGACTCGTAGATCTGCACCTCGCCGGCGCTGTCGATGGTCGTGTAATGGGGCTCGAAACGGCTGCCGTCCGCATCGTTGTCATTGCCGACGATGGAGCCGTCCGGTTGCAGCGTCCCCGATTCGAACAGCTTATTGCCCGAGGCGTCGGTAACCGCGACCCGCAGCCAGGCGCGTCTCGAAGGATAAGCCGTCGGCAGCTTGTGCCCCGAAAGGCTTTCCACCGCCACGCCCAGTTCCAGCGTCGAGCCGGCCATGCGCGCCGAGTCCACGCTCACCCTGGCGGTCTCCGACTCGAGAAACTCCCGCGTACTGCGCTGCGACGCTTCCAGTTCCTGGGGCAGCGCCGACACGCCCAGCTCGGTTCGATACTTGTTGAGAATCCCCAACATGAAGGCATTGCCGCCGCGGAACACGTGCTGGTTGACCGCGGGCCGCAACAGGCCCAGCACCGAAGTGATGGGCGCGTCCTCGACCAGTTCGGGCATGTGGCAGCTCTGGCAACTGTCGGTAGTCCGGTAATCGCTGTGGAGCCACTCGTGGTAGGGCACCTGCTCCGCCAGCATGCCCACTTCTTCGCCCGCTTCGTTGAGCGTTTCGGTGAACAGCGTGTGGCAGGTGGCGCACAGCTCCGATTCCGCCAGGTGCTCGCTGGTGGTCGGCACGAAATTGGTTGCCGAATTCATCAGCGTCTGGCGCCCGGCATCCACTTCGTGGGGACCGAATATCTGACGCTCGCCCATGGCCAGTGTCGTATTGATGACGAAACCGCCGGTGAAGCTGGATTCTTCGCCGAAGTTGTCGTCCTGGATCTGGTGACACACCGCGCAGGAAACACCGTCGGCCGCCAGGACGTTGTCCCAGGGCGCCAGGTTGGCGAAGACCTCGCCCGTGCCGCCGTTGTTGGCCGAGTGGAAGCGCGCCATGGGCATGTGACACGTCGCGCAGGTGTCCTCGATCGCCGCCTGGGCCTCGGGATGATCCATGACCTCGCGCCGCACGCCCGCCTGCCAGTAGGGGTCCTTGGCGGAATTCGCCATCATCGAGGCGCGCCACGTATAGCCGATGGAAATGTCCTGCCCTTCCGGAGACACCACGCCACTGTGGCAGGCGATGCACTGGTGGGAGGTGTGGAAGAAGTCCTGCTCCTGCGCCGGCAAAAGGCCCGAGAGCATCATCAGCCCGAGTGCCGCCGCGGCCGAACGTAAATTTCGCATTTCGTTTCTCACGCCTACCATCCTTCCAGCACGCCGCCGTCAAACCAGTCCCACAACAGGTAGAACACGAACTGCGTCTCGCGACCGGGTTCGTCCTCCGTCGGTATCCGCAGCCCGAAGTTCGCCATGACATGCTGACGCGTGTTCAGCGTCACCTGGAATTGCGGCACCAGGTCCCACTCGATGTCCCCGCCGCCCCCGAGATCCCTGGAACCGATCACCTCGAACATCGGGGTCCATGCCCGGCCGAAAGGGCCGCCGGTGGTCCAGGTCCGCCCGAGGAGCGCCCGCAGTTCGGCCTCGTCTTCGAAGCCGCTCTCGGACGGAAACTCCAGCAACGCCTGCATCTGAAAGAAGGAGTCCGCGGGGAGAAGCTTGCCGTAGGCAAAATAGGGTTCGAACTTGTAGGTGCCCCCGCCGAACCCCAGCGCGTCGTCGCCCGACGGCACGATCAGCTCCGCGCCGACGCTGTAGATGTTGCCGGTGTCCATGTTGTAGCTGAGGTTGCGCTTCAGCCCGATCTCAAGGTCGCCGGTGCCGCCCTGGCGGCCCTGCTCCCCGCCGAAATCCGTCACCTGGAACGGCATGGCGATTTCGATCTGGTTCTGCGCACCGAAGCGGTACTCCCAGAGGAATTCGTGGATGAAGGTGTTCTGCTCGCCGCCATCCAGCCACGTGGTCAGCACCACTTCGTCTTCCGGATAGGCCTTCTCCGTGAACAGCGCGCGCGGCAGGTTGAATTCGCCCCGGGGCCAGCGATCGTCCGTACACTGGGTGCGGACGTGGTCCAGGATCGACTGGATCTGTTCCGGCTCCAGCGCGTCGCCGAAGGACGGCATCATCTGGTCGAAGCCCCGCACCGGCCCGCCGGCGTGGATCACCGCGTACCAGTCCGGGTCCGGTTCCCGGGCCGCAAAATCGCAGTCCGTGAAGTCCGGCACCACGAGGTCCAGGAACCCGAGCTGCGAGACGCTGTTGCCCGAACCGTCGCCGCCGTGACACGCCGCACAGGCCGTGTGGTACAGCTCCTCCCCGGTTTCCTGCGCCAGACCGGGTGACAACCCTGCCAGGCTCATCAGTGTCAACTGCAAGAATTTTGCCTTTCGGAATTTGACTCTCATTTTCGCCTGCCAACGCAAATTGTTTTCATTTCGGAATCCCCAAACTGAGAAGGGCAGCTTTCGCTGCCCTTCGCTATAACGGATCTGCTAAGTCTCTACATCAGAAATCCCCAATGAGGAAAGCACGTTGCAGTTCGCAACAATCTTCGTACGCCACGTTCGGAACCTGTCTTGCTGTCGGGGTCATTTCAATACGCAATCAAACCGGGCCCCCGGTAACCGGGAGCACTGCAATTGATCGTGAAGGTATCATTCTTCCGGATACGCCGTCTGTCAGCTTAAGAAATCTTATCTGTTGCTACAGTACCCCGGCGTAGTACACGGTGGCCAACAACGTGCTGCCGGCAAGCCCGATGGCCAGCAGCCGCGGGCCCGTGAGCCGCGACCACAGCAACAGTCCGGTGATGGAGAACACCACCAGGGCGCCGGAGAACGCGTCGATAATGGCCACCCAGACGGGACCCGTATTGGCGGCCAGGTGGAGGCGGTTGAGCGTCGAAAAGAACCCGCGTTCGGTGTGCACGACATCGATGTAGCGGTTGCCGTTGACGAAACTGGCCTCGACGACTTCCCTGGCGGAGGCGTAGTAGGCATCAAATCGCAGGGGCTGTTCCACCAACCGGTCGCCCAACTCGACGGCGGAAGACCGCGGAGCCGGTCCGCGCCGCTCCCGGGTAGGACCGTTGAGCGCCAGCGACACCTGTACAAAGCGCTCAAATTCCGCCTGGCTTGCGAACCCGTCGGCAGGCGCGTTGACCTGGAAGCTGGTGATATCCGTCGGCAGCTGCCCGCTCAGGACTGCGCGATGGTTCAGCGTGATTCCGCTGATGCCGATGATCACGCCCGCCGCCGCACCGGCCATGCCCATCCAGGAATGGGTCCGGCGAATCACGCGCAATGCCTTTTGCGTGTGCAGGGCGCGGGGAAGGAACGGATGCGCCTTGGGCGGCCGCGTCCTGGTGGCCGTGGATCGCTTGCCGACAGCGTCTGCCGTAGTTGAAACCACTATGCCCCCGCCAAGCCGAAATACACCACGGCCAGCAGGCCCGCGCTACCCAGGCCGATGGCCAGCAGACGGGAACCGTCCATGCGGCTCCACAGCAGCACTCCGCTGAGGGCCAGCACGATGAGCGCGCCGGAGAACGCGTCGCCGAGCAGCGTCCACCCCAACTGCGCGCCGTTGCCCCGGTGCAACCGGTTCATCGTCTCGAAAAAGCCACGCTCTGTATCGACAATCTGAATGTACTCGTTGCCGGCGACGTAGCGCAGATCCAGGGTGCGTTGCGGCGAAGTAAATTGCGTTATGAAGACCGGTTGATTGCTTTGCGCACCGACGGCTCCGCCGCCCTGCCGCCCGCCGCTGCCCATGGCGCCCATTGCCGTGGCGCTGGCAGTCTCCTGGCCCTCGGCCGTGCCGGACTCGGCGAGTGCGACTGTGGGGGGCGCGTTTCGCGGCTGGCGCCATTCGGTCCTCAGGCCCAATTCGGCTTTCACGAAAGCGCCGAGATCGTCGATGCTGACAATGGCGGCGCCACTCACCGGAAGCTGCACGACCGTCTGGGTGTCCTCTCCGGTTCGAAATATGTTCGCATGCACCATCGCGATGGTTGTCAGGCCGAACAGGATTCCCGCCACCGCGCCCCAGATCCCCAGCCAGCCATGGCTGCGGCGCAACCACACCAGGAATATGGGCGTTTGCAACCGCCGGGGCAGGAACGGGTGCGCCTTCGGCGGTCGTTTTCGAATAATCCGCTTCCTGGGATTTAGGGCTGGCGTCCCAGCAACCATCGTTCAATCACTCCCAGGCGATGCACCGGGCATTGCAGGAAACGGAAGCGTCGGTCCCGTCGCCCTGGGTGGCGTGCACCTGCCACCAGTTGGTGAATTCATCCACCTGGATGCTGCAGGTGGCCACATCCTCCGGGCCATCCATGCCCTCGATCTCCACCTTGGTCAGGAAGCAAAGGGAATTGGACGCGTCGGCCAGCGGTTTCTGGTCGTCGGCGGGCCCGGGGCGGGGTGAGCCGTCGCGATTGGCGCCGCGCAGCCACGCGTCCTGCTCGGATTCCCCCACGATTACGAACCGTTGACCGCCGCCACCGGCCGCCACTTGCGCCGCGATCTCGCCGACCTGCGCCTGCAATCCCTCAACGTTCGCGCCGCCAGCGCCCTGTCCCTGTCCTGTGAACAGATAGGTGAGCGCACTTGCGATCAGCGCGGCGGCAATGGCGGTAATGGCTGACTTCATCTGGGTCTCCCCTGGCGCGCAGTCCGGTTAGTATCACTCTAGCCAGCACCCATGTCCCGATCAACCCGTTTGCTCCACCGGAGCGCAGCTGTAGACGTTTCTTTGCGCAAGCCGCAATTGTGCCGGCAAACATGCCGCAGGGCATTCCCGTTGCCCATCGAATACGCTAGACTCGTGGGGTAAATCGGCCATTGGAGATTCTCGTGGAATTGAACCGAACCATGGCCCTCGCCGCAATTTTGGGCAGCGGCCTGCTGGCAGGCTGTGCGGCTCAGCAGGACATGCCCGAGAGCGCCGATGCCCAGCAGGCGAACGCTGCCGAGGCGCCCGATTCCGAGACCTTGCAGGAGATCAGGCTCAACGCCGAGCAGGTGGCGCTGACGCGCCCCCCGCAGGAATCGGACGTCGTCTGCGAGCGCATCGCGCCCACCGGCTCGCACATTCCCCAGCGGCGGTGCCTGACCCGGGCGGCCCTGCGCGAAGAAACCGAACAGGCGCAGGAGTGGTTGCGCAGCGACGGCACGCGGGGCGCCATCACCGAGGTACGCTAGCGCGCCATACGGAAGACCGCCAGCCATCCGGCTTGGCCAGATCGAAATGCGCAGCTTGGCTTGCGCAACACCCGGCTGGCTAGTCTATGGCGCGGCTGGCTGCGTATAACGCGTGGCCGGGCGCGGTCAACGCTCCCAGATCTCGCACTCGTACGGCAGCACCTCAAGCCCCGGCACCCACATCCAGTGCGCGGTGCGCACTGTAGGACCCGTCAGGTTGACCGGATCATGGGCAGTCAGTTCATAGTCCAGCCGGCTGCCGTCCGGAGTGGGCGTGAACCGTTCCACCAACCGCACATCGGGACTCTGCGGCGTGCCTTCATCGTCAGACAGGTGCCAGTCGACCCGCGTCGTCGTCACGACCAGGGTATCGCCTTCCCACGCGCCCACCGAATAGCCCAGCGGCCCCGCAGGCTGAGTCGAAGCATCGGGCGCCGGCTCCATGTGTATCGTACGAACGATGTCGTGCTCGTGGCTTCTCAGGGTGAGTTCGGAACCGCCATCCGTGAACTCCAGCACCGTGGGATGAAACATGGCCCGGGGCATGCCGTCCTGAACGCAGTCGAGGATCGGCTCGTCCGTCAGCACGTCGAAGGCCTCGCGAGCCGCCAGCGCCGACTCCGTGAGCATTTCCGCCTCGTTATTCGGTGTGCCGCCGCCGCCGAACTCGCCGACACCCCACGCCCAGACGCGGAATATGCCGCTGGCGTCGCGGATAGCCTGCTCGCGTGCTGCGTCGTCGATTTCAGTCCTGTTGACTTCCACGCGCTGCTCCGAAAACCGCAGCGGACGGGGCCGCGAACTGCCGGTGAACTCCTGGCCGTTGGGCAGCAACATGTTCGTCAGGGCCATCTCGTTGGGGCGGCGCCGGGACACGTTGCCCGCAACCCGCACATGATCGCCGACGTTGACGATGTCGGCAGTCCAGCCGAGCCGCGCGAGCCAGCTCACCGGACCCGACTCCACTTCCCAGATCTCGCCCGACGTGTCCCGCAGCCTGATCCGCACATGCGGATTGCGCCAGAAGACTTCCGTTACCGGGCCCTCCAACTCGACGATGTTGTCCATGTCGTATTGGGCGTTGCTGGGGGCGCCATGATGGGCAAGGGCAACGGTTGACGGGGCCAGCATTACCAACAGGAAGGAAAATCTGCTCATTGTCACCTCCGGTCAACAATTTCCGTCACTTTATCAGGCGGACCGTTGCTCATCCATCCGCGAGTGCGGAGCGACGCGTGCCGGCGGACCATCGCGATCAAGTGCCGCGCCGGTCCCGGTGCTCGCGCGTCTGCTGGCACAGGCCGCCGGTTTGCACGGAATTCGCCCATGGCGGCCGCAATTGGGTATGCTCCGCTTTCCCGGCGAATTCAGCAGACACCATCAGGGAGCGTATCGTGTTGAAGCGAAGTGCCTGTTCCTCGACCCTTTCCCGAATCGGCGGAACCATGGCAACCGCCTTGGCCTGCCTCTTCATGGGACTGGGGTCGGCGTGCAGCCAGGAAGCCGCGCCAGGCGGCGATTTCACAGCCGAGCAACTGGCTTCATTGCCCACTGACAGCTGGCCCACCAACGGCGGCAATCTATTCAACCAGCGCTACTCGCCGCTGACGGAACTCAACAGGGACAATGTCGGACAACTCAAGGGCGTCTGGCGGACCCGGCTCGGCGGCTCCGGGGTCGAACAGAAGTACTCGGGCGAAGCCCAACCCATCGTCCACGACGGCGTGGCCTACATCGTCACCGGCGCCGACGACGTCTTCGCCATCAGCGTCGAGACCGGCGATATCCTCTGGATCTACGAGGCCAACCTGGATCAGTCCATCGACGTCATCTGCTGCGGCTGGACCAGCCGCGGCGTGGGCCTGAGCGAGGACAAGGTCTTCGTCGGCCAACTGGATGCGCACATGGTCGCGCTGGACCGCCAGACCGGCGAGGTCGTGTGGGATACGCAAACCGAGTACTGGGAAGACGGCTACTCCCTCACCAGCGCGCCCCTCTACTACGACGGCCTGGTGATCACCGGGTTCGCGGGCGCCGAGCGGGGCATCCGGGGGCGTGTCAAGGCATACGACGCCGACGACGGATCCCTGGTATGGACGTTCTACACCGTGCCCGGTCCGGGCGAATTCGGCAGCGAAACCTGGCCTCAGCCCGGCGACCCGTACAGCGACGTCTACCTGTATGGAGGAGGCTCGGTCTGGCAGACGCCTGCCGTCGACCCGGAGTTGGGCCTGGTCTATTTCTCCACGGGCAATCCAGGCCCCGACTTCGCCGGTTACGTTCGAGGCGGAGACAACCTGTTCACCACGTCCATGCTGGCGCTGGATGTCTACACCGGCGAGTACCGCTGGCACTTCCAGCAGGTCCATCACGACATCTGGGACTACGACGCGGCCAATCCCGTCGTGCTTTTCGACATCGAGATCGATGGCGAGATGCGCCAGGCCGTGGCCGAAGCCAGCAAGACCGGCTGGGTCTACATTCTCGACCGGGTCACCGGCGAACCGCTGCTCGGCATGGAGGAGCGCCCCGTGCCGCAGGACGGGCGGCACCTGACCTCGCCCACGCAACCGTACCCGGAGGGCGATTCGTTCATCGACCAGTACGTCGACATCGTTCCGCAAGGCTACCCGCCCCTGGTCAACCAGGGGCGCATATTCACGCCCTTCTGGATGGAGGGCATGGTCGTGATGCCGGGCCCGTTCGGGGGCGCCAACTGGCCGCCGAGCGCCTACGACCCCGAAAGCGGCACCCTCTACGTCTGCGCGAACGAGCGGCCGGGCTTCTTCAGGGGCGGCGAGATGGAGAACGACCTGCCAGAGATGCCGGGCGACTCCTATATCGGCGGGTTCTTCGGCAATGTGCCGTACCCGAACCACGGCATTCTCGCGGCCATGGACATGCACACCAATACCATCGTCTGGCGGCAGCGCTGGCAGAGATTCTGCTACAGCGGCGTGCTGGCGACGGCCGGCGGGCTGCTGTTCACGGGTCAGAGCGACGGGCGGATCATGGCCCTGGATTCAAGCGACGGCGCCGTCCTCTGGGAGTTCCAGACCGGCGCCGGGCTCAACGCGCCGGTCAGCACGTTCGAACACAACGGCGAGCAGCACATCATCGCCTACTCCGCGGGCAACCTCTTCGCCGGATCACCGCGAGGCGACAGCGTCTGGCTGTTCTCCCTCAGCGGGACCATGGACGAAACCCGGGCGGAAGACTTCGAGCCCAACGTCGCCGAAGCGGCGCACCAGTAGCGTCACCGCGAAGACGGGAAAGAACGCATACCTTCGCTGAATGCGGCGTCAAGCTTCCGCGTGGCGTCGGCCACGCCGATCAGGTCCATGGCGCCGGGGTCGCGAACCCGGCGCCCCCAGCGAATCGCGTCCACGCCCTTTCCGAAGGCCCGTTGCACCGCCTGGGGATAGCGGTCGGCTACCAAGTGTTGCGAGAGGTACGGACCGGTGCGGTGGCGGTTGGACGTCGCATACAGCCCCACCACCGGAGTCCCGACCGCGGTGGCCATGTGCGCCGGTCCCGAGTCCGGGCAGAGCAGCACCGTGGCCCGTTCCAGCAGCGCGAGCAGTTGCTTCAACGTGGTCCTGCCGATGAGATTGACGATCTGGAAACGCGCCCGACGGCAAATCTCATGGCCATATTCGGATTCGAGTTGCGTTTTCCCTCCGCATAGCAGGACCTTTGCTCCGTAACGCCGCGACGCATGCTCGGCCGCGGCGGCGTAGCGCTCGGCACGCCAGTTTCGATAGTTGCGCAGCCTCTGACCGGTGACGGGACTGATGACCAGCGCCGGCACCGAGCCATCGATGTGCTGCCTGGCGAAGGCCCTTGCCTCTTCGGGCAGCGGAATGTCCCAACGCGGCGCCCCCGGCTCGATCCCCAGGATCCGGGCGAACTCGAACAGGCCGTCCATGACGTGCTGGCGGGGACGGGCGGGAATCCGCCGGTTGCAGAACAGCCATTGCCCATCGCGCGCCCGGGCCCGGTCCATGCCGACACGAACGTCCGCGGAAACCAGCAGGCTCACCAGATTGGCCCGCATGGAGGGGTGCATGTGCAGCAGGACATCGAACCGCCGTCCGCGAAGGCGTCTGCGAACGTCCCCGTACGCGGCGAGCCCGCGGCCCTTGTCGAAGACGACGAACTCCACGCCCTCGAGACCCGCCAGCAATGCGTGCTCGACGCGTCCGACGATCCAGGTGAGTTCGGTCTGCGGCCACGCCCGCTGAATGGCCCGCACCGCCGGCACCGTGTGGCACGTGTCGCCGATGGCGGACAGACGGAGGATGCAGACCCGCTTCGGCGGAGAATTGAGTTCGAGCGACAAGGGGATCGACGTTGCGGACGAATCCGGAATGATACTGCACCGGCGCGCCCGGCGGCGTTGACGGCGCCGGCGCCGCTTGCCATTCCAGGAGGCTGCGCCGTAGGAAATCGCGAAAGCGAAAATTCGATATCGCCCTGGATTTCGCCCGTCATTTGAGGCGAATATCGGGCAATATTCAACGAAAATGAGGGGCGGAAGCCAGGGATGAGAGCGAATTTGCAGCCGCGATTTCCTACGGCGCAGCCTCCTGGCGCCGTGACCATCCGTGTACTTTGCATCACCGCGGATCCGGACAGACCGACGACCGCCATGTTCGTCGGCCTGCGCCGCGCGGGAATCGATCTCTCGGCGGTGCGGACCCATTCCGACGCAGCCAACGGGATACTGCGCGCCGCCCGCGTGCCGCTGCTGGACATTCCCGCCGGCCGCGGCCGTTCGACCCGGGGCGCCCGCCGGCTGCGCGCGGAACTGCAGCGCGGCCGCTACGACCTGCTGCACCTGTTCGGCAACCGGGCGCTGGAGATTGGCCTGCGGGCGTCCCGCGGACTGCCCGTACGGATCGTCGTGTATCGCGGCATCGTCGGCAACGTCAGTTTCCTCGACCCCGTCTCCTGGCGCCGGTATCTCAATCCCCGGATCGATCGCATCGTCTGCGTCGCCGATGCGGTCCGCGATCATTTTCTGAACATGCGCCCGGCCCGGTTTCGAGTTCCGGCGGAGAAGCTGATCACCATCCGCAAGGGGCACAGCCTGGACTGGTACACCGACCCCCCGGCCGACCTGCGTGCGTTGGGCGTCCCGGCCGACGCCTTCACCGTGGTCTGCGTGGCCAACTACCGGCCCCGCAAGGGCATCGAGCTGCTGGTCGAGGCCATGTCGGGGCTGCCGGAGGATGTCCACTTGCTGCTGGTCGGCAACATGGACCCCGCCAGGCTGCGCCGGCGCATCGCGGCGAGCCCGGCAGCCGCCAGAATCCATCGCACTGGCTATCTCACCGAAGCCCCTGCCGTTGCGGCCGCGTGCGATGTGGCCGTGCTGCCGTCCGTCAAGCGGGAGGGGCTGCCCCGATCGGTGATCGAGGCCATGGCTTGCTCGACTCCGCCCGTTGTCACCGACATCGGCGGCAGCCCGGAACTGGTGGTCGACGGCACCAGCGGCCTGGTGGTCCCGGCCCGCGACCCGGCCGCCATCGCCCGCGCCATTCGCCGTTTCCACGACGACCCCGAACTGCGGTCCCGAATGGGCGCCGCGGCACGGGAACGAATTCGAACGCACTTCAGGATCGAGGACACCATCGGCCGGACCGAATCGCTCTACCGCGGCCTGGTGAGCACATGAACGCCCTGTAACCGCTGCGCCGGGGACAATGCCGCGGGGTTTCTGGCAGAATCTACGCACGTAACCTCGGAAGCAGAAGAATGCGCAGATCAGCCTGGCCGCTCGCAGTGCTGCTGCCGCTCGCCGCAGGCCCGGCGGGAGCGCAGAACTGGCATCAATACACCAGCCAGCAGGACCGCTTTCGAATCCATACACCGGGCGAATTCCAGGTCGAGGAGATCGGTTACGCCTCGGAATACCGTGCGACTTTCCCGGCGCGCGTCTACAGCCACGAGGACGACGGCGGCAACCGCTTCTCGGTCACGGTGGTGGACTACACCGACTCCCTGAGGATCCATACCGAGCGCGCCAGGACGGAGGCCGACTATCTGCTCTACTGGGAAGTGGATATCCGCGCGTCGGTGGCCTATGCCGCGGCCAACCTCCGCAGCCGGGGCGGGGAAATCGTCTACGACGCCTACCACTACATCGACCGGGTGGAGGGTCACCAGTTGCACATGGTGAATCCGGACCGGACGCGCACCTACGCGGCCATCTACCTGCACGACAGCCATCTGTACATTGTCGAAGCCACGGTCCTGCCGGGCACGCCGCCGGCCGGCCAGTTTCAGCAGAGCCTGGTGTTCATCGACCAGAACGGAGACCGGATCCGGTACCCGAATTTCGCCGAGGCGGTCAAGGTTCGGGGCGCGCCCTCCGGCAGAAACCTGGACACACAGGCGGACTAGTGCCGAAACCACTGATCCATCGCACACGGCAATGAAGGCGTAACGCAACATCTGGAGATCGAGATGCACTGGAAGACGTTCAGGCCAACACGACGATTTCACTCACTGGCTGTCGCGGCTGCGGCGGCCTGCATGACCGTACCGGCCGCGGCGCACCATTCCCACGGCAACTACGAGATGACCGAGTACACCCACCTGACGGGAACGGTCACCCAGTTGCACTGGATCAACCCCCATACCTGGGTCTACCTCGAAGTCACCGGCGATGACGGCGAGTCAGCCGTCTGGGCCCTGGAAGCGGCCGCGGCCGCGGGTCTGGTCCGGGTCGGCGTCGAACCCGACGAGGTCAAGGTCGGCGACACGGTCTCGGTGCGGTGCCACCAGCTTCGCGACGGCTCCAACGGCTGCCTCCTCGGCTTCCTCACCAACCCGGCGGGCGTCGAGAAGGAGTGGGATTAGGGTTTCCGGCTTCAACCTATGAGGGCAGGACTTGCCGGGCGGTAGATGGGTTGCGGGACGATCTCCACGTTGGGATTGTTGACGACCGCGGCCATGTGGGCATAGAACTCTTCGGGGTTCTCGTCCGGCAGCGCACGCATGTCGGGCAAGGGAGCCCCGTACCTTGGGTGCGGCCGGGTGCGGCCGGGTACGGAACGGGTATCAGTCGATGAGGCGACCTCCGGCATCGAATCTGGCCAGTCGGCGGATCCCGTTGGAGACCGACACGGTACCATCCAGATGGTGCCGAACCCTGACCCGGGTGTCGGCCATCCTGCACCCTGGACGATCGGTCGGAAGCCTCAGCAGGAGACTCTTGAAGCGTACGCGGTTGTCTCTGCGTACTACCCTCCAGTGGTGCTCGCACAGAATGTCGTCCAGTTGATCCCGATTCGTGCAGGGCTCGAACGCAGAACCCTCCTGTTGGGCGACCTGCTGATACTCCTCGTTGTATGCCGGCAGGTAGACCTCTTCGAGATAGCGGTTGGCTGCGCTGAGTTCCGTGATGCCCGCAGCGGCCAGTTCCGCCGGCAATCGATCCGAATGCGTGCGAAATACGCGCTGGCAGCGGGCGCGAACCTGCGAGGAGCGAGTTGCGATCAACCGTACTCCCAATTGCATCATTGCCCGCTCGGTCTGCGTGCGATTTCCGGCTTCCCGTTTTTCTGCTGCCGGCGACTTGCCCTTGTATCGATAGTGCGAGGCCCGATCCGTGTACAGGGAGCAGAAGAATCCCTTTCGCTCAAGCACGTCGCGAACGCCGACGAAGCTGCTTCGCGTACCCGCCCGTTCCCAGAGCGACATCGAGTAGTGCTCACCCGTGGCGTCATCCAGCGTCACCACAAGGTCGCAGCGCCGGCCGGCCAGCCAATCGTGGCGGCTACTGTCCTGATGAAGTCTCAGGCCGGGCAGGGGCGCGCGGTCGAAGCGTGTACGGTGCACTCCCCGTCGCGGCAGCCTCTTCACGGCACCCGCGTCCTGGAGTTGCAGCCGTACCCAGTTGTAGCTGCGACGCCCGCCGGTACCGCGGTACCAGGAGTAGAACTGCTTGACGTTCCAGCCCTCGTGCTGCTTGTTGTATGCATTGACCACGTCCGCGACCTCGTTCAGCGGCGCCCGCCGTGGGGAGCGGCGCAGCACGCGCTTGTCGATCAATCCTTCCGGTCCGCCACTCTCGAAACGATGAACGTATCGACGAAACGTACGGTCGCTCACACCGAGCAATTTCGCCGCAACGGCCTGGGTCACCCTTCGGGACTTCCAGGCTCTGTAAAGGTATTCAAACGTCATCAGTTGCAGTCCAGCATGAATGATTTCCCGATAATCGGGTTGGATGGGTGCGCTGGTTCATGTGCTCTCTTCCCAAAATGCAGGCGTCGGAATGATCGAACTTCTCGCAGAAAGTTCTCCAGGTTCCGCGAATTGTATCGAATACAAAGGGATGTTCGTCCAAATTTTGTGCCGTTTGCTAATCTCAACAGGTTGCAATCATCAAAAAACAAAACAATTGACCGCCATCACAATATGGATTATTTCGAGTAGGAGGCTTGCAATCCGATCATCGTTGAATGGAAATTACTTTTTTGGATTTCGTCAGTAAAACCACGAAAGATGTCCACTTCTGACCTCATAACTGCAACGTGGGGAAGCTGTTTCCATGGAAAGTTCATGGTTTCCTTTGCAATTGAAAGTGCTGAATTTTCAAAAATATGACGATTCAGTTCTCTTCCGGAAGCGGACAGTTGACAGGTTTTGGTTTGCTTCGATAGCCAAAAGAGTTGACGGACAATTTGTTTGTGTTGATGTAACTCCAGCAGTTGCGGCTTCAATGTGGACAAACACCAATTAATTGCAACACGCAGGATTTTTCCAATGGATGGCGGTCTAGTTTCTTTGCAAACCAAAGAGAAACAGAATTGGTTTTTCAGTTGAAACTTGGCACTATGCAATTTCGATAACGGCAATGCAAAAGCCCTGGAAACAAAGACTCACCAGGCAACGGGAGGCACCATCGGGCCATGAAATTCTTGTCAGACAGATCCGGCGCTACCGGGCAACTGCGGTTTCGCAATGTAAGCTGGAACGTTGCCGAGCGGTATTGTCCGCTCGCCCGGTGGTGCCTGTGCCCGATGACTCGGCAGAAGGCGTGGAGGCCCCTTCGGTTCCGGGAGGCCGCCGGTTGCGATTCAGACCGCATCGGGCGGCGCACGTTTCGCCGGGAACAACCGTGGGGCGCAGGCCGCACTCATCGACACTCGCGACTGGGTCCGCCCCGACCGGCCTCACGAAGTCCGCGTCCTTGGCGCGCTTGACAGGATAATCGTCACACTGGCCGAATCGGCCCTCGTCAGCGCAGGCACTACGGGACTTCCCGCCACCGGTTGCGGTAGTGGCGCAATCTGCTGCGTCGGGCCGAGCAGGGCCCGCGCATTGTTGGCCGGGGCCGATATCCGGGTTAGAGTTGCCGCCATGTTTCCTACGCACCCGATGAGCCGCATTGGCGCGATTCTGTTGAGCCTGACGGCGCCGTTTGCCAGCGCGCAGACCGACTTCCCCGAACGCCCAATCGACATCGTCACGCATGCCTCGCCCGGTGGCGGCACGGACGCGACGGCGCGGGCGGTTGCGCGCGGCATGCGCACCGCCCTGAATGCCGACCTGAGCGTATTGCCGCGCACCGGCGGCGGCGGTGTGGTCGCCATGAGCTACGTCAACAGCCGGCCGCGGGACGGGCATACGCTGCTGGCCATCACCCCGACGCACCTGTTCGCCATGGCCCGCGGGCAGGGGCCGCTGAGTATTGACGACGTGGTCGGCGTGGCCAGGGCCGCGGACGATCCCATCGTGGTCATGGTGCGCGCCGACAGCGACGTGACCACACTGGCGGAACTCGTGGAACTGGGCCGGGAACGGCCCATCAAGTGGGGTACGACGCAGATCGGCGGCGTGGATCACATCGCCGGTGCAACGCTGGCGGACCGGACCGGCACTCGATTGAGCGTGGTGCCGTTTGCCGGTGGCGGGGAGATCGTGACCAACCTGATGGGCGGCAGCATCGACGCTGCGGGGATCAATCTCACCGAGGCGCTGGACCAGATACAGCGGGGCGATTTCCGGGCGCTCGCCGTCATGTCCGAGGCGCGCGTCAGAAGGATCGAAGATGTGCCGACCACTGTTGAGCTGGGTTACGACGTGGTGTTCTCCACCGTCCGGGGCTACCTGGTACTTGCGGGTACGCCCGAGGATCGCATAGGGATCCTGGAACGGGCCATGCTCGAGGGCATGAGCCGGCAGCCCTACCTGGACTACCTGGAGGGATCCGGCCTGGAACCCGGCAGCGTCGCCGGGCGGGAGGAATGGGACAGCCAGGTGCGGCACCTGTACCGCGATGCCAGGAGCGCGATGATCGCCCTGGGTATCATTCAGGCGGAATGAAGCAGCCGTTGCACCTGCTTGCCGACCGGGACTCGCTGGCCGGGCTGGCGATTCTGGGCGTGTGCGCGGTGGCGTGGCGGTTGACCGCCGGATTCGACGAAGTGCCCGCCATCCTGTCCCAGAACGTGCCGCCGACGTTCTTTCCGAGACTGGTGATCGCCACGGCGGCCCTGCTTGGCGGTCTGTTGCTTGCGGGCGGGATTCGCCGGCGCGCCGTTGACCTGGCCGGCCGTGCGACAGCAAATGGTCGGCCAGTTTCTGGCGACAAGGCCGGCGGGACGGCTCTGCCGCCGCCGGTCTTCTGGGCGACTGCGGGACTTGTTGCCGCCGCGGGCGTGCTGATTCCCCTGGTCGGGACGCTGCTCACCGTCGGCCTGGTGGCCATTGCGTTGCCCCTGTTGTGGGGCGAACGGCGATTTCGGCTTGTCGCCGCACTGGCCCTGGGTCTGCCGGGCGCAATCTACGCCGTATTCACCCTGGCGTTGGGCGTCCGGTTTCCCGTCGGCCTGATCTGGAACTTCGTGTAGCCCGAACCATGGATCCGTCCGGCCTGAGTATCGCGTTCTCACTGCTCACGGACCCGGTCGTGCTGGGCCTGATCGTGGCCGGCACCGTCGCCGGGGTGATCATCGGCGCGCTGCCGGGCCTGTCGTCATCCATGGGTGTGGCGCTGCTGCTGCCCTTCTCGCTGTACCTGGACCCGGTACCGGCGATCGCGCTGTTGTCGGCACTGTATTGCGCCGGCACGTTTGGCGGTTCCATTACCGCCGTGCTGATCAACGCCCCCGGAGCGCCCCCGGCCGTGGCCACGGCATTCGACGGATACCCCATGGCGTTGAAGGGCGAGGCGGGCCGTGCGCTGGGCATCGCCGCCGTCTCCTCGGTGAGCGGCGGCATCATCAGCGTGCTCACGCTGCTGTTGGCGGCGCCGCTGCTGGCGCGCATCGCCTACAGCTTCGGGCCGCCGGAATACTTCGCGCTGGGCGTATTCGCCCTCTCCATGCTGGCGTCCATCGGCGCGGAGTCGGCTCTCAAGAACCTGGTCGGTGGCTGTCTCGGGTTGCTCATCGCGACCGTGGGGATCGACCTGACCACGGGTGTGGAGCGATTCACCTTCGGCGTGCCGCAGCTCCTGGAAGGCGTGCAGTTCATCCCCGTACTCATCGGACTGTTCGCCGTCACGGAACTGCTGAACCAGGCCCGCCACCTGGGCCGGGAGCGGGTCATTGCGGCCATGACGGCGCTGCGGCTGCCGTCCCGGGAGGACTTCCGCCGGGTGCGCGCCACGATCCTGCGTTCCAGCGGGATCGGCGTATTCGTCGGCGTGTTGCCCGCCGAAGGCAGCACCATGGCGGCGATGATCGGCTACAACGAAGCCAAGCGGTGGTCGAAGGCGCCGGAGAAATTCGGCAAGGGGAGTATCAAGGGCGTTGCCGGGCCCGAGGCCGCCAACAACGCGGCCACCGGCGGCGCCATGGTGCCCACGCTGGCGCTGGGAATTCCGGGCAGTGCCACCGCCGCCGTCATTCTCGGGGGACTGCAGGTGCAGGGTCTGCGGCCGGGACCGTACCTGTTCGAAGAGCAGCCGACCCTGCTCTACGGGATCTTTCTGGCCATGCTGCTGGCCAACATCCTGTTCCTGTTCATCGGCCTGTTCGGCGCCAGGGTCTTCTCGCGCATCAGCCTGGTACCGCGGACGTTTCTCTGGCCCACCGTTTTCGCGCTTTGCCTGGTGGGCGCGTACGGCCTGAATCAATCCATGGTGGACGTGTGGATCATGATCCTGTCGGGTCTCGTGGGCTACGTGCTGAAGCGAAACGGCTTCGGGCCCGCGCCGATCATCATGGGTATCGTGCTCGGCGGGCTGATCGAGACCTCACTGGCGCAGTCCATGATCATCTTCGATCAGCAGTGGTCGGGATTCCTCGGCCAGCCCATCGCGGCTACGCTGCTGCTGCTGGCGGCCGTGAGCGTCGGAGGGGCGCGGTTGCGCAGCCTGCTCGGCGGATTTCTGACACGGGCTGCTATGTTTTACCGAAACTGGAGAACCTGAATGTCGAGCACCGCCATCAAGCACTTCACGCCCGACCTCGATTCGGACCGCGGCGCGGGACTGACCCGCCAGGTGGCCGAATTCGTGGTGGAGACGGATTACGCCTCGATTCCCGATGAGGTCAAGGCGCTGGCCAGGAAATCCATTCTCGATGGGCTGGGTCTGGCCCTGTCGGGTTCGGTGGCCGAGAGCGGCGCCATCGTCGAGCGGTACCTGCGGGCACAGGGCCTCAGCGGGGATACCACCGTGATCGGTACCGGACTCCGGGTGCAGCCGCGTTTCGCGGCGTTCGCCAACGGCGTGGGCGTGCACGCGGACGATTTCGACGATACCCAGTTGGCGGTGCAGAAGGACCGCGTCTACGGCTTGCTGACCCATCCCACCGCGCCGTGCCTGCCGGCCGCACTCGCGGTCGCCGAGCAACTGGACTCTAGCGGGCGCGAACTGGCGCTGGCATACAACCTCGGCGTGGAGGTGGAGAGCAAGATCTCCGAAGCCATGTCGCCGCGCCACTACCAGCACGGCTTTCATTCCACCGCCACCTGCGGCGTCTTCGCCTCGGCCTCCGCGGCGGCGAGGCTCTACGGCCTCGACGTGGCCCGGACCCGGCGCGCGCTGGCCATCGCGGCCAGTCAGGCCGGCGGGCTCAGGGAGAATTTCGGCACCATGACCAAGCCCTTCCACGCCGGCCGGGCAGCGGAAGCCGGAGTCATCGCGGCGGACTTGGCCGATGCCGGATGGACGGCGGCGGACGGCATTCTCGAATCGCCGCGGGGCTTCTTCCAGGCTCACGGCGGCGGTTTCTCCCTGGAAGCGCTGTCAGGCCGGCTGGGCGATCCGTGGACCTTTGCCGACCCGGGGATCTCCATCAAGCCCCATCCATCGGGCTCGCTGACTCACCCGGGAATGACCCGGATGATGGAGTTGATCCTGGAGCACGACATCCGCGCGGACGAGGTGGAGCAAGTGAATGTGGGCACCAATCACAACATGCCCAATGCCCTGATCCACCACCGGCCCACCGACGAGCTGCAGGCCAAGTTCTCCATGGAGTTCTGCATGGCGATCCTGCTGCTGAGGCGGCGCGGCGGGCTGGCTGAATTCACCGATGAAGTCGTGAACCGCCCGGATGTGCAGGAAATGATCCGCCGGGTCGAGTTCGGCGTCCACCCGGAGGCCGAAGCCGCCGGTTACGACAAGATGACCACCATCATCGACATCCACATGCGGGACGGCCGAACGATTTCCGGGCGCGCCGACTTCGGCAAGGGCAGCCCGGCCAACCCCATGAGTTACGACGAGGTGGCGGAGAAGTTCACCGGCTGCGCGGAGTTCGCGGGTTGGGACCGCGACCGCGCGGCGCAAGTCGTGGCAACGGTGCGCGACCTGGAATCGCTGGAATCGGTGCGTAACCTGACTGTGCTGCTCGCGAAGTAACGCCGAAGCAAGGGTCGCTATCCAGTCCGGTCGCCGACGATGCGCCTGGCCACGGCGAGCAACTCCTCGCCCGTGCCGCATTCGATGATCGCGTCGCCCACCGCCGCCAGGCGCTCCGGCTCCGAAACGCCCGCCAGCAACGCGGACAGGCGCTCGCCCGTTGATGCGTTGAACCGGCGCGTTACGTGTCTGCCCATCGTGCGCCGATGATATTCAAGGGCTTCCGCGCGGCCCAGCTCGATGGCCAGCTCGTAGGCCAGCTCGTAGACCCGCTCGTTGGCCCGCTCGTTGGCCTGCATGAAGCCCTGCATGAAGCCCTGCACGAAGCCCTGGGCCCAAATCTGCGCCTCCTTCTGCCGCTGCTGCGCTTTCCACCTTTCCGCCGCCAACGATCCCATCGCTTCCACCTCTCCAGCCGCCTGCACTCTGTCCAACTCGCCGCGAAACGCCTCGCCCGCGCCCGACTCCAAATCGTAGTCCCGGTCCCGCGACTCGCGCAACCACGCCATGAACGCCTTGCGCAGTCACGCCTGCCCGCCTCCCTGGGCGGCGCGGTGCCGATCCGCCCACTCGGCCAGCGCGTCCTCGTGGGACTCCGCGTCGGTGAGGTGTAGGTTACCTGGGCGAATCCGGCGCAGGTCATCCTCTGCCAGCGCGGGCGAGGCCACGCGCATTCCAAGCCGGTCGTCGAACTCGGTGTTGCGCAGTATCTCCACCTCGCCCCTTCTGGTGTGCGAGAACTCAATATCGCCGTAGCGGGTGGAGTACGTCCCGGGGTTCCCCGTCGTCGCGATTATGTAGACCATCGGAACCTGGTCGATGGAGCCGTAGTCCGAGAGCGCGGACTCGTAACTCAAGTAGCAGAGATGGCGCTCGCGGACTGCCCTTCCCCGGCAAACCCTGACCCGAACCAGGGGTCGCTATTCAGCCCCGTCGCCGACGATGCGCCTGGCCGCGGCGAGCAGTTCCTCGCCCGTGCCGCATTCGATCACCGCATCGCCCACCGCCGTCAAGCGGTCGGGTTCGGAAACGCCGGCCAGCAGCGCGGACAGGCGCTCGCCTGTGAACGCGTTGAACCGGCGCGTTGCCTGACGTTCCAGCATGAATTCAATACCCTCCGTTCGACCCTGCTTCATGCCCCGCGCGAGAATCTGCGCCTCTTTCTGACGCTCGCGCTCTTCCCACTTCTTCACCATCAACGATGACATTGTCTCCACCTCTCCGGTCGTCACCAATCTGCCAAGCTCGTCGAGCAACCCATCGTCCTCGCCCCCGAGCCTGCGGTAATCCTCGGCCCACGACCATTTTACCCACTCCATGAACGCCTCGCGCAGTTCCCCGTGCTCCGCGCCGGACAGCACCGCGCCCATCCGGCTCAGAATCGCCGGCTTGTCCTCCGGCATTGCGCGTGCCACCGCCATCTGCAGGCCGACCAGGTTGTCCTCCGGCACGCCGCCAGTGTCCGTCCGCTGTATGTCCAGCAGCACGTAGCGATTCCGCGGCTGCAGCCGCGCCAGCGGCGGCGGCGCCGGGGCCACGAGGTCGGAAACGTCCTCGGGCGCCGTCCAAGTCGGGGAACCATTGTAGACCACGAAAGGGATCACGGGCGGCAGCGGCGTCCTCGGCCGCACAACGCGGCGTGGCTTCGCCCCGTCGACGGAACTCGATTCGCCGCCAGATCGCGCCTCCTCGCGCGACCGCGCCATGTTGCCGGGGCGCTTCCCGGATATCGTCCCGCTGCGCAGCAACCCTTCCCACGCGAGACCCGTGTAGGTGAGCACCCGCAACGCCATGCTCCGGTCCACGCCGGACTGGAACTCCAGCAGCACCAGCACGTGCACCCAGCCATCCGTCGGCGCGGCCCGGGACCGCAGCCGCCACATCAGGTCGCCCTCGCGCCGCTCCAGCCGCCGTCCGACGCGCGAGGCCGGCATCGGCTCCAGGGTGTCGAAGTCGAAGCCGGCCGCCTCGCCCTCCGGCAGGAACCCGCGCAGCAGGTCCGCGACCATTCGCGGGTGGGAGTAGATCAGCTTGTGGGCCGCGTCTTGCATGAGGGTCCGCCCGTGAGTTGATCGAGATGCCTGCGGCACGTGATCGAATACCTCAACTTTACGGAACGGGGGCGGCAAATGCAGGACCGTCTTTCTGGGCGGAATTGGGAGATTCGCAGTATGGAGGCGGTTCAAAACTCGGCATTTCGCATTGTCGAACGATTGCGGTTTGGCCTGGGTGTTTGCACGACCGGCTCTTCTGGCGATGCACTCGATTTCCCAGATGTCGCGGTGGCGGGGATTGTCCCGGGTCGCGGTCGACGATCTCGGACGCAACCGTCAGGTAGTCACGCCTGGCCGCCTCCCTGGGCGGCGCGGTGCCGATCTGCCCACTCGGCAAGCGCGTCCTCGTGCGACTCCGCGTCGATCAGATGAAGGTTGCCCGGGCGAATCCGGCGCAGGTCATCCTCTGCCAGCGCGGGCGAGGCCACGCGCATTCCAAGCCGGTCGTCGAACTCGGTGTTGCGCAGTATCTCCACCTCGCCCCTTGTGGTGTGCGAGAACTCAATATCGCCGTAGCGGGTGGAGTACGCCCCGGGGTTCCCCGTCGTCGCGATTATGTAGACCATCGGAACCTGGTCTATGGAGCCGTAGTCCGAGAGCGCGGACTCGTAACTCAAATAGCAGAGATGGCGCGGGCGAAGATGCCGGGCTACCACGCCCACGCCCTTGAGCCCCATGCCGGGGAGGGCCATGTTCAAGTAGACCCCGCAGGCTACCCGCTCGAGCAAACCCACATCGACGAGCCTGCGGAGGCCCTTCCTGAATGCGGCGTCGTCGTCATCGCTGAACAATACCCTCTGCCCGGCGACGCTGAGCACCGGAAACTGACGACCCGCGCCCAGAACGAGCACGCGGACGGCATCGGCCAAGGTCATGGTGACCCCTCATCACGTTTGTTTCGGAAAGAATACCATACGGCACTGTTTCCTTGGCGCTCGCGGACTGCCCTTCCCCGGCAAACCCTGACCCGAACCAAGGGTCGCTATTCAGTCCCGTCGCCGACGATGCGCCTGGCCGCGGCGAGCAGTTCCTCGCCCGTGCCGCATTCGATGACCGCGTCGCCCACCGCCGTCAAGCGGTCGGGTTCGGAAACGCCGGCCAGCAGCGCGGACAGGCGCTCGCCCGTCGACGCATTGAACCGCTGCGTTGCCAAACGCTCCACCATGATTTCAAGGCCCTCCGCGCGGCCCCGCGCGAGAATCTGCGCCTCTTTCTGACGCTGCTGCTCCTTCCACCTTTCCGCCGCCAACGATCCCATCGCTTCCACCTCTCCAGCCGCCTGCACTCTGTCCAGCTCGCCGCGAAACGCCTCGCCCGCGCCCGACTCCAAATCGTAGTCCTCGTCCCGCCACCGGCGCAACCATTCTGTGAACGCCTTGCGCAGCCCCTCGTGCTCCGGCGCCGCGGGCGCGTCCGACTTCACCTCCAACCGGCACCGGCCCGCGCAGGAGCACTCGACCGGCAGCTTGGGCATACGCCTGCGATATACTAATCCCCGCACGGAGTCGACCCTGCACAGCCGCCAACGACCAGAGGATAACCTGCGTTGCTATCCAGCTTTACAATTCGGGACTTCAAGAGCTATCGCGAGGCAACCTTGCCGCTGGTGCCGCTTACCGTGCTGATCGGGGCAAATGCGTCGGGCAAGAGCAATCTGATCGAGGGCTTGCGCCTGTTTTCGTGGATAGCGCAAGGAAACAAGCTCGGCGCCATCCGTTACGCCGTTCAGGAACAGAATCAACCGATTCGCGGAAAGGTGAGTGATCTGGGGTTCAGAAACAGCCCTTCGTTGTCTCTGGCGTGCATTACCGACGATTCCGCCTGGAACAAGTATTCGATCACGCTTGATGTCCGTGACGATGATGAATTGCATGTCGCCGATGAGAGGCTGACCGGTCCTGGTACCGCTGTCCCACTCTTCGAGGTCGTCGACTCGCAGCAATCTGAGGGCAGCATCCGTGTGGCTTACAACAATTTCGCGCGCGGTGGCAGGAAACCCCAGGTCGCGTGCACCGATCAGATGGCTGTGCTGCTCCAGCTACAGAGTTCCGCACGTTTCGAAGGGAGCGGGACGAAGGCGCACCGGACGATTCCCAGCGTGGCAACGCGGTACGAGACGCTGCTGACCAACATCGTGTTTCTCGACCCGCAACCCGCGTCCATGCGCAAATACAGTTTTGCGACCGAGCACACCCTGAACGGGAACGGTGCCAATCTGTCCGGCGTGCTCTTCAACCTCTGCCGGCGAGAGGAAACGGCGGATGAACTGCTGAAGTTCGTCAAGGCCCTTCCGGAGCAAGACATCAGGGCCATGGATTTCGTCGTGACACCGCGCTCCGAGGTCATGGTGAAGCTGACAGAGACGTTTGGGAATTCCGAGACGGAATACGACGCCACGCTGCTTTCCGACGGCACGCTTCGCGTGCTCGCCATCGCCGCAGCGGTGCTGTCAGCCCCTCAAGGCAGTCTGGTCGTTATCGAAGAGATCGACAACGGCGTCCATCCGAGCCGTGCGGAACAACTGCTCGAACGGATAGCACGAGTTTCCGCCGACCGGAACCTTCGTGTGCTGCTCAGCAGCCACAATCCCGCATTGCTCGACGCCTTGCCGAACGACGCCGTGGCCGATGTTGTCTTCTGCTATCGCGATCCCGACGTCGGCTCCAGCCGCCTGACCCGCCTGAGCGATTTGGCGGACTATCCCTCGCTCATCGCCCAAGGGCCCGTCGGCCATCTGCTCACGCGAGGGATCATCGAACGATTCGCCAAGCGCAGTGCTGGGCCGGACGTGCGCAAGAAACGCGCCTACTCCTGGCTGGCCAAACTCCGGGAGCCAGCGGCGTAGGGTTCAATTCCGCGCTAAAGTCAAACTGTCCGGCCCTGATCGGCCGGTACTCTATGTTGAGGACTACTTGACCCGACAAAAGCGGGCCAAATCCAAAACGCCCCCCCGGCAAGCCCTGACCCAAAGCAGGGGCCGCTATTCAGTCTGGTCGCCGACGATACGCTTGGCCGCGGCGAGCAACTCCTCGCCCGTGCCGCATTCGATCACCGCGTCGCCCACCGCCGTCAAGCGTTCGGGTTCGGAAACGCCGGCCAGCAGCGCGGACAGGCGCTCCCCAGTAGACACGTTGAACCGGCGCGTTGCCTGACGCTCCAGCATGAACCCCATGCCCTGCTTCATGGCTCGAGCGCGAATCTGCGCCTCCTTCTGCCGCTGCTGCTTTTTCCACCTTTCCGCCGCCAACGATCCCATCTCTTCCACCTCTCCAACCGCCTGCACTCTGTCCAGCTCGCCGCGAAACGCCTCGCCCGCGCCCGACTCCAAATCGTAGTCCTCGTCCCGCCACCGGCGCAACCACTCCGTGAATGCCTTGCGCAGCCCCTCGTGCTCCGGCCCCGCCAGCGCGGCGCGCAGCCGGGCCAGAATCTCCTTGTCCTCCCCTGGCGTGGTGCGCACCAGCGCCGCCTGAAGGCCGACCAGGTTGTCCTCCGCCACGCCGCCGGCGTCCGACCGCTGCATGTCCAGCAGCACGTAGCGGTTCCTCGGCTGCAGCCGCGCCAGCGCCGGGGCCGACGGGGCGACCAGGTCCGACACGTCCTCAGGCGCCGTCCATGTCGGGGAACCATTGTAGACCACGAAAGGTATCACGGGCGGCAGCGGCGTCCTCGGCCGCGTCCTGTCGCCGGACTGCTTCCCGGACCCCGTCCGGGATCTCAGCAACCCCTCCCAGGCGAGCCCCGTGTAAGTGAGCACCCGCAACGCCATGCTCCGGTCCACGCCGGACTGGAACTCCAGCAGCACCAGCACGTGAACCCAGCCGTCCGCCGGCGCCGCGCGGGCGCGCAGCCGCCACATCAGGTCGCCCTCGCGCCGCTCCAGCCGCCGTCCGACGCGCGAGGCCGGCATCGGCTCCAGGGTGTCGAAGTCGAAGCCCGCCTCCGCCCCGTCGGGCAGGAACCCGCGCAACAGGTCCGCGACCATTCGCGGATGGGAGTAGATCAGCTTGTGGGCCGCGTCTTGCATGAGGGTCCGCCCGTGAGTTGATCGAGGTGCCTGCGGCACGTGATCGTATATCTCAACCTTACGGAACGGGGGCGGCAAAAGCAGGACTAACTTTCTGGGCGGAATTGGGAGATTCGCAGTATGGAGGCGGTTCAAAACTCGGCATTTCGTATTGTCGAGCGATAGCGGTTTGGCCCGGGTGTTGGCATCACCGGCTCTCTTCGCGATCCACGCGATGTCCCAGATGTCGCGATGGCGGGGATTGTCCCTGGTATGGCGGGGATTGTCCCTGGTCGCGGTCGACGATCTCGGAAGCGACCTTCAGGGAGTCACGCAGGGCCGCCTCTCTGGGCGGCGCGGTGCCGATCTGCCCACTCGGCCAGCGCGTCCTCGTGGGACTCCGCGTCGATCAGATGAAGGTTGCCCGGGCGGATCCGGCGCAGGTCATCCTCTGCCAGCGTGGGGGAGGCCACGCGCATGCCAAGCAGGTGGTCGAACTCGGTGTTGCGCAGAATCTCCACCTCGCCCCTTCTAGTGTGCGAGAACTCAATATCGCCGTAGCGGGTGGAGTACGTCCCGCGGTTCCCCGTCGTCGCGATTATGTAGACCATTGGTACCTGGTCGATGGAGCCGTAGTCTGAGAGCGCGGACTCGTAACTCAGGTAGCATAGATGGCGCGGGCGAAGGTGGCGGGCTACCACGCCCACGCCCTTGAGCCCCATGCCGGGGAGGGCCATGTTCAAGTAGACCCCGCGGGCTACCCGCTCGAGCAAGCCCACATCGACGAGCCTGCGAAGGCCCTTCCTGAACGCGGCGTCGTCGTCATCGCTGAACAATACTCTCAGCCCAGCGACGCTGAGCACTGGAAATTGACGTCCCGCGCCCAGAACGAGCACGCGAACGGCATCGGACAAGGTCATTGTGATCCCCAACCCGGATTGTTTTGGAAAGAATACCATTCAATACTATTTCCATGACATTCGCGGCCCTTCAACCGGGCGCCCGGTTCGGTGTGGAATCACCGGCTCACTTCGCGTTGAATACGATCAAAGGACTGATGGGAGGAAAGGGGGTGCTGACAGCCCTCGGACGCTGATGAATATCCCGACGCTTTACCGCACGCTGAAGTGCGAGGCTGACGTAAGGAACCATTTCATGGGAAGGCTTTGGTTTCGGTCATTGAAACACTTTCGCGGAGTCGAATCGCCTGGGCGGGATCCCCTGGAGGGCGTGGGTTCCTACACGGTCCGTGGGATGTTGCATCGGGACGTATCGGACGAGAACGCAATTTTCCCGGCGTTTATTTTGTGCTTCAGCGAACGGCCGTTGAAAGAATACGGAGACTTCGTTCTCAAACTGCGGCGACCTCTTGCTTTAAGGGATCGTGTATTGTCCAAATTCCCCGACGGGAGCCGGGTAGAGTGGCACCAGGTCGAGTACGGAAAAAAGGAGGTTCTCGATTCGGTGCCGGGACCTTCTGAACTCTGGAAGCGGAAGCACTACACAAAGCCCGAGAGTTTCGCTCATGAAGGAGAGTGGAGACTTGTGGCGTTCCTTCCCGCGCCGTTCAGACTGCTGAACGATACGATTAAGCCGCATGTAGGCAAGCTTCAAGGAGTGTTTGAGGTAGTACCACAAAGGCATTCGTCCTGAAGTTGGCCAAGGCAATCATGCGGCCAAACGGCCATTTCTTCGAGATCTGCGTTGCGGGTCGCGGCGGCCATTACGTGCGACGATAGGGCGCTCAGCCTCCAACAGGGAATCACGTGCCGATGGCCATCAACCGCGTGCGCAACAGCAAGAGCTCTGAATGCGGCAGCGATTTGGCGACGGCAACCATCAGGTCGATCACTGGTGCGCTTGTGCTGGCCGGCCCGTCACCGTGGAGTTCATCGTAGTCCTCACGGGGAATACTGATGCGCATCTTGCGGCTGGGCGCTTTGCCGTGCGTGGCCAGCATCGCGGAGAGCTGCGAGCTGAGCTGTTCATGGAGCTCAGTGGACGGATCGATCAATGTGAACCATTTGCGCAATTGCGATTCCGTTCTTCGACCATCCAGGTCGTTTCGCGAAAGCGTGACGTAGCGCTGTGCCGTCAGGTTCTCGTAGCCCACGAATTTGGACGGTCCGAAATGCCAGCGACCTTGAGCATCGCGGCACGCGTACCAAGCCCGGGCATAGGCTAGGCGGCCGGCCAGTGGGGGACTGCGCTGAAGTTCGGCTTCAAAGCGTTCGATGGCGTCGCGCACCGCGCGCAGCGAGGTCACGAGTGGATGCATTGGATTTTCCTCATATTGTTTAGAGAACAAGACGTATCATATCGGTGATTGAAATCTTATGCAACTTATGCAAGCACAAGATTAATAACATTCCGGTCGTTTTTTGCAGCATCTCGATCGAAGGGCTGCGCACAGAATTTGCCAAGCATTCAGCAAGAACAGCGGTATGGGTGAAGCTCGTCAATGCCGAGGCGTTGGTCGGCGGCGCAATCAGCTCTCAGACGGATCTCGGTCGACGCGGGTGGCTGCGATGAGTTTCGGATAGGGCACGGACCACGCGACATCGCCGCATTGCACCTTGGCGCGCTTGGGGTTCATTCGCACGATGGTACCTGTGTGAAGCGCCCCGCGGGCGATGAACGACACGGCGTCGCCGGCGCGGAATTTTGCCTTGGCTGCTTCGCGGCGGACTCGCGCCTCGTCGCCTTCGGGCGCGCATGATTTCGGGTTTGCGCCGAGCTGATGGGCGATCGCCTTCCAGGCCGGGCCGTGGCGCGCGGACGGGCCGGCCAGCGCGTGGGCGATCTCGTGCAGGATGGTGTCAGTGACCTGAGCAGGGGGATCGTTCACTGCGTGCGACCGGCTGAGCAGGATGAGCTTCTGCTGTGCCCGGCACTCTCCGAGCTTCTTCCGTGCGGTGTTGAAGCGAAATGTCCACTCATCCAATCCGTGACGGTCCAAAAGGTCGCGGGCCTGGGCCGCGACTGCGTTTAGCCGGGTGGCGCGTGGCTTGCGGTCCGTAGCGGTTGACGCGCAGAGGTGTTGGAGTCCGGCGTAGGGCACGGTCCAGCCACTGGCACCGCATCGAACCCTGGCGCGTTTGGGATTGAGCTTCTCTACGGTACCGGTCAGTGTGCGGCCATCGGGCGTGCAAAAGCGCACGTCATCGCCGACTTCGAAAAAGACCTGCGCATCCTCGGGGCGCAGAGAGGGCGTGGAGTCGGGCGCCTGACTGCCGAGAAGCAATTCAAGCCAATCGATGTTTGGCCCTCGCGGCACGCTGACCGGAGTCATTTTCTGTCTTCGCCGGTTCATTCGCAGACAAAGTGCGTCAACCGCGGTACGCAGCGGACGGAATCACGGATTCTTGAATGTCGAGCCACCGTTGGGAGTGGGCTTGGCGTCGCTCGAACAATCACTTGATGTCGACGATCAGGGGCGCGCTGAATGCCCATTTCCACTCGGCGTGGCCGGGGATCGCCTTTCGATAATCAAGGTCAACCCATGCACACTTGAGAGCCGAGGCGACGCTGTGTGTGCCGAACCCCCCGGCTGAGCCGGGAGACCGGCGGTTTGTGGAGATCGAACTCGTAGGTGAGGCTCTTCTTGTTCATGTGCCGGAGCCGATACAAATCTTCGAATCCCGACTGCGACAATAGCTCCAACTGCCGGCTGTCTTCCCCGTTCGAGAGGACCGATACATTGAAATCGCCGCAGAGGCGCACCATCCAGGTAGCGGCGGGCTCCCTCTCCGCAACGGCATCTTCACAATGACTTGGCGACACCATGCCACGTGCCCCCGGTGACCAGCTCAAGCTCAAGCAGGATCATCGATGAGGCGATTCGGCTGAACAGCCAAAGATGGCTCCGGATATCGCCGTGTGCCCCCTGATCGCATTCGCTCGACCCAACGTGCTTCCCCCTTGGCCATTTTCTATGAAACAATATCCATCATCAGCATTGGGCGATCAACATGTTCCTAAAGCGCTTCGCTCTCTTGGCCATCGTTACGCTGGCGGTAGTAGGCGTTTTTTTTGGTGCGTTCCATACAAGGTCCATTGAAGCTCCGACACCTGCGACAGTGGCCCCTCGAATTCCGTCTGCCCCTACCGCAGTTTCGTCGCTTAACGTACCCATAACCGTCCCCATCGTCCTCCTCACTGATTTGGCAAACGATGCCATTCCTCGGGACTTCAGTTCGCAACCCACCGTTCAGGACGACCTTCTGGACATCACCGCCTCCTGGCAGTTGCGGAGGGCCGACGTCCAACTCTCAGTCCAGGACAATCAGCTGCAGGGTCGCACAACCTTGACAGGCTCCGCCACGCTCCGGGGCCACGCAGGTAGCGCGAGCGTCAGTGAAGACATAGACTTCCGAGGCGATGTGTACTTGGGATTCGAGCCGCAGCTCTCTAGCGATTGGAATCTCATCGCACATGACCTTCAACTCGATTACCGCCTAGATGAGGCTACAGTAGCAATATCTGCGGTCACGGTCCTCACGCGGGCCGTCTCCGAAATCGCCGGGTGGATTCCCGGTGTCGACGAGATTCTTGAGGAGATCGAAAAAATCACCGAGGTCTCCGTCAGCCTCCGCACACTTGCCGCCGATTATCTTGATCCCGAGATCGAAGAGCTCCGAAAGAAACTCGCCACTGACGTCGCCGATCTCGACATACTAAGGTCGCCAGCGGTGGCCGCATGGGGTGCGTTCTGTCGCGTCGAGCCCATCACGGAGGGCTTGTGGCTTTGGTCAAAGCCAGTCCAGTTCCGCGCCGCTCAACCCGATCTGAGTGAGACCCACTTCCTCGCGCACCTCGGGCTCGACATCGAACTTCGCGTACTTTCCGACCCCATTCAGCCCGACTGCCCTTTCTCGGACACGTTGGTCATCGAGTCATCAAGACCAGCCATCATCGACCTCGCGGTGCCCAGTGAGATCAGCTATCACACCCTGAATGCGGCGTTGCAAGACGCGTTGGTCGGCAAATCCGTCGGTGAGGCGGTTTCAATCGAAGCAAAGGCGATCAAGCTAATGCCGGACCGCGATGCTTTGCTCCTAGCCCTCGACTTGACGGTTAGCACCGATGGGTGGTTCCGCACACGAGCCGCCGGCACCATATACGTCTGGGCAGTCCCGACGCTGAGCGACGACCTAAACTCGATCCGACTCGACCAAGTGCGTTTGGACACCGCTTCCAAGAATTCTCTGGTCGGATTGTTCGGCGAAACCGCCGAACC
The DNA here is from genome assembly GCA_965205045.1 of Candidatus Rariloculaceae bacterium. Taxonomy (GTDB): domain Bacteria; phylum Pseudomonadota; class Gammaproteobacteria; order Steroidobacterales; family Rariloculaceae; genus UBA6522. Next base: position 5,907,015 of record OZ242031.1, read on the forward strand.
GTTGATTCTCGAAGAGCTTACGAACTACAGCTTCGACCTGTCCAGTACGTATCGGAGCATGGAATCCAGAGGCAGCGCTGCCTTGAACGCGCTCTCGTCAAACGAGTACCTAGTTGCGGGCGAGATCGCTCAGGTCCGGGTTGACACTATGCATGTGGGTCCTACCGCACTACACGTCCTCGGTCGAGTCTCTGGTGAACTCGCCGTCGAACTGCAATGAGCTTCCCATGCGTATGGTCATAGATTCGGCCCGCCCTACACGCGAAGGCCACTTCCTATACCCGAAATAGACCGTAGCGCTTGCACTCGGTACTTCCCTAGCTGCACATTAAGGAAGTGCTAACTAACTACTTCCACGAGACGCTCCATCCTCACAAGATGGATAGTTAAATGGCCTTCCGCCAACCAATAACGGATCTCCGTCTCAAGCACAGCAAACCCCGCCACCGTTGGAAATCCAACCATGTGCACGACATCAAAGCATCTCCGTCCACACTACCCTGTGAATCGCCTCGACCTTCCCGGAAACTCCATTTCGTGAGAAACTAGCCTGAGCCCATTCTTGCTAAGGAGCGTTGTACGTTGGACAATGATAATAGGCGGTTTTTTGCCGCTGTGGTGGGACTAGCTCTTGGATACATCATTGGTGAACATTCAGAAACTGTCGCAAAACTAATACTCTTCTTTTCGCGTAACGGAAGCTATGAGTCATGGCGCGTAGCGGAAACGTCACTCGTCATCATGATTATCTTTATCGGCTTAGCGATGTATTTCGGTCGTCGCGCTAGTAAGCTTGGCTTAGCAACTGACGAAGATATTATCTTGACTCTAGTATCTGGTCTTATTGTTGCCTTGTTTGCTATAGTCAACAACAGTTTGCCCGAACCGACTATCTCGTCCGGCTCGCCACTCAGTACAGGCGTATATTTAATTGGCTGGGCAATAGGTTTATGGTTGATGCCGATGTTCTTCTTGCCAAATCCAGAAAGATCATATGAATTGTGGTTGCAACGTGGAATACGGTTGGCAGTGTTAACCGTGACAATTAGTGTTATTTTCTTAGTTTCTGGTTTAGTAATCGCAGAGATTTTTCAATCATATTTACCAGAGTTGTTTCCAAATGTGTTCCGGTCGGACAGTCCATGTGTTCCTTGTAGAGATCGGCTGGATTTTTGGCTAATTCGTCCGCCAATTATTCATCCGATACTAGCGGCACTGTTATTGGTTATATTGGTTCCCTTCTGGTGGGAAGAATTGTGGTCAAAAAAGGACTCGCCTCTTGCGAAATATTGGTGGTTATGTGGATCACTGATGACAATAACGGTTTACGCTGGATTAATTGGTGTACCGACATATCTTGTAGATGAGTTCTGGGCTAGAAAACTAGTCGATGATTCACCACTTTCGATACTTCCATTCGTTGTATTAATTGGTGGATTCCCAATTATTGGGTTCACGGTTGTGCTAATTTCCTACCTACTTTCTAGACATGTTCGCAGCAACACGTCTGGTATGTTTTGGTGGTTCCTTAGCCCCGGTTTCGCACTTGGGTTCTTAATCATTGCAGTAGTTGGTGTCGCCCCAATTTACCGATTAGCTGAGGCATCGACTGAACAACTCGCGATGATGTATATGGGATACGGAATTAGCGGAGCTGTTTTTGGCGCATTACTGCCGGTATTCAAATGGCTAAAGGTAAGGCTCTTCGAAATTTAATGCGGAGTCATTTGATGGAAAATTGGGAGAAGATAAATCACCTCGGCCTGCGTGCATTCGCGACGGTAGGGTTGGACAAAGCCCATTTTATGCATCGATTTCTTCAGACCGACAAGCACCAGAGCAGATAGACCAAAACGCTAGCGGCAACGACCAAGAATTGACTGGCCAGCCAGTTTGGCTCGAATCCCTGGAGCAGACACCTGACGGCTCTAGCGCGTTAGTATTCGACCTGCTTGGACTTGGGGTTCCGCATCCGCTTCCCATAGGCGAACTCATCGCTTCGATTCCCTGTCGAGCGATGGCAATGAGGATAATCCAAGTTCTCTCAGAAACGCGTTGTGCTTCGCCGTAGTTTCCCGAATCTGATTCTCGATCTCGCCCAATTCCCTATTCGCGGCCGCTAGATCGATCTCGGCTTCCGGCTCAACCGTGCTGACATAGCGGGAGATATTCAGGTTGAATGCATTGGCCTCAATCTCGTCCATCTCCACGCGTCTGGCGTACCGCTCGATGCTCTCCGGGCGCTGCTGATAGGCGCCGACGATCTTCGCGAGATTCTCGTCGGACAGGTAGTCCTGTCGCTTGCCCTTCTCAAAATGTTTGGACGCGTTGATGAACAGGACATCGTCGGGCTTCTTGCACTTCTTCAGGACGAGGATGCAGACCGGGATGCCGGTAGAGTAGAACAGGTTTGCCGGTAGGCCGATGACGGCGTCGATGTGCCCGTCATCAAGGAGCTTGCGGCGTATCTTCGCCTCCGCGCCGCCGCGGAATAGTACGCCGTGAGGCAGGATTATCGCCATCACACCGTCGTCCTTGAGGTAGTGAAACCCGTGCAGCAGGAACGCAAAGTCAGCCGCAGATTTCGGGGCCAGCCCGTAGTTCTTGAAGCGCATGTCCTCGCCCAACGCGTCGCTCGGGGCCCAGCGGTAGCTGAACGGCGGGTTGGCAACCACGGCGTCGAAAAAGGGCTTCCTCGCCGGGTTCACCTCGCGGAGCATGTCCCAATCGTTCGTCAGCGTGTCCCCGTGGTAGATCTCGAACTCCGTGTCCCTCACCCCGTGCAGCAGCATGTTCATCCGTGCGAGGTTGTAGGTGGTGATGTTCTTCTCCTGCCCATAGATTCTGCCGATACCGTGTGGTCCCATTCGCTTGCGGACATTGAGCAGAAGCGAGCCCGAGCCACAGGCAAAGTCCATCACACTGGCGAGGTACTTGCGCCTGCCAGAGTTTGGTTCCTGGCTGTCAAGCGTAACAATCGCGGAGAGGATGTCCGAGATCCGCTGCGGCGTGTAGAACTCACCAGCCTTCTTGCCCGAGCCCGCGGCGAACTGGCCGATCAGGTACTCATAGGCGTCGCCGAGAGTGTCGCTGTCTGTGGAGAACTCCGCGAAGCCCTCGGCGATCTTGGTGATTATCTTGCAGAGCTTCACGTTCCGGTCTGCGTAGGTCTTGCCGAGCTTGTCTGATCCGAGATTAATTTCCGAGAACAGACCCGAGAAGGTGCTCTGGAATGACTCGTTCTCGATGTATTTAAAGCCGGCCTGAAGTGTGTTGAGCAGCTCGCCGTCCTGGGTGCGGGCCATGTGGGCGATGCTGGCCCAGAGGTGCTCGGGATGAATGACATAGTGCGCCTTTAGACGCATCTGCATCTCGAACGCCGACACATCATCGGGGTTCTGCTCGTACCAGACAGATAGGGAGGATCGTCCACCGTTGCCGATGGCGTTCGGGTCAGGGTAGTCGCGCCCGAGTTCCTTCTTGGCTGCCCTCTCATAGTTGTCCGAGAGGTAGCGGAGAAACAGGAACGAGAGCATGTAGTCGCGAAAGTCGTCCGCGTTCATGGCTCCGCGGAGCTGGTCGGCGATGGACCAGAGCGTTTTGCCAAGCAGTTTCTGGTTGTTCTCTGTCATGAGTTAGCTGGCATGGGTGACGAACGCGTACTGCGTGTTCAGCTTCACATAGATCTCGTTAAACAGCGCCAAGCTGTCCGGTACGAGGAGGTCGGATTCGTAGTAGTAGACATTCTTGTGGGCGAGGGTGTTTACGATTCGAGCGATCTCGTCCGCATCTTCGAAGCCGATGCGTTTGAGTGCATAGCTGATCCGACCGACACCGAGGAACGACGCCACACTCTCCAGCAACTGACGGAGAAGGGCAAAGTGGTACGCCCGGACATTGTTCTCTTGAAGAGCTTGCCCCAGCAACTGAAGGACTCGGAGGTGATAGAGAAACACGTCGTCCCGGTGGGGCTCCAGCGAGACTTCGCCGTGTTTACCACTCAGGATGCTCGCCCTTGTCTTCGGCTTGTACTTGCTGCTCTTTTCGCCCTTCATCAACCAATTGCACAGGATGGAAAACATCCCGACATGATGGGTGGCTATGATGATCTTCCGTTCGCCGTAGTGCTTCTCGATAAGTTCGTACAGCGTGGATGCGGTCACGAAGATATTGTGGTCATCGAGGCTCGAGACCGGATCGTCGATGAATATATGGCGGGACAGCCTATCGGCCCAACCTTCCACTTCCATCATCGCCAGAAAGAAGCACCAGACAAACACTCGTTCCTCACCGCGAGAGATTTTCATAGCCGGAACGTCTCCGGGCTGCGTCCCCGCCGGAAAAAACGAAATCGACTCGATTCCTTTCTCCGCATCTGTGTGCATAACGAAGCGGAAGTCGAAGCTAGGTCTGTACGGCTTTAGTTTTGCGTGGATGTCGAGTTCATTAAGATCGGCGTGAAGCCTGCTAAGACTGCTCGGGAGGACGGTGAGCCGGATGTTCGTTTCACCGTGCTCGATGTCGTTGTTCCAGACAAATAGATCTTCACTGTATGCATTGTAGTAGATACCTGCGTGCGCTCCGTTCTCGTTTTTGGTCGCATCCTTATACGCGATCGAGAGGCGCGTTTTGCCAACCGAATTGAAAGCGTAAAGCAATTGAACGTTCGCATCGTCATCGCTCAATTTGGATGCAATGTCTTTGATGGTTGTCATACCGCCTCCGGACTGGGAAAGAGTCGCTGCAACAGACCTTGCTTGTGCGTCTGGAGAGCGCTTAGCTTCTGCACCTGCGCGGCGAGTCTGGCGTCGAGCGAGGAAAGACAGTCTGCTATTCGCTGCTGCTCGGCTCGCCGCACAGGTGCAGTAACTTTGACAGCAGCAAACAAAGTCTTGTTGACGATTGGCACCGCCTGCTTGCCCGCGAGCCTCGCGATACGGACAGACTCCCTGTCGAGGAGGTAGTAGACAAAGTCTGCGACAAATGCAGGACCCGCGACAAGGGAGTTTATCTGCTGATTGGTCGCGCACGGTCGCGAGCATTGAGCCACCTTGCCAATTGTGGATCCGATGCAAACGAACAGGACACTGTTCTTCTTGATGGGACGACACTTCGCAAAGCCTGCTTCAGTCAATGTCGTCTTGGTCTCCTCCACGAACCTTAAGTCAGAGATATCTGCCGGCGAAACGAACATAAAGTCGCCACCGTAGAAATCTCTTCTTGACGTCGAGGGAGTGCTACCCGTTATGACGTCACCCATGTCACCAATCGTCGTCTCTTCCCACGCCCCCTCTTCGCTGAACTCGGGGAAGCGAAGGCGGGGCAAAGGCTCGCCGGGCTGCGGGAAGAGCTGCTGCATAAGCCCTTGCTTGTGCAACTGCAGGGCGGCTAGCTTCCGACCGTGCTCCGCGATCAGGTTGTCCAGCGAGCTGAGGCAGTCGGCGACCTTCTGCTGCTCACGCGGCGATGGTGTCGGAATTGGCATTTGCATCAAGTCGTCGTTTGTGACAGCCATGCGATCATGTCGAGCGCCGCTGTTGGAGACGCGACGCAAATATCTGTGCCAGCGGGACGACTTGAAGAAGTGAGCGAAGAAATCGTTAGCGTCGCTCCGGAAGCGAAACACTGTATATAGGGGAGACATTACGCCCGTTCCGATCTGGTTCTTAGAGATGGGTCCGACAGGCGCGCTGGAAGAAATTCGAGGATTGTAGACGTAGTCGCCTTTTTCCACGATGTAGTAGTTGTCGGTATTCTTCGCGATGTCTCTACCGAAGTACTCCCGCTGATCGACAACACCACGTTCTGCAGAGTTGGTCAGGGCCCTCAGATCAGCACCGTGAGTGTTTCGCTGGGTTATCCGCTTTGCCAACTTCTTGAGGGGCAGGCACTCCCACGGTGGTTCCTCAAAAAATTCGGCGAACCGCAGATTCGGCACAAGGTACGATGGCTTACCGGCTGTCATCGCGCACCGCCGTGCTCGTAGGCTTTGAGTCCCGAGATGCCCCTGCCGTGCGCGCGCTTGTTCAGGAACGGAACGAGGTCGTCCATCAGGCCGAGTTCCCGGTCGCGACGTTCACGCCATCCCAGGCCGAGCGGCTCCATCAGGTCGGTGAGCTGCTCGCCGTCGAAAATCATACGCTGGAGGATGGTGTCGACAAAGGCCGCTAGCGATTCGGTCGTCAGCCCGTGAGCTTGGGCAATGGCCTCGATCTCCTCGGCTTGCCTATTTTCCTTGAACTCCTCGTAGCCGGCGCGGATGGCAGTCTCGTCAAGACCCTCACCTTCCTTGAGTGAACGAACGTAGTTGGTGATCTCTTCCCGCTCGTCGAGAAACTTGGCGTCGGACCGGATCAACCCTATGAGCTGCTCGCGGCTGATCGTGAGCTTCTTCGGGTCCTGACCCGAGTACTTGGCGATCAGCTTCATGATGTAGTCGTAGTCGATGAGGGCGGAGGCGAACAGTACGAACTCGAAGTCGAGTTGGTCGAGATCGAGATTGGCTGGCTTACCGTCCTTCACGGGAGTGCCTTGCTGGTCCTTCAGACGCCAGGCTGTTTCGAGGTAGACGCCGCGGAAGGCCCGGAGATCGTCCTTCGAGAGAGCCTGCTCGATCTGCTCCTGCTGCTCGTCGGTGAGGTCGGTGTACTGGTCGAGCTGTGTCTGAAGGCGCTGGACCTCTTTAAACCGCTTGATGAACTGAACCCGGGCATCGTCGCCCAGAAGGTTGTTCACCTGATCGGGTTTGGCTTCGAGGCCTTGCGACTGCATGAACTCGCCGAGGTCGCCGACGGCCTTCCTGAAGTTGTCGATGACGACGGGAGCCTTGTCGACCAGCCAGATTTCGCGAGCCCGGTCAGCATGCGCACCGGAGAAGAGAGCGACGGCGGCGTCGACGCTATCTTGCTGCCGGCGGAAGTCGAGAATGTGGCCGTAGGGCTTGGTCGCGTTCAGAACACGGTTGGTGCGGGAGAAAGCCTGAATCAAGCCATGGTGCTTGAGGTTCTTGTCGACGTAAAGTGTGTTGAGGAACTTTGCGTCGAAGCCGGTGAGAAGCATGTCGACGACTATGGTGATGTCTATTTTTTCCTGGCCCTTGCCGGGCAGGTCTCGATTGGGGAACCGCTGATCCTTGATGCGCTGCTGAACATCCTGATAGTAGAGGTCAAACTTGCTGATCTCGTGATTCGTGCCATACAGCTGATTGTAATCGGCGAAGATGGCCTTGAGCGCGGTCTTCTTGCCCTCGGGGTCGTGCCGGTTGTCCTCCTTTTCTTGGGGAAGGTCCTCCTGGATCTGGCGAACGTCGGGGTTGCCCTCTGCGGGCGGCGAAAAAACGGCGGCGATCTTGAGAGGCACGAACTCAGGGTCAGCGGCCTGGCACTCAGCCTGTAGCTTCTTGAGTACCTCGTAGTATTCGACGGCGTCGTTGATCGAGGCGGTGGCCAGCAGCGCATTGAAGCGACGGCCTCCTGTCGCGGCATCATGCTTTTCAAGGATGGCCTGCACGACCGCCTGCTTCGTGAGTGTCTGACCAGGCTTGAGGGGGGAGGCGCCCTTTGGCTTGTAGTAGTCGACGTGGAAGCGGAGGACGTTCCGATCCTCTATCGCGTGGGTGATGGTGTAGGTGTGGAGATCTTTCTCAAAAAGGTCCTCCGTGGTTCGAAGGGTGGCGACGTCTCCCTCGATCTGCTTGACGGTCGCGTTGTCCTCAAAGATTGGGGTGCCTGTGAAGCCAAAGAGCTGAGAGTTCGGGAAGAACTCTTTGATGGACCTGTGGTTCTCGCCGAACTGTGAGCGGTGACACTCGTCAAAGATGAACACCATCCGCTTGTCTCGGAGTTGCACAAGCTGCTGCTTAAACGTTGACCGCCCCTGAGCAATAGTCTGCTTGCTGTGCTTCCTGGTCTCGTCAAGGGCGAGCCCAAGCTTCTGAATGGTCGTGACGATGACTTTGTCGGCGTAGTCGTCGGATAGCAGGCGGCTAACGAGCGCCGCAGTGTTGGTATTTTGCTCGACGCAGTTCTCCTGGAACCGATTGAACTCCTCGCGGGTCTGGCGGTCGAGGTCTTTGCGGTCGACGACAAAGAGACACTTGTGGATGCTCTCTTTAGTTTTGAGGAGCGTCGAGGCTTTGAAGGAGGTGAGCGTCTTCCCTGAGCCGGTCGTGTGCCAAACATACCCGTTGCCGCAATTCTGATCGATGCAGTCGACAATGGCCTTGACCGCATAGATCTGGTACGGACGCATCATCAAGAGCTTCTGCTCGCTCGCGACAAGGACCATGTACTTGCTGATCATTTCGCCGAGCGTGCACTTGGCGAGGAACCGATCGGCGAAGTCATCGAGGTGTGTGATCTTGGTGTTGTCCTCGGCCGCGAACCGGTAGATCGGAAGGAACTGCTCGTCAGCGTCGAATGCGAAATGCCGCGCATTGTTGTTGGCGAAGTAAAGCGTGTCCGTGCGATTGCTGACGATGAAGAGCTGGACGAAACAGAGAAGCGTCTTGGTGTATCCGTTACCAGGATCGTTCTTGTAGTCGACGATTTGCTCCATCGCCCGCCGGGGACTGATCCCAAGCGACTTGAGTTCGATTTGAACGACCGGGACGCCGTTGATCAGGAGTATGACGTCGTAGCGGTGATGGCCGTAGTCCGTATTGATGCGGAGCTGATTGATGACCTGGAAGTTGTTCTTGCACCAGTCCTTGATGTTGACGAGGGTGTAGTTGAGCGGCGTCCCGTCGTCGCGGATAAACGCTTCCCTATTCCGGACAGAGCGTGCGGCTTCGTACACGTCGGGTGTGACAATTTCATCGAGGAGTCGCTGGAACTCGCCGTCGGTGAGTACGACACGATTCAGGGCATCGAACTGTTGCCTGAAGTTCGCTTCGAGCCTAGCTCGATCGCGGATGTCAGGGCGATATTCGTACTTGAGGTCCTCTAGCTTCGCGACAAGGGACTCTTCGAGTTCGCGTTCGGGTGTGATCATCGCCATCGCTCCGCCTTGCGCGGCCAGCTACCCCAGCTTTTTCGCCAAGTGCTGGATCTCCTGCTCGGACTCGACCGGCTCGCCGAGCATCGGTTCGAGCGTATCGCGCCACAGATACCGGATCATGATTTTTGGTTCTTGGTCGCGACGAAACCGCTCGCGCTCTTGCCGCGGGCGCGCCGGACCGTGTAACCGTAAACGCCGAGGTTGAACTGTCGGTCTTTGGCGAATCCCGCCAGCGCCTCCTCGATCTTCGTCGCTACAGGATCTACCTTGGCCTCAGCAGCCGCGGCTTGCTGCGCCAACCATTTCCCGAACGCTTCTTCGCCCAGTTCGTCGCCCACGTACCGGCGCAGTGCCGCGAGCTTTCTCAATTGCCCTTTGGTGAGCGTGCTTTCGTCGACGGCCATAGGTGTTGTCCTCCCTGTCGCGGCCTTCCTGCGGTCTTTCGACGCCGCATTTTACCCGGATTGGCCGATAAATGACCGCATCGCCCGCAGTGCGGCTCAACCCACCTGAAGCGCCAAGAACGGCATCCCCCAAGATCAAGCGTCTCGGTGGCGGCTCGGGGGGTGCGATGTTGTAGTCATGGGCGACGGTCTCAGAAGTCTCCACCTCCATCACTCCAAACGCGTCAATCAAGTCCGTAGTTTAGTGGATACATTCGATGCGGCTGCTTGTAAGATGCCCGGCTTCATTGGCACACGAAATGGAGAGCCCCCAGATGAACTCAACTGCAGCGCGAACCCTGGTATTCAGCTTCGACGGCACCGGCAACGAACCCGGGGACGCCAGCGGCTTCAAGCAGGACGAGAGCATCAGCAACGTCCTGAAGCTCCACGTGCTCATGGGCGGCGGCATGGAGGAGGACAGGAGCGAGACGCTTACGCCGGCAGGTCAGCCTCAGGAAACCCTGTACTACAACGGCATCGGGACTCGGGAGGATGGGGAAACCATCCCCCTCGTCGGCGAACTCGTCGTGGCGGCGAGAAGGCTCGTCAACAGCGCGTTGGCGCCAAGTTGGGGGGACGCGCGAAGAATCCTGAAGCAAGCGGCGAACGACCTCAAGGAATTGACGCCCACGGCGGATGACCGCATCGTTGTGTTCGGATTCAGTCGCGGCGCTGCGCTGGCGCGAAAGTTCGCGAGCAATACCCTCAATGCGCATCCCGAGTTGGAAATCGCCTTCCTGGGCGTCTTCGATACCGTGGCGGCCATGGATGGGATTCACAGGAAGGGCGAAACAATCAGCAGCGATGTCGTGTTCGAGAATGGGACCCTGAACCCCCGCGTACGCAGGGCCGTGCACATCGTCTCCCTGGACGAGGACCGGGTGGCGTTCGAACCGACGCTCATCAACCGGGACGAAGACAGCCCCGATCGGATCGTCGAAGCATGGTTCCCGGGAGTCCACAGCGACATTGGCGGGGGGTATTGGCACGACGGACTCTCGGATGTGAGCCTGAGCTTCATGATCGAGCAGTGCGGGAAAACCCTGGGCGACGACATTAACATCGCGGAATCGACAACGGCGGAAATCGGCAGGCTGCTCGCGGACCAGGGCGAGATCCTCAGTCTTCTCGATGCCGACGACATCATGGTTCACGCGAACGTCACCGGCACGGTCCACCACCACGGTACGGGGTCCGGAAAGCTCTATCCCAAGGATTTACGGACGGTCTGCGTTCGGGACGATGACAAAGTGCTGAGCACGGATGTGTGCAGGCCCGTGGTGCATCATTCGGTGAAGTCCCGGTTCGACCTGGTCGCAGAGTATCGGCCGGCGACACTGCGCGGGGTAGAGTTTGACCTGATGCTGCCGGACGGGTCAACTCTGCCTGTTTCGGGAATCTCCGGTCTTCGGGAGTATCGGGACAGCCGGGAGAGGGAAGAGAAGATTTCCGGGTAGCGGTGGCGCGGGCCACAGTCGGAGAGGACAGCCTGCCGGATCGGGCGATGGCAAGAAAGCCAAACAAATGGACAAATCGCGAATGACAAAAAAACGGCTCAACAAGGATGAGTGCTGGGCCAAGAAGTGGCTGAAAGGGCAAGGCTATCGAGAAATTCTCCGCCCTCCCAGCGATCCTCCCGACTTCGTCGTGGACGGTCGTTTCGCGGTTGAAGTGACGCGAATGAGCCAGCAGATACACATTGAAAATGCCAATACTTCCAAAGGTGAAGAGGAAGCTCGAATACCACTTACTGACTGTCTGGAACGAGTGTTGCGAAACGTCGGATCGCCCGGAAACGAAGGTCGAAGCTGGGTGGTCAACTGCACGTATGACTTGACTGCGCCGCTGCCGCGCCCGAATGCGATATCGGCGCAGGTTAAGGAATCTCTCGGGCCACTGTTAAACGCATATGACGAAAAGGTGGTTTTTGACGTGCACTCTAGGAATCGCGATTACCGCAGACATGCTGGAGAGGGGTTTTGCGCGGGATTTCCGCATATCTGCCTAGCATGCGGTATCTGTCTCGATCTTTGGGAATTCTCCGACGGTCCTTCAAGGTTTATTCTGCAAGACGTCTCCGACGGACAAGGCTTTCACGTTGCGAGCGAATTATACGAGAGCATTCGAAACAGAATCCAAGTCAAGTCAGATAGTATCCGTGAGCGTCAGCTTATCGATAAGTATGCCAGTTGGTGGTTGCTTCTCGTTGATTACGTATACCATGCGCCTGTGCGAGGGCTTTCCGATCATGAATTGTCATACCTCCGGAACCAGAATTACGATTTCTGGTCCCGGATCATAATTCTCAGTTCCAAGCGCTTGGATTGGCACTATGATTTGATTGCAGACGGAACAGGACAGCGAACCCAATCGCTTCAGGCCACGATCCATGACAATTGAGTCATCCGAACCCGAACGAAGTTCTCTCACCAACGGCAAAACGACCCCATCAGTGCAATCGATGACGAATGCGCGCTGGAGCGTCCCGAAGGTAAATCGTCGGCGCAATGCGTAGTCGACCAAGGCTAACGAGCGGTCGGCCGTGCTCATCATGCCAAGCAGATGAACATTAACCGGGGCGTGGAATCGCGTGTCGGAGTCCGGGATGCCGCGCACATGTTCGGAGCGCTCCCAGGCGCGTTTCGAGCAGTCGTCGCAGCGGGAGGCTCCGAACGTCGGGGCCTTGCCGCAATGCGTACAGATCGCGAGCTTTCGCCGCTCCAAGTACCGGGCGCGGCTCGCCTCGTACTTCGCCGGTCGATACTTGGCCTCGGTCACGGTGAAGGGCCGGCACAGCAGCGCACCCTCGAACGTGGGTAAGGCGCGCCGCCGCCAAGGTGACGGCCAGCACGCTTCAGCGGTGCAAAACACATTTTCTGCGCAATGCCCTATCGCACGCCGGCAAGGGGCAGCGGCAGATGGTGCGCGCGCTGATCAACACCGCCTTCGCCCAGGAGAGTCCGGAGGCGGCCTCGGACCAGTGGCGCACGGTGGCCGATCAACTACGCGAGCGTTTCCCGAAGCTCGCGGCGATGATGGACGAGGCCGAGACCGACGTGCTAGCGTAAATGAGCTTTCCCAAGGCGCATCGAACCAAGATCCACAGCACCAACCCGCTGGAGCGTCTCAACGCGGAGATCAAGCGCCGCACCAAGGTCGTGGGCATCTTCCCCAACGAGGCCACCATCGTGCGGCTGGTCGGCGCGCTGCTGCTGGAGCAGAACGACGAGTGGCAGCTCAACCACCGGTACATGCAACTGGAAGGGCTGCGATCGCTGGCGGACAACTCCCCGGCGCGGTGAGCGCGACGCCCGCCTCGGGGTCACGATTCCCACCGCCTGCCCACGAGCGCTTGGTAGGGTTGAAAGCCCGCGCCCGTGGACAACGCGATTGGTTCGCTTTATGGGTTACACTAAGACACACATGGGAGAGATTTGGATTCGAGATTTCAGCAACCAAAACTGACCCCGGTCTCACGGGTCGTACACCACTCCCTGGAAGTAAGCGGGCAATTTGAGCCGTCATTGTCCGTCGCCTGATTATGGGGTTTCCTTCGATGTTTTCATGACGAAGGAGGCTGGGAGGATGAGCGAGGGCAAACGGATGACGGTGCGCCGCTCGGCGGAGGAGTGGCGGACGATCGTGTCGCGGTTCGAGCGTAGCGGCCAGACGCGCAAGCAGTTTTGCACGGCGGAGGACTTGGCGCCGAGCACGTTTTCGTTGTGGCGGCGCAAGCTGCGGCGCTCCGAAGCGGGCAGCGGGGCGAACGGCGCGGGACGGTTCGTGGAGTTGGCCGATTCGCCGACGGCATTGCCGGCGTGGGAGGCGGAGCTGGACCTGGGCGAGGGGGTGGTATTGCGGTTGCGTCGCCCGCCGCGGTGTTGAACCTCGGCGGGGATTGCCGCATCTGGCTGTACACGCCGCCGTGCGACATGCGCCGTTCCTTCGACGGGCTCTCGGCGCTGGTGCGCCACGAGCTGGGACGCGATCCCACGAACGGGCAGTGGTACGTGTTCGTGAACCGCCGGCGCACGATGCTGAAGGTGCTGGCGTTCGATGCCGGCGGGTACTGGATCTGGGCCAAGCGCCTGGAGCAAGGGCGGTTCGCGGCGTTGGGCGCACGGGGCGGCGGGTCCCTGGCGTTGACTCGCACCGCGCTGCTGGCGCTGCTGGAGGGGACGGACATCGTGGTCCGGCGCCAGCGCAAGCGTTACCGGATGGCGGCGTGACGGGCGTGGAGCGGGTATAATCGGCGCTTCAACGGCGGCGAGTGCGAACCCCTTGTCCCACGCCCGGATCGAGGTTCTTCAACAAGAGAACGCGCGATTGAACGCGACCGTCGCCGACCTCACCGGCCAACTGGCCTCGGTCAAGCGTCAACTGGAGTGGTTCCAGCGCCAGTTGTTCGGGCCGAAGTCCGAGAAGCGGCTCGAGTTCGACGAGGCGGAGCAGGCGAGCCTGTTCGCGGCGCTGGGCATCGAGGCGACACCGGCCGGGGAGGCGCCCACGCAAGAGATCCGCTACCGGCGCCGGAAGAAGCGCCGCGACGGGGCGGTCAACGAGCACGGGTTGCGGTTCGACGAGACGGTGCCGGTGGAGACGATCCATGTGACGGACCCCGCCATCGAGGCGATTCCGGAGTCCGAGCGGGAGTTCGTGGGGGAGAAGGTCACGCACCGGCTGGCCCAGGAGCCGGGCAGCTACAAGGTGCTGAGGTACGTGCGCCAGGTCGTCAAGCGCCGGGACACCGGGCAGGTGTTGACGCCGGCGGCGCCGCCGAACGTGCTGGGGCGCGCGGCGGTGGACGTGAGCTTCCTGGCCGGGCTGCTGGTGGACAAGTTTCGATATCACCTGCCGCTGTACCGCCAGCACCGGCGCCTGGCCGACAGCGGGATCGCGGTGAGCCGGCGCAGTCTGACGAACTGGGCCGGACGGGCCATCGACCTGTTGGGGCCGCTGGTCTCGGCGCAATCCGCGCACATTTTGAGCGGCGCGGTCGTGGCCATGGACGAGACCTCGATCAAGGCCGGGCGCAGCGGGCCGGGCAAGATGCGCGCGGCGTACTTCTGGCCGGTGTACGGGCAGGACGACGAGTTGGTGTTTCACTACGCGCCGAGCCGCGCGCACAAGCACGTGGAGAGGTTCCTCGGGGATTTCTCGGGCACACTGTTGAGCGACGGGTACGGTGCGTACGAGGCGTTCGCGAAGCGCCGCGGCCTCGCGCATGCGCAGTGCTGGAGTCATTGCCGGCGTAATTTCGTGGATGCCAAGCAGAGCGATCCCGAGGGCGTGGCCGCGGCGTTGTCGCTCATCGGCGCGCTGTACCGGCACGAGAAGAAGATACGCAAGAAGAAGCTCGACGGCCCGGCGAAGCTGGCCTGGCGGCGCGAGCGCAGCGCCGCGGCGGTGGACGCGTTTTTCGACTGGTGCAAACAACAACGCCAGCGGGTGGACCTGCTGCCGAGCCACCCGTTCGGTCAGGCGCTGGCCTACGCGGCGGAACGCGAGGCCGGGCTGCGGGTGTTTCTGGAGGACCCCGGGGTCGCCATCGACACGAACCACCTTGAGCGGGGCCTGCGCCCGATCCCGATGGGCCGGCGCAACTGGCTGTTCGCCTGGACGGAACTGGGCGCGCGCCGCGTCGGGGCGATCCAGAGCTTGCTCGCGACCTGCCAGCTGCAGGGCGTGAACCCCTACATCTACCTGGTCGACGTGTTGCAGCGGATCGACCGGCATCCGGCCAAGCGCGCCGTCGAACTGACCCCAAGGGTGTGGAAGACGCTTTTCGCCGACAATCCGCTACGGTCCGACCTGGACCGCGCCCGCGATCCCCCACTTCACTAGGCCGCGAAAGTCCAGAACGGTCCAGTTTGCCCGCTTACCCCTGGAATGCCATTACGGGAGAAACATAGATGGCCAAAGAAAATTCTGACCGCACACTACGGATCGGCAACGTTTTAATAACTTGCTGGACGGTATTCAGAACGAACTTTGTGCTGCTTGCTGTACTGGCGTTTATCGTGGACTTTCTGACAAACAGGCTAGTCCAGGATGTGATGCTCTACACGAGAGATGTCTGGAGGGTGGAAAACTCGTTCACTGATAGCGAGTATTGGTTGCTAGTAGCTGAATTGACTGAGATTTATCTAAGCGTCGTACTGATGCAGGTCATTGCAACAGAACTAACGCGCGGAAGATTCAACCAAGGGAGTCAATCAAACGAACGCAAGGAGATCATCGAGAGCTTCAGGAGCGCCGAATTCATACTCGATTCGATCCGAGCTGTTGGCATTTTCTTGGTCATCTTCGTCTTCTATTTCTTGGCTATCTTTCTAAGTCTGTTGATTGGCGTGGCGTCTGGTTTAGTGTGGCTGTCTGGCATATTGCTGTTTGCGGTGGCGCTTTTGTTGCCAAGATTCCTGTTGGCCGTACCCATTACGGTAGTCACCAACCAGAGCGTAATGGACAGCCTGTTCGGGAGCTATCAGATGACTGCTCAGTGCTGGATGAAGATATACATCGTGAATATCCTGGCCGGGCTTGTGTTGGCACCATCAATCATTATATTGACATTCATGGACGACCAATTGTGGTGGTTCAGGGTAGGTACTTTCCTTGACATTGTCGGATACGCATTGGTTGCGATAGCGATGCCGGTGTGCTACTTCTATCTCCGAAACGCCGAGGCGGCCGACAGAATCGTGTGATTGGGTTGGTGTTCGGCCGACTTTGACCCTGCCCACCAGTGATTTTCAGCGCACCGAATTTGCCTAGGCGCACACTCGGTTCAATCCGCGCCGCGACTCCAGATCAGCAATAGACGCCAATGTTCCGGTAAGAAAGAAGTTTTCCTTTTTCGTAAATTTGGCGTTGCAGGACGTCCCGGATAAATTTCGCCGCTATTCCGGCTTCCTTTCCCGTATCCCGCTGTAGCTGTGCTAAATGTCCACACGACGTACAGTTAACCCGAATTTCTCGGTGCTCCATGGAAGGACGCACTGACGAATGCGCGCCGACTATCCCCCGGTCACAGAACACACTTGACTTTGAAGACAATCTGTATGCGGTTTTCTACAGACCGAAATTAATATTATAAATATCAGCCAGTTAAGTGTAGGAAAGCCCCTAGCAGCCGTAAGCGACGAGTCCTGGTCGCGGTCGGTATTGACCGTCCCCAAGTTCGGCTGCCGTCTGGACGCTCGCTAGATGTGAAATCGACAAACAACGAGTACAGTTCATTAACGTCAATGTTTGGCGCGTGGAGCGGAGACCAAAAAGGGACGGTGGGCGCGTTTTTGCCATCGACAACGCGACACGGAACCGCAACACGGCGTAGGAATGAAACGATTGATATGATGGATTGCACTGGGGTAGTGTCGGTCGGGGTCCTAGTCCAGAAGTGTGATGTATGAGCGAGGCAATTTTCCGTTCGGGAAACCAGTTCGGCGCGTAGTTCAGAAGGACCGCAGACCGAAACGTGTATTCGTGCTCGGAGTCTACGCGAGCGCGGTTCACGCCCGTTGGGTTGACCCCGAGGGAGCACAGGTGATCAAAGCCCTGGGCGTGGCGTCGGAGCCATACATATTCTGGCGTGGAGAAGGGGTGGAGGACATCCTGTCGGCGATCGATGTGCCGCCGGAGGCCGGTCGCCTCGTGCCTGCGAGCAAGCATCTTAACGGCCCCTCCGGAAGGTCCCTTGATGAGCAGTACCTGGCACCGCTGGGGCTCACTCGAGAGAACGCTTGGTTGTGCGATCTGGTGCCGCATAGTTGCATGAATCCCCGCCAGCTACTTGCGGTCCAGGACCGCTACACGCCAGTTGCCCAGCGGTTTGCGTTACCCCCGGCGAAGTGGCCCCGTGTTCCGAAGAAGCTAACGGATGCGCCCAGACGGGCGGAGATTGCCGCGGAACTGCACGAATCCAAGGCGGACATCCTGGTCACATTGGGCGCTCTGCCGCTCAAGTGGTTTACAGCAGCGTTTGGCAGCGAACATTCGCTTAGGGCCTATGGCAGGGACCTGGACTCATATGGCCGGCTGCACGATCTTGAGATCGAGGGGCGACGGGTGAAGTTGCTGCCGCTTGTACACCCAAGACAGGCGGCAGGTCTGGCAAGACACAATCCGGCGTGGCGTTCGATTCACGAAGGATGGGTCCACGAGGTGGCGCCTGCAGTTATGCAATTGGAGCAGCGCCTGTCATGAATATTCCAGGCTGGTTGGCTCGGCTGACCCCGGAGAGGATGAATCATGAGCCACTTCCGTTGCACGACATTCTCCGCAACTCACTCTACTACCCCGCCTCGGGACTAGACGGCAATCCCGTCAAGCATCTGGCGGGCTGCGTGCACAGCTTTGTCTACGTCGACATCGATTTGGATCGAACTGCACTGAAGCGCGAGTTGGAGCGACGTGAGTTCCGAGACTATGAGGGTTTCAGAGGCTATGGAATTGTTGACAGGCGTGAGGTGAGCCGGGAAGAGCTGTTTCGATATCGGCGCCTGCCGCCAGCGGATTGCGAATTGCTGACAGGACGTAAGCGGGCAAACTGGACCGTTCTGGACTTTCGCGGCCTAGTGAAGTGGGGGATCGCGGGCGCGGTCCAGGTCGGACCGTAGCGGATTGTCGGCGAAAAGCGTCTTCCACACCCTTGGGGTCAGTTCGACGGCGCGCTTGGCCGGATGCCGGTCGATCCGCTGCAACACGTCGACCAGGTAGATGTAGGGGTTCACGCCCTGCAGCTGGCAGGTCGCGAGCAAGCTCTGGATCGCCCCGACGCGGCGCGCGCCCAGTTCCGTCCAGGCGAACAGCCAGTTGCGCCGGCCCATCGGGATCGGGCGCAGGCCCCGCTCAAGGTGGTTCGTGTCGATGGCGACCCCGGGGTCCTCCAGAAACACCCGCAGCCCGGCCTCGCGTTCCGCCGCGTAGGCCAGCGCCTGACCGAACGGGTGGCTCGGCAGCAGGTCCACCCGCTGGCGTTGTTGTTTGCACCAGTCGAAAAACGCGTCCACCGCCGCGGCGCTGCGCTCGCGCCGCCAGGCCAGCTTCGCCGGGCCGTCGAGCTTCTTCTTGCGTATCTTCTTCTCGTGCCGGTACAGCGCGCCGATGAGCGACAACGCCGCGGCCACGCCCTCGGGATCGCTCTGCTTGGCATCCACGAAATTACGCCGGCAATGACTCCAGCACTGCGCATGCGCGAGGCCGCGGCGCTTCGCGAACGCCTCGTACGCACCGTACCCGTCGCTCAACAGTGTGCCCGAGAAATCCCCGAGGAACCTCTCCACGTGCTTGTGCGCGCGGCTCGGCGCGTAGTGAAACACCAACTCGTCGTCCTGCCCGTACACCGGCCAGAAGTACGCCGCGCGCATCTTGCCCGGCCCGCTGCGCCCGGCCTTGATCGAGGTCTCGTCCATGGCCACGACCGCGCCGCTCAAAATGTGCGCGGATTGCGCCGAGACCAGCGGCCCCAACAGGTCGATGGCCCGTCCGGCCCAGTTCGTCAGACTGCGCCGGCTCACCGCGATCCCGCTGTCGGCCAGGCGCCGGTGCTGGCGGTACAGCGGCAGGTGATATCGAAACTTGTCCACCAGCAGCCCGGCCAGGAAGCTCACGTCCACCGCCGCGCGCCCCAGCACGTTCGGCGGCGCCGCCGGCGTCAACACCTGCCCGGTGTCCCGGCGCTTGACGACCTGGCGCACGTACCTCAGCACCTTGTAGCTGCCCGGCTCCTGGGCCAGCCGGTGCGTGACCTTCTCCCCCACGAACTCCCGCTCGGACTCCGGAATCGCCTCGATGGCGGGGTCCGTCACATGGATCGTCTCCACCGGCACCGTCTCGTCGAACCGCAACCCGTGCTCGTTGACCGCCCCGTCGCGGCGCTTCTTCCGGCGCCGGTAGCGGATCTCTTGCGTGGGCGCCTCCCCGGCCGGTGTCGCCTCGATGCCCAGCGCCGCGAACAGGCTCGCCTGCTCCGCCTCGTCGAACTCGAGCCGCTTCTCGGACTTCGGCCCGAACAACTGGCGCTGGAACCACTCCAGTTGACGCTTGACCGAGGCCAGTTGGCCGGTGAGGTCGGCGACGGTCGCGTTCAATCGCGCGTTCTCTTGTTGAAGAACCTCGATCCGGGCGTGGGACAAGGGGTTCGCACTCGCCGCCGTTGAAGCGCCGATTATACCCGCTCCACGCCCGTCACGCCGCCATCCGGTAACGCTTGCGCTGGCGCCGGACCACGATGTCCGTCCCCTCCAGCAGCGCCAGCAGCGCGGTGCGAGTCAACGCCAGGGACCCGCCGCCCCGTGCGCCCAACGCCGCGAACCGCCCTTGCTCCAGGCGCTTGGCCCAGATCCAGTACCCGCCGGCATCGAACGCCAGCACCTTCAGCATCGTGCGCCGGCGGTTCACGAACACGTACCACTGCCCGTTCGTGGGATCGCGTCCCAGCTCGTGGCGCACCAGCGCCGAGAGCCCGTCGAAGGAACGGCGCATGTCGCACGGCGGCGTGTACAGCCAGATGCGGCAATCCCCGCCGAGGTTCAACACCGCGGCGGGCGACGCAACCGCAATACCACCCCCTCGCCCAGGTCCAGCTCCGCCTCCCACGCCGGCAATGCCGTCGGCGAATCGGCCAACTCCACGAACCGTCCCGCGCCGTTCGCCCCGCTGCCCGCTTCGGAGCGCCGCAGCTTGCGCCGCCACAACGAAAACGTGCTCGGCGCCAAGTCCTCCGCCGTGCAAAACTGCTTGCGCGTCTGGCCGCTACGCTCGAACCGCGACACGATCGTCCGCCACTCCTCCGCCGAGCGGCGCACCGTCATCCGTTTGCCCTCGCTCATCCTCCCAGCCTCCTTCGTCATGAAAACATCGAAGGAAACCCCATAATCAGGCGACGGACAATGACGGCTCAAATTGCCCGCTTACGACAGGACGGCTGGGCGAGGATTGGTACTGGAAACTTCCCCCTGATTGCGAAGCGCCGTTTTTCTGCGAATGGCTGGTGTTTGAGCGTCAGGCGCAATTTGGGCGCGATCATGGCCCGAGCCGGTTTAGCTTCCTGGTCATCCGCGCGGAAGCTGTGCGCACATTTCTCAACCTGTACATGGACCTGTCCATCGCCCCCGAAGCCGTTGCCGTGATCCAGTCGGGCATGAGTTCGCCGCTGGAGAATCCCAAAGGGTTGTTTGCGAACTGCGTTCTCGCTAATCCTGCTGGCCGTCCGAAAATCCTGGTTCTCGGGGGCTATGGCCCGCCTGACCTGGATGGCGCATTACCCTGGCCGGGCTACCGCCCCCCAGGCGTCCACGAATGGGCAACCATACGGCGCAAGGAGCATGTTGATGCGACCGCAATGCGCCCCGATGTCGCCGACGATCACACATTTGTGGAACACGAGATCGAACCTCCCCTAAGGATCAGGAGCCACATGACCGTTTGGCTTAGAGAAGCGTGCAAGGGCTGTCCGTACACACCCACCCTCACACGTTGAAGCGAAACTTGATCACATCCCCGGCTGCGACCCGGTAGCCGCGCCCTTCAAGCCGCAACTCCCCCGATTCCCGGGCGCCCTGCTCGCCTCCTCGCGCGAGAAACAGGTGCACCGGGACCACTTCGGCGCGGATGAACCCGCGCTGGAAATCCGTGTGAATCCTGCCCGCCGCCTCGTAGGCCGTGGCGCCCTCGGGCACGGTCCACGCATGGGCTTCCTTCTCGTTCACCGTATAGAACGTCAGCAGGCGCAGCAGTCCGTACGCGGCGTCGATCATTCGGTCCAGCGCGGATTCCGATAACCCCATTTCGTCCAGGAACAGCTCCCGGTCCTCCGCGGGCAGTTCCGCCAGAGCGGCCTCGAAGGTCGCACTGATGACCACGGCCGGAACGCCCTCGGCCTCGGCGCGCGCCAGTACCGGCTCCGCCTCGGCCGCGTCGGGGAGTGCGGACTCCGATACATTGGCCACGTACATGATGGGTTTGGCCGTAAGTAGCTGGAGAACATCCAGTTTGCTGCGTTGCTCGGGTGTCACCGCAACGTCCCTCGCGGCGCAACCTGCCGATACCTCCGCTTCCACCTGCCTGACCAGTTCAAGCCAGGCAATGGCGTCGGGCTCGGCGGTTCTGGCGGTTCGCTCCGCCTTTTCCACCGCCCGGGTGAGGGTTTCCAGGTCCGCCAGCAGCAGCTCCGTGTCGATGGTCTCCATGTCCGATACCGGATCGACCCTTCCCGAGACGTGAGCCACACCGGTGCCGGCGAAACACCGCATCACGTGGACGATGGCGTCGGCTTCCCGAAGATGCGCGAGAAACCGGTTGCCCAGGCCCTCCCCCCGCGAGGCGCCATGCACGAGGCCCGCGACATCCACGAATTCGATGGCCGCGGGCACCGTGTTGCGTGTTCCGGAGACCTCCGCGATTCGTTCGAGGTGAGGGTCGGGCACTCCGACGATGCCGATGTTCGGGTCCACCGTACAGAAAGGGTAGTTTTCCGCGGGCACTTCCATGGCGGTGAGCGCGTTGAACAGCGTCGACTTGCCCACGTTGGGCAGACCGACAAGACCAAGTTGTTGATGTTTAAGAGTTTTCAATTTTTTGGCGTGACAAACATTTGCGAAAAAGCTCTACAAGCGAAAGGGTAGCCTCCAATACTACGCGACCTACAAGGATGCGGCAGTCAAGCGGTGGCAAGATAGCCTCGAAGCAACCTACAGGCGGGCCGCGCCTGTCGCTATCCCAGCTTTTCGGGTTGGGACTGTCTGACTACTCTGGGGGCTGATTGGCAACTTTCCATGGCAGACGCAGTTCTCCGGCTAGCGTATGAACTTCTGTGATAGATTGGCCCGGTCGTGATGAACTAAGCGCGCAAACCGTGAATCAGCCACTTCTCTCGGCCGTTGTCCTGGTGCTATTGAGCGCCGCTGGCGCGCACGCACAGGAACTTCTGACAACGGATGAAGGCATAAGCCTTCGCGGCACGGTTCGGCTGCTCCAGGCCAACGCTGCCACCTGCAACGTGATTGCGGAAAACGAGCAGGGCAACTATGAGGCCATGCGGGTGAATCAGGACCAGCCGCTGCACCTTTGGGAATTGGAGTTCTCCGTGTTCAACGGTTCGGGCCGTGCGCTGCACAATCTGATCGCCTACTACGATATCGCCTCGCCGTGGCCGCCGTGCACGAACTGGACGGAACAATACGAGGGGCTTGGCTATTACCAATGGGTGGACCCGAGCGGACGCATCCAGCACACCGGCGCGTCAATGCCGACGCTCCCGAATCAAACGCATACCGAGACCATCCGGGTGCTGGCATTCAACGGCGTGCGACCTCAGTTTACCGATTGGTCGGTCAACTACACTTTCGTTGATGGCTGGACAGAGGCGGCTGCTGGCGCGCCGGATTCACCGAACCCGGCCGGTACTATATCCGTTCGGGATTCTCCAACGATCAACGAAGGGCAGGGTGTCTTCTTCGGAGACGACACGAGCGATTGGGCCAACGACGGGGAGTGCGACGATCCTCGTTTCGAGGGGGCAGGCACAGCCGATACGCTGCTTGAAGAAGATCTGTTTCGCGATGCTACGGACTGCCGGACGCTGCTTGAGCGCGGACAGATTACGCTCTCCAAAGCTGCCCCTGCGGTCGGGGCGCCACGCATTGAGGTGGAGCAAGACACCTCTCCGGCAGACGAGTCGGAGTGTACGCTCCCGCGGCTTATCGGTATCGGCATGGTTCGTTCATCGTTGAATCCCAACGTAACCATGCGGTTCGCCGAGACGCACTATACGACCACGATGAGTGTTGGCGGGGAGTCGACAACGATCGAGTCGGAGCTACTGGGTGTGGACTCGGACTCGATCAAGTACAGGCTGGTTGAAGCTACGAGCACCGTTGGAGACGTGCCCATCAGAAATCCGGGTCCCCATACGGTGGACTGTCGATTTTCTCCGTCAGGGGACATCCTGTTCTTCGGTGATGGCTCCTGGTCCTGACAAGGGAGGTTCTGGGGCGGAGATTAGCGCCATGCAGACCAGTCATTCATAGGAATGCAACGAACACCCGCATGGCGTGGGTTGCAGTCGTTGTGAGTATCGATTTTCTCTGTCCTGTGCAAGCCGACATTCGTTGGCAGTCTGAGCCTGTTTCTTAATCGTGTGGATCGCCACGGGAATCATCGCCAGCATGATGGTTCTGCGGGAAATCGTGGTGGGCCCGTGAGGCGGGAGCTTGCTTACGGCCATGGTTTCCAGCTTGGCACTGTCTGGCGGCGCCAGCGTCTGGATTGGCCCCTATAGTGAGGCCCCAACCCATTAGGGAGCATTGGCAGAGTAGCCCGCTGTCGCGGGGCAGAGCGGGCTTGAGGGGAGGGCTTGGGCCGCGGAATGCGGCACGAGCCGGGGTTTCACGGCTTGAGGAACAGCTTTTTCTCCGTGGCCGAGCGGAAACTGATGCTGCCGCGCTCGCTGACCAAGCGGCTGGTAAATCACGCCCCCGCTCTCACGACGTCACCGAGGGCTACGCAGCGGACTGGACATTGGAGCAACTGCGGGAACCAGCGCAGCGGGTAGCGGATCGGATTGATAAGTTGGCCGGGCGGGCAGCGAACGACAATGGTGGCGATCAACCCACAATGTCCCAATAATCAAGATGTTGCAATCGGCCGAATTACTTGGCGAGCGCGACTCCCGTTGAAGAGGAGATAGGTCTCTACCAAGCCGAGGAGCGGGAGAGTTTGACGTTGCTCAGGCGATGGGAGTATATGGCATCCCCATGGTGCTTGATCCACAGGGTAGAGCCACGCTGAAACATAGACTAACATTGGCGTGTACCTCCGGCATGTGTAGGGCTTTAGTTGGGGTCTCAAGGTATGCGGATCAGATTGTTGTGGTATTTCGTCCTATGTCACAGATTGGTCGGCTAGACTCAAGGGCAAGAAAGTAGTACCGCCGTTATGTTTACAAGACTTTACGCACACAACTACAAGAAGTTGGTTAACTTCAACTTACCGCTGCAGGAATTGACGTTACTGCTTGGGCGGAACGGCGTTGGCAAAACTTCCGTTCTGGATATTTTTTATGCGTTACAGTTGCTCCTAGATGGTGTAGCCAAGATCACTGATTCAAGGGTATTCCCCACTCGTACGCTTACTCGATGGCAGAATACCAATCATCAAGTTGTTGAAGTTGATGTCACGTTGGAAGAGCAAGTATACAACTACCGGCTCGAAGTCGAACATGACCGATTTGCAAAGCGAGCGAGGATATTGCTTGAACGATTGACGGTTGACCGTAAGCCTTTATTTCTCTGTGAGCGAGGAGATGTTCAGCTTTTTCGTGATAACCATTCACTAGGCCCACACTTTAGTGTTGACTGGAGCGAATCAGCATTGGCCCGCGTTGCACCACGTGACGACAATCAGAGGTTATCGCGCTTCCTCGACTTTATGCGTGGCGTGCTGGTATGCGGCATATATCCGGTTGCTTTCACCCCAGAATCTTCGACCGAGGATCGTCTTCTCAATCGAGACGGAAAAAATTTCGCGGGATGGTATCGCAATGTTCTGTTGGAGCGGCAAGACCTCGTGCCTGAGTTCACCAACAAATTGGCTGAAATAATCGATGGTTTCGATACAATTAGATTAGAACGAGTAGGGATTGATACACGCGCACTCAAGGTGGTATTCAATGATCACGATAGTCGGTATGAACTTGCGTTGGACGAAATTTCTGACGGACAACGATCACTTATTGCGCTTTACTCACTAACCCATCTGACCGTCGGCCAAGGTTACACATTGTTCCTAGATGAACCGGAAAACTATGTGGCACTGGTTGAGATACAGCCTTGGCTAATGGAACTGTCGGATAGTTGCGGCTCAAATATCCCGCAAGCCGTAGTCTGTTCACATCATCCAGAGCTAATCGACTACCTTGGAGTCGACTACGGCGTATTGCTAGCAGACGAAAAATCCGGCCCAGTGAAGGCGATTAAGGTCAAGGATATGTCGCTCAATGGAGGATTAAAGCTATCAGAAGTTTTTGCTCGAGGCTGGGAGGAATGAGTCGGAAAGTAAATATTGTTTTGCTATGTGAAGACACACAACAAGAGGTATTCATTTGTAGATTCCTAGGCGGAATGGGGTGGCACAAGCGACGAATTCGAGTACAGAAAGGAATTCCGGGCGCCGGATCAGGTGTACAGTTTGTACTTGAGCATTTTCCTGTCGAGCTTCAAGCATATCGTTCAAAGGCAAATCATGTAAATCTTCGTCTTGTTGTTGTGATCGACGGCGACAACGTTGGTGTTGACGGGCGACTTGCGTCACTAGATGCAAGCTGTACATCCAAAGATGTTGAGTGTAGAGGTGACGATGACCGAGTCGCGATATTTGTCCCGACGTGGAGTATTGAAACTTGGATCGCGTACTTGGAAGGAGAAAGTGTAGACGAAGAGAGAAGAGATTATCCGAGGCTAAGACGCGCACGAGAGTGCCAATTACACGTGAATGAGTTGATTCAGATGTGTCGTGCAGGCGAGCTTCGGAGTCCCGCACCGCCATCGTTGCGTGCGGCATGCGAGGAATATGAATCTCGGTTGCTATGAAGCAGTAGGAGTGTCGTAGGAAACCATGAACAGAACGCTAGTACTGCGTAGACGCCGCCCGGAAAGTACGCTTCAAAACCCCCAGCTAATCCAGCCCCAGAAAATCTCAGGCCGCGCGCCTCAGCATTCCCAGATAGGCCCCTAGTCAAGCCAGCCCCATATCGCCGCGATTGTCGCTATGAGCCCATACAGCCATAACCAACGAAGATTCCATTCGGAAGTCCAATTCCGCAATCTTTGTGGGCGAGTTGTGTTCAGCTTGTAATGCGCCTCCACAAAGGGCCGACATGCTGCCTCCATGTCTGGGTGTTGTTCATACGCTGATGCTTTCCGCTGGTCATGGGACTCAAGGCGAATGGTTTTCTGGTCGCCAATGCCCGAAATCTTCGGAGTAACGTCAATCCCAACCGCGTATTTTTCGACAAGCGCGATAGGCTGCCCGAAGGGGCAAACCACGTGCCAATGATATTTGTCTTGCTGGTCGAGTCTGTATCCGGGCCGCATTGTCGTATGAAATCCGATTGGGCAGTACGCGCACTCTACTGCCCCGGCCCTAACCCAAGTTTACCAACCTGAGCCTCTTTCAGGCCGGAAGCGGGTGGAATATGGGGCAGATGCGGGTGTTTTTTGCGCGCAAGTCTCTGATTGATGGTGTTGTGTCGGGCCGGGAGGCCGATGTAGTGCCATAATCGTCCGTTGGTGTATTGACATGTTCCCCGGGGCGGCGGATCATCCCCGCATGTTCATCCGCCGCACCCAAACCCGCCGCGCCAAGGACGGTTCGGCCTACCTGACGCACCGGCTGGTGCGCAGCGAACGGCGCGGCGGCAAGGTGCGCCAGCGCACGCTGCTGAACCTCGGCCGGCACTTCGAGACCGGGCCGGAGTCCTGGCCGCGGTTGTGCGCGCGCGTCGACGATCTGCTCGACGGGCAGCCGGGGCTGCTCGACGATGTCCCCGCGGCGGTGGAGGCGGAGGCGCAACGCATCGCGGCGTTGCTGCTGGCGCGCGGCTTGGGCGAGGCGCCCGGGGCGGGCCGGGCCGGCGTGGCGATCGACCCCGATTCCATGGAACTGGCCCGGCCGCGCAGCGCAGGCGTGGAACAGGTGGGGCTTTGGGCCATGGAGCGGGTCGGGCTGATGCGGTTGCTGGAAGAGCTTGGCGTCAACGGCGCGCTGCGGGCGGCGGCGGCCGGGCCGATCGTGGGGCGTCTGGCGCACCCGGCCAGCGAGCGCGAGACCCACCGCTGGCTGGGCCGGCACAGCGGTTTGGGCGAGTTGCTGGGCGTGGACTGCGAAGCCATGGGGGCGATGCAGTTGTACCGCGCCTCCGACGCCCTGGTGAAGCACCGCGACGTCATCGAGGCGCGGCTGTTCCAGCGCGCCCTGGACCTGTTCGGCCTCTCGGCCACGGTCACGCTGTTCGACCTGACCACATCGTGGAACCAAAAGTCCACCGGTCTCTGTCATTGACCCGGTTGCCGTGGGTTCGATCCGTTGCGGTCCGGACACGGTGGAAGGGACGCGGGTCAACGGGATCGAGTGACAGATCGTAACGGAGTCCTTGCCGATCCGCACTTCGCGCACGAGCAGGCGCACGATTCGTTGCCGTTCGACGATGGACAGCGACCGGGCCGCGTCGCGCATGCGCTCAAGGAATCGCTGGACCGTGGTGGCGAGGGCCAGCCGGGACTCCCGATCCAGTTTGGCGGTTTGCAACGCATCGAGTTCGGAAAGGATGGCGCGCTGTCGGGTTTGCAACGGCCCGTTGCGCTCGCGTAATTCATCGAGCCCGACGAGTCCTTCCTGGTAAGCATCGAGCAAGCGGCGCATTTGGCGTTGAAGCCCGGCCGCCTCGGCGCGCAAGGCATCGACCCGCCGATCGTGCGAGACCGTTTCGTTCGCCGCGGCGAGCCTTCGATTGATTTCGGACTGGATCAGTTCCGGATGCTCCAGCAGGGCGAGCACCTCATCCCAGACCGCCGTGTCGAGCGCGTCGGCACGAACCGGCGGATTGTCGCAGACGGCGCCCTGCGGCCGGCGCCAACCGTCGATGCCATGGCATCGATAGTAGTGGCGGCGGCCCGGCCGGCCGCCCGATCCGGAGTTTCGTCCCATCGTGTAACCGCATTCGGCGCACACGCAGAGCCCTTGAAGCAAGGTCGGTTCGATCGTCTTGCGCCCGGAGAAGCGTCGATTCTCCGCCCGGCGGCGTTGTGCCCGCTCGAAGGCGGCTGGCTCGACGATGACCGGAACGGGCAGTTCGATCCACTGCTCGCGGGGGCGCGCGGTACGCCCGGTCAGACGCCGCACCCGCCCCGCCTTGAGCCGCCCGGTTCGGTTGCGGCGCGCCGGCTTGCCCGTGCCGACGGTCTTCAGGTAGGCCGCCTTGCCCACATGGGCTTCGTTTCGCAAAACGACCGCGACCGTGGAGGTCGGCCAACGCTCGGCGTGGCGCGGGCGGATGCCGCGCGCGTCCAGTTGTCGCGGGATCTCGTGCATCTTCAGACCGTCGCGCACATGGAGATCGAAAATCCGGCGCACGACGGCGGCCTCGGCCTCGTGGGTCTCCAGCCGCGCGCCCGATGACTCGGTCTTGCGGATCAAACGATAGCCATAGGGCGCACGCGTGATCATGTTCAGCGAACCTTGGCGGGCGCGATGGATCTTGCCCCGCCGCGAGCGTTCGGCGATCTGGGTGCGCTCGTACTCGGATATCGCAGACAGCATTTGGCGCAACAACATCCCTTGCGGCGTCGCATCGTCCGGCGCCTCGACTAAAACGATCCTCGCGCCGTGGCGGGCGAACTCTTCCTGAAGCAGCATCCGATGGGCAAACTTGCGGCTCAGCCGATCGGCCGACCACGCCACCGCCGTAGCCACCTCGCCGCCGGCCACGGCATCGCGCAACGCCTCCAACGCCGGCCGGTCGAGCGTGGCGCCGCTGTAACCGTCGTCGGCGAATACGAGTGCCTCGGGCAGCGTCCAGCCTCGCTCCCTCGCGTGGCCCGGCACGGCCTCACGCTGACTGGCGATCGTCTCGCGTTCGCGCTGGATTCGACTCGATACCCGCAGATACGCCGCGACCGTTCCCGTCACCGGTTCCATGCTCATGTCTTGCTCCTCGCGTCGGCCAGGTGCGTTCTCGAACCAACAGCCCGTAGGCTTCCCCGAGGCGCTGCTCGGCGAGCCGATCGAACACCTGAACGAGACGGAGGCGCCTCATCCGGCGCTACGGCCCCCGGGACAGGAAGGCGGCGACGGCCTGCGAGACCAGCGAACCCAGGCTGCGGCCCGTGCGTTGCGCCCGCGCCCGCAATTGCTCGACCAGGGGCCGCGGAATGCGCACGGTGATGGGCTGCATGATTTGCGCATCGGCCACGGGACCGTCCATGTCGGCGGCGGCGCGCACGTAGCGGCGCGCCTGAACGATCGAGAGCGCGTGACGCTCGGCCAGCCGCCGAACCGCCTCGGCGGCGCCGTGGCGCTGGCGCAGTTCGAACGCGGCGTTGAGCCGTTCGGCGCGTTGCTGGCGTGTTGCGCGGGCCATGAGTCATATAATAACGCTCCTATATGATCGGCCTCAACCCCGTGGGGTCCTCGATGGACGGGCGATCTGTCGCTCCAGAGCCAACATCGCTTTTGGTTCCACGTTGTTACCAACACCTACTTCGAGGGCGGCGCCGCGAAACAGCCGCTGGCGCGGCACGGGCATTCCAAGGAGAAGCGCAGCGACCGTCCGCTGCTCACGCTCGGCCTGGTGCTGGACGGTTCGGGCTTCGTGAGCCGTTCGCGGGTGTTCGCCGGCAACGTGCGCGAGCACACCGCCCCGCAAGGCATGCTGGAGGGCCCGGACGCGCCGGCCGACGCCCTGGTGGTCATGGACCGGGGCATCGCCACCGAGGCGCAGGTCGCCTGGTTGCGCGAATCCGGGTACCGCTATCTCGTCGTCAGCCGCAAGCGCAAGCGCGAGTTCGACGCCGATGCCGCCGTGCCCCTCGCCACCGCCTCGGGGCACACGCTGCACCTGGACCGAAGGGTGTGCGAGGACACCGCGGAAGTGCGCCTGAACTGCTACTCCGAGGAACGCGCGCGGAAGGAGCGCGCCATGGTCGGGCGGCTGTGCGCCCGCTACGAGGCGGCGTTGACGAAGCTCGCCGAGGGCCTGTCCAAACCCCGCGCGCGGCGCAAGCCCGGGCAGACCGACGAACGCATCGGACGGCTCAAGGCCAAGCACCGGCGCGTGGCCGGCTACTACCAGCTCGACCTGACCGTCAAGGGCGGCCGCGTCGCCTCCGTCGCCTTCACCCGCGATCCCGCCAAGGGATCCATGGCCGACCTGCCCGGCGTGTACTGCCTGCGGACCAACCTCATGGACTGGGACGCCGAACGGCTGTGGAAAACCTATGTCACCCTGACGGATCTGGAAGCCGTGTTCCGCTGCCTCAAATCCGAACTCGGCCTGCGGCCCATCCACCACCGCGTGCCCAGGCGCACCGAAGGGCATCTGTTCATCGCCGTGCTCGCCTATCCACTCGTGCAGATCGTTCGCACGCGCCTGCGCGAGAACGGCCTCAACCGGAGCTGGAGCGCCCTGCGCAACCGCCTCGCTTCGCGATGCCGCGTCACCGCCACCTTCCGTTGCGCCGACGGGCGCACCCTGCACCTGCGAAAGGCCACCGCCCCGGAACCGCACCAAAAGCCCATTTACGACGCCCTCGGCATCCACCCCGACGCCGGCGGCTTCGTCAAAAAGGTGATCTGAACCGGATCGAAACCGCCGAAAAACGCCCAATGTAGTGCCTTACGGCGAAAATCCAGCCCGTAAGACACTGATTGCACTCACATTACGTTTTGGGTTGGTAAACTTGGGCTAACCGGGCCAGCCGTGCCCCTCTGCCCCCCTGCCGCGAAAGGCGGAAAATCGACCGCACTTGATTCCCACAAGCCCCGAAACGACTAACCGGGCGCTTCCGAGTCCAGGCCGCCGGGCGCCGGATCCTCCAGGCGCCGGCTGTGCAACTGCGTCTTCGCCCGCTCCGCGCCCTTGTCCAGGAACACCTCCAGCGCATCGGCCGAGGCGAGCACGGCATCGAGGATGGCCCCGTGCTCATCGGCCGGCGGGCGCCTCAGCACGTAGCCGATGACCCGCTCCCTGCGCCCCGGACCGGGGTGGCCGATACCCAGGCGCAACCGCCAGAAGTCCCTGCCGATGCACTCGGCCACGTTGCGCACGCCGTTGTGCCCGCCGGGTCCGCCGTTGAAACGAAGCTTGGCGCGGCCAGGTACGAGATCCAGTTCGTCGTAGACCACCAGCGTCCGTTCGGTCGGTGTCTTGTAGTAGGCGACGGCGGCGCCCACAGCCCTGCCGCTGTCGTTCATGTAGGTCATGGGCTTGAGCAGCCGGATCCGGCGGCCCCGGATCGTGATGTCGGTCGTGTCGCCGTAGAGCCGGCGACGCGCCCGGAACTTGCCGCCGTGCCGCTGCGCCAGCAGGTCCACGAACCAGAAGCCGGCGTTGTGACGCGCACGGCGATGCTCCAGGCCTGGGTTGCCGAGACCGACTACAAGCTCCAATGAATCGTCCATGCCGGACTCCTGTTCCGAATCCAGCCGCCGGGACTGCGCAAATGCGCGCGCCGGGCACAAGCGGACCGCGGCAGGGGCCCCCTGCCGGCCGGCGCCGCGCTACTCGGAGGCTTCGTCCTCCTCCGCAGCCTCCGCCTCTTCTTCCTCGACCGGAATCACCAGTTCCAGATCTTCCTCCAGTTCCGGCACTTCGTCCTCTTCCTCCCGGCGCCGCGGGATGATGGTGACGATGGACGGATCGAAGTCCTGTACCAGCGCGGGCAATTCCACGCCCTCCGGAATCTCGATGTCCGTCAGATGCAACCGCTGGTTCAGTTCCAGTTCCGAGATGTCGACCTCGATGTTTTCCGGCAGGTCCTTCGGCAGGCAGCTTACCTCGACCTCGGTGAGTTGTACCGAGACTTCCCCGCCCTGCTCCCTGACGCCCACGGCCACATCCCCGCCCAGGAAATGCAGCGGCACGTTGAGGCTGATTTTCTCGTCCTCGCGGATCCGCAGAAAGTCCAGGTGCAGCACCTGCCGCCTGGAAGGGTGACGCTGCAGGTCCTTGACCACCACCGGTTGCGAAACTTCCCCCAGCGTCAGCGTGAGGATGCTCGTATAGAAGGCTTCCTGCTCCATCTCCCGGAGCAGCCGGGCATGGTCGAGGACCACGGCCCGCGGCTTGCGGCCGCCGCCATAGATGATGGCGGGCACCTTGCCCTGCCTGCGCAGTCGCCGGCTGCTGCCCGTGCCCAGGTCGGGCCTGTTCTCGACATCCAGCGCGAATCCGGTGCTCATCTCGCTCTCCCGACAGCGGGCGCAGGATATTACCAGTGACAGCTAGTCTACGTACAGGGAACTGACCGATTCCGCGTCGCTGATCCGGCGCATGGTTTCGGCGAGGAGTTCGCCGACGCTGAGCTGGCGTATCCTGTCGCAGGCCCGGGCCTCCTCATTCAACGGAATGGTGTCGGTCACGACCAGTTCGTCGAGCACCGAGTCCGAGATGCGCCCCACGGCGGGGCCCGAGAGCACCGGATGGGTGATATAGGCCACCACGCGCACCGCGCCCCGCTCCTTGAGGGTCTGCGCCGCGATGCACAGCGTGCCGGCGGTATCCACCATGTCGTCGATGAGGATGCAGACCTTGCCTTCCACCTCGCCGATCACGTTCATCACCTCGGCCATGTTGGCCCTCGGGCGGCGCTTGTCGATGATGGCGAGGTCGGCGTCGTCCAGGCGCTTGGCCAGGGCGCGCGCGCGGACCACGCCGCCCACGTCCGGGGAAACCACCACCATGGGGTCGTACTTCTGCTTCCAGGCGTCGCCGAGCAGCACCGGGGACGCGTAGACGTTGTCCACCGGGATGTCGAAGAACCCCTGAATCTGGTCGGCGTGCAGGTCCACCGTCAGCACCCGGTCCACGCCGGCCTTGCCGATGAGTTGCGCCATCAGCTTGGCGGAGATGGGCACGCGGCTGGCGCGCGGCCGGCGGTCCTGCCTGGCGTACCCGAAGTACGGGATGAGCGCGGTCACCCTGGCTGCCGAGGCGCGCTTGACCGCGTCGGTCATGACCAGCAGTTCCACCAGGTTCTCGTTCACCGGCGGGCAGGTGGATTGCACCAGGTAGACTTCACGGCCGCGAATGTTCTCCATGATCTCGACCATGACTTCGCCGTCGCTGAAGCGGCCGACGTTCATGCGGCCCAGGGGCACGTGCAGATGGCGGCAAATATCCTGGGCAAGCGCCGGATGCGCATTGCCCGACAATACGGTTACTGTTCCCGGATCCAAACCGACCTCCTGGCAGCCAGTGGCTGAAATCCAACCCGCGATGAATGGCTGGGGTGGCAGGATTCGAACCTGCGAATCACGGGATCAAAACCCGTTGCCTTACCACTTGGCTACACCCCAATCCGCGTATTGTGATGCGGCGCGGCAGCCGAGTTCAAGACGAAGGCTGCCAACCGTCCACGATGACCCGCAATTCCAGCTCGCCGTGGGCCAGGTCGATGCGCCGCGGCAGCAGTAATCCCTCGTGCAGCCGATAGCTCTGGTACGTGAGGCGCCAAAGGCGCTGATCCAGGGTCCTGAGCTCGGTTCGAGCGGGGCTGAGCTCAAGATCCGCGCCGAAATCCGGGTCCGCATGCCCCAGCAACCAGGCATCCAGACTCCTGACCGGCAACCACCAGCCCAGCATGGCGGACAATTCCGGCTCCGGGTCCGCCAGTTCCCAGGTCTCTCCCCGGGCCGTCACCGTGAGCCGGTCCGGCGGGCCGCTGACCTGCAGCACGCTCATGCCCAGCGGATTGCTGATGGAAAGCTCGACCTCGCCGCCGGCCTGGCGCCACCGGAACCGCCCCTGGAATGCCTCCGCCCCGGTATTGACCGCAATGCGCCCGTTCATGCGCCAATCGGGCGTTTCCAGCAAGCGCGATCGCCGCTCCTCGTAACCGAGGCCGTCCGAGACG
Source organism: Candidatus Rariloculaceae bacterium (assembly GCA_965205045.1). Classification (GTDB taxonomy): domain Bacteria; phylum Pseudomonadota; class Gammaproteobacteria; order Steroidobacterales; family Rariloculaceae; genus UBA6522. The sequence goes on from OZ242031.1 coordinate 5,941,087, forward strand.
CCACCGCCCTCCCCCGCGGTGCGCAACGTTTCGCAGCCGCCGGCCAGAATGCCGACCAGCCCGGCGGTCAGGAACGCGCGCAGCCCGCGACTGCGCCCGGGCAATCCCCGCCGAGAGCGCCAGGACAGACCCCGCCGGGAGCGCCGCGGCACCGCGGCGGCTCCCATCCATGCGGGCCGCGGGCCGGCGCCACTCATCGCGCCAACCGCTGCCGCACCTCCAGCAGATGCTCGCTGTCGGCGTGTTCCTCCAACGACTCGTTCAGCAGTTGCAGCGCCTGCTCGCGGTTCCCCAGAGCCCAGTGGGTGTCGACGATATGCGCGGCAACTTCGGGGTCCGGAAACAGCGCGAAGGCGCGTTCCAGGTAATCCAGCGCGGAATCGAGCTCGCCCAGATGAAACAGGACCCAGCCCATGCTGTCGATGATGGCAGGGTTGTCGGGCTCTGCCGCCAGCGCCTTGCGAAGGTACGGCAGGGCCTCGTCATGGCGGCCCAGTTCATCGGTCAGCAGGTACCCCAGCGCATTGAGAAAGCCCGCATCCTCCGGATAGTCTTCGACCAACTGTTCCAGCGCAGACGCCGACCGCCGCAAGCGGCCCCGCTCCTGGAACAACAGCGCCCTGGCGTATCTCACCGACGGATTTCCGGGATAGCTGTTCAGCGCCCGGTTCAGCACCCGGTCGGCCTCGCCGTAGCGCTCCTCCTCCACGGCGTCCTGGGCCAGGATCAGGTGCAGCTGCACGTTGGCGTCGTGGAGCCGCCCGTCATCCGGACTGCGCTCGAGCTCCTCCACCAGTAGCTGGATCGCATCCGCCTCGCGGTCGAGACGCACGAGTATCTCCCCCTGACCCAACAGCATGTCGGTGAGGTACTGGGGGTTGGCAATTCCGAATTCGCGCAGGTGCCTCAGGGCGCCATCGGGATCTTCCAGGTCGACGTAGAGCAGTTGCGCGACCCGAAGCTGCGCGTCCACCGCGTTGGCGCCCTCCACCACCCTGGAATAGTGCCGCATCGCCTGCAGGTGCTCGTCCTGCATCTCGGCGATTCGGCCCAGGTAGTAGAAGGACTCGTCGCGAAAGCGCGGGTCCGTGCGAATCTCGTTGAACCGCTCCCGCGACTCGTCCAGATCTCCGTCGGACAACATCAGGAACGCCAGTGCCCGGACGGCCTCCGTCAGTCCCGGACTCTCGACAAGAATCTCCTCCAGCAGCTCCCGGGCCTCTTCGGTCGCGCCGCTGGACAGCAGCAGTTCCGCGTACTGCAGCCGCACTTCCAGCCTGGGTTCGTCGGCGGCCAGTTGCCGCGCCAGCGCCAGGCCGTTCTCGTCGCTCCCGGTCAGCAGCAGCGAGCGCGCGTACAGCATGCGCGCTTCCACCCAGTCGGGGCTTATTTCCGTTGCTAACCCGGAGTGCGCCAGCACCGTGTCATAGTCGCCGCTGCGAAGTGCCAGCCTGGCCAGCCCGTAGTGCCCTTCGGCGATGTCGGGATGGTCTTCCACCAGGCCGCGCACAACGAACAGGGCCGCATCCGCGTCCGGCTCCTCGGCCAGCGCTTCGATGCTTCGCGCCACCGCCGCCGCTTCGTTCTCGGCCCCGGCGACAAAGTTGCCGAAGTCCGCAAGCGCCTGATCCAGATCGCTTAAACGTACCCTGAAGACGCCCATGTACAGCCAGGCGCGGTTGGCTTCCGCGTTCAGTTCCAGCCAGCGCTGGACTGCCCGCAGACCGATGCCGGACAGGTTGGTCTGTTGAGCGAGTTCCGCGGTCAGCTCGGCCAGTTGCGGATTGTCGGATATCAGCGCCGCTTCCAGGTAATGCGTCACCGCTTCGTCGAACTGCTCCCGCTCCCGGGATATCTCCGCCATCAGCAGATGGGAGTCCAGGTCCATGCGGGGATTCGATACCGGGCCGGTAGCCGCGCAGGCTCCAAGGAGCGCCGCGGCGAGCACGACGGCGCCGGGCATCGTCAACTTCACCAAAAACCTGGCGCCACCACTGGCGAAAACGCGTAACCGGAACATGCCCGCAGCTTAGGAGATTGCCGCCGGAGCCGTCAACGACCCGCCCGGCAGTCCTGCCAGCCCGCGGCCTCAACTTGTACCGGCATCTGGATTCCCCGACAATTCAGGCATCAACCGGCCCCTGCCGTGCCGCAAGGACGTCCATCGTGAGCGGAATCGCCAATCAGGTATCGTCCCTCGAACCCAGGATCGCGGCGCTGGCGGAACGCTACAAGGAGGTCGGCGAGTTGCTCGGCCGACCCGAAATCATCGCCGATCAGCCGAAGTTTCGCGGCCTTGCGAAGGAGTACGCCCGGCTGGAGCCCCTGGTCGTCGCCCACGCGGGCTACCGGCGGCTGCTGGACGACATCGGCGCAGCCGAGGAGTTGCGGGACAGCGACGATCCCGAAGCCCGTGAAATGGGCGAGTCGGAACTCGCGGGCCTGCTGGAAGAACGCGAGGCCAGCGAACAGGCGCTGCTGCTTCTCCTGGTACCCGCGGACCCGGATGACGATGCCAATCTGTTCCTGGAGATCCGCGCGGGCACGGGCGGCGACGAAGCCGCGCTGTTCGCCGGGGACCTGTTCCGCATGTACCAGCGCTTCGTGGAGCACAACGGCTGGAGCCTGGAGGTCCTCAGCCGCAACGAGGGCGAGCACGGCGGTTACAAGGAGATCATCTGCCGGGTGGCGGGCAAGGGCGCGTACGCCAGGCTCAAGTTCGAATCCGGTACCCACCGCGTCCAGCGGGTCCCGGAGACGGAGTCCCAGGGGCGGATCCATACGTCGGCCTGTACGGTGGCGGTCATGCCCGAACCCGAAGATGTGGCGGACGTTGAGATCAGCGCGGGCGACCTGCGGGTGGACACCTTCCGCGCTTCCGGCGCCGGCGGTCAGCACGTGAACAAGACGGACTCGGCGGTCCGCCTGACGCACCTGCCCAGCGGCATCGTCGTGGAATGCCAGGACGAACGGTCCCAGCACAAGAACCGCGCCCGGGCGCTGTCGCTGCTGAGGGCGAAGCTGAAGGACGCGGACGTGGCCCGCCGGCAGAAGAAAACCGCCGAGCGCCGGCGCCAGATGGTGGGCTCCGGAGACCGTTCGGAGCGAATTCGCACGTACAACTTCCCCGAACACCGCGTCGCGGACCACCGCATCAACCTGACGCTGTACAAGCTCCACGAGATCCTCGAGGGCAGTCTGGATCGCCTCATTGAGCCGCTGGCCACGGAACACCAAGCGGAACGGCTCGCCGAGCTGATCTCGAATTAATGCTTAAACAACAGGCGGCGGAGACGTTCCTGGATCTCATGCCCATCCGCTACGTTCAAGCTGGCCGTTTCAAGGTAAGCGTTACGGTTTCATCAGTCGGCAGCGACCCGATCATTTAATATAACTTATTGACTTAATTGGTATTTTAATCCATACTACTGTATCTATAAACAGCATATGGAGCCGTCAATGGAGTTCCCTACACCAACGCTCGACAATGACGCCCTGGAATCCCTCGAAGCCCGAATCACCGAAGTTTGGGGTCACATCAACACCGCCACCTTCCGCTTCCTTGAGCTCGTCGGCGAGTTCGATCGTACCCGGGGTTGGGCCCGTCACGGGCACGCAAGTTGCGCTCAGTGGCTCAACTGGCAATGCGGCATTAACGGGGGCTCGGCGCGGGAGAAGGTCCGGGTAGCCCGGGCATTGGCGGACCTGCCCTTGATCAGCGACGCCTTTCGCCAAGGTCGGGTGTCGTATTCCAAGGTCCGGGCAATGACTCGTGTGGCGACGGCCGAGAACGAAGGAACTTTGCTGAACATCGCCCTTCACGGAACTGCCTCCCACGTGGAGAAAACGGTCAGAAAGTTCACACGAGTGCGGCGGGACATGGACCGCCATCGGGCCGACGCGGTGCATCGTTCCCGATATCTGGATTGGTGGAATGAGGACGACGGCAGTTGTCGACTGCAGGCGAGACTGGCGCCGGAGGTGGCCGCTGTGATCAGGCAAGCGATCGAGGCCGCGATGGCGGAGTCGGAGAAAAGTGCGGCCGAAGCACAGAACGGCGGAGAGGTGAGTCACACTGGAGACGAAAGCCAGGCCGGGACCGCGAACGCTGGTGCAGTGGGGGATGTTTCCGCGGAAACGCCTGCGGAGAATATCTCCTCCCGCGCGCGCCGCGCCGACGCGCTGCAACACATGGCCGAGCAATACCTCACCCATCGCGCCGAAGTCTCCGGCGCGGCTGCGGACCGCTACCAGGTGGTGGTGCATATCGCGCGGGAAGACCTGAGCGAAGCTGGTACGACGGACCGCATGGACATGCCGAATGCGAAGATTGACGTGATTGGCGCCATCTCCCCGGATAACGCCAATTCAACACCCAATGCCGCAGGTTGCCTGGTTCGTAGCGCCGAACTGGAGCAGGGACAGCGACTGGCGGTGGCGACGGCCCGGCGGCTGGGTTGCGACGGATCGTTGGTGGGAATTGTGGAGGACGCCCAGGGAGAACCGCTCAACGTGGGACGAAAGACTCGGGCGATTCCGGTTGCGATCCGGCGAGCGCTACGGTCGCGGGACGGCGGTTGCCGGTTCCCCGGTTGCGATCATTCGCGGTTTGTTCATGCCCATCACATCCGCCACTGGGCCGACGGAGGGGAGACGAGGCTCGGCAATCTCGTCACGTTGTGCTCCTACCACCATCGGCTCGTCCATGAGGGTGGGTATGGGGTGCGGGTCGAGGACGGAACGTTGGCGTTCACGTCTCCCGATGGCCGTACCATCCCGGGCTCGGGTTGGAGTGAAAGCTGGCGCGAGCAGTGTTTCCGCGGAAACATCCGGATCGAGCCCGACCCGGAGCCGGGCGAGTTGCCGCTGGTGGAATACAACGCTGGCCGCGGTGTGCACGTCGATGCGAAAACGGCCCGTTGCGGCTGGCGGGGAGAGGAGATGGACTACGGTATCGCGGTGGAGGCATTGTGCTGGGAGAGCGGATTGCGGATTTGAGCCTCTTGCGTCGTCGCGAAACGGTTGATTTATAGGTGGTTTGGAGGCGTCGCGATATTCTGCAATTTACTCTCGCCTGCACAGTAGTTGACACGCAAAAAAGATGGTCTCATCCTCAATCGATGGCTACCACGATTCAAATCGGTAACGTTCCCGACGCCTTGCACCGGCGGCTGAAGGCTCGCGCCGAGCTGGAGGGCGTTCCGATGTCGCTCTACGTCCTGCAGGAAATCGAGAGAGCCCTGGCGCGTCCGACACGCCGCGAATTGCTCGAGACTATCCGCGCCCAGGCCAAAGTCGAACTCGACCTCTCTCCTGCGGTAGCGGTTCGTCGGGAACGTGACGCGAAAAGCCAATAGATTGTTCTCGATGCGTCCGACGCCAACGTCAGCGCCTATGTTGCCGTCTACATGGCTCTCGCGGTATCTCTGTCAACAGTGCCGGTGACAGGTGATCGGCGATTGGCCAGTGCCCCGGTGTCTGCATCGCCCTCCCCTCCGCTGCCCGCTTCTACGACCTGTGCAAGCTCCGTGGGCGCGCTGCTTGACTGGGCGCGTTCGCGGCTTGCTTCCGGCAGCGGCAGTCCGCGGCTCGACGCGGAACTGCTGCTGGCATTCGTGCTGGACCGTCCCCGGAGCTTTCTTGTCGGCTTTCCGGAGAGTGGCGCATCCGCACCGCAAACCGCCCAATACCGACAGCTTGTCGAGCGGCGCGCCGCTGGCGTTCCCGTGGCCTACCTGACCGGGCGCCGGGAGTTTTACTCCCTTTCGTTGATCGTTTCGTCCGCCACGCTGGTTCCGCGACCGGAAACGGAATTGTTGGTGGACGCGGTTCTGGACAGGCTGCCCGATGGCGAGCCCGCCCGTGTCCTGGACGCGGGCAGCGGCTGCGGTGCCGTTGCGCTGGCCATCAAGCACCACCGTCCCCGCTGCAAAATGATAGCCGTAGAGTGCAGTGCCCAGGCGCTTGAAGTTGCGGTCTCCAATGACGTCCGTCTCGGGCTTAGCGTCGACTGGGTCCGGTCAGACTGGTTCAGCGCGCTAGCAGACGGCCGTTTTGACGTCATCGCCGCCAATCCTCCGTATGTAAGCGCCAATGACGAAGCGCTCTTCGCCGGCGACCTGCGGCACGAACCCCGCTTGGCGCTCGACGGCGGCAGGGACGGGCTCGAGAGTCTGCGTGTGATCATCGAAGAGGCGCCACGCGTACTTGCGGCCGGCGGTACGCTGCTATTGGAACATGGCAACGATCAGGCCACGGCGGTACGGACTCTGCTGCGCCAATCCAGCTTTCGCGGCATCCGGACCGATCGGGACCTTGCGGGCCATGAGCGCGTCACCCTCGGGCGTCTGCCGTAAGTATCCGCCCCCAACGTCAGTCGCCGCCGTCGGCCGCCGGCGACGCAGGCTCGTAGCCCAGATTCGCCGACAACCAGCGTTCCGCCACCCCCATCGGCCAGCCCTTGCGCGCGGCGTAGTCCTCGACCTGGTCGCGGCCGAGTTTGCCCACCGCGAAGTAGCTGGAGCCCGGGTGGGAGAAATACCAGCCGCTGACGGCTGCCGTGGGCAGCATGGCAAACGTCTCCGTGAGCTGGATGCCGGTATTGCGTTCGACGTCCAGCAGCTCCCACAGCGTTTGCTTCTCCGTGTGGTCCGGACATGCCGGGTAACCGGGTGCGGGCCGAATCCCGCGGTAGCCTTCGGCGATGAGCGCCTCGTTGTCCAGCCGCTCCCCGGCTGCGTATCCCCATAGTTCGGTGCGCACAACCTGGTGCAGCCGTTCGGCGAAGGCCTCCGCCAGGCGGTCCGCCAGAGCCTTGAGGATGATCGCGCTGTAGTCGTCGTGGTCCGCCTCGAAGCGCGCCACGCACTCGTCCAGTCCGATCCCCGCGGTCACCGCAAACGCGCCCACGTAGTCGGCGACCCCGGTATCCCGCTGCGCCACGAAGTCGGCCAGGCAGTCGTTGTGCAGGTCCGCCCGCTTGCGCCGCTGCTGGCGAAGATGATGGAGGCGCGCGAGAACCTGCTGCCGGGACTCGTCCGCATAGACCTCGATGTCGTCGCCCCGGGCGTTGGCCGGGAAAAATCCCGCCACGGCCGACGCACGCAGCCATTGCTCCTCGATCAAGCGCGTCAGCAGCCGCCGCGCATCGTCGTAGAGCGTACGGCAGGCTTCGCCCACGGTGGGGTCATCCAATATCCGGGGAAACCGGCCGTGAAACTCCCAGGCATTGAAGAAAGGCATCCAGTCGATGTAGTCCACGAGTTCGCTCAGCGGGTAGTCATCGAATCGGTGCAAGCCGGGACTCTGCGGAACCGGCGGCCGGTACCCGGTCCAGTCGACGGTCAGCTTGTTTGCGCGGGCCTGGGTCAGCGTCAGCAGCGCACCCCGGCGACCTCTGGCCTTGTGGCGTTCCCGCCGCCGGTCGTGTTCCCGGTCGATCCGTGCGGCGAACTCCGCACCGCCTTCACCGATGAGCGTCTGAGCCACGTTCACCGAACGGGAGGCATCCTTGACGTAAACCACGGCCCCCCCGTAGGCCGGATCGATCTTTACGCTGGTATGGGCGGGCGAGGTCGTCGCACCCCCGATGAGCAACGGCACGGAGAAGCCCTGGCGCTGCATTTCGCCCGCGACCCGCACCATTTCGTCCAGCGAGGGCGTGATCAGGCCGGACAGGCCGATCAGGTCGGCGTCGGCCTCCCTGGCGGTGGCAAGGATCTTCTCCGCGGGCACCATCACGCCCAGGTCGATCACTTCGAAGTTGTTGCACTGCAGGACCACACCGACGATGTTCTTGCCGATGTCGTGGACGTCGCCGCGCACGGTGGCGATCACCAGCTTGTTCCTGGCGCTGGCGCCGGTCTTCTCCTCTTCGATGAAGGGCACCAGGTGCGCCACCGCCTTCTTCATCACCCGCGCGGATTTCACCACCTGCGGCAGGAACATCTTGCCGGCCCCGAAGAGGTCCCCCACGATGTTCATGCCGTCCATCAGCGGGCCTTCGATGACGTCCAGCGGCCGGGTTGCCGACTGGCGCGCCTCCTCGGTATCGTCGATGACATGCTGGTCGATTCCGTGAACCAGCGCGTGTTCCAGGCGCCTGGCCACGGGCCAGCCGCGCCAGTCCTCGGCGACCTGCCTGCGTTTCCCGGAGCGGTGTGTCCGGTACCGTTCGGCCACCTCCACCAGGCGCTCGGTGGCATCCGGGCGCCGGTTCAGGATCACGTCCTCGGTGGCTGTGCGCAGATCCTCGGGAATCTCCTCGTACACGGCGAGCTGGCCGGGATTGACGATGCCCATGTCCATCCCGGCCCGGATCGCGTGGTAGAGGAAGGCGGAGTGCATGGCTTCGCGCACCGGGTTGTTGCCCCGGAACGAGAACGACACGTTGCTGACGCCGCCGCTCACCAGCGCATGGGGAAGTTCCGCCTTGATGCGCCCGGCGGATTCGATAAAGGCGAGCGCGTAGTTGTTGTGCTCCTCGATGCCGGTGGCGACGGCAAAGATGTTCGGATCGAGGATGATGTCCTCCGGAGGAAATCCCACCTCGTCGACCAGCAGCTCGTAGGAGCGCCGGCAGATGGCGATTCTCTGTTCGGTGGTCTCCGCCTGGCCCGACTCGTCGAAGGCCATCACCACCACGGCGGCGCCGAAGCGCCGGATCTCCCGGGCCTGGCGCAGGAACGCGTCCTCCCCCTCCTTGAGGCTGATGGAGTTGACCACGCCCTTGCCCTGCAGGCACTTCAGGCCCTCCAGCATCACGCTCCACCTGGAGGAGTCCACCATCACCGGCACGCGCGCGATGTCGGGCTCCGCCGCCACCAGGTTGAGAAACCTGCGCATGGCGGCTTCGCTGTCCAGCATGCCCTCGTCCATGTTGACGTCGATGAGCTGGGAGCCGCTCTCCACCTGCTCGCGGGCCACGTGCACCGCCTCCTCGAACTCGCCGGTGCCGATGAGCCGCCTGAAGCGCGCCGAGCCGGTCACGTTGGTGCGCTCGCCCACGTTGACGAACAGGCTGTCGGGCCCGATCGCGAAGGGTTCCAGCCCCGACAGCCGCGTCCTCGTCGGCAGTTCCGGCAGGCGGCGGGGGCCGTGCCTGCCGACGGCCTCGGCGATGGCCCGGATGTGCGAAGCCGTGGTTCCGCAACACCCGCCCGCCAGGTTGATCCAGCCGTTGGCGGCGAACTCGTCGAGCACCTCCGCCATGTGTTCGGGCGTGTCGTCGTACTCGCCGAACTCGTTGGGCAGCCCGGCATTGGGGTGAACGCTCACGGGAAATTCCGAAATGCGGGCCAGTTCTTCCACGTAGGGGCGCAGTTCGGTGGCGCCCAGCGCGCAGTTGAGGCCGACGAGCAGCGGTTCGGCGTGGCGGACGGAGTTGTAGAACGCCTCCAGCGTCTGTCCCGACAGCGTTCGGCCCGAGGCATCGGTGATGGTGCCGGAAATCATCACCGGGATGTCCGCCCCCGACCGCTCGCGCAGCGCCTGGATCGCGTACAGCGCCGCCTTGGCGTTGAGGGTGTCGAAAATCGTTTCGACCATCAGCAGGTCGGCACCCCCCCGGATCAGCGCGGCGGCGGCCGTGGCGTAGTTTTCGGCGAGCACGTCGAAGGTGATCTCGCGCATGCCCGGATCGTTGACGTCGGGGGAGATCGAAGCCGTGCGATTGGTGGGACCCAATGCACCGGCCACGAAGCGGGGCACGCCCGTCTCTTCCGCCACCCGGTCCGCCGTCTCGCGCGCCAGCCGCGCGGCGGCCAGGTTGATCTCCTCCACCCGCTCCTCCATCCCGTAGTCGCCCTGGGACGGCGCGGTGGCGTTGAAGGTGTTGGTGGTGACGATGTCGGCGCCGGCCAGCAGGAACTCCCGATGGATGGCGGCGACCCGCTCCGGTTGCGTGAGACAGAGCAGATCGTTGTTGCCCTTCAGATCGCATGGACAGTCGGCAAACCGCTCCCCCCGGAAATCGGCCTCGGTCAGCTCCAGCGCCTGCACGCTGGTACCCAGGGCGCCGTCTAGAATCGCGATACGCCAGCTCAGCAGCGCGCGCAACTGACCGATGCGCCCGTTCACGCCGCGCGCTCCGCGCCGGTGCGGCCGGGTCGCAGGCCGAGCGCGTGGCAGATCGCGCAGGTGAGTTCCGCGCGGTTGAGCGTATAGAAATGAAACTCGCGAACGCCGTGACGGTACAACTCGTCGACCTGTTCGATGGCCACGCTTGCGGCGATCATGCGGCTGGTCTCGGGATCGTCCTGAAGCCCCGAAAACCGCTCGTGGAGCCGCTCGGGCACGTTGACGCCGCACTTCGCGGCGAACCTCAGCATGCCCTTGAAGCCCGCGATCGGCAGGATCCCGGGGACGATGGGAACCTTCACGCCGGCGGCGCGGCAGCGATCCCGAAAGCGCAGGTAAACCGGCGTGTCGTAGAAGAACTGCGTAATCGCTCGCGAGCCGCCGGCATCGATCTTGCGCTTGAGGTTGTCCAGGTCGGCCGCAGCGCCCGGTGCTTCCGGATGGACCTCCGGATAGGCGGCCACCGACAGGTCGAAACGGCCCACGCCGAGCAATCCCTCGACCAGGTCCGAGGCATAGGCGAAGCCGCCTTCAACCGGCACGTACGTACTCGCGCCCTGCGGCGGATCGCCCCGCAGCGCCACCATGTGCCGTATGCCCGCATCCCAGTATTCCCGGGCGATGGCCAGCACCTCTTCGCGGCGGGACCCGACGCAGGTGAGATGGGGCGCGCAGGTCAGGCCGGTCTCGTTGCGAATGCGCTGCACGATCCGGTGGGTGCGGCCGCGGGTCGAGCCGTCCGCGCCGTAGGTCACCGAGACGAACCTGGGGCCGAGCGGTTCGAGCCGCTTCACGGAACGCCACAGAATGCCTTCCATTTTCTCCGTGGCCGGCGGAAAGAACTCGAACGAGACCTGGATTCCCTCATCGGTCATCGCATATCTCCAGCCCGGACTCTCCGGCCCCGGAACTGGATTCCCTTATCGGTCATCGGAAATCTCCAGCCTGCCCCCCCCCCGGCCCCGGAACCGGCCGCGGCGTCCCTGGCGGCAAGCAGCACCACGACGGAATTCCGTGCCGCAACCCGCAGTTCCACGGGAGTCAGCCCGGCGCGCGGCAGATGCCGCTGGAGATTTTGTGCGCCGATTGCCGCCGTCCGGGTTTCGACGACCAGCAGGCCGGCCCCGTCGTTCATGACGCGGGCGGCTTCGCCCAGCGCGGCAGCGGGATCGTCGGCGGTGCCCAACACCCGGTCCATGGTCACCAGGTCGAAGCGGCCGTCCGGAAACTCCAGGTCGTACATGTCGCCCTGGCGCACCGTGCAATTGGCAAGCCCCGCGGACAGGACGGTCGCCCGGGCGATGAGGCGCATGTCGCGGGACAGGTCCACGGCGATGGTGCGGCGGGCCCGCCTTGCCAGAAGCCGCAGCATGCTCCCGGTGCCCGTACCCACATCCAGCATGTCGCCCAATGGTTCGCCCCTCGCGGTTCCGGGAAACCGACGGGCCAACAGGGCGTCGATCGCCGCACTGACCTCCGACATGTCGCCGGCGCCGAGGGGCCGCACCCCCAGACGGCCCAGCAACGCCCGCGCGCGGGTTTGCCGGCTGTCCAGGATGGCGTTGAGCCGCTGCCGGTCCCGGGCGATGACCGGGTCGCGTTCGGAAAGGCTCGACAGGACCGCCGCTACCAGGTCGCGGCGATCCTCGTCGATGGCAGCGCGATAGTAGACTTCGTTCTGGTCCGGGGTCCGGCGAACGACCCGGGCGTCGCCCAGCAGTTTCAGGTGCCTCGAGACGCGCGGCTGACTGAGGCCGGTGACCTGGACGATTTCACCGACGGACAACTCGCCCCGCCGCAAGACCCACAGCAGGCGCAGGCGGGTGGGATCCTGCAAGACCCGCAGCAAATCCGTCAGCTTGCCGATGGTGTTCATAACAACGTTGGAATATAATGATGCCGTTATATAGCTGGCCAACGATCCAGTGTCAAACCCGGAGACGGGCAAGATCGGGTCGGGACAGGGAATGGAGGCGGCAACCGCCGCTGCGGTCAGCGGGGCGGGAAGCGGTCAGCAGGACCGGCAGCGGTCACCGGCGCCAGCAGCGGTCAGCGTGGCCGGTAGCGATCACCGGCGCCGCTCAGCTCCAGTTCGAGCGAACCGTTCGGAGCAGCAATTCCAGCCGGTTATCGCGGCGAAGGGCGGCCCTGTGCACTACATTCTGGCGCATGGCCTTGACGATATCGTTGCGTGAGCGCGGTCGGGGCACAATGCCGCCGGCCGGCCGGATGGCCAACTTGTCGATATCGGAAATGGCGTACCGATAAGCCCTCAGGGGCAACTCCGCCGAGTAGGCGCCGATGGCATACAACCGCGTTGTCTCGTGAATGCGATCGGTCAGGATCGATATGAACTCCGCAAAGGCATCATCGTCCGGATAGTTGATGTAGTCCCACAGAAAACACACGTCAAACCGCACGCGACCCACGGATTCGAAGAATGCGGGGGCCGCCTCGACGCCGCGCGCCGGGAAGGCAGGATTGTAGAGGTTCGCCACGTAGAGCTGGCAACGGAAGCGGCGAAAGAAGTCGATGGACTGCGGCTCGGCCGGACCCGCGTCGAGGATATTCAGGGGCGTGCCGGTATCGAGGCCATCGAACGCCTCCGGCAGGATACGCGTATGTTCGTACGACCAGGTGTCCGAAGGCGTTGTCGGTCCGGGATCCTCGTCCGGAGCAGTGCGATTGATTGTTACCGACTCCACGAGGTTCTCAGTTCTTCGAAGGGTCCCGGCTACTCTTCACACCTGTCCGCCGCTGCGGGAAAGGACAAGAATACCCGGCCCGGAGCGGGTCTGCCAGTATGGAGAGTGCGCAGGATCGCGCGGCAACCGATTCCCGCCGGCAGATCATCCTGAACTGCCCCGGGCCGCTGCGGATCGGCCATTCAGCTTGCGCCTCAGCATCTCGTTCACCTGCCGCGGATCGGCCTTGCCCCGGGATGCCTTCATCACCCGGCCGACCAGGAAGCCGATGACCTTCGTCTTGCCGCTGCGGTACTGCGCCACCTGCTCCGGGAACCCGTCGATCGCCCGATCCACCAAAGCCTCGATGGCCCCGGCGTCGCTGATCTGCCTGAGCCCACGCGCCTCGATGATCCCGTCAACCGAACCTTCGCCGTTCCACAGCGCTTCCAGGACGTCCTTGCCCATGCGGCCGGACAGGGTGCCGTCGGCGATGCGGTCGAGCAGCGTGGCCAGCGTTGCCGCGTCGACCCGCGTGTCGGCCACGCCCACCCCTTCGCGCTTGAGGATCGCGGTCAACTCTCCCTGGAACCAGTTGGCCACCGTCTTCGGCGACGCCGACCGGCTCGCGCCCGCGGCCGCCTCGAAGTAGTCCGCCGATTCCGGATTGGCGGTCAGGATATCGGCATCGTAGGCGGTGAGTTCGTACTGTTCGACAAAGCGCGCCCGTTTCGCCGCCGGCAATTCCGGCAAGTCCGCCTGCAACCGCTCGATCAGCGCCTCGCCGACGACCACCGGTAGCAGATCCGGATCCGGAAAGTAGCGGTAGTCGTTGGCCTCCTCCTTGCCGCGCATGGCACGGGTCTCGTTGCGGTCGGCATCGTACAGGCGGGTTTCCTGCACCACGCTGCCGCCGTCCTCGATCACGTCGGTCTGCCGCTCGATTTCCACCTGGATGGCCTTTTCGACGAAGCGGAACGAATTCAGGTTCTTGATCTCCGTTCTCGTGCCGAGATCGGGCTCCCCCATCGGCCGGATCGAAACATTGGCGTCGCAGCGGAACGAGCCCTCCTGCATGTTGCCGTCGGAGATGCCGAGGTACCGCACCAGCGTGTGGATGGCGCGCATGTAGTTGCCCGCTTCGCCGGCGGAGCGCAGGTCGGGCTCCGATACGATCTCCAGCAGCGGCGTGCCGGCGCGGTTCAGGTCGATGCCGCTGAGTCCCTGGAAGTCCTCGTGCAGGGACTTGCCGGCATCCTCCTCCAGGTGAGCCCGGGTGATGCCGATGGTCTTGACGCCGCCGTCTTCCAGGACGATGTCCAGGTGGCCGCCGTGCACGATGGGCAACTCGTACTGGGAGATCTGGTACCCCTTGGGAAGATCGGGATAGAAGTAATTCTTGCGCGCGAAGACCGAGCGGCGGGCGACGGCGCAGCCCGTCGCCAGGCCGAACCGGATGGCCATGTGGACCGCCTCCGAATTGAGCACCGGCAGCACGCCCGGATAGCCCAGGTCGACCAGCGACGCCTGGCTGTTGGGCGGCGCGCCGTAGCGCGTGGAGGAACCGGAGAAAATCTTGCTCGCCGTGGCAAGCTGGGTATGAATCTCCAGTCCGATGACGGCTTCCCAGTCCATGTCAAGTGCTCTGTATCCCCGGCGGCGCCAGCGTGTGCCAGTCCGTCTCGCGCTGAAACGCGTGGGCGGCACGCAGCAGCCGGCCTTCGCCGAGATGGGGCCCGACAAGCTGCAATCCTACCGGCATCCCCCGCACCAGGCCGCATGGCATGGACAGCGCCGGCAGGCCCGCAAGCGGCGCGCCGATGGTATAGATGTCGTTCAGGTACATCTCGACGGGATCGTCGACCTTCTGGCCCAGCGGGAAGGCGGGCGTCGGCGTGGTGGGTCCGGCGATGACATCCACCTCCCGGAACGCGCGGGCGAAATCCTCGCTGATGAGCTGACGCACCTTCTGCGCCTGCAGGTAGTAGGCGTCGAAATAACCCGCGGACAGCACATAGGTGCCCGTCAGTATGCGCCGCTTGACCTCCGCCCCGAAACCCTCGCCGCGGGTTCGCATGTACAGCTCGGTCAGGTCGCCGGCGCCCTCGGCGCGGTGGCCGAAGCGCACGCCGTCGAACCGCGACAGGTTGGAGGAGGCTTCGGCCGGCGCAACGACGTAGTAGGCGGGCACCGACAGCCCGATGTTCTCCAGCCGAACGGATTTCAGGGTGGCGCCGAGCCGCTCCATGACCGCCAGGGCGTCGCGGACCCGTTGCGCGTTGTCCGGGTCGAGGCCGTCGTCGAAGAAGTCGTCCACCACCCCGATGGTCAGGCTTCCCAACGGCTTCGCAAGCCCGGCGATGTAGTCGGGAACGGGATCGGGCAGCGCGGTGGAGTCGCGCGGGTCGGGGCCCGCCATGACCTGCAGCAGCAACGCGGCGTCCTCCGCCGTGCGCGCCAGGGTACCGGCCTGGTCCAGGCTGGAGGCGAAGGCCACCATGCCCCATCGCGATACCCGCCCGTAGGTGGGCTTGATGCCGGTGATGCCGCACAGGGCGGCGGGCTGGCGGATCGAGCCGCCGGTATCCGTGCCGGTGGCGCCCGGCACGAGGCGCGCCGCCACCGCGGCCGCCGAGCCACCCGACGACCCGCCCGGCACGGTGTCCCGGTCCCACGGATTGCGCACCGGCCCGTAGTAACTGGTCTCGTTGGACGATCCCATGGCGAATTCATCCATGTTCGTCTTGCCGAGCATCACCGCGCCCGCCGCTTCGAGCCGTTCCACCGCGGCGGCGCTGTAGGGCGAGATGAAGTTGTCGAGCATGCGCGAGCCGCAGGACGTCCTGACTCCCCGGGTGCAGAAAATGTCCTTGTGGGCGATGGGGATGCCGGTCAGCGGCGTAGAGTCCCCGGCGGCAAGTCGTGCGTCGGCCCGCTCGGCCTGGGCGCGGGCCGACTCCGGGGTGACGGTGATGAAGGAGTTCAGGTCCCCGTCCAGGCGCTCGATGCGGGCCAGGAATCGGTCGGCGAGTTCAACTGCGGACACCGTGCCCGCGCGGAGGGCCTCCGCCAGTTGCGCAATGGTTGCGTCGTGCATCCCGGTCCGGCGCTCTATCCGGCTGACAATTGCGTACAGGCGGCCGCAGGCCCGCCCGCGGCAACTACTCGATGACCCTGGGCACCAGGTACAGATCCTGTTCCACCCGCCGGGCGTTGCGCTGGTATCGAATATGCCGATCGGACTCGGTGACCCGGTCCTCCCGCAGCTGCTGGGCGCGGTCCAGCGGATGGGCCATCGGCTCCACCCCGTCCGTATCGACCGCCTGCAGCGCATCCACCAGGGTGACGATTTCCGAAAGCTTGGCAGCCACGCCTTCCATCTCCCCGGGCATGATCTCCAAGCGGGACAGGACGCAGAGATTTTCGAGCTCTTCGAGACTCAGGGACACGGTCTTCGGGCCAGCGAAACGGGCGCATAACTATACACTTCGCCTTGCCGATTGTCCTACCCATTGATAAAGTGCCGATTGGTTTCAAGTGGCGACCTTGTCCCACAATGTTAAAGCGCTTTCTCGGTTTTTTCTCGACCGATCTTTCGATCGATCTGGGTACGGCGAATACCCTGATCTACGTCCGCGGCCGCGGCGTCATTCTGGACGAGCCGTCGGTGGTCGCGATCCGCGAAGACCGGGTCGGCGGAGGCAGTGTCCTGCAGGCGGTCGGATCCAATGCCAAGAGCATGCTCGGCAGGACTCCGGGGAACATGACCGCCATCCGGCCGCTGAAGGACGGCGTCATCGCCGACTTCGACATCACCGAGAAGATGCTCCAGTACTTCGTCAAGAAGGCGCACGGCTCGAGATACTTCAGGCCGAGTCCCCGGGTCCTGGTATGCGTTCCCTACGGGTCCACCCAGGTGGAACGCCGGGCCATTCGCGAGTCCACCGAACGGGCCGGCGCACGCCGGGTGTTCCTGGTGGAGGAACCCATGGCGGCGGCCATCGGCGCCGGGATGCCGGTGCACGAGGCGCGCGGTTCCATGGTGCTGGATATCGGCGGCGGCACCTCGGAGGTGGCGATCATGTCGCTCAACGGCATCGTCTACGCCGCCTCCGTCCGCATCGGCGGGGACCGCTTCGACGAGGCCATCATCAACTACGTCAGGCGCAATTACGGCATGCTGATCGGCGAAGCCACCGCGGAACGTATTAAAATAGAGATTGGAACGGCCTATCCCGGCCGGGAGGTCAAGGAGGCTTCGGTCAAGGGACGCAATCTTTCCGAGGGTGTTCCCCGGGCGTTTTCGTTGAACAGCAACGAGATTCTCGAGGCCCTCCAGGAACCGCTGCAGGGGATCGTGGGCGCCGTGCGCACGGCGCTCGAGCAAACCCCTCCGGAACTGGGCGCGGACGTGGCCGAGGCGGGTATCGTGGTGACCGGCGGAGGCGCCCTGCTGACCGATCTGGACAAACTGTTGATGGAGGAAACCGGACTGCCGGTGGTCCTGGCCGACGAACCGCTGACGTGCGTGGCACGCGGCGGCGGACGCATTCTTGAACTGTTGGATGAACACGGGCCGGCGGTGTTCGCCGTCGACTAGGCGGCCCGTCGGGCGATATGGCACCGTGCAACGAGCGGCAACCGCAATTTCGGACGCCGGCGGGGGACGGTGCGATGGCCCAGGGCCCATTAACGCTATCCGGGTGACTGATGCCGGCTGCTGAATCGGGCAAGAGAGAATCATCGACTGCGTTGAGCATTCGCCTTGTCCTGCTCGCGGCCGTCAGCCTGACGATGATGATCCTGGACCACCGGGAAACCGGCTTCCTCAACCGCGTCCGCCAGGTCGCGTCCGTGATCGTCTACCCAGTGCAGGTCGGCGTGGACCGGCCGTTCTCCGCCTGGCGCTGGGCGAGCGAGTCCTTCGCCAGCCGTGCAGCGCTGCTCGAAGAGAACGCCCGCCTGAAGAGCGACCTTCGCGACCACGACGTGCGCCTGCAGCGCTTGGACACGCTGGAGGCGGAGAACGACCGGCTGCGGGCCATGCTGGATTCAAGCCAGAGCGTCGCCGACCGGATGCTGGTCGCCGAAATCCTCGCCGTGGACCCGGACCCCTACCGGCAGCGTTTCACCGTCAATCGGGGCGTCCTGAACGGCGTCTATGTGGGTCAGGCCCTGCTGGACGCCGACGGGGTGGTCGGCCAGATCGACATCGTGGACGCCCTCACCGCCCAGGCCGTGCTGATCAGCGATTCCAATCACGGGCTGCCCGTGGCCGTCAACCGGACCGGCCTGAGGACCATCGCCCTGGGCACCGGAGAAACGGGCCTGCTGAGCCTGCCCTACCTGACCAACAGCGCCGACGTCCGGGAGGGCGACCTGCTGGTGACATCGGGGCTGGGCGGCGTGTTCCCGCCGGGATACCCGGTCGGCCGGGTGACGGCCGTGCAGCGCCGCCCCGGTCAGTCGTTCGCGCGCGTACTCGCCCAACCCAGCGCCGGGCTGGACCGGGGCCGCGAGATCCTGCTGGTGATGAACGCGGACGAAGTCGGATTGACCGCTGCAACCGGCGGCCCGGCGGAGACGGCGGAGACGGCGGAGACGGCGCAATGATTGCGCGGATACAGCCCTTTGTCCTGCCCGTGGCGATCTTCGTCCTGGCGCTGGCGCTGTCCATCGTCCCCCTGGGCGACGAGGTTGCGCCGTTCCGGCCGGACTGGGTCCCGCTGGCGCTGATCTACTGGGCCATTGCCAGACCCCGGCACTTCGGACTGCTGGCCGCCTTCGCCATGGGCCTTGCGCTGGACATGCTCACCGGTTCCCTGCTCGGCAGGCATGCGCTGGCGCTGTTGCCGATCGTCTACCTGAGCCTGCGCCTGCACCTGCGCATTCGGGTCGCGCTGGTCTGGCAGGTGACGGTGACGGTGGTGCTGATGCTCGTTCTCTACCGCTTCCTCCTGTTCTGGATCGATGGCGTCGGCCAGCGCGCGATTCCGGGCCCGATCACCTGGGCGCCGCTCCTCTCCAGCGCGTTGCTGTGGCCGATGGTCATGATTGCGCTGGGCCGGTTCGGCCGTGACGACATGAAGGCGGCCTAGGCGATGCGCGGGCAATTGCAGATTCGGGATCGCTGGAAGGAACAGCGCCTGGTCATTTCCCGGCTGGTGTTCACCGCCCTTCTCGTCGTGGCGATGTCCGGCGTTCTGGTCTGGCGGCTGTTCCAGATACAGGTCTCGCACCATGAAGTCTTTGCCGAACTGGCCCAGGGCAATCGGATGCGGATCGAACCGCTGGCGCCGACGCGTGGCCTGATTTTCGATCGCAACGGGCAGTTGCTGGCGGAAAACCTGCCGGCATGGGAACTGGTGGCGATTCCCGAGGAGATTGCCGATCTCCAGGCATCGCTGCAAGCGCTGGAGGCCCTTGAACTGCTGGACCCGGCGGAGCGCGGCAACCTGGTCGACGCAGTCAACTCCCACCGCAGGTTCGAGCGCGTCGTGCTGGCGAACCTGACCGAGTCCCAGGCCGCGCGATTCTCGGCGCGGCGCCATCGGTTCAGCGGCATCGACATACGCGAGGGCCTGATACGCCACTATCCCTACGGCGATCTGACCGGGCACTCCATCGGCTACATGGGCAGCATCAGCGCCGAGGACATGGAACGGATCGACCGGGCCAACTATGCGGCCACCGCGCTCATCGGCATCAGCGGAGTGGAGCGCAGTTACCAGGAAGACCTGCACGGCACGGTCGGTTTCCGTCAGCAGCTGGTCAATGCCCAGGGGCGCGTGCTGGTGGATCCCGCCGCGGTGGAGGCATCGTCCGACTCGATGCCCGGCAACCTCGACTCCCGCTGGCCCGTCCCCGGCAAGAATCTGGTGGTCAGCCTCGATATCGAGCTGCAACTGGCCGCCCAGATGGCCATGGAGGGCCTGCGGGGCGCGGCCGTCGCCATCGAACCCGCCACCGGCGACGTGCTGGCGCTGGTCAGCACGCCCGCGTTCGACCCGAACCGGTTTGCATCCGGATTTAGCTACAGCGGCTACCGCGAGCTCGAGACGGATCCCGACAAGCCGCTGTTCAACCGGGCGTTGGCCGGACGCTACCCGCCGGGCTCCACCGTCAAGCCGTTCCTGGGCCTCGCGGCGATGAACCTGAACGCCCTCGATCCTGACGATCCCACGTACTGCGCCGGGCACTACTCCCTGCCCGGCCGGACCCACCAGTACCGTGACTGGAAACGCGAAGGCCACGGCCTCGTGGACCTGCACAAGGCGGTGGTGGAGTCCTGCGACGTGTACTTCTACCGGCTGGCGGTGAACATGGGCATCGACGCCATCGATTCTTCGCTGAGAATCTTCGGATTTGGCGCGCGGACCGGAATCGACATCGGCGGGGAGATCCGGGGCGTGGTCCCGTCCAGGGAGTGGAAACGAAACAATTTCTCGCGGCGCGAAGACCAGACCTGGTTCCCGGGCGAGACGGTCATCTCCGGCATCGGCCAGGGCTACACGACAGCGACGCCGCTGCAACTGGCGCATGCCACTGCGGTACTGGCGGCAGGCGTGCGGCTGAAGCCCCGCCTGGTGGTGGCAACGCAGACGGCCGTGAGCGGCGATGTCGCGCGGATCGATCCGGTCCCGCTGGACTCGCTCCCGGAGATCGACGCACGCCATTGGCAGCGCATCCGCGAAGCGATGATCGGTGTGACCGAGGATCCGCAAGGCACGGCGCGCCTCGCGATGCAACAGGCGCCGTACCGCGTCGCCGGCAAGACCGGAACCGCGCAGGTGATTTCCCTGGCCCAGGACGAGGTATACGACGCGGAGGCGCTGGACGAACGCCTGCGGGACCATGGCCTGTTCATCGCCTTCGCGCCGGCCGACAATCCCGCCATCGCACTTGCGGTCGTCGTTGAGAACGGCGGCTCCGGCAGCGGATTGCCGGCCCGGGCGGCGCGCAGGATCCTGGACGTATACATGGCGGCGGAGGATTATGGCTAGACGACTCATCCTCGAGTCCGGCGCGTCGCAGGCCGCCATCCGGAATCCGTTCCAGGGGCGCAGCTTCATGATGGACCTGCCGCTGGCGATCGGCAGTCTCGCCGTGTGCGCCCTCGGACTGGTGATCCTGTACAGCGCGGCGGACCAGAACATGCCCTTGCTGCTCCGGCAGGGCGTACGACTGTCCGTCGGCCTGCTGGCCTTCGTGGTGGCCGCTCAGGTCGCCCCGTCCACGTTGCGGATGTGGACACCATGGATTTTCCTCGCCTCCGTCGGCTTGTTGCTCTGGGTGCTG
Organism: Candidatus Rariloculaceae bacterium; assembly: GCA_965205045.1. Lineage (GTDB taxonomy): Bacteria > Pseudomonadota > Gammaproteobacteria > Steroidobacterales > Rariloculaceae > UBA6522. The sequence goes on from OZ242031.1 coordinate 5,962,146, forward strand.
GTAGACGGCGCGGTCGGCAACGGCGCGCAACGCTGGCTGGACTGGGGCGTGATCCGCTTCCAGCCGTCGGAGTTGTTGAAGCTCTCGGTGCCGTTGACGATCGCGTGGTACATGCACGACCGCGCCCTGCCGCCAAACCTGCTGAACGTGACCGTGCTTGCGTGCGTCATCGCGGTCCCCACGCTGCTGATTCTGCGTCAGCCCGATCTCGGCACGGCGGCGCTGGTGTTCGCCGCGGGCGCGCTGACGGTGCTGCTGGCCGGTGTCAGCCTGCGCATCATCGCGGCTTGCGGCGTGCTCGCCCTGGGCATGGTGCCGGTATTGTGGAATACCATGCTGGACTATCAGCGCGCCCGGGTGCTGACGTTTCTCAACCCGGAATCGGATCCGCTGGGGGCCGGTTACAACATCATCCAGTCGAAGATCGCGTTGGGCTCCGGCGGCCTGTTCGGCAGGGGCTGGCTGAACGGCACGCAATCGCACCTGGAATTCCTGCCCGAGCGCTCCACTGACTTCATCTTCGCCGTCATGGGCGAGGAGTTCGGCCTGCTCGGCCTGCTGTTCCTGCTGGGACTGTATCTCGTGGTGGTCGGGCGCGGGCTGTACATCGCCGCCCAGGCCCAGGACAACTTCGACCGCCTGCTGGCGGGCGGGCTGAGCCTGACCTTCTTCCTGCACGTATTCGTGAATGCCGGCATGGTCTGCGGCCTGCTGCCCGTCGTGGGCGTGCCGCTGCCGCTGATCAGCCTTGGCGGCACCTCCATGGTGACGCTGATGGCGGGACTCGGCATCCTCACGGCGATACATGGCAACCGGAGGCTATTGGTAACGTGAACGCTCGTTTGCAGCCCCTGCGCGTTGGGCTTTTTCTCATGGGTATGGCGATGGCGGCGAATGCCGCCCGGGCCGTCGATGTCGATCCGGCCGCGGTGGACAGGGCGCGAAATGCCTTCGTCGAGCGGATGGTGGAGGAGCATGGCTTCGATGCCGCCGAACTGGGCGGAATCCTGGAACGCGCGGAGATCGAACAGAGCATCCTCGAAGCCATCTCCAGACCCGCCGAACGGGTCCTGGCCTGGCACGAATACCGCGACATCTTTCTGACCGGCACCCGCATCGACGGCGGCGTGGCGTTCTGGCAGGAGCACGCCGAGCAAATCGCCGGCGCCAGCGAGGCGTTCGGCGTCGCCCCGGAGGTGCTGGTGGCCATTCTGGGCGTGGAAACCAACTACGGCACACGGATGGGAAGCTACCGCGTCATCGACGCGCTGGCGACGCTGGCCTTCGCCTACCCGCCGCGGTCCGGGTTCTTCACCTCCGAACTGGAGGCCTTCTTGCTGCTGGTCCGGGAGGAAGGCATGGACCCCGAGGCGCTGCTGGGCTCCTACGCAGGCGCCATGGGCGCCGGCCAGTTCATCTCGTCCAGTTTCCGCGCCTACGCCGTGGACGGCAACGGCGACGGCACGCGCGACCTCTGGGAAGACTGGGAGGACGTGCTCGCCAGTGTCGCGAACTACTTCAGTGCCCACGGATGGCGGGCGGCCGAAACGGTGGTGGAGCGCGCCGTGCCGGGCGACGGCCGCCCCCCCGGGGAACCGGACAACAGCATGGACCTGAACGACTCCCTGGCTTCGGTGCGCGAGGCAGGCTACGAGATCGCCTCGGACCTGCCCGCCGAAACGCCCGTCACCCTGCTGTCGCTGGAGGGCGATGACGGCCGGGAATACTGGGTCGGGTTTCACAATTTCCGGGTGATTACCCGCTACAACCGCAGCGTCATGTATGCCCTGGCCGTGCATCAACTGGGGCGCGCCATTCTCGCCGGCGTCGAGGACCTTCAACTCGACGGCGCTTCAGACGAAGGAGCATGAATAGCGATTCCGAGCGATTTCGCTGCACTCCGCAGCTGGTTCTGATCGCCGCGGTGTCCGCTTCGGTGACGCTGGCGGGCTGCGCGCGGCAATCGCGTACGGTCGTCAACAACGAGGCGGCGCAGCAGGCCATCCTCGAACCGCCGCGCAGCAGACTGGGCAACCCGCCCTGGTACGAAGTATTCGGCCAGCGGCACTATGTGCTCGATACGGCCGCAGGTTACCGCAGGACGGGCGTCGCTTCGTGGTACGGCGAGCAGTTCCACGGGCGTTCCACGTCCAGCGGCGAGCCCTACGACATGTTCGCCCATACGGCGGCCCATCCCACGCTGCCCCTGCCCACCTGGGTCGAGGTCACGCACCTGGAGAGCGGCAAGCAGGTGATCGTCAAGGTCAACGACCGCGGGCCGTTCGTGGACGATCGGATCATCGACCTGTCCTTCGGCGCCGCCGTGGCGCTGGACATGGTGGCGCAGGGAACCGCGCCGGTGGAGGTTCGCGCCCTCGGCGTATCCTCGACAGGCGAGGTCCTGGTGCATGAAGGTGCGTCGGCACGGGTTCGGGCCAGCTCCGCAGACACGGCCACGACAGTGGCGATGTCCCTGACACAGGCAGCCGCTTCGGTTCCCCCGAGCCGGCGGATCTACCTGCAGGCAGGGGCATTCTCCCGCCGGGACGCTGCCGCGCGATTCGTCGATGCATTGCACGCGGCAGGTTTCGAACGGATCAATATCGATGCCGACCACGGCGCATCGCCCAGTCTGTACCGGGTGCGGCTGGGACCCTTCTCCGATGTCGACGCCGCCGACGCGGCCGTCGCCAATCTCGTTGCGATGGGCTACGAAAAACCCCATCTGGTTATAGGCCCGTGAACCCCGTTACAATTCCAACCCAGCCGCCCCTCAGGAGGAATCCGATGCTCCGAACCTGGATGCTGACCGCCTTCGCCCTTGCCATCGCTCCCGCGCTCCACGGCCAGGAAGTACCCATTCCGGCACCGCCGCAACTGGGCGTGAAGAGCTATATTCTCATCGATCACGCCACCGGGGACGTCATTGCCGAAAGCAATCCCGACGAAATCCTCGATCCGGCCAGCCTCACCAAGCTGATGACCGCTTATTCGGTTTTCAAGGCGATCGAGGATGAATTGATCGGCCTGGATGACGAGGTCCGGGTCAGCGAAAATGCCTGGGGCACGGAAGGATCGAGAACGTTCATCCAGGTAGGCACCACCGTTTCCGTGGAGGACCTGCTGCAGGGAATGATCGTGCAGTCGGGCAACGATGCGAGCGTGGCTTTGGCCGAGCACGTCGCGGGAACGGAGCAGACATTCGCGGACCTGATGAACTTCTACGCGGAACAGTTGGGCATGGAGAACAGTTCCTTCCGCAACAGCACCGGCCTGCCGGACCCGGACCACTACATGACCGCCCGGGATGCCGCCGCCATCGCCCGGGCGATCATTTCCGAGTTCCCCGAGTACTACGCCTGGTATTCCCAGCGGGCATTCGCCTACAACGACATCGAACAGCCCAACCGCAATCTGCTGCTGTGGCGGGACGAGTCCGTGGATGGCCTGAAAACGGGCTACACCGAGGCGGCCGGCTACTGTCTCGTGACGTCGGCGGAACGCTCCGGCATGCGGCTGGTGTCCGTGGTCATGGGGTCCCACAGCGCCGAAGCGAGGGCCAACGACAGCCAGGCGCTGCTGAACTACGGTTTTCGGTTCTTCGAGACCTACAGATTGTATTCCGAAGGGGACGAGGTGACCGCGGCGCGGGTGTGGAAGGGAGAAGCCGACACGGTGTCCCTGGGCGTTACGGAGGACTATTTCCTGACGATTCCCAAGGGACGCTACGACTCCCTCGTGTCGGATACGGTCGTGGAAGAGGGCCTGACGGCGCCCATCGAAGCGGGCGCGCTGCTGGGATCGGTCACGATTTCGATGAACGGCGAACAACTGGCCGAACTGCCGCTGGTGGCGCTGGCGGATGTGGCCGAAGCGGGGCTCTGGCAACGAATCAAGGACGGGATCAGCCTCTGGTTTCAATGATCGCGCCGTCGGCGGACAGTCCGCGGCGCGCGTGGACCGCTTCGGCTGAGGCTTCGGCTGTGGATGATGGTCCGGTCGCGCGCGTCCTGGGCCGGCTTCCGCTCCCGGCGGTCTGGGAGGAGATGAAGCGCTTCACCGCCCAGCGCGGCCGGGAAACCCGGGATGAAGTCTGGTTCGTGGAACATCCCCCGATCTATACGCTGGGACTCAACGGCAACGCGGCGCACGTGCTCGATGCCGGAGATATTCCTGTCCTGAAGATCGACCGGGGGGGACAGGTCACCTACCACGGCCCGGGCCAACTGGTGGCGTATACGCTGCTGGACCTGGCCCGCCTGAAGCTGGGCATTCGCGGGCTGGTGGAGGCGCTGGAACGGGCGGTGGCCGATACGGCGGCGGGGTACGGCGTGGAAGCGCGGGGGCGGCGCGATGCGCCGGGGGTTTACGCGGAGGGGTGCAAGCTGGCCGCGCTGGGACTGAAGATCAGCCGGCAGTGTTCGTACCACGGTATCGCGATTAACGTGGACATGGACCTTGAGCCGTTTTCGCGGATCAATCCGTGCGGGTTCGAGGCGTTGCCGGTGACGGATTTGCGATCGCTCTGCGGCGTTGACGATATGGGACGGGTGCGGGACGATCTTGAGCGAAATCTCAGGATTCACCTGAGGGGGAGAGCATGGTGAAGAAGATTCGGAACATGGCTAATGTCGATGGGGTTATTGCGCCTGTCGGCGAGGCGCGGATTCCGGTAATGGATCGGGGGTTTCTGTATGGGGACTCTGTATACGAGGTGTTTCGGACCTATGGGGGGATTCCGTTGTTCTTCGATGAGCACTGGGAGAGGTTCGAGAATTCCGCACGGCTGATTCACCTGCGGCTGCAGCCGGGCAAGCGGGAGATGATGGAAGAGATTCGCAGGACGTTCAGGGCGTCGGGTGCGGGGGAAGCCGGTGAGGACGTGTATGTGCGCTATTGCGTCACGCGCGGCGAGGGGCCGGTGGATCTCTATCCGGACCCGGAGTTGCCGACGCGCTATGTGATTGTGGTGAAGGAGCTGACCCATTGGCGGGACGACTTTTACAGCGAGGGGGTCCGTCTGGCCATTTCCCGTACGCGGCGCAACCCGATAAATGCGCTCAATCCCAACATCAAGGGCGGCAATTACCTGAACAACGTGCTGGGGGTGATCGAAGCGCGAGAGCTCGGCGCCGACGACTGCGTCATGCTGAATGACGCGGGCCTGGTCACGGAATCGTCCAACAGCAACGTCTTCTTCGTGATCGACGGCGAACTGGTCACCCCATCGGAGAACGCGGGTCACCTGCGGGGACTGACGCGGGTCGCGCTCCAGGAAGCCTGCTCGGCCCATGGACTCCGGATCGTCACGCGGAACATCCCGCTCGAAGACGCGGCCCGCGCGACGGAAAGCTTCATCACCAGCGCCACGCGGGAAGTGATGCCGGTTCGCAGCCTGACGCTGCGCGACGGCAGCGCGGTGGAGTTCCCCCAGGGCGGCGGCAGCCTCACCCGAAAGGCGATGGCCCATTACAAGGAATTCGTGGAGCGCTACCTGCGCGAGCACGCGGACCAACGGCTGAACTAGATGCCGTTGTGATCGCCGACCGCTTTCGCGATCAGCCTATATTGGGCCATCGGTGCGGAGGCTGGATCCGAAGTTGCCGCCAATGAAGCCAATTGGTATGGTCATTTCATGGCCAGTTCGTCTCCGAATCGGGGAGACCATCAACAACGCGTGGAGGTGCGGACTTGAGACTTCGGTGCTATGCATACGGTCGCGATAGCTCCTGGGAGGCAATCTGCGTCGATCTGAATATTGCCGTATTCGGAACGACGTTCCGTGAAGTAGAAGCCTCGCTCCGCACCGCGATAGACGTCTACCTCGAGACCGTGGCGGAGTTGCCGTCGGCGGAGCAACAGGCGTTCCTCTCGCGCCGCGCTCCATGGCATGTCCGGGCCAGACTTGCGCTTTCAGCCTGGTTTTACGGCTTGGCCGGTCGCCAATATCGTCCACGGAGATTTTTTCTGGCATCCCAATCCTTCGCTCATCCTTAGCGAAACAGCTCCCTGGGCAACGGGTGGGCGACCAGCCGAAAACAAAGTAAATTATGCGGAGGAACGAGTGGAACCACGATGGCTGAATTCACCGAAAACGACTTGGACCGGATCGAGCCCGAATGGGAGCGGATATTCGGTGAGCAAATGCCTCGGGGGTTCGAGGTTGGTCCGGCGCAAGTCCCGATTCTCCGATACTGCATCGAGCAACGCTCCATGCAACCGTTGAACGACTATATCCGATCAATCCCAGATGACATCGCGTACTGCGAGAACGATCCGCCCATTGCCGACTTGGTGCCTCAACCGACCGAAGGCAAGCGCAAGCTTGGATTCCTCAAGGGTCAGGTGGAAGTTCCCGATGAAGCCTTGTTTGGGGCAGATGCGAAAATCGAAGACATGTTTTACGGTAAAGACGGCTGCGAATCCTAGTCGAAGCCCAGTCGTTCATCCTGATAGGGAACCAATCCATCAAGCCAACGAATTGGCGACGGTAAGCGCCTTAAGCCTTGCGCAGGATACAGCGCCCCGCATATCTATGGCGCCAGCACCTGCACCAACTCCGCAACCACCTGAATTTCGCCTTCGTCCTCGCCGGTGAGGATGATCGGTTCGAAGTCCGGGTTTGCGGGCTCAAGCGTGATCTTTTCGTGCCGCCAAGAGTCCCCGGCCGAGGTTTTCTCACTCGTATATCGCTTGATTGTGTAGCGCTGACCAGTTTCTGGATCCGAGGCGTCACGCAATTGGACGAGGACCGTCTTACCTTGGCGCGTCCCTTCCACTGGGGCGCAGAAGAGGCAGTGCGAACCATCCGGAATTGCGGGCTCCATCGATTTGCCAATGACCTGCGCAACGAACATGCCCGGCCGCAACCGATGGCGCGTTTCGACGCTCACCCACTCGAAGGCGTCGTCTTCGACGTATTGCGGATCGCTGAAGGCGCCTGCGGCTGCCTTGAGGGGGACGAGTGGAAGGCACGTGACGTAGCGATCTTCGGGCCGACCCTCGACGACTCGTAGGTGAGGAGCGACAGGACGGACCCTCTCGTTACCGCTGTCCGGGCCGGTCTGCAGCCGCCGATACGCCTCTCCGGCCATCCAGCCGCTAACAATCTGCCGGAAGGACTCGTCCTTCATGTACCTGACGAAGATCTCTTCGTTCTGGTCCATCCGTTCGACGAAGAGTCGCTCGGTCAGTCTCTTGAAGACCAACTCGAACTTGTCCTCCGGATTCACTGCGGCGGCCTGTCGAAGGTTATCGTCTGCCACCGCGACCTCGATAATCTGGTCGAAGAAAAGTTGGTCGGCCTGGTTGAAGTCAGTACCGAAGCGCTCGTTGACGATGTCGATGAGTTGGGAGAGCGGTACGTCTTCTTCGCGAGCCATGCCCGACCCCACTTCGGTCGGCCCATCCAGGGTGCTGGCTTTGCCCTCCTGGAGCGAGATCGAGCCTTCGCTGATTTTCTGGAGCCGATAGTATTCGAGCAGCACTTCGTCATCGAACTGATAGGCTGGCCCACTTCGCCGACGCGGCAGCTTGGCCGCCAGATGACGGAGGAAGACATACAGGCGCTCCAGATCGGAGTCCTGGTACGGGACAACCTGGCTGAGGAAACTGTAAAGATTACGAAACGCTTGGACCTTGCCACGCCAGAGTTCGGCCTCTTCTTCCTGGTCTTCATGCAGCGCGATGAAGCGTGACACCGCCGGATCGAGTGCGGCATTCATGGTCTGGTGATCCCTTGCGCTCTGACGCTGCTTGCGTTTGAAATACACGTCGCAGAATCGATCCAGCTCTTCATCCAGATACACGCCGGAGGCGTCCAACTCGCCCTTGATGAGGTACATCTGCGCCGGGTCCACCTCGTCGCCCATTTCCGCGCCTTCGTAGTAGGCCTTGAAGGCGTCGCGGATTTCCTCGCGGTCGTTCACGAAGTCGAGGACGAAGGTGTCCTCCTTCAGCCGGTGAGTGCGGTTCAGGCGAGAAAGCGTCTGGACAGCCTGAATGCCGGCAAGCCGCTTGTCCACGTACATGGTGTGAAGGAGCGGCTGATCGAAGCCGGTCTGGTATTTTTCGGCCACCAGCAGAACCTGGTACTCCTGCGTCGCAAACTTCTCCGGAAGTTCCTTCTCTCGAATCCCGAGGTTCATCGTCACCTCGGTGTACTCGACGTTCGGATGCTTTTCGTCCTGAACCGTACCGGAGAACGCAACCAGCGTCTTGATCGCGTACCCCTTCGACTTGATGTATTGATCGAAGCTCTGCTTGTAGCGGACCGCCTCAAGCCGCGACCCCGTTACCACCATCGCCTTGGCGCGACCGCCGATCTTGTGCCGGGTCGCGGCCTGGAAGTGCTCGACCATTACCTCGGTTTTCTGCGCGACATTGTGCGGATGCAGGCGCAGAAAACGGGCGAGCGCGCGGGCCGCCTTCTTGCGCTCTACGTTCGGGTCGCCCTCACTGGCCTTCAGCAACCGATAGTAGGTGCTGTAGGTGCTGTAGTGCTTCAGCACGTCGAGGATGAATTTTTCTTCGATCGCCTGGCGCATGGTGTACCGGTGCACCGGCTCGCCGTTACGACCGAAAACCGCCAGAGTCTTGTGCTTGGGCGTTGCCGTGAAGGCGAAAAAACTCAGGTTCGCCTGGCGTCCCCGTTTCGCCATGCTTCGATACAGCTCCACAAGCTCCTCGCGACCGTCCTCCGCAGCTCGCTCACGGGCTTCCTGCCGTAGACGTTCGCCGCCGAGGACTTCCTTGAGATCGGTCGCCGTCTCCCCTCCCTGCGAACTGTGCGCCTCGTCCACGATGACCGCGCAACGCCTCGTTGGGAGCACACCGGTTGCTTCCTCACCGCGCTCCTCGGCCATTCTCAGCAATTGCCGCGATACGAACGGAAACTTCTGCAGAGTAGTGATGATGATTGGAACCGCGTTCTCCAATGCCTGCGCGAGTTGCTTCGAACTCTCTTCGATTTTCTGAACCACTCCTCGTTTGTGCTCGAACTGGTAGATCGTGTCCTGGAGTTGCTGATCGAGTACAACACGGTCGGTTACGACTATCACGCTGTCATATACCCGTTCGTTCCCGTCGTCGTGCAGCGAAGCGAGCCGGTGCGAAAGCCAGCCAATCGTGTTGCTCTTGCCGCTGCCTGCAGAATGTTCAATCAGGTAGTTGTGCCCCACACCCTCTTTTCCCGCCATGCCCACCAGTCTGCGAACAGCATCGAGTTGGTGGTAGCGCGGAAAGATCATGGTTTCGACCTTGACCTTGCGGCCCCGGTCGTCGCGCTTTTCGTCGATTTGCAAATGGATAAATCGCGCTAGCAGATCGAGCAGGCTGTGACGCTCCAGCACGTTTTCCCAAAGATAGGCCGTACGGTAGGTTCGGCCACCTGGATCGGGCGGGTTACCTGCCCCGCCGTCCGAGCCTTTGTCGAAAGGAAGGAAGTGGGTCGCGTTGCCGGCAAGCCGCGTCGTCATGCGGACGCACTCGGTGTCTACCGCAAAGTGTGCGAGCGTGCGGCGCTTGAACTCGAAGATTGGCGCGCGAGGATCGCGGTCCCGCCTGTATTGGCGCATCGCGTGTGCCACTGTCTGCCCGGTCAACCGGTTCTTGAGTTCCACCGTGACGACGGGGATGCCGTTCAGACTCAGGGTCACATCGAGGGACTGTTCGCTACGAGGTGAGTAGTGAAGTTGGCGAGTGATGCCCAGCCTATTGGCTGCGTAGCAGGTCTCAAGCTCGGGATTCAATTCGTGCGCGGCCTTGAAGAACGCCACCCGCAATGTGCGTCCGTAGCACTTGAAACCGTGGCGCAGTGTCGCGAGCGAACCGTGCATGTCCATCCACTTGCACAGGTCGCCGAGCACCTGTTCGCTCGTCCGGTCGCCGTGCAGGGCCTCCAGTCTGGCCCATTCCTTCGGCTGTGTCTCACGGATGAAAGCGAGGACCGTCTCGGGAAAGATCGCACGCGCACGGTCGAAGCTATCCCCCGGAATAGCTACGTAACGGTTATTCAGGAGGTGCGTCTCAATAACGGTCTCGAAGGCGGCTTCGGTATGGCGATTGTCCGTCATGGCGGCATCTTCGAAAGTCGTTGCTCTAACCACCAAACGGCTACTTGACAATATGGACTGAGTATGCCGGTTTCAGCGGCGTGTCGGTCGCGTTCGCGCTCAAGCAGCCGCCGTTGGCGAGCCCGAGGTAGGTGACGAGCCCGCACTCTCCACCAATGCAACATTGAAGTAAGAATTCCCGCCCGGTTATTCTTCAGCCATGCAAGGTTGAGATTCAGGATGCCATTGAGTTGTTCATCGAAGTCTGCCTCGTTCGATCGGATACTGCCGTTTAGCTCATAGCGAATCCGAGTGTTGACATGGTGGCTTGGATTCGCTGGATTCCACGAGAGAACCCGGTCTCCCTTACAGGTGTCGCAGTGCTGTAGACGTAGTGGCAGCCCCTCCCCGCCCAAGCACGCACCAAGCAGGTTCCGGTATTCGAGTTGTTGGGTAGGATAATGGGTCTGCGAACGCCAGTGTTCGACTTTCATAGTTCTGGGTCCGTTGTGGATTCGACCCATGCAATAGCAGCAGATCCCGCCTTGCTCGGTTATAATCGTATGGCGAAGTGCGTTCTTGTCATCATAGTTATCGTAGTTGCTATGCTCAGTTTGGCGATGTGCCGTCAAGCTTGGTGGCTCCGGGCCCTTGGCAATCACCCTCATTCCTTGCCTTCCAAGAAGTCGAGCAGTGTTCGGGTCCGTGTCACTTCCGGATCCGCTTCCCCCAATTGCTCCACCAGATTTCCTAACAACTCCCGGGCGCGATCAAAATTTTGAGTACTGATCACCCGCGAGATCTCGTTAAGCAATTCATGCACCTCCTTCGTCCGAGAATCCGTCTCCATGAGCTCTTCCAGTACTCGACCAGAATCGACACCGTAGGAGTGAGTGGGGGAGTAGACTTCGCCTTCGGCAATGATATGGATGCGCTCGTGTGACACCTCACCGATGACCTGGGGCGAGTGCGTTGTGGCGATGAACTGGCAGTTAGGGAAGGTTGCTGTGAGGTTGTGGACGATCTGTCGCTGCCACTTGGGATGCAAATGCAGATCGATCTCGTCGATCAAGAGGACCGCCTCCGCTTCAAGCGCAGCCACGCCTAACTCGGGATTAGCCTGCGCGAGCCGGCGTGTGATGTCTAGCACCAGGGCCAAACTACCGCGCTCGCCGTCGGAGAGGTGTCGAACAGGGATCGCCGTGGAATTCCGGTCAATCCAGAGTTGCGGGCGTTTCTCACCTTCCTGTCGCAAATTGCGATAACCCGGTAGAAAACGCTGGATAGCGTCTTCGCAAGCAAGGAGCACTTGATACCCAGCGGCCCGCTCGCCGCTCAGAGCCTCCTGCACCTTCATCCACTCGGCAAACTCTCGGAGGCGGAGTTCCCTATTCGCGAAGGCCTCTCCAAACGCGGCTACGATTCCGCCAGCCGCAACTGTCTTTCCTGGAGCGCGGTCAGAAGGCTCGGCGCGCTTGGTTGAGTAGAGCGCCGCAAGCGGCCGGCCACCTAGCGCAGACCCAGAAACGAATTGGGGCAGTTCGCCCATGAACTCCGTCTTTGGTGGCGTGTCGTGAACCTGCTGACGAGGCATGCCGGCCTTCTTCTCCTGTGGGGCGCTTGTATAGCGCGGCTTGTGGACAAGATAACTGTGCTCTCGATCACCGAACCTAAAGCTACACTCGACCGTCAGAGCGGACGCTCCGATACGAATGTCATCAAGCGAAAAGGCTTCCACCCGGCTCCGGAGCATATTGGTCTGCTTTATCACCGCGGAAAGACAGACCACCAACGCATCGAGAACACTCGTCTTGCCGACACCGTTGATACCGACGACAAGGTTAAAACCTGGCAGAAATTGGAACTCCGCAGTCTCAATAGCACGCAGATTAGCTATTTTGAGGCGGGTGACAATCACGCAGCCTTCTCCATGTCGATCTGTCCGGCGACAGCAGCGGTGATGAGGGCCGAGCGACGCTCCGTTAACAATGATATCGTCGACCGGGCTGCGGCTTCTATCTGATCCATTTTGGCCGTCGTCTCGTTGATGTAGGCTGAAATGGTGCGTTGCTCTTGGATTGGGGGAACAGCTATTTCCAGTCGACCAAGAACCTTTGTATCGAGTTTCCGCGTCCCGTGGGCAGACGTATCGGCAAGCGATAAAATGTACTCTTCCATACCGCGAAAATAATCTCGCAGAAAGTACGGAACGAGTGGGGCACGGCAACGCAACGCTTTCATGTCTTGATTGATCGTCACTGGCGCAGTCGTCACAGCAGTGGGGAAGCTGTGCGCAAGAATCATGCCACGCACGACAACGAGTACGGAATCGGGATCAATCAAGCGTAGCGCGCCTATCGAAAGTGCGAGCTCACTGACATGGTCTTGGGCATCGTGAATTTCGATCCGCTTCATGTCCTTCGGCGACACCCATGGAATCTCCCCGTCCCAGAATTCACTGATCCCCGTGTTTGGAGTGGCACCGCTGGTGAAATCAACCAAGAAACGGAGTGCGATAGTCTCCCAATGCGCCGGAATCTCCCCTAGCCAAGGGATTCCTGAGTCGCGGAAGGCCACGTTTGCCTCAAGACCGCGAGTAACGGCATGGGCAATTAACGCCCGACGCCTTTCGACTAGCAGCTCAAGTAATCTTTCCTTCGTGGCAATTAACGCATTTAATTGTGCCATCTCACGGTCGAGATAATCAGCAATGGCACGCTGCCGGGAAGCAGGCGGTACCGGGATGTACAGCGATTTCAGTTCGTCGGTACTTAGTTCCAAAAACGTAGATCCGCGGCCGAGTGCTTGGAGCCTATCTGTCTGGACAAACAACCAATAGTAATAGTATCGACTGTCCTGATCTCCGCGTGGCGAGAGAAGGAAGCAGCCTTGATTGGAACATGCGGGCCGCGCAAGCAACGCCACTTGGCCTATCGGCGCGCGCTTTGTAAGAACCAGTGAGCCCCGTGGCGCAATCGTAGTGCCACAGGACTCGTAGCCTGCCTTAGTGATTTTGCGTCTAGTTTCGTCGATCCAATAGCAATTTGGTGCGGAAAGATCCTCGGGTGTTACCCATAGAATGTCACCGTCCCAATATTCAACTCTACTACTCTGTGGAGTAGCGCCGCTGGCAACGGTAAAACAGTACCGAAGTCGAGCTACCACGATGGCCGTCATGCCGTCACATCTCTCAGCAGTTGCAGGATTTTCTGCTCGGCCTTCTCGATATCCGCGTCGATCTCCTCCAGTGGCCGCGGTGGTAGGTACTTGTAGAAGTAGCGATTGAAGTTTATCTCGTAGCCGATCTTGTCCTTGCTTCGGTTCATCCATGCATCGAGCACGTAGGGACGCACTTCGCGCTCAAAGTAGTCGTCGACATCGTCTTTTAGCGGGACGCTTTCATAGTCACGCAACTTTGGGTCAGGCTCGTATTCGCCGTGTCCGCCTTTAATGACAGGCTTGGCTTCCGGATCCTTCCGAGTAACGACGCTGCGGAAGAGATTTCGCTCGGCCACCTTCCAGCGGGACCCGCGCGCATGGAGCAAGATTTCGATGCGGCTCCAAACCGAGTTCCAGTCACTTATCGGCTCGCGCCCCATTGTCTTGTCGATTGCCTGTAGGTCGTCGAGTAAGTGCGGGCACGCGTCAAGGAACCGGACTTTGGACTCGGTGGTCATCTGGTAGCGCAGACGTAGTGGCCGTTCTACGGTGATACGGGTATAACCGAAATCAATGTTGTCGACGAGCCTCGAGCAGTCGTTTCTCTTAAAGCTGCCGTACAGAAGCGTAATCTCGTCAATCTGCCTTTGCGAGATATGGCGGCGCTTGTTACCGAGGCTGCGCTTGTTTTCCTCGCCGCTACCCGCAGTCCACACGTCGCGCACATCGACAAGTTGAATCTTGCCCTTACGGCGCCGCTCCTTTCGGTTGGTGACGATCCACACGTAGGTGCCAATGCCGGTGTTGTAAAACATCTGACCGGGTAGCGCGATAATGGCCTCCAGCCAGTCGTTCTCGATGATCCATCTGCGGATTTCGCTCTCGCCGGAGCCAGCGCCGCCCGCGAAAAGCGGTGAACCCGAGAACACTATGGCCAAGCGCGAGCCGTACTTGTGCTCCGCCGGACGGACGGGCTCGAACTTCTCGATCATGTGCTGTAGGAACAACAGCGAGCCGTCATTGATGCGTGGGAGCCCCGCTCCGAAGCGGCCAGCGAAACCGAGCCTCGCGTGCTCCTCCCTGATCTCGTTCCTCTGCTTCTTCCAGTCCACGCCGAACGGCGGATTGGTGAGGAAGTAGTCGAAGGTCTCGCCGGCGAATTGATCCTCAATCAAACTATCGCCGTAGTGAACATTCGTGCCGGTGCCGTTATGGTCTACCTGCTTCATCAACATGTCCGACGCGGCAGTGGCAAAGGCTCGCTTGTTGTAGTCCTGGCCGTAGACGAACAGACTCGCGCCGCTGTGGTGCTCGCGCAGGTAATTCTGCGCCTCCGCCAACATGCCGCCGGTGCCGCAGGCGGGATCGAGCAGCTTGCGAACCGTGCCGGGTGTCGCGAGCAGCTCGTCGTCCTCAATGAACAGGATACTCACCATCAATCGGATGACTTCGCGCGGTGTGAAGTGGTCGCCGGCGGTTTCGTTGGCGAGTTCGTTGAAGCGGCGAATGAGGTTCTCGAAGATGAGCCCCATCTGCTCGTTGGGCACTGCATCCGGGTGCAAATCGACATCGGCGAATTTCGAGATCACAAGATATAGGATGTTCGACTCGCGCATCTTTGCTATCTCGGCTTCGAACTCGAAGAACTCGAAGATGTCGCGAACGTTATTTGAAAAACCAGCGAGATAGCTGACCAAGTGCGTGTCGACGTTGTCAGGGTCGCCCTTGAGCTTCTCGAAATCTAGGGCCGAACGATTGTGGAAGCGCTGGCCGGCAGCCTGGTTGAGTATGGGGTCAAGAGCGGCCCCTTCGAGCTTGCCGCCCCGCCGTCGCTCGTAGGCCGCCAATACCTTGTCTTTAGTCGGAGCCAGCACACAGTCGAAGCGCCGTAGGACAGTCATGGGCAACATCACCCGCTCGTACTGAGGCGGACGATAGGGGCCTCGTAGCAGATCAGCAATCTGCCAGATCAGATTGTCGAAGTAGGTATGATCAGACACGAGTCCGCTTACAGAAGCTCATTGCTGGCTGCGCCAATTGTCGCACGTCCATTCACGCCCTCGCTTGAAACACAAAACCGTGGTCTTGTTAGGTTCCATTCCACCTCCTTCGCGCTTCCTTGTCGGCGACAAAATCTCGAATACGATCTGGCGGCTCTCCGTCGATAAGCATGAACCCCGCCTCGCATCGGTCCCGAGGGGTTACGTCGGCGTCTTCAATCTGATTGAGTGTGTTGAGTTCCGACCGGGCTACGCGCTCGGCTCGCGGTCGGTTGGTAGAGGCGAGGGTCCGAATGTGGTCGCCCGCGACATCCATAGCTGTTGCGATATCAGACCGCGACGTTAACAGACCAGTCAGAGGCTTGCATATCGCCTCGCGAGCGAAGCGGCAAAGTGCCAACACGAGTTTTTCGGCCTGGGTCCAAGGTGTCTCCCAGCCTCGCGTGCCAGTGAAATCCATCTGGACATTCGTAAGCGTCACGGGAGTAACGAACTGCTTTCTGAACGCTCCTTCTATGCGTCCTGTCAGTGCATCGGTAACTTCCGTGAGTACATGTGGGAGGACCGCATCGTCACCATGCAGTCGCTTGCATACTGCCGACAGGTCCTGCTTCAACTTATTTCTCTTGCCTTCCACAAAGGTCTTTGCATTTTCTCCGACAAGGTTCCTCAATCTTTGCTTCGCTGCTTCATTCTTTGCATTAAGTTCCACTTGAAGGATTGGAACTATGTCATCAGGAACCCAATAGACGCCCTTTTCGAGCGACAGCCCGAGCTTTCCAATAACGAGCTGGCTACCTTTTCGGTTACTTTCGAGCGCCTTGAGTTCTTCCTGAGAGAAGACCGACACACGGAAGGACTGACGTTGAGTGATTGTTCCATCGTGATACACCGATTTCTCATTGAGCAGGCTTGGGCGTATGGGTAGATCAAGTGGTCGGACCGCACTGGACTGGTTGACTGTAACTTGCCGGCCAGCCTCGAACAGGCGCGTTAGCCTCAGTGCCAAACGATCGAGCTTGGGTAACTCGAGCTTGCGAGTCGGCGTGCGATCTTCGGAGCCATCCGCCTTCGCCCCATCCTGGACCTCCCCGCTCTCGTCAACGGTCACATGCTGTTGCCGCTCAACGCTTGCGCAAAGTGCACGATAGCTTTCCCATTGAACCGCCGCCTCCGGCGAGCCCCTGGCCGGCACCAACGCCGGGATTTCCACCGTCTCTTCGGTCAATGGCGTCGCTCGACGCCAAGTTGCGTCGAACCATTTCCGCCACTCGTCAAACATGGCCGGCGGCGCACGGAAGGCAAGGTTGAACTGTGTGGTATCGATGTTATCCCGCTTGAAGCCCGACGTCGGGCCGAACACGAAAATCGGCGGGATACCGCCATGCAGGAGTCCGACAAGGCAGTTCGCCGGAAGCCCACCGCCCAATTCTTCCATCAACAGGATTCGAAACTCGATACTGTTTCCGGATTCGTGCTGGAGTTCCAGCAAGCGCATCAAGTGATCGCGGCGAGTAGGGCACGCTGCATATACCGCGATGATCAACATGACCGGGATGCGCGGCTGCCGCTCGAAGAACAAGCTCAATCCGGCGATTCCTTCTGCATCCAGCCCGCCCGCGATTCCAAGAACGGCCTTGGCATCGCCAAGTGCATCGGTCAGCACTGGCCGTGGTTCAACGTGCTTCGTCAGTTCATCGAGAGATGGCCAGACAAAGGGTGGGACCCTCGATCTCCCGTCGCCATCCTGGCGATGTGTATGCTTCACCTACGTACCACCAACAGCGTGGACTCTCACCCCTCTCCAAATACGCCGGAGAAGGACCCCGAGCGAACTGGCGCGCCCGGAGAGATTCGAACTCCCGACTTCCGGCTTCGTAGGCCGGCGTTCTATCCAGCTGAACTACGGGCGCGTTGAGCCGCAGGAGTATAGGGCAACCGCAAGACTTGCGCACGCTCACCGGGACGTTTCTAATACGCGGTTCGCGGATTGTGCCGGTCGTTGCGGCATGAAGCTCGCCAACTCGCGGCGCGAGTTTTTACTTGCGCGCGGCCCGGTGGAACAAGGAGTATCTCGAATGAAGATTTGTCTGGCTGGTCAGGGTGCCTTCGGGCAGAAGCACCTGGCGGGGTTGGCCCGTATCGACGGGGTTGAAGTCGTCTCGCTCGCCGGCGGGTCGCCCGACACCACGGCCGCGGTGGCCAGGAAGTACGGCATCCCGCACTGGACCACGGACCTGGCCGAGGGACTGGAGCAGCCGGGGGTCGAAGCCGCGATACTCACCACGCCCACCCAGATGCACGCGGACCAGGGCGAGCAGTGCATGCGTGCCGGCAAGCACGTGGAGATCGAGATTCCCATTGCCGACTCGCTGGCCGACTCCGAGCGGCTGGTGAGGGCCCAGGAAGAGACGGGGCTGGTGGCGATGGCGGGGCACACCCGGAGATTCAATCCCAGTCACCAGTGGATTCACCAGCGAATCCGGTCCGGCGAACTCACCATCCAGCAGATGGACGTGCAGACCTACTTCTTCCGGCGCAAGAACATCAACGCCGAAGGCAAGCCGCGAAGCTGGACCGACCACCTGCTCTGGCACCACGCCTGCCATACGGTGGACCTGTTCCAGTACCAGACGGGCGAAGAAGCTTCGGAGGTCCATGCCCTGCAGGGTCCGATGCACCCGGAGCTGGGCATCGCCATGGACATGAGCATCGGCATGAAGGTGCCCTCGGGCGCGATCTGCACGCTTTCGCTGTCGTTCAACAACGACGGGCCGCTGGGCACATTCTTCCGCTACATCTGCGACAATGGTACCTACATCGCCCGCTATGACGACCTCTTCGACGGGAAGGAAAATCCCATCGATGTCTCGACTGTCGATGTCTCCATGGACGGCATCGAACTGCAGGACCGCGAGTTCATCGCGGCGATCAGGGAGGGGCGCGAACCCAACGCCAGCGTCGCACAGGTGCTGCCGGCCATGCGGACGCTGGACCGGCTGGAACGGAGCCTCAGCAGCTAGAGTGCGCAGGCGCGCGAGGTAGCAGGATCATGGTCGATACCGACGCATTCGAAGACATCCCGGGCACGTACCTGTTCAACAAGGACCGGTGCCACGAGGGCTACCATCTGAACATGTTCTGCATGTCGTTGATGAAGGCGGAGAACCGCGAGGCGTTCCTGGCCGACGAGCCCGGCTACCTGGACCGGTTTCCGCTCACCGGGGAGCAGCGCCGGTGCGTGCTGGAGCGGGACTGGCTGGGGATGATCCACGTGGGCGGCAACATCTACTACACCTCCAAGCTCGGCGCCACGCTGGGCAGGTCGTTCCAGTACATGGCCGGCGCCATGTCGGGGCTGACCCAGGAGGAATACCGGGCCATGATGGCCGGCGGCGGCCGCCCCATCGAAGGCAACCGAAGCAAATCGGAGCAGAAGTAATGGCGCAGATCATTGCCGGACTCGGCACGTCGCATGTGCCGGCCATCGGGGCCGCCATGGACCTGGGCAGGACCGAAGAACCCTACTGGCAACCGCTGTTCAACGGTTACGGACCGGCGCAGGAGTGGCTCGCCAGGGTCGATCCGGATGTGGTCATACTGGTCTACAACGACCATGGCACGGCGTTCTCGCTGGAGGTGATACCGACCTTCGCCATCGGCGTGGCCAGGGAGTTCCCGCCGGCTGATGAGGGCTGGGGTCCGCGGCCCGTGCCCGTGGTCCAGGGCCACCCCAAACTGGCGTGGCACCTGGCGGAATCGCTCATCCTGGACGAATTCGACCTGACCATCGTCAACGAGATGGATGTGGACCACGGCCTGACCGTGCCGCTGTCGGTGACCTGCGGCCAGCCCGAGGCCTGGCCGTTCCCGGTCGTACCCCTGGCGGTGAACGTGGTTCAGTACCCGCCGCCCACCGGCAAGCGCTGCTTCGACCTGGGACGCGCCATCCGCAAGGCGGTGGAAGCGTACGTCGAGGACCTGCGGGTGGTGATCTTCGGCACCGGCGGGATGTCACACCAGCTGCACGGCGAACGCGCCGGCGTCATCAACAGCGAGTTCGACCGCCGCTTTCTCGACGACCTGACCGGTGACCCGCAGCGGCTGATCGACCTGCCTCACATCGAGTACGTGCGCGAAGCCGGAGCGGAGGGGATCGAACTGGTGATGTGGCTGATCATGCGGGGCGCGCTGGACAAGGACATCACGGAAGTCTATCGGCACTATCACGTGCCGGCGTCCAACACCGCCACGGGGCTGATCATCTTCGAGAACGAGGCCGAACGGGCGACGCTGGCCAGGGCCAGTTAGGGGTCGTACGAAGTTTCGCCGCCTGGGATGGGTTCGTCCGCGGTTTCGCCGACCGCGGCGTGTTTGTCCGGAAAATCCTCGCCCGGGATGTAGTAGTCCGGCTGAATCGCCAGGGCGCCGGACTCCGGCGTCGACGGGGATGGATCTGCTGCACCGGTCTCGGCGGATGCACCGGACTCGACGGGAAATTCCACGGGTGTCTCGTTCGCCCCGCGGAAGCTGAAATACACCGCGAGCACGACAGCGACGGAAGTCAGTGTCAGCAGCCAGACGAAGGCCCGTCCGC
Organism: Candidatus Rariloculaceae bacterium; assembly: GCA_965205045.1. GTDB lineage: Bacteria > Pseudomonadota > Gammaproteobacteria > Steroidobacterales > Rariloculaceae > UBA6522. Next base: position 5,981,954 of record OZ242031.1, read on the forward strand.
CGGGGGTGGTGCCGAACCCGCGGCGCGGTCGCGGTCGCTTGACTGATTCGGACTGTTCGGACACGCACTGCTTCGCCTTTCCGGGGTGCAGGAAAGAGTAGGTCACCGGGACCGGCCTGTTCAAGTGCCGGCGTTCCTGCCGGCGATCCTGCGCGGCGCTCCTGCCGGCGCTCCTGCTGGCGCTCCTGGGCGGCGCTCTCGCCCGACCCGCCAAGCGGTTCCCGAATTCCGGGGCCTTGAAATTCCGGGAGCCGATCCTATATCAGAGTCGTGCCCGGAACACGCCGCTGAAGGCCGGCCGAAAGCACGACAGGACGCCGCCAAGGGGCGATTTCGTAAACCAGCATGTTGCAAAACGGAGGAAACGAATCATGACACGTTTGGACTTCACTCCCCTGTTCCGCTCCACCATCGGCTTCGATCGCATGATGAATGCGCTGGAGGCCAGTTCGCGAACCGGCGAAGATGGCTATCCGCTCTACAACATCGAGAAGGTGGACGAGAACGATTACCGCATCACCATGGAGGTCGCCGGATTCGCCGAGAATGAGCTCTCGATCGAAGCCAGGGACGCCACGGTGACCGTCGAAGGCAAGCCGGCCAAGGGTCGGGACGACGGTCGGACCTACCTGCACCAGGGTATCCCGACGCGCGGGTTCAAGCGCGCCTTCCAGCTCGCGAACCATGTGCGGGTCAGCGGGGCCAACCTCGACAACGGCCTGCTGCACATCGACCTCGTCCGCGAGGTACCCGAAGCGCTCAGGCCGCGCACCATCGAGATCGGAAACGTCTCGACGCAGCAACGAATTGCCGCGTAACGGGTAGAGCTTCAGCCGAAAGCTGAAGAAGCAAGCGCCGGGTATTCGCCCGGCGCTATGCATTTCGGGACGGTCCCCGCGAGGGCGCAGGCAGACAGTGTTCGCTCAGAAGGGGAGGCCTACGTAGTTTTCGGCGAAGGAGGCCTGGGCGGCTTCGGAGTCTGCGAGGTAGTCGAGTTCGGCCAGCTGGATGCCGCGGTCGAAGGTGCTCTGGTCGGGGAAGCGGTGCAGGACCGTGCTGAGCCACCAGGAGAAGCGTTCGGCCTTCCAGACGCGCTTGAGGCAGTTGTCGGAGTAGGTGTCCATGAGGTCGGAGCGGCCTTCCTTGTAGTAGGACACGAAGGCGCGGTGCAGGTAATGGATGTCGGAGGCGGCCAGGTTGAGGCCCTTGGCGCCGGTGGGGGGAACGATGTGCGCGGCGTCCCCGGCCAGGAACAGGCGGCCGTGGCGCATGGGTTCGGCCACGAAGCTGCGCAGGGGGGCGATGCTCTTTTCGATGGAGGGGCCGATCTCCATGGACTCGGCGGCCTCGTGGGGCAGGCGCGCCCGCAGGGCATCCCAGAACCGGTCGTCGGTCCACTCCTCCAGGTCCTCGTCGAAGGCGCACTGGATGTAGTAGCGGCTGCGGGTCATGGAACGCATGCTGCACAGGGCGAAGCCGCGCCAGTGATTGACGTAGATGACTTCGTCGGAGACGGGCCGGGTTTCCGAAAGCACGCCCAGCCAGCCGAACGGGTAGACGCGTTCGTGGGTCCTGAGCACATCGTCCGGGAACGAGCGCCGGCTGACGCCCCGGAAGCCGTCGCACCCCGCGATGAAGTCGCAGACCACTTCGTGCTCCAGACCGTCCTTCTTGTAGCGAAGCTTCGGCCGGTCGGTATCCAGGTCGTGGATGTCCACGCCCTCGGCCTCGTACACGAGCCGGCCGCCGCGGGCGTCGCGCGCCTCCATCAGGTCCCGGGTCAGCTCCGTCTGGCCGTAGACCATTACTGTCTTGCCGGTGTGCTTTTTAAGATCGATACGGAACCGGCGGTCGCCGAAGGCCATTTCGAAGCCTTCGTGCACCAGGCCCTCCCGATCCATGCGCCCGCCCACTTCGGCCAGCCTGAGCATGTTCGCCATGCCCTCTTCCAGGACGCCGGCGCGGATGCGCCCGAGCACGTAGTCGCGGCTGCGGCGTTCCAGGACAACGCTTTCGATTCCGTGCAGGTCGAGTAGCTGGGACAACAGCAAACCGGCGGGGCCGGAACCGATGATGCCTACCTGTGTTCTCATTGGATCGGCTCCGCATTACCGGCGCGCGCGCCGGTTCCGTCCGCATCGATCGAAATGCCGGTCCGCCGCGTCATCAGCCCGGGATCACCCGACCGGGGTTAAGGATTCCAAGCGGATCGAGCGCCTGCTTGAGCCGCCCCATCAGGTCGATCTCCCGGGACGTCCTGGAATGGTGCAGGAAGTCGCGTTTCAGGGTGCCGACACCGTGCTCGGCCGAGATCGAGCCGCCGCACTCGCCCACGAGGCCGTATGCCAGTTCCACCACCCTGTCGTTCTGCGCTTCGTGGCCGGTGGTCACGAACAGGTGCAGATTGTTGTCTCCCAGGTGGCCGAACACCAGGTTCAGCGAGTTCGGCAACTCGGCAGCCAGCGCCCGGTCGAACGCATCGAGGAACCGCGGCATCGCCACGATGTCCATGCTCACGTCCAGGGGCACGTAGGGCGACAACGCCGGTGTGATCTCCCCTACCCCGTCGCGGATCGCCCAGAATGTCCGCCGTTCGCCCTCGGAACGGGCGATCGCCGCGTCGGTGATGGTTTCCGACTCCAGCGCTTCGGCCAGCACTGTCTCGAACCGCTCGTCGTCGCTGCCCTGGTCCACGCCTTCCGTTTCCACGAGTACGTAAAACGGGTGGGAATCTCCGAAGGGCGAACGCAGCGTCTCGACGATTTCCAGCACCTTATCGTAGTAGCTCGCCCACATCACCTCGTAGGCGCTGATCGACCCCGCCAGACCGGTCTGCGCCGTGCGCAGCAAGTCGACGGCACGGTCGAACGATTCCGCCGTGCACAGCGCCGTGCACCGGCTCGACAGGCGGGGCACCAGGCGCAGAACGACCCGGGTAATGACGCCGAGTGTGCCCTCGGTGCCCACGAAGAGTTGTTTCAGGTCGTAGCCGGCATTGTTCTTGAGCATCTTGTTCATGGAGCTGATGACGGTGCCGTCGGCCAGCACGGCTTCGAGACCCAGCACGAGGTTGCGGGCCATGCCGAAGCGGATCACCTGGTTGCCCCCGGCGTTGGTGGAGATGGCGCCGCCGATATGGCAAGAGCCCCGGGCGCCGAAATCCAGCGGCAGGAGCAGGCCGGCTTCCGCCGCGGCTTCCTGAACCGCCTGCAAAGGCGTGCCGGCCCCGGCGGTAATGGTCATGGACACGGGATCCAGCTCTTCGATCCCGTTCAGCCGCTCCAGCGACATGGCGATCTCGCCCTTTCTGGGCGTGGCCCCTCCCGCCAGGCCGGTGAGCCCGCCCTGCACAACCACCGGCTGGGCGAACTCCGAGCAGGTTCGCAGCACGGTAGCGACTTCTTCGGTGGAACCGGGCTTGACTACGGCGACGGGGCGATGCGGATTTTCCCCGGTGTAGTCCACGCTGTATCGCGCGCCGATATCAGCGCTTGTGAGCACGGCACCGTCGGCGAGGCTAGCGCGCAATACACTTAGAATGTCGATGACCTTACTCGCTATTCCGAGAACTCTTGCGCTGCTTGGCTGACCGCCTCACCGACCTTGCTCATCTCAAAAACTTGATCGAATTTCCAAACACCGAATCCGCCGGCCGAATTTACAGCTCGGACCCAGCGGTTGGCAGCCTGCGCCTTCACTTCCGCAAGTGGATCGTAACCCTTGGTCTCAAGTATCAGGTGGTACTTCTCACGGCATTTCAACCGAACGATGAAGTCCGGGAAATACTCATGATGTTCGCCATTGTGCAGATAAGGAATCGCAAACCCGAGACCGGCGTTCTTGACGAACGAGTGAACGAGTGGATGGGTGTCGATACGGTATGCAGCGGTCTGTTCCCATTTCGCCGTGTCTGGCACGACCGCGCTTACGTGGCTCTTGACAACTGGATACGGCTCACGCCTTGTCTCGAAATCGACATCCATCGTTGAACCGGGTCCCCTCCCACTCTCGATGCGAGGCAACTCGGCGTCTTCTCCCGCGCGGTCATCGGGCACGATGGCGGCGACAAGTCGTTCGACGAGCCAGCCATACCACGGGGACAAAAAGGCGTCGACATCCCGTGCTGGATCGACTGGTTCAACTTTCTCGTCGAGATATCGTGTCACGATGGATGCGAATTGGGCGAAGAACACATGCGGCGGGGCGTCGCAACCCGGCTGCTGAAGATATTCGCGAGTCAGGTCCCGAGCCAGCTCGAATACCAGTCTCTGGCGGCGCTGTCCCTTTCGATAAGGGCTGAGGTCCACTCGATCCAGGCGACCCGGGCCAATCAACGACGGTCTTCCGCTGTTGCTGGGAAGCCCCGCCTTCATTTCAACCTCCGGCGGAATGTTCGTTGGGTCCAGGCGAAGTGGAGCAATATTGTCCCAATCAACATTAACGCGGTGCCGGATCGATTGCGAATAACCTTCGACACGCGGAAACCGAATCTCGAGATCCGCCCTCTCAGGCACAGCCCGTATGCGCCATACCTTCGGAGGCGAGACTGGTACCGTGCCTGGCGGGTTCTCTTTCAATGGCACTATTTCGAATGGAACTCCAAATATTTTTGCAACCTCTTCTCCGAGCCTGCCATTCTCATCCACGGCGTAGCTCGTGCGGCGTAGTCCGCGGCCCACCACTTGCTCGCAAAGCAATTGCGACATGAACGGCCGAAGTCCGATGATGTGCGTAACCGTGTTGCAGTCCCATCCCTCGGTGAGCATTCCGACGCTGACTATGCACCTTATGTCCCTGCCAGGAGGATGTAGTGGCTTTTCCAGCTTCTCGGCGAGTGCCTCGAAACCTTCGGGATAGAGGGCTCGCCCCTGTACATCCCGGGGCCAATCGATCTTGCCGACCGTATCGAGAGTCAGACGCATCCAGCGATCATCGTCGGACTTCGGATGACCGCTGTCGGATTCACGGACCACCTTGGAGTCCGCCCGAAGCGTATGCACGGTGCCGTTGGCGTTTCGCAATCCTTCGAGGCGCGAGGGCGGAATCCCCACTGGCGCCATATCCTCGGCGAGCCACTGGTATACGACCTTGGCGAGCGCGGTATCCTTGCAGACGACGATGAAGACTGGGGGGCGGTTTTCGTCTTGCCGCCGCCCCCACTCGGTGAGCAGTTCTTCCCAAAGCCCGCCGAGCATGGCCAGGGGCACGTGCGCATACTTCAGTATCGCGGCCGGCTTCACCCTGCCGCGCCTGCCGCCCCGTTCCGCCGGAGTCAGCTTGGGAAGAATCCAGCGCCAGATGTTGAAGTAACCGGGAACCGCTTTCCCGCTTGTATCGCGAACCGCCAGTTGGGGAATCTTGACCAACCCGGATTCGATGGCGTCGATCAGCCCGAAATCGCTCACCACCCAGGGAAACGGCCGGTTGGCGTCCTGTCCGACCCGGCCGAGGTAGTAGGGGGTAGCGGAAAGATCGATGCACCGATTGATCCCGCGATACTTGTGGATGCGGTCGAGTCCGTCTATCCAGACTGTCGCTTCGCGATAGAATTCGTCGCTGATAACCTCGTCTCCGAACAGGTCCCCCTCGTCCTCATCCGGCTCAGTCCGCCGGATCCTGTAGGCGTGATGCGCCTCGTCGTTCATCACGAGAATGTTCCGCTTGCCGCCGACCTCGCGGCCGAGAACGCGCTGAATGAGCCTGGCGTCGCTCTCCACATAGCGAACGGATTCGGCCGAAACGGACTTCAGGTTGCCTTGCCGGTCCCTTTGTTCGTCGAGGACGGCGATCAGGCCAATGGACTTTTGCAGTTCCAGATCGGCCAGTGTCAGATAGCGGTTTCCTCGAACCGTTGTCGTCCTGGGGCCTATTCGAATCGTCTCGCGTGTTCGGATTTTGCGTCCCGTACGCAATACCTTTGCCGTCTGCCCCGACACGTTGACCGTCCTCGGCTCAAACACATGCCAATTGGTAACGAGCACGCGTCCCTGCGCGAGTTGAGGCATCAGATGCGCGGGAACGAGGTCGCGCGTACGGTAAAGGCTCGCTTCGCCCCCTTGCGGCTTGAGTGCTTCCAACTGGTTGCGGATCGTCACGTTTGGACACACGACCAGTACAACATCCGAATAGCGCCGGTTGTTCCGGTCCGCTACCTTGTTGAGGATGCTCCAGGCCGCGAGCATGGCCATCACTGTCGTCTTTCCGGAGCCTGTCGCCATCTTGCAGGCGTATCTGCGGAACGCTCGAATGCCGTCCGCTTTCGCCTCTGCACCGGGCTCGTCGAGCGGTACGTCGATTCCCTGCAGAAAATCCGCGCGCGCTTCGGTAAGGAAAATAATTGTCTCGGCAGCTTCCAGTTGTGCGAAGAACAGCCGCTGCCCGCGGCCGTCCCGACGCCAGTGACGCATAAGTTCCATCGTTGTCCGTGTTACGCCGCCCTCCCCCTTGAGCGCCAGCGGCCGCCACTCAGCCAGCTTGTCGCGGATACGGTTGACCAGTTTCAGGCCGATGGCGATTCCGGTTCCTTCCGGACTCGATGAGGACTCGCGGCCAGGCGGCCGATAGAAATACATTGCCGGTCGACGGCCCCTGCGCCGAACCGGCGGTTCGCGCTCCGTGATGCGCCAGTGCACCGAGGGCTCTTCGAACGGTGAATTGAGTATCGGCTCCGGAACCTCGTGAGTATTCACGGCTCAACTCCGAAGGCTAGACAAATGGCGTCAAGTTTCTCGGTGACCTCGGGGTTAATCTCCTCGGGAAGCATCTCCCGAGCGATCCTATGAAAGTGAGTGTAGGGGAGATAGACTTCCGCCGCTTCCAGCAACGGCGGAAGAATCTCCGTTCGCGCCTTGGTACGGTTCAAGAACGCATAGTCGCCGAGCGGATCGTCCATTACCCCAGGCGGAAACTGGCGACGCATATAGGCAAGCATGTCTTCGACATGCGGCCCGGCTGACCCTGAGCCGACTACGGACTCGACGAAGCGGGCGAGCGCATCCGGGTGGATGAGGTAGCTTTCGATCTCGCAACGCCGCCACCGCTGCCGTTGGAGCCCAGTACCGGTGATCTCGCCACCCCGAATATCCGGGTGCGCGTCGCCGTCGACAAGTTCAAGGCCGGGAAGATCGGCCCGCACGAGTCGCAGAGCCTGGAAGTGTTCACGCGCCTTGATTCCAGCAGCGTCGACACCACCTCGCCGCGTCTGGAAGACGACCGGCTTCCACATCAATTCTGTCGTCAGCAGAGTCGAGGCTCGATGGTTCAGCGCTGCGGCCCAGGCGCGAAGAATGTCGATATCCGTGAAGTCCTCTACATAGAGAATGCCACGCACTTGCAACGCCTGCATCAGATCCGAGTTGCTCAATACGCGTAGCGAAGAAATCAACCGGGCACGCTCGTCATTATCCGCGACCATTCTCGGCTCGTTCAACACAACGCACAGCTCGCGAGGCTCGACCGAGTTGATGACCACCTCGGATTGGGTCGCAATGATGAGTTGGGATCCCTGTCGAGCAGCCACGGTCCGCAACTCATGATAGATGGCGTCCTGAAGGATTACATGCAAGTGCGCGTCAGGCTCGTCCATCAGCATGACCGCCCCTGGCCGCGTGTTGATAAACGTCAACAACATCAACACTTGCTGGAAACCGCTACCGGCGCTTGCGATATCGAGCGCCGGCCCGCCATCCATCACCCTGTAATCTGCGCGAATGTCGGCGCCGCTCGAGTCCGGAGGCAGGAGTTCGTAACCGAAGAGCTTGCCGATCGAATCTTGAAGCGCGGCCCAGGCGAGTTCATCGCGGTTGGCTTCCGTCAGCAAGTTGCGCAGGACCTCCCCCGGTCGACCCAAGCCAAGAAGCTGTTCGATCTTCGGAGGTTGAAATACAGGTTCGTCGATCCCGACCCCCGTCATCGGCGGGATGAACGCCACGCCGAGATCGAGCGTGCGCAACGTCTCGGAAGATGTGCCCGTTGTTGGACGAACATATATCTGCTCGGTGCTGTCGGCGCGCAATGCCATGGTCACTGACCAACCGGCGCTGTGCCGAAGCTCAATCTCGATCTCGCCTTGATACTCACGATCCATCCACAGCAAATCGAAGCTCCGCAGAGGAACCGACGTGAAAGCCTGCCGGGCAAGTGGCGCGTATGTGTATCCCCTACGCGGATTGAAGTCGTTGAGCAAACGCCAACGCCGGAGCGCAAGACTCCACGACGCGATCGCCTGTAGCACCGTTGTCTTGCCGGTGTTGTTGGGACCGGCAAGCACCAGATGCCCGGGCAACCGGAATTCAACCTCCCTGAATCGTTTAAAGCGACGAATTCGAACCGTGTGGATCACTCCTCCACCTCCGCCAATGACCTGACCACCATCAGTTCGTTGCCCCGGTCATCCACAACTTTCACCGCGATCTGGCTGTGGTCGCCGGCACGGAACGGCGCGCTGACTGTGCCCGACAAGTGTGCCCATACGCTATCGTCGAATTCTCCGCGCAATGACTTCTTGAGAGCGGCCCAGGCGGATGTACGCGGAAAAAATGCCTGACAGACATGGAAACACAATCCGTTGTAGTCGGTATCGAGAAACCACGCCGGGACGTCATTCCCTTCCCGATGATCGGAGTCCATTTCCACAGGATCGAATACATCGAGGCCGAGCAGCTCTACTTGGTATTCCCTATCATTCGTTTGCTCGATTCGCACGTCCGGCAAGCCGCAGACGGAGAAGATCTGGCTTGAGCGCAGGTTCTTGAGGAGGTCGCCCATGACCAGATCCATGCTCGCCTGAACGTAGGTCGCCGGCACGCCGACGGTCCTTTCGCAATTCTCTATCAGGCGCCGGGCCTCCGGTTGTATCGCGAAACCGATTACGTACAAGTGACCGAAACTCTTTGCATAGGCCTCGCGCGCCGCCTCGAATACCAGCGTCTCCGCTACGGCGCCGTTCTCCGGGCCGAAGACGATTGCAACCATGCTATCGCCTTCCTCCGTGACCAAAGCCTCGGCGGAAAGGCTCATGGTACGCGCCGGTCGGCGGACCTTTGACAGCGACACGCGCCTTCCACCGCCAACGTGGAGGATCGGGGACTTCCGCAGCACTTCGATCATGCGTTCTACATGACTCTCGTAGCTTTCGACAGCCGCAGCGTCACCCGAGTCTTCCTCGCCGTCGCCTTCCCAGTCCACCGGCGCGGGGATGGTCCCTTCGACGCAAAACGGGCCGCTGACGCGCGTTACCTGTCTGTCCCTTTCCGGACGGTCGACCAGCACCTCCTCTTTCGGCGGTTCATCGTTGGCAATGGATTCGAGCGTAATGTGTGGCACGATGCCGCCGATTTCCTCGCCCTTCCTGTTCTGTTTGCGCTCATACACGAAGCCACCCGCAGGCCCACGATCCGGGTCCGTGAGGCGATTAAAATCGAATGTGCTCGTGAGCATTCGCTGACGGGCGAGTGCGAGGGGCACCCGCGACGTATCGCAGGTGATCCAGCGCCGGCCCCACTTCTCCGCACACCACGCAGTCGTCCCGGAGCCGCAGGTTGGGTCAAGAACCAGATCGCCCGGGTCGGAGGTCATTAGCAAACAGCGCTCCACCACTTTAGGGTTGGTCTGCACGACGTACTTCTTTGCTTCTGTGAAACTGCCGGTTTGTGTGTCCGTCCACAGATTGCCTCGTTCCTTGTACGGGAAATCCGAGGTGAACCGCCGATACTGAATACTGTTGGCAGCGACATGGATTCGGTTCGCGGCCGCGAGACGTTCCAGCCCGTTCGGGTAATTCGGTTTCCAGTGCGAATTGGGGCCGGGTCGATATTTCTTGCCTTGATGCTCGAATGGCTGCGGTTCTCGAGCCGCACCCTGACTCTGCAGGTCACCGGGCTTGTAGAGGCGTGCGTCCTGTGGAAGCGGAACCTCCCTACGCTTCTCCGCAGCCGTTACGCCCCTATAGCTACCGTCCGGGAGCAGCACCCAGCGCGCGTTGCCCTCGCCGAGGACCACGGGCTGTTCCTCGAACAACTTGCGCACTTTCATCCGCTCTGGATCGCGCGCGTACCACAGAAGGAAATCGCCAAGCGTCGCCAGCGTGCGGGTCTTGAATCCTGAGGTGGTCTGGAAACTGATCTGTGAGACAAAGCACTCCGCGCCAAATACTTCGTCCATCACCTCGCGCACGTGGTGCAGATTGGTGTCTGACATTTGCACGAAGATGCTGCCCGAAGGATGAAGGAGTTCCCGTGCCAGCAGCAGTCGGTCGCGCAAGTATGTCAGGAAGGAGTGCGCGCCCAGTTCCCAGGTATCCCGGTAGGCCTGCACCATTTCGGGCTCGCGCGCCATGTGGTCGTCGGCACCGTGTGTGACACCCCGCTTCCGCACGAAAGGCTGAAAGTTCGAACCGAACTTCACGGCATAGGGCGGGTCCATGTAGATCGTCTGCACCTGCCCGCCGAGACCCTCGTAGTTGAGCAGCGAGTTCATGACTACAAGCGAGTCGCCGAGAACCAGGCGGTTTACCCAACCGTCGCGGTGTTCATAGGCCTTGAGCACGCGGTCATGGATGGGCAGATCGCTCTCGCCGAACAAGTCGAACATGTCCACCTGCCGATCCGTCGCGTGTCCCTTCAGGGTTTCCAGGATGGCCGCAGTGGACAGCCGCTCATGAACGAACAAAGGTAGTGTCGGTACGTCGAACGACAGGCGCTCGGCCTTGCCGGTCCAATTGAGGAAAGGCTCAGTTAGCGCCTTTAACGCAGCGGCGTCATCGCGAGCCGCAGCGAGTTGCTCGCGCGCTGTGGAGAGGCATGTTTCCGAAATTGTTTCAGCGGCACGCGGATCAAGAATAGCCGACAACTCGCCAATGCGATCTTGCAATGCGGCGATTCTCGCCTCCGCCTCCTCGCGCGCGGGGTTCCGCCCGTCCCAGTCAAGCGCGGGAGAAAGCGACGAGTCGTAACGGTAGGTAGCAGGTTGTTTCTTTTTTCGAAATTGAGCCTGAACGCCCGCTTCCGGCCTGAGCAACGCACTGGCCTCGGGATGCCTGTATCCCTCCGCGCGGCGCTTCTTTTTGGAACGCGTCATTGACCGACTCCCGTTTACTTCCGCAGCCGCATCAGCAAGAAAGACCGACGCTCGCCGGGGCCTCGTGAAAGCGCGCTATAGAAGCCTTGAGACCCATGCCAACGGAAGCGACAGTACCAATGGACAACGACGTAGTGTCAACGCCAAGCTGAAAGCAAGCCAGTATAAGCGATGCGATGGATTGCCTTCGCGACAAGTCGATTTCACAACTGCTCGCGCTTCATGCGGCCAACATGGAAGCGCTGCGGCTCCGCGGCGTACTGCGATCGGCAAACACTCCGACTGGCGACCTTGCCGAATACTTGTTCTGCAAGGCATTCCGATGGAAACAGGAGGACAGCTCCACCAAGGCCTTCGACGCTCAGGACGCCATTGGCAAGCGATACCAGATCAAGGGGCGACGAATGCACCGTCGCAACAAGTCTAGACAGATGTCCGCGGTCCGTGACCTCGATGGATTCGACGTGCTGGCTGCCGTCCTCTTTGACGACGACTACCGGGTGGTACGAGCAGCACATATCCCTGTGGAAGTCGTCCGCGAGCGTTCGACCTTCGTTGCGCATACCAACAGCCACAAGTTCCTGTTGCAGGACGAGGTGTGGGACGTACCAGGCGTTATCGACGTGACAGACCGCCTGCGCGCGGTCCTGGAAGACTAATAGGGACAAGCATGGGGTCGTCGGCAACCACGAATGGTCTATCGCCCTGCCTAGGCCAGCGGAGTTCAGTATTCAGAATCTCCTCAAATGACTTTCGTTTGGCCACGAAGTCTCTCCCCGAATTCACAATCCGTGAATGTAATACGACAAATCCCACGCCAGTTCATTCCATTGGTCGTCCGCAATGAAATGCCCGTATGGAGATCCTTCATACCCACGCGCTTGCCTCTCCGGGTAAAATCGCACGCATCGTCGCCGACCTGGAAGGATGCCGAATGATCGATCTATACACCTGGAGCACGCCGAACGGACGGAAGGTTTCCATCATGCTGGAGGAGCTTGAGCTGCCGTATCGGGTCATTCCCGTGCATATCGGCAGGGACGAGCAGTTCGAGCCGGATTTTCTCAAGATCAGCCCGAACAACAAGATTCCCGCGATCGTGGATACGGACGCGGGGGTGAGCCTGATGGAGTCGGCGGCCATACTGATCTACCTGGCGGAAAAAACGGGGCAATTGTTTCCGGATTCGGGCGCCCGGCGCTGGCAGGTGCTGGAGTGGCTGATGATGCAGATGGGCAGCGTCGGCCCGATGCTGGGCCAGACACACCACTTCCTGTTCTACAACAAGGGCAAGGCGCCCTACGCCGAAACGCGCTATCACAACGAGACGAAGCGCATCTACGGGGTGCTGGACAAGCGCCTCGGCGACCACGAGTACCTGGCCGGCGGGTACAGCATCGCCGACATCGCCACCTGGCCGTGGATCGCCCGGCATCCGCGCCAGGAGATCGACCTGCACGCTTACCCGAACGTGCTGCGATGGTACCTGCAGATCGCCGGGCGGCCGGCGGTTCAGCGCGGCTACTTCGTGCCGGCCACGAGCGACGAGATTCCGATACCCGGCTGAACCGCTCGCCTCACCGACCTCGATTGCGCCGGCGGTACACAGGGTGCCGGCTCCGGAGGCCGTCACGGTCAGTTCAGTTCCGCAAACGATCGTCGGCGAGCCGCCCCGGCGATGCCCGCCGTCAGGTCCGCCGCGCGGCGAGCAGATCCTCTTCGGCCTCCTTCAGCGCGCGAATGTGTTCCGGCAGGGTGCCGCAGCATCCGCCCAGCACCCGCGCGCCACGCCCGGCCCAGGCCTTGGCATGCGCCACGAACTCGTCAGGCGCAAGTTGCCGCGTGAACTGCCAGTCGGGCGCCTCGAAGTCGCCCAGTTCGGGATAGGCGCCCACCGGCCCGTCCCAAAGCCGCCGCACCTCGTCCAAAGCCGGCCCGACCGCTTCGGGAGGCGTGTGCATGATGTTGACCACCGCCGGATTCATGGGGATCAACGCCTCCAGGGGTTCGGCCAGGGGCGTGTCGGGAAAGTCGAATCCGACCAGTCCGCCGCCGGCCCCGTTCAACCGCGTGCTGACGCCCAACCACACGGGCAACCCGGTCTCGATGGCCGCCGCCATGGCCATGCGGGAGTGCACGGCGTCTTCCATCATCTCCAGCGCGATGAGGTCCGCGCCCTCCGAGGCCAGGAACTCCGCCAGTTCCCGATAGGCGCCGGATTCCGCGCGCCGGTCGGGGTAAGCGCCGGGGTCGTTTCGCGGCGGCAGGCACGAGAGCGATCCGGCGATGGCCACCGGGCCGGCGGACGCAGCCTCGCGGGCCTCCCGGGCCGCCCGCATGGCCCTGCGGTTGATGCGTTCGAAATCGCCATCGAGCCCGGCGGACGCCAGCACGAACCGCGCCGTCCCGAACGTGTTGGCGGTGATGACTTCGGCGCCGGCGCGGATGTAGTCCTCGTGGATTTCCCGCAGCAGCGCTTCGTGGGCGAGCGCCGCCGCGCCGCTCCAGGCTTGCGCGTCCATGGCCACGCCGCGGCGCTGCAGCTCGCTGCCCGTACCCCCGTCGATGATGAGGATTTCGTCGGCGTCGAGCCTTTCCATCCAGAATGGTCGAGAGCGCGCATGCATCCGGACGATACGGCTTCAAGCCCCTGCCTTCGATACGGGTTTACGCTTCACGGGCCAGCCAACGCGGCGGCCTGTGCGTCCGGCCACACTGCACCCGCGGCCATGAATTTCAACGCGGTGCCGACATCCGCAGGACGCAGGCTGCTACCGCGGCGATGGCCGGGCCAGCAGATCTTCCGCCGTGCCGCAGTCGATGATGCGCTCGCCGGCTTCGGCAATGCGTTCCGGGTCGGCCGCCGCTTCGAGCCGGCGGGCGAACTCCGCCGCCGCCTCCTTGCCGAACTTGCGCTCCGCCAGACGGCGCAGCGTCTCCCGCTGGGCCGCCAGGCCGTGTTCGATGCCTTGCTCGATGCCTTGCTCCATAGCCTGCCGCCGCAGCGAGCGCAGCAGCGGGTCGTCGTCCGGTCCTGTGCCCTCGCGCGCCCCCAGCACCGCGCCCACCCGCTCAAGCGCCGCTGCTGTCTCCGCCGACGGCACCGCCTCGTCCAGGGCGGCATGAATCTCCTCCGCCGTCCAGCCCGGAAACGCCCGGCTCCCGCCCGAAACCCGGTATGCGCCTTCGTCCAGCAGATAGACCGTCAACCCCGGCAGGCGGCTCTTCGGACGGCTCGGAGACGGCTCGCCCGGCACCTGTATCCAGACTTCGGGGAAACCCCACGCCCCGTACAGCTTGAGCTTGCCCCTGCGCGCGTCCGTGGTGTGGTCCACCTCCAGCACCACGTCCGGAAAATCGTGCTCCCCGACCACCATCGCCCCGCCCGTGGGCAGGTTGCCCGAAAGCGGGCGCAGGTACACGGACTGGTCCGCCTGCATGATGCGCCGGGGGGCGCCCTCCGCGTCCCGCACGAGCAAATCCATCGAGCCCAGGCAAGTGATGGGCGAGCCGCGCACCGCGGCGATGCGCTCGGCCAGCCCGGCCAGCCGATGCGTCGGACGCTCGTGGGCGGGCGAGGTCGGCTCGGCCACCCAGGCTGTCGCCGCCTCGGCGTCCCAGAACTCCAGACGGCCCTCGTAGGCGTCGAGAT